>CAWJDW010000001.1:0-112685 GCA_963841665.1 uncultured Alphaproteobacteria bacterium
GCGCTCACCGAGCTTGGCACGACCCTGATGAGCCTCTCCCGTCTGGAGGACGCGATTGCCACGCACGACCGTGCCATCGCGCTCAAGCCGGATTTTGGCGAGGCCCATGCCAATCGCGGCATGGCGCTGATGCTCGCGAACCGGACCGCAGAGGCCGACCAAAGCTTCGATCGCGCTCTCTCGCTGCTGCCGCGGTTTCTGGCGGCCCTTTTCGGCAAGGCCGTGGTGAGCATCACTTTGCGGAATTTCGACGCTGCAATTGCAGCACTGGATACGGCGCTGGCGATCAATCCGAACGTCGCCCCGCTGCTTGCCCACCGCGGGCGGGCCTATCAGGGGCTGGGCAAGTTCGACTTGGCGGAAGCCCAGTTCGACGCGGCGCTCGCGCTCGAACCGTTGTTGGAGCCCGCACTCGATGGAAAGGCTGCGGTCAACATCATCAAGGGCAACTTCGCCCAAGCGATCGCGGCAACCAACAAGATGCTGGCACAAAACCCGGACTCCGAGATCGCCTGGACGCACTTTGGCGTCTGCGCGGCGATGCAAGGCGACATCGCCGGCGCGATCGAGCACTATGACCGCGCGCTTGCGATCAGGCCGAACCACGAGGACGCGATCACCAAGAAGATCTTTGCGCTGGATTTCCTTCCCAATGTCGAGGTTGAACGGCTTCAGGCGGAGCGGAGCTACTGGTGGGAGGCGATCGGAAAGCGATTGCCGCGCCTCCAACTCGGCTGGCGAAATCTCAGCCCCGACCGGCGACTTGTCGTAGGCTACGTCTCCTCCGATTTCCGCGACCATTCCGCGGCTCTCGCCTTTATGCCGATCCTGCGCCATCATGATCATTCGAAATTCGAGATCATTGCCTATTCCGGCGCGCCGGTCAGCGACGCCAAGACCGAGCTATGCCGCTCGTTGGTCGATCGCTGGGTCGATGCCTGGCGGCTGAGCGACGAAAGCCTTGCCGCACAGATCCAGGCCGACAAGGTCGATATCCTGGTTGACCTGTCCGGGCACTCGGCCGGCCACCGACTGAGCGTTTTTGCGCGCAAGCCATCCCCGGTCCAGGTCTCGGCCATCGGCAGCGTCACGGGGACGGGCCTGCCCGTCATGGATTATCTGCTGGCCGATGCGGTGGTGATTCCGAACGAGATCCGGCATCTGTTTGCCGAAGAGATCTATGACCTGCCGGCGCTCATCACGATCGAACCGCCTCCCGCGATTCCGCCATCACCGCTGCCAATGCTGCGCAACGGCTACGTCACCTTCGGCGTGTTCAATCGCGCCGACAAGATCAGCGGGCCATCACTCGACCTCTGGTCGAAGCTGATGGCCGCGACGCCGGGATCGATCATCGTCGTCAAGAACCACGCGATGAGCGATCCCCTGCTGCGTGACGGCGTGATCGCGCGTTTCGTCGACCACGGTATCGCCGCGGACCGCGTCCGCTGTATCGGGCAGACGACCCGCCATCAGCATCTGTCGAGTTTCGCCGAGATCGACATCGCGCTCGATCCGTTCCCGCAGAACGGCGGCATCTCGACCTGGGAGGCACTGCAGATGGGCGTCCCCGTCGTGACCAAGCTCGGCAAGGGTCCCGCCGCGCGCGCGGGCGGCGCCATCGTCAAGGCTGTCGGCCTCGATGAGTGGATCGCCGATGACGATGATGGCTATCTCGCGATTGCCCTGAAGTTCTGTTCTCGGCCCGACGAGCTTGCCGCACTGCGCGCCGAGCTGCCGGCCAGGGTCTTGAACTCAACCGCCGGAAACTGCGCGGTCTATACCCAGCATGTGGAAGAGGGCTACCGGAGGTTCTGGCGCGACTATTGCGAGCAAGCAAAGATTGGCGGGACTTTCCGCGCGCGTCCCACCACAGTGAGATCATCCCCGTAAGCGAGCGCAGCTCGTTTACGGGGACGACAGGGGCGTCAACCCTGATACATTCTGACCGGGCCGCGCGCCAAGCCGCCGCTTACGCGTACCGCCCGTGGCAGTGCTTGTACTTCTTGCCGGAGCCGCAGGGGCAGTCCTCGTTGCGACCGACCTTGCCCCAGCTCGCCGGATCATTCGGATTGCGGGCCACGGCGGTGGCGGCATCGGCCTGCGGCGCCAGCGAGACATTGGCGTAGGCCATCTCGTCCATGCCGGTGCTCGGATCGGCGTGATGCACCTGCATCGGCGGCAGCACCTGCTGCTGCTCCTCCGGCGGCACGATCTCGACGCGCATCAGCTGGGCGGTGACCGCCTCGCGCAGGTGCGAGCCCATCTCCTGGAACAGGTTGAAGGCCTCGGTCTTGTATTCCTGCAGCGGATCGCGCTGGCCGTAGCCGCGGAGCCCAATCACCTGGCGCAGATGGTCGAGCATGATCAGATGCTCGCGCCAGAGATGGTCCATCGTCTGCAGCAGGATGGTCTTCTCGACGTAGCGCATCACGTCGGGGCCCCATTGCGCGACCTTGGCCGCCATGCGCTCGTCGACATTGGTCTCGATGCGGTTGAGCAACTCCTCGTCGGCGATGCCCTCTTCCTTGGCCCATTCGTCGACCGGCAGGTCGACGTCGAGCACGCGTGTCAGCTCTTCCTTCAGGCCCGCGACATCCCACTGCTCGGCATAGGCATGCTCGGGCACGTGCTTGGCGACGAGGTCCTCGATGAAGGCGTGGCGCATGTCGGTGATGGTCTCGACCACGCTGTCGTCCTGCATCAGCTCGACGCGCTGATCGAAGATCACCTTGCGCTGGTCGTTCTGGACGTTGTCGAATTTGAGCAGGTTCTTGCGGATGTCGAAGTTGCGCGCCTCGACCTTCTGCTGGGCCTTCTCCAGCGCCTTGTTGATCCAGGGATGGATGATCGCCTCGCCCTCTTTCAGGCCGAGCCGGGTCAGCATGCTGTCGAGCCGGTCGGAGCCGAAGATCCGCATCAGGTCGTCTTCCAGCGACAGGAAGAATTTCGAGCGGCCGGGATCGCCCTGACGGCCGGAGCGGCCGCGCAGCTGGTTGTCGATGCGGCGGAACTCGTGACGCTCGGAGCCGATGATGTAGAGGCCGCCCGGCTTGACCACGGTCTTGGCCGGCTTGTTGCCCTTGGCGGGCTCGATCTCGACCGTCTCCTCGGCCTTCAGCACGATCTCGCGGAAGCGGGCGATGTCGGCCTTGATCTGCTCGGTCTTGGCAGCCTTTTCGGCCTCGTCGGTGATGCCGGCGGTCTCCTGCTGGAGGCGCATCTCCAACGAGCCGCCGAGCTTGATGTCGGTGCCGCGGCCGGCCATGTTGGTCGCGATCGTGATCGCGCCGGGCACGCCGGCCTCGGCGACGATGTAGGCTTCCTGCTCGTGGAAGCGCGCGTTCAGCACCGCGAACAGTTTGGCCGGCTTGCCGGCACGGGCCGCGGCATAGAGCTTGTCGAGCGCACGTTCGCTGCCGAAATCGATCTGCTTGTAGCCGTGCTGCTTCAGATAGGCGGCCAGCACTTCCGACTTCTCGATCGACGCCGTGCCGACCAGCACCGGCTGCAAGCGCGCGTTCGCCCGCTCGATCTCGGCCAGGATGGCGGCATATTTCTCCTGCTGGGTGCGATAGACCTCGTCGTCCTCGTCGAGGCGCGCGACCGGCAGATTGGTCGGGATCTCCAGCACCTCCAGCTGATAGATGTCGAACAGCTCGTCGGCCTCGGTCGCGGCCGTGCCGGTCATGCCGGCAAGCTTCGTATACATGCGGAAGTAGTTCTGGAAGGTGATCGAGGCGAGCGTCTGGTTCTCCGGCTGCACCGTCTGGTGCTCCTTCGCCTCCAGCGCCTGGTGCAGGCCCTCCGAATAGCGCCGGCCCGGCATCATGCGGCCGGTGAACTCGTCGATGATGACGACCTCGTCGTCGCGGACGATGTAGTCCTTGTCGCGGGTGAACAGCGTGTGGGCGCGCAACGCCTGGTTGATGTGGTGCACGACGGAGACGTTCTCGACGTCGTAGAGCGACTCGCCCTTGAGCTGGCCGGCGTCGCGCAACAGGGTCTCGATCTTCTCCATGCCGGCTTCGGTCAAGGTCACCGTGCGCTGCTTCTCGTCGACCTCGTAGTCGGTCTTGTCGAGCCGCGGCACGAAGGTGTCGATGGTGTTGTAGAAGTCGGAGCGGTCGTCGAGCGGGCCGGAGATGATCAGCGGCGTGCGCGCCTCGTCGATCAGGATCGAAGTCCACCTCGTCGACGATGGCGAAGAAATGCGGCCGCTGGACCATGTCCTCGAGCCGGTACTTCATGTTGTCGCGCAGATAGTCGAAGCCGTATTCGTTGTTGGTGCCGTAGGTGATGTCGCAGGCATAGGCCAGCTTGCGCTCGCTGTCGTCGAGGCCGTGGACGATGACACCGGTGGTCAGACCGAGGAAGCCGTAGATCTGGCTCATCCAGCCGGCGTCGCGGCGGGCGAGGTAGTCATTCACCGTCACCACGTGGACGCCCTTGCCGGCGAGCGCATTCAGGTAGACGGCGAGCGTGGCAACCAGGGTCTTGCCTTCGCCGGTCTTCATCTCGGCGATGTCGCCCTCGTGCAGCACCATGCCGCCGATCAGCTGGACGTCGAAATGGCGCTGGCCGAGCGTGCGCTTGGCGGCCTCGCGGACGGTGGCGAAGGCCGGCACCAGGAGATCGTCGAGCGACTTGCCCTCGGCGATCTGCGCCTTGAACTCGGCGGTCCGGGCCTTCAGCGCCTCGTCCGACAGCGCCGCGACCTCCGGCTCCAGGGCGTTGATGGCGCTGACCCGGGCCTGATAACCCTTGATCCGCCGGTCGTTGGCGGAGCCGAAGAACTTGCGGGCGAGCGCGCCGATCATGCCGAAATCCTGCCTATGTGAGTGTCTGCGTAGCCGTAATCATCAAGTCCGCCCCGCCGTTCCCGCTGTGACGCACCGCAACACCAGCGCACCGGCCATCCTGTGAGGAGCCGGGCAGCATCGCCAAGTGAGTGGGAATCGAGCAAACCAAGGTTCAACGGCCAAAAACGCAGCGAAATGAGCGTGATCGCCCCTGAAGCGACCGGGGAGAGATATGGCTGGGTGGAATGCTTGTCAACGGCGCCTCAAAGACTGCTGAAGGGCATTAACCTGTCGCCGATTTCACGAAAATGACAGACTTTTCGCGTTGCCAAGCGGTAGTGATTGGGCGAGTGTCCCCGCCGCCCGGAGGACCCCCTCGAGGCCCTCGCTTAAGACAAGGATTTTGCATGACCACCCCGTTCCCCGTAACGAAGACCGGCCAGCGTTTCGGCCTCGCCACCGCGCTTGCCGGCTGCCTCATTTTGTCGCTGATCGCAGGCCCCGTGCGCGCGGCCGAAGACGCCAATCCGGTGCTCGCCAAGGTGAACGGCTCCGAGATCCGCAAGAGCGACGTCGCGATGGCGGAAGAGGAGCTTGGACCCAGCCTCGCGCAGATGGACCCGGCGAGCAAGGACGAGAACGTGCTCTCGTTCCTGATCGACATGAAGCTCGTCTCCAAGGCTGCCGAGGACAAGAAGGTCGCCGACAGCGAGGACTTCAAGAAGCGCCTCGCCTTCGCCCGCAACCGCCTGCTGATGGACAGCCTGCTCGCCCAAGAGGGCAAGGCCGCGACCACCGACGATGCGATGAAGAAGGTTTATGACGAGGCCTCCAAGCAGATCGGCGGCGAGCAGGAAGTGCGGGCCCGCCACATCCTGGTCGAGACCGAGGACGAGGCCAAGGCGGTCAAGGCCGAGCTCGACAAGGGCGCGGATTTCGCCGAGCTCGCCAAGAAGAAGTCCAAGGATCCCGGCGCCTCCGACGGCGGCGACCTCGGCTTCTTCACCAAGGAGCAGATGGTGCCGGAATTCGCCAACGTCGCCTTCTCGCTCGAGCCCGGCAAGATCTCCGATCCGGTGAAGACCCAGTTCGGCTGGCACGTCATCAAGGTCGAGGAAAAGCGCAACCGCAAGCCGCCGGAGTTCGATCAGGTCAAGAGCCAGATCGAAACCTACGTGACCCGCAAGGCCCAGGCCGACTACGTCGCCAAGCTGCGCGAGGGCGCCAAGATCGAGCGCACTGCCGAAGCCGGCAAGCCGGCCGACGCGGCTGCCAAGCCGGATGCCGCGGCGAAGCCGGATGCGATGAAGCCCGCGGACACGGCCAAGCCGGACGCCGCCAAGCCGACGGATGCGAAGAAGTAAGATGTTACGAACTCAGACGCGTCATCAGTTCGTCATAAGCAACATCGCCCCGGCCTCGCGCCGGGGCTTTTTTCGTGCGTGCGCGCCAGCAGCGTCAAAAACGGTGTCGTCCCCGCGAACGCGGGGACCCATACCGCGTGATGTCCGAATGGGCCCGTGGCGAGTACCGCGCGCAACAACCAAATCCTGTGGTTATGGGTCCCCGCGTTCGCGGGGACGACAATGGAAGATGTGCAGCCCTCTCCCGCAACAACGATTGAGGTGATACAGAGCGCTTCCTCATCTCCGATTGCCGGAAGCTAAAGATGTCCTCAGCCGTTTCCCCGCTCGCTCCGACCGAAGTCCCCGACATGCCCGCGATCGCGGGCGTCAGGCTGGCCACCGCGGCCGCCGGCATCCGCTACAAGAACCGCACCGACGTGCTGCTGGCGATGCTCGATCCCGGCACCACGGTCGCCGGCGTGTTCACGCAGTCTAAATGCGCCTCTGCGCCGGTCGAATGGTGCCGATCCATTCTCAAAGGCGGCAAGGCGCGCGCGCTGGTGGTCAATTCCGGCAACGCCAACGCCTTCACCGGCAAGACCGGCAAGCAATCGACCGCGCTGACCGCGAAGATCGCCGCCAAGGCCGCCGGCTGCAAGCAGGAGGAGATCTTCCTGGCCTCGACCGGCGTGATCGGCGAGCCGCTCGACGCCAGCAAGTTCGACGGCGTGCTCGACCAACTCGCCCAGGATGCGGAGCCCGCGAACTGGATGGCGGCCGCCCGCGCCATCATGACCACCGATACCTTCCCGAAAGTCGCCACCGCCACCGTGAAGCTCGGCAAGGCCAAGGTGAATATCTGCGGCATGGCCAAGGGTGCCGGGATGATCGCGCCTGATATGGCGACGATGCTGTCCTTCATCTTCACCGATGCGCCGATCGCAGCACCGGCGCTGCAGGCGCTGCTCAAGGCCGGCGTCGAGGACAGCTTCAACGCGGTGACGATCGACGGCGATACCTCGACGTCGGACACGCTGCTGGCCTTCGCCACGGGTACGGCCGCCGACAATGGCGCGCCGAAGATCAGCCGCGCCGGCGATCCGCGCCTGAAGGCCTTCGTCAAGGCATTCAACGAGGTGCTCGCCGACCTCGCCGAGCAGGTCGCGCGCGACGGCGAAGGCGCCCGCAAGCTGATCGAGATCATCGTCGAGGGCGCCAAGACCAAGCAGTCGGCGCGCAGGATCGCGATGTCGATCGCCAACTCGCCGCTGGTCAAGACCGCAATCGCCGGCGAGGACGCCAATTGGGGCCGCGTGGTGATGGCGGTCGGCAAGGCCGGCGAGCCGGCCGATCGCGACAAGCTCTCGATCTCCTTCAACGGCATCCGCGTCGCCACCCGCGGCGCGCGCGATCCGTCCTATGACGAGCAGGAAGTCTCAGCCGCAATGAAGCAGCCGGAGATCCAGATCAAGGTCGCGCTTGGTCTCGGCAAGGGCAAGGACCGCGTGCTGACCTGCGACCTCACCAAGGAATATGTCGCGATCAACGGCGATTACAGGTCGTAGACTGGCCGCCTCATTGCGAGATCCCCGGGCCCGCTCGCTCCGCGTGCGCCCCGGGATGACCGCGTCGCGGTCAGTTCGAGATGCGCGCGTCGGCGACTGCCTTGCGGAACAGGGCGTTCATTGCATCCGCGATGCCTTGGGTCGGGCTGACCTCGAAATAGAATCCGTCCGAGGCGCAGGCCTGCATCTTCTGCGCGATCTGGCTGTTCGGCGACGGACCGAACGGCCCCTGGTTGAAGGGGTCGATCCAGGCCATGTACCAGCTGTTAGTCGGCAGCTGCAGATAGGTGGTGTAGAGCACGGCGATCTTGATGCCGCGGTTCTTCAACGTGGTGCACAGCGCGGGATCGATCGGCGATTGGCAGCGTGGCGAGATGTTGCCGAACGTCGCGTTCTTCATCGTCTTGAGACACCCCGTATTGCTCTCGTCGGCCACCCCGTCGGAGACGAAGAACAGATATTTGAGCGGTGAGCCCGTGGTGCCGTCGCCCGGATTTGGAATTTGATCGTTGATCGCGGGAAACACCGTGCTGAACTGGGAGTCCTTGTCGGCGGTGTAGGCGTCATTGTTACCATAGACGCCCATCAGGTCGATGTTGCCGGCGGCCGTCTTGGCGCTCGACAGGCTCGAGGACAGCGAGAACAGCGCGCGTAGCCCGATCGTCTTCGAAGATGCGCCGAAATCATAGATCGCCATCCGGAACTGGTCCTGGTAGACCTCGGTCTGCGACGCCGTATCCATCAGCTGCTGGGTGGCGCTGCGCAATACGTCGATCCGCGTGGTCACGCCGAGTGTCTTGGCGAGATTGTAGTAGTTGTTGGAATTGTTGTAGTCGTGACAGGCGAACGCGCACTGGTCGGACGTATTGTTGACCATCTTGGTGACGTCGGCCGGCGTCGCCGCCACGCCCATCGAGGGCGAATTGTCCAGCATCAGATAGAAGTCGATGTATTTCGGCATCGTGGCCGTGGCGGTGGAAGAGCCGTTCATGGTCACGGATTTGATTCCGACCACGTTCATGAACATGGTCGGCACCGTCGCCGTATACGACACGGTCGAGGTGACGATCCCGTTCTTCTTCTGCACGAGCGCCGTCAGGTCGGTCAGCGTATAGCCGCTCGTTCCGTTGACGTTGCCATTGAAGATGTTCTGCGCATCGGTTGTGCCGACATCGATCGGGCCGTCCGCGGTCATCGATCCAGCGGCGAGAAAGGCGGGAGAGGTTCTTGCCACCGAGCCGACCGAGGCGGCGTCGACCGCGCCCTGCAGCTTGCTGCGGATCTGGTTGGCCCGGCTATAGTCCACGCCGCAACCGATGGCTGAGATCAGCGGCACGCAGACGATGGCGAATGTCACGGCGACGTTGGCGGCGCGGTCGCGGCGGAAGCGATCAAGCAGCCCGGACAAATTGAACATGGACCCATGCCTTGCGAGTATGTGCCTAGGCGGCGAAGTTTCGCCAAAATGCGCGGCCTCCTGTTAAGGTCGGCTTATTGCAATTCTCGAAATACGGACGTTGCGGGCCAGCCTTAACGAAGCTTTAAAGCACCCGTCACAGTCCAGACCGCGTCCGCCGCGAACAGAGTCCCATGGCCGAACTCAAGCTCACTCTCGTCGTCGCCTGCGCCCTTGTTGATGCGGACAAGCGCGTGCTGCTGGCGCAGCGCCCGCCCGGCAAGACGTTGGCCGGCCTGTGGGAATTTCCCGGCGGCAAGATGGAGCCGGGCGAGCGGCCGGAGACGACCCTGATCCGCGAGCTGCAGGAGGAGATCGGCATCACCGTTGCCGAGCCGTGCCTGGCACCGCTGACCTTCGCCAGCCACGCCTATGAGACCTTCCATCTGCTGATGCCGCTCTACGTCTGCCGGCGCTGGGAGGGACAGGTGATCGCGCGCGAGGGCCAGACATTGGCGTGGGTGCGGCCGCAAAAGCTGCGCGACTATCCGATGCCGCCGCGGACATCCCGCTGATCCCGCATTTGATGGATTTGCTGATTTAGCCAGCGGAGGCGCCACACCCTCGTTCGTCATGCCCGCGCTTGTCGCGGGCATCCACGTCTTTCTTTTTCGCTGCATCGTGGATGGCCGGGACAAGCCCGGCCATGACGGAGCAAGTCGATCGAGCCTTCCTCACTCGCCTTTCTTCGGCACCTGCTTGATCGCCGCTTCCAGGCTCGCTTTTGCCGAGCCTGGCCGCAGCGGCTTTGGCTGGCTCTCATGCGGGGCCCAGCCCGACAGCCAGATGATGTCGAAGGTGGCGCGGATGCGGCCGTCCGGGTCGGCAAAGCGCTCGGCATAGATCTCGGCCATCCGCAGCATGGTGGCGCGGCGCGTCGGCGTGCGCCGCCGCTCCACCAGCACGTTGGTGGCGCCCATGCGCCTGAGATCCTGCATCAGGCCGAACGCGTCGGCATAACGTACGACGACGCGGTCGACATCGGTGACCGGCAGCGCAAAGCCGGCCCGCTGCAACAGGCCGCCGACATCGCGCAGATCGGCAAACGGGGCCACACGCGGCGACACGCCGCCCTCGCATTCTGCCTCTGCCGCCGCAAAGCTCTGGCGCAACTCGGTCAGCGTGTCGCCGCCGATCATTGCCGCCAGCAGCAGGCCGTCGGGCCGCAAGCGCACGGCGGATCTGCGCCAGCAGGCCGGGCAGGTCATTGACGAACTGGAAGGCGAATGCGGACAGCGCCAGATCGAGCGATTGCGGCGCAAGCGCAAGCTCTTCCCGCAGCGATTCCGGCGCCCGCACGAACGATGTGAAGCGGTCCGCGAACGGCGCCTGCAGGCCGCCCGGCGTCCAGACATCGGCCACGTCATCGAATGTGCGATTCACCGCGGCGAGCCGGTCGCCGAGATCGTCGACGACGCGATCGAGCAAAAACGTTTCCGGCGCGCGCGCCGCCCGGCGCTGCCGCTGCAGCAACAGCGCACGGTCGAACAGAACAGGGGCGGAGTTGGGATTGGCTGTCATGAGCGCTGGTTACGCCGATGCTCTGGCCTCGCGCAATTTCCCGTCGTCCCGGCCTTGAGCCGTGCCGACCCTGGCGCTAGCCTCCAGACATGGATGCCGATGCCGCTCCTCAGCGTTCTGCCGGAGCCTGGATGCGCGCGAGCCTCGGCGCGGCCGGTGGCGTCGTCGCACATCTGGCCAAGCTCGCGCTCGACGTCGCGCTGCCGACGCTGTGCATCGCCTGCCGCGAGCCGGTCGATGGCGAAGGGGTCTGCGCCGCCTGCTGGGGCAAATTGTCGTTCATCGAGCGGCCTTATTGCCCGAAGCTCGGCATTCCCTTCGTCTATGATCCCGGCCCAGAGCTGCTGTCGATGGAGGCGATCGCGAGCCCGCCGGCCTATGCGCGGGCGCGCGCCGCCGTGCGCTATGACGACGTCGCCCGCACCTTGGTGCATGCCCTGAAATATCAGGACCGGACGGATCTGGCGCCGATCATGGGCCGCTGGATGGCGCGCGCCGGCCGCGAACTGCTCGAGGGCGCCGACGCGCTGATCCCGGTGCCGCTGCATTGGCGACGCAGCTTCAGCCGCCGCTACAACCAATCCGGCGCGCTGGCCCGGGTCATCGCACGCCACAGCGGCGTGAGGCTGCGACAGGACGCCCTGCGCCGGGTCCGTTCGACGGAACAGCAGGTCGGGCTGTCGCGCAGCCAGCGCGCAAGCAATGTGCAGGGCGCTTTCCAGGTATCTGCCGACCGCCTGTCAGATGTGCAGGGGCGGCGGATCGTTCTGGTGGACGACGTGCTGACGTCAGGTGCCACGCTCGATGCCTGCGCGAGGGCATTGTTGCGTGCGAAAGCGGCGCAGGTCGACGTGCTGGTCTTCGCGCGGGTTGTGGATACCCCCCGTGCTCCCATATAATCCGGCGACTCCACAACAATTGAGCGCCAGATGACTGCCGCCATCGAAATCTACACCCGGCCCGGCTGCGGCTATTGCACCGCCGCCCGGTCGCTGCTGACCCGCAAAGAAGGCGGCTTTTACTGAATATGATGCGGGCAAGGACCCGTCGTTCCGGCAGCAGATGTATGATCGCGCCGGCCCGGGCTCGACGTTTCCGCAGATCTTCATCCGCGGCGCCCTCATTCGGCGGCTGCGACGATCTCTATGCGCTCGACCGTGCCGGCAAGCTCGATGCCATGCTCGCAGGCGAAGGGGTGACCTCATGAGCACGGACCGCAGCTTCACGGCCGCCATGGTGCAGATGCGCACGGGCCTGATGCCCGAGCCCAGCCTCGAGCAGGCGACCCGTCTGATCCGCGAAGCGGCGCGCAGGGCGCCAATTATGTGCAGACGCCCGAAGTCAGCAACATGATGCAGCTCAACCGGGCGGCACTGTTCGAGCACCTGAAGAGCCAGGACGAGGACGCCTCGCTCAGGGCTTATCGGGTGCTGGCAGCGGAGTTGAAGATCCATCTGCATGTCGGCTCGCTGGCGCTGCGCTTCTCCGAGGACAAGGCGGTCAACCGCTCGTTCCTGATCGGGCCCGAGGGCGAGATACTCGCGAGCTACGACAAGATCCACATGTTCGACATCGACCTGCCGGGCGGCGAGAGCTATCGCGAATCCGCCAACTACCAGCCGGGAGAGACGGCCGTGATCTCCGACCTGCCCTGGGGGCGGATCGGGCTGACCATCTGCTATGACGTGCGCTTTCCCGCACTCTACCGCGCGCTCGCCGAGGCCGGCGCCTCCTTCATCACCGTGCCCTCCGCATTCACCCGCAAGACTGGCGAGGCGCATTGGCACACGCTGCTGCGCGCGCGCGCGATCGAGACCGGCTGTTTCGTCTTCGCGGCCGCCCAAAGCGGCCTGCACGAGAACAAGCGCGAGACCTTCGGCCATTCGCTGATCGTCGACCCGTGGGGCGAGGTGCTTGCCGATGGCGGCACCGAACCGGGCGTGGTGCTGGCCCGCATCGATCCCTCCAGGGTCGAGACCGCGCACAAGGCGATTCCCTCGCTGCAGCATGGCCGCCGTTTCGGCATGGCCGACCCGAAGGCCGGGCCGGACTATCTGCATCTGGTGCGGGGATCGGCATGATCCGCTACGCGCTGCGCTGCGAACGCGATCATGCGTTCGAAAGCTGGTTCCAGAGCTCCGCAGCCTACGAATCGCAGATCAAGCGCAAGCTGGTGGAATGCCCGTCCTGCGGCTCGACCAAGGTAGAGAAGGCGATCATGGCGCCACGGATCGTCAAAAGCACCGTCAGCAAGAAGGGCCGCGAGGCCGCTCCGCCTGTACCCGCGGCGCCGGAGCCCATGGCCCAGGAGCCCGCGGTGCCGGCGGGACCGCAATCGCTGATGATGGCGCAGGAGCGCGAGCTGCGCGCCAAGCTGAAGGAGCTGCGCGACCATATCGTGAAGAACGCCGACAATGTCGGCGAGCAGTTCCCGGCCGAGGCGCGCAAGATGCATTACGGCGACATCGAGCATCGGCCGATCTATGGCGAGGCCTCGCCGCAGGAAGCCCGCGAGCTGGTCGAGGAAGGCATCGAGGTCGCGCCGCTGCCGGTGCTGCCGGACGACCGGAATTGATGCGCACCGCCTGTCATTCCAGGGCGCACGCACAAGTGTGTGAACCCGGAATGCTCGAGATTCCCTTGGGTTAGCGATGCTCGCGCATCGCTCCGGAATACGACGGAGAGGCATAGAAAACTATGGCAGGCAGGCAATGTCCCCCCTCTCCTCCTCCTGGCAGCTCTGGGCCCTGCTCTCCGCGTTCTTCGCGGCACTGACCGCGATCTTCGCCAAGGTCGGCGTCGAGGGCATCAGTTCCGATCTCGCCACCCTGATCCGCACCGCCATCGTGCTGATGACCTTGGCGGCGATCCTGTTCGCGACCGGCCAGCTGACCAATCCCGAGCCCATCTCGGCGAAGAGCTGGCTGTTCCTGGTGCTGTCGGCGTTCGGCACCGGCGCGTCCTGGCTCTGCTATTTTCGTGCGCTCAAGCTCGGTCCCGCGACCCTGGTCGCGCCGATCGACAAGCTCAGCGTGGTGCTGGTCGCGCTGTTCGGCACGGTCTTCCTCGGCGAGCGCCCGTCGCTGCAGGGCTGGATCGGCATCGCCCTGATCGCATGCGGCGCGGTGCTGATCGCGCTGAAAGCGTAACTACGCGGCGATCAGCAACCCCACGCCGGCGACGATCAGCACGATGCCGGAGATCTCGCGCAGCGCGACCTTCTGCTTGAACGAGTAGTACGACACGGCTTGCGCGAACAGCACCTCGAGCAGCGCGAGCGTGCGGACATTGCCGGCCGCGACCAGCGCGAAGGCCAGGAACCAGAACTGCGATGAGAAGGCGCCGACAAAGCCTGCCAGCATCGACGGCCGCCACAGTGCCAGGATCGCCTTGAGGACACCCGGCGCACGCACCAGCAGATAGACCGTCAGGAGCAGTGTCTGCAGGAACAGGCCGCACACCAGCGTAAAGGTGGCAGCCGTCACGAACGAGACGCCCTCGACCGTGATGATGGCGCCGCGATAGCCGACGGCCGACAGCGCGAAAGCCGCGGCTGCGCCGAGGCCGATCACGGTCGGCTTCCATTCGGCAAAACTCTTCTCACCGCCCGGCCGCAGCGCCGTGATGACGACGCCGACAGTGGCGGTCAGGATCGCGACCACCTTCATCACCGAGAGCGGGTCGCCGAGAAACACGAAGCCGAAGACCGCGGTCTGGATCGCCTCGGTCTTCAGGTAAGCGGTCGTCACCACGAAGGAACGGTCGGTCATCGCGAGCAGCATCAAGCCGGTGCCGATGATCTGGCTGAGCGCGCCCAGCAGCAGCCAGGGCCAGAACACGGACGGCGGCCATGGCAATCGATCGCCCGTGGCGAGCAGCACGAGGCTGAGAAACAGCAGCGAGAACGGGAAGCCGAACAGGAAGCGGATGTTGGTCGCGCCCCAGGTGCCGAGCTGCGGCGTCAACGACCGCTGCATCGCGTTGCGCGCGACCTGGCCGACCGACGCGATCAGCGTGAAGGGAATCCAGAGCGTGGTGATGGAAAGCATGAGATGGGGTTCGGAGGGAGGAATTCGCGGCACCGTGCCGGGCGCGTGGCGCGCGGTCAACCGGGGATGTCGGAATTGCGAATGGAGCTAATGTGCGACGCATTCACTCTGCATTTTATGGTAGAAGTGTTCCACATAGACGGTGTCGTCCCTGCGAAAGCAGGGACCCATAACCACAGGCTTTAGTCATTTCAGGCAGTCGATCCGCAAGGCGGTGCGACGATGTATCATGTCTATATTCTGGCGAGTGGCCGTCATGGCACGCTGTATATCGGCGTGACGAATTCCCTGCAGAAGCGACTTGAACAGCATCGCAACGGCCAAGGCTCGCTGTTTGCGAAGAAATACGGCGTGTTTCGCCTGGTTTATGTCGAAAGCTACGACCGTGCCGAAGAGGCGATTGCGCGCGAGAAGCAGCTCAAGCGCTGGAAACGCGATTGGAATATCGAACTGATCGAGCGCGACAATCTGGAATGGCGCGATCTCAGCGACCTGATCGCTTAACACCGTAAGCGGTCGAGCCCAACGGTGCTTCAACACAATCGGTGTCGTCCCTGCGAACGCAGGGACCCATACCGCGTGATGTCCGAAATGGGCACTCAGCCAATACCGAGCCCAAAACTAAGCCCTGTGACTATGGGTCCCTGCGTTCTCGGCGCGCAATTGCGCGCCTGACAGGGACGACACCATTTATGGAGTTACGGTGTCCGCTAAGCCAGACACCTCACACCATCTGCTCCGCCACCACCATGTAGTTGACGTCCATGTCGGACGACAGGCTCCAGCGGTCGGCGAAGGGGCTGTAGACCACGCCGGTCTGCTCGGTGATGACGAGGCGGTTGTCGAGCAGAACCTTGGTCAGCTCGTCCGGGGTGACGAACTTGTTCCACTGATGGGTGCCGCGCGGCAGCCAGCGCAGTACATATTCGGCGCCGACGATAGCGAGCGCGAAGCTCTTCCAGTTGCGGTTCAGGGTCGAAGCCACCATCATCCCGCCGGGCTTGAGCATGGCGGCGCAGCGCGACAGGAAGGCGCCGATATCGGCGACATGCTCGACCACTTCCATCGCCAGCACGATGTCGAAGCGCTCGCGCGGATCCATCTCCTCGATCGTGGTGCAGCGATAATCGATCGACAGATGGCCCTTTTCGGCATGCAGCCGGGCGGCGGCGATGTTGCTCGCCGCGGGATCGACGCCGATCACCTGGGCGCCGAGCCGCGTGAACGGCTCGCACAACAGGCCGGCGCCGCAGCCGATATCCAGCATGCGCAGGTCGGACAAACAGTTGAGGCTCTTCGGATTGCGTTCGAACTTGCGGCAGGCGGCATCGCGGATATAGGCGAGCCGCAGCGGATTGATCTGGTGCAAGGGCGCCATCTTGCCCTTGGGGTCCCACCACGTCTCCGACAGCTTGGAGAATTTTGCGATCTCGGCGGGGTCCACCGTCGAGCCGGCCGGATGCTGGCGCGGGAGTCACCGGACATCGTCATCACGTCTCCGTCTCCCTAGCGAGCGGTGATGGCATTGCGGAACGCCAGCGGCTCGGCGATCGTCGAGATGGTCTCCCGGCCCTCGCCTACTCCCATGATGGTGACATCACCATAGTTCAACATCCGCCCCACGATGCTCTGATTGACGTCGACACTCTCGACCTTGTCGAGCGCCATCTCGAAGGTCCGGCGCTTGATGAAGCCGGTCTTGTGCACCACGCGGCGGTTGGTGACATCGGTCTCGGTGGTCAGCCGATGGAACCAGGCCCGCACCGTCCAGTACAACGCCGCAAGCGCGACCACTGTGGCCGCTGCAAGGCATAGCAGCACGACGCTGTCGGTCGTGGTCAGGCGCGACAGCACCAGCAGGACTGCAGCGACGAGCCAGGCCACGATCGCCGGCAGGTAGAACACCCAATGCGCATTGGTCGAATATAGTACCTTCTCACCGGGTTGCAGGATTTCGTCGATATAACGCCCCATACCTCGCCCCAAACTGACCCGAACTCTTGACGGCTAGGAACCCGCTTGCCCCCGGCCGCGGCGCTATGTATACGCGCGTTTCGGCTGGCGCGCCTCCGGTTTCGCACCAGCCGGCCAATTTATCCTCCTGCAGAGAATGAGCGCGTCGTCATGGGTCGCCTCGTGATGAAATTCGGCGGCACCTCCGTCGCCAACATCGACCGTATCCGCAACGTCGCGCGCCATGTGAAGCGCGAGGTCGATGCGGGTCACGAAGTCGCCGTCGTGGTATCGGCCATGTCCGGCAAGACCAACGAGTTGGTCGGCTGGTGCACCGAAGCCTCGCCGCTGCATGATGCGCGCGAATACGACGCCGTGGTGGCGTCGGGTGAACAGGTCACCTCGGGCCTGCTCGCGATCGTGCTGCAGGGTCTGGGCATCCAGGCCCGCTCATGGCAGGGCTGGCAGATCCCGATCAAGACCAGCGACGCGCATGCTTCTGCGCGCATTCTCGAGATCGATGGCTCGGAGCTGATCGGGCGCTTCAAGGATCGCAAGGAGGTCGCGGTCATCGCCGGCTTCCAGGGCATCAATCCCGAGACCAACCGAATCACCACGCTGGGCCGCGGCGGCTCCGACACCTCGGCGGTCGCGATCGCGGCCGCCATCAAGGCCGACCGCTGCGACATCTACACCGACGTCGACGGCGTCTACACCACCGATCCGCGGGTGGTGCCGAAAGCCAAACGGCTCGACAAGATCGCCTTCGAGGACATGCTGGAGCTGGCCTCGCAGGGCGCCAAGGTTCTGCAGGTGCGCTCGGTGGAACTCGGCATGGTCCACAACATGCCGATCTTCGTCCGCTCCTCATTCGACAAGCCAGAAGACATCGATCCCCATGCCAACCAGCCGCCGGGCACGCTGATCTGCAGCGAGGAACACATCATGGAAAGCCACGTCGTTACCGGCATCGCCTTTTCGAAGGATGAAGCGCAGATTTCGGTCCGCCAGATCGCCGACAAGCCCGGCGTCGCGGCGTCGATCTTCGGCCCGCTCGCGGACGCCAACGTCAATGTCGACATGATCGTGCAGAACGTTTCCGAAGACGGCAAGACCACCGACCTCACCTTCACGGTGCCGGCCGCCGACTACAATCGCGCGCGCGAGACGATCTCGGCGTCCAAGGCCAAGATCGGGTTCCAGCGACTCGATACGGCGACCGACGTCGCCAAGGTCTCGGTGATCGGCTCCGGCATGCGCAGCCATGCCGGGGTGGCCGCGCAAGCCTTTACGGCGCTGGCCACGCGCAGCATCAACATCCGCGCCATCACCACCTCCGAGATCAAGTTTTCGGTGCTGATCGATGCGGCCTATACTGAACTGGCGGTGCGCACGCTGCATACGCTCTACGGCTTGGATCAAGTTTAGGCGAATTTTCTCCGCCCATGAGGTAAACCCGATACGCCGGATTTAGCCGGGTTTGCGCATCCTGTTCATGCCTGCGCCGAAAGCCGTTGACGCTCTCGGCAATGGCAGGCCTTTTGCTTGGCAAAACAAGCCCCAATTCGCTATACGGCCTTTCAGGACTGTTACTGTGGATCAAACCTCAGTAGAGGTTGTCCTGATTTAGGTCAGCACCCGGGGCGTGCGACGGCATAAGTTAACAAAGCCGTTGTATGTCCGAAGCTTAGCGCCAGATTTCCGGCTGCCGGCCGGATTGGCCCCAGGAAGGGGGATCGTGCCACATGCGAAGCGCGTCGGGAGGCCCCCGCGTCTTGCTCAGACGGCTTCGCGAAACCATGGCGGAGCAGGTCTCGGCACAGGAACGCCTGGACAAGATCGTGGTGCTGATCGCCGCCAACATGGTGGCGGAGGTCTGCTCGGTCTATGTGCTGCGCGTCGACAATACGCTCGAACTGTATGCCACCGAAGGTCTGAACCGGGACGCCGTCCACCGGACCGTACTGACAGCGCATGAAGGCCTGGTCGGCCTCGTCGCCAGCGAGGCCACGCCGCTCAACTTGAGCGACGCGCAGAGCCATCCGGCATTTTCGTACCGGCCCGAGACCGGCGAAGAAATTTACCACTCCTTCCTCGGCGTGCCGGTGCTGCGCGCCGGTAACACGCTCGGCGTGCTGGTGGTGCAGAATCGCGCCAAGCGCACCTATGTCGAGGAAGAGGTCGAGGCGCTGCAGACCACGGCGATGGTGCTCGCCGAGATGATCGCCTCCGGCGAGCTCGCAGCGCTCGCTCAGCCCGGCGCGGAACCTGCGGCGCGGCACTCGATCCACAAGACCGGCTCGGTTCTCTCCGACGGCATCGCGCTCGGCCACGTCGTGCTGCACGAACCGCGCGTAGTGGTGAACAACTACATCGCCGAGGACCTGCCGAAGGAGATCAGAGCGGCTCGACGCCGCGCTGGCGAAGCTGCGCTCGGATCTCGACCGCATGCTGGAGCGCGGCGACGTTGCCGAGGGCGGCGAGCATCGCGACGTGCTGGAAGCCTATCGCATGTTCGCCAACGACCAGGGCTGGTCGCACAAGCTGCAGGAAGCGGTGGCCACGGGCCTCACCGCCGAGGCCGCGGTGGAGCGCGTACAGTCGGACACCCGCGCGCGCATGCTGCGCTCGACCGATCCTTACTTGCGCGAGCGCCTGCACGACCTCGAAGATCTCGGCTACCGCCTGCTGCGGCAGCTCGTCGGCCAGGATCACGCGCCGTCGCGCGATCAGCTTCCCGACAACGCCATCCTGATCGCGCGCGCGATGGGGCCGGCGGCGTTGCTCGATTACGACCGCAAGCGGCTGCGCGGCCTGGTGCTGGAGGAAGGCACCGCCAACTCGCATGTCGCGATCGTGGCGCGCGCGCTCGGCATCCCGGCGGTCGGCGAGGTGCCGAACGCGCCCGGCATCGCCGATCCCGGCGACGCCATCATCGTCGACGGCACCTCGGGTTCGATCTATGTCCGCCCCTCCGCCGAGATCGAATCCGCCTATGCCGAGCGGGTGCGCTTCCGCGCCCGCCGCCAGGCGCAATATCTCGAGCTGCGCGAGAAGCCCTGCGTCAGCAAGGACGGCCAATCCGGTCGAGTTGATGATCAATGCCGGGCTGGTCATCGACCTGCCGCATATCGAGGACACCGGCAGCGCCGGCATCGGCCTGTTCCGCACCGAACTGCAATTCATGGTCTCACCGAGCCTGCCGCGCTCCAGCGACCAGCTCGCGCTTTACCGCACTGTGCTCGACGCCGCGGGCGCCAGGCCCGTCACTTTCCGCACGCTCGACATCGGCGGCGACAAGGCGCTGCCCTATATGGAGACCGTGATCGAGGAGAATCCGGCGCTCGGCTGGCGCGCCATCCGGCTCGGGCTCGACCGACCCGGCCTGTTGCGCGGCCAGATCCGGGCGCTGCTGCGCGCCGGCGGTGGCCGTGCGCTGCGCATCATGTTCCCGATGATCTCGGAGGTGGCGGAGTTCGATACCGCCAAGGGCATCGTCGAGCGCGAGCTGACTTACTTGCGCCAACATGGCCACACGCTGCCTGAACGAATCGATGTCGGCACCATGCTGGAAGTGCCGGCGCTGCTCTATCAGCTCGACGAACTCCTGACCAAGGTCGACTTCATCTCGGTCGGCTCCAACGACCTATTTCAGTTCCTGTTCGCGGTCGACCGTGGCAATGCCAAGGTCTCCGAGCGGTTCGACACGTTGTCGGTGCCGATCCTGCGCGCACTGCGCGAGATCGTGCGCAAGTCGCAGGACGCGAAGAAATCGGTTTCGCTGTGTGGCGAGATGGCCTCCAAGCCGATCGGCGCGCTGGCGTTGATCGGGCTCGGCTACCGTTCTCTGTCCTTGTCCGCAACCGCGCACGGTCCGGTCAAGGCGATGATCCTGGAGCTCGACGCCAGGAAGGCCGAAGCACGGATGGACGAGCTGCTCGCCGCGCCCTCCGGCAGCATCTCGATCCGCCAGAAGCTGACCGAGTTTGCCGAGGCCGAAGGCCTGGCCTTGTAGCGAGACTCGATTCGTCGTCGCTTTGCCTCCTTGAAACTGCCTGCTTGAGATTTTCGATGTCGTCGCTGCCCGAAGCCAAACTGGATGTCCTGCTCGCGCATCACGCCTCGCTGGAGGCGGAGCTGCTGGGACAGGTCAATTCCGACAAATATGTCCAGATCACCCGCGAGCTCGCCGAGCTCAATCCGCTGATCGATGCGGTGAAGGCCTATCGTGCAGGCGTCAAAGAGCTCGCCGATACCGAGGCGCTGATCGCAGATCCAGCAACGGATACCGAGATGCGCGGCATGGCCGAGGCTGAGCGCGACGAACTGATCGCTCGCCGCGGCGAGCTGGAGCAGGAGATCCGCGTCGCGCTGCTGCCGAAGGATGCGATGGACGACCGCAACGTGGTCTTGGAAATCCGCGCCGGCACCGGCGGCGACGAAGCCTCTTTGTTCGCCGGCGATCTGTTCCGGATGTATGAGCGTTTCGCAGCCTTGCAGGGCTGGAAGGTCGAGGTGATCTCGGCCAGCGAGGGCACCGTCGGCGGCTACAAGGAAATCATTGCCGAGGTGCAGGGCCGCGGCGCGTTCGCCAAGCTGAAATTCGAATCCGGCGTGCACCGCGTGCAGCGCGTGCCCGACACCGAGACGCAGGGACGGATTCACACCTCGGCGGCAACGGTCGCGGTGCTGCCCGAGGTCGAGGATGTCGACGTCGACATCAAGACCGACGATCTGCGGATCGAGACCATGCGCGCGCAAGGCGCCGGCGGCCAGCACGTCAACAAGACGGAATCGGCGATCCGCATCACGCATATTCCGACCGGCATCGTGGTGATGATGCAGGACAGCCGCTCGCAGCATAAGAATCGTGCATCCGCGATGAACATCCTGCGCTCGCGCATCTATGACGCCGAGCGCCAGCGCGTGGACGCCGCGCGCTCGGCCGACCGCAAGGAGAAGGTCGGCTCCGGCGATCGCAGCGAGCGCATCCGCACTTATAATTTTCCGCAGGGACGCGTCACCGACCACCGCATCAATTTGACGCTCTACAAGCTGCCGCAGGTGATCGCAGGCGAGGCGCTGGGCGAGCTGATCGACGCGCTGACGACCGAGCACCAGGCCGCGCAGCTCGCCGCCCAAGGCGCGGCGGCGTGATTGCCATGAACGCATTGCTTCAAGGCGATGCGACGCTGCCGCAACCCATACGGTGTCGTCCCGGCGCACGCCGGGACCCATAACCACCGACGCTTGTTGTTGCGAAAGAAGGCAACGCCGACCGCCCAAATCGCACGGTCAGCGGCTTATGGGTCCCGGCGTGCGCCGGGACGACATCGGGGGGTTCTCATCGGCTCGGATTACATCGTGAGCGGCGGAGCAGCCACCCCTACCATCGACGCCGCCCGCCGCAGCCTGGCCGCGCGCTTTGCGGCGGCGGGGCTAGATTCGCCCGAGCTCGATGCGCGGATGCTGATCGGCGCCGCGCTGGATCTCGATCTTACCGAACTAGTTGCGCAAGGCCTGCGCAGTCTCACCACGGATGATATCGGCACGGCTGGAGGCGTTGGCGCAGCGCAGGCTCACAGGCGAGCCGGTCGCGCGCATCCTCGGCGTGAAGGAGTTCTGGGGCTTACCCTTCAGGCTCTCGGCGGATACGCTGGTGCCGCGGCCGGATACCGAGACCGTGGTCGAGGCGGTGCTCGACCATCTGCGCGCCACCGACGGCATCAATCGACTGTTGCGCCTCGCCGATCTCGGCACCGGCACCGGCGCCATCCTGCTGGCGCTGCTGTCCGAGCTGCCGCAGGCCTTCGGCATCGGCACCGACATCAGCGAGGGCGCGCTGCGAACCGCACGCGACAATGCTGCTGCGCTCGACCTCGGCAGCCGCACGGCGTTCGTCGCCTGCTCCTACGCCACGGCCCTGTCCGGGCCCCTCGACCTCATCGTCTCGAACCCGCCTTATATCCCGCGGAACGACATTGCGGGTCTGGCCATCGAGGTCCGGCAGCACGACCCGGCACGCGCACTCGACGGCGGCCCCGACGGGCTCGACGCCTACCGCGCCCTGATCCCGCAGGCCGTCAGCCTGCTGCGTCCGGGCGGCGCCATCATGGTCGAGGTCGGCCAGGGCCAGGCAGGCGATGTTGAAGCGCTGATGACAGAAGCAGGATTGTCAGCAGATTTGACCGCTATCCGGGTCGATCTGGCCGGGATTTCGCGGGTGGTTTTGGGGCGCAAAAAGCCCATATAAAGCCAAAGTGAGACGTAAAAACCTCTTGGAATTATCCCCCGGAGCGACTACGTTTCCTGATGACAGCATCGGCGCAGGCCCCGTGGTCCGCTACGGATATGAGCTTGGAAGAGCCGCGCCGAGCAAAGGTTCCAAAACGCAGGTCAGCTGAGCGCGATGGCCGAGAGGGCTGCGCTGCTCGCGACTGCAGAGCGAACGAAAGCCTGATTTTGCGCTTGACGTCTGACGTGAAGAAACTGGGTCTGCCTTGGCAGGATCAATCCTGACAGGCAGCGTGACATGGTTCGCCAGCATTTGAGCTGGTGGGTGGGGAACGCGTGTTGAGCGCGCTTTTGTCGAGATACTCGACTGTCGATCAAATCGACATGGGTCGGATTGCAAACGGGGATCGCGCCGGGAACCGCACCATGGCGCGTGCAGCCCGACCGATCTGCATTGGCATCACAGTGACAATTCACGGCGGCAATTCAGATTCCTAACGTAGGGTTGGAATAAAGGCAGGACATGAGAAACGGTCAAAACAACAAGCGGATGCGCAACCGCAACAACGGCGGCGGCGGTGGTAATAACAACCGGCGCGGCCAGAATCCGCTGACCAGGGTGTTCGAGTCGAACGGGCCGGACATCAAGATCCGCGGCACGGCGTCCCACGTTGCCGAGAAATACGTCCAGCTTGCGCGCGATGCCCGTTCTTCCGGCGATCCGGTCGCAGCCGAGAACTACTACCAGCATGCCGAGCACTATTTCCGCCTGATCGCCGCCGCTCAGGAGCAGTTCCGCCAGAATCAGCCGCAGCCCCGCAACATCGACGACGTGCCGTCGCCGGACGATATGGAGGATGACGGCGAGAGCTTCTCGAATTTCGGTCAGGAGCCGGGCTTCGTCCCGGTGCAGCAGCAGCCCCAGCCCTACATGCGCGACCGCGACGGCCGCGATCGCGACAATGGCCCGCATCAACGCGATCGCGAGGGCCAGCCCTATCAGCGCGAGCAGCAGCAGCCCCGTGAGCAGCGCGAACCCCGTGAGCAGCGCGAGCATCGTGAGCCCCGCGAACAGCGTGAGCCTCGCGAGCAGCGTGAACCCCGCGAACAGCGTGAACCCCGTGAGCATCGCGATCGCCCGCAGCCGGCGTTTCAGCCGCAACCGCAGCCTCAGCCGGCGATCGCCGATTCCGGTGTCGACCGCCTGCCATCCTTCATCACCGGCCCGCAGCCGCAGATCACCAATCCGCCGGCAGCCTTCGAGGGCAGTGGTGAGCGCTATCCGCGGCGCCGTCGGCGTCCGCATGGCCCGCGCGCGGAGGCCGCCGCCCCGGCACCGACGCCGAGCGAAGACTTCAATCCCGGCGAATAATCAATCTCGCAGACACGTATCAGGCGGGTGGGCATACCATGCCCGCCCGCTTTTTCTTTTGGAAGGCGCGGCTCGTGGCCCACGTCGCGACAATGCTGTCAGCACAGAGTCACAGTCCGTGTGCTAGCAGCGCCTATGACCTATGTCCCGCTCGCCATCGCGATTCTCGCCGAGGTGTTCGCGACCACGGCCCTGAAGCACACGGACGGCTTCAGCCGTCCGTTCTGGGTTGTGCTGACCGTGGCCGGCTACGCGGTCGCGTTCTATTGCCTGTCGCTGGCCTTGAAGAGCATTCCGACCGGAATCGCCTACGCGATCTGGTCCGGCGTCGGCATCATCCTGATCTCGCTGTTCGCCTGGCTGTCGCGTGGCGAGCGGCTGGATGCGCCGGCCATGATCGGGATGACCTTCATCATCACCGGCGTCATTGTGATGAACCTGTTCTCCGGCGCATCGGCGCAGTAGCGCGGCGCCGCGCAAACTTATTCGACTTCGCCCTCACTTCCGCCGGGATGGCGACGGCAGGAGCACCGGCTCGAGCCGCGGGATCAGCCTGACGCGCTCGCGGCGCGCCGGAATCACGCGATAGACCTGCTTGGTGGCCTCGACGATGTGGACGCCGGCAAACGGCAGCGACAGCGTCGCGCCGACCTTCTCCCAGGCCATCGCCGAGCGCAGGAACCAGCCGCCGGCAAACGGCGGCATGAACAGCGCCTCGCCCCAGGCGGTCGGCGTGAACCAGGTCTGCCGCAGCAGCTGTGTGATCTGGGAGCGCGAATAGGGCCGGCCATGACCGAACGGCGTGGTGTCGGTGCGCGTCCACACGCCACGCCGGTTCGGAATCACGATGATCATGCGGCCCGACGGCGCCATTACCCGCCACACCTCGCGCAGCAATCCCGCCGGGTCGTCCGACATCTCCAGCGCATGCACCAGCAGGATGCGGTCGACTGCTGCATCCGGCAAGGGCAGCGAGAACTCGTCGACCAGCGAAGCCAGGGTTGGCCGCGCCGTCGGCCATTTCAGCACGCCTTGCGCGGCCGGCATGAAGGCGATGCAGCGCTCGGAATCCTCGCGGAACAGGCCGAGATAGGGCGAGGGATAGCCGACGCCGAGCACGCGCTGGCCCCTCGCGCTCGGCCAACGCGCGCGGATGCCGCGATTGATCAGGAGACGCGCCACGATGCCGAGGCGTTGCGAGTAGAAGTCGCGCAGGTCGATGACGTCCATGGCATCAGCCTACCACGAGGAAGCACGATCCGTAAAAAGCCGAGCGTGACGACGACGCCCGCGAGACGGCGGCCTCAATATGGCGTTGCGCCTCTGGCATGAACGCCATATCTCTGGCGCACCCTTTCCCGCTTCCCGGGACCGCGAATGCCCCTCAGGGCTGCAGGTCCGCGCGCGTCGCTGACGTGACGTTCGTACCGCCGATGGAGACATCATGGCCGCCGAAATCCGCGTCTTTTCCTGCCTGTCCGACAATTTCGGCTATCTGGTCCACGATCCCGAGACCGGCGCCACCGCCTCGGTCGATGCGCCGGAGGCGGCGCCGATCATTCGCCAGCTCGAAGCCGACGGCTGGCGGCTCACCGAGATCCTGATTACCCACCATCATCACGACCATGTCGGGGGGGTCGCCGAGCTGAAGCAGAAATATGGCTGCCGCGTCGTGGCGCCGCATGACCGGTCGGCCAAGATCGCCGACGCAGACCAGCGCGTCGCCCATGGCGATATCGTCAAGGTCGGCAATCTGCTGGCGCGTGTGCTGGAGACGCCCGGCCACACGCTCGACCACATCTCCTATGTGTTCGACAGCGAGAAGGCGCTATTCGCCGCCGACACGCTGTTCTCGATCGGCTGTGGGCGGGTGTTCGAGGGCACCTATCCGATGATGTGGGATTCGCTGTTGAAGCTGCGCGCGTTGCCCGACGATTTCCGCCTCTATTGCGGCCATGAATACACGGCGTCGAACGTGAAGTTTGCGCTCACTGTCGAGCCCGACAATGAGGCGCTGAAGGCGCGCGCCGAGGAGGTGACGCGCCTGCGCGCGGCCAGCAGGCCTACCATTCCTTCACTGCTCGGCGACGAGAAGAAGGCCAATGTATTCCTGCATGCCGACGATCCGGCGGTCGCCGCCAAGCTGCGCATGAAGGGCGCCAGTCCCGAGCAGGTGTTTGCGGAACTGCGCGAGCGCAAGAACAAGTCCTGAGCGCAAGCCATGACGTCGCCTGTGCTGTCCGCTGCCGAGATCATCGCGCGCCTCGACCTCAAGCCGCATCCCGAAGGCGGACATTATCGCGAGACGTTTCGCGACAGCCGCACTGATGCGAACGGACGCGCCGCCTCGACCTTGATCTACTTTCTGTTGGCGCGCGGCGAGCGCTCGCATTGGCACCGGGTCGATGCCGCCGAGATCTGGCACTATTACGCGGGCAGCGCCCTTACCTTGCGGATCGCCGAGGACGGACAGCCGCCCGAGATGATCACGCTCGGCATCGGTCTCGCGGCCGGCGAACGGCCGCAGGCCGTCGTCCCCGCGCATGCCTGGCAATCGGCTGAGAGCACGGGCGATTGGACGCTGGTCGGCTGCACCGTCGCGCCGGGCTTCGAGTTCGCGAAATTCGAGCTGGCGCCGAAAGGCTGGGAGCCCGGCGGTTAGTCCGCCGCGCTAAGATGCGACTGCGGCCCGCGTCTCCTGCAAGCGCTCGCTTCCCTCGCTCAGAAAACGAAGCACCGCGTCGGCCGGCATCGGCTTGGCGAAATAATAGCCCTGGACGAAATCGCATCCGAGATGGCGCAGGCTGTCGAGCTGCGCGTCGGTCTCGACGCCTTCAGCGATGCAGGCGATCTCCATGTCGGCGCACAGCCCGGCCAGCGACTTGACGATCTTGTGGCTGACCGGATTGGTGTTGATATTGGCAACGAAGCTGCGGTCGACCTTCAGCTTGTCGAGCGGCAGGCGATGGATATGGCTGAGCGATGAATAGCCGGTGCCGAAATCGTCGAGCGAGATGCTGCAGCCCATGGTTTTCAGCGTCGCGATCGAGCGTTCGGCACGCGCAAAATCGTAGGTGACCGCGGTCTCGGTGATCTCGAATTCGATTCGACCCGGCGAGATGCCGCTCGCCTCGATCGCCGAGATCAGGTGCAGGATGCCCTCCGGCGAGCAGATATCGTGCGCCGAGAGATTGAACGAAACGCGGATGTGCTCCGGCCAGGCCGCGGCCGCGGCGAGCGCCTTGACCAGCAGGACCCGGGTCAGGCTGCGAATAACCCCGATGTGTTCGGCGGCGGGAATGAAGTCCGCCGGCGACACCAGCCCGAGCCTCGGGTTTTGCCAACGCGCCAGCACCTCAAATCCGATCGTTCGCTCGTCCCTGGTATCGATGATCGGCTGGAACGCGAGTTGCATCTCCACAGCGAAATCCGCGGTTCGCAACAGATGCTCGATCACGCCGCGGCTGCGAATTTCGGCTTCGTGCTCGGTCGAGAAGATGACGGCAGAGCCGCGCGCATGACGCTTGGCATGATAGAGCGCATAGTCCGCACATTCATAGAGCGGCTCGGCCGCTGCAGCGGAACGCGGATAAAGCGCGAAGCCCATCGAGCAGCCCAGCCCGGTATGTGCGGTATCGAGTTGATAGGGCAGCTTGATGCGCTCGGTGATCTGGCAGCCGAGCGCAAGCAGGTCCTCGTCGGTGGGATCGCCGCCGACCACCAGACCGAACTCGTCGCCACCGAGCCGGGCGAGATGAACCGCCAAGCCCCAGTTGGCGCAGACCTCGGACAGCCGTCGCGCCGCCTCGATCAGGACGCGATCGCCCACCGTGTGCCCATAGGTGTCATTGATCGGCTTGAAGCCGTCGAGATCGATGATGCCGACGGCGAGCCGCGTGCCGTCGCGCTCGGCCTCCGCGAAGAAGCTCGCGATCTCGGAGAAGAAGCGCCGGCGATTGGGCAACTCGGTCAAGGAATCGAGATTGGCGAGGCGGAAGTTTTCATCCGAGAGCGCCTGCGTCGCAGCCTGCTCCGCAACCAGCGACTTGCGGCTGGCAACAAGCGCCGCAAAATCTCGGTAGTAGATGAACAGCACCGTCACCATCGCGCCGGAGACCAGCAGCTGGTTGATGGCGATCGCCTGCAGCGTCGGCTCGCCGGTCGCCAGGAAGAACGCGACAAAGGGGCCGAGCACGACCAGCGTCACCATCAAAGCCGCCGAGCGCAGATGCATCAGGCAGAAGATGATACCGATGACCGTGACCGCCATGTAGAAGGCGATCTGGCTTTTCGCATACGGATCGCCGTAGGGAAACAGGGCCAGCGACCAGCCGACGAACAGCGCACCGATCGGGCCGGCAATCCGGTTGGTGAGGCGCAGACTGCGCAGGATGTCGGCGTCGGCGTGAACGCCGCCCCGCTGGCGCAGCCACCAGATCATGCGGAATCCGGTTAACGATATCAGCAACAGGGGAACGACAGTCGTCAGCCATGCCGGCGCCGTCGGCCAATAGGTGTACGTAATGGCCACGCTGTTGGTGATCAGGATGAAATAGAGCAGCGGCACCTGCTTGGAGAACGCCTGGAACTGGGCGCGCATCAGCTCAGGATTGTCCGCCGGCACGCGGAACAGATCGCACGCAAGCGCCAAGTCGCGTTTCAGGTCACGCATGTACTTCCCCAGCCCGACATCGAGACACCAACTTGCGCATCGTGAGTAAACGCGAGGTTAGGTACGCCGGACAAAACGGACTAAGCAGCGGTTGTAGTGGCACGCAGCCACGAATGTTCAGATCAAGTGATCCAAGCGATCATATGATCCGGATGCTGGTACGGAGAAACCAGCTTGCGCGCCTAGCGGCGCAGCCTGAACATGTCCTTTGCCGCGACGAGGCCACCGCCGGCGATCAGCAGGGCGGCGAGCGTGATATTGGCGCTTGCCTTGGCGAAGCCCGCGATGATCAGAAATGCGGTGGAGAGCAACGGTGTCGCGTAGGACGCGGCGCCGAGCACGCGAATGTCGCCGCGTTTCATGCCGATGTCCCAGGTGTAGAACGCGGCCCCTACGGGCCCGATGCCGAGCCCGATCACGGCCAGCCATTGCAGCGACGTTTGCGGCCATACCGTCGTTTCCACGCTGAAGTGCATCAGCGCGGCAAGCACGGCGGTGGCGAGGCAGAAACCTGCGACTGCATCCGTCGGCACCGCCTTGAGCCGGCGCGACAGCACCGAATAGGTGGCCCAGACGAAGGCCGCGATGAACGCTGCGATCAGACCCGGCACCTGGCCAGCCGCGAAGTTCGCGCCATTGCCGAGGAACAGCAGCACGGTGCCGATAAGCCCGAGCGCGGCGCCGATGACGTGGTGCGCAGCCAGCCGTTCACCGGGAAGGAAGGCGGAGAACAGCACGATCAACAGCGGCCAGAGATAATTGAGCAGGCCGGCCTCCGCCGGCGGCGCGAACCGCAGCGCCAGGAAATACAGCGCGTGATAGCCAAACAGGCCGCCGACCCCGACGACCCACGCCGCCGCAGGCTGCCGCAGCGCCTTGAGCGCGCCGGGTCGGCCGATCCAGGTGAGACACCCCACGCCGCCGCCGATCGCAAAGGTCATGGCCGCTAGCTGGAATGCAGGGATGGTGCCGGTCGCGACCGTCAACACCGACAGCAGCGACCACATCAGGATTGCGGTGAGGCCGATCAGGGTCGCGGTGCGGGAGGACATAGACACATTTGCTCCGTCATGGACGGGCTTTGTCCCGCCTGCGCGGCCGAAGCCACTTAGGCGCGGAGAAGGCCCGGCCATCCACGCCCTTGAGATGTGCAGGGATAGCTAAGACGTCATGCCCGCGACAAGCGCGGGCATGACGACTCATTTGCAGCATCCTACGCCATGAAGCAACGCACTTCGGCGTCACGCCATGTACTGACCGCCATTGACCGTCAGCGTCGAGCCGGTGATGGCGCCAGCGTCATCGGCGGCGAGGAAGACGACCGCGCGCGCGATCTCCTCGGGCTCGCCAAGGCGGCCGACCGGAATCAGCGGCAGGATATTTTTCTCCAGCACGTCCTTCGGCACCGCCTGCACCATCTCGGTGTTGATATAGCCCGGGCAGATCGCGTTCACGGTGATGCCGGCCTTGGCCGTCTCCAGCGCGAGCGCCTTGGTGAAGCCGATGTCGCCGGCCTTGGCCGCGGAGTAATTGACCTGGCCGAACTGACCCTTCTGGCCATTGATCGACGAGATGTTGATGACACGGCCGAACTTGCGGCCGCGCATGCCCTCGATCACCTGGCGGGTCATGTTGAACAGCGAGCCGAGATTGGTGTTGATAACGGCATTCCACTGCTCCAGCGACATCTTGTGAAACGCGGTGTCGCGGGTGATGCCGGCATTGTTGACGAGAACCTCGACCGGGCCGAGCTCGGCCTCGACCTTCTTGAGGCCTTCGGCACAGGCCTCGAAGGAGCTGACGTCCCATTTGTAGACGGGGATGTCGGTCTCGCTCCTGAACTTCTCCGCCGCCGCATCGTTACCGCCGTAATTGGCCGCGACGCTGTAGCCTGCAGCTTTCAGCGCCTTGCAGATTGACGCTCCGATGCCCCGCGTCCCGCCCGTCACCAACGCAACTCGTGCCATGTCGAATCCTTCCCTCACCTTCCCTGTCCGCACGACTTGATGAAATCATCAGCATGCTTCAAGGGCTGTTGTTTGAGCGATCGTAGCGGAAAACGGTATTCACGTTTCCGGATCGTATTTACGCAGCACACTATTTTTTGTTTCGAATTATGCGGCGCGTTCGACGGACTTCAAGAACAAAACGCCCGGCAACATGGCCGGGCGTTTGTTTAGTTCAGCATGGTGCGGTTGCGAAGGATATTTACTTCGCAACCGCTGCCGCATTTTTAGTCGCGTGCAACGCACATCGCGATACCCATGCCGCCGCCGATGCACAACGTCGCCAACGCTTTCTTGGCGTTGCGCTTCTGCATCTCGTGCAGCAAGGTCACCAGCACGCGCGCGCCCGACGCGCCGATCGGATGACCGATCGCGATCGCGCCGCCGTTGACGTTGACCTTCGCCGGATCCCAGCCGAGATCCTTGTTGACGGCGCAGGCCTGTGCGGCGAACGCCTCGTTGGCTTCGATCAGGTCGAGATCGGCGATATTCCAACCGGCCTTCTTCAATGCCGTACGCGAGGCCGGGATCGGACCCGTCCCCATGATCTTCGGATCGACGCCGGCTTGGCCCCAGGACACGATGCGTGCCAGCGGAGTCTTGCCTTCCTTGGCCGCCTGCTTGGCGGTCATCAGCACCACGGCGGCGGCGCCGTCATTGATGCCGGAGGCGTTGCCGGCGGTGACCGAACCATCCTTCTCGAAGGCAGGGCGCAGCTTGCCCATCGCGTCAAGTGTGGCGCCGTGGCGCGGATATTCGTCGGCGTCGACGACAGTGTCGCCCTTGCGCCCCTTGATCGTGACCGGCACGATCTCATCCTTGAACTTGCCGGCCTTCTGCGCCGCCTCGGCCTTGTTCTGCGAGCCGACCGCGAACTCGTCCTGCTGCGCGCGGGTGATCTGGTATTGCTTGGCGACGTTTTCGGCGGTGTTGCCCATGTGATAGCCGTTGAACGCGTCCCACAGACCATCCTTGATCATGGTGTCGACGAATTCGAGCGGACCCATCTTGATACCGCCGCGGAGATATTGCGCATGCGGCGCCATGCTCATCGATTCCTGGCCGCCGGCGACCACCACTTCCGAAATCACCGTTGAGCAGGGCCTGGTAGCCGAGCGCGACCGTGCGCAGGCCGGAGCCGCAGAGCTGGTTGACGCCCCAGGCCGGGCTTTCGACCGGAATGCCGGCCGCGATCGAAGCCTGGCGCGCCGGGTTCTGACCCTGCGCGGCGGTCAGGATCTGGCCCATGATGACTTCGGAGACACGGCCCGGCTCGACGCCGGCCCGCTCCAGCGCGGCCTTGATGGCGATGGCGCCGAGATCATGGGCGGGCAAGGTGGCAAAGGCACCGTTGAAGCTGCCGACCGGGGTGCGGGCGGCGCTGACGATGACGACATCGTCTGACATGGGCATCTCCTGGAGCTTGGTTTCTTGGACTGAAAGGTTTTCGACTTGAATGGTGGAGAATGAGCGTCCGGCGGCCTGCAGTCCCGAGACAGGCCGGGGAGGGGGAATGATCAATCTTCAAATCCCATCCTGTTAACCTCGCCGGGGCATGTCAATTGGCCGGAGCCGTAAATCTCGCTGCAGCGCATTCAATTTGCCGCTCCTGCCGAATTTGCTGCGCAATAAGTTCTGCTCACGAATTAACCTTCGCGCACAAAACCGTAGCCGAGCTCGCCCGAAAGTGATTACTTTATTGCATTGCGTAGCTCGTTCGCCCTGCGGCGAAAGCCGCGGGGTTCCCCGTCCTCGGTCTTTGTGTGAGCCCCCATGGCGAAATCCGACCAACCCACCACGATCAAGAAATACGCGAACCGGCGGCTCTATAATACCGGCACCAGTACCTATGTGACCCTGGAAGACCTCGCGGCGATGGTGAAAAACGGCGAGGATTTCCTGGTCTACGATGCCAAGACCGGCGACGACATCACCCGCTCCGTGCTCGCGCAGATCATTTTCGAGCAGGAGAACAAGGCCGGCCAGAACCTGTTGCCGACCACGTTCCTGCGCCAGCTGATCCGCTTCTATGGCGACAGCATGCAGATGGTGGTGCCGAAATATCTCGAACAGTCGATCGATACGCTGACCCGCGAGCAGGAGAAATTCCGCAAGCAGATGGCCGACACGTTCTCCGGTACGCCTTTTGCTCCGTTGGAAGAACACGTCCGCCGCAACATGGAGCTGTTCCAGCAGACCTTCTCGATGTTCAAGCCGTTCACACCGGGCGCGCGCAGCAACACCGAGGAGAAAGCTGTCGAGCCGTCGGCCGGTGGCAACGACAATATCGACGATTTGCGCCGCCAGATGCGCGAGATGCAGGACCGGCTCGACCGCATGTCGACCGAGCCGAAGAAGGAAGAAGGCGGCTAGTTCATCGCCGTGCGGCGAGGGCAGCTGGCACGCGCTCTCGCCACTCACTCCGCTGTCATCCCGGCCTTGAGCCGGGAGCCCATACCGCGTGATCTTTGAAATAGGCACGCAGTTAGTACCGCGCTCAACAATCAAATCCTGTGGTTATGGATTCCGGCGTTCGCCGGGACGACAGCGGAATTGGTTGAGGTAGCCAGGCCAACGACTAGCGCTAAGTTGCCTACCCCACCGCGGGCCGGGCCTGCTCGCCGGCCGGCCGCCACGGCCGCTCGGATGAGGCAAGCCCGATCAGCCGGCCCTGGATGTAGTCGCAGCCCCAGGCCTGCAACAGAGCGGCGGACTCCTCGTCCTGCACCCACTCCGCCACGGTCTGAATCTTGAGGCGCTGCGCCAGCTCGAGCAGCGATTGCACGAAGGCGCGATCATCGGTCGAGCGCGCCATGTTCTGTACGAAGGCGCCATCGATCTTGACGATGTCGACGCCAAGCTTGCGCAAATTGCGAAACGAAGTGTAGCCGGCACCGAAATCGTCGATCGCGATCCGGCTGCCGAAATCCTTCAGCCGCGTGACGAAGCCGCGAAGGTCGTCGATATCCTGGATCTCGACGGTCTCTGTGATTTCGACGATCAGCCGTTCGGCGACGCCGGGATGTGCGCGCATCATCAATTCGATCGAGGCCCACCACACCGGATCCATGGTCGTATCAGGCGAGATGTTGAGGCTGAGGCATGCCTCGGGCGCGCTGGCAAGCTCGGCGACCACGAGCTCGAGCACCCGGTGATCGACCAGGCGGATCAGGCCGAGCCGCTCGGCGACCGGCACGATGTCGGGCGCCAACAGCACCCGTCCGTCATCCTGCTCCATCCGCACCAGGCATTCGTGGAAGGCCGCATCGCGGGTTGCGATCCGGACCACGGGCTCGAACGCCGTGACGATGCGCCGCTCGTTGAGCGCGGTGACGATCTCGTCGGTGACGCGGATATTGACGCGGCGCTGCGCATCGCGCTCGACATTCGGACGCCAGGTCGCAAACGAGCCGGCGCGGCGGCGCTTGGCGGCATCGAGGGTCTCGTGCGCGCGGTTGATGGCCTCGTCGGCCGAGCGCGCGTGGCGCGGCACGCTGACGGCGCCGATCGACGCGGTGACCGCGACCGGTCCCGAGCTGGTCGGCACCACCTCTTCGCGAACGCCGGCGAGAAAGCGCTCAGCCGCAATCGTCATGTCCTCGACCGAACAATTCTTCAGGATCAGGCCGAACTTGTTGCCGGAGAAGCGGCCGAGCACGTCGCCACCGCGCAGGCGAGCCCGGATCCGCTGGGCGATCTCCAGGATTACGCCGTCGGCCACGTCGAAACCGAAGGCCTCGTTGATACGGGCCAGATGATCGATGCAGACCAGCATGAACGCGCAGGAGGTACGGAAACGCTGCGCCTCCTCGATCGTCTCTGCCAGGGTCGCGATCAGATGGGTGCGGTTGTGCTCGCCGGTCAGCGGATCGTGCTGCGCCAGCTTCAAGAGCTGCTCGTCGCGCGCGTGGCGCTCATTGTTGATGCGGACGATGCCCTGGACCCGCGACGGCCGGCCGTCGGGACCGGCGAACCAGCGCCCGGTCTCCTCGATCTGGATCAGCGGCGCGGCCGAGCTGACCCGCACGCCATATTCGATGCGGTAGGGCGTGCCGTCCGAGCCGTGGACCGGAGCTGACTGCAGCAGGACGTTGGCGCGGATCGATTGCTCCGGCTCGATCAGCCTGGCGAAGTCCGCACCAGCAGACAGTTGCTCCGGTGGGATGTCGGTGAACACGGACGCAGCATGGTCGCTCCAGACAATAGCGTCGGTCGCGATATCCCACACGAAGGCGGCTTGGCCGAGCGAGGCCAGGATCAGCGAGGTCTGCGGCACATCGGATGTCAAGATCGCCTCGTTTCGGGACAGGACCGGGCTTTCGCCTCGGCACCAGGATGTGGACGCGGCCGTTTCCATCCGCAGCGCGCGACGGCGCCGGCCTTTACAAATCAACTTACGCATATTTGGTTAACGGACAGCATGTCCTTGCAACAGGCCGACGTCAGCTTGGCGAAGGAAATCTGCACGGCACTGTCGTCTGCGCACGGTGAGTTTACTGCGGCGGCAGGAACGACTTAGCCACTGCCGGCATCAGTCTTGCGATGCGTGCGGCAGGAAAGGGTCCGGCGTCCCGGAATGCGACAGGCCAGCCGGATATGGGTCGCTCGATGTTAACGATTGATCGAACCGAGATGGCGGCGGACGATGCGGACACCAAGCCCGCCTGCACCGCCTTGGTGCCGATGACGCCGGCCTCGTATCACGCCCCGGCGAGCGGCTGGATGTCGCGGCCGGATCCGAGCTTCGTCGCGCATCTGATTGCGACCGCCCAGCAGATGCCGCAGACCTGCCGCCTGCGCCGCGCGGCGCCGGAGGAGGCGCTCTTGGCCTACGCGGCGCATCTCGCGCCCGCGCAGCGCATCGGCCGGCAGACCCGGCAGATCATCTGACAATGAAATCGACGACGCCGAGCTTACGGCTTCGGCGCGTCAGTCTCGCTCGGCGGCTCATGCGGCGTGATCGTCGTGGTGGGCTGCAGCCCCGGCGCCTCGACCTGCTGCGACGGCTCGCCCGCGGCTGGCGCCGGATGCGGAACAGAATGATCTGACAGGACCGATTCCGCGACAGAGGCCGCAGGCGGCACCGCGGCGGGCTCCGCCGGTGCCGGCGCGACAGGCGCAGTTTCGACATGCGGCACAACCACCGGCGTAGGTTCGGGCTCGGGCACGACGACCGGAGCTGCTGCAACGACAGCGCGTGTCCGCGCCCCACGCTTGGCCCGCAGCGCAATGCCGGAGAAGAATTCGACCATCGCCAGAAGCGCCAGCAGGAAGAAGATCGAGTTGGCGAATTTCGGCCACATCACGAATTCGGCCGCCGCACCGCCGAACACCAAGAGCGACAGCAAATGGTCGGTGAGATATTTGCCGCGCGCCGCCTTGATGACCTCGAGCAGCAGCAACAGCACGCTGAGCGTCACCAGCATGTCGCCGAGCGACACTGCCCAGACCTCACCCGACACCAGCGGCACCCGCACCAACGGCTCGGTGAAACCGACCCCCGGCATCAGGAACACGATGATGTTGTAGATCGCCAGCGGGATCAGCAGCAGCGGGAAACCGACCATGGACATCGGCGAGGCCTTGAGTGGCGCACGAAGCGCATTTTCAACCAGACCGGCAGCGCGCAGGCCGACCGGCGCCGCGCTTGGTCAACGCACAACGGTCCCGGCGAACCTTTCGCGCGGGACCGGTCTCAACCTCATCAATGGCCGAATTCGGGCAGAACCGCGACCGGCACCGCACGCGTCGGCGCGCGGTCCAAGACGTCAGACGTCCTTCTTGGCCTTCAGAACCTGCCGGCCCTTGTACATGCCGGTCTTCAGGTCGAGATGGTGCGGACGGCGCAATTCGCCGGAATCCTTGTCCTCGACATAGGTCGGCTTTGCGATCGCATCGGCCGAGCGGCGCATGCCGCGGCGCGACGGCGAGGTTTTTCTTCTGGGGACGGCCATTACCGGTATCCTCTAGGGTGATTTGCAAGGCATCGTCCGCAAAGGACGGCTGCAGCCATTGGAAGCTGGCGAGCCCGGATGCCGATCAAGGCCGCGCTTATAGGGGATCAAGGCGGGCATGGCTAGGCCCGATTGCGGCAATTGGAGCCAAAATTCGCGCAGACTCATCGGCCACCCCAGCAGGTCTGCAGCGCCGGCGACACCGCGCGTGCCATATAGGTCACCGCAAGCCGCCGCAACCCCGGGGCCGGGCGCGCGGGCGCTGCGCTTGACCGGATTGGGCAGGATCGCAGCCATCAGCGCCGCCTCCCGCGGCGATAGCGCAGCGGCCGACTTGCCGAAGGCGTGATTGGCGCCCGCCTCGGCCCCGAACTGGCCTGACGGACCGAGCTCGGCGATGTTGAGATAGAGTTCCAAGATCCGCCGCTTCGGCAGCACGGCGTCGATCCAGAGCGCCAGCGGCAGTTCCAGCGCCTTGCGGACCACGCTGCGCCCTGGCCACAGGAACAGGTTCTTGGCCACCTGCTGGGTGATGGTCGAGCCGCCCCGCGTCACCTCGCCATCCTCGGCGTCATCCACCACTTCGCGCAGCGCGTCCCAATCGACGCCATGATGGACGCAGAACCTGGCATCCTCGGCCCCGACCACCGAACGCGGCAGATATGACGACATCGACGACAGGTCGATCCAGCGCCGCTCGACCGGTCTGCCCGGTCACCGAGCGCCACAGCATCAGGGTCGAGACCGGGTGGCCGACAGCATAGAACGGCGTCAGCACATAGGGCACCAGCAGCACCAGCACGATGACGACGAGGAGGGTCCGGAGAGGGCGCAAGTTAAGGGTTTGCCTGGCTGGAATGGCGCATTGGACTGGGAACGTCCCGGCATTATCCGATATCTCCATGAAATTTCCTGCCTTTTTCCGACCCCTCGCGGCCAAAGGCCGCCGCTCTGCCCGCAATTGACTGACGCCGCGCCATCAACGATTGTCCGGCCAAATTTTGCCTCCCTGGAGCACTTCTTGATGACCGTGACGGCCCTGACCGACTTCACCCGACGCCTGGACAAGACCGCCGAGGACACCGAAGCCCTGCTGGCCGAGCTTTTGTCTGATGCCCCCATGCAAGACGAGATCGCCCGGCCGAAGCGGCTGATCGAGTCGATGCGCTATTCGAGCCTTGGCGGTGGCAAGCGGCTGCGCCCGTTCCTGGTGGTCGAGAGCGCCGCCGTGTTCGGCGTGCCGCCGAAGGGCGCGCTGCTGGTGGGCGCGGCACTCGAATGCATCCATTGCTATTCCCTGATCCATGACGATCTGCCGGCGATGGACAATTCCGACCTGCGCCGCGGCCGTCCCACCCTGCACAAGGCCTATGACGACGCCACGGCGATCCTCGCCGGTGACGCGCTGTTGACCATCGCCTTCGACATCATCACCCGCGACGAGATCCATCCCGATGCCGGCGTCCGCCTGGCGCTGACCCGGGCATTGGCGCGCTGCGCTGGCGTCGGCGGCATGGCCGGCGGCCAGATGCTCGATCTTGCCGGCGAAGGCCGCTTCGGTGATCGCGAGCCGGTCGACGTTGCCCGCGTGCAGCAGATGAAGACCGGCGCCCTGCTCCGCTTCGGCTGCATCGCCGGCGCCCTGCTCGGCCAGGCCTCGGCTGCGGAGTATAAGGCGCTCGACGATTTCGGCCGCGCGCTCGGCGAAGCCTTCCAGATCGCCGACGACCTGCTCGACATCGAGGGCGATGCCGCCACGCTTGGCAAGCCGGCCGGGGCCGACGCCGAGCTCGGCAAGACCACCTTCGTCACCCAGCTCGGCATCGACGGCGCCAAGCAGCGCGTGCGCGACCTGCTGGCGCGCGGTGACGCCGCGCTGTCGATCTTCGGCGCCAAGGGCGACGTGCTGCGCGCCGCCGCCCGCTTCGTCGCCGAGCGCAAGAGCTGAGCCGGCGGCCCGCGCGTGGCAGTCGATCCAATCGATGATCCCGCACTCGCCCGCTTTACGCGGCTGCCGATCGCCAAGCGCGTGGTCTATTCCCGGCCACGCACCTTCATCGCGCTCGGCGTTGCGGTCGCCGCCACCTTCGCGCTGCCCGGCGGCTTGCGGCTCGGCACCCGGCTCCTGATCGGCTGGGATATTTTCGCAATCCTCTATTTGGTGCTGGTCGCGCTGATGATGCTCCGCTGCGAGCATCATCACATCCGCCGCGACGCCATCAAGCAGGACGACGGCCGCTTCGTCATCCTGCTGGTGACCGCGTTCGGCGCCTTTGCCAGTGTGGCGGCCATCGTCTTCGAGCTGGGCGCTGCCAAGAGCGGCGCTTCATCGCTCGCGCTCGCGACAATGACCGTGACGCTGTCCTGGGCGCTGGTCCACACCACCTTCGCCCTGCACTACGCCCACGACTATTATCGCAGCAGGACGCCTGGCGGGCTGCAATTCCCCAGCGGCGACGACAAGGAGCCTGCGGACTACTGGGACTTCGTCTACTTCTCCTTCGTGATCGGCATGACCGCGCAGGTCTCCGACGTCGGCATCACCGACAAGATCATTCGCCGCACCGCGACCGTGCATGGCATCATCTCCTTCGTCTACAACACCGCCCTGGTCGCGCTGATGGTCAACATCGCGGCGAGCGCGATCTCGAGCTGATTTGCTTTCGTCGCATCTTGCCAGGAACTCGGTGCACCCTCACCCCTTGCGGGAGAGGGTGGATCGCCGGCGCGGATGCGACGCGAGCCGGGTGAGGGGTCTATCTCCGCGGATGCAGACCCCTCACCCGGCCCGAATTTCGCTTCGCTCATTCGCGCCACCCTCTCCCACAAGGGGAGAGGGTGCACCGTTCGCGCCGATAGAGATTATTCCATAACTTGCGACGCTCTCTATTTGAACTCAACTAACAACTCACGACACTCGCATCAATTACACACCTCGACATTGGCGTCGACGTGGGGGCCGCCGCCGCCGTGATATTCGAGATGGCAACCCTGCCGCACCGGACGGCATTGAAGATCGTTGCAAAAGATCTGGCCGCTGCCGGACCGCGGCGGCCGTGCCGCGACCTGCGGGCCTGACGAAGCCACCACGACGGCCAACGATGCCGACATCTGGCAGCTCGCGTTCGACGCGCGACGAACTGCGCGCCGCCGGCTCGTCGTCGCCGCGGTCGCGCCTGACCACCGACTTCCTATCGCGCCGCCGCTCGTTGTCGCGGCGCTTCTCGCACTCATTGTCGTCGTTGAGGAACGAGCCGGACGCGCAGACGATCCGGCTGCAATGGTCGCCATCGGCCTCGAAGCCGTGGGCGCAGACCAGTGGACAGACCCGGCCCTGCTTGCGCTTGATGGCTTCGAGCGCATCGGTGCTGGCGACGTCGGTGTCCAGCCTGGTGCCGGCGCGGCGGTTGAACAGCGACAATGAGCGCCGCGAGGCCGAGCCCCAATCGCCGTCGGCGTCTTCGGTCAGGCAGCCGACGCGGCGCAGCTCGATCTGCACCGCCTTCGTCAGATCGTTCGGCGACGCGCCCGGCGTGAGCGACGCCACCGCGGGACCTTTTTCGGGCGCCGGCGTTGCGGGAGCAAGCGCCGCCGGAGCGGCGGCCGCGGCGGGTTGGTCGGCGCCGGCAGCAGCGGCCACAGGCGCGGGCGGAGCGATCTGCGCCGCCAGCTCCTGACGCTTGCGTTCGGCATCCGCGGCCTGCTGCTGCGCGACCTGATTGGCCCGCTCGGCGGCCAGCCGCGCCTGTTCGGCTGCCTTGGCGTCTGCCTCGGCCTTGGCGAGAGCTTCCTTCCGCGCGCCCTCGGCAGCGAGCCGCGCCCGCTCGGCTTCGGTGGCACGGGCCTTCTCGGCGGCGGCGGCGCGCGTTTCTTCCGCCGTAATCTTATCAAGCTGCAGCTTGGCGAGATTGGCATAGAAGCCGTCGGGATACTGCGTCAGGAAGGCCGTCAGCGCGGCTTTGTTGCCGACCTGCAGCGCGAGCTCATAGTCGCGGCGGGCACCGTCCTGCGAATTGGGCACGGCGGGTGCCGCCGCCTGCGGCGCGGCGCGCGGCGCACCGGGAACCAGCGGCACATCGTCGCCGCCGAGCGAGCCATAGACGAACGGCTCCTGCTTGTTGCCGGTGGTCTTCAGCACGTCGTCGCGGACGAAACCGAACGCCTTGCGGACGTCGAGCCCTGGCGTCGTGATGTGGTGCGACAGCGCGACCGTGAACGGGCTGTTCTTGCCGTCGCCGTCCTGGGCCGTGCTTCCAGCCTTGGCCGAATAGGCGATCAGCGTGTTCGGGCTGTTCGGCTCGACCTTGGCGAGGCCGCGGCCGATGCCGCGCGTCGCCAGCGTCCGCTGCATGGATTTGGAGAATGGATTGTCGCGGCAGGCGTCGAGAATGACCAGCCGCAGCTTCCGCGCCGGTTCGATCGCGATCAGGATGCGGTCCAGCGACAGCGTCTCGTCATAGACGTCGGTGTCGCGCTCCAGCCGCGCATCGACCGGGATCAAATAATTCGCGCCTTCGACCTCCATGCCGTGGCCGGCATAATAGACCACGGCGATATCGGCATCGCGGGCCGAATCGGCGAATTCGCGCAGCGCGCGCCTGGTGTCCCGCGCGGTGAGATCGTGCCGGTAGTCGACGACATCGAAGCCGGCCGCCTTGAAGGTCGCCGCCATGACGGTGCCGTCATTGACGGGATTGGCGAGCGGCGGAACGTTCTGATAGGCGGAGTTGCCGATGATCAGCGCCACCCGCTTCTCGGCGAGCGCCGGCTGGGCGAACAGCAGCAGGGCCGCCGCAACGACGACATGGCGAATTTGCAAGGACCGGAGCCAAGGAATCTGAAAAATCGTCATAAATACCCCCCTGGTTGGGAGAACCTGTTGCGCCCATCGCTAGCAGGGCGCGATCCATTTGGCGTGTGATCGGCGATCACGCAGCGTTATTGCCGCGTCCCCGCGACCAAAGCTGCTGATACTTTGTCGCAGCCCGCCGCTGCAGGTTCGCGCCTTGCCAAGCCTGCGTTTGCGTTCAAAATGCATACTCTCGCTGTTCCGCCCGAGGAGATCGCCGTGAGTGCCGACCGTTCCAGTGTTGAAGCCGTGGTGCAAGGCTACTTCGACGCGCTTCATGAGGGCGACGCCGACAAGCTCGGCGCGATCTTCCACCCGACCGCCGATCTCCGATGGACCGAGAAGGGCGAGCTGAAGGTACTCACCGTGCCGGACTGGCTGGCCTGGGTGCGCAAGCGCCCGTCGGCCAAGGCGGAAGGCAAGCCGCGCGAGGATTTCATCGTCACCATCGACCGTTCGGATGAGAGCACCGCCTTCATCAAGGTGCGCTGCCAGCTGCCGCCGCGCTATTTCACCGACTATCTGGTGGCGATGAAGCTGGCCGACGGCTGGCAGATCGTCTCCAAATCCTATCGCTACGACCTGCGCGACTGAAGCAGCACTGCAAGCGCGCGGCCGGACAACATGGCAGGTCATTTTCAGGTCTTTCTGATCCTGCTGGCGGCGCTGGCGGGAACCGCGCTGCTGGCGCGGCGGACCAATATCGCGCCAGCAATCCTGCTGATGCTGGCTGGCATCGTGCTCGCCTTCCTGCCCGGCATGCCGGCCTTCGCGCTGCCGCCGGAACTGGTGCTGCTGCTGGTGCTGCCGCCGCTGATCTATTCGGCCAGCGTCGCGATGAGCTGGCGCGAGTTCAGATACAATCTGCGTTCGATCAGCCTGCTTGCGGTCGGCAGCGTGATCTTCACCGCCTGCGCGGTCGCGCTCGCGACACATTACCTGATCGGCCTGTCGTGGAGCGTCGGCTTCGTGCTCGGTGCCATCGTCGCGCCGCCCGACGTCGTGGCGCCGCTGGCGATCGCCCGCCGGCTCGCAATCCCGCGCCGGATCCTGGTGGTGCTGGAGGGCGAAGGGCTCGCCAACGATGCGACCGCGCTGATCCTCTACCGCTTCGCAGTGGCGGCAATCGCCACCGGCAGCTTCTCGCTGCCGACGGCCGCGGGCGAGTTCGCCGATCATCGTGGTCGGTGAGATCGCCTTCGGCATCGCCATCGGCTGGATCATGCTGCGCGCCCGCCACGCCAGCAGGGATCCGCAGATCGAGATCACGCTGTCCCTGATCACGCCCTATGTCGCCTACTGGATCCCCGAGCATATCGGCGGCTCCGGCGTGATCGCCACCGTCGCTTGCGGCCTCTACATAAGCTGGAACGGCCCGCTGCTGATCTCGGCGGCGACGCGGCTGCAGGGCATCTTCTTCTGGAATTTGGTGATCTATCTGACCGAAGGCCTGCTGTTCCTGCTCACCGGATTCCAGCTCCGACATTTGTACGAGCGGTCGAAGGCGTTTCCGCTGGAGGACATCCTGGCTTCGACCGCGCTCGTGATCGCGGTCATCGTGATCGCACGCTTCGCCTGGGTGTTTCCCGCGATCTTCACGCCGCGCTGGCTGAGCCGAACCTTGCGCACGCGCGATCCGGCGCCGCCCTGGCAATGGGCCTTCATCATCAGCTTCGTCGGCGTGCGCGGCGCAGTCTCGCTCGCCGCCGCGCTGGCGCTGCCGCTGACGCTGTCCAGCGGCGCGGCCTTCCCCCAGCGTGACCTGATCCAGTTCGTCGCCTTCGGCGTCATCTTCGTCACGCTGGTCGGACTCGGCCTGACCTTGCCACGCGTGGTGCGCCGGCTCGGCGTGGCGGAGGAAGGCCGCTCCGAGATCGTGAGCGAGCATGCGAAGGAGATCGCGGCGCGGCGCGAGGCGCTCAACACCGCCTTCCAACAGCTCGACGCCATCACCGACGACCGCGACCTCTCGGATGAGGTGGTAAAGCTGTTGCGCGCCCGGCACGAGGTGCGCACCAGCCAGCTGCCGCCCGAACTCGACTGCGAAGAATACGACGCCTCCGCGCTCGGCATCGAGCTGACGCGCGAGCTGATCGAGACCGAGCGCAAGTTCATTCACGAGATGCTCCGCGACGGCAGGATCACCGACGAGACCAGGCGGCGGATCGAGCGCGACCTCGATCTGGAGGAAGCGAGCCTCGCCAACCGGGAGTACGGCGAAGCGCCGTTGTGAGGGCCGTTGTGCCGACCACAATCACCGCCGTCATTCCGGGGCGCCCGGAGGGCGAGCCCGGAATCCACACGCACGATGGTGATTACGGATTCCGGGCTCGTGCTTCGCACGCCCCGGAATGACGAGTGGAGAGAGTTCGCGTCTCTTACTGCCGATCCGCTCGTCGTAACCAGGCGCGCGCTCTCGTTCTCGCGACATGACATGCCCGAGTGATGTCCGCTTGTTTGCCCTCTCAAACATCGAGGGCGCAGGGAAGGCCGGGTGCCGGTCGCACCCGCGGTCCGCGTGCAACAAAAAAGCACGCGGCAGAACCACAGGTGACGGCCGCAACAACCGGCCTTCCCTGCGCGAATGGTTTTAACGGCTTATACGCGCTCTCCCCGGGGACCGGCGTTCTTGCCCCCGTCACCTTGCGATGCTCGTCAAAGCATCGCAAGCTTGGCATCAGCACCGGGATGCCAGGACCACACGACTTCGCCGTCCGCGACACATCGTTCGTCCGCATGCGCAAGCATGCTGCGACATATCGCGTCCACCGCATCTCCGGCCCAACGCTCGTGACGATCGCGAAGCGCCCCTTGTCGGGCCGGGACGGGCGGAAATGTGCAGCTGATTTGCCCGACGGCGCAAGCGATTTCTTTTTTACCGAATCCAGATCAATCTTGTTTCATAATAACACATTGAAAACCTACTAAAGCTGTAGTAATGTTTCTCAGATAAAGGAGCGGTCCGATGAGCAAATATGGTCGTTTGGGAGAGTTTCTGCGGTCTCAGCGCACCAAGGAAGTCCCGATGACATTTGCGGAGATCGAGCGCGTCATCGGCACAAAACTTCCGGCCAGCTCTCCGCAATATCCGGCATGGTGGAGCAACAATCCGTCCAACAACGTCATGACCAAGGTGTGGCTCGCTGCCGGATTTCGAACCGAGCAAGTTGACACCAAGGGCCGCCGGGTCGTGTTTCGCCGGGTCGAGCAGAGTTCGAACAAGCCCTTGGCGCCGTCGAAGACAGGACGCCATCCACTGTTCGGCGCCCTGAAAGGCCTCGCTCGCGTGCCTGACGACGTTGATTTGACCGCACCGGCCGATCCCGACTGGGGCAAGGCCTATGAATAGAGCAAGGCCTCTTCTGCTCGATACACATACCGCGATCTGGATCGTCGAAGATCAACCGTTAGCGGACGAAGCCGTCGGGGCGATCGACAACGCCTACCGTTCGGGAAACGAGATCCTGGTCTCGGCGATCACGGCATGGGAAATCGGATTGCTGGTTTCGCGCAATCGATTGGGATTATCCACCACGCCGGAGCGCTGGTTTCAACAACTTCTCGCCGTTCCCGGAGTCCGGCTTGCCGAGCTGTCGCCTAGCGTTCTGATTGCGTCGTCATTTCTGCCGGGAGATCCACCGCGCGATCCGGCCGACCGTATCATCATTGCGACCGCGCGCGAGCATGGCGCAACGCTGATTACCCGAGACGGATTGATCCTGAAATATGCCGAACACGGCCAAGTCAGCACGATCGCGTGCTGATCGCCTGACTCGACGAGATGCCGGTACCGGAAATGCCGGTCCCGGGCGTCGTTCCTTCGGATTGCGCTTCTCGTACAGTCACCGCTCGATCACCCAGCGCGTCACCGCCTGATGGTAGTTCAGCGGCCCCGGCACGGTCTTGTAGGTCTTCAGATATTTGAAGCCGGCCTTCTGCACGGTGCGGTTGGGCGCGACGTTGTAGGCGTTGGGCTCGCAGAACAATTGCTTCAGCGCGAAGGTGTGGAAATAGATCTCGACGGTGCGTCGGACACATTCCACGCCGACGCCTTGTTGCCTGAGCTCCGGCACCACGACATGCAGATGCATGTTGGCGCGGCTGCCGGGCACGATCTTGTCGCAGCTCGAGAAGCCGATTGCGCGCTCGTCGAGCCGCCAGATCGACCAGGAGATTGCCGCGCTCGGCGCTCGGCTGCGCATAGAGCTCCCTGAAGCGGCCGCTCCAGACGGCACGGCTCGGCAGCCGGCTGGGATCGACGCCCATCGTTTCCAGATGCTCCGGCGTCGCGGACAGGAAATAATCGATGACGATGTCGGTCTCGTCGAGCGCCATCTCGCGAACGTCGAGGTTCATGGTTACATCCACCTCTCATGCTCAAAGCATTGAAACGGACTCGTGTTTCTCATGCGACGATCCCCATGGCAGTTGCTTCGCAATCTCGTCTCGCGGCGAAAGCCGCACGGTGCTCGAATTCCTCCCACGGATCCCGGCTCTGACGTCTTCTGCTGTTACTGGCTAAAGAATATGATTGGCGAGGCGGGGCAACGCGGGATTTCCGCTTTGGTCTATCGAAGAGCCGACAAATTTATGTTCAGTCTGCAAGCGCGTGCCGTTACGCACGAGGATGAGCTCCTGATTTCACAGAAGCAAACTCGCTTCGAACTCAGTGGATCGCGAAATCGGTGACAACGTGACCCTCGCGGCGCAGATGGCCCTAAACTATTGCCCGGTCTGTGGCACAAGGCTGCGATCCCTGATCACGTCGTCGACCAAGCAATATTTTTAAGCGCTCGCAGAGAAACACGAGAGTTTCGATATAGGCCAATTCTGAAGCAACCCGTTTGATGCTCGCTACTTCGCAGCGACATGCGGGACTTGGATACAGCAGCCCCGGGATCGCTTCGCTCACCCGGGCTACGATGCTACTGGCGCGGCAGTTTCGCATCATCTTCATTGTGCAGGTTGAAGACGTTTCCTTCGCCGTATTCAGCTTCCAGCTTTTTAGTGCGTCTTTGAGATCTGCGGCCTCTACCTCGACGCGCTGACCCGGACGTTGGGCATCGCTCGTCCAGATTATCGCCTTATAACGCTTGTTCACACCGGCCGCTCGCCCTTCACCGTCACGCGCGTGCCGGAACGGGTGTGCGGCCAGTAGTCCCACATCGCGCGGTGCTGCGTGCAGCGGTTGTCCCAGAATGCGATAGCGTTCTCGGTCCAGCGGAAGCGGCACTGGAATAGCGGGTTCTCGGCGTGCTGGTAGAGATAGCCGAGGACGGCGTCGCTCTCGTCGCGGGGGATGCCGATGATGTGGCGGGTGAAGCCGCGGTTGACGTAGAGCGCCTTCCGGCCCGTTACCGGATGAGTGCGCACGACCGGATGCTCGGCACTCGGATAGGCCGGGCGGTCGGCGACGCCGTAGTTGGCGTAGAGCCCGCGATAGACGCTCTCGCCGTCATGCAGCGCAGTGAGCCCTTCGAGATAGGCCTTCATGCGATCCGACAGCGCCTCATAGGCCGCGTACATGCTGGCGAACAGCGTATCGCCGCCATGCGGCGGGCACTGCCTGATGTGCAGGATCGAGCCCATCGGCGGCTCGACGTCGCAGGACACGTCGGAGTGCCAGCCTTCGCCATTGGCGCGCGGCGAATCCTTGTCGGCGTAGATCGTCATCAGCGCCGGATCGCTGCCGTCATGCGGCGCGGCCGGATGGATGTGCAACTCGCCGAAGCGGCGGCCGAAAGCGAGGTGCTGCTCCGGCGTGATGTGCTGGTCGCGAAAGAAGATGACGGAGTGCTCGGCCAGCGCGCGGTGGATCTCGTCCATCTGGCGGTTGGGCCGATCGTCGCCGGAGACGAGCCGGCCGATATCGACGCCGGAAATCTCCGCGCCGATGATGGGTGTGAGCTTGTCGATGCCGATGGTCTCGTAGGGCGCGGCGTCATCCGCGATATGCCGATAGCGCGGCCCCTGCTTGCCTGCGAGCGAGCTCATGGCGCGGGTCTCCCCAATCGTTGATTGAGGGCATGGTAGCGCGTGAGAGAGGGAGTGCAATGATGCTGTCGTCATTGCGAGGAGCGCATGCGACGAAGCAATCCCAGACTTCCTGCTTGGCCCCGGATTGCTTCGCTTCGCTCGCAATGACGAAAAATACTGTCGTCCCGGCCAAGCGAAGCGCGAGCCGGGATCCATAACCACAGGCGGACTATTGTTGCGAAAGCTGGAGCGACAGCGCCGCCAATTACACCGCTGCGGATTATGGGTCCCGCGCTCAAGGCCGGGACGACATCGAGATTGCAGAGACGCTGCTCGGCCTACTCCGCCGCCGTCACAACCTCGGGCGCCCTTCGCGCCTGCGCCGTAGCGCTGGTCGATGTAGTCGATCACCAGCGCCTTGAAGTCGGCGGCGATGGTCGGGCCGCGCAGGGTGCGGAACTTCTTGCCGTCGACGAATACGGGCGCGGCCGGCGCTTCGCCGGTGCCGGGCAGCGAGATGCCGATATTGGCGTGCTTGGATTCGCCGGGGCCGTTGACGATGCAGCCCATGACCGCGACGTTGAGCGCCTCGACGCCGGGATATTGCGTCTTCCAGCTCGGCATCTCGTCGCGGATGAAGTCCTGGATCGAGCGCGCCAGCTCCTGGAACGTGGTCGAGGTGGTGCGGCCGCAACCCGGGCAGGCCGCAACCAGCGGCACGAAGGTGCGGAAGCCCATGGTCTGCAGCAGTTCCTGGCCGACCTGCACCTCGCGGGTGCGGTCGCCGCCGGGCTCCGGCGTCAGCGAGATGCGGATGGTGTCGCCGATGCCGCTCCTGCAGCAGGATGCCGAGCGCGGCCGAGGAGGCGACGATGCCCTTCGAGCCCATGCCGGCTTCGGTGAGGCCGAGATGGATGGCGTAATCGGAACGGCGGCGAGATCCTGATAGACCGCGATCAGATCCTGCACGGCGGAGACCTTGGCCGACAGGATGATGCGGTCCTTCGGCATGCCGAGCTCTTGCGCGCGGGCCGCCGAGAGCAGCGCCGACTGCACCATGGCCTCGCGCATCACCGCGCGGGCATCGCGCGGATTGGCCGAGGCGGCGTTCTCGTCCATCAGCTTGGTCAGCAGCTCCTGGTCGAGCGAGCCCCAATTGGCGCCGATGCGCACCGGCTTGTTGTTCTTGTTGGCGATCTCGATGATCGACGAGAACTGGGTGTCGCGCTTGTCCTTGAAGCCGACATTGCCGGGATTGATGCGGTACTTGGCCAGCGCCTCGGCGCAGGCCGGATATTCGGCCAGCAGCTTGTGGCCGATGTAATGGAAGTCGCCGATCAGCGGCGTATCGATGCCGCGCTTGGCGAGCCGGTCGCGGATGTGCGGGACGGCGGCGGCGGCCTCCTCGCGATCGACCGTGATGCGGACCATCTCGGAGCCGGCGCGCGCCAGCGCTGCGACCTGGGCCACCGTGCCGTCGATATCGGCGGTGTCGGTGTTGGTCATCGACTGCACCACGATCGGCGCACCGCCGCCGACGGCGACGTTGCCGACCATGACTTGGGTGGTCTGGTGCCGGGGCGCGGGTCCGGCGATGTCGGTTTGAGGCAGGATCTCGGGCTTGTTCATGGGGCCTCGGATATCAGGTTTTGATGACATTCAGCAATGGATCAGTCGGGGCATCAGGCTTGCGATTCGGGCCGGTTAACCAGGAAAAGCCCAGCGATGACAAGGATGGCCGCCCCGCCAAATGCCAGGGTCAGGGCGTCATGCATGATGAAATAGCTCGCCACCACGCCGAATAAAGGGGTGATGAAGGTAAATGCCGACAATTTGCTGGCCGAATAGGTCTTCACCAGCGCGAACCAGATGCGTGAAGGTGGTTCCGACCACCCAGAACGCCTGCCAGGCCATCAATCCCGAGCACGAAGGGGCCCGGCAGATGGGTGATCCGTCTCGCCGGACAGGAAGGCCGCCGTGCCCAGGATCGGGATCGATGTCGCGACCTGGTATCCCAACGCCTTCTCGGGCGGAGCGAGCCGCAGCCGCGTTCCCTTGGCGACCACCGTGGTGGCGCCCCACAGCATGCCGCCGCAGCACGATCAGAAGGTCGCCGAGCAGCACCTTGCCGTCGACATCGGCCTGCGGAACGCCCATCGCCAGCGCCACGCCCAGGAAGCTCAAGGCGAGCCCGCCCCATTGCGCCGGGCCCAGCCGCTCGCCGAGGAAGCGGAACGAGCCCAGCGCGACGAAGAACGGCGCCGTATAGAGAAACACCACCGCGCGCGATGCCGAGGTGAGCTGCAGGCCGCGATAGATCAGCCACGAATTCGAAGCCGAACAGCACGCCGGCGAACAGGCCCGCACCCAGCGTGCCGTCGCGCTCGAACATCTTCACGCCGCGAAACCGCGCGATCAGGAGCAGCACCGGCAGCGCGCCGATCGAGCGCAACACCGCCTGCAGCATCGGCGGAATCTCGGGCAGCGCCAGCTTGATCGCGATCTGGTTGAAGGCCCAGGTCAGGCACAGCACGAGGATCAGCGCGATGGCGCCCGGGCCGAGCGGACGGGCTGCCGACGACATCGAAGGTTGTGAGGACATTTGCTCCCAGGCGTTGCGCGGCTTGCTGCCGCTGTTGTTGTTCTCTGTTATTTCGCTGGCCTTCGTTATCGCGGTCACGCCGCCTTCTGGCAGTGCGCGCAGGTGCCGGTGATCTCGACCACCGAGAGTTTTGGCGCGAAACCCGAGGCGCCGGCGGCGGCCTTCAGGCTGTCGGCGATCGGCGCCGCCGGAATCTCGCCGACCGCGCCGCAGCGCTCGCAGATCAGGAACGCCACCAGCGCCGTGCTGTCATGATCATGCGCACAGGCGAGATAGGCGTTCCGGCTCTCGATCCGGTGCACCAGGCCGTTCGCCATCAGGAAATCCAGCGCACGATAGACCGTGATCGGCGCCGGCCGCGGCGCCGCCTTGGCCAGTTCCTCGATCACCTCATAGGCGCCGAGCGGCCGGTGGCTCGACAGCAGCGCCTGCAGCACCTGACGCCGGAGCGGTGTGAATTTTTGCGCCCGCTGCGCGCAGACATGCTCGGCATGATCGAGCGCGTCCGCGGTGCAGCGGCCGTGATCATGGTCTGGGGCGGGAAAAGCCGGTTTCGCCGAGGTCATTGCCGGTCAACTCTAGCATTTTCCGGCCGTCGGCGCCAAAGCGGCCGCTCCAGCCATGCGCCAAGTTCGGGGCTGCACTCCGAAACAGTAGGAAAGTACAGGTAGAAAAATTAATAAGCTTGCTTATTATAGCTCAGGCTCATTGGAGCCAAAGCTTAAGTCTTCCCACCCGCGACGGATCGATGACCCACCACACCGTGGAAATGAACTTCCTGTTCACCCTCGGCGAGCTGCAGCGCCTGATGCGCGCCTATGCCGACAAGGCCGCGGCGCGCTACGGCATCACCCGCGCCCAATGGGCCGTGCTCGCCAAGGTCGAGCGCACCGAGGGGATGAAGCAGACCGAGCTCGCCGAGCAGATGGAGATGCAGCCGATCACGCTGACGCGGCTGATCGACAAGCTCTGCGACGCCGGCTGGATCGAGCGGCGCGGCGACGACACCGACCGCCGCGTCAACCGCCTCTATCTGAAAAGCGCTGCAAAGCCGCTGCTCGGCCAAGCTGGCCGGCCTCAAGGCGGAAATCACCGCAACCGCGATGGACGGCATTCCGCCCGCCGATACCGAGCGGCTGATGACCCAGCTCGAAGACATCAAGGAAAACGTCCGTAACGCCCTCCAGTGCCTCTGCGAGGAACAGCGAAAGGAACAGCACTATGGCTGAGCCAGCCCTGAAACTCGCCCCCGACCAGAAGGCAGCGCGCCAGCGCGCCGGCACGCGGCCGCCGCGCCGCAGAAGCGCGGCTTCAAGCGCTATCGCCGCACCCTGCTGCTGGTGGTGCTGCCGATCATCGCCGTCATCGGCGGCGTCGCGTTCTATCTGAACGGCGGCCGCTACGTGACCACCGACGACGCCTATGTCGGCGCGCAGAAGGTGCTGATCACGCCCGACATCTCCGGCAAGATCACCAGGATCGTCGTCAAGGAGGGCCAGCAGGTCAACCAGGGCGACGAGCTGTTCGAGATCGACCCGGTGCCCTACCAGCTCGCGGTGGACCAGGCCAAGGCGACGCTGGAGCAGGCGCGCACCACCTACGACAATCTGGTCGCCAACATCAAGATCTATCGAGCAGATGGCCGACCTGATGCAGCAGACGATCGATCTGAAGCAGAAGGACGTCGATCGCAAGTCGGCCGCTGGCCAAGAGCAGCTTCGGCTCGCAGCTCGATCTCGACAACGCCATCGACGGCGCTGGTCACGGCGCGGGCCGAATACGCCTTCGTCCAGCAGCAGATGTCGAACGCCAAGACCCAGCTGCTCGGCAACCTCGACCTGCCGATCGAACAGTTTCCGCCCTACTCCCAGGCCAAGGCTGCGCTCGACAACGCCCAGCGCAATCTCGACCACACCGTGCTGCGGGCGCCGATCGTCGGGCATCGCGACCCAGGTCGAGCAGATCCAGCTCGGCCGCTTCGTTCCGGCTGGCACCCCGGTATTCTCGGTGATCGACATCGCCAGTCCCTGGGTCGACGCCAACCTGAAGGAAAGCGACTTCACCTATGTCGGCGTCGGCCAGACGGTCGAGCTCGACGTCGATGCCTTCCCGAACCACGCCTTCAAGGGCACGATCGGATCGCTGTCGCCGGGCACCGGCGCGCAATTCGCGATCCTGCCGCCGCAGAACGCCACCGGCAATTTCGTCAAGGTGGTGCAGCGCGTGCCGGTGCGGATCTATTTCGACAAGGACGACAAGTTCGTCGCCAGGCTCAAGGCCGGCATGAGCGTCAACGTGTCGATCGACACCGGGCACACGCGCTCGCTGGCCGGCCTGCTCGCCAAGGCGCACGCCACCGAGAAGGCCGAGTGACGGCGATGAGCGCGCCCGCCATCTCACCATCGGCCGTTCCGGGCTTTCGCCGGAACATGGTGACGATCTGCGCCATGACGGCGACGATCATGCAGGCGCTCGACACCACCATCGCCAACGTCGCGCTGCCCTACATGCAGGGCACGCTGTCGGCCTCGCAGGACCAGATCAACTGGGTGCTTGACCTCCTACATCGTCGCGGCCGCGATCATGACAGCGCCGGTGGGCTGGATCGCCAACCGGTTCGGCCGCAAGCGCACCTTCATCGTCTGCTCGGCCGGCTTCACCATCGCTTCGGTGCTGTGCGGGCTAGCGCAGGACATCGACCAGATGGTGCTGTTCCGCCTGATGCAGGGCGTGTTCGGCGCCGCGCTGGTGCCGCTGTCGCAGGCGGTCATGCTCGATTCCTACGCGCTGCATGAGCGGGCCAAGGCGATGTCGATCTGGGGCATGGGCGTGATGATGGGCCCGATCATGGGACCCTCGCTCGGCGCCTGGCTGACCGAGACCTATTCCTGGCACTGGGTGTTCTTCGTCAATTTGCCGTTCGGCATCATCACTGTGCTCGGGCTGTTGGCGTTCATGGACGAAACCAAGCCGAATACCGAACTGACATTCGACTGGTTCGGCTTCATCGCGCTCGCGATCGGCATCGGCTCGCTTGCAGATCGCGCTCGACCGCGGCGAGGACCAGGGCTGGCTCGAATCCAGCGAGATCATCATCGAGTTCATCATCGCGGCGATCGGCTTCTATTATTTCTTCGCGCATTCGCTGACCACGGCGCGGCCGTTCGTCCGCTTCGAGCTGTTCAAGGACAAGAATTTCGTCGGCGGCTGCGTGTTCATGACCGTGATGGGCCTGGTGCTGTACTCGACCATGGCGCTGGCCTCGCCCTATCTGCAGAACGTGATCGGCTATCCCATCATCACCGCGGGCATGCTGCTGGCGACGCGCGGCTGCGGAACTTTCGTCGCGATGATGATCGTCGGCCGGCTGATGCGCTATGTCGAGGCGCGGACCTTGATCGTCACCGGCCTCAGCCTGACCGCGGTGTCGCTGTTCAAGATGACCGGCTGGACCGACCAGACCGGCGTGCCCGAGATCGTGGGCGTCAGCATCATGCAGGGCTTCGGTTTCGGCCTCGTCTTCGTGCCGCTGTCGACGGTCGCATTCCTGAGCCTGCCCGGCTACCTGCGCACCGACGGCACCTCGATGCTGACCCTGGTCCGGAACGTCGCGAGCTCGATCGGCATCTCGATTGCGATCGCCCAGCTGACCGAAGGCGCGCGGCGCTACCACGCCATCCTGAACGAGCACATCACGCCGTTCAATCATGCGCTGCAGATGCCCGACGTGTCACGCATGATCAACATGTCGAGCGACGCCGGCCGCGCCATGGCCGACGCCATGCTCTCGATCCAGGCGCAGATCCTCGCCTTCTCGCACGACTATCAGTTCGTGATGAGCTTCATCCTGGTTTCGATTCCGCTCGCGATCATCATCGGCTCGAGCAAGACGGCGCTGCGCGCGCAGGCCGCGCCGGCCGATCATGCCGTGATCGAGTAGCAGGGTTTTTGGAATCGGAAAAAGGTGACGGAAACGTGATGTTTTCAGGGGCGAAAGCCCGCCACGTTTCAGGTTATGGTTTGACGACCCCTTTCCTCCGCGCCCCAGTTGCTCGCGGAGGACCGCGCCTCATGGACTTCAGCGCCATGACGTGCCGGGTGGGGGCGGCGGCACCTCCAGCGCCGCCCCCACTCCCCGGGGATCCCCGTTTTCCAATTCGAACGCGACCAGCGCTCATCGCCCTCCCGCGGCGGAGGGTCGGCAACGGCGATTGTCGTGGTCAAACCGATCAGAGTTCAAGCCTGTGACGCACGGTTGGCGCCTTGGTTCATCATTCCTTGGACTTCGCTTTGGTTCCAACCTCGCTGTCGCCGTTCGGCAGACCACGCCCGCCAGCGCCTTGACCGGATCGTCGCCCGGCTCGAAGCCGGACTGCACCAGGATCTCGTCGATCAGGGGCTTCAGCGCATGCACGCGTAGCAGCTCGCCGGCGAGGCCTTCGCCAAAGCCGACATTGCCGCCGCCATGTGCCGTTGCCGCCGAAGCATCCCGCCGGTGTGCAGGATGCGGACGTCCTTCAGATTGGCGATCGGCTTCACCATCTCGCCGAGCGCGGCCGGCATCGTCGCGATGCGCTGCTTGGCGAGCTCGAAATCGATCACATTGCTGCCGAGCTTGTTCTGCGCCTCGTTCTTCATCAGGATGACGGCAGCCTCCGCCTCGCCGATCTGGCGCACGCCGACCGCCTTGATCTTGTTGGCTTCGGCCTCGGCCGTGGCGAGCGTCTTCGCCGCCTCGCCGCGATCGACCGCGGCGCGCTTCTCGGCCTCGGCCGCCACCGTGATGCCGGTCGAGCGCTGCTCGGCCTCTTTTCGCGCGGCCATGACCGCGGTCTGACGTTCACGGTCGGCAATTTCGAGTGCGCGCGCGGTCGTCACCTTTTCCTCGGCCGACACGGCGAGCGCCTCGGCCGCCTTGGCGACCGCGTGCGCCTCCGAGGTCTCCTTGCTCTTGGTCGCGATCTGGATCTCGTTGTCCTGGGTTGCGATCTGGATCTCGCGGTCGGCGTCGGTCTTGCGCTTGTTGATGGCGAGATTGGACTCGATCACCGCCGTCTCCTTCAACTTGCGGGCGTCCGCCTCCTTCTGCGCGACCTGCCGATCGGTATCGATACGCGCGTTCTCTTCCGTGAAGCGTGCGGTCTGCGTCGCGGTCGCCACTTCGGCGCGCGTGCTCGCGGTCTTGTTGGCGATGTCGCGCTCCTGGCTGAGCTCGGCCTCCTTCTTGGTGCGCTCGATCTCCAGCGTCTGCTGCCGCGCCTGCAGATCCTTCTGCGCGATCGCCACTTCATTGTCGCGCACGATCGCGTTCCGGTCGCGACGCCGTGTCTCGGTGACGGTCTTCAGCAAGGTCAGGCCTTCGGCGTCGAAGAAATTCTCGGCGTTGAAGAAGGAGATGTCGGTCTGGTCGAGCTTGGTCAGCGAGACCGACTCCAGCTCCAGCCCGTTCGACTGCACGTCGGCCTCGACCGCGGCCTGCACATGCTTGACGAAATCGGACCGCTTCTCCTGCAGATCCAACAGCGCCATGGTGGCGGCGACCGAGCGCAGGCCGTCGACGAACTTGGCTTCGACCTGGTTGCGCAGCGCTTCCGCATCGTTGGTAACGGCGCCGAGCGTCTGGGCGGCGAGCGCGATCGAATCGACGTCGGGCTTCACCCGCACATAGAATTCGGCGTCGATATCGACGCGCATGCGGTCCTTGGTGATCAGCGAATCTTTCTTGCTGCGTTCGACCTGAAGCCGCAGCGTCTTCAGGTTCACCCGCGCGATCGAGTGGAAGATCGGCAGCACCACGGCACCGCCGTCGAGCACGACCTTCTTGCCGCCGAGGCCGGTGCGGACGAAGGCCTCGTCGCGGGTGGAGCGATGATAGAGCACCGCGAACACGGTGCCGAGCACGATCAGGAGGATGACGCCGATCGTGGCGGGAACGATGAGATCAAACATGGTGAGATCGCTTTCCTGATAGGAATTTTGCCTGATGAGAATCTTGCCTGGTGAAGATCCGGCCTAACGACGTTCTTGTTGCGGCGTGGTGAGCTCGTCGGCCGCGGCGATCGCGATGAAGCGGCCGTCCTTGCGGTCGACGAGCAGAACGGAGGTGCCTTTGTCGAGCGGTGGCGAGTCCGGCGCGGCAGATGCCGTCACCATGTGCCAATTGCCATAGATGTCCTTGACGCGGACACGCCCGGGCAACCCGTCGTCGAGCGGACCGACCGAGACCTCGCCGACGCGGCCGACCAGGTCGGATAGCCCGACGGCGTAGCTCTCGTCCTGCGGCACGAGATGTGCGGCATAGCGGGTGGCGTTGCGCAGCAGCGGCAGCGAGACGGCTGCGGCCAGCACGCCGGCGGCCGCCGCAGGCAGCGGCGCCGCGACCAGCCGCGCGACGTCCTGGATCAGGAAGCCCGATATCGAGAAGATGCCGAGCGCGAGCAGGATGCAGATCATCAGCGGCACACTGCCGACATTGATCCACGACAGCACCTGCACAACGCCGCTATCGTTGCTGCCATGGCCGATATCGAAGGCATGCCCGAACAATTCGCTGAAGGACATGCCGACGAGCATGCCGGCGACCTCGATGCCGCCGACAAGAACGATCATGAGGGCGGCGATCGCGAACGGCCGCACCTCGGGTTGCATGAAATGTGCGATGATGGACATGTTCCACCAGTTCTGGGCAAAGCCCCCCAGTTTATTTCTTTGCTACGTTTGTGACTTGAGCTGCGCCAGGCGGCTCGCAATCTCCTTGTCGCGATGCAGCTTGGAGAGCTCGTCGATATCGGGCGATGGTGCCGCCGGTACCGGCACGCCGGTGGTGCGCGCAATCGCGCGGCTGGCGCGTGCCGCCTTGGCGAGGCCGTTCGACGTGCCGCGGCTACGCGCACCGCTTTGAGGCGGATCACGATCTGCCTCGCTGCGCTCCAACTCGCCGAGCCGCGTCTCCGCGTCCTGCAGGCTAGAGAGAATGGCGCGCAAGGTCGTCAAGGTCGCGTCGATGCGCTCGGCATTCTCGTCGATCGCCTTCGACAGCACCTCGAACTGCGCTTCCAGATCCATCTGCCGGGCGATCCCGGCGGAAGCGAGATCGTCGCGATGCTCGCCGACGGCGGTGCGGATCTGCTCGGTGAGAACGGCAGTTTCGCGCTCGATCTCGGCGCGCCGCGCGTTGAGCCGATATTCCTCGGCGCGCGCTTGCGACAGGCTGTCGCGCGCCTCCTTCTCGGCCTGCTCGATCTCGCGGATGGCCTGCTTGACCAGCGCGACCTTGTTGTTGTCCTCGGCCTTCTCGATGGCACCATAGGCGATGCCGGCAATCAGGCGACCCGCACGCGAGAGGATCGTGTCGGGAGCCGGCGCTTGTTCGGCGAGCATGACGTCTTCCTTTCCTTGGGTTGCGTTGGCAGTGACGCCGAAGCGGACTTCGAAACTGCCGTCCTCGTTACGAACGAGCTGGGCCGGCGTGGCGTGGACCCAGCCCTTGGCGTAACCGACGACGTCGAACGGGATGGTGAAGCGGCCGAGCGCGGTACCGAGCGATAAGGTCGCCGCGTTACGGACGTTGACCAGCCGATCGTCGAGCGGCAGGCGTTTAGTTTGCGAGGCACGATAAGCAGCGCGGTCGCGCAAGCCGAGCGTCACCAGCCGCGACGGCAACCGGGTAGCCTTGCGGATCGGCTCATAGGCATGGCCATGCAGCGCGACGAGATTGGCGCCGATGTTGTTCGACGTGGCGATCGCGTCGAGCATGTCCATCATGGTGGCGTAGTCGTCGAAGGTTGCTTCGATCGCGGCACGCGCTTGCCGGTCCGGAGCCAGCCGGTAGCGGACAGCCATATCGGGCAGAAGCGCGACCATGAAAGGGATGAAAGCACATTTTTCGTGCTTTAGCAACTCCTCCCTTGGAGGCATGCTGGAAGACGGTATCGCGCATAACCGGATGCACATACCGATATGTCGCCGCGCGAGCTGAACCGGTCGGCGGCTGGCGCAAACAAACTTGGGTGATCGTTAAGACGCTCGAAGCCACAAGACTAAAAAGCCGCGTGCTTTGGTCGCGTGCTGAACGGGCGGGATGGCGCAGCGCAATGGCGTGGCTTGCATGCACCGCAGCAAGGCCGCTATGCTCGCCGAGGTTGCGGAGCGAGGCCGCCATGCTTTCTCATCGGCTCAGCGTCATCCTTGCAATACTGGTCCACACGGGCGTCAATGTCGCATCGGCCGCGGCCGCAGATCCCGCAAAACTGAAGAGCTACAACACCGCGATCGGCGACAGTTCGATCTCCGGCATCTCTTCGGGCGCCTTCATGGCGGTCCAGTTCGGCACCGCATGGTCATCCGTGATCAAGGGTGTCGGCATCGTCGCCGGCGGTCCCTACTGGTGCGATCTCGCCAGCTCGGAAGACATCCTCACCGCCTATATGCGTCCGGTCGGCCGCGCGCTCGGCGCCTGCATGAAAGGACCCGCGGCCGATCTGGACAGCAATGACTTCGTCAAGAAAGCCGATGATAACGCCGCATCAGGCGCGATCGATCCGACCGCCAATATCGGGCGGCAGCGCATCTATCTGTTTCACGGCACCAATGACGCGGTGGTCGCCAAAGCATCGACCGACGCCACGGCTGCGTTCTATCGCCACTATCTCGGCGATGCCGGCCACAGCAACCTGTTCTATCAGACTGCGATCGGCGCGGGCCATTCGCTGGTCGTGCAGCAGGAAGGACAGGCTGATCTTTCGGCCTGCAACGCTAATCAAAGCCCCTTTATCGACCAGTGCGGCTACGACCAGGCCGGCATCATCCTGCAGCACATTTATGGCCGGCTGCATCCGCCGAACCGTGGCGAACTCAAGGGCACAATGCAGCGCTTCGACCAGGCGGCCTATACCGGCGCGGACATTCCGGATGCGCTGAGCATGGGCGATACCGGCTATGTGTTCGTGCCGCAGGATTGTGCCGAGGGCGCGGACTGCCGCGTGCACATCGCGCTGCACGGCTGCGAACAGGATGCCGGCCATATCGGCCGGCGCTTCGTCGACGATGCCGGCTACAATGCCTGGGCCGACACCAACCATTTGATCGTGCTGTATCCGCAAGCAAAGGCGAGCGACGTGGATCCTGCCAATCCGCTCGCCTGTTGGGACTGGTGGAGCTACATCGACCATAGCGACGATTACGTCACCAGGAGCGGCGCCCAGATCAGAACGATCAAGGCGATGCTCGATGCGCTCACAGCTGGGGCGAAAGGAGACAACAAGGGAAACGCGAAGATAGATGGCGAGACCGCAGCCGCGGCGACAAGTGACGCGAGCGCGGCAGCGCCATCAACGAACGGCATCAGCGCGACCGCGCCGGCGCCGGCCGTGATCGACACGTCCGACAGCGGCGCCGACCTCGCGCTCGACCCGGCACCTGATACGGCCACCTACCGCGTCTTCCGCGCAGGCGCCGACGGCGCCTTCGCCGTGATCGGCGAGACCGCGGGTCCGAGCTTCGCCGATACCGGCCTCGCGCCGCAGACCACCTATCGCTGGCATGTTACAATCGTGCAGAACGGCACGGAAGGGTCGCCCTCGGCCGATGTCAACGCAACTACGCGAGCATCGCCGCCAGCCTGTGACACGCCGGGCACGTGTCCGGTGGCGGGGGTGAAGTAATATGAAGTCGCATCGAGGAGATGGAGCGCCACTGTTGCAGCAACGACGGAGCTCATCTCGCCCCGCTTGCGGAGAGGGAGCGCACTGCTTCCTGCGCGATAGCTCACACAACATGCGGCCACTCAACACCGCGTGACCGATGGGCCTCAACCACCTGCCCCAGCGCGTTCCGCTTCTTATCTCGACATCATACCGAGAGAAGGGAGGTCCCCATGCCAAACACCGCGCTCATCGTCGGCGCCAGCGGCATTGTCGGCAACAATCTCGCGCGGCGGCTGCGCGGGCAGGGCTGGAACGTTCACGGCCTGGCACGCCGGCCGCCCGACCGACATCGAGGGCGTGCAGCCGGTGGCGGCGGACCTGCTCGACCCGGCGCGCTGCTTGCGGCGCGCTGCAGGGCGCTGCGTCCCACCCACGTGTTCATCTCGACCTGGATGCGACAGGCGACAGAGGCCGAGAACATCGGCGTCAACGGCGCGATGGTGCGCAACCTGCTCGAAGCGCTTCCAGCCCAGGTGGCAGCGTGCAGCATGTGGCGCTGGTGACCGGGCTGAAGCATTATCTCGGCCCGTTCGAGGCCTATGGCAAAGGCACGCTGCCCGCGACGCCGTTTCGCGAGGAGCAGCCGCGCCTCGACCATCGAGAATTTCTACTACGCCCAGGAGGACGAGGTGTTTGCGGCCTCCGCGCGCGACGGGTTCGGCTGGAGCGTGCACCGGCCGCACACCATCATCGGCTATGCGATCGGCAACGCGATGAACATGGGCACGACGTTGGCGGTCTATGCCACGATCTGCCGCGAAACCGGGCGGCCGTTCGTGTTTCCGGGCTCGGCGGCGCAATGGAACGGTCTGACCGACATGACGGATGCCCGCCTGCTTGGCACGCCATCTCGAATGGGCCGCGACCACGCGAGGCCGCGCGCAACCAGGCTTTCAACGTCGTGAATGGCGACGTCTTCCGCTGGAGCTGGATGTGGCCCCGCCTCGCCCACTGGTTCGGCCTGGAGGCGGCGCCGTTCCCGGACGAGGTCACGCCGCTGGAGCGCCAACTCGCCGATGCAGGCCCGATCTGGGCGCGAGATCGCGCGCAAGCATGAGCTGGCCGAAGCCGGACCTCGGCGTGCTGGCCTCGGCCTGGCACACCGACGCCGATCTCGGCCGCCCGATCGAAGTGGTCACCGACATGTGCGAGCAGCCGCAAGCTCGGTTTCCTGGATTATCAGGCCACGGATGACAGCTTCTTCGATCTGTTCCGGCGGTTGCGCGAGGCACGGATCATTCCGTGAGTGGAAGACGGTCCGCTCCCTCTCCCCGTCCTTCACGGGGAGAGGGTTGGGGTGAGGGGCAGACGCCCGATCAGTATTGGTTGTTAGACTGTACCCCTCACCCGATCGCTCCGCGATCGACCTCTCCCCGCAAGCGGGGAGAGGTTAGGATGGCCCGACTTATTTGATCGGCGCCCGCGGCAGCACGGTGTCGCCGGCTTCCATCCGGTAGAGGTGATCGAGCGAGTACCAGGGCGTACTGACGTCGCGGTCGCCCTGGATGCGGCTCGTCATGCCGAACGAAATCGCCGAGCAGCGCCTTGGTCACGCCGAACTGCACATCGCTGTCGATATGCGGATCGTTGGGATCGTAGACTTGCGAGATCAGCACCTTGAAGCCGGGCTTGACGATCAGCGCATGCAGATGCGCGGGGCGATAGGGATGCCGGTTCTGCGCGTTCAACAGCCGGCCGACCACGCCATCGGTCGGGATCGGATAGCCGACCATCATCACCGAGCGAAACCAGAAATGGCCGTCATCATCGGTCGTGAACTTGCCGCGCAGGTTCATGTCGGCCTGCTCCGGGTCCTGGTTCTCGTAGAAGCCGACCGGCGAGGCGTGCCAGACATCGACCTCGGCGCCCACGATCGGCCTGCCGTTCGGATCGACCACCTTGCCGCGCACGAACAGCGCCGGCCCCGGCGTATCCGAGCGCACGATCGAGCCGCCGTTTTCGTCGCGCGGCGAGTTCAGCCGCCAGAACGGTCCGAGCAGCGACTGCGAGGTCTCGGTGTTGCCGTTGTCGCCGTTGTTCAGGAGGCAGACCAGCGGCGAGACGCCGAGCGAGCCCGCCATCAGCACCACCTCATTATGGGTGTCGGTGGTGCGCTGGCCGAGCTCGGCGATGAGGGCGGCGGCCTCGCGGAATTCGGCCTCGGTCAGCCGCACGTCGCGGACGAAGCCGTGCAGGTGCTTGACCAGCGACAGCATGATCTGGCGCAGCCGCGGGTTGTTGGTCCGCTCCATCACGGCGAGCACCGCCGCCGTGACGTCCTGCTCGCGCGCGATGGTCATGTTAGTTCTCCCGTCATTCCGCCGTCGATGCGCGAGCGTCGAACCCGGAATCTCAGATCCATGAGACTCATGTTTACATCCGCCGATGCGCAATTGCGCATCTGCTTCGCCGCTGTGGGCTCCTCGGGATGACGGGCTACACGTGGCCCGTCAGTTGATCATCTCCAGCGCCAGCGCGACGCCCTGGCCGACGCCGACGCACATGGTGGCGAGCGCGCGCTTGCCGCCGCGCTTCTCCAGGCCGTGCACCGCCGTCATCGCCAGCCGCGCGCCGCTCATGCCCAGGGGATGACCGAGCGCGATCGCGCCGCCATGCGGATTGACGAAATCGGCGTCGTCGGCGACGCCGAGCTGGCGCAGGCAGGCGATGCCCTGGCGAGGCAAAGGCCTCGTTCAGTTCGATCAGATCGAAATCGGTGATCTTCAGGCCCAGCCGCTCCATCAGCTTGCGCACCGCCGGCACCGGGCCGATGCCCATGATGCGCGGCGGCACCGCGGCCGAGGCCAGCCCGAGCACTTTCGCGCGCGGGGTCAGGCCGTGCTTCTTCACGGCGGCTTCCGAGGCGAGGATCATCGCGGCGGCGCCGTCATTGACGCCCGACGCATTGCCGGCGGTGACCGTGCCGGGATTGCGCACGATCGGCTTCAGCTTTGGCGAGCGCTTCCAGCGTGGTCTCGGGGCGCGGATGCTCGTCCTTGTCGACCGTGATCGGGCCGGCCTTGCCGCCGGGCACCGTGACCGGCGTGATCTCTTCGGCGAAATAGCCCGACGCGATCGCCTTGCCGGCGCGCTGCTGCGAGCGGATCGCGAACGCGTCCTGGTCGGCGCGCGAGACCTGGAATTCCTCGGCGACGTTCTCGCCGGTCTCCGGCATCGAATCGACGCCGTATTGGCTCTTCATCAGCGGATTGATGAAGCGCCAGCCGATCGTGGTGTCGAAGATCTCGGCCGAGCGCGAGAACGCTTCCGCCGCCTTGCCCTGCACGAACGGCGCGCGCGTCATCGATTCGACGCCGCCGGCGATCGCAAGATCGATCTCGCCGGCGCGGATCGCGCGGCCCGCGGCACCGACCGCATCGAGCCCCGAGGCGCAGAGCCGGTTCAGGGTCTGGCCGGGAATCGAATCCGGAAGGCCCGCCAGCAGCAGCGCCATGCGCGCGACATTGCGGTTGTCCTCGCCGGCCTGGTTGGCGCAGCCGAAGAACACCTCGTCGACCTCGGCCCAGTCGAGATCGGGATGCTTGGCGACCAGCGCCTTGATCGGCGCGGCGGCGAGATCGTCGGTGCGCACCTTGGCGAGCGCGCCGCCGAAGCGGCCGATCGGGGTCCGCACCGCATCGCAAATGAACACATCTCGCATCGCTTTCTCCCTGATCGCCTGATTTTGACCGCGAGTTGTAGGAGTGGCCGTGCGGCGGGTCAATTGACGGGACGGAGGCAGGCATGGCCTGGACGCAGTGCGCTCCCTCGCCCCGTCTTGCGGGGAGAGGGCTGGTGAGGGGCAGACGCAATCAGTGTGAATGGTCGGACCTGCTCCGGATTGCTTCTCACCTCTCTCCGCAAGCGGGGAGAGGTTCAGCCACACGCAGTCGGGCCATGGCAAGCGTGGAAAACCGGGACAGTGATCGCAAAGCGGTAGGAGTGCCGGCCAAATTCGGTATTTTCCGCGCCATGACCATCCAGCAGCCGATCCCAGCTCCCGCACCGCCCGAACCGCCTCCGCGCCAGGAGGCGCCGCGCGAAGCTGACGCCGATGATGGAACAGTACCTGGAGATCAAGGCCGCGCATCCCGGCCTGATGCTGTTCTACCGGATGGGCGATTTCTACGAGCTGTTCTTCGAGGACGCCGAAATCGCCTCGAAGGCGCTCGGCATCGTGCTGACCAAGCGCGGCAAGCATCAGGGCGCGGACATCCCGATGTGCGGCGTGCCGGTCGAGCGCTCGGAGGATTATCTGCACCGGCTGATCGCGCAGGGCATCCGCGTCGCCGTCTGCGAGCAGATGGAAGATCCGGCGGCGGCGCGCGCCCGCGGCAACAAGAGCGTGGTGAAGCGCGACGTCATCCGCGTGGTGACGCCGGGCACGCTCACCGAAGACAATCTGCTCGATGCCCGCGCCAACAATTATCTGCTCGCGATCGCGCGGGCGCGCGGCTCCGCCGGCGGCGACCGGCTCGGGCTCGCCTGGATCGACATCTCGACCTCCGAATTCATGGTCACCGAATGCGGCTTCGATGAGCTCGCAGCGACGCTCGCGCGCATCAATCCCGAACGAGGTGATCGTCTCCGACGCGCTGTATTCGCGACCAGCGAGTTCGAGCCGGTGCTGCGCGAGCTCGCCGCCGTGACGCCGGTGACGCGCGACGTGTTCGACAGCGCCACCGCCGAGCGGCGGCTGTGCGATTATTTCGCGGTCGCCACCATGGACGGGCTCGCCGCGCTGTCGCGGCTGGAAGCGACCGCTGCGGCCGCCGACCGTCACCTATGTCGACCGCACGCAGGTCGGCAAACGCCCGCCGCTGGCGCCGCCGGCACGCGAGGCGAGCGGCACGACGATGGCGATCGATCCGGCGACGCGCGCCAATCTCGAACTGACGCGCACGCTCGCCGGCGAGCGGCGCGGCTCGCTGCTCGATGCGATCGACTGCACCGTGACCTCGGCCGGCTCGCGGCTGCTGGCGCAGCGCCTCGCCGCGCCGCTCACCGACGCGCGCGCAGATCGCGCGCCGGCTCGATGCGGTCAGCGCCTTCGTCGCCGACAGCGCGGCGCGCGACGATGTCAGGTCCATCCTGCGCGGCGCGCCGGACATGTCGCGCGCGCTGGCGCGGCTGTCGGTCGGCCGCGGCGGCCCGCGCGATCTCGCCGCCATCCGCGACGGCATCCTCGCCGCCGACCAGGCGCTGGCGCGGCTGGGCGCGCTTGGAGCAGCCGCCGCAGGAGGTCGCAGCCGTGATGGCGGCGCTCGGCCGCCCCTCGCGCGAGCTGGCGCGCGAATTCGCCCGCGCGCTCGACGAGCAATTGCCGCTGATCAAGCGCGACGGCGGCTTCGTCCGCGCAAGGCTATGACGCCGCGCTCGACGAGACGCGCAATCTGCGCGACGCCTCGCGGCTCGTCGTCGCCTCGATGCAGGCGCGCTACGCCGACCAGACCGGCGTCAAGGGCCTGAAGATCCGGCACAACAATGTGCTCGGCTATTTCGTCGAGGTCACCGCGCAGCACGGCGACAAGCTGATGACGGCGCCGTTGAACGCGACCTTCATCCATCGCCAGACGCTGGCGGGCCAGGTGCGCTTCACCACGTCCGAGCTCGGCGAGATCGAAGCCAAGATCGCCAATGCCGGCGAGCGCGCGCTCAAGCTCGAGCTCGAGATCTTCGAGCGGCTGTGCGGACAGGCGCTGGCCGCCGGCGAAGATCTGCGCGCCGCCGCGCATGGCTTTGCCATGCTCGATGTCGCGACCGCGCTGGCCAAGCTCGCGATCGACGACAATTACGTGCGGCCCGAGGTCGATGGCTCGCTCGGCTTTGCCATCGAAGGCGGCCGGCATCCGGTGGTCGAGCAGGCCTTGAAGCGCGACGGCCAGCCGTTCATCGCCAATTCCTGCGACTCTGTCACCGACGCCCGCAGCAGAACAGCGGGCCAGCTCTGGCTGCTGACCGGCCCGAACATGGCCGGCAAATCGACCTTCCTGCGCCAGAACGCGTTGATCGCGCTGCTGGCGCAGATCGGCTCCTTCGTGCCGGCGACGCGCGCGCGGATCGGCATCGTCGACCGGCTGTTCTCGCGCGTCGGCGCCGCCGACGATCTGGCGCGCGGCCGCTCCACCTTCATGGTCGAGATGGTCGAGACCGCGGTGATCCTCAATCAGGCCAGCGAGCGCGCGCTGGTGATTCTGGACGAGATCGGCCGCGGCACCGCGACCTTCGACGGGCTGTCGATCGCCTGGGCCGCGATCGAGCATCTGCATGAGAGCAACCGCTGCCGCACGCTGTTCGCCACGCATTATCACGAGCTGACCGCGCTCTCGGCCAAGCTGCCGCGGCTGTTCAACGCCACCGTGCGGGTCAAGGAATGGCAGGGCGACGTGGTGTTCCTGCACGAGGTGCTGCCGGGCTCGGCCGACCGCTCCTACGGCATCCAGGTGGCGAAGCTCGCCGGCCTGCCGCCGGCGGTGATCGCCCGCGCCAAATCGGTGCTGGCAAAACTGGAAGCGCAGGATCGCGGCCAGACCGCGCGCGCGCTGGCCGACGATCTGCCGCTGTTCGCCGTGCCCTCGCGCGCCGCCGCCGAGCCTGCGCCGTCCAAGCGAAGCCGAGGAGCTGATCGAGGCGGTGAAGGCGCTGCATCCCGACGAGATGTCGCCGCGCGAGGCGCTGGACGCGCTGTATGCGCTGAAGGCGAAACTGCCGAAGAAGTCGTAGTGATCGCCGTCATTCCGGGCGATGCGACAGCGTCGAACCCGCAATCCATGCTCACCGCATGCTGCGTGGTGAAATGGCTTCCGGGCTCGCGACTGCGTCGCGCCTCGCAATGACGATACTTCGCGCACGGCCTTCCTCCGCCCGATCCACCACAGCGCCGAGATTCCAGCTCACGCAGGTCGCGAGCGCCGAGGCTGAGCGCCGATCGGCCGAGCCGAACTGCGAGCGCCGCGACATGCAGCACGGCGACGCCGAGCGCCAAAGCCGATCAGGCCCCAGCCGCCGTTGGCGATCACGGCCGCGGTCGCCGGCCCGCCGATGCGCGGATGCAGGATCAGCATCATGCTGGAGAACACCACCGGGAAACAGCGCGAGCATGCCGCTGATGCTGGGACCGACCCAGCCCGACAGCGTCACGACGGTGCCACCAGGGTCGCGACCAGCGAGCGCGCGCAGCGGGATGTCGTACCAGCGCCGCGTGATCAGCGGCATCTTGACGTGCCGGAAGCGCGCCAGCAGCGGCATGCAGATCGCAAACGGCGACCGCATTGACGAGCAAGTCCGCTCGGCCAGCGACCAGTGCACCGTTCAGCGATCAAGACGCGATGCGCGATCCAGACCGCCGGCCGCGGTGGCGCAGCTGACCAGCGCGCTGTGGCGCTGCGCCAGCAGCACATAGACCAGGCCGAGAGCAAGATGGTCGCGGCGTTGATCGGCAGGCTCGCCAGCGCGCCCTGGGCGATGAAGGCCGCATCATGATCGAGCGCGAGGAACACGTAGGACGGCCCCGCCGAGATCGGCAAGGTCGCGACCAGCGCGCCGATCACCGGCCCCGAGCGCTCGGTGATGACGGAGGCCGACACCACGAACGCGGCCGTGATCGCCATGCGCAAGCGCGAGGATCAGGAAGAAGGTGAGATCGGGGGACATTGTCGATGCGTCGTCGATGGCCCGTGCTCCGTCGCCGGGACCCATGACCGCGAGCGTGTTGCGTGGTGGGAGAATTAGCCGTCGAGACTGCAGCGCTTCTGGAGCGAGAGGCACGGCCGATCGGGCCCCGGCGTCATCGCCACGGAACGAGCGAACGGAATCACACCCGCTTCATCGTCACCGAAACCTTCGGGCCGTTCTTGATGGTCTGGTAGACCACGCAATAGCGCTCGGTGAGCTTCAGCAGCAGATCGAGCTTGTCCTGCGGCGCGTCGGTGCCGACCTCGAAGCGCAGGCGGATTTCGGCGAAGCCGACCGGCGCCTCCTTGTCGACGCCGAGCGTGCCGCGGAAATCGAGATCGCCCTCGGCGATGACGTCGCCGCGTCTTCAGCGGCACCTCGATCGCGGTCGCGACCGATTTCAGGGTCACGCCGGCGCAGGCGACCAGCGCTTCCAGCAGCATGTCGCCGGAGCACAGTTCAAGCCCGGAGCCGCCGGTGGCCGGATGCAGGCCGGCGACCGCCAGCGCGCGGCCGGTCTCGACCTTGCAGGCGATGCCTTCGTTGTCGATCGAGCCCTTGGCCTTCAGCGTGATCATCGCGGCCGACGGATCGGTCTTGTAGCGATCCTTGATCGGGGCCTGCGTGGCGCGGAGTTCGGCGGCGTCCATTGTTGTTTCTCCCGGATATCATTTCGCGGCGGATGTAATGGGTCGGAATCGCGGCGATGTCACCACCACATCGCTTCGCCGGCGCGTCGATTTCGCGCTCGCGCGTCGGGCACGTTGCGGTCGAGCGAGCGGTCGAGCGCGGTCAGCACATGGCGCTTGAAATTGTCGAACAGCGGCGAGTTGCGGTCGCGCGGCCGCGCCAGATTGATCTTGATCTCCTCGAACAGCCGGCCCGGCCGCGGCCGCATCACCAGCACGCGATCGGCCAGCACCACGGCCTCGTCGACATCATGCGTGACCAGCACCAGGGTCGGCCGCGTATCGGCCCAGAGGTCGAGCAGATGATCCTGCAGATCCCGCCGGGTGAAGGCATCGAGCGCGGAGAACGGCTCGTCCAGCAGCAGCACTTCCGGCTGCGGCACCAGCGCGCGTGCGATCGCGACCCGCTGCGCCTGCCCGCCGGACAATTCGCGCGGCCAGGCTCGGCCTTGTCGGCAAGACCGACGCGCGCCAGCGCGCGCGCGACTTTCTCGCGGCGCTCGCTCGCCGGCAGATCCGACAGGCCGAAGCCGATATTGTCGGCGACGCTGAGCCACGGCAGCAGCCGCGGCTCCTGGAAGATGATGCCGATCTTGCGCATGCGGCGCGGCGATGGCGATGTCGTCGAGCGTCACCGTGCCCGAGGTGGCGCGGTCGAGGCCGGCGATGGCGCGCAGCAAGCGTCGACTTGCCGCAGCCGGAGCCGCCGATGATGGCGACGATCTCGCCCAGCTTGATCTCGGCGGAGAAGCGCTCCAGCGCGTTGACGCCGTTGGGATAGATCTTTGCCGACGCGATCGAGCGCCAGCATCAGGCCGCTCCGCTCTGGCGGCCGAAAGCGTCCTGCCAGCGCAGCAGCGGCGCGAAGCCGATCTCGATCAGCCAGTCGGTGGTCTTGCCGAGAATGGCGAAGATCACGATCGCCGCGAGGATCTGCGCGGGCTTGCCGAGCTGCTGGCCGTCGATCAGGAGATAGCCGAGCCCTTCGGAGGCGCCCATGAATTCGGCGGCGACCACGAACATCCAGCCGAGGCCCGAGGCCGACGCGCAGCGCCACCACATAGGCCGGCAGCACCGCGGGCAGCAGGATGCGGCGGATCATCGCCGGACCGCGAGAGGCGGAAGGTGCGGCCGACTTCGACGATCTTGCGATCGACCGAGAGGATCGCGCCCATCACGCCGAGATAGACCGGGAAGAACACGCCGACCGCGATCAGCGCGACTTTCGAGGTCTCGAAAATGCCGAGCCACAGGATGAACAGCGGCACCCAGGCGATCGACGGGATCGCGCGCAGCGCCTGCACGGTGGGATCGAGCAGCCGGCGCGCCAGCGCCCCAATAGCCGGAGACGGCGCCGAGCACCGTGCCGGCGAGCGACGCCGAGGCCGAAGCCCGACGCACGACGCGCGTCAGCGTCGCCACGATGTGGCGCGCGAGTTCGCCGGTGCGCGCGAGTTCGACGATGGTGGCGAAGATCTTGCGTCGGCGGCGGCACCAGCCGGCCGTTGGACAGGCCGAGCCAGACGATGAGTTCCCAGGCCAGCGCCAAGCCGACCGGCAGCAACAGCCCCAGCGCCGGCCGCGCCAAGCGCGACAGCGCACGGCGCCGCGGCGTGTCGCGGCACGGCGGTTCGCGGTCGGCTGTGCTCAGCGCGGGCAGTTCAACCGTCATGGCCATAGCAAAACGCTTCTCGCGGGGGATTGCAAGGTGGCGCTGGTGGGCGCTCGCATTGCGACGATCGTCATGCCCGGCCTTGAGCCGGGCATCCACGTCTTCGATGGCGCGCCTTGCCACGGAAGACGTGGATGGCCGGGTCAAGCGCCGGCCATGACGCGTCGCATGCTGACCGTCAGCCTCAATTCGTCGGCAGCGGAACCTGATCGTCGATCAGCGCATCCAGCGCCGCCTTGACGTCGACCTTGGCGTCGATCACGCCGGCCTGCTGCAGGGCGATGCCGGCGGCGAGGATCGACTCGCGCTGCGGCGCGCCGATCCGGCTATGGGTCAGCTCGGTGCGCTCCTTGAGCTGCTTGTCGACCACGTCTCCGGCAGCTTGGTGACGGCGATGAAGGTCTTCTTCAGGTCGTCGTAATTCGCCAGCGAATATTTGCGCGCCTCCTCGTAGGTCGCGAGCACGCGGCGGACGATGTCCGGATGATCCTTCAGGAACTGCTCGCGCACATTGAGGATGCCCCAGGTGTTGGCGTCGGATTGCGGATAGAACAGTTTGGCGCCGTCCTCGATCTCGGCCTGCGCCATCATCGGATCGAGCCCGGCCCAGGCGTCGACGTCGCCGCGGATCAGCGCGGTCTTGCCGTCGGCGTGCTGCAGCAGCACCGGCGTGATGTCCTTTTCGCTCAGGCCGGCGCCGAGCAGCGCGCGCACCAGGAAGATGTGCGGATCGGTGCCGCGCGTCACCGCGACGCGCTTGCCCTTGAGGTCGGCGACGGTTGCGATCTTGGAATCCTTGGTCGTGACCAGCGCGGTCCATTCGGGCCGCGAATAGACATAGATCGACTTGATCGGATTGCCGTTGATCCTGGCGACCAGCGCCGCGGAGCCCGCGGTCGAGCCGAAATCGATCGAGCCGGCATTGAGGAATTCGAGCGCCTTGTTGGAGCCGGCCGACTGCACCCAGACGATGCTGATGCCGTCCTTGGCGAACTCCTTCTCCAGCAGGCCCTTCTGCTTGAGGACCATCGAGACCGGATTATAGGTCGCCCAGTCGATGTGGATTTCCTTGAGCGCGTCGGCGGCGAGCGCGCGCCGGGCACAGCGCCAGACCACGGCGCGAGCGCAGCCAAGGCCGCGCCGTGACAATCCAGACATCATCGACTCCTCCCGGCTCTCGTGAAAAGATCGCATCGTATTTCAACGCAGTTATTGTCCGAGGTCAACCGAGAAAATACCGTTATCTCACTGAGCTAGCTGGCCGTCAACGAGAATATGTCTTCGCCCAACGCTCGCGGAGAATGAACAGTTCATGCAAGGCACAAACAGCATGACCTGCTGCCACCAGAATGTGCCGTGACAGCGCAAGCCGCCGTCCGATATCCGGATTGAGCCATGGACAGCGTCGTCGACAGACGCCCAGCCCGAGGCCGACGACCGATTTCGACACCGCAGCGGATCACCGCCGCGGTCGATGCGCTCGCCGACAAGCATGCCGGCCGCGAGGACGTGTTCCGCGCCGCGGTGGCGCAGCTGCTGAAGGCCGAGCTGATCGAGGCCCGCGCCGCAGCGCAGGCGCAGCTGCTGAAGGACCGTCACGGCCGCCGCTGCGCCGAGCGGCTCTGCTTCGTGCAGGACGAGATCATCCGCATCCTGTTCGCCGCCGCGACCGGCATCTCTATCGCTCGCCGATGCCCTCCGGCGCCGAGCGCATGGCCGTGGTGGCGACCGGCGGCTATGGCCGCGGCCTGATGGCGCCGGAATCCGACATCGATCTGCTGTTCATCCTGCCCTACAAGCAGACCGCCTGGGGCGAGCAGGTCGCCGAAGCCATTCTCTATTGCCTGTGGGACATGGGGCTGAAGGTCGGCCACGCCACGCGCTCGGTCGATGAATCGATCCGGCAGGCGCGCGGCGACATGACGATCCGCACCGCGATCCTGGAGACGCGCTTTCTGACCGGCGACCGGCCGCTCTATGACGAGCTGGTCGCGCGCTTCGACAAGGAGGTGGTGCAGGGCACCGCCGCCGAATTCGTCACCGCCAAGCTCGCCGAGCGCGAGGAGCGGCATCGCCGCGCCGGACAGTCGCGCTATCTGGTCGAGCCCAACGTCAAGGACGGCAAGGGCGGCCTGCGCGACCTGCACACGCTGTTCTGGATCGCGAAATATGTCTATCGCGTGCGCGACACCGACGAGCTGGTCGAGCGCGGCGTGTTCGACGCGCAGGAATACCGCATCTTCCGCCGCTGCGCCGATTTCCTGTGGTCGGTGCGCTGCAATCTGCATTTCCTGCAGCGGCCGCGCCGAGGAGCGGCTGTCGTTCGACATGCAGCGCGAGATCGCGGTCCGGCTCGGCTACACCAGCCATCCCGGCATGCAGGATGTCGAGCGCTTCATGAAGCACTACTTCCTGGTCGCCAAGGACGTCGGCGACCTCACCGCGATCCTGTGCGCCAAGCTGGAGGACCAGCAGGCCAAGCCGGCGCCGGTGCTGAGCCGGATGATGGCGCGGCTGAAGGCCGAGCACGACCCGGCGGCGCGTGCCCGACAGCGACGATTTCATCGTCGACAACAACCGCATCAATCTCGCCGCGCCCGACGTCTTCAAGCACGATCCGGTCAATCTGATCCGGATCTTCCGCCTGGCGCAGAAGAACAACCTCGCCTTCCATCCCGACGCGATGCGCACGGTGACGCGCTCGCTGAGGCTGATCAACACGGAGCTTGCGCGAAAATCCGGAAGCCAACCGGCTGTTCATGGAGATCCTGACCTCGAACGATGCCGAGATGGTGCTGCGGCGGATGAACGAGACCGGCGTGCTCGGCCATTTCATCCGCGCCTTCGGCAAGCATCGTGTCGATGATGCAGTTCAACATGTACCATCACTACACGGTGGACGAGCATCTGATCCGCTGCGTCGGCTTCCTGCAGGACATCGAGCGCGGCGGCAACGACGAGTTCGCGCGTCGCCAGCGACCTGATGCGCAAGATCCGTCCCGAGCATCGGCGCGGTGATCTACATCACCGTGCTGCTGCACGACATCGCCAAGGGCCGGCCCGAGGATCACTCGATCGCCGGCGCCAAGGTGGCGCGGCGGCTGTGCCCGCGGCTCGGCTTCAGCAGCCGCCGATACCGAGCTGGTCGCCTGGCTGATCGAGCAGCATCTGACCATGTCGACGGTCGCGCAGTCGCGCGACCTCTCCGACCGCCAGACCATCGAGAATTTCGCCGCCGTCGTGCAGTCGGTCGAGCAGATGAAGCTGCTCGACGATCCTGACCACCGCCGACATCCGCGGCGTCGGGCCCGGGCGTCTGGAACGGCTGGAAGGCGCAGCTGCTGCGCACGCTGTATTACGAGACCGAGCCGGTGCTGACCGGCGGCTTCTCCGAGGTCAACCGCGCCAAGCGCGTCGCGGCGGCGCAGGGCGAATTCCGCGCCGCCTTCACCGAATGGCCGGAGGCCGAGCTCAACGCCTATATCGGCCGGCACTATCCGGCCTACTGGCTCAAGGTCGAGCTGCCGCGCAAGATCCGCCACGCCCGCTTCGTGCAAGTCGAGCGAGGAGGCCGGCCACAAGCTCGCGATCAATGTCGGCTTCGACGCGGCGCGCGGCGTCACCGAGCTGACGATCCTGGCGATGGACCATCCCTGGCTGCTGTCGATCATCGCCGGCGCCTGCGCCTCCGCCGGCGCCAACATCGTCGACGCGCAGATCTACACCACGACCGACGGCCGCGCGCTCGACACCATCGCGATCTCGCGGGAATACGAGCGCGACGAGGACGAGGGCCGCCGCGCCACGCGGATCGGCGAGATCATCGAGCAGGTGCTGGAGGGCAAGCTGCGGCTGCCCGACGCGGTGGCGCGGCGCGCCACCCGCGCGCAAGCAGCACAAGGCGTTCTCGGTCGAGCCGGAGGTGACGATCAACAACCAGTGGTCGGAGCTCTACACCGTGATCGAGGTCTCCGGCCTCGACCGCCCCGGCCTGCTCTACGAGCTGACCACCGCGATCTCGAAGCTCAACCTCAACATCGCCTCCGCCCATGTCGCGACCTTCGGCGAACGCGCCCGCGACGTGTTCTACGTCACCGATCTGCTCGGCGCGCAGATCAACGCGCCGACCCGGCAGGCCGCGATCAAGAGCGCGCTGCTGCACCTGCTGTCGAGCGACGAGGCCGCGGCGCAGCCGGCGGCTTAGCTGCGCTCGAACTTGCCATGATGCTCACGACGAACTCGGTGCACCTTCTCCCCTTGTGGAGAAGGTGGCGCGAAGCGCCGGATGAGGGCGTGTCTCCGCGGATAGAGACCCCTCACCCGCGTTTCGTCTGCGGCAGCACCGTCTCTGCCCTCTCCCGCAAGGGGAGAGGGCACAATCACGACCAGCGCAGCGCGCTTGATATCTTGCAGCTGATCTTGCCGGCCGATAGTGGCACGCGCTGTACGCCCTTTCACCTTAGCGACTTCCTCACCGACGCTCCTCACAATCAGCGCCCGTGAATGCGCCCTCTCCCCTTGCGGGAGAGGGCAATATCGCTGTTCGCGGCAGGCTCGCTTGGGTGAGGGGTTCGTGCCTCGCGGAAGACTTTCCGATTGGAGAGGAACCCCTCACCCGGAACTTCCGATACCGCGCGAGATCAACTCGAACTAAACCTCTACGCCCTCGTGCCGCAGCAGCCAGCGTTTGCGGTCCAGGCCGCCGCCGTACTTCACCAGCTTGCCGTCCGAGCCGATCAGGCGGTGACAGGGCAGCACGACGCTGATGGGGTTGGCGCCGTTGGCGTGGCCGACCGCACGCATCGCCTTTGGCGCTTGCAGCCGTGCGGCCATTGCGCCGTAGCTCATGGTCCGGCCGGCGGGAATACCCGGCAAGGCCGACCAGACCTTCTGCTGGAACGGTGTTCCGGCCACCCGCCACGCAATGTCCGACAGCCGGTCCAGATCGCCCTCGAAGTAGCCTGATAGTGCCGTCAGCAGCGCGGCGGGTGCTGGCCTTTCCTGCAGGATCACCTCGCCATATTGGCGGCGCAGCAGGTCCTTCATGCGCGGCTCATAATCTTCCCAATCGAGCGCACGGAGCACACCGGCATCGTCGGTGACGAGGAGCGCCGTGCCTATCGGCGTCGCCAACCGATCGAGCGTGAAGCTCTCGGGCGACCGGCCGCGCATGGTCTGGAGTTCTGGCATTGTCCGGCTCACGGGCAATCGGATTGCGATGTGCGGAACTGTTAACCCGCAGGCCGCTTCTGTCGACCCGGAATCCGACGAATGGCCCGCCCGGCCTCATCTTGCAATGCCGAAAGCCTTCCTCCACAATCCCAGGCAGCGGTGGCACCCTACAAACAAAGCCATCGGTACAATCATCAGGAGGAAACCAAGCCCCATGACGCATGGATTGATCCGTCTTGCCAGCGCCGCCGCGCTGACCCTTGCGCTGTCGGCGACCGCTGCCACCGCGCAGAAGAAATATGATCCCGGCGCGTCCGACACCGAGATCAAGATCGGCCAGACCGTGCCTTTCTCCGGCCCCGCCTCGGCCTACGCCTCGATCGGCAAGACCCAGGCCGCCTATTTCAACATGATCAACGATCAGGGCGGCGTGAACGGCCGCAAGATCAAGCTGATCCAGTACGACGATGCCTATTCGCCGCCAAAGGCCGTGGAGCAGGTCCGCAAGCTCGTCGAGGACGACGAGGTGCTGCTGACGTTCCAGATCATCGGCACGCCGTCGAATGCGGCCGTGCAGAAATATCTCAACGCCAAGAAGGTGCCGCAGCTGTTTGCCGCCACCGGCGCCACCAGGTTCACGGACCCGAAGAACTTTCCCTGGACGATGGGATATAATCCAAACTACTTCACCGAAGGCCGCATCTACGGCCAGTACATCCTGAAGGAGCATCCGAACGCCAAGATCGGCGTGCTCTATCAGAACGACGATCTCGGCAAGGACTATCTGAACGGCATCAAGGCCGGCCTCGGCGACAAGGCTTCGAGCATGATCGTCGCGGAGGCGTCCTACGAGGTCTCCGATCCGACCATCGATTCGCAGATCCTGAAGCTGAAGGCCGCCGGGGCCGACCTCTTGTTCTCCGCCTCGACCCCGAAGCAAGCGGCGCAGGCCATCAAGAAGGTCAGCGAGCTCGACTGGCACCCGGTGCATATCGTCGACATCAACGCGACCTCGGTCGGCGCGGTGCTGAAGCCGGCGGGGCTGGAAGCCTCCAAAGGCCTCATCAGCACCAACTATGGCAAGGACCCGCTCGATCCGCAGTGGAAGGACGATCCCGGCCTGAAGCGCTATTTCGACTTCATGGCGAAGTACTATCCGGACGGCGACAAGAACTCGAACTTCAACACCTACGGCTATTCGACCGCGCAGCTCCTGGTTACCGTGCTGCAGATGTGCGGCGACGATCTGACGCGCGCGAACGTGATGAAGCAGGCGGCGTCGCTGAAGGACGTCACCGGCGATTTCTCGCTGCCGGGCATGAAGATCAACACCTCGCCGACCGACTATCGCGTCAACAAGCAGCTGCAGATGATGAAGTTCAACGGCGAGCGCTGGGAGCTGTTCGGCCCGATCCTGGAGGATGCCGGCCCTGCGGGTTAGCGAAGCAACCGCCGGGTATGAGATCGTCATACCCGGCGGACTGTCGGCCGTTAAGACAACGTTTGCGTTTCGACACCCGCCTCTCGTCGGCTCACGACGCGATCGATCAAACCCCATTCCAAAGCTTGGCCCGAGGTCATGAAGTGATCGCGGTCCAGCGTGCGCTCGACATCCTCAAACGTGCGTCCGCAATGTTCGGCGTAGAGCCTGGTGATACGGCGTTTGGTCTGTTGCATCTCCTCGGCGTGAATGAGGATATCAGACGCTTGCCCTTGAAAGCCGCCGAGCGGTTGATGGACGTGAAGGCTCGCATTGGGCAGCGCGGCGCGGTGGCCCGGCTCTCCGGCCATCAGGAGGAACGACCCCATCGAACGCGCCGTTCCCATGCACAGCGTATGCACCGGCGCCTGGATGTATTGCATGGTGTCATACATCGCGAGGCCGCTGGTAACGACGCCTCCGGGTGAGTTGATGTACAGATGAATCGGTCTTTTCGGGTTCTCGGCCTCGAGAAAAAGCAACTGCGCGCAGACCAGAGCGGACACCGTATCGTTCACTTCTCCGTTCAGAAAGACGATCCGCTCGCGGAGCAGCCTGGAATAGATATCGAACGACCGTTCTCCCCGGCTTGATTGTTCGACGACCATAGGGACGAGTTGCATCGCTTCGCGCATGGGCGAACTCCAGTTCGGTGATGTGTCGCTGAACTTAAGGCGTCAAGCGGCGCGCATGAGGCTGCGCCGGTTGCTGTTCGCCGCCTGCGGCGTCCGCTGCATCAGCGTTGCGGCGCCAAGTCCATGAATGATCCTGAGCCTCGTGCCGCCCGTCGCGTTGGGCCTGATCTGAAATGTCACGATGCTTTCAAGGAATGGCGGCTCGTCGTCGCGCATCCGGTAGCGAGCTTCTTCACCTGATATCGAGGAGATCGGCGTGGCATCGGCCAATTCCCGCTTCGGCAGCCACTTCTCGCGCAGCGCGGGATTGCTGATCGCCAGCCAGACCTTTTCCGGCGGCGCGTCGAGCTCGTAGTCGAGCACCAGATCTTTGGCTTGCTCTTGCTTGGCGTGCTCTCGCGTTTTGGTATCGGTCATTGGTCCATGTCCTTCAGCAAGGCCTTCAAGGCATCGATCCGTGACGGCCAATAGGCGCGGTACTTCGCCAGCCAGCGGGCGATCTGCGCCAAGCCGTCCGGATCGACCTCGTAGTTGATGAAACGACCTTCGCGTTCTTCCCGCACCAGTCCCGCATTGCGAAGCACCGAGAGGTGCTGGGACATCGCGGGCTGACTGATCGTCATGCCTTCGCGCAGCGCGCTGGCATTCATGCTGCCGTTCGCCAGCTTCTCGAAGATCGCGCATCGCGTCGGATCGGCCAGAGCCTTGAAGATGTCACTTTCGATCATGGCACACACATAAGCATATACTTATGTGTTGCGCAAGCACATACTCGCGAGGGTGGCCGCCGTCGCTGGATCCGCACAACGTCGTCATGCCCGCCTAGGCGGGAATCCGGTACGCCGCGGCTTCTCGCTCAGTCACAGCCGTCTCTGGCATACTGGGTCACCCGCCCTCGCGGGCGATGACACCAGTTTTGCTGAAGACCGCTGTCGCGGCAACATCACGCCGGCACCTCGCCGAAATCCGCGCCGATCGGCAGCACGGCATGGCGGATCAGGCGGGAATCCTCCACCGCCGCCTGGCGATGCTTGACGGCTTCGCGATAGACGGGATCGCGGATCATCTCGACGAAAGCGGCGACGCTGGGATATTCGGCGATGAAGCAGCGATCCCAATATTCCTCTTGCGGTCCGATCAGCATCAGTTCGAACCGACCTTGCCAGACGATGCGGCCGCCGAGCCTGCGAAACACCGGGCCGCTCTCGCGACCATACGCCGCATAGGCCTCCGCTCCGCTCGCCGCGCGGCCATCGGGATAAACAGCCTGCTTCCGCAAGCGCACCAGATTGAGCATGTGGATCGGACCTTCCCGATCATTAGCGCGAAACGCCGCGAAAACTTCCTTGGTCGGATCGATGTGGCCCATGTGGCTCCCCGTTTTACGCGGCCTTAACCATAATCGCGCGTTGACGCCGTGACAGCGCTCATCTCGCGTTAATTTCCCCTCAACCGAGCCTTAAACTCCGGCCGCTAGCGTAGCCGCTACGGGATCGCGGGTTCGAGTGTGGATGGCGTGGGGACGAAAACAAGGCGGCGGCCGCAAGGAGCCGCGCTTCGGCCTCGCGGCAGCAATGGCGGATCTGCGCCTCGACCCCAAGGACCGGATTCCCGCAGCCGACGATAAGGCGCCGAAAAAAGCGATGCCCAAGCGCAAGCCGGTGATCGACGACGAGAATGAAGACGACGCGCCGCCGCCGCCGCGCGAAGCCAAGCCGCGTCCGCCCAAGAAGTCCAAGCCAGCGAGCAGATCGCGGACCCGTATATCGATCGGACGCTTGGCCTATTGGGCGCTGGTCTGCGGCATCTGGGGCGTCATCGCACTGGTCGGCGTCGTGGTCTGGGCCGGCGCGCATCTGCCGCCGATCCAGTCGCTCGAAATCCCGAAGCGTCCGCCGACCATCGAGATCGTCGGCGTCGACGGCAGCATGCTGGCGCAGCGCGGCGAGATGGCCGGCGCCAATGTTGCCTTGAAGGACCTGCCGCCCTATCTGCCGAAGGCGTTCGTCGCGATCGAGGACCGCCGCTTCTACCAGCATTTCGGCATCGACCCGATCGGCATCGCCCGCGCGCTGGTCACCAACATCCTGCATCACGGCGTATCGCAGGGCGGCTCGACCTTGACGCAACAGCTCGCCAAGAATTTGTTCCTGACGCAGGAGCGCACGCTGGCGCGCAAGCTGCAGGAGGCCGAGCTCGCGCTGTGGCTGGAGCGCAAATATTCCAAGCGCGAGATCCTCGAGCTGTATCTGAACCGGGTCTATTTCGGCTCCGGCGCCTATGGCGTCGAAGCTGCGGCACAACGCTATTTCGGCAAGTCAGCGCGGCATGTCACGCTCGGCGAAGCCGCGATGCTCGCGGGCCTCGTCAAGTCGCCGTCGCGGCTGGCGCCGAACCGCAATCCCGAAGGCGCCGAGAAGCGCATGCAGACCGTGCTGGCGGCGATGGCGGACGCCAAGTTCATCACCGAGGCGCAGGCGCAAGCCCAGATCGCTCATCCCGCTGTCACGATGAAGCCGGCCGGCGCCGGCACGATCAATTACGTCGCCGACTGGATCGGCGAGGTGCTCGACGATCTCGTCGGCCAGATCGACCAGTCGATCACGGTCGAGACCACGATCGATCCGAAGCTGCAGGCCATCGCCGAGTCGGCCGTGATCGACGAGCTCGCGGCCAAGAGCGTGAAGTTCAATGTCAGCCAGGGCGCGCTGGTGGCGATGACACCCGACGGCGCCGTGCGCGCCATGGTCGGCGGCAGGAATTACGCCGAGAGCCAGTATAACCGTGCGGTGACCGCCAAGCGCCAGCCGGGTTCGTCCTTCAAGCCGTTCGTCTATCTCACCGCAATCGAGCAGGGCTTGACGCCGGACACCGTTCGTCTGGACGCGCCGCTCGACCTCAAGGGCTGGAAGCCGGAGAACTACAGCCGCGAATATGCCGGCCCGGTGACGCTGACCACGGCGCTGGCGCATTCGCTGAACACGGTCGCCGTGCGCGTCGGCCTCGAGGTCGGGCCGAAGAACGTGGTGCGCACCGCGCACCGGCTCGGCATTGCCAGCAAGCTCGATCCCAATCCGTCGATCGCGCTCGGCACCTCGGAGGTGTCGATGCTCGAGCTGGTCGGCGCCTACGTGCCGTTCGCCAATGGCGGCGTCGGCATCTCGCCACACGTGGTGACGCGGATCAAGACGCTGGACGGCAAGCTGCTGTATCAGCGCCAGCCGGACCAGCTGGGACAGGTGATCGAGCCACAGAATGTGGCGATGATGAACCAGATGATGGAGGAGACGCTGATCTCCGGCACTGCCAAGAAGGCCGAGATTCCGGGCTGGGTGGCGGCCGGCAAGACCGGTACCAGCCAGGATTTCCGCGACGCCTGGTTCATCGGCTACACCGCCCATCTCGTCACCGGCGTCTGGCTCGGCAATGACGATAACTCGCCGACCAAGAAGGCCACCGGCGGCGGCCTGCCGGTGGAGGTGTGGACACGTTTCATGCGCGCGGCCCATCAGGGCGTGCCGGTGGCGGCGCTGCCGAACTCGCAAGGCGCAGGCCTCGTGCCGACGCTGGCGCAAATCACCGCCCAGATCACGGCACAGTCGCCCCCTGCTCCGGCGGCCGCGGCACCTGCGAACTACGCGAGTGGCGGCTATGCGGGTGGCGGCTATAGCAGCGGCGCCGGCCGCACATCAGCTCCGCCGCAGCGCGCCAATGTGCGGCCTCAAGCGGCCGCGGGCCTCGATGGCTGGCTGGTTGATCGGCTGTTCGGGCGATAGGCCGGACTTGCTCAACGCTCTCCGCTGTCGTCCCGGCCAAGCGAAGCGCTAGCCGGGATCCATCGCCACCGCAGCGTCAGCCGAGCTCGGCGACCCAGTTCGATGACGCGGCGTCCGGTTTTGCCAGCGAGCAGCTGATCTGCCGCAACATCGCGCTGGCACGCTGCGCGCTGTAGTCGAGCAGCCAGCGGCCGAAGGCGGTCGCCGGCAGTGGACGCGCGTAGAAGAAGCCCTGGATCGCATCGCAGCCAAGCTCGACCAGAAGCGCGCGCTGCGCGTCGGTCTCGACCCCCTCGGCGACCACGGCGAGGTCGAGGCTCTGGCCGACGCGAACGACCGCGGTGACGATCGCGCGCGCATTGCTATCCGTCACGACGTTGCGCATGAAGCTGCGGTCGATCTTCAGCTCGTCGATCGGCAGCTGCGCCAGGCGGCTGAGGCTGGAATAGCCGGTGCCGAAATCGTCCAGCGACAGGCCGACGCCGAGCCTGCGCAGCTCTGCCATGGTCGCGATCACAGCGGCGCGTTCGCCCAGAAACACGCCTTCGGTGATCTCCAGGATGAGGTGATTGGCCGGCAGATCATGCGCGGCAAGGATCTGCGCCACCTGGCCTGCGAGGTTCACGTTCTGGAAATTGAGCGGCGACAAATTGACCGACACGGCCGGAAGGTCCAGCCCGGCGCGGCGCCAGACCGCCATCTGCCGGCAGGCCTCCCTGATCGACCACATGCCGATCTGCTCGATCAGCCCGCATTCCTCGGCCAGCGGAATGAATTTCGCCGGCGAGACGTCGCCCAGATCAGGATCATGCCAGCGCGCCAGCGCCTCGACGCCGTGAATGGTGCCGTCGCTGGTGCTGATCTGCGGCTGGTAATGCAAGGTCAGGACGTCGTCTGCGATCGCCTGCCGCAACGCAGTCGAATGCATCAGCCGCTGCTCGGCGATCTTGTCCATGTCGGCGCAGAAGAACCGGTAGGTCGCACGCCCGGCATGCTTGGCCTTGTACATGGCCGCATCGGCCTGCTTGATCAGTGTGTCGATATCGGTGGCGTTGTCCGGATAGAGGCTCAGCCCCATGCTCGCCGACATCACCACTTGGTGGTTGCCGATCGTGAGCGGCGTCTCCAGCGCCGCCGTGATCTGCGCGGCCATCAACGAGGCCTCGACCGCATCCCGGTTCGGTAGCACGATCACGAACTCGTCGCCGCCGAGGCGGCCAAGCATGTCGCCTGGCCCGATCTGGCCGCGCAGCCGCCTGGCGAAGGCAACCAGGAACTCGTCGCCGGCAGCATGGCCGAGCGTGTCGTTGACATCCTTGAAATTGTCGGCATCGAGAAAGGCGATCGCGACATGCCCGCCTTCGGGACAGGCGCCGATGGCCTCGGAAATCAGTGCCGGAATGCGCGCGCGGTTGGGCAGCCCGGTCAGCATGTCGTGAAACGCGATCCGGGCGATCGCCGCGCGCGCCTCGTGGCGCTCGATCGCCAGCGCGCTGAGCACCGTGCAGGCATCGACGATCTGCTGGTGCCAGCGGCTCGGCCCGCGCGAACTCGCGGAAATAGAACGCGAAGGTGCCGATGGCGCGACCGTCCTTCGCTTTGATAGGCGTCGACCAGCAGGCGCGCAGGCCCACCTCCAGCGGCCGGGCCTTGAACGGCTGCCAGCGCGGATCGGTCTCGAGATCGGTCGCGAGCACCGCTTCGCCCAGATAGGCCGCCGTCCCGCAACTCCCGATGTCCGGCCCGATCGCAAGGCCGTCCAGCGCCGCGGAATAATCGGCCGGCAGGCTCGGCCCGCCGAGCGGATGGACCAGCCCTTCCTTGTCCACGTGCAGGATCGAGCAGACGACCCCTGGCGCAAGCTCCTCGACGCGGCGGCAGAGCTGATCGGCGATCTCTTCGAGCGGACGCTCCTCGGCGAGCGCGGCCGTCGTCAGTTGCTGGAGCGAGCGCAGCTGCTTGGTCTCGCTGATATCGCTGAGCAGGCCGAACATCTGCCTGATCTCGCCGCGCGCATCGCGATGAGCTTCGACGAACGCGGCGACCCAGATCTCGTCGCCATGCTTGTCCTGCAGGAGCAGTTCCTCCTCGGCCCCGCAGGCGGCGTTCAGGCCCTGCTCAAGCCGCGCGATGGCGCCTGGATCGAGATGTGGACCGGCCAGCAGCTCACGGACCAGGCGCCCGACCGCTTCTTCTGCTGTGTAGCCGAACATGGTGACGAAGGCGGCGTTCACGTAGATGATCCGCCGCTCGTGATCGGTGACGATGATGGCGCGGTTGCTGCGATCGGCCACCGAGTTCAGCAGCGCGAGGCGCTCCCGCTGCTGAAGGTTGCCGGTGATCCTTCGTGCCAGCAGCACAAAGCGGCCGCCATCGGCGCTCGTCGCCCAGGACAGCGAGACGCTGATGCGGCTGTGGCTGCCATCGGCGCGCTGCAACGTCAGCTCGGATGAAGCGGTCTCCGATGCGCCGCTTGGAATGCCGGACATCAGCTGGCGGAACGGGAGCCGCCGGAGCGCCTTGTCGAGGCGGCGGACCTTGCAGCCGATCAGTTCGGTGCGGCGGCAGCGAAACAGACGCTCGGCCGCTGCATTCAGGTGCCGGATCCGCAGGTCAGCGCCGATGATGGCCATCGCGTCGCTGCAGTGCTCCAGCGCGGTCAGCAGGAAATCAGCGCTATCAGCCACGTTGCGTCCCTGGTGCTACTTTCGTTTGTTGATGGCACCCGCGGGCGCGCTGATGGTAGCCCTGCTGCTGGCTGGGCAATGCGGATCCGCAGTACCGCCGCGGTCACCATCCGTCAGTTGTGGGCGTCCCCGCGTTTCAACTGGGTTAATGAGGTGCCCGCGAATCCGCGTTTCTGCCTGTGCGATGGCATTCTGCTTGGTTCACGAAGCAGATAGCTCCGTCTTACGCACGCTGTCGCACATAAAAAGCATGGCCCGGATCATCTTGATCCGGGCCATGCTTTTTATGTCGGGTAGACGGCGACGAGATCAGTCGTCGATCCCGTAACGATGCAAATCGTTGCCGCAGGTGTCGAGCCACTTCTTGGCGCGCTCGACCGACGAGCAGATCCGCCCACACACCTTCCAGAACCGAGCCGAGTGGTTCATCTCGACCAGATGCGCGACTTCATGCGCGGCGAGATAATCCAGCACGAAGGGCGGCGCGAGGATCAGGCGCCAGGAAAACGACAGGGATCCTGCCGAGGTGCACGAACCCCAACGGCTCGACTGATCGCGGATCGAGAGTCGCTTGACTTTGACGCCGAGTTCGCCGGCGTAGGCCTCGGCTGCACGCTGCAGGTCGCGGCGCGCCTCGCGCTTGAGGAAGTCGAGCACCCGGCGCTCGGTGTGGGCAATGTCGCCCGCGACGCACAGGATCTTCTCCCCGCTGTCGCGCGTCTCGGTCCACACCGTGCCGCGGATGCCGGCGCGATGCACGATTCTGATGCGGGATGCCGCGCAGCGGCACCACGGTTCCCGGAAAGGAAGGGTGCAGCCTTCGGCAGACGACCAAGACGCGCGGCGATCCACGCGCCGTGACGTTGCGCGAAGTCCTTGGCCTCGATGATGGTGCCGCGCGGCGGCATCGTCAGGATGGCTTCGCGGTCTGAGGGATGAATTCTCAGTGTATAACGTCGCGCTCGGCGGTGACGGCGCAATCTAATCGAGTAGATTTGCGACCCGTGCTTGACGAGAAGACGCGAAGGTTCGGCGGGCCGCCGATAGAGTAGCGCGCGAGTGGCCATATTTTTCAGTCCGGGGGGTAAGAGTTCGCCCGGATGTTGCCACATCCACCGCCAGGGAAAGTGCTTGGCGCAAAAACAAATCATTTGCCCAATATAATGGGGTGGTGCCGTCCGTGCCCCCTACAAATTGGGGCTCCCGGCCACAAATTTCAATGAATCCAGAGTCAGAGCAGCGCTCAAGGGATGACGCCATACTCATCCCTTGAGACGGTAGTGGAACCGGGTTTTGTGGGTCAAATCAAGACGTTACCGCGGCCTCGGATTCGACCGCGGCAACGTGCTGTTTCGTCGCTATTCGGCAGCGAGTGAGAGCAATGACTTCGGATCCTGCGCCGACATCATGAAATCGCAGATGCGCGGCACGATTTCCGATTTGAATCGCGATCCATTGAACACGCCGTAGTGTCCGACGCCCGGTTGCACGTAATGAACGCGACGATGCATCGGGATCGACGAGCAGAGTTCATGCGTTGCCTCGGTCTGGCCGAGGCCCGAGATGTCGTCCTTCTCGCCCTCGACCGTCATCAACGCGACGCGCGTCACCTTCGACGGATCGACCGGCGTACCGCGATGGGTCATTTCGCCCTTCGGCAGCGCGTGCTTGATGAATACCGTCTCGACCGTCTGCAGATAATATTCGGCGGCGAGGTCCATCACGGCCAGATATTCGTCATAGAAGAGCCGGTGCTTGTCGACTTGGTCACCGTCGCCCTTCACCAGATTGGCGAACAGCGCCTTGTGCGCGTCCACATGCCGGTCGAGGTTCATGCTGATGAAGCCGTTGAGCTGCAGGAAACCCGGATAGACGTCGCGCATGACGCCCGGATGCGGGAACGGCACCTTGGTGATGACGTGATTGCGGAACCAGTCGATGCCCTTTTCCGCCGCAAGATTGTTGACCGCGGTGGGATTACGGCGGGTGTCGATCGGGCCGCCCATCAGGGTCATCGAGATCGGCGTGAACGGATCGCGCTCGGCCTCCATCAGCGAGACTGCCGCCAGCACCGGCACCGCCGGCTGGCAGACCGCGACCACATGCATGTTGGTGCCGAGATCGCGCAGCATGTCGATGACATAATCGATGTAATCATCGAGATCGAAGCGGCCCTCGGCGAGCGGCACCATGCGCGCATCGGACCAGTCGGTGATGTAAACCTCGTGCGTCGGCAGGAAGGCTTCGACCGTGCCGCGCAACAGCGTCGCGTAATGGCCCGACATCGGCGCCACGATCAGAAGTCGCGGCGCAGGGCTGCGCAACGGCCGCGTCAGCTTGCGATCGAAGTAGAGCAACCGGCAGAACGGCTTTTCCCAGACCACGCGAACCTCGACCGGCACGTGAATGCCGTTCACCTCCGTGGTGTCGAGGCCCCATTCCGGCTTGCCGTAGCGGCGCGTGGTGCGCTCGAACACTTCACAGGCAGCGGCGATCGACTTGCCGACCTGGGTATGTGACCACGGATTCAACGGATTCTGGAACAGGATCTTGGCGGCGTCGCTGACCGCTCGCGCGGGATTGAGCGAGGCCTGCGCCATCTCGTACATCCAGTACATCGGCGTTGTCAGGGCCGGACTGCCTTCTGACGCCAGCGGCGGTGCGCCGCCAAATTCACCTATCGGCATTCGCGTTCAATCCTCTCTGCGATGCAACATAGTGCCGAAAGCGCAATATTGCGTCAATGCGCAGGAACCCGGGTGGCCACAATGAATGCGCCAGAATTCCCCGGATTTTCACGGGAAAATGTGGATTATTCACCGCTCGATAGCAGCGAGCCTGCGCGGCGGGCGCTACGCAAGAGCGCGAGGAAGGCCGCGAACGAGGCCAGCAGCAGCGCAGCGTTGATCGCAAGCGCCGACAGCATCAAGTCGGTTCGGAACACGTGCTCGGTCAGCACCGCGCGCATCCCCTCAAATACATAGGTAGGCGGCAGCGTCCACGCCACATATTGCAGCCAGTGCGGCAGCACGCTGACGGGATAGTAGACGCAGGTCAGCGGCATCAGCGCGAACATCAGGGTCCAGACGATGCCCTCCGCGCCGAGCCCGTTGCGCAGCACCAGACCCGAGACGAAGATTCCGACCGCCCACGAGGTGAAGATCAGGTTGCAGAAGAAGGCGATCAGCGGCAGGCCGAGACCGTAGACATTGAAATGGAAGAAGATGATCGCCATCAGCGTCATCGGGATCACGCCGATCGCCAACCGGACCAGGCTCATCGTCATCAGCGACAGCAGGAACTCCACCGGCGTCAGCGGGCTCATCAAGAGGTTGCCGAGATTGCGCGCCCACATCTCCTCCAGAAACGAGATCGAGAAGCCGAGCTGGCCGCGAAACAGGATGTCCCAGAGGATCACCGCGCCGATCAGCGTGCCGCCGGCGCGGGCGAAGAAGCCGGCATTGCTGGTGATATAGGTCTGCAGGAAGCCCCAGGTGATGATCTGCAGCATCGGCCAGTAGACCAGCTCCAGCATGCGCGGCCAGGACGATTGCAGGATGTACCAGTAGCGCAGGATCATCGCGCCGATCCGGTGCGGGACGATCTGCAGCGTCAGACCGTTCATTGTGCGGCCTCCCGGTTGCGGCCGCGGGCGACGTCGAGGAACACCTCCTCGAGCGTGCTGCGATTGTAGCGCGCCATGATCTGTGCCGGGGTGTCGTCGTCCTCGATGCGGCCGCGCTTCATGATGATGACGCGATCGCAGAGACGCTCCACCTCCAGCATATTGTGCGAGGCGAGCAGGATGGTAGCATTGCGGCGCTTGCGATAACGCTCGAGATGGCTGCGCACCCAGTCCGCGGTATCGGGATCGAGTGAGGCGGTCGGCTCATCCAGCAGCAGCAGCTCCGGATCATTGATCAGCGCCTTCGCCAGCGCCACCCGCGTCTTCTGCCCGGCGGAGAGCTTGCCGGAGGCACGGTCGAGGAATTCGGTGAGGTCGAGGTCGGCGGCGAGCTCGGCGATGCGGGCCTTCAGGCCGTGAACGGCGTAGAGCCGGCCGAAAATGGTGAGGTTCTGCCGCACCGTGAGCCGCATCGGCATATCGACATAGGGGCTTTCGAAGTTCATGCGCCCCAGCACCTTGGCGCTCTCGGCCGGCATGCTGCGGCCGAGCACCTCGACACGGCCCGAGGTCGGCAGCACCAGGCCCATGATCATGGCAATCGTCGTGGTCTTGCCGGCACCGTTGCCGCCGAGCAGGCCGGTGATGCTGCCCCGGCCGATCCGGAAGGAGATGTCGTCGACCGCACGCGTCGCCTTGTACAGCTTGGTCAGATGCGAGACCGCGATCGCCGCCGGCGCCTGCACGCCAGCCTCAGATGAGACCGCCGGGACTGTATCATCATCCGTCATGATCAGTTCATTGCGGCATTGCGCCGCCGCGCGCAACAGGCGAGAGGGCACATCTTCGATTTGTCGTCGCCGTGTGCCGACATTAAGTTCCTTGCCATGACCGACACGCTGATCACAGATCTTCCCGATACGGACTTCCGCCACCCGCGGCGCCGCGTCCGGCTCGATACCATCCTGCGGCTGCGCTGGCTCGCCGCGCTCGGTCAACTCGCCGCAATTTTCATCGTGGTGCAGGGGCTGGAATTCGACGTGCCGGTGGTGCCCTGCCTCGTGATCGTCAGCGCCTCGGCGCTGCTCAATCTGGCGCTGCAGATCGCCTTCAACCCGATGCAGCTGCTGGAGCCGCTGCACGCCGGCGCCCTGCTCGCGCTCAACATCGTCGAGCTCTCCGCCCTGCTCTATCTGACCGGCGGGCTGGAGAACCCGTTCTCCTTCATGTTCCTGGTGCCGGTGCTGATTGGCGCAACCGCGCTGCCGGTGCGACTCACCATCGGCCTCGGCCTGCTGGCGCTGGCCTGCACCACGGCGCTGTTCTTCTTTCATCTGCCGCTGCCCTGGGACAGCGACGAGCCGTTGATACTGCCGCCGATCTATCTGCTCGGCGTCTGGCTCTCGATCGCGCTCGCGATCGGCGTCACCGGCCTCTACGCCTTCCAGGTCACCGAGGAGGCGCGCAAACTCTCCGACGCGCTGGCCGCGACCGAGCTGGTGCTGGCGCGCGAGCAGCACTTGACCCAACTCGATGGCCTTGCCGCTGCCGCCGCGCATGAGCTCGGCACACCGCTCGCGACCATCGTGCTGATCTCGCGCGAATTGGAGAAGGCGCTGCAAGGCAGCGATGCGGTCGGCAGCGACATCAAGACATTGCGCGAGCAGGCGCAGCGCTGCCGTGAGATTCTCGGCAAGATTACCCAACTCTCGTCGACCGGATCGATGTTCGACCGCATGAAGCTATCGACCTTGATCGAAGAAACGGTGGCGCCGCACCGCGACTTCGGCGTCGATATCAAGGTCCGCATCGCCGTGGCGGCCAGCACCGAGCCAATCGGCACCCGCAATCCTGCCATCCTCTACGGCGTCGGCAACATCCTGGAGAATGCGGTCGACTTCGCCCGCAACACGGTCGAGGTCAATGCGTGGTGGAATGCCGACACCGTCGAGATCGTGGTCTCCGACGACGGTCCGGGCTTCGCGCCGGACATCCTGAAGCGGATCGGGCAGCCTTATCTGTCGCGCCGGCGTGGCGGCGACGATGCCCAGCAGAGCGGCGGCCTCGGGCTCGGCGTCTTCATCGCCCGCACCCTGCTGGAGCGCACCGGGGCCAAGGTCGCGTTCACCAATCGCGTCTTTCCGGATCACGGCGCCGTGGTCCAGATCGTCTGGCCGCGCCTCCGGTTCGAGGCTGCGGACGACAATGCTGAGCAAAACTAACGGTTATTTTGCTTCTAAGCGCGGCGTAGGGCCGCACCGAACGCCATTTACCGGGCTTGGCAGGGCTTACCGGGAGCGCCATATATCGGGGCGGACTGGGAATGTTATCATTTCGAGCCTGTTTAAGGATTGAACCGTGAGCGCCATCGCCGAACTCGCCAACCAGCCCGATCGTTCGCTGCTGATCGTGGAGGATGACAAGCCGTTCCTGGAGCGGCTGTCGCGCGCGATGGAAACGCGCGGCTTCGACGTCACCTCATGCGAGAGCGTTGCCGACGGCATCACACAGATCGGCAAGCAAGCGCCGGCCTTTGCGGTGGTCGACCTGCGGCTCGGCGACGGCAATGGGCTCGATGTCGTCTCGGCGCTGAAGACCAAGCGCCCGGATGCGCGCGCCATCGTGCTGACCGGCTACGGCAACATCGCCACCGCAGTGACCGCGGTGAAGATGGGTGCGGTCGACTATCTCGCCAAGCCGGCGGATGCCGACGACGTGGTTGCCGCCCTGCTCTCCACCAAGACCGAGAAATCCGAGCTGCCACAGAATCCGATGTCGGCCGACCGCGTGCGCTGGGAGCACATCCAGCGCATCTACGAGATGTGCAACCGCAACGTCTCGGAAACCGCCCGCCGCCTCAACATGCACCGCCGTACTTTGCAGCGGATTTTGGCCAAGCGCGCGCCGAAGTAAATCGTGCATCGAGGGTTTTAGACCTCTCGCCCCGATCGCGCGTCAAGGCGCCGCCGCCGGGCGCGCAACGCCATGGCGATGGAGGAGAGGACGATCCGCAGCAGTACAATGACGGCGGTGACCTGGAGCCAGAAGCTGCCGCCGAGCTCGCGCAGCACGATTTCGATCCGGTCGCCCCACGGATAAGGCAGCGCGTCGCCAATCGCCTCGATGCCGCCAGTCGAAGCCCGTAAACCCCATTTGATCAGGTCGGGCCGGTAATAGAACGCCAGGGCAATCAGAATCCAGGCGGCGATGGCTGTGGTGATGCGAAACGTATGGACCTTGGCGTGCCGTTTCAGCTCCGAATAGTCGCGCGCCATCAGAACTCCGCATGCCCCTGCGGATCGACCAGCCTATTCATGCGCTGCGCAGCTGCGAGCGCGAAGCGCACCGTCATCAGCTTGCGGGTCGGTGCCGGCAATTTGTGCTCGGGCGCCTCGCAGTGCAGATGCGCGCCGTAAGCGTCGGCGACGATCAATCCGGTGTCCTTTGGAAAGATCTCACACGGCAGGTCCTGCGTGAACGCGAAGAACAGCCGGTCGCAATGGGCGCGGTAGTCCTCCCATTTGTGGTCGGCGCGCAGATCCTCCAAGGACGATTTGATCTCGACGATCCAGATCTCGCTGCGCGCGTTCAGCGCCACCAGATCGGCCCGCCGCCCCGACGGCAACGGCAATTCGCTGACAGTGGCGAAGCCGAGCGAGCGCAGCAGCCGCGAGGTGCCGCGTGCGATCGCAAGCGCGGTCTCGGACTGACGGCGATCCGGAATCAGGGTGATCTTGGCGGCTGAGGAGTCCATGGGCGGCACATCATAGCCGATTCCATGCATGACCCAAGCCCTCGCGCGCGTCCGAAACGGAACTGGGAACCGGGTCGGCCTAAGCCACTTAACAACCGGCCGCGTGACATCCGACGAGAAGGCAGCCGTTCATGATCGACGACCTCTGGTACAAGAACGGCATCATCTATTGCCTGTCCGTCGGCACCTATATGGACGCCGATGGCGACGGCATCGGCGACTTCAAGGGGCTGACGCGACGGCTGGATTATCTGCACGGGCTCGGCATCACCGCGATCTGGCTGATGCCGTTCCAGCCCTCGCCCGGCAAGGACGACGGCTACGACGTCGCCGACTATTACGGCGTCGATCCGCGCTACGGCACGCTGGGCGATTTCGTCGAGTTCACCCATGGCTGCGAGCAGCGCGGCATCCGAATCATCATCGACCTCGTCGTCAACCACACCTCCGATCAGCATCCCTGGTTCAAGGAGGCGCGCCGCTCGAAGGACTCGCGCTATCGCGACTGGTATGTCTGGGCCGACAAGAAGCCGGCCAACGCAGACAAGGGCATGGTATTTCCAGGCGTGCAGAAATCGACCTGGTCCCACGACAAGGAAGCGCGCGCCTGGTACTTCCACCGCTTCTATGACTTCCAGCCCGATCTCAATACCTCGAACCCCGAGGTGCAGGCCGAGATATTGAAAATCATGGGCTTCTGGATCCAGCTCGGCGTCTCCGGCTTCCGCATGGATGCCGTACCCTTCGTGATCGCGACCAAGGGCGCCAAGGTGAAGAAGCCGATCGAGCAATACAACATGCTGCGGACATTCCGCGAATTCCTGCAATGGCGCGAGGGCGACGCCATTATCCTTGCCGAGGCCAATGTGGTGCCGGAATCCGACCTGGAATATTTCGGCGACGATGGCGACCGCATGCACATGATGTTCAACTTCCACGTCAACCAGCATCTGTTCTATGCGCTCGCTGCCGCGGACACCCGGCCGCTGGCGAAGGCGCTGAACGCGACCAAGCCGCGGCCGGCATCCGCGCAATGGGGTCTGTTCCTGCGCAATCATGACGAGCTCGATCTCGGCCGGCTGACGAAGCCGCAGCGCGATGCCGTGTTCAAGGCGTTCGGGCCGGACAAGGACATGCAGCTCTACGATCGCGGCATCCGCAGGCGCCTGGCTCCGATGCTCGGCGGTGACCGCAGGCGCATCGAGCTCGCTTACAGCCTGATGTTCACGCTGCCCGGCACGCCGGTGGTTCGCTACGGCGACGAGCTCGGCATGGGCGAAAATCTCAAGCTGCCGGAGCGCGACTGCGCGCGCACGCCGATGCAATGGTCGACCGAGCCGCAGGCCGGCTTCACCAATGGCGGCAAGCCGGCGCTCCCCGTGATCAGCGACGGCCCCTATGGCTATGAGCACGTCAATGCCGCCAAGCAGCGCCGCGATCCGAACTCGATGCTGAACTGGACCGAGCGCATCATCCGCATGCGCAAGGAAGTGCCGGAAGTCGGCTGGGGCGATTTCCAGGTGATCGCGATCAAGGACCCGGCGATCCTGATCCTGCGCTACGACTGGCGCAACAATTCGGTGCTGTTCGTGCACAATCTCGATGAGAAGCCGCGCGAGATCGCGTTCTCGACCGGGGTGGAAGGCGAGGCCGGCGAGCTGCTGATCAACCTGCTTGCGGAAGATCACAGCCATGCCGATGCGCGCGGCCGCCACACGCTGGTGATCGAGCCCTACGGCTATCGCTGGTACCGCGTCGGCGGCCTCGACTACCTGCTCCGGCGCAGCGACATCGATACCGATGCGCGGCCGGCGAAGGCGAAGCGCAACAAGGCGCATCCGGAGTAGGATACGTTCTGTCTGGCGTGAATTGTTAGGAAGCTGTCGCCTCAAACTCGCTGTCGTCCCGGCGAACGCCGGGATCCATACGCCGCGGCGGGCGTGTTGCGAGGATTGGCAATGAGCCTCGTTCTACAACCACCGCCACGGAGTATGGGTCCCGGCGCGAGGCCGGGACGACACCATTTATGTGGTGGACCTCGTCCCCTCCGATCCGATAATGACGCCTTCATTGCCGCGCAAATCGAGCGTGCCGTGAATGCGCTCATTGGGACGGTCGAGATGGGTGGACAGCAGGATCGCGCCGTCGAGGCCGCGGCCTGCGGTCGATAGCGCCACCGGCTCCTCACCGAGATTGAGCGCGACGGTCAGCACCTCGCCGGCGCCTTGGCCTTCGCGGCGATACAGCAGCACATCGCCTTGCGCGGTGATCGCCCGGTAGCTGCCGCTGACCAGCACCGCATGCTGCTTTCGCAGCGCGATCAGCGCGCGATAGAGATTGAGGATCGAGCGCCTGTCCGCCGTGAGATTGACGACGTTCTCGTGGGTGAAATCGCTGGCCACCGGCAGCCACGGCAGCGCGGCGGAAAACCCGGCATTGACGTTCGCGTTCCACTGCATCGGTGTGCGGCAGCCGTCGCGGCCGACGCCGATGCCGGGCACGTTCTTCTCGAAGGGATCGCGCACCTGGTCGGGCGCGATCGGCACCTGCTGCATGCCGATCTCGTCGCCGTAATACAGCGTCGGCGTGCCGCGCAAGGTCAGCAGCAGCATCGCGGCGACCCGCGCCTGCGCCGTTCCGACGCGGCTCGCCACCCGCGGCCGATCGTGATTGCCGAGCACCCAGTTCGGCCACGCGCCTGCGGGCAGCGCCTTTTCGTAGTCGGCGATGATGGTCTCGATATCGCGCGCATGCCACGGCGCCGACAGCAGCGCGAAATTGAACGGCAGGTGCGCGCCGGCAAGATCCTTGCCGTAATAGGTCATCAGCCGTTCATAGGGCAGATAGATCTCGCCGATCAGCACGCGGTCGCCGAATTCATCCAGCACCTGCCGCATCTCCGCCACCACCTCGTGCACCTCCGGCTGATCGGCGGAGTAGCGCGTCAGCACGCGCTCGTTCGGCGGACGGCCTTCGATGTAGCCGGGGTTGGGCGGGTTGTCGCGAAACTGCGCGTCCTTGACCAGATGCCAGAGCACGTCGACGCGAAAGCCGTCGACGCCCTTGCGCAGCCAGAACCGCATCACGTCGTACATGGCGGCGCGCACCGCCGGATTACGCCAGTTCAGGTCCGGCTGCTGCGCCAGGAAGGCGTGATAGTAATATTGATCCGTGATCTCGTCATAGGCCCAGGCGCTGCCGCCGAATTCGGACAGCCAGTTGTTGGGCGGGCCGCCGTCCGGCTTGCCGTCGCGCCAGATGTACCAGTCGCGCTTCGGGTCGTTGCGCGCGCGCTTCGCCTCCAGGAACCACGGATGCCGGTCGGAGGTGTGGTTGGGCACGAGGTCGAGGATGAGCTTGAGCCCGATGCCATGGGTTGCCTTCACCAGCGCGTCGAAATCCTCCATCGTCCCGAACAGCGGATCGATGCCGGTGTAGTCGGAGATGTCGTAGCCGAAATCGGCCATCGGCGAGACGAAGATCGGCGACAGCCAAATCGCGTCGACGCCGAGCGTCAACAGATAAGGCAGCCGGTGCAGGATGCCGGTGAGATCGCCGACTCCGTCGCCGTCGCTGTCCTGGAACGAGCGCGGATAGATCTGATAGAAGATGCCGTCGCGCCACCAGCTCCCGCTCGTATTCATCGGAACGACCATCCTGCTCGAGAACGTTCCGCCGTCCAACGCCGGAACCGGCCGCAAGTTCAGCGGCATTTTCTTTGCCCGCACCTTGCCGGCGCAGGCAGGGCATCGCTTTTTTACTTGGCGCGGGCGCGAAAATCGGCTTGCTTGGCCGCATGACCGAGCAAAACGACACCAAGGCGAAGGCTGGCGCGATCATCGTGCCGGTCACGCCATTCGAACAGAACTGCACCATCCTGTGGTGCGAAGCCACCAGGAAGGCGGTGGTGTTCGACCCCGGCGGCGACGTGCCGGCCATTGCCGACGCGATCGCCAAGACCGGCGTCACGGTCGAGAAGATCTGGCTGACGCACGGTCATATCGATCACGTCGGCGGCGCGGCCGAGCTGCGCGACGCGCTCGGTGTGCCGATCGAGGGCCCGCATCTCGCCGACAAATATCTGCTGGACAATGTGGTCGAGAGCGGCGCGCGCTTCGGTTTCACCGGCGTGCGCAATTTCACGCCGGATCGCTGGCTCGATGAAGGCGACCGTGTCGAGATCGGCGGGATCGCTTTCGACATCTTGCATTGCCCGGGCCACTCGCCCGGCAGCGTCGTCTTCTTCAACAAGGAGATGCGCTTCGCTCACGTCGGCGACGTGCTGTTCAACGGCTCGGTCGGCCGCACCGACCTGCCCGGCGGCAGTCATGCGACGCTGATTTCCTCGATCAAGGACAAGCTGCTGCCGCTCGGCGACGATGTCGGCTTCGTCTGCGGCCATGGCGCCGGCTCGACCTTCGGCCAGGAGCGGATGACCAATCCGTTCCTCACCGGCGAGATGTGACTCCGGAGCGGCGTGCTACTTCTTCAGGCCGCTACTTCTTCAAGCCTGTGGCCTGCAAGGCGCGGTCGATCACCGCGGCGACGTCGATCGCCGCGCGCCGCGTCTCGCGCTTGGTCTCGGCTGACTTCGCTTCGGCCGACTTGCGCTCAGCCGCTTCCGCATTGATCGTCGTCGAATCGGTCTCGGTCTCGGATGCCTTCGGCCGCAAGATCCGGCTGAGGCTCGGCAGCACCGACGAGACCGGCGAGACCCGCGGAATCAGCTTGGCACTGGGCGATTCCGCCGCCGGCTTGGGCTGACGAATCCAGTCGGTCACGCCGAAGAACTTCGCGATGTGATAGGACGACGAGATGCCCGCTTCGATCAGGAACGGGCCTTGCTTGCCATAGCGCTTGTCATTCTCGGCCAGCCCGATCGGCGTGCCGTGAGCCATGTCCGTGATGGTGAAGGACTCCACCATCGGCTCGCCGTCGGCATTCCACCACAGCTGGCGCGGATAGCCGTCGACCTCGAACTCGGCCATCGGCGCGATCGGCAGATGGTGCAGGTCGAGCCACTGCTTGACGATCTCGTCGGCATTGTCCCGATGCACGGTGCGATCCGCGGTGCCGTGCCACACCGACAGCTTCGGCCAGCGCCCGCGAAACGACGACGACGCGTGCCGGACCAGCTTGCCGAGCTCGCGACCGTCGCGTGACGGCGGCATGTGCATCTGCATCAGCGCATCGCGCATGTTGCGGGCGACGCCGAACGGCAGGCCCCCGATGACGGCGCCGGCCGCGAACAGCTCCGGATAGGTCGACAGCATCGCCATGGTCATGGCGCCGCCGGCGGACAGGCCGGTGACGAAGATGCGGCGCGGATCGATGGCGCGATCCGCCACCATCTTCGCGATCATCTGCCTGATCGAGCCGACCTCGCCGTCGTCGCGCGCGATGTCTTCGGATTGAAACCAGTTGAAGCAGCGCTGCGCATTGTTAGCCCGCTGCTGCTCGGGCAGCAGCAACGCAAAACCGTAATGCTTGGCGAGCGTCGACCAGCCGGCGCCGAGATCGTATTCCGCAGCACTCTGTCCGCAGCCGTGCAAGACCACGACGAGCGGCAGCAGCGGCTGCCGTTGCGCCGGCACATAGGCGAACATCTTGAGCCTGCCGGGATTGGAGCCGAAGCGCTCGATCTCGATCAGCGGGCTGTCCGGCAGGACACGCGGCTGGCCGCGGAAGTCTCCGAAACCCGTGATGCCGTTCAGCTCTCGCAGACGTCGCAGATATTCAACATTTTCAGCGAGGGACACCGGCAACTCCTGGGACGGTGGGGAACAACCCACAATGACCTAGATAGTTGCTGCGACGCAAAACAAAACCGCTGCCCACTGCAGATCAAGAGAACGTCAGCGGCGATATTCGCTCGGTTGCGATCTAAATGTCACGATTGCCCGGTGGCGCGGCGCCGCCATGTCAGAAATGCGGCCGATGTTACGATCGACATCGCGAACAGCGTGAGCGCGACAACGAACGCAACTCTCGCCTGCTGACCTGATTCGATCGCGAAATAGACCGCGCCGATCACGGCGACGCCGGCGGCATTGGCGATCTGCGCCACGGTCCCGTAAATTCCCGAGCCCGCGCCCGCGCTGCCCGGCTTGACGGTCGCGAGCACGACATTCGACAGCGGCGCCATCACCAGGCCCTGGCCGTAACCGAAGATCATCAGCAGCGCCGCCAGCACCACGCTAGCTGGCGCTGCCACGGTCATCGCGAGAAGTGCGAGCACGGCAAGACCCGCGACCTGCAGCGCGCAGCCTTCGATCAGCACCATCATGCCGCGGCGCCTGGCACGCGACGCAGCCTGCCGCGAGGCGATGACAAAGGTCAGCGTCAGCGGCAGGAATACCAGGCCGGCCTGCAGCGGCGGGATCTGCAGCGCGCGCTGCATATGGACAGTCATCACCAGATAGAACGAGAGATTGGCGAAGAAGAAAAAGAACACCGCGCAGAGGCCGCGCATGAAGGCGCGATCAGTAAGCAGCATGAGATCGACCAGCGGCATGCCGCCACGGCGCGCGACTGCGTGCTCCAATTTGATGAAGCCTGCGATGATGCCGATGCCCGACGCCATCACCAGCCATAGCCACGGCGCCCAGTGCAGGTCACGGCCGAACAGCAGCGGCCCCATCAGGCAGAGCAGGCCCGTAAACAGCACGCAGGCGCCGACAATATCGAGCCGGACGCCGGCCCGGCGGGCGACCCGCGGCATGATGCGCCACGCGGCAGCGATGATCAGTGCGCCGCAGGGCACGTTGACGAAGAACACCGCACGCCAGCCGAGGCCGGCGAGATCCAGCGTCACCAGCACGCCGCCGAGCATGAAGCCGGCAGCGCCGGCAAGCCCGAGCACGATGCCGTAGATTGCGAAGGCGCGGCCGCGTGCCCCGTCGGGAAACAGCAGATGCAAGGTCGCCAGCACCTGCGGCACCATCAGCGCCGCGGTCGCGCCCTGCGCCAGCCGCGCCAGGATCAGCTCCGGCCCGGATTGCGCAAGGCCACACCACAACGAGGTCAGCGTAAAACCGGCAACGCCCGTGATGAAGATCGGCTTGGTGCCGAAGATGTCGCCGAGGCGGCCGCCGGTGACGACCAGCGTCGCATAGGCGATCAGATAGATCGCAATGACAAATTCGATCTGCGCCGAGCTTGCGTGGAGCTCGGCCGCGATCGTTGGCAGCGCGACATTGACGACAAAGGCATCGACGCCGAACATGAACTGCGCCGCGACCACGGTCGCCAACACCAACCAGCGCCGCGCCTCGACGCCGCTCGATACTATCTGATGCATGGATTACCTGCCGAATTGCGCAGGCTGCAACGTAGCGGGCCTCGATGGTGGCGGCGATTACCTGCGAGGTAAGTGAGCCTGCCGCTGCATGCCACGCGACGCGCTGCGCGACATCATCTCCGGTGTCATCCCGGGCAAGCGCGCAGCGCGCCGACCCGGGATCCATAGCCACCGTCCCTGGCGTTGCGAAGACTCGCCGTGACGGTGCGCCCTAAACAACGGCCGCGGAGTATGGGTCCCGGATCAGCGCGCTGCGCGCTTGTCCGGGACGACACCGATTGTGTTGAGGCGCTAATGCACGAATACAGCACACGGCATCTGCGACGTGCGCCGACCGCATCCACGCCCTGCGATCACCCTTATGCAAATTCCTTTGCGCGGCCGTGATTTAATGACGATTGCCTAACGCGTGGTCGCCAATTAGCCTCGCCGTTAACAAATCACACAACAACGACATTCCGTCTGGGAGAAAGCATCATGGCGCGTCTGAAGTTCGGAGCCTTCCTCGCCCCGCATCATCCGATCGGCGAGCACCCGACGCTCCAGTTCCGCCGTGACCTCGACCTGGTGCAGCAGCTCGACGACCTCGGCTATGACGAATTCTGGTGCGGCGAGCACCATTCGTCGGGCTGGGAGATGATCGCCTCGCCGGAAATGTTCCTCGCTGCCGCTGGCGAGCGCACCAAGCGCATCAGGCTCGGCACCGGCGTGATCTCGCTGCCCTATCATCATCCCTTCAATGTCGCCCAGCGCATGGTGCAGCTCGACCACATGACCGGCGGCCGCGCCATCTTCGGCTCCGGCCCGGGCGCGCTGGCGTCGGATGCGCACACGCTCGGCATCGATCCGATGACGCAACGCGACCGGCAGGACGAGGCGATCGCCATCATCCGCCGCCTGTTCAACGGCGAACGTGTCACCGCCAAGAGCGACTGGTTCACGATGAACGACGCCGCGCTGCAGATCCTGCCCTTGCAGGAGGAGATGCCGTTCGTGGTGGCCTCGCAGATCTCGCCGTCGGGCATGACGCTCGCCGGCAAATACGGCATTGGCATCATCTCGCTCGGCTCGATGTCGACGCAGGGCTTGATGGCGCTGCCGCAGCAATGGCAGTTCGCCGAGGATGCGGCGACGAAGCACGGCACCACCGTCAGCCGCGCCAACTGGCGCGTGCTGCTGTCATGGCACATCGCCGAGACGCGCGAGCAGGCGCGGCGCGAGGCCGGCGCCGGGCTGATGCGCTGGCACAATGAGTATAACGTCGGCACCTTGCAGCGGCCCGGGCTGCAGCCGTTCTCTTCGCCAGACGAGGCCGTGGACAAGACCGCCTTCGTCGAGGGCGCGGCCTCCACCATCGGCACGCCGGACGATCTGGTGAAGACCATCAAGAACCTGGTGCAGGTGTCGGGCGGTGTAGGCCACATCATCGGCTTCGTGCACGACTGGGCCAATCCCGAAAACACCCGCCGCAGCTGGGACATGGTAGCGCGCTACGTGGTGCCGGAGATCAACGGCTATATCGATGGCCTGCGCCAGTCGCAGAAGTTCGTGATCGAGAACCGCGCCATCTTCGAACGCGCCGGCCAGGCCGTGATGGCCAAGATCATGTCCAACGACAAGGCCGCCGCCGCGCTGGCGCAGACCGGGCCGGGACGTGTCGCAATTCCGGCGGTGAATGCGCCGGATTTGCAAGCCGCGGCGGCGAAGCGGAAGGGATGAGAAGAGCTATAGGGCGGATTAGGTTCTTCGCTGACGTTCGCTACCTCAACAACAGACCGCCTGCGCTTATGGAAGTGATGGCGGATTACGCGTCGCTAATCCGCCCTACGCGCTGCGCGCCCGATATCGGAAATTCGACCATCGCTTCGCCGGCCGCGACGTGTTCGTTCCGTTGATTGCGAACCAGCACGTCGATCAGCACCCAACGCGACTTCTGCGTGGCTTGCTTCGACTTCACCACGCCGACCGGCTGGATCGTGTCGCCGGGCTTGACCGGCTTGAGCCAGCGCGTCTCCAGGCGGCGCTGAATGGCGCCGGCGGGATAGGCCCAATCGGTCAGCATCCGGGTGATCAGCCCGAAATTGTTCATCCCATGCATGATGATGCCACCGAAATTGGTCTTGCCGAAACTGTTCGTCATGTAGTGGTCGTCGAGATGCAGCGGGTTGTAGTCGAGCGAGCCGTCGCAAAACAGCCGGATCGATTCGCGGGAGACGTCGAATGTCGGACCGTTGATTGCGTCGCCAACGGCGAGGTTTTCGAAATTGATGCTCATGCCACGGTTTCCTTCTCTTGCGCTGCGGTCACGCGGGACGGATGGTCTGACCGCGGCCGGAGCAGATGACCTCGCCGTGCTGGTTGAAGAACACATTGTCGTGGACGACGAAGAGCCGCTCGCGCTTGATGAACTTGTCCAGCGCGCGGGCCTGCAGCGTGATGGTGTCGCCGGGCCGCGCCGGCTTGTTGTAGCTCCACGACTGGCCGGCATTGATGGTGCCCGGCGTCCGCATCCAGTCGTCGGCCGGCGTGCAGGCGAACATCAGCAGGATGTGGATCGACGGCGGCGCGATCAGGCCGCCATACGGCGTCGTCTTCGCGTACTCTTCATCGAAGTAGAGCGGATGATCCTCGCCGACGGAGCGGCAGTAGAGCTGAATGGCGTCCAGCGTCAGCGTGTAGGGGATCGTCTTGCGCGGCTCGCCGGGAACGATCTCGTCCCAGACCTTGCGCAGATTGGCGTCCTTCCAGAAGTCGGTCTCGAATGCAGGCGCCTGCGTCATCGCCACTCCTCCAAATGTTCGCTGGACGAGTTATCGAATAGACTGGTGAGACTATGGATCCGGCAGCGGCGCTTTGGGAACACCGGATCCGGAGAAGGGGCGAGACTCGCTCTCCATGTGAATGGTGATTGGCCGCATTTCTCGTTTAGCCGCGATGCGCGCGCCGGGATTATTCCCGGATCGGCAAGGCGACTTTCGGAGAGCTGCACGAAGACCCGCACTGCAGAAAGGTGGCGGAACACGCCTCGCTAATCTGCCCTGCTAAAGGTAATGAAATCGCATATTCAGAGCCCGAGCATTTTCTTCACGGTCGTGGAGCCAATGTCGCTGACGATCTTGATTGCGATGTCATAAGCAGATTTTCCCAGCTCGACAGCATCCCTTCTAGGCGATTGGCCGCTATCGGGGTGAATCCTGTTTTGGCCATTGCGGTGCTAACCACTGCGGGGACCGTAGCTTTGTCTTCATCGTCGAGAGGCTCCTCTAATAGCTTTATGAGCCTCTTCATTTCACTCTTCCGGTGATTAGCATCAGCGGTGTTGGGCGGCGTGTCACGATAACGCATCACCGATGCAGATAAAACGAAAGAGGTTCCGCCGCTGCTATCAGAGTTGATATGGCCGCTGTTTTACGACGAGGATGCTCCGAAGCGGATCAATCTCTCACCCGTAAGAGAATGGGCCATCAGGTTTGGAGTAGTGGTGGATATTTGTAGCCAGAACGTCCTGCCGCAGCTGCAATCGTCTGCAAGAAATCAAAGCAAGCATCCTCAGCATCGGGTATTTCCTTCGTGCACAAACCTAGAGCTCTGATCGAATTAGCATTTACAGGCTTTGCAAAGGTTGCCGGGCGGGAAGATATCAGCCATCCGCTTCGACGGGCAAATCGCTTGCATGATCACCTTCGAATTGGCTGTTCTGCCTCCCTAGTGGCCGATGCACTGCAAATCGCCGCCGAGATGGCCTGCGCCAAAAACTCAATTCATGAGCGGATCCAACAACATCGCCTCACCCAGCACTTCCGGCCAAAATATTCTTCTTTCTTTTTATCAGAAGTTATGTTGTATCTCCCCGTCCCGCCTCGCTCGAGGGGCGCTTCGCGGTCGTCACGAACGTTGAGGCGGGATGCGGTGGGCGTGTCGGTGTTGCAGCGTGGTTTCCACGCCGACGAACAACAGCGATGCGCACGGTCAAGTCGCGTGGTCCTGATATCCCGACGCTGATATCCAGCATGACGCGCGTCAGCGCGTTGTGCGACACGGTGGCCAGCAAGCCCGGCGCACCGGGGAGAACGCGAAGCAGCCGTTAAAGCCATCGCGCGGGGAATGCCGGGATGTCTCGGCTGAACCTGTGGTACCTGCCGCCTGCGTTTTTTGTTGCAGGCGGGCCATGGGTGCGGCCAGCGCCCGGCATTCCCCGTGCCCTCTGCCAAGGAGGGCAGGCCTAGCGGCAGGGCTCGGACGCGGAAATCGCGCCGCGAGATCGCGAACGGCCGCGATCGAGATCGCGAACGCTTGAGATGCGGCAGGCTTGAGATGCCATGGGCTTGCGATGACAATGGACATCGAAGAGGTGTTGCGTCGCGGCTGCAACCGCATATCAATATCGATCCGGCGCGCGCCTGCCAGGGCAGGCCGGCCATCCGACGAAGAATGGAGCCTCTCGCGATGTCGATGCAAAGCATGGCCCCTTCCGCGCTTAGCCCGAAGCCGCCGCGGCGCAACTCGCTGACCCACATCCCCGGCGACGAAGGCTGGCCTGTGATCGGCAAAACGCTGCAAGTGCTCGCCGACCCCAAGGGCCATATCGAGGGCAACGCCGCCAAGTTCGGCCCGGTCTATCGTACCCACGTGTTCGGCGAGACCAGCGTCGTCATGCTCGGCCCCGAGGCCAATGAGCTCGTGCTGTTCGACCAGGCCAAGCTGTTCTCCTCATCGCTCGGCTGGGGCCCGGTGCTTGATTTGCTGTTTCCGCGCGGCCTGATGCTGATGGATTTCGACGAGCACCGGCTGCACCGGCGCACGCTGTCGGTGGCGTTCAAGGCCGGACCGATGAAGTCCTATCTCGCGGGCCTCGACCGCGGCATCGCCGCGCGGGTTGCGCAGTGGAAGGCGAAGCCCGGCGACGTGCTGTTCTATCCCGCCATCAAGCAGCTCACGCTCGACCTGGCCGCGACTGCCTTTCTCGGCGAGGAGATCGGCGCGCAAGTCGACGCCATCAACCGCGCCTTCGTCGACATGGTAGCGGCCGCGGTGGCGCCGATCCGCAAGCCGTTGCCGGGCACGCAGATGGCGCGCGGCGTCAGGGGGCGCAAGCGCGTCATCGCCTACTTCTCCGAGCAGGTGCCGATCCGCCGTATCAGGGGCGGCGACGATTTGTTCTCGCAGCTCTGTGCCGCGAAGGACGATAACGACGAGCCACTATCGGTGCAGGCGATCGCCGATCACATGAGCTTCCTGATGATGGCGGCGCACGACACGCTGACCTCCTCGTTCACGTCCTTCGTCGCGCAGCTCGCCGCAAATCCTGAGTGGCAGCAGAGGCTGCGCGCGGAAGTCCTGAGCCTCGGTCTCGGCGAGGGCGAGCCGATGGACGCCAGCCATCTGGAGAAGATGAAGCTGACCGAGATGGCGTTCCAGGAAACCTTGCGGCTGATGCCGCCGGTGCCGTCGCTACCGCGCCGCGCGGTGCGCGATTTCAGCTTCAAGGGTTTTGCGATCCCGGCCGGCACTTCGGTCGGCGTCAATCCGATGTACACCCATCACATGGCCGAGGTCTGGCCAGAGCCCGCGCGGTTCGATCCGCTGCGCTTTACCGACGAGGCCCAGCGCGCCCGGCATCGTTTCGCCTGGATCCCATTCGGCGGCGGCGCCCATATGTGCCTCGGCCTGCACTTCGCCTACATGCAGGCAAAGTGCTTTGCGCGGCATTTCCTCGCGAATCTCGAGGTCTCGTTCGCGCCGGGCTATCAGCCGAGCTGGCAGGTATGGCCGATCCCGAAGCCGCGGGACGGATTGAAGGTGACATTGAGGACGGTGTGATTTTAGCCCGTCATTCCGGGATGGTCCGAAGGACCAGACCCGGAATCTCAAGATTCTCGGTGCGCAATTGCGCTTCTGGGGCTCGACGCTTCGTGTCGCCCCGGAATGACGGTGGATCACTCCACCACATCGCCCAGCAGCTTGCGCATCGCGACATAGCCCTGCTGCTGCTGGCTCCAGTTGCGGCCGCCGGTGATGGCGCCGTCGACGACGAGGTCGTGCCCGTTGATGAAACCGGACTCGTCGCTGGCAAGAAACACGGCGGCATAGGCGATGTCGTCGGTGATGCCGGCGCGCGGGATCGGCTGCGCGGTGGCGTAGGCGTTGCGGATCGTCTCCGGCGTCTTCTCCGCATTGTCGGTCGACAGGCCGAGCGCCTTGCCGAAGATGCCGGTTGCGATCAGGCCCGGCGAGATCGAATTGACGCGCACGCCGGATTCGCCGAGCTCCATCGCCACGCATTTGGTGAGATGGATCACCGCGGCCTTCGCCGTGCCGTAGACCAGCGAGGTGGAGTAGCCGGCAAGCCGGCCGGCGATGCTGCCATTGTTGATGATGCTGCCCGAGCCCTGCTTCTTCATGTGGGGCGCGGCGTATTTCATGCCGAGCATGACGCTGCGCAGCAGCACCGCCATCGCGGCATCGAAGCGGTCGGCGTCGAGACCCTCGATGCCGCCGGTCTGCGCCGGGCCGCCGGCATTGTTGAACAGACAGTCCAGCCGGCCGAACTTCTCGACCGCGAGCTCGATCAGGGAGCGCACCTCGGCGTCGACGGCCACGTCGGTGCGGCGGAAGATGCAGTTCGGACCGAGCCTGGCCGCCAGCGCCTCGCCCTCGGCCACGCGCCGGCCGGCGATCACGACCTGGGCGCCTTCGGCGACGAACACCTCCGCCGTGCGCAGGCCGATGCCGCTGGTCGCACCGGTGATCACCGCAACCTTGCCGTTGAGCCTTCCCATATCCCTACGCCTCTTCTAAATTTGTCTAATCATTCCATGCGATTGATACACGCCGACGCAGATCATCGCCAGCGCGCGGGAACCATCATCCGGTCCGGGGCATGACAAGACAAGCGGGATTGGACGGCAACCTTAAATTTGTGGTTGCAAGCCTTATTTTAGATCTGCCGCTCGGGTTGATGGGCATGATGAAGCAACTCACCGAGGAATTCAGGCGCGCCTGGCACGGCGTGACGCAGCCGTCCCCGCTGGTGGGCACGGTGTTCGCGGCCGTCTGCCTGCTGCTGGCGACGCTGCTGCGCTGGAGTCTCTCCCATATCCGATCCGACATCTTCTTCTCGCCCTATATCCCGGCGGTGTTCCTGGCTTGCGCGCTCGGCGGCCGGCGGGTCGGCACCTTCACCGCGCTGGCCGGCGGCGTGCTGGGCCTGGTGCTCCATTTCGGCAGCGGCGCGGTGGACACTGCCCGGTTCGTGCTGCTCGCGGTCTATCTGGTCGCCTGTGCGCTGATGATCTGGGGCCTCAGCCATTACCGAACCATCGCCGCGCAACAGCGCGCGATCTCGATGCGCCTGACCGAGGAGGAGGCCTATCGCAAGCTGGTGGTCGACGAGCTGCAGCACCGGCTCAAGAACAAGACCTCCACGATTCACGCGGTGCTGCATCAGGTGCTGCACGACCAGCCGCAGGTATGGGCCAGCATCGACCGCCGCATCCGCGCGCTGGCAACCGCCGACGATCTCATCACCAAGGTCGACGGGCAGGGCTGCGACCTGAAGGACCTGTTGCTGGCCGAGCTCGGGCCCTACGGCCATGTCCGCTTCGACCTCAACGGCGAGCCACTGTTCCTGCCGGCCAAGCTCGCGGTCAGCCTGTCGCTGGTGTTCCACGAACTCGCCACCAACGCCGGCAAGTATGGGGCCTTCTCCTCGCCGCGCGGCTTCCTGCAGGTCACATGGACCCGCACCGACGACCGGCTCAAGCTGACCTGGGACGAGACCGAAGGCCCCGCGGTCGAGGACGTAGGCAAGCCGGGCTTCGGCACCAAGCTGCTGGGTGCAGCGCTGCTGGCGTTCGACGGCAAGACCGAGACGTCGTTCCTGAAGACCGGCATCCATTGCACCATGCAATGCCGCCTTCCGCCAGGCTGAGCTCACGGAGCCAAAGCGGATGCTTCCGGGTTTCTACGTGGCCCTTAACCAAAACGAAGCCGTCATTGCGCACAATCGGCGCATGCAGAATTTCGATCGGCACAACTCTTCGTCCAGGCTGGCAGATTCCGGCAGCACGAGCGCCGAGCTGGCCCTGCTGCGCGACGTGCTCAGATTGCTGCCCACCGGCGTCACCGTGCATGACGAGCAAGGCCGGCTCGTGCTGATCAACGATGCCGCCGCCGCGCAGCTCGCCGGCAGTATGGACGAGCGGGACGGGACACCCTCGCCGCTTGAGCAGCGTCGGAAAGCGGGCTGCGCGCTGCTGCGGGACGGGCAGTCGGTGGTCGTCGAGGAACCGATCCCGCGCGCCAACGGGCCGCAGACCCTGCTCACGGCGCACCGGCCCGTGCGCATCGGCGATCGCAACCTGCTGCTGTCGAGCTCGGCCGATATCAGCGAGCTCAAGGCGTTCGAGGAGCTGTTGATCCGCTCCGCCTATTTCGACGAGCTGACCGGCCTGCCGATGCGGCGGGTGATCGAGCGCCGCGCCGACCATTTGGCGCGGCACGGCAGCGAACCGTTCGCGCTGGTGTTCATCGACCTCGATAACTTCAAACACATCAACGACTATTACGGCCACGCCACCGGTGATGCGCTGCTGGTCGAGCTTGCACGACGGATCGGACGCGACCTGCGCAGCACCGATCTGCTGTCGCGTATCAGCGGCGACGAATTCCTGCTGCTGCTGCATCCGATCGACCGGGCATCCGAAGTCGCCGAATTCGCCAGGTCCATGCTGTACCGACTGAACGCGCCGTTCTTCATCGATGGCGCCGAAGTGTTCGCCTCGGCCTCGATCGGCGTCAGCCTGCATCCCGACCACGGCAACGGCTACGAGGTGCTGCGCCAGAAAGCCGACCTGGCGATGTACCGGGTGAAGAACAACGGCAAGGGCGCGGTCGCCTTTTTCGACCACGCGATGGAGCAGGACGCGCTCGCCCGCATGAAAGTCGAGCAATCGCTGCGGCTTGCGATCCTGGAGAAGCGCTTCTGTTGCGCGTTTCAGCCCAAGGTCGACATTCGCACCGAAGAGATCAAGGGCATCGAGGCATTGGTGCGGCTGCGCGACAATGACGGCGTGATTCAGGCACCGGGCGACTTCGTCAACCTCGCCGTCGAGCTCGGGCTGATCGACGAGCTGACGCATCTCGTGCTCGCCGAGATCGTCAAGTCGATCGACCTCATCAACGAGACCTTCGGCCATGAGGCGACGATCAGCATCAACGTGGCGGCCAAGCAGGCCGCCAACCCGGATTTCATGCGGCCGTTCGCCGAGGCGCTTGCCGCGACCGGCTTTCCGAAACGGTTCATGGTCGAGGTGACCGAAGACGCCTTCGTCACCAGGAGCCATTTCCAGGACGAGATCCTGCCGCTGCTGCGCGAGATCGGCGTCGGCATCTCGATCGACGATTTCGGCATCGGCTACTCGTCGCTGTCGGCGCTCGCCGACATCACCGCCGATGAGATCAAGATCGATCGCGCCTTCATCACCGACATCCATAAGCGACCGCGCAGTCAAGGCATCCTGCGCGCGATCGAATCCTTGAGCGAGGCGCTCGGCATGACCGTGATCGCCGAAGGCATCGAAATCCTTCGAGGAGCTGGCCTATCTGCAGGGCGCGACCCGGATCCGCTATGCGCAGGGCTACTACTTCTCACGTCCGATCTTCCTGGAAGAGCTGAAGCCCGCGATCCCGCTCGCCAGCGAGGCGCGCAAGAGCCTCGCGAGCCGCGCCGCACCGGAAAGCCGGCAATACCAGGCCCGCGGCAGCGGCTATCGCCGCTGAGATCTTCGCGGCTATTGGGACGTCGCACATCCGTAATTCTACGGGAGCACTCTTCCCGCAGATTTTCGGTGCGGCCGGTATTGCAATGACGAAACAGGCGCCATTCCGTTTCCAATTACCTCGCCCGAGCCGCGCTTAAGGCGCAGGTAACTGCCTTTCCTAACGGCCGCGCCACCAGTGATCCGTAATAATGGGGATGAGCAGAACGACACCGTGGAAGACGATCCAGCATGCCTCGCGGACCCGAAACGTCCCGAACCGACGCGGAGACGCTCCAGCACGCCTCACCTCGCCGGCGCGATCCGGTGAGATGGCTGGTCATCTGCGGCAGCCTCTTGATCGCCGCCATCGTCATCGGCACCATCGTGATTGCGAACGGATTTCGCGAGCGTGCGCTGGAAAATGCCCAGCGAGAGCTCGATAACACCGTGCTGCTGCTCGCACGCCATTTCCAGCAGAAATACGAGGATGCGGAGATCGTCGCCAATAATGCGATCGAACGCATGCAACTATCCTCCATCACCTCGCAGGAGAGCTTCCGCCAGCGGATGACGCAAAGATCCGTGCACGACCTGCTGCACGGGGTGGTTACCGGATTGTCCTCTATCGGCGAGCTGAACATCATCGATGCCGAGGGGCGTATCATCAATTCGTCGGAGGACGGACCGCTGCCGCAGATCGTAGTGGGCGACCGCGCCTACTTCCAGACGCTGAAACTGAATCCGCCGCCCGAGAACATCGTGATGCAGCCGGTCGAAAGCCGGATCACCGGCAAATGGACCATGATCGTGGCTCACCGGTTGACGGGTGCGGACGGGATCTTTCTCGGCTTGCTAACTCGGCGGGTCGATACCCAAAGCTACGAGCGGTTTCTCGAATCCATGACGCTCAGTCCTGGTTCGTCGATCACGATATTCCACTATGACGGAACTCTGATCGGACGCTATCCGCGGGTGGAAGGCCTGATCGGCAAGAAGTATCCAAACGGCGATCTGAGATCCGCCGCGATGCGTAGCGGCGTCCGGCAGACCGGCTTCTTTACCAGCCCGATCGACAACGTCGTGCGTTTTTCTGCTACTGCGCCGGTCAGCCACTTTCCGATTCTCGCCGTCGCGACAAAGACAGAGGCGGCGGCCCTGGCGGACTGGTATTCGCAGATCTGGCTGCTCAGCATCACGGCTGCGCTGGTGATCATCGTCGTCGCGATGATGATCGCGCTGGCCGTCCGACAGATCGTCCGGCAGAACCGGGATACGAAGCAGCGGCTCGAGGCGGAGAAGCAGCGCGTCGAAACGGCGCTGGACAACATGACGCAGGGTCTCGTGCTCTATGATGCCGAGGCGCGTATCGCGATGTTCAACCAGCGGTTCGTCGACCTGCTCGGCCTGTCTGACGAGGTGATCCGACCCGGCTGCTCGTTCCGCGACGCGATGGCGCATTGCCGCGAACGCGGCTCGTTTGAGAGCGGCATCGACCAGTTCTGCGCAACCGTGATCGCCAACGTCGCTGTCGGCAGAACCCGGCAGGCGATGTATGAGACCAGGGACGGCCGCTGCTTCAACATTATCGACAAGCCGCTGCCGCAGGGCGGATGGGTCACCACCATCGAGGACATCAGCGACCGTCGCCGGCTGGAGCGGGAGCGTGATCGCAATTATGCTTTCCTGCGCGAAATCATCGACCACATCCCGTCCCAGATCACGGTGAAGGATGTTCACGACCGCCGCTACGTGTTGGTCAACCGTGTCGCGGAACAGCATTTCCTGCGCGCCTACGACAACATCATCGGCAAAACGGTTTTCGACCTGTTCCCGGAAAGTGCTGCTGAGCAGATCACCGCCGATGATGATCGCGCGGTCGCACGCCCGGAGGGATTGTTCCTGGATGAACACCCGATCGAAAGCATGGCGGTCGGCCGGCGCTATGTCACCTCGCGCCGCATCGCCATTCACGATGCGGCCAACACGCCGCGCTACCTGATCCATGTGGTCGAGGACGTCACCGAACGACGCGAGGCGGCGGAGAAGATCACGCGCCTCGCCCATTTCGACGCTCTGACCGACCTGCCGAACCGGGTGCTGTTCGGCGAGCAGCTCGAGCGGGAGCTCGAACGGGCGCGCCATGGCGAGACGTTCGCCCTGCTCTATATCGATATCGACGAGTTCAAAGGCATCAACGATTCGCTCGGCCACCACGTCGGCGACGAGTTCCTGAAGACCGTCGCGGCGCGGATCAAGAGCTGCCTCAAGCCAGCCGATATGGTGGCGCGGCTCGGCGGCGACGAATTCGCGGTGCTGCTGACGTCGGTCGAGGGACGTGACGAGGTGGTCGCAGCCGTAAAGCAGATCTTCGAGACCATTCGCACGCCCTACCAATGTCTCGGCCATCAGCTCCAAAGCGATGCCAGCATCGGCATCGCGATGGCGCCGCGCGATGGCACCGAGCGCGACCAGCTCACCAAGAACGCGGACCTTGCGATGTATGCCGCCAAGGCCGGCGGCCGGCGCACCTTCCGCTTCTTCGAACCAGCGATGGATGAAAGCGCCCGCCAGCGCCTGCGGACCGAGCAGGACATGCGCCGCGCGCTTGCCGACGGCCAGTTCGAGCTCCATTATCAGCCGCTGGTCGATCTCTCCGACAACAAGGTGACCGGCTGCGAGGCGTTGCTGCGCTGGCGCCATCCGGAGCGCGGCATGATTCCGCCGCTTGATTTCATCCCGCTCGCCGAAGATACCGGATTCATCAACGAGATCGGCGATTGGGTGCTGCGGACGGCGTGCGCTGAAGCCGTCGCATGGCCTTCCCACATACGGATCGCGGTCAACGTCTCGCCGGTGCAGCTGAGATCGCCGACGCTCGCACTGCGCGTCGCGAGCGCTCTCGCCGGCTCGGGCCTGGCGCCAGGCCGGCTGGAAATCGAGATCACGGAGGCGGTGCTGATCGGCGACGACGTCGCCGCGCTGGAGATTTTGCACCAGCTCCGCCAGATCGGCGTGCGCATCGCACTCGACGATTTCGGCACCGGCTATTCATCGTTGAGCTATCTGAAGCGTTTCCCGTTCGACAAGATCAAGATCGACCGCTGCTTCGTCAGCGACGTCGACGTCGGCGGCTCGGCGGCGATCGTGCAGGCGGTGGTCAACATCGCAACCGCCAGCAACATGACGACGACGGCGGAAGGTGTCGAGACCGGGCAGCAGCAGACGCTGCTGCGCGAGCTCGGCTGCACCGAGATGCAGGGCTACCTGTTCAGCGCGCCGAAGCCGGCCGCCGAACTGCGCAAGCTGTTCGCTCCAATCGGCAAGGCCGGGCCAACCGAACAGCCCTCGGCGGCGCAGGCCGCGGGCTGATCGCAAATCGTGACGGACGCACGGCCGCGGAAACGCGCGGCGCATGCTGCTGCCTTCGATGCAACTCCGGCCCGCTCGGGGCGCGCGGCTATGCCGCGGCGGCCTGACAGGCTATAAGCACACCCGATACGCGTTCGTCCGACGAAACCGACATTCGCCTGGGTAGGCCCGTGGACTTTGACGGGCGATGCGCGATCCATCGTCGCACGAGAACCATTGTCCTGGCGTCAGAAGGTCTTTCCCGATGCAGCCCGTGTCCATCCTCCTGAACCTGCTCTGGATCCTGTTCGGCGGCGCCTGGATGGCGTTCGGCTGGCTGATTGCCGCGGTGGTGATGGCGATCACCATCATCGGGCTGCCCTGGGCGCGTGCCGCCCTCAACATCGCGGTCTACACGCTGCTGCCGTTCGGCTCCCGCGCCGTCCGCCGCGACATGGTGACCGGCGAGACCGACATGGGCACCGGCGTGCTCGGACTTCTCGGCAATGTCATCTGGTTCGTGCTCGCCGGCTGGTGGCTGGCGCTCGGTCACCTCGTCACGGCGGTCGCGCTGGCCGTCACCATCGTCGGCATCCCCTTCGCCTGGGCGCATCTGAAGCTCGCCGCCATCGCGCTGTGGCCGATCGGCAAAGTCATCGTTCCGGCATGATCCTTCGCCCGTCGGCGGCGAAAGAACCGGCCCCGCCGGCGCGATCGGAACAATCGGGACAGCCAGCGGCGCCCCTTAGCCCGATGCCGTGCTTCGAAAGCGTCCCGTACCGCCCCAAGCCCGTTGCCGACCCGCCGCCAATCGGCTAAACGGTCGGTCGCACGCACCCGTAGCTCAGCTGGATAGAGCGTTGCCCTCCGAAGGCAGATGTCAAGCTGTTTTCCGGGAGTGTGCGGCCAAAAAGAGACCTATATTTCATAGACTTAAGAAATCGGCGCGGATCACTTCACAGCCACGAAGTTTCCGCGTAAGCACTGCGTAAGCAGCGCAGGCACCCGTAGCTCAGCTGGATAGAGCGTCGCCCTCCGAAGGCGAAGGCCA
>CAWJDW010000002.1:0-1057500 GCA_963841665.1 uncultured Alphaproteobacteria bacterium
GCAGTTCTCCTTGTTGAGATGAAGCCGTCTCGCGCGGCGTAAAAGGTCCACCCTCTCCCCTTGCGGGAGAGGGTGGATCACCGGCGCGGATGCGACGGTGAGCCGGGTGAGGGGTCTGCATCCGCGGAGACTGACCCCTCACCCGGTTCCGAACTTCGTTCGAAACCACCCTCTCCCGCAAGGGGAGAGGGTACACCGCGCTTATCACGTAATTAGCGACAACTAACTAAGCTCCTCAGTCTTCAGCATAACCCACGCCGGCGCGTGGTCGCTGGCGCCGTGCTCGCCGCGAATCGCGCGATCGACCCCGGCTTTCAGACGCTGCGCAAGAAGCGGGCTGAGCAGCAGATGATCGAGCCGCAGGCCGGCGTCGCGCGGCCAGCGATTGCGCATGTAGTCCCAGAAGGTGAACATCGGATCATCAGGATACAGCGTGCGGATCGCATCGGACCAGCCTTGTGCCACCAGCTGCCTGAACGCGGCGCGGCTCTTCGGCTGGATCAGCGCATCCTTGTCCCAGGATTTCGTCGGATAGATATCGAGTGGCGTCGGCGCGACATTGAAGTCGCCGGCGAGCACCACCGGCAGTCCCACTTGATGAAGTCAGCAGCGTGCTTGTGCAGCCGCTCGAACCAGGCGAGCTTGTAGTCGAATTTCGGACCTGGCTGCGGATTGCCGTTCGGCAGATAGAGGGAGGCGATGAGGATGCCGTTGACGGCGGCCTCGATGTAGCGGGCCTGGTCGTCGTCGCGATCGCCGGGCAGGGACGTGCGGGTGACGACCGGCTCGGCGTTTTTGGCCAGGATGGCGACACCATTCCAGGCTTTTTGCCCCGCCACACCGCGCCATAGCCGGCCTTCTCCAGGTCCGCCGCCGGAAATGCCGCTCGCGTCGCATTTCAGCTCCTGCAGGCAGACGATGTCGGGCTTGGCCGACCGGAGCCAGCCAGCAGGTTCGGCAGCCGCCGGCGGACATTGTTGATGTTGAAGGTCGCGATCTTCATGCTACGGACAGTCGCTCATCGAACCGCGGCTGGCTCTCATCGAAGCGTCCCATGACGGTATGTGACACACGTCTTGTGTGCATGACCAGCCTTGCGTGCGGGAAGGGGTACAAGCGCGGCGGACGGGGGGTGCAGACCGCGCGTCAATTGACCTGAGATAGCCGACCTCGGCGCGTGTGCGAGCATGCGGTCGCGGCGCCTGATCAACGATGCGATCTCGATCTCGCGCGCCTCGGCGCTGTCCGGAATGTCGTCCTGTTGCCACCACATGGCCTGACAACGCGATCGGGTGCAACCGGTTTCGACGGCAATTTAGTGCGCGCCTATCTCCGCTGCGGCGTCCGGATGCCGTTCGCCGTTGAGGACTGTCCCCGCTGCTTCAGCGTCAGGGACAGTCACCTTGTCGCTGCCTCGCGCGCGAAATCGACTTCTGCGCCGACGGACTCGGCGACGAAGACGTCCGGCTCGACCGGTGCGAGCTTGAGCGCGCGCTGGTTGGTTCCTTGCACGAAGAGATCGGCGCCCGATGCGAAGATGCGCAGCCCGAATTTCGGCGTCAGAGGATAGAGACCAGCATAGTCGTTGAGCTGCGGCTCGCTGGGCGTCCATTTGCTCGCGGTCATCGGCGCGTCGGTGCGCTCCGCGTCGAGAGCGCCGCCGCCCTGAAACCAGGTGAATGCATAGTTGCCATTGGCTTTGCGCTTCGGCCGCAACACGGCGTCGAAGCTGAGCGGATAAAAATCACCGGCGCTGTCGTAGCCCATGTCGAACTCGGGCTGGCCGTCGGCCTGGATCGTCAAGCGGCTGTTCTTGTGCCGCAATTCGATGCCGAGACCATTCTGTAGCCGATATTTGCCGACCAGCGCGTCGATCAGCTTCGCATCGGCCGTCGCCACCAGGCGCGGCGACCCGGTCGGCGTGACGGGATCGAGCAGGTGCAAGCCCAATTGTCCGAGGCCGCCGTTGGACACCAGCGATGTGTCGGAGAGCAGGATCACGGCGCGCTTAGCCGCGCGATCGAAGCCTGCGAAAGAGGAGTAGCCGCCGGTGGCGCCCTCATGGAAGACAAGCGTGCGCTTGTTCCTGACCACGAGAAACCAGTTCATCGCCATCCTGTGGCCGCCGACATTCGCGACCTCGTCCTGCGTGCGCAGCAGCGCCGGCGTGATCGCGCTGTCGCGCGTGCCGAGTTCGCCCTCGAGATAGCGCAGCATGTCTCGCACCGTGGAGCGCACGCCGCCAACTCCGGCCATGTCGGGATGAAAATCCCAGGGGATAGCGGGCATCCCGTTCGGCAGATGACCCTGCGCCAGATGCACCTGCGGTGGGCGCTTCGCGACATAGGTCTCGTTCATGCCGAGCGGCACGAGCAGATGCTCGCGCAGCAAGCTCTCGTAGTCGGTGCCGCTGCGCTTGGCGAGCGCATAGGACAGCGTGATCATCGCAAAATTCGAATACTCCCACGCCGAACCCGGCGCGCGCGTCAGCCTTGCTGTTGCCAGCGCATCGAGCAGGTCGCGTTCGGTCGCGTCGGCGTAGGGGTTGTTGACGTCGGCCGGGCGGCGGTAATTGGCAGGGATGCTCGGCAGGCCCGAGGTATGTGTCACGATCTGCCCGATCGTGATCTCATGGCCGTTGAACGATGGCACGGATGTCCCAGGGGGCAGCAGCTTGGCAATGGGATCGTCGAGCGTGACCTCGCCGCGCGCGATGAACTCGGCGAGCAATGCGGCGGTCATGGTCTTCGTGACAGAGCCGATCTCGAATGCCGTGTGTTCGTCGTACGGTCGCTCGGCGTTCGGATCGGCACAGAAATAGGTGGTCGAAATCGTACCATCGTCGCTCACGCCGGCTGCGACACAGGCGCCGGTCCGATCGCCCTTGAAGCGCTGCTCCAGCGCATTGTGCAGATCGTCATTGCTGATGGCGTGCGCAGGCGATGCGCAAAGCAGAACCGGCAGGAAAAGCAACAATCGGATCTTCATCACGGGACCTCGCACGCGCCGGGACGACAGCGGAGATTTCAACTTGATGTTACTTTCTGTAACATTACAGCCGCTCGCTTATCGGGGCAAGGCGGGCCTGCTTTGACAGGCCGTGGACCAGTATGGTCTTGTCCACGAGCTCATGACTGGCCTTCAGTTTGACCTTTGCCGCCGGAGTAAGATGGGATGACGCTACGCACACGACTGACTGAAATCCTCGACATCGAGCATCCGATCATCTCCGCCCCGATGGCCTTCGCTGCCGGCGGCCGGCTCGCCGCAGCGATCTCTGCCGCGGGCGGGCTGGGGCTGATCGGAGGAGGATATGGCGAGGCCGGGTGGCTCGCGCGTGAATTCGCCGAGGCTGGCAATCGCAGGGTCGGCTGTGGCTTCATCACCTGGTCTCTGGCCAAACACCCGGAACTGCTCGACCTCGCACTGAAGCATGCTCCGGCCGCTGTCATGCTATCGTTCGGCACGCCGCTGCCCTTCGCGCGGCCGATCAAGGAGGCGGGCGCCAAGCTGTTGTGCCAGGTCCAGTGCATGGAGCACGCACGTGAAGCCGTCGATGCCGGTGCCGACGTCATCATCGCGCAGGGTGCAGAAGCCGGCGGCCACGGCCGAAGCCGCGCAACGCTGACCTTGGTGCCCGAAGTCGCCGACTATTTGGCCAATGCGGCACCAGCGACCGCGCTCGTGGCCGCGGGCGGCATTGCCGATGGACGCGGACTGGCGGCAGCGTTGATGCTCGGCGCAGACGGGGTGCTGATCGGTTCGCGCTTCTGGGCAAGCTCCGAGGCGCAGGTCAACCCGTCGTTTCAGGCCAAAGCCGTCGCGGCGAGCGGTGACGCGACCATTCGCACATGCGTGGTCGATATTGCGCGCAAGCTCGCCTGGCCGGGACAGTTCACCGCGCGAGTCCTCAAGAACCGGTTCGTCGAGGAATGGCACGGCCGCGAGAGCGATCTCGCCAAACCGGAAGTCGTCGAACGCGAGATGCAACGCTATGTGTCGGCGATGCAGAGCGGCGACCCCGACAATACCGGCGTGTGGTTCGGCGAGGCGGCCGGGCTGATCAAGGATATCCAGCCCGCCGGCGATCTCGTCGGCGAGATCGTCCGCGACGCCGAACGCCTGCTGCGCGGCGGGCGCGACTTTGTCTCCTGATCGTCAAGTTCGGCCGAACGGGGGCGATGGCGTGTCAGGCGAGTAGCCAGCATGTGCGGCTCGTCCGCTGAAGCGTTGCGCTCATTCGGCTGCGCCTGCTGGATGACGGACAGCGCTCCGGTCGCCAACTACTGGTCGGAAAGAATTTCGCGCGTCAGGTTGTCCACCACGACCGGACAGTCAAAGTACGCGACTGAAGGAACGGTCTCTTACTTGTCGTGTATAAATGCCCGCCAGCTGGTAGACGACTTCTAAAGAAAGAGCCGCCGGCAAGAGCGGCTCTTTCCGAAGCGATGAGCTTAATACTTCGACTTTGTGTTGGATCCGGTCGTCTGACCGGGCGCGTAGCCGGAAGCACCAGGACTTCCCTTCTTTGATCCCTTTGCCTGCATCTCATGTCCTGGTGTGTAGCCCGATGCACCCGGGCTGCCTTTCTTGGAGCCCCGGTCCTGCATCTCGTGCCCGGGCGTCTTGCTGGACACTCCTTGCGCAAGGACAGTTGGCGCTGATGCGATAAAGGCGACCGTGGAAATGGCGATAATTGCAAGTTTCATTTTCGTCCTCCTGATCGACCCCGCGAAGCAACGACTCTGGATTGCCAGCCGTTCCATGAACGGCTGTTCATTATCATGGTGCGAGCAAATGGCCCGGATGACGCTTCCGCCTTCGCCCGCCAGGCTGCGGCGGACAAGTCGCTCATCCAGCCACGCTCGCTGAAGTCATCGCTCCCGGGCGCGATGGTGCTTTTGACCCGTTGCGGAAATTTAACCGCCAGCGTGCGCCACTTTCCGAGCCAGTACCTCGAGCCGATCCGCCCCAAGGAAAATATCTCCGTTCCAAACGAACGTTGGTGTTCCGAACGCGCCGTTCGCGTAGGCTTTGGCAGTCCGCTTCGTCACCGCCTCATGGACACTCGGGTCGGTAGCCTGCTCTATTAGTGCCGCGTCGCCACCGGCGCGGATGATGCGAGAATGCGGCTGAGCCGATCAAAATCGCAGCCGAGATCGCGCGCTCACACTCCTGGGGGACCTCATGTTTCGCGTAACAGCTGATTCATTGCAGGAATATTTCGATTTCGATCCGAGGCGAAAGCATGATCTGGTCAGCCTCGATAAACTGATACGCAAGGCCGCACCGGCCCTGAAGCGCTACTTCCATAAGGGAACGCCCGAAGGACATGCGGGCATGCGCATGAGGATGATCGGCTATGGACAATTCCGATACGCTGTCAAATCGGGCGAAACCGTCGAATGGCCGGTGATTGGTGTCGCTCTTCAGAAGAACTACATCAGCGTGTACGTGGCGGCCACGAAAGAGGGTGCGCCGATCGTGTCCGGGTATTCGGGACAGCTTGGTGAATTGAGAATGGGCGGCAACAACTTCAGTTTCGAGACATTCGATGATCTGAAACAGGATGCAATCGTCTCGCTGTTCGCCGAAATTGCCGGTGTCTTCGCCTCGAATCCTGAAAACCCGGTTCGATACATGCAGGGCTCATAATGTGCATCCGGTGCCCGCCGCGCGCGCGGGTTTTGCCGAACAATGCGGGCTTCCGGTCGGCGCTCGTACAATATCCGCGCAAAAACACGAAGTTCGGCAGCGTTTTCAACGTGCCACTGCTTGTAGGGTCGGCCAGCGCAAAAATTTCTGTTTCGTTTTTGCAGAAATAATGCTATTGAGCTGCATCCCGCCTCATCGAAGAGGGGCGTACGCGTCGTCACGAACGTGGAAGCGGGGAGCGATGGACGTGCGAGCGGCGGCGGACGACCGGCGTGAGCGCGGACGTGAAATCGTGTGGTCCTGGTCTCCCGGTGCTGAGACCAAGCGCGCGATGCTTTCGACGAGCATCATGAGCGACGGGGGCAACAACGCCGGTCCCCGAGGAGAGCACGTATAAGCCGTCAAACCATTGCGCAGGGAAGGCCGGCTTGGGCTCAAACGGTCGTCGCAACAACGGTCCGTTTTGTTTTCACCGATGACAGTAACTCGTCAAGCGCCTCGGCTGGCGTTTTCCAGCCCAGGGTCTTTCTCGGTCGGCCGTTGAGAGCCTCTGCCACGGCAGATATCTCATCGGCACTATAGACGCTCAGGTCTTCGCCTTTCGGGAAGTATTGCCGCAGCAGTCCGTTGGTGTTCTCGTTCGTGCCGCGCTGCCACGGGCTGTGCGGGTCGCAAAAATAGATCTGGATGCCCGTATCGATCTTGAGACGATCGTGCTGAGCCATTTCGGCTCCCCGATCCCAGGTCAGCGAACGGCGCAATTCTTCAGGCAGGGTAATGATGGTGCGCGCGATTGCATCGCGCACCGCCTCGGCTCCGTGTCCCGAGAGCGCCGGCCCGCCCTTGGCACGAGGACCGTCGCCGTGCCCCGCCAATCGAGGAAGGTGCAGCAGCATCGTAAAGCGTGTCGTGCGTTCGACCAGCGTGCCGATCGCCGAGCTCTCGCCACCTATAATCAGGTCTCCTCCCAATGCCCCGGCACCGCCCGGTCTGCCACCTCGGCAGGGCGCTCGCTGATCATGATCTCCGGCGTGACAAAGCTTTTGCCCCGCTTGCCCGTGCGTGCCCTGGGGACCCGTCGCGCACGTCCCGTTCGCAAGCAACTCGTCAGTTCACGGCGGAGAGCTCCACGGCCTTGAACGAAAAGGGCTTGATAAATAGCCTCGGGGCTGATGCGCATCGTCTCGTCATCCGGAAAGTCGATCGGCAGGCGTCGGGCAATTTGCTCGGGGCTCCAGGCCTTCTTCCATCGCCGAACCTTGCACGTCTCTGATGACCGATGGCCCTTCCGATTAGCACGGCCACGCGCTTCGTCTGGCAGCGCGACCATACCGGAAAGCCGTTCTTCCACATAAGTCCGCAAGGCGGCGTTAGACGCAAGCTTCGCCGGTTTGGGGCGACGGGCTGAGCGATCGGCATGCCACTGAGCGGTCGTCGCCCGATAGGCCATCTTGCCGCCGTGGGTGGCCGCATTGCGATCGAGCTCGCGGGAAATGGTCGAGGCGGCCCGCCCCAGCCGGCGCCCAATCTCCTGCATCGAACAGCCTTGCGTATTGAGAAGCGCGATTTCCTCTCGCTCAGCCAACGAAAGGTACCTCCCCGAAAGCGGCTTGGCCGAGGGTCTGAAAATCGATGGGGGCATACCGCCTGCCTTCCGGAATAATCTGTATCCGGCGTCAGGGGGCACTCCGGCTTCGAGCGCAGCATCTTCGCTGCTCAGCCCTCTCGCAATCGCCCGCCAAAATCGTTCCTGTTCATCCCGACCGGCAACCGGCGGACGTCCCTCAGAGCCCAGCCGCGCACGCGTCGATCGCTTCCTTCGAATGGCCATCGCAATCTCCAAATTCTGGAGTGTTGCGACGATCGATTGAATCCACCCGGATATTGGCTGAACCTCTGGTTCTGCCGCGTGCTTTCTTGCTGCACGCGGACCATGGGTATCAGCGGATACCCGGTCTTCCCTGCACCCTCTCATGGAGAGGGGCATCGAGAACGCTTCAACTCGGGCCCTATGTGCCGCGAGAATAACTACTCATGTCTCGAGAGACGCCGTCATTGCGAGGAGCGAATGCGACGAAGCAATCCAGAGTCGGGTGCACGGCTCTGGATTGCTTCGCTTCGCTCGCAATGACGGCGTGGCGGAGGGCGACGCGCCCCTTACGTCGGCTGACCGACGGCTCCCTGGGCCGGCTGTATCGTATCGGTTGTTGCCTGCGTCGTCGCCGGCCCGCCCTTGTAGACCCGCGCATAGCGCGGGCCGAGGCTGGTCAGCACCTCGTAGCCGATGGTGCCGAAATGATGCGCAAGCTCGTCGACGGTGATGCCTTCGCCGAGCAGGGTCGCCCAATGACCGCGGCGCACGGTTTTCGGCGGCAGCTCGGTGATGTCGGCCGCGATCAGGTCCATCGAGACGCGGCCCGCGATCGGGCAGCGTCGGCCGGCGACGATGACGTCGGCGCCGCGGGTGCCGTCATTGGAGCTGGCGGCGCGCAAATAGCCGTCGGCATAGCCGGCCGAAATGATGGCGACCCGGGTGGGGCGCCGCGCGGTCCAGACACCGCCATAGCCGACGGTGTCGCCGCGCTCGACCTCGCGCACCTGCACGATGCGGGCCTTGAGATCGACCACCGGCTGCATCGGATTGTCGGCCTCGGGCGTCGGATTGACGCCGTAGAGCGCGGCGCCGGGCCGCACCAGGTCGAACTGGAACGGCGCGCCGAGGAAGATGCCGGAGGAGTTCGCAAGCGACGCCGGCACGCCGGTGAATTCGCTGGCGATGGCACGGAAGGCGCCGAGCTGGCGGGCATTGACGGGACTGTTGAGCTGCTCGGCGGCAACCAGATGGCTCATCACCAGCGTGATGCCGTGGTCGCCGGCATTGATGCGGGGAATGATGCTCTGCGCGGCGGCGACGGGGAGGCCGAGCCGGTTCATGCCGGTGTCGATATGAATAGCTGCGCCGCCGCTCCAGCCGCTGCGGCGGCAGAACACGTCCCATTCGGCGAGCTCGTTGAGGTCGCCGATCACGGGCCGGCAATTGATTTTGGCGTAGTCCTCGCCGCTGTTCTGGAAGAAGCCGTTGAGCACGTAGAGCGCGGCCTGCTCCGGCAGCGCGGCGCGGGCGGCGCGCGCCTCCGACAGCGTGGCGACGAAGAAGGTCTTGCAGCCGGCCGCCGCGAGCGCGGCCGCGACCGGGCCGGTGCCGCAGCCATAGGCGTCCGCCTTGATGACCCCAGCGCATTCGGCCGGCACCGCCGTCTTCTCGAGCTTGCGCCAGTTTGCGACCAGCGCGTCGAGATCGACCGTCACGACGCCATTGGCGCTGGCGGGGACGGTGGCCTCGGACGGCAACGCGGCGGCGTTGCCAACGGATTTTGGATCGGGAACTGCGGTCATCGTGCGGTTTTACGCGGCCGACCGCCGCTGTTCAACCACGCCGCGCGGCGCAACGGGCGGCGGTCAATAGTGGTGGTCGTTGTGTCCCGAACCGCCGTCATGGGCGAGGTCACCGAACCGCGTGACCGAGGCGTCGAAGTGCAGCTCGACCGTGCCGGTCGGACCATGGCGCTGCTTGCCGATGATCACTTCGGCCTTGCCGAGCGCCAGATCCATTTCCATCTGCCACTTCTGGTGTTCCTCGGTGCCGGGACGCGGCTCCTTGGCGGCCAGATAATATTCGCCACGGTACACGAACAGCACCACGTCGGCGTCCTGCTCGATCGAACCGGATTCACGAAGGTCCGACAGTTGCGGCCGCTTGTCCTCGCGGTTTTCGACCTGACGCGACAGCTGCGACAGTGCAATGATGGGAACGGAGAGCTCCTTGGCCAGCGCCTTCAGGCTAGTGGTGATCTCGGTGATCTCCTGCACGCGGTTGTCATTGCCGCGCTTGCCGGAGCCGCTGAGGAGCTGGATGTAGTCGATCACCAGGAGGTCGAGGCCCTTCTGCCGCTTCAGCCGGCGGGCGCGGGCCATCACCTGCGAGATCGAGATGCCGCCGGTTTCGTCGACATAGAATGGCAGCGACTGCAGCTCGATCGAGCAGTCGCGCAGCTTGTCGAAATCGGCCTCGGTGATGCTGCCGCGGCGGATGTGGCTCGATGGAACGCCGGAGCGCTCGGCGACGATACGCGTGGCGAGCTGCTCGCCACTCATTTCGCAGGAGAAGAAGCCGACCACGCCGCCATTGACCGCCTTCATGGTGCCGTCGGCCTGCAATTCGCCCTTGTAGGCCTGGGCCACGTTGTAGGCGATGTTGGTGGCGAGCGAGGTCTTGCCCATACCCGGACGGCCGGCGAGGATGATCAAGTCCGAATGCTGCAGGCCGCCCATCTTGGCGTCGAGATCGCGCAAGCCGGTCGAGATGCCGGAAAGCTTGCCGTCGCGCTGGAACGCCTTCGCGGCCATGTCGAGCGCGGTCGTCAGCGCCTGCGAGAACTTCTGGAAGCCGCCGTCATAGCGACCGGATTCCGCCAGCTCGTACAGCCTGCGCTCGGCGTCCTCGATCTGGTTGCGCGGCGCAAAGTCGACCGGCGCGTCATAAGCGACATTGACCATGTCCTCGCCGATGCCGATCAGGTCGCGACGCAGCGAGAGGTCGTAGATGGTGCGCCCATAATCCTGGGCGTTGATGATGGTGGTCGCTTCCGCCGCCAGCCGCGCCAGATATTGCCCGACCGTCATGCCGCCGATGTCGACATCGGCCGGCAGGAAGGTCTTCAGCGTCACCGGCGTGGCGATCTTGCCCATCCGGATCAGGCTGGAGGCCGTCTCAAAGACGGTCTGGTGCAGCGGCTCGAAGAAATGCTTCGGTTCGAGAAAGTCGGAGACGCGATAAAACGCGTCGTTGTTGACCAGGATCGCACCGAGCAGGCCTTGCTCCGCCTCGATATTGTGCGGCGCGCTGCGATAGGTCGGCGTAGCCGCATCGGGTGCGAGCTTGAGGACGTTCGAATCAGGAAGTGCCATGGAGCGTGTCTAACAATTTTGCGGACGGGCAGGGCGGGGATAAAGCGCCTGTCGCCCGCCAAGCGAAAGCAAAAGCTCGCGACTATGCACCATCAGCTGAAAACGGTGGATGAATCCGGCTTCGCGGCCGCCGTCCGCTTGACGCAATCCGCGCTGAATCCGGCTGTCAGTTCGTGGTGGAACACCATGCCGACGGCGAGTTCCGGGGCGGAGCGGAAAATCCTTTCGAGCCGGCTGAACCTCGATGCCGCCGGCGCGGACCCAATGGGATCGAGCAGGCGCCGCGACGGCGCGTCAGATCAGGATCAGATAGAGCAGCGCGATCAGCGATGCGGCCACGCCGGCTGCGATCAGCGCATAGTCGGTGCTGAAGTCGGTCTGGGGCTCGATCATGGCCTGGCGGTTGTTGTACATGATGGCGCGGACTCTAGAGGCTTCCACGCTTGTGCTCTGTGAGCCAGTTCACATGATCCCGTATTTCTTTGGGCGTAGAAACCCGGAAGCTCCGCTTCCGAGCGGTCGCCCGACGGAACGCCCGCGTCCGGTTTCCGCCGTCCGGAAGCGCGGTCGGGACGCCGCAGCGCTATTCGCCGGCGATCTTGAGCATCGGCCGGCTGCCGCGCTCCCGCGCCCGCAGGCGCGCTTCTTCGTGGGTGATATAGTCCCGCGTCATCGGGACCACCCCCTGGCGCTTGGTGAGCTGGATCTGGAAGTTCATCAGGTTCTGCTTGCGGAACGCCATCTCGGACGCCGCCAGGTAGAACTCCCACATCCGGGCGAAGCGCTCATCATAGAGCTGCACCGCTTCCTCGCGGCGCGCCATGAAGCGTTCGCGCCAGGCCTTCAGGGTCTCGGCGTAATGCAGCCGGAGGATCTCGATATCGCAGACCAGGAAGCCGGCCCGCTCGATCGACGGCAGCACCTCGGACAGCGCTGGAATGTAACCGCCGGGGAAGATGTATTTCGAGATCCAGGGATTGGTGGAATCGGGGCCTTCGGACCGGCCGATCGAATGCAGCACCATGACGCCGTCGTCCGACAGGAGCTCGGCGCAGCGGCGGAAATAAGTGTCGTAGAAAGTCACCCCGACATGCTCGAACATGCCAACCGAGACGATGCGATCGAACGGGCCGGGGACATCGCGATAGTCCTGCAGCAGGAAGCGTGCAGAGTCGGTCAGGTTTCGCTCCGCGGCCCGCGTATTGGCGACCCGGAGCTGCTCGGTGGAGAGCGTCACGCCGGTGACATCAGCGTCCACGGTCTCGGCCAGATAGAGGCCGAGTCCGCCCCAGCCGCAGCCGATATCCAGCACCCGCGCTCCGGGCGTCAGCCGGAGTTTGGCGGCGAGATGGCGCTTCTTGGCGAGCTGGGCGTCGTCGAGCGTCGCGTCAGGCGTGTCGAAATAGGCGCAGGAGTATTGCTTGTCCGCATCCAGGAAGAGCGAGTAGAGCCGCCCGTCAAGGTCGTAATGATGGGCGACATTGTTGCGGGAGCGGCCGCGCCCGTTGAACTGGCGCAGGCGGCGAACGAAATAGCGCAGCCACCATTGGGTCTTGGCCCAGCGCGGCAGCACGTCCGGCTGCTCCATCAGCAGGGCCAGCACGTCAGCGATCGAGCCTCGCTCAACGACGAAGCTGCCGTCCATGTAGATCTCGCCGAGCGCCAACTCTGGATTCGCGAGCACCCGCCGCTCAGCGGCGCGTGTCAGAAACCGTACGGCCAGCGGAGGTCCGGAGCCGTCACCACAGTGAAATGTCGCGCCGTCTGCGGTCGTGAAGGTGATCGACCCACGGCGAATGAATTGACTTAAGAGACCACGCAACAAACGGTCCATCCGTACCCATCCAACGAGCAATCCCGTGAGATGCTGACTTACCCGGCTCATCGCACTCGACGCGTTGAGAACCGACAGGCTCCCATTCACAGTTTTAAGATAATGAACAGGCTACCGGCGCAGTACTGCGTTGATGTCAAAGCGGATATTCCAAAAATGCGGATTTGACGGCCGAGATTTGTCCGCTTCCTTTCCCTCGATATTCCGCTAAAAGGTGACGGCCCGCCGACACCGAACTGGTTTTCCCTGCTGCCATATGGACGCTCGCATGAACGTCTGGAGTGAGGATTGCCGGCTAAGAAACTGATCGGCCGGTGGTTTTGGATTTGATCTTCGCTGTTGCGGCTCGCGGATGATGGTGCAGGCGTGCTGGCCGGACCGATGGCGAAGGAATGACGGTGGCCTGAGCTGGAGAATGATAATGATTTGCCGAGCGTTTGGTTTCGCGGCGGTGTTGCTTCTGGTCGGCGGGACATGGGCAGGACCGGTGCAGGCCCAAGAAAATCTCGACGCTGGCAAGAGCCCGTCGCAGCTGTTCGCCGGCAATTGCAGCGCCTGCCACAAGAGCCCGCGGGGCCTGCTGAAAACCATCCCGGCCGGTTCGCTGCCGGGCTTCCTCCGCCAACATTACACCACGGGCCCGGACATGGCCGGCGTGCTGGCCGGTTACCTCACGGCCAATGGCGCGGCCGATGCGACGTCCGAGCGAACCGGCCGCAAGCACCGCAGGTCGGCCACCGAGCCGGGCGCGGCTGAGCAGGCTGCTCCAGACGCAGGCGCCGAGCAGCCGCATGGGCATCATGGCCACAAATCGGCCAGGCACAAGCACAGCAGCGGGGGGGACGCCGTCAAGCCGGAGGCCGCGAGCGCGCCGTCGGAAGCCTCCAAGCCGGCTGCAGAGGCGCCCAAGGTGGCAGGCCCGAAGCAGAGCGAGCCGGCGCCGACCACCACGCAGTCGGTTCCATCGTCGGGCGGTGCCGGCAATTCGGCCACGCATTGATTGTCGAGCTGCTGCAGCTCACATGAAAAAGCCCGGCCGCGATGGCCGGGCTTTTTTCGATTCGCGTGCAGCCTGCGCTTACTGCGCGGCCGGCTCGCCCGCCGGCTCTTCGTCCTGCTGGGCTTCCGGATCGAAGAACTCGCCAGCCGCCGCAATCGCTTCGGCAGCCGCGTCGCGATCTTCCTGGCGGGTCGAGATGTCCTCGCCGCGCTTGATGCGCTCGGCTTCATCGGCGCTGCGGGCGACGGTCACGTTGACCGACGTTTCCACCTCCGGATGGACCGCGATCGTCACCTTCTGCTGGCCGATCGTCTTGATCGGCGCATCGAGCCAGACCTGCGTGCGGCTCACGGTGATGCCGTCGGCTTCCAGCGCGACGACGATGTCACGCACCGACACCGAGCCGAACAGCTGGCCGGCTTCCGAGGCCTGGCGGATGATGATGATGTCGCGGCCGTCGATCTTCTCGGCGACCTTGCTTGCCTCCGACTTGGCCTTGATATTGTTGGCCTCGAGATCGGCCTTCATGCCTTCGTACTTGGCCTTGTTCTCGGCGGTGGCGCGCAGCGCCTTCTTGCGCTTCAGCAGAAAGTTGCGCGCAAAGCCGTCTCGGACCTTCACGATCTCGCCCATTTGGCCGAGCTTGGCGACGCGCTCCAGCAGAATGACTTCCATGTTCTTCTCCTCTTGATGTGTGACGTAGTCAGGTTGTGGAAATTGAATTCTTCAAGGTACAGGCAGAGGCGGTGGTTGCTGCCGCTGCCAGAAACGTTGGCGCAGGCCGAAAGCGGCGTCGGCGAGGCCGAGCGCCACCATCAGCAGCACGGGCCAGCCGAACATCATGACCAGCGCATAGGTCGAGCCGAGCCAGAACGGGCGGCTCTTCCAGCTCAGCGTCAGCGTGTGCAGCACGGCGAAGCCGGTGAGCGCGTAGGCCATCAGCAGTATCGAGGTCGCGATTCCTGCGGCGATGGCGACCAGCCCGCCGGCAAAGCAGAAGCCGATCGCGACAAACAGCGCGGCCAGCGTCATCGGCGGCAGGGCCGTGGCGCGCAGATCTGGCCAGGGCCGCCGCAGCCGTCCCGACATGGCCGTGGCTTTGGCCGCAGCCCACAGGCTGAAGGCCAGTGTCAGGGTCGATGAGGCCGCGGCAATCGACGGCGATATGGCGATGACGACATCGATCAAGGGTGTCGTCTCCGGCGAGAGCGGAACCTCGGCGGCTTGCAGGACGCGCATCAGGCCCTTGCGCAACGTCTCATGAATGCTTGGGGCGTCGGTGCCGAGCGACAGCATGGCGGCAAACGTGAGGAGGGCGGCAACAGCACCGATCCAGAGCACGATGCGTCCGACCGGATACCATTCCAGCTGCGGAGTGGCGTCATCGGTCGTGGCGACGTCATCATGCGCGCCCGGCCGTCCGAGCAATGCCAGATGGGCCAGCCACCAAGCCGGCAGGGCCACGGCGGCCGCGAAGCTGATGCCATGAGGCAGGCCGAACAGGACGCTGAGAACAACTGCCGCGGCGATGCCGCCGATGCTGGCGCTGAGCGGTCCCCAGCTCATTCCGGCCACCATCAGCGGCAGCGGCGCGAGCACGACGAGGACGAGCGAAATCGGCTCGCCCGAGATCAGCGAGGCAAACATCAAGGCCGAGGCAGCGCCGGCCGCAAGCGCAATGGCAATGAATGCGATCATCAGCTGTCCCGCTCTCCTTCGAGCGGTTAGAGGTCCTGCGACCCCAACCATCGGCAACCGGAACGACCCGGAGGCCTTATGAACCGAGTGAAATCAAGCGAAACGGCCGGCGTCCGTGCGGGCGCCGGCCGTTGATGTCTTAGCGAATGACGTAAGGCAGCAGGCCGAGGAAGCGGGAGCGCTTGATGGCGCGCGCGAGTTCGCGCTGCTTCTTGGCGGACACCGCGGTGATCCGGCTCGGCACGATCTTGCCGCGCTCGGACACGTAGCGCATCAGCAGCTTCGAGTCCTTGTAGTCGATCTTCGGCGCGTTCGGACCGGTGAACGGGCAGGTCTTGCGACGGCGGAAGAAGGGACGACGTGCGGGGGCTTCAGCCATTGTTCTTACTCCTGTTCCGCAGTTTCGGCATCGTCGCGCGGACGGCGCGGGCCACGATCACCACGGAAGCCGCCGCCTTCGCGGTCACCACCACGGAAGCCGCCACCCTCACGATCGCCACGGAAGCCGCCCTCGCGGAAACCACCGCCGCGGTCGTCACGCTCGCGGTCGCGATCGGCCTTGCGCATCATCGCCGAGGGACCTTCCTCGTGCTCGTCGACGCGGACGCTCAGATAGCGAATCACGTCCTCGTTGATGCGCTCCTGGCGCTCGATCTCGGCGATCGCCGCCGACGGCGCGTCGATGTTGAGCAGGACGAAATGCGCCTTGCGGTTCTTGTTCATGCGGTAGGTGAGGGAGCGCACGCCCCAATTCTCGGTCTTGGTGACCTTGCCGCCGAGGCCTTCGACGATGCCGGTCATCTGGGTCGTCAGTTCTTCCACCTGCTGGGTGCTCGCGTCCTGACGTGCGAGGAAAACATGCTCGTAAAGCGGCATGGCTGTCCTTTCCAATGTTGGCGCAGGTCCCGGCGTCAAGCCCTTCGAGCCCTTTTGGAAAGGACTCGCAGAGAATAGCTCAGAAGGCGGGAACACGGGACGACGGGCCGACTGGCCCTGCCACATCAAAGTCGCCCAAGCGATGAACTCGCCAAAAAGGTGATTTTGCTGAGACCGTCCGTTCAGCTCCCGGCTCGGGACCTACGGAATGGCGCGCTTATACCGATTTTCGGCCTGCTGGCAAGGGAAACCGGGCCGAATCACGCGAGAAACAGGCTGCTCTTAGGGCGTCACGCGCTTGACATGACCCGCTCGGGCGGTGTCTTACCGCGCTTTCTAGGGAATTCGGGAACGTTTCGAGGAGCGGCCGATGACGGCAGCATTTACTTTTCCGGGACAGGGGTCCCAGGCAGTCGGTATGGGCAAGGCCCTGGCCGATGCTTTTCCGGCCGCGCGGGCGGTGTTCGACGAGGTCGACGCGGCGCTCGGCGAGAAGCTGACCGCGGTGATATGGGAGGGGCCGGCCGAGACCTTGCAGCTGACCGAGAACGCCCAGCCGGCCCTGATGGCGGTGTCGCTCGCCGCCCTGCGGGTGCTGGAATCCGAAGCCGGATTTTCCGTGAGCCGGGATGCGGCCTTCGTTGCCGGTCATTCGCTCGGGGAATATTCCGCGCTCGCGGCTGGTGGCAGCCTGACGATTGCCGATACCGCCCGATTGCTGCGCATCCGCGGTCTTGCGATGCAAAAGGCGGTGCCGGTCGGCGTCGGCGCCATGGCGGCGCTGCTCGGTCTGGACTATGAGACCGCGGTTGCGGTGGCGGACGAGGCGGCGCAGGGCGAGGTCTGCCAGGCTGCCAACGACAATGGCGGAGGCCAGGTCGTGGTCTCCGGTGCCAAGGCTGCGGTCGACCGTGCGGTGGAGATTGCCAAGGCCAAGGGCGCAAAGCGTGCAATGCTGCTGCCGGTCTCGGCGCCGTTCCACTGCAAGCTGATGCAGCCGGCCGCCGATGCGATGGCGGAGGCGCTGGCCAAGGTCACCATCAAAAAGCCGGCGTCGCCGCTGGTCTGCAACGTCCTGGCGCAGCCAATCAGCGATCCCGACGAGATTCGCCGCCGCTTGATCGAGCAGGTGACGGGAACGGTGCGCTGGCGCGAGTCGATCGCCTATATGTCGGCCCAGGGCGTCACCCGATTTTTCGAGATCGGAGCCGGCAAGGTGCTGAGCGGGCTGGTCAAGCGCATCGCCGATGGCGCCGTGGGAATCGCGGTCGGCGGACCGGTCGATATTGCTGGCGCGAAGGATGCCTTGGTCGCCGCGCAAGCGGCGGAATAAGTCGCCGCGTGGGATCGCGGCCTTGAGGAGAGTTTGATGTTCGATCTGAGTGGCAGGACTGCGCTGGTCACCGGCGCGACCGGTGGCATCGGAAACGCGATTGCGAAGGCACTGCATGCGCAAGGCGCGACGGTCGCCATCTCCGGCACGCGGCGCGAGGTGCTGGAAACGCTCGCGGGCGAACTGGGCGAGCGTGTCCACGTGCTGCCGTGCAATCTGTCCGACTCGGCCGAGGTCGAGGCGCTGGTGCCGGCCGCCGAGAAGGCGATGGGGCAGGTCGATATCCTGATCGCCAATGCCGGCATCACCCGCGACAACCTGTTCGTGCAATTGCGCGACGAGGATTGGGACGAGGTCATCAAGGTCAACCTGACCGCGACATTCCGTCTCGCGCGCGCGGCCACCAAGCTGATGATGCGCAAGCGCTTCGGCCGCATCATCGCCATCACCTCGATCGTCGGTGTCACCGGTAATGCGGGCCAAGGGAATTACACCGCCTCCAAGGCTGGCATCATCGGCATGATCAAGACGCTCGGCGGCGAATACGCCAAGCGCGGCGTGACCGCGAACTGCATTGCACCGGGTTTCATCAAGACGCCGATGACAGATGCGCTCAACGAGAAGCAGCGCGAAACCATCCTGACCAAGGTTCCGGCGGCGCGACTCGGCACGCCCGAAGATATTGCTGCAGCTGCGGTGTATCTCGCTTCCAACGAGGCAGCCTACGTCACGGGACAGACGATTCATGTCAATGGCGGCATGGCCATGATTTGAAATGCCGGCCGGCCCTCGGAATGCGGCAAAAAGGCGTCGTTCGGCCGCCGGTTGGACCTTGTAGTCAAGGTTTTGGGTTTATGATAACCGAACCGCCGGCGGGGGACTGAAGAACGCCATTGCAGGATTTCGAAACCCTGTATATTGGCGGGGCGAAGCTTGCCGTCGTTCGCCGGGGCCTTCCGTCGGCTGGTGCCACTGTTCTGGAGTTCCTGAGACGTCAGGAACGACATTCGGAGGCGCACTGGACACAATGGAGTTAGTGGTTGCCCCGTTTTCGAAGTTGCCCGGACCGCGCGGTCCTGCCGATTTCGGAAACGGGGTGCTGCGGGGCACGTCTAGTTTTGCGCGATCGCGAAGGAAGTTTAACGGCCGGGGTGAGGCTTAATCATCCGGGGTCGGATTTTAAGGGAACAAGCACGAGGTTGAACGATGAGTGAGATTGGCGAGCGGGTTAAGAAGATCGTGGTCGAGCACCTTGGCGTTGAGCCGGAGAAAGTGGTCGACAACGCGAGCTTCATCGACGACCTCGGCGCTGACAGCCTCGACACGGTCGAGCTGGTAATGGCGTTCGAAGAAGAGTTCGGCTGCGAGATTCCCGATGACGCCGCGGAGACCATCCTGACGGTTGGCGACGCGACCAAGTTCCTCGAGAAGAACGCCAAGAGCTGACACCACACTTTGGTGTTGCAGAAACCGGCCGGACCGCGCGCGCGGTCGACCGGTTTCTTGCTGTTGGCTGCAGCATGTCCGGAAGCCGGTTTGCCGAATGGATTGTGTTCGCAGCATGCGATGAGATCTTGATCCGACGCCGTTGAATCGGATGATGTGAATCGGATCAGGATCCAGGAGCCATATGATCATCCGCATCCGGAGAATCACGCTCTGGCGGGATCGTGCTCAAGCATTCATCTGAGGCGCGATGGCGCATCATCGTCGGCCAGCGCGCTTTGGTCAGGGTCTGGAGAAACGAATATGAGGCGGGTTGTCGTCACGGGCCTCGGTATGGTGTCGCCACTCGGCTGTGGTGTCGAACCGACTTGGCAGCGAATCCTCGAGGGCAGGAGCGGCGCCCGCGTGATCGACACCTTCGACGTCTCCGATCTGCCGAGCAAGGTCGCCTGCGTGGTGCCGCGCGGTGACGGCAGCGACGGTACGTTCAACGCCGACCAGTGGATGGAGCCGAAGGACCAGCGCAAGGTCGACGACTTCATCATCTTCGCGATGGCGGCGGCGACACAGGCGCTCGATGACGCGAACTGGCATCCGACATCGGAAGAGGACCGCTGCGCCACCGGCACCATGATCGGATCCGGCATCGGCGGCCTGTCCGGGATCGCCGACACCGCAATCCTTCTGAAGGAGCGCGGTCCGCGCAAGGTCTCGCCGTTCTTCATCCCGGGACGCCTGATCAATCTCGCCTCGGGTTACGTTTCGATCGAGCATGGCCTGAAAGGCCCGAATCATTCCGTGGTGACGGCGTGCTCGACCGGCGCGCATGCAATCGGCGACGCCAGCCGGCTGATTGCGCTCGGCGATGCCGACGTGATGGTGGCGGGCGGCGCGGAATCGCCGATCTGCCGCATCGGCATGGCCGGCTTTTGTGCGGCGCGGGCGCTATCGACCGGCTTCAACGAGACGCCGGAGCGCGCTTCGCGCCCCTATGACAAGGACCGCGACGGCTTCGTGATGGGCGAGGGTGCCGGCGTCCTCGTGCTCGAAGAGTATGAGCATGCCAAGGTACGCGGTGCCCGCATCTACGCCGAGGTCACCGGCTACGGCCTCTCGGGCGATGCCTATCACATCACCTCACCGTCGCCGGACGGCGATGGCGGCTTCCGCAGCATGAGCGCGGCGATGAAGCGCGCCGGCATCAGCGCATCCGATATCGACTATATCAATGCGCACGGCACCTCGACGCAGGTCGGCGACGAGATCGAGCTCGGCGCGGTCGAGCGGCTGCTCGGCAATGCGGGCTCCAAGGTTTCGATGTCGTCGACCAAGTCGTCGATCGGCCATCTGCTCGGCGCCGCGGGCGCTGTCGAGGCGATCTTCAGCATCCTGGCGATTCGCGATAATGTCGCACCGCCGACGATCAATCTCGAAAACCCGTCGGTGGAGACCGCGATCGATCTCGTGCCGCAGACCGCGCGCAAGCGCGAGATCAACGTCGCGCTGTCGAACTCCTTCGGTTTCGGCGGCACCAATGCGTCGGTGATCCTGCGACGCGTGGTGAACTGAGACGCAGCGCCCAACCACCGATTCGCCGCATTCGGTGATACATCGTTAAGACGGGCGTAGACTTCAGGTCGGTTGCGTGAGGACCGTACGACCAGGGCGACGAGACTGAAGGTAGCAACGATGAGTGAAAGGCCGCCCATCTCGCCACGCAGTCCGCGCGCTGCGCTGGAGCCGGAGCAGGTGCCGCCGCCGCCGCGGCGCTCCGATCGCGCGCGCAATCCTTTCGTCATCGTCGGTAACGCCATCATCACGCTGTTGCTGTTGCTGATGCTCGGCGCCGGCGCAGTATATTATTACGGCCGGCAGGTCCTGGAAGCGCCGGGACCGCTGCAGGAGGACAAGGTCGTCAACATTCCCGCGCGCGCCGGCAAGCGCGACATCGCCGAGATGTTGAACCGCGAAGGCGTGACCGACGTCAATCCGTGGATCTTCATCGGCAGTGTCTACGCGTTGAAGGCTGCTGCCGATCTCAAGCCCGGTGAGTATGCGTTCCAGAAAAATGCGTCGTTGCGCGACGTCATCGGCGTCATCGTCGAAGGCAAGGTGGTGCAGCATTCGGTGACCATTCCGGAAGGCCTGACCTCCGAGCAGATCGTCGCGCGGCTCTCCGACAATGACATCTTCGCCGGCTCGGTGCGCGAGATTCCGCGGGAAGGCACGCTGCTGCCGGAGACCTACAAATTTCCTCGCGGCACCAGCCGCGACCAGGTGATCCAGCGCATGCAGCAGGCGCAGAAACGCGTGCTGGCCGAGATCTGGGAGCGCCGCAGTCCCGATCTTCCGATCAAGACCCCGGAGCAGCTCGTGACGCTCGCTTCCATCGTCGAGAAGGAAACCGGCAAGCCCGACGAGCGCAGCCGCGTTGCCGCGGTGTTCGTCAACCGGCTGCAAGCAGAAGATCAAGCTGCAGTCGGACCCGACCATCATCTATGGCCTGGTCGGCGGCAAGGGCACGTTGGGGCGGCCGATCAAGCGGAGCGAGATCGCGCAGCCATCGCCTTACAATACCTATGTCATCGAAGGGCTGCCGCCGGGGCCGATCTCCAATCCGGGACGCGCCTCGCTGGAAGCCACCGCCAATCCAGCCCGCACGCGCGATCTCTATTTCGTTGCCGATGGCTGCGGCGGCCATGCCTTCACCGAGACTTATGGCGAGCATCAGAAGAATGTCGCTAAGCTGCGGGCGATGGAGAAGCAAACCCAGAATGACACGGTCGAGCCGGACGAGACGCCCTGCCCGCGCCGAATGCCGTCGCCGATCCGGCCGCCGCGGCCTCCACGCCCAAGCCGCCGGCCCCAGCAAGGAAGCCGGCTGGCCGGGCGCCGGCGAACGCGGGCAGGCCGGGCGCGGCGCAAGCGGTGCCGTCTGCATCGCCTGTTCAGCAATAATCGGAACGCGTGTCCGGTATCGCAGAACCGGACTTAACATTTGCGGAAAAGGTCTTAAGGTTCGCGCGCTTTTGAGCGGCGGCGAATCTGTTGCTCATTCTTGTTCTGCCGGAGAAAATTAGACGATGGCGCTGTCGAGCATGACCGGCTTTGCCCGAAGCCACGGGACGAGCGGGCCCTACGCGTTCGAGTGGGAGTTGAAATCGGTCAATGCCAAGGGATTGGATCTGCGCCTGCGGCTGCCGCAGGGCTGGGACGAGGTCGAGGCGTTCGCCAAGAAGCGCGGCGCCGAGCTTTTGTCGCGCGGCACCGTCTATGCCAACCTGACCGTCAAGCGCGGCGATGCCGGCTCGACCGTGCGTGTCAATGAGGAGGTGCTCGCCTCCATCGTCGAGGTCGCGACGCACTCGGCGGGCAAGATCGACGCGGTGGCGCCGAGCATCGACGGGCTGCTGGCGATCAAGGGCGTGATCGAGATGGTCGAACCCGAAAGTGACGAGACCGAGGACAAGGCTGCCAAGGACGCGGTTACCGCCGCCTTCGAGACGGCGCTGAAAAGCCTCATCGAGATGCGCCGGCGCGAAGGCGAGACGCTGGGCCAGGTTCTGGGCCTGCGCATCGGCGAGATCGAGGCGCTGTCGAGGCGCGCCGAGGCCTCGCCCGGCCGCAAGCCGGAGGCGATCAAGGCCCGGCTCGCCGAACAGGTCGCCGCACTGCTGGAGACGTCCGACCGCTTCGATCCCGACCGGCTGGCGCAGGAGGCGCTCTTGATCGCAGCCAAGGCCGACGTGCGCGAGGAACTCGACCGCATCGCCTCCCACATCGCGCAGGCCCGCGACATGCTGCGAAGGGCGGCCCGGTCGGCCGCCGGCTCGATTTCCTGGCGCAGGAGTTTCATCGCGAGGTCAACACCTGCTGCTCGAAATCGAACGACATCGAGCTGACCAATATCGGTCTCGAATTGAAGACGGTGGTCGAGCAGTTCCGCGAGCAGGTTCAGAATCTGGAGTGATCGATGAGCGGCTCACGATGGAAGCCTCGATGGGGTCGAGCGGCGCGGACTGATGTTCGTGCTGTCCTCGCCGTCTGGCGCGGGCAAGACCACGCTGTCGCGGCTTTTGATCGAGCGCATGCCGGGCCTGCGCATGTCGGTGTCGGCGACGACGCGCGCCGATGCGTCCCGGCGAGCAGTCGATGGGCGCGACTATCAGTTCGTCGATCGCGCGCGGTTCGAGGAGATGGTGGAGCGCGCAGGAGCTGCTGGAATGGGCCACCGTGTTCGACAATCGCTATGGCACGCCGCGCGCGCCGGTGGAGGCCGCGCTGTCGGCCGGCCAGGACGTGCTGTTCGACATCGACTGGCAGGGTACGCAGCAATTGCGCGAGAAGGCGCGGCTGGATGTCGTCAGCGTCTTCATCCTGCCGCCGTCGGCGGCCGATCTGGAGCAGCGGCTGCACACCCGCGCGCAGGATTCCGACGAGGTGATCCGCGGCGCGCATGAGCCGCGCCAGCCACGAGATGAGCCATTGGGCCGAATACGACTACATCGTCATCAACCGCAATGTCGATGACGCCTTCGCCGAGGTGCAGTCGATCCTGAAGGCGGAGCGGCTGAAACGCGAGCGGCGCACCGGCCTCACCACCTTCGTGCGCGAATTGCAGCGCCAACTGGAGACCTGACGCGTCATTGCGAGCGAAGCGTCGTGTCCGCCATGACCCGAAGGGCGACGGCGGAAGCAATCCAGCTCTTCGCGCGCAATATCGAATTGGTTCGTCGTTCACTTCTCGCAATGACTGCGCCGGTTGCTCGGTGCTCCAACTAACTATGACTTCAGGAGCGACACTGACCGCTCAGCTGTGCTTGCCGAGCCGCGCCAGGATATCCTGGACGCCATCCAGCGACTCGTCCTGACGAACATCACGGATTCGCGGCCGCAGCGCCTGCGGACGCGGGATGAAGTCCAGCGGCGGCGTCGGTCCGTCATTTTCAGGCTCCAGCATCAACGCCGGAGGCAGCGGCGGCAGCTCGGTGCCTCTCCGGCGCGGGGCGGCTTCGTCCGTCGTGCGGCGCGTGCTCTTGCCGGCCTTGGGCGTAGCTATCTTGACCGCGGACATAGCGGGTGTGGCGTTCCTGGGCACGCCCGGCTTTGGGCTACCGGCCTTCGAACCATCAACCTTGCGATGATCAGGCTCGGCCGCCGCTGGCTGCAACCTGCTCGCCGGCGCGCTGTCGATCCTGACTGAAGGTGCGACCTTTTTTCGGCGCGGCGGCATGACCTTGTCAGGCTGTGCTGGCTTGACCGCTTCAACGGCGCTCGCTGGCGCCGGCTTGATTGGCTCGGGCGGCTGCACCGCCTTGACGGGCCGGGGGGCGGGCGCTTGCGGCGGTGTCGTCCTGGCGGCGCGGGCTTCGAGCATGTCGAACAATTCAGCCGCTGGATCGGCCGACTTTGCTGCCGGCGGCATGGCTGGAGGCGGGCTGCTGCGACGGAAAGGCTCGGCATTGCCGGACCGCGCCGTACGCTCGCTCGCCTTGGCCTCGAGCAGGTTTGCCAGCTCGGCAATGGGATCGACCACCTTTGGCGCGGCCATCTTGACTGGCGCGGTCGCCGGCTGCGGCCTTGCCGGCGTCATCACGGGCTTGGCCGATGGCGGCGGTGGCGCGAAGCGGGACTCCAGCAGATTGGCAAGCTCGGCTGCGGGGTCGGCGACGCGCGGCAGTCGCGGTGGTGGCGCTTCAGGCCGAGACGGTGCCGATGCAGGCGCAACGTCGACAACCGGTTGCGCGGCGCGCTTCGCCGCGTGCGATCCGAGCAGGTCCACCAGCTCTGCGGCGGGGTCGACACTCTCGGCCGGCGTCAGGCGCCGTGACGTCCGGCAACGGTTCGGCGGCTTGCGGCGGCGTGACCTTGGCGAGCTGTGAGGCCAGCAGATCGACCAGCTCGGCGGCGGGATCAGCGGCGGCTGGCGTTGTCGCGACGGTTGGCCTGGACGCAACTGCAGCCACCGGCGTCGGCGTCATTGGCGGCGGCGCATGCTTCGCGGTCGCCGCAGTCGCCATGCTTCGGCCGCTTCCCGGCGCGACCGCTGCGGCTGCCCGCATGCACTATTTGCTTTCGACTTCGCGCGCGGCTTGTCGCGGTTGCGGCGGGCGCGCGTGATCGCACGCTGCCAGTTGCGGTTGCGACGTCGGCGCCGGCCGACCTTGCTCAGTCGGTACAGCGCGCTCGCCAGCAGCCCCGACAGCGACAATGCGCCGACCACGACCATCAGCAGCTTGCGGATCGGTGCGACGGGTGCCACCGGTTTGACCGGCGCGGCAACGGGGGTATCCGTTGGCGGTGCTGATGCAGCGGGGATCCGAGGTGGCTGCCGGTTCGTCCGGCGGCGGCGAGGCTGCAGCGGAGCCGGTGAGCTCATGTCGGCTGAATCGAGCGGCTGCCATGACGGGCCAGCAGCCGCGTTATGCTGCTGGCCGTCATCGAACGAGCTTGCCGCAGCAGCGGGCTGCGGCTTTGTCGCAGCGCTCGCCTCATCGGCGGCGAGCGCCTCTGTGCTGACGCGCGGCGCCGCGCCCGGTGCCACGGCGGGGCGTCAGCTTCGGAAGGGCGGGCTGGACGAAATCCCAGGCCGAGGATGCCTGGCTCGGCCGGCGCGGTGCCGCGTCCTCAGCGTTATTCCTGGAGCTATCCTTGGCGGCTGCGCTCGAACCCTTCAGGTACCAGCAGCGCCGGCCGCTTTCGAGGCGGTAGCGCCAGTGCTGGCCATCGGCCTTGTCGCCGGTCGGCTCGGTCAGGCAGTCGTCCGCCGCGGCAGCCGGGACCCGCGGCAGCAAGGTCAGCACGGCGCTTCCGACCAGAGTGGCAAGAATGGCGCATGCGAATGCTGCAGTTCGTCTGGCCAATTCTTGACTCCGGGTACGCACGCGAACACCGCGTTCTCGGAGACAAGTTGGGTCGCAATGAGCCACAAATCCGGATTAATTCTGGCCCACATTATTCCTGTGGAACTGCGACATTTTCCCCACAGCGTGCATAGGAACAAAGCAGGATTTCATCTCGAAATCGCGCGCAAAATCGGCAAATTGTGGGTCGCCACTGTCTCGCGATCGATGGCGCTCACCGACTGTTGTTCTGGGGACAACGGGTAAAAACCCTTCACGCTTCAGTTCGTCAGGACGACGCGGCCGACCACTTCGCCTGCGCGTAAGGCATCGATCCATTTCTGGACATCGGCCATCGGCTCTTCCCGCATCGGCGTCGGCGTGATCTTGCCCGCGCGCGCAAGCGCCATCAATTCATGCGCCTCCGCGAGCGTGCCGACCATGAAGCCCTCGATGGTCATGCGCTTGTAGACCCATTGCACCATCGGCAGCGTGAACTGTCCGCCCATCAGGCCGGAGACCACGATCTTGCCGCCGCGGGCCAGCACCGAGACTGCGAACGCCATCGACTTCTCGTTGCCTGCGAAATCGACGATCTCGTCGAAGCCGCCATCGGTCTCCTTCAGGATCCGCTTGAAGACATCGGTCTCGCTGGGATCGTAAGCGACCGCGGCGCCATTTTTCAGCGCCGTCTCTCGCGCGGCCGCGCTGAGGTCGGCCACCGCAATCGGTTGCTTGAACATCGCCCGCGCGAATGACAGACCCATCATTCCCACGCCGCCGAGGCCGATCAGCAGCAAATTGCGCTGGCGCGGCCGATCGACCAGACGCTTGAGCGCGCCATAGGCGGTGACGCCGGAGCACATCAACGTCGCGGCCTGGTTGACCGGCAGCGGATCGTATTCGAGCAGATATTTGGCGTCAGGCACCAGCACATGGGTCGCGAAGCCGCCGTCGATCGCGACGCCGAGGAAGCGCTGCTTGGCGCACAGGTTCTCATCGCCCGCCAGGCAGTCGCGGCATTGGCCGCAGCCGATCCAGGGAAACACCGCGCGCTTGGCGCCGATCAACTCCTTCGGCACGTCGGGCCCGACCTCGTCCACGACACCCGCAATCTCATGGCCGAGCGTGAACGGCAGGGTCATGCCGCGCGTGGTGTCAAGCCTCTTGCCGCCGCCGAGATCGGCGTAGCCATCCTGAATGTGCAGGTCGGAATGACACAGGCCGCAGCGTTCGATGCGCACCAGCACTTCGCGCCCTTGCGGCTTCGGCGTCTCGACGATGGTTTCGCACAGCGGGGCGTCGAACTTGACCAGCGACTGGCGACGCATCAATGCCATTCAGTGTCTCCCTTTATGATGTTCGTCAGTCGGAGGAGGGCGCGATGTTTTCGGCGCGACTATTGGTCAATTCACGCGCCATGGCAACAAAGCCCGAGATCGGCACGGTTTCGGCGCGCCGCGTCGGCTCGACATCGGCGGCGGCTGCGAGCCGCGCGGGATCGGCGGGCAGTGATTTCAGGCTCTGCCGCAGCATCTTGCGGCGCTGTCCGAAGGCCGCGGCCGAGACCTGCTCCAGCGCGCGGCGATCGCAGGCTTCGGGTGCGGCGCGCGGCACCAGCCGCACCACCGAGGAGGTGACCTTGGGCGGCGGCACGAAGGCGGACGGCGAGATATCGAACAGGATCTTGGTCTCGCAGCGCCAGTTGGCGAGCACGCCGAGCCGCCCATAGGCCTCCTCGTTCTCGCGCGCGACGATGCGCTCGGCCACTTCGCGCTGGAACATCAGGACCATCATCTCGTACCAGGGCGGCCAGGGCTCGATCGACAGCCAGCCGACGAGCAAGGCGGTCGCGATGTTGTAGGGCAGGTTGGCGACGATCTTGGCTTTGCCATTGCCGAGATAGGGTCTGGGATCGAAGGTCCGCGCATCGGTGCAGACGATCTCCAGCCGCCCCGGATAGCGATCGGAAATCGCACGCAACGCGGGGATCGCGCGCTCGTCATGCTCGATCGCGATGACGTGGCGGGCGCCGAGCGCCAGCAGCGCGCGCGTCAGGCCGCCCGGGCCGGGGCCGATCTCGACCACCGTCGCGTCCTCGAGCGAGCCTGCGGCGCGCGCGATGCGCGCGGTCAGATTGAGGTCGAGCAGAAAGTTCTGGCCGAGCGATTTGCGTGCCGACAGCGCGTGCTCGCGGATGACCTCGCGCAGCGGCGGCAGGTCGTCGATCGCGCTCATGATGAGGAGGAGGATGAAGCCGCCATCCGTGCGGCGAGCTTCAATGCGGCGACGAGGCTCGCCGGGTTGGCGCGGCCGGAGCCCGCGATGTCGAACGCCGTGCCATGATCGGGCGAGGTGCGGATGAACGGCAGCCCGAGCGTGACGTTGACGCCGTCGTCGAACGCCAGCGTCTTGATCGGAATCAGCGCCTGGTCGTGATACATGCACAGCGCGCAGTCGTAAGTCGCGCGCGCCGCCGCGTGGAACATGGTGTCGGCCGGCAGCGGCCCGCGCACGTCGAGGCCCTCGTTGCGCAGCGTTGCGATCGCGGGTTCGATGATGTGGTCGTCCTCGGTGCCCATCGTGCCGTGCTCGCCGGCATGCGGATTGAGGCCGGAGATCGCAAGCCGCGGCCGCGCCAAGCCGAAATGTCGCCGCAGGCTCGCCGCGACAATGCGCGCCGTCGAGGTGATCAGCGGGCTCGACAATTGCGCGATCGCCTCGCGCAGCGGCACATGGATCGTCACCGGCACCACCGCGAGCATGGGTGACCACAGCATCATCACCGGCTGCGGCACGCGGCCGTCCTCGGCGGCAAGCTCGGCCAGGAATTCGGTGTGGCCGGGATGTTTGAAGCCCGCGCGAGTGAGCACGCTCTTGGCGAGCGGATTGGTAACGACGGCACTCGCGCGTCCCTCGCGGACGTCAGCGACGGCCTGTTCGATCGAGCCGATCACGGCCTGAGCGCTGGAGAGATCGGGTCGGCCGGGAAGGGCGGTCGCGCGATCGGCGGTTGGCACCACCGGCAGCGCGTCGGCAAAACGTGCAATGGCCTGATCGGGCGCGACCTCGGCGATCGGAATGTCGAGGCCGAGAAGCTTGGCGCGTTGCCTCAGCAGGTCGGGATCGCCCAGCAGATAGAAGGCGGGAAGGTTGAGCGCGTCGCGACGCTGCCAGGCCTGCAGCGTGACATCCGGGCCGATGCCGGCCGGCTCGCCCAATGTCAGTGCCAAGGGCTTAACACCGTGCTTGGCAGCACCCTTGGCTTGTTCTTGAGACATCGTCAGGTGCTCCGGTTGCGGCGTTCGCATCATCTGCAGCGGTCATTCATCCTGCGAACGCCGAAATCAAAGCAGCTTCATCGTCACCGCGTCGGGTATTCGATCATCGCGGCCTTGCGGACCTCGTCCAGATAGGCCTTCGATGTCGCCTCGTATTTCTTGTTGTACATCTGTTCCTTGATCTCACGCTTCTTCGGCGTGTCGATCGTGGTCGGATTGCGCGCGCACAGGGCGACCATCTGGATGCCCTGCTTGGTCGCTTCCGGGGGCGTCAGATGACCGATCGGCGTGTCGTCGAGCAACTTGCGCAGGACCGGTGGAACGTCCGCGGAGGTCTTGACCACGGTCTCCTTGATCACGGCGTTCGCGGTGGTTCGCAGGATGCTGTTGGCCTCGGCGCAACTCTGGATTCGCGCGCGCAACGCTTCGGCTTCCTTGTGTCGAAACTCCATGGAGGCCTGGTCTGACGGATTCGGGACGATCAGGACGACCGGCTGCATCTTGTACTCGTAAGCCTGTCCCTGCTCCTGGGTGTCGCCGCCGGCGGCGGCGACGGCGGCGGCCACGTCCTTGTCGGAAACCAGCAGCCGGTCTTTGTAGCGGCCGCGCACCAGGCTGGTCCACACCATCTCGGCCCTGATGCGGCCCTTCAGCGTCTCCGGCCGGATGCCCTGGCTCTCGAGAGACTTGGCGAGTTGATCGGAGTTGATGTGCATGCGCGAGCCCATGCCGGCAAAAGCTTCATCGATGTCGGAGCCGGTCGGATCGACGCCGTACTTCTTGCCCTCCTTGATCTTCACCTTCTCGTCGATCAACTCGTTGAGGACTTCCTGGCGGTTCGACTGCTTATGCGTGCTGAGGAAGTCGAGCTTGCTGCGTTGCTCGACGTCGTAGTCGGTGATCGGCTCGCCATTGACCATGACGACGATGCTCTGGGCATGGACCGACGGCACGCCGGCAGTGAAGCTCAAAGCTGCAAGACAGCCCAGGGCGAGCGCCCTAAGGCCGAGAGGGAACCGAATGATCATGACTAAGCTTCGCCGCTCGCAATGAATCCAAATCGAAGCCGCGCCGCGGGGCTTCCCGACCTGGAGCGCCGGCGGGGCCGGCGGCGCGCTGTTAGAATCCTACGCTGGTATTGGCAAGCGTCCGAAGGCCGATCTGAAGCATGAACGTGTTGTTCAGCACCGGGGCCGTCGCGCCTGCCGTATAACTATAGGACTTCACGTAGTTGGCGGCCAGCACGAAACAATCGTCCACATAGCCGGCGCCAATCACATATTGATTGATCTTGTTTGCCTCGAGATCCCAGCGCGCCGCGCCCGACAGCACCCAGTTGTTCGTAATCTTGAGGGAACCGGAACCCAGGATGCCCTCGCGGCGCGTCAGGTAGCCGAGATCGGGCTGTGCCGCATAATCACCGTAGGTCACCCCGACCGACCAGCGATCGAAGTTGGCCTTGGCCTCGGCTTCGAAACGCTGCACTTCCCATGTCTGCTGGTCGAAGCGCGAGCGCACGCTGAACGTGTAGGTGCGGTTCGGCGAATAATCGACGCTGGCGACGTAATCGGAGGCGGCGCGCTGCAGGCCGGAATCCACGGCGGTGTTCGTGACGTCCTGGACCGCGAAGGAGTTCAGCCCGAACAGTTGGTAGGACTGCCCGAACAGCGTCTTGACGGTGCCGCCGTGATCGAACTGCGTAGTGGCCTGGACGCCGACATTGGCGCGGCCACCGCCCTCGACGCGGTCGTAACCGGAAAACTTGTCGACGCTGAACAGGTTCGAGGTGTCGAACACCATGCTCTGCGCATCTTCGTTCGGCAGCTTGCCCGCATAGCTTTCGTTCGGGCGGATGATGACCTGCGCGATCGGCTCGAGCGTCGTGGTCCCCCACGGCTGCACGTTGATGAACGGATAGCGATATTCCAGGCCCACCGTCGGCATCACCCGCAGCGCCTGGGTATCGCCGGTCGGCAGGAAGTTCGAGACGCCCGGCTGGTTAGAGATATCGGCGTTGATCGCGTCGGCGCGTATGCTCGCGAACGGCGTCCAGATCTGGCCGATCGAGTCGGTGTACGAGCGCCGCCACTGTGCTTCCGCCGTCAGCCGCGTATAGGTTCCGGGCATGCCGCGCAGCAGGCACTGCGACGGCATCCGCGCCAGCGGATCGGCGGAGGCCAAGGCGCACAGGCCGCTGGTGCTGGCCGTGGTGGTGATCGGATCGAACACCGCGTCATTGCGGGTCAGGTTGACGAAGTTGGTCTTGTAGCTGAACTCGCCGCCGAACACCGGGTAGTTGAGCACGTTCGAGTAGTCGAGCACCGGATACACTACCGGCACCTGCTGCTGGTTACCCGAGAAGCTCAGGTAATACATCGTACGAACGTCGAAGAAGCTGCGGTTGCCGACGCCGGTCAGATAGAGCTGCGAAACCGCTTCGGTCGGCAGGTTCATGAGCGCGGCGTAAGGATCCTTGAACTGCGACAGCCGATAGTCCGACATGAAGTAGTAGTCGGTCAGCATCACGCCTTCCCAGCCAACGACCCATTTGTCGTTGACGGCGAACTCGCCTTTGGTCTCGAAGCCGCCGCGGAACTGGCGATCGCCGGGCTGGCCGGCATAGGCGCCGGGATCGAGCTGATCGATGCCGTAGAGGCGGACCTGATAGGCACCATCGGTCAGGCGCTGGCGGAATTCGGCCTGCATCAGCACGCCCTGCTGGGTGGTGAAGCGGGGCGTGAAGGTCGCGTCGTAATCGGGGGCAATTGCCCAGAAGTAGGGCACCTCGACGCCGATGCCGGTGCTGTTCGTTCCGACATAGCCCGGCATCAGGAAGCCGCTCTTGCGCTTCACCGTCGGGTCGGGCGTCGAGAAATACGGGATATAGGCCATCGGGACGCCCAGGAATTCGAGCTGGCCACTCTCGAAATAGAGCATCTTCTCCTTCTGGTCGTGGATGATGCGGGCACCCTTGACCTGCCAGAGGGGTGGCTTCTTCGGATCGTCCTTACATGGCGCGCAGGCGGTATAGACGCCGTTTTCGAACACCGTGTAATTGCCGCTCGAACGGTCGGCACGGGTCGCCGCCATCCGGGTCTGGTCTTCGGTGTCGACGCGCAGCGAATCGACAAAGCCGTCGCGGTAATCGTCCGACAAATCGAGGCTGTTGGCGTAGGTGATTTTGCCGTCGGCGTCCGTCAGGCGGACGTTGCCTTCGGCGTGCAGCCGCTTGGTCTTCTGATCGTAGATCACCTTGTCGGCTTCGACCGACGTGCCGTTGTAGAACATCTGCACGTTGCCGACCGCCAGCACGCGCGAGTTATTGTAGTCGTAATCGACCTCGACCGCCTGGACCAGCATCTGGTTGTCGTTGGCCACCCGCGGCGGCTTCGCCTTCGGCGGACGCTGGTTGTAGGTGAAGCCCTGGGCCGTCGCAGGCGCTGTCGTCGCAAGGCCAAGCAGGGTCGCTCCCGCGAGCATCAGCGCGAGGGCGAGCAGGGGACGCATGACAGCGGACGCACGCAAGCACAGCTGGCGCACAGTTGCGCGCTGCCGGGCCACGGCGCTGTTCCGCTGACGGACGGCGACGACAGACACTAACCGTCCTCCTGGTAGAGCAAGGCCAAAAAACCGGTGAGGCCGCCGACGAACACCGGCAACCACGCGGCAGCGATCGGATTCATCAACTCAGCCTTGCTCAAATCCTCAGTCACTTTCGACAGAACGTAGAGCAGAAACCCTGCGCCCACGCCACTTAAAACCATCTTTTGCACGCCGCCCATCCGGAAGAACCGCAAGCTGACGGACGCGGCCAGCATGACCATCGCAGCCAGCAAAAATGGCTGCGCGATCAGCTTATGATACTGCAGACGATAGCCCGCGGTCGCGAAGCCTGAGCTCTCCGACGAACGGATGTAGCTCGGAAGTTGCCAAAACGACACAGTTTCGGGGGTCGAGAAGCTGTTGCGGACCTGGGCGGGGGTCAGAGTGGTCGGCACCACGAAGGTGTCCTGGTCAATCGGGGGGGCATTGAGGGAGAATCGGCGCACGGTCCTGAACACCCAGCGCCCTTCCTCGAGCGCGGCCTCGCGTGCCTCGATCCGCTCCTTGAATTGATTCTCCGGCATCGAATCCGGAACAGGGTCAGGCCGGTAAGCCGGACGCCCTGCTGCTCGCTGCGCGCGGCGTTGATGATGACCTGGCCGTCAGGGGTGATCTGGTTGAGCCAGAAGCCGGAGGCGTCCTGAACGCCGCCGCCGGGCGCCGAGCCGAACAGCTCGGCTTCCATCTTTTTCGACAGCTCCCGCAAATTCGCGGACATCGGATTGTAGGCCACCGTCGCCAGAAAGCCGAGCATGATCGCGCTGGCGAGCGCCGGCGCAATAAACTGCCAGGCCGACACGCCGGCGGCGCGCGCGACCACGAGCTCGAGCCGCCGCGACAGGGCGAGATAGCAGGTCATGGCGCCGATCAGGACGCAGAACGGCATCATCTTCTCGAGCAGCTGCGGCACCCGGAATAGCGACGTCTCCGCCACCATCAGCGCCGAGGCCGAGACGAGCCCTGAGGTCTTGCGCACCATCTCGATGTAGTCGACGAGCACGAGCAGGACGAAGATGCTCGCGAACACGCCGATCGCCGAGATCAGGAAGCGCCCGGCGAAATAGCGCCCGAGAGTATTGGTGACCATGTTCATGCGGTGGCAGGCCTTCTGAACAGCCGCGCCAGACGCGCATTGGAACGGTTGATCGCCTCCATCAGCGCCGCCGGCGGCTCGACCACGACACCGCCGACAATGATCCAGATGGACAGGCCGATCACGCCGAACAGCATGACATACTGCACCAGCGCGGCAATGGGGGTCTTGACGGTCATCACCGAGCAGGCAAACCCGGCCATGCGCACGCCGAACACCGTCAGGATGGCGCTGCCCATCGAAAAATTACGGCTCTGCCGGGTGGTGCGCGGCGCGCCCAGAAAGGCGAAGGTCAGCGCGGCGAAGGCGAAGGGATAGACCGGGGCCATAAAGCGATCGTGCAATTCCTGGCGGAATTGCCCCGGAATCTGCTTGTAGATCGGGTCGTTCTCGTCCGGAGAGAGCAGCTCCCACAAATAACGCTCGCGAATTCCGAGCGCGACGTCATGGCCTGAGCTGGAGAATTTCGACATGTCGAACGCGTAGCGGGCGAACGCGACCATGGTCGGCTCGCGCTTGCCGACCTCGAAGCGCTCGAGATTGCCGTCCTCGAGCACCAGGAACGAGCCGTCGGCGTTCTTCACCACGGTGCCGTGGTCGGCGATGATCGTATTGCGCTCTTTCGGGTCGCGGCGGTCGTCGATCATGATCCCGGCGAGCTCACCGCCCGGCTTGCGCTCGCGGATGCGGATCGTCAGGTCCTGATCGAGCTGCTTGAAGCTGCCCGGCTGCAGGATGTTCGCCAGCACGTCGGCGGTGATCTCGGCGTCCCATTGCTTGATCCGGCGCAGACCGTCGGGCGCGATATAGGCGGAGATCACGGTCACCAGCGCGGCGACCACGCAGGTTGCGTAGACGAACGGAAGAAACAGCCGGATCGGCGACATGCCGGCGGCGTTCATGACGATGATCTCGGAATCGGTCGCGAGCTTGTTCAACGTATGCGAGATCGAGATCATCACCGCGATCGGCGCGATCACGCCGATCAGCGACGGAATGACGAGGCTGGTGATGCCAAGGAAGGTGACGATGGTCTGGCCCTGGCTCGTCATCAGGTCGATGCCGCGCAACGCCTGCGTAATCCAGATCACGCCGGTGAGGCTGATCAGGACCATCGCGAACGACGTCAACGTCGTGCGAAAGATATACCTGTCAATCGACCCCATCGTTACCGCACGATCCCCGCCCAGCGCCCACCCGGAGCAGCGCTGCAACCACCCCTGAAACGGGTCCCCTGGGTTGCTGGCACATTGACCTTCCGACGGCTGATCTACTCACTACCATCCCTTTGATCCGTCAACAAAATGGCTGTGACGTGGCACGCTAAAATTATGGTTAAAATTTAACTGATGTGGCGCTCGGGCCACGGGACGCTTGGCAGCACCGGGGCAGGCGGGCCATAGTGGCACGACATGCGTTTCATAACGTTGCCGCCGCGCCTCACGGACATGACTCCAGGGGGAGTATTCGGGGGCGCGTGTTGCATTTTGGAGGTCGTTTGATGCCCGACGCCGTCAAGGTCGGTTTCGTTCCGTTGTCTGCTCCACCGCGCGGCATCCTGGCGGTGTTTTGCGACGATAATCTGCGAATTGGGCCGGCCAGCCTCAAGGCGCTGAACAGCGCATCCGATCTCATCAAGCGCGCCGCGGCAGCGGCACAGTTCAAGGGCAAGGATGGCGCAGTGCTCGACCTCCTCGCGCCAGAAGGAATCGAGATTCAGCGTTTGATGGTGATTGGAATCGGCAAGGGCAAGGACCTCAAGGATCGCGATTTCCTCAAATATGGCGGTACGTTAGCAGGACGCCTGCATTCGGCGAGCGAAGCGGTTACAGTTCTGGCCGAGTTGCCCGAGGCGGCCATGACGCCGGAGCAGGTCAGCGCGCTGGGCGCCGGACTGAAGCTCCGAGCTTACCGCTTCGATCGTTACAAGACCAAGAAGAAGGACGAGGAGGGCGGCATCCGCGCCGACATCGCCCTGGCGGCGGCGGATCCGGCCGCTGCCAAGAAAGCGTTCGCGCCGCGCGCCCATCTGACCGATGGCGTCGTGATCGCGCGCGACCTCGTCAACGAGCCGCCGAACGTGCTGTATCCGGAGGAGTTCGCCAAGCGCGCGAGCGCCTTACGCAAGCTCGGCGTCGTGGTCGAGATCCTCGACGTTCCCGCGATGAAGAAGCTCGGCATGGGCGCGCTTCTCGGTGTCGGCCAGGGTTCGGCCCGACCGAGCCGCACCGTTGTCATGCGATACAATGGCGGCAAGCGCGGCGAGCAGCCGGTGGCATTCATCGGCAAGGGCGTGTGCTTCGATACCGGCGGCATCTCGATCAAGCCGGCGGGCTCCATGGAAGACATGAAAGGCGACATGGGCGGGGCGGCCTGCGTCGTCGGGTTGATGCATGCACTGGCGGCGCGCAAGGCCAAGGTCAACGTGGTCGGCGCCATCGGCCTGGTCGAGAACATGCCCGACGGCAATGCCCAGCGTCCGGGCGACATCGTGACCTCGATGTCCGGCCAGACCATCGAAATCATCAACACCGACGCCGAGGGGCGGTTGGTGCTCGCCGACGTGCTCTGGTACGTCGCGACCAAGTTCAAGCCGAAATTCATGATCGATCTTGCGACGCTCACTGGCGCGATCATGGTGGCGCTCGGCACCGAGCATGCCGGCCTGTTCTCCAATGATGACGAATTGGCCGACCGGCTGATCAAGGCCGGTCAGGAGACCGGCGAGAAGGTCTGGCGTATGCCGCTCGGCCCCGAATACGACAAGCTGGTCGATTCGCAGTTTGCCGACATGAAGAACACCGGTGGCCGCCACGGCGGCTCGATCACGGCCGCCCAATTCCTGCAGCGCTTCGTCAATGACGTGCCGTGGGCGCATCTCGACATCGCCGGCACCGCGATGGGCGCGCCGAAATCGGAGATCAACCAGAGCTGGGGCTCCGGATACGGTGTGCGGTTGCTCGACCGGTTGGTATGGGATTCCTACGAGGCCAGGAAGTAGGCCGGTCCGGAATAAGCCGATGACGGAAGTTCTGTTCTATCATTTGCAGAACATGTCGCTGGAGAACGTGTTGCCGCCGCTGCTCGAGAAATCGCTCGAGCGCGGCTGGCGCGTGGTGGTGCAGTCGACATCGCCGGAGCGGGCGGATGCGCTGGATGCGCATCTGTGGACCTATCGTGACGATTTGTTTCTGCCGCACGCCACTTGGCGCGTGGCCGATGTGGCCGACCAGCCGATCGTGCTCGCTATCGAGGACGGCAATCCGAACGGAGCGCAGGTGCGATTCCTGGTCGACAACGCGCCGCTGCCAGCCGATTCGGCTGACTACGAGCGGATGGTGCTGGTCTTCAACGGCGATGACGACGACGCGCTCGCCGTTGCGCGCGCGGCGTGGACCGACTGCAAGAGGCGCGGTTTCGAGGTCACCTATTGGCAGGCCGACGAGCGTGGCCGCTGGCAGCGCCGGCAGTAGCGCCGCAGCGCGGCCTTAAACCTTGGTGATTGCTTGCAATTAATGATAATTTGTCGTTATCCGGGCGCGCCAATTGGCAAGGCCACGGTCGTGCCGCAAAGTGGTGGTGGGACCAGACGATAAAATCGCCCGCTTTGGAGGCGAATCCGGCTGCCGCAGCTTTGAAGTCACAATCCAGTAAGGTTCATCGTGCGAGATCCCAACGAAAAGCTTACGCGTGTCCTCGCGCTCCTCGTGCTCACGTCGGCTCTAGCAGGCTGTTCCGGAGCGGCCGACATGTTCTCCATGAAGGATCAAGAATGGTTCTCGCGGCCGGGACGTCTCTTCATCCGCAACGTCTCGATCGACACGCCGCCGCTGACGCCGGACAAGCCGATCACGCCTGATGATCTCGTCAGCGCCGAGGGCGGCTGTCCCGGCATGTCGCCTCCGGAAGGTCCGGCAGACGCTAACGCGTCGAGCAACGCCGCTGGCGCGCCGCCGCCTGCCGTAGTCGGTTCGGTTGCGCTCGGCCACACCGAATGTGACGTGGTGCGCGGCATCGGCGCGCCCGACAGCGTCAACGTCTCCGGCGGCGGCGATTTGCGCGTGGCCACGGTGACCTGGCTGCACGGCGCGCGGGCCGGCATCTACACCTTCACCGGCGGACGGCTGACCTCGGTCGAGAAGGCGCCCGACGCCGGTCCGCCGCCGAAGGTCGCCAAGCCGAAGGGCAAGAAGAGGCACGCGGCGACCTGATCGCCGCGTAGCTCGCACAATTCTCCATTGCTATCGACGCCGATTGCGTCAGCCGGTCGCCTCATCGTGCTGCGCGCTGGCTTCGAGCCATTGCTCCTCCGCGCGCTGTAGCGCATCAGTGGCATTGGCGCGCGCCTTCGACAGCTGTGCTGCCTGCTTCGGATCGCGGGCGAAGATGTCGGGTAGCGACAGCGCGGCGTCGATCTTGGCGATGATGTCGGTGATGCGCTCGATCTCGGCTTCGGCCGCCGCGATCTTCTGTTTCAGCGAGCCGCGCCTCTCGCCGCGTGGGGCCTGCTTCTCGGCCGGCCGTGGCCGCTCGGTCTCGCGCTCGGATGAGCCGTTGCGCGACGACAGCACCAGGCGCCGGTAATCGTCGAGATCGCCGTCGAACGTCTTCACGGCGCGATCGGCGACCACCCAGAGCTGGTCGGCGCAGGCCTCGATCAGATAGCGATCATGCGACACCATGATCACCGCACCTGGGAATTCGTTGATGGCTTCCGCCAGCGCCGCGCGGCTGTCGATGTCGAGATGGTTGGTCGGCTCGTCGAGAATGATCATGTTGGGGCCGAAGAAAGTGGCGAGACCAAGCAGCAGCCGCGCTTTCTCGCCGCCCGACAGACTCTTCACCCCCGTATCGGCCGCTTTCCCCGAGAAACCGATCGCACCGGCACGGGCGCGCACCTTCGATTCCGGCGCCTCCGGCATCAGCCTGCGCACATGCGTGTACGGCGATCCGCTCTCGTCGAGCTCGTCGAGCTGGTGCTGGGCGAAATAGGCGATCGACAGCTTGTCGGCGCGGGTGAGTTTGCCGGAGAACGGCGCCAGCCGTCCGGCGAGCAGCTTCACCAAGGTCGACTTGCCGTTGCCGTTGGCGCCGAGCAATGCGACGCGATCGTCATTGTCCAGGCGCAAGGTGACCTTGTTGAGCACCGGCTGCGCCGGATCGTAACCGACGGACACATTGTCGACCGCGATGATCGGCGGCGACAAGATCTTGTCTGGCACGGGAAAGCTGATCTCGCGCACGTCCTGCGTCACCAGCGCCGTGATCGGCTTCATCCGCTCCAGCATTTTCACGCGAGATTGCGCCTGGCGCGCTTTGGAGGCCTTGGCCTTGAAGCGATTCACGAAATCCTGCAGCCGCTGCCGCTCCGCTTCCTGGCGCTTGACCGCCTTGGCGTCGAGCATCTCGCGGGTGGCGCGCTGCTCCTCGAACGAGGAATAGCTGCCGCGGTACAGCGTCAGCTTGCCGCGGTCGAGATGCAGGATCTGGTCGACGGACGTTTCGAGCAGGTCGCGGTCATGGCTGATCACGATCACCGTGCGCGGATAATGCGCGAGGTGATCCTCCAGCCATAGCGTGCCCTCGAGGTCGAGATAGTTGGTCGGCTCGTCCAGGAGCAACAGATCGGGCGCGGCAAACAGCGTCGCGGCAAGCGCCACCCGCATCCGCCAGCCGCCGGAAAATTCCGCGCAGGGACGCAGCTGGTCCGCTGCCGAGAAGCCGAGGCCGTTCAGGATGGCGGCGGCGCGCGCCGGCGCCGAATGGGCGTCGATATCGACCAGCCGGGTCTGGATCTCGGCAATCCGATGCGGATCGGTGGCATGATCGGCCTCGCGCAGCAGCGCGTCGCGCTCGAGGTCCGCCCTGAGCACGACATCGATCAGGCTGTCCGGTCCGTTCGGCGCCTCCTGCGCCAGGCTGCCGACTCGCCAGCGCGGCGGCAGGCTGATGCTGCCGCCTTCCAGCGCCAGCTCGCCACGGATCGCCTTGAACAGGGTCGATTTGCCGGTGCCGTTGCGGCCGACCAGCCCGACCCGGGCGCCGGGCACGATTTGCGCGGAGCTGGTGTCGATCAGGAGCCGTCCGGCGAGGCGGATCGAGATGTCGGTGATGGAGAGCATGCCCGCCTTGTCACCGCAGGCGGGCCCAAACGCAACCGCTTTGTGCAGGGCAGCCGCTCAGTGCAGCTGTGACGTATGAGCCTATCCGAAGCGCATCGCGGCGTCGTCGCGCTTGCGCAACTCGTCCATCAAATGCTGCAGATGGTCCGACAGCGGCTCCGGTTCCAGCCGCAGGCTCTGCTGCAGCCGCTCGCCGACGGCGTTGCAGATCGATCGGCTGGTCTTGCGATCGATCGGCTCTCCGAAATCTGACGTGTAAGCTGGCATGGCCATGTTCCGCAGGCTTTGCTCGAATGAGATGCCTACCAACGTCATACCCGTCGAATTTGTTTCCGCTCGCTTTCCGATTGCATGACCTTTTAGTAAAAAAGCCATGAACGTGCATAAAGGCCCCGGTGCGGGGACACCGGGGCCTTGGTCGACGTCGGCGTGGGGGCCGCCGACGGCGAGATCAATAGCAGCGGTTGATCAGCCGCCAGCGCGGACCCCAGGGCGTCGGAACCAGGCGCCGCACATAGCAGCCGCCATAGCCGTAGGCATAAGCGGGGCCGCCGACATAGACGCGCGGTCCGTAGAACGGCCGATGCCAGCCGCCATATCCAAAGCCGCCGTGCCAGCCGCCCCAACCGCCATGCCAATGAGCCGAGGCGGCACTCGGCACCAATGCGGCACCCAAGGATGCAACGGCAACCGCAACGAGAGAGAGTTTGCGCAACATGATCGTCTCCTGCATTTTGGCGCTTGCAGCGCTTACACTAAATGACGCCTGAAGCTTGGGAGATCGCCGTCCCGAAGCGGCGGAGATCGCCCGAGGCAAGCCAAAGCTAGCGCCGTCGAGCTGAACGCTGGGCCGACAGCGCCTTCAGACAGGGTTCAGAATCGTGAAATCGTCGTAAGGCGGCGGTAAAGGGACCGGGACGGGATCGCTTGCGGAGGTCCGGCAGCGCCGATATAAGCCCGCAACTCACAAGACCACCTCATCTTCCAAGGACGACATCATGGCGATTGAACGCACCTTCTCGATCATCAAGCCCGACGCGACCGAGCGTAACCTCACCGGCGCGGTCAACGCCCTGATCGAGAAAGCGGGTCTGCGCATCGTTGCCCAGAAGCGCATTCGCATGACCCGCGATCAGGCCGAAACCTTCTATGCCGTGCACAAGGCGCGGCCGTTCTTCGGCGAACTGGTCGACTTCATGATCTCCGGTCCGGTGGTCGTGCAGGTGCTGGAAGGCGAGGGCGCCATCTTGAAGTATCGCGACGTGATGGGCGCGACCGATCCGTCGAAGGCGGCCGACGGCACCATTCGCAAGGCGCATGCGAAGTCGATCGGCGAGAACTCGGTGCACGGCTCCGACGCGGCCGAGACCGCGGCGGTCGAGATCGCCCAGTTCTTTGCGGGCAACGAGATCGTCGGCTGATCAGGCCTGAGGGCGCGCGGCTCGGTCGCGCGCCCCCTACGCGACGCGCCGTTCGCTCGCGGCGGAGGGCATCAGGGTATGAAGAGGTAAGTCGTGAATTGGCTGTCGCAGCTCGCTGATCCCGCCAGCCTCGGCGCTTTCCTCACGCAACTGCACGCCGACATCCAGCACCCGGCATTCTGGTTCGCCGTCGGCAAGATCATCTGGATCAACGTCCTGCTGTCCGGCGACAACGCGCTCGTCATCGCAATGGCGTGCCGCGGCCTGCATGGCCGGCACCGGCTCTGGGGCATGGTGATCGGCGCCGGCATCGCCGTGGTGCTGCTGATCGCCTTCACCGGCATCGTCGCCGAGCTGATGGAGCTTCCCTATCTGAAGCTGCTCGGCGGCCTCGCGCTGCTGGTCATCGCTGCCAAGCTTCTGGTGCCCGAGGACGAGGGCGACGAGATCACCGCGGGCACCACGCTGTGGCACGCGATCCGGATCGTCGTCATCGCCGACATCGTCATGAGCCTGGACAATGTGATCGCGGTGGCGGCGGCCGCGAACGGCCAGCTCTCGCTGCTGATCCTCGGGCTCGCCATCAGCATTCCCATGATCATCGCAGGCGCGGCGCTGATCATGCTGGTGCTCGACCGTTTCCCGATCCTGGTCTGGTTAGGGGCGATGCTGCTCGGCTGGATTGCGGGCGACGTGATCGCCAGCGATCCCGCGGTCGAGCCGCTGCTGCACACGCTGCTCAGCGGCCACATGGTCTGGAACGTCGACGCCGCATCCGGCCTGTTCGCCAGCAGCGGTCAATTCAGCGTCGACTTCGATCTGATGGAGACGCTGGCCTCGGTGATCGGCGCGCTGCTCGTGCTGACATCAGGCTCGCTCTGGCGCCGCCATGCGCTCAGGCGGCACGGCAAGAAGGCCGAGATCGCAGCCGTGACGGCGGGCGGCGATCAGCCGTAGCTCGGCAAGACGACAAGACCTGCGTTCACTCCGCCTTCGCACCGGTGCGAATGATCGAACCGACATGCTGGCCGCGCAGCGCTGCGGTCAGGCGGCCCGGCACCAGCCCGTTCACGATCTGCACGCGTGCGATGTGGCGGGCATTTGCCATCACTTCGAGCAGCGTGCGGTCGAACGGCAGCGTGCCCTTCAGCGTCGCAAGCTCCGCGACATCGGTGTCGCGCAGCAGCTTGGCCTTGTCACCGTCATCACCCCTGGGATCGGCGGTGTACACGCCATCGACGTCCTCGACGATGGTGAGGCCGGCGGCGCCGAGCGCATCCGCGATCAGGAAGGCGCCGGTGTCGGCGCGGTGCGTCGGGATTCGCGACGTCGGGAATTCGTGGTGGTGATAGGGCGGGAAGGCACTGCCGACCACCGCGCGCGACGCGTTGAGATGGATGGCGAGCTGGTTGGCGATGGTCGGATGCTCGACATAGGAAACGCCGTCGGGCGCCAGCAGGCAGGCCAGGATATGGCCGTTCTGGCCGGCTTCGCTGGCCGCGAGCGGCGCCAGCGATCCGACCGGCAAGCCGAGATCGAGGCCGACGCCGTAGAGATGACGGGCGCGGATGCCGGCGCCGGTCAGGATCAGCATGCGATGCTCGGGCAGCAGCCTGCGCAGCTCATCGACCACCGGGAGGATGGCCTCGGCGCCGCGATCCATGATGGCGCGACCGCCGATCTTGATCACCTGCAGCCATGGCAGCAGCGGGATCGGACGGACTCCTGCGACCGGCCGGGTGAGGGAGCCGTCGAGCAGGGTCTGGCGCGCGAGCGGCGAGGCGACGTGCTTGATGTGATGCTTGGACTCGGTCATGCGATGGTCTCTCAGCTCGCGGTGACGATGGTGCCGACATGCTCGCCGGCGAGCGCGCGGGTCAGGTTACCCGGCACGAGCCCGTTGACGATCTGCACCTCGCGGACATTGCGCGCGGATTTGAGCAGATCCAGCATCGGGAATTCGAGCACCGAGTCCGCCAGGCCCTTCGCCTTCATCTCCTCCACCGAAATCTTCGGGATGAAGGTGGCGTTATCAGCGGTTTTCGGGTTCGCGGTGTAGAGGCCGTTCTCGTCCTTCACATAGATCATCGCCTTGCAGCCGAACTGCTCGGCGACCAGGAAGCAGCCGGCATCGGTGCGGTAGGGCGGAATCACGCCTTCCGGCGCGGGCCGCATCCACAGGCCGTAGGGCGGCATGCCGCTGAACACCACCGCATTGACCTCGGCGAGATAGAGCGGCACGGCCGACAGGCCGGCGCTGTCCACGGCGGAGATGCCATGCTTGGCGAGCAGCTGTCCAAGCATGACTGCGTTCTGGTCCGCGACGGAGGCGCCGAGCTGCGACAGCACGCCCGCGGGCAGGCCGAGGCCGGCCGCGATCGAATAGAGATGCCGCGCCCGCGTTCCCGCGCCAGTGCCAATCAGCAGCTTGTGCTGCTTGCGCGCGGCCACGATCTCCTCGACCAGCGGATAGACCGCGGCACGGCCGCGATCGATCACGCTCTGGCCGCCGATCTTTAGCACGGTGGCCTCGGGCAAGATGCGGAACTCCGAAGCCTTGTCCGCCGCCGCCACGAGCTGCGCATCGGTCAGCGATCGCTGCACCAGCAGCGCCTCGAGCTCCGCCGTCGTCGTTGCCATCAGGACGTCCTTTCATTGCCCGCGGCCCTCGGCAGGCCCGGACCGGTGTGAAGCGGCCGAAAATGCTCGCTCCGTGCCCGAGCGTCAATTGGACGGCGCAGCAAAATCGTTGATTTTCAATGGGCTGTGTCGACCGGCGGCCGGTGCTCGCATGCGCGGCAGAACGGGGCACGCTCGTAGCGGCTATTGATCGTTGCCGTCTGTCGGAATTTGGTCGATCGGAATGCGCACGATCTCGTCGCCGCTCTGGTTCCTGACCAGGATCTCGTAGCCCTGGCCGATCAATTCGGGGCGGCCCCCGCGCACCTGATGCGCCAGCTCGAGCCCGACCTTTCCAGCGACATCGTCGCCCTCGAGCACCGCGTCGCTGACGTCGGTTGTATGGTCAGTGCTGACCAGGTCGAAATGATAATGCGGCATGGCGAACCCAAGCTCCGCCAATCTGTCGCGGCTTTCGCAGAAGCCACGGATGGCGCGCGGCCGACGCCGCGAAGGGTACTTGAGGGAAGGACGCCGTACAGCGCCGTTGGTTCCGCGCTGCCGCGCGTTTGCCGCTCTACCGCAGGCGCGAAACGTATTCCGGCACCTCTGTCGTTCAAATTCCTAAGACTATCACGATCGCAAGTTCAAAATCATATGATCGCGCGCAGTCGTCGATTATCATAGGTGAGTGACGCAGTGGCTCGCCCCTGTTGATCTCGTGTTTGTTATGCGTAGGGAGGAACCAATGTTAATCGAGGGAGCATTCGACTCGCGTACGCTCGCCAACATGGAAGTCGCGCTGGAACGTGTCTGCGAGACGGTCGCAGAAGGCGAGAGCCATGCGGTGCGCAAACTTATCGCCGAGCACATCATCAAATGCGCGCGTGACGGCCGGACCACGCTCGGCGAGCTGACCGCCGCTGGCCAGCTCGGCCTGCCGATCAGGAACGACAGGGTGGCATCGTAGGACCTTCTGGCGAACAAGGAGCGATATTGTGGCGAGCTGACCGAGGCTCGTCGTCACAACACGGATGTTTGCGCCATTTGCGCGTCATCGGCACGCCGATGCTAGTCGCGCGCAGTCCTGAAACCCTCCGCTTCGGAAGGTGGAGTAGCTGGTGATGAGATCGAACTCCGCGTCGGATGCGGCGAAGTCGTGGGTGCCGCCGGCGTTGCGCGCGCGGAGACGGGCCTTGCAGATGTCATCCGCCACATCGAGGAAATGCAGGCAGTGATCGGCCCCCGCGCCTTCGAACAGCGTTTTCATCCAGGCGCGCGTGGCGACGGTATTGGCGGGAAAGTCCAGCACGACCGACACGCCCAGCCGCAGCAGCTGCTGCACATGAGGGCCGATCACCGCGCGCAGCCGCTGTGAGCAGCGGACGTAGTCGGCGACGTCATTCATTTCCGGGCCAACCAGACGGCTCAGCCAAAAATCCTCAGAGATGACGACGGTCGACGGCATCAGGCCCAACTCGGCCGTAAGGGTGGACAGCAGCTTCGACAACGCCCCGATCGCCAAAGGCGCGACATCAACGTCCGCTCTGTCGCGTCATCGACATTGGCACTGCAGTAACGCCGAGTTGGCAACCGAACAAAGGGCATGTGTTGCGTTGCGGCGACTTTGTTCAATGCGCTGTGCTTCCGGAGCCACAGCCGAATCGTGCGGCTCGTGTCTAAGGTTGAGCCGCATGGCCGCAAACAAGGTAACGGCGGTACGCGTGGGGCTGGGGGAAAATCACAGCTTGGGACTACAGGAGCTGCCGGGGACACTCGGCGGCTCTTTTTCTTGCGGCAACCTGCGCCGGACGAGACCGTCTGCTCAACATTGTCACAAGCGGTCTTATTGCCGCAAGCCGCCCGCTTCAACTCTGCCCTTGAGACCGCACATTCGCGATATCGAGGCGATCTTCCGCTATGGGCCCAAGAGGAGATGCAGGTCTAGCTGAGACCGACGCGATGCGTGACGCAAGTTTCAAAGCGCCGAACACCTCGCCTTGCGGCAATGACGTTTACGACCATCACCATTACGAGCATGGAGCAGAAGAGCGACGCGCTGAATGTCGCGATCAGCATTTTCAATGAATAGGATCTGATTTCTCGAGATATGACATCGTAAAAACCCACATGAAAAAAATAGATGAGCGGCGGTACGCACAACAATGCCCCGCAAACATAAACTATCGCGACCCAAGCGAAACGACTATTCGCCCTCATCCGGCCAAGGAAATACTTATAGACTTTTCTAAAATCCTCATACATGCCCCAAAACATGTAACTGATCGACGCAATCCAAAATAGGATGATGGTAATCGCTCCGGAGCCCACCGAGATCCGCCCCTTGTGGCTCAGCGCGGCCACAACGTAGAATAGCACCGAGAGAATTGCTACAAGAAGGTATCCGTTACCGGCAATGATCAGAAAATAACCGCCGTTACGTTGCGATCGCCACTCGCTTTCATCCAGATTAGCCATTGACGAATGTTCCTTGCCTGAATGAGCTACAGCCGTCCGTGCGGTTAGACAGTTGTATGCCGACCTTAAATCTACCATTAAATGTGGTGAGGCAGGCTTCTCAGCGAGCGAGATACGGTTGCACCTTCCTTAACGAGCCGTATCGGAGTTCTGCTTTGGGTCCAGAAGCTGCCCATCAATCTTCCTGTGGCTTGCTTCCGGTTGAGCCCTGCGAAGCGGCCGTTCACGGCGTCGCATCGCTGCAGCGCCTCAATACGCGGCGCCATCCAAATGTTACCGACGTGCCGATTTTCAGAAAAAAAGAACTTGCCTCGTCGGGCAAATCAAGTTCACATTCTCCGGCGTCTCGACCCGATCAGAGGGCGCTTCGCGATCGTCACGAAACGTTGGGCTGGGATGCGATGGACGTACCGGGTTGCAGCGTGATCTCGGATCGCGCGGACGAACAATCCTGATACGGACGGCGAAATCGTGTGGTCCTGGCCTCCCGGTGCTGAGGTCAAGCCTGCGGATAGCGACGAGCTCGCAGGCGACGGGGGCAAGAACGCCGGTCCCCGGGGAGAGCACGTATAAGCTAAGTAAGCCATCGCGCAGGGAAGGCCGGTTGTTTCGGCCAAGCCTGTGGTGACTACCGCGTGCTTTTACACGCAACCATGGGTGCGGCCTGCACCCGGTCTTCCCTGCGCCCTCTATCGTGGAGAGGGACGAAGTTATCGGGATCAGCTCGGGCACTTCATGCCGCGAGGACGATGATGCACGTTCGGATGTCAGGGCGCCGCGAACGGCGGGTAGGGGCCGTCTCAGCTCCGCACGATCGATCCGGAGCGGCCGACCAGCCGGGCGAGTTGCTTGAAGCGGCTGCCGACGCGGTCGGCGACGAGATCGACCATGCGATGCTCGAACACCAGCATCAGCTTGCGCTCCTGGGTGCGGAAATGCGTGGCGGGCAGCACGCCCGGCTGCGCCGCCGACACCAGATGCGCGACACGGAAGGCGGCGCCGAGGATGCGGGCGCGGTCGACCATGTGCGCCGGCAGCGTATGCGTGAGCTCCGGCGGCTCGTTCTCGTCGCGGAAGCCGGCGTAGCGGAAGAACACCGCGAGTGCGACGAAGATGCGACCCTGGTGGCCGATGGCGCCGAAATTGCCGTTCAGGATCAGGTCGTAGGTCAGCTCGCCACGATGGTCCGGATGCATGCGCCAGCCGATGTCGGAGAGCAGGCAGGCGGCATGGCGCAGCCGGCGCTCGTCATCGGTCTCGTGAAGATGCACCACCCGCACCAGCCGGTCGGTCCAGTCGATCAGCTCGCGGGCATGGCGCGCCGAGCGCGACAGCAGCTGGTTCAAAGTCTCCGTGGCGCAGAGCAGGCCGTCCTTGGCGCGCTCCTTGTCCGGCAGCTTGGAATAGAGCAGGCCCTCGCGCACGCCGAAGGTCGAGAACACGATCGTCTTCGGCTTGGCGGTGCGGATGACATATTCGAGCACCAGCGCCGCGTAGGTGAGCAGGGGGCGGCGTGCCTCGGCCACGCTCTCGATGTCGGCCAGCGTATCGGTCGCAGCCAACCGCCGCAGCCGGCGCACGAAATCCAGCGCCTCCGCTGCCGGAATGGCGTAGCCGTGCATCACGCCGAGCGGATATTCGCTCTGGATGATGTGGATGCGCGCCAGCGCGCGCCAGGTGCCGCCGACCGCATAGAAGGTGCGGCCGCGGCCGGCTTCCAGTTGCGGCAAATTCGACAACGCCTCGAGCGCAATCCGCTCGGCCTTCTTCAGCGACTTCTCGGCGAGGTCCTGCAGCGCCAGGCTGCCGAGCGGCAGGGTCACGCCGCTGCGCACCTGGTGGCCGCGGATGTCGATCAGCTCGAGCGAGCCGCCGCCGAGATCGCCAACGATGCCGTCCGGCTTGTGGATGCCGGAGATGACGCCGAGCGCGGAGTAGCGTGCTTCCTCCGGTCCTGTGAGGATCTGGATGGTCGTGCCGCAGATCTTCTCGGCCCTGGCGATGAACTCCGGTCCGTTGGAGGCGTCCCGGCAGGCCGCGGTCGCGATCGCGTAGACGCGGCCGACCTTCTGCACCTTGCACAGCGCGCGAAAGCGCCGCAGCGCCGTCAGCGCCTTGTCGACGGCATCAGCCGCGAGCAGCCCGGTGGTCTGCACCTCGCGTCCGAGGCCGCACAGCGCCTTCTCGTTGAAGGTCGTGATGAGGCTGCGCTCCATCGCCTGGTAGACGACGAGACGGACCGAGTTCGAGCCGATATCGATGACGCCGACGCTTCTGTTGCGCCGGATGGGCCGTTTCACCACAGCATGCCCTCAGGACGAGCTGCGTTCATTGCGGCGCGTGAGCCGGCGCGGCGAGGATTCCTTGAGCGATTTGCCACGGCCGGACAGACTCGGATTGGTCATGAAGTAGTTGTGCAGGTTGAACGGCTCCTCGCCTTTCGCGGCCTTCATACGCGTGGACGACCCGTCCGGCAACAACTGCCAGCTCTGCTCGGTGTCCTTCAAATTGGCGACCATGATCTGCTCCAGCACCTGCTGATGCACCGTCGGGTTCTGCAGCGGGCAGAGCACCTCGACGCGGCGGTCGAGATTGCGCGGCATCATGTCGGCGGAGGAGATGTAGACCGCCGCCTTGGCGCTCGGCAGGCCCTGGCCCATGCCGAAGCAGTAGATGCGGCCATGCTCGAGGAAACGGCCGATGACGGATTTGACGCGGATGTTGTCCGACAATCCCGGCAGGCCCGGCCGCAGGCAGCAGATGCCGCGGATCACGAGATCAATCGAGACGCCGGCCTGCGACGCCTCGTAGAGCGCGTCGATGATGTCGGGATCGACCAGCGAATTCATCTTCATCCAGATCGCGGCGGGCTTGCCGTGGCGGGCGAAGCTGGCCTCGCCGTGGATGTGCTCGATCATGCGCTTGCGCAAGGTCAGCGGCGACACCGCCATCTTCTCGATGTCGCGCGGCTCGGCATAGCCGGTGATGTAGTTGAAGACGCGCGTGACGTCGCGGCCGATCACCGGATCGGAGGTGAAATAGGAGAGGTCGGTATAGATGCGTGCGGTGACCGGGTGATAGTTGCCGGTGCCGGTATGGACATAGGTGGTGAGGCCGCCGCCCTCGCGCCGCACCACCATCGACAGCTTGGCGTGGGTCTTGAGCTGCAGGAAGCCGTAGACCACCTGCACGCCGGCGCGCTCGAGGTCGCGCGCCCAGCGGATGTTGGCCTCTTCGTCGAAGCGCGCCTTCAGCTCGATCAGCGCGGTGACCGACTTGCCGGCTTCGGCGGCCTCCGCCAGCGCGCGCACGATCGGCGAGTTGTTGGAGGTGCGGTACAGCGTCTGCTTGATCGCCACCACGTCCGGATCGCGTGCCGCCTGCTGCAGGAACTGCACCACGACGTCAAAGGATTCGTAAGGGTGGTGGACGATCAGATCCTTCTGCCGGATCGCCGCGAAGATGTCGCCGCCATGGTCGCGCACGCGTTCGGGATGGCGCGGCACGTAGGGCAGGAATTCGAGATCGGGCCGGTTGAGCCGGGTCAGCTGCGACAGCTCGTTCATGGCCAGCACGCCGTCGACCAGCAGCATCTCGTCGTCGGTGGTCGACAGCGCCTCCTGCACGAAGGCGCGCAGCTCGTCGGGCATGTTGGCCTCGATCTCGAGCCGGATCACCGAGCCGCGGCGCCGCCGCTTCAACGCGCTTTCGAAGGTGCGGACCAGGTCCTCGGCCTCTTCCTCGATCTCGATCTCGGAATCGCGGATGATGCGGAAGGCGCCCTGGCCCTTCACGGTGTAGCCGGGGAACAGGCGGGCGATGAACAGGCCGGTGGCCTGTTCCAGCGTGATCAGGCGCACCACGCCGTCCTTGTCCTTCCCCGGCGGAAGGCGGATGAAGCGGTCGAGCTTGCCGGGCATGCGGATCAGCGCGTTCATCGGCTTGCCGTCGGAGACGCGCGTCAGCTGCAACGCGACGGTGAAGCCGAGGCTCGGAATGAACGGGAAGGGGTGCGCCGGGTCGATCGCCAGCGGCGTCAGCAGCGGAAAGATATTGGCGAGGAAGTGATCCTCGATCCAGCTTCGCTCGGTTTTGGCGACGTCCTGGCCATCGACCAACACGATGCCGAGCTCGGCCAGATAGGCGCGGAGATCGCGCCAGATTGCCTGCTGGTCGATCGCGAGCTGGGAAACGGTCTCGTTGATCAGCTTGAGCTGCTCGAGCGGGGTGAGCCCGTCCGGGACTACGCTCCGCGATGCCTTCACGGACCTGTGCCCGGATACCGGCGACACGGACCATGAAAAACTCATCGAGATTGTTGGCCGAGATCGACAGGAATCGCACGCGCTCCAGCGCCGGATGGCGCGGATTGACCGATTCTTCCAGGACGCGGCGATTGAAATGCAGCCAGGAGAGCTCGCGATTGATGAATCGCTCAGGGCTGCCGGCGATGGTCGAGAGGGCGGCCGCAGGTGCCTCTTTCTCTTTGATTTCAGCGGTTTGTATAGAATCCATCAGAAATCGATCCATCCTGAATGCGGCGAGATATGGTGCGGCTCATCTAACCCTATGCGATGGTTTGATGACGTTGCCGCGACAATGATGTTCCCCGCGGCTGCCTCGTCAAGGTGTCCACGGCCCAGGCCAGACCTGAAGTCAGGCCAGAGGTCAGGCTCGAGGTCAGCTTTGGCGCAGCAATTCCGCGGCCAGCGCCCGGGTCACCGGCCGGCCCAGCCGGAGCGACTCGCCGTCCAGCAGGGCGACGGCGTCGCCGGGCCGCTGCATAGGACCGCTCGATTCGGTTTGCGACATAGCTCACCACGGCTTCGTCGACCGCGAGCTGGCGGTCGGCACAGAGTTTGACGATCAGGGCGCGGAACAGCTGGTCGTCGGGCGGCAGCAGCTCGACCACCGGAATCGCGCGCAAACGCGAGCGCAGGTCGTTCAAGGCGATCGGCAGCGAGGCCGGCGCCTGGCGGGCGGTGAGCAGGATGTAGGCGCCATCCTCCCGTGCCATGTTCAGGAGGTGAAACAGGGCACGCTCGTCGATCTCGCCGGCCTTGAGGTCTTCGAGCACCAGCGCGCCGGTGGCGAGCGCCGCAGGCACGTTGATGGCGCACAGCGCATGCGCCGCGACCGAGCGCGCGCCGGCCTGCTCGGCCCAGATGGCGGCGAGATGGCTCTTGCCGGAGCCGTCCGGCCCAACCAGGAACATGGTCTTGTTCGACCACTCCGGCCAGGCGTCGATCAGCGCCAGGCCGGCCGCATTGGCCGGTCCTTCAAGGAAGTTGTCCCGCGTCAGGCTTTCGGCATGGGGCAGCGCAAATGCCAGTTGGCGGGGCGGAATGTGGCCGGCCACTTCAGGCTCTCTCCATCTCGAATCCATCGTGGGCCGCGATCCTATCGCTCATCGCGGCTCGATCGTGTTCATGTGGTGCACCCATTCGACGAGATAGAGCGCCACGGAGACGAGCGTAAAGATGGTGACCAGGACCATCAGGATCAGGTCATAGGGCGCCGGATCGAAATGGAAGCCGAGCGAGGCCAGAACCAGTGCCGCGAAGCCGACCTGCGATACCGTGTTCAGTTTCGACACCATCGACGGCCGCATCTCGACCGGCTTGTCGAACAGCCAGGAGACGATGACCGCGCCGACGATCATGATGTCGCGCGACACCACCAGGATCACGATCCAGCGCGGCAGGGCCCCCCAGATACCCAGCGTCACGAAGATCGACACCAGAAGCGCCTTGTCCGCGAGCGGATCGAGCAGCGCGCCGAGCTCGGACCTGAGATTGAAGCGCTTCGCCAGAAAGCCATCGACGGCATCGCTGACGCCGGCGACGACGAACACCGCGAATGCGATCTCCATCTGGTTGGAGGCGATCGCCCAGACGACGATCGGAACCAAAAGGATACGGCCAAGCGTAATCAGGTTCGGAATACTGTGTGGAATGCTCACGCGCCGCGTCCTGACTACCGGCTTAAGCCAAAAACAACCCCGTTTCGAAAGGTGGGGCACACCGACCGTTATCTACATAGTATAGCGCACTTGCGCTTGCGAGCCATTGCGCATGAGCGATTTCCGACGTAACCAGCGGGCGACATTAGAGGTTTCTTAACCATGGCCGAACGCAAGAACGGGCTCACCTACGCCGATTCCGGGGTCGACATCGATGCCGGCAACCGCCTGGTCGACATGATCAAGCCGATGGTGCGCGCCACCGCGCGCGCCGGCGCCGATGCTGAGATCGGCGGCTTCGGCGGCCTGTTCGACCTCAAGGCGGCGGGCTTCAAGGATCCGATCCTGGTGGCCGCCACCGATGGCGTCGGCACCAAGGTCAAGATCGCTATCGAGACCGGGCTGCATGCCGGCATCGGCATCGACCTGGTGGCGATGTCGGTCAACGATCTCGTCGTGCAGGGCGCTGAGCCGCTGTTCTTCCTGGACTACTTCGCCTGCGGCAAGCTCGATCCGGAGACCACGGCCTCGATCGTGGCGAGCATCGCCGAGGGCTGCCGTGAATCCGGCTGTGCGCTGATCGGCGGCGAGACCGCCGAGATGCCCGGACTGTACAAGGACGGCGACTACGATCTCGGCGGCTTTGCAGTCGGTGCCGCCGAACGCGGCACCTTGCTGCCAACGAAGCGACATCGCAGCCGGCGACGCCGTGCTCGGGCTGGCCTCGTCAGGCGTTCATTCCAACGGCTTCTCGCTGGTGCGCAAGATCGTCGAGCAGTCAGGCTTGGGCTTCGATGCGCCGGCGCCGTTCGCGCCTGTCATGACCTTGGGCGGCGCGCTGTTGGCGCCGACGCGGCTCTATGTGAAATCGTGCCTGCGCGCGATCCGCGAGACTGGTGCCGTGAAGGGCCTGGCCCATATCACCGGCGGCGGCTTCACCGACAACATCCCGCGCGTGCTGCCGAAACATCTCGGCGTCGGCATCGATCTGTCGCGGTTGCCGGTGCTGCCGGTGTTCAAATGGCTGGCGAAGCAGGGCGGCATCGCCGAGCTGGAGCTGCTGCGCACCTTCAATTGCGGCATCGGCATGATCGCGATCGTGAAAGCGGAGGCGGTCGAGGCCGTGACAGACGTGCTCACGGCCAACGGCGAGACCGTCACGCTGCTCGGCGAGGTGATCCCGGCATCGGGCGACGAGCGCGTCGTCTATAACGGCCATCTCGATCTGGCGCTGTGATGACGATGAAGCGGCGCGTTGCCATCCTGATTTCCGGGCGCGGCTCCAACATGGCCGCGCTGATCCGCGCAGCGGCGGCAGACGACTTTCCGGCCGAGATTGCCGTGGTGATCGCCAACCGCACTGACGCGGCCGGCCTGGAGCTGGCACGGCAGAGCGGCGTTCCGACCCTGGTAATCGAGAGCAAGCCGTTCGGCAGGGATCGCGCAGGCTTCGAGACGATGTTGCAGGCAGCGCTGGACGAGCGCGGAGTCGAGCTGATTTGTCTGGCTGGCTTCATGCGGCTGTTCACGGCCGCTTTCGTCCAACGCTGGTATGGCCGGATGCTCAACATCCATCCGTCGCTGCTGCCGTCGTTTCCGGGTCTCGATCCGCACGGTCAGGCGTTGCGCGCCGGCGTGAAGATCTCCGGCGCCACCGTGCATTTCGTGATCCCGGAGACCGATGCCGGACCAATCGTGATGCAGGGCGCGGTTGCCGTCTCAGATCGCGATACGCCGGACACGCTGTCGGCGCGCATCCTCGAGGTCGAGCATCGGATCTATCCAGAGGCCCTGCGGCTGCTCGCCACGGCCGGGTCAGCCTCGATGGCGATCTCGCGCGCACAGCGGCCAGTGCAGGGGCCGGCAATTTCCTGATCTGCGCCGCTCGTCCAAAACGAGGCTGGTCCGAAAACAAAATCCCCCGGCGTGACCGGGGGTGGATCATGGCTGCAGGCCGTGACGAAGTTGAGATGATCCACCAAACGCGGATGGTTTGCAGATCGTTGGTATCTGTTCTGGTTTCGGGGCGCGACGTCAGCCGCGTTCCCGCCGTTGATCGGCCGATCAGGAAACCTTGAGGTTTTCCGCGGACGATTTGCCGCGGCTCTCCACAAGGTCGTACTCCACGGCCTGGTTTTCGTTGAGCGTGGACAGCCCGGCACGTTCGACGGCGGAGATGTGGACGAAGACGTCCTTATCGCCGCCATTCGGCTTGATGAACCCATATCCCTTGGTCGGGTTGAACCATTTCACGGTGCCTTTTTGGGTCGGCATCGTTGTCTCCTCGTCTAGACGAAAAAAAGACGCGGCCACGCGTACGCGCGCCACGCCACAAACGGGCTTCCCGAAGTCTGCTCACTTTCCGCAATCACGAAACGCACAGTCGCACGGCCAGATCCGATTGTACTTCAGATTGCAACACGAAATGCGCCAGATAGCAAGATTTGGGACGGCGGTTGAGGACCAGCCGCGGGTTCTGCACCCCGCTGGAGCGCCGCCGCCCGGCATGGCATCGGCCGACGGCCTGAGCTAAGCGCGACTGATTGTGGCAGGGAACCGCGGACAAATCGGTGCAACTTGATATTTCACCGCATGTTTTTCCGGAGCTGCCGGCGTCGAATGAGGCCATGGCGATTGCCAGACCCGCCTATCAAATAGGTCGCGCCGCAACATATCCTTTCATGCCAAAGCTCTCTCTCGCAGCTGCCATCATGGGCACGAGTGCATTCGGGTGAATGAATTCATCCCGAAAGCAGGCATAGGCCTTTGGATCGAAGATCTTCTTGAGCCAGTCGATCACGATCTTGTGCCGGTCCGAACTGCGGAATTCCTTGTGATAGGTCAGCCAAAGATCGGCATGATGACTGACGCCGAGGTCGACTGCGATGAGCGGCGCGCCCAGCGCGATCGCGGAGGTCGGAAGAAAGCCGACGCCTGCGCCGCGCTCAACCGCATAGAGAACGCCGATACTGGAATTCGTCTTGATGCCCACGACCCCTGCAAGGGACGTCAGGCCGAGTATTCTGGCATAGGCCGTGTCGTCCACCTGCGGCGCATTCTGCTTGACGATGCGGTGATCCTTCAAGTCCGACAATGAGGTCGGAACGCCATGCAGCCGTTGATAGTCCTCCGACACGAAAGGATAGATGTGCATCCTGCCCAGCTTGGCCACGATCAGGTCGGGATTGGTCGGTGGTTCGAGTTGAATCGAAATGTCGGATTCCAGCCGCGCGACATCGGCCTGTTCCATTGCGCAACGAAGATCGACGGTGATCTTGCGATACGTTTTCTGAAAGTCGATCAATCTGGGAAGTATCCAGAAATTGCCGGGTCCTTCCGTCACCGCCACACGAACGGTGCCGGTGGCATCGTTCGACGACTGCGTGACACGGCGAAGCAGATTGAAGGCATGTCGTTCCATTTCGGTGACATCGCCAAGCATCGCGGCGCCTTCGTCGCTTAGCGTCAATCCGCTCTGATCGCGTAGAAACAGCTTGCAGCCCAACCGGTCTTCGAGCCGATCGATCCGTCGCATCAGCGTCGTGCTGGTCAGGTGGAGTTCCTCAGCCGCATTGCGGAAGCTCTTGAATTTCGTGCAGGCCAGAAACGATTTCAGGTCGTCCCAGGATGCATCCAATATTTCATCAAATTTGTGCTGCGTGACCGCAGCACCCCGGTGCGATAGTTGCTGCATACTGCATATCTCCACCCGTTAATCTGCTTGCGGGCAAGAGGAAACGATAGATGTACTACACAATGAATGAAAGGGGCTCGTGGGGCCAGCGCCGCGAATTTGATGAGCTTTCGATTAGCTCGGACGTACAGGCGGAGCCTGCCCGATACAAACAGCTCGCAGCCCTTGCCGATATGGCCCACCGCCTCGTTCCGGGCGTCGGCGCCAGCGAGCTCGATCTGGCCAGATATCTGACATTTGACCCCGATTGCATCCTGACGTTCAGCCGCAACGGCAAGCTGCTTGGCGGCATGGCCTTCCTGTTTCTTAACCATCGCGGACACGATGCGTTGCTGCTGGATGAGATCTGCCTGACGAGGCCGGACGTCGGTCTGCTCAGCCGTGCCGACGAGGAGGTTTGCGCGATCTACATCTGGGCCATTGCGGCAGTTGGCCGCGGCATCGGTGGGCTCGGCAACGCCGCGGCTCATCTCCGAAAGCCCAGGTACAAGGCCGCGGATTGCTTTGCTCAACCGTCGAGCGCGGCCGGGCGCAACATCATGGCCGCAACCGGCTTCAAGCAAATCCCGAGCTTTCAGCGCGATCTCTGGTGCTACACGCGGCCGTGGAATCGTGTGCCGCAGATCGAGACCCCGTCATATCGTTCAGCGAGGAGCATTGCAGATGCACGGCACTAGCATGGCATCGACGACCAAGCCCAACCCACGCGCAATCACCGTCAGGATCGCGCGCGATCCGAACGACCTCATGCTGGTCACGGCGATCCGCTCGGCGGTCTATCTTGCCGAGCAGGATTGCCCGATCGAGGAGGAATTCGACGGCAACGATCTCGTTGCCGCGCATTTCCTCGGCTTCGTCGGCAAGGAGCCGGCGGGCTGCCTGCGCGTGCGCTTCTTCGGTGAGTTTGCGAAGGTCGAGCGCCTCGCGGTGAGGCATCAGTATCGGCGATCGCGCCTGTCCTTCAAGCTGGTGCAGGCGAGCGTGGACTACGTCCGGCGCAAAGGCTTCAAGCGAATTTACGGCCAGGCCCAAGATCGGCTGGTGGATTTCTGGGCGCATTTCGGCGCCAAGCCGCTCGGGCATAACAGGAAGCTGACTTTCTCAGACTTCTCCTACACGGAGATGGTGTTGGAGCTGGAGCCCGGCGATGATGCGATCACCCTCGACAGCGATCCCTACATGATCATCCGTCCTGAAGGCGACTGGGATCGGCCCGGCGTGCTTGACCTGTCGGCGGGCCGTCCAGCTTCTTCTCCTATGCGCGAGATGGCGGCACGGCCATGATGACGAACAGAGATATCGCCGGCGCGTTCGATGAGGATCCGCCAGTTCTGATTTGCGCCGACCTGCAATGCGAATATCTGGCGACAGGCCGCCGGCATCTGATCGCCGATGCCGATACGATCATGCCGCGCTGCCTCGAGCTGATGACGCTCTGGCGCGACAATCTGTGGCCGCTGATCCATCTGAAACGCATCGCGCAGGCCGCATGGTTCAATCCGGCGTCGAATCTGACCAACTGGATTGCCGAGCTGAAGCCGCAGCCCGGTGAGCTTACCTTCGAGCATCCGCTGCCCTCGGCCTACAGCTCGGCACGCTTTGCCGAATACATGTCCAACATGCGCAGCATTCGCTGCCTTGTGCTCGGCTTTTCGCTGGAGGAGACCATCCTGTCGACGGTCGTCGACGGCTTTCATCGCAGCCATCGGCACCAGGTGGTTGCAGATGCCGTGGCTTGCAGGCGACCCGGGGTCGACGACGTCGCCTCTTACAAGGCCGTCCTCATCAAGGTGCTCGGCAACTTTGCCGGCGTGCTGGAGAGCGTCGATCTGATCAATGCGGGCGGCCGGATCGCCGTTTGAGGCGGAGCTATCACGTGCTCGTCGCGAGCCGTTCGGCGAGCTCGATCACGAGACGACGATCGGAGACATCCTTGATCTTGTTGAAGGCGACAACGAGCCGCAGGCCTTCAATCACGTTCAGTTCGATATGGTTCTCGCTGAGCAGCCGCAGCAGTCTGTCTTCCGGCGGTTCGCAATTGTCTGTGCTCACGCGCAAACTCCAGAAACGAGTAGGTCGAAACAAGTAAGTCAAAACAAGTTGGTCATAACGAGTTCGTCATGGGCACCCGAGAGGATGAGCTCAAGGAGCTGGCGAGCAGTCTCCGGTCGGCCCTCGCAAAGGCGAGGGAGCTCAACTTACCTACCAGCGCCTATATCCTGTCAATGGCTCTTCTGGAAGTTTCGCAGGTGCTCGAAGGCCAGTCCGACGACGAAAAACCGTCTAAATAATCCGTTCAGGTGAATCTGGTTGTGGACACGATTGGCAATAAACTGACCAGTCCGGATCGCGGCACTGTCAGCCGCGATCGACCCTGACCACGCGCCCCTTTTCGATGGCAAGGGCGACCCGGCCGTGCTTGAGCGCAATGGCGGCCTCGCCGAACAATTCGCGGCGCCAGCCATGCAAGGCCGCGACGTCGGCATTGTCGTCGGCCGCGATCTGCTCGAGATCGTCGACAGTCGCGATGACCTTGCTCGCGACGGCGTGACGCTCGGACGTCATCCGCAGCAGCACCTTCAAGAGCTCGACGATCGCCGCGCCATTGGAGTTGTTGCGGGGCTTCTCGATCTTGGGCAGCGACGCCGGATCGCGCGCGAGACCGCGCTGCACCGCCGCAATGATGTCCGCGCCCCATTTCGAGCGTTCGAAACCCTTTGGGAGAGAGCGCAGGGTGCCAAGCCGCTCCAGCGTGGTCGGCGCGTGGGTGGCGATGTCGCCGACGGCGTCATCCTTCATCACGCGGCTGCGCGGCACGTCACGGCCCTGCGCTTCCTGCTCGCGCCAGGCGGCAACCTCCATCAGCACCGCAAGCTCCTTCGGCTTGCGAACGCGGGTCTTCAGCCGTTCCCAGGCACGTTCTGGATGGAAGTCATAGGTCCGCGGCGAGGTCAGCACCTCCATCTCCTCGCTGACCCAGTCACTGCGCTGGCGCCGCTTCAAATCCGCATCGAGCGCCGTGAACACGTCGCGCAGGTGGGTGACGTCCGAGACGGCGTAGTGAATCTGCTCGTCGGTCAGCGGGCGGCGCGACCAGTCAGTGAAGCGATGCGTCTTGTCGGGGCGGTGGCCTGTGATGCGCTCGACGAGCTGATCATAGGCAATGCTGTCGCCATACCCCAACACCATGGCCGCGACCTGGGTGTCGAAGATCGGATGCGGCAGCAAGTTGGCCTGATGCCAGATGATCTCGATGTCCTGCCGCGCGGCATGGAACACCTTCAACACCTTCTCGTCGGCCATCAGCGCGAAGAACGGCTTCAGATCGATGCCGTCGGCCAGCGCGTCGATCACGACCGCTTCCTCGGGGCTGGCGATCTGCACGACGCAGAGCAGGGGGTAGTAGGTGGTCTCGCGCAGAAACTCGGTATCGACGGTGATGACCGGCTGCTGGGCAAAACGGGTGCAAGCGGCGGCAAGGTCCGCAGTGGTGGTAATCAAGTCCATGAACGATCCATGACGAGTTGCTTTACGCCGTCTTCCGAAAGCGCTGATCTGTCAAGGGTCTTGGCAATGATCTTGGGACGAATTCGCGGGCGCGATACCCGGAGCAGCCCGCTCTGAAATTGTTGGGTGCAGTGCGATGCGGTTCAATGATGGCGGACGCGGCCTGACGGACGCCGGCCGGCCGGCACCGCGAGTGCGATGATGCAGAGCCCGATCATCGCCAGACCCATGAATTCGAAAACCAGAGCATCCACGACAGGTTCCCCCTGAAACATCGGGAAAATTGTCGGGGTCGCGTTGACGGTTTCTTAAAGGCGGGAGCCGGCGCGCGCCAATGGTGGACCAGAGGTTAACGGCGTCTCAGGTGCCGCAGAAGGTCTGCAGCACCCGTTCTTGTGGCTGCGGCGGCTCGGCATAGGCCGCATGCCCGGCTGGTCCTCATACGGCTTCGCCAGCACGGCCATGAGGTCCTCGAACGGGCCGAAATCATCGTTGATCGCGGCCGATATCACCGCCTCGATGCGATGGTTCCGTGGGATGAAGGCCGGATTGACGGCCTGCATCGCCGTGCGCCGCTCGGCCGCCGTCTGCGGCTCGCTGGCCAGACGCTGCCGCCAGCGGGGCAGCCCACTCATCGGGCCCCGTCGGATCCTGGAACAGGGCGCGTACTGGGGCATCGTTGCCGTCTCCGGCGGCCTCACCGAGCCTGCGGAAGGTAAGGGTGAAATCGGCTTGGCCGGCCGCCATCGCCTCCAGCAGCGCCTGGGCCAGCGCTGGGTCGCCATCATGGGCCGTGAACAGGCCGAGCTTGCGCCGCAGGCCGGCCTGATAGGCGTTGGTGAACGCTTCGGCGAAACCGTCGAGCGTGGCTTCCGCTTCCTTGATCGCCTGGGCCTGATCGTCGGAGAACAGGGGCAGCAGGCATTCGGCGAACCGGGTCAGGTTCCAAAGTGCGATCCGCGGCTGGTTGGCGAAGGCATAACGGCCCATCTCGTCGATCGACGAGAACACGGTTGCCGGATCATAGGCGTCCATGAAGGCGCAGGGGCCATAGTCGATGGTCTCGCCAGAGACCGAGGTGTTGTCGGTGTTCATGACGCCGTGGATGAAGCCGATATCCAGCCAGCGCGCGACCAGCGCAGCCTGACGACCGATCACGGCCGAGAGCAGGGCATGGTAGGGACGTTCGCCGCCTGCAAGCTCCGGATAGTGCCTGTTGATGACGTGGTCGGCGAGCCGCCGTATCGCGTCCACGTCCCGCCGGGCCGCGAAATACTGGAAGGTGCCGACCCGGATGTGGCTGGTGGCCACCCGCGTCAGCACAGCGCCGGGCACCGCGGTCTCGCGATAGACCTGTTCCCCGGTGATCACAGCCGCGAGCGAGCGGGTGGTCGGAATGCCCAACGCATGCATCGCCTCGCTGACGATGTATTCGCGCAAGACCGGCCCGAGCGCGGCGCGGCCGTCGCCGCGGCGGGAGAAGGGCGTGGGGCCAGAGCCCTTGAGCTGGATGTCGCGGCGCACGCCGTTGCGGTCGATGACCTCGCCGAGCAGGATCGCTCGGCCGTCGCCGAGCTGCGGCACGAAATGCCCGAACTGGTGGCCGGCATAGGCCATAGCGATCGGGTCCGCGCCTGATGGAACGGTCTTGCCGGCCAGGATCTCGGCGCCTTCCGGCGTATCGAGCTGCACTGGATCGAGACCAAGCTCGACCGCCAGCGGATGGTTCAGCTTGACCAGGCGCGGCGCGGCCACGGGGGTGGGCGCAACGCGGGCGAAGAAATTGTCCGGCAGCGCCGCATAAGAGTTCTGGAAGGGAAAATGCACGGTCATGACGGCCAAGATAGGCGCGCGCGAGCGCGTCTTTTCGAGCCCCAAACAGGGCGCATTCGGTTGCCGCCGCGGACCGGCTCGGCTAAACCCACCGCGCGCTTCGGCTGCGCCCGCTTGGGCTCGCCGATTCCTTTGATCCCGACAGCCCTTTCAGGACGACCATGCATCGCTACCGGACCCATACCTGCGGCGCGCTCCGCGAGAGCAACATCGGCGAAACCGTTCGCCTGTCCGGCTGGTGCCATCGTATCCGCGACCATGGCGGCGTGCTGTTCGTCGATTTGCGCGACCATTACGGCCTCACCCAATGCGTGGTGGACCCGGATTCGCGCAGCCTTCAAGGCTCGCCGAGAAGCTGCGCTCGGAATGGGTGGTGCGGATGGAGGGCAAGGTGCGCCGCCGTCCCGAAGGCACCGACAATGCCGAGCTGCCGACCGGGCAAGTCGAGCTCTATGTCAGCCGATATCGAGGTGCTGGGTCCTGCGGCCGAGCTGCCGCTGCCGGTGTTCGGCGAGCAGGAATATCCGGAGGACATCCGGCTGAAATATCGCTTCCTCGATTTGCGCCGCGAGCGGCTGCATCAGAACATCATGACGCGCGGCGCGATCGTCGATTCCATGCGCCGGCGCATGAAGGAGCAGGGCTTCTTCGAATTCCAGACCCCGATCCTGACCGCGTCCTCGCCGGAGGGCGCGCGCGACTTCCTGGTGCCGTCGCGCATCCATCCCGGCAAGTTCTACGCGCTGCCGCAGGCGCCGCAGCAGTACAAGCAGCTGTTGATGATGTCGGGCTTCGACCGCTACTTCCAGATCGCGCCGTGCTTCCGCGACGAGGACCCGCGCGCCGACCGCCTGCCGGGCGAGTTCTATCAGCTCGACGTCGAGATGAGCTTCGTCACCCAGGACGACGTGTTCGCGGCGATGGAGCCGGTCATCACCGGCGTGTTCGAGGATTTCGCCAAGGGCAAGCCGGTGACGAAGAACTGGCCGCGGATTCCCTTTGCGGAAGCGCTTCGCAAATACGGCTCCGACAAGCCCGACCTGCGCAACCCGATCGAGATGCAGGACGTCTCCGAGCACTTCCGCGGCTCCGGCTTCAAGGTGTTCGCGCGCATGCTGGAGGATGCGAAGAACCAGGTCTGGGCGATCCCGGGCAAGGGCGGCGGCAGCCGCGCCTTCTGCGACCGCATGAACTCGTGGGCGCAGGGCGAGGGCCAGCCGGGGCTCGGCTACATCATGTGGCGCGAGGGCGGCGAGGGCGCGGGTCCGCTTGGCCAACAACATCGGGCAGGAACGGACGGCTGCGATCCGCGAGCAGCTCGGCCTGAAGGAAGGCGATGCGGCGTTCTTCGTCGCCGGCGATCCCGAGAAGTTCTGGAAGTTCGCAGGGCTTGCGCGCACCAAGCTCGGCGAGGAGCTGAACCTGATCGACAAGGAGCGCTTCGCGCTCGCCTGGATCGTCGACTTCCCGATGTACGAGTACAACGAGGAAGACAAGAAGGTCGACTTCTCGCACAACCCGTTCTCGATGCCGCAGGGCGGGCTGGAGGCGCTGCAGACGCAGGACCCGCTGACCATCAAGGCGTTCCAGTACGACATCACCTGCAACGGCTATGAGATCGCCTCCGGCGGCATCCGCAACCACAAGCCGGAAGCGATGGTGAAGGCGTTCGAGATCGCCGGCTATGGCGAGCAGGACGTGGTCGAGCGGTTCGGCGGCATGTACCGCGCGTTCCAGTACGGCGCGCCGCCGCATGGCGGCATGGCGGCCGGCGTCGACCGCATCGTCATGCTGCTCTGTGGCACGACGAATCTGCGCGAGATCTCGCTGTTCCCGATGAACCAGCAGGCGGTCGATCTCTTGATGGGCGCGCCATCGGAAGCGACGCCGAAGCAGCTGAAGCGAGCTGCACATCCGGACCAATCTGCCGAGCAAGTAGTTAAGCAGGATCTCAGTTTTCGTCATTGCGAGCGGAGCGAAGCAATCCAGCGAAGAAGGAAGTCTGGATTGCTTCGTCGCCTCCGGCTCCTCGCAATGACGAGGCTTTGAATGGCATAGGGTGGGCAAAGCGCAAGCGTGCTCACCCCGCCGGCCTCAGCAGGTCTTCTGCTGCAGATGCTGGATGCAGGTGCAAGCTGCCGTGGCGGGATATTTGACGTCGTAATAGGGAAAGGTCGACGTGCCGGGACCGTTGGTCGAGCAGCGTGGAAACAAGTAGTTGCTGTCGGAAAGCGTCACGTTGCCCATGATCCCGTAGCCGAGATTGGGCTTATAGGCATAGGAAACCTCGCCCAGGATCAGCGAGATATTTGCATTGGTTCGGCTGCTGTTGGTGGTGAAGGCGGATAGGGTCATCTGCTGACCCACAGGCCTCGCGCCAGTCGAACTGGTCGACTGGCTCCATTGCACCGTCGCATTTCCAGTGCTGTCGGTCGACACTTCAGACACCGTGACAGTGATGAGCGAGCCATTGCTGTCCGTAACCGGATATGGTGCCATGATCGCCGTCGCGGCCTCGAGAATGGTTTGCATCTGGGACGCGGTGACCTGCGTATTCTGCGACACCATATCGGCGACGCTGTGCGATGTTTCGCTGACTTTGACGTTCATGGCCAATCCGTTTCCGAGTTCGACGCCGCCGAGGTAAAGCAGCAACATGAAGGGCAGCACGATGGCGAATTCCGTCGCCGCAACGGCGTTGACGTCGGTGCATAGGTGCCGAACACGTGAATGGCAGGGCCGGCGAGCATCTCTGTTTCCTCTAGGAGGACGGCTCATTCTGGAATGCGGCGGTCGACATGATCAGCCGGTTGCCGCTGGAAATATTCGAGAGGTTGAAACCAAGCGGCCCCAACATGACCGGCCAGATGTACATCACCCGGAGAACGACGATATCGCCGGCCGTGCCGGGATTGAATTGCATATTGTTGACGTTTCCATTGCCGTCATACGTCGGCGTGAGCATCGACGTGTCGGCTGTCGACCACGCATTGGCAACTCGCAAGTCGACCATCAAGCCGCTGCAGTTGAAGAAGATGCGGACCTGATTGCAAACTTGCTGCTGGAATACGGTCTGACTCATGTTCTGCGCCTGTACCTGCCCTGTCATGACCAGCCGGGCGGATTGTCGCACCACGGATTCGAGCAGCTCTTGCGCGAAGAAAACCAGGAACGTCTGCAGCAGCGCGATGATAAGAGCAAGAAATGGCGCCGCAACCAGTGCGAACTCCACCGCCGTGGCGCCTTTGTTGTCTCTAAGGAAGGAGAAGCATCTGCCGCTGCGTCCCTTCCTTGATGTGGCGTGCGGCGCGGTCATCGGCTGATCCTACTGCACGAGGCTGGCGGTGCTTGACGCCACCTTGATGAAGAGGTTCGTCAGCGCGGTCGAGATGTCGCCGCCGGTTTGAACGTCGGAGAAGAAGCCAGGCGAGGCGCATGATTGCAGGTTTTTTGCGATGGTGCCGCTCGAGGAGAGCGGGCTCGTTGTACGGGTCTACCCAGCTCATATACCAGCTGTCCGTCACCGTGACGTTGGGCGTTTTGAGTTGCAGATACTCCGTATAAAGGATCGCGATCTTGATGCCCCGATTCTTGATGGTCGTGCATGCCGTCGTGTCGAGCGGCTGCTGGCATCGACTGTTGCCGGCGAAGGTGGCGTTGGGACAGCTTGCGGCGATCTTGTCTTCGACGCCGTCGGTGACGAGGAAGATCACCTCCTGTGGCGTATCTCCTGCCGTGTTGCTGCCGAGGCCGGGGTTAGGCATGTTGCTGTTGAGGCTGCTGAGCCCGCCGGCGATATCCGTGCCGTTGTCGGTCTTACAGTTGTTTGTCGTATTGACGCAGTTATGGTAGGCGACCGGCATCAGCGCAATGTTGGAAACCTTGGTTCCAGCCGCCGTCGGGGTGGTCAGGGACGCCAGTGTGTTCAAACCCAAGTCGAACGTATAGAGGGCCGCTTGATAGGTGGTGTTGTTCAGGGCCGACATGCACTGCATGACGCCTCCCGAAACGCCAGACTGCGGACAGTTCGACCATGAATTGAGCAACTGATTGACGGCACTTGTCACGAGATCGATCCGCAGGGTGATATTGTTAGCTCGTGCGATCGAGAGATTGTCCTTGGTCCCGCCGTCGTGAGCGATATTGGTTTCATGACAAGCAAAGCCGCAACTCTGCGACGATGATGCTGACTGGTACTTGGAGGCGGTGTACTTGATGAGGTTGTCGATGTCCGTCTGGGTCGCGCCGATCGCCATGGACGGCGAGTCGTCCATCAGCAAATAGAAATTCATGTTGGGCGCACTCGACGCCCGAGCCGTCGACGAACCTTTGATCGGCCAGGCCGGGCTGCCGAGAACAGACGGGAAGTTGTTGATCGATTGCGCGGTGTAGGAGACGGTGATAGTTCGCTGCAGGCCGGTATCGGTCACGGTGACCGTGGGCACGGGCACCACGGTCAGACCAGGAAGATTTGCCTTCGCGGCAAAGACAGCTGCCGCAGTCCTTTGCACGACGGTGTCATCGCTCTGCGTCAGCATCGCCGGCCTGACTGCCGCGATTGCCGCGGCGTCTGCGGCCGCGTCCAGCTGCTCCTGCTTGCGCAAAGCCTGCGTATAGTCGAGCGCCATGCCCAACAGATAAATGGTTGGGACCATCATGATGGCAAAGATGACGGCGACGTTTGCCTGACGGTCTCTCGCGAAACGACGCACTGATTGGCCGAGCATGACCCTCACCCTGATCGCTGCCGATGCGGCAGCTCTACCTCGATTGCAAGGTACCGAGGTGCGGATTGGAGAGGGCAGCCAAATCTTCTCCGCCTCTCGGCAGGGCCAGAATATGGGTAGTTCGTGTTAAACGTTGCTTAAACGCTGAGCCGGATTCCCCACGACTGATGAATTAGTCGCGGCGGAGCGGTGGATCAGCGTCTCATTGCGCCGCGCGCGCGCAAGCCGATGTCGAAATCAGCATGAATGCTTGTATCTATTTGTTGCTGACGCTTCCGTAGTTCTACTGTTCGCAAGAACGGTTTGATGCGCTCATTCGCTCTCTCAGTGCGCGCGATGCTCGCCGCAACTAGAACGGCGGGAGCGCCCGCGCGCCCCACGACAGCGCGCAGGCGACGATCTATAACCCCGTCGACGCCTCGATCTTGAACTGTGCGGCGGCCGAGGGCGGATCGGTGCCCAGAAGCTGCACGAGCTGCATCACCGGCACCTTCGCTCGCGGGGTCAGCTTCAGCGTCAGCGTCTGGCGCGGCGTTGCGATGAAGCGCGAGATCGCATCGACCGCACCCGTGACATCCGGATTGTCGCTGCCGAACCTGTCGCCGCCTGCCTTGATGGTGGCGAGGATCGCCTGCCGCGCATCGTCCCGGCTGATATTTTGCATGCGCGCGAACTGCGCGATCAGAAGATCGACGCCGCCGAGATCATGCAGGGTCAGCTCAAGACCACCGGCCTCGATTTGCGCCGCCTGAACCATCGCCGCCTGCGGGTTGATCGTGAAGACCTCCCGCGGCACATGTGCGAGCGAGACGTTGGCGGAGGCGCTGACGATGTTGGCGATGTCGAGCTTCACCGGTGACAGGGCGAAGGTCGCCGTGTTTTCGGTCCAGCCGAGGCCGAGATCGGCATCGATAGCGGCGGTGTCGATGCCGGCAGCGAGCAGCGGCAGCAGCGCGGGGTTCGAGGCATCGAGCGGGCTGTTCATCTTGGCCAGGAGATGCGCGCGCGTCGGAATCGGGCCGACGAACTGACCCCAATCCAGGCTGACATTGTCGATCTTGACCTGCTTGTTGGTGGTCTTGTAGGGCGCCACGACGTCCCTGAGCTCGGCACCTTGCAACGCCTTCAGCAATTCCAGCGCCTGGGCAGGCGGCGGCCGATGGGATGGATCGGCGAACCGTGCGCCCATCCGCATGATCCCAGCCATGTCGAGCGACTTCAGCGCAAACCGTCCGACCTTGAGCGGGCCTTGCGGCGTCTGGGCATCCAGCCCGTCCAGCGCGAAGTCGAGCTTGCCGTCCTGCATGTCGGCACGGGCGCTCGCGAGCTTCAGGGTGCCCTGCGGCGTCTTGATCGACATGCCGCGCATCGCTTCGTTCTTGACGACGATGCCTTGCCAGAGATCGGCGACCGTGTCCGCGAATTCGCGCACCTGGGCCGGCGATGGCGGCGGCGTCGCCGGGCGCGCCATCAACGCCAGGATGGCCGGCAGCTGCAGCTTCGACGGACGCAGGCCGGCCTCATCGATGCTGATGCCGTCCATATGCATCTGCACGCCGAGCGACGAGGTGAGATCATACGGGCCAATGGAGACCTGCCGGTAGAGGCGGCGGACGTGATCGTCGGGAAGTCCCCTGCGGATCGAGCACCGCGGCGACTGCGCCGATGTCGATGTCGGAGGCTGTGATGTCGACGAGGTGGCCTGTCATGGTCTGTGCCTGGCCTGCCTGCTGCGCGTCGAACTTGAACGAGGCTTCTCCGATCTTTTCGTCCGCGATCTTGCCGTCCTTGATGTTGCTGAGCGTCATGCCTGCATAGGTGAACTCGCCATGACTAAGCGCCGCAGTGCCGAGATCGATTGCGCCGGTGACGGTCGGCACGCTTACGGACGAGGCGCTGATGGTCGCGAACTGCTTGAGCACGAAGCCGTAGATCGCGAACGGGGAGGCGCCGGCAGGCGGCCGCTCGCCGCGCGCGGGCCCGCTATAATCCGTCACGACGATCTTCGGCGTCTTGTAGCTGAAATGGAGGGTCGACGGCGCCTGCGCCTGGGCGTCGACGTCGAAATCGCTTGTCTCGATGCTGGCGGCCGCAATGCGGCCGGCGTCCGGCTGGCTGAGGCCTCTTGCGATCACGCTGGCGATCTTCACCGTGACCGGCGGCTCGCTTGCCGTCTCGCTGTGGATGTCGGCAATCGACAGCGTCCGCGTCCACAGGTCGAACGCCACCTTGCCGTGATCGGCCTTGGCCCCGGTGCTGCGGATCTGCTCGAAGGCGGCCTCGACCTCCCGGATCGCGCGGCGCTGGGCATACCAGTCGAGGCCGAAAAAGCCGGCGACCGCGATGACAACCAGCGCGAGAACGCCAATCAGAATCCGTTTCATGCCTCAACTCCTGCCCGCGGCCCCAACCTTGCACTGGTCATACCCTTGATGGAGCCGAACGGGTAGGGGAGCGGCTTCAAAGCCTGCAATAATCTGCTAGTTCTGTGACATCGAGGCCGGGGGCTTGCGGAGGACATCGTGACCGAAGAACCGATCATGGATATTGCACATCTCGGTCATCTCGAGCTTCTGACGCCGAAGCTCGATGAGAGCCTTCGTTTCTTCATTGAAGTCATGGGGATGACGGAAGCGGCCGCCAGGGCGATTCCGTCTATTTGCGCGCCTGGGACGATTACGAGCGCTATTCGCTGCAACTGACAGCCTCGCCCACCTCTGGCCTCGGCCACGCCGCGTTCCGCACCCGCAGTCCCCAGGCGCTGCAGCGCCGGGTGGCGGCCCTCGAAAGCACGGGCGCCGGCATCGGCTGGGTCGAGAACAATCTCGGCCACGGGCCGTCCTACCGCTTCCGCGATCCCGACGATCATGTGATCGAGATCTATTACGAGACCGAATGGTACCAGGCGCCACCGGAGCTGCGCCCCGCGCTGAAGAACCAGGCGCAGCGCTTTCCGGCGCGCGGCGTCAATGTCCGTCGGCTCGACCATTTCAATTGTCTGGCTGTCGACGTGAAGGCCAATCGCGAATTCTTCGAGACTTATCTCGGCTTCCGCTCGACCGAGCGCATCGTACTGAACGACGGCACAGAAGCCGGCATGTGGCTGACCGCAACCAACAAGAGCTACGATTTCGCCTACACCAGGGAGGCCCACGGCATCAAAGGCCGCTTCCACCACGTCACCTATGCGCTCGACAGCCGCGAGGAGATTTTGCGCGCTGCAGACGTTTTCCTGGAGGCGGGCGTGCCGATCGAAACCGGTCCGCACAAGCACGCCGTGCAGCAGACCTTCTTCCTCTATGTGTTCGAGCCCGGCGGCCATCGCGTCGAGGTCGCCAATGCCGGCGCACGTCTGGTGCTCGCGCCGGACTGGAAGCCGATCATCTGGACCGAGGAGGAGCGCAGGAAGGGCCAGGCCTGGGGCCTCAAGACCATCGAGAGCTTCCACACCCGCGGCACGCCGCCGCTGCCCGAACCGGACAGCGAAGGCGATCTGTCGGACAAGGGCATCGCGTCATGAAACAGCTTTCACGACGCGACGCCGGAGCGTGAGATAGCTACCGCTCATCCGCCGCGATACGTTCGACGAGATGCGCGCGCGAGGGCCCGGGCGCGAAGCGATCGGCGAAATATTGCGTCTCTCTGGCGACCAATCCGTCGCGGAATTCCATGATGCTCACTGTGTAGGACGGCACGTCGTCATAGCTCAGCACGAACTCGGTGACCCAGAGATCACCGCTGCCGATCATGCGCCGAACCGTGAAACGCTTCCTGTTCGGCTGCAGGCAGCGGCTCTCCTGGATGTTGCGCCGGCCGCGGATCCGCTCGCCCGATTGCGGATAGTCGAGCACCGCATCCTCGTGGTAGATATCATGCTCGGCCGCGAAATCGCTCGCGTCTGAGGCGTCCCAATGGCGTTGCAGTGCCAGCCGCACGGTTCGATCGTCCATTCCGATCTCCCATCGATGCTTCCCGGCCCTATGCCGACTATTATTCGATGTGGGGTGCGCCGGCCATGCGCGACAAGCCCTAACCGGATGGCTTTCTCGACGATAGCAAGCCACCGAGAGCAGCCAGGAAGGCGGTTTCATCGAAGGGCTTCTGCTAGCGTGGCCAATGCCGATACGGCTCGTCGAGCGCATCCGGATCATATCCGGTGGCGAACATGAATCGGATCGACCGTGCCGCAAGCGCATCCGCGACGGGATATGATCTGGCGCCGTGGAGATTGACGTCGAGCACGGCCGCGTCGAGCCGCTGAGCCGGATCGGCGATCAAGGCAAGAGCCTCGTCGGTCCAGCCGGCCGACGCACCGGCGGAAGCAGGTTGCCGGCGCTGCGCAGGCCGTCGCTATTTGACGTTGCGCGCCAGATAGCTGCTCGCAAAGCTCGAATACCACTCCAGGCAGGCCGGGTTGGCCATCGCATCCTTGTTGATGACCTTCTCGATCGGTTGGCCGAGCAGCAGCTTCTTGATCGGCAGCTCCTGCTTCTTGCCGGAGAGCGTGCGCGGGATTTCCGGCACGGCGAAAATCTCGTTGGGCAGGAAGCGCCGCGACAGGCCGGCTTCGATCGCCTCGTTGATGCGGCTCTTCATCGGCACGTCGAGCGCAATGCCCGGCCGCAGCACCACGAATAGCGGCATGTAGCTGTTGCGCCCGAGATATTCGAGATCGACCACCAGCGAGTCCAGCACCTCCGGCAGCGCCTCGATCGCCGAATAGAGCTCGCTCGTGCCCATCCGCAGCCCATGGCGGTTGATGGTGGCGTCGCTGCGGCCATAGATCACGCAGGAGCCGTCCGGGTCGATCTTCAGCCAGTCGCCATGGCGCCAGACCGGGCCGCGGCCGCTGCCGTCGAAATTATCGGGATAGGTTTCGAAATAGCTGGCGCGATAGCGCGCATCGCCGGCATCGTTCCAGAACCGCAGCGGCATCGACGGCAAGCGGCTCGGTGCAGACCAGTTCGCCGACCTCGCCGATCACGGCGCGGCCGTGCTCGTCGAAGGCCTCGACCGCGCAGCCGAGCAGCCGGCATTGCATCGCGCCCGGCGTCTGCGGCAACTCGCGATTGCCGCCGATGAAGGCGCCGGCGAAATCGGTGCCGCCGGAGATGTTCGCCCACCACATGTCGCGCTGTGCGCTGGATGCCGTTGGTCTCGGCCAGCGCGGCGAAGCGCGCGTTGAACCAGGCTTGCGTGTCGGCGCTGAGCGGCGAGCCGGTCGAGCCGAGCGCGCGCAGGCGCGAGAGATCGCCGCAGGCGCAAGATCGATGCTCGGCCTTCATGCAGCTGGCGAAGAACGCCGCGCCGGCGCCGAAGAAGGTCGCTTTGGACTCGGCCGACGAAGCGCCATAGCGTGGTCCAGTCGGGCTTGTCCTTCGAGCCGCCGGGGCTGCCGTCGAAGATGCAGCAGGTGGTGCCGTTCAGAAGGCCTGCGGCCTGCGAATTCCACATGATCCAGCCGGTCGAGCTGTACCAGTGGAAGCGCTCGCCGAAGCGAGTTCGGCTGATAGCTGCAGCCGATGTCGTTATGCAGCGACAGCAGCGGCAGGCCGACCAGCATGACGCCGCCATGGCCATGCACGATCGGCTTCGGCAGGCCGGTGGTGCCGCTGGAATAGACGATCCACGAGCGGATGATCGAACGGCAGCCAGGCCGGTTCGAACGCCTCGATCGCGGCGCCCGTGCCGGCCAGGATCGTCGCGAGCAGCGGATCCGAGCTCGTTGCGCCGGCATCGCTGTGCCGGATGACATGCTCGAACGGTCGGCAGCGATCCGCCTGAGCTCCTCGATCACGCCGCTGCGGTCGTGCCGCTTGCCGGCATAGATGACGGCATCGCAGGCGATCAGCACCTTCGGCTCGATCTGCCGGAAGCGATCGATCACCGCGGGAGCCGCCATGTCGGGCGCGCAGATGCTCCAGATCGCGCCGAGGCTCGCGCTGGCCAGAAAGGCAATGATCGCCTCCGGAATGTTCGGCAGATAGGCGGCGATGCGGTCGCCGCGGCCGAACGCCCTGCGCCTGCAGATGCACGGCCAGCGCCGCGGCCTGGCGGCGCAGCTCCGGCCAGCTCAGCTCGTCGAGCGCGCCGTCCTCGCCCGCTGCTGACGATCGCCGGCAGCCCGGCGGCATGCGCCGGCGCGACATGGCGGAACACCTGCTGCGCGTAGTTGACCGTCGCGCCGGGAAACCAGACCGCGCCCGGCATCTTGCGCTCGGCCAGCACGGCATCGAACGGCGTCGCCGATTGCAGGTCGAAATAATCCCAGATCGTCCGCCAGAACGCATCGAGCTCGGTCACCGACCATTGCCGCAGCGCTTCGTAGCTCCTGAAGTTCAGGCCGCGCTGCTCCTTAAGCCAGCGGCGGTAGAGAGTGATCTGGGGGACGAATGGAGGTGTCATGATCCTTGCAGCGATCCTCGGAGTCTTCGGTGCATTGGAGCGCCGCGGGTGTCCGTGGAGAGCGGGCCGTGGCAGCTCGATTCGAGAGTAGCATGGCAGGCGGTCGCCGCCAGCGTGCGGGCCGCGATGCGGCTCCGCGTTCAGATCATTCGGGGCAGCAAACGACGCCCGAGCCGTGCGGCTCGGAGGCGTCGTCACCGTACCGTCATCGCGGTCGTCTCGCGACGACCAGTCCGTCATTCGGCGGGAACGCTCGGCGCGAGCCCGGTGACATCCGCGGAGGGCTGCTCGCTCAGCCGGCGATACATCAGGCCGCCGAGCGCGCCGCCGATCAGCGGCGCCACCCAGAACAGCCAGAGCTGCGCCAGCGCCCATCCGCCCACGAACAGCGCCGGGCCGGTGCTGCGGGCCGGATTGACCGAGGTGTTGGTGATCGGGAATGCCGACGAGGTGGATCAGCGTCAGGCAAAGCCCGATGGCGATCGGCGCAAAGCCGACCGGCGCCTTGCCGTGGGTCGCGCCCATGATGACGAACAGGAACATCATGCGTGAGCACGACCTCGGCCAGGAGGCAGGAGAACAGGCTGTAGTGCCCGGGCGAATGCGCGCCATAGCCGTTGGCGGCAAAGCCCTTGCTGAGATCGAAGTCCGGCGCGCCGCTGGCGATCGCATACAGCATCGCCGCGGCGACGATGGCGCCGATCACCTGCGACGATCACATAGGGACCGATGTCCCGGGCCGGAAAGCGCCCGCCGGCCCACAGCCCGACCGTGACCGCCGGATTGAGATGGCACCCGGAGACATGGCCGATGGCATAGGCCATCGTCAGCACCGTCAGCCCGAACGCGAGCGCGACGCCGACGAGCCCGATCCCGACTTCGGGGAATTTCGCTGCTATCACCGCGCTGCCGCAGCCGCCGAAGGTCAGCCAGAACGTCCCGATGGCCTCGGCGGTGCATTTCTGAATGGTCGCATTGTTCATGTGCTGCTCCTTGGTCGCACCGCGCGTACGATGAACTGAAGCGGTCGGACAGAGGGCATCGCAGGCGATGACATGTTGGACCGGTCGCATCTTGTAGCGGTGATTCTCCCGCCAGATGAAGCATCCGGTCGTGACGAGTATACAACCCGAGCGGGAGCCTTCAAGCGTGATGCGCATGGCTTCGCGAGGAGCCGCGGCGGTGACGCGGTTTGATCATGAGACGGAGCCGAGATACCTGCGCGCAACAGACCGTTAACGCCGTGCGCTGTAGTGGTCTGCGCGTTTGAGGACATGCCATGCACTTTCGCAGCCAAACCAGAATTGCGACCGCGCCGATGGACCGCGTCCACGCCCGGATGGAGCGCGTGCTGGACGAGACCTGCCGCATGCTCCCTTATGGCGGCGATCACCAGCTGCGCGCCTTTATCGCCAGGAAGCTGGCGGATTCCGCCCTGATCGGCCACAGCCTGCTCGGCGAGCTCGGCATCGTGGCGCGCAAGGCGCTGGCCGATTTCCAGCAGGGCCGGCAATTCGAGCCGGGCTGATTTATTCGTCGTCCCGACAGATCTCTCCTGAACGGGACCTCACGCTCGGTCCATGACCCGTCCTGCATCGGGAATTTTTCCCGGACTGGATTGGGAACTTAACTGCATGACAAAAAGGCCAGAATCCGCCAACCTCGACACGTCAGGAAGGTGCAAACGCGTTGAAAACGGCCGCAAGTGCTCCAGCGCGATCAGAAAAAGCACCGGAGAAAACAGCGTATGTGTAGGGGTGGTCGCTACTGGGGCCGGCTGACGACAGCCGTGGTGTCTACGATTGGGGTCGGGCTTGCCATCGATCCATCCGGTGCATCCGCCCAGATGGAGCTGCCTCCCGTGACCGTGATTGCACCGACGCCGCTGGCCGGTGCGCACGCGCCGAAGCCGAAGCCCGTCCACGGCACGGGCGCACCTCGCACCGTCAGGAGGCGGGTCGCGCCAGTCGAGACGGCGGCCGGAGCAGGTGCGGGGGCAGCCGGGACAGCAGCGCCCGCCGATCACGATTTCAGCCTGATCGATCGCGACAAGGTCCCGTCCAACACCGAAGTGCTCACCTCGGCCGATTTCAGCCACACCAGCGCGGTCGACTTCCTCGACGCGATCAATCGCCGGCTGCCCGGCGTGTCGCTCGGCGATCAGACCGGCAATCCGTTCCAGCGCGATCTCGATTATCGCGGCTTCACGGCCTCGCCGGTGCAGGGGACGCCGCAGGGCATCGCGGTCTACCAGAACGGCGTGCGCGTCAACGAAGCCTGGGGCGATGTCGTCAATTGGGACTTCATCCCGGAAAAGGCGATCGACCGTGTCTCGCTGTTTCCGAACAATCCGGTGTTCGGTCTCAACGCGATCGGCGGCGCGCTGAGCATCCAGATGAAGAACGGGTTCACCTATCACGGCGTCGAGACCGAGGCGTTCGGCGGGTCCTATGGACGCGTCCAAGGCAGCGTGCAGGCCGGCGGACAGAAGGACAATGTGTCGGCCTATGCGCTGTTCGAATCCGCCTACGACCGGGGCTGGCGCGACTACGCGAACTCGTCGCATTTGAACCGCATGTATGTCGATATCGGCGCGCACAACGACGATACCGAGCTGCACGTCAATTTCACCGGCGCCGATAACATCCTCGGCAACGTCGCGGCGACGCCGGTTGAGCTGCTCAATCAGCGCTGGTCGAGCGTCTACACCTGGCCGAACGCGACGCATCTGCAGCTCGCCTTCATCAATGCGACCTTGAGCCATAATTTTTCCGACACATGGTCATTCCAGGGCAACGCCTATTTCCGCGGCTTCCGGCAATCGCATATCGACGGCAATGGCACTGACGTCTACGGCTGCGACGGCGGAGCCAGCCTGTGCATCGACGGGCAGAACACGGGCGATCCGCTGTCAGGTCCGGTTGGCGGTCCGGCGACGCCGAACACGCTCGGCACCGCGTTCCTGGCCGAGATCGACCGCAACCAGGCTGCCACCAACAGCTATGGCGGCACGGCGCAAGTCACCAACAGCGACAAACTGTTCGGCCACGACAATCATGTGGTCATGGGCGCCAGCCTCGATCACGGCTTCACCAAGTTCAACGCGGCCAGCGAACTCGGCACGCTTGACCAGAACCTGTTCGTGACCGGCACTGGCATCTTCATCAACCAGCCCGACGCCGGCTTGAGCACGGTCGATCTGCATGCGATCAACACGTATACAGGCATCTACGCTACCGACACGTTCGACGTGACCAACCGGTTCGCTGTCACGGCCGGCGGCCGCTTCAACTTCGCCCAGATCGACCTGCAGGACCAGACCGGCCTCAACCCGCTGCTCAACAGCAGCAACAAGTTCCAGCGCTTCAATCCGGTGATCGGCGGCACCTACAAGATCACCCCGAACCTGACCGCCTATGCCGGCTATTCCGAAGCCAATCGCGCGCCGACGCCGCTCGAGCTCGGCTGCTCCGATCCCAACCATCCCTGCATGATCGACAGCTTCCTGGTGGCGGATCCGCCGCTGAAGCAGGTGGTGTCGCATACGATCGAGGCCGGCTTTCGCGGCGGATGGGGGCATGACGCCAAGACCGGCATGCTGACCTGGGGCCTCGGCGTGTTCCATACTTTGTCAGATGACGACATCATCGAGGAGGCAAGCCCGCTCGGCGTCAACAATTTCGGCTTCTTCCAGAATGCTGGCCAGACCTTGCGTCGGGGCATCGAGGCCAAGCTCGAATATCGCCGTGACCGCTGGAACGCCTATGCCAACTACACCTATGTCGACGCCACCTATCAAAGCGCGATCACGCTGTTCTCGCCGAACAACCCGAACGCGCTGATCGACCCAGCCAGCGGCGTGCAGTTCGTGAACGTCAATCCGGGCGACCATATCCCCGGCATTCCGGCACACCGCTTCAAGGCCGGCGTCGAATATGGCGTCACCGACGCCTGGAAGGTCGGCGCCGACGTCAACGTCGTCGGCAGCCAGTGGCTGATCCATGATGATACCAACCAGAGCCCGAAAGTGCCGGCCTATGCGGTCGTCAATTTGCACACGTCCTATCAGCTCACGCCGAACATCGAATTGTTCGGGCTGATCAACAATCTATTCAACGAGCACTATTATGCGGCCGGCAGCTTCTACCAGACCGGCGGCTTCGCCAGCACCAACGCCAGTGTCACCAATCTGATGGCGCAGCTCAGCGATCCCCGCACCTTCGTGCCCGGCATGCCGCTCGCGGCTTATGCCGGCATCAGGGCGAAGTTCTGAAGCCGGCCGATCGTGAGCGTGCGTTGGAGGTACAGCGACGACGCGTTCAGCCGGCCGCCTCGGCTGAACCGTCCTCGATCCATTGCGAGCTGATCTCGATCCGGAAAATCGGATCGGACTGCCGCCGCACCTCGAGAAACCAGCGGCCGCCGGGCGCGAGCTTGTCCTCCACCTCGCGGGTGAATTTCAACGCTTCGCGCCAGGCCGCCTGGTCATCGGCCAATTCCTCGCCGGTGTCGTCGCGATGCGGGTAACCATTTCGGAAATCGAAGAAATACCGTGGCATGCGCGGCAAACGCGTCAAAGGTACAAACGGTTCCGGAGCACCCGCTCGGTGGTTGTGGAGATCGTCGCGGCGGAGTGTCCGGCGGTCCATTTCCGCGGCATATCACCCGATCTGCTTAATTCGTATCATCTGATACGGCATCCGTGACCGATCTGGCGCCCTATGACCCTCATGGAACGGGAGCTTCCCATGACAAAACGGCGCAGGGTCAAGCAGACCATGACATTGCAAGATCGGCTCGTGGCGGAGGCAACGCGCTTGCGCGCCAAGGCCGACGGCCTGCCGGCCGGACATGACCGCGACGACACCTTGCAGCGTGCCCAGGAGATCGAGACGACGGCGCAGCTGAGCGGCTGGCTGACCTCACCGGGGCTGCAACCGCCGGAGTAGGCGTCAGAGACCGAAGCTTTCGCGCGCGGTGTAGGTGACGGCCTCGATCTTGTTGCCGTCGGGATCGCGCACGAAGGCGCCGTAGTAGTTGGCGTTGTACTGCGCGCGGATGCCCGGCGCACCTTCGTCCCTTCCTCCGTTCGCGATCGCGGTCTGATGGAAACGTCGCACCGTCTCGCGGTCGGGCGCCTGAAACGCGATGTGCACGCCATTGCCGGCGCTGGCCGGTCGGCCGTCGGCCGGCGTTTCCAGGCTGAAGACGATGTCGGAGGCGCCGTAATGGACCGAGTGCGCCGACGCCTTCAGGACGCGAAAGCCGAGCAGGCTCATCAAGGGATCATAGAACGCCCTCGCGCGAGCGACGTCGTTGGTGCCGACCGAAACATGGTGGATCATCTGCGGCCCTCAATCGGTTTTCGAGCGCGTTCTGCTGGTCCTTATTTAGGCTTCCTTCCGGCCGGCACGAAAGACGCCTGGGCGCGTTGCCTGATCATGGACAAGCTGAAAGAGCCCGGCTTCTGGGTGGCGGTCGTTCTGGGGCTGGCGCCGATCCTGGCGTCAGCCGCGGTGCTGTGGTGGGTGCAGAGCTGACGGCTTACGCGCTCGCGGTGTCCAGCCGCGCGACCTGGTCCTTGCTCAGCTCAAGCCGCGTCGCCGCGGCCAGCGTATCGACATGCTCCGGCTTGGTGGCGCTGGCGATCGGCGCGGTGACGGAGGGTTTCGCCATCAGCCATGCCAATGCGATCGCTGCGGGCTCGGTGCCGGTTTCCTTCGCGACCTCGTCGAGGCCGGCCAGGATGCGCATGCCGCGCGGATTCATGTATTTGGGAATGCCGCGCGCGCCGCGCGGGCTCTTGCCGTAGTCGGCCTCGGAGCGGTATTTGCCGGTCAGGAAGCCTGCCGCGAGCGAGAAGAAGGTGATGACGCCGACCCCGTTCTGCGCGCAGACCTGCTGCAGCGCGCCCTCGAAGCTCGAACGTTCCGCCAGGCTGTATTCCGGCTGCAGGCTTTCGTAGCGCGGCAGGCCGGTGTTCTCGGACAAACTGAGCGCGGCCTGCAGCCGCTCGGCGGAGAAATTCGATGCGCCGATCACGCGCACCTTGCCCGCCTTGATCAGCTTCGCATAGGCCGCGAGCGTCTCCTCCTGCGGCGTCTCCTCGTCGTCCTTGTGGGACTGGTAGAGATCGATGTAATCGGTCTGCAGCCGGCGCAGACTGTCCTCGACGGCGCGGGCGATATAGTCGGCCTTCAGCCCGACCTTGCCGTCGCCCATGTCCATGCCGACCTTGGTGGCGAGGATGATGCGGTCGCGGTTGCCGCGCGCCTTCATCCATTTGCCGATGATGGTCTCGGACTCGCCGCCGCTGTGGCCCGGCACCCAGCGCGAATAGACGTCGGCCGTATCCAGGAAGGTGAGCCCGCTGTCGAGCACCTTGTCGAGCAGGCGGAAAGACGTTGCCTCGTCCACCGTCCAGCCGAACACGTTGCAGCCGAAGCAGAGCGTCGGAACGGAGAGGGGCGAGCGGCCAAGCTGGCGGTGCTTCATGATGCGCTTTCGGTTGCGTAGCTGGAAAATCGATGGCGCAAGGTGGTCCAAATCGCCTGTCATGACCACCCCGGCGGCGGCATGGCGGGGTATCATCCGATGCCGCTTGCCGTCACGTCCCGATTGCGCAAACAGTCGCTCATGCTGACCTTTCTCGCCATCCGCCTGTCCGAGATCGGGCGCGCCTTCGGCAACGAGATGCGCGTGCTCGCGGTCCCCGGTGCACGCATGATCGACGAGGCCGAATGCGTCGCATCGGTGCTGCTGGCGATCGCGCTCTCGCATGCGATCGGCGCCGAGAATGTCGGCTGGGCCGCGTTCTCGGGCTACATGGTGATGCGCTCCCACGTGCGCGAGAGTTTTGCACGCGGCGTGCTGCGTGTCGCCGGCACCATCATCGGCGCCGCCGTCGCGCTCGCGCTGGCGCCGCTGCTGTTGCGGAATACGTCGCTGCTCAGCGCCGGGCTGCTGATCTCGGGCGGCTTCACGCTGTATTTCGCAATCATCGGCCGGCGCGCCTATGCCTGGCTGTTCACGGGCCTCACCTGTCTGATGGTGCTGATCGAAGGCATGGAGCATGCCTCTGATCCGATCCTGCGCTTTGCGGAGACGCGCGTGCTGGAGGTTGTGGCGGGGACCGTGGCCAGCGTCATCGTCAGCGCGCTGTCGACCTGGACCATCCGGCGGCGGCTACCGAGCCCGGACCAGGCGATGCGCGCCAAGCCGGTCGATTGGTCCGCGAACTGGTGGCACGGCGCGGTGGCGCGTCATGCGCTGGTCGGCGCGCTGGCCCTGTCGCTGATCCCCTGGGTCTGGCGCTGGCTCGGCATTCCCGCACTCAGCCAGGCCAGCATCACCATCTTCGCGGTGATGCTGGTGCCGGCCGCCGCGATCAGCGACGACGTGCTCAGCCCGCTGTCGCTGCGGATGATGAACCGGCTGATCGGCTGCCTCGCCGGCGCCGCGCTCGCGAGCATCGTGTTGCTGCTCAGTCATCACTCCGCGATCGCGATGACCATCGGCCTGTGCGTGGGCGTCATCATCGGCCGCCATATCGAGAATGGCGCGACCGCGATGAGCTATGCCGGCCTGCAATTCACCTTGGCTTTTCTCGTCGTGCTGGTGCCCGACAACTACACCCATGCGGCGCCCGAGCCCGGATTCGATCGGCTGTTCGGTATCCTCTGGGGCCTGGTGTTGCTGGAGCCAATGGTGCTGCTGGCGCATCTGGTCCGGTGGCGCAGGAAGCCGCCCGATGGCTTATCGCCGGCCTGACAGAGCACCGTCGGATTGACAGGAATAATTATCTGACTTAAGTCAGATAATATGCTCGATCCCGTTTCCCGCATTCGCCGCTTCAACCGTGCTGTGACGGCAGAGGTCGGCGCGCTCGATACCTCGTTCCTGGGCCGCGGGCGGCCGCTCGGCGCCGCGCGCGTGCTCAACGCGATCGGCCATGGGCGCGGCGACGTCGCGGAGCTGCGCGACTATCTCAACCTCAATTCCGGACTGACGAGCCGCCTGCTGCGTGGCCTGGAGGACGAGGGCCTGATCAAGACCACGGCGCATCCCGATGACGCGCGCCGTCGCACCGCAAAGCTCACCGCCGCCGGCCGGCGCGAGTTCGAGGCCTATGAGGCGCTCTCCAACGCGCAAGGCGAGGCGCTGGTGGCCCGGCACGGCAATACCGAAGCGCTGCTCGCCGCGATGGACCTGATCGCAGCGGCGCTCGGCCGCCACCGCATCACCATCGAGCAGAGAGATCCGCGCGGCGAGGCAGCGCGTTATTGCCTCGGCGAATATTACGGTGAGCTGTCGCGCCGCTTTAAAGGCGGCTTCGAGGTTAAGTTGTCGCGCGATCCCGAGGCCGCCGACATGATGGCGCCGCGCGGCGCGTTCTTCGTCGCGATGTCGGACGGCATGCCGCTCGCTTGTGTCGGACTCAAGGGGGACGGCGGTGAAGCTGCCGAGATCAAGCGTCTGTGGGTCGCGCCATCGGCGCGCGGCCTCGGCGTCGGCCGTCGCCTGATGGATGCGGCCGAGGACGCCGCGCGGAGCCTGTCGATCAAGCTGTTGCGTCTCGACACCAACAGCGCATTGACGGAGGCCGGCCAGCTCTATCGCAGCACCGGCTGGACCGAGATCGAACGCTTCAACGACGATCCCTATCCGGACCTGTTCTTCGAGAAGCAACTCTGAGCGGGCGCGGAGTAGGGCGTCGCGTCAGTTGAACGCGTCGCTCTGCAATTCCGGCCCGGTCGCGGCCAGCACCACCGCGATCCGGCAGCGCACACCGTCGGGCGCGAATTCCAGCCGGGTCTGGCCGTCGAGCTCGCGCGCCAGCGCCGTCTCGATCAGGCGGCTGCCAAACCCCCGGCGCGATGGCGGCACCACGTGCGGGCCGCCGCTTTCATGCCAGTCCAGGTCGAGCCGGTCGTCCTGCACGCTCCAGCGCAGCGCGACCCTGCCTTCGGAGCGCGACAGCGCGCCGTACTTGGCCGCGTTGGTGGCGAGCTCGTGCAGCGCCAGCGACAGGGTCAGCGCGTGGCTCGGCGACACGTCCAGCGACGGCCCGTCGACCAAGATCTGCGCGGTCACGAACGGCGCGATCGCGCGCGCGACCAGCTGGGCGAGATCCGCGCCGGCCCAGCTGCGCTCGGTGAGCAGATCGTGGGCGGCCGCGAGCGCGACAACGCGTGCGTCAAGCGCCGCGCGCGCGGTCTCGATGTTATCGGCGCCGCGCAGCGTCTGGTTCGCGATCGATTGCACGGTCGCGAGCGAATTCTTGACCCGGTGGTTCAATTCATTGCCGAGCAGCCGCTGCAATTCCTCGGCATGCTTGCGCTCGGTGAGATCGCGGCTCGCGCCGGAGATCGCGACCGGCTTGCGCTCGGCGCCCTGGCCTTCGAACTCCACCAGCCCCCAGGCGCTCAGCCAGCGCCAGCTGCCGTCGAGCTGCTTCACGCGGTATTCGACGTCGTAGCGGCCATCGCCGTCGGGATCGAGCGCCTTGGCCACGCGCGCCCACATGTGCTCGCGGTCATCGGGATGGAATTTGGCGTCCACGCCGGCCTGGTCGTGGAGAAAGCGCGCCTGCGTCAATCCATAGAGCCGCTGGGCGTTCTGATCGTAGATGCAGATGTTGTCTTCCATGGTGTAGCGCCAGGTGCCCATCTGCGAGGCGATCATCGCCAGCTCGAAGGTGCGTTGCTGGCGTTCCTGCACGAGCCGCATCTCGTGCTCGCGCGTGATGTCCCGGAAGCAGCTGATGGCGCCGACCACGGCGCCATCGGATTCGTCGCGCAGCGGCGCCACGCTGGCGCTCATCACCCATCGCTTGCCGTCCGGATTGTGCACGATGGCCTCGACATCAGTGAAGCTTTCGCCGGCGAGCACCGCGCGTGCCATTGGCGTCTGATCGGGCGGAATGAAGGTGCCGTCGAGCGTCTCGACCCGGCGCGAGCCGCAGAATTTCTGCGTGGGATCGAGCAGCTTCGGAGTGCGTCCCCACAGCTCGATGGCGCGACGGTTGACCCGGAGAATCCGGCCGTCGGCCGCGCAGGCGCACACGCCGATCGGGAGCGCGTCCAGGATCGCCTGGTCCAGCTCGAGGAAGGAGTCCAGGAGCGGTGTCCGCAGTGGGATGTCGAGCTGAAGCAGAGACGTGGGCTCCTAGGGCGGGGAACCACACCGCCTTACCAGATCGGGCCAGCCGCGGCCAGTCACAAGGCAGGGCGATGGCGTCGCAGGGCTGCGCGCGGGATGAAAGCGCGGGTTCAGCCCGGCGGCATTTGCCCGGCAATGGCATTGGCGAGCGCGATCGCCCGCGGCACCAGGCTCTCCACCTCCAGATATTCCTCCGGCGTATGCGCCAATCCACCGACGGGACCGGTGGCGCACAGCGTCGGCGTGCCCACCGCCGAGGTGAAGCCGGAATCGGCGCACCCGCCGGTCGAACTCGCCGTCCAACGTCAGCCCGGCGCGTAGCGCGGCCTGCTTGTAATGCTTGAGCAGGCGGGCATCGCCGTCGGTCTGCTCGAGCGGCAGGAACTCGCCCTTGATCGTCAGCGTCGCCGATGTCCCGGGCACATGCTCCGTCGCCACGATCTGTCCGATCGCACCGATGATGCGATCGCGATCGACATGCCGGGCATAGCGCATGTCGATCTCGCCGTGCGCCGCCGGCGCCACCGTGTTGACGGACTGTCCGCCCGAGACCAGGCCGACATTGAGGGTGACCCCGAGCGACAGGTCGGTGAGACCGGCGATCGCGACTGTCTTGTGCGCCAGCGCGTGAATGGCGCTGCGCCCGGCCTCGAAAATGGCGCCGGAATGCGCCGCCTTGCCCAGGACATCCAGGACCATGAACACGCCGCCCTTGCGGCGGGACACGACATTGCCGTTGGCGCGCCCCGGCTCGGCATTGTAGACCGCGCGCGCCCCATGCGCCGTCTCCTCGATGACGCCGCGCGATTGCGGCGAGCCGATCTCCTCGTCGTGGCCTACGGCGAGTACGGAACGTTGGTGCGGGACGGGCGCACTGCTCATGGGAGACGTGGACTAACGGCCCGCTCCATTGTGGGACCGACGGTCACTTTAGACTAACAGCGAATTCCAGGGAGTGACAAACGACAATATCCTAACTGGATTTTCTGCTGGTGAGTGCAGATCGCCAGCTGTCCACATCAGCTGGGGGCAGGCTCGTCGAACGCGCTGGCGTCTGGATTGCGTGGAGGGAAACGTGGAGTTTCAATTGAACAATGCGATCAAAGCCACCGCTTACGCTCTTGCATTGCTTGTTGCTCAATTCCTGTGTGCGAGCGCCTCCCACGCGCAGATTGTCGCGCTCGGAGCGAGCGTCGTCCAGGGCAGAGGCGTTGCGTCAGATGAAGCCTTTCCCTCGGTCCTTCAATCGATGCTAAAGGCAAAGGGACGGAATTATTCCGTGAGCAACCAGGGAATTTCCGGGGATACGACCTCTGGCGTTCTTGCCAGGCTCGACAGCGCAGTACCTGAAGGCACGCGGATCGTCATTCTGCTACTTGGCGGCAACGACATTCGAGCCGGCCGGACGGTGCAACAGGCGCGGGCAGGTCTCGAGGAGATTACCGCGAGGCTGAAAGCGCGGCATATTCGGGTCATTCTCGCAAATCCTTACTATCAGGCGGCTCGCAGAAGAGGCATGGTGTTACCCGACGGCGTCCATTTGACTGCTGCAGGCCAGCGATACATCGCAACGCAGTTGCTTCCTCTCATCAACTGATCTGCCGATCATCATTGTGCTGCAACTGGGCCGGACCAGCTGGGAGCATTCGCGCGGACTACGCTCTTCGCTTCCCTGGCGCCAATCGTCCTTACGCGAGACGTCCAGCGATCATCAACGGTTGAGAACGTCGCTGAGGGGCAGGGCGAACATGGCCGTCAAGAACACCAGGCCTGAGATAGCGGTAAGACGGATCGACGATTTCGACGTCCCGAGCTCCATAAACAGCAGCAACACGAGTGCGGAATTGACGAAAGTAACAAACAAACTTGAACGAAAAAGCCCCGGACGATACCGGGGCCTTACCATGGGCGATTTAATTTGGATCAGTAATTTGCGACGACCGGCCCCGTCCAGCTGAAGCGGTAGACCAGCGAGGTGCTGATGGTCTGGACCCAAGGCTTGAAGGCAAGATTGCTGGCTGCCGGCACGTTGCCGACATCCGAAAACGCGTCGATGTTCTTCTGGCCGTAATAGGCCGCGCGATACTCTGTCTTCATGAACCAGCCCGGAGCCGAGATACCGAAGACGTTCAGATTGTTCTCAACACCGCTTCCGACGAACCAGCCGCTCCGGTTGAATGAGTCGGTATGGAGACCGAACGGAGCGCCCGTGAAGCCGTTGAGAACTGTAGAACCCGACCAATGTGAACCGCTGTAACCGGCATTGACGTACGAAAGAACATTCGGGGCTACGAGGTAGCCGAGACGAGCACCAGCGGCCCACGAATCCTGCAATTTAAGCTGGCCAGTCACGGCGCTGAAGGGATCCCGGACGTTACCTCTCAGGCTGCCGAACTGGCCATCAGCGAAGGCACCCAACACCCAGCTCGAATTGAACTGCCAGTCGTAGCCCAAGCCGATGGTCCCAAACCATCCATCGCCGCCCTGAGTTTGGTGGAGGCTAAGCGGAGCGCCCGTTGCGGCGACGCGAGAATACGTGTCCGCATCCCAAATGCCACCACCAGCACCGCCGAAAATGTAGAAACCGGTCCAGCTCGGCGCGACGGGCGCCACGGGAGCCTTGACAAAGGGTCGAGCAGCCAGATCCGCGGCGGAGGCCGCGGTGGTGAACGCGCTGAGAAGAGCGAGCGCGGCGACAAGCTTTTTCATGCCAAAGTTCCCAAAGAATTTGCCGTTGGTTGATCAGCATCCTAACCAGAATTGACGAGAATACTGTATCTCAGCAGACACACCGGGAGGCGGGCAAGCTTCTTATCGAGTGCGCGGAAAAGCTCATTTCGTCAGCCGCTTCAATCAGATTGCTCGTTTCAAGATCTCCGCCGAAAATAATCGGCTTGCGCCGTCGGGCAAATCACAACGATCATCTCGGCCATCCCGCCTCATCGAAGAGGGACGTTTCGGCCGATCGTCACGAACGTGGAGGCGGGGAGCGGTGGACGCAGCAGGCGCGACGACGATCGCGCTGGAGGCGGACGGCGAAGTCGTGGGGTTCTGGCATCCCGGTGCTGATGCCAAGCGCAATGCGCGAAAGCGCGTTGTTGCGACGGGGGCAAACAAGCCGGTCCCCGGGGAGACCTCGTATAAGCCGTAACCTGCCGCGCGGGGAATGCCGGATGATCCGGCTGAACCTGTGGTGACTGCCGCCAGCTTTTCTTGTTGCTGGCGGGCCATGGGTGAGGCCTTCACCCGGCATTCCCCGCGCCCTCTCGACTTTCGAGGGCGGATGACATGGGCAACTCGGGCGTCATGCGCCGCGGGAACGAATGCTCGCGCCGCAAATCCGGTGTCCTCGCGAATGCGAGGGCCCACAACCACAGGCCAATGTACATGACACGTCTGCTCGACCAGCCTGCGCTCACCATAACCCTCCGGGATCGTGGGTCCCGGATCGCGCTCGCTTGTCCGGGATGACGACGGAGGATGTCGCCGGGTCTCATGTCCGGATCGGCACCCATCCGTCGGAATGGAGGGGGCAGGGGCGATCCTCCCGCGCATCGAGATCAGCGGTTCCGCCCCTGTTGATGGGCGTGGTATCGGATGTTGCGTCGAAGCGGCCGGCCATGCTTCACATCGCATCCCATCTGCCGGAAAAAGACCCGCTCATCTCGTCAGGAGACCGGGAGCAGGGCTCGGAAACGCTGGAGCACGTATGTCGTCGTCCATCTCTGATGATCTTCGCACCGCAGCATTGAGGTACCATCGGTTTCCGCGCCCCGGCAAGCTGGAGATCACGGCCTCCAAGCCGCTCGCCAACCAGCGCGACCTGGCGCTGGCCTATTCGCCGGGCGTCGCCGCTGCCTGCACCGAGATCGCCGAGAACCCTGCCGAGGCCGCCTCGCTGACGGCGCGCGCCAACCTGGTTGCGGTGGTCTCCAACGGCACCGCGGTGCTCGGCCTGGGCAATATCGGCCCGCTGGCCTCGAAGCCCGTCATGGAAGGCAAGGCGGTGCTGTTCAAGAAGTTCGCCGGCATCGACGTGTTCGACATCGAGATCGCGGCCGACACCATCGAGCGCGTGGTCGAGACCGTGGCGGCGCTGGAGCCGACCTTCGGCGGCATCAACCTGGAGGACATCAAGGGCCCGGAGTGCTTCGAGATCGAGGCGCGGCTGAAGGAGCGGATGAAGATCCCGGTCTTTCACGACGACCAGCATGGCACCGCCATCATCGTCGGCGCCGCGATCAAGAACGCGCTGCTGCTGGCCGGCAAGAACCTCGCCGAGGTCAAGATCGTCGCCTCCGGCGCCGGCGCCGCCGCGATCGCCTGTCTCAATCTGCTGGTATCGATGGGCGCGCAGCGCAAGAACATCTGGGTCACCGACATCGACGGCGTCGTCCATGAGGGCCGCAACACACTGATGGACCCCTGGAAGGCGGTCTATGCGCAGAAGACCGACGCGCGGACGCTCAATGACGTGATCGGCGGCGCCGACATCTTCTTGGGCGTCTCGGCCGGCGGCGTGCTGAAGCCGGACATGGTCAAGCGCATGGCCGACAAGCCGCTGGTGATGGCGCTGGCCAACCCGAACCCGGAGATCATGCCGGACGAGGCGCGCGCGGCGCGGCCCGACGCGATGATCTGCACCGGGCGCTCGGACTTCCCGAACCAGGTCAACAACGTTCTTTGTTTCCCGTTCATCTTCCGCGGTGCGCTCGATGTCGGCGCCACCGCGATCAACGAGGCGATGAAGCATGCCGCGGTCGATGCCATCGCGCAGCTGGCACAGGACCCGCCGTCGGATGCGGTGGCACGCGGCTTCGACACCGGCGAGACGCAGGGTTTCGGCCCGGGCTCGCTGATCCCTTCGCCATTCGATCCACGGCTGATCCTGCGTATTGCGCCGGCGGTGGCGAAGGCGGCGATGGATTCGGGCGTCGCGACGCGGCCGATCAAGAATTTCGACGAATACACCGCGCTGCTGGAGCGCTTCGCTTTCCGCTCGGGCCTGATCATGAAGCCGGTGTTCGCGAAAGCGAAGACGCAGCCGGTGCGGGTGATCTACGCCGAAGGCGAGGACGAGCGCGTGCTGCGCGCCACGCAAGTGGTGCTGGAGGAGAAGCTGGCGCGGCCGATCCTGGTCGGCCGCCCCTCGGTGGTCGAGGCGCGCCTCAAGCGCTTCGGCCTGTCGATCAAGGCGGGCGAGGATTTCGACCTGATCAATCCGGAAGACGATCCGCGCTATCGCTCCTATGTGCAGACCTACATCGACACCGCCGGCCGCTGCGGCGTGACGCCGGATGCCGCGCGCACCGTGGTGCGCACCAACGCCACCGTTATCGCGGCGCTCGCCGTCGTCAGGGGCGAGGCCGACGCCATGATCTGCGGCGTCGAAGGCCGCTACATGAGCCATCTGCGCCATGTGCGCGAGATCATCGGCTTCATGCCTGACGTCTCGGACTTCGCGGCGCTGGCGCTGACCATTACGCCGAAGGGCGCCTATTTCATCGCCGACACCCAGGTGCGCCCGAATCCTTCCGCCGAAGAGCTTGCCGAGATGGCCTCGCTCGCGGCGACCCATGTGGCGCGCTTCAACATCAAACCGAAGATCGCCTTCGTCTCGCATTCGGATTTCGGCGGCTATGACACCGAGTCCTCGCGCAAGATGCGGCAGGCCACCGCGATCCTGAAGAGCCGCCGGCCGGACCTCGAGGCCGACGGCGAAATGCAGGGCGACACCGCCCTGTCGGGCGCCGCGCGCAAGCTGGTGCTGCCGCATTCCGATCTCGAAGGCGAAGCCAACGTGCTGATCATGCCGAATTTGGATGCCGCCAACGTCGCCTACCAGATGATCAAGGTGCTGGCGGATGCCGTGCCGGTCGGGCCGATCCTGATCGGCCCGGCCCGGCCGGCGCACATCCTCACCCCCTCGGTGACGGCGCGCGGCATCCTCAACATGACGGCGGTGGCGGCCGTCGAGGCCCAGGAGCGGGCCGGGCGCGCGCAGCCGACGCTGTTTGCGTGAAGCGGGTTTGACGGTGCGATGACGCGGGCAGGGGTGAACTGACAGGGAGGGGACGAAATCGCCTCACTGTGGCGCGTTGGTCCGCTTTCGGTCGCATTCCGTCCGCGATTTGATTGTTTGAAAAGCGATAGGAGCAGTCCATACTTCGCCGGGTTCCCCCGCCGGCGACCCCGCCTTCAACGTCCATCGTGAGGACAACCATGCCAGCCTTCATTACGTTCGGGCGCGTCATCTTCGCCGTGCTGTTCATCTACACCGGCGCGACCAAGCTGTTCGGCATCCAGGCCACCGCCGACCTGATCGCCGCCAAGGTGATTATCCCGGACGTGCTGGCGCCCTACGCGACCCAGTTGCAGACCATGACCGGCATGCCGACGTCGCAACTGCTGGCGATCCTGTCCGGCGGCTTCGAGGTGCTGGCCGGCGTGATGATCGCGCTGAATTTTCTGCCGCGGCTGTTTGCGCTGCTGATGATCATCTTCGTCGGCGCCACCATCTACTACTTCCACGATTTCTGGAATCAGACCCCGCCCGACAACGCCAAGACCTTGATCGACGCCTTGAAAAACCTTTCGATCATCGGCGCGCTGTTCATGATCTTCGGCCACGGCCGCGGCCCGCGGCGGATCGAAGAGAAGGCCTATGGGGATATCTGAGAGAGGCGGCTGACGACACGAGGCGGGTGCGCAAGGTTTTGGCTTTAGGCGTTGCGCCGCCACGCAGTGACGCTGACGCCGAATTCGGGGTCCAGCATTTCGGTCTCCGCGGCCTTGAGGCCATGCGCGGTGAGGATCTGCTGAGGGGTTTGCTCGGGCACGCCGGGGAAGCAGGCTTCGCCGCCCTCGATGCGCACCTGCGGCGCCTGCGACAGATAGAAGATGTCGTAGCGGTCCAGGAACATGCCGAACACGATGGGACCGCCGATGATGGCGATGGTGCCGGAGGTGACGCCGGCGGCCTCGCAGGCGGCGGCGAAGGAGGCGCCCGCCGGATTCCACTGCGTGGCGTGCGGGGTCGACGAATCAGGCGCGATGCGCTCGATGGTGCGGGTCAGGATGATCCGCTTGCGCTTCGGCGAGTTCGGCTGGCCCTCATGCGAGTTGCGGCCGTGCACGATCAGATCGGCACGGTCGAGCGCGGCGTTGAAGAACGCCGCGTCGCCCTTGAACTTCAGGCTGTCGGGCATGACATGGCGCGCATCCGCCAGCATGCCCTCGGCCGAGACGATGACGTAGCCCTCGATGCGGAATGTGGTCACGGTCTGGCGTTATTCCGAGACCGTGGTCACCACGCTGTTGACCGGGCGCTGGCTCACGGTCGGCAGCTTGGTGTCCTTGAGCAGCTCCTCGTCATATTGCGGCAGCGACTGCACCGGGGCCTTGGCACGCATCGCCACCACCTTGTAGCCTTCGGCCTTGAGGCGGCGCAGCAGCTCGGGCAGCGCTTCGGCGGTGTGCTTGTGGAAGTCGTGCATCAGGATGATGCCCTTGCCGAGCTTGTCGAGCTTCTTGAAGGTGACGTCGATCACGGCTTGCGCATTCTTCGCCTTGAAGTCGAAGGAATCGAGATCGCAGGAGAAGATCGCGATGTTGCGGGTGCCGAGATAGGTCACCATTTCCGGCGGGTGCTGCAGGGCCGGGAAGCGGAAGAACGGCGCCGGCGAGATGCCGCCCAGCGCCCATTTGACGGCGCTGATGCCCTTCTCGATCTCGTCCTTGCGCTGGTCTTCGGTCAGCTTCTTGTTGGTCAGCGTGGCGTGGCCCCAGGTATGCGTGCCGATGGTGTGGCCGGCAGCGTACACCTGCTTGAGGATCTCCGGATAATAGGTCGCGTGCTTGCCGATCGAGAAGAAGATGCCGGTCGTGCATTCGTCGGCCAGCGCCTTCAGCACGGCGGGCGTGTTCTCCGGCCACGGACCGTCGTCGAAGGTCAGCACCACCTCGTGATCCCTGAGGAAGTCGAGCTCCTTGAAATGCTCGAAGCCGAAGCCGGGGCCACCTGTCGTGTCGATCTCGACGGTGCGGCCGACGCCCAGCGCGTTCGGATTGGTGCAGGCCGCACGTGCAGGCTGCACCTGCGGGGCCGCCGCCGGTTGAGCGGGCGCCGCTGCGGGGGTGGGAGCAGGGGCTGCCGCCGTCCTGGTCGGCGTAGCGCTGTTGGCGGGCACCGCTGCCGATTGCGACCAGGCTGCGCTGAACGGAACCGCCAGCGAACCCAACAAGGAACCCGCAAAGATCATTCCAGCCGCAAATCGCATCTCGTTCCCTCGAAGTTGGTTCCCGCTTGGCGAGTCCACCGTCCCATCCGGCTGGAAATACTAGACCAGTCGGACAGGCAGCGCCAAAGGAAACAACCAAGAGGTTGTGATCAAGACCGGCAAACTTTCGCAGTGTTGCTCAATTTTGGCACAGCGCGCCGTCCGCGCCGATCCGACGCGAATGCGCGGAGCGTGCAAGCAATACAGGCGTCAGCGCAGCGAGAGAATGAACTCGGTTCCTTCGCCGGTCTCGCCCTGGTTGATGCCCTGATCCGAGACGATCAGTGAACTGCCGCTCGACAGCGCTTCACCAAGCCATGCCACCACATCCGCGGGAATCGTGACGCGATCGAGCGCTTCCGTCGCGCTGTCCGCAATCGGCGGGACCTTCACCTCGGCCGCGGCGACTTTCTTGCCGTGCCGCGAGGTCTTCTCGACCTCCTCGTGCTTGGCCGCGCTGCGTACCGGCAGCGAGATGACGGACCAGCGCAGCAAGTTGGCGTCGGTTTTGTCGACCGCAGCCGTGAACACGTGGGTGCCGAGCGGTCGATCGCTCGGCGCAATGGTCACTGGCACGCTGAACACCGGCGCGAGACTCTGCCGGACATAGAGCTTGCCGTCCTTGCGGCTGATGAAGATCGCAATCTGGCTGTTGTGCTTCAGCTCCGGCTTGGCAGGTGCGGTCGGCTTGTCGCCGTCCGACATCCGCGTCTGATCCTTGTTCGGATCCGTGGCGACATCCTTGGCGTCGGTCGTCACGTCAGCCGGCTTGCTCATGGATGCGGCGGGAGCGGGTGTCGAGGTCTTGTCTGCAGTTGCCGCGGTATCTTCCTTGACCGCGCTATCGACCGGCTTCGCCGCTGTGTCGTCGGATTGGGCGGTGACCGGTGCGCTCGGCTTAGTCGGTACATCGGCGGCCGTGTCGTTCGCCTTCTGCGTCTGCGAAGCGGCATTGCCGGCCGGCGCATCAGAGATCGGGCCGCTGGTCGGATTGCTTGCGTCGGCGGTGTGGGTCTGCTCGCGCAGCGATGCCGCGGACGCTTCCGTCGCGGTTTGGGCCACATCGCCATGGCCGATGGTCGTGCGCAGCTCCAGATTGGCGCCCACCGTCACCGGTGCCGGCAATGCCGCGCCCTTGTCGGCCTTCGCAGCAGCAGGTGCGGTCTGGTCGGGTTGGACGGAGACGGTCGGTTGGGCCGGGGCTTTGAAGGCCGTCAGCAGCGGATGCGTGAAGCTCGCCGGCGCGACTTCGCCCTGCGTCACCAGCACGCGCGCACCGATCCGCGTCAGGCCATACATCTTCACTGCGAAGCTTGGCGGCATGCGGATGCAGCCATGCGAGGCCGGATAGCCTGGCAGCACACCGGCATGCAGCGCGATGCCCGACCAGGTGATCCGCTGCATGAACGGCATCGGCGCGTCGCTGTAGATGTTGGAGCGGTGGAACTTCTGCTTTTGGATCACGCTGAATACGCCCAGCGGCGTGAGATGGCCCTTCATGCCGGTCGAGACCGGCGCCTGCGTGAAAAGTCCGTTGGCGTCGTAAACCTTCACTTGCTGCTTGTTGACCGACACCGCGACGATCAGCGGTCCCTGGGGCTTGGCGGATTCCTTCTCGGCGGCTTTTGCCGTCTTCTCGTGAATGCGCCGAATCTTCTGACGGTGCGGCGGCGCCGACGGTTCGGGACGGACGATCATGGGCTCGGAATCGGGCTGATAATAATAATAGGCTGCCGCCGATGCCTGCGACGCCGCACCGACCGCAAACGACGCGGTCATTACCGCCGCACAATAGAACCGCCCAATGGCGGCCGCACGAACGCAGAGCATCCTGACAAATCCTCAAGAACCGTATGGGCCTTAGTGTCGCAGAGCAGGTCCGCGTTCACTACCTTGAGCCCCACCTTCGGCGATATCCAACTCCCAACGTAGCAAAAAAGCCTCACATCAGGTTAAACGGCCGCTTCGCTACCTCGAACGCTGCCTTCCTTGCAGGCCTTTGTGTTCCTACATGGGCGACGAGCCGACACATATCGGCGATAACCCGGAGATCAACATGACGTTCAAGGCCGTCGGTCGGCGCGCGCTGTGGCTGAAATGCTTCACCTTGCTGCTGCTTGCCGGATTGTCTTCACCCGTGACCTCGGCGCGCGCAGCCGATGAGCCCGATCTGATCTTCCGTCGTTCCACGGTGTTCAAGCTTCTCAGCCCGAATGACAAGCTCGCGACCTATGGCGTTGACGATCCAGAGGTCGAAGGCGTCGCCTGTCATTTCACGGTGCCGGAAAAGGGTGGTTATGCCGGCTGGCTCGGACTGTCCGAGCAGGTTTCCGACATCTCACTGGCGTGCAGCCAGATCGGTCCGATCAAGTTCAAGCACAAGCTTGATCAGGCCGACGATATGTTTCGCCAGCGCCGCTCGCTGTTCTTCAAGAAGATGCAGATCGTCCGCGGCTGCGATGCCAAGCGCAACGTGCTCGTCTACATGGTCTATTCCGACAAGTTGATCGAAGGCTCGCCGAAGAATTCGACCTCGGCAGTGCCGATCATGCCGTGGGGGACGACGGATACCGCCGTGCAGAAGTGTGGCGACTTCATTCAGTGAGCGCGCTTCAATGACGCGGACGTGATCGCGGCGCGGCCTGTTGCGGACCGGCCGCGCCGGCTTTTTTCGCACGGGCATCATGGCTGCCGACCAGTCGGACCAAGCTCTGCTGCGCGGATGCGCTGCCGAGATCGGGCCGCTGCTGCATCATCGGCGTCGAATGGCTGACTTTGCGAGAGCGCGATGCCGGCGATCCGGCATAGCGCGCGTCAACATCCTTGTTGGCCATCAGCGCCGTCCCGTCGAAGTAACAATGTTACAGCGGATAAAGTTTAAAAAACCGCCCTAGCGCCTTGATACTGCGCCCGATGTCTTTTGATCAAAAGTCGGCGGCAAGCACGAAGTTCCCGATCGAACCTCTGAGAACCGGGCTTTGTTTCGTCGTCGGGAAGGCGACGAAACGGTTCCGCGGTGGACGAAACCATTTTTTGCTTGCGGCGCAGAACGCACGATACCGGCCGTGGTTAACAAGGTCGCAACGAAACCGGCCGATCAGCGCCGGACACGGGACCGAGAGGCGGTCAAATGAAGATCCTGAGCTACATTCTTGCATGCGTGTTGCTGTTGGCTGGCTCGACCATGGCCGGCTCCGTGGACACTGGCCTTCCGGGGGTCGGCACCTTCCACTATAGCAGCGTGCAAATGACAACTTCCGCGTCACGTGCGATTGCGGTACGATAGCGCCGATCGATACAGGACCGATCGATACAAGACTGGGATCAGCAGCCGATCATGTCGTCTCGTTTGGGTGTCGTGGCGATCGCCATATCGTTGTTTCTCGCACCGGCTGTCGGGCAAGCCCGGCCGACCGGTAAATTGCCGGATCCGCGCGGCGAGTTCGTCCGGCAATGCGCTCCCCACATGCTCGGACGCTGGGCCCATCCGGAGGAGGTTTGCTCCTGCCTGCACGATCACGCTGCCGCTGTCGTCGAGGATACGGATCTGCGCGAAGCACTGCTACGTGGCATCAGTGAAACGGGCGTGCCTTCGATCGAGACCGATTGGGTGCCGCCGGCCAAGCAATCCGAGATCGGCCCGACCTTCACCAAGATCGCCAAGCCGGCGCTGCAATGCATGTTCGAACCGGCGAAGTAGCCGGGCATCCGCCGCGTTCCTTGTTAGCGAAGCCCCGCACCTGCGGGGCTTTTTATTTTATGCCATGGGATTCGTCTGTTTCTGCACCATATGCATCACCGACATTGGGCATTAAGAGACGAGTGCATGACACGGACGTGGTTGGTGACGGGAAGCTCGCGCGGATTCGGCAGGGCTTTGTGCGAGGCGATTCTGTCATCGGGGGATCGCCTGGTCGCGACCGCTCGTGATCCGGACAAACTTGCAGATCTGGCTGCAGCCCATGGCGATCGTGTCCGCACTGTGGCGCTCGACGTCACCGATTCGGAGCAGGCCAGCGCTGCGGTCGCCTCCGCGATCGAATTGTTCGGTCAGCTCGATGTGCTCGTCAACAACGCCGGCTATGGCGATATCGGTTCGGTCGAGGACACCTCGCTGGACTTTTTCGGCGGCAGATCGAGACCAATCTGTTCGGCACGATCATCATGACCAAGGCGGTCATCCCGCATATGCGCGAGCGCCGGTTCGGGCACATCATCCAGTTTTCCTCCGTCGGCGGCCGTGTCGGCGCACCCGGCCGGGCGGCTTATTCGGCCGCAAAATGGGGCGTCGAAGGCTTCTCGGAAGTGCTGGCGCGCGAAATGGCGCTGGTCGACGTCCGCGTGACGATTATTGAGCCCGGAGGTTTCCGCACCGACTTCGCTGGCGCCTCGACCACGATCCAGGAAGGGCGTTCGGAATACGACGAAGTGGTCGGTGCGGCGGCGCGCATGCAGCGCGCCTATGACGGCAAGCAACCCGGAGATCCGCGCAAGGGCGCGCTGGCGATCCTCGGGGTCGTCAGTAGTTCGCAACCGCCATTGCGGCTTCCCCTCGGCACGGATGCGCTTGGTGCGATCGAGCATGCCGACAAGCTGCGCCAGCACGAGTTGGAGAAATGGCGCAGCTTGAGCGCATCGACGGATTTTCGTCAGGAGTCGTAGCCCCGCAGGTCGCAACAGAGGCCCCGTGCTGACGAGGCCTTTGTTTTCGAAGTCGAGGCCGGTGTCACCGGGCGCCGTATTGCGCGAGCAGCGACTGCACCTCCGGCCGTCGCATGATCTGCGAGATCATCTGAGCATTGACACCATTGAACGACCCCCCACGAGATTCGTGCGGGTGCCTCATTACAGTCTGCTCCTCGCGAGGTGCCTTGCTGGACGCCCTGGCCGCGTGCTCATGCCGGTTCTTGGTCTGGATCGCCGAAGCCGGACCTCGCGCGTATGTCGTGTTTGCGACGCGCGCATGTGGTGCGGCGGGCTGCGACGCCCGGGCCTGAATCGCTGGTGTGGGCGCCGCGGCCAGTGGCGTCGGCATAGGCGATGCGATTGCAACCGGCGCCGGCACGATGGAGACAGCGGCCGGCGGAGCCGCTTGCAGGACGATCGGAGCGGGTGAAGGCTTCGCAATGTCCGGCACCGGCATCGCGGGCGCGCTGTCGGTCACGCGATTCTGCGGGGCGGGCTGGATCGATGCTGCGGGGGCCGGCTGCTCGGGAGCCGCAGGCGCAATGATCGGCATCGGCGGGGCAAGCTCGACCCGAGGCGGCTCAAGCTTGGTTGACTGCGGCCGGACCGGATCAGCCTTGCCGACCTCGAGCTTGGCGATCTCGGTCGTGCCCGGCTTCTTGATCTCTTCCGGTGGCATGACCGCCTGCTTCTGGGCCTGCGCCAGCATCTCGCGTGCAGTCAGGGTCTGCGCGCACAACGGCATCGGTATCAGGACCGTCAATACAAGCGCGAGGCGGATGGTCGTCGAGGTCGTCGCGAACGGGGGCATGATCTCTGTCCTTTCAGTTCTTGCGATGCGCGCTGCGGGCGCTGCACGTCGATGATCACGCAGCGGTCGTTGCGGTGGCCCGATCGTGGGCGATAACGACGCGCTGGCCGCGCATCTTGGCGATCACCTGGTCGCGCGGGCCGGTCACCAGCACCTTGCCGAAGGTCATCACCATGATGCTGTCAACATGCGCCAGAAGCTGCGGGCGGTGCGTGACCACGATCACGGTTCGGCCGGCGGCCTTGGCCGACGCCATCGCCTTGGCCAGCGCCTTCTCGCCGTCCTCATCGAGATTGGAATTCGGCTCGTCCAGGATCAGCAGGCGCGGGTCGCCATGAAGCGCGCGGGCGAGGCCGACACGCTGGCGCATGCCGCCGGATAAGCGCCACGCCGCCATCGCCGATCGGCGTGTCGTAGCCGTTCGGCAGCCGCAGGATCACCTCATGCGCGCCGGCCGCCTTTGCCGCCGCGACCACCGCGTCATCCTCGACCTTGCCGAGGCGGGCGATGTTCTCGGCCACCGTGCCGGAGAACAGCTCGATGTCCTGCGGCAGGTAGCCGATATGCTTGCCGAGCCGGGTCTGGTCCCACTGGCTGTAGGCGGCACCATCGATCCGGATCACGCCGTCGCGCAGCGGCCAGACGCCGGCCATCGCGCGCGCCAGGGACGACTTGCCGCTGGCCGAGGCACCGACGATCGCCAGGCTTTCGCCGGCCCGCATCGAGAAGCTGACGCCCTTGACCGAGGGACGGCTCGCGCCCGGTCGGCCACACCACGGCGTTTTCGACCACGATATCGCCGCGCGGCGTCGGCAACGCGGTCGGGGCTGCGGACAATGGCAGCGCCTGGAACAGATCCTCGAGCCGGCGATAGGCGGAGCGGAAGGCGATGATCCGCTTCCATTGTCCGACGATCTGCTCGACCGGCGCCAGTGCGCGGCCCATGATGATCGACGCGGCCATCATCGCGCCGGGCGAGATCTGGCGGTCGATCGCAAGCCAGGCGCCGATGCACAACAGCGAGGTCTGCACGGCAAGGCGTGCAAACTTGGTCACCGCATGCATGGCCGCGCCGCGCTCGACCAGCGTGCTGTGCGCCTGCACCATCGCCGACTGGCGGTTGCTCCAGCGGTCCAGCACGATGTCGCCCATGCCAAGCCCGCGAATGACTTCGCCATTGCGCAGCGCGGCGGCGACGATACGCGAGGCTTCGTTGGCGAGTGCGTTGGTCCGGTCGACGCTCGAATGGGTGTAGAACTCGGTGAACAGGGCCAGCGAGAACAGCAGGACCGAGCCGAACACGGCGAGAATGCCGAGATAAGCATGCTGCATGAAGCACAGCGCGACGTAGATCGGCGTCCAGGGCAGGTCGCAGACGACTGCGGCGGTGCCGCTGGACAGGCAGTCGCGAATGGTCTCGGCGTCGCGGATCACCTGCTGGCCGAAGCGATGCCGCGGCGACAGTTCGGCCTTCATCATGGTCTCGAACAAAGGATGGCGCAGGGTGCCTTCGAACAGCACGCCGGCGCGCGCCAGCACGCCAGAGCGGGCAAATTCCAGGATGCCGTAGAGCGCGAGAAAGATGCCGACGATTAGCGTCAGCATGACGAGCGTGCCGACATTGCGGCTGGTCAGCACCCGGTCATAGACCTGCATGGAATAGAGTGGCGAGGCCAGCATGCTGGCATTGATGAACAGGCTGAGCACGAAGGTTGCGATCAGGGCGGGAAAGCAGGCGCGCAGCGCCTGACCGAGTGGGCTCCGACGGGTGGCGTTCGTCATGGGCTAGTCCCTCGCTTCGCGATGTCGATGGGCCCGTGCGTTGGTTTGCATCGGACCATGCGGGACTGTCCCAGAGCGATGAGCGCTCAACCGTGATCGACCTCACACAATGGGTCGTTGCTCCACTCCGCTTGAGTTCGTCATGACGAGCGGGTAGCGGAAGAAGATCAAAGGCGGGCTGAAGCGATCATGCGCGGTGTGACGACTTAAAATCTCCGTCTCGTCTCGGGCCTGGTGCTGTTTGCCTTCGCCGCGACGCATTTTCTCAATCACGCGGTCGGCCTGTTCAGCCTGGAAGCGATGGACGAGGTGCAGGAGTGGCGTCTCGCGGTGACGCGCTCATGGCCCGGCATGGTGGTGCTCGGTGCCGCGTTGCTCACGCATGTCGTGCTCGCCTTGGCCAAGACGCTGCGGCGCGGGACGCTTCGGTTGCCGGCCTGGGAGATCGCCCAGCTTGTGACCGGGCTCGCCATTCCCTTCCTGCTGTTGCCGCACATCATCGATACCCATGTCGCGAACGCGCTGTTCGGCGTGCAGGACAGCTATCTCTATGCACTGGCCTGGCTCTGGCCCGCAGGAGCCTGGACGCAGAGCGTGCTGCTGGTGCTGGTGTGGGGCCATGCCTGTCTCGGGTTGCATCACTGGCTGAAATTCACCGCGTGGTATCAGCTCACCAAGCCGCTGTGGGTGGTGCTTGCGGTCGCGATCCCGATGGCGGCGCTGATGGGCTTCGTGGTGTCGGGCCGGTTCGTCGCGGCGCTGCTCTCCGACCCGCCATGGCCGAGCGCATGCGCAGCGTGACGCATTGGCCGGATGTGGCCGAGGCGGCGTGGCTGGCGCTGTACGGAATTGGCGCGCGCATCGGCTTTGCGATCGTGCTCGTGCTCGTCGCGATCGGCGTCGCGTTCCGCCAGTTCAACATGCTGGCCGCACCGAAGATTGCGATCAACTACGCCGGTGGTGAGATGATCCAGTCCGCGATCGGACCGACCTTGCTCGAGATCAGCCGCCATCATGGCCTCATGCATGTGGCAGAGTGCGGCGGCCGCGCCCGCTGCGGCATGTGCCGCGTGCGGATCGACGAGGGCAGCGACAGCCTCGGGCCGCAAAGTGGTGCCGAGCGCGCGACACTTTCGCCCTTCAATCCGCCCGGTAATGTCAGGCTCGCCTGCCAGATTCGCCCCACCGCGCCGCTGACGGTGACGCGGCTGGTGCTGCCAGGTACGGCGGCTATGACGGCTGCCGCATCCGACAGCGCCTATGACGCCGGCGTGCGCCGGCCGCTCTGCCTGCTTCATGTCCATTTGCGAGAGTTCGACGCGATCGCGCGCGATCGCTTGCCCTACGATCTCGTGTTCCTGATGAACGAATTCTTCGGCGCCGTGGGGCAGGCGGTCGAAGACCATTCCGGCCGGGTCGATCGCTTTGTCGGTGATGGCGCGCTCGCCGTGTTCGGCGAGCAGCGCGACCTGGCGCAGGCTTGCCGCGATGCCGTCGATGCGGCGCGCGCCATCGATCTCGCGCTCGATCGCGTCAACGAAAAGGTCGCCGCCGAGATCGGCCGGCCGATGCAAGCGAGCATGGGCGTGCATGCGGGCGAATTGGTGCTGGGGCGGGTCATGCTCGGGCAGGGCGCGAGGGTCGCGGTGATCGGCGTCGGTGCCGATCTGCCGGCGCGTCTCGCCGTGGCAGCCGAGCAGCAGGGCTGGCAACTTGCGCTGTCGATGGAGGCCGCTCGCGGCGCCGGCCTGAGCGATGCCGATGCGGATCATCGTATGGTCCTCCCGGCCAAAGGCGAGGCGGATGCTGCGATCGAACTGGTCGGCGTCGTCAGATGCCGCGACATCGCGATCGGGGCGGCCGCCGAGCCGGCGGCGACTGCCCCGTAGCAGCTGTCATTTCTCACGGAACGTCTTGGCCAGCATGTTGAGCATCGGCCCGACCAGATATTCCAGCGCCGTGCGCTCGCCGGTCGTAATGATCACGTCGGCCTGCATGCCCGGCAGAATGTGGCTCGCGACTTCCGGCGGCAGCGTCGAATAGTCGATGACGACGCGCGTGCCATAGTAGCTGTCCTTGGAGGCCGTGTCGGTCACCGCGTCGGCTGACACGCTCGCGACCTTGCCGAAGATGGTCGGCGTCGAGCGCGAGGAGAAATTCGGAAAACGCACCTCGGCTTTCTGGCCGACCGCGACGCTCTCGATATCATGTGGCGAGACGTGGGCCATGACATCGAGGCCTTCGCCGACGGGCACGATCTCGGCGAGCGTATCGCCGGGCTTCACCACGGCGCCGATGGTGTGCACCTTCACGTTCATCACGATGCCGTCGCGTTCGGCGCGGATGTCGACCCGGCGCAGCACGTCTTCGGCGATCACGATCTTCTCGCGCAGGTCGGACTGCTTGGCCCTGATGGTGTCGAGCTGCTGGGAGACCTCGGTCTGGTATTTCTGCAGCGCCTGCTCGATCTGCAGCCGCGACTGCGCGATCGTCTGCGTCAATTTCGCCACGTCGGCCTGCGCCTGGCCGAGATCGCCTTCGACGCGGTCGCGCTCGCGCTCGAGCTCGAGGAAGCGGTTGCGGGCAAAGAAGCCCTGCGCCAGCGCCGGCCGTACATTGTTGATCTGCGTGTTGAAGCTGGTGAGCTGGTCGGTCAGCGCTGCGCGCTGGCGGTCGCGCCCGGCCAGCTCCTGCTGCTGCTGGGCGATCTGCGAGTTCAGGATGTTGACCTGGTTGATCAGTCCGTTGCGACGATCGATGAATTGCCGCTGCTGGTCGGCGATCGCCATCGCGGTCTCCGGAACGTTCTGCCGTCGCAGCAGGCTGTCCGGAAAAGTGATGAGCCGCGCATTGCCGCGCTCGGCGACCAGTCGCGCTTCCTCGGCCTGCGCTGCGTCCATCTGCTTGCGCAGGATGTCGGTATTGGCTTGCGCTTCGGTCGGCTGCAGCCGGAACAGCACGTCGCCCTGATGAACGTGCTGGGTCTCCTTGACCAGGATGTCGCGGATGATGCCGCCCTCGCGGTGCTGCACCACCTTGTGATCGCCGGAGACGGAGACCGTACCTTGCGCGATCGCGGCCCGGTCGAGCGGCGCGAAGTTGGCCCAGATGCCGAAGCCGCCGAAGGTCAGCGCAATCGAGGTGTAGCCGAGCAGCGCGTAGCGGCGGAAATCGCCGTTAGGCAGGGCGATGGTGGCAGGGAACGGGAGGGCCTGGTTCTGCAACATGGCTCATGCTCGCGATTGGATGCTGCGTGAGCTTTGCCGGTCGGGAACCGATCAGACTGTGCGGCGGGTCACAAAGTGCGACGCCTTCGCGCGCCCGTGACCGGCTGAATTATTTCCTCTTCGGCCCGAAGCGCGGCACGCACTTCACGGTACGTGCAACACCATTCGATGTCATCTTGGCACCGGACACTTCCTTGACCTGTCCAGCCGGACAGGTGCCGTCATCGACCATGACGCGCTGGCCAAGTCGCAGATCGGGGATGTCCTGCTCACGGCTGTAAGTTTGCGCCTGTGCCGGTGCGGCTGCGCCAATGACGAGCAGCGTTGCGCCAAACAGGGCGGTCGAGACGGACATTCTGTGCGGCTCGCGCATAGGAAGACGGCGCATCACTTGCTCTCGATCTTCAGGCCGTTCGGCCCGACGTTGATTTGCAAACCTTCGGGCTGCTTCCGCATCTGATAGAGGTTGAAGCCGAGGATTCCGACGGCGACGACCAGGACGCCAATGATCAGATACAGAACGTTTCGGTTGTTGGCCATTCCTCACCATCGCGCGTGCAGCGAAGCTGAACATGCGAAAGTGTAGGGGGACCTCTGCGATTCTGAAAGCGGCAGCAAAAGGCCTGCAACCGGCGGCGGAACTGTGATTGGATCAGCTGCCCGCAAGAGGAATCCTGAAAAAATGATCACGAGCGAGATCCAACAGCGCATTCTCGATGCCGTCGACGCCGGGTTTGATCGGCAGCTTGCCACCACGCGCGATTTTGTTGCCATTCCGTCCACCCGTGGTGCGGAAGGGCCATGCCAGGACATGATGGGCGACCTCTTGCGCGAACGTGGCTACGAGGTCGACGACTGGCATATCAATCAGGACGATCTCAGGGATTTGCGCGGCTATGGCCCGGTCGAGACGGATTTCTCACGCGCCCGCACCGTGGTCGGCACCTACCGTCCCGCGAACAATGCCGGCAAATCGCTGATCCTGCAGGGGCATTGCGACGTGGTCCCGACGGGGCCCCTCGACATGTGGGAGACGCCGCCGTTCTCGCCCGTGATCAAGGACGGCAAGATGTATGGCCGCGGCGCCTGCGACATGAAGTCCGGCACCATCGGCGCGCTTTATGCGTTGGATGCGATCAAGGCGGCGGGCCTGAAGCCGACCGCGCGCATCCATTTCCAGTCCGTGATCGAGGAGGAGAGCACCGGCGTCGGTGCGCTCTCGACCCTGCAGCGCGGCTACCGCGCCGACGCCTGCTTCATTCCGGAGCCGACCGGCTGCAAGATGGTGCGCTCGCAGGTCGGCGTGATCTGGTTTCGGCTTCGGGTGCGCGGCTTCCCGGTGCACGTGTTCGAGGCCGGCTCGGGCTCCAACGCGATCACCGCGGCCTATCACCTGGTCCATGCGCTGGAGAAGCTCGAGATCGAATGGAACGAGCGCGCCAAGGCTGATCGTCACTTCAAGAACCTCAACCATCCGATCAACTTCAACCCTGGCATCATCAAGGGCGGCGACTGGGCCTCGAGCGTGCCGGCCTGGTGCGACGTCGATTGTCGCATCGCCGTGCTGCCCGGCTGGTCCATCAAGGAATGCCAGAACGAGATACTGGCCTGCGTCGCCGACGCGGCGCGTAATCATCACTTCCTGTCCAACAATCCGCCCGTTGTGGAATGGTCGGGCTTCCTGTCGGAAGGCTATGAGCTGACGAATTCCGCCGAGCCGGAGGCCGCGTTCGGCCGCGCCTTCCATGCGGTGTTCGGCGGCGAGGTGCAGGATCTCGTGTTCACCGCGCTGACCGACACACGGTTCTACGGGCTCGAATACAACATTCCGAGCTTGTGCTTCGGCGCCAGCGGCGCGGCGATGCACGGCTTCAACGAATATGTCGATCTCGCTTCGCTGCGCCAATCGACCAAGGCTACGGCGCTGTTCATCGCCGAATGGTGCGGCGTCGAGCAGGCCTGACCGGATGTCTATCGTCCGGCAATGACTACCGAGGTCATTGCCGCGGCCGCTCGCGCGCGTCATGCTTCCTCCGGAGATCACAAGGAGGAAGGATGACGCCGCTCGAAAAGATCAACGCGCTGAAGATGCCCTTTGCCGAGCTGAAGGGCGTCGTCTTCACCGAAGCCGAGCCTGACCGCGTGGTCGCGCGCATGCTGGTGCGGCCTGATCTGTGCACCTTGCATCACACGATCCATGGCGGGGCCGTCATGGCGCTCGCTGATTCCGTCGGCGCGGCCGCGACCGTGATCAATCTGCCTGATGACGCCAAGGGCACCACGACCATCGAGAGCAAGACGAACTTCATCGGCGGGGCCAGGGAGGGAGCGACCGTGATCGCGACCGCGACGCCCGTGCATCGCGGCCGCCGTACTCAGGTGTGGCAGACCCGGCTGGAGACCGAGGACGGCAAGCTGGTGGCGATCGTCACGCAGACCCAGTTGATCATCGTGTGACGACGGGACGCGGTCCGCCGTTGACGACGCATTGCCCGATCCCCCGCGATCATCGCGCCTTGCAGAACGCGGGGCTTGAATTTGATGTTGCGATGCACAATATAACCCAATCTAGGGATTCAACGCCTCCTCAAGGGCTTCCAAGAGGAGTTTTGACAATGTCACAGGTCGATACTTTCCGTCCCCGGCCGGGCTTTGGCTATGTGCGGACGCTGAGCCAGCACGAAGAACTGCCGCTGCTGCGCGACCATCTGTTGCGGCTCGATGCCGCCAGCCGCCATGACCGCTTCAACGGCTTCCTGGATGACGGCTTCATAGAGCGCTACGCTGCCAAATGCGCCGGCGACGGCACCATCATCGTCGCCTACATGGAAAACGGCATCGTGCGCGGTGCGGCCGAGCTGCATCCGCCGGAGCAGTCCGAGGACGGCCTGCCGGAAATCGCGTTCAGCGTTGAAGCCTGCATGCGCCGGCGTGGCGTCGGTAGCCTGCTGTTCGAACGGGTGATCGCGGAAGCGCGCTGGAAGGGCTATCGCCGCCTGCGCGTCACCACCGGCGTGGAGAATCACGCGATGCGCGGGCTGGCCGCCAAGTTCGGCGCCGATCTGGTTTTTCAGCGCGGCGAATTCTACTGGCACGATCGATCTGGCCCAGCAGCCGCAGGACCAGCTCGCGAGGTTCGTGGTCGACGCGCCGCTCGCCGCCACGCGCGCCTTGTTCCAGCTCAATCGCGCCTGCTGGAAGATCGTCAGCCGGATGTATGGCGCCAAACGCGCCGCCTGACGTTCAAGGTCATGTTCAAACGACGAGAGCGCGGCAGCGGTCAACCCGCCGTCGCGCTCTCGTTCTATCTGCTGTGTAATCGGGCCCGCTCAGGTCCCGGTGCGCGGGGCGAAGTTGAAGCGGCGCACGGTGCGGCGCTCGACCACCACGGCACGCTGCGTCGTACCCTGGTCCGCCATGACGACACGGGTATTGGTGCGGGCCGCGACGCGGCTGGCCTTCTTCACTTCGGGGAGCACCTGTTCGAGCGGAAGACCCATCAGCGCCGAGGCGATCTCCGCCTGCGCCTGTACGTCCTCGGTGATGCCCGAAGCGGCAAAGATCGCTTCTTCCAAGGTCGGCGGATCGCGCCGCACACGCCGCGTGCCGTACTTGGTATTCCAGTCTTCGCTCATGGGGGCCTCGTGAATGATCCGGGATACCTAGGAGCCCTAATGTTGCATTGCAATATGAAATTCGCAGCACAAGCCGGCTATGCGCTCACCATCTCGCGAACGGCCGGCTCTTTGTCCTCGATGTGGGAGTCCTGGGGCCAGCGCCGCAAGGCCGCGCGGCCGGCGTCGGTCAACGCATAGATGCCGCGCTCGGTCCGGTCGAACCAGCCATAGACGTTGTGTTGCAGGATCTTTGGCGCATCCGGAATCAAGGGCCGCAAATCGCGCACGCGCTGCGGGCCGGCTGCCATCGCGGCAGCGCAGGCCAGGGCCTGCTGGCGGTAGGCGGTCATGATCGGCGCGCGCGTCGAGCCGCCCAGGGCAGGGTCACCCTTGCGGCGCTGGTGCTCGCTGACCAGCCGCGAGCGCTTCTTCGGATTGCGCCGAGGCGCCGCGGTCGGCGGCGGCACCAGCACCTCGACATCGCCGCGATCGGTAACCGCGAGCATGCCGAAGCCAAGCCGGCGACACAGATTGCGGTAGCGCGCGTCACTCTCGCGGCCCTTGCCCCGCGCCGACAGTTTTGCCGCGATCCAAACCTCGTCGCAGGCGCCGGCGCGGTCGACCGCCTGCATCAGAAGCTCGAGATTGAACGCCTGCTTGAGCTCGCAGATCACCACGACAGGCGGATCGTCGCCCTTGAGCGCGACGACGTCGCAGCCGCCGATCTCGCCCTTGACCGAGAAGCCGAGGGTCTCGAGAAAGCGTTTGACGGGGAGATAGAGCGCGGTTTCCAAGCGGGGTCCAATACCGTACGACTCAGGCGCCACAAGTTTAGCGGTATGTGCACACACATGGCAGCGTAAAGTCGTTTCCGCTGTAGCCTCGCGACTATACCCGCCCCGTGACCGGTATCAGTGCGCCGGTAACGCCGCTGGCGGCGTCGCTCGCCAGGAACAGGATCACCTCGGCCAGCTCCTGCGGGGCGACCCATTTGTCGAAATCAGCCTTCGGCATGCTGGCGCGATTGGCTGATGTGTCGATGATCGAAGGTAGCACCGCGTTCACGGTGATCTTGCCTTTCCATTCGGCCGCCAGCGCCTCGGTCAGCCGGTGCACACCGGCCTTGGAGGCTGCATAAGGCGCCCATGCCGGCGCCGGCCTGCAGCGCACCCATGGCGCCGACATTGACGATGCGCCCGGCGCTCGATCGCGCCAGATGCGGGAGCGCGGCGCGCGAGGCATTCAGCGCGGTCAGCACGTTGAGTTGGTACATCTTCTGCCAGGCCGTGCCGTCGCCGTCGGCGGTCGCTTCGAAGGTGAAGCCGCCAGCGATGTTGATCAGCGCGTCGAGCCTGCCGAAATGCGCCGCGACGGCATCGATCGCGGTCTTGGCCTGCGCGGGGTCGGTGAGGTCGACGCCGCCGAGCTCGATCCGGTCGTCTGTCGCGGGCTGTTGCGCCTGGGCATGGTCGACGCCGGCGACACGGGCGCCACGGGCCAGCGCCATCTCGGCAACGCTGCGGCCCAGCGCACCCAGCGCCCCCGTAATCACTATGACAGTCCCGTTCATCGCACGTTCGTCCCAATCTCACACGCCGCTCAGCGCGGGCATCGCACTATCGCCGCGACGGATGGGACTTGCAATGGCGGGAACTTCGCGTCAGGAGAACGCAACTGCAGATAGTGAAACGGTGCTGACGGGAAGCGTGTCCGCGCCTGTGCCGCAGCCGATAGATGACCCGAGCAATTCGCTAAAATTGGCTCGGCTTTCGTAAGCGGATTGCGAGGAGGGCGCGCTAGCTTCGAGCCCTGAAATGCAGGGGTGTTGGAGCTTCGCCATGATGAGACATCTGCCGGACCATGGATTGCCGCTGGTTCAGCTCAAGGAGCAGCGCCGCGACCTGGTCGTCGCCCTGCAGAACCGCAATGGCCCGGTCAGCGGCTGGGAGCTGATGCAGATCGCGGCCGTGCAGCAGGCGATTACCGCGTTCGAGGAGGTCATCGCTGATCTCGACGCGATGGAAGCCGCCGAGGCCGAGTCCGCCGACGCCGCCTGAGGGCGGTAATCAAGAAGTCAGATACCGGGCCTGCAGGGCGGCGCGTTCCGGCTCACCGATGCCAAGGCCATCCCTGAGATAGCCTTCGAGGCCGCCATAGCCGGTCTGCACTGCCTCGAACCCGGCAGCCAGAAACGAGGCATGGACCGATCCGATCGCGTCCCGGACCTCGTCGGGCAGGTCGGTGCTGGCGGCGGGGTCGCGCCGGTAAAAGCGATTGGTCAGGAGATAATCGTCTGCGATGACGTCGTCGGGCACGCCGAGCGCATGCAGGATCAGCGCGCAGGCGAAGCCGGTGCGGTCCTTGCCCGCCGTGCAATGGATCACGAGCGGCGCGCGATCCTCCAAGAGATGCGCGAACAGCCTACGGAAGCTGTCGGTGCTGAGGCGAACGTAGTTCCGATACGATTCCCGCATGATCTCCAGCGCATCCTCGGCCGTGAGCCGCCCGGCGGCGAGGCGCGCACGCAAAGCTGCCACGACTGTGGGCTCGATCGGCAGCGAATGCACGGTGATATCGGCGAGGCCGCAAAGTGCTGCCGTACGTTCCTCGCGACCGCGGAAGTCGAATGCGCTGCGGACACCGAGCTGACGTACGATCGCAATATCGGCGTCGGTCAGATGGCCAAGGTGATTGGAGCGGAAAATCTGCCGCCAGCGTACTGCGCGGCCGTCGCCGGTGACGTAGCCGCCGAGGTCGCGAAAATTGCTCGCGCCTTCGAGATTGAGATGACGGGCAATGCTCTCTGACATCGGTCCACTCTACGCCATCCACCGTGTCAGCAAAATCACGTCGAAGCTGGTTCCGTTCGCGACACTGCCGATGATACTGAGTGCGCATTTGGAGGGCATTATGAACCGACCAAGCTTCATCCTGGAGGCTGCGTCGGTCACGGCTCTGTTGGCATGGCCCGCGGCCGGAACGGCGCAAGGTATCACCAGCTATCGTTGTTCGGATGGAACCCGCTTCATCGTCGGGTTTTTTCCGCAGGATTCGCGCGCCTTCGTGCAGATCGATGGCGGCCAGGTAACCCTTGCCAAGCGCTTCGGATGGTCGGGAAGGCGCTATTCGGGTAGCGGGGTGACGCTGATGGTCAGCAAAGCCGGGCGTGTCGCGATCCGCCGCGCGCGTCGGCCGGCCGTCACGTGTGAGCCTCTCAGAAACAAAGAAGGGCCGGAACGATGACGTTCCGACCCATCAATCGAGACAGCGCAGGGCCGCTCGGACATGTGCTGTCGGCATTAGCGATCCCATGCCGGCTTGGTTTCCTGAATCGCCTCCTCATGATACCAGCTGCCGCTGCAGATCGTGGGCTGAAGCGCAGGAGCTTCCTTGCTGGTGTCGACCTCGCCATGATTGCGCCCGCCGAGGGCGGCTCGCCCTCCGCGGGGAAACTGGTAGATCCTTGCGGATCCTTGACCCGTATTCGTGTCCATCGCGATCTCCTTTCCGTTGAACACAACGAATGGTGCGCCCGACTGGTTCTCCGGTGGTTACCGCTGGCGATATTTGGCGATGCCTCGGAGAATGCAATCTGATGAAAAGAAAATCAGGATTTGCGCGTTTTGTAGGCACGTCGCGGTTTGCCTCATGCGAAGCAGCAAGCAGGTGATCAACATCTGGGCGCGGCCGAAGATTGCGAAACAGGGCCATTGGGTTTCCAGAAATGTCTCACGCCTGCTGCGGGCTTGATCGGCAGCGATATCGCGGCGCCACAAATGGCGCAGAAACGAGCGGGATCCTGTCATAAATCTGTTGTCGCCGGCCTCTCCTCAACGCGAGGGCGCGGTGCTATGTCGCACCCGGCGCGTCGCGGAAAGCTGGGGAAAGACGCTTTTTGCATCTGCGTCAGCTGCGGCGCAGCGCCGCGGTATTTGGCACGTTACGTGCTTAAGAAAGGCCGGCCGATCGTGGCCGGGTAAGCGGGGCAGGCCCAGTGCTTCTGGCCTCCCACCTTTCGATTTAACAGAGAGGCTCAATGACGAAATACAAGCTCGAGTACATCTGGCTCGATGGCTACAAGCCGGTGCCGAATTTGCGCGGCAAAACCCAGATCAAGGAATTCTCCGCGTTCCCGACCCTGGAGCAGCTGCCTCTGTGGGGCTTCGATGGCTCGTCCACGATGCAGGCTGAGGGCCACAGCTCCGATTGTGTGCTGAAGCCTGTCGCGGTCTATCCCGACGCCGCCCGCACCAACGGTGTCCTGGTGATGTGCGAAGTCATGATGCCGGACGGCAAGACGCCGCATGCGTCGAACTCGCGCGCGACCATCCTGGACGACGCGGATGCCTGGTTCGGTTTCGAGCAGGAATATTTCTTCTACAAGGACGGCCGTCCGCTCGGTTTCCCGGCATCCGGCTACCCGGCGCCGCAGGGCCCGTATTACACCGGCGTCGGCTACAAGAACGTCGGCGACGTCGCGCGCAAGATGGTCGAAGAGCATCTCGATCTCTGCCTCGCGGCCGGCATCAACCACGAAGGCATCAACGCCGAAGTGGCGAAGGGACAGTGGGAATTCCAGATTTTCGGCAAGGGCTCGCGCACGGCGGCCGACCAGATGTGGATCGCACGCTATCTGATGCTGCGCCTGACCGAGAAGTACGGCGTCGACATCGAGTTCCACTGCAAGCCGCTCGGCGACACCGACTGGAACGGCTCCGGCATGCACGCCAACTTCTCGACCAAGTACATGCGCGAAGTCGGCGGCAAGGAGTACTTCGAGCAGCTGATGGAGGCTTTCAAGACCAACCGCGCCGATCACATCGCGGTCTATGGTCCTGACAACCACATGCGTCTGACCGGCAAGCACGAGACCGCCTCGATCGACACCTTCAGCTGGGGTGTTGCCGACCGCGGTGCGTCGATCCGCGTGCCGCACTCCTTCGTCAACAATGGCTACAAGGGCTATCTGGAAGATCGCCGCCCGAACTCGCAGGGCTGCCCCTACCAGATCGCGTCGCAGATCCTCAAGACGGTCGCGACCGTGCCGACCGGCGCGAAGGCTGCAGCCTGACGTTATAGTCCCCTTCAGCGGAAGAAGGGGCCGACATCATGATCCGCCGGGGCGTCGCTCCGGCGGATCATTTATTTGGGAAGCCTCGATTGCAGAGGCTTACACATCTCATTCGAGCCTCGTCGCGTCCTAACAATGTCTTCGATTGGCTCAGATGGAAATCATGAAACAGGGCTGATCCGAGCCGAAGGCGAGGCCAAACACAACCGCATCCCGGTCGATACGCCGTGCAGTTGCGACCTGCTGTCCGCTCTCCTGCAGACGCTAAATGCAGTGCTAACAACATCAATCGACCGAGATCGCGTGCCAGTTCCCCGATCTTCGTCAAAGCGCGCGCCGCAAGAGCAGGTGCTGGCACCAAAACGTCGGCCGTGCTAGCTAATGTGGACGCAACATCCGGCCGGCAGGGGAACGCGCTGTGTTCGGGGGCTTCTACACAAGCAGGTATCAGCTCGGCCAGACGGCGGGCCGCGGCGTCATGTATGCCTATGATGGCCGGATGCTCGGTGGCGGCTCGGCCTTTGCCCATATCGGATCGTTCGAGACCATCGGCGAAGAGATCGCGATCAAGATCAGGACCGCACGGCACAATCCCGATCCGGCCTATCAACCCATGGCAGGCACCGATGACGCGACCTTGCTGGCCCGCGGCCGCGCCGACGGCAGAAATTACCGTTTTGCGGGTGAGCTCGAGGAATTGCCGGGCGTACCGTTTCAGTCCTTGCTAACGCCGGTCGAAGATCCATCGCTGCCGACGAGCGGTGCGGTCGGCGAGGGCGGCATCGTCGATGGGCTCTATTCGATCCATCTCCGCTTGCTCGACGGCGTCGACGGCGGCCTGACCGGCGTGATGTTGCTCAATGAAGGGCGCATTCTCGGCGGCGACAATTACTTCTATTATCTCGGCACCTACAGCTCGGGGAATGGCCGCTGGAAAGGGCAGATCCTCAATCAGGAGCACACGCCGGCGCGCGGCGTCGACCTGATCTTTGGCGGTCACGAGGTCGGCATCGGTTTTGCGGGTACTTGCGACATGGACAGCGCTCAATTCGAGGCGACAGCGCTGGCCGGCAAGCGCAGTCTGCGCCTCAGCGCCGCGCTCAAGCTTCTGCAGCGGGCCTGACCCTGATGAGCGACGTGGTGCGCGTGCTTTCGACCCTGGCCGTGAAAAGCGCGGTGCAAGATATTGTCGAACCCTATCATCGTGCCGCCGGCTGCCGCATCGACGCGGATTTCGCGCCGACGCAGGCGCTTCTGGAGCGGCTGCGTGCGAGCGAGACGGCCGATCTCGTCATCCTGACCCGTGAAGGCTTGCAAGAGCTCGCGGACGAGGGACGCGTGATTGCCGCGAGCTGCGTGGACCTCGCGCGCTCCTATGTCGGTGTTGCGGTCAAGGCTGGCGCGCCACATCCCGACATCACCGAAGAGCCGGCATTGCGTGAGGCGTTGTTGAGGTCGCGCGCCGTGGCCTATTCGCGGATCGGCGCCAGCGGCATCCTGTTCGCCGGCCTGATCGAACGGATGGAAATTGCCGCCGAGATCAATGCCAAGGCGGTCATCATTCCATCGGGCCTGACTGCGGCGCGACTGGTTTCGGGCGAGGCGGAGCTTGCCATTCAGCAGATCAGCGAGCTCAGGCAGGTCGAGGGCATCGAGGTCGTCGGACCGATCCCGCATGCACTGCAAACGCCGGCCATATTCTCCGCGGGTCTGATGACGGCGACGTCACGCAATCAGCCAGCCGGAGATCTGCTGCGCCACCTGGCATCGGCGGAATTCGCCGACGCCCTGCGCGCTGCCGGACTGGAGCCCTGAATTGGGGCAGGCGCCGGCAGTTCTGCCGCCCCAAAAAATCTTTCTGAGATTGAATGTTTGTGATCTCACACGCTTGACGATCTGCGTGGCCGGTATTCTCCTTGTGCGGACGTGCGCCTGATGGCGTGCGCATGGGCGGAGAAAGCTCATGAGACGCGCCTGCCTGCTTGTCGCCGCACTGGTCGCGGCGTTTGCCGTCAAACGTCCAGATCGTACGTGCAAATCTGGTCCGAGGTAACAATCTGATCGCAGCTTCAGCGCTCGCTGACAATCGCCGGGAGCAGCTTCCCGATCTGCTGACGACTTGTCTCGCCTCGCCGGATACGTCGATCCCGCAGTTCGAGATCGCGTCTGACGGGCTGACCAGGACCAAGCTGCATCAGGTGCACGCCAGCACCACCGGCGGTGTAATGGAATTCGAACTATCTGCAGCCGGGCTATCGCAGCGACATCCTGGTCGCATTCCCGAGCGAGGGCGACTACTGCCTGCTCGACCAGGCAGCTCCTGCATCGGAGCGCGCAAGCAACGGCGCCGGCGGCCAGGGAACGTCGACCCCACAGCTTCTGGCCTATGTTCACGTCCGCGGCGGCCGTGCCGTGACGACAGACCTGCGCGACTATGTCGAGCAGGCGCTCTACGACGCCAATCCGCAGCTGCCGACCGCCGTTCGCGATGGCTTGAAGACTGGCGACCTCAAGCCATGGGCGCCCTTCGTCGAGCTGGCACCGCCGTCCGGCACCGACACGCAGAAGGCTGTCTTCGCCATCAAGGGTCCCCCCGGCGGGAAGCAATTTCCCGCTGTTTCAGGTCAACGGCCAGTCCTATGATCCCGATGTCGTCAACATCACGCGCCAGGTCAACACGACAGACGATTGGGTGTTGAGCGCGCAGGGCGAGCCGCACATCTTCCACATCCACGTCAATCCGTTCGAGGTGATGGACGTCACCATGACGCTTCAGAACGGGCAGCAGCAGTCGATCTACGACAAGGACGGCAATTGCATGCCCGGAGTAGTTTCAGGGGACAGCCAGCAACTGGCCAACCAATATTGCGGCATGCTCCATACGTTCCGCGACACCATCTTCGTGGAGAATAGCTTTCAAGTGCATATCCGCACCCGGTACGACCGCTACATCGGCGAATATGTGCTGCATCGTCATATTCTCGATCACGAGGACGCCGGCATGATGCTTAACGTCGCCATCGTTCCGGACATCAATCAGCCGCATGGCGGCATCGGCATGGTGATGAAGCACCGGATGCCGGCGACGCCGATGTCGGATACGCCCGCGCATCAGACGCCGAGCTCGATGCCAATGCCGGCGCACAAATAGGAGGCGCTACGGAACGGCGGACAAGATCCGGGCCATGCCCATGTCGGGCGTGGTCGGCGAAGGAACGCGAGCCGGGCGTATCGGTTGACCGGTCGGGCACAGAGAGGAGGTTCGGCTCATGATCCGCAAGTTGCGTTCCGGAGAATACCGGCTTTATTCGCGCAAGACCGATCCGAAGACCGGCAAGCGGCGTAATCTCGGCACCTTCAGGTCGCGCGCGGCCGCCGAAAAGCACGAGCGCGAGGTGCAATATTTCAAGCGGCATTAGGGCGGCCTGGAAGCGGGACGCGAAAGCGCGAAATGCGCCTTCCACTGCGGCGCAGCATCGACTAAGAGCGGCGGCAAATCGGTCCACGCTCTTGAGCCCTCATGATCCGCCTCGATAACGTCAGCAAGCAAGTCGGCCACCAGATCCTCTTCATCGAAGCCTCGGCAGCCCTGCAGAAGGGCGAGAAGATCGGCCTCGTCGGCCCCAACGGCGCCGGCAAATCGACCCTGTTCCGTATGATTGCGGGGCAGGAGCAGCCGGACGAGGGCCAGGTGTCCCTCGATCGCGGTATCTCGATCGGCTATTTCAACCAGGATGTCGGCGAGATGTCGGGCCGCAGCGCGGTCGCCGAGGTGATGGACGGCGCAGGCCCCGTGTCGGCTGTCGCGACCGAGTTGAAGGAGCTGGAGGCCGCAATGGCCGATCCGGACCGCGCCGACGAGATGGACGAGATCATCGCGCGCTATGGCGACGTGCTGGCCCGCTTCGAGGAGCTTGACGGCTACGCGCTGGACAGCCGCGCCCGCGAGGCGCTGTCGGGCTTGGGCTTCAGCCAGGAAATGATGGACGGCGACGTCGGCAAGCTCTCTGGCGGCTGGAAGATGCGCGTGGCGCTGGCCCGCATTCTCTTGATGCGCCCGGACGTGATGCTGCTGGACGAGCCGAGCAACCATCTCGATCTCGAAAGCCTGATCTGGCTGGAGCAGTTCTTGAAGGGGTATGAGGGCGCGCTGATGATGACCTCGCACGATCGTGAGTTCATCAACCGCGTCATCGGCAAGGTGGTCGAGATCGACGGTGGCCAGCTCACGACCTATTCCGGCGATTACGAATTCTACGAGCAGCAGCGCGCGCTGAACGAGAAGCAGCAGCAGGCGCAATATGAGCGCCAGCAGGCGATGCTCTCGAAAGAGATCAAGTTCATCGAGCGGTTCAAGGCGCGGGCCTCGCACGCGGCGCAGGTGCAGAGCCGGGTCAAGAAGCTGGACAAGATCGAGCGCGTCGAGCCCCCGAAGCGCCGCCAGAGCGTGGCGTTCGAGTTCCTGCCGGCGCCGCGGTCGGGTGAGGACGTGGTCAGCCTGAAGAACGTGCACAAGGCCTATGGCAGCCGCCGCATCTATGATGGCCTCGACTTCGGGATCCGCCGCCGCGAGCGCTGGTGCGTGATGGGCGTCAACGGTGCCGGCAAATCGACACTACTCAAGCTCGTGGCCGGCGCGGCCGACCCGGATGACGGGACGGTGACGGTCGGCGGCAGCGTGAAGATGGGCTATTTCGCCCAGCACGCCATGGACCTGCTCGACGGCGAGCGCACCGTGTTCCAGTCGCTGGAGGATGCCTTCCCGCAGGCCGGCCAAGGCTCGCTGCGCGCGCTGGCCGGCTGCTTCGGCTTCTCCGGCGACGATGTCGAGAAGCGGTGCCGGGTGCTGTCGGGCGGCGAGAAGGCGCGGCTGGTGATGGCCAAGATGCTGTACGACCCGCCGAACTTCCTGGTGCTGGACGAGCCGACCAATCATCTCGATCTCGCGACCAAGGAGATGCTGATCGGCGCGCTCGCGGAGTTCGAAGGCACCATGTTGTTCGTCTCGCATGACCGCCACTTCCTGGCGGCGCTGTCGAACCGCGTGCTCGAACTCGCCGAAGACGGCATCCACCAATATGGCGGCGGCTACACCGAATATGTCGCCCGCAGCGGTCACGAGGCGCCGGGCTTGCGCAGCTAATATTCCTGCGCAGCTGAGACGTGCTGCTCCGCCTGGACGACCAGGCGGAGCAGGCCGTCAAAGTCCCGACCTCAGCCGCCCGCTTCGCACTTCTTCATGAAGCTGGTCTTGGCGGCACCGGCGAGCTTCTTGCCGTCGGAGCCGACCGCCTTGGTCTCGCAGCTCTCGGCCATGCACTTCTTCATGAACGAGGTCTTGGCAGCGCCGGCGAGCGGCTTGCCGTCCTTGCCCATCGCCTTGCTGTCGCAACTATCCTGCGCAAAGGCCGAGCCCGCCGCGAAGCTGGCTAGCGCGGCAATCAGAAACAATTTCCTCATCGGTGCGTCTCCTGTGAAAAAACAACGCTGCAGATGGGAACCGCAAATCTTGGCGCGATCAAGCCGCCAGACTGCTCTCGATCGAGAAATCCCCGGTCATGGAACCGTCACGCCGCGCGCACCTCCGACAGGAAGCGGTTGACCTGGCCGGCGAGATCGCGCGATTGCGACGACAATTGCGAAGCTGCCGATAGCACTTGCTGGGCTGCCTGACCGGTCTGGTCGGCCGCATGCTGCACGCCGGAAATGTTGCTGTTGACCTCGCGGGTGCCGCGTGCGGCATCCTGGACGCTGCGCGAGATCTCCGTCGTCGCCGAGCCCTGCTGCTCGATCGCCGACGCGATCGCGACCCCGATCTGGTCGATCTCGGTGATGACGTTGACGACGTCCTGGATCGCGGCGACGGTCTCGTCGCTGGCTGTCTGGATCGAGGTGATCTGCTCGGAGATCTCGCTGGTCGCCTTCGCGGTCTGCTCGGCCAGCGATTTCACCTCGGAGGCCACCACGGCAAAGCCGCGGCCGGCATCGCCCGCGCGCGCCGCCTCGATGGTCGCGTTCAGCGCCAGCAAATTGGTCTGCTCGGCGATGCTGCGGATCAATGTCACGACGTCGCCGATCTTCTGCGCGCCTTCGGCCAGCGAACGCGCCGTATCGCCGGTGCGCCGCGCATTACCGACGGCGCGTGCGGCGATCTCGGTGGATTGGGAGACGCGGCGGCCGATCTCGGAGATCGAGGAGGTCAGCTCCTCGGTCGCGCTCGCCACCGTCTGCACGTTGCTCGAGGTCTGCTCGGAGGCGGTGGCGACCACCGCGGCCTGCCGGTTGGTGGCATCCGCGGTGGAGGACATCGATTGCGCGGTGGTCTCCATCTCCGCCGAGGCGCCGGAGAGGCCGCCGATCAGTTCGGTGACCTTGATTTCGAAGCTGCGGGCGAGCTCGTCGAGCATCTGGGCGCGGCGCACCTTGACATCGTTCTCGGCAGCCTTCTCCGCGGCGAGCGTGTCGGCCCGGATGATGTTGTCCTTGAACACGCCGACGGCCGCCGCCATCGCGCCGATCTCGTCGTCACGCTCCAGGCCGGCGATCGCACTGTTCACGTCGCCGCCTGCGAGGCGTTCCATCGACATCGTGAGGTCGACGATCGGCTGGCAGATGCGGCGTCGGACCATCGATGATCAAGCCGGCGCTGGCTGCAACAAAGATCACGAGCACGGCGAGCGCGACGAAAAAGCTGATGCGGGCCGCCGAATAGGCCGTGCTGAGGGTCTCCTCTGCGTGGTCGTAGAACGCGTCGCGCACCCCGATGATGGTGCCGAGGCCGAGCTGGGATTCCGCATAAAAGGTGTCGACGTCGTGTTCATACTTGCCGGTCGCGGCGCCGTCCTTCACCAGCTTCAATTCATTGCCGAAGCGCTGCGTGTAGGCCTCGTTCATGCGCTGCAGCGCTGCGACGACGGACGGCGGCGTCGCCGGATTTTTGCGCAACTCGTCGAGCGTGAGCAGGATCTGATCGGTCCGGCCCTGGCTGCGATAGAGCTCCTTGATTTCGGCGTCGGTGGCGGGACGCTTGCCGCCGACCAGCGCCTTGTGCAGGCTCGCATTGAGGCCGCCGATGTCGCGCAGTGCCCAGGCTACGTTGGCATAGGTGGCTTGGCGGAAGGCATCGCCGTCGAGCGCGGCGAGCTTGCGGACCTGGCCATCGAGCACGTCGGCGACCGCGGTGTTGAAGGCGCTGTTCTCGGCGACAGCAGCCTTCGCGGCATCGCGGCGCGCCTCAGGCGGCTTGGCGAGGCCCTGATCCATCGTGTCGCGGACAACCCCGAATTTTACCTTCAGCGCATCGATGGCGCTTGCCACCGCGGCTGCGTCATCGAGTCCGGAGAGCTGCTTGCGCACTTCCATCATTTTGTCGACCGCACCGTCGGTGTGCTTGCGGTAGGTGTCGAGCTTGGCGCGCTGCTTGGGATCGATCGCGGGCGGTCCGAACAGGATGTTGGTGGCAAAGCCGCGTTCGGGGTTGAGATAGCGCGGGATGTCACCGGCGGCCCGCACCACCGCAAGCCGGGCCTGCGCGACGGATACTCGGCCCATGGTCTGGTATTTCGACGCGGCGACGTAGAGTGAGATGCCGCCGCCGACGGTGGACAAAGAGACGATCGAAATCGTGAGCAGGGTGCCAAGTTTCATGCGACTGGACCAATCACGGTAAGGAAAATGTATACGGGCACCGTAGAATGCGCGGCTTAATCGCAGGTTTATCCTGTATCTCCTGTCATCACGGCGTGATGGTACCGTGGCTCGCGCATGAGTTGTTTTTTCGTCCTTTTAAGGCTTCGGCATGCGCTCCAGGGTTGCGAGCGTGGCCGGGTCCCGCTTGCCGTCATAATATTTTTCGATCGCTTTCTCGAAGATTCTGTTGTCGTCCGAGACGGCATCGAACAGGGTCATCGACGAGCGAAACTTGAGATCGTCGGGCGAGCCGAGAATGGCATTGATGGTCTTGCCGGTGACGCCGAGCACGAGGCGCGTGCATTCGATCAAGCGCGGGCCGAGCACGGGATGGGCCACGTAGGCTTCGTGCTTCCGCGCGCGAGCCGATCGCATAGCGCTGTGCCATGGCCGAGAAGCCGAGTCCCTCGATCTGTGGGAAGACGAACCACATCCAGTGGCTTTGCTTGGCTCCGGCGGCAAGCTCGGCGACCACGCGCGAATAAACCGGCTCCTGAGCCGCCACAAAACGGTTCAGATCATGCGGTAGGGTGCTCATGGTTGCATCCAAGCCTATTGGATTTAAAGGATTGTTTTTCCGGCTCTGGCGTGTTTCGAAGACCTGGGTCATCTTGGTTGCAATTCGGTCGGATAAACTTGTCTGGTCTTTGTCTAGATTATGCCGCAGTCTTGTCCATTCTATGCCACGACGGGTCGAAATCTCCCCGTGGGGTCGGACGCCTTCGGTTCAGGCCATCCGATGGGGAGCGTATTGGGGTTGCGATGACTTCCGGCGACGTGAGTGTAGAGGTGCTGTTGTCGCGCGGCCGTATCGGTCGGTCGGAGGCGCTCGCGCTCGTGCTCGCCGTGCTCGCAATCGGAGCCGGCGCTGCGGCCTGGATCAGCGCTGATGCCGATCGGGCTCCGCTTGCTGCGGCTGCTTTGCCGGCGGCCTCCGGTCTCGACCGCCACTTTCGATGCCCGGTTTGGATCGAGCCGGTCCGCCACCGTCTATCCCGCGAGCGATGCCGTGCAGGCGCTCGACCGTTTCGCAACCCACGCGCTCGATCGCCAGTTGCTCGATGCGCGAGCGGCCCTGGTTAGAGGCATGGGCAACCCCGATCCGGGCTCCGGCGACCTGAGCGCCGGTGACTTCCGGCCGGCGCTGGTCGAAGGCACTACCGTGGCGATGCCGGCACCCGGCGTGCCGCTGCCGCGGCCGCGACCGACCGCAGCCAATCAGCCGGCCAGCCTCGTCCCCACGTTGGCGCAGATCGATCCTGGACCGCAGCGATGATCGCTCGCTGCTGCAGAAGCTGTCCGATCTGCTGCCGCATCCGGTCCGGTTGGCCTCGCTGGGGCCTGATGCCGGCATTGTCAGATCCAACGTCGATCTCGGCGCCCTCGGTTATGACCGCCAGACCGCGGTCTACGATATCACCGGCAAGATGCTGTATCTGCCCTCGGGCATCGGCCTCGAAGCCCATTCCGGCATGGGCGGTCTGCGCGATGACCCCGATCACGTTTCGCAGCGCATGTTGGGGGCGACGCCGCCCGCCACCTACGAGCTGAAGCCGCGGGAAAAGCTGTTCCATGGCGTGCGTGCGCTGCGCATGACCCCAATCGAAGGCTCCGCGCTCGGCCGGGTCGGCCTGCTCACGCACCCCTACATGCTCGGTCCGGACGGCGATTCCAACGGCTGCGTTTCGATCAAGAACTATGATCGCTTCCTCAAGGCCTATGACGATGGCGAGATCGCGAAGCTTGCCGTGGTGACGAGCCTGGATGCCGTTGTCGCCACCCGGACGGCACAGCGGTCTCCGGAGCAGTGACGTTTCGCCGGGGTCGCCGCGCGGCTGCCGGGGCATCCGAAGTTCCTCCCAAATGCGGGCCAACCCGCTTTCGGCGCCTATCAAATTCAAAAGCGCGCACGAATCATATTTGCTAATGCCATCCATGATTCCGGATGCCCGCAGCGCCATGATCTGTTCGGTCATGGCGGCGAGCTTGAGGGGATCCGAACACTCGTTTCCGGAGCATTGATAATGAGCGACCCCGCAAGCTCTGAAACGCGGCTGCGAACCACCTTCAACATCAAGGTGAACGCCAAGCCGATTGCGATTTCGACCGTGGGGCAGGCCTACCAGTTTCTCTCCAGTCTCAATTCCGTGGAATGGATGGAGTTCAAGTCGCAGCATGACCAGGCGATGACCTTGCTGCAGGCGGCCGCCGACAATGCGATCATGGCCATCCAGGCCACCAACGCCGTGCGCACGCTGTTCGTGAACGCGAAGCTGCTGTGAGGCGAGGGCGGTGGCTGGCGTCCAGAGACGGTGTGACCGATCGAGAAGCTGCGGCGTGCTGGATCGCCGGCCTTCGCGGGCGATGACGACCTAAAGAATGGTCGCATCCTTGCCTCCATCCCAAGACGAGCAAATCGCGTTCTCGCGGCGCAATTCGCGTCCGAGCGATCCATGACGATGACCCTCCATACGAGGAGGGCGCAGGGAATGCCGGGTGAAGGCCTCACCCATGGCCCGCCTGCAACAAGAAACGCAGGCGGCAGGTACCACAGGTGCAGCCGGATCATCCGGCATTCCCTGCGCGACGGTTTTAACGCTTATACGCGCTCTCCTCGGGGACCGGCTTTCTTGCCCCCGTCATCGGCATGACGCGCAAGCGTCATCGCCGATTCGGCCTCAGCACCGGGAGGCCAGGACCACACGATTTCACGTCCGTATCGATGTCGTTCGTCGGCATGATGAGATCACGCTGCGACCCGATACGTCCATCGCATCCCCGCCTCGCGTGTCGTGACGATCGCGCGCAACGCCCCTTTTCGATGAGGCGGGATGCGAAGAGAGAACATCAATTTCTGGAAAAGAGAAAGCGATTTATTTTCCGCCGACCGTCTTGACCGCAGCGAACAGCTTGATCGGACTTTGCAAATTGCTTTTTGGCGCAACGAATTCGACGGTACCGCTCGCTTGTGCGTGCAGCCCGGTGCGGCGCAATCGCGCAAACGTTCGATGGCTTGATTCGCCCGACGGGCAATCTGGAAGACGGTGTCGTCCCGGCCTATGTGCGCAATCGCGCATAGGAGCCAGGACCCATAATTCCTGGCCACAATGTTAAAGCGTGCTGGAGCTCCAGCCGTCGCGCTATGATATTCGGTGGCAATGGATCCTGGCTCGCGCTTCGCTTGGCCGGGACGACAGCGAACCTTGCGCGCTCGCCCGACAGAGAGCTTGGCCGACGGAGAGTTGGCCGTCGGATTACCAGTTATTCGGCCGGCTCGCCCTCGAATTCCATCTCGTCCAGCTCCGTCTCGTCAAGATTGGCGTGCTCGTGGTCGACCTCTTCGAGATCGGCGTCATCCAGCTCTGGCTCGTCGAAATCGAATTCATCGACGTCGCGAATGTCGGCTTCCGTACTCTCCCGCGCTTCGGCCTCGTGCTCCTCTGCCTCGAGCTCGGCCGCGACGAGCGCTTCGGCTTCGAGCTGCTCGTCGGCCGGTTCGGCGGCCAAGGGCGCCATGACCGGCTCCGGCTTCACCTGATACCAGGAGAACCTCTCAGCCAGCGATGCTTCGAATGCGCGCGGCTCGAAATCGCTGCCTTCATCGTCGACGATGACAACCTGCCAGCCTTCGCTCTGCATGACGCGTGCATTGGCGAGAACGATCAGGGCACTTTCACGCTGCTTGCGTATCTTCTGATTATTGCGCTCCGCGATCATCGTATACGCCATGACCCGTCTCCTCACGCCTACTCTGCACCCGCGGAGAGTGTTCGGCGGCCTTGGCCGCAATGCGTTCGGCTCGTGACAATTTGGCGGCGCATCTCGGTTCCGATCGTGGCGCGAACGCCGCGCAACGCGGACATCGATGCACCGCGTGTGCTGATGCGTGCGCGGAAGATGCAACAGACGACAAAATAGTCGTGCACGGGCCGGCGTGAATCTTGAAGGCGTGCATCGACGTGTCATGATTTGATTCTGCTGCGGCAACTGCTTCGCGACGATGAGACGGGATTTGGGGCGTCGTTGCGAGGGCGTTGATCGAACAGGGAACAAGTCGCGGGCAAACAGCGCGGGCGACTGAGCAACGACAATCTTCAAACGGCAAATCTTCAAACGGCTTTCTTTTCTTGGGGGCGATGGGATGATGCGGACGAGTCTGTTCACGGTCAGAAACTTCAATGCAATGCTTGCAGGGGTGGGGCTGATGACGCTGCTGCCCAGCGCCAGCCACGCTTTTACCGAAGACGATCAGCGCAGGCTGTGCACCGGGGACGTGTTCCGGCTGTGCTCGTCGGAAATTCCGGACCGGGGACGGATCATCGCCTGCATGCACCGGCAGCGCGCGAACCTGAGCGAGGGCTGCCGCAGCGTGTTCGGAAGGCCGACGGAGCGATCGGCATCGGCCGACGGCTGGTCGCGGTAACCCGTCATCCACGTCACATATCTGAGACAAAGCCCGGGACGCAGGTCATGCCCCGGGTCTATTGGTTTACGCACGACGATGCTCCACATCGCCTTGAGCTGTGGCACATGATAGGCGCTATGTGCACTGCCGCAATTGGAGATCGTCATGGCCTATCGCATTCTCGTTCTCTACGGGTCCTACCGTTCCGACCGGATGGGTATCCGGCTCGCGCAGTTCGTCGTCGATGGACTTAGTGCCATGGGGCACGATGTCGAGCTGATCGACGCCAAGGCGGTCGGCCTGCCGATGCTCGACCGCATGTACAAGGAGTACAAGCCGGGCGAAGCGCCCGCCGTCCTGGAGCAACTCGCCGGCAAGATCCGCGGCGCCGACGGCTTCGTCTTCGTCACCGGCGAATATAATTGGGGCATCCAGCCCGGCCTGAAGAATCTCACCGATCATTTCCTGGAGGAATGGTTCTGGCGACCGGCCGCGATTGCGAGCTACTCGGCCGGACGTTTCTCCGGCGCGCGCGCCGCCACCGCCTGGCACGGCACCCTGTCGGAGATGGGCATGGTGGTGGTGTCGAGCACGATCGGGGCCGGTCCGATCAGCCAGACGCTGTCGGCCGAAGCGCAGCCGACCGGCGAGGGGGGCAAGGCGCTGCAGCGCGCCTTCCCGCGCTTCGCCGACGACCTCCTGTGGTGGGTGGAAGCGGCCAAGACGCAGCACGCGCGCAAGAAGCCGCCGTATTGAGCGTAGCTACAACCGCCGTCATTTGCGAGGCGCATCGCGCCGAAGCAATCCTGTGTCGCTTTCGGATGCTGGATTGCTTCGTCGCCGTCGGCTCCTGGCAATGACGGGCGGTCATGTGACGCCGCTCCGTTGTTCGGGCTATCCCAAATTCCCATGTACTCCTGAACGGGCCGGGAGACTTCGGATGCCATTCGCCATGCATCGTGGACAGCGTATCCACTACACCGTGGACGGCGCAGGTCCGCTGGTCATTCTCCAGCATGGCGTGTTGCTCGACGGCGAGAGCTGGCGGCGATGCGGCATCGTCGACGTGCTGGCACGGGACTTCCGAGTCGTCTGCGTCGATTCCCTCGGTCATGGCCAAAGCGATAAGCCGTCGGATGCCGTGCTCTACGCTCAGGAGCAGCGCGCAGGTGACATCGTCGCCGTGATCGATGACCTCGGCTGCGAGCGCGCGCATCTGGTGGGTCATTCCATGGGCGGCTGGCTTGCGGTCGGCGTCGCCAAATATCATCCGCGGCGGCTGTCGTCGCTGGTGGTGGCCGGTTGGCCGCTAGGCGGATTGCCAGCCGGCGCCAACGGACCGATCACCTTCGACGGCTTCATGAAGTTCGCGCGGGCGACCGCACCGAAACTGACAACATGGGTGACGCCCGAAAACGAGGCCGGCGTGCGCGCCTGCTTCGAGGCGCTCTATGAACTCGACGGTGCCAAGCAGGCCGTGCTCGGCCTGCCTGAACCGGTGATGCTATGGAACGGTCGCGACGACCCGGCGCATGCGTCCATGCAGGCATTCGCGGCGGCACATGGCCTGCGCTATCTGTCGACCGACGGCGATCACCTCGGCATGCTGTTCAAGCATGGCATTGAAGGCGCGCAGGCAATATGCGCCTTCCTGCGTCAGCCATAGTTCAAACGGTTAGCGCTGCTGCTCGTCGCTGCTGCCGCTCGTCACCGGCCTGTGCTCGGTCTGCGACGCAGCGCCATGCTCCTGGCACGGCAGCGCGGTCCAGGTGCCGTCGGGCGCCTGCTGATAGGCGTGACAGGACGATGAGCTCGTCTGCTCGTCGGCCGTCCTCTGGGTTTGAGAATTCCTTGCCAGTGCGGGCGCCGTCGTCGCGACGAGGGCTGCCAGCGAACCGACGAGGATCACGTTTTTGATCCGCATCTTGTTCTCCCTGCTCGAAGCCGGCGAATTCTCAGACCCGGATTATGGAAACTTTGCGGCAAATGCGCCGCATCTGACCTCGCGTGACTAATACTTTCTTGTAGCTCGCGCAGCGCATTAACGCCCTTGCGCCGGTCGCGGCGGATCGAAGGCGCGAATCGGCTTGAGGGCGCCATCGTGCTTTTCGCAGTCGACCACGGTGACCTGGCCGCAGCACCCTTGTGCAAGCTTCGAGGTTCCGACGTCGCGCGTCAGCACGTTCGGATTGCCGTGAATGCAAAGTGGCTGATCGCCGCCGTCAGGATCTGGATCGTACCAGGCGCCGGTCGCGAGCTGGACCACTCCAGGCATTACGCGGTCGGAGAGCTTTGCGGCGGCGAGACAGCCGCCGCGGTCGTTGAACAGGCGCACGACGTCGCCATCCTCGATGCCGCGCGCCACGGCATCCCCGGGATTGAGCCGCACGACCTCGCGCCCCTCGACTTTGCTGGCCTGGCTGTGGTTCCCGAAATCGAGCTGGCTGTGCAGCCGCGTCGCCGGCTGGTTGGCGATCAGGGTCAGCGGATGCCGCGCGCTGGCCGGCTCCGTGCTCGGCATGAAGGTCGGATGTCCCTGACAATCGTCATAGCCGAAGCCGGCGATGGTTTCGGAGAAGATCTCGATCCTGCCGCTCGGCGTCGCCAGCCTGTGCTTGTCCGGGTCGGCGCGGAACGCGCGCAGGAAGCCGCCATCGTCAGGGCCGGAGGGCAGGGGCAATTCGCCGCGCGCCCAGAACGTCTCGAAGTCGGGCGCATCCCAGCCGGCGGCCGCGAGCGCCGCGCGGGTCGGCTCATAGAGATGCGCCAGCCACTGCCTGGCGTCACGGCCCTCGGTGAATGGCTCGCCGGCGCCCATGCGTTCGGCCAATCCGGCCAGGATCGCGTAGTCGTCGCGCGCTTCGCCGATCGGCTCGGCGACCTTGCGCATCGCCACCAGCAGCGGATCGGTGCCGGCAGCGCCGATGTCGTCGCGCTCCAGGGTCATCGTCGCCGGCAGCACGATGTCGGCAAATTTGGCCATCGGCGTCCAGGCGCTTTCATGCACCACGATGGTCTCGGGCATCTGGAACGCGCGCTTGAGCCGGTTGATGTCCTGGTGATGGTGGAACGGATTACCCCCAGCCCAGTAGACCAGCTTGATGTCGGGATAGCGCCGCGTCTCGCCGTTGTAGTCGTACGATCCGCCGGAATCGAGCAGCATGTCGGCGACGCGCGCCACCGGAATGAAATCGCGCACGGCGTTGCGCCCTTGCGGAAAGGTCGGGCTCGGCACCGCATTGATCCGGCGGCCGGTATGGCCGAGCGCGCCCAGCGCATAATGATAGCCGCCGCCAGGTAGCCCGATCTGGCCGAGCATGGCTGCGAGCACCGCGCCCATCCAGACGGGCTGCTCGCCATATTGGGCCCGCTGCAGCGAATGTGACACCGTGATCAGGGTGCGGCCGCGCGGCATGCGGCGGGCGAGATCGCGAATCGTCTCCGCTGGGACGCCGGTAATCGCCGAGGCCCAGTGCACGTCCTTGGGCGTGGCGTCGTCGCGGCCGAGCAGATAGCGCGCGAAATGGTCGAAGCCTTTGGTGTAGCGGGTGATGAAATCCGCATCGTGCAGGTTCTCGCTGAGCAGCGTATGCGCCAGCCCAAGCATCAGCGCCACGTCCGTGCCTACGTTGAGGGGCAGCCAGGTCGCCGCCGCCTGCTCGGGCAGATCGTCGCGCAATGGGCTGATGCAAATGAAGCTGGCGCCGCGTGCCGCGGCACGTGCCATCGCGTCGCGCTCGATGTGACGGCTGATGCCGCCTGAGGCCACGTCGGCGTTCTTCACCGCCATGCCGCCGAAGGCGAGCGCGAGGTCTGTGTGCCCTGCGATCTGCTCCCAGGTCACGTTGTGGCGGGAGATGCCTTCGAAATTGCCCATCACATGCGGCAGGATCACCGCAGAGGCGCCGGCACTGTAGCTGTTGACCGAGCGCACATAGCCGCCGAGCGCAACGTTGAGGAAGCGGTGGATCTGGCTTTGCGCATGATGGAAGCGGCCGGCGCTTGCCCAGCCATAGGAGCCGCCATAGACGGCGCCGGCGCCGTACTGGTCGCGCACGCGCGACAGTTCGCCGGCGAGCAGGTCGAGCACCTCGTCCCAGGGCAGCGCGACGAACGGACTATCGAAGCTGCGTTGATGCTGCGCCGAACGGTCGAGCCAGACCTTGCGGACCATTGGCCGCAGCACGCGCGCGCGGTGCTTGAGTGCGGTCCGGAAATTGTCGAGGATCGGTGAGGGTGCGGGATCGGTATGATGCGGCTTCACCTCGAGCGCATTGCCGTCCCAGCGCGCGGAGAACGCACCCCAATGTGCGCTGTGAGGAATCCAGCCGCCGTCGTCTTGCGTCATTTCGTCCCCTGCATGCTTAAAAATGTACCGAAGTTTGCTGGTATCTGGTCAGCCTGGATTCACGCGCATGCGATCTATTCTGGCGCTGCGCCGTCGCTGGCGCTAAGACCATTGCCAGCGCAAATCAGCACCTTCCTTTATTGCCTGTTCGGATGCCCCGGACAAGGACCGGCCCGCGTCGACAGCTGTCTGCGGCATGCGTCCTGTCGTCGGTTCGGATGCCGTCCCTGTACATTGGGGCGGCAGGTCATGGGGCGGCAGGTCGCCCGTTGCGGCGAAGACTTTTGGCGCTGTTGTCGGTTGCGTTCAAGCTTGTAGTGAGCAATGACCAGATCACGACTGCCTTCTCTCATCGCGTTGCGCGCCTTCGAGGTGGTCGGGCGCACGGGCAGTGTGCGCGCGGCGGGCGACGAGCTCGCGGTCAGTCACACCGTGGTGTCGCGCCATCTGCAGAACCTGCAGCGCAGCCTCGGCGTCGCGCTGGTGCGCGCCGAGGGTCGCGGCATCGCGCTGACCGGTGCCGGCCAGCTGTTCCACGCCCAGGTCACACAGGCCTTCGACATCATCGCCCGTGCGGTCACGATGATCCGCCCGGCGGCGCGGCCGGCCCTGAACATCTGGTGCATTCCGGGCATTGCCAACCGCCGGCTGCTGTCGCGGTTGCCGGAGCTGACCGGGCCGCCGCGCAACTGGGACATCAATCTGCAGCCGACGCTGTCGCATCCCGATCTGCTGCGCGGCGAGGCCGACGCCGAGATCGTCTATGCCGACGCGATCGACACCAAGGGCGCGTTGATGGCGGAGGCGCTGGTGCGGCCGCGGGTGTTTCCGGTGGCAAGTCCTGCTTATCTGGGGCGCCATCCGGCGATCACCGATCTATCCGGGCTCGCCAAGGCGTCAGCTCATTCATGAAGAATCGACCGAGCAATGGGAGCGCTGGTTCGCGCTCGCCGGCCACACCGAGCCGGGGCCGTTACGCGGGCAGCGGCTGTGGCATGCCCATCTCGCCATCGAGGCCGCGCGTTACGGGCAGGGCGTCGCGCTCGCCAATGAAGTGCTGGTCAGCGACGATTTGCGCGGCGGCGCGCTGGTCGAAGTGATTCCCTCGGCGATCTATCTCGAATCCTACCAGCTCGTGGCGCTGAAGGAGCGCTGGGATGATCCCGCGATCGTCGCGCTCAGGGTGTGGCTGAAGAAGGTGCTTGTGGAGTAGGCGAGATTTCTCGCTGTCCTGATGGCCGAAGCCGTGCGCGCAGTGGACGCTTACTGCATCCGGCCGAAAGCGTCGGCGAAGGGCAGCGCGAAAATCTCGTCGCCGAGATCGTCGGCGATATGCAGCACCCATGCGCGCCAGTCGTTGGCGGTTCTGGCCATGATCAGCGACTGCATCACGCCGGCCGCATGATCGCGTGCCTCGGCGAGATCGCGACGGCTGCGCCGCGCCGGTCGATCAGGACCTCGTCGGCATTGGAGCAATGGAAATAGACCTGCGTCATCTTCCGTCTCCTGTTCGCAAATCTGCAATTCGCATCCAGGCATAACAGTGGCGAAGCGGCGGTGAAATTCGGGTGCACACCGGTGTGGTAGTACTACGTACGTCGAGCGCACGGTGACGGACCTCACACAGGAACCTCTGATGGCGCGAACTCCCCGGAAACGGGGATCTGAGCGGAACAGGCACCGGCCTCGAGCCGTTGCAAGGAGGTCCGCGCGGTGATGCCGAGCACAGATGTTGTTCGGCCATCGCATCCGGCCGGCGATGGGCGCGCCCGCCATCCGACCACACGTCCGGGAGAGCGACATGATGATGTCCGAAACGCAGATCCACACCATCGCACGCCAGATGCTGGAGCAGGTCGGCCCTGGGGCCATCGCGCAGGCTTCGGAAAAGGCGCAGGCCTGCGAGAGCCGTGGCGAGGCCGACGAGGCCAAGGAGTGGCGACACATCGCCGACGCCATGAAGATGATGCGCGGCCCGCATCAGAGCTGACATGTCGTTGATCTGACCGGTTCAAAGCTTTCGGCTCGCACGGCATAGGCCGCGCGAGCCGAAAGCCGTCCGGGTGTGTGCCGCCCGGCGGGCGGGGCAGTGGAGCTGTCAGCGCATCCTAGTTTCCGACCCAATTTTCCAGCATGAATTCGAGGGACATGATTCGGCCGCGGATTCGCCGTGCGTCGGCAAGGGATAGTGCCATGGCCTTTTTCAAGCGCGAGCTCAGCCCGGTCGAGATCTTCGAACGCGCGCTGAAGGACAAGCAGGCGGCGCGGCGCAAGCTGGACGAGCGGTCCGCTATCGCCGAGCAGGCGCTGGACGAACGGCGGATGGCCGCGGAGACCCTGGCGAAGGCGGGCGCGAGCAATGCGCAGCTCGATCGCGCCGAAGCCAAGATGCGGCTGGTCGAGGACAAGGCGAAGGCCCTGCGCGCCGCGGTCGCCGAAAGCGACGAGCAGATCGTGCTGGCCGAGCGCGCGCTCGGCGAGGCGGTGGCGCAGCGCGACCGCGACAAGGCGGCGAGCGAGATCGAGGCGGTGGCGTCCTCGATCGAGCAGGCGGTGCCGGGCTTCGAGATCGGAGCGGCCGCCTTGGTCGGCGCGGTGACACGCAGCAAGGCCGTGATGTCTGGAGGCGACGCGCTTCGGCGCCGACGTCGACGAGATCAGGCGCGAGGTGCTCTCGATGGCGGAGCTGATCTGCTGGGAATTGCGCTCGGCGGCGGTGCGCACCCGCGCCGGCAACGCCAATATCGCGCTGCTGGCGCCGCCCGAGATGAAGCAGCTGCCGGCGCCCGAGGCCGACCGGCAGATGGTCTATACGCTGAATCCGCTGACCTGGCGCGAGGGCGAGGACGCGAGGCGGGCCGCGGCGTTCACCATGGTCGCGCTGCCCAAAGGCCTGCTGCCGGCGGCGCTGCGGCACCAGCATGTCGACTATCTCAATGCGCGGCGGGTGCAGACCCTGATGCATGTCCATGGCAGCGGCCAGCTCCAGGTCGAGCCCGACGCGGACGATCCCGCATTGGTCGATCTCGATGCGCTCGCGGCGGAAGCGCAGGTCAGCCCGCAGGCGGACGTCGCCTGAGCGCCGCACCCGGGGCAGCCGTCAGCGAATATCTTCGTAACTCAGTGTTCCCAAACGGGCGGCGAGCTCTGCTCGTCCGCAATTGATCGCGTCCAGGGTTCGGCCTGTGGCCGGCTTCGCCAAGTTCGGTTATGCTGCACGGTCAGCGGCACAGCATCAGTGCTCGGGAGTCAGCGCGGCAGTTCGACTGAAGCGGGGCAGCACCATGATGACCTTACCGGAGCTTGCGGCGGATGCCCTGGAGGAATTCCTCGGCTCCTATATGCGCCGCCGTTTCGGATCGCTGCAATCGCGGCTTTCCGAATCGTGCCCGCCACAGCGCGCGTCGCGCTCGAATGCATCGGCAACAGCGACGCGCTCTATCACAATGTCGAGCATACGCTGCTGGTGACCATGGCCGCGCACGAGATCCTGCGCGGCCGCGCTCTGCATATCCACGTGCCGCCCAACGATTACGCCCATGTCATCATCGCCTGCCTGCTGCACGACATCGGCTATGTCCGCGGCCTGTTCAAGGACGAGGACAAGGATGACGAATTCATCGTCGACGATGCCAGGCAGACGGTGGTGCTGCCGCGCGGCGCCTCGGATGCCGGCCTGATGCCGTATCACGTCGACCGCTCCAAGCTGTTCGTCATGCGGCGGATCGTCAACATGGAGCCGCTCGACAAGGAGCGCATCGCGCGCGCGATCGAGGGCACGCGGTTTCCGCCGCTGCCAGGCCAGCAGTTCGACGAGGAGCAGTCGATCGTGCGCGCCGCCGACTTCATCGGCCAGCTCGGCGATCCCAACTATATCCGCAAGGCCAACGCGCTCTATTACGAATTCGAGGAGGTCGGCATCAACCGGCAGCTCGGCTACGACTCGCCGGCCGACATCGTCAACCGCTATCCGCAATTCTATTGGCAGAGCGTCTCGCCGCACATCCAGACCGAGATCCGCTATCTCAACATGACCTCGACCGGCCGGCAGTGGATCGCCAATCTCTACGCCAACATTTTTCGCGCCGAGCGCGACATTTCGCTGTCCGGCCCGCAGACCTGATCCCGCGGCTCTCGGGAGTCCCGATCATGGAACTGGCTCCGCGGCATGCCGCCGCAGGAGGCGTGGCGCGTCGTTAGAGCAATTCAAGTCTCCAATGCTCCCGGCCAATGCTAAGCAGCGCGCGGTTGACGAACAAGGATGCGGGTTGCGGTGACGGCGAGGGCGGTGCGGATCTGGCGATGGGTCCATCAGTGGACGAGCTTGATCTCGACCGTCTTTCTGCTGCTGCTGTGCCTGACCGGATTGCCGCTGATCTTCCATCATGAGATCGACGACTGGCTCGGCTATGCACCGCAATCGAGACCGGCGCCAGCGGACGGCCATAAGGCAACCGTCGACGCGATTGCGCACGCGGCGCTGGCGCGCGAGCCGGGCAAGGTGCTGCAATATCTGGCCTGGGACAAGGACGCGCCGGGGCTCGTCACCGCGTACGTCAACCGCGCGGTGGACGGTCCTCCTGATGATGCCGTGGTCACGGCATTCGACGCCTATGATGCGCATGCCGCGGGACCCGTCGGCACCGGGCTGATGCTGGTGCTCCTGAAGCTGCACACCGACATGTATCTGGGACTGCCCGGCGAGCTGTTTCTCGGCACGATGGGCCTGTTGTTCCTGGTCGCGATCGTCTCCGGCATCGTGTTGTACTGGCCGTTCACGCGGCGGCTCGATTTCGGCACCGTGCGGCGGCAATCGTCGCGGCGCGTGCGCTGGCTCGACTGGCACAATGTGCTGGGCATCACGACCGTGGTCTGGGCCATCGTGGTCGGCGCCACCGGCGCCATCAACACGCTGGCCGAGCCGATGCTCAATCAATGGCGCGCCACCGAGCTGGCCGCGATGGTCAGCCGTTATGCCGGCGCGCCGGCGCTATCGCAGCTCGCTTCGCTCGACAAGGTGGTGGCGGAGGCAGTGAAGGCGGCGCCAGGCATGGAGGTCGCCTTCATTGCGTTTCCGGGAACGCCGTTTTCCTCTTCGCACCATTTTGCAGCCTTCATGCGCGGCGACCAGCCACTGACCTCGCGGCTGCTCAAGCCGGTGCTGCTCGACGGCGCGACTGGCGAGGTGATCGATACGCGCGAGCTGCCGCTCTATCTGAAGGCGCTGTTTGTGTCGCAGCCGCTGCATTTCGGCGACTACGCCGGGCTGCCGCTCAAGATCATCTGGGCAGCTCTCGATGCCATCACCATCGTCGTGCTCGGCAGCGGCCTCTATCTATGGGCCGCGCGGACATTACGGCGGCGGACGCGCACGAGCGGGAGCGCCGAGCAGCGCTCCGTCAAGGCGGCGGCATGACCCGGGTGTTTGCGGCGCCGCTCGCGCTCGCTGTGATCAGTGCGCTCGGCCTCGTCGCGGCGTTCGCGCTGGGCGAGACCGGGCGCGCGCTGTGCTGGCTTGGCGTCGGTGCGCCGGTCGCTGTTATTGGTTGGTTCGGGCTACGTTGCCGTTAGCGCTCAGCGCCGGCCACCGACTTCATCGATATGGCCGAGAAGATCGGCGGGATCGTCATAGACTTTGATGGCGCCGGCCTGCCGGAGTTCCTCGGAGCCGTAGCCGCCGCTGAGCAGGCCGACACCGAGCGCGCGGCAGCGCGTTGCGGCGAGCATATCCCAGATGCTGTCGCCGACCACGATCGCGCGCTCGATTGGCGTGTTCAGGCGCGCCGCCGCGGCCAGGAACAGGTCAGGGTCGGGTTTGGCATAGCGGACCTGGTCGCGGGTCACCACCGGGCATGTTTCGGGATCGACGCCGAGCGCCCGGAGATTGACGGCGGCAGTCTCCATCCGTCCGCTCGTCGCGATCGCCCAGGGGATGCTGGCGTCGTTGAGGAAGGCTAGCAGTTCCCGGGCGCCGGGCAGCGGGCGGACGGCGTTGCCCAACTGCTGATAGGCCTCGGCATGGGCTGCGGCGCAGCCGCTCGATCCGATCGGGTTCGATGGCAAGACCGGTTTCGCGCAAGAGCTGGTTGGTGAACAGGCCGCCGCTCATGCCGATCTTGCGGTGGATGCGCCAGACGGAGAGGTCGATGTTTTCGCTGTCGAGCGCGGTCTTCCAGGCGAGCACATGCTGATAGACGCTGTCGACCAGCGTGCCGTCCAGATCGAACAGGAATACGGTTTCGATACGCATGACCATCTCCCAATCAGCGAATGCTGCCGTGCGACAGGCACGGCAACCCTCCGGGCGGCCCTTGTCAACCGAGGTTTGCGGCGATGGTCGGTGCGCCGGTCGCCGCTATTGCTTGGTCGGCTCTGCGGCGCCAGGCGGGGTGGCCGGCGCAGGTGCCGCGCTGGTGCGGATGAAGCCGGCCAGCCGCTTCGGCTGGTCCGCGCACCAGGCCTTCATGCCGACATTGCGCTGGTCATGGTCGGTGATCTGCGTCGCCAGCGCGACCTCGGCCATCAGGGTGTCGTCCTGCTTCTCGCCCATGCGGCCGCCGGTGTGCAGATAGGCGATGGCCTTGCGCACCTGCTCTGTGGTGCCGTCGGGCATGTGCATGTCCTGCGCCCGCTGCACGAGGTCCTGATAGACCAGGTCGGTGCCGGGGCATTCGACCTTGGCCGCGAAGGCCTGCAGCACCAGGGTGACATAGGTCGACCGCGGCTCGGCCTGGCCTGATGCGGCCTTCGCCGGCAATGCCGCTACAACCAGCAACGCAGCCATCGTCAGAGCATAACGCATCCTTGGAACCTCCCGCTTTTTTTGCAAGGCTAGCTGCGGCGACGGCGTTGTGCAACCGGTGAAGCGGTCAATCACCGGGCCTCCACGGCCGGCGGATCGGCGAGTTTTCTCACGCGCGTGACCAGCTCGGTCAGAAACTCATCGGGACGATCGAACGGAATGAAATGGTCGCCGCCTGGAATCGAAACAAATTCCTTATGCGGCGCGACGATCTGCTCGAAGTATCGTTTTGCCGGCTCGGCTGGCGTGATGTCGTCCTTGTCGCCCTCGATGAAGATCACGGGGAACGGAAATTCGAACCCCAACGACGCCAGGTCGCGCTGAAACATCGGACTGTTCCGCCCGCGCAAATATTTTGCCGAGAACGCCATCCCTTCGCGCCAGTTGTACCAATCCAGGAGAGAGAAATCCGGCATGAAGATGGGCAGGATGGGGCCAGCCAGTTCGAAGCGATCGTCGGATGGCATCGCCAACGCCTTGCTCCATTTTTCCGCGGTGAGCCGATTTTCTTCATTGAGAATCGGCCGCAATGCGATCGGCGTCAGCTCGGCCAGAGCCGCGGCGTCATTTGCCGCGCGTGCCAGCGTTTGCAGATGCGCTACCCTGATCTCGAAGCTCTTCTCGAAGGTTGCTCTTCCAACGACCTGTCCGGTGCCAACATAGGCGTAGAACAGGTCCGGACGCTGCTTGACGATGTTCATCCCGAGGAACGAACCCCAGGAATGCCCGACCAGGATGATCTTGTGCTTGTGCAAATGGCTTCGCAGATATTCCGCAACCTCGACGCCATCACGCGTCATCTGCTCCAACGTCATGGTCGGCGCAACCGCGTCTCCGGTCGCACCATAGGTCCGGCCGGTACCGCGCTGATCCCATTGAACGACGGTGAAGTATGTCTCCCAGAGGCGCCAGCCCGACGAGATGGGCAGGGTTGAGCTACCCGGTCCGCCATGGACGAACAGCACGACCGGATTATTCCGGTCCTCGCCGCGGATCTGGACCCATTGCCTGATGCCCCCGATGTCGACGTATCCGGCCTCCTGCACCCCATTCGGGGAATGGATCGCAAGGACGCCCGCCGCAACATGCTGGCGGTAGGCACGAAAACCGAGACCGACGCCCATCAGCGCCACCAGCAACGCGGCCGTACCGAGGAGAGCAAGTGCTATGCGTTTGGCGATCCTGCGCGGCATCGGCGGCCCGCTGTCGTCCACAAGGATGTGAGCTGAAGCTGCTCCGGAAACGACGTCATGTCGCCACGGCGCGCCGTGCCGCTCATTTGCTCAGGCGGCGCTCCTGCTCCGCGAGCAGCAGATCGAGCTCGTCGCTCTGCTGCGCCAGCCGATCGGAATTGCGCTCCTCGTCGGCCGCGCCGGATTGCGAGGCGGCCTGTTCGGTGATCTGGCGGATGTTGTCGCGCAACACCGCGATCCTGTTGGACAGTTCGGATGTGGAGAGGGAGGTCGGATCGGTCAAGCTCATGAGCTCCTCGCCAATACGCGCCGCGGGGCAGGCCAGCCTTCAAACGGCGCGTATATCTAAAGCGGAAATCCGCCGCCTCACAATCATCCCTTGGTTAGCGGACCGGCATCGGCGGCCGCACCACGGAACTCGACACCCGGATCGGACGAAACCTGCGACTGAGCCGACGGCAGCGGCATTGGGGCCGGCGTTGGCGGTGTCGCTGCGATCGGCTGCGCAGGCGGTGAATAGACTGGGCGAGGCCGATGGACCGGCGTGGCCGCGGCCGGCCGTGGTGCCGGGCGCGGATGCAACGTCTGCTCGATCGCCTTCGGATCAAACGACTTGGCTTCCGCTGTGCGCTCTGCGGCCTTCTCGGACGCCCGGACGATGTCGCGGGCCATCTGCTCCTGACCGGTCCTGAGCTGCGCGATGCTGGCCTTGAGGTCGGCGATCTGCTGACCCATCGTGGCGAGGTCACGAGCCATCGACTGCAGGAGCTGCGTGCTGTCCTGGGCCGGAGCGGCCGGCGTTGCAGCGGCCGGCGCCGTCGACGCCCCGTTGTCCGCCACCTGTGTCGCCGCAGGCGGCGTCTGGGTCTGGTCGCTGGCGGCCGCTGTCTGTGTTGCTGCGGCGTCTGATTGCGCCGGTGAGGCGACCTTGTCCGCTGCCGGTGCCGACAGCGAGATCCGCGGCATCCAGCGCCCCATCATCTCCTGCGCCTGGTCGCCATAGCTCTGCCAGGCCGCGGCTGCGACCGCGCTGCAGACAGCCAGCAGCACCGCAAGGCCGGTGCGCAGCGCCCAGGTTGCCACCGCGCTGCGGCCGCCTGCGGAACGCGGCGAATCGATGTCAGCCGGCCGGAACGTGGTGTCGACCGTGGGGGGCGGCACCTCCAGGGCGTGATAGGCCGGGCGCTCGACGGCCCGTCGTCCGGCGTCGGAACCGGCTCCGGACGCCACCCGATCGGCCCGGGCCGCGAGGATGACCTCGGGATCAATCGTCATCGAGCTCGACTGGTCAGTATCTCTCATGGTCGGCGTGGAAAGCATCGATGCTCCGTCCTCCATTGTCGCCCGCCAGGGGAGCGGGACGCGGATTTACGCCAACGTGTGAATACGGCTCAAACGGAGCCTGCGCGGCGCAATGTGGATACCGGTTGTCCCTGCCGTCAAACGCCGATGGCGTTGGCGCGGCACTCATGTCCGAATTGAAAGCCCAGCGCAGGATGTCCCATCGTGATCCTTCGCGCTTGCTCAATAAATCCCTGCCAGCCTCCACAGTCCAGCGGGATTTGGCCAAACAAAGGCAGAGCTGTGGCGGGTACAGGGCTGCTTTGTGGATCATTGGGAACGCGAAGCCTCCGGAATCGCCGGCGAAAGCGAGAAGAAGGCGGTCCGTGAGAGCGGCAGGTGGCAAAGCTGGATCGAGATCAGCCGGACGAGGAGGGATGCGACGCAGGCGAACTCAGCCATTCATTGATGGTGGCGGCAGTCTCGGCTTGGCGTGCTTTTCGTATCAACGCCTCGCGCTCTTGTCCTGCGGGCAATTGGTGCGCTGCCTCGCGCGCTGTCGTCGCGGCCTCACGTAGTCGTTGGTCGAACGATAAGGTTTGTTTGCGGCGGTTTCGTCTGATTGTCACTGCGGGCTCCTTGTGACCTCCATGTGCTTGGAAGCCTCGAGTGTCGGATGAACCCGGTACCGCAGCATTAACACACGTTAGTGGTCGTATCACGATAAGTAGAAGGCAGAGGCCGACGATTGCAGCCGAGCAGGCAAGGCGAAAGCAATCGTCGCCGAAGCAATGCGTCCGGTCAGCAATCGTCTAACTGATCGGACGTGCGTCGTTGCCGGGCACGCTGAGATGGACCTCATGGCCTTCGCGGATCGCCAGCGAGGCCGCAGCGGCAGCCGACTCGAAAGCGGCTTCCTTGGTGACGAAGTCGCCTTCGACATCGCCGTCATGTAGCACGCTCCAACGGTTCTCGACCGGCACGATCGCATATTGCGCAAGTCCCATGTGCATCTCCCTTGAATCCAAGCGGTCCCATCCGCAGGGTCCGTCGCCCAAGGAAACGCGGTGCGGAACGACGCGTTCCCGCCGTGTCTCAGCTGCCGGAAGCGGTCACCCGCCACACCGTGTTGCCGACATCGTCGGCGATCAGCAGCGCGCCAGTCTTGTCCACCGCGAGCCCCACCGGACGGCCGCGGGCCTGGTTGTCGTTGTTGAGGAAGCCGGTGACGACATCCTGTGCCGCCCCACTGGGTTTGCCGTCGCTGAACGGCACATAGATCACCTTGTAGCCGTTGAGCGGCGTGCGATTCCAGCTGCCGTGCTCGCCGACGAAGGCCCCGCCGCGATAGGACTGCGGCAGTGCGTCAGCGGTATAGAACACCATGCCGAGCGGCGCGACATGCGAACTCAGCGCGTAATCCGGCGGTATGGCCTTCGCCACCAGGTCCGGCCGCTGCGGCATCACGCGCGGATCGACATGCTGGCCGTAATAGCTGTAAGGCCAGCCATAGAATGCACCTTCCTTGACCGAGGTCATGTAGTCCGGAACCAGATCAGGCCCGATCTCATCGCGCTCGTTGACGACGGTCCAGAGCGCGCCGCTTTGCGGCTCGAAGGAGAGACCATTCGGATTGCGCAGCCCGCTGGCGAAGACGCGCCAGCGCCCGGTCTCGCGATTGACCTCGAGGATGTCGGCGCGGTTCTTCTCGGCCTCGATCCCGTTTTCGGTGATGTTGCTGTTGGAGCCGACGCCGACATAGAGCAGCGAGCCGTCCTTGTTCGCTACCAGGCTCTTGGTCCAGTGATGATCGATCGGGCCGCCCGGCAGCTCCATCAGCGTGGTGCCCTGCGCCTTCATCTCGGTCTCGCCGGGCCGGTAGGGATATTTCACGATGGCGTCGGTGTTGGCGACATACAGATCATTGCCAACCAGTGCCACGCCGAACGGCGAGTTGAGATGGTCGATATAGACGCTCTTGCTTTCTGGGATGCCGTCGCCATTGGCGTCGTGGAGCAAGGTGATGCGATTGCTTGGGCCGGTGCTGCCGCCCGACGTCGCCCAGGACTCGACGAAGCCCATCACGATGTCTTTGGGCCGCTTCGGCGCCGGCGCAGGCGGCGCCTTGGATTCCACCACCAGCACATCGCCATTGGGAAGCGTATAGAGCGAGCGCGGATGCTGCAGGCCGGTCGCCAAAGCCTCGATCTTAAGGCCGGGCGCGACCGTGGGCGTCTCGCCCTGTTTCCAGCCGACGACGCGCGCAATTTTCATCGGCGGCAGCAGATATTGCGTCAGCTCCGGCAGCGTCGGGTTGGCGCCGATCTCAGCCTTGGGATCGCCGCCCTCGTTGCAGCCGGACAGCGTGATGGCGGCACCGCCGAGCAGCAGCGCGGTCAGCCAAGGGGCGAGGCGGGCAGTCATGCGCGTTCTCATCGGGCTACTCCCACGCCATGACGATAGACCATCGACCAGCCGAGCCAGCCCGTGACCGGCAGGATCAGCACGGTGATGATCGAAAGGATGATCCCGGTCGGGACGACTGAGGTCCAGGCGTCCCGCGTGTGGATCAACATGTTGAAGAACGCGATCACCAGCACGGCGATATTGCCGAGCACGTGCGGCCAGGCTGGAGGCAGACTGCGGATACCGCGGCTGCCTGCGAAGTCGATCAGGCCCGCGATCGCGGCGAGCACGCCCACGATCAGGCCGACGGTGAGCAGCCAGGCGGAGAAGTCCGCCCACATCATCTCGGCCGTGAAATAATAGGTGATGTCCGTGATCAAGGCCCCCACGAAGCAGGTGATGGGGACCGGGACGAGCATGACATGAATGGGATGGCGCGCGATCTGTGCGGTTGGCTGAAGATTCTCGGCAGGCGTCAAGGCGGGTCTCCTGGAATCACGTGCTCGGCCGGGTTGAGGGGCGGCCGGTGCAATCGCAACCCGCTGGCGCGAGACGAGGTTCCAATCGAGCAGACGCATATATGATCACGGCACAGGGAGCGCGTACGCAGCCGAGGAACGATGAGCACGCGCCTGGATTTGCATTCGGCGATGTCATGACCTCTTGGATCTGTCTTTCATGAACTTTCCGGATCGACGACGCGTGCTGGCGGCTGCGGCACTGCTCGGCGCATCGGCTGCTGCGGCGCGGGCCGACGACGAGCCGATCATCGGCAACAAGGGCGCGACCATCCTCGGCCCGCGCAATCCGCCCCGCGAGCAGCAAGATCCCGACCTGCTGCGTCCGCCGGCAACGGATCACGGCAGCCTGCCGAACCTGCGGTTTTCCTTCACCGATACCCACGTGAAGGCGCGCGAGGGCGGCTGGTCCCGCGAGGTCACGCAGCGCGAGCTCGCGGTCGCGACGACCATGGCCGGCGTCAACATGCGGCTGAAGGCCGGCGGCGTGCGGGAGCTGCACTGGCACAAGCAGGCCGAGTGGTCGTTCATGCTGGCCGGCAAGGCGCGGATCACCGCGGTCGACAATGACGGGCACAATTTCATCGCCGATGTCGGGCCTGGCGATCTCTGGTATTTTCCGGGCGGCATTCCGCATTCGATCCAGGGCCTGGCGGACGAGGGCTGCGAATTCCTGCTGGCGTTTCCGGACGGCCAGTTTTCCGAAGACAGTACGTTTGCGATAACAGACCTGTTCGCGCACACCGATCGGCAGGTGCTTGCGAAGAACTTCGGGATCGACGCCAACGAGTTCGAGGATATCCCCAAAGAAGAACGCTTCATCTTCCAGGCCGAGCTGCCTCCGCCGCTCGACCGCGACAGCGTCAGCGATCAGCTCGGCAGCGTGCCGCAGAGCATGGTGTTCAGGCTGATGGAGCAGCCGGCGACCTCATCTCCCGGCGGCCGGGTGCGGATCGCCGACACGCGCAACTTTCCCATTTCGACCGACGTGGCAGCCGCTCTCGTCGAGGTCGACCCAGGTCACATGAGGGAGATTCATTGGCATCCGAATGCCGACGAATGGCAATACTACATCTCCGGCAAGGCACGGATGAGCGTGTTCGCTGCCGAGGCGCGGGCGCGGACCTTCGACTTCCAGGCCGGCGATGTCGGCTATGTGCCGATGTCGATGAGCCACTTCATCGAGAACACTGGCAACGAACCTTTGCGCTTTCTCGAGCTGTTCAAGTCGCCCCGCTACATGGACATGTCGCTAGCGCAATGGATGGCACTGACGCCGCATGAGCTGGTCGCGGCCCATCTGAACATCAACCGCGACCTGCTGAACGCCATGCGCAGGGATAAGCAGCCGGTGGTCTGATGCGTCGTCGGGCGCCCCCGTTCTCGCCTTGATGGCCGCGCAGATATTGCGGCGCCCAACCTCTTGCGCATGGCACGGATCTATCGGGCCAGCCGTTTGCCTGTTAAGCAGCGCCTCGACACGGGACGTCATCCCGGCACGAGACAGGAAGGGCAAAGGCAATGATTCAGACGCTTGGCATCATCGGGGCAGGCACCATGGGCAACGGCATCGCGCAGGTCTGCGCTGTGGCGGGCGTGCCGGTGATCATGGTCGATATTTCGGATGCCGCGGTAGCACGCGGGCTCGCCACGGTCGGCTCGAGCCTCGACCGCCTGGTGAAGAAAGAGAAGCTCACATCTGCCGACAAGGATGCGGCGCTGTCGCGCATCACCGGCTCGACCGATCGCGGCAAGCTTGCGACCTGCGATCTCGTCATCGAAGCCGCCACCGAGAACGAAGAGCTGAAGCTGAAAATCCTGAAGGATCTCTGTCCGATCCTGAAGCCCGAGGCGCTGATTGCCACCAACACCTCCTCGATCTCGATCACCAAGCTCGCGACCGCGACCGATCGCCCGGATCGCTTCATCGGCATGCACTTCTTCAACCCGGTGCCGATGATGGCGCTGCTCGAACTGATCCGCGGCCTGCAGACCTCGGACGCCACGCATGCGACTGCGGTCGATTTCGCCAAGCGGATCGGCAAGGTCGCGATCACGGCGAGGAACAGCCCGGGCTTCGCCGTCAATCGCATTCTCTGCCCGATGATCAACGAGGCGATCTTCGCGCTCTCGGAAGGCATCGCCACCGCCGCAGATATCGACGAAGGCATGAAGCTCGGCTGCAATCATCCAATCGGCCCACTCGCGCTCGCCGACCTGATCGGACTCGATACCATGCTCTCGGTGATGGAGGTGTTCTACAATGGCTTCAACGATCCGAAATATCGTCCGGCGCCGTTACTGAAGGAAATGGTCGCCGCCGGCCAGCTCGGCCGCAAGACCGGCAAAGGCTTCTACGATTACAGCAAGTAGGTTGCCGATGACGTCAAGCAGACCGACGAAGAACTAATAAGGCCGACGGCGGGCGTTGTTCAGCGCGCCCGCCGTCCCTGGTATCGTCATGTCCCTGTGAATGTCGTCCCGTATCGAGGGAATGCGGTTCAGCCATTTCGATCGACGAGCCAATCCAGTCTCAATCGTTCTCGTTGATGGCTCTGAACACGGCACAGCGCCGGGCGGGTAGGGGCCATGCCTCGCTGATGCGGCCCACTAAACCTCAACCCGGCGTGCCGTTCGTGGGGGCGCCGCTATGCTCCGGTCCGATCCGGACAACCGGGGCACTCAGCGGATCTGGTACGGAGGTGGACTCATCGAACCTCCCTTTGCTCTGATCGAAGGTTGTCGCCGTAGCGGTCAACGTCGCTGTTCCGACGCAGCCGCTTCGAACGACACATTTAATGGTCCTCCCATCGTGCCGCCCTGTCAAGGCGGTTTATGACGCGATGATGAATACTAATTGATCAGTGCAACAAGATACCGCGAAATGTCAGTGCCCGTGACCATCATCGGCGCGATTGGTGCGGCATGTTGCAACAACAAAGTATCGCAAGTGACAGGCGAGTATCGCGATTGATCGCATATTAGCGCCGCGTTTGCGCGCTATTATGCGCATGGTTCCCGGAACCAAGAGCGGGGCCGAGGTCTTGTTGCGGCACGTTCTGCCGCGCCGTTCCGCGAGCACGTTGGCGAACGGTGCGCAGAGGACGCGAGCGACGCGTGAAGTCGCAAGCATCACGATGTCGCGGCAATGAGAGCGAAAGCTGAAGCCGCCACATTGAAATATGAGGAGAAGGCCGATGAGAGCAGCAACAATTCTTTTCGCAGGTGTCGCGGCCGTCACCATCAACTTGTCGGCCCAGGCGGCCGATCAGGGCGCCACGGGCGTCGTCACCTTCATCAACCGGCTGAACAACACCATCGCGCTTCAGCGTGTTCAGACCGGCACGGTGGGCGCCAACACCGGCGGCACGGCCGAGGAGTTCAAGGTCAAGGACACCGCGATGATGGAGAACGTCCACGTGGGTGATCGCGTGACGTTTTCCACCGCCGATAGCGGCAGCAGCAAGATGATCACCAAGCTGGATCGACAGTGATGGGGCCCGCCACGCGCGGGCCTCGCCGGGTTGCCCGCACGAGGGGAGAGTGACTGCTCGTCGGCTCATTCCGGCAGGTCGGCGTTATCAGGTAAGGCTGGCCGACGCATGGACTTTTCGTTTAATGTTACGTATGGTAGCATTCCATGCTACAATGCGTAACAAATTGACATGAAAAGCAACCGTCGCGAGAACGGCCTGAGCGTGCTCTACATGGGGCGCATGCCATTCGGATCAGTCAAATAAGGGCTTTGGCGCGTTTTGATCAACTGCCCGAGAGGGCATTGAGATCAGAATGTAACAAGGACCCGCAATTTGTGCGGGTTACCAAGACTTAATTTGAACCCGATCTGGACCGGCGGCTTAATCCCGCCTCTCGAGACAATGGTCGACGCAACATCGGCGACGGTTGGTTTCGGCTGTGCAGCCGCCATCGCGGCGGCACGGTGTCGAGGCGGGGAATTCGGCAGATGGGGTTTTGGACGGGGATCAGACGGTGTGCGCTGGACAACGGCGCAGTGTTGGTCGCGGTGCAGAATGGCTACCGGCGCTATCGGATCCTGCGCCTGGGACTCGCTGCCTACCGGAGTGTCTCGGCGGAGCTGACTTCGGTGCGCGACGAGCGCGACCGCATCCTGCGCAGCCTCGAGACTCTGCGCACAGGCAAGGCGCCGCTGCCGCCGGGCCTGCGGGGCCGGCAGCTCTGCTTCCTGCATATCGGCAAGACGGCGGGGACGTCCGTGCAGCATGCGCTGTTCGAGACAATGCACGGCACTGCGATCCTGCACGAGTTGCTGCAGAACTTCGACACGGTCACAGCCGCCGAGGTCGCGATCAATGATCTCGTCATCGGCCATTTCGGCTATCAGCATGTCGCCAAGCTGCGTGCCGACCGTTTCCTAATGACGTTTCTCAGGGACCCCGTGGAGCGGGTGATCTCCAACTATCACTTTCTGCGTTCGGGCTCTCCGATCTCCAGATACAGCCAGCGCGCGATCGGTGCAGCCAAGACGTTGACCTTGTCGGAGTTCATCCGTTGCGATGAGCCCGGCGTTCGCATGATCACCGAGAATTTTCAGGCCAAGACGCTCGCTTTCGATATCAGGCCCGAGCATCAGCATGCGATCGACGATCTGCATCGCCAGGCCGCGCACAACCTCTCGACTTTCGACTTCGTCGGGATCGTCGAGTATTTTCCGGAGAGCATGCTTGCGCTCTCGGACGCGCTGGGACGCGAGGTGGCGATCAAGCGGCTGAACGCCACGTCCGAGCGGTCCTCGGCCGCGGAGGTCGCGCCCGATGACCTCGATCTGATCCGCCGGCTGAACGTGGTGGATATTGCCCTCTACGCCGCCGCAAGAACCAGATTCGAGCAGACGATCCTGCCGACGCTGCGCTCGCGCGGCATCGCGACGCAGAGTACGGCGACGACGGATCCCGGCCGACAGCGTCATCGGCCCGATATCCTCCGCGGCATCGTCCGCGTGATGCCGGCCTGGTGAGCAATGCGTCGGCGGCGATGAATTCGGTTCCCGATACCATCAAGCGCGTATATGCTGCCACTGGTGACATCGAATGATGCGTCCTGAAATGTGGGATCATCGCTATGGCGCGGCACGGGCATGGCTTGGATGTTCGCAACGTCCTCATCGGATTGTTGCTCGTGATACCGCTCAGCGTCGCGACTGCAGGCGCTGACGATCTCTACCGCGCACAGACCGCTGTCACCGGGCAGGGCGAGCCCAACCGTCTGATCGGCTTTGCGGCCTGCCTGGAGGACGTTCTCATCAAGGTCTCCGGCGCAGTGAAGCTGGCAGGTGACCCGCGCCTCGATCCTGCCAAAGCGCGCGCGACCGATTACGTCACCACGTTCGATTATCACGACCAGATGTCGGGCAAACCCAAGCGCGACGAGCAGGGCACGCGCGACCGGCCCTATGATCTGATCGTCGATTTCGACAGGCCGAAAATCGACCAGCTGCTGGGCACGCTCGGGCTGAAGCCCTGGCTGTCACATCGGCCCACGCTCGGCGTCCTGGTCGCCATGGTGCCCGCCGGGCGTCACTTCATTGTGACCTCGGACGGCAAGCAGTCGGACCTGCAGCGCGACTCGCTGGGGATCGCGGCATCCAGGCGCGGCATGAATATCGTGCTGCCGGATGAGGCATCGGTTGCCAAAGCCGGTGTCAGCGATGCCGCGCTGATGACGGCACCGACCGAGACCCTGGCGCAACTGATGGCCGCGCAGGGCGCCGAGGCCATCCTGGTCGGACGGCTCGTCTGGGACGACGACGAACTTGGCTGGGTCACCGAGTGGCGGCTCGATGCTGAGGGACAGTCGCATCGATGGCAGATGCGCGGAGTCACCTTCGACGGCGCGTTTCGTCGCGGCATCGGTGACGCCGCGCAGGTGCTATCGGGAAATGGCGATCCCAGTTAGCAGTTTCCGCGGCCCCGGTTGGCTCAGGATGCTCTTGACGTGAACGTTCGGTGAGGCGCTGCGATGGCCGTCTCAGGCTTCGTTCAGGCCGGCGCCGCGATCGAGCAGAACCTTCTCCGCCTTCGGCGTCAGCTCGTAGAGGTCGCCATCCTTGGCGACATAGCCCTCACGGATCAACTCATCGACCTGGCCCTGCTTGTTGTCCGCAAAAGCGATCGACTGTCCGATATCACAGAGCACCGCGATCTGGTCATCCCGCAACATGGCCGTCCTCCATTGACGCTCGAACGCCGGGCGACAGCGAATGTTCCGCGGCGCCATCGTTCGCGGGCATCCGAACGAACGATGCCGGCTACGGTTTCGTCGTGACGATCCCGAGTCTGGTCCACTCGGAGGACGGCAATTCCGTCACCTGGTGCGAGGCCGAGTTGCGGTCGACGATATCGAGCAATTCGGGATCGACGCCCATCTCGCGCAGATAGATCCTGAACTGGGTGTCGAAATACGTCGTCATGCCTTCACGATGTTCGTCGGAGACGTTGGGAGCCCGGCGATTGCGGATCATCATGCCTTCCAGGATCATCCGCGTGTCCTGCGGCAGGCTGCGATGCACCGCGCCGGCCAGCATCAGCACGCATGCGGTGTCGCAGCGCGCTGCTGACTGGTCGAGGCGGGCGTCGAGCGGGCCGCCCGGACGTTTCAGCGCGAAGCAATCCGCGTCCGGTTTGTCCTTGCAGGCGTCGACCTCGGTGCGGCCGACGGTGGCGTCGATGCCGCGGTCGCGCAGGATCCGTCCCAGGCTGGTGGCGACGTTGAAGCTGGATGCGCCGCGGGTCTGAATGACGACCGGAAGCTTGTGGCCGGCCTGCCGATCGAGGATCGCGATCAGCCGCTTGTGGGTGTCCCACTGCACGGTGCCTTCTGCCGCGATCCAGTCCGAGCAGCCGGGGCCGCAGGCATCCGCCGCGCCATGCGCGACATAGAAGATCATGGCATCGGGCGGCGAGCCGAAGCCGCCGACCGCCGGCCGCGCACCGGTTTGACCGAAGGCGACCGTGGCCGCGATGACGGCCATGAGCCCGCCGAAAAACAACGAAAGCGTCGCGCCCACGCACACAGCCCCGGTTGATCCCGCGCGGCATTGTCTATCTGGACGGACCGCCAAGCAAGCGGCGTGTTAGAGATGGTCCCTTCTATCCGGAAGAGAATTTGCGCAGATTTGTGACGCAAGGTGAGAGGCGGACCACGCATCCGCCTTCTCGATGTCGGCAGCAAATGCCGCGCAGCCTCAAGCCGCCTTGGCGGTCGGCTCCTTCTCGGACGTTTCCATCGCCCGCAGATACATGTCGAGCAGCGTCTCGTGCTCGTCCCGCTCGTCCTGGTCCTGCTTCCTCAGCTTGATGATCTCCTTGAGGATCTTGACGTCGAAGCCTTCGCCCTTGGCCTCCGAGAACACTTCCTTCTTCTGCTCGTTCAACTCCTGCAATTCGCTGTCCAGATTCTCGATCCGCTCGATGAAGGAACGGATACGGCCGCCGGGGATGCTGATGTCAGACATGGTGCCTCTTTGCTGAAGGAGACCGTGAAAATGCCGGCAAAAAAATAACCAAGGTGTTAACGTCGGCCGCGGCGCCGCGCGCGATTGCGACGTGCTTAACGCGGAACCGGCAAGCCGCGGCGCGCACGGAACGGTTCCTGCGGCGGTCTGTTGAAGGTTCGATCGGCTGAAACAAGCGAACGTCCAACCAGAGGAAACAGGCAATGACCGAGATCAAGGAGCATATGGAAGTGATCGGCGCCGATGGCGTGCATGTCGGCACTGTCGACAAGGTCGAGGGCAACCGCATCAAGCTGACCAAGAAGGACAGCGGTGAGGGCAGCCACAAGGGCCACCATCATTTCATCGACAAGGGACTCGTCGCCGGCGTCGAAGGCAACAAGGTGCGGTTGTCGGCAGCGGGCGCCGTGGCCGTGACAATGGAAGAAGAGAAATAGCAATGTAGTTGGTGCAGGCAGAAGCGGAACAACCGTCAGGGAACTGCCTGAACAGCGATTCAAGAAAGTTTCGTCGCTGAAACCGGAACGGCGGTGCGGCGCATTTGTTTTCTCTCCAGGGTAACGAGAGGAGAGACGATCATGTCGAAACTTCCTTATGTTCTCGCCGCACTTGCGACCCTCGCGGTCACGGCGCCGACCGTGGCAAGCGCTGAGGATTTCGGTGTCCACATTGGCGTTGGCGGCGACCGCTACTATCGGGACTATGACGGTCCGCGGTTCTACGCACATGACCATGGCTGGCACCGTGGATGGTACGATCGCGACGGCGACCGCACGGTCGTGATCAGGCGCCATCATTACCATGATTGGGACGACTAATCCGACGTGGAATAGCGTCTTGGAAGATGGCCCCGAAAGGGGCCATTTTTCGTTTGTCCGCTTGTCGCGCGCTAGCTTCGCTTCAGCCGGTACTGGCTGACTTCGGCGCCGTCGTCCGCGCGCAGGAACAGGAAACCGGGCAGCGACAGCAGCGGAAGCACGGCCAGCAGCAGGAAGGCCTGATGGAAGGCTTGCGGCGTCAGCGGCGCGCCTTCGCGCGCGACGAGGCCAAGGAACATCGCGCCCATCGACACGCCGAAGCTGACGCTCAGCTGCTGCAACACGCCGCCGAGGCTGGTGGCGCTGCTCAACTGCGCTGACGGCATATCGGCATAAGAGAGCGTATTGGACGTCATGAATTGCGAGGCGCGCGACAGGCCGAACACGAACACATAGGCCGCGATCAACAGATGCGGCGTCTGCGGCGTGATCAGCAGCGAAGCCGGCGATCAGGACCGAGGCCGCAACCGCGCTCCAGAACAGCACATGGCCGAAGCCGAACAGGCGCAGCAGGCGGCCGGCGACGGGCCGGACCAGGAGCGAGCTTGCGGCGCTGACGAAGGTCAGCGAACCCGACTCGATCGGGCTCATGCCGAAACCGAGCTGAAGCATCAGCGGCAGCAGGAACGGGACGGCATTGATGCCGATCCGGCACAGTCCCGCCCGCCAGCGTGCCGACGCTGAAAGATCGCAGCCGGAACAGCGTGAGGTCGACGGCCGGATCGGCGATCCGCCGCGCATGCCAGCCAAACGCGAGCAGCAGGAGCACCGCGGCGACGAGCACGGCCGCGATCAGCGGTTCGGGGATCATCGGGCGCGCGATGTTCTCGATGCCGAACTGCAGCAGCGCTGCGCCGAGGCCGACAATCAGGAAGCCCCGAAAGTCGAACGCCACCGCGCGATCGCCGCGGATGTCGCCGAAATAGCGCAGCGCCATGACGATGCCGAGCACGCCGAACGGGATGTTGACGTAGAAGATCCAGCGCCAGGACAGATAGGTGGTGAGAACGCCGCCGAGCAGCGGCCCGATCACCGGTCCGATGATGGCGGGCAGCGTCATGTAGGTCATCGCCGTCACCAGCTGGCTGCGCGGAAAGCTGCGCAGCAGGACCAGCCGGCCGACCGGCGTCATCATGGCGCCGCCGAGGCCCTGCAGCACGCGCATGGCCAGCAGCATCTCGAAATTCTGCGACAGGCCGCAGAGCGCCGAGCCGATGGTGAAGATCAGCAGCGAGAGCGCGAAAATGCGCCGGCCGCCGAACCGGTCGGCGAACCAGCCGCTCACCGGGATGAACACGGCCAGGGTCAGCACATAGGCCGTAATCGCAAGGTTCAGCCGGAGCGCCGTGGTGCCGAGCCCGCCGGCCATCTCGGGGATGGCGGTCGCGATGATGGTCGAATCGAGCTGCTCCATCAGGAAGGCGATCCCGACCACTGCCGGGATGATCAGCCGCAGGCGCGGATTCTGCTCGGTGGGGAAAGTCTCCGCGGCGGGCGCGACCTGAGTGCCATGCATGACACTGTGTGTAATCGTCGGATTGCACTGCAGCAACCTCCGCCAGCGTGACCCTCGTTTGCAGGGCTGCAGAGCTGCCTATGCCTGCATGACCAAGCGTTAAGGCGAGCCCCTCGCATCGCTAGTTCGAACTGCTCGCCGCCAGCCGCTTGAACTCCCGTTTCATTGCATTGACCCGGCCGAGATAGCCGGAGACGAGATGGTCGCCACAGCGCTCGCCATCGGCCAGCTGAAAGCCGCGGCGCGCATAGGCAAGCCCTGGACCGGCGCCGCAGAGATGAATGATCGTGGCGAGGTCCTGCGTCTGCTGCGGCGACGGCTTGGCGTCGGGCACGTGCGCCAGCACGAATGCCATTTGTCGATTCAGATATACCGACGCGAGTTCGACGGCATGGCTCGGGATCACGCGGATATAGGGCGTGATCCCGCAATCGTCGTCCACGACGACATGATCTCGGATGCAGTAGCGGGCCACTTCCGCATAGGCCGGATCGGTGGTCTGGTAGAGGCCGACGGCGCTCGAGGCGGGCTTGTAGAGCGAGAACGGATTGAGCGCGAGCTGCCAGCGCCAATAGGTGCGCGCCACCGGATTGCCGGAGCTTTCGGTCTGCGCCAGCGCCGCCAGCAGCTCGGGCGGGATCGCGGCGGTGGAATAGGTGCGGAACAGCGTGCCGTAGCTGCGCCAGGTCTCCGGCGGCTCCTTGTCGAGCCGGTGGCCGGTGACGAAGAACAGCTCGGTCGGCTTGCGGATCACGTGATAGACGATGTTCACCACGAACAGCACGCCGAGCAGGATCGCGACCACGGTCATGGTCCTGACAGGGCGGACCATCGCGCCCAGGGTCCGCTGCGTCCAGTAGCCCAGCCGCCAGCCCTTGAGGCGGCGGAGCAGGGCGCTCCAGCGTTTTCCCGCGCGGGGCTTGCTTGAGGATTTGGCGGAGCGCGGCGGCACGACGGATGACCTGCTGGGAAGCGACAGGGCTGCTTGTAAGGGGAGGCGGGCGCGAGCGAAACCCATCAGGTGACGCTGACATCAAGGCCCTTAATCTTTTTCTTTGTCCGCCGCCGGATAATGCAGCCTGTCGCCGGCGCGCACGGCGCCCGCTGTCAATGTCGCCGCCTGGACCTCGTCCGTGTCCATCAGATGAAACACGGCGCGGCCGCCATTGATCAGGTAATCGGCGACGATGCGCCGATGGCAGCGCCACCACACGGCCTCCGCACACATGATCGCGGCGCGCTTCCGGGCGGAGACGTCCAGCAGACAGGTGAAGCCGTGCTGAAATTCGTCGGTGAGGGCGTAGTCGGCATAATTGTGGAAGCTGCGGTTGGTCCAGAAGCCGTTCGTGTCAGGTGGGACATCGAGCTGCTTGCGCAAGCCACCGAGCTCGGCGATGCGCATATAGTCGATCTGATGCTGCGCGAGCTCGGCCGGCAGCACGTCGATATTGTAGTGCGGGTTGGCCCGCGAGCGCGGCATCCGCCTGACGTCGATGACGAGCTGAACCTGGCCCGCCCGCAGCAAGGCCACGAACTCGGCGATCGTGCGGGTGGAATGGCCGATGGTGAAGACGGGGAGCAGATCGCCCGTGGTCGCTGAGGTCATTGAAGGTGAGCGCTGTACCATTCCGCCGCGCCGCGATGCTACGTGCTGTGCAGCTTCGTCAGGGCGCTCTCCTTGTGGGCCGCGATGTGGTCGGTCTTGTCGCTCTTGATCTCGTATTGCGGGCTATCTTTCGTGGCGTGATGCGTGTGCCCCTTGTAGTCGAAGTCGCGCACATGGACCGCGACAATGTGGCCCGACACATGACCCGCTTCCGAATTCCAGGTGACGTGGTCGCCCTTGGCAAACTTGGTCATCGCTGGCCTCGCCATCATGAGTTCGCGTAGGGCGGGTTAGGCGAAGCCGTAACCCGCCGCCCGGCGGATTACGCTGCGCTCATCCGCCCTACGGACTACAGCTTGCCTGCTCCCGGCGCAGCCTGCGGTGCATCAGGCTGCTTGGACGCATGCTCGTCGAAATAAGCGAGCGCGGTCTTCAGCTGCGCGTCCTCAGGCTTGTCGATCAGGTCGGCCTTGATCGGGGCCGAATAGGCGGATTTGGTTTCCGCAGTCGCGGCCGTCGCACCTGTGCCGGGCTTTGCGTTGAGCGGTCCCGGATTCTTGAAGGCGCCTTGCAGCGCGGCTTCGCGCAGCAGCGGACCGCCGCTGATCTGCTGGTCCTTGGGCGCCTCGACGATGACGTTGGGCGCGATGCCGTCGTCCTGGATCGAGCGGCCCGAGGGCGTGTAATAGAGCGCGGTGGTGAGCCGCACCGCGCCATGTCCCTTCAGCGGCACGATGGTCTGCACCGAGCCCTTGCCGAAGCTTTGCGTGCCCAGGATGGTGGCGCGGTGCCGGTCCTGCAGGGCGCCGGCGACGATCTCCGAAGCCGACGCGGAGGCGCCGTTGATCAGCACCACGACGGGGACGCCGGGCAGCATGTCGCCATGCGCGGGCGCATCGAAGCTGCGCTGATCGTCCGCCTGCCGGCCGTGGATGCTGACCACCGCTCCGCCGTCGAGCAGATCGCCGGCGACGTCGACGGCCGCGTTGAGCAGCCCGCCGGGATCGTTGCGCAGGTCGATCACGAGGCCTTTCAAGCCGCCATTGGCATCGCGCTTGAAATTCGGTCAGCGCGTTCTTGAATCCATCCGACGTATCGCCGCCGAACTGGGTGATGCGGACATAGCCGATGTTGCCGGGCTTGAGCTCGGCCTTCACCGACTCGACCTTGATGATCTCGCGGGTCAGCGTGACATCGAACGGATCCTGCTTGCCGCGCAGGATGGTGATCGTCACATTGGTGCCGGGATCGCCGCGCAGCTGGTCGACCACCTTCTGCAGGCTGACGCCTTGGGTGCTGGTGTGGTCGATCAGCACGATGCGGTCGCCCGGTTCGAGCTTGGCGCGCGCGGCAGGCGTGCCGTCGATCGGCGCGATGATCTTGGGCACGCCGTCCTGCTCGGAGATCTGCATGCCGAGCCCGCCGAATTTCCCGGCCATGTCGGCCTGGGAATCCTTGAACTCCTGCGCGTCCATGTAGTCGGAGTGCGGGTCGAGGCGCGTGAGCATGCCCTTGAGCGCGTCCTTGACCAGCTCCTCCGAGCCGACCGGATGGACGTAGTCCTGGCGGACCAGCTGGATCACGCCGGCCAGCACCGCGAGATCCTGCGGCGCGAGACCGTTGTCCTGAACGGCGACGGCGGCGACGAAGGGGAGTGCGAGCGCGCTTGCGCCCGCAACCAGACCGGCGATCGCCCATCGGGATTTGATCATGATCGCATTATCCTTGAGGTGTTGGCGCGCTGCGCATCGGTGGCAGTGCAGGAACGAGCGAAGCGGCGCTTTGTTTCAATCGGGAACTCGCAGCTCAGGCAATATTGCGTTAGTCGAATCGACCGCTTGGCGGCAACTGCGATCCAGGCTGCGGTCTTGCCCTGCATGCACATGTGATGAGGCATTCTCGCGGCCTGGACGGGCCCGAGCTGTGCGAACATATGAACCCTCTCGGACAAAGAGGGCGCAGGGAAGGCCGGGTATCCGCTGATACCCATGGTCCGCGTGCGAAAGAAAGCACGCGGCAGAACCACAGGATCAGCCAATAACCGGCCTCCCTGCGCAATGGTTTGACGGCTTATACGCGCTCTCCCCGGGGACCGGCTCTCTTGCCCCCGTGTCGCGACAACGCGCGAAGCGCGTTGCGCTAGGCATCAGCACCGGGATGCCAGGACCACACGATTTCGCCGTGCGCATCGGGCTGTTCGTCGGCGCGAATGAATCACGCTGCAGCCGATACGCCCACCGCATCACCGCCTCGCGTTCCGTGACGATCGCGATACGCCCCTCTTGCCGAGGCGGGACGAACGGATCAAAGCATGATTTCCGAAAAATAGAAAGAAGATTATTTTTATCCGAAGGGCTGGACACGGTGCAAATCACCGGGTGCAGACATCGGGCGGGCGAAGCGAAGGCCGTAACCAGCCGACTGCAACCGCGCGCATCAGGCGCAGGGACCACCACCCGGCCGAGCGCCGGTCAGGCTTCGTTGTCGTCGGTGTAGCTGTTCGGTCCGCGGCGCAGCACGCCGTAATCGGCCGACTTGCTGCCGTCTGCCTGCGTCATGCCGGCCGAGGCCAGTCCGAGCTTCAGAAGCTCCCGGACCGCCGCGGCGCGCGTCGGCATGCGATGCATGAACCGGAAGTCGTCGATGACGGCAAGCTCTTCCGGCGACAGCATGATTTGCAGACGTTCCTCGCGAATCTTGTTCACGACCGGTCCTGTTCCCAGAGATGAGTAATTGTCTAACTCTGAGTAGGGAACTCAAGTTCCATCAATCTCGTCAAATTCGCCAAATGAGTAAAATAATCTTGTAAAATCAATAGCTTGTTCATTGCAGCTTCATCTTCGCGGGTCTAAGCCGGCTGTCACGAGGAGATCGATCATGGACAAGAAAATCGAATTTCCGAAAATCCCGAAGGGCTCCAAGCCGCCGGTGCGGCCGAGCCAGGACGAGGTGCGGGAAAACGCCGACCGGTGGGCATCGAGCCCCGGGCTGCAGCCGCCGAAATAGATGCCGGCAGCGGTGCCGCGCGCACAGCCGACAGTAATACGCTGCCACCGAACTCCGGGAAGAAGTAGCAGCGTTTCAACACCGGGCATCTCCTAAGGACAGGGAGTACCGAAGCAATCGCGTGTGATGCGAACGCGCGCGCCGCGATAGATCGGGAAAAAGTGGAACTGTTGAGCAGTGGCCTCGTTGGCAACAACTACGTTCATGCCAACTGGAGGAAATCAAATGAAGAAGCTCATCGTTTGCAGTGCGCTCGCCGTGTTTGCTCTCGGCACGCAGATCGCCAGCGCCGCCGAGTTCTACGTGGTGCGCGACGCCAGCACCAAGAAGTGCACCGTGGTTGACAGCAAGCCGACGACGACGACCACGACGGTCGTGGGCAACGGCGTCTACAAGACCAGGACGGAAGCCAAGTCCGCGGTCAAGACCACCAAGGTCTGCACCGAGCAGTAACCGCTACGGCTGGTCCAATCTCGAACGGCTCGTCCCGGACCGGGGCGAGCCGTTTTACACGCGACCTAGGGACGTGCAGGATAAGAAAGCGCAGCGCGATTGGGTGGGACGTTGAACGCTGACCTACTCGACGATCAGAGTAAATGCACTCTCAGCGTCATTCTGCGTTGCTGCAGCGTCGCCGATACCAGGCATTTGATTGCCCGTTCGCGCCGTCCACGTTACGATCAGCCCGATAAGCAGAATGAAGTGCGCTGTAACTCAAATCCAGGGCAGGAGGAGACCGCTTGCCAAAGGCAGCCATCTTCGATCTGGACGGCACCTTGCTCGACTCCGTCGATCTGCACGCGATCGCGTGGCACGAGGCGATGGTCAGGTTCGGCCACGATGTCAGCTTCGAACAGGCGCGCAGCCAGATCGGGAAGGGGGGCGACAAGCTCATTCCCACCTTCCTGTCCGACGCCGCGCAGCGCGACCATGGCAAGGAACTGGAGGCCTGGCGCAGCGAGCACTTCAAAACCAAGTACCTGCGGCTGATCCGGCCGTTCTCCGCGGTGCCGGACCTGCTGCAGCGCGCCCGCGGCGCGGGGCTGAAGATCGCGATCGCCTCGTCGGCCAAGCAGGACGAGCTGGAAAAATATCTCGACATCGCCGGGATCGCCGCGCTGGTCGACGCGGCCACCTCGTCGGATGATGTCGAGGACTCCAAGCCGGACCCCGACATTTTCCAGGCCGTGCTGAAGAAGCTCGGCCTTCAGGGTCAGGACACTGTGGCGATCGGCGACTCGCCCTACGATGCCGAAGCCGCCGGCAAGGCCGGCATCCGCACGACAGGCGTGCTCTGCGGCGGCTTCACGGAAGCCGAGTTGCGGCAGGCCGGATGTGTCGAGATCTATCCGGGACCGGCGGCGCTATGGGCGTGCTTCGCGCGGTCGTTGTTGGCGACCTAGCGCTGCGGCGTGGCAACGTTTTGCGAAGACGGTAGGGACAAGTAGGGCGGGTTAGGCGAAGCCGCAACCCGCCGCGGAAGTGGTCGGCGGATTACGCTTCGCTAATCGGCCCGAAGAGTTACGAGCTGACCGCATCACCATGACACCGCTTATATTTTTTTCCTGATCCGCAGGGGCATAATCGATTCCTGCCCATCTTTAGAGCGCCACTGTCGGCGCGGGGCGAGGGGAAATCACTTACTTGCATGCGGCGTTCAGTCATGTCGCGAGTTTGAAAGAAGCGAAGCTCCCGGTTGGCCTCTTCGTAATACGTCTGATCCTGCTGCGTCCAGTCCGTGCAGTCCATCAGGACGAAATCCTCCGAGTTGACACTGGAATATTTCGGTGAATTGATCGCGATGCCGATGACTTTTTCCAGATGGGAAGATTTAAGCTTTGCAGCTCCGCAAGCAAATTCGAGCATCTTCTGCCGGAGCGGGCGATATTCGGTCTCGTAGTCACCGGCATCCGGATAATACAACTGCAAGAACACGTATGCGCGATCGTCAAAGAATGAGGGCATGTACGACAGGTATCGCATGCCGCTTTTTGCGTTGTCTGGAAAATTTTTAATAGCGCTTGCCATCATTTCGGAAAGCGCACGCCGAGACATCCGTGGCTCCTTTGCCATCTCATGGATTGCGCTCTTTCCCCGAAAAACATTGGAATTGCCGCCAAGCACACCGTTCAGTGCGTTAGTGGCAGTTTTCTGAATTAATCTGTCCCAAGCATACGATATCCGGTTCTCGGTCTTTCGCCGTTGGTAAGGTCCCGTTGTTACGAAAGCACGCCATTCACCCTCGCCAATGGAAATGCCGTTGTAATCGCCGTCGATACCGATCCGGTAACGGTTTGAAGAAGTATCGTAGTTAAAGAAGTAGTGGGCGAGCAAGTCTTCTTCGCCGCAGTAGCTCAGATAATTGTAACGCGCGATCGCGGCTTCCTTCGCAAGCAGGTAGGCTTGGAAATCGAAAAGCGTGTCGAGTTCGCCAAGAATAAGGGCGAGGTTATGACTGTCGAGTAGGTGTACAGGATCGTCACGTTCCAGCGGCACAATGAAGGGGAAAGATGATCGCGTGTCGCTGCCTTCTGCCCGATAGGTAACGCCAAGACTGCCGTAAACGTTGGCGGAAGAAAAACGTTCACATGCTTCCTTGGCGCCATGGGCCACGACGATCTTGTGAATGTTCAGATCGCCAGCAGGAATGGGAAGTGGCAAAGGTCTGCGAGAATCAATATCCAGAAAAATCTGATCGCGATTGGCCAGCAGGTATCTTTTGGCGCCTGCGGCAGTTTTGATCTGCTTTGTAATGGCCTCCTTTTTCCACCGTTCCCAGGTCAGAAGGACGTCACTTCCATGATCGAACTTCCGGCTCTCTCGATCAAAGAAAAGGAATACGTTGTTCTCGAAGACGGCGATGAGGTCGCATAGTTCCTTGCCATCCGCTTTGTAGGGGTTCGGATAAGCCCATGCGTTCAGAAAGGTGCGGTCACAGAGCTGTGACAGGTACTGCTCGGAGGGGAGTCTGTCCCAATGATTTTTCGACAATCATGATATCTTAGCTACGAGCTGCAGGGCGGGTTAGCCGTGACCCGCCGCAACGGGCGGTTGACGGATTACGCTCCGCTAATCCGCCCTACCGGCTGACCAGGCTCAATTATCTTTGTTCTTCAAATATTCCGTCACTTTCTTGACGGAAGAGCCGACTGCTCGAATTGCGCCAGCAAGCTGCTGGCCCGATACATCGAGTTTCTTCTTCCAATATGCCATCTCGTAGGGTTCGCTCGTGTTGATGCGCGAACGATCCCGGTAATCTCTCTTGCTCTTGTCGTCGGCCATAGTCGCTCTCCAACAATTGCATGGCCCGGGTCTTAGCCCGGGCCCTTTCGTTTCGCTTTTACGCTCCTCACGAACACCCCGTCGTGCTTCCGCACGTATCACACTTCATACACGTGCCATTCCGCACCAGCGTGAAGTTGCCGCACTCGCCGCACATCTCGCCTTCGTAGCCCTTGGCCTTGGCTTCGGCGCGGCGCTCGGCCTTGGTGACGGTCTGCGTCGCGGCGGTGCCGGCCTTGCTCCATTGCAGCGCTTCCAGCTTCTCGGTCGGCGAGAGGTCGTGCTGCGCTTCCTGCTTCAAGGCGACCGCGCCTTCGTGGGCATCGCCGGCCCGCGAGGTGGCCGCAGTGCGAGGCCAGCGACGTGACTCGGCTCGACGGTGCCGCTGCCCTGGGCGTCGCTGCCCGCGGCCGTGCCGCGCATGACGACGAGGTTGTCGGTGCGCGAGCGGGTCAGGCCGCGCGAGACAGGTACTTGGTCGCCTGCTGGCCCGAGCCGTGCTCGTCCGACATCTTGCCTTCGTCGACGCCGCGGCCGAGCGCGTCGAAATTGCTCTCGGAGGGATCGACATGGGCGAGGTCGAAGCGCGACATGTAGCTGACCGCGAGCTCGCGGAACACATAGTCGAGGATCGAGGTCGCGTACTTGATGCAGTCGTTGCCCTGCACCGGGCCCGCCGGCTCGAAGCGGGTGAAGGTGAAGGCGTCGACATACTCCTCCAGCGGCACGCCGTACTGGAGACCCAGCGAGACCGCGATGGCGAAGTTGTTGATGAAGGAGCGCAGCGCCGCGCCTTCCTTGTGCATGTCGATGAAGATCTCGCCGAGCCGGCCGTCGTCATATTCGCCGGTGCGCAGATACACCTTGTGGCCGCCGACCACCGCCTTCTGGGTGTAGCCCTTGCGGCGATCCGGCATCTTCTCGCGCTCGCGCATCACGACGATGCGCTCGACCAGCTTCTCGACGATCTTCTCCGAGACCTGGGCGGCCCGCGCCGCCATCGGCTTCTCGTAGAACGCCTCGACCGCATCGTCCTCGTCCTCATCGTCGCTGATGAGCTGCGAGTTCAGCGGCTGCGACAGCTTCGAGCCGTCGCGATAGAGCGCGTTGGCCTTCAGCGCCAGCTTCCAGGACAGCATGATAGGCCGCCTTGCAATCCTCGACGGTGGCGTCGTTCGGCATGTTGATGGTCTTGCTGATCGCGCCCGAGATGAACGGCTGCGCCGCCGCCATCATGCGGATGTGGCTCTCGACCGACAGATAGCGCTTGCCGATCTTGCCGCAGGGATTGGCGCAGTCGAACACCGCATAGTGCTCGGCCTTCAGGTGCGGCGCGCCTTCCACCGTCATCGCGCCGCAGATGTGCACGTTGGCCGCCTCGATCTCGCGCTTGGTGAAGCCGATCGCGCGTCAGCAGGTCGAAGGTCGGCTGGGCCAGCATCTCGGCGGGCACGCCGAGCTGGCTCGCGGATGAAGTCCTCGCCAAGCGTCCACTTGTTGAAGACGAACTTGATGTCGAACGCGGTCGGCAGCGCCTTCTCGACCTTGGCGATGGCTTCGTCGGTGAAGCCCTTGGCCTTCAAGCGTCGAGGCGTTGATGCCGGGCGCGTTCGACAGCGAGCCGTGGCCGACCGCATAGGCCTCGATCTCGGCGATGTCGGCTTCGCGATAGCCGAGCGCGCGCAGCGCCTCGGGCACGGCGCGGTTGATGATCTTGAAGTAGCCGCCACCGGCCAGCTTCTTGAACTTCACCAGCGCGAAATCAGGCTCGATGCCGGTGGTGTCGCAATCCATCACCAGGCCGATGGTGCCGGTCGGCGCCACCACGGTGGTCTGCGCGTTGCGATAGCCGTTGGCCTCGCCGAGCGCGAGCGCGTCGTCCCAGGCCTTGGCGGCGTGGGCGACGATGCGAGGCCTGCGGGCAGGAGGCGTGGTCGAGCGGCACCGGGTTGACCGACAGCGCCTCATAGCCCGCGGCCGTTGCCATGCGCGGCGCGGCGATGGTTGCGGATCACCCGCAGCATGTGCGCGGCGTTCTTCTTGTAGCCGGGGAAGGTGCCGAGCTCGCCGGCCATCTCCGCCGAGGTCTTGTAGGCAATGCCGGTCATGATCGCCGATAGCGCGCCGCACAGCGCGCGGCCTTCCTTGCTGTCGTAAGGACAGGCCCATGGTCATCAGCAGGCCGCCGATATTGGCGTAGCCGAGGCCGAGCGTGCGGAATTCGTAGGACAGCTCCGCGATCGCCTTGGACGGGAATTGCGCCATCAACACCGAGATCTCGAGCACCAGGGTCCAGAGCCGGCAGAGATGCTCGTAGGCCTCGACGTCGAAGCTCCTGGTCGTGGTGTTGTAGAACGTCAGCAGATTGGCGGAGGCGAGGTTGCACGCCGTGTCGTCCAGGAACATGTATTCCGAGCACGGATTGGAGGCACGGATGTCGCCTGACGCCTTGCAGGTGTGCCAGTCGTTCATCGTGGTGTTGAAGTGCAGGCCCGGATCGGCCGAGGCCCAGGCGGCGTGGCCGATTTTTTCCCAGAGGTCGCGCGCCTTCAGCGTCTTGGTGACCTTCTTGGTGGTGCGGCCGATCAGATTCCAGTCGCCGATCGGTCTCGACGGCGCGCAGGAAATCGTCCTTCAGCGACACCGAGTTGTTGGAGTTCTGGCCGGAGACGGTCAGGTACGCTTCCGAATCCCAGTCGGTGTCGTAGATCGGGGAAGTCGATCTCCTTGTAGCCTTGCTTGGCGAACTGGATCACCCGCTTGATGTAGTCGTCGGGCACAAGCGCGCGGCGCGCGAGCTTGATCTCGCGGCGGAGCGCCGGGTTCTTCTCGGGATCGAAGCAGTCGTCGCCCGAGCCCTCGCAATTGACGCAGGCCTTCAGCACCGCCTTCAGGTGCTTCTGGTTGATCTTGGAGCCGGTGACGAGCGCCGCGACCTTCTGCTCCTCCTTCACCTTCCAGTCGATATAGGCCTCGATATCAGGATGGTCGGCGTCGACCACCACCATCTTGGCGGCGCGGCGCGTGGTGCCGCCCGACTTGATCGCGCCGGCCGCGCGGTCGCCGATCTTGAGGAAGCTCATCAGGCCCGACGAGCGGCCGCCGCCGGACAGCTTCTCGCCTTCGCCGCGGAGGCTGCGAGAAGTTGGAGCCGGTGCCGGAGCCGTATTTGAACAGGCGCGCCTCGCGCACCCAGAGGTCCATGATGCCGCCCTCGTTGACGAGGTCGTCGCCGACGCCCTGGATGAAGCAGGCATGCGGCTGCGGATGCTCGTAGGACGACTTCGACTTGGTCAGCTTGCCGGTCTTGTAGTCGACGTAATAATGGCCCTGGCCGGGGCCGTCGATGCCATAGGCCCAGTGCAGGCCGGTGTTGAACCATTGCGGCGAGTTCGGCGCGACCATCTGCTTGGCGAGCATGAAGCGCAGCTCGTCATAGAACGCCTGCGCGTCATCCTCGCTGGTGAAGTAGCCGCCCTTCCAGCCCCAATAGGTCCAGCAGCCGGCGAGGCGATCGAACACCTGCGTGGCGGAGCGCTCGCTGCCATAGCGCTCGCTCTCGGGCAGCAGGCTCAGCGCCTCGGTGTCCGGCACCGAGCGCCACAGGAAGGAGGGCACGCTCTCTTCCTCGACCTTCTTCAGCTTTGCGGCGACGCCCGCTTTACGGAAATATTTCTGCGCCAGCACGTCGGAGGCGACCTGGGACCAGAACTCCGGCACCTCGACATTCTCGAGCCGGAACACGACCGACCCGTCGGGATTCTTGATCTCCGAGGTGGTCAGGCGGAAATCGATCCCCGCATAGGGGGACTGGCCGTTCGTGGTGTTGCGCCGTTCAATCCGCATCGGTCGTATCCCAATTTTTTTAGCCCGGACCGCGCCCCCGCAGTCTCGGATCATTTCATCTGCCGCGCGGCAGTCCCCAAAACGGGAACCGCTGTCGCAACTGTTCAACCGGCTGGCCCGGCCCCGTCTCTCTTCAACGCCCCACGCTTGCCGTCGGGCCTTTTGCAGGCCCGTGTCGGCGTCTCCCGGACGGCCTTGATCAAGGGCAGACAAGCCCTTCACCCGAGGCCTTAGCGGCCGGCGGAGTGGTCGTTTCAAAGCCCTTCTGGGAGTGGCCGGTCGGACAACAAACTCTTCCGTGCCGGGCCAGATCGAAAGCTAGGCCGACTCCGCTCTGCCCGTCAAGAACTAGTGCGAGTTCCTGAATCAAACACTAAATATGGTGGAAATTACGGGGAAACAGGGCGCTCCCGTCCCTGTGATCGGGCCTAAGTATCGGTGAATCCGACCGGATTCGAAACGCGAAAAAATTGTCGGGACGGCTGTCCACAGGCCTTCATCCCGCTCTTCACAGGGCAGGTATTTGTTGGCGCGAAATGCCCCTTGGGGCTTGCATGTGGACGACTCAGGGAGAAGGCGCCCGGTCAAGTGCGTCGCGCACCGTCTGTGCCAGCTCGGAGCGCCGGTAAGGCTTGGACAGGAGCAGGGCACCCTGGTCGAGCTGGCCGTGCTCGACCATGGCGTTGTCCGTATAGCCCGAGGTGTAGAGCACCCGTGTCGCCGGCCGCAGCCGCGTCACCTCGGAGGCGAGCTCCTTGCCGGTCATGCCGCCGGGCATGATGACGTCGGTGAACAGCAGGTCGAAGCCCTGGCCCGACGTGACCGAGGCCAAGGCCTCGGCGCCGTTCGGACACGGCGTTGGTGGAGTAGCCGAGCCCGTGGAGCTGGCCGACCACGAATTCGCGCACCAGCGTGTCGTCCTCGACCACCAGGATGGTCTCGTTGCCCAGCGGGATCGGCGCCTCCGGCACGGCATCGGCCTGCGCAACGGCCTTGGCCGGCGGCAGATAGAGCCGGACCGTGGTGCCGCGGCCTTCCTCGCTGTAGATCTTGACGTGGCCGCCGGACTGCTTGGCGAAGCCATAGACCATGGACAGGCCGAGCCCCGAGCCCTTGCCGGCCTCCTTGGTGGTGAAGAACGGCTCGAAGGCGCGGTCGCGCACCTCGGCCGGCATGCCGGTGCCGGTGTCGCTGACGGCCACCATGATGTAGGGCCCCGGCGTCACGCCCGCGTTGGCCGCGGCATAGGCCTCGTCGAGATGCGCCTTGCGCGTCTCCAACAATAGTTTGCCGCCATCGGGCATCGCGTCGCGGGCGTTGATGGCGAGGTTGACCAGCGAGTTGGCGAGCTGGGCCGAGTCGATATGGGCGATCATCACCTCCTCTTCGAGGATCGAGTTGATCTCGATCTGCTCGCCGAGCGTCGGGCGCAGCAGCTTGGCGATGTCGAGCACGGTGGAGTTGACGTCGATGTCGCGCGGCCGCAGCGGCTGCTTGCGGGCGAAGGCGAGCAGATGCCGGATCAGCTCGGTGCAGCGGTCGGCGGCGCGGCCGATCAGGGCTGCGAGCTCTGATGTAGCCGGCCGGTCCTTGATCTGGTCGATCAGCGCCTCGATCGAGCCGGTGATGATGGTGAGCATGTTGTTGAAGTCGTGCGCGACGCCGCCGGTAAGCTTGCCGATGGCATCCAGCTTCTGCGCCTGCTGCAATAGCCGCTCGGTCTCATGGGCATCGGTGACGTCATGATAGACCATCGCAGCGCCGCTCACGCTGCCGTCGGGATTGCGCAACGGCCGTCCGGTGACCATGACGCGGACTTGCCGCCGGCCGTCGGTCGGCTTGATCACGACCTCCTTGCGGTCGAACTCCTCGCCGCGCAGCGTGCGCGCGATCGGCAATGCGGCGTCGGGAATAGGGGTTGCACCATCGCTGTCGTAGAAGCGGTTGTCGGCCTTCATCTCGGCGAAGGTCTTGCCCGGCCGGCTGCCGAGGAGATCCGCAACGGCCGCGTTCGAGAGCACGATCTTGCCGTTGGCCTCTATCACCAGCACGCCTTCGGCCATGCTGTTGAAGGTGTTCTCCAGGATCTCCGAGGAATGCCGGAGGTTCTCATAAGCCGCAACCAGATGATCCCGCTGCTCCAGCGCGCGGACTTCGAGCGAGCTCGTCTCTGCCTTGGAACGGCTGAGCGACGAGCGTAACGCGCGATCGGAGAGATAGGTGCTGCGGACCAGATAGGCTGCGATCAGAAGAATCACCAGCAAGCCGGCGAGGTCGGCCGCCAGCAGCAGCGATCCCGTCCTGCGCGACGTTGCCGAGCGGACCGCAAGCTGCTGCTTCTCGGCTTCGGTGAAGCTGTCCAGACGCTCCGAGATCGCAGTCATTGCCGACGCGGCCGGCGGCGCGGGACTTGATCGCGTCGATGCCGGCCTGGTCGGATATCGCGTGCAGGCGGATCAGCTCGCCCGAGATCGCAAGCCGTTGCCGAATGAACCCGTCGATGCTCTTCAGCTTTTCGGCTTGCGCCGGATTGTCGCTCACCTCGGCCTGGAGGGCGGCGCACGCCGCCGGAATCCGCGCGCTGGCCGCATGAAACTCGTCGACGAAATTCTGCGTGCCGGTCAGCGCATAGCCGCGCGCGGCTGCCTCGGCCTGACGGAGCTCGACGCGAAGCTCCGAGGTGTCCTGCAGCACCTTCAGCGTATGGTTGACCCGCGCAGTATCGTGCCTGGACTTGACGTCGAGCGCGGTCGATGCCGCGCCGATGCCGAGCAGCATGCCAAGACCGATTCCGGCTGCGACGCCTCGTCGAATCATCGCGCCATCTCGACTGTCGTCGCGGCGGCTGCAGTGGCCGGCAGGATGCCGAGGCCAAGTCCGATTGTCCAACGCTGCCGGATCATTGCTTCTCAGTCTCAGATGAGTCTCGGTTGTCGCCTGAGCCGCATGTTACCGCGCGCCACACGCAATGTCCCGAACCGACCCACCGCAGTCTATGGAGCAGGATGTGCACTCGACTAGCCGCGATCCGCCGGCGGCGACGCATCTCCGGTCGCATCTGGTACCGGACTGTCGGAAACCCCAAGCGCCAAGCGAACCATTTGTGCAAGTTCTGACCTTCGGTAGGGTTTCGTCAGAAGCAGCGCGTCCTGATTGACGCGGCCATGCTCAATGAGCGCATTGTCGGTATAGCCGGACGTGTATAGGACCCTCGTCCCGGGCCGGCGCCGGCAGACCTCTTCCGCGAGCTCCTGGCCGTTCATTCCGCCCGGCATGATCACGTCCGTGAACAGCAGATCGAACGTTTGACCGGATTCGATCCTGGTCAGCGCCTCCGCAGCGGTCGAAGCGGAAATCGTTTTGTAGCCAAGCGTCTCCAGCTGCACGATCACGAACTCGCGAACAAGCCTGTCATCTTCCACCACGAGGATGGTCTCGCCACCGCGCGGCAGCAGCGGCTCGGATGTGGGCGCGGTGCGGCCACTGTCTCTTGCGGGCGGCAAATACAGCCGGACCGTGGTCCCCCGGCCTTCCTCGCTGTAGATCTTCACGTGGCCGCCGGACTGCTTGGCGAAGCCGTAGACCATGCTTAAGCCGAGCCCTGAGCCTTCGCCGGCCTCCTTGGTGGTGAAGAACGGCTCGAACGCCCGGTCCTGCACCTCCTGCGGCATGCCGATGCCGGTGTCGCTGACCGCAACCATGATGTAGGAACCGGACGTGACACCGGGATTGGCCTTGCTGTAGCTATCGTCCAGCACCACCATGCGGGTCTCGAACAGCAGCTTGCCGCCGTTCGGCATCGCGTCGCGGGCATTGATGGCCATGTTGACCAGCGAATTGGCCAATTGCGCCGAATCGATGTGGGCGAACATCACCTCGCGCTCGAGAATCGAATTGATCTCGATCTGCTCGCCCAGGGTCGGGCGCAGCAGCTTGGCAATGTCCAACACGGTCGAGTTGACGTCGCTGTCGCGTGGATGCAGCGGCTGTTTTCGCGCGAAGGCGAGCAGGTGGCGGATCAGCTCCGTGCAACGGTCGGCCGCCTGGCCGATCAGCGCCGCAGTTGCCGCAGCCGCCGGCCGATCCTGCAGGTCATCGATCAGCGTCTCGATCGCGCCGGTGATGATCGTCAGCATATTGTTGAAATCATGTGCGACGCCGCCGGTGAGCTTGCCGATCGCATCCAGCTTCTGCGCCTGATGCAGCAGCCGCTCGGTCTCATGCGGCGCGGTGATGTCGTGATACACCATCGCCGCGCCGGTGATGTCGCCCGCGGCATTGCGCAGCGGACGGCCGCTGACCATGAGACGGATGCTCTCGCGACGATCTGCCGTGTGAACCACGAGCTCGTGACGGTCGAAAGCCTCGCCGCGGAGCACGCGCGGCGTCGGCAGTTCGTCGGTCGGAATGGACGTGACGCCGTCGCGCTCGAAAAACAGGCGCTCCGCCCGAAGCTCGCTGAGGCGCCTGCCGGGATAATAGCCAAGCAGCCGTTCCACCGCCGGATTGGAGAACACCGCGGCGTCGGAGGAGTCGATGACCAGCACGCCTTCGGCCATGCTGTTCAACGTGTTTTGCAGCACGTCGGCCGAATGGCGGAGCTGCTCGTGCGCGGCCGCCAAGTCTGCGTCCTGCTCCTGCGCCTTTGCGGCGAGGGAGCTGGCGGCAGCCTGGGTATCGGCGAGCGAGGCGTGGAGCGCGCGTTGCGACAGATAGGCACGGCGGAAGACAACCAAGGCGATGAGGAGAACCACCATTACGCCGGCGAGATCGATCGCCAGCAGCAGCGCGCCGGTATTCCGCGAGGTAGCCGTGCGCAAGGCCAGCAGGCGCTTCTCTTCGTCGGTGAAGCGGTCCAGAGCGGCGAAGATGGTCGCCATGGCGGCGGGACCTTCCGTGCGGCTCAACAGCGTCTTCAGGCCGGCGGCATCACCGCTGGCGTGGAGGCGGACGGCGTCGCCGACGATATCGATGCGGCGGCTGATCAGCGGCGTGATGTTGCGCAGCAACTCGCCCTGGGCGGGATTGTCATCGACTGCGTGAAGCAGATGCGCAGCGGCGGAAGGGATCTTGTGGGTGTCTTGGTCGAATTCCCCGTGCAGGATCGCAGAATTCGTCACCATGAAGCCGCGTGCCGTGCTCTCGGCATCGCGAAGCAGCAGCCGCAGGTCGGAGGTCTTCTGCAGCACTTGGAGAGAATGGTCGACCAAGGCGGAATCATGCCGCGACTTGATGTCGAGCCCGACCGACGCCGCGCCGATCATCAGCAGCATTCCAAGACCTAGTCCAAGAGCGGCGCGCTGTCGGATCATCGGCACGATCCGAGCACAATTTGCGCCGGACGGCGAGCAGAAGTGTTGCGCGTGCCGGCCGCTCGCGTTCCAGGTTCGGTTGCGCTGAACGCGCGGTGCCCCGGATACGGAGCGGTCCGCTCGCCGCGCCGGCTTGGCGCGGCGGGGATCGGAGCGATCTGGGAAAACAGTGGCAGGATAATCATTCGAAATTTGACGATCGGTCGAGACATCGCGCATCAGCGCGTTGAATCCTGATGCGCTCAAGCATCAGCTGCCCAAGCTGTTCACCCTCACGATGGCGACGGGAAAGCCCTGGCAATCGGCGAGATCGGCTTGGATGCGCGCTGACGCCCGGTACCGATCGGAGCGACGCGACAGTCCGTTAGGGGGCTGCCCTCAGCGCAGAATCACAGGATAGGCGCTTATGGCCCGAAACGCGCGCCTATTCTGCACGGAAGCGGGCATATGGGGCGAGGCGATTGGGCACAATCTCGCGATTCGGCGGGAATCCCAGGTCCTGTGTCCTTGCGGACGCGAAAATGACAAAGGCGACGCAACCGCGTCGCCTTTGCAGTCACGAATTGCGCTTCCCGTTACGGGCAGGGATGCCGCTCGCCGTCATACCCGAGATAGGTGCCCGAGGCGGGATCGTAGGAACGATAGCGCTGGGCGCAATAGCTGGCATCGCCACCGACGACACCGACCTCGACGGCCGGAGCGCTGTCATCATAATAGTAGGAATTGTCGGCGTAGTAGTCCGGCCCATAGTCATAGTAGTCCGGGCCGCCATAATAGGCGTAGGAATCAGCCGCAAGTGCGCCGCCAACGACCGCGCCCGCTGCCACGCCCGGCCAGAAGCCGCCGTGGCGATGATGCCAACCACCATTGCCATGCCAGCCGCCGGGGCCCCGCGGGCCGCCTGCCGCTGCGAAGTTCTGGCCGCGGCCGGCCGCGAAGTTCGCGCCACCGGCATTCACCGGACCGCGTGCCGCGAAGGACGCACCACCGCCGCCGGCAACGCGAGGAGCGCTAAAGCCTGCGCCGCCTGCACCGCGACCGCCACCGAACGCCGCCGCGCCGCCCATGTGCGCGCCGCCACCACCGCCGAAGTGGGCGCCGCCCCCCCCAGCCATATGTGCACCGCCACCGCCGGCCCCGCGCGCGGGACCCTGGGCAAAGCTTGCAGTGCTTGCTGCCAACGGCAGAATCAGCGCCAGCGCTGTCGTGGCAGTTAGTGCTTTCAGGTTGCTCATCGATTAGACTCCATCACCGGGAAAGCGAGCTAACCCGCGGCGTTGATGGTCGTTCCCGCCGTGCGTTGTCGCAGCGCCTGCAATCGCAGGGTTTTGCGCGTCGTGCCGGATGGAGATGAACGCCGGTTCAGACTACAGGCCGTGCGGGGCGCGGCGGCACTGGACAATCCTGCCGCAGGGTGGCATCAGAGCCCCCAACCGCCACCAAACCGGCTGCTCGCGCACATGAAACAGTTCTTCCTCAAGCTTTTCACGTGGTGGAATGGCCAGACCTTCGGGACGCAGCTGTGGACCTGGAGATTCGGTGAACTGGTCGGCGAGGACGAGCAGGGCAATCGCTACTACCGCACGGCCGGCGGCAAGATCGATCCAGTGCTGCACTTCGAGCGCCGCTGGGTGATCTATAACGGCGTCGCCGAGGCGAGCCGCATTCCGCCATCCTGGCACGCCTGGATGCATCACACCGTCGACGTGCCGCCGACCAAGGACGGTTACAAGCCGCGGGAGTGGGAAAAGCCGCATCAGCCGAATCTCACCGGCACGCCGCGCGCGTACCGGCCGTCCGGTTCGACGCTGGCCAGCGGTCGCCGCCCGAAGGCGACCGGCGACTACCAGCCTTGGACGCCTGGCAGCTAAATTCGACCGCGCATCCGCTGCATCGACCCTGGTTCCATCCTGTGAATAGCGGGAAGTGCGGGGAACGTCTGCATCCAACGCGAGCGATCACGTTGCGTGATCGTGTTGCGTGCGGCTGAATAGAGCCGTCTTGCGAAGGTGGTTCACCCACTGCGACGGTTCGGGACACGGAATCGCGACCGTTCCTGATGTGCAGCGGCACCCGATCAGGATCTCCGCTACCGAGGCGACCAGCCTCTTGGTTGCGCAACGCCTGCAATCGCCCGGTACGATGTGGTGCCGTCGTAGGACCAGGAAAGGCCGCTGGGGCAACCCGGCGGCCTTTTTCTCGTATCTCGTCTTGTTGCCTTGCGTCGCTGCTCAGGCGCCAGCCTTCAGGCGTTGTGCGGCGCGGGCCACGGCGTCGCGGCGCCGCTGCTGGAATGGTGCCATTCGCTCTTGCGTCAGCGCGAGCACCGCAGGCGAGGCTGTCTCCGGTGCACCGGAATTGAATGGCGGCGCCGGGTTGTACTCGATCATCAACTGGACTGCTTCCGCGGTGGGCCGATCGACAAGAATGGACACCAGGCTCAACGCGAAGTCGATGCCTGCGGTGACGCCGCCGCCGGTGACCCGGTTACGATCGACGCAGACCCGCTCGGTCGACAGCGTCGCGCCGAACGCCGCCAGGCAATCGCGCGCGGCCCAATGGGTCGTGGCGCGATAGCCGTCGAGCAGGCCGGCCGCGCCCAGCGCCAGCGATCCGGTGCAGACCGAGGTGACATAGCGGGCGCCTTCGGCCTGCCGCCGCAGGAAATCCAGCACGTCCTCGTCATTGACGATGTCGTCGACGCCGGCGCCGCCGGGCACGCAGATCACGTCGAGCTGCGGACAATCGGCAAAGGTTGTGGTCGGCAGCAGCGTCAGCACGGAGTTGGTGGTCACGGGTTCGATCCGCTTCCACAGCAGATGGACGACGGCGCCCGGCACGCGGGCGAACACCTGCAGCGGACCAGTGAGGTCGAGCTGGGTGAGCTTCGGAAACAGCACGAATCCGATCTGGAGCGGGGCGGCCATGATGCGCTTCCTTCGAAAGCAAGAATAAGAGGCTTGACGGCAGGCACTCTGGCATGATCGCCTTGTGTCTGGAATGGCGGAATTCCCTCATTTTCAGCCGTCACTGAAAGGCTTCCAGACGATGATCGGTGTCCTGATCTTTCCTGACTTTCAGCTGCTCGATGCGTCCGGTCCGATCTCAGTGTTCGAGATCGCCGCGCGTTATGCGCACCAGTCGCCCGCGATCAAGGTGATCGCGGCGCAGCCCGGACCGGTACGCTCCTCGTCGGGTGTGGAGATGCTGGCGCGCAAGTTCGGCGCCGCAAGCGCGCTGTCGACGCTGATCATCGCCGGCGGGGAAGGCGTCGAGGCGGCCGCGCACAACGCCTGCACGATCGCCTTCGTGCGCAATGTTGCCAAGCGCGGCACCCGCATCGCCAGCGTCTGCTCCGGCGCCTTCGTCCTTGCCGAAGCAGGCTTGCTGGACGGCAAGCGGGCCACCACCCACTGGCAGCGCACGCGGCAGTTTCTTGGCCAATATCCGAACGTGAAGCTCGAGCCCGACAGCATCTATGTTCGCGACGGCGATGTCTGGAGCTCGGCCGGCATCACTGCCGGCATCGATCTTGCGCTGGCGATGGTTGTCGAAGATCATGGCGAGGAGATCGCGCAGAAGACCGCGCGGCAGCTCGTGCTGTATCATCGCCGCAGCGGTGGCCAGTCGCAGTTCTCGCAACTGTTGGAGCTGAAGGCGCCGAGCGGGCGCTTCGCGCCGCTTCTGACGTGGGCGCGCGAAAATCTCGATGCGCCGCTGACGGTCGAGAACCTAGCCGATCGCGCCGGCATGAGCGCGCGGCACTTTACCCGTGCTTTCATCGCCGAGACCGGCACGACCCCGTCAAAAGCCGTGGAGCGGCTGCGGATCGAAGTCGCCCGCCAGCGGGTGCAGGCGTCCAGCGAGCCGATCGAGCGGGTGGCGGAGAGTGCCGGCTTCCGCGATCCGGAGCGGATGCGCCGCGCCTTCATCCGCGCCTTCGGCCAGCCGCCGCAGGCGTTGCGGCGCGCCGCGCGGGCGGGGTAGGGTTTCTGGCCGAGGGAGTCCAAGAGATCGATGAGATCGCGTGATGCCAGGTAGCTTCGCAATTCTGTTTCCATCGCCCTACGTCATCGAAGTGTCCAAGCTTCGCCAGCAACTGGACGCGGCCCATTTCGCCTGGGCGCAACTGCGAAGGCTGCAGCAGCAGGCCTTCGTGATCGAGAACATCCGTTTCGATCACGATCCCCTGTGGAATAAGCGCATGTTCAGCCTGCAATCGGCGCGCGATGGCGCACATTGGTTCTGGCGGGCCACGCGGATCATCGCGACCATCAGCGGCGGGACGATCTAGTTGACGGTTTTGTAAGATGGGTTGAGCGCAGCGATACCCATCAAATCCCCGTGCAGATGCATGATGGGTATCGCTTCGCTCCCACCCATCCTACGATCCGTTTCGTCATTGCGAGCGAAGCGACGTGTCCGCCATGAAATCTCGATTGCTTCGTCGCTTTGCTCCTCGCAATGACAGTCACTATGAGCGGCTCATGCTCAAGAGCATTATCAGCGTGAGATCGGCTACACGACGTATTGCGCAATGCCGTTGCCGAATGACCAGTTCTCCTTCACGACTTCCACGAAGTTTATGAATACGTCTTCAGGGCGCAGGCCGGGACGCTGGCTCAGGCGTTCGACGAGCCGGGCGTAGAACGCCTGCTTGGTCTCCTGCGAGCGGGTGTTGCTCACCGTCAGCTGGATGATGACGAAATCATCCGAGCGTTCGATGCCGAGATAGCTGCGGTCGAAGACAAAATTGTCTTCGTCGTGTTCGTTGATGACCATGAAGCGGTCGTGCTCGGGCACATTGAACGTCTCGCGCATCGCCTCATAGATCTCGTTGGTCAACGTCTTCTTGAACGCGCTGGATTTACCCCGGCGCAGATCGATCCTCACGAGCGGCATGACAGGTTCTCCTATGGTTTCGATTGCCGGATCATAGCCGCGGGACTAGAATTGCAGAAATGAATGTTTGGCGATCAAGAATGATGTTTCGAAATGCATAAGCCGCCGACCCTCGAGCTCGACTGGCTGCGCGCCTTCGTCACCGTGGCAGACGCGCGCAATTTCACGACTGCCGGCGATGACGGTCGGCGCCACGCAATCGGCGGTCAGCATCCGGATTCGCAAGCTGGAGGAGCGGCTCGGCCAGCGGCTGATGGAGCGCAATGCGCGCAACGTGTCGCTGACCCGTTTCGGCATGACGTTCCTGCCGGATGCACGGCGCCTGCTGCAGCTCCATGATGATGCCGCGGTACGCGCCATTGGCGCGGCGCGCAGCCGCAGCTTCGAGCTTGCGGTCAGCGATCACGCCGCCGGCGACCTATTGCCGAAGGTCCTTGCGCCCATGCGCGAGCTGCCGGACGGACGACGGCTGTCGGTGATCGTCGGACGCTCGCCGGAGCTCGCCGTCGCGTTTGCAAACGGGCACTATGACGCTGTGATCGGCCGGGCTGACGATTGCGGCGGCGAAGGCGAGACCGTCATGGAGGACCGGCTGGTCTGGGCCGCGGCGCGGTCGTTCCGATGGGAGCCGAACCAGCCGTTGCCGCTGGTGTCGCTCGCCGCGCCGTGCGTCATCCGTGACGCGACGCTGACGGCGCTGGCTCGCCACGACGCGCCCTGGCGCGAGGCCTTCGTCGGCACCGGCGTCGCTGCGATCCAGGCGGCGGTTGTCGCCGGGTTCGGCATTGCCGTCCTGGAGGCGCGCAACGTGCCGTCGGGCTGCGTAACGCAGGGCGGATGGCTGAAGCGGCTGCCGGCGCTGCCCGCGACCCGGGTCGTCATCCGCGCACGGGAGGCCACGGAAGCCGATGCACGGATCGTGCAGGTCATCGCGCGCGCGTTGAAGCAGATCGCGCCGCGCGGGGTGAAGCCGCCAGCGGCCCGGCGGTGGTGACGGCGACCGTGTTGGCATCTGCAGATCGGACACCTATAGTCGGCGGAAAGTCGGCGGTAAATCGCCGATTTTCGATCTGGGGGTCATGCGCGTTTCCATCATCACCGGCGGCGGGGCCGGTATCGGAGCTGCCGTGGCGCGTGGTTTGTCTGCGCCCAGCCAGCGCTTGATGCTGCACGGGCAGGGGGCGGACGATGCGAGCCGGGAACGGCTGGCGGCCGTCGCCGCCGCGTGCCGGCAGGCCGGCGCCGAGGTCGCGGTCCATTGCGGCGATCTCGCCGTGCCCGGTGTCGCGTCGGATCTGGTCGGCGCCACGCGCGACGCATTCGGACCGGTGGACGCGCTGGTGCATGCCGCGGGCTTTGCCGATCGCCGCAGCTTTCGCGATCTGCCGCGCGACGGACTCGACCGCGCCTATGCGGTGATTGCCGGTGCATTCCATGAACTGGCCAGTGCCGCGCTGCCGGACCTGTTGCGTCATGATCACGGCCGCGTGGTCGCGATCTCCAGCTTTGGCGCGCATCGCTTCGTGACCGGCGGCACCTTTCCGGCCTCGGCCGCAGCCAAGGCCGCGCTGGAAGCTTTGGTGCGGTGCCTGGCGATCGAGCTTGCGCCGGCCGGTGGCACCGCGAACGTCGTGTCACCAGGCTATACGCGTAAGGATCCGGGCCGGCTCGGCGCGCTCGATCCGGCGGCCTGGCAGGTCGCGGCCAAGGCGAATCCGCTGCAGCGTCTGGCCGAGCCCGATGACATCGCGGCGAGCGTCAAATTCCTGCTGTCGGCGGAAGCGCGTCACATCACCGGCGCGGTCGCTGCCGGTCGATGGCGGGCTGACGCTGGGCTGAACGAAATCCGGATAGAGCGATGAGCGAGAGCATGACGGATCAGGCAATCGATGTGATCGTGCTTGGCGCTGGCATCGTCGGCGTCTCAACGGCCTTCGCGATCCGCGCAGCGCGGCCTGTCGGTGATGCTGATCGATCGCAAGGCGCCGGGCGAGGAAACCTCCTACGGCAATGCCGGCATTCTCTCGAGCGGCTCGATCCTGCCGCTCAACAAGCCCTCGCTGTTTGCGACGCTGCCGTCCTATCTGAGCAATCGGAGCGCTGCGCTGCGCTGGAATCCGGCCTGGACGGTGCGCAATCTCGATTGGGTGCTGCGCTTCCTTGCCAATGCGGTGCCGTCGCGGGTGCAGCCGCGCGCGGTGGCGCTGCACGGCCTGATCGGCGCGTCCTTGGCTTTGCATCGCGACTGGATCGTCATGGCCGGTGAGCCGCAGCGCATCCGCGAGACCGGCTGGCTCAAGGCCTGGCGCAGCGACGGCGCCGCTGCCGCCAAGGAGGAGCAGGCGTGGCTGGCCGCGTTCGGCATCAAGAGCGAGCTGCTGGATCGCCAGGCGATCTCGGCGCTCGAGCCGAATATCCTGCCGGTCTACAAGACCGGCCTGCTGCACAGCCAGACGGCGTCGGTCGATTCACCAGGCAATGTGGTGAAGGCCTATGCCAGGATGTTCGAAGGCAAGGGCGGTGTAGATGCGGCAGGCGCCGGTCAAGGCGCTCGCGCCTGACAGCGCCGGCTGGCGGGTGATGTTCCAGGACGGCGCGATCCGGGCGCGCCATGTCGTGGTCGCGCTCGGGCCATGGTCGCCCGATATCCTGCGGCCGCTCGGCTATCGCGTGCCGATGGCGTTCGAGCGCGGCTATCATCGCGAGTTCACGCCCGATCCGGCGCGCAAGTTGCTGCGGCCGATCAACGATGCCGACGGCAGCTTCCTGATGACGCCGATGGAAAACGGCGTTCGCATCACTTCGGGCGTCGAGCTGACCGACCGCGATGCGCCGTCGTCGTTCGCGCAGCTCGACCAGGTGGTGCCGCTGGCGCGCAGCGTCGTCGAATTCGGCGAGGCCGTCGGCGAGCCCTGGCGCGGCGCGCGTCCGACCTTGCCGGACGTCGCTGCCGATGATCGGGCAAGCGCCGCGGCATTCCGGCCTGTGGCTTGCTTTCGGCAACCAGCATATCGGTTTCACCACGGGGCCGGCGACGGGGGCTGCGATCGCGGCGATGATTGCGGGCGAGCAGCCATCCTTCGACGTCACGGCCTTCGCGCCGAGCCGCTATCTCTGACGCGCAAACTTTAACGACTGGGGTCGTCATGCACTACGTCTGGGATTTCGCGATCCTTGCCAAATACAGCCATCTGTTCTGGGTCGGGCTCGGCTGGACCATGGCCTACACGATCGGTACCATCCTGGCTCGGCACGCTGATCGGCCTGATCGTCGGCATCCTCAGGCTGCGGCCGATCCCGGTGATCGACTGGCTGCTGCTCAGCCTATATCGAGCTGTTTCGTTGTACGCCGCTGCTGGTGCAGATCATCTGGTTCTACTACGCCTTTCCGGTGGTGATCGGCGTCAATATTCCCGCCCATGTCGCGGCGATGAGCGTGCTGTCGCTCTATGGCGGCGCGTTCTATGCCGAGATCGTGCGCGGCAGCATCGAGAGCGTGCCGCGCGGCCAATGGGATGCGGCGCGCGCGCTGGGCCTGCGCTCGTGGCGGATGATGCGGCTGGTGATCCTGCCGCAGGCGCTGAAGCCGATGCTCGCGCCCTACGTCAACCAGTCGGTGACGCAGCTCAAGAACACTTCGCTGGTATCGGTCATCGCGGTGCCCGACCTGGTCTACAACGCGACCCTGATCAACGCGGATACCTACCGGCCGCTCGAGGTCTATACCGTCGTCGCCGTCGATCTATTTCGCGATCCTGTTTCCGGCGACGCTGATCGGCGCGCCGGTTCGAGCGCGGCATGACCTACGACAAGGTCTAGCCGCGCCCGTTCGTATCGCGTTAGATGTCGAGGTCGACCGGCACGTCCTCGGCCTTGACGCCTGACAGCGCCAGGCCCTTGACGAACCATTCGCGCATCTGGCCGATGCCGCGGTTGTAGTCGATCCAGACCGACAGGAAGTCGCGCCAGCGCTTGTCCGGCTCGCGCCGCACCGCGGTCGCGGATGCCACCGAGACCGAGGGTGATTTCAGGATCTTGTAGGTGCCGAGGTTGGGGTTCTTGGCGATCGCGGTCAGGCCAAGCACCAGCGCGTTGACGACGCAGTCGACCCGGCCCGACGCCATCTCCAGCATCACCTCGTCGCGCGACTTCAGCGACTTGATGGTGGCGTTCGGCGCAAAGCGCCGCGCCACCGCCTCGTTGGCGGAGCCGACGTCGACGGCGATCTTGACCTCGGGCTTGTTGATGTCGGCCCAGGTGTTGGCTTCCAGGCCCTTCTTCAGCATCGCGCCGAACGGATGCGGAAACACGGTCTTGGTGAAGTCGACGACCAGCGCGCGCTGCGGCGTCGGATTGAGCGCGAAGCCGAGATCGATCTTGTTGGACTGCAGATCGAGGATCGAATTGCCGTAGGTCGATTCGGTGTATTCGAGCTTGACGTCGAGCAGCTTGGCGATGTCGTTGGCCATCTCGATCGAGAAGCCGGACCAGGTGCCGGTGGCGAGGTCCTTGTTGAAGTAGGGCAGCTCGCCCGGCAGCACAGCGATGCGCAGCGTCTTGCTGGCGCGGACGCGGTCCAGCGTGTTGTCGCCGGCATCAGCCGCCGCGGCGGGACGCGTCATCGCGGTCGCGAGCGCAGCACCGCTGCCGATCGCCAGCGCGTAACGCAGCGCGTCGCGGCGATCTTCGGAAATCTTCTGTTCGTCTGATTTGGTCAAATCATCCTCCTGCACCAATCACGCGAAAGCCTAGCGTCGCCGTTGCATGCCAGCAACAACGATATCGGCCGTTCCAGCAACTGTTGCTCGGGGCGCAACGCAGCACGCGACCTGAAGATGCATCGCGCTGCGTGGTCGACACGCAACGCTGATCAAGATGTCGGCGTATCGGCCATCACGCCGAGCCGGCGGCCAAGCCATTCGGTGGTCGGCGCCTGGATCAGGATCGTCATCAGGATCGCGACGAAGGTGACGGACGCAATCACCTCGGCGCCCGGCGCGTTGCTGCCGAGCAGGAGCCCGGCAAGCGCGGCCGGGATCACGCCGGTCTCGCGGGTCCAGCACATGAAGACGAGCTCAGGCAGGCTCCAGCGCGCGCGACGGTCGAGGCCCGCGCAGACGAATACGGTCAACGGCCGCGCCACCAGCATCAGCACGGTGACGACCGCGACGCCGCCCAGCCAGTAGCGGCTCATCAGCGCGAAATCGACCTGGGTGCCGAGCAGGATGAAAATGAAAATCCGCATGATGAAGGCGGTGGTCAGCACGAACTCATCGAGCTTGGCCGCCTCGCCAGGCTCCATGCGAAAGCCGAACGCCTCCTTGTTGCCGAGCACGACGCCGAACACGAACACGGCCATGAAGCCGGAGGCATGCAGGCCCGAGGCTCCGAAATAGGCGCCGATCACCGCAACCAAGGTGACGACCGGCGCGTATTCGGCGAGGAACGCCCATTTCTCATGGGCGATCAGCAGGCATGCGAGATATCCGAGCGTGAAGCCTGCGCCAATGCCGATTGCGGATTCCCAGACGAGATCAATCAGCGCGTGGGCCGGCGAGAAGCCGCCTGCGCCGGTCGCGACGGCGAGCAACGTGAAGGTGATGATCGCGGCCATCGCATCGTTGAAGGCGGACTCGCTCATCACTGTCTGCGCGAGACGATCGCGTATCCGCACCTGCCTGAACACCGGCACCAGGGTCGCCGGATCGGTTGACGCGAGCGTTGACCCGAGCAGCAGCGCGACCGGCAACGGCAAGGAAAGGACCCAGGCGGCCGCAAGGCCGGTGACGAGGCCTGTGATCACGACGCCGATCGTGGCAATGACGAGGATCGTGATCCAGACCTCGCGGAGCACCTTGAGGCGCAGCGCGGCGCCGCCGTCGAACAGGATGTAGCTGGCACCAAACAGCAGGATGATCTGGTTCAGCGCGGAGTCCGCTTTGATGTCGATCAGATGGAGCGCATGTGGTCCGATCGCGATGCCGGCGACGAGGAACAGCGCGACGTCGGGAATGCGTATCGTTTGCGCCAGAAAAGCGAGCAGCGTGCCAATCGCGAGAACGAGTCCGGCGTCGAGCAGCGTATGTCGCGCGATCTCGATCGAAGCTGATGTATCCATCATTGGCTCATTAGCAGGAAACGCGCTCACGCGTCAGCACATGCCGAGGCGATCGGCGCGGCTTTTCCACGCAGGCGCGTCGCAAGCGGGCTGAGCATCTGCGGCGCCAGGTAGATCGGAAACTGGCTCATCGCGAAATAGAGCCAGGTCGTGCCCGGCAGCACGCCCTCGGTCGCCGCCAGCATCAGGCCCATGTTCCGCAGCGAGACCATCAGGCCGAGCGCCAGAGCTCGCTCGGAGCCATAGCGCCGGAACAGCAGGAACGTGACGGCGAGCAGCACGAAGAACACCGCGAAGGCCAATGCAGCGAGCGCCAGAACATGCAGCGGAGCGGCGCGGACATCAGTGATGAAATTGCTCATCACAGCAGCCACGAACACGAACAGGATCAGCACATTGAGGCCGTCGATTGGCGCGCGCTGCCGCTTGATCGCCGCGTCACCGCAGGCAAACCGGATCACGACCGCGACCGCCGATGCGCCGACGAGGATTGCAGCTAACTTCAGTCCGAGCGCAAGCGGCGACAACGAGAGCATGCCGCCGAGAAAGATGTGGGCGAACACGGGCGCGGTGAACGGCACCAGGGCGGTCGAGGTCACGAGCGTGATCAGCACCAGCGTCGCATCGAGCCCCATCAGCGCAGCGAGGGCAGGCGAGGCCATCATCGGCGAGGCCGTCGCCTGCAGCATCAAAGCCAGGAACACGTCCGGCGCCCTGGCATCGGCGCCAATCAGGTGCGCGGCCGCGCCGACCAGCGCCGGCACGGCGATCGTCGTCCAGGCGGTCGCCGCGAGCACAAGCGTCGGCCGGCGCAGATAGGCGCGCAGGTTCGATGGGTCCACCCGCATGAAGGAGATGATGAGCAGCAGGACAATCGCCTCGGTGACATAGGGCCGCAGCAATTCGCCAAGCGGCGGGACGGCGATCCCGAGCACGACCAGGGCGGCGATCGCCCGTGTCCCCTGGCTTCCGAGCCAGGCGAGCGAGCGTATGGGCAGGGCGAGGATGGATTGCAACAAGGCAGGCATCGAGAGTCCGCAAAGCATCAATGAACGGCGCGACCATGCGTGAGTGGGACGCTTGCGCAAAGTCACATCTGATTACGGTTGATGTCGCATGCGGTCCGCGCGGCGGTTTGACCGAACAGCCGGACCACTAGAGAAATAGAATTTGGGGAGCTGCCCGGTATATGATACAACCCCAGCGGGTTTTATTGTTTTGACAGCGATTTCAACCGCCCGTCGACCGTTCTCGTCGCCTGGGCATTCATTGCCATAAGACAGCGAGGCTGTCGCTCGGATTGGGGGAATGTGATGGTCGCCAAAAAGAAGAAGGCTGCGAAATCGAAGGCCAAGACGTCAAAGGTCAAGTCATCGAAGGCCAAGGCCAGGGCGACAAAGACCAAGACGAAAGCGAAGACCACGAAAGCGAAAACCGCGAGGGCGAAGGCGAAGGTCGGGACGAGGGCGAGCAAGGCGAAAGCCAAATCCGACACACGTGCAGTTGGACGCAAGGCGTCGCCGTCCCGCGTAACCAAATCAAAGACCGGCTCAGCAAGATCCAAGGCAGCCGCCAATACGGCGCAGAACAGAGCCACGAAGGTGGCGCGCCCGAAGGCCGGCACGACAGCTGCCAAGACAAGAACCGGAACGGCGTCGCGACGTAAGCCAACTCCCAAGACCGGGCCCACGCCCAACGTGACGCCGCTGACGCCTGCCGGGCCCGCGTCCCAGCCCACTTCGTCCCAATCGCCTCCACCCGTTCCGATGACGCCGCAGGCCACGACGAACTCGGATTTCGAGATCGAAGGTACCAATCCCGCGGCGCTGTTCACGCTCAAGCTGCACCGTGGTGACGGCATGACGCTGATCGCCATGAACTGGAAGAACGGCGAGCCACCGCAGAATCTGGTCGGCTTCGCAATCGAATATCGCGAGCCTGGCGGTGGCCAGTTCTTCGCGCTGAACAACCGGCTCGGCTTTCTCGGTGCTGATGGTAACGTCAATCCGGCCCAGCTTTCGACGCTGCAATCGCCGATCCAGAAATTCCGCTGGGTACATTTCCCGCGCAATGCCGATCTGGTTGGCGACTTCAACTACCGCGTCACGCCCATGTTCATGGATGAGCACGATCAGCTCAGCAAAGGCGAGCCGCAGGAGGTGACGATCCAGCTTGCGCGTGACACCTATCCAGGTGTCGCCAACGTGACGTTCACGCGCGGCTTCGTCTCCTCGCAGGCTTTTGTCGATCATTACGTGAAAGATGGCCCGATCGAGACATTGGTGGCGCCTGTCGCCGCCAAGGGACTCGATTTTACCTCGAACTCATCCCGACAGCGCTGCAGCGCTTGCCTGGATGGGGTTCGAAGCACGCAAGGCGATCCTCGCCACGCTTGATGAGGCGATTGCCGATCAGGCCGAGGTTCGTGTCGTCGCCTACGACTTCAATCTGCCCGAAATCGTCGACCGCCTCGAACGGTTAGGCAGCCGTCTCAAAATCATCATCGACAACAGCTCGACGCACGGCAAGCCGAATTCCGCCGAGACTGAAGCCGAAGGCCGTCTGGTCACCTCGGCCGGGCGGGCGAATGTCAAACGCCAGCATATGGGCAGCCTGCAGCACAACAAGACCATCGCGGTGAAGGGCGCAAACGTCAAGAAGGTGGTGTGCGGCTCGACCAACCTGTCCTGGCGAGGGTTCTATGTGCAGGCGAACAATGCGCTGGTGCTGACCGGCGAAACGCCCGTCGATTTGTTTTTCGCGGCTTTCGACCACTATTTCGACGATCCGACGGAGAACGACGTTGCGGGATTCGGCGCCACGTCATCCGCCGATTGGAATGACCTCGGTCTTCCCGGCATCGATGCAAAGGTCGCCTTCTCGCCGCACAGCGCGGCCAATGCCAAGCTCGGTGAGATCGCGGACGACATCAAGAAGAACACGACCTCCTCGCTGCTTTACTCACTCGCATTCCTCTACGAATCGCCGGGGGTCGTGCTGGATGCGATCAAGGCCGTCACTGACAACGCCAACATCTTCGTCTACGGCATTTCCGACAAGAAGGTCGGCGGTCTGGACGTGCAGGATCCGAGCGGCAATGTCGCGCCGGTGTTTGCCGCAGAATTGAGCGCAAACGTCCCGGAGCCCTTCAAGTCAGAACCGTCGGGCGGCACGGGCACCCGCATGCATCACAAGTTCACCGTGATCGACTTCGACAAGCCGACCGCGCGGGTCTATCTCGGCTCCTATAATTTCTCCACGCCGGCGGATCGCAAGAACGGCGAGAACCTCGTGATCGTCAGGGATCGGCGCATCGCGGTATCCTACATGATCGAGGCGCTCAGCCTGTTCGATCATTACTCGTTCCGGGTCGCCATGAAGACGGCGACAACCAAAGGCGAGAAGCTACATCTGCTCAAGCCGCCGCGTGCGGCCGGCGAAAAGCCATGGTGGGACGACGATTACACGGTTGCGCACAAGATCAAGGATCGACTGCTGTTCTCGTGAACGCAGGTGGAATGTCTTTTGGCGGGATGGATCGTTCTGATCCGCCCGCTGAAGTATGCCTCATACGGATGGCGATCGTGCTCTGCTGCCGAGTGCGCGCTTAGTTCAGCCGCTTTAGCCACGCGCCGATGTCGCTCGCCGCGACATTGGCCTGCTGCAGCAGCTTGCCCATGGTGAAGAAGCCGTGGAATTGGCCGGGGAAGCTACGATGGGTGACGGGAACGCCGGCCTCCTGCAGCCGCCGCGCATATTCGTCACCTTCGTCGCGCAAGGGATCGGCGCCGGCGGTCAGGACGTAAGCCGGCGGCAGGCCGGCCAGCGTTGCGGCTTTCGCCGGCGATGCGCGCCAGTCGTGGATATCGGCGGCGCCGGTGAGATAGTGATCGCGAAACCAGCGGATCACGGAATGCGTCAGCAGCACGCTGGTCTCGGGCTCGCTGTGCGAGGGATGGGCCATCGCGAAATCGGTGGCGGGATAGATCAGCACCTGTCCTGCAAGCGCCGGCCCTTTGCCATCGCGGGCGGCGAGCGCGACGACGGCGGTCAGATTGCCGCCGGCGGAATCGCCGCCGACGCTCAGGCGCGCAGCATCGATGCCGAGCGCGCGGGCATGGTCCGCGACCCATTGCGTCGCGGTCAGCGCATCGTCGACCGCGGCGGGGAATTTGTGCTCGGGCGCAAGGCGATAATCGATGGAGATGACGACCAGCTCGCCGGCTTGCGCGAGCGTGCGGCAGGCCACGTCATGGGACTCGAGATTGCCGATCACCCAGCCGCCGCCGTGGAAGAACACCAGCGCGGGCGCGAGGCCATCGACTTGCCGCGCATCACGCGGCCGGTACAGCCGTGCCGGAATCGCACCATGCGGAGCGGGGATGCTGAGATCCTTGACCTCAGCCATGTCTGGCGGCTCGGGATTGGTGACCAGGCGGGCGGCAAGATAATAGGCTCGCGCCTCGTCGGGCGTCAGCGTCTCGTAAGCGGGCCGGCCGGCCTCCTGGAAAGCCTTGTAGACGGCGGCGGCATCGGCATCGAGCGTGACGGGCATTGCGTATCCTCAATTGCATCCGGTTAAGCGCCGGAAGCGCGGCGTCCGCAGGGCGCGGAACCATTTGCGAGGACTATTTCATTCCCGTTGCGGGCTGACCAGTCGGCAGGCCATGCCGCAGTCGCCCTTTCCCCGCCGTATTCGGCATGTTAACGGGATAGCCTGATCGAGAGCGGCGGATGGGACATGACGTTATTTGATTGTCCGGAACCCCGATTCGCCTGATAAAGCCGCGCGAGATGCATCGAACCATTACCCTGACCGGTCTCGCGGCCTTCCTGGCCGCCACATCCCTCGCGCTGTCCATGCCGGCGCGGGCGCAGATCGGCACGATTTTCTCCGATCCGGTTCCCCGTCCTCCGGGCAATATCCCGCGCCGCGGTGAGCCAACGCCGCCGCCGGACGACGAGGAAGAAGAGGTGCCGGAATTGCCGCGGGGCAGGGTGCTGCCGGCGCCGCCGACGCGCGCGATGCCCGGGCAGGGGTCGGCGCTGCCGGGACCCGTGCAGTCGCAGCCGCTGGCGCCGCCGCCAGGGACCACGGTGGTGCCGCAGAATCCGCCCGTGGCGGCCGTGCCGCCTGGCGCTGCGCCGGGCGCGCCTGCGCAGCCGGGCCAACGCCAGCCCCAACAGAAGGGGGCCGGCCAGAATGCCGCGGTGCCGCCGAACGGCGCGGTGCCGCAAACCCCTGCGACGCTGCAGCCGGGCGACGAGGTCGTCACCGAGCCGCCCACGCAGAAGATCCAGAACAAGAAGGCGACCTTCTCCGGGCTCGACAAGATCACCGGCCGCATCATCAATTTCGACGAGCAGATCGGCGAGACCGTGCAGTTCGGTGCGCTGCGGGTGAAGACCGACGCCTGCTATACACGCCCCGCGACCGAGGCGACCAACACCGACGCGTTCGTCGAGGTCGACGAGATCACGCTGCAGGGCGAGGTGAAGCGGATCTTCTCGGGCTGGATGTTCGCTGCGAGCCCGGGTCTGCATGGTGTCGAGCACCCGATCTACGACATCTGGCTGACCGACTGCAAAGATCCGGAGACCACCGTCGTCAACGCCGCACCCGACCCGGCGAAACCCGCCGTGCAGCCGGCTCCGCCACCGGCACAAAGGCGTGCGCCACGGCAGCCGCGTCCGCCGGCCGGTCTGCCACCGCAGCAGCAGAGCCAGCAGGCCGTGCCGCCTCCGCCGCCACCCCCACCGCCGCCGCAGCAGGGCGGCGGCCCGTTCGGGATCTTCAGGTAGCGCCCAAGTGACGGCGGCTATTAACTAGGGGCCCTGTCGTTGCCACATATAATGCTGTCGTCCCGGCCCTGCGCCGGGATCCATAAACACAGAACCTGATTTTGCGAAGGCTGGAGCCACAGCTCGCGCCGCAATGTCCGTCTGGGATTATGGATCCCGCGTCTGCGCGCAGCGGCGCTGGCGCGCACCGCGCTTGCCCGGGATGACGGTGTGAGGTGAAGCGGCAGCCTTATCCGCGCTCGGCGATAATGACCAGCGCCTCGGCGCCGGGGATCGGGTGATCGACCGGCAGCTTGCCGAAATCAGCGGGTGCGCCCATCAGCGCCTTGTCGAGCAGGGCGGTGTAGCGGCGGCGTGGGATCTCCAATGCGCCGAAGGTCCGCAGATGCTCGGTGACATATTGGGTGTCGAGCAATTCGAAGCCGCCGGCGATGAGACGCGCCACCAGATGCACCAGCGCCACCTTCGAGGCGTCGCGCACGACATGAAACATGCTCTCGCCGAAGAAGGCGCGGCCGAGACTGACGCCATAGAGCCCACCGACCAGCTCGCCATCCTGCCAGCATTCGACGCTGTGGCAGTGGCCGATCGCAAACAGCCCGGTATAGAGCTCGCGGATGCGCCGGTTGATCCAGGTTTCCTCGCGTCCCGGCTGCGGCGCGGCACAGCCGGCCATGACAGCCTTGAATGCCTGATTGACGGTGACGGTGAAGGCATCGGTGCGCACGGTGCGCGCCAGCCGAGAGGCCACGCGGAAGCCTTCGAGCGGGATCACGCCGCGCAATTCCGGCTCGACCCAGAACAGCGTCGGATCGTCGGCGCTCTCGGCCATCGGAAAGATGCCGCAGGCATAGGCGCGCAACAGCACTTCAGGCGTGATCTCGGAGGCGGCGGAGTCGCGCGAATTCATAGAGCAGATGATAGCAGGCTGTCGCCGGACGCGCGACGGGCGATCGATCAATCGTCTGCGGGACATCGGGCCGCGTTCAATGTTCCCGGACTGGCATTCGCTCCGCTCTCGAGCGCAAGCGCCACTTCGGCAGGACTAGCTCGCGACAGCCGTCGCGGGGGCCGGTACGGCCTTGGCGCGGCGGAAACGAACCACGATCTTGGTGCCGGCGTGGGTGGGATCCGGCGTCACACTGGCGTCGAGCTTGGTCGCCATGGCGCTGACGATGCGCTGGCCCATGCCGGTCGAGCGCGGATCGTTGGTCGCGTGCAGGCCGACGCCGTTATCGGCGATCGACAGCACGATGTCGTCGTTCTCGCATCTCAGCTCGACATGGATCGGACCGGCGCAATCGGGATAGGCATATTTGACCGCGTTCATGACCAGTTCGTTGACGACAATGCCGATCGCGACCGCACGGTCCGGATCGATCTCGACGGCTTCCGCCCGCAGCGTGAGCCGCGACATCCGGTTGCCTTCGGCCGAGCGGCGCAAATCGTCGAGCAGCGCGTCGAGATACTGGTTCAGCAGCACGCTCTTCAGATCGTGCGAGGTGTAGAGTCGACGATGCACCTGCGCCACTGCGGCGACCCGGCCCATCGCATTGGTCAGCGCCGCCTTGACGTCTTCCTGCGTCGCAGTGTTGGCCTGCAGGTGCAACAGCGAGGCGATGATCTGCAGCGAGTTGCCGACACGATGGTTGACCTCGCGCAGCAGCATTTCGCGCTCGGCGGCCAGCGCCTCGAAGCGGTCGCGCGAGGCGCGAACCTCTGCTTCGGCCTCGTCGCGCGCCTTCTGCAGCCGCGCCTGGCGCAGTGCGCCCTCGGCCGCGACATGCAGCAGCGGGACGAACTCGCCCTGGATGTCCTTGACCAGATAATCGGCGGCGCCGGCCTTCAGCGCGGTCACCGCAATCTTGGAATCCTGCGAAGCCGTGACGAACACCACCGGTGGCGCATAGGGCAGCGCCATGATGCGCTCCAGCGTCTCCAATCCGTCGAGGCCAGGCATGTACTGATCGAGCGCAACGACGTCGATGCCGCCTGCTGCGAGGCGGGCCAGGCCCGCATGGCCATCCTGCGCATACTCGACCTTGAAGCCATGCCGTGTGAGGCCACGTTCGACCAGCCGCGCCAGCGTCGAATCGTCGTCGATATAGAGCAGCGTGGGTGAGGGCGACGTCATGCGGTGGGCGGAACCTGGATGACCGAGAAAAACAGGCCGAGCTGGCGAATCGCGTTGGCGAAACTCTCGTAGTTCACGGGCTTCGTAATGTAGACGTTGCAGCCGAGCTCGTAGCATCGCTTGATCTCCTGGGAATCGTCGGTCGTCGTCAGGATCACGACCGGCGCGCTCTTCAGGAATTTGTTCTCCTTGACCTGCTTCAGGATATCGATGCCGGTCATGTCCGGCAGATTGAGATCGAGCAGGATCAGGAGGGCCTGTCCTTTATTGACAAGGCCACTGCCATCAGCACCGAACAGATACTTCATCGCATCTGTACCGTTGGTGAACGGAATGATCTCATTGTTCACGCCGGAACGACGGATGTTCCGCTCGATCAGGCGGGCGTGGCCTTCGTCGTCCTCGATCATGATGATCGTCACGGGATTGGTCATTGATCCGAGTTCCGCTTTGAGATGTTCCAGGTGATCGGCAGCGTGATCGTGAAGGTGCTGCCGTGATCAAGTTCCGATGCGACCGACATCGTGCCGCCAAGCCGCCGTACCAGGGCGCGAACATGCGCCAGACCTATACCTTGTCCGGGCCGGTCCTGGGTTCCGGCGCGGCGGAACAGGTCGAAGATACGCTGATGATCCTTCGGATCAATCCCTCGGCCGTTGTCGCGGATCTCGAAAATGGCAAAGCCGAGCCGGGTGCGACCGCGGATTGAGATATCGCCGGTGGCACCCGGCTTCAGATATTTGATCGCGTTGTCGATCAGGTTGGAGAAGATCTGCTCGAGCGCCAGGCGGTCGCTGACGATGGTCGGCAGCGGTTCGATGTGGATGGTGGCGTTGGCCTCGGCGGCCTGATGCGCCAGCGTCTGCACGATGGCCTCGATCAGCTCGCGGGTATCGATCCGGACGGGAACGAACTCCCGGCGCCCTTCGCGGGTGAGGTTGAGGATCGCGCTGATCAGGCGATCCATCTTGGCGATCGACGACTTGATGAAGCCCAGCGCTTCGCTGAAATCGTCGGAAAGCTGCTTGTCGCCGCCTTCGAGCTCGGGGTCGGCACCCTCGGCAGGGGGAGGCGAGGTGGCAGAGCGCGCCAGCGTCGCGATCCGCCGGAAGATGTCGTGGCGCAGCTCCTCCAGCTCGCTGGTGAAGCCCATGATGTTGACGAGCGGCGAGCGGAGATCGTGGCTGACGATGTAGGCGAAGCGCTGGATCTCGTCGTTGGCTTCCCGCAGATCGGCCGTGCGCTCATCGACGGTGCTCTCCAGATTGAGGTTGCTCTCGCGCAGCTTCGATTCGGCTTCGTCGCGACCACGTGCCGAAGCGCGCACCAGGAGAATCGAGATCGCCGCGAGGAGCAAGACCATGGCGGAGCCCGCGATGGTCACCAGCGTCGCCAGCCGCTGGCTGCGGTCGGCATTGGCCGTCCGCAGCGCGAACAGCCGATCTTCCTCTGTGCGCATCGCATCGGCGGTGTCGCTAATAATGGCATTGGTATTGGTGGCCCAGGCATCGCGGACGAGGCCGGCGGCATCGGCCGCCTTGTTCTGCGCGACCAGCGCTTTTTCGCGGTTGAACTGGTCCAGCCGGGTGTCGATCGCGGCGCGAAGCTGATGCAGCGAGGCGACCTGGGCGGGGTTGTCCGGCGTCAGGGCCGTGAGCCGGTCAAGAACCCGCGGAATCGCCGCCACTGCCGCATTGTGATCGGCCAGGAACTCCTGCTCGCCGGTGAGAAGATAGCCTCTGGCGCCGCTCTCGGCCCGCCGGACCTCGAGCAACAGGGCGTTGACCTGGTTTTCGACTTCCAGGGTGTGGACGACCCACGCAGAATCCTCGCGTGCCTTGTTCACGAGCAGCACGGAAGCGGCGCTGACGACCACCAGCACCAGAAAGCCTGCCGACAGCAGCAGGATTTGCCCCAGCGCGCGCCTGCGTCGGACATCAGGCGCCACGACAAACTCGCATCATCAATCCGGAAATGACCGCCCCCTGGTGGGCTCCCCAACCAGCCATAACGCAGGACGCGCCGGGCGGTTCCCGTGCCATTCGACAAACGGCCTGACGTGGCTCACTCGGCCTGCTGGCCGGCCAAATACTGTTCGAGCCAGTGGATATGGTAGTCGCCGTCGATGATCGCGGGCTCCCGGACCAGTGCCCGGAACAGCGGCAGCGTGGTCTCGATGCCGTCGACCACCATCTCGTCCAGCGCCCGGCGCAGCCGCATCAGGCATTCGACCCGGGTTTTGCCGTGCACGATGAGCTTGCCGACCAGCGAGTCGTAATAAGGCGGGATGACGTAGCCCTGATAGACCGCCGAATCGATCCGCACGCCGAGGCCGCCCGGCGGATGATATTGCTGGATCTTACCCGGCGAGGGCCGGAAGCTGACCGGGTTCTCGGCGTTGACCCGGCACTCGATCGAATGACCGTTGATGACGACGTCGCTCTGCTGCATCGGCAAATCGCCGCCGGCCGCGATGCGGATCTGCTCCAGCACGAGGTCGATGCCGGTGATCATCTCGGTGACGGGATGCTCGACCTGGATGCGGGTGTTCATCTCGATGAAGTAGAATTCGCCGTCCTCGTAGAGGAATTCGATGGTGCCGACGCCGAGATATTTCATCTCGCGCATCGCCTTCGCCACCGTCTCGCCGATCTTGGCGCGGCTTGCAGCGTTGAGCACAGGCGAGGGGCCTTCCTCCCAGACCTTCTGGTGGCGGCGCTGCAGCGAGCAGTCGCGTTCGCCGAGATGGATGGCGCCGCCGCGGCCGTCGCCCAGCACCTGGATCTCGATGTGGCGCGGCTTCTGCAGATATTTCTCGAGATAGACCGACGCGTCGCCGAAGGCCGATTTGGCTTCGTTGGCGGCCGTGGTCAGCGCCAGCGCCAGGTCGGCCTCGGTGTGCGCGACCTTCATGCCGCGCCCGCCGCCGCCCGCCGCCGCCTTGACCAGCACCGGGAAGCCGATTCCTTTCGCGATCGCCATCGCATCCTGGTCGGGTGTTACCCCGCCGTCGGAGCCGGGCACCACGGGAATGCCGAGGCGCTTGGCGGTCCTCTTGGCCTCGATCTTGTCGCCCATCAGGCGGATGTGCTCGGCCTTCGGGCCGATGAAATGCAGATTGTGGTCGGCGAGAATTTCCGCAAAGCGGGCGTTCTCCGACAGGAAGCCGTAGCCGGGATGCACTGCGTCGGCGCCGGTGATCTCGCAGGCGGCCAGCAGCGCCGGCACGTTGAGATAGCTGTCCTTGGACTGCGGCGGCCCGATGCAGACGCTCTCGTCGGCGAGGCGCACATGCATGGCATCCGCGTCGGCGGTCGAATGCACCGCGACGGTCAGGATCCCGAGCTCCTTGCAGGCGCGCAGGATGCGGAGGGCGATTTCGCCGCGATTGGCGATGAGAATTTTGTCGAACATGCTGCCTCGATGGGCGAATAGCGAATGGCGAGTGGCGAATAGGGAAGGAGGACTATTCGCTATTCGCTACTCACCATTCGCTGCTACTCGATAATCACCAACGGCTCGCCGAACTCGACCGGCTGGCCGTCTTCGACCAGGATCTGCGTCACCGTGCCGGCGCGCGGCGAGGGGATCTGGTTCATCGTCTTCATCGCCTCGATGATCATCAGCGTCTGGCCGACCGAGACCTTGGTTCCGACCTCGATGAACGGCTTGGCGCCGGGCTCCGGCGACCAATAGGCGGTGCCGACCATCGGCGAGGGCACGACGCCCGGGTGCTTGGACATATCGCTGATGGCGGCGGCTGCCGCAGCGGCTGCGACCACAGGCATGGCGGCGGCCGGCAGCGCCGAGGGCATTGCGGCGGCGACCGTGACGTTGCGGGCGACGCGGATGCGCAGGCCGGCGCGCTCGAGCTCGATCTCGGTGAGGCTGGTCTCGTCGAGCAAAGCGGCGAGTTCGCGGATCAGCTCGGCGTCGTCGGATTTCGCAGAGGTCTTGTCGGTGGGCTGGCGCGCCATGATGTTCTTCCGGATTCTGGACGTGGTGGCGGCGTCAGGCTTGCGCCTTGTCGCCGATTGGTTTGGCGCCGATTTTCGCGGCGAGACCGGCGATGGCGAGCCGATAGCCTTCAATTCCAAAGCCGCAAAGTGACGCAAACGCGGCCTTCGCGGTGAAGGAATGATGGCGGAAGCTCTCGCGGGTGTAGATGTTGCTGATGTGCACCTCCACGGTGGGGATTTTCACCCCCATCAGGGCATCATGCAGGGCGATCGAGGTGTGCGAATAGGCGCCGGCATTGATGATGATGCCGGCAGCCTGCTTGGCGCGGGCCTCGTGGATCAGGTCGACCAGCACGCCTTCATGGTTGGATTGCTTGCAGGCCGCAACCAGGCCGAACTGGGCGGCGGTCTCGGCGCACAGCTTCTCGACATCGGCGAGCGTGGCGTGACCATAGGTCTCGGGCTCGCGTGTCCCCAGGAGATTGAGGTTCGGTCCGTTCAGGACGTAGATCGTCTGGTCAGCGGCTATGGCCATCCCAATCCCGGCAATGTGGCGGCAGATGGCGGGCGTTATAGGTAACAAAACTGCGAAGGGGAAGTCTTTCGCACGGCAAGATGTCGCCGCAATTGCCTCGCCTGGCGCACGAGGGATGGTATGCAAGCCATGGAAATTGCTGGCTAACCGGCGGATCGGCGGTGCGGCTGGCAGCGGGCTGCTTCTGGAGGCGAAACGGGCGGGCATTGCTGCCCGCCCTTCGCTCATTCCGCCTTAGTGGTGTCAGGAGTTGATGATCTCGACGATTTCGTAGCTGGTCGGGTCGATGATCACGATCTCATCCCGCACCAGGATGAAGTCGTAGCCCCGCCACTCTGGGTAAATGCTCACGACATCGGCCGGGAGCGGATAGAAGTGAACGTCGTGCGGCACGCGCGTGCCGACAGACACGTTGAAGTTCACGTTGGTCACCGGCGTCACGTGCTCATTGTGAATGACGCTGGTGATCTTGGTGCGTTGCTCGGTGGAGAGCTTGGCGCCGGCGCCGGCCTGACCGGTCGTCACGTGCGAACGATCATTGGTCTTGGTCTCGGCGTTCATGTTGTTCGAGCGGCCTTCGCGACCTTCGGCCTTCATGCTGCCGTTCTTGTCTTCGCGACCCTCGGCCTTCATGCTGCCGTTGCGGTCCTCGCGGCTCTCGGCCTTCATGTTACCGTTCTTGTCCTCGCGACCCTCGGCTTTCATGTTGCCGCTCTTGTCCTCGCGGCCTTCGGCCTTCATGTCCTTGGCGCCGCTCTTGGTCCCGTTCTCGGAACTCATGCTCTTCGACTTCTGACCATTCTCCTCGGCGCGCTCGTTCTTCATCGCGCCCGACTTCTGCTCGGACTGGCTCTGCTTCATTTCGGACGAGCCCGTGCCCTGCGACGATGTAGCGCTCTCACGATTCTCCGTCGCGCCGCCAGCCGCACTGCCGCTCGCCGCACCACCAGCCGAAGGCGCGCTGTTGTGCATCGCCGCGCCGCCGGACTCATGGCCGCCAGCGCCTTGCGCATTCGCATAACCGACGCCAGCGATCAGCGCGATCGCGGCCACCGAAACCATCAAACGGTTCGTCATCTCTACTCCTCCTTACATGTTGGCATTGCCCGCGCGAACAACTGCACCGGATTGCAGATGTTCCTGCACCGGCGTGAGGTTCCCCGATTTTGTCGAGCGCCATGAACGGCTGCTCACGAAGGTGAATAAAAGCGAAAAGGCCGGCGTTTCCGCCGGCCCTTGAAACAGTTCTGTTGTTTGTCGGTTGTGCTGATATCAGCAGGTCGCCTTGCCGCAGCGCGCGTTGCTGATCTTCTCCTTCAGCCCGTCGAGGCCGACGGCGCCGACGACGACCTGCTTGCCGATCACGTAGCTCGGCGTGCCGTTCATGCCCATGTCTTCGGCGAGCTTGAAATTCTCCTGGATCGTCGCCTTGGCCTCCGGGCTTGCCATATCCTTCTCCAGGCGCGCCATGTCGAGGCCGAGATCCTTCGCGACCGCGAGCGCGCGCGCCTTATCGGCCGGGCCGCGGCCGCCGAGCAACTTCTGGTGGAAGTCGAGATATTTCTGCGGCGCCTGCATGCGCACGGCCACCGCGACCTGCGCGGCCTCGACCGAGCCTTGGCTCAGCACCGGAAACTCCTTCAGCACGACCTTGAGCTTCGGATCGGTCTTCAGGAGGTCGAGCATGTCGGCCATCGCGCGTTTGCAGTAGCCGCAATTGTAATCGAAAAACTCGACGAAGGTGACGTCGCCGTCCTTGTTGCCGAGCACGACGCCGCGCGGCGAGTTGAAGATGGTGTCGGCGTTCTCTGAGATGCTGGCCTCGTGCTTGGCGGCTTCGGCGGCGGTCTGACGCTTCTGCAGCTCGACCATCGCTTCCTCGAGGACCTCCGGATGCGAGACCAGATAGGTCTTGATGATGGTCTCGATCTCGCCGCGCTGGCCATCACTGAAGCTCTCGGCCGATGCGGCCAAGGGCGCGCCGCAGAGCGCAAAAGCGAGAGCTGCGGAAAGGAGCGGGCGGAATGACGGCATGGAAGAAATCCTCTGGGTCAAGCGTTGGAGCAAGCGTTAGGTTCGTGTCGATGGTCGTAACAGCCGGTCAGCGGGTCGGGTAGTGTGTGGACGTCGCCGCGTCGGCCGGTTCCTAGTTCGTCTTCATCGGCTTCGCGACGACGATGTCGTCTGCCTTGACCCAGCCGGGCGAGCCGATGGCAAATCGCGTCTTGGCGCGGGAGGCGAGCTCGCGTGCCGTCTTGTTGTCGCCGCGAAGGAAGGCGGCTTGCGCCGATGCGAGATCGGCCTCCGCGTAATCCCCCTTCTTGCCATATGCCATCGCGAGCTGGGTATAGCCGAGCGGCGCTTCGGTTTCGCGCGCCACAGCGTTGCGCAGGATCGTGATCGCCTCCTCGGTATAGGCCTTATTATCCGTAGCGACCAACGCCTGCCCAAGTAACATCTCGATGAGCGGGGCGCCACCCGAGATCGAAACGGCCTTGCGCAACGGCGCGATCGCCTCCGCCGGCTGGCCGCCCTCGAGCAGCGCCTGGCCGCGCAGTTCGTAGAAATACGGGTTGTTGGGCTGCTGCTTGATCAGCGCATCGATCTGGACCAGCGCGCTGCGCAGGTCGCCGTGGAGATAGGTCGAGATGGCATGGGCGTAGCGCGCCGGCATGCTGGTGTCGGAGATTGGATAGCGCCGGTTGACGGTATCCGGGCGCTCCATGAACGCCGAAATCTTGGCACGGACCATATCGTGGCGCATCTGGAGCGACGGGTCGTCCTTCTTGTCCCAATAGGGGCTGGAATGGGCGAATTCCTCCAGCGCGGCGACGCGATCGGCCGGCATCGGATGCGATTGCAGATAAGGATCGGCGCCGCGGGCCGCGAACAGGCTCTCATTGGTGAAGCGCTTGAAGGTCTCGTACATGCCCTTCGGGGACTGGCCGGTCGCGGTCAGGAACTTCACCCCGGCGCGGTCGGCATTCTCCTCCTGCGACCGCTGATAGGACAGCAGCGAACGCCGCACCATCTCCTGAGGCCCAGCGAGCGCCGCAGCGCCGGCATTGGCGAGGCCGCTGCCGCCGCCACCCGTGCTGGCGCCCGCGACCAGGGCACCGGCGCCGAGCACGGTCGCAATGACCATCATGGTCTGGGCGTTGGCGATCTGCTGGCGCATCTTGGCGAGATGGCCGCCGGCCAGATGGCCGGTCTCGTGCGCGAGCACCCCGATCAGCTGGTTCGGGGTCTCCGATTGCATGATGGCGCCGTAATTGACGAAGATCCGGTGACCGTCGGCAACGAACGCGTTGAACGAAGCGTCATTGATGATGACGATCTGGATGTTCTGCTTTTCCAGGCCGGCGGCGCGCAGGATCGGCCGCGTATATTCACGCAACAGGGCCTCAGTCTCGGTGTCGCGCAGGATCGGCGGGCCCTTGTTCTGCTGGGCGCTCGCCCGCTGGAACGGCACCAGAACGAGCGCTGCAGCAACCAGGGCTGCAAGCGGAACCGACAGTGTCTTGCGCAGCACGGCGTGGAGCAACATTGTGGGCGATCTTTGCAATTGGCGGACGGCGCGATACGGGCTATTGCCCACCAATCCGTGGATTGCGGCCAGTCTGGGGCAGATGCAGCGCCCGATCGAATGGCCAGGTTCAAACAACTCGGGTCAATAGCAGATATCGATGGTCGATGCGACATTGAGAGACACCGTGGAACGCGGGGTTGCCGCCCTGACGATGCCCTCGAACCGCAGTAATGTTCCGCCGTTCATGGTGATGGACGTCATGGCGGCGGCCGAGCGGATCGAGGCTGCCGGCGGTCATGTCATCCACATGGAGGTGGGTCAGCCGGCCGCGCCGGCGCCCGGCGCGGCGATCGCGGCAGCCCATGCCGCGCTGGAGCAGGTCCGCATCGACTATACGTCGGCGCTGGGCCTGGCGTCGCTGCGCGAGCGGATCGCGCGTTATTATCGCGACACCCACGGCTGCGCCGTCGATCCCGGCCGGATCGTGGTCACGACCGGCTCGTCCGCTGCGTTCATCCTGGCGTTCCTCGCCATGTTCGAGCCCGGCGACCGCGTTGCGGTCACCGTGCCGGGCTATCCGCCTTATCGTCATATCCTGACCGCGCTCGGCTGCGAGCCGGTGCTGATCGAAACCACCAGCGAGACGCGCCACGCGCTGACGGGCGAGGCGCTGCTCGCCGCGCATCGCAAGACGCCGCTGAAGGGCGTGCTGGTCGCGAGCCCCGCGAACCCGACCGGTACGATGATGTCCAAGCAGGCGCTCGCCGGCGTGATCGATGCGGCCCACGATGCGGGCATCCGCTTCATCTCCGACGAGATCTACCACGGGCTCGATTACGCATTCCCGGCGGTGACCGCGGCCGCGTTGTCGCCTGATGCGCTCGTGATCAACTCCTTCTCGAAATATTTCTGCATGACCGGCTGGCGAATCGGCTGGATGGTCGTGCCAGATGCCCTGGTCCGCCCGGTCGAGCGGCTGCAGCAGAATCTGGCGATTTCGGTGCCGACCTTGTCGCAGATCGCGGCCGAAGCTGCCTTCGACGGTACGGCGGAAATGGAAGCGATCAAGCACGGCTATCAGGAGAACCGCCGCATCCTGATCGAAGGCCTGCCGAAGGCGGGCCTGACCAAGTTTCTGCCGGCCGACGGCGCATTCTATCTCTACGCGGACGTCTCCGACTTTACCTCCGACAGCTTCGAATTCGCCAAGCGGATGCTGGAGGAGACCCATGTCGCAGCCACGCCGGGGGTCGATTTCGATCCGTTTCGGGGACGCCATTTCATCCGCTTGTCCTATGCGCGGTCGGCGGATGATATGCGCGAGGCAGTGGCGCGGATCGCCGGCTGGCTTTCCTAGTGGGCTGCACGCCGCGGCCGCCACCGTCCCATTGACTCCGGCCTCGCAATTTGCGTGAGGTGGAAAATTATGGGCAGGGGGACGACCGGCCCTCATAAACGACAGGAGCAGGAAAGGGCCATGGTGGCAGTGACCGAACGCGGGGCGTATGACGCCCAAATCCAGACGGCGAAGAAGCCCTGGTACCGGATTCTATATATTCAGGTGCTGATTGCGATCGTGATTGGCGTCATCGTGGGCTGGCTGTGGCCCCACCTTGCCACCAGCGATTGGATCAAGGCGCTTGGCGACGGCTTCATCAAGCTGATCAGGATGGTGATTGCCCCGATCATCTTCTGCACCGTGGTCTCCGGCATCTCCCACATCCAATCCGCCAGCAAGGTCGGCCGTGTCGGAATCAAGGCGCTGGTCTATTTCGAGATCGTTTCGAGCTTCGCGCTGATCATCGGTCTGATCGTCGGCAACCTGATTCCGATCGGGCATGGCCTCGCGGCCCATCCGGACGCGTCGGCGGTCGCCACCTATGTCAAGCAGGCCGAAGCGCAGAAGACGGTCGACTTCATTCTCAACATCATTCCGGACAGCGTCGTCGGCGCGCTGGCGCGCGGCGACATCCTGCAGGTGCTGCTGTTCGCCATCCTGTTCGGCTTCTCGCTGATGGCGCTCGGCGAGCGCGGCCACCGGCTTCGCGAGATCATCGACGAGACCGCACATGGCGTGTTCGGCGTCATTGCCATCGTCATGAAGGCAGCGCCGTTCGGTGCCTTCGGCGCCATGGCCTACACGATCGGCAAGTTCGGGCCCGCAGCGCTCGGCAACCTGATCGGCCTGATCGCGCTGTTCTATCTCACCGCGGCGCTGTTCGTCGTGGTCGTGCTCGGCCTGATCGCGCGCTTCGTCGGCTTCAACATCTTCAAGTTCATCAGCTACATCAAGGATGAGCTGCTGATCGTGCTCGGCACCAGCTCCTCGGAGAGCGCGCTGCCGCAGTTGATGGAAAAGCTGGAACGGCTGGGCTGCTCCAAGCCGGTGGTCGGTCTCGTGGTGCCGACCGGTTATTCCTTCAATCTCGACGGCACCAACATCTACATGACCTTGGCGACGCTGTTCATCGCCCAGGCGCTCGGTGTCGACCTCACCTTCGGACAGCAGCTCACCATTCTGGTGGTGGCGATGCTGACCTCGAAGGGCGCGAGCGGCGTCACCGGTGCCGGCTTCATTACGCTCGCGGCGACGCTGTCGGTCGTCAATCCGGCGCTGGTGCCGGGCATGGCGATCGTGTTCTCGATCGACAAGTTCATGAGCGAGGTGCGCGCGCTCACCAACATCACCGGCAACGGCGTCGCGACCGTGTTCGTGTCCTGGTGGGAGGGCGAGCTCGATTTGAGCCTGCTGCGCAAGCGGCTCAATCAGGAGATCGATCCGTCCGACGTGCAGACCGCTGTCACGACCGGCTGATCCGCAGCACACAAAAGACAGATCGAACGCAACGAAAAACGCCCGGCCATCTGGCCGGGCGTTTTGTTGTGTAACCCTTGCTGGCGGACCGTTACTCGCCGCCGCCGAAGCGGCGCGACCACCATCCGGCGCGCCGCGGCGCCGGCGCTTCAGTCGCAGGCGGCTCTGCCGCTGATGGCGGCGGAGCAGGGGATGTCGGTTCGGTCTCACTGATATTAACTGGGGCGGCCGCAGCCGCAGGCTTTTGCTCGGTGACGAAGCTGACCTTCTCGCGCACCGTCGAGCGCCGTGGGGTCTTCTCGCCGTCGACCTTTGCCTCGGCCTGCTCGGCCGGAGCCTCTGCCGGCGTGCTCTCGGGCTGCAATTCAGCCGCAGCTTGCGGCTCGTCCGCCGGTGCGATCGATCCGGTGTGAATGTCGGGCGTCGCACGATCCGCGACGCTGCCGCCGTCGAAATCAGCCACTGCAACCTCGGCTTCGAACGCCGGCGGCGGCGTCAGCTCGTCGGCGATCGACGCCACGAGCCCGTCATCCGCACCGCCACGCCGGCGCCGACCACCGCGCCGTCCGCGCCGCCTGGGCCTGCGCTCGCCGCCGTCTTGTTCGGCTTGGTCGCCTGGCTGATCGCCTTGATGCTCCCCTTGGGCGAATGCCGCCTGGTCCTCGGCCTCGTCGTCCTCGGCTTCGCCTCCCTCGGACGCCTGACCTGATTCGAGCGCCTGTGTTTCGACCGGGCTTTCGCCCGCCGCGCCTTCGCGGCCCTCGCCGCCGGCCACGCCGGCGACGGCGCCGCTTGCGCCGCGGTCCTTCACGCTCGCCTTCACCGGCCGCATCGTCGGCGAGCGCCTCGCTCTCGTCGGTCTCGACCTCGGATTCGGTCTCGACGTCGAATGCCTCGTCCTCGTCATAGACTTCTTCGGCGACCAGCGACGGGGTGGAGGCCTGCGCCACCAGCAGTGCCTTGGCGGCCTCCAGCGTGTGCACCTGCTCGCCGCGATCGATCACGAAGGACTGCTGGCCGCTGACGGTCGGGTCGGCGATGACGGCGAGCGCAACCTTGAAGGCGTTCTCGAGATCGCGCAGGTGACCGCGCTTGTGGTTCAGCACATAGAGCGCGACCTCGGTGCGGGTGCGGACCACGAGATTGTGGGTCGCCCCCTTCATCAGCGCCTCTTCGAGACTGCGCAGCAGCTGCAGCGCGACCGAGGAGACCGAACGCACATGGCCGGTGCCGCCGCATTGCGGGCAGGGCTCGGTCGAGCTCTCCAGCACGCTGGCGCGGATGCGCTGACGCGACATCTCCAACAGGCCGAAATGCGAGATGCGGCCGACCTGGATGCGGGCGCGATCCTGCCGCAGGCAGTCGGACAGCTTGCGCTCGACCGAACGGTTGTTGCGCTTCTCGTCCATGTCGATGAAATCGATCACGATCAGGCCGGCGAGATCGCGCAGGCGAAGCTGGCGGGCGACTTCCTCGGCGGCTTCGAGATTGGTCTTGAGCGCGGTGTCCTCGATGTGGTGCTCGCGGGTGGCGCGACCCGAGTTGACGTCGATCGAGACCAGCGCTTCGGTCTGGTTGATGACGATGTAGCCGCCGGACCGCAATTGCACGGTCGGCGAGAACATCGCGTCGAGCTGGCTTTCGACGCCCATCCGCGAGAACAGCGGCTGGCCGTCACGATACTGCTTCACCGCCCGCACGTTGGACGGCATCAGCATCTTCATGAAGTCATACGCCTCGCGGTAGCCGGCCTCGCCGGCAACCAGGATCTCGTCGATCTCCTTGTTGTAGAGGTCGCGCAGCGAGCGCTTGATCAGCGAGCCTTCTTCATAGACCAGGGTCGGCGCCTGCGACTTCAGGGTCATGTCGCGGACGGTTTCCCACAACCGCAGCAGATATTCGAAGTCGCGCTTGATCTCGGGCTTGGTGCGGTTGGCACCCGCGGTGCGCAGGATGACGCCCATCCCCTCGGGCACGTCGAGATCCTGCACCACTTCCTTCAGCCGCGAACGGTCCTGGGCAGAGGTGATCTTACGGCTGATACCGCCGCCACGTGCCGTGTTGGGCATCAGCACCGCGTAGCGGCCGGCGAGCGACAGATAGGTGGTCAGCGCCGCGCCCTTGTTGCCGCGCTCTTCCTTGACCACCTGCACCAGCATCACCTGGCGGCGCTTGATGACCTCCTGGATCTTGTACTGGCGGCGCGGCCGGAAGGTGCGCTCCGGCACTTCCTCCAGCACGTCGTCGCCGCCGACGGATTCGACGTGCTCTTCCTCGGCCTCGTCGTCCTCGTCATCATGGTCGTCGCCATGCGCACGCGCGCCATTCTCGTCCGCCGGGACGATGGTGACCTCGCTGCCTTCCTGCTCGGCAACGGCGTCACCGCCGGCTGCGACGGGCTCATGGCTCGGCCGCTCGTCGTGATCATGTTCGTCGTGATCGTGATGGTCGTCATGATGATGATGGTCATCGTGATCGTGCTCGGCATGAGCGTGCCCGTCGTCCTCATGCGCGGGATGCTCGGGCACTGTGACCAGGACCGGGGCCGGCTCCTCGGAGACGACAACCGGCGTTTCCGCCGGCGCGCTGGCCGTCACCGGCTGATCGGACGGCGCGTGATGGTCGTCGGCATGGTGCTCGTCGTCATGGTGATCATCCTCATGATGATCGTCGTCGTGATGATCATCACCATGTGCATGCTCATCCTCGTGATGATCGTCATCATCATGGTGATGGGGATGGTGCTCGCTGAAGCCGCGGGCGTGATCGTGCTCGCCGGTATGCTCGCCGTACTCACCCTCATAGGCATGAGCCTCGGACGCATGCGCCTCGTGGCCCTCGTGGTCGTGACCATCATGGTCGTGACCGTCATGATGGTCACCGTCCTGGCCCTCGACTCGCGGCGCGGCGGCCGCATCGACGACCTCGCTCTGCACGCGCTCTCCGCCGCTGCGGCGGCGCGAGCTGCGATGCCGGTTGCGGCGGCGATTCGAGCGGTTCTCGTTCTCTTCCTCCGCCTCGCGGTGAGCGCGCTCTTCGGCCTCGATCAGGGCCTGACGGTCGGCGACCGGGATCTGATAATAGTCCGGATGAATTTCACTGAAGGCGAGAAAGCCGTGGCGGTTGCCGCCATATTCGACGAAGGCAGCCTGGAGCGACGGTTCAACCCGCGTGACCTTGGCGAGGTAAATGTTGCCGCGCAGTTGCTTGCGCTGGGCGGTCTCGAAATCAAATTCCTCGACGCGGTTGCCGCGAACGACAACGACCCGGGTCTCTTCCGGGTGGGTAGCATCGATCAACATCTTGTTGGGCATATTGGAACTCTTGGAGGCGACGGACGCGTTGGGCCGCGAGCGCGTGGCGCGCTGTCGGACGATGCGACGGTCCACCTGATTCGGGGGTGAGGGGAAGGCCTAAACGCAAACGGTCGCGCCGTGCCGAACCTGGCGCCGGCGGTGTCATCGGCCGGGCGAGGGCTTGGCCTCGCTGCGGCACGGATCTCCCGCTGGTTTTGGTCGGCAATACAGTCTGGCGCATCAAGCGTCGGCCCGTCTGGAACACGTGGCGGCCACAAGGGCCGCTTCTCTTCTTTTTGCTGAAGGCCGGATCGCGCCGAAACGCTTGCCTTTGATCGAAGACCGCCCCCATCGGGGTCAGATATCGAGTTATGCCGTGTCCGGCTCGGTTCCCGGGCATTCCTCTGTGACGAGTCGCCCTGAAAACCGCCTCGCGCGGGCAGCATATTCGCTTCCACTTTCCGGCCGCGCGATGATCCGCGCTGGTCAGACGGCAGAGAGCGGATACGGCGCTGGAATCCCCTGGGGTTACAGGTCGAACCCCGAAAGTTTCCGGCGTTGCACCGGGAGGCTGAACGCGACACAACTGGCCGTAAGTATTAGCCTTCAGCTCTCCGTACATACGTGGATTGGGGGGAGGGTGCAAGGGAAGCGTCGCGGGGCTGCAACAATCAATCGGATTTAAGAGAAATGCTAGACTTGGCGGTTAACCCCTCGATTTGGTTGCGGTAAGGAAACGGCGCGGAGGCACGGATTCGTTGGCTGGCCGGGCAAATTACCCATCTTTACTGGGATGCGCGCTGTTGTGCGTCACGGAAATGTTATGGTGCGGCGGCGCCGGTGTCCGCGCGCAGACGCTGGCGGCTGCACCGGAGCAGTCGCAGGTGCAGGTGCCGGCCATTCCCATCGCCTCCGACGCGCGCCTGGCGGGTGATTCTCGGCAAACTCGCTTTGTGCTCGATCTCGACAAGCCGGTGCAATTCCGCGCCTTCGTGCTCAGCGATCCCTATCGCGTGGTCGTGGACCTGCCTCAGGTCAGCTTTCATCTGCCGACCGGAGCTGGAACCGGCGGCGGGCGCGGCCTGGTCAAGGCATTCCGTTACGGATTGGTGATGCCCGGCGGCTCGCGCATCGTGTTCGATCTGACCGGGCCGGTCCGCATTGCCAACGCCTCGGTGCTCAATTCGGCCAACGGCCAGCCGCCGCGGCTGGTGCTGGAACTCGAAGAGGCCGACCAGGCGAGCTTCGCCAGGTCGCTCGGTGCCGACGGTCCGGACTTGCAGACGTCGACGCCTGGCGTGACCGTCACCGCGTCTGTCCCTTCAGGCCCGCCGTCGATCCAGCCTCCACCGACGGTGCTGCCGGCGAATACGGCCCCACCGAATGCTGCACCGGATTCCCGGCCTGTCGTGGTCATCGATCCCGGCCATGGCGGGATCGACAACGGCACCCAGTCCGGCGGCTTGGTTCCCGAGAAGGATGTCGTGCTGGCGTTCGGCCTCGCCCTGCGCGACCGCCTGGAACGCAACGGCAAATACCGGGTGGTGATGACCCGGTCCGACGACACCTTTATCCCTCTGGACGATCGCGTGCGGATCGCCCGCAACCAGTCGGCATCTCTGTTCGTCTCGATCCACGCTGACGCGCTGCCGCGCAAGGAAGGCGAGGCCCAGGGGGCGACCATCTATACGCTGTCCGACAAGGCATCCGACGCCGAAGCCGAGCGTCTGGCCGACGCCGAAAACCGCGCGGACGCCATCGCCGGCATCAACCTGACCGACGAGCCGACCGACGTCGCCGATATCTTGATTGATCTGGTCAGGCGGGAAACCCGCACGTTTTCCAACCGGTTCGCGCGCCTGTTGATGAACGACATGAAGCCCGCGACGCCGCTGCACAAGCGGCCGTTGAAGTCGGCCGGGTTCCGGGTCCTGAAAGCGCCCGATGTGCCATCGGTGCTGGTCGAGCTCGGCTATACCTCCAACAAGGCGGATATGGAGAACCTGGTCTCGGACGCCTGGCGGGCGCGGACGGCGGATGCGATGGCGCGCGCCATCGATTCCTTCCTGGCCAAGCGGATCGCGACAGCGACGGGTGAGCGTCCCGAGAAGCCCGGTGCGCGGGCAAAGCCCTAGTTTGGCCACAGCAACCGCCCTATAAACTGACCCTGCGAGATGCTTGGAATTGGGTGAGATTCTCCCTCGATCGATTTATGATGCCTTGCGGGCAAAGTCCCTGATACGGCTCGCGCTGATATCGCTGATATCCGTGCGGTTTTCATCAATGCGTTCCTCGTGGCGCAGCGTGCCCAGCCGAGCGTTGAACAAAAAGTTGGAACGGATATTCGCCTATGCGCTTCATCGTGCGGTTTTTGGGCTTCCTGTTTGCCGCCGGCACTGTGGTTTTTCTGGTCGGGGTCGCTGCGGCGGCCGGCCTGATCTGGCACTTCTCCAAGGACCTGCCTGATTACTCGCAATTGCAGGACTACGAGCCGCCGGTGATGACCCGCGTGCACGCCGTCGACGGCTCGCTGGTCGGCGAATACGCCAAGGAGCGCAGGCTGTATCTGCCGATCCAGGCGGTGCCGAAACTCGTGATCAATGCGTTCCTGGCGGCCGAGGACAAGAATTTCTACGAGCATGGCGGCATCGACTACACCGGCATGGCGCGCGCCGCGGTGTTGTACTTGCAGAATTTCGGTTCCAACCGCCGTCCGCAGGGCGCCTCCACCATCACCCAGCAGGTCGCCAAGAATTTCCTGCTGACCAATGAGGTGTCGTTCTCCCGCAAGATCAAGGAAGCGCTGCTCGCGATGCGAATCGAGCGGGCCTATTCCAAGGACAAGATTCTCGAACTCTATCTGAACGAGATCTATCTGGGCTCGGGCGCCTATGGCGTGGCGGCCGCCTCGCTGGTCTATTTCGACAAGTCGGTGAACGAACTGACCGTTGCCGAGGCCTCCTATCTGGCCGCGCTGCCCAAGATGCCAGGCAGCCTGCATCCGATCCGCAATCATGACCGCGCGGTCGAGCGGCGCAATTACGTGATCGACCGCCTGCAGGAGAATGGCTGGATCAGCAAGGCCGACGCCGACAAGGCGCGCAAGGACCCGCTGACGGTCGCCTCGCGCAACAACGGCGCCCACACCTTCGCCGGCGAATATTTCGCCGAGGAGGTCCGTCGTGACCTGTTCGAGCGTTACGGCGAGAAGAAGCTCTATGAGGGCGGCCTCTCCGTGCGCACCACGCTCGATCCGAGGATCCAGGTGATGGCGCGTAAGGCGATGGTTGCGGGCCTCGTGAAATATGACGAGGAGCAGGGCTATCGCGGCGCAGTCTCCAAGCTCGACATATCAGGCGATTGGGGCGTCAAGCTCGCCGACATCAAGTCGCTCACCGACATCTCGCCATGGCGGATGGCCGTGGTGCTGGAGACCAGCGACCAGTCGGCGCGAATCGGGTTCCAGCCTGGCCGCGAGCTCGGTGGCGCCATCAGCAAGGAACGGCAGACCGGCCTGATCTCGCTCGATGGCGTCAAATGGGCGCGCGCCGCATCCGGAAACGGGCGCGGCCGGACGCCGAACTCAGTGTCGCAGGTGCTGCAGCCCGGTGACGTGATCTATGCCGACCCGCTCTACAAGGAAGGCAACCCGGTCGAGGGCCAGTATCGGCTCGAGCAGTTGCCCGAGGTTTCCGGCGCCATGGTGGCGATGGACCCGAACACCGGCCGCGTGCTGGCGATGGTGGGCGGCTTCTCGTTCGACCAGAGCCAGTTCAACCGCGCGACGCAGGCCTACCGGCAGCCGGGCTCGTCGTTCAAGCCGATCGTCTATTCTTCCGCGCTCGATAACGGCTATACGCCGTCGACCCAGGTGGTCGACGCGCCGATCGAGATCGACCAGGGGCAGGGCGGTGGCGTCTGGCGCCCGGACAACTTCTCCAACGGCAAGTATCTCGGACCGACGACGTTGCGTAACGCGCTGCGGCTGTCGTTGAATACCGTGACCGTGCGTCTGGCGCAGGACATCGGCATGCCCTTGATCTCCGAATACGCCAAGCGCTTCGGGGTCTATGACGAGCTGCCGAACTATTTGTCCTATGCGCTCGGCGCCGGCGAAACCACGACGATGCGGATGGTCACGGCCTATTCGATGCTCGCCAATGGCGGCCGCCGCGTGAAGCCGACTCTGATCGACCGCATTCAGGACCGCTACGGCCACACCATCTTCAAGCACGACGCCCGCGAATGCCGCGGCTGCGACGCGGCGGACGGCTGGCACAACCAGTCCGAGCCGCAACTCGTCGACCGTCGCGAGCAGGTGCTGGACACCATGACCGCCTACCAGATCACCTCGATGCTGGAAGGCGTCGTGCAGGCCGGCACCGCCACCGCGCTGAAGGAGGTCGGCAAGCCGATCGCCGGCAAGACCGGCACCACCAACGAGGCCAAGGACGCCTGGTTCTGCGGTTTCTCGCCGGATCTCGCGGTCGCGATCTACATGGGCTACGACAAGCCGCGCCCGCTCGGCCGGGGCAACGCCGCCACCGGCGGCCATCTGGCGGCGCCCATCGCGCGAGACTTCATGAAGCTCGCACTCGCCGACAAGCCGGCGACGCCGTTCAAGATTCCGGCGGGCATCAAGCTGGTTCGCGTCGACGCCAAGACCGGCATGCGCGCCGGCCCCGGCGACACCGGCCGCACCCTGATGGAAGCATTCAAGCCGGGCACCGCGCCGCCGGACAATTACTCTGTGATCGGCGTGGCGGATGCCGATCAGAACCGTGGCCTGCCGCCGGGCGGGCCACCGGCTAACTCCGGCGGCTTCATCATGCGACCGGGTACCGGTGGTCTCTACTGAGGCATAGGACCGGCTGACGCGGAGCGATTGCGCTTTGCGTCGCGCGCGGTTACATCCCGGTCGACAAGTGTTGCCGCGGCTTCGGAGCCGAGGACCAAAGAGATCAATATGCGCGCTGAAATCGAAAAAATCGTAGAAGAGATCAAGCAGTCGGTCGGGCTGCTGAGGAGGCATCTTTGACGTCGATGCATCGACGGCAAGGCTTGCTGAGCTGAACAAGCTCGCCGAAGACCCCAATCTCTGGAACGACCCCCAAAAAGCTCAAAGGCTGATGCAGGAGCGGACCTCGCTGGAGGATTCGCTGACCGGCATCGGCAAGGTGGAGCGTGAGCTTTCCGACAACATCGAGATGATCGAGCTCGGTGAAGCCGAGAACGACGCCGGTGTCGTGACCGAGGCCGAGACCGCGCTCAAGAATTTGAAGAAAGAGGTCGCCCGCCGCGAGCTCGAGGCGCTGCTGTCGGGCGAGGCCGATCGCTTCGATACCTATCTCGAGGTGCATGCCGGCGCCGGCGGTACCGAAAGCCAGGACTGGGCCTCGATGCTGCTGCGCATGTACACGCGCTGGGCCGAGACCCACGGCTTCAAGGTCGAATATCTCGAGGAAACCCAGGGCGAAGAGGCCGGCATCAAGTCGGCCACGATCCAGATCAGCGGCCACAACGCCTATGGCTGGCTGAAGACCGAGGCCGGCGTGCATCGCCTGGTGCGGATCTCGCCGTTCGATTCCAATGCGCGGCGCCACACCTCGTTCTCGTCGGTCGCGATCTTTCCTGTCGTCGATGACTCCATCAAGATCGACATCAAAGAATCCGATGTGCGCACCGATACGATGCGCTCGGGTGGTGCTGGCGGCCAGCACGTCAACAAGACCGAATTGGCGGTGCGTCTGACGCACATTCCGACCGGTGTCGCGGTGGTGTGCCAGGCCGGCCGCTCGCAGCACAAGAACCGCGCGCAGGCCTGGGACATGCTGCGCGCGCGGCTCTACGAGATCGAACTGAAGAAGCGCGAGGAACAGGCGGCCGCCGACCAGGCCGCCAAAACCGATATCGGCTGGGGTCACCAGATCCGCTCCTACGTGCTGCAGCCCTATCAGATGGTGAAGGATCTGCGCACCGGCGTGCAGACCTCCGACACGTCGGGCGTCCTCAACGGCGAGCTCGACGAGTTCATGGCCGCCACGCTGGCCCAGCGCGCGTTCGGCACCACGCCGGGCGCTGCGATCGAGGATGTGGACTAGCCATGGAGCGCGTCGCCTTCATCGGGCTCGGCCGCATGGGCCATGGCATGGCCGGCCGCTATCTCGATGCTGGCTTTGACGTCTCGATCTGGAATCGCAGCAGAGCCAAGGCCGAGGACTTGATCGCGCGCGGCGCGCGCTGGTCGACTTCGCCCGGCGATGCCGCGATCGATGCGGATGCGGTGGTCACCATGGTCGCCGACGACGAGGCTTCGCGTGCGGTGTGGCTCGGCACCGACGGTGCCGCGACCACCATGCGGGCCGGGGCGCTCGCGATCGAGTGCTCGACGGTCTCCTACGACCATGCACGGCGCATGTCGCGCGAGCTGAATGCACGCAGTCTGATCTACATCGATTGTCCCGTGACGGGTCTGCCCGATGCGGCCGCCAGCGGCCGGCTGACCTTGCTGGTCGGCGCCAACGCCGCCGATCTCGAGAAAGCGCAGCCGTATCTCGCGCCGCTGAGTGCGACGATCCGCCATTTCGGCGAGGTGGGTGCGGGCACTGTCTACAAGCTGATCAACAATCTGATGGGCGCGATCCAGATCGCTGGGATTGCCGAGGGACTGGCGATCGCAGAGCAGGCCGGGCTCGACATGATGCTAGTGCTGGAGGCGATCCAGAGTGGCGTCGCCGCGAGCCCGCAGGTGATCCGGCATTCCAAGCGAATGGTGACGCGCGACTTTTCCGGCGCGACCTTCACCGCCACGCTCAGGCACAAGGATGCGGCCTACGCCGTCGCACTCGCCGAGAGCCTGTTGCGCGACAAGCCGCTCGTGTCCGGCGCCGCGGTCGAGGCCTACGCGAAGGCGAAGCGCGCCGCGCCCGACGACGACGAGGGCCGCATCATCGAGATCGTGTCGCGGCCCAAGACTTAGCCGAAGCCTTAAGCGTCGCCCCGCCTCCTTTTCCATTCGTCATACCAACCAGCGAACCGTCCATCGTTGCGTTCGCCGCCGTGGCGAACGGCGTAAGCCGTACCGTCGGCTGCCAGCATGACCGCGACGTCGAGGCCCTGGCGCGGCGCAGGGTCTCGACCGCCTGTTGCGGCGTCTGTGCTATGGGTCCTGCGACATTGAACGAGGTGTTGACCGACATCTCGACGCCGACATGGCGGCCGAGCGCCTTCAGATAAGCATAAGTGAGGGGATCCTCGGCTTCGCGCACGATCTGGATGCGGCCGGTGCCGTCGGCATGGATCACGGCCGGGATCTTGCCGCGCGCGTGCGGCTTCGCATGCGCCGTCAGCACCATGTAGTTATAGGCATTGTAGCCGGCATCGGAGGCGCCGTCCTCGAGCTGGAAATAGTCCTGCGCCGCTTCGAGCGTGGCCATCGGCGCCAGGGGCCGGATCGCCTCGCGATATTTCACCCGCGCATTGAGCCGCTCACGCACATCAGGATCACAGGGATTGGCAAGGATCGAGCGGTGCCCGAGCGCGCGCGGGCCCGTCTCGCCGGCGCCTTGATAGAGCGCGATGACGCCGCCTCGCGCAACGATGAAAGCCATGAGATCTGCGACCGCGTTCCGGCCGTCATCCGACGTGATCTCGCCGATCTGCTCCGAGACGATGTCGTCAGCCGCAAGCGCCGCCTCGATCTCGGTGCGTGCAGGCGGCAGCCCGCAATAGAACGCGTGCGTCAGCGCCGGGCCACGCGGCGCGCCGGCCAGATGCGCGAACAGCCAGGCGGCACCGATCGGCACGCCGGGATCGCCGGGCACCGGCGGCACCCACAGATGCAGCCGCGCCTTGCGGCTTTGCACGCGCGCAAACCATGCCTCATCGAAATGTTCGAGCAGCCGCATATTGCCGACCGCGTTCAACGCCACGCCGCCGGTCAGGATCAGCCGGTCGGCGCCGGTCGTGCGCAAGAGATGATCGACGATGTGGATCATCGCGTCCTCGAACACGAGCTGGGTCGCGGCCGCCTTGTCGAGCCGATCTTTTGTATCGGCGCGATGGCTGATGTCCTCGACCCGCAGCATGGCATCGGGATTCCAGAGCTGCGCCGGCGTCAGCGGGTGGCCCAGAATATCGATCAGGGCAGGGTGGTAGGGCTTCTCGAACGGGTCGGCATACCAGTTGGCAAGCCGCCGGTTGATGCGGACCTCGCCATTGTCGGCAAACACCAACACATCCTTCAGGCGCGCATAATAGGGATTTGTCGCGCGGTCCATGTCACCCCAGGCCGCGGCGCCCATATAGCGCCCTTCGCAGGACAACCAGGTCCAGCCGCCCTGCGTCGAGGAGATGACGCTGTAGAACGCGCCAAGCAACTCGAACATACTGTCGTTGCAGGCGAGCAGGCGGAGCCGGCCGCCGCGGGCCTCATATAATGAGACCGAGCCGCGATCGCCGGTGCCGTCGAGCACTGCGATGGCGACCGGCGCGTTGTCGTCGGCGAATGGCGAGGCCGCATAGGAGAACCAGGCATGGTTGTCATGATGCGGCATCAAGATCAGTGGCACGCGCTCACGGAGCCCGAGTTGCCTGGCCAGGACCTTCGGGGTCCGCGTCATCGCCTCCATGCGGCGGGTGTCGAAGCCGGCAGCTTGGGTGGTGCGCAGCAGCTTCAGGCTTTGCGGCGCCTCCTCCAGCACGGTCCGCGTCAACGTACCCGCCAGTGCCGGATAGTCCCAGGTCGTCAGCCAGGCGAAGACATCGGAGACGTCACGTCCCATGCCGCGCAGCGCAGCGACCATCGCGTCGATCGACTGCCGCGGATATTCCGTGGTGTGCTTGTTGCCGGAGAAGCGCTCCTCCTCATTGTTGAGGATCAGCCGCGGGCCGGAACTCTGCGTCACCTCGACCAGCGCGACGCCGGAATTATGCGTGCCCGGCGGCCCAAGCCCGGCGAGATAGAGCGTCTCGCCGCGGGCGAGCCGCTCGCGCGCCTCGGCCAGGCGACCGTCGGCAAAAGCCGAGCCGAGCCGGTGGAAGCCGGCGCGCGCGAACAGCCTCGTCCCCAGCCATTCCGCCGCGCAACCGCCGGCGGCGCCGAGCCGCGGATGCCTTGGACCGATGCGTGGCTTCAATGACAAAGCTGAGACCTCTCTTCCCGGCCCGCATCAATCACAATTGCCCCTCCGCAACAATGCCGTTTCGCGGCTGCGGCAAAGGCTTCGCTTGCATCGTCAGCCGCAAGTTGAGACACTTCACACCAACGGAAAAAGCGCTTTGGGAGGATAGGATGCGGACGCAGATCATGCGGCTTGCCGTCGCGACCTTGCTCGTCGCGACCGCCGGTACGGCACAGGCGGCGAAGAAATACGATCCCGGCGCCAGCGACACCGAAATCAAGATCGGCAACATCATGCCCTATAGCGGCCCGGCCTCGTCCTACGGCGTGATCGGCCAGACCGAGGCCGCTTATTTCAATATGATCAATGACGAAGGCGGCATCAACGGGCGCAAGATCAAGTTCATCTCGTATGACGACGCCTATTCGCCGCCCAAGGCGATCGAGCAGGCCCGCAAGCTAGTCGAGAGCGACGAGGTGCTGCTGATCTTCCAGTCGCTCGGCACGCCGTCCAATTCCGCGATCATGAAATACATGAACAGCAAGCACGTGCCGCAGCTGTTCGTCGCTTCCGGTGGCACCAAGTTCGGCGATCCGAAGAATTTTCCCTGGACCATGGGCTTCCAGCCGAACTACCAGAGCGAAGGGCGCATCTACGCCAAATACATCCTCGATCATTTCCCGAACAGCAAGATTGCGGTGTTCTGGCAGAATGACGACGCCGGTAAGGACCAATTCAAGGGGCTGAGGGATGGGCTCGGCGACAAGGTCGGCATGATCATCGCCGACAAGTCCTACGAGGTCTCCGATCCCTCGATCAACTCGCAGATCGTGGCGCTGCGCGATTCCGGCGCCGACATCTTCTTCTCCTGGGCGGCGCCGAAAGGCTCGGCGCAGGCGATCCGCAAGGTCGGTGAGCTCGGCTGGAAGCCAAAATTCTTTCTCGCCAATACCGCAACGACCATCGCCTCGGTGCTGAAGCCAGCCGGGCTGGACTATGCCAAGGGCATCATCTCGACGGAGTATGTGAAGGACCCGACCGATCCGACGTGGAAGGATGATCCCGGCGTCGCCAAGTGGCGTGCCTTCATGACCAAATATTTTCCCGACGGCGACCAGGCCAACGCCAACACCGCCTATGCCTATGTCGAATCCCAGGCGATGGTGCAGGTGCTGAAGCAGTGCGGCGATGAGCTGACGCGCGACAACGTCATGAAGCAGGCGGCCAATCTGAAGAACTTCACCTCCGACATGCTGCTGCCCGGGATCATGATCAACACCTCGCCGGACGATTACTTCCCGATCGAGCAGATGCAGCTGATGCGTTTCAACGGCGAAGTATGGGAGCTGTTCGGCGACGTCATCACCGGCGAGGTCGGGCACGGCGCGACCCATTAAATCGACGCAGGCCTATTTGGTGCCGAACATGCGGTCGCCGGCGTCGCCGAGGCCGGGCACGATATAGCCGTGATCGTTGAGCCGCTCGTCGATCGCGGCGGTCCAGACCGGGATGTCCGGATGCTCCGCCTGGAAATGCGCGATGCCCTCGGGGGCGGCGAGCAGGCAGACGAAGCGGATATCCCGCCCGCCGCGCGCCTTCAGCAGATGGGCGGCAGCGCAAGCCGAATTGCCGGTCGCGAGCATCGGGTCCACCAAAATCACAGCGCGATCGGAGAGGTCCTGCGGCGCCTTGAAATAATATTCGACGGCCTGCAACGTGTTGGGGTCGCGGTAGAGCCCGACATGGGCGACCCGGGCGGAGGGCATCAGCGCCAGCATGCCGTCAAGGAAGCCGACCCCGGCGCGCAGGATCGGCGCCAGCGTCAACTTCTTGCCGGCGATCTTGGGCGCCTTCATCGACTGCAGCGGCGTCTCGATGTCGACCAGCTCGACCGGCAGGTCGCGGGTCACCTCGTAGGCCAGCAGCATGCCAATCTCGTTGAGCAGCTCGCGAAAGCCTTTGGTCGAGCGGTCACGCTCCCGCATCAAAGTGAGCTTGTGCTGGACCAGCGGGTGCAGGACGACGTTGATCTGATGGTGTGCCATCCCTTTGCTCTACCGAGATTGGAACGTTTGCGCCAGACGGGTTGCGGTGTCGCACGTCGGCGAGCGCGCGGTGCGATCGCCATCCGGTTCGAGCGTGGTGGCTCTAGCCCACGGCGATCGCCGCCGCTTCGGCCGCCGCGCGTTGCATGCTCGATGACATCTCGTTTGTGACGGTGCTCTGCTCCTCGACCGCAGTTGCCGTCGAGTTGACGTACTCGCTGACGTGGTTGATCGCCTGCTTGATAGAGCTCAGAGCGCTGACGACCTCGCCGGAAATGTTATTGAGAACTCTCGATCTCCTGGCCGATTTTGTCGGTCGCCTGTTTGGCTTGGTTGGCCAGGCTCTTCACCTCGGAGGCGACCACAGCAAAGCCTCTGCCGGCTTCGCCGGCGCGCGCCGAACTCGATCGTGGCGTTGAGCGCAAGGAGATTGATCTGGCCGGTGATGTTATTGATCATCTCGATGATGCCGCCCATGGCCTTGGTCGCGTTGGACAGACGCTGCGCCTGATTGTCTGCTGACGTTACGCGATCTACTGCAGCTGTTGCGGTCTCGCGCGATTTGGTCATGGCGTCGGAAATCTCTCGTACCGACGCGTTCAACTCTTCCGATCCGGCCGCGACCAACTCCATCATGCTTCGGACGCGCTCGTTGCCCATGCGAACCAGCACCTGCTTGGTCACGTCAGTCGCATATTTCACGATTTTGAAAGGCTTGCCGTTGAGATCGAGAATCGGATTGTAGGAGGCCTGGATGTAGACCTCCTTGCCACCCTTGCCGACCCGCTTGTATTCGGCGGCTTGGTATTGACCTCGGTTCAAGCTGGCCCAGAATTCACGGTAGGCGGCACCGTCTCGCTCAGCAGCTTCCACAAAGAGGCTATGGTGCTTGCCCTTGATCTCGGCCAAGCTGTAGCCAAGTGTCTTCAAGAAGTTGTCGTTCGCACTGATGATCGTGCCATCCATGTTGAACTCGATCACCGCCTGCGACTTGCTGATCGCCGCGATCTGTCCGGCGGCGTCCGCGTTCTTCAATCTCTGTTCGGTGATGTCGGTTGCAAACTTGACGACGCCGAACGGTTTGCCGGTCTCGTCAAGCACCGGATTGTAGGACGCCAAAATCCACACCTCTCTACCGCCCTTGCCGACGCGCTTGAACTCACCGGCTTGGTACTCGCCGCGATTGAGTGCCGCCCAGAATTCACGATACGCCGCGCTATCGCGCTGCGCCGGCTCGACGAAAATGCTATGCTGCTTGCCGTTGATCTCGGCCAACGAATAGCCCATCGCGTTCAGAAAGTTTTGGTTGGCGGTCACGATGGTGCCATCGAGATTGAATGCGATCACAGCCTGGGCGCGGTCGATGGCGACGATCTTCGACGCGTCCGCCATGCTTTGAAGCTTCTTGTTCGTGATGTCGGTTGCGAGCTTGACGACCTTGGCAGGCTTACCTGCGCTGTCGAGAGCCGGGATATACGACGCTTCGATCCAGACGTCGCTACCGCTTTTGGTGACGCGTTTGAACTCGCCCGCCTGGGGCTCGGCGCGGTTCAATGCGGCCCAGAAAGCGCGATACTCGGCGCTGTCGCGCTGGTCGCGTGGCACGAACATCGAGTGATGCTTGCCCTGGATCTCGTCGAGCCGGTAGCCGAGCGCGTTGAGGAAATTCTTGTTTGCGGTGATGATGGTCCCGTCAAGCTTGAACTCGATGACAGCAAGGGCGCGATTGATAGCGATGAGCTCGGATTCGCCATTCGAACGTGAGTTTGCGCGGAACAACAATGATTCCTCCGTTAGACTTTCATCTATCTGTAAATTCAGCGTGGCTACTCGCGCTGGTACGCACGGACAACAACCGACAACATGGTTGCGAAGCAAGGCAGACGATGGTGGCCGCACGCACCGAAAAATGATGTGCATCATTTAACAGAGAGGGTTTCGGGGCAGTTAAAGCGCGCGCGGAAACTGAGACATTCCGAGCTTCTACGGGCGAGCAACCAGCAGTATGATACCATGTTCCGCAACCCGAGATCGTTGATAATAGGCGTCTAAAGTTCAGCGGGCATTCATCGACCCAGGAATCGGCGAGCTCGCAAGGATGCACCGCATCGATGGTCATCGCGCCGGATCGAAGCGTGCGGCCATGGAATCCGGCGGAGCAGGTGGTCCGTTTGAGTATCGGCCTGGAGGAGCCCGGCGAGCTCTGGTCCGATCTTTCCGGTTTTCCTGCCGCCCTCGCAGAAGGCGGAGGAGGATCGACCTGACGTCAGGAGGTTGCCGAGCGCGAATCCCGCACGGGCAGCCGCTTCGTCGGGCGCCGCCCCAGCACGTTGATCACGATGCCGACGATCAACAGCGGCGCCACGGCGACGATCAACGCCAGGGACGACAGCGGGGCAGGCGTGATCATCTCGAGCACCATGCCGGAAACCATCCAGACGGTGGCAAACGCCACCGCAAAATCGAGCTTCGGCACCCGCAGCCAATAAAGCGCAGCCGAGATCGCGGTCGCCGGGGCGATCGCGGCGCCGATCAGGTAGACGCTGAACTCCTTCGGCGTCACCGCGTCGATCAACATGGACGCCAGCAGCCAAAGGCTGACGAACATGATCGCGGCGTCGACATGTCTCACGCGCCTGCCTCCAGGAAAATCGAGCTGTGACAATCTGGCACAGCCCTTTGTCGGCCCGGGCGCGGAGATCGTCAAGAGCGGTGGCGCGCCACGGTTTCCGGTGGCACGAGCCCATTATGGGCCTGTTTCGGGACCGCAAGCGCGAGATCTGGAACTTTCGGCGCAGCCCGGCGTTATCGGGCCATGCTGGACAACATTTCAGACCGTTCACCCCAAATCCTGACCCCCGAACAACGCCGAGCCCGCGACGCGGCGCGAAGGGCCGATGCGGAGCAGGCGATGCGCGAGCATGAGGCCGCGCAAAAGGCGTTCTATGCCAACCGCGAGCGCTTGCGAGCGGAGCGCCTGGCCCGCGAATCACGCGACAAATAGCGACGTTTCCGTATCTGAATACCTCTTTAGCTTGACAACTCTGGCAGCGTGCTGCGTGCGCCATCAAGGAACGATATCACCGCATCCTGCACGACCGCATCGAGATCGCGCGGGATCGGCGTCTCGTAGATGAACTTGCGGATCGCCAGATAGAAGATGCGGCCGTGCAGGCCCCAGAACATCTCGATCTCGCGTTCGCTGAGCGCGCGGACGCTGACATCCGGCAGGCCGACTTCGTGGCGCAGCTCGGATGCCGCTGCCTCGATGATCTCGCGGCGGACAAGGTCGAGATAGCGGCCGGTGATGCCGAAGGACTTCATCCCGGAAAAGACGAAGATCCGCACCCAATTGTATTCGAACACATGCGCGACATAGCTGCGATAGAAGCCGATGAGCCGTGCCTCCAAGGGCAGGGTGCGATCGCGGATCAGCGTGCCCCACTCGGGTGACCAGCGGCTGAGATAGACCTCCTGATAAACGCGCTCGATCAGCGCCTCCTTGCTCGGAAAATGCCGGTAGATCGCCGAATGCGCGATGCCCATGCGTATCGCGAGCTCGCGCATCTCGCCGTCGAAGCCGCGCTCGGCGAAGAATCGGATGGCTTCGTCGACGATCAGCCGTTCGCGATCGGCGGCGCGCATGTTGCGCCGGCGCGGCGCTGTCGTCTTCAAGGGCGCTTTGACGCGTTTCGCGGGCGGCCGCGTCCTGCGTTTCGCCGGCGTCTTCTTCGCTGTGCGCTTTGTTTTCGCTGTACGCTTTGTTGTCTTGGCCATCGTCGTGTCGACCGCAACGCCCTCGTCGTCCTTGTAGCGTATCTGCGATTTGTGACCAAATGGTCTGTTCTGATTGACCCGCCGGCGCCGGTGTGCGAGGATTTTGAGACCGGATGGTCACAAATCCGGAGCGGCCGGCCGGAGAGCGGCGCAGAACAAGGAGACGGCGATGAAAGCAAAGGCTTTCAGCTATCTTCGTGCGCGTACCGTTGAAGAAGCGCTGACGGCACATGCACAGGCCGGTGAGGATGCGCGCTTCATTGCCGGCGGCCAGAGCCTGGTGCCGACGCTGTCGCTGCGCCTGCAGACGCCGAAGCTTCTGATCGACATCAGCCATATTGCGGAGCTGCGTGGCGTGAGCTGCGAAAGCGAGCGCCTGCGCATCGGCGCGCTGACCCGCCATTGCGAGGTCATGAGCGATCCGTTGATCGACAAATTCGCGCCACTGCTCCGCGCCGCAGCGCCCTTCATCGCCCATCCGGCCATCCGCAACCGCGGCACGCTCGGCGGCAGCATCGCGCTCGCCGATCCCGCATCTGAATTTCCTGCGATGGTGTTGGCGCTCGATGCCGAGATCGAGATCTTGGGTCTCTCCGGCACGCGACGCGTCAAGGCGGACGATTTCTTCGTCGATCTGTTCGAGACCGCACTGGCGCCCGGCGAGCTCGTTGCCGCCGTTCATGTGCCGCTGTTCAAAGATAACCAGCGCATCGCCTTCGACGAAATGGCCCGCCGGCGCGGCGACTATGCGCTGGTCGGCTGCGGCATGATCGCGTCCTGCGACAAGGCACAAATCTCTGCGATCCGTATTGCTTTCTTCGCGGTCGGCAATGTGCCGACCCGCGCGAAAAATGCCGAAGACGTGCTGAACGGTCATGTGCTCGACACGGCGCGGATCGCGGCTGCGCAGGCGGCGCTGGAGGTTGATCTCGCGCCGCCCGAGAGCGACGAGGTACCGTCGGCGATGCGGCTGCATCTGGCTCGCGTGCTGCTCGGCCGCCTGCTGGAGCGCATGGGAGGGAGCGCATGAGTGTAACAGATACATCATTCGGCTCCGGCGATGCGGATGAGACCGTCCGGGTCCGCTTCGTGCTCAATGGCCGCAAGACCGCCTGCGAGGTGGCGCCGCGCGACACGCTGCTGGATTGCCTGCGCACTCAGCTGGAGCTGACCGGGACCCATGCCGGCTGCGAGATGGGCGCCTGCGCTGCCTGCCTGGTGCTGCTCGATGGTCGTGCCGCGCATGCCTGCCTGATGTTCGCGGTGCAGGCCGACGGCGCTGTTATCGACACCATCGAAGGGCTGGCCGAGAGCGGCGCGATTGCCGATCTGCAGGCCGAATTCCACCGCCGCAACGCGTTGCAATGCGGTTTCTGTACGCCGGGCATGCTGATCAACGCGCACGAGCTGCTGTCCCACAATGCTGCGCCGAGCCGCGCTGACATCCGCGATGCGCTGTCGGGCAATTACTGCCGCTGCACCGGCTATGAGGCGATCGTCGACGCCATCGCCGCCGCGGCAGCAGCGCGCAGCGGCCATGCCGAAGGATAGTTCGCGATGACCGCGCCGCTCACCTCGCTCGACCGCCCGAACTCCTATATCGGCCGCTCGGTGCCACGGCCGAACGCCAAGCGGCTGCTGGCGGGGCGCGGGCGCTATGTCACCGACATCAAGCTGCCGCGCATGCTGCATGCGGCGTTCCTGCGCAGCCCGTATGCGCATGCGCGGATCGTTGCGATCGACGCGAAGGCGGCGCGCGCATGCGAGGGCGTGTACCTGGTCGCCACCGGCGCCGATCTCGCAAAAATCTGCGCGCCGTGGACAGGCACGCTCGATCATTTCAAGGGCATGATTTCTGAGCCGCAACTGCCGCTGCCGCTGGAGCGCGCGGTGTGGGCGGGACAGGCGGTGGTCGCCGTCGTCGCCGAGAGCCGGGCGCTGGCCGAGGACGCGCTGGAGCGGATCTCGGTCGACTACGAGGAGTTGCCCGCGGTGGTCGACCTCGACGCGGCGCGAAAACCCGGTACGGCGCTGGTCAACCCTGCCGGTCACAGCAATCTCTGCTTCAAGAGCCAGCTCGACAGCGGCGGCGTCGATGATGCCTTTGCTCGCGCGACCCATGTGCTGGAAGAAGAATTCAGCTTCGGTCGCCACACCGCGGTGACCTTGGAGCCGCGCGCGATCATCGCGGACTATGAGCCGGAAGCCGGCATGCTGACCGTACATCACGCGACGCAGACGCCGTATCAATTCCAGGATCTCTATGCGCGCCACTACGGCATCCCGGAAGCGCGGGTGCGCGTCATTGCGCCCGACATCGGCGGCTCGTTCGGGATGAAGCTGCACGTCTATCACGAGGACATGGCGGTGATCGGGCTGTCGATCCTGCTGCGGCGCCCGGTGAAATTCGTCGCCGACCGCATCGAGTCCTTCGTGTCCGACATCCATGCCCGCGACCATCGCGTGCGCGCCCGCATGGCGCTGGACGAGCGCGGCGAGATCCTCGCCATGGATGTGCACGACGTCACCGCAATCGGTGCGTTCTCGACTTATCCGCGCACCAGCGTGGTCGAGGGCAACCAGGTCATCCGCCTGATCGGCGCGCCCTATCGCTTCAAGAGCTATCGCGCCGCGCTGGAGGTCATCTTCCAGCATAAGGTGCAGACCAGCCAGTACCGCGCCGTTGGCCATCCCATTGCCTGCGCCGTCACCGAACGGATGGTCGATTTCGCCGCCCGCAAAGTGGGGCGCGATCCGTTCGAGATCCGTGCGCAGAATCTGATCGCCGATGATGCCTATCCGTTGGCATCGCCAGGCGGCTACAGGTTCGAGGCGCTGTCGCACCAGGTCTGCCTGCAGCGGCTGCGCGACATGATGAACTATGACGCGCTGCGCGCCGAGCAGATGGCGCTGCGGCAGCACGGCGTCCATCGCGGCATCGGCATCGCCAGCTTCGTCGAGATCACCAATCCGGGCCCGGCCTTCTACGGCGTCGGCGGCGCGCACATCTCCTCGCAGGACGGTGCGACCTTGAGCCTGACGCCTTCCGGCGAAGTGCGCTGCGCGATCTCGGTGACCGAGCAAGGGCAGGGCACCGAGACCGTTATCAGCCAGATCGTGGCCGACCAGCTCGGGATTGCGCAGGAGCACATCAAGATCATCACCGGCGATACCGAGGCGACTCCGCATGGCGGCGCTACCTGGGCCTGCCGCGGCGCCGGCATCGGCGGCGAGACCGCGCTGCAGGCCGCGCGTGTGCTCAAGGCCAATATTCTGGAGATCGCGGCCCTCGTGCTGCAGGAGCAGCCGTCCGCGCTCGATATCATCGACGGCGAGATCGTCGATGCGGCCACGCGGCAGCAGCGCGTGCCAGTCTCCGAGATCGCACGCATCGCCTATTTCCGCTCCGACACCTTGCCGCCCGGCACCCAGCCGCAGTTCACCGTCAGTCACCATTTCGCGCCGCAGGGTTATCCCTTCGCCTTCACCAACGGCATCCAGGGCTGTCATCTGGAGATCGATGTCGAGACCGGCTTCATCAAGCTCTTGAAGCATTTCGTGGTCGAGGATTGCGGCCGCATCATCAATCCGATGCTGGTCGACGAGCAGATGCGCGGCGGCGTCGTGCAGGGGCTCGGTGCGGCGCTGTTCGAGGAGTGCCGCTATGGCGAGACCGGGCAGCTGCTCAACGGCTCGCTGGTCGACTATCTGGTGCCGATGCCGGTGGAGATGCCCGACATCGTCATCGACCATGTGGAGACGTTGACCATGGACACCGTGCTCGGCGCCAAGGGATGCGGGGAGGCGGGCACCGCCGCGGCCTCGGCCTGCGTGCTCAACGCCGTCAACGACGCGTTGGCGCCGTTCGCTGCCTCGATCAACGCAATTCCGATCACGCCGGCGCGCGTGTTGAAGGCCCTCGGAAAGTTCTAGATGGACGTCGTCGTCACGCGCATTCGTCATTGTTCGTCTCATGACGGGTAACTGCACGTCATCGTTCTCGCGACGCGATCAGCGTCCGAGTGATGCGCATCGATCCGCCCTCGACGAAGAGAGGGCGCAGGGAAGGCCGGGTGCTGGCCGCACCCATGGCCCCCGTGCGTGAAGAAGAGCACGGGGCAGGAACCACAGGTTTGGCCGGTGCATCCCGGCCTTCCCTGCGCGATGGGTTACGGCTTATACGTGATCTCCCCGGGGACCGGCTTGATTGCCCCCGTTTGCGACAATGCGCTGTCAGCGCATTGCGCAGGCATTAGCACCGGAATGCCAGGACCACACGACTTCGCCGTCCGCGCAAGTGCGCTCGTCCAGCGCAACCCACAGCGTCCATCGCATCCCGCACTCGACGTCCGTGACGACGCGTACGCCCCCTCAGTGAGGCGGGACGCAACTATGAAGCACGATTTCCGAAAAAGCGAAAGTAAAATATTCGACCCGAAACGGCCGCCCTGCGTGATGGCATTGAAGCCGCTGCTGAAATGAGTTTTTCGGCGCACAGCAATCGAGCGCGGTTTTAGCAAAACGGGCGAGGCCCAGGACGCGAAAGGGCGCACCGTCGGGCAAATCAGCTGCGGTTATTCTGACGGAAGCCGGCATCAGTATTACTGCGTGCAGGAGCAAGGCGCGCGCCGTGTCAGACGGATTCAGAATTCTTGGCTTGCTCTGCGGCCGACAGCAATTCGGAACGAACGCGCGCGATGACGTCGGCATAGTCCCGCGTCTCGGTCTGCCGGAACAGGCGGACCGATGGGTACCAGGGACTATCGGAGCGCTCCGTCAGCCAGCGAAAGTCCGGCGCAAATGGCAGCAGAATCCAGGTCGGCCGGCCAAGGCCGCCCGCAAGGTGTGCGACGCTGGTATCGACCGTGATCACCAGGTCCAGGCACGAGACCAGCGCTGCGGTCTCGACAAAGTCTGTCAGATACGACGTCAGGTCGACGATTCCACTGTTCGCGAGCGCCGTCCTGTCCGCTTGCCGTGGGTCACGCTGCAGGCTGATGAAGGTCGCATCGACGTCCATGAGCGGCATCAAGACGCTGATTGGCATCGACCGGTTGCGGTCATTGCTGTGATTGGGATTGCCGGACCAGACCAGTCCCACCCGCAGCCGATCGTGGGCGCCGAGCCGCTCGTCCCAGGTAAGAATGCGATCCGGTGAGGGAGCCGGCAAATAGGATCGCGCAGCCGGGATCGTGTTGAGGCGAGTGCGGAACGCCAGCGGCAAACTGCAGATCGGACAATGGAAATCGAACGGCGGCAGAGGATCCGACTTCGACAGGCATGCTGCGACGCCGGACAGGTCCGTTAGCAGAGGGCGAACCGCTTGCTCGACCACCAGCACCACGCGCGCACCGAGCTGCGCGACCATCGGCGCATAGCGCGCGAACTGGATCGAATCTCCGATGCCTTCGTCGGCATAGAGTAGAACAGTCTTTCCTTCGAGCGGCTCGTGCCCGTGCCACCGCGGCTGATCGAATTGCGGATAACGGACCGTCACCGAGGGCAGGTTGAAACGCGCTTCGCGTCCGGCCCAACCGGCCTCGAAATCGCCCGTGATCATTTGCAGCAGCGCAAAATCCCAGATGGCCTCGGGGTTCTGACCGTCTACGTCCATCAATCTTTCAAAGACGACGCGCGCTTCGTCGAGGCGGTTGAGCTGGAACAGCGACAGCGCCTTGTTGTGAATGGCCTTGACGTAGTCCGGCTGAACCTGGAGTGCCCGATCCAACCAACGCAGCGCCTCGGCATGACGACCGAACTGCATCAAATCATAGCCCACACCGTTCAAGACGGCAGGATTGTCCGGCTCCAATTCAGCTGCGCGCAGATTGTCGTGCAGGGCTTCCTCATGGCGGCCGAGAGCATCGAGCGTGAGCGCGCGCAGCTGCAGGGTCGGCGAATGGCCCGGCTGAAGCCTGCTGGACGCATCGAAACAAGCGAGAGCTTCATCGTGCTGCCCCATCTCGCGCAGGAGCCCGCCGGCCTTGAAGGCCGCATTCCCGCGCTGCGGGTCGAGCTCGAACGTCCGCCTGAAGCACAAAATGGCCTCAGCGCAGCGTCCGACTGCGACCAGCGCATCACCGAGGTTGCTCCACAGCCCCGCATCCTCCGGCTTGAGCTGGACCGCCTTGTCGAACACGCTCGCGGCCTCATCGCGCCGACCGGCGTTCAATAAAGCGGTGCCAAGCGTCGTCAGATAGTCGGGCCTAGGATCTATTCTGATTGCGCGTGCCGCCCATTCTACCGCATGGTCGAATTGGCCTGCGTTGAAGCAGACCAGCGCCATCAAGATCAGGCGCTCGGGATCATCAGGATTTGCTTCAAGGGCCTGCCGGCAGAGGGCCTGCGCGGTCAGGATGTTCCCGTCGCGCATGGCCGCGATGATCGCGGCTGTCAGTTGGGATTCATCGGGAGCGCCGGATGTGGACGGGGCGCTCTTCTCGGTCGCCCGGCGCTCGTGACGATTCATATTTCACCAAACCATGCCTCCTGGGACTTAAAGTTGGTTTGGTGAATTTTCGGTAAAGGCGCCGGCCGGTTGGCGTTTCGGCGGCCTCGGTGGCCTATCGCGCGATCGGCGAGCTCGACGATGAGACGGCGATGCGTTTCCCGGTCAGCCCCGCGAGATCAAGCGCAGGGCTGAGACGGGTCCGCGGGTTTGATGATGGAAACGCTGGTGGAGCACCAGCTTTCCCCTCATGCTCACCGAATGATAGGAACGTTACCAACCCGATGTTGTGCCGACAAGACGAGCGCCTTCAGCCACGAGCGGCGGCGCTTGAGAAGCATTCCGCGTCGGGTCCTGATAATCATCGTGCGACCCGCTGTTCCCCCTCCTTGCTCACATGCCACAGCACGATGTGGTAATGTGGCATGTCCACGCCGGGATGGCCGCCGTTGAAATACATCGTCGTGTGGTCGACCTTTGGTGCGAAGGCGGGCGCGGTGCCTTCGAAGGTCTTGTGATCGTCGATGTCCTTGATGGGGACCATGTAAACGGTCGCCACCAGTTTCCGCTGACGGTCGAAGCAGAGGAACGGCCCCAATGGCAGGGTATCAGGCTTGACGTAGATGATGCCGAGGCCTGGAAAGAAATCCGGGAAATGCACGAGGTCGCTGACCTTTTTGTATCCTTGCTCGACGGCGATGGCCTGCACATTGTCCTGCCTGGGTTTCTCGCGCCGTACGCGGTGGACGGCGTGATGCTTGCGCACAATCTGGCGCCGGTGGTGTTGCGGTTGGGGCCGCGCGATCGTCATCGGCCGGTGTAGGGGGGAGGCATGAGATTCAGTTTGCGGAGGCTGACCGTAGGCGGCTGGCGGAAAGGCTGATTGAGTCGATTGCGCGAATCCCGGCGCTGTGGCGAGCGAAGTGGCCGATAATGCCGACAGCGCGGCAGCAACCATCAGACGGTGCATCGAAGTCTCCCCAGACATTGTGATTTCATCTCTTTGTTCGCGTATGATCTCCGCGCCAATGCCTTCGGCGTTCGTCGCGAGGGAAACCGGAGTCCAGTTTTCCAGATCATGTTCTACTTGGCGCGCTCGTGGACGCCGTAGGCGTTGTCGGGCTTCGCGTCGCTGGTGCCGCGAAGGCTAGGGAATAGGGGGCTGCGCGAGGGGGCCTCACCCGTCGTCGTCGGTTCGGGGACGCTGACAATGCCGCCGGAATGCCTCTTGAGCCAGCGTTCGGCGGGCTCGAAATCGTTTCCATCCCGCCACCGTGTCGGCAAGATTTACCTGGTGCCAGGCGGGATGACGGGCGCCGGTGAGAAAGTCCGGAAAGCGGGCAAAGAAAGTCTGGACGAAATTGTCCATGAGAGCGTATCGGCTGCTGCGCTTGGGCCAATTATAGGCGAAGAGTGCGGCGCGAACGGCGATCGTCGGAACGTTCTCGTCGACGCCAAGGATGGTCGGGTAGTCGGCGTGGGTGATGGTCGCTTGCTGATATTCGTCCCCCAGGGAGCGCGAGTAGGGAATCGGGATCAGGCGCAAGGCGGAGAACTGCGCGAATGGCGCCAAGGTCTCGATCGGCTTGGCTGAGACAATAAGAGCCGCTGCGATGTCGCCCTTGCGCATGCCATCCAGCGCCGCCTGCAGACCCATATTGACCGTGTTGGCCTTGAGGTCGAGGGCGTTCAAGACCTCCAGGCCCAACACTGCCGATGCGCTGCCTTCCTCGCCCAGACTGATCGTCTTGCCGGCGAGGTCCGACAGACCCTTGACCTCGGCGCGCGCCAGAAGATGGAATTGCAGCGGAAACAGGGGAGCGATGTAGACGAGCTTGCTGCTGATATCGCCGACGGTCCTTCCGTCTCGCAGCCGGTTCGCGAGCACGATCGGCACGATGGCCATGTCGGCGCCGGGCAGCGTCAATACGTCGAGCAGGTTCCGCCTGCCGCCGTTTCCGACCATGGGCAACACGCGAAGCGCCACCTCGCCGTGCGGACCGCTCTCCTGATTGGCCGCCAGCGTGGTCGCGATGTCCTGGGCGATGGCGAATTCGGTGCTTTGTGGCGTGCCGGTGACCAGTCCGGCGGTGAAGCGGCCGAAGGAGACATCGGTGGCGTCCTTATCGGGAGCTTCCTGCTTGCGCGGCGTCTGGCAAAAGGAAGCGGTCGTCGCTGCGCCGAGCGTGACGGCGACCATCAGTGTGGCGGAAACGATACCCCGAAGCGTCCGGCGATCGATCATGGGCTCAGATCCGTTTCGTCGAACACGCAATTGGGCACCAAAAGTCCACGGGATGTGGCGCACTACCAAACAGGGCCGTCGCATGGATCCAAGGGCGTCCCTCAACCAATACTCCTGGTTCGGGAGTTTGTTCCTTGATTCTCGCAAGAAATTATTGGCGCCATCGGCCACCGTCAGGTCGGGGCGGACAGGCGGCCATCGCGCAAATCGGCTCGCACCCGCAGCCTGTCATGCGCGCCGAGGTGTTTCGGCGGTATCCATTGTCGCGCGCCGTCGGATTGTCAGGCATCCGCTGTCGAAAGCCACCAACCGTCGCCGGCAAACCAGCAGGTGTCATCGGGTGGTTCGTCGAGCCGGAGCGAACGCACCCGATCCCAATCTTTCGAAAACGCCGCTGTCAGACGACGGCCCATTTCCTCATCCTGGAGACCGGCGCAGCCGATGAATGCGGCACGCGTGACGAATCGCGCTGGCCACGCTGTGCCTTGCTCGGGACGCTTGATGAGCAACATGCCTCCGAAGACGCCTTTCGGCGCCAGGGGGAACAACAACCGCCCTTCGGACCGCAGCGCATCGAGCCACATTCGGCTTGGTTGCGCAGCTCCGGCGCAGACGTAGATCAGATCGGCTTGTGGCAGATCCGGCGCGACGCCCGATTGCATGCGCAGCTCGACCTGATGAAGATCTCGAAGATTTTCGCGAGCGCGCTGCGCCAGTGTCGTGTCGATCTCATAGGCGTAGACTCGGCCGCCGGGACCGACCAGATGCGCAAGGATGGCCGTGTAGTAGCCGCTGCCGGCTCCGATCTGCACAACGGTCTCGTTGTGCTTGATGTCGCAGGCTCCGAGCCAGCAGGCGTGGGCGCTGGGCTGACCGATGTTGATGCCGCGCTCGTGGTCCAGCGCCAGAAGCAGGTTTTGATACAGGAACGCCGGATCGTCATCGGGTGTCTGCACGTACGGATGGCCGCCGAGGTCCAGCCACCACGGCCCTGGCCCGGCAAAGGGCTCGCGCTCGACCGTGCGAAAGGCTTCTTCAACGCGCGGGTCCTCGAGCTTGGCGACGGTGCAAATCAGCTTGGCAAAGAATGTGCGATATTTCTCTGACTGGTCCACAGTCGGGCCTCCGTGGAAGATGCATTGATAATACATACGACCTAGATAACGTCGCGGCCAACGACATCATCACACATCTCGATTATGAGGCGACGGAAAAGAATCCTTCAGCCAGGTGCTCGCGCGGCTTACGCTCGGCGGGCAGCACGAGCCGGCTTCGGCTTGAGGGCACGCGGTCTAGCTTTCGTGCTTTCGGCCAGCAGCCAGTCCCGGAACGCCTGCATCGCGGGCGAAACGTGTTTCGACTTCAACGATGTCAACCAATATGATCCGAGATAGACTTGGGTGTCATAGGGGCACACCAGTCGTTTGCGCGATACGTCATACGAAAACAGGGCGACCGGCAGCAGCGCGACGCCGCCGCCTTGGGCGGCGGCGTGCGCGAGCGAGACCGACGAATCGAAGATCGGGCCGGTCATTCGCGGCTGCTTGCAGTTGGCCGCCTCGAACCATTGCGCCCATTCGCCGGGCCGATAGGAACGCAACAGCACCTCGCGATGGAGGTCGGCCGGAATTCTGAGCCGCTTCGCGATGGCCGGGGCGCACATCGGCGTGAAAAGCGCATCGACCAGACGCTCCGCGCTCGTTCCATGCCATGCGCCGTCGCCAAACCGGATGGCGTAGTCCAGTCCTTCGCCGACGAGGTCCACGCGATTGTTGTTCGCAAAGACCCTGACGTCGATGTGAGGATGGCTCCGGTTGAAGTCGCCGAGCCGCTGGAGCAGCCAGGCGGACGCAAACGTTCCGACCGCACCGATGGTCAACATCTCGCGCATGCGGCCGTTTTCGAACCGGTCCAGGACCTGGTTGATGCGACCAAACGCATCAGAGATCGCGGGCAGCAGCGCTTCGCCTTCCTCGGTCAGGGCAAGCCCGCGAGGAACGCGCCGGAACAGTGTTACACCTAAACTGTCTTCCAAAATCCGCACTTGCTGGCTGACGGCGGCCTGCGACACGCGCAGTTCGAGGCCGGCCTTGGTCAGGCTCAGATGCCGCGCAGCCGCCTCGAATGAGCGGAGCGCGTTCATCGGCAGGCGAGAAACGGTGGGAGCTTGGCGGGGCACGTTTGATCCAAGTTTTTCTTATGGATGTCCTCAGAAACCATCGTTTGTCAATCGCGAGCAGGCGAAGCAGAAAATCGGCCCGCAGAAATTCCAAAGGATGTCACATGACTATCGATCGACGCAGTTTGCTTGCCGCCGGCTCCGGACTGATTGTCTGGCCGGTGCTGGCGAAGGCCCAGAACAAGAACCAGGAACAGGCCCAGGACAAGGCCCATGACACATCGGGCGCTCTCCAGACCTACGAGCGGGACACCGGCGGCCGCATCGGGCTTTATGCTGAAAACCTCGCGACCGGCGCGAAGATCACTTGGCGCGCCGACGAACGCTTCGTGATGTGCAGCAGCTTCAAGGCCTCGCTCGCCGCCTTCGTGCTGTCGCGGGTCGATCGCGGCCAGGATCATCTCGACGCCATGATCAGCTACGGGCCGAACGATCTGCTCGACTACGCACCCGTGGCGCGACAAAATCTCGGCGAGCGGAAGGAGGCGACTTTGTCGGTCGCCGAGATGTGCAAGGCGAGCGTGGAACTCAGCGATAACACTTGCGCCAATTTGTTGCTGGCACGCGTCGGTGGTCCAGCCGAGCCTGACCGCATTCTGGCGGGCAACCGGAGATGACGTCACGCGTCTCGACCACAACGAGCCGATGCTCAACCGCTCTCCGCCCGGTGATCCGAACGACACCACCACACCCGCGGCGATGGCGGGCAATTTGCGGCGCTTCGTGCTCGGCAATGTGCTGTCCGTCGCGTCGCGCGACCAACTCACCACCTGGATGGTGGATTGCAAGACCGGCGACAACCGGCTGCGCGGTGGCCTGCCGGGCGGCTGGAAGATCGCCGACAAGACGGGCAACAACGGCAAGGACGCCTCCGGCGACATCGCCTTGGCATGGCCTCATTCGGGCGGCCCGGTGCTGATCTGTGCCTATACGCAGGGAGGTGCGCCGACTCCCCCGCAGCTGCAAGCCGTTTTTGCGGAGATCGGGCGCATGGTCGGACATCGGTTCGATTAGCTTCTCACGCCGGCACACGGCCGTCTTCATAGGGCGTCAGCGCGATGTGCCGCTTTGTCGACGGTCGCTTAGACGCCGGACCGACTTGGAGGCAATTTGCTGATTCGCGTTGACGCCGTGAAGGGGCTTCTCGGCGTCTGCCGGTGACGTTTCGTGCCTGTTTGAACCGGCCTTTCGTCACTCTCTGCCGGTCGTAGACGAAAGTAGCAGGCCGCGCGGCACAGGCCGACCTGATCGAAGAGAGCGGCAAACGACCTCGCGGTCGACCGAGGCCGTCGGTCAGGCTCATCCACCTGATATTTTCCGAGCGCACCGAAGGGCTGTGTTGCTGTCATCGCGTCTGTGCGGTGCTTCAGGCTGTGCGCAGACAGTCACGAAGTCATCATCAAAAGCGCCGAGACATATCGTATTACGATATATTTTTCCCGGGAAAACAACGTATTCGACCAAAGGTCAGATTGACAGAGGACGATACTCTCGAGGAAGTCTGGATGAAACCAGGGCCGCACATTCTCACGTCCGGTCGCGCCGGCCGGTTCTGGATAAAACAATTTTTGGGAGGATGTCGTCGACATGAAGAAAACCCTGATCGATGGCGGATTGAACTTCGGCATCTCGCGCCGTCGCCTGCTGCAGGGCAGTGCCGGCATTGTCGGCAGCTCATTCCTGCCAACGCTGGCCCTCGCCGATGACAAGCCGGCAATCGGCACCTATCCGGCAGGTGTGTCCGGCTCTACCGCGTTCATCGGCATCTCGGTGCCGCGCACCGGCACCTATGCGGTGCAAGGCGAAGACGAGCTCAAGGGCTACGAGCTTGCGATCGAGCACATCAATTCCGGCCACGAGCTGATCAAGAAGATCTCGCCCAAGACCACCAAGGGCGTGCTCGGCAAGGAGCTGAAATACGGCGTCGCCAACTCCGCCGCGAAGCCGAACGAGGCCGTGCAGGCCCAGCAGCGCTTCATCAGCGAGAACAAGGCCATCATGATCACCGGCGGCACCTCGAGTGCGGTGGCCGTCGCGCTCAACAAGCTCGCGCAGCGCGAGCACGTGCTGTTCGTGTGCGGCATCTCCGGCTCCAACGACACCACCGGCAAGGATTGCGTCCGCTACGGCTTCCGCCAGAACTTCTTCGGCCAGACCGCCGCCGCCGCCATCGGCCCCGTGCTCGTCAAGACCTTCGGCAAGAACAAGAAGGCCGCCTATCTGACGCCCGACTACACCTACGGCCACACCGTCACCAAATCCATGCAGGACTTCCTGGCGACGGCAGGCTGGACCACCGCGACCAACCAGGTCGCTCCGCTCGGCGCGCCGGATTATTCGTCGTATCTTCTCAACGTCGCGAACTCCGGGGCCGACTTCCTCATCAACGTCAACTGGGGGCATGACGCCGTGCTCTCGACGCAGCAGGCCAAGCAGTTCGGCGTGCTGGACAAGATGAAGCTCGTGGTGCCGTACCAGGTGCCTTTCATCGCGCGCGAGACCAACGGCCTGATGCAGGGCGTCTACGCGGCCACCGACTATTGGTGGACGCTGGAGGACAAGTACCCGCTCGCCAAGATGTTCAACGACGCCTTCGAGAAGAAGTACGGCTACAAGCCGGAATGGGGCGCCGAGAACGCCTATGTCAGCTTCGCCCATTGGGCGCGCATGGTCGAGGAGGCGGGCAGCTTCTATCCGCCTGACGTCATCAAGACCTACGAAAAGGGCGAGACCATTCCCTCGCTGGTCGGCGATGTGCACTACCGCCCCGAAGATCATCAGTGCGTGCGTCCGGTGATCATCGTCAAGGGCAAGATGGAAAAGGACATGAAGGGCAAGGAGGACTACTGGGAGGTCGTCGAGATCGTCCCGGGCGAAGGTCTGATGCAGAAGCCCGACGCGTTCGGCTGTCATCTCGGCGACTACACCTGAGTGCTGACGCATGAGCGGACGCCGCGGCTGATGATGCTGCGGCGTCGGCTTTTTGTGCGTACAAGTAACCACATCCCCTTACCAGGACAGGCTGCCTCTGGATGATCAGTTGGCCCAACCTCATCTCACAGCTATTCAACGGGCTGGCGCTCGGGGCTCTGCTTGCCCTGATCAGCTCGGGGCTGACGATCATCTATGGCACGCTCGGCGTCCTGAACCTCGCGCATGGCGCGATGTTCATGATCGGCGGCTATGCGGGCCTGGTCGCCTACCAGTACACCCAGTCGTTCCTGCTCGCGGTGATCGCCGGCTCGCTGTTCGTGATGGTGCTCGGGCTGCTCATGGAGCGCGTCATCATCCGCCATTTCTACAACCGGCCGCATGAGGACCAGCTGCTCGTCACCTTCGGACTGAGCATCTGCTTCGTCGAGGTGATCCGCCTGATCTTCTCGAGCCAGTCGCAGATGGTGCCGCCGCCGTCGCTGTTTCAGGGCATCACCAATCTCGGTTTCATGTTCTATCCGACCTACCGCCTGGCGGTGGTCGGTATCGTCGCCATTGCGCTCGGCGCGCTGTTTCTCGTGCTCTACCGCACGCGGCTCGGCATGATCGTGCGCGCAGGCATCGAAGATTCCGTGATGGTGGATTCGCTCGGGATCAACGTCTACCGCGTCTTCATGGTCGTGTTCGGCATCGGGGCGATGGCGGCCGGCTTTGCCGGCATCATCAATGCGCCGGTGGTGTCGCTGACGCCTGGGATGGGCGACGACATCCTGGTCGAGACCTTCGTGGTGGTGGTGATCGGCGGTGTCGGATCGTTCCCGGGAGCGATCCTGGGCGGTCTGATTGCGGGTGAGATCATCAGCGTGACCTCGATGTTCAATCCCGGTTATGCCTATGTGATGCTGTTTGCAGCCATGACGCTGGTGCTGGTGGTGCGTCCGCATGGTCTGCTCGGCATGGCCGGGCGCGAATGAAGGTCTTGATCCCATGCTGAGCCGACGCCCTTTCCTGATCGAGATCCTGACCGCCGTCGGGTTGATCGTGGCGCCCTTCATCCTGCCTTATCTCGGCTTCGCGCCGAACACGGTGAACCGCATCCTGGTCTGGGGCCTGTTCGGCCTCGGCTTCGACATCCTGTTCGGCTTCACGGGCCTGCTGTCGTTCGGCCAGTCGGCGTTCTACGGGACCGGCGGCTTCGTCGCCGCCTATCTGTTGACCCGCACCGGCTTCAGCAGCGTGGTCGGCGCGCTGATCATCGGCATGATCGCCGCCGCCGCGACCGGCTATCTCGTCGGTCTGGTGGCACTGCGCCGCACCGGCATCTACTTCGCGATGATCACGGTCGCGATCGCCGAAGTGTTCTTCTTCGTCGAGTTCAATCCGCTGTCCGACTTCACCGGCGGCGAAAACGGCCTGCCGGGCGTGCCGACGCCGAGCTTCAATCTCGGTTTCACGACGCTGAACTTCTCCGGCGGCTGGCATCTCTACACGTTCATCGCATTCTGCTATTTCATCGGCGTGGTCATCGCGCTGCGGATCGTGCGCTCGCCGGTCGGTGTCATCTTCAACGCCATCCGGGACAACCCGCTGCGCGCGGTGGCGGTCGGCCACAACATCCATGGCTACAAGCTCACCGCCTTCGTGATCGCGGCTGCCTTTGCCGGGCTGGCCGGCGGTCTTCTCGGCGTCCTGCAGGCCTTCATGCCGCCTGATGCTTTTACCTTCGATACCTCGGGCCAGCTGGTGATGCAGACCGCGATCGGCGGCCGTGCGACCCTGTTCGGTCCGCTGGTCGGCGCTGCGGTCTGGCTATTCCTGCAGGATTTTCTGCAGCAGGCCCTGGGGCTCGGCGCGGCCTGGAAGCTGGTGCTTGGCCTGGTATTCGTGCTCCTGGTCTGCTTCCTGCGTGGCGGCATCATCGGCGGCCTGGTCGACCTGTATCACCTGATCACCGGCAAGAGCCGTAAAGCCGAGGACGAGGCACCTGCCGAGGCAGAGCCAATTGCGGTCAGCGGGACCGGTGCGCCTGTGACCGCGTCTGTCGCTGCCGAACCCGCCGTTGCTCCTGCTCCATCCGGGCCAATCCTGCAGGCCAGCGCGCTGACCAAGCGCTATGGCGGCCTTGTGGCGAACAGCGATATCGAGTTCAGCGTCAACCATGGCGAGCTTCGCGGCATCATCGGACCGAACGGCGCCGGCAAGTCGACCTTCTTCAAGATGCTGACCTGCGAAATCGCGCCGAGCTCCGGCCAGATCATCTTCGACGGGCAGCGACATCACCGGGCTGAGCGTGACGCAGGTTTGCCAGCTCGGCCTCACCAAGAGCTATCAGGTCAATCAGCTGTTCCTCGGCCTCACGGTGCGGGAGAACATCGTGATCGCCGCGCTGGCGCGGCTGCGCGGCAATTTCCGTCTCGACCTGTTCAAGAGCCTGAACAACGTGAAGGGGCTGACCGCGCAGGTGGATGAGACGCTCGCGATGGTCAATTTGACTGCGCGCGCGGACACGCCGGTCTCCAAGCTTGCCTATGGCGAGAAACGCCGGCTGGAGATCGGGCTTGCGCTCGCTACGTCGCCGCGCCTGCTGCTGCTCGACGAGCCTCTTGCCGGCATGAGCCCGCGCGAGCGGGTGGAGACGGTGAAGCTGCTCAGGTCCATCGCGCGCAACCGGACCATGATCATCATCGACCACGACATGGATTCGCTGTTCGAACTGGTGGAGCGGATCACGGTGTTGCAGGAAGGGCGCGTGCTGTTGCATGGCACGCCCGAGGAGATCAAGTCGAGCCCGGCGGTGCAGGAAGCCTATCTCGGCGGCATCCATGGAGAGATCGCGGCATGAGCCTGATCGAAGTGGATGGCCTGAACAGCTATTACGGCGATTCCCACATCCTGTTCGACGTCGGGATGCGGGTGGAGCGTCACGAGGTGGTCGCGCTGCTCGGCCGTAACGGCGCCGGCAAGAGCACCACGCTGAAGAGCCTGATGGGCGTGGTCACGCCGCGCAGCGGCCGCGTCATCCTCGACGGCAAGGATGTCGCGGGGCAGCGCAGTCACAAGATCGCGCAGCATGGCATGCAGCTGGTGCACGAGGAGCGCCGCATCTTCGGCAGCCTCAGCGTGGAAGAGAACATCGTGATCGCCGGCATCACGGCCGACAAACGCTGGCCGCTGGACCGCATCTACGAGATGTTTCCCCGCCTGAAGGAACGGCGCGACAACCGCGGCACCGAACTGTCGGGCGGCGAGCAGCAGATGCTTGCGATCGCGCGCGCGCTGGTGCGCGATCCCAAGATCGTTCTGCTGGACGAGCCGTTCGAGGGACTGGCGCCGGTGATCGTTCGCGACCTGGTGAAGGCATGCCGGGATCTTGCCGCCAGCGGCCAGACCATCGTCCTCGTCGAGCAGAACCTGGCGGCGACGCTGGCGCTGGCGCAGCGGATCTACATCATCAACAACGGCCACATCGTGCACGAGGGCGCGTCCGAAGAGCTCAAGGCGCGGCCCGAGCTGCTGCAGCGTTATCTCGGCGTCTGAGCTGATGAGAGCGCTTTCAAGCGAAGTTGCCCTCGGTTCGCGTTAAGAAAACGCGTCAAAACAAAGAGCTAGCCCGTTCCGATTCAATCGGAACGGGCTCTAGCCGCGATCGCCGCCCAAGGCGGCGATCAGGCGGGCTGCGTGGTCGGCGAGCACCGCCGGATCTTCCTTGCGCGTTTGCGGCGGCAGCAGCTCGATGCCCGCCTTGACCGGCATCACGTGCATGTGGAGGTGAAAAACCACCTGGCCGCTCGCCGGCTCGCTGAACTGCTGGATGATGATTCCTTCCGCGTCGAAGGCCCGCATGGCGGCGATCGCAACCCGCTTGGTCGTGACGGCGACCGCCGCGAGATCAACCTCGTCGATGTCGAGGATGTTGCGGGCAGGGGCCTTCGGAATCACCAGCGTGTGTCCCGGGCTGCGCGGCATGATGTCGAGAAAGACGAAGGTGCGCTCGTCCTCGGTGATTTTGAAGCTGGGGATGTCGCCGCGCAGGATCTTCGCGAAGATGTTCTGGTCGTCATAGCCGGTCATCGTGCCACCTTCCGCCGCAAGCCATTGGCGATCCTTCTGCAGACAAAGCGAAATGTCCAGTTGGTGTCGGCCGCGCCGACATCGGACCACTTCGCTGTGTGACGCTCGCCGGGCACCGGCAGTGGGAATATTTCCGGACTCCGGGTGATCACTCACTGCGGTGGCCCAGGCAGGCGGGTTTGGGCGGAGCAATGCCGTGATGTTGCTCGATATGTGTCCGGACCGTCACAGTTACCAAGATACCGAGGTGTGCATATAGTATGACTATATTTCCCTGCGCAAATCACCATTAAGACTAGAACCAACCTCCAGTTGATAAGCGGCCGGATTCTTGGGGGCAGCGGCTGAAATCATGTGCTGGGGGGACAAGGCGCGTCCAAGCCAAGGGCTTTTGGCAGGGACGTCGCGCAAAACAGAAAAGCCTGGGACGCTGGGAGGACCAGAAAATGTTACGTAGGTCTGCAAAGACCACACGCGCGTGTGGGTTATTGATTGCTTCGGGGATGATGGGTTTGTCGGCTCTGGTGAGCGGAGGAGCCCATGCAGCCGATCTTTTGACGAAGGCTCCGGCTGTTCCCTACGCCGAGACCGATGATTTCTGGACCAGGCCTTATTTGTTCGGCGATCTCGGCAGGACGAAGCTGAAGGAGCAGGGCATTGATCTGGGCCTGTCGCTGGGCAATGAATCGGTCGGCAACCTGTCTGGCGGAGACAGGAAGACCGGGGCCAACGCCGGCCAGCTGTGGTTCGGTGCCAAGCTCGATATGGGGAAGCTTGTCGGCATCCCCGGCGGCACGGTCGGGCTCACGCTGGTGGATCGCTTCGGCGACAATCTGAACAGCGAGGCGGGCATTCCGGCTTTGCAGCTGACCAACGAAGTGTTCGGCCGCGGCAACATCCTGCGCCTGACCGAACTCTACTACTCGCAGAAGCTGTTCGATAATCGCCTGGAATTGAAGGGCGGCCGTCTGCCGGTGGGCTCCGACTTCTTCTTCGGTCAGTGCGAATTCATCAACCTGACCTTCTGCGGCGGCCAGCCCGGCAACATCCTGGGTGGCTATATCTACAACTGGCCAGTCAGCCAATGGGCGGGCGTCGCCCACTTCAACATCACCAAGGAAGTCCAGATTTCGGCCGGCGTCTACGACTCCAATCCGAACTATCTGACGACGTCAGACCCCAGCGTGTACTTCCTGCCGGGCGTCCCTGGCAGCAACCCGGGCTCCGGCGTGTTGGTGCCGGTCGAGTTGACCTGGGCGCCGAGCGGTCCGCTGAACGGGACATGGCGATTGGGCGGCTGGTATGACAGCGCGTCGAGTATCGATGGCGGTCTTCCGGGCATCATTACGACGATCCCGGGTGTCGGTGGCGTGCCGGACCAAAATCTGGGCGATCAAAGAGGCCGCTACGGCATCTATGAGTTCGTCCTGCAGCGCCTGACCGTCGATGGGCCCAAGGCACAGGGTTGGTACACCTTCCTCAACACGACCGTTGCCGATCACCGGACGTCGTTCCAGGACTACCAGATCGCCTGGGGCGTCAAGCACACCGGAACGTTCGCTTCGCGTCCCGAGGACGAGGTCGGCTTCGCTGTGGGTACGACCCACGTGAATTCGGCGGCGTTGAGCCCGAATGCAGGCGGCAACGAAATCCCGATCGAAGCCTGGTACGGCTGGCAGGCGACGGGCTGGATGAACCTCAAGTTCGACGCGCAGTATGTCATGAATCCCGGTGGGCGCGGCTACAATGCCGCCGGCATCAAGACCGACAATGCGTGGGTACTTGGTATGCGCACCACGGTCCACTTCTGACGTGGTCTGATACGCGGCCTGCCTGCGGGAAGAGCCGTTGAACTGATCGGACGCAACTAAGTGGCATGCCCTCCATGGGCATGCCGAGAGCGACAGGAGATCATGGTCCGCGGGATCAGATCATGATCTCTTTTTGTTTGAGCTTGATCTCGGTGCGCCGGTCACAGTTCATTCAGTGCGCGAGCGCCACGGCGCATCATGAGATGCCGCGCGGCAGCTTCTAATCCGGCCTGGCCTTATAGCTCTCGTCGACCTGCGCAACGTGATAGCCGCGGGGAAGGACCTGGCCGCCTGCTTCATCGGCTACGGGGACATCGGTCACGAGGCCATCGATCAGCGCCGCTTCCCAGACTTCCTTTTCGGTCGGGAAGGCGCTGCCGATCTGCGTCCGTCCGTCAAAAAGCGCGTACATGGGTCATCTCCCAAATCGCGAAATCAAAACCCCGCCAGTTACCGGGCAACTGGCGGGGCTTTTGACCGATATGTCAGTCGGATTTCTCCGTCATCATATCAGCCATCCAACGAACGGCGCAGCGATCCGTCCGTTCCTATTTTTCCAGGCCGGCCTTCTGCCTCATCTCATCGATCAGTTCCGAGGCTTCCGCCTTGGTCAGGTCCTGCTGTGTGGGATCCGGCTTGTGGGCCTGTTCCGCGAGAGTTTTAAGGTACGATTTCCTGGGCGCCCGTCATCGGGTCGTCGCCCGAGACCCAATCCTTCGCGTTCTTCTGCGTGTTGTCAGCCATGTTCGCCTCCGTAGTTTTACGGCCAACGTTCGGCTTGCGGAAATGTTCCTCTTTTGTTCTTTTGGCGCTTTGCAGAGGAGGAGCGGGACATGCCCGACATCGACTTCATCCGGGGCGAGATCGAGCGCAGGCGTGCGCAGGTCGGCAGGCAGCGGCGGGAAATCCTGGCGCTTCAGAAGGCCGGCATTTCGAGGGCTTCCGCCGAGGCGCTGCTGCAGAGAATGCTTGATGGGATCGACGCGCTTTGTGCCGAGCGAGACCAGTTGAAAGCTGCGACGCCACTTTGCCTATCGCCGGGACAAGCGATCGGAGACCGGTCATGATGGTGAAGTATTTCAGCGACAGCGACGACCATTCGCCCTTCATCAAGGCGCTCGCCGAAGTCCGTCGTATCGGCGTTCATGAAGGCTGGTGCTATCACCATGTCCAGGCGATCATCGTCGCGATCGACCAATACGCAGAAGCCGCAACGGGCAATCGCGAGTATTTCTGGAACAAGCCGCATTCGACCGGCGGAAGCCGCAGGAGCGGCGACGTTCCCTAGATCTGACAGAGGGTCAGGACAGCGCGAAATACAGTGTCGTGGTGCCGATCACGAGCGCGAGCACCACGGCGAGGATCAACTCGGTCCTGACGCTGGCACCCGAATGTGTCGCCTGATCGTCGATCAGGCGGCTGGTGCGGATGAAGCGCAGCAGGGAAACGACGATGATCGCGATCCCGATCAGGATTAGCACCAGCCCGTCATAACGATTGAAGCTGCCTGAGAGCCGCTGCAGGCCATGCAGCTGGGCGGGGCTTTCGGCGGGCGCCGCCTGCGCCAACGTGCGCACGAACAGATTGAATTTCTCGACCACGAAACCGAACGCGATGACGGCAATGCCGGTGCGCACCCAGGCGAGAAAGGTGCGCTCGTTGGCAGCGTGGTCCGAGTATCGTTCGATCATCAAGGCCTCCGAAATCGCACGTCTTCCAGCAGGGTCACCGTACACGACCCCCGCGATATTCGAATGCCGCATGAGCGAAAGGCCGATGCCGCGGATGATGGCTCTCGACCAACCGGCGTCAGCAACCCCTGCAGATCGATTTGATCGATTTGTCGACCCTGGCCTCTTCGCGGTCGACGGCCGGATTGCTGCCGAGCAACGGGCCTTTTTGCGACCCTGTGCCATGGCCGCCCGACGACAGCGCCGTGCCTAAGGCATTCGTGCCGGGTGCGCTGGGACTGGTGCCTGCCGCGCCGCCGGTGACGGAAAGGCCACTGGTGGAATGATGCATGCCGCCCATGCCGCCACCACTGCCACCACGCGCCAGCGCCGCGGAGACCGGGATTGCAAGGCAAAGGATGACGCAGAAGGCGGAGAGCCTGATCATGGCGAGTCTCCTGATTGATCGCCAACCATAACGCGGCTTTGGTACCTGCGGTTCGAAGCGACAATGCGTTGTGATTGGCCGCGAAGGCCGTAGCGGCCTGCGGGCACCGCACCGCGCGCAAAAGAAAACGCCGCGCAAAGAAAACCCCGCGACTGGCGCGGGGTCTGACGCCGGGACCTGGGGGCTGGCGATCCGGCATCGGTTAGAGAACAGACGACTGCGCGAAACGTTCCCGACCCTCTCGGCCTTCACTCGGCGGCCTTGGATGCGCCATGTCCCAGTCGGTTCGACACGTCGGCGGCCACATTGCGAACGGCTTTGGCGATCGCGCTGTCCCAGTCCGCGTCGAACGTGCTGGCTGGTCCCATTGCGGTGATGACGAGCACGACGCGGTCGGCATTGTCGAACACAGGCGCCGCAAACGCGTTGACGCCGGGCAGGGGGTCTCCGATGGCGCGCGCCAATCCGTGCACGCGGGCCTCTTCGAGCATCTGCGCAACTTTCGCGCTTCTGAGCGCACATTTCGGATCATAACCGAGGCCGAGGCGGTCGAGCCCGCTCTCGCGCGCGGCTTTCACCGTCTTCTGCGGCAGGAAGGCAGCAAAGCCGCGCCCTGTCGCTGTCTCCAGCAGCGCCATGACGGTTCCTGGCCGCATGGCGATATGGACGGGATGGCTGGGCTCTTCGAGCCGTACCACCGTCGGTCCATGGGTGCCCCAGACCGCAAGCGAGACGGCGTGATCGATCTTGTCGGCGAGATCCGAGATCCTTGGTGTTGCAATCCGCACGCCTGAGAGCTGCCGCAGGCTGATCAAGCCGAGCTCCAGCGCCAACGCGCCGATTTCATAGCGCCCGGTCGCCTCGTCCTGCTCGATCAAGCCGATGCGAGAAAAGCTCACCAGATAGGGATGCGCCTTGGCCGGCGGCATGCCCGCTTCGCGTGCGAGGTCGCGCAGCATCATCGGCTCGCCGCTGCGCGCCAGCGCCCGGAGCAGCTCTCCGCCGACTTCGATCGATTGGATGCCGCGACTTTCCCTGCCCATGGGTCTCCCTTGCTATGGAAGCGGTTGCCAGCCGTCTTTACGCCGCCAGAAATCCGCCGTCGACCGGCAGGGTCGTACCGGTCACATAGGTTGCCATGTCCGAGGCCAGAAACACCACCGGGCCGACCAGTTCCTCCGGCCGGCCGACACGGCCGAGCGGGGTGCGGCCCATGAAGCCGGCGAGCCGCGTCGGATCGTTGATGGTCGATTCGGTCATGGGCGTTGCGATGACGCCAGGCGCGATCGCATTGACGCGAATGCCATCGGCGGCCAATTCGCGAGCCAAGGCCTGCGTCAGCAGCTTCACGCCGCCTTTCGAGGGCGCGTAGCCGAGCGCGCCGCTGACGCCGACAAACGAGGCGATCGAGCCCAGATTGATGATCGTGCCGCGCGTTTCCCGCAGAGCCGGCAGGAACGCGTAGGTGACGTTGAACACGCCGGTGAGATTGACGTCGAGCACGCGCCGCCAGTTTTCTGGCGCGCGCGGAGAATCGAGCCCCTCGCGAATGATGATGCCGGCATTGTTGACCAGGATGGCGATCGGGCCGACGTCTTGCCGGACCAACCGGGCGAGTGCATCGCAAGCCGGTGCGTCCGTCACATCGAGCGCGAACGCCCACGCGCGCCGGCCCCGGTTGCGAATCGCGGCGGCCGTTTGCTCGGCGCCGGCGAGATCGATATCGCTGACCACGACATCGGCGCCATGCGCGGCGAGACCAAGTGCGATCGCGCGGCCATTGCCCTGCGCAGCACCGGTCACCAGCGCATGCTTGCCAGCCAGAACATCGTTCATCGCACTCACGCCGCGCTCCTCTTTGCTGCGCTCTCGGCGAGATGTCGGCCGGCGATGTAGCCGAAGGTCAGCGCGGGACCGAGCGTGATGCCGGCACCCGGATAATTGCCACCCATGATGCTCGCCATGTCGTTGCCGGCAGCATAGAGGCCGGGAATGACATTGCCCTCGGCATCGAGCGCCCGGGCGTTCGCATCGGTGACGATGCCGGCATAGGTGCCGAGGTCGCCGATCACCATCTTGATCGCATAGAACGGCCCATCCCCGATCGGCGCGATGCAGGGATTGGGCCCATGCTGCGCGTCGCCCTGATAGCGGTTGTAGGCGCGGGAGCCCTTGCCAAAGACAGGATCCTGCCCGTCGGCCGCGGCTGCGTTGAACTGCGCGACGGTGCCGGCAAGTCCACCTGCATCGATGCCTGCGTTGGCGGCAAGCTCGGCGAGCGTTGCGCCACGGATCAGATAGCCGGTGCGCAAATGATGGCCGAGCGGCATCGGGAAGGGCGGCACGCAACCGAGGCCGTATTTGCGCAAGGTTTTATGATCGCAGATCAGGAAGGCCGCGATCTCCTCGTTCGGCTTGGCTGCCTTGGTCATGGCCTGGACGAAATCGTGATATGAATTGCCCTCGTTCGCGAAACGCTTGCCGTCGCGCATGACAGCGATGACGCCGGGCTTGGCGCGGTCGATGAAATGCGGCATCACGCCGCGCGAGCCGTCTTTGCGCGTGGTCAACGAGACCGGGACCCAGGCCGCGGCATTTGGCAGCCGATCTTCGACGCGGCCGCCGGCGGATTCCGCAAGCCGCAAGCCGTCGCCGGTATTGCCGGTCGGCCCCGGCGAAAAATGCTCGGTGCCGGTTGGCGCGTGCGGAAACATCGCCTTGCGCCGTGCCGTATCGTGGGGAAAGCCGCCGCAGGCAACCACCACACCGTGTCGCGCCCGCACTTCGATAGAGCGGCCCTCGCGCAGGATGCGCGCGCCGCGTACCGCGCCATTTTCAACGATCAGCTCACTCACCGGCGATGACAGCCAGAGCGGAATCTTCGAGGTCGAGCGCCGATTTGGCCAGCCGTCCGGCCAGCGCATTGCCGTTCGTCAGCATCATGCCGCGACCGTATTGTGAAACATCCTTGAAATGCCGCCACAGACGCTTTGCCACATAGATCGCCGAGGTCAGCGATTTGGTCGCGCGCATGAAATGGATGATCTCCTTGCCGGACCCCAGCATCATGCCGAACACAGTGAGTTCGGGCAGGGGGGCGCCGAGGTGCTTGATGTGCTCGCCAAGCTCGCGACCGTCGAACGGCCGGGTCACCATGGAGCGGCCGCCCTGGGTGCCGCCGGGCGCCTCGGCATGATAGTCCGGGAATACGAGCGGCATGTCGAAACGCAGCGTCGTCTGGGTGGTAAAGAAATCGACTGCCTCCGGTCCCGCGGCGAGAAACGCATCGACCCGCGCCGCGTCGTAATTGTTGCCGGCTTCATGCCGCAGATAGGTGCGCGCCTGTTCCGGGCTTTCGGCGATGCCAAAGGCGCGTGCCAGGGAGGTGCCGGGAATCCAGAGCCAGCCGCCCGAACGCGCCGTGGTGCCGCCGAAACGCGGCTCCTTTTCCGCAATCAGAACGTTCAGGCCGCGGTGACGCGCAGTCACAGCAGCGGCCATGCCGGCACAGCCGGAGCCGGCCACCAGGACGTCACACTCATAGACGTCGTCAGCCGCTGGTTCATTCGTGCCCACGGCTGGCCTCACTTCTTCACAAGCGGACATTTCGATTCAGAGAGCGGACGGAATGCATCCGCGCCCTTCACCGTCTTGACGATCTCGAGATAATCCCACGGCTCCTTGGACTGTTCCGGCGACTTGACCTTGGCGAGATACATGTCGCGGATCACACGGCCATCCTCGCGAAGCTTGCCGCCATGGACGAAGGTGTCCTCGACCGGCAATTCGCGCATCTCTGCCATCACCTTGGCAGGATCGTCGGTACCCGCGGCCTTGATGGCCTTGAGATAATGCAGCACCGCGCCGTAGACGCCGGTCTGAATCATGGTCGGCATTTGCTGCGTGCGGGCGAAGAATTGCTTCGACCAGGCGCGGGTCGCCTCATCCATGTTCCAATACGAAGCCGTCGTGAGATAGGTGCCCTGCGCGGCCTTCAGTCCGATCGCGTGCACGTCGGTGTCGAACATCAAGAGACCGACGAGCTTCTGGCCACCCTGGACGAGCCCGAACTCGCCCGCCTGCTTGATTGCGTTGTCGGTGTCCTGACCGGCGTTGGCAAATGCCACCACGTCCGCCTTCGAGCTCTGCGCCTGCAAGGCGAAGGAGGAGAAATCAGCGGTGTTGGTCGGATGGCGCACGCTGCCGAGCACGGTACCGCCATTGTCCTTGATGAAGCGCGTCGCATCGGCTTCGAGCTGATGACCGAAGGCATAATCGGCAGTGATGAAGAACCAGGATTTGCCGCCTTCCTTGATCACGGCGGACGCAGTCACCTTGGACAGCGCGTAGGTGTCGTAGGTGAACTGCACCGTGTTAGGACTGCACAATTCGTCGGTCAGCGAGCTTGCGCCCGGTCCGGAGAACAGGGCGATCCTGTTGCGCTCGCGCGCCAGGTTGTGGATCGCAATCGCGATGGCCGAGTTCGGAACGTCGACGATCGCGTCCACCTTGCCGTTGTCGAACCATCCGCGCGCGATCTGCACCCCGACGTCGGTCTTCATCTGGTGATCGGCGCTGATGATCTCGATGGGCTTGCCGAGCACGGTCGGTCCGAATTCCTCCACCGCCATCTTCGCAGCCTCGACCGATCCCGGCCCGGAATTGTCGCGCCCCCAGCTGGACAAATCGGTCAACACGCCAATGCGGACCACATCATCGGAAATCTGCGCGCTCGCCGTCGATGTCATCGCCGCCAGAATGACGCAGGCGAATAACTGCAATCTCATGGGTATTTCTCCGTTGTCGGGCGGCTCGCTCTGCGGCGGCTCGCGTCAAGTTAGATAATATCGAATGTATTCGTCAATAGCGGATGCGGAAAAGAGCAGCCGGACCACGGAAGTGCGGTCCGAGCCATAGGCGGCGCGCATGCTCCTGCGTGCTGACGACAATTGCAGACGCGCGCCCTTGCTTGGCCAGCGCGTCATCGGCGGCATGACGGGTAGGGGAGCCTGGACGTTTGCCGACACGAGGACGGTGGCCGTCCCATGCGCGCGTCAGTGCCATGCGGCTTTCGATGATGATCGTGGATTGGTTGGTGAGCGCGCTGGGGCTCGAACCCAGGACCCCGTGATTAAAAGTCACGTGCTCTACCGGCTGAGCTACGCGCTCGCTCCCAAGAGAAGCGTTGCGACGGCAATAGTGCCGTGCCCGGATCGTTTTCGATGACCGCATCCGAAACGCTCTTTGGCACTCGGGCGGTTCGATCGGCTTGAAGATGGGAAGATTCCATCCAAAAGCGGCAGTTGCTTGGTCGCCGCTGTGTAGGGGGCGCAGCCGGTTCGGTCAATAGGGCGGCGCGTTAAACCACAATCGGGCAGGAGACCGGAATAGGTCAGTGTTCAAAACAGGTTAGGATGTCGCCGAAATCACGTGTCCGCGCTGGTCGGCGTGATGTGGATGGCCGGGATGAAGCCCGGCCATGGACGATCTCGAAGCGACCTTGTTGAGCTTCGGATTCTGAGCGATCACGTCGCACCGGGGGCACGTGACTTTTAATCACGGGGCGCGGCCTCGGGCCGGCGTGCCTGTCCAAAGAAATCAGCAACTTACGTTCTGCCTTGAACCTGCTCCCGCTGCACCGCGGCCACGGTGGCCGGCTGTGGCAGCGAGCCGGCGAGCTCCGGCACCCAGACCGGGCGCAGGCCGATCAGCTCGGCGGTGCGCACCGCGCTGTTACGCCAGAAGGCGAAGGAATTGGCCCGCGACATCTCCAGCAGCGCGATCGCCACCGCCGACAGGAACGGCAGGCTTTCGAGGATCAGGACGGCGGCGAAGATGTAGAGCTCGACGATCTGCAGCGTGTTGGTGACGATCAGCGTGCCGGCGCCGACCAGCAGCAGGATGCCGATCACGGCCTCCCAGAACGCCTGGAACTCGATCGACATCCGCGACAGCCCGCCTTTCGACGTCCGGGCAAAGGCGAGATGCTCGGTGATCAGGCCCTGCGCCACGGCGCGGCTGACCGTCCATTGCACGCTCATCGCCGCCACCATCGCCCCCAGCATCTGCCAGGTCCTCACCGGCACCCGCAGCCGGTACAGGATGAGAAAGTGGGCGAGCGAAACCACGAACGCCGCGATGATCGGGATGGTCAGAATCTTGTCGGGAATGGCGATCCCCGCGAAGGCGACGATCGGCACCCAGATCAGATTGAGGATCGCAACGACGACACCGAGGCTCTCGGCGCCCAGCCAGTTCAGCCAGCCCAGCGCGAATTCGCGGCGTTGGTCCGGCGTCAGCTTGCTCCGACCGGGCAGGAAACGCCGCCAATGCTTCTTGACGATCTGAAAGCCGCCATAGGCCCAGCGATGGCGCTGCTTCTTGAACGCCTCATAGGTGTCGGGCAACAGCCCCCGGCCGTAGCGGGCGTTGGTGTAATGGGTCTGCCAGCCGAGCTCCTGGATCGCGAGGCCAAGATCGGTGTCCTCGCAGATCGTGTCGCTCGACCAGCCGCCGGCCATGTCCATCGCCGCGCGCCGGATCAGGCACATCGTGCCGTGTACGATGATCGCGTTCTCCTCGTTGCGCTGGACCATGCCGATGTCGAAGAAGCCGGCATATTCGCCGTTCATGATGTAGTGCATCAGCGACAGATGCTCGTCGCGATGCTCCTGCGGCGCCTGCACCAGGCCCACGGTGGGGTCCGCGAAGGCTGGCACCAGGTCCTTCAGCCAATCGGGCTCGACGACATAGTCGGCGTCGATGATGCCGATGATCTCGGCATCGGCGGCGGTGCGGTCCATCGCGATGCGCAGCGCGCCGGCCTTGAAGCCCTGGACCTTCTCGGCATTGATGAACTTGAAGCGCTCGCCGAGCATCCGGCAATGATCCTGGATCGGCTGCCAGAATGCCGGATCAGGCGTGTTGTTGATGATGATGACGCATTCGTAGTTCGGATAGTCGAGCCGGGCCAGCGCATCGAGCGTCTGCTTGAGCATCTCCGGCGGCTCGAAATAGGCCGGTACGTGGATCGAGACCTTGGGGTAGGGGCCGGCGAACGGCGCAGCGGCGATGGCGGCTTCCTTGGTCAGTAGGCGGCGCGGCGACCGGCCGAGCGCGATCTGCGCGATCTCCTCGATCCGCGCCATTGCGATCAGGATGAGAGGCACCAGCAAGGTGAGGCCGAGAGTCAGCGCGAACGTCGAGCCCCAGACGAAATAATGTACGGTCCAGTAGGCGAAGATGGTGGAAACCCAGCCGCCAACCCCGTGGGCCGTCACCGCCAGTACGAAAGCCTGCGGCACCGTGGGTTCGGCGATGCGGAGGATCGGCAGCGATAGCAGCACGCCAACCAGCAGCGCAATGGTCGCGAGCTTCCAGTAGTCAGGGTTCACGATCGGCCCCGTCCAGGAAAATTTCGGCTCGCGCGAGGCGTCGAGGAGGCCCCAATACGGGCCGACGCCGCCCTCGAAATATTTCCAGGGCTGATCGATCGCCTCGACGATGTTATATTCCATTCCGATCGCGGAGGCTTGGGCCAGGAAGTTGCGCAGCACCTTCGCCTGCCGGAATGGGCCCGGCACGGCAGGGCCGCGGTTGTCGCCGCTTCGGCTGTAGCCTTGGCTCGGCCAGCCGAACTCCGCGATCATGATACGCTTGCCGGGGAACTGCTTTTTCAGAAGCTGATAGCGGTCCACCGCCTGATCGACGGCCTGGTCATCGGTGAAGAACTCCCAATATGGCAGCACGTGCGCGGCGATGAAATCGACATTGGCCGCGAGTTCCGGGTTGTCGCGCCAAGTGTTCCAGACATCGCCGGTGGTCACGGGTACGTTGACCGACTTCTTGACCCGCTTGATCTTCTCGATCAGCTCGTCGACCTTCTGGGTCGCTGTCAGGATGGTCTCGTTGCCGACCACGATGCCGATGACGTTGCTGTTATGGCGGGCGAGATTGATCGCGGACTGGATCTCGCGCTCATTCCGGTCGGGGTCCTTGTCGATCCAGACGCCGAGCATCACCTTCAGCCCGGCCTCGGCCGCGAGCGGAGGGACCACCTCAATGCCTCCAGTCGACGAATAGAGCCGGATCGCACGCGTCATCGTGGCGAGCTTCTTCATGTCGGCGCGGATGCGGTCCGGCGACGCCACAGTGTCGACATCGGGATGTCCGGTGCCTTCATGCGGATCATAGGAGACGCTCTGCAGCATGCCGGTGAACTCGGGAGCCTGCTGCTTATCCTGCAGCAGTCCCCAGAGCGCGGCGTGCATGGCGGTGACGAGGAGCAGGACGGCGACGACGGCACGCATGGATGAGATAACCATTCAAAGATCAAGTGTCGGACGAAGCGGAGCGGTCGATAGCCGTCTCGCATCGAGATCCGCTGCAGCCAGCGGCACGTTCACGCGGGAAGTCCGGCTCGAGAAGAGCGCCAGAAGCTACCATTCACATCCCGCCGCAGCCAAAGCTGCGACGTCATCTGCCATCCCAACAAAGCCCTGGTGATGCTGAACGGAGCCTGAACCAGCGCGAGGCTCGACCACATGGCAGCGACCTCGCTTCCATTCTGCCATGCCATTTCACGACTGTCATGACGCGACGGCGCATGACACCGCGGCGCGTGGGGGCTTCATCCGGGATCGGAGCCGTCGTAGGCGCTATCGGCGCCTTACTTCGCCGGAGGCTGCGGCGAGGGCGAGGCCTGTGGCGCCGGGGCGGGTGCAGCCTGCGCTGCCGGCGTCGCCGATGGGCTCGACGTTGCGGCCGGGGCAGGCGCCGCGGCGACCTGCTGCGGTTGCGCGCCCGGATTGATCCAGCAGGCGTGAACGTGGTTGTTCAGCGAATTCGGCACCTTCGGATCGATCTGCGAGAAGAACCGCGTCAAGCAGCGGAAGGCGGCCTGGACGTGGCCACCGGGGCAGCCGAAGCGGTCGTAGAGGTCGAGGTGGCGGAAGGCGGTATCGAGGTCATCATTGTACATCAGCTGTACCACGCGGCGGCCGAGCCAGACGCATTCCGGATTGCCGGCGGCATTTCCACTGAGCGCCTGGGCGGCTTCCGCGAATTCGTCGGTCTTGCGCTGGTTTTCCTTGGAGATTTCGGCCTGATTGGCCGCCTGCTGCTTCTGATCCTGGCCGTGGTTGTCGTTGTTGCTCTGGGCATGAGCGCCGGACATGCCGAGCAGAACGGCAAATGCGGGAACGGCGAGATAGCGCAAAATCGAAACTTGAAGCTGAAGCACGCGTCGACCCATGAAATCCCCTGATATTGCCCTGCTACCGTCCCGCTGCGAACGCATCGGTGATGCCGACCAAATGGGCCTCCAATGCGGCGAGAACGAGAGGTCGAGTCCCACCGTCCCACTGCGTTCCTAACATTCCCTGAGCGAGCGGAGCGGGCCTCCATGCCAATGACCGGAATTTGCGATTTTGTCCAGCAAAGCCACAACTTTATCGCGTCATTGTAAAGGCCGGCCGGGGCTGCGATGCAAGGCTGCACGTTGGGGATGGTTGCGGCGGTTTCGACCCGGCTGCCGGGCCCAGTCTGTGGCAGAGGTCTTGGCAGATGGCTGCCGACCGGGTAATCGACGGGACCCTGCCTGGAGAATGGAACTGAAATCTCTTCGTACACCGCTGGCGCTGCTGCTCGTTTCATTCGGAGTCATTGCCGCCATGTGGTGGTGGCTTGCCACGCCGATCACGCTCGCACGCGCCCCGATCGAACCCGACGCCAAGCTCCAGTGCGTCTCCTATGCGCCGTTCCGCGGAGCGCAGTCGCCGCTTGATCCGAAGACCTATATCGATGCGGACCAGATCGAGCAGGACCTGACCCAGCTCGCCAAGATCTCCGAATGCGTCCGCACCTACTCGATCGAGAACGGTCTTGACCAGGTGCCTTCCATCGCCGCCAAGATCGGCGGCCTCAAGGTCATCCAGGGCATCTGGCTCGGCAGCAACAAGCTGAAGAACCAGCAGCAGATCGCCGTTGCGGTCGGACTGGTCAAGCACTACCCCAGCGTCATCAGCGCGCTCGTGGTCGGCAACGAGGTGCTGCTGCGCGGCGAGATGACGACCGCCGATCTGGCTGCGACAATTCGCAGCGTCAAGGCGCAGGTCACGGTGCCCGTCACTTATGCCGACGTCTGGGAATATTGGCTGCGTAACCGGGAGATCTACGACACGGTCGACTTCGTGACCGTGCACATCCTGCCTTATTGGGAGGATTTCCCGATCCGGGCCAAGCTCGCAGCCGCGCATGTCGACATGATCCGCCAGCAGGTGGCCATCGCATTTCCCGGCAAGGAGATCCTGATCGGCGAGACGGGCTGGCCGAGCGAGGGCCGCATGCGCGAGGGCGCGCTGCCGTCGCGAACCAATCAGGCCCGCGTCGTCTCGGAAATCCTCAGCCTCGCCAAGCGGGAGAATTTCCGCGTCAACCTGATCGAGGCCTATGACCAGCCCTGGAAGCGCAAGCTCGAAGGCACCGTCGGCGGCTATTGGGGCCTGTTCGATGCGGCTCGCCGCGCGCTGAAATATCCGCCGGGCGAGCCGGTGAGCAATTTCCCGCTGTGGAAGCTGCAGATGGGTGGCGGCATGGTGCTGTCCTTCCTCGTGTTCCTGACGGGCTGGATGACGGTGCGCCGCAGGCCTTGGCCGCCCGGCGCCGGCGCCTGGGTGGCGATCGCCGTGTCGGCGACCTCCGCCGGCGTCCTGTTTGGTATTGCCGTCGACAAGATGTTCTATGAAAGCCTGGGTATCGGCGGCTGGCTGCAATGGGGCGCGTTGCTCGCAGCGGGCGTACTTGCGCCCATTCTGGGCGCTAATGCCACGATGGCTGGCCGTCCCTTGCCGACCTTTCTGGACCTGCTCGGCCCGGCCGATGGCCGCAAGCACGGCCCCGCAACCTATCTGCTCGGCCTGACGCTGCTCGTGACGGTTCTGATCGGCGCCGAGACCGCGCTCGGCTTCGTGTTCGATCCGCGCTACCGCGACTTTCCGTTCGCCAGCCTGACCATGGCGGTGGTGCCGTTTGCGATGCTGCTGTTCAATCGCCCGGCGCAAGGCGTGCGTCCGATTGCGGAGGCGAGCTTTGCCGGCCTGCTGGCGGTCTCCGCTGGCTATATCGTCCTCAACGAGGGCCGCGACAATTGGCAATCGCTCTGGACGTGCGCCGCCTATCTCGTGCTTGCGATTACGCTGTGGCGGGCGCGGGCCGTGCAAAGCCCAGAATGAGCAGGCCGATCGCCAGCCCCGACAGCACGATGTTGTAGAGCACGATGCCGAGACCCGCGGCGATCAGTCCACCGGTCAGCAGCACGATCGATGGCCGCATCACGTGCAGCACCGCGATCACGAGCGCGACGGCGCCGAACACCGAGTTCTTGAACAACGAGGTCGCGACCATCCGGCTCTTGCAGATCATGGTCTGCAGCCCGGCGTCGCAGGCAAGCGCGGTGGTGGAGAACTCGATCGCGAAATAGCGCAGATACAGCGCGTAGCCCACGGTGACGAAACCGACGATCAGGAGCCACTGCACCTGATAGGGCGAAAGGCGAAACGGGATCTTCTTCATGCGGCGGACTATGCTGCGGAACGGCAGCCTCGACAAGCGCTAAACCCGACCTGACGGGCTGCTTTCGCAGACCCCGTCAAGCCGTTCATCGATAAGCGTAATCAGGCTGAACTATTGCTGGGGTTGCGGCCGGTGGAACAGCGACGACAGGGTATTCGGCTCGGGCTGTTTCGGCGGCTCCGGCGACGGGGCAGCCGCAGGAGGCGGTGGCGCCGGCGGCACTTCACGTTCACGCACGGCACTGTGGCGCTCGTGCTGCCAGACCCGGCGGCGCTGCGGCGGCGTTGCAGTTGCCGTCGTGTTGGCTGCGGGTTTCTGTGCCGAAGCCGTCGACTTGCCCGCCTCGGATCCGGCCTCGTTCTCGCGTGCTGCCAAACGCTGGCCATCATAAACCGTGGTTTCGCAGGGACGCTGCCGTTCGGCGAGCTTCGCACAGATCTTGGCAGCTGCAGCCGCATCACCGAGCGGTCCGGCGCCGAGCCGAAGCTGCATGCCTTGCCCCGCGCTGCTTTCCTTGACCATGATGATCGGGCTCAACGCCGCCAGGTCACTGTTGGTCTTGGACAGCCCGCGCCACAGCGCGCGCAGTCCATTGACCGTGTTGGCGCCGCCAAGATCGACCGCGAACTCGGTCTTCTGCGCCGGGGCAAGCGTCGCCTCGCCTGACGCAGACGCACCGGCATTGGCTTCCACCTGCGGCGCGGCATCGGGCTTGGACTCCGCCGTGGCTTCGCTCGTCGACTCGGGTTTGGAGTCGAGCGTGGCGTCGGATTTTGCGGCCTTGTCAGTCCCGGTGAGCTTGGAGGCGGCCGGATCGGGCGGAGCCATGATTGATTTCGGCGCGACCAGCGACGCGACGGACATGGATGGATTGGGTGCCGCCGCCATGGCAGACAGCGTCGACGATGACTGTGCTGGCCAGGTCGGAGCCGCCGCCGCTCCGCCCGGCTTGCCCGCATCAGCACGGGTCTTGTCGGTCCACGGATTGGTCGTCGCGACCGGCGCAATGGCTGGCGGGCTGCTGGAACCAGAGGCCGACGATTCCGAACCGGCGCCGGAGATTCCCGCCGCCTGGGATGATTGGCCCGATGCCTGCGCGTCTGCGGTCGCCGTCTGCGGCGCCGTCTGGCCTGCAGCTGCTTGAGGCTTGCCGGCGGCCGGCGCCGAGCCTTGCTGCTTGGCGAGCGCTCCGGTCATGGAGTCCAGGCCGTGCTCAAGCACGGTGACCCGCGCGTAAAGCCGATCGCGATCCTTGTTCAGCGTCTCGATCGCGGCGGTGAGCTGGCGCGTTTCATTCTGGTTGTCGCGGGCAAGCGACTGCAGCACCTGGGTCTGCCGCGCCAGCTCGGCCGCAGACATACGGTCCCGTCGCCAGCTCTGCGCGCCTTGGTTGGCGAGCACCGCCACGATCACCGTGCTGAGCGCCGCCGTAGCCCACCAACCGATCCGCCACAATGCGCGGCGGTCGAATTCCTTCTCGTCGGCGAGCAGGCCGGACAACGCTTTGTCGGTCTTCTCGGCCTTGAGGGCGGCCGCCTTTTTGTCGGAGTCCTTTGCCATTCACCTTTAGCCCTGCCGAATCACGCCGAAACTTTAACAGGAAAAGTACCGCTGGCCTCCGCCGGCGCGGGTTTGCTGCGAACGAGAAAACGCTTTATGACGGCGCTAGGTGCAACTGTTCCCGCATCAGGAGACCCATGACCGCTCGTTCCAGCCTGACAGTTGTGCTCGCGGCAGGCGAGGGAACGCGCATGCGCGCAACGCTGCCGAAAGTGCTGCATCCCGTCGCCGGCGAGTCGCTGCTGGCGCATGTCCTTGCCGCCGCTTCCAGGGGCCAGGGCGCGCAGCTGTCCGTCGTGATCGGTCCGGATCATCACGGTGTCGCGCAGGAGGTGAAACGCCTCCGTCCCGACGCCGACATCTTCGTTCAGCGCGAGCGGCTCGGCACCGCGCATGCGGTGCTTGCGGCGCGCGAGGCGATCGCGCGTGGCGCCGACGATTTGCTTGTCGCCTTCGGCGACACGCCGCTGATCTCGGCCGACACTTTTGCACGATTGCGTGCGCCGCTGGCGCAGGGCGCCGCGATGGCCGTGCTCGGCTTCCGCGCCGCCGATCCGACCGGCTATGGGCGTCTCGTGCTGGAGGACGGCAAGCTGGTCGCGATCCGAGAGCAGGCCGATGCCAGCGAGGACGAGCGCAAGATCACGCTCTGTAATGCCGGCGTGATGGCGTTCGACGGCCGCATCGCGCTGCAGATCCTGGACAGGATCGGCAATGCCAACAAGAAGAACGAATATTATCTGGTCGACGCCGTCGCGATCGCGCGCGGCATGGGATTGGAGGCGGTCGTGATCGAGACATCCGAGGACGAAGTGCGCGGCATCAATACCAAGGCGCAGCTCGCGGAAGCCGAAAGCGTGATGCAGACGCGGCTGCGGCGCGCGGCGATGGAGGCCGGCGTCACCTTGATCGCGCCGGAGACCGTCTATCTCGCCAGCGATACGACCTTCGGCAAGGACGTCACCATCGAGCCGTTCGTCGTCATCGGCCCGGGCGTGTCGATCGGCGATGGCGCCGTCATCCATTCCTTCTCGCACATCGTGCAGGCCTCGATCGGCAAAAAGACCTCGGTCGGCCCCTATGCGCGGATCAGGCCGGGCACCTCGCTCGGCGATGGCGCAAGAATTGGCAATTTCGTCGAGACCAAGGCCGCGATCCTGGAGGAGGGCGTCAAGGTCAACCACCTCTCCTATATCGGCGACGCCCATGTCGGTGCGAACACCAACATCGGCGCCGGCACCATCACCTGCAACTACGACGGCTTCGCCAAGCACAAGACCCTAATCGGCAAGGGCGCCTTCATCGGCACCAACTCGTCGCTGGTGGCGCCCGTCAAGGTCGGCGCCGGCGCCTATATCGGCTCGGGTTCGGTGATCACCCGCGACGTGCCCGACGATGCGCTGGCGCTCGAGCGCAGCCCGCAGACCGTCCGCGAAGGCGGCGCGACGCGCTACCGCGAAGCCAAGCTGCGCGACAAGAAGCCGAAGACGGATTGAACGTAGGGCCAGCGTCACGCGCGGAATGCATGCTGTACAATTTCACGACCTTCATCGACGCCGGTTTTCTGGTCGTCGACTTCGTTATGAATTTGGTCATCGGAATTGTGCAGCTCTGCACCGCCTCCGGGCGCGCCTTTTATTGGCTGCTCGGCCGCAAACCCTACCGTGAGATCATGTTCCTGACCGGGGCACGATCTGGAGCGTGATCGCCGGCTTTGCCTATTCCGTGTCGCTCTACTGGTGTTGAGGCCGCAGCCGTCGCCAGCCTATTCCTCCTCGCCGTCGAATTCGGAAAACATCGAACGCGTCAGGCGCCAGCCACGCCGCGTGGCACGAGGAACCGGCTCATCGGCCTTGCGCTTGATGGACCTGGGCTTGAGGCCCTGACCCATGGTCGGTGGGGGCCAGTGCGCGAGACGGTTGCCGCCGGTCTCGTCGGCGTGGAGGGGACTGGTGCCTTTGGGATCAGGCCATTTGCGATCGGTCATGGAACGATCTCCTAATGGGGCATTATCGGCTCAATGCCTTGACCGCGTCTTAAGGACACGGCGAGCGGACCCGGACAGCGCATCCCACGCCCGTGGAATGCCGGTGGTTAAGCTTGCCACTTAACCCTGTCGCAATCCGCAATAATTATTAAATCCTGAAGCTGCGGGTATTTCGTTAAGAGAATCCCGAAGAATCTCTGTTTCGACGATTGGGGAATTGCGCTGATGTGCGGAATTGTCGGCATCTTGGGGAGCGAGCCGGTCGCCGAGCAACTGGTGGATTCGCTCAAGCGGCTCGAATATCGCGGCTACGATTCCGCGGGTGTTGCGACGCTCGAAGGCGGCAAGCTCGAGCGCCGGCGCGCCGAGGGCAAGCTGAAGAATCTGGCGGCATTGCTGCATGCCAAGCCGCTCCAAGGGATTCACCGGCATCGGCCATACCCGCTGGGCCACGCACGGCAAGCCGACCGAGACCAACGCGCATCCGCATGCGACCGATCGCGTCGCCGTCGTCCAAACGGCATCATCGAGAATTTCCATGACCTGCGCGAGAGGCTTGCAGAAGAAGGGCACGGTGTTCGCGACCGAGACCGACACCGAGATCGTCGTGCATCTGGTCGACGACCTGCTCGGCCAGGGCTGGGCGCCGGTCGATGCGGTGAGGGAAACGCTCGGCCAGCTGAGGGGCGCGTTCGCGCTCGGCTTCATCTTCGCAGGCCAAGACGACCTGATGATCGGCGCGCGCAACGGTCCGCCGCTCGCGGTCGGCTATGGCAAAGGCGAGATGTATCTCGGGATCGGACGCGATCGCGCTCGGGCCGTTCACCGACAGCATCAGCTATCTGGAGGATGGCGATTGGGTCGTGCTGACCCGTGACGGCGCGACCGTCTACGACCGCAACAACGCGCTCCGTGCATCGTGAGATCGTCAAGCACGGTCCGGCCACCTCGCTGGTCGACAAGGCCAACTACCGCCATTTCATGGCCAAGGAGATCCACGAGCAGCCGGAAGTCGTCGGCCATACGCTGGCGCGTTATGTCGACATGGCGACCGAGCGCGTGGAGCTGCCGGCGAGCCTGCCGTTCGACTTCAAGGACATCCAGCGCATCTCGATCACCGCCTGCGGTACTGCGAGCTATGCCGGCTATGTCGGCAAATACTGGTTCGAGCGCTTTGCGCGGGTGCCGGTCGAGATCGATGTCGCCTCCGAGTTCCGCTATCGCGAGGCGCCGTTGCGCAAGGGCGATCTGGCGATCTTCATCTCGCAATCGGGCGAGACCGCCGACACCCTGGCGGCGCTGCGCTACGCCAAGTCGCAGGGCGCGCATACGCTCTCGGTGGTCAACGTGCCGACCTCCACGATCGCGCGCGAGAGCGAGATCGTGATGCCGACCTTGGCCGGCCCCGAGATCGGCGTCGCCTCCACCAAGGCCTTCACCTGCCAGCTCATGGTGCTGGCATCGCTGTGCGATCGCGGCCGGCCGTGCCCGCGGCGAATTGTCCGAGGAGGACGAAGCCAGAGCTGGTGCACGGGCTGGTCGAGGTTCCCCGCCTGATTTCGGCGGCGCTGACCACCGAGCTGCAGATCGAGAAGCTCGCCCGCGAGATCGCCAAGTCGAAGGACGTGCTCTATCTCGGCCGCGGCACCTCGTTCCCGCTGGCGCTGGAAGGCGCGCTGAAGCTGAAGGAAATCTCCTACATCCACGCCGAAGGCTATGCCGCCGGCGAGCTCAAGCACGGGCCGATTGCACTGATCGATGAAAACATGCCCGTGGTGGTGATCGCGCCCCATGACAAGGTGTTCGAGAAGACCGTCTCGAACATGCAGGAGGTCGCGGCGCGCGGCGGCAACATCATTCTGATGACCGACGCACGCGGCGCGGCCGAGGCCACCCTGGAGTCGCTGGTGACGATCACGATGCCGGACATGGCGCCGACCTTCACGCCGATCGTTTATGCCATTCCTGTGCAACTTCTGGCCTATCATACCGCGGTGGTGATGGGCACGGACGTGGATCAGCCTCGGAATCTCGCCAAATCGGTAACGGTCGAATAGCCGCAGGGAACCCAGCAAACGTCTTCCGGTCTTTAAAAATCTGCTAAGAGACCTAGCTGACATTGGACCGGATCCGGAAGACTGCATGAGTTCCCGCGACGACCTGCCGCCTGAGCCGCCTATCGAGTCCGTGGAGACCCCCTCCCACGGCGGGGTAATGGCGCGATTCCGCAATTATTTCCTCACCGGCCTGGTCGTGGCCGGGCCGGTCGTCGTCACGCTCTACATCACCTGGTGGTTCGTCACCTGGGTCGACGGGCTGGTGCGGCCATTCGTGCCCACGGCCTATCGCCCCGAGACCTATCTGCCGTTCGGCGTGCCCGGCTCGGGACTGATCGTCGCCGTGATCGCGCTGACCTTGCTCGGCTTCCTCACCGCCAATCTGATCGGGCGCACGCTGGTCGATCTCGGCGAGCGGCTGCTCGGGCGCATCCCGGCAGTGCGCGCAATCTATCGCGGCCTCAAGCAGGTGTTCGAGACGCTGTTCTCCGGCAAGGGATCGAGCCTGCGCCGGGTCGGTCTGGTCGAGTTTCCATCGCCGGGCATGTGGTCGATCGTGCTGATTTCGCTGCCGCCGAACGGCGAGGTGGCGGAGTGCCTGCCCGGGCAGGAGGAGCACATCTCGGTGTTCCTGCCCTGCGCGCCGAACCCGACCACCGGATTCTTCTTCTATGTGCCGAAGAGCAAGGTCGTCGAGATCGACATGAGTGCCGAGGACGCGGCCACCTTGATCATGTCCGCCGGTGTGGTGCAGCCCGGCTCCGACCAGCAGAAGAAGGTCGCGGCGCTCGCCAACATGGCCAACACCGCACGCATCGCCAATGGCAGCGCGGTCACCACGCTGCAGCCCGAACCGGCAAAGGTCGACTAAGCCGGCTCAGGTCGCGATCACAGCGTCCGGCGGCGGACAGGGCGGCATGTCGCGCAGGAACTGATAGCGGCCATGGCCCTTGAGCGCGGCCAGATCGTGCGAGATCAGCCCGTGCGGCCGCTCGACGGTGGCCTCCATGTTGTCTTGTGCGAAGTCCAGCACCATGACGCCGCAGCGCGCGTCACCGCCGAGTGCCTGCGGAGCCGCAAAGGCGACCGCGGGCACCCACAGGTGCCGGAGATCGCCGATCATGCGATCGCGATGCTGGTGCAGATGACCGGTGACGATCAACCGGACGTCGGACTGGCTGAGCCTGTCGAGCAACCGTATTCGCGCTGATGGCACCATGCATGATGCGCTCACTTCGTCATCACCGGGTTGCTCAAGGAACAGCGGCTTGTGCAGGAATAGCGCGGTCGGCTTTCCGGCGGCTTCCAACTGATCGTCCAGCCACTGATCCTGCGCCTGCTCGCGCGCCAGCCCCGAGCCGAACAGCTGTGCATTGACGCCGACCAGCCGCCAGTTTCCGACATCGAGCATCCAGCGATCACTGGCAAATGCGCGATCCCATCGCGCAAGTTGATCGTCATTGATGACCTGGTCCGGATCCTGTCCCGGCGGTTCATCGCCGACGTCGTGATTGCCAGGCAGGGCCACGGTATGTTTCCGCAATTTCCCAACCGCGGAGGCGGCAAAGGCGAGCTCGGCGTCGCTGTCAGGCCCGTTGATCGCCAGATCGCCATTGACGACCACCGCATCGGCATCGGCCGTATCGGCGAATTCGCGCGCCACGCACCAGTTATCCCAGAAGAAGCCATGGGTCGGCGACAGATGGATGTCCGACAGGACGACGATGCGGGTCATGCTGCATTCCTGACTAACCCTGTCAGAGCACGCTAGACCGGGCAGGCGACGGCCGTGTGAAGGCAATTCGTGTCTTCGCGGGCGTGTGCCGGAACATGATTTCGAAGAGCTGCCCTCATTTTTCGGCGCTTCAATGCGGGCGGCAGTTCCGGCTAAACTTCGATACCGCAGCAATCGGAGCCCGCCATGATCCCCAGCATCGCCATCCTCGCGCCCGGCGCCATGGGCAGCGCGGTCGCGGCGCGTCTCGCCGAACACGGTGCCAAGGTGCTCACTTCGCTCGATGGACGCAGCGAAGCGACGCGGAAGCGGGCGCTCTGCGGCCGGCATGGTCGCAGCCGATGACGCCGCGATCGCCAATGCCGACATCATCCTGTCGATCGTGCCGCCCGGCGAGGCGCTGGCGCTGGCTGAGCAGCTGGCGGCGCAGATCGCGCGCGACACGAAGAAGCCTGTCGTCGTCGACTGCAACGCGGTGAATGTCGAGACCGTGCGCAAGGTCGAGAAGGTCGTGCGGTCGTCCGGCGCACGCTTCGTCGATGCCGGCATCATCGGGCTGCCGCCGAAGCCTGGCAGCAACGGACCGGTGCTCTATGTGAGCGGAGACGATGCCAAGGATCTGACCGTGCTGCGCGACCTTGGGCTGGACGTCCGAATTGTTGCAGGACCGGTCGGCGCCGCCTCGGCGCTGAAAATGTCCTATGCCGGCATCAACAAGGGGCTGACCGGGCTTGGCGCCGCCATCGTGCTTGCCGCGACCCGCGCGGGGGCCGCCGACGCGCTGCGCGACGAGCTTGCGCGGTCGACGCCGGCCGTGCAGGCGCGGCTCTCCAATGCGCTGCCGGACATGCTGCCGAAGGCCTATCGCTGGGTGGCCGAGATGCGCGAGATCGCGGGCTTCCTGGGTGAGGACCATCCGGCGGCGCTGATCTACGAAGGCTTTGCGCGGCTGTTCGAGCACATCGCAGCCGATGTCGACGGCGAAGGCACCGAAGCCGCCAAGCTGGTGGCCTTTGCCGAGAGCTGCAAGGCACACAAGCCGACGTGATCTCTCGGCAATGACGACGACTAACTACCCCGCGCCCAGCAGAGGGATCGCCTCGTCGCGTTCGTACAGATAGAGCAGGCAGCGTAGCGCCTCGCCGCGCTCGCCTTTCAGCTTCGGGTTGTCTTTCAGAACGCGCAGCGCCTCGTCGCGCGCTTGCGTGATGAGCTGGGCGTGCACCTCGGGGCGCGCGATGCGATAGCCGGGCAGGCCGCTCTGGCGGATGCCGAGCACGTCGCCTTCGCCGCGCAGCTTCAGATCCTCCTCGGCGATGCGGAAGCCGTCGGTGGTCTCGCGGATTACCGCGAGGCGTGACTTCGACATCTGCCCGAGCGGCTCGTGATAGAGCAGGATGCAGGTCGACGCCTCCGAGCCGCGGCCGATGCGGCCGCGCAATTGGTGCAATTGTGCGAGCCCGAAGCGCTCGGCGTTTTCGATCACCATGATGGTTGCGGCCGGCACGTCGACGCCGACCTCGACCACCGTGGTGGCGACCAGCAGCCTGATCTCGTGCGCCGCGAACTGGCCCATGACGCGGTCCTTCTCGCTGCCCTTCATCTGGCCGTGGACCAAGCCGACGAGATCGCCAAAACGCTTTTGCAGGCTCTCGAAGCGATCGGTCGCGTTGGTGAGATGATCGGTGCCCTCGGCCTCGGATTCCTCGACCAGCGGGCAGATCCAGTACACCAGCTTGCCCGCCTGCAGCGCGCGGCCGATCGCATCCATGATCTCGCCAAGCCGCGTGTCCGCCACCGCGCGGGTGTCGATCGGTTGGCGGCCGGCCGGCTTCTCGCGCAGCTCCGAGATGTCCATGTCGCCGAAATAGGTCAGCACCAGGGTGCGCGGGATCGGCGTCGCCGATAGCACCAGCACGTCGACGGCCTCGCCTTTCGACGTCAGCGCCAGCCGCTCGCGGACGCCGAAGCGATGCTGCTCGTCGACGATGGCCAGCGCCAACGATTTGAAGATCACATCGTCCTGGATCAGCGCATGGGTGCCGACAAGGATATCGATCTCGCCGGCCTCGAGCCGCGCCAGGATATCGCGGCGCTCCTTGCCCTTCTCGCGGCCGGTGAGGATCGCGACCGACATGCCGGCGCGCTCGGCGAGCGGTGCGATGGTCTTGGCGTGCTGGCGCGCCAGAATTTCGGTCGGCGCCATCAGCGCCGCCTGCTTGCCGGCTTCCGCGACTGCGGCTGAGGCGAGCAGGGCAACGACGGTCTTGCCGGAGCCGACATCGCCCTGCAGCAGGCGAAGCATGCGGACCGGCTTCGACAAATCCTCAGCGATCGCGGCGAGTGCCTGCTGCTGCGACGAGGTCAGCGCATAAGGCAGCGCATCGATGATCTTGTGGCGCAGATGGCCATCGCCAGCATGGCGGTTGCCGGCCGGGCGGCGGAGTTGCGCACGCACCAGCGCCAGCGCCAATTGGCCGGCGAGCAGCTCGTCGAAGGCAAGCCGCGACCAGAACGGACCGTCGGGCAGGATGTCGGTCAGCTCCTGCGGCGCGTGCACGCGGCTCAGCGCCTCCTTCAGCGACGGGAAGCTGCAGCGGCTGACCACCTCCGGGCTGATCCATTCCGGCAAGGCCGGCAGCTTGGCGAGCGCCTGCGCGATCGCGCGCCGCAGTGATCCCAGTGCGAGCCCTTCCGTGAGCGGATAGACCGGGTCGATACCGCTGAGCTTTGCGAAGGCTTCCTCGTCGACGATGCGGTCGGGATGCACGATCTGCGGGATACCGTCATACATCTGCACCATGCCGGAGACGTAGCGCTTGGCTCCGACGGGAAGCATCTTCTCGACGTAATCGGGCCGGCCGCGGAAGAAGGTCAGCACCACGTCGCCGGTGTCGTCGCTGGCATAGACCAGATAGGGCGCGCGCCTGTTGCGCGGCGGCGGCGGCCGGTGACGGTCGACCGTGACCTCCAGCGTCACCACGGTTCCCACCTGCGCGTCGCGGACCTTCGGCCTGTTGCGGCGGTCGATCACGCTCGACGGCAGATGCAGCAGGAGGTCGACCAGGCGCGGCGTCTCGCTGCGGCCGAGCAGGTAGCGCAACAATCCGTTCTGCTTTGGACCGACGCCGGGAAGGCTGGTGACGTCTGCGAACAGCGGGTTGAGGAGGGCGGGGCGCATGGGGCGACATTTAAGACGGTTTCAGAGCCGGGATAGCCGGCTTCGGGCCGGCATCCACCTGTTTTTTCGAAGAACAGCGGGGCATGCCGGCCTTGCGCGGGATTCGTGCTGACAGCACGGTCGCGCATGGCTATATCCAAACCGCGCCCGGCCATGTCCGGGCTTTCTGCGTTTCACTGCAGGGTACTTTTGATGACCGGGACGACACGATCGAGCGAAGGGCTGGACGCGCGACGCAAGCGGCTTTTGTTCCGCTGCTGGCACCGCGGCACCCGCGAGATGGATCTGATCCTCGGCCGCTTCGCAGACGCCGAAATCGGCAAGTTGAACGAGGGCGAGCTCGCCGAATTGGAACAATTGCTTGAGATTCCCGACCCGGATTTCTATGCCGCGGTAACCGGCGCCCAGCCGCTGCCGCAGGATATGCCGGCCGCGTTGTTCGCGCGCATCCAGACGTTCCGCGCGGTCGATCGGGATTGATTTGGACGGATTTGGTTTGGACCTGATGTGATGAAGCCGACTGCAAAATCGCCCGCCGAACAGCTCGCGCCCGGCCGGGCGTTGATGCTCGCCAATGTGGCCGAGGGCGCCGAAGCGCTGGTGACGGCGGATCTGGCGCGCGCCGTGGCGGCGCGGCCGAAGCCGCCGGCCGTCAGCCTCGCCGTGGTCTGCCGCGATGGGGCGCGCATGCAGCAACTGGCGCGGGCGCTGGAGTTCTTCGCGCCTGATTTGCCGGTGATGCAGTTTCCGGCCTGGGACTGCCAGCCCTATGACCGGGTCTCGCCGCATGGCGGCATCCTGGCGCAGCGCGTCACCACCCTGGCGCGACTGTCGCGCCTGACCGGCAGCGACAAGCCGCTGATCGTGCTGACCACGGTGAACGCGATCGTGCAGCGCGTGCCGGCGCGCGACACCATGGCAGGGCAGGCGCTGTCGGTCGCGCCGGGCCATGTCGTGCCGATGGACTCGATCGTCGCCTGGCTCGAGCACAACGGCTACAACCGCTCGTCCACCGTGCGCGAGAGCGGCGAATATGCCGTGCGTGGCGGCATCCTCGATCTGTTTCCGGCTGGCCTCGACCAGCCGGTGCGGTTCGACTTCTTTGGCGATAGTCTCGAATCGATCCGCACCTTCGACGCCGAAACCCAGCGCACCTTGCTCGACATGCGCGCGCTCGATTTAGTGCCAGTGTCGGAATTCCAGCTCGTCACCGATACCATCCGCCGTTTCCGCATGGGCTATGTTGCCGAGTTCGGCGCACCGGAGCGTGACGACGCACTCTACGAGGCCGTCAGCGAAGGCCGTCGCTATCCCGGCATGGAGCACTGGCTGCCGCTGTTCCATGACAAGATGGAGACGCTGTTCGACTATCTCGCCGACACGCCCATCGTGATCGAGCCGCAGGGCGAGGACGCAGCGCGCGAGCGCTTCAAGCAGATCATCGACTATTACGACGCGCGGCGCGAGGCGATGGAGCATCGCGGCGGCGGCGCGATCTACAAGCCTTTGACGGTCGACCGGCTCTATCTGACCGCGGCCGAATGGAGCGAGCGGCTCGCCGCGGTACCGCTGGCGCGGCTGACGCCGTTCGCTGTGCCGGAGGATGCCGGCGTGATCGACATCGGCGCGCGGGCAGGGCGCAATTTCGCCCCCGAGCGCAACGACGCCACGGTCAATGTGTTCGAGGCCGTGGTGGCGCATGTGCAGGCGCTGCAATCGGTGCGCAAGAAGGTGGTGATCGCGCTGTGGAGCGAAGGCTCGCGCGACCGCATGACCAGCATGCTCAGGGATCACAAGCTGACGCACGTCACCAGCGTCAACACCTGGCGCATGGTGCAAGCGACGCCGCGCAACGAGACCATGCTGGCGGTGCTGGGCCTGGAGACCGGCTTCGAGACCGACCAGATCGCGGTCATCTCCGAGCAGGACATCCTCGGCGATCGCCTGGTACGGCCGCGCAAGGCAAGCCGTAAGCTCGACAATTTCATCTCGGAGGTGACGAGCCTTGCAGCCGGCGACATCGTCGTCCATGTCGATCACGGCATCGGCCGCTTTGTCGGCCTGCAGACCCTGGAAGTGGCCGGTGCCCCGCATGACTGCCTCGAGCTGCGCTACGCGGGCGAGACCAAGCTCTATCTGCCGGTCGAGAATATCGAGCTGCTGTCGCGCTTCGGCTCCGACCAGGCCAATGTCGAGCTGGACAAGCTGGGCGGCAGCGGCTGGCAGACCCGCAAGGCCAAGCTGAAGAACCGCATCCGCGAGATTGCGGGCGAACTGATCAAGATCGCGGCCGAACGCATGCTGCATGAGGCGCCGAAGCTGCCGGTGCAGCCCGGCCTCTACGACGAGTTCTGCGCGCGCTTCCCCTATGACGAGACCGAGGACCAGCTCACGGCAATCCAGGCCACGCTCGCCGATCTCGAACGCGGCCGGCCGATGGACCGGCTGATCTGCGGCGACGTCGGCTTCGGCAAGACCGAGGTGGCGCTACGCGCCGCCTTCGCGGTCGCGCTCGAAGGCAAGCAGGTCGCCGTGGTGGTGCCGACCACGCTGCTGGCGCGCCAGCATGCCAAGAACTTCGCCGAGCGTTTCAAGGGCTTCCCGGTCAACGTGGCGCAGGCCTCGCGGCTGGTCTCGACCAAGGAGCTCAACCAGGTCAAGAAGGGCCTGACCGACGGCTCGGTCGATATTGTCGTCGGCACCCATGCGTTGCTCGGCAAGTCGATCAAGTTCCGCGATCTCGGCATTGTCATCGTCGACGAGGAGCAGCATTTCGGCGTCAGCCACAAGGAGCGGTTGAAGCAGCTGCGCGCCGAGGTACATGTGCTGACACTGTCGGCGACGCCGATCCCGCGCACCTTGCAGCTCGCGCTGACCGGCGTGCGCGAGCTCTCGATCATCGCCTCGCCGCCGGTGGACCGCCTCGCGGTGCGCACCTTCGTGGCACCCCATGATCCGGTGATGATCCGCGAGGCGCTGCTGCGCGAGCGCTACCGCGGCGGCCAGGCCTTCTACGTGGTGCCGCGGATCGAGGATCTCGCCGGGGTCAAGGAATTCCTCGACAAGACCGTGCCGGAGATGAAGGTCGCGGTCGCGCACGGCCAGATGTCGCCCACCGTGATCGAGGACATCATCTCGGCGTTCTATGACGGCAAGTTCGACATCCTGCTGTCGACCACGATCGTGGAATCCGGCCTCGACATTCCCCGCGCCAATACGCTGATCGTGCACCGTGCCGACATGTTCGGCCTCGCCCAGCTCTATCAGTTGCGCGGCCGCGTCGGCCGCTCCAAGCTGCGCGCCTATGCGCTGTTCACCTTGCCGGCCCAGCAGAAGATCTCGGCGCAGGCCGAGAAGCGGCTGACGGTGCTGCAATCACTGGAGACGCTGGGTGCCGGCTTCCAGCTCGCCTCCCACGACCTCGACATCCGCGGCGCCGGCAATCTGCTCGGCGAAGAGCAGTCCGGCCACATCAAGGAGGTCGGCTTCGAGCTGTACCAGTCGATGCTGGAGGAGGCGATCGTCAACCTCAAGGCCGGCGTCACCGAGCCGACCGTCGATCGCTGGTCGCCGCAGATCACGATCGGCATGCCGGTGCTGATTCCGGAGGACTACGTGTCGGATCTGTCGGTGCGGCTGTCGCTGTATCGCCGGCTGGCCGATCTCGAGACCGACGAGGAGATCGACAATTTCGCCGCCGAATTGCGCGACCGCTTCGGCAAGCTGCCGGACGAGACGCGCTATCTGTTCAAGGTCGCCGCGATCAAGAACTACTGCCGCCGCGCCAATGTCGAGAAGGTCGATGCCGGCCCGAAGGGCGCCGTCATCAGTTTCCGCGACAACTCTTTTGCGCAGCCTGACCGGCTGGTCGCGTTCATCAAGCGCCATGGCCAGGCCGCCAAGGTGCGTCCGGACATGAAGGTCGTGTTCCTGCAGAACTGGGAAACGCCGGAAGAGCGGCTCGCCGGCACGACCGATATCCTGTTGCAGCTTGCGGAACTGGCAGAAGCGAAGAAGGCGGCATGAGGTCTCGCCCCGCTCGCCAGGCGCGAAACGTCCGTGGAGATAGCGCGACTTCTTCGGTTTAGCGGGGCAGGACCTAACCGGCCGATGCCAGCTGCTCGTCGGCCGTGACGATCGAAGCCCTGCTGCGCGGCAGGACGAAGTGGATGACCGCCGTTGCAATCACGTAGACGCTGGCGCAGACAAAAAACACGATGGTGTAATTGTTTCCTGTCGCGTCGAGCACCCGGCCGATGGCCGCGGCGGAGAACGCCCCCGCCACCGAACTGATGCCGCCTCCGAGCCCGACCGTCGAAGCGACCGCGCCGCGCGGCATGGTGTCGGACACCAGCGTAAACAGATTGGCGGAAAATCCCTGGTGAGCCGCCATCGCGACGCCGATCAGGACGACCGCAGTCCACATGCTGTCCATCTGCGGCGCAAGAAACACCGGCACGGTGCAGGCCGCGCAAACCAGCAACGTGATCTTGCGCGCGGTGAACACGTCCATCCCGCGCTTGATCAGGGCCGAGGACAGCCAGCCGCCCGCGATGGAGCCGGCGTCCGTGAGCAGGTAGATGACGACGAGCGGCAAGCCCACGGCAAACAGCGAAACGTGGAATTTGCTGTTGAGGAAGCTCGGGACCCAGTTGTTGTAGAACCACCAGGCCGGATTGGTGAGCACACCGCCAACGATGTAAACCCAGCTCCCGGGATAGGCCAGCAACTTGGTCCAGGCAATTCGGTCGACCGCGACCTCGGGATCGCTGTTGATGTAGGCGAGCTCGCTCGGCGACACGCGCGGATGTTCGGCGGGGCTGCGATAGGCGATCATCCAGTATACGACCCATACCAGGCCGATCGCACCGGTCACGTAGAAGGCTGCTTGCCAGCCGGCCAGGCTGACGACCAGCGCGCCGATCAGCGGCGCCAGCATCGCGCCGACATTGCTGCCGCTGTTGAATATCCCGGTGGCCAGCGCGCGGTCACGCACCGGAAACCAGGTTGCGATGGTCTTGATGCAGGTCGGGAAATTGCCGCCTTCACCGAGGCCAAGCACGAGACGGGCGACCATGAAGCCGGTGACTGACGCAACCAGGCCGTGTGCCATCGATGCCAGGCACCACAGGATCGCGGCGGCGGCGAGGCCGTAGCGGATCCCGATCTTGTCGGTGAGCCAGCCCATGCCCGCATAGCCGATCGCATATGCGAACGAAAAGAAGAAGATGATGTTGCCGAAATCGGTCTCGCTGAAATGCAGATCGCTCTGGATCGTCGGCTTGAGCACGCCGAGGATGTTGCGATCCATATAGTTGATGGTCGTAATGAAGAACAGGAGCGCGCAAATGACCCAACGATAGCGGGTGGAGGCCTTTGCGAAGGCTTGCAGGTTCGGCGTATTCATCAGACCCTCCCGAGATCGCCCATTGGGTGTGGCGTATGGCCAAGGCCACCGACACCTGTTTTCAAGCCTAGCGCAGGATTCGCTGTCATGCCAATGTAGGGTTGCGCCAAACCCGCGGGAGGTCAGCATGCGAACGAACATAATGGGAGCGCTTTGCGCCGTAGCCATGGTCGCGAGCGCACACGCAGCGGTCAAGGAAGAGCCGGTCACGTATACGGACGGCGAGACCACGATGAAGGGCTTCGTCGTCTACGACGATGCGAACGCAGGCCAAGCGGCCCGGCATCGTGATGGTGCATGAATGGTGGGGCATCACCAAGCACATCCATAACGAAGCGCGGAATCTGGCGCAGCAGGGCTACACCGCCTTCATCGCCGACATGTACGGCGACGCCAAGACCGCCGACAACCCGAAGGACGCCGGCGCGCTCTCGGGGTCCGTCATGAAGGACCCGAAGGTCATGGAGGCGCGCTTCAACGCAGCGCGGGAGCAACTCGCCAAGCAGGCCTCGGTCGATCCCCAGCGGATCGGCGCCGTCGGTTACTGCTTCGGCGGCGCCGTCGTGCTGAACATGGCGCGCGCTGGCGCCGATCTCGCCGCCGTTGCGGGCTATCATGCATCACTTGGTCTGAATACGCCGGCGCCGGCGCCAGGAGCCGTCAAGGCGAAAATCCTCATCATGAACGGCGCGGACGATCCCTTCGTGAAGCGCGAGCAGTACGATGCGCTCAAGAAGGATTTCGACGCTGCGAAGGTCGACTATCGGATCATCGAATATCCCGGCGCGGTCCACGCATTCACGAACCCCGAAGCCACCGAGCTCGGTAAGAAGTTCAACCTGCCGCTCAGATACGACGCCAAGGTGAACGAGGAAGCGAAGGCCGAGGCCACCAAATTCTTTGCCGCTGATCTGCAAAAATAGATCAGGGGCCGCGTAGGATTTTCACAATGTCATGCCCCGCGCAGGCGGGGCATCCAGCACGCCGCGGCTTCTCGCTCGATCGCTTCCGTCTCTGGAATACTGGATCACCCGCCTGCGCGGGTCATGGCAGTTGAGAGAGCGGATAGAGCAGGGATCAATGACAAAACGGCCGCCGGTGTTGCCACCGGCGGCTGCTGTCTTCACTGCATCAGGCTGTTGCTACTTCGGATATTTGAACTCCGGTGCGGCCTTCAGAGCGTCCTTGGTGGTGTTCATCGACGCCATCCATTTGTCGTTCTTCTGATCATAGCGGACGTTGACTGAGGAGGGCGACACAGCGACGTAATGCTCGCCCATGCCGAGGAAGCCGCCGACCGAGAGGATCAGCGCGTCGACCTGATGGTCCTTGATCGCGATATCGGTGATATCGCCGACGGTCTCGTCCTTTTGATTGACGACGCTCAGCCCCTTCAGCTTCGAGGTGAACATCTCGTCCTTCGAGACGGTCGAGAACTTGGCCTCGGCGGGCGCATTGCCGACGGTCTTGCTTTCCGCCGCGAGGGCAGGCGCGGCGAGCACGGCCAGCGACGCGACAACCAGTGCAATCTTCTTCATCATTGTCCTCCAGTAAGAATTGCTGCTTTCTAACTAATGCAGCGGGAGGAACATTGGTTCCGAACAGGAATTGGTCAGGACGCGGCGCGGTTCATTTCTCCGTAGAGCCGCGCCAGCAGGCTGCGGGCGTTATCGCCGGGCTTCAACGCTGCGACCGATATCGAGGGATCGATGCGGGCCTCGCGACGGCCGTGCGAGGTGTGGCGCATCACGGCGGATAGCCGCCGCGTGATCGCCTGTGCCGACCGCAGATCGGTCTCGGCGAACACGACGATGACCGAGCCGTTGTCCTCGCGGGTGCCGAAATCCATCCGCCGCATCAGGCGGCTGATGATGCGGGCGCCGTCGAATTGTGTCCGCGGATGATTGGGGTCGAAGGCAAAGCGCGCCACGGAGAGCAGGCCGCCCTTCGTTTGCGCCTGGGTCACGGCAGCGGCGAAATCGCCTGCGAAGGCAGGCTTGGTCAGAAGGCCGGTTTGCGGATCGAGCAGCCCGCCGGCGTCGATGGCGCGCAAGGTGCGGTTCAGCCGCGCCTCGAAGGCATGCTGGCGGATCAGCGGCAGCGCGTGGGCGGCAATCCGGGCCGGCTCGCCCTGAACGATCTCGAGATTGGCGAGCTCGGGGCGGTAGGCGTCGTGCGGCGAGGTCAGCACGACGGCGAGATTGCGGAAACGGGTGTCCTCGGAGAGCACGGTGAGGAAGGCATCGACCACGCGCGGCGTAAAACCTTCGCCGAGCACGACGCCGTCGATGTCGCGGCTCGAGAGATGTTTCGCCGCCGCCTCGATGCTGAGCGCGCCGACCACCGCCATGCGCTCGCCGAGCGCCACCGACAGGGCCGGATAGGACGCGCCGCGGCCGAGCAGCAGCACGGTGGCGTCGTCCAGCGGATCGGTCTCGGGCAGGCTGGTCGCGGCCGCCTTCTTCTCGCCGAGCCGGCGCAGCACGGTGGCATGCAAAGTGCGAATGCGCAGCGCCGCACGCAGGCGGGCCAGCAGACGATCGATCGTCTCGCCAGCTTGCGCAAAGGGAAGGGCGTTGTCCGGAAGCGCGCCCTCGGCATCGAGCACGATCAGCGGCAGATAGGGTTTGCGGGCCGCGGCTTGATCGGCGAGCGTCGCGACGTCTCTCAGATCGGCGCCGGCCATCGCCGCGAGCACGGCGACCGGCTGCATCCGGTCGACGGCGTGAGCCACCTCGCGCCAGCCGACCTCGACGATGGGAAACAGCTTGGCGGCGTCCAGGGCCGCCGTCAGCGAGGGCCGTGCGGCAGCGGAAACAAGGAGAAGCGGGCCCTGCTGGGACATCCGGGTACTCGGAACACGAACTCAAGGGGTTCGCGATCCTAGGCCGGGCTCGTTAACGCGCCGTCAACGATGCTGAAGGGATCAGCCGGCCTGCGTGGTGCGGTCGCGGAAGGCTTCCACCATCAGCGGGTTGAGGCCGAGCTCGGCCAGCGCCTCGCGGGCGCGCGCATTGTCCAGCGCCCGGCCGGCCAGCCGGTGACCGCTCAGGCGGTCGGGGAGGGCCGTGAGCAGAGCGCCCTGACCCAGCCGGCGCGACCATTCGTGCAGGTCCTGCGCCAGGAAGCGATAGCCGCCGACCCCCATGACCCCGGTGGGCGGGGCGGTAATCGAGATCGTGTCGTGGGCGCGGTCGTGGCGGACCGCGTATTCGGTGTCGACGTAGTCGCGCGGCGGCGCCGGCATCAGGGAGTCGCTCGGCGGCGGCGGTGGCGCATAGGCCGGCACCACCACCATCGGGCCGCGCAGGCCCAAAGTGCCTTTCGGCGTCACCAGCACCTCGCCTGCAATCGACGAGCCTGGCGTGTCGCGCGGGACGCCATGCCTGCCGGGACGCACCGGCTCCGGCGTGCCGTCGGGCGATTGGCGCCGCACCCCGAACAGTCCGGCTTCTCCGAACAGGTAGACGTCGGTCATCTCGACCTCTCGTGCCGTCCAGACCGGGCTGGAGGCGACCTGCTCGGGCGCGCGCCAGAGGCCGACGACATGGCGCAGGTTCGGCAGCCGGGCCGGAAGCCTGCACTCATCGAGCTTCAGGGCCAGCTGCGCCGGCGCAATCAGGGTGTCGCAACCGTCCTCAATGAGCTGCTGCTCCAGCACTTCGGGATCGAACGGGTGGTGCAGCGCGAGGCTGCCGCCGGCCAGCAGCCACATCACCACGGATGAGGCGAGGCCGGCAAAGGACGATGGCACGAAGGCCGACATCAGATTGGCGCCCTGCGGCAGATCGCTCTCGAGCGAGATGGCCAGCCCGCCCGCGATCAGGCTGAGATGGGTGCGCGGCACCGCGCGGAAGCCGTCTGCGGTGACATCGAAGGTGATGATCGCGGCCTTGCGGCCGTCCTGAATCAGGCTGCGCGTCGAGCCCGATGGCCGTGCGATCACCTGGTCGAGCGAGAACATCCCTTCCGGCAAATCGGTGCCGAAGCCGCAGACATGGCGGATCGAGAACGCCTCTGCCGCGGCGTTCATCGCGAGGTCGGCATGAATGACGCCGTCGACCTTGGTGGTGGTGACGATCGTTCGCGCGCTGATCCGGTTCAGCGCTGCGACCAGCTCGGCCTGCCGCCACAGCAATGGGAACACTGCCACCACGAGGCCGGCACGGTGCGCAGCCAGCACGGTGAGCATGAACTCGATCGTGTTCGGCAGTTGCACCGCGATGACGGAATGCGCCGGCAGGCCGATATCGATGAAGTGCGAGGCGAGCGCGGAGATGGTCCGGTCGGCCTCGGCATAGGTCAGCGTCTGCGGCGGCTGGCCGGTGATCCGCTGCTTGTTGATCGGATCGACCAGCGCGAGCGCATCCGGCTTGCGCGCCAGGATGCGCTGGAACAATGCGTCAAGGGTGGGCGACGTGCTGACCTGGTTCACCTGTACCCCCGTGTTGTCCCGGATGCGGCATGCCTGCGACATCGCGGTCGATCATTTCGGCGCCGAATCCGGTCGTTGCCACCAGCTTTCCGGGAGCGATCCGGTCAGGGCGGTCCTGCCTGGCCGTTCTATCCGATTCCAGCGTGCAATCCATTCCTCGGCGGCGTTAAGCACTGGAATAGCGTAGAAACCGGACATTAGGACACGGTCGAGCGCGCGTACGGCGGCAATGAAATCCGGCCTGTCGCGCGCGCGCAACAGCGCCGCGATCATGGCGTCGATGGCGGGATCCTTGGCGCCCATGTAGTTGCGGCTGCCCGGCTGATCAGCGGCCTCGCTGCCCCAGTAGAACGACTGCTCGTTGCCCGGCGACAGCGACTGGTCCCAGCGGTTCTGGATCATGTCGAACTCGTAGCTGAGGCGGCGCTGGTCGAACTGCACGGGATCGACGACCCGGACGCTCGCGGCAATGCCGGCGCGCTTGACGCTGTCGGAATAGGCGAGCGCGATCCGCTCCTGATCGCGGGTCGAGACTAGGATCTCGAAGGCGAGTTGTGTTCCCGTCGTCTTTTGCCGCAGCACGGTGCCGTCGATCTCATAACCCGCCTTCGCCAGCAGGTCGAGCGCACTGCGCAAGGTGGCGCGGTCGCGGCCTGAGCCGTCGGAGACCGGCAGCCGGTAGCTACCATCGAGGATGTCGGGTGGAATCTCACTGAGATAAGGCTGCAGCAGCGCGCGCTCGGCCTTGTCGGCGGGACGGCCGTAGGCAGAGAGCTCGGAACCGGCGAAATAGCCGCCGCTGCGGCGATACAGCCCGAAGAAGTAGTTGCGATTGATCCATTCGAAATCGAACAGCAGCGTGAGCGCCCGGCGCACGCGCGGGTCTGCGAACATCGGCCGGCGTGTGTTGAACACCAGGAATTGGGAGGGCTGCGGCATGCCGCTGGTGACGGTGTCGCGCACGATGTCGCCGTTCCTCACCGCCGCGAAATTGTAGCCGTCATGCCAGCGCAGCGGCTCGGTTTCGACGCGAAAGTCATACAGCCCGCGCCGGAATGCCTCGAACTGGCCGTTGGCCTCGCGATAGAAGTCGAGCCTGACTTGATCGAAGTTCCACAATCCACGGTTGATTGGCAGGTCGCGTCCCCAATAGTCGGGGTTGCGGGTCAAGGTCACGCTGGCGCCCGGATTGACCGCAGTCACGCGATAGGGCCCGGAGCCGATCGGCGCCGTCATCGTGGTGTTCTCGAAGGTCGCGACATCGGTCGCATGCTTCGGCAGGATCGGCATCAGGCCCAGGATCAAGGGCAGCTCGCGATCCCTGACGCCGCCGAAATCGAACCGTACCGTCAGCGGATCCAATATCTCGGCCTTGGCGACCTTGCTGTAGAACTGCCGGTGGTTCGGCCGGCCATGATCGCGAAGCAGCTCGAGGGAGAACACGACGTCCTCGGCACGCACCGGTTGGCCGTCGGAAAAGCGGGCGCGGGGGTCGAGATGGAAGGTGACATACGTCCTGTCATCGTCGGTCTCGACGCTCTTGGCCAGCAGGCCATAGAGCGTGAAGGCCTCGTCGTTGCCCCTCGCCAGCAAGCTTTCCACCACATAGGTCCGGATCTGCTGCACCGCGACGCCCTGGACGATGAAGGGATTGAGGCTGTCGAAGGTCCCGAGCAGCCCCCAGGTCAGCCGACCACCCTTGGGTGCGTCCGGATCGACATAGGGCATATGGGTGAAATCGGCCGGCATCGCCGGCGCACCGTGCATCGCGATCGCGTAGCTTTCTGCAGCCCGCGCCGACGCCGCGAAAGGCCACGACAGCACCAAAAGACTTGCCAGCGCGGCGATCTGTATGCGCCGCAGCATAGACGTCAGAACGCAAGCATTTGATTCGGAACAGCTCACTTGCACCTTTTAGCATAGGCGGGCAGCAGGTAGATCGTTGCCGTCGCGCAACGTCCTGCATTGATCTTTCCGCGCGCCACGTTATGAAGGCGGGCGACAAGCAGGGCGGCAACGACTGTCACTCAACCGCCTCATTTCACAAGGAGACAGCCGCGCGTAACGGCTTGGTGTGGCGCCTTTGGCGGTCTCGGGCGCTGCCGTTCAGAAAGGGTTTTCCGCAATGAATTTCCGTGACTTGGCCTCGTCGGTTGGGCCGCGTGGGCGGCTCTTCGCCTTGCTGGCGGTCACCGCGCTAGCTGTTCCTGTCGTCTCTGACCCAAGCCCAGGCGCCGAAGGCAAGGGCTCCGGCACCCCGGGCGCCGGGCACCGGCGCCGGCGCCGGCGGCTCCTGCCGCGCAGCCTCCGGCCCAGGGCCAGCCGGCGCCGGACCAGCAGATCCAGCTGATCTACGCGCCCTGGACCAAGTTCTGCCTCAAGGGCCAGGACGCCAACGCCAAGCAGGTCTGCTTCATCGGCAAGGATGGCCGCATCGAGTCCGGCCAGCCGGTCGTCGCCGCTGTGATCATCGAGCCGGAAGGCGACCCGAAGAAGATCCTGCGCGTCACGCTGCCGCTCGGCATGCAGCTGCAGCACGGCACCCGCATCATCGTCGACAGCAACCCGCCGCTGCAGATCGCCTTACGTGATCTGCTTCCAGAACGGCTGCATGTCCGACTACGAGGCGACGCCGGACCTGATCAACAGCCTGAAGAAGGGCCAGAACCTGGTGGTTCAGGCGATCAACTCCAACGGCGCGCCACTGACCTTGCCGTTGCCGCTGCAGGAAGGTACGACCGGCAGCTTCGCCAAGGCCTATGACGGTCCGCCGACCGATCCCAAGCAGTTCGAAGAGAACCAGAAGAAGCTCCAGGAAGAGCTGCAGAAGCGCGCCGAGCAGGCGCGTCAGAAGCTCGAGCAGGCGGCTCCGCCGGCACCAACCGCCGGAAGTGATGGCGCGGCCGCAGGCGCGCCGCAGAGATCGCACAGACAAACAAAAAGGCGCTCGATTCGAGCGCCTTTTTTGCTGACCGCCGCGCGTGCGACGTAACGGATGGATGAGTTGCGCCGGAGTTCAGTTCAGCGACGGATTGCGCGGACGATAGCCGCCGGACTTGTCCTTGATGAAGATCTCGGCGACCTGCGAATGACGGATCGGCTCGCCGGAATCATCCGGAACCAGGTTCTGCTCCGAGACATAGGCGACGTATTCGGAATCGGCATTCTCCGCCAGCAGATGGTAGAACGGCTGATCCTTGTGAGGACGGACTTCCTCAGGGATCGACATCCACCACTCCTCGGTGTTGTTGAATTCCGGATCGATGTCGAAGATCACGCCCCGGAACGAGAAGATCCGGTGCCTGACAATCTGACCGATCTGGAACTTGGCGGTTCGCGCTTTGATCATCCTTGTCGAATAGACCAGGATCGGCGCCGATGCTAGTGCCCAGGGGTTGATTTAATCTGCAAGGCCGGCCTCGCCCCAGGGCTCGCGTACCCCGCCGCCAATCCCCGTCCAGACCCAGCCGCATGATCGACATTCTCAATCTCGCATTGCCATATTTCGGCGTGGTTTTCATCGGTTTTGCCTGCGGTAAGCTCAAGCGGCTGCCCGACACCGGGCTGGCCTGGATGAACTTCTTCCTGCTCTACGTGTCACTGCCGGCGTTGCTGTTCGGCATCATGTCGAAGACGCCGTTTTCCGAGCTCAACAACCCGCCGTTCCTGGTCGCGACCACGCTGTCGACCATGATGGCGTTCGCGATCGCACTCGCCGTCGGGCGTTTCGCTGGCAAGCTGTCGCTGCGCGAGGCGACGATGGCGGGTCTCGCCGGCGGCTATGGCAATATCGGTTATATGGGGCCGGGGCTCGCGCTCGCCGTGCTCGGGCCCAAGGCGGCGGCGCCGACCGCGCTGATCTTCTGCTGCGACAGCATCTTCCTGTTCTCGATCGTGCCGCTGCTGATCGAATTGACCGACAGCGATCATCCCTCGCTGCTGCATGCGCTGCGCGTGGTGCTGCGGCAGATTGCGCTCAATCCGCTGATCGTCTCGACCTGCGCCGGCGCGCTCGCCGCCGCCGTGCACTTCCAGCCGCCGGTCGCGGTCGATCGTACATTGCAGTTCCTGCAGAATGCCGCAGCTCCGAGCGCACTGTTCGTGCTTGGCGTGACGGTGGCGCTGCGCCCGTTCGAGCGCGTGCCGTGGGAGGTGCCGGGCGTGATCGCAGATCAAGCTCGTGATCCACCCGCTGCTATCGTTTGCGCTGATACTGCTGTTCGGTCCGTTCGCGCAACCATGGGCCGCGACCGCGGTACTGATGGCCTCACTGCCGCCCGCGCTCAACGTGTTCGTGATCGCACGGCAGAACGAGACCTGGATCGAGCCCGCTTCCGTCGCGGTGCTGATCGGCACCTTCGCGTCCGTCGTCACGGCGACCAGCGCGATGTGGCTGATCCAGAGCGGACGCCTGGTGTTTCCGTGAGGCCTGCGCTGAACTCGCGCGGCGATCCGTTCGCCAGGACGGCGCGAGACCCTCGCGCATCGCGAGCCGCCGCAGCGGACCGATCGGCGCCGATCATGTGCATGCCAGTGGCACGCAGCGACTGCATCGGCAGAAAGTCGCTGAGCAGCGAGCGGTTGGCGACATCGATCACGAAGGTGCGGCTCAGAATGTCGGCACGGCGGGCCGCGCCATAGCGCGTCAGCACCTGCGGCGCGCCGACGTCCTCGCCGGCCGCCTTGGCCTTGCCGACAATGGCAGCAATGTCCATGGCGTCGCGCAGGCCGAGGTTGAAGCCTTGTGCACCGATCGGCGGCACGACATGGGCGGCTTCGCCGATCAGTGCAATGCGGCGGTCCGCGTAGCGGTGCGGCCGCTCGATCGAGAGCGGAAACATGTGGCGACCGGGTTCGACATGAACGCGGCCGAAAATCGAAGTGCGACTGCTTCTCGGCCGCCGCCGACAGCGCCTCGTCATCGAGCGCGAACAGGCGCCCGGCTTCCCTCGGCGCATCGACCCAGACGACGCTGCAGCGGTCGCCTGCCAGGGGCACGAACACGCAGGGCCCGTGCGGCGTGTGAAATTCAGTGGACGCATTATGGTGCGGCCGCGCATGGGTGATGTTGAAGGTCAGCGCGGTCTGGCCGAGCTCGCGGCGGCTCACGCCGATGCCGACGGCCTCGCGGCAGAGCGAATGGCGGCCGTCGGCGCCGACAACGACCCGGGCGGTGAACGACTGGCCCGAGACCGTCGTGACGGTGACCGCGGCTTCATCCGGACACCACAGTTTCGGCGTCCTCGGCGATCCGCGTCAGCCCCGGGCAGGCGGCGGCGCGGTTTTCAAGCGCTGCGACCAGCGTGCGGTTATCGATGTTGCAACCGAACATGGCGAGGCCGATCTCGTCGGCCTGGAAGCGGACTTCCGGCGCGCGGATCAGCCGTCCGGTGTCGTCGACCAGCCGCATCGTCTTCAGGGCAGCAGCTTTGTCACGGCAGTCCTGCCAGACGCCGAGACCGTCGAGAAAGTCGACGGAGCCGCCGAGCAGGGCGGTGGTGCGGTTGTCGGCATAGGGCGCACGGCGCGCGATCAGCACGGTGCTGGCGCCGGCTTGCGCCAAGGCGATCGCGGCGGCAAGGCCGGCGGGGCCACCGCCGACAACGGCGACATCGAAGGAGGCGGGAGCGTCTGTCATGCCAGAACATTTGACTGTCGCGCCGGCTTTTTTCAAGCCCGCACGCCGTCATTGGCGCGGCGCAACGCCGCAATCGGCGATATGCAATCTTTTCCGATTTCTGCTAGTAACCGCGCGCGATGAACGAGTTGAGATCAGACAGCCACGTTGCGGCAACGACGGCTCGGCGCGCGGCGGCTCTTTCCGTGCACGTCTTCACCGCGCTGGGCGCCGGCGTGGCGCTGCTTGCCACGCTCGAAGCGGTGCGCGAGCACTGGACCGCCATGTTCTGGTGGCTGGGCGTTGCGCTCGTGATCGATGGCATCGACGGGCCGATGGCGCGCCGGCTGGATGTGGTGAACGTGCAGCCGGACTGGTCCGGCGATGTGCTCGACCTCGTGGTCGATTTCACGACCTATGTGTTCGTGCCGGCCTATGCCATCACGGCCAGCGGCATGCTGCTGCCGCTCGCAGCGCCGGTGCTTGGCGTCGCCATCGCGGTAACGGGCGCGCTGTATTTCGCCGACCGGCGCATGAAGAGCGATGACAACCATTTTCGCGGCTTCCCCGGCCTGTGGAATATCGCGGCCTTCTATCTGTTCCTGCTGCATCCCTCGCCTGCGCTGGCAAGCCTTCTGGTCGCGGTCCTGATCGCTCTGACTTTCGCGCCGTTCCACGTCATCCATCCGGTGCGCGTCAGGCGGTTGCGCTGGCTGACGCTGTCTCTGGTTGCGCTGTGGTCGCTGCTCGCGATCCATGCGCTGCGCTCCGACTTCGCCGTCGGACCGACGACGACAGCGTTATTTTGCGCCATCGGCCTCTACATCGTCGCCAGCGACTCCGCGATCCGGTTGCTGAGGTCGTTCAAGGCATGATCGCACTCCTGACCAGCCCGGAAGCCTGGGCCGCGCTGTTGACGTTGACCGCACTCGAAATCGTGCTCGGCATCGACAATGTCATCTTCCTGTCGGTCATCATCGCCCGGATTCCGCAGAAGCAGGCCACACGGGCGCGGCAGATCGGGCTGGCGCTGGCGCTGCTGTTTCGGATTCTCCTGCTCAGCGCCTTGGTGTGGCTGATCGGTCTGACGCAGCCGGTGATCACGGTCGCCGGCTTCGGCCTGTCCTGGCGCGACCTGATCCTGATCGGGGGCGGGCTGTTCCTGATCGCCAAGGCAACCCACGAGATTCATGCCGAGGTCGAAGCCGAGGAGGAGGGCGAGCAGAAGGGCGGCAGCGCGCGCGGCTTCCTGCTGGTGATCCTGCAGATCATCATCATCGATCTCGTGTTCTCGCTCGAACTCGATCATCACAGCGATCGGCATGGCGCAGGAGCTCGAGATCATGATCGCGGCGGTCGTGATCGCGGTCGTGATCATGTATGTCTCGTCGGCGCCGGTATCGCGTTTCGTTGCCGCTCATCCGACCACCAAGATGCTGGCGCTGGCTTTCCTGGTGCTGATCGGCGTCGCGCTGGTTGCCGACGGTTTCCAGTTCCACATTCCGCGCGGCTACATCTACTTCGCGATCACGTTTGCCGTCGCGGTCGAGTTCTTCAACGTGCTGGCGTCGCGCAACCGCCGCAAGCGGGTCCGGTAGGACGCGGCGGCCGTCGAGTTGACAACGTCGTCCTGATCGCCTTCGCTTGGCGAGGCTGGTATTGGTCGCGAACCGGCATGCCTGAAATCTCATGAGAATCAGGTATTTGTCATATGCGTTTCCGGACGGCCTCCCGACCGAGGCCGAACGGCCGGCGATGGAAGGAGACGATGGAAATGGCCAAGGCGGTGCGCGTGCACAAGGTGGGCGGTCCCGAGGCGCTCGTCTATGAGCCGATCGAGGTCGCCGCGCCGGGCCCAGGTGAAGTCCGCATTCGCCAGCATGCCGTCGGCCTGAACTTCATCGACGTCTATTACCGCACTGGCCTTTACAAGGCGCCCGGCCTGCCATTCATCGCCGGCAACGAGGCCTCCGGCGAGGTGCTCGCGGTCGGGCCTGGCGTGACGCATTTCCATCCCGGCGATCGCGTCGCCTATTACGATAATCTCGGCGCCTATGCGACCGACCGCAACATCGCCTGGCAGCGGCTGGTCAAGCTGCCGGACCACATCACCTATGAGCAGGGCGCCGTCCTGATGCTCAAGGGCCTGACGGTCTGGTACCTGCTGCACAAGACGTTCAAGGTCGAGCCGCATCATCGCGTGCTGATCCACGCCGCCGCTGGCGGCATCGGGCTATTGGCCTGCCAATGGGCGCGAGCGATGGGCGCACATGTCATCGGCACGGTGGGATCGCGCGCCAAGGCCGATCTCGCGCTGGCCAATGGCTGCGACCATGTCATCCTCTACAACGAGGAGGACTTCGTCGCGCGGGTCAAGCAGATCAGCCGCAACGAGGGTTGCGACGTGGTCTATGACGGCGTTGGCAAGGCGACCTTCCCGGGCTCGCTGTCCTGCCTGAAGCCGCGCGGCTTGTTCGTCAGCTTCGGCAACGCCTCCGGCCCAGTGCCGCCATTTGCGCTCGCCGAGCTCAACAATCACGGCTCGCTGTTCGCGACGCGACCGAAACTCAACGACTATATCGGGAAGCGCTCCGAGCTATTGGAAGGCGCCGACACGCTGTTCTCCGCCGTCATCAGCGGCAAGCTGCACGTGCCGATCAACCACGCCTACGCGCTGAAGGACGCCGCCAAGGCGCATACGGATTTGGAGAGCCGCGCCACGACGGGGGCTTCGATCTTGAAGCCGTAGATGGAAATGACCCAAGGCAGACATGCTCTGCCACGAGGGTGACAGATCGGTTTCGCTTTCGGATCAGCGCTACGTCAGCCAATCTCCCGTCTGTCGGTAACGGTGAAGACCGATTGTTTCAAATTCATCCCGGGCGGGCGGCTCAGGGCGAATTCCAAGAAGATTGAGAGCTTGATTGATTGGACCGATGTTTGCCCAGTGCGGGCCAAAGATGAGGTCACCATCGTAAAATACTGCCGCGCCTTGTCCGCCCGTTCCGCCGTGATACGCGGTTTCAAAATACATCAACGATTCCCCCGCGAGATGAGCGTTGTAGTTGATCGAGGAGTTGCTCGGATAGGTCTTCGAAGTTTCCCATGGCGTCTTTCGATGCTCCGCTCAACGAGGTTAAATCGGCCTCGCACAACGGCAAGATGGTGAACTCGCCCTTCAATGCGACTGGTCGATGTATAAAGTTCTTGCGCGAAAACGCCTCAAGCATAGGCGATTTGGCGATCAAACCGGTAACTCTGTGCATGGCGTAAAGTCCGAGGTCCGCTGCTCTCCCCGCGTGACAGGACAACAGAGTGGTCCTCGTCGGGGAGAATGGGACATGCGAAAAAAAATCCTATTGGTAAGTACCCAGAGCCTCCATTCCGATCTGATCGAATGGAGGTTCTGGACATTGTGTACGGCAGGCGGCTCACGCCACCCGCCTTGCCACGCCTGACTTCGTCAGGATCGCATCGAGCTGCCCGATCAACTCGTCGATCTCGGCCCTGTTGACGTTGAGCGCCGGCATGAAGCGCAGGCGAGTCCGGCCGCGGCGCGTTGAGCAGGAGGCCGGCCTCGAAAGCCTGTGCGACGATCGACATCGCGATCGGCAGCTTCAGGTCGAGTGCGAGCAAGAGGCCGCGTCCGCGCACCTCGCCGAGCCCGTGCCGTGCCGAGATCCGCTGCAGCTCGCTCTCCAGATAGAGACCGGAATCGGTGACGGATTTCAGGAAGGGCGGCTTTCCGATCTCCTCGAGCACCGCGATGCCGGCGGCGCACATCAAGGGATTGCCGTTGAAGGTGCCGCCCTGGTCGCCATGCTCGAAGCAGGAGGCCTGTTCGGTGGCGAGCAGGGCGGCCAGCGGCACGCCGCCGCCGATGCCCTTGCCGAGCGTCATGATGTCGGGCGTGATATCGGCGTGCTCATAGCCGAATAGCTTTCCGGTCCGGCCCATGCCGGTCTGGATCTCGTCGACGATCAGCAGCAGTCCGTGCTGCCTCGTCAGCGCGCGCAGCTCCTTCAGGAAGGCATCGCTCGCGGGCCAGACGCCGGCTTCGCCCTGGATCGGCTCCAGCATCACGGCCACCATGTTGTCGGTGATCAGTGCTTCGACCGAGGCAATGTCGTTGAGCCGCGCCTTTCGGAAGCCCGGCACCTTCGGCTCGAACAGCGGCTCGAACGCTTTCTTGCCGGAGGCCGACATGGTCGCGAGCGTGCGGCCGTGGAAGCCGCCCTCGAAGGTGATGATCTCGAAGGCGCCGCCTTTGTGTTTCGTGCCGTATCTGCGCGCGAGCTTGATCGCGCCTTCATTGGCTTCGGCGCCGGAATTGGCGAAGAAGACCTGGTCGAAGCACGACTGCTCCGTCAGCGCCTTTGCCAGCTTGAGCGCGACGTCATTGTAATAGGCGGGGCTTGGCGTGATCAGCCGCGTGGCCTGCTCGGCGATGGCCTGCGCCACGGCCGGCGGCGCATGGCCCAGCGCATTCACCGCCCAGCCCTGGATGAAATCGAGATAGCGTTTGCCGTTGTCGTCCCACAGCCACGAGCCCTTGCCCTGGACGAACACGGTCGACGGGCGCGCGGTGATGTCCATCAGCGCGTCGTACGGATGGGTATTGCTCAGCATCTCGAACTCTCCTGCGTGTGGATGGAAGATTTTAGGGGCCAAAAAGCGAGAAGGCCGCTCCTTGGGGGAGCGGCCTTCTCGAAAACGGTGCGCTGATGGCGTGTTAGCTGATCAGCATCGTCCTCGGACATGGCGCGCCCCGGCATCGTCACGACGGTGACGACGGCATGCGGCGGCGCGGCGGTTGGTCCGATCAGAGATCATGCCGCTGCCATACAGGGGGAAAACCGGCGATGTCAAGATCGCGCTGGGGCCTGACGCCGGCCGGCGCCGCGCATGCCTCGCCCGGACCCGACCTCGAGATAGCAGTCTTGCTGCGACTTATTTGCAATTTTACCAAACTTTTAGGCTCTGCCTCTATCTTTGCGTGACATTTTAGAACAGCGAGCGCTCAGGACGAGCGATGTCGGACCCGAATCTCACGATCGCCGATCAGGTGGCGGCGGCGATCGCCGCCGGCTCTGCCGAGCGCTGCTGCGAGATGGCCGAGCGCGTCACTGCCCTGTTCGTCGCCTCTGCAGCCAGCTTCGACCTCGAGCAGCACGCCCTGTTCGCCGATATCTTCGAGCGCCTCGTCAACACGATCGAGCTGCGCGCGCTCGCCGATGTCAGCGCGCGGATGGCGCTTGCGGAGCTGAGCGCGCAGCTGGCGCCGGTGTCGCAGGCACCGACTTCGGTGATCCGCAGGCTCGCACGTCACGACGAGATTTCCATCGCCGGGCCGGTGCTGTCGGAATCGGCGAAGCTCGGCGTCACCGTGCTGATCGAGATCGCGCGCACCAAGAGCGAGCAGCATCTGCTCGCGATTGCGGGGCGATGGTGGCTGCAGGAAATAGTCAGTGATGAGCTGTTGAAGCGCGGGCATCGCAGTGTTCGCCTGCGCCTGATCAAGAATCCCGGCGTGCGTTTCTCGGCTGCCGGATTTGCCGCGATCATTCGGGAGGCCCTCGGCGATCCCGAGCTGGCGGTCGAAACCGGGATTCGGGCCGACCTGCCGTCGGAGTTGCGACGGCGGCTGCTGCATGGCGCGACGGAGGTGGTCAAGGCCCGCCTGCTGTCGCGCGCGCCGCCGCATCTCTATGAGGAAATCCGCAGCGCCATTGATGCGGCAGCGGTCGAGACCGATCGCGAACTATCGCGGGCGCACGATTTCGCCGGCGCCAAGCTGATGGCGGCGCGACTGAAGAAGGAAGGCAAGCTGACCGAGACCGTGCTGCTCGACGTAGCCAAACGGCACCGCTATGAGGAAACCACCGCTGTTCTCGCCGAGCTGGCGCGCTCGACCGTCGAGGTGGTGCGCCCGCTGATGCAGAGCCTGCGCAGCGACGGCATCCTCGTTCCCTGCAAGGCCGCCGGCCTGCAGTGGGAGACCGTGATCGCGGTGCTCGACAGCCGCTTCATGTCGGGGGCGACCAATGCCGGACGAGATCGCCAAGCTCAAGGGCAAATATGCCGCGCTGACTGCTGATGAATCGCACCGGCTGCTCAAGCTCTGGGCAGTCCGCTCGGTCTCGAACGGCGGCCACTGAACTCGTTGGGCGCGCAGGATACGGTCAGAACCCCGCCACGGTGCCGTGCAGATCGTATTGCGTCGGCGCGCTCGATCTTTGCGGTGACGATCTCGCCGACGCGCAGCGGCCGCCGGCTTGATGAGATAGACGGCGCCGTCGATCTCCGGCGCGTCGGCCTTCGAGCGGCCCTTGGCGACGGTGGGACCGACCTCATCGACGATCACCTGCTGCCGCGTGCCGACCTTGCGCTTCAGCTTGCGCGCCGAGATCTTCTGCTGCCGCGCCATCAGCGCGTTCCAGCGCTCCTGCTTGACCTCGTAGGGCGACCTGATCGGGCAGGGCGTTGGAGGTCGCGCCGGCGACCGGCTCATATTTGAAGCAGCCGAGGCGATCGATCTCGGCTTCATCGAGCCAGTCGAGCAGGTATTCGAAGTCGGCGTCGGTCTCGCCGGGAAAGCCGACGATGAAGGTCGAGCGCAGGGCAAGATCGGGGCATTGCGCGCGCCAGGCCTTGATCCGGTCGAGCGTCTTGTCCTGCGCGGCCGGGCGCTTCATCGCCTTCAGCACGCTCGGGCTCGCGTGCTGGAAGGGGATGTCGAGATAGGGCAGTACCTTGCCCTCGGCCATCAGGCCGATGACCTCGTCGACATGCGGATATGGGTAGACGTAATGCAGCCGTACCCAGGCGCCGAGCTCGCCGAGCTCGCGCGCCAGATCGATGAATTTGGCGCGGACTGAGCGGTCCTTCCACGCGCTCTCCGCGTATTTCAGATCGACGCCGTAGGCCGAGGTGTCCTGCGAGATGACCAGCAGTTCCTTCACGCCGGCGGTGACCAGCCGCTCCGCCTCGCGCAGCACGTCGGCGGCCGGCCGCGAGACCAGATCGCCGCGCAGCTTCGGGATGATGCAGAAGCTGCAGCGGTTGTTGCAGCCTTCGGAAATCTTCAGATAGGCGTAGTGGCGCGGGGTCAGCTTGATGCCCTGCGGCGGCACCAGGTCGAGATGCGGATTGTGCACCGGCGGCAGCGCGCGATGCACGGCATCCAGCACGCTCTCATATTGCTGCGGTCCGGTGATCGACGAGCACGTCGGGATAGGCCTGCTCGATCGCCTCGGGTTCCGCGCCCATGCAGCCGGTGACGATGACCTTGCCGTTCTCCGCCATGGCTGCAGCCGATGGCCGACAGCGATTCCTGCTTGGCGCTGTCGAGGAAGCCGCAGGTGTTCACGATAACGACATCGGCGCCGTCATGCTTGCGGGCGAGCTCATAGCCCTCCGCGCGCAGCCGCGTGATGATGCGCTCGGAGTCCACCAGAGCCTTGGGGCATCCGAGCGAGACAAAGCTGATTTTGGGCGCGGCGGCCTGCGACATATCTGAATCTGCCTGATGAATAGGCGTGAGCTAGTCCGAATTGCCCATAAAGACAAGGCTTTGAGGCCGAATAGGGCGTGCTATGGAGGAATGGCTGAAGACCGGGTTATCGATGAGCGCCGAGCAGTCTCCTAAAATCGTCATTGTCGATGAAAGCCCGATTCGCGCGGCGATCCTGGAAGAGGGGCTGCGGGAGGCCGGTTTTACCGGTGTCGTGCATATCAGCGAAATGCAGGGCCTGCTGACGCGGATCTACGCGCTGGATCCCGACGTCATCGTGATCGACCTGGAGAATCCGAGCCGCGACGTGCTGGAACAGATGTTCCAGGTCAGCCGCGCGGTGCGCCGGCCGATCGCGATGTTCGTCGACCAGAGCGACGCCGCCTCGATCCAGGCCTCGGTCGAAGCCGGCGTCTCGGCCTATATCGTCGACGGCCTGAAGAAGGAGCGCGTCAAGCCGATCCTCGATCTCTGCATCTCCCGCTTCAACGCCTTCTCAAAACTGCAGGACGAGCTGGAACGGGCGAAGTCGGCGCTCGAGGATCGCAAGGTGATCGACCGCGCCAAGGGCATTCTGATGAAGATGAAGGGCTTCACCGAAGAGGAGGCCTACGTCCTGATGCGTTCCACCGCGATGCGCGAGAAGAAGAAGATCGGCGAGATCGCGCAGTCGATCCTGACGGCGTCGGAGATCCTGAAATGACGGGCGCGCTTCGCATCGGTTTCATTCCGCTGGTCGATGCCGCCGCACTGATCGTCGCCGTCGACAACGGCTTCACCGCGGCCGAAGGCCTCGATGTCGACCTTGGTACGCGAAGTCTCGTGGTCGAACGTGCGCGACAAGCTCAATATCGGGCTGTTCGACGCGGCGCATCTGCTGGCGCCGGTGGCGATCGCCTCCAGCCTCGGCATCGGCCATGTGAAGGTGCCGATCGCCGCGCCCTTCAATCTCGGCATCAACGGCAATGCCATCACCGTGTCGCCGGCGCTGCATGCCGCGCTGATGGCGCATCTCGAAGGCGATCGGTTCGATCCGATGGCCACCGCGCTGGCGTTGGCACGGGTGGTCGCCGAGCGGCGCAAGCAAGGCGCAGAGCCGCTGACTTTCGCGATGACCTTTCCGTTCTCGACCCACAATTACCAGCTCCGGTTCTGGATGGCGGCCGGCGGCGTCGATCCCGGACGAGGACGTTCGACTGGTGGTGCTGCCGCCGCCGTTCATGGTCGACAGCCTCGCCAATGGCCATGTCGACGGCTTCTGCGTCGGCGCGCCCTGGAATTCGATCGCGGTCGATCAGGGCCGTGGCCATATCCTCCACTTCGTCTCCGACATCCTCGGACATGCGGCGGAGAAGGTGCTGGCGCTTCAGGCAGAACTGGGCGGCGAAAAATCCTGACGTCGTGGCGGCGCTGGTCCGCGCCTGCGCCCGTGCCGCTGATTTCATCGAGCAGCACCGCGCCGAGGCCGCTTTCATCCTGGCTCGCCCCGAGCGCATCGGTGTCACCGCCGAAATCATCCAGCGCACGCTGGATGGCCGGTTGAAGATCTCGCCTGATGGGACGGTGCGTGACAGCGCGCGCTATCTGCTGGTCGGACGGGAGGAAGCGGCGCGCCCGGATCCCGTGCAGGCCGCCTGGCTCTATTCGCAGATGGTGCGCTGGGGCCAGACGCCGTTGAGCGCGGACGCGCTGCGCACTGCAATGGGCGTGTTCCGGCAGGACATCTACGAGGCTGTCCTCGGTTCGGCGACCGGCGCCGGGGGTGCCAAGGACGGCATCGAGGCATTTGCCGGGCCACCGTTCGATCCAGCCGATATTGCCGGCCATCTCGGCGCTTTCACGATCGGCCGTTGGAACGCCTTGATCGTTCTGCCCAAAATTTAGGCATAAAAACGGATTGTCCAATATTTCGGCTCGCTGCTTGCTTTTCGCAGGCATGCAAGGGGGCGAGCGATCTCAGGTCCTCATTCCATATCATTGAAAATACCGACATTTTATGAACGCCCGCGGCTGGCACGCAACTTGTATGTTGCGTTGCGGTCGGCCGCCATAGACGTCGCCGTCCGCAAATCCCTGGATGGATTTCCGCAGCAACGAAGCTGATCGGAGCCCTGAAGGGAGTGAACGGCGCCAGCGCCGGTCGGCTCCTGATGGTCGGTTCCCAATACGTCCTTTGACGCCACGGCAGTCGTGGCAGCAGGAGCTTCGTCGTAGCAATGAAAATCGAGACGCTGTCGGTCGACTTCTCTGACGAACAGAAGCGTTATCTGGAAGGCTCTGTCCGCAGGCCTGCGCGTCAGCCTGTCCGGCCGTGGTCTGGGCGCTGCGCCGAGTGCCGCGGCTGAGCCGACCGGACCGGATGCCATCCATATCAAGGCGCAGGACAAGGTCACGGCCTCGGGCAAGAAGCTCGTCGACCAGGAGAAGTTCAAGCGCGAGCTGCATCCGTTCGACGCTTATGAGCGGCTGAAGGAGCAGGCGCGCAACGATGCGGCGCCGTCGCCAGCCGACAATTTCCGCTGGCGCTATCACGGGCTGTTCTGGGTCGCGCCGGCGCAGGACTCCTACATGGCGCGGCTGCGTATCCCGAACGGCATCATGAAGCACTGGCAATTGTCGGGCCTGGCCGATCTCGCCGAGCAGCTCTGCGGGCCCTACAGCCATGTCACCACGCGCGCCAATCTGCAGTTGCGCGAAATCCCGCCCAAGCACAGCGTGGCCTTCCTCGAAGGCCTGACCGAGCTCGGCCTCACCGCGCGCGGCTCCGGCGCCGACAACATCCGCAACGTCACGGGCACGCCGACCGCCGGCATTGATCCGCAGGAGCTGTTGGATACGCGGCCCTATGCGCGCGAATGGCATTATCACATCCTCAACGACCGCTCGCTCTATGGCCTGCCGCGCAAGTTCAATGTCGCCTTCGACGGCGCCGGCAAGATCGCGGCACTCGAGGACACCAACGACATCGCCTTCACCGCGGTCGAGGTGAAAGAGGGTTTCGGCATCGACGCCGGCGTCTGGTTCAAGCTCGGTGTCGGCGGCATCACCGGCCACAAGGACTTTGCCAAGCCGACGGGCATCGTGGTGAAGCCGGAAGATGCGACCAATGTGGCCGATGCCATCGTGCGCCTGTTCATCGAGACCGGCGACCGCACCAACCGGCTCAAGGCGCGGCTGAAATATGTGCTCGACAGCATGGGCGTCGACAAGTTTATGGAAGCGGTTGAGGCCAAGCTCGGGCGTAAGCTCGCCCGCGTGCCGGACGAGGCGCTGAAGCCGCGTCCCGAGGCCGACCGCATGGCTCACATCGGCGTGCACAGGCAGAAACAGGACGGCCTGAACTGGATCGGCGTGGTCCTGCCAGTCGGCAAACTCACCTGCGAGCAGATGCGCGGCCTGGCCAAAATTTCGCAGGACCTTGGCGACGGCGAGATCAGGCTCACGGTGTGGCAGAACCTGTTGATCTCCGGCGTGCGTGACGAGAACGTCGCGCTGGCTTCGGCCGCGATCGCGCAGATCGGTTTGTCCACGGAGGCTTCGCAGATCCGCGCGGGGCTGATCGCCTGCACCGGCAATGCCGGCTGCAAATTCGCGGCCTCCAACACCAAGCGCCATGCCGCCGAGATCGGCGACTGGTGCGAGAGCAGGGTCAATGTCGACACGCCGCTCAACATTCATCTGACCGGCTGCCATCATTCCTGCGCGCAGCACTACATCAGCGACATCGGCCTGATCGCCGCCAAGGTTCCGGTCGGCGAGGGCGACGATACCGTCGAAGGCTATCATCTGTTCGCCGGCGGCGGCTTCGGATCGCAGGCCGAGATCGGGCAGGAGGTCTATCACGACCTCAAGGCCGAAGATGCGCCGCGCACGGTCGAGCGGTTGCTGAAAGCCTATCTCGCCCACCGCGCCGCTCCCGACGAACCGTTCCTGACCTTCGCACGCCGCCATGGCGGCGAAACGCTGCGCAAGCTTGCCGATGAACAGGTGTCCGCATGAACCAGATCACGCCTCCCTCGAAGATCGAGATCATCCCGCAGGGCGCGCCGTTCTCCGATGCCCAGCGCTCCTGGCTCAACGGCTTCCTGGCGGGCGCGCTCGGGATCGACGGTGTGAGGCCGCTGTCGGCGGAGCAGAACGCGGCGGTGCTGGCGCCCGCCGGCGACGGCGATGATGGCGAAGCGCCGTGGCACGACCAGACCATGCCGATCGGCGACCGCATGAAGCTTGCCGAAGGGCGGCCGCTGCGGCGGAAGATGATGGCGGCGATGGCGCAGCAGGATTGCGGCCAGTGCGGCTATAATTGCAACGACTACTCGGAGGCGATCGCTGATCGCAGCGAGGCGCGGCTCAACCTCTGCGTCCCCGGCGGCAAGGAAACCGCGCGGATGCTGAAGACGCTCTACGAAGAGCTCGACAAGGCCCCGGCCGCCGCCAAGCCGGCCGCACCGCAAGCCGCACCCGCGGCCGTCTCGGTGATCGTCAACGAGCCCGGCCGCTCGCGCGACAATCCGGTGGAGGCGACCTTCCTGTCGCGGCGCCTGCTCAACAAGAAAGGGTCGGAGAAGGAGACCTGGCACATCGAGTTCGATCTCGAAGCAAGCGCGCTCGACTATGTCGTCGGCAATTCCTTCGGCATCTTCGCCAAGAACGACGTCGGCCTGGTCGATCAGATCATCGCGCTGCTCGGTGCCTCCCACACCACCAAGGTCCGCGGCAAGACCCTGCGCGACTGCCTGATCGAGGACGTGTCGCTGGCGCCAGCGCCCGACACGCTGTTCGAGCTGATCTCGTTCATCACCGGCGGCAAGCAGCGCGAGAAGGCCCGGGCGCTGGCGCAGGGCGAGGATCCCGATGGCGATGCCGCCACGCTCGACGTGATGGCGGCGCTGCAGAAGTTCTCCGGCGTCAGGCCGCACCCGGAAGCCTTCGTCGAGGCGCTGGAGCCGCTGCAGCCGCGGCTCTATTCGATCTCGTCGTCGCACAATGCGACACCGGGCCGGCTGTCGCTGACGGTCGACTGCGTGCGCTACGTCATCAACAAGCGCAAGCGGCTCGGCCTCGCCTCGACCTTCCTGGCCGAGCGCATCAACCCCGGCGACAAGCTCAAGGTCTATGTGCAGAAGGCGCACGGCTTCGCGCTGCCGGCCGATCCGAAGACGCCGATCATCATGGTCGGCCCCGGCACCGGCGTGGCGCCGTTCCGCGCCTTCCTGCTCGACCGCAAGGCGACCGGCGCGCCCGGCAAGAACTGGCTGTTCTTCGGCCATCAGCGCAGCGATTGCGACTTCTTCTACTGCGGACGAGCTCAACGCGCTGAAGACCGCGGGCCTTCTGACTCGGATGTCGCTGGCCTGGTCGCGCGACGGCGCCAAGAAGTTCTACGTCCAGGACCGCATGCGCGAGGTCGGCCGCGAGCTGTGGACCTGGTTGGCCGAAGGCGCGCATCTCTACATCTGCGGCGACGCCAAGCGGATGGCCAAGGATGTCGAGCGCGCGCTGGTCGACATCATCGCCCAGTTCGGCGCCCGCTCGACCGACGAGGCCATCGCCTTTGTCGGCGAGCTCAAGAAGAAGGGCCGCTTCCAGCAGGACGTGTATTGATCAGACCCCTGTCTTGAACGGCGCCACCTTGATGCCGGCGGTGTCGAGCGCCTTGCGGACCTCGCGGGCGATCTCGACCGCGCCGCCGGTGTCGCCGTGGATGCAGACCGTGTCGGTGCGCATCTTCATCACCTTGCCGGTCACCGAGACGACCGCGCCATCCAGTACCATCCGCACCACGCGCTCGGCGATCACCTTGGGATCGTGCAGCACCGCGCCGGGCTTGCTGCGCGAGACCAGAGGCCGTCATCGCCATAGGCGCGGTCGGCAAACACCTCATGCACCAGCGGCAGATTGGCCTTCTCGCCGGCCGTGACCAGCTTGGAGTTGGCGAGCACGACGAACATCAGGCTCGGATCGACCGCCTTGATCGCGTTCGCGATCGCCTGCGCGGTCATGTCGTCCTCGCAGGCGACGTTGGAGAGCGCGCCATGCGCCTTCACATGGGTGACCTTGTGGCCGGCGGCAGGTCGCGATCGCCTGCAGCGCGCCGATCTGGTAGGCGACGAGGTTCTCGATCTCGGACGCCTTCATGCCCGGGACCGGCCGGCGGCCGAAGCCGTGCAGGTCGCGATAGCCCGGATGGGCGCCGACGCTGACGCCGCGCGCCTTCGCCATCTCGACCGTCTTGCGCATGATGTCGGCGTCCCCGCATGGAAGCCGCAGGCGACGTTGACCGAGGTGGCAAGCTCGATCATGGCGGCGTCGTTGCCCATTTCCCACGGGCCAAAACTTTCGCCGAGATCGCAATTGAGGTCGATGGTGGTCATAGGCATGTCCGTTTTTTTGAATGGTGCGATCGCGAAATGGAACCTGTTAGTCCGATGTCGCTGCCTGCCACGTCGCCGCATCCGTCGCGCTGACGGCATGGCCCGCGACATTAGCAGTCATCAGCAGCTCCAGGCGAAGCTCTGTGCTCTCGATGTCGCTGACGTGATCGGGCAGGCGCTGCAACAGTTCTTGAATTTGCGCGCCTCGGCTTGCGCCTCGGCTATCGATATCGCCTTGAAGCGAAAGCCGGTGCCTGCCGGCGGTCTGCGCCAGCCGGCCGAAATCGGCCGTGATCACGGTCGCGATCTTGGGATAGCCGCCGCTGGTGCCGCGGTCCGCCATCAGCACGATCGGCGCGCCGCTGCCGGTGACCTGGATGCTGCCGTCAACGGTGCCGTCGGAGACGATGTTATGGCCATGCAGATGCCGGATCGCGGGGCCTTCGAGGCGATAGCCCATGCGGTCGCTGGTCGCCGAGATCTTCCATTCGCTATCGAGGAACAGCGCCTTCATCTCGTCGGTGAACTCATCGTCCTGCGGCCCGAGCACGACGCGGATCGGCCCGGAAGAGCCGGCCGGCAGCGCGATCCGGCGCTCGGTCGCTTCAGCCGGCGGGCTTGGCGGTCGAACGAATCGCCCGATTGCAGCGGCCGCGGGATAGGGGCTGCCGAGACCGGCGCGCGCATTCACGGACAGGCTGCCGAAGGTCGCTTCGCCTTCGATGCCGCCCTCGATCGCGAGATAGCTGAACGAGCCGCCGCGCGCGAAGCCGAGCGTCAAGGTCTCGCCGTCGGCGAGCATCACCGATGGTGTTGAGCTCGAGCGGGCGCTTGGCGATATCGGCAGGCCGCGGCGCGCCTGCGAGCGCGACGCGCACGGCGCCGCCCTTGGCGGTGAACGTAGCGCCAAACGGGCCGATCTCGATCGCGGCCGCCAGCGGCGCGTTGCCGACCATGCTGTTGGCGGCCGCGAGCGACAGTTTGTCCATCGCGCCCGACGGCGTGAGGCCATAGCGCTGGGCGCCGAAGCGGCCGCCATCCTGGACCGAGCTCGCGGGGCCGATGCTGGTGACGACGAGCGTGCTCATGCGCGCGACCTGCTCGGCGATGATCTCGCCGGCCGCGGCGGCCTTGTCCTGCTCGGCGAAGGTCTTGGCATCGACGGCGTAGAACGTGACCTCGTCGCCGGGCTCCAGCAGGAAGGTCGGATCGCGGTGCAATTGATAGGTCCTGATCGGCGTGCGGCCGAGGATGTGCCAGCCGCTGGGGCCGGCGAGGCATTGGATGCCGGTCTGGATGCCGCCGATCGCGATCATGCCGGCGGGCGTCAGCAGGCGCGGGCTCTGCCGGCGCGACATCTGCAGCGATGGGTCGAGGCCCGGACAGATACGACCAGCCCGGCGTGAAGCCGATCATCGCCACGCGATAGCTGCGCCGGCGACGTGGCGGGCCACGACTTCGTCCGGCGAGTAGGTTCAGCGTCTTGGCGACATCCTCCAGATCGATGCCATCCTCGCCGCCATAATGCACCGGCACGCGCCAGCGCCGCGTCTTGCCGTCGAGCGACAGTGGTCCGGTCGCCAAGCGCAGCAAGCGCGCGCCGAGCGTGTCGTAGTCGATGATGGCTGGGATCGTAGTGAACCAGCAGCGAGCGATAAGTTGGGACCGTCTCGGTAATGCCGGTGATCGCGGCACCAGCGAGCGCGCGGTCGAGCGCCAGCACCTTGCCGATTGGCGGCCTCGTCGATGGTGCGGCTGAACTCGACGGTGACGGCGCTGTCGCCACTCGGCAGCAGGCGGGGAGGGGAAAGAGCGTCAGCCATGGCCTCGAAGACATCAGCAAGCGATGCCTCACCTGCTGTAGCGGTTTTTGGCCGCGAGGGAAATTGCGCGTTCACGAAAATCTCTCGTTAATTCAATAAATTAAAGCGATATTCTGCGATAAGCGGATCATTATCGGAATCGCCGATCACACCATCGGGTGAAGGCGTGCGCGCGCCACTTGACGCGCGGGCCGCGCCCCGCAAGATGCGCGCCTGCTTTCACCCCGCCTATCGGAGCCGAAGTCCAACGATGTCCCTCTCCCCCGAAGCGATCGCAACCCTGTCCCACATCACCACCGCGACCATCACCACCGTCCTGCTCAAGAAGGGGTTGCGAAACGTCTGGATGCGCGGCGCGCGTCCGCTGCGCCCGGGGCAGAAGCGGCTGGTCGGCCCGGCCTTCACGCTTGCGCTTCGTGCCGGCGCGCGAGGATCTGGCGACGCCGGAATCCTGGTCGTCGCCGATCTCGACCCGCACCGCGATCGAGGCGATGCCGGCGGGCTGCATCGCCGTGGTCGACGCGATGGGCGTCAAGGACGCCGGCATCTTCGGCGACATCCTGTGCGCGCGCATGGTCAAGCGCGGCGTCACCGCACTGATCACCGACGGCGTGGTGCGTGACCTCGAAGGCGTGCTCGGCACCGGCCTGCCGGTGTGGTGCGACGGCTATGCGGCGCCGCCGTCGGTCGCGGGCCTGACCTTCGTCGGCTGGGGCGAGCCGATCGGCTGCGGCGGCGTCGCCGTGTTCCCGAACGACGTCGTAGTCGCCGACCAGGACGGCGCCGTGCTGATCCCGCAGGCGATGCTCGAGCATGTGCTGGCCGAGGCGCCGGAGCAGGAGCGCATGGAAGCCTGGATCGTCGAGGAGGTGAACAAGGGCGCGGTGCTGCCGGGCCTCTATCCGATGAATGCCGAGACCAAGGCGCGCTACGCCGCGTCGAAGAAGTAACGAACGCAAAGCAAACAGGACGAGGCAACGCCATGGTTGATGTCTATCTCGCGGGCTCGCGCCCGACCCGCCGCGCTGCGGCCGAAAGCTTCACCGGCACGGTCTGGCAGGACCCGATCATCACGCCGCAGGCGCCGGCGCGCGTGGCGTCGGCGCGGGTCGCGTTCGAGCCCGGCGCCCGCACCGCCTGGCACACCCATCCGCTCGGCCAGACGCTCTATGTGATCCAGGGCGTCGGCCGGGTGCAGGCCAAGGGCGGGCCGATCCGCGAGATCAAGGCCGGCGACGTGGTCTGGATCCCGCCGAGCGAGAAGCATTGGCATGGCGCGGCGCCGACCACCGGCATGGTCCACGTCGCGATGCATGAATCGCTCAATGGCGAGCACATGGTCTGGATGGAGCACGTCACCGACGAGGAATATGGCGAAGCCGGTCGGCTGAGCCGCGGCGACGACCGATAACCAAAGCCGGCGGCGCATCTGACGCTGCGCGTTGTTCTTTGTCAAGGCCGCGGCTCGCCGCTCAGAAATCCAGCGGCGCATTGTCCACCACCTCCTTCATGACGAAGAAGGTGCGGGTCTGGCGCACGCCCGGCAGCGAGATCAATTGATCGCCGTGCAGCCGGTTGAAGTCGTGGATGTCGCGAACGCGGATCTTGAGGAAGAAATCGAAGTCGCCGGCGACCAGATGGCAATCGAGCACGAATTTCAGCTTCCGGATCGCGGCCTCGAAGGTGCGAAAACTTTCCGGCGTCGAGCGGTCGAGCACCACACCGACCAGCACCAGCGCGCTGCGCTCGACTTTTTCCGGCGCCACCTCGGCGCGCACGTGGCGGATATAGCCTTCATCGAACAGCCGTTGCGTCCGCCGGTGGCAGGTGGCCGGGCTGACATTCGCGGCGCTTCGGCGAGATCGGCGTTGGTCATGCGGCCGTCGCGCTGCAGAAGCTGCAGGATTTTGCGATCGACGCGATCGAGTGAAGACGGGCTGATTGAATTCTTTCATAGATTGCCGCATTCTCGGATGGATATTCCGTCACGGTTTGATCCACCGTAGAAAAAGCAGATAAAGCGCTGTCGAAGAAAGAGAGCACCTTTCGGCCATATCGCGGCTATGTTCGCTGCCGATTTCACTTCCAGCAGCGAGATGCACCCGTGCTTCGGCTCGACAAGTTCAAGAAATATCCGCTCACCTATCGGACCCACACCGATCGAGCATCTGCCGCGGCTGACCGAAGCGCTCGGCGGCAAGGTGCAGATCTACGCCAAGCGCGACGACTGCAATTCGGGGCTGGCGTTCGGCGGCAACAAGCTGCGCAAGCTCGAATACATCGTGCCCGACGCGATCGAATCCAATGCCGATACGCTGGTCTCGATCGGTGGCGTGCAGTCCAACCACACCCGCATGGTGGCGGCGACCGCGGCCAAGATCGGCATGAAATGCGTCGTCGTGCAGGAGAGCTGGGTGCCGCACGAGGACGCCGTCTATGACCGCGTCGGCAACATCCTGCTGACGCGCCTGATGGGCGCCGACAGCCGCATCGTGCCTGATGGCTTCGACATCGGCATCCGCAAGAGCTGGGAGGAGGCGATCCAGTCGGTGAAGGATGCCGGCGGCAAGCCCTACGGCATTCCGGCCGGCGCCTCCGTGCACAAATATGGCGGGCTCGGCTATGTCGGCTTCGCCGAGGAGGTGCGCAAGCAGGAGGCCGAGCTCGGCTTCACATTCGACTACATCATCGTCTGCGTGGTCACGGGCTCGACGCAGGGCGGCATGATCGTCGGTTTCGCCGCCGACAACCGCGCCGACCGCGTCATCGGCATCGACGCCTCCGGCACGCCGGCGCAGACCCGCGCGCAGGTGCGCGAGATCGTCGACAACACCGCCGAGCTGGTCGAACTCGGCCGCAAGGTGCGCGACGACGAGATCGTGATCCTCAACGACTATGCCTATCCTGCCTATGGCGTGCCGAGTGCCGAGACCAACGACGCCATCCGATTGGCGGCGCGCACCGAAGCGATGATCACCGACCCGGTCTACGAGGGCAAATCGATGCAGGGCATGATCGACCTCGTGAAGAAGGGCTACTTCCCCGATGGCGCCAAGGTGCTCTACGCCCATCTCGGCGGCGCGCCGGCGCTCAATGGCTACAGCTATACGTATCGAAACGGGTGACACTGGCTTATGCGCTGCGTGCGGGCTCATCGCGATATGCGGTGCTTAGCTTTGCATCACCGTCATGGCCGGGCTTGTCCCGGCTACGCCGCGTGCGGCGATCTCAGCACGCCATCGGCTAATGGCCGCTGCAACGCCTTCGCCTCGTCCCAGGGCGCGCGCAGCCAGATGTCGCTGGGCGTAAAGGTGGCGGCGCTGCTGCACGTCTACCGTTTCCGGAAGCGTTCCGTAGCGGCCATCGTCCCGCGGATCCATTTGACGAGGCCGGGATGGCGCCGGAGCTCGCGTTCGGCGGCGGCGCGCAGAACGTGCGGTATGCCCCGCCACGTCACGGCGATGCGCAGATCCTTCAAAGGGACGGGAGCGGCGCGGAAGCGGCGCTTGTAGTCGTAGTCGCCAATACTGAGGTCGAAGTGTCGCACGCCCCGCGCGTGCAGATGCTCCATCGTCCGTTCGACGCAAAGATGGCTAGGTGAGCAATTCAACCAATGCTTGCCGGCGTTGGTGACACGCAAGGAGGAATAATGCGCGCCGTCTCTTAGCCCCATGGACGTGGCCACCACCTCGTCCTCGCAGATCAGTGCCGAAACCACGGCGCAGCCGTCCGGAAGCCCGCGGCGGACCACGTCACGATAAAACTCTGCGTTGAGCGGCTCGTCCAGCACGAACTCGTTTCCGAGGCTATCCATCCGGGTGCGCTGCTGACGATCCATCACGTCGAGTATCCTCATCGCTTCGTCGACGTCGGCGATGACCTCGAATCTCGCTCCGGCGTGACGGGCGAATACGCGCCAGCGTCGCGGCAGTTCCAGCCTCGCGATCGAGACGCGATAGGCTCCGAAGTCATCTCCGAGCTCGACCAGGTTGCCGCTCACCGCCGAGGGAGTTGTCCGTTCATCGAGGACGAGCGGGTTGCGGTGCCCTCGGATATCGGCTGGCATCTTCTGCAGCAGGATTAGGTCGGGGCGCTCGGGCAGAGCGCGAAACGCGCGCAGCAGCGCGGCGGACATGGCCCGGAGCGCGGTCGGATCGCGCGGCGCGTACGACGCCATGATCGGCGCGTTGTAGTCGCTGAAGCCGAGGTCGGCGAATTCGATCGTGCGGGCTCCGCCGCGGTCGACGCATACCAGTGGGATGAGCGCGACCGGTCGCTGCGTGCCGTTAGCGACGATCGCGATGAGCGGCCTGGCGCCGAAGGCACGATACCATGCATCCAGCCAGTGCCGGCGCTGAAAAACGGTGGCCGCGCCGCCGTCGCCCAATCGCGCGAAAGCCTCGCCCCAATCGCGGACGAACTCGACGCGCCAACCGTCCGCTCGCTCCTCTGACGCGGGCAATTCGTCCATAAACCATTCGCCTGCGAACGGCGCTCCTTCCGCGTCCTGGTGGTCCGGAATATGCCTCATGCGCCGCTGGGATGCGCACTTCCCAGACGTGGTAACTCCTCGGTGAACTTCCTGAAGCCAGGTGGCAAAGAAACGCGCCCGGGACTGGCGGCGCCAGCCCTCAGCGCCACAACCCACGTGGCCCGGCTGCTACCCTTGAGCCCTGACCCTCATTCCGGGATTCCATTGTCGAAGAGAGCCGCATGCTGTCTGCTCCGACGGGCCAGGTGAGGCCTGCCGATACCTCCCCGAAAAAGAGCGGCAGCAATTTCAATGTCTGGCACGGACCGATCGACCGATCGTCGAGAGCGCGCCAAGCCCGGAAATCAATCTGTTCAGCCATAGAGCTGATGAAACTGGTGATCGATGCGAGCGTGGATAGCTTCCCGTGACAGAACTACTGTTTCGCCCGGCTCGCAGTCGCCGGCACCGATACACTTCTGCGACCAAGAGCAGCGCGGCGGCAGGCGCTAACTGTTCGAGCCTGTCAAAATAGAGAAACACTGTGAATTGGTGGCTAAGCACCAGATTGCGCAGAGTCTCCAAAATTCCCACGGTCTCAACGTAGTAGTCGCGGAACATCCCTCTTGCCGGATTACGAAAGCGAAAATTTCGGCCGGTAACGCGGCGTCGCGCGCATCGCCTTGAGCGGCTGGCGAAATGAGTTTTTTAGGCGCGGTTAAAGGCAACTTGACCTGCGGATCGTGCAAACTCTCGTAGCCGATTTGCCCGACGACCCGCATCAGATCCGTCGCGGGGAACGCCAGAACCGGAAAGGCCGGCGAGCAGGTCGTGGCCGGTCGATCGGACGGAGCTGCAATGATCCGCCGGCGTAGCGTGCTAGCGGCGTTCCACCGCGGGATAGTATTGCGGCGCTTCGCGGCGATCGAACATGCCATAATCACGCACCACACGGACCTGCCGCAGGCGGCCGCCGGGCGGCAGCGCGGCCGATGCCGCAAAGGATGCGGAGTCCTCGCTGGACTTCCAGGTCATCATCAAAATGACATCGCCGGGCGTCAGGACGGCGTCGAAGACGTCGAATGCCACCAATCCCTTTGCCTTGGGATCGAGACCCAGAAAGCGTGATACGGCGGACGGATCTGTTAGCACGCCGGATGTCGTCGGCCATTTGGCATCGATCAGCGTGATCGTCGTACCTTCTCCGATCTCGGTCTCGTCGAGACGCTGCTCTTCGATGGTCTGCCCGGCAGGCACCTTCGTGTCGGCGGTGACTTGGCCGACGCGGAGATGATAGTCGAGCAGGATGTCGGACCGGCCCTTCTCCTGCACCATGTGGTGACGTTGCGCCGTGCGCCAGCGCACCACCGACTTCTCGTCGCGCCAGCCGGATAGCGACAGAATCCAGCCCTCGCGCGTCAGGCTCTTGTAGCGGATGTTGTCGACAAAGCCGTCGACCTGCTCCAGTTCCGGACGCAGCATCTTGCCATGGCCGAGATACCCATCCCATTGCTCCGGCTTCGGATGAACCTCGAAGATCACGGAAAACATGGCATCCTCCTCAAGCCTTGTCGGCGACCGCGGCGATGCAGTCGATCTCGATGTCAAAATGACCAGGCCAGGCCGGCACGTTGACGAAGATCCGCGCCGGCGGGTCCTTCGGAAAGTATCTTGCATAGATCGCATTGACGATCGCGAATTTCTCGACCGAGGTGCAATAGACATTGCACTTGAGGACGTGATTCAGCGACGATCCGGCGGTTTCGAGACACAGTTTCATCTGCTCGAGCACGAGCTCGGTCTGGCGTTCGATCGAGGCGTCGACGATCTCGCCGGTCGCCGGATCGAATGGCGGAAACCCGGAGACGTAGACCGTGTCGCCGTGCCGCGTTACCGCCGAGGTCGGCGCCTTCCATCTTTCCAGATAGGTCGACAGTGGTTCGACGCGGATGATCTCTCGCTGCATGACGCTTTCCTTCGCTGGGGCTGAATTTGCTGACGCCCAGCTCGCCCGTTCAACGTCATGATAGGTGATCGGGCCGCGATGTGCTTCGATCCCGGTCGAAGCGATGATCGACCTTCCGAGAGTTGTCGCCGACCGCGGCGGGCGCAGGCGGGTCCTTGACCTACTTGTTGCGTTCGACCCAGCCGGTCGCGATCGCGCTGGCCCATGTCGCCATGCCCTTACTGCGGGCGAGCGCCGCCATGGCCGTGGCGTCGTACGGTACGTATCGGATGTTCGCGGACCAGCCTTGTCGGGCTTGCTCTAGAACGGCGTAGCACGCATGGGGCGTGCCGACTTCGACCACATAAGGTACGTGGGCTTTCCCGTCGTAGCCGGGCAGGCCAACGCTGCCGGGATTGACGATCATGCGCCCATCTCGCAGATGGACGACGCGCGGCACATGCGTGTGGCCGCAGAGGATGATCCGTGCGTTGATACCGTCGGCACCGGTCTCGATGACGTCGATAGGACTGGCGCGGACGCTGCCGTCGTCGGCGACATGGTCTAGCCAGAAAGCGGCGTCGTCGGTCGGCGATCCATGGCAAAGAAACACGTCGTCGCGATAGATGAGCGTGGGCGGCATGGCGGCCATCCATTCGAAATGGCTGCGCGCGAGCTGCCGGAAATCGCTGCGGGCCGACGTGCCGGCCTGCCAGAGCTGCACGAGAATGCGGTCCTGGTCGCCCCGGATGGAGGGGAAATCCCGCTCGATCAGCAGATCGGCCGTGCGGGCGGCTTCCAGCGGACCGCTGACATGATCGCCGAGATTCACGACCTCGGTGATGCCGAGGTCGGCGATATCGGCGAGCACGGCCTCCAGCGCCGGGCAATTGCCATGGATATCCGCAATCGCGGCGAACTTCATTGCGAGGCTCCGTTGCACACGCGCCCAGCGCGCCTCACTCGAACCAGGCCGCCATCAGCTTCTTCAGGTCTCCGTCCTCGGTCTCCATGTGCAGCCACTGATCGACGAAGGCCTTCAGCGCCATGTCGCGCTGCAGCCAATAGGCCTTCTCGGCGAAGTCGAACGGCTGATCGGGGTGGACCGAGCACAGCACGCCTGGATGCAGCTTCTGCTGGTAGCGGGTTTCGGAAGCATCCGTCATCATCAGATCGGCGTCGCCCTTGGCGATCTCGTCAAAGATGGTGACGTTGTCGCCATAGACCTTGATCTCGGCATTCTTGATGTGGGCGCGCGCGAAGCGCTCATTGGTGCCACCGGGATTGGTGATCACCCGCGTGCCCGGTTTGTCGATCTCGTCGAGCGTCTGATATTTGGCCATGTCGCTGCAACGGGTGATCGGCGTCTTGCCTTCGCGCATGATCGGCGTGGTGAAATAGCCCTTCTTCTGCCGGTCGAGCGTGATGGAGACGCCGCCCATCGCGATGTCGAACTTGTCGGCCTCGAAATCCTTCATCAGCTGCGGCCAGGCCGTATGAACATATTCGACCTTGACGCCGAGCGCCTTGCCGAGCGCCTCGGCCATATCGACGTCGAAGCCGGTGAACTTGTCGGTCGTCTTGTCCAGATAGGAGAACGGCTTGTAATCGCCGGTCATGCCGACCCGTAAGGAACCGCGCGTGATGATCTCATCGAGGCGGCTGGACGGCTGCTGGGCCGGGGCCGCCGATATCGCGACGATGGACGCGATCAGGCCAGCGAAAAGCGAAATGCTGCACTTGCGAATTTTCATTTTTTAGGTCTCGTTATCACTCCCTGACGACGTGTCTATACGAGGCCTTCGAACGAGGCGAGCAGGAGAATCGATCACCCATGAGCATTTCGATGGTGCAGGCGTCCGTCGACGTCTTCGTTCCGTATCTCGGACATCTGGCCGCGCTGCTCGACCGCGCCGCCGAGCATGCCGAGCGCCGCGGGATCGATCCGGCGGTCCTGCTCGGCATGCGGCTGGCGCCCAACATGTTCAATCTGGCGCGACAGGTCTGTGAGGCCAACCGCCACGTGATGCTGGGCTGCGCGCTGCTTGCGGGCGAGCCCGCGCCGGTGGTGCTGGAGACGGAGGCCGATATCGCCGAGCTGAAGCGGCGCATCGGCATCGCAATCGATTACATCAAGGGCGTACCGCGGGATGCGATCGAGGCGAGTGCGGAGCGCGCGGTCGTCTTCAGCTTCAGGAACGGGGCGACGCGGGCGTTCACCGGCCGTTCGCTGCTGCTGACCTTCACGCTGCCGCAGTTCTTCTTCCACGTCACGACGGCCTACGACATCCTGCGGCATGCCGGCGTCGAACTGATCAAGAAGGATTTTCTCGGGCAGCCGCGCTAGAGGCGCCTGCTCGCCGTCGCTGGGACTGGGCGAAGGAGGAGACGGCTATTTCTCGCCGCCGCCCGAGGCCAGGATCGGCGCAGGCGGGCCTTGGCCGGTCATCTCGTTCTTCAACGCCTGGAAGCGCTCCTGCGCCTCGCGGGCGCGATCGTCGACGAATTCGATCGCCGCATCACCGCTCATCGGGCCGTTGACCAGCGGTACCGAACCGGCGGCGACGGTCTCATCGACATAGTAGCCGTCCTCGGCATGCCGGACCGTCCATTTGAAGCGGAGCGCGGCCATCGGACCCGGACCGGTCTTGCAATAGCCGTCAGCCTCGACGTCAGTCTTTGCGGCGGGCTTGACGGCGTTGGCCGCCGGCTTGGCGTCTGGCGCGGTGGGTGCCGACTGCGCCGGCGTGGTCTTTTCCCGTGCGCCTCCCAGCGGCGCAAGGATGCTCGCAATGGTCGCAAGCGCATGATCGGTCGCGATACTCATCAACTGCCCCCTATACTTACGCGCGAAAATGATTAGCCCAATGCTGATAGTTGTAACGGCATTCCAACCGGTTGTGCAAGGAGGGCGTGAGGAGAGCAGGATTGCGACCACGCGTTGTCGCTCCAGCCCATGGCGAGATGTTACGGACCTCAATGCGCGACGCTTCGTTTGGTTCTCAACAGACCACAAAAAAAGGACGGCCTGGCCGGCCGCCCTTTGATCTTAGTCACCTGAATTGCCGCGTCTAACGCTCTGAGTCTGCTGCCAAACCAATCTCAGAGCACGTCCGGATTGATGACGTTTTGCCGGATCGGCTCGCCGTCGAGGACGCTCAGGATGTTGCGCGCGGTCTGCTCGCTCATCCGGTCGACGGCCTCGCGGGTGACGCCGGCGACATGCGGCGCCATGATCACGTTCGGCAGGGCATGCAGCGCGGCGCCGATCGGAGGTGGCTCCTGCTCGAACACGTCGAGACCGGCGCCGGCGATCCGGCCGCCGACCAGGGCGTCAAGCAGCGCCTTTTCGTCGATCAGGCCGCCGCGGGCGGTGTTGATCAGATAGGCGGTCGGCTTCATCAGGCTCAAGCGCGCGGCGTTGAACAGGCCGACCGTCTCCGGCGTCTTCGGGCAATGGATGGTGACGAAATCGGCGCGCGGCAGGGCCGCGTCGAGGTCGGCCACTGGCTCACAGCCCGCCGCCTTGATCTCCGCCGCCGTCTTGTAGGGGTCATAGACCAGGACTTGCATCTCCATAGCCAGGCAGCGCTTGGCGGTGCGGGTGCCGATGCGGCCGAAGCCGACGATCAGGACGGTCTTGCCGTAGAGGTCGAACGGCAGCTTGCCGAGGCGGGTGGCCCAGGTGCCGTCCGTGATCATCGCATGCATCTCGGCGGCACGCTTGGCCAGCCACAGCATCATGAACAGCGCCTGCTCGGCCACCGAAGGAGAGTTGGCCGTGCCCGCGGTCAACAACGGCACCTTGCGGCGGCTCAGCGCCGGAACGTCGACCGCATCGTAGCCGACGCCGATCCGGGTCACGACCTTCATGTCCCCGGAGGAATCGAGCTCGGGCTCGCCGAAGCGGGTGGCTCCCAGTGCCACGCCATGCACCGGCGCATGCGCCTTCAGCATGGCGTTGAAATCCGGAGCCGAGATCATGTTGGGGAACTCGACCATCTCGACGTCGTCACGCACGGCGAGCAGAGCGCGCCCGGACGGAGACAATGTTTCGGTAATGAAGACCTTCTTCTTATTGGTTGCCGCTGTCATTTCCTGCCCTTGACCACATTTTCTTCTTCGCGCCGCTCAAATCACGACGCCTGTGGCCTCGTTTAGCAGGTGCATGTGATTGAGGTCCATGGCCAATCTGAGCGGGGCACCATCGCGCGCGCCTGCACCCGGATTGACGCGGCCGCAGACCTGCGCGGCATCGAGCGTGAAGTAGACCAGCGTCTCCATGCCCATCGGCTCGGTGACGTCGAGCACGGCATCGAACACCTCGATGCCCGGCTCACGATGCGGCCGCGCCTCGGTGATGTGCTCGGGACGGATGCCGAGCAGCAGCCCGTCCGTCCGGGGCGCCGCTCGATACCGCGCCGCACGCGCCGGCGGCAACGGGAAGGCGACGCGGTCGGTGAGGCGAACGCTGAGCGTGCCGCCGGCATCCTCCAGCCGGCAGGGAACGAAGTTCATCGCGGGCGAGCCGATGAAGCCGGCGACGAAGCGGGTGGCCGGATTGTGATAGAGATCGTTGGGCGTGCCGATCTGCTCGATGCGGCCCTTGTTCATGACCACGACGCGGTCGGCGAGCGTCATCGCCTCGACCTGGTCATGGGTGACGTAGACCGTGGTGGTGCGGACCTTCTGGTGCACCTTCTTGATCTCGATCCGCATCTGGACCCGCAGCTTGGCATCGAGGTTGGACAGCGGCTCGTCGAACAGGAACACCTTCGGATTGCGCACGATGGCGCGGCCCATCGCTACCCGCTGGCGCTGGCCGCCGGACAGCTGCTTGGGCTTGCGGTCGACCAGGTCCGCGATATCGAGCATGCGCGCGGCTTCGGCCACCCTGCTCGTGATCTCCGCCTTCGGATAATGCTTCAGGCGCAGCCCGAACGACATGTTCTCCGCAACCGTCATATGCGGGTAGAGCGCGTAATTCTGGAACACCATCGCGATGTCGCGGTCCTTCGGCGGCACGTCATTGACGACGTCGCCGCCGATCATGATGTCGCCGTCGGAGATGTCTTCCAGCCCCGCGATCATCCGCAACGTGGTCGACTTGCCGCAGCCGCTCGGTCCGACCAGCACGACGAACTCATGGTCCGAGATCTCGAGGTCGATGCCGCGCACCGCCTCGACATCCTCGTAGCGCTTCACCACCTTCCGCAAATTTACGTCAGCCATGACCCTCAGCCCTTCGTCGCGCCGGCGGTGAGGCCGGCAATGTAGTAGTCCATCAGGAACGCATAGATGATCAAAGGCGGCGCGGCGCCGAGCAGCGCGCCCGTCATGATCTGTCCCCAGTTGAAGACGTCGCCTTTGATCAGGGTCGTGACGATGCCGACCGGCAGCACCAGCTGGTCGGTCGAGGTCGTGAACACCATCGGATAGAGAAACTGGGACCAGGACACCGTGAAGGCGAAGATGGTCGCCGCGATCAGGCCGGGCAAAGCGACGGGGATGAAGATGCGGGTCAGCGTCTGCAGCCAGGATGCGCCGTCGATGATGGCGGCCTCATCCAGCTCCTTCGGAATCGAAGCGAAGTAGCCGATCATGATCCAGGTGCAGAACGGCACCGTCAGCGTCGGATAGATGAAAAGCAGCACGTACCAGCGGTTGATGAGCTGGATGCCGGTCCAGTCGCCGATCAGCGCGAACATCTTGAACAGCGGCAGGAACAGAAGCGAATCCGGGATCAGATAGGTGAGGAATACGCCGGTCGCGAGCGTCGCCGAACCCCAGAACTTCATCCGCGACAGCGCGAATGCCGCCGGCACACTGATCAGCATGGTGATGATCACGACGAACACGGACACCATCGCCGAGTTGAGGAAGAAGCGGAGATACTGGCTCGAGCCCAGCAGCTCCTTGTAGTTCGAGAGTGTAGGATGAAAGACCCACCATGGATTCGTCGCCGCCGAAATCTCGGCACTGCTCTTCAGCGACGTGATGAGCATGTAGAGCGGCGGCGTCAGCGCCATGATCGAAAACAGGATGAGGAAGAAATAAGACCAGCGCAGCGCCCAGGCACGGTCACGGCTGATGCTGCCATGCTTGACCTGGCGGGACGGGCCGGCCTTGTCGATCGCGAGCGTGCTCATCAGGCTTCGTTCCCTCGTTTGGTGACGTCGCGCAGGATGAAGATCGCCGCGATTGCGAGGATCGGGAACATGAACAGCGAGACGCTGGCGCCGAGCGGGATATCGCCGCTCTCGATGCCGAGCTTGAACGCCCAGGTGGCGAACAGATGGGTGTGATCGAGCGGGCCGCCCGAGGTCAGGATGCGCACGATGTCGAAATTGGCGAAGGTGACGATCAGCGAGAACAGCGTGGTGATGGCGATGATGTTGCGCATCATCGGCAAGGTCACGAACCAGATGCGCTGCCACCAATTGGCGCCGTCGATCGCGGCGGCCTCGTAGAGCTGCTCCGGGACTGATTTGAGCGCGGCCAGGTACATGATCAGAAAGAATGGAGCGCCGTACCAGACATTGACGAGAATGACGGAGAAGCGCGCCCAGTTTGGTTCACCGAGCCACGGGACCGGCCCGATGTGGAACAGCGACAGCGTGTAGTTGAAGGCGCTGTAGGAGGGATCGAACAGCCAGAGCCAGGCCAGCGTGCTCATCGCTGGCGGGATCACCCAGGGCACCAGCAGCATGCCGCGCCATCTGCGTTGCTTATTGGCCGGAACGTTGTGAACGAAGTGCGCGACAATGAAGCCGAGCAGCACCTTGAAGAACACGGCCGTGAGCGCAAAGATGCAGGACTGCTTCACCACGAGCCAGAAGGTGTCGCGCTTGAACAGGAAGGTGAAGTTGCCGAGACCGACGAACTTGTGCATCGACTTGTTCAGGGTCGCCAGATGCAGCGCGTAGAACGCGGGGTAGACCACGAGGATGCCGATCAGCAGGATCAACGGCAGTGTCATCAGGAACGCTGTCGTCGATTTGCGCTTGAGCGCGTATTTCAGCCCCGATTTCCGCACGGCCGGTCGTGCGGGGGCGATGCGGTTCGGCTGAACGGCGACATCAACCATGGCGCGGGTTCCTTGGCTTCAAGAGCGAGAGGGTGAGCAACGGCAGGTCCAGTTGCCGCGGCTCGTGGAGGCGGGCCGCGGCAAGCCATTCGCTTCGACCTAGCTGCGCAGAAAGCCCTCGCATTCGCCTTCGGCCCAGGCGAGCGTGTCCTCCATCTTCTCGCCTTGGGCGTAGCGCAGGCACATCTTGGTCTGCGTGGCCTGGAAGTAGATCTGTTGCGCGATCTTGGGCGGCGCCGGTGCGGCGGCGATCGACATCACCTGTTTCTTGTAGGGATCGGGATAGTGGAACAGGGTGCCCTTCGGCGGCTCTGCTTCGGCCCAGACTTTCAGCTTCGTCAAATTCTCGAAGGCCGGCAGGTCATAGCCGCCGCTGGCGTTGACCATCTTCTCGATCGAAGATGGTTTCGAGAGGTAAACCAACAGACTCTTGGCCGCTTCCTTGTTCTTCGAGAAAGTCCAGATCGACCAGAAGAACGGCAGGAATGGCGCGAAGCGTCCCTTCGGTCCGACCGGGAAGCCGTGGGTCCAGCACTGCTCGGCGACCTGCGGCGCATCGCGCTTCGCGACCGCCCAGGCGCTCGGCGGGTTCATGATCATGGCGCCCTTGCCGGAGACCAGCCATTTGTTGTTCGAGGCGTCGTCCCACGCCGCGACATCAGGCGGCAGGAACGCAATCAGCCGTTTGTAATAGTCAAGCGCTTGCCGGACCTCGTCCGTCTTTACCGTAACGTTGCCCTTGGCGTCGACGAGCTCGGCGCCGAAGGCGCTGAAAAAGGCGCCGGCACTGTCCACGCTGTCGGAGGTCTCGCCGAGGCCGATGCCGAAGGGATAGCCAGCCTTGTGGCAGGCTTCCGCTGCCTTCAGGAATGTGTCCGTGGTCCAGTTGTCAGCCTTCGGTGCCGCACCTGCCGGGTACATCTCCTGGACGTCGATGCCGGCATATTTCTTCATCATGTCGATGCGCGAGCAGGGGCCCTTGATCTGGCTGCCGACACAGGCCGGAACGCCCATCCATTTACCGTCAAGCATGCCGAGATATTTTACGGTGTCATTGACCGCGCCGTTCTCCTTGATGATGGGCTCCATGATGTCGTTCAGAGGCTCCATCAGCTCGGAGTTGGAGTGACACCACCAGGTCGGCATCTGGAAGATGTCGTGGCCGGACTGCGCCTGCGCTTCCGCCGCGATCGTGACCAGGTTCTTATTTCCCTGGCTGGTGATGTAGTCGATCTGAACGTCGACCTTTTCCTTCTCGCCCCATTCCTTGCACAATGCGGTCGAGGCGTCGTTGGCGTTCGGAACCCAGTGATCCCAGAAGCCGATCGAGACCCTTCCGGCGGCATAGGCGCCGCGTACATAGGGGGCGGTAATAAGTGCGGCCGAGGTGGCAGCAGTAGCAGCAACGAACTGACGACGAGTGAGCTTCCTCCGAGACATGGCATTCCCTCCCTGGTTGAGCCAACCGGATGGTGATCCCCTGGAAATCCCGTTCTTTGTTTTGTTGCGTCGCAGGCGATTGGCCGTGCGCAGATTTCGCGTGAAGCGATCAGAGCAGAAATGTGCTGCTATGTCGAGAAACGACATACGTTCGTCATCTCAAACTAATTGCCTGAGAAAAAAGTCTATGGCGCGCGGCTTTGCCGCGCCTTGCGCCGGGCTGCTTTTGCATCGCACACGTTGTGTGCATGTCTTGGCAGGCGGCGCGTGGCGCGCGTTTAAATTGGACTGACATCGCGTCGCCGCGCGCTGTCCGACATGGACTTGCGTGACGCGACAACGCTAGAAATAGAGATACGGCAGGAGTCGTGCTGTTCTCGTCCGACATTCAAAATCCCGATCGACCCAAGCTCAATTTCTGATGGAGGTCTTCTTCATGCACATTCTCCGCTCGCCATCGCAGCCTCGCCTGCGCCTGTGCATCGCAACAGGCGCGGCGCTTGTCCTGGCCTGGTGCGTGAGCGGGCCGCGACAGGTTGACGCGCAGGGACTGTTCAAGGGAGTCGAGCAGGGCGCGCGCGAGGGCAACAAGGCGGCTGGACCGGTCGGCGGCGTGCTCGGCGGCGCCATCGGCGGCGTGGTCGGGGTGGTTACCGGCGTGACCGGGACATTCGCACCTGCAAATAACAACAACGCAAGTAGCAATACCAACGGCGCCCAGCCGAACCAGCAAACACCCGATCCGAACGAGAAGAAGTCAAAGAGTGCGAAGGCGAAAGCCACCAAGCTTGCCAAGGCACCGGCGGCGACCATGCTGACCCAACAACAAGGTGTGCCGGAGCTGACCGCCGACCAGATCGTCGCGAATAGTGACGCCGACATCGAGCGGATCAAGAAGGAACTCAACCTGACGGCAGATCAGGAGAAGAATTGGGGACCATTCGCGACCGCTATGCACAATCTCGGTCATAACGGCGCCGATCGCCTGACCCTGCGCATGGCGCGCGCCAGGCGCGACCCGCCTGACGATATCGTCGAGCAGATGCGAAACGAAGCCCAGTTCCTGGTCGATCGGGCTGCGGATCAGCGCAGCGTCGCGGATGCCGCCGATCCATTGTTTGCCACGCTCGACGACAAGCAGAAGCAGCTCTTCATCGACGAGATGGTCCGTCTCAGCCATGAGCGCGGGCTGGATTAAGGCGCGGCTGGCCGCAATTGCATCTTCACACCTCCGTCCCTGGGCGGCCGTCACGTTGAGGGCGTCAGGGCCGATCGGTCAAATGCGGGCCCGCCGGGGTGAACCCGGCGGGCCTGCAGGTTTGGCTTTGGGCGCCTAGTTGGTCAGGACATGCGCCAGCTCGGACTCGATCTTGACCTGCTCGATCAGAATGCGAGCCCGAACTTCAAGGTTGGCCAGCGCAAACGGGTCGACCGGCTGGTTGTGAAACTCGGCATTGTTGAGCACGGTCTTGATCTCGCCGGCGAGCTGGTCGCGCGCCGCCGTGACCTGGCTGATACGGGCACCGAAACGCGCATAGGACGCGTCCGAGCCGGTGATCGCCTGGTTTGCCCAGACGAGGCTGTTGCGGCCGAGCTGGCCGAGCGGGGCATTCAGCTGCTTGTAGATCTGCGCGAGCTCCGTGAAGCCTTCGCTGTGGCCGCGGATCCCTTGCGGGAGCGCCCGGTCCTGCATCCATTCGGCGATGACGCGGCCTTCGTGGACATAGTCGTCGGTCAGGCCGGTCAGCGCAATCAGGGTCGGCCGGACGTCTGCATGGTCGGTGAACTCCTCGTCATGCCGACCGAGGGCTCGCACGCCGGGGCCGACCATCGCGAACCAGGTTCGCGTGATGTCCTTCTGGTAGTCGCCATGGTTCCAGGCAAAGCCCGGGCCCACGAAGACGCAATCGGACTGAACGGCGCAGGCGCCGCCGCCGGCAGTCTGGAAGAAGTAGTTGTCGTTGCCGAACATCGTCATCGTCGGCGTGCGCGCCGGGCTATTGGTCACCATGTGCAGGAGCTTCATCTCGGCCTGGTCGGCCAACAGCTTCGATAGCTTGTCGGTCTGCCCGGTCATCGGATTGGTGGCGACCAGGGCGTCGAGATCATGCTCCATCGTCCGTGTCACCGCATCGGTCGGTGCCGGGTTGCCGTTGATATAGATGGTCGGCGCGTCGTCCGAGTGGACCGAAAACGCGGTCGTGTTGGCGCGTTGGGTCAGCAGCAGGCGATTGATGTCCACATCGATCTCGCCCTTCTGGCCGGCGGCATAGGTGCAGGGAACGTTGATGCCGTCGCAATTGGCCGGCGTTGGCGCGCCGCCGACGAAATGATCGTTCTCGTCGGGCGTGACCGTGAACAACGTATTGTCCTTGGTGATGCCGTCGGCGGCCAGTCGTGCGAAGAACTTGCCGAATGCCACGTCATATTGCTTGAGCTGCGCGACATAGCCGGCTTCGCCGGGGCCAAAAGTTCCTGAGCCGAAGCGGTTGTCGTGAACGTCGGCGATATAGACGTAGATCACCTGCACGCCGGCCTCGAGCATCGTCGCGGCGTAGCCGAGAGACTGCGTGGCGAGCGGGCTGAACGAGTTCGGGAAGCCGGGCCGCCCGAACTGGTCGGCAATGACGTTGCTGTCGAGATCCTTGATCGATCCGCCTGGCGAGATGGCGGGCTGCACGTTGATGTTGCCGAAAAGGGCCTTGAACCCGGTATAGCTGCCGGGCTCGTCTGGCAGCGCGTCATTGGCGGCGAAGCCGTTGTTGCAGAGCGGGCTGTTCAGTCCGCAATGGATCGCGACGCCAAGATAATCGGTGGTCGGCTGCTGCCTGGTGGCCGCATTGGGCGAGGCAAGCTGTGCGCGGACCGCGAGATCGACGGCGCTGCCGGCGCCATAAACCGTGGTGACGTCATCAGGAACGCGCTCGAATTCGATGTTGGCGACCGAGAAGGCGCCGACGTCGCAACCGGCGCGCGTGAACGGCACCCACGGTGCGGGTGCGGTCTTGCCGAGCTCATTGATCATCTGCGGCTTGCCGTCGCCGCCGAGCGCCGTCCAGTACAGGAACGAACTGGAGAACGACACGCTGCCGTTAGGATTGAAATAGCCGTAGCTGTTGGCAACCGGAATCCCGTTGCGGTCGCCATAGACGCCGGTCAGCGCGGTGACGATGTCATGGGCGGTGTGGGAGATCAGCGGGGTATGATGATTGCCGCTGATAGTGCCGTTGGTCTGCAGGAAGTTGAGCAGGTTCGGTATCTGCTCGAGGTCGGACGGCACGTTCGGATTGTCGCGCCGCAGATGCACGTTGTCGAACACGATGTTGACGACGTGCTTGATCTGCCCGCCCGGCGAATTGAGATGACAGGCGGCCGAGGCCGATTGCGCGCTGGCTCCGAAGATCAGGACGCCAATCGCGATAGACAGGGACGTGCTTACGTTGGGTCTCAGGCGTTTCATCGTCTTCTCCCGCTGGGGCCGGCCGTTGGAAACAGGATGGGCGCCGACGGAGAGGATTATGTTGCTGAGTGTTGCTGGACATTGACGCGTGCATGACGCTTGTGCATCGCCTGCGTGACCCGAATTGTCTGTCAGGCAGCTGTGATGTCCCGGCAGAGAATTCGTCATGTCTTGGTCAAACGACAGCGTCGACGACGCGCATTGTGAGCTGTCGCGGTATGGGGCTGCAGCACTGTCGGCAGCAGAGCTGAGGAAATAAATCTGGGGATCAGTACGTTTGGCTCGATGCTCAGAGAAGCGCGGAGACAGCCGGCGGCGTCGCAGATAGCCTCACACCTTCGGAAAGTTCAGTTCCACGCCGACGCCATCGGGATCGTAGAGGAAGATCTGGGTGTCGCCGGTGCGCGGCACGACCTGCTCGCGGAAGCTGACATTGCGGGCCGTCAACCGGTCGCGGATCGCAGCGACATCGGTGGCGGCAAAGGCGATGTGGTCCAGCCGCCCGGTATCTTCATATTTCTTCTCAGGTCCGCGCACCACGATGCCGTCGCGCGGCTTGCGCGTGCCCATCAGGTGCACGGTGGCGATGCCGCCCGAATAGAGCCAGTAGCCGGGAAAATCGAGCGGCGGCCGCTCGCCGATTTCGAGCCCGAGCACGTCGACATAGAACGATTTGGTGCGCTCGAGGTCGGACGGTTCGATGGTGAAATGCTGCAATGATCCCAAAGGCATTCCGTGGTTCTCCTGTGAACGAATGTCAGGCCTCGTGGACCTGCGTGGTGGACAGCGCCGCCGGCGCAGCGTTGAGCTCGCGGTCGATATCCTCGATCGACTTGCCCTTGGTTTCGAAACCAAAGAAGAAGTAGACGATCCCGGCCATCAGGAACCAGCAGCCGAGATAGAGGAAGGCCAGCGGGATCTGCGGCAGCGGTACGTCGGGCTTCAGATAGTTGTTCGAGCCGACGATCAAGGCTAAGCCCACCGGCCCGATGATCTTGCCGATGCCGCCAAACCCATAGGCCGATCCCATGCCCGATGTGCGCAAATGCGAAGGCCAGACCTCGGCCGCATAGGGGCCGACGAGGGCAAAGCCGCCATCAGCGAAGAAGAACGCAACCGCCAGGATCAGCCAGAACGCCGACACGCCCATCAACTCCGTGTCGTAGTTGATGCCGGCAAGGATCGTGAGCAGGCCGGCGCCGAGGCCGAGCAGGCCGCCTGCGTTGCGGCGCCCGATCCACTCGTTCATGAAGGAGAACGATATCCGTCCGACGAAGCCGAAGACGGTCAGCAGGATCATCATCTTGGCAGCCTGCTGCGGAGTGACCTTCAGCAGCACCACGAACAGCGATGGCGCCCACAAGGTGATGCCATAAACTCCGGTCTGTGCCCCAGCATTGCCGAGCCAGGATACCAGGAGGCTGCGCGGATATTTGAACAGGTCGAGCCAGTTGCTGGTCACCGGCGGGCCGGCATCGGCCGCTGTCGGCAACGGCAGCGACGATGGCGGCACCTGCAAAGCCCAGGCTAGCGAGTTGCGGGCGTCCTGATAGCGGCCCTGGCGGCAGAGCCAGCGCGGGCTCTCGGGTACCCAGACCCGGATCAGCAGCACCAGGATCGCAGGGAGCACGCCGACGGCAAACAACAGCCGCCACTGGTCGGCGCCCATGAAGGCGCCGAGCAGCGCACCAAGGCCGACGCCGAGGGGGATCACACAGGTGACGAGACCGCCGACCCATCCGCGCTTGGAGGAGGGCATGAACTCCTGAACCAGCGGCAGGTCGACGCTGTACAGGCCGCCGACCCCGGTTCCGACGAAAAGCCGCATCACGGCGAGATAGATCCAGCCGTTGTCGGGAGTGAAATAGAGCAGGCCGGTGGCGATCGAGAAGTTGAGCACGGTGCCGATGAACACGACGCGGCGACCGATCCGGTCGGCAAGCCAGCCCCAGGCAAAGGCGCCGATGATCGCGCCGATCCCGGAGCTCATCAGGACGGTCGCGGATTGCCCGAACGTCAGCTTCCACGGACCGATCAGGAATGCGAGCACGAAACCGATCAGGAAATAATCGAAGAATTCCAGGGCGTCGCCGATGATCGCGGCGAGCAGGATCTTGAGCTGGTTGCGGGACAGACTCGTGCGGCGATCGAGCTCCTCGAACATGGCGGTTCCCCCGGCGCATGTTCGTTGACGTCACAATGGACCGGTCAGGCGCCGCGCCTGCACCCGACCGTTGATGAAGGCTACTCCGACGATGGCCGCGACGGCAAGACACCCACAGGGTGCAAACGGGGTGAGATAAGGCATCCGCAGGTGAGACGTTTGGCGCGGCGCAGCAGGGTGGCGACGGTTGCCGGCGCTTGCCCGATCAGGGCTGGCCTGGCACCCACAGCAGCGCAAGGTGTTGTCCTTCGGCGATCTGCGCCCGCGACATTTTCGAAGCCACGGCATTGCGCAGCCTGATGAAATACTCGCGCTCGCGGATCGAGGCACGCGCCGCGGCAAGGTTGAGCCATTTATAAGCGAGCACGAAGTCCTGCGGCACGCCATGGCCCTTATCGTACATCAGGCCGAGCATGCTCTGACCGAATGGATTGCCGCAGATCGCGGCTTGCCGGTACAGATCGGCCGCCGCGTCATAGGCCTGCGGCGCGCCATAGCCGTTCTCATACATGAAGCCGAGAAATGATTGCGCCCGCGCGTTGCCGTGCAGCGCCAGCGGCGTCAGGATGCGCACCGCGGTGAGATAGTCTTGCCGCGCATAGGCAGCGGTTGCGCGCGCCACGCCATCGGCGTGTGCGCTCGCCGTCGGGCCGAACAGCGCGGCAAGCGCAAGCATGCCGGCAAGGCAGCAGGCCGGTAGCGCGCCGAGCGGAACGCGACATCGGCATCATCGCCTCACCGGACCGTTCGCATGGTGAGGTCGTCCGTGCTCGCGCCGACGCTGCCGCGCAGCTTCGAGCGCAGCTCCTCGGCAATGTGATGGGCGTCGGTGCCATTGCGGATGATCTGCGGCCGGATGAAGATGATCAGCTCGGTCCGCGTGCCGGTCTTGTCCTGATGCGAGAAGGCGTCGCCAAGGCCCTGGATCTCATCCAGCAGCGGAATGCCGTTGCGGTTGCCGCTCTGCTGCTCGCTGATCAGGCCGGCCAGCAGCACGGTCTGACCCGATGCCACCGAGATCGAGCTCTTGACCTTGCGCTCCGAGACGGTCGGCGTCAGGCTCGCGGCGCTTCCCGGCGCGACGTTGCTGATCTCCTGCTCGACGTCGAGCCGGACGTTGCCGTTGACGTTGATGCGCGGTGACACCCGCAGGATGATGCCGGTGTTGCGGTAGTCGATGGTGTTGACGACGGTGTTGCTGGTGGTGAGCACCGTTGCGCTGCCGGTCGAGACCGGAACGGAGTCGCCGACCTGCAACGTCGCGACCTGGTTGTTGATCACGACCAGCGACGGGTTGGACAGCACCTTGACGCTGGTGACCGCGTGCAGCGCATCGAGGATGACCGCCGGGTTCGCCTCCGAGCCGACCAGGAAGTTGAAGCCCGGGAAGGCGCGGCTGATCACGGCGCTCGTCGACGGTGGACACCGACGCCGCTCGATCCGTCGTCGACGTGGTCGTCGGGGCCGAGTCGACTGGCTGTTTGGGATCGAGCCCTGGTTGGCTTTCAGGCCCAGCTGCTTGCTGGTGAGGTAGCTCTGGACGCCGTAGCTGAGCTCGTTGGTCAGCGTGACCTCGGCGATGGTGGCGTCGATCGCGACCTGCAGCGGCGCCTGGTCGAGCTGGCAGCAGGGTGGTCTCGATGATCTTGTAGTTCGCCTGGTCGGCATAGATCAGCAGCGAATTGTTGACGACGTCGGGCGTGATCCGCACGCCCTGCATCAGCGGCTGTCCGCCGCTGCCCGCCGCCGCGCGACGCTGTCGAGAGCGCTGCCGCCGCCGCCAGCTTGACTGGCATTGCGCCGATTGCTGTTGTCCGAGGCCACCCGTACCGCCCATCGTACCGCCTGTCGGACGAGCGGCGCCGAAAGCCGCTCGGCTGCGACGACGCGGACGCCGAGTTGCTATTGAGCGAGAGCCGGTCCGCGCTCGACGTCGACGACGAGCCCGAGCCCGGCGCGAGCTGGCTGTCGGCATTGTCGAGCGAGGACGAGGAGCCGCCAACGAACATGTCGTTCAGGACGCGCGCGATCTGCTTGGCATCGCCAAATTTGACCTGATAGACGTGCACGCTGTTGCGGGTGGAAGTCCTCGCGATCGAGTCGCTTGATCCAGTTGGCGGCGGTCTGCAGCAAGGCCGGCTTGCGGCTGACCACCATGATGGCATTGAGCCGGCTCACCGGCTGGAACTTGAGCACGCCCTGGCTGAGGCCGGCCTCGCCGGAATCCATGATCTTCTCGAGCTCGGCAACCAGCGGCTCGGGCGCGCTGTTGTTGAGCGGGTAGATGCCGACGGACTGGCCGCGCATCCAGTCGACATCGAAGCTCATCGCGGTCTCGACCGCATTGCGGCGCTCGGGGCCGGTGCCCTGGATCAGCAGCAGATTGCGCGTCGAATCAGCGCGAACCGTGCCGGGCTTGGTCGCAAATGAATCCATCAGCTTCAGGATGGTCTGCGCCGACACATATTGCAGTGGCACGACCGAAACGCCGTAGCCGGGTTCGGGATTGCCGGCGACCGCATCGACGCGGCCGGCGCCGACCGCGTCGCCGAGCGGGGTCAGCCGATAGCCGGTGGTATCGTGCACCAGCACCACGCCGCTCAGCCGCAGCGCGTTCTCCAGCACGAACACGATGTCGGATTTCGGCACCGGCCGCACCGAGACCAGGCTGACCGTGCCCTGAACGCGCGGATCGATCGTATAGCCGGTGGCAAGGATGTCTCCGAGCACCACCTTCGCCACCGTCGCGACCGGCGTGTTTTCGAAATTGAGATCGTAGCCGCCGCCGCTCGATGGCCTCGGAGGCAAGCGCGCGTCGGCGACGTCGGTGATCTCGGTCCCTTCATAGACGGAGGCGCGGCCGCGCTGTCCCGACCTCGGTATGGCTGCCGCCAACGCCCTCTGCCTGCTTCGGCATGATGTCGAGCGAACGAATTTTGTCGAGGGGATCAACATCCGCAGGCGCCGCGGCATTGATTGTTGCTGAATTGCAAGAACTCAACAAGGCGGCGACGCCAAGCGCAGCCGCGAGAACGAATATTCGATGAACCACTACCGCCCAGGACCGGGGTCGAATACTGCTACTCACCATAACCCACGCCGATCCAACTAAACGTCACTCGCGAATCGTGCACAGGGCCGACCCATGAAGCGCCCTCCCTAGCTCGCCAACATGACAGTAGTTACGCGCCAATAAAATTAGCTGGCTTTCTACTTACTGTTGGTCAGGATAGCGTATGCAATCGGCCATTGACAGTGCAAACTTTTCGTACAAGTGTCATGGTCCCGTTCGATAAGCAAGGCTCTCGCGGCGCGCGATCACGTTCGATCCGCGACATTTACACATGCCATGAGAAGTGCGACTGGAAGACGCATGACGGGTTCGCAGCCATCGCAGTTTGTCGAGCATCTTCGCCAGGCGGGCCATCTCAGGTCGATGGAAGCGGCTGGTCGCAGCGAGGCTGGCGCATCGGATGCCGCGTCGGCGGGTGCCGCGCCGCGGGCAGAACCCGTCCAGCAAGCTGTGGGAGCTGACCGACCTGTCGGCCAATGAATTCGCTGACGAGGCTGCGCGCTTCTACCGATGCTGAGCGCGTCACACTGCAGGAGCTGCTCGCGGGCGCGCCATTGGCTGAGGCATTTGCGCCACGGTTCCTGCGCGAGACGCTGGTCTATCCATACCGTTCCGCTGACGATCATATCGTGCTCGCCGTTGCCGATCCGTCCGATCAAGCGACGTGCCGCGCGGCCGAGATCGTGCTCGGTCCGGAGATCGCGGTCAGGATCGCCTCGTTCGAAGATCTCGCGGTCGTTCTGGACCGGCGGCTGGCCGAGGAGGCCGCCGCGGGGGAGAGCGGTCACGACGGACTGCCGGAGCTGCGCGACGACGATATCGAAAGCCTGCGCGACCTTGCGAGCGGCGCGCCGGTGGTGCGCGCGGTCAACGATCTCCTGGAAAAGGCCATCGAGCTCCGGGCCAGCGACATCCATATCGAGCCGTTCCTGAACGGGCTGGTGGTGCGCATGCGGATCGACGGCCTGCTGCGGCCGGTCATGGCGCCGTCCGGTGTGCTGCCGCAGGCGGTGATCTCGCGCATCAAGATCATCGCGAGCCTCAACATCGCCGAGCGCCGTCTGCCGCAGGACGGCGCCGCGCGGCTGCGCGCCGGCCGCAGCGAGATCGATATCCGCGTCGCCATCATGCCGACCCAGCACGGCGAGTCCGCCGTCATCCGGCTTCTGCCCAAGGACCGCGGCCTGCTGGTCGTCGACAAGCTCGGCTTCGCGCCGGCCGACGAGACCCGGCTGCGGCGACTGCTCAAGCTGCCGCATGGCATGATCGTCATCACCGGCCCGACCGGCAGCGGCAAGACCACCACGCTCGCGACCATCCTGTCGATCCTCAACGAGCCTTCGCGCAAGATCCTGACCATCGAGGATCCCGGTCGAATACGAGATCCCCGGCGTCAACCAGTCCCAGGTCAAGCCGGCGATCGGGCTGACCTTCGCAACGCGCGCTGCGCTCCTTCGTCCGCCAGGACCCCGACGTGATCATGGTCGGCGAGGTCCGCGATTCCGAGACCGCCCATGTCGCCGTTCACGCCGCGCTGACCGGCCATCTCGTGCTGACCACGCTGCACACGGAAACCGCGGCGGCGGCGCTGCCGCGCCTGCTCGATCTCGGCGTCGAGGCCTATCTGTTGCGCTCGACCTTGCGCGCGGTGATTGCGCAGCGCCTGGTGCGGCAGCTCTGCGAGCGCTGCAAGACGAAAGCAACCTTGAGCGGCGACCGATTTCAGCGAAGACCCGCGGCTGGCGGCGCTCGGCTTTCGGGCCGGCGAAAGCCTTTATTCTCCCTGCGGCTGCGAGCGCTGCGGCGGCAGCGGATATCGCGGGCGGCTCGGCGTGTTCGAGGTGCTCGAGCTCGACAACGAGCTGCGCGACCTGATCGGGGAGCGGACCGACGGCCACAAGATCGATCAGGCCGCGATCAATGCCGGCATGACGACGATGCTCGACGACGGCATCGCCAAATGCCGCGCCGGGTTGACCTCGCCCGCGGAAATCCTCCGCGTCACGACCACGCGTTGAGGTGAAGAGGTGCCAAACTTCCGCTACCGGGCGCTGACGCAGAATGGCGAGATCGTGCACGGCACGCTCTCGGCGCCGAGCGCGCGCGAGGTCGCGGCGCGCATCGAATATCTGCAAGCTGCTGCCGATCGAGACGATCGAGGAGAAGAAGAAGGCCGCCTCGGGCTCGTTCGGCCTCGGCGTGTTCAATCAGCCGAGCTCCGCGGAGGTCACGACCTTCACGCGCGATCTCGCGCTGCTGCTGAAGGCCGGTGCGCGGCTCGACGATGCGCTCGAACTGCTGGCGGCGGATGCCGATGTCGGCCGGCTGCGTCCGGTGGTGGGAAAGCTGCGCGCGGCGCTGCTCGCGGGCGAGAGCTTCGCCGACGCTGTCGGCGCGCATCCCGCGCTGTTTCCGCCGATGTATGTCGCGCTGGTGCGGGTCGGCGAGGTCTCGGGCACGCTCGACCAGGTGCTGGAGGCGCTCGGTGCGGAGCGGGCACGCTCCGAGCAGATGCGCCGCAAGCTGACCGATGCGATGCAATATCCGGCCTTCGTGCTGGTCGCGGCCGGCGGCGTGATGCTGTTCTTCATTCTGTTCGTGCTGCCGCAATTCTCGTCGGTGCTGCAGGATTTCGGCGGCAAGTCGGACACCGCGCTCGGCTTCTTCATTGGCCTGTCGGACACCATGCGCGCCAATGCCACGGTGCTGCTGCTGGCGACCGCGGCGCTGATCGCCGCCGTCTGGTGGCTGCTGCGTCAGCCGGGCGCCAGGTCGGCAATCGTCGGCGCGGCCGCGCGCATGCCGGGACTGGCCGGCATCTTCCAGTTCTACCGCACCAGCCTGTTTTGCCGGAATCTCGGCGTGCTGCTCGGCAGCGGCGTCAGCCTGACGGGCACGTTGCGGATCCTGGTCGACATCATGGCGGTCACCGGCAACGCCGCCGGCTGGTCGGCGGCCGCCGACCGGGTCCGGCATGGCGGCAAGCTGTCGGATGCATTGTCGGCCGACAGCAGCCTGCCGCCGATGGCGCTGCGCATGCTGCGTCTCGGCGAGGAGACCGGGCAATTGCCGGTGCTCGCCGGCCGCGTCGCCGAGTTCTACGAAGCCAAACTGCAGCGCAGCCTCGACCGCGTCGTCGCGCATCATCGGGCCGCTGGCCATCATCACCATCAGCACCGTCGTCGGCGGCCTGATCGTCTCGGTCATGACGGCGCTGCTGTCGGTCACCCAACTCGTCGGATGAATGAGGATGCCAATGTCACGGAAAATCGTGTCGCGCAGGGCAGGCGGCATGATCGCACGCGCACATAGGCGAGCAGGGCTTCACGCTGGTCGAGATGCTGGTGGTGATCACGATCATCGGCCTGATCATGGGCCTGATCGGTCCGCGCGTGCTGAACTATCTCAGCGAATCCAAGGTCAAGGCGGCGAAGATCCAGATGCAGAGCTTCGCCAGCGCGCTCGATCTCTACAATCTCGACACCGGCCGCTACCCGTCGGCGTCCGAGGGCCTGGCGGCGCTGGTGCAGCCGACGGCCGGCGTCGCGGCCTGGAACGGTCCCTATCTGAAGGGCGGCAGCATTGCCGAACGATCCCTGGAACCATCCTTACATCTATCGCGTGCCGGGCGAGCATAACCCCTACGACATCATGTCGCTCGGCTCGGACGGCCAGGAGGGCGGCAGCGGTGCCGCTGCCGATCTCTCGCTCGACGCGATCAACACGGTCGGGAAGAACTAGGATGGACGCGCGACCGGCCAGCAGGGCTTCACGCTGTTGGAGATGGTGTGCGTGATCGCGATCATCGCCCTGGTGGCGGCCGTGCTGTTGCCGTTGGTGCCGCGTCAGACCTCGCGGGCGCGGCTGCAGGCCTATGCACTGCGAGGCCGCGACGCTGCTCAAGAGCGACCGCAATGCTGCGATCCGACGCGGCGTCGACGTCGCCACGCTGGTCGACCCGCATGCGCGGGCGATCCGCTCCGGCGCCAGCCGCGAGACGCTGCGCATTCCTGATGACGTGCGCTTCGATGCGCTGCTGCCGCAGACGCTGTCATCAGCACGCGTCGCTGTCGGTGATCAGCTTCTTTCCCGACGGCATGTCGTGTGGCGGCGCGATCGCGCTCAGCCGCCTCGATACCGCCTACGAGATCCGCGTCAACTGGCTGACCGGCAGAATAGAGATTGAACTCCCGTGCGCCGCTTGCCAACTGACCGCCGCGATGCCGGCTTCACCATCATCGAGGTGCTGGTCGCGCTGGCGATCGTCGCCGTGTCGATCGTGGCGATCGGACGGTTGATGTCGACCAATGCCCGCGGCGTGCGCAAGCTGGAAAACCATGTCGCGCTGGTTCAGACCGCGCAGACGCGTGATGTCGACCGATATTCCTGATCGGAGCAAGCTCGCGCCCGGGCGGCTGACGGGACGGAACGGCGATACGCGCTGGCAGATCGATGTCGCGCCGGTCGGCGGCGACTGGATCGTCGACAAGGACGACGTCAAGTGGATTCCCGAACTGGTCAAGCTGCGGGTCCGCGACGCCACCGGCGCGACGCTCGACCTCGAAACCGTCCGCCTGATGCCGAAGCCGAAACCATGACCAGCCGTCGCTCCGAGCAACGCAGCCGGCGAGCAGGGCTTTACCCTGATCGAAACGCTGGTGGCGCTGGCGCTGACCGGCCTGGTGCTGTCGGCGCTCGCCACCATCACCGCGCAATGGCTGCCGAACTGGAATCACGGCATCGACCGGATCCAGCGCAGCGAGCTGGTCGGCATCGCGATGCAGCGCATGGCCGCCGATCTCGCTGCCGCCGAATTCGTGCCCGCAGGCGGCAGCGACGGCGAGCGACGCAAGCCTCTGTTCGACGGCTCGGCGCTTTGCGGTCACCTTCGTGCGAACCGCTATCGGACCCAATGTCGGTCCCGGTCTCGACGTGGTCAGGATCGGCGAGACCGCCGACCACGGCCGGCTCGTGACCGTGCGCTCGCGCGCGTCCTTCAGGCCGTTGCCGCCCGGCGCTTCGATCCTGGAGCAGGTGCATACCGCCGATCCGGTGGTGCTGCTGACGCCGCCGATGCGCTTGTCGTTCGCCTATGCCGGACCTGACCGGGTGTTTCACGACGAATTGGCGCAATAACGACAAGCTGCCGGCGGTGATCCGGCTGACGGTGAGGGAGGCGGGCAGCGAGCGTGTCCTGTCGGTCTCGACGGCGACGCCGGTCCATGTCGACGCGCCGGCGCGGGCCGTCAGCATGACGATGAAGGCCGCGCAAGGCGCCCAATGACAGCCAAGCCGAACGCGTCGCAGACGCAGCCGAAGGAGCTGTGATGGCCGTGATCGCCCGACGCCGTCAACGCCTTCGGTTCCGAGCGCGGCTTCGTGCTGGTCGCCGTGTTGTGGCTGCTGGCGGCGCTCGCGGCACTGGCGGCGATCTTCTCGGCCTTCCTGGCGAACTCGGCGCGTGCGATCGCGGTCAACGACAATGCGCTTGCAGACCGAGGCGCTGGTGTCGGCAGCGGTCGAGCTCACCGCCTATCAGCTCGGCATCGCCGGCGACAAGCGCGTCCTGCGCGCGGCTCGTTCCATACCCGTCTGAACGGCGCCGATATATCGGTGTCCTTCGTCGCGGAAAGCGCGCGCATCGATCTCAATCATGCGCCGAAGCCGCTGCTGGCCGGATTGCTGACCGTGCTCGGTGCCACGCCGGAGCGGGCCAACGACTATGCCGACCGGATCATCGGCTGGCGCACCGAAGCGACGCCCGGCACTGCGGGCGGCGAGGACGCGCTCTATCGCGCAGCGGGCCTGGCTTATGGTCCGCGGCTCGGGCCCTTCGCGCATGTCAACGAACTCGGTCTTGTGCTGGGACTGCCGCCGGCGCTGGTCGAGCGCGCGCTGCCTTTCGTGACCGTGTTCAGCGGCCTGCAACGGGATCGACGCAGCCAATGCGCCGCCCGGAGGTGATCGCGGCACTGCCGGGAATGACGCCGCTCATTCTCAAGCAGTTCCTCGACGATCGCCAGAGTCTTGGCAATGATGACGCAGGCGATCGCGCGTGCGCTGGGCAGCGCCGCAGCGAGCGCCAGCGCGGACAAGAGCGACGCCTATCGCATCCGGATCCGGCTTCGCTTGCGCAATGGCTGGCAGACGGCCTCGGAGGTCGTGATCGGCCTGGCGCGCGAGGAAAACGCCTTATCATGTGCTGGCCTGGCACGACGGCGGCACCGTTGCGCGCGGAAGGGAGCTTTGACTGCGATGTGGGCCGAGCTGAAAGAGCTGTTCGCAACCTGGATCGCGGCCGTGGCCGCGGCAATCGAGGTGCTGATCGCGCGCGTCGCGCCGCGGCGGCGCGTGCGGCTGCAGGAAGCCGCGTCCGGCGGCTTCACGGCGAGCCTCCCGTGCGGACCAAGGAGCGCAGCGCTTCAGACCGATCTCGTTTCATCTGGTGCAGGGACGGATCGAGCCGCGGCCATCGCCGCAATGGCTGGCCGCGCTGCGCGGCAGCCAGCTCGAGATCAGCCATGCGGTCGGACCAGGTGCTGTTCCGGACGCTCGACTTTCCGAAGCAGGCGGCGGCATTCCTCGACGGCATGGTGCGCGCGCAGATCGACCGCCTGACGCCGTGGCCCGTCGAGGAGGTCGTCTACGGCCTGAGCGCGCCGGAGCCGGCGGCGCATGACCGCATCGCGCTGACGCTTGCTGCGACGTCGAAGGCGAAGATCAAGCCGCTGGTCGATCTGGCCAGCAGTGTCGGCGCCGCCTCGGTGACCGGCTTGGTCGCGGCATCCGGAGGCCAGCGGCTCGCGGCGCCGGTCCGGCTGTTCGAGTGGCACCTCACGGAGAAGCGGCAAGGCCGCCATCGACGTGCCGCGGCTGCTGCGCCGGCTGGTGCTCGGCACCGGATTTGCGGCCGCGGCGATGCTGGCGATCGCGTCCTATGTCGGCAGCGCGTTGGACGCGCAGCAGCAGGAGCTGCAGCAGCAGGTCGCCCAGCGGCGCGCGGCGCTGCGGCTCAATCAAGGCGCGAGCTCGGCCGAGATCCTGCTCGCGAAGCGCAAGCAAACCTCGCCGTCGACCGTGATGGCGCTGGAGTCGCTGTCGCGCACGCTGCCGGACACGACCTATGTGACGGAATTGCACGTCGAGGGCGACAAGATGCAGGTCGTCGGCCTGTCGCGCGATGCGCCGTCGCTGATCCGGCTGCTGGAGCAGTCGCCGCAGTTCAACCGCGCCACCTTCTTCGCGCCGACGACGCGATCGCCCGAAGAGGCAGGCGAGCGCTTCCACATCGAGGCGCATGTGACGCCGTATTTCGGGTCGGGATCATGAACCAGAATGCGACGCTTGGTAAAAGTGCTCGCCAAGCCTCTCCCGGCGGCGGCGGCCTATCTTGGCGTCATGGCCGTTCTGCTGTTCGTCATCGTCAGCTCCGCCACCGATATGCTCGGGACGTCGCTCCGCTGTCGCAGCCACCGCCGCGATGCTCGAGCAGTTCGAGGGACGCCGGACGACGCCCGTCGGCGGCAATGGCGGCGATGTCTCGGCGCCATCGGGGTCGCCGTTTCTGGAAGGCGCGACGGTGACAGTCGCGGGCGCAGCGCTGCTCGAGCACGTTACCGCCGCCATCGCGCGGCTCGGCGGCAACGTGCAATCCTCCCAGATCGACCTGCAGGGCAACCAGTCCAAGAGCGGCTTCATCACCATGATCGCAAGCTGCGATATCGATCAGCCGGGCCTGCAGCGCCTCCTGTACGACCTCGAGGCAGGAATGCCGTTCCTGTTCGTGGATCAGCTCGTGGTGCAGACAGCTGACAGGGCCTGCGTCGAGCGGCGAAGGCAAGCTGCGGGTTCTGCTCAGCGTCTCCGGGCAATGGCAGGGCGCGAAATGAGACAGCCGAAGACGATCCGGCCGCGGAGCCTGCGGCTGAGCATCATGCTGGCCGCGGTTCTCAGCCTTCCGGCCTCGACCACGGCGCTGTCGATCGCGGCATCCGACATGGAGCTCGATCCGGCGCCGCGCGCCGCCGATGGGCCGGCGACGCCATCGATATGGGCTACGCCGGCTCCGATCGAGGTGCGGCCGGCGCCGCCGAAGCCGGCGCCGCCGCCGCGCCCGCTCAGCGCCAATCCGCTCTGGGCGATTCCGCTGGCGACGTTGTCGAACACGCGCGAGCGGCCGATCTTCTCGCCGTCGCGGCGACCGCCGCCCGCACAGACGCCGGTCGCCGTGGCGGCGCCGCCCGCACCACCGCCGGCGCCGCCGCGTGTCGAGCGGCCGCCGTTGGCATTGGTCGGCACCGTCGCCGGCGACGATGAGAGCTTCGGCATCTTCGTCGACAAGGCGACCAGCACCGCGCTGCGGCTGAAAGTCGGCGAGGATTATCAGGGCTGGCGGCTGCGCGGCGGTGCAGGGACGCGACGTCTCGCTGGAACGCGATCAGCAGACGGTGGTGCTTAGCCTGCCGCAGCCCGGCGTCGAGGCAGCTCTGCAGCGGGGCCGGTGGCATGCGTGTGCCGACCATGCCCGTCGCGCCGGCGATGATGCCTCCGAATGGGGCGATCATGCCGGCGAACAATGCGGTCATGCCTGCGAATTCGACACGGCGGCAGAGGAGCAGGCCCCGTCACTGCCGCGCCGGCGGCGCTGACCAGCCGCGCGTCGCGCCGGCATCAGCCGAGCAGCCGCCCTGCTGCAGCAGGATCGTGACCATGAGCCCGAGCGCGAGAAATGGGCCGAACGGCAGTGCCGTATGCCGTGTCATCTTCGTTCCTGCGACATGCAAGAGCAACGCTGCGGCCAATGCGGTGAGCGCCGCGACCAGAAGCTGAAGCGGGACACCGACCATTCCGATCCACAGCGTGGAGGCCGCCAGCAGTTTGACGTCGCCGAGACCGAGGCCCTGCCTGCTGCGGAGCCGAAAATAGATCCACCGCAACAGCCAGATCACGACGCCGATCAGCACCGCCTCGACGACAGCTTCCGCGACGAACGGCCATCCTCCGATCGATGCGGCCCGGATGATGCCGAGCAGCGCAATCCCGAGATTGAGCCAATCGGGAATGATGCCCTGGCGGAAATCGATCCAAGCGAGCAGCAGGCACGCGCAACCGAGCAATATGAGGCAGAGCAGGGAATCATGGCTGGATGGGAATGAAGCGATCAGGACGAGACGCCCTGATAGCACACCCGCTCATGGCGTTGTCGGCGATATTACGCGAGAAACACCATCCGGCAGGCGCTCCCTGCGTCAGCTGACTGCGACATATTCCGTAGTGCCGGCCACGTTACAAAAAATGTCAGTCGCAACATCTGCGTCACAAAACCGCATATGAAGCCGATGATAGTGCGCGGCACCGGTGACATTCGTCATCGCTGCCGCGCGCTTTCGCACGGCGCAAGGTTGGGATGATGCGACATCTTATGACGGCCGCATGCGCCGCCCTGATCGGGCTGTGCATCAGCGGACGTGCGAACGCAAATGCGCTCGATGACGGCGCCGCCCGGTATCGCGCGATCACGATCGTCAGCATCGGCCAGGCGCTGGATGGCGCGCGGGCATTGCGCGACCATGCCGCAGCCGGCGATCTCGTTGGCGCGACGCCAAGCCTGGATCGCGGCCCGGGCAGGGTGGGAGCGTTCCGAGGTCTTCACAGCCGGGCTGGTCCCCGAGCTCGACGCGCAGATCGACGCATGGCCGAACGCCGACCAGCGGCTTTCATATCATCGAGGCGCGCCTGTTCGGCGCTGGCAGCACCGACGTCGCGTCCGATGCCGATGCGCTGGTCGCGCATCTCGACACGCTCCATCGCCAACTCGACGACATGCCGCTGCCAGCCGCAGGGCCTGCTCGCCGGCACCGTCCGGCTTGCGTACGAGGTCGGCGAGAGCAAGGCCGATGGCGGCGAGTCCCGCATCAGCGGCACCTCGCTCGACGACATGAGGAACAACGTCGTCGGCATCGACGTCGCCTATCGGACGATCTTCGCAGATCCGCTTCGCGCCGCCGATCCGGCGTGCGCGAACCTCGTCACTGATCAGATCGCACGTCTTCAAGGCGGTGGTATCAGCGCCTGATCTGCCCCACGTGGATGTGAGCGCGCTCCGCCAGGCCAGCGAGGAGCTCGCGGTCGCGCTGCAGGACGCCGCCGGGAAGCTCGGTCTGTCACGTCCGACGCTGGAGGCGCAGTCGCAATGATCATCCGGCGGATCGCTGCAGTCGCGCTCACACTTGTTGCGTTGTCGTTGCTGGCGGCGTCTGCCGTGCGAGCCTTTCCGGTCGACGGCGATCAGACCACGCTGCCTTCGAAGACCGAGCTCAACGAGGATGCGCTCGACAAGCCGCGCGAGGTGTTCCTCTCCGAGAGAGCCGGCGGAAAGTCCTATCTGATCAGCCTCGGCAATCTCGCCTTCAGCTCGCCATCGATCTTCGGCGGCGTGGCGCGGCAGGCCGGCATCAGCTGTGCCACCTGCCACGTCAATGGTGGCGGCAACGCCAAATTCTTCATGCCGAAGATGTCGACGCGCCCGGGCAATTTCGACACGACCGGGCCGCTGTTCAATCCGAAGGCCGACAACTTCATGCTCGATCCGGTGCGGATCCCGAGCCTGCGCGGGGCGCGCTATCTCGCACCTTACGGCGTCGACGGCCGCATGCCCTCACTGCGTGATTTCGTTCGCAACGTTATCGTCAATGAATTCGCAGGTCCTGAGCCGTCGCCCGCGACCGTGGATGCGATTGTCGCCTACGTCCAGGATATCGACTTCCTTGCCAATCCGAGTCTCGGTCCCGGCGGGCGGCTGGTCGGAAAGATCAGCGAGTCGGAGCGCCGCGGCGAAGCGCTGTTCAAGAAGCCGTTTCCGCACGATCCGGAGTTGAGCTGCGCGGGCTGCCATGCGCCATCCGGCGCCTTCATCGGACCACCGGCAGCACGACATCGGATCTGGCGGACTGTTCAAGACGCCGACTTTGCGCAACGCCGATTTCAATGCGCCGTATTTTCATGACGGCCGCTACGACACTTACGACCAGGTGGTCGCGCATTTCGATCGCGTGTTCGACCTCGGCCTCTCCGAACAGGACCGCAAGGATCTCGTGGCTTATCTCACGGCGGTCGGCGACGGGGCGCAGCCCTATGAGCGGGAAGGCGCCGGCGCATCCTTGAAGGAAATCGACGATTTCGCCAGCGTGCTCGCGACCGCGATCCCGGCCGGCGACAAGGAGACCGTCGCGCTGGCGGTCGATACCATCGGCAATGAGCTGCGCGAGCTGACCGAACGCTATCCGGATCGCAAGAACACCAGCGTGTCCGGCGGTGAGCAGCAGCGCACCATGGCCCGGTCGGCACTGAAGGAAGTCGTGTTGATCCTGCGCCGGATGGACATGGCGATGGCGGAGAATCGCCGCGACGACGCCCCGACGGAATACAACAACTATCGCCGGTTGATGGTCGCTGCCGTGCCGTCGCTGCTCGCCGCCGCGGAACCCTGGTCGCTCTTCAATCCGGCCGTGCATGATTCGCACTATCAGGCGCTGCGGCAGGTGATGCAGGTCAGGCATATCTCTCGTTAGTTGCCAAATTGCACGGCGTGAAATTGTCATCAATGCCGATGAGGGCGCGCGCCCGCGTAACAGGCATCATTCGACATATGTCGAAAAATAGTTGCTCGTGTTGCACTTTGTTGCGCACATTCATGCCGGCGATAATCCTGCGTCATAATGACCCACTAGACAGCGCGATGCTAACAGCAACCTCTTGGGGGTCCAGAATGGACGTTAATTTGAAAAAAGGCTGGCGCGCGACCACCGCGCTGTGCGTGATCGTGTCGTTCGCGATCCAGACGACAGCTTACGCCGCTGACGGTGTCAGCAACTGGGATACGCGCGCGCATCCGAACCACTACACCTCGCAGACCTCGCCGCAGACGTCCGTGCAGAACTTGCTGCAGCAGATCCAGAGCGATACGGCCAAGGCCAACAAGAGCAAGGATCCGACCGAAACCGTCAAGACCGCATCGCCCATCAAGCATGTCATCGTGCTGATCGGTGAGAACCGCGGTCTCGATCACACGTTCGGCGTCTACAAGCCGAAGGGTGCCGGCCAGACGATCTCCAACCTGCTGTCGAAGGGCATCATCAACGAAGACGGTACGCCGGGTCCGAACTACGCCCAGGCGCAGCAGTTCTCGGTCGCAGCGCAGTCGGCGTACTATAACGGCGCACCCGCCGTCTCGAAGTCGGCCTACAATCCGGTCAACGTGATGCCGCAGCCGAACACGGAAGGCACCCCGGCTGTCCAGAGCGACACCGGCGCGCCGTTCAAGACCATTGCCGAAGCGAGCGTCGAGAAGGACATGGATCCTGCTGACCTCGACATTCTCACCACCGGCGCGACCGGGCTGCCGGCCAACGCGCTCGACACCCGCGTTCCCGGCGCCGGCTCGCTGACCGGTCCGTTCGCGCTTCAAGGCCCGAACCTCTCGGATGACGACTACACCGGCGACACCACGCACCGTTTCTATCAGGACTGGCAGCAGGAAGACTGCAGCGTCGCCAGCGTCACCAAGACCAATACCTCCGGCTGCCTGAACGACCTGTTCCCGTTCGTAATGGCTACCTATTCGGCGTCGAACAAGAGCCTGGGCAACTCCATGGGCTTCTACAATGCCCAGCAGGAGCAGGCTCCGATCCTGAAGATGCTGGCAGACCGCTTTACGCTTGGTGACAACTTCCACCAGTCGTTTCACGGCGGCACCGGCGCCAACCACTTCATGCTCGGCACCGGCGACGCGGCGTTCTGGAGCGATGGTGCCGGCAATCCGGCAGTGCCTCCCAGCATCGCCAACCCGAACCCGAAGTCGGGCACGGTCAACACCTACACGGTCGACGGCAATTTCAGCAATTGCTCTGACATCAACCAGCCTGGCGTCAAGCCGATCGTCAACTACCTCGAAAACCTGCCATATGCGGCCGAGCCGAACTGCAAGGCCAACCACTACTACATGCTCAACAACACCAATCCGGGCTATCTTCCGAACGGTGCTCTGTCGGGTGCAGGTAACCTGCCGCCGTCCCCGGTGCGGACGATCGGCGACGCTCTGATGGAGCGCAACATCGCCTGGGCTTACTACGGCGGCGCCTATAATGACGCGGTCGCGCTCTCGAACATCGCGGTTGCGGCCAACCCGACCAGCCCGAACCTCAGCGCCGCTGCGGTGACGGATCCGGCCCATGCCCTCGGCGTGGCCTACTGCCAGATCTGCAACCCGTTCCAGTATGCCACCTCGATCATGGCTGACCCGACCATCCGTGCGGCTCACGTCAAGGATACGGCGGATCTGATCACGGCGATCAAGAACAACACCCTGCCTGCCGTCTCCTTCGGCAAGCCGGACGGTCTGCTCGACGGTCATCCGCAGAGCTCGAAGGTCGACCTGTTCGAGGCCTACACGCTCAACATCCTCGGTGCGCTCGACGCCAATCCGCAGCTGAAGGCGGAGACGGCGGTGTTCATCACCTGGGACGAGGCCGGTGGTTACTGGGACTCGGGCTACATCCAGTCGATCGACTTCTTCGGTGACGGACCGCGTATCCCGATCCTGGTGCTCTCGCCGTACTCGACCGGCGGCAAGGTCTATCACAACTACAGCGACCACGTTTCGATCATGAAGTTCATCGAGCGGAACTGGAACCTGCAGCCGCTGACCGCCCGCAGCCGCGACAACCTGCCGAACCCGACCTTCAAGAAGGACAATCCGTACGTGCCGACCAACAGCCCCGCGCTTTCGGACCTGTTCGACGCGTTCGACTTCAGCCACCCGGTCACGCTGAACTACGTCGAGTAATCATCTTGCGGGCCGCGGCATGACGACTGCCGCGGCCCGACCATGACGTGGCGCCGATCGGACCCGACGGTCCGGTCGGCGTTGCGCGTCTCACGACACGCCGCTTGGTGTTGCGGTTTCCGACAGGTGACGAGTGCGATGATCCAACTGATGCCCCATGCTGCGCGTTCTCGCGCGATAGCCTGCCTGTTGGCGCTGGGCGCAGCGATTGTCGCAGGGCTGAGCCTTGCGCAGGGAGGAAAAGATTTCGATGGCGATGTGGTCCGGATTCAGCAGGGGCGGCCCGCCGTGCCGGCCGGCCGGCTGTCCGTGTCTGGTGGCAGGGCACGCCTTGACGTGACGGAGCTTCCCGATGGCTATTTCCTGATCGATGGTGCGGGGCCGTCCGCCATCTTCGTCAAGCCCGCCTCGGGCACCTACATGGACGCCCGCCGATCCAGCCGTCTTACGCAATGGTTCGTGCCGGTCGATCCTGCCGATCCATGCCAGCGATGGCAGGCGATGGCGCGCCTTGCTGGCGAGCCGGATCGCGGCGATTGGCACTGCGAACGCGGCGGGGAGACGATGGTCGATGGGCGTGACGTGATTGGATATCGCGTGCTGGCCGGATCCGAGCAGCAGCTTCTGGCCTGGGTCGATCCCGTGCTTGGGTTTCCGCTACGGATCGCGCTTGGCGATGGCACAGTGTTCGCCGTCGATGCCGTGAAGCAGCGCCCGCAGGCGCGTGAACTCGCCCAAGTCCCGGACGGCTTCCGGAAATTCGATCCTCAGGCCCTGATCGAGCGGATCAAGCAGAGCGATGTCTGGGTGGACACGCACTGAAGCGCCGCGTGCCGTGGATCACATCAATTGTAATGATACCGTCACATCTGTGAGAGAAGACGCTGGGACGATGCCCGTTCAATCGATGTGGCGTCGTTGGGGCAGCGGCAGTCGGCAATGGACCGGTACGGATATTCGATTTTCTGCGACGACATCCGCAACGAGCCCGGCGGCAAACTGAGCTTCGTCGGCTGCTACAACGGCGTCATCTTCATCTCCGGCCAGTTTCCGCTGGTGTTGCCGAAGCTGTGTGTCCACACGCATATCCTGTCGCCGGCCTCGCGGCCGTTCAGCTCAATTCTGGTGCGCTGCTATCTGCCCGGAGATGAGCAGCCGTTTGCCGAGGAACCGATCGAAACGCCGCGCCAAGCGGCACAAAGCCAGATGGTCGCAAACCTCAAGCCCGAGAGCAGCGCGCCGCTCTATATCGTGGCGGCGACCAGCCTGATCTTTACTCCGATCGAGCTGCGCAGCTCCGGGTTAATGCGCATCCGCGCCTTCGTCGATGCCGAGCATGAGATCCGGCTCGGTTCGCTGCGCATCGAACAATGGGCATGATGAGGATGGAGTCTCGCTCCCGCGATTGAGGCGCGACCGACGGATCACCTGAGGCGTGATGCCGGCGCTCGGCTTTATTCGAAGCAACTGTTCTCCGGGCCGGGCCGCATGCCGACATTTCATATCTGATTGCGGCTGTCATCCGGTCGTCAGGTTAACAATGCTTTAACGCCCTCCGAGGGCGGCGATCCCCGCTAGCCCCGCTTTGGATCGTAAGGGATGTGATTTCCATGAGAATGATGACTGCGCTCGCGCTCGTCCTTGCCAGTGCGCCGGCCGCCTATGCCGCTGGTGCGCCGAGCAATAAATCGTTCATCGAGCAGGTTGGCACCAAGAACAATGCCACCGTCACCCAGCAGAACGGCAACAATGGCCAGGCGACCTTCCAGGCCGGCAAGAAGAACTCGGTTCTGACCAGCCAGACCAGCAATCTCGCCAACGGCAAGAACACCTCCGGCAACGTGCAGGTCGGCAAGGACAACACTGCCACGACGAGCCAGACCAACTCGGCGCCGAACGCGCTCGCGACCGGCGTGGCTTACACCAACAATTCGTTCAGCGCGCAGTATGGCGTCAAGAACAACGCCGTCGTCGGTCAGGACGGCGGCCAGAATACGCAGGGCACGCTGCAGGTCGGCAAGAACAACACCGCCGGCACCGCGCAGAGCAACAGCAGCATCACCCCCGCGACGGCGTCTCCGGTCGGCGGCGACAACAACGCGTTCAGCGGTCAAATCGGCAACAACAACAAGGCTGCCGTGGTCCAGACCAGCGCGGACGGCACCTCGTTCTTCGGCGACAACCTGCCGGGCCACAGCAACGCCTCCAGCACGATGCAGATCGGCGACAAGAACGAGGCCGGCACCCAACAGAGCTCGGTGGGCGACACCGCGGAGGGGCCGCGCAACGTGCAGGCTGCGATCCAGGTCGGCAAGGGCAACCTCGAGACGACCACCCAAGGCGGCAACGTGGCCGGCGCGTTCGGCGCCACCACCGCCGACCAGGTCGCCAACTACACCAATGCGTCGTTCACGAGCCAGGTCGGCACCAAGAACGTCGGCCAGGTCGACCAGGAGAATGGCGCCAACACCCAGGCCCTATTCCAGGTCGGTAGCAAGAACGCCGCAACCATCAGCCAGGCCACCCAGACGTTCGGCACCGGCAATGGCGCCAACAACGCTGTGACCAGCCAGGTCGGCACCAAGAACCTCGCCAACCTCAACCAGACGATGGCTGTTCCGCTGGCGATCGGCAACAACAACGCGTTCATCAGCCAGGTCGGTGGCTCGAACGTCATCAACGCCGCCCAGACCACCGGTCAGCAGGCTTCGGCCGGTAACAACACGCAGGCTTCGATCCAGGTCGGCACCGGCAACTCGATCCAGCTGGTCCAGGCCACCGGCGCGAACGTGAGCAACACCTCGTTCACCGCGCAGTACGGCATGCACAACACCGCGACCGTGTCGCAGCACTAGCCCAAACGACAATCAGGCGGCGGGTGCGTCCGCCGCCTGATTTTTCCATCGATCGATAAGGCGCTGCCGCTCAGTCCTGCTGCGTCTTCGGCGTGATGATCCTGACCGGCTGATGACCGACGGTCGAGGTCAGCGGCGCGATATTCTGTCCCTCGGACAGGCCCGGGCGGCGCAATTCGACTGATATTTCGCGATCGAGCGCCCAGGCGAGATCGGCGAGCCCGCGCAAGGTGATCTCGGCTTCACCCGATAGCTGACGATTGATGGTCGCGCGTTGCGCCTGCAGCCGCTGTGCCAGCTCCTGCTGCGTCAGGCCGGCATCGCGCTCCTCCATGACCGCCTTCAGGAGCTCGCGGCGAACCCGTCCCATCAGCCGCGCGGCCTTTCGCGACCGGGCGTGAATGTCAAAGCGAAAGAACGTCATCGGGCGCGCCCCCTTTTACGCACAGACTGGCATCGACTTCCAACTCGCGGCGAAGCCGCCGGATCGCGATCCGGTAGCCGCGATAGAGATCATGATCCTTGATGATGTCGGCCCAATTGCCGAACACGGCGGCAAAACAATCCTTGGCCAGGAACCAACCGAAGATCCGGACATCCGGCGTCTTCAATTCCCACACGGCATTGTCCTCGACCCGGATGGCACGAAACTGTCGGTTAAAGGCGAGCGGCGCGCCACTCAAGAATGCATAAAAGAGGTCGTCGATCTGCTCGGCCGCCGACATGTGGGCGAGCGGGTGGGGAGGGCCAGCGCCCGCGATCACGCTCTGCAGCCATACGACGAAGTCCGGCGTGCCATAGAGCAGCCGCATCGGCTGCTCGCGAGGCGCGAGTTCAACATCGATCCTCACCAATGCGCCGCGATCCACGAGGTCCGAGATGGTTGGCATGAATGTGGATGGCCGAGCCGGGCAGGCGGAGGTGGACCGTTGATGCGATCGCTCGTCGCGATCGGGCGGCATTGTTGCATATCTCACACGCGCTGACGACCCTTTGCCCAGATCGGCTCGATGTCACCAATTGTCGCAAAAGCGAAAAGAACGGCCGATAGGTTGCCGGCGACATCGTCGGGTATGCGGTGCCCCAGTGACAGGTGAGTGACAATTCCGATGCAGGCGTCTCCAGCCCCGGCAATCGAGTGTGAGATCCGCGCAGAGCCGGAAACGAACGGTCTTCGCATCGCGGCGCTGGTGCGTGCGGCCGCGCCCGTCAGCGGGCAATACCGGCTTCAAGTCGTCAAGCAGAGCGCGAGCGGACGCTCCAGCAACACCCAGAGCGGCGCATTCGCGATCGAGCCGGGCCATGAGCAGCTGTTGACGACGGTCGTGCTCGATCGCTCGGCCATCGGCCATTACCGCGCCGAGCTGTCGCTGCAATCGGATCAGGAGACATCGTCATGCACATCGCCATGATTTCGCGCGCGCTGCTGGGCGGAGTGCTTATGACCGGCCTTGCCGGGGTTCACGCTCCCGTGCGGGCTGAGTCCGCCTATATCCCGCAAGTCAACGCAAAGGCCGGCATGGTGGTGCCGACAGCGGCCGTGGCGCCGCTGCAGGTCGTTCCAACCGGCGGCTATGGGCTGCGGCAGACCAGCTTCGCGCCGACGCAGACGAGCATGGTGCCGACACCTGAAACCGCGCAAGCGCACGGCACCAACCTTGCGTACACATTGGAGATCGGCAACCGGAACAACGTGCTTCAGGCGCAAACCGGCGGCAAGAACTACTCCAATGTCGGCGTGCTCGGCGGCAGCAACAACCATGTCTCGGTACTGCAAGGCGGTCAGGATCTTTCCAACATCCAGCTCATCGGTATCTCGGGCCTCAATCTCACAATCGCGCAGCCTGCAGGTTCAGCACCAATCAACGCGCTGATCGCCAGACTGCCGAACGGCTCTTATGTGATCAAGAAATAACCACCGAACCTGCCAGCGAGATATGTTAATGCGTAAACCCATCCTGTTGCTCCTCGCTATCGCTCCGCTTGCGGGCGTCGCAAGCGTGCCTGCCTTGGCATCGGAGATCGTCTATCACCCGGTCAATCCGACCTTCGGGGGCAATCCGCTCAACGGCAGCGCATTGCTGTCGCAGGCGCAGACGCAGGGCGTCGGCGCGAAGTCCGGCTCGCAAGGCGTTGATCTGAGTGGGCTCGACGCAGCGCTGAGCGCTTGCTGCAGCTCGACCGGCGGCTCTTCGAACGGTGGCTCTTCCAACGGTGGATCCTCCGGCGGCGGCAGCTCGAACTCTAGCGCAGCCCGCGTTCCCGGGCAGGTTTTCTAACAACCATTCGCGCTGCGGCGCCGGATCTCTCTTCATGAACAGACATTTTCGCAGCATCGCCTGCCTCGCGGTGCTGTCCTTGAGCGTTGGCGGGTGCGTCATGGCCGGTTCGGCCAAGGACCCGCTTGCGCAGCAGGCCACGCTGGTGCCGAGCACCAAGACCGGCATCGTGCTCGACAGCCTGCCGCCGCCGCGGCGCAAGCTTGACGTCACGGTCTACAACTTTCCCGACCTCACCGGACAGAACAAGCCGAACGACAATTTCGCGGAATTCTCGCGCGCCATGACGCAAGGCGCCAGCGCCGTGCTGATCGACGTGCTGACCAAGGCCGGGAACGGCGCCTGGTTCAACGTCGTGGAACGCAACGACTTGCAGCCGTTGTTGCAGGAGCGGCAGATCATCCAGAACACGCGGACCGCGGCCGAAGGTGACAAGGCGCCGAGCCTGCCGCCGCTGCGCTTTGCCGGCATCCTGCTCGAGGGCGGCGTGATCGGCTATGACAGCGACGAGACCACCGGCGGCATCGGCGCGAACTATCTCGGCGTCGGTGTCGACACGCAGTATCGGCAGGACATCATCACGGTTGCGCTGCGAGCGGTCAGCGTGCAGACCGGCCGTGTGCTTGCATCCGTGACGACCACCAAGACCATTTATTCGATGCAGCTCCACAGCTCGGCCTATCTGTTTGCCGCGGTCGACGAGCTGCTGCAGGCGGAGATGGGCTACACGAAGAATTCGCCGGCGACGCTCGGTGTTCGCGAGGGCGTGCAGCTCGCGGTCTACTCGCTGATCTTCGAGGGCGTGAAGAATCACCTGTGGGAGTTCAAGGACCGCGCTGTGGGGGAAGCCTTCATGCGCGAGCTCGACAAGCAGCAGAAGGCGATGGCGATCGTCTCCGCTGCAAAGGACGTGCCCAAGAGCTAGCGAAGTGGAAGCGAGCCGAGCGCGGTGCCGGTCGCACCTCGCGCCGTCGGCTGGATCAGTGAGAGGCGGGCCGTGCCTGCTGGGTCGCGGTGTAGCAGGCCTGCGAGGATGCGGCGTTCTGCGCGTTGCAGGTTTCGGGCGCGGTGACGGATGGTGAGGCGGGGGCGGGCTGGCTCGGTTGCGCCGCCGTTTCCGGTGTCGGCTTGCTCATCACGGTGCTGCCCGGTGCGACCTTGCCGTGGGCCTGCTCGATATAGACCTCCGATGCCGCGCTGGCCGAGACGCCGAGCAGGGCGGCCAGCACGGCAGCCGTCATCGAAGGAATGACGCGGTTGAAGATCATCTGATGTCGCTCGTGTGGCCGATGTCGCATTGAGATCGAACATTGCCCGGGATTTTGCGAGAGAGCAACTCCGCGCACACAACATCGTCAACGATGGCTTCTTACTCACTCTGATCGCGCCGTCGCGCTGGCTCGCCTGGCTCAGGCCCGGCACGCCCTTCAAGGTGGACATCCACGAAACCGACAAGACGTATTCGGCGAAAGTGGTGCGGCTGAGCGGCCGCGTCGATCCCGTCAGCCAGACCATCAAGGTTATCGGCGAAATCACGCAAACCGCACCCGAGCTGATGGCCGGCATGAGCGGAAGGGCGGTGATCATGCCGCCGAACGGGCAGTGACCCATCAAGCTCCGGGGTCGCCGGCCTTGTCCTATCCTCGGGCCGGCCTTTTTGAATTCACCACTCCTTTTTCGAACAAATTCGTAGCCAGCGCTCCCGCTACGAGCCCTGATCGACGCCCGTGCCTCCATCGATCAAGGCTGACGATCGGCGTTGGCCGCGAGCTTCTGCGCGTCATACTGGCACAGGGCGAATGAAAGCCGATTGAAAGCTTGGCCGGTCTACGGTCGCAGAACGGTTTCACGCCGGATCAAAAAGAAGGTGCGTCAAGGCGCATCTGAATAGCCAGGGAAACGCAGGCGCGGGTCGCCCACAAGGAAAGACAATCATGCTGAAATATTCTGCACACCGCTCGGCGGGAACGCGGCTGCGGGTGTTGGCCTCGTCCGTTATCATTGCTGCAGGATTCATTGCCCCCAGCAGCGCATCTGCGGAAAAGCTCACGATCATCGTCGGCGGCATGGAGAAGCAGATCTACCTGCCGGCAGTGCTCACCCGCGAGCTCGGCTACTTCAAGGACGAAGGTCTCGATATCGAGCTCATCAGTTCCCGCGCCGGCGTCGAGGCCGAAAACGAATTGCTCGCCGGCGCCGTGCAGGGCGTGGTCGGCTTCTACGATCACACCATCGACCTGCAGGCCAAGGGCAAGTTCATCGAGTCCGTGGTGCAATTCAGCCAAGCACCGGGCGAGGTGGAGCTCGTTTCGTCCAAATATGCCGATACGATCAAATCTCCGGCCGACTTCAAGGGCCACACGCTCGGCGTGACCGGCCTCGGATCCTCGACCGACTTCCTCACGCGTTATCTTGCGGAGCGGGCTGGCCTGAAGGCCGGCGACTACAGCCTGCTGCCGGTGGGCGCCGGCAACACCTTCATCGCCGCCATAAAGCAAGATCAGATCCAGGCCGGCATGACGACGGAGCCGACGATCGGCCAGATGTTGAAGACTGGCGCCGCCAAGGTCCTCGTCGACATGCGCACGCCGGACAAGACTGCCGCTGCCTTGGGCGGGACCTATCCCGCGGCGTCCTTCTACGTGAACACCGCGTGGCTCGACAGCCATAAGGACGATGCGCAGAAGCTCGCCAACGCGTTCGTTAAGACGATGCACTTCATCGCCAGCCATTCGGCCGCCGAGATCGCCGATAAGATGCCGAAGGACTACTATGTCGGCGACAAGGACCTCTATATTCAGGGTCTCGCCGAGGGCAAGGCGCAGTTCACGCCCGACGGCCGCATGCCGAAGGATGGGCCTGAGACGGTTCTGAAGGTGCTCTCCGCCTTCTCGAAAAACGTGCAAGGCAAGTCCATCGACCTGTCGAAGACCTACACGACTGTGTTCGTCGACAACGCCGCCAAGAACTTGGGTAACTAAGAACTTGGGTAACTAAGAACTTGGGTAACTAAGAATTTTGGCAACTGACCGACAGGGGCGTCGCCCACGCGCACTGCGCAACCTCACGCGCGGCGACTGCCTCCGTTTCAAGACCTGTTCGAACGAAGTCGTCGCGCGATCCGCCGGCGACGGGAGGAAATTCATGTCCCTTCAAACCGAGGCCGGCATCCGCCCCGTTGCGCCGGCTCCGTCGTCCAGCCCCGCCATCGAGCTCGAGAACGTCACGCGGCGCTTTCTCACGCCGGACGGCAAGTCGATGACCGCGTTGCGCGACTTCACCATGACGGTGGCGCGCGGGCGAGTTCGCCTGCGTGGTCGGTCCCACCGGCTGCGGAAAATCCACGACACTCAACCTCGTTACCGGCCTCGCCAGCCCCAGCGCTGGCGAGGTGCGGGTGATGGGCGCCCCGGTCTCCGGCATCCACAAGGATGTGGGCTTCGTGTTTCAGGCTGATGCGCTGTTCCCCTGGCGCTCCGTGCTCGACAACGTGGCGGCCGGCCCGCTCTATCGCGGCCTTCCCAAGGCGCGGGCTTACGAAAAGGCGCGAGACTGGATCGCCCGCGTCGGTCTTGCCCGCTTCGAGAAGCACTATCCCCATCAGTTGTCCGGCGGCATGAGGAAGCGCGTGGCGCTGGCTCAGACGTTCATCAACGAGCCGAAGATCCTGCTGATGGACGAGCCATTCTCGGCGCTCGACGTGCAGACCCGCACCAACATGCAGGATGAGCTGCTGAACCTGTGGTCCGGCTCCGGCGCCTCGGTGGTGTTCGTCACGCATGACCTGGAAGAGGCCGTGGCGCTTGCCGACAAGGTCTATGTGCTCACGGCCGGCCCCGCCACGGTCAAAAGCGTCTATCGGATCGACCTGCCGCGCCCGCGGATCATGAAGGAGATCCGCTACGACGGAGCCTTCGTCGAACAATGCCGCACCATCTGGGACGATTTGCGCGAGGAAGTGCAGATCGGCCAGCAGCGCACCCTCGACACCGGCCATTGAAGATCGGAAAGGACTGAAAAATGACCATGCCGGCACACGCCGTGGCCGCCCCATCCACCGCCCCTAAGGCGCGGCCCGTTCCGACCGAGACCGAGATCGAGACCAAGGCGCGCGCCCGACTGAAGGCCAGACGCACGCTCGTGATCAGCTTACGCATCGCCATTCTGGTGGCGACGCTCGGTCTTTGGGAGATCGGTGCCAGGACCGGCATCATCGATCCCTTCTTCTTCGCCAGCCCTTCCGGCATCGCCGGACAGATCTGGATCTGGGTCACCGAGGGGACGTCGCAGGGACCGCTTTGGATGCAGATCCTCGTCACCCTGGAGGAGACCGCGCTCGGCTTCTTCATCGGCGTCGTGGGCGGCGTGGTGTGCGGCATCGTGCTCGGCCGCAACAAGCTGCTGGCCGACGTGTTCTCGATCTACATCAAGATCGCCAACTCCATTCCGCGCGTGGTGCTCGGCTCCATCTTCATCATCTCGCTCGGCCTCGGCATGGCCTCCAAGGTGGCACTCGCCGTGGTGATGGTGTTCTTCGTGGTGTTTGCCAACGCCTTCCAGGGCGTGCGCGAGGCCGACCGCGCCATGATCGCGAACGCCCAGATCCTCGGCGCCTCGCCGCTCCAGATCACCACCTCCGTCATCATCCCCTCGGCCCTGAGCTGGATCCTCGCGTCGCTCCATGTCTCCTTCGGCTTCGCACTGGTGGGCGCGGTGGTGGGCGAGTTCCTGGGAGCCAAGCAGGGCGTGGGTCTGCTGATCGCCACGGCGCAGGGCTCGTTCAACGCCAACGGCGTGTTCGCCGCCATGATCATCCTCGCGGTGCTGGCGCTCGCGATCGAGTTCCTGATCACGCTGGTGGAGAACCATCTGGTGAAGTGGCGGCCCGCGCCGTTCCAGGAGCAGACCTGAGCCAAGTCCTTAGATCACGTCCTGTCGTCTAGTCGGCGGCCTCGGCCGCCGGCAGGTGGATTTCGACCTTGAGGCCTCCCGTCGCGCTGGCGCCGAGGGCGAGCGAGCCGCCGGCGCCATCGACGACCTCGCGCACGATGGACAGGCCGATGCCCGATCCGTCCCCTGCGGTGCCCGGCAGACGGTAGAAGCGTTCCAGCACCATGCTGCGTTCCTCCGGCGGGATGCCGGGTCCAGTGTCCTCGACCACGAGCTCTGCGCTGCTGTGGGCCCGGCGGACCGTGACCGTCACACTGCCGCCGGACGGCGTGTAGCGCAGGGCATTGTCCACGAGATTGACGATCGCCTCGCGCAGCATGGCGCCATCGCCACGAGTCCAAGATTGGCGCGTCTGCATCAAGGCCGAGGTCGATGCCGCGCTCCACCGCAAGGTCGGCAAGTCCCTCCAGCACCAGCCGGGCCGAGGCCGTGAGGTCGACGGTTTCCTCCCGCGGTCGACGGCTGCCGGGCTCGGCGCGTGACAAGGTCAGAAGCTGGCCCGCGAGCCGGGCCAGCCGGTGCGTGCTGCCTTCCACCGCTGCGAGCGCCTCGTCCCGCTCCGCCGGATCAGGGGTGCGGCGGGCGTAAGCGACCTGGGTGCCGAGCAGGGCGAGCGGTGTCCGCAGCTGGTGGGCGGCGTTGGCGACGAAGCGGCGCTGTGCTGCCATCTGTCCCGCCACCCGGGCCATATAGGTGTTGAGAGCCGAGACGAGGGGACGCAACTCGCTCTGCACGGCCTGATCCGGCAGCGGGGTAAGATCGTCGCGGTCCTTCTCCATCACCGCGGTGCGCAGGCGCAGCAGCGGCGCCAGTCCCTGTCTGAGTCCCAACAGGACCAGCAGGCCGGCCGCGGCGAGCAGCAGGAGCTGCCGGCTGAGGCTGCCGCCCCATAGCTCGCGCACCATGGCTTCGTGACCGGCGAGAGTGACGCCGACCACCACGGTGACGTGCTCGCCATTGTGCGCGCCGACGACCGGGTAAGTGAGCGCCGCGAAGCGGAGCGGTTGATCGCGATAGGTGCCGGAAAAAGCCAGCGCGACGGCTTCTTGCGGCGGACGCGGCGGCGACGGCAGATCGGGGTAGCCTGTCAGGAGGCGCCCGTCGGCGTTGCTGACGCGGTAGTAGACCCGATCACCGTGTCCGGTGGCGAACATTTCCAGAGCGATCGGCGGAATGGTCGCGTCCACCACGCCGCGGTCGAGGCGCGCATTCTCGGCGATCGCCCGCGCCGAGGCTTCCAGCACGCGGTCGGTGACAAGGTCGGCGGTTGCGTGGACGGTGTTCCAGCTGGTCCACACGTTGATGGCCACCAGTCCGGCGAGCGGGAGCAGCAGCCAGCCAAGCAGCTGGAGGCGGAGGCTCTTACTGCGCATGCTGGAGCAGGTAGCCGAGGCCGCGCAGGGTGACGATGCGAACGTCGCTTCCTTCCAGCTTGCGGCGGACGCGATGCACATAGATCTCGACGGTGTTGGGATCGGCGAGATCGTCGAGACCGAAGATGCTTTGGGACAACTGGCTCTTGCTGACGGTTTTGCCGGCTTTCAGCAGCAGGGCCTCCAGCACCGCATGCTCGCGCGGCGTGAGCGCCAGCGGGACCGCGCCGATCTGAAACAGGCGTGTGTTGGTATCGAAGGCGAGGGTGCCGCAGCTGATCACAGGTGTCGGCCGCCGTGCCGAGCGACGCAACTGAACCCGGATGCGCGCTTCGAGTTCCGCAATGTCGAAGGGTTTGGCGAGGTAATCATCGGCCCCCTGGTCGAGACCGGCCACGCGTCCGTCCACGTTGGCGTTGGCAGTCAGGATGATGACGGGAACGGTTTCGCCACGGCTGCGCAGGCGCCGCAGCAGCTGCATACCGCTCATGGAGGGCAGCGTCAGATCGAGGATGACGAGATCATAGGTTTCGAGCAACAGGGCGTGGTCCGCGGCTTCGCCATCGTGCAGGACATCGACGACGAAATTGCCGCGACGCAAAATCCTGGCGAGCCAATCGGCGAGTTCGAGATTATCCTCGACCAGAAGAAGCCGCATCCGTTCTTTACCTCCAGACCGGCGGATTGGGATAGACCGGAGATCGCCTGCTTTCGCCGCCGAGCCGTCGGAAACTGGCGGAAGAGGTGGGATTCGAACCCACGGTACCCTTGCAGGTACGCCGGTTTTCAAGACCGGTGCCTTAAACCACTCGGCCACCCTTCCGAAGACGATCGATCAGACGTTGTGCGTGGAAGCATTTTGCACCGCCGCATGCGCCTGCCGCGCGCCGTACCAACGCCTCTTTATGGCGCCGCGCCGCATCTCGTCAACGCGCTTATTAGCACTGGATAGCGTAGCTACACTCAGACCGACAGCCGCAATGCTTTTTGCTCATATCCCGGCAACGATGGGTCGGGACGATCTCCGAAAGTGAGACGACCATGACGTCTCCAGCCGGTAGCCGCCGATCCAAATACCCATCCCCCAAATACAAAGCCCTCGCCGATGCGGTCAGCATCGACAAGGGCTACGTGTCCCTCAGCCCGGCACTACCGCGTCGCGCGCAGGTGTTGCCCCCAGTTCAATCCTATGCCAGCGCGAACGCGATCAGGCTCGAGCACAGCACGGCCAAGCTCGCCGCAGTCAGGGCGAGAAAGCCGCCCGAGACGATGTCTTGATGTCGCATAAGCCACCTCCTGCGCTCGATGCTCGTCCGAATTCGTTAAGACTTTCGGAAAAGGCCAGATTGCAAAAAAGTGATGCTTCGAGTGGTTCGGGAGCGATCCCTGAGATCAGTCCAGGCAACCAAACCCAAGTCGTAACACTCAGGCGCGTGAACGCACGCCCTCGAACGCATGGGCCAGGAAGATCCCCGCGCCAACCAAACCCATCACTGCTGTCATTGCTTCGAACATCGCAAAACGTCCTTTTGCGCCCCGCGAGAACCAAACGACGTGGACCCCCGCACAGTCAAAAAGATTCACCGGATGCAAAATCAGATCGGATAGCATTGAGGATTTACAGCAACAGGTGTGTCTTGCGGGGATCAGTGGAAACACGGGAAACGTGTAGTGAGCGGCGAGCGCTGCCGGCGGTCGGTGAACGCAGCGCAGGGGATGGTTAACCACGCCGCGACCGGGCCACGGGCCACCCCATTTCCGCCGCGTTCGGGTTGCGTTATCGTTGTTCGTTCAGTCGCAGGGGATGCGAACTCGGGGACGGTCCGGTTGGCCCTGCAATGGGCGCGGCCGGTGGAGTGGTCATTTGGGGTCGATGGGGATTCGGCGGACAGATCCGGTCGAGCGGGTGGTGCGTGGCGCCGTCGCGATAGCGGCGTGCCTGATGGTTGCGAACTGCGCCTCGTCGGGTAAGTTCGCCAGCCGCGTCGATCCGAAATATGGCGTGTCATCGAGCCCCCGCGTGGTCGGCTTTGGCGAGCCGGTGCCGAAGGGCGGCGGCGTCTATCGGGTCGGCAAGCCCTACACGGTCGGAGGCCGGGTCTACGTACCCGAGGAGGACGTCAACTATCGGGCCGAGGGCCTCGCGTCCTGGTATGGCGACGACTTCCACGGCCGGCTGACCGCCAATGGCGAGGTGTTCGACATGGGCGCCTTGACGGCGGCCCATCCGACCTTGCCGATGCCCTGTTATGCTCGCGTCACCAATCTCTCGAACGGCAAGTCGCTGATCGTGCGGGTCAACGACCGTGGCCCGTATCACAACAACCGCCTGATCGACGTCTCCAACAAGGCGGCCGAGCTCTTGGACTTCAAGAGCAATGGCGTTGCCCGTGTGCGGGTCGAATATGTCGGCCGGGCTCCGCTGGAAGGGTCTGACGATTTGACCCTGATGGCGACCTTGCGCACCGGCACGCCGGCGCCTGCACCGTCGCTGGTGCGCGTGGCTTCGGCGCGGCCGTTCGTGCCGGAGTTCGCGGCCTCCGGCGGCCGGCCGATTCGCGGCGACATCCCGACACCGCAGGACCGGCCCTATACGCTCGGCAACACCTCGGCGGATATGGCCTCGATCAACGCGACCTCGGAGATGTCGGCCTCCAGCCGCAGCCGCGGCCGGGCGTTACCGAACCCCCGCGCGGTCTCCTATGACGCGAACGGCAACTATGCCGCAGCCTCCGCTCCCGTGGCGTCCTATGCGCCCGACAACGGCGCCGCCGAAGCGCGCGAGATCCTGAGCGGTCGCGGCCTCTATTGAGCCTGCGTTCCCGCGTGAACAGGGCGCTGCAATTGCGTCCATCGCGTCGCTTGGAACGGGAAGTCGTGTTGTTTGCGCCTGGCCCACCTGTTAGAACGAGGCCCTCCAGGGTTTCGTCGATGGCACCATCCAAATTACCGTTCCGTGCGTTCCTTCCATGCTCCGGGCGGCTGTTGCGTTCGCTGATCGCACTCGCGACCGCCGTGACGATCGGGTGGGGCGGTGTGCTCCATGCCGCCAATCAGAGCGTGCAGGGCGCCCGCAAGGACGAGGGCGGGTTCGAGGGCGACGCGCCGACCGCGATCCTGATCGAGGCCTCGAGCGGCGCCGTGCTGTTCGAGAAGAACGCCGACGAGCTGCGTGCGCCGTCCAGCATGATGAAGCTCATGACCGCGGAGGTTGTCTTCCACGCCATCGAGCAAGGCAAGGTCAAGCTCACGGACGAATACCGGATCAGCGAGAACGCCTGGCGCCGGGGCGGGGCACCATCGGGCACCTCGACCATGTTCGCCGCGCTCAACAGCAAGGTCTCGGTCGACGATCTGCTCCATGGAGCGATTATCCAGAGCGGCAACGACGCCTGCATCGCGCTGGCCGAAGGCATGGCCGGCAACGAGAAGATTTTTGCCGCGGACTTCATGACCCCGCGCGCCCGCGAGCTCGGTTTGACCAAGTCGACCTTTGCCAACGCCAACGGCCTGCCGGACCCCGGCAACAAGATGACGGTCCGCGAGCTTGCCATGCTCGCCCGGCACATCATCCTGGATTACCCGGAATTCTATAAACTGTTCGGTCAGAAGGAATTCACCTGGAACAAGATCCGCCAGCCGAACCGCAATCCGCTGCTGAACGCGATGGAGGGTGCCGACGGGCTCAAGACCGGCTACACCAAGGAGGGCGGCTACGGCATGGTCGGCTCGGTGGTGCAGAACGGCACAAGGCTGATCGTCGTCGTCAATGGGCTCGAGGATTCCGAGGACCGCGCCAGCGAAGCCAAGAAGATGCTGGAATGGGGTTTTCGCAATTTCGAGTCCAGAACCCTGTTCGCGGCCGACCAGCCGATCGGCTATGCCAAAGTGTTCGGCGGCGATTCCGGCTCGGTGCCGTTGCTGAGCCAGGAGCCAGTCAAGGTGATGGTGCAGAAGAACGGCAACGACAAGCTGATCGCGCGCATCGTCTATAGCGGTCCGGTACGTGCGCCGATCGAACAAGGTCAGAAGGTCGGCGTTGTCAGAGTATGGCGCGGTCCCAATATTGCGGTGGAAACACCGGTCTTTGCGGCCGCTTCGGTCGGCAAGGGGTCGACCGTGCGGCGTGCGTTCGACGGCGTGAGCGAACTCGTGATCGGCGTGTTCCGCGCCGGCATCGAGAAGCTCTGACATGGCTGATTTGGACGTGAAGCGCGGCCCGGGCCGCGGCAAATTCATCACCTTCGAGGGCGGCGAGGGGTCCGGAAAATCCACGCAGATCAAGATGTTGGCGCAACGTCTTGAGGTGGCCGGCGTGCGCAATGTCACCACCCGTGAGCCCGGCGGCTCGCCCGGCGCGGAGATCATTCGCCATGTGCTGCTGTCCGGTGTCGGCAAGCTGCTCGGTCCCGAGGCCGAGACTTTGCTGTTCGCGGCAGCCCGCGACGACCATGTCCGCACCGTGATCCTGCCGGCGCTCAACCAGGGCACCTGGGTGCTGTGCGACCGCTTCTTCAATTCCACCCGCGCTTACCAGGGCAGCCTCGGCCAGGTCGCGCCCGGGCTCCTCAACGCCCTGCAGCGGGTGACGATCGGCGACCTCAAGCCTGATCTCACCCTCATCCTCGACGTGCCCGTCGAGGTCGGGATGCGCAGGGCTTCGGTCAGGCGCGGCAGCGGCGCCGCGGACCGCTTCGAAAGCGAGGACATGACCTTCCACGAGGGACTGCGCGCCGCCTATCGCAAGATCGCGACTGAAGATCCCAGACGCTGCGTGCTGATCGACGCTACGGCCGACGCCGACAGCGTGGGCCAGGCGGTCTGGAGCGCCGTGCGTGAGCACCTCGCGGCGGCAACCGCACCGAGTCCGGCATGAGCGCGCGCAAGGTCGAGCAGGACATTGCGGTCCGGCATCCGCGCGAGACGTCCGGGCTGTTCGGACATCGCGACGCGGAGGCGGCGCTGCTCAATGCCTATCGCAGTGGCCGCATCGCCCATGCCTGGCTGCTCGGCGGACCGCAGGGGATCGGCAAAGCCACGCTGGCTTATCGGATGGCGCGGTTCGTGCTCGCCAACCGCGATTTCAATGCGCCGGCCGTGCGGGCCGCCGAATCCCTGTCGGTCGATCCGGATGACTATGCCGCGCGTCTCGTCACTACAGGCGCCCATGGCGGCCTGCTGACACTGGAGCGCTCGGCCAACGACAAGGGCGTGATGCGCACGGTCATCACCGTCGACGAGACGCGAGAGACCATCGGCTTCTTCGGCTCGACCGCTGCGGTTGAGGGCTGGCGGGTTTGCATCGTCGATACCGTCGACGAACTCAATCCCAACGCCGCCAATGCGCTGCTGAAGATCCTCGAAGAACCGCCCCAGCAATCGCTGTTTCTGCTGATCAGCCACGCGCCGGCGCGAGTCCTCGCCACCATCAAGTCGCGCTGCCGCAGGCTCTCCTTGCGCGCGCTGTCGAGCGAGGATGTGATCCGCGCCGTGGCCGAGGCCACCGGCATGGACGTAACAGATCCGGCGCTGCAGGAGGCGGCGGAAGCATCCGAGGGCAGCGTCTCCCGCGCGCTGGCGCTGCTTGGCGGTGATTCGCTGCAGTTGCAGACGCGCACCGCGGCGCTGCTGGCGAGCCTGCCGAGCGTCAATCCGGCCGAACTGCATGCGCTGGGCGATGCGCTCGGCACCAGCGACCGGGTGGCGCTGGCAAGCTTCCTCGACAGCATCGAGCGCTGGGTGGCCGAGCGACTGAGAGCCGGCGATGCCAACGCCAATCTGCCCCGCCTTGCACGGCTGGCGGAGGTATGGGAAAAGATCGTCCGCGCCGCGCGCGACACCGAATCCTATAATCTGGAACGAAAACCGCTGGTTTTCTCGGTGTTCGGGATGCTCGCCGAAGCCACGCGCTAGCGCGCCGAGTTCAATCCCGAGATATTTGTCCGACGACGTTCGAGAGGATTTTGCCGTGGCGAAGGCCAGCAAGAAGACTGTCAAGAAGGCGACGAAGCAGGCGCGCAAGTCGCAGGCGCCGCGCGCTGCGAAGAAGGCTGCCAAGAAAGTTGCAAAGAAACGGCGCGCCGTTGCGAAGACCGGCAAGAAGGCCTCCAAGACGAAGACCTCTCAAAAGAAGTCATCCAAGCCGAAGTCTGCTGCCAAGCCTGCCAGCAAGGCCGCCAAGCAGGCCGTGAAGAAAGCCGCGAAGGCGTCAAAGAACGCAACCGCGACAGCGACCAGAAAGCGCACGGTGAGAGCGCCGATCGCGGAAGCCACGCCGGTTGCGCACAAGCCGGCCAAGGCCGCTAACAAGACCGCCAAGCCGAAGGCATCACGCAAGCCGAAGCCTGCCTCCGTCGTCGAAACAGCGGCGCCCGTCGATCGAAACACCTTCTACATCACCACCGCGATCGCCTATCCGAACGGCAAGCCGCATATCGGTCACGCCTATGAGGCGATCGCGACCGACGCGATCGCGCGCTTCGCACGTCTCGACGGCAAGGATGTGTTCTTCCTGACCGGCACCGACGAGCACGGGCTGAAGATGGTGCAGACCGCCCAGAACGAGGGGCTGACGCCATCAGAGCTCGCGACCCGCAATGCGGCCCGTTTCAAGGAGATGGACGAGCGGCTCAACGTCGACTTCTCCCGTTTCATTCGGACCACCGAGGAACAGCATCACCGAGCGAGCCAGGAAATCTGGCGACGCATGGTCGCCAACGGCGACATCTATGCCGACACCTATTCCGGCTGGTACTCGGTCCGCGACGAGGCCTATTACGCCGAGGAGGAGACGCGCCTCAACGATGACAATGTGCGCCTCGGCCCGCAGGGCACGCCGGTCGAATGGGTCGAGGAAAAGAGCTATTTCTTCCGCCTCTCGGCCTATCAGGACAGGCTTCTTGCCCTCTATGAAAACCAACCCGATTTCATCGGGCCGGATGCGCGGCGCAACGAGATCATCAGCTTCGTCAAGGGCGGCTTGAGGGATCTCTCGATCTCGCGCACCACCTTCGACTGGGGCGTGCGGGTGCCGCACGACGAAGAGCACGTGATGTATGTCTGGGTCGACGCGTTGACCAACTACATCACCGGTGTCGGCTATCCCGACGAGAGCGACCCGAACTGGCATTACTGGCCGGCCGATGTGCACATCATCGGCAAGGACATCATCCGCTTTCATTCGGTGTACTGGCCGGCGTTCCTGATGTCGGCAGGCGTTCCGCTGCCGAAGCGCGTCTATGCGCACGGCTTCCTGTTCAACAGGGGCGAGAAGATGTCGAAGTCGGTCGGCAACGTCGTCGATCCCTTCAATCTGGCCGACCAGTACGGCGTCGATCAGATGCGTTACTTCTTTCTGCGCGAGGTACCGTTCGGGCAGGACGGCAACTACAATCATGAGGCGATCGTCGCGCGCATCAATGCCGACCTCGCCAATGATCTCGGCAATCTCGCGCAGCGCTCGCTGTCGATGATCGCAAAGCAGCTCGGCGGCGTGCTGCCGGAGCCCGGCGAGTTCTCGGCCAATGACAAGGCGATCCTGGCCGAGGCCGACGCCATGATCGGTGCTGCGCGCAAGGCGATGGCGACGCAGCAGATCCATCAATGGCTCAATGCCGTGTGGTCGGTGGTCGCCGAGGCCAATCGCTATTTCGCGGGCGAAGCGCCATGGGCGCTGGCCAAGACCGATCCGCCGCGCCAGCGCACGGTGCTCTATGTCACCGCGGAGGTGATCCGGCAGATCGCGATCCTGACCCAGGCGGTGATGCCGGCGGCGTCGGAAAAACTGCTCGACAGCCTCGGCATTCCCACCGGCGAGCGCGGCTTCGATCGGCTCGGCGGCGATATCCGGATTGCGCCGGATACGACACTGCCGGCACCTCAAGCCGTGTTCCCGCGCTACATCGAGCCGGCGGCCACCTGATGCTGGTCGATAGCCATTGCCATCTGGATTTTCCGGATTTCGCTGAGGATCTGGATGGCATCGTCGCGCGCGCCGCTGCCGCGGGCGTCGGCCGCCTGGTGACGATCTCGACCCGGGTGCGGCGGATCAGTGAGCTGCTTGCGATCGCCGAGCGTTATGAGAACGTCTACTGCTCGGTCGGCACTCATCCGCACAACGCGGACGAAGAGGACGGCATCTCCGCCGACGAGCTGATCGCGCTGACGCACCATCCGAAGGTCGTCGCGTTGGGTGAGGCCGGGCTCGATAATTTCTACGACAACGGCTCGCCGGATGCGCAGGAGCGCGGCTTTCGCGCCCATATCGCAGCAGCCCGCGCCACCGGTCTGCCGCTGGTGATTCACACCCGCGAGGCTGATGCGCGCTGTGGCGAGATCCTGGAGGAGGAGGTCGCGAAGGGACCTTTCCGCGCGGTGCTGCATTGCTACACCGGGGGACGGGAGCTTGCGATGAAGGCGATCGACCTTGGACTGCACATCTCGTTCACCGGCGTCCTGACCTTCAAGAAGTCGCAAGCCTTGCGCGATCTCGCGGCCGAGCTGCCGGCCGACCGCATCATGGTCGAGACGGATGCGCCATATCTCGCGCCGGGCAAGTTCCGCGGCAAGCGCAACGAGCCGGCTTACGTCGTGGAGACCGCCAAGGTGCTGGCGGAGACGCGCGGCGTGTCGCTTGATGACATCACCCGGCGAACCACGGAAACGTTCTTCAAGCTGTTCTCCAAGGTGCCGCGCTAGAGCCTTTTCCGTTCCGATTGGATCGGAACGGAAAAGGCTCTATTTTTTGTTTTGACGCGGTTTCTTGACGCGAACCGGTGTCCACTTCGCTTGAAAACGCTCTGAGGGAAAAGCTGCATGACGCTGACGCTCACCATCCTCGGCTGCGGCTCCTCGGCCGGCGTGCCGCGTCCGGCGCTGGGGTGGGGCGCCTGCGATCCGACCAACCCGAAGAACCGCCGTCGTCGCTGTTCGCTACTGGCCGAGCGAACGTCGCCGCAGGGCACGACGCGGGTCGTGATCGATACCTCGCCCGATCTGCGCGAGCAGCTGATCGACGCCGAGGTCGACCACATCGATGCGGTGTTCCTGACCCATGAGCACGCCGACCAGACCCACGGCATCGACGATCTGCGTTCGGTGGTGCTGCATCAGCGCCGGCGCATTCCGGTCTATTTGAATCAGTCGACTGCCAAAGACATCATGCACCGCTTCTCCTATTGCTTCATCTCGCCTGCCGGCAGCGACTATCCGCCGATCCTGACCCAGCACGCGATCGAGGCCGGCGGCAGCGAGACGATCGAGGGCAAGGGCGGTGCGCTGACGCTCTCGGCCTTCCTGGTCCAGCACGGCAACATCCCGGCGCTCGGCTACCGCATCGGTAGGGCGGCCTATACGCCCGACCTCAACGACATTCCGGAAGCGAGCTGGAGCGCGCTGGAGGATCTCGATCTCTGGATCGTCGACGGCCTGCGCTACACGGGCCATCCGAGCCATTTCTCGGTCAACGACGCCTTGTCCTGGATCGAGCGCTTCAAGCCGAAACGGGCCGTCATCACCAACATGCATTCCGACCTCGACTACGAGGTGCTGCGCCAGAGCCTGCCGGCAAACGTCTTTCCGGCGTATGACGGGATGCGGCTGGAGATTGGTTAGCGCGTGCAGGGTGGGCAAAGCGAAGCGTGCTCACCCTGGATTGCTTCGCTTCGCTCGCAATGACGCGCAAATGCGATCTACGTCGAGATCGCCTTCGCCGACTGCACTTGGTTGCGCAGCAGGAATTTCTGGATCTTGCCGGTGGACGTCTTCGGGATCGGGCCGAACACCACGGCCTTCGGCGTCTTGAAGCCGGACATGTGGCTGCGGCAATAGGCGATGATCTCGGCCTCGGTCGCTTCCGCGCCGTCCTTCAGCTCGATGAAGGCGCAGGGCACTTCGCCCCATTTCGGATCGGGCTTGGCGACCACGGCGGCGAACAGCACGGCCGGATGCTTGTAGAGGATGTCCTCGACTTCGACGGAGGAAATGTTCTCGCCGCCGGAGATGATGATGTCCTTGGAACGGTCCTTGATGGTGACATAGCCGTGCGCGTCGAGCACGCCGAGGTCGCCGGTGTGAAACCAGCCGCCGGCAAAAGCCTCCTGCGTTGCCTTCTCGTTCTTCAGATAGCCCTTCATCACGATGTTGCCGCGGAACATGACCTCGCCGATGCTCTCACCATCGCGCGGCACCTCGCGCATCGTCTCCGGATCGAGCACGGTGACGGCTTCCTCGAGCGGGTAGGGCACGCCCTGGCGGCGCTTGAACTGCGCCCGCTCGGGCGCAGGCAGATCGTCCCAGCCCGGCTGCTCGGCGCAGACGGAGGCGGGGCCGTAGACTTCGGTCAGCCCGTAGACATGGGTGAGCTTGATGCCGATCCGCTCAGCGCCTTCGAGCACCGCGACCGGCGGCGCCGCGCCGGCGATCAGGCCGATCACAGGCTTTGCGGCGCCGGCCTTCGGCGCATCGGGCGCGTTGATCAGCGTGTTGTAGACGATCGGCGCGCCGCACATGTGGGTGACGCCGTGCTCCTTGATCAGCGCAAAGATCTTGCTCGGCTCGACCTTGCGCAGGCAGACATTGACGCCGGCAGCCGCCGCCATCGTCCAGGGAAAGCACCAGCCGTTGCAGTGAAACATCGGCAGGGTCCAGAGATAGACCGGATGCTGGCCGAGATTGCCCGCCAGGATATTGCTGACGGCGTTGAGGTAGGCGCCGCGGTGATGCGTGACGACGCCCTTCGGATTGCCTGTGGTGCCCGAGGTATAGCTCAGCGCGATCGCATTCCATTCGTCCGCCGGCCGCCGCGGCGTGAAGTCAGGATCGCTCTGCGCAAGCGCGTCCTCATATTCGATCTCGCCGACCCGGCTGCCGCCCGGATACGACGCATCCGCAGCGTCGATCACGAACGGCCGCGTGCCGGTCATCAGCGTCAACGCCTCGGCGATCACCTTGGAAAATTCCGGATCGACCACGATGATCTTGGCGCCGCCATGATCGAGCTGGAACGCGATCGACGGCGCGTCGAGCCGGATGTTGAGCGCGTTCAGCACTGCGCCGGCCATCGGCACCGCGAAATGCAGCTCGTTCATGGCTGGCACGTTCGGCAGCATTGCTGCGACCGTATCGCCTTCGCCGATGCCGCGGCCCGCGAGATAGGACGCAAAGCGCCGGCAGCGCGCGTAGGTCTCGCCCCAGGTGAAGCTGCGGCCCTCATAGACCGTGCTGACATGGTCGGGATAAACGGCGGCGCTGCGCGCAAGGAAGCTCAGCGGCGTCAGCGGGACATAATTGGCCGGATTCTTGTCCAGGCCGATGTCATACTGGTTCTGTTGTGAGCCCATCTTAGCCTCCTGTGCTTACGCGAAGATTCTACAGGAAGCCGATCGAAATCCAGGGGAAAATGGCCACGATAACGAGGCCGATCAGCAGCGCCACCAGATACCCCCAGATCGGCCGCATGCCGTCAGCCGGATCGACCCGGCCGATGGCGCAGGCCGCGTAATAGCCGACGCCGAACGGCGGCGAGAACAGCCCGACGCCCATCGCCAGGATGATGATCATGGCATAGTGCACCTCGTGCACGCCGACCGCCTTGGCGATCGGGAACAGCAGCGGCCCGAACAGCACGATCGCGGGAATGCCTTCCAGCACGCTGCCGAGAACGACGAAGGCCACGATCGACACCGCGATGAAGGACGCGCTGCCACCGGGCAGCCCGGTCATGGCGGCCGCCAGCGAACGCGAGAAGCCGGACTGCGTGAGGCCCCAGGCCATGCCGGTGGCCGCGCCGATGATCAGCAGGATCGCGCCTGACAGCGCCGCCGTCTCGACCAGCATCGACGGCAGCCGCCGCCAATCGAACTGGCGATAGATCAAAAGCCCGATGATCAAACCGTAGACGATGCCGATGGTCGAGACTTCGGTGGCGGTGGCAATGCCCTCGACGACGGCGTAGCGGATGACAAAGGGCAGGGCGATGGCGGGCAGGGCGACGATGAACGCTTTCGCAATCTCGCCGCCACGCGCCCTCTTCACATGGCTCAAATCCTCATTGCGATAGCGCCACCACACCAGCGTGCACAGCGTGATGGCGAGCACCACGCCCGGCAGCAGGCCGCCGGTGAACAGCGCCGAGATCGAGACGCCGGTGACCGAGCCGATCGTGATCAGCACCAGGCTCGGCGGGATGGTCTCGGTCTGGGCACCGGTGGCCGCGAGCAGCGCGACGAGGTCGCCGGGCTTGGCGCCGCGCTCCTTCATCTCCGGAAACAGCACCGGTGCCACTGCGGCCATGTCGGCCGCCTTGGAGCCGGAGATGCCGGAGACGAGATACATCGCGCCGACGAGCACGTAATGCAGGCCGCCACGGACGTGGCCGAGCAGGCTCGCCAGGAACGCCACCATGGCGCGCGCCATGCCGGTCATCTCGATCAGGAGCCCGAGGAAGACGAACAGCGGCACCGACAGCAGGATGATATGGCTCATGCCTTCATCCATGCGGCCGACCAGCACCATCAGCGGCGTGTGCGTGGTCAGCGCCAGATAGCCCAGGGTGGCGAGCCCAAAGCCGAACGCGATCGGCACGCCGGCGAACACGCAGAAGCCGGCGACGCCGACGAAGAAGATGATCAGGTTGAGGTTGCCGAGCGGCCGCAGCAACGGCTGCGCCAGCCAGAGCAACGCGACGATGGCGGCGACCGACAGCAGCGCCGCCAGCAAGATCCTGGGATGGCCGTCACGCGCCAGCCGCAGCAGCGCGAACGCGGCCATCAGGCAGACGCCGACCGGCAATGCGGCCGCGCGCCAGGTGTTGGAGATCTGCAGCGCCGGCGTGGTGATGAAGCTTTCTTCGTAGGCGTATTCGTAGGACGGATGCACGATCAAGATCAGGAACGCCAGCGCCGCGCAGGTCGCGACCGCGTCGAGATAAAACCGCACCGCTGGCGACGCGCTGCCGATCACGGCGGTCATCCGCATATGCTCGGCGCGCCGGAATGCGACCGCGGCGCCCAGCATCGCCAGCCACAGGAACAGCATCGAGGCCAGCTCGTCCGACCAGATCAGCGGCTCGTGCAGCACATAGCGGGCGATCACGCCCGCAAACAGGATGATGACCTCGGCGACGACAAGGATCGCCGCCGGGATCTCGACCAGCAGGCCGAGCAGGGACTCGATCCGCCGGAGCAGGGAGTGGCGAGGGGGCTCGACCGTCGTTTCAATAACCGTTTGAGTGACAGAGATGTCGGTGATTTCGACGTGAACCATGGCGAGCCGGGCCCCCTACGCGTTACGAGAGCTTGCCGACCGCCTTCTCCAGCAGCGACCAGGCTTCCTCGCCATATTTACCCTTCCACTCGGCGTAGAAGCCGGCGGAGCGCAGCTTGTCGCGGAATGGCGCGACGTCAGGCTGGTTGAACACCAGGCCCTTGCTGGTGAGCTCATTCTTCACCGAGGCGTTCAGCTTCTCGGTGTCCTCGCGTTCCTTCACGGCAGCCGCATTGACATGCTTGGTGACGACGGTGCGGATGTCCTCGGGCAAGGCCTGCCAGGCGCGACGGTTCATCAGGAACCAGAAGCCGTCCCACATGTGGTTGGTCATCGAGCAGTATTTCTGCACTTCGTACAGCTTCGCCGCCGAGATCAGCGCCAACGGGTTCTCCTGGCCCTCGACGATCTTGGTCTGCAGCGCCGAATAGACCTCGCTGAAATTGATCGAGGCGGGCGATGCATCGAATGCCTTGAACATCGACGTCCACAGCGGCGACACCGGCACGCTGATCTTGAAGCCCTTGAAGTCGTCCGGGCCGTTGATCGGCTTGGTCGAGGACGTGGTCTGGCGGAAGCCGTTGTCCCAGATCTTGTCCATGACTTCGAGGCCGGCCTTGTTGATCTGGGCGCGGACATAGGCGCCGAGATCGCCATCCATGGCCTTCCAGACCGTGGGATAATCCGGGAACGCGAAACCGATGCCGTTGATCGAGGCCGCCGGCACCAGCGTCGCCAGGATCAGGCCCGAGAGCGTGAAGAACTCGACGCCGCCGGATCGCAGCTGGCTCAGCGTATCCGTATCCGAGCCAAGCTGGCTATTCGGGAACACCTGCATGTCGAACCGGCCCTTGGTGTCGGCCTTGATGGCGGCTGCCATCTCGCGGGCCCGGGCCACAAACGGGTGAGATTCCGGAAGGTTATTGGCAAATTTGTAGGTGAATTCGGCCGCTTGCGCGCGCGCCACATGCGGTGCGGCAATGCCGCCCAGAACCGCAGACGCTGCGGATGCCTTCAATAGTGTGCGCCGTGACAGGCTCATTCTCAATTCTCCCAAATGCTTCTTGTCGTTGTGAGACGCATGAGTCCCATCGGGACAATCCTATACGGATCGAAGTCCGTCAGGTCATCTGCGTTCTCGGTCTTCCTGGCGCTTATTGCCGCCTGCGAGGACGGCACGCAATGGCTGCTCCAAAGCGAGCCATCAGCGAGGCTACATGGACGCAAGTTTGAGGCCGGGAACCGTGGGAGCGTCGGGCCGCAATTCACATCAATGTCGAGCAATTGGTGCCAAGGCTCTGACTTCTTTACGGATAAATATATTCCATAATATACCTTATGCGAATCGTGTATAAGGACCCAAACCATGTTGTGGTCCTCCAAGTCGAACTGAGCCGAATTTGAGCCGCTTACGGAGCTGGCCTTAAGTGCCCCGGCTCCGGAGCACTACGCTTCGAAGAAGCTCGGGTTCTTGGCCACGAAGGCATGCAGCTCGCGCGCGACGCGATCGAGATGGCCGGCCATTTCGTGTTGGGCCTGGCGCGGGTCGCGGGCCGAGATCGCGCCGTAGATCGCAGCGTGCTCGCGGTAGGTTCCTTCTGGCCGGCCTGGCTCAGGAAGCAGCGTGCGGCGAACCCGCTCGAGGTGCGTTCGGATCGGATCGAGCACTTCACCGACGCGCGCGAGATTCAAGCCCTCGGTCATCTGGTGATGGAACCTGGTGTCGAGCGCGTGGAAGCCCTCTAGATCTCCGCTTGCAATCGCGGCCTTCTGGTACGCGAGATTTTGGCTGAGCGATTCGACCCCCTGGTCGGACATGCTAGTCGCGCAGACACCGACGACCTCGACCTCCAACGCGCGCCGCATCAGCATCCACTGCCGGACGTCTTCGAGGTGGATCCTGGCGACATAAGAGCCGCGTTGCGGCTCGACCACGACCAGTCCTTCGAAGGCCAAGCGATTGATCGCCGTCGTGATCGAGAGCTTCGACACGTCAAAGCGGGCGCACCATTCGTTCTTGTCGATCGGCGTTTCGGGCGCGAGCGCGCCGGAGACAATGGCACGCTTGAGCGCAAGATAGGCCTGATCGACTTTCGACCCTCCTGCCCCACGCCCCCTTGCTGATCGCGTGGTGCCGCTGAACCCACCGATTGAATGCATGCTCTGTTTCCTCGGAGCCGATCCGCGCATTTCGCGACCGTGACGCCAATCGCAGCTAAGAGGCTTGACGAGCGGTAACTGATATAACTAGCATGTCAGTCAATAAGCAATGATTTGCCTGCGGCTCGGTGTCTTAAAAGCACTGGGCACGCCGGGAGGAAATCCATGGAGACACGCTTCGGCGCGCTTGGCGCAGAAGATGCGCGCGGCGTTCCTCGTTCTTCTCCCGTGGCCGGGCTTGCCAGCCACGCCGGCGTGCCGAGCGCACAGGCCGTGCTTTGTGCGCAGCAGATCTCCAAATCCTTTGCGGGCGTGAAGGCGCTCGACAACGTCGACTTCGATCTGCGCCATGGCGAAGTCCACGCGCTGATGGGCGAGAACGGTGCCGGCAAGAGCACCCTGATGAAGATCCTCGCCGGCGTGCACACGAGCTACGACGGTAGCATTCTGGTCGAGGGCCAGGCTGCGTCGTTCGGCGGCGTACGCCACGCCGAAGAGGCGGGCGTCGCCATCATCCACCAGGAGCTCAATCTCGTTCCCGAACTGAGCGTGGCCGACAACATCTTCCTTGGCCGCGAGCCGCTGATCGGCGGCGTGCTGATCGACCGGCGCCGCATGATCAGGGCGGCCGAGCGGCTGCTCGCGCGCCTCGGCGTGACCATCGCGCCCGAAACCAGGATTGCCGGCCTGCGCGTCGGCGAGCAGCAGCTGGTCGAGATTGCCAAGGCGCTGTCGCTCAACGCCCGCATCCTCATCATGGACGAGCCGACCTCGGCCTTGTCGTCCTCGGAATGCGACACGCTGTTCAAGATCGTGCGCCAGCTCGCAGCCGAAGGCGTCGCGATCATCTACACCTCGCATCGCATCGAGGAGGTCCTCGAACTTGCTGACCGCGTCACCGTGCTGCGCGACGGGCGGCGGGTGGTGACGGCGCCGATTGGCGAACTCTCGCGCGGGGCGATCATCTCTGCGATGGTCGGCCGCGAGATGGCCGCGAACGAGGCCGCCAGGACTGCGCGAGATGGCGCGGTCGTACTCTCGGTGCAAAACCTGACATTGGACACGCTCGGCCCGCACGGCTGGCGGCGGGCGCTGCACGGCGTAAGCTTCGCTCTCAGGCGCGGTGAAATCCTCGGGATCGGCGGCCTGCTCGGCTCCGGACGAACCGAGATCCTGGAATCGATCTTTGGCGTCTCGCGCGGCTGGCGCAACGGCAGCATCGCGATCGACGGCGCGACCGTCGATATCGGCTCGCCGGCCGACGCCTATCGTCTCGGCGTCGCGCTGGTCAGCGAGGACCGCAAGGAGCGCGGCCTGCATCTCACCGCCTCGATCTGCGACAACGTCGCCCTGCCCTCGATCGGCGCACTCTCGCGCTTTGGCCTGCGCTCTTTCGCCGGCGAACGCGCCCTTGCCGCTGACATGGTCAAGCGGCTCTCGATCCGCTGCTCCGGCATCGGCCAGGAAGCGGCTGCACTCTCCGGCGGTAATCAGCAGAAAGTGGTGATCGGCAAATGGCTGGGGACCGAACCCCGCATCCTGCTGCTCGATGAACCGACCCGCGGCATCGACATTGGCGCCAAGCAGGAGATCTACCAGCTGATCTTCGATCTCGCCGCGCAAGGGCTCGGCATCATCGTGGTGACGTCGGAAATGCCGGAGCTGCTGCTGTTGTCGGATCGCGTGCTGGTCATGTGCGAGGGACGGCAGACCGGCATTCTCGCGCGCGCGGAGGCCACGCAGGAGACGGTTATGCGCCTGGCGGCGCCGGGCATGGCGGCGTGGTCGCAGGTATCAGCATCATGACCGCGCTCTTTCGCCTGCTGTCCCGGACCAAGCTCTATTGGGGCCTGCTGCTGATCTGCCTGATCGGCGCCCTCACCTCGCCGCACACCTCATCCGGCCACAACATCTTCCTGTCCTACGGCAACCTCACCGACGTGCTCCGCCAGGTCTCGATCACCGGACTGGTGGCGACTGGCATGACCATGGTCATCCTGCTCGGCGGCATCGATCTGTCGGTCGGCTCGGTGATGGGTTTCTCGACGGTGATCTGCGCGATGCTGCTGACCAAGCCCGGCTGGACTACGGCGTCCATCATGGGCGTACCGGCCGCGATCCTTGTCGGCGGCACCGCTGTGGCACTCGCTGCGCGCTTCGTGTTCGCAGGGCTCGCCCGTGGCCGCGATGTCAGCGCAGGGCGGCGACGCGAGATCACGCTCTCGTACTTGCAAGGCAGGGGTATCCCCGGGCTGCTCGGCCTTGTCGCAGCGGTCGCGATCGGGTGGTGGACGGTGCACCAGGTGCCGACCAGGTTCGGCGTTCTCGGCGTCCTCCTGATCGCCCCCTGCCTCGCGCTGGTGCTGGGCGGCATCAACGGGCTGCTGATCGTCGCCGGCCGGCTACAGCCTTTCATCGCAACGCTGGCGATGATGGTCAGCGCGCTCGGCATCGCACGATTGACCGCCGGCTCCGACAACGCCGTCGTGCCGGTCTACACTGGCACCAACGCGACCGAGGCCTTCGAGCTGCTGCGCTCGATGCTGTGGGGCGTGCTGCCGGTGCCGAGCGTATTCTTCCTCGCTGCGATCATCCTGTTCGGTGCGATCCTGCGCTTCACGACCTTCGGCCGCTACGCCTATGCGATCGGCGGCAATGTCGAGGCCGCAAAGCTTGCGGGCATCAAGGTCGCGCAGGTGCAGCTCACCGCCTATCTCCTGTCGGGCCTGCTGGCGGGCATCGCCGGCGTGCTGTTCGTCGCGCAGTACCGTCAGGGCAAGCCGGACGCGGGCACCGGGCTCGAACTCGATGCGATCGCCGCCGTGGTGATCGGGGGCACCAGTCTGATGGGCGGCCGCGGCGGCCTCGCCGGCACCTTCGTCGGCGTCCTGATCTTCGGCCTGCTCTCCGACATCCTTCAGCTTCAGAACATCGACTCCAACGTCCAGCTCGTGATGAAGGGATTGATCATCGTCTGCACCGTGCTGGTGCAGGAACAGAATCTCGGCCAGCTCGTCGCGCGTTGGCGATTCCGCCGATCGGGCGAAGCGCACGTCGATCCGAAAACAGCCGAGCCCCATCGGCTGCCAAGCGCCGCAAAGGCCCATTTCGCAAGGGAGGATCTCGATGAAGCGTCGTGAGTTCTTGAAATTGTCGACCACTGCGGCCGGTGCCGCGATAACCATCTACCTGCCGGCCGGCTGGACACCCGCAACGGCCGCCGGCAAGTCGAAGGTCGGCTTCAGCCAATGCACCACGCTCGAGCCGTGGCGTGTGCAGTTCAACAAGGACATCCTGGCCGAGGCGAAGAACCATCCGGATATCGACCTCATCATCACCGACGGCCAGGACAAGACCGAAAAGCAGGTCGCCGATTGCGACAACCTGATCGTCCAGCAGGTCAACGTGCTCTTGATCTCGCCCAAGGAATCGGCCGGCCTGACTGGCGTCGTCGAGAAGGCGATCGACGCCAAGATCCCCGTCATCGTGCTCGACCGCAACGTCGACACCAAGCGCATCACCCAGTTCATCGGCGGCGACAATGTCGCGATCGGCAAGGCGGCCGGTGAGCACGCGGTCAAGCTGCTCGGCGGCGCCGGCAAGGCGGCCGGCAACGTCGTCGAGATCTGGGGCGGCATGGGCACCCAGCCGGCGCACGACCGCCACGACGGCTTCCATGCCTTCACCGACAAGGAGCCTGGCATCAAGTACCTGCTCAACAATCAGTCGGGCGACTGGAAGCAGGACAAGGCCTACGACATCATGACGACGGCGCTGCGCAACAACGAGAAGATCGACATGGTCTATGGCCACAACGATCCGATGGCCTACGGCGCCTATCTCGCCGCCAAGGACGCCGGCCGCGACAAGGACATCAAGTTCATCATCGGGATCGACGGCCTGCCGGACGAAGGCGTCACCTGGGTCTCCAAGGGGCAGCTCACGCGCGACCTTCCTCTACGCGACACCCGGCGCGGAAGGATTGCGGCAGGCCGCCAAGCTCTTGAAGGGCGAGAAGCTCGAGCCGGTCATCACGTTGCCGACGATGCTGATCACCAAGGAGAACGCGCCGGAGATCCTGAAGAAGAACGGATTGCTCTGATCAGGTAGCACTTGAACTGGCGTTCCGAAGAGCCTGGCACAGACGAATTCTGCGCCAGGCTTTCGTTCGCCTCGCTTCCATCTCATCGCACGAGAATGACGTTGTGTCAGGATCGTCTTCTCTTTTCGAGGGTTCGACATGAGCGGCGCGATCTTTCGCAGACAAGACGGAATATGGCTGAACGAACCGAAGCGATGGACAGCGCAGGGCGACGACCTTGAGGTCGTCACTGACAAGCGACCGATTTCTGGCGTGAAACCCATTACGGGTTTTGCCGCGACAGCGGTCATTTCCTGGGCTTCCGGACCGCGGAAGCGTTCACCGCAGAGCTGCGCATCCAGTGCGATTTCAAATCGCTCTACGACCAGGCCGGCATCATGGTGCGCATCGACGCCGAGCATTGGGTCAAAGCCGGGATAGAGTTTTCGGATGGCCGCGCCATGCTTGCGAGCGTATTGACCAATGGGCAGTCGGATTGGGCCACCGCTCCGTATCAGCGTGATGCCGGCGAGTTCTGGATGCGGGCGACTGTGGCGAACGGCGTTCTTCGATTGCAGGTTTCAGCTGACGGCAAGCTCTGGCCACTGATGCGATTGGCGCCCTTCCCCAAGGCTGCGTCTTACCTGGTCGGGCCAATGGCCTGCACGCCCGAACGAGACGGATTGCCAGTCACTTTCTCCAGCTTTTGCCTAACACCGCCACTCGGCAAGGAACTGCATGACCTCAGCTAGTCTTACTTGCGTCAAGCGCGGCATCACCTGGTTCGCCGTCATTCTGGGGCGATGCGTCGGTCCGTCGATCAGTTCTTCGGCCAGATCGTGTTGAGGATCTCGGCGAGACGAGCGCCGGCCTTGGCGAGCTGCTGGCGCTTGATCTCGTCCATGCGATGCAGATAGGCCATGTGCTTATCGTGGTCGCCGAACGAGACCGGCCATTTGCCGTCGGCTTTCGGGCCGAAGCTCAGGCCTGAGAATGCCTCCTGCGCCACCTTCAGCGTATCGGTTGCCCATAGCGCCGCCCAGCCGTCCATCGGCGCAGCATCGGCCGGCACGGCACGGGCGCTCTGCAGCAGTTCCTTCGTCGCCTTCAGCCCGATATCGAACGGGATGTCGTCCCATTCGGCATGCAGATTGACGTTCTCGTCTTGGATCGCATTGCCGCCGGCCGTCTCGGTGGCCGGATCGGCTTGCTGCGCAGCATCGGGATCGACGAGGCTGCCCTGCGGATCGAGATAGACCGCGGCGACGTGCAGCGGCTGGTGCAGGTCGCCGACGAAATGTGTCAGCAGCAGCAAAGCCTCCTTCTTGTCGCGTATCTTGAAAGGCGGCGGTGGCGTCTTGTCGGTCAGCACCGCGATCGCCGCGTTGATCGCCGAAACCACATCATGTGAGCTTGTGCCGAGATCGTTGCGGTCGTAGCTGCCGCGCTGGATCGCGACATCGTCGAAATGGTAAGTGTTATGGCAGCCCTGCTCGAAGCCGGCCGGCTGATAGGTGCAGTCCGGCGTGCTCCAATTGTGCTTGACGTAGTCTTCCATCCGCGCCCGTTCCAAGGCTGAGTTGAAGGGAATGCACGGCGTCTCATATTCGGGATGCGCAGGATCGAGCTCATATCTGAAGCGATCGCCGTCGTGATGCGTCACCGCCTTGACGCAGTCCGCCCAGGGGCCGGCCTGCTGCAGCGTCAGATCGCGCTTGCCCGGCAGCAGGTCCTGCTGGTCTCTGATCTCATCCTCGGACGGCAGCGGGCTGTTGAGGATGTCATGGACCTGCTTCGTGGCGTTTGGATTGTCCGCGATCAGCTCATCGGCGATGGCACCGACCACCTCGTGGCCCTGGTAGCCCCAGGCCAGGGCATGTGTCGGTTGCAGGAAAACGAAGCCGCAGATCCAGGCAACAACGAGCGTCAGACGCGCCATGTGAATCCTCCCCGGTCGGTTCGCCTTCTCCCGCGGCAAACGTTCCGCGCGGCTGCGCTCTCATGTTGCACGAAAACGATGACGGCCGTATCAGCTGGATCACGCACCGATCGCGTTTTTTGCGATCACGTCGCGATAGAAGGACGCACTGAGCTTGGCCGTGCGCGCCTGGGTTTTGAAGTCGACATGGTAGACGCCGAAGCGCTGCTTGTAGCCGAACACCCATTCGAAATTGTCCATCAGGCTCCACAGGAAATAGCCTTTGACCGGAACGCCCTCGGCGGCGGCGCGCTGCAGCTGGCCGAGATAGTTGCGCAGGTACATCACGCGATCGAGGTCGTGAATCCTGCCATCAGGCGAGATCTTGTCGTCGGACGAGGTGCCGTTCTCGGTGATGTAGATATTCTTGAGATTCCACACCTTCGCCGCCAGCCGCGGCACCCAATAAGCGGTTTCCGGCCCCATCAGCAGCCAAGGCGAGCTCATATGCGGGAATGACGATGGGAACGGCAACGACTCGAAGCCGGGCGGATGATCCGAGGCCACCACATAGGCCTGGGGCGCGTAGATGTTGAGCCCGACGAAATCGACCGGCGTGGAGATGATGGCGAGCTCCTCGGCGGTGAATTTCGGGGCGTCCTTGCCCGCCCAGGCGAGGAACGGCTCGGTGTATTGCCCTGTCAGGATCACGTTGAGGAAGCCGGCGTTCAGCTCGCGGGTCGCGATCTCGGCGGCGCGGATGTTCTCCGGCGTGTCGATCGCCGGCACGCAGGCGGTGATGTTTTCGGCCATGCCGACCCGCACGCCCGCCTGCCCCTTGGCGCGGATCGCCTGTACCGCGAGCCCATGCGCCAGCGCCACGTGGTGTCGCGCCTGGTTCACCTCGGCTTGCGGCAGCTTCAATCCCGGCGCGTCGATGCCGAGCCCGTAGCCGAAGGGCACGAACCGCCCGCATTCGTTGATCGTGAAGATGGTCTTGACCCGATCGCCGAGCTGCTCGGCGACATAGCCGGCATAATTCGCAAACGCTTTCGCGGTCTCCGCCGAACGCCAGCCGCCGAAGCGGTCCTGCAGCGCCTGCGGCAGGTCCCAGTGATACAGCGTCGCATAGGGCTCGATGCCGCTCTCGAGCAGCGCGTCGACCAGCCGGTGATAGAAATCGAGGCCTTTCGGATTGGGCGCGCCGTCGCCATTGGGAAATACCCGCGGCCAGGCGATGGAGAAGCGATAGGCCTTGCAGCCGAGCTCCGCGATCAGGCGGACGTCCTCCTTGTAGCGGTGGTAGTGGTCGCACGCGACGTCGCCAGTGCTGCCATCCTCGATCGTGCCCCACCGCCTGGTGAAGGTGTCCCAGATCGAGGGACCGCGTCCATCTTCCTTGACCGCGCCCTCGATCTGGTAGGACGAGGTCGCGGTGCCCCAGACGAAGCCGTCGGGAAAGCGACCGGTGCTTGCGGCTGCGCTGCTCGCCCTGCCCTCCGCCTGCTCCGCGGCGGCCGATCCTGTCGCCAACGATAGCGCGCCACCTGCAGCCCAGGTCACCAATTCGCGTCGCGAGACCGTCCGTCGCGCGCCTGCATTCCTCCCGCCCGAATCGTTCAACGCGCGTCGTTCCTTCTTTCGCGTGGCAGCCTTGCGCGCCGACGATAGCGGAGCGCGATGTCTCGACATAGACGGAATTTTGCGCCTATTCTTCTGCCATGGCAGAGCATCATGATCACGATCACGACCATTCGGAATTGTCCGAGACCGAGCTGCGCGTGCGCGCGCTCGAGACCATCCTGACCGAGAAGGGCTATATCGAGCCCGCCGCGCTCGATGCCATCATCCAAGCCTACGAGACCAGGATCGGCCCGCACAACGGCGCGCGCGTCGTCGCCAAGGCCTGGACCGATCCGGCGTTCAAGCAGGCGCTGCTGGAAGACGCCAGCCAAGCAGTCGGCACGCTCGGCCATGTCAGCCGGGTCGGCGACCATCTGGTCGCCGTCGAGAACACGCCGCAGCGGCACAACATGGTCGTGTGCACGCTGTGCTCCTGCTACCCCTGGGAAATGCTCGGGCTGCCGCCGGTCTGGTACAAGGCCGCGCCCTATCGCTCCCGTGCCGTCAAGGATCCGCGCGGCGTGCTCGCGGATTTCGGGCTCACCCTGCCGAAGGAGACCGAGATCCGCGTCTGGGACTCCACTGCCGAGACCCGCTTCCTGGTGCTGCCGATGCGTCCCGCGGGCACCGAAGGCTGGAGCGAGGCCCAGCTCGCCGAGCTCGTCACCCGCGATTCCATGATTGGCACCGGATTCGCGAAAACGCCGGGAGCGCCCTCATGAACGGCGTGCACGACATGGGCGGCATGGACGGCTTCGGCAAGGTCGAGGCGGAACAGAACGAGCCGGTGTTCCATGCCGCGTGGGAAGCGCGGGTGCTGGCGATGGTGCGCGCGATGGGCGCGGCCGGCGCCTTCAACATCGATGCCTCGCGCTTTTACCGCGAAGCCCTTCGCCCGGACGTCTATCTCGCCAGCTCCTACTACAAGAAGTGGTTCCTCGGGCTTGAGGACATGCTGCGCGACAAGGGCATGATTTCCAAAGAGGACATCGCGGCAGCGCATGCGGTGACGCCTGCAAAGCCGCTGACGCCCGGCAAGCTCACGGTCGACAATGTCGAGCGCACCATGGTGCGCGGCAAGTTCGGACGGCCCGCGCCGTCACCGGCGAAGTTCAAGGCCGGCGATCGGGTTCGCGCCAGGAACATGCATCCCGTGACCCACACGCGGCTGCCGCGCTATGTGCGCGGTCATGTCGGCATCGTCGAGCGTGATCACGGCTGCCACGTGTTCCCGGATTCGGCCGCCGAGGGCGCCGGCGAGCATCCGCAATGGCTCTATACGGTCGTGTTCGAGGGGACCGAGCTTTGGGGAGCTGACACCGATCCGACACTGAAGGTCTCGATCGATGCCTTCGAGCCCTATCTGGAGCCCGCGTGATGGACGCGGCCGCGCGCGCAACCAGCGCCGTGCCGAGCATTCCCCGCGACGATGCGGGCCCGGTGTTCCGCGCACCCTGGGAAGCCCAGGCCTTCGCCATGGCGCTGAGCCTGCACGACCGCGGGCTGTTCACCTGGCCGGAATGGGCCGCGACGCTGGCTGACCAGATCAAGCGCGCTCAGGCGTCCGGTGATCCCGACACCGGTGAGACCTATTATCAGCATTGGCTCGCCACCCTGGAACGTCTTGTCGCCGAGAAAGGCGTGACTTCGGCCGCGATACTCGCGCGCTATCGCGATGCCTGGGACCATGCCGCCGATCGCACCCCGCACGGCGCACCGATCGAGCTGCGGTCTGAGGATTTCCCCGACTAGCTGCGCTCGGTATCATCTTGAGTTCCAATAAACGCTGTCGGATATTGCAACCCGCATGAGAACATTGCTGGCCGATGCGGGTGGAGCAGCAAGATTCACCCGTAACGGGAACCGCGTTCATTCCAAATTGAACGTCGGCGGGTTCTCCAATAGCGTCGGCGCATCACGCAAGGTGATTTCAGAGGACCCACAATGGCTGAAGTCGCATCTTTCGGTAACATCGTGAATTCGCTGCTCGCCGTGCGCCAGAACTATCACGAGCAACTCAAATCGATCCCGCAATATGAGGCGTACCTGCTGGTCGAAAGCTCGACTGAAAAGGCCGCTGGCGCCCTGCATGGGTCCGCCGGATCGGCGGCATCGATTGCGGCCGAGGTGGTCGACTCGCTGCAGTTTGCGCGCGGCCGGTTCGAGCAGCATTTGAGCAGCGTTCCGGAATACCGCACGCTGCTCGCGATCGACAAGTTGATCAGGGAGATCTCGATCGAACTCGGCGTCGCCAAGCCGGTGTCCGAAAGCGCGGCGAAGCTGCCGGAGGCCGCGTTCGAGCCTGCTCCGGCACCTCAGCACGACAGCGTCGTACCGGTCGCGGCGGAGCCCGAGGCGCTTGTCGCGACCGCAGAGCCCGCGGCAGACGTGGCCGAGATATCCGCCTCCCCGCCGGCCGACGCGCATGTGCAGCCGTCACGGGTTATGAACATTGATCTCGACGAAGCACCTGCCGACGACGATATCGCGCTTGCTGAGATGCCATCCCGCGAAAGCTCGATCGAAGGCGGCGAAGACGAGGACCTGCTCGAAATCGCCTATCGCGACGTGGAGCAAGCGGTTGCGGGCTCCGCGCACGCCGGGCACATTGACGACACGGCAGAGCCCGCGCCGGCGATTCCGCCGCAGCCGAAAATGTTCGACGAGGACACCGACGAGGCCGCCGCGTAACGACAACGGCTGTCATCGGCAGCAAAGAACAGCGGCGCCTCTTGCCTCATGCGCCGCGATACTCCCGCCAGCCCTTCGCGCGGAGTTCGCAGGCCGGGCAGGTGCCGCAGCCATAGCCCCAGTCGTGCTGCGCGCCGCGTTCGCCGAGATAGCAGGTGTGCGACTGTTCGCGGATCAGGTCGACCAGCCCTGCTCCGCCGAGGTCATGCGCAAGCTGCCAGGTCGAGGCCTTCGACAGCCACATCAGCGGCGTATGCAGTTCGAACGGCCTCGCCATGCCGAGATTGAGCGCGGTGTTGAGCGCCTTGATGGTCTCGTCGCGACAATCCGGATAGCCGGAATAATCGGTCTCGCACATGCCGCCGACGATGTGGGTGATGCCGCGCCGATAGGCCAGCGCCGCCGCGAAGGTCAGGAAGACGAGGTTGCGGCCGGGCACGAAGGTATTCGGCAAGCCGTCGGCCCCCATCTCGATCGCGACGTCGCGGGTCAGTGCAGTCTCCGAGATCGCGGCCAAGGTCGGGATATCCAGCGTGTGGCTGTCGCCGAGCTTGGCCGCCCAATCCGGCCGCAGCGTCCTGATGCCGTCGAGCAGGCGCGCGCGGCAATCGAGCTCGATGGCGTGACGCTGGCCATAGGCGAAGCCGATGGTCTCGACACGCGCAAAGCGGTCCAGCGCCCAGGCCAGGCACGTGGTGGAATCCTGCCCGCCTGAGAACAGCACGAGCGCGGTTGTATTCGGTTCGATCATCGGGAGGGATTAGCACTGCGGCAGGATCACGCCAACCGCTGCGAAGCGCCGCTGCCTTGCCGCTTTTGACTGGACCTGTCACGAGCTTCAGGCATACAGGCCTTCCTCGCCACCTTTCCAGGACTTGCGATGACCCCATCCCGCGATATTTCCCGCCTGATCGAGATCATGGCTGCGTTGCGCACACCCGTCACGGGATGTCCCTGGGACATCGAGCAGACCTTTGCGACCATCGCGCCCTACACCATCGAGGAAGCCTATGAGGTGGCCGAGGCGATCGCGCGCAACGATCTCGATGATCTCCGCGAGGAGCTCGGCGACCTGCTGCTGCAAGTGGTCTATCACGCGCGGGTCGCCGAGGAGGAAGGCGCGTTCGCCTTTGGCGACGTGGTCGAGGCGATCACCGCCAAGATGATCCGTCGGCATCCGCACGTCTTTCCCGACAAGGACGGCAACGTCACCCAGCCCACCAAAGGCACCTGGGACCGCATCAAGGCCGAGGAGAAAGCCGAGCGCGCCGCGCGGCGGCCGCCTGACGAGGCAAGCCGCGCATCGCTGCTGTCAGGGGTGAAGCCCGGCCAGCCGGCGCTGGTGCGCGCGATGGAGCTGCAGAAGAAGGCCGCGACCGTCGGCTTCGACTGGAACGACCCGCGCGCGGTGCTGCACAAGATCCGCGAGGAAGCCGACGAGATCGAGCGCGCACTCGACAAGCGCGATGCCGACGAACTCGCGGACGAGACCGGCGACCTGATGTTCGCGCTGGTCAATCTGGCGCGCCACGCCAAGGTCGATCCGGAAATGGCACTGCGTGGCACCAACGCCAAGTTCGAGCGCCGCTTCGCCTACATCGAGCGCGCGCTGGCTGCCCAGGGACGCACGCTGGAAGAAGCCACGCTCGACCAGATGGACGCGCTGTGGAACGAGGCCAAGGCAACAGAGAAGGCGCAGAAGAAGACCTGAGAGAAAACGGCGGCGCCGCAAATTCCGCCGTCGTGCCGGCCTGGCGCCGGGACCCATACGCCGCGGCCCACCTTGTCGAGCACAGCGTCGGACACTGTGCGCTGAACGAGAGAATCCGCGGTATGGATCCCGGTGTTCGCCGGGATGACACCGGTGGACTACGCGACCAGTTGCGCCACTGGTCTTGCAGATCGGCAATCACACGAGAATGCGCGGCGCCGCGGTTGCCTTGTCGCCTGAATTCGGCGTACCGGTCGGCTCGATCAGCAGGATATGGACCTCGCCGCGCGCAACCGGCCGGTGCTCGATACCCTTCGGCACCACAAACACCTCGCCGGGATTGAGGGTGACGGTGCGATCGCGCAGCTCGATATCGAGCGTGCCCTTCAGCACGAGAAAGAAATCGTCCGTGTCGTCATGCTTGTGCCAGTGGTACGGTCCGTCGAGCTTGGCAACCATGATGTCGTTGTCGTTGTAAATTGCGACCGTGCGTGGCGAGAAGCGCTCGGAGAACATCGCAAGCTTTTCGACGAGATTTGCTGGTGCTTCCATGACTTTGATCCGGTTGGAATGATCGCTCGAGCGACAACTGAAGCCACGGTCGACGCGACCTACTTCGACAAAATGTAGCACGTTACGCAATTTATTCGACGATACGAGAGCGCCAGTCGACAGCGATATGCATCGGTCCTTTCGCGACCGTCACATACTCCGCACAGAATATTTCGTTGTCATCGTCGTCAACCTGAGATTGTCATCACCGGATTGCGGCGCTAGCATGATCCGCTCTCATCATCATAACGATCCGGGAGGACGACCATGCATCGATCCACTCTCGTCGGCGCGGCGTGGGGCCTGTTGGCCTCGGTTGCGTTCGCTGGCACGCCTGCGATGGCGTCGCCCTGCACCAATCTGGCGACGCTCAATCTCGAGCACACCACGATCACGTCGGCGACCGATGTCGCTGGCGGCACCTTCACGCCCCCAGGTTCAACCCCGTTGACCGGGCTGCCGCCGTTCTGCCGCGTCACCGCGACGCTGACGCCGACCGCCGACTCCCAGATCAAGATCGAGGCCTGGCTGCCCGAGACGAACTGGAACGGCCGCTTTCTCGGTACCGGCGGCGGCGGCTATCAAGGCACCATCACCTACTCCGAGCTGGCGACCGGCATCACGGCAGGCTTCGCTGCCGCCAACAGCGATCTCGGGACCGGCACCTCCGGCTGCAGCCCGCTGTTCTGCGGCGACGACGGCAACAAGGGCAATGCCCTTGCCATCGCGTTTGGAGAACCGGCGACGCCATCGACCGGCCTGTTCGGACATCCCGAGAAGATCAAGGATTTCGGCTATCGGGCGATCCATTTGATGACGGTCCGGGGCAAGGAGATCGTCAACGCGTTCTATTCGCATCGTGCGGACAGGGCCTACTTCGCCGGCTGCTCCACCGGCGGCCAGAATGCGCTGATGGAGGCGCAGCGTTTCCCGCACGACTACGACGGCATCCTGGCAGGCGCTGCTGCGTTCAACCGCACGCATCTCCACATGGGCGCGCTGGCGCTGTGGCAGGACGCCAATGCGAGTGCGTCACGTTTCATCCTGCCGGCACAGATGCCGGTCATCAACAAGGCGGTGATCGCGCAATGCGTCGGTCAGGATGGCGGCGTCAAGACTGACCAGTTCCTGACCGATCCGCGCGATTGCCATTTTGATCCCGCGGTCCTGCAATGCCGAGGCGGCAACGTGCCGCCCGCCTGCCTGAGCCCGGATCAGGTGACCACGATGCGGAAGTATTATCTCGGCGCGATCGACCCGGTGAACGGGGACGTCATCAATCCCGGCCCCGCACGGGGCAGCGAGACCGACAACGTGCTCGCGCTGGGGCTGGTGTTCGCAGAGCAGCTTCCGGAGCCGGCCTTCGACGGCCTGTTCTACTGGGTGTTCGGCGCGAGCTTCGGCATCCAGACCAGTCCCGTCAACTTTGCCAATTTCGACTTCCACCATGACATCAAGCCGGTGGACGATCAGCTCGAAGCGGTCTTGAACGCGACCAGCACGGACCTCAGCGACTTCCGCGGACACGGCGGCAAGCTTCTGATGTATCACGGCTGGGCCGACCCGCTGCTGCCGTCGCAAAGCAGCATCAATTACTTCAACGCGCTGGTGCATAACGGCCATGGCTTTCCGATGCCGGTCCGCTTCGACGACAACGACCCCGCGTTGAGACAAACCCAGACCTACGCCCGGCTGTTCATGGTTCCCGGCATGTGGCACTGCTCGGGCGGCCCGGGACCGAACACATTCGACGCACTTACCCCGCTCATGAACTGGGTGGAGAAGGACGTCGCACCGGAGACGATTACGGCGACCAAGTATGTCAACGACACGCCGGCCTCCGGCGTGCAAATGACGCGGCCGCTCTGCGTCTACCCCAAGGTCGCGAGGTACAACGGCCACGGCAACTCCAATAGCGCGGCCAACTTCGCCTGTGTCCCCGATGAGAATGACTTCAACCAGACGCCGGCCCCGCAATACGGACCGTGACGGCCAAGCTGCCGCCCCCGAGCACGCGCTTGCCGGCGGCACGGGTCACGCTCTGGACGCCGACGATACGCCGACATGCTTCATGATCTATCGCGTCGGTGCCCTCGCCGTCGAGCACGTTGAGGTTGCAGTGCAGCACGCCTGCCCGACGTGGCTCGGCCGTATGATGGTGGACTCTATATTGTTCGGCGCAATGAAACCGTTTCTCGATCGGCAAGAAACGAAGCTGAAACAAACCTGGCGCAGCATTGCCTGATTGCGAACGATGGAGTTCGGCTCATGCTTGCGGAAAAATTCATATTGATGATCGAGGCCATGATCAGGGCGCAAGGCCATCCCGATGGATCGCCGCGCGTGGTGAGTACGTCACCTCATGTCCCGGTGACGCTGACGGCCGCCAAGCCCGGCAAATAGCTCGGCTGCAGCGAACTTCTGAATACTGCGGGCCGATCGGGTATTCCGAGTTCTACTTTGTCCTAATCGCCGTCATTCTGGGTCAAGGCCTACGGGCCTTGCCCCGGAATCCAGAGACTGGATTGCGTTTGGCCAATCGGGCAGATCGTGGCTCGTTACGCCACCCGCGGCACCGCGTGGAACCGACCGACGACCACGTCGCTCTTGCTGGGATCGACACGCACCGTCATGTCGTAACGGCCATCGTGTAGTTCCTTGGCCAGCACTTCCGCGTTGCGATGCAGCCAGGAGATTCCTGCGCCATCCGCGGCATCGATCGACAGATCGAGCGTGATCCGCGCTGCCGCCAGCCGATCCTCGATCGCCTGCAATAGCGTATCGACGCCTTCTCCGGTTTGGGCCGAGACCAACAGGCACGGCCGCTCCGGGAGCCGGCGTGCGGCGACGTTGAACAGGTTTTCGCGCCCAGCCTCGTCGAGGCGGTCGATTTTGTTCCAGACCTCGATGATGTTGTTGTCGCTGGCTTCGGGGTCGATGCCGAGCTGACCGAGCACGGCTTCGACGTCGTGCTGCTGCGCTTCGGCATCTTCATGCGAGATGTCGCGGACGTGCAGAATGACGTCGGCCTCCAGCACTTCCTCCAGGGTGGCACGGAAGGCCGCGACAAGCTGGGTCGGCAAATTGGAGATGAAGCCGACCGTGTCCGACAGCATCGCCCTGCCGCCGTGTGGCAAAGCAATCGCGCGCAAAGTTGGGTCGAGGGTCGCGAACAGCATGTCGGCGGCCTGCACATCCGCCCGCGTCATCCGGTTGAACAGCGTCGACTTGCCGGCATTGGTGTAGCCGACCAGCGCGACGACGCGATAAGGCACGCGCTGCCGCCCTGCCCGATGCAACCGCCGTGTCGCCTGCACTTTCTTCAGCTCGTTCTCGAGACGCGTGATGCGATCGCCGATCAGCCGGCGATCCGCCTCGATCTGGGTTTCGCCGGGACCGCCCATGAAGCCGAAGCCGCCGCGTTGGCGCTCGAGATGGGTCCAGGAGCGCACCAGCCGGCTGCGCTGATAGTTCAGATGCGCAAGCTCGACCTGCAGCGAGCCTTCCTTGGTCTTGGCGCGACGACCGAAAATTTCCAGGATCAGGCCGGTACGGTCGAGCACCTTGGTGCTCCAGGCCTTCTCGAGATTGCGCTGCTGGATCGGTCCGAGCGCGCAGTCCATCACCACGAGCTCGATGTCATGACCGGCGATCAGGCCCAGGATCTCGTCGACCTTGCCCTTGCCGAGATAAGTCGCCGGCCGAATTTGGCCGATGGGCGCAAGCACCGTGTCGGCCACCACGAGATCGATGGCGCGCGCAAGCCCCGCGGCCTCGTCCAGGCGGGCCTCGAAATCGCGCGCGTCAGCCGACCCCGGCTGCGCGCCGTCATCGCCACGGCGCGTCCGCAAGTACGGGCCGATGACGATCACCCGCCCGGTGTTCTTGCCATTTGCCGACCTCGGATGGTCGGCAGCCCCTTCACGATCGCGGGGTTCCAATCAGATCACTCTCAAGCCGGCGCGTCCTCGCCACCTTCGAACAACTGGATCGGAGCGCCCGGCATGATGGTCGAGATCGCATGCTTGTACACAAGCTGCGAATGACCGTCGCGTCGGAGCAGCAAGCAGAAATTGTCGAACCAGGTGACGATTCCCTGCAGCTTGACCCCGTTGACCAGAAAGATCGTGAGCGGCGTCTTGGTTTTGCGAACGTGATTGAGGAAGGTGTCTTGAAGGTTTTGTGCGCGGTCTGCCGCCATTTTTCTTATCTCGCCGTCTCGTGTTTTTCTTATTGAACAGTCTTGTCGTTGCCGGTTGCAACATTATTTTTCGTCGCTTTCCGGTTGCCTGCGTCCCCCGAGATCCCCCTCCAGGAACACAGCCGGTACGATTAGAGGACAGGCGCCGCTAATAGGCAAGCCGGTTACGGGAACACCGGTTCTAGAACACCGGCATTTATCCGCAAAATTCCGGAAAATAACGACTTTTCCAAGTAAATTGCGTTGCAGCCGTCTCTGGCACAGCTACGGTCGCCGGCCGGCGGCATCCGCGCCCGCGTTGCTAACCCACCCCCAGCGCCTTCAGCTTGCGATGCAGCGCCGAACGCTCCATGCCGACGAACTCGGCGGTGCGCGAGATATTGCCGGAGAAGCGGCTGATCTGCGCGATCAGATAGTCGCGTTCGAACACCTCGCGCGCCTCGCGCAACGGCAGACCCATGATGTGCTCGCCATTGTTGCTGGTCGGCATCGCCGGCACCATCGAGCCGACATCCGGCGGCAGCATGTCCGCGGTGATGATGACCTCCGGACCGCCTGCGGCCAGGATCATCACCCGCTCGACATTGTTGCGGAGCTGCCGGACGTTGCCCGGCCAGACATGCGACTGCAGCACCGCCATGGCGTCCTGCCCGATCTGCCGCTTCGGCAGGCCTGTGGTGGCCGAGATCTGGTCCATGAAATAGTCGATCAGCTCGGGGATGTCCTCGCGTCGCTCGGACAGCGGCGGCACGCGGATCGGCACCACCGAGAGGCGGTGATAGAGATCCTCGCGGAAGCGGCCCCCCGCAATCTCCTCCTCCAAATTGCGCGCGGTCGACGAGATGATCCGGACGTCGACATGCACCTTGGTGGTGCCGCCCGAGCGCTGAAAGGTCTGATCGACCAGCACGCGCAGAATCTTGTTCTGGGTTTCGCGGGGCATGTCGGCGATCTCGTCGACGAACAGCGTGCCGCCATGCGCCTCCTCGAGCGCGCCGGTCTTGCGCGGGTGTTCGCCGTTCGACTGCTCGATGCCGAACAGCTCCTCCTCCATCCGCTCCGGCGTGATCGCGGCGGCGTTGATGACGACGAACGGGCCTTCGGCACGCGGCGAGGCCGTATGCAGCGTGCGCGCGGCAAGCTCCTTGCCGGAGCCCGGAGGCCCCACGATCAGAATACGGCTGTTGGCCTTGGCGGCGCGCTCGATGGTCTGGCGCAACTGGTTCATCGACGGCGAGCGGCCGGTCATGGTGCTTGCGGTCGGCGCCAACTGCTTCAGCTCGCGCACCTCGCGCTTCAGCCGCGAGTTCTCCAGCGCCCGCGTCGCCACCAGGATCAGGCGGTCCGCCTTGAACGGCTTCTCGATGAAGTCATAGGCGCCGCGCTTGATCGCAGCGACCGCGGTCTCGATGTTGCCGTGACCGGAGATCATCACCACCGGCAGGTCGGGATGGTCCTTCTTGACCTGCTCCAGCAGCTGCAAGCCGTCGAGCTTGGAGCCCTGCAGCCAGATGTCGAGAAACACCAGGTTCGGCCGGCGGCTCGCGATCTCATGGAGCGCCGAATCGCTGTCGCGCGCCGTCCGCGTGGTGAAGCCCTCGTCGTCCAGGATGCCCGCGACAAGATCCCGAATATCGGCCTCGTCATCGACGATCAGAATATCACTTGCCATGGGTCACGCCTGTTCGTCAGCTGCCGGTTGCGGCTTGGATTTTTGTGTCATTGTTGGTCGTTCCCGCCGTGGCAGTGGTTTCCTCTGCCGGCGTCGTTGTCGGTGCCGTCTTCGGCCCCCTGCTCTTTGGTCTCCGCGTGGCCCGCGACCGCGAATCGCAGCCGCATCCAGGCTCCGCGCTGTCCGGGGCGGAAATCGGACGCGTCCTTCAGTTCCAGCCGCCCGCCATGGTCCTCAAGCACCCGGCCGACGATGGCGAGACCGAGGCCGGTGCCCTTGGCGCGCGTCGTGACGTACGGCTCCAGAAGTCGCTGGCGCGCCACCTTGGGCAGGCCGACGCCATTGTCGATCACGTCGATCAGCACGTCCGTGCCCTCTCGTGCCGCGACCACATCGATCCGGCCCTTGCCGAGCTCTTCCGGCGGCACCACCTCGATCGCCTCGGTGGCGTTCTTGATGATGTTGGTCAGCGCCTGCGAGATCAGCCGCCGGTCGAACTGCGCGCGCAGCGGATCGGTCTTGATATCCGCCTCGATGTCGATCTCGGGATGGGCGACCTTCATCAGGAATACCGCCTGCCTGACCGTATCAGCGACATCCTCTCCTTCTATCACCGGCTTCGGCATTCGCGCGAAGCGCGCGAACTCATCGACCATGCGCCTGATGTCGTCGACCTGACGGACGATGGTGTCGGTGCACTGCTCGAAGACGGCCTTGTCCTCGGTGATGACCTTGCCGAATTTGCGGCGAATCCGTTCCGCCGAGAGCTGAATCGGCGTCAGCGGATTCTTGATCTCATGGGCGATGCGGCGCGCTACATCGCCCCAGGCCGAGGTGCGCTGCGCCGACACCAGCTCGGTGATGTCGTCGAGCGTGATGATGTAGCTGTCGCGTGATTGATTGGTCTGCTCGGCGGTGACGCGCACCGACAGGTTGCGCTCGTTGCCGTCGCGCTGGATCGTGACCTGGCCCTGCACCAGCCGCTGGGTGCCTTCGCGTGCCGTCTTCATCATATCGTCGAGCTCGGGCAGCACGTCGGAGAGCGGATGATCGAGCGTCTCCGACTCGGCGTGCCCGATCAACTTCTCGGCGGAGCGGTTGAGGATGCCGATGCTGCCGGAGGCATCGACGCCGATGATGCCGGCAGAGGCCGAGGACAGCACCGCCTCGATGAAGCGGCGGCGACTGTCGATCAGCTCGCTCGCATTGACGAGCTCGTCGCGCTGGGTGCGCAACTCCTGCGTCATCTTGTTGAAGATCTCGCCGAGCTGGGCGAGATCGCCTTCGGATTTGTGCGCGGGGACCTGGACGTTGAGATCGCCGGTCGAGACCGTGTGCGCGGCGTTCATGAGCTGGCGGATCGGCGCCACCAGGCCGTTGGCGAAGTTGAGCCCGAGCAGCACGGACGCCATCAGGATGGTGAGCGCGATCACCGCGAACATCAGCGCCAGCGCCACCTGGATCCCGAGCCGGCGCGATTCGACCTGGGCGTATTCGGCGACAGACAGCTCGGTCTGCTTGAGCTGTTCCACGACGTGGGGATCGAGCGCGCGCGCGACGAAGAGGTACATGTTGTCGAAGCCGCGCAGGCGAATCGCGGCGGCGACGTAGTTCTGCTCGGGCAGCACCGCGATGTAGGGCTCGGTCTCCGTGATATCCTTCAGCAGATCGGGCGGCGGCGTCTGCAAAGGCTGCCGTGTGAAGCCGGTCCGCACCAGGACGTTGCCGTCCTTGTCGGTGATCATCGCGCCCGGCAGGTTGCGGGCGTCGGCGTTGGCGGACAGCAAGTCGACGAAACTGGCGCGATCCTGGTCATAAAGCGGCCGTGCGCGTGAAATGTCGGCGGCCATCCCCAAGATGTCGCCGCCGATCAGCTGTGCGTGCTCGTTGGTGTAGGCGCGCGCGATGGTCAGCGAATTCTGGATCGCGACCTTGGCCGGCCCCGAAAACAGCCGGTCGAGACCGCGGTCGATGGTGACGTTGGCGACCACGGCGACCAGCACCGCCGGCAATACCGCGATGATCGAAAACAATCCGACGATCTGGACGTGGAGCCGCGCCGCCGCCCGGCCCCGCCGCCGGGCCTGCACGAGCTGCCAGACTTCGCGGAAAATGATTCCGACCAGGATCAGGATGGTGCCGGCGTCCACCAGGTAGAATGCGTTGACGACCCCCGGCGTCGGCTCGATCCCGGTCAGGCCGGTCAGCACCATGAACGTCAGGATCGCCGCGCCCATCGCCAGGCAGACGGCGATCAGCGCCATCCAGCGCCGGAGCCGCCAGCGGCGGCTCTCGTCGGGTGTTGGCTCGAAGGGTTTGGCCGAGGTGTCTGTGCTCGTCATTCCGGCAATGGATGTGATGAAAGCATGCCCAGCGCATCAAGCGCTGATGCGCGAACTGATGCATTCCTACCACAATGTTGCCGAATTGCGACAAATCCGCGGCGTGTCTGCGCTCGCGGATTTTTACATGTTCAAATGCCGGTCGTTGACGGCCGCCGACACCGGATTTTCGGCGTCGAAATAAGGTTTCAGACCCCGCTGCGATAAACTTGGATGTCGAGATCGCAAATCTTCTTCCGTAGCGTGTTCCGGTTCAGCCCCAGCAGGTCGGCAGCGCGAATCTGATTCCCGCGCGTCGCGGCCAGTGCGGCGGTAAGCAGCGGTATTTCGATCTCCTTGAGGATGCGGTGATAGAGGCCCGGCGGCGGTACGCCGTTCGGAAAGCCCTGGAAGTGCGAGGACAGATAGGCCTCGACGGCGCCGCCGAGATTATCGACCGAGCTCGGCGCGTTCGACCCTGGCGTGACCGCCGGCGGGGCCAGCTCGCCATCGATCACAGAGGACGTGATGATGTCCTGCGGATAGAGCGCGGCGAGACGGCGGGCGAGATTCTCCAATTCGCGGACGTTGCCCGGCCAGCGGTGCTGCTTCAGCCGCTCCAGGGCGGCGGCGTCGAGCTTCTTCGGCGGCAGGCCGTCCTTCTCGGCGAGCGCGAAGAAATGCCGCACCAGGTCCGGCAGGTCCTCGATGCGCTCGCGCAAGGGCGGCAGTCGCAGCGGCACCACGTTGAGGCGGAAGAACAGATCTTCCCGGAACAGGCCCTGCTGGATCAGGATCCGCAGGTCCTTGTTCGAGGCGGCGACGATGCGCACGTCGGTCTTGATCGGGGTGCGGCCACCAACGGTGGTGTATTCGCCCTGCTGCAGCACGCGCAGGAGCCGGGTCTGCGCTTCCATCGGCATGTCGCCGATCTCGTCGAGGAATAGCGTGCCGCCTTCGGCCTGCTCGAAGCGGCCGGAGGCGCGGGTGTTGGCGCCGGTGAAGGCGCCGCGCTCATGGCCGAACAGTTCGGATTCGATCAGGTCACGCGGGATCGCCGCCATGTTGACAGCGACGAACGGGCCGTTGCGGCGCTTGCCGTAATCGTGCAGCGCGCGCGCCACCAGCTCCTTGCCGGTGCCGGACTCGCCCGAGATCATCACGGTGAGATCGGTCTGCATCAGCCGCGCCAGCACGCGGTAGATCTCCTGCATCGCCGGCGAGCGGCCGACCAGCGGGATCGATTCGAACTCGGCATCGTCGGCTGGCGCGGCCGAACGCTCCTTCGGCTCGGCCAGGGCGCGGCCGACGATCGCGATCAGCTCCTTCAGATCGAACGGCTTCGGCAGATACTCATACGCGCCGCGCTCCGACGCCCGGATCGCCGTCATGAAGGTGTTCTGCGCGCTCATGACGATGACCGGCAGACTGGGCCGCATCTTCTTGATCCGTGGCAGTAGGTCGAAGGCGTTCTCGTCGGGCATCACCACGTCGGTGATGACGAGATCGCCCTCGCCCTGGCTGACCCAGCGCCACAGCGTGGCCGCGTTGCCGGTCAGCCGCACCTCGTAACCGGCGCGCGACAGCGCCTGGTTCAACACCGTCCGGATGGCGGTATCGTCGTCGGCAACAAGAATGCTACCTGCAGGCATGGTCAGTCCTCATCTTGAATCCTTGTGAGGCAGGCAATGGCGTCCCCGAGACGTCATCGCGATGGCCTTAAGTCTGGTTGTTTGGACGCGCTGTACACCGGCATCAGCACCCGGAACGTGGTCTTGCGCGGCTGCGACTCGCACTCGATGATCCCGCCATGGTCACCGACGATCTTCGCGACCAATGCAAGTCCGAGGCCGCTGCCGGTCGGCTTGGTGGTGACGAAGGGATCGAACAGGTTCGGCATCAAATCTTCCGGCACGCCGGGGCCGTTGTCCTTGACGCAGAACTCCAGCGGCAACGACACCCGCGACTTCTTGCCGGGCACCGAGAGCCGGACGCCGGGGCGAAACGCGGTGGTGAGCTGGATCTCGGCGTCGGTGCCGAGATCGACCACGGCCTCGGCCGCGTTCTTCACCAGGTTCAAGAACACCTGGATCAGTTGATCCTGGTTGGCGAGCACGGGCGGCAGCGACGGATCGTAATCCTCGATGAAGCGGATGTTGCGGGCAAAGCCCGACTGCGCCAGCCGCTTCACGTGGTCGAGCACCGAATGGATGTTGACCGGCCCGCGCGCCACTGGGCGATCGTCGCCGAACACCTCCATGCGGTCGACCAACGTGACGATGCGGTCGGCCTCGTCGCAGATCAGCCTTGTCAGCATGCGGTCCTCGGAGGAGGCCTGCTGCTCCAGCAGCTGCGCCGCGCCACGGATGCCGGACAGCGGATTCTTGATCTCATGCGCCAGCATCGCGGCGAGCGCGATCACCGAACGCGCGGCGCTGCGATGGGTAAGCTGGCGATCCATCTTGTCGGCGATGGTGCGCTCCTGCAGCATCACCACGATATAGCCGGGCCGTTCCGACAGCGGCGCGACATGCAGATCGACCAGCCGGTCGGCGCCGGTGCGCGGTGTGCCGAGATCGACCTTGTATTCGTTGACCGCGGCGTTGCTGGTGCGCACCTGATCGATTAGCGCCAGCAGCGGGCTGCCGAACGGCACCAGGTTCCTCAGCGACTGCCGCTGCAAAAATTGCGTCGAGGAATCGAAGAAGGATTCGGCCGCCATGTTGGCGTCCATGATCTTGCCGTCCGGGCCGACCAGCAGCACCGGGTTCGGCAGGGCGTTGAGAATGGCATCGCCCTCCGACGTCTGCTGATTGCGCTGTTCTGCGGCTGAGCTCATGCGGCTGCACTCCGGGCAAAGTCGTCGAAAGCATCGCCGAGCGACCGCCGCACCGCGGCCGGCTCTTCGGAGGTGAGAATGCGGGCGCGCCACGCTTTCAGCGTCTCCGTCGGCGCGAAGGCGCTTTGCGCGGCGACGTCGAGCCCCCAGCCGAGATGCTTGCGGGCGTGGCGCAGGCCGACCCGCTCGCCATACAGCGCGCAGATCTCGTCATAGAGCGTATGAAGATAAACGAGCTGCTGCGTCAGCTCCGGCGCCGCTTCGACCTCGCCACCATCGAGCCGGCGGCCGATCTGGCCCGGCAGCCACGGCTGTCCCTGCGCGCCGCGGCCGATCATCACGGCATCTGCGCCGGAGGCATCCAGCGCCTCGCGCGCATCGTCGTAACGAGGTAATGTCGCCATTGACGACCAGTGGCAGCGCGGTCGCCTGCCGCACCTCGCGCACCGCGCTCCAATCAGCCTCGCCCTTGTAGAACTGGGAGCGGGTACGGCCGTGCACAGTGATGAGCTGCACGCCGGCGGCTTCCGCGCGGCGCGCCAGCTCCGGCGCGTTTTTGGTCTGGTCGTCCCAGCCGAGCCGCATCTTCAATGTCACCGGCACCTTGACTGCGGAGATCGTCGCCTCGATCAGCCCGACCGCATGATCGAGATCGCGCATCAGCGCCGAGCCAGACTGGCCGCCGGTGACATGGCGTGCCGGGCAGCCCATGTTGATGTCGATGATATCGGCGCCGGACGCCTCCGCCACGCGGGCACCCTCGGCCATCCAATGTGCCTCGCAGCCGGCGAGTTGCACCACATGCGGCCCGATGCCGCTGGCTTCGCAGCGCAACCGGGACATCCAGCGCCCGCGCACCAGATCGTCGCTCGCGGTCATCTCGGAGACCACGAGCCCTGCCCCCAGCTCGGCGGCGAGCCGCCGGAACGGCGCGTCGGTTATCCCGGTCATCGGCGCCAGGAAGGCGCGGTTCCTCAACGAAACCTCACCGATTTTCAAAGGCTTGTCGGTATTATCTGCCGGACCGGTCACGGTAAACTCATCAGCTCTCTCGGGTGCCTCATTGCGGCTTCCCTGCATTGTGAGCACATTTCTTGTGCAGTCAAGCGCCATGCCTACAGTTTAGACAAAACCATTTGGCTTGCAAGTGCACTGCAGCAAAATATGCTTGTCAGAGCGGTCATGGTAAATGTGGCAGCGTGCCAGATTTCTGCATGACTCGGATCGAACGCCGGGTTGTGAAGCCCGCGCGGATTTGGCATTGGCTCCGTCACGCCCTTCCGACATACGCGCATGAACGGCGTTCGCTTCGTCTCCGCTGATCGCGCTCGCATGCGCTGTCGGGCGACTGTAAGAAGTGTCACCTCACGCGTCTCTCAGATGTAACCTGATCACATGACGAATACTCAGCGGACTGCAGCCATTCTCGTCGCGGCCGGTCGCGGCTTGCGCGCCGGCGCCGGCGGTCCGAAACAATACCGCACCGTCGGCGGCCGCGCCGTCATTCATCGCGCGCTGGCGGCATTCTCCGAGCATCCCGAGATTGCCATCGTGCAGCCGGTGGTGAATCCCGACGACATCGCGGTGTTCAACGCGGCCGTCAGTGACCTGCGTTACGCCACGCCGGTGAACGGCGGCGCGACCCGGCAGGAATCGGTGCTGGCGGGCCTGGAGGCGCTGGTGCCGCAACGTCCCGACATAGTGCTGATCCACGACGCGGCGCGTCCCTTTGTCTCGGCGAACGTGATCTCGCGCGCGATCGTCGCCGCCAACAAGACCGGCGCCGCGATCCCCGTGGTCCCCGTCACCGACACCATCAAGCAGGTCACGGCGAGTGGCGACATCACGGCCACGCCGGAGCGTGCCGCCTTGCGGATCGCGCAGACCCCGCAGGCGTTCAAGTTCGACGTGATCCTCGATGCGCATCGTCGCGCCGCGCGCGAGCGCTCGGATTTCACAGATGATGCGGCGATCGCCGAATGGGCGGGATTGACCGTGACGACCTTTGAGGGCGATGTTGCCAATATGAAGCTCACCACACCGGAAGATTTCGTGCGCGAGGAGGCGCGGCTGGCGGCTGCGCTCGGCGACATCAGGACCGGCACCGGCTACGACGTGCATGCCTTCGGCGAAGGCGACCATGTCTGGCTGTGCGGCCTGCGCGTGCCGCATAGCAAGGGCTTCCTGGCCCATTCCGACGGCGACGTCGGCCTGCATGCTCTGGTTGACGCAATTCTGGGCGCGCTGGCCGACGGCGACATCGGCTCGCACTTTCCACCCTCGGACATGAAGTGGAAGGGCGCCTCCTCCGACCAGTTCCTGAAATACGCCATCGAGCGCGTCACCGCGCGCGGCGGCCGCATCGCCAATCTCGAGGTCACCATGATCTGCGAGCGGCCGAAGATCGGTCCCTTGCGCGACCAGATGCGCGCGCGGATCGCTGAGATCTCAGGCGTCGACATCTCCCGGATCGCGGTGAAGGCGACCACCAGCGAGCGGCTCGGCTTCACCGGCCGCGAGGAAGGCATCGCGGCCACCGCGAGCGCCACCATCCGTCTGCCGTGGTTTTCTGAAGATCGGAGTGCCTGAGTCATGCCCGGCAGCGACGCACGCGCCCTCGCCCGCTCGCTGCTCGATCTCTGCCGGTCGCGCAAGCTGACGATCGCGACCGCCGAATCCTGCACCGGCGGCCTGGTCGCGGCGCGCTGACCGATATTCCCGGCTCCTCCGACGTCATCGACCGCGGCTTCGTCACCTATTCCAACGAGGCCAAGCACGAGATGCTCGGCGTCGAGGCTTCGACGCTTGCGACCTTCGGTGCCGTCTCCAAGGAAACCGCGATCCAGATGGCGGTCGGCGCGCTGGAGCGCGCCGATGTCGATCTCGCGGTATCGATCACCGGCATCGCCGGCCCCGGCGGCGCCATGCCCGGCAAGCCGGTCGGCCTGGTCCATTTCGCGGTCGCCGCGCGCGACGGCCGCATCACCCATCGCGAGCACCGCTTCGGCGCCATCGGCCGCAGCGCCGTCCGCGCCCGCTCGGTGGTCGAGGCGCTGCGCATGCTGACGGAGCTGGCGCGGCCGCAAGTCGCAGTGAAACCAAAGCGCGCCGCCGCCACCCGCCTGCGCCCGCGCGTGGCCCGCAGCCCGCGGCTACATCCGGCCAAGCGGCCACGAAGGCCAAGGGCGTAGTTATTGCGAGGCGAGCTATTCGTTCCCCTCATTGCGAGCGCAGCGAAGCAAGCAATCCAAAATCGCAGCTCACAACTAAATTCTGGATTGCTTCGTCGCTGCCGGCTCCTCGCAATGACGAGGCCATAAGCAGTCGTAGGATGCGTTGAGCACAGCAATACCCATCGATGCCCTACTGAGCGACAGCTACAGGCTATCTACGATCTTGAGCACGGCCTCGATTTGAGCGAGCGTGGGATTCGGTCGCGCATTTGCCAGAGCGAACCAAACCCGATCCCCTTCGAACTGGGCCGACTTGATACCCAGGGTTTCTGCCGTCGGGCCCAGTCCGGGAACGCCAGCGATCAGGGCCACCGCGCCCGCTATGACGCCGATGAAAGTGCGTCTCGCCACGGTTTTCTCCATCATATCGCAGGCAGACACTGCAAGCCCGACCAAACCTGCACCGGTGGCGATGGTCGTGAGCGCCACATCCGAGGCTTCTGCTCCCGAAGATTTTAGCCCACGTTCAATAGCAGCTCGGATCGCAGCCGAAAGAGGTGCAGGGTTCAGGAGATATTTATCAAACTCATGCCTGTATAACTCTACATCCTTCAGAGCAGCGCACAGCTCTGCAAAATTTCGGATGGGCCTGAGTTGACGAATGAGCTTCAAAAGGTCCTGTAACCGCCGCAGGTCGACGTCTTCCAGATGGCCCACATCTGCGCGCTTCTCTCGAACGAGGCTCACCAATAATCCGGCCGCAAGTTCTGGCTCGACCGCCAATTGGCAGCCGGAGTCTCTGCGCGCTCTCTCGTGGTTGTACGCGTCTCTCAACATGCCCCTTATTCTGTCGTCCTCGCTTTTCGCAAATCTGAAGCGCTCTCGCGTTCCCGTCGGGACCATGCCTCTTCGCTCTAGATCGGCGGCCCGATGGTAAACAGGGTGCCTGTTCCTGACACAGCGATCAGCGAATTTGTTTCCCTGCTCAGGCTCCAGAATGAACACGCGGGCCGCATCGTTGGATAACCCTCGATCAGCGAAGGCCATGGCGCTGATCTTGCCGTCGAACTCAGGAATCCATTGTCGGGCACTCTGCCAAGGATGCTTTTCCCTTTGAGACCGGACGAACCATTGCTCCCGCGCGGCGATCTGGACACTTCCCTGTTCGACCAGCCCAACCAATTCCGTTAGCGTAAGTGGAAACCCGGTAGACCGACCTTCTTCCAGGAAAGCTCCACACGGCGACGATAAAACGACGCGCTCCCCCAATAACAACATCGACGTGATCGAAGACAGGGTGTCAGGCGCATACTCATTGATATGACAATAAAGCTTCATGAATTGGCTCCGCCATCGCTGCTGGTAGTGCCTTTGATCCAATTGATCGAATACTTGCTGATGTTCGGCCTTATCTCCTTGCTCAGCAACAGTTCCGCGTGTCCTGATCCAAAGATGCGTCGCTCGCGCTACTGTTGGACAAACCAGGGCGCGAAGCCAGAGAGAGTTTCATTGTCACGGTCGAGCGCCGCATGCGGCGCGGCCTCAGGATCGGCTCAGCGTGTGGCGCTTCGCCGGCCATGACACACTTCCGCCGCGCCTCCGCGATTGGATACCATTTTCCGCTCTGGGGGCGCTTCATCGCGTGTTCGATGCTGATGTGGTCAGGTTCTTCTCGGAGCAGCTCGCCAAAAAGTAGCAAGCGCCTCGCACAACACGAGGCGCCCTCTCACGCCAGCCAGAACGGCCTGCGGCAGAGCCGTCGCGCTTCCTCCCGCGTCAGGCCGTAATCTTCGAGCACCTCGTCGGCGAGCAAGGGCAACACGCGGGCGAACCAGCGCCGCTCCAGCCACCGCTCCCACCAGACCCGTATGGTCCAGACAGGACCTCGATGCGCACCGCCATCATGGTGAGCCGCCTTCACGAACGGATAGACGTTCGCAGCAGGTTTCACGGAGGCGGAAGGCCCCGGTGATCCCTCGTGATCTTGAGGCGCGCCGATAGGATTTCGCGCGCCCATCACGTCGGGCGGATGCAGCCGCTCGATGTTTCTGATGTGAAGATCGTCTGTCGTGCTCAGCATGGCAGGCTTCCCCATGGCGTTTTGAAGAACCTGCCGGCATAAAAAAGCCGCCAGGTCTGGCGGCTGTTCGGATGTCTTGCTGCGATTGACTCAATTCAGCATGATCCTCCCGCCGCCAGCGAGCTGCCGTGTGTGAAGGACCAGAAATGGCGGCGGATGGCGACAGTGATCATGGTGCGCACTATATCGCACTGGTCACGGTTTGTCATCATCGTCATCGAATTTTGCACGCAGCCCAATGGGCCACCCACGAACATCAAGCAACGACCACGCGGCGGTGATGTTCACACGACGTTCTGGTATCATTTCGCCCAGTCTATCCTTACACCGTTGCTGCAATGGAGCGAGCGGCGGTACGGCCGGTTCGAATGGAGGATTTGATGCGCAAGCTGCCTTGGATGATGCTGGCTGCCGAACTCGTTCTATCCAGCGCTTCCGCGCAGGCCCAGAGCTACGATCCAAACTACCCGGTCTGCATGACGGTCTACACTGATACCCGGGGCGGCGGCCAGCCGTATCACGACTGCACGTTCACATCGATCCCACAATGCCGGGCATCGGCATCCGGGCGTGCAGCGATGTGCGACGTCAATCCGTATTACGCGCCTGCCTATCCCGTTGCCCCCCACCCCGTGCACCGACGGCACCACCGCGCTTATTAGCTCGCAGCCGCCATTCGAGCCCTTGGTCGTCGGGCAAATCAAGTGCGAGTGGGCGGGCCTTCAGGTCCGCTTTGAGCCATCGAACGGCAAAAGCGGCCAGCGCGAAAACGCCAATTTTGCGAGCGGCTTCAATGTGAATGCTCGCTTCAAGGCCTCTGCGCAAAAATAATTTCCTTTCTCCTTTTCAGAATTCATGTTTCGCTTGTGCCATCCCGCCTCGGCAGGAGGGGCGTATCGCGATCGTCACGACACGTGAGGCGGGGAGGCGGTGGCCGCATCGAGCCGTACGACGAACGGCATTGATGCGGACGGCGAAATCGTGTGGTCCTGGCCTCCCGGTGCTGAGGCCCCGCGCAATGCGGTCACGCATTGTCGCGGACGCGACGACGCTTTTGCGTCGCGCGACAACGGGGGCAATCAAGCCGGTCCCCGAGGAGAGCGCGTATAAGCCGTAAGCCCATCGCGCAGGGAATGCCGGATGATCGGCTGATCCTGTGGTGACTGCCGCCAGCTTTCTTGTTGCTGGCGGGCCATGGGTGAGGCCTTCACCCGGCATTCCCTGCGCCCTCTTCTATTTGAGGGCCACGTTTTCCGGAGAACTCGGGCGTGAATACGCCGCGGGACCGCGAAGGTGTGCCCGGCTGTTTGAAACGTGGATAGGACTGAAAGTGGGTACGATCTACGAACGAAGCTGGAGCTGCTTGCGTGCCCCGCACAGCGGTCTGTGGTTGGATTCCTCGACCTGCAAGGCCGGGACGACGGCAGAGCATGAAGCGAGAGCACGCTGCCTAAGACGACACCGGCGGCTTCTTGCCGTAGATCGCGTCCGCGCGCTTCTCGAATGCGGCGGAGAGCCGCGCAAACGCGGTGTCGAACATCGTGCCCATCAGCATCGCCAGCATCCGGCTCTTGAACTCATAGGCAATGAAGAAGCCGACCTCGCAGCCCTCGCCCTCTTTGGGCTCGAAGGTCCAGCGATTCTCCAGCGACGAGAAGGGCCCGCTGATATATTCGACCAGGATCTTGCGACCGGGGCGGTCGAGCGTGACGCGGCTGGTGAAGGTCTCCTTCACCAGCTTGAACGACACGGTCATGTCGGCGACGATGCCCTCGGTGCCGTCAGGCTTGACGTTGCGCTGGCGTATCTTCAGCGCCTGGCACAGCGGCACGAATTCCGGATAGCGCTCGACGTCGGCGACGAGATCGAACATCTGATCCGCCGTGTGACGAACGCGGCGCTTGTTGGAAAACCTGGGCATAATCTGTCAGCGCGCGATCGCGGCGCGCGCGGCCTTCAACTTGGCGAAATCATCGCCGGCATGATGGGACGAGCGCGTCAGCGGGCTCGCCGACACCATCAGAAAGCCCTTGGTGTAGGCGACGGTCTCGTAGCCGGCAAACTCGTCCGGCGTGACATAACGCATCACGGCGTGATGCTTGCGGGTCGGCTGCAGATACTGCCCGATGGTGAGGAAATCGACCTCGGCCGAGCGCAGATCGTCCATCACCTGCAGCACCTCGTGGCGCTCTTCGCCAAGCCCCACCATGATGCCGGACTTGGTGAAGATGGTAGAGTCGAGCTCCTTGACCCGCTGCAGCAGCCGGATCGAATGGAAGTAGCGCGCACCGGGCCGCACCGAGAGATAGCGCGATGGCACGGTTTCGAGATTGTGGTTGAAGACGTCCGGCTTGGCCGCGACCACCTTCTCCAGCGCGCCGTCCTTGCGCAGGAAGTCCGGGGTGAGCACTTCGATCGTGGTGGCCGGGCACTTCTCTCTGATAGCGCGGATGGTCTCGGCGATATGCGCGGCACCGCCGTCATCGAGGTCGTCGCGGTCGACCGACGTGACGACGATATGGGCGAGCCCGAGCTTGAAGGTGGCCTCCGCCACATGCGCGGGTTCGCTGGCATCGAGCGCCTGCGGCATGCCCGTCTTGACGTTGCAGAAGGCGCAGGCCCGTGTGCAGGTGTCGCCCATGATCATGAAGGTGGCGTGCTTCTTGTCCCAGCACTCGCCGATGTTCGGGCAGCCGGCCTCTTCGCACACCGTGACCAGGCCGTTCTCGCGCACGATGTTGCGGGTATCGGCATAGCCGCGGCTGGTCGGCGCCTTGACCCGGATCCAGTTCGGCTTCGGCGGCGAGGCGGAATCGGGCCGGTTCACCTTCTCCGGGTGACGGGGGCGCAGCTGATTGTTCGAAATGGTGTCGACGATGGTGACCATGGGCAGTCCAGGCGGCGAAAAAGCTTAGCTAGTCCGTTGGTTGCCGTGACGCAACCGGCTCGCGGACAGTAGCAGGACATGGCAGATATGGGCAGCGTTCCCGCCGATATCCCAGCTGATTCCGTTCAAAATGGCTCGAAAACCGCTCCTCGCCCCCGCAGTCTCACGGCCTCGCGGCCTTTCGAGAGGCAAGCGCCTGACGCGTGCCTTTTTCGACCGCAGCGTGCACGAGGTGGCGCCCGACCTGATCGGCACGACTTTCCTGGTCGACGGCGTCGGCGGGATCATCGTCGAGGTCGAGGCCTATCATCACACCGACCCGGCCGCGCATTCCTATCGCGGCCCGACGGAACGCAACCAGGTGATGTTCGGCCCGCCGGGCTATGTGTACGTCTACCGCTCCTATGGCATCCATTGGTGCGTGAACTTCGTCTGCGAGCGGGCGGGATCGGCCAGCGCCGTGCTGATCCGCGCGATCGAGCCGACCGACGGGGGTGGAGGCGATGCGGCGTCGGCGCGGCCTGGACGATATCCGCACGCTGTGCTCGGGGCCCGGCAAGCTGACCGAGGCGATGGGCATCACCCACGCGCACAATGGGCTGGCGCTGGATGCGGCACCGCTGGTGCTCTATGCGCGCAGGGAGGATGTCGAAGTCGTCACCGGCGTACGCATCGGCATCACCAAGGCGGCCGAGCTGCCCTGGCGTTACGGGCTGAAGGACTCGCGGTATCTGAGCAAGCCGTTCGCGACGCCCTCACCTGTCGTCCCGGGCAAGCGGAGCGCGACCCGGGACCCATAACCCAGGGAGATGTGGTTACGAAGACCGCTGCGTCCATTCCGGGGCGATGCAAAGCATCGAACCCGGAATCTCGAGATGCCGGGTCTGGTCCTTCGGACCGTCCCGGAATGACGGTAAACCTACCCCACGCCGGCCAGCCGCTCCAGCGCGTCCTCGAACTTGGCCTTGCGGGCCATCGCCGCCTCGCGCTTGTCCTTCTCCTCCTCGACGAGCTCCTCGGGCGCATTGGCCACGAACTTCTCGTTGGCGAGCTTGGTGTCGACGCGCCTGATGTCCGACATCGGCTTTGGCGATCTCCTTGGTGAGGCGCGCGCGCTCGGCGGCGAGATCGATGACGCCCTTGAGCGGCAGGGCTACCACTTCGCCGCGGACGACGAGCTGGGCCGAGCCTTCCGGAGCGCGATCGGCGAACGAGATGTCGGACAACCGCGCCAGCCGCTTGATGACGTCGGTCCAACGCGGCGCCCGTTCCTTGGTCGCGTCGGAAGCGCCGACCAGCACGAGGCCGAGCAGCGTCGCCGGCGGAATGCTCATCTCCGCACGAACCGAGCGGATCGCGGTGATGAGATCGACCACCCAGCCGATCTCGGCCTCGGCCGCCTCATCCTTGAAGCTGGCGGCATCGAATCCGATCAGGATCGGCGGCACCAGCGGATCATTGAAGCTGGAGGCCGACAGCATCGCGATCTCTTCCGCGCTCGGCGTCTCGATGCGATGCGGCCAGGGGGCGAGCGCCAGCAGGCCCTCGCGGCTTGCTGTGGTTTCCCACAGCGCCTCGGTGATGAAGGGCATGAAAGGGTGCAGGAGCTTGAGGATCTCGTCGCGCGCCCAGGCCACCATCGCCTGCGTCTCGGCCTTGGCCGGGCCGTCGGCGCCGAGCAAGGTCGGCTTGGAGAGCTCGACATACCAATCGCAATAGACGTCCCAGACGAAGCGGTAGATCGCATTGGCGGCATCGTTGAAGCGATAGGCCTCGATCGCCTCGGTGACCGCGCGGGTGGCGGCGGCGGTCTCGTGCGCGATCCAGCGGTTCAAGGTCTCCTTGGCCTTGGCCGGATCGAAGCCGGCGGGCATCGCGCAACCGTTCATCTCGGCGAAGCGGCTCGCGTTCCAGAGCTTGTTGGCGAACTTGCGGTAGCCCTCGACGCGCTGGGTGGAGAGCTTGATGTCGCGGCCCTGGGCGGCCATCGCAGCCAGCGTGAAGCGCAGCGCATCGGCGCCGTGCTCGTCGATCAGCGCGAGCGGATCGATGACGTTGCCCTTCGACTTCGACATCTTGGCGCCCTTCTCGTCGCGGACGAGCGCGTGGATGTAGACCGTCGAGAACGGCACCTCCTTCATGAAATGGAGGCCCATCATCATCATGCGGGCGACCCAGAAGAAGATGATGTCGAAGCCGGTGACCAGCACGTTGGTCGGATAGTAGCGCTTCACCTCCGGCGCATCCTCCGGCCAGCCGAGCGTCGAGAACGGCCACAGCGCGGAAGAGAACCAGGTGTCGAGCACGTCCTCGTCGCGGGTGATGAAGCCTTCGCGTTTGGTGCGGTCGAGCGCCATCTCCCTGCCCTGCTCGGGCGTAATGACATCCTGCTCGACGTAATAGCCGATGGCGTTGCCGACCGCTTCCTCCTCGGTCTCGGCGACGAACACCTTGCCGTCCGGGCCGTACCAGGCCGGGATCTGGTGGCCCCACCAGAGCTGGCGCGAGATGCACCAGGGCTGGATGTTCTCCATCCAGTCGTAATAGGTCTTCTCCCAGTTCTTGGGCACGAAGACCGTCTTGCCCGACTTGACCGCCGCGATCGCCGGCTGCGCCAGGGTCTTGGCGTCGACATACCATTGGTCGGTGAGGAACGGCTCGATGACGACGCCGGAGCGATCGCCATGCGGCACCATGTGGGTGTTCGGCTCGATGCGCTCCAGGAAGCCGAAATTCTCCAATCGTTCGACGATCCGCTTGCGCGCAGCGAAGCGTTCGACACCGTGGAATTCCTTGGCGAACTCCTCCGATCCCTCGGGAAGACCGTGCAGATAGTCCTCGTTGTCGACCAGCGCGAGGCAGCCTTCCTTGTCGAGCACGCTGATCTGCGGCAGGCCGTGACGGCGACCGATCTCGAAGTCGTTGAAGTCATGCGCCGGCGTGACCTTGACCGCGCCCGACCCCTTTTCCGGATCGGAATAGGTGTCGCCGACGATCGGGATCTCGCGGCCGACCAGCGGCAGCACGACGCGCTTGCCGATCAGATGCTGATAGCGCTCGTCCTCAGGGTGGACTGCGACAGCGGTGTCGCCCAACATGGTTTCGGGGCGTGTGGTCGCAACCACGATGAAGCTGGTCGGATCCTCGGGGTTGAACGCCTTGCCCTCCAGCGGATAGCGCAGATACCAGAGGTGGCCCTTGACCTCGGTCTGCTGCACTTCGAGGTCGGAGATCGCGGTGAGCAGCTTGGGGTCCCAGTTGACCAGCCGCTTGTCCTTGTAGATCAGCCCGTCGCGGTGCAACTCGACGAACACCTTGATGACGGCCTTCGACAGGCCCTCGTCCATGGTGAAGCGTTCGCGGCGCCAGTCGCAGGAGGCGCCGAGCCGCTTCAGCTGGTTGAGGATGGTGCCGCCGCTCTCGTCCTTCCATTGCCAGACGCGCTCGAGGAATTTCTCGCGGCCCATCTCGCGCCGGCCCGGCTGCTGCCGCTCCATCAACTGGCGCTCGACCACCATCTGGGTGGCGATGCCGGCATGGTCGGTGCCGGGCTGCCACAGCACGTCGCGGCCGCGCATGCGCTCGAACCGGCAGAGGATGTCCTGCAGCGTGTTGTTGAGCGCGTGACCCATATGCAGCGAGCCGGTGACGTTCGGCGGCGGGATCACGATCGTGAACGGCTCGGCCTCGCGCCGGTCGGGACGGCCGGCGCTGAAGGCGCGGGCATCCTCCCAGACCAGGGACATACGGCCTTCAATGTCGGCAGGCTGATAGTTTTTCTCGATCATGATGTGCACGGCCGGCACGCGACCGGCCCTTCCAAGGTTCGTTGGCCTCTGCGGGCAATCCTCTCACATCCTCCGAGGGATATGATGATGTACCCACAAGCTAATGATTTCAGGGCTCTTTTTGAATTGCGCCCGGCCCTTGGCGAGGTGGCGCGAGATCAATTCGCCGGCACCGGCTCTTATCAGGTAAAAAGCCGCCGGGGGACGCCAAGTCAACTGCATCTGGGGATCGTCTGCCGCCAGCGCACGCAGGAACTGCGGGGCCGCAGCTCGCGCCCAATGCGGCGCTCAGAGAAGCGCGATACGCGACGTCCGCCGTTAGCGGCCCCGCGAGACCCGCTCGATCTCGGCTTTCACGATCCGCTCGACCAGGGCCGGCAGATTGTCGTCCAGCCAAGCTTTCAGCATCGGCCGCAGCATCTCCTTGACGAGATCCTCCAGCGTCCGGGCATTGTTGCTGAGCACCGTATTGGCGAGCGCATTGAAGGCGGATTCAACGGAACTGACCGTGTTCTGCGACAGGATCGCCTGTCGCGCGGTGGCCTCGAAGGCCGGCGGCTCATAGGCGGCGGGCGCAGCTCTGGGGGCGGACTTGGGCGCGGCGGCGCGGGAGGCCGAATCGATGAACTCGATGTCGTCCTGCGGCTCTACTTTGCGGAAGGAGCCCTGCGGGGCCGTGGGGGCGGAGATCGGGGGTGCCACTGCCATGTCGTCCGTCAACTCGAGTACTTCAGCTTCGGGCTCTGGTTGCGCCGGTCTAACTTCTTCGGCTGTCGTTGTCTCGTCCAACCCCGCCAAAAGTGCGTCGATATCATCCTGATTATTGCTGGCCGGTGCTGCGGCGGCCGGCGGTGGAGCAGCGGGTGCAGGCGGCGGCGCCTTCGCTCGCGGCAGCGACAGCCGCCGGAATTTTCGACGGCGGAATGTCGTTCATGGCAGGCTGCTTGGCGCAGGCGCGGCCGGCTTTTCAGCCTTCGCGGCTCCGGCGCCGCGCCTGCTTCTCAGCGGCCGGCGGCTTGCCTTCGTCATCGGCGATGATGCGCCGGATCGACGCCAGAATCTCCTCCATCGAGGGTTCTTGGACCTTCGCGGGCTGCGTCATTTCCGACTCCAAATCATCGACGCCATCGCACGCGTCGTCTTAACCCAATCATGGCAGGATTCGCGGCCCCCGGATCCAAGAGGCTTTGGATTTTACGTCACCCATCGCCTACTCGTCTTCCGATAACGCGTAGCTCGGCACAGGAGGAGCAGAGCAATGCGTTCGGTATCGGAGATGCATTAATGAAGATGATCCGACGCGCTGCGAATCGCTCCGCGGCCATTTTGAGGCTATGTCATGGCAACAAATGATTGCAAGCAACGCTCGCCGCGAACCGGTGGAGCTGATCGAGTTAGAGGCAGGCCGACGCAGAAGGGCCACAAGCTCTGGCGGTGTCATCACGTGTCTTTACGGATACAACCTCTGACTGCGCCCTCGACCGGTGGTCAAGGTGCCCGCCCGTTCCTCTGCGAAACTTCGAAGCACGAAAGCACTCGCGAGGCCGATTTGGTCGTGAAGTCGAGCTTTCCTGATCAGTGGTCGGAGGTTCCTACGAGGTGATGCAACCACCTTCAGGACCCCCCTGCTCACCGGATCAGGCGTCAGCGGCCATCGGGCGTGCGCACGCCCGCCCAGCTATCGCGGACCTGCTGGTAGTGCACGCTCGGATCGTAGGTCGTGGTCGGTAGCTTGAGCACTTGTGGTGATAGCCGGCCGACCGAATTGAGCACCGAATAGGACGCCACCACCCGGTCGTGCTGCGCCGTCACCAGCGCAACGCGCGCATTGACCAGCGCCTGCTGTGCGTTCAGCACGTCGAGCGTGGTGCGCTGGCCAGCCTTGGCCTCCTCACGCACGCCGTTGAGCGCGATTTCCGATGCCGTCACCTGCGCCTGTGCCGAGGACACCTGCGCCTTGCCGGCGACGAGCTGACCCCACGCCGTGACGACATTGGCGCGGGTCTGATCGCGCGTCGTCTCGAGGTTGAGGCGCTGCTGCGCCAGCGTCTCCTTCGACTGACGGATCAGCGAGTATTCCGCGCCGCCGTTATAGATCGGCACCGAGAGCTGCGCGACCGCCGACGCACCGAATGAACGAAAGGCCTGGATCGTTTGCTGGTCAGCCTCCTGCGCCGAAGCCTGCACCGTCACGGTGGGCAGCAGCGCGCCCTCATTGATCTTCACCTGGAGGAAGTTGACGTCGATGCCGAACATCGCGGCCGTGACGTTGGGATTTTCCGTGAGGCTGACGTCGACCGACTGCTGCAGCGACTTCGGCAGGAACCGGTCGACCGGCGAACCCGGTGCAAGAGCGACCGGCTCGTTGCCGATGATTCGGCGGAAGTTCGAGCGCGTCGTCGTCAGATTGCGATTCGGCCGTCAGCTGTTGCGTGCGACCGGCCGCGAGTTGGGCTTCGGACTGCGCGACGTCGGTGCGTGTCACTTCGCCGACATTGAAGCGGTCCTGGGTCTGCTTGAGGGTCTGCTCGAGCACGCGCGTGTTGCTGCGCTGAACCTCCACGATCGCGGAGTCGCGCAAGTAGTCCATGTAGATCGTGGCTGCCTGCAACAACACGGTCTGCTCCAGGACGCGCAAGGCTTCGCGCGCTCCGGATACCTGGCTTTCCGCGGCGCGCGTTTTATTCGCTGTCTGATTGCCGTTGTAGAGCGTCTGGGTCACCGTCATGCCGACACTGTGCGGAACGGTCGTTCCGTGGATGGGTGCGCCGCCCTGAGTGAGCGTAATATCCTGGTACTGGTAGCCACCGGACGCTGTGAGTGCGACCTTCGGCCGGTAGCCGGACAAGGCCTGCGGCACGTTCTCGTCGGTCGATCGGACCGATGCGCGCTGGGCATTGAGCTGCGGGTTGTTCTGATAAGAACGAACCAGCGCAGCCTCAATCGTATCGGCCAGCGCAGGCGCCGGGCCCGCACAAGCCATCAGGAGGACCACAGCCGCCGCTGCGGTGACGACCTTCACCCGAAACATCCTTGTTCCATTCATGTTTGTCACCGGCTCAACGCCAAAAGCCGGGTAGTAAGAACCAATAAGACTCCCGCGCACTCGTGGCACCTTATTCCCCATGCAAGCGCGACGGAACCACCTCGGAGTGGAACTGATGCGGAAACTCTGCATCTGCAGCATCCGGGCCACACTTCTGATTTAAAACGGAATTTAGGCCGGAACGCGCCGCAAGGCCAACTCAATGGTGAAGTCGGCACGTCGTCGCCACTACCCGAATAATTCAGCTAATCACAGAAACTTCAACAGATGGCTTACAGCCGCTGCGAACGCGTCGAGAACGACGCCGCTGCCTGCGGCATCCCTATCTCGGAAGCACGACGATTTTTCTGGAGACGTCCCGCGGCGGGCGAGAATCGCGAGATCGGCAGCTGGTATCAGAAGGTGAATTCCGGCACCCGCTCCAAACCGGGCAGAATCGGCGCGGCTGCGTCGAACAGTACCCGGGCACCGAAATCATCATGCGACCGGGTGACGATCATCGCGCGCGCCGGCTTGCTGGTGGCAAACACGCCGACCAAGCGGCCGCCGTTTTCGAGCTGGCGGCAGAGCCCATCCACCGGAATCTCGGTGGCCCCGTTCAACAGAATCACGTCGTAGCGCGCGTCGGCCGGGTCGCCCGCGGCAGCGGAGGCGAGCTTGACCGCGACGTTGGCCAAGCCGAGCCTGGAGGCCGATTGTCTAGCATCGGCTTCCACGGCCGGCTCGCTTTCGGTGGCCGTCACTTGCGCCGCAAGTTTTGCAGCGATCGCGGCCGCATAACCCGTGGCGCAACCGACGACCAGGACACGATCGGTGGGCTTGATCTCGGCGGCCTGCAGCAGCCTCGCGGTGAGCATCGGCTTGACCAAATAACGCTTCGCGCCGCCGGCTGCCGACACATCGAGATCGAGATCGAGATAGGCCATGCCCTGCCGGTCCGCGGGCACGAATGCTTCGCGTGGCACCGTCAGCATCGCGTCGAGCAAACGGTGATCAGTGACGTCACTGGTACGCACCTGGCCATCGACCATTTTCTGGCGCGCAGTCGCAAAGGCGGACATTGGGCGGACCTGCAGATAAGCGTTGCGGGACGAGCCGCGGAAGAGTTCGCCACCTTTTGGTACAAGCCATGTGAAAACGCAACATGACGATCGCGCGGGAGCGGCCTTGTCCGCGGCCGCCCGATGCTCACCGACAGCTGCGTTATTCGATCACGACGGCAAGCCGTCCGAGCAACTGCGCCAGCTCATCCAAATGTCCGGGATCATGCTCCTCGACGGCATGTGCGAGACGCTCCACGCATTCCTCGTCGCTGAGGGTCGATATCCCCCTGGGAATCAAAGGCGGCGCGCTGACGCTGCGAACGGACTCGATATGGGTGCTTGGCACAGAATCACCTCCAGACCCCCGGCGATTGCATTTCGCACCGCAAATATGATCGCCGGCTGCGGCCACTCCTAGTGAAATTCCTGTCATCCGCCCGTGGGGGACTGGCATTCTCCCGATCGCAATTTCCGTCATAACCCTCTGTTCGAGCGCGCTTTTCCGCTCATTGCGGGGAATGTCCGGCGGGATGCGATTTCCTCCTATGCAAGGCGAAAAGGCTTTGTTATATGCAGCCCCGCTCGCGAACATTGTTTCGCTTGTTCCTCGGTAGCTCAGCGGTAGAGCATTCGACTGTTAATCGAATGGTCCCTGGTTCGAATCCAGGCCGGGGAGCCAACAAAATCAGCAAGTTGGCTTCATTCTCCTTCCAATCTCAGACGTGTTATTTTCCCGGCGCCACACGCCGGGCCACATGAATTATGGTTTGCGTTCTCCACTGTACTTTTGTGGACAGCCGGCACGATGGATCTTCCCTGGGAGGTGCCATATGGGGCCGCAGACGCGCAGCTTACCTTCGATAGAACTCCGTCAGTTCCAACTCAAAGAGCCGATCGCTGGCCCTGTCATAGAAGCAAGGGCACGTTAGCCGCTCTGCGTCTCGAAACCGGATCACGTCCCTCGTCCGAGGCGTTGGACATATCGACACCCGCCGGCCGGCCCAGCGTGGAGTTTTGCGATGCGCCGCGTCAAGCCGATATGATGCGGAACAACCTGAGCGTGCGCCCTCACGAATTAACCACTTCTTCACTGCATCCCCCTGCCGAGGCCCGTCAACCCCGCATTTAACGGGAATTTAGCTCGCCTTGCGTCACTTACTCAAATACCGCGTTTCGCTCGTTCAATTATCCAGGTCGGCTTCACCAATCGCGGTTGTGCAGTTGAGGGATCCTGATGTCGCTCGCCGTTGCCAATCGCGTCACGACCGCCCGCATGACGCCGCAGTTGCTGCATCTGTGCGTTGGCGCGGGTGTATATCTTTTTCTGTTCTTGATCGGCGACCTTCTTCTGCAGGACTCCGATACGTACTGGCACATCAAAGTCGGGCAGTGGATCATTGATCACGCTGCAATGCCCTATTCGGACTACTATTCGTTCACGCGCTCCGGCAGCCCCTGGATGTCAAACGCCTGGCTATCGCAGGTTCTGTATGCGATCGCCTATTCGCGTGCCGGCTGGGCCGGCCCGGTTGCGCTGGCCTCGCTTGCGACAGCGGCCGCCATCGTGATCTTTCTGAATCAGATTGAGATCTATTTCAATCCAATCCATCGCATTCTTCTGGCCGTGGTAGCGCTCGCGGTGTCATCACCACATCTGCTGGCGCGACCGCACGTGCTCGCCTTGCCGGTCATGGTGGCATGGGTCGGCGGATTAATCAGAGCTGTCGACCAGCGCTCGCCACCGCCTTGGTTCCTGCTTCCGCTCATGGTCGTCTGGGCCAACCTGCACGGCGGTTTCGTGCTGGGTCTCGCCCTTGTTGCTCCGGTCGCACTGGAGGCGCTCTGGCAGAGCGCGGACAGAGAACGTATTGCAGTTGTGAAACAATGGAGCCTGTTCGGCATTGCGGCGCTGCTCGCAAGCTGTTGCACGCCCTATCTCCACAATACCCTGATTGCTGCTGCAACAATCCTGAAGCTCGGTCCTGTCCTGACGTTGGTGTCTGAATGGCGACCGGCCGACTTCACCAGCATCGGAACGTTCGAAGCAGCATTGCTCGGGCTGATCGGATTGGCCTTGCATCGCGGCGTTATCCTTTCGCTTCCGCGCATCGCTCTGCTATTGCTGCTGACCCACATGGCCTTGTCGCATGTCCGATGTGCCGAGGCGTTCGCTTTTCTGGTTCCGCTGGCACTGGCAAAGCCGTTCAGGGACCGCGCCCTTCCTCCTGACCCTGCGGATGCGACTGATACCGGAGGCTCGTCGCTCGTCTCGGCACTGGGAGTGCTCGCCGTCATCGGCGGCTCGCTCGCTTTCACGCTGGTCTACACCGCGCATCACAATTTCGCCTTCGCCAGGACACAGGCGCCAGCGGGCGCGATCGATGCGCTGCGCCAGCACCGGGCCACGCGCATCTTCAACGATTATCAATTCGGCGGCTTTCTGATCGCGAACGACATCCCGACCTTCATCGACGGGCGGGCCGAGCTTTATGGCGAACATTTCATGATGGATTATCTCAGAACGGTCGAGGGCCGTAGTCGCGATCAGGTGGCTGGGCTGCTCGACAAATTTCAGATCGATGCCACGCTCCTCACACCGGATCGGCCGGCTACGCAGATCCTGGATCACATGCCTGGCTGGACCAGGCTCTACGCCGACGACGTAGCCGTCGTGCACGTCAGGGTGGCCCCGGCCAACTAATGTTTGACCCACCTTGTCTCCCGCGGAATGGTCGCGCTCGGTCTCTAAGATTTCGACAGTGCCCGTGTCTGCAACGCTCCGATCGCGTTCGCTACATCGTTGTTCGGTGCCGAAAGCGGCATTTTGCATTACGCAAAGAGTCCACATGGACTGCTGCGCGCGCCCGCCAAGCACCATGTTAGGCGAGACACTCGGCGTAGATACAACTTCAGGTCGATCGCGCGATCGGCGTACCAAGCGGGCGCAGGCTTCGTCAATCAACTCAATCCGCCACCCCTGAAACGCCTCTCCCTCGCTTGCCCACGCCCCGCCCGGCGACAACGAACAAATATGGCTTTGAGCTTTCAATCGCGTAGACGGCCCGCATCAGCACGGGCAGCGACGCAGTGAGCTCAATCCGTGCGCCGCTGTACTTGACCTGGTCGACTGTTCTGGCGGGCAATATCTGGATCGATCGAGCGCGGGTGCCGGCACCGCACATTGTCTGTTTTTGCCTCCGGCTATTTTAAGGATTTTGCGCTACGCCCGTTGCATGAATGCGCGATCGCTGATTCCAGCTGAAGTCTCCAGCGCCCCGCTGCCGTCGGCCGTGGCTCCTGCGCGCATCGCTTACCTGGAATCCATTAGAGGCTTGGCCGCGATCCAGGTCCTGCTCTTGCATTTCTTCTCCGCCTTCGTGCCGGATCTCGTCACTCCCGGTCCTTCCTCAAACTTGGCGGCCTCCATTCACCTCTCCCCGTTCTATTTTCTCTATGACGGTTATTCGGCGGTTTACATTTTCTTCTGCCTTAGCGGGTACGTCCTGACCCGTTCATTCGAACGTCAGCTCGACCATCCAATAGCGCAGGTCCCGGCACGTGCCGTTCGCCTCGGACTGCCGGCGCTGGCCTCGGCCGTCTTTGCCGGAAGCATGATGCTGATCTTCGGCAAGGCGAACGTCGGGGCGGCGAGCCTGCTGGGCAGCACGTGGTTCGGCCAACAGTGGGATCCTGATCTCTCGGTACTGTCAGTCCTGCGCGACGGCACGATCAACGCGCTGTTTCTCGGCTATCGCAATATGGGGGGACTGGCGCTTCTCGCGCCCTGGCAGCAGCCGATCGAACAATCTTTCGTCGCCCCCCTATGGACGCTCAGCATTGAGTTCTATGGCTCGATCGCGATCCTGTTCCTGTGCTGGTGTGCGCGCCATTCGCGGCGGCTGTGGTGGGTTGCCATGGTGCTCGGCGGGGTTTTCACCATTCGGAGCGCCTATATCTGCTTCTTTGTCGGCCATCTGCTCGCCGCGACGCATCGCGCTGAACGGCCCGTATCGAAGCGCGAATGGCTGCCGATAACGCTTGTCGTCTCAGGCGTGGCATGCTGCGTGATGGCCGACGTCTGGCAGCCGGATTGGCTCATCGACCTTTATTCCTATCCGACCTCCTGGCTGTTTCCCGGCGAGATTCCGCCAATGCAACAGAAGGCTTTCGGCGCCATGCTCCTGCTGACCGGGATCATCGATCTCAGGGTTTTCCGCAACTGTTTGTCGGCGCCCTGGCTCGTGGCGCGTTCCCAATTGTCATTCCCGCTTTATCTCGTGCACTGGCCGATCATGTGCGGCTTGGCTGCTGCGGTGTTCGTGCATCTGAGCAAGATCATGGGTGTGGACCCGGCGAGAATTTGCGCCCTCGCCTTTGGCATCGTGGTGAGCGTGGCCGCGAGCGTCATCTTCGCGGCGGTCGATCGATATGCCGTCCGCCTGTCCGCCCAGTTGCGTCGCCGCGCGCGCGCTCCGCGCCCGGATCCGCGTTTGCTGGGTGAACGCCTGTCGGCGCAAGAGGGACGTTGAGCAGCGGCCGTGATCGGCATCATGAACGGGACGCAGACATAGCCCCTCCGATCGTGCTCGACTGTCGGGTAGCGTGAAGATCGCGACGCGCAACATCAACAATGTCCGCCGGCGCCTGCCGAACCTGTTGCGATGGCTGCGGCGGCAAAGCCCGGCATCGTTTGCCTGCAGGAGCTGAAATGCACCCAAGAGGAATATCCGGCGGCAGCACTGAGAATGCCGGCTATAGCACCCTCATTACTAGGTCAGCGTTTTCTTGGTTTGAAAATCATATCAGGCGGCGTCGGCGAGTTTGTAGGACATGAGTGGATGACGGTGGCGATTGACGTCGTCGATACCGGCCATGATGCGCTGCTTGAGTTCGTGTTTTGAAGTCACCCGGATATGGCGCAGGACCGAACGGACGAACTTGGAGAAGAACCCTTCAATGAGATTGAGCCACGATCCGTGCTTGGGGGTGAAGGTGAGCTCGAAGCGCCCGCTTGGTCGAGCGGCAAGCCAGGCTCTGGTTTCTTCGAGATGTGCGCGGAATGATTGTCGAGGATCAATTTGATCGCCGTGTTCGGCGGATAGGCGGCATCGATAAGCCTGAGGAGTTCGATGAACTCTCGACTGCGGTGACGATCTTTGACGACGGCGTGGACCTTGCCGGTGAGCAGATCGATCCCAGCCAACAGGCTGAGCGTGCCATGGCGTTTGTACTCATGATCGCGCGCAAAGGTGGCGTGGACGCCAGGCTTGGGCGGCAAATCCGGTGCCGTCGTTGCGATGGCCTGGATACCCGGCTTCTCGTCGCAGGAGACGATCGTCACAGGCTTTCCCTGTCGCTGTCGCTTTCCCTTGGCGGCGGCTTTCTTGAGGACTTGGACTTCACGATAGACGCACAGGACCTCCGCCATCTTCCGTTCGAACTCGGCGTCGCGATTTTCAAGATAGTAGCGCACCTTGTGCGGCTTGATTTCCTCTCGACCGAGGATCTTGCACACCGTTCCCTGGACCAAATTGGCCAAACATCCATGCCCCGCCGCCGGCCCGTGTTCGCGCGCATGGCGCGCCAGGAGCCGCGTCGTCCACAACTCATGCGGATAGCCATGGTCCTTGGCCTTGTCGCACGCCAGCGACACCAACCAGGCTTTGGCTTCCGCCATGATGGTTGGTTCCTTGCCCGGTCGCGGGCGATCGTCGAGGGCTGCCAGCGGGCCATCGGCCAGCGCCCGCTCGACACAGCGCTGCACCGTCTGATGATGAACCCCAAGCCTCTGGCCCACCGCGCAGAACGAAGGATTTTCCCGATACGCCAGCAGCATCTGCGCCCGCGACACCCGGCTCGCCAGTTCAATTCTCGACCGCGAAAGCGTCGTCAAGCTCGCAATCTCTTCGTCACTCATGGCCAATTCGACCGCTCGCCGCCATCCTGCCACGATACGCCTCCTCGTTTCGCCGACCGCAAACGAGGAATCCCCCAACAACCCGTTCGTTCCACCAAACAGCCGGATCCACAATCGCGGGTTTCATGGAATCGATCGTCTAGGTCGGTGGAAATGCTGCCGACGGGGACCTTCCCAATAATCGGGTACGTCCACCGTTCTAGCCTCGAAGACCGTTGATCGGCGTGTTTCGCGCTCTTCCAACCGGACAATACGCCCTCAAGATGAACGTCCGGTGCGCCATGTCCGTTATTCGGACACCGAAGCCCGGCACTTGCGTGTCCATGACCTGGTACCGTTGGCCTTTTAGGGGGGAGCCATTTCGGCCCTCCACAGATTCGATCTGGCTCGCGATCATCCCAACCCGACAATCTGAACCCTTCGGCAGGCTGTCTGGTCTGATAGCGGTGCGTGCGGCAGCCTTGACGCGCCATCGCTGGTCCGGCAAGCGGGACCCCTCCGCCCTGCTCTTGAGACCGGTCTGGCCGAATGCCCATCTCCGACCATATGAAGGCCGTTCGTGACAAGATCGGTCACGATCTGCTGGCGACCACCGCGGTTTCGATCTCGATTTTCGATTCGCAGAGTCGACTGCTGCTCGGGCGCGACGCCGAGACTGGACAATGGACGCTGCCAGGTGGCGCGGTCGATCCGGAGGAGCATCCGGCGGATGCAGCGGTGCGCGAGTGTTTCGAGGAGACCGGCCTGCTGACGCGGCCGCAGCGGCTGATCGGCGTGTTCGGCGGACCCGAATTCATGATCCGCTATCCCAACGGCGACCTCACCTACTACACGGTGATCGCGTTCGAGGCCGTGATCGTCGGCGGCGCGCTGGTGCCGGACGGCGAGGAAATTGCGAGCCTGAAGTTCGTCGACAAGACGGAATGGACGCAGCTTCCGATCTCGCCATCGAGCCGCATCATCTCGCGGCAGGCCTTTGCCCGCGACATGACGCCGTTCTTCGTGCCAGCATCCTGGCAGCCGGAGGCCTGATCGCTTGGATCCGTTCGCGGCGCTGCTGATGCTGCTCGCGGGGCTGTTGCATGCGGGCTGGCACGCGATGGTCAAGACCGGCAGCGCGGCGCCGGCTCGTCTGTGCAGCCTCCCCTCCATCGCCGTCGGCCTGATGCTGATCGGGGCGCTGAAACCGGCCTAGCTGCTTGTCGCAATCGCCGCGGCCATGATTTTCGCGGTCTCGTCGTAGTGACGCCATAGGTCTGGATCGATCGGGTTGGGCGCGCCGAAATAGCCGTCGGGCGTCAACCGCCGCGCGGACTCACCGCCCTTGCGCCATTCAGGCAGATCCTGCTCGGTCAGCGACGTCGGCGGCAGACCGCGCAACGCATCATAGTCCACCGTGTCGGGAAAATACCGGACGATGGCGGCGGTCTCGTACTCGTCGGCATGGACGCCGAACACACCGGTGGTGCGGAATGCGTCGAGTGCCGGCGTCGGTTCCCACGGCACCCAGATCGGCTCGCGGCCGGTCTGGCCGAGCCGTCCCATCATGGTCCAGCGCCGCGGCGCGTAGAGCCAGCGTGCGCCGGTCAGTCCCTTCGCATGCGCCTGTTGCAACACGCCGAGGATCATTTCGTTATGCGCGCGATCGCCGTGGTGGCTGACGAGATGAATCTCGTTGAAGCCGTTGGCGACCAGCGAGTCCAACACGTCGGTCAGCAAGGCCGCGGCGGTTTCGGCCCGAATACGAAAACTGCCGGTGAAATCGCCGAGCACGCCGTTGATGCCCCAATAGTACGGCGGCGCGATCAATGTCTCGCGAGCGGCTGCGGCTGCATAACGTTGCGTCGCCCGGCACAGCGCCAGCGCGATATAGGCGTCCGTGCCGGTGGGCAGATGCGGCCCGTGCGCCTCGATCACACCGATCGGCAGCAGCACGGCGGCGCCGCGCGTAGCGGCCGCAGTAACCATCGTCGCGGTCATGTCGGCCATGGTGCCGGCCAGCAATTCGGAGCGCATTCGGCTTCCCTCTCTCACACCGCAATCCAGCGACGGACCTGATCGATATCGGCGAGCAGGTCGGACGATGCGCCTTCCAGCACCGCGCGTCCACGATCGAGGACGATCGCGCGATCGGACAGCCGCAGCACGTCCTCGGCCCGCTGCTCGACCAGGATGACCGCAAAGCCATGGTCACGTCGCAGCGCCGCAAATATATCCTCGAGCTCGTCGACGATCACAGGCGCCAAGCCCTCGAACGGCTCATCGAGCAGCAGCAGCTTGGGTCCTGTCATCAGCGCGCGCCCAATTGCGAGCATCTGCTGCTCGCCGCCCGAGAGCCGGTCGCCATCATTCTGCCGGCGCTCGTGCAAGCGCGGAAACAGCCGGTAGATATCGGCGAGCGCGAAGCGGCTGCCACGATGCGCGGCGACGCGCAGATTCTCTTCAACGGTCAGCGAGGGAAAGATGTCACGCTCCTGCGGCACCCAGCCGAGGCCGAGGCCCGCGTGGCGACTGGCCGGAAGCGTCGTGATGTCCTGTCCGCCGAAGCGCAAGCGGCCATTGAACCGACGGGCGTGCGCCATGATCGCGAGCATCAGTGTGGTCTTGCCGACGCCGTTGCGGCCGAGCACGGCCAGGCATTCGCCTTCGTTGACCTGCAAGCTCAGGCCCTCGAGCACGACTGCGTCGCCATAGCCGGCGGTGAGGTTGTCGATCTCAAGCAGCGGCATGATGCCCCCGCCGGCCGAGATAGGCCTCCCTCACCTGCTCATTCGCCGAGATATCCGCCGGCGCGCCCTCGGCGAGCACGCGGCCGGCCGCCAGCACGGTGATACGCTGTGCGAAACGGAACACCAGGTTCATGTCATGCTCGACAAAAAGCAAGGTGAGATCATCAGGCAAATCACTGAGCCGCTCGAAGATCGCCTCGCTCTGCACCGCCGGCACGCCGGCGGCCGGCTCGTCCAGCAGCAGCACGCGCGGGCGCGTCGCCAGCGCGATCGCGATCTCCAGCAGGCGCTGCTGTCCATAGGCAAGCTCGCGCACCGGCCGGAATGCATGGCCGGCCAGGGTGACGAAGGCAAGATGGGTCTGCGCCTCGTCGGCCACGGCGCTGTCTTGCGCGACGCGCCGCCAGCATATGGCGGACCTGCGCTCGCGCTCGATGATGGCCAGCGCGACATTCTCCGCGACCGTCAGGCCGGCGAACAGCTGGTTGATCTGATAGGTGCGCGCCAACCCGCTCCGGACGCGCTGATACTCGCGCATGTCAGTGACATCGCGACCGCCGAGCAGGACGCGTCCGGAGGATGGCCTAATGCCGCCGGTCAGCGCCTGCACCAGCGTGGTCTTGCCGGCGCCATTCGGTCCGATCAGCGCATGCCGGGTACCTGGCGCGATGGAAAGGCTGACCTCGTTCACCGCGGTGAAGCCGCCGAAGCGAACGGTGAGAGCCTCGGTCGCGAGCCCGGTCACCGCCCGCCTCCGAGCTTGCGCTGCAGGCTTTCGAACGCGCCAGCTAGGCCGCCACGACCGATGAAGACGGACGCCATCAGCACGAGACCGAGACCCAGCTGCCAATATTTCGGACTGACCGAGGACAAATAGTCCTTCAAAGCGCCGAAGCCCGCCGCGCCTAGCACCACCCCGGGAATGCTACCGGTGCCGCCGAGCGTCGTCATGATCATCACATCGGCCGATCGGTCGAAACCAAGCATGTCGATCGAGGCATAGCTGCCGGTCTGCACCAAGAGCGCACCGGCGCAGCCGGCGATCGCGCCCGAGATGGTGTAGGCCACCGCAAGATGCCGTCGCACCGGCGCGCCGATCGCCGACATGCGGCGGACGTTCTCACGGATGCCTTTCAGCGCCAAGCCGAATGGCGATGCGGCCAGCCGCCGCATCATGGCGTAGACCGCGACCAGCACAGCAAGTGTGTAGACGAAGGCGGTGCGCCCGAGGAAATCGAACGGGAACAGCCCGGCCACCGGGCCGACCGTAAAGTCCGACAGGCCATCGGCGCCGCCGGTTAGGCCGCGCGCCTTGTTAGCCGCTTCATAGACCAGAAAACCTATTCCGAGCGTGACCAGTAGGCGGGTGAAGTCGTTGCCGCGCACGACGACCGGCGTGACGACCAGCGCGACCAGACCACTCACTGCTATCGCGCCGATCAGCCCGACCAACGGCTCGGTTACGCCATGACGCGCCAGTGTCGCGACCGTGAAGGCGCCGATGCCGAAGAAGGCCGCGTGCCCGAGCGAGACGATGCCGGCGTGTCCCTGCAGGAGGTCGTAGGAGAGCGCAAAGATGCCGAGCACGAACAGATTGCTGAACAACAGGAGATAGTCGGGCAGCAGCAGGAAGCCTGCGAGCGCCAGTGCCAACATGGCCCAACCCGGATCGATCCGCGCCAGATGTTTCACGCGCGCCGTCCCGCTAGCCCGGTCGGAAACAGCAGCATGGTGATCACCAACAGCGCATAGATCACGAAGGAGCCGATCTCCGGGACGAAATATTTGGACAGCGCATCAATGATGCCGAGGCCGAGCGCGGCGGCCACCGAGCCGCCGATTGAGCCGGGACCACCGATCGCGACCACCATCAGCACGATGACGAGGTATTTGAACGGAAAGGTCGGATCTAGACCGAGATAGGCGACGCTCATCGCGCCGCCCAATCCGGCAAGCCCTGCCCCCAGCGCGAACGCGACGGCAAACAGCCGGTCAACATCGATGCCGATACCTTCGGCTGTTCGTCGCGAGTCTACGGCGGCCCGGATGCGCGCGCCAAACAAAGTGTGATTGAACAGCGCAAGCAATGCGGCAGCGGCCACGACGCCGCCCGCCAACAGAAACAGCCGGTAGCCGCCGATCCTGAGCCCGCCAAAATCAACTTGCTGCGCCAGCCAGTCTGGCAGCAGCATGGCCTGCTGCTGCGGACCGAAGATGATGGTGGCGAGCGCGCTGGCGGCAAAGGCAAGCCCGATCGAGAACAGCACCTGCTGCAGCGCCGGCATGCGATAGACGTGCCGGATCACAGCTCGCTCGACGACCACGCCGATCGCAGCGGTCGCGAGAAAGGCGCATGGCAGGGTCAGCAGGAACGGAAGCCCGGCGCGATTGAGTAAGGTCGTGGCGACATAGCCGCCGCACATGGCAAAGGCGCCATGGGCGAGATTGATGAAGCGCATCAGGCCGAGCGTGACGGAAAGCCCGATCGAGAACAGCAGGAGCAGCATGCCATAGGCCGCGCCGTCGGCGATAACGCTCACGAGGCCAGTCATTGCGCCTTTGCGGGGTCCTTCACATCAGGAATGGTGTCGAAGGCGATGTTGCGCCAGGCACCGTCCTTCTGTCCACCCTTGCGGATGTAGATGTTCTGAACCACATCGCGGGTCGCGGGATCGATCAACAGCGGGCCGCGCGGGCTGTCGAGCTTGATGCCCTTCATGGCGTCGACCAGCGCGGCGCCGTCGAGATTGCCGTTGGTCTTCTCTACGGCCTTATAGACCAGCGCCATCGCATCGTAACCCTGTACGACGCGATAGCTCGGCACGGCGTCGGCCCCGAACATGGCGCGGTATTCCTTCACGAACAGCGCATTCGCCGGATTGTCGAGATCGACTTGGTAGTGCAGCGCCGAGATCACGCCATCGACCGCATCTCCCATGGCCGGCAGCAGATTGTCGTCGACGACGTCGCCGGTCACCATCAGCTTGATGCCAGCCTTCTGCAGGCCGCGCTCCTTGGTCGCCTTCATGAAGGCCACGGAGACGTCGCCGCCGGGATTGAAGGCGAACACAGCGTCAGGCTTGGCTTCCATTGCCCGCTGCAGAAACGGGCCATATTCCATCTCGGTGACCGGCGTGCGCGCAGATCCAATCACCTTCCCGCCTGCGGCCTCGAACGTCTTCTTGAACCAGGTCTCCGCGTCCACGCCCGGCGCATAGTCGGAGACGATGGTGTAGGCGGTCTTGACGCCGTTTTTGGCGGCCCAGTTTCCGAGCGATGACGCCAGCTGCGGCAAGGTGAAGGAGGCGCGGACGAAATACGACGACTTCTCCGTGAGGATCGAGGTCGCCGCGTTGACGATCACCGCCGGCTTCTTGGCCTCGGTCAGCAGCGCTGCGGCGGCCATCGCGTTCGGCGTAAAGCTGTAGCCGATGATGAGATCGGCCTTGTTGCGCACGATCAGCTCCTGGGTGAGTCGGCGCGACAGATCGCCGGAGCCCGGCCCCTGGTCGTCGCGCGTCACGGTCTCGACCGTGAGGCCAGCGACCTTGGTGCCGTTGATCTTCTGAAACAGCTTGATGCCGTTCTCATAATGCTGGCCCTGGTCGGCGAATGCGCCGGACAGCGGCAGGACCAGCCCGATCACGAGCTTGCCGTCGGCAGCTGAGGCAGCAGAGCCGAACAAGACTACAGACGCGATGCCGAGAGCCAGCCGCCGCGTCAGAGGGACACCAGACCAGGATGACATCATTGCTCGCTTTGCTCCCTTTTTTTCCGGTGGCCGGGTTGGGCAACGTCCGGTCAGGCCTTCGCGTCGAGGAGATCGTTCAGCACCTCGTCGGTGGACAGCACGTCGCCAAAACTCTGATAGACCGTGGTGAAGCCGACATTATGGTCTTCGTCGTAGCGCGCCGCATTGGCATCGGAAACCATGACGACGCGATAGTCCAGCATCATCGCGTCGCGTGCAGAGGTCTCGCAGCAGAAATTGGTCAGCATGCCCGTGATGACGACGTTGCGGATGCCGCGTGCAGCGAGCTTCTCCGGCAGGTCGGAATGGCCCGGCAAGAAAGCGCTGAAGCGCTGCTTGGTGGCGATGATGTCGGCATCGGCGACCTCGAGATCCGGATGCAGCCGATGCCCATCCGTTCCTTCGGTGAGATTATCGCGGTGACGCGCCGCATTCTCCGGCGTGAAGAAATAGTCGTGATAGATCGGCCACAGGCTGCGGCCGCCCTCGCCCGCGGTCATCCTGACCCACGCCACCGCCGCGCCGCCAGCGCGGAACGCCTGCGCCAGACGGTTGATGTTGGGAATGATGGCGATCGCCGGCGGCACATCCTGGACATAGAATGTCTGCATGTCGACCACGACCAGCGCCGTCTCATGCGGAGCAAAACGATCGAACACGCGCAGACGGCCGCGCTTCTTCATGACCCGCTCGATCACGTAGGATGGCATGGCGTAAGGCTTCGGCGACATCGCAGATTTCCGGGCGCTGGAATTGGCTTTAGTCGCCCGTGCGGCGGATGACCACATGGGAACTGAGGCCAGAATTGTCTTGCGACAAAATCCTGCCTAGTCCCAATTCGCGCGAAGGGGTATCTAAAAGGCTTATCGAACGCTTGCAGCGGCAAGTGCTCGCACCAAGCCAGAGGACCTGACAGAACTTGCTCAATACGCGGCATCTGCGCGCCTTCGTCACGGTCGCAACCCTCGGCAGCGTGGTCAGGTCGAGCGCCGAGCTGCGGCGGGCGCAGTCCGCGATCACGCGCGCGGTCAAAGAGCTCGAGAGCGAGGTCGGCGCGCCGTTGTTCGAGCGCAGGCCGCAGGGCATGTTGCTGACGGCCTTCGGGCACGCCTTGCTGGAGCGGACCGAGCGCGCCTTTGCGGAGATGGAGACCGCGCGGCAGGCATTTGCGACCGCTCACCCGAGCTTGCGCACGCTGGCGCGGGCGCCGATCTTCGCACTAGCGATGAGCCGGCAGCGGCTGCTGGTGTTCGTCGAGCTGGTCGAGCAGCATCACATGGGCGCGGTGGCCGACACCGTCGGCATTTCGCAGCCGGCCGCAAGCCAGGCGTTGCGCGAGATCGAGAGCGGAATCGGACTAAAACTGTTCACCCGCACCGCCGGCGGCCTGCAACCGACAGCGCTCGGCGCCCTGCTCGGCATGCATCTGCGGCGCGCACTCGCCGAGGTCCGCGCCGGCGAGCTCGAGATCGCCTCGTTGCAGGGAGCGCTGGCCGGCCGTGTCATGCTCGGGACGCTGTCGCTCGGTCGCACCAGGCTGCTGCCGGCCGCCATCATCCGCCTGCGCAAGCAATATCCGCATCTGACGGTCACCACGATCGAGGGCTCGTTCGAGCACCTCGCGATGCGGTTGCGGGCGGGCGATATCGATTTCATGCTGGGGGCGCTGCGCGAACCCGAGCACACCGTAGGCCTGACCCGCGAAATCGTGACCCATGATGAGCTGTCGCTGGTGGTGCGGACCGGCCATCCGCTGGCGCGCCGGCGCAGCATCGCCGGCCCCGATCTGGCCAGCCTCGAGTGGGTGCTGCCGCCGCGCAGCACGCCGACCCGCGAGCTGCTGGAAAAGGCGCTGGCAGCGCGCGACCTCGACAAGGCACGTGTCGGCGTCGAGACTGCCGACCTCGCGATCACCCGCGGCATCCTGCTCGGCAGCGACATGATCACGGCGGTGTCGGCGCATCTTTATCATCACGAGATCGCGACCAAGGCGCTCGCCGTGCTGCCGTTCGCGCTGCCCGAGACGCGGCGCCCGATCGGCGTGCTGCAGCGGGCCGCCAGCGCGCCATCGCTCGCCGCGCGGCTGCTGATCGACCAGTTGCACGCAATAAGGCAATTATAGGCGATGGCTCAGATCGGCTCGTAGGGAATGCCGACATATTGCTCGGCGATGGCAGCCTGGGCCGCGCGCGAGGAATGAATGAAGTCGAGCTCGGCGAATTGCAACTCGCGCCGATACGCACCCTGCTCGGGAAACTTGTGCAACAGCTCGGTCATCCGGGTCGAGTAGCCGACCGTACGCCAGACCCGCTTCAGGCAATGCTCCGAATAGCGTGCGAGCTTGTCACGCTGGCCGCTCCTGTAGAAATGGCCGAGCGCGCCAGCCAACGACCGCACGTCCGCCACCGCGAGATTGAGCCCCTTCGCACCCGTGGGCGGCGTGATGTGGACGGCATCGCCGGCCAGGAACAGGCGCCCGTATTGCATCGGCGTAGCGATGAAGGAGCGCAGGCGCGCCATGTCGCGCTGGAAAATCTCGCCCTCGACGATCTCGGTCTTGTCGGCATCGAACATGCGCTGGTGCAGTTCGTCCCAGAAGCGGTCGTCCGACCAGGCCCCTGGATCCTCGTCCGCTCCCACCTGTAGATAGAGCCGCGACACTTGCGTAGAGCGCCTGCTGCACAGTGCGAAGCCGCGGTCGCTGTTGGTGTAGGTCATCTCCGGCAGCGGCGGCGAACGCGACAGTACGCCCAGCCAGGCGAAGTCGTAGGTCTTCTCGTAATGCGTGATCTTGCCTTCGGGAATCGCGGGGCGGCTGACGCCATGATAGCCGTCGCAGCCGGCAATGAAATCGCAGGTCAGGACCTTCTGCTGGCTGTCCTGAGAATAGCGGATCTCCGGCCGCTCGCCGTCGAGGCCGCTCAGTTCGGTCACCTTGGCCTCGAATTCGAGCGGCTGGCCGAGCGAGATGCAGGAGGCAATGAGGTCCTTCACCACCTCCTGCTGTCCGTAGATGACGACGTGCCGGCCGGTGAGGCCGGGCAGATCGAGATGGATGGTCTTGCCCCGAAAACGGATATCGAGCCCATCGTCGATCATGCATTCGCGCTTCATGCGCGCGTCGAGCCCGAGCGCCGCCAGCGTCTCGACGGTGCCCGACTCCAGCACGCCGGCCCGTACCCGGCTTTCGACATAGGCGCGGCTGCGCGATTCCAGGATCACCGACTCGACGCCGGCCTCCCGCAACAGATGCGCGAGAAACAGACCTGCCGGTCCGGCGCCGATGATTCCGACTTGCGTGCGCATGAGACGTTCACAACTCCGCCAACTGGCCGACCAGCATCGGTCGCAGCGATCGAACCATATAGGACCCGGCCTGCGCACACAGAACCGTCAATATCGGCGTATTTCTATTCGAAATTGCTTATCCTCCGAGCCACCCCATTCTCTGTCAGAGGCGGTCTGTCTCCGGCCGCGTCGGCATCGTCGCGCACTTCCCTGACCAGCAAGAGCAGCTCCCGCGGGTGGAATGGCTTCATGATGGCACGCCGGCTCCCGATCTTGTTGTCGCCGTGCTCACGGGTGATGAGATAGTCGGAATAGCCGGTCATGAACACGAGCGGAAGCGCGGGGCGGCTTTCGGCCAGATGGCGCGCGAGCTGGTCTCGAAATGATCGATGAACTCGCCCTCGGCAATGCGCCCCAGAATGTGGTGCAGATCGCCGAGCCGTTCAGGCGGGATGATGATATCGATCGACCTACCGATGATCTCCTCCGCTGCGTACCCAAAAAGCTGCTCCGCGGCCGGATTCCAACCGGTGACCTGTCATCGAGCGTCTTGGTCACGATGGCGTCGTTCGCCGAACGGACGACCGCGGCATAGAGCCGGTCACGTTCGAGATAGTTCTGCAGCAGTCGCTCATTGCGCTGCCGTCGTGCGAGTTCGCGGTCGATGACATCTGCCGGGATCAAGGCCCGCAACAGGCCGTGAGTGACACCAGCACGCCTAGGGGTCACGGCCAGGAGCGCCGATACCCGGGGCGCTTTTGACGGATCGACGCATGCGATTTCCGATCACAATTCGCATGGCTGCTGCAGCGATCGCGGGGTCACGGTCCATTCATTCGTGATGCATGATGCTCGTCGCCGGCTGCGAAGCAGGCGTGTCCATGAAGCGCGTGCGTAGTTCCATTGTATCGTAGCGTGCACACACGATTGCGAGGCATTCGACGACTCATTAGCTCGTTCGCTAAAATTCAAAAAAATCGCAGAGTAACTTTCGCAACACTCTCGGTTGCAAACTCAGAAAAACTGATTCAGTCTGCAAACCGTCCGGATTGTAACTTTTGAGTCTCACCTCTGTAACTTTTCTGTCGCAGTCGCGTTGAGTTCCACAGTTCGGTTGCGTGCGCGTCCTCCAGTCTGGCTGACACTGAGGTTGCCCATGCCTACCGTTCTCATCATCGACGACGACCAAGCGACGCGCACTGCGCTGGAAATGCTGCTCAAGAAGAAGAAGTTCGGGGTCTTTCTGGCGCCGGACGGACCGACGGGCATTCGGCTGGTCGGCAACGTATCCTTCGATGCCGTCGTGATCGACATGTTCATGCCCGGCATGGACGGCCTCGCAACCATTCGCGAACTGATCAAGATCGACCCGACGGTCCCCTTCATCGCGATCTCTGGCTATGCCTTCACCGATCGCCGGCAAGGCGCACCGGATTTCCTCGGCATGGCGATCAAACTCGGCGCGACCGCGGCCCTGCAGAAGCCCTTCGATATCCTGGATCTGCTCGAGGCCGTCGACCGCGCGGTCGATGTCCGGCAGCAACTGCTCACCGACGCTCCGCAACGCAAGAGCGACCCTCCGTCGGTTCGGAAGGCATCATGACAAGAATACTGGTGGTTGATGACGAAGTGGGAGTCTGTTGCGTTATTCAGCATCTGCTGGCCCGGCACGGTTACGCTGTCACAGCCATGACCGATGGTCGCGCGGCGATGGAAGCAGTCGTATGCGGTGATTACGCTGCGGCGCTGATTGATCTGAATCTGGCCGACATCGACGGCAATGAGGTGATCCGGACCGCGCGTACGGCCAGACCCGAGATGCCGGTCGTGATGATGTCGGGCATGGTGCTCGAATCCGGGCGGGGTGCCCCGGATTTTCTTGGCATGTCAATGAAGGTCCGCGGCGTCTATCGCCTCGCCAAACCGTTCAAGCCGAAGGATCTGCTGCAGCTGATCGCGGAAATTATCCCACAGCAGGACATTCCGCCGCCACGGGCGGAAATGGCAGCGGCCGGCGGCCGCCGGTAAAGAGCGATCGTCGTGCCGAGCCCCGGTGGCGCTGCCGTCCGCGCCGTCCCGAGCTGTGCGCAAAGACGGTACGGTGATACTGCCTCGAGCGGTACGATGCCGCAGCAAATCGTCGAGATCGCCTTCGATCCGCACGCTCGCATCTCGATAAGGCCTGTGTGTGTAGAAATATTTCCTTGAAAATGTGATCTTACCCACACGTTCCGGCCGTCTCTTATCCCTACGGTCCGCGCGGGATCGTAAGCAGCCGTTAACCAAGCCGGCCGCCGATCCCGGATCGCTACAATTCGAGCGATTCGCTCAATGGGTACACAGAAGTGTTCTGCGAACGTGCGCGCACTAAGCGGCACGAGGTCACCATGCGTGAAGTTGAGTTCGAGTTATTGCTTGATGTTGTGCGTACGGCGCTCGCGCCGGAGCCGCAGGAGGAATCGATGGCGCGTCTCTTCCCGACCCGTGTCGCTCTGCCCAAGGCAGCCAACGACAATCAGGCGACGTGCTGGCCGTTGATTCCATTTCCGGATGGCTGGCACGCGGCCTGCTGATCTCCTGTCGTTCGGGCGCGACTCATTGTCATGCCCGATGGCTCGTTGCGAGCTGTTGTATTCTCCCCATTCTATTTCCTGACCACGAAGGCCCGACCGCGCGTCCTTTCAGGACCTTGTTCCCCGGTGGCGACATTGTTCTCTGACAGCATCTTGAATGCGCCGGTCATCGACATCCCCGCCCGGGATGTTGCTGCACCTTTACATAGTGCCATCTCGTCGGTACAACCTGGCCAAAACGAGGCCGTGGTCGCCGCTTCCTGCACTTTTCGTTTGTGCGCTGAAGTAGCGGGTTGTGCCGTGCAGCTTCCGCTACCGCACGCTAACGGCACGAGGACATCGGACTTTGGAAATTTGCGGCGCGTGGCCTGAGGATGGTTGCCTAAGCCGTTGATCGCCTATAATAGTCGCCGACAGTGGGGCCATGTGGCGGAGTGGTTACGCAGCGGTCTGCAAAACCGTTTACACCAGTTCAATTCTGGTCGTGGCCTCCATTTCCAAACCTCTGAAATAATTGATATATTCGGTCGCAACCCGCACCGAGTCATCAGGCGTTGCACTTTCGTCGGGCCGGGTTCCGGTCAGACCGGAAGATCGTCGATTCCGTCCGGGTATTGCGCGTGCGAATGTGGAACCGGTGCGCCGCTACGCTGGGTGATCGACAGCATCACGCCCGGCCGTTCGAGATGCGCGGCATGGCCGCGCCGGCGGGCGAAATCGCTGATCTGCACCACGTTCGATTTTTTCAGCTTCCTGCATGATCCCGTATCCTGATGTCATGCTGCAAAGGCAGGATGCGTAGGCCAGGTCCCTAAATCGACCGTTTAGAACGCCGCCGATCCTGATTCCTACGGGGTTTCGGCCGCGGCGTCAGCGCTGGATGGCTGCGCTCCACGTCCCGATACCGGGCCAGCATTCGATCGAAGCTGACATCGAGCGTTGCGGTGATGTCGGGACGCCGCTCCAGTGCCCCGAGCAGCATGCCGGCGGCCTCGATGGTGGACAGGCCGTCGCGCCGCGGCTCGCGACGCAGATCGCCGTAACGTGACCGCTGGCGGGGACCAAGGATCACCCGCTGGCATTTCAGCATCCACGGATTGCGCCACCACAGCGCCTTGGCTTGACTCCAGGTGCCGTCCAACAGGATCACGCCCTCGATCGATTTGAGGATGGCGCGCTGACCCTCGGCCGCCTCGCCCTTGCGGGTCAGCGCGATGACCTCGCTCTCCGGATCCAGCTCGGCCGCCTTGGCCGAGCCGAGATAAAGGATCGCCCAGCGCGCGGGGTCCGCGACCGGTCGGCCCAATGCCTTGGCGAGACCCGGCCAGGACAGGCCGACCCGCACCACCGCATCCTTGAAGTGCTGCGCCGCCAGCCGGGCCGTGCCGAGCGCCCTGTCCTGCTCCTGCGGATGCTGCAGGATCAAGAAGCTTGATGCGGCTTTCGATCGGCGTGACGCTGTCGCAAATGCACAAGCGGTTGCGGCTTCTGGCAGCGTGGGCAATCGGGGATCGCCTCATCGATGAGGCGGCGCGGTGGACTGTTCGGACATCATGCGGCTATACGCGCCGCCACCGCTCGCGACAATGGCCGATCACTCCGCCGGCGCGGCCAGCGGCTGCGGCTCGGAACGGCGCCGCAGCCGGTCGATCAGGAGATAGATCACGGGTGTCGTGTAGAGCGTCAGGATCTGCGACACGAACAGCCCGCCGATGATGGTGATACCGAGCGGCCGCCGCAATTCGGTGCCGGGACCGGTCGCGATGACCAGCGGCATGCCGGCGAACAGCGCCGCCATTGTCGTCATCAAGATCGGCCGGAACCGGGCACGGCAGGCCTCGAAGATCGCCTCCGCCGATGACAGGCCTTGCTGGCGCTCCGCGTCCAGCGCGAAGTCCACCATCATGATTCCGTTCTTCTTGACGATGCCGATCAACAGGATGATGCCGATGAAGGCAATGATGGTCAGCGGCGTATTGGTGACCTGCAACGCCAGCAGCGCGCCGAGGCCCGCCGACGGCAAGGTCGAGATGATGGTCGATCGGATGGGCAAGGCTCTCATAGAGCACGCCGAGCACGATATACATCGCGGCCAACGCGAACAGGATCAGCAGCGGCTGCTGCCCGGTGGTCTTGTTGAAGTCGCCGGCATTGCCGTCGAAGCTGCCGCGGATGCCCTCCGGCATGTGTAGCTCATCGACCGCCCGCTGGATGTTCGTCGTCGCGATCTCCATCGGCACGTCCGGCAGCAGGTTGAACGACACCGTGGTCGAGGGGAACGACTGCGAATGGAACACGGCGAGTGGCGACAGGCCACGCTGGGCATGCACGACCGCCGACAGCGGCACCTGCGTATCTCCCGCGCCTGCCACGTAGATGCGATCGAGGTTGGCCGGATCGGCCTGGAATTTCGGATCGATCTCCAGCACCACCATGTACTGGTTGCGTTGGGTGTAGACGATCGAGACCTGCCGCTGAGCGAACGCATCGTTCAAGGCGTTATCGATGTCCTGCACCCGGACACCGAGCATCGATGCCTTCTGGCGGTCGATCGTCAGCGCTAATTGGAGCCCACCGGGATCGCGGTCGCTGGAAATATCGGTGATGCCGTCGACGGTCTCCATGCGCTTGGCAACGAGCGGAGCCCATTTCTGCAGCAGCGTCGAGGTCGCTACTGGTCAGCGTGTACTGATAGTCGGAATCGCTCTGACGCCCGCCGGTGCGCACGTCCTGCGCGGCGAACATGAACAGGCGAATGCCGGGCACGAGAAACAGGTTACGCCGAAGCCGATCGATCACAAGCTGGGTCGAGACATAGCCCCGCTCTGCCGGCGGCTTCAGGCTGATGAACATGGTGCCGCGGTTCGAGGCTGCGCCGCCCGGCCCTCCGCCACCGCCGATCACGAGCCAATTCCGGCGACCGCCGGATCGGCCATCACGATGTCGGCAAGCCGTTGCTGCAGTCCGAGCATCGACTGGAACGAGATGTCGGCCGAGGCCCGGGTCGCGCCGATCACGAAGCCGGAATCGTCGATCGGAAAATAGCCTTTCGGCGTCTTGATATAGAGCGTCACGGTGAGGGCGATGGTGGCGAAGAACACCAGCAGCGTCAGCACCGGGAAGTCGAGTACGGCGCGCAAGGTCCAGGCATAGAACGCCACCATGCGCGACAGTACGCCATCGACCAGCACGATCGAACCAGGTGGCGCGATCGGAGGTGGCCTCCTTGATGTATTGCGCGCAGATCATCGGCGTGACCGTGAGCGAGACCACCGTCGAGATCGCGATCGCGAAGGTCAGCGTCAGCGAGAATTCACGCAGCAGCCGGCCGACGACGCCATCCATGAACACCAGCGGAATGAAGGCGGCGACCAGCGACAGGCTGATCGAGAGCACGGTGAAGCCGATCTGGCGCGCACCTTCGAGGGCGGCACGATAAGGCCGCATGCCGTGCTCGAGATTGCGGTACATGTTCTCGATCATGACGATGGCGTCGTCGACGACGAAGCCGACCGAGATCGCCAGCGCCATCAGCGACAGATTGTCGATCGAGAAGCCGGCGAGCCACATCGCCGCACAGGTGCCGGCCAGCGCCAGCGGCACCGAGACGCCGGCGGCGATGGTCGGCACGACCCGGCGCAGGAACACGAAGACCACCACCATGACCAGCGCGGCAGTCGCAAGCAGCGTCCATTGCATGTCCTCGACCGAGGCGCGGATGGTGCCGGTGCGGTCGACCAGGATGGAGATTTCGACGCCGGCCGGGATCAGCTTCTTGACCTCGGGGATCAGCGCCTTCACGCGATCGACGGTCTCGATCACGTTGGCGTCGCCCTGCTTGCTGATCTGGATCAGCACTGCGGGCTGCTTGTTGAACCATGCGACCTGGCGGAGGTTGCGGACGGAATCTTCGACATCGGCGACATCAGACAGGCGCACGAAATTGCCGTTCGCGCTCTTGATCAGGATGTTGCGGAATTCCGCCGCGCTGCGCATCTGCTTGTTAATGCTAAGCGTCTCGCTCTGGCGGCCGCCCTCGAAGATGCCGACGGGGCCGAGCGGGTTGGCGTTGACGATCGCGGTCCTCACATCGTCGGTGGCGATTCCCGCGTTCGCCAATGCGACCGGATTGATCGAGATGCGGACTGCCGGCTGGTCGGCCCCGCTGACGGTGACGTTCCCGACACCCGGCACCTGGAACAGTCGCTGCGCCAGCACCGTATCGGCGACGTCATAGATCGCGCTGGCGGAACTCGTCTTCGAGGTCAGCGCCAGCACGAACACCGGCGCGGCCGCGCTGTTGGCTTTTCGGAAGCGCGGCAGCGACGGCAGATCGCTCGGCAGATCCGCCAACGCCGCGTTGATCGCGGCCTGGACGTCGCGCGCCGCCTTGTCGATGTCCCGGCCGATCGCAAACTGGACCTGGATGCTGCTGGTGCCGAGCGAGCTCGTCGAGGTGATCTGGTTGACGCCGGCGATCTCTCCGAGCCGCCGCTCGAGCGGCGCGGCGACGGTCGCCGCCATGACCGAGGGATCGGCGCCGGGCCGGCTCGCGGAGACGAAGATCGCGGGAAAGTCGACGTTCGGGACCGACGCGACCGGCAGGAAGCCATAGGCCACCATACCGACCAGGAACAGCCCGATCGAGAGCAGCGTGGTGCCGACCGGCCTGCGAATGAATGGCTCGGAGATCGAGGCCATCACTGCATCCCCTCGGTCGCACCGGCGACCGGGGGCACCGGCAATTCCGGCCCGACCGGCGGCATCGCATGCTCGAGCCGGCGGTTGATGCGGTCGAGCGCCAGATAGATCACCGGCGTGGTGTAGAGCGTCAGCATTTGGCTCGAGCAGCAGCCCGCCGATGATGGAGATGCCGAGCGGAAACCGCAGCTCGGAGCCGGTACCGCTCTCGATCGCCAGCGGCAGCGCGCCGAACAAGGCGGCGAGCGTCGTCATCATGATCGGGCGGAAACGCAGCAGGCAGGCCTGCACGATCGCATCATAGGGCGATAGGCCCTCGTTGCGCTCCGCTTCCAGCGCGAAGTCGATCATCATGATCGCGTTTTTCTTGACGATGCCCATCAACAGGATGATGCCGATCAGGCCGATCACCGACAGATCCTGCCCGCACAGCATCAGCGCCAGGATGGCGCCGACGCCGGCCGAGGGCAGCGTCGAGAGAATGGTGATGGGGTGTATGTAGCTCTCATAGAGCACGCCGAGCACGATGTAGATCGTGACGATGGCGGCGAGCACCAGCCACGGCTGTCCCGCCAGCGACTTCGAGAACTCGGCAGCATCGCCGGCATAGACGCCGACGATGGTGCCGGGCATGCCGATCCGGTTCTCGATCTCTTTCACCGCGTTGACCGCCTCACCCAGCGCCGCGCCCGGCGCAAGGTTGAAGCTGAGCGACACCGCCGGGAATTGCGCCTGATGCGAGATCGCGAGCGGCGCAATGGTGCGTTTCAACGTTGCCACCGCCGCGATCGGCACCTGCCCGGCCGGGCTGCCGGGAACAGCGGCGACGCCGGGCACATAGAGCTTGGACAGGATCGACGGGTCGCGCTGATACATCGGCAGCGCCTCCAGCACCACACGGTACTGGTTGGCTTGGCCGTAGATGGTCGAGATCTGCCGCTGCGCGAAGGCGTCGTTCAGCGTGTCGGTGATGGTCTGCAGGCTGACGCCGAGCTGACCGGCGCGCTGGCGATCGATGGTGAGCTCGGCGCGCAGGCCGCCGTCCTGCGCCTCGGACGACACGTCACGAAACAGCTCATTGTGCCGCATCTCCGCGACCAGCCGGGTGGCCCATTTCGACACCTCCACCGCGTCCGTCCCGGTCAGCGTATACTGATATTGCGAGCGGCTCGATTGGGTCGAGATCTGCACGTCCTGCACCGGCTGGAAATAGACCGCCAGCCCCGGAATGGTTGCGACCTTCTGCTTGAGGCGCTCGACGACCACGGCAACGCCGTCGTGGCGCGCGCCGAGCGGCTTCAGGCTCATCACCAGCTTGCCGACATTGGTGGTCGGGTTGACGGAACCGGCGCCGATCACCGAGACGACGCCTGTGACGTCCGGATCGGATTGGATCGCCGCTGCCGCCTGCCCCTGCCGCTTCTGCATCTCTGCGAAGGATACATCGGGCCCTGCCTCGGTCACCGCGGTCACCGAGCCTGTGTCCTGCAGCGGCAGAAAACCCTTCGGCGCCACCACATACAGCACCAGCGTCGCGATCAGCGTCGCGAACGTGACCACCATGGTGGCTCGCTGCCGCTCAAGCACCCACAGCAAGGTGCGGTGATAGACGTTGATGGTGCGGTCGATGAAGCGGCTGATCGCGGCGAGCCCCGGGACCACCCATTCGTCACTAGCCTGTTTGAGCAGCCGTGAGCACATCATCGGCGTCAAGGTCAGGGAGACGATCGCCGAGGTCACGACCGCGATCGTGAGCGTCAGGGCGAATTCGCGGAACATGCGGCCGACCAGGCCGGACATGAACAGCAGCGGAATGAACACCGCGATCAGCGATACCGTCAGCGAGATCACGGTGAAGCCGATCTCGCTCGCGCCGCGCAGCGAGGCGTTCATTGCGCTGTCGCCGTTCTCCATGTGGCGGACGATGTTCTCGATCATCACGATGGCGTCGTCGACCACGAAGCCGGTGCCGATCGTCAGCGCCATCAGAGACAGATTGTCGAGGCTGAAGCCCGCAAAATACATCACGCCGAAGCTCGTGATCAGCGACAGCGGCAGCGCAACACCTGCAATGATCGTGGCACGCAGCGAGCGCAGGAACAGCAGCACGACCAACGTCACCAGCACCACGCTCAGCACCAGCGTGAACTGCACGTCGTGCACCGAGGCACGGATCGTGACGGTGCGATCGCTGACGATGCTGAGCTTGACGCCAGCCGGGATCGTGCGCTGCAGCCGCGGGATCTCGCTGCGGATCTGGCGCACCACCTCGATGACGTTGGCGCCCGGCTGGCGCTGGATGTCGATGACGACAGCAGGCGTGCCCTGGTACCAACCACCGGTGCGGTCGTTCTCGAGCCCGTCGACGATGGTGGCGACGTCGGCGATCGTGACCGGCGAGCCGTTGCGATAGGCGATGATGATCGGCTTGTAGGCGTCGGCCGCCGCGATCTGATCGTTCGCGGTGATGGTGTAGGCCTGCTGCGCGCCGTCGAGCGAGCCCTTCGGCCCGGAGACGTTGGCGCCGGCGATCGCCGCGCGCAAATCCTCCATCGCGATGCCATAGGCGGCCAGCCGGGCGAGATCGGCCTGCACCCGCACCGCAGGCTTCAGCCCGCCGAGCACGGAGACACGCCCGACGCCAGACACTTGACTGAGACGTTGCGCCAGAATCGTGTCGGCGAGATCGCTCATCGCGCGCAGCGAGATCGTGTCCGAAGTCAGCGCCAAGGTCATGACCGGCGCGTCGGCCGGATTGACCTTGGCGTAGGTCGGCGGATAGGGCAGCGTCTTTGGCAGCACGCCGGCGGCGGCGTTGATCGCGGCTTGCACGTCCTGGGTCGCGCCGTCGATGTCGCGGTTGAGATCGAACTGCAACGAGATCTGACTGACGCCGAACGAGCTGGTCGAATTCATCGCCGACAGCGACGGGATCTGGCCGAGCTGCCGCTCCAGCGGCGCCGTGATCAGCGAGGCGATCACGTCCGGGCTCGCGCCCGGCAATTGCGTTGTCACCTGCACGGTCGGGAAATCGACCTGCGGCAATGCCGAGACCGGCAGCGAGAGATAGCCGAGCAGGCCGCCGATCAGCAGCGCGACGCCGAGCAGCGAGGTCGCGATCGGACGGCGGATGAAAGGTTCGGAGACGCTCATCGCGGTGCCCGTCTCAGGTCTTGATCCCGATCATTGCTGTGGCCTCGCACCACCGCCGGACTGATCGCCTTGGGCCGAGCTCGGGAGACGCGCCTTGCCCAGGGCCCTGCCCGTCCTGACCGTCTTCGTGCCGTCGCCTGCGATGCTCGCCGTTGCCCTGCTGTGCGCTTTGCGGCTGCCCGTCCCCAGCGTGATCCCTAGGAGGATGATCCTTGGCTTGAGCCTTCTGATCCCGCCCTGCCCCGCCGCGGCCGCGCCGGCGCGGCGCGAGATCGAGTTGCGGCGTCTGGTCGTCGGTTCCGATGATGATCTTGGAGCCCTCGGCGAGGTTGGCAAAGCCGGTCGTGACGACGCGATCGGAGGTGGAAAGGCCGCTGGCGATCACGGCCTCGGTCTCGTTCTGCTGTGTCACCGTCACCGGCCGCGCGTTGACGGTGTTATCCTCGCCGATCACATAGCTGAAGGTCCCGGCCGGGCCGCGCTGCACCGCCGAGGTCGGCACCACGATCGCCTGCGACAAAGTCTCGACCCTCAGCCGTACATTGACGAACTGGCCCGGCCAGAGCTGGAATTGCTGATTGGGAAATTCCGCCTTGAGCTTCAAGGTGCCGGTGGTCGGATCGACCTGGTTGTCGATGCCCCTGAGCGTGCCGGTATCGATCACGGTGACGCCGTCATTGCCGAACACGTCGACCGCAAGCGTCCCCTTGGCCGCTGCCGCATTGACTCGCATGATCTGCTGCTGCGGCAGGCTGAACTGCACCGCGATCGGCTGCAGCTGGGTGATGATCACCAATCCCGTGGCGTCGGCGGCGTGAATGATGTTGCCCTGGTCGACCTGGCGCAGGCCGGCGCGCCCTGACAGCGGCGCCACGATCTTGGTGTAGCTCAGCGTCGCCTGGGCGTTGTCGATCGCGGCTTGATCGGCCTTGATCAATGCCTGCTGCTGGGCGACCGTCGCGCGCTGCGTATCAGCCTGCTGCTTCGAGCCGGCATTGGTCGCGGCGAGCTGCTCGTAGCGTTGCAGGTCGAGCTTCTGGTTGGTGAGCAGCGCCTCGTCCTGCGCTTTCTTGGCAACCGCCTGGTCGTATTGGGCCTTGTAGATCGCGGGATCGATCTCGGCCAGCACATCGCCCTTCTGGACGTCCTGACCTTCGACGAATTTGACCGCGATCAGTTTGCCGTCGACCTGCGAGCGCACCGTCACCGTGTTGAGCGCGCGCACCGAGCCGACGCCGTCGAGATAGACCGGCACGTCCTTGACCGCAGGCGTCGCAGCCAAGACCGGCACCGGCATGTCGGGCCGCGCACCGCCGCCGCGCTTGCCGCCGGGTCCCTGTGCCTGGTGCTGCTGCAGCGCGGTCCAACCGATATAACCGAGGCCGCCGATGATCAGGAGCGCGATCGTGGTCGACACCAGCCGCCGGCCAAAGCCCCTGCGCCGCTTCGCCGCCTCCTTGCTCTTCTCGTCCGGTTTAAAGAGCATCGACTGGTTTCTCCACCTTCGGCTCCCAGCCGCCCCCGAGCGCCTGATAGAGGCTGACGATCGCCTGCAACCGGGCGAGCTGCGCCTGCCAGTATACGTCTTCGGCCTGAAACAGCGTCAGTTGTGTATTGAGCACGGTCACGATGTCGGCCGTGCCGGCCCGCAACTGCTGCTCCGACAGCTGAAAGGCGCGCCGCGAGGACGCCAGCACCTGACGCTGCAATTCCAGCTTGAGCGTGGTCTGCTTGATCGCGTACAGCGCGTTATCGACATCGGTGAACGACTGGATCACTGTCTTGCGATAGGTCTGCAGCAGCTCGTCCTGCTTGAACTTGGCATTCTCGAAATTGCCGAGGATCCTGCCGCCGTCGAAAATCGGCTGGGTCAGGCCGCCGGCAAGGCTGAAAAAGGCGGCATGTGGCTGGAACAGCGAGATCAGCGCCGAGCTCTGATATCCGCCCTGGCTGGTAAGCTGAATCTGGGGGAAGAACTGCGCCCGCGCGCTGCCGACATTGGCGGTGGCCGAGGCGAGCTGCGCCTCCTGGCGGCGAATGTCCGGCCGCTGGGTCAGGAGCTCCGACGGCAGGCCGGGCGTCACCCGTGGGATCCTGATCTGCTCGAGCGAGCCGCCTGTGATCTTGATGCTCTCAGGCGGCCGCGAGACCAGCACCGCCAGCGCGTTGAGGTTCTGGTCGAGTGTCTGGCGCAACGGCGGCACTGCGGCCCGCTGGTTGGCGAGTACGCTCTCCTGCTGGGCGACGTCGAGGTCGGTGCCGGTGCCGGCCTTCTGCCGTTCCTTGATGGCATCGAGCACGCGGGCCGCGCTTTCGATGTTGCGCGCGGCGGTGCGCAAGCGATCCTGCGATACCAGCACCTGGAAATAGGCATTGGCGACGCTCGTCAGCGTCGTCAGCGTCGTCACGTCGCGATCGAACCTGTTGGCAACCGCAGTCTCCTCTGCCGCCAGCAAGGCGTCGCGGTTCTGACCGAAGAAATCGAGCTGATAGCTTGCGGCGAGCGAGGCCTGGTAGTTGACGACCTCGCGGCCGCCGATGCTGAGCCCGCTGGCGCTAGAGCCCGAGGTTCGCGAATAGGTCTCCTGGCCTGACGTGGAGAGGCTCGGTAACAGCGCGGCTCCCGCCTGTCGCGCCAGGGCGTCGGCCTGCTTGAAGCGGGCGACGGCGGCTGCGATGTCGAGATTGACCCGCTGCGCCTCCTCCATCAGCTCGGTGAGCTGATGGGAGCCGAAGCCACGCCACCAGTCGAGCGTCGGCGGGGCCACCGAATCGGCATTGGCCGCCGCCTTGTAGCGGCCGGGAATGTCGAGGGCGGGATCTGGAATGTCCTGGCTCAGCAGGCAGCCTGCCGAGCTTGCCGCGAGCGCGATTGCGACACACCAGCGCAGGGCGCGGCGCAAGACCTCACAGCTGACGCGCGCGCCGCCGGCAATGCCATCATGAAGCATGCTCACTGCGGTGCTCCGCAGGGCGACAGGCGCGCAGCCGCGGGTCGCACGGCTCGATGCGGGCGCGCGCAGCGGTTATCGTCCTCGACGATCTGCAGAATGGCCACCGGTGTGATGCTTCCCCGAACTCTTAGGCGCACATTACCCGCCAAGTGACCGGCCGGACAGCCCTGCCGACGCCTCGTCCCCGGCGGATCGCCTCGTCATCGGACGATGTCGGACCGTGGGAATCAACAAATCTGTCGCGTTTTATCCGACTTTCAGCTCTTGGAAACCCGCGGATCCGATAGAAAATCTTACCAAGATTTCATCTCTCGCCGATGGTCCGCGCCTGTCTGTCGCTCCGGCCATGCGCCAAAACCCTTCATGGACACCCCTGGCCACTCCGAACGAAACCTTCGGCCAGCCCAGGACATTTCCTCATCGGAGGGCATCTTCGGCCAGCTGGCGCAGAGACGCTCGCGCAAAGCGGTTCCCCACCCTATGATAGGAATGTAAGAACCGGGACACCAGCACATGACCATTCGAAACGATGTCATCCAGGCGATCGGCAACACGCCCCTGATCAAGCTCGAGCACGCCTCGAAGGCGACCGGCTGCACCATTCTCGGCAAGGCCGAATTCATGAATCCAGGCCAGTCAGTCAAGGACCGCGCCGGCAAATGGATGATCCTGGAGGCCGAGAAGCGCGGCGATCTCAAGCCGGGCGGCCTCGTGGTCGAGGCGACCGCCGGCAATACCGGCATCGGGCTCGCCGTCGTCGCCGCAGCGCGCGGCTACCGCACCCTGATCGTGATCCCGGACACGCAGAGCCAGGAAAAGAAGGACATGCTGCGGCTCTGCGGGGCCGAGCTGGTCGAGGTGCCGGTGCTGCCGTTCTCCAATCCGAACAACTACCAGCATGTCGGACGCAGGCTTGCGGACGAACTGCGCAAGACCGAGCCGAACGGCGTTCTGTTCGCCGACCAATGGAATAATCTCGACAATGCCAAGGCGCATTACGAATCGACCGGCCCCGAGATCTGGGAGCAGACCGGCGGCAAGGTCGACGGCTTCGTCTCGGCGGTCGGCACCGGCGGCACGCTGGCCGGCACCAGCCGCTACCTGAAGGAAAAGAACAAGGACATCGTCACGGCCTGCGCCGATCCGCATGGTTTTGCGATGTACAACTGGTTCAAGAACGGCGAGGCCAAGTCCACATCAGGCGATTCCATCACCGAAGGCATCGGCATCGGCCGGGTGACGCCTGTGATCGAGACGGCGAAGGTCGACACGGCCTTCCTGATCTCCGACGAGGAGGCCGTCGGCATCATCTATGACCTGCTGCAGCACGAGGGTCTCTGCCTCGGCGGCTCGACCGGCATCAACGTCGCCGGCGCGATCCAGCTCGCCAAGCAGCTCGGTCCCGGCAAGACCATCGTGACCATCCTCTGCGACTCCGGCAACCGCTATCAGTCGAAACTGTTCAATCCGGCGTTCATGCGCTCGAAGAATCTGCCGGTGCCGGCTTGGCTGGAGACGCGCAGCACCATCAAGCCGCCGTTCGTTTGATAAACGCGAGTAGCGAATGGCGAGTAGCGAGCAAAAGGCTCTCTTCCCCTACTCGCTACTCCCTATTCGCCATTCGCCTATCTCAAGATCTGACTCAGGAACAGCTTCGACCGCGCATGCTGCGGAGCCGCGAAGAACTCCTGCGGCGTATTGCGATTCGATGATCTGGCCGGCATCCATGAACACGACGCGGTTGGCGACCTCGCGGGCAAAGCCCATCTCGTGGGTGACGACCAGCATGGTCATGCCCTCCTTGGCGAGGTCGACCATGGTGTCGAGCACCTCCTTGACCATTTCCGGGTCGAGCGCCGAGGTCGGCTCGTCGAACAGCATCACCTTCGGATTCATGGTCAGCGCACGGGCGATCGCAACGCGCTGCTGCTGACCGCCCGACATCTGGCCCGGATATTTCTGGGCCTGGTGCGGAATCTTGACCCGCTCCAGGAACTTCATCGCCGCTCGCTTCCGCATCCTTCTGCGGGATGTTGCGCACCCAGATCGGCGCCAGCGTGCAGTTCTCCAGCACGGTCAGATGCGGAAACAGGTTGAAGCTCTGGAACACCATGCCGACCTCGCGGCGGACCTCGTCGACCCGCTTCAGATTCGGACCGAGCTCGATGCCGTCGACGACAATCTCACCCTCCTGGAATTCCTCCAGCGCATTGATGCAACGGATCAGGGTCGACTTGCCGGAGCCGGAGGGCCCACAGATCACGATGCGCTCACCTTTGCCGACTGTGAGGTTGATGTCGCGCAGAACGTGAAAGTCGCCGTACCATTTGTTGAGGCCGGAAATGCTGACGATCGGGTTTGCAGTCATGGATCTCATACTCAATTGCGCCGGTGCGCGTTCAGCCGGCGCTCGACGAACAGGGAATAGCGTGACATGCCAAAACAGAAAGCGAAGTAGATCATGCCGGTGAAGGCGAAGCCTGTATATGCGGTGGTCGGCGTCGCCCAGACCGGGTCGGCGAAGGAGGCCTTGAGAATCCCGAGCAGGTCGAACAGCGCCACGATCGACACCAGCGACGTATCCTTGAACAACGAGATGAATGAGCCGACCAGGCCCGGAATGACGTGACGCAGCGCCTGCGGCATCACGACCAGCGCCGTGGTCTTGCCCCAGGACAGGCCGAGCGCGTTCGCCGCCTCCCCCTGCCCGCGCGGAATCGCTGCCAGCCCACCTCTGATCACCTCGGCCATGTAGGCACCGGAAAATAGCGACACGCCGATCAGGGCGCGCAGCAACCCATCGATGCGCATGTTGCCGGGCAGGAACAGCGGCAGCATGTAGGTTGCGAAGAACAGCACGGTGATCAGCGGCACACCGCGCACCAGCTCGATAAACGCGATCGAGGAAACGCGGATCAGCGGAATGGTCGAGCGCCGTCCGAGCGCGAGCGCAATCCCGATCGGCACCGAGGTGACGATGCCGGTCACCGAGACCACAAGCGTCACCAGCAACCCGCCCCATAACCGGGTATCGACCGCAGGGAGGCCGCCATGGTCGAGCCCCATCACGGCGATCACGATCCCGATGCCAGCGAAGGTGACGAGCGTACGGATCGTCGCCCGGATGGCGCGTGCCCCACCGCCGACGAAGAAGACCAGTGCCGTGACGACGAGCGTGGTGATGGCGAAATCGATCCACACCGGCTGGCGCGCGGTCAGGATCTGTTCGCGCAGCCAGTTCAGCACCCCGATCAGCTCTGCGACCGGCCACAGCAGCGCATGGATGGCTGCCGCATTCACGCCTGCGCGCACCAACCCATCGCCGGCGCTCATCAAGCTGTCGGCGAAGGCCAGCAGCAAACCGGTCACCCAGCTCACACCGAAGCCTGCGAGGCCGCCGCCGTACAGCAGGAAGAACGCCACCACGGGAAATGCGAGGAAGAACAAGCCGGCATTCAGGCTCTTGGCCGGCAGACGCGGGATCAGCAGCGGCAACAGCAGCACGGCGCCCAGCAGGAACACCAGGTTGACCCGCCAGCGCTCGGCGTCGGGATAGAAGCCGTAGATGAACTGATTCATCTTGGCGGCGATGTAAGGCCAGCAGGCGCCGACCGGATGACCGGCATTCTGCGCCAGACAGGCCTCGCGATCATGGCCTTGCCAGACCGCATCGACGAACAGGAACCGCAACGCCGGAATGACCGTGAACCAGATCAGCAGCGCGCTGACGATGGTCAGCAGCACATAGCCCGGCGAACTGAAGAGCCGCGTGCGCAGGAAGCCGATCACCCCGGTGGTCTTGACCGGTGCAGCGCGCTCGGCCACGAGGTCCCGGCGGATGAAGGACTCTGCCGCGATATCACTCATGCGCCAAATCTCTTCATGCATTGAGCCTCTTGCCGAGCCGCCAGCCATATAGGCTCATGATCGCGCTCGTCACCAGCGACAGCGCGAGATAGACGCCCATCGTGATGGCGATGATCTCGATCGCCTGCCCGTCTGGTTGAGCGCGGTGCCGGCGAACACCGAGAACAGGTCGGGATAGCCGATCGCGACCGCCAGCGACGAATTCTTGGTCAGATTGAGATACTGGTTGGTCAGCGGCGGCAGGATCACGCGCAGCGCCTGCGGCACCACGATCAGGCGCAGCACGGTGCCGCGGCCGAGGCCCAGCGACAGGCCGGCCTCCATCTGCCCTTTGTGCACCGACAGAATGCCGGCGCGGACCACCTCGGCGATGAACGCCGCCGTATACATCGTCAGTGCCAGGGTCAGCGCCACGAATTCCGGAATGACGCTCGTGCCCCCGGCGAAGTTGAAGCCCTTTCAGCACCGGCATCTCGAAGGCGACAGGCCGACCGAACACCATGCATGTGACGAGCGGCAGACCAATCAGGAGACCGAGGACATAGGGCCAGATGCGGAGCACCCGGCCTTTCACGAACAACTCGCGCCGCGCATAGGCATGCAGCGCAATCGAGGCAGCAATACCGACGATCAGCGCCACGAGGAATGGCAACAAGCCGGACTCGCCCAGCGGCCGCGGAATGATGAGGCCCCGCGCGTTGAGAAAGAAGACGCCGAACAGCGAGATGCTCTGCCGCGGCGCGCGGAAGTGCGGAGAGCACGGCGATATACCAAAATAGGATCTGGAACAGCAGCGGCAGGTTGCGGATGATCTCGACATAGGTGCCGGCCACCCGCGACAGCAGCCAGTTCGACGACAGCCGCCCGAGTGCGACGATGAAGCCGAGGATGGTGGCGAACACGATCCCGATCACCGAGACCAGCAGCGTATTGAGCAGCCCGACTGCCAGCACACGGGCGTAGCTGTCCGATCCCGAATACGGGATCAGGGTTTGACTGATATCAAACCCCGCATTGTTGTCGAGGAACTTGAAGCCCGGCGTGATGTGCTGGGCATCGAGGTTGGCGCGGGCGTTGACGATGACCTCGTAGCCGACCCAGACCATGGCGAGCGACGAACAGCACCTGCAGGACAAAGCCGTTCCATCCCGCCTTTCCACCGAGCGCACGCCGCAGGCGCAGCTCGTATTGCGGCGGTGGTTGCCTGGCCTCGATGCTCATCGCCGCGCCTCCTGTGGCGGTGCGATCAGCGGATCGGCGGCGCGTACTGGATTCCACCCTTATTCCAGAGCTGATTTAAGCCACGCGCAATCTGCAGCTTGGAGCCGGAGCCGACGTTGCGTTCATAGACCTCGCCGTAATTGCCGACCGCCTTGATGATCCGACTGAACCAATCCTTGGTCAGGCCGAGCTGTTCGCCCAGGTTGCCGTCGGTGCCGAAGGCCCGTTTCAGATCCGGCTTGTCGGATTTGGCCATCTCGTCGACGTTCTTCTGCGTGACGCCCATCTCTTCGGCATTGATCATGGCGAACAGCGTCCACTTGACGATGTTGAACCATTTGTCGTCGCCATAGCGCACCATCGGACCGAGCGGCTCTTTCGAGATGATCTCTGGCAGCACGACATGGTCGGCGGGATTGGCGAGCTTGAGGCGCAGGGCATTGAGGCCGGAGACGTCGTCGGTGAAGACGTCGCACCGCCCCGACTCATACGCCTTGATCGCCTCGTCGGCGCCGGCGAACGCGATCACCTCATACTTCATGTTATTGGCCTTGAAGTAGTCGGCGAGATTCTGCTCGGTCGTGGTGCCGGTCTGAACGCAGACGGATGCGCTGTTGAGCTCCAGCGCGGAGTTCACCTTGAGCGACTTCTTCACCATGAAGCCCTGACCATCGTAATAAGTTACGCCGGTGAAGAGGCCATAGGTGTCGTCGCGCGATACCGTCCAGGTCGTGTTGCGCGACAATACGTCGATCTCGCCCGATTGCAGCGCGGCGAAGCGATCTTTCGCACTCAACGGCACGAATGCGATCTTGGTCGGATCATCGAGGACGGCCGCAGCGATGGCGCGGCATACGTCGACGTCGATGCCGGTCCAGTTGCCCTTGTCGTCCGGATTGGAGAAGCCCGGCAATCCCTGGCTGACGCCGCAGGACAGCTTTCCGCGATCCTTGACCGCCTGGAGCACGTCCGCGGCGTGGGCGCCGGGAGCAGCAATCGCCGTCGCGACGGCAAGGGAGAGGGCCAGAGAGACGCGTTTCATGGGCACAGCCTTTCAAGGTCGTCCGGTGAGCGTTGACATCATCACGCGCGTGGATCGGGCCGACCTGAATCCGCCATTGCAAACGCCGTACCAAGTACGGACGTCACGCCTGCAGGATGAAACGGAAATCGCGGCAGGCCCCTCAACGTGCAGCGATCGAATTGCATGCGCATCACAGAACGACTGGCTGGCCGGGTCAAGGGGTTGACGGCCCTCTTCTGCATCCTGTTATTAACAATCTCGCTTGCAAAGCGAATTTACATCACCTGACAGACGGCAAACGAATGGCATCTTCGAACGACCGCGATGCGGCAGTGCGGCAAAACGCCGAGACCCGGTTGGTGACCGCCGGCCGGGACACCAAGGCGCAATACGGCTTCGTCAACCCGCCGGTCGTCCATGGTTCCACGGTGCTGTACCCGACCGCCGACGATCTGCATGCACATCGCGGCGAATTCCAGTACGGCCGCCACGGCACGCCGACCACCAAGGCGCTGCAGGAAACGCTGATGGCGCTGGAAGGTCCGCAATGCGCCGGCGTCGGGCTGGCACCATCCGGATTAGCTGCGATCTCGACCACGCTGCTCGCCGTGCTCAAGTCCGGCGATCATCTGCTGGTCTGTGACAACGTCTATCGTCCGACGCGAAATTTCTGCAACGGCCTGTTGGTGCGTTACGGCGTCGAGACCACCTATTTCGATCCCTTGATCGGCACAGGAATTGAGCAACTGCTCAAGCCGAACACACGCGCGATCATGGTCGAAGCGCCCGGCTCGCAATCCTTCGAGATGCCGGACATTCCCGCGATCGCATCGGTCGCCCACGCCCATGGCGCGCTGGTCATCGACGACAACACCTGGGCGACGCCGCTCTATCATCGCTCGCTCGAACTCGGCGTCGATATCAGCATCCAGGCGGCGACCAAATATATCGGCGGCCATTCTGACATCATGTTCGGCACCATCTCGGCCAACGCCAAGGCGTGGCCGCTGATATCAGAGGGCATCCGGCTGCTCGGCGTCTGCGCCGGCCCGGATGACGTGTTCTTGGCGCTGCGTGGACTGCGAACCTTGTCGGTGCGCCTTGCGCAGCATCACCGCTCGGGCCTGGAGATGGCGCAGCTGGCTCTCGAACCGGCCCGAAGTGATTCGCGTGCTGCATCCCGCACTGGAGAGCGATCCAGGACATGCGATCTGGAAACGCGACTTCACTGGCGCCTCCGGCCTGTTCAGCATCGTGCTGCAGCCGAAGCCGCAAAAGGCTGTCGACGCCCTGCTCGATACGCTGAAGCTGTTCGGCATGGGCTATTCCTGGGGCGGCTTCGAGAGCCTCGCGATTCCGTTCGACTGCAACGAGTATCGCACCGCGACCAAATGGACGCCCGGCGGCCCGGCTCTGCGGCTGCATATCGGACTTGAGAATGTCGAGGACCTGAAGGCCGATTTCGAGAAGGGCTTTGCGGCGTTCAATGCGGCGTGAGGCGGATTCGCGCTGCGACTCTTCTGCGCAAAAATCGGGACCGATTGCCCGATAAGGCATTGATCCCCTGACGGTTGACGTTAGCTTTGCATCTTTGCGGATGAAAGCCGATGGGAACGATGGTTCTGCTCGACCTGATGGGTGGCGTAGCGTTGCTGTTGTGGGGCTTGCACATGGTCCACAGCGGGATTCTGCGCGCCTTCGGTCCCAATCTGCGAACGCTGCTGGCGAAGACGTTGAGCAACCGCTTCAGCGCGCTCGCCGCCGGAGTCGGGCTGACCGCGCTGCTCCAGAGCAGCACCGCGACCGCATTGATCACGAGTTCGTTCGCCGCCGAAGGCCTGGTGGCGCTGGTGCCGGCGCTGGCGATCATGCTCGGCGCCAATGTCGGCACCACGCTGATCGTGCAGGTGCTGTCGTTCAATATCGCCGCCGTGGCGCCGGTGCTCTTCATCGTCGGACTCGTGGCCTTCCGCCAGGGACCGCGCTCGCGCATCAAGGATATCGGTCGGGTGTGCATCGGCCTCGGCCTGATGCTGCTGTCGTTGCACATTCTGCTCGATACGCTGGCGCCAGCCGAGCAGGCGCCCGGCCTGCGCATCGTCATGGAAGGAATCACCGACGATGTCGTGCTGTGCATCTTCATCAGCGCGGCGATCACCTGGATCGTTCATTCCAGCGTCGCCAGCGTGCTCCTGATCATGTCGCTGGCCTACGCGCATTTCGTTCCGGCGGAGACGGCGCTCGCGCTGGTGCTCGGCGCCAATCTCGGCAGCGCGATCAATCCGGTGTTCGAAGGCGCACGGCGCGACAATCCGGCGAGCTACCGCCTGCCCGTCGGCAACCTGCTCAACCGTGTGATCGGCGTGGCACTGGTCGCCCCGTTCCTGCCCGTGCTGAGCCGATATGGGCAGACGATCGAGCCCGATCTGGCGAGGCTGATCGCCGGCTTCCATGTGGCGTTCAATCTCGGCACTGCCCTGATCTTCATCGGTCCGCTCGACGGCGTGGCACGGCTGCTGGAGCGGCTGTTTCCCGAGCGCGCGCGCGACGCCGATCCCGCGCGTCCGCGCTATCTGGACGAGACGGCACTGGAGACGCCGTCGCTGGCGCTCGCCGATGCTGCGCGGGAGACGTTGCGGATGGGCGATACCGTCGAGCAGATGCTGCGCAACGTGATGGCTGCCATGATGACCAATGACCGCGCGCTGGTCGATCAGGTCTCGCGCATGGACAATATCGTCGACGAGCTCGACGAGGCGATCAAGCTCTACATCACCAAGCTGACGCGCGGCAGCCTCGATGAGCGCGAGGGCCGGCGGGCGATGGAGATCATCTCTTTCGCCATCAACCTCGAGCATATCGGCGATATCATCGACAAGAATCTCAGCGAGCTTGCGACCAAGAAGATCAAGCGCAGGTTCCAGTTCTCGCCGGAAGGCGCCGAAGAACTATCGGACTTTCACAAGCAGATCATGAATTCCCTGCGGATCGCCTTCGGCGTGTTCATGTCGGGCGATATCGCGCAGGCTCGCGCGCTGCTGGCGCAGAAAGCCAATCTGCGCAACGCAGAACTTGCTGCCACCGAGCGTCATCTGGATCGGCTGCGCGAAGGACGCCCCGAGACGATCGAGACGACGTCACTGCATCTGGACGTGCTGCGCGACCTCAGGCGCATTCATTCGCATGTGTGCTCGGTGGCCTATTCGGTGCTGGATGCCGCCGGGGAAACAGTGGCGGAGGTCACGACGGCTGAGGGTCACGCCACCGAGTTTCCAACCCGATCGGGGCCGCATCTGCTGCCGCGGTGAGATGATCGAGCCGCCCGTTGACCAGATGGCGTCTCCTGGGCACGCCCTACCGATCGAGGGTCTGCGACGCGTTCTGTTTGCTCTTAAAGATCAGCATGATGTTGCGAACATAGATGATGTTCGACAGCAATTGTCCGAGGATGATCACCGGCTCCCGCTTCACGAGGCCGTAAATCAGCGTCATCGTGCCGCCCGCAATCGAGAAGAACCAGAACGCCATCGGCACGACGCTCTTGCCGGCGCGCTCGCTCGCGATCCATTGCACAAGAAAGCGGGCTGCGAACGAAAGCTGAGCGGCGAGGCCAAACGCCAGCCAGAAATCGAATTTGGCGACGAAGATGTCGTAGATATAGTTGCCGAGCGCCTGGCCGTATTCGATCAGCATCACTTCACCTCGGTCGCAACGGGAGTTGGCTTCTTGCGGCGGATCAGCCACCAGACGCCGGCGAGATCCATGATCCCGATCCACAGCCGGTCGAAGAAGCCGTAGTTCGACACGCCCGAGTGGCGCGGACGGTCGATCACGTCGACATAGGCGATGTCGTAGCCTTCGCGGCGCACCAGCGCCGGCAGGAAGCGATGCAGGCCATCGAAATAGGGCATCATCAGGAACACATCGCGACGGAAGGCTTTCAGGCCGCAGCCGGTGTCGCGGGTGCCGTCATGCAGAATCGCGTTGCGGACCTTGTTCGCAAAACGCGACTGGAATTTCTTGAAGCCAGTGTCCTTGCGGCCGACGCGCTGGCCGGCGGCCAGGCCGACCTGGCCGTTGCCCTGCTCGATCGCCGCGACCAGATCGCGCAGGAACGCCGGGTTGTTCTGCCCGTCCCCGTCGAGCGTGGCCACGATGGCGCCGCGGGCAGCGCGCACGCCGCTGCGCACGGCCGCCGATTGGCCGGAGGATTTCTCGTGGCGAAGCACGCGCAGATTGGGCCGCCGCGTCATCTCCTCGGCCAGGCGTTCCGGCGTCGCATCGGTCGAGCCGTCATTGACGTAGATGATCTCGTAAGCCCACCGGCCGTCGAGCGCGGCCGCGATCTCGGCGATCAGCGGCGCGATATTGCCGGCCTCGTTGCGTACGGGAACAACGATGGAAACGGCCACGGGTGAATCGGCTGACAAGGCAACGCTCATGGTGGGAGTGGCGGATCTGGCGGGCATCTCTGCACCCTGCGCAGCGCGAGGGGCTTATTATGGGGCGGACGCCCCGCTATCAACCCCTTTGAGAGGTGTTCTGACGCCAACATCGGCCGTCTCTTGAAGCGCCACTCTAGCGGAGGACAGACTCAAGAAAATCCAGGCAAGCTATTGTCCCAGCGCTCTTTTTCGAAGTTCACGTCAGGCGGGGCGGACGTCAAACGCCGTGGCACGGCTCAATTCGGGACGATTCGGCCGCCTGGCTCGATTGCAAAGCCCAGTCGGCGCGTGGCGAACCAGGTGCGTACGACCAGCGCGCCGCTCAGCCCGATCAGGGCGCCGGCCAGCACGTCGCTCGGATGGTGCGCCAGCAGCACCAGCCGGCTCGCGCAGATCGCGACTGCATAAAGGTACATCGGAACCTTCGCCTGCGGCCAGACCGCGGCGACCGCGAAGGCCAGCGCAAAGGCGGTCACGGCATGCGCCGACGGCATGCTGAAATAGGCCTCGGTGCCGTTGAATGGGTGGAAGTTGAAGGCGTTGGCCTTGCCGCCGACGAACGGCCGCCCGCGGCCAACAGCCCATTTCAGGACCTCGGTGCAGGCGAGCGGGATCAGCACCGCCAAAAACAGGAATTGAACATGCGCGCCCAGTTCGAACAGACGGGCGCGCGACACCTGCGGCGATAGCGGGGCAACCACCGCGACCGCCACGATCGCGACGGCCAGAAGGCCCAGCACATAAGCGTCCTTGCCGAAATCGGTCAGGATCTTCACCCACCACAGGCTGGGTGTGCCACGTGCCGGCATCAGGCCAATTTCGGTGGCGTCGAGGCCAACCATCAACAGCACGACGCAGAACGATCCCGATGCCGTTAAGCAGAAGCAGCTGACGCCATATCCGACGTGCGCCCTCGGCGTCGGAGCGCACTTGCGGCGGACGCAGCAACCGAACCAGCGGTTGCCAGGTCGTGGCCGCGAGCCGTGCGCCGTAGCCGTCCGAGGTCGACAGGCCCTCCGGCGCACTCATGCTACTCGGTGCCTTCCGAACGGAAGATCGCAATCGAGACCGGCCGCCCCTGCGAGATGTTGTAGCCCTCGATGCGCTTGGCGACGTTGTAGCGCAGGCCGATGGCCTCGGCGCGTTGGGCGAAGCTGCGCTCGCTCCGCTGCTCGACCAGCGCAAAGCGGCAGGTGCCCTGGTTGAGGAAGTCGGCTGCGCCCGAGCCGTCGGTCAGCAAGGTCGAGGTCCCGGTCATGAACACGAGGCTCGGTTCCTGGAATCCCGCGGCGGCAGCTTTCGGTCCGACACACACGACGTTGCGTAAGGCACGCGCGATCTCCGCGCTCGGGAATAACGGGTGCAGCGACGGCAGCACCACGCCATAGACCGTGAAGGCCAGGAACAGGGCCGCGACGGCTGCATTGAGCAGCGACCGCTCGGCGCGGCTCTCATCATAGAGCCACCACGCGAACAGACCGAAGATCAGCGACGCCGCCACGAACGGCCAGGCAATGAAGACCGGCTGGCGGGTTACGATGATGGCCCCGATCACGGCGACCAGCGAGGCGATCGCGGGAATCGCGAACCACCACGCGGCACCACGTCTGAGCCAGGAGTGCGACAGCACGCGTCGCTCCAGCGCGCCGATCGTGAGGATCGCGATCGCCGGATATAGCGGCAGCACATAGTGCGGTAATTTGGTGAGGACGGCTTCGAACACGATCCACGACGGAACCAGCCAAGCCAGCAGAAATTGCGCACCGGGCTCGCGCCGCGCCCGCCACACTGCGGGCGCCGCCATTGCGGCGAGCGGCGCGCCGGGCCAGAACGTGATCCAGAACAACAGCAGATAAACGCCGGGCGGCGCGCCGTGGGACTCCTGCGCCGAGAGCTTGCTGAGCATGTCGCCGCCGACGGAATCGGCAAAGAAGGCATCGCCGGCGCGCAGATAGATCGCCACGAACCACGGCAGCACCAGCACCAGCATCCACATCAGGCCCCAGAGCGGCCGCAGTCGCCACAGCCAACTGGCGCCGCGATCCATGATCGCAAGCGAGATGATGGCAAGACCGGCGAACATCAGGATCAGCGGTCCTTTGAGCAGGATGCCGCCGGCGAGCGCGGTCCAGAAGATCGCAGGCCAGCTCCAGGGCGGGTGCTCGGGATCCTCGCCGCGCTGCCAGGACAGATAGACCCGCGCCAGCGCGCCCATCGCGGCGACCACGGTAAGCAGCAGCATCGCGTCGGTCTTGGCGAGCCGCGCCTCGACTCCCAGCAGCACCGAGCAACACATCAGGAGCGCCGCGAACACGGCGCCGCGCCGCGTGACGAAGGCGAGCGCCGTCCAATAGGTCAGCAGCACCGCGCCGATCGCACCGATCAGCGACGGAATGCGATAGACCCAGATGCGCAGCTGCGCGCGCGGCAGATGCAGCGCCGAGGCCGTCTTCACCGCGGCCGCTTGCAGCCAATAAATGCCGACCGGCTTCTTGTAGCGCACGTCATCCTGGAAGCGGATGTCGACATAGTCGCCGGCCTCGATCATCTGCTTGGTCGCTTGCGCGAAGCGCGCCTCGTCGCGATCGACGGGCGGAATGTTGAAGAAGCCTGGCAGGAACAACAGGAACCCGCAGAGGATCAGGAATGCGACAGCGCGCAGATGGCTGACGGTGACGGCGTCGATCATCCGCACCAGCCGATTGCCCGGATTCACCAGGTTTTTCGGCTCGCGCGGCTCTCCAAATCGGGGGCGGGTATAGGTCTCAACCATGGGGTTCCGCATACGCTGAAACCACCATGTCGACAACCGCTTAGCGAATTCTCACTGAATTCTGACCACAACTGTGTCCGCCGCGCCCGTGGCGTCGATGACGGTCAGACGCGCAAAGCCTGGCCCAGGCGGATCGATCAGGCGCTGGCGGCGGCTGTCGATCTCGCCGACCGAAAGTCCGTTCACCATCATGGTCAGCGGCAGCACGCCGCCGGACACTTTGACCGGCATCGCCGCGCCGTCGGTTCCATCGCTGCGATCGACAGCGATGCGCGAGCCGTTGAGCGGGAACTGGATGTGCGGCGCCCGATCGGAGCCCATCCGTACCAGCTCGCCCAGCGGGCGGAACCGCTTGAGCGGCAGCGGCAGCTTGGCATTGCCGGCGATCAATGCGCCCTTCGGCGCCTTCGGCAGCGGCACCGGCAATTTGCCGGTGCGCGCAAACGCGTCGAACAGAATCGGAGCTGCGGCCACGCGGCCGATCAGGCCGGGAACCGGCGCGCCATCGGGTCGCCCGACCCAGACGCCGATCGTGATGCGGCCGTCGAAGCCGACCGACCAGGCGTCGCGATAGCCGTAGCTGGTGCCGGTCTTGAAGGCGATGCGGTTGCGCACGGCATTTTCCGGCGGGGGACTGCCGAGCAGCACGTTGCCGACCTGCCAGGCGGCGACTTGGTCCATCAGCCGCAACGGCTCACGCGCATCACTCGCACTCATGATCTCGCGCAGCGGCCTGGTGGTGCCGAGCCGCGGCAGGCCGGCATACAGCATCGCCAGGTCCTGCAAGGTGATGCCGACGCCACCGAGCCCCATCGCCAGCCCCGGCACCTCGTCCTTCGGCAGGAGCAGATTGGCGCCGGCCTGCTTCAAGCGCGACGACAGCCGGCTGGCGCCCACCCGATCCAGCAGCACGATCGCCGGCACGTTCAGGGAGAACTGCAGTGCTTTGCGTACCGGCACCGTGCCTTGATAGGTCATGTCGAAATTCTCCGGCGCATAGGAGCCGAAGCGCACCGGGCGATCCTCGATCAGGCTGTCCGGATGCACGAAGCCGTCCTCGAAGGCGAGGCCATAGATGAACGGCTTCAAGGTCGACCCGGGCGAGCGCACCGCGCGAGTCATGTCGACCTGCCCTGCCCGCCGCTCGTCGAAATAATCCGCCGAGCCGACATGGGCGAGGATGTCGCCGCTCGCATTGTCGACCACGATGATGCCGACCGAGACGCTCGGGCCCAGCGCCACGGCGCGATCATGCGCCAGCGGCTCCAGCACCTTCTGCAAGGACGCGTCGAGCGTCAGCTTGATCACCGGCTGATCCTTGATCGCGGCCGCTGCCTCGTCGGCAGCATGCGGCGCCAGGATCGGCAACGGCTTGCGATAGCGCGGCACGGCTTGCGCCTTCGCCTGGTCGGCGTCCTGCTGCGAGATCACCTGCTCGGCGACCATGCGATCGAGCACGCGGTCGCGGCCCTCCTTGGCAGCCTTCGGGTGACGATCGAGCCGCCGCGTTTCCGGCGACTGCGGCAGCGCGACCAGCAGCGCTGCTTCCGCCAACGACAGCCGCTTCGGCTCCTTGCCGAAATAGGCGATCGACGCGGCGCGAATGCCTTCGAGATTGCCGCCATAGGGCGCGAGCGTCAGATAAAGATCGAGGATCTCATCCTTGCTCATCACGTGCTCGATTTCGAGCGCGCGCACGATCTGGCGCAGCTTGAAATGCAGCGAGCGCCGCTGCCGCGGCTCGATCAGCCGCGCCAACTGCATGGTGATGGTCGAGCCGCCGGACACGATGTGGCCGCGGGTCGCGAGCTGGAGCGCGGCGCGCGCCAGCGCCCGCGGGTCGACGCCGTGATGATCGTAGAAGCGCTGGTCCTCATAGGCGAACAACAGCTTCAGATAGGTCGGATCGACGTCCTTGCTGGCGTCGACCGGCAGCCGCCAGCGGCCGTCGGCCATCGCATAGGCGCGCAACAGCTTGTCGTTGCGATCGACGATCGTGGTCGAGACCGCTTTTGCCTCTGCCAGCGGCGGCGGACCGAGAGAGATGATCCAAGCAGCGGCGACCGCCGTCACAGCAACAAAGAATACAGCCGCGATCGCCGTCAGCCGTTGTACGCCGCGCCATCTCCCGCCGTCATGGCCGGGCTTGTCCCGGCCATCCACGCCTTTGCGGACAGAAAAGAAAGACGTGGATGCCCGGGTCAAGCCCGGGCATGACGGAGCATGTGGCACCGGCCCATCCGTCCCACCGCAGCTCGTCTCAACTTCGTTCATTTTGCCGCGCGGACCTCCACGGATCCCGTCCCGGTCCGACCATAGCGCGACGGATTGTACATGTCCTCGACGGTGGCCTGCGGCAAAACGTACTTGCCGGGCGTCACCGCGCGCACGATATAGGCCTCGGTGAACACCGCCTTGGAATTCGGCGGCGCGGTCGACGGCCGCGGTGAAGCGGTCATCGCGGAACTCGGTGTTGACCGGTTCCTGCCCGTCCTCGATCCAGTCCAGCGTGCCGCTGTCGCCCGACGACACCAGGCTCGGATTGTCGATCTCGAGCCCGGCGGGCAGATAGTCCGTCACCATGATATGGCCGAACTCCGGTTTCGCCTCGGTGATCTTCAGCACCACGGCGAAACGGTCGTTCTGCCTGGCCTTGCTGATATCGGCCGGCTTGCCGTCGAGCGTGAAGTAGCTGCGCTCGATCTTGAAGCCGTTCGACGCCGCCGGCTCCGGCGTCAGTGGCGAGCCGGAGACCGACACCACCGCCTGCACCGGCGCATCGCCGGTGTTGGTGATCTTCAAGGGCTTATCGACCTCGCTCGCACGATAGCTGCGATAGAGCGCGGTCTTGACCGATTGGCCGTCAACATCGAGCGCCAAGATTCTCCTTGGCGAGCGCGCGCGCTGCCAGCACCATCCAGGCGTTCTCCTGCGTGGAGGTGTAGGGCGTCAGCCCGCGCGCGGCCTCGACGCGCATCACGGCTTGGGTCAGCGTCGCCTTCGGCGCATTGCCCTCGCCCGCCAGCGACACCAGCGCCGCCGCGTCGCGCAGATCCGAGCCATAGTCGGTGCGACCGAACACCAGCACCGGCTTCGGCGCCAGGCTGTCGGCCGCTGCCGCATAGACACGTTCGGCGCGCGCGCGGTCGCCGACCAGCGCGAGCGCGGCGGCAAGCTGCGCCTTCGCGATCGGCGTTGCGAGATTGTCGAGCTTGGTGTCGGCGAGATAGCGCAGGTCGCCGATCGGCGCCGTGCCGTTGCGCGCCAGCACATAGAGCCCGTAGGCGAGATCGCGGCCGCCGTCCTTCTCCGGCTCCTGCGCGTTGACGACCGAATTCCTGACACGGTCGAGCGCGCTCTTGAACAGCACGTCCGGCACCGCAAAGCCCTTCTCGCGGGCGCGGGTCAGGAAATCCGTGACGTAGGCATCGAGCCAGGGATCGTCGCCGCCGGCGGACCATAGCCCGAACGAGCCGTTCGAGCCCTCGCGGGCCAGCAGCCGCTCGATCGAATCATTGATGCGCTGGTCGAGATCGGTATCCATCGCCAGATGCGCACCGGCCGCGAGCTCGTTGACATAGAGCAGCGGCATGGCGCGGCTGGTGATCTGCTCCGAGCAGCCATAAGGATAACGATCGAGCGCCTTCAGGATCGTCGCCGCATCCAGCGCGCTCGACAGGCTCGCTGAGACCGACACCGTGCCGGTGCCCGGCACCAGCTCTGAGAACATGTCGCCTGACAAGGTCAGGCTTTCGTCCCTTCGCCAGCGTGCGGACCGAGCGCCGCGCGAGCACCTGCGTTGCCGGCTTGACGTCGAGCTGATAGTGCCGCGCCAAGCGCCATGCCGTCGGTCCGGAGATATCGACATCGAACTGCGCCGTGCCGGTGCCGCTGGCATCGAGCCCGAGCGTGGAGGTCGAGCGCTGGTGCGCATCGAGCTTCATGATGATCGACGGGTTGCCCGCCACCTTCACCGGCCCGCTGGCCTTGACGGCGATCTTGTAGTCGCCGGCCGATCCTTCGACGTTGTCGAGATCGAAATTCAGCGTGCCGTGATCCCCGCGATAGCAGGAAGCGCGGCAGGGTCGCAGTCAGCACCACGGGATCGCGCACGGTGACGTCGACCTTGGCGCGGCCGAGCTTGGTCGCGCTCCAGGCCACCGCCATGACGCGCGCCGTGCCGGCGAACTCCGGAATGTCGAAGCTCACCTCCGCGCGTGCCGTCGGCGCCGACCGTGACGATGCCGGAATACAGCGCCAGCGGCTTCTGGGTCGGCGGGCTGCCCTGCAGCTCGGCGCGCACCGGCATCGCCGCCGGACCTGATCTGGCCACGGGTGCCCTGCATGCCGTCGATCAGCTGGCCGTAGAGATCACGCAGCTCGGCCGAGAGCTGGCGCTGGCCGAGATAATAATCGTCCGGCGCCGGCGGCTTGTAGTTGGTCAGGTTGAGGATGCCGACGTCGACGGCGGCGATCACGATCTTGGCGTCCTCGCCCGGATTGAGCCCGCCGATCTTGACCGGGATCTTCAGCGCCGAGCCCGGCCGCACCAGCGCCGGCGGCGAAAGGTTCACGGCCAAGGTCCGCGTCGCCTTGTCGATGCCGAACCATTTCAGCCCAATGGCACGGCCCGGCATGCGCTGCGCCGACGTGTCGAGCGGCCGGCGCAAGGTCGCGACCACATAGGCGCCGGTGCCCCAGTCCTTGCCGACCGTGAGCTTGACCTGATTGGTGCCTTCCTTGACATCGGCGCTTTGCGTCGTCAGCAGCCGGTCGCCGAGCACGTTGACAGTGAGCTTGCCGGCGGTGCGCGCATTCACCGTCACAATCATGGTGTCGCCGGACGCGTATTGCGGCTTGTCGATCGAGGTCTCCAGCAAATCCGGCGTATCGGCGCTGCCGTCGGAATACCAGCCGACATCGAACTGCACCGAGGTGATCGGCCCGTCCGCGTCTGACGATTTGACATCGAGGCGATAGCGGCCGGCCTGCGGGTTCAGCGCGATATGCGCCGGCCTGTCGGCAGTGACGGTCACGTCACCATCGGCAACGCGGCTGGTGGTCTTGACCGGCTCATAGTCCCAGGTGGAGTTCTGCCGATACCATTGATAATGGGACTCGATCTTCATCAGCTCGTAGCGCAGCCCGCTGCGGGCGAGCTGTTTGCCCTCGGGCGAGACGAACACGACGTCGAACTCCGCCTTCTCGCCCTCGCCGAGATTGCCGCCGGAAAACGCCGGCTTGATACCGATCTGCGACGCGGTCGGCGCCACCGGCAGCGTCAGCTTGCGCTCGACCGCGCGGCCCCCGCTCTCCGCCATGCGGATGAAGATCTGCGCCTCCTGCGGCTGGGTCGAGGCCGGCGGCTTGGGCAGGCTGACCGGGAAGGTCGCCGCGCCCTTGTCGTCGGTCTGCGGCAGGTCCTCGATCGGCGTGCGTTCGTTGGAGGCGGTTTCTTCATCGGCGACGCCGAACTGATAGCCGGGGAAGCCGGGCCGCGCGTCGGCCTTGGTCACCAGCATGTCGCCTTCGAGCTGCAGGTCGGAGGCCGGCGCGCCATAGAGGAAATGGCCGTCGACCTTCACCTCGACCGGCGCGTCCGCCTTGATCAGCTTGTCCTTGGACGAGACGTCGAACTCCAGCCGCTCGGGAATGTAGTCCTCGACCATGAAGGTGGTCTCGCCGACGGATGCTCCCTTCGGATCGGTGAAGGCGCGCACCCGGTAGGTGCCGGCCGGCACCGCCGAATTGAGCGGCACGGCGAGCGTGCGCCCGCCGGCGCCCTGGTCGGCCAGCGTGGCGCGACGATATTCGACGCCATCGGGACGCTCGACCACCAGCGTCAGCGGCGTGCCGGTGAGCGCATTGCCCTGCCCGTCGCGCAGCAGCGCGGTGAGATAGACGGTCTCGTTGGAGCGATAGACGCCGCGCTCGGCATAGACGAACGCATCTGCAGCCGGCGGCGCCGCGCGCCCGGCGACGCCGCGATCGGAGAGGTCGAAGGCCTGTGTCTTCAGGCTGAGAAAGGCATAGTCGGTCTTGTCGTCCGTGACCGTCAGCATCGCCGGCGATAGCCCGCCCTCGCCCCGCGCGAGCCCTGCCTCGAACAGCACGTGGCCGGCGTCGTCGGTCTTGCGCGTCGCCAGGATCTCGTTGTTGCGCGCGATCAGCCGCACCTCGGCATGCGCGAACGGCTTGCGTCGAGGCCAGCGAGTTGACGAACACATGGATGCCGTCGTTTCCGGAGAACGCGGCCACGCCGAGATCGGACACGATAAACCATTGCGTGGCAAACTGGCTGTCGTCGTCACCACTGGCCGCAGGGCCCTTGGCCGCCGCGGTCATGACATAGACGCCAGGCTGCAATGGCCCGAGCGCCTCGTCGACCGGAAACGCAGTGGTGACGTCCTCGTTCAAGGTCATGGCGGTGGCGATCTCGCCCGACCACACCTTCATGCCGCGCTCATTGCCGAGGCTGTCGATCTGGTAGGAGCTCAGCGGTTTCTGGAAGTCGCTATCGATGACGGTGTTGATCAGGTTGCGGTCGCCGATGCGGTAGACGTTGACATTGACCGCCGGCGTGTTGACGCTGACCAGCGGAATGCCTTTCTGTCCGGTGCGCGGCAGCACATAGGCCTTGCCGGTGAAGCGCACGAACGGCTTGCGGTCGCGGACATAGATGTTGAACTCGGCCGATTTCGGCAGCGTCTCCTTCACGGTCGACGGCAGGCCGGCGCGCAGATTGATGTTGTAGCGTTCGCCGTGCTTCAGCCCTTCGACGCAGAGCTGCCTGTCCTCGCTCGACAGTGCCGGCTTGTCGGTGCCGGCCAGCGCCACGAACGGAGTGAAATCGGTGCGCTTGGCGAGGTCCTCGGAGAACTGGAAGCAGGCGCGCGGGCTCGCCGCGTCGGAATCGACGGTGTAATCGAGCAGCCTGAAGCCGTGCTCGTCGCGCAGCCGTTCATATTGGCCGCGCACATCCGCCACCTCGCGCAGGTCGAGCGACATGCGCAGCGTATCCAGCGCCGGCCGCCACAGCTTGCGCTCCGACAGCGACCGCCCGAGCACGGCCAGCGCCTCGGCCTCCTCGCCGGCATTGCCGGCGCGCTGATAGGCGATATAGGCCGCGGTGGAGGCGCGTTCCAGCAAGGCGGTCCGCTCGGATGGATTGATCAGCGATTGGAAAGCGGACGCGCTGGACGACAATTGGAAGAAGATGGTGCGGGCCAGCCGCAGCCAGTTGGAGGAATCCTCCGGCGCGGACGCCGCGATCTGCCCCAGTACCTGCAAGGCGGCGGGGAAGTCGCCTCGCCGGAGCGCGGCGTCGGCATCGTTGCGCAAGGTGGCGACCGGCTTTGCCACCGGTCCGGCCTCGGTCTTGATCTGGGCTTCGAGCTTGATGGCGGCATCGGCCAGATCGTCCCGCCTGAACGCCTTGTCGGCCGCCTGGGCCGAGGCGAGACCAAGCACGAGCGCGGCCGTGAGGACGGCGGCACGAACCAGACCGATCATGAAAAGCTCCCTGGAGGCGCGGATGAACGTCCGCGTCGTTGCAGATTCGGGCAAAGCTGGGCGCGAAATGGTGATTTGTGTGTGGCAGCGCATGCGAAAATTGCAATATGTCCAATATGACATGGCGGTCTGCCGTCGGACCTTAGGACCCCGCGGAGCGGCTTATCCGGGCCCGCCAGGCCGAGAGGAAGCACCCGCGATACCCCCCTCGTCCGCTTTGTCGTCTGGCGACGAATTCCGGTTCGGATCATCTTGGCGGATGAGAAGATTTTTCATATGACCGGTGCTATAGATCGGCGGGCCGGGAACCCCGGTTCACCGGAATGCCAGACGGTCCCATAGCTCAACTGGATAGAGTAGCGGATTTCTACTCCGCGGGTTGCAGGTTCGAGTCCTGCTGGGATCGCCACATCTTCAGACCGATACTGATATCGCAGCGCCGGCTCGAGGTTGAGCGCTCGCTCACATCTTGATGGTCGACTTGCGATTTTGGCCGAGCTTCGGCTCTTGCCCGGTCAACCTCGCCTTGACGAACTCAAAGGCGATGACGGCTTGGCTCGCCGGTCCATCCCACAATTCGGCCGTGACTGGTTCGATCCGGAGCAAGCTCACGTCCGGACTGCTCGGACCGTCAGGCCACCACACCTCATCGGTTTTCCGCCAGACCGCCTTCGTCTTCTCGATGTCCCGCAAGACGGATGCGCGGCCTGTGATCGACAGGTAGGCTTTGTCGTCCTGATCGATGAAAACGATGCCGACATCGGGATTGGACGCGATCTCATCCTCCTTCGGGCTGTGAACATCCGTTACGAAGAAAAGCACGCCGGCCTCGCGGTCGGGCCTTGCTTCGAGCGGGCGCGCGCGTAGCCCGCCCGGGAATTGCGTCGTCAGCATGCAGACACCGACCTTTTCGATGATGTCCCAGACACGATCGACATCGCCTGTCTTGTTCATGTCGCACCCGTCCTTCGTGGTAAGCGCTGGATGGTGATCATAGGCCTTCCGCGGCCGCTTGAAGAAGCGGCGGCGCTATACGATCGCGCCCGGGCACTCAGTCATGCCGTCGTCTCTTCCATGACGCCGCCGAGGAACAGCTGACCGATGCGCGGATCGTGCAGCACCTGTTTCGCGGTGTCGGCGATCCGGGTGCGGCCGAGCTCGAGCACGATGGCATAGTCGGAGATCTGCAGCGCCGCGCGCGCGTTCTGCTCGATCATCAGGACGGAGACGCCGCGGTCGCGCAGGTCCTGCAGGATCTTGAATGTCTGCTGCACCATCAGCGGCGACAGCCCGATGGACGGCTCGTCGATCAGGATCAGTTGCGGATCGAGCAGCAGCGCGCGGGCGATCTCGAGCTGCTTCTGCTCGCCGCCCGACAAGGTCGAGGCCTGCTGCGCCGCTTTGCGCCGCAACGCCGGAAACAGCGCGAGCGCAGCTTCGATCCGGGCGGCGACATCCGTGCCGCGCGCGGCTGCGACGCCGCCGAGCTCGATATTGTGCCGCACCGACAGCTCAGGAAAGATGTTGCGTCCCTGCGGCACGTAGCAGATGCCGGCATTGAGCAGCGCGCGCTGGCTCAGGCCCGTGATGTCCCGGTCCTTCAGGACGACCTTGCCCTCGCGCAGCTTCAACAGGCCGAAGATCGCCTTGAACACCGTCGACTTGCCGGCGCCGTTCGGGCCGATCACGGTGGTGATGGCGGCCCGCGGGACCGAGAAACTGGTGCCGTTGAGGATCGTCATCTTGCCGTAGCCGCCGACGAGGTTCTGAACGGTGAGAATGTTGTCGCTCACGGCCTGATCCCTCCTCAATGTCCGAGATAGGCGTCGATCACGGCCGGGTTGGCGCGGATCTCGTCGGGCCGCCCCATCGCCAGCACCCTGCCCTCCGCCATCACCAGGACGCGCGAGCAGAGCGACATCACGAATTCCATGTTGTGCTCGATCACGACGAAGGTGGCACGCCGCTCGCGATTGATCGCAACCAGCCGCTCCTTGAGATCTGACAGCATCGACGGATTGACGCCGCCGGCGGGCTCGTCGAGCAGCACCAGCCGCGGTCCGCCCATGAAGGCCATGGCGGCATCGAGCAGTTTCTGCTGGCCATAGGACAGGCCGCCGGCCGGCTCGGTCGGCGAGGTGGTCGAGCTTGAAGAAGCCGATCATCTGGTTGGCGGCCTCCGTCAGGCCGGCATCGGAGCGGCCGAACAGCCGCGAGGCCATCGTGCCTTGATGCTCCTGGCCGGCCAGGATCAGGTTTTCGCGCACCGACAGTTTCGGAAACACCTGCAGCAGCTGGAAGGTGCGGCTGACGCCGAGCCTGTTCAGCTCGGATGGACGCATGCCGGTGACGGTACGTCCGTCGACCTTGACCTCGCCGCCGCTCGGTATGAGCTGGCCCAGGATGCAGTTGAACAAGGTCGACTTGCCGCAGCCGTTCGGACCGATCAGGCCAAGGATTTCGCCCTCGCGGACGTCGAAGCTGACGCCGTCGACTGCCGTGATGCCGCCGAAGCGCTTGCTGATCTCTGTGACTTCGAGCACCGCGCTCATTGCACCGGCTCCAGCGAGGATGCGCTGGCGGCGCGCAACGCGGATGCGCGCCTGGCACGGCGATCGGCGAGATTGCGATCGAGGATGCCGAGGATTCCGGTCGGCGACCAGATCAGCAGCAGGATCACGGCGAGCGCATAGAGCATCAGGTAATAGCCCTGGGTGAAGCGCAGCCATTCCGGCAGCAGCACGGCGATCATCGCGCCGAGGAACGGGCCGAAGAAGAAGCCGGAGCCGCCGACGATCACCATCATCAGAAGATCGAGCGAGAGCGACAAGTTGAACGGGACCGGGTCGATATACTGCGTGAGCGGCGCATAGAGCGCGCCGGCCACGCCGCCGAGCGCCGAGCCGATGGCGAACGCCATCAGCGTGTAGCGGCGGGTATCGATGCCGAGCGACTGCGCCCGCAGCGGGTTCTCGCGCAGCGCCACGAAGGCGCGGCCCCAGGGCGAGCGGATCAGCCACCACAGCGCCAGCGACACGATGGCGAGCGAGCCGAGGCAGAGATAGTAGAACGGCAGCGGCTTGGTCGTTGCTAAACCGAAGATATGCGGCCGCGGGATGTTGCTGATGCCGTAGATGCCGCCGGTGAGCCAGCTCTCGTTGCGAAACACCAGGAACGCCAGGGTCGAGAAGGCAAGCGTGACGAAGGCGAGATAGTGATGCTGCACCCGCAGCGCCGGATAGCCCAGCAGCCAGCCGACCACGAAGCTTGCGACGATCGCAACCGCGATCCCGGCCGGCAGCGGCCAGCCGTGGGTGGTCAGGATCGCACTCGCATAGGCGCCGATGCCGACGAACGCGCCCTGCGCCAGCGACACCTGGCCGGCATAGCCCAAGGTCAGGTTCAGTCCCATCGCTGCGATAGTCATGACAGCCCATTGGCTGAGGATGAACAGGCCGTAGCGGCTGAAATGAACCGGGATCCCGATCAGGACCGCGATCACCACGAGCCCTGCGACAAGGCGAAGATATCTGCCGCTCCGGCTCATACCGTGCGCTCCTCCGCGCGGCCCAGAAGGCCTTGCGGGCGGAACAGGATGACGACGATCAGAAAGATGCAGCGGCACCGCGGCGCGATACTGCGTCGACACGTAGGCTGCCGAGAGATTGTCGAGCACGCCGATCAACAGCCCTCCGGCGATTGCGCCGCGCACCTGGTTGAAGCCGCCGACGATCGCGGCGACGAAGGCCGCCAGGCCGAGAACCTCGCCGCTGGAGAATTTGGCGAGATAGATCGGCGTGATCAGCAGCGACGCCAGCGCGACCAACGCAGCATTGATCAGGAACGTCAGCAGGATCATGCGCTCAACGGGAATGCCGATGATGCGCGCCACGGTCGGGTTTTGCGCCGCCGCCTGCATCTGGTGGCCGAGCGAGGTGCGATTGAGCAGCGCCGTCAGGCCGATCACGGCAAGGATCGCCACGATGAATACGCCGACGCTCTGCAATGAAACGACGTGCCCCAGGACCGACACGTCACTGGTGGGCACGATCGACGGAAAGGGCGACGCCTCCGCGGAATAGAACTGCCTCACTGCCTCCTTGATCCCGGTCGACAGGGCCATGGTCGCGATCGCCAGCGGCAGCACGCCATGGCGCAGCATCGGGTCCACCAGCAGCATCTTGAACGCCAGCCCAAGCAGGAGCATCGACAGGATGATCCCGATGATGATGGCGAGCCAGAACGGCGCACCGGCATTCATGGCCGCCAGCATCAGAAATGCCGGCAGCATCACGAACTCGCCTTGCGCGAAGTTGATGGTCTGCGAGGTCTGCCACATCAGGGTGAACCCGAGCGCCACCAGCGCATAGATCGCGCCGGTGGCGAGCCCCGCAACGAGAAGATCGAGCAGATTGGACATCGGTCTCGTTCGCTGCGCCGGTCTAGTGAAGCTTGGGCAAGACCTTCGTCACGACCTGCTTGCCGTTGACGACCTCGACCAGGAAGCCCTCGCGGTCGATGTCGCCGTTCTCGTCGAAGGTGACATCCATCAGGATTCCAGGTTCATCGGCGGCCTTGATGGTCAGCCCATGCAGCGTGGCGGCGAACGCCTTCGGATCGACCTTCCCCATCTTCTCGGTGGTCGCCTTGATCATGTAGATCGCGAGATAGCCCTTCAGGCCGTTGTGATCCGGGACGTAGTTGTACTTTTTCGCGAACTTGTCGCGGAACTGCTTGATCAGCTCGACCGGCGCATCGGTGGTCAATCCGACATGGCCGCGCGCGCCATTGGCGGCATCGCCGGCGAGCTCGATCACCTTCTGGCCAACCAGCGTGGTCTCGCCCATCAAGGGCGCGGTGACGCCCTGCCGCTTGATCTCCTTGAGGATGCGAGCGCTCTCCTCCTCGTTGAGATAGATGAACACGGCGTCCGGCGCCGCCGACTTGATCTTGCTGACGTCGGCTGCGAAATCGGTCTGCCCGGCTTCGGTCGACTGGTCGGCGACCACCTTGATGCCGAGGCGCTCGAACTCCTTGGTGATGACGTCACGGCCGCCACGGCCGAAATCATTGTTGACCCAGACGATCGCGACCGTCTTCGCCTTCAACTCGTCATGGATGTATTTCGCAACCTTCGGCATCGAGGATTGCTGCCCGAACGAGGTGCGGAACAGATATTTGTCGCCCATCTGCGTCAGCTCGGCGGCCTCGCCGCCCATGATCTGGGTGATCCCCGCCTCTTCTGCGAGCGGCGCCGTCACCTTGACCGAGCCGGAATAACCAGGCCCGAGCAGCACATAGGGCTCGCTGTCGAGCGCCTTCTGGACCTGCGCACGCGCCACGCCCGGATTGGACTGGGAATCGGCGTGCGTGACCTCGATCTTGCGGCCCAGAATGCCGCCCTTGGCATTGATCTCCTCGACCGCGAGGTCGATGCCGTTCTTCCAGTTGGTGCCGACGGTGGCGCCGCCGCCCGACAGCTCGGCGACATCCGCCAGCTTGATCGGTCCGCTCGATTGGGCAAAAGCAGCGCCCGTGCTCATGAGTACACACAGCGCTATCGCCAGGATCCTTGGCCTCATACGTCCCTCCTCGGTATTGTCTCTTTTGCGCTTATTATTGGGCGCCGCCTATCCGGCCGCGCCGTCAGCCCGCGTGCCGTTCTGACATCGCCTGATGAAATCCATTTCCCATGATTTCGACTGACGGCGCAAGGCCGGTGAACAGCGCAAAAGCATCTGCTGCCTGGTAGATGGCGAGCTCCCGGCCCGGCGTCACCTTGACCATGCCTGGACCTCGGAGCGAATGAAGATCAATGCGCCGCGCCGGAGACGCCGAGATGGCGTTCCAGCGGCGCGGGGTCGGCCTTGAGCGCGCTGGACGGCGCGTCGTGGACGATGCTGCCGCGCTCCAATATCACGACGCGGTCGGCGAGGCTCAAGAGCTTCTGCGCGTGCTGCTCGACGATGATGGAGCACAGGCCGCCGGCGCGGCTGATGGTGCCGATCGCGGCCAGCAGCTCCTCGACGATGATCGGCGCCAGCCCCTCGGTCGGCTCGTCCAGCAGCAGCACCTTCGGGTTCAAGGTCAGGGCGCGGCCGATCGCCAGCATCTGCTGCTCGCCGCCGGAGAGCTGGTTGCCGAAATTATTGCGCCGTTCCTTGAGCCGCGGGAACATGGCGTAGACCCGCTCGACGGTCCATGGCCCGGGCTGGGCGACCGCGGTCATGTTCTCCTCCACCGTCAGCGAGCGGAAGATGTTGCGCTCCTGCGGCACCCAGCCGATGCCGGCGCGGGCGCGCTGGTCGGCACGCAAGGCCGTGATGTCCTGCCCCGCCAGTGCGAGCTTGCCTTGGAAGCGGCGGGTCACACCGACGATCGAGTTGATCAGCGTGGTCTTGCCGGTGCCGTTGCGCCCGAGCAGCGCCAGCACTTGCCCCTCGGGCAGACTGAGCGTCATGCTCGGCAGCACCACGGCCTGGCCATAGCCGGCGCGCAGAGCTTCGATCGTAAGCAGATCCGCCATCACGCCGCCTCGCCGAGATAGACTGCCTTGACCTGCGGATCGCGCGCGACCTCGTCAGGCGCGCCCTCGGTGAGCAGCGCGCCGGAGACCAAGACGGAGATGCGGTCGGCAAACGAGAACACCAGGTCCATGTCGTGCTCGATCAAGAGCACGGTGACGTCGCGCGGCAGCGCGGCCACCGCCGCGAGAATGTCCTTGCGCTCGCCTTCCGGCACGCCGGCGGCGGGCTCGTCGAGCAGCAGCACGCGGGGCTTGGCGGCGATCGCGACCGCGATTTCCAGCAGGCGCTGCTTGCCGTAAGGCAAGGTCGAGGTCTGTTCGTTCATGACGTCGAGCAGGCGGAAGCGGCGAAGCGTCTCGGCGATCTCCGCATTGACGTCGTCCCGGGTCCCCATCCGTCGCCACCAATCGCCGCCGCGCCCGAGCCGCTCGGACACCGCAAGGCCGATGGTCTCGAGCGGCGTCAGATCCGGATAAAGCTGGTTGATCTGGAAGGTGCGCGACAGGCCGCGCAGCACGCGGCTGTGCACCGGCAGGTCGGTGATATCATGGCCTTCGAGCAGGATGCGCCCGGAGGTCGGGGCTAGCACGCCGGTGAGCTGGTTGATCACCGTGGTCTTGCCGGCGCCGTTCGGCCCGATCAGCGCATGGCGCGCGCCGGTTGCGACCTTCAGCGACAGATCGCGGGTGACGCGCAGGCCGCCAAAGTGCTTGTCCAGGTTTTGGGTTTCCAAGGCGATACTCATGGTCATGCTCATGGTCCTGGCGCCTCGCTGTCCGGGAGAGCCACGACCGCCTTGCGGCCGCCGATCTGCCTCAACACCAGGTTCGGCAGGAACAGGGCCGCGGCATGGATGCGTTGCCTCCCGACCAGCACGATGACGACCAGCACGAGCCCGATCCAAAAGCCCCAATATTGCGGGGTGATGGTGGAGAAGCCGACCTGCAGCAGCTTGAAGATGGCGGCGCCCAACAGGCCGCCATAGAGATAGCCGGTGCCGCCGATCACCAGCATCAGCATCAGGTCGGCCGAGCGGTCGAAGGCGAACACGTCGAGCGAGGTGATCTGGGTGGTCTGGGTGAACAATGCGCCGGCGACACCCGCATAGAACGCCGCGATGGTGTAGATCGCGATCAGCCGCCGGTTGACGGGAATGCCGATCGCCGCCGCCCGCAGCGGATTGTTCCGGATCGCGCGCAGCGACAGGCCGAACGGCGAATAGACCATGCGCCGCGCCAGCAGGAACAGCAGGAACAGCACCGCCAGCGCATAGAAGAAGCCGGTCCTGCCGAACATGTCGAACTCGAACAGCCCGAGCAGCGGCTTCATGTCGATGCCCTGCAGGCCGTCGGTGCCGCCGGTGATGTCGGAGAAGCGCTCGGCCAGCGCTTCCAGCAATAGCGCGATGCCGAGCGTCACCATCAGCCGGGTCAGGTCGACGCCGCGGATCACCAGGAAGCTGGTGGCAAAGCCGAGCACGGTGGCGGCCAGTCCCGCCGCGATCAAAGCCAGGATCGGCTCGGTGATGATGCCATGCGCCGACAACAGGCCGGCGGCGTAGGCGCCGACGCCGAAGAAGGCCGCGTGCCCCAGCGAGACGATGCCGGCATAGCCGAGGATGAGATCGAGCGAGAGCGCGAACAGCGCCAGCCGCACCACCTCGGTCATGATCAGGTAGCGCGAGGGGAAGACGAAGCCGCAGCCGAGCACGATCAGCCAGAAGGCGGTCTCGCTCCAGTGCCAGCTTCCGTGTCGCCTGGCGTGAAAGGCGACGTCGGTGTTTGCAGTCATCGTCTCGGCGGTGATTTGCGCGGTCATCGCGACGTCACCGCGCGGCGGTGCGGCCGAACAATCCGTTCGGGCGCCAGATCAGGATCACGATCATCATGGTGTAGATCACGAACGGGCCCATCTTGGGCACGTAATATTTGCCGGCGACGTCGCCGATGCCGAGCAAGAGCGACGCCAGGAACGGACCCGTGATCGAGGACGAGCCGCCGACGGTGACCACGATCAAAAAGTAGATCATGAACTTGAGCGGAAAATACGGATCGAGGCCGAGGATCTCGGCGCTGAGCGCGCCGCCGAGGCCAGCCAGCCCACAACCAAATGCAAACGTGAAGGCGAACACCTGCGGCACGTTGATGCCGAGCCCGCTGGCGGCGCGGGGATCGTCGACCGCGGCGCGCAGCCGGCTGCCGAACCGGGTCTTCGCCAGCACCAGCTGCAACAGCGCGGTCAGCACGCCGCAGATCACGATGATCATCAGCCGGTAGCGGCCGATGCCGACGCCGAAGACGTCGAACTGGCCCTGCAGCGCATCAGGCAGGTTGATGAAGATGCGCGACGATCCCATGATGTAGTCGACCGCCGCCACCGACATGAAGGCAAGCCCGATCGAGAACAGCACCTGGTCGAGATGGCTGCGGCCGTAAAGATGCCGGTACAGCGTGCGCTCCAGCACGATGCCGATCACAGCACTGGCGATGAACGCCAGCGGCAGTGCGGCGAAGAACGGCCAGCCCTGCTGGTTCACCATGATGACGCAGACATAGCCGCCGGCCATGGCAAAGGCGCCATGCGCCAGGTTGACGAAGTTCATCAGGCCGAGCGTCACGGCAAGCCCGCAGGCCAGCACGAACAGCAGCATGCCGTAGGCGACGCCATCGAACAGGTTGGTCAGGATGGAGGTCATGGGGTTTGTTTCAGCTCACGGTCTCGACCCTCACCTCGGGGCGGGGCCATCATACGTAGCGCTTTGCTCGGTCCAACCTCTCCCGCTTGCGGGGGAGGTCGCATCGCATCGAAGATGCGATGCGGGTGGGGGAAGTCTTTCCGCACGACCATTGCTTGGGTCTGCCCCCACCCCAGCCCTCCCCCGCAAGCGGGGGAGGGAGCGCACCGCCATTGCGGTAGCCGCGCATGCGATCGCTCCTTCGCGCAAGTTCGGAGTGAGGAACTCTCGCCCCGGGATGACATCGCTTGCGCGATGTCACTTCTTGGTCTTGCCCGGGTCCTTGACGGCGTTGAAGGTCTCGAACTCGACATTGTAGAGCTCGCCGTTCTTCTTCTCCACCTTGCGGATGTAGACGTTCTGCACGATGTCGCGGGTCTCCGGATCGATCGAGATCGGGCCGCGCGGGCTCTCCCAGGACGCGCCCTTCATCGCCGCCAGCAGTGAGTCGCCGTCGGTCTTGCCGCCGTCCTTCTGCAGCGCCTGGTAGATCAGGTGGATGCCGTCATAGCCGCCGACCGCCATGAAGCCCGGGCGGGTGTTGTAGGCCTTCTCATAGGCCGCGACGAACGCCTTGTTGACCTCGGAGGGATGGTCGGCGGAATAGATATGCGCGGTCACCGCGCCGATCACGGCGTCGCCCATGTCCTTGAGCAGGTCGTCGTCGGTGACGTCGCCCGGCCCGATCACCTTGATGCCGCTCTTGTCGAGGCCGCGCTCGGCATATTGCTTCATGAAGTTGCCGCCCTGCCCGGCCGGCACGAACACGAACATCGCGTCCGGCTTGGCGTCCTTCATGCGCTGCAGGAACGGTGCGAAATCCGGATTGGCGAGCGGCACCTTGACCTCCTCGACGATCTGGCCGCCGCCGGCGGTGAAATGCTCCTTGAAGTACTTGAGCGCATCGTTGCCCGGCGCGTAGTCGGAGGTCAGGGTCGCGACCTTCTTGATGCCGTTCTTCACCGCCCAGTCGCCGATGATGGTCGAGGACTGCGCCAGTGTGAAGCTGGTGCGCACGATGTAGGGCGACTTCTCGGTGATGACGGAGGTGCCGGCGGCCATCACGACCTCCGGAATCTTGGCCTGCGTCGCCAGCGGCGCCGCCGCGAAGGCCGCCGGCGTCACGCCGAAGCCCGCAATCACGTTGACCTTGTCGTTGACGATCAGTTCCTGCGCCAGCCGCTTGGTGTTGTCGGGCTGCGCCGCGTCATCCTTCAGGATGATCTCGATCTTCTTGCCGGCGACCGTGTCGCCATGTTGCTGCATGTACAGCTTCACGGCATTGTCGATCTGCTTGCCGGTCGACGCCTGCCCGCCGGTCATCGGCACGATCAGCCCGATCTTGAACGTATCCTCAGCGCGCGCCGCGCCCAACGCCAATGCGCTCGCGATCACCGCCGCGCCGAACAGAAACCCTTTGATGCGCATACCGTCCCTCCTCCGCACGCCGCTGCTCTCCGCCGTTCGATATTTCGACGCCGCATCAGCTTTTTTGACGTGTCTCCGGAAGCTATTACGAATCGACGGCGGCAAACATCTACGCTCCGCTCTAGCAGCTATAACGATCCGGCATATTCCAATCGGACAGGTATACCTTTTCGAGTTGACGCCGACGAACTGGGCAGCGGGCCGAATTTTTCAATCCTGAATGATCATCGCCAAGCCGATTCTCACGCTTCGATCGAGGCTCAGATCTGCTCATCGCTCGAGCACGGCGCGTATCCACGCCTCGCGATAGGCACTCAGGCCTTCGACCACGCGAGCCTGTATAGCGACCAACGACGGTTGAAAGTTAAGCGCCGGCCAATTCGCCAACAACGCCGCGCCCCGCGCCGTACCCGCGGAATCGGAGCTTGCGAAGACTGGCTGCGACGGGCGGAGCGCGGCGAGCAGCATTGCAAAGCTGGGATTGGCCGCAAAACCACCTTCGACGATAAGATCGCCGCTGGTCGCGCCCATGCGCGTCAGCATCAGATCGCTCATCAGCGCGACATAGAGCGTCGCCAATGCCGACCGGTCGGCATCCGCGATCTCCCCGCGAATTTCGCTCCGATGCAGGGCGAACGGCCCGCCCCCGCCCGGCCCGGCGAAGCTCGGCAGCGCCAGCACGCCGGATGCGATCACGCGTGCGAGCGATGCCGGGTCCGGATTGCCGCGCGTCCCGGCGATCGCAGCAAATTCGCGCCCGCCCATGAAGCGCCCGGTGGCAACCGGACGTCCCTCGACGTCGACATTGGCCAGCGTGTCGTCGGCCGGATCGAGCCCGTCCAGGCCCAAGCCGGGCGCCATCAGGATCACCCAGGTCCCGGTCGACACCAACGTGAAGGGCTGTCGCCGCGAGCCGAGATGCGGCAGCAACGAGGCGTTCGAGTCGTGCACACCACAGAGCACGTCGACGTCGCGCCCCAATCTTGTGGCCATGGCTATCTCGGGCTTGATCGGCGCGAGCCGCTGATAGGCGGGCTGCAGCGGCGGGATCAACTGGCTCAATTCGAGCGCCGAAACCACGTGGGTAAACCCGCCGCGCCGCGGCGCCCACAGATCGGAATGCGCGCCGAACGAGGTGACCTCGGCCGCCGCGACCCCCGACAATCGCCATGCCCAATATTGCGGATAGGCGAGCAGATATTTGGCCCGCGCGAACCGCTCGGCACAATAGTGCCGCTGCCAGGCCAGTTGCCGCGCAAAATTCTGCCCGGCAGGCAGCTTCGGTGAGAAGGTCTCGGAAAACGGCGGACGCAGCGACGCATAAAGCGGTTCGATCTCGTCGACGCCGGCGAATTCGTAGTCCATCACCGGGAGCACCAGGCCGGCCTCGTCGATCAGCGCCGCCGCGCAGCCATGGGTGGTCGGAACGATCGCCGCGATAGGGCTGACCTTGTTCGCCTCCCCAAGCGCGTGCAGCAGAAATTCCCAGATCTGCCCGACATCCGCGTGCGGATAGAGCGGGCCGGGTACCACGCGATCGGGCATAGCGCGCTCCCATACCAGCGCGCCGTCGCCGCCAAAGGTCGCGACCTTCACATTGGTCTTGCCGATATCGAGGACGGCGGTGACACCGTTCATGCTGCCCGCCTCTTACCATAGGTGCAGCGCCGGTCTCTCGCGTCACGAGAGACCGGCGCGCAGGACCGCGATCAGAAATCGAAATTCTTGATGTTGTCCTTGGTGAAGATGAACGGCGAGCCCAGCAGAATTTCGCTGCCGTTGACGACATTGAGCTTGCCGAGCTTGCCGGCCTCGACCGAGGTCGCGCCCGGCTTCAGCTTGCCGTCGACCACCGCGCGCATCACATAGGTCGCGGCATAGCCGAGATCGACCGGATTCCACAGCACGACCGACTTGACGCAGCCGGCATTGACATAGGGCTTCATCGCGTTCGGCGTGGCGAGGCCGACCACGGCGACCTTGCCGCACAGGCCGGCCTTGGTGACGGCTTCGGCCGAGGCCGGCGTCGCAACCGAGGTCATGCCGAACAGGCCCGGCGAGCTTGTCGCCATATTTGTTGATCAGCGTCGTCGCCTGATTGAACGACAGCACGTTGTCCTCCTGCGCCTCCACCGTCTCCAGCCATTTCAGCTTGGGATGGCACTTGGCGGCGTAGGCCTGACATTTCGGCGATCCAGCGCGCCTGGTTGGGCGTGGTGAAGGTGCGAGGTGACGATGGCGAAAGCCCTTGTCCTCGCCGACTCTCCTTGGCCATCGAGTCGATCATCGCCTTGGCGATGCCGTTGAACTCGGCCTGGTTGACGAACCATTCGCGCGCGTCGGGCGTGCGAGTTGGCGTCGTAGCCGACGACGTGGATGCCCTTCGACAGCGCCTTCTTCAGAACCGGCGCGATCGCCACCGGATCGTTGGCGGCGAACAGGATGCCGTCGACGCCGCGGGTGATGTAATTGTCGATGAACTTGATCTGCTCGTCGATCTTGGCCTCGGTCGGGCCGTCGGTCGTCACCTTGACGTTGCCGAGCTCCTTGGCGGCGTCCTGCATGCCCTTGGACGTGGCGTTGAAATAGCCGATGCCGATCAGCTTCGGCACGTCGACGAGCGTGATCGGCTTGCCGGCCTTGTCGGGCGCGTTGGTCGCCTTGCCGCCGTCATAAGGCTTGGCGGCAGCTGCGGCAGGCGGCGCCGGCGTCGCAGGCCAGCGGGTTGGTCGGCAGATCGTCGGCGCCGTCCCATTTGTCCGCGGCAAAGGCCGAGCTGCTCGCCATCACCGCGCCGAGGATCGAGCAGCGCGGCCGTCTTCATCGTACGAAGTTTGATGATCGTCTTCATGATGACTTCCTCCCCTACATTGCCGCTTTGCTGCGGCTTATCACTCCATCAGCTCGCGACCTCGCGGCGCCGTGGAGAGAACTTGCGATCAGCGTGGATGCGATCAGGACCGCGCCGATGACGATGATGGTCGCGTCGCCCTTGACCCCCGTCAGCGCCAGCCCGTTCTTCAACAGCTGGATCATCGACCAGGCCGACGACCGTGCCCCAGATCGTGCCCGAGCCGCCGAAAATGCTGGTGCCGCCGAGCACCACGGCGGCGATGACGTCGAGCTCGTAGCCGATGCCCATGTCCGAGCGCGTCGTCGTGACGCGCGAGACCAGCACCCAGGCCGAGACGCCCGCGGCCAGGCCGGACAGCGTGTAGACGATGAGCTTGGCCCGATCGACCGGCAGGCCGGAAAAGCGCGCCGCGGTCTCGTTGGCGCCGATCGCGTAGAGCGTGCGGCCGAAGGTGGTGCGGTCGAGCACGATGCCGGCGATCACGATGATGCCGACCAGCAGGATCCAGAGCTGCGCCGGCACGCCGAAGCGATTCGCCCTGGCCCAGCGAAGATAGAACCATTCGGGATAGCCGCGCACCGAACGCGCCTGGCTGATGCCCTCGGCGAGCCCGCGATAGAGCGCCAGCGTGGCGATGGTCATGATCAGCGGCGGCACCTTGACCCGGGTGATCACAAGCCCGTTGACGAAGCCCGCGAGCGCGCCGACGCCGACGGCGAAGACGATCGCCAGCGGCAACGGAAAGCCGAAGTTCTTCCAGGAATAGCCGAGCATGATCGCGCACAGCCCGACGATCGACGCCGACCGAGAGGTCGATGCCGCCGGTGATGATGATGAAGGTCATCGGCAGCGCGATGCAGGCCGACCTCGGTCATCAGCCGGCCCTGGTTGAGGAGGTTGTCGAGCGTGAGGAAGTGGTCGTTGAACAGGCCGAGGATCGACGAGCGCGACGGCGAGGATGACCGCCAGCAGCGTCTCGTGCCGCATGAGCCAGCGCGGCGCTGCGGATCGGACCTCGGGTGCGAGCGACCGCTCATCGCGTCTACCCTCCCACCTGGCGGCGTCGGCGCCGCAGGATGTCGGCGATCGACGGTCGCGAGGATCAAGCCGCCCTGCACGGCGTGAGTCCAGTAGGGCGAGACGTTGATGAACACGAGCGCGCTGGCGATCTCGGCGATCAGGATCGCGGCCAGTGTCGAGCCGACCACGGTGCCGACGCCGCCCAGGATGCTGACGCCGCCGACCACCGCGGCGGTGATGACGGTCAGCTCGAGATTGGGCGGCACCGTCGACTGGATGACGCGCAGCTGGGTCGCGAACAGCAGCGCCGCGATGCCGGCGAAAAGCCCATGCAGCGCGAACACCATCACGACGGTGCGCCGCGGCGACACGCCGCAGAGCCGCGCCGCCTCGGCATTGCCGCCGGTCGCGTAGATCGCGCGGCCGCGCGGCCGAATAGCGCATCCACAGCGCGGCCAGCGATCGTCGCGCGCACCATGATCAGCACCGGCATCGGCAGGACGCCGAACAACTCGATGTCGGCGAGATGGAAGGCTTGCGGCAGGTCGGTGATCCATCTGCCGCCGGTGACGCTGATCAGGCCGCCCTTGAGGATCGACAGCATGCCGAGCGTGACGACGATCGACGGGAATGCCGCAGATAGGCGACGACGGCGCCCTGCAACGCCATGACGAGCGACGCCGACCACGAGCGGCGCGAGCCAGGCCAGCGATCGATCGGCGCGCCCGCCACCGCCAGCGATGCCGCTGATGGTCGCCAGCACGCCGATCAGCGCGCCGACGGAAATATCGATGTTGCCGGAGACGATCACCATCGACATGCCGATCGCGGCGACGGCGATATAGGCGTTGCCGAGCAGGATGTCGGTGAGATTGCGCGTCGCGAGAAAGCGCGGGTTGTACGAGGCCGACCACGATCGGCGAGGCCGATGATGGCGAACGCCAGCAACGCCTCCTGCGAGGCGAGCAGGCGCAGCACGCCGCCTGCGCGCCGGATCGCCCGTGAAAGTCGCCAGGGCGCTCATGCCGCCCTCCCCGCGCTCGGCGCCATGGCTGCCCATCATCGCCGCCCCGACGGCCTCAGGCGTCGCATCCGCGCGCGCAAACTCGGCGACGAGGCGGCCCTCGCGCATCACCAGCACGCGGTCGCTCATGCCGAGCACCTCCGGCAATTCGCTGGAGATCATCAGGATGGCGACGCCCTGCGCGGCGAGCTCGCCCATCAGGCGATGGATTTCCGCCTTGGCGCCGACGTCGATGCCGCGCGTCGGCTCGTCGAGAATGAGCAGCTTCGGCTGGTTGGCGAGCCACTTGCCGAGCACGATCTTCTGCTGGTTGCCGCCGGACAAGCGGCCCGACGGCCTGGTCGAGCGAACTGGTCCTGACGCGAAAGCGCTTGACGCCCGCCTCGGCCAGCGCGCGTCTCCGCGGCGCGGTCGATGAAGCCGAAGCGCGCGACCTTGGCCGAGGCCGGCGAGCGAGAAATTCTCGCGCACGCTCATCGGCCGCACCAGGCCCTGGGTGGCCGCGGTCCTCGGGCACATAGGCGATGCCGAGCGTCGCGCGCCGCGCTCGGGCGAGCGGATCTGCACCGGCTTGCCGGACGAGCCGGATCTCGCCCGGACTTCGGCCGGCGTGACGCCAAAGATCGTCTGCGCGAGTTCGCTGCGGCCCGGAGCCGACGAGGCCGGCGAGGCCGACGATCTCGCCGGCGCGCACGGTGAGGCTGACGCCTTTCGTCATCGGCCGGCGCACGAGATCGCGCACCTCCAGCACCGGCGCGCCGATCGGCGACGGCGACTTTTGGAAACAGGCTTTCGATCTGCCGGCCGACCATCATCTGCACGAGTTCGCCCGACGATCGTCTCGGCGACCGTTGCGCGTGCCGACATAGGCGCCGTCGCGCAGCACCGTCACGCGGTCGGCGATGCTGAAAGATCTCGTCCATGCGATGGCTGATATAGACGATGCCGACGCCGCGCGACTTGAGCCGCCGCACGATGTCGAACAGCCGCGTGACGTCGTCTTCGGTCAGCGCCGCGGTCGGCTCGTCCATGATCAGCAGCCGCGCGTCCTGCGACAGCGCGCGCAGGATCTCGACGCGCTGGCGGTTGCCGACGGTGAGCGCGCCGACGATCTGGTTCGGCGTCGAGATCGTCGATCTCGAGCGAGGCGAGCAGCGCCTCGGTCTTGGCGCGCATCGCCGCCAGTCGATGCCAGCCGCCACGGCTGCGCGGCGCATGGCCGAGGAAGATGTTTTCGGCGACCGATCAGATCGGGAAACAGCAGCAGCTCCTGGTAGATCGTCGCGATGCCGGCGCGCCGCGCGTCGTCGGGCGACTCGCAGAACCGCAGCGGCTTGCCGTCGACATGAATCGCGCCGGCGTCGGGCTGATAGACGCCGGAGATGATCTTGATCAGCGTCGATTTGCCGGCGCCGTTCTCGCCCAGCAGCGCGTGGACCTCGCCTGCGCGCGACCTCGAACGAGACGCCCGACAGCGCGCGCACGCCGGGAAAGGATTTCTCGATGCGCGCGACCGCCAGCAGCGGCACCGCGGGGCGCGCTCTCTCGCACAGCTGCGTTGCCGGCATCGCTCATGCGGCCACCACCTCGTTAGGCGCCTCGGCCGACGATCATCACCTCGATGCCGGCGTCGCGCAGCATGTCGAGCGCATGCTTCGGCGCCGCCGCATCGGTGATGACAGTCGATATCCGCGACAGCGGGCAGACGACCAGGCTGCCGCGCGGCGCGAATTTGGAGCTGTCCGCCAGCACCACCAGCCTGTCGGCGCGCTTGAGCAGCTTGCGTCTCGGCGCGCGCGATCAGGGGATCGCCTTCGATCACGCCGAGCGGGCCGATCGAGATCGCGCTCATGAACATGCGCGAGGCCGAATAATGCTGGATCGCGTCGTCGTCGAACGGCGACGACGATCAGCTTCTGGTCGCGATAGACCTCGCCGCCCGGCAAGGCGACGCGGCACTGCGAGTCGTGGATCAGGAACTCGGCCAGCGGATAGGAATTGGTGAGAACCTTGAGCCGGCGCTCGCGCAGAAACTCGCGCCATCTGGAACGTCGTCGTGCCGCCGTTGATGATGATGGCGTCGCCGTCGCTGCACATCGCGACCGCGGCTTCGGGCGATGGCGCGCTTGGCGGCGATGTTGAGTGTCTTGCTGATCGTCGAAGGAGCGGGTCGCCAGCGCGGGCGCATCGCGCGCACCGGTCGGCGAACGCCGGCATCGGCCTCCAATGCCGCCATGCACCCGCTCGGCGAACCCGTCTCGGCAAGCGCGGGCGAAATCGCGCCGGGCAGAGGCCTCGGAAGCGCCGGTGGCCGGCAGACGTCGGCGATACGACACCAGCGCGCTGCTGCTTCAGCATGGCCTCTGATGATTTCGCCAGCGCTCGCGCTCGTGCACGGCCCTGTTCCTCCCGATACCCGATAGCTAGTCATGAAGTTCGAGAGCGGTCAACGCGCAAAACTCCAGTTTCGATCCAATATCGATCACGCTGCACAAGCACATTGCATCGCATCGATCAGCAATGATTGACCGTGATCGATCGCGATACTATCGTCGCTCACAATCAACAGATCAAGGGAGGAAGGTCCATGAGCGCAAGCCTGCGGCCGACGCCGCTTCCCGATCTTTGGGACGACGCCCATGCCGCCGGGCTCGATGAGCCGGGCCTGCTGCTCTATCGCTCCAACCTGCTCGGCAGCGATCTTCGCATCACCAATTTCGGCGGCGGCAACACCTCGGCCAAGGTCACGATGACCGATCCGCTGACGCGGCGAGCCGGTCACGCGTGCTGTGGGTCAAGGGCTCCGGCGGCGACCTCGGCTCGATGAAGCGCGACGGCTTCTCCACGCTCTATCTCGACAAGCTGCTCGAGCCTGAAGCAGCTCTATCGCGGCCTCGCCCACGAGGACGAGATGGTGGCGCTGTTCAATCACTGCACCTTCAATCTCAATCCGCGCGCGGCCTCGATCGACACGCCGCTGCACGGCTTCGTGCCGCATCCTCATGTCGATCACGTCCATGCCGACGCCGTCATCGCCATCGCCGCCTGCGACAACGCGGAGGCGCTGACCGAGAGAAGTGTTCGGCGGCACGATCGGGCTTCCTGCCGTGGCAGCGGCCGGGCTTCGACCTCGGCCTCAAGCTCGGGCGCCATGGCGAGCGAGCATCCCGAATATGTCGGCGTCGTGCTCGGCGGCCACGGCCTGTTCACCTGGGGGCCGACATCGAAAGCCTGCCTATCAGACCACGATGCGCATCATCCAACAGGCCGCCGATTGGCTCGCGGAACACGAGAAGCAGCCTGCCTTCGGCGGTCCCCGCCATGATGCAGCCACCGCCGGAGACGCGCCGCGAGTCGCGGCGCGCGCTGATGCCGCTGATCCGCGGCAAGATCTCGCGCGACGAGCGCAAGATCGGGCATTTCACCGACGCGCCTGAAGTGCTGGAGTTCGTCAATTCGCGCGCGCTGCGATCGACTGGCGCCGCTCGGCACCTCCTGCCCCGATCATTTCCTGCGCACCAAGATCCGTCCGCTGGTGCTGCCGTTCGACGGCGACGTCGACAAGCTCGCCAGTTCGCTCGACGCGGCTGCTCGAAGCCTATCGCGCCGACTATGCCGCCTACTATCAGCGCTGCAAGACGGCCGGATTCGCCCGCCATGCGCGATCCCAATGCGGTGATCTACCTGGTCCCGGGCATCGGCATGCTCTCCTTCGCCAAGGACAAGGCGACGGCGCGGATCGCCGCGGAGTTCTACATCAACGCCATCAACGTCATGCGCGGCGCCTCCGGCGTCAGCAGCTATGTCGGCCTGCCGGAGCAGGAAGCCTTCGACATCGAATACTGGCTGCTCGAAGAGGCCAAGCTGCAGCGCATGCCGAAGCCGAAATCGCTGGCCGGCCGGATCGCCTATATCACCGGCGGCGCCGGCGGCATCGGCGGCGCGACGGCGCTGCGGCTGCTGGACGAAGGCGCCTGCGTCGTGCTGGCCGATATCGACCAGGAGGCGCTCGACGCGCGCGTCGAGGCGATCGTGCAACGCTTCGGCCGGGACAGCGCCATCGGCATCAAGCTTGACGTGACCGACGAGGCCAGTGTTGCCGCCAGCTTCGCGCAATCCGTTCTCGCCTATGGCGGCCTCGATATCGTCGTCTCCAATGCCGGCATCGCCTCGGCCTCGCCGGTCGAGGACACCAGCCTGGCGCTGTGGCAAAAGAACATGGACGTGCTCGCCACCGGCTATTTCCTGGTGGCGCGCGAGGCATTCCGGCTGATGCAACGCCAGCAAAGCGGCGGCGCGATCGTGTTCGTCGCCTCGAAGAACGGCCTCGCGGCCTCGGCCGGCGCGTCGGCCTATTGTGCGGCCAAGGCCGCGGAGATTCATCTCGCGCGCTGCCTCGCGCTGGAAGGTGCGCCGCACGGCATCCGGGTCAATACCGTCAATCCCGATGCGGTGCTGCGCGGCTCCAAGATCTGGGCCGGCGAATGGCGCCGGCAACGCGCCGCCTCCAACAAGGTGACCGAAGAGGAACTCGAAGAGGTCTACCGGCAGCGATCGATGCTGAAGCTCTCGGTCTGCCGGAGGACATCGCCGAGGGCGTCTATTTCTTTGCCTGCGACCTTTCGGCGAAGTCGACCGGCAACATCCTCAACGTCGATGCCGGCAACGCGCAGTCTTTCACGCGCTGAGACGCCAATCGCAGGAGCAACTGATCATGACCGGCTTCTCCATCAGCGAGGATTTTCTCCGAAGCGAGAATGCGGCGCGAGAAAGCCGCGCTCGATGAGGACTATGCGGCGCTGTCGCGCGCGCTCGCGCGCGCGGGGCATCGACAGCGAGGCGCTGACCCGCAGCGTCATGGCGTTCGCCGTCGCCATCCCGACCTGGGGCGTCGGCACCGGCGGCACGCGCTTTGCGCGCTTTCCCGGCCCGGGCGAGCCGCGCGCATCTTTCGACAAGCTGGAGGACTGCGCCACCATCCACCTGCTGGCGCGGGCAACGCCGACCTGCTCGCCGCATTTTCCCTGGGACGCGACCAACGACTACGCCGCGTTGCGCGAACGTCGCGACGAGTTACGGGCTCGCATTCGATGCGGTGAATTCCAACACCTTCCAGGATCAGCCGGGCCAGGCCGCACTCCTACAAGTTCGGCTCGCTCTCCCATGCCGACCGCGCGGTGCGCGCCCAGGCAGTCGCGCACAACATCGATTGCATCGACATCGGCGCAGAAGCTCGGCTCCAAGGCGCTCACGGTGTGGATCGCCGACGGCTCGAATTTCGCCGGCCAGTCGAACCTGACCCTGGCGCTCGACCGCTATCTGGACGTCGATGGCTGAGATCTACGCGGCCCTGCCTGCGCGACTGGCGGGTGTTTCTCGAGCACAAGCTCTACGAGCCGGCGTTCTATTCGACCGTGATCTCCGATTGGGGCACCAGCCTTGCGGCTGCGCAGGAGCTCGGGCCGAAGGCGCAGTGCCTCGTCGATCTCGGCCACCACGCGCCCAACGTCAATATCGAGCAGATCGTCGCGCGCCTGGTCCGCTTCGGCAAGCTCGGCGGCTTCCATTTCAACGATTCGAAGTACGGCGACGACGATCTCGATGCCGGCTCGGTCGAACCGTTCCGTCTGTTTCTGGTGTTCAACGAGCTGGTCGACGCCGAGCGAGCGCGAGACGAAGGGCTTCGCGCCGGCCTATATGCTCGACCAGTCGCACAACGTCACCGATCCGATCGAGAGCCTGCTGCAATCGGCGATCGAATTGCAGCGCGCCTATGCCCAGGCGCTGATCGTCGACCGCGCCGGCGCTGGCCGCGGCGCAAGCCGCCAACGACGCGCCTCGGCTCTCACCTCGAGCTCAAGCGCGCCTTCACCACCGACGTGTCGCCGATCCTGGCCATGGCGCGGCTGCGCGCCGGCGGCGCCATCGCGCCGATCGAGACGTATCGCGCCTCTGGCTATCGCAAGCACAAAACAGAAGAGCGGCCGCCTGTGGCCGGGACGTCCGCCGGAATCGTGTGAGAGAGGCCCGGCGTGCCGATGGTCTCGGAAGCGTGCGAAACCGGTTCGCTGCGCACGCTGGGAAGCCGCTTCCCGGAGAACGCTATGTCGTTGCGATCTTCCTCGATTTAGGCGGCGGCTCCTGCACGTCGTAGCCGCCAATCGCGGCTGCAGTCTCCCTGATCTGGGCCTCGCTCAGCAGAACGGGTCCGCCGATCGCCAGGGTGAGATAATATTGCCGCGCGATGGTCTCGAGCTCGACCGCGAGCCACATCGCTTTGTCCAGCGATGTCCCGACCGCGATCATGCCGTGGTTGGCCAGCAGGCACGCCGTCCGGCCATCCAGCGCCTTCAGAGCATAGTCGGACAATTCCTTGGTACCGAAGCGGGCATAGTGGGCGACGCGCACGTTCGTGCCGCCGAAGACCGCGATCATATAGTGGCAGGCCGGAATTTCCTTGCGCGCGATCGCCAGCACCGTGGAATAGGTCGCATGGGTATGAACGATGCCGCCGACCTCAGGCCGTGCTTTCATGATGTCGAGATGAAATCGCCATTCGGTCGATGGCTTGAGCGGTCCCTGCCACGCCCCATAGTCTCCCGTGATAGGCATCGCGGCGACCATCTCGGGCGTCATGGTGTCATAGGGCACTGCCGACGGCGAGATCAGCATGGTGTCGCCATGCCGGGCCGAGATGTTGCCCGACGTGCCCTGGTTCAATCCGGTGGCGTTCATCCAGCGGCACTTGTCGATGATCGCTTGTCGCAGCTGCAGCTCGGTGTCGTCCATGGTCAACTCCTCGCCGCTCAGCCAAGCTGGCGGAGGGATCGTTCAGATTCTCTGCAAAGATGAGCTTTTGCGGAGAGAAATGTATCACCCTGGCACGTTGATTACAGGCGGCAGCTTGGTTCCTCAAGTCGAAGCTGGTCCAGACGAATTTTGGGAGGGCACGCCTGCACGCTGAAAGTTCTCATGAACCATTCGCCGTCTGACGACTTGTCGGGGCACTGTGGTGGTGGCAAGCCCAACGGCCGCAAACCGATGCGGAACGCGATGCTGAGATCACACGGCTGAGCAGGCAGCGCGACAAGCTGCTGGATCGCGCGCCCATGAAGTCATGATGCGTCAGACCGTTCTGGCCTGCAGCCTTGCCGTGATGCTGATGATGTTTCCGCGTCCGATTCTGGCCGGCACCGCCAGCTGGAAAGGCTGGCGCCCCGTAGTAGCGATCGCCGCCGCTCTCGTCGCCGTTCTCTATCGAAGCCGGCATCTTCCGCCAGTCGGCGACCCCTGGGCCAATTCGCGCCTGCTCGGCTACGATGGCGACAGCCCGCAGGATCTGCAGGACAGGATCGACCGCCTGCGATCCGACCACGGACAGTAAAGTCTGTCGCCGGCTCAAATACCGCAGCCCCCCTTCATCCCGCGCCCCAAATTCGGCGGAAAAGGCGGTGCTATGCGGACACAACCATACCGCGAAATTCGCCAAGCGGCACGTGATCGGTACACTTCGCCATAACCAACGAATCTCTGCCGTACGTGAAACCCAAGTCGATGCTGTCCGTATCTGATGGTTTGCAACAACCACGCGGACCACAATGCCCCGCACGACGTTGATTGGATCTTCGCCCGGCAAATCGATGGATGACACCGCAACGATGCAAGACTTCGTTCGCGTTCTGGTCGATATCGCCATTGCCGATTTTGCAACCGAGCAACTGTTCGCCGACGACGCGCTGAACGTCTGTTTGCGACTGATCCTGGCCAAGAACCGCGGCCTGCTCGATTTCGGCGGGACCCCATGGCCCGAGGATCGTCTGACGCAAATGGCGCGATCGCATCTGACCGAGCTGCGCGCCGCAAAGCGTCATTGATCCGAGCACGATCGGCTAGAGCTGCGACATGCAGCATGGTTGACGACTATCAGGATCGAAGGAACGTTTTTCATCTCACCTGCTCGTTCTGTTGTTGAACGACAACAGCGACTGAGATCGAGGCGATGGTGAGCAAACGCGCCAATCTTGATATGTCCGGACCGTCGAGCGGCTGGGCCGTGGCATCGCTTCTGGCCCTGCTCGGTGTCGCCCTCGCATCTGAATACCTTTTTCCGCAGGACGACGGGCGGCGCAAGCGAGACGCGGCCGGCTGGTGGCCGCGCGGTTGCAGCGCAAGGTGACTGGGGTGACGATCACGGACGCCAGCGCGGCCTCGCCGTCGGAGATTCCCGCCCGTGGCTGGAAGGACATTCTGCTTCGCGCCTATGCCAACATATCGAAGCACCGGATCCTGGCGCTCGCCGCCGGCATGACCTACTACAGCATCCTGGCCATCTTTCCGGCGATCGCCGCATTAGTCGCGATCTACGGCCTGTTCTCGGATCCGTCGACCATCGCGCGCCACCTCGATCAGCTCGGCGGCTTTCTCCCCGGCGGCGCCATCGACGTCGCACGCGATCAACTCACCCGCGTCGCCTCCAAGGGTTCGCAGACACTCGGATTGACTTTTCTGATCGGGCTTGTCACCTCGCTGTGGAGCGCAAACGCCGCGATGAAGTCGCTGTTCGACACGCTCAACATCGTCCACGGCGAAGAGGAGAAGCGCGGCTTCGTCAAGCTGAACGCGATCTCGCTCGGATTCACGATCGGCGGCGTCCTGTTCATCATCGCGGCCCTCGGCTCGATCGTCGTGATCCCCGTGATCCTCAATTATGTCGGCTTGTCGAATGCGCCGGCGACCTGCTTGTCCGCATCGGCCGCTGGCCGGCGATGTACCTGGTGATCGCATTCGCGCTTGCGTCATCTATCGCTACGGCCCGAGCCGCGAGACGGCGCGATGGCGATGGATCACCTGGGGCAGCGCCATCGCCGCCCTGCTCTGGCTCGGCGTCTCCGGGCTGTTCTCCTGGTATGCGGCGAATTTCGGCAAGTTCAACGAGACCTACGGCTCGCTCGGCGCCATCATCGGCTTCATGACCTGGCTGTGGATCTCGGCGATCGTGATTCTGCTGGGCGCCGAGATCGATGCAGAAATGGAGCATCAGACCGCGCGCGACACCACGACCGGATCGCCGAAGCCGCTGGGCGTGCGAGGCGCGCGCATGGCCGACACCGTGGGCGCGGCGCAGGGATAAGCAGACGTCGGACATGGGTCAATGCTCATCAGCCACCGCCCTTCAGCGACAGGCTGATGCGGGTGACGATGCCGTCCCAGCGTGCTGCTCGGCTGCCGGGATAGTTGATCAGCACGCAGTGAACGTAGCGGCTGGAAAAATTGCAGCGATCGTACCACACGTCGTCGCCCTTGTAGCTCGACACGGCAAAGAAGCGTGACGTCACCCGCTTGTACCGGATGCGCGACGGCGGACTTTTCTTGGCCAGAAAGGCCGCCGGCGAGTCGTGATCGACATTGAGCGCGGACTGGATGGTCATGTTGGCGCGCCCGTCGGCGGTCTTGAACCGCTGTCCGAAGCCATCCGGCTTCCCTGCCTGTTCGGTGAAGATATGGCGGGAAAATCGACGGAGGCGCCGGTTTCCGGAATCGAATAGCGCGTCCAGCGGATCGGCTGCGCGGTCGCGGCTGTGATCGCGCCAGTGAGCGTGACCAGAACAAGTCCGAAGCGACGTCCGAAGATCAGTGTCATGCCGGAGCTCATCATGTGCCGAGACGTGAATGATGTTTGTGGCGGGAGATCGTCAGAGCGCTGCGTAACGATCTGGTCCGCCAGACCACTCCGAAAACGCTGGGAGTGGCGCGTCAGTTCCGAGGCATTGTTGCTCGATCGCCGGCCGGCGTCGAGCGACCTCACGGTCCGGGTGGCCCTGCAGCGCCCGTCGGGCCGCGATGACGAAGCGGTCCGTCGGGCAAATCGATTTGCGCGATCGCACTGCGCGATGGCCCTCCTGGCACTCGCCACCCCCCTCCATCGCTGCTTCGAAAAAGTGATTTCGGCCGGTGCTTCAACGGGCTCACGGAGATCAAGGTCGTCGGATGAAAATATTCTACTTTCGTTTTTAGCAGAAATTGATGTTGTATGCAGCGGTCCCGCCTCGGCACGAGGGGCGTATCGCGATCGTCACGGAACGCGAGGCGGTGATGCGGTGGGCGTATCGGCTGCAGCGTGATTTATTTCGCGCCGACGAACAGCTCGATGCGCACGGCGAAATCGTGTGGTCCTGGCATCCCGGTGCTGATGCCTAGCGCAACGCGCTTCGCGCGTTGTCGCGACACGGGGGCAAGAGAGCCGGTCCCCGGGGAGAGCGCGTATAAGCCGTCAAACCATTGCGCAGGGAGGCCGCGGTGGATTCAATCGATCGTCGCAACACTCCAGAATTTGGAGATTGCGATGGCCATTCGAAGGAAGCGGTCGACACGAGCGCCAGTGGGCTCTGCGGGACGTCCGCCGGTTGCGGGGCGGGCTGAACAGGAACGATTTTGGCGGGCGATTGCGAGAGGGCTGAGCAGCGAAGATGCTGCGCTCGAAGCCGGAGTGCCCCCTGACGCCGGATACAGATTATTCCGGAAGGCAGGCGGTATGCCCCCATCGATTTTCGGACCCTCGGCCAAGCGGCTTTCGGCGAGAAACCTTTCGTTTGCGGAACGCGATTAGATCGCGCTTCTCAATACGCAGGGCCATTCGATGCAGGAGATCGGGCGCCGGCTGGGGCGGGCCGCCTCGTCCATTTCCCGCGAGCGCGATCGCAATGCGGCCACCCGCGGCGGCAAGATGGCCTATCGGGCGACGACCGCTCAGTGGCATGCCGATCGCTCAGCCCGTCGCCCCAAACCGGCGAAGCTTGCGTCTAACGCCGCCTTGCGGACTTATGTGGAAGAACGGCTTTCCGGTATGGTCGCGCTGCCAGACGAAGCGCGTGGCCGTGCTAATCGGAAGGGCCATCGGTCATCAGAGACGTGCAAGGTTCGGCGATGGAAGAAGGCCTGGAGCCCCGAGCAAATTGCCCGACGCCTGCCGATCGACTTTCCGGATGACGAGACGATGCGCATCAGCCCCGAGGCTATGTATCAAGCCCTTTTCGTTCAAGGCCGTGGAGCTATCCGCCGTGAACTGACGAGTTGCTTGCGAACGGGACGTGCGCGACGGGTCCCCAGGGCACGCACGGGCAAGCGGGGCAAAAGCTTTGTCACGCCGGAGATCATGATCAGCGAGCGCCCTGCCGAGGTGGCAGACCGGGCGGTGCCGGGGCATTGGGAAGGAGATCTGATGATAGGTGGCGAGAGCTCGGCGATCGGCAGGCTGGTCGAACGCACGACACGCTTTACGATGCTGCTGCAGCCTTCCTCGATTGGCGGGGCACGGCGACGGTCCTCGTGCCAAGGGCGGGCCGGCGCTCTCGGGACACGGAGCCGAGGCGGTGCGCGATGCAATCGCGCGCACCATCATTACCCTGCCTGAAGAATTGCGCCGTTCGCTGACCTGGGATCGGGGAGCCGAAATGGCTCAGCACGGTCGTCTCAAGATCGATACGGGCATCCAGATCTATTTCTGCGACCCGCACAGCCCGTGGCAGCGCGGCACAAACGAGAACACCAACGGCCTGCTGCGGCAATACTTCCCAAAAGGCGAAGACTTGAGCGTCTATAGTGCCGATGAGATATCTGCCGTGGCAGAGGCTCTCAACGGCCGACCGAGAAAGACCCTGGGCTGGAAAACGCCAGCCGAGGCGCTTGACGAGTTGCTGTCATCGGTGAAAACAAAACGGACCGTTGTTGCGACGACCGTTTGAGCCCAAGCGGTTATTGGCTGATCCTGTGGTTCTGCCGCGTGCTTTCTTTCGCACGCGGACCATGGGTATCAGCGGATACCCGGCCTTCCCTGCGCCCTCCTTGATATGGAGGGAGAACGACACGCAAAGCTCGGGCGCGAAAGGCGTCGCAAGACCGCAGCTATTTGAACATGTCAGGCAACACGTGCAGCGAACCGGCTGCTCTGTCACAGTAAGGATTACAAACGGGGTCGCCACAGCGAACGCGGTCATCAAAAAGCTCGCAAAACGCCGATCCACGATCATTGGTTGCAATTCGTTCGCTTACTCCATGATCCGCCGTTGCGCAGGCGCAATGTCATAACCTTGATACAAGTTCGGCACATCAAGGCCGCGAGCGGTTCACAATTCCGCCGTCACGGAATTGAACCTTGCAGCTGGTGTTGTCTGGGTGGGGTTGCGTGATGCGTGCGCCAGTTTACGATCTATATCAGATGAAGCAGGAACGGTTGCCGAAGGGAGCGGGCTCGGCCTGGCTGAGGACGCGGCCGAACGAGCCGCCGCCATCGGTGGAGGATTGGGTGTTCGTCGGCAAGGAGCGACATCCGAGCAAGTGGACCATCGCCGAGATGGACGAAAAGGCACCTGCTACCGCGAGATTCCGAGCTGGCTGACCCGGCGTGCGGCAACTGCCGACGCCACGGACAGCGGAGAGCTCCTGCGGCCTGATCGCTGACGTGCTCAATGCCCTCTTGGCGCGGCGCCAAGCTCGATCGATCGCAGGCTCAGCGCCACCGGGATCATCAGGAGCGCGAGGATCGACAGCGTCCAGAACACATCGATATAGGCGAGCAGGTCGATCTGGTGCTGCAGGGTCTGGCCGACCCAGGCAATCGCCTGCCCTGCCGCGTCGCTCGCGTTCGAGCCGCTGGCCTGGAAATAGCGCGTCATCGCGTCGATGGTCTGCTGATATCCGATGTCCGACGGCGCGGCGTGCTCGATCAGGCGGCTCTGGTGGAATTGCTGGCGCTGCGCCAGCATGGTCTGCGACAGCGCCACGCCCATCGATCCGCCGACATTACGCGCGACGTTGATCAGCGCCGACGACTGGTTGGTCTTGTCGGGCGGGATGCCGTCATAGGAGGCGGTCGTCACCGGCAGGAACAGGAACGGCAGACCGACGCCGAGGATCACGCGCGACATCGCCGCATAGCCGTAGGTGATGTCGGCGTTCAGCCCGGTCAGATACCACATCGCGAACGCGACCATGACGGCGCCGAATACCAAGAGATATTTCGGCTGCACGACGCCGACGAGGCGCCCGACAATCGGCATCATCATCATCGTGACGATGCCGCCCGGCGAGAGCGCGAGCCCTGCCAGATAGGCGGTGTAGTTCAGCTCGGTCTGCAACAGTTGCGGCAGCATCTGGGTGGTCGCGATCAGCACCGCGCCGGTCGCCAGCATCACCACGAAGCAGGCGCCAAACTGGCGCCGGCCGAGCAGCGAGATGTCGACGATCGGGTCCTCGCGGCTGAGCTCCCAGGGGATCAACGCCAGCAGGCACACAGCCCGAAATCAGCGCGAAGGTGAGGATCATGTTGGAGCCGAACCAGTCGTTGCGCTGGCCTTCGTCGAGCACGTATTCCAGCGCGCCGAGGCCGATCGCCACCAGCGCGAAGCCGACGAAGTCGACGCGCAGGCCGTTTTTGAGCAGCTTCGCCCGCTCCTCCTCGGCGCCCGAGGGCTCGCTCGACCAAGCGTGCCGACCAGGAACAGCGACAACAGCCCCATCGGCACGTTGATCAGGAACACCCAGTGCCAGGAATAGGTGTCGGTGATCCAGCCGCCCAGCGTCGGGCCGACCACCGGCGCCACCACGACCGCGACGCCATAGATGGCGAAAGGCCTGGCCGCGCTTCTCCGGCGGAAAGGAGTCGGCGAGGATCGCCTGCTCGCTGGTCGCCATGCCGCCGCCGCCGAAGCCTTGCAGGATGCGGAAGATCACCAGGGATTCGCAGGCTCCAGGACAGGCCGCACAGCAGCGAGGCAAACGCGAACGTGCCGACGCAGATCATGTAGAAGCGCTTGCGGCCGATCACGGTGGCGAGCCAGCCGGAGATCGACAGCACGATGGCGTTGGCGACCAGATAAGAGGTGATGACGTAGGTGCTCTCGTCGATCCCGACCGCGAGCCCGCCGGCGATGTTGCGCAGCGCGACATTGGCGATCGTGGTGTCGAGCACCTCCATGAAGGTCGCGATCGAGACCACCATCGGCGATCAGATAGGGATTGTGCCCGCCGGCCGCCGACCGTTCCGGCGACCAGCCGCCCGCGGCGGCGTCCGTCATCGCACCTTGGCCCAGGGCACGACCGACATGCCCGGCCCGATCGGGATGTCCGCCGGCCAGTTGTCGATATCGATCCTGACCGGCACGCGCTGCACCACCTTGACGTAATTGCCGGTGGCGTTCTCGGCCGGCAGCAGGCTGAATGCCGTGCCCGAGCCGGGCTGTACGGAGGTGACGTGTCCGGTCAGCTTGCGTCCCGGATAAGCGTCGATCCGGACATCGACCGGCTGCCCCGGACGCATGTCGGCGAGCTGGGTCTCCTTGTAGTTGGCGACGATCCAGACCTTGTCCGGCACGAACATCATCAGGCTCTGGCCTGGCGGTCACGAAGGTGCCCTTGGCCGCCGAGAGCTTGACGACGTGGCCGCTCTCCGCCGCGACCACGCTGGTATATTGCAGGTTCAGATTGGCCTGATCGAGCTGGGCCTGCGCCTGCTGCAGCGAACCCTTGGCGCTCTCGAGCTGGGCCTGCAGCGTCTTGATGCCGAGCTGGGCCCCGGTGAGCGCCGCCTTGGCGCGCACCATGTTGGCCTGCTGCGCCTGCAGGTCGGAGCGGGTCTGCTGCTCGCGCTGCACGGTCCCTGCCCCCTTCTGGACCAGGTCGCGGGCACGGGCCTCCTCCTGCTGAGCGAAGTCGAGCTGGGCCTGGGTTTGGTCGACCTGCGCCTTGGCCTGCGCGATCTGCTCCTTCTGGCTCTCGATCTGGGCCTCGATATTGTGGACATTGGCCTCCCCGACCGCCACCTGTGCCTGGGCCTGGTCGATGGCGATCTTGTAGTCGCGCTCATCGATGCGGGCGAGGAGGTCGCCGGCATTGACGTGCTGGTTATCGGTCACGGGCACGTCGGTGACATAGCCACCGACCTTGGACGCGACCGAGAAGCTGCGTGCTGCGATGAAGGCGTCGTCCGTGCTTTCGTAATGGCGGACGTTGAGCCAATACGCGAGGCCGCCGACCGCCGCCGCGATCAGGACACAGATGACGACGGCCGTCAGAACCGGGTGCTGCCGCAGGCGGTCACGGAAGGAAGGCTTGTTCTTCGCAGAATCGTCGCGCTGCTCGGCCGGCGCGTCGCCCTCGCGCTTCTGGTCCGGCCGGTGCTCAGGCGATTGCGGTTTTTCCGCGAGCGGCTCCCGCGGCTTGGTCTGGGCATCCACGTCGATCTACCTCGGCTTGTAGTGAACGCGCCCCCGCACCTGCTGCAGATGTTGCAGGGGTAATCATTGCATTGGGGCTTCGTTCCCCGAATCATGCTGCAATTGCTCACCGTGCGCGGCATGTCGCCGGGCCCGGGTCCATCGCGGGAACCGGAGCGCGGCTTTCCGGTTGCTGCACGGGGCAAGGGCAAAGGGAGAGTTACTGAATGAAACAGGTGAGCAAGATCCTCGCAGGCGCCGCGATCGGTGCAGGGTTGCTGGCGGCTTCGATTGTCAGCGCATCAGCCGCGATCGTCTGCCAGGGTCATGTCTGCTGGCACACGCATGACGCATATGACTATCCGCCGCGGGCGGGCATCGTGGTCCACGAGGATAATTGGCGCTGGGGTCCGAGGGAGCGATTTACCTTCCGTGAGCACGAAGGCCGTGGCTACTGGCACGGTGGCCGCTGGACCACCTGGTAAGCACCGACAACACCCGTCCTACATCGGAGAGGCCGCCAGCGAGGCGGCCTCCCTTCCGTTTGAACCTTATACGAGCGGAACGCCGTAATAGTCATTCACGCCGCGGGTCGCTCCCATGTCGTTCCAGTTCCAGTCGCGATCTTCCCGGTACTTGGGCGCACCGCGCAACTGATTTTCGGTGACGCCGGTCACGTAGCCGCCAAGCCGTGTGTCGTATTTCAGCGACTGCCACGGCAGCGGATAGTGATCATTGCCGAGCCCGAGAAAACCGCCGAAGCCGAGCACCGCGTAGGAGACCTTGCCGCTCTGCTTGTCGATCATCACCCGTTCGATCGAGCCGATCTTGCTCGCGTCCGGCCCGTAGACCGCCGTGCCCTCGACCTTGTCGCTGCCAATGAGGTTGCCCATTTCGCGTTCGTCCGTCGCCATCGCCATGTGAACCCTCCATTTAGTCAATGAGTTGGAGCAACGAATGCGCTGCGACATCGTTCCTGCGACTGAAGCGCTCATGGTTTGCGATGACCGGCACCCTGCTCGTCGCGGTGATGCTCGCCTGTACCAGTGCCGGGTTTGCTGCCGTGGTCATTCAACGAAGGATCGCGGGTCGCTTCACGAGAGACGGATTTCTCTGAATCGGTTTGATGCGCTGTCTGGGCACGATCCTTGTCGGCAGGCTGCTCCTCGGCCTTGTGCCTGGTGATACCATGATTGGAATGAGCCATCGACGTGTTGCTCCGCAATATGTTTTCTCAGTGCAGGATGTCGAGCGGGATGCGGCAGATCTCGTCGCCGTCGTCATTGGTGACGAGCACCATAAAATTCCGATTGCGCAGATCAGGATGTTGGCCGAGCAGCCGCCGCGCCAGCGCATCCGCTGAGTCCATTGCCATGATGTCGTCCGCCAATTCAGCGCCGCCTTCGTCGGCGACAGTTCTGAAATTGATCAGATCGAAGTGATACAGTGGCATCCACGGCTCCGGACATGCTGCTGCGCCTGATCGCAAGCGTCGCATGTCGGTACTTGGTATGTCAGTGCCGGCAAAAGCGACGCCGCAACGCTTCAGAGCAGACGCCCTGCTGTGGAAATTGTTCCGGGACGTGGCGTCGGAGGTCTGTTTCCAGATTCTTAATGTGTACGTCCATAAGGATAGTGCCGCGCAGCTCGACCAGCCGTCGAGGCCTCTCGCTTCGGGCGGGTTGTTCGCATTCGGCGCGATCAGAGCGTTTGCTCTGCCCGTTAGCCGCTCGATCGACAGGCGCGGCGATCTCGGTGACGTGTCAACCGTCCGAAGCTCGCAGCCATCACCGCAGCAACGCTGCGAACTTCGGAGATATGGCACTAGATCCGCGTCACCGGCTGCGGAAGCGTGTAGTTGGCTGTGTTGACTCGGTGGATCGTGGTGATCGTCGCAGCTGCGGACGCAATTCCGAAGGCCAGAAGCAGCGCAACCAGAACCAATCGTGGGGCCATGCGATATTCCTCCTTTCGGCACGAACTCTTGGGTCGAGTACTCTTGGGTCGATACAATTACGCAACAAAACCGCCGTGCGAACGATACACTCACCCGCACCGTTCGCTTGTCGCTGTCGTTACGATTTCGTCGCCTTGGCGATGACTGGAGGCACCTCGCCATCCAGCCAATCTTGCTCATCGGCCAGCGCAGTCCATCCATGCGCCATCCGCACATAGCGTCTGTGAGCGGGCTCACCTTCAGCGCGCTCCGCGAGCTGAAGGCAGTTGTCGGCGTTTTCACGTAAGAGGTCTGACTGTTTCATGCAACTGACGTGGGAGCGTCGCCGCAAAGCTCAACCACTCTTACGGTATATTAATGTTGCCGGAACTTTCGATCGGCAGGCTGATTAGAGGGCGATGCGAGGCTTGGCGACTATCAGCGGTTATTTGCTGCTTGCCTGTACGGTGGCGAGTGCGGAAACCCTGACGAAGCACACGGATGTCGACACTCCACGGATCCCAACCGCTGCCGAGGTTATCTCGCAGCTCTATCAGTTCGAACTCGTTCCAGCAGAATGCCGTTGATCGTGCCGATAGTTCCCCCTCGAGCGACGTGATGACCATCGCGTCAGCGCGCGCCGACGCCGCTGCCAAGCGCGAAAAGGCACTGGGAGCGCTGCAGCGACAGATCGGAACCGATGTGCCTATCCAACGCGACGCGGCCGCGATGCGCTCGCACGGCGTCGACGCGGTTGATCGTGCTGACGGACCGGCTTATGTGCGCCAGTTCTACGCCGCGGAGCTCGCTGAATACGAACTGACCGTCGCCCTCATCGAGCATTATCTCCAGTGTCCCGACAACGAGGACGTCCGCAGCTTTGCTGCGGCGCAATTGCCGCTGCTGCGCTCCGAACTATCGGACACGAGAAATGCACTGGCCAACAAATGATCGGCCTTTCCGTCGCCGGCTCACTTGCCATTCGGCGGCTTATGCTGCTGATCAAGCGGCATCACGCTGCTGTTGCTGTTCGGCATCTTGTCCAGGCCGTGGTCGCCATTGGCATCGCTGCCGCCGGAGGTCGAGGTGCCGCTGCCGCTGCGGGTCGGCTTCATGGAGCTTCCCGTCGTCGGCGACGTTCCCGGTGTAGCCGAACTCGCGGCCGGATCGCCGGTCACGGCGCCCCGCCCGCTCGCACCGCCGGACTGAGCCAGGGCGGCGCTGGAACAAAGCACGATCGCGGCTACAACCGCTGGTTTTATCAATTTCATGGCCGAATCCCTTCGCTGCAAGAATTAAAGCAAGCGACCGGTTCTAGTTCCCCCCCCGCCCAAGCGTTCCCGCACGGTTAGCACTGCACAAAAATCCTTTTTTTACTGCGGAACGAACACCAACCATTGGCGTTGAGGCACTCCGATTCGGTATCGCGGGTTCCATTTTGTTGTCAGCATTATGCTTCCTGCTTGATTTGGCAGATGGTCAAAGCTTCTATGCCAAGGTCTGTGCTACAGATTCTGACTAAGCCAAGCACTTATGCAGGGGACCATCCATGAGCGATATCGAGTCCGGCGCGGCGACGCCGCCGTCGCGACAGGTTCCACGCAACGGCAATGGTGTGGGACGGACGGACTCGCAGCAGGACCTCCTCCATGCTCTGCAGGCGATGCGGTCCGGCGACTTCTCGGTGCGGATGAGCGGAGATTATCTGGGTATCGAAGGCAAGATTGCCGACACCTTCAACGAGATCATCGCCGCCAATGAGCGCATGGCCCAGCAACTGGAACGCGTCGGCCAGGTCGTGGGCCGCGAAGGCAAGACCAGGCAGCGCGTCAGGTTCGGCCTTGCAAGCGGCTCTTGGGCCGACATGGAAGGCTCCGTCAATACGCTGATCGATGACCTGCTCTGGCCGACGCGCGAGGTGACGCGCGCGGTCGCCGCGGTTGCGCAAGGCGACCTGCTGCAGACCGTGAAGCTCGACGTCGACGGCCGCCCGCTTGGCGGCGAGTTCCTGCAGTCGGCCACCATCGTCAACACGATGATCAAGCAGCTCGGCGTGTTCACCTCGGAAGTCACGCGCGTGGCGCGCGAGGTCGGCACTGAGGGCAAGCTGGGTGGCCAGGCCCAGGTGCCGGAGGTGACCGGCGTCTGGAAGGACCTGACCGAGAGCGTCAACTCGATGGCCAACAATCTGACCGGCCAGGTCCGCAACATCGCCGAGGTGACGATCGCGGTCGCCAATGGCGACTTGTCCAAGAAGATCATGGTCGACGTCCGCGGCGAGATCCTGCAGCTCAAGGAGGCCATCAACACGATGGTCGATCAGTTGCGCTCCTTCGCAGCCGAAGTGACGCGCGTGGCGCGCGAGGTCGGCACCGAGGGTCGGCTCGGCGGTCAGGCCGTGGTGCCCGGCGTCGGCGGCACCTGGAAGGACCTGACCGATAACGTCAACCTACTGGCGGCCAACCTGACCACCCAGGTCCGCAACATCGCCGAGGTGACCACGGCGGTCGCGCGCGGCGACCTCTCGCGCAAGATCACCGTCGACGTAAAGGGCGAGATCCTCGAACTTAAAAATACCATCAACACGATGGTCGACCAGCTCAACGGGTTCGCCGGCGAAGTGACCCGTGTCGCGCGCGAAGTCGGCACCGAGGGCAAACTGGGCGGCCAAGCGCAGGTGCCGGGTGTTGCCGGCACCTGGAAAGACCTCACCGACAACGTCAACTTCATGGCCTCGAACCTGACGGCGCAGGTCCGTAACATCGCCGATGTCGCCACCGCCATCGCGGGCGGCGACCTGTCGAAGAAGATCACCGTCAACGTGTCGGGCGAAATCCTTCAGCTGAAGGAGACGCTCAACACCATGGTCGACCAGCTCAATGCCTTCGCCGGCGAAGTCACGCGCGTGGCGCGCGAGGTCGGCACCGAGGGACGGCTCGGCGGCCAGGCCAACGTGCTCGGCGTTGCCGGCACCTGGAAGGACTTGACCGAGAGCGTCAACTCGATGGCCGGCAACCTGACGGCGCAAGTCCGCAACATCGCGGAGGTGACCACTGCGGTCGCCAATGGCGATCTGTCGAAGAAGATCACCGTCGACGTCCGCGGCGAAATCCTGGAGCTGAAGGACACCATCAACACGATGGTGGATCAGCTCAATGCGTTTGCCGGCGAAGTGACGCGCGTCGCGCGTGAGGTCGGTACCGAAGGCAAGCTCGGCGGCCAGGCGAACGTGCGCGGCGTCGCCGGCACCTGGAAGGACCTCACCGACAGCGTCAACTCGATGGCGTCCAACTTGACCGGCCAGGTCCGCAACATCGCGGAAGTCGCGACCGCGGTGGCGAAGGGCGACCTGTCGAAGAAGATCACGGTGAATGTGTCGGGCGAAATCCTTCAGCTGAAGGAGACGCTCAACACCATGGTCGACCAGCTCAATGCCTTCGCCGGCGAAGTCACGCGCGTCGCGCGCGAGGTCGGCACCGACGGCAAGCTCGGCGGCCAGGCCGAAGTGCCCGGCGTTGCCGGCACCTGGAAGGATTTGACAGACAGTGTCAACTCGATGGCCGGTAACCTCACCGCCCAGGTCCGCAACATCGCCGAGGTGGCGACCGCGATCGCCAGCGGCGACCTGTCGCGCAAAATCACCGTCGACGTGCGCGGCGAGATCCTGAGCCTGAAGGAAACGCTGAACACGATGGTCGACCAGCTCAACCGCTTCGCGGGCGAGGTGACGCGCGTCGCGCGCGAGGTCGGTACTGAAGGACGTTTGGGCGGTCAAGCCCAGGTGCCCGGCGTCGCCGGCACCTGGAAGGATCTCACCGACAACGTCAACTCGATGGCCGGCAACCTCACCGCCCAGGTCCGCAACATCGCCGAGGTGACCACAGCCGTGGCGCGCGGCGACCTGTCGCGTAAGATCACCGTCGACGTGAAGGGCGAAATTCTCGAGCTGAAGAACACCATCAACACGATGGTCGACCAGCTCAACGCCTTCGCATCCGAAGTAACGCGCGTCGCACGCGAGGTCGGCACCGAAGGAAAGCTCGGTGGCCAGGCCGAGGTGCCCGGCGTTGCCGGCACCTGGAAGGACTTGACCGACAACGTCAACTTCATGGCCTCGAACCTGACGGCACAGGTTCGCAACATCGCCGATGTCGCGACCGCCATTGCGAGCGGCGACCTGTCGAAGAAAATTACCGTCGACGTGCGCGGCGAAATCCTGCTGCTCAAGGATACCTTGAACACCATGGTCGAGCAGTTGCGCTCGTTCGCGGCCGAAGTGACGCGCGTGGCACGCGAGGTCGGTACCGAGGGCCGGCTCGGCGGCCAGGCCGTGGTGCCCGGCGTCGGCGGCACCTGGAAGGATCTGACCGACAACGTCAACCTGCTCGCCGCCAACCTGACCACCCAGGTCCGCAACATTGCCGAAGTGACCACGGCTGTGGCGCGCGGCGACCTGTCGCGCAAGATCACCGTCGACGTGAAGGGCGAGATCCTCGAGCTGAAGAACACCATCAACACGATGGTCGACCAGCTCAACGCTTTCGCCGGCGAAGTGACCCGCGTTGCACGCGAGGTCGGCACTGAAGGCAAGCTTGGCGGCCAGGCGCAGGTGCCGGGCGTCGCCGGCACCTGGAAGGACCTGACCGATACTGTCAACTTCATGGCCGCCAACCTGACTGAGCAGGTCCGCGGTATCGTGAAGGTGGTGACCGCGGTCGCCAACGGCGACCTGAAGCAAAATCTCACCGTGAAATCGAAGGGCGAAGTCGCGGCGCTTGCCGATACCATCAACAACATGACCGAAACGCTCGCGACCTTCGCCGATCAGGTCTCCAGCGTCGCCCGCGAGGTCGGCGTCGAAGGCCGGCTCGGCGGCCAGGCCAACGTGCCCGGCGCGGCCGGTACCTGGAAGGACCTCACCGGCAACGTCAACCTGCTGGCGGCGAACCTGACCTCTCAGGTCCGCGCAATCGCCGAGGTGGCGACCGCCGTGACCAAGGGCGACCTCACCCGTTCGATTCAGGTCGATGCGCGCGGCGAGGTCGCCGAGCTCAAAGACAACATCAACACGATGATCACCAATCTGAGGCTCACGACCGACCTCAATACCGAGCAGGACTGGCTGAAGACCAACCTCGCCAAATTCACCAACATGCTGCAGGGCCAGCGCGACCTGACCACGGTCGGCCGCCTGCTCCTGACCGAGCTGACCCCGCTGGTGAACGCGCATCGCGGCGTGATCTACCAGGTCGAGAACGAGTATGCGCCGCAGCTGCGTCTGCTCTCGTCTTATGCCGATGACGGCATCTACCCGCACCGCCAACTGGTGCAGTTCGGCGAAGGCCTGGTCGGCCAGTGCGCGACCGACAAGCGGCAGCGACTGGTCGGCGACATTCCCTCCGACGCCGTCCCCGTCGGCTCGGCGCTGATGCGAATGGTGCCGAAGAACCTCGTGGTGCTGCCGATGCTGTTCGAGAACCAGGTGAAGGCGGTAATCGAACTCGCCTCCCTGAGCGCGTTCACGACCTCGCAAATGAACTTCCTCGAGCAGCTCACCGACTCCATCGGCATCGTGCTCAACTCGATCGAAGCCACGATGCAGACCGAAGGCCTGCTGAAGCAATCGCAGCAGCTCGCGGCCGAGCTGCAGGCGCAGCAGCGCGAGCTGCAGCAGACCAACGATCAGCTCGAGCAGAAGGCGCAGCAGCTCGCCGAGCGCAACGTCGAGGTGGAGCGCAAGAACCAGGAGATCGAGCAGGCGCGGCGCGCGCTGGAGGAAAAGGCGAGCGAGCTCGCGCTGACTTCGAAGTACAAGTCCGAATTCCTCGCCAACATGTCGCATGAGCTGCGGACGCCGCTCAACTCGATCCTGATCCTCGGCCAGCAGCTCACCGAAAACCCGGATGGCAATTTGACCGGCAAGCAGGTCGAGTTCGCCCGCACCATTCACGGCGCCGGCACTGACCTGCTCAATCTGATCAGCGACATCCTCGATCTCTCCAAGATCGAGTCCGGCACGGTCACGGTGGACGCCGAGGAAATCCTCACCTCGAACCTGTTGGAGACGGTCGGTCGTCCGTTCCGGCATGAGGCGGACAACCGCCAGCTCGCCTTCAACATCGAAGTCGACCCGAACCTCGCGCGCAGCATCGTGACCGATTCGAAGCGCCTGCAGCAGGTGTTGAAGAACCTGCTGTCGAATGCCTTCAAGTTCACCGCCGAAGGTGGCGTGCGGCTCAAGGTGACGGGTGTGCTCGGCGGCTGGAGCGCCGAGCACCCGGTCCTCAACACCGCGCCCGCCGTGATCGCCTTCGAGGTGTCGGACACTGGCATCGGCATCCCGCAGGAGAAGCAGAAGCTGATCTTCGAGGCATTCCAGCAGGCCGACGCCGGCACGAGCCGCAAATACGGCGGCACGGGCCTTGGCCTTGCCATCAGCCGCGAGCTCGCCAACCTGCTCGGCGGCGAGATCCATCTGAAGAGCTCGCCCGGAACGGGCTCGACCTTCACGCTCTATCTGCCGCTGAAATATTCCGGCCCCACGGTCTCGCCGCGCATCAGCGCACCGTTGCCACAGTCGCATAACCTGGTCCCTGCTCTGCAGCAGGTCGTCCCGGTCGAACGCGTCGTCGAAGCACTCCCGGACGACCGCCTCAATCTGGAGCCCGGCGACACCATCCTGCTGATCGTGGAGGACGACCCGCATTATGCGCGCGTGCTGATCGACCTCGCCCGCGACAAGGGCTTCAAGGTGCTGGTCGCAGGCCGCGGCGCCGAGGCGCTCGATCTCGCCAAGCAGTATCAACCGGCGGCGATCTCGCTCGATGTATTCCTGCCGGACATGCTGGGCTGGACCGTGCTGAGCCAGCTCAAGCACAACCCGCTGACACGACACATCCCGGTGCAAATCATCACGCTGGACGAGGACCGCCAGCATGCGTTGGCCCGCGGCGCATTCTCCTTCGTCAACAAACCGACCACGACCGAGGGTGTCAGCGCGGCGCTGACGCAGATCAAGGAATACGCCAAACCGCGCCGCAAGCGGCTGCTGATCGTCGAGGACAATGCCGCCGAGCAGCTCTCGATCCGTGAGCTGCTCGACCACGACGACATCGAAATCATCGCGGCCGACACCGGCGCCGGCGCATTGTCGTTGCTGCGCGAGACTCCCTGCGATTGCGTCGTGCTTGATCTGCGCCTGCCCGACATGAGCGGCTTCGAAGTGCTCGACGAGTTGCGTGCCGACGCCGCGCTATCCGGCGTTCCTGTGGTCGTATTCACCGGCCGTGAGCTGTCGGCGGAAGAGGATGCGGAACTTCACACCATGGCGCGAAGCATCGTGGTCAAGGGCGTGGAGTTGCCGGAGCGGCTGCTGGACGAGACAGCGCTGTTCCTGCATCGCGTGATCACGGAACTGCCGACCGAAAAGCAGCGCATGTTGGAGAAACTCAACAGTTCCGACGAGGACCTCGTCGGCAAGACCGTGTTATTGGTCGACGACGATGCCCGCAACATTTTCGCGCTGTCCAGCGTGCTGGAACGGCGCGGCATGAAAGTGCTTACCGCGACCACCGGCAGCGAGGCCATCGGCCTCGTCGAGTTCGAATCCGGCGATCGCGATCGTGCTGATGGACATCATGATGCCGCAGATGGATGGGTATCAGACCATTGGCGTTATCAGGCAAGACCCGTCCTTCGCCCGCCTGCCGATCATTGCATTGACGGCGAAGGCCATGAAGGGAGACCGCGAAAAGTGCTTGGAAGCCGGCGCCTCCGACTATCTGGCCAAGCCAGTCAACACCGAGCAGCTCCTGCTTGCGATCCGCATGTGGCTGCATCGCTGAACGGCATGCCGATGATGGAACACGAGAAGGTCAATATTCTCCTGGTGGATGACCAACCGGCCAAGCTCTTGGCCTATGAGGTCATCCTGAAGGAACTCGGCGAGAACCTCGTGGTCGCAACCTCGGGCCGGGAAGCGCTCGAGATTTTGCTGAAGACCGAGATCGCCGTGATCCTGGTCGACGTCTGCATGCCCGAACTCGACGGCTTCGAGCTCGCCGCCATGATCCGCGAGCATCCCCGTTTCCAGAAGACGGCGATGATCTTCATCTCGGCGATTCAGGTCAGCGATTTCGATCGCCTGCGTGGCTATGAGATGGGCGCCGTGGACTATGTGCCAGTTCCGGTCGTCCCGGAGGTGCTGCGCGCCAAGATCCGGGTGTTCGCCGAGCTCTATCGCAAGACCCGGCAATTGGAGCGCCTCAACAGTGAGCTCGAGGATCGCGTCCGCGCCCGCACGGCCGAGCTCGAACACTCGACCGCGCAACTTGTGGAGAGTGAGCAGCGTCGCAGCATGGCGATTGCCGCCGGCAAGATGGGTTCCTGGGACTGGGACGGATCAAACGGCAATTGGATGTGGGACGACGGGCAGTACCGCATCTTCGGTGTCGAGCCGGGAAGCTTTGAGCTGACTTCGGTCAATATCGCAACCCTGCTCCATCCAGAGGACGCCGAGCGTATCAAGGACGTGATCACCGCGTTCGGCAAAGGCGCCCGATCTCATGAGACGGAGTTTCGCATCAACAGACCTGACGGCGAACAGCGCTGGTGCGTCAGCACGGCAGCCGCGACGACGGACAAGCTTGGTCGCGTGGTACGCGTCAGCGGTGTCACCGTCGATATCACAGAACGCAAACGCGCCGAGGAACGCCAGAACCTGCTGACCCGCGAGGTCGACCATCGTGCCAAGAATGCACTCACTTTGGCGCAGTCGATCGTCCGCCTGACCCGGGCAGAGAACGTCCAATCCTACGTCAACGCGGTCGAAGGCCGCATCAATGCATTGGCGCGTGTGCACACCATCCTGTCGCTGTCGAGCTGGCAGGGCGCAGAGATCGGCAAGCTCGTGGCCGAAGAGCTTGCGCCTTACACCACGGCCGGACAGGTCCAGTTCGACGGTGCCGAAGTCCAGTTGCAGCCGGCGACCGCGCAGAGCCTGGCGCTGGCCCTGCATGAGCTCGTCACCAACTCGGCGAAATATGGCGCATTGTCGGTGCTGTCAGGCCAGCTCTCGGTCACCTGGATCGTCGAAGACGACAGGCTCGATCTGGTCTGGATTGAGACCGGCGGCCCGGCGGTGCGCGAACCGACGACGCGCGGCTTCGGTACGCGCAGCCTGATGGCGAGCGTCGAGAACCAGCTTGGCGGCCAGGCACTGTTCGACTGGCGGACGGAGGGCTTGGTCTGTAGCCTGCGGGTGCCGCTGCGGCGCGACAGCGCGGCGAAGGAACTCGACAACGGGGTCTATCGTGCCGTTGCCGCCGATGCACTGCTGCAGCGCGTGTCCTGATCAATTCGGCCGTCGACCGTGCCGGGCACGATTGACGCGGCAGCAGGCCGCGTCGATGCTTCAACAGAATACGACCGCGAACGGTGGTTGGAGCAGAGCGTTTTCAGGCGAAGTGGACTCCGGTTCGCGACAAGAAAACGCGTCGAACGAGAAGATAGAGCCCGCAATATCGCACGCGCTCAGGCGGCGCTCCGCTGGGTGTGCCGTCCTTCTCTCACCTCTTCGATGATCTTGGCGCTGAAGGCTTCGAGATCGCCGGGATTGCGCGAGGTGATGAGACCTTGATCGACCACGACCTCGGCATCCTGCCATGTCGCGCCGGCATTGGCGACGTCGGTCTTGATCGACTTATAGGAAGTCATCCGGCGTCCCTTCGCGATGCCGGTCTCGATCAGGAGCCAGGGCGCATGGCAAATGGCCGCAACCACCTTCTTCGCATCGAAGATGTCCTTGATGAATTTCAGCGCCTTCGGCTCGACGCGCAGCAGGTCCGGATTGATCTGTCCACCAGGGAGCACGATGGCGTCGTAGTCGGCGGCGGAAACCTGATCGAGCGTCTTGTCCACTTTGACCGGGCGACCCCAATCCTTCTTGTCCCAACCTTTGATCTCGCCGGCGGCGAGCGAGACGATCTCGACCATCGCTCCGGTGTCTTTGAGCCGATCGCGCGGCACTTCCAGCTCGGATTGCTCGAATCCATTTGTGGCCAGAATCGCGATCTTTTTTCCTTTCAGGTCCATTCGTATGCTCCTTGCTGCTCGTCATCGCGATCAATGGAGCAGCGTCGGCTTCGTTCCTGAGCGTTGCCGCCCGGCATCACCCGCCAGATTTGACCGAGCCATCCGTTTGCGCGTGGAACCCCGCGCGACATCTACCGTTGAGGGGCGACGTGCGGGGTCGTGCCGCTGCAGCGACAACCTGATTCGCAGGCCACGCGCAGACGGTCTCTTCAATGGATGACGGAGCTGGAGTTCATCGTGCCCTACGCTTTGTTTGAAAAAGACGAGAGATTGACCCGTCCCTTTCGCACTGAGCGGGAGGTCTGGGAGGCAGCCGAGCAAGCCGATCTGGTGGTCGCCGGAACCCATGGCGAGAAGCTTCTCGATAACAACTTCGAGATCAAGCCCTGTGAGGCGACACCCGAAGAGCTCGCTTCGACGCGCTCGGACATCGTGTTTCCGGAACGTACCTCCGAAGACACGCCTGCAAAGAACAGCTCGTTCGATACGAGATTTCGCTCCATGCAGGATAACGTCAAGAGACGTCCATGAAGGGTAAACCGGCCGTTCAGCTCTCGTGATCGCGGTCGGCCCGGGCAGCAATGGGACGCAGACCAAGAAATGGCTGGCGAGCAGGCCATCTCGTCCAATTGTGACGCCGAAAGCCCCGCTTGCGGGGCTTTCTCATGTGGACAAGCAAAAAGAGAAACAAAAAACCGAGGTGTCATCCACCCCGGTTCTGTAACCGTGACGATCGATTGATCGGATCAATAGCAGGCGCGCGGATCGACTGCGACGTACTGCCCCGACGGGTAGCGATAGTAACAATTACCCTGTGCAAGGTAATAGCCGGGACGCGAAGCCGCGGTGGCGCCGGCGATCGCACCGGTCGCGCCGCCGATGACCGCACCGGCAGCCGCGCCGCTGGCACGTCCGGTCAGCAGGCCGCCGAGCACGCCGCCGACGATGGCTCCGCCGACCGCGCTGGCACCGGGATCCGGCGGCGGCGGAGGCGGCTCGTAGGCCACCGGTGGTGGCGGACCGGGCTCGTAGGCAGCGTCCGGCGCATAGACCACGTCGTCGGCATAATCTTCCGAGATATAGGTCGGCGGGCCTTCCACCCGTTGCGGATAATAATACCAGACGCCACCGACGTCCCACCACCAGCCGTCGCGGCCATCATGGACCTCGTGGCGCCAGCGGCCGCCTTCCCAGCCCAGCCGGCCGCGATAGGCGTGACCGCCGAAATTGTGCGCAACGATCGCGCCATGTGCGAACCGGGCATCGGGCCCGCGCCCGACGACCGGACCCGGACGTCCGGCTGCGGCAGAACCCGGGCCGCCGGGATGCCCAGCGACCGGGCCGGACGGATGCCAGTCCCCGGACACGGCCCGGAGCAGGTCCCGGCCGGACGACCGGCGCCCCTCGCGGAGCTGGTCCGCCCGGACCGTGCGGCTGCTCCTGGGCCTGTGCCGACAGCGACACTGCTGCCAGCAAGGACGCCATCGGCAGCACCAATCTTGTTCGGCTGAATGCAGTCATTCTCGCCTACCCCTCATGTTAACGGGTGCCGAAGCACACAAATCGCGGAATTCATTGTCACGACGATCGGACGCCGGAGCAATACCCTCAACCACCGCCGCCCGTTACAAATGGGTAAGATCGCGACAATTTTGCGATCGGCGTTCGACGGGATGTTCTCCCAGATCCGCTGGGAGCAACGAGCCTCCTGGCAATCCGCTGCAAAATACCGGCCTTGCTCCCGCCATGATTCGAACGAGCCCAAAGCGGGCCGTCAGCGCGCCGGCTCGATCGTGTTGCAATTGGTTCGGCCCGACATCAGACAATCCTGCAATCGGCTCGCCGAGCTGAGATTATGGGCCAGCCACAGACCGAAGGCGAGCATCGCGGCCGCGATCAGGAGGCCGGCAACTGCACCCCGCCGGCCGGAATCGGCTTGACCCGGCTTGGATTGTCCAGGCTTTGCCTGACCAGGCTTGCGCTGCCCCGGTGCGGGTTCGGTCATCGCGCGCGCCGCCCCGTCAGACCGGGCGCCAGCTGACTGGCTCTTTTGGCCAAACCCCAACGGCCGGGACCTCGGGCTGTACCCGTGTACAGCTTGTTATCCAGACGATGCGCTGGCATTGCCAATCCGCGCCCAGGACGTTACTCGCCACGGTTACGGGACGCGCAAATACGGCGGTCATGATACAGGCGCTTGCGGCCAGCGTTGCCGCTGCAACGGCGAGCGCAAGGCGTCTGCGCCGCGACGGTGAAGAGGTCATGCCGGTACTCCTTTGAAAAAAGCGCGCATGATGCAGAATAAAGTCGCGCCGCGCTTATTCCTGTGAACCGGTTCACAGCCGGCCGACCACCATCACGTGATGGGTGGCTTAGATAGAGATTCGCCAGTGGCTTGCAAGCATCTCACACCACCTATGTGAACCGACCAGCGATAAACAATTGTCATTGGCATGAAAGACAATGTAGACACGCGGTCTCGTCGCGCCGACGCACTTGATAAGCACAAGGCGAAACGGCTATTTGACGGGAAAATCAACCCCACGCCAACATCAGATCAGACGAAGAACGACGTTCGATGAGAGGATTTAAGCAACCCGGATTTGCCGATCGGCAGAAGGCGGCAGACGAGGCACGGAAGAGCCTTCTGGATAAATTCCGCGCTCAGCCCCGACCGGATGATCCCGAAGTCGTGAAGAAGCGCCAGGAGCGGGAGGCCATCGCCGCCCGCCGCGAACAGGCGCGCGTGGAACGTGAGGCCGCCAAGGCCGAGGAGAAGCGCCGGCAGGAAGAGGCTGCAGCGGAGGAAGCCGCACGGCTTGCACGCGAAGCGGAAGAAACTGCCGCCCGGCAGGCCGAGATGGAGGCCGAGCAAAAGGCCAAACGCGACGCGCGCTATGCGGCACGCAAGGCGCGCGGCAAGAAGAAATAGCCGCAACCGCACACAGCGGCACTGCGTGACTGGCGTCACGCGCCGCCCTTCCGGGCTACATCTTTATTCCTACCATTCCGTCGGCAGACTGGACGCCATGCGGCATTGGCTTGCCGACGGAATGGTGACGTGACCGCGCTTCTGTGAAGTCGGCCAGGCCGACTTTCGTGCGCTCAGTTCTTCTTCATCATGCCGTCGTCTTTCTTCATGCCGTCCTTGGACATCGTGTCGCCCTTGCTCATGCTGTCCTTCGACATGGTGTCCTTCTTCTTCATGCTATCGTGAGACATCGTGTCCTTCTTCATGGCGTCGTCCTTGCCCATCTTGTCTTCTGCAAAGGCGGCTGGAGCCAGCGCGAGGTTGAGCGAGAAGACCGCTGCGGAGAGGCCGAGGATGAAGCGGGTGGTCATGATGAATTCTCCCAAGACGTGAGGGTTGATCGCGACAGTGGTGCCGCTGCCCTACTCGACGCACCCGCATGAGCGCTTGTTACGCGTGCCCGGAATTTTTTCGCGGGGAAATTCCATACACCGCAGCAGCACGCGATATTCCGCTGCATTCGTTTCAAATGTAGCTGTTTCGGTTGTCATCAGGATAACCTCTCGCATGTAGCGCTGACCAAACCGCGGAATGGACGTTTGGCGGCTGCTTTTGCTGCCTCGCGCTTTCGAATCCCCCCGGCTTCGACACAATTTCGCCCGTGATAGGCATGTTAGTGGATCGAGTACGCCTGTTTGATTGGGACGGATGAACCGCAACAAATTGTCGCTTCCCGTCAGTTGGACCTCGAACGATCCGCGCTCATCGACTAGAGGTATTTCCGATCAAACCGGCTAAAGCGCGCTCACTCGCCGGGCAGTCCGACGAAAATCAACCAGAAGTTGTCCAGGGGAAAACTCATGCTCTCACGTCGTCACCTCATCGCCTCGGCGGTCGCCGCGCCGGCCATTCTCCGCTTCGGAATCGGAACGGCGCAGGCAGCCACCACCTTGAAGATCTCGCACCAGTTTCCGGGCGGCACCATCGACAAGGGCGACTTTCGCGATCGGCTTTGTCGCATGTTCGCCGAGGAAGTGAAGAAGCGCTCGGGCGGCGACATCTCGGCCGAGATCTATCCGAACTCCTCGCTGATCAAGACCAACGCGCAGTTCTCAGCGATGCGCAAGGGCGCGCTCGACATCAGCCTCTACCCGATGCCTTATGCCGGCGGCGAAGTGCCGGAGACCAATATCGCGCTGATGCCGGGCCTGGTGACGACCTATGACCAGGGTGCGCGCTGGAAGACCTCGCCGGTCGGCAAGGCGCTGACCGACTTCCTCGCCGACAAGGGCATCATCCTGCTGACCTGGGTGTGGCAGGCCGGCGGCGTTGCCAGCCGCTCGCGTTCGCTGGTCGCGCCCGAGGATTCCAAGGGCCTGAAGGTGCGCGGCGGATCGCGCGAGATGGACATGGTGCTGCAGACCGCGGGCGCCTCGGTGCTGTCGGTGCCATCGAACGAAATCTACACCGCGATGCAGACCGGTGCCTGCGACGCCGGCATCACCTCCTCCACCAGCCTGATCTCGTTCCGGCTCGAAGAGGTCTCCAAATTCCTCACCTCCGGCGCCAAGGCCTCCTACTGGTTCATGCTGGAGCCTCTGATGATGTCGAAGTCGATCTTCGATGCCATGCCGAAGAACCACCAGGACATCATCCTCGCCGTCGGCTCCGAGCTCGAAGCCTTCGGCCGCAAGGGCGCGCAGGACGACGACCTCGAAGTCGCCAGCGTGTACAAGAAGGCCGGCGCGACCGTGAGTGAGCTCGACATCGCCACGGTCAACAAATGGCGTGACATCGCCCGCGACACCGCGTGGAAGGATTACGGCGCCAAGACCAAGACCGCGGCGAACCTGCTCAAGCTCGCCACCGACGTCGCAGCATGATGCACGGTCCGCTTACAGGCGAGACCACGACCCAGATCCCCGCCGGCGCAGGTCCGCTGGCGGGGATCGCGCGTGGCCTTTCTTTGCTCAATCGCATCATTATCGTCTTTGCCGCACTCGCGCTGATCGCGGCCTGCATCATCCTGAGCTACAGCGTGATCGGCCGCGCTCTGTTTCAGGCCGCCAACTACTGGCAGGACGAGGCTGCCGTCTTCCTGCTGGTCGGCGCGACCTTCATGACTGCGGCCTATGTGCAGGAGCAGCGCGGTCATGTCAGCATCGAAGCTTTCGTCGGCCTGCTGTCGCCTGCGGTGAACCGGATCCGGCTCTGGATCGTCGATGTCGCAACCTTCCTGTTCTGCGCCTTCTTCACCTGGAAGTCGTGGACACTGACCTATGAAGCCTGGGACGACGGCCAGGTCTCCAATTCGATGTGGTCGCCGCCGTTGGATATCCCCTATGGCCTGATGGCTGTCGGCATGACGCTGCTGTGCGTGCAATTGCTGCTGCAGATCTTGATGCCGCTGACCGGAGCCCGTCGATGAGCGTGTTTGGAATTGGCCTGTCTTACGGCATTGCGACGCTGTTTGCGATGTTTGCAGGCATGCCGATCGCATTCGCGCTCGGCGCCGTCGCGGCGGTATTCATGGCGATCTACATGCCGGCGGCTTCGCTCGATACGGTGACGCAGAACGTCTATGAGGAAATGGCGTCGATCACGCTGTTGTCGATCCCGCTCTTCATTCTCAAGGGCGCCGCGATCGGCCGCTCGCGCGCCGGCCAGGATCTCTACTCGGCCTTGCATGCCTGGCTGCATCGCATCCCCGGCGGCCTCGGCGTCGCCAACGTATTCGCCTGTGCGCTGTTCGCGGCAATGGCGGGCTCCTCGCCCGCGACCTGTTCGGCGATTGGCTCGGCCGGCATTCCGGAGATGCGCAAGCGCGGCTATTCCGGCGGCTTCGCAGCCGGCATCATCGCGGCCGGCGGCACGCTCGGCATCCTGCTGCCGCCCTCGATCACCATGATCCTGTTCGCGGTCGCCGCCGAGAAGTCGCTCGGGCGGCTGTTCCTCGCCGGTATCGGACCGGGGCTTCTGCTGGTGACGCTGTTCGGCGGCTATGCGGTGATCCGCTTCCGACGCGAATATCAGGCGGCGAAGATCGCCTACGACAAGGGTGGCGCCTGGTCGGCGATCCTGACCGAGGACGACTTCACGATGGCGCAGCGCTTCTCGGTGCTGCCGCGGGTGATCCCGTTCGTGCTGCTGCTGACCGGTGTCATGATCGCGCTCTATGGCGGCTTCGCCACGCCATCGGAGACGGCGGGTCTCGGCGGCATCCTGGCGCTGGTCCTGATCGCCCTGATCTACCGGGTCTGGCGGCCAGCCGACCTCGCGCCGATCATGAAGGCCACGATACGTGAATCCACCATGCTGATGCTGATCATCGGCATGTCGCTGCTCTATTCCTACGTGATGAGCTATCTGCACATCTCGCAGTCGGCGGCGGAATCCATCGTGGCGATGCATCTGCCGCGCTGGGGCTTGCTGTTCGCGATTCTGGCAATGGTGATCTGCCTCGGCTTTTTCCTGCCGCCGGTCTCGATCATTCTGATGACCGCGCCCATCATCCTGCCGCCGCTGCGCGCAGCAAATTTCGACATCATCTGGTTCGGCGTGGTGATGACCATCGTGATGGAGATGGGCCTGATCCATCCTCCCGTCGGGCTGAACATCTTCGTCATCAGGAATGTCGCGCCCGACATTTCCCTGAGCGAGGTGATCTGGGGCACGCTGCCATTCGTGCTCCTGATGATGGCCGCGGTGCTGCTGCTCTGCTTCGTGCCGCAGATCTCGACCTTCCTGCCGGATCTCGTGATGGGTGTGGACGCCAGCCGCTGGCGCAGCTGGTATTGCGAATGGCGAATAGGGAGTGGCGAATAGAGATCATCCCCCGTTCGCTATTCCCTACTCGCCATCCGCCCTCTTCCGTTTCGCATTCAGCGCACGACGCCACGCGGCTCACCGGTGCCCTGCCGATCAGCCGGCTGATCTCGTTGGTGGCAGCCAGCAGCTTCGTCCATATCGACGCCGGTCGCAATCCCCATGCCTTCGAGCATATAGACCACGTCTTCGGTGGCGACATTGCCGGTTGCGCCGGGCGCGAACGGGCAGCCGCCGAGGCCGCCGGCGGCGGCATCGATCACGCGAACGCCCTCCTCCATGCCGGCGTAGAGATTGGCCAGCGCCTGGCCATAGGTGTCGTGGAAATGCATGGCGAGACGCGCCGCCGGCACGTCGCCGGCAACCGCGCGCAGCATCTCGCGCGCCTTCACAGGGGTGCCGACACCGGTGGTGTCGCCGAGCGAGATTTCGTAGCAGCCGAGATCCCACAGCGCCTTGGCGACATCGACCACCGCCTGCGGCTTGATCTCGCCGACATAGGGGCAGCCGAGCACGCAGGAGACATAACCGCGCACCTTGATGCCGTCGGCCCGGGCATGCGCCACCACCGGCTTGAAGCGTTCCAGCGATTCCTCGATGCTGCAATTGATGTTGGCGTGCGAAAACCTATCCGAGGCCGCGGCGAACACCGAGATCACCTTGGCACCGGCCGCCCGCGCCGCCTCATAGCCCTTCACGTTCGGCACCAGCACGTGAAACTCGCCGGCAAGCTGCGCCACGCCGCGCATCACCTCGTCCGATCCCATCATCTGCGGGATCGCTTTCGGCGAGACGAAGGCGCCGACCTCGACTGTCTTCAAACCGGCATCGACCAGCGCGCGCACGAAAGCGATGCGATCGGCCGCGCTGACCGGCGTCTTCTCGTTCTGCAGCCCGTCACGCGGGCCCATTTCGATGATACGGACGCTGTCGCTCATGGCTCACCTCATTCAAGTCGATGGTTCGACTTCCGCGAGCTCGATGCCTTCCTGCACGATGTCGCCGACCTTGCACTTGATCGCCTTCAACACACCGGCGAACGGCGCCCGCAAGGTCTGCTCCATCTTCATGACCTCGAGCGTCAGGATGGGAGCGCCCTTCTCGAGGACCGCGCCCTCTTCCGCCAGCAGCGCCACCACGGTGCCCGGCAGCGGTGCGACGATCTTGTCCTCGCCGCCCTGCTCTTCGTCCTCGCCGCCGAACGGATCGACCCAATGCAGCTCGAAACGGCCATTACGGGTGCGCAGATAGAGCTCGTGGCCGTCGACCACAGCGACGACATGGGACTTGAGGCCACCGAGCACAAGGTCGAAATCCGCCACCAGCCGATGGGGCCTGCGTGAACGACCAGGTATGGTCCGCGATCGCGAGCGTCGACGCTCCGTTCCCGTAGGACAGCGTGACCGTCTGCGGTTCACCTCCCGCGCGATCGCGGAACACGAACACGCGCTGCCGGCGCCCGACCGGCATCCAGCCCGAGCTGCGCCAGGGCGAGAGCGGATCGCCAGCAGTCTTCGCCTGCTCGTCCGCCAAAATGGCAGCGACGGCGGCGCACAGCTCCAGCTCGCCTGCGGCCGACGGCGCCGCGGTCAGGGCTTGCAGCTTGCGCTCGATGAAGCCGGTGTCGATCGCATTGGCGCCGACGCTGGGATGCGTCACCAGGGCCGACAAGAACGGAATGTTGGTGACGATGCCGCGGACGTCGGTCTCTTCCAGCCCGCGATCGAGCCGTGCGATCGCGGCCTCGCGCGTCGGCGCCCAGGCGATCATCTTGGCCAGCATGGCATCGTAATAGGGCGAGACGGCATCGCCTTCGCGATAGCCCGCATCGATGCGCAAACCTCCGGTTTGCTCCGGCAGGCGCCAGGTCGTGATGCGGCCGACTGAGGGCATGAAGTTCTTGGCCGGATTCTCCGCATAGACCCGCACCTCGACCGCGTGTCCATTGAGCCGGATCTCGTCCTGCTGCCGCGGCAGCTTTTCACCGAACGCGACACGCAACTGCCATTCGACCAGATCGACACCGGTGATCAATTCCGTAACCGGATGTTCGACCTGGAGCCGTGTGTTCATCTCTATGAAGAACACGTCCTTGCCGTCCGAGACGAACTCGATGGTGCCGGCGCCGACATAATTCACGGCACCCGCGGCACGGCGCGCCGCCGCGCACACGGTTTCGCGCTGCTCGGCGTTGAGCGTCGGCGACGGTGCCTCCTCGACCACCTTCTGATGCCGGCGCTGAAGAGTGCATTCGCGCTCGAACAGCGAGACCAGATTGCCGTGGCTGTCGCCGACGATTTGCACCTCGATGTGGCGCGGGTTCTGGACGTATTTCTCGATCAGCATGCGATCGTCGCCGAACGCCGCCTTGGCTTCGCGCTTGGCGCTGGTCAGCGCCGCCGACAGCTCGGCCGCCGAATTGACCACGCGCATGCCGCGCCCGCCGCCGCCGGCCGAGGCCTTCACCAGCACCGGGAAGCCGATGCGGTCGGCTTCCTTCGCCAGCACGGTCTCGTCCTGCGCCTCGCCGTGATAACCGGGGACCAGCGGCACGCCGGCCTTTTCCATCAGCGCCTTGGAGCCGGATTTCGAGCCCATCGCGGTCATCATCGCAGGCGTCGGTCCGACAAAGACGAGGCCCGCATCGGCGCAGGCCTGGGCGAATTCGGCATTCTCCGACAGAAAGCCGTAGCCGGGATGCACGGCCTCGGCGCTGGTTTTCCGCGCAGCCTCGATCAACCGCTCGATATTGAGGTAGCTGTCGCGTGCCCGCGCCGGTCCGAGCAGCACCGCTTCATCGGCGAGCGCGACATGCATCGCATTGCGGTCGGCCTCGGAATAAACAGCGACGGTCTTGATGCCCATGGCGCGCGCGGTCCTGATGACGCGCACCGCGATCTCGCCGCGATTGGCGATCAGGAGCTTGCGGAAGCGGCGATACAATGCAGAGCCAGCCATGATCACATCCTGAACAGGCCGAACCGGGTCGGCTCGATCGGCGCATTGGCGGCGGCAGAGAGGCCGAGCCCGAGCACCAGGCGTGTGTCGGCGGGATCGATCACGCCGTCGTCCCACAGCCGCGCCGTGGCGTAATAAGGGTTGCCCTGGCTCTCATATTGCGCGCGGATGGGGCTGCGGAACTGCTCTTCTTCCTCCGCCGACCAACTCTCGCCCTTCGACTCGATATTGTCGCGCCGAACCTGGCTCAACACCATCGATGCCTGTTCGCCGCCCATCACCGAGATGCGCGCGTTCGGCCACATCCACAAGAAGCGCGGCGAATAAGCGCGGCCGCACATGCCGTAATTTCCGGCGCCGTAGGAGCCGCCGATCACGACCGTGAATTTCGGCACCGAGGCTGTCGCAACGGCGGTGACCAGCTTGGCGCCGTCGCGCGCGATGCCGCCGGCCTCGTATTTCCTGCCGACCATGAAGCCGGTGATGTTCTGCAGGAACACCAGTGGAATGCCGCGCTGGCAGCACAGCTCGATGAAATGCGCCCCCTTCAACGAGCTCTCACTGAACAGGATGCCATTGTTGGCAATGATGCCGACCGGATAGCCCCAGATATGCGCAAAGCCACACACCAGGGTCTGGCCGTAGAGCTTCTTGAATTCGTCGAACTCGGAGCCGTCGACCATACGTGCGATGATGTCGCGCACGTCGAACGGTTTGCGGCCGTCGGCCGGGACGACGCCATAGATCTCATCGGCCGCGAACAGCGGCTCGCGCACCTCGCGCATGTTGAGCTGTAGAGCGCGATGCCGGCGGCTTCAGCGTTCCGACGATCCGCCGCGCGATCCCGATCGCATGCGCATCGTTCTGCGCATAATGGTCGGTGACGCCGGACTGCCGCGAATGCACGTCGGCGCCGCCGAGCTCTTCCGCGCTCACCACCTCGCCGGTCGCGGCTTTCACCAGCGGCGGGCCGCCGAGGAAGATCGTGCCCTGATTGCGCACGATGATGCTCTCGTCCGACATCGCCGGCACATAGGCGCCGCCAGCCGTGCAGGAGCCCATCACGATCGCGATCTGCGGGATGCCCTGCGCCGACATCTGTGCCTGGTTGTAGAAGATGCGGCCGAAATGCCGCTCGTCCGGGAAGATTTCGTCCTGCAGCGGCAGGAAGGCGCCGCCGGAATCCACCATGTAGACGCATGGCAGATTGTTCTGCCGGGCAATATCCTGGGCCCGCAGATGCTTCTTCACCGTCATCGGATAATAGGTGCCGCCCTTGATGGTGGCATCATTGGCGACGATGACGCATTCGCGCCTCGCGATCCGCCCCACCCCCGTGACGATGCTCGCCGAATGCACGTCACCACCATAGAGGCCATGGGCCGCGAGCGGCGACAGCTCGAGAAACGCCGTGCCGGGATCGAGCAGGAGATCGACACGCTGGCGCGCCAGCATCTTGCCGCGTGCCAGATGACGCTTGCGCGCCGCCTCGCCGCCGCCGCCGGCGACCTGGCCGAGCTTGTCATGAAGCTCGACGACCAGCGCACGCATGGCATCTGCGTTGCGCGCGAAATCGGAGGAAGCGGGATCGATGCTGGAATGGAGCGGCATGGCCTTCAGCTGTGTCGGACACTGCGCAGCGCAGCGCTGGTTCGGCCGCATCGTGGCACTGCCCTGCGCCGCAGGGCAACCCTGACTTTCAGGATGCGGGCAGCTCCAACGAAAACGCATGGTCCGACGAGGCCCCGCGGCGAGCGGACCTCGACGAAATCAAATTGAATGAATCAAATGCAACGGATTCGTTTCAGCGCGTCCAGGGCTCCAGCGCGTCCAAGGCCTCAATGCGTCCACGGCTCGCCGCGCCGGAACGCGAAATTGTCGGCATAGGCGACCTGCCGCTTCACCGGCTCCTTCGGCTCGATCACCTGGTAGGCGATACCCTTGCGCTCGCAATAGGCGATCGCCTCGTCCTTGGTGGGAAAGCGCAGCGTGACCTGCTGCTTCATGTCGGAGGATGAGGTCCAGCCCATCAGCGGCTCGACCGCACGCGGCATCTCGGGCTCATAGTCGAGCTGCCATTCGCGGGTCTTGGCCTTGCCGGATTGCATCGCGTTCTTGGCCGGCTTAAAAATGCGTGCGGTCATCGGTGGACAGGGCCTTTCAGAGCGACGGTAAAGCGCGTGGCGGAAATCTCCGGGATGGGCTAGAGGCACCTTTCGGGAATTTGATCGGTGATTCCCCACCCTGGATGCTACTTATTTCCTGCCCCGTATAGTCATTCTGCCGCTCCCTGACAATCTCGGATGACTGGCGCGGTAGATCCTCGCCTCTGGACGACCTTCACTCCAACTGTACGTCGAAGCCGCCCATGAAAATCAATGCCACCCTCCCCGAGAAAGGCCGAGATCTCCGGCTCGACCTGTTCCGCGGCATCGCGAACTGGGCGATCTTCCTCGACCATATCCCGGACAATGTGGTGAATTGGATCACGACACGGAATTACGGGTTCTCCGACGCGGCCGACCTGTTCGTGTTCATTTCCGGCTACACCGCCTCCTTCGTCTATGCGCGAATGATGATCGATCGCGGCTTCCTGGTCGGCGCCACCCGCCTGTTCAAGCGGGTTTGGCAGCTTTACGTCGCCCATGTCGTGCTGTTCGTGATCTATATCGCCGCCATCAGCTATCTGGCGACCCGGTTCGGCGATTCCGATATCATCGACGAGTTCAACGTCGCGGGCCTGGTGGACCACGCCACCGACACGCTCGGCCAGGGCCTGCTCCTGAAGTTCAAGCCGGTCAATCTCGACGTGCTGCCGCTCTACATCGTGCTGATGGGCTTCTTCCCGCCGGTGCTATGGATGATGCTGCGTAAGCCCGACCTCACCATGGGCGCCTCCATCCTATTGTGGCTGACGGCGCGGCATTTCGGCTGGAATTTCGCCGCCTATCCGGCTGGCACCTGGTACTTCAACCCTTACGCCTGGCAGGTGCTGTTCGTGTTCGGCTCCTGGTGCGCGCTCGGCGGCGCGCGCAAATCGATGGCCATCATCATGGCGCCGGTCACGCTGTATTTCTGCTTGGCCTATCTCGCCTTCGCGCTGATCATGACCATGGCGGGCCGCTTCCCCGACTTCGGAGCGATGTTCCCGCATTGGCTCTATTCGGCTTTCAACCCGAACGACAAGACCAACCTTGCGCCTTACCGCTTCCTGCATTTCGCGGTGATCGTGGTGCTGGTGATCCGCTTCGTGCCGAAGACCTGGTCGGGCCTGGAATGGCGAGCCTTCGACCCGCTGGTGGTATGCGGCCAGCAATCCCTCGCCGTGTTCTGCGTCGGCGTGTTCCTGTCCTTCGTGGCGCATTTCACCCTGATGTTGAGCTCCGGCTCGCTGCTCGCGCAGATCCTGGTGAGTGTCGCGGGCATCGCCATCATGACGACGGTCGCCTATTACATCTCCTGGTCCAAGCGGCAGGACAAGCCGGCCGCAAAGCAGGTCGCGCCCAAGGCGCCAGAGGCGAAGCCGGCAGAGGCCGCGGCTGAACCCAGGCCGGCCTGATCGGCGGCTCGGGGATCAGCCCTCAGCGCTTCGTGGATGGCGGCTTGTTCGAAGGTGCCGTCCGCGTCTGCTCCGTTGAAGCCGGCTTGGAGGCCGGCGCCCGCTTTTCGACCAGGCGCCCGCGCGACGTAAAGCCGCCCCACTCGGCCGCCCAGCGGATCTCGAACGGCGGAACGTCACCTGACGCAGCGCCTGGCCACTGCCCCCGCAGTGCAAACATGGCCCCCTGCGGATCGATGCAGCGGGCGATCCAGATGCCATCCGGCAACTCGATCGGTCCCTGGACCACCTTGCCGCCATGCTCGGTCACGCGCTGCAGGGCGACCGTCAGGTCGGCAACGTTGAAATAATACAGCCAGAACGGAAACGGCGCCCGCGGCAGCTTCGTGAACATGCCGCCGAGCGTGTCAGCCCCAGCCGCGAACAACTGATAGTCGTCTGCGGCGAGCCCCTCGGCGATGGCAGCCTTCTGCCAGCCCAGCAGCCCTTGATAGAAGGCGAAGGCCTGGCGCTGCTCAGCAGCCAGCAGCTCGTGCCAACCGACCCGGCCGGCACCGTCGCCGCGCGGCACGGCAATGGTCAGTCCCTGCACCAGCGCCAAGGTCGCGGTCTGCGGATCGGCAATGATGGCAATGCGGCCGATATTGCTGTCGGTCGGCGGGACATAGACCGTACCGCCCAACGCCTTCAGGCGGCCAATGCAGGCGTCGAGATCGTCGACGGCGACGTAACCAGCCCAACGCGGCGCTGCACCGCGCTGCAATCCTTCGGGCGGAAGTGCCATCAGCCCGCCGATCGGTGTGCCATCAGCGGTCAGCACACGATAGGCGAACCTGGCGGTCGAGGCATCCTCGAACCCCCAGCCCAGAACCTGATGATAGAACGCTTCTGCTGACGCGATGTCGGTGGTGAGGAGCTCGTACCAGACGAAATGCCCGTGCTCGGCGATCATGTCCTCATTCCGTTGAACCTTCGTGCGCTGTCGTATCACCAATAAGGCGCCGCATGCTGCGCGTTGAGATTATCGCATTTTAAGCTCATTGTGGCGTTTTTGCTGAAGCGACGCGCCGTCGAGATATTCATAAAGATGAATGAGTTCGCGATGTTACGTTACGCAAGAAACTTCTCGCGCCTTGCGTGATTTATAGGTGCGGCGTACTATGAAACCGGGGCGGATCGACACAAACTTTCGAAGGATGGAGGATAGAACGATGGCACAAACGAAATCGGCTTCGAAGCGGAAACGCGCAGTGAAGGTTGCCGTGCCCGCATTGGGCGCTGCAGGGTTGACCTCTCTCTCGTTGGCGCCGCCTCGGCGGCCACTGCGCCGACGACGGCCGACGCACCGAAGACGTTGGACCTTTCTGCAACGCACCCGATCACGCTGGGTGAGGAAGAGCTCGCCGATACCAGCCTCGCTACCTTCCACCTGTTCGACAAGGAGAATGCCGGCGGTCAGAAGGTCATGGAAGCCCGTGGTTGCGGCGGATGCCGTGGCTGTCGCGGGTGCCGTGGCTGTCGCGGATGCCGCGGTTGCGGTGGCTGCGGCGGTTGCGGTGGTTGCTGCCTGTCCTGGGGCGGCTGCCGTCTGTGCTGATCCGCATAGCGTCAGATCCTCTGATCACCGATTTTGATCGACGATAAGACATCCGATAGCCGGGCATGACTTGGTCTGCCCGGCTATTTCGTGTCCTATTCCCATAATTGGCCGATTTGCCCGCCAAGCCGGTCGTTCGATCGACGTACGTCTCCCTCCCGGCTCCTCCGGAATTTTTAAGCACATGCTGACCAGCCCCCAGAACCTTTCCGCCACCGGCGCGGCCCGTCCGTCGCATTGCAGCGTTGTCGTATTTGAAGGGCTTTCTCGATGAGCGCCCGCAAGACCAAAGTCGGCTCGGTTTCGCGCAACGCCGCCGGCAAGAGCACGCTGCAATTCGCCCCGAATTTCACCGCCTATGTGATGCCACCCGACGTGGTCTGCATCTATTCGGAAGATCGCAAGTTCTTCCTGCACGGCGCGCTCTATTGCGCGCTGGCTTCGGCGATCGGCAAAGGCGGCAAGACCGCGCGCGACCTGGTCGCGCAGCTCGGCAAGAGCTTTCCAGCCGACAAGGTCGAAGAGGCGCTGGGTCGCATGATCGAGCGTCGCTACGTCGTAATGAACGGCGGCAAGGCTGTCGACGACACACTCGCCGGCTATTGGGCCAGCATCGGGCTGCCTGCAGGCGAAGCCGAACGCAATCTCGCCCAATGCAAGGTGCGGGTCGAGGCGATCGACGTGAAGGGCGCCGCGGAGTTGACTGCTGCGCTCGGCAAGCTCGGCGTGCGCGTCGTCAACCGCGCTGCGGACCTCACGGTCACCCTGGTCAACGACTATCTCGAACGCCAGCTGGCCGAATTGAACCGCAGCCGCGTTGCCGACAACGTGCCATGGCTGCTGGTGCAGCCTTCCGGTGTGTTTCCGCTGGTCGGCCCGCTGTTTCGCCCCGGCCATACCGCGTGCTGGACCTGCCTGTTCGACCGCATGATCCGCAACCGCGAGATCAAGGGCTTTCTCGATCGCGGCGGCGCCAAGGCGGTTGCAGTCTCCCCGCTTGCGCGCAATGCGATCGGCCAGAGCGCGATCCAATTCGCGGCGGTCGAGATCGCCAAGGCGATCGCGACCGGCTTCCGCACCGATGTGGGCGACCACATCATGAGCGTCGACCTGACCGGCTCGGTGCTCGCCAAGCACTACGTCGCACAGCGGCCGCAATGCCCGACCTGCGGCGACAAGAAGCTCGTCAATCCGCGCCGCAAGGCCGAGCCGATCAAGCTCGATGCCGGCGCCAAGCTGCTCATCACCTCGGGTGGCTATCGCACGGTGACCTCGCGCGCCACGGTCGCGCGATTCAGGCGGCATGTCAGCCCGCTCACCGGCGTGGTGAAGCGTCTCGAGCGGATCGAGGCTGATCTGCCGATGAACACCAACTTTTTCGCGCAGCATAATTTCTCCGCGCCGGCGCAGAGCGTCGACGAGTTGCGCTCCGGCCTCTCGGGCGGCAGCTTCGGCAAGGGCTCGACCGCCGAGCAGGCCGAAGCCAGCGCGCTGATGGAGGCGATCGAACGCTATTCCGGCATCTATCAGGGCGACGAGATCCGCAGCACCAAGCGATACGCCGATTTTGCCGATGGCGAGGCGATCAAGCCGAACGACATCCTGACGTTCAGCGAGGCGCAATTTGCCATTCGTAACGACCACACCCATCACGACGACACGCAGCCGGCGCCGGAGCCGTTCGATCCGGATGCCAAAATCGAATGGTCGCCGGTGTGGTCGCTGCGCGACCAGCGCTTCAAATATGTCCCGACCAGCCTGCTCTATTTCTTCTACAGCGGCCCGCGCGCCTTCCACGCCGATTCCAATGGCTGCGCCGCCGGCAACACGCTGCAGGAGGCGATCGTGCAGGGCTTCCTCGAACTGGTCGAGCGCGATGCCTACGCGATCTGGTGGTACAACCGCTCCCCGCGCGGCGAGGTCGATCTCAGCCGGATTGAGGACTCCTATGTGCGCGACCTGCAGAGCCAGTTCGCAGACTTCGGCCGCAAGGTCTGGGTGCTCGACGTCACCAGCGATCTCGGTGTCCCGACCTATGTCGCGATCATGCACTGGATGAAGAACGGCCAGGAGCACATCGAGTTCGGCTCCGGCGCGCATTTCGATTCCCGGATAGCTCTCCTGCGCACCCTGACCGAGCTCAGCCAGTTCCTGGCGATCGGCCTGATGAACGGCGGCAGCGGCGAGAAGCCGAGCCTCGACGGCGAGACGCCACTCAAGATCGAGAACTATCCGTTCCTGCTGCCGGCGAAGAATCCGATCGCGACACCGGAGCTGGGCCTGCCGATCCCGCGCTCGACCACCCGCGAGCAGGTTGACACCTGCGTCGAGATCGCCCGGCGTGCAGGCCATGATTTCTTGGTGCTGGACCAGACCCGCAGCGATGTCGGCGTGCCGGTGGTGCGCGTGATCGTTCCCGGCTTGCGGCACTTCTATCGTCGCTTCGGGCCCGGCCGGCTCTACGACGTTCCGGTCAAGCTGGGCTTGCGCGATCAGCCGATCGCGGAATCCGAGCTGACGCCGTTCCTGCCGCACAGCTGATTCCGGACAAGCCATGGCCAAACGCGGGCGTGTGATCAAAGCCAGACCGAAGACCGCGACCAAACGACCGGCTACAGCGAAGAAGGCAAAACCGAAGGCGAAAGCAAGGGCGAACGCCCAACCAGAAGCGGCGCAGCCGCCGCCCGCATCGCCGGTGCTGTCGGTGCGGCTTGCGCCGCAGGTCGCGCTGGAGACCTGGAGCAATGGTCATCTCGGCGCCATCGTCGGCTTCAATCCGCTCGATCTGGGCCAGCCGAGTGAACGCGCCAAGAAACGCGCATTGGCGCTGAAGGATGGTCTCAAGCTCGCCACGCTGACCGGCAGGACATCGGCCGACGAGGAAGTTGCACGGATCGTGCGCTTTCTGGCACGGCAGGGCCTCGTCGAATATCCGCTGATGCGGCAGGGCGATAATTCCGAGCTGGCGGTTGTCGAGCCGCAAATGGCGGACTACCGGCCTCGCGTCGCCAAGCTTGCAAACGGCGATCGCATCGTGCTGTCGCGCTTCGCCTATCTGCGCCGCCGCGGCAGCGAGATGGTGCTGGAATCGCCACGCAGTGGCGCGTTGTTCCGGATCATGGACCCTGCCCTCACATCCATGCTGGCCACGTTGGCGACACCGCAAACCGTCGGCGCCTTGCGCAAGCTCGCCGGCTTCGCCGGCAATGAGCTGCTGGGCCTGCTCGTCGACTGCGCGATCCTGTTCAAACTCAGGGATGCCGGCGACGACGGCCGCCGCGCCAGCGAAGGCGACGAAAGCCTCGTGATGTGGGACTTCCACGATCTGTTGTTTCACACCCGCAGCGCGGAAGGGCGGCACTCCAATCCGGTCGGCGGCACCTATCCGCATCTCGACGCGATCGCACCACCGCCGTCGCTGCGGCCGGGCTGGCCCGGCCTGCGGGTCGATCTCGGGGACGCCCTGCCCGCGCCGTCGGAGACGATCTCGCGGGCCGCTAAGCTGTTTCGCGAACGTCATTCGGTCCGTGACCATGACGATCAGAATCCGATCACGCTCGCCGAACTGTCCCTGTTCCTCGACGGCGCGGCGCGGGTGCTGGCGCGCTGGGAAAGCCCGCTCGATCTCGGCGAGGACGGCGAAGGCGATGGTCCAATGCTCGACTACACGCAGCCGCCCCTATCCTTCTGCCGGCAGCGCGTATGAGCTCGAGATCTATGTGACGATCGGCCGCTGCAACGGATTGTTCGGCGGGCTCTATCACTACGATGCGGGCGCGCATGCGCTGACGCCGATCTCCGCCAAACCCGAGCAGCTCAGCGCCATGCTGGAGCTGCGCACAATTTGCGATGGGCGCCGAAGCACCGCCGCAAATTCTGCTAACGATCACGTCGCGTTTTGCACGAGTGGCCTGGAAATACAGCTCTATCGCCTATGCGCTGACGCTCAAGGATGTCGGCGTGCTGTTGCAGACGCTCTATCTGATGGCGGCCGACATGGGGCTCGGCGGCTGCGCCGTCGGCACCAGCGACATCGATCTGTTCGAGAAAATGACCGGCCTTCCCTTCCATGTCGAAGGACCGGTCGGGCAGTTCACGCTGGGACGGCCGGCGTTCGACTCGCCGACGAAGGAGTGATCGGCGTCACGCGCCTGACTTCCCTCAGCGAAGCATCAGGCCGCTCGTCCCAACGATTGAACCTTTGATAGTCGCCGACAACGCCGATCGGTTCGCGTGTCGATTCATCTCCAGGTCAGATGATACGGCGCGCTCGCGGGAATCGCCTCACAGCCTGATGCACCGCGGCGGCCACACGAGAGCGGCCGCGCGCGAGATTGATCAGTGAGACCCTCGCAAACGAGAAGGCTGTGATGGGATTGCACCCACCTCATGCTTGAGATCGCTATCAGGCGCTCAAGCTCGATGAATGGCAGTCGATCGCGGCGATCTGCAGGTTCAACGTCCGGAATGCGACTAGGCCGTCACAAGAAGTTCGAACAAACCCGTAACGGATGTTCGATTATATCGTCGTGCTCGACGACAATCGTGCGCAAGCGAACGGGCACATTCGCTACCACGCGGATGAGACCAGCTCGCTGACACGGCTAGGCTCGGCGCACTTTCGGCGGGGTGCGTCGAGCCGAGGCCGGCAATGTCGCGATGGCCAATTGATGCAGTAGGCTACGGCCCGCGCTCACTCATCCTGCTCGTCGGCGGGTGAACTTGGTTCCCCTGAACTCGTTCCGATCGACCTCGTAAAGCGGTGCCGCCGGCGCGGCCTGACCAAATCTGGCAATCCAACGTCGTTCACACGCGCGCTCGAGCTCAACCGGCATAATACTCATACGACCCTCCCAACTAATCGGGTGAAGGTCGATCACGCGTGTGAGCGTCAGCAGGCGCAAATGTGTTCGAATAAGAGCGGGTGCCGATTTCACGACAAGTGCGGCAATCCTGTCACACGACGGAGAACGAGGCGGGGGCTTTCCTCACGACGACCGGTCGCTACATCCGCCGGCGCGCCAAGAAGATCGTCACCATCGCCGAGGCGCGCAAGCGAGCGCGCGCCGCCGACAATGCGTGAACAGCGTCAGAACCGCGACTCAGAATCACCCAAAATCGCAGAGAAAAAAGTGAGGAGAATCAATCTGGTAGATGGTCGGGGCAGCTGGATTCGAACCAACGACCTGCAGTACCCAAAACTGCCGCGCTACCAGGCTGCGCTATACCCCGATGTCCCGTTGGCCGCGGAGGCCATTTCGGTCTGAGCCCGATGTCACTACACGCTCACCGCGCTTGCAGCAAGATGCAGCAGGCCCCCACATACGGTAGCTCGCAGCCTTCCTGCGCAACCACAGGAAGGCGCCCGATTCACCGCTTCGCACTGTCGGAAGATTAATGCGACGAGAGTGCGGGCGAGCCGCTCTCGGGATGGATTTCGGCCGCCATCATGCCCTTGGAGCCGGGCCCATAGCGGACGAGCACATATTGACCCGGCCGCAACTCGGTCATGCCGAAGCGCCGTAGCGTCTCCATATGCACGAAGATATCGGGCGTGCCCTCACCGCACGTCACGAAGCCGAAGCCACGCAGGCGGTTGAACCACTTGACCTGCGCGCGCTCGAGCCCGCTGGTCGCCGTGACGGTGACATGGGTTCGCGGCGGCAGCATCTGTGCCGGATGGATCGCGGTCGATTCATCCATCGAGACGATGCGGAAGGCCTGATAGCCCTTCTGTCGCTGCACGCATTCGCAAACGATCCGTGCACCTTCATAGGCGGTCTGATAGCCGTCGCGCCTGAGCACCGTGACGTGCAGAAGCACATCCGGCCAGCCATTGTCAGGGACGATGAAGCCATAGCCCTTCGATGCGTCGAACCATTTGATCACACCGCTGATTTCGACGAGGTCTTCGCCGAGACCCGCCAGGGCATCAATCGTGGTATCGCGCTCCGCGCCGCCTGAATATTCGCCTCCGAGCCGGCTTGGTGAAGACGCACCAGGCACCGATACTCCGAGTTTTTTGGACTCAAATCCGTCCGACCCCATAACCCCGGACCTCACAGATGAAGTGTGAGACGCCACCCCTGCAACGGCGCCCTCAAACCGCGTCACCATCAACAATACTCACGATGAATCACGCGAATCTCTCGAATCAAAAGATAACATTCCCTTGTGCCTCGCATAGACAAAAATCGGCCACACCTGAAAACTATGAACAGGGTTGCAGTGCTGCGAATCACTCCGGACTCAGTTACCGACAAAAGGCCCGAACGTTTCACCGATGTCGTACCGGAGCACGAGGTCGGCAACCTCATCCTGATCAGTCGGTTCCCGATTGACGATGACGAGCTTGGCGCCTGACTCCTTGGCCATCAACGGAAATCCGGCCGCGGGCCACACCACGAGCGAAGATCCGATCGCGACGAACAGGTCGCATTGCTGCGCAAGCTCGGTGGCGCGTTGCATCTCTGCCTCCGGCATCGCCTGACCGAACGAGACGGTCGCCGTCTTCACCGGGTCATCGCAGATCGTGCAATCCGGTGCTGCGCCGTCGGTCTCGAAGCGCTGTTTCACCCAAGACAGTTCGTAGCGCTGCCCGCAGCCGATGCAGCGCGCATAGGTCGTGTTGCCATGCAACTCGACGACGTCATCAGCGGCAAAGCCGGACGCCTGATGCAGATTGTCGATATTCTGAGTGATAACGGCCGGGATCTTGCCAGCACGATAAAGCGACGCCAGCGCGCGATGTCCCCGCGTGGGTTTGGCCTGCGCGAAGGTCTCTTCCATCGCGAACCGCCGCCGCCAGGATTCGTCGCGGGCATCCTGGCTAGCCACGAACTCCTCAAAATCGATGGGGCGGTTGCGGGTCCACAAGCCGCCCGGCGAGCGGAAATCCGGAATGCCCGATTCGGTCGAGATGCCGGCGCCGGTGAAAGGCACGATCACCTTTGCCGCCGCAATCATCTCGCCGAGCCGCTCCACGTCACGTCGAAGATCGGATGCAATCATCGGCGCCACCTGAACAGACCGAGCTCGCCAACCATATCACGGCCTTCCGATCACCATAGCGACGTTGCTGACCATCGGGCCAGTCGTAGGTGTTGTTACGCTGGTCCGGAGCGCCGCTCCCCTGCCCGCCTGACATCGATATGGAACGAGAATGACGGGCGATCCGGAACAACTCCATCGGCCAGCGTGACAAATCGATCAGCCTCGTTGGCGATAGCTGTCCGCATTCACGCCGCATTCCAGACCGTTGATCCCGCTTCTGATTCGGTTTTGAGGTGAGACGGCATGGCGAGGAAGAATGAACGGCAGGAACGTCTTGCCAGGGAACGCGAAGATATCGCCGAGCGCATCGCGAAATTCAAAGCCACTCAGGACCGCTTCATGCGCGAGCGGGAGGAGTATGCCGCAGCGGCGTGGCGGAAAGCCTCGCCCGGAGAATCGATGAGCTGAGCGCACGTCGTACGCGCCTGCGGAAAGGCCCGGAAGCGAGGCTTCCGGGCTTGGTCGTCACCAGTGACGATAATAGTAGCGATGTCGGTAGTACGGATACGGCCCGCCATAATAGGCATACGGGCCCGGTCCATAGTACGCCGGTCCATAATAGCGCGGTCCGTAATAGCCGTAACCGGGGCCATAATAGTAAGGGCCCGATGCTGCAATCGCGCCAGCAGTGAGAGCGCCTGCGGCCAAGCCGAATGCGAGGCCCGGTCCGAAGCCGCGCGCCTCGGCGGGCGCAGGCACCGCAATCGCCGTCGCGGCCACCGCACCCACGGTCGCCAGAACTGCCAATGTTTTTCTCATCTGATGTCCTCCAGTCAAACAAGGCTGGCGGATAACGCGCTGCCTGTGCGATGGTTGCAACAATGCCGGTTTGTTCCCACCGCGCAGGAACTTGGTGCACGCTCTGATCGTTCTGCATCGAGCGAGGTTCGCGCATGGCATCGTGGCTGGAACTGGTCCTGAACATCATCGGCTATGGCGGCTTCGTCGTCCTGGCCACATGGCACCCGCGGCCCCACGTGGAGGACCCGCACGACGTCGGCACCGACGAATCCCTCACGCGATGAGGCGACGGGCCGGCACTGCGCGCCCGCTGCCGTCCCACTAATCCCACAACCTATTCACAGCCTGTCCGCAGCATATCCACGGGCAGTCCACAGATGGTCGAGGCCGGATAAGCCCAACGGCCGCCGCGTCTTACCGCGCAAATTGCTCCCTTCCTCTGCCACGTCCTCAACGGGACAGATCGAGCCAGGACCGAAGCGCAGCTCATCTGCGGTCACCGCGCCGCTGGCGTTGAACCTTTTGCCGCGGTCCACCGACTTACAGGTGCTGGGGGATTTCAGGGCCCAGTCTTTCGGGCAGCGTCACGCGGCGAATATATTCCGTCGCGGTGGCGCTGCTGCATTTTGGCGCCGGCGGTCCGTTCACGTCCTGCATCATGCGCCGCCCGACAGAAATCCCCCTGACAGACCTCCCATCGTCACGCGCTTCTCACCCTGGTCAGCGCGTGCCTCGCTGACCAAGGAAAGGATACGTCCTCCCAAAAACAAAGGCCCCCTGTTCAGGGGGCCTTCGCAACTCAGGCCTGGAGCCCGATGTGTCGTGGCTCAGGCTACCGCGTCCTTGGCGGCCTTGACCGGACGGGCGCGGACGATCTTGCGGGCCGGCTTGGCCTTGAACATCATCTCCTCGCCGGTGAACGGGTTGGTGCCCTTGCGGGCCTTGGTCGCGGGCTTCTTGATGACCACGAACTTGGCGAAGCCGGGCACCAGGAAGGTGCCGTTCTTCTTCAGCTCCTTGTGGCCGACGTCGGTGAGCGACTCCATGACGTTCTTGACGTCGCGCTTGGACAGTTCGGTGGTGGTCGCGATCTTCTCGATCAGCTGCGACTTGGACATTTGAGTAGCCATCGTATCTCCTTGTAGATTCTTAACCGATGAAAGACGAGACGACCGCGCGGCTCACTCCGCATTGCTGCACGGATCGGTCGGGGTGACGGCTGCCTTGCACAGCCGGACTTTGTCGTCTGGTGGCGTGTACCCCGCGTTTTTTCGGGAATCTCCTGCGTTTCAAGGGCCCCGAAGCACCCAGAGTGCCGCCAAAATTCCAATGGTGCGAGCAGAAGTCAAGGGACGCGTGACGGTCAATTGCATCCTATGTTTCATTTTCCCCTGTATTTCTAGGCTTTTTTGACTGTGACGCATCACCGCGGCCCGGAATGGACGCAAGGTGGACAGCCGAAACCCTTTATTTTAAGGCAATTCCGCACCCATGGCGCCATCCGCGCGAATCACTTGCGCGCAGCGTAAATCTGCGCCAGCGCGAGATTCGCTTGTTTTCAAGGTATTTCTGAACTGAATCTGAACGACGCCTGGCCTGCTTTCACGGCTCGTCGGCCATTGCCGTGCCGCAGCACGGTCTGCGCCATGATGAACAAATCCACGCGAGAGGCTGCAGCCGTCTGCCGCGGCCAGTGCCCCTTGACGGCGTTTGCTGCTATTGACCGGCCTGCGCCGAAACTCTTCACGCTTTGGCCTTACAGTCCAGGGAGACAGGAAACATGCGTTATCTCCACACCATGCTGCGCGTGCGCAATCTCGACCGCGCGCTGAAATTCTATGCCGATGCGTTCGGCCTCAAGGAGGTCCGCCGGATCGAGAACGACAAGGGCCGCTTTACGCTGGTCTTCCTGTGCGCACCCGATGACGAGCACCTGCTGAAGAGTCTGCCCGCCGGTCGCGGCGCGCCGCTGGTCGAGCTCACCTACAATTGGGACGAGGAGACATATGGCGAGGATCGCTTCTTCGGCCATCTCGCCTATGAGGTCGACGACATCTATGCCACCTGCGACAGGCTGATGAAGCTCGGCGTCACCATCAACCGTCCGCCGCGCGACGGCAACATGGCCTTCGTCCGGTCGCCCGACCTGCATTCGATCGAACTGCTGCAGAAGGGCGAGCCGAAGCCGCCGCAGGAGCCGTGGGCCTCGATGCCCAACACCGGGCACTGGTAGTATTTGTCAAGTCTGTCCTGGGAACACCGTCGACACGACCGCGTTATCTCCGCGATGGACAAATGCGGATCAATGAGGAGGCGACGATGGGCCGAGGAATTCTGTTGTGGTTATTGGGCGTGCCGATCCCGGTGATCATCCTGTTGTGGCTGTTCTTTGGCCACTAAACGCAGGACCAGATACCAACGAACTAATCATGATGCGTGTGAAAAGCCCCGCCCGGCGGGGCTTTTTGCATGCGTGCCCGGCGCACTCCATCCGCGCGCGGCGCCGCAATTTGCGCTATCGATGTGCCGATCCAATTCAACGGGAGCGCGACGTGCCGAACGATCAGCGTCTGACGATCTGGGGCCGCCCCAATTCGGTCAACGTGCAGAAGGTGCTGTGGTGCCTGGCCGAGCTCGATGTTCCGTTCGAGCGCATCGATGCCGGCATGCAGTTCGGCCGCAACACCGAGAGCGATTATCTTGCGATGAATCCCAACGGCCGCGTCCCGACGCTGGTCGAGGGCGACTTCGTGCTGTGGGAATCCAACTCGATCATGCGCTATCTCTGCCTCGCCCACGGCCCGACATCATCGATCTATCCACCCGAGCCGCAGCGGCGCGCGGCCGTCGACCGCTGGCTGGACTGGACGCTCTCGACCGTGCAGCCGCTCGAGCGCCCGTTGTTCTGGGGATTGGTGCGCACGCCACCCGCGGAGCGCGACATGGCCGGCGTTGCAGAAGGCTGCCGACGCGGTCGCCGATACGGTCTGGAAGGTGCTCGACCGGCAGCTCGCGACGCGTCGTTATGTCGAAGGCGATGTGTTCACGCTGGCCGACATCGCACTCTGCACCTATGCGCGGCGCTGGTTCGGCGTTGAAGGTGTCGAGAAGCCGGAGCTGCCGCAGCTGGCGCGCTGGTTCACCAGCCTCGCAGCCCGGCCGGGCTTCGTTCGCTATATCGCTCCGCCCTTGTCCTGAGGGGGCGCCCTGCTCTTACCGACCGGAGGTGCTTCCCGCCTCGATCCGCACGGCGCCGCCAATCTTGACGCAGGTACCGGTGCCCTCGATGCGCTTGAAGTTCGGGCCAAAGGACGCGCAGGGATTGACCGCACCCGCGCTGGCCCGCGACGGGGCTTTCGCCGGCGGCAGCGGTTTCGACAGTACGGAGAAATCGCCTGACGATCCGGCGCCTGCGGTCGAGATGGCACACAGCCAGATGGCGATGCTGGGAGCGATCAGCTTGAGCATGCCGGCGTTTTACCGCAGCCGGCGCGGCGCTGCCACCCCTCAGCCGACAAACCTGACGCCAACCGAGCTGCCGCGCTGCCAGATCACCTGGCACAGGCGGCCGGTGCGCGCATCGCGCGCAAAGGCAAGCCGAATGGTCGCAGGCAGCGCAGCGATCTCCTCGAGGGTGATTTTGGCACCGGTGCTGGAGATGTTCTGCACCAGGCAATGCCGTGCTGCGAACCCGCCATCCAGCGTGATCCAGGCCGGCCGCTTCAGCGATTTCCGGGCTTCGCGCTTCTTGGGAGCGGGCATTTCGCATGATCTCCTGATTGCCCCTGCGCTATCCTACCCAGCCTAAGATAGGGTTGATTGGATTCAACAGCGTTCGCTGGGCCACGCGGAATGTTGCGGCGAATTCCGCGACCGTGCGGCATGCGTCCCACGACGTGCAATCCCCTGCTCACCGCAACGCGCGATCAGTCATGGCACGGTCCGTTCCGGGTGCCTCCTGCCGACAACAGCCGAATCCCAGGCTGGAGATCCACTCGTTAACGAATCGTAAAGATCGACGGATAGGGTCGACGAGGGGACGGCATTCAGACATCGCAGGCGATTACAGGCCGGCCCCGCAAAATATCGGATCGACCAGGCGTTGATGAGTCCTGGCTCGGTGTCTCGGATCTGGGGGTTTTTGGAATGTCGTCGACGTCGTTGAAGTTTTGGAAGTATGCCGCTCTCGGTGCAGCCTTTGTGCCGCTCGCTGCGCAGGCCGGCAGCATTCCGGCCACGCCGCCCGTGAACTTCACCAACAGTTCGACCGCGTCCGTCGGCTCCACGATCGTCAACCTGCTCGATTCCTACGCCAATCTGATGCAATACGACCCGCGGCTGCAGCATGGCGGGGGCGTCATGGATCAGAACATCGAGACCGTGGTCAGGATGACGCGGAATCGGACGCCAGCGCAGACATTGGCCGCCATCCACGACGATCGGACTGCGCAGCCCTACAGCGTGCTGAACGGACTCGGCGTGTTGACACCCTATTTCATGACGGGGATCGGCTCATCCGCCACCAGCACGGCGCCAGCAAAACTAGCTCCGACCTCCTATGTGACCACAACCCTGCAGGACTATGCGCCGACTGCGCAGGGGATCAACTATCTGAACGCCGCGTCGATCGGATTTGCGGCTTTTGCCGATGGCACCGCGACGCCGCTTGCGGCCGCCGCGAACTTCCTCAACAACACCATCCGCAACAACGCTTCGACCGAGCCGCCCAAGCGCACGTTCGATCGTTATATGGGCTCGACGGTTCCGGTCACCAATCCGAGCTCGATCACCTCCAGCGTGATCAGCCCGCTGGACGCCCGCTATGGCAATTACAACGCGGTGAGCAACGAGGCCGGTCTCACCACTGCCGACACCGCAAAATTCGTCGTGCCGACCTATTTCAGCAACTTCGCCGTCCCTGCCGCCTATAGCAACACCGTCAACTGGGTGCGCGGTTTCACCGTGACCCAACCGATGGTCGCCGCAAATGCCGGCAAGCCGATCACGGTCCCGAACGTCGGCTCCTATGATGCATCCGGTGATTTCACGCCCACGACCTTCAATGTCGGCGACTACGTGCCGGGCATCGGCACAGCACCGCGGCCGTGGCGCCTCTCGAGCGCGGTGAATGTCCCCACCCTGCTCTGGCAGATCGCCAATGGCACCAACCCCTACAGTGACGGCGCTTATATCAGCGGTCACACCAACCTCGCCTACAACCAGGCACTCGGCCTCGCCTTCCTGGTGCCGCAGCAATATGAAGGCCTGCTGTTGCGCGCTGCAGACCTCGGCAACAACCGCATCCTGGCCGGCATGCACTCTCCGCTCGACGTGATCGGTGGGCGCACCATGTCGACCGCGATCGTCGCCACCAACATCTACAACGCGCTCTACGACGCCAATGGCAATCGGGTGGATTGGACCAAACCGGCTAATGCGGCGGCTTACGCGGTCTACCAGGCCTACACCCAGACGCAGAAATATCTGGCGCAGGCCTGCGGCACCGGCACCGTCGACAAATGCATCGAAAAGAACGAATCTTCAGCCGACCATGGGCCCCAAGTGTTGCGGGACGTGCTCGACTACAATCTCGATCCCGACGACGTCAGGGGCTACACCTATCGCATGACCTACGGGCTCGCGCTGGCGAGTCACGTGCATGCGCCAGAGGTCGTGCCGGTGCAGGCCCAGGTGCTCTTGCTGACGCGTTTCCCGTTCATGACGGACCAGCAGCGCAGCGACGTTCTGCGCGACACCGCGCTGCCTGCCGGCTACGCTCTGCTCGACGGCAACACCTGGGACGGCTGGGGCCGGCTCAACCTCTATGCGGCCGTCCACGGCTACGGTTCATTCTTCCGCGCCGTCAGGGCGGCAACGATGCCGTCATTCGATTGGGCGCATTGACCTGCGAGTGGCGCATCGAGCGTGAGGGGGCGTGCCGTGGCGCGCTCCCCACGGCTTCTCTGCAATCACGATGTGCGGTTGGCAGCACGCGCGAGGACGCTCGCTCTCGCCGCGCATTCTGCAATTGCAGATCGATTCTCTGGATAGCCTACGGTGCCGGCGGGAGGTGCCTGATGGGCGTGGCGCTCCCTAGCGGAATCGAACCGCTCTCTCCACCGTGAAAGGGTGGCGTCCTAACCGATAGACGAAGGGAGCAAAACGCCTGGCGACACGAAACCTTTGGCAAGCTTCGTGCGGCGCCGTGGTTCTGCGCAATAACGCAAAATGCAGGCAAATCAACGTTGTGGACGAGGATTTGACCATGGCTCGCCGGATGATTCCGGCCTGCGCGGCGAACGTATAGTGGCCTTTCGCCCGGGGAGCAAGCGGTCGCAGGCATGACGGTGCGGCTTCCACATGCACAGCAAAAAGGCCGGCGGGCGCTACGCCGCCGACCTTTTGTCGCGACTGCCGGCTCCCGACAGGTCCGGTTCCGTCGCTATTTCCATACGCCAAGCCTGCGCTTGTCTGGTTAACAAGACGTAAACGAGCATATCCGGTGGACTGCGGAAATCTGTGATCTCCAGCACTTACGTGTACGCGAGGTGTAAGCGGCGCCCCAAGCTGGTGGCCGGCTCGCCACTCCGCATTAACAACGCATCGTGCTGCCGATGGTCGAACTGTCAGTGGCGAAGCTCTGCGGCGAGCCGCTCGCGCACACCGGGCTCCTGGCATCCCGACAGCCTGACAAATTCCTGCGGATGCATGTCGTGGCCATGCGAGCCGAGTGCGCTCTGCTGCGACATCGGGACCTGGACATGGCCACTGTCGGCGATGCCGTTCGTCCGCGAACCCTCGACCAGGCCAGGTGCCGTACGCGAAGCGGTCATTGCGAACTCCCTCGACGAGAGTATTGCCCCACGGGCGCAGATTATATGCCTCGCAGCCACGAGCACAATTGTGCAGCATCAACCGCGGCGGCGTCTGCCGCATCGCAACAAATGCCGTCACGCCGGTTGCGGGCGCGGTCCTGCCTCAGAAAGGCGTGCGGCCCCACTGGATCATCGCCCAAATCCGCTCATGCAGGTAGTACCAGGCGATCTTGGTGGCGAATTCGAGCCCCGCAATCGAGCCTGCGAGCGTCAGCCGCCCGGTCAGGAACCAACTGATCACGAACGTATCGACAGTTCCGAGCGTCCGCCAACTGATGGCTTTGACGATCGACCTTGCGTGCGATTCAGATCCCTGCACCGCGTCCACCCATGACCTCCTGCTCCGCCCCATTTGCGCGACCATGAAGAACCGGTCGTGTCCTTTTTCCTAACTTCGTACCCCGTGACGGCAACATCTTGACTCGAACGCCCTCGCTCGGGAAGGCGCCTCAAGCGCCGACGAGGATCATAACGGCACTAGCTGCAACCCCTAATTGCAGTCTCGATACCGAGGACCGACAAAAATCTTCAAGGTCGAACGGAATTGCCCAACAAATGCACGCTTTCACGGCGACAGCGATGCTACGATCGCAGGATCGTCGTCGCTGACCGCGTTAAGTCGACTGCATCACCGGGCATCACCCGTAGACGAGGGCGCAATGAAGCTTTTACCCGTTCTGATTGTAGCGTGCGGGCTGAGTCAGGCCGCATTTGCTGAGGGCCTGGAGTGTCGGCAGGTTGCCGACCCGACTCCCCATCTCAGCTGTGTCGAGCGTCCCGCCACGGCCGAAGTGCCTGACTTGCAGCCTGCCGCCACGCCGAATCCGGCAGCCTCGTCGCGACGCGATGCCGGATCGGACCGAAACGGCGACAGTGTCACCCCACGGACCACCCGGATCTGCCGCAATTGCTGATCACTTACGCCGGCATCCGTGACCTGGGACAGCTTTTGGCCGATGTTGGCGAAGACCAGGCGGTCGGCGGTAGAGCAATCGGATTTGGCGATCGTTTTACTTGCGATGTGCAAGCGGGACGCACTGCCGCTTTTTCGTGCGTTTGGGTCGCCTTTGCGCCTTTGCGCTGCGGATGACACCGGATATCAAATTCAGGTTGGCGCAAGGGCGATGGCCCGACCGTCGCGTCTACGTGATCGGCGTTGGATGATCTGCTGATATGGCTTATCTGCCACATCGATGAATCTGCTCGAATCCTTACCCACCGTGATCGGAACGGCGGCGGTGGCGCCGGCGCTGCTGATGCTGTGGCTCGTCGTCGCCGCCGGCGACAATCCCGGGCCGCCCGTGAGGGTGTGGACCGCGTTCCTGCTCGGCAGCGCCAGCATCCTGGTGCTAGGGCTGGCCCGCGCGCCGTTCCATAACACCATCCACATTGCCCCCGAGAATCCCTGGGTGGCGCAGCTCATCCATGCCGTGTTCGGCGTCGCGTTGCCCGAGGAGATCGTGAAGGTCCTGGTGATCGCGGCGATCTCGTCGCGACGGCGCCATTTCGGCAATCCGATGGACACGGTGGTCTATGGCGCCGCCGTCGGGCCTCGGCTTCGCCGCCTATGAGAACCTCGCCTATCTCGTGCAGCATGCCGAGATGTGGCGGTCGCTGGCGGCTCTGCGCAGCGTGCTCACCGTGCCGTTCCACGGCGCGCTCGGCATCATCGCCGGCGCCTATCTGGCGATCGCCGCGGTCCGGCACCGCGCTCGGCGCCCACCGCCATCATCGCGACTGGGCGCGAATCTCGAGCTGGGTCCTGGTGGTGGCCGCGCCCGTCGCCTTGCATGCGGCTTTCGACTTCCCGCTGCTGATGCTGCAGCGGAATGCCGATCTCGATCCGGGCGTGCGGATCTGGCTCGGCGATCACCAGCGTCCTGATCGGCTTCTGCTCGATCGGGTTCGCCATGCGCCTGGTGCGGCGGGTGGCGCGCCATCACGCCCCGCGCACCGAGCTGGCGCGCGAGCGGCTGAGCCAGCTGCGGCGGATGTGGGCGCTGCTGCTGGTCGGCGGCGGCGCCGGCTTCTTCGGGCTCGCCTTCGTGCTGACCTCGGTCCACCACTGGCTGCTCAATCCCGAACGCAACGTCGCGACTGGTGCTGGTTCCGATCGGACTTGACGGCGATCGTGCTCGGCGCCGCGCTCCTGATCGTCACGACCGCGATCTATATTCTCGGCCGCAACCGAATGCGCACGGCCGAGGGCTTTTCGTCAGCGCCCGGCAGGGCTAGGATAGCTCGGCTGTGCGATCACCCTCATCGCCGGGAGAGCTGCCATGACCCTTCCCCAGGACTTGAGACAGCTGCAATCCAGACATGAGCGCGGCCGTGCGCGCGCATTGGAAGGCCTTTCTGTTCGAGGGCATCCTGCTCGCGGTCCTCGGGTCTGGCCGCGATGATCCTGCCGCCGCTGGCGAGCCTTGCGGTGACGATCTTCCTCGGCTGGATGTTCCTGATCAGCGGCATCGCCGGGCTGGCGTGACCTCTGGGCGCGCGGCATGCCGGGCTTCTGGTGGTCGCTGCTCTCGGCGGTGCTGGCGATCGGCGCCGGCGTCATCCTGCTGGCCGGCCGGTGCAGGGCCGGCTGACGCTGACGATCGTGGTCGGCGCCTATTTCCTCGCCGAAGGCGTCGCCACCATCATGTACGCGCTGGAGCATCGCCGGGAATTGTCCGAGCCGCTGGTCCTGGCTGCTGGTCGCCGGCCTGATGGATATCGTGATCGCCTGCTTCATCATCTCGGGCTGGCCCGGCTCGGCGTAGTGGGCGCATCGGCCTGCTGGTCGGCATCAACCTGCTGTTCGGCGGCGCCACTTTGATCGGCATGGCGTTGGCCGCGCGCAACAGTTAGCTGCCATCTCTCGCCTCCCGCGGATTTGGGGGATGACAAGCCGGAAACGGCGCGCTATAGAGCCGGCCATGATCACCGTCGCCACCAGCTATTTTTGGTACTTTAGCTACGACAGCTCGCTGGCGGCGGGAGGATCGCGCTCAATCTGAAACATTGCAGCAAGAGATCCGAACAGCCGCCAGACCTGGCGGCTTTTTTGTTGGCCGGCAGGTTCTTCCAAATCCCACAGGAGCCCGCCATGCTGAGCACGACAGACGATCTTCGTATCAAGGAAATCAAGGAGCTGAGTACGCCCGATGAGGTGATGCGCGAAATCCCGCGCACCTTGACCGCAACCCGCGTGGTGATGGCCGCGCGCAACGCCATCCATGCCATCCTGACCGGCACCGACGACCGGCTGCTGGTCATCGTCGGCCCCTGCTCGATCCACGATCCCGATCGCCGCGGTCGATTATGCCGAGCGGCTCGCGGCCTGCGCGAGCGCCTGGCCGACCGGCTCGAGATCGTGATGCGGGTCTATTTCGAGAAGCCGCGCACCATCGTGGGATGGAAGGGCCTGATCAACGATCCCGATCTCGACGGCAGCTTCGACATCAACAAGGGCCTGCGGCTGGCCCGCAACCTGCTCTCGGCCGTCAACAATCTCGGCCTGCCGGCGGCGACCGAATTCCTCGACATGACGACGCCGCAATACATCGCCGATCTCGTGGCCTGGGCCGCGATCGGCGCGCGCACCACCGAGAGCCAGATCCATCGCGAGCTGGCCTCCGGCCTGTCCTGCCCGGTCGGCTTCAAGAACGGCACCGACGGCGATATGCGCATCGCGGCGGATGCGGTGAAGTCGGCCTGCGCATCCGCATCATTTCATGGCGGTGACCAAGGGCGGCCGCTCGGCGATCGCCGCGACGTCAGGCAATGAGGACTGCCACATCATCCTGCGCGGCGGCAAGCTAGCCGAACTACGATGCCGCGCAGTGTCGAGCAGGCCGCCGGTCGAATCGAACTGCAACGTGCCGGCCTGTCGCCGCAGGCTGATGATCGACGCCAGCCACGCCAACTCGCAGCAAGAAGCCGGAGAACCAGCCGCTGGTGGTCGCCGACATCGCCCGCCAGGTCGCCGGCGGCGAGCAGCGCATCATCGGCGTGATGATCGAGAGCAACCTCGTCGCCGGCCGGCAGGACGTGATGCCAGGCGTGCCGCTGACCTACGGCCAGAGCATCACCGACGGCTGCATCGACTGGGAGACGACCGATGCACGGTGCTGGAGCAGCTGGCGGATGCGGTGACCGCGCGGCGCGATGCGCAGCGACGGCGATCTGGCGCAGGAGCGTCTCGGCCTGAGCCAAGGGTGGGAACGGCGGCGCGCATCGTGCGCGCCGCGCCTTCATCCGATCGGTAGAACCGGCTCAGCAGCCGCGGCAGATGCTCTTGATCTTCTTGTCGAGCGCCGCGTCTTCCTTGTTGGTCTGGTCGTTCGGATTGTTCAGGTTCTTCTCGTCGGGCACGTCGCCGGCGCGCGGCTGGCGATGGCCGACCGGCGCCTGGATCGAGGGTGACGAGGATTGCCCGGCGCTGCTGCCGGCCTCCGCGCCCTGAGCCAAGGCCGAACCGTCTGCAGCCAGCAGCAGGAGACCCATCGCGATCGCAACCTTCTTCATGTTGACTCCTCCGTCTTGCCGGCAAATCAGTCGCCCGTCTTAGGGGGATAGAGATGCACGTCGCCGCAATAGTCAATCACACGATAGCGCGTTTCCTCAGCCGCTTCATGATCCGCGCGCACATGAATTGTGCGTTGCAAGAAACTGCGGGCCGACCGGCGCCTTGCCGTGGCCGCCGGGGATATCGAGCACATAGTCCGGTTGGCACAGCCCCGACACCCGACCGCGCAGCGCGCGCATCAATTCCTGACCTTGCGCCAGCGTGGTGCGCAGATGCGCCGTGCCCGGCGCGAGGTCGCCATGATGCAGATAATAGGGCTTGATCCGGCATTCAACGAAGGCCCGCATCAAGGCTGTCGAGCGTCGCGGCATCGTCATTGATGCCGCGCAGCAGCACCGATTGGCTCACCATCGGGAATCCCCGCGTCGACAAGCCGCGCGCAGGCCGCGCGCGCGTCCTCGCTGAACTCGCGCGGATGGTTGGCGTGCAGTGCAACCCAGGTGGTCGCGCCCTGAACCTTGAGCGCTGCGACGAGCTCAGGCGAAATGCGCGCGGGATCGGCGACCGGCAGGCGGGTGTGGATACGGATCATCTTCACATGCGCGATCGCAGCGAGATCGGCCATGATCTCGCTGAGCCGGCGCGGCGACAGCATCAAGGGATCGCCGCCGGTGAGGATCACCTCCCAGATATCCGGATGCGCACGAATGTAATCCAGCGCGCCGCGATAGGCGTCGTCCGACAGCGCGTTCTCCTTGCCCGGGCCGACCATCTCGCGGCGGAAGCAGAAGCGGCAATACACCGCACAGACATGAACCAGCTTGAGCAGCACCCGGTCGGGATAGCGATGCACGATGCCGGGCACCGGCGAATGCGAATCGTCCCCGATCGGATCGGCGCGTTCGCCTGGCTGTCGCCACGAGCTCGTCGGCTGACGGCACGAACTGGCGCGAAATCGGATCGTTGGCATCATCGGGATCGATCAGGTCGACGAGATGCGGCGTGACCGCGATCGCATAGCGCGCGGCGACGTCCTCCAACACGGCTTGATCGGCCAGCGCTGCAAGGCCATGCGCGACGAGATCGGCGGCCGTCCGCAGCGTGCCGGGTCTTGTGTGCCTGTTCATGTCTCACCTGCAGGCGGCGTCCACACCACCTGATCGATCCGTGCCGCCCCGCTCGCCAGCATCACCAGCCGGTCGAAGCCGAGCGCGACACCGCTGGCCTGCGGCATCTCGCCGACCGCGGCGATGAACTCCTCGTCGATCGGATAACGCTCGCCGTAACGACGCGCCTTCTCATCCATCGGATTCCGTGAAGCGGCGGCGCTGCTCGGCAGCGTCGGTCAGCTCGCCAAAGCCATTGGCGAGCTCGACGCCGCAGGCATAGACCTCGAAGCGCTCGGCGACGCGCGGATCGGCGGCGCTGACCCGGGCCAGCGCCGCCTCCGGCGCCGGATATTCATAGAGGACGGTCAAACGCCCCTGCCCGAGCCGTGGCTCGATGTGCTCGACCAGCACCTTGCTGAACAGGTCAGACCAGGTGTCGTCGTCGGCCACGCGCACCTTGGCCGCCGCGGCTCGGGCCAGCGCATCCCGGTCACCGACGCCATTCCTGATCGTCGCCAGCAGGTCGATGCCGGCATGGCGCGCGAATGCGGTGGCCACCGGCAGCAGTTCCGGCTCGGCGAAGGGATCGGCGCTGCGGCCGCGGAAGGCGAATTGCCCGATGCCGGTGGCCTGCGCGGCTAGCGCGATCACGACGATGGTGTCGGCCATGATCGCATCATAGGCCTCGTTGGCCCGGTACCACTCCAGCATGGTGAATTCGGGCAGATGCAGATCGCCCGCGCTCGCGGTCGCGGAACACCCGCGCCAGCTCGAAGATCCGGCTTTCTCCCGCTGCCAGCAGCTTCTTGCAGGCGAATTCCGGAGAGGTTCTCAGATACCGCAAATGGCGCGTCCCGTCGGCAGCCACGAGCTCGGTGGCCGGGGCATGGAGGTGGGTTTCATTGCCGGGGGAGACCTGCAGGATGCCGGTTTCGACCTCGACGAAGCCCTGCTCTGCGAACCAGGCCCGCAGCGCGCGGGTGATCGCCGCCCGCGCCAGCAGGAACGGCCGGATATCGGCATGCCGGCTGGCGGACCACCAGGGCGAGATCGGGATTGCTCCGGTCATCAACCGTCTGTCCTGTCAGGCCGCAAAAGACTGGAAAGACCCGACAAAATCAGTATGTTGCGGCCCGAAACCGTATCCGACACCCCAAAATCCGACGCGCCGCAGCACCTGGGCCTGCCCAGGGGCCCGGCCCCAATATCAGGAAGAACAGCTTTGAAAGTCATCGCCAGCTCTATTCGCAAGGGTAACGTCATTGAGCAAGACGGCAAGCTCTACGTCGTCGTGACGGCCGAGAACATCCATCCCGGCAAGGGCACACCGGTCAGCCAGATCGAAATGCGCCGAATCAGCGACGGTGTGAAGATCTCGGAGCGCTACAAGACCACCGATCAGGTCGAGAAGGCGACGATCGAGGAACGCAACTACACCTTCCTGTACGAAGATCCGCGACGGCTTCCACTTCATGAACCCGGAGACCTTCGATCAGGTCCAGGTGTCGAAGGACGTGGTCGGCACGTCGTCGATTTACCTGCAGGAAAACATGATGGTGAAGCTCTCGATGCACGACACCAATCCGGTGTCGATCGCATTGCCGGCACGCGTCACGCTCGAAGTGGTCGAGACCGAGCCGGTCACCAAGGGCCAGACCGCATCGTCGTCCTACAAGCCGGCCGTGCTCTCCAATGGCCTGCGCACCGGCGTGCCGCCGCACGTCGCCGCCGGCACCCGCATCGTGGTGCTGACCGAGGACGGCTCCTACTGCGAGCGCGCCAAGGACTGACGCGCCGGCTGGTCCCGAGCTGACGATGCGATGAATGAGGCGGTCTCGGTGGTAGCACCAGGCCGCCTCTTCTCTTTCAAGAGACCGCGGCGGCAATCTTGCAGGTTTGATCACCCCGGGGCGCGCTTGGCGGCTTCGAACAATGGATATGAGTGCATGCGGAGCTCCCATCACCTGGTCGACCCCATCGCCTCCCTGCTCGAGGAGGTCGCGAAGTCGGAGGTGATGCCGCGGTTTTTCGGATCGGTTCAGAACGCAGTGTCGCAGAAAACATCTGCGTTCGACGTGGTCAGTGAAGTCGACGAAGCCGCCGAAAAGCTCATCTCGGAACGTCTTTCGACCTTATTCCCCGGCGCCGTCATCGTCGGAGAGGAAGCCGCGTCACGAAATCCGGCAATCATGGCAGCGGTGCGGACCGAAGAGCTGGTATTTGTCGTGGATCCCATCGATGGCACCAAGAACTTCGTCTCCGGCGTCCCCCTGTTCGGGATCATGATTGCCTGCATCGTCAAGGGCGACGTGGTTTTCGGCGCGATTCATGATCCCGTCTGCGACAACACAGCCTTTGCCGTTCGTGGCGAGGGTGCATGGATCGCAGGCAGCGACGGCAATCGGAAAGACCTGCGGGTGTCGTCGGTCGCGGACCCGCGTCAGATGCACGCGGTCGCCGGCGCGAATTTCATGCCCGAGCCGATGCGTCAGCTATTCCTCAGCAACGTGATAAAGCTGGGCTTGTCGTTCTGGATGCGGTGTTGCGCCCACGAGTACCGGATGGCGGCCGCAGGAAACTGCGACCTCCTCGTCTACAACAAGCTCAATCCGTGGGATCACGCGGCCGGATGGCTGCTTCATCAGGAAGCGGGCGGTTACAGCGCCCATCTCGATGGTCGTCCGTATCGCGTCGGCGATCTGGACGGTGGGTTGATGTGCGCTCCGAATCGCGACGCTTGGGTAGCTACACAGCAGATGTTGTTCACGCAGAATTAGGATCGCCGATCAGGCAAATTGAGGTGCTTGGCGCTCCCTAGGTCGACCGACGACGTCGCGCCGGCTCATTCCATAACCTCTTCAGCGAAGGCAGCAGAGCACGTCTTCGTAGTGGGTGCACGTTTCGCTTTCTGCAGCGGTCGCATCTCCTTCGTAATTCTGTAACAGGGCGCGCGCAGATTTCGCGCGGCTCACGCCAACCCTGCTCGCGCGGATTTTCGCACCGCAAAACTTTTCTCGTCGGGATTACAACAGATGGTCACAACAACGTCGCGCCCGTTTGCCGGGCGCCGGTCGCTCATTCGCTGCCTTGCATTGGCATGCCTTGCGTCCACCGCGCTCGGCTCGAACTCTCGCCCGGGCTGACGACGACGGGGTCCATTTCCATCCGGGCGACCTGCTGCTGAGCCGCGCGGTGTATGACAGCAACGCAGTCAGCATTACCGCTGGAGTCACCCAGCTGCCGCCGAATTGCACGGCGGGGAATTGCGTGACGGCCAACGCCGGCGGCACCTATCCACAGGTATTCAACAACGACCAGGTCGACGCCGCCTTTGGCGTCACCGCCAAGATCGTGCTCGACGAGCTCAGGCTCGACGGCCGTCAGGTGCAGTCGCTGGAAGTGCCAAACAGCACCGAGCGCCGCGTCGCGACCAACCGTGACCAGATGGTCACGAGCTTCTCGTCCAAATCAGAGATCGCGCTCAATCTGTCACTCGACCACCGCACCGTCTCGTTCATGGGCTATCTCGCGCCGGCCGGCGCGATCGACGTGTCCAATTCCAACACGCCCGACGTCGTCGATCCGACCAACCCGGTCACCGCGAGCGATTTCCGCGTGATCGCGACGGTCGATGAGAACGGCCATTTCGGTTTTACCAAGACCAATGCCTACAGCGGCAACAACGGCCGCGCGGCGATTCTGAACGATCGGCACGGCGCAAACGTGTTCTACACCACCGGCAATGCCGGCAATGGCGGCAATCCGCAGCCGAACGGCATCATCATCGGCGCCGGCACGCAGATCATGACGGAAGCGCATGCACCGCTCGCCCAGCAGCCGGATCCCGGCCTGCCCACGCCGGTTGGCAGCTTCAACGTCACCCAGCTCGGCGTGAAAGCCGACAAGACTGGCAAGGACACCAATTTCCGCGGGCTCACGGTGTTCAACAACGTGATCTATGTGACCAAGGGGAGCGGCAGTAACGGCATCAACACCGTTTACTTCATCGATAACTCCGGTTTCAACGCCAGCGGCCAACCGCTCGCGTGCCCGAATGGTGTCGGCGTTCCCTCGGCCTCGGTCACACTGCCGACAACGCCGATCGTCTACGACGCGAGCAAGGTGCCGGCGCTCGGCGTGACGCCCTACAACATGTGCGTGCTGAAGGGCTTTCCGACCAATCCTGCCAAGACCGCGACCGCATTCCCGTTCGGCGTCTGGTTCGCCAATGCCAACACGCTTTATGTCGCCGACGAGGGCAATGGCAGCACGACCTACAACGCGGCCAACAACACCTTTACGGACGCCATGGCGCAGGCCAGCGCGGGCCTGCAGAAATGGGTGTTAAACAGCACGACCGGCAGCTGGACCCTCGCCTATACGCTGCAGGCAGGCCTCGGCCTTGGCCTGCCCTACGTCGTAAAAGGCTATCCGACCGGTACCAACGCTGTCACCGGTCTGCCGTGGTCACCCGCAACCGACGGTTTGCGCAACATCACCGGTCGCGTCAACCGCGACGGCACGGTGACGCTCTGGGCTATCACCTCGACCGTCAGCGGAAGCGGCGACCAGGGTGCCGATCCGAACAGGCTCGTCACCATCACCGACAAGCTCGCCGCGACTACTCTCCCGGCAGGCGAAAGCTTTGCCACGGTGAAGACGGCAAGGTTTGGCGAAGCGCTGCGCGGCATCTCGTTCACACCGGGCACCGATTTCGATCGCGATGACAGAGCCGATAACGACGGCTTCTGCGGCCACGACCTCCGCTTCCACGATTGTCACGATCGCGATTAATCGCGATCGAACGACCGCTACACAACAATGAAGTAAGGGCTTGGCCTCTCCCAGCGAGCAGCCGCTCGTTGAGAGAGGCCGGCACCTATCACACAGGGGGTGTAATTCATGATTCGTGTTCGGGACTATTTGTTGTCGACCGCCGCGGTCGCGGGGGCGATGCTCGCTTGCGGTATCACGGCAGCGCGAGCCGATGACGACGGCGGGCGCTCGCTCAAGCATGGCTACAAGCACGTGCTGCTGATCAGCGTCGATGGCATGCACGCCGTCGATCTGACGCGTTGGCGCGAAAGCCATCCCGGCGGCAACTTCGCCACGCTCGGCGACAATGGCGTCATCTATTCCAATGCCTATACCACCGCTCCGTCGGACAGCTATCCCGGCACGCTGGCGCAGGTCACCGGTGCCACGCCGAAGGTGGGCGGCCTGTTCTACGACGACAGCTATGACCGTACCGAATATCCGGCCAAGGCCTTCTATACCAGCCAGGGTCTTCCGGACGCGGGCTGCACCGGTCATCCCGGAACCGAGCTCACCAACTTCGAAGCGCTCGACAAGAGCTACAATTACTCCACGGCACTGGTTGCCGACTACACCGGCGGCGGCACGGTCGGTCAGGTCTACACGCAGCTTGATCCTGACCACATGCAGCGCAAGCTGGTCAATGGTCAGTGCCTCCCGGTCTATCCCCACGAATACGTGCGTACCAATACGATCTTCGAAATCATCAAGGCGGCTGGAATGCGCACGGCCTGGTCTGACAAGCATCCGGCCTACGAGGACCTGGCGGGCCCGTCGGGCACCGGTCTCGACGAACTCTATGCGCCGGAGATCAATTCCCAGGACACGCTCGACCGCGGCGCCCAGACCGGCGACGACTACACCACCAGCTTCACGGGCGTCCGCACTTACAACTCGTTGAAAGTGAAAGCGGTGTTGAACTGGATCGACGGCTATAACGGAGCCCGCACTCAACGTCAGCCTGTCCCCGCGATCTTCGGCATGAACTTCCAGGCGGTCAGCGTTGGCCAGAAGCTCGCCAAGGCGGGCAACGCGGATTCCGACAAGTCGCTGATCGGCGGCTATGCCGACGCCAAGGCGACGCCTGGCAATGCGCTTACGCTCCAATTCCAGTTCGTCGACGACGCGCTCGGCAAGTTCGTCAACGAACTCAAGGCGCAGAACCTCTACGACACGACGCTGATCATCGTCAGTGCCAAGCATGGCCAGTCGCCCATCAACGTCAGGGATCGCGTGGCGATCTCCGACTCACTGTACGGGAGCGCCCCTGGTTTCGGCGCCAACGGCTTCGAGATCTGCGACGACGAGGCGCTGGTCTGGCTATCGCCGCAATTGCAGCAGGCGACCAATCCGGCGACCGGCCATCCCTACTATACGGATGCCAAGGCCTACATTCAGTCCCACGCAGCCGAGCTGCATATCGAGAAGCTGCTCGACCGCGACGAGCTGACCCGGATGTACGAAGATCCGTTCCACAACAGCCGCGTGCCGGACTTCATCGCCATCACCACTCACGGCGTCATCTGCACCGGCGGGAGCAAGCTTGCCGAGCACGGCGGGTTCTCCCACGACGATCGTAACGTGGCGCTGATGCTATCCTCGCCCCGCATCAAACGGGCGAAGATCGTCGAAGACACAGCTTTCACGACCCAAATCGCGCCGACAATTCTCCAGGCACTTGACCTCGACCCACGTGCGCTTCAGGCCGTACGCGAAGAGGGTGTCGAGCCCCTCAAGTAGGCTGAAAAGGCCGTCGGCCTTCCCTTCTGAGATAAGAATCCTGTCCCGTCGTGCTCTGCTCGGCGGGACTTTCACTTTCAGATTCGGTCCGCGGAATGAGAGCTGGTCCGTTTGCATGCAGAGGCTCTACACGCGCCAATAGGTCCACTTGGCCCGGATCAGGCACGTCGGCGGCCGGAACCCAGAGCTTGCCGGTCGAGTTAACTCCTCTGACATAGAGGAGAGGCCGGACAATGAGCGAGGCACTCAGACACCATCGAACCCTGCCGGTGATGACCGCGATCGCAGTTGCGTTGGTGTGCGTGGTCACGCTGACTTTCCTCGTGCGCGATCGCTGGCACAGTCCCGAAATCAAGCCAACCGCACAGGCACGTCTATCGACCACCGGTCAAGTCGCGCGCGCGGCCGGAGCCGTCGTGTTGCCGACCGATCCCAAGCTCATCGTCGAGCCCAAGCCGGCCGGCCCCAAACAGGCTCAGCCGGCGGTTCCCAACTGATCTTGTTCAATTGATTCGCCTGCGGCGCAGGCAGTGCGTTCTCAGGCCGACCAGCGATCCTCTTCGCGACGATGCTCGTCGCAATTGAGGCGCTCGGCGATCTCCTTGGCCATCTCATTGGTCTCGGTCTCGGCTACCGGCTTGCCGTCCTGCCGCGTAATCTTGTCCTCGTCGGCTCGCAACGGAAAATCATTGGGCTTGAGCTGGCCGCCGTCGGGCTGATGCTGGGCGCTCGTCATCGTCCTTCTCCCCGAGGTGCATGTTTCCTCTTGTTGAGGAACGCCGCGGATCGAGGCCCGGTTCCACGAATGGCGGACGCCGTGCTCGCGTTCAACGCCCCGTCCCACCTTGACGTGGTCAGTCAGACCAATTCATATAGATGACCAAATGACATCTGCCGACCGCGCCTCTGAAAGCGGACGAGCAGGTTTCGGCACAACAATCATGGGGAACGCGACGATGGCGGGCTGGTATGCGGATTTCACGCCGCTGGAACGGCGAACCTTTTGGGCATCCTTTGGCGGCTGGGCGCTGGACGCGCTCGACGTGCAGATGTTCAGCCTCGCGATTCCGGCGCTGATCGCCACCTTCGGGATCAGCAAGTCCGAGGCCGGCCTGCTCGGATCGATCACGCTGTTCTTCGGCGCCTTCGGCGGCTGGCTCGGCGGTGCGCTCGGCGACCGCTATGGGCGCGTCACTGCGCTGCAGATCACGGTGGCGACCTTTGCGCTCGCGACTTTCGCCTCCGCTTTCGTCACCAGCTATCACCAGCTCGTCGTGCTCAAGGCAATTCAGGGCCTCGGCTTCGGTGCTGAATGGGCCTGCGGCGCGGTGCTGATGGCCGAGATCATCCGTCCCGATCATCGCGGCCGTGCGCTCGGCGCGGTGCAGAGTGCCTGGGCCGTCGGCTGGGGTGTGGCGGTGCTGCTCTCGGCCATCGTCTTCACCTATGCGCCCAAGGACATCGGCTGGCGCATCCTGTTCGCCGCCGGCCTGTTGCCGGCGATGCTGATCCTCTACATCCGCCGCGGCATCGAAGAGCCGAAGCGCGTTGCCAAGGGCGCGCCAGCGCCGTTTCTCGCCACGCTGGCTGGCGTCTTCCAGCCCGAGACGCTGCGCGCGACCCTGGTCGGCGGCCTGTTCGGTATCGGCGCCCATGGCGGCTATGCTGCGCTGACCACCTTCCTCCCGACCTATCTGCGCGAGGTGCGAAAGCTATCGGTGCTGGGATCGAGCGGTTATCTCGCCGTCATCATCGTGGCGTTCTTCTGCGGCTGCCTCGCCAGCGGCATTCTCAGCGACCGGCTCGGCCGCCGTGCCAACGCCGCGCTGTTCGCCGCCGCCTGCGTCGCGACCGTGCTGATCTACATATTCGCGCCGCTCTCCAACACCGAGATGCTGGTGCTGGGCTTCCCGCTCGGCTTCTTCTCGGCCGGCATTCCCGCCAGCATGGCGGCGCTGTTCAGCGAGCTCTATCCGGCCGGCGTGCGCGGCACCGGCGTCGGCTTCTGCTACAATTTCGGCCGCGTCGTCTCGGCCGCGTTTCCGTTCCTGGTCGGCCTCCTGTCCGAGCATATCGGGCTTGGTCCCGCCATCGGCATCGACGCGGCGTTCGCCTATGCGCTTGTGCTTGTCGCGGTGCTGATGCTGCCAGAGACCCGCGGCAAGGTGTTCGAGCAGCCGGCTCACGCCTGACGATGGCCGGCATCGACGCCCACGCGCACGTCTTCCACCGCGGCCTGAAGCTGGCGTTGGGCCGCCGCTACGCGCCGGACTATGATGCGCCGCTCGAGGCCTACCTTGCCGGGCTCGACAGCGCAGGCCTCGAACATGGCGTGCTGGTGCAGCCGAGCTTTCTCGGCACCGACAATGCCTATCTCGTCGAGTCGCTTTCGCGTGCACAGGGACGGTTGCGCGGCATCGCCGTGCTCGACCCGACGACATCCGTCGACGAATTGCATGCGCTCGATCGGGCCGGCGTGGTCGGCGTCAGGTTGAATCTCGTTGGCCGTCCGCTGCCCGATCTCGACGACAACACTTGGCGGAGCTTTCTTGCCGAGATCGCCGGGCTCGGCTGGCAAATCGAGCTGCAACGCCGCGCCGCCGATCTTCCCGCGCTGGTCTCACGCCTGCGCGCACATGATCTCACTGTTGTGCTCGACCATTTCGCCTTGCCCGATCCGACACGTGGCATCGGCGACCCCGCCTTTGCCGAGGTGCTGAAGCTCGGCGCATCCGGCCGGGTCTGGGTCAAGCTGTCCGGCGCCTATCGCAACGGCCCGCATGGCCACGCCTTTGCACGCGCGGCCTATCCGCAGCTCGCAGAGGCGTTCGGGGTCGACAGGCTGATGTGGGGCAGCGACTGGCCGCACACCCAGTTCGAGGCCACGGAGAGCTACGCGGCCAGCCGCGCCTTCCTCGATGCGCTCATCCCTGACGTGGGCGCGCGCACGCAGGTGCTGGAAGCGCCACGCCTCTTGTTTCGGTTCTGAGGAGACGTTCGCGCACACGCCCGCCTTCGGACCGCAATTATTCCAGATAGGTCGTGAGCTGTGCGCCCTCGTCAGCGACGAACACCGCGATCAGTTCCGCGGGCTCCGTCATGCTCGCATTGGCCGATACCAGGTGCGTCGCTCCCGGCGGCTCGAAGAAGGATTGCCCGACCTTGAAGGTCTCAGCCGGCCCTCCGGCGAGCTGTGAACGGATTTCGCCCTTGGTGATGTAGGCCGTCACCGAACCCGCATGCCGGTGCGGCGGTGAGAAACCACCGGGGCCGTAGAAGACGCGAACAATGGTCACGCGCTTGCCCGGCACATTGGGCAGTGGATAGGAGTCGACAATGTCGACCTTGTCGAGCGGCGATCCCGCTGCCGCGGTGGCGCATAGCGGTGCCAGCGCGCCTGAGATGGCGTCCCGTGTCACAGGCAACATGTTGGCCAAGGCCAGGGCGCAGGCCAGACCTGCGATGGCCGAGAACCAGACAGGTTGCATCGACGAACGCATCGCCTGAAAGCCAACCGTTGTCGCAAGAGCTTTCATGATCCCCTCCCTCAGTCGATTGATGAGAAGCTTGTCTCAGGATGCGGCGCCAGGCGCAGGCTGACGCGCCGGAGGCGTCCATCGATAGGCCGCGCCGAACCGGTTCCACGTATTGATCGAGGCGATCGCCCCGCGTGAGCTGGAGCAGCTCGCTTTCCGAAAGCTCAGCTCTCGCCTGCGCGTAGACCTCGTCACTGACGCCGCCGGATAGATGCGTCAGCGCCTCCGTCCATGCCAGCGCAGCGCGCTCGCGCGCCGAGAATTGCGGCGCCTCGCGCCAGACCGCCAGCAGATTGAGCTTGTCGACGGAGACCCCGAGCTTCTCGGCGAGCAGGACGTGGTGCTGGACGCAGAAGGCGCAGCCGTTGATCTGCGAAGCCCTGATCTTGATCAGCTCGATCAGCCCTTTGTCCAGATCGCTCTTTGCCGTTACCTGACCCAAAGCGAGCACCGCCTGATAGATTTCCGGCGCCTGGGTCCTGAAGGCCGCGTACTCGCTGCGGGCATGTGACATGACAATTCCTTTCCTATATAAGATTCCTGTCAACATATAAGAGCTCTTATATCATGCGCAAGCTTTCCTTCGCCGACCCGACATCCGCCCGTCCTCCCCGCCGGGCGAAGGCAAGCGCGGCGAGGAGGGCTATCTCGGCTATCTCCTGCGCCAGGCCCAGGGCGCGGCACGGCTGACGTTGGAGCGGGCGCTGGCCGAACTCGGCGTCACCCCTCCGCAATTCCTGGTGCTGACCATGCTGAAGGCCTATCCGGGGCTATCGGGCGCCGATCTCGCCCGCGTGGCGCTGCTGACGCCGCAGACGGTCGGCGTCATCATCCGCAATCTCGAGCGCGACGGCGCCATTCTCAAGACGCCGCATCCGGTGCACGGCCGCGTGCTGCAATGGACGCTGACGCCGCACGGTGCCGACCTGTTGCAGAAATGCCGCCGCCATGCGCACGCGCTGGAGCGGCGGCTGGCCGACGGCCTGAGCGAGAAGGAACTCGCGACCATCCGCCGTTGGCTCGCCAAGATCGCCGTCGATCTGCAGAGCGGTTCCTGATGGGAAGCGCCGCAACAGCCCTGCCCTCTTCGCCGTCCAACGGCTAAACTGCCGCTCATGACCCAGCATGATTCCTTCGATCGTCGCACCCTCCTCCGCCTCGGCGCTGGCGCCGGCGTGGCCGCGCTCGCCGCGCAACCCCTGGCCGCCTTTGCTGCACCTCCGGGCTTCGACGCCTGGCGCGACGGCTTGCGTGGGCGCGCCATGGCCAAGGGCATCTCGGCGGCGACCTGGAATCGGGTGATGGCCCGGCTCGAGCCCGACATGACCGTGTTCAAGGAGCTGAGGAACCAGCCCGAGTTCAAGGAGCAGCTCTGGCAATACATCAATCGGCGCGTTTCGGACTGGCGCATCATCAACGGCAAGATCGCACTGAAGGCGAATGCCGCGCTGTTCGCCCGCATCGAGAAGGACTTTGGCGTCGAGCGCGGCACCCTGCTGGCGCTGTGGGGCGTCGAGTCCGCCTATGGCGATCCGCTGGTGCAGCAGAACCATATGCGCCCGGTGTTTCCGGCGCTGGCCGCGCTCGCCTGGAACGAGCCGCGCCGCAAGGCCTATTGGGAAGCCGAGCTGATCAACGCGCTCAAGATCGTCGACCGCGGCTGGAGCACGCCGGAGGAGATGCGCGGCTCCTGGGCCGGCGCCATGGGCCATACGCAATGGATGCCCGAGGTCTGGCTCAATGTCGGCATGGACTATGACGGCGACGGCAAGATCTCGCCGTTCGGCAAGCCCGATGACGCGCTCGGCTCGACCGCGCGCTATCTGGTCAACCGCGGCCACTATCATCGCGGCGAGCATTGGGGCTACGAGGTCGCGCGCACGCCAACGGCAATATGAGCGGCAGCCGCAGCTATGCGGCGTGGCAAAGCGCCGGCGTCGCCCGCGCCGACGGCGAGGCCTTTCCGCAACCGAACGCCAGCGCGCAGCTCTGGATTCCCGTCGCTGGCGGGCCTGCGTTTCTGCTGGGACCGAACTTCTATTCGGTCAAGAGCTACAACCCGCGATGAGCTACGCGCTCGCGATCTGCCATCTCGGCGACCGCATCCTCGGCGCCCCGCCCTTCATCCATCCGTTCCCGGGCTCCGAGCGCGCGCTTGACGCTGGCCGAGGTGCAGGAGATGCAGAAGCGGCTGACCGCGGCCGGCTTCGACACCGGCGGCACCGACGGCCGCGTCGGCAACGACACCATGCAGGCGATCCGCGACTTCCAAGCCAAAGTCGGCATCACGCCCGCCGATGGCTATGGCGGCCTGAAGGTGCTGGCGAAGCTGAGGCAAGGCGGCTGATGGCTGCCATGCGCCGCTACGTCATCATCGTTCTTGCGCTGCTATCAGCCTCTGCGCTCGGTCTGCTCGGCTTCGGCTACCATTTCCACGCGCTGACCACCCCTGCCGAGCCTGGCACGATTGCAGGCTCGGGATACCGAAGATGTCATCCTGCCTGCGGACCTGCGCTACAACGCGGCCTTCAAGGTTGCACGGATCGACCAGGAGCAGCCCGATGTGCTCTGCATCAGCAGTTCACGCGCCGGCACGTTCCGCGACTGGATGTTCAAGCCCTATCGCTTCTACAACGCATCCTTCACGGCCTGGACGACCCATCAGCTGCTCGACGTGTTCGAGCATCTGACGCGCACGGTACGGCCGCGCGTCGTGATCGTCGCACTCGACTACTTCCTGTTCACCGATTCCTGGGACGACGGCTACAAGACGGAACGGGCGATGATCTACCAGCCATCGCGCTATGTGTCGTTCAAGCTCAACCATCTCCTCCACGCCCTTCCCGCGCCCGTGGCGTTCCAGGAAGATCGGCGCCAGGACGGATTTCGCCGCGACGGATCCTATCTTTATCCGCCCAGCTACATCGAGATGGCGCGCAGCAAGCTCCAGACCGCGCAGCACATGCTCGAAGCGGCGCCCGGCGCCCCGCAGATGTCCGAGCGGCAGATGGCTCCGATCGCGCAACTGGCGTCGCTGGCGCAGCAACGCGGCATCAAGCTGATTGCCTTGCAGCTTCCCTATGTTCGCAGCGCGGTCGACTATCTCGACACGAACGAAACCTATCGGCCGTACGCCGGAGCCTGGCGCGACTTTGAAAGCGAGCGGACGGCAAGACTGGCTGCGCAGCCTCGGCATCGTGTTTTTCGACCTGGCGCATTCGCCCGTCGCAGACGACCCGCTCAACTTCATCGATGCCTACCATCCCTCGGAGGACGGCATGGTCAAGCTGCTCAAGGGATTATTGAACGAGAAGGAATTTCGCGACCTGTTTCCGGATCTCACCAAGGTCGGGTGAGCGCCGCTCCTTCCAATGCATCTCGGGCTGCTACGTGCTCGCAAACGCTTGTCAATGGCGCACAAGGAGTATGGCGTAAGTGCCGCGCCGGCCGCAGCCGAATGCGTAGGACAGAGACGTTGTCCAATCAGTCACAATTTGCTCACGCTTCTGATCTGACGTCCGATTTGGAAGATCTCTGCATGCCTGCACGGAAAGTAACCCCGGAGCGTCGTCATGCGTATCGTGGTGATCTTTGTTGCGGTGGTCGTGATAGCTACGCCGTCGCACGCATCGACTTCTTGCATGAGCAAGAGCGAAGCCCGAAGCCAATTCGGCGACGTGCACATCTATTGGCACGGCGCGGAGCATTGTTGGGACGCTTCGCCGGGGCGACATCGCTATGCCGCGAGAGCTCAACAGCATCTGCATAAGCAAAATGTGCACGAGGCAAAGCAGGCGAAATGGCGCGATGCAAGGTCTGAAATCGTCCCCGACAGTGAACCTGCGCCGGAATCTTCAGGAAACCATCTGACCAGCCAGCCGCTGCCCCGGAGGTAGCGCCGATCGGGATGACGCCGGTCAGGGTTTCCACGATCAGGCTGGCTTCGATGATGACGGATTGGTCGGAGCGCTGGGTCGACGTCGACCAAGTCATCTCCAACCATCCGATCAAGGCACAAACAATTCCCCACGCGACAGCGGCGCCCCGACAGGAAGCCGACGTCACGATTGTGGTTCGTGGTCTCGCGCTGGTCACGTTTGGCTTGGGACTGGTGCTGACCTTCATCGCGCTTGTGGTGCGCTCTGGGACTACCTCGATCGTGGTACCCTCGGCGCCGTTCGGTTTCGTCGGCCGCGGGCTCCAGACAATCAAGCATCTCGTCACCATCCTGATCACGCACCAGGCCAAGGCCGTGTGTTGGCGGGCCGTGCAGTGGGAGCAATTCCTCGATGCCTTCGTCTCTAGTGGCGCTTATCCGGCGGAGGTCAAGTGGTCACCAAACTCTGCCGGCGCAATGATCTCCGGCGATGACGGGTCGCGGCCGTTCACTGTCCCCAGTCGGCTGCTCGCGGAGAAGAGACAAGCGGCATCACACGTGGTTTCGCCGCGCCCCTTGCCGAAACCTCCGGCCAGAACAAGCTGATAGCTGACGGACCACAGGCAGGAGACACTGAGGGACGTCTTCGGCACCACGCCCTCGCCTTCAACCCCTCGGTCGCATCTCAGCCGTGCGCGAGCGCGCCGAGATAGGCGCAGAACATGTCTGCCATGGCGCCGGCAAAGGCGTCGATCTCCGCAGCCGACCGCGGCGTTTCCGAAAACTGCTTGCCGACCGCGCTCAACGTCGTCTTGATCAAGTCCGCGGCGAGCGTGCGCGTCGCCTCCGAGGCTTGCGGCAGCGCTTCGCACATGAAGGCCTGGATGATGCCCTGTCCCGCCGCCTTTGCCGCGCGTGCCTCCGGCGCATCGCGATACAACGGCGCCGCGTCATCGAGCGCACCGCGGGTCTCAGCCTCCTCGCATTCCGAACGGATGAAGGTATGCACTAGCCGGCGCAGCCGTTCGAACGGCGGTCTCGTGCCGTCTTCGAGGATGCCGCGCAACAGCTCCGTGGTGTGCCGCCATTCGTCGCTCTGCAGGCGGAACAGGATCGCCGCCTTGTTCGGAAAGTATTGATACAGCGAGCCGACGCTCACGCCCGCCCTCTCGGCGACCCGCGCAGCGGTGAAACGCTGCGCGCCCTCCTTCGCCAAAACCTGAACAGCGGCCTCCAGAATGGTGGAGACGAGCTCGGTCGAGCGCGCCTGTTTCGGCTGTTTTCGCGAGGAAATTGAAGAGCTTCGACGATCCGCCATAGCCGCCCTTTGGGAACGCGAATAGGAAACGCGACGAATTAGTCGTATTTTCAATCCAGCGCAAGGATGCGCTTTTCCAGGACGAAACCGCCAATACTGAGGACTTCAATGACCACACTGACCACTGCCCCGTTGGCGCCACTGCTCGATCGCCTGTTCGATCAGGATACGGCCAGCAGGAGCGAGATCGGCGCCGCGTTCGCCGATCTCTCCGACAACGAGCAGACAAGGCTAATGCGCAGCCGCAGCGGCTATCGCGATCTCTACGGTCGGCTGAAGCGCGTGCCGCTCGCCGTCTCGCGCTCGACAGGCACTCTGCTCTACATGCTGGCGCGCAGCTTCGGCGCGCGGACGATCGTCGAATTCGGCACCTCGTTCGGCATCTCGACCCTGCATCTCGCCGCAGCCTTGAAGGACAATGGCGGCGGCCGCCTGATCACCACCGAGTTCGAGCCGTCGAAAGCGGCACGGGCACGCGATCATCTTGCAGCAGGCGGCCTCATCGACCTGGTCGAAATCCGCGAAGGCGATGCGTTGCAGACGCTGAGCATCGATCTCCCTGAAACGATCGACCTCGTGCTGCTGGACGGCGCCAAGCCGCTCTATCCGGAAATCCTGAGCCTGGTGGAAAGCCGTCTCAGGCCGGGAGCCTTCATCGTCGCGGACAATGCCGATGACAGCCCGGACTATCTGGCACGCGTGCGTTCGCCGGCGAGCGGCTATCTGTCGGTGCCGTTCTGCGACGACGTCGAGCTGTCGATGCGGATCGACTGAGGCCGACCGCGACCGGTCGCTTCCGACTGGGCCTTTACGGCTCGGTCGGAAGGCCGGTTGCGTCTTACGATTGATGCCGGATGTTCCACGGCCGTGCAGTCATTCTCACGCCTTTTTTTCAGACTGTTTCCTATCACACCGTATTGATGTTTAACGTTTCGCGGCGGCCGGAAAGCGGCAGCTTGATGACGTTCCCTGCTGTGACAAGATGAGGCTTCTGCACCGGGGCGCAGCCGGATAGAAACCGGTCCGCATCGACCCGTTTACAGCCCTTATGAATCTGTCCGCGCCCTTCATCCGTCGTCCGGTCGCTACCACCTTGCTTTCGCTCGGGCTTGTCGTGGCCGGCGCGGTCGCGTTCTTCAAGCTGCCGGTGTCGCCGCTGCCCGATGTCGATATCCCGACCATCTCGGTGCAGGCGACGCTTGCCCGGCGCGAGCCCGGAGGACGTGGCGACGACGGTGGCGAGCCCGCTCGAGCGGCACCTCGGCCAGATCGCCGATGTGACCGAGATGACGTCGACGAGCTCGCTCGGGTCCGCGCGCGTCAATCTGCAATTCGACATCGATCGCAACATCAACGGCGCCGCGCGTGACGTGCAGGCCGCCATCAACGCCGCCCGCGCCGATCTGCCGACCAGCCTGCGAACCAATCCGAGCTATCGCAAGTTCAATCCGGCTTCGGCGCCGGTGCTGATCTTCACGCTGACGTCGGACACGCTGACGCCCGGCCGAGCTCTATGACGCCGCCTCGACCGTGCTCGCCCAGAAACTGTCGCAGGTCGAGGGTGTCGGCGAAGTCGCGGTCAACGGCGGATCGCTGCCCGCGGTGCGCGCCGAGCTCGATCCCGGCGGCGCTCTACAAATACGGCATCGGCCTGGAGGACGTTCGCGCCGCGCTCGGCAGCGCCAATGCCCACAGCCCGAAGGGCGGCATCGATGTCGGCAGCCGCCGCTACCAGCTCTATGCCAACGACCAGGCCACGAAGTCGGACGACTACAAATCGCTGGTCGTGGCCTATCGCAACGGCGCGGCCGTGCGTCTTGCCGATCTCGGCGACGTCATCGATTCCGTGGAAAACCTGCGCACGCTGGGCCTCGCCAACGGCAAGCCGGCGGTCATGATGATCGTGTACCGGCAACCGGGCGCCAACATCATCCGGATGGTCGACAGCGTGAAAGCGCTGATGCCGCTGTTGCGACGCCTCGGTCTCGCCCGCCATCGACATCAATCTCGCGGTCGATCGTTCCAAGACCATCCGCGCCTCGCTGCAGGACGTCGAGATCACGCTGCTGATCGCGGTCGCGCTGGTCATCCTCGTGGTGTTCGCGTTCCTGCGCAACGCGCGTGCGACGCTGGTGCCGGTGGTCGCGGTGACGGTGTCGCTGGTCGCCACCTTCGCCGTGATGTATCTGCTTGGGATACAGCCTCGACATCTTCTCCCTGATGGCGCTGACGGTCGCGACCGGCTTCGTGGTCGACGACGCCATCGTCGTGCTGGAAAACATCACGCGCCACATGGATGCGGGGCTGTCGCGGCTGGAGGCCACGCTGCTCGGCGCCCGCGAGGTCGGCTTCACCGTGCTGTCGATGAGCGTCTCGCTGATCGCGGTCTTCGTCCCGATCCTGCTGATGGGCGGCCTGGTCGGCCGCCTGTTCCGCGAATTCGCCATGACGATCACGATCGCCATCGTGATCTCGCTGGTGGTCTCGCTGACGACGACGCCGATGATGTGCGCCGTGCTGCTGCGTGGCGAGGCCGGCCAGCGCCACGGCCGGATCTACCGGGCCAGCGAACGCGTCTTCGAGCTGCTGCTGAGCTTCTATCGCTGGACGCTGGCGATCGCGCTGCGCCATCCGCTGCTCGGTGATGCTGATCCTGGCCGCGACGCTCGGCCTGAATTTCTATCTCTACGGCGCCGTTCCCAAGGGCTTCGTCCCGCAGCAGGACACCGGGCTCTTGATCGGATCGATCCAGGCCGATCAGCACACCTCGTTTCAGTTGATGCAGCAGAAGCTCACGCAGTTCATCGAGATCGTCAAAAGCGATCCGGCGGTCGACACCGCCGTCGGCTTCACCGGCGGCGCGGCCCGGGCCCCGGCGGCTTCGACCAACACCGGCACGGTGTTCGCGTCGCTGAAACCGATCGGCGAGCGCAAATTGTCCGCCGAGCAGGTGATCGAGCGGCTGCGCGGCAGACTGGCGGCGGTCGCCGGCGCCACAGCTGTTCCTGCAGTCGATCGGCGATCTCGGCGCCGGCGGCCGCTCGGCCAATGCGGCCTATCAATATACGCTGCAAGGGCTCGACGCCCGACGAGCTGAACGAATGGATCGCCGAAACTCGTCGCCGCGCTTCAGGCCGATCCGGCGCTGGCCGACGTCAACAGCGACCAGCAGAACCGGGCCCTGCAATCCAATCTCGTCATCGATCGCGACGCCGCCTCCCGCCTCGGCATCACCGTCAGCCAGATCGACAACACGCTGTATGACGCCTTCGGCCAGCGCCAGGTCTCGACCATCTATGTCGCGCGCAACCAGTATCACGTGATCATGGAGGTCGCGCCGCCCTACTGGCAGAATCCGGAGACGCTGAAGGACGTCTATGTCAGCACCTCCGGCGGCTCGGCCAGCGGTTCGCAGACCACCAACGCGGTGGCGGGCACCGTGGCTTCGGCCGCGCAGAAGACCTCGATCAGTTCGGTCGCAGCCAACGCCGTGCGCAATCAGGCGACCAACTCGATCGGCGCCACCGGCAAGGGTGCGTCGTCGACCGGAACGGCCGTCAGCACCGGCGCGGAGACGATGATTCCGCTTGTCCAGCGTCGCCCGCTTCGCGCAGGGCGAGACGCCGCTGGTCGTCAATCACCAGGATCTCCTGGTCTCCGGCACCGTCTCGTTCAACCTGCCGCCCGGCGGCTCGCTGAGCGCGGCGACGGCGGCGATCGAGACGGCCATGAGCCGGATCGGCATGCCGCGCGACCATTCGCGGCGAGTTCGCGGGCGTCGCCAAGATCTTCCGGCAATCGCTGGCGAGCGAGCCGTTTCTGATCATCGCGGCGTTCGCGACCATCTACATCTCGCTCGGCATGCTCTATGAGAGCTACATCCATCCGCTCACCATCCTGTCCACCCTGCCGTCGGCCGGCGTCGGCGCGGTGGCGGCGCTGATGCTGTCGCACACCGCAATTCGACATCATCGCCATGATCGGCGTGATCCTCCTGATCGGCATCGTGAAGAAGAACGCGATCATGATGATCGACTTCGCGCTCGATGCCGAGCGGCAGCGCGGGCTGTCGTCGAGCGATGCAATCTTCGAGGCCTGCGTGATGCGCTTCCGGCCGATCATGATGACCACGATGGCCGCGCTGTTCGGCGCCGTGCCGCTGATGGTCGGCATGGGCGAAGGCAGCGAGTTTCGCCAGCCGCTCGGCATCGCCATCTTCGGCGGGCTGATCCTGAGCCAGATCCTGACGCTCTACACCACGCCGGTGGTCTATCTCTATCTCGACCGCGCCAGGCATTGGAGCCTGCGGCGCGGCAGGCGGCGGGCGTAGCGAGATCTGGATTGCTTCGCAATCCGACCTCTCCCCGCAAGCAGGGAGAGGTTGTACCGAGCTGCTGCTGCACCAGTCCCCTAACCCCTTCTCACCCCTCCGGCAGACATGCCGCCGTCAATCACGAGCTCCGTGCCGGTCACGTAGCGTGACGCGTCGGACGCGAGATAGAGCACACCGGCCGCGATCTCGCCGCCTGCCCGGCCCGGCCGAGCGGCGACGCGACCTTCGCGCGCTCCTCCGGATCGATCGGCGCATTTTGCCCGCGGCCTTCGGCCTCGGTCGGGATCTTGCCCCAGATCGGCGTGTCGATGATGCCAGGATGCACCGAGTTGACGCGGATGCCGTCACCGAACGAGGCGCATTCCATCGCGATCGCCTTCGCGAACAGCCGCACGCCGCCCTTGGTCGCGCAATAGCCCGCCAGGTCCGGCCGCGCCGCGCAAGCCCGCCAGCGACGACATCATGATGATGGAGCCGCCGCCGGTCTTCCGCATCAGCGGCAGGCTGTGCTTGACCGACAGAAACACGCCATCGAGATTGATCGCGGTCTGCCGCCGCCAGTCCGCGAGCGACATCTCGGTGATCGAGGGCACCGCAATGCCGATGCCGGCATTCGAGACCAGGATGTCGAGCCTGCCATGGCGCTTCTCGATCTCCGCGATAATCTCGACCCAGCGCGGCTCGCTGGTCACGTCCTGCTGCAGGAACGTCGCCTGATGGCCGCTCTTGGTGATGCGCGCGACCAGCTCCGGACCCCTGAGCTCGTCGATATCGGTGACGACCACCGCTGCGCCCTCACGCGCGAGCAATTCGGCGACCGCAGCGCCAATTCCCGATGCGCCGCCGGTGACCAGCGCGACTTTGCCTTGAACCTGCCTTGTCATGTCCCACTCCCAATACCGTTGTTTTATTAGCCAAATCTACTACCGCCGGCCCCTGTTCGGGTCCAGGAACATCCACGCCTTCATGGGAGCTGCCTTCGCCGTTCTCGATTGACGAGCTGGTCCAGTCGCAGACTTCACACGAATGCGCATGGAGCCGCCTTTCGCGTACTCCTCGATTTCGAACGAATCCGTCTTGCGCACGAGGTCGCTGAGCTTGCGAAAGCCGAAGGTTCTGGGATCGAAGTCGGAGGCCAGGTTGGCAAGCTGCTTTCCGACTTCCCCAAGAGCGACCCATCCATCCTCGCTCTCCATCTGCGTGATGACCTTCTTGATGATCGGCGTCGCCGCGCTGACGGGCAGCAGCGATTTTGCGGTCGCGCCGGCATCCTTTGCTCGCCGCGCCGGAGCGCAGGTTCTCGGTGTATACGAACCTTCGACAGGCCTGCCGGAAGCTCTCCGGCGTTTTCTGCTCGCCGAAGCCAAACACATCGACGCCATGCTCGCGGATCCGGGCCGCAAGCCGGGTGAAATCGCTGTCCGACGAGACCAGACAGAATCCGTCGAAGCGTCCGCTATGGAGCAGGTCCATTGCATCGATGACCAGCGTGATGTCGGACGCATTCTTTCCGGTCGTGTAGGCAAATTGCTGTTGAGGGATGATCGCGTATCGCGAGAGCGTATCCGCCCAGGCCTTGGAGCGCGGGTTGGAGAAATCGCCGTAAATCCGACGAACACTCGCCTCGCCAATCTTCGCAATCTCCTCGAACAATCCGTCGACGATCTTTGCAGAGGCATTGTCCGCATCGATCAGGACGGCAAGGCGTGGCGAACGTGTTTCGGAAGGCATGACGTATCCTTTGAATGGGCGTTGATCGAGGAGCGGTCGCACAGGTCTGGGGCGGCAATCGACGTGGTGACAGCGTGTCGTGGACTGCCCGTCGGGCAAATCGCTTGTGATGATTTCGCACGAATGGTGGCACGTGCTGCGTCATGATGCACATGGTCCGGTCGAATATCACATGCGCGGAAAAACTATTTTGCGTGACGCTTCAAGGCGATCATTGTCCCGCACCCTCGATGCGACAAAATATCTTCTTTCGCTTTTACAGAAATTTGAGGTCATTACTAGCGGCATCCCGCCCCATGGAGAGGGCGTTTCGGCCGATCGTCACGATACGTGGGGCGGGGGATGCGGTGGACGTGGACGGCGCGTTGAGACGATCGCGCTGACGCGGACGGCGAAGTCGTGTGGTCCTGGCTTCCCGGTGCTGGAGCCAAGGTCGTTGTATCAGATGAGTTCAACGATCGATGGGGGCAACAAAGCCGGTCCCCAGGGAGAGCGCGTATAAGCCGTAACCCATCGCGCAGGGAATGCCGGATGATCCGGCTGAACCTGTGGTATCTGCCGCGTGCATTTTTTTCGCACGCGGGCCATGGGTGAGGCCTTCACCCGGCATTCCCTGCGCCCTCTTCCAAGTAGGGGAGAAGGGCATACGATGTTGAACAACTGCGGGCAATTAATGTGTCGCGTTGAACACCGATGAGACATATTCAGTCGTCATGCTCGGCGCGCAGGCGGAGCCCGAATCCAGTATGCCAGGCAGACGTTTCATGCTGGAACAGTGCATGTCCCACGATGTCTGTCTCGGAATACTGGATCGCCCGCCGTCGCTGGCGATGACAGCGAGAGCTAATCAACCGGGCCGTCGTAATGGCGAGCAACTACCTGATGAACGCCGGGCCCTGGTCCGGCACGGCGACATCCAGCACGCGCAGCTGCACCCGTTCGACACCCTGGTAGCGGTCGACCGCGAGCGAGCCCGCGACATGGACGACCTGCCCCCGATGCTGCGTCAACGCATTGCCGAGCTTCTGGCCGACGCTGCGGAAGGCGATGCCGTTGACGGTGGCGCCGTCGCCGGCCTTGAAGCGCAGCCGCAGATGCGCCTGACCGACCTCATCGGCAAACACGAGCTGATGCGAGGGCAGCGCCACGACCGGCTCCGGATTGCCGCTGCCGAACGGGCCGGCGCGGTTGAGCGTATGGACCAGCTCCGGCGTCGCCGCGCGCGCGCTGATCGCGCCATCGATATAGACCTCGTTGACGTGCCGCGCCTTGGCGACATCGGGCGCGAGCGCGCTTTCGAGGAAGGCGCGGAATTCGGCCAGCCTCTCTTTGCGCAAGGTGACGCCGGCGGCCATCGCATGCCCGCCGCCCTTCGATCAAAATGCCCTGCTCCACCGCCTGCCGCACGGCGCGGCCGAGATCGACGCCGAGGATGGAACGGCCCGAGCCGGTGCCGATGCCGCCGGGCTCCAGCGCGATCGCAAAGGCCGGCCGCGAAAACTTCTCTTTCAGCCGCGAGGCGACGAGGCCGACGACGCCGGGATGCCAGCCTTCGGACGCGGTGACGATGACAGCGCCCTTGTCCTCCAGCCCAAGCGAGGCCAGCGCCTCGGCTTCGGCCTGAGCCTCTGCCGCCTGCTCGATGACCCGCCGCTCGGTGTTGAGCCGGTCGAGCTCGGCGGCGATGCGCGCGGCTTCCGAGATGTCGCCTTCGAGCAGCAGCCGCACGCCGAGATCGGCGCGACCGATGCGGCCGCCGGCATTGATGCGCGGCCCCAGCATGAAGCCGAGATGCCAGGCTTCCGGCGGCCCGTTCAGCCGCGCCACGTCCATCAGCGCGGTGTGGCCGACATGGTCGCGCCGGCGCATCGCGATCAGCCCCTTGGCGACGAAGGCACGGTTGAGCGCGATCAGGGGCGCGACGTCGGCGACCGTGCCGAGCGCGACGTGATGCAGCATGCCGAGCAGGTCGGGCTCCGGCATCTCGGCCGTCCAGAAGCCGCGCCCGCGCAGTTCGCGATTGACCGCGACCAGCGTCACGAGCGTCAGCCCGACGGCGGCGAGATAGCCGAGGCCGGAGAGATCGTCGAGCCGGTTCGGATTGACCAGCGCATCGACCTCCGGGAAGGTCGGCGCCGCATTGGTGGTGATCGATCACGACCACGGACATGCCGAGCCTGCGCGCTTCCGCCAGCGGCTCGAGGCTGGTGGTGCCGCAATCGACCGTCACCAGCAGGGTCGCGCCCTTGGCGGCCAGCGCGCGCACCGCTTCGACGTTGGGGCCGTAGCCTTCGAAGATGCGGTCCGGGAATGTGGATCAGCGGATCGAGCCCGCAATGGCGCAGATGCCAGGCGAGCAGCGCCGACGAGGTCGCGCCGTCAACGTCATAGTCGCCGAAGATCGCGACCTTCTCACGCTCTCACGGCCGCGTCCGCAATGCGCTTGGCCGCTGCCTCCATCTGCGTCACGGTGAACGGATCGGGCATCAGCTTGCGGATGGTCGGATCGAGGAAGTCCTGCACCTCGTCGAGGTCGACGTCGCGACCGGCCAGCACACGCGCCAGCATCTCCGGCAACTGATGACGCTGCACCATCGCCAGCGCCTGCGCCGCCGCCCGCGCGTCGAGCCGGTCGCGCCACAGCTTGCCTGTGAGCGACAGCCGCACGCCGAGGAAGGCCTGCGGCGTTTCGACAGGAAGGACGGTGGCGGGAGGCGTCATGGAAACTCGGTTCGAGAGGAAATCGCTGCAGGTCAGCGCAGCCTATATCACGCGAGCTCACTGTGATGTCGGGCATAGGAGTTGGCCGCCCGATCCGCGGGACTCCGATACCGAACAAAATAGAAACCACCGCAACGCGTTCGAGGCATGCAATCGGCCATCGGCCAGATACCCACTAGCAGCCAAGCCGGTCGGCAATGCCGCCGAAATCATTGGCCACGATGTCCCAGGCGCCGGTGGCCTCGAAGTCGCGCGTCTGCAGCGGGCCATATTCGGTCGGCCGCGCCACGAAGGCGGTCTTCAGGCCGTTTTTCTGCGCGGCGTCGAGATCGTTGTTGTGCGCGGCCACCATCATCACCTCGCCGGGCGCAAGGCCGAGCAGGCGCGCGGCGCCCAGATAGGTTTCCGGATCGGGCTTGTAGTGCGCGAACAGCTCGGCCGACATCACGAGGTCCCAGGGGAGGCCCTGCGAACTTCGCCATGTTGGTAAGCAGCGCGACATTGCCGTTGGAGAGCGGCGAGATGATGTATTTGGTCTTCAGCCGCGTCAGGCCGGCGACGCTGTCCGCCCAGGGATGCAGTCGGTGCCAGCCGCGGGTCAGGTAGTCGAGATCGGCTTCGGTCAGCCCGGCGATGCCGAGCTGTGCCACCAGCTTCTCCAGCGACCGGCGATGCAGGACGTCGAGGATGACATAGCCGCGCTCGGGATGCTTTCGCACCTCATCCATCGAGCCCATGTAGAGCCCGCGCCAGCCATCGACCAGCGCAGTCCAGTCGCCTGTCACGCCGCGGCGCTGCGACCATGCGGTGAAGTCACGATCAGGCTGGTGCGCCAGTCGACCACGGTGCCGAACACGTCGAACACCAGCGCCTTCACGTCAGTGAGATCGGACATCGCCGCAATTCCGCTACGCTTGGCAGATCAGGACTTGGCGCGTCAGTCGAGGTGGAATTTTGCCAATTCGCGGTGCTCGGCGCGGATATAGCGCACCGTGCCGGTGACCGAGCGCATCACCACCGTCTCGGTCTCGATCACGCCGTCCTTGCGGAATTTGACGCCGGAGAGCAGCGAGCCGGTCGTGACGCCGGTGGCGGCAAACAGGCAGTCGCCGCGGGCCATGTCCTCGATGCCATAGATCATCTTGGGATCGCCGACGCCCATCTTGGCGGCGCGCTCGCGCTTCTCGTCGGTGTCGAGGATCAGCCGGCACTGCATCTGGCCGCCGATGCAGCGCAGCGCCACCGCGGCCAGCACGCCTTCGGGCGCGCCGCCGGTGCCGATATACATGTCGACGCCGGTATCGTCGGGATCGGCGCACTGGATGACGCCTGCGACGTCGCCGTCGGTGATCAGGCGCACGGCCGCGCCGGTCGAGCGCACGCCTTGGATGATGTCGGCATGGCGCGGACGGTCCAGCACCAGCACGGTGATGGCGGAGGCGATCGACGCCCTTGGCCTTGGCAAGCCGGCGGACATTGTCGGCCGGCGGTGGCATCGATATCGACCACGCCCTTGGCATAGCCGGGGCCGACCGCGATCTTCTGCATGTAGACGTCGGGCGCATGCAGCAGCGTGCCGCCATCAGCCATCGCCATGGTCGCGATCGCGCCCGGCATGTTCTTGGCGCACAGCGTGGTGCCTTCCAGCGGGTCGACCGCGATATCGACCTTCGGGCCGGCGTTCATGCCGACGGATCTCGCCGATGTAGAGCATCGGCGCTTCGTCGCGCTCGCCCTCGCCGATCACGACCGTGCCTTCGATCGGCAGCTTGTTGAGCTCGCGCCGCATCGCGTCCACCGCGGCCTGGTCGGCAGCCTTCTCCTGGCCGTGGCCGCGCAGGCGCGCGGCCGACACCGCCGCACGTTCGGTCACGCGCACCAGTTCAAGCGTCAGGATGCGCTCGAGCATCAATTGCGGCGGGACTGAAATATGCGTGGACATCGACCAACTCCTCAAAGACATCGTGCGGGCATCCAAAGCCCGCAAAGCCTAACGTTCATGGGCCGCCTGGTGGCGGGCGACGCATGGGACCAGGCGACCGGCGCATCGCGCCGCTCTCGCCCACCGCCCCGTTTTGAGCATGTAATCTACGCAAACGCCATGCGTTTGTTTATGCAGGGACCACCGGTTCCTCAGGCATTCATTGCCCTAATTCTTCTCGATCCGGATCACCTGCGGCTTGCCGCTGATCACCTTGTCGCGCTGCACCGCCTGCAGCGCCTTGTACATGGCATCCTCGTTGGTGGCGTAGGTGATCAGGATCACCGGCACCGGCGCCCCCTTGCCTCGCGGACTTGGCGACTTCGCCGCCATTCGGATGGCGCTGCACGATCAATTCCAGCGAGATCTTCTGCTCGGCGAGCCGCGTTGCAATGGTGGCGGCCGTGCCGGCATGGTCGCGCGCCATCAGACGGATGTAATAGCCGCCCTCGTGCCGCTCCATCGGCGCCTTCTCGGTCGACCGCAAGGTCTCGACCGGCCGTCCGAACGGTGCGGCGCGCACGCCGCGGGCGATATCGGCGATATCGGCGACGACGGCAGAGGCCGTCGCCGCACCGCCAGCGCCGGGGCCGACCAGGGTGATCGGCGAAATGCCCTCGCCGTCGATGGTCACGGCATTGGTGACGCCCATGACCTGCGCGATCGAGGAGGATTTCGGCACCATGGTCGGATGCACGCGCTGCTCGATGCCCTTGGACGTGCGCCGGGTCGCACCCCGAGCAGCTTGACCCGATAGCCGAGATCGTCGGCCGCCCGCAGATCCTCCGGGGCGATCGAGGAAATGCCCTCGACATAAACAGCGTTCTGCGCCACCGCCGTGCCGAAAGCGAGGCTCGCCAGGATCGCGAGCTTCTGCGCAGTGTCGTGGCCGTCGACGTCGAACGACGGATCGGCCTCGGCATAGCCGAGACGCTGGGCGTCCTTCAGGCACTCCTCGAACGACAGTCCCTCCTGCTCCATCCGGGTCAGGATGTAATTGCAGGTGCCGTTGAGAATGCCATAGACACGATCGATGCCGGTGCCGGCCAATCCCTCGCGCAGAGTCTTGACGATCGGGATCGCAGCGCCGACCGCAGCCTCGAAATTCAACGCACCGCCGTGCTTCTCGGCGGTCTTCGCCAGCTTGACGCCATGCTTGGCGATCAGCGCCTTGTTGGCCGTCACCACCGACTTGCCGGATTTCAGCGCGGTGTCGATCGCCGACAACGCCGGATCGCCGACCCCGCCCATCAATTCGACCAGGCAGTCGATCTCGGGATCGGCCGCGAGCGCTTGCGGATCCCTGGCCCAGGCGATGCCGCCGAGGTCGAGGCCGCGCTTCTTGCGCTTTCGAGCGCGCGGTGACCGCGACCACCTGAATGCCGCGTCCCGTCCGCTCGGACAGGATGCGCTGCTGGCGTTCGATGAGACGGACAACCTCAGCACCCACGGTGCCGAGGCCCGCGATACCCACTCTGAGGGGTGCGACCATGACGAAAGAGACCTGCCGGAAATTTTACCGCCGGTTGGCGATGGGAACGACGTTGTGCAACGTTTCAATGCCGCTTTCAAGGAAACGGCGTACGCCGCGCGCGGCTTGCCGGATTCGCTGCTCGTTTTCCACCATGGCAATGCGGACATAGCCTTCGCCATGCTCGCCGAAGCCGACGCCGGGCGAGACCGCGACACCGGACTTTTCCACCATCAGGGTCGCGAACTGCATGCTGCCGAGAGCTCTTGAAGGCTTCCGGCAGCGGCGCCCAGGCGAACATCGAGGCCTGCGGCGCCGGGATCTCCCAGCCGGCGCGGCCGAACAATTCGACCAGAGATGTCGCGGCGCTTGCGGTAGGTCTCGCGCATCTCGCGAATGCAGTCGTCGGGCCCGTTGAGCGCGGCGGTCGCCGCCACCTGGACCGGCGTGAACGCGCCGTAGTCGAGATAGGATTTCACCCGCGCCAGCGCCGCGATCAGGCGCTCGTTGCCGACCGCAAAGCCCATGCGCCAGCCGGCCATCGAATAGGTCTTCGACATCGAGGTGAACTCGACGGCAATGTCCATTGCGCCCGGCACCTGCAGCACCGACGGCGGCGGGTTCTTGTCGTCGAAATAGACCTCGGCATAGGCCAGGTCGGACAGGATGAAGATCTCGTGCTTCTTCGCGAAAGCGACGAGGTCGCGATAGAAATCCAGATCCGCCACATAGGCCGTCGGGTTCGACGGATAGCAGACGATCAGCGCCAGCGGCTTCGGGATCGAATGGATGATCGCCCGCTCGGCGGCTTCGAAGAATTGCGGTGTCGGCTCGGCCGGCACCGAGCGGATCACGCCGCCGGCCATCAGGAAGCCGAAGGCGTGGATCGGATAGCTCGGATTCGGACAGAGGATGACGTCGCCCGGCGCGGTGATGGCCTGCGCCATGTTGGCGAAGCCCTCCTTGGAGCCGAGGGTCGCGACGACCTGGGTGTCCGGATTGAGCTTCACCCCGAAGCGGCGGTCGTAATAAGCCGCCTGGGCCTTGCGCAGGCCGCGCGATGCCGCGGGAGGCCGAATAGCGGTCGGTGCGCGGCTTGCCGAGAACCTCCTTCATCTTCTCCAGCACATGCGGCGGCGCCGGCAGGTCCGGATTGCCCATGCCGAGATCGATGATGTCGGCGCCGGCATTCCGCGCGGCCGCCTTGGCCCGGTTGACCTGCTCGAACACGTAAGGCGGCAAACGGCGGATGCGGTAGAATTCTTCCATGGGTCCTGGCTCCGGCAAGCGGGCGGGCGGGCTGGTCATGTCAGCCATTTGCGCTGCGGCAGACCGCGACCGGAACCCGTGCCACGTCATCGATTTGGCACGGATTGCACGGACCGGACGGCCCCGCCTCGCCCTAACTTTGCGGTTGATTCCGGTCTTTTATCACGGACACCGCGTCGCGCCAGAGAATACGTCGGCCGACTGGCGGCGATCGAGCCCGTTACTTCGCGCGCGCTGCATCCTTGGCCTCGCCGAGGCCTGGCGGTCGCGCGCTGCCGTCAGCTCCTTCTCGATCCTGGCGCGCTCCTCGGGCGACATGGTCGCCTCGTCACGGCCGGCGGCAAATCGTTCACCGGCAGATAGGCAGCCGGCATCCCTCGGGTTGGGCCGGCGGCATCGGTACGCACGAGCGAATGGCATGTCGGCGATCTGGCTGGAGCAGCCGGAAAGGACGAGCGCGCTCAGTCCCGAGCACGCAAGCAGCACAGATCAAGGCGACAGCCTTCCTGCTCCGATCCACCAATTGTACCTTTCGGGAGATCCCTTTCTGGGATCATTTTGCCGCAGCCCGGACGGGTGTCACCTGAAACAATTTGGGCTGACGATGAATTTGTTCAGCTAAGTATCGCACCCAATATGTCAGAAGCAAGAATGACTATCGCAATGCAACACGCAGAAATCGAAATCGGTGTGAACTCGCGGATTATTGATCTCGTGCGCCGTGACGAACCGCCCGCGACACGTTAGGGTGATTTTCGCCATGAGCGACGTTCCGACCGAGACCCGACCAGCCCAAACGTTCGATGCGGAAGCCTTCGCAATGAACATCGCGCGGGCAATGGAAAACAGCGGCAAAGCGCTTGCTGCCTATCTCAAGCCGCGCGAGAGCGGCGAGGTGCAGGATCGGCCGCCGGCCGAACTTGCCGAGATGGTGAAGTCGTTTACGGCTGTGGCCGAATATTGGCTGTCGGACAACGAGCGTGCCGCCGACCTTCAGACCCGGATCGGCAAGGGCTACCTCGACCTCTGGGGCTCGGCGATGCGCCGCTTTGCCGGCGAGCAGGCGCCGCCCGCGATCTCGCCCTCGCCGCGCGACAAGCGATTCGCCGATCCTGAATGGAAGTCGAACCAGTTTTTCGACTTCATCATGCAGGCCTATCTCCTGACCACGCAATGGGCGCACGACCTCGTGCACAATGCGGAAGGGATCGATGGCCCGACGCGCAAGAAGGCCGAGTTCTACGTCAACCAGATCACCAATGCGCTGTCGCCGTCCAACTTCGTGCTGACCAATCCCGAAGTGCTGCGGCAGACGCTTGTCGTCAAGCGGCGACCAATCTGGCGCGCGGCATGCAGATGCTCGCGGAGGATATCGAGGCCGGCAAGGGCATGCTGAAGATCCGGCAGTCCGATCCGGCCAATCTCGAGGTCGGCGTCAACATGGCGACGACGCCGGGCAAGGTGATCTTCCAGAACGAGATGATGCAGCTGATCCAGTACACGCCGACCACGGAGAAGGTGCTGCGCACCCCGCTCCTGATCGTGCCGCCCTGGATCAACAAGTTCTACATCCTGGACCTTCGTCCGGAAAAATCCTTCATCAAATGGTGCGTCGACCAGGGCATCACGGTGTTCGTGATCTCCTGGGTCAATCCGGACAAGTCGCTCGGGACCAAGACCTGGGACGACTACATGAAGGAAGGCCCGCTGACGGCGATGGACGTCATCGAGCGCGCCACCGGCGAGATGAAGGTCCACACCATGGGCTATTGCGTCGGCGGCACCCTGCTCGCCACCACGCTGGCCTGGCTGGCGGACAAGCGCCGCCAGCGCGTGACCTCGGCGACCTTCCTGGCCGCGCAGGTCGATTTCACCCATGCGGGTGATTTGCTGGTGTTCGTCGACGAGAACCAGATCTCGGCGCTGGAGCGCGACATGCAGGCCTCGGGCGTGCTCGAAGGCAGCAAGATGGCGATGGCCTTCAACATGCTGCGCTCGAACGATCTGATCTGGTCCTATGTGGTCAACAACTACCTCAAGGGCCAGGAGCCGTCGGCGTTCGACCTGCTGCACTGGAATTCCGACGCCACCCGCATGGCGGCGGCCAATCATTCCTACTATCTGCGCAACTGCTATCTGGAGAACCGGCTGACCTCCGGCACCATGGTGCTGGACAACACGCTGCTCGATCTCTCCAAGGTCAAGGTGCCGGTCTACAATCTCGCCACCCGCGAGGACCACATCGCGCCGGCCGATTCCGTGCTGTACGGCTCGCAATTCTTCGGTGGCCCGGTGAAATATGTGCTGTCGGGCTCGGGCCACATCGCCGGCGTCGTCAATCCGCCGACGTCGGGCAAGTACCAGTACTGGACCAACGAGACGATCAAGGACATCTCGCTATCAGGACTGGATCAAGGGTGCGCAGGAGCACAAGGGCTCATGGTGGCCGGACTGGCGCGCAATGGCTCGGCGAGCTCGATCCGGAAGAGGTTCCCGCGCGCAGCGTCGGCAGCGACGCCTCGCCGCCGATCGAGGATGCGCCCGGCAGTTATGTGCGCGTCCGTGCGTAGCGCGTCGCGCCGCGCTCCGGTATAAGCCGTCATCCGGTCCGGACGGGTACGGTAGCAGTTGAGGGGAAATCGATGACGCGCGAATTGTTCTGGCTGACGCTGACGGTCATTCTGACCGGATTGTTGTGGATCCCCTACGTCCTCAACCGTTGCCAGGTGCGCGGGCTCTCTGGCGCGATGGCCAATCCGCAGCGCGGCGACAAGCCGCATGCGGAATGGGCGACGCGGCTGATGTTCGCCCACGATAACGCGGTCGAGAACCTCATCATCTTCGCGCCGCTGGTCCTGATCCTCAACGCCATCGACTATTCGACCAAATGGACGGTGCTGGCCTGCGCCGTCTATTTCTGGGCACGCGTGGCCCATCTGATCGTCTACACGCTCGGCCTGCCGATTTTCCGGACAGCTCGCCTTCACCGTCGGCTTCCTGGCGCAGGCCGTGCTCGTGCTCGCGATCTTCGGCTGGCTATAAGCCAATCAAGGCGGGAGAGACGCGCGGCCGCAACACGGCCTCAGCTGTCGGCTCAGTCGCTCGGTGGTTTCGATCAGACGTGTTCTCACGGCGCGCGCGGGTTGAAGCTCCGCCTGAGCGGCAAGCGATCGGTACGCGCTGCGCCAGCCTCCACCTTCGCGTTCAACTACGGCAGATTGTCTCGAAGAAAAATGTCGATGCGGATCCGCTCCTGGTCGGGGCTGATCGGCTCACCCGAACAATGCGCGAGCAGGATCCGCGCCGCGGAGCGCGCCTCATGGCCAGGATCCTGGTTGATGATGACATCGAGCGTTCCACGGACCAGGAAACGCCGCGTGTGCTGGGTCAGCTCATGGGTGATCCAGACCACCTCGCGCGCTCGGCCCGACGCCTCAAGCGCATCGGCAATGCCACGGTTCCCGGCGCCGCAGCAATATATGCCGCGCAGATCCGCATGGCGCGCGAGCAGCGCGGCCGTGAGTTCGCGCGTGAGCTCGCTGTCGTCGCGCCCCTCGATGGCTGGCAGTGCCAGCAGGTTCGGATATTCGCTGGACAGGATCTGGTGGAAGCCGAACTGCCGTTCGGCGTGATCGCGCAGCGACAGCGATCCCGCGATCACGGCGACCGTGCCCTCGCGGCCGCCGAGGAAACGTCCCATCAGGGTGGCCGCGGTCCGCCCCGCCGCCGGGTTGTCGATACCGACATAATGGAGGCGGCGCGAGCTCGGCGCGTCCGAAACAAGCGTCACCACGGCGACCCCGCGCGCAGCGAGCTCGTCGATCGCGGCCCGCACCCTGGGATGGTCGAGCGCGATGACGGCGACACCCTGATAGACCTGCGACAGGTTTTCCAGCGCTCCGGCCAGCACATCCGGATCGAATACGTCGACGTGGAGGATATCGATGAAGCCGCGCTGTCCTGCCAGCCATTCCGCTGTGCGCTGGACCTGCTCGGTCAGATTTGTCATGAAGCTGTTTCCGCCCGTCGGCAACACGAAGGCGAAGCGAAAGCTCTGCCCGCGCGCGAGCCGCGCGGCGGCGATGTCGGCGCGGTAGCCGAGCTTGGCAACCGCGGCCTCCACGCGTGCGACGGTGTTGGCGCGCACGCCCTCGCGTCGGTTGATGACCCGGTCAACGGTTGCGAGCGAAACACCCGCCGTCCGCGCAACGTCCTCGAGCGTGGCGCGGACCGGCGGCTGCATCGCAGTAGCCGTCATTCGCGCGCCGCCCACAGCATGCCGCGGATCATCATCGTTCGGATCTCCGGTACGTCGAGCTCGTAGGCGCGGTGGCCGAGCGAGGAATAGAACACCCTGCCCGCGCCGTATCGCTTCTTCCAGACCACCGGCATCGTCACTCCCTCGATCCACGGCGCGTGCTCACCGCTGAAGGTCGTCGTCGCCAACACCTCGTTGGCCGGGTCGACATGCATGTAGTATTGCTCCGAACGATGCTCGAAACTCTTCAGGCCCTTCATGATGGGATCATCCGGCCTGGTCAAGTCGACCCGGTAGTCGATGATGTTGCCGGGATGCGCGACCCATTGCCCGCCGCACAGGAACTGGTAGTCGACAGAATCGCGGAACGCGTCGCACATGCCGCCGTGATGGCCGGCGAGACCGACTCCGCCGCGCACCGCCGCGCACAGATTCAGCGCCTCCGCCTTCTCGATCTTCGACATCGTGTAGATCGGGATGATCAGTGACAGGTCGTGAATCGCGGGGTCGGCGAACGCCGCGGTCGTGGTCTCGATCCGCACCTCGAAGCCTTCCGCCTTCAGCCAGCCGCGGATCATCGACGCACAGAGATCGGGATCGTGGCCCGGCCAGCCGCCCCATACAATCATCGCCTTGCGCATGTTTCTGTCCTCAGTCGATCTGTCCGGTTTCTCGTCCAGCCGGCAGCATCGCCGGCCGCTCGACGCGGCTCTCGATCTTGACGCGCCGTCCTTCGTCGGCGGAGGTCTGAAACGCCTCCATCACCTCCAGCACATGGAACGCGAGCGCACCGCTGGCACGGTGCGGCCGGTCGTTGAGGATCGCGGATAGCCATGTCGGCGACGCCGATCGAGCGGAACTCGCCGTCGACATGACCGTGCGTCAATGGCACCGTCTCCCATTCGCCGCCGGTCTTTGCCACCTGCACCTCGCCGCCGAAGCGGTTCGGGTCGGGCACCAGCATGCTGCCCTTGTCGCCATAGATCTCGATCGGCGCATGCCGATGCTTCGGTACATCGAAGCTCATCGTGATCGAGACGACGGCCCCGCTCTCGAATTCGAGGGTGCCAGCAACATGGGTCGAAACCTCGACTGGGATCAGCGTGCCGTTGTTCGGCTCGCTGATCACCAGGCGCTCGGATTTCGGGCGCGCGGTCGAGCCCATCACGCTCGCGACGGGGCCGAGCAACTGCACGAGATCGCTGATGTAGTACGGTCCCATGTCGAGCATCGGCCCGCCGCCTCGCAGATAGTAAAATCCGGGCGCTGGATGCCAGCGTTCATGGCCGGGGCAGCCGAAGAAGGCGCTGCCCGCCACGGGCGTGCCGATCACGCCGTCATCGATCAGCTTACGGGCGGTCTGGTGCCCACCGCCAAGGAACGTATCGGGCGCGCAGCCCACACGAAGATTCCTCTGCGCGGCGAGATCCATCACCTTGCGGGCTTCCGCGACGTCGATGCCGAGCGGCTTCTCAGAATAGACGTGCTTGCCGGCATTCAGCACCGCGAGGCTGACGTCGGTGTGGGCGAGCGGCACCGTGAGATTGACGACGATCTCGATGTCATCGCGTTTGAGCAATTGATCGACCCGCATCGGCGGCAACCCGAAAGCCGCGCCCTGGCGCTCCGCTGCGTCGCTGCGCATGTCGGCAAGGGCCCTGATGTCCAGGACCGGGAAGCGCTGGGCCGCCTTCAGATAGGCGGTGCTGATTACACCGCAACCGATGATTCCGATGCCTATTTTTCTCATTGTGGTCTCCGTGAGGGATCGATCATCCCTTGACCGCGCCTGCACGTGAGGCCGGCGACGATGTGCTTCTGCGCCAGTAGGAACAGAATGATCGTCGGCAGGATGGTCAGGGTGATGAAGGCCAGGATCAGGTGCCACTCGGACGAATACTCGCCCTGGTAAACCATGATGCCGAGCGGCCAGGGATAGAGCGCATCGGTGTTGAGCATCACGAGCGGCAGAAGATAGGCGTTCCAGCTGTTGACAAAGGTGATGGTGCCGACGGTCGCCAGGATCGGGCGCGACAACGGCAGCGTCACGTAGCGGAAGAATTTGATATAGCTGCAGCCGTCGACAAGCGCAGCCTCGAGCAGCTCGTAGGGAATGTCCTTGAAGAAACGACGCAGCAGCAGCACGCTCATCGCCAGGCTGAAAGCCACCTGCGGCAGCGCAACGCCAAAATAGGTATCGAGCAGGCCGAGATCGCGCACCTTGATGAACAGCGGCAGCACCGCAGTCGCCGCCGGGAACAGCAAACCGAGCGTCAGGTAGCTCAGCAGCATCGAGCTGCCAAAGAACTTGACATGGGCGAAGGTGAACGCCGCCATCGCGGCGACAATCAGGGTCAATGCCACCGTGAGCGTCGAGATGATCAGCGAGTTGCGCAGGAGCTGCCAATAGCGCACGGAGAACAGGATGCCGGCATAGTTCTGCCAGTCCCAGTGACGCGGCAGCCCGAACGGATTGACGCGCAATTCGCCGAGCGTTTTGAAGCCGCCGAGCACGGTCGCGAGCAGCGGCACCAGCACCATGACGGCGACGAGAGCGAGGAACGCCGCCTTGAAGAGCACAGCTGGATCGAAAGGCGCGTGGGGCGTTTCGGCGCTACTCATCACGCATGAACCATCGCTTGTAGGTAAACGCAAAGGTGACGCAGATCACGAACAGGATGACGCCAATGGCGCTGCCATAGCCGACCCGCATGCGCGAGATGCCGTTGTTGTAGAGGAAGCTCACCAGTGTGTTCGAGGAGTCCGCGGGTCCTCCTCGCGTCAGCGGCATCACCAGGTCGAACAGCTGCAGCGAGCCGATGATGGCGAAGAATACCGACAGCCGGATCGTCGGATAGAGCAAGGGGATGACCACATGGCGCAGCGTTTGCGACCGGCTCGCGCCGTCGATGCGGGCCGCCTCGATCAGGCTTTTGTCGAGGCTCTGGAGTGCCGCGATGAACAGCATCATGTGAAAGCCGAAGTACTTCCAGACAATCACGATCAGCACGGCCAGCATCGAGGTGTGAGTGGAGGCCAGCAGATACGGCGGATCGGCGCCGAAAGCACGCCAGATCGAGCCGACAAGGCCGTAGTCACCATCATAGACGAAACTGAAGATCAGCCCGGTCGCGATCTCGGCCAGAATATAAGGCATGAAGAACAGCATGCGCAACGCCACCGCGCCACGAAACCGTTCCGCGAGCATCAGAGCCAGCGTCAGCGCAAGCGGCAGCTGGATCGCGAGCGAGGCTGCGATGATCAGCCCGTTGTTGCGCAACGCAAGCCAGAAGGCGCGCGTCTGCAGCACGAAACGGTAGTTGTCGAGGCCGATCCAGTTGGTCGGCCTGCCGAACCCGTTCCAGTTGAAGGCCGAGTACCAGGCGGCCTCACCGATCGGCATCACCACGAACAGCGTGAACAACAGCAGCGCCGGCGGCAGGAACAGGATCAGCACGGTGAAGCGGCCGTCCCAGCTCGGGCCGCGGACCGCATGCGAGGACAGCGATGCCTTCGCAACGCCCATTGCCGGCGAGCTCGCGATCCGCCATGCCACGCCTCAGTTGCCCTGCTTCCATGCGGCTTCGATTGCGTTGGCGGCGTCTTGCGGGCTCATGCTGCCGCCGGCGATCTCCGCGGCGACGTCGTTGACGACCCGCCCGACCGAGGGGCCAAGGCTCTGGTCATAGAAGTTCTGGTGGTAGTTCGATTTCGCCAGATTGGCGGCGATCAGCTTCATGAAGGAATTGTTGAGGCCGGCGTCAGCGCCCTTCACCACGGGAATCAGGAAGTTGCCCGCAGCAAGCCGCGTCTGCACGTCCTTCGAAATGAAATACTTCAAGAAATCCGACCGCCTCCTTCGGCGAATCCTTGGTGACCAGCCAGCCGGTGATGCCGCCCAGCGTGTCCGTCGGCGCCCCCTTGCCTCCGGCCACGACCGGAAAATCGAACCAGCAGATCTTGTCGTCACTCAATCCGACCTTGTCCGCGGCGAGCACGCGCTGCAACTGATAGACGATGCTGATCGCGAGCGTCATCGCAGCCTTGCCGTCACCGAAATAACCGACCGCCTGAGCGTTCTTGAAGCCGAGAAAGCCGTTCTGGAACGGCTGGAGATCAACGAGTTGCTTGAACAGCTCGCCGGACTTCTGGAACGTCTCGCCAGCGAAGCCGCCGTTCTCGCCGCGCAGCGCCGCATCGAACGCGGGCTTGCCGCCAATGCGCACCGCAAGATACGTCCAATAGAAGTGCAGCGGCCATTTGTCCGCACCGCCAACCACGATCGGGGTCACCCCGGCGGCTTTCAGCGTCTTCACGGCGGCCAGCAGGTCGTCCCAGCTCTTGATGGTGGCCGGATCGACCTTCGCCTTGGCCATTAGCTCCTTGTTGCAGAGAAAACCGACCTGCGATACCGCGGCCGGCAGCCCATAGACGCGGCCGTTCTGGGTAAACGCGGCGAGCGCCGCCGGCGTGAGACTGTCGCTGTAACCCTTCACTTGGTCGGTGATATCTTCGAGCACGCCCGCGTCGATCTGTGTCTTGAGGACGCCACCGGCCCAGCTGTAGATGATATTCGGCCGGTCCTTGGACTGCAGGATGGTCGGCAGCTTGGCCTTGTAAGCCTCGTTCTCGAGGAAGTGCATCTCGATCTTCACGCCCGGATGCGATGCCTCGTAGGCGTGCGCGACCTCCTCCCAGATCTTCACCTGGGCCGGGTTCTCCTCGATGTGCAGCCATTTCACAGTCGTGTCGGCTGCAGCGGCGTTGGCCCAAAGCACGCACGCGGCGGCAGCGAGTTCCAGCCTCCCGAACAGTCCCATCACATTCCTCCCACCCGCTTCTCTTATTTTGTGGTAATCCTGTCCTCAATTTTTGAGGTGCGCAACTAAAATTCTGACCTACTCAACCTCAGGCGGAAAACAGCAATTGTTTGCTGAAGAATTGGCGGCGTGCCGTATCCATGCGTCAGCAAGTCCAGGGATACCTCGCCCGGTTGGTCCGACTCGGGCGAACGAGATCGTTCCCGCCACTCAGCGTTGCGTCGGAATTGGGCTGCAGCCGCACGCAGCGCCGCAGCGCTTCAATGGCGGGATGGAATTCAGGAGCGGTGCGAAATCAGGTGCAGCGCGCCTTGAAGCCGCCCAGCGCTAGCGCCACCATGACCTCGTCGAGATGCGCCTGATCGCGGGTCTCGATGACCAGTCCGAGCAGCGTCGCCTTGGCCGGCAGGTCGGAGAAGGTGCGCTGGTGCGACACTTCGATGATATTGGCGCCGACATCGCCGAGCAGATGCGAGACCGCGGCGAGCTGACCGGGCCGATCGACGATGTCGATCGTCAGCTGCGTCAGCCGGCCCTCGCGCGCGAATTCGCGCGTCAGCACCGAGGCGATCAGCCGCGTGTCGATGTTGCCGCCGCTCAGGACAAGACCGACATTGCGGCCGGCAAAGCGCTCGGGATGCGCCAGCACGGCCGCGAGCCCTGCGGCGCCCGCGCCCTCCACCACGGTCTTCTCGATCGAAATCAGGGCCGCCACCGCGCGCTCGATCTCGGGCTCGCTGACCAGCATGATGTCGTCGACCAGCGTGCGGATGATCTCGGTCGTGATCCGCCCCGGCGACTTGACCGCGATGCCTTCGGCCAGCGTGTCGCCGCGCATCGGCAGCTCGCTTCCCTTGATGGCATTGTACATCGACGGATAGAGCGCTGCCTCTACGCCGACGATCTGAAGCGCCGGGTTGAGCGCGCGCGCCGCGATCGCAATACCCGAGATCAACCCGCCGCCGCCGATCGGCACCACCAGCGTGTCGAGCTCGGGCACCGCGGTCAGCATTTCGAGGCCGACAGTGCCCTGCCCCGCGATAACAAGCGGATCGTCGTAAGGATGGATCAGCGTCATCCCATGCGCAGCGCCATGGTCGCGCACGAAGCCGCCCGCTTCCTCCAAGGTCTCGCCTGAAATGATCACTTCGGCGCCGTGCCGCCTGGTGTTCTCGACCTTCACCATCGGCGTGCCCACCGGCATCACGATGGTGGCGGGAATGCCGAGGCGCCTGGCGTGGTAGGCCACGCCCTGCGCGTGGTTGCCCGCCGACATCGCGATCACGCCGCGCTTGCGTTCATCGGCCGAGAGCGCCTGCAGGCGGTTGAGCGCGCCGCGTTCCTTGAACGAGGCGGTGAACTGCAGGTTCTCGAACTTCAGCCAGATGTTGCAGCCACAGATCTCGCCGAGCGTGCGGCTCTGGTTGCAGGCCGTCGCCAGCACCGCGCCGCGAATGGCTGCGGCGGCGGCTTGTACATCTGCCGGTGTCACCGGCAGAACGGTCTTGTCGATCACGGTCCTGCTCCCCTACTCGGCTTCAGTCGATCTCCGGCAATCCGAGCATCAGCCGCATGTTCTGCACGGCCGCGCCTGAGGCGCCCTTGCCGAGATTGTCGAGCCGGGCGACCAGCACCGCCTGGTGATGCTTGTCGCTGGCAAAGACATAGAGCTCGAGCTTGTTGGTCTCGTTGAGCGCCTCGGGCTCGATCCGCCCGCCCTTGGTGGCATCATTGGCCAGCGGCATCACCGAGACGAACCGGCTGCCCGCATAGTGCTTCGCCAGCGCGGCCTGCAGATCGGCGCCCGTGGGCTTGCCCGGCAGCGTATCGAGCTGCAGCGGGACCGAGACCAGCATGCCCTGCCGATAATTGCCGACCGAGGGCACGAAGATCGGGCGCCGCGTCAGCTTCGAATAAAGCTGCAGCTCCGGCAGATGCTTGTGCTCGAAACCGAGGCCGTATAGCTCGAAATGCGGCGCGGTGCCGTCTTCGAAGCTCGCGATCATCGACTTGCCGCCGCCGGAATAGCCGCTGACCGCATTCACGGTGATCGGGTAGTCCACCGGCAGCAGTCCGGCATCGACGAGCGGCCGCAGCAGCGCGATGCCGCCGGTCGGATAGCAGCCGGGATTGGAGACCTTCTGCGCCATCCGAATCTTGTCGGCCTGGTCGGCCGCAAGCTCGGGAAAGCCATAGGTCCAGTCCGGCGCGACGCGGAAAGCGGTCGAGGCGTCGATCACCTTGGGCGCGGCGTTGCCCATGCTGTCGATCAGCGCCACGGTCTCCTTGGCGGCGTCGTCAGGCAGGCAGAGGATGACGAGGTCGACCTCCTCCATCAACGCCTTCTTGGCGCCGGGATCCTTGCGCTTGTCCTCGGCGATAGCCTTCACCGTGATGTCGCGCTGATGGCTCAGCCGCTCGGCGATGCCGAGGCCGGTGGTGCCCGATCCCCCATCGACGAACACGGAACGTGTCGCGGCGCCCTTGGCCCGGTCATTCGGCTGCTTGGTCTCGATCAAGGTCATGACACCCTCCGGTCAAAGCTTATAAGCAGAGATAGGCATCCGCGCCGTTAGTGACGAGCGCGTGACCGCGACGCGAAGGCCCGCGGCGTAGTTTGGCTTGAAGGATGGCAGCGTAGACATCGCAAAACTCCTGCTGGACGAAGGAGCCGCCTGATCGAATCGCGCTGCAAAGGGAGACTGCCGCGGGATCTGATCCGGCGGCAGGGGCTGTTGATCTAAACGCAGACAACCGCCCGTACCGCGAAGGTGCGGCGGCGGCGCATGGCGAGCAGAATGGTCGCAGCGTTGATCATGGGTGCAGGGCTATAGGGCCCCGCGGTTCCTGCGTCAAGCATGAGCGCAAGCAGGCGAGCACGTATCCTAGACCGCGCGCCACAGCCATTCCGTAACCCGCGCGATCACGTCTCCGAACAACAGCAGCGCCGCGGCCCACACCAGCGCCGAGACGAAATTGGCGACCTGAAATCGCACATACTCCATCTCGAAGATCCCGGCCGCCAGCGGCACCGAGGCGCGCAGGGGTCCGAAGAAGCGGCCGATGAAGATGCTGGGCACACCCCATTTGCGCACGAAGGCCTCGCCCCGCGGCAGCAGGTCCGGATAGCGCGATAGCGGCCACATCGCGGCGACCTGCTCCTTGTAACGGTAGCCGAACCAGTAGGAGATCCAGTCGCCAAGCGCGGCGCCGATGCCGCCGGCGAGCCAAATTGGCCAGAAGCTGATACCGCTCGCCCCGATCAGCGCGCCGATCGCAACCAGCGCGCCCCACGCCGGGATCAAGAGCGAGATGAAAGCGAGCGATTCACCGAAAGCCAGCAGGAGCACGATCGGAGCGGCCCAGGCCTGGTGGTCGCGCACGAATTCGGCGACCGCGCGCCCAAAATCTTCCATCTGCCGATCGCCTTCCCGCCCAGCAACCTAAGTCCTTGAGCCCTTTACCGTTCAAACCTGCCCGACTGGTACGCCGGGGAACCGTCTGACTTCAAGTCACAAAGGCCGGCCCGGCGCGTGAAAATGGCCGATGCGGTTCCTATCTCTAGACAGCAAGACCCGGCGGCAGCCGCCGGTCATTGTTTTACGCCCATCCATGGCATAGTCAGGCCAACCAATTCGCCATCGCGCGGGCGCTCCGCCCGGCGCAGGCAAGCTATCAAAATTGATGGATAAGCCATTGAAATCCGCAGCTAAAACCAAGGCAAAGCCCGGCGAGATGTTGGCGCAAGCCGCCAAGGCAGCCGTGAAGAGCAAAGCCCCGGCCAAGGCGACCGGCGCCGAGGGCGAATATACCGCCCGCGACATCGAGGTCCTCGAAGGTCTGGAGCCAGTGCGACGCCGCCCCGGCATGTATATCGGCGGCACCGACGAGAAGGCGCTGCATCACCTGTTCGCCGAGGTCATCGACAACTCGATGGATGAGGCGCTGGCCGGCCATGCCACCTTCATCGAGGTCGAGCTGGACGCCGAGGGCTTCCTGTCCGTGACCGACAACGGCCGCGGCATCCCGATTGATCCCCATCCGAAGTTTCCGAAGCAGTCGGCGCTCGAGATCATCATGTGCACGCTGCACGCCGGCGGCAAGTTCGACTCCAAGGTCTATGAGACCTCGGGCGGCCTGCACGGCGTCGGCATCTCCGTGGTGAACGCGCTCTCGACCCGGCTCGAGGTCGAAGTCGCGCGCAACCAGAAGCTCTATCGCATGATCTTCGAGCGCGGCCATCCGAAGGGCAAGCTCGAGGAGGTCGGCAAGGTCAACAACCGCCGCGGCACCAGGGTGCGCTTCCAGCCCGACCCGACCATTTTCGGCGCCAAGGCTGCGTTCAAGCCACATCGCCTGTTCACGATGGCGCGCTCCAAGTCCTATCTGTTCGGCGGCGTCGAGATCCGCTGGAAGTGCGATCCGGCGCTGCTCAAGGGCGTCGAGGACGTGCCGCCGGAGGCAACTTTCCATTTCCCGAATGGCTTGAAGGATTTCCTCGCCGGGATGATTCACGCCGACGCGCTGGTGCATCCGGACATCTTTGCCGGCAAATCCGGCCGAACCGGCGGTCACGGCGGCTGCGAATGGGCGGTGGCCTGGACGGCGGATGCCGACGGCTTCCTATCCTCCTATTGCAATACGATCCCGACCCAGGACGGCGGCACCCATGAGGCGGGCATCCGCAGCGCGCTGCTGCGCGGTCTGAAGGACCATGCCGAACGTGCCGGCCAGGGCAAGCGCGCCGCCTCGATCACCTCCGAGGACATCATGGTCGGCGCGGCCGTCACGCTGTCCGTGTTCGTGCGCGAGCCGGAATTCCAGGGCCAGACCAAGGACCGTCTCGCCACCGCCGAGGCGCAGCGCATCGTCGAGCAGGCGGTCAAGGATCCCTTCGACCACTGGCTATCGGGCAATCCGATGCAGGCCAACCGGCTGCTCGACTTCGTGATCGAGCGCGCCGAGGAGCGCATTCGCCGCCGCCAGGAGAAGGAGACGCAGCGCAAGACCGCGACCAAGAAGCTGCGCCTTCCCGGCAAGCTATCCGACTGCTCCGATGCGGGCACGGCAAACTCCGAGCTGTTCATCGTCGAGGGCGATTCGGCCGGTGGCAGCGCCAAGGCGGCGCGCGACCGCAAGACCCAGGCAGTGTTGCCGCTGCGTGGCAAGATCCTCAACGTCGCTTCGGCCGGCAAGGACAAGCTGACCGCCAATGCACAGCTCTCCGATCTTGTCCTGGCGATGGGTGCTGGCACCGGTGCGCATTACCGCGAAGAGGATCTGCGCTATCAGCGCATCATCATCATGACCGACGCCGACGTCGACGGCGCCCACATCGCCTCGCTGCTGATCACCTTCTTCTACCGGCAAATGCCGCGGCTGATCGACGAGGGGCATCTCTATCTCGCGGTACCGCCACTGTACCGCCTGACCCATGGCAGCAAGAGCTTCTATGCGCGCGACGAGGCCCATCGCGACGAGTTGTTGAAGCGCGAGTTCAATGCCAACGCCAAGGTCGAGATCGGCCGCTTCAAAGGCCTCGGCGAGATGAACCCGGAGCAGCTCAAGGAGACCACCATGGATCCGCGCAAGCGTATGCTGCTGCGGGTCATGTTGCTGCCCGACGACCGCGAAGGCACCGCCGATTCGGTCGAACGTTTGATGGGCACCAAGGCAGAGGCGCGGTTTGCCTTCATTTCGGAAAAAGCCGAGTTCGCCAGCGACGATCTGCTCGACGTATAATGTCCCGTAACCATGCAAGCCCCTTTTTTTCGGGCTTCATGGCATCATCGCAGGTTCCACGCCGGTGGCGTGGAGCCTGTTTTCTTTTGAAAAATCAGAATGTTGGTGGGACACCCCCGTATTCATCCCACCCCTTTTCCAGCCGGTGTGCCCGCGGCGCAACAGCATTTCCGATGTGATCGGTTATATTGAAGCACATCAGGCGAGGGAATCGCCGACACGAATGACTGCTTTTCTTGGGGATTTGGCTATGAAAAAGTTCTTGCTCGCTTCGGTCGCGCTGTTGACGCTGACTGGCGCCGCGTCCGCTGCTGACCTTGCCGCCCGTCCGTACACCAAGGCTCCGATGATGCCGCCGGTCGCGCAGAGCTGGACCGGCTTCTACATCTTCGGTGGCGCCGGCGGCGGTCTCTGGGACACCGATTCGCACACCACCCGTACCATCGGTGGCATCTCCACATCGACGCTCGATCAGCGCCTCGGCGGCGACGGCTGGTTCGGCACCGTCGGCCTCGGCTATGACTGGCAGTTCAACAACACTTGGGTTGCCGGCGTGTTCGCTGACGGCCAGTTCGGCAGCCTGCGCGGCACCGTCCAGGATCAGTTCGCTGCCTACTCCGGCCGCATCAAGAACGAAGACTCCTGGGCTGCTGGCGTTCGCCTCGGCTACCTCGTTGCTCCGAACGTGCTGTCCTACGTCAACGCCGGTTACTCCGGGTCGCACTGGTCGGGCACCACTCTGACCTCGTGGTTCACCGGTGCAGCTTCTGGTTTCCACACCAACTCGTTCAATCGTAACGGCTGGTTCATCGGCGGCGGTGTCGAGAACAACCTGAACATCTTCGGCATCTCGGCGCCGGGCTGGTTCATGAAGACGGAATATCGTGCCGCCTATCTACGACAGCAAGGATCTCGGCTGTCCGCGTCGACGGCACCAACGCCCTCACGCTCGCGACACCGTCAGCTTCAAGCCGTGGGTCCAGACCATCAGCACCTCGCTGGTCTACCGCTTCAACTGGACCGGCCCGGTGGTCGCCAAGTACTGATCTTCGTCACATCTGACGGACGGAAAGCCCCGGCTCTGCCGGGGCTTTTTGTTTGCGCGCCGGCTATTCGCGCCTTGTGTCATACCGCTCTGGCGATCGCAGCCGGCTGCCGCTACGCTCAGGCCCTGAAGCAACAAGCCGGGACAGCCGGCGGTGATACGGAGGACGATGCCATGCGCAGATTTCTGCTGATCGCGGGCCTGCTTCTGCTCGTCGTCGGCCTGCTCTGGATCGGTCAGGGCACCGGCGCGATCGCCTGGCCGCGCGACGAGCTTCATGATCAACCAGCTGCAATGGGCGGGATACGGCACCGGCGTCGCCGCGCTCGGGCTGGTGATGATCTGGCAAGGCAGCAATGGCTAAACCGAAACTGGGAATGACATCATGACAGCAGCTTCTTTCGATCTCCGCGGCAAGGTCGCCATCGTGACCGGCGGCAATGGCGGCATCGGGCTCGGCATGGCGCAGGGCCTCGCGGATGCCGGCGCCGACATCGCGGTGGTCGGGCGTAACGAGGCCAAGTCCTCAGCCGCCGTCGCCGACCTCAAGGCGCGCGGTATCAGCGCCATCGCAGTCGCGACCGACGTCACCGACAAGGACGCCGTCACGGCCATGATCGCGCGCGTTACCAGCGAGCTCGGCCGAATCGACATTCTGGTCAACAATGCCGGCATGAGCATCCGCAAGCCGCCGCACGTGCTCGAGGCCGACGAATGGCAGCAGGTGATCGACACCAACCTGACCAGCGCCTTCATCTGCTCGAAAGCCGCCTATCCCGCGCTGAAGGCGTCCGGCGGCGGCAAGGTGATCAATATCGGCTCGATGATGTCGATCTTCGGCGCCAGCTTCGCGCCGGCCTATGCCGCGAGCAAGGGCGGCATCGTGCAGTTCACCCGCGCCTGTGCCTGCGCCTGGGCTGACCGACAACATCCAGGTCAATGCGATCCTGCCGGGCTGGATCGACACCGACCTTACCAGGCGTGCCCGCGAGCAGGTCGATGGCCTGCATGATCGGGTGCTGGCGCGCACGCCGGCGGGACGCTGGGGCGATATCGGCGACTTCGCCGGCATCGCCGTGTTCCTGAGCTCGAAGGCCTCCGACTTCGTCACCGGGGCTGCAATTCCCGTCGATGGCGGCTATTCGGTCTCGGCTGAGGCTAGCGCCGAAAGCTCTTGATCTCTACGCAAACGCCTTTGGCGTTTGTCGTGATGAGAACCGGGTTCATACGTCTGGACGCGCTATCGCCGGAAACTCTTGATCTCGGACACGCTGCCGTCGCGATAGGTCAGCTCGACGGAGACGAACTGCGTCGACGGCGGCAGCTTCAGATAGGGCGCGGCGTCGGACGGGATCGAGATCGGGTCCTTCATGTTGCAGGCCGGCATGGTCAGCACCTTGTCGGGCATCGCCGTGTCGATGCCGATCCGCACCTGCCGGATCGCGCAGCGATACGACATCAGATGCGTGTAGTAGACCAGCAGCCCGTTGAACTCGCGGAACGACAGCCAGCTCGTCGAGGTCATGTCGAGGATCTTGCGCTGGTCATGGATCAGCGCCGCTTCCGGATCGAACTTGATCGGAAACGGTCCCTGCATCTCGCCGCCGGCATCGACATAGCGTACCTGGAGCGTGCCGCCCGGCGTGTCGGCCGGCAGCTGGATCGAGAAGTTCGGCATGCGCTTGCGGGTTCGCGGGTCGAGGATGTCCATGAAGCCGGTCTCGTGGAAATCGCCGGAATCGCCGAGGCGCCATGAAATTCCGAGCGTCGGATCGACGATCGAGAAGGTGATGCTCCAGCCGCCATTGTTGCGCGAGAACATCGCGATCGGCGCATTCAGCGATTCGTTGGCCGGCGGCACGCGCGGCATGACGACCGGCGGCAATGCCGCGAGCTTGCGGCTGCGTGACTGCAGGCGCGGTGTTGTCCGACGCTCCCTTGGCGATGCCGTTGAGGAAGACGTCATCGACCATCTGGTCGAAATAGACCGGGATCTGCTTGTGATGCACGGTCTCGGCCATCTCGCTGACCAGCCGGCGCGTCCGCTGCGCGACCTGCACCATGTTGAGGCCGGGCTGGACCAGCTCCTTGGCAAAGGTGCGCGTGAACACCGAATTCGGATTGGCGTCGTCGTTGGAGAGCCGGTCGAGCGCGGTCTGCCGGGGGCCTGCCGAAAACACCGAGAACACACCCTCCGGCAATTGCGTCATCGGCGCCAGCCCGCCGCCGCCGGCGACCGCGCGGGTGCCGGCCCGCTCGAACGGATTGTTGCGGCAGGCGTCAAACACCAGGATCGAGGTGCGCGCCTTCTTGTTCTGCAGCCGCTCGATGATGCGGTCGGCGAGCACGGAGGCATCGCGCACCAGCTCCTCCTGCCCTCGGTCGCGGCCGGCACGTCGGTCGGCAGCAGGAAATTCTGGCCTGCGATCTCGAAGCCGTGGCCGGCATAGAAGAAGAAGGCGGTGTCGCCGGGCTCGACCGCATTGTCGAAGGTCAGCAGCGCCTGGCTGAACTGCTGGCGGTTGAGGTTCTCCGCGACCATGACGCTGAAGCCGAGTTGCTTCAGCGCATCGCCCATGGCGCGGGCGTCGTTGACCGCCTTCTGCAGCTTCGGCACGTTCCTGTAGTCGTTGTTGCCGATGACCAGCGCCACGCGCTTCTCGGCATGAGCAGGTCCCGCAAAGCCGAGGCCGATCGGCAAGACGATGGCCGCTAGGCTGTACAGCCCAAAGGTCTTCAAAAATCTCATCATCGAAGTCCCTGCCCGGCGACGTGGCGACATGGTGTCGGGCCTCATATCTTGTCTGCCCTCATCTGGCACCACCTGCAACCTGCCTGTTGCCATAGTCGGAAAATCGGCGCGACCGGTTCAATCGGCCGCAACGTGACGCTCGCTCCAGCGGCTGAAGCCACGGCCCGGCAAAGGTGAGGCAGAAAGCGAAGAGCGCGACATGCGGACTGACAAAGCTCACGGCGATCGCGAGCAGCGAGGCAACGACCAACAGCAGCGCCGAGATCTGCCGTTCCCGCAAGATGATCGCCCTGCTCCAGATGCGGCGTGATCCTGACCATGCGAAATCCGATCAGCGCGATCAGCAGCGTATGTCCGGCATACAGCCAGATCGACGGCGCGAGACGCGCATAGCGCCCGACCACCATGGTCGAGAACGGGACGCAGGTGATGAGCAAGAGGTAGAGCAGCCACCATTTGACGTATTCACGATTGACGTGGTCCGCATGGCTGCGGACCTGGATGTTCGAGAGCCAGCGCAATCCCAGCACCCCGAAGCTGACGACATAGGGCAACAATTTCGGCCACAGATTGATCAGCGCAGCGATCAGCTCGCCACCATCGTGCGGCTCGAAATTGTCCGGCAGCCTGACGTCGAGCGCAAGCAAGGTCATGGCGACGGCAAAGATGCTGTCGCTCAGCGTATCGAGCCGTGCTTTGGCGAACATGGATGTCCTCTGGCGGTTCAGAAATTTGCAGCAAGACCGATCGGCGAATTCAGAACCCCTCCACACTAGAATCGAACGCCACCCTGTCTCAAATCCGAAATCCGAGACGGAGCTCGCCGCTGGATGGGCCCCGCGAAAGCGGCACTGAAGCGCCGAGTGACTCGACAGCGTAAGACGACGGACTCGGCGTCGTCTGGTACCGATTCTCTTGACCGGAAAATGACGAGTTTGCTGCTTATTTGTACGGAAACATTAGGGTTTCTCGGCCATTTTCGGCCTTCTCCATTGACTTTGAGCGATTTCCCCCTATGTTCCAGCTCAACGCGGTTCAGGACCGAATCCGGTTCCTGTGAGATTGATCGCGGGTCTGCGTAAGTCAGAGAGCCCCCAGCTTTTCGAAAAGCACGCCGTTTCGGGGCTGAACGCGACCACAGCCTTTACCCCCTCGATTCCTAACGGCGGCGTCGACAAGAGGCCCCGTCGCTCCAAGGCGCTTCACATAGAGGCTCGATGTCCTTTTCCAATCTCGGCTTGTCCGACAAGGTTCTCGCCGCAGTCGCGGCAACCGGTTACACCACTCCCACTCCCATCCAGGAACAGGCAATTCCCCATGTGCTGGCACGTAAAGATGTGCTCGGCATCGCCCAGACCGGCACAGGCAAGACCGCAGCCTTCGTGCTCCCGATGCTCACCATCCTGGAAAAGGGACGCGCCCGGGCTCGCATGCCCCGCACGCTGATCCTGGAGCCCACCCGTGAGCTCGCCGCCCAGGTGAAGGAAAACTTCGATCGCTACGGCGCCGGCCAGAAGCTCAATGTCGCGCTGCTGATCGGCGGCGTCTCCTTCGGCGACCAGGATTCCAAGCTGACGCGCGGCGTCGACGTCCTGATCGCAACGCCCGGCCGTCTGCTCGACCACACCGAGCGCGGCGGCCTCCTCCTCACCGGCGTCGAGCTTCTGGTGATCGACGAAGCCGATCGCATGCTCGACATGGGCTTCATCCCGGACATCGAGCGCATCTGCAAGCTCGTCCCCTTCACCCGCCAGACGCTGTTCTTCACCGCCACCATGCCGCCGGAAATCCGGCGCGTCACCGAGGCCTTCCTGCACAATCCGCAGAAGGTCGAAGTCTCCAAGCCCGCGACCACGGCGGTCACCGTCACGCAGTCGCAAGTTCCGTCCGGGCGCGAAGCGCACCAGAAGCGCGAGGTGCTGCGCCGCCTGCTCCGCGACGCCAAAGACCTGAAGAACGCGATCATCTTCTGCAATCGCAAGCGCGACGTCGCCATCGTTCATAAATCGCTGCAGAAGCACGGCTTCAGCGTCGGCGCCTTGCATGGCGATATGGATCAGTCGGCCCGCACAGCCGCGCTGGATCAATTCCGCAAGGGTGAGCTGCCGCTGCTGGTCGCCTCCGACGTTGCCGCCCGCGGCCTCGACATTCCCGAAGTCAGCCACGTTTTCAATTTCGACGTCCCGCATCATCCGGACGATTACGTTCATCGCATCGGCCGCACCGGCCGCGCCGGCCGCGCCGGCGCCGCGATCTCGATCGTCACCCCGCCCGACCAGAAATCGATCGCCGCGATCGAGAAACTGATCGGACAGCAGCATTCCGCGCACTGAGGGTGACTACGAGACCAGCGAGGCTCATACGGAAGGCAATGAAGGTCGCGAACCACGCGGCCGCGAAAGCTCCCGCCGCGGACGCAAGGCGCCGTCGCGTGAGCGCGAGCCGCGCCGAGCCCATAGCGAGCCGCGCCGTTCGGAGAGCGAGCCACGTCGGTCGGAAAATGAGCCACGTGAGCCACGTCACGCCAATGGCGGCCGAAGCAGCACACCTCCAACTCCCGCGCCGCAGCCCGCCTCACCGGGGCGGACGCCGATGCGACGCCCGCATCGCGAACCCGACAACGAGCCCGCGGATCATTCGCATCTCCCGGCGTTCCTGCTGAGGCCGGTGCGCGCGCCGGTCTGATAACCGGGTTCTGACCTTCGCGCCGACCACGCTTCGGATCTCTCACCGCGACCTCAGCATGCGCACGCAGCGGTCGGAACTTACCAACGCAGAGCCAACGCGTTGTCGGAGGTACTGCGTCGGCATTGCCGCCGCGTTCTTAGCTTATGTTATGATACTTCCGTGTAGTTGTGCGTGCCCCCACACGTTTACGGCTCATTCATTCCCGTCCGTTAGCGTGGTTGCCATTATTTATTGATTTCTATTGTGCGGGCGTGGCCCAATTTGGGGAACAGTGTCGGTGGTCAAGGTGCTCGACGAACACGAACGCACAATGGCCTTTGCTGAAGCCGCATTCAGCCAGATGAAATCGCTGCGCCACACGGCGATCCCGCGCAACTACGAGATCTGGTACGTCTACGCGACTGGCTATAATCCGTCGCTCAACAAGATCATCAACGAGACCTTGGCGCGGGACGGCAAGCTGACCGAGGCCGAGCTCGAGCAGATCTATGAGACCTACCTGTCGCATCTCAAGACCACCGACCGTATCGACGTGGTCGGTGCGCGCGTGCTCGGCGAGATCGACGACGTGATGAACCTGATCACTGAAGCGCTCGGCATGACGGCAGAGCTATGATGCGAGCCTCGCCAGCGCTGATCAGAAGCTGGCAGCCGCGAGCAACCGCGAGCAGCTGGTCGAGATCATCGAGCTGCTCGCCAATTCGACGCGCCAGATGCGCGAGACCAACCGCACGCTCGAGGACCGGCTGTCGTTGTCGAAGTCGGAGATCTCCGGCCTGCAGCAAAGCCTGGAAGCGATCCGCGCCGAGAGCCTGACTGATCCTCTGACCGGCCTCGGCAACCGCAAATATTTCGATCGCATGATCGGTATGGCGGTGCAGACCGCGCTCGCCAACAGCCAGCCGCTGTCGCTCTTGATGTTCGACATCGATCATTTCAAATCGTTCAACAACTCCTATGGTCACCTCACCGGCGACCAGGTGTTGCGCCTGGTCGCCATGTCGCTGAAGCAGGTGATCAAGGGCCAGGACATCACGGCACGCTATGGCGGCGAGGAGTTCGCTGTGGTGCTCCCGAACACCGCGCTGCAGCAGGCGCTGACGGTGGCCGACCACATCCGCCGCGCCGTGATGGCGAAGGAATTGAAGAAGAAGTCGACTGGCGAGATTCTCGGTCGCGTCACCATCTCGGTCGGCGTCTCCATGCTGAAGCCGGGCGACGACACCGATGCGCTGATCGAGCGCGCCGACGCCTGCCTCTATGCCGCCAAGCGCAACGGCCGCAACCGGGTGATCTCTGAGGTCGATCCGGAATATGTGCTGGAGTCGCAGGGCGTGGTTGCGTAAGGCTCGCCTGTCCTCCCGCCCCGCGCGGGACATTCATCCGACGATCAGCGCGATCTCGGCGCTTTGGCGGCCTTCCGCCTTTTCACGCCAGGCTTCGCCTTCGCGCTCAGTGCAGACGATTTGATCGCCGAGCGCCCCTTCTTGCCGGCCGATCCAGCTTCGCTCGATCGTGCTTTGGCGGGCTCTTTTGCGGTCGCAGCCTTTGAAGTCATTGTCTTCCAAGTCTTGGCCTTCCGAGCCTTGGCCTTCCGAGCCTTGGCCTTTGCAGTTTCAGCTGTTGCAGCCTTGCCCGGCGTTGCGCTCGAGCCTTGCTTCGCCTTGCGCGGCCGCTTCTTCAGGGCGGCGCGCTGGGCAGCGGCGAGCGCCGCCCTGGCCCATTCGCTGAGCTCCTCGGTGTCGTCGAACAGCCGCGCCGGCAGCTGCCAATAGGACGCGACCGTGACCGACCGCGTGCTGGTCTGATAGGAAAACGGCCTGGAGCCCTCAGCCTCGAAGCGCGGAATGGTCTCATCGTCGGCGCGAAAGAACAGGCCGGCCCGCAGCGACAGCGCGAAATTGACGCCGTCCACCGAGATGCCATAACCGGAGAACATCCGTCGGATCGTCACGGGGCCGAAATCGGCGAACAGATCGGTGAGGAATTCACGGTCCACGACTAGACCTCAACTGTCGTCCCCGCGAACGCGGGGACCCATAACCGCAGGGGAGTGGAGTGAGGCAGGCTAGTAGTTCCAGCTCGCCTTCACAACATCTCCATGTGGTTATGGATCCCGGGTCGGCGCCCGCCAACGCTGGCGCGTTGTCAGGCTGGCCGGGGACGACACCTGAGTTGGAGCAGCAGCGACCTAAACCTGTGCCGGCTTGAGCTGGACCAACTCGCCGCAACCGCAGGCCGAGACCTCGTTCGGGTTCTTGAACACGAACTGGGCCTGCATCTTGTCGGCCTTGTAATCCATCTCGGTACCGAGCAGGAACAGCACGGCCTTGGGATCGATCAGGATCTTGACGCCCTTGTCTTCGACCACCTCGTCGGTCGGCCTGACATCATGAGCATATTCGACGGTGTAGGACTGGCCGGCACAGCCGCCATTCTTGATGCCGACGCGCAATCCGATGATCTCGGAATCGGCGCGCTCGGTCAGCTCGCGAATGCGCGACGCCGCGGCGTCGGTCAGCTTCATCACCTGCGGACGCGGCCGCGGCTTCGGCTTGGCGGAAGCGGTTGATGGTGCCTGTGTCATGTCATTCATGTGGTCAGTCCCGACGGCCAATCAATCCCGCACAATGCGCAACTCTTTCGAACGCCTCACCACATATTGAGCACGAGGCGGGCCTCGTCGCTCATTCGGTCAGGGGTCCAGGCCGGCTCCCAGACGATGTTGACGCTGACAATTCCGATACCGGGCACGCTGGCGATTGCGTTCTCGACCATGGTCGGCAGCTCACCTGCCGCCGGACAGTTCGGCGTGGTCAAGGTCATCACCACGTCGACGCCGCGGTCGTCCTTGATGTCGACCTTATAGATCAGTCCGAGCTCGTAGATGTCGGCCGGGATCTCCGGATCGAATACGGTCTTCAGCGCGGCGATGATCTCGCTTGTCAGCCGCTCGGTCTCTTCCGGACCGAGCGCCGAATGCGTCTCCAGGGTCGCGTTCTTGATTTCCGCCGTGTCACTCATGCGAACAGTTCCCGGGCCTTGATCAGCGCCTGCGCCAGTTGATCAACCTCGTCCCGCGTATTGTACATGCCGAACGAGGCGCGGCACGTCGCGGTCACATTGAATCGTTCCAGAAGCGGCATCACGCAATGGGTGCCGGCCCTGACCGCGACGCCCTGGCGGTCGATCACGGTCGCGACATCGTGGGCATGGGCCCCCTTGAGCTCGAAGGAGATCACCGGACCCTTGCTCCTGGCGGTGCCGATCAGCCGCAGCGAGTTGATCTCGCGCAGGCGCCCTTGGGCATATTCGACCAGATCATGCTCGTGCGCCGCGATCCGCGCCTTGCCGATCGAATTGATATAGTCGATCGCAGCGCCCAGCCCGATCGCCTGCACGATCGGCGGGGTGCCGGCCTCGAACTTGTGCGGCGGATCGCCATAGGTGACCCAGTCCTTGGCCACCTCGCGGATCATCTCGCCGCCGCCATTGTAGGGGCGCATCGCGACCAGGTGCTCGTGCTTGGCATAGAGCACCCCGATCCCGGTCGGGCCGTACAGCTTGTGACCGGTGCAGGCGTAGAAATCGCAGTCGATGTCCTGCACGTCGACCGGCAGATGCACGGCGCCCTGCGCGCCGTCGACCAGCACCTTGATGCCGCGCGCGTGGGCGATCCGCACGACGTCCTTCACCGGCACGGCCGTGCCGAGCGCGTTGGACATCTGCGTGATCGCGACCAGCTTGGTGCGTGGCGTCAGGAGCTCTTCGAACTCCTCGATCAGGAAATTGCCCTCGTCATCGACCGGGGCCCATTTGATCACCGCGCCGTGGCGTTCCCTGAGGAAATGCCAAGGCACGATGTTGGAATGGTGCTCCATGATCGAGAGCACGATCTCGTCGCCCTCGCCGATATTCGGCTCGCCCCATGACGACGCCACCAGGTTGATCGCCTCGGTGACGTTGCGGGTGAAGATGATCTCCTCAGGACGCTGCGCATTGAGGAATTGCGCGACCTTGCCCCTCGCGCCCTCATAAGCCTCGGTGGCGGCATTGGCGAGATAATGCAGGCCACGATGCACGTTGGCGTATTCGGACGTGTAGGCTTGCGTCAGGCGGTCCAGCACCACGGTCGGCTTCTGCGCCGACGCGGCGTTGTCGAGATAGACCAGGTCCTTGCCATAGACTTTGAGCGCCAGCGCGGGAAAGTCGGCACGGACGCGCGCGACATCGTAGGAGCCGTTGGCGACGGCCGGATGCGTAGCCTCACTCATGATACCTCGCCTCCAGCCAGGCCTGCGCGGCATCGATCACGCGCTCACGCAAGGCTTCGTCTTCGATCGCCTCAATGGCTTCGCCGACGAAAGCCTGGATCAGCAGCGCCTGCGCCTGCCGCTCCGGCAGCCCGCGTGCGCGCAGATAGAACAGCAGGCTGTCGTCGAGCGCGCCCGAGGTCGCGCCGTGGCCGCAGGAGACGTCGTCGGCGAAGATCTCCAGCTCCGGCTTGTTGTCGGCCTCGGCCTCGTCGGACAGCAGCAGCGCCCGGGTCATCATCTTGCCGTCGGTCTTCTGCGCATCGGGCTTGACGATGATGCGGCCCTGGAACACCGAATGCGCCCGGTCATCCAGCACCGCGCGAAAATTCTCGCGGCTGGTGCAGCCGGGCACGGCATGATCGACCACCAGGGTCAGATCGCCATGCTGCTTGTCGCGCAGCAGATTGACGCCGTTGATCGTGAGCTCGCTGTCTTCACCGGCCAAAGTAATCCAGCCCTGCAGCCGGCTTAAGCCACCGCCACTGGTCATGTTGAACAGGTTCAGCTTGGACTTCGTGCCCACCGTGATCAGCGCAGAAGTGATGTTGATGGCGTCAGCCGCATCACGCATCAGGCGCGTGTAGGACAGCACCGCGTCGTCGCCGACCGTGATCGCAATCGCATCGTTGGCCTGATAGGCAGCGGCGCCTTCGGTGGCAACGATGCTTTCGACCACATTCGCCTGCGCGCCGTTGCCGAGGACAAGATGCGAGCGGCTGGCGCGGGACGTTTTCGCCGCGTTCGCGACGTGAATGATCTGGATCGGGCCGCGACAGCTTGGCGCCGTCGGCGATGCTGACAATGACACCATCCGTCGTGAGCGCCGTGTTCAGTGCCAGCATCGGATCGGTCACCGTCGTCGCCAGCAGCTCGGCCTTGCCGGCTTCCAGCGCATCGCGCAAGGTCTGCACGCTGACGCCGGCCTCGAGCCCGGCTGTGTCGGACAGTCCGGCTGCGAATACGCCGTCGACCAGCACCAGCTTTGCCGCGCCATCCACTGCGACGGAAGCCAGCGCAGCTTTTGCCCGTGCCAGCGCCGCCGCGTCAGGCACGCCTGCCAGCGGCAATACCTCGCGCATCAGCGCGCGCAGATCGGTGTATTTATATTCCTCGACCCGGCGGTGCGGCAGGCCCTGCCGCTCGAAGCTGGCGAATGCCTGCGCACGCTGCTCCGCGACCTCTGAGGTCCCGGGCAGGCGCGCGCGCGACAGCGTGAAGAGATCACTTCCCGCGCGGCTCTTATCGGTTTTGACCAAAGCAACGTTCATTGCAAATCCAATCGAGCTTCTTAAGCCGCGGCTTCCTCGAACTGGGCGTAACCGGACGCCTCCAGCTCCAGCGCCAGCTCCTTGCCGCCGCTCGTCACGACACGTCCCTTCGACATCACGTGCACGACGTCGGGTATGATGTAGTTGAGCAGCCGCTGATAATGGGTGATCACGATCATCGATCGCTCCGGCGAGCGCAGCGCGTTGACGCCGTCGGCGGCGATACGCAGCGCGTCGATGTCGAGGCCGGAATCCATCTCGTCGAGGATGCAGAGCGAGGGCTGGAACAGCGCCATCTGCAGCACCTCGTTGCGCTTCTTCTCGCCGCCGGAAAAGCCGACATTGACGCCGCGCTTGAGCATGTCCTGCGGAATGTTGAGCGACTTGGCGACCTCGCGAACCTTCTTCAGGAAGTCCGGGGTCGAGAACTCGTCCTCGCCGCGCGCCTTGCGCTGCGCGTTCAGCGCGGTGCGCAGGAAGTTCATGGTGGCGACACCGGGGATCTCGACCGGATACTGGAAGGCCAGGAACACGCCCTTGGCGGCGCGCTCGTCCGGCGCCATCTCCAGCAGGTCCTCGCCCTTGAACAGGATCTGGCCGCCGGTCACCTCGTAGCCCGGCTTGCCGGCGATGACGTGGGACAGCGTCGACTTGCCGGAGCCGTTCGGCCCCATGATGGCGTGGATCTCGCCTTCGTTCACGGTCAGCGACAGGCCGTGGAGAATCTCGCGCTCCTCGACACGGACCTGCAGATTCTTGACTTCAAGCAGTGGCATCATCTTCTTCCGTTCAATGCTCGGCCTGAGGGCAGCCTCGAAGGACAAGTCCGGTCACTTGGTGAGTAAAGCAGGCCACATTTTTGCGGCCTGACCGATTGTGGACTTAGCCGACCGATCCTTCGAGCGAGATCGAGATCAGCTTCTGCGCTTCGACCGCGAACTCCATCGGGAGCTGCTGCAGCACGTCCTTGACGAAGCCGTTGACGACGAGGCCGACCGCTTCCTCCTGGGAAAGGCCGCGCTGGATGCAGTAGAACAGCACGTCTTCGGAGATCTTCGACGTCGTCGCTTCGTGCTCGAACACGGCCGAGGAGTTCTTGGCCTCGATATACGGCACCGTGTGCGCGCCGCATTTGTCGCCGATCAGCAGCGAGTCGCAGGCGGTGAAGTTGCGCGCGCCGGAGGCCTTCCGGTGTGCCGTGACCAGGCCGCGATAGGTGTTCTGCGACTTGCCGGCGGCGATGCCCTTGGAGATGATCCGGCTGGTCGTGTTCTTGCCAAGATGGATCATCTTGGTGCCGCTATCGACCTGCTGGAAGCCGTTCGAGATCGCGATCGAATAGAACTCGCCACGCGAGTTATCGCCGCGCAGGATGCAGCTCGGATATTTCCAGGTGATCGCCGATCCCGTCTCGACCTGGGTCCAGGAGATCTTGGAATTGTTGCCGCGGCAGTCGCCACGCTTGGTGACGAAATTGTAGATGCCGCCCTTGCCCTCCGAATTGCCCGGATACCAGTTCTGTACCGTCGAGTACTTGATCTCGGCATCGTCGAGCGTGACCAGCTCGACCACGGCGGCATGCAGCTGGTTCTCGTCGCGCTGCGGCGCCGTGCAGCCTTCGAGATAGGAGACGTAGGCGCCCTTGTCGGCGATGATCAGCGTGCGCTCGAACTGGCCGGTGTTGCGCTCGTTGATGCGGAAATAGGTCGACAACTCCATCGGGCAGCGCACGCCCGGCGGCACGTAGACGAACGAACCGTCGGAGAACACCGCGGAGTTCAAGGTCGCATAGAAATTGTCCGAGGTCGGCACCACGGTGCCGAGATATTTCTGTACCAGCTCGGGATGCTCGCGGATCGCCTCCGAGATCGGCATGAAGATCACGCCGGCCTGCTTCAGCTCCTTCTGGAACGTGGTCGCGACCGACACCGAATCGAACACGGCGTCGACCGCGATCTTGCGGTTCTCCGGACTGCCGGCGCCCGGGCACCGGCTCGACACCCTCGAGGATCGCGACCTCGCGCGAGGGGAATGCCGAGCTTCTCATAGGTCTTCAGGATCTCCGGATCGATTTCGTCGATCGAGGAGAGCTGCTTCTTCGGCTTCGGCGCCGCGTAATAGTAGATGTCCTGGAAGTCGATCTTCGGATAGTCGACGCGCGCCCAGGTCGGCTCTTCCATGGTGAGCCAGCGGCGATACGCCTCCAGCCGCCATTCGAGCATCCAGGCGGGCTCGTTCTTCTTGCCCGATATGAAACGGATGGTGTCTTCCGACAGCCCCTTCGGGGCCTTCTCGGATTCGATCAGGGTCTCAAACCCATATCGATACTGGTCGACGTCGATGCGCTTCACGCGCTCGACCGTCTCTTGTACGGCTGGCATTCCAATCCTCCGCTCGCGGTTTCAAGGACCGCGGTGGACACATTCTGGAACGTCTTACGACGTTTCCCGGGCGAAATCACCTGCTTAGAATCGGTCAAGCACTGTTTCGTCGCTACCCTTAATTAGTGTTCCGGACAGCTTCCGCCAAGCCTGAACGACCCGATCAATGTCCGCTTCCTGCGTGGACCAGCCCAGACTGAGGCGCACCGCTCCCTGCGCGGCGCTGGAACCGACGCCCATGGCCTGAAGCACGTGGGAGGCCTGGACCTTGCCTGACGAGCAGGCCGAGCCCGACGATACCGCAATACCTTCCAGGTCGAAACCGATCACGGCGGTCTCGGCCTTCAGCCCGGGTGCGGTGAACAGCGTGGTGTTGGGCAGCCGCGGTACATCGGCGAGAACACCTGCGCATCTCGTGCTTCCCGCAGGCCCAGTCTCCAGCCGGTCGCGCAGCCCTGCAGCCGCGGCCGGTCGGCATCGAGCGCGGCCATGGCCGCGGTCACGGCGGCGCCAAAGCCCGCGATGCCGACGACGTTCTCGGTTCCGGCGCGGCGCCCGCGCTCCTGCCCGCCGCCCCGCAACAGCGGCGCCAGCCCTTCGGCGTTCGGGCCTAAAATCAGCGCCCCGACGCCTTTGGGACCGCCGATCTTGTGCGCAGAGACGGTCGCAAGATCGGCGTTTATCTCACTCATATCAAATGATATTTTTCCGAGCGCCTGGATCGCATCGACATGCAGCAATGAGCCGGCCGCATGCACGATGTCTGCGACTTCAGGGATCGGTTGAAGAGCGCCGGTCTCGTTATTGGCAGCCATCACAGAGACCAGTGCCGGGGTGCCGTCCGCCAGCAGCGCGCCGAGCCGTTCCAGGTCAATCACGCCCGACGATGTGACCGGAATGGTCTGGATCGCATTGGGCGGGAACTGGCCGCCTGACAGCACCGAGGGGTGCTCGATCGCGGAGATGAGCAGCCGTCCGACCGGCCCCGCCGGGGCGCGCAGGCCGGGATTGAGTGCCAGCGCATTGGCCTCCGTCCCCCCCGAGGTGAACACCACGTTGCGGGGAACCGCGCCAACCGCCCGCGCCACCGCCGCCCGCGCATCCTCCATCAGCCGCCGGGCCTGCCGGCCTTCGGCATGCACCGAGGACGGGTTGCCGAGGAGGTCCATGGCAGCCGTCATCGCCGCGCGCGCCTCCGGGCGCAGCGGCGTGGTCGCGTTCCAGTCGAGATAGATCCGCTCACGCATCGGACGGTCTTAGCAGCTTTCTCGGCAGGGCCAACTCGGTCGCCAGCCGCTATGATATGGTCGGTCAGCGAGATCCATGAAAGTCGGCACCATGAACCAAATCGACCCTATGCCGCCGCGGCCGGCCGACCAGCTGTTCTACGTCACTGCCGTCGTGATCTCGCTCGCGATCGGATGGGTCAACGCGCTATCCAGGGCGCAGGATGCCCTGTGGCGCGGTGCGCCCTACGATCTCGGCACACAGTTGCTGTGGGAAATGACCAGCATCGCCGTCATTCTCCTGCTGATGCCGCTGCTGCTCGCCGCGCGTGCGCCGGATACGGCAATCGCCGAGCCTCGTCGGACGGGTCGGGATCGCACTCGCGACCGTCGCGATCTTCTCGACCTTCCACATCGCCGGCATGGTGGGCTTGCGAAAGCTGCTGATGGGCTTGCTCGGGGGCGGCTATGACTTTCATTTCTCTATGACGACCGTGCTCTACGAAGTCCGCAAGGATATCGTCACCGTGTTCCTGGCAGGCAGCTCGATCTGGCTGTTCGACAGAAGCCGCAGCCCTGCGCCGAGCGAGGCTGCATCCGCGCCGAGCGAGGCCCCATCCGTGCAGACCGACCCGGCGCTCACGGCGCCGCAGGGGTTGTGGCTGCGCGACGGGTCAAGCCGGGTCCGCGTCATGCCCGCCGATATCGTCTGGGTCGGCTCCGCCGGCAACTACATCGAGTACGGCATGACCGACGGTACACGGCATCTGATCCGCGGCACACTCGCCTCGGCCGAAGGCCAGTTGGCCGGCTTCAATATCGTCCGCATCCATCGCACCCGGCTTGCCAATCTCGACCGGGTCACGGCATTGAGCGCGAAGCCGTCAGGGGATTTCGACCTCACCTTCGACACCGGCGAGACCGTGCAAGGCAGCCGCCGCTACCGGAGCGCGGTCAATCCAAGCGAGACCGCCGGGCGCGCGGCGATGGCCTGAAACGTCAATATTCCCAATCGATTGCGAGCCCTGGGCGCAAATTCCCGCAGAGATTGCCGGGCCGAGATCCACCAGCGCCTGCGGATCAACAGCTAACGCCTTGAAGGCATTGCGGGATGTTCAAAATCCTTGCTTTTTGCCCCTCGGCTCATGCTAGAAGGCGCCACCTGTTCACGAAAGCGTCGTCCCCACCCCAATTCGGCGGCGCTTCCAATCACCACTTTTCCTGCGGGGTTTCGTCGGCGACGAGCCGGATGAAGCAAGCACGAAGTCGGTCGATGATCTCTCAAGGATTCACTGATGCCTGAAGTCATCTTCAACGGTCCGGCGGGCCGCCTCGAAGGCCGTTATCATCCGGCCAAGCAGAAGAACGCGCCGATTGCGATGATCCTGCATCCGCATCCGCAATTCCACGGCACGATGAACCACCAGATCGTCTATCAGTGCTACTACGCGTTCGCGCATCGCGGCTTCTCGGTGCTGCGCTTCAATTTCCGCGGCGTCGGCCGCAGCCAGGGCTCGTTCGATCACGGCACCGGTGAACTGTCGGACGCGGCCTCCGCGCTCGACTGGGCGCAGACCATCAATCCGGAAGCGCGCGCCTGCTGGGTCGCCGGCTTCTCGTTCGGCGCCTGGATCGGCATGCAGCTTCTGATGCGCCGGCCCGAGGTCGAGGGCTTCATCTCGATCGCCCCGCCCGCCAATCTCTATGACTTCTCGTTCCTGGCGCCCTGCCCGTCCTCGGGCCTGATCGTGCATGGCGAGCGCGATGCCGTGGTGCCGCCGAAGGACGTCAACACGCTGGTCGAGAAGCTGAAGACGCAGAAGGGCATCGTCATCGACCAGCAGGTCATCCCCGGCGCCAATCATTTCTTCGACAGCAAACTCGAACCGCTGATGGAGACAATCACCGCCTATCTGGACATGCGCCTCGCCAACGTGCGGTGACAAACGCGACGGACTCGGAGGGTCGGCAAGCGAAGCGCGTCCACCGGCAAAAGCACGGCTTCGAATGGTGGGCACGGCGCGTTGCGCCTTTGCCCACCCCACAGATCCGGTCTTCGGGAGCGGCCTTCCCCCTCACGCCGCCTGTTTCAGCAGATAGGCGTCGTGGCGCTCCAGAAAGGCGCGCAGCAACACCGGATAATCAGCTCCCACCGCCGCCTTGACGCTCGGCCGCTGTACCAGCGCCTCGCGCCACATCCGCACCTTGGGCGTTGCGGCGAAGATGCCGAGATCTCCGTACGCATCGAACACCTCGAAATAGCGAAAGATCGGCGCGAACACCGCGTCGACCAGGCTGAAGCTATGGCCGGCGAAGAACGGTCCATCGCCAAGCGCATCTTCGACACGGGCGAACTTGGCTGTCAGCGCCTGCCGCTTGGACTCGAAAACCGCGGCGTCCGTCGTGGTCTCCAGGCCCCAGAGATCGGACAGGATCGCAGAGCCGAATTCCATCCAGGCGCGATGCCGGGCCCGCGTCAGCGCGTCCGCCGGATGCAGCTTGGCGCCCGCTTGCGTCTCCTCGAGGTACTCGCAGATCACGTTGCTTTCGAACAACGTCACCTCGCCGCCGTCGGTCGCGACCGACAGCGCAGGCACCTTGCCGAGCGGCGAAATTTTCAGAAACCAGCCTGGCTTCTCGGCGAGATCGATATCGATCCGCTCGAACGGGACGCCCTTTTCGTTCAGCGCGATCACGGCGCGCTGCACATAGGGGCAGAGCTTGTGGCTAATCAGCTTCAGCATCGCGGCCATGGCAGTCCTTGCTCGTTTCATGCAGATGCATTAAACTACATGCATCCGCATCCAACCGTCAAGATCCATGCGCTTGCATCATTCAAGGCCGCGCCATCACCCCGCCGGTCATCGGCATCGGCACACCGGTCGTGGTGGGATAGCTGAGCGGCAGGCCCTTCATGCCGCGCGCGGCGAGAAAGCCGAAGGCCTGCGCCTCGATCGCATCCGCCGACCAGCCGAGCGCGTCGGCTGCTTCGACCGTGGCCGGTGCCAGCCGCTCGCGCAGCATCCGCATCAGGGTGAGGTTGCGGGCACCGCCGCCACAGATGATCCAGCTCGCAGGCGGCTTCGGCAGCAGCGGCACGACGCGCGCCAGCGCCGCCGCGGTGAAGGCGGTCAATGTCGCCGCGCCATCGGCCGGCGCCATATTGCCGAGCTTCAGCGCGGCAAAATCATTGCGGTCGAGCGATTTCGGCGGTGGCGCGGCGAAGAACGGCAGCTTCAGCGCCTCCGCCACCCATGCCTCATCGGCCGTGCCCTGCCCTCCCATGCGGCCGTCCTGGTCGAAAGGCTGGCCGATGGTTCGGAACATGAAGTCGTCGAGCAGCGCGTTGCCGGGACCGGTATCGCAGGCGATCAACGTGGTGTCGCCATCGATATAGGTGATGTTGGAGACGCCGCCGACATTGGCGACCACGATCGGCCCCGGACGTTGCAGCGATTGCGCCAGCGCCCGGTGATAGACCGGAACGAACGGTGCGCCCTGCCCGCCAGCCTCGACGTCGGCGGCGCGGAAATCATGCATCACCGGGATATGGATCGCCTTTGCCAGCGCCTGTGCATCGCCGATCTGAACCGTAAGCCGGCGCTCCGGCCGATGCAGCACGGTCTGGCCGTGGAAGCCGACGATATCGATGTGCTCGGCGGTCAGGCGGTGCTGTGCCAGGAAGGCGGCGACCGCCTCGGCATGAGCAACTGTGACCGCCCGCTCGGCCTCGCGCAGCACGCCTGGGCGCGCCTCGCGCGTCGCGAGGTTCACGGCTTCGGCCAGCGCCTGGCGCAGTACGCTGCGCTCGCCCGTGGCATAGGGCCGGTATCCGGTGGGCCCAAACGCCTTGATCTGCCGGCCGTCGGTTTCAAGCAGCGCCACGTCGACCCCGTCCAGCGACGTGCCGCTCATCAGCCCGAGCGTGGTCAAGATCATTGCCATGGGACCTCGCCGTGCGTGCCAAGTACGGCCGATTTGAGGTCCCGCCAGCTTGTACAAGAGCAGCGCATCTTATAATGCCACACCGTTCGCGCCGGCGGCCGCCGCCACCCCGCGGCGTGGCGAACCCTGGGGACGCCGGCTGCGCCTGCGACTTGCGGCAATCAGCGTAAACGAGAATCGCCAGAGTCGTCGATACATGACTACCTTCAAGTCTGATTTCCTCAACGTCCTGCAGAGCCGCGGGTTCATTCATCAATGCTCGGACTTCGACAGCCTGGACGCGCTCGCGGCCAAGGGCGAAGCCACGGCTTACGTCGGCTATGACTGCACCGCGCCGTCGCTGCACATCGGCAACTTCCTGACCATGATGATGCTGCACTGGCTGCAGCAGACCGGCAACAAGCCGATCACCCTGATGGGCGGCGGTACCACCATGGTCGGCGATCCCTCCGGCAAGGACGAGACCCGCGCGATGCGCACGGTCGCGGAGATTGAGGCCAACAAGGCTTCGATCCGCACCGTGTTCGCCAAGGTGCTGCGGTACGGCGACGGCGCCACCGACGCCGTCATGCTCGACAATGCGGAATGGCTGACCAAGCTGAACTGGATCGAGATGCTGCGCGATATCGGCCGGCATTTCTCCGTCAACCGCATGCTGACCATGGATTCGGTGCGGCTCCGGCTCGAGCGCGAGCAGGAGATGAGCTTCATCGAGTTCAACTACATGGTCTGCCAGGCCTATGATTTCGTCGAGCTGTCGCGACGTGTCGGCTGCCGCATGCAGATGGGCGGCTCGGACCAGTGGGGCAACATCGTCAACGGCGTCGACCTTGGCCGCCGCATGGGCACGCCGCAGCTTTTCGCGCTGACGACGCCGCTGCTCACGACCGCGTCCGGCGCCAAGATGGGCAAGACCGCGCAGGGCGCGATCTGGCTCAACGCCGACCAGTGCAGCCCGTATGATTTCTGGCAGTACTGGCGCAACACCGAGGATGCCGACGTCGCGCGCTTCCTGAAGCTGTTCACCACGCTGCCGCTCGACGAGATCGAGAAACTCGCAAGCCTGCAGGGTGCCGAGATCAACGAGGCCAAGAAGGCGCTGGCGGATGCCGCCACCACACTGCTGCACGGTGCGGAGGCTGCACGCACCGCCGCCGAGACCGCGCGGCGTACCTTCGAGGAAGGCGCCATCGCCGAGAATCTGCCGACAGTTGAAATTCCGTCCGCCGAACTTGAAGCTGGAGTCGGCGTGCTCAACGCCTTCGTCAAGGCCGGCCTCGTCGCCTCCAACGGCGAAGCGCGGCGGCAGATCAAAGGCGGCGGCCTGCGCGTCAACGATGCCGTCGTCACCGACGAGAAGATGGTGCTGACGCAGAGGGACCTGACTGCGGAAGGCGTCATCAAGCTGTCGTTCGGCCGCAAGCGTCACGTGCTGGTCAAGCCCGCATAGCCGCATTCGGTTTTCGCTGCTTGTCAGGGAGCGCAGAAACGCGCTCCCTGATGCGCATGAAAGCAGACGCGTTACGGGAGGACGAAAGTGCGGCTCCGCAGCCCACCCTGGCGCGCGTGGCGCTGGCCGTGCTGGTCTTATGCTTTGCATTGTCCGTGCTCGGTCGCGGCCTCGCCGAGAGCTTCACTGTCTTCCTGAAGCCGATCTCCGAAAGCTTCGGTTGGGATCGCGGCCAAGTGGTCTCGATCTACTCGCTGGCGGCGTTGGTCGGCGGCCTCGCCGCGCCACTGGTCGGCCGCCTGTTCGATCGTTCGGGACCACGCGCGGTCTATGCGCTGGGCTTGCTGCTGCTCGGCAGCGCCTTCCTGATCGCCTCGGTCGCGCAGCAGCTTTGGCAATTCCGGCTCAGCCTCGGCCTGTGCGTCGGCGCCGGCGTCGCGCTGATCGGTAACGTGCCGAACTCGATCCTGCTCGGCCGCTGGTTCGGACCCAAGCTGCCGACTGCGATGGCCGTGATCTACTCGGCTACCGGAGCCGGCGTCCTGATCCTGTTGCCCGCCTCGCAAGTCCTGATCGAGCGCGTCGGCTGGCCAGCCACCTATCGGCTGTTCGGCGTGACCGCGCTCGCCTTATTAGTTCCACTGTTGCTGCTGCCATGGCGGCTATTTGCAAGCGGCGCGCCGCACGTGGTCCGCAAGCTCGGCGACGAGCTCGCCGACGACGGCTGGACGCTCGTCGCCGCGATGCGTCATCACGCGTTCTGGGCGCTGTTCGCCACCTTCTTCTTCACCGCGATCGGCATGTACGCGATCGCGCCGCAGGCGGTCGCCTATCTGATCGATGTCGGCTTCCCACCATTGCAAGCGGCGACCGCCTGGGGCTTCTCCGGCGTGGTGCTGCTGGTCGGCATGCTCGGCGTGTCCTGGCTCGACGGACTGATCGGCCGCCGGCCGTCGGTGCTGTTCGCCTATGCGCTCTCGCTGCTCGGCATCCTGATGCTGTGGGCGCTGCAATGGTCGCCGAACTTCTGGCTGCTGACCGGCTTCGTCGTCTGCTTCGGCAGCACGATCGGTTCGCGCGGTCCGCTGCTCGCGGCCACCGCCATGAAGATATTCAGGGGCAAGCAGGTCGGAACCATCTACGGCACGATCACGATCGGCAGCGGATTAGGTTCCGCGCTTGGTTCCTGGGGCGGCGGCGTCATTCACGACGTCACGCATAGTTACAATTGGCTGATTGTCCTAGCGCTGGTCACTGTCGTGCTCGGAATGATTTCCTTCCTGGTTGTTCCTGCGCTTCGTAATTAGTTCGCATGGCTGCAATTCGCGACGGGATGTCGCGGCTTGCCGTTCTATTCACCATTGGTAAGCAGGTTTGGCGTTACCCCATCGGCAAAAGATACGCACGAGGACGCCATGACTTTGCTCAGCCATTTCAAGATCCGCACCAAGCTCGCGAGCATGGTCGTGCTCGCAGCGCTGACCGTGTTGGCGATCGTCGCTGTCGCGTCCTGGCTCAGCGAACGGCGCATGCTGGAAGACCGCGTCGCGCAGATGCGCACCGCTGTCGACATGATGATCGGCATGGCGCAGACGCTGCAGACGGAAGTGGCCGCCGGCAAGATGACGCTGGCAGAAGCAAAGAGCCAGTTCCGCCTGCGCGGCCGCGGCATGGTCTTCAACGGCAACCAGGGCTATCCGATCGTCTATGAGGCCGACTCCACGAGCCTCTTGAACTACGCCAATCCGCAAGTCGAGGGCCGCCCGTCAGGTGCGAAGGATGCCGACGGCAACGTCATTGCCGATCTGCAGATGAAGGCCGCTCGCTCCGGCCCCGAAGGCGGCATCTCGAGCTATCACTTCCCGCGTCCGGGCCAGAAGGTTGCGATCCGCAAGGTCGCCTATGCACGGCAGTTTGCGCCGTGGGACATTTACGTGACCTACGGCGTCTATGTCGACGATATCGATGCCGACGTGAACGCCCTACTCTTGCGCCTTGGTACGATCGGCGGCGGCCTGACGCTGTTGCTCGCAGCTCTATCGTGGCTGATCTCGCGCGATGTGGTCGGCGGGCTCGGCCGTCTGAAGGACCGGATGCAAGGCATCGCCGGCGGCGCGCTGGAGACGCCGGTCGCCGAGACCGATCGCGGCGACGAGATCGGCCGCATGGCCGAGACGCTCGACGTGCTGCGGCGGACCGCGATCACCGCGCGCACGCTCGAGCAGGAGCAGGCCGTCAGCAAGCAGCGCGGCGAGGCCGAGAAGCGCGAGGCCCTGATCACGCTTGCCGACCGCTTCGACGCCTCGGTCGGCCAGCTCGTAGCACAGATGGCCTGCGGCGCAGGCGCGCTCGAAATCCACCGCGCAGTCGATGAGCGGCACCGCCGAGAGCACCAATCATCGCGCCATCGCGGTCAGCACCGCCGCGAACCAGGCCAGCACGCGGGTGCAGACCGTCGCCAGCGCGGCGGAGGAGCTGTCCTCCTCGATTACTGAGATCAGCCGCCAGGTCGCGCAATCCGCCGAGGTGACGGGACGCGCGGTCGAGAGTGCGCGGCGCACCGACACCATCGTGCGCGCGCTGTCCGACGGCGCCCAGCAAATCGAGCACGTCGCTGAGCTGATCTCGAGCATCGCCGAACAGACCAACCTGCTCGCGCTCAATGCCACCATCGAGGCGGCGCGCGCCGGTGAGGCCGGACGCGGCTTTGCTGTCGTCGCGTCGGAAGTGAAGACGCTGGCCGGCCAGACCGCGCAGGCCACGCAGGAGATCGGCGAGCGCATCGCCCAGATCCAGAGCGCCACCAAGGAAGCGGTCGGCGCCATCGACGGCATCACCTCGACCATCGAGGAGGTCGGCACGATTGCCGTCGCCATCGGGGCCGCCATCGAAGAACAGGGCGCGGCCACCGCCGAGATCGCGCGCAACGTGACGCAGACGGCGGAGGCGACGCGCGACGTCACCGCCAATATCGGCGGCGTCTCCAGCGCCGCCAACGAAACCGGCCACGCGGCAGGCCAGGTGCTGACGGCAGCCTCCAACCTCTCCAAGCAGGCCGAGCAGCTCGCAAGCGAGGTGAACACCTTCCTCGCAGGCGTGCGCGCCGCTTAGGCGATCGCCGTCATTGCGAAGGGCGGACGCATCGGAGCAATCCAGAATCCGTCAACGGAGGCGACCTGAACGGCTAGGGCCGGCAGGCGCACCCCGCGATGATACCGCTCACGCGCCTGATCTCGGCGTGAGCGAAACCAATGCCGCGGCCTCGCCTAACCGCGAACGAGGTGAAGCTTCCGGGCCTCGGGTGCGATCAGCGCCCCGTCGCCGAGCGCCTTTCGCTCGCGGACGAGCTCGGCCATCTCCATCCGCTGGGCCATCAGCCTCGTCGCAGTCGCCGTGCAATCCCGGTCGTCGGCCATCTCGGCCTGCATCAAACCCTGCATTTCCAGCATTTTGGCTCTGAGAGCGCTGATTTCCTTACGGATTTTATTGATCTTGTTGTCCATGGCGAGCCTCTTGCAATTGGCAGGCAATGAGAACAAAATAAGAACATAAATGCAAGACAAAAATCGCAGGACCGGATCAGAGAGCGGAGTTTCCCCATGACCTATGCCAGCTACCCCGACCGTCTCGACAAGCCGATGACCCGCGGACAAGCCGCGACGCTGCGCGCGCTGTCGGTCGAAGCTTATCAGCCCAAGCAATTCGCAGAGGGTCTCACTGCCGACGAGGCCGCGGCACGGATCACCGCGCTTCGCCGCGAGATCGAGCTGGCGGATTCCTTCTGATCGGCTTCGCTTCGCCTCGATAAGCCTTCGAAATTGTCGGCTGGCAAAGAGCAGGCGAGTTCTAGCGCACCATCACCCATGCCGGCTGCAGGATCGGATACGCGATCAGGCCCACGACGGCGGTGGCAGCAATCAACAGCGGATTGTTGACCTTCCATCGGAACAGGATCGCGAGCGAAGCGATCCCGATCAATGCCGTCAACCAATCGCCGATCGCAATGCGACCGAGCAGGATGCAGGCGCCGAGGATGGTTCCGATCGCAGCCGCATAGGCGCCCTTGACGAACCCCTGCACGTTCGGGTTGGCGCGATGCCGCGCGAGCAGCGGCGCGGCGATCAGCACGAACAGGAATGATGGCAGGAAGATTCCGACGGTCGAGACCAGCGAACCCCAGAAGCCGGCGACCAGATAGCCGACGAAGGTCGCGGTGATGACGACCGGCCCGGGGCTGATCATGCCGATCGCGACCGCGATCAGGAACTGACGCTGGTCGAGCCAACCGAACTGCTGGACCAGCCCTTGCTCGAGGAACGGCACGATCACCAGCCCGCTGCCGAAGGTTAGAGACCCTGCCTTGAGGAAGAACAGCAGCAGCTTGCCGAGGATCGAGCTCGACGTCTGCGGCGCGAGCTGCGCCAGTACGGGAGCCGTCACGGAGAACGCGGCGGGTGTTTTCCGGATCAGGCTGCCGTACCAGAGAATGCCGACGATGCCGGCGCCGATGAACAGCAGCGCGACCTCGGCTTGGAGAATGACCGTCACGGCCAGACAGACCGCGGCGATCAGCCATTGCAGCCGATCCTCCATGCCGAGCTTGGCAAGCCGATAGCAGGAATGCAGGATCAGCGCGATAACCGCGGGACTGACGCCGTAGAAGACGCCCGTGACGGCCTTGAGGTCTCCTAGGTAGACGTAGACAGCGCCGAGAGCGGCGACGATGGCGAAATTCGGCAGGATGAAAGCCCAGCCGCCCGCCCAGGCGCCCCAGAAGCCGCCGCGCAGATAGGAAACGTAAATGCCGACCTGGATTGCAAGGGGTCCCGGCAGCGACTGGCAGATGGCGATGGCTTCGCGCATCTGCTCCTTGGTGAGCCATTTCCTGTCGTTGACGAGCTCGCGCTCCATCTGCCCGACGAGCGCGACCGGCCCGCCGAAGCCAAGGCAACCCAGCCGCAGGAAGTAGCGGACCAGCTCGCCGATCCGCCCGCTTTCGATCGCCTCACTCGTCGTCATCGTAGGCCGCCTTCCCGTCCTCAGCTCTTCGTGCTGGCCGTCTTGTCGAGGGCAGCGCGAAGTCCCTTCGCAAGCTGGATAGCGTCGTCGTTGGCCCAGAAGTGCATGAAGAAAAGACGCGGCTGCTCGTCCAGCATGTGGCTGTGGAGCGCCGTCACCTCGATGCCGTGGGTCCGGAGCGCCACGATCACCGGATTCACTTCGTCGCCGCTGAGAACGAAATCACCGGTGATCGCCGCCTTGCCGCCGCCGGTCGGTTGGAAGTTGATGCCGATGGCGACGCCCATCGGCCCGACCGGACTGAGTTGCATGCCGTCCTGCGTGATCGGATCGCGGCGCGGCACGTTGAACTGATAGACACCTCCGTTCGCCTGACCGTTCACGCCGATGATCTGATCGAGTTGCGCCGTATCCAGATCGACGGCTGGCGGCGGCGCCGTCGCAGCGGCGACGGTAAGCGGCGTCTTGCTCTCGGCCAGCGCATCATGGATGGCGGTCGCAAGCTTCACCGGATCACCGTGCCCGGCCACATGCATGTAGAAGGTCTCCGGGTTGGCGCGCAGCAGGTGGTTGTGAACGGCGGTGATCTCGAGGCCGTTCGCGATCATCTTGGCCATCACCGGGTTGATCTCGGTATCCAGCAGCACCAGGTCGCCCATGACCATGGCGCCGCCATGCATCGGCTTGAACGCGACCCAGCCGCCGAGTGCCAAAGCCGGCTTGATCGATACGCCGTCCAGGTTCACCGACAGATCGGTGCGCGGAAAGCCGTAGCGATGGACGTCGCCGCCGACGGCGGGCTTGCGGCCGAGAATTTCATCGACCTTCTGCCAATCGATATCCTGCGCGCGCGCCGAAGAAACGAACGGCTCGGTGAAAATCTGCCAGTCGATTTTCTGCGCGTCCCCAGCCGTGATCAGAATAGCCGAGACAATCGAAGCCGCGGCCCAGAGAGTCTTGCGCATGTACGCCTCCATGATGTTTGGATCGTCTTAGTTCGTCCTGCTCCCATCCGTGGATGGCCGCCTCGTCGGTCGGAAGACTGCCGACGGCATTGGTGCGACAGGTGCGCCGTCCGCCGGCCTGCATTCGCGCAGGCCTCCGCGGGTCACGGCTTGACCTTGTTGGTCGGCCAGTTGTGAGTTTCCTTGGTGGCGTCCCGGCACCAGCGATAGAAGGCGTCATAGAGCGCAATGCCGGCGTTCAGCTGCTCCAGATCGTCGTCGTACATGCGCGACAGGCCGAGCGATGCGGCCAGAAGGCCAGCTGCCTCCGGCGAGAGATCGAGGCGCGCGGTGTCGGCCGCTCGCACCATCGTCGCGAGGCGTTCGAGCGACGGCATCGACAGGCCGAATTCCATGACCATCACGTCGAACGTGCAGAACTCGCCGCGATGGCTCCAGAAGACGTGCTCGATATCGAAAGGAGTAGCCTCGAACCGGTCCGCTACGGCTTCGACCTCGGACGGCGCGACGAACAGGAAGACTGCGGTCGGATCGACGAAGCGGCGGATCAGCCATGGACAGGCGATGCGGTCGATCTTCGGCCGCGCGCGCGTCACCCATAATGTGCGACCGCGGCCATCCCGCTTCGGAATCTTGTCGGCGGCAACGGTCGGCAGGCCGGCCGCGTTCCATGCGGCCTGACCTCCTTCGAGGATCTCGGCGGCGATATTGCCATGACGGAGCCAGGCGGCCGTGCCCTCGCTCAGCTTCTGTCCCTTGTGACAGGTCACGACAACGGATCGGCCTGAGAGGCTCGAGGCCCAGTCGTTCACGTCGCGATGCGAACGCCGCAACGCGCCTGGAATGAGACGCGGGTCCGCGTCGAAGTCTTCGTCGATGCGGACATCGATGAGTGCCGGCGCGCTCGGCGTGCCGATCAGACGAAATAGCTTGTCGGGGGAAATCGAGGTGTATGATGACATGTTGCGCCCTTGATGATCAGGACGCGATTCTTGGGCATGTCGCCTCGCGGGGAGATCGCAATCCCCGTGCCATAGATCAAACGCGCGGAAGAACGGCCTGTCAACAGGCAGCTTTCAACCTTTTCGGTCATGCAATCACGACCAGGTCAGCAGCAGCTCCGGCTGGCTCGACAGCGGATGGACTGCCGCATTGCGAAACGGCGCGGCATCCGCTCAGTTGTTCGGCGCCACGTCCGCCGGCGGCGTCGTGCCGGGCTGCTGCTTGCCGGTGTTGAACTGGAAGATGTTGCGGAACACGCCGGGCGCCATCGCCGAGATCGGATTGACGCGCACCACCGGCTTGCCGGGCGTGCCGACCACCTCATAGGTCACGCCGATCAGGCCTTCCTTGTTGCCGTTGCCGAGCAGCAGGCCGAAGAACGGAATCTGGCCGGCGATGTTGTTCAGCCCGTAGGCCGGAATGATGGTGCCGCTCATCCGCACCTGGTTGTTGTTGTAGTCGATGTTGCCTTCGATGGTCAGCCCGATCATCGGCCCCTGCACGATGCCGTCCCGCACCGAGAGCAGTCCGGTCTGCCGGGTGAACTCCGCCCGCATCGCCGTGAAGCCGATGCCCTGCCCGCCATTGGCGCCGCCGCCGGCGACCGCGCGATCAAGCGCCTGCTCGCCCTTGACGGTGAAATTGCGGATGTTGATCAGCCCTTCCTTCGGGCTGGAATCGGATGTCGGCGGCTCCATCGCCAGCTCGAGTTGACCGCCGGTGACCTTGGTGTAGGTGTCGGTAAAGTTCAGGAACGCGCCGGCATCGTTGGTCTGCAGATAAATGATCTCACGGCCAAGCCGCCGGCTATTGCGCAGATCTGCCGTCGCCGGCGTATCGCGGCCGAAGCGCAGGTCCGCAGTGACGGGCGTATCGCGTCCGAGCTTGCCGGTCAGGTTGAAGCTCTTGAAGGCGCCGCCGCGGCGGGACAACTTGAGATCGATACTGCGGAGCGCCTCGCCGTTGAAGCCGGCGATCGCCCCTAATTTCACGTCGGCGTCCATGTCGAGCGGCTTCGACTTGCTCTTGTCGGCGTCCTTGCCGCTGGTGCCGGACATCGCCGACTTGATGAAGCCGCGGCCGTCGAACACGTCGCCGCGCAGCGTCACCTTGAGCACGCCGTCTTGGCCGCGCTCGGCCTTGAGCTGGGTCTTGTCGCCCTCGGACGGTGCATAGGTCGGAAAGTTGACGTTCATCAGCTCGCCGTTCTGATCGACTTCCAGCGAGCCCTTGATTGAAGCGCCGCCGCCTTCGATCACGATGTCTTCGAACCGCGTCGATTGCGGCTTCGGCACCACGTTGAAGGTTGCCTTGCCGGACTTGCCGGCCAGCTTGACCCAGCCCGGCAACACATTGTCGAGCTTGAGCTGGGTGAGATCGGCCTCGACGCCGAGCTTGCTGTCATGATCGCTGCTGGAGGCGATCTTGCCGTTCAGCTTCAGCGGAATGTTGCCGGTCACCGCGGAGCCGAGGTCGACGCCGAAGCGGGCACGGCTGGCATCATCCAATGTCGCCTGCAGCTTGATATCCGCATCGCCGTCGGCAGGCTTGCGATAGTCGAGCGAGGCCTGCTGGCCGTTGATCTTGACGTCGCCCTTGACCTGATAGCCCTGATTGTTGGCCGCGACCTTGAGCTGATTGGCCTCGAGCTTCTGATTCATCACCAGCTTGTCGGCGGAGAAGCCGTTGAGCTCGGCGTTGACCGCGTAGGTCGTGTCGGTCTTGGACAATTCGCCTTTCACCGGCATGCCGAGACTGATCGCGGCCTGGAACGTGCCCTTGGTGGTGTTGGGATCGAGCGGCGTCGCGAGGTCGCTCAGCCGATCCGAGGCGAGCACCTCGGCGGCGGCAGCGATCGGCCCGTCGACATGCATCCTGAGCTTGGCCGGCGGCGGCTTCGGCGCCATGTCCGGCACTTCGAACACGACGTCGGAGAAGTTGAGCTTGCGGCCGGCCGGCGTGTCGGCCGCGCCCTGCCCGATATTGACGGTCGCAGTCTTGCCGTTGACATGCGCGTGCAGATCCGCGTCGCGCACCGACGGCAATCCGTCGACCGGACGCAAAGTGACGCCCGTGGCGGCGATGTTGACGTCGAGGCCGTCCTCCGGGATCGGCGGGCCCTTGCGCGGCAGGTTCTTCACCGGCGAATTGACGGCGACGTCGAGCCGCTGCAGCGAGCCGCGCTCGACGCGCTCGATCACCCAGGCGCGCACCTCCGGCACGATCAGGGTCGGCCAGATCCGTTTCAGGGCGGAGGCCGACATCGGCGTCCCGACGAAGCCGAGCTTCAGCTGCGGCTCGCCGGAATACTCCACGCTGCCAGTCCCGGCGACGCCGATCTCGCCATTGCTGATATCAGCCTGCGTAAGTAGCACGCGCTTGCCCGCAGTGTCGAAGCGGACATTGACCGAGATCCGGTTGAAGATCAGCGGCGGCTCGCTGTCGATGCCGGCGAGCACGATGGTGCCGCCGGAAAAGCCAAGTCGCCAATCGTTGGCCACGTCGTTCGGCGGCTCGAGGTGAGCCAGCAAGGTGATCCGGTTGGCGCCGGAGATGATCTTGAACGGCGCCACCAGCACGCGGCGGTTGGAGTCCCATTCCAGGCTCAGCTCGGCAGAATCGATCGCCATCGGATAGTCGGGCGTGTCGGTGTCGATGATATTGCCGGCACCGACCGCGACCTTGCCGCTCAGATAGGTCGGCAGGCCGTCGCGGCCGAGCTCGCCCTTGATCTCGCCGGACATGGGCAGGTCGGCCATGTAGGTCAGGTCCTTGAGCCGCAGCGCCAGCAGGATGTTGCTGGTCGAGACCTTGTCGGCCTTGATATCGAAGGTGCGCACGCCGTTTTCCGGCGCCCCGACCAGCACCTTCAGCGACCAGGGCTTGGCCCCCTCTTCGCCGAGGCTCACCGCCACGCCGCCGCCGGAGGGCCGGCGCATGCTGAGGCTGATGTTCTCGAAGGTCCATTTGTTGCCGCGCTGCTGGTCGTCGACCACCAGCACGCCGTTCTTCAGGCCGATCTCGTTGAGGTTCTGGCCGTCGAGCCCGGTCAGGCTCAGGCTGTCGAGCCAGTCGAGGCCGGCGAGCACCCCGTTTTGCGTGCCGCTGGTCGGCACCGGAACGGAGCCGGCGCCGAGCGGCACCTGCATGTTGATCTGCGGCGTCGGGATGCCGGGCGTCCTGGCCGGTGCCGACGCGGCTCCGGCCGGCGGCGCAAAGGTCGGCGGCAGGCCGGCAGCGCGCTTGGACGCCACGCCGGTGGCGAGCGGCTTAGAGGTGTCGCCGGTGGAGACGGTCACGGTGCCGTCGGGCGTGATGCGCACCGCAAGCTCGGCATCGACCAGTTTGAGGCTCTCGGCGCGCAGCCTGCCCATCAGCAGCGCGGCACCTGACAGCCGCACTTCGGCCTTCGGCGCGCTCGCCACCACGGCGTGGTCCTGGTCGCGCACGATAATGTCGCGGATGCGCACCGCGATCCGAATACGCCCGGCCCGCTCGATCTGGGTGCCGCCGACCTCGACGGTGTTGCCGTGGCCAATGTTGTCCTCGATCGCTGCAGCGAGCCACGGCGTCGCCATGTCGAGATTGATCGGGCCGGTGCCAAGTCGCCACCACAGCGCGGCGAAGCTCAGTGCGAACACCGCCACCAAAAGCATAAGCGACAACGCGAACCGGCTGATCCAGCGCGAACGGCTCATCCAGCGGCGCACCGTGCCGGCGCGGCGCGGCAAGCCGCCGCGCGCCCTGGAGCCGCCGCCCAGCAGCCGACGCGTGCGACGATGCGCCGCCTCGTCGTGCTCATGATCATAGTCGTGATCCGAACGGTCATGATCCGAATAGTCATAATGTGAGTCGTCGTCCTCCCACGCCCCGGACGGAGCGCTTGCATGCGAATTGGGTCTGTGGGGAGACGTATGCCTTGCCATTGCCTCTCGGTGCCGGCGCCTGATGTCGAATTCAGATGGAGTGATGCCGGTCTGATGCCCGGCTTGATGGTCCGCTTGGCCTCGCCCGTCGACAGATAACGAGCGCTCCTTGGCCGGCATCGCTCCCAATCCTCGATTGATCCTGTTGCTCGTCGTCGGGCGCGTCCGGCTCGCTTCAGCCTGCCGGACGGTGCGTCGAATTTCTTGTCACCATAGCCCGGGCCCGTCAGACTTGCCCAGCGGCCCCGTCGATTCCGGCGCACCGGACAAGATGCGAAATACCCCAATGATTGATCTGCCGAAAGCGACGAAAGGAAGGCGTATGTCAAAGGAATCGCGCAAGAAATCCTCCAAGAGCACGGCCAGCCGATCTGTCAAGCGATCCGCCGAAGCCTCGCATTCCAGCGCCGCCGGCGCGCGAACGGGAACGAAGGTCGCAGCACATCCCAAAGCCACGTCCAAAGCGAAGACCACCACCGCGGCGAAGCGTCCGGCCAAGGCCACGTCCGCGAAAACCGGAACGAAGACGCCTGCACGCAGTGTAGCTGCTTCGAAGCCCGCCGCCAAACGCGCGAGACCACCGGCGACTACGGGTCGCAGCACCGAATCGGGCGCCGATCCGGCTGCGACTCTACAGGAAGGCACCATGGCGCCGGACTTCACTTTGCCCCGCGATGGTGGCGCCACCGTCCGGCTGGCCGATTATGCCGGCCGCAAGCTGGTGCTGTTCTTCTATCCCAAGGCCAACACGCCGGGCTGCACTCGTGAGGCGATCGATTTCAGCCGATTACGTGAGGAATTTGCCACCAGCGGAACTACGGTGCTCGGCGTCTCCGCCGACAGCGTCAAGGCCCAGGACAGCTTCCGCGACAAGCATCAGCTCGCCGTTCCCCTGCTCTCGGATTCGCACCACGAGATGCTCGAGGCCTACGGCGTCTGGGGCGAAAAGTCCTTATATGGCCGCAAGTTCCTCGGCGTCATCAGGAGCACGATCCTGATCGGCAACGACGGCCGGATCGCCAAGATCTGGCGCAATGTGAAAGTCGATGGCCATGCCGAGACCGTGCTCGCCGCCGCCCGCGCGCTTTAAAAGCCTGACGTGTTCCATTGGGGAAAAATTAACCATGCACGGGTCAAATCGCGCTCGACCAACGAGGCCGTAAGGAACACATGCTCCGACCGGCGCGGGAGTGCCGATGTCGCATCGTTCCGGCCAGTATGCCGAGTATCCCCAACATCATTCTCATGATCGCGGCCGCACCGTGCCGCGCCGCGGCTCGGTCACTCATGCTGCGCCTCCGCCGCCTGCGCAGTCCTCGGACGGCTACACGTTGGTCCATGCCGGCAAGCAGGTCCGGTTCGGGCCGGTGGTGTTCTGGATCGTGGTCGGCACCGTCTCGCTGCTCGGCATCTGGTCGGCGGCGACCGCGACCTATTTCGCGTTCCGCGACGACGTGCTGACGCGGTTGATCGCCCGCCAGGCGGAGATGCAATATTCCTACGAGGACCGCATCGCCGAGCTGCGCGCCAAGGTCGACCGCGCCACCAGCCGCCAGCTGCTGGACCAGGAGCAGTTCGACCAGAAGCTCGACCAGATCGTGAAGCGGCAGGCAGCGCTCGAAGGCCGCGCCGCCACGCTCGGCAGCATGTCCGACATCACCGGCTCGATCCGCCCGCAGGCGTCGGTGCCGCGTGCGCCCGTCGTCTCCGATCCCACCTCGCTTCAACAATGCCTCGACACCGAAGCCGTCGCCGATCAGTGACACCGTGATCTTCGCGGCGCCGCCGGACCGCGAGGCGCGGCTGGAATCGCGCAGCGCCGATGCTCGCCAGCGCGCAGGCCAACCCGTCGACCAAGCTCGCCGGAGTCGACACCGCGCTGACGCGGCTGCAGCGCTCGCTCGACCAGGTCGAGCAGCGCCAGATCGCGACGCTCAACTCGGCCGAGGAAAGCATGGAATCGAAGCTGCGCCGGATGCGCGGCGTGATCTCCGATCTCGGCCTCGACATGGCGCAGCTCGACGCCGCCACGCCGAAGGGCCCGCCGATGGGCGGCCCGTTCATTCCGGTGAAGCTGACGGCCAATGCCGGTCCGTTCGAGCGCCAGCTGACGCGCATCAACATCACCCGCGCCCAGGTCGAGCGCATGAACCGGACTTTGGCGCAGGTGCCCTATCGCAAGCCTGTGGTCGGCGAGGTCGAATTCACATCAGGCTTCGGCGTGCGCACCGATCCATTCCTCGGCCGCGCCGGCGATGCATCCCGGGCTCGATTTCCGCGCCCAGACGGGCGATCCTGTCCGCGTCACCGCCAATGGCAAGGTGACCAATGCCGGCTGGGCCGGCGGCTATGGCCGCATGGTCGAGGTCGACCATGGCAACGGGCTCGTCACCCGCTACGGCCATCTCTCCGAGATCAACGTCAAGGTCGGCCAGCAGGTCAAGATCGGCGACGTCATCGGCCAGGTCGGCTCGACCGGCCGCTCGACCGGCCCGCATCTGCATTATGAGACCCGCATCGATGGCGAGGCGGTCGATCCGCAGAAATTCCTGCGCGCCGGCGTGCGCCTGGCCGCGGGCTAGCTTCTGGCGCCGCGGAACCTCGCGCGGATAGCGCGCCGGTTGATTATACGACAAGAAATCGACCTATCGGCAACAGTTGTGGCGCTCTCGCATCTGTCGGCCCGTAAACCTGAATCGATCGATTTCAATTGACCATTTTTCATTGCTGTATGTTGCTGATTGTGTAAGCGGTACCATCAGGTGGAGCTGCGATTTGCGCGCTTCTGCTGGTGGGATTTCGAGACCGTTCGCCGCATGCAGCTACCGTTCCGTGCCGATATCGACTACCTGCGTGCGGTTGCCGTCGTTTCCGTCGTTGCGTTTCATTATGACATCCCGGGCTTCGGCGGCGGCTTCATCGGCGTCGATATCTTCTTCGTCATCTCTGGCTATCTGATCTCCCGCTTGATCTGGGCCGGCCTGCACGCCAACACATTCTCGTTCTGGACATTCTACGATCGCCGGGCGCGGCGCTTGCTGCCCGCGCTCTACGTAATGATTGTTGTCACCGGCGCGGCATCTTGGTTCCTTGCTCCGCCGGACGACTACCGAACCTTCTTCGGAAGCGCCGGCGCGACGCTGCTGTTCTCGTCGAACATCTTCTTCTGGTTCAATACCGGCTATTTCGATTTTCCGACGATCGGCAAGGTGTTGATCCACACTTGGTCGCTGTCCGTCGAGGAGCAGTTCTATTTCATCTTTCCGTTTCTGACCTGGCTGTGGAGCAAGAGCTTTCGCGATCCGACTTCGCGTGTCTCGATCGGCCTTTTGCTGTTCGCGACTCTCGCGCTCTGCGTTGCCGACGAGTTGCTGATCAAGGGATTAGGACCTGCCGCATTCTATCTGTCGCCGCTGCGTGCCTGGGAGTTCCTCATTGGCGGCCTGGTTCTATTTGCGCATCGATGGTCGCCGTCGAGCTTCGGTTGGCGTTGCGCCTGCGCCGCCGCTGGAGCCGCGCTGATGCTGGTCCCTGTTGTGACCTTTACGGCGGAGACGCACTTTCCAGGCTTGCATGCGCTGATACCCTGCCTTGGTGCGGCATTTTTTATCCTTGCGTTCAATCACGAAAGCGACCGGCCGGTGCCATTGCCTTTGCGCCGCATCGGCCTGTTCATCGGCAAGATCTCGTACTCGCTCTATCTTTGGCATTGGCCAGTGCTGTTGCTGGGCAACGCGGCAATGCCCTTGGCGTGGGCCGGCGCGCCGTTGGTCATCGCGGCGCAACTCACGGGCTCGTTGCTGCTCGCCGTCGCCTCCTACTATTTCGTCGAGACCCCACCGCGGTCAACGCTGCGCTGGGCGGGCTTGCCCGTCTCCGGTCTGGTCGCCACCACAGCGACGATCATGGCCGCGATCTGCGCAGCTGGCCTTGCCGAAAACGGCTATCCGATCCGCTATCCGCCAGGCCAGCAGCGGATGTTGCGATACAATGCGACGAACATGGATCAATATTTTCGTCAGCGCGGCTGCTTCCTCGAACCACAGGATTCGTTCGCCAGCTACAATACCGCAAACTGCATGACCCCCGTGGTCGACAAGATCAATATCCTGTTGGCCGGCGACAGCACGTCTGCACATCTGGCCGAGGCGCTCCGCGACTATCTGGATCCGCAGCGCTATCATCTGCTGCAGTTGAGCTCCGGCGCCTGTGCCCCTTTCATCGGGTTCCATCAACCGAACTCGCGCAGCTGCGACGATGTCAACGCGGCCTTCGCAAGCCTGCTGACGAGTCGCCGGGTGGAGGCCGTAATCCTGGCCGGCCACTGGCGTACCTATATCGACCTATATCGCGCAATTCCAACTCGCGCGTCGGCGCGGGCCGGACTCGCAACCGTATTTGATGTCAATCTGGATGCGACGCTGTCGACCAGTAGCGATGCGGGCATTCCAGTTCTTCTGGTTGGATCTTCGCCTGAGTTTCCGACGCCGCTCGCGGCAACCTTGGTTCGTCAGGCGCTGACTCACGCCCCGGTCCGGGACACGCTCAAGGTCATCCCGGCGGCCTACACTGCCGATCGCCATGTGAAACAACTCTCCACGCCCTATAGTAACGTGCATTTCGTCTCCATCCTTGATGCGCTTTGCGAGAATGGCGATTGCCCGCTGACGATCGATGCCGAGACCCCGATCATCTGGGACACGCTGCACCTGACGCCGGAAGGCTCCGCCTATGTCTTGGACCGGCTGCGCCCCGAGTTGGATCTGTTCTTGCGCAAGCTGGATCAGGAGCCGCAGCAAAGCTCTGATGTCACGTTGACCCGCGTAGGGGCGACCGCCAGCCCTACGCCCTGAGGCGAACCATGGCTTCAAACATCCCGCCCGCCGACGCTGCTGCACGCCGCGCGGCCACACCCGCGATCGTCTATCCTGCGGGCACCATGCCGAGACCCGACATGAGCGTGCTGGAGGCGGCGCGCGCCACGATGCGCAAGGTCGACGAGATCATCGTGCCGCCGCGCGATGCGCGGACGTTTCGCGCGGCGCAAGGTCAGTTCGTCCGCATCGTCAGCATCGACGGCCCGCAGGTCGGCGACCTCAATCTGTGGAACGCGCACGATCTTTCCGAGCGCTTCTTCAGCGGCAAGACCCGCGCGCTGCATGCCACGCATGTCAGCGTCGGCGACCGGCTCTGGAGCAGCATGCCGCATCTCAGACCGATGGCGACGATCAGCCACGACACACTCGGCTGGTACGGGTTCGATGCGGACGGCGCCGGCATTCACGACGTCATCGGCACGCGCTGCGATCCCTATACCAATCATCTGCTGAACGGCACGTCCTACGACTTCTGCTGCCATTCCAACCTGTCGCGCGCGCTGGCAGCGGAGTTGAAGGCCGAGGCCCATGCGGTCGAACATCACGTGCATGACGTGCTCAACGTCTTCATGTGCACCGGCTTCACCAAAGACACGCATCGCTATTTCATGAAGGCGAGCCCGGTCCGTCCGGGCGATTTCCTCGAGCTGTTCGCGGAGATCGACCTGCTCGGCGCGCTGTCCGCCTGTCCCGGCGGCGACTGCAGCGCCACCCATTCGAGTGACGCTGCCACGTGTTATCCATTGAAGATCGAGATCTGCGAGCCGGACCGCGCCGCGATCGCGCACTGGCCGTGGCCGGCGGCGAGCAGCTATCACCGCGGTCACGGCGTGTCAGGACCGTAGGGCGGGCATAGGCGCGTCCGCCAAGATGCTTCGACCCGCAAGCTCCTGCGACGCGCCGTACCACCCCTTAGCGAGCTCGCGAATGAGCCGCGGGCACGCTTCGCTTTGCCTACCCCACGCGCTTGCGCTCGCAATGACGGCGCGTCACGCCTCTCCCGTTCGCCCACCCTGCACCGTGCCGAGCTCCGCACCCATCTCGGTGTCGAGATCGGCCGCCGTGATCGGCTGATCGACGACAAATAGATAGCTTCCCGCCGATACCACGCCGATCAGGCCGCCGACTACCAGCGCCGGCACGAACGAGCCGGTGTGCTGCACGATCAAGCCGGTCACGGTCGGCGCCAGCGCGCCGCCGAGATAGCCGCCGAAGTTCTGCACGGCGCCGATCGAGGCGGTGCAGTTGGTCGGCACCGCGACCGAGCTCAGCGCCCAGGCGCAGGTCGAGGTCACATAGACCAGAAAAAGCGAGATCGAGATGAAGGCGATCGCGAGCGCGTTGCTCTCGACATAGGCCGCGGCCACCGTGCAGGCCGCCGTCCCCAACAGCGAGATCGCCGCCGGGTAGCGCCGGCTCTTCAGCGGCTCGATGCCGCGGCGGACCAGCACGTCGGCGATATAGCCGCCAAGCACACCACCGACGACGCCGCAGGCGAATGGCACCGCCGCAGCCCAGCCGGTGTATTTCACGCTCATGTGCCGCTCGATCTCGAGATAGCCGGGCAGCCAGGCGGTGTAGATCCAGGTCAGATAGATGCAGCCGAAATAGCCCGCGATCATGCCCCAGGTGGTGCGGAAGCGGAACAGCAGCTTCCATTCGCGGAAGCTGACCTTGGTGCGCGCTCCCGGCGGATCGCCCTGGGTGCGGTAGGCATTCTCGCCCGCATTGAGCGCGACCTCGGTCGGGTTGCGGTAGAGCACACACCAGGCGGCAGCGACGATCAGGCCGGCGACGCCCATGATCACGAACATCGCACGCCAGCCGAAATTCAGCATCAGCATGGTCAGCAGCGGCACGGCGACGGCGGTGCCGAGCGATGAGGCGCAGTTGAACACGCCGGTGGCGAGCCCGCGGTCGCGCTGGTTGAACCAGTCGCGTACCACGCGCGCAGCCGTCGGGAACTGCGGCGCCTCGCCGAAGCCGAGCAGCACGCGCGCACCGAAGAATTGGCCGAAATTCTGTACGAGCCCGCCAAGCAGCTGTGCGATCGACCACAAGCTCAAGCCCATCGTCAGCAGGATCCGCGGCCCGAGCCGGTCGACCATCGCGCCTGTCGGCAGTTGGGCGAACGCGTAGGCCCACAGGAAGGCGGAGAGCAGATAGCCCATGTCCGCGATCGACAGCCCGAGTTCGTCGCGGATCAGCGGATTGGCCACCGCAAGCGTCGCACGGTCGATGTAATTGACGACGCCGGCCACCACCAGCAGCGCCAGCGCGACGCGTTGAATCCATTTGACGCGTGGCGTCGCGAGCTCGGTGACTGACATCGTTTCCTCAACTGCACTTCATTTGTTGAAACGATCCTATCAAGGCCTCCGTTCCCCACCAGTCACGCGATTGCGTGATCAGGCGTGCAGATTTGACGAGCCTCGCACTCGCGCCCCTGAAGCGCTTGCACATGCCGCGACGGCGAATACATAAGCTGCTACGCGCCGCTCGATGCGAGCCCACCCATCCCGGAGAATCAATGACCGCCTTGTCCATCCTGGATCTTGTCCGGGTCACGCAGGAAACCGACGCACGCGGCGCGCTCGAACAACGCACGCGATGTGGCGCGCCACGCCGAAACCTGGGGCTATCGCCGCATCTGGGTCGCCGAGCATCACAACATGGCGGGCATCGCCAGCGCCGCCACCTCGATCGTGCTGGCCCATATCGCCGAAGGCACCAAGACCATCCGCGTCGGCGCCGGCGGAATCATGCTGCCCAACCACGCGCCCTATGTGATCGCCGAGCAGTTCGGCACGCTGGCGCGGCTGTTTCCGGGCCGCATCGACCTCGGCCTCGGGCGCGCCCCCGGCACCGATCAGATGACGCTGCGCGCTTTGCGCCGGACGCCCGAAGCCGCCGACAATTTTCCGCAGGACGTGCTCGAGCTGCAGGCGTTCCTGGCGCCGGCCGGCCCCAACCAGCGCATCCAGGCAGTGCCGGCGGCGGGCACGGAGGTGCCGCTCTGGATTCTCGGCTCGAGCCATTTCGGCGCGATGCTCGCGGCCGAGCTGGGGCTGCCTTACGCGTTCGCCTCGCATTTCGCGCCGGAGCTGCTGCATTCCGGCGCTCGAGATCTATCGCGCCCGCTTCAAGCCGTCCGAGCAGCTGGATCGCCCCTACGCCATGGTCGGCGTCAACATCATCGCGGCCGAGACCGACGAGGCAGCGCGGCGGCTGGCGACGACGCAGCAGATGTCGTTCACCAACATCTTTCGTGGCGCGCGCGGCCTCAGCCAGCCGCCGATCGACGACATCGAGACCTATTGGTCGCCGGCAGAAAAGATGCAGGCCAGCGCATGCTCGCCCGCTCGATCGTCGGCTCCGTCGCGACCGTCCGCGCCGGCATCGACGCGCTGATCGAGGAAACCGGGCCGACGAACTGATCATCGTGTCCGATGTCTATGATCACGCGACGCGGCTGCGCTCGTTCGAGCTGATCGCGCAGGCCGCCGGCGTCAAGCCTAGTGCATGAACGGGCCGCACGCGGCTGACGCGCGACCGTCTTACCGCGTCAGAAAGCGCGTGATCGCACCGCCGAGCTTCGCGCTGTCTAGCGGCTGGGTCAACGACGCCTTGCCGGCAGCAACGACATGATCGGGCGCGATCCCTGTCCGCGCCTCGCATAGTTCATAGGCGAACTCCGCGCTGAATTCCGGATGCGGCTGCACGGACAACGTCGTGCCGTTGGCATAGAGCAGCCCGGCATGCGGCGTGAACGGCGACGACATGATCGTGCGCGCCATCGCCGGCGTCTCGATGACCTGATCCTGATGCGAGCAGGAGATCGCGAGCTCTGCATCCGCAATGACGCCATTGTCCGGCGTCACCCGATAGACGTGCCGTCCGATGCCCCAGCCCTGCTCCGACTTGCGCACCACGCCGCCCATCGCCTGCGCGATCAACTGATGGCCGAAGCAGATTCCGACCATCGGCGTGCGGCGCGCATAGGCCGCGCGCACGAAATCCTCCAGCGGCGCGATCCAGTCGAACCCGTCATACACGCCGGCGGCTGAACCGGTGATCAGGATCGCCTGCAATGTGCCGGGATCGGGCAGCGGCGCCCCGGTCACGACGCTGACGACATCGACATCCACCGCGGCATCCTCCGCGCGGATCATCCGCGCGAACATCTCGGGAAACGAGCCGTGCGCTTGATATTTCGGGGGGAGCAGCCCGGTTTCGATGATCGTGATGCGAGGCATTGGAGCTTTCGGAGGCAACTAACAACGGCGCGTACGCGCTTGCTTCGAATTAAGCAACGACGGCGCAGATCGCCAGCGATCCATTGCCTCAGTGCAGCGTTCTGAGATAGGCGATGATGTCGGCAACGTCGCGATCGCGCAAGCCCGCATAGAATGCAAATGCCATCGGTGGCGTCAGCCGATGGCCATCGCGCGCGATGCCGTGCCGAATCGCGTTCTCGATCTCCGCATCGGACCAGCCGCCGAGCCCCTCGGCAGAAGCGCCTGTAATATTCGGCGCCACCGCGCCATGCCAGTCCGCGCCCAGGCCATGAACCAATGTCGGGCCGAACGGCCGACCGCCATGTCCGAGCCCATTTTCGAAATCGGAGCGGCCGGCCGACCAGGCCGAGTGACATTCCATGCAATGGCCGATCGTCACCAGATAGGCGCCGCGCCGGACCGGATCGGTGAAATCGGCGCTGCCAAAGCCGGCCTCGGCTTCCGGATAGGGCTCGCGGTGAACCGGGGCAGCGTAGGTCGGCGACGGCACCTCGTTCTTGATCGGCTTCACCGTGCGCAGATAGGCGACGATGGCGTCGACATCCGCGGGCAGCAACGCTTTGTAGAAACCGGCCGGCATCGCCGCCGCGAGCGGTACACCGGGCAGCTGGCCGTGATTTGGGCGCATGCCTTCGAGCAGCGCGCGCTTGATCTCAGCGTCGGTCCAGTCGCCGATGCCGGTGTCGCGATCTTGCGTGATGTTGGGTGCAGTCGCCGTGAAGGCCGGCGTCGAGATCGTCAGCCCGCCCGAAAGCGACCGGTCCGCGATCACAGCACCCGCGCTATCGCGCGGGCTATGACAATTGCCACAGGCCAGGATGGTGTTGACCAGATAAGCCCCGCGCGTTTCCGGCGCCTCCGCGGCGGCCGCCGTCTGGAGTCCCGCGCCGGCGAGGCCGACGATCAGGATCATCAGCGCACGGCGTCGCCAGCGTGCGGGCGTCAAGCGCATTGCGTTCAAGGGAGTCCCCTGCTCTCGTCGACGGAATGATATCGGTCTCTTATACGATTTACAGCCGCAACGCGGATTGATGTCGGTTGCCGACATCGGCGTTACGACCGTAACCCCGCCAACGCACGCCGCCGGATGTGAGACGCGCGGATGCCTTACGTGGAACCGTAACATTGTTGCACATCGACACGCCGGGACGCCGTGTGTTAGTCAGTCCGGATCGTTGAACCCGAGACTCGTCAAGGTGATGCTTTCGACCCGCCAGCAACCAGCATCATTCCTGCGCATTCCGCGCAGACTGTTGGCTGCGCTCGTGATGGCGATGTATGTGCTGGCTGGCGCCTTGCACGGATTTTGTGACCTTGATGTCGCGCACGCGCCGGGCACGACGATCATCGCGTCGATCAACAATGACCTCGATGCCTCCGAAAAGGGCGTTGCAGCCGAGCACCATTGTCATGGCTGCTTCCCGGTTTCCCTTCCGGCACCTGTCGCCGCCGCAGTCGATATCGAGCCGACGCTGAAAGCGATCGTGCCGGCACACATGCTCCACCCCCTCGTTCCCCGCGGAATCGAGCCGCCTCCGCCAAAATTCCTGACCTGAACGCAATCGCCGGACGCTTTGCGTCCTCCTTCCGCCGTTCGCCAGGTCATCAATCATGTTCGTCCAGACCGCCACGCGTCTCGCGTGCGCGATGGCATTGCTGTGCAGCCCATGGCTTGCAGCCGTGTCGCATTCGCAGACCCTCAATCTGGGAGCGGCACTGCAGCGCGCGCTCGCGGCCAGTCCTCGTCTCGCCGCAGCCGAGCGGGACATCGGCATCGCCACCGGCCAGCGCATCCAGGCAGGCGCGCCGATCAATCCGGAAGTGTCCTATGAGCAGGACAACTCCTTAGGTTCGGGCATTTATCGCGGCACGAAGTCGGCCGAGACCACGCTGCAGATCAGCCAGCTGTTCGAGCTTTTTGGCAAGCGCGAGGCCCGGATCGCCGCCGGTCAGGCTGGCGTCGAAGGTGCGGCAATCGAGCGCAAGGCGATTCGCCTGCAGATCCTGTCAGAGACGGCGATTGCCTTCCTCAACGTGCTCGGGCTGCAACGGCGCATCGCGATCCTGGACGAGCAGGTCGCGGCCATCGAACGTCTGACGCCTCTGCTCCAGCGCAGGGTCGACGCCGGCGCCTCCTCGCCTGCAGAGACCGGCCGCACCGAAGTCGCAGCCGCCCTGGTGAAGACCGATCGCGAAAGAACCAAGGCCAGCCTGTCGAGTGCGCGGCGCGACTTGGCGGTGCTGATGGGAGACACGTCGCTGAAGTACCCGAGCGTGTCCGGACGATTGGATGCCACCAGCCGCCCGCCGTCATTCCAGGCCGTGATCGCCGCTATCGATGCAAACCCGCAGCTGGTCAAGTGGAATGCCATCTATGCCCTGCGCAATGCCGAGCTCCTGCTGGCACGACTGAAGCCCTATCCGGATATCCGCCTTGCCGCGGGATGGCGTCGCTTCAATGACACCAACGACGACGCCGTGCGGCTCACCGTCTCGGTCCCGATTCCGGTCTTCGATCAGAACCAGGGCAATATCCTCTCGGCGCAGCAAAGCCTCGCCAAGACGCGGGCCGAGCGCGAGGCTGGTCGTAACACCCTGATCGTCGTTGCGGGCCGAGCCTACGATACGGTCGGGGGATCTTTGCGCGAGCTGGCGGTGCTGCGCGAGTCCGGAATTCCGAAGGCCCGAGCGGCGGCGAGCGAGATCGAGCAAGGCTATGGCGCCGGGCGCTTCTCCCTGCTCGAAGTGCTGGACGCGCAGGCCAACGTTGCCCAGGCGCGGCTGCGCGAGCAGGAGGCGCTGCAGAACTACCACGTCGCAATCGCCACCATCGAAGGGCTTGTCGGCGATCCCTTCACTCTGACGCGGGAGAGCGCCCGATGAGGCCTTCAGCCGTCGTCACGATCGCCCTCATCGCCGCTGCCGCCGGCGCGTGCGGCTATCGCTGGCTGGTGCCGGCGGGCGGGTCGGCTCCGGCGCAGCAGGCCGACAAGCAGGATGCGAAGGAGAGCAAGGAGGACAAGGCCGCAAACGAGCACGTCGAACGCGACGAGCACGGCGCGGACCGCATCCTGATCAGCAACGTCAAGCTGGCGGCCGCCGGTGCCACCTTTGCCGAAGCCGGGCCGGCGACCCTGACCGAGACGCTGTCGTTCAACGGCGTGCTCCGCGCCAATCAGGAAACCGTGGTCCAGGTCACGCCGCGCTTCCCCGGCATCGCACGCGCGATCAGGAAGCGGATCGGCGACGTCATCGCCAAGGACGACCTGCTCGCCTCCATCGAAAGCAACCAGAGCCTGACGGTGTACGATCTGAAGGCGCCGATCGCAGGAACGGTGATCGATCGGCAGATTTCGCTCGGCGAGTATGTATCCGAGCAGAAGCCCGCGTTCGTCGTGGCGGATCTCTCGACGATCTGGGTCGACCTGTCGATCTATCGCCAGGATCTCCGTCGCGTGCGGATCAGGGACGAGGTCCTGATCGATCCGGACGACGGCGTCGGCGACATCAAGGGCGCCATTTCCTATCTCGCGCCGGTCGGCGCGAGCGACACCCAGACCGCGGTTGCGCGAGTCGTGCTGCAGAACCCGAGCGGACGGCTGCGGCCGGGCCTGTTCGTGACAGCGCGTCTGGTGCTGGCCGAGCGGAAGGTGCCGGTCGCCGTGCACGTTGGCGCGATTCAGACCTTCGAAAACAAGACCGTCGTGTTCGTGCGCGAAGGCGAAGACAAGCTCGAGGCGCGTCCGGTGCAGCTTGGGGATTCGGATCAGACGTCGGTCGAGATCCGCGCGGGCTTGTCGTCCGGCGAGAAGTACGTGGCCGAGAACTCTTTCGTCGTGAAGGCGGAGATGGGCAAAGGCGAGGCCGAACATGATTGAGCGCCTCATCGTCATTCTCCATCCGCCAGCGCTGGCTGGTGATGCTGTTCGTGCTCGGGCTCGCCGCGCTCGGTGCCTGGAATTTCACGCGTCTGCCGATCGACGCCGTGCCGGACATCACCAACGTCCAGGTCCAGATCAATACCCAGGCGCCTGGCTATTCGCCGCTGGAGGTGGAGCAGCGCATCACGTTCCCGGTCGAGACGGCGATGGGCGGGCTGCCTAGGCTCAAGTACACGCGTTCCTTGTCGCGTTATGGTCTGAGCCAGGTCACCATCGTTTTCGAAGACGGCACCGACATCTATTTTGCCCGCCAGCTCGTCAACGAGCGCGTCCAGCAGGTCAAGGACCAGCTTCCTGCCGGCGTCGAGGTCGCGATGGGGCCGATCGCGACCGGCCTTGGCGAAATCTTCCTGTACACCGTGGAGAGCAAGACAGGGCTCGAAAGGCGCCTGGCGGCCAGGCGTTCACGCCGAGCGACCTGCGGACGATCCAGGACTGGATCATCAGGCCGCAGCTGCGCAACGTGCCAGGCGTCATCGAGGTCAACACGATCGGCGGCTTCGAGCGGCAGTTCCACGTGCTGCCCGATCCCGGCAAGCTGATGGCCTACAAGCTCGGCTTCCGCGAGGTGATGACTGCGCTCGCCGCCAACAATGCCAATGTCGGCGCCGGCTACATCGAGAGGAACGGCGAGCAATACCTGGTCCGCACGCCGGGCCAGGTCGCCAATGCCGTGGAGATCGAGGACATCGTGATCGGCGCGCGCGGCGGCGTTCCGGTCCGGATCAAGGACGTGGCCAGGTCGCCGAGGGCAAGGACCTGCGCACCGGCGCCGCCACGCTCGGCGGGAAGGAGATGGTGCTGGGCACCGCCATGCTGCTGATCGGCGAGAACAGCCGCACTGTGGCCCGGCGCGTCGCCGCCAAGCTCAACGACATCGCCAGGTCGCTTCCGGAAGGGGTCATCGCCCGGACCGTCTACGACCGCACCCATCTCGTCGAGGCGACGATCAAGACCGTCGAGAAGAACCTCGTCGAGGGCGCGATCCTCGTCATCACGGTGCTGTTCCTGATCCTCGGCAACTTCCGGGCGGCACTGGTGACCGCCTGCGTGATCCCGCTATCGATGGCCATGACGATGACCGGCATGGTCGAGAACAGGGTCAGCGCCAACCTGATGAGTCTCGGCGCCATCGACTTCGGCATCATCATCGACGGCGCTGTCATCATCGTCGAGAACTGTCTGCGGCTGCTCGCGGCGGCACAGCACGAAAAGGGCCGGCTGCTGACATCCGAGGAGCGCTGGACACCATTCGCCGCGGATCGGTTGAGGTCATCAAGCCGAGCCTGTTCGGCACGCTCATCATCGCCGTCGTCTATCTGCCGGTCCTGACGCTGACGGGTGTCGAGGGCAAGATGTTCACGCCGATGGCGCTCACCGTTCTGATGGCGCTCACTGCCGCGGCCGTCTTCTCGATCACATTCGTCCCGGCGGCCGTCGCGATCGTCGTCGCCGGCAAGGTCTCCGAGATGGAGAACATCGTCATGCGCGCGGCCAAGCGCGTCTACCTGCCCTTGCTCGAGCGGGCGATTGCATTTCGCTGGACCGTCGCGCTTGCTGGCCGCCGTGATCGTGGTCGCGAGCGGCTATGCGGCAACCCGCACGGGCGGCGAGTTCATCCCGAGCCTTGACGAGGGTGATGTGGCGCTGGCCGCGATCCGGATTCCCGGAACAAGCCTGACGCAGTCGCTCGACCTGCAGATGGCGTTGGAGAAAAGGATTCAGCGACTGCCCGAGGTCAAGGAGGTCTTCGCCCGAACAGGGACGGCGGAGATCGCGACCGATCCGATGGCACCGTCGATGTCCGACGGCTATGTCATGCTCAAGCCACGCAGCGCATGGCCCAATCCGGAGAAACCGAAGGCCGAGCTGGTCGAGGAGATCGAGAAGGCTGCCAACGACATTCCCGGCAGCAACTACGAAGTCTCCCAGCCGATCCAGCTGCGCGTCAACGAACTGATCTCGGGGGTGCGTAGCGACGTCGGCGTCAAGATCTTCGGCGATGACCTCGACATTCTGCAAGGCGCCGCCCAGCATGTGCAGTCGGCGATCAAGGGCATCCGCGGGGCGACCGATGTCAAGACCGAGCAAGTCGCCGGCCTGCCGATCCTCACCGTCAAGCTCGACCGACGGGCGCTGTCGCGCTACGGCCTGAGCGTCAGCGATGTTCAAAACATCGTAGAGATCGCAGTCGGCGGAAAGAGCGTGGGAAAGCTGTTCGAAGGCGACCGGCGGTTCGATATCGTCGTGCGCCTTCCCGAGCGGCTGCGCGGCAATATCGAGGCGATCCGTGCAATCCCGATACGTCTACCTGCAGAGGACCCCGGCACCTCGACGATCACGCGGACCGCCTGGTCGGGCTCGGCCAGCATGCAGCCACGCTACGTGCCGCTCTCTGCGATCGCTGCCGTGGACTCGGCACCCGGGCCGAACCAGATCAGCCGCGAGAACGGCAAGCGCCGCATCGTCGTGACCGCGAATGTCCGCGAACGCGACCTCGGGTCCTTTGTCGCCGAAGCGCAGCAGGCGGTCGCGCAGAAGGTCAAGCTTCCCGCCGGCTATTGGATCGGTTGGGGCGGTCAGTTCGAACAACTTGTTTCAGCCGCCAAACGGCTGACGATCGTCGTTCCGGTCGCGCTGGCCCTGGTGCTGCTGCTGCTGTTCATGAGCATGGGCTCGCTCGCGGACGCGCTCCTGGTGTTCAGCGGCGTGCCGCTGGCGCTGACCGGCGGCGTCGCAGCGCTGCTGCTGCGGGACTTGCCGCTGTCGATCAGCGCCGGCGTCGGCTTCATTGCGCTCTCCGGCGTGGCGGTGCTCAACGGACTCGTCATTATCGCTTTCATCGAACGGCTCAGGCGCGAAGGCAGGTCCGCCCTCGAAGCCGTCCGCGAAGGTGCAGAGACCAGGCTGCGGCCCGTGCTGATGACGGCGCTGGTCGCCTCGCTCGGCTTCGTACCGATGGCTGTGGCAACCGGCGCCGGCGCGGAGGTGCAGCGGCCGCTGGCAACCGTCGTCATCGGCGGCATCATCTCTTCGACGATCCTGACGCTGCTCGTATTGCCGGCCCTCTACGCGTTGTTTCGAACGGATTTACCGCCCGCGTCGCCTGAATCCGGGGAAGCCTCCGGATAGGCCGCGGGAATAGCAATCGCTTTGGATGAGCATGTCGCTGTTGCCGCAAGTCGATCCGCCCGGGACATCGTTCGAGGCGGCTTGCTGCACATTGCCGGTGATGCAGGCTCATGCACCTGCGCGCAACACACGAATTTGACCATGTCTTCAATCTGTTGTGCCCTGTCCGGCTCGCGCGCCAAGATTTTCCCTTTCTTTTTTCCAGAAATCATGTATAGTCCCTCTCCATCCCGCCTCACTGAGGGGGCGTACGCGTCGTCACGGACGTCGGGTGCGGGATGCGGTGGACGCGTTGATGCCGTTGGACGAATGGCGTCGATGCGGACGGTGAAGTCGTGTGGTCCTGGCATCCCGGTGCTGATGCCCAGCGCAACGCGCTTGCGCGTTGTCGCGACGTGGGGGCAAGAAAGCCGGTCCCCAAGGAGAGCGCGTATAAGCCGTAACCCATCGCGCAGGGAAGGTCGGGATGCACCGGCCAAACCTGTGGTTCCTGCCCCGTGCACTTCTTCACGCACGGGGGCCATGGGTGCGGCCAGCACCCGGCCTTCCCTGCGCCCTCTGCTTGGAGAGGGCACGAGGCCATCATGACTCGGGCGCTGATTCCGCCGCGAGAGCGAAGACTTGTGCGGGCGGGGCTTATACAGGCAAAACAAACCAGATGACGATGCCATCCGAAGCAATTCACGTCTGGCTGATGGAGGTCGATGCACCGCCGGCCGCCCTGCTTGCCGAGTGGCGGCGCTGCCTCGACAGCGACGAGCGCGCCCGCGCCGACCGCTTCTATTTCGAGCGCGACCGCATCATCTACACCGCAGCGCATTGGCTGCTGCGCGGCGCCCTCACCGAGGCCGGCGGCCTGCCCGCGGAAGCCTGGCGCTTTGTGGCCGAGCCGTTCGGCAAGCCGCGGATCGATCCCGCGCTCGGCCGCGATGGGCTCGGCTTCAATCTCTCGCACACCAAAGGCCTGGTCGCCTGCGCAGTCACGCGCGGTGCCGAGATCGGCATCGATGTCGAGCTGATTGAGGCCCGCCGCTCCGGGCTCGACGTTGCGGACCACTTCTTCAGTGCCGCCGAGGTCGAGCTGCTGCGCGCGACGCCGCCCGCGCGGCAGCTGCGGACCTTCTTCCGGCTGTGGACGCTGAAGGAAACGCTGATCAAGACCACCGGCGAGGGCCTGCAGCGCGCGCTCCGCAGCTTTTCCTTCACGCTCGATCCGGTCACGGTGGCCTTCGCACCGGATGATCCCGACGAGGCCGCGCGCTGGCGCTTCTGGGAACTGGAGCCGACCGCACATCACGCGATGGCGCTGGCGATCCGGCAGGAACCGCCGCGGCCGATGCGGCTGGTGACGACGGCTTTGCGGGTGGGCAGCGATGGCCGGATCTTGGCCGAGCACAGGTAGACGATGGGAGCGAGGTTCCCCCGAGGCTGGCCCACGATGTGAAGGGTCGCGAATCACGATTCGCTTGTTTACAATTACCGAATCACGGAGTGCAGCATGGTTGCGGACAGTGACAGCAGGATCGCCTGGCATCGCGCACAGCTGAAGAAGAACCGCGCGGAACTGAAGCAGATCGAGACTATCAGGTTTACGATCGGCCAGAGTGCGGACGCCAGGGCCCAGGAAAAGGCCAAGCGTCAGTCTGACGAGCTCAGAAGCCGGATCCGCGAGTCCGAGCAGGTCATCGCCCGGCACGACAAGCAGACGCGGCGACCGCTCGCGACTGATCTGCGCAGCCTGTCCAGCGTCACCTGGAACAATTGGGACGCGAACGGCCCGCGTTGATACGGGAGCGGTGTGCGCGGTGGCTATGGCCTGCGCTTCATTCGCCGAGCCAGCGCTGCAGCCGGTCGTCGCTCGCCCTGAGCATCGCAAGGTCGAGCTCGCCTCGTTGCAGCGCCTGGGCCGCGCAATTGAAGACGCGGAAGAACTGCTCACCATCATAGGCGACCAGCAGCAGGTCAGCGCCGCCATTGAGCGCCTCGACCACGGCTTGGCAGACGTCGCCGCCATAGATCGCGCCCATCACGAAATCGTCTGTCATGATGACGCCCTGGTAGTTCCACTGTTTGCGGAGCAGCCCGTCCAACACCGCCTTGGCATGCGACGCCGGGCGATCCGGATCGATCGCGGTGAGCGCGACATGGCCGACCATCAGGGCCGCGCGCGAGTTGGCCAGCACGTCGCGGAACGGCCGCCAATCGCTGGCCTCCAACGTGGCGAGGGGCGTGTCGAGCCGTGCGGCGAAATGATGGGTATCGGCACGGACGCGGCCCAGGCCCGGGAAGTGCTTCACCGCCGCGCCGACACCAGCCGCTTCCAGCCCGTGCACATAGGCGCCGGCGATGTCGCCGACGATCTCAGGATCATCGGAAATCGCGCGCTGGCTGATCAGCGTGTTGAAGTCGAGCGGATTGCGCTGCCAGCTCGGGCGCAGATCAAGCACTGGGGCGAGGTTGAGCGTGATGCCGATCCCTGCGAGATCGGCGCCCTGGCGCCGGCCGTAGGCCTCGGCTTGCACCTTGCGCTGATCGGGCGGCACAGTGGCGAGCGTGGACAGCGCCGGCTCCTCCGGCAGCGGCGGCGACAGATGCGCGACGATGCCGCCCTCCTGATCGGCCGACACGATCAGCGGCGGCAGATGGGCGACCGCGCGCGTCGCCTGCAGGCCGGCGATCTCGGCTTTGAGCTCAGCGGCAGTCCGGCCGGCCACATTGTGCCGGGTGACATAGACGCCGGCGATCAGCCCCTTGCCGGCCAGCATGGCGGCCTCCTCGGGATCGGCATAGCCGACCACGAAATGGCGTCCGAGCAGGCGTGCGGCCGCGGCCTCGCTGTGCAGCACCTCGTATTTGCGGATGGCGAAGGCCGATTGCGCGACGATGAACGCAACCAGCGGCACGCACCATGCGGCGAGCAGGAGCCTTCGCGTCATCCCGCCGCGCCAAGCGCCGCGATAGAGCATGGCGGCAGGGATGCCGATCGCTGCGATCACCAGCACGATGTGGCCGGCACCGCGCAGCTTCACCAGATAGGGCTCATTGCTATTGACGGCGATGAGAACGAGAAACGGCGCGAGCAGCCACAGCGCCACATTACCGATACGTCTGAGCATCCGATCCATCGACCTCGCGAGGTGAGACGGATTGCGACTAACAAGGCGCGGCGCGCCGCGCCAGATGCGGAATGGCGCCTGCACAAAATCTGCAAGCAAATCCTGAAAGCCTGCGAGCAGCGTCCTGCGCGATTGCACCACGCGCCGTCATGGTCCGTCCGGCAGCCGATCAGCGTCGGTTGCGCACGAACCATGCGAGGATGCGCCATCATGTCAGATTTCGCCGCGCCGGCTGCCGATAGCCGCGCCGACCACCAGCCCCCGCTCAAGCTCTTGATGGCCATCGGCCTCGCCGCGCTTGCCGATGCGCTGTTCTATGATCAGCGGCTCGGCCTATCCGTCGCGATCTTCGCTGCTGCGGTGGTGATGGTGTCGCTCGCCGCCAACCATGCGCTGATCGCGCGTCACCGGATGATGACCGCGAGCGCGATCTTCATCGCCGGCCTGTTGCCGTCGGTCGAAGACCTAAATCTGCTGTCGTTCCTGTTCCTCATGCTCGGATCGGCCACAACGATCGCAGTGCTGACCGACCCGCAACTCAAAGGCTTGCGCGCATGGCTCTCGGACCTGCGGCAGCTGCTCGTCACCGGCCCGCTGCGGTTGTTGCCGGACGCCGCCCGGACACTGAGCGGTCCGGGACTGACGCGCGGCCTCGTGGTCTGGTTCGTGCCGCTGGTGTTCGGTGCCGCCTTTGTGCTCCTGTTTTGCCCGGGCCAACCCCGTGATCGAGGAATGGCTTACCGCTGTCAGGCCCGATGAACTCATCACACACTTCGACGCCCTGCGCACACTGTTCTGGGATCGTTGCGCTGTCGGTGGTGTGGCCGTTCATGGCCCTGCGCTGGCGACACAAGGCGCCACGCATCCCCGCCGCACCCGAACTGTCCGCGACCGCCGAACCAATCTCGGATCTCTTCAGCCCGCCGACCGTGCTGCGCTCGCTGGTCCTATTCAACCTGCTGTTCGCGGTGCAGACCGCACTCGACATCGCCTATCTCTGGGGTCATGTCGCGCTGCCTGCTGGCATGACCTATGCCGCCTATGCGCATCGCGGTGCCTATCCGCTGATCCTGACCGCGCTGCTCGCCGCAGCCTTCGTGCTGATCACGATCCGGCCCGGTGAAGACATGCAATCAAAGCTGCTTCGTCCGCTGGTCTATCTCTGGATCGGGCAGAACGTGATGCTGGTGCTGTCTTCGCTGCTGCGCCTGAAGCTCTATGTCGACATCTATCTGCTGACCTATTGGCGGATCGCCGCTGCCATCTGGATGGCCCTGGTAGCGATCGGATTGGTCCTGATCGTGATCCGCATCGGGCAAAACCGATCGCATCGCTGGCTGATCCGGATGAACCTGATCGCGCTTGTTGCGACTCTTTATGTGTGCACGCTGACCAATTTCGACGCCATTATTGCCAGTTACAATCTAGCCCATAGCCGCGAGGGCGGCGGTACAGCCGTTCAGCTCGACAGCGCCTACGTCGCAAGTCTCGGCCCGCAAGCCCTCCCTGCGCTCGCACGGCTTGCGTCCAATCCCTATGTGGCGGCTCGCCTCGACCCGCTCCTGGAGCAGCAGGCGCGCGACATGGCATCCTGGCGGACCTGGAGCTTTCGCGGCTGGCGGTTGCAACGCTATCTCGCTACACATCCGATATCCAACGCCCCGAACTGAGCGCATCTCCCGGAGCCCCGCGTGACCCACCGCATCCTTGTCGTCGACGATGACCCGCATATCCGCGAGGTGATCCTGATCGCGCTGCGCAAGGCCGGGATGTCGGTGACGGAAGCGGCCGACGGCAAGGCCGCGCTGGCGCGCTTTGCCGCCGACCGTCCCGATCTGATCGTGCTCGACGTCGGCATGCCCGAATTCGACGGGCTCGAGGTCTGCCGGCAGATCCGCAAGTCGTCCGACGTGCCGATCCTGTTCCTGTCGGCCCGCGACGAGGAGATCGACCGGGTGCTCGGGCTCGAGATCGGCGGCGACGACTACGTCACCAAGCCGTTCAGCCCTCGCGAGCTGGTGGCGCGTGTCAACGTCATCCTGCGCCGCTCGGCGGCGCGGGCCACGACCACGCAGGTCCAATCGGCGGAGCTTGCGCATGGCAGGCTGCGGCTCGACCCGGAGCGGCACGCGGCGCACTTTGCCGATGCACCACTGTCGCTGACCGCGCTGGAGTTCGACATCCTGCGTACCCTGCTCGGCCGCCCCGCCGTGGTGTTCAACCGCGAGCAGATCATGAGCGCGGCCTATCAGCTGAACATCCAGGTCTCCGATCGCACCATCGACAGCCACATCCGCAATATCCGCGCCAAGTTCGGCGCCGCCGGTTGCGAGGATGTCATCGAGACCATGCATGGCGTCGGCTTCAAGCTCGGCCGCTGCGGCGCACGGTCATGAACGGCTGGCAGCCCCGAAAGAAATGGCGGCCGTCGCTGCGGCTGATCATGTTCGCGGTGCTGACTTTGGTCGCAACGCTGCCGCTGGTCGGCCTGTTCTTCTTTCGCATCTACGACAACCAGCTGATCCGCCAGACCCAGGCCGAGCTGATCGCGCAGAGCCGCGTGCTTGCCGCTGTCTATGCGGAAGAGGTCACGGCGCGGCTCGGCGCGGGCATTCCGCTGGGGGCAGAAATTCCACAGGAGCTGCGTCCCGATCCGCCCGACGCCGTGACGCCGATCCGTCCCCTGCTCGACCTCGCCGCCGACGACCTGTTCGTGCGGCGCCCAGACGCGCTGCCTGCATCGAGGCCCGCCGATCCAGCCTATATCGCGATCGGCGCCCGGCTGATGCCGATTATCCTGGAAACGCAGAAGGTGACGCTGGCGGGCTTTCGCATTCTTGATCCGCAGGGCGTGGTGATCGCCGGCCGCGACGAGGTCGGCCAGTCACTGGCGCATATCGACGAGGTCGCTGCCGCGCTGCGGGGCCAATACCAGGCCGCCCTGCGCATCCGCGTGCCCGACAAGGCGCCGCCGCCGATCTATTCGATCAGCCGCGGCGTCGGCGTCCACGTGTTCTCGGCGATGCCCGTCATCGTCAATGATCACGTCGCCGGCGTGATCTACACCTCTCGCACCCCGCGCAACATCTTCGAGCATCTCTATCTGGAGCGCGGCAAGTTCGCGGCAGCCGCCGCCACGGTCGCGTTCTTCACTTTGCTGATCGGCCTTGTGGTGGCGCGCACCATCACCCAGCCGATGCATGAGCTGATCCAGCGCGCCGGCCAGATCGGCCGCGGCGACCGCGAGGCGTTCCGCCCGCTCTCGCACTATGGCACGCGCGATTTCGCCGAGCTGTCGCGGCATTTCTTCGCCATGGCCGAGCGGCTGGCACGACGCAGCGACTACATCGCGAATTTCTCGGCCCATCTGACGCACGAGCTGAAGTCGCCGTTGACCTCGATCAAGGGCGCGGCCGAACTCTTGCTGGATTCACTGACGAGCCCGGCCGGCGCGTTGACCCGCGCCGAGCAGGAGAAGTTCCTCGGCAACATCCTCGGTGACGCTGAACGGCTCGAGGCCATGACGCAACGGTTGCGCGAGCTCGCCCGCGCCGAAGCCATGCCGCAGAGCGAGCAGACCGATCTGGCCGCGGTGATCGACAGGCTGCACGACGCTTTCCCGATGTGGCCATCGAGGCCGATGGCCATGCCGGCCACGCTATCGCGATGTCGGCCGAGACCGCGCTGATCGTGCTGACCCATCTCACTGACAACGCGCTTCGTCACAATGCACAGCCACATCCGGATCGAGGGCCGCGCCGATGCCGATGCGCTGGTTCTGACCGTCGCCAATGACGGCGATGCGATCTCGCCACAAAACCGGGAACGCATCTTCGATGCCTTCTTCACCACGCGGCGCGATAGCGGCGGCACCGGCATGGGGCTCGCGATCGTGCGCGCCATCATGACGAGCCATGGCGGCAGCATCACGCTGTTACCGGCAGAGAGCGGCGTCAGCTTCGAGCTGCACTTTCCTGCCGCATCGCCCGACTTGTCGTCCAAAGCTACTTCCGATCGACTTTCTAACATCACTCCTATTCATGGTTGCCGTCACGATAAGCCTTCCGAGGATAATTCCACACCCATCTCCTGATGCTCATCAATGAATTGGCGGACCGTACAAGTGGACGAACACATGCAATCGGCTGACAATCTCGGCAAGTACGCAGCGCTCGTGCTGCGGATGCGTCGCAATTCGGAATTTTATCCTGGACAACATGCATCCGTCGCAGGACGCTCGCCATGCGGCAGCTCGAAGCGGCAAGGAGAAATGACTTGATCTCACATCCCGCATAAGCTTCGAGCTACTTCGACAGCCATGTGGCCCGCCGTTCTCGGGAGAGTTTGATGGAATTCACGCGTTTCGAAATCAACCGCCGTACCGCGCTTCTGACCTCGGCAGCGATCGCCGCCAACGTCGTCAACCCGATGCGCGCCTTTGCAGAGGAAACACCGCGCAAGGGCGGTGTGTTCAACGTGCATTACGGCGCCGAGCAGCGGCAGCTCAATCCGAGCCTGCAGGCCTCGACCGGCGTCTACATCATCGGCGGCAAGATCCAGGAGAACCTGGTCGATCTCGACGGCAACGGCCAGCCGGTCGGCGTGCTCGCCGAGAGCTGGGAGGCCTCGCCCGACGGCAAGACCATCATCTTCCATTTGCGCAAGGGCATCAGCTGGCACGACGGCAAGCCGTTCACATCAGAGGACGTCGCCTTCACCGCGATGAACATGTGGAAGAAGATCCTCAACTATGGCTCGACCCTGCAGCTGTTCCTCACTGCGGTGGACACGCCGGATGCGCAGACCGCGATCTTCCGTTACGAGCGGCCGATGCCGCTGAACCTGCTGCTGCGCGCCCTGCCCGACCTCGGCTATGTCTCGGCCAAGCACATCTATGAGAGCGGCGATATCAGGCAGAACCCCGCCAACCTCGCCCCTGTTGGCACTGGCCCGTTCAAGTTCGTCAAATACGAGCGCGGCCAATATATCATCGCCGATCGCAACCCTGATGTACTGGCGGCCGAACGCGCCCTATCTCGACCGCATCGTCTGGAAGGTGATCACCGACCGCGCCGCGGCCGCAGCCCAACTCGAGGCCGGCGAGCTGCAATACAGCCCGTTCTCGGGCCTGACCATTTCGGACATGTCTCGGCTCGGCAAGGACAAGCGCTTCATCGTCACCACCAAGGGTAATGAAGGCAACGCCCGGACCAATACCATCGAGTTCAATTTCCGCCGCAAGGAGTTGGCGGACATCCGGGTCCGCCGCGCCATCGCGCATGCGATCAACGTGCCGTTCTTCATCGACAACTTCCTTGGCGACTTCGCCAAGCTCGGAACCGGCCCGATCCCCTCGACCTCGACCGACTTCTATCCCGGTCCCGACACGCCGCAATATCCCTATGACAAGGCCAAGGCGATCGCGCTGCTGGATGAAGCTGGCTTCAAGGCGGGCGCCGGCGGCACCCGCTTCGCGCTCAAACTGTTGCCCGCCCCCTGGGGCGAGGACATCTCGCTGTGGTCGACCTTCATCCAGCAATCCCTCGGCGAGGTCGGCATATCCATCGACATCGTCCGCAATGATGGCGGCGGCTTCCTCAAGCAGGTCTATGACGATCACGCCTTCGATCTCGCCACCGGCTGGCATCAGTACCGCAATGATCCCGCCGTCTCGACCACGGTGTGGTACCGCTCGGGCCAGCCGAAGGGCGCGCCGTGGACCAACCAGTGGGGCTGGGAGGACGCCAAGATCGATAAGATCATCGACGATGCCGCGACCGAAGTCGATCCGGTCAAGCGCAAGGCGCTCTATGCGGACTTCGTTCGTGAAGCCAATACCGAGCTGCCGGTCTGGATGCCGATCGAGCAGATATTCGTCACCGTGATCACCGCGAAGGCACGCAACCACTCCAACACGCCGCGCTGGGGCTCGACGAGCTGGCATGATCTTTGGCTTTCCGCGTAAGCCAAATGCGGTCACAATGAACGCATGCGCATCCTGAGCCTTGCAGGGCGGCGTCTCGCCGCCTCGATACCGACACTGCTGCTGATCCTGATCGGCGTGTTCCTGCTGCTGCAGCTCGCGCCGGGCGACACGGTCGACGCGATGATGGCGCAGATGGGCGGCGGCGATGCCGCCACTGCCCGCGAGCTGCGCCATTTCTACGGACTCGATTTGTCGATCCCGACGCAGCTGGCTAACTATCTCTGGCACCTGGTGCGGCTCGATCTCGGCTTCTCGGCGATCTACGGCAAGCCGGTCGCAACCGTGATCCTCGAGCGGCTGCCGGCCACCCTGCTGCTGATGACCGCCTCGCTGTCCTTCGCGTTCTTCTTCGGCCTCGTCTTCGGCGTCATCGCCGCGCGCGGCGTCAACAAATGGCCGGATACCCTGATCTCGACCGTCGGCCTGATCTTCTATGCAACGCCGTCGTTCTGGTTCGGGCTGATGGCGATTGTGGTGTTCTCGATCTATCTGCAATGGCTGCCGGCTGGCGGCTTCGAGGATATCGGCGACGCTCAGGACCGGCATCTGGCATGTGCTCGATATCGCCAGCCATCTCGTGCTGCCGACGCTGACGCTCGGGCTGATCTTCCTCGCCATCTATCTGCGTATCATGCGCGCCTCGATGCTGGAGGTGCTCAACCTCGATTTCGTCCGCACCGCGCGCGCCAAGGGACTGGACGAGACCCGCATCGTCACCCGGCACGTGTTGCGCAACGCGCTGCTGCCGATGGTCACGCTGATCGGGCTGCAGGCCGGCACCATGCTCGGCGGCTCGGTGGTGGTCGAGACCGTATTCTCGCTGCCCGGCATCGGCCGGCTCGCCTACGAATCCGTGGTGCAGCGCGATCTCAATACGCTGCTCGGCATCGTGTTCGTCTCCGCGCTGCTGGTGATCACGGTCAACTTCATCGTCGACCTGCTCTACGCGCGACTTGATCCGCGCATCGCGGCGGAGGGATGAGATGGACGCGATGAAGCGCTATTTCCGCAGCCCTGCCGCGGTGATCGGGCTGATCCTGCTGCTGATCGTGATCGCAATGGCGCTGAGCGCCACCACGCTCTACCCGCGCGATCCCCTGGCGCTGGCCGGCCGGCCGCTGCTGTGGCCGTTCGCCAATCCACGCTTTCCGCTCGGCACCGACAATTCGGGGCGCGACATCGCCGCCCAGATCTTCTATGGCGCGCGGATCTCGCTCCTGATCGGCGGCGTCGCAACCCTGATTGCAGTGACGATCGGCGTGCTGGTCGGCGCCATAGCAGGCTATTATGGCGGCTGGATCGACAACATCCTGATGCGCATCACCGACGCATTCCAGACCTTGCCAAACTTCGTGCTGCTGCTGGTGCTGGTCGCGGTGTTCGGCTCGACACTAACGACAGTAATCGTGGCGGTTGGCATCGTGTCTTGGCCGGCGCCGGCGCGGCTGACCCGCGCCGAATTCCTGTCGCTGCGCAATCGTGAGTTCGTGCAGGCGGGCCGGACGCTCGGCATGCGGGATGTGCAGTTGATCCTGGGCGAGATCCTGCCCAACGCGCTGCCGCCGGTCATCGTCTATGCCAGCGTCGTGATGGCGGTTGCGATCCTCCTGGAAAGCGCGCTCGCCTTCCTGCGGCTCTCCGATGCCAATGTCGCCTCCTGGGGCAATTTGATCGGCCTCGGGCGCGACGTGCTGCGCGTGCAATGGTATGTCTCGGCCATTCCGGGCGTCGCAATCCTGATCACCGTGCTTGCGGTGTCGCTGGTCGGCCAGGGCCTCAACGATGCCCTCAATCCAAGGCTGAAGCAGCGATGAGCGCCGGCGGTCCTCTCCTCGCCGTCGAAGGCCTCAGCGTGCGCCTGCCGAAGGGCGCCGACCGCGCCAACGCGCTGACGGACGTGTCGCTGTCGATCGCGGCGAACGAGATCCTCTGCATCGTCGGCGAATCCGGCTCCGGCAAATCGATGATGGCCAATGCCATCATGCGGCTGCTGCCGGACAGCGTGGCGATCGAGAACGGCCGCATGCTGTTCGAGGGCCGCGATCTCTGCACGATGTCGCCCGGCGAGATGCGGAAGGTTCGCGGCGCCGAGATCGCGATGATCTTCCAGGAGCCGATGACGGCGCTCAATCCGCTGCGCACGATCGGCGACCAGATCGGCGAGATGCTGGAGATCCATACCGAGCTGTCCAGGGCGGAGATCAAGGCGCGCGTGCAGGCGCTGCTGGCGGACGTCCATATTCCCGATCCGAAGGCCGCAGCGAAGGCCTACCCACACGAGCTGTCCGGCGGCCAGCGCCAGCGCGCCATGATCGCCATGGCGCTCGCGCTCGATCCGAAGGTTTTGATCGCGGACGAGCCGACCACGGCGCTCGATGTCACCACGCAGGCTCAGATCCTCAAGCTGATCCGCGAGCTGCAAACGCGCCGCGGGACTGCCGTGCTGTTCATCACCCATGATTTCGGCGTGGTCGCCGAGATCGCCGACCGAGTCGTGGTGATGCAGCATGGCGTGGTGGTCGAGCAAGGACCTGCCAAGGCCGTGCTCGGCGATCCGCGGCATGCCTATACCAGGCAACTGATCGCCGCCGTGCCGCCGCTGCAGGCGCCGCCGCCGCGAAAGCTCGCCGACGGCATCATCCTGAAGCTCGATGATGTCAGCAAGACCTACCGCACGGGCGGCTTTCTCGGCCGCGGCGTGCGCGTCACACAGGCGGTGAAGCATGTGTCCCTGCAACTGCCGAAGGGCGCGACGCTCGGCATCGTCGGCGAATCCGGCTCGGGCAAGTCGACGCTCGCCCGCTGCATCATCCGCTTGATCGATCCCGATGCCGGCGCGATCCTGCTCGAAGGAGAGGATTGGGCCAGGCTGCCGCGCGCTGAAATTCGTCAGCAGACGCGGTGCATCCAGATGGTGTTTCAGGATCCGTTCGCCTCGCTCAATCCACGCCGCAAGGCGGCAGATCTGGTCGCGCAGGGCCCTGTCGTGCACGGCACGCCGCGGACGCAGGCGCTTGCCGAGGCGAGAGAATTGTTTGCGCTGGTCGGCCTCGATCCATCGGCCGGCGACCGTTTTCCGCACGAATTCTCTGGCGGCCAGCGCCAGCGCATCGGCCTGGCACGAGCACTGGCGCTAAAGCCCGCAGTGCTGGTCGCCGACGAGCCGGTCTCGGCGCTCGACGTCTCCGTGCAGGCGCAGGTGTTGAAGCTGCTGACGGGCCTACGCGAGCGGCTCGGGCTATCGATCGTCTTCATCACCCACGATTTGCGCGTGGCGGCGCAGATCTGCGATCTCGTCGCCGTCATGAAGGATGGCACTGTGGTCGAGCATGGCCCGACGCACGAAGTGTTCGGCCGGCCGCAGCATCCCTATACAAGGGCGCTGATCGAAGCGATCCCGGGCGGCGAGTTCGCAAGGGCGCGCGAAACCGCCTCGGCCTAGCCGATCTCCCGCGCGTCGCGCCGGCGGTAGAGCAGCAACATCAGCGGCGCCAGCTTGCGCAACAGCGCATGCGCCGGAATGGTGACGGGCTCGGAAAACGGCAGCGCAAGCTCCTGCTCGGGCGCGCCACGCACGGCCTTGGCGAGCTCGGCACCGAGCGGCATCGTCAGCGCCACGGCGCGACCGTTGCAGCCGGTCCAGCCATAGGCATCCGGGCCGAGCCTGTGGATGCGGGGCATGTAGTCGGTGGTCATGCCGACATAGCCGTTCCAGACGTAATCGAAGCTGACCTCACCGATCTGCGGCCACAGACGCTGCAGCCGTTCGGCGACGCGGGCCTTGAGCCGCTCCGCCTTGTTGCCGGGACCGATCACCGCGCCGCCGGTGACCAGGCGGTTGCGCGCATCGTACCGCGCGAAATAGAGCTCGCCATGGGTATCCGACATCGCTTGGCGCGCGGGGATGATCGTCTTGCGCGCATTGTCCGACAGCGGCTGCGTCGCCATCTGCCATGACAGCACCGGCATCACCTCATGTGCGATATCAGGCGCGAGCGCCTTCGAGAACTCGCCGGTATAGGCGTTGCTCGCCAGCACCAGCGCGCGAGCGGACAGCTCGCCCTTTTCTGTACGCACCACCCAGCGATCACCGCGCCGCACGAAATCGAGCACCGGAGAGCGCGCATAGATGCGTGCGCCGAGGCCGAGCACGGTGCGCGCCAGGCCGCGCGCCAGGGCCAGCGGATTGATATGACCGCCGCTCCTGTTCCAGAAGCCGCCATGCCAGGCATCCGAGCCCAGCATGTCCCTCACCTGATCGCGCGACAGCAGCTCGACTGGCGCGCCGAATTTCGACCATTGCTTGAAGCGTCGCTCGGCTATCTTGATGCGGCCCGGCGAATGCACCGGCTGCACCCAACCGGCTTGCTCATGCTCAGCCTCGATACCGTAGCGCTGGATAGTGCCGAACAACGTGGCCGCGCTGTCGCGCAGCATCGCCACGAAACGCTCACCAGCTGCACCGTGGCGCGCGACGATGTCGTCGGGATCGGGCCGCGACAGGGTCGGAATCACCTGGCCATTGTTGCGGCCCGAGGCGCCCCATCCCGGCTCCATTGCCTCCACGATCGCAACGTCGACGCCGGCCTCGCGCAGATGCAATGCAGTGGACAGGCCGGTGAAACCTGCGCCGATCACCACGACATCCGCGCGTTCGCTGCCTTCGAACTCCGGCAGATGGGGCCCTGGCGCTCTGTGCGGCCCACAATGATGGCGGCCATTGAACGTTACCTGTCGTCATGCCCATCCTTGCCAGAACATTCTTATCCGACCCGATCACTTCGAGAGATCATTCTCGCCTTGCGCCATCGATATGACCGCACGGGTTGCGAGGCATGGATCGATTGGGCATAGTTCCGCCACCACTATGCCAAGTTCAGTGCAAGGAGACAAACGCGTGGCCCTGAAGAACGTCATCGGTATCGATCATGCTGTCGTCGTGGTGAAAGAGCTCGATGCGGCGGCCGAGACCTGGAAGCGACTCGGCTTCACGCTGTCCCCGCGCGGCACCCACAGCGCCAAGATGGGCTCCGGCAATTACACCATCATGCTCGATCCCGATTACATCGAGCTGCTCGGTATTCTGGCCGAGACCGATCACAATGCACCGACCCGCGCCTTCCTCACCAGGCGTGGCGAAGGCATCGAACGCATCGCGTTCACGGCGATCGATTCCGCTGCCGGTGCCGAGGAGATCCGCGCGCGCGGCTTCGAGCCAATCGGACCGATCGATTTCGAGCGCCCGGTGCAGATGCCGGACGGCAGCGTGTCAGCCGCAAAATTCCGCGTCTTCCAATGGCCAGTCGCGGAAGCGCCGGGCGGCTTGCGGATTTTCGCCTGCCAGCACAAGACTCGCGAGACCGTGTGGATCCCCGAGTTGATGCGACACGCCAACGCCGCCGCGCGCCTCAGGCAGGCGCTGATCGTGACGCCGGAGCCGGACAAGGACGCAGCCCATCTCACGCGCCTGATCGACCGCGAAGGCCGACACGAATCCGATGGCGCCGTCGACCGTGCCCTCCGGCAGCGACCGCGCCGATTTCGTGTTCCTGACCCGCGACAAGCTCGCCGGCCGCTATCCCGGCGTTTCGCTCGATGGCCTGCCGGAGCGCGGCGGCATCGGCCTCGTCATCGCCTCGCACGACCTTGCAGCGACCGAGAAGGCGCTGGGCTCCGTCGGCACGCGCAGCGGCGCCGATATCGTGGTGCCGCCGGCATCCGCCACCGGCACGTTGCTCGCCTTCGTCTCCTGAAGACCTGTCGCGGCCGCATCATATGCAGCTGCGATAGTTTACGCGGTCATCCGCGCTTCGGCCGGCTGCAGCATGGCCGGCCGGCCGCGCTGGCTATCGAGCCAGTCGGCAAGGCGCCCCATCAGATTGCCGCCCTGCTCCGACGGCTGTCCGGACGAGACGAACGGGTCGCTATGGCAGCGCGCGCCGGCTGCGCGCGCGATCTTCGCTACCGCATCGGTCATCGCAGGTGCGCCGCAGGTATAAACCACGTCGTCCGGCGTCAACTCCGGCAGGTGCTCGGTCGGCCGTCCGCTCCGGATCGCCGGCGACACGTTCTGCGGCTCGGACACGATCGGAATGATCTTGACGTTCGGAAAGAGCGCCAGCCGGCACAGTGCCTGGTGCATGTAGAACGACTGCAGGCTGCGCGCGCAGACGATGAACACCATCTCGCGCTTCGGGTTCTCCGTGATGGCGGCGACCGCGATCGACCACATCGGCGCAAAGCCGGTGCCGCTCGCGACCAGCACGGTGCGTCCGCGATGCTTGGGCCGGAAGAAGGCGGAGCCGAGCGGCCCGATCACCTTCACCTTGTGGCCGGGCTTGATGTCGCGACCGAGCGCCGAGGACACCAGACCACCCTTGAGCTTGCGGATGTGCAAATAGAGCAAGTGATCGTCGGGCGCGCCGGCCATCGGATAGGTCGGGCTGTAGCAGCGCGCGGAGAAGCCGCGGAACTGCACCTTGACGTATTGACCAGGGAAATATTTCAGCGGATCCGGCAGATCGAGCGAGACCCCGACCACGTCGGGCGCCAGCCGCACGAGGTCGCCGACCTCCGCCTGCATCGTCACCGTCTCCGGCGTCGGCTCGATCGCGATCTTCAAATCGGAGACGACGCGCGCCTGGCAGGCATGCGCCATGTCGCCTTCGGTGCCGCCGAACAATTTGCCGTCGACGACACGCACCTTGCAGGAACCACAGATGCCGCTGCGGCAATCATGAGGTATCTCGACGCCGTTCGTGATCGCGCTGTCGAGCAGGAGATCGCCGCAGTTGGCGTAGAAGGTTTCCTTGTTCAAGGTGACCTTGCAAATCTTCCCCATCATTCCACCTCAAGTCTAATTGGCCGGACGTGCCGTGTATGCCGGATCTGGCTGTGATCGAACGCCGACACGCGCATGTAGACCCCGCTCTTCAGCGGAATGTCGTATTTGCTGCCGGTATCGAGCTTGCGCGCGACCTCGAGCGCCCAATGCCCCGCGGCCCAGCGTGCCGCGCACCGCACGTCCGCGCGGTCGCCCGAATAGTCACCCGAGAGCACGACGCCCGGCAGCACCGTGCCGACCGGAATACGGGCATCTGCCTCCATCGAATACGGCACCGAGTCCGCTTCAGTGAGGAACCAGCGCGCGCCTTCGCTCTCGCCCATATTGGGATCGAGACTGATATCGCCCATTGCGGCCGTCATCGCCGCAACGTCTTTTGGCAGCCGGAGTGGCCGAATGCCGCGATTGCCGAGCTTCATGGCCTCGGTATCGACCACGAAATTATCTTTATAGTTCGCAGTGCCCGGATCGGGCGCAAAGCCGCCCCGGTAAGGCACCGTGTTGCTCACCTGCTCCGGCGTCGGCTCCGCCGGCGGACCAAAGTGATCGTCGTCGAGCCAGCCGGTCGGGCCGCCACTGGTCGCCTTCCACTGCCAGACATCGGCATAGACGTCCTTGCCAGGCGTGTAGTGGATGCCGCGGCCGGACATCGTCGCCGGCTTGTCCGACATCGGCTGCGGGCTCGCATGGAACGTGCGGTCGCCGGCGAGCGTGACATCGAGCGTCGTGAACAGGACCGCGAACTTGTCCTCGTTGTAATCATGCTCATCGCCGACTTCATAGCCGTTGTGCAGCAAGTACCAGCCATCAGCTTTCTTGACCATCGGCAGCTGCTTCAGCGAGCGGGTCGGATCCTCCCAGGTGAACAGGAAATACGCCCAGGTGCCGTCGTGCACGGCGCGGATTTCGACACGGGATGCGCCGGTGCCGTCGAAATTGCCGCCCTGATTGGTCATGACCTCGTACGGCGCGATCGTGCGCCAGATGTGATCGGACGTATCACCATCCAACGTTGGCGTATCGGCCGCGGCGATGCGATGGATCGTCAGCGTATCTTCTGCGAAATAATCCGCGGCGACCATTGCCGATCCTGCCGTGATCGCCACCGCAATGGCGACGACGAATGGATTGGATTGAAAGGTCGCGTTGCGACGCCGTGCGTTGGCTTTGCCTGCACCACGGCGGCCGCCGGGCTCCTGCGGCACGCCACCACGCGAGCGCTTCGCATCGGGCCGCTTCATGGCAGGAGCCGCAGGCGCGGATGGCGGCGCCGCCCTCACCGGTACCTCACCCTCTTCCAGCCGCTCGGTCTGCTCGACCAGCATGGTGAGCAGCTCGACCGCATCGAGCCGCGGCGGCGGCGGTGGCAATGCCGACGGCCTGATGACCCGGAACAGCTGCGATGTGCCGCCAATGCTGTAGTGAGTCAGCACATGCAGAACGATGAACACCGGCACGATCCAGGTCGCGTACCAGTGGATCTGCACCGTGAGGTGGCCCAACTCGACGCCGAAGAACAGCAGCCCGCCGGTCACGATCAGAGTCAGCATCGTAAGATACAACAGCCAGTGCAAGAGGATGCTGATCGATCCCTTGCGCGCCTGCGGCCGGCCGAACAGGCCGCGCAACCTGATCTTGTCCATCGCCACGCGCCGGCTCAGTCCGGAACGCAGCACATAGATCATGTAGGCCACGGCCACGCCGACCAGCACGACCGCAGCCGGCATGTGCCACGTCCAAACGTGGGCCCGCGGCAACACCCAGTCGATCTTGTTGAGCCATTCGTGATCTGGCGCTTCCGTCGCGATCCGCAACCCCGTAATGAACGCAATGACCGTGGCACCCGCCAGCAGCCAGTGCAGGATGATGGTTCCGTAGTCAGTCCGGCGAATTCTCACGCACGCCCCCCCATCTCGGCGAGCATGCGGTCAACGGCGCCGGACCGGCGCACGGCGATGTCGAGCTGATCGGCTGATATGCATGAGCACGCGCAGCGGCGGTTCGAGTCTCCACATGCATCGGGCTGCGCGATCATCCGCCAGATGTTGGTCTTGGTACGCAACTTATCGTTCCCCCAGATGCCTTGACGGCAATCGAGACTACTTCTCCGACGCCGCGACCGATGCTGTCGCGACGCGTTGGACGGATCATTACCCCACCGTCTCGGACCGGTCCGTGTGACCTGCCTTGAGCCCCGCAATCGCTCCGCCCGTCGTTATGACGGAGCAGATGATGAAAGCTCGATGCCCTCCCTTGATGGGCGTCAGTGAAAAAGCAGCTCCGCAAGTCCCCGATGGTTGCTCGATCATGATGTCGAGACCGTGCGTGCGGAGGCATTTCCTGTCGCCATTGATCGTCCCTGCTACTGTCCTCTGTCACCGAGAACTTAAGATTGAGCGGCGCAGCCGTTGTGCAGCCGAGAGATTTGTTTGGCTTCGTGGCGTCATTCGGCCCGCACCGCGGCCAATGCGTCCCGAAGCAAGGTGATAGCCGGACTAATCTGTGACATCCGTAACACCACCGCGCGCAGCGCGACGACTAAGTATCAGCGCGCCAATGACAATTTGCGTGCCGCAATTTTTGCGCGCGGACCGGAATAATTTTTTGCACTGCGTGTCCGCACGCGGGAAATGATGTTGTGGCCATTTTAAGTTTTTTGCAGAATTTGGCCCGCGTCCCATTGTCGCCGGAAATTCGTCAGCATCGACTGTCAAGAGAGGTGCTCGATCGCAACAACCGTCCCGCCGAGGAGGCGCAACTAAATGGCTGTCGCCCAAGACATTCCGCGGACGACACGCGCCGCCGGGCTTGCCGATCTGCTCGGCAATGGAGACGATCCGGTCACCCGCGGATTGCGGCAGGCTATGCGCAGAATCGCCGGAATCGGCATCTTCAGCGGCGTCATCAACATCCTGATGCTCTCCGGCTCGATCTACATGATGCAGGTCTATGACCGCGTCATTCCGAGCCGCAACCTGGCGACGCTGGCCGGCCTGTCGCTGATGATCTTGCTCGCCTATGTCATGCAGGGCTATTTCGACGCGCTGCGCGCGCGCATGCTGTGCCGGGTCGCAACCGTGTTCGACGCGAGCCTGCAGGAGCCGATCCATCACGCGCTGGCGACGCTGCCGCTGCGCGGCACCCGGCCGACGCTGATGCAGCAGCCACTGCGCGATCTCGACCAGCTGCGCGCCTTCATGTCGAGCATGGGGCCGACCGCCTTTCTCGACATGCCGTGGATCCCGATCTTCCTAATCGGCCTGTTTCTGTTTCATCCGTTGATCGGATTGACCGCGGTGGCCGGCACGGCCGCGATCATCTCGATGACGCTAATGACGGAGCGGCTGTCGCGCCGCGCCGCCAAGTCGGCATCGGACACGAGTGCGGCACGACAGGTGCTGGCCGACGCCACGCAGCGCAATGCCGAGGTGCTGCACGCGCTCGGCATGACCGATCAATTCGCCGCGCGCTGGACCGAGGTCAACGAGCGCTACCTGAAGGACAACATCCGTGCTTCCGACGTGTACTCCAATCTCGGCTCGGCGGCGAAGGTGCTGCGCTTCATCCTGCAGTCGGGAATGCTGGGCATCGGCGCCGCGCTCGTGGTGTCGGAGCAAGCGTCTGGCGGCGTCATGATGGCCTCGTCGATCCTGATGGGCCGCGCGCTCGCGCCGGTCGAGGTCGCGCTGGGCACCTGGAAGCAGCTCGTGGCCGCACGTCAAGGCATCGTCCGCCTGCGCGAGACCTGCAAGGCCACGGCCAAGCCACCGGTCCCAACCGTGTCGCTGCCGCGGCCATTCCGCGAATTGACCGTGCAGGAGCTGGCCGTCGGCGCGCCAGGCAATGAGCGGTCGATCGTGTCCAACATCTCGTTCACGATCAAGGCCGGGACCGGGCTTGCCCTGCTCGGCGCCAGCGCCTCGGGCAAGACGTCGCTTTCCAAGGCCCTGGTCGGCATCTGGCCGGCGCAGCACGGCACGGTGCGGCTCGATGGCGCCGCGCTCGATCAATGGAGCAACGCGGATCTCGGCCGCCACATCGGCTACCTGCCGCAGGACGTGGCGCTGTTCGACGGCACAGTGGCCGACAACATCTGCCGCTTCGACACCACTGCAAATTCTGATGCGATCCTGAAGGCGGCGCGCATCGCCGGCGTTCACGACATCATCCTGCGGCTGCCGGAAGGCTATGCCACCAAGATCGGCCAGGGCGGCATGTCGCTCTCCGCCGGCCAGCGGCAGCGCATCGGGCTTGCCCGCGCCGTGTTCGGCGATCCCTTCCTGATCGTGCTCGACGAGCCGAATGCCAATCTGGATGCGGATGGCGAGAACGCGCTGGGCCGCGCGATCCAGATCATGCGGCAGATGAAGAGCATCGTGATCGTGATCTCGCACCGGCCGAGCGCGCTGGCCGCGCTCGACATGGCCATGGTGCTCTACGAGGGCAAGGCGATCGCGTTCGGCTCCTGCCAAGAGATCTTCGCGCGCGTGTCCGGCGGCAAACCCGGGCAGGCCGCGCCAGCCGTCGCCAAGGCTGCGCCCGCCGTCGCCAAGGCAGCGCCAGCCATCGCCAAGGCAGCGCCGACCGCCGCCAAAGCAGCACCGCCGCTCCAGCAGGCTCGGGCGGCGCCGGCGCAGGCCACGCGATCGGTCCGCCATGCCGCTCCCGCCGCGGAGAACGCCTGATCATGAAGCACGTCAACGACCTCAGGCCGTTCGATGACGACGACTTCACGCCACCTCCGGGCCGTCACGTCGGCCCGCAGGGCGATGCGCTGATCCTCGAATTGCAGCGGCTGCAACGCGCCTTCGAGGATGAGAACGAACTCGACCGCGGTGGCGCCAAGCAGGGCCGCCGTTCGCCGGCCGCCGGCCGCAAAGCTGCGCAGAAAGCCGCGAAGAAGAACAAGAAGGGCAAGGTAGGTCGGGCGTTCGACGGTTGGCTCAAGCAGTTCGGCTTCCGCTCGACCCCTGCCCCGCAGCCTCAGCAGCGTCGTCCGCAGCGCCCCCGCGTGCAGGAGCCGCGGGAGCGTGAGCCGGTCCGGGCACCGCGCGAACCGGTGATCTCGCCGCCACCACGACAGCAACGCCAGCGTCCGGCCGCACCTCGCGCGCCTGCTGAGCTGATGGATCTGAAGCCGGTCGACGTCAGCCGGCCCCTGCCGCCGAGGCCGGCAGCACAGATCAGCCCCCCGGTCGCGCAGCCGCAGGTCAGGCCTCCGACTGCAGGGCCTCAACCGGCGGCACCTGCGGACGCCCCGCAGATCCGACTGCCGGTACCCGCGCAGCCACAGACCCGCATGGGATGGCTGGCGAGCACCACCGGCACTGCTTTGACGACGGGGCTCACCCTCATCGCAAGCCAGGGCACCGCCGCACATCTGGATGATTCCTCGGACGAGGCACTGATTCCGCGCGTCGGCCGCATGTATGAGAACGAGCTGCGCACCGGCTTGCGCATCCTGCTCCTTGCCGTGGTGCTCGGCGGCGGCTGGCTGACGCTGGTGCCGCTGGCCGGCGCCGTCGTCGTGCCTGGAAATCTCGTCGTGCAATCCGACGTCAAGGCGATTCAGCATCCGACCGGCGGCATCATCGCTGAGATCAAGGTCGACAACGGCAATCATGTCGCCGCAGGCGATCTCCTGGTGCGGCTCGATGCCACCCAGGTCAAAGCCGCGATGCAGACGATCGGCAAGCAGCTCAACGAGCAGCAAGCCAGGATCGCGCGCCTGGTCGCCGAACGCGACGGCCTGGACCGGCCGGAATACCCATCCGAGCTAACCTCGCACATGGACGACGACAATGTCCGTGTCGTCATTGCATCCGAGAATTCGCTGTTCAAGGCCCGGCTCAGCGCGCGGCAGAGTCAGAAGGACCTGCTGCAAGGGCGTGTTTCTCAATTCAACGACGAAATCGGTGGCATGGAGGCGCAATCCGATTCGAAGAGCAAGCAGATCGACCTGATCAACGGCGAACTCGCAGGCGTTCAGGATCTCTACGACAAGCACCTGGTTCCACTGACGCGATTGACGACCTTGCAGCGCGAGGCCGCGCGCATCGATGGCGAGCGCGGACAGCTGGTGTCGAGCGTCGCCGAGACTAAATCGAAGATCGGTGAGGCACAGCTCCAGATCGTCAAGACCGACCAGGACTTCCGCAGCGAGGTCGTCAAGGATCTCGGCGAGGCCCAGGCCAAGGAGGGCGAGCTGGCCGAGAAGTTCATCGCCGCGCGCGATCAGCTCAACCGCATCGACGTGCGGGCACCGAACTCCGGCACCATCCACCAGCTCTCGGTGCACACGATCGGTGGCGTCATCAAGGCCGGCGAGACGATCATGGAGGTCGTGCCCGATTCGGACGAATTGCAGGTCGAGGCCCATGTGCAGCCCAAGGACATCGATCACGTCCACATGGGTCAAGCCGCCTTCGTCCGCTTCTCGGCGTTCAACCAGCGCACGACCCCCCAACTCAGCGGGCAAGTTTCCTTCGTCTCGCCCGACACCACGGCGGACCCGAAATCGAACGCGACCTTTTACACGGTCAGGATCGTGCTGTCCGAAGACCAGCGGCACCGGCTCGGCAGCTCACAACTCATCCCCGGCATGCAGGCCGAGGTGTTCGTGCAGACCGGCAAGCGCACGATGCTGAGCTATTTGATGAAACCGCTCACCGAGCAGCTTCGGCGCGCCTTCGTCGAGGAATAAGCTCGCGCGCCGCGCGTTTCTGTCGCATCGGCGGCGATGCCAGATAAGTATTATGATCTTCCGTCGGCCTTCCACGCACTCAGCTATCGGCTGAGTTGCCGACGATATTGCGTGCTCCGAGACGATACTGGAGACGGCGACACTCTCGACCGCGTCATTCTTCCAGGGCTTGGTGTCCGCGCGCAGTCTCTGATGCGCCGCGAAATGCGGGCGACTTGTTGGCCATATGATGCCGACACCCTCGCGAAAGATGGCCGCGCGCCTCCCTGCAAAATAAAATCAATGACTTCGCATGTGACGTGACGCCCTCGCGAACCGTTCCAAATGCCCGAACAACAACAAACTTGCGAACGGTGCCGCGCTCTATTCGGCCCCTTTTGGGCAATTAATTGCGACCGTCCTTGGAGCACAACCACCATTCCCGACGGCCGGCGCTCACCGGTTTGAAAGGGCCTGTCATTCTACGCATCCCCACGTCTGCGATGTGCGCAGGGAACGGGATGGATTTGGGGAGAGATGATCAATGGCAACGAATACCTTCAATCCGACCGCGCTCGCCAACGGCACGTCGAATCTGCTGGTGCGCGATTCCGCACTTAACCAGTCGACCGACCTGGTGCAGGCTGGTGTCGTGTTCAACGACGCGGTCCGCGCCTCGCTCGGCTTGTTCAGTCTGGCAGGCAGCGGCAACCAGAACCCCTTCCTCGGCAGCTTCACGACCGACATCCACGCGGTTCAGAACGACCTCGCAGCGATGCTGGCCAATCCTGGCAACGTGACGCTCGGTGGTCAGACCTTCGCGCTGAACGCCACCGACACCGCGGTGCTCACCAACGTCCAAGCGCAATTGGGCACGCTGATCACCGCCGCCGGACAGATCACCAATGCCGCGACGGTATCGGCAGCGAGCCAGACCATCCATGCGGTTCAGAGCGAGATCCTGCAGGAAATCAACGGCGACGCCCATCTGTCGGGTGCCCTGAACAATGTGCCGTTCCTGGCCAACACGGGCGCCCACGACGTCGCGTTCCAGAACTCGCCTGCGGGCGCGGACGATCCGACGTCTCTGGCGGCGGCAACGGCCGGCAACAGCCTCAAGGACGTCGGCACGGTGTTCAACAAGGTCGTCGATCTGGCCTCGGGCGGCATCAATACCGCGCAACCTGCAGGAGGTCACCAACGATCTCACCGCGGTCCAGAGGGCCTGACCGCGATCCTCAACAACAAGACCCAGCTCGCCCAGATCGAGGCCGGTGAAACCGCCAATGCTGCGGCGCTGACCACGATCCACCTGCAGACCGTACTCGGCCAGGTCAACCTCCAGCTCAACAAATATGATGCAGCCGCGACCACCGGCAACCAGGCCGCATTGCGCGGCACCGCGGACAATCTGCTCGACATCATCGACATCGTCCAGAACGATGCCAACCTCAACACCGCGGCCGGCGGCAACGGCAATGCAGGCCATGCAGGCGGCTTCGCCGAGGATCCGGGCGGGCTCACCGGCACCGTCACCAAATTCCAGGACAACCAGGCGCAGACCAACTTCTGGGCAGCGTTCCTGGCCGAGGCCAACACGATCAATGCGCACCTTGCAAAGATCTCGACCGGGGCCGAGCAGGCAAGCGCGACGCTGGTGACGCAGATCCAGAACTACCAACAATTCGGCGCCAATTTCGACGCAGCGCAAGGTGCAGGTGTTCCAGGGCCGCTTCGACAACGAGCTGCTGAACGGCACGCTCGAGGCGGACACCAATGCTGCCGTCCACGGCCTGCAGGGCATTCTCAACGGCGACACCGGCGCGGCGCTCGCCGCCGATAAGGCGGCGATCGCGGCCGCTGGCCAGGGCTTTTCGGCCGACGCGATGGACGTCTCCGGCAACAACATCGCCATCGGCGGCGCGACCTATGTCGGCACGGCGACCACTGTATCGACCGCGACCTCGGTCCACGGTCTGGCCCATGGCAGCATTCCGGTGACGGCGACCCCGAACATCGCCAACGGCACCGGCGGCACGGCGACGACCCCTCCCGCCGGCGGCGGCACCGGCACTGGTGGCACCGGTGGCACCGGCACCGGTGGCACCACGACGCCCATCAACTTCAGCCATACTGCGCTCGCCAACGGCACGTCGAACCTGCTGACGCGCGCGTCCGCGCTGCAACACTCGACCGACCTGGTGCAGGCCGGTGTCGTGTTCAATGACGCGGTCCGCGCCTCGAGCGGCCTGTTCAGCCTGGCGGGCAGCGGCAACCAGCAGCCGTTCCTTGGCGAATACACGACTGACGTTACGGCCGTTCAGACCGATATCGCGGCAATGCTGGCCGATCCCGCCCATGTCACGCTCGGTGGCCAGACCTTCGCGCTTGAACACCACCGATACCGCTGTGCTCACCAATATCGAGGCGCAGCTGGGCACGCTGCTCAATGCGGCGGGCCAAGTGACCAATGCCGCGACAATGACGACAGCCGACCAGACCATCCATTCGGTCCAGCAGGAGATCCTGCAGGAGATCCACAACGACGCACACCTCTCGACTGCCCTCAACAACGTCACGTACCTGGCCAATACCGGCGCCACCGACGTTGGCTTCCAGGCCTCGCCTGCGGGCGCGGACGATCCGGCGACCCTCGCAGCGGCGACGGCCGGCAACAGCCTCCATGACGTCGGCACGGTGTTCAACAAGGTCGTCGATCTGGCCTCGGGCGGCATCCACACCGGCAATTTGCAGGAGATCACGACCGATCTCACCGCGGTACAGAGTGGCCTCACCGCCATCCTCAACAACAAGACCCAGCTTGCCCAGATCGAGGCCGGTGAAACCGCCAATGCTGCAGCGCTGACCACGATCCACCTGCAGACCGCGCTCGGCCAAGTCGGTCTCCAGCTCACCAAGTATGATACTGCGGAGACCACCGGCAATCAGACCGCACTGCGCGGCACTGCAGACAATCTGCTCGACATTATCGACATCATTCAGGGCGATGCCAATCTCAACACCGCGGCCGGCGGCAACGGCAATGCGGGTCATGCCGGCGGCTTCGCCGAGGATCCGGGCGGATTGACCGGGACCGTCCAGAAATTCCAGGACAACCAGGCGCAGACCAACTTCTGGGCAGCGTTCCTGTCCGAGGCCAACACGATCAATGCGCATCTCGCCAAGATCTCGACCGGTGCCGAGCAGGCAAGCCAGACCCTGATCACACAGATCGAGAACTACCACCAGTTCGGCGCCAATTTCGACGCGGCGCAGGGCCAGATCTTCCAGGCCCGTTTCGACAACGAGCTGCTGCACGGAACGCTCGAGGCCGACACCAACAACGCGGTTCAGGGCCTGCAGGGCATTCTCAACGGCGACACCGGCGCAGCGCTCGCCGCCGACAAGGCGATGATCAGCGCTGCCGGCCAGGGCTTCGCTGCCGACGCGATGGACGTCTCCGGCAACAACGTCCCGGTCAATGGCGGGACCTATGTCGGCACCGCGACCACGGTGGCGACCGCGACCTCGATCAATGGCACCGCCCATGGCAGCATTCCGGTGACGGCAAATCCGAACATCGCCGAGGGCACCGGCGGTACGGCGACCAGCGCCACGTCGACCAGCGGAACGACTGCTGCAGGCGGCGGCACGACGGCGGCGGGTGGAACGAGCTCCGGGGGCGACCACAGCACGGGCGGCACGACGACAGCCGGCGGAACGGGCTCCGGCGGTGACCACGGCACGGGCGGCACAACGACGGCGGGCGGTGGCACGGCGTCGGGAGGCTCCGCGGCCGGAAGCACGAGCTCGGGCAGCGGCTCCGGCAGCACCACCACGGCCAATAACGGCCACTGTGGCGGCTGCGGCAACGAACATGAGCGTGGCCATCAGGACGACCACCACACCCACGCGGCCGCGACTGCCGCGGAGACTGCTCAGCAGTTCGACATGTCGCATCACCACGTGATGGCGCACATGTGGGGCTGATGATTACCGGCGGATCAACGACATTGGCCGGCGCAGCATGCTGCGCCGGCTTCCTGATGAACAACGCGTTGGCTTCGTCATTCGGGACAAGCTCCCAATGCGGGGTGAACGTTCCTGCGGACAGGCGTCCATTTCGCGTCACTGCGTCCCGTCAGCGCTATCGCAGCAAAAGACAATCATGAACGAACCTGCCATCGCCTTTCGTCCTCGTCTCGTTGCGACGTCGACCCCCTCCTCCCCCTTGCCCATGCCGCCCGCCGATGCATCGACGCTGCACAGCGCGGAACAGGTCTATCGACGCATGCTGACCGAGCAGCCGCGTCATTTCCGAACGCTATGCGGGCTGGCCATGGTCCGTCTCCAGCTTGGCGACATCGGTGAGGCCGAGATGCTGCTCCGCCGCGCAGCCGACGCCGCGGACCAGTCAGCAGATGCGCGCGCTCTGCTCGGCCAGGCTTTCGCGAGCCTCGGCGACAGCTGCCGACGGCTCGGCCGCCACCAGGACGCAATCAGTCATTACACGCGGGCGCTTTCGATCCACCCGGAGACATCAGGCGTGCTGCTCAACCTCGGCGGCTGTCATCAGGCGGTCGCGCAACTCGAGCCCGCCATACGGGCCTTCCAGCAGGCCCTCACGTACAACCCGCATCTCCCCGAGGCGCACTACAATCTCGGCAACATCTATCTGGAGATGAACAATTGGGCTGCGGCCGTGTCGCATTACGAGAGTGCCCTCGCCGACCGTCCGGACTTCCCACAGGCGCACAACAATCTTGCCAATGCACTGCAGAAGCGCGGGCGCCATGCGGATGCGATCAGCCATTATGACGAAGCGATCCGGATCGATCCGCATTATGCTTCGGCCTTCCGCAACCGCGGCGACGCGTTACGTGCCCTGAAGCGCTTCGACGATGCGATCGCCAGCTATCGATCCGCGCTTGCGGTCGCATCGGCCGATGCGGCGACGTTGAACCATCTTGCCACCACGCTCTACCATCGTCGGACGGCTCGACGAAGCCAGCCGTGCCTATGAGGCCGCGCTCGCGCTCGCGCCTGACAATATCGGCCTCCAGCTCAACTACGCCGCCATCAAGCGATTCGTCGCGAACGATCCGCGATTGCCGCGGCTGCAGGCGCTGGCGGCCTGCGAGAGCACCCTTTCCGAAAGCGAGAGGATCACGCTGCACTTCACGCTCGGTCGGGCCTATGCCGATATCGGCGATGGAGAGCGGTCGCTGACGCATCTCCACGCCGGCAACGCGTTGGAGCGCCGCCGCATCAATTATGACGAGACCCTCGCGCTGCGGCAGTTCGAGCGCATCGAGCGCGTCTTCACCAAGGAGCTGATCGACGCCCGCTCCGGCCATGGCGTGTCCTCGGCAGCACCGGTCTTCGTCATCGGCATGCCGCGCTCCGGCACCAGCCTGATCGAGCAGATCCTCGCCAGCCATGTCAGCGTCTACGGCGCCGGCGAGGTCAGCTACCTTGCGGCCGGCGTGGCGACGCTCACGGAGCATGGTCGCGGCGATTATCCGGAGATGCTCGCTGATCTCACCGACGACGAGCTGCGCACGCTCGGAGAGTGTTACCTTCAGCACTTCCGCGAGGTGACGGCCGACCGGATCGTGGACAAGATGCCGGCGAACTTCCTGTTCGCAGGCCTCATCCATTTGCTGTTTCCGAACGCCAAGATCATCCACGTCAAGCGTAACCCGATCGACACCTGCCTCTCCTGCTACTCTCTGCTGTTCGCCGAGGCACAGCCGTTCGCCTACGATCTCGCCGAGCTCGGACGCTACTACAATGCCTATGACGCGCTGATGCGGCACTGGCGTTCCGTCCTCCCCGAAGGCGTCATGCTGGAAGTGAGCTACGAGGATTTGGTGCGCGATTTCGAGCCGAAGGCGCGCCGGATGATTGCCCATTGCGGCCTTGACTGGGACCCGAGGTGCCTGTCGTTCCACGAAACCAGGCGGCCGGTGAACACGGCGAGCCTTGTCCAAGTTCGACAGGCGCTCTTCGCCGATTCCGTGGGACGCTGGCGCATCTATGGCAACCGGCTGAAACCGCTGCTGGAAGCGCTCGGCACCGATGCTGTGCTCAGCGCCGTCACCAGTGTCATGGCGCCGGCCACACCGAGAGTATCACCGGCGAATGTGGTTCCTCCCATCGTCGCGCCGCCTGCTCCGTCGTTGCCGATCGATCCGCCGGCGCGCCAGAGCACACTGGGCGCTGAGGCCGAGCGCGCGTTCGCGGTCGCCAAGAGACTGCAGGACCGCGGCGACCGCGACGGATGCCGCGACGCTGTTCAGCTTCATCCTGGCGGCCCAGCCCGATCATTTCGGCGCCCTGGTCGGCCTCGGCGTGGTCTGCACCCACGCCAACCGGCTGGACGAGGCGAAGTCCTATTTCACGCGCGCCGTTGCCGTCGATGGCAAATCGGCGGAAGCCCATGGCAGCATCGGCGCGGTCGAAGCCACGGCCGGCCGGCTCGACGCCGCGGTCGGGCATTACCTGACAGCGCTTGCGCTCGCGCCCGATCACCCCGGCATCCTCTATGCCTACGCCATGCTGCTGCAGAGCCAGGGCAAGCGCGACGAAGCGATGGCGACGCTCCACCGCGCGATTGCGAACAAGCCGCAGCATCTCGATGCGCATTTCGCGCTCGGCAACCTGCTCTATGCCGCCGGCAAGGACATCGAGGCGGCCAGGTGCTATCTCAAGGTTCTCGACTACAGCCCTGACCACGCCGAGACCCACAACAATCTGGCCAATGTCCTGCTGCGACAGGGCCATCCCGAGCGCGGCATCGAGCACTACAAGCGGGCGATTGCAAGCCGTCCGAACTATGCCGACGCCTATGGCAATCTCGGCAACGCCTTGCTCGAGCTCAATCGCCTGGAAGAGTCGATCGCAGAGAACCTCAGGGCGCTCGAGATCAAGCCCGAACGCTTCGGGTCCTGCAACAATCTGGGTGTGGCTTATCAGGCGCTCGGCCGCTTCGAGGAAGCCACGGCGGCGTTCGAACGCGCCATCGAACTGTCGCCCGACGAGGCGCCGGTCCACCTCAATCTGGCGAACATGAGCAAGTTCAAGCCGGACGATCGCCGCCTGCCGGGATTGCGGCGCCTGCTCGATCATGTCGATCAACTCGAGACCGAAAAGCAGATCGCCGCCCATTTCGCGATGGGCAAGGCGCTCGCCGACCTCGGCGACCACGACACGGCGTTCGGGCACCTGCAGGCCGGCAACGCGCTGAAGCGGGCCACTTTCAGCTATGACGAGCCGCAGCGGCTGGCGACGATGAAGAACATCGCCGCCAAGTTCACGCCGGAATTGATCCAGGGACTCCCGTGGCCATGGCGATGCATCCTGGTCGCCGATCTTCGTCGTTGGCATGCCACGGTCCGGGACCACGCTGATGGAGCAGGTGCTGGCGAGCCATTCGCAGGTATTCGGCGCGGGCGAGCTGGAAACGTTCAAAGAGCTGATCGGGGAATGCGCCAAGCGTCGGCACGTCGTTCCGAACTATCCCGAACTCATCAGCTCGCTGCCGCCGGACGAGATCACCGAGCTCGGGCGGATGTACACGGCCCGGGTCCGGGCGCTGGCTCCGGAGGCATCGCAGATCGTCGACAAGATGCCGCTGAACTTCATGTTCGTCGGACTGATCCACCTCGCACTGCCGAACGCAAAAATCATCCACATCAAGCGCGATCCGCTGGATACCTGCATCTCCTGCTATCAGCTGCTGTTCACCGGCAGCCAGCCCTTTGCCTACGATCTCGCCGAGCTCGGTCATTACTACCGCGGCTATGAAGGCGTGATGGCGCATTGGCATGCCGTGCTGCCGCCTGGTGTCATGATCGACGTTCAGTATGAGGATCTGGTCGACGATCTCGAAGGCACCTCGCGCAAGGTGCTGACGCATTGCGGCCTCGACTGGGAGGACGCCTGTCGCGACTTCCAGGACACCAAGCGAACGGTCCGCACGGCGAGCCTGATGCAGGTCCGCGAGCCGCTGTACCGCCGGGCGGTCGGGAGCTGGCGCCGCTATGAGAAGCACCTCGGACCGTTGCAGGAGGCCCTGCGCGTAATGCCAGATGCCAATGCTGCGGGGTCATTGAACGATCAGGATTGTCAGGCGTCGGAGCCGCCAAACAAATAGCCGGGCGCTCTGGCCCGGGGATAGGTGACAGGCGAGGCACCCGGCTATTCGGCCGCGCGGCGGTGCGGCTGTTATCACTATGCCATCAGCGCCTTAAGGAATTGTCCTCATCATATGCTGCAATCGGCCCGTGCAGGCACGGTGGCCCGTGGCGATTGCGCCGAGGCCGTGGCCAGTGCTGAGCTGTGGTGAAGGCAGCACGGACGCTTGACGGGAGCGCTCAGGATTGATTTGACCCGGGCCGGATCATCATTCGTCGCCGCTTAATTCTGCCGGCCCCGGAACTCACGGAAGACATCAGCCCATGCGCATCACCCTGGTCGGCTCCCGCCATTTCGGTGTCGCCACACTGAACATGCTGCGGGACAAGGGTGTCGAGATTGCCCGCGTGGTGGTGCACGACGGCGAGGACCGTTTGGCAGCCGCCGCCCGCGCCGCTGGCATCGAGGTCGTGGTGCAGGCCAACCCCAAGCTGGTGACGCCGGAGGAGATCGCTCCTAACACCGAGCTGATCGTCACCGCCCATAGCCACGCGCGCGTCAGCCAAGCGGCGGTGGCGGCGGCAAAGCTCGGCGGCATCGGCTACCATCCGTCGCTATTGCCGCGGCACCGGGGCATCGCCGCGGTGGAATGGACCATCAGGGAAGGCGATCCGATCGCCGGCGGCACCATCTATCATCTCGCCGAGCGCATGGATGCCGGCGCAATCGCCCTGCAGGAATGGTGCTTCGTGAGGAAGGGCGAGACCGCCCGCGAGCTGTGGGAACGCGCGCTGGCGCCGCTCGGTCTGAAGCTGCTCGGCGACGCCATCGACTACGGCAAGGCGCATGGCCGCCTGCCGGCGAAACCGCAGGACGAGCAGTTCGCCACCAGGGCGCCGAGCCTCACCCCGCATTAAGGCAAGCGGGCCTCACCCAGGTTGGCGGCGAGAGTCGATTCCGTTCCGTCCAGTCCGGCGGGAACATCTGCTTTTGATGCGGCCTCTGTGCCCAAATTCCACCTGGGAACCGCCCGAATGGCCGTGATTCCGCATCGGAATTAACCTTTATATTATTGTTATAGCAACAGAATTTCTAATTCTTGCATTGCGGCAAATTTTCGTCACATTTAACAGGGATATGACGGCCATCACCAAAGATTGAGGAATTTGATTCATGCGTCTCGACCGCATTGGAATGGTTTTTCTTGCATCGATCATTGCTGGCTCCGCCGCCGCTCCTGCTTTGGCCCAAACCCCCTATGACGGCCAGTGGCAGGTGACGATCACCACCAACACCGGCAGCTGCGAGCGGATCGCGAGCTCGATGCTGACCGTTGCCGACGGCAAGATTTCCGCTGCCGGTGCCGATGTCTCCGGCTCGGTCGGCCGCGAAGGCCTTGTGAAAGTCTCGATCAACGGCGCATATGCCAATGGCCAGATCAGTGGCAATTCCGGTTCGGGGAAGTGGAATGGTGCTTCAGCAGGCATACCGTGCAGCGGACGCTGGCAGGCGTCGCGGCTCTAAGACGGCCAATACATTTCATTTGACCATTGCACGGCGGCTGGCGACAGCCGCCGTTTTCGTTGGAACGATCGGCTGCAGTGCGCCAGTCATGGCGCAATCCGGCGGCCCGTTCGCCGGCATGGCCGGAACCTGGAGCGGCAGCGGCACCGTCGGCCTCGATGACGGCTCGACCGAACGCATCCGCTGCCGCGCGACCTATGCGGTGGCCGGCCGCAGGATGCAGCTGACGCTGACCTGCGCCAGCGACTCCTACAAGTTCAGCCTGCAAGGCGACGTGGAGGCCGAGGGAAACGCGATCGCGGGGACCTGGAGCGAGGCGAGCCGCAATGTCAGCGGCACGCTGCAGGGCCGCGGCAGCGCCGGCAATTTTCAACTCACCGCCAGCGCCGCCGGCTTCAACGCCAACATCGCGCTCGCGACCCGGGGCAACAGGCAGTCAGTTTCGATGCGCGCCGACAGCCAGTTCCGCAGCGCCAACATCTCGTTGTCGCGTTGACGGATCCGGCATCGCGTTGACGGATCACCTCGTTCATTCGGACGAGGTGATCCTGATCTTCGCGGCCGCAGGAACGGTCCAACGGCACCTGGCCGGTCGGACCTCATGGGGCGTCGGCTAACCCGCCTTCTTCGGCTCGGCGAGCTGTGTCGCGGTCCGCTTGATGGTCTTGGCGATGAACAGCGCCTGCTCCTTGGTCATCGCGAAGCCCTGGACACCCTTATTCGTGGTCAACGACAGCACGAGCAGATGCGGTTCGCGCTCGGGCCAGCCGGTGGAAAAGGCGGTCACGAAATCCGCGGAGGGGAGTTGATCGGTCATGGTGTCGATTTCCTCAATGAAGACGCTGGCTTAGGACGAATTGCGCGTCGCCTCTAGTTCTTTGTTCGCGTTCCGGATGCGGCTGCAGGTCACGCCGAGTTCCGATCGCCGCATGGCGGCAATGCAGCCACGGATTTTGTTTGCAATCAGGGAACGCCGTTGCGATGACAGCCCGCCCATTTCCTGAGCAGTTCGAGCGCGCCGGATCCCCTTCCCCATGCAGCGTCCCGCTTCCAAGATCATGGCCGCGCTCTGGATGGCCGGCTGGCTCAGCCTGATGCTGGTGATGGCGGTCGCCGGCCGGGAGGCCACGCGCGAGCTCAATGTGTTCGAGCTGATGGAGCTGCGCACCTTGCTCGGCTTCATGATGCTCACGCCGCTGATCTGGCGCAGCGGCGGCGTCAGTGTCCTGAAGACGGCGCGGCTGCCGCAGCACATCGCCCGCAACCTCGTCCATTACGGCGCGCAGATCGGCTGGTTCTTTGCGCTGACCTTGATCCCGATCGGCCAGGTGGTGGCGATCGAATTCACGATGCCGATCTGGACCGCGCTGCTGGCCGCGAGCTTTCTCGGCGAACGGATCACGCTGTTCAAGTTGACGGCGATCGCGCTCGGGCTGGTCGGCGTGATCGTGATCGTGCGCCCCGACACCGGCGCGGTGAATCCCGGTCAGCTGATCGCCCTGGTCGCCGCCGTGGGCTTCGGCATCTCGGTGGCACTGGTGAAATCGCTGACCCGCACCGAGCCGACGGTGTCGATCATCTTCTGGATGCTGGTGGTGCAGTTCTCGGCCGGGCTGTTGCCGACGCTCTATGTCTGGACCTGGCCTTCGACCACAGCCTGGGGCTGGATCGTGCTGATCGCCTTCTGCGGCACCTTTTCGCACTTCTGCATGGCGCGCGCGATGCTCTATGCCGACGCAACCATCGTGGTGCCGATGGACTTCCTCCGCGTGCCGCTGACGGCGACCGCCGGCTGGCTGATCTATTCCGAGCGGCTCGACTTGCTCACGCTGCTGGGCGCCGCGCTGATCCTGTCCGGCAACCTCCTGAACCTGCGCGCTCCAACGCCAGTCCCGTTGCGCGTGGGACGCTGACGCCTGGTCTAAAGACCCGCGGCCTTACGCAATGCGGCGTTGATGCGGTCCTGCCAGCCAGGGCCGCCGGACTGGAAATGCTCCAGCACGTCCTGGTCGATCCGCAGGGTGACCTGCTCCTTGACACCGGGGACGGCGACGGTCTTCTGCGGTGCCTCTACCGGCTTGGTAGTGACCTTCTTGAAGGCGGCTTCGGCTTCGGTGCGGGCATCATTGAGCGTGCGCGGGCGGCGCGGCTGATCGGCCATATCTCAAATTCCTTCGAACAGTGCCGTCGACAGATAGCGCTCGGAGAACGACGGCACAATCGCCAGGATGGTCTTGCCGGCGCTGTCAGGGCGCTTGCCGATCTCTAGTGCGGCGGCGATCGCTGCCCCCGAGGAGATGCCGCCAGCGATACCCTCGTGGCGCGCCAGCGCTCGCGAGATCTCGAGCGCGGTTGCGCTGTTGACCTTGACGATCTCGTCGATGACCGAGCGATCGAGCACGTCGGGCACGAAGCCGGCGCCGATGCCCTGGATCTTGTGCGGCGAATGCGTGCCGCCCGACAGCACCGCGCTTTCCTCCGGCTCGACCGCAACCATCTTGAGATCGGCTTTGCGCGGCTTCAACACCTGGCCGACGCCGGTAATGGTGCCGCCGGTGCCGACGCCGGCAACGAAAAAGTCGATGTTGCCGCCGGTGTCGTTCCAGATCTCCTCCGCGGTGGTGCGGCGGTGGATTTCCGGATTGGCGAGGTTCTTGAACTGCTGCGGCATCACCGAGTTCGGCGTGGTCTTGAGCAGCTCTTCGGCGGTCGCGATCGCGCCCTTCATGCCCTGCGCTGCCGGCGTCAGCACCAGCTCGGCGCCGAGGAAGGTCAGCATCTTGCGCCGCTCGATCGATGCCGATTCCGGCATCACCAGCTTCAAACGATAGCCGCGCGAAGCCGCGACGAAGGCGAGCGCGATGCCGGTGTTGCCCGAGGTCGGCTCGATCATCACCGTGTCCTGATTGATCGCGCCGGCTTTCTCCATCGCAATGATCATCGCCGCGCCGATGCGGTCCTTCACGCTGCCGGCCGGATTGAAGTATTCCAGCTTGGCGAGGATGGTCGCCTTGACGCCGTGCTGCTGCGGCAACCTTCGCAATCGCACAATTGGCGTATCGCCGATTGCGTCGACAATTGAATCAAATACGCGCCCGCGTCCCGGACGATGTGCGGTGTCTGCGTTCGGTGATGCGTTCATGTGCAAGCTCCGCCATCTCGAAGATCGTTCCAGCTCACATATCAGTCAGCCTGTTGCGGCGCGCAAGACGCGTCGTGAAACTGTCGCACGCTGCATCGCAATACATGTTGTGATGAAATGACGCCAAACCAACGCATTTGTGTTGCGACAAGGTCAAACAAATCGGTGTATATACTACTACAGTCCAATCTGGGTTCAGACGCACAAGGAGGTCCCACGATGTCAGCACTCGCTGAACTCCTGTCGACCCCGGCATCGAAGCCGGATCCGCGCGGCAGCGATCTCCCGGACTGCCCGGTTTGCGCTGACTCCATGATCGCGGCTGAAGCGTCGGCCTATCTCTCCGACAACGTGATCAGCTATCTCTGGACCTGTGACACCTGTGGCTACGGCTTCGTGACCAAGCACACGGTGAACAAGCGCTTCGGCTGTCAGCCGCTGGCCTCCTGAGTTCCTGAGCCAATTCTGCGTTGCAGCTAACGCGCGGCGATATCGCCGCGCCCCCAATCCGCGCGCGTCTGCGCGTAGAATTGCTCGAAAGCGCCGCGCGCGATCGCGTCGCGCATACCGGCCATCAGGTGCTGGAAATAGGCGATGTTGATCTCCGAGAGCAGCATCGCGCCCAGCGTCTCGCCTGACTTGACGAGGTGATGCAGGTAGGCGCGCGCGTAGCTGCGCGCGGCCGGCCAGTTGCTCTCCTCGTCGAGCGGACGCGGATCGTCGGCATGGCGCGCGTTGCGCAGGTTGACGGGCCCGAGCCGCGTATAGGCGACGCCGTGGCGGCCATTGCGGGTCGGCAGCACGCAGTCGAACATGTCGATGCCGCGCTTCACCGACTCCAGGAGATCATCCGGCGTGCCCACGCCCATCAGATAGCGTGGGCGGTCCGGCGGCAGTACCGGTGCGGTCGCCTCGATCATCGCCAGCATCACCTCCTGCGGCTCGCCGACCGCCAGCCCGCCGATCGCATAGCCATGGAAGCCGATCTCGACCAGCGCACGCGCGCTTGCCTCGCGCAGCTCCGGGACGTCGCCGCCCTGCACGATGCCGAACAGCATGTAGCCCGTCAGGCGCGCTCTCGAAGGCGCGGCGGCAGCGCTCGGCCCAGCGCAGCGACAGCCGCATCGCACGGTCGATGTCGTCGCGTCCGGCCGGCAGCCGCACGCATTCGTCGAGCTGCATCGCGATATCCGAGCCCAGTAGCCGCTGCACCTCGATCGCGCGCTCCGGCGACAGCTCGATCTTCATGCCGTCGATATGCGAGCGGAACGTCACCGCGGCCTCGGTGACCTTGCGCAGCTCGGACAGCGACATCACCTGGAAGCCGCCGGAGTCGGTCAGCATGGGGCTGCCCCAGCCGGTGAAGCGCTGCAGGCCGCCAAGCGCCGCGATGCGCTCGGCGCCCGGCCGCAGCATCAGGTGATAGGTGTTGCCGAGCACGATGTCGGCGCCGGCATCGCGCACCTCGCGCCAGTGCATGCCCTTCATGGCGCCGGCTGTGCCGACCGGCATGAAGGCCGGTGTGCGCACCACGCCGTGCGGCGTGGTCAGGCGGCCGGTGCGGGCCGTGCCGTCGGTCGCCAGCAGCTCGAAATGGTTGGGAAGGCCTGTCTCGGCCGAGCTGATATCGGAAACACTCATGGCGGGCTTATTGCGTCAGGCGCCGCCTGCCTTGCAACCTCGTTCCGGCGAAATGCGGTCACAAAGCCCGTTGACCCCGGTTCCCCCTGCCCCTATGGTCCCGCGCCATGTCGACCTCGACCAAACGCACGACGAAAACCACCAAGCCCTGCAGGGCCTCGGGAGGCGTGCGCGCGTAAGTACATCTGACGCGACATCTTCGAACCGAAGCCCCGCCTGAAAAGGTCCGGGGCTTTTTTATTGCCCAAATTTCAAACCGGAGACCAAGACGTGAGCCACGATCCCGTAGTTGCCATTGCCGGCGTGACCGGCGCGGTCGGCGCCGAATTCATCGCCACCATGAACCGCCGCAATTTCCGCGTCGGCAAGCTCAAGGCGCTGGCCAGCGCCCGCTCGGCCGGCAAGACGGTCGACTTCCGCGGCCATCAGATCGTCGGTCGAGGAACTCACCGAGCGCTCCTTCGAAGGCGTCGACATCGCGCTGTTCTCGGCCGGCAGCGGCGCCTCGCGCAAGATTCGCGCCGGCCGCCGTGAAGGCCGGTGCAGTCGTGATCGACAATTCCTCGGCCTTCCGCATGGACCCGAACGTGCCGCTGGTGATCCCGGAGATCAACGGCCGCCGCATCCGCGAGCACAAGGGCATCATCGCCGTGCCGAACTGCTCGGCGATCACGGCGCTGATGCCGCTGTGGCCGATCCATCGGACAGAACCGCATCAAGCGCGTGATCATCTCGACCTATCAGGCCGCAAGCGGCGCCGGCGCCGCCGCGATGGACGAGCTGGTGCAGTCGACCCGCGCGAACCTCAACGGTCAGGTCTACACGCAGAAGGTGATGCCGCACCCCTACGCCTTCAACCTGTTCAGCCACAACACGGCGATCGATCCCGATACCGGCTACAACGAGGAAGAGACCAAGGTCATCAACGAGACCCGGAAGATCTTCGAGGAGGAGAACATCGCGATCGGCATCACCTGCGTTCGCGTGCCGGTGCTGCGCGCCCATTCCGAGGCCATCACCTTCGAATGCGAGAAGCCGATCACCGAGGACGAGGTGCGCCGCATCCTGTCGACCGCGCCGGGCGTCCGCGTCGTCGACGACCGCGCCGGGAACTACTTCCCGATGCCGGTCGATGCCTCCGGCCAGGACGACGTGCTGGTCGGCCGCATCCGCAGGGATCTGTCCGATCCGAGCGGCCATTCAATCGCGATGTTCGTCGCCGCCGATCAGCTGCTCAAGGGCGCTGCGCTGAACGCCGTGCAGATCGCGGAGCTGTTGCCGGAGCGCGTGATGGCGTGAGGGCGACTTCGCATCCTCATACAAGCCGTCATCATCGCGAAGGCGGATGATCCAGTACACCGCGGCCGTCAATGTTTTGCAATGACCGTCGCGGGATAGTGGATGCCCCGCCCGCGCGGGGCATGACCACTTATCAATTAACTCGCAGCGCCGCTTTCGCACGCCCGAAACAGCAGACAGGCATCGCCATAGGAATAAAACCGATAGCCCTTTTCGATCGCGTGCGCGTAGGCCGCTTTCATCGCGTCCAGGCCCGAGAAGGCCGACACCAGCATGAACAGCGTCGAGCGCGGCAGATGGAAATTGGTGAGCAGGATATCGACGGCGCGGAAGCGATAGCCGGGCGTGATGAAGATCGAGGTCTCGCCCTCGAACGGCTCAATGGTGCCGTCGCCGGCGGCCGCGCTCTCCAGCAGCCGCAGCGAGGTGGTGCCGACCGCGACGATGCGTCCGCCATTGGCGCGCGCCTCGTTCAGCGCGGCCGCCGCGGACGCAGAAACGCAGCCCCACTCGGCATGCATCCGGTGCCCTTCGGTGTCATCGACCTTTACCGGCAGGAAGGTGCCGGCGCCGACATGCAGCGTGAGGCGCTGCACGCCGATGCCGCGCGCGCGCAGCTTCTTCTCCAGCGCCGGCGTGAAATGCAGGCCCGCGGTGGGGGCCGCGACCGCGCCCTCGTTGACCGCGAACATGGTCTGATAGTCCGCGACATCCTGCTCGTCAGCCGGGCGCTTGCCGGCGATATAGGGCGGCAGCGGCGGGCGGCCGAGATCGGCGATCGCCTGGTCCAGGGTCGGGCCGTGGAACGTGAAGGACAGCGTCACCTCGCCCTCCGCACCCTTGGCCTCGACCTCGGCGTCGAGATGGCCGAGCAGGCAGACCCTGCCCTCATTGCCGAAGCGAACGACATCGCCGGGCGCGAGCTTCTTCGCGGGCCGCACCAGCGCCTGCCAGCGCGAGCCGTCGAGCCGCTTGATCAAGGTCGCCTCGATCCTGGGCTCGGTCTCCCGGCCGATGCGGCGGCCGGAGAGCTGGGCCGCGATCACCTTGGTGTCGTTGACGACGAGCTGGTCGCCCGGCTCGAGCCAATCAGGCAGATCGGCGATGGTGTGGTCACGCAATACGCCGTCGCCCTCGACCACCAGCAGCCGCGCGGCTTCCCGCGGGCTGGCGGGGCGCAGCGCGATGTTCTCGGGAGGCAGTTCGAAGTCGAAAAGGTCGGTGCGCATGTTTTTTAAAGGGGCGAATAGCGAATGGAGGAATAGCGAATAGAGCATTCGCTATTCGCTACTCACTATTCGCAGATCGCGGCGACAGCCGCGAGCTATTGCGCGTCGGCCGCCATGTGCGCCTTGACGATCTTGTCCGGGTTCTGCACCGGCTCGCCGCGCTTGATCTTGTCGACGTTCTCCATGCCCTCGGTCACCTTGCCCCAGACCGTGTACTGCTTGTCCAGGAAGCGGGCGTCGTCGAAGCAGATGAAGAACTGGCTGTCGCCGGAATCCGGGCTGGCCGCGCGCGCCATCGAGGTGGTGCCGCGCACATGCGGCTCGGCGTTGAATTCGGCCTTCAGCTTCTTGCCGGAGCCGCCGGTGCCGGTGCCCTGCGGACAGCCGGTCTGCGCCATGAAGCCGTCGATGACGCGGTGGAACACGATACCATCATAGAAGCCTTCGCGCACCAGCTCCTTGATCCGCGCGACATGGTTCGGCGCGAGGTCAGGGCGCATTTCGATCGTGACGGGGCCCTGGGTGGTCTCAAGGATCAAAGTATTCTCGGTGACAGCCATATGCTCATCTTTCGATTGTTTGGAGGAAAGTCTCCGGGTGAAGGACGGGTTCGTCAGGGATCCATAAGCGCCGGCCGCCGCCCCGGTAAATGGCATCGACGGGCTGCGTTGCAAGTCTCCACCAACGGCCCAGAGCCCGCCAGGTTCGGCGCGCCGCTCAAGCCCCGTCTTCCCGGGTCTCGTTAAAGCCGAGCCACGCCGTCATGTCGATCGTGCCGGCTCCAGTGACCGGCGCGACCACCGACAGCCGAGCGGCGTGGCAAAGGCTTCGTTACCCGGCGTGTTACTTGATGTCGGAGGCGACCTGCACCTTCACCATCTTGTCGGGATCGGTGACCGCGCCCGAGGCGGAACCGGCCGGCGCCTTCTTCAGCTTATCGACCACATCCATGCCCTGCACGACCTCGCCGATGACGGTGTATTGGCCATTCAGGAAGGATGCATCACCCAGGCAGATGAAGAACTGCGAGTTGGCGGTATCGACGCAATCGCCGCGTCGCGCCATGCCCACGACGCCGCGCTTGAACGGCACCTGTGAGAATTCCTGCTTCAGGTTCGGATATTTCGAGCCGCCGGTGCCGTTGAAGTTCTGGCCGTCGCCGGTCTGCGCCATGAAGCCGTCCATCACGCGGTGGAACGGCACATTGTTATAGAAACCCTCGCGCGTAAGCTGCTTGATGCGCTCGGCGTGGTGCGGCGCGAGATCCGGCCGCAGTTTGATGACGATGCGGCCCTTGGTGGTGTCGATGACGATGGCGTTCTGCTTGTCGAGGCCCGATGGCAGCGACTGCGCCATAGCAGGCGACCGCGAAGATCAGGGCAAAGACGAAAGCGATGGCTCGGATCATGAAAGCTCCGGAAAAAAGAGGGACTGAAAGCGAGCGATGCGACGACATTTGGCACCACGCCGCCGTGGGCGGACGATGTCAGCGAAACTTGTCCTTGAGGCTGGCCGCGACCGACGACGGAACGAATGACGCGACCTCGCCGCCCATGGCGGCGATTTGACGGACCAGTGTGGCGGTGATCGGGCGAACGGGAACCGAGGCCGGCACGAACACGGTCTGAATGCCGGGTGCCATGGCGCTGTTCATGCCGGCGAGCTGCATTTCGTAATCGAGATCGGTACCGTCGCGCAGGCCCCGGATCATCATGATCGCGCCGGCGTCGCGCGCGGCCGTCACCGTCAGATTGTCATAAGTGGCCGCCTCGAAGCCGCAACCGGCCTCGGCCGCGACCGGGCCGAATACGTCCCGCACCATGGCGAGCCGCTCCTCGGTCGGGAACAACGGCTTCTTGCTGGAATGCACGCCCACCGCGACGATGAGCTTGTCGCAGAGGTGAACGGCCTGCCGCACCACGTCGAGATGGCCGTTGGTGACCGGATCAAACGAGCCTGGATAGAGCGCGATACGTTGCATAAGCCCCTCCTATACCGCCCGGAACCAGCCGGCAAGCACGGGGTTTGTTTCGTCCCGATGGCGATGATGAAACAAACCGTAAGCGCGATGAAACCATTTTTAACGATCGGCGAAGGCTTCTCGAAACCGGGCGTGGTTATCAAGTCACCAACAAGACGATGGGCCGTTAAGACCCATCGACAGGGGGCTCACATGATCAAGGCGCTTTCTGCCATCGCGGTGGCCGCGTTCGTGGCCGCGACTCTCACCATCCTGCCCGGTTTCGCGCCCCAGGTTGCCGCCAGCGTGCCGCAGCCGCTGGCGAAGGCGGACCGGCTCGATATTCATCCGATCGGTCGCAACTGCTCCGAGCAGGCCTGGCCGAACTTCGAAGCATCCTGCCTGCGCGTTGCCGGAACGAAGAGCATCGTCCATCAGGCGCGCACGGTGACCGCTGACCGGGTGCGGTGAGGATGCGAATGGCGAATGGCGAGTAGCGAACAGATTTCTGCCCTATTCGCTACTCCCTACTCACCATTCGCTCCTTCCGAGCCACCGCCGTTGCCCCCGTTCTCGGTCTCTTCACCGATATGCTCGACCGAGACAACATGCTCGTCGTCGGCGGTATTGAACACGATGACGCCTTGCGTTGAGCGGCCGGCGATGCGGATACCGTCGACCGGGCAGCGAATCAACTGACCCTTGTCGGTGACCAGCATGATCTGGTCGCTGTCCTCCACCGGGAACGACGCCACCAGCTTGCCGTTGCGGTTGTTGACCGACATCGCGACGATGCCTTTACCGCCGCGACCCGTGGTGCGGTACTCGTAGGACGAGGTCCGCTTGCCAAAGCCGTTGACCGACACCGTCAGCACGACCTGCTCGGCCGCCGACATCTCGACATAGCGCTCCTGCGAGATCTGGACCGAACCGCTGGCGGCCTCCTCGCCCTCGGCCTCCGGTGCCTCCTCGGCACCGATTTCGGCTGCACCCACCTCGCCGGACATGGCGCGACGCATCTTGAGATAGGCGGTGCGTTCGTCTGACGTGGTCTCGACGTGGCGCAGGATGCAAAGCGAGATCACCTTGTCGTCCTTGGGCAAGCGCAATGCCGCGCACGCCCATCGAGGTGCGCCCGGTGAACACGCGGACGTCCGGAACAGGGAAACGGATGCATTGGCCGCCGGCGGCGGTCAGCAGCACGTCGTCGCGCTCGGTGCAGATCTGCACGTCGACGATCGCCTCGCCCTCGTCGAGCTTCATCGCGATGATGCCGGAGCGGCGGACGTCAACGAAATCGGACAGCTTGTTGCGGCGGACGTTGCCGCCTGTCGTCGCGAACATCACGTCGAGATTGGCCCAGGAGGATTCATCCTCCGGCAGCGGCATGATGGTGGTGATGCGCTCGCCCTGCTCCAGCGGCAGGATGTTGATCAGCGCCTTGCCGCGCGCGTTGGGGGCTGCGACCGGCAGCCGCCAGACCTTCTCCTTGTAGACCTGGCCGCGCGACGAGAAGAACAGCACCGGCGTGTGCGTGGAGGCCACGAACAGCCTGCTGACGAAATCCTCCTCGCGCGTCTGCATGCCCGAGCGGCCCTTGCCGCCGCGGCGCTGGGCGCGATAGGCCGACAGCGGTACCCGCTTGGTGTAGCCGGCGTGCGAGACCGTCACCACCATGTCCTCGCGCTGGATCAGGTCTTCGTCCTCGACCTCGCCTTCCTGCTCGATGATGGTGGTCCGGCGCGGCGTGCCGAACTCTTCCTTGATGCTCGGCCAGCTCGTCCTTGATGATGCTCTGCACGCGCGCACGCGAGCGCAGGATGTCGAGATAATCGTTGATCTCGATCTTGAGCTTGTCGAGCTCGTCCGAAATCTCGTCACGGCCAAGCGCAGTGAGCCGCTGCAGCCGCAGATCGAGAATGGCCTTGGCCTGCTCGAAGGACAGCCGGATCGTGCCGTCCTCGGACAGCCGGTGGCGCGGATCGTCGATCAGCGTGATGATCGCCTCGACGTCACGTGCCGGCCAGTCGCGCGACATCAGCGCATCGCGAGCCGTCGCCGGATCCGGCGACGTCCTGATGACGCGAATGATCTCGTCGATATTGGCGACCGCAACCGCGAGGCCGACCAAGATGTGGGCGCGATCGCGCGCCTTGTTGAGCAGGTATTTGGTCCGGCGCGTGACCACCCGTTCGCGGAACGATGACGAAGATCGTCAGCAGGTCCTTCAAGTTCATGGTCTGCGGACGGCCGCCGTCGAGCGCCAGCATGTTGGCGGCGAAGCTCGTCTGCAGCGGCGTGAACTTGTAGAGCTGGTTCAGCACCACGTCCGGCACGGCATCGCGCTTCAGCTCGATGACGACGCGATAGCCGTCGCGGTCGGATTCGTCGCGCAGGTCGGAGATGCCTTCGATCTTCTTCTCGCGCACCAGCTCGGCGATGCGCTCGACCATCGTGGCCTTGTTGACCTGATACGGGATCTCGGAGACGATGATCGCCTCGCGATCCTTGCGGATGGTGTCGATCGTCACCTTGCCCCGCATCATGATCGAGCCGCGGCCGAGATGGTAGGCGGAGCGGATGCCCTGGCGTCCGAGGATGATGCCGCCGGTCGGGAAATCCGGCCCCGGAATGATGTTGACCAGCTCTTCGATCGTCAGCGCAGGATTGTCGATCAGCGCGATGCAGGCATCGATGACTTCGCCGAGATTATGCGGCGGGATGTTGGTGGCCATGCCGACCGCAATGCCGCCGGCGCCATTGACCAGCAGGTTCGGGAATTTCGCCGGCAGAACCGACGGTTCCTTGTCGGAATTGTCGTAGTTCGCCTGGAAGTCGACCGTATCCTTGTCGATGTCGTCGAGCAGCGGAATGGCGGACTTGGCGAGCTTGCGCTTCGGTGTAGCGTAGGCCGCAGGCGGATCGCCGTCGACCGAGCCGAAATTGCCCTGGCCGTCGATCAACGGCACGCGCATCGAGAAATCCTGCGCCATGCGGACCATGGCGTCGTAGATCGACTGGTCGCCATGCGGATGGTATTTACCGATGACGTCGCCGACCACGCGCGCGGATTTGACGTATTTCTTGTCCGGGCGTATGCCCCTGCTCGTACATCGAATACAGGATGCGCCGATGCACCGGCTTCAGGCCGTCGCGCGCGTCAGGGAGCGCACGCGCCACGATCACGCTCATCGCGTAATCGAGGTAGGAGCGCTTCATCTCATCGAGGATCGAGACGGGACGAATATCGGAAGGTCCGGCGGGCTCGCCGGGCTTCTCATCTTCAGCGTCAGACAAAGGGAAATCCGGTCAGTTTCACACGCGAAAATCGCTTCGAATCATATAGCGCATCGCAGTGCCCCAAACCACCCCTCGCGGCCGCTCCAAAGCGCTTTTTCTCTTCGATTTTCCAGCGACTTATACGGTGAGATGGAGTGCCAAAGCGCGCCCGACCACAGCCATCAGGCCGACCCAGATCCAGCCGATCGTCGGACGCTGCAGGGTGCCCTTCGGAGCTTCGAATTGCACGAGACCGGGCGTCACGGCCGTCATCGCCGCGAATGCATGCAGCGGAATTGCCAGAGCAGCGTTGAGCAAGGCGCAAGGCTAGGGGCCCAAGGTTCATGGCCATTCGAACAACGACTTTTTCATCGGGCGGTGATCACGACACGCGTCGGTGAACCATCACCACCCGGATTGTGTCACTGTCTGGCAGGGCCGCCATACGGCGGCCGCGCCGATCAAACAGGTAAGGTGCAGGAAGGTCTGTCAACTGTATGGGGCAATGTCTGATTCCCAAAGCGAATTGGGATTTCACGACCAGAGATTGTCAACTTGGCCGACCGCGCATGGGCTTTTCCCGACGTCTCGGCCCTATTTCACCGTCACGTGTCCGGTCATCCCGTATTCCCGATGATCGGGGATCAGGCAGGCATACTCGAAGATCCCGGGATTGGTGAACTTCCAGACGATTTCCGCCGTCTGCTTCGGCGCGACGCGGACCCCGTTGGGCTCGTCGTGCTGCATGTGCGGGTGCTTCCTCATGACCGCGGCGTGCGCGAGGTTCTCCTTGGTCGTGGCCAGGAGGAACTCGTGGTCCTCCGTCCCCGCGTTGCGGATCACGAAGCGGATCTGCTCGCCCTGCTTCACTTCGATGCGGATCGGCTCGTAGGTCATTTCGCTCATCTCGATCTCGATGGTCCGGGACGGCTTGGCCGGATCGCCGGGCTCTCCCGCTGAGTACACCTCGTGGTGGCCGTGATCGTGTGCCTGGGCCGGGACGCATGCCGCGGCCAAAGTCATGGCCAGTCCGATGGTCGCAAGTCTGTTCATCAGGTCCTCTCAAGGTTGTGGTCCGAAGTTTTGCTCAAGCCGCCTTGGGCACGTTCTGGGACGCGCCGTTCGGCAGCACGCCGGCGTCGCGGGAAAGCCCGCGGCCTTTCACCAGGCCGAAGATCGCCGGGATCACGATGAGCGTCAGCAGCGTCGACGAGATCATTCCGCCGATCATCGGCACCGCGATCCGCTGCATGATCTCCGATCCGGTCCCGGTGCTCCACATGATCGGCAGCAGGCCGGCAATGATGGCGACGACGGTCATCATCTTGGGCCGGACGCGTTCGACCGCGCCCACCATGACGGCCTCATGCAGATCCTTGCGCGTCAGCGCCCTGCCCTCCGCCGTCACCCTGGCCTTCGTTTCGGCAAGGGCATGATCGAGGTAGATCAGCATGACGACGCCGGTCTCGGCAGCGACGCCGGCGAGCGCGATGAAGCCGACGGCGACCGCGACGGACATGTTGAAGCCAAGCCACCACATCATCCAGACGCCGCCGACCAGCGCAAAGGGCAGCGACAGCATCACGATCAAGGTCTCGGTCATGGCCCTGAAGTTCAAGTACAGCAGCAGGAAGATGATCGCGAGCGTCACCGGGACGACGATCTGCAGCCGCGCGGCCGCGCGTTGTAGATATTCATACTGGCCGCTCCAGACCACGTAGTAGCCGGCCGGAAACCGAACGCTCTCGCTGACGGCCGCTTTCGCGTCCGCGACATAGCTGCCGATGTCCCGGTCGCGGATGTCGACGTAGATGTAGGTCGCGAGCTGGCCGTTCTCGGTCCGGATCGAGGTCGGCCCCCGCGCCGGCTCGACCTTGGCGACCTCGCAGAGCGGCACGGCACCGCCGGCCGGCATCGGCACCAGGACGTCGCTGGCGATGGCCTGCGGATTGTCCCTGAGGTCGCGCGGGTAGCGCATGTTCACCGTGAAGCGCTGCCGGCCCTCCACGGTCGTCGTGACGGTCTGGCCGCCGAGCGCGGCCGCGATGGTGTCTTGGACGTCCTGGACGAGGATGCCGTAGCGGGCGAGCGCCTCACGATCGGGGGTGATCTCCAGGTAATAGCCGCCGATGCCGCGTTCGGCATAGGCCGAGGACGTGCCGGGAACGGCCTTGATCACCCGCTCGATTTGCCTGGCGAGCCGGTCGATCTCGGTCAGGTCCGTGCCCATCACCTTGACACCGACGGGCGTGCGGATGCCGGTGGAGAGCATGTCGATGCGGGCCTTGATCGGCATGGTCCAGGCGTTCGAGACGCCGGGAAACTGCAGCGCCTTGTCCATCTCCGCTGTCAGGCTGTCGATCGTGACCCCCGCCCGCCACTGGTCCTTCGGCTTGAGATTGATGATGGTCTCGAACATCTCGGTCGGGGCCGGATCGGTCGCAGTCGCCGCTCGTCCCGCCTTGCCATAGACCGAGGCGACTTCCGGAAACGACTTGATGATCCGGTCCTGCGTCTGCATCAGCTCGGCCGCTTTGGTGACCGAGATGCCGGGTAGCGTGGTGGGCATGTAGAGCAGCGTGCCCTCGTTCAGGCTGGGCATGAACTCGGTGCCGAGCCGCCTGGCCGGCCAGACCGAGACCGCCAGAACGACGAGGGCCAGCAGCACGACCAGCGTCTTGCCCCGCAGCACGCCCCTAATGACCGGCCGGTAGATCCAGATCAGAAAGCGGTTGATGAAATTCCGGCTCTCCGGAACGATCCTGCCGCGGACGAAGATCACCATCAGTGCCGGCACCAGGGTGACGGAGAGCAGTGCCGCTGCGGCCATCGAGAACGTCTTGGTGAACGCCAGCGGGCTGAACAACCGCCCCTCCTGCGATTCCAGCGTGAAGATCGGCATGAAGGAGACGGTGATGATCAGCAGGCTGAAGAACAGCGCCGGCCCCACTTCGGAAGCCGCATCGATCAAGACCTGGACGCGGGACTGATCGGGCTTCGCCCGCTCGAGATGCTTATGGGCGTTCTCGATCATGACAATGGCGGCGTCCACCATGGCGCCGATCGCGATCGCGATGCCTCCCAAGCTCATGATGTTGGAGCCGAGCCCGAGCAGCTTCATGGCGCCGAACGCCATCAGCACGCCGACCGGAAGCATCAGGATCGCGACCAGTGCGCTACGAACGTGCAGCAGAAAGACGACGCAGACGAGCGCGACGACGATGCTCTCCTCGACCAGCGTGTGCTTGAGCGTATCGATGGCTGCGTAGACCAGGTTCGACCGGTCGTAGACCGGGACGATCTCGACCGATTTCGGCAGGCTGCTTGCGATCTCCTTGAAGCGCTTCTTGACGTTCTCGATCACGTCGAGCGCGTTGAGGCCGAAGCGCTGCAGCACGATGCCGCTTGCGACTTCGCCCTCCCCGTTCAGCTCGGCGATGCCGCGGCGTTCGTCGGGGCCGAGCTCGACATGGGCGACGTCCCGCAGCAGCACCGGGGTTCCGTTGCTCGTCTTCAGGACGATGTTGCCGAGATCGTTGATGCTCTTGATGTAGCCCTTGCCGCGGATGACGTATTCGAACCCGGAGAGCTCCACCGTGCGGCCGCCGACGTCGGCATTGCTGGCGCGGATGGCATCGCGGATCTTCTGCATGCTGATGCCCCGATCGCGCATCCGCTGCGGGTCGAGCACCACGTTGTACTGCTTGACGAAGCCGCCGATGCTCGCGACCTCGGCGACGCCTTCGGCCTTGGCCAGCGCGAATTTCAGATTCCAGTCCTGGATCGTGCGCGTGTCCGCAAGGTTCAACTCTTTCGACACCACCGCGTACTGGTAGACCCAGCCGACGCCGGTGGCATCCGGCCCGATTGTCGGGCTCACTCCGGCCGGCAGCCTGGACGCGGCGCCGTTCAGGAACTCCAGCACGCGCGAGCGAGCCCAATAGATGTCGGTGCCATCCTCGAAGATCACGTAGACGAACGACACGCCGAAGAACGAGAAGCCGCGCACGACCTTCGATCTCGGCACGGTCAGCATCGCCGTGGTCAGCGGATACGTGACCTGGTCCTCGATCACCTGCGGCGCCTGGCCCGGATATTCGGTGTAGACGATGACCTGCGTGTCCGAGAGGTCCGGGATCGCATCCAGCGGAAGGTGGAGCAGCGCGTAGAAGCCGGCCGCGGCCGCGAAGCCGGTGCCGAATAGCACCAGCAGCAGGTTGCGGGCCGACCAGGCGATGATACGGGCGATCATTCGTGCTCTCCCATCGCGTCGCCGGGTTCGGCTGCTTGGGGAGCGGTCTCGGCAAAACCCTTGAGCGCTGCCTTCAGGTTGCTTTCGGCGTCGATCAGGAAGTTGGCTGAGGTGACCACTGCCTCGCCGTCCGCGAGGCCGTCCCTCACCTCGATATAGCCGCCGCCGCGGCGGCCGAGCTTCACCTCGCGCGGTTCGAAGCGCCCCTCCCCCTTGTCGACGAGGACGGTCTGGCGGCTGCCGGTGTCGAGCACTGCACTGTCCGGCACGGCCAAGACAGGCGTGGAATGCGCGGTATCGATCTCGGCATCGACGTACATGTCCGGCAGCAGGACCGCGTCCAGATTATTAAGTTCGACACGGACGCGAACGGTTCGGGTGTCGCGGTTCACCTGGGGATAGATGACCGCGATCTTCCCAAGAAAAGCCCGACCGACGAAGCTGCGGGCACGGACCGTGACCGGCTGACCAACCGCGATGTTGCCGAGATCACGCTCGGCCACGTCCACCAAAGCCCAAACCACGGATGTGTCGGCGATCCGGAACAGCACGTCGCCGGGACTGGCGCGCATGCCTTCGACCGCGTTGCGCTCGAGCACGATGCCGTCGCGCGGCGCCGACCAACGAATGGTGACGGGCGCAATGTGCGTCTTCTCCATCTCCGCGATGACCTGCTCGGGGACGTTGAGATTAACCAGCCGTTGTCGCGACCCGCGGCCATAGATCTCGACGCCGCCGACCGTCTTGGACGTGATCGTCGCCAGATATTCCGCGGCCGCCGCGGCGACCGCGGAACTGTAGATTTCCATCAGCGGCTGCCCTGCCTTCACGCGGGTGCCGGTGGTCACGTCCGCGACCTTCTGAATGAAGCTTTCGGCCCGCATCGCGATCACTGATACCAAGCGCTCGTCCAGCTGGATGGTGCCGGGTGCCTTGACGGACACGCGGATCGTGCGCCGCGCGACGGGTTCGGATTTTACGCCCGTACGCTGGATCTTGCCCGGCGAAAGCTTCACCGTGCCGTCGTCGGAATCGTCGCCTTCGTAGACGGGGATGTAGTTCATCCCCATCGGATCGGTTTTCGGCACCGGCGAGGTGTCGGCCAAGCCCATCGGGTTGCGATAGTAGAGAATCCTGCGCGAGCCTGCCTGCTGCTGCGACTTCGTCTCCACTGGCGTCGCCTGATCGTCGTCGTAGACCGGCAGGTAGTCCCGCCCATGGTCGTCCTTCCTCGGGCCGGCCGACCAGCGCGGCGCGCCGCTCGGATCGCGATAATAGAGCGGAGTTCGGTCCGCGGCTGCCGGGCTGGTCACCGCGGCACGGACGGCCCGACGCCCGCCGCTCGCGGTCCAGGCGGCGCCGAGGGCCAGGCCGACCGTCAACGCGAGTGCGGTCAGAAGACGCTTGTTCATGGCGTGATTCCGCGCGCTCAGGGCGCGCGTCCATCTGAATGGGAAAGAGGAGGTCGGGCATCGCTAAGCGACGCCCGAAGGCTCACTTGGTCGCTGTGACGATCACCTTGCCGGTGACGGTCTCCGGCTCGCCCTGCACCTTGGCGGAGAGCGTGACCTGGTAGCGGCCGGCCATCGGCAGGTCCGTCTTGAACGCGTAGACGCCCGGCTCCTTCGATGGCAGCGGCGTGACTTGCGACTCCATCTCGGCCATCCCGTCCGGAGCCATGTCGACGCGGGTCTTGAAGATCACCGCGTCCGCCACCGGCTTGCCGGTCTGCTTGTTGGTCAGGCGTATGACGAGCGTGACGTCGTCGCCCTTCTTCATCTCCGGTTTGACCGGCGCGAATGTGTAGTCGCCGGCGCCGGCCATGGCGGTCGAAGCGGCAAGCGAAAGGGTGGCGGCAACAGCCGCAATGGTGAACCTGGAAAGCATTGTCCTGTCCTCATGAATTGATCTAGGCCGTGGCGCCTTCGCGCGCACGTCAGTCGTCGTCGCGGGCAAGCGCGCCGCGCGTCTGATGCTCTGAGATCAGCTACGAGGAGGTCGGAAGGGAGGACTGCCGCCGCGGGAGGAGACCACCTGATCCGCGGGAATGATGCGCTTGCTTGCCGTCACAGCGAGAAACGCGAAGCCGAGAATTCTGACGTCGCTCAGGGCCAGCGCTCCGCCGACACAGCAGAAGCCCATCCCGCACTTGTAGCCGTCCTTGCGGGAGGTCGGCTTGTGGGAGGTTGATCCCTTCATGTCGTCCGGACAACAATCGTCCATCGCCATGGCGGCGTCCGCAGCCACATGCATGCCGGCTTGAGTTCATGTGCATGCCGGCTTGGATGTGGTCCGACGCCATCGCGTGGCTGGCGGACGCGCCAACCGGCAGCATCGCCAGCGAGATGGCGATCACGAACGCGAGCATGGCACGGACAAACCGCATCGAATCTCGGTGACCTTCCTGACCAGGCCGTGAAGACTAGGCGTGAGATAAAGGGCCAAATGGGACCCTTGTTTGACCACGCCCAAGCTCGATGCTGATACCCCCTAGGGGTAGGATGTCAAGTCACGGGCCGATGAAGGTCGCGTCAAGAATTCTTGGACGGCCCGAAGCTGCGATTTGCGCCGCTGTGGGCCGCCCGTATCAAAACATTTGTTTGCGGACCGTCGGAGCATTAACAGGCGGCGCAAGTTTGCAAACCGGCCGCCTGCCAAGCTGACAGTTCTTCCTGCTTGAACTCAGAACGGAATGTCGTCGTCCATGTCGTTGTTGCGGCCACCGCCGCCGCCGGCTGCAACCGCGCGACGCGGCGGCGCCGACGGCGTGCTCATGCCGAAATCGCCGCCCGGCTCGTCGGCGAAGTTGCCACCGCCGCCGCCGCTGCGGCCATCGAGCATGGTCAGCGTCGAGTTGAAGCCCTGCAGCACCACTTCGGTGGAGTACTTCTCGACGCCGCTCTGGTCGGTCCACTTCCGGGTCTGCAGCGCGCCCTCGATGTAAACCTTCGCGCCCTTCTTCAGATATTGCTCGGCAACCTTGCAGAGCCCCTCGTTGAAGATCACGACGCGATGCCACTCGGTCTTTTCCTTGCGCTCGCCGGTCCCCTTGTCGCGCCACGTTTCCGACGTCGCGATGCTCAGATTGGCGATCGGCCGTCCATCCTGGGTACGCCGGATCTCGGGATCCTTGCCGAGATTGCCCACCAAAATCACCTTGTTCACACTTCCCGCCATGACCAACTCTCCCGCGGTTCGAATCCTGAGGACCGGCGCGCCGCAGCGTCCAGCTGCGTCGGTACATCCACATCCCTGTCGTGGCGGACCCTATACGCTTGCTGCGGCCGCCACCCGCCCTCTCCTGGCTTATCCACATATAGCGCGGGACCGGTCAACGTTCCAGATTTGTTCTGGATTCAGCGCACGCCGCCGTGCTTATAGGGCATATCCCTGACACAACTTTAGGGTGCCGGCGCCAATGGAACCCGAAAAAGTTCCATGCGATTCAAAAAAACAATATGGATCATTAACTTAGGTTAGCTTCGCACAGCCCGATTCCAGCCTCAAGTGTGACTTTCGAGAGACGGTATGTGCGGTTGAATCAGCTATATTTGCGAGCGGAATTGGGGCCGCATGGGCGGTCGCGGGGAATTTAAACGGCGCTTCCGCGGACCAACGGGGGGCGCAAAACGCCGAAGGGGAGTTCGATGAAAAAGATTCTGCTGGGAGCGACAAGTATCATTGTGTTGGGAATGGCGGTTCCGGCCAGCGCGGCCGATCTCGCGGCGCGGCCTTACACCAAGGCTCCGCCTCCGATGGCCGCCGCCATCTATGACTGGAGCGGCTTCTATATCGGCGGCAATGGCGGTGGCGGCTGGAGCCATAATTGCTGGGATCTCGTCGGAACGGCAGGAGCCGGTACGCTGCCAACGCCATTGGCCGAAGGCTGCAACAACGCCTCCGGCGCCACGGCCGGCGGCCAGATCGGCTACCGCTGGCAGACCGGCACCTGGGTGTTCGGTCTCGAGGGCCAGGGCAACTGGGCCAATTTGCGGGGCAGCAACACCAACCTTCTGGCCGGCGGTCCGCTGGTCGTCGCCGGCCTGACCGATCAGTCGCGGATCGACGCGTTCGGCCTGATGACCGGCCAGGTCGGCTGGGCCTGGAATAACGTGCTCGGCTACGTGAAGGGCGGCGCGGCCGTCGTGGGCGACAGCTATCGCACTTTCACCGCCGCTGGCGCGCTGGTCGACTCTGCCAACGATACCCGCTGGGGCGGAACGGTGGGCGCAGGCATCGAAGTCGGCTTCTCGCCGAACTGGTCGGTCGGCTTCGAATACGACCATCTGTTCATGGGCTCGCACGACGTCACCGCGGTGACCCCGGGTGGCGTCTTCAGTGCCACCGACCACATCAGGCAGGATATCGATCTCGCCACCGTGCGGCTGAACTATCGCTGGGGCGGCCCGGTCGTCGCAAGGTACTGATCGCCGATCGTCGCTTGCAGCAGGATCAAAAGGCCGGCCTCGCGCCGGCCTTTTTTATCTGCGGAGACGATGTTTTCCGCTGCACTTTCCTGCACTTTGCGGCGTGATCGGCGCGGCCGGTTGCTGCAAGGTTGTGGCTTTTCGGTGACGGCATTTCGGGCTAAACGCGGCTATAAGCGCGATGGGGCGTGGGTAAAGGCGTGAGTGCAGGCGTCGAAATGGCGATGGGGACAGCTGTGAAGAAGGTGCTCCAGGTCGGTATGGCCTGGTTGGCACTGGGGGCGGCGCCTGCACTCGCGGCCGACCTCGCTGCGAGGCCGTACACCAAGGCCCCGGCGATGGTGGCTGCGATCTATAACTGGAGCGGCTTTTACGTTGGCCTCGATGCCGGCGGCGGCTCGGCCCGCAATTGCTGGACCAACACCAGCATGTTCGGCACGCCAACTATTCCGAACGCGACCGAGGGCTGTCACGACGCGAGTGGCGGCCTGGTCGGCGGCCAGGTCGGCTACCGTTGGCAGGCCGGCACCTGGGTGTTCGGCATCGAGGCACAGGGCGACTGGGTCGATCTCAAGGGCAGCAATGTCAGCCTGTCCATTCCCGGCATCACCAATCAGAGCAAGATCAACGCGCTCGGCCTGTTCACGGGCCAGGTCGGCTATTCCTGGAACAACGTGCTCTGGTACGTGAAGGGCGGCGCCGCCGTCGCCAACGACAAGTACAACGGACTGACAACGGCGACCGGCAGCGTGTTCGATCAGGCCCGCGAGACCCGTTGGGGCGGCGTGGTCGGCACCGGCATCGAAGTCGGCTTCGCGCCCAACTGGTCGGTCGCGGCCGAATACGACCATTTGTTCATGGGCAGCCGCGCCCTCACCTTCTCCGCGGTTCCGACCGGAACGGCCACACGGACCGACAATGTGGGCCAGGACGTCGACATGGCGACCGTGCGCGTGAACTATCGCTGGGGCGGCCCGGTGCTCGGGAAGTACTGAACTTATTAGTTCGGTTAAGAATGGATTGCCGGCCTCGCGCCGGCTTTTTTATGCGTCACGCATCCTTTTTGCCTCACGCACCGCTTGTTTCGTGAAGATGCCGCCTGGTCTCGGCCGCGAGACACGCGCTTTCACCAAGGCTTAACTACAAATCGCAGCGCGTTTTTAAGCACGAACCGCAGCTCCCTCTTGATGCAGCGCTCCGGTGACAGCCTCACAGCGCTTCATCAGTTACAATTGTCTTCAACCTAGACGGGTCGGTCCGGACGGTGGGGTCCGGACGAAGCGAAACATTGGGACTGGAGAACATCATGAAGTCGATCCTGCTTGTGACCGTGAGCCTTGCCGCGCTGGCGACCGCGCCTGCCTTCGCCGCCGACCTCGCGTCGCGCCCCTACTACACCAAGGCGCCCGCCCCCGTCATGGCGGCGCTGCCGAGCTGGGCCGGCTTCTACATCGGCGTCAACGGCGGCGCCGACTGGAGCCGCAACTGCTGGACCGTGAACCGCGTCGGCGGCGTGGCCATGACACCGACCGGCGAAGGCTGCCACAACGGCAGCAGCGGCGTGGTGGGCGGTCAGCTCGGCTACCGCTGGCAGGCCAACAATTGGGTGTTCGGTGTCGAAGCCCAGGGCGACTGGACCGACCTGAAGGCGTCGAACACCAGCCTGGCCTTCCCCGCCGTCGCCAACAACACCAAGACCGACGCCATCGGCCTGTTCACCGGTCAGGTCGGTTACGCCTGGAGCACCGTACTCTGGTACGTGAAGGGCGGCGCGGCGGTCACCCATAACAAGTACACCGGCACGGCGAGCGCGGCCTCTCTCCTCCCGGCGGGCACCTATATCGACTCGGCTAGCGAGACTCGTTGGGGCGGCACGGTCGGCACCGGCATCGAATATTCGTTCGCGCCTGGCTGGTCGGTCGCGGCCGAATACGACCACCTGTTCATGGGCAGCCGCGACATCACCTTCCCCGCGACCGCGGTCGCAGTCTCGCGCGTCGACAGCATCAAGCAGGACGTCGACATGGCTACCGTGCGCGTCAACTACCGCTTCGGCAGCCCGGTGCCTCGCGCGCTACTAATCGCCGGCGTCACGCGGGCCGAGGTATATCGCTTGGGAGAGGCCGGCGCCGCACCGCCGGCCTTTTTGCGTAGCAGCCATGCATCGCGAAGGGCCGCTGACAACCTCTTGTGATGCCGTGGACTTTGCAGGCGTCATCACTCGAACGTGCTTTGGCCGTGAGTGTGGCGTGATGGTGACAGCCAACGCTCACAACGTCGGTTATAGCCCACCCCCGTCAACCTGAACGGGTGGATTCTGGTCGTCGCGGCACCTGTCGATCGTCGCCGGAATGCTGAGGAAGAATGGGACTGAAAACGATGATGAAGAAGATTCTGCTGGCGACTGTCGCTGTCGTCGCAATGGGCACGGCAGCTTCGGCTGCGGATCTCGCCGCACACCGCCAGTACACCAAGGCTCCGCCGATGGCGCCGCTGCCGACCTGGGCCGGTTTTTACATCGGCGCAATGGGCGGCTACGCCAGCGAGTCCGACAGCTTCGCTTCGATGAAGGGTGGCTTCGCCGGCGGCACCATCGGTTACAACTGGCAGCAGGCCAACGTTGTGTTCGGCCTCGAGGCCGACGCCGCCTGGGCCGACGTCAGCACGAGCGCGACCGTTTTCGGCGTGACGGGCGAATCCAAAATTCGCGACATGGGCACCGTTCGTGGCCGTCTCGGCTACGCCTTCGGTCCGGCCCTGCTGTACGCCACTGGCGGTTACGCCTGGGCTGACAACCGCATCTCGTTCACCGTTCCGGGCGTGCTGAGCGTCTCGGACAGCCATGTCCACAACGGTTATGTGGTCGGCGCCGGCCTCGAATACATGTTCGCTCCGAAGTGGTCGGTGAAGGGCGAATACCTCTACAAGAGCTTCGGCGGCGAAAACTACACCTTCGCTGGCGTCCCTGCTGGCTCGACCGGCAACCTGAACATCCACTCCGGCCAGGTCGGTATCAACTACCACTTCTAAGACTTGCGGCCCCTCGCGGCCTCGGTCGAAGCCTCCGTTCCCCCGAGGGAACGGAGGCTTTTTCATATGATGGCGGTTCCCTCATCCGCTGCTGCCATTTGCCGCCATGCGGCGAACGCATTGTTGATGATTCGCGCGCGGCACTGGAAATCGCGTCCCGTTCTTCCTACGTTCCGATGCAACATTTCCCCCATTGGCGTCTGATGTCCGGCTTCCGGCGGAGCGCGCCTGAAACGACGTGCGCGATTGTTGCGCCCAAGGGATCGCAAGGGACCGATAGCCATGGATGAAGTGCTCAAGGCCAAGCCGCGCGTGCAAGCCAGTCCATCGAGCCTGCGCGCGATCACCATTCGTGGCGCCCGCGAGCACAATCTGAAGAATGTCGACGTCGAGATCCCGCGCGACAAGCTTGTCGTGTTCACCGGCCTCTCCGGCTCCGGCAAATCCTCGCTCGCCTTCGACACCATCTACGCCGAGGGCCAGCGCCGCTACGTCGAATCGCTGTCGGCCTATGCCCGCCAATTTCTGGAGATGATGCAGAAGCCGGATGTCGACCAGATCGATGGCCTGTCGCCGGCGATCTCGATCGAGCAGAAGACGACGTCGAAAAACCCGCGCTCCACCGTCGGCACCGTTACCGAGATCTACGACTACATGCGCCTGCTCTGGGCGCGCGTCGGCGTACCCTATTCGCCGGCCACCGGTCTGCCGATCGAAAGCCAGACCGTGTCGCAGATGGTCGACCGCGTGCTGGCGCTGCCGGAAGGCACAAGGCTCTATCTGCTGGCGCCGGTCGTGCGCGGCCGGAAGGGCGAGTACAAGAAGGAACTCGCCGAATACCTCAAGAAGGGCTTTCAGCGCGTCAAGATCGACGGCGCCTTCCACGAGCTTGCCGAGGCGCCGACCCTGGACAAGAAGTTCCCGCACGACATCGACGTCGTGGTCGACCGCATCGTGGTGCGGCCCGATATCGGCCAGCGCCTTGCCGAGAGCTTCGAGACCGCGCTGAAGCTTGCGGAAGGCCTGGCGGTGATCGAATATGCCGACGCGCCGGCCGCGACCGAAGAAAAGAAATCCGACAAGAAGACCGCAAAAATCCACGACAAGAGCGGGCCCGAGCGGATCCTGTTCTCGGAAAAGTTCGCCTGCCCCGTCTCCGGCTTCACCATTCCCGAGATCGAGCCGCGGCTGTTCTCCTTCAACAACCCCTACGGCGCCTGCCCGGAATGCGGTGGCCTCGGCGTCGAGCAGCATGTCGATGCCGACCTCGTCGTTCCCGACAAGGAGGTGACCTTGCGCAAGGGCGCGATCGCGCCCTGGGCCAAGTCGTCCTCGCCCTATTATCTGCAGACGCTGACGGCGCTCGCCAAATTCTACAAGTTCACGCTCGACACCAAGTGGAAGGACCTGCCGAAGAAGACGCAGAATGCCCTGCTGCACGGCTCGGGCGATGACGAGATCAAGTTCACCTATGAAGACGGCGTCCGCTCCTACGACACCAAGAAGCCGTTCGAGGGCGTCGTCACCAACATCGAGCGCCGCTTCCGCGAGACCGAGAGCGAATGGGCGCGCGAGGAGCTCGGCAAATATTTCAACGACGTGCCCTGCGCCGGCTGCACGGGCTTTCGGCTCAAGCCGGAGGCGCTCTGCGTCAAGGTCGGGGCCAAGCATATCGGCGAGATCAGCGAACTCAGCGTGAAGAAGGCCGGCGAATGGTTCGCCGATGTCCCCGCTCACCTGAACGCGCAGCAGAGCGAGATCGCCGGGCGCATCCTGAAGGAGATCCGCGACCGCCTCACCTTCCTGCTCGACGTCGGCCTCAACTACCTGACCCTGTCGCGCTCGTCCGGCACCTTGTCCGGCGGCGAGAGCCAGCGCATCCGCCTGGCCTCGCAGATCGGCTCGGGCCTGACCGGCGTGCTCTACGTGCTCGACGAGCCGTCGATCGGCCTGCACCAGCGCGACAATGCCCGCCTGCTCGACACCTTGAAGCGGCTGCGCGACCTCGGCAACACCGTGATCGTGGTCGAGCATGACGAGGACGCCATTCGCCTGGCGGACTACGTGCTCGATATCGGTCCCGGCGCCGGCATGCATGGCGGCAACATCGTCGCCGAAGGCACGCCGGCCGAAATCATGGCCAATCCGAAATCATTGACCGGCAAATATCTCACCGGCGAGCTCGAGGTCGCGGTGCCGGAGCGACGGCCGCCGAACCACCTCCGCACCATCAAGGTGATCAACGCGCGCGGCAACAATCTGAAGAACGTCTCGGCCGAGATTCCGCTGGGGCTGTTCACCTGCATCACCGGCGTCTCCGGCGGGGGCAAGTCGACCTTGCTGATCGACACGCTCTACAAGGCAATCGCGCGCAAGCTCAACGGCGCCAACGACGCCGCCGCGCCACATGACCGCATCGAGGGCCTGGAGCATATCGACAAGATCATCGACATCGACCAGTCGCCGATCGGCCGTACCCCGCGCTCCAACCCCGCGACCTATACCGGCGCGTTCACGCCGATCCGCGAGTGGTTCGCAGGGCTCCCCGAGGCCAAGGCGCGCGGCTACGAGCCGGGTCGCTTCTCCTTCAACGTCAAGGGCGGCCGCTGCGAGGCCTGCCAGGGCGACGGCGTCATCAAGATCGAGATGCACTTCTTGCCGGACGTCTACGTCACCTGCGACGTCTGCAAGGGCAAGCGCTACAACCGCGAGACGCTCGAAGTGCTGTTCAAGGGCAAGTCGATCGCCGACGTGCTCGACATGACGGTCGAGGAAGCCGCCGAGTTCTTCAAGGCCGTGCCGCGGGTGCGCGAGACCTTCAACACCCTGCATCGCGTCGGCCTCGACTACATCCATGTCGGCCAGCAGGCCACCACGCTCTCCGGCGGCGAGGCCCAGCGCGTCAAGCTTGCCAAGGAATTGTCGAAGCGCGCCACCGGCCGCACGCTCTATATCCTGGACGAGCCAACCACGGGCCTGCACTTCCACGACGTCAAGAAGCTGCTGGAAGTGCTGCACGAGCTGGTCGCGCAGGGCAATTCGGTCGTGGTGATCGAGCACAATCTCGAAGTCATCAAGACCGCCGACTGGGTGATCGATCTCGGTCCCGAGGGCGGCGACGGCGGCGGCGAGATCGTCGCCTTCGGTCCGCCGGAGGACATCGTCAAGGCACAGCGCAGCTACACCGGCCAGTTCCTCAGACCGGTGCTGGAGAAGTCAGCCAAGCCGAAGAAGCGCAGCAGCAGCAAGTCGTCGGCGAGCGAGGCGGCGGAGTGATCCGCCGCGCCTAGCTGATCTTCACAAGCGACCGTCGTCATTGCGAGGAGCGAAGCGACGAAGCGATCCAGATTTCCAAACAAAAAGCCCGCCGCTCATCCTGAGCGGCGGGCTTTTCGTTTTCAACTCAACAAGGCTCGAACGTAACCGATATTACCAAGGCTGCCAGCGGGCCGGACCGCTCAGCGTGCCGTTGTTGTTCCCACCGGGACCGACGTCGCCCTGGGACGAGCTCGGTGTCGGGTGGTTGGTGCCATTGCCGTAACGGCCATAGCCCGGACCGTAGGGACGATAGTACACCGGCGGTCCCTGCACCGCGACATAGCCTTCCTCATAAGCCGGGCCCGGCGCCCAGGCGTAGGAATCGTCATAGCGGCTATGGCCAATGGCGGCACCGTCGTATCCATAGCCGCCATAGCCGTAGTTATAATCGGTAGCGAAAGCCCCGGCAGTTCCGGCCGCCATGGCGACCGCTGCCACGGCAGCCATCTTGATCGTGCGTTGCATATCAAAGCTCCCTATCTCGTGTGCGGGTCAACAGCCCCGTTGCGAGAGGGTTTCGCTCACATCTGTTCACAAAAGTCGTGATTCAGGCCTGATCGCGATCTCTGGATCGAAACCGCCGCTACCAGGCCCGGTAGCGACCCGTCAGCGTACCGTTGTTATTGCCTTCCGGGCCGACATCGCCCTGGCTCGAGCTCGGGGTCGGATGGTTGGCGCCGTTGCCGTAATAGCCATATCCGGGATAGCCAAAACCGGGGCCACCATAACCGCGATTGTACATCGGCTGCGGCCCGACAGGGACATAGCCCGGCCCAGCATTGTACCCCGGCCCTGGCGCCCAGGCGTAAGAATCGCCGTAGCGGACGTGGCCGCGACCACCATAATAGCCGTACTCATCGGCGAACGCGCCGGCGGTGCCGGCCACGACAGTGACTGCTGCCAGCGCAGCCAGCTTAATCATGCGTTGCATGTCGATACTCCTGCTTTGAGGGGGTAGCCAACCACAGCGAAACAAGGACCAACTAATAGCCGTTCCTGAATTCACCATTCACAAAGACTGCACGTGCGAGCACGTCGCCGTGACTGCACGCTGTAATTGAAGTAATGAATTGAGAAATCCGGAGACAACCGGCTCGCGCGAGCCGTTTCAGAACGAATTCTTTTTCGTGCTCAGGACGTGGGACTTGGTGCAAGCATGGCCTGATCGCCGCAGCGCCTTCTCGCGGATCCTGCGAGCCATGAAGGCGCGCGAGCCTGTTGCGATCATTCGCAAATATTTCCAAACCGGGTCGCTTCGCCCCGGGCGGCAGTCCACCCGGGCGACAAGACATCGTGCTGGCGTCCGCAACCCGACCATTCGTGAACCTGTCGCGGCAACCGCGGTCGCCGCGGCGCGCGCCCGGTGCTAAGGAATAGCATCAAGGTCCCATCATCCTTCATGCCCTATTCCCTCGTCATCTTCGATCTCGACGGCACGCTTGCTGACAGCTTCCCCTGGTTCAGGCGCAACCTGAACATCGTGGCCAAGCGCTATCGCTTCCGCGCTGTCGCCGAGGAAGATGTCGAGAGGCTGCGCCATGCCTCGACCCAGGAGATCCTCGATCATCTCGAGGTTCGCTGGTGGAAGATCCCGCTGATCGCGCGCCATATGCGAAAGCTGAAGACCGCGCAAGCCGCAAGCATCCCGCTATTCCCAGGTGTCGCACCGATGCTGGGCACGCTTGCTCGCCACGGCGTCCGGCTGGCGCTGGTGTCCTCTGACACCGAAGCCAATGCGCGCGAAAAGCTTGGGCCTTCCGCCCAGCTGTTTTCCGACTTCGACTGCTCGGCCTCCATCTTCGGCAAGGCGCGGAAATTCCGCCGTGTCGTCAAGCGCGCCGGCGTCGCGCCGCATGCAGTGATCGCGATCGGCGACGAGACCCGCGACATCGAGGCAGCGCGCCTCGCCGGCATCGCCTTTGGCGCCGTGACCTGGGGTTACGCCGCACCGAAGGCGCTGGGTGACCGCGCGCCAGACCATATGTTCGAGCGGATCGAGGACATCGCAGCCGCAGTGCTGGGTGGTGTGCCAGCTCATCGGCCTGGCCTCGTCCGCGAATAGATAGCACCGCCGGCGTCACGCCGGTCAGTTCGCCCCGCAGCAGCGCTTGTATTTCCGACCCGAGCCGCACGGGCACGGATCGTTACGGCCGACCTTGCGGACGGAGGCGAAGGGATTCGGCCGATCGGCGAAGCCGATCGCCTGCCGATACCGGTGCAACGTCACCACGAATTCGCGAAGGGTCTCGGGAGCGCACTTGCTGAGATTTGCGTATTCATCGGAGACAGGGTCCGCATTGGACGCTGCGTCGATCAAATTCATCATGCCCGTCGTGGCGGTCTCGGCTTCGCCTCCGGCCTCGAGATAGACGTCAAAGGCACGACGGCGCAGATCGATCGCAGCGGCGAATCCATCGATCCATAGTTCCCAGAGCACGTCGCCGCTGTTGTCATCGATGGAGAAACGCGGTCGATAGTGCTCGGGATGCCTCTGCAGCGTCGCCGCGACGTCGTCATGATATTCCATGACGAAATCCAGCACCTCATTGGCGTGGTCGATGTTGGCGAAGGGCGACGGCTCGCTTCTGGAAAGACCGACGGCGCGCGCGAACCATTCCCCTGGAGGGATCGTGTCCGGGCAAACCAGCACCCCAGCGATGAAGCCATCGAGCTCTTCGAGCACCATGGCTTGATCGCCGAGTTCGAGCAGCGCCTCATCGAGCTCGTCCCAGTGACCGGTCTGCTCCGACATACTTTGCTCAATCCCTGTTCATCTGCATGCGGCCCGATGGAAGCGCCGTCTCGTCTCAACTACGCCCAAGTGATTTGCCCGACAAGCGTGTGATCCACATCAAACGGCACCTCGCGGCCTCCCATCTCACGTGAAAATTGTTTGCGCCTAAAACTCGATTTTATGAGCGGTTTCAACACGGTCACTCATGTCCAGCCCTGAAGCAAAAAATATTTAAGTTTCTTTTTTTCGGAACTCATGCATTCTCAATCCATCCCGCCTCACCTGAGGGGCGCTTCGCGGTCGTCACGAACGTCGGGTGCGGGATGCGATGGACGCGGCGTATCGCAGCATGGCTCGCCATGCGGACGAACGATACGACGTGGACGGTGAAATCGTGTGGTCCTGATACCCCGACGCTGGTATCCGTGCGCAACGCGTTGATGCGTTGCGCACACACGGTGGCCAAAAAGCCCGGTGCACCGAGGAGAGCGCGTATAAGCCGTAACCCATCGCGCAGGGAAGGTCGGGATGCACCGGCCAAACCTGTGGTTCCTGCCCCGTGCACTTCTTCACGCACGGGGGCCATGGGTGCGGCCAGCACCCGGCCTTCCCTGCGCCCTCTTTCGTTGAGGGCGACGAGATCAGCATAACTCGGACGCGAAGTGCGCCGCGAGAAGGTGAAGGTGCGTCAGTGGCGATGACGATCAAGCCGCATTCTCTGCTGTCATCGTCCGCGGAGGCGGACGATCCAGTACGCCGCGGCCTCCCGGTTCGACCATAACTGCCCCTGGAATGCTGGATCGCCCGGTCAAGCCGGGCGATGACGCCTGTAATAATCGTCGCGAGCGAGCCGAAGATGTCACTCCGCGAACACCGCCTCGACAAACCCCTTCGGATCGTCGCAGAACTCGCGCATGGCTTTGAAGTGATCGGTATCCTGCACGCGCACCGGCTCGAGCCCATACTTGGTCAGGCGCAGCAGCGTCGCATTGGGATATGCCATCAGCAGCGGCGAATGCGTCGCCATCACGATTTGGCAATGGCCGGCATCGTCCATGCGTCGCATCAGCTTGAGGAATTCGATCTGCCGCGACGGCGACAGCGCCGATTCCGGTTCGTCGAAGATGTAGAGGCCCTGGCGCCGGCAGCGCTCGTGGAAGAAGCGCAGAAAGCCCTCGCCGTGGGAATGCGACAGGAAATCCGGTTGCGGCCCGCCGGGCACACCGGGGATATAACGATTGACCTCATCGAGATAGCGCGCAACCGAGAAGAAGCTCTCGGCGCGAAAGAACCAGCCTTGCGTGATCTTCGGCAGCCAGCTCGCGCGCAGCGCTGTCGACAGCGCGCCGCCCATTTTCTCGATCGCTCCGGAATGATCGACCGGCATATACCCTTTGCCGCCGCCGGCCTCGTCATAGCCTGCGAGCGCGGCGATGCCTTCGAGCAAGGTCGATTTGCCGGTGCCATTCTCGCCGACGATGATGGTGATGGCGTGCGAGAAGCGGATCTCGAAATCATCCTGCAGGAACGGCAGGCAGAACGGATAGGCCGTGCGATCAGGAATCTTGGCCGGATCGAGCCAGAGGCGCTTCAGGTAAGGCGCCGGCAATCTGATCTCGCGTTGCGTTCTCGCCATGTCGCCGCTTCCACAATCTCCAAGAGACGCTCCAAGACACGGCCGGCAGCCTTGCACAGGACCGAGGACCACGACAATCGCGGCATCCCGATCAGTCCAGCGTCTCCAGCACCAGCTCCATGGTCATCAGCACCGGATTATCGCCGCGCATCAGCCGGCCCTGCGCGAGGCCACCAGTGTAGTCGACCAGCGCTATGTCGAGCGTGGCTTCCAGCGCGCCGTCCGCGGCCGGCGCGATCTCACCGGCCGTGATCGTGAGTTCGGTTGCGAACGGCTCGATGATGCGGCCATCGCTGAAGCGCGCACCGATGGTCGAGCCGACACCGCCGCGAATGCGCGCCCGGCTGACGCCATGAGCCCGGCAGAAGTCCTCCAGGCAATCCGCAAAATCCTGGTTCGGTCGCAGCCGCAGCGCGAAGGCACGACAATGGGTCTCGGCGCTGCTCGGGCGCCGCCACCGGCCCGAACAGCTTGAAGTTCGTCTCCGGGTCGGGCTCCGCAGCGAACAGCGCGCCGTCGAGCCCGAAGGCTTCGACTTCGAACGGCTCGGCGACGATGGTCTCCTCGGGCAGGATATGCCCGCCATTGTCGCGGCCGCCCTGCTCCGTCCACAGCGCGTGGCAATGGAAGAACGGCGTGCCGTCACGCGTCCCCAGCGTCATGGTCGCCGTGGAAAGGCGCGTGATGCCCTGCGGCCGGTAGGTGTCGCTGTAGAATGCCGCATGCTCCGGTGTCTTCGACAATGCCGGCATCACATAGGCGAACGGCCCGAGCGCGCCGCTCTTGAAGCTGGCGACGCCGCTCACAAAACCCTGCGCGGCAAAACCCTGCCGAACGGCCTCGAGCAGCGGCAGGCCGGCCTGTGCGACAAAGCAAAAGCTACGGCCGCGCGCTTCGACCCACTGGATGCGCTCCGCGGCTGGCGGCCCAGGCTGACGAACCTCACGCATCGCTCAGTCCTGCTTCGCCGCAAGATCAAGCAGCCCGCGCGCTTCGAGCTCATCGCGCACCAGACGCTTCGGGATCTTGCCATAGCCGGATTTCGGCAAGGCATCCCAGAAGAAGAAGCGCTTCGGCATCTTGTAGCGCGGCAGCTTGGTGGCGAGATAGCCGGCCATGTCGCTTTCGCTCGGTGCTGCCGTGCCTTCGTGCGGCACGCAGACGGCGATGCCGACCTCGCCCCAGACCGGATCAGGCACGCCGAGCACGGCGACCTCGCCGATCGCGGGATGGGTCAGGATCTTTTCCTCGACCTCGCGCGGATAGATGTTGGAGCCGCCGGAGATGTACATGTCCGAGGCGCGGCCGGTGATGTAGACGAAGCCCTGCGCGTCCATGTGGCCGAGATCGCCGGTGCGAAACCAGCCGTCGCGGAACGCCTTCGCATTGGCTTCGGGATTGTCGTAATAGCCCGCGAATACCGCAGGCCCGATCACGCAGATCTCGCCGGTCTCGCCCGACTTCACCTCGCGCCCCGCATCGTCCTGGATCGACACCTGCATGCCGGTCCGCTCATAGCCGCAGGTGCCGATCCGCGCGTCGGGACCATCTTCCGTGTCATGCAGCGCCGCCGGCAGCACCGTAATGTTGCCGGTGACCTCGCCGAGCCCGAAATACTGCACGATCACCTTGCCGAGCTTGGCGAGCGCGCGCTTCTGATCCTCGCGATACATCGGTGCGCCGGCATAGATGACGTGGCGCAGCGAGGAATGATCGAACTGATCGGCCGAGGGATGCTCGACCATCATCTTCAGGATGGTCGGCACGGTGAAGAGATTGCTGACGCGATGGGTCTCGATCAGGCGGAAGGCCTCGGTGATGTCGAACTTCTCGCTCGGCAACAGCACGGTCCTGGCGCCCCGCGCGCACTGCATCAACTGATGTACACCGGCACCATGCGACAGCGGCGCCACCACCAGCGACGCATCGTCTTCAGTCGTGCCGGGTGTGAGATCGGCGAGATGGTTGGTGATGACGAAGGCCATCTGGCCGTGGGTCAGCACCGCGGCCTTGGAGCGGCCGGTGGTGCCGGAGGTGAAGAAGAACCAGCAGGGATCGTCATGCTCGACCGCGACATTGTCGACATGCGCGTCGGCATGGGCGTTGATCGCGTCGCTCACCGTGTGCTCGCCGAACGTGCCGCTGTCGCTGATGCGCCAGACGAAAGCCGCCCCGGTCGCGGCCGCCGCATGGTCCGGAAAGTCGCCATGGCAGAGGAAGGCCTTCGCGCCGGACGCCGTGCCGAGATAGGCGACCTCGTCGGGCATCAGGCGGAAATTGGTCGGCACCCAGACCGCGCCGAGCCGGAACGCAGCGAACATCGAGACGAACATCTCGTCGCAGTTCTTGGAGTGCACAAGAATACGGTCGCCCTTGCCGATGCCGCGCGCCGCGAGCGCCGCCGCCAGCGCCGAGACCATCCGGTCGAGCTCGCGCCAGGTCCGGGCGCGGTCGCCCCAGACGAAACCGATGCGGTCGCCGAGCCTGCGGCCGTTCTGCGTCATGATATGCGCAAGATTCATGACCCGGCGCGACATTCGCTGGATGCCGCCTTTTGGCGCGACCGGTGCGCCTGCCCCTTCACCGCTCATCGGCCGTTCCTTGCGATGATGGGCGTGGCGGGCACGGACGGAACAGTCGTCATGGAGATTTCCTCGGAGCTGCGATCGGGCGGTTCAGACCGACCGTTGCAACCTGTTTATCGCCATCGGACAAAGACCCGCAAGGGCGGCGGACGCATCGAGGTTTCGGCTCGACAGCCATGTCGTTATCGATGTGGGCTTGCGATGCTCGATCGCCATATTCTTTGGCGCCAAGTCGCTTTCGAGGTGCTGACATGGAAACGAGGCCATAATGACTGTCCGCAACAACGAGGAACGACATCGCTTCGAGCTCGATGTCGAAGGCGGCTTGGCCTTCGCCAACTACGTGACGACGCCGGCGGCCATCGTCATCACCCACACCGAGACGCCGCGCGCGCTGCGGGGCCGCGGCATTGCCTCCGAGCTGGTAAAGGGCGCGCTGGAGCTGATCCGTGCCGACGGGCGCAAGGTGCGTGCCGGCTGCAGCTTCGTCGCCGACTATCTGGATCAGCATCCGGAATACGAAGACGTCGTGGGATGACCGGCCGTATGATTACCGGAATGCGGCTTCCGACAAGGGTTGTTAACTTTTTGGCGACGCGAACGGCGCAGCACTCCTCCGCAGGATAATTTGTGGGAGAGGCTCATGCTGATCGTCGCCATTTACGGATTTCTCAAACGCTACGCGCACTACCGGACGCAGCTGGCCGGCATTGCGGCGCTGGACGACCGCACCTTGCGGGACATCGGCTACAGCCGCACGGAGCTGTCCGCGCAGGCCTGGCGCCGCGCCGGCCTTGCGACGGGCTGAGCGCTGCCCCCTCCTTGATGCGAAAAAGGCCCGCGCGAACGCGGGCCTTTCGAGCTCATGGTGACGCCCGGCGACCGGGACACTCAGTGCTTGATCTCGGGCGGCAGCTTGCCGCCATTGGCGGCGAGCTTCGCCATCACCTGCTTATGCAGCCAGACATTCATGCTCGCGGAATCATTGGTGTCGCCGCTGTAGCCGAGTTCCTTGGCGAGTTCCTTGCGCGCGGCAAGGCTCGAAATCGACGTCGAGCGCCTTCATCAGGTCGACGATCGAGGTCCGCCACTCCAGCTTCTCGTGCTTGGCGGCCGCCGCCTTGTCGACGATCGCGGCGACGTCGACGCTCTGCGGCGGCGCGGCAGGCGTGGATGCGCTCGGCGCCGCTCCGCTCGGTGCCGGTGCGGCTGCACTGCCGCCCGAACTCGGCGCGGCATCGGCCGGCGCTACGCCCCCGGTCGGCGTGGCGCTGGCCGAATGGCCGAAGATCGCGCTCATGATTTTTCCAAAAACGCTCATCGATTGCTCCCAAAAGGACCCAGAGATCGTGTGAAGAACTTGATCGGCTCTTTTTCGTTGCGCGGCGCCGGTCGGAAAATCTTAAAGCCCCTCGCGCTGATTGCCAACGCGACCACCGCGGCCGATTTGCAGCCTAGCTGGGGCGGAATGACGGCGGGATGACGCTTTGCGGCCTGTGCGTTGCGGTATGCTAAAAATGTCACCGAGGCGTGAGCATCGAAATAACCCAACTCCGGGTATGCTTACGGCTTCAGTTCGCGCATGGCCATTCGGTTGGTTGCGACTGGCCACTCGTGGACCCATCCAAAGGGCGCGGCCGACCTTGCCGGTCGCGATACGCGCCTCCTGTTGGGAGTGAACGATCATGGCCAGCTATCACAGCAATGTCGCCTCACACGTTCGGCCAGCCGACGAAGTGGAGGCCGAACTCTCGATCCGCACCATCAGCCTATCAGATCTGTCGCGTGCGCTGCGGCTTGGCTGGGAGGATTTCAAGGAAATGCCGAGCCACGCGCTGATGCTGTGCGCGATCTATCCGCTGCTCGGTCTGGTGCTGGCGCGCGCCGTGCTTGGCTATTCGGTGCTGCCGCTGCTGTTTCCGCTGGCCGCGGGCTTTGCGTTACTCGGCCCATTCGCCGCGCTCGGCCTCTATGAGTTGAGCAGCCGCCGCGAACGTGGCGAGAGCGCCAACGCCTGGGACGCGTTCGAGGTGCTGCGCTCGCCCTCGTTCGGCGCGATGCTCGGGCTTGGCACGCTGCTGCTGGCGCTGTTCGTGGTCTGGATCGCCATTGCACAGTCGATCTATGTCGCCGCCTTCGGCTATGGCGGCGCTGCCAACGGGTCCGATTTCATCCGCCGCGTCCTGACCACGCCGGCAGGCTGGTGGATGATCGCCGTCGGCTGCGGCACCGGTTTCCTGTTCGCGCTGGTGGCGTTGTGTCTCAGCGCCATCTCCTTCCCTCTGATGCTCGACCGCCATGCCGGCGCGTTCGAGGCGATGGTGACCTCGTTGCGGGTCGTGGCGCGCAACCCGGTGCCGATGGCGGCCTGGGGCCTGATCGTGGCGGCGCTGCTGGTCGTGGGCACGATCCCGTTTTTCCTCGGCCTTGCCGTCGTGATCCCCCTGCTCGGCCACGCCACCTGGCATCTCTATCGCGAGACGGTCGCGATCGCACCGAATGCGAGGCCGATCGTGACCCCGCCCCCGCGCGCGCCGAAGCCGGCGGCCGATTTCCCGGCCAATCTGTTCCCGTGGCGGCAGCATGACGAGAGCTAGAGGCCCACGTCATTTGATCCGCCGATAGCCTGAGAGGCGGTCGGCGGATCGAAACGCGATGCCCTACGCCTGTCGCGGAGCGTCGTTAGCGGGGAGTAAGGAGATCCCGGCTCAATCAGCCCATGGTTGAAGCGACGCAGGTTGGCCTGCCTTGGCGTTCCCTCGGCCGCGTTGCACGGCAAGGTGAATTCGGAGCCTTGTTTTGGCCGCGGTTGCTGCCAACATGCCGGTCATCCTCCGCCGACCGATTTCACACAGGTGTTTCCTGATGATCTCTTTCCGCCTCGCCCGAACCCTCGCCATCGGGGCCGTCTTGTTGTTCCCGGCGGCCGCCGCGCAGGCGGCTGTCGCCTGCGGCAGCGGCAATTTCGATGCGTGGCTTGCCGACTTCAAGACCGATGCCGCATCGAAGGGCATTTCGAAGGCCGCGATCGATACCGGGCTTGCCGGCGTCACGCTGGACCAGAGCGTGATCAATCGCGATCGTTCGCAGAAAGTCTTCAGTCAGACCTTCGAGCAGTTTTCCGGCCGCATGATCCCGCCGCGGCTGACGCGCGGCTCCAACATGCTCAAGCAATATGGCTCCGTGTTGTCGCGCATCGAGCAGGCCTACGGCGTTCCCGGTGAGGTGCTGGTGGCGATCTGGGGCCTGGAGACCGATTTCGGCGTCAACACCGGCAAGTTTCCGACCATCCGCGCGCTGGCGACGCTGGCCTATGACTGCCGCCGAGCCGATGAGTTCCGGGGCGAGCTGATGGATGCATTGCGGATCGTCGAGCGCGGCGACCTGACGCCTCAGGAGATGCGCGGCGCCTGGGCCGGCGAAATCGGCCAGACCCAGTTCATGCCGTCGTCCTGGTTCAAATACGCGGTCGATTTCGACGGCAACGGCCGTCGCGATCTCATGCACAACGCGCCTGACGTACTCGCCTCGACCGCCAATTATCTCAAGGGCTATGGCTGGCAACGCGGCAAGGATTGGGAACCCGGCAGTCCCAACTTCCCCGTGCTGCAGCAATGGAATAAGAGCGACATTTACGCGAAAACGATCGCAGCTTTCGCGACCCAGCTTGCACACGCGCCATAGCGCGGCATGAAAAGGCCGACCGCAACGGCGGTCGGCCACGCTCTTAAATTACGAAAGCCGGCTTACTTCGCCATGTGCGCCGCCTTCGACAGGTGCATGCCGCAGGCGCCCATCTTTCCGTTCAGCATGGCGTCTTGCGCCGCTGCCACTTCCCTTTCGGCGGTGTACTTGAAATCGCCGTCCGGCATGGCCTCGATCGCGGTTTCCGTCTTCTCCATGTTCGGTCCGCTGCAGCCCATGCCACCCATCTTCGCGGCGTGTGCAGGCATCACCGACATCGTCATGGCAGCCAGCGCGGCCGCCCCGAGAAGTTTCTTGATCATGTTATTTCCCCACCTGAGTGCGACCTCAGCATCATTGCCGAAAGCCGTGAGGCAATTTGTCGCGGAAGGGTGCAACTTCAGAAATGAATTCGCCGCGAGCTTGACGTGATCGACGATCCTTGCAGAGCCACCATGCATTGAGAGCCATTTGCATTACCGGCTCGTAACGATGCGACGCAGCAAAGATATCAACTAATAAACTAATAGCTCGTTTCGATGTCTACGCAGCCAAGCTGCCTCCATTTCCGGCTGGCCGGACAACTAATAGTTCGAAATGTCAGGCAGGGATGCTTGGGACTCGTCGCATTTAAGTCGCAGAGCGAAAGCGAACTCCTCGATCGCGCGCGGGATGTGGGGGCGACAACCTTCGCGGGATCTCACGTCGAGCTCTGGCTCGATGGAAAGCCTTGCGCCCACTCACCCCGCAGTCCATCGCGACCAGTCTGTGGGACCCTGCTTCTTCTCTCCCGTTATCTCCTCATAATATGACTATAAAATCATTTCTTGCGCATACAGCTCCGTCAGTGAAGAGTTCGTTATGCTCTAGCCGCGGCCGGTCACGGGGCTGTTATAACCAACGGCGGCGGCTTGAAGTGACGATAATTTGCGCCATTTGTGGCATGTGATGCGTCCCGCGAATTCCGTACAACTATCTAAACGTAAACACCTTTTTCTTTCGTTCCTTGTCATGAGATCGAGCCGGCCTAGGTGCCGCAAAATCCTTACCCGTCGGTTAGCCGAGCCATGCGCTGACTGCTTAGCTGCACCGCAACAAAAGCGGCTACCGCATCGCAACAATCTGTCTTATGTTCATTTCAACGATGAGGTTCTGACAAAGACCTGAATCGCAAATCTAAGGAGAATACCCATGTTGCTCTCGCTCATCCGCATGGTCCAGGCGTTCCGTGAATATCAGCGCAATGTTTCGGAGCTGTCGCAGCTCAGCGATCGCGAGCTCGCCGATATCGGCCTCGATCGTTCGGACATTCCGCGCGTTGCCTCCGGTAGCTTCAACGGCTGAACTCATTTCCGGCTGCTACGGACATCGCCCGCCTCCAAGGCGGGCGTTGTCGTATCCAAGGCTCAGCGCGCCCAAGTCGGTGCGCCACGGATGACGTACCGGGTTCCCGCGTCCTTTTCATCCGGCGTCCGACGACATTGCATTTCCCTGCCGCCTGAAACGCGCTACCTGTCGCGCCCATGACAGGATCGAAATCAGCTTCCGAATCAGTGCACGTCGTCGGCGCAGGGCTAGCGGGCTCCGAGGCCGCTTGGCAGCTCGCTGAAGCCGGCATCAATGTCGTGCTGCACGAAATGCGCCCGGTTCGCATGACCGAGGCGCACCGCACCGAGATGCCTGCTGAATTGGTCTGCTCGAATTCCTTCCGCTCCGACGATGCCGCCAATAACGCTGTCGGCCTGCTGCATGCCGAGATGCGCAAGCTCGGCTCGTTGATCATGCGCGCGGCGGACGCGAACCAGGTGCCCGCCGGCGGCGCGCTCGCAGTCGATCGCGATGGCTTCTCGGCGGCGGTTGCCAAGGCGCTGCAGGACCATCCGCGTATCGAGCTCCGCCGTGGCGAGGTCTCCGGCCTGCCGCCGGCCGAATGGGGCAACGTCATCGTCGCCACCGGCCCCCTCACCTCGGCGCCCCTAGCGGACGCGATCCGCGAGCTGACCGACGAGAGCGCGCTCGCCTTCTTCGACGCCATCGCCCCAATCGTCCACAAGGACTCGATCGACATGTCGGTGGCCTGGTTCCAGTCGCGCTACGACAAGGTCGGCCCCGGCGGCACCGGCGCCGACTACATCAACTGCCCCATGACCAAGGAGCAGTATGACGGCTTCGTCGCCGCGCTGCTCGCCGGCGAAAAGACCGACTTCAAGGAGTGGGAGACCAATACGCCTTATTTCGATGGCTGCCTGCCGGTCGAGGTGATGGCGGAGCGCGGACATGAGACGTTGCGGCATGGACCGATGAAGCCGGTCGGGCTGACCAATCCGCACAACCCGACGGTCAAAGCTTACGCGATCGTCCAGCTGCGCCAGGACAATAAGCTCGGCACGCTCTACAATATGGTCGGATTTCAGACCAAGTTGAAATACGGCGCACAGCAGCAGGTATTCCGAACCATCCCGGGCCTTGAAAAAGCGGAGTTCGCGCGGTTGGGCGGCCTGCATCGCAACACCTTCCTCAACTCGCCAAAGCTGCTCGATGAGCAACTCCGTCTGCGCGCCCAACCGCGGCTGCGCTTCGCCGGACAGATGACGGGATGCGAGGGCTATGTGGAATCCGCCAGCATCGGCCTGATCGCCGGGCTCTATGCCGCGGCCGACGCACGTGGCCAGCGTCTGGCGCCGCCGCCTCAGACCACGGCACTCGGCGCCCTGCTCGGCCACATCACCGGCGGTCACATCGAGACCATCGACGCCGGCGCCCGCTCGTTCCAGCCGATGAACATTAATTTCGGCCTGTTCCCGCCGCTCGCCAGCCCGCCGACCAAGAAGCCGGACGGCACACGGCTGCGCGGCAACGAGAAGACGGTGGCGAAGAAGCAGGCGCTCAGCGCGCGGGCGCTCGCTGACCTCGACCGCTGGATCGCCGATCACCTTCGTATCGCTGCCGCCGCGTGAGCTTCCGATGAGTTTGCCAAAGGATGACGCCGCGATTTTGGCGGCGCGCTGGACCGAAGGCGTGCTGCTCAAGCGCGACGTGTTCTCGAATGTCGAGCGCGGCCGCTTCCGCTGGGAAGGCGGCGAGGTCGATGCCGTGCTGCGCCGGCTCGACGAGGTGCCGTGGTGGTCGTTCCTGCTGGCGCGCCATCTGTTCGCCCGCGAACGGAAGGCACTGCGGCTTGCCAAAGGGCTCGATGTCGGCCCGGAGCTGCTCTGGGCTGGCCGACGCGCGCTGGTGCGCGGCTTCATCGACGGCGTAGCGCTGCATCTGGCCAAGCCGCGCGGCAATCTCGCCTATTTCCGCTCCGCCAAGCAGGCACTGCGCAGGCTGCATCGCGCCGGGATCACTCACAACGATCTGGCCAAGGAGCAAAATTGGCTGGTCGGTCGCGACGGCCATTGCTACGTCACCGACTTTCAGCTCGCGGCCTGCTTCACCTCGCGCAGCCGGCTGTTTCGGATCGCCGCCTATGAGGATCTGCGGCATCTCCTCAAACACAAGCGCACCTATGCGCCGGAAGCGCTGACGCCGAAGGAGCGCAAGATCCTCGCGCGCAAATCGCTGTTCGCGCGTGTCTGGCTGATGACGGGCAAGAAAGTCTATCGCGGCATCACGCGCGGCATCTTCAACTTCACCGATCGTGAAGGTGGTGGCAGGCGTCTCGTGAACGACGCGCCGGTGCTGATCGAGCTGATCCGCAGGAATCCCGACGTCCGCGACGCCGCGATCGTTGCTTTCGCCGACCGTCGTACCGGCGTCGGACTTTACGCATTTGTCGAAGCCGAGCGCGCCTCGCTCGAGGCGCAGTTGCAGACCGAGCTTGCTGCAGCCAAGGGGCCGAAGCCGCCGGAGCACATCCAGGTCGTGCAAGCCTTGCCCCGCGATGCCGCGGGCAGGCCGCGCACAGAGATCCTGCAATTGGTCGCGATGAACCAGGTCGATCTGATCGAGCCGATGATGACGAGCGACACCGATCGCGCGTTCCTGAAGAACATCCTGGACAGCCGCAAGAACCTGCGCGACCGCTTCAATTTCGAGGCCGACCTGAAGCTGCCGTCGCATTAGAGCACGAGCAATCCGCGATTGCTTTCGATATACTAGGCCTATCTTAGGCCAACGTGCTGCTCCGAAGGATCCGACCATGGATATCGAAACCAGCTCAGCGCGCCAGGCTGCGTCCGGCGCCATCGAGATCGTCTCCACCGGCAAGGCGCTCGGCGCCGAAGTCAGAAATGTCGACCTGAAGCAGCTGGATGACGCGACCTTCACCGCCCTGCTGCGCTCCTTCCATAATCACTCGGTGCTGCTGGTGCGAGGCCAGACCTTGTCCGATCAGGATTTGATCGCCTTCAGCCGCCGTTTCGGCGAACTCGACTGGGCCCCGGTGCAGGAGAACGGCCGCCGCTTCGTCGAAGGGATGCCGGAGCTCTACATCGTCTCCAACGTGAAGCAGAACGGCGAGCCGATCGGCAGCCTGGGCGCCGGCGAAGCCGTCTGGCACACCGACATGTCCTACCTCGAGGCGCCACCGATCGCGAGCGCGCTTTATGCGCTGGAGATTCCGCCTGTCGGCGGCAACACCTCGTTCAGCAGCATGTACGCGATTCACGATGCGCTCGCGCCGGATCTGAAGCGCCGCATCGCCGGCCTCAAGATCAAGCACGACGGCACCTACAACAGCGGCGGCTTCCTGCGCCAGGGTGTGACGCCGACGGACGACCCGCGCACCTCGCCGGGCGCAATTCATCCTCTGGTCTGCACGCATCCGGACACGGGCCGCGAGATGCTTTATCTCGGCCGCCGCCGAAATGCTTATCTCGTCGGACTCGAGCTTGCGGAATCGGAGGCGCTGCTCGATGAACTCTGGGCCTATGTGGAGCGGCCAGAATTCGCCTGGGAGCATGTCTGGCAGGTCGGCGATCTCGTGATCTGGGACAACCGCTGCACGATGCACCGGCGCGATCCATTCGACGACAACAGCCGCCGCATCATGCACCGGACTCAGATCAAGGGCACGGCACGTCCGGTGTGAGCCCGCTCGGCCTTGTCGCCGAGTCGGAATGACGCAGCCCGGATCGGTGTCGCGCCGCAAATTCGACCCAACTTGCTGCACTGCGCCGACAATATGCCCTCGCTGCAGCGATTGTCCCGCGATTTGCCGTCGCGCCGAGATACTGGCGACACGTTCCCATGGCTCAATCACCTGATCGGCAGATCAGCGGGGAGATGATGGCCATGACTTTCGGGAGCAAAATTGCCAGCGAGGCCCGAGGTGAGATTCGCGCCGAGATCCGCGCAACAGCACCGGCGATGCTGATCGGCAGCCTGTTCGAAGTGATTCCCAGCGGCGAGGCGCTCGGCGCCGAGGTCCGCAATGTCGATGTCAGGTCATTCGACAGCTGGTCTTTTGCCGCCCTGATGCGCGCATTGCTCAAGCATCAAGTGCTGCTGGTTCGCGACCAGACGCTCGGCGAACATGATCTCGCCCATATCCGCCATCGTCTCGGCACGGCCAGCGTGCAGCCGGCGACGGCGCTCGACGCGACACCGTCCTTCAGCAGCCTCTATGCGATTTACGATGCGCTGCCGCCGGCCCTCAGGCGCCGGATCGCGCATCTAAAAATCAGGCATCGTCTGCTCAACGAGGACGATGTCACGCAGCACGCTGATGCCACCGACCAGATCGCGATCGATGTCACGGTTCAGCCGCTGGTCTGCATCCATCCCGACACCGGACGATCGATGCTGCATCTCGGCGAACGCCACCATGCGTCTCTGATCGGCGTGGGCCCTAACGAATCCGATGCGTTGCTCGATGAGCTCTGGCAATTCGCCGCACGCGCTGAATTCGCCTGGCAATGCACCTGCGAGACGGGCGACCTGCTGATTCGGGACCCGCGCAGCACGTTGCATCGACGAACACCGCAAAGCGCGATGCATCCGCAATTGCCGCATCGGGCCGGTATCTGGCGTTCAATGAATCCGAGCTGACGCGTGTCCGATCAAACCACCCCGCCGAGATAAAGCCGCTTCACGAGATCGTTGGCCTTCAGCTCGTCGACCGTATCGGCTGCGGCAGCGATCTCGCCATGGACGATGACATAGCCCCGGTCGGCGATCCGGATCGCCTGGTTGAAGTTCTGCTCGGCCATCAAGACGGTGAGTCCAAAACTCTGCTTCAGCTCGCCGATCTTGCTGATGGTCTGCGACACCAGCAGCGGCGACAGGCCGACCGAGGGTTCGTCGACCAGCAACAGGCGCGGCGAAGACATCAGCGCGCGCGCGATCGCCAGCATTTGCTGCTGGCCGCCGGACATGGTGCCGGCGAGCTGGCGCCGGCGCTCCTTCAACAGCGGAAACGTCTCGAAGGCCTGCGCAAGATTGTGCGCGATCGCCTTGCGGGCCGCCTTGCGGAAGGCACCCAGCATCAGGTTTTCTTCAACCGTCAGCTTGGGAAACAGCCGCCGTCCCTCCGGCACCAGCGCGACGCCGAGACCGACGATCGCCTCGGCCGGCAATCGCGTCAGATCGTGCTGCTTACCGTCGATCGTCAACACCACCCGGCCGCGCGTCGGGCGGACCAGGCCCATGACGCATTTCATCAGCGTGCTCTTGCCGTTGCCATTGGTGCCGAGCAGCGCCACCGTCTCGCCGGCGTCGACACGCATCGCGACGCCGCGCAGCGCCTTTACCGCGCCGTAGCCGGCATCGAGACCCTCGATCGACAGGCTAAACGCCAAGATAGGCCTCCTGCACCCGCGCATTGGCCATCACCTCAGCCGGCGCGCCGATCGCGATGATCTTGCCGGCGTCGAGGCACATCACCCGCTCCGAGAAACGCATCACCGCCTGCATGATATGCTCGATCATGATGATCGCGATGTCCTCGCCGCCAAGGCTCATCAGGAGGTCCAGCACCTCGTCGACCTCCGAATGCGACAGTCCCGCCATCGCCTCGTCCGAGATCAAGAGCTTCGGCCCCGTCGCCAGCGCCCGCGCCAGCTCCATCTTGCGCAGATCGACCTGCGTCAAGGCGGTGGCGAGCGCAGCGGCCTTATGAGCAAGCCCGATGCGGCTCAGGATCGACATCGCGGCGTCGCGGCGGTGCGCGGCGGATCTCCAGCACGCCGCGCCCGGCAGCGAAATCGAGCGCGACCATCAGGTTCTCGAGCACGGTCATGCTGCGGAATGGCCGCGGAATCTGGAAGCTGCGCGCGATGCCGCGCCGGGCGCGCATGGTTCGGCGGCAGCGGCGTGACGTCCTCACCGCCGAGCGACACCGTGCCGCGGCTCGGCCGCAGCGCGCCGGAAATGCAGTTGACCAGCGTCGTCTTGCCCGATCCGTTCGGACCGATCAGGCCGAAGCGTTCGCCCTTGCGGATATCGACGCTGATATTGTCGAGCGCAACAAAGCCGCCGAAGCTCTTGGTGAGGCGACTCGACGCGCAGCAAGGGCTCCGGCATGGCTGTGATCGATCATGCGCCCTCTCCTGCGTGGCTCTTGGACCGGCGCACCAGGCCGATGATCCCCTTCGGCGCGGCCACCACGAACAGCACCAGCATGATGCCGAGCACGAGCACGTTGATCTCGGACGAGATCGTGACCGCCAAAAGCTGCTGCGTGGTGCCGAGCAGGATCGCGCCGATGCACCGGGCCGATCCAGTGCGAGGTGCCGCCGATCAGCGCCATCGCCAGCACCGAGACCGAAGTAGTTCAGGTTGAAGGCCGAGCCCGGATCGGCGTATTGCAGATACATCGCCGCCGGCGCGCCGCCTGCCGAGATCAGCGCGCCGGAGATCACGCAGGCGACGAGCTTCAGCCGCAGGGTCGGCACGCCCGTGCATTCGGCGGCGAGCTCGTCATCCCGGAGCGCATGCAGTCCACGGCCGATCCAGGAATTCTGGATGCCGCGCGTGATCGCGACGGACGACGACCACCAGCAGCGCCTGCACGAAGAACAGCATCTTCACATAGCTGTCGAACGGCGCCATCACCGGCGGCCGCTGCAACTGGATGCCGGCGGCGCCGCCGACGAAACGCCAGTTCGTCACCGTCGTCTCCACGATGATGGCGAGCGCAATCGTGGCGATCGAGAAGAAGATGCCGCGCATCCGCAAGGTCATCAGGCCGACGCCGAGGCCGAGCAGGCTGCCGACGACAGCGGCGACCGCGATCTGCACGCCCAGCGGCGCCTCAAGGCCTGGGCCAGGAACACCGCGGTATAGACGCCAGCGCCGAAGAAGGCGTTGGTGCCGAAATTCACGTAGCCGGCATAGCCACCGAGGATGGTCCAGGCGACCGCGAGCACGACGAATTGCAGGATCACGTAGCCGGCAAAGAACGGATATTCGTTGTGGACGAGCTGGGTCGTCAGCAGCGCGGCGGCGAGGAAGACGACGGCTGCCGGACCAGAAGGCGATGCTGTTACGCGACACGGATCACCTGCCCAGCAGGCCTTGCGGCCGCACGGCGAGGACACCGAGCAGCAGCGCAAAGGAGATCGCCGGCGCCCAGGACGCACCGAACATCGTGAGCACGATCGATCTCGGCGACGCCGAGAATGAGCGCGGCGATCAGGGTGCCGGTGATGCTGCCGAGCCCTGCCATCACGACAACGCAGAAGGTGCGGCCGATATAGAGCGCGATCGAGCGTCGGCTCGACCGGCGCCACGATGATCATGAGCGCGCCGGCCACCGCGACCACCGCCGTCGCGATGCCGAAAGCGAGCTGCTTGATATGGACCGGATTGGCGCCCATCAGCCGCAGGCCCTCCTCGTCCTGCGCGACCGCCCGGATCGCGCGCCCGAGGAAGGTCCGCGACAGATAGGTCGCCAGCGATACCGTCAGCACCAGCGCGACGCCGAAGGCAACGAGCTGGCGGTACGGAATCCGCATGCCGGCGAACCGCCAGGCCTTGCCGATATAAGGTGCGGTCACCGAACGCTGGTCGACGCCGAACTGCAGGATGATCAGCACTTCGATGATGAAGGCGACGCCGAAGAAGAAGGCGATGCCGCGCACGGCGGCATCGCTGCCGCGCCGCTCGAATGTCTCGTAGTAGAGCCGGTAGGTCACGAGCCCGAGCACGAAGAACAGCGGCGTCAACATGACCCCTGCCAGCAGCGGATCGATGTCGAAGCTGATCGTTCAAGAGAAAAACGCCGTAGGACGCCAGCACCAGGAAGGCCGGATGGGCGACCTGCGGCACGTCCAGCAGGCCGAAGGAGATCGACAGGCCGACGCTGACGGCCGCATAGAAGCAGCCGAGCAGCAGGCCGAGCACGATGGCGTCGCGCAGCAGCTCGAACGAGAACACGCGCCCTCCCCTCCATTCAGCCCTGAACTGACCACTCGTCGGGCGCGGCTATTCGCGCGCTTTCTCGAACGGAAAGACGAGATCGCCGGTCTTCAGCCGGTCCGGAAACAGGATGACCTGCTTGCCGGCGGAGCGGAACTGATCGACGTTCTTGTCCTTGACGCCGCGGAATTGCGCTTCCAGCGTCGCCGTCTCCTTCCATTCGCCGTCCGGGCCGAAGGTGATCGGACCGACGATGGTGTTGTGGGTGTGCTCGCGCAGATATTTGGCGAGCGTCTTCTGGTCGAGCGACTTGGTCGCATTGACGGCCTGCTCGATCAACTGGCCCTCGGCATAGCCGAACGGCGCCAGATAGTAGCCGAGCGGATCGACCTTCGCCTCGACAGCGCGCTTGGTATAGGTATCGAAGAACTTCTTGGTGCCATCGAAATACATGCTGGGTTCGGGCAGCCAGGTGTTGAAGTTGACGACGCCGTTCATCAACGAGCCGAGATTTTCCATCACGCCGGCGAATTGCAGGCCGACCATGGCGCCGCCGAAGAATCTTGACGTTGTCGCCGACGCCGATCTCGTTGACCGCGCGCAGGATGCCGGCGGAGTCCGGCGGATAGGATGCGACATAGATGATATCGGGCTTGGCTGCGTTGAGCGCGCGGATGATGCTCGAGAACTCGACCGTGCTTGGCGGATAGGCTTGGTCGAACACGATCGGCATGCCCTGGCTCTTCGCGACGTCACGCGCGGTCTTGGCGAGGTTCTGGGCGAACTCCTGGTCGGCCGCGAGCAGCGCGACGGTCTTACCGCCGGCCTTCTTACCGAGGCCGAGGAACGCCGTCGCCCAGCTGTCGGCCGGCCCCCAGGGCGCGATGTTGAACCACATGTCGTGGCCGACCTTGCTGTTCACCTGGAACGAGAAATTGCCTATCAGCAGCATGCCGCGCTGCTTCACCAGCGGCATGATCGGTGCGGTCGGCACAGTGGCGTAAGGCGCAAACAACAGGTCGACCTTGTCGACGTCGAGCAGCTTGGCATAGATCGCCGGCGTCTCCGCGGCGCTGGACTTGTCGTCATAGACGACGAGCTCGACCTTGCGGCCGAGCAATCCGCCCTTGGCATTGATATCGTCGCGCCAGATCTCGATCCCGAGCAGCGATGCCTTGCCGCCCGCGGCCAGTCCGCCGGTCTGCGCCATCGACATGCCGATCTTGATCGGCGGCTCCTCGGCACTCGCGCCCGATACCCCGCCGAGCAAGATCGCGGCCGCAACCAGGCCGAACATGGTTCTGCGATTCATTGTCCCCCCTCCACGCGCTGTTTTTTTGTTTGAGCGTTATTGGTCGTCGTTGGGCGGCCTAACTCGGCACGGCCGCCTCCTTCTCTTTCATGATCGCCGCCGGATCGGAGCCGACGCGGCCGCTGGCCTTGTCGGCTTCGCCCTCGCGCGCCAGCTTGAGGTCGAAGCGGATGCTCGGCAGTCCCTTGATCGGACAGTCGGGATCGTCCCGCACGACATCCACGGCGAGATCGGCGGACGAGCCGAATACGACGTCGTCGGCGAGATGCGGATCGTCACGCAGATAAAGAGCGGTGACGAGCTCGCGATAACCGGGGGCGCCGACCAGGAAATGGATGTGAGCCGGCCGCATGCCGTGCCGGCCCTGCGCCTTCACCATTTTGCCGACCGGGCCATCCATCGGGACCGAATAGCCAACGGGCTTGACGGTGCGGACCAGGTAGCGGCCGTCCGCGTCGGTGCTGAAGACACCGCGATAATCCGGCGTGTCGGCGTTTTCCTGGATGTCGTAAAGCCCGTCGGCGCCGGTCTGCCAGACCGACACGGTCGCATTGGCGAGCGGCTTTCCCTGAACGTCGGTGACGCGGCCATAGAGCGCGCATTCGCTGCCGGGCTTCACGTGGCTTGCGATCTGGCTGCCGGCCGGCAAGGTCGGCGTCTCGTCGCGATAGAACGGGCCCAGCAGGCTCGTGTGCGTGCCCTCCTCGATCGCGGTGCGGTCGTGCAGGCCGTTCACCAGCGCCGAAAGTCCCAGCGTGTCCGACAGCAGGATGAACTCCTGCCGCGTCGGCGTGCAGGCCTGCCCGACCTTGGTCATGAACTCGATGCCCTTGATCCACTCACCAGGCGTCAGGTTCACCTCGCGGGCAAAGTCATGGAGGTGCTTCACTGCAGCTGCCATGATCTCACGCATGCGCGGATCGGGGGTCGACGCCATCTGATCGAGCACGGCGTCCGTCATGGTATCCGGCGTCAATTCCCGCATGGCTCAAGTTCCCTCATGATCCACTGGCTGTCGCAGCGGTATGCATTCCAGCCTATCGCTGTCCGCCCGACAAGGTCCAGAGCAGAGATGAGGCGCTCACGCCGGTGCGAGGGAGTAAGACTTAGGTTGCAGCCGTAACCGTTCAGCGCGGCCGGAACGTCCGCGACCGCGAGGCACGCCACAGGGTCCACAGGATCGAGAGGTGCGAGCGCGCCTGCGGCTGAAACGGATCGGCTTGCCCATGCGACCGGCGGGTGATGTCGCGGCGCACCAATGCCAGCGGCAGCAGGATCGGCCTGATAGCGGGCGGTGCTTCGGCCAGCAGTTGCAGCGCAGTGTCGAGATGCTCGCGCGCTTCGGCGGCGAGCTCATCCAGCGCCTTGCCGATCGCCGGCGTCGGCTTGCCCGCAAACACCTCTTCGATGCCGCTGCCATGCCGTTCCAGCAGATCGAGCGGCACGAACAATTGGCGCCGCGCCGCGTCGCGCGGCAGCGCCGCGATCACTTGCGTGATGCCCTGCGCGAGCCCGGCATGGCGCGCGAGATGCTCGATCTCCGGCGACGGCGGTGCCAGCGATCTGCGCGGCCAGCGGCGAACAGCGCCGCCGAGGTGTCGTTGAGATAGCCTTCGAGCGCGGCAATGGTCGGCATCGGATCGTTGTAGAGATCGAACTGATGCTCGTCGATCAGGCGCGACAGCCGCTCGACCGGCAGGTCGAAGTTGCGGATCGCCAGCAGCAGTTCGGCCGCGACCGGATTGCCCTCGACGCCGCCATGGCCGGCGCCGGCCAGCATGTCGCGTCCACCATTGCAGCCGGATCTCGCCGGGCAGCGGCTGGCTGACCTGGTCGCGCACCCGGCGAAATCTCGACATTGAAGGCATACAGCGCCAGCAGCGCGCGGCGCTGCTCGGCCGGCGACGAACAGCGTCGAGGCGTAGCGGGCGAAATCATGCGTCGCGCACCAGATCGGCGCAGAACGCGGCCGCATCCTGCCGGCGTCTCGGTCTCGCTCATGGCACCGCGATCAGCGCCGCCGCGACGCGCCGCCGCTCGCCCATCATGATGTTGTAGGTGCGGATCGCCGGACCCGTCTGCATCGCATCGAGCACCACCTTGACCGCCCGCAGCGCCTCGCGCAGCTCGGACGGCGGCAGCCAGACGTCGGTGCCGGTGCCGATGATCAGCGTATCGATGCTGTTGGCGGCGGCGAACACGCGCTGCAGCGAATGCGCGGTCGATCTCGCTCGGCCGCGTCACTCGGCCAGGCCCAGATCGCATCCGGCAGGCACAGCAGCGAGCCGCGATGCGACATGCCGGCAAAGGCGAAGCCGCCCTTGCCATAGGCCTCGATCGGCGCCGATCTCGGAAGATGCGGAGCGTCCGAGGCGTCGATCCGATTGCAGCCTCGGCTGACTGTACTTCTTCGGATCAGGCGACTTCTTCGTCGGCTGTCGTCCGGCGCTCGGCGTGGTCGCCGACGCCGAGATAGATCAGGATCGGCGCCGCGATGAAGATCGAGGTGTAGGTGCCGACCAGCACCACGCCGAACATCATCACCGCGGTGAAGCTGTGGATGGCCTTGCCGCCGAACAACAGCAGCGCCAGCAGCGCCAGCGTCACCGTGACGTGGGTGATGATCGAGCGCGACAGCGTCGAATTGATCGATTCGTTGAGCAGCTCGCGGCATCGGCATTTTCTTGTAGCGCCGCAGCATTTCCCGGATCCGGTCGTAGATCACGACGGTGTCGTTGAGCGAATAGCCGAGAATGGTCAGCAGCGCCGCGATGCTGGTGAGGTCGAAATCGACCTGCGTGATCGACATGAAGCCGATGGTCAGCACGATGTCGTGGACGTTGGCGATCATGGCGCCGAGCGCGAACTGCCATTCGAACCGGAACCAGAGATAGATCAGGATCGAGACGATCGCGAGCATCAGGCCGAGCATGCCGTAGGCCAGCAATTCGCCGGAAACGCGCGGACCCACCACCTCGACGCGGCGATAGTCGACGGCATCGCCGAGCGCGCCGCGAACCTTCTGACCGCCTCCTGCTGCGCGGCATCGCCGCCGGGCTGCTCGGCAACCCGGATCAGGACCTCGTCCGGACCGCCGAACTGCTGCAACTGCACGTCGCCGAGGCCGAGCTCGCCCAGCGTCGCGCGCATCGCGGCGATGATCGGCGGCGCCGGACTTGGCCCGCACTTCCAGCAGCGTGCCGCCCTTGAAGTCGATGCCGAAATTCAGCCCATGGGTGAAGAACAGCGTGATCGCGACGATCGACAGCAACGCCGAGATCGGAAAGCTGATGCGGCGGAAACGCGTGAAGTCGAAATGCGTGTTGTCCGGCACGATCCGCAGCGACGGCAGCCAGCCGAAGCAGCTGACCACCGTCAGCACGACAATGAGGACGCCAAGCCCGATGAGAACGAAATGTGTCACAGCCGGCTCCGCATCTCAAATCGGCACGCTTTGCGGCCGCTTCCACCGCACCCAGCCCGCGACGATCAGCCGGGTCAGCGTAAAGGCGGTGAAGACCGTGGTGATGATGCCGATGCCGAGCGTCACGGCGAAGCCGCGCACCGGCCCGGTGCCGATGTAGAACAGCACCGCGGCGGCGATGAAGGTGGTGATGTTGGAATCGAGGATGGTCGACAGCGCGCGCTTGAAGCCGGCGTCGATCGCCGAAATCGCGGTGCGCCCGCCGCGCAATTCCTCGCGGATGCGCTCATAGATCAGCACGTTGGAGTCGACCGCGATGCCGACCGTCAGCACGATGCCGGCGATGCCGGGCAAGGTCAGCGTCGCGTTGAGCAGCGACAGCACGCCGAAGATCATCGCGACGTTGATGGCGACCGCGATGTTGGCGAACACGCCGAACAGCCGGTAGGTCAGCAGCATGAACACGATCGACCATGATCGAGCCGACATAGGCGGCAAGCTCGCCCTTCTCGATCGAGTCCTGGCCGAGGCCCGGACCGACCGTGCGCTCCTCGATGATCGGTCAGCGGCGCCGGCAGCGCGCCGGCGCGCAGCAGGATCGCCAGATCGTTGGCGGACTGCACGGTGAAGTTGCCGGAAATCTGGCCCTGGCCGCCGGTGATCGGCTCGCGGATCACGGGCGCCGAAATCACCTCGTTGTCGAGCACGATCGCAAAGGGCTGCCCGACATTCTCGGAGGTCGCCTGCGCGAATTTGCGCGAGCCCGCGGTATTGAAGCGGAAGCTGACGATCGGCTCGCCCGAGCGCTGGTCGAAGCCGGGCTGCGCGTCGGTCAGATCGCCGCCGGAGACCAGCACCTGCTTCTTGACGACATAGGGCGTCGTTCGGCGCGCTCGCGCTCATGCAGCACTTCGGAATCCGGCGGCACCCGGCCCTGCAGCGCCTGATCCGGCGGCACGGTCGAATCGACCATGCGGAAATCCATCTTGGCGGTCTTGCCGAGCAGTTCCTTCAGCTGGGTCGGATCCTGCAGGCCCGGCACCTGCACCAGGATGCGATCGGTGCCCTGGCGCTGGATCAGCGGCTCGACGGTGCCGAGTTCGTTGACGCGGCGCTCGACGATCTGGATCGACTGCTCGATGGTCTGCCGGATGCGATCGGTGATCGCCGCCTGCGGAACGGTCAGCCGGATCAGGCCGCCGCCGGCATCGCTGACCTCGAGGCTGCGCTGGCCGTTGGAGCCGAGCAGGCCGCCGAGCGGCTGCGACAGCTCGCGCAGCTTGGTCAGCGCGGTCTGCAGTTCGGTGTCCTTGGTGATGCGGACCTCGACGGTGTCGCCCGCGACGGCGAGGCCGGTGTAGCCGATCTTGGCTTCGCGCAGCGTGCGGCGCACGTCGTCGCGCACCTGGTCGAGCTTGTCCTTCTTGACGTAGTTGGAATCGACCTCGAGCAGCAGATACGAGCCGCCCTGCAGATCGAGGCCGAGCACCAGGCGGCGCTGCGCCCAGAGCGGCCAGGTCTTGACCGTGCGCTTCGGGGAAGAAGTTCGGAACGGCGCAAAGGCACACCACCAGCGCCGTCAGGATGATCGCCAGCGCCTTCCACCGCGTGAAATACAACATCGAGTTGACCCGTCAGATCCTGAGAAATGCGGCGCCGGCCGCGAAAAGCGCTCAGCTCGCCGGCGTATCGTCCTTGGCGATGTCGGCCTTTTCCTTGGCCGGCTCGCCCTTGGCGCGCACGCCGGAGATCATCTGCCGCATCTGCCGCACGCGGACGCCGTCGGAGATTTCGAATTCGATCTGGTCGTCATCGACCACCTTGGTCACCTTGCCGACCAGGCCGCCCGTGGTCACCACGGTATCGCCGCGGCGGATGTTCTTCACGAGTTCGGCGTGGTCCTTCACCTTCTTCTGCTGCGGCCGCAGAATCAGGAAATACATGATCACGAAGATCAGCGCGAACGGCAGCAGCGACATCAACATGCTGTTGGTATCGCCGCCGCCCGCGGCCTGGGCAAACGCAGGGGTAATCAGCATTCGGACAATCCTCGTGAAACGGGAATAGACCGGCGACGCCATGGGCGTCGGGCCGGTTCGGGCAAATTCGCGCGGACTATAGCGGCCGCGGTCCCAATTGCAACGCTGCGCACGCAGCCCCTCATTTGAGGCTCGCTTGCGGCCTCCGCCAAGGCCCGATATGGCTGCGCCGTCAGGAACTCCGGAGATGTCGAAAAAGCCCAGCAAAACCGCCGTCCCGCGCCGCCGCCAAGGCCGCCTCGCGAAAGCCGCCGAAAGCCGCGGCAAAACGCCCCGCGAGCCGCCTCAGCCGACGGCACGCCGCGAGCGGATCGCGCGCGCGCTCGAGGCGATCGCGGCGCACCTTGCCGCATCGGCGCCGGCCGCCGCCACGGCCGCCGATCCGTTCGACAGCGCCGACGCCTTTGTCTGGCATCCCGACGGACGGCTGGCGCCGGTGCCGCGGGTCAGCCGCGTCGATCTCGGCCTGCTCAAGGGCATCGACCGGATGCGCGACATCCTGATCGAGAATACCGAGCGCTTCGCCGACGGCCTGCCCGCCAACAACGCGCTGTTGTGGGGCGCGCGCGGCATGGGCAAATCGTCGCTGGTGAAGGCCGCGCATGCCAGCATCAATCGCCGACCGCAAGCCGGCCGACCGGCTGAAGCTGATCGAGATTCACCGCGAGGATATCGAGAGCCTGCCGGCGCTGATGGAGCTGCTGCGCGCGCTCCGACTTCCGCTTCATCGTGTTCTGCGACGATCTGTCGTTCGACGGCAACGACGCCTCCTACAAATCGCTGAAGGCGGTGCTGGAGGGCGGCATCGAGGGCCGGCCCGACAACGTGATCCTGTACGCCACCTCGAACCGCCGCCATCTGCTGGCGCGCGAGATGATCGAGAACGAGCGCTCGACCGCGATCAATCCCGGCGAAGCGGTCGAGGAAAAGGTCTCGCTGTCGGATCGCTTCGGACTGTGGCTCGGCTTCCACCGCTGCAGCCAGGACGAATACCTCGCGATGGTGAAGGGCTATTGCGGCCATTTCGGCATCAAGCTCGCCGAAGACGAACTCGAGCGCGAGGCGCTGGAATGGTCGACCACGCGCGGCTCGCGCTCGGGCCGCGTCGCCTGGCAGTTCACGCAGGAACTGGCGGGACGGCTCGGCGTGCGGCTGGCCGGGAAGTAGACAGCGCTGATCAGCCGCGCAGCCGGGCATCCAGTACGCCGCGGCCATCGGATCAAGCTCGCCGTCACGGGCGTTGATCGCCCGCGTTGCGGGCGATGCAGCTTGGCGTCTACGCCCCGTTGAGGAATTGAAGCGGGTCGACCGGCGACGATCCCTTGCGGATCTCGAAGTGGAGTTGCGGCGACCGCACCTCGCCCGACTGACCCGATTTGGCAATGACCTGGCCGCGCTTGATGGTATCGCCGCGCTTCACCAGCAGCTCACTCGCATGGGCATATGCGGTGACATAGCCGTTGGCGTGCCGGACCAGGACCAGATTGCCGTAACCCTTGAGCTCATTGCCGGAATAGGCGACGACGCCGTCTTCGGCGGCCTTGACCGGCGTGCCTTCGGGCACCGCGAGATTGATGCCGTCATTGGACTTGCCGTTGGTCTTGGCGCCGTAGGCCGTGATCACCTTGCCGCGCACCGGCCAGCGGAAGGTCGGCAGCGCGCCGGTGGCTTCGGCGGCCTTGACCGGCGTCTCGACCGCGGGCTCCTCGGCGTTCGGCGTGGCCTGCGCCAGCCGGGCCTTTTGCTGGGTTCGTCGGCACGCCGCCACCTTGGTCACCGGCGGCGCCGCGACCGCGGCCGGCTGAGCGGCGGCAACGGCCGCCGGCTGCGCAGCCGGGCGCCGCGGCCGCGATCTTCGCGCCGGGCACGCACGAGCTTCATGCCGAGCTTGAGCTTGGCGCGACGGATCGAGATTGTTGGCCCTCGCGAGTTCGCGGCACCGAGACGTGGTTGTGGCGCGCGATGCTGAGCAGCGTGTCGCCGTGGTTGACGACATGGACGCTCGGCGCCGCCGCGCGGCGACGGCAACCGGCTTGCTCGACCGGCGCGGCCAGCGCCGGCGCCGCGGCAGCGGCTCGCGGTCGGATGCGGAATGATCAGTTGCTGGCCCGGCGACAGCGCGCGCGGCCCCTTGTAGCCATTGGCCTGCAGGATCGCGGCCGGCGAGACATTGTAGCGGTGCGCCAGAATTTCGAGCGTGTCGCTGGTGCCGACGATGATCGTGGTGCCGCCCTGGCCGGCGGCGCGGGCCGCCGCGACCGAGCGCGGCGCAACGCGTGCCGGTGGTCTCGAGCGGCTGGCTGGCGCGGCGGCGCATAGGAAGCGACGCCCGCGCCCGCCTCCGGACACGCCGGCGACTGGCGACCGGCATAGGATTGCGGCGCCGCGATCGGCGGCGGCAGCGCCGCGACGACTGATACTGGCTGATTGCGGCCGGGAATATTGCGGCAGCTCGCGGCGCTCGACCGCGCGGCGGTCGGCACCGAGCCGGTGGCTTCCGGCTGCGAGGCAAAGGGATTGGAGAAGGAGTTCTTGCGACAGCCGCGTCGACATGTCGGCGCTGCAGCCGGCAAAGCCGAACGACATCAGCGCCAGCACCGCGACCTGCGGCACGCGGCGCGAGCAAAGCAACTCGACGACACGGGACATGGTTACTCACTCGTACGCAACAAAATACTGTTTTGAGTAAACACCTCCGCAGTAAACAACCGCTTAACCCTGCGAATAAGATGTTGGCGGAGCAGCCGATCCGCAATTTTACAGCTCGCGGGCGATGCCCGGCAGCGCCGGCACGAAGCGCACGTCGACCAGCTCCTTGCGCTCGAAGCCGGTCGTCGGTCCTGACCACGCGGACCAGGGTCTGGACGCCGTGATGCGGCCCGACCGGCGCGATCAGGATGCCGTCCGGCTCCAGCCGCTGCAGCAGCGCCTCCGGAATTTGCTCCATCGCCGCGGTGACGATGATGCGGTCGAACTGGCCGACGGCTGGCGGGAAGGTCGAGGCCGTCGCCCAGCATCACCTCGACATTGTCGCAGCCGAGCTTCTCCAGCCGCTGGCCGGGCGCTGTCGGCCAGCGTCCGGTAGCGCTCGATGGTCAGCACCTGCCGGCACAGCCGCGACAGGACCGCGGCCTGGTAGCCGGAGCCGGTGCCGATCTCCAGCACGCGGTGCTGCTTCTGCAGCTGCAGCTGCTCGGTCATGTAGGCCACCACGAAGGGCTGGCTGATGGTCTGTCCGCAGGCGATGCCGAGCGCGCTGTCGCGATAGGCATCGGCGCGGTCGGCCGGCTCGACGAAAGCCTCGCGCGGGATCTCCTCCATGGCGCGCAGCACGGCCTGATCGCTGATCCCGCGCCGCCGCAGGGTGAGCTGAAACATCATCTTTTCCGGCGGATCTTGGATCAGCATGACATGGCTCATCTCGCTCAAACAGCGCTGGCCGGGCCGGCCTTACGCGACTCGGGCCATCCAGATGACGTCAATAGCAGGACGGCCTCGGATCGGTCCGATTAAGCCATCAGTCCGTCGAATTGCTGTTCCGGGCCCGGAACCCCGGATCGCAGCCCTGACGTTGACCGGACCGGGCCATCAACCTGCTCTAATTGAACAAAACCGCGTGCCGGGCTAGTCCGGCTCATAAGCCTGTCGGCCTCACGTTGACGTTGCGCCAGATGAGCGTTATTTGCGAACCTTGGCCATGGGACGGGCAAGGACTGACACCATGACTGCGACGCGGCCGCCAGGCGGTTCGGTGTTCCTCGTCGAAGACGAGGTCATGATCAGGATGATGGTCGCCGACATGCTCGAAGAGCTGGGCTACAGCGTCGCGGCCGAAGCCGGCGAGATCAGCGAAGCGATGAAGCTCGCGCAGTCCACCGAGTTCGACCTCGCCATCCTCGACGTCAACGTCAACGGCAAGGTGATTTCGCCGGTCGCCGAACTGATCAAGGCGCGCAACCGGCCCTTCATCTTCGCGACCGGCTACGGCTCCTCCGGCCTGCCGGAGGAATATCGCGACCGCCCGGCGCTGCAGAAGCCGTTCCAGCTCGAGACGCTGGCGCAAGATGATCGACACCGCGCTGCAAGAGCGCGGCGGCCTGATCGATCGCTCAGTCGACGTCTATTTCAGCGTCGCCGTCAGCGCTTCCGAAAACGCCTCGTCGGTGCGATCGAGCCGCAGCGGCGTCACCGAGACATAGCGCGCGGCCAGCGCCGCGAGATCGGTGCCTTCGGCCGGCACGTCGAGCCTGCGCCAGCGCGCTCGAACCCGATCCAGAAATACGGATTGCCGCGGCCGTCGCGGCGCTCGTCGACTTTCAGGAAGCCGAGATTGCGCTTGCCCTGCCGGGTCACGCGGACGCCCGCGACATCCTCCGGCGCGCAGGCCGGGAAATTGACATTGATCACGGTGTTCTTGGGCACGCCGGCGGCGATCACCTTGCGCAGGATCTGCGGGCCGAATTTCAGCGCCGTCTCCCACAGCGGCGCGTTGCGGGTCTCCATGCTAGAATTCCTGCGACAGCGCAAACGACGGCAGGCCCAGGATGGTGCCTTCCAGCGCGCCGGCGATGGTGCCGGAATAGACCACGTCCTCGGCGACGTTGCGGCCCTTGTTGACGCCCGACAGCACGAGGTCCGGCTTGGTCTCGCCGAGGATGTGGCGCGCGCCCATGATCACGCAATCGGTCGGCGTGCCCCGCACCGCGAAATGGCGCGGGCCGACTTCGCGCAGCCGCAACGGATCGTTCAGCGACAGCGAATGCGAGACGCCGGACTGGTCGAGCTCCGGCGCCACCACCCAGACGTCGTCGGACAGCGCGCGCGCGATCTCCTCGACGATCTTCAGGCCGGGGGCATGGATGCCGTCGTCATTGGTGCAGAGAATTCGCATCCGCCAGAATGCCTTTTCCGATCGATTCCGCGCTGCCGGCTGCGCCGTCTTATCCGGCCGCGACGGCCGAGGCAAACCCGGCATCAGATCTGGTCAAGCGCAGCCGCTATCAGCTTGATCCGACGCGCCACATCGGCGAATCGCGGCCAGCGCCGACCGGAATTTTGCGCGGCAGCCGTTCTCGCACGCGTCACGAATTTGGCGGCACTGAAGCAATTCGCGGAGCTGGCCGATTTCGGAGGCTGCGATCTGCGAGCTGCGGCTTTGGCGGATGCCTTTGCGGCTCGGCAGCACGCTTCGGCGCGGTCGCGATCGGCGGCGGCCTTCCGGCGGCGGCTGCCGGATATATTGCTTGCGGCGCGATCGGCGACGCGCCTTGCCTCGAAATCTCCGCATTGAACCATTGATCTCGGCGCGCTCAGGCTTTCCAGCAGATCATCCTCCCACAGCCGGGCGGCCTCGATATCGAACTTGCTCTTCTGCTTCTGGTCGCACGCCTGCATGCCATAGCCGGTGACCGCCCACTGCTTGCCGACCCAGAAGATGTCGCGATGCAACGCCATTTCGTAATTTCGATTTCTGCAAAGACGCTCGCCGCAAGCAAAACGAAGATACCGGGACGCGCCGCCTGCGCAATATCGAAGCGGCACAGCGTCGGAATAATTGCAATCGGCGGCTATCCGTCTCTTCTCGACCACCTTCAGCCCGCCCATATAGGGCTGCAGCACGTCGGGCACGGCGATCGAGCCGTCCTCCTGCTGATAGGTTTCCATCACCGCGATCAGCGCGCGGCCGACCGCGGTGCCGGAGCCGTTCAGCGTATGCACGAAGCGCGGCTTGCCGTCGGGGCCGCGATAGCGCGCATCCATCCGCCGCGCCTGGAAATCGCCGCACACCGAGCAGCTCGAGATCTCGCGGATAGGCGCCGCCCTCGCCCTGCCCCGGCATCCAGACCTCGATGTCGTAGGTCTTCTGCGCGGCAAAACCCATGTCGCCGGCGCACAGGGTCATCACGCGGTAATGCAGGTCGAGCTGCCGCAGCACTTCCTCGGCGCAGGCCAGCATGCGCTCATGCTCGTCCTTGCTGGTCTCGGGCGTCGTGATCGAGACCAGTTCGACCTTGGTGAACTGATGCTGGCGGATCATGCCGCGGGTATCGCGCCCGGCGGCGCCCGCCTCGGCGCGGAAACACGGCGTCAGCGCGGTCAGCCGCATCGGCAGCTCTTTCTCGTCGACGATGGATTCGCGGACGAGATTGGTCAGCGGCGACTTCGGCGGTGGGGATCAGGCCGAGCCGCTCGGTCTTCAGCCGACGCATCGTCGCGGCGATCGCAAGCAGCTCGCCTTTGATGGCCCAGAACTGATCGTCCTCGAACTTCGGCAATTGCGCCGGTGCCGAACATCACGTCGTCGCGCACCAGCAGCGGCGGATTGATCTCGGTATAGCCGTGCTCGTTGGTGTGGAGGTCGAGCATGAACTGCCCGATCGCGCGCTCCAGCCGCGCCAGGCCCTTCTTCAGCACGACAAAGCGCGCGCCCGACAGTTTCGCCGCCGCCTCGAAATCCATGTAGCCGAGCGCGTCGCCGAGATCGTCATGCGGCTTCGGCGTGAAGGCGTAGTTGCGCCTGGCGCCGAACACGTGACGCTGCACATTGCCGTGCTCGTCCGCGCCGTCGGGCACCTCGTCGAGCGGCAGGTTCGGAATCGCGGCGAGCTCGCTTCGCCAGCTCCTCGTCCGCCGCTTCGCCGCGGCTCGAGCTGCGGCATCGTGGTCTTGAGCTCGGCGACCTCGGCCATCAGCTTTGCGGCGCGCGCCTCGTCCTTGGCCTTCTTGGCCTCGCCGATTTCCTTGCGAGGCCGCATTGCGCCGCGCCTGCGCCTGCTCGGAGGCCAGGATCGCCGCGCGGCGCTTCTCGTCGATCGCCAGCAGCGACGCCGACAACGGCGCCAGCCCGCGCCGCTTCAGCGCGGCGTCGAAAGCGTCGGGATTGTCGCGGATCGATTTGATGTCGTGCATGGTCGTTCGGTCCTGGAACGAAGGCTCTGGGCCGAGTCGCGGCTGATAGCGCAAATCGCGCCTGCAGTACCGCGATTAGCGTCAATTGGGAAGCGACGCAGGATCGGCGGGAGGACTGACGCGTCCTCCTCTGCCCGGCTATTCGGCCGGCTTGACCGGGGTGGTCGAGCGGTGCCGCGTCGCGGCCTTTGCCGCAGCCGCCTTCTTCTCCACGATCCGCACGGCGATGATCGAGCCTTCGTAGAGCGCCAGCAACGGCAGCGCGAGCGAGGCCTGGCTCAGCACGTCGGGCGGGGTCAGCACGGCCGCGATGATGAAGGCGACCACGATGAAATAGCGGCGCTTGTCGCGCAGCATGCTTCGAGGTGATGATGCCGATCCGGCCCAGCAGCGTCAGGATCACCGGAAGCTGGAAGGCGATGCCGAAGGCGAAGATCAGCGACATCATCAGCGACAGATATTCGCCGACCTTGGGCAGCAGCTGCGATCTGCGCGGTCTCGGCGCCGCCCGACTGCTGCATGCCGAGCGAGAACCGCACCAGCATCGGCAACACCACGAAATAGACCAGCATCGCGCCCAGCACGAAGAAGACCGGCGTCGCGATCAGATACGGCAGGAACGCGCTGCGCTCGTGCTTGTAGAGGCCGGGCGCGACGAATTTGTAGATCTGCGTCGCCACGATCGGAAACGAGATGAAGCCGGCGCCGAACAGCGCCAGCTTCAGCTGGGTGATGAAATATTCCAGCAGCGCCGTGTAGATGAACTTGGAGTTCTCCGCGCCGGCGACCCAGACGAACGGCCAGACCAGCACGTTGTAGATCTGCTTGGCGAAGAAGAAGCAGAAGATGAAGGCGATGCCGAAGCCGAGCAGCGCCTTGATCAGCCGCGAGCGCAGCTCGATCAGATGATCCATCAGCGGGGCTTTGCTGGCCTCGATATCGTCGGCGCTCATGACGCTTTGGCGTCCTTGAGACCGTCGGAGGCGTCGGCGCAGCGTCCGGCGCCGGGCTGCGGGCTGAACTTCGCGGGTGATCGCCAGCGGCTCGCTCGCCGGCTGATGCGCTTCGGCCTCGACGAAGGTTTCCGGCGTTCGGTGCCTCGGGCGTGGTCGGAGCGTGACGGTTTCCGCAGTGGCGTCGCCGGGCACCGGAGCCGGCTCGGTCGCCACCGCGGAAGCCGGCTTGTCGACGTCGTCGATCCGCAGCGCCTTGGTGACGTCCTTCTGCAGCGAGGTCATGATGTTGCCGCCGGCTGAAGCCGGACGCGGCCTCCTTGACCTCGTCAAAGCTCTTCTTGAGGTCGGCCATTTCGGCCTCGCGCATGGCTTCCTGGAACTGGCCCTGGAATTCGGCGGCCATCTTGCGCGCCTTGCCCATCCATTGCCCGACCATGCGCAGCACGCCCGGCAATTCCTTCGGGCCGATGGCGATCAGCGCGACGACCGCGATGACGGCATTTCACTCCACCCGATGTCGAACATGAAAAAATCCGCTCACGCGAAGCGCTCGACGCCGATCCGGCTCAAAGCCGGATGCGAGCGCCGCTCTGCACCTCAGCCTGTTCCGGTCAGACAGCCTTGCTGCCGACATCCGAGCGCGCCGCCGTGGACGGCGCCGCGTTATGATCGATCGACTTCACGGGCTCGGGCTTTTCGGCCGCCTTGTCGTCGTCCTGCATGCCCTTCTTGAACGCCTTGATGCCCTGCGCGACGTCGCCCATCAGGTCGGAAATCTTGCCGCGGCCGAACAACAGCAGGACGACTGCGATCACGACGATCCAGTGCCAAATGCTAAGCGAACCCATCCTGCAACCCTCCAAACACGACGGGGCCAGCGACCCGGCCTGATCTTCCCGGAAAGTAGGCTCGGGAGGTGTCAAAAACAAGGACTTAGGCCCGCGTCAAATCGCTGTTGACGCGCGCTACCGTTAACCGGCAATATTGCGGGCGCCTCAGCCGAATCTAGCCGTCGTCGCCGGTCGCAGCGCACGACGCGTCGCCGGAACTAGCTCGTCGCCGTCCTCGTCTTCCGGCTCGGCGCGCGGCGCCAGCGCCAGTTCCAGATCGCCGAGCTCCAGCGGATCCTCGTCCTCGCGCAACGCCGGATCGTCCGACGGCGTCGGAACGCTGAAGCCGGACGGCAGCCGCGAATCCAGCAGGCCGGTGCCCTTCAGCTCCTCCAGGCCCGGCAGATCGCCGAGCGCCTCGAGGCTGAACTGCGACAGGAACGCTTCCGTGGTTCCGAAGGTCAGCGGACGGCCCGGCGTCTTGCGGCGGCCGCGCGGCCTGATCCAGCCGGTCTCCAGCAGCACGTCGAGCGTGCCCTTGGAGGTGATGACGCCGCGGATTTCCTCGATCTCGGCGCGCGTCACCGGCTGGTGATAGGCGATGATCGCCAGCATCTCGATCGCCGCACGCGACAGCCGCCGCGTCTCGGTGCTCTCGCGCGTCATCAGCCAGGACAGATCGCCCGCGGTGCGGAAGGTCCATTTGTTGGCGACGCGAACCAGATTGACGCCGCGCGAGGCATAATCCGCCTGCAACTGCGCCAGCGCCACCTTGATGTCGACGCCATCGGGCATCCGCTTGGCGAGCGTCGCCTGATCGAGCGGCTCGGTCGAGGCGAACAGCAGCGCTTCCAGCAGCCGCAGTTCCTCGGGCCGCGCCTGCGGATCGACCGGCGACCGTCCTCGGCATCGTCTATGCGTTTTTCCGCCAGGCTTGCCATGGCACGGTCTCCTTCTTCCACTTACTCGACCGTCAAGATCCGGCGCGGTCATCGCGCCGGGCGGTTGCGGCGGACGCTTACGAAAATACAGCGGCGCGAACGCCTCTTTCTGGTTCAGTTCCATCTCGCCTTCGCGCACCAGTTCCAGCGCGGCGGCAAAGCTCGACGCGAACACGGTGGCCTTTTGCGAGGGATCGACGACGTAGCTGCATCAGATATTCGTCGAGGCAGCTCCAGTCCTCGGCCGATGCCGACCAGCCGCTCCAGCGACGCGCGCGCCTCGGCCAGCGACCACACCGTGCGCTTGGCCAGATGCACCGTGGCCAGCACGCGCTGCTGGCGCTGCGCGGCGTAGGCCGTGAGCAGGTCGAACAGGGTCGCGGTGAACTTCGGGTGCCGGATCTCGGCGATCGCTTCCGGATTGCCGCGCGGAAAAATATCGCGCTGCAATTGCGGCCGGTTCATCAGCCGGTTGGCGGCCTCGCGAATGGCCTCGAGCCGGCGCAGCCGGTTGGCGAGCGCGGTCGCCATTTCCTCGGCGCTCGGCCCTTCGGCCGTCGCGCGGCTCCGGCAGCAGCAGCCGCGATTTCAGGAACGCCAGCCACGCCGCCATCACCAGATAGTCGGCGGCAAGCTCGAGCCGGATTTTCCGCGCCGCCTCGATGAACATGCAGATATTGGTCGGCCAGCGCCAGGATCGAGATCTTGGCGAGATCGACCTTCTGCTGCCGCGCCAGCGCCAGCAGCAGGTCGAGCGGGCCTTCATAGCCCTCGACGTCGACGACCAGCGCCGGCTCGCCCTCGGCGAGCTCGGCCGGCCGGCCGGTTTCAAACGACAGAATTTCCGCGGTCATGCGCTCGCCGATCCCAGCCGGCTCGATCAACGCGTCCAGTTCGGCCCGCGCCGCCTGCCGGTCGAACGGCTGCGGCGCCTTGCGCGACGCCAGCGCCCGGTCTGCGCGCGCTCAGTGCCTTGCCCGCCAATTCGGGCGTCTCGCCGGCGACCTCCCGCATTTCGTCGAGCTTGCCGTTGCAATGCAGGACCATGTCGCAGCCGGCGGCGACGATGGCCCGCGTGCGCTCGGCGATCGATCCCGCCAACGCATTCATGGACACGTCATCACTCATCAACAAACCCTGGAACCCGATCACGCCGCGAATCACCTGCGCGATCATTGTCGCAGAAGTCGTGGCCGGATGGGCGGGGTCGATGCGCGCTAAACACAACATGTGCGGTCATCGCCATCGGCAGGTCCGCCAGCGGCCGAAACGCCGCGAAATCGGTCCGTTCCAGCTCCTCTTTCGGCGTATCGACCGTCGGCAGCCTGAAATGGGTGTCCGCGGTGGCCCGGCCATGGCCGGGAATGTGCTTGAGAACCGGCAAGACGCCGCCCTGCTCCAGCCCCTCGGTGACGGCCCGGGCAATCGCCGCGACCTTGGCCGGCTCGGTGCCATAGGCGCGGTTGCCGATCACGGCGTCGGCGCCGGCGACCGGCACATCGGCCAGCGGCAGGCAGTCGACCGTGATCGCCGAGCTGCAGCAGGTCGTCGGCGATCAGCCGGGCGCTCAGCCGCGCCGCCTGCAGGCCGAGCGCCGGATCGATGTCGTAGAGCGCGCCGAAGACCGCGCCCGGCGGATAGACCGGCCAGTGCGGCGGGCCCAAGCCGCTGCACCCGGCCGCCCTCCTGGTCGATCAGGACCGGCGCATCCGGCACTACCGGCCGCGTCCCGCAATTCGCTGAACCAATGCCGACGACTTGCGCCGGGGTCTCGATATTCCGCTTGAACAGGATGAAGCCCCAGGGCCGCTCGTCGCGGATGAATTCGCGCTCGGCGGCGCTCAATTCCAGTCCGGCATATGCCCGTGATGAAGGCCCGTCGTGGTCATGGGGCCGATTAGCCCGCCGCGCGGCCGAGGGTCAAGGAAGCGCCGCCGTTAATTCCTTTGGATGACGCACTGGCCGCCGGCCGCTCTTCAGGCTGCCGCAGAACTTGCGACGCCTCTTCGAGCGACGCGAACGGCCCGACCATGGCGCGGTAATAGACGCCCTTTTCGCCGAGATCGGCGCGCTTGATCACCGGCGAGTGCGATCCGAGCACGCGCCGGGATACTTGCCCTGCAGGACCCGGAACGAGGCCTGCGCGTCGGCCTCGTTCTGCTGCGAGGAGACCTGAGACCAGGTAGCCGCCGCTCGCCGCGGCGCGGCGTCGGCTGCCTGGCGGCGATCGGCGTCGGCGCGGCTCCGCGGCCGGCGCGGTTGCGGCGGCCTGCGGCGACAGCGACAGCGGCGCATTGGCGGCCGAAGCGTTGGCGTTGGCCGGCCGAGCGGCGCGGCACGCGCGGCTGCGCGCGCGGTCGACTGCGCCGGCTTGGCGGCGCGGACGGCGCGGCCGTCGCCGGCACGGCGGCGCCGTCAGGCTGGTCGCCGCGAACCGAGAAGGTCTTGATCTTGCGCGGCTCGTTGTTCGGCATCGTGCCGTTGCCGGCGCTCGGCGCTGGCGGCGGCAGCGTTCGGCGCGACGCTCGCCGGCGACGGCGGATTGGCGTTCTGGTTCAGCGGCGGAAACACCACCGCGGCGCCGCGCTGCTGCCGATGCTGGCGTTGACGTCGACCGGCGTTTCTTCGCGCGGCACGATCTTCTCGCTGCCGTCGCCGCCGAGCAGCCGATCCGGCACCTTGGCGGCGGCAGTCGGCGGGCGCCGGCATGATCTTGGTCGGGCTGTGTCGGCCTTGATGATCGGCGGCTCGCCGCTGCGCGGCGACCGACATAGGTGCCGATAGGCGAAGGCGCCGCCGGTGCCGACCACCGCCAGCGCCAGAACCGCCAGCACCGTGGTCATGCCGCCGCGGCGCTTCGGCGCGTGCTCCTCGGCGGCCTCGTCGTAGCCGTCCTGATAGGCGTAAGGGATCGTCCGGATAGGCCGGCTCGTGCTGGTAGTCCTGCTGCGCCGGCATCGAGCTGGCCGTACAGCGCATCGTCGTAGCGCGACGGATCGAGCGTGCTGATCGGCCTCGGCTGATACGGCGGCTGCGCTGATCGTAATCCGTGCGCCGGCATCGGCGATGCTGGGCCGCATAGCGGCGCAGCGGATGCTCCGCGCTCGGATAGTCCTGCGCCGGATGATCGTCGGCGTATCCTGCGGCGTAATCCTGCGGCGGCAGGCTTCCTGCCGCGCGATTGGCGCGCTGCATCCAGGGCGGCGGCCCGGCGGAGGGATCGTCACTCGGGCTCGATCTCTGGCGGCTGATACGGCTGCGCGCGCGGCTGGCGCGCGGCGTGCGCCGCCTGATTGGCGCGGCCGCGTGCTGGCGAACGGATCGGTCTGCCCGATCAGGCGCGCCAGCTCGGCGAGCGGATCGCTCTCGGCTCGCAGACGCATGCTGATCGTCCGCGATCGATAGCATCGTCGGCGGGAAAGGGTCTGTCCTGGTATCGATCAGCCATCGTGATGATGCGTCCCCTTCGGGAAGAGCCGCCAACTCGCGTCTCACAAACGAACCGGTCCCTGCCAGATGCTCTCACAGCCCCCATGTGAGGATGCGTCCGCCTCCGCCTATCGCATCTCGTCCGGAGCATGGACGCCGAGAACGGCAAGCCCCGATGCCAGAACCGAGACGACGCCCTGGACCATGGCCAGCCGCGCCTTGGTGATCTCTGCATCATCATTGATAATGAAGCGTAAATAGGGCAAATCGCGCCCCTTCGTCCACAGCGCGTGAAATTCGCTGGCGAGATCATAGAGATAAAAGGCGATTCGGTGCGGCTCATGTGCGGCCGCCGCCGCCTCGATCATCCGCGGATACAGCGCCAGCTGCCGCAGCAGGCTCGAGTTCCGCCGGGTCGGTCAGCCGCTCCACCGCCGCATCCGCCAGGAACGCCGCCCGGGCCGCCGTCCTCCTCGGGCAGGTCCGGGACCACCTCGCGGGCATTGCGGAAGATCGAGTGGCCGCGGGCGTGGCCGTACTGGACATAGAACACCGGGTTGTCCTTGGACTGCTCGATCACCTTGGCGAGGTCGAAATCCAGCACCGCGTCGTTCTTGCGGTAACAGCATCATGAAGCGCACGGCGTCGGAGCCGACCTCGTCGACGACCTCGCGCAAGCGTGACGAAATCGCCGGAGCGCTTCGACATCTTCACCGGCTCGCCGTTGCGCAGCAGCTTGACCAGCTGCACGATCTTGACGTCGAGCGCCGCCTTGCCCGCGGTGACCGCCTTCACCGCCGCCTGCATGCGCTTGATGTAGCCGCCGTGGTCGGCGCCCCAGACGTCGATCAGATCGGCAAAGCCGCGCTCGAACTTGTCCTTGTGATAGGCGATGTCGGAGGCGAAATAGGTGTAGCAGCCGTCCGACTTGATCAGCGGCCGATCGACGTCGTCGCCATAGGCGGTGGCGCGGAACAGAGTCTGCTCGCGATCCTCCTAATCCTCGACCGGCGCGCCCTTCGGCGGCGGCAGGCGGCCTTCATAGACGTCGCCCTTGGCGCGCAGGAAATCGATGGTCTCGGCGACCCGGTTGTTGCCGCCTTCGATCAGCGAGCGCTCGGAGAAGAACACGTCGTGCTTGATGTTGAGCGCGGCGAGATCGCCCTTGATCTCGTCCATCATCATCGCGATCGCCTTGGCGCGCACGATCGGCAGCCATTGCGCCTCCGGCATCGTCCAGCAGCTTGTCGCCATGCTCGGCGGCCAGCGCCTGCCCGACCGGCTTCAGATAATCGCCGGGATAGAGCCCTTCCGGGATCGCGCCGATGTCCTCGCCGAGCGCCTCGCGGTAGCGCAGGAACGCCGAGCGCGCGAGCACGTCGACCTGGGCGCCGGCATCGTTGATGTAATATTCGCGGGTGACGTCGTGGCCGGCGAACTGCAGCAGGCTCGCCAGCGCATCGCCGAACACCGCGCCGCGGCAATGGCCGACATGCATCGGCCCGGTCGGATTGGCCGAGACGTATTCGACATTGACCTTCGCGGCCGCGCCCGGCGCGCTGCGGCCATAGGCCGCGCCCTCGCGCAGCACGGTGCGCAGCGCGTCCGCCCAGGCTGACGGCTTCAAGCGTGAGATTGATGAAGCCGGGACCGGCGATATCGACCTTCGCGATCAGATCGTCGTCGCGCAGCCTGCGCGGCGATCTGTCTCGGCGAGATCGCGCGGCTTGGCCTTGGCTTCCTTGGCCAGCACCATCGCGGCATTGGTCGCCATGTCGCCATGGCTCGGCATCGCGCGGCGGCTCGACCACGACGCGCGAGAGATCGATGCCCGCGGGCCAGCCGTCCTCGGCCGCGAGCGCGGCGCAGACCGCATGCACGCGCGCCAGCACATCGGCAAAAAGATGCGGGGATCTGGGTTTTCTCGGCCATGGCCGCCGCCTAACGCAAATCCGGGGTCGAGTCAAAAAGCCGCTGATGCTCGGTCAGCGCGAAGCGGTCGGTCATCCCGGCGATGAAATTGCCGATCCGCCGGGCGCGCGTCGGCCTCGGTTTCCTCGCCGTCGCCGTGCAGCCATTCCGGCGGCAGATCGTCGCGGCGTCTGTCTGGTAGCGCGCGAACAGATCGGCCACGATCTGTCTCGGCCTCGCCCATCACCCGCATCACCCGCGGATGGCGGTACATGCGCTGCTTCAGGAAGGCCTTGATCGCGGCTTCGGCCTCGCGCCACCTCGGGCGAAAACGCGATCAGCTGCGTCGCCATGGTGGCGGACGTCCTCGACCGATTGCGGCCGCGCGACGTCGAGCCGCCGCTGCGCTTCCGACACCACCGCGCCGATCAGATAGGAGATCAGCTCGCGCACCAGTTCGGCGCCGCGCCTGGTCGTCGTCGAGACCGGGATAGTGCCGGTCGATGTCGGCGATCATCTCCGCCGTCAGCGGCATCACCTTGAGATCGTCGACCCGCGAACAGGCCGGCGCGCAGGCCGTCGTCGATGTCGTGGGCGTCATAGGCGATATCGTCGGCGATCGCCGCGACCTGCGCCTCCAGCGAGGCAAAGCTCCAGAGCTCCAGATCGTAGATGCCTGACGATAGTCGGCGAATGCCGACGGGAACGCCGCGCTCGCGATAGCGCCCGAGCGCCGCGCCGTCGCGCGTCGGTCAGCGGGCCGTTGTGCTTGACGATGCCCTCCAGCGATTCCCAGGTCAGGTTGAGCCCGTCGAATTCGGGATAGCGATGCTCCAGCGCGGTCACCACGCGCAGCGTCTGCGCGTTGTGATCGAAGCCGCCATGGGCCTTCAGGCAGGCATCCAGCGCCCGCTCGCCGGCATGGCCGAACGGCGGATGGCCGAGATCATGCGCCAGCGCCAGCGTCTCGGTCAGGTCCTCGTCGAGCCCGAGCTGGCGGGCCAGCGCGCGGGCGATCTGCGCCACTTCCAGCGAATGGGTCAGCCGGGTGCGGTAATGATCGCCTTCGTGGAACACGAACACCTGGGTCTTGTGCTTCAGCCGGCGGAAGGCGGTGGAATGGATCACCCGGTCGCAATCGCGCCGGAACGGGCTGCGGGTCCTGCTCGGCGGCTCGGCGAACAGCCGGCCGCGGCTGCGATCGGGGTCGCAGGCATAGGGCGCGCGGGGGGCAGCCATTCCGACCGACACGGAGTATTGATCCTTCCTGAGGTTTGATTCCGTTCGCCGGTGCACTTAACTATGGCGAGACGCCGGATACCAGATCAAATTGGGCACGAAATCGGTCGTCCGGAGACCTCTGCCATGACCACCGCCGTCACCATCAGCGAGCGGGCCGCCCGCCGCATCGGCGAAATCCTCAAGAACGAGGGCGACGGCGCCATGCTGCGGATTCAGCGTCGAGGGCGGCGGCTGCTCCGGCTTCCAGTACAAATTCGACGTCGAGCGCGCCAAGGCCGAGGACGATCTGGTGATCGAGCGCGATGCCGCCGTGGTGCTGGTCGATCCGGCCTCGGTGCCGTTCCTGGCCGGCTCGGAGGTCGATTTCGTCGACGACCTGATCGGGCGCCTCGTTCCGGGTGAACAATCCGAATGCGACCGCCTCCTGCGGCTGCGGCACCAGCTTTTCGATCTGAGGCGCGGCCCGGCGCGAGGCAACGCCTCCCCCTCTCGCTGTCATTCCGGGGCGCGCGAAGCGCGAGCCCGGAATCCATAACCACAGGCCGAGGTGAGGCGCGCGATGTCGCAACCGACCGGCCCCACATAGATGTCCCGGCGTATGGATTCCGGGCTCGCCCTGTGGGCGCCCCGGAATGACAGCGGGTGTGTGGCACGATTTCCCAAACATGGCTCATCGTCCTCGCGGCGCATGATGCGTCCAAGTTTTGCGTCTCGCATCGCCCTCTGATCGCGAGGGCGCAGGGAAGGCCGGGAGCTTGCCGCCCCCATGGCCCGCCTGCAGAAAAAAGCAGGCGGCAGTCACCACAGGTTCGGCCAAGACATCCCGGCCCTCCCTGCGGATAGTTTTAACGCTTATACGTGGTCTTCCCGGGGACCGGCTCGGTTGCCCCCGTCGCTGACGATGCTCGTCGAAAGCATCGCGCTTGGTCTCAGCACCGGGAGACCAGGACCACACGATTTCACGTCTGCGCTCACACCGGCCGTCCACCGCTGCGCGCGCATCCATCGCTCCCCGCCTCCACGTATCGTGACGACGCGTACGCCCCTCATCGATGAGGCGGGATGCCGCTCAATAGCATGATTTCTGTAAAAACGAAAGAACTATTTTCTGAAAAGCCGTAGCCCAGATGACGAAAGTAGGCCCGCCTGCTCCCAGGTTCATTGACGAAATCGGCGGCAGGGCCGTTGCGCCGGCTAGGATGCGGTTCGGGCGAGACGGTAGACCGGCATGGCCTTGCTGACGCCCTTGAGCTCGGCCTCGCATCGGGTCACCGGATATGGTGCAATGATATCCGCCACATCAGGCGCGACGTAAACGTCTTCGGTGATGCAAATCTCGTCGCCGTCGGCGAGGTTCTGCACCCGCGCGGCGATATTCACGGTCTGGCCGAAATAATCGAGCCGTTCGTTGAGCGTGACCGCGATCGAGGCGCCGCGATGCACGCCGATCTTGAGGATGAAGTCGCGCTGCGGGCGGTCGCGATTGAGCTGATCCACGGCCTCGCGCATGTCGAGCGCCGCCCGCACCGCATCGGCCGAGGTCGAAAACGCCGCCATCACGGCGTCGCCGATCGTCTTGGTGATCGAACCATTGTGCCGAACGGTGACGTCGAGCAGATGCTGGAAGTGCCGCTGAACCTGGATGTAGGCGTTGAGGTCGCCGATGCGCTCGTAGAGCGCCGTCGAGCCCTTGAGATCGGTGAAGACGAGGGTGACGTCGAGAACCGCGATGCCCTCGGTCGCGCCGATCACCTCCGAGCGGAAAAAGTCGCGGAAGGTCTGCGTCATCAGCAACCGCTTGCCGGTCAAGCGACGGCGTGAAGCGCAGCTTCGGGCGCTGCTCCGTTGCCGACGGCAGCTGCAGGATGCCGAACACGACCGGCAGCTGGCCCGCATTGCGCACCTCGAACACGACCTTGCCGGGTGCGATGGCCGTTGCGGCTGACGTCACGCAGGTGCCGCGGTCGAGGGTGACAGGCACGTGGGGGGTGACAACCGCTCCCGTCTCGACCGGGAAGAAGAACGTGGCGTCGCTGTCGAAATCCTGGCCGAACAGCGCGCCCTCGGTGGCATCGACTTCGAGCCTCTCTGTCGCCCCCGGCGCGATGCGGGTCAGCACCCGCACCAGCCCCTTGGCGGTCTCGTTCCAGGGCACACCGTCGGGCATCAAGCCATCAGATGTCAGCTTGTATTGGAAGACGTAGTCCCAGGCCGAAAGCGCTTCCGGCTGATGGAAGCGAATGCCGCGCACGGCTGATGACACCGTGAACGTCACATTGATGTAGTCGTCGAGCGCCGCGTCGTAATCGCTTTGACAGAGGTGGCAGTGGAAATGCGTGTGCAGTTTGCGCAGGCTTCGGAAGCTCTCGACGACGTCGGAGCACATCGGACACACCAGCAGCCAGTCCATGTCGAACAGACCGGCGACGCAGCCATGGAGAAAAAGATCGATCGCTTCCGCCTCGGCAATCGATTTCTCCGCGGCGAACTGGATCGGGTTGATGCGGTGGAGCGCCTCGTCGGTGCCCGTGCGCAGCAACGTCTCCAGCCGCGAGACAACGCGCGGGCTCCAGGATTTCGCGGCTTCGAGCACAGCCAGGCGCTCTTCAAGCTTCTTTTCGTCGATCATCGCCTGACACCGCGATAAAACCCGGATTATTCCATGAAAGCTGAATACACAATTCCCGGGTGGGGGGCGAGCCCGCCGGGCGGCACATCAAGGCGAAGCGCCCCGCCTGCAGCTCGGCGATGGCGGCTTTGATCGCGTAGCGCATCTCAGCTTCTATTGCGCCGCATTCAGGGGGTGTTTGCATGGTCCGTCACAATGCCCGGCAGCCGGCCGTGGCAGCGGCGGGCCAGCCGGAATCGTGACGTCGCGCCAACGCACTTAGGAACGGCGCAACCGATAGTCCGTTGATTCTGAAGTCATTTGGTAATGGAGCGAAACATGGATAGATCAAATGCAAAGCTGTGCGACGTTGCCAACCTGATCCTCGGTGTCTTCCTGCTGATCTCGCCCTGGATCTTCAAGTTCGAGCCAGGTCACCTGACCCAGAATGCCATGATCACCGGCATCGTGATGGCGGTGTTGGCGATTGCCGCCCTCGCGGCCTTCGCGGTTTGGGAAGAATGGCTCAATCTGATCGTCGGCCTTTGGGCCATCATCTCGCCTTGGGTCGTCGGCTTCCAGACCAACCATACCGCCACGACGGTCCATGTGATCGTGGGCGTGCTGGTGGCGGTCCTCGCAGCGGTGGAAATCTGGATGACCCAGACGCCGTCCCGGATCACGACGATCCGCTAAGGGATCTAAAGGCCGTCGGTTATCGCTTCGCCCCTGTAGCGCGGTCGAGGCCGGCGGTCTTGTGGGCAGCGCCCGCCTGCTGACAGGTGTGCGGCCCGTTGTCTTTCACGTTTGGCCACCTCACTTTTCCTTCATCGGCCTGTTCGCACGGCAATGGTCTGCCTCGATGGCTTAAAAGCAAAGCCCACAGACCGAACGACAGCAGGAAACGACAGCAGGAGATGAAGATGAGCGACAGGCCGACGCGCAACGAGACCGGTATGACGAGCGTCAGTCCACAAGGCGTGGACATGAAGCTCGAGGTCGCCGTGCTCCCGGTGAAGGACGTCGACCGGGCCAAGCGCTTCTATGGCGAGCTCGGCTGGCGGCTCGATGCCGACCTCACCAGGGCCGACGGCTCGCGCGCCGTGCAGCTCACGCCGCAGGGCTCGCCGGCCTCGATCCAGCTCGAACTCGGCGCCGCTGTACTATCTCGTCGTCGCCAACATCGAGGCGGCGTGCACAGAGCTCAAGGCGCGCGGCGCCGATGTGAGCGAAATCTTCCATCGCGGACCGAACGGCCGTGTCGCGGGTCCCGATCTCGAACGGCCGAGCTACGGCTCGCTCGCGACCTTCAGTGATCCCGACGGCAATGCCTGGCTGATCCAGGAGGTCACCCGTCGGTTGCCGGGGCGCGTGGCCGAGAACACGAGCTTTGCCTCATCGCGTGATCTCGCCAACGCGCTGCGTCGCGCGGCAGCTGCGCACGGCGAGCACGAGAAGCGGACCGGCCAGGCGGACGACAATTGGCCGGATTGGTACGCCGATTACATCGTCCGCGAGCAGGCTGGAACGAAGCTTCCCGAATAGCTCGGCCATGGCCAGACCTGTGCCCGGCAACTTCGTCCGATGGGTGCAGCGGCGGCACGCCGAAGCGTCGACGCTGCTCCTGCCATCAAGCAAGCAGGCGGCGTGCAGCGCGCTGGTCGCGAATTGTAAATTTGTAATCAAACCTACTTGATCAACGTCTCGGCACGTAGACGCCTTTAGATTGCGTCTTGACTCAAAATCTACTCACGAGCTTACTCGCGCTTAGCGACCTGGAAAGGCTGCCAAGCGGCACGTCGCGTAGTTGCGTAACACGTGAGTCCGAAGGAGAGGCCGATGGGGCTGCCTTCAATCGCGGAATGCAGAGAGCCGTTCGTCTCGACGGGGCAGCTCCCTGATCCGGACATCGTGCAGAGCGTGGCGTGCGACGCCCAATCGTGCTCAGCAGCCTTATCGCGCGCCCGACGCTACCGCGTAGCGCCGCAGGCCGAGGTCGATCCCCACAACATCAACATCATCAGCAACGGCCGGCTGCGCAGCGTGACCAGCGCCACGCCGCAGCAGGTCGAGGAAGCGGAGGAAGAGCCAATCTGAACCAGTCGCCACATCCGGGCATGTGCCTGCCCTGCGCAGGCGGATGCATCACAAGCGACGCAATCGAAAGCTTGAACACAGGAGATGGATATGACTGCCTACGACCACAGTTCGACCATCGGCGTGACGCAGCTGCCGACGCCCCCCTTCTGGATCTGCATCCTTCTCGGCGTCGTCATGATCGGCGCGGGCTTTCTCGTGCTGAGCGACGTGGCCTTCTTCACCGTCGTCAGCACCATCTTCATCGGCTGGATGGCCATCGTCGCCGGCGGTTTCGAAGTGATCCACGCCTTCTGGACCAAGGGCTGGGGCGGCTTCCTCTGGCAGGTGCTGCTCGGCGTTCTCTACCTCGCGTTCGGCATCGTGCTGGTGACCCAGCCGCTGACCAGTGCGCTGATCCTCACTTACGCGCTCGCGTTCATGCTGCTGCTGTCCGGAATTGTCCGCATTCTACTCGGCATCAGTCATTGGCGGGAAGCCGGCTGGGTGATGCTGCTGTCCGGCGTGTTCGGCGTTCTCGCCGGCCTGATCATCCTGACCGGATTTCCTGCCACCGGTCTTTGGGTCATCGGATTTCTGCTCGGCATCGATCTCATCTCGCATGGCATCGGCTGGCTGACCTACGCGTGGCTGCCGGCGTCGCGGACCGTCTAGCCAGCCCTTGAACCGGGAGAGAATCGATGGCCGCGTCCAGATTGTGCGGGATCGCCGGATGTCTCCTGCTGCTTGCGTGGACTGGAATGGCTCCTCCATTCCAGTCGCAGGCAGAGGCCCAGCAGGATTCCGCAGTGCTGTTCCGCAACGTTCGGATCTTCGACGGTAGAAACACCGCGCTGTCGACGCCGTCGAATGTTCTGGTGCGAGGCGGCAAGATCGAGAAGATCTCGACGACCGAGATTGCTGCCGACGACGCGCAGCCGATCAACGGCGACGGGCGGGTCCTGATGCCCGGCCTGATCGACGCGCACTGGCACGCCATGCTGGTGCGCCCGACGCCGATGGCCGCCCTCGTCAACGACATCGGCTACACCAACCTGCTCGCGGCGGCGGAGGCGACGGATACGCTGATGCGCGGCTTCACCACGGTCCGCGACATGGGCGGCCCGACCTTCGGCCTCAAGCGCGCGATCGACGAGAACCTCGTGGCTGGCCCGCGCATCTATCCCTCCGGCGCGATGATCACGATCACCGGCGGCCACGGCGACTTCCGGCAGCTCTACGAGCTACCGCGGACGATCGGCGGCCCGCCCAGTCGCATGGAGCAGATTGGCGGCAGCATGGTCGCGGACTCCCCGGACGAAGTCCGCCTGCGGGCGCGCGAGCAGCTCATGCAGGGCGCGACGCAGGTCAAGCTGACGGCCGGCGGCGGTGTCGCCTCGCCCTTCAGTCCGCTCGATGTCTCGACCTTCACCGAGCCCGAGCTGCGGGCCGCCGTGGAGGCCGCCGAAAACTGGGGCACCTATGTGGCCGTGCACGCGTATACGCCGACATCCATCCAGCGGTCGATCGCAGCCGGGGTGAAATGCATCGAGCACGGGCACCTGATGGATGAGGCGACGGCGCGCCTGATGGCCGAAAAGGGCATATGGCTGAGTACGCAGCCGTTCGGTGAGGAAACCAGTGCGAGCGCGCTGGGACCGACACAACAGGCGAAGGTGCGCGAAGTGATCGACGGCACGGATCGCGTCTATACGCTCGCCAAGCAATACAAGATCAAGACCGCGTTCGGCACCGACGTCCTGTTCTCGAAGGATCTCGCGAAGCAGCAGGGCGCGATGCTCGCCAGCCTCACGCGGTGGTACACGCCGGCCGAGGCGCTGATCATGGCGACCTCGGCCAATGCCGAATTGCTCAGCCTGTCGGGACCGCGCAATCCTTACCCCGGCAGGCTCGGCGTGGTCGAAGAAGGCGCGCTGGCCGACCTTCTGCTGGTCGACGGCAACCCGCTCGACGACCTCAATTTGGTCGCAGATCCTGCCAGGAATTTCATGGTGATCATGAAGGACGGGAAGATTTACAAGAACGGTCTTGCCGCCGGGACGGGCAAGTAGTCGTCCCCCGTCCTTCATCTGGATTGTCATGGCCCGCCCTTGACCGGAGCCCCCAGGGCTTGATCTAACCACGGCTGGATCCAAGCAGGACAAACCCGTTCTGCCTCCGCTCGCCTTGGGACCTCCGCCATGCGTATCGCCACCTGGAACGTCAATTCGGTCCGGCAACGGATCGAGCATCTCCTGACCTGGCTCAAGGAGTGCTCGCCCGACATCGTCTGCCTGCAGGAGATCAAGTGCACGGACGACGCGTTCCCGCGGCTCGAGATCGAGGCGCTGGGCTATAACGTGGTCACCCACGGCCAGAAGACCTTCAACGGCGTGGCGCTGTTGTCGAAGCTGCCGATCGACGAGAGCACATCGGGGCTCGCCGGCGATGACGAGGACGCGCATGCCCGCTTCATCGAAGGCGTGGTCAGCCTCAAGCACGGCGTCGTCAGGATCGCGTGCCTCTATCTGCCGAACGGCAACCCGGTCGAATACCGAGAAATATCCCTACAAGCTGAAATGGATGTCTCGCTTACGCGACTATGCGCGGGAGCGGCTGTTGACCGAGGAGCCGTTGGTGCTCGCCGGCGACTTCAACGTGATCCCGGCGGCAAGTGACGTCGCCAATCCGGAAGGCTGGGTCACCGACGCGCTGTTCCGCCCGGAGACGCGGGAGAGTTTTCAGTCGCTGCTTGGCCTCGGCCTCACCGACGCGCTGCGCGCCGTCACCGATGCGCCGGGGCAGTATACTTTCTGGGACTATCAGGCCGGCGCCTGGCAGAAGAATTTGGGGATCAGCGATCGATCATTTGCTGCTGTCGCCGCAGGCCAGCGACCGCCTCGTCGAGGTCGGCATCGATAGCTATGTGCGCGCCTGGGAGAAGCCGTCCGACCACGTCCCGATCTGGGCGGATTTCGATCTGGAGACGGCGTAATCGCAGTCTGATCTTAGGGCGGGTTAGCGACCGAGACGACGCTGTTGCGGCGAGATAAGATCGACGTAACGGTCACGTAACCCGCCGCATTGGGCTAGTGTACGAATATCGCTGGGTTACGCTGCGCTAACCACGCAGCGCGGCTACACCAGCGCCTTCGTCATCGGATAGGACGCCGCGGTGCCGAACTTCCCGACTGCGGCGGACCCTCGTCATGGTAGCCGCGCGCCAGATAGAAGCGATGTGCGGTCTCGGTGCTGAGCAGGCTGGCCCGGGATGCGCCGCGCTCGATCGCGCGAGCCTCCAGCGCCGCCAGCAGCGCTGAGCTGACGCCGCGAAAGCGCGCCGACGGCGCACGTAGTTCGCCGTGATCTCGCCGAAATCGTTCACGCCGCCGACGGCCAGGATCACCTCCCCGTCCGCCGCGTCCTCGACGGCGACCAGCAGCGAGCTGCCGATGCCATCGGCCCATGCAGCGACATTGTCCGGCGTCTTGTTGGCGAGCCAGCGGGCGAGGATGGCAGGATCGCCGCGATGGTCGGCGCTGCACAGCTGCAGCGATCGAGATCCCGCAGCACCTGGCAGGCTTGAGGCGCATCGGCTGGCGTCGCGTCCCGGATGATCATTGCATTCCCCTCGATATCGTCGGGGGAATGCAACGCATTCCCCGCTCTAGTCCCGCTTGCCCTGCACCCAGTGCTCGAGCATCTGCAGCGCCATGGCGCGGTCGTCGTCGGACGCCTTGGCGAACGCCTGGTTGTAGCTTTCCTTGATCCAGGTCTCGTCCGGCGCCGGCGCTGTCGCGCGCCAGCGTCAGCCACATCAGCCCGCGCGCGGCCTGCCGCGGCAGCTGGTCGCCGTTGAACAGCATCTGGCCGAGCAAGCGCCTGCGCCTGATGCTGGCCCTTCTGCGCGGCCAGACCGAGCCAGCGCGCGCCATAGCGGAAATCGTCCCGCGAGGCGTCCGCCGCTCTTCAGGTAGAGCCGGGCCAGATCGTATTGCGCGTCGGCATTGCCGAAATAGGAGGCGGCGTAGGAGAACATCTCCCGCGCCCGCTCCGGATCGGACTTGACCTTCGAGTTCGGAATGCCGTTGAGATAATAGCGGCCGAGCGCCACGAAGGCGTTGGCGACGATCTGCGGCCTGCGGCGCCGACGGGTTGTCCTCGGCATGCGCATTGGCGATCCGGCTGAAATAGTCGAACGCGCGCAGATCGTCCTGGGCGACGCCGTCGCCATCGGCGTACATCCGCCCGAGCTTCCACTGCGCGATCGGATGACCGCCCTCGGCGGCATATTGCAGCGCGGTCAGCGAGCGTGTCCGGCGTGCGCCGGCGGTACCGGCTTCTTCAGCGGCTGCGCAGCCGGCCGCCGGCTGCGCCGCGACCACCGGAATCGCCGGCATCCTGGTTGACCGGCGCGCCATCAAAGGCGAATGCGCGGCGCGGCCAGCGGAGCGGCCCCCAACATCAACGCAAAAATGATACGCTCAGATGTCCGCATAACACTGTTTCTCGTGCGCACCACCCGGATGGGTTACGGCCCCAGCCACCGCCGGCCCAACCTGCTGGGCATATTTCCACAGCGCACCCGACGTATGGTTCGTCTCGCGAGGCGTCCATTTGGTCTTGCGTTCGGCCAGCTCCGCGTCGGTCAACTTTACGTTAAGTGTGCCGACCACGGCGTCGATCTCGATGATGTCGCCGTCCTCGCAGCAAGCGCGATCGGCCCGCCGACCGCCGCTTCCGGCCCGACATGGCCGATGCAGAAGCCGCGGGTGGCGCCGGAGAACCGGCCGTCGGTGATCAGCGCGATCTTGCCGCCCATGCCCTGCCCGGTCAGCGCCGCCGTGGTCGAGAGCATCTCCCGCATGCCGGGACCGCCGCGCGGCCCCTCATAGCGGATGACGATGACCTCGCCTTCCTTGTAGGTGCTGCTTCTGGACCGCCTCGAAGGCGTCCTCTTCGCGATCGAAGCAGCGGGCCGGACCGGTAAATTTCAGGTTCGACATGCCCGCGACTTTCACGATCGCGCCTTCAGGCGCGAGATTGCCCTTCAGGCCGACCACACCGCCGGTGACGGTGATCGGCTTGTCGGCCGGACCGCACCACGTCCTGGTGCGGATTCCATTTCACGCTTTTGAGGTTTTCGGCGATCGTCCGGCCGGTGACTGTCAGGCAATCCCCGTGCAAATGGCCATGATCGAGCAACGTTTTCATCAGAAGCGGTATGCCACCAACTTCAAACATGTCTTTGGCGACATAACGGCCACCCGGCTTCAAATCCGCGACATACGGTGTCTTTTTGAAGATTTCGGCCACGTCGAACAGGTCGAACTTGATGCCGCATTCGTGCGCGATCGCCGGCAGATGCAGCGCAGCATTGGTCGAGCCGCCGGAGGCGGCGACCACGGCGGCGGCGTTCTCCAGCGCCTTGCGGGTGACGATGTCGCGCGGGCGGATGTTGGCCGCGATCAGCTCCATGACCTTCTCGCCGGCGGTCATGCAGAAGGCATCGCGGATCTCGTAAGGCGCCGGCGCGCCGGCCGAATACGGCAGCGCCAGCCCGATCGCCTCGGACACCGTCGCCATGGTGTTGGCGGTGAATTGTGCGCCGCACGCGCCGGCCGACGGGCAAGCCACCCGCTCGATTTCGTCGAGATCCTCGTCCGACATCTCGCCGACCGAATGCTTGCCGACCGCCTCGAACATGTCCTGCACCGTGACCTGCTGGCCGCGGAAATTGCCGGGCAGGATCGAGCCGCCATAGATGAAGATCGAGGGCACGTTGAGCCGGACCATCGCCATCATCATGCCCGGCAGCGACTTGTCGCAGCCGGCAAGGCCGACCAGCGCGTCATAGGCGTGGCCGCGAATGGTCAGCTCGACGGAATCGGCGATGCATTCGCGCGACGGCAGCGACGAGCGCATGCCGTCATGGCCCATGGCGATGCCGTCGGTGACGGTGATGGTGCAGAATTCGCGCGGCGTGCCGCCGGCGGAGCGCGACGCCCTTCTTGACCGCCTGGGCCTGGCGCATCAGCGAGATGTTGCAGGGCGCGGCCTCGTTCCAGCAGGAGGCCACGCCGACGAACGGCTGGTGGATCTGCTGGGTGGTCAGCCCCATGGCGTAGAGGTAGGAGCGATGCGGCGCGCGCGTCGGGCCCTTCCGTCACGTGACGGCTCGGCAGCCTGCTCTTGATGTTGGTCTTGGCGTCCATCGCGAACCTGTTTCCGCCGGCGACCGTGCACGGGCGAGAAAACCCAGTTCATGAACCGATTTTCCCTACGCCCTTACGCGCCTAATCATGTAAGCTGTTATTTCACGAAGGGGTGTGGCCAAAAAGCGGCGCAGGCTAGCGGCTGCGCCGCGAAAGCGTTACCAAATGCTAGCGAAACTGTTGCGAGCCAGGCAACAATCGTGGCGCATCAGGCAACCATCTGCGGCCGCATGCGTACCGCTTTGTGTACTGCCATAGTCAATCCTGACGTTGGCTGCCTTGATCATCGGCCACCATTTCGCGATCTCGGCCTTCTGCCAGGCGCCGAGCGCTTCCGGCGTGAGCTGGTCCTGCGGCGGCATCTGCAAGCCCCAGATCTTCGAACTTCTTGCGCACCGCCGGATCGTTCAGCGCCTCGACCGCCGCGGCGTTGAGCTTGGCGACGATGTCTTTCGGCGTGCCCTTCGGCACCCACAGGCCCGACCACAGCGTCATGTGAAATCCGGGCAGGCCCGCCTCGTCGGTGGTCGGAATCTCCGGCGCCGATTCGACGCGCTTGTCGTCGGTGACGGCATAGGCGCGGATGGTCCCGGCGCGGACCTGGTTGATCGAATTCGAGGTCTGGTCGACGATGATGTCGATCTGGCCGGCGACGAGATCGTTCAGCGCCGGCGCCGTGCCGCGATACGGCACGTATTGCAGCTTGATGCCGGTGACGTTCTCGAAATAGAGCCCGGCGATATGGCTGCCCGAGCCGGCGCCGGCGGTGCCGGCGGTCGGCGGCGTCGGCTGCGCCTTCAACCAGGCCAGCAACTCCGTCAGCGATTTCGCCGGCACCGCGTTCTTGCTGACGATGATCATCGGATTGCTCGGCAGCAGCACCACCGGCTCGAGATCGGTCGACGAGGTCATAGCCGAGCTTGTAGATCGCGCCATTGGCGACATGGGTGCCGAGATGGCCGAAGCTGACCGTGTAGCCGTCGGGCGGCGAGCGCACCACGCGGCCGACGCCGAGCGAGCCGCCCGCGCCCGTGACGTTCTCGATCAGGATAGTCTGCCCAGCGTGACCTGCATGCGCTCGCCGAGAATCCGCGCCATCGCGTCCGACGGCCCGCCGGCGGAGAACGGCACGACGATGGTGATGGGGTGCGACGGGAAATTGTCGGCGCGCAGCGCGGCGCCGGCGAAGTGCCAGCAACGCCGATCAAGCGCGGCACAGAATCTAGTCTTGCATCGTCATTCTCCACTCGTCCGTCATGCGAGGAGCGATGCGACGAAGCAATCCAGGCTCGTCGCTGGATTGCTTCGCTTCGCTCGCAATGACGAGGCTTACAGTTTCGCGTAGTCGATCGGCTTGATGGCGATCGAGCGTGCGCGTGACCGGCGGCAGCGGATATTTAAGCCCGGTCGCGCAATTGAACAGCATCACGCGATCGTTTTTCGCAACGCGGCCATCGGCGAGGCTCTGCTTGTAGGCGGCATAGGTCGCCGCGCCCTCGGGGCACAGCAACAGCCCCTCCTCGCGCGCGACTTCGTTCAGCGCAGCGGAAATCTTCTCGTCCGTCGACCGCGATGGCAAAACCTTTGCTCTCGCGCACCGCGCGCAGGATCAGAAAATCTCCGACCGCCTGCGGCACGCGGATGCCGGAGGCGATGGTGTGGGCGTCCTCCCAGCGCGGCGCATGCTCGGTGCCGTTCTCGAAGGCGCGCACCATCGGCGCGCAGCCGGACGCCTGCACCGCGACCATGCGCGGCCGCTTCGAGCCGATGAAGCCGATCGTCTCCAGCTCGGCGAACGCCTTCCACATGCCGATCAGGCCGGTGCCGCCGCCGGTCGGATAGAAGATCACGTCGGGCACGTCCCAGCCGAGCTGCTCGGCAAGCTCCAGCCCCATCGTCTTCTTGCCCTCGATCCGATACGGCTCCTTCAGCGTCGAGGTATCGAACCAGCCGGCCTTCGCCTTGCCCTCGCCGACGATCTTGCCGCAATCGTCGATCAGGCCGTTGACGCGATAGACGGTCGCGCCCTGCAGCTCGATCTCGCTGACATTCACCTCCGGCGTATCGGCGGGGCAGAAGATCGTGGTCTTGATGCCGCAGCTGGTGGCGTAGGCCGCAAGCGCCGCGCCGGCATTGCCGTTGGTCGGCATCGCCATGTGCTTGATGCCGAGCGCCTTGCCCATCGACACCGCCATCACCAGGCCGCGCGCCTTGAACGAGCCGGTCGGCAAGCCGGCCTTCGTCCTTGACGATGATCTCGCCGCCGCCGAGCTTCTTGCGCAAGCTTCGGCAGCCGGATCAGCGGCGTCATCACCTCGCCGAGGCTGACGATGTCGGTGCATTTGCGCACCGGCAGCATCTCGCGATAGCGCCAGAGGTCGGCCGGCCGCTGCGCCAGCGCGTCCTTGGTCAGCGCCTTCTTCACGCCGGCGAGGTCGTAGCGCACCAGCAGCGGCTTGCCGGCCTTGGAGAGGTTGTGGATCTGGTCGGCGGGATAATGATCGCCTTCCATCGCGCATTCGAGATGGGTCACGAACGTCGGGCGTTCGATGGTCAGATTGTCGTTGTCTTTCACGGAGTTCTGTCTTCTCGCAATGGTAGTTGCTCGTCATTGCGGAGCGAACGCGAAGCAATCCAGCGCCGCAGCGGATGGCTGGATTGCTTCGCTCGGCTCGCAATGACGGCACTTAGATGTTCAGCACCCGGCCATAGGCGTCGAGCACGGCTTCCTTCATCATTTCCGACAAGGTCGGATGCGGGAAGACCGTGTGCATCAGCTCTTCTTCCGTGGTTTCGAGGTTCATCGCAACCACATAGCCCTGGATCAGCTCGGTGACCTCGGCGCCGATCATGTGCGCGCCGAGCAGTTGGCCGGTCTTCTTGTCGAAGACCACCTTGACCAGTCCCTGGTCCTCGCCGAGCGCGATCGCCTTGCCGTTGCCGACGAACGGGAAGCGGCCGACGCGGATCTCGCGGCCGCCCTCTTTCGCCTTGGCTTCGGTCAGGCCGACCGAGGCGACCTGCGGATTGCAATAGGTGCAGCCGGGAATCAGCAGTCTTGTCCATGGCGTGCGGATGCAGGCCCTTGATCGCCTCGACGCAGATCACGCCTTCATGCTCGGCCTTGTGCGCCAGCATCGGCGGACCCGCGACGTCGCCGATGGCGTAGATGCCGGGCACGTTGGTCTTGCCGTAGCCGTCGATCACGATGCAGCCGCGCTCGGTCTTGACGCCGAGCTTTTCCAGCCCGAGATTTTCGATATTGCCGACCACGCCGACCGCCGAAATCACCCGGTCGAACTCGACCGTCTGCGGCTTGCCCTTGCCGTCGTCGATGGTGGCGACCACGCTGTCGCTCTTCTTCTCGAGCTTCGTCACCTTGGTGTTGGTGAGGATCTTGATGCCCTGCTTCTCGAAGCGCTTGCGCGCGAGGCCCGCGATCTCGGCGTCCTCGACCGGCAGGATCTGCGGCAGCACCTCGACCACCGTCACCTCGGCGCCCATGGTGTGGAAGAACGACGCGAACTCGATGCCGATCGCGCCGGAGCCGACCACCAGCAGCGACTTCGGCATCTTCTCCGGCACCATCGCCTCGAAATAGGTCCAGACCAGCTTCTTGTCGGGCTCGAGCCCCGGCAGCACGCGCGGCCGCGCGCCGGTGGCGACGATGATGTGCTTGGCCTGATAGGCGCCCTCGCCCAGCGCGCCCTTCGGCGCCTCGACGTGCGACTTCTTCACCGTGATCTTGCCGGGCGCGTCGATCGTGGCCTCGCCCCAGATCACCGTGACCTTGTTCTTCTTCATCAGGAAGCCGACGCCGTCATTGAGGCGCTTCGACACGCCGCGCGAGCGCTGCACCACCGCCTTCGGATCGAACGCGACCTTGTCGGCCGACAGCCCGTAATCCTTGGCGTGCTGCATGTAGTGATAGATCTCGGCCGAGCGCAGCAGCGCCTTGGTCGGGATGCAGCCCCAGTTCAGGCAGATGCCGCCGAGATAGGATTTCTCGACGATCGCGGTCTTGAAGCCGAGCTGCGCCGCGCGGATCGCGGTGACATAGCCGCCGGGGCCGGAGCCGATGATGATGACGTCGAAGGATGTATCGGCCATTGCTCAGGCTCCCATCTCAACCGGATCTGTTTCGAGCGGTCATGGCGCGGAGCGCCTGCGACGATATCGATCTCGCTTGTCCGGTGGAGATGGCTTCGCTTCGCTGCGCTCGCGATGACTGACGGCTCCTCACACCATCATCATGACGGGGTTTTCGATCAGCATGCTTGAACGCGCCGATCAGCTCGGCGCCGAGCGCGCCGTCGATCGCGCGGTGATCGCAGGACAGCGTCACGCTCATGATGTGCGCGACCTCGATCTTGCCGCTGCGCACCACCGCGCGCTCCTCGCTGGTGCCGACCGCCAGGATGGTGGCATGCGGCGGATTGATCACGGCGGTGAAATCCTTGATGCCGTACATGCCGAGGTTGGACACCGCCGTGGTGCCGCCCTGATATTCCTCCGGCTTGAGCTTGCGGGCCCGCGCCCGCGCGGCAAAATCCTTCATCTCGGCCGAGATCGTCGACAGCGACTTGGTCTCGGCCTTGCGGATGATCGGCGTGATCAGGCCGCCCGGCATCGCCACCGCGACGCCGATATCGGAATGCTTGTGCTTGAGCATGCCGCCTTCGGTCCAGCTCACATTGCAGTTGGGAATCCGCTGCAGCGCGACCGCCATCGCCTTGATGACGAAGTCGTTGACCGAGAGCTTGTAGAGCGGCTTCTTCTCCTTGTCCTTCGGCGCGGCCGCGTTGATCTCCTCGCGCGCGGCGAGCAGCTTGCCGATGTCGCAGTCGATGGTCAGATAGAAATGCGGAACGGTCTGCACCGACGCGGTCAGCCGCTGCGCGATGGTGCGGCGCATGCCGTCATGCGGCACGATCTCGTAGCTGCCGGGCTCGAACAGCGCGAGGATCTGCTTGTCCGACATCGACGGCGCGATCGCAGGCGCGCCCGCGGGCGCCGCGGCCGGCGCCTTCAGGCCCTTGCCGGACTTTGGCCTGCTCGACGTCGCGCGCGATGACGCGGCCATGCGGGCCGGAGCCGTTGATGCGCGCCGAGCTCGATGCCGGCTTCCTTGGCGAGACGCCGCGCCAGCGGCGAGGAGAAAATGCGGTCGTGGCCGTTGGCCTGCGGCGCAGGCGCCGCGGCCTGCGGCGCGGGCGCTGGCGCGGCGGCTTGGCGCAGGCCGGCGCCGGCTTCGGTGCTTCGCGCTTGGCGTCCGGCTTGGCTGCGGGCTTCGGCTTCGGCGCTTCGGCTTGCCGGCTTGGCGTCGGCCTTGCGCGGCCGCGGCGCGCCCGCCGCCTTCACGTCCTCGCCGTCGCCGGCCAGCACCGCGATCACGTCGTTGACGGCGACGTCCTGGGTGCCCTCGGGCACCACGATCTTCGCGATGCGTGCCCTCGTCGACCGCCTCGACCTCCATCGTCGCCTTGTCGGTCTCGATCTCGGCGATCACGTCGCCGGACTTGACCTTGTCGCCCTCTTTCTTGAGCCACTTGGCAAGGTTGCCCTTTTCCATCGTCGGCGACAGCGCGGGCATCAGGATGTTGATCGGCATTGTCAGTGACCTTGTTGCGACCGCGGCGTGGTGGTGCCGATGTCGGTCGGCCGCGCGATTTCGGCTTCGAACATCTCGACGATGCGCGCCAGCGCTTCGTCCTCGGTGTAGCTCGCTCTCGCGCGCATAGGCGCGGGCGGCGTGGCGCGCGATGTCGACCAGCAGCAGGCCCCACATATCCGGCTCCTCGAAGGCGCGCTGGAACGCGATCGAAAGTCCGCCGTCGAGCACGAAGGCGCGCAGCACTTCGGTGGCGTCATCGCGGCCGATGACGTCAGGCGGCAATGGCTGCTCCTTGGGACCGGCCATGGTTCACCGATAACAAACGGCCTTGGCGGCCTCGACCACCTCGGCCACCGACGGCAATGCGAGCTTTTCGAGGTTCGCCGCATAGGGCATCGGCACGTCCTTGCCCGACACCCGCGCCACCGGCGCATCCAGATAGTCGAACGCGTGCTCCATGATGCGCGCGGCGATCTCGGCGCCGACGCCGTTTTGCTGCCAGCCCTCTTCCACCGTCACCGCGCGGCCGGTCTTCTTCACCGAGGCGACGATGGTGTCGGTGTCCATCGGGCGCAGCGTGCGCAGGTCGATCACCTCGGCCTCGATGCCTTCCTTGGCGAGTTCCTCGGCCGCCTTCAGCGCATAGGACATGCCGTTCGACCAGGAGACGATGGTGACGTGGCTGCCGGTGCGCACCACGCGCGCCTTGCCGATCGGGATCACGTAATCGTCGAGCTTCGGCACCTCGCCGGTATGGCCGTAGAGCATTTCGTTTTCGAGGAAGATCACCGGATTGGGATCGCGGATCGCGGCCTTCAGCAGGCCCTTGTAGTCGGCGGCCGAAAACGGCGCGATCACCTTGAGGCCCGGAACTTGCGAGTACCAGGCCGAATAATCCTGGCTGTGCTGGGCGGCGACGCGCGCGGCCGCGCCGTTCGGGCCGCGGAACACGATCGAGCAGCCCATCTGGCCGCCCGACATATAGAGCGTCTTGGCCGCGGAGTTGATGATCTGGTCCATCGCCTGCATGGCGAAGTTGAAGGTCATGAACTCGACGATCGGCTTCAGGCCGGCCATCGCCGCGCCGACGCCGATGCCGGCAAAGCCATGCTCGGTGATCGGCGTGTCGATCACGCGCCGGGCGCCGAATTCCTGCAGCAGGCCCTGGCTGACCTTGTAGGCGCCCTGATATTCCGCGACCTCCTCGCCCATCAGGAACACGTCGGGATCGCGGCGCATTTCCTCGGCCATCGCGTCGCGCAGCGCTTCGCGGATGGTCATGGTCACCATCTCGGTGCCTTCGGGCACTTCCGGATCGGGCTCGGCGACGGCCTTCGGCGCCGGCGGGCGCCTTCTTCTCATCGCCGCCGCCGGACTTGGCTGCCGGCGCTTCGCGCTTTGGCTTCGGCCGGCGGCGCGGATTCGGCCGCCTTCTCCTGCCTTGGCCGGCGCCGGCGCCTTGCCGAGATCGGCGGCGCTCTCGCCATCGGCCAGAATGGTCGCGATCGGCGTGTTGACCGCGACGTCGGCGGTGCCTTCGGGGATCAGGATCTTGCCGAGCGTGCCCTCGTCGGTGGCCTCGACTTCCATCGTCGCCTTGTCGGTCTCGATCTCGGCGATGACGTCGCCGGACTTGATGGTCTCGCCTTCCTTCTTCAGCCATTTGGCAAGGTTGCCCTTCTCCATGGTGGGCGACAGCGCGGGCATCAGAACTTGAATTGGCATATCGAGCTCCGAAAATCAGCTTGCGCGCGCTTAGCGGTAGATGTCGGTGTAGAGCTCGGACGGCATCGGGCTCGGGATCGTGCTGGGCGAAATCGGCGGCGTCGTTGACGATCTCGCGCACCTCGGCGTCGATCGCCTTCAATTCCTGCTCGCTCATCTTGGCCGCCAGCAGGCGGTTGCGCACCTGCTCGATCGGGTCCTGGTCGTGGCGGACCTTCTCGACTTCCTCGCGGGTGCGGTATTTCGCCGGATCCGACATCGAATGGCCGCGGTAGCGGTAGGTCTGCATTTCCAGGATGATACGGCCCCTTGCCTTCGCGGCACCAGGCCACCGCCTCGTCGCCGGCGGCCTTGACCGCGCGGACGTCCATGCCGTCGACCTGCTCGCCCGGAATGTTGAAGGAAATGCCGCGCTTGGAGAAATCGGTCTGCGCCGACGAGCGCGTCACCGAGGTGCCCATGGCGTAGCGGTTGTTCTCGATCACATAGATCACCGGCAGCTTCCACAGCTCCGCCATGTTGAAGCTCTCGTAGACCTGGCCCTGGTTGGAGGCGCCGTCGCCGAAATAGGCCAGGCTGACGAAATCATTGCCGCGATAGCGGTTGGCGAAGGCAAGGCCGGTGCCGAGCGAAACCTGCGCGCCGACGATGCCGTGGCCGCCGAAGAAATTCTTCTCCTTGCTGAACATGTGCATGGAGCCGCCCTTGCCCTTGGAATAGCCGCCGCGGCGGCCGGTCAGCTCGGCCATCACGCCCTTGGCTTCCATGCCGCAGGCCAGCATGTGGCCGTGGTCGCGGTATCCGGTTATGACCTGATCGCCCTTCTTCAGGGCCATCTGCATGCCGACGACGACGGCTTCCTGGCCGATATAGAGATGGCAGAAACCGCCGATCGCGCCCATGCCGTAGAGCTGGCCGGCCTTTTCCTCGAACCGGCGGATCAGCAGCATGTCGCGCAGCGCGGCCAGTTCCTGCTCTCTGGTGAATTCCGGCGGCGAGCCATCGCTCGCCTTGTCCTGCCCTGCTTCCTTCGCGGCGCTTTTTTTCGGTGCGGCCATGGCAATTCCGGATGAGAGAGTGGATAGCCCTCTCTAACCCAACTCAAACCGCCGTGAAAGGATTGCGTGACGCCGCGAAAATTTCGCTATGCCGCAGTGCAATGCGACACGAAACTTTCGAAATCGAATTCGCCGGGTTTTGAAATTTCAGGTTTGAAATTCGACGTCTAGTTCGGATTGATCCGGACCAGATCGTGCGGATTGACGTAGTCGAGCTGATAGCGCGCGCGCTCGTCGAGCATGTCGGGATCGACCCGGTCGGACCGCAGCAGCGAGACCCGCTGTTCGCCCTCGGCGCGCTCCTGCTTCAGCCGCGCCAGCTCCGAGGTCAGCGCGATGATCTCCTGGTCGAGTTCCTGCGCGCATTCAGGCCGTAGTTGCCGGTATAGGCGTTGACGCCGAAATAGCCGATCATCGCCGCCGCCATCGTGTAGAGGGCGAGGCCGGTGAGGACGGATTTGAGGCGGCTGCGGGAGACCATGGCCCGAAGCATGCGACGGTCCGGTTAATGGAATGCTAAAACCCTGCCCGGCCACGGCGGCGTCGCCGTGCCTGTTCCTGCCTATCTATGGTGCCTCTCGACGAAGGCGGCAAAGGCGTCGATATATTGCTTCAGCACCGTCTGCAGCGATTCCTTGATCAGTTCGCCCTTGTCGTCGAAGGCGTCGCCGACCCCGTTCAGATAGATCTCCGGCTGGCCCATGATCGGGCCGGAAATGCCCGGCAGGATGTTCTGCAGGTGCTTGGCGGCGCTGACGCCGCCGAGCGGGCCCGGCGAGTTGCGAGACGATGCCGACCGGCTTGCCGAGGAACGAGCTCTTGCCATAGGGCCGCGAGCCGACGTCGATGGCGTTCTTCAGCACGCCGGGGATCGAGCGGTTGTATTCCGGCGTGACGAACAGCACGCCGTCCGATTTCTGGATCTTTTCGCGGAACGCCACCCAGTCGGCCGGCGGGGTTGGCTTCGAGGTCCTGGTTGAAGAACGAAAGGCCGTGCAGGCGTGACCACGTCGAGCTTGAGCGATGCCGGCGCGAGCTTGGCCAGCGCGTTGGCGATCTTGAGCGAGAAGCTCTCCTTGCGGAGGCTGCCGACGATGACGGACGATGTGATGGGTGGCCATGGGATATCCTTCTGAGCGAAGCCGAGACGATCGCGCTCACTTAAGCCGGATCGGCAAAAGCATGCAAGTGCATGAATCGCCGAACCGGAAACGCAGGGTTTCCGAAATGAGCACATGCCGGCCTGCACAGTCCACGCGCCGTCTAACCGGCGCCCGCAAGGCAGCGGGCGAATTCGGCGATCGCCTTGTGCGTCAGCCAGATCGACTGTCCGTCGACCGGCTGCGCCCAGGTCGAGACTTTCGCGATGACCATCTCGATTGGCGGCATCGACGAACAGGTTCTGGCCGTGGATGCCCATCGCGAACAGCAGCTGCGGCGCGTCGTCGATGACGTACCAGCCGCTGCGATAGTGCATGTTGCGGCTGATCGCGGCGAAGCTGCCGGCCCACTGTCCGTCGCGCCAGGCCGCGCATCGCCGTTATGCCTGATGTCGTCGATCCAGCCCGCGGGCACGATCGGGTGAAGTCGCGCCAGCCGTTCATCAGCACGAGTTGGCCGAGCCGGGCGAAATCGCGCAAGGTGGCGCAGAAGCCGCCGGTGCAGCGCGGCGCACCCTGGCATCGACCGTGATGAAGGTCTCCCCGCTCGCGCCAAGCGGCTTCCACAGCAGCGCGCTGACCAGGCTCGCGAAGCTGCGGCCGTCGGCGCGCTCGATCACCCAGCCCAGCAGATCCGTGTTGGCCGAGACATAGGCGAATGTCCCGCCATGCGGCACAGCCTTGGCGCGCATCGTCTCGTAGAAGCCGTGCAGATCGGCGGTCGCGCCCGGCAACAGCTGCTCCCAGCCGCTGGCGTCGGCATAGGCCTGCAAGGCACCAGCGTCGAGCACGACGCCGGTGCGCATATCCAGGAACTGGCGGATGGTGGCGCCGCGATAGGCCGTGCCGGCGACCTCCGGCCGACATAGGCGGTCACCTCTGCGTCGACATCGAGTTCGCCGCGTCCGGCCAGAATACCGACCATCAGCCCGGTGATCGACTTGGTCGCCGACATCAGGATGTGCGGCGTGTCGCGATCCATGCCGCCGGCATAGAATTCGAACGCGATCCGGCCTCGGTGCAGCACGATCAGCCCGTCGCTTGCGGTCGCGTTCAGGAAGCCCTGCAGGTCGAGCGTCGATCCGTTCGGCAGCGCAGGCTGAATCCATCGAACGATGCCGGAGCGCCGGGCAACGGTCCAGGCGCTGCCCGGCGCGCTTGTCGATGTCGGCGACGCGGCAGGATGCCGAGCGGATGTTGCGGAACGCCCAGCGGCTGAACGGCGCCGGCGCGCCAGTTGCGACGAGGTCAGCGCTTGCGGGCGACGGTCGGTCGACATGCAGATCCGTGACGAGCAGACGCGGATCCTGATCGTCGCGCCGTGCGCGGCGCAACAAGTCTGCACCGCGAGTCAGGCTCGTTCACGGCAGCGTCTCGCGCATTCCGGCGACGAGGCTGCAGGCATCGAACCCGGAATTGCGATGCGGAGCACGTAATACCATCCCGGATTGTCCGGCGAGACGCAATTGCGCATCGCGAGGTTCGCGCATTGCATGCGCGCCCTGATGGATCGCGAACGTCATCCCGTCCTTGTTCGGGTTGATCAGGAATTTCTCGCCGGTGGCGCGCTTGGCGTAGACGGCGATGTTGGCCGGCTGCAGCGCCTCCTGCAGCGACACCACCTTGGTGTAGTGGCTGGCAAAGGTGGTCTTGAGTTCGGCGACGACGCGCTGGCGCAAGCTGCTGCGCCATCGGCCGCGCCGATCTTCATCAGGAACGGAAACAGCAGCCAGCCGCCGACGCCCCAGGCCATGCCGAAGGCGCGGTTCGAGCTCGATCGGACGCGGGTCGAGGCTGCCGTAGATATAGACCTGCTTGTGCACGCTCGAGCCGTAGCGGCTGTAGACCTTGGCGGTCTTGTTGACCGCGGCCTCCATGCAGGTGAGGATCTGGCCGGCGAGCTTGCCGCCGCCGATGGCGTCGAACGCGAGGGTCGCGCCGGTCTCGACCAGCGCATCGGTCAGGTCGTCCATGAAGGTCGGCGGCGGTGGAATCGACGATATGCTTGGCGCCGATCTTGCGCAGGATCTCGGCCTGCTCCGCGCTGCGCACGATGTTGACCAGGCCGATGCCGTCCTTGAGGCAGATCTTGTTGAGCATCTGGCCGAGATTGGAGGCGGCCGCGGTGTGCACCAGCGCCTTGTGGCCTTCGCGCCGCATGGTCTCGGTCATGCCGAGCGCGGTCAGCGGATTGACGAAGCAGGAGGCGCCTTCGGCCGGCGTCGTGCCCGCCGGCAGCACCAGGCAATCGTGCCGCCTTGCAGGCAGCGATATTGCGCATACATCGCGCCGCCGATCATCGCGACCGTCTTGCCCATCAGCGCCTTCGCCGCGTCGCGACGATCCGGTCTTGATCGACCACGCCGGCGCCCTCATTGCCGACCGGCATCGATTCATCGAGCCGGCCGGCCATCGCCCTGCATCGCCGGCTTCCGGCACTTTCGCCGTGATGACCGGCGCATCCTTGGTGCCGGACGCCTTGGCGGTCGCCATATCGGCCGCGCCGATCAGAAGGCCGAGGTCGGACGGATTGATCGGCGTCGCCTCGACCCGCACCACGACCTCATCCGGCCGCCGGCTCGGGCGTCGGCACGCTCAGCAGCGAAATTTCGAGTTCGCCGCTCTTCTTGATCAGCGAACGCAGTTGCAAGCCCGGTGTCGTCGTCGGCAGCCATGTCGATCCTCCCTGTTTTGGTTCGTTTGCGTCTCAAGTTCTTGTGGCTAAGCTGCTCGCGCTCTCAGGCCAGCGCCTTCAGCGCCGCCCTGCCCGCATATTTCGCCTGGCTGCCCAGTTCCTGCTCGATCCGCAGCAACTGGTTGTACTTGGCGGTGCGGTCGGAGCGCGCCAGCGAGCCGGTCTTGATCTGTCCGCAATTGGTGGCGACCGCGAGATCGGCGATGGTGGAATCCTCGGTCTCGCCGGAGCGGTGCGACATCACGGCGGTGTAGCCGGCCTTGTAGGCCATCTCGACCGCGCTCAGCGTCTCCGTCAGCGTGCCGATCTGGTTGACCTTGACCAGGATCGAGTTGGCGCGGCCGTTCTTGATGCCGTCGGCGAGCCGCTTGACGTTGGTGACGAACAGATCGTCGCCGACCAGCTGGCACTTGTTGCCGATCAGATCGGTCAGTTCCTTCCAGCCGTCCATGTCGTCCTCGGACATGCCGTCCTCGATCGAGACGATCGGATAGCGCGAGACCAGGTCGGCGAGATATTTCGCCTGCTCGGAACGCGAGCGGGTCTTGTCCTCGCCGCCATAGACATAGGTGCCGTCCTTGAAGAATTCGGTCGAGGCGCAGATCGAGCGCCAGCATGACGTCGTCGCCGGCCTTGTAGCCGGCCTTGTCGATCGCGCTTCATGACGAAGTCGAGCGCCGCGTCCGCCGACGGCAGGTTCGGCGCGAAGCCGCCCTCGTCGCCGACATTGGTGTTGTGGCCGGCCTTCTTCAGTCGCCTTCTGCAGGGTGTGGAAGATCTCCGAGCCGCAGCGCAGCGCCTTCGGCGAAGGTCGTGCGCGCCGACCGGCATGATCATGAATTCCTGGAAGTCGATCGGATTGTCGGCATGCACGCCGCCATTGATGATGTTCATCATCGGCACCGGCAGGGTCCGCGCCGAGGTGCCGCCGACATAGCGATAGAGCGGCATGTCGAAGGATTCCGCCGCGGCCTTGGCGACCGCGAGCGACACGCCGAGAATGGCGTTGGCGCCGAGCCGGCTCTTGTTCGGCGTGCCGTCGAGATCGATCATGGTCTGGTCGATCTGCGACCTGCTCCTCGGCCGCCATGTCGCCGAGCGCCTCGAAGATCTCGCCGTTGACGGCCTCGACCGCCTTCTGCACGCCCTTGCCGAGATAGCGCGCCTTGTCGCCGTCGCGCAGTTCGACCGCCTCATGCGCGCCGGTCGAGGCGCCCGACGGCACCGCGGCGCGGCCGAGCGAGCCGTCCTCCAGCACCACATCGACCTCGACCGTGGGATTGCCGCGGCTGTCGAGGATTTCGCGGCCGATGATGTCGACGATGGCGGTCATGGGAGCCTCATTGGAAATGCGTGGAATGGAGCGGTTGGCGCTGCTTCTACAGCAAGCGCATGGAGGCCGGAAAAGGCCGCGCTGCACGCGTGACGCTGGCGGCTGAATTGGCTAATAGACCGGCAACGGAGACCCATGATGTCGAAAACCCCGCAGCAAATCGTCGAAATCCGCCGGCCCTGCAGCTCGGCCGCGCCGTGGAATGGCCGCGATACGCCCGAGAAGGCCAAGCTCGACCGCGTGCCCAATCCGCAAGCGCGACACGAATTATCTGGTGCGCTTCACCGCGCCGGAATTCACCTCGCTCTGCCCGGTCACCGGCCAGCCGGATTTCGCGCATCTGGTGATCGACTATGTGCCGGGCCAGTGGCTGCTGGAATCGAAATCGCTGAAGCTCTATGTCGCGAGCTTCCGCAATCATGGCGCCTTCCACGAGGATTGCACGGTCATGATCGGCAAACGGATCGCCGCCGAGATCAAGCCGAAATGGCTGCGCATCGGCGGCTACTGGTATCCGCGCGGCGGCATCCCGATCGACGTGTTCTGGCAGACCGGCAAGCTGCCGAAGGGCCTGTGGATTCCCGACCAGGGCGTCGCGCCCTATCGCGGGCGGGGGTGAGGCATTCCGCCGCGCCGCCTCAGCGTTCGCAGATGCTGCTCCTGAGCTTGAGCTCTCGACCGCGAACCATAAGTTCCACATCCATCAGACCCGCTTTTCGGTGCACGGCGGCAATGGCGGCAATGGCGGCAGCTAGCAGGACAACCTCTCGCTCCGCGTGGCCGCGCCCGAAGCCACCGTCGTCGATCAGGTGAACAACAACAAGAACGGCCTCTGCGCCATCGGGCGACGGGGCAGCGGCCATTGTGTCTGGAAACCGCAGGTGTTCGACATCATGGCTCAGTGCCTGAAATCCTGACGAGTCCCCAAACGCGCTGCGACCCGAGCGCAAATGATCCAAGGCTACTCTTGCGACCAAGTTACCGGCACCCGCATTCACCCCTTAACGGATGTCGGCGCAGCTGCGGTGGCTGTTGCAAAAGGGGATCGCTTAATGAGCGTATTGCATCGACGGAACACCTTTCGGAGGTCCAAGGATCATTGAAGAAACATTGTCCAGGGTTTTGCCAATCGATTTTGAATGGCCAACTCTTTCGTTGGGCGACAGGATTTTGACAAGCTTTACACGGGCGAACGGCTCACATGCCTACACAAATCACAGCCACTGTGCTCGGCCATCCATGGGATCTATGGGGTCTATCAAGACTGTTCGATGGCTCAGATGCTAGTCATACGCTTCTCAAGGCGACCAAGCCGGACGGACGGCCAACCATCGACACCAACAATCCGGCGCAGTTCATGCGCTTCAGAGTACATGGCTACGACCTATTCGCCCCGATAACGTCCGACCAACTGTGTTGGGATGGCAATCTCGACGATATCAGCCTGCGGGATTTTGCTCCAGTTGCGGAAAGCCTCGTTGGGCGCATCAATGGCATCGCAGTCTTGCTCGATCCCGAATATGCGCCGGTCAGACTCTACTCCCTGTCCTTTTCAGAAGGCACCAGCGCCGGATGCATGCTGCATACAGACTGGACGCCGAACAAGGACTTGACCCAACTCGGTTTTCAATCGGAACATTTTCCATTCGCTCACAATGGTCTGACGCTGGCGGCAAGCAATCCAGCAGTGAAGCTTGCGCTTGCGGCGATCACGCTGCCGCGTACGTGGGCGTCGATGTACCTAATCTACGAAGCCATCGCCGACAGCGTTGGCGGCCAGCACGAGTTGGAAAAGTTGGATTTCGTTTCCAAGACGGAACTCAGGAACTTTCGCCATGCCGCAAATAACAACCGATCATTCGACGAGGGAATGCGTCATTCGAAGAAGCCTGAGCCGGGAAAACTAATCCCGTTCGATTACGGGTATCTCATCATCAACACGCTGGCTCTCCGATGGATGCAGTCCCTAATGACACCCTAATTAGTGATCCCGCCCGGAACGGCACGACGATAACTGAGCATGTGGGCGAATCGCACAATCGTCTTACCGACCCTGGAAATCGAAGCAGTGGACCACGCCTTCGTCTCAAAGCCACCCTACGCGGGCTGCGCGGATCTTTCCCACTACTACAACTACTCTCACAGCGAAAAAGTGCTACGATGCGCTGAATTCAATTGCACCAAGACTCTAGTCATGAAGGAAGTTATCGACGCTCTTACTCGTTATCTAAAGTAAGGAAGAACTATGGAGTTAGACGAGGCGATTGCGGTGACGATCGACGTTCTACTGCGAGGCGGAGCGTCGTACTATGGCTACGATTTGTACCCGCCCCATGTGGTCCGCACGTACTTGGAATGGCAGCGAACGATACCGCATCACGAGCGCGAGCCAATTCTCCGGAAGATGGCGCCGACTTTTATGGATGCGGCATGGGAATTGTGTCGGCGTGGACTAGTTCGGCCGGGCGTCAAGAATATAGGAGAGCAGGCAGTAGCGGAGATCGGATACTCGGTGACAGAGGCCGGACGCGCAGCCTTGGAAACAATGGATCCCGCGGACTTAGTGGTTTTACAACCAGGGTCGCTGGCGCGCACGCTCGCTGGATTCGAACAACGATTTGGCGACGGCTTCGCGCAACGATCCGCGGAAGCCATTCGGTGCCGGAATGCGGAGGCGTGGCTTGGATGCTGCTCGATGGCTGGAGCGGCAGCAGAGTCAATACTTCTAGCTCTAGCGATTGCCAAAACCAATGACGAGGCGCTCGTGGTGAGTTCCTATGGGCAGTCTGGAGGGCGCCGAAAGGTTCTAAATCTAATCGTAGGTCAGTTGGACCAGCATAGACGAAATACGCTGACGACCTTCACCAACATCATCTCACTCTGGCGAGATGAGGCTGCCCACGGCAGGGCGACACCGCTCGATACCGCAAATGCCGATGAAGCGTTGCGTCAACTCCTGCATATGTCTCAGTGGGTAAACCGGGAATGGGCTAACCTTGTTTGACGATGGAGGAGCTTTTCGAGGACGGCGAGTACCGGCCGTCATGATTCTAAGGCTCGTTGTCGGCGCTTCGCGAAACCTTTCTGCAATGCAAGGCCGCGCGGTGGCGCGCGAGCCCGGCGATGACGGCGAGAGCGCATTGCCACCACCGCGGCGATAGCCGGCGCGACCGGACGGGCAACTCATCTGCCCGCAAATCGCGGCGCAAATGTTCGATAGATGCGCGGCTGCCTGTTAAAGCTAGGTCGATCACCGCCCAAATGACATGCGTCAAAAAACTCATTTTGCCCGCCGATTCAAACGGATCACTTGGCTTCCAACCCTTCCGCTACAAATAATTTTCTTTCTTTTTATCAGAATTTATGATCTCTTGTCCCCCATCCCGTCTCATCATGAGGGGCGCTTCGCGGTCGTCACGGACGTTGAGGCGGGATGCGGTGGGCGTGTCGGTGTTGCAGCGTGGTTATCCGCGCCGACGAACAGCACGATGCGCACGGTCAAGTCGCGTGGTCCTGATACCCCGACGCTGGTATCCGCGCTGATGCGCAAGCATCATGCGCACACGGTGGCCAAAAAGCCCGGCGCACCGGGGAGATCGCGATATACGCCGTAAAGCCATCGCGCGGGGAATGCCGGGATGTCTCGGCTGAACCTGTGGTACCTGCCGCCAGCATTTTTTTCGCTGGCGGGCCATGGGTGCGGCCAGCGCCCGGCATTCCCCGCGCCCTCTGTCTTTGAGAGGGCGGTCCATCAGCAAGGCTCGGACGCAACATGCGCCGCGAGACGGCGGCATCGCGTCCGACAGCACCCTCTGTCAGCAACGAAAGCGCCATCCCCCAATGTTTCAGCCGCGCAGATCCAACCCCGCGTTCGAGACCGGGTTTGCTGGCTCAGATCCGAGATGGATCGGACGTGCTCTGGGCATCCGCCGGCGGCCGCTGGCGCAGGAACGCGGCGCAGACAAAGCCGAGCGCGACGATGACGCAGGCCGCGGTGATCAAGGTCGGCAGCTTGCCGGCATGGATGATGCCGAAGCCATAGGCGATCGGGCCGACGGTCTGGCCCATGAAGAAGAAGAACGAGTGCAGCGACAGCGCGGTGGCGCGCGCCTCGACCGACAGCTCGCTGGCGAACACCTGCAGCCAGCCGTGGATCATGTAGAAGCCCCAGCCCATCAGCAGAAGCTGCGCGACCTGCAGCTTCCAGCGCGGGACCGAAGGCGACGACGGCGAGTTGCAGCGCCGACCAGCGCGGCGCCGCGCGATCATCATGCCGTTGACGCCGAGCCGCGGCAGCAGGCGCGACACGGTCAGGGTGTAGAACAGGCCGCCGACCGCAAAGCCCGCGATCACGATGCCGGCGATCGAGAGGACTGGTGACGCCCAGCTCGAACAGGAACGACGGCGATGAAGGGAAACAGCCCGAGCACGCAGCAGCCTTCGATGAACACGGCCGCGATAGCAGACGCGGGCGTTCGGATTGGCGAAGATGGTGCGATAGCCGTTGCCGCAGCACGGCCAGATCGATGTTGGCCGGCGCGTGCGTCAGCTTGCGCCGCGAAAGCCGAGCCGCGACCGCGATCGAGCCGCGACCAGCCAGCGCGCCGAGGATCACGAGCACGCCGCGCCAGCCGAGGAAATCGCCGATCAGGCCGGACAGCCGACGCGCCGAGCAGATTGCCGGTCATCGAGCCCGCCAGCGTGCGGCCGATCGCGACCTGGCGCTTGTCCGGCCCGACCAGATCGCTGGTCAGGCCGAGCGCGATCGGGAACACGCCGCCGGCGCCGATGCCGGCGAGGATGCGGGTGGCGAACAGCAGCGGAAACGAGGTCGACAGCGCGCCGAGGATGTTGGCGACGCCGAGCAGCACCAGGCAGATCGTCATCAGCCGCGCCTTGCCGAACAGATCGGCGGCCGCGCCCAGCACCGGCTGCACGATGCGCAAAGGTGAAGGCGAACACCGAGCCGCAAAGCTCGCCGCGGTCGCGATGCTGACGCGAAATCGCTCGGCGACATGCGGCAGCACCGGATCGAGCGCGCGCGCCGACAGGCTCGCCGCAGAAGGTCGCCAGCGCGATGATGTTGAGGACCGGCGGCAACGTCTGCGTCGGATGCCGGCCGGGCCACGGGCTCGATGCATCAGCGCGCAGCACCTTGGCAGTGCCTTTGGCAAGCGCGTCGAACGCCATCAGCGTCCGCAGCAGGCCCTCGAACTCGCGCAGCGGCACCATGTTGGGGCCGTCGGACGGCGCGTGATCGGGATCGGGATGGGTCTCGATGAACACGCCGGCGACGCCGACCGCGACCGCGGCGCGCGCCAGCACCGGCACGAATTCGCGCTCGCCGCCGGATGAGGCGCCCTTGCCGCCCGGCTGCTGCACCGAATGGGTGGCGTCGAAGATCACCGGCGCGCCGGTGGTGCGCGCCAGGATCGGCAGCGCGCGCATGTCCGAGACCAGCGTGTTGTAGCCGAACGACGCGCCGCGCTCGGTGACCAGCACGTTGGGATTGCCGGCGCCGGTGATCTTGGCGACGACATTGGCCATGTCCCACGGCGCCAGGAACTGGCCCTTCTTGACGTTGACGACCTTGCCGGTCGCCGCCGCCGCCAGCAGCAGATCGGTCTGCCGGCACAGGAACGCCGGGATCTGCAGCACGTCGACCGCCTGCGCCACCTCGGCGCATTGCGCGGCCTCGTGGACGTCGGTCAGCACCGGCAGCCCGAGCGAGGAGCGGATTTCGGCAAAGATCGGCAGCGCCTGTTTCAGGCCGATGCCGCGCGCGGCGGATGCCGTGGTGCGGTTGGCCTTGTCGAACGAGGTCTTGTAGACGAGGCCGATGCTTCAGCCGCGCCGCGATCTCCTTCAGCGCGGCGGCGACCTCCAGCGCATGCGCGCGGCTCTCGAGCTGGCACGGCCCGGCGATGACCGAGATCGGCAGGTCATTGCCGAAATTGACGGAGCCGACGGTGACGACCGGCGCGGCTGTTATCGAAGCGTTCAAGGCATCATCCTCGTGAAGCGCGAACCATGGCCGGCCAGCCGTGCCGGATCAACCCGCAATCGCTGCGGCTGAATATCAGGGTTGCGCCGTCGGGGATATCCGGACGGGGTCCCTGCCGGTCGGCCTGCTCCCGCCCTCGACGCCCTCATTCGGCCCTCACTTCACCGAGGAGAACGCGGTCGGCACCAGGAACTGGCTGACGATATTGCGGATGATCTGGCCGTCCTCCTCGGTCTTGGCGCGCGCGGCGATCCAGTCCGGGTCGCTCTGGAACGCGGTCCACTTCTTCTCGCGCTCGGCCAGCGATTCCCAGGCCAGGAAATAGGTCAGCTCCTGGTTGGACTCGCCGATCAGCGTGGTGAAGAAACCGGCCTGCCTGATGCCGTGCTTCTCCCACAGTTTCAGCGTGACGGTCTCGAAGCGCTTCAGCAGCGCCGGCAGCCGGCCGGGCAGGCAACGATAGACGCGGCTTTCGTAGATCATCGTTTCCTCCCTGATCTTGTCTTGGTTGATCAGGCGAGGTTGTCGCAACAAACGACGGCGAGGTCAAAGCACCGCGTGCCGCTCTTACACCAACCGCGATTGCACCATCGCGGCCTGGATGAAGGACGCGAACAGCGGATGCGGCTCGAACGGCCGCGACTTCAGCTCGGGATGGAATTGCACGCCGATGAACCAGGGATGGTCCTCGTATTCGACGATCTCCGGCAGCACGCCGTCGGGCGACAGGCCGGAGAATCGCAGGCCGTGCTGCTCGAGCCGGTCCTTGTAGGCGGTGTTGACCTCGTAGCGATGGCGGTGGCGCTCGGAAATCTCGGTGGCGCCGCCATAGACTTCCGAGACCCGGCTGCCGCGCTTGAGCGCCGCCGGATAGGCGCCGAGCCGCATGGTGCCGCCGAGATCGCCGGCCTTGGAGCGCTTCTCCAGCTCGTTGCCGCGCAGCCATTCCGTCATCAGGCCGACCAGCGGCTCCGGCGTCGGGCCGAACTCGGTGGAATTGGCCTCCTCGATGCCGACCAGATTGCGCGCCGCCTCGATCACCGCCATCTGCATGCCGAAGCAGATGCCGAAATACGGCACGTCGCGCTCCCGGGCGAACTGCGCCGCGCGGATCTTGCCCTCGGCGCCGCGCTGGCCGAAGCCGCCGGGCACCAGGATGCCGTTGACGTGCTCGAGGAACGGCGCGGGGTCCTCGTTCTCGAACACCTCGCTCTCGATCCAGTCGAGATTGACCTTGACCTTGTTGGCGATGCCGCCATGCGACAGCGCCTCGATCAGCGATTTGTAGGCGTCCTTCATGCCGGTGTATTTGCCGACGATGGCGATGGTGACGCGCCTTCGGGATTGCGGACGCGCTCGTTGATGACGTGCCAGCTCTGCAGCGCCGGCGGAATCTTCGGCTCGATGCCGAACGCCGCCAGCACCTCGTCGTCGAGGCCGGCGGCGTGATAGGCCTCGGGCACCGCGTAGATGTTGTCGACGTCGCGCGCCTCGATCACGGCGCTTTCGCGCACGTTGCAGAACAGGCCGAGCTTGCGCCGCTCTTCCTTCGGGATCGGCCGGTCGGTGCGGCACAGCAGGATGTCCGGCTGGATGCCGATCGAGCGCAGTTCCTTGACCGAATGCTGGGTCGGTTTGGTCTTCAGCTCGCCGGCGCTCGGGATGAACGGCAGCAGCGTCAGATGGATGTAGATCGCGTGATCGCGCGGCAGATCGTTCTTGAGCTGGCGGATCGCCTCGAAGAACGGCAGGCCCTCGATGTCGCCGACGGTGCCGCCGATCTCGCACAGCACGAAATCGTAGTCGTCATTGCTCGTCGAGGATGAAATCCTTGATCGCGTTGGTGACGTGCGGGATCACCTGGATGGTGGCGCCGAGATAATCGCCGCGCCGCTCCTTGGTGAGGATGTCCTGGTAGATGCGCCCGGTGGTGATGTTGTCGGCCTTGGTCGCCGGACGCCCGGTGAAGCGCTCGTAATGGCCGAGATCGAGATCGGTCTCGGCGCCGTCGTCGGTCACGAACACTTCGCCGTGCTGATACGGCGACATCGTTCCGGGATCGAGATTGAGATAGGGATCGAGCTTGCGAAGCCGGACCTTGTAGCCCCGGGCCTGCAGCAGGGCGCCGAGCGCCGCCGAAGCCAGACCCTTTCCGAGCGAGGAAACCACGCCGCCGGTGATGAAGATGTACCGCGCCATGGGACCTAACCTTTAAGGCCACCGACGCGATTCGCCAAAACGAATCGCATGCGCCGCGCCGAACATTCTGCGCGGCTGTGGGTGACGTGAAATCTGAAGCGTTATCAGGCTATTGATGGGGATCTCCTGCATGCAGGGACGCCAGCTGCCGTCCTGCATGGCCACCCCGCTTTATTGCGACTGCGGCGCCTGCGGACCGGACGGCGCGGCGCCTGCTTCTGCTGCTCGTCGGACTTCTTCAGCGAGTCGAGCATGCCGCCGCTGGTCGGCGGCGCCACCGGCGTCGCGCCGCCCGCCGGCTGCGACTGGCGAGGCCGGGTTGCCGATGATCGAGGTCGGCGTGCGGTTGTAGCTGGCGAGCCAGGACAGCAACAGGCTGGTCACGAAGAAGCCGGCCGCGAGGATCGCCGTGGTGCGCGTCAGCAGGTTGGCGGTGCCGCGGCTCGACATGAAGCCGGCGCCGCCGCCCATGCCAAGGCCGCCGCCTTCGGACTTCTGCAGCAGCACCGTGCCGATCAGGACGGCGACGATCATGAGGTGGACGACGATGATGACAGTCTGCATCGTCGACCTTCCGTCACAAGCCGAAGCAGCCGGCCTCCGGCCGATGCTCGGGCTTGCGGGGTTTAGAATTTGCGGCGGTGTTACACGATCGGACCGGGCATTGTCACCCCCGCAGATAAGGACATTGCGACTTCTCACAAGCATCCATGGATGCAAACCGCGGCGACCTTGCCCAAGATCAATATTTCCATTATAATTGACGAATGGATCATATAATTGACGATCTTGGCCAGCGTCTTGCCCATCGCTTGCGCCTGGAACGCGAAAGCCGCGGCTGGTCGCTGGCTGAGCTCGCGGACCGCTCGGCCGTCTCGAAGGCCACGATCAGCAAGATCGAGCGGGCCGAGGTCAGTCCAACCGCCGTCATCCTGGTCAGGCTCGCCAGTGCCTTCGACTTAACGCTGGCGGGGCTGATGCTGCGTGCCGAGGGCCATGGCGACCGGCTGTCCACGGCCGCCGAGCAGCCGGTATGGCGCGATCCCGAGACCGGCTATCTGCGCCGGCAGGTCTTCAGCCGTCCCGACCATCCGGTCGAGCTCGTGACCGTGGAACTGCCGCCGCGGCGCAGCGTGACGCTCCCGACCTCGTCCTATGTCCACATCCGCCAGCTCGTCTGGGTCCAGAGCGGCAGCCTCGACCATCACCGAAGGTGCCGACAGCCATTTGCTCGGCCCGGGCGACTGCCTCGGCTTCGGCCCGCCGATCGACACCACCTTCGCCAACGAAACCAACGCGCCCTGCACCTATGTCGTGGCGCTTGCCAGAACCTGAATGACGGGAGCTGAACGAGATGTCCGCGATCAGGATCGCCCCGCTGACCGATACATCAGCGATTCGCAGCGCGCTGAGTCGATCTCCTGGTCGAGACCGTCGCCACGGCGGCTCGGTCAGCTTCATGCATCCATTATCGGCTGAAGCCGCCGACGCGCTTCTGGCGTGACTCGCTGGCGGCGGCCGGGCGCGGCGAACGCATCGTGCTCGGCGCCTTCGACGGTGACGAGGTGGTCGCAACGGTGACACTGCTGCTTGACTTGCCGCCGAACCAGCCGCATCGCGCCGAGATCGCCAAGATGATGACCCGGCTCAGCCATCGCCATCGTGGCCTCGCGACCGCCTTGATGCGCGCCGCCGAGGCGCTGGCCCACGAGCATGGACGCACGCTGTTGGTGCTCGACACCGCGACCGATGGCGGCGCCTCGAAACTCTATGAGGGCCTGGGCTTCCAGCTCACCGGCATCATCCCGGATTACGCCTTCAAGCCGCATGGCGGCCTGACGGGCACGAAGATCTACTGGAAGCGCGTAGCGGCGCTAGCTTAACGCTGGCTTGCACGTTCTGATCTTGATGCGAAAAAGTATACCTTCGCATATGCCGCGATAAGGATGGATATCGCTGCGCTCAACCCATCCAACGAAGGATCGACCTGCGGAAACATCGGCTAGCCCTCGACGCTAGCAGCCCTTCGCGATCGCCAGAAAATCCGCCGCTTTCAGGCTGGCGCCGCCGACCAGCGCGCCGTTGACGTTGGCGACCGCCATCAGCTCCGCGGCGTTGGACGGCTTCACCGAGCCGCCATAGAGGATGCGCATCCTTAGCCCTTCTTCCTTGAAGCGCTGAGCCAGCAGATCGCGGATAAACTTATGAACTTGCTCGACATCCTGCACGGTCGGCGTGAGACCGGTGCCGATCGCCCAGACCGGCTCATAGGCCACGATTAGGTTGTCGGCCTTGGAGGCCGTCCGGCAGCGACCGCTCGAGCTGGCCGCCGCAGATGTCGAGCGTCTGCCCGGCATCGCGCTGGCCCTGGGTCTCGCCGATGCAGACGATCGCGGTCAACCCGGCGCGCCAGACCGCCTCGGTCTTCTGATGCACAATGGCGTCGGTCTCGCCGTGGTCGGCGCGCCGCTCGGAATGACCGACGATGATGGCGCTGGCGCCGGCATCGGCCAGCATTTCCGCGGAAATATCCCCGGTATGGGCGCCGGAGGCCTTGGTGTGGCAATCCTGGGCCCCGACCGCGACGGCCTTCGTCCCGCGCGCCTTGTCGGCGAACGCCGCCAGCAAGGTCGCAGGCGGACACACCAGGAGGTCGGCCTTGGCCGAAACCTCGGAGCTGCCGGCCAACATCGCCTCGAATTCGGACCAGGAGGCCTTCAGCCCGTTCATTTTCCAGTTGCCGGCGATCAGCGGCCGGATGCGATCGGTCATGGCGAAATTCCAGCAGACGTTGAGACTCGGAGCCCGATGCGCTAGCAGACCCGGCCGACCAGCACCAGAGCGCTGCGGCCGTTCAGCGCTTCGGGCCGCCGGCCGTTCTTTGTCTTGTTCTTGGGCCAGAGGCGAGGTTGCGACCGGACGACGGCCTCTTTATAAGCCATTTCAACTCGGTGACGCCCTTTCGCGGAATTCTGCTTTAAGGCGCGTCCTCCCCTCCTGACGACAATTGGACCCATGCTTCGAGGATTACGCAAGGCCTCATCAAACTGGCTCGGCAAGACCATCATGGCGGTGGTCATGGGCGTGCTGATCGTCAGCTTCGGGATCTGGGGCATCGCCGACATCTTCCGTGGCTTCGGCCAGTCGACGGTGGCGACCGTCGGCCACACCGAGATTTCGGTAAACGAGTTCCGCCAGATCTACACCGACCGCCTGCAGCAGATCGGACGGCAGTTCGGCCGCCCATTGACGCAGGATCAGGCGCGGGCCTTCGGCCTGGACCGCTCAGGTGCTGCAGCAGACGATTGCAGAAGCCGCCTTGGATGAAGAGGCGCACCGGCTCGGGCTCGGCCAGTCCGACGCCGAAACCATGCGGGTGATCCTGAGCGACCCGAACTTCAAGGGGGCGAACGGCGCGTTCGACGCCGCAGCGCTTCCAGGCCATCATCCGCAACTACGGCTTCACCGAGCAGCGCTATCTCGCCGATCAGCGCCGGGTGTCGCTGCGGCGGCAGATCGCCGGCACGATCGAAGCCGGCCTCGAACCGTCCAAGACCGAGCTCGAGGCGCTGACCCGCTTCCAGAACGAGCAGCGTTCGATCGAATACATCAAGCTGACAGCGGCCCAGGCCGGCACCATCGATACCGCCCTCGCCTGAGACGCTCGCCTCCTATTTCGATCGAGCACAAGGCGCAGTTCCGAGCGCCCGAATATCGCAAGATCGATTTCGTCGTGGTGACACCCGAGGAGATCGGCAAATGGACCGACGTCTCCGACGAAGACGCCCGCAAGCTGTTCGACCAGCGCAAGGATCAGCTCGGGACGCCGGAGAAGCGCGAGGTGCAGCAGATCACCTTCCCCACGGTCGAGGAAGCCGAGGCCGCGCGCAAGCGCATCGCCTCGGGCGAGATCACGTTCGATGATCTGGCCAAGGAGCGCAAGCTGACGCCCGCCGACATCGACCTCGGCCTGGTGACGAAATCCGAGATCCTCGATCCTGCGGTCGCCAACACGGCCTTCTCGCTGCCGACAGGCGAGGTCAGCGAGCCGGTCAAGGGCCAGTTCAGCGTTGCACTGGTCAAGGTCAGCGCGATCCAGCCGGGACACCGGCCGACCTATGAGGACGTCGCGGCCAATCTGAAAAAGGAGATCGCGGCCGAGCGCGCCCGCGACCCAGGTCGCGAACCTGCGCGACAAGATGGAAGACGAGCGCGGCGGCGGCGCCAGCGTTGCCGAGGCGGCCAAGAAGCTCGGGCTCGCCAGCGTCACGCTCGACGCGGTCGACCGTTCCGGCCGTCAGCCCGACGGCCAGCCGGCCAGCAACATTCCGCCTGGCCTCGACGTGGTCGCCCAGGCCTTCGCCAGCGATGTCGGCGTCGACAACGAACCGATCTCCTATCGCGGCGGCTACGTCTGGTACGAGGTGCTCGGCATCACGCCGCCCCGCGACCGCACGCTCGACGAGGTCAAGGATCAGGTCTCGGCACGCTGGCGCGAGGACGAGATCGCCACCCGGCTGAGCGCGAAGGCAACCGAGCTGGTGAAGAAGCTGAATGAAGGCGGCAAGCTCGCCGACGAGGCGACTGCGGCGGGCGTTCAGGTCGAGACCGCAGCGAGCTTCAAGCGCGACTGCGACCTTGCCGGGCGTGCCCGCGGGCGTGGTCACGGCTGCCTTCCGCACCGCCAAGGACAGCGCCAGTCAGACCGAAGCCGCCGGCGGCAGCCAATGGGTCGTGTTCCGCGTCACCGACATCACGACGCCGCCGGTCGATCTGGCGTCGGAAGACGTCAAGAAGCTGAAGGACGCGCTTGCAGCGCAGCGCTGAGCCAGGAGCAGAGCGCGCAGTATGTCGCCAGGCTCGAGAAGGACATCGGCACCACGATCAACGAGGCCGCCGTCGCCCAGGTGGTCGGCAGCAACCAGTAATACGTGAAAGCACGCGATGGACGATCTCAAGTCGATCATTGGCAAAGTCGCCACCGGCGCCACGCTGTCCCGCGAGGAAGCAGCTCGCGCCTTCGACAGCATGATGTCGGGCGAAGCGACGCCGTCGCAGATGGGCGCGCTGGTGATGGCGCTGCGCGTGCGCGGCGAGACCGTCGACGAGATCACCGGTGCGGTGAGCGTCATGCGCGCCAAGATGCTGCGGGTCGATGCGCCGGCCAACGCCGTCGACATCGTCGGCACCGGCGGCGACGGCTCCGGCTCGGTCAACGTTTCGACCTGCGCCTCGTTCATCGTCGCAGGCGCCGGCATCCCGGTCGCCAAGCACGGCAACCGCGCGCTGTCCTCGCGCTCCGGCGCCGCCGACGTGCTGGCCGCGCTCGGCGTCAAGATCGACCTCAGGCCCGAGCAGGTCGGTCGCTGCGTCAAGGAAGCCGGCATCGGCTTCATGTTCGCGCCGGCGCATCATCCGGCCATGAAGAATGTCGGCCCGACCCGCGTCGAGCTCGCTACCCGCACCATCTTCAATCTGCTCGGACCGCTGTCCAATCCGGCCGGCGTGAAGCGCCAGATGGTTGGCGTATTCTCCCGGCAATGGGTGCGAACCGCTCGCCCAGGTGCTGAAGAATCTCGGCTCGGAAGCAGCCTGGGTCGTGCACGGCTCCGACGGCCTCGACGAGATCACCCTCACCGGCCCGACCTTCGTCGCCGCGCTCGAGAACGGCACGATCCGCACCTTCGAGGTCTCGCCTGACGAGGCCGACCTGCCCCGCTGCGGCACCGAAGGGCTGAAGGGCGGTGACGCCGAAGCCAACGCGACCGCACTGATGAGCGTGCTCGATGGCATGCCGAGCCCGTATCGCGATGTCGCGCTTTTGAACGCCGCGGCGGCGCTCCTGGTCGCCGGTCGTGCTAAGACGCTCAAGGAGGGCGTAGCGATCGGCCGGGACGCGCTCGACAGTGGCGCGGCCGCGGCACGTTTGAAACAGCTGATCGCCGTCTCCAACAGCTGAAATCAGTGCGACCGCCGAGCGTGCGACATGTCCGATATCCTGACCAAGATCGAAGCCTACAAGCGCGAGGAGATCGCAGCCGCCAAGCGCGGCGCATCCGCTGGCGCAGATCGAGGCGCTGGCACGTGCCGCCACGCCACCGCGCGGCTTCGCACAGGCAATCCGCACCAAGCATGCCAAGGGTGACTACGCGCTGATCGCCGAAGTGAAGAAGGCGTCGCCCTCGAAGGGATTGATCCGTCGCCGATTTCGATCCGCCCACACTTGCCAAGGCCTATGAGGCCGGCGGCGCCGCCTGCCTGTCGGTGCTGACCGACGCGCCCTCGTTCCAGGGCCATCTGGATTTCATGGTGGCGGCGCGCGCGGCCACGTCGCTGCCGGTGCTGCGCAAGGACTTCATCTTCGACACCTATCAGGTGGTCGAGGCCCGGGCCCATGGCGCCGACTGCATCCTGATCATCATGGCGGCGCTCGATGACGGTGCCGCACGCGACATCGAAGCTGCCGCGATCGCCAACGGCATGGACGTGCTGATCGAGATCCATGACCGCGCCGAGCTCGATCGCGCGCTCAAGCTGCGCTCGCCGATGATCGGAATCAACAACCGCAATCTGCGCACGTTCGAGACCACGCTGGCGACGTCGGAGGCGCTGGCGCCGCTGGTCCCCAGCGATCGCCTGCTGGTCGGCGAGAGCGGCATCTTCACTTCGGCCGATCTGGCGCGGCTGGCGCGTGTCGACATCAAGACCTTCCTGGTCGGCGAGAGTCTGATGCGCCAGGCCGACGTGGCCGCAGCGACGCGCGCGTTGCTCGCACGCGACAGCGACGTCCTCGAGCGCCGCCGGCTAACGACATCCGATGGCAGACCGCCCCGCCCTCACCCATATCGACGCGCAGGGCGAAGCGCGCATGGTCGACGTGTCCGACAAGCCATCGACGGAGCGCATCGCCGTCGCCGAAGGCCGCGTCATCATGAGCTCGGCGACCCTGGAGCTGATCGTTTCCGGCAATGCCAAGAAGGGCGATGTGCTCGGCACGGCGCGCGTCGCCGGCATCATGGCGGCGAAGAAGACTTCCGATCTGATCCCGCTGTGTCATCCGCTCGCACTGTCGAAGGTGACGGTCGACATTACGCCGGACGCTGCGCTGCCGGGTTGCCTCGTCCAGGCGACCGTCAAGGTCACCGGCCCGACCGGCGTCGAGATGGAGGCGCTGACGGCGGTCTCGGTCGCCTGCCTCACCATCTACGACATGATCAAGGCGGTCGAGCGCGGCGTGCGCATCGACGGCATTCATCTGGTCGAGAAGCTCGGCGGCAAGTCCGGCCATTATCGCGCCTGACGGCCCGCCGCCGGTGCCGCGCTCCGCTCGTCCATGATTAGCAGTTCATTAACCGAGCTTGCTAACCTCACCTCCATACCAGGCTGGTAGTCACGTGTGGCGGACATCCCGTGCAACCACGGGCGTGTCGTTTGCAAAGTGCTGCACATCAGCGTTCTGGAGCGATGACCACAGACGCCATCTCGATACCGGCCCTCCGCGGTTTCGCGGGCCGTAGCGGACCGGTCCGCTGGCTGATCGCCGGCGGTCTCACTTTGATTGCAGCCATCGCGCTCGGCACGACGATTGTGGCCGACAGCTTCCGCGAGCGTGCGCTCAACAGCGCCCGACGTGAGCTGGAGAACACGGTGCTGTTGCTGGCGCGGCATTATGACCAGCAATTGGAGGATCTCGGCGCAATCCAGCAGGACGTCGCCGCCTTTGTCAGAAATTCGGGCATCGACACCCCTGAGCGCTTCCAGCAGCGGATGGCGGTCCCGAACATCCATGCGATGCTGCAGGCGAAGATCGGCGGCCTCTCCTATCTCGGCAGCGTCACGGTGTTCGATACCAAAGGCAATTTGATCAATTCCTCGAACGTCTGGCCGGTGCCATCAGTCAATGTCGCCGACCGCCGCTTTTTCAAGACCTTCGCGACCGATCCGTCGGCGCCTGACATCCTGGTCGAGCCGGTTCACAGCCGTCTTTCCGGCGCATGGACGACCGTGATGGCCCTCCGGTTGAAGGGGCCGCACGGTGAATTTCTCGGCGTGATCGGACGCGGCTTCGAGCCGATTCATTTCGAGCGCTTCTTCGCGTCTGTCGCCCTCGGACAAGATGCCGTCATCTCGATGATGCACAGCGACGGCACGCTGCTCGCGCGTTACCCCCATAACGACGAGTTGATCGGCCGCGACTTCAGCGGCGGCCTCACGTTCAACGAGATCAGTGCGCATGACGGCATCGCCTCCGGCACCTTCACCAGCCCGGCCAACGGCGAGCTCCGGATCGGCGCAGCTCACCGGCTGAGCGATCTGCCGATCATCATCACGGCGACAACGACGGTCTCGGCCGCGCTCGACAACTGGCACGAGCAGATGCGGTTCCTGATCGGAGTCGGCACCGCCTCGATCATTCTGATCACCATCATGCTGTATCTCGTGGTCCGCCGCCTGGTTGCGGATCACCGGGCCGCGCAGCAGCGCCTGACGCTGGAGAAGCTCAGGCTCGACAAGGCCGTCAACAACATGACGCAGGGGCTGTTGCTCTTCGACGCATCGCAGCGCCTGGTCATCTGTAACCAGCGCTACATCGAGATGTATGGCCTGTCGGCCGCGGTGGTGAAGCCCGGCTGCAGCTTCCGCGAGCTGATCGCCCACCGCAAAGCCCGCGGATCGCTCACCGCGGACGTGGACGAATATGTCGCATTGGTGCTGGACAATATCGGGCGCGCGAAAACCAAGGTGATCGAAACTCCAGACGGACGCTGGGTCCAGATCGTCGACGAGCCGCTCGCCGACGGCGGCTGGCTCGCCACGCATGAGGACATCACCGAGCGCCGAAGGGCCGAACAGCAGATCACCCACCTTGCGCATTACGATGCGCTGACCGACCTGCCGAACCGGGCGCTATTCCACGAACGCCTCAAGCACGAGCTGGCCGAGCTGGGTCCCGACCGCCGGCTCGCCTTGCACTACATCGATATCGACGAGTTCAAGGGCGTCAACGATTCGCTCGGCCATCTGATCGGCGACGAGCTGTTGAAGTCGGTGGCTGCAAGCCTGACCCGCTGCGTCGGCGATGCCGGCTTCGTCGCCCGGCTCGGCGGCGACGAATTCGCGATCGTACAGACCGAGGTCGGATCGCTCGACGATGCCACCCGCCTCGTCGAAACCGTCTTCACGGCGATCCGCACGCCGCATGAATGTCACGGCCACCTGATTCCCGCCGACGCCTCGATCGGCATCGCGCTGATGCCGGAGCATGGCACCGGTCTCGACGAGGTGCTCAAGAACGCCGATCTCGCGATGTACGCGGCCAAGGCCGCCGGCCGCCGCACCTGGCGCTTCTTCGAGCCGGACATGGACGCCCAGGTGAAGGCGCGCCACCAGCTCGAGACCGAGCTGCGCCAGGCGATCGCCGATGGCGCGCTGGAGGTCCACTACCAGCCGCTGCTCGGCCTGCGCGACGATCGCATCTCGGGCTGCGAAGCACTGGTGCGCTGGCGGCATCCGCAGCGCGGCCCGATCTCGCCGGCCGAATTCATTCCGATCGCCGAGGACACCGGGCTGATCAACCAGCTCGGCGAATGGGTGCTCACCGTCGCCTGCACCGAGGCCGCGACCTGGCCCGATGATATCAGGCTGGCGGTCAACGTCTCGCCGGTTCAGTTCAAGAGCGGCATGCTGGCGCTCAAGATCGCCCATGCGCTGGCTGCGTCCGGCCTGCCGCCGCGCCGGCTGGAGCTCGAGATCACGGAAGCGGTGCTGATCCGCGACGACGAGACCGCGCTTGCCATCCTGCACCAGCTCCGCGCGCTCGGCGTCAGGATAGCGCTCGACGATTTCGGCACCGGCTATTCCAGCCTCAGCTATCTGCAGCGCTTTCCGTTCGACAAGATCAAGATCGACCGCTGCTTCGTCAACGACATCACGGCGTCCGAAAGCTCTGCCAGCATCGTCCAGGCCGTCGTCAACATCGCCGCCGTGCGCAACATGACGACCACCGCGGAGGGCGTCGAGACCGAGCCGCAGCGCGCGATGCTGAAAACACTCGGCTGCTCGGAGATGCAGGGCTACCTGTTCAGCCCGGCGCGACCGGCGACCGAGCTGCGGACGCTGTTCGCGGCCAGATCCGCCGGCCGGCTGGCGCTGCCGGGCGCCGCCTGACACGCGGCGATCTCCCGATTGGTCCACGCCAGGCCCGATCGCCGGCTCAGTTCGGCACCGCCTCCTTGGAGTGGACATCGGCATTGACGGTGACGCCGCGCAGGACCTTGAAGGCTGCGTCCAGCGCCTTGTCGTCCTTCTCGTCCGGCGGCACGTAGGACTGCGAGCCGGTCTCCTCCTTGCCATCGGCGGAGGACAGATGCCCGCGCATCGATGCCTCGCCGCGGATGTCCACGCGGTCCTTCAACTCGGCCGGCACGTCCTGCTTGATCTCGATATCAGGCTCGATGCCCTGGGCCTGGATCGAGCGCCCCGAGGGCGTGTAGTAGCGCGCCGTCGTCAGCGCCAGCGCGCCATTGCCGGTGCCGAGCGGGATGATGGTCTGCACCGAGCCCTTGCCGAACGAGCGCGTGCCGATCAGCGTCGCCCGCTTGTGATCGTGCAGCGCGCCGGCGACGATCTCCGAGGCCGAAGCCGATCCGCCATTGATCAGCACCACCAGCGGCTTGCCCTTGATCAGGTCGCCCCCCTTCGCCGTGAAGCGCTGGGTTTCCTCGGGATTGCGGCCCCGGGTCGAAACCACCTCGCCGCGGGCGATGAACGCGCTCGATACCGAAACCGCCTGGTCCAGCAGGCCGCCGGGATTGTTGCGCAGGTCGACAACGTAGCCGGCGAGCTTGTCCTGCGGAATCTCCTTGGAGATGCTGGCGATCGCCTTGCGCAGGCCGTCAGTGGTCTGCTCGTTGAACGAGGTGATGCGGATGTAGCCGATGTCGTTGCCTTCGGTGTGGTAGCGCACCGGGCGCACGCTTGATGACCTCGCGGGTGATCGCGACATCGAACGGCGCGTCCTTGCCCTTACGGATGATGGTAAGATTGGTCTTGGTGTCGACCGCGCCCTTCATCTTGTTGACGGCCTGCTCCAGGGTCAGCCCCTTCACGGCGTCGCCGTCGATCTTGGTGATCAGGTCGCCCGAGAGCAGGCCGGCCTTGGCGGCCGGCGTGTCGTCGATCGGCGCCACCACCTTGACCAGGCCCTCTTCCATCGTGACCTCGATGCCGAGGCCGCCGAATTCGCCCGACGTCGTCTCCTGCATCTCGCGCCAGGCCTTGTCGTTCATGTAGCGCGAATGCGGATCGAGCGAGGTGACCATGCCATTGATGGCGCCCTCGACCAGCTCGGTGTCGTTGGGCTTCTCGACATAGTCGGCGCGGACCCGCTCAAACACCTCGCCGAACAGATTGAGCTGCGAGTAGGTGTCCGCCACACCCGCGGCCGCCTTGGCGCGGGCTACCAGATGTTCGCCTTCGCCGGTCACCAGCATGGCCAAGCAGGCGCCGGTCAGCGACCCCACCAGGAACAACCATTTTTTCTGCATGCGTCCGCTTCCCGAGCCTGTTGGCGTCCTGATGGACTAAATACGAGAGCCTGAGGTCGAACCACCAGCCTTGATTCCGACCCTCAAGCTCACAATACCTTTCGGGTTTCTTCAAGGCCCCGAGTTGCGCGCCCGACCCGTCCGACATGGACGCTTGCTACCCGATTTCAAGGCAGAATCGCCAGAAACATCTCGGATTATTCAGCAATTTGCCAACGATGGCGATCAAGTCCGCCTGATCGCAGGCCTCCACCCGCTAGCCCCCGCCTCCGCTTTGCCCGCCCCAGCGAATCGCCGGCCAGACGCTACGGAACCATCGATGAGAGCCATGCGATTTTGCAATGGTATGGGTCCCCGAACCACGGTAGGCGAAGAGAAGAGACACGAAGACCACAAGGTCCGGAGGAAACGATGAGCGAGCGGAAGAACGTCGAGCTTGGTGCCAGCGACGAGAAATTCCAGAACCTGCACGAGTTCATCCGCAAGGCCCGCGCGCAGCTCAACCAGAACGCCTGGGACTACATCGTCGGGGGCGCCGAGACCGAGACCACGCTTCGCCGCAACCGCATGGCGCTCGACGAAATCGCCTTCCGCCCGCGCGTGTTGCGCGACGTCGCGGAGGTCGATGCCTCGGTCGAGGCATTCGGCCGCCGGATGCGGCTGCCGGTGGTGCTGGCGCCGGTCGGCGCGCTCGAGATCTTCGATCCCGCGGGAGCGGCGAGCGTGGCACGGGGCGCCGGCCGCTTCGGCGCCGCGCACATGCTGAGCTCGGTCTCCGAGCCGGGCCTGGAAAAGACGGCCGAGGCCGCCCCCGACGCGATGCGCATGTTCCAGCTCTATGTCCGCGGCGACGACGCCTTCGTCGAGGACTACGTCAGCCGCGCGATCGAGAACAAATACACCGCCTTCTGCATCACCGTCGACACCGCCCATTACAGCCGGCGCGAGCGCGACATCGCCAAGCGCTATGTGCGCGAGAGCCGGATCCGCGCCACCGGCGGCGATCATCAAAAAGGGCTGAGCTGGCGCACCGTCAAGCTGGTCAAGGACAAGTTCAAGATCCCGCTCATCATCAAGGGCATCGCCACCGCCGAGGATGCTCAAATCGCGCTCGATCACGGCGTCGATTGGATCTACGTCTCCAACCATGGCGGCAGACAGCTCGACCACGGCCGCGGGTCGATGCATGTGCTGCCGGAGATCGTGCAGGCGGTGAAGGGCCGCGCCAGGATCATGGTCGACGGCAGCGTTTGCCGCGGCACCGATATCGTCAAGGCGATCGCCTCGGGCGCCGATTTGGTCGGCATCGGCCGCCTGCAATGCTGGGCGCTGGCCGCCGCCGGCGAGACCGGCGTGCTGCGCATGCTGGAGTTGCTGGAGGACGAGGTGGTCCGCACCCTCGGCCTGCTCGGCGTGACCTCGTTCGCCGGGCTCAACGGCTCCTATCTGCATTCCGCGACCCCGACCAATCTGCCCAGCGTGTTCTCTGCCTTCCCACTGGTCGACATCGAGCCCTATCGTTATTGATGCGGCGCGCCGGCTAAAGCGCGCCAGCGAGAGGTTGATGCCGCCATGACCGAGCCACGTCTTGTACCCGGCAGCGTCGACGCACTGCTGTTCGACCTCGGGCGCGTTGTGATCAACGTCGACTTCTCCAAAGCGGTGGCCTGCTGGGCCGGACACGCCGGCTGCGCGCCGGCCGACATCGTCGATCGCTTCGTGGTCGACGAGACCTATCATCATCACGAGCGCGGCACGATCGACGATCCCGCTTTCTTCGCAAGCTTGCGCGCCACCCTCGGCATCGCCATCACCGACGCGCAGTTTCTCGAAGGCTGGAACGCGATCTTCGCGGGCGAGATCGAGGGCATCGCGCCGCTGCTGGCGCGTGCCGCCAAGCGCCTGCCGCTCTACGCCTTCTCCAACACCAACCGGCCGCATGTCGCGCATTTCTCGGTCCATTATGCCGAAGTGTTGAGCCATTTCCGCGAGATCTTCCTGTCTTCTACCATCGGCCTGCGCAAACCGGATCCGGAAGCCTACGACCATGTCGTGAAGGCGATCGGCGTGCCAGCCGAGCGTATCCTGTTCTTCGACGATCTCGCCGCCAACATCGACGGCGCCCGCGCCCGTGGTCTTCAGGCTGTTCAGGTGCGCTCCTCGGCGGACGTTGCGGCGGCGCTGGATGCGTTGGGGATTTAGGTGCGCTAGCATCCTACGCACGGACCACGCTGTCATTGCAAGGCACCCCGTAGGCGGCGAAGTAATCCAGACCTTTGCTTGACACTGGATTGCTTCGTCGCTTCGCGCCTCGCAATGATGGTGGACGGCTTCCCGCGGAACGCCAGCGGCAACCAAAAGTAGAATCGGCTTGCGGTTCTTCGCCGCGCGGCGTAGCCTTCCCTCTCTCGGGTTCGGCCTAGCAGGGAGAGAGCAATGGCGGACCAAGTCCCGTGGCATCTTTCCGGTGACTATTTCGAGAATTGCAGTTGCAGCGTTGTGTGTCCGTGCCTGGTGTCGGCCGCCGCTCCGTTGACCGCGCGACCGACCGAAGGCTTTTGCAACGTGCCGCTGGTCTTCCACATTGAGAGTGGCCGCTATGGCGACGTCGCGCTCGATGGACTCAATGTTTTTGTCATCCTCCGCGCACCCGGGGTGATGGCGGACGGAGATTGGTCGCAGGCCACCTATATCGATCAGCGCGCCGACGATGCGCAGACCGAGGCGTTGACTGCAATCTTCACGGGCGCCGCCGGTGGTCCGATGGCCGCGTTCACGCCGCTCATCAGCAAGAACCTGGGAGTGAGCAAGGTCCCGATCACGTTCCGGATCGACGGCAAGACGCGGTTCGCGGAAATCCCTGACATCCTGCAGATGTCCGTCGATCCATTGCCGACCATGCATCCGAGCGGAGAGATGTGGGCGAATATCGGCCATCCTGTGAGTCCCGACAGGATGGCGCTGGCCGTCGGGGCCGCCGGTAACACCTACAATGATCACGGCATGCGCTGGGACAATTCCGGCAAGAATGGCCTCTATGCGGCGATCCGCTGGTCCAACTGACCGCAATACAATTCCTGAAACGACCCGGCGATAGGCCCGGAACACGCGTCGCAAATGACCGACAGCCCCCTGGAAACCGTTCTGCGGCGCGACCGCTGGGTCGTCGGCGGCGCGATCGGGATCCTTGTCGCGTTGGCCTGGGGCTATGTGCTCTGGCTCGCCGACGACATGGACATGGGCGGCATGGACATGACCGGATTCCGCATGATCCCGGCCGGAATCGGGATCATGCTGCCGGTCGACGAACCCTGGCACAAGATCGAGTTCGCGTATGTATTCCTGATGTGGGCGGTGATGATGGTCGGCATGATGGTGCCCTCCGCAGCGCCGATGATCCTGATGTACGCCCGCGTGGGTCGACAGGGAAAAGCCCAGGGCAAGCCGTTCGCTGCGACCGGCTGGTTTGCGGCCGGCTATCTCCTCGCCTGGTGCGGCTTTTCGCTGGCGGCAACCTTTCTCCAATGGATGATCGAGCGGGCCGCCCTGCTGGATTCGCGGATGACGATCGGAAGCCAACCGCTCGGCGCCATCGTGCTGATCGCGGCGGGGATCTATCAGTGGACACCGCTCAAGGACGTCTGTCTCGCACAATGCCAGTCGCCGTTTCTGTTCCTGATGCGCCACGGCGGCTTTCGCGACCGCGCGCGAGGCTGCCTGCTGCTCGGGCTTCGGCACGGAGCCTATTGTGTCGGCTGTTGCTGGGTGTTGATGGCGCTTTTGTTCGTGGTCGGGGTGATGAACGTGCTCTGGATTGCGCTTCTGACGCTGCTTGTCCTGTTGGAGAAGCTGACGCCGGCCGGACGGTGGATCGCGCGTGCGGCCGGCCTCGCATGTGTTGCTGCGAGCGCCTGGCTGCTGCTGTCCTCGCCGCAATGACGTCCCTCGATCGTCGGTTTTGGTCGCGCATCTTATGAATTTCTCTGGTGTCGTCGGCCGCCGTCGGGTCTCGCATCCGGCGAGCCCGATGACGGCTCTGATGAGCGATCCGTCAGCGCTCAAGCCGATAAGCCGCAGCGTACTGGATGCTCCGTCTGCGCGGAGGATGACGACTGACAAATACAGGCTCATTCCCGCAGCGCCCTCGCGCCCGGGTCGTGCTTGTTAGTTCGTCCCTCCTGAAAGCAGAGGGCGCAGGGAATGCCGGGTGCTGGCCGCAACCCATGGCCCGCCTGCAGAAAAGAACGCAGGCGGCAGTCACCACAGGTCCAGCCGAAACATCCGGCATTCCCTGCGCGATGGGTTACGGCTTATACGTGATCTCCTCGGGGACCGGCTCTTTTGCCCCCGTCATCCGCGCGCTCGTCGCGACCCACAGATTTGACCTCAGCACCGGGAGGCCAGGACCACACGATTTCGCCGTCCGCGCCATGCCGTTCGTCCATATGCGAAACGCATACGACGACATGCCGCGTCCACCGCATCCCACCCCGCGTGTCGTGACGATCGCGATACGCCCCTCATGCCGGGACGGGATGGCGGAAGATTACACGCTTTCTGATAAAACGAAAGAGAAATTTTCGAGCAACAGCACCAGATATCACCGATCGGCTTGATACGACTGATGAAATGAGTTTGTCGGCGCAACACGTTCGCCTGCCGAATGAGGCATGAAACAACCGGACAGCATCCTCACAGGGCCGCTTTGGGTCTAAAGGCGGATGTCTCAACAGATCGCCACAAATCGCCGGAAGGGACGATCAGCCGTCATTTGACGGTCGGCGCGCAGTGTCAAATCGATGCTCGAGCTGCTGTCGCTTGGCCAGTCGCGCGGTTGATCGCATCCAACAAGGCATTTTTCGAGAAAGGTTTCTCAACCAGCAGCCGGCCTCTGAGCTCAGCCGGCATTGTTCTGTCGCTATATCCACTGACGAAAACAATCGGCACGCCTCGCCTATCGAGGATATTGACGACCGGGATTACAAGAGAGCCTGCGATATTGATGTCCAGCAGGGCGAGATCGAACGGTCCGGTCTCTGCCAGTGACATGGCCGTCTCGATGTTTGTGGCTTCCGAAGCGATCAAATGTCCCAGATCATGCACCATATCAGCCAACATCATCAGGATCAGACCTTCGTCCTCGACCAGCAATGTGGAGGCTTTGCGCATGAGATCCCCCAACCTAGTCCGAGTTGCCTTCTGTCTGCACATCGGGCGGCTGGATGGAGACCATTGGCGAAAGCTCGCCAATCTGATCCTTTAGATCGGCGGCAGCCTCAATCAACCGGCCGGCTACTGCCTGATCGGAAGTTAGCTGCGCCATTTTTAGCAGTGCCGCCGCTGCTTGGCGGGCGTGAACGCGACTTTGAGACACGGTTTCCGCACAATCCTGTTGATCGCATTGCCGCGAAGAGGAGACTCCCAAACTCCTGTCCGAGGCTTCCGTTCCGCAGCGAACGTTCAAAATTGCACACAAACCGCTCGCGGCCCTTCCGATCCTGGGTGATGATTCCGGTGCGCTCCGCTGTAAGGGGACATCAGTGACGTCGGTCGGACGGTCTGAAACTCCGTTTTGGCCACGTGCCGCCATGTCACGATTACTACTCTGAGTTACCGTCGAGACACTGCTGCTCCCAAAGCGAGTGAGCAAAGCCATCTTTTCAAAACGGCATTTCCGGAGTCAGCGGTGTCGTTCCTGCCGACCGCATCCTCAAAGATGATCAAGAGAATTTTGCCTGAGCCTGTCGGGGTTAATGGATGGATCGAGGTGAGCGGGCCAGATTCCCTTATGCTGAAGTAGTAGCGACCGCCGCTATCGCTTCGAACAAATAGCTGTCCGATGCTTGAGCAAGCTGCTCGATCGAACCGCAAGTGCTCCGCGATTTTGCCCGCACCGGTTGCGCCCGGATGCTCCCATTTGAAAGCTTGTACAATCGGCACGCACACAACTGCCGATAGTCATTGTCGCGCTCCGCGGACGCAACACATTACCGAACCGTAACCCCCTCACGAAACGACCGAGCGCTAAGTGATTGGAAGCCCGGCTCGACCGATGCCACAAGCGGCGGCGCATTTTTTGCAGCGCAGCAGCCGGTTCGGTCGATCGGGAAGCGTCTGGAATGAACGGAATTGTTCGCATTGCCCTGGCGCGGCCCTACACCTTCGTGGTGCTGGCGCTGCTGATCCTGATCGTCGGGCCCCTGGCCGCGCTGCGCACGCCGACCGACATCTTCCCGGACATTCGCATTCCGGTGATCGGCGTGGTCTGGCAGTACACCGGCCTGCCGCCCGATCAGATGTCCGGCCGCATCACCACGCCGTTCGAGCGCGTGCTGACCACGACCGTCAACGACATCGAACACATCGCCGCGAACTCCTATAACGGCATCGGCATCGTCAAGATCTTCTTCCAGCCGAATGTCGACATCCGTACCGCGAATGCGCAGGTCACCGCGATCTCGCAGACCCTGCTGAAGCAATTGCCGCCGGGCGCCACGCCGCCGCTGATCCTGAACTACAACGCCTCGACGGTGCCGATCATCCAGCTCGCGCTGTCGGGCGAGGGCCTGACCGAGCAGAACCTCGCCGATATCGGCATCAACAAGTTGCGGACGCCGCTGGTCACCGTGCCCGGCGCCGCGATCCCCTACCCCTATGGCGGCAAGCAGCGGCAGATCCAGATCGACCTCAATCCGACCGCGCTGCAGGCGCTCGGCCTGTCGGGCCAGGACGTCGCCAACACGCTGGCTGCACAAAATCTGATCACGCCTGTGGGCACGGAAAAGATCGGCGGCTTCGAATACACCGTGCAGCTCAACAACTCACCGTTGAAAATCGAGCAGCTCGGCGATCTGCCGATCAAGACCGTCAACGGCGCCATGGTCTATATCCGCGACGTCGCCACCATCCGCGACGGCAACCCGCCGCAGACCAATATCGTCCACGTCAACGGCAACCGCTCGGTGCTGATGATGGTGCTGAAGGCCGGCTCGACCTCGACACTGGATATCATCGCCGGCATCAAGAAGAAGGTCGCGGAGTACAAAGCCTCGCTGCCGGAGGCGCTGAAGATCAACTTTGTCGGCGACCAGTCGATCTTCGTCTCCGGCGCCATCGAGGGCGTCGCCCGCGAAGGCATCATCGCCGCGCTGCTGACCAGCGTGATGATCCTGCTGTTCCTTGGGAGCTGGCGTTCGACCATCATCATTGCCACCTCGATTCCGCTCGCCGTGCTCGGCTCCATCATCATGCTGTCAGCGATCGGCGAGACGCTCAACATCATGACGCTCGGCGGCCTCGCGCTCGCGGTCGGCATCCTCGTCGACGAGGCCACAGTCACCATCGAGAACATCAACTACCATCTCGAGCAGGGCAAGGAGGTCGAGCGCGCGATCCTCGACGGCGCCAACCAGATCGTGGTGCCGGCTTTCGTCTCGCTGCTGTGCATCTGCATCGTGTTCGTGCCGATGTTCTTCCTGCAGGGCGTGGCGCGCTTCCTGTTCGTGCCGATGGCCGAAGCGGTGATGTTCGCGATGCTGTGGTCGTTCATCCTGTCGCGCACCTTGGTGCCGACCATGGCGAAATTCCTGCTGCATCCGCATGTGCATCACGGCCACGACGGGCCTCCGCCGTCGCGCAATCCGCTGGTGCGCCTGCAGCGCGGGTTCGAGGCGAGCTTCGAACGGCTGCGCGCCGGCTACCGCGATTTGCTCGCGCTCGCGCTCGATCACCGGCCGGCCTTCATCGCCGGCTTCATCGGCTTCGTCGCGGTGTCGTTCCTGCTGGTGCCGTATCTGGGCCGCAACTTCTTCCCCTCGGTCGACGCCGGCCAGATCCTGATGCATGCGCGCACCCAGGTCGGCACCCGCGTCGAGGACACAGCGACTACCTTCGCCCAGATCCAGAAGGCCATTCGCGGCGTGATCCCGCCTGACGAGATCGAGACCATGACCGACAATATCGGCATGCCGATTTCCGGCATCAACATGACCTACAACAACACCGGCGTGATCGGTTCGCAGGATGGCGACATCCAGATCAAGCTGCGGGAGGGCCATGCGCCGACCGACGGCTACATCAAGGCCTTGCGGGAAAAGCTGCCGCGGCTGTTTCCCGGAGTCACCTTCGCGTTCCTGCCCGCCGACATCGTCAACCAGATCCTCAATTTCGGCGCGCCGGCGCCGATCGACGTGGAGATCCGCGGCGCCAATCTCAATGGCAACTACACCTATGCCAGCAGCCTGCTCGAGAAGCTGCGCCATATTCCCGGTGTTGCCGATGCCCGCATCCAGCAATCCGCGCGCAACCCGACCTTCAATGTCGACGTCGATCGCACCCGCGCCGAATATGTCGGGGTCACCGAGCGCGACGTCGCCAACAGCATGGTGGTCAACCTCGCCGGCTCGTCTCAGGTGGCGCCGACCTATTTTCTCGATCCTGACAACGGCGTGTCCTACTCGATCGTGATGCAGACGCCGCAATATCAGCTGGATTCGCTCGGCACGCTGGAAGCGCTGCCGATGACCGCGGCGGGGACACGCGAGCCGGTGCTGCTCGGCGGCATCGCCAATATCACGCGCGCGACCTCGAACGCGGTGCTGTCGCAATACGACATCCAGCCGATGGTACAGATCTACGCGACGCCGCAGGGCCGCGACCTCGGTGCCGTCGCCTCCGATATCCGCAAAGTGCTGGCGAAAACGGCGAAGGAGCTGCCCAAAGGCTCGACGGTCTCATTGGTTGGCCAGGTGCAGACCATGGAGAGCTCGTTCTCAGGCCTGTTGTTCGGCCTGCTTGGCGCCGTCGTGTTGATCTACCTCTTGATCGTCGTCAACTTCCAGTCCTGGTCTGACCCGTTCGTGATCGTCACCGCGCTCCCGGCCGCGCTCGCCGGCATCGTCTGGATGCTGTTCGTGACCCACACCACGCTATCGGTGCCGGCGTTGACCGGCGCCATCATGTGCATGGGTGTTGCCACCGCCAACAGCGTGCTGGTGATCTCATTTGCCCGCGAGCGCTATGCGGAACTGGGCGACCCGATCGCGGCCGCGCTGGAGGCCGGCTTCGTCCGCATCCGCCCGGTCATGATGACCGCGCTCGCGATGGTGATCGGTATGCTGCCGATGGCGCTCGGCCTCGGCGAGGGCGGCGAGCAGAACGCGCCGCTCGGCCGCGCCGTGATCGGCGGGCTGATGTTCTCCACCGTCGCGACCTTGATGTTCGTGCCCGTCGTGTTCAGCCTGGTGCACAAGCGCATGGTGCGCCCCCCGGCCGAGCTGATGGATTTCGCCGAGCATCGCGCCGAGGCGGCGGAGTAGTTGCTGTAATAGACGTAACTTCCGCGCGCTACACCCGCTCAACTTCGAGCGCGAAGACGTAGCCGACACCGTCCGGGCTGCGATCGGTCACGATGACCTCGGGAAAGCGGGCATCGACCTCGAGCTTGCGGCGCAGCCCAAGGATCTCGAGCTCGACGCAGGAACCGCCATCGCTGCCGTTTGCGGTGAGCCGGGCCTGCAGACTATCTGCGAGCTGGCCGCGCATCAGCAATCGTCCGGGGGCTTCGAGGAAGATCGCAAGCAACGCGACCTCGCGCGCGGTGAGCGGGACGAGAGCCCCGGCGGCGTCGGTCAATTGTCCGGCCGCCAGGTCAAGCTGCCAGCCGTCGAAACGGTAGACGTCGTTCGGCCGCGGGTCATCGGCGGGCTCGACCTCCCGACTTTGCCCGAGCATGGCGCCGAGACCGAACAGCAGGGAGGCCAGCGTGTGAGTGCCGTCCATGGATTTTTTCGCCTTCCGGACCACGCCTGTCAGATTGTCCGTCCCGTCCTGGTACGACGATGGACTCAGCATGGCGCGCTCGCCTTGTCCGCCGCACGGCGTACGCCGCTGAGAGGATGTCGTACGGGAACCGGCCCTGGTTCATTCGCGCGAGCGGACGAAACGCACAGCAGCTGAATCGCAAGCCAAACGGCAAATCGGCGGCGCAGATCTGCGCCGCTTTTGCGGGACGATGTCGCAGATTCGCGGCCAATTCGCTGTGATGTCGCGTTACGGATGTCGTATTGCCGATGTCATCTTCGACAGCGAAGTCATTGCACAGCGGCTACGCACAGGTGTGCTGCGGAACAGCGTTGCGGAGCGTGGGGCTTGGCCCCGGCCCGGCCATTCGGTTAGAACGCAAGCCTCGCTCTCCTCCAACACGCGCGTCCTGAAGGAACGATCATGGCCCTGATGCCGGTTGCCGATGCCCTGGCCGCGATCCTCAAAGGCGCCGAGCCGCTGCCGGAGGAGATGGTCGGCCTCGATCAGGCCTATCACCGGGTGCTTGCGCGCGACGTCGCGGCGCTGCGCACCCAGCCGCCGCAGGCGATGTCGGCGATGGATGGCTATGCGGTGCGCGCCGCAGACGCCGCGCAGGTTCACGCCAGATTGAAAGTGGTCGGCGAGGTCGCCGCCGGGCGTCCGTTCGGCCGCGCGCTGCAGACGGGTGAGGCCGCGCGCATCTTCACCGGCGGCGTGATTCCCGACGGTGCCGACGCGGTAGTGATCCAGGAGGACACGGTGGTGGATGGCGACGAGGTCACCATCACCGAGGCCGCCATCGAGGGACGCCATGTCCGTCCCGCCGGCGTCGACTTCCGTGAAGGCGCGGTGCTGCTGCAGGCCGGCCGGCGCCTGAGCGACCGCGACCTGTCACTCGCCGCCAGCATGAACCATCCGGAACTGCCGGTGCGGCGCCGTCCGCGCGTCGCGCTGCTTGCGACGGGCGACGAACTGGTGATGCCCGGCAACATTCCGGGGCCCGGCCAGATCGTCTATTCCAACGGCTATGCCTTGCGCGCGCTGGCGCGTGCCGAAGGCGCCGAGGCGGTCGATCTCGGCGTCGCCGCCGATACAATCGCCGCGACCACCGCCGGCATCCGGCGGGCGCGCGAGGCCGATGCAGACATCCTGATCACCACCGGCGGCGCTTCGGTCGGCGATCACGACCTGGTCAAGGAATCGCTGGAGGCCGAGGGCGTCACGATGGCGTTCTGGAAGATCGCGATGCGTCCGGGCAAGCCGATGATGCACGGCCGGCTAGGCCACATGCGCGTGATCGGCCTGCCCGGCAATCCCGTCTCCTCCTATGTCTGCAGCCTGCTGTTCCTGGTGCCATTGATCCGGCGCCTGTCGGGCTTGGCTGCGCTCCACGCGCCGCGCGAGACCGCCCTGCTCGGCCGCGATCTCGCCGCCAACGATGTGCGCGAAGACTATTTGCGCGCGCGACTCGAGCAGCGTGCCGACGGCACGTTGATCGCGACGCCGGTGACGCACCAGGATTCATCGCTGCTCGGCTATCTCTCCGCCACGCAGGCGCTGGTGATCCGCCCGCCTTTTGCGCCCGCGGCCGCAGCCGGCAGCTCATGCGCGATCGTCCGCCTGCCGGAGTGAACGTTTCGCGAAATCGCGTCGCGGCAAAGGCTGCAGATTCACTTCAAATTAATGATTGCGGAACACATATCGAACATATAGTGTCCGTTCATGATTTGTTTCGAGTATCTTGCGGTAACGCGATTCCAGCCCGTCGCATGTGATCAGTCGCGGAGCTCGGACGATATCAACTTGGGGACTTGGTCGAGATGCTGACGCGCAAACAGTACGAACTCCTGCGGTTCATCAACGAGCGGCTCAAGGAAGCCGGCGTGCCGCCTTCCTTTGACGAGATGAAGGATGCGCTCGACCTGCGCTCCAAGTCCGGCATCCATCGTCTCATCACCGCGCTCGAGGAGCGCGGCTTCATCCGCCGCTTGCCCAACCGCGCGCGTGCGATCGAAGTGATCAAGCTGCCCGAGCTGTCGCAGGCCGCCAACAACCGACGCGGCTTCACGCCCTCGGTGATCGAGGGAAATCTCGGCAAGGTGCGCACCTCCACGCCCGCGCTCGACGACGGCGAGCGCCCCGTCGCCGTGCCCGTCATGGGCCGCATCGCCGCGGGCACGCCGATCGAGGCGCTGCAGACCCGCAGCCACACCATCAGCGTGCCGGCCGACATGCTGGGCAATGGCGAGCATTATGCACTTGAGGTGCGCGGCAACTCCATGGTCGATGCCGGCATCCTCGACGGTGACATGGCGCTGATCCAGCGCAACGAGAGCGCCGACACCGGCGACATCGTGGTCGCGCTGATCGACGACGAGGAAGCCACCTTGAAGCGCTTCCGCCGCCGCGGCGCCTCGATCGCGCTGGAGCCGGCCAACACTGCCTATGAGGTCCGGATCCTGCCGCCCAACCGGGTCAAGATCCAGGGTAAGCTGGTCGGGTTGTATCGCAAGTACTGACCCGATGCGGCGGATCGGGCGTTCGCTCGAAGCCTTGCCGGGCATCGCAATGCAAACGCCAGATCCAAGGCCGCGCTGGTATGATAGAGTTGCGCGTGCTCCTGCATTGCCGAAGTTCGCGCGAGAGCGGTCGTCAGCGACGCTGATGCAGACTTCGGAAACGGGAACGCGTTTTGCGCCGGCCTGCGAACAGGCGGCATCGAACTGATACGGCACGCCAAAGGTATTTGGCGGCGCAGTAAGCTTTGTGCGCGGCTTTGCTGTAGGTGAAGCGCTCAAACGCTTGTGATCGGGCTTGCCTATGCTCAGCGCAGAATTGCCGCGAACGACGCGCTAGGATTACGATCGATGTCCACTCTGATAGAGGCCTGCGCCTGTCCGGGGGGAAGCGCGGGTCGGCTATCTCGAACGAGGAGCGATCCGATGTGTGACTATAGCCTCCATGCTGTTGCGTCCCGCCCGGCGAAGGTGGGTGAAACGCTGATGTCGACGACGTTCCGTGGCACGTCGACGCGTGGCTTCGCCTCCGAGAGCGAGCCCGGCGTTGCGGTCTGCATGCTTCCCGGGACGGAGCTGGCGTTCGAGGACGACGTCAGATACGACAGCCGCTGGTTCTGGACCAAGACTGTCCGTTCGCGCGTCGCCAAGTTCAACGCGCTCGAGCGCCATGTTCCTGATCGTCACCACGACGCGATCGAATTCGCCGACGGCACCCGCGTGCTAGTAACGCAGTTGCGCGAAGGCCAGCGCGTCACCGTGCTGCAGCTTCCGGTAACGGGCAAGCCAGCCGAGCGCAAGGTCGGCACGACAGCCACGGAAGTGACGCCGACGCCACCGATATCGATTCCGTAACGAGAGAGGCGCCCACGCACGATGGGCCACGTTCAGCCCTCGGCGGAAAGTTTGGAGTTCGCCGAGGGGGAGAACGTGTCGTGCCAAACGAGATTGCTCCGAAAGGCGTTTCCGAGCGGATCGCACCGCACCGGCTTTGTTCGCAGCTCAATTCCGAAGGATCTGCACAAGGACCTGCACAAAGACCGGCCGGACAGGAAATCACTTCCAAGATCACTTCGAAGATCACTTCGAAGATCACTTGGCAGAAGACGGGACACGTTGCCGAGCCCGGCCGTTACATGTACCGGTTTGGCTGGCTCACGATAACCGCGGAGGACATTGCGGTCTGGCGACAATATCCGCAGGCCGAGTTCACGATGCTGCAGCTCCATAAGCCGCCCAGCGCCCTGTCCGCGGCGGACGCGCTGGATGAGCTTGACGAGTATCATCTCGGCACCTTCGAGCTGCCGCGCGCCTGAGTGATAACTCCTGGTCTCGCAAATCACCAGCTTGCCCGAGCGGCGTTGACGCGCGACGTAGCTTTCGTCAGGCTCCAGCACGCGAGTCGGACCACGGCTCGTCCCGGGTAGGCGAAGCTGTCGGCACGTTCGCTAATCCTCCTGCTGCTGATCGGCCTCCGCTGGCGTAGCATCCGGCGCGCGCGATGATGAGGAACGTGGCGTCAGCGTGGTGTCGAATTCATTCGCATCCGTCGCGCCCGGCCACCATGGCCTGACGATGCCGTTCGGCCTGACGGCCGTCACTGAAAATAATGCACCGCGCCGCTGCGCGAGCAATACGCCTTGCTCCGACAGTCGCCCGCGATCGATCACGGCAGCCGCGCAATCCCTGGGCGCCTGCCACGTAGTCACCACGAGTGCCGTGCGCGTGCAGTCGTCGGCCAGCGCGTCCGGACGCCACGACAGCGCCACGAGACGATCGTCCGCCATCGGCGCGACGCAGCCCACCTCGTCGCAGGAGACACCGGTGCCGAGCGAAGGATCGGTGGGCAGCCGCGCATCGGCGTCGGCGGCGAGCCACTCCTTCAGCAGAAACACATCCTTGCCGGTGCGCATCAGGTGCAGCAGGCCGTCGCGACCGCGTACCGCGACATTGCGGCCGTCGCCGGAGACGAGCACGTCCGGCAGCGGTGTGACCGCGGCCCAGAAGATGCCGGCCGCAAGCACGATCGCGCCGGACCAGCGCAAGGGCGTGCGCAACAGCCCGATCAGGATCAGACCCAGGCTCATCGCGATCAGCGGTCCGGCGCCGAAGGCGGTGACGCGGCCCACCGCGCCGGGAAGCGCGGCGACCCAGTGCGTCACCACGATCATCCAGTCGATTCCCCATCCCATCAGCGACCAGCACCAGCCGTCGAGACCGAACGGCGCCAGCACGAGCCCGATCAGTCCCGCAGGCATGACCACCGCTGAGACCACCGGCATCGCCGCGAGATTGGCGAGCACGCCATAGGGCGTGACGCGATGGAAGTGGAACGCCGCATAGGGCGTGGTCGCAAGCCCCGCCACGAACGAGGCCAGCAGCAGCACCATGAGCTCGCGCCCGCCCCACAACGCAATGCGCCCGGCGACGCGAGCTGTCCGGCGTGGCAAACAGCTTGGGCATGCCGATCTGCACCAGCGCGACAAGTCCCAGCGTGGCCGCAAACGACATCTGGAAGCTCGGATGCACCAGCGCCTCCGGCGCCATCGCCAGCACGATCAATGCCGCGACCGCCAGCGTGCGGAAGGTGATGGCGCGGCGATCGACCATGACCGCGATCAATACCACCGCCGTCATGAAGAAGGAGCGTTGCGTCGCGACCTCCGCGCCCGACAGCAAAAGGTAGAACGTCGCCGCGGCAAGCGCGGCCGCAGCCGCCCATTTCTTGATCGGATAACTGTCGGCGAGACCAGGGATCAGCGCGAGCAGCGCGCGCATCACGAAGAAGACGACGCCGGCGACCACCGCCATGTGGTAGCCGGAGATCGACAGCACATGGCCAAGCCCGGAGATGAACATCGCGTCGTTGACGGGATCGGTGATGGCGTCACGCCGACCGGTGAGCAGCGCCGTGGCGATGGCGCGCTCGTCGCCCTCCAGGCGCGCATGGATCCGCGCATCGATGGTGTCACGCAGGTCCTGCAGGACCGCCGCGTAGCGCAGCCTCCATCCGCCTTCCTGCGGCGGCGTCACGACCTTGATCGCGCCCATCGCGAAGCCGGAGGCGCCGATGCCCTGGAAGAACATGTCGCGGGCGAAATCATAGGAGCCCGGCCGCAACGGCGCGAGCGGCGGCATCAGCCGCGCCTTGAGCGTCGATGAAGCTGCCGACATCGGGCGCGGTGCCCTTCTTCACCGACAGCCGCACACGCGTCAGCGTGATGTGCGCGCGCGGGCTCTCCATCGTGACGACGCGCAGCACGAAGCGGTCGGTACGCTCGCGGATGTCGCGGGTTTCGACGAAGCCTGTCAGCGCGACCGAATAAAGCGGCCGGGCCAGCACGGTGTGTCCGATATGGGCGGTCCGCCAGGTCGCGACCGCGAAGCCTGCCGCCACCGCCGCAACCATTACCGCTGTCACGAACAGCCGGTGCCGCCGCAGCAGCACCGCGCCCAGGCTGAGCGTCAGCGCGGCAACAACCGTCACCCACAGCACAGGTTCGTGATCGGCCGAGAAATACAGCGCGATGCCGGCGCCGACAGCGACCGGCACCCAAGGCAGCAAGCGCCCGGCTCCCGCCTCCGCACGCGCCCATTCTTGCAGCTTTGCCGCAATCGGTGGCCACGCCGCGCTGCCTGCCGCAATCGAGCCGCCAGCCGATCCGGCACCGCGGGGCGGCCAGACATCGGCGAGTCCCTGCGCCATGCCGCGCCGGCGACCTGGCGGCCGGTCGGTGTCTGCCACGCGCTTACCCCACACTTACGCTGTGGGTTCCAGGCTACTTGACGTTGTCAGTCCCGGGCTAGCAGAACGGAAAGCGAATCCGCGCAACTTTTCCGTGCGGTGGGAACTTTTGCGGCCTCCGGCACTTAGAGCGCCATGGTCGACCATCAAAATCCCTTCGCCGATCTTGGCCTCGAACGTGCGATCCATCTGCGTTGGACGCTGCGCGACATCAACGCCAAGCGCCTGGTTCTTTCCCCCGTCAGCAATGACGACCTGTCGCTTCTGACCGAACGCGGCCTGGTCGAGCTGAGCAATGGCATGCCACGGCTCACCGAAGCCGGGCTCGAGGTGATCAACTAGGCGACGCGACCTTGCTACCGTTTACGCGGAGTGACGCTCTCAGCGTCCGTCATTGCGAGGAGCGTAAGCGACGAAGCAATCTAGACTTCCTTCTTGAATCTGGATTGCTTCGCTGCGCTCGCAATGACGAGCGACTAAGTCCCTTCACGTCACCTCAACCCTTCGCCACTTCCTTGGCAAAGGTGTCGCGCAGGCCGATAGTGCGGTTGAATACAAGCTTGTCCGGCGTCGAGTCACGATCCCTGACGAAATAACCCTGCCGCTCGAACTGCATCGCCGCGTCCGAATTGCTCTCCGCGATCGCAGCCTCGATGCGGGCGTCCTTCAGCACCTCGAGCGAGTTCGGATTGAGGTCGGCGGCAAAATTGGCCGCGTCGGGCGCAGGATTGGCGAACAGCTGATTGTAGATGCGGATCTCTGCGGTCTTCGACTGCGACGCCGACAGCCAGTGCATGGTCGCCTTCACCTTGCGGCCATCGGGCGCATTGCCGCCCTTGGTCGCGGGATCATACGTGCAGCGCAGCTCGACGATCTCGCCGGCTGCGTTCTTCACCACCTCGCGGCACTTGATGAAGTAAGCATAGCGCAGGCGCACCTCGTTGCCCGGAGAGAGCCGGAAGAACTTCTTCGGCGGATTCTCCATGAAGTCGTCCTGCTCGATATAGAGCTCGCGGCCGAACGCGATCTTGCGCGTGCCTGCTGCGGGATCGTCGGGATGGTTGATTGCCTCGAGCTCCTCGACCTGCCCTTCCGGATAGTTCTCGATCACGACCTTCAGCGGCTTGAGCACCGCCATCCGGCGCAGCGCGGTGCGATTGAGCTCCTCACGGATGCAGAATTCGAGCATGCCGACATCGACCACGCTGTTGGCCTTGGCGACGCCGATGCGCTTGATGAATTCGCGGACGGCGGCCGGCGGCACGCCGCGGCGCTTCAAGCCCGCGACCGTCGGCATGCGCGGATCGTCCCAGCCGGAGACGTGGCCGTCCTGCACGAGCTTCGTCAGCACCCGCTTCGACAGCAACGTGTAGGTCAGGTTGAGGCGCGCCATCTCGTACTGGTGCGGCGTCGACGGCACCGGCAGCTTGCTCAGGAACCAGTCATAGAGCGGCCGGTGATCCTCGAATTCCAGCGTGCAGATCGAATGCGTGATGCCCTCGATCGCGTCCGATTGGCCGTGCGCATAGTCGTAGCTCGGATAGATCGACCAGGTGTCGCCGGTACGCGGATGGTGCGCATGCAGGATGCGATACAGCACGGGATCGCGCAGATTGATGTTGCCGGCGCCCATGTCGATCTTGGCCCGCAGCACGCGCGCGCCGTTCGGAAACTCGCCGGCCTTCATGCGGCGGAACAGGTCCAGGTTCTCCTCGACCGTGCGATCCCGGAACGGGCTGTTCTTGCCCGGCTCGGTCAGGGTGCCGCGCGAGAGCGCGGATCTCCTCCTGCGACTGGTCGTCGACATAAGCGAGGCCTTCGCGGATCAGCCCTTCGGCCCAGTCATAGAGCCGCTCGAAATAGTCCGAGGCATAGAACAGGTCCTTGCCCCAGTCGTAGCCGAGCCAGCGCACGTCGGCCTGGATGGAGTCGATATATTCCTGCTCTTCCCGGGTCGGATTGGTGTCATCGAAGCGCAGATGGCAGCGGCCGCCGAATTCCTGGGCAATCCCGAAATTCAGCGCGATCGACTTGGCATGGCCGATATGCAGGTAGCCGTTCGGCTCCGGCGGGAACCGGGTCACGACGACCTTGTGCCTGCCGCTGTCGAGATCGGCCTGGACGATGTCGCGGATGAAATCGCGCCCTGCCTCAGCCGTCGTCGCCGTGTCTGTCGTCGTCATCAAGGAACGTCCTGTGTCGGAATCCGAAAGCCTATCTGCCAAATCCACCTGCCCCAAGGAAGGCTTTAGTTATGCGCGGGGCCTGCTATACACCCCCCGCCGTTTCGCCCTTGCCGAGATTTATTGCTGCCGCTGCCCATGACAGATCAAATCGTCACCCGTTTCGCCCCCTCCCCGACCGGTTTCCTCCACATCGGAGGCGCCCGCACGGCCCTGTTCAACTGGCTCTATGCACGCGGCCGCGGCGGCAAGATGCTGCTCAGAATCGAGGATACCGATCGGGAGCGATCGACCAAGGAGGCGATCGACGCCATCCTGGACGGATTGAGGTGGCTGGAGCTCGATTGGGATGGCGACGTCATCTACCAATATAGTCGCGCCGCGCCGCCATCGCGAGGTCGCCGAGCAGCTGCTCGCAAGCGGCATGGCTTACCGCTGCTATGCCACGCCGGAGGAGCTTTCGGCGATGCGCGAGAAGGCACGCGCAGAAGGCCGCACCCGGCTCTATGACGGCATGTGGCGCGATCGCGACCCGAAGGACGCGCCTGACGGCCTCAAGCCGACCATCCGCCTGCGCGCGCCCCTGACCGGCGAGACCGTGATCGAGGACCAGGTGCAGGGCCGCGTGGTCTGGCAGAACGAGAATTTGGACGACCTGGTGCTGCTGCAGGGGCGACGGCAACCCGACCTACATGCTGGCGGTCGTGGTCGACGACCACGACATGGGCGTCACCCACATCATCCGGGGCGACGACCATCTGATCAATGCCGCGCGCCAGAAGCAGATCTACGATGCGCTGGGCTGGGCCGTGCCGTCGATGTCGCACATCCCGCTGATCCACGGCCCGGACGGCTCCAAACTGTCCAAGCGCCATGGCGCGCTCGGCGTCGACGCCTACCGCGCCATGGGCTATCTGCCCTCGGCGCTGCGCAACTATCTGGTGCGGCTCGGCTGGAGCCATGGCGACCAGGAGATCTTCTCCACCGAGGAGATGATCAAGGCGTTCGACCTGCCGGCCGTCGGCCGCTCGGCCGCCCGCTTCGATTTCGCCAAGCTGGAGAACCTGAACGGCCACTATATCCGGCACACCGACGATGCAGCGCTGGTCAAGAGCTTCGAGAGCGTGCTCGATTACGTGCCCCAGGGCGCGGCGCTGAAGCCCAAGCTGAACGAGACCACCCGCGCCCAGCTCCTGACGGCGATGCCGAGCCTGAAAGAACGCGCCAAGACGCTGCTGGAGCTGATCGACGGCGCTGCCTTCATCTTTGCCGAGCGTCCGCTCGCCATCGACGCCAAGGCCGTCGCGCTGCTGACGCCGGACGCCCGCGCCCTGATCGGGCGGCTGCACCGGGCGCTGGAGGCGGTCACCGACTGGAGTGGCCCGGCCACGGAAGCCGCGCTGCGTGCCTTCGCCGACGCCAACAACCTCAAGCTTGGCGCCGTGGCGCAGCCGCTGCGCGCCGCGCTGACCGGACGCACTACCTCGCCGGGGATTTTCGAGGTGCTGGCGGTGCTCGGACGCGAGGAATCCTTGGCGAGGCTCAAGGACCAGATTACCGGATAAGCCGCCATTTGCCCCATCTTGCAGCGCACATGGCAATACGATACGCATTTTGCGCGACAGGCCCTAGGTAAAGCCCACTTGGCCTGCCATCTCCCAACAAGAACAAGGGCCGCTTAACGATCTCATCGGGGACCACACGATGGACGCAAAATCCTCAAGCAAGACAGCCACGCTCACCGTCGGCAACAAGACCTACGATTTCCCGATCCTGAGCGGCACCGTGGGGCCTGATGTCATCGACATCGCCAAGCTCTATGCCCAGGCCGGCATGTTCACCTACGATCCCGGCTTCACCTCGACCGGCAGCTGCCAGTCCAAGATCACCTATATCGACGGCGACGCCGGTGTCCTGGAATACCGGGGCTATCCGATCGAGCAGCTTGCCGAGAAGGGCGACTTCCTCGAGACCTGCTATCTGCTGCTCTATGGCGAGTTGCCGACCGCGGCACAGAAAAAGGACTTCGACTACACCGTGACCCATCACACGATGGTGCACGAGCAGATGGCCCGCTTCTTCCAGGGCTTCCGCCGCGACGCCCATCCGATGGCGGTGATGGTGGCTTCCGTCGGCGCGCTGGCCGCGTTCTATCACGACTCCACCGACATCAATGATCCGAAGCAGCGGATGATCGCCTCGATCCGCATGATCGCCAAGATCCCGACCCTGGCGGCGATGGCCTACAAGTACTCGGTCGGCCAGCCCTTCGTGTATCCGAAGAACTCGCTGTCGTTTGCCGAGAACTTCCTCAACATGTGCTTCGCGGTGCCATGCGAGGATTACAAGGCGAACCCGGTGCTCGCCGAGGCGCTGGAGAAGATCTTCATCCTGCACGCCGACCACGAGCAGAACGCCTCGACCTCGACCGTGCGCATCGCCGGCTCCTCGGGCGCCAACCCGTTCGCCTGCATCGCCGCCGGCATCGCCTGCCTGTGGGGGCCTGCGCATGGCGGCGCCAACGAGGCCGCGCTCAACATGCTGGCCGAGATCGGCACCGTCGACAAGATTCCGGAATTCATTGCCAAGGTGAAGGACAAAAACAGCGAAGTCCGCCTGATGGGCTTCGGCCACCGCGTCTACAAGAACTACGATCCGCGCGCCAAGATCATGCAGAAGATGTGTCATGCCGTTCTCAAGGAGACCGGCCATGGCGACGATCAGATGCTGAAGGTCGCGCTGGAGTTGGAGAAGATCGCGCTGAGCGACCAGTACTTCATCGACCGCAAGCTGTACCCGAACGTCGACTTCTATTCGGGCATCACGCTGAAGGCGATGGGCTTCCCGATGTCGATGTTCACCGTGCTGTTCGCGGTCGCCCGCACCGTCGGCTGGATCAGCCAGTGGAGCGAGATGATCGAGGATCCGCAGCAGAAGATCGGCCGTCCGCGCCAGCTCTACACCGGCGTGACCAAGCGCGACTACGTCGAAATCGCCAAGCGCAAGTAAGCGTCGCCACGACATCCGGTCGCTACCAAATTCCGCTCAAGGACCGACCTCCTTGGGCGGAATTTTCTTTTGAAATGCATCAGTCCTCACCGACAGTGGAAATCATGTCCGCATTTTCCCGCAATGCTGTCGTGCTCGGCCTGTTGTCCGCGGTCGGCCCGTTCGCCATCGACATGTATTTGCCGGCGCTCCCGGCAATATCGGCCGATCTGCACGCCACGACGTCGGCGACCCAGGCGACCCTGATCGCCTTTTTCATCGCGTTCGGCCTGTGCCAGATCGCCTATGGCCCGCTGTCGGACGTCTATGGCCGCAAGGCTCCGCTCTATGGCGGCCTCGCCTGCTTCATCGCCGGCTCGATCGGCTGCGCGCTGGCGCCCGATGTCGGCTGGCTGATCGCGTTCCGATTCGTTCAAGGCATCGGTGCCGCCGCCATGGGCGTGATACCACGTGCGATCATTCGCGACCTCCATACCGGAACCGAGGCCACCAGATTGATGTCGCTGGTCATGCTCGTGTTCTCGGTGTCGCCGATCCTGGCGCCGCTAACGGGCAGCGCGTTGATCGTTCCGTTCGGCTGGCGTGCCGTCTTCGTCGCGGTGACGCTGGCCGCACTGACCGCGTTGATCCTGGTGGCGTCGCTACTGCCGGAAACGCGGCCGGCCCACGAGCGCATCAGCGGCAACCTCCGCGCCGTGCTCGGCAGCTTCGCCGAATTGCTCGGCGACCGACATTTTCTCGGCCTCACCTTTATCGGTGGCTTAGGCATATCGAGCTTCTTCGCGTTCCTGTCGACGTCGTCCTTTGTCTATATCGGCCATTACGGCCTGACGCCGACGCAATACAGCATGGCATTCTCGGTCAACGCCGTCGGCTTCATCGGCGCGTCGCAATTCGCAAGCCATCTCGGTGCGCGCTTCGGCATGGGCCGTGTGGTGATGGCGGCGGTGTCCATCTATGCATCGGTCGCGGTGCTGCTGCTGGCGATGACCCTGGCCGGCTTCGACAGCCTTGCCGTCCTGATCCCGCTGCTGTTCGCGTCGTTTGCGTTCCTTGGCCTGGTCATTCCGTCGACCATGGTGCTGGCCCTCGAAAACCATGGACCGATTGCCGGCATCGCCTCTGCGCTCGGCGGCACCTTGCAGATGGTCAGCGGTGCCGTGATCGTCGGCATCGGCGGATTGTTCTTCGACGGGACGTCGCTGCCGATGGTCGCGACCATCGCCTGCACGGCGACGGCAGCCTTCGTCGTCAGCCTCGCGACGTTGGGCAAGCAAAGGCTCGCGCGCGTGGCCGCGGAATAAAAGGTTCTATCGATCAGGCACCGTCTGCCTGATCAACCGGCCCGCCGCCCCTTGCGCATGGTCTCGAGCACGATGTCGGCGGCGCGGACGCTCGGCGATGCATGCGCCTGTCGACATGATGGTGTCGATCCGCGCGAACGCGTCGATCTGTCGCTGCCGTGCCGGAGTATCGGCAAGCACGTCCGCCAGTGCCGGCGCGAGGTTGTCCGGCGTGCAGGCTTCCTGCAGATATTCCGGGATCACGTTCTCGCCGATCACGAGATTGGCGAGAATGACCGACTGCACCCGGATCACGCGGCGCAGGATGAACGCCTCGAGCTCGCCGACCCTGTAGGCCGTGACCATCGGCACGCCGGAGATCGCAAGCTCCAGCGTCACCGTGCCGGATTTGGCAAGCGCAGCGCGCGCGGTCCGGAAGGCGGCCCGCTTGTCCGCGTCGTTGAGCAGGACGCGCGGCGCGACCGGCCAGCTTGCGATCCCTGCCCTGACCGCGGCTTCGAGATGCGGCGTGGTCGGCAGCACCGCTTCGAACGCGATGTTCTGCGCGCGCAACCGATCGAGCGTCTCGCCGAAGATCGCAAGGTGCCGGGCGACCTCGCTGCGGCGGCTGCCGGGCAGCACCAGCAGCACCGGCGGCGCGCCATCGCGCCGCGCCTGCTCCTCGGCGTTGGGACGCAGGTTGGCGATCTGCTCGATCAGGGGATGGCCGACATAGGTACAAGGCGGACCGCCGAGCCGCTGATAGGCTGCAGGCTCGAACGGCAATAGCGCTGCGACGTGGTCGACATAGCGGCGCATGGCGCGCGCCCGGCCCGGCCGCCAGGCCCACACCGTCGGCGCGACATAGTTGACGATCGGGATCGTGCCATCGCGGGCGTGCACGCGCCGCGCCACGCGCTGGGTGAAATCGGGGCTGTCGATGATGACGAGCACGTCGGGCGCGCTGTCGACGATCGCGTCCACAGTCCTGCGGATCAACCGCAGGATCTTCGGCAGCTGCTTGATGACGGCCGAGAAGCCGACGATCGAGAGCTCCTCGATCGGAAACAGCGAGACCAGCCCTTCCCGCGCCATGTCGCGGCCGCCGACGCCGGAGAATTCGACGGCATCGCCAAGCCGCTGGCGCAGCACCTTCATCAGCCTTGCGCCGAGCCGGTCGCCGGACTCCTCGGTCGCCACCAGCACGATCCTGCGCGCCATCTGCCCGCCTGCCATGCGCGTCATCACCCGTCCACACCGACGATGAACAGGCCGGGCGCGATCGGCCGCGGCGATCATCTGTTCGGGCTCCGCGATCAGCGTATTTCCCGCCGCGACTGCGATGCCGGCCAAGCCGGCCGCGGCTGCGCCCTCGATCGTGCGCGGCCCGATGGTCGGCAGATCGAAGCGCAGATCCTGGCCGCTCTTCGGCGTCTTCACCAGCACGCCGCGACCTGCCGCGCTGCGGATGCGGCCCTGCTCGCGCAGGCGCGCCACGCGGGCCAACAGCCCGTCGGTGCCCTCGATGTCTTCGACGGCCACCACATGCCCCTCGATGACGATGACGGCTTGGCCGATGTCGAATGGCCCCAGGGCACGCAGGACGGCACGGCCCTTCTCGATGTCCTGAGCGACGGCATCGCCGGGCTGGATGCGCGTGAGGCTCCCGGCAGGCACCAGGAGATCAGGCGCGACCTCCTTGATCCCGAGCATGCGAAAGCCGTCGCGCTCGAAGATGCGGCCGATGCCGGACAAGAGATGATCATCACCGCCGCGGAACGACGCCCAGATCGGCCCGAGCGCACGCAAGGTGGTGAGGTCTATCCTGATCTCCGACAGCGACGGGCGCACCAGATTGCCGATGAACACGAGATCGCGACAGCCCTCCGCGCGCAACAGCTTTGCCAGGCGGCCGAGCTGGCCGAGCGCGATCCAGTGGTGGCGGAAGCGTTCGACGCGCTTGGGATCGCAGACGCCCTTCAGCGCAAACAGCACCGGGGCGCGTCCGCGCGCGATCATGGCATCGGCTACCGCGAACGGCATGACGCCGCCGGCCGCGATCAGGCCGACCGGAGACGTCACCTCGTGTGCCGAACTCGTCATGGCACTTTACATCTCGGCTGGAGGCCCACCGATTTCGGGAAGGCACAATGCACGATGCCTGCCGCCGCCGATGAAAGCGAGGATCTCGGCGATCGCAGGATCCTCGCCCGCCATCGTCTGCACCGCGGCGAGCCGCTCGGCGAACACGCCGGGCCCGTGGAATAGCTTCTGATAGAAGCCACGCACCGTGGCGAGCCGCTCGCGCGTGAACTTGCGGCGCTTCATGCCGATGACATTGAGGCCTTCGAGCGCGGCATACTGGCCGTTGACCAGACCATAAGGAATGATGTCGCTGCGCACGCCGCAGACGCCGCCGACCATCACGGCGTGACCGATGCGGGTGAACTGGTGCACCGCCGACAGGCCGCCGATATAGACGCCGTCACCGATCTCGACATGGCCGCCGAGCGTTGCCGAGGTGGCGAAGATCACGTTGTTGCCGACCACGCAGTCATGGCCGACATGGGCGTTGTTCATGAAGAAGCCGCCGTCGCCGACCGTCGTGAGGCCGCCGCCCTTGGTGGTGCCGATGTTCATCGTCACACCTTCGCGAATGGTATTGCCGGAGCCGATCACGAGCCGGTGCGGCTCACCGCGATAGCTCAGATCCTGCGGCGCGCCGCCAAGCACCACGAAGGGCGAGATGACGTTGTCGTTGCCGAGCGTGCTGTGGCCCATGATCTGGACATGAGACATCAGCCGGCAATTGGTGCCGATCACGGCGTTCGGGCCGACAACGCAGTACGGACCGATCTCGGTGCCGTCGCCAATGACGGCGCCATCCTCGACGCGGGCGGTGGAGTCGATCTTGCTCATGCGGATACGATCAGTCGGTCAGCATGGCGCCGACATCGGCTTCCGCCACCGTCACGCCGTCGACCTTGGCATCGCCGTGGAACCACCACATGGTCTTGCGACGGCCGATCGAGCGCATGTGGTACTCGATGGTCTGACCCGGCAGCACCGGCTTGCGGAACTTGCACTTGTCGATGGTGAGGAAATAGACCGCGCGCGGCTTCTCGGTGCCCTCGACCGACTTGATGCCGATCACTCCGGCTGTCTGCGCCATGCCCTCGATCATCAGCACGCCCGGATAGACCGGCCGTTCCGGAAAATGGCCCTGGAAGCACGGCTCGGCGAACGAGACGTTCTTGACGCCGATGCCGCTATAGTCGGCCCGGATGTTCTTCACACGGTCGATCAGGAGAAACGGGTTACGATGCGGAAGCGTCTTGAGAATCTCGTTGATGTCGATGTCCGCAAACCTGATGGGTGACTCCTCCATCACTCCTGTCCTTCATCCTTCGGGCTAGTTGCCGTCATATCGCGCACCAGCCGTTCCACCGCAACGATCTCGCGGAACCACTGCTTGGTCGGCTTGGCGAAAAAGCCGCCCCATCGTCCGTTCGGCGGGATGTCGTCCTTGACCCCGCTCATCGCGGTGACCTGCGCACCGTCGCCGATCGTGAGGTGATTGTTGATGCCAACCTTCGCCCCGAGCGCGACGTTGTCGCCGATCGTGAGGCTGCCTGCCAGCCCGATCTGGGCTGCCAGCAGGCAATGCCGGCCGATTGTGACATTGTGGCCGATCTGCACCTGGTTGTCGACCTTGGTGCCTTCGCCGATCACGGTGTCACGCAGGCTGCCGCGATCGATGGTAGTACCGGCACCGACCTCGACGTTGTTCTGGATCAGTACTCGCCCGGTCTGTGGAACCTTCAGATGCCCATCAGGGCCGAAGAAGATGAAGCCGTAGCCGTCCTGGCCGATGCTGCAAGCGGGATGGATCAGTACGTTATTGCCGATCAGCGCACACTGGATCACCGTGCGCGCCCCGACATTGCAGTCACGGCCGATCTTGACGTGAGGTCCGATCACGGCGCCGGCGCCGACCACGGTGCCGCTGCCGATCTCCACATGGGCGCCGATCACGGCCAGCGGCTCGACGATGACATCGTCCTCCAGCCGCGCTGTAGGATCGATGATGGCCTGCGGCGAAATGCCCGCGCAGCCGAACCAAGATGTCGGCCGCAGCGCGTCGGGATGCAGCTCGCGCGCGAGGTTCACGAACGCCCGGAACGGCTGTGCAATGCGCAGCACGGCCACATGCGCGGGCACCTTGGCCTCGAATCGCGGGCTGACCAGCACGGCGCCGGCGTAGGTCGCTGTAAGCTGGTCGGCGTATTTGAGATTGTCGAAGAACGCCAGATGCATCGGCCCGGCCTCGTCGAGCGAGGCGAGTCCCTTGATCACCTGTTCGCCCCTGGTGGGATCGACCAGCGTGGCCTTGGTCGCGGCCGCGATCGCGGCCAGCGTCATCGGAGCGGGTTGTTCAAAGAAGGTCGGCTGCGCCATTCGATCCGTCGCGGCTCAACCGCGCGCAAAAGATAAAGCTCGGCCCTGGGAATCCAGGGCCGAGCTTGAACTTACACCAATGTGTCGTGGTCACGCGACCTGTATCCGCCGACGGTGACGGTCTTGGCAGGCGGTCGTCAGAACGACGTGCCGCCGCCGAACCGGAACTCTTGCACGTGGTCATACGCACCCTTGGTGAGCGGGATCGCGTAGTCGAAGCGCAGCGGACCGAACGGGGACGCCCACACCAGACCGACACCGACCGAGCTCCGGACCACGTTCTGATCGTTATACGTCAGACCAAGACAGGTACCCGGGTTAGCCGGAACCGTCGCGGTGGCAGCCGTCGGCTGTCTGCAGCCCGCAACGTTGACTTCACCGGTCGCGGCCCAAGAGGTCGGCCCCTGGTAGCCCCACAGGCCGCCAGCGTCGGCATAGACCGCGCCCTTCAGACCCACTTCCTTGGGCAGGAACCAGAACGGCATCTGCATCTCAAGCGAAGCGCCCCAATATTTGGTGCCGCCGATCGCGTCCTGGGTGCCGAACGGATTGATATCGCGCGGACCGATTCCGTTCGGAGCAAAGCCACGAACCAGGTTCGGGCCCATCTGGAAGTGATCGAGCATGCGCAGCTCGTCGCTGCCGATCTTGTTCAAGATACCGCCCTGCAGGTGGACGATGCCGACGATATCGGAGACCAGCGGCGTGAAGTACTTCGCATCGGCGGCAGTCTTCAAGTACGACACATTGCCGCCGACACCGGCGAAATCCTGCTTGAAGTCGACCAATAGGCCGTCGGTCGGGTTCTTGTTGTTGTCCAGCGTGTTGTAGTTCAGCGTATAGCCGAGCGCCGAGGTCAGAGAAGCACCCTGCGCCAGCTCCTTGCGGACCGGCAGCGAAGCTTCGCCGTCAAAGTAGCAACCGAGACCATCGGTGGCAGCCAAGGCGGCCTGGGTCGTAGCGTCACCCGGATTTGCAGCGCCGAACGCCGGTGACGGATTGAAGGCGAGCAGGCCGTTGGCCGCGGTCGGGCCAGCGTTGTTACAGTTCGCCAGCGTGGACGGCAGCGAGATTTCCTGCTGGTAGATCGAGTAGCGCAGCTGCAGCGACAGGTCCTCGCGGAGCTGGAAGCCGAGCCGCGGGCTGAAGCCCAGCGTCTTGGTGCCGTAGGAGATGAAGCTGTTGGACAGCTGCTGGCGCTGATAGAGGTCGAGACCGAGCGCGACGCGGTAGTCCAGCAGATAAGGCTCGACGAAGGACAGCGAGTAGCCGCGGGCATACTGGCCGTAGGTCACCGACGCCTTGGCGAACAGGCCGCGGCCAAGGAAGTTGCGCTCGGAGATCGAAACCTCCGCCAGGGCGCCGTCCGTGGTCGAGTAGCCGCCCGACACCGAGAAGTCGCCGGTCGACTTCTCCTCGACATTAACGTTCAGGATGACGCGATCGCTGGACGAGCCGGGCTCGGTGACGATCTTCACTTCCTTGAAGAAGTCGAGATTCTTCAGCCGGCGTTCGGCACGATCGACCAGCGCACGGTTGTAGGCGTCACCTTCCGAGATGTCGAACTCGCGGCGGATCACGTAGTCGCGGGTACGGGTGTTGCCGTGGATGTTGATGCGCTCGATATAGGTGCGCGGGCCCTCGTCGACCGCGAACACGACCGAGACGGTGTGAGCCTCGAAGTTGCGATCGCCGGTCGGACGCACGACAGCGAAAGCATAGCCGCGCCGCGAAGCCTCGATCTGCATCTCCTCGACCGACTTCTCGACCTGCTCGACATTGTAGAGCGAGCCGACATTGACGTGCGAGAACGAGCGCAGCGAGTTGCCGTCGAGCGTCGCGATCGAGGACTGGACCGTCACCGAGCCGACCCGGTACTGCTGGCCTTCCTCGATCTTGAAGGTAACCAGGAAGCCCTTCTTGTCCGGATCATATTCGGTGAGCGCCGCCACCACCTGCACGTCGGCATAGCCGTTCTTCAGATAGAAACGGCGCAGCAGATCGCGATCGGCCTCGACACGGTCCGGATCGTAGACGTCGCCGCCGCCAAGGAAGCTCAGGAGGTTCGATGCGTGGGTCTTGATGACGTCACGCAGCCGATAGGACGAGAAGGCATTATTGCCGATGAAATCGACCGACTTGACGCCGGTCTTCTGCCCTTCCTCGATCGTGAAAACGAGGTCGACGCGGTTGTTCGGCTGCTCGATGATTTCAGGCGTAACGCGGACGTCATAGCGGCCGGAATGGCGATAGATCTCGGCGATGCGCTGCGCATCCGACTGCACCATCGGACGGGACAACGTGCCGCGCGGCTTCGACTGCACCTCGGCGGTGAGCTGCTCGTCCTTGATCTTCTTGTTGCCTTCAAAGGCAACGCGGCCGATCACCGGATTTTCGACCACGTGAACGACCAGATGGCCACCCTGCCGGTCGATCTTCACGTCCGAGAACAGGCCAGTCTCGATCAGCGCCTTCAGACCGTCATCGATCTGGCCGGCATCGAGCCTGCCACCGGGACCAGGCTTGAAATAGGAACGAATGGTTTCAAGCTCGACACGGCGATTCCCGACCACTTCGATCGAGTTCACCGTTTGCGCGGCAGCTGGCGATGAAAAAATCATGCCCGCCAGCGGCGCAGCCACCGGCACCGCGAACATGATCAAGGTGGCCAGCACGCCCCCCCGCACCCGCAATCCAAACTTCATGCGCAACGCGCCCTTTATCATTCCAATGCCGGTTCCATACCCCTACGGAACCGGCAAATTCCCATTCGTCGTTTTGCTTGTAGCCAATTTCACCTAGGCGGCAACGCCGTATCACCCTCTATTTTCATTTTCGTTTCAAATCGTTGCCTATCCGCCACGTCACAAAAAAGCCGAGGTCACGACCCCGCGAGATGCAGGATATCGTTATAGGTTGCAAAACCATCAGCATCAATACGAGTCCCAATCCGATCCTGGAATCCCATCTCCTGCGCCCGCTCCGACAACGGACGGCCCCGGGCCGCTTCGACCCCGTAGAACAGGAGGTGGCCGCCATCGAGCAGCGGAACCGGAAACAGGTTCAAAAGCCCGATCGAGACCGAGAGGGTCGCGCAAAGCTGCACCAGGAACTGGAACCCGAGGCTCGCCGCCTGCCCCGACAGTTGGGCAATTCGGATCGGTCCACCGACGTCGCCGGCGCTGCCGGCCCCGGCGAACAGGGAACCGATGAATTTGAAAGTGGTGGCAATGATGAACCAGACCTGCTCGAAGCCGATCTTGATCGATTCGACAAAGCCGACGGGAACCGAACGCAATTCGTTAGGTCTGGCGTTGTACTGGATGCCGAGCACCCCGATTCGGTGACTGTTGCCGAAGAGGTCCTTGACCTCCTTCAAGCGCCGGCGCCGCCTTCAGCGTGACGTCCTGCCCGTCGCGCTTGAGATGGAAGGTCAGTTCGGAACCGGCATTGACCGACACAATTCGTTGCATATCGGCGAAATTATCGATCTCGTGGCCGTCGATCGAGGTCACGACGTCGCCGACCTGGAACCCTGTGGCGGCCGCCACGCTGTCCGGCTGCACCGCATCGACCCGCGGTGTCGTGTTCGGCTTGCCGTAGTACAGCGCCATGCCGGCGAAAATGATCACCGCCAGGATGAAATTGGCGATCGGACCGGCAGCGACGATCGCCGCGCGCGGGCCGACCTTCTTGTGGTGGAAGCTGCCTTCGCGCTCCTCGGCGGTCATCTTGGCCAGCGCCTCGGCCGAGGGAGTCGAGGCCTCGAACTTCGTCGCCGAAGAACTTCACATAGCCGCCGAGCGGGATCGCCGAGATTTTCCAGCGGGTGTTGTGACGGTCGTTGAAGCCGATCAGCTCAGGACCAAATCCCAGCGAAAACGTCAGCACCTTCACGCCAGCCCAGCGGGCGACCAGGAAATGGCCGAGTTCGTGGAAGAAGACGACGATGGTCAGAACGAACAGGAACGGAACGATGTAGCCGAGAATGCCATGGCTCAACGTATTGAAAATATGGTGGAAAAACTCGGTCATCCGTTTCCTCGCGTGGGCCGAAGCTCCCACAAAACCGTCTAAGACGCCTTTAAGGCAATTTGGGGCAGAAGGGTGGCAGCCTGTTGCCGAGCATGATGGTCGATGGCGATGGCATCGTCGGCCGAGCTCAGCGGAGTCATATTGGTAGAGCGCGACCAGGCCTCAAGGGTGGCCTCGACCAGGCGCGCAATCGCGCCGAATCGGATCTGGCCGGCAATGAAGGCGGCGACCGCGACCTCGTTGGCGGCATTGAACACGGTGGTGGCGCCATGCCCGGTCGCGCAGCGACTCGTAGGCGAGCCGCAGACCCGGGAATCGCTCGAAATCCGGCGCCTCGAAGGTCAGCGTGCCGATCTTGGCGAGGTCGAGCCGCGCCGACGGCCCCTTGATGCGGTCGGGCCAGCCCAGGCAATGAGCGATCGGGATGCGCATGTCGGGCGCGCCGAGCTGCGCCACCACCGAGCGATCGGAAAACTCGACCATGCCGTGCACGATCGATTGCGGATGCACCAGCACGTCGATCTCGTCGGGATCAAGCGCGAACAGATAGGAGGCCTCGATCACTTCGAGGCCCTTGTTCATCATCGAGGCCGAATCGATCGTGATCTTCTGGCCCATGCTCCAGTTCGGATGCTTGAGGGCCTGCGCCAGCGTCGCCTGCTCGATGTCGGCAGCCGCCCAGGTGCGGAACGGTCCGCCGGAGGCCGTAATGATGACCCGCACCAGCTCCTCGCGATTGCCCGAGGACAACGCCTGGAACAGCGCATTGTGCTCCGAATCGGCTGGCAGGATGCAGGCACCGGCCTTGGCGGCGCGCTGCATGAACATGTCGCCGGCACAGACCAGGCACTCCTTGTTGGCGAGCGCAACCGTCGCGCCACGATCGACGGCGGCAAGCGCCGGTTTCAACCCGGCCGCACCGGAGACGGCCGCCATCACCCAATCGGCAGGACGCGCTGCCGCCTCGATGATCGCGCCCTCCCCTGCTCCGCATTCGATGCCGGTGCCGGCGAGCGCCTCGCGCAGCTCGTTCAGCCGCGCCGGATCGGCGACCGCGACAAATCGCGGATTGAACTCGCGGGCGAGCTTGGCCAGCCCCTGCACGTTGCTGTTGCCGGTCAGCGCCTCGACCCGGTAGCGCTCCGGCGCGCCGCGCAGCAGATCCATGGTGCTGTCGCCGATCGAGCCGGTCGCGCCGAGCACCGTGATGCTGCGCACCGCCGCGTCCGTCGCCTTGTTATTCCGCAAAGGAACTGCGCTCATTGTGTCACCAGACTTGAAAGGACCGCTCACCAAACCATAAGGCCGCGGCCAACGCCATCGAGGCCACCGCGCACCAAGCCCAAAATCGCCGCCAGCACAATGGCGGCGACATAGCCATCGAGGCGGTCCAGCAGGCCGCCATGCCCGGGGATGATGTGGCTGGAATCCTTGACGCCGAAGCGCCGTTTCACCGCGGATTCGAAGAGGTCGCCGAGCTGCGAGGCCACCGACAGGACGGCGCCGACCAGCATGATCGGCACGATCTTTCCAGATCCGGCGGCTGCCCATCCCGCGGCCACGACGAGGCTGCCGGCGAAGCCGCCGATGGCGCCGGCCCAGGTCTTGTTCGGGCTGACGCGCGGCGCCAGTTTCGCGCCACCGATGCTGCGCCCGGCGGCATAGCCGCCGATGTCGCTGGCCCAGACCACAAGCAGCACCAGCACCAGCGCGAACCAGCCATACGTGTGATCGAAGCGGACGACGTATGAGGCGAGCTGTGCTGCGGCCGTGTAGACGAAGCCGGCCGCCGCCCAGCTGCGGTGTCCGATCGCCAGCACGGCCACCACAACGAGCCCGAGGCCGAGCACGCCGACCGCGAAATCCACCAGACCGAGCGCCAAACAGACACCAGACAGCGCCAGCGCCAGCGGCGCCGCTCACGGTGACGCTGATCGCCTTGACCTCGCCGACCACCATCAGCCATTCGACGTAAAGGCCGATCGCGACCACGGTGACAAGCGCGGTCCACGCGGCGCCGCCCGCATAGGCCAGTGCCAGCGCGAGCGGGAATCAGCACAGCGGCCGCCACGATGCGCTGCATCAGGTTGCGCCCGCTCGGCGCCGCCGTTTGAGTGGCTGCGCCGGCCTTGCCGGATGCTGCTCCCTCGGGCTGGGTCACGAGGCGGTTTTCGCCACGAGGCCGCCGAAGCGGCGTTCGCGCCGGCCGAATTCGGCGATCGCGCCTTCGAGTGCGGCCTTGTCGAAATCCGGCCAGTGGATCGGGCACGAACACCAGCTCGCTATAGGCGGCCTGCCACATCAGAAAGTTCGACAGCCGCTGCTCGCCGCTGGTGCGGATGATGAGGTCGGGATCGGGAATGTCGGGCATATCGAGCCGACCGCCGATCGCGTCGGCATCGATCGTCGCCGGGTCGCGCCGTCCCTCGGCAACCTCGCGCGCCAGCCGCTGCGCCGCGCGCGCGATCTCCTGCCGCGAGCCATAATTGAAGGCGACGACGAGCGTGAGCTTGGTGTTGTTACGCGTCAGCTCCTCGGCCTCGCCGAGCAGCGCACAGATGTCGGCATCGAGGCCTTCACGCTCGCCGATCACCCGCACCCGGACGCCGTCGCGGTGCAGGGTCGCGAGATCGTTGCGGATGAAGCGGCGCAGCAGCCCGAACAGATCGCCGATCTCGCTCGCCGGGCGCGACCAGTTCTCCGACGAGAACGAGAAGATCGTCAGATAGCGGATGCCGAGCTCATGCGAGGCGCGCACCACGCGCCGCAGCGCTTCGACGCCGCGACGATGTCCTTCGGCACGCGGCAGCCCGCGCGCCGCAGCCCAGCGGCCATTGCCGTCCATGATGATGGCGACATGCAGCGGGGCGTCGGATCGGCCCGACGCCTCCGTCGCGGGGCCGCGGCATTCGACATCGCGCGCATCCTCAGACGGTCAGGATTTCCTTTTCCTTCGCCGCCAGCATCTGGTCGATCTCGGAGATCACGCTGTCGGTCGCCTTCTGCACCTCGGCGGCGATGCGCTCCTGATCGTCCTCGGAGATCTCGTGATTCTTCTCGAGCTTCTTGACGGTATCGAGACCGTCGCGCCGCACGTGGCGGACGGCGACCTTCGCGGCCTCGGCATATTTGTGCGCGACCTTCACGAGCTCCTTGCGGCGCTCCTGGTTCAGCTCGGGCACGCGCAGGCGCAGCACCTGACCTTCGGTCGCGGGCGAAAGGCCGAGATTGGAATCGACGATCGCCTTCTCGACCGCCTTCACCATCGACTTGTCCCAGACCTGCACCGACAGCAGCCGCGGCTCGGGCACGCAGACGGTAGCGAGCTGGTTCAGCGGCATGTGCGAGCCGTAGGCTTCGACCTGGACCGGCTCCAGCATCGAGGCCGAGGCGCGACCGGTGCGCAGACCGCTGAGCTCGTGCTTGAGCGATGCGGTCGCGCCCTGCATGCGGCGCTTCAATTCGTTGAGGTCGAACGTGCCCGTGGACATCAGCTTTCCCTTTCTACGACGCCGCTGCTTCGAACCAAGCCTCGCGACAGCTGCGAAGGTCGCAGGCGACGGCCTTGGAGAATCGGCGGCACTTTCAGCAAAACCCTAATCTTCCCGCGCGACCTGCGCAGCCGTTTCGCCGTCAGCCCGCGACGATGGTGCCGCGGCCTGCGCCGCGCAGCATCTCGCCGATCGAGCCGGGCTCGGCGATCGAGAACACAATGATAGGCAGTGACGTCTCGCGGGCAAGCGCGAATGCGGTCAAGTCCATCACCTTGTAGCCGCCCTCGATCGCCTGCGAATGGCTCAGCCGGTCGAACCGTTTGGCGGTCGGATCCTTTTTCGGATCGGCGCTGTAGACGCCATCGACATTGGTGGCCTTGAGCACGGCCTGGGCGTCGATCTCGGCGGCGCGCAGCACCGCCGTGGTGTCGGTGGTGAAGAACGGGTTGCCGGTGCCGCCGCCGAGCAGCACGATCTTGCCTTCGGCCAGATATTTGTGCGCCGCAGCGCGAGTGAACAGCTCGCAGATCTCGGGCATCACAAAGGCCGAGAGTGCCTGGGCCGGGCTGCCCTTGCGCTGGATTGCCGCTTCCAGCGCCAGGCAGTTCATGACCGTGGCGAGCATGCCCAAGGTATCACCGGCCGGCCGCGACATGCCCTGCGCCGAGACCTCGACGCCGCGCACCATGTTGCCGCCACCGACCACGACGGCGATCTCGACGCCAAGCTTCTGGGCTGCGATCAGATCGCCGGCGATGCGGTCGACGGTCGCCTGGTCGATGCCGGCGGAATGGGGGCCTGCGAGATATTCGCCGGACAGCTTGACCACGACGCGACGATAGACCGGCTCAGCCATGTGCTATTCGCTCTCCTGTCCCGCGCGACAAATCCGGCGCGATCACGCGCCGGATTCACCTGACGTCTTCGTCGTTACTTCTTGCCGCTGGCCGCGGCAACCTCGGCGGCAAAGTCGGTCTCTTCCTTCTCGATGCCTTCGCCGAGCGCATAGCGCACGAAGCCGGCAACCTTGATCGCGCCGCCGACCTTGCCCTCGGCTTCCTTCAGCGCCTGCGCCACCGACTTGCCGCTGTCGTGGATGAAGGCCTGCTCGAGCAGGCAGACTTCCTTGTAGTAGGTCTTCAAGCCCGATTCGACGATCTTCTCGATCATGTTCTCCGGCTTGCCCTGCTGGCGATACTTGTCGGCGAGCACGTCCTTCTCGCGCTTGACGAGCTCCGGATCGAGACCCGACGGATCGACCGCCTGCGGATTGGCGGCTGCGACATGCATCGCGAGCTGACGGCCGAGCACGGCGAGCTCATCGGCCTTGCCGGACGATTCCAGCGCGACGATGACGCCCATCTTGCCGGCGCCCTCGACCACGGCGCCATGGACGTAGCTCGACACCACGCCCTGGGCGACCTCGAGCAGCGCGGCGCGGCGCAATGTCTGGTTCTCGCCGATGGTGGCGACCGAATCGGCGATCGCAGCTTCCACGGTGATGCTGCCGACCTTGGCGGCCTTGATCTTCTCGACGTCGGCGCCGACGTCGAGCGCGACCTGCGCGATCATCTTCACCAGGCCCTGGAAATGCTCGTTGCGTGCGACGAAGTCGGTCTCGGAATTGACCTCGACCAGCACGCCCTTCTTGCCCGAGGTCAGCGCGCCGATCAGACCTTCGGCCGCGACGCGGCCGGCCTTCTTGGCGGCCTTCGACAGGCCCTTCTTGCGCAGCCAGTCCTGCGCCGCCGTAATGTCGCCGCCGGTCTCGGTGAGCGCGGCCTTGCAATCCATCATGCCCGCGCCAGTGGACTCGCGCAGGTCCTTGACCATCGCTGCGGTGATCGTAGCCATTGTTGAACGTCCTCTTGACCGTCCGGAGTACGGCGCGCCGGATCGCTCGCCGCCGTCCGCTATCAGGTGCGTAGATCAGTCGTGATGGCCGGCGTATGACGCCGGCCACAGCGTTCGTGCTCGCGTCGTTACGCGTCGACCAGCGACTTGGCCTGCGCCACCCAGGCATCGGCCCGGTTCGGCAATCCGACACTTTCGGCGACCTGGTGCGCGGTGTCGTGATCGAGCTCGGCGAGCTGCCAGTAGTGGAAGATGCCGAGGTCGTTCAGCTTCTTCTCGATCGCACCCGACACGCCGGTGAGCTTCTTGAGATCGTCGGCGGTGCCGCGCGGACCGGGCAGCCCCTGGAAACCAGCAGCAGCCGGCGCGGTCGGCAGTTCCTCCTGCAAGCGGCGCGGCAGAAGCGCCGACATCGATGCCGCTGTCGCCTTGCGCCCGCGAGATGCCGTCGATGGCGGCGCGCGCGATCAGGTCGCAATAGAGCGTGATGGCGCGGCCGGCGTCGTCATTGCCCGGCACCACATAGGTGATGCCCTTCGGATCGCAATTGGTGTCGACGATCGCGGCGACCGGGATGTTGAGGCGCTGGGCCTCCTGGATCGCGATGTCTTCCTTGTTGGTGTCGATCACGAAGATCAGGTCGGGCAGACCGCCCATGTCCTTGATGCCGCCGAGCGAACGGTCGAGCTTGTCGCGCTCGCGCTGCAGGGTCAGCCGTTCCTTCTTGGTGTAGGAATTGGCTTCGCCCGAGGACAGCACCTCATCGAGGTGACGCAGCCGCTTGATCGAGGCCGAGATCGTCTTCCAGTTGGTCAGCGTGCCGCCGAGCCAGCGCGAATTGACGAAATACTGCGCGCAGCGCTTGGCCGCGTCGGCGACATTGTCCTGCGCCTGACGCTTGGTGCCGACGAACAGGATGCGGCCGCCCTTGGCGACGGTGTCGCTGACGGCCTGCAACGCCGTGTGCAACAGCGGCACGGTCTGGGCAAGATCGATGATGTGGATGTTGTTGCGGGATCCGAAAATGAAATCGGCCATTTTCGGATTCCAGCGGTGAGACTGGTGACCAAAGTGCACGCCAGCTTCAAGCAGCTGGCGCATCGAGAAATCGGGCAGCGCCATTGGATCTATTCTCCGGTTGGTTCCTCCGGAAACGCGTGAGCAAAAGGGCCTGACGGCCCGGTTGCCACCGGACGGCCTCTCAAGAGAGCCATGTTTCCGTGTGAGATGGCGCGCTATATAGCCGGATTTTCGCGCAACGCAAGAAAATTGGGCCGATTCCGGCCACGGAAACCGGAGGCGGCAGCTACGTCGCCGGATCGGCACCACTCCAGTCTGGCCCGGACCTCGCTGCCGCCCTCCTCCGACCCGACCGCACGGTCGAGTTCCCCCGTCAGAAGGCGCGCTTCGCCGTGAGAGGTATCAAGGTAGGGCTACTACGGCGAGACTGCGGCCGCAGGCCGCGCCTGCGCACGATCCGCGTCGACCGTCGTCCGCAGTTTGCCGATATCGGCAAAAAACGCGGTCTCGTTCCGCAGCGGAGCCAGCCGCAGCCCCGGCGGCAGCAGCACATGGGAGGCGGTCTGGCGGCCGGAATTCGCGAACGCCTCCGAGCGTTGCAGGATCTGCGCCGTCACCGCCGCGACCAGCAGCAGCGCCACGGCAATGCCTTTGGCAAGAAGATGGGTGCGGCCGACCTCGCGCAGGTGCAGGAAGCAAAGCGCTGCCAGCGCCACCCAATTGGCGATGTAGAGATCATTGAAGGCGAGCGGCCAGGTGAAAGAGAAGGCGGCGAACTGCGCGAGCTCGCTATAGAGCCAGAACGCCAGCACGACGGCCTCGGCGATCAGCACATGGCGCAGAAAGTGCGATTGGCCGGAGAACAGCCGCGACAGCAGCGACCACATGCCGACCCAGATCAGCGCGACGCCGATCAGCACCAGCGCAGGAAGCATGTAGTCCGACACATGGGACTCGCCGGTCTGCGCGAACCAGGTGGTCGATCGCATCGATTCCGAGCAGCAGCACGCCGAGCACGAGCGCCGCAACGACCGGCACGGCGCGGCGCCGCGATGTCATCAGCCGCTCGTGCTCGACGGCGTGGCTGGTCTCGCGGATGCGGATGAAGGTATGGCCGATGCGGATCGGCAAATTGCCGTCGACGGCAACGCGGCCGAGCCTCTTCTTGCCGCGGTCGAGATAGAGGCCGTTGGCGCTGCCGAGATCCTCGGCCACGAGCTGGCCGGCCTCGTCGTGAAACACCCTGACGTGTCGTGCCGCCACGTAGGGATCGTCGACCACGACATCGTTATCATAGCTGCGGCCGATCGTGAGTTCGCGCGCGTTGACCCGGAAACGCGCTGTGACGTCGCGGTGGCGGGAGAGAACCTCGACCCAGATCATCTGACAACCTGCAGACCTTCGAGGAAACGCTGACCGAGCTTGATCGCATCGTCATAGCCGATCGCCTGCAGGCTGAGGCGGGACACCAGCGCCTCGTCGCCGTGATCCTGCGTCACCGCAACCAACACCACATCGTACAGATCCGCGAACTCGCGATAGCCTTGCGTGCACCACATCACGCGCAATGGCGGGTGGGTCGAGGCCGGCGCGATGCCGACGAAATCCTCGTGACAATGCTGCGGCGTGTACCACTTGCGGTACGGGCCGCCGAGACGCAGGTAAGGCTGCGCTTTCGGCGCCAGGACATTGGCGAACTGGAATTGGTTGAGGTCGATCGACTTGAAATAGGAATGGTTGATCTGGACGGCGCCGGTGTCGAGATCGGACGCGATGAAGACGCTGGCGTCGGCCGTGCAACTCGTCGTGTTGATGCTGGCGCGCGGCTTCGGCGACGCGCTGGCATTGGTCTGTGACCAGCATTCGAACCAGGGCGCCTGGGTTTCCGGTGCCCGATATGGTCCGAACGAATCCGAGCGGAAGCCCTGCTCGGCCAGCGCTCCGTAAAGCGTCGCGCGCCAACTCCCGAGCTGGCGGGTGACGTCCTCACGCAGATCGTCCGGCGTCGCCTGCTGCATGCGGCCGCGCGCCAACAACGCAGCGGCAAAGCGCGCGGGCACCAGGAAGCTGATGAGCTGTCGGTCGCGGCGCGTGGCGACGTTGATACCGACCACCTGCCCCTGCGGATCGACGGCCGGGCCGCCGCTCATGCCCGGATTAAGCGCGCCGGTGAAATGGATGTGCTCATTATAGCTGTGCTCGACGAGACCGTTATAGGTACCCTCGATGATGGTGAAGCCGAGGTCGAGCGGATTGCCGAGCGAGTAGAGTCGCTCGCCCTTCTGCATGGTACCGTCGAGCGCCGCCTTGTCGAAAGTGAAGAACGGCGCATCGTGCTTGTCGACACGCACAAGTGCGAGGTCGTTGGGCAAGTCCACCGCGAGCAGCGTCACATCGCCATGGCTGCCGTCCGCCGCGGTGTATTCGAGCCGGTAGGTCTTCGGCTCCAGCGCGACGTCGGACACCACGTGATAGTTGGTGATCGCAAGCCCGTCGGAAGAGACCAGGAAGCCCGAGCCGGTCGAGGTCTGGCGGCCGCCGCCGGCGACCAGGGTGCGGATCTGCAGCAGCCGCGGCGGAGCCGATGCATAGACACCTTCCGCGCCCGAGGGCGCCTCGGCCGCGGCGGTCGCGATGCTGCAGGCCATCAACACCACCGCGCCGCACCACCGCAGCGCGCTCACGACATTGCCAACCGACATTTCCTGCACGCCTTCGCAAAATATCGGCACAGACATTTTGCGCCCAAAGACCACCCTGCGACGGCCGGCAATAACCAAAACGGCTTGGGGTTGCAACCGCGGCCGGCCCCTTATGAGGTACGGCGCGGCTGCGCCATACGCGCAGCGATCAGATCGTCAGCCGCCTCAGCAATGGGCGACATTCGGCGGACACCTCTTGGCTGCCGGCGCCGCTGGTCGCGGTGGGGGCGCCGCGGGTCTCGGCGGTGGCGGCGCCGGGCGGGCCATCGCCGCAGCCGGATGCGGCATTGGCGGCGGTGCTGCTGGCCGCGGCGGCGGTGCCACCGGCCGAGGAGGCGGCGGTGCGGCGTGAGGCGGCGGTGCGGCGCGAACCATCGGCGCGACCGGACGCGCGGCGACCGCCGGTGGCGGCGAAGGTCGTGCTGCGGCTGGCGCTGGTCGCGCGGCGACCGGCGGCGGGCGTACGGCAGCCGGCGGCGCCGGACGGGCTGCGACCGGCGGCGCGACGTGCGACCGCGGCTCGGGGCGAGCCGGCACGGCGGCCGCCGGCGCAACAGGATGCTGCGGTCCGGGCACAGGCTTGGCCGCCGGTGCAGCCGGCAATGCAGCGGGCGCGTGGTTCACCTCATGGCTCGGCGCTGCACCGGGAAGGACAGCGTGGTCCGGATGTTGGATCGGCTGCCCGGCGGGGGTTTGTCCTGCAGGCACTTGGCCGTGTCCCGGTGCTTGCCCCTGCCCTTGTGGCGATGGCGCGACCGGCGTCAGCGCAGCATGCGGATTCACCGGATTGGTCGATGCCGCAGGCGCCGGCGGGGCGCCATGCGCGCCGGGCACCGGCAACGCATTGGCCCGGGACGGTCCTGGCGCAGGCGCCGCTTGAGACGGCGCGGCTTGCGGCTGAGCCGGTGCGCCCGGCGCTCGATTGGCTTGCGCGGGCGCCAGGGCAGCCGGCTTGACGCCGGAGCTGATCGCAGCGCTGGTCGCCGCGCTCGGCGGGACCGGCGCCTTGCCCTGCTGGATCAGCGACGCGCGCTGTGCGACGGCCGGAGGCAATGTTGCTGCTGCCGCTGGGTGAGCACCAGCTTGCGCGGGCGCCGCCGGACCGCCCGGCGCGCCTGCGGCCGGTGCTGGTGGCTGGTTGATGACGGTGTTGATCACCGTCGTATTGTGAATGTTGTTGAAGATGATGTTGTTCGGCGGCGGCGCGACGAAGGCCGGCGGCCGCACATAGACCGGGATCGGCACGAACAGCGGCTGCGGCAGGATAAACAGGCCGACTGGCGCAATCGGCGGCGGCAGCACCACGAAATCCGGCGGCGGCGGCGGCAGGAAGTAAACCGGCGGCGGTGGCGGCGGCGCGAAGCCGAAATCGGGATCGGCGAACATCAGCACCGGCCGATCGACATAGACGATCTCGTCCGGCGGCGGTGGCGGCACATCGTAGTCGATCATCGCAAAAGACGGCGGCGGCTCAGCGGCGCGGTCAGGATCGCGAGCCGCCGCCGCGCATCCTCGGCATGTGGTCCGTCAGGATAGCGCCTCAGATAGGACCAATAGGCATCCGGCGTATCGGTGCGGTAGGTGCGGCGCCAGGTGATCGCCTCGCGTCGTGCGGCAACGATCGCCCTCACCCGCTTGGCCAAGGGATCACTGGCATAGGCGGAGAGAAACTCCTCATAGGCCGGCAGCGTGTCGCGATCGAGCGCAGCCGCATAGGCGTCCTGCGCCCCGAGCTCGCGGATCGGCCGATCATGGATCGCCGCCACCTGCGCCGGCTGTCCTTGCGCGGGCGGCGCATCCGGCGCGCGATCGAAGAAGGTGAATGGCGCCTGGATCTTCTGGTCGTCCCAGGGCACCTGCGCGCCCTTGGTGGCCTCATTGACGCGCAGCCGCACGCGATCGAACACCTCGGGTAGCGAGAGCCCGCCGGTGCGGATCATCTCGGCCAATGACTGCGCATAGATGCCATAAGGCCCGTTCTCGTTCGGCGCGACCGTGCCCGGCGCGGCATTGAAGGCGATCAGCATGTTCGCCTCGGACTCGACCAGTGCGAGGCCGCCGGCCAATGGCTGGCCGCCCTCGATGAAGGGCTGCTGGCGCGCCGCATCGAGCACGACGACGCTTGCCTTCAGCGGCAGCGCGGCGAGCTGGTGCATATAGTCGCTGATGCGCAGGCCCTCGGTCGGGATGTCGGTGTCGCGATTGATCGAGGAATCCACCGGGATGAAGTAGTTCTCGCCCGCGAGCTGGACGCCGTAGCCGGCGAGATAGATCATCGCCACCGTATTGTTGTCGCCAGACTGCGCCTTCTGCATGAAATCGCGGAAGCTCTTGCGCAGCGTATCGCCGTCGAGATCGCGGGCGCCGATCACATCGAAGCCTGCCGCCTGCAAGGTCTGCGCAATCAGGCCGGCATCATTGGCCGCGGTCGCAAGCGGCGCCCTTGGCGTAGGCGCCATTGCCGACGACGAGCGCGATGCGCTTTTCCTGCGCCGGCTGCTGGGCGGAAGCTCCGGACTGCCCAACGGCGGTCAGCAGCATGCACGCGACGAAAACGAACGAAATCCTGGCCAGGCGCATGGGCTGTTCCCGCACAATGAAACACTTGGACACATTCAACGTGTAGCGGGCTGAACGGCAGTTGAACAGCCGATGAGCCAACGCGGCAAATCATGACATGCGCCAGCGTTCGCGCGGGCTGTTGCCGCCGCCGGCTTGGCCGGCGTGCGTCGCATCACCATATCAGGCGACGCACGGCGGGACAGACCGGCTGTCTCACAAGGTCTGCACGTCGACCACGCCGGTCACCGCCTTGATGGCGCCAGCGATTTGCGGCGAAACCTTGAAGCGGCCGGGCAGCTTCATTTCGACCTCGGTCTCGAGATCGAGCATCATCACCAGCGAGACTTCGCCCTCGCCGGCGACCGGACGCGGGGCGCCGTTGGGCGCAGCAGCTGCCGCCTTTGGCGCCGTGCCATTGCGCCGCCGCCTCCGGCCCCTGCAGACGCTTGACGATGGAGTCCAGCGGCTTGGTGTCGCGCAGGAAGATGCGCAGGCCCTTCTGCGTCTTGGCCGCGGCCGCATCGAGCGGCTCGGCATGCAGCACGCGCGCGCGCACGTCCTCGCCCTGCAACTCGGCACCGAGCTGCAGCAGCACGGCGGCGCCCGGCTCCAGCACGTCGCGATATTGCGCGAGCCCTTCGGAGAACAGCACCGCCTCGAAATGGCCGGTCGGATCTGACAGGCCCATGATGCCCATCTTGTTGCCGGTCTTGGTGCGGCGCTCCATGCGCGACACCACGGTCGCGGCCACCTTGCCTGCGGTGGCGCCGGTCTTCACCGCGCGCGAGAACTCCGCCCAGCTCTGCACCCGCAGCCGCTTCAGCGCGGTGGCATAATCGTCGAGCGGATGGCCCGAGAGGAAGAAGCCGATCGCGTCATATTCGCGCCGCAGCCGCTCGGCCGGCAGCCAGTTCTCGATGTTCGGCAGCACGATCGGCAGGCGCATCGGCGGCATTGCCGAACATGTCGTTCTGGCCCGAGGTCTCCGCCTCATGCGCGCGCTGGCAGGCGGCGACGACGGCATCGGCGCCGGCAAACACCCGCGCCCGGTTCGTGTCCAGCCCGTCGAAGGCGCCGGCCGCGGCAAGGCTTTCGATGATGCGCTTGTTGATGGCGCGCGGATTGACGCGCGCGGCGAAATCCGCGAGCGACTTGAACGGCCCGCCCCTGTTGCGCGCCTCGACGATCAGCTCGATCGCCTGCGGGCCGACGCCCTTCAACGCCGCCAGCGCATAGAAGATCGTGTTGCCGCTGACCTCGAAGGTCGGACCCGACTTGTTGATCGACGGCGGCTCGACCTTGATGCCGAGCCGCTGCGCCTCGGAGCGAAATTCGGACAGCTTGTCGGTGTTGTTCAGATCGAGCGTCATCGACGCCGCGATGAACTCCACCGGATAATGCGCCTTCATATAGGCGGTGTGATAGGACACCAGCGCATAGGCTGCGGCGTGCGACTTGTTGAAGCCGTAGTCGGCGAACTTCGCCAGCAGCTCGAAGATCGTGTCGGCCTGGTCCTTGGGCACGCCATTCTTGATCGCGCCCTCGACGAAGCGGACGCGCTGCTTCTCCATCTCGGCGCGGATCTTCTTGCCCATGGCGCGGCGCAGCAGGTCGGCCTCGCCGAGCGAATAGCCCGACATCTTCTGCGCGATCTGCATCACCTGTTCCTGGTAGATGATGACGCCGAAGGTCTCCTTCAGGATCGGCTCCAGCAGCGGATGCAGATATTCCGGCTCCTCCTCGCCATGCTTGCGCGCGCAATAGGTCGGGATGTTCGCCATCGGGCCGGGCCGGTACAGCGCGACCAGCGCGATGATGTCCTCGAATCGGTCGGGCCGCATGTCGATCAGCGCCCGCCGCATGCCCTGACTTTCAACCTGGAACACGCCGACCACGTCGCCGCGCGCCAGCATCTGATAGCTCGGCGCATCGTCGATCGGCAGCGTCGCCAGATCGACATGGACGTCGCGCTGCTTCAAGCAGCTTCACCGCGACGTCGAGCACGGTCAGCGTCTTCAGGCCGAGGAAGTCGAACTTGACCAAGCCTGCAGGCTCGACCCATTTCATGTTGAACTGGGTCACCGGCATGTCGGATTTCGGATCGCGATAGAGCGGCACGAGCTCGCTCAAGGGACGATCGCCGATCACGATGCCGGCCGCGTGCGTCGAGGCGTGGCGGGTCAGGCCTTCGAGCCGCATCGCGATGTCGAAGGCGCGCGCCACCACCGGGTCTTCCTCGCGGAACGCCTGCAGCTTCGGCTCGCTTTCGATCGCGGCCGCCAGCGTCACCGGTGCGGCCGGATTCTGCGGCACCAGCTTGGTCAGCTTGTCGACCTGGCCATAGGGCATCTGCAGCACGCGGCCGACGTCGCGCAGCACGCCGCGCGCCTGCAGCGTGCCGAAGGTGATGATCTGCGCCACCTGGTCGCGGCCATAGCGCTGCTGCACGTAGGAGATCACCTCGCCGCGGCGGTCCTGGCAGAAGTCGATGTCGAAGTCCGGCATCGACACGCGTTCGGGATTGAGGAAGCGCTCGAACAGCAGCGCAAACCGCATCGGGTCGAGATCGGTGATGGTCAGCACCCAGGCGACCAGCGAGCCGGCGCCGGAGCCGCGGCCCGGGCCCGACCGGAATGCCCTGCGCCTTGGCCCATTTGATGAAGTCGGACACGATCAGGAAGTAGCCCGCATATTTCATGCGCATGATGACGTCGAGCTCGAAGGCCAGCCGCTTCTGGTACTCCTCCTCGGTCATGCCCGGCGCGAGACCATGCACCTTCAGCCGCCGTTCGCAGGCCCTCCTCGGCCTGCCGCTTCAGCTCGGCCGCTTCGGCGCTGGCGGCATCCGCCGCATCGGTGCCGGCGCCGACGGTGAACAGCGGCAGGATCGGCTTGCGCGTCCGCGGCCGGAACGAGCAGCGCTCGGCGATCTCGACCGTGGAGGCCAGCGCCTCCGGAATGTCGGCGAACAGCACCGCCATTTCGGCGCGGGTCTTGAAGCGGTGATCGGAGGTCAGCTGCTCGCGCTCGGTGTCGGCGATCAGATGGCCGCCGGCGATGCACAGCAGCGCGTCATGCGCTTCGTAATCGTCGGCAGTGGCGAAATACGGCTCGTTGGTCGCGACCAGCGGCAGGCCCTTGGCATAGGCGATGTCGATCAGCCCGCTCTCGACGCGACGCTCCCGGTCGGTGTTGTGGCGCTGCAATTCGACATAGAGGCGGTCGCCGAACAGGCCTGCCAGCCGCTCGCACCGCTGCCCCGCCAACGCGGCCTGATCGTGCTGGATCGCCAGCGAAATCGGGCCGTCGGGGCCGCCGGTCAGCGCGATCAAGCCCATCGACGCCCTCCGTCAGCCAGTCGAACTTGATATGCGGCGCCTGATGCGTCGGCGTCTCCAGGAAGGCGCGCGAGTTCAGCCGCATCAAATGGCGATAGCCCTCCTCGCGCGCGGCCAGCAGGACGATTCGCGACGGCGTGACCATCGCGCTCGCATTGCGCGCGTTCGGATCCAGGTCGCCGAAATCGACCGCAAGCTCGCAGCCGACGATCGGCTGGATGCCGTAGCCGGCCATCTTGTCGGAGAATTCCAGCGCACCGAACATGTTGTCGGTATCGGTCAACGCCAGCGCCGGCTGCTGGTCGGCCTTGGCAAGCTCGCCGAGCTTGGCGATCTTGATCGAGCCCTTCAGCAGCGAATAGGCGGAATGGACGTGGAGATGGACGAATCCGGCGCTGGACATGCTCGCCTTGATGCTTGTGGGGTCAGGGGCGAAGCGCCGGAAGCTCCGAGCAAGCCTACTCCGCCTGCCTGCTCCCGCCGACTCGCGACCTCATGATACCGGCGAGTCGCGACGCTGGAGTCCGCCTCGGCCGCACCGCTGTCCGGCTTTTCAACAGGCCACGCTAGCTCGGCATAAGCGACGAAAAATCAAAGCTGCGGAATGATTTGCGCCCATATGCGCGATCATGCCGACGAACAGCGTGATCGACGCCAGCGCAGCGGCTTCCTCGACAAAGATCTTCAGCATCGCGACCTCCCTGAGTAAGAACATACGAGGAACATTGTTCCTTTTTTGTTCTCGGGTCAAGCGTCCTGCACCCGCCACCTGGCGCCGTGCCATCACGTGGTTAATACGAGTCGATTCGGCTCGCCGTTCGCACATGAAAAAACCCCGGCGCCGAGCGCGCCGGGGCCTTTCGATCCGCCGTAAGGAAACGATAGAGATCAGTACTTGGCGATCACCGGGCCGCCGAACTTGTAGTTCAGGCGGGCCGTGAACAGGTCGACGTCCTGCTTGATGCTGTCGGTACCTCGATGCCAGCCGAAGGTGAAGTTCTGGCGACCCAGGAAGATGTGGTCGTACTCGAAGCCGAGCGACCAGTTCGGCGCAAAGCCGTACTCGAGGCCGGCGCCGACCGTGCCACCCCAGCGGGTGTCGCTGGTCGAGCCAGGTTGGCACCGGCGAAGTCGAGTAGATATCGTACTTGTTGTCGACGACGGCCGCACCGCCCTTGGCGTACAGCAGCACGTTGTTCCAGGCATAGCCGATCTGGCCGGTGAACAGGCCGAACGCGTCGGTCTTGGTGTGGTTGGTGACGCCGGTGAACAGCGCACTGACGTTGTCGCCCGAGAGATCGGCCCAGTTGCCCTGAGCTTCGACGCCGAACACCACCGGGCCGGTCTGCCAGCGATAGCCGATCTGGCCACCGACGGTGCCGCCGGACGCATCGTTGCGAGCCATCGCGCAAGCCGCCGAAGAACGCTCCAGCTGTCGTGGCTCCAGCCGCCGCCGCCGTTGATACCGATGTAGAAGCCGCTCCAGTCGTAGATCGCAGCGGCCACCATCGGCGGCGCCTTGGTGTACGGACGCGCGGCAAGATCCGCAGCCTGCGCGGCCGAGCCAAGCGCAATCAGTCCCGTCGTGATCAACAGAAGTTTCTTCATACGTTAAGTCCAGTTCCTGTCTGAGGCCCCCAGGCCGTGACATGCCCCTCTTAACGATCTCGGCCACAATTGCTGTAGCCTGACGGTCACACTGAGACGGGAAAGGACGGCAGTCGGACGCGCGGAATTCCACGTGATTTCACAAGTAGTTGATGGAACTTTTGCAGCCCCAATCGTTCCGTAGCGAACTGCACAGGGAATGAAACTTTCGTGCGGCTTTTGCGGCGTTTGAACATGGCAGCCGGGCGGCGCCGGACGCGAGTTCTGCTCGGAGAATTATTTGACGCAAGTGCATTTCTTGCAGACTTGGCGCGAGGCCTTGTCCCTATCCGCAGCGGCCGCGCCCGCCGGCGCCGAATCCGTTGCGCCGCTGCGGATCCGTTCGCGTTCCGGGAAGACTGGGCGCCGAAATGGCGCCATAACAAAAAAAGCCCGGCTGATGCCGGGCTTTTCCGTTTTGCGTGGTGCGCGGCTAGTGGAACAGGCCCGGGCCGCCGAATTGATAATTCAAGCGCACCAGACCGAGGTCGGCGTCCTGTCCGATGCTGCGGCTGGTCGCGGGGAGCGCGCCGGCGGTGCTCGCGAAGTTCAGATTCTTGTTGTCGAGGAAGATGTGGTCGTACTCGACGCCGAGCGACAGATTCTGCGACAGCCCGTATTCGACACCGGCGCCGACGGTGGCACCCCAGCGCGTCGAGTTGGCGGAATTGATCGGCGCGCCTGTTGCGCTCGTGAACGTGTTGTACTTGTCGTCGACGACGGCAGCACCGCCCTTCACATAACCGAGCACATTGTTGAAGGCGTAGCCGACCTGACCGGTGAACAGGCCGAACGCATCCAGACGCGAACGATCGGTGACGGCCGGATCGATCAGGTTCCGGTTGCTGCCGCTGAAATTGGCCCAATCGCCCTGAGCTTCGACGCCTACGACGAAGTTCGACATCTGCATGCGATAGCCGACCTGACCGCCGACGGCCGCGCCGCTGGCGCTATTGCAGCCTTCGCCACCACCAGCGGCGAGCCCCCAGCAATTGCGGCTCGAGCCGCCGCCGGCGTTGGCACCGAGATAGAAGCCGCTCCAATCATACACCGTGGCCATCACCGCAGGCGGCGCCTTGGTGTAGGGAGCCGGAGGCGCTCGCCTGGCGAGATCGGCTCCGAATGCAGGAGCCGCTGCGGCAACTGCGCCGACTCCGATCGTTGCGAGGAGAAGCTTCTTCATCATCGAACTCCGTATCTTGCTTTCCAAATGTCCCATGGCCTGAGCTGTTCAGAAAGTATCCGGCGGCTTCAGACGCCGATGCGTCAGCAGGCTCTCGCGAAGCTCGCGAGAACGACAGCCATCGTGAATTAATTTTGCTTTCGGGCTTTTGTAGGTTCACGACGTGCTTGCGAGTTGACGCTATGCATGACGCGCGATCATGGTTCCATCATCTGCGTGGAGAAATCATGACGCTGCTATCGATCGGCAATATTGCGACATGGAGGCAACACTGCACGACAGTTGTCGGCGGGCCCGTTGCTGGTGCGCAACAATTAGTTCCGCGAAACTTTGGCTTGTGACGTGAACATGGCCAAATTTGTTCGCTCCTGCTGCGACCTCAGACTGACGTGTAGATCGTCAGCTTCAGCGCCGGATCATCATTGGCCTGGAAACTCGCATATTGCAGGTGCAGCGCGCCTTTCTTCGGATGCTGCAACAGCTTGCGTCCGTCGGCCGCGCCACGAATGTCGTGGGCCTCCCACCAGGTTGCGAATTCGCGGCAGCCCTTGCGCAGCCGCGTCAGCAGATCGATGAAAGCGGGATCACCGGCCCAAAGATCATGCGCGGCGCGAAACTGCATCACCATCCGCTTCGCTTCGTCCTTCCACGTCTTGCCGAACAGCGCGCGGGCTTGCGGATTGGTCAAGACCAGAAGCAGCGTGTTGCGCTCATGTTCAGCTAACTGAGCGAAGCCGAAAATCTCGTCGGCGCTCGCATTCCATGCCAGCACGTCCCAGCGGCGGCCGGTGATGTAGGCCGGCTGGTTGAGGCTCTCGACCAACTTGCGCAGATGCACCGGCACGGTCTCCCGCGTGAACGGTCGGCGGTCGGCATCGCGTGCCAGCGCACGCAGATGCGCATGCTCGGTCTTGTTCAGGCGCAGAGCGCGCGCCAATGCGTCGACCGTCGTCACGGATGGATTGACAGTACGGCCCTGCTCCAGGCGGATGTACCAGTCGACGCCGATGCCTGCGAGCTCGGCGACCTCCTCGCGGCGCAGCCCTGCGGTGCGCCGCCGTCTTCCGCTCGGCAGGCCGACAGCCCGCGGCGTCAGCTTCTCGCGGCGCGAACGCAGGAAATTGCCGAATTCGGCACGACGGGGATCGCTCATGTCAGCCTCTCCCGAGGATCACTCATATGTCTCTCTCTCGCCGCGTGCGCAGCGATGATGGGTCTCGCCAATCCCAGGATAATACCAGGCCTTCTGCACCTCAACCCCGCCTGTCAGGCTGCTTTCATCCAGCCCTGAGATGGAGAACATGATGAAAGCCGCTGTCCTGAAAGCGTTCGGATCGCCACTCGTGATCGAAACCGTTCCCGATCCGGTGCCCGGCACCGGCGAGGTGGTCGTCGACGTCGTCGCGGCCGGCATGCTCTCGTACACCAACGAGGTCTTCAGCGGCGAACGCAAGTACCTGCTCGAATTGCCCGTCATTCCCGGGCCGGGCGGCATCGGCCGCGTCAGCAGCGTTGGGCCTGACGCCACCAAGCTTGCGATCGGCGACTGGGTGTTCTGCGACCCCACCGTCCGCGCGCGCGACGACGCTCGCGCGCCCGACATCACGCTGCAGGGCTGGAGCGCACGGGGCCCCGGGGGCCTGAAGCTGCAGCAGCATTTCCGCCACGGCTCGTTCGCGCAAAAGATGATGGTGCCGACCGAGAACGCCAAGCCGATCGGCGCCATCACCGAGTCCGAAGCCGCGCAATGGTGCGCGCTCGTCACCCTGCTCGTACCCTATGGCGGCTTCCTCGCCGCCAAACTCCAGCCGGGCGAGACCGTGCTGGTCAGCGGCGCCACCGGGAATTTCGGCAGCGCTGCCGTCGCGGTCGCGCTCGCGATGGGTGCAGCCTGCGTTGTCGCACCCGGCCGCAACGAGGCCGTCCTGGCCGATCTCGTCAGGCGCTTCGGCGATCGCGTGCGCACCGTCAAGCTCACCGGCAATGAGGACGATGACCGCGAGCACATGAGACAGGCGTCACCGGTGCCGATCGACTGCGTGATCGACATCATGCCGCCCTCGGTACCGACCCGCGTGGTGCGCGCGGCGCTGATGACGGTGCGCCCTTACGGCCGCGTGGTGCTGATGGGCGGCGTCGGCATGCTCGGCGGCGCGGGTCTCGAGCTGCCCTATCCCTGGATCATGCGCAACTGCATCACCATCCACGGCGTCTGGATGTGCCCGCCGGATGCCACTGTGAAACTGGTTCGGCTGATCCGCGCGGGATTGCTGCGGTTGGATCAGTTCGCAACCACGAGCTTCGACCTCGATCAGGTCAATGACGCAGTGGTGCATGCCGCCGCGCATGCCGGACCATTCAAAATGACGGTGCTCCGGCCGTAGCCGCGTATCCTGTTAGTCGAGCTCGACGACCTTGCCGCCGACCAGCGAGACGCGACGGTCCATGCGGCCGGCGAGCTCCATATTATGGGTCGCGATCAGCATCGCGACATGGGTCGCCTTGATGAGCTGCATCAGCGCGTTGAAGACGTGATCGGCGGTCGCGGGATCGAGATTGCCGGTCGGCTCGTCGGCGAACAGCACGCGCGGCGCATTGGCGACCGCGCGCGCGATTGCCACGCGCTGCTGCTCGCCGCCGGAGAGCTCGGCCGGACGGTGCTTGATGCGCTCGCCGAGGCCGAGATAAGCCAGGATCTCAGTGGCGCGCTTGACGGTCTCCGACCGCTTCAGACCGCGGATCATCTGCGGCAGCATCACGTTCTCGAGCGCCGAGAATTCCGGCAGCAGCCGGTGCGACTGGTAGACGAAGCCGATATCGGTGCGGCGGATCTGAGTGCGTTCGATATCCGTCATTTGCGAGGTCGGCACGCCGGAGACATAGACCTCGCCCTCGTCGGGCGTCTCCAGAAGGCCCGCGATGTGCAGCAAGGTGGACTTGCCCGAGCCTGATGGTGCGATCAGCGCGACCGATTGTCCTGCCCACAGCGCGAGCTTGGCGCCGTCCAGGACGGTCAGCGGCACCTCACCCTGCATGTATTGGCGCTTGATGTCGTGGAGGTAGATGACCGGTGAATCCTGCGCCTCCTGCTCTTCCATAACAGCCTCACTCGTAGCGCAGCGCTTCGACCGGATCGAGCCGGGCGGCGCGCCATGACGGATAGAGCGTGGCGAGGAAGGACAGCGTCAGGGCCATGATCACCACCGCGGCCGTCTCGCCAAAATCGACGTCGGCCGGCAGCTTCGACAGGAAGTACAGCGTCGGATTGAACAAATCGGTATTGGTGAGCCAGGACAGGAATTGCCTGATCGATTCGATGTTCATGCAGATGACGAGGCCGACGACGAAGCCGGTCAGCGTGCCGACCATGCCGATCGAGGCGCCGGTGATCAGGAATATCCGCATGATCGCGCCCTGCGACGCGCCCATCGTGCGCAGCACGGCGATGTCCTGCCCCTTGTCCTTCACCAGCATGATCAGGCCGGAAATGATGTTGAGCGCCGCCACCAGCACGATCAAGGTCAGGATCAGGAACATCACGTTGCGCTCGACCTGCAGCGCGTTGAAGAAGGTCGAGTTGCGCTGCCGCCAATCCACCACGAAGATCGGACGTCCCGCCGCTTCCGTCACCGACTTACGGAATGCCTCGATCTGGTCGGGATTGTTGGTGAAGACCTCGATCGCGGTGACGTCGTTGTTGCGGTTGAAGTAGGCCTGCGCCTCCGCCAGCGGCATGAACACGAAGCTGGAATCATATTCCGACATGCCGATCTCGAACACGGCCGAGATCCGGTAGGGTTTGATGCGCGGCGTCGTGCCCATCGGCGTCACCGCGCCTTTCGGCGACACCAGCGTGATCATGTCGCCGGCATGCAGCGACAGCAGGTCGGCGAGCCGCTTGCCGATCGCCACCCCCTGACCCTCGTCGAAGCCCTCGAGCGAGCCCTGCTTGATGTTGTTGGCGATCGACGTCAGGTTCTGCAGGTCCTGCGAGCGAATGCCGCGGATGAAGACGCCGGAGGCGTTGAAGGGCGACGAGGCCAGCCCCTGCCCGTCGACCACGGGCGCGGCAAGGCGGATGCCCTTCACCTGGCTGATGCGCTCGGCGACATCCTTCCAGTCGGTGAGCGGCGACTCCAGCGGCTGGATCAGCAAATGGCCGTTGAGCCCGAGGATCTTGTCCAGCAGTTCCTTGCGGAAGCCGTTCATGACCGCCATCACGATGATCAGCGTGGCGACGCCGAGCATGATGCCAAGGAACGAGAAGCCGGCGATGACGGAGATGAAGCCTTCCCGCCGGCGTGCGCGCAGATAGCGCCCCGACAGCATCCATTCGAAGGGTGCGAAGGGCCGCGTGTGCACGGGTTCGTTCATGGTCTCAGCCATCACTCGATCATCCCATGATTCGGGCCAATTGTGGCCGGATTGGCCGCGCGCGCGACAGCTGCCGGTGGATAATGCCGGCCGCCATTGCGGAACGGGCGTGTCAGCCTGCCAGCCGCGCCACCACGTCGGCGGGCGACATCATCTCGCGGGCGCCGTCGCTGCGCGTCTTCACCTCGACCTTGCCTTCGGCAAGGCTCTTCGGTCCCACCATGATCTGCCAGGGAATGCCGATCAGGTCGGCGGTCGCGAATTTGCCGCCGGCGCGCTGCTCGGTGTCGTCATAGAGCACGTCGACGCCCTTGGCCTGCAGCTCATGATAGAGCTTCTCGCACGCCGCATCGGTGTCGCTGCCGCCTTGCTTGAGGTTGAGGATCACCGCACGGAATGGCGCCACCGCCTCCGGCCACTTGATGCCCGCATCGTCGTGACACGCTTCGATGATGGCACCGGCCAGGCGCGAGACGCCGACGCCGTAGGAGCCACCGTGGATCGGCACCTCGGCGCCGTCGGGCCCGGCGACCAGCGCCTTCATCGCGTCGGAATATTTGGTACCGAAATAGAAGATCTGTCCGACCTCGATGCCGCGGGTATTGACCCGCCGCTCCGTCGGCACCTCGCTCTCGAAGCGCGCCGCGTCGTGCACGTCCTCGGTCGCCGCATAGAGTGAGGTCCACTCCTTGATGATCGGCGTCAGGTCGCCTTCGTAATTGACGTCATCGGGCGGGATCGGAAGATCGAGCACGTTGCGGTCGCAATAGACGCCGGACTCGCCGGTCTCGGCCAGCACGATGAACTCATGGCTGAGATCGCCGCCGATCGGCCCGGTCTCCGCGCGCATCGGAATGCCCTTCAGCCCCATGCGCGCGAAGGTGCGCAAGTAAGCGACGAACATCCTGTTGTAGGAACGGCGCGCGGCCGCCTCGTCGAGATCGAAGGAATAGGCATCCTTCATCAGGAATTCGCGGCCACGCATCACCCCGAAGCGCGGGCGCTGCTCGTCGCGGAACTTCCACTGAATGTGATAGAGATTGAGCGGCAGGCTGCGATACGACTTCACATAAGCGCGGAAGATCTCGGTGATCATTTCCTCGTTGGTCGGCCCGTACAACAGCTCGCGCTTGTGACGGTCGGTGATGCGCAGCATCTCCGGACCATAGGCATCGTAGCGGCCGCTCTCGCGCCAGAGGTCGGCGAGCTGCAGGGTCGGCATCAACAGCTCCAGCGCGCCGGCGCGGTCCTGCTCCTCGCGCACGATCTGCTCGATCTTCTTCAGTACCCGGAAGCCCAGCGGCAGCCAGGCATAGATGCCAGCCGCCTCCTGCCGCAGCATGCCGGCGCGGAGCATCAGCCGATGCGAGACGATCTCGGCTTCCTTCGGGTTCTCTTTCAGGATCGGCAGGAAAAACCGCGTCAATCGCATGGGATGAAGCCTTGAGATTCGCTTTTGGCAGCGCAGTCAAAGCGGATCAGGCGGCAAAACACAAGACTATCGTTGAGAAAAACCAGCTAAGCTTTCGTTTCTTCAATCATTTTGCCGGTTCCGCTGGACCCGTAGATGAACAGGTCTCGCCGTGGTTCTATGGCGGCGCGATGTCGACATCATCTTCCAGGCTGATCTCGTCGAAATCACCGATCAGCGCATCGATCCGCATGTGCCAGCGACCGGGCAGCGGCAGCGGCGCTTTCTTGACGTGCCAGTAGCCGTCGGGCCCGCGCGTGGCCTGGTGCTCCATGTCGGCGACGCCGCGTCCGGGCAGGCTCAAGGTGAGCTTCGCTTCCTTGGCTTTGAGCAATGTGCCGTCGTCATTCATCAGCTGCAGCACGAAATCGTCCTGCCCCACTGTGCCGGGCCAGATCAGCACCTGAAACATGGCCTTGTCGCTATGCATGTGAACGCCGAGCGGCGTCTCGGGCAGCAGGCTGCGCGGCGGCGGCGTGAAGCGCCACAAGGCGACCACGGCCAGGATCGCCAGCGCTGTGGCACATTCCAGCAGGATCGACCTCCGTAGCGGTTCGTGACACACCCGGTTTGGCAGCCAGCGCGGGCGTCAGCCGCGTGCGGTTCAGGGCTGCTAACGCCAGCAAGGCGGCGACGAGCCCGAGCTTGGCAAGGAGAACGAGGCCGTAAGTGGTCTCGACCAGCGCGGCTGGCGTTTCGAGCTCCACGATTGCGAGCGCAAGTCCGGACAGCGCCAGCAGTGCGACCACCGGCACGGCGATGCGAGAAAAACGGTTCAAGGCCGGCAAGGCGTCGCCTTTCGCCCTCCCGACCAGGATCGCAAGCGGCGCCAGTGCGCCGAGCCAATAGGCGATGGCGCTGCCATGAATGAGGATCGCCGCGCGAGCGAGCAGCTCGGGCGAAGCGGTGGCGGCGTGGCCGCTCACGGCCAGCGTCAGGCCGCTCGCGGCGAGCGCGATCGCGGCGAGCGCGCGTGCGAGCACGTCATCGCTGATCCGCAGCGCCGCGGTGGCGACAATCATACCGGTGCCTGCGATCAGCAGCGAGACGGCAAAGCCGGTGCCCGCCGCGACCTCCCACGGCGCGGCGGTGAACAGCGCCAATACCGGCAAGCCGAGCAGGTCGAGGCCCAACAGGCCGAGCGATGCAACCGCCGCCGCAAGTCCGATCACCAGCGCAACCAGCACGCTTGCTTGTGCCGACGCGACCCATGCGATCCGGCGCAGGAAGAACACGCCCCCGATGCCCGCGAACAGGCCGATATAGAGCCCGACGCGCGCCAGCCAGATCAGGCCGTCGCGCCAGAGATCGCGGCCGCCCGGCGCCACCGTGGCGCTGGGCGCACCGATCGAGAACACCATCGATCCCGCCACCGGATGGCCATCCCGCGAGATCACGCGGTAGCTCACGACCTGGCTGCCCTGTGGCAGGCCTGATGGCAGCGCCATATTGATGGTGTCGCCCGCGGCGTTGACCTGCGCATCGTCGCGCGTTCGCCCCTGCGCATCGATCAGCATCACCGCGCCCGGCGTCACCGCCTCGTTGAAACGCAGCACCACCATCGGCGGCTGGGTAGCCAGCACGCTGCCGTCAGCCGGTGTGACCGACAGCAGCACCGCATGCGCGTCAGCGCTGGTGGTGAAGCTCGCGAGCAGCAGCAGCACCGCGAACAGGCCAAGGACAATATGCTTCACGATTTCGGCAGCAGCTTGATGCCCGGCGCCGGCCACTTGGTCGCGTGCGGATCGGAGCCTTCAGGCGGAATCTCGATCCAGCGGCTGACGCCCTGCTCGCATTCCTGCACCACCGGGAAATATAGCGTGGTGTTCGGCTTCAGCGTATCGGTCAGAACCAGATCGACCGCGAAGGTGTCACGCGTTTTGGCCGGCAGGCGGCCGCCGCTCCAGTCGACCTCCTGCACGCCCTCCGAGACCTTGCCGCCCTGATAGTCGTACGCGGCAGCATATTTGCCCTCGGTGGTGGCAACGCTCCACCCCTGCTTCGGCTCCGGCTCGACCGCAATCACGCCTTCGGGAATCTTCACCCGCAGCTTGAGCGTATCGGTGCCGGAACAGCCATGCGGCACGATGAAAACGGCCTTGATCCGGCTGCCGACCGCCGCCTCCTTGTTCTCCAGCAGAACATGTGCGCCGGCTGGCGTGGCCGACAGCGCGGCTGCGATCACCGTGGCAGCAAAGCCATGACGAATAAGTCTCATGAAATGCCCTTTCCTCAGAACGTGTATTTGGCCGCGAGCACGAAAGTCCGGCCGGGGGAAATTCAAGCTGACTGCCAAGCGTCGGCTTCACATTGAACTCAGTCGCCCGAACATCCTGTGGCCGCGACGCGCCCGGTCCCTGCGCCCATTCCGCGCACCTACGCGGCTATGGTCGTGCGCCCTGCTCCGCCGACCATTTGTCAAGCTCGGATCGCTCGGCAGTGCCTTCGATCGTAGTAATCACGCCGTCGCGTCCGATCAGCATCGTACGCGGGATGTCGCCTTGCCATGACGGATCGATCTCGAACCGCAGGCGTTCGACATAACCATCGCCAAAAATGAAATTTTCCGCCAACCCAAGTCCGGATTCGTCGAGCATCGCTTGCGTCGCTTCCGGCAAGTTGGGAACGAGGTCGGCACTGATCGTGACCACGTCGATGCCGGGATGATCCTTCATGAAGCTTCCAAGCTGCGGCAGCTCGACCTTGCAGGGTCCACAGGTAACGCCCCAGAAGTGAACGAGGGTCGGGTGGCCGGCATGAGCGCGCAGCAACCATGCCAGCTTCCGCGCGTGAACGGCTTTAGCGGCGACGGCGCAGCAAGGCTCGATTGGGCTAAGGCGCCAACGGCAAGAGCGACCAGCAGTCCCGCGCCGCAGGCGAGCAGATAACGCTTCATGATTGGTCTCCGATCCGCTGGAAATGGTAGCCATCCGCCTTGGTCATCCAGGACAGATAGATTTGGCTGCCATTGGCGACCAGCAAGGGATGGTCGGAGGAGTTCGCCGTGCTGGCGATCATCTTCGGACTCGACCAGTTCTGTCCGTCATCGTGCGATTGCATCAGCATGACCACGGTCTTCTCGCCGTCAAACTCCTTCCAGACCATCGTAGTCATGTCCTTCGTTGCGAGGACATAAGGACGCGCCGGATTGTGGTCAGCCTGCCCGATCGGCATCGGCTCCGAGAAAGTTTGGCCCCCGTCACGAGATTGGGCGTAGAAGAGCCCCTTACGGGCCTTGCCATTGGTGTACCAAGCGACGTGATAGACACCCGCAGGTGAGATCGTCAGGCTCGGCCCCTGGTGTGGGCATGCCTTGATCTGCCAATCGTCGGTGCTCACCCGATAAACTTCGCCCGGCGTGGAGAGATCCTTGAACGTGGTGATGGCATGATCGCGTATGCCGCCGTCGAAGATGTTCCTGAACACCACGACCGGGCGTCCCGGGCCAGCGAAGGCGATGCCGAGCCGGCAGCATTCACAGGTGTTATCCTGCGCCATCTTCGCCTCGGTATAGCTGGCACCGCCGTCGCGAGACGTTGCGAAGAACAGAGCAGCCCCGTCATATGCGTTGCCCGCCGCCTTGGCCGGAACACGATTGCGCTTGTCGAGCCAGGCAGCGAAGACGGTGCCGTCCTCGTCGAGTGCCAGCGCCTCAAAGCGCTGGCTCTCGTTGTTGGCGGTGATCGGTTTCACCGGCGCGAAGCCCTGCCGCCGTCATCGGACCGCGTGATCAGGACTTGCCCGTTGAAGGCCTGGTCGCGGAAGGTTGAGAATGCCACGGCGATACCGCCGTTGCGATCAACCACCAGCTTGGGCCGCGCATCGGGTCCCCAATCAAGATTGAGCTGCTGCGTTGTCACCGGTACGGTCGTTGAGAATGTCTGGCCAGCATCTTTCGAGTTTGCGACGGAGACGCGTCCGCCCGCCATCCAGATCAGCCACAACGTTCCGTCAGATGCAAAAGTAGGCGTGACCTTGGTGGCGCAGCGCAGCTCCACACCGTCGCATGCAGCCTCGGAGGTGTGCTGGTGAGTCATCTGGGCGTGGGCCGCCGACTGCGACAGCAGCGCAAACAGCCCGACTCAACAACCAAGCTCGCAACATAAGTCCAGCTCCCTGATTGCCATTCATCGGAATGCCACCTTCATGCCGGCAAGAAAGGCACGCGGCGAACCCGCGTAGATCGATCCGGTAGTGTTCGCCAGAACGCTCGCCGGGTTCTGCAGACCGGCGGCGTCACCGAATTCGCGATATTGTTCGCGGATGCGACATAGGTACGATCGAACAGATTCCGAACCTCAAAGAACACGTTCAACGTCTTGAAGGTGTCGGACGCCAGCTCAGTCTTGTAGTGGACGTTCAGGTTGACGAGCTCGTAGCCCGGCGCCTTCAGCAGGTTCGCGTTATCCATGTAGAACGAATCCTTCCACTGGACTTCGACAAAGGCGCCGAGGCCCGCAAATCTCCCTGTATCGTGATCGTAACCGACCCGGGCCGTCAGCTCGTTCGGAGAAATGCCAGGAATCTTGTTGCCGGCCCGGTCGTAACTGAACACCGCGCCGTTGGTCAGGTTCTCGGTGTATTCGGTGTAGACCTCGTCGAGATAGGTGTATGCGGCGGTAAACCGCCATCCCGGCAGGAACTTCCAGTCGGCCGCGAGCTCGACGCCGCGATGTTCGGAACGCGGCGCGTTGAACGAATAGCTGACGCCTGCGAGCGGCGTCGCCTGGGTGACGATCTCGTTTCGGAAGAACTCGTAGAAGCCCGTCGCGCTCAGCGTCATCGCCCAATTCGGGGTCGAATCGAAACCGAGATCGTAACCGAGGTTGGTTTGGGTATTGAGCTGAGTATTGTTGCCGGACAGCCCGCTCGGCAGCACGAACAGGTTCGACACCTGCGGCGTGCCGTATCCCGTCGCGACGCGAGCGCGCAGCAGCCAGTCGCTGTTCATCTTGTAGAGCAGCGCCAACTCGGGTGCGGTGTTCTCGATCAGCCGGTCGGCGGAGGTCAACGCGGCGGTCGTTATGCCGTCGGGACCGGTGTAAGTGTAAGCTGTGTTGGTGCCCTTCAGGTGCGTCGTTTCCCAGCCAATACCGGCGACGGCAGTCAGGGCCGATGTAAGCTTCAGCTCCTCACGCGCCCGCACGCCATAGTTCGTCGTCTCACTGAACAGATTGCTTGATAGGCGACCGAGCGTTGCGTTACCGCCGGGCATCACGTTACGGGTATCGCTCAAGCCGTCAGCGTGTTGTAGAACCCGCCGAAGAATGCGGTGGAATCCAGGCCAAAGATCTCGCCCCGCTTGGTGATATCGCTCATGTAGTTGTATGAGGGGAAGTCTCCGATCGCGCTGGTCGACCCCGTCGGCTGATTGATGTCGCGATCGTCGAACACAAACTGGTTGCGCCAAGTCGTGTTGTTGTCGAAATCATGCTCCCAGCGGCTACCGACGATGGTTCGCCGGTCGTCGCGCCCGAGGCCCGCTTGCGCCGCAGTCTCCTTGTCGGTGCCCGCTGCCGCGTTGAAGCCGTTGTTGAACAACGTGACGGTACCGCACCCCGCGGCGGCTGTCGCGCCGGTTGCACAGCCCTGTTGATAGGGATTTTGCTCGTACTGATTCAGCGACTGCCTGATTGGCAATCGTGTAAACAGATCGTTGTTGATGATCTTGACAGTGAAGCGGTCGTCGGGTGTCGCTTTGTATGTACCGAGGAAATTGACGGTCTGGGTGTTGAACCAGCTGTTTCCGATAAAGCCGTCGCCGCGCGCGTCACTTGCAAACAGTGATCCCTCGAAATTGCCGACCTTCTTGCCGATCGTCATGTAATTGTTGAGGTATCCGAAGCTTCCGCCCTCGCTGCCAAGTTCCGCACCATTGATGCTACCGCCTGACCGGGTACGAAAGTTGATCGCGCCACCGGTGGCATAATTGCCATAGAGCGCCGACGAGGGGCCACGGATCACGTCAACAGCGCCATAGGCATGCGGATCGATGAGATCGCTGCGTGACAGGCCGTCCGACTGTGTCACCGGAAAACCATCCTCGAATATTACGAGATTGCGGATGCCGAACCCGTTACGGGCGTTGGAGCCACGGATCGAGATGCCTAGATCGCGAGGTCCATTGCCTTGCTTCAGAGATATGCCCGGACTCTCGCGCAGAATGTCGCCCACAGAAAAAGCCGGTCTGTCCTCGATGCGACTGCGGTCGATGGTAGTTGCGGTTTGGCCTGCCGGAGCCTGATCCAGCGTGCCGCGCGCGGCGGCCGCGGTCTCAGAGACGCCGGTTGCCAACTTGTTTGGCACGGGTGCGATCGAGCGCGAAGCGACCGCCCCCGAGCCCGCACGGCGCCGGGACGCCGCTGCTTGGATGGATCGGGCGGCCGGCTTGTGCGCAGGGTGCACGGCTCGCGCGCGCGGCGCTTCGACCGTGACCGGGGGCAATTCGCTCGCCCCGTTTTGAGCGAATGCCGGCGTGGCCGGCTGCAGCAGCATGAGCTCCATCGCCATGAAGCTCACGCCGCCGAGAGCGTGAATCCGAAACATGTCAAGCCTTCCCCATGCCGACACCCACGGCCGGCCTTCCTGAAACAATCCCCGATGGCGACGCCAAAGCGCCACGACAACATGCGATCAGGAAAAGGATGGCGGCGCGCGGGCCTGGGCATTGGAGCCGGCTCGGACGCGCGTAATGACGAGCGAATGACCTAGCCAGGCGATCCGGCTGATCGTGGGCCGCGGGACACTAAGGGTGGGCGCCTGCGGTGCATCGAGCACGCCGCCCGCATGCGACACGCAGCAGATCAGGCAATCGACGGCGCAGGCATTCCGGTCGTGGCCTTGATCGGCGGGAGCGGCGTCGGGATCGCTATGGCAGATTTCGGCGATAGCCAGCGGATCGGCGAGCGCGGCCGCCGTGAACCAACTTGCGGCGATCGGCGCGGCGATCTGCAGCAGCAGCGCCAACAACGCAACTGGCAGCAGCCATTCCGAGCGCCGCCGGATCGCGGCGACGACGCCCATGCGGAACCCGCCGCCAAGGGCGGCCTTTCGCATCGAGATGGCGTCGTCGCGTAACATCGGAGTTTGGGCCTCAGACTGAAGAACGCTGCCGCTACATCTTCATTCCCGACTTGTCCGGCATTTTCTTCATCATGCCGCCGCCGCTCTCGCCGCCACCGGGGCCTTTCGCGCCGACGCCCTGGACGTCGAGCGTGACCGCGACCTTGCCGGCCTTCTCGAATTCGAGCGTCAACGGCACCTTGTCGCCCTGCTTCAACGGCGCCTTGAGGTCCATCATCATCAGGTGGTAGCCGCCCGGCGCCAGGGTCACGGTCTTGCCGGGGTCGATGGTGAGCGCCTTGTCGAGCGGGCGCATTTTCATGACGCCATTGTTCATCGCCATCTCGTGAACTTCGATCTTGCCGGCTGCCTCACTGGAGATGGCGACCAACCGATCGGCCACAGCGCCCTTGTTCTCGATGGTGAGATAGCCGGCTCCAATCTTGGCGCCGCCCGGCGTCGCCCGGCTCCAGGCCTGGCTGATGACGAGATCGCCGGCCTTCACCTCGTCGGCCCGGGCGACCGACAGTCCGGCCAGCATCAGAACAAAAGCGAGCATTGTCTGCTTGAACAGGGTCATCGTGATTATCCTTGCATGCACGTGAATCCGCCGGCAGCCACGCACGGGCCAGCCGAGAGATCATTCAGAACGCGGAAGAGAAACTAAGTCGTCGGCAGAACGAATTCAGGCCGCGGCCGGCGGAGCGCGGGCTTTCGCATTGGAGCCGATGCGCGGCGCCGTGCGCACAAATGCGCCGGCATGCCAGATGACGCGACGGGCTTCGAGAATGGGAACGGCGAAGACGGCGGGTCGTGGCGTATCCAGCGCGGCACCAGCCTGCGCAACACAGCAGAGGACGCAGGCCTCGTGAGCGTGCTGTCTGCCCTGATCGTCTCCAGCGGGAGCGCCGCCCGAAGCGCTATGACAGATCTCGAGCCCACGCAGCGGATCGGCCGCGGCGATCGCAGCCGTCCAGGTCGCGCCGATCGGTGCGAAAATTTGCACCATCAGCGCGATCAGCAGGATCGGAAAAAATCCGCGCAGCCGCTGCCGCATCAAAGTCCACCAATTCAACGTGTCTGTCGTACGCCCGGGAGGACAACGAGTCGAGGTCGTGTCGCATCTCGAGCGACTTTTGAGGCGTGACCGGTGCAGCGCGGCCACGCGAGTCGCCCGCCGTCTGCCTTGAAATTATTCCCGCGCCGATCGCGGGCCGAGTTGCGCTACGATATTACCTTTCCATAAGTGATGTGACAGCTGAAATATTTTGTCCCGCGCCTGCTTCGCGATCGTTTCGCAAACTGCGCGAATTTTGAACAATCGTTGCCGAAAAGGATGACAAGCGTAAAAAGATCGTCTACCAATTCGGGCTCAGGCTGACGCGCTCGCCGAAGTCTGGTGGTCCAAGTCTCGGGAGGAACCCTGGCGCGCAAAAGCAGCGTCGCCCCGCCAAAGAAGATCAAATCTGAACTAGCGGGACTACTAAAGGGTCGACACAATTTTCCGAGCAGGGCCCGCTGCCCTGCTCATTTTTTTTGAGCAGGACGAGATTGGATTGCGCCGCGTCGCATATGGACGATGGCCTGTGAACGCCATGTGAATGCATCCCGCGCTCACATTCGCATACTGCTCTTTTCCACATCCTCTTCGATTCCAATCCCTGCGCTCGGCCATCCATCGATGCGTTCGGTCGTTCCCCGCGCGTCTTTATCAAGACATGAAATGCAGAGCATAAGATGCGCGCGCCACGATCGCTGTCAGTATCGTACCGACGCTCGCTCGTGCCGCCGGATGGGCAGAGCTCGAAATCCCTTGCCCGTCAGCCCTCACGACGCTGGCACCCAAAGTATGCGCGGATGCGCCGGGCTTCGATCGCGCGGCATTCCATAAGACCTTCGATGCCGCCGTGCTGGATTTCTTCCGCCAGCATCTCGGCGGCTGCGTGATCTCCGACGAATGTGAATGCAGCGCACAACATCCGGCTGTAGCCGGATGCAACGCGTTGTGAAACACTCCCTGTTGTGGCGGTGCGATCAATGACACCGCCGAACGAACAGTGGGAACAGGGAGCGCTTAATGTCCGGAACGGAAAAATCCACGACGCGACGCGATCTACTTCAGGCGGCCACTGCCGCGGGCACGGCGGCGGCCCTGCTCGGCAGTTTCGGCATCAACCCGGCGCTCGCAGCCGAGCTGAACCGCTCCGAAAAGCCGCTGAAGGCGGCATTTTCCAATGCCGGCCTGCAGGCGACCTGGTGTGCGCAAGGCAAGCAGGCCGCAGAATCCTGGGGTAAGCTGTTCAATGTCGAGGTCACCTGGTTCGACGGCCAGCTCGATGCGGTGAAGCAGCGCGCCGCGATCGACAACATGGCCTCGCAGAAATGGGATTTCGTCGCGATCCAGGCCTTCGGCATCGGCACGCTGACCCAGCCGGTGCAGAAGATGATCGATGCCGGCACCCCCGTCATCGACATGGACACGCTGATCGCGCCGCTGGACCAGATCAACGTGCACTCCTTCCTCGCCCCCGACAATGAGTTCATGGGTGCCTCGGTGACACAGGCGCTGGTCAATGCCCTGAACGGCAAGGGCAAGATCATCATGACTCAGGGCGCGCTCGGTCATACCGGTGCGCAGGGCCGCGCCAAGGGCTTCAACTCGGTGATCAAGCAATACCCGAACATGGAAGTGCTCGACACCCAGCCGGGCGATTGGGACGTCGCCAAGACGGCGCGGCTGTGGGAGACCTATCTGACCAAATATCCGCAGATCGATGCGGCATTCTTCCACAACGACGACATGGCGCTCGCCGCCTACAACATCATGAAGGCGCATAACCGCACCAACATCCTGATCGGTGGTGTGGATGCGATGCCGCCGGCGATCCAGGCGGTCAGCGACGGTCACATGTTCGCGACCGTGCGCAATCCCTCCTGCCGCATCCATGGCGGCGCCATCGTCGCCGGTGTCGCCGCGGTCACCGCCGGCGAGAAGAGCGGCCAGGGCATTCCGAAGAGCGTCGTCACCGATGGTCCCGTCGTGACCAAGAACAACGCGGCCGGGATGAAATGGATGGAGGATCACTTCCTGATCTGAGTGGGTCGCATGACGCAGAGCCGTACGCCGCTTCTCGAGCTGCAGGACATCACCAAGGCGTTCGGCGGCGTGACGGCGCTGCGTGGCGTCGACTTCACGCTTCTCCCCGGCGAGATCCATGGTCTCGTCGGCGAGAACGGCGCCGGCAAGAGCACCCTGATGAAGATCATCGCCGGCGTGCACCCGGACTTCTCCGGCCGTTTCCTGCTCGACGGCCACGAGCACCGCTTCCGCTCGACCCGGGACGCGCGCGCCGCGGGCATTGCGATGGTGCATCAGGAACTCTCGGTCGCGCCTGATCTCACCGTGGCCGAGAATGTCTTCCTCGGCACCCAGCCCACCAATCGCTTCGGCCTCGTGCAGTGGCGGCGCATGGCGCGCGAGGCGGCCGAGCAGCTCAAGAAGCTCGGCATCGACGCCGACCCGATGGCCCGGCTCGGCGATCTGCCGATCGGGCTGCAGCAGCTGATCGAGATCGCACGCGTGCTGTTCTCCGGCGCCCGCATCATCATCCTGGACGAGCCGACCTCGGCGCTGTCGCCACCCGAGGTGGAGCTGCTGTTCGCGACCCTGCGCAAGTTGCGCGACCAGGGCACCGGCATCGTCTTCATCTCGCACTTCATCGAGGACATCCTCTTGATCTCCGATCAGGTCACGGTGTTCCGCAACGGCCGCAAGGTGATGGAGACACCTGCCGCTGCGACCAGCAAGGCGGCGCTGATCGAGGCCATGATCGGCAAGGGCCGCGACGCGCTGGAGGAGACCTACACCCACGACATCACCCTCTCCGCGCCCCCGGCCGACCAGCCCGTGGTGGTCGCGGCCGAGCAGCTGTCGCTCGCGCGCAGACTGAAGCAGGTGTCGTTTGCGGTCCGCGCCGGCGAGGTGCTCGGCGTCTACGGCTTCATGGGTTGCGGACAACTCGAGCTGGCACGCATCCTGTTCGGCAAGCTCGCGCCTGACCAGGGCCGGCTGGTCATCGCCGGCCAGCCGAAGAGCTTCCACAACACCGCCGACGCCCGCCGCGCCGGCATCGCCTTCGTGCCGGAGAGCCGGCGGGACATGCTGTTCCACCAGGAGCCGGTCTACAAGAACGTCTCGGTCAGCATCCTCGATCGCATCGGCGCGCTGCTCTTGAAGCCTGCGCGCGAGCGCGCCATCGCCGCGCGCCAGGTCGAGCAGCTGCAGATCCGGCCCGCCGATGTCGAGATCGATCTCGGCCTGCTGTCCGGCGGCAACCAGCAGAAGGTCGCGCTGGCGAAATGGCTGACCCATCCGCCGCGGCTTCTGGTGCTCTGTGAGCCCACGCGCGGCATGGATGTCGGCGCCAAGAGCGATGTGATCCAAATCGTGCGCAAGCTGCGCGACCAGGGCATCGCCGTCATCGTGCTCTCGACCGAGCCGGAGACGGTGCTGTCGCTCGCCGACCGCATCATCGTGCTGAAGCGCGGCGAGGTGGTGCGCGAGTTCGCAGACGAGACCATCAGCAAAGACCGTCTGCTCGAGGCGGCGTAGGGAGAGACGCGATGACGAGTGAAGGCGTGCCGATATCCGAGGCTCCCGCGCGTCGGAGCGGACGGATCGCGGCGATGTTGCGATCGCAGATGCGCAACATCGCGCCGTTCCTCACGCTGATCTTCCTCAGCGCTGTTCTTCGCGATCGCAAGCCCCTCGTTTGCGACCATCGACAATATCGGCAACATCCTCACGCAAGTGTCGGTCACCGGCATCATCGCCGTCGGCCTCACCTTCGTGATCCTGTGCGCCGAGATCGACCTGTCGATCGCCAGCATCGCCAACGTCACCGGCATCGCCGTCGCCTATTTCACGATGCAGGAATCCTACGTCAACATCGCCAACCTTCCGCTGCCTGGCATGGGCCGCGATCCTGCTCGCGCTCGCTGCTCTGCGCCGCGCTCGGCGTCGTCAACGCGTTCGGGCTGACGGTGGTCGGCATCCCCTCCTTCATCATGACGCTTGGCGATGATGCAGATCGCGGCCGGCATCTCGGCGCTCCTGGTGCGCGGCCAGATCGCCTACAAGGTGCCCGACATCATCGCGACGCTCGGTTCGGACGCGATCGGCGGCATTCCCTGGATCGTGATCGTCGCTGCGATCATGCTGCTCGCCGGCCACCTGGTGCTGACCTACACGCGCTTCGGCCGCTACGTCTACATGGTCGGCGGCAACCGCGAGGCGGCCGAATATTCCGGCCTGAACGTCAAGCTGATCCTCGGCAGCGTGATGGTGATCTCGGCGGTGTGCTCGGGCATCGGCGGCATGCTCGGCGTGGCGCATTTCGGCAGCGCGCAGCAGAACGAGTTCGATACTTTCTGCTCGATTCCATCGCCGCGGTCGTGGTCGGCGGCACCAGCCTGTTCGGCGGCCGCGGCGGCATCGGCAACACCATCGTCGGCCTGTTCGTGCTCGGCGTGCTCAACAACGGGCTCGATCACGTCAATATCGATAGCTTCCTGAAGATCCTGATCCGCGGCCTGATCCTGCTCGCGGCGCTGGTCATCAACGTCTACGCCCAGCGGCTGCGCGAGAAAACCGCGGGCTGATCCGCCAGCTACTGCCATCCGCGCACCGCACGTGAACCCGACGGTGCCTGCGCCGTTATCGATGTCGCTATCCGCAACACGGGATCTCGACATCGATGACCAGCAGCCGGCGACAGAACCACGACAGCCATGCCGCGCGCCTGTGGCCCCTGCTCGCCGTGAACTTCTTCATGGCGGACATGCAGTCCGGAAATCGGCCCGTTTCTGAGCGTGTTCCTGATCGAGCGCGGCTGGACCAGCGGCCTGATCGGCACCGCGCTCAGCATCGGCAATATCGCGGGCATGCTGATCACGACGCCGGTCGGCGGCTTCATCGATGCCTCCCGCCACAAGCGCGCCTGGGTGATCGTGCCTGGCGTGGCTGTCGTGCTCGCCTCCTCCGTCATCCTGATGTGGCAGGGTTTCTGGGCCGTCGCCGGCTCGCAGATCGCGACCTCGATCGCCAGCGCCGCGATCGTTCCGGCCGTCACCGGCATCACGCTCGGCATGGTCGGACAGAAAGGCTTCAACCGGCAGAACGGCCGCAACCAGGCCTTCAACCACACGGGCAATCTGGTCGGCGCGGCCGCGTCCGGACTGCTCGGCTGGAAGCTCGGCTATTTCTGGGTGTTCGCGCTCGCGGCGGCGTTCGGCGCCGTCACGGTCGCCTGCGTGCTGATGATCCGCCCAAGCGATATCAACGACCACGCCGCCCGCGGCAACAAGGAGGATGATTCCAAGAGCCAGCCCGGCGCATTGACGGTGCTGCTCAAGCACAAGCCGCTGCTGGTGCTGGGACTGGCACTGGCCCTGTTCCATCTCGGCAACGCCGCGATCATCCCGTTGTTCGGCATGTCGGCGGTCTCAGGCGGCAAGGCCAACGGTCCGGGCTTCGTCGCCACCACTGTCGTGATCGCCCAGGGCGTCATGGTGATCGCTTCGCTGGTCGCCATGCGCGTCGCCGAGAAGCGCCACAATTGGCTGATCCTGCTGGTCTCGTTCCTGGTGCTGCCGCTGCGCGGCATCATCGCGTTCTTCTTCGACGGCTGGTCGGGCATCGTTCCGGTCGAAATCCTCGACGGCATCGGCACCGGCCTGCAAAGCGTCGCCGTGCCCGGCATGGTGGCGCGCGCACTCTACGGCACCGGCCGCGTCAATCTCGGCCAGGGCGCCGTCATCACCGTGCAGGGCATCGGCGCGGCGGTCAGCCCGGCGCTGGGCGGCTGGGTGGCGCATTGGATCGGCTATCCACCGACCTTCCTCGTGCTCGGCGCGCTCGGCCTGCTCGCCGCGGGCGCCTGGGTCCTGCTCGGCGCGGCGGTGAAGGAGTGCTGATGCGAAGCAACCGCTCGACGTACCGCGACCTCGACGCCGGTCTCACCGCGCGTGCGCCCGGGCGCTTGAAGCCTTTTCACTGCATGAAGCCTTGGGCGAGAACCTTCCCGGTCGCCAGGCTCGCGGTCCCCACACCCCAGATCTGCCGCTCGTTGACCCACGCATATTCCTTTGATGCGGTGGAGAGGCGGACGTTTGCGAAGATGTCGAGCACCGGCTCGCCGGGGCGCGCTGCCGCTTGGCCGTCACCAGACAACGCGATCCGGTGGCCGTCGTCGGTCTCGATGATCAGGTGCAGGTCGAGCTCCATGCGACCATCGGCGCGCACCCGCACATAGTCGACACCGTGCGCACGACCGGCGAGGCGGCCCTTGTACTGCCCGTCGACCGCGAGGTCGAACCGCGCCCCATGTCGTGGAATGGCCTCCTTGCTGGCAAGGACGGCCTCCATGCTCACGCCGTAGTCGGTGACTCCCGTGAGATCGAGCTCCATCTCGTAGATCTTCTCGCCTCTCATCGCAGTATTTTCACTCATTTCACGCTCTCCTGCTTATGAGGCTCCAACTAGCCGCGATTTGGAATTTGTTGCACCGACCAGGTATTTCCATCCGGGTCGCTGAAGAAAACAAACGCGCCCCAGGGAAACGTCTTGACCTCTCCCACGTCCACGCCGCGGCTCAACAGTTCGGCGCGCGCGGCATGGATATCGGATACCACGAGCTGTAATCCGCGAAGCGAACCTGGAGCACTGCTGACGACACCCTTGCCGAGCGCGATCGAGCAGGCTGACCCGGGCGGGGTTAATTGCACGAACCGGAGATCGTCATTGACGGTGTGGTCGTGGTCGAGATGGAACCCCACTCTGTCGACGTAGAACGCGATCGCCCTATCGGCATCGGAGACGGGCACGGGTACGAGCTCGAGCTTGAAGTCCACGGGACTCTCCTCGGTATCGGATCAACTGCCATTCTTCCTAACACGGGTATGCCGGCGCGGGACGGGTGTTCTTGGCCTTGCCGATCTCCTCGACGATCCGTCGCGAATGAAATCGCGCATCATCCCAATCGTGCGGTACGCGACCTGGACTTCAGGCCGGCCGCTCGTCATGCCCTTCCTCTGGATATTGAAGGCGGGAATACCGTATCCGGGTGGACGCCGGGTCCATAGCGATAAGTCTTGACGTTCATTTGAAGCTGACCTTCAAATGATCCAATGCGAAACGCCTTGCCGCCCTTGGACTCGCTGCGGGTCCTCGCCGTCTGCGTCCGCCACGAAAATTTCTCGCGGGCGGCCGAGGAGCTCGGAATCACGCCGACTGCCGTAAGCCAGCGGATGCGTGCACTCGAAGCCCAAATCGGCACCAAACTGTTCAAGCGACATGGCCCGAGATTGACGGCCACGGATCGTGCCAAGGCCTTGGGAAAGAGACTTGAACACGCCTTGTCGCTCATGCGCGATGCGGTGGACAATTGCCGTCGCGTCAAACAGCCGCTGCGCGTGACCTGCGCACCCACATTCGCGTCACGCTGGCTGCTGCCGCGGCTGGCTACATACCAAACGCTACCCGGTGCCGACGCAATCACACTCGACACCGCCCAGGCGATATCGCCCAGAAGCACCTTCGATGTGGCGATCAGAAGCGGTATCGGCCCCTGGCAAGGCTTCGAGTGTGCAAGACTTCTGAGCGATCTGGGCACGCCGATGCTCAGTCCCAAATGGGTGCGCCGAAGCAAGCGTTTGACCGCCAGGGCCCTTCTGTCGATTCCGCTGATACCGGACCCTCGATGGCCGGACTGGTTCAAGCTTGCCGGGCTACCTAAGTCGAAGGCTCAGTTCATTGGCACGCGTTTTCCCAACTACGATCTCGAAACACAGGCTGCGGTGCGTGGCATCGGTGCGGCGCTTCTATCACCCGTCCTTCTTGCGGAGTTGAGGATGCAAGGATTGCTCGTCGCCCCGTTTCCATGGATGGTCGAAGGCCCGGCCAGCTACTGGTTGCTCTGGACGAAGGAGACGTCGGATTGCCATTTTGTCAGGTGGATGAAATCGCAGTTTGAAATTGAATCCGAAAGTCGGCCCCCGCAACGAGGTCCTCAAACGCTGTGAGATTTCCTCTCTCGACAGAGATCAGGGATCGGCGCCCCTACAAGAGTGCGCCGTCGAAGCGCCTCTCTTAGGCCGGGCCGAGAACCACTCGATGCAGTCCATCCGAGATGACCTGCTCACGCGCGCCGGCGGGTTGAGGGCTCAGCAGCTTGCGTAGCTTTCGCGCCAGCTCGTCGCGGGCATATGGCTTGGAGATCAGATCGACACCGTCATCCAGACGGCCTCCGTGCGCGATGGCGCACGGTACAGCTTCGATTCAGCATCTATCGCGATCCCCGATGATGACGGCGATGCTGCGGTACCGCCTCGATGCCAACGCGTACGGTGATCTTGTCCGAGACAAGCGGAGGATCGAACGGGTAGTGCTTGGCGTCACCCAGAACCAGTTGAAGTGTATGCCGCCCGGGGGGAAGTTCGAGGTAGGTCTCGGTCTGTCCAGCGCCGAAATGGAGATGGGTCTTGTCCTGCGGGATTGGCTCGTTGGGATCAATCGGATCATCAACGTCGATCAGCAGATGATGATGGCCGCTGTTCTTATAATCGTCGCCGGCATGTGTGACGCCCATATTGCGGAGGCCGAACCGCACCCAGAATCCCGCTTTGAATGTCTGTCCGTTGTACGGCGTTATGAAATAGAGCTTGGCATCCTTTGGCGTGGTCAGATGCTCCGCATGGGCGTCGGACGCGATGATTGTCGCCGACAACACGATCGCAGCTGCGATCTTCATCTGGCACCTCCTGCTCATGTCCCACCCCCGACATTCCATCAGTTTGCTGCGGGCACGCTTACGAGTTCAGTCCGAGAAGACGCCAGCATTTATCATTTCCTGCCCTTTTTGAACCTGGTCCTCGCCTGCAACCCCGCTTCCATGCTGGAGCGAACGTCAGGTTCACGACATCAGGTCAGCGGCTAACCACGACACGCAGCCCGTGCGTCGGATATCTCACGTCAGCATCGTAGCTGTCGCGATTGGAGGGCCTGACGTAGCTCGCACTGTTCTTCCATGAGCCGGAACGAATGACGTGGGAGCTGCATTCGGCACTGGTCCAGGCGGAGCCGTCGCTGGGCGCGCCGTGATAATTCTTGTGCCAGCAATCCTCGACCCATTGATCGATGGTGCCGCCCATATCGTAAAGCCCGAATGGGTTCTGTCCGAACAGGCCGACCGCGATCGGGCTGTCAATCGTGGACTGACCGCAATCCCTGCAGGCGGCCTTGCCGACTTGCATCCGGTCACCCCACCAGAACCGGGTCTGCGTGCCGCCGCGCGCGGCGTATTCCCATTCCGCTTCGGTCGGCAGGCGGTAGGGTTTGCCGGTCATCTTCGCGAGCCAGCTCACATAGTCCTCTGCGTCTCTCCAGCTGATGTTGGTCGCAGGCGCATCGTCAGCGCCGCTCGCCGTCACGGCACACGCTTTTGCGAACGCGCAGGCGTTCCACTCGCGCACGGTCACAGGGTATTTGCCGATCAATAGCGGCCCGACGCTCACCTGCCGCACCGGCTGCTCGGTCGGATCCTCACTGCTCCCCATCATGAACGTTCCGCCGCGAACGGCAATCAGTTCCGGCTCGAGCAGCGCCGGAGTTGGGCCGGCCGCACCTTTGGCGACATCGTTGAGGGCGCCCGGCGTTTGCGGCGGCGTTCCGGGCTCGGCGGCGCTCGATGAGGGCGGTAGCTGCCGCACGCTCGGCTCGGCGGCGGCGGATTGCGCGGCAGGCTTGTCGACCGATGTGGAGCTCGATGCCTCGGGCGCGACCGCGACCGACGCTGCGCCGGAGGCGCGCTGGTCGACGGTGTCGGCGGACCGCGATAGCAAATACCAGAGTACGCCGCTCGCCAGCAGTATCAGGGTCGACGCGAGCAGCACGATCAGCAACGTCTCGTGTCCCCTGCGCACATTGGCGACCGCTTGCGCATCCGGCAGCACGCGGTAGATCGTGATGGGATCCGTGATGTTCTTGACGGTCCGTGCGCCCAGGGCCTGGTAGCCGCAGACCAGCTTGTGCTTGATCTGCTCGTGGATCGCGCCGGAAATGAAGACCTCGCCCGGATCCGCAAGGCACTCGATCCGCGTGGCGATGTTGATGCCGTCGCCATAGACGTCATTCGGCTCGACAATGACGTCGCCGAGATTGACGCCGATCCGAAATTCGATCCGCGAATCCTTGGGCAGCGGAACGTTGCGCCCGAGCAGGCTTTGCTGGATCACGATGGCGCAACGCACCGCCTCGACCGGACTGTCGAAGATGGCGATGAACCCGTCGCCCATCGTCTTGACCAGTCTGCCGTCGTGCTCGGTGATGCTGGGTTCGATCAGCTCTCGCTGGATTCGTCGCACCCGCGCGTGGGTGCCCTCCTCGTCCTGCTCCATCAGGCGGCTGTAGGAAACAATGTCGGCGACGATGATGGCCGCGAGCCGCCGCAGCATGGCGTGGTTACCGGGCCCATTGGTTTTGCCGGACTTCAGATTGCGAATTTCGCCCATCGCTGAGCTCCAAGCACACGGCCAGCCAGTAGCGGGCCATCTCCGACGATGCCTCCGTCACGCGAGGCCAACATCACGAGGCGCGCGCAGAGCGCCGCGCTCGCCACCGACGCCGTGCGTGGAGGTGAGCTGCCGGACAGATGACGGGCCGTGTTTTTTCTGGATGACCAAATCACGCCGGCGCAGGGCTCGTTTATAGGACATCACCCCGGCGGCAAGTGTAAGACAGGTCGCAGAGCGAGCAGCGCAAAGGGGGTACCACTGTGGTGGTAAGGCTCGTGCCATGCATGATGTGGGCGGAGCCCGGTTCCTGCGATGCGGCCCGTCGTGGCCTCGCGATTGCTTCCCGGCAGCAGCGAGCGGCTGGGAACGTACATCTCTCAGATCCGGTACGGACACGGCTAGCGGCTCGAGAGATGCAAAATTCGTCACTCTCAGCCGCTGCCGATCAGGCCATTGCGGTGCGTCACCCCAGATGGGGTCTGTGCTAGATCACCAACCAGGCGCAGATCGATCCCGTCGATCAGCCGGGAACGGAGCCCTTCCGCCGCGGCCATGGCCGCCATCGTCTGTTGCAACGTGCTGACGTTGGATCCGAACGACACGATGCCGCCCAGCACCGCGGCGATCGCCCCGATGGCCGCGACCGGATTGAACCCGAGTAGGCCCAGCATCATGACGAGCAGCAAACCGGCCCCGGCCGAGATCGCCACCTTCGAGGCCAGGATGATCTTTCGGCACCGCTCGGCGACTTCGCCGAGGTCCTCGAGCCGCGCTTCGATCTGCGCAATCTCGTCGATCGGGTCATCATCGGCCATCAAAGCTCATCCTCCAAGCTCCCGGTAATGCGAGCCGCGCCGCATGCGGCATAATATGCTGTCAGATGATCTAGGTGGAGCGGCACCGCAGTGCGAGACCTCTGTTTCGACAGGCCATGTGCTCTTGCGCAACGGGACGCCGGGAACGATGCTTCGTACCTCATTCAGCAGAGGGAATCGTTCATGTCTGTCGACGTCAAGGCCGCCACCGACCGCCTCATGCGTTTCCTCAGCGTCGAGGGCGTGACTGGACAGGAGGCGGCGATCGGCCGCGAGATCACGGCGGCGCTGAAGCAGAGCGGCGTGCCGGCCAAGGCGATCCGCCTCGACGACGCCAACAGCCGCATTCCGCTGCCGACGGAGACCGGCAACCTGATCGTCGACCTGCCCGGCCGCGGCACCATGCACAACCAGCCGCGGCTGCTGTTCATGACCCACATGGACACCGTGCCGCTCTGCGCGGGTGCGAAGCCGAAGATCGCTGGCCGCAAGATCGTCAATGAGGCGAAGACCGCGCTCGGCGGCGACAACCGCTGCGGCTGCGGCATCCTGGTCACGTTGGCCGCCGAGCTGGCACGGCAAAAGCTCGATCATCCGCCGATCACGCTGCTGTTCTGCGTGCGCGAGGAAAGCGGGCTGTGGGGCGCGCGCCACGTCAAGACGGATGATCTCGGCGCGCCGGTCATGGCCTTCAACTTCGACGGCAGCTCCGCCTCCAGCGTCACCATCGGCGCCGTCGGCGCGGACCGCTGGCAGGTCGAGATCTTCGGCCGCGCCTCGCATGCCGGCGTAGCTCCCGAGCGTGGCATCAGCTCGACCATGATCCTGGCGCTCGCGCTCGCCGAGGTGAAGGCCGGCGGCTGGTTCGGCAAGGTGGTGAAGGGCAAGGGGTCAAGCGCGAAGCTCGGCACCAGCAATGTCGGCCCCGTCACCGGCGGCGAGGGCCGCCCCGCGGGCGACGCCACCAATGTCGTCACCGACTATGTGCATGTGCGCGGCGAGAGCCGCAGCCACGACGCAAAGTTCTTCAAGGAGATCACGAAGGCCTACAAGACCGCGTTCGAGAACGCCGCCAAGAAGGTCACCAACAGCGACGGCAAGTCCGGCCGCGTCAAGTTCAAGTCGGAGACCGAGTACTATCCGTTCCGGATGAAAGAGGCCCTGCCCGTCGTCAAGCGCGCGGTCGCAGCCGTCACCGAAGTCGGCGGCACGCCCACCATCCGCGCCGGCAATGGCGGTCTCGATGCCAACTGGATGGTCCGCCACGGCGTTCCGACCGTGACGTTCGGCACGGGGCAGAACGAGCCTCATACAACAGACGAATGGATCAACCGCGACGAATACGAGCGGGCCTGTGCTTTGGCCGTGAGGCTGGCGACGATGGATTGAGCGGGCCGATGCCCCGGGAGACACCGGTTTCCGTGATCGGCACGACAACGCAGGGAGCTATTGCTCCGCAGCCAACCGCACGGTCGGGCGGCCGCCATTCATGTCCCGGAGCTCGTTGACGTAGTCCTCGGGACGGCGCCAGCGAACCGGGGTCTTCAAACCCATGAAATTCGCGATGCTGCCGATGAACGACGTGCAATTCGCCGTTTCGGCGTTCCACACCGGCGAGCTCGCCTGCAATTTCTTGATGTAGGCGAACACTCTCTTGGCGTCGGCTTCGTCCAGATAAACCCGGTAGTTCGCGGTCAGGTATTCCGGATCGAGATCACCATAGCTCGCGCCGGTCTCGGAGGGCACGAAGGTGAAATAGCCCAGCATGTAGGCCAGCGTGTCGCCAGCCGGCGTAAGGCCCGCCACGTCGACCGCCCGCTCGCCGGTCTTGCCGTACCAGACGAAAGCGTGGCCCCAGCTCGCGGCTGTGCGCGCCCTGAAGTCGACGTAATACGGCCCTTTGGCCTCCGGCGTGCGCCGTTCGGGCGCACGCCCTTTGAGCTGATGTCCGGTTGAGGCGAGCGCCGTCCGTGCGGAGGCGGTCTGCACTCCGCACGGAAGCAGCAGTGCCAGCATGGATATTCCGACCAGACACGAACGTCGCATGGCAAGCACGCCCCAAGATGGATCAGTGTGGCTGGCTGAAGATCTGACCGTGCTCAGTAGCCCCGGCGGACCACCGGTCCGGGGACAACCGGCGCCTTGCCGACAGGTCCCTTACCGATCGGAGCTTTCCCGATCGGCATCTTGCCGACGGCGGGTTGCTCGTAGACCGGCTGCGGATGCGGGAGGTCCGCAGCGTGGGCCACGGTCACCAGCGCGAGCATGGCGCCCGCAGCAATCACGAAGTTCTTCACTCGACGTCTCCTCGAGTTTGGACAAGGCCCCAGCCCTGCCTCAGTGGTCGACCATGAACGGCGGAATACGTCGAGAGTGGGGCAATCGAAAGGTCTCGGCGTGGTCCGCCCGCAAGTGAGGCGAATATGTCACATTGCCGCGTGTTAGGGCCTGCCGCTTGCTCCGCTGCGTGAAGTTCTGTGACAGCCGCAAGCAATGTCGTCACCGACTCCGTCCATGTGCGCGGCGTGACGACGGCAAGGCGGGCCGCGGCGCGGCGGTTGTTCTCTCCAGCAAAGGCAACTAGAGTTTTTGCACCCATTCGCCAAAGCCCAGTCCCCTCAGTGTAGAAGCCCAATCACATGACGCAGCAAAGCCGCAGCAACGGAGCTTCGGCCCTCTCCTCAGCCCGTCCGTCGGCAATTCTCGACCTGGCGATTGCGGCGCACCGCTCGGGCAAGCTGTCGGAGGCTGAACAGGCCTACACGACCATCCTCAGGGGAAGCAAAACGCATCCCGTCGCGCTCCATATGCTGGGGCTGTTGCACGCCCAGCGCGGCAATTTCGCGGATGCCGAGCCGTTGCTGAAGAAGGCCGCCCGTGTCGATTCCGGCAATCCGCACGTTCTTTTCAATTATGCCAACGTGCTGCGTGCATTGGAGAAGACAGACGATGCACTCGTCTGGTTCGCGAAAGTGATCGTGCTGTCGCCGAACTTCGCCGACGCGCATCTCAATCGCGGCGCGATTCTGCTCGCACGGAAGGATCTTCATGGCGCCATCGCGGAATTTGATCGCGCCATAGCGGTCGCGCCATCGAGCGCGGCGTTCGCCAACCGAGGCAGTGCGTTCCATCAGCTTGGTCAACTTGACGAAGCGCGTGACAGCTACCAAAGCGCCGTCGAGCTTGCACCGTCGGATCCACAGAGCCATTTCGCGTTGTCCGAGGTCCTCACGCAAATGGGTCGCGACGACGAAGCGATCGGAGCGCTCGAAAGAACGGTCGCTCTGAACAAGGCCTTCCCGTTCGCGTTGAGCAAGCTCGTTGGTTTCAGACGGAAGCGTGCCGATTGGCGCGGTTTCGAACGCGAACAGGTCGCCCTGGACGAGGCCGTCGCATCCGGCGTGGTGATCGACCCCATGGTCTTCCTTCATGCCTCGTCGTCTCCGGCGCACCAATTGACCTGTATGAAGACATATGTCGCCGAGGTCGTCCCGGAACGCGGTGCCGCGATTTCCAGGACGCGGCTGCCGGCTTCCCGGCTGCGGGTCGCGTACATGTCTGCCGATTTTCGCCGTCACGCCACCGCGTATTTGACGGCCGGACTTTTCGAGGCGCACGACCGCGAGCGCTTCGACGTCAGCGCCATCTCCTATGGTCCGGATGACGGAAGCCAGATGCGCAGCCGCCTGAAGGCAGCATTCGAACGCTTTGAAGACGTCAGCCATCTGACCAAGGAGGACACAGTCAAGCTGATCCGCCAGCTCGACATTGACATCCTCGTCGATCTCGGAGGCTTCACCGCCTTTGCGCGGCCGGAAATCCTGGCGCGTCGGGCGGCGCCCCTCCAGGTCAACTATCTCGGCTTTCCCGGCACGATGGGCGCATCCTATATCGACTACGTCATGGCCGACCGGATCGTCATCCCCGAAGACGAGCAGAAGCATTACGCCGAGAAGGTGATTTATCTCCCCGACAGCTATCAGGTGACCGACGCGAAGCGACCGATCCTGCCAAACGTACCGGCCCGGAGCGAGGTCGGACTGCCGGAGGATGCATTCGTCTACTGCGCGTTCAACAGAACGTCCAAGATCACGCCCCTGCTGTTCGATGTCTGGATGAGGCTGCTGACCAAGACCGCCGGCAGCGTCCTTTGGCTGCTTGATGGGGACCCGGCCGCCAGGGAGAACCTGAGGCGTGAAGCCGTTGCGCGCGGCGTCGCCGCCGAGAGGATCGTGTTTGCCCCCTCCGTCCCTGCCGACGAACACTTGGCGCGCCACCAGCTCGCCGATCTGTTCCTGGACACATTGCCCTACAACGCCCATACCACCGCCAGCGACGCCCTTTGGGCCGGCCTGCCGGTCCTGACCTGCCTCGGCACCGCCTTTGCAGGACGTGTGGCAGCCAGTCTCCTGAACGCGGTCGGCCTTCCTGAGCTGGTGACGCGATCGCTGGAGGAATATGAGCGTTTGGCACTTCGGATCGCGCAGGATTCCGAACTTCGAACCGCCCTCAAGAGCAAGCTGGCGACGCATCGGTCCACCTGGCCTCTCTTCGATACTGTCGGAATGACGCGACACATCGAAAAGGCTTTCGATGAAATGTGGCGCCGGCATTGCGCCGGCGAAGCGCCGGCCTCGTTTGCCGTCCAAGCGGGATGAGGTTAGGTGACGCGAGATCGAGCAAAGCGACAAGCCCCTCACTCCCACTCGATCGTGCCCGGCGGCTTGCAGGCGTTGTCGTTCAACCTGTCAAACAGCATGGACAGCGTGAGTCCGCGATCTCGCGGCATGTTGCACCCGAGTTTTGGAATGGGTTGGCCCCTCTTCCAAGAAAGAGGGCGCAGGGAAGACCGGGTACCGGCTGATACCCGCGGTCCGCGTGCAACAAAAAGCACGCGGCAGAACCACAGGTCAGCCCAATAACCGGCCTTCCCTGCGCGACGGTTTGAACGGCTTATACGCGCTCTCCCCGGGGACCGGCTTGATTGCCCCCGTCGCCTCGCGGATCATCTCCCGCTCGGCTTGACCTCAGCACCGGGAGGCCAGGACCACGCGATTTCACCGTCGCACCGGTCTGTTCGTCCGCGTGAGGAGATCACGCTGCAAACCAATGCGCCCGTCGCATCCCCAGCTCAACCTTCGTGACGATCGCGAAGCGCCCCTCTCGTGAGCCGGGACGCCGGAGAATGTGAACTTGATTTGCCCGACGGCACAAGCCGACGCGGCCTGCGACAAACTGGCACGACGGGCAATTTCTGCATAACAGAATTGCATACCGGCCGCCCGTCGGGTCGTTCGAGCGTTGCGACGCCAGCCCTTGCAAGCGCCGAGGTGGCCAGGACGTCGTCCGGCCGGGCCACCATGAGCGGCTGGTACGCACCCGCTACCTACGCGATGCCCTGGGCTTCCGGGAGAATCTGAGCGGACCGAGGAACGTAGCTATTTTGGCGGCGTTATCGGGCTGTTTTTTAGTAGTTGAGTGAGGCGTCCATGCGTAGTCTCGCGGTTGCTATCATTGTTGCCTGGGCGGGGCTGCACGCCACCGCCGCCTCGGCGCAGAGTTTTGAGGATCGATGGTCGATTGTCCCCAAGGCTCATGCCGATCAGCCGCCGCCCGACAAGCCGCCCGAGCCGGCGCCGCCGCAGCGGACGCCGACAGAGCCGCCCGCCCAGCAACAACAAGCTCCAGCCGCAGCCGACACCACGGTGGGCATCGCCAACCATCCGGCCCCCGCACCTAAGCAGACCTTCTACGGCAAGGCGTCATTCTATTCCTATCCGAAAGGCAAGACGGCGAGCGGGTCTGCCTTCGACCGCAACCTGCCGACCGCGGCGCACCGCACTCTGCCCTTCGGCACCACGTTGCGCGTGACCAATCTGACGAACCACAAGTCCGTCGTCGTGACCGTCACCGACCGCGGCCCGCACGCCCACGGTCGCGTCCTCGACCTGTCGCAGAATGCCGCCCGCAGCCTCGACATCGGCGACCGCGGCGTCGTGGAGGTGAAGGTGGAGGTGCTGTAGCGGGCGACGCCTGCGGAGCTGCGAACGCTGCATATTCATAGCCGTTAGCGCGCCCAGCAGGATCGGCCAGATCCAACTTTTTACATCGGAGGCAGGGCTGCAAACGGATCGAGCACGGCAACGCCTAACGGCTCGAAATGCCTGAGATCGCGCGACAGGATGGTCAGCCCATGCTGGCGCGCCGTCGCAGCGATGATGATGTCGGCAAAACCTGGCGCGTGGCCGAGCCCCCTCGCCCGATCCGACAAGGTGCCGGCGATCCGCGCGGCCGGCGCGTCGAACGCCAGGATGCGATCACCATAAAGATGCATGACGGTCTCCAGCCACTCAGCGAGATCGGCACTCCTGCGCGTGGCCTCTTCGCGCCGCAGCTTCGCGATGCCGTCCTCGATCTCCGCCACCGTCACGACCGATATGAACAGCGACGCCGAGTGCGCATCCATCCAGCTGACGAGTGCGACAGGGGCCGGCCGTCCCGGCGACGCGGCGGAAACGACGTTGGTATCTACGAGATACAAGGTTCAGACATCGACAGTTCGGGCCGGAGACGCATTCCGCTCCGGCAAGTCCTCTGCCGTCAGAGGGGCCGCCATCAGCAGGCGCCCGAAGCTCGGAACGTGGGACAGCCGCTCCCATTCCTCATAACTCAAGAGAACAACTTCGCGCTTGCCGTGGCGCGTAATGACCGAGGGTTTCCCGTCCACGGCATCATCGACCACGGCAGACAGATTAGCCTTGGCGTCACGAAGCTGAATTTCGCGCATGGCGACCTCTATGTGACTACAGTGGTCATATAGTGAAAAATTCGATTGGTCGCAAGTCGGTGCGCCCGAACTAAGTGCATTGTTACCGTAACTCGCCCTGGGCCGCACCGAGCACGGTGCGTTGCGGACGTTCGGCGATTTCCTGACAAAGATTGGTACCAGGTGGACAACAGGATTTGCCAGAAGTGGCGCGTGCTGTTGGCAAACTCCTCCAAATTCTGGAGCAGAAAGTCGGTACGACCACGGTTGAGCATTTGGCAAAGGGAATTTGCCCCCCTTCAAATCGGGATGCGGGATTGAGGGCTATGCGGAAACTTCCACTTATGAGGCCGAGCCTGGGCGAATTGCTCGACCATGTTCCGGTATTGGTTAAAGCCTACAGAAGATGGCCAAGCTACGTGTACCTATTTGTCATGTCGCTATGGAGCCCTTTGGTGGTTGTGGGGCATCGTGGTTGGCCTGGAAGGGTTGGCGATAAGCGGCGCGTCTCCCACGTCGGTCAGGCCCGGGCCTCCAGACCATGGCTCCATTGCTGGTCCGGGAGCCATTAATTGTCGCGAGCTATCAGGATCATCCGGTAGCATCCACGGAGGAAGTTCAGCCTCGATGAAACTCAATGTGCAAGTTATCAAATGGGGAAACAGCCCCGCCGTCCGCCTTCCTGCCGCGGTTGTCGCCGGGCTCGGGCTGAAGGAAGGCGACGACATCGAGATCCATGTCGCAGGCGCGAAACAGATCGAAATTACGCGCAAGCCAGACCATCAGGACTCGCTGAAGCGCCTGCGTACCTTCCACGGCGCCTGCCTGTCGGTTTCAAGTTCGATAGGAACAATGCGAATGTCCGGTAGCTTGTTCGACACCGACGGCTGGTTCACCTCGCATCACAGCACGTCATCCGTCCGCGCTAGCAATGGCGGCCTCGACGCCAACTGGATGGTCCGCGACGGCATCCCGACCGTGACGTTCGGCACCGGCCAGCGCGAGTTGCATACGATCGATGAATGCATCGATCGGGATGAGTATGAGCGGGCTTGTGCACTGCCGGTGCGGTTGGCGACGATGGGGTGAGCAACAGGAACGTCGATGCACGGACACTTAGGTGAATTAAACGCAAGATGCATCGGCCCGGCTTGACGCATCAATTCGGTGCACCGTCACCGAAATTTCGCGTTGCTATTTCTTGGCCATTGCAGCTGTGATGAGAACGTTTAATGGACTTTGGCTGCTCCAACTCGCCTTTGCATTGCCTCGCTCGACAGATGGCCAGTATCTGGACGAAAAATATATGGCAGACTGAACGTATGGCGAAACTGACGGATAATAGGACATCAACGCTTTCCGCCGAGCATGCGCGCCAAATCGGCCGACATATATCGCTGCCACGGCTCGCAAAGCATCATGCCGTTCCGTATCCTTAAGAATCGATGCGACGATTTTAACCGAATCATCGGGAGCTTTCATTACTTGCGAGAGAGCTGCCAGCACCCACATTTTTTGCCAATCAACAAGGGACGTGTCCTGAAGTAACTCTAGCAAAAATTCATTGACCTTGTCGGTAGTAATGAAATTTCCAAGATAGGAGGAAAAAATCTGGGACATAGCCGGACGCTTGCGAAAGACGTCCATAACGTGATCGACGGCATAATCTGATTTCGCTTTAGCAAATAGCGGCAGGCAAAATCGTTCGATGTTCTCTTCATGTCCTGCGTATTCTTCGATGGAATCGAACAGAAGCGTTGTCGCTTTCAATTCCAGATCGCCAGCGCCTTCCTCCTCGTCATCGTTCTCTCCCTCGTGGTGGTCTTCCCAATCGGACTGGAAACCGTAATCGGCAGCAAAGTCGCCATCGTTGAGTTGCTCCGAGATCTCATCAACAGCGTCGGCAAACAACGCTTCAAGATCTGGTTCTTCGGCGTTGAGCGACGACTTAAGTAGGATCTTAGACTTCGCTTCATTCAATGTGAGATCGTAGGTACGCAGCGCAGGAATAAGTTCTCGCAGAAGTCGGCCGGCAGCGCTGATGCTTTTGATAAAAATATAGATGTCATCGACGTAGCGCGCGGAGGGCACACCATGTTCTTCGAGAACAGCATCGATGGGAGCTAGGTAAAAATTTCCGAAGAGATCGGACGGATACATGCCCTGTAAGATTCCGCGTGAACTGCGGTCGCCAGTGAAACTCGTAAGCAGGGCTTCAAGACGGGAATTCAGCGGCTTAGGGTATCCGGAGTCGCTCAGCACATTAATCAATTCATGCAAATTAAGCGCGCCGAAAAAGTTAGCCACGTCGACCTTCACGACGTAAACGAACTCTTTTCCTGCGGCATGCTTCTTAAGAGCTTTTTGGAGCGCGCTCCAGCATGTACGGGTTGGCAGAAACATGTTGGCTCCGCCCGCAGGGTCCAACTTGTGACTGAAAGAGCGAGCACCGTCGGTTTTCGAGTCTATAATGGGCGCCGCTTGGTCAGCGAGCGCCTGATAGAACAGTCGGTCACGCGGAAGGAGGATACTGCCAGGTCTCGAAAAATTGGGACCGAGCCTTTTAATCTGTGTGGCTAGTACGATACGAAACGATTTAGGAACTTCGATCGTCAGCGGCATACCAGGGCTATATGTTCCGCCCTTCAAATCTGCTGTCAGATTTTTTATGAGCAGGTCACCCGCTTTGTTGTAGATGAAGCCGAGATGGGGCGCGTATATGAAATCGGTGCGCAGGTCATGAATGACGCGCTTGAGCGCTAGCTCCCAGTCTATTTTTTTGAGGGAATCGGCCTCTAAACCAAATGGCTCGCCTGCCTTGAGATCTCCCATACATAGTCTCCGCCGCAGAATTTCTAATGTCAGCGGCTATGCTTTTGTCCATAAGTCCACAACTGTATCGTGAAACTACTTCTTACGGAACAGCGTAATGACGTCCACTACGTCAACAGGCAGTGCAACACCCGCCAATTCGAGAGCTTTGAGAAACTGCCGTACTGCATCTTCAAACTCGTCGAGCGACACAGCCTTCTCGACAGGTATCTCATAAACGCGAAGTTCTCGCTCTTTGCCGCCATCAGGGGAGCTAACATCGATGATCAGGGGAATCGGATCATTCGGGTCGTTGATGCAGTGCAGCTCATAAATACCGCGAGCTAGAAAGCGCACATGCTCCGAAAAAAGGCGCTGTTGCTTGCGGGCGTTAATAAGAACGGCATATGCTTGACCGTCAACCCACCAGACACCTTTGATGCTTGGCCTAAACCAGAAACCCAAAACCCTGGTTGGACCCGCGGGTTCGCGATACCACCGACCGCGACCGCCGAAATAGGTGCGAAGCAAACGCACCACGTCTTTAAGGTTCTCGTTCTTCCAATCGTCTTCGTAGCGGTTGAATTGCGAGGCGATATACAAATCGCTGGCATACCCTGCGACAATTAAGTCCAAGCGTGGCCAGATCATGCTGTAAGACATGAACGACTTGCTGGCGAGACGCTCTCTCAAGTTGTTCGCGGTAAGAACGAAGTCCATTCCGAGGACCGATGGATAGGCAAACTTCGGGAAGTCCAGAAGCTCAAAATACTTTCCACGCCCCACCATCTAGATCCTCCAACGACATGGGAGCTGAACAGAACCGGTTAGTCCGATTCGCTGAACTCAAGGCAATATACACCCCAGATGGTTGTCAATGCCTAGTTGTGGATTTCTCTTCCCCAGAAAAATGGCGCCGAATGAGCTGATTAGGTATGCGGGGACTCAATGTCGGGTCCGCAAGGTGCGCCCTATAGACGATATCCCAAGGTCCGTTCGTTTCGTGGGACAAGGACACCAATTGACCGGTTGTGAACCGGCTATAGTTCAAAAACTCATTGGCGATTAGCTGCCGATGCTCCTCTCGGATATCGTTGAATGGCACCGGAATTTGCTTACCTAAGGCGTAGTCTACATACTCGGCAGGAGCCCTTATGGGTCCCTCCTTATAAACCTTGAACGCATCGAAAACGGGCCGAATAACAGGCCCAAATTGCCAAGCTTCAAAGTGATTGCGGATTAGTCCGTCCGGCATTTCCTTAAGTGCGGCGACCTGAATAAAAAACAGCAGTTTGTTGATACGCAGATTGGTGATGTCGAATTCGACGGCATCGAATTTTGCTAGGAGGAAATTGCAGACTTTGCGAGCTTCGTACATGGGGAACCGTTTTAAAATTACTCGCTGGCGCTATAGCGGGGGCCACACCGGGCTGCTGGCGGTGATCCGAAATGGTCCCCAGAATCAACAGTCGTCGTCATTCTACATTAGAACAAAACGCGAACATTGATCCTATTTCATTTTGCCTATCCAGCCAATACCGCATTCTCAGATTTCTGTTCGATGATATCGAAGGAAAGACGGGGCTAGCAGTACAGCTGTGCCGCCCCTACTCCCACTCAATCGTCCCCGGCGGCTTGCTGGTCACGTCATACACCACCCGGTTCACGCCCTTCACCTCGTTGATGATGCGCGTCGCGACGTGGCCGATGAACTTCATGTCGAACGGATAGAAGTCCGCGGTCATGCCGTCGGTCGAGGTGACGGCGCGCAGGCCGACGACGTAGTCGTAGGTGCGGCCGTCGCCCATCACGCCGACGGTCTTGACCGGCAGCAGCACGGCGAAGGCCTGCCAGATGGTGTCGTAGAGGCCGGCCTTGCGGATCGCGTCGATATAGACGGCGTCGGCCTGGCGCAGGATGTCGAGCTTCTCCGGCGTGATGCCGCCGGGGCAGCGGATGGCGAGGCCCGGGCCCGGGAACGGATGGCGGCCGACGAACACGTCCGGCAGGCCGAGCTCGCGGCCGAGCGCGCGCACCTCGTCCTTGAACAGCTCGCGCAAGCGGCTCGACCAGCTTCATGTTCATGCGCGCCGGAAGGCCGCCGACATTGTGGTGCGACTTGATGGTGACCGACGGGCCGCCGGTGAAGGAGACGCTCTCGATCACGTCGGGATAGAGCGTGCCCTGCGCCAGGAAGTCGGCGCCGCCGATCTTCTTCGCCTCCGGCCTCGAACACGTCGATGAAGAGCTTGCCGATGATCTTGCGCTTGGTCTCGGGATCGCTGACGCCGTCGAGCTCGCCGAGGAACGTCTTCGAGGCGTCCACATGCACCAGCGGGATGTTGTAGTGGTGCCGGAACAGGTCGACGACGGTCTCGGCCTCGTTCAGCCTGAGCAGGCCGTGGTCGACGAACACGCAGGTGAGCTGGTCGCCGATCGCCTCGTGGATCAGCACCGCGGCGACCGCGGAATCGACGCCGCCGGAGAGGCCGCAGATCACCTTGCCCTTGCCGACCTGGGCGCGGATCTTCCTGATCTCCTCCTCGCGGAAGGCGCGCATGGTCCAGTCGCCGGAGAGGCCGGCGATGTTGCGCACGAAGTTGCGGATCAGCTTGGCGCCGTCGGGCGTGTGCACCACCTCGGGGTGGAACTGCATGCCGTAGAACTTGCGCGTGTCGTCGGCGATGACGGAGATCGGCGAGCCCGCGTGCCTTGGCGACGCCGCGGAAGCCGTCGGGCAGCTTGGTGACGCGGTCGCCATGGCTCATCCAGACTTCGTATGTGCCGCCCTTCTGCCAGACGCCGTCGAACAGCGCGCAGTCGTCGGTGACCTCGAGGTCGGCGCGGCCGAACTCGCGGTGGTGGCCGCCCTCGACGGTGCCGCCGAGCTGCTGCGCCATGGTCTGCTCGCCATAGCAGATGCCGAGCACCGGCACGCCGGCTGACAGGATCGACAAGGGCGCGCGCGGGCGCATTGTCGTCGAGCACCGAGGCCGGGCCGCCGGAGAGGATCACGGCTTTCGGCTTCATCTCGCGGAAGGCGGCCTCCGCCTTCTGGAACGGCACGATCTCGCAATAGACCTTGTCCTCGCGCACCCGGCGCGCGATCAGCTGCGTGACCTGACTGCCGAAATCGACGATCAGAATCTTGTCGTGTGCCGCGGCGACGGAGGTGTCGGCGACGGCGGAATCAGGGGCGTTTTGGGGGGCTGTCATGGCAAGCAATTACGCTGCCGGGGCGGCTCTCGCAAGCCTCGCGGGGCGGCATTCCACCGGCACCGGCGCTTCCAGTTGCTGCGCCCTCTCCCCTTGTGGGAGAGGGCAGCACGGACGTCAGCCGCGGGCTCGCCTGGGTGAGGGGTTGGTGCGGCGAGCTCCGTCGTCGCGGAGAGAGACCCCTCACCCGGCGCGTCGCGCTTCCGGACGTCACTGCCACCCTCTCCCGCGGTGCCGTAAGCGCAGCGTGCTTCGCCGTCGCGCACGAGCGCGGAAGGGTGCACCGCCCGTGCACGGCTCTGAGGCTAGGTCCTTCTTCAAAACCGCCACGAAAAACCCGTCCGTGCCGGTGCGGCGCGGGGTCATCAGCCAGCCTTCGGTGGATTTCAGCGCGGCGGCCTCGAAATCCTCGGTCTTGTCCCAGAGCACGCTGGCGGTCTGCTCCGGCGGCTGGATCGTGAACTCCGGGTGGCGTTCGACGAAGCTGCGGACCTGCTCGCCGTTCTCAGGATTCAGCACCGAGCAGGTGATGTAGGCGATGCGGCCGCCCGGCTTGACCAGGCCCGCGGCCCGATCCAGCACCTCGGCCTGGTCCTTCAGCCGAATCTCCAGCGCGCCGGGGCGCATCCGCCATTTGGCGTCGGGATTGCGGCGCCAGGTGCCGGTGCCCGTGCAGGGCGCGTCGATCAGCACGAGGTCGGCGGAGGCCTTGATGTCAGCGAGCGGATCGGCATCGCCCTTGGGGGTGCGGACATCGGCGTTATGGACGCCGGCGCGCGACAGCCGCTCATGGATCGGTGCGAGCTGGCGCTTGTCGCTGTCGGTCGCGATCAGTCTGCCCTTGCCCTGCATCGCCGCCGCCAGCGCCAGGGTCTTGCCGCCGGCGCCGGCGCAGAGGTCGATCACCTGCTCGCCGGGCTTGGCGGCCGCGAACAGGGCTGCGAGCTGCGAGCCCTCGTCCTGGACCTCGATGGCGCCCTTGATGAAATCCTCCTCGGCATGGATGCCGGGGTTGCGGGCGTCCGCCGGAAGCGCGATGCGCAGGCCGAGCGGCGACCACGGCGTCGGCGCGGGCTTGAGGTGGCCGAGCGATTTCAGCACCTTGTCGCGGCCCGCTTTCAGCGTGTTGACGCGCAGATCGAGCGGCGCCCGGCTGGCCATCGCCGCCGCCTCGGCGGCGCGGTCGTCGCCGAACACGGCAGCGAGATACGGGTCGAGCCACTCCGGATAGTCGCCGGCGATCGGCGCCGGGGCGCCGGCTGCGGTGCGCGAGGCCAGTGCCGACCGCTCGGCCTCGGTCAGCGGCTCCGGCGCGAAGCGGCTGCCGTCGCACAGCGCCTCGATGGTCGGAATATCGAGCCCGCGCTCGAGCTTGAGCATGCCGAGCAGCCGCGCCCGCGGGCTGTCGTCCTGCATGAGCCAGGCGCTGGAGGCGCGCCGGCGCAGCACGTCCCACACCAGGCCGGCGATGGCGGCGCGGTCGCCGGAACCGGCGAAGCGGTGGCTGGTGCCCCAGTCCTTCAGCGCCTTGGCGGCCGGCGCGCGCTGCGCCTCGATGGTGTCGATCAGTTCGATGGCGGCGGACAGCCGGGCGGCGGGGGTCATTTCTGGCTTTCGATCAGAGAGTTAAATCAGGAGCAGGATCTTCAGCGCGAAGTACAGCCACATCGCCAGCAACACCAGCACGCTCGCGATGCCAGGCCATCGAGCGCTCCCCGCCGTCGCGCGCGCCGACGATCAGGCCGGCATGGGCGAAGCGGCAGACCACGAAGATCCAGGAGAGCATCACGATCACCAGATCGGCGTGGCGGATCGGCATCGCAATGGCGATCAGGACGTAAAACAGCATGGGTACGCCGAACTCGTCGGCCGCGACCGGCCCGTTCGGCGCCCGGCTCCGCGCGCCCCGCATCCACAGCAGCAGCGCAAAGGTCAGCCCGACCTGCACGAAGACGGGCAGCAGAATCATCGTCACCGACATCGCAATCCCCTCAAGCCCCGCTCAGGTCCGGCGGACGTGACCTCTTAGCCGCCGCTGGCCGGACTCACAATGATTGAACCTGTGATGTCAGGACGCGGGGCAAGGCGTTCTGGTTCCAGCGATTTCGGTATGTGTGGCGTTCGATCATCAGGTCGCGCGGGAATAGCGAAATGTGAAGCAGTTCACACTTTGCTGCCGCGGTCATGGGTAAGCATGCGCGGCGGAGGACATTGCATGGCCGAATTCCGCCTGATCCAGATTTCCGATCCCCATCTCACCCGACGCCATCCGTCGCTGACCGCGAATTTCGAGCGTGTCAGCGCCCATGTCGATGCGGTCAGGCCGGACATCGTCATCAACAGCGGCGACCTCGCCTTCGACGCGCCGACCTCGCCGGACGATCTCGCCTTTGCCCGCAGCCTGCACGACGCCCTGCCCGTGCCCTGCCGCTACCTGCCCGGCAATCACGATATCGGCGACAATCCGACCGAGTTCGGCCCGCCGCCGCCGCATCCGGTCTCGGATGCCCGCCGGCAGGCGTTTGCGCGGACGTTCGGCGAGGAGCGCTGGCGGTTCGAGGCGGCCGGATGGAGTTTTATTGGTCTGAACTCGCTCTTGATGCAGTCCGGCCTCGCGGCCGAGGCCGAGCAATTGGACTGGCTGGCGGCGCAGCTCGCGGCCACCGCCGGCCGTCCCGTCGCGCTGTTCCTGCACAAGCCGCTGTTCCTGGAGACGCCCGACGATCCCGAGCTCGAAACCAGCGCGATCCGCTACATCCCGCCGCCGGCGCGGCGGCGGCTGATGCCGATCCTGGCCACCGCCGATGTGCGGCTGGTCGCCAGCGGCCACGTCCACCAGCGGCGCGATTTCACCTATCGCGGCACCCGCCACGTCTGGGCGCCGTCATCCGGCTTCATCATCTCCGACCGGCGCCAGGAGCGGATCGGGCTGAAGGAGGTCGGCCTGGTCGACTATCGCTTCCGGCCCGACAGTTTCGAGGTCCGCCACATCCGCGCGCCCGGCCAGGTCGATATCGACCTGGACGAGCTGCTGACCGCGCAGCACCGGCGGCTGGAGTCTGCGCGCCTGATCACGGCCGTGTCGGGGCCGACGCGCACCAGCTGCTTGCCGAAATTGGCGCCCTTCAACAGGCCCATGAAGGCGTCGGGCGCGTTCTCCAGGCCTTCGGTGACGTGCTCCTTGTACTTGACCTTGCCGTCGCGCACCCAGCCCGACATGTCCTTGAGGAAATCGCCGTGGCGGGCGGCGAAATCGGAGACGATGAAGCCGCGGATGTTGAGCCGCTTGGTCAGCACGTTGCGCATCATCGCGCCGGCCCATTTCGGCGCCGACCGATTGCGTGTCGTTGTAATGCGCGATCAGGCCGCAGACCGGAATGCGCGCGAACGCGTTGAGCAGCGGAAACACCGCCTCGAACACCGCGCCGCCGACATTCTCGAAATAGACGTCGATGCCCTTCGGGCAGGCGTCTTTCAGCTTCGCCGCGAGATCGGGATCGCGATGATCGATACAATCGTCGAAGCCGAACTCCTGATTTTGACGTAGTCGCATTTGTCCTTGCCGCCGGCGATGCCGATGGCGCGCGCGCCCTTGATCCTGGCGATCTGGCCGACCGCCGAACCGACCGCGCCGGACGCGGCCGCGACCACCACGGTCTCGCCTGCTTGCGGCTTGCCGATGTCGAGCAGGCCGGTATAGGCGGTCATGCCGGGCATGCCGAGCACGCCGACCGCGGTCGAGATCGGCGCGAGCTGCGGATCGATCTTGCGCAGGCCCTGCGCCGTCGGACAGCGCATGGGTCTGCCAGCCCGCGCGCGACAGCACGACGTCGCCCTTGGCGAACGCCGGATTGTTGGAGGCGACGACCTCGCTGACGCCGTGCCGGCTTCCATCACGCCGCCGATCGGCACCGGCGTGCGCATAGGACGGGCCGTCGCTCATGCGCCCGCGCATATAGGGATCGAGCGACAGCCAGATCGTGCGCAGCAGCACCTGGCCCGGCCCCGGCTCCGGCACGGCATATTCTTCAAGCCGGAAGTCGGACGGCTTGGGCTCGCCGACGGGCGTGCCGCGAGCACGATGCGCTTGGCTTGATTTGAGCCTGGACATGGTTGTTTCCTCCTGAAATGATTTCGTCAGTTGACGTTCGTCATTGCGAGCGAAGCGAAGCAATCCAGTGCCGTCCGAGACAGAAAGCCTGGATCGCCGCGATCGCTGACGCTCCTCGCGATCGACGTTGCTGAGGAGCCTTACGCCCCGCCCGGATAGTTCGGCGCTTCGCGCGTGACGGTGACGTCGTGGACATGGCTTTCGCGCAGGCCCGCGCCGGTGATGCGGACGAACTCGCGCCTTCTCGTGGAAGTCGGCGATGGTCCTTGGCGCCGGTATAGCCCATCGCGGCGCGCAGGCCGCCGACGAGCTGGTGCACCACGTCGCCGACCGGGCCCTTGTAGGGCACCTGGCCCTCGACGCCTTCGGGCACCAGCTTCAGCGCATCCTTGATGTCCTGCTGGAAATAGCGGTCGGCCGAGCCGCGCGCCATCGCGCCGACCCTGCCCATGCCGCGATAGCCCTTGTAGGAGCGGCCCTGATAGAGGAACACTTCGCCCGGCGTCTCGTCGGTGCCGGCCAGCAGCGAGCCCACCATGGCCACGTCGGCGCCGGCCGCCAGCGCCTTGGCCAGGTCGCCGGAATATTTGATGCCGCCATCGGCGATCACCGGCACGCCGGCCTTCTTGCGCCGCTTCCACCGCATCCATGATCGCGGTGAGCTGCGGCACGCCGACGCCGGCGACGATGCGGGTGGTGCAGATCGAGCCCGGGCCGATGCCGACCTTGACCGCGTCGGCGCCGGCATCGATCAGCGCCTGCGCGCCGTCGCCGGTGGCGATATTGCCGGCGATCACCTGGACATAGTTGGACAGCCTCTTGATGCGGTTGACCGCTTCCAGCACGCCCGAGGAATGGCCATGCGCGGTATCGACCACGACGACGTCGACTCCGGCCTCGATCAGCGGCTCGGCGCGCTCGAAGCCGTCCTCGCCGACCCTGGTCGCGGCCGCGACGCGCAGGCGGCCCTGCGCCGTCCTTGCAGGCGAGCGGATGGGCGACCGCCTTCTCGATGTCCTTGACGGTGATCAGGCCGACGCAGCGATAGGCATCGTCGACCACCAGGAGCTTCTCGATGCGGTGCTGGTGCAGCAGCCGCTTGGCCTCGTCCTGGCTGACGCCCTCGCGCACCGTGACCAGGTTCTCATGCGTCATCAGCTCGGACACCTTCTGCCGCGGATCGGTGGCAAAGCGCACATCGCGGTTGGTGAGGATGCCGACCAGCTTGCCGGAACGCCCTTGCCGCCGCCGGTCACCACCGGAACGCCGGAGATGCCGTGCGCGCTCATCAGCGCCAGCGCATCCGCCAGGGTCGCGTCCGGGCCGATCGTCAGCGGGTTCACCACCATGCCGCTTTCGAACTTCTTGACCTGGCGCACCTGTTCGGCCTGTTCCTCGCGGATCGAAATTGCGGTGGATGACGCCGATGCCGCCGGCCTGGGCCATGGCGATCGCCATGCGCGCCTCGGTCACGGTGTCCATGGCGGAGGCCATGATCGGAATGTTCAGCGGGATCGCCCGGGTGACGCTGGGAGCGGATATCGACATCGGCAGGAAGCACATCCGACGCGCCGGGCTTCAGCAGCACATCGTCGAAGGTCAAGGCTTCGCGGATTCCCTGCACGGCGGCCATCGTCAACTCCTTGGTCTGCGGCCGCGCGGTCGCGGCCTGATGGGTGGATGAGCGGCGCCGCCAGCGGAAGCCATTGCCTCGCTGTCGAATCGATGCCCATCGATGGGGTTGACGCGGGTCGATAGCATGCGGACGTGACGAATCAAAGAGGCCGCGGCGCAGAATCCCGGATTTGCGTTTTGAGCGCAGCCCGGCGCAGTGCAGCTGTCAAATCACCGGCTCACGTGAAATAAAATATCGCGGCCAGCATCATGACAGGCCGGAAATTCCGCGCTTGGCGTTCCGCGGACCGTTCGCCGCCAGCACCCGGGCTCAGCGCGGATAGCCCGGCGGCGGGCCGTAGCGCCTGATGGCCTCGACCACCTCGCGGTGCCGGCGCTGCTCCCGCTTCATATGCACGGCGATGACCGCATGCGCCGAGGGCACCAGCAGCAGGACATGGAAAACCAGCCCGAGCACCAGGCAGACCACGATCAAGAGCAGGTTGAAGATCGCCGCAAACGGCTGGCCATTGAGCAGCAGGCCAAGCGGCGGCACCAACGCGGCAAGGACGTAGATCATTTCCCTCTCCGGCATGTGTCTGTCGTGGAGCATTTAGGGAGCCATGCAGGCAGCGCAATGGCCCCGCTCGCGACGGGGTGATAAAGCCGCAGCGCCCGCCCCTACCCTTCCCCCCGTCAAGCCCGACTTTCGATGAACAGAGAACGCATCATTCCGCTGATCGTCGCCGCCGCTCTGTTCATGGAGAATCTGGACTCGACGGTGATCGCGACATCGCTGCCGGCGATCGCCGCCGACATCGGCACCAGTCCGCTGACGCTGAAGCTCGCCATCACCTCTTATCTGTTGTCGCTGGCGGTGTTCATCCCGGCGAGCGGCTGGACCGCCGACCGTTTCGGCGCCCGCAAGGTGTTCAGCCTGGCGGTGTTCGTGTTCATCATAGGCTCGATCGGCTGCGCGTTGTCGCACTCGGTTTGGCATTTCGTGGTCGCGCGCATCGTGCAGGGACTCGGCGGGGCGATGATGACGCCGGTCGGCCGGCTGGTGCTGCTGCGCTCGGTCGACAAGAGCGCGCTGGTCGGCGCGATGGCCTGGGTGACGGTCCCGGCGCTGATCGGGCCGGTGATCGGGCCGCCGCTCGGCGGCTTCATCACCACCTATTTCTCCTGGCACTGGATCTTCCTGATCAACATCCCGATCGGCCTGCTCGGCATCGGCATGGCATTGCGTTTCATCGATCCGATCAAGAGCGATCATCAGGAGCGCTTCGATCTCTATGGCATGGTGCTGGCCGGCATCGGCCTCGCCGGCATCGCCTTCGGACTCTCGGTCGCCGGCCTCAATCTGTTGCCGTGGTCGGTGGTCGGCGCGCTGATCGCGGTCGGTACGATCGCGATGACGCTGTATGTGATCCATGCCCGCCGCACCGGATCGCCGGTGCTCGACTTCTCGATGCTGAACCTGCCGACCTTGCGCGCCGCCGTCGTCGGCGGCTTCTTCTTCCGGCTCGGCATCGGTGCGCTGCCGTTCCTGCTGCCGCTGTTGATGCAGATCGGCTTCGGCCTGACGCCGTTCCAATCCGGCCTCGTCACCTTCGGCTCCGCGGCGGGCGCCATGGGCATGAAGACCCTCGCCGCCCGCATCATCCGTACCTTCGGCTTCCGCAACCTGATGACCGCCAATGCGGTGGTCTCTTCGATCTTCCTGGCAGCCTGCGCGCTGTTCACGCCGACGACGCCGCTGCTTCTGATCGTGATCATCCTGGTCGTCGGCGGCTTCTTCCGCTCGCTCGAATTCACCGCGATCAACACCGTCGCCTATGCCGAGGTCGACAGCGCGCAGATGAGCCGCGCCACCACGCTCGTCTCGGTCAACCAGCAGCTTGCGATCTCGGCCGGCGTCGCCATCGGCGCGTTCTCGGTCGAGAGCACGCTGTGGTGGCACGGTGCAGCCGAGCTCAGCGCCAGCGCGTTCGCGCCTGCCTTCATCGTCGTCTCGATCGTCTCGGCCACATCGGCCTTCTTCTTCTGGCAGATGCCTGACGATGCCGGCCACGAGATCTCGGGCCGGAAAGTGGTGGAGATCGCCAGCCGCAAGGGCGCCGAGAAGGCCGCGCGGAAGGTGGCCACCGAGACCACGCAGGACGCGCGGGACCAGCGGTCGGCGTGACGCGAACACAGCTGCATGACAATTCCGCCATTGCGAACGAAGCGAAGCAATCCAGCGTGATTCGAAAGACCCTGGATTGCTCCGGCGCGTTGCGCCTCGCAAGAACGGGAAGAGAGAGCCGCAACTCGCCCCATATCGTCATTCCGGGGCAGCCCGCAGGGCCGAGCCCGTTCGCGATGCCGCGGAATGACATTTCAGGTGCCAGGCGATGTTGGCGCCTTCTCAGTCCTTAAATCCGAACAATGTCGCGGGGTTTTTCACCAGCACCTTTTCGAGCAGATCCTCGTCCGGCACGTAGCGATAGAGCAGCTCGAGCAAATCGGCATCGTTCGGCGGCTGCACCACCGAGACCGGATGCGGCCAGTCGCTCGCCCAGACGCAGCGGTCGGGCGCGGCCTCCAGATAGGCGTGCGCGATCGGCAGCACGTCGTCCCAGGGCGGGCCCTTCTTCGACGTCTTCTCGCCCAGCGACAGCATCACCCAGAAATTGCCTTTCGCCAGCAGATCCAGCACCGCGCGGAGATTGGGATCGTTCTTGCCCAATGCCGGGTCCGGCCGCCCCATGTGATCGATCAGGACGGGCACATCGAGCGAGGCGATCTTGTCGAGATTGGCGACGATGCCGTCTTTCTCCGGCTGGAATTTCGCGTACCAGCCCAGCTCCTTGATCTGCGCGATGGCGCGCGCGTAGTCGCTGTCCGACAGTACGGCACCCAGCTCCTTGCGGAAGCTGAAACGCGCGCCGCCGACGCCTGCGTCGTTCAGCTTGGCGAGATAGGCATCATCCCGCTCGGCAAACACCAGCGCGTTGGCACAGGCCTTGTAGTTCGGTCCCATGGCCGCGAGAGCGTCCAGCACGACGGCATGGTCCGCGCCATAGGTCGTGGTCTGGACGATGATGCCGCGCGCGATGCCGAGTGCCTTGTGAACTCGAAGCGCGGCCTCCCAGGTCGCGCTTGGCATCTGGTACGCCGCACCCGGTCGCGTCGGATAGCGCTCCGGCGAGCCCAGCACGTGGAACTGGCTGTCGATGCTCTTCGGTGGCGGCTTGCGGATCGGCGTGCGCGGATTGGGATCGAACGGCAGATAGATCGGCATCAAATTCTTCCTTCAATCGATGACGGCGGTGAAGTCGCATTGCACCAGCGCGCCGCCTTCCATCTCCATGGCGAGCGAGTGGCGCGCGGGTCGCGAATGCTCGTCCGGAAACATCTTCAGCCATTCCGCATTCACTGGACCGCGCTGGCTGCGATCCTTCAGCCACACCGTCATCTTGATGATGTCCTCGGTGGTGCCTCCGCCGGCCTCCACGATCGCCTTCATATGCGCGAACATGTTCGCGCACTGGCTCTCGATGTCGGCCGGCATCTCGCCGCTCCTGGGATCGCGTCCGAGAATGACGCCGGACATCAGGAGATTGCCGATCCGGCAGGCATTCGGAATCGGATTGACGTGCTTGAACTCGCCGATGTGGACGCTGCGGCGTCGCTTCGGGGTCGATGTCATGAAGATCTCTCCAACTTCAGACGAACTGGCAGGACACCGATCCGTACGGACCGTAGTCGGCATGAACGGTATCGCCGCGGCTGATCTCGATCGGCCGCGTGAACGACCCCGCCAGAACCACCTCTCCCGCGGCGAGATGCTCGCCATGCGGCGCCAGGCGGTTGGCGAGCCAGGCGATGCCGTAGGCCGGATGGTTCAGGACGCCGGCCGCGATGCCGGTCTCCTCGACCTGTCCGTTCTTGAACAGCAGCGCACCGACCCAGCGCAGATCAACGTCCAAGGGACGGAACGGACGGCCACCGATGACAAGCGCCGCGTTGGCTGCGTTGTCGGAGATCGTATCGACGACAGTGCGCGGCTTCCTGGTCTGCGGATGGACGCGATGCATCCGCGTTTCAAGAATTTCCAGTGCCGGGGTGACGTAGTCGGTGGCGTTGAGCACGTCGAAGATCGTGCAGTCCGGTCCACGCAGCTCGGTCTTGAGCACGAAGGCCAGTTCCACTTCGATGCGCGGCGCGTGGAAGCGATCGTAGGGGATGGTGCTGGCATCCTGATAGAACATGTCGGCGAACAGCACGCCGTAGTCGGGCTCGGAAATGCCGACCGCGTTCTGCATCGCCTTCGATGTCAGGCCGATCTTGTGCCCCTTGATAACGCGGCGGCGCTCCAGTTGCAGCGCCGTCCAACTGCGCTGGATCGCGTAGGCATCCTCGATGGTGAGATCGGGATAATCGGCCGTGAACATCGTGATCAGGGATTTGGTCCGCTCCGCCTCGTCGAGGCGGCGCGCCAGCGTGTCGATGATCGCCTGGTCGAGCACGTCTATTCCTCCTCGGCGACTGCGTTGCGCAGGATGCCGATCCGTGTCGAATTCGACCTCGACGACGTCGCCGGGCTTCAGCCAGCGCGGCGGCGTGAACCGCGCGCCGGCGCCGGTCGGCGTTCCCGTCGCGATCATGTCGCCCGGCTTCAAGGTGGCGAATGTCGAGAGGTAAGAGATCAGATAATCGAAGGTGAACATCAACCGCTCGGTGGAGTCGTGTTGCCGCACCTCGCCATTGACCCTGGTGATGACGTCGTGCGGGCCCTTCGGGTCGCACTCGTCCGCAGTGACGATCCACGGCCCGATGCTGCCCGACCGGTCGAAATTCTTGCCTTGGGTGACGTTGAACTTGCCATGGTGCAGCCAGTCCCGCACCGAGCCCTCGTTGCACAGGGTCATGCCGAAGATGTGCGACCAGGCGTTCTGCCGCGCGATGTGACGACCCTGCCTGCCGATGACGATCACGAGCTCGCCTTCATAGTCGAGCTGCTCGGACACTTTCGGCTTCTCGATAGGCTGACCCGAGCCGACGATGGATGACGGGTTGCGAACGAACAGGCTCGGATATTTCGGCAGGTCCGAGTTATCCTTGTACTCGGCGTTGCGGTCCCTGTAGTTGACGCCGATGCACCAGATCTTTTCCGGTGCCGGGATCGGCGAAAGCAGCGTCAGCTCGCTGAATCGATGGTCCGGCTTGCGCCCCGCTGCCACGGCCCTCGCCTTCGCCAGACCATCCGCAGCGATCAGGCTGCGCAGGTCAGGGAATTCCGAGCCGAGCGGTCCGCTCAGATCGACCACGCCGTCGCCGATGACGACGCCATAGCGGCTGTTTCCGTCGACAAGAAAGGTACAGAGCTTCATCAGGACTCTCCGAGAACAATCATCAGACGGCTTGCTGCCGGATCGCGGTGCTGGCGCGGACGCTCAGATCGCGGCCGCGCGTTTCCGGAAGCATCAAGGTCATGGCGAGGAACACGATCAGCGCGGGAACGACGACCAGCATGCCCGCCGCAAGCTGGCCTCCGAAGGCGGCGGCGACCATCGGCACCACCACGGGTGCCAGACTGCCGACTCCGCGCCCGGCCATGTAGACCACCGAGACGGCCGTGGAGCGCACCTCGATCGGATAGAGCTCGGAGAGCCAGGTGCCGACGACGCCGAGCGCCGAGTTTCCGATCACGAAGGCGAAATAGATCCAGAGCATCGGAAAGCCGAGCACGCTGCCGGCGAAAGCCTGATGTCCGTAGACATAGAGCCCGACCACCATGACGATCCAGCCGAGCGCCGGGACGAGCGCGCCGAACCGCCGGCCGAATTTGTCGTTCAGCAGTCCCATGCTGATATAAGAGAGCCCGCCGACGAACGAGGCGACGACCGAGATGTTCCTGATGATGTCGGGCGGCGTGCCGAGCGAGCGCTGCAGCAGCGTCGGCATGAAGACGACGACGCCGTAGTAGCAGAACATGTAGCCCATCATCCAGAGCAGCGACATCACCGAGACCTTGATCAGGTCCGGGCCGAACATCGCGGCCAACGTGTTGGTGGAGCGAACCGCCACCGGCGCCACGCCAGCCTTGCGCTGGCCGTCAAATTGCAGCCAGGCCTTGGATTCCGGCATGAAGAAGCGGATGAAGATCATCAGCAGCAGCGGCGAGCCGCCGGTCAGCAGAGCGATCCGCCAGCCCCATTCGAGACTGAACGAGGTCGTGGCCCAGACGCCGACGATCGAGGCGCCGGCGCTGGCGATCACGGCGCTGCCCTGGATGAAGGCGCTGCCGAGGCCGCGGCGTTCCTTGTTCCAGGCTTCATTGAACAGCACCATGCCGGCGCCCCATTCGCCGCCAAGGCCGACGCCGGTAATGAAGCGCAGCACGGCGAGGCTGCCATAATTCCAGGCAAAGGCCGAGGCGATCGAACCAATGGCGAAGACGCCGAGCGTGAGCAGCAGCGCCTGCCGGCGTCCGATCCGGTCGCCGGCCCAGCCAAACAACGCGCCGCCCAGGACCGAGCCGATCAAGGTCAGGCTGGTGACGCCGGCGACCTGGCCGAGCGAGATGTGGAGCGACTTCTGGATCGATCCCATCAGGAACGGCATGACGAGGACGTCGTACAGGTCGAGCGCGAAGCCCAGCATGCAGGACAGGATGATCGCGACGCGCTCGCGCGACGTGTAGCCTTGGTCGGCCGTGATCGGCGCTGCGCCGGCCTGAAGCATGTCATCAGCTCGTGAAATGGCGGTCATCGGATTACTTCGAGGTCTGGAAGACGGAGTTGAGCGTGACGATCTCGCCGAGCCGCGCGTAACGCGGGCCGGCAATCCGGGCGATCGGATCGAGCTTCTCGGTCTCGATCTTGCCGTTGCTGAAAAGCGCGTCCCTGACGTGAAACGTGACGACCTCGCCGACGATCAGGCGGCTGCGGGTGTCGCCGAATTCGAGGCACTGCCGGAAGCGGCATTCCATCGCGATCGGTGCCGCTGTCAGCCGCGGCACCGCGATGCGGTCGCTCGGTACCGTCTCCAGCCCGAGCAATTCCGCCTCGCTGACATCGGACGGATGTTCCACCGAACTGTCGTGAACGGCATTCATCAGCGGTGCGTCGGCGATGTGCACGACGTATTCCTCGCGGTCGAGGATGTTGCGCGCGGTATCCTTGTAGATGTTTCCTTTTCGCCCAATACTGATCGCCAGCATCGGCGGCTTGGGCGAGACAAAGGTGAAGGCGCTGAAAGGAGCCAGATTGACGGTGTTGGCGCGTGACAGGCTCGTGACCCAGGCGATCGGCCGCGGCACCACGATGCCAGTCAGCAGCTTGTAGGCCTGCTCGGCGCCGAGCTCCTTGGGATCAATGCTCGGCATGCGTCACTCCTGGCTGCGCAGGCGATCTCGCAACCGATGCGGTCACACCGCGAGGGCGTGCCGCCGTCTCCTGCGTCTTGTTCGGCTCAAGCTGTTGCAGCGTATTGCCGCTGCGATGACGGCGTTTCCAACCCATCTGAAATCCGCTTGCCGCGTCTGTCGTTGTTCACACAAGCCGGCCCAAGGTCGACCGCATGCAGTTGCCGCGTGATGTGAACCGCGGGCCTTGCCGCGTCCAGGAAATTATGCCCAGGGTGTCCATATTATGGACAGCGGAGAATGAGCGTGCAGCGCAACAAATCGAGCGTCAGCGCTGCCAGGCCAAGCCAAGGACCACGTCAAGGCGCGCAGGCAATCAGGCGCGCTTTGGCGGTGCTGCGCATTCTGGCGGCGGGCCGCGAGAATGGGTTGCCGCTGCGCGAGGTCGTGCGCGCCACCGGGCTGACGCGGCCGACCGTCCATCGCATCATTCACGTGCTGATCGAGGAAGGCATCGTCGAGCGGATCGAGACAAGCGACCGTTTCGCGGTCGGACGCCAGGTCCCCGAACTCGCTCTGGCGCGCCAGACGCGCTCGAAGCTTCTCGTCGTCGCGGAACGCTCGCTTGCCGAACTGTCAGCAGAGATCGGCGACACCGTTTTTCTGACCACGCGCACGGGGCTGGATACGCTGTGCGTGTCGCGGCGCCTCGGCAGCTTTCCGATCCAGGTGCTCTCGATCGAGGTCGGCGCCCGCCGGCCGCTCGGCGTCAGCAGTGCCGGCGTCGCGATCCTGGCTGCCATGCCGGCGCGTGACGCGCGGGCGATCCTCGACAAGAACACCAACCGCTTCGGTTCATACAAGACGACGGTCCCCGTCATCCTCGAGCAGATCGCAGAGGCGCGCCGGCGCGGCTATAACCTGCGCGACAAGGGGCTGGTCGAAGGCACACGCTCGATCTCGACCTGGATCATGGGGCGCGACGGGCAGGCGCTCGCGGCGGTGACGGTGTCGGCCATTCGCAGACGCCTCAATCCCCGGCGGGTCCTCGAAGTCGCCGAAGCGACGATGCATGCGGCCCAATCGATCGAACGCGCGCTCTAGCTCTCCTGCTGCATCGTCATTCTCACCCGGCAGTGCTATCGACGGCAGCAGCGCCAACCGGCGATCTTGCACGGCGTCGCGGTCGGCCGGAGCGATCAGTGCGAGCCTATGCACGCGACACGGCGACCAAATAAGAGTCGGTGTAAGTCTCGGCCACCATGGTCGCGGCCGCCAACTCTCTGCTGTCCGCGCGAATCGCTTCGTGACGACGCGCTCGACAACGCAAGTCGCTTGGCGCGGCGACTATCAAATTCCGTCAGGCGGACACGCGCGACGTAACTGACAAGATAGTAGGCGCATACAAAAAAAGAACATTGCCTATCATTTAACTCATGCTATCCGTGCCGACGTTCGCAATGACGCTGCCGGAGAGATCGAGAGGCGCGCGCCTTTCGAGGCCGACGGAGCAACCGCCCCGGAAACTCTCGGCACAACGAACCGCAGCGGCCGAACGATCTGGAGAGAGGCTATCAAAACGGCCGCCGAAGGAGGAAGTTCGCTGCATCGGGCGAATGAAGCTATCAGGTACCGAGACAGATGGGGCGCTGAACCGGGCGACGGTTCGCGCGGACCATTCGCGAAAGGTACAACTCCCTTGTCTCGTCACATCGCCATTGTCGGCGGCGGCATCGGCGGCGTCGCGACCGTCCACGCTCTCAACAATCATGGGGACGAGGTCACCGGCTGAACGCTCTTCGCTACGACCGTAGAGCTCGTCACCCATGAGATCACGTCAACTGTCTCATCCCAGGGCGACGCGCCGTCCATCCACCGACAGAAAGCAGGAACACCTCCATGACAGCTCCCGAAAATAGCACGGCCATGCGCCATCGCGTCGTTTGGTCGTCGACGATCGGAAATGCATTGGAGTGGTTCGATTTCGCAGTCTTCGGCTCGTTTGCAGCCTTGATCGGGCAGCAGTTCTTTCCAAAGACGAGCGCTGCGGCGAGTCTGTTGTCAGTGTACGGACTATTCGCAATCGCCTATATCGCCCGGCCGCTCGGCGGCATCGTCTTCGGTGTCTGGGCCGATCGCGTCGGTCGGAAGCGCGCACTTGTCACCATCGTGCTGACGATGGCCTTCGGAACGGGCGTGATCGGGATCCTGCCGACCTACGCGCAGGTTGGATTGCTGGCGCCCGTACTGTTGCTGATGGCCAGGCTGATCCAGGGCTTCTCGGCCGGCGGCGAGTTCGGCGCGTCGACGGCCATGCTGGTCGAGTTCGCGCCGCCAGGCCGGCGCGGTTTTTTCGCGAGCTTCCAGTTCGTGGCGCAGGCGGTTGCCTTCGGCGTCGCCGCAGCGTTTGCCTTCGCGCTGAACAAATTCCTGTCGCCCGAAGCGCTGCAGAGCTGGGGCTGGCGCATCCCGTTCCTGCTTGGCATCATCATCGGACCGGTCGGGTTCTATCTCCGGCGTGCGGTCGACGAGACGCCCGAGTTCAAGGCCTATATCGCGAAGAGGACCGGGGTTGAGAACACGCCGCTCCGCGACGTTATGCGCGACCATTGGCGTGCGCTGGTCTCATTGCTGTTCGTTATCGCCGGCATCACGGCAACGACCTATTACGGCACAGTGTTCTCGCCGAACTTTTCAGCGACAACGCTGGGACTGAAGATGGCCGATGTCCAGCTCGGCCTTTTCGTGGCAAACCTCGTCGCGGCGATCGGCATGCCGTTCGCGGCGGCCCTCTCCGACCGCATCGGGCGCCGCAGGACGATGATCCCTGCGATCATCATTTACCTGGTTCTCTTCCACATTTTGCAGCAGCACCTGCTGACCGTCCCGTCGAACTCGGCCTTGTGGACTTCACAGGCTCTGGTGCTGGTGACGATCTTCATCAACGGTCCGGCCGCCGTCCTTGCGCTCGAAGTGTTTCCTGTCGGCGTGCGCTCGACCGGGGCGTCGATCGTCTATAATTTTGCCGTCGCGATTTTCGGGGGATTTGCGCCGCTGGTGTCGGGATGGTTGATCGAGATGTCAGGTGATCGCATGGCGCCGATCTATTATGTGACGGTCTGTGTGCTGCTGAGCGCGGCCGGCCTGCTGATGCTGCCGCGCCAAGCGAAGCAGCAGGTCGAAGTGGTCGGGTCGGACGCCACCTTCTAGCTGCCCAATTCCAACGTTCGCATCCGCCCGCTGAACGCCCGTTTGCGAACGTTGGATCGACATAACGGTCAGCAAAATTGCGTTCGGTAGAATTTTGAATTCGACGCTTGCGTAATGCCCTTGTAGCGAGGGAAACGTCAAATACACCGCCTTCCGTGCCAAGTGGTTTGCAGAGTTCTACGCCAAGTGGTCCTTTCCGGACGACCGTCCGCGCCCTTAAGCTGCGTTCGCGGAAGGCCATCAAGCCGTGGACGCGCAGCGGGCGCGGCTCTATCCCGGAGGACGGCAATGAGTGCGCCCAATTTGCGACGCAGCGACGTTGCAATGACGAACGCGCAGATCCTGCAGGCGCTCGATCGCGGATTTGCCGGGCGGCTCGCCACTGTCGGCGCGGACGGCTATCCCTATTGCCTGCCGATGCTCTACATCTGGGCCGACGATCAGCTCTTCCTGCACGGCACCAGCGCCCGCGGTCATCTGCGCGCCAATGTGGAGCACGAGCCGCGCGTCTGTTTCGAGCTCGACACGCCGGGAGAGGTCTTCGACTACGGCCGCTTCGAATGCGATTCTGGTCTCGCTTATTGCAGCGTGATCCTATTCGGCCGCATCCGCGTCACGGATGACATCGCGATCAGGCAGTGGTTCTGCGAACGGCTGATGGAGAAGTATGGCAAGCCTGATTCGGTGCGGCCGAAGAACTTCTTCCCCGGCTCGACGTGATCACCGTCTATGCGATGAGCGTCGAGCGGATGACCGGCAAGGAGCGCCTGTTGCCCGAGCTATCAGAGCAATGGCCGGCAACAGACCGGACGCGAACCCCGGATGCGCGGCCCTGACGCGACGAGCGCGCTACAGCGTGCTCATGCCGCCGTCGATGATCAGCTCGCTGCCGACGGTGAAGGCGGATTCGTCGGAGGCGAGGAAGACGACCGCATCGGCGATTTCCTTGGGGAAGCCGCGCCGCCCTGCGGGAATCTGGCTGACCAGGCTTTTGATCTCGGCTTCGCCCATGCCGATCTTGCCATGCAGGGGTGTTGCGACCGGCCCCGGACTGATGGCATTGACGCGGATGCCGCGCGACAACAGCTAGCGCGGGATATCATGATCGCACGACGATCTCAGCGGCATGGGCACGCGGCGGCTTGGATCAGCTGCGGCCGATTGTCACCGGCCGCGAAAGCCGCGTCGCGCCAGACCCGCAAGGGCAGCGCCGAGGCGAGCCCGATCGGCCACCGCGCCGTAGGAGGAGCTGAACAACCGCACCACCAGCGATTGTCGCTGCGCGAAACTCGGTTGCAGACATGCCAGCATCGCCCTCCCCGAGCGAGACACGATTGACGCATCGATCCATCCGAGCCCGTCCAGATGGAGCTGAAACCGTCCATCGGCTCGATCGGTCATTGACCCGCCCGAACAGATCAAGCGCGCCGACGATAGTGACAGCGCGACCACCCGACATGCGCTGACATCATCGCCCTGTGCCAACCAACCCTGCTCATCCACTGTGAACAGATCCTCGCCGCGCGGCAGTTCGAAGCAGACGAGGAACGCCGTGAAGGCGATCAGCATCGCGATGGCGGCCCACAGCAGGTTGAAGAAGTCGATCGCGGAAATCTCGCTCGCGGCATAAGGAGAAATAAATGCCCAGACGATGCTGGCGGCGGAGCTTGCCGCGATCAGGCCGAAGGTGAGTGCGAGCTTGCCATGCACGCGCGGCCTCGAACGGTCGCCGCCCTTGTCGGTGACCTTGAAGGGGCGGCCGAACGGCTTGATGCAGGCGCTGAGCAAGGTCGCGGTGACCGCAAAGCAGGTGATGGCATGGGTCGCCTCCATGAACAATGGCAACGTCCGCGAACGTGAGATCCAGCCCATATAGACGATCAGGCCGAGCAGCGCCGGCATGCCGTAGCGCAGGAACGACAGATAGCTGGCTTCGAACGCCGGCAGGCCGCCGAACCAGTAGATCGGCGGCGCGATCAGGAGCAGCACCATGAACGGCTTGCACAGCCAATTGAGCACGCCATGCAGCAGATGCCAGCGCTGCGTGAAGCTGTAGCCGCGCCCGAGCAGCGGGCCATCGCGCAGCAACGCGACCTGGATGGTCCCAAGGCACCAGCGGGTCCGCTGCGTGATGTATTCCGGCACGCCTTCCGCCGAGAGGCCGAAACTGAGCGGTTCGTTGAGCCAGACCGTGCGATGGCCGCGTGTCAGCATCGTGTAGCTGAGATTGAGATCCTCGGAGATTGCAGCATGCGGAAAGCCGCCGATTTCCTCGAGCCGGTCGCGGCGAACGATGAAGGAGGTGCCGACGCAGAAGGCGCAGCCCCAGGCATCCTTGGCCGGTTGGAAGACGTCGAAGAAGAAGCGCTGGTCGTCCACCCAGCTCTGCGCGGCCAGGAGATTGTGCTGGATCGGATCGGCATTGTAGTAGAATTGCGGCGTCTGCACGATGGCGATGTCAGGCTCGGAGAGCAGCAATCCGACGGTGCGGTTGAGGAAATCGCGGCGCGGCGCGAAATCGGCATCCAGCACCAGAATGACCGGTGCGTTGGAGAGCTGCGCGGTCGCGGCGAGCGCATTGTTCAGATTGCCGGCCTTGGCGCCCTTGTTGTCGGGCCGCGTCAGATGCCGCGCTCCGACCCGTTCGCAATAGTCGCGCAGCCAGTCGCGCCTGGTGTCGTCGAGCACCCATACCGTGTACGTCGGGATAGTCGAGCGCCAGCGCGCCGAGGATCGACGCGCTCGACCACCTCCATCGGCTCATCATAGGTGCAGATGAAGACGTCGACCGCGGGATAGATTTTTTCCGCCGCAGCTGCGCGCTGGGCGCGGTCCGCCTGCCGCGCCGCGGTCGATGCTGCGGACCAGGATGACGATCGACATCAGCGTGTAGAGCAGCGCGACGAATTCGAACGTGATGAACAGCCGCGACCACAGCGCCTGCGCACTGAGCTCGAAGGGCGGCAAGGTGTCGTTCCAGCGCCACAGCGCATAGATGATCAGGAACGCCGCGGTGGTGACGCCGAACAGCAGGCGGTCGCGGCTGCGCGACGGATCCAGCAGCCGCGTCATCACCAGAAGGCCGATCAGGATGCCGGCGTCGATGGTCAGCACCGACGCCTCGCTGCTTGCACTTGGAAACATCAAGGCACCTTTTCGCCGGTGAAGGGATTCCAGCCGGTCTCCGCCAGCACCGCCCAGGCTGTCGCGCCGAGATGCGGCCGCTTGTAGTAGAAGAAGTCGGGCGTCGTGGCGGTCCCGGTCGGATCGATCGACAACCCCGTGGTCAGGCGCGGCACGCGGGTCGCATTGAGCAGACCTTGCTCAGTCCGGTCGGCCTTCAGACCTGCGAGCAGCCGCGCATGGGCTGCGGCATTGCCCGACATCCGATAGGCCAGTGCAGCCTGTGCCGTGCCCTCGACCCACACGCCGTCACGGTCGCCGTTGAAGTCGAAGCCGCCGTCGACCGCAAGATGCTTCTCGGCAAAGCCCAGCGCCTTCCGCCATTCTGCTGGCGCATCGGCTGATGCCATCCACGGCCAGAGCTGCACGTCGAGCGCGAGCAAACCGTCGTCCGCCGGACTGCCGTCCGGCTTGGTGCCGAGCAGGAAATGGTCGCCGCGGAAGCTCCGATCGAGCAGCTGACGCGCCTGCTTCGCGGCCTCGTCATATCTCTGCTCGTGCGTGACGCGAAACAGCCAGCGCGCCGCAGCCTCCACATCGACATTGTGCTCGCTCGACATCCAGGTCAGCCGGACCTGTTGCGGATCATAGCCGTGGAAGCCGCCGCAAAAGCCGCTGTCGCAGGCGGTGTTGGCGATGACCCAGTCGATCAGGTGCTTCGCGCCTGCCAGATCGTCAGGGTCCTGCGTTGCCTGATGCAGCGTGAGCAGCGCGAGCGCCGCCCAGGCCACGTTGCCGGTCGAGCTGCCATCCTGCGCCGCATCTTCCGCCCAAAGCCTGTTGCGTTCGTCCCACCAGCCCGGCAACAGCGGCGGGCCCTCGCCGACTGGGCCGGCGCGGTAGGCGTTGCGGATGCGGCCATCGCCGAACGTGCGGTCATGCAGCGCCGCCCTGACCAGCGCGTTGCCGATCGGTCTGGCGTTCGTCACATCGCCACAGGCGATCAGCGCGATCACGACCAGCGCATTGTCGTAAGTGAAGGCGGTGGTCGCAAGCCCCATCGGAAGGGCGGCCTCGTCCGCTGCGGGCTCGTAGCTGCGGATGAAGACGGCATCCTGGCCGCGCACGCGCGCCGACACTGCCCGCTGCAAGCCGCTGCAGAAGCCGGTAGCGGCCTCGGCGTTTGCGGGTGAGCGGGCGATCATGACGGCGAATGCCAGCAGGAGAACGATCGTACGCATCATTGCGAGGTGACCGCGGCTCGCGTCAGCCACTCCTCGCGCGGCTGCAACGGCGCTTCCGGCGCCGGCGCGCGCAGCGCGGATTCGAGCTTGCTGACGCCTTCGCGAAAAGTGGCTGACTCGGCGGCGGGGGCTTGCCGGTCGAAGCCTGTCCATGCGGCCATCAGATTGCCGAGATGGCGCCAGGTCACCGACATCGACGGCACAATGCCATTGTCGCGCGTGACCGTCACCCATTGGCCGACCGTGCAGGCCGGCGTGGCGACCGAGCCGCTGTCTGCCGCCGTGTGAACGTCGGGCGCGTCAGGCGCGATGATCACATAGAGCTCGCGCCGTTCGGTTTGCGGAAACGGCACGGCGAAACGTTCATCGACCTTGTCGCTGGTTTTCGGCAGCACCGCGCTGACGACCCCCTGACGCAGCGAGCCGCCATCGATGCGAACGCGCGTTCCGGGCTTCATGCTCTCACCCTGCCGATAGGAAAAGATCGCCACCACGAAGCGCTTGTCGCAGTCGACCACAGAGGCAATGGTATCACCGGCACTGACGTGGCGCCCGATCTCGGCTCCGACGGTCAGCACCTTGCCCTGCCCCGCGGATACGACGTCCGCGGCCGCCAGCGTCGCAAGCCGCTGCCGCTCGGCGTCGATCAGGTGCTGCAAATCAGCAAGCAAGGACGCCTGCTGTTTCTCCTCGATCTCCATCCGACGCGCGTCCAGATCAATATCCCGGCGCTTCTGCGCCAGGGTATTGAGCGCAACCAAATCGTCGCCGACATAGATGCCGCTGTTCAAGGCGCCCAATTGGCTCGTCTTCTGGCTGAGCTTGGCGTTTTCCGCGTCCGTCGCATGCAAGGCGGCGGAATATTGCTGCTCAGTCGGCTTGAGCATCTCGATGCTGGCGGTGTCGCGCGCCACCATCTTGTTCTGCCGATCGACCAGCGCCTTCTTCTCGCCGCTCATCGCGCTGGATTGGGCGACCCGGGCCCGCAGCTCCTCGATCTGCGACTGCAGCTGAGCCTTGAGCTGCCCGACCTGACTGATGATCTCCTGATCGAGCGAGGCGACATAGCTGCGATCCGACTGCCGGTTGGCGCGGGTGGCATCGAGCTTCTCGCGCGCGTCGGATGCGCGCTCCTCGAGCGAGATCAGCGTGGTGCGATCGAGCCGCGGATTGGCAACCTGCGCCAGGCGGTCTCCGGAATGCACGTTGAGGCCGGGGCTCGCATTCAGCGCACCGATCTCACCGCCGATCGGCGCGGTCAAAAGCTCGACAGGCGCGTCGACCACGGCGCGATCGGACTGATCGGCAACGATCGGAGGAATCACCGCCGTCACCATCAGCGCCGACAGGATGCCGGCAACTCCGATCGCCGACACCCGCAAAATCACGGGATGCCCGCCGCGATGCGCTTCGCCTGATAGCGCGGCTCGTCTGGAATTGTGGCTTTGGTGCGGAGGAATACCGGGGGCGCTGGAACGGTCGTCAAATCTCTCGGCCATCAGGCCTCTCTTTCGGTTGGGGTCAAACTCCGAAAGAGCGCTTCCTCATATCCCGAGTTCCCAAGCCCCGGCTGCTCTCATTCCCTCACAAACGACAGCCGCCGCCTTTTGTTTCAATTCTCGTTGCGGAGTCGGTGCTTAAAATTGTGGCTGCGACCACGCACATTACCGGGATTTAAGTCGACCGGGCTTGCGCCTTGCGCACTTGGATGACTCACTGCATCTTCGCCGTGATTCTGGATGGCACGGCATCGGCTCGCTGTGGCAGACGCTGCTCGCGGTTCTATCTTGCATTCCCGCCTTGCAGCATGCAGGTCAGCAACGGGACCATCGAATCCGAAGCTGGGGACGTCGACCTGATGACTACCGCATCTGCCGCAAGCTCCGCTGCCGTGACCGACATCGCTGAATTGCTGAAGACCGCCGACCAGGCTTGCGCCGAGGGGCGGCTTGATCTGGCGATTGACGCGCTCGAGAGCGCTCGCGGCCTCGCTGAGGCCAAGCCGGACCAGCAGGGTTCAGAGGTCGAGCGCGCGCGACTGCACGCCGCGGTGGCGAACGCATTGATGGCCGTCGGCCAGGCCGCTACGGCTGCGGACCACTACAAGGCCGCCCTGCGGCTCGCCCCGCATCTAACCGGTTGCTGGTGCAATCTGGGCGTCGCTTTTCTGCAACAAGGCAAGGCTGCCGAGGCCATCAACTATTTCGTCCAGGCGATCTCGCGCGATCACACCCATTGGCCGGCGCGCACCAATCTTGTAAAGGCTCTGATCGAGACGAAGCAGTATGCGATCGCCAAGCAGGTTCTGATCGAACTCGCCGGAGAGCGGCCGCAGGACGGGCGGTTGCAGCAAGATCTCGGGACCGTCTGCTATGAGCTGCAGGAAACCGAACGCGCGATCGAACATTTCAACAGGGCTGCCGAGCTCGATCCGACCAATGCCGAGCCGCATTACTGGATCGGCGGCATCTACCAGTCGCAGGGCAATCTCAGCGGGGCGCAGGCATCCTACGGCAAAGCTGCGGCGATCCGCCCGATCATCCACCGGCCGGCGGTCAAGGTGCCTGCGGACTTCAAGGTTCTCGCGCTCTACGCGCCTTTTGCCGGCAATACGCCGACCGGATATCTGTTCAAGAATGTCGATTACGATACCGACACCCTGGCCCTGCTGCCATCGACCGATATCGATAGCATTCGTCCCGACGGTTACAGCGTTGTCGTGAACCTGATCTCGGACGCCGATCAGTCTGCCGACGTGCTGCCGACTGCAAACGAGCTTGCCGAGCGGTTTGGAACGGCCATCGTCAATCATCCCACGCGGGTGGCCCGTACGACGCGCGACGCCACCACCGAGATGTTCGCGGACATCCCGGCATGCCGGATCCCGAAGACCTTTCGTCTTGCGGCGGACCAGGACCGGACCGCTCTCGCCATCGACCTCGCGTTTCCGCTGCTGGTCAGGCCCACCGGGACCCACGGCGGAGATCAGTTCGAGAAGGTCGAGGACAGGGCTGCGCTCGACGCCGAGCTTGCCGCGCAGCCGGGCGGCGATCATTATCTAATCGAGTATATCGACTACCGCTCGGCCGACGGCTATTTCCGCAAGTACCGGTTCATCATCGTCGCCGGCGAGATCTTCCCGTACCACCTTGCGGTCGGACGCGACTGGAAGCTGCATCGCGACAGCGCCGACATGCGGGATCTCAGCTGGGTCCGGGACGAGGAGCGGTCATTCCTCGCGCACCCGGACCGCACCTTCGACGCGCGTCACATGGATGCATTGAGGACGATCGCGACCCGCATCGGCCTCGAATATTTCGGCGTCGACTGCGGACTGAACACCTCGGGCGATCTCGTCCTGTTCGAGGTGAACGCGTCGATGCTGGTTCATGGCGAGGACGGCGAGCTCGCCTACAAGGACCCCTTCATCCGCAGGATCAAGACCGCGTTCAACGCGATGCTGGCGCGATTGGCGGGACACCCCGGCGCGAGCAATTCGCAGCCATCGTGAGACACGTGAAACGTCCCCCGGTACAACACGGATTTTCCTGCGGAACCGCAATTCCTAACAAGTGGTATCATGACGGCAATTTAATCCGCGGCAAGTTGTCCCGGTTAAGCCGCAGTTTACCTCGTGGGCCGATCTTGCCTGGCGTGGCTTTGTAGAAGCCCGGCTGCAGACTATCGCAGCATGATTGCCAGAAGGCAGATCCATGTTCGAGCGTATCATTCTGCTGACCGATCCCACCGAACAGGATTTTCTGGTCCCGATCCTGGCCGCCGAAAATCCGACGCTGGATGTCAGAGCCGTCGCCACGCTCGACGAGCTCCGATCCATCAGCAGCGGCGAATTCCGTCGCGCGCGCCTGATCGCCTTTGTCACCACCGTGATCGTGCCGAAGGACGTGCTGCACGCGATCGGCCATGGCGCGTATAATTTCCACCCCGGACCTCCGGATTATCCCGGATGGGCTCCCGCCCATTTCGCCCTCTACGATCGGGCCAAGATGTTCGGCGCGACGCTGCACGGTATGGCGGGGCTCGTCGACGCCGGTCCGATCCTCGACATCGACCTGTTTCCCGTCACATCCGACGCGACGGTGGTCTCGCTCGAAACCGCCGCCTATAGCCGCCTTGTCATGATGTTCTATCGCTGGGCGGATGCGCTCGCTCATGAGGCAACGCCGCATCCGCGCATTCCCGCGCAATGGAGCCCGCGAAAGAACTCGCGACGCAGCTATCGGGCGCTGTGCAAGATTCCGACTGATATCTCGAAGGACGATCTCACGCGTCGCATCAGCATATTCGGACAGGGCCATTTTGGCATCCTGCCCTCGGTCAGCCTGCACGGCTTCGAATTCACGGCGGCATCTCCCGATGCCGCCGAACCCGCCTCCATCACCTAACCGCGGATCCTCCATCAATGTCGGATATCTTCAGCATCATTCAGAGTTCCTACTCCTCCGCGTCGCTCACGCCGAGCAACGTCAAATACACGCCGGTCGATGCGGCGAGCTACCAGGGCACCTGGACAGGCTCGTATTCGAACGGCCAGAAATTCGAATTCCAGATCTCGAACGTCAATGGCTTCCGCGCCCAGGTTAAATACCAGAGCAGCGGCACCACGCAGTATCAGCAGGTGCTGATCGGCAACTCGTCGTTTCGGGTCGGTGACACCAAGTTCGTGCTGACCAAAAGCGGCCAGGCGACAATCGCCAACGCGGTTACCGATCCCGTGACCGGCGACACCAGCCTGGTTCAGGGGACGGCGACCCAGGAGAAATGAGCAGACGGCGCAAGCGCTAGCCGCAATTCCAGACCAGCCCGACCGGGGTCCGTGTCCAGCACGGACCGAAGCTGCCGCCATTGTAACGGCCGCGGAAGAAGCCAGGGCGGCCGAAATAGTGCCACTCGCCGTCGTCGTAGTTCAGATATTCCGGCGTCGGATCGATGTACCAGTGCCGTCGCGACGCATAGCGCCGCCCCCGCGGAGCACCGTTCACGCCATACACTGGAACGGTGTTGTTCGGCGGCTGATGGTAGCCCGGCAGGAAGCCATAGCCGTGCCATTTCTGCGGCGGCCGCTTGTGAGCGGGCGCGCCCAGCGCGAGCGGCGGCACGAGGGCCAGCAGGATCGCAATCGAAGCGGATGAGATGCGTGTCATCGGCGCAACATAGACGGTCCATTGCCCAAAGGCGATTGAAATCGAAAGCCGTGATGCCACTGGAGCCGTCCGAGCAAGGCTCAACCGCGTGACAAAGATGTCTGATTGTTTCGACGCGCGCGCCGCGCGGCGCGGCGATCTCGCATCGATCGCCACAAAAGCACAAACCTCCGGCGGGGGCATCGCCGGAGGTCTGTGGAGCATACTGGAGGTTTAACTTGTTACAGCATCACCAGTTGCGCTGAGCACGCAGCAGCATGCTCACCGTATCCTGGTCCTTGAACTGGTAGACCGCCGCCGGCTTGGCGACGCTCGAGATCGCCGACGCGCTGGCAAAGCCACCGTACTTCTGGTCGAGATGCGTATAGGTGACGTCCGCCGAGAAGGTCAGGTTCTTGACCGGCGTCCACCGCGTGATCACGCCGACCTGGCTGATGTTGAAGTCGGGGTTGCAGGTCGAGCCGCGGGTCAGGAGGCCCGTTGCAGCAATTCCGGCGCAGATGAGCGCCGAACCGGTGCCGCCATAGTTAACCGCAGCGTAAGCACCATAGACCGCCGAGTTCCAATATGGATTCCAGTTGTGGGTATAGGCACCGCGCGCACCCCAGGTCTGGACGGTCGAGAGACCCGTTCCCGGTGCGAACACGGCATCCGCCACGCCGGCGAAACCGATGCTCTGGTAAGCGGAGCCCGAACCGCCATACATGGCGTAGTTGGTGTTGGCCAGGCTCTGGAAGTTGTAGCGGCTGGCACCGTCCGTATAGACGCCCTGGACGTTGATGACGTCGCCGGGTCCGGTCGGGATGTTCTTGATCGACAGGGAGAGCTGTCCGGCCCAGCCCCACTTGTCTTCGGGGTGTCCCGTGAGCTCGGTCGCACCATAATAAGCAGCGTGGTTGTCATGCGCCGCAAACGATGCCTGGAACAGGCCCCAGGCCTGGTCGACGCGGACCATGCCGATGATGTCGGGAGACGTCGTCCCGCCGAGCGCGTTCACGCCATAGTTGCCGCCCAGCACGCCGCTGGCCGAGATACCGGAGGTGTTCCAGATCGCGGTGGTGAAGAACTGCGACTGGTCCTCGGCCGAGATCGAGGCCGAGATCCCCTGGCCGAAATCGGCAGTGTAGGTGAACTGGTTGACGCCGTTGTTGCTGCCGCTGCCGCCGACCAGGCCGTCGAAATTGTTGCCCGGATAGTTGGTCCACGGGGCGTCGAACTGCGACACCGACTTACCCATCGTGAAGCCGGCGAACTGGATGAAGGCATAATACACGCCGAGCGTACCGCCCGAGATGCCGTCGGTGCTGAGACCGTTGACGGAGGTCAGGCCGGACGAGCTCGCCGCACCGGTGGAATACTGGGTGCCGCCGTTGCCGACGCCGGTGTTCGACCCCGAAGTCCAGTTGAACACCAGCTCGGCATAGGTACGGACAACGCCGTATTCGGTCGCCGTGCGGGTGTCGATGTTGAAATCTTCGCGCGAGCGCATCTGATAGGTGTTGCTCAGGCGATTCTGTGCGCCGGCCACGCCGTTGTAGGCGCCGCCATAATTGCTGTTGGTCCAGAGCGCGGTTTCGGCGCGCAGATAGCCGCCGAACTTGATGCAGGTGTCCGTGCCGGGAATGTAATAGAAGCCAGCGCCGTACAGCGAACAGACCCTGACATATTCGACCGCCTTGGCCTTCAACGGAAGATCGGCAGCTTGCGCCCCCGCCGTAGCGAATATCACTGCTCCCGTGCCGAGAAGCAGGCCCCGAATCGACTTCATTTGCAGATTTCTCCAACTGACTGGACGACGCACGCGACCCCTTCGCGCACGCCTTTCCATGAACACACCTCCGCATGCACGCCCAAATCACCCCTTCCGGATAATTCGTTTGTACACACACGATATGCACCGGACGTTCTATCAGCTGATAACCATCATTCAAACTCGCAACCTTGTTACGAGCGACACATGGTCGTTCAACAAGTTGCGAAGTTCGGGCGAAAGCGCGTCGAAAATCGCAACGTTGAATGGAGAACAACTAATAGCAACGATTTGCGCGAGTTGTTCCAGGTGTGGGATTGCGGTTCGTTACGCCATTCGGCGCGTTTTATGCCCGCTATATGCGATTTTTATCCGAGAGCGCGTGACTTATTTATGTCTGAGAATTCGGCGCAACCCTGATATGCAGAGCAAAATCACTTCAGCTATTTTCACTAAGTAAAAGTAGTTAAGCTAATTAGTTTATCTAATCATATAAAATAATAACATGACTTGAGCCGCCTCAGCGCGCGCGACGCCGATCGGCCCCGCGATGGATCGCGCCAGGGGCCCGGCGCTTCATCCATCGCGGAGAATCGCAGAATCTCAGTCGGCGCGCCGATGATGATGCCGGCGAGCATGCGACGGAACGACCGGCGCAGCGACGAAATAGGGATTGGGGTCGCACATGGCCGCCCGCCCCGACGCCGAGGCCCGGCATTGCGGCAGCGTGTCGTAGCTGCAATCGATCCATACGCCACCGCGTGGCCCGCTGTAGATCGTCATGCACACCGGATAGCGCGGATCGTATCTCTGCGCCTGGGCCGGACCGGACGACATCACAAGCGAAACGGCCGCGAGCGAGAGCATGCCACCGGCAAGCCAGCCGGCGAAGAGACCGCGACGACGATCGACAGGACGATTTTGCACCAGGATGCTCCGTTATGCTCGATGAGGTGGATTTGAGAGGTTGGCCATGAAACGCCAGAGGGCAAAGCGGGTCAACATTTAGAAAACGCGGGCCTCGGCCCGACGATGTCGCATCAGCGCGGTGCGGCGCAAGGGCGGGCTCATGACGTCTCGATGACCGCGCTCATTCGCCATCGGCGCCGGCCTGCCCCCTGTACCCGATCGCCAGGACGTAGCGCTCGGAGGAATCCTGCCGGCTTGCTGCCGGCTTGACGTGGCGCACGGTGGCAAAGTCGCGCTTCAGCTGGGCGAGCAACTCGGCGTCGGCGCCGCTCTGGAACGTCTTGGCGAGGAACGCGCCGCCCGGCTTCAACACCTCGCTGGCGAAATGCACAGCGAGTTCGACGAGACCGACGATGCGAAGCTGGTCGGTCTTGCGATGGCCGGTGGTGTTGGCGGCCATGTCTGACATCACGATGTCGGCGCGGCCGCCCAGCATCGCCATCAGTTTGTCCGGTGCGTCGTCGCATGAAAGTCGAGCTGAGCGAAACTGACGCCCGGGATTTCGCCCATCTCCAGCAGGTCGATCGCGATGACCCTCCCTCGGCCTGCTTCCGCGCCGACGCGCCGCGCCGCGATCTGGCTCCAGCCGCCGGGCGCCGCGCCCAGGTCGACCACGGTCATGCCGGGCTTGAGCAGACGGTGCTTGTCGTCGATCTCGATCAGCTTGTAAGCCGCACGCGAGCGATAGCCGTCACGCTTGGCCTGCACGACATAGGGATCGTTGAGTTGCCGCTCCAGCCAGAGCTTCGAGGAGTGCTTGCGCTTGCCGCCGGTCTTGACCTGCACATGCATGCGGCCGGTGGTGTCTTTGGCCATGATGGTCTCTGAATCGATAATCGTTGCGCTGATCTGGTACGGCTTAGGCAGTCCACCTCTCCCATCGGGAGAGGCATAGGCCGCCTTTGGCGGCCGTCATAAAATGCCGAAGCGAAGCTTCGGCTATGTTGCATCGTCAGATGCAATCCGGGTGAGGGGTTACGGTCCATCGAGAGCGCAGAGTCCCCTCACCCGGATCGCTACGCGATCCGACCTCTCCCCGCCGGGGAGAGGTGAACCGAAACCGCGGCTGCCGTCTCACCTAGAGCGTATTCGACTTTAGCCTGCGCGCAGCGCGCCGTCCTCGCGCATCATCTGGACCAGCATGCCCTCGCGTAAGCCCCGGTCGGCAACCCGTAGGCGCGGCAGCGGGAATGCCAGACGGATCGCATCCAGGATGGCGCAGCCCGCCAGCACGAGATCGGCGCGATCGATGCTGATGCAGTTGTTCTCGGCGCGCTCCCGATAGGTCATGGCGAGCAGCCGCGCGATGGTCCGCGTGATCTCGGGATCGTTGATCCAGATGCCATCGACCCGGCGGCGGTCGTAGCGGGCCAGATTGAGGTGAATGCCGGCCAGCGTCGTCACCGTGCCGGAGGTGCCGAGCAGATGCATGCCGTCGAGATCGCCGCCATGCTCGGTCGCGAACGGCGCCACGTGCTCGGCTGACCGCCTCGACCATCTGCGCATAGATCTCCGGCGTCACGTCCCTGCCGCCGAAGCGCTCGGCCAGCGTCACCACGCCAAGCGGGATCGACATCCACGCCTTGATCCGCGGCTCCGCATCCTTCTCGGCCGGATCACGCTCGATCCGGACCAGCTCGCTGGAGCCGCCGCCGATATCGAACAGGATGGCGCCATGCCCCCTGGGATCGAGCAGCGGTGCGCAGCCCTTGACCGCGAGCGCCGCCTCGGTCTCGCGATCGATCACTTCGAGCCGGATGCCGGCTTCGGCAGCCACCCGATCGCGGAAGGCATCGGCGTTCGAGGCCGCGCGGCAGGCTTCGGTCGCAATCAGCCGCAGCCGCCGCGCCTTGCGCGACTCGATCTTGTCCCGGCAGATCGCGAGCGCGGCGATGGCGCGGGTCATGGCCGCCTCGCTGATGCAGCCGGTGGTGGAGATGCCTTCGCCCAGCCGGACGATGCGAGAAAAAGAATCGACCACGCGGAAACTATCGCCAGAGGGACAGGCGATCAGGAGCCGGCAATTGTTGGTGCCGAGGTCCAACGCCGCGTAGACACTGCCGCCACTCTCAGTGGCGGCACAGCCTGTCGTGGCCGGATCCGGACCCGGCTGCAGCCGGGGCTCCATGTTCCCGCGCGGCTCGAGATCCTCCCGAAGCCGCGTATCATTGATCATTCAAATGGTCTTTCCGCCGGGCCATGCGGCCCTCGCCTGGAACGTGTCTTTGGCGAAACATTAGCAGTGCCAAGCGCCTATGCAACAGCCCCGCCGCTGGGGGTTACGGACATGCCCAATCGGGCGTTGTCGGGCGGCGGGGGCGTAGATTATCTGGGAACAGAGCGCGATTTCGCCGCCATTCCCCCTTTCAGGGCCTTGTTCCATGCAAGATACCACCTCCCCGGCCTCTCTCGAAAACGCCATGGCACTGCAGAAATTCGGCGTCGGGCAGCCGGTCCGCCGCAAAGAGGACGACACGCTGGTCCGCGGCAAGGGCAAATATACCGATGATTTCAACCTGCCCGACCAGGCCCATGCCTGGATCGTGCGCTCCAGCCATGCCCACGGCATCATCAACGGCATCGACACCACGGCGGCGAGGGCCATGCCCGGCGTGCTCGGGATCTGGACCGGAGCTGATTTAGCCACGGCAGGCTATGGCCCCTTCACCTGCGGCCTGCCGCTGAAGAACCGCGACGGATCGCCGGTGCTGCAGACCAATCGGCCGGCGCTAGTCACCGACAAGGTGCGCTATGTCGGCGATCCCGTCGCCTTCGTGGTCGCGGAGACCGCGAACCAGGCGCGCGACGCCGCCGAGGCGGTCGAGGTCGACATCGAGCCCCTGCCCGCCGTTACCAATGCCGAGGAAGCGACGAAACCCGGCGCGCCGCAGCTTTACGACCACATCCCGAACAACGTGGCGCTGGATTACCATTTCGGCGACACGGCCAAGATCGAGGCGGCCTTTGCCAACGCCGCGCATGTGACCAAGCTCGACATCGTCAACACCCGCGTCGCCGTGGTGTCGATGGAACCGCGCGTCGCGCTGGCCTCCTTCGACAAGGAGAGCGAGCGCTTCACCATCCAGGTGCCGACCCAGGGCGTTTCCGGCAACAAGGCCATGCTGGCGCGGCTGTTGAACGTGAAGCCGGAGCAAGGTGCGCATCCTCACCGCCAATGTCGGCGGCTCGTTCGGGATGAAGAACATCGGCTATCCCGAATATATCTGCATCCTGCATGCAGCGAAGGCGCTGGGGCGTCCGGTGAAATGGCGTGACGAGCGCTCGACCAGCTTCCTGTCCGACAGCCAGGGCCGCGACCAGATCATCCACGGCAAGCTCGCACTCGACGCCGACGGCAAGTTCCTCGCGGTGCACCTCACGGCTACGGCAATCTCGGCGCCTATATCAGCGGCGTTGCGCCGAGCCCGCTGTCGCTCAACACCGGCAAGAACCTCGCCAGCGTCTATCGCACGCCGCTGCTCGGCGTCGACATCAAGACCGTGCTGACCAACATGACCCTGATGGGCGCCTATCGCGGCGCCGGCCGGCCCGAGGCGAATTATTTCATGGAGCGGCTGATCGACGCCGCCGCCGACGAGATGGGCATCGACCGCCTCACCTTGCGCAAGCGCAATTTCATCAAGTCGAACCAGATGCCGTTCCCGGCCGCCTCCGGCGTCACCTACGATTCCGGCGACTTCGGTGCCGTATTCCAGAAGGCGCTGGAGATTTCCGACCACGCCAATTTCGCCAAGCGCAAGCGCGAGAGCCGAAAGGGCGGCAAGCTGCGCGGCATCGCGGTCGGCTCCTATCTCGAGGTCACCGCACCGCCGAGCGGCGAACTCGGCAAGATCACCTTCGACGCCGACGGCGGCGTGACCTTGACCACCGGCACGCTCGATTACGGCCAGGGCCATGCGACGCCGTTCGCGCAGGTGCTCTCGAGCCAGCTCGGCGTACCCTTCGAGAAGATCCGCCTGGAGCAGAACGACAGCGACCTCGTCCGCTTCGGCAACGGCACCGGCGGCTCGCGCTCGATCACCGCGACCGGTCAGGCGATCGTCGAGGCCTCCGCGCTCGTCATCGCCAAGGGCAAGCAGGCCGCCTCGCATCTGCTGGAAGCGTCGGAGGCCGATATCGAGTTCGGCAACGGCCGCTTCACCATCGCCGGCACCGACCGCACGATCGACATCATGGAGCTCGCGCAGCGGATGCGCGAGGGCAAGCTGCCGGACGGCGCGCCGGCCTCGCTCGACGTCGATCACAACAGCGAAGACCACCGCATCGGCCTTCCCCAATGGCTGCCATGTCGCCGAGGTCGAGGTCGATCCGGACACCGGCGTGGTGCAGGTGGTTGGCTACACCGGCGTCAATGATTTCGGCACCGTCGTCAATCCGATGATCGTCGCCGGCCAGCTTCATGGCGGCGTCGCGCAAGGCATCGGCCAGGCGCTGATGGAGCATGTGCGCTACGACGAGCACGGCCAGCCGATCACCGGCTCGTTCATGGACTATGCGCTGCCGCGCGCCACGGACATTCCGATGATGGCGGTCGGCGATCACCCGGTGCCGGCCAAGACCAATCCGCTGGGCACCAAGGGCTGCGGCGAAGCCGGCTGCGCCGGCTCGCTCTCGACCATCGTCAATGCGGTGATCGACGCGCTGTCGGACTACGGCGTCAAGCATCTCGACATGCCGCTGACCTCGGAAAAGGTCTGGCGCGCGATCCAGGACGCGAAGGCGAACAAGGCGGCGTGATGGGTCGAAGCGCTGCCAGCTTGGGTGCGTTGCGCCCGCTTCAATCTCAACTGTCGTCGTCCGCAGGAGCCGCTCCACACTCATCTGTCATCGTCCGCGTAGGCTAGGCGGACGATCCAGTATTCCGAGACGTCCTCGGTGAGCCGACGGCGCGGCTACTGGGTCCCCCGCCTTCGCGGGGACGACGACTGTGAGTGAGGCGGCAGCGCGCCTCTCTCGAAGCTACGCCCTCAAAGACAATGCCGCAAAACCTACGCCGCCGCTTGCTCCCGCGGCTGGTAGATCGCGACGTGATGGCAATGCGCCAGCGGCGTCTTGCCGTTGGCGACCACGAGCGCGTCGAGCTCGACGAAGCGGTGGCCTTTCTTCTCGTAATTGCCGATCACCTTGGCCCGCGCGGTGATTTCGTCGTCCGGCTGCAGCACGCGACAGGATCTGCATCCGGCTGCCGACATGGATCCACGGCCCGAGGATCGACGTTGTCGACCAGCAGCCAGTTCATCACCCGCTGCAGCAGGCCGGGATGACCGAGCCCCTCGCGGGCATAGATCGGATCGCTCTCGCGGATGTCGGCGCGATAGGCCGCGCCGGTCGCGCCCGGCCAGGCGCGCGGCGCGGTGCCGAGCCAGCTGCCTTCGACGAAGGACGTCATGCCCACCGGCTGGCGTTCGGACACCGGCCCGACATCGCTGAAATCAGCGAGTCGCGAACGCAGGCGCCCTTGCGGGCAGCGACGCCGCGCCGGTGGCGCAGAGCTCGCCGCGGCTTGAGACCTCGATCGTCAGCACGCCGTCGCTTTCGGTGCCGCTGATCTCGACCGTCTCGCCATCATAGACAGGCTTGAGGAAGCGCGCGTCCATCAGTCCACGCTCCAGAAAGGCGCGGCCCCACTGCTTGACCGGCAGGTGCATCATGTAGGCCATGACGTCGACGCCGGGCACGAGCCCGCCGGCGAAGCCGAAGCGGCGCGCCACGTTGTCGTCATGCATCTTGTTCTCGGACTGTTTTGCTGTGTTGTAGGCCTCGAGCACGTGTAGGTTTCGAGCGCGCGCGCCATCGGTGTTTCCCCGTTTTCATCGTTGTCTGCCACAGATGGTAGCCGCCGAAAGCGGACCGTGCCAAGCAGTCCGTGAAGCCGTTCGTTTGGCTCGCAATTTTGCGCGCGATGGGATACCACCCCCGGACCACGCAAACAGCGCCGGAAGACCGCCGAATTGAACCCGACCCGCATCTATGTCGACGCCGATGCCTGCCCGGTGAAGGACGAGATCTATCGCGTCGCTGCCCGGCAGGCCTGCCCGTCAGCGTGGTCGCCGGGAACTTCATCCGGGTGCCGCAGGATCCGCTGATCGAGCGAGTCGCGGCAGGGAGCGGCATGGATGCGGCCGACGACTGGATCGCCGAACGCGCCGGCTCTTGGCGACATCGTCATCACGGCCGACATTCCGCTGGCTGACCGCTGCGTCAAGCGTGGCGCCGAGGTGATCGCGCCCAACGGCAAGCCGTTCACGGAGCAATCGATCGGAATGACCTTGGCAGTACGCAATCTGATGACCGATCTGCGTTCGTCCGGCGAGGTCACCGGCGGGCCGCGCGGATTTACGCCGCGCGACCGTTCGACGTTCCTTTCCGCCCTCGATCAAACCATTCGCCGCATCCAGCGCCAGCGCGCGGAGTTGCCCGCGCAGAAGCAGAGCTAGACCATGGCGCCTCCGCTCATCCAGCTCAAAGACATCAAGCTGACCTTCGGCGGCACGCCGCTGCTGTCAGGCGTCGAATTATCGGTCTCGCCCGGCGAGCGGGTCTGCCTGATCGGCCGCAACGGCTCCGGCAAATCGACCCTGCTGAAGATCGCCGCCGGCCTGGTCGAATCCGATTGCGGCAGCCGCTTTGTCCAGCCGGGCGCTACCGTCCGCTATCTGCCGCAGGAGCCGGATTTCTCCGGCTACGCCACCACCCTCGCTTATGTCGAGGCCGGCCTCGGCCCCGGCGACGATCACTACCAGGCGCGCTATCTGCTCGAGCAGCTGGGCCTGTCGCGGCGAGGAAGATCCCGCACATCTCTCCGGCGGCGAGGCGCGGCGCGCGGCGCTGGCGCGGGTGCTGGCGCCCTCGCCCGACATCCTGCTGCTGGACGAGCCGACCAACCATCTCGATCTCACCACCATCGAATGGCTGGAGAGCGAGCTCGACGGCCGGCGCAGCGCGCTGGTGCTGATCAGCCATGACCGCCGCTTTCTCACCAATCTGTCGCGCGCCACCGCCTGGCTCGACCGCGGCCAGATCCGGCAGATCGAACGCGGCTTTGCCGCGTTCGAAGCCTGGCGCGACGAGGTGCTGGCGGAGGAAGAGCGCGAGCAGCACAAGCTCGACCGCAAGATCGTCAACGAGGAGCACTGGCTGCGCTACGGCGTCTCCGGCCGGCGCAAGCGCAACGTCAAGCGGCTCGCCAATCTGCATGCGCTGCGCGCAGCAGCGGCGCGACTATCGCGGCGCGGCCGGCAGCGCCAATCTCGCCGCAAGCGAGGCCGACAAGTCCGGCAAGCTGGTGATCGAGGCCAAGGGCGTCGTCGAAGAGCTATGGCGATCGCAAGATCGTCGATGACTTCTCGATCCGCATCCAGCGCGGCGACCGCGTCGGCATCGTCGGCCCAATGGCGCCGGCAAGACCACGCTGGTCAATCTCTGACCGGCGCCAGCGAGCCGGATGGCGGCAGCGTGCGGCTCGGCGTCAATCTCGAAATGGCGACGCTCGACCAGCACCGCGAAAGCCTCGATCCCGAAGTCGACCCTGGCGGAGGCGTTGACCGGCGGCCGCGGCGATCACGTCATGGTCGGCGGCAAGCCGAAGCACGTCGTCAGCTACATGGAGGACTTCCTGTTCGCGCGCGAGCAGATGCGCACGCCGCTCGAAGTGCTCTCCGGCGGCGAGCGCGGCCGGCTGATGCTGGCGCGCGCGCTGGCCAAGCCCTCCAATCTCCTGGTGCTGGACGAGCCGACCAACGATCTCGACCTCGAAACACTCGACGTGCTCGAAGACATGCTCGGCGATTACGACGGCACCGTGATCCTGATCAGCCATGACCGCGACTTCCTCGACCGCGTCGTCACCTCGGTGATCGTGCCGGAAGGCAACGGCAGATGGGTCGAATATGCCGGCGGCTACAGCGACATGCTGGTGCAGCGCGGCGCCGACCTGAAGCGCGAGGCGAAGACGACGGCGCGCCGAGAAGAAGGAAGCGAAAGCTGCCGCAGCGCCCACTGGCGCGCCGAAACGCAAGCTATCCTTCAACGAGAAGCACGCGCTGGAGACCCTGCCGAAGACGATCGCCAAATTGCATGCCGAGATCGAGAAGCAGCAGAAGCATCCTCGACGATCCCACTCTGTACGCCAAGGACCGCAAGAAATTCGACGCTGCCTCCGCCGCGATCGCCACCGCGCAGACCGAGCTCGCCGCCGCCGAAGACCGCTGGCTCGAGCTCGAAATGCTGCGGGAAGAGATCGAGAGCGCATGAGACTTTCACCGTCATTGCGAGGAGCGAAGCGACGAAGCAATCCAGACTCGCTTGCACGGGCTCTCTGGATTGCTTCGCTTCGCTCGCAATGACGAACAACCGACAATGGAGTACCCAACATGACCACGCCGCTCGCCGCCAAGATCGCCCGTGAATACGGCACGCCCTGCGCCGTCATCGACATGGACAAGGTCGAACGCAACATCGCGCGCGTGCAGGCGCAATGCGATGCCGCAGGTGTCGCCAACCGGCCGCACATCAAGACCCACAAGAGCCCTGATTGGCGAGGGCTGCAGATCGCGGCCGGCGCCAAGGGCATCACCTGCCAGAAGATCGGCGAAGCCGAGATCATGGCGGATGCCGGCATCGACAACATCCTGATCAGCTACAATCTGATCGGCGAGGAAAAGATGGCGCGGCTCGGCGCGCTGCAGGCCAAGGCCGACATGACCGTCGCTGCCGACAACGCCACTGTGATCGCGGGCCTGCCGCAGGCGGCAGCGCATTCCGGCCGCACGCTCTCGGTGGTGGTCGAATGCGACACGGGGCGCAAGCGCGCCGGCGTCGAGACGCCGGCGGAAGCGATCCAGCTGGCGCAGCAGATCGCGGCCTCGAAAGGCCTGCGCTTTGCCGGCTTCATGCTCTATCCGACCGAGAGCGGCTGGGACGACGCGCAGAAATTCTACGACGAGGCGCTGGCCGGCGTGCGCGCGCACGGTCTCGATGCGACGATGGTCTCGACCGGCGGCTCGCCGAACCTCAAGAATCTCGGCAAGCTGAAGGGCGCGACCGAGCATCGCCCCGGCACCTACATCTACAACGACCGCATGCAGGTCGCAGCCGGCGTCGCCGGATGGGACGATTGCGCGCTCAACATCTATTCCACGGTGGTCAGCCGCGCCGCGCCAGAGCGCGGCATTCTCGATGCCGGCTCCAAGACGCTCACGACGGACACCGGCGGGCTCGAAGGCCACGGGCTGATCCTGGAGCACCCCGAAGCGAAAATCGCCCGCTTCGCCGAGGAGCACGGCTTCCTCGATCTCTCCCGCAGCAACACCCGCCCCAATGTCGGCGATGTCGTGCGCATCGTACCCAACCACGTCTGCGTCGTCGTCAACATGATGGACGAGGTGGTGATGGTGCGCGGCGACGAGATCCTTGGCGTGCTGCCGGTCGCGGCGCGGGGCAAGCTGCGGTGACGAAGCTATCTCCGTTCGTCATTCCGGCGTCCGAAGGACGAGCAGATGCCAGCGTCTGAATCCATACTCCCGATCGTGGTTATGGATTCCGGGCTCGCGCTACGCGCGCCCCGGAATGACAGCGAATTTGGAGTTACCGTTTAAGCCACTTCAACACGCCCTTCCCCGCCGCGACACCGGTCGCGAAGGTAGCCTGCAGCAGATAGCCACCGGTCGGAGCTTCCCAATCAAGCATCTCGCCGGCGGCGAACACGCCGGGCAGGCGCTTGCTCATGAAGTCGGCGTCGAGTTCGTCCCATGCGATGCCGCCGGCGGTCGAGATTGCGCGCGCGATGCCTGAGGTGCCGATCAGGTTTATTGGTACCGCGTTGACCAGCTTGGCGAGCTCTTCGGCCGGGAGCGATGCGAGCTGACGACCGGCGTTGATCGCGGCCTCCTGCAGCAATCCGATTGCAACAGGAGATAATTGCAGCGCCTTGCGCAGAACATTGGAAAGAGACTGCTTGCCGCGTGGTGCTGACAGGCGCGTGACAAGGTCGCCCGTTGCGAGATCAGGCCGCAGCGCGACCTGCAGCGTGGCTTCGCCGGACATCGCGATGGCCTCCCGCAATTCGGCCGAGAGTGCATAGATCGCCCCGCCCTCGATGCCGTCGCGCGTGATGATCGCCTCGCCGCGCACCGTGCGGTCAGCGTATGACAGCGCGATGCCCTTCAGCGGCTGGCCTTCGAACCGGTCGCGGAAGATATCCGACCATGCGACGCTGAAGCCGCAATTGGCCGGCCGCAGCTTCGTGACCGCGACGCCTTTCCTCGCAACAATGTTCGTCCATGCGCCATCGGAGCCAAGCCGTGGCCAGCTGGCGCCGCCGAGCGCGAGCACGACGGCGTCAGCCGCAATCGCGTGTTCGCCTTCCGAAGTCTCAAATGACAGGCGCTCCTGCCCGTCCCAGCCGCTCCAGCGATGGCGCAGCGCCAGGCGGACGCCCTGGCTGTCGAGCCGGCGCAGCCAGGCGCGCAGCAGCGGCGAGGCCTTGAAGCTTTCGGGAAAGACACGGCCCGAGGAGCCGACAAAGGTCTTCTCTCCGAGCGCCTCGCACCAGTCGCGCAGGCGTTGCGGCGGAAAGGCGCGGATCGCCGCATCGAGGAACGGCGCGGCCTCGCGGTAGCGCGACAGGAACGTTGTCAGGTCTTCGCTGTGAGTAAGGTTGAGCCCGCCGCGCCCCGCCATCAGGAATTTGCGCGCCACCGATGGCATGGCGTCGTAGACGGTGACAGACGCACCGCCCTCGGCCAGCACCTCGGCCGCCATCAGCCCGCCAGGGCCGGCACCGATGATGGCGACTTGCTGTTGAATACTCGATGTCATCGCGCGAGTTTAGACGACACGCGCCGCCAAACAAAAGGTCGTCATTCCGGGATGCGCCGAAGGCGCAGGCCCGGAATCCATAACCACGATCGTGAGTATGGATTCTCAGATGCGCAATTGCGCATCATAGCTCATCGCTTCGCGATGCCCGGAATGACAGCTGTTACAGCTTGATCCCCAGGCGGGCCGCGGCCTGGGCGACGTATTTCTGGGTCTGCTCGAACGCGCCCTGCAGCGGCCTCGCCTTGGACATGTCGCTGATCTCGGCGAAGCGCGCGGCAATCACGTCCGGGGTCCAGTCGGACTGCGGCAGATTGATGCCTTCGGTCTCCAGGATCTTGATCACGGCGAACGAGCCGGCGCCGGCGCCCATGATGGTCCGGGTCGGCGCGTCCTCGCTCAGCATGTATTCGACCGCCGGCGTGATCGCCTCCGGCTTCATCAGCTCCAGCGCCTGCGGCGGCAGCAGCTCCTCGGTCATGCGGGTGGCGGCAGTCGGCGAGATGATGTTGACGCGGATGTCGGTCTTGCGGCCCTCTTCCGCCAGCACGTTCATCAGCCCGACCATGCCGGTTTTCGCCGCGCCGTAATTGGCCTGGCCGAAATTGCCGTAGAGGCCGGAGGACGAGGTCGTCAGCACGATGCGGCCGTAATTGCGCTCGCGCATGCCGGCCCACACCGCCTTGCAGCAATAGAACGAGCCGACCAGGTGCACATCCAGCACCTTGGCAAAGTCGGCCACTTCCATCTTGCCGAACGATTTGTCGCGCAGGATGCCGGCATTGGCGCACAACAGGTCGACGCTGCCCCACTCCCTGGTGACGCGCTCGACCATCGCGCTGACCTGCTCGAAATTGGAGACGTCAGCGCCGTCGGCCATCGCGGTGCCGCCGGCCTTCTTGATTTCCTCGACCACAGCCTGTGCCGGCGTCAGCGAGCCGCCGGTGCCATCGCGTGCGCCGCCGAAATCATTGACCACGACCTTGGCGCCGCGGCTCGCCAGCCCCAGCGCATGCGCACGACCAAGCCCATTGCCGGCGCCGGTGACGATGGCGACGCGTCCATCAAATCTGATTGCCATTTACTGATATCCTGCTTTCAAGCGAGAACGATGAGACCGAGCCAATCGGCGACCAACGCGGGCTTGGGCTCGCCCTCGATCTCGACCGCCACATGGGTCACCGATTGCAATTCCTTCGGCCGGCGCAGCTCGGCCTTCGCCAAGGTGAAACGACCTCGGACGCGCTTTCCGGAATTGACCGGCGACATGAAGCGCAACCTGTCGAAACCGTAATTGACGCCCATCGCGGTGCCCTCGATCGCAGGCATTACCTCATAGGACATCACGCTGAGCAGCGACATCGTGAGGAAGCCGTGTGCGATCGTGGTGCCGAATGGCGTCGCCTTGGCTCTTTCGGGATCGACATGGATGAACTGATGATCCTCGATCACGTCGGCATAAGCGTCGATGCGCTTCTGATCGACGACATGCCATGACGAGACGCCGATCTCCTGCCCCACCAGTGCCTGATAGGATTCCAGCGAGATCGGCGGCTTCTTCCAAATCTGTTCCATGCTCTAGCTCTCGGTCGGCCGGCTGCGCTGCAGCTCGGGAAAATCTTCTTCCTTGAATTCGACGCCGCGCAGGGCGTCGTCGCGATTGTCCTCGTGCTCGAGCCGGCGCAACTGCACGCGGCGGATCTTGCCCGAAATCGTCTTCGGCAGCTCGGTGACGAGCTCGACGCGGCGGATGCGCTTGAATGGCGCCAGCCGGGCCTGCAGATGCTCGAAGATCGACAACGCGGTGGCGCGCGAGCGCTCCGCATTCGATGTCAGCAGCACATAGGCCTTCGGGATCGCCAGGCGGATGGGATCAGGAGCCGGCACCACGGCGGCTTCCGCGACCGCATCATGCTCGAGCAGCACGCTCTCCAGCTCGAACGGCGAGATGCGATAGTCCGACGATTTGAACACGTCGTCGGAGCGGCCGACGAAAGTGAGATAGCCGTCGTCATCGGCGAACACGACGTCGCCGGAGCGATAGCGCGCGCCGTCGGTACCGGCGAGCTTGCCGTCGTCGCCCTGATAGCCTTGCATCAGGCCAGCCGGGCGATCGGCGCCGAGCACCAGGGTGACCTCGCCCTCTTTAGTGGCATTGCCGTCGACATCGGTGATTTCGATCCGATAGCCCGGCAGCGGGCGGCCCATCGAGCCGATCTTCACCGCCTGGCCCGGCGAGTTGCCGACGATGGCGGCGGTCTCGGTCTGGCCATAACCGTCGCGGATCGTGAGCCCCCACGCGCTGCGAACCTGGTCGATCACTTCGGGATTGAGCGGCTCGCCGGCGCCGCAGACCTCACGCAAGCTGACCTTGAAGTCCGACAGCCGCTCCTGGATGAACAGCCGCCAGACGGTCGGCGGCGCGCAGAGCGTGGTGACGCCGCAGCGGCCGACGATGGCGAGCAGGCCCTTGGCATCGAAGCGCGGCTGGTTGACCACGAACACGGTGGCGCCGGCATTCCATGGCGCGAAGAAGCAGCTCCACGCATGCTTGGCCCAGCCGGGCGAGGAGATGTTGAGATGGATATCGCCGGGCTGCAGGCCGAGCCAGTACATGGTGGAGAGATGCCCGACCGGATAGCTGCGCTGGCTGTGCCGCACCAGCTTCGGCTTGGCCGTCGTACCCGAGGTGAAATAGAGCAGCATGGGATCGTCGGCCTTGGTCGGGCCGTCGGGCGCGAAGTCTTCAGATGCGCTCGCGGACTGCTCGAACGGCAGCCAGCCATCGGTGGCCGTGCCGACCACTATCCGCGTCAGGCCATCGGCGCCGAGGGTGGCGAACTTGGCGACCTGGTCCTGTGCGGCGATGACCGCCTTGGCGCGGCCGCGATCGAGCCGGTCGCGCAATTCCTCCGCCGTCAATAGCGTGGTGGCGGGGATCACGACGACGCCGAGCTTCATTGCTGCCAGCATGGTCTCCCACAGCGGCACCACATTGCCGAGCAGCAGCAGCAGATGATCACCGCGCTTCAGGCCCTGCGCGCGCAGGAAGTTCGCGACCTGATTGGAGCGGCGCGACAGCGTCGCGAAGGAGAGCTTGGTCTCGCGGTTCTGCGCGGCATCGACGATCCACAGCGCAGCTCGATCGCGGCTCGCCGGATCGCTCGCCAGTTCGGCATCGAACCAGTCCAGCGCCCAGTTGAACGGCACCGGATCAGGCCAGCGGAAGCCTTTGACGGCGGCGTCATAGTCGGTGCGATGGTTTAGCAAAAAGGTGCGCGCCTCCTGGAATGTCGTCATCGCTATTCCCCCGCGAGCTTGCGGACATGCTCAATGATGCCCGAAAAATCCACCCCACCATTCCCGGCCGTGTCGAACGCCTTGTAGATCTCCTGGGCGTGCTGGCCGAGCGGCGTCGCGGCGCCCGCCGCCTTCGCCGCGTCCTGCGACAGCGTCAGATCCTTCAGCATCAAGGCAGTGGCGAAGCCGGGCTTGTAGCCGTTGTTCGCCGGCGAGGCCGGCACCGGTCCCGGCACGGGGCAATACGACGTTAGCGACCAGCACTGGCCGGACGAGGTCGAGGCAACATCGAACAGCGCCTGATGCGAGAGGCCGAGCTTCTCGCCGAGCGCAAAGGCCTCGCCGACCGCGATCATGGAAATGCCGAGGATCATGTTGTTGCAGATCTTGGCAGCTTGGCCCGCGCCCGCGCCGCCGCAATGCACGATCTTCTTGCCCATCTTTTCCAGGACCGGCTTGGCGGTCGCGAACGCGCCCTCCTCACCGCCGCACATGAAGGTGAGCGTTGCGGCCTTGGCGCCCCCGGTGCCGCCGGACACCGGCGCATCGACCGAGGCGATGCCGTGCTTTTGCGCCAGCGCATGCGCAGCCCGCGCGCTCTCGACATCGATGGTGGATGAATCGATGATCAGCGCGCCCTTGGCCATCGCGGGCACGACCTCGTTCCAGACCGCGAGCACATGCTTGCCGGCCGGCAGCATCGTCACCACGATCTCGGCACCTTTCACCGCCGCCGCGGCGCTGTCGGCAATCGCGGCACCGTCGCTCTTGGCCTGCACGCGCGACGCTTCGGCCAAATCGAACGCGACGACCTTGTGCCCAGCCTTGACCAGATTGGCGGCCATCGGCCCGCCCATATTGCCGAGGCCGACGAATGCGATCGTTGCCATGTTGCTTGTCCTCCCCTCGAACGTCCTGTTATTTGCTTGGCGGGAATGTCAGCTCGTCCGCGCCGATGTCGGCAAGATACGGCGCCAGCATCGCCGGTGTCACGTCATCGATGTCGGGCGGCGACCACCGGGGATTACGGTCCTTGTCGATGATTGCGGCGCGCACGCCCTCGCGGAAATCGTCGCTGCGGAACACTTCGAGCGCAGCGCGATATTCCCGCACCAGGCATTCCTCGAGCGAGGTGGCGCCGCGCGCCAGCCGCAGCAGTTTGAGGGTCACCACCATACCGCGCGGCGATTTCTCGCTCAGCGCCTTCAACGTCGCGGCTGCGAGCTCCGAGCCGTCCTGCTTCAGCGCCGCGATGATGTCGTGCATGCTGTCATGCGCAAACCAGACATCGATCTTGTCCTGCTGCGCCGCGACGGGCCCCGCGGTCTCGCCGGTGGCGAAGCCGTCGATCAGCCGCGTGACCTCGCTCGACAGCGTGCCGGGACGCAGCTTGGTCAACACCTCGCGCAAATCAGGCCACCTCGTAGTCGACACCACTGCATCGGCAAAGCGCGCGTGGATCGCATCCGGGCCGTTCATGGTCACGCCAGTCAGGCCGAAATAAGCGCCGAGTTCGCCAGGCGCGCGCGACAACAGCCAGGTGCCGCCGACATCGGGGAAGAAGCCGAGCCCGACTTCGGGCATCGCGAGCTTGGTGCGTTCGGTGGCGATGCGATGCCGGCCATGCGCCGACAGACCGACACCCCCGCCCATCACCAGGCCATCCATGTAGGCGACATAGGGTTTTGGGAACGCTGCGATGCGCGCGTTCATGATGTATTCCTGGCGCCAGAACACCTTGCCGAGATCGCCGCCATCTTTCGAGCTCTCGTACAGCCCGCGGATGTCGCCGCCGGCGCAGAGGCCGCGCTCTCCGGCGCCTTCCAGCAGCACCACCGCGACCTCCGGATCGGCTTCGAACCGGTCGAGCGCCGCATCGATGCCGAGCGACATCTCCAGGGTCATCGCATTGATCGCCCGGGGGCGATTGAGCCTGATGATGCCGGCCGCGCCCTCGCGGCGAACGATCAGGTCGCCCTCGTCCGCAGCCGTCATCGCGCGTCCTCGATCAGCTTGCGCGACACGATCAGCCGCATGATCTCGTTGGTGCCTTCGAGGATCTGGTGCACGCGCAAATCGCGCACGATCTTCTCGATGCCGTATTCGCTCAAATAGCCGTAGCCGCCGTGGAGCTGCAGTGCCTGGTTGGCGACCTCGAAGCCGACATCCGTTCCGAACCGCTTGGCCATCGCGCACAGCATGGTGGCATCAGAGTCTTTTCGATCCAGCGCTGCGGCCGCGCGCCACACGAAGGTGCGCGCTGCCTCCAGCTCGATCGCCATGTCGGCAAGGCGAAACTGCAGCGCCTGGAATTCGTCGAGCCGCTTGCCGAACGCCTTGCGCTCTTTGGTGTAGGCGAGTGACTTGTCGAGCGCCGCCTGCGCACCGCCAAGCGAACAGGCCGTGATGTTGAGCCGGCCACCATCGAGCCCGGCCATCGCGATCTTGAAGCCGATGCCTTCCTCGCCGAGCCGATTGGCCACCGGCACGCGCGCATTCTCGAAGATCACCGCGCGGGTCGGCTGCGCATTCCAGCCCATCTTGCGCTCGTTGGCGCCAAACGAGACGCCCGGCGTATTGGCATCGATCACCAGCGTTGAGATGCCGCCCGCACCCTCGCCGCCTGTGCGCACCATCGCGACCAAGAGACCGGTGGCGCCCGCGCCGGAGATGAACTGCTTCTGCCCGTTCAGCACGTAATGATCGCCGTCGCGCATCGCGCGGGTGCGCAATGCCGCCGCATCGGAGCCGGCACCCGGCTCGGTCAGGCAGTAGCTCGCGATCAGCTCCATGGTGCAGAGTTTCGGCAAGTAAGCCTGGCGCTGCGCCTCGCTGCCAAAGATGTCGATCATCCACGAAGCCATGTTGTGGATGGAAATGAAGGCTGAGACGGTCGGGCAGCCAGTCGCCAGCGCCTCGAAGATCAGCGCCGCATCGAGACGGCTAAGACCCGAGCCGCCGACATCGTCGCGGATGTAGATGCCGCCCATGCCGAGCGACGCGGCTTCCCGCATCACGTTGACAGGGAAATGCTTCTCCTCGTCCCAACGCAGCGCATGCGGCGCGATCTTCTCGGCGGCAAAGGACCGCGCCATGTCACGAAGTGCGATCTGGTCTTCGTTGAGTGCAAATTGCATGCGTCGCTAGCGTTTCCTGTCGCCTGAATTGAACTCGATTATTCTCGCCGTCATTGCGAGCGAAGCGAAGCAATCCGGTGATGCAGAGCAAGTCTGGATTGCTTCGTTGCCTTCTCCTCGTAATGACGGCCAATTCGCAACGACGAACTAACGCTCGTCACGTCATCGTCGGGATCGAGAACTCCGCGCCTTCCTTGACGCCGGACGGCCAGCGCGAGGTCACCGTCTTGGTCTTGGTGTAGAAGCGGATCGAGTCGGTGCCGTGCTGGTTGAGATCGCCGAAGCCGGACTTCTTCCAACCGCCGAAAGTGTAGTACGCAATCGGCACCGGGATCGGCACGTTGACGCCGACCATGCCGACGTTCACCTTGGACGCGAAGTCGCGCGCTGCGTCACCGTCGCGGGTGAAAATCGCAACGCCATTGCCGTAGTCATGGTCGGACGGAAGCGCCAGCGCCTCCGCATAATCCTTGGCGCGCACCACGGAAAGCACCGGGCCGAAGATCTCTTCCTTGTAGATGCGCATGTCCTTGGTGACGTTGTCGAACAGGCAGCCGCCCATGTAGAAGCCGTTCTCATAGCCCTGCATCTTGAAGCCGCGGCCGTCGACCGCGAGCGTCGCGCCCTCCTTGATGCCGATGTCGACGTAGTTCTTGACGCGCTGGACCGCCTCCTTGGTCACCAACGGACCATAATCGGCCGACGGATCGATCGAGGTGCCGATCTTCAGGCTCTCGACGCGCGGAATCAGCTTCTCCATCAGCCGGTCGGCGGTGGTCTTGCCGACGGGAACGGCGACGGACACCGCCATGCAGCGCTCGCCGGCCGAGCCGTAGCCGGCGCCGATCAGCGCGTCCACCGCCTGGTCCATGTCGGCATCGGGCATCACGATGGCGTGGTTCTTGGCACCGCCGAAACACTGGCAGCGCTTGCCGTGGGCGGCGGCGCGCTCATAGATGTATTGCGCGATCGGCGACGAGCCGACGAAGCCGACCGCCATGATATCAGGATCCTCCAGGATGGCGTCGACCACCTCCTTGTCGCCGTTGACGACGTTGAGGATGCCGGCCGGCAGGCCGGCTTCGATGAACAGCTCGGCGAGCTTCATCGGCACGCCGGGGTCACGCTCGCTGGGCTTGAGGATGAAGGCATTGCCGCAGGCGATCGCGGGGGCGAATTTCCACATCGGGATCATCGCCGGGAAATTGAACGGCGTGATGCCCGCAACGACGCCGAGCGGCTGGCGGATCGAATAGATGTCGATGCCGGGGCCTGCGCCCTCGTTGAACTCGCCCTTCATCAGATGCGGGATGCCGCAGGCGAACTCGACCACTTCCAGGCCACGCTGGATATCGCCCTTGGCGTCGGGAACGGTCTTGCCGTGCTCGCGAGCGAGCAGCTCGGCGAGCTTGTCGTAGTCGCGCTGCACGAGCTCAAGGAACTTCATCATCACACGGGCGCGGCGCTGCGGATTGGTCGCGGCCCAGCCCGGCTGGGCGGCCTTGGCATTCTCGACGGCAGCGCGCAGCTCGGCGCGGGAGGCCAGCGCTACCTTGCCCTGCACGTCGCCGGTCATGGGCTCGAACACGTCGGCCGTCCGGCCAGAAGTGCCCTTGACCTCGCGGCCGCCGATGAAATGACCGATTGAACGCATGATGTCCTCCCACGGAAAGTTAGTGCCGATTTGGCCGGCATCTTGCAGTCTTTACGGCATTTGGGAAGGGTCTATCCGCGCGGCGGAACTGCGAAAATGCCGCCCCTTATGGGAGCTCGAGCGGGCTGTCCTTTCGCGGCCATCCTTCGAGACGGCCGCCAATGGCGGCCTCTTGTCGCAAGCGGAATTTATCCCCCGTGGCGGGACCGTAGCCGAGCCGCGCGTTTCGAACCTTGCAGGCCAGGAGGTATCGAGCGAAGCTGATCGCGCTGGAGTCAGCGCCGTGCGGGGCCCGTCGCTGTCTTGCTCGCCGGACGCTTTCGCGCGATGGGCTTCGCTGCGCCCTTCGGCAGCTCGCTCCTGCCATATGCGCAAGCCAGCGCAGCGGCTCGGCCGGACTCCAGGATCTCGTCCGAGAACTCGCTGCTGCCGGCGATACGGGCCATCACCAACGTGCCCATCAGGGTCGCGAGCATGGCCGAAGCCCGCTTGCGCGCGACCTTGGGCGAGACGTCCAGAATGTTTTCGGCAAACAGATCGACCATCGCCTCGAGCTTGGCGGCGAAGGCCTTGCGCGTCTTCGGGCTTTCGCGGGCGATCTCGGCACCGAGCGCCGGAACGGCGCAACCATGGCCGACATCGTCGCGATGCTGCGGGCACAAATAACCATCGATGATCGCAAGCAGGCGCTTCTCCGGTGCGAGCTCGGCCAGCACCTTGCGCCATCGTTCGGTCGAACGATCCATCGCATCGCCGAACGCCTCGATGACGAGCGCTTCCCGCGACGCAAAATGCGCGTAGAAGCCGCCATGGGTGAGGCCGGCCTCCTTCATCAGGTCTGCGACGCCGACCCCGTGTGCGCCCTTCTCCCGCAGCCGCACCGAGGCCTTGCGAACGATTCGCGCGTGGGTTTCCGCCTTGTGTTCCGGAGAATAACGCATGGCTGTCCTATGACATGTTCTCAATCATATAATAACACCTTCGTTCCGCGATCGCTGCTTCTATTTCATTAATTCGCGTTCAGCTAAGTCGGAATGGTTGACATCGGTGCGGTTTAACCCGGAACTGGGCAACCACCTGATCTCATTTTCTCGCGAGATATTCCATGGACATGCTCAATTCCCATTGCGGCGTCAGTCGCGATTCCCGCGGCGTCGTGACGCTGACCATCTGCAATGCCGGCTCCCTCAACATCCTGGGGTCTGCTGTGACCGATGATGTGCGCGCTGGCCTGGAGCAGCTCGCGACCGACGCCTCGATCCACGTGCTGGTGCTAGCCGGCCAGAGCGGCAAGAGCCTGATCGGCGGCGCCGACATCAAGGAGATGGCGACGCTGGACCGGCCATCGGCGGAGGCGTTCATCACGCGCCTTGCCAATCTCTGCGAAGCGGTGCGGGCCTTCCCGGCCCCCGTGGTCGCGCGCATGCCGGGCTGGTGCCTCGGCGGGGGGCTGGAGGTGGCCGCCGCCTGCGACATCCGCGTCGCGGCTCACGACGCCAAGTTCGGCATGCCCGAGGTGCGCGTCGGCATCCCCTCGGTGATCCATGCCGCGCTGCTGCCGCGGCTGATCGGCTGGGGCCGCACCCGCTGGCTGCTGCTGACCGCGGACACGATCGATGCGCCGACCGCGCTCGCCTGGGGTCTGGTCGACAAGGTGGCACCGGAAGGCGGCCTCGATGCAGCCGTCGAGCACGCAGTGGCAGCGCTGCTCGCCTGCGGGCCAAAGGCACTGCGCGCACAGAAAGCGCTGCTGCGCGAGTGGGAGGAATTGCCGCTGAAAGAATCCGTCGAATTGTCGATCGGCGCCTTCGGCCGCGCCTTCCTGACCGACGAGCCGACGCGGCTGATGCAAGAATTCGTCAACCGCAAGCGATAGGTTCGCAACTTTTTCCAAGAAGGTCAGACCCGCTTTGCAGAATGTCTGCGCGGAAGCAGTGGCCGAGCGGTCGTCATCGCCACGCGCAGGCGGGACATCCAGTAATCGCCGGTGTTTACTGGATCATCCGCTTTCGCGGATGATGACGGTTGAGGTCGGCAATACCACCGCCCATCTCACGGCAAATTAGGTGCGGTACGACCGTTGCAATTTTTGCGGCGCATTATATGATGTATGTAATATCAAAGACATCAAGGGAACACGCCATGGCCACTTCGCCCGATCCCGTCGTCATCCTGTCCGCCGCCCGCACCCCGCTCGGCCGCTTCATGGGCGAGCTGTCGTCCTTCAGCGCCAACAAGCTCGGCGCCCACGTCATCAAGGCTGCGCTGACGCGTGCCAACCTCGCACCCGACGCCGTCGACGAGGTGTTCATGGGCAACGTGCTGTCGGCCGGGCAAGGCCAGGCGCCGGCCCGCCAGGCGGCGCGCGCTGCCGGCCTGCCCGATGCCACCGGCGCGACCACCATCAACAAGGTCTGCGGCTCCGGCATGAAGGCGACCATGCTGGCGCACGACATCATCCACGCCGGCTCTGCCGGAATCGTGGTCTCCGGTGGCATGGAGAGCATGACCAACGCGCCCTATCTGCTGGCCAAGGCGCGCGGCGGCTATCGCGCCGGCCATGACCGCATCCTCGACCACATGATGCTCGACGGGCTGGAGGACGCCTATGAGACCGGCCGCTCGATGGGCGATTTCGGCGAGGCGACTGCGGAGGCGTATCAGTTCACGCGCGCCGATCAGGATGCCTACGCCATCGAGACGCTGACCCGTGCCCGCAAGGCGGTGGAGAGCGGTGCATTCAAGGCCGAGATCGCGCCGATCACCATCGTCGAGAAATCCGGCCCGCGCGAGATCGGCAATGACGAGCATCCGCTCAAGGTCGATCCGGCCAAGATCCCAGGCCTGAAGCCGGCCTTCCGCAGCAACGGCACCATTACGCCCGCCGCCTCCTCGGCCAATGCCGATGGTGCCGCCGCGCTGGTGCTCGCCAAGCGCTCGCGCGCCGAGCGCGACGGCCTGCCGGTCATCGCCGAGATCAAGGGTCACGCCACCCACAGCCAGGAGCCGCAATGGTTCACGACGGCGCCGATCCCGGCGATCCGCAAGCTCTTGGACAAGGTCGGCTGGAATGTCGGCGATGTCGACCTGTTCGAGATCAACGAGGCGTTTGCCGTGGTGGCGATGGCGGCGCAGCGCGACCTCGGCATTCCCCGCGATCGGCTCAACATCAACGGCGGCGCCTGCGCGCTGGGACATCCGATCGGCGCCACCGGCGCGCGATTGATCGTGACCCTGCTGCACGCGATGGAAGCGCAGAATTTGCGGCGCGGCGTTGCCGCGCTGTGCATCGGCGGCGGCGAGGCGACGGCAATTGCTGTCGAGCGTACGGCGCGATGACGTCCGATGTCCGAAAATGAGGGAAGTTTGCCATTTAAGTCAAGCGTCTCTTGCGCCAATATCGAGGTGCACCACTCAAGCCCTTCGTTCGAGGAACAATGCTCTCCAATTGGCTCGCGGCTACGCTCGATAAGCGTGGAATCCATTACGGCTGGGCCATGGTCGCCCTGACCTTCTTCACCGCGCTGGTGACGGCCGGCGCGGTCGGCGCGCCCGGCGTTTTCATCGTTCCGCTGCAGCATGAATTCGGCTGGAGCACCGCGGAGATTTCCTCGGCGCTATCGATCCGCTTCATCCTGTTCGGACTGATGGCGCCGTTCGCAGCCGCATTGCTCAACCGCTACGGCCTGCGCAACGTCACGCTGGCGGCACAGCTCGTCGTCGTCTCTGCGCTGGTGCTCTCGCTGGGCATGACACAGGTCTGGCACCTCGTGGCGCTCTGGGGCGTCGTGATCGGCCTCGGCACCGGCATGACCGCGCTGGTGCTCGGGGCCACCGTCGCGACCCGCTGGTTCACTGAGCGGCGCGGGCTGGTGGTCGGCGTCCTCACCGCCAGCACGGCGACCGGACAGCTCGTGTTCCTTCCGCTGCTCGCCAAGATCACCGACCAGTATGGCTGGCGCGTCGGATTATCGCTGATGTGCGTTCTGCTCGGCGTCTCCGCCTTCGCTGTGTTGCTGCTGATGCGCGACCGCCCGAGCGATCTCGGACTGCGGCCTTACGGCGACAAGGGCATCGAGCCGCTCGCCGTCGCGCCGGCGACCAAAGCGCCGATCATGGCCGCGGCGCTCGGCACGCTGCGGGATGCATCGCAGTCGCGGGTGTTCTGGATCCTGTTCGCGACCTTCTTCATCTGTGGTGCATCCACCAACGGCCTGGTGCAGGTGCATCTGATCCCGATGTGCCTCGATTTCGGCATTCCGCAGGTCCAGGCCGCAAGCCTGCTCGCCGCGATGGGCATCTTCGACTTCTTCGGCACCATCTTTTCGGGCTGGCTGTCGGACCGCTACGACAATCGCTGGCTGCTGTTCTGGTATTATGGCCTGCGCGGGCTGTCGCTGGTGTCCCTGCCCTTCACCGACTTCTCGTTCTATGGCCTTTCGCTGTTTGCGATGTTCTACGGCCTTGACTGGATCGCAACCGTGCCGCCGACGGTGCGCCTGACCGCACAGCGCTTCGGGCCGGAACGCGCCAATCTGGTGTTCGGCTGGATCTTCGCCGGTCATCAGCTCGGCGCCGGCGCCGCAGCCTTCGGCGCCGGCCTGTCGCGCACGCTATTGGCGAGCTATCTGCCGGCTTTCTTCGTCGCCGGCGCGCTCTGCCTCATTGCGGCCGTCCTGTCGATCTCGATCGTCCGCCAGCCCAAGCCGGTCGCTGCCGCAGCCGCCGCCTAGCTAACAAGTGATGGTGGTGCGAATACCGCCATCACTACAAGCTCGATCCGATGCATTTGCGCCGGATCATAGCGATCGACACCATCGCCGCACCACGCTGACGACCTGAGGACGTCACAACAGCCCGCTGCGATACGTCACCGAGCGGGCTTGCAAGGCCGGTTGCCGCAGGACCTACCCAGCAGCTGACTGTTTCGGCCTGATCCGTTATCTTTCGCTCCGGTCGGGATACCGGCTGCGGCCCGAGAATGGCCGCAATGTCGCGCCCTGCTCAACCGCGAGTTCTGAAAACGATCGCGGTGCAAGGCACAGCACTGGAGGTGAAGCGGTGAACATCCTTGGAATTAACGCGGTGTATCACGATACGGCCGCCGCGTTGCTCGTCGACGGCAAGCTCGTCGTGGCTGTCGAGGAAGAGCGCTTCAGCCGCATCAAGCACGGCAAGATGCCTGATGTCGACAACCCGCATCAATTCCCTGAGCGCGCAATCCGCTTCTGCCTGGACTATGCCGGCCTGACCACCGACGATATCGATCACGTCGCCTACTCGTTCGATCCGGACATTCGCCGAACCCGGTTTCGCCCCGAGTGGTGGCCGGACCCGCGGTCCGAAGAGGTCTTCCTGCTGCGCCTCGGCCAGGCGCGCGATGTCGCCGACGGGATTTTTCGCCGGCAGCTGCGGCAAAAATTCCATTTCGTGCCCCACCATCTCGCGCACGCAGCCTCGGCCTATTTCCCCTCGGGTTTCGATCGCGCCGCCATCCTCACTGTCGACGGCATCGGCGAGGCGGCCGGCTCGAGCTTGGCGAAAGGCGTCGGCAAGGAGATCGAAACGATCGAGACCTTCGACTTTCCGAACTCGCTCGGCTTCGCCTGGGAAGTGATCTGCGGCCATCTCGGCTTCGATCTCTACGACGCTTCGAAGCTGATGGGACTGGCGGCTTACGGCAATCCGGAGACCTTCCGCCGCCAGTTCGCGCAGATGATCCGCGTCGGCGACGAGGATTACGCGGTCGATCCGGAAGCGATGGGCTTCCAGTCCGTTAAAGTCAGCAGGCTCGAGAGCCTGGTAGGTCCGCCCCGCTATCAGGGCATGGAGTTCGAACGGCGACACGCCGACATCGCGGCGGCGCTACAGGAATCCGACCAATGCAGCGATCATGGCGCTGGTCAAGCGGCTCAAGCGCAAGGTGCCGTTCGACAAGCTCTGCTTCGCCGGCGGCGTCGCGCTCAATTGCGTCACCAACGAGCTGGTCAAGCAATCCGGCGCTTTCTCCGAGGTGTTCATTCCCTCCGCGCCGCAACGATGCAGGCACCGCGATCGGTGCGGCCTTTGCCGTGCATTGCGCCAAGCAGAAGAAGCCGCCGGAGCGCGGCAATTCGACGCCCTATCTCGGTCCTGAATTCGACCGGCGCGAAATTCTGGCGGCGGTCAAATCGGCCGGCTTTACGCCGAAGATCAGCAAGACTCCCGCACGCGACGCCGCCGAGATGCTTGCCGACGGCAAGATCGTCGCCTGGTTTCAGGGCCGCATGGAGTTCGGGCCCCGCGCGCTCGGCAACCGCTCGCTGCTCGCCGACCCGCGGCGGCCTGACATGCGCAACATCCTCAACCAGAAGGTCAAGCACCGAGAGGATTTTCGTCCCTTCGCGCCGAGCGTGCTGGCCGAGCATGCCGATGAATGGTTCGAGATCGGCGCGCACGCCAGGAGCCACGAGTTCATGCTGTTCGCCTGCGGCGTCAAGCCCGGCCGCAACGACCAGATTCCGGCCGTCCTGCATCAGGACGGCACCGCCCGGCTGCAGCTGGTGCAGCGGAAGTCAAACCCGCGCTTCCACGAGCTGATCTCCTGCTTTCACGAACGAACCGGCGTGCCGCTGGTCGTCAACACGTCCTTCAACGACAGCGAGCCGATCGTCTGCACGCCGGCGGACGCCATCGTTACCTTCCGCAAGTCGGGCATCGACGCGCTGTTCATGGGCGACGTCTACCTGACGGCGGACGATTGAGCGTCACGGCCGCGTCGTCATCGCGCGCGGCAGCCCTGCCATGCGCAGCGGCTCGGCGAGGCGCGCGAACTCGCAGAGCAGCGCGCGCGTCTTGCGCGGATCGATGATCTCCTCGACCCAGAACTTCTCGGCGGAGCGGAACGGCGAGCGCAGCTTGTTGAGCCGCTCCTCGATCTCCTTCAACTTCGCCTTGGGATCGTTCAGCCGCATCGATCTCGGCGCGATAGGCCGCCTCGATACCGCCTTCCAGCGGCAACGAGCCCCAATAGGCCGACGGCCAAGCGTAGCGCATCGAGAAGCGGTCCGCCGGCTGATGCACCACGCCGGCGACGCCGAACGAGTTGCGCACGATCACGGTGCACCACGGCACGGTGGTCTGGTTGACCGCGGCCATGGCGCGCACGCCATGGCGGATGGTGGCGGCCTTCTCGGCGTCAAGCCCGATCATGAAGCCCGGGCAATCCATCAGATAGACGATCGGCAGATGGAAGGTCTCGGCGAAGTCGACCCAGCGTATGACCTTCTGGCAGGCGTCCGCGGTCCAGGAGCCGCCATAATGAAAGGGGTCGCTGGCCAGCACCATCACCGCGCGGCCTTCGAGCCGCGCCAGACCGACGATGACCGGCCGGCCGAAATTCTGCGCCACCTCGAAGAACGAGCCGTGGTCGACCACAGATTCAATGATCGGCCGCATCTTGTAGACTTGGCGGCGGTTGCGCGGCACCGCATTCAGCAATGCTTCGTCATGACGCTCCGGATCATCGGTGCACGGCAAGGTCGGCGGCAGCTCATGAACGGAGGACGGCAGGTAGGACAGGAAGCGCCGTGCGCAGGCAAAGGCCTCCTCTTCGCTGTCGACGGCATGGTCGACCGCGCCGGCACGGGTCTGGATGTCGGCGCCGCCGAGCTCCTGCTTGCCGAGGTCCTGGCCGAGCCGCTTGACCACCGGCGGCCCCGCGACGAACATCGCCGACGTTTTGGTCATGATCGAATAATGGCTGGCGGCGAGCCGCGCCGCGCCGAGCCCCGCGACCGAGCCCAGGCCCAGCGCGACCACCGGTACGCGCGACAGGTTCTCCGTCGTATAACGGTACCACCGATTGCCACCGATGCCGCCGGGCAGATTGGCTGCGCCCTTGGTCTCGATCGTCTTCACCGAGCCGCCGCCGCCCGAGCCCTCGATGATGCGGACGATCGGCAGGCGAAAGTCGTGCGCCATCTCCTCGGCCATCAGCGGCTTGGCCGAGATCGATGCATCGGCTGAGCCACCGCGCACGGTGAAGTCGTCGCCGACCACGACTACGGTGCGGCCGTCGATCCTGCCGCGGCCGAACACGCAGTTGGCGGGCGTCACATGCTTCAGCTCGCCCTCGGCATCATATTCGCCGAGACCGGCAACGGCGCCGATTTCGTGGAAGCTGCCGCGATCGATCAACCCGTCGATGCGCTCGCGAACTGTGAGCCGGCCCTGGTCGCGCTGGCGCTTGACCTTGTCAACGCCGCCCATCTCCCGCGCGAAGGCTTCGCGCCGGGCCAGTTCCTCGAGCTCGGGCTTCCAAACCATTCATCTCCTCCGTCCGGGTGATCTTGTCGGTGTTCTTGTGATTGTTCTTAGGCGTCACCTGGAGCGGTTTTCTGTCCATGCGTCCGTTGAACACATCGGCTTCTGCGCCCTGCAGCAGTGCGCCGACGGTGCGGCCGAGCTCGAGCATCGGGCGCGCCACTTCGTCATGCAGACGCGACTCGTCGTACATCGCCGAGAGCAGCCCGATCGTCAGCACGACGTAGGTCTGGTATTGCGGTGACCACAGCGGCAGCGCCAGGCCGTTGATGTGCGCGCTCCACAGGCCGCAGGCCGTCACGTAGCCGTGCTCTTTCAGATGCAGCCGGTTGGCTTCGAGCCGCGGACGCAACGCCTGCGCGGCCTCCGGCATCTCGCGCTCCATCTCGATCAGCAGCGCGTCGCCGACCTCCGGCTCCAGCGCAGCCACGTAGGCGTGGCCGGCCGCCGTGCTCGCCATCGAGATCCGGCTGCCGGTGGTCTCATGCAGGCCGAGCGCGTTGGCGGCGCGGCCGAACTCCAGATAGACCAGATGAAATTGATCCGGGATCAAGAAGCCCACGGTGCCCGGCAACTGCTCGGCGACATCCTGCAGCCGCTGCCGGATCAGATTGCGCAACTGCAAGCCGCGCGTCATCGAGGTGCTCATCGCTACCGCGCTCGGCCCGATGCGATACTTCTGGTCGCGCGGCAGATAGACGAGTTGCCCCATCCGCGTCAGCGTGTGCGTCAGGCGCGACACGGTCGAGCGCGGCAGTCCGCAGCGATTGGAGATCTCCAGATTGCCGAGGCGCGCTTCGTGGCCTTCGAAGCAGCGGAGCACGTCGAAGGCCCGCGACACCACCTGAATGACGTCCCCTTCGCCGGTCATATCGCCGGGGAGCATCCCCACCCTGCTCAGTCGCTCAGAGCGTCGTCCCATGTGTTTCGTTCCCTATAGTTCCGCTGTGCGGAATTAAATTCCACTTGAAGAACAAGCTACCTCAGGCAATCTGAGGCCACAACAGAAAGCCGCGCATGAAAACCTGCGTTGCTAGCATATGGGCGCAAGACGCTGTGCCGACGGGGAGCGGGATGCCAGAGATCAAGGTGATGACTGAGGTGGCCGGTCGTGTCTGTGCATTGCCGGCAGAGATCGGCGGCAATATCGGCACCGGCGACGACATCGTCGTCGTCGAAGCAATGAAGATGGAAATACCGGTGCCCTCGCCTGCAGCCGGTACGCTGAAGACCCTGCTGGTGAAGCTCGACGATGTCGTCGCCGAGGGCCAAGTGGTCGCGATCGTCGCGGGCTGAGGAACGCTCAACGCGCAAGCAGCTGCGACATTCAATCAGGGGAGCGGAAAGAGTGGGCTGGCCGATCGCGCACGGCTGCGACATAAGCACCGCCGAGTTCCGTCTTCGGCGAGTTCGACCATGACCCCATCGCAAACCTGGCAACAGGCCAAGGCGTCCCCAAATCCTCAGGACTGGGCGGCCTCGATGCCGCCGCTGCAGCGGTTTCTGGCGGCCTGCCACGCGGACTTCCGCGTCGATGATCACGGCGCGGTCGCAAGCTACATCCCCGAGCTCGGCAAGGCAGATCCGGCGCATTTCGGCATCAGTCTTGCGACGCTGGACGGCCATGTCTACGAGACCGGCGACAGCCGTGTCCCCTTCACCATCCAGTCGATGTCGAAGCCATTCGTGTTCGCGCTGGCGCTGGATACGCTGGGCGCTACGCGGGTCGAAAGCGCCATCGGCGTCGAGCCTTCCGGCGATCCCTTCAACTCGATCCGGCTCAACGCCGAGAATCATCCGTTCAATCCGATGGTCAATGCGGGCGCGATCGCCTGCAGCGGCCTCGATTCGCGAAGCCAAGGGTGAGGATGCCTTCGAGACCATCCGCGCCGCGCTCGGCCGCTTCGCCGGACGCACCCTCGACGTCGATGAAGCAGTGTTCGCGTCCGAGCGCGCGACCGGCGACCGCAACCGCGCCATCGCCTATCTCCTGCGCAATTCCGATGTCATCACGGTCGATGTCGCCGCCGTGCTCGACGTCTATTTCCGGCAGTGCGCCGTGCTGGTCACCGCGCGCGATTGCGCTGTTATGGCGGCGACGCTCGCCAATCGCGGTGTCAACCCGGTCACCGGCGAACAGGTGGTGAGCACCTATGCGGTGGCGCGCACGCTCTCGGTGATGACGTCGAGCGGCATGTACGACTACGCCGGCGAATGGATCTATCGCGTCGGCATCCCTGCCAAGAGCGGCGTCGGCGGCGGCATCCTCGCCAGTCTGCCGGCGCGGCTCGGACTCGGCAGCTACTCGCCCCGGCTCGACAGCCACGGCAACAGCGTGCGCGGCATCCGGGTCTGCGAGGCGCTGTCCGCGCATTACGACCTGCACATGCTCAACCGCAGCGACGACGCGCGCAGCGCCATCATCGCCGATTACGACATCGGCGCTAGTCCGTCGCGGCGCAGCCGCAGGGCTCAGGAGCGCAATATCCTGGTGCGGCATCCGGACGCCGTGCGCGTGCTCGAGCTGGTCGGCACGCTGTCGTTTTCCAATGCCGACTACGTCTCGCGCGAGCTCGCGCAAAGCCCGGTCCGGCCGCAATTCGTGATCTTCGATCTGCGCCGCGTCACCGCGATGACACCGGCGGGCCTGCGCCTGCTTGCCGAATTGTTTCATGAGCTCGCGGACTTCCACGTCACCGTCATTCTCGCCGGCGTCCGCCGCGGCTCGGCGGAGTGGAAGCAGATCACCGCGCTGACCTGCGACATCTCCAATGTGCGCGACTTCTATCTGCTCGACACCGCGATCGAATGGGCCGAGGACCAGATCGTCTACCGTTATGGCGGTGCGATCGACTTTCTCGAAACCACCGAGCTTGCCGAGCAGCCGCTGCTGGCCGGATTGACGGAGGCCGAGATCGCCGATCTCGCCGCGCACGCGCACTCTCAACACCTATCAGCAGGGCGAGCGCATCATCGCGGCCGGCGACGACGCCAGCTCGCTGTTTTTCCTGCGCTCCGGCGTCGTCCACGTGACGTTGCCCGACGGCGTCAGGCTGGCCACGCTCACCGCGGGACAGGCGTTCGGCGAGATGGCGCTGATCGAGCCGCAACGTTCGGCCGACGTGTTCGCCGACGTCGTCCGCTAGTGCGTTCGAGATCACGCTCGGCGATTTCGAACGCTTCCGCGCGCAACATCCGAAGGCCAGCGAAACCATCATGCGGAATTTGGCGAAGCTGCTCGCCGACCGGCTGATCGTCGCCAATGCGCGGCTCGACGTGCTCAAGGCGGATTAGCAGGCCGGCTGCTGCCATTCCATCACCACGAACCATGGCACGCGCCGCGCCCGCTCCTGATGCGCGGCATCGCCGGACACCGGCGCGGGCTCGGCAAAAAAGGCCAGGTTGAGCCCCGCGTCGAGAAACGCCGCCATGTAGGCCGACAGCGGCCGATGCCAGTTCTCGATCCGAATGCCCGCCCATGACATCCAGAACGGACGCTCGTCGAGATAATTGTCGACCGGAAAATGCAGATGCCGTCCGGCCGCATCCTTGACCCAGCCTTGTTTCGCGCCCGCTGGCCGACGCGAACCCGTTCAGGTTCGCGACCAGCACCGTGCCGCCGGGTCGCACCACCCGCGCCATCTCGCGGATCGCCGCCCTGAAATCGGCGATGTCGACCAGCGTGATATAGCTGACGACAAGATCGAAGCTCGAAATCATCGAAGTCGAGCTCGCTCCGCCTGACCGAACCGATAGTCGCCGGCGGGATCGCGACGCCGCGCCGTCTCAAGCAAGGTCGTCGTCGGGTCGATCCCGATAGTGGCTGATGCCCCGCGCCGTCAGCAGTCCGGCAGAACCGGCCCTCGCCGCAACCGACATCGAGCGCATTCCGAAAGCGGCCGACATCAATTCGCGCCAGCATCGCCGGATCGAGCACATGCTCGCGGCCCCAATCGCCGCGCTCCGCGCGCGACCAGAATCAATCCACGCCTGCGCGGAATTTTCCCAGCCATTGTCCATCGGCGCTCCCCTCATGACTGCGATCAAATCAGCCGTCATAGACAGAAAACATCGTTGCACCACAATGCTCGTCTCAGATGATCTCCTCGGGCTTCTGCATGTCGATCATGAAGGTCTCGAGGAATTTCGAGGTCATCACGTAAAACCCAACCGCCAGTTGCAGCTCGACCAATGCAGCAGGCGTCAATTGCGCGGCGATCGTTCTGAATGTGGCATCGGTCGGGCGCTTCAGCGTCACGATCTCGTCGGTGAAGGCCAAAGCGGCACGCTGCACATCATTGAAGCATGATGCGCCCTGCCAATTCGCCAGGGCCGCGTTCTGCTCATCGGTGACGCCGACGCTCTTGCCGATGCGTTTGTGGGCAACGATCTCGTAAGGCGCCTCGCACAGGATACCGGTGCGTGTAATCGCGAGCTCACGCACAACCGGATCGAGCTCGCCTTTGTGACGGATCGCACCACCAAGGCGGCAATACTGCTCCAAATGCACCGGTGAGTGCGCAAGCATCCGAAAAATATTGGCGTTCCGATTCTTGCAAAGCAACTCGCGAGTCCGCTCGTTGAATGCAGCGCAATCGGCATAGTCGATACGGGCCATGAGGTTCCTCTCTGAATTCACTGCTTTTTGTTGTTGATCGCCCAAACGTTACCGGCACTCCGACGCAGGAGCAACATAAGCGAGCCCAATTGGCGCCGCATTACCAAACGATCTTGGAACCATCGACCGACGCCGAGTGGGGACTCGCAAAGCGGACGTCGAGGCAGGGGTGTTCCGAGTAAAAATCCAGCCGACGTTGCGTGCGTTCCTGCGCAACGAAGAGTCGTGTCCAATCTATCGGGGAGGAACGGCATGAAGGAGGCCACTAAAAAGGCGACTTCGGAGGCGCTTGCACACATGCTGGCGGTGACAGCGTTGCTGGTCATCGCCAGCGTCCTCTTCTACTGGCGGTGAAGTACTGTGGGGGGTTCTGCGTACCAGTCGCTCACCGCCAGTAGGATAACATGTGAGCCGAGGCACTGGCTCATTCGGTTAGTTCAGTTGCGTAAGTAAGCATCGCGTTGGTACCGTATCAGTTTCGCGTCGGTGCCATCAAAGTTACGAGTTCGAGTCCGCGTAACGAGTAAGCGTAGAAGTAAGCGTAGAAGTAAGCGTATCGAGTTAACGGGTATCGCGCGCGCACGCAGCGATACGGGGCGGGGCGAAGTCAATCGTATCGAGTATCGTCCCGCCCCGGCTACCCGGCGGCGGAACAATTTCGCGAGATCGTCAGCTCGCAAATCATCCTGACGCCTTCGCGAAGTAAGGCACCAAACGACCGGCGAATTGAACGAAGCGCGCGGTGACCGCATCACCGATGGCGAGATCATTGTCGCCATGTGCCATCATCCGAAAGCCTTCCCTGACGTCGATCAGCACCATGTTGTAAGGCACATGCGCGCGGGTCTCCGGCGTCGCGGCGCGGCAGACCAGCGAGGTCGCATACACCGTCCCCTCACCGGTCGCCGTCTCCTCGGCAAGCTCACTCGCACCGCAGGAGGCGCAGAAGTCGCGCCGGAAATACTGCACGTGACCGCATCGCGCGCAGCGCTGATAGCGGATGGTTTCGATGCCCGTGGTCCAGTCGGCCGGCTTGGTCATCGCACCCGCTCCAGAAACATGCTGACATGGGACGACAGCACGCCGCCATCGCCATGCAGCAACGTGATCGCCGCATCGCGCACCTGGCGCGCGCCGGCGCGGCCCGTCATCTGCAGATGGGCCTCCGCCAGATGCGCCATCGCGCCGCCGACGCCGCAATGGCCGTAGCTCAACAGGCCACCATGGGTGTTGAGCGGCACCGCGCCGTCGCGATTGAAATAGCCGGCGCGCACCTGCGCGGCGGCCTCGCCGCGGCCCGCAAGCCCAAGATCTTCCAGCAGCATTGCGAGCGTAATCGTGAAGCTGTCATAGACAGCAGCGTAGCGCACGTCGCTGATCGATAGTCCCGAGGCTGCCGTGGCCTTGGCGATCGCGATCTCGGCGCCGAGTTCACTCAAGGCTGGCGCTGCGGTGATATGCTGATGCGTGTGCGCCTGGGCGCAGCCACGCACCTTGACCTGCGTATCGCCTGATGGCTCGCGGCTGACGATGCAGGCGGCGCCGCCATCCGAGACGGGGCAGCAGTCTAGCAGCTTCAGCGGCAGCGCCACGGGCTTGGACGCCATCACGTCGGCTACGCTGATCGGCTCATGGAATTGCGCACCGGGATGGCTGAGCGCGTGGGTGCGCATCAGCACCGCGAACTCGGCAAGGTCCTCCTGCGTGACGCCGTATTCGTGCATGTAGCGCGAGGCGACCAAACCATAATAGGCGGGAATGGTCGGGCCGAGCGGCACCTCGTAGTCGGGATGCCCGACCTGCGCCAACGCCTGGATGGAGGCATCGCGGCTCTGCCCGGTCAAACGGTTCTCGCCGCCGACCACCAGCACGTTGCGCGACTACGCCGGCGTCGACGAGATGATGCGCCAGCATGGTCATGGCGAGCCCCGTCGCACCGCCGACCTGCACCGCATGGGCATACGACGGCTTGATGCCGAAATGCTCGGCAAAGACGGTGGCCAGCATGATGTGCGGCGACACCGTAGAATAGCCGCAGAGGATGCCGTCGATGTCAGCGCGTTTCAGCCCGGCATCGTCGAGCGCAAGCTGCGCCGCCATGCTCATCAGGTCGAGCGAGGTGCGGCCTTCGTGCTTGCCGTAGGATGTCAAGCCCGTGCCGGTGATGTAGCTCATGGTGCCACGCCCTCCACTGTCATTCCGGGATGCGCCGAAAGCGCAGGCCCGGAATCCATACTCCCGAGCGTGGTTATGGATTCCGGGCTCGCCCTTCGGGCGCCCCGGAATGACGGAGTATGTTGCACCACCATCATCCTCAATACGACTTCGGCAGGCCGAGCACCTTCTCGGCGATGAAGCTCAGGATCAGTTGCGGGCTGATGGGCGCGATGCGCGGGATCAGGGATTCACGCAAATAACGCTCGACGTGATATTCCTTGGCATAGCCAAAGCCGCCATGGGTCATGACCGCCTGCTCGCAGGCGTGGAAGCCGGCTTCGGCTGCGAGATATTTCGCCGAGTTCGCGGCCGGCCCGCAGGCCATGCCCTGGTCGTATTGCCAGCCGGCCTGCAAGCGTCATCAGCCACGCCGCTTCGAGCTCCATCCAGTTCTTCGCCAGTGGATGCTGGATCGCCTGGTTCTTGCCGATCGGCCGGTTGAAGACGTTGCGCGTCTTGGCGTAGCCGGAGGCGCGCGACAGCGCGAGATGGCCGAGCCCGACCGCCTCGGCCGCGATCAGGATGCGCTCCGGATTCATGCCGTGCAGGATGTATTCGAAGCCGCGGCCCTCTTCTCCAAGCCTGTCTTCAACAGGGATTTCGAAATCCTCGAAGAACAGTTCATTGGAGTCGACCGACTTGCGGCCCATCTTCTCGATCTCATGCACGGTGATGCGGCGGCGATCGAAATCGGTGTAGAACAGGCTCAGGCCGTGGGTCGGGCTCTTCACCTCCTCCAGCGGCGTGGTGCGCGCCAGCAGCAGAATCTTCTCGGCGACCTGCGCGGTCGAGATCCACACCTTCTGGCCGTTGACGACATATTTGTCGCCCTTTGTTTCGCGTACCGCGCGGGTCTTGAGCTGCGTGGTGTTCAAGCCCGGTGTTCGGCTCGGTCACCGCGAAGCAGGCACGCTCGCGGCCGTCGACGATGCCCGGCAGCATGCGCGCGCACTGCTCCTTGGTGCCGAACACGACCACTGGATTGAGCCCGAACACGTTCATGTGGATCGCAGATGCGCCCGACATGCCGGCGCCGGACTCGGCGATGGTGCGCATCATGATCGCGGCGTCGAGAATGCCAAGCCCCGAGCCGCCATACTCCTCCGGGATGCAGATGCCGAGCCAGCCGGCGTCGGCCATCGCCTTGTGGAAGTCTGAGGGAAAGCCGCCCTCCTTGTCCTTCTTCAGCCAATAAGCATCGTCGAAGCGTGTGCAGATTTTTGCCACGGCATCGCGGATCGATTCCTGGTTGGCGGACAGCGCGAAATCCATCGTCTTACTCCTTGCTCGCCGAAGGCGCAGAGCGCGTCACGCCGTCGCGGATCATCGCGGCGATCTCATCCGGCGAAAATCCGGCCTCGCGCAGGATCGCCTCGCCATGCTCGTTGAGGCGAGGCGCCAGCCGCTCCGGCTCGGCCTTGGTCTCGGACCAGGTCGCGGAGACGCGCATGCTGCGGATTGGGCCTTCGGTCGGATGCTCGACCACGGGAAAGAAATCGGTCGCGACCAGATGCGGATCTTCCAGCACGCTTTCGAGATCGTGCATCGGCATCACGGGCACGTCGGCCCTGGTCAGCATTTCAGTCCATTCCGCCGTGGTGCGGGTCAGAAAGATGCGCGCCAGCTCGCCATAGACCGCATCGATATTCACCGCGCGGCCGGCGAAACTCGCAAAGCGCGGATCGTCGCGCAGGTCGGTACGGCCGGAGGCCTCGAAGAACGAATTCCACTGCTTGTCGTTGTAGACGATGACGCAGAGATAGCCGTCTGACGTCTTGTAGGGGCGACGATCGCGCGAGAGATGCCGTGCATAACCGCCCTTGTCGAGTGGCGGCTGATAGGTCAGCCCGCCCATGTGGTCGCCCATCACAAAGCCGGTCATGGTCTCGAACATCGGGATGTCGACGCGCTGGCCCTTGCCGGTGCGGTCGCGGTTGACCAGGCTGGCGCAGATCGCGCCCACCGCTGTGAGGCCGACGATGCGGTCGACCAACGCGTTCGGCACATAGCGGGGCGTGTCGTCGCCGCCGACCGCCATCAGGTGCGCGAGCCCTGCCCCGCCCTGGATCAAATCGTCATAAGCAGGCTTGGCTGCATAGGGACCGTCCTGACCGAAGCCGAACACCCCGGCATAGATCAGCCGCGGATTGAGCGCAGAGACGACATCGTAGCCGAGATTGAGCCGCGCCATCGCCTGCGGCCGGACATTATAGACCAGCACGTCGGCGTCTTTCAGCAGCCGCAGCACGGCTTCACGGCCCGCGGGCTTCTTCAGATCGAGGCAGATCGAGCGCTTGCTGCGGTTGGTATTCAGAAAGACCGGGCCCATGCCGGGATGACGTGTCGGACCGATCAGCCGGGTGACGTCGCCCTCGGGTGATTCCACCTTGATGACATCGGCGCCGTAATCGCCGAGCGTCTGGGTGGCATAAGGCCCCATCAACACCGTCGTCATGTCGATGACCTTGATGCCCGCAAGCGGTCCCATAATGGCGTCGGCTCCCTGTTATCTGTTTCGAAGCCGACCTAACGGCAGCGATCGCGCGAGCGCAAGCATGGCTGGCGTATGGGGGTATGCGCTGGGCTCGCTCCGCCGCCCGCAGGGTCCGATAAGCCAGTCCCTCATCACATCATTCCGCGAGACGGGCGCAAGCTGCGCGCCACATCATCGCTGTCGTCACAGCGAAGGCGGGTGACCCGTAGATGCCGGCATCTCAAGTCACACGACTGCCGCGGCGTACTGGATGTCCCGCATGCGCGGGGCATGACAGCGAGAGTCAAATTGATACCTTCTCGCGGCGCCGATCGCGTCCGAGCTATTCCATCAACTCACCCTCCATCGATCGGAGGGCGCAGGGAAGACCGGGCGTTGGCCTCGCCCATGGCCCGCCTGCTAGACAAGAAATGCAGGCGGCAGGAACCACAGGTTTGGCCGAAACAACCCGGCCTTCCCTGCGCAATGGCGTTACGGCTTATACGCGCTCTCCTCGGGGACCGGCGTTCTTGCCCCCGTCATCGGCATCGTCGCCAACTTGGCATCAGCACCGGGATGCCAGGACCACACGATTTCGCCGTCCTGTCCGCATTGTTCGTCCGCTCGCGAACAGCGCGCTGCAACACCGACAGGCCATCGCATCCCGCCCCGCGTGTCGTGACGATCGCGAAGCGCCCCTCGTATCGGAACGGGACGACGCTACAGTACACGTTTTCTGAAAAAGAGAAAGTCAAATATTTTTGCCAATAGGCCTGGACAGCCAAATCAGCTTGTTCTCAGACGGTGGCGGTGAGCGCCCCCCGTTCTGTCTCGAGAAAATATGTCGATCCACCGAACTGAACCGGACATCCTTCTGCGTCCATTCGCGGCTGCGTTCCCAGCACAACGCCGTTATAATGACATCGGTCGCATATTTCCGCGTTCTGCACCAAGAGCAAACCAATGCCTGCCGACCTCATTCAGCCCTTTCGCGCGCTCGCCTACAACAATGCCTGGGCCAATCACCGTCTGCTCACGGCCTGTGCACAACTGACCGCGGGGGAATTCGCAGCCGCGCGCACCGGCTTCTTCCCCAGCCTGCAGCGCACGCTCAACCACATCTACGTGATCGATCTGTTCTATATCGATGCGCTGGAAGGCGGATGGCTCGGACCGCGTGCCTGGGAGAACGAGCTGCCGTTTCCATCGCTTGCGCAGCTGAAGCCGGCACAGGCCGCTATGGACCGGCGCCTGATCGCGTTCTGCGAGGCACAGACACCGGCGAGCCTGACCGACATCATCCGGATCAATCGCGACACACGGGTACAGAACGAGCGCTGCGACCGCCTGCTGATGCACCTGTTCCAGCATCAGATCCATCATCGCGGCCAGGCGCACGCCATGCTGTCAGGAACGAGCGTTGCCCCGCCTCAGCTCGACGAGTTCTTTGCGGCCGATGAAGCTCCGCTCCGGGCCAATGAGTTCGCCGAGCTGAGCTGGACCGAGGAGATGGTGTGGCGCGGCAGCTAGATCATGATGTGATAGAGGAAATCGCATCGTGATCTCATCGAGTCTGAAGCTCCAGACCTATTTGCTCAAGCTCCTCCGCCCTTGCGGGCGCGATGGCGGCGCGCCTTGGCGACATTGCCGCAATCGCCCATTGAACACCAGCGCCGGTTCTTGCGCCTGCTGTCATCGACGAAGAGCCAGCCGCAGCCACGATCGTCTTCGCATTGCTTGATCCGATCAGCACGAGGACCCGTGATCAGCGCGGCTGCTGATAGCGCAATCGGCCGGAGCAGATCCTCCGCCGTCTCGAGCGACGCCGTCGCGCTCCAGCTTGGCCCGCGATCGCGCCACTGAAGATGGAGCGCGGACGGACGCCCCATGAACGCGCTGAAATAGGCCATCACCGCGGCGTCGGCCGGCCGCCGATCGATCACGCTCACAAGCAGCACGTAGATGGCCTCGCGCAGGCGCAAGGCCGAGTCATAGAGGGCTGCTGCCGTTTCGGGCTGCGCCTTCCAGGCCGATGCCAGGGTCCGGCTTTCACCTGGAACAATCACGTCGTTCTGCTGCAGCCAGCGCAGCAGAACCTCAGGCGAGCCGAGGCGCTCCTCGCTGGCATCCTGTAACCGCCAAGCAACCGTGTTCACGAAGCGGATCGCGAGATCCTCGGGCTGTCGAGATGAACTTGATGGCATGGCGTGTCCTGGAGCTGGAACGAACGTCGTCCGATCCGGTTGGAGCCCACATCATAACCTTTTAAAGGGTTACGAACAATGTGGCTGTCCAAGGTGGCCGTACCAGCGGCCTTCGCCGTGATCTATCTGGTCTGGGGTGGAACCTACTTGGCGGTGGCGCTCGCGCTGCATTCCATTCCGCCGCTTCTGCTGATGGGCTCGCGATCGGTCGTCGGCGGAGGCCTCCTGCTTGCCGCTGCATGGTTCGGCAGCCGGACTGTCGACGCGGGAACATGGGTGCGCGCCGCCATATGCGGCCTGCTCCTGTTCGTCGGCTGTCACGGCATTTTGGCCTATGCGCAGCAGCGGGTCTCGAGCGGTCTCGCCGCGGTTCTTCTCGCCACCATTCCCTTCTGGATCGCGGTGATCAGCGCGCTAATGCCGGGTGGTCAACGCCCCGGCTGGAAACAGCTTGGCCTGCTCGCGGTGGGACTTGCCGGCGTTGCGCTCGTCGTGTTGGGCCGCGGCAATGACACGCCTGATGGCACGGCATACGCAGATATCGCGCTGCTGCGTCGCTGCCGCTTTCTCCTGGGCCGTCGGGACGACGCTCTCGGAGCGCTGGTCGCCAAAGGACCGAGAGGTCGCGTTTTCCGGCATCGCACTATCAGCCGGAGGCGCCGTCCTCGTGCTGATCAGCGCGTGGCGAGGCGAGGTTACGTCGTTCCATGTCAACGATGTTTCAGGGATCGCAATCGCGGCCTGGCTTTATCTGACGCTGGCCGGCACGATCCTCGCCTTCGCCGCCTATGTCTGGCTGCTGAAGCAGGTAGCGCCTGCGCTGGTCGCAACCTACACCTTCGTCAATCCGCTGATCGCGCTGCTGTTGGGCTGGGCGGTACTGGGAGAGAAAGTCGGCGCCGCCATGGCGCTGGGCGCGCTGCTGGTCATTGCGTCGGTCGGCGGGCTGCTCGCGGTGCGTCCGAAGTAGCTGCCGAAAGAATGCATGAATTGCACCACCGCCGTCGTCCGGCCTTGCGCCTGAACCCAGACGCCGCGGCCCTGCGATGACGCACTATGGCTGACGGCTTTCGTTAAACAACGGCCGGTGATTAAGGTCCCGGCGCGAGGCCGGGACGACACCGTTGATGTGACTGCGTGAGTGTCTTGTCGCGCCGGCCTACTTCGCCGGCTCCAGGATCGAGACGTAGTTGGCGACCGCGGCGCCGCCCATGTTGAAGATGCCGCCGAGTTTGGCGTCTCTGAGCTGCATGCCTTCGGGCGCCGTGCCCGTCAGTTGCATCGCGGTCATCACATGCATGGAGACGCCGGTGGCGCCGATCGGATGGCCCTTGGCCTTCAACCCGCCGGAGGGATTGACCGGCAGCTTGCCGTCCTTCTGGGTCCAGCCTTCCTTGATGGCGCGCGCGCCCTGCCCTCTGGGCGTCAGTCCCATCGCCTCGTATTCGATCAGCTCAGCGACCGTGAAGCAGTCATGGGTCTCGACGAACGAGAGATCTTCGAGCCTGACGCCGGCCTTTTCCAGCGCGCGCTGCCATGCCACCGTGCAGCCTTCGAACTGCAGGATGTCGCGCTTGCTCATCGGCAGGAAGTCCTGGGCATGCGCTGTCGCACGCACATTCACGGCCTTGCCCATGCGCTTGGCGGTCTCGGCATCGGTCAGCACCAGCGCTGCTGCGCCATCCGACACCAGCGAGCAATCGGTGCGCTTCAAGGGACCGGCGACGTACGGGTTCTTCTCGCTCTCGGCGCGGCAGAACTCGAAACCGAAATCCTTGCGCATCTGTGCATAGGGATTGGCGACGCCATTCTTGTGGTTCTTGGCCGCGATCATGGCGAGCGCGTCGGACTGGTCGCCATATTTCTGGAAATAGCTCTGCGCGATCTTGCCGAACACGCCGGCGAAGCCGCCGACCGTGTCGCCATCCTCGGGCAGATAGGACGCCTTGAGCAGGTTCTTGCCGATCTCCGGGCCCGGCGTCCGCGTCATCTGCTCGACGCCGACGACGAGGACGATCTTGGCAGCTCCTGCCTGGATCGCACGAATACCCTGATGCACGGCGGCCGAGCCGGTCGCGCAGGCGTTCTCCACCCGCGTCGTCGGCTTGAAGCGCAGCGCCGGATCTGCCTGCAGCACCAGCGAGGCGGTGAAATCCTGGGCTGAGAAGCCGGCGTTGAAATGGCCAAGCACGATCTCGTCGACGTCACCGGCCGCGATGCCGGCGTCCGCCAGCGCCTCGTTGGCGACCTTGACGACGAGGCCTTCCACGGTCTCGGCGTCGAACTTGCCGAACGGCGTATGGGCCCATCCCACGATGCTGGCAGTCATGATGTCTCTCCCGGAAGCAAGATCAAATCAGGCGACGAAGTTTCCACCCAATTCGTCCTCGATGTGAATACGGATGATGTCATCGAAGCTATGCTCTTCCGTGGTGAATCCAAGCTCGCGGGCGCGCTGGGCCGCGAAGTTCCGCGGCCAGCCGGCGACGATGCCGACAATGAAGGGATCGGGCTCGCGCTTGATGCGGCCGGCGACCTTGTCGCCGGCGACGCGCCTCAAGGCCGCAATCTGCTCGCCGACAGTGGCGGACAGGCCAGGCATGGTGAGATTGCGGCGCGGGCCGATCTTGGCCGTGTCCATGGTCGCGGCGTGCAAGAGGAAGCCGACCGCCGAGCGCGGTGTGGCGTGCCAGTGGCGGACGTCTTCGGACACCGGCAGCACGGCTTCCTTGCCCGCCAACGGCTCGCGCAGGATGTTGGAGAAGAAACCGGAAGCCGCCTTGTTCGGCGCGCCCGGGCGGATGCAGATGGTCGGCAGGCGGATGCCGACGCCGTCAAAGAAACCGCGGCGGCTGTAGTCGGCTAGCAGCAGCTCGCCGATCGCCTTCTGGGTGCCGTAGCTGAGCAGCGGCGTGTGGAAGAACTCGTCGCCAATGGCGTCCGGGAACGGCGCGCCGAACACCGCGATCGACGAGGTGAAGACGACGCGCGGCTTGTAGCCGCCGCCGATCACGCGGATGGCGTCGAACAGCATCCGGGTGCCGTCGAGATTGATGCGATAGCCCTTGTCGAAATCGAGCTCGGCCTCGCCGGAGACGATCGCGGCGAGATGGAAGATCACGTCGGGCTTGCCGGCGACCAGCTTCTCGGCAAAACCCGCAACGGCGAAATCGCCGGCGACAATGTCGACGGGGTAGCCTGCCTTCTCGGGCTTGGTCGGCGCCACCACGTCCTGCAAGGTCAGCTTGCTGATCTCGGCGTTGCCGAGCCTGCCATCGCGCACCAGACGTTCGACCAATTTGCGGCCGACCATGCCGGCGGCGCCCAGAACCAGGATATGCAAGGCGGATACTCCTTATCGTTTGTTCTTATTGTGCAGCCTATGACTGCTTATACGGCAAATTACTACGCAACGCGCGTGAATGCGCCCTCTCCCCTTGCGGGAGAGGGCTGCACGGAAGTCAGCCACGAGGTCGCCTGGGTGAGGGGTTGGTGCCACAATCACAGATCTACGACGAGGAGAGAACCCCTCACCCGGCAGCCTGACGGCTGCCACCCTCTCCCGCAAGGGGAGAGGGTGCACCGCTCGTGCCGCAACCGTTCGCTTCACTTACGAGCCGCCCAACCCTATTCCTTCACGGCGCCGGTCATGGCCGAGACGTAGTGCTCGACGAAGAAGGCGTAGAGGATCACGAGCGGCAGCGAGCCGACCAGGGCGCCGGCCATCAGCGAGCCCCATTTGTAGACGTCGCCATCGACGAACTCGTTGACGATCGCGACCGGCACCGTCTTGTTCGGCGTCGATTGCAGGAAGGTCAGTGCGTAGATGAACTCGTTCCAGCACAGCGTGAAAGAGAAGATGAAGGCCGAAATGAGTCCGGGGATCGCCAAGGGCAGCACGATCTTGAGCAGGATCTGCCAGCGGCTGGCGCCGTCGATCAGGGCGCATTCCTCCAGCTCGAACGGGATGGTCTTGAAGTAGCCCATCAACAGCCAGGTCGAGAACGGGATCAATAAGGTCGGGTAGACCAGGATCAGCGACAGCGGCGAGTCGAACAGGCCGTAGGCCTGGATCACCGAGGCCAGCGGGATGAACAGGATCGACGGCGGCACCAGATAGGCAAAGAAGATCAGGACGCCGACGGTGTCGGCGCCCTTGAAGCGCAGCCGCACGATCGCATAGGCCGCGAGCACGGAAGCGATGATCGACAGCGTGGTGGCGCCGACCGCGACATACATCGTGTTCCAGAGCCAGCGCGGATATTCCGTTTCGAACAGCAGCTTGTAGATGTGCTTGAAGGTCGGATGCACAACCCAGAACGGGTTGTAGGTGTTCATGTCGATCAGCTGCTCGTCCGGTTTGATCGAGGTCAGCGCCATCCAATAAAACGGGAACAGCAGCACCACCAGGATGATGAACAGCGGCAGATAGAGCGTGACCAGCCGTCGCGGCAGCAACTCCAGATAGCTCATGCCCTCGCTGTCGTCGGCAGCAGCAAGCGTGGCCGCGGCGGCAGTCGTCGCGGTCGCGGCGGTCTTTGGTCGCAGCAGGGTGTCGGTCATTTGTCGGCTCCTTGCTGCCATTTGCGCCGTTGCATGCCGAACCAGGAGATCGCGATTGCCGCCAGCAGGAACGGGATCATCGCTGTCGCGATCGCCGCGCCCTCGCCCAGCCGGCCCGACAGGATGCCGCGCTGGTAGCTCAAGGTCGCCATCAGATGGGTGGCGTTGACCGGGCCACCGCGGGTCAGCGCCCAGATCAGCTGGAAGTCGGTGAAGGTGAACAGCACCGAGAAGGTCATCACCACGGCGATGATCGGCGTCAGCAGCGGATAGGTGATGAAGCGGAAGCGCTGCCAGCTGGTGGCGCCGTCGAGCGTCGCTGCCTCGTAGAGCGAGGGCGAGACCGTCTGCAGGCCGGCCAGCAGGGTGATCGCGACGAAGGGCACGCCACGCCAGATATTGACGAAGATGACGCTGGCGCGCGCCCAATTGGTGTCGCCGAGGAAGTCGATGTTGTGGCTGATAAGGCCGAGCTTCGTCAGCGACCAGGAGATGATCGAGAACTGCGCGTCAAAGATCCACCAGAACGCGATCGCCGACAGCACGGTCGGAACGATGAAGGGGAGCAGCACGATTGAGCGGATCAGCGCCTTGAACGGCATGCGCTCGTTCAACAGCAGCGCCAGGTAAAGCCCGATGGCGAATTTGAAGGTGCTGGCGACGATCGTATAGAGCAGCGTGTTGAACACCGAGAGCCAGAAGATCGAATCGTCCCACAGCCATTCGTAATTCTCGAGCCCGACGAAGATTCCGGCGCGGCCGATCCGCTCGTCGGTAAAGCTCATCCAGACGCCGAGCCCCAGCGGATAGGCCAGGAACAGGATCAGGAAGGCGGCGGCCGGCAGCATGAACCACAGCGCAATGAAATTGCGGTTGGTCGAAAGCCGCGACCAGACGGAGGGCTCTCCGGCGGTCGCCGCAGGCGCGGGCAGCGAAGTCTGAACGGTACTCATTCCGAGAGCAGCTCCTACGAATCGTAAGGTGGGCAAAGCGCAGCGTGCCCACCGACGTTCGGCAACACAGATGGTGGGCACGGCGCTTCGCGCCTTTGCTCACCTACGAGGTCGAATGCAAGCCGCCGGCACGCGCGAGACGTGCCGGCGGCTCTCACCTCAGCGGAAGATGCGCTTGGCCGAGCGCTCGGCGCTCGCCATCGCGCTCTTCACGTCCTCGCGTCCGGTGCAGTAGTTCGCGTACATATCAACCACGACGAAGTCGGCGATCGCCGCCGCCGCCGCTTCGCTCATCTTGCCGATTCCGGCCGGCGTCATCGCGGTCGCCGCCACCGAGCGATACGGCGTCGTCTTGGGATCGGCGGTCCAGACCGGGTTCTGGTCATAAACCTTGAGGAAGTGCGACAGATAGCCCTGCGCCGCCTCGATCCACGGATTGAACTGCGCCGGCTCCAGCAGGAAAGCGGTGAACGCCTTGCAGGTCTGCGGGAACTTGGTGAAGTTGTAGACCAGGATCGGGAAGCCGAGGTGCAATTCCCGTGTCTTTCCGTCAACTCCGGCCGGCAGATGCGCGTGATTCATGTCCTCGGCGACCTGCGGGTTGTCCTTCTTGGCCGCGACGTAGATCGAGATGCCGTTGACGGTGAGGTAGAGCTGACCGGCGACGAAGGCCTTGTTGTTCGACGAGTCGTTCCAGGACGCGGTGCCCGGCACGAAATTGTCGTAGAGGCCCTTGACGTATTCGAGCGACTTGGCCGTCTCCGGCGAGTTGATGACGACCTTGTTGTCCTTGTCGATCAGGTTGCCGCCATGGGCCCACAGCGCCCAGTGCAGCCAGCCATTGGCATCGCCCGATGCGTGGCCGAGCGCCATGCCGGCCGGCGTGCCGTTCTTGTTCATGCCCTTGACCAGGTCGGCAAAGCCGGCGAGGTCCTTCGGAAATTCCTTGTGGCCCGCCTTCTCCATCGCGGAGATGCGATAGTTCACCAGACCGCCGGTGGCGGCCACCGGAATGCCGATCCACTTGCCGTCGAGCATGCCGTAGGCCTTGCCCGAATCGAACCAGCCGCCGCACGTCTTGCCGAGATAGTCGGCGACGTCGGTCATGTCGGTACACTTGTTCGGGAACAGGAACGGCAGCGAATAGAGGCCCCAGACCATGTCGAGCCCCTGCCCCGTGTTGGCGGCGACCGAGGCCTTCGGCTGGATGTCGTCATAGGACTCGTTGGAGACATTGATCGTGACGTTGTTGGCCTTCTGGAAGGCGTCGACGATCTTCATGAAGGCCACGTCCTCGGCCTCGACGAAGCGCTTCCAGCGCAGCAGATTGACCTTGGCGCCGGCCTCCGGCTTCCATTGCGAGGTCTGCGCCCAAGCCTTGGCATAGCCGAGCAGCTCCTCGCTGGACATGGTGGCCGCCGCGGCCAGAAGGGTCGCACCGCCCTTGAGCAGCGACCGCCGGTCGGTCAGGAAATTAGCCATCTGAAGTTTTCTCCCGTACAATTATTCGCTTGTTTTGTTGTTCTGGTTTGCGTCAGCAGCCGGTTTTCAAACCCTCCGGCCGCTATCCTTGTCGAACAGATGCGCCGCCGACGCGCGCGGACGCAGGTGGATCTTCTCGCCGGGATTGACGTCGTGCCGGTCGCGGAACACCGCGATAATGTCCTGGGTGCCGATGCGCGCGACGATCTGGGTCTCCGATCCCGTCGGCTCGACCACGACCACCTCGGCCTCGATGCCGTCATTGGCGAGCTCGAGATGCTCGGGGCGCACGCCATAGACCACCGGCCGGCCGTCGGACGCGGTCGGCGCCGTCATCAGCGGCAGCTTGGCGCCGTTGTCGGTCTCGACATAGGCCGAGCCGTTGGACTTCAGGTGGCCATTGAGGAAGTTCATGGCCGGCGAGCCGATGAAGCCGGCGACGAACTGGTTGTCCGGCTTGTCGTAGAGCTCGAGCGGCGAACCCATCTGCTCGATGATGCCGTCATGCATCACCACGATCTTGTCGGCCATGGTCATGGCCTCGATCTGGTCGTGCGTGACGTAGACGGTGGTGGTCTTGAGCCGCTGGTGCAGCTCCTTGATCTCGGTGCGCATCGCCACCCGCAGCTTGGCGTCGAGATTCGACAGCGGCTCGTCGAACAGGAACACCTGCGGATCCCTGACGATGGCGCGGCCCATCGCCACGCGCTGCCGCTGGCCGCCGGAGAGCTGGCGCGGATAGCGGTCGAGCAGCGGCGTCAGCGCCAGGATTTCGGCGGCGCGCGCCACACCCTTCTTGATGTCGGCGGATTTGGCGCCGCGCAGCTTCAGCGAGAAGCCCATATTGTCGGCGACCGTCATATGCGGATAGAGCGCATAATTCTGGAACACCATCGCGATGTCGCGCTCTTTGGGCTGGACGTTGTTGACGACGCGCTCGCCGATCGAGATCGTGCCGGAGGTGATGTTCTCCAGGCCGGCCAGCATGCGCAGCAGGGTCGATTTGCCGCAGCCGGAGGGACCGACCAGCACGACGAACTCGCCGTCCTCGATCGGGATCGACACGCCGTGCAAGACCTCGAAACCACCAAACGACTTGCGCACGTCGCGAATATGCACCGACGACATAGATCCCATCCCTCCACAGACTTTATAGAATGGCCGCGGCCGTTGCCGCGATCCTGGTTTTGTTGCAAAGCGTCTTAGCAGAGTTTTTGCGCAGATGTCGTTGGATCAAAGTCGTAGGTTTTTCGCCTTTACCACTGACATTGCGCAGGGAATTGCGACATGCGAAATTGGGCCACGTTATGATGTTGCACCATGCGCAGGCATGTGTGCAGTGCGGGAGGAACCATGAATAAGCCGATTACGGGCGTCACCACCAGGCGCAAGCTTCGCTCCAGCGAGTGGTTCAACAACCCGCATAATCCGGGCATGACCGCGCTCTATCTCGAGCGCTACCTGAATTTCGGCCTCACGCGCGGCGAATTGCAGTCCGGCAAGCCGATCATCGGCATCGCCCAGACCGGCAACGATCTGTCACCCTGCAATCGTCACCATCTCGAATTGGCACACCGAGTCCGCGAAGGCATCCGTGCCGCAGGCGGTATCGCGATGGAGTTTCCGACCCATCCGATTCAAGAGACCGGCAAGCGTCCGACTGCGGCACTTGACCGCAACCTCGCCTATCTCAGCCTTGTGGAAATCCTGTTCGGCTATCCGCTCGACGGCGTGGTGCTGACCACAGGTTGCGACAAGACAACCCCGGCGTGCCTGATGGCGGCCGCGACGGTCAATATTCCTGCGATCGTGCTGTCGGGCGGACCGATGCTCAATGGCTGGCACGACGGCCAGCGCACCGGCTCCGGCACCGTGGTGTGGAAGTCGCGCGAGCGGCTCGCCGCCGGCGAGATCGATTATGAAGAGTTCATGGAGATCGTCGCCTCGTCGGCACCTTCGATCGGCCATTGCAACACCATGGGCACGGCCTCGACCATGAACGGCCTGGCCGAAGCGCTTGGCATGTCGCTGCCCGGCTGTGCCGCGATCCCCGCGCCCTATCGCGAGCGCGGCCAGATCGCCTACGAGACCGGACGGCGCATCGTCGACATGGTCTGGGAGGATCTGAAGCCGTCGGACATTCTGACGCGCAAGGCGTTCGAGAACTGCATCGTGGTCAATTCCGCGATCGGCGGCTCGACCAATGCGCCGATCCACATCAACGCGCTGGCGCGCCATGTCGGCGTCGAGCTCGACATCGACGACTGGCAGAAATTCGGCCATGACGTGCCGCTGCTGGTCAACATGCAGCCGGCCGGCTTCTATCTCGGCGAGGAATTCCACCGCGCCGGCGGCGTGCCGGCCGTCATCGGCGAACTGATGCGCCACCAGCGCATCCATGAGGACGCGATCACAGTCAACGGCCGCTCGATGGGCGACAATTGCCGCGAGGCGGTCAAGCCTGACGGCGACGTGATCTGGTCCTACGACAAGCCGCTGGTGAAGGATGCCGGCTTCCTGGTGCTGCGCGGCAATCTCTTCGATTCCGCGATCATGAAGACCAGCGTGATCTCGAAGGAATTCCGCGACCGCTACCTGATCAACCCGAAGGACCCCAATGCCTTCGAGGGCCGCGCCATCGTGTTCGAGGGGCCGGAGGATTATCATCACCGCATCGACGATCCAGCGCTGGAGATCGACGAGCATTGCGTGCTGTTTATCCGCGGCACCGGTCCGATCGGCTATCCCGGCGGCGCCGAGGTGGTGAACATGCAGCCACCGGCGGCGCTGATCAAACGCGGCATCCACTCCCTGCCCTGCATCGGCGATGGAAGGCAGTCCGGCACCTCGGGTTCGCCGTCGATCCTCAATGCCTCGCCAGAGGCTGCGGCCGATGGCGGGCTTGCGATCCTGAAGACCGGCGACAAGGTGCGGATCGACCTCAATAAGGGCGCGGCCAACATCCTGATCTCCGAGGACGAGGTTAAGCAGCGCCACGCCGAGCTGAAAGCCAAGGGCGGCTTCCCGCATCCGGCCAACCAGACGCCGTGGCAGGAGCTCTATCGTAACACCGTTGGCCAGCACGCCACCGGCGCCTGCATGGAGCTCGCGACCCGCTATCACAACATCGCCGGCACCGTCGGCGTGGCACGGGATAATCACTGACCTCCCCGTCATTCCGGGGCGCGCGTAGCGCGGGCTATGATGCGCGATTGCGCATCTGAGAATCCATACTCCCGATCGTGGTTATGGATTCCGGGCCCATCGCTTCGCGATGTCCCGGAATGACAGAAAAAATTTCGAAAAAAAATCGAGGAGACACACATGTCCGACCGCCTCAAGGGTAAGCGCGCCTTTGTCACCGCAGCCTCCGCCGGCATCGGCCGCGCCTGCGCCATTGCGTTTGCGCGCGAGGGCGCGAGCGTGTTCGCGACCGACATCGACGAGAACGGCCTCGCCACGCTGAAGAACGAGGGCATCACCGAGACCGCACGGCTCGATGCCCGCGACACCGCGGCCGTCAACGCGATCGCCGACAAGGCAGGCCAAGTCGACATCCTGCTCAACGCCGCGGGCTTCGTGCACCATGGCACCATCCTCGACTGCTCGGACGAGGACTGGGATTTCTCCTTCGACCTCAACGCCAAGTCGATGCACCGCACGATCCGTGCCTTCCTGCCGAAGATGTTGCAGGCCCGCCGCGGCAGCATCGTCAACATCTCCTCCGCCGCCGGCGTGTTCAAGGCCGCGCCGAACCGTTACGTCTACGCCGCCACCAAGGCGGCCGTGGCGGCGCTGACGCGCGCGGTGGCGGCGGACTTTGTCGCCAAGGGAATTCGCTGCAACTGCATCTGCCCCGGCACCGTCCAGACACCTTCGATGCTCGGCCGCGCCGCGGCTGGAGGCCCCGACGGGCTCGAGATGTTCGTGTCGCGCCAGCCGATGGGCCGGCTCGGTACACCGGAGGAGATCGCCGCGCTCGCGGTCTATCTGGCGAGCGACGAGAGCGCCTTCACGACGGGCGTCGCCCACTGCATCGACGGCGGCTGGACGCTGTAGAAATACTCTCCGTCATTCCGGGGCGATGCGAAGCATCGAGCCCGGAATCCATAACCACGATCGGGAGTATGGATTCGCATCGGGCTCGCCCGCCGGGCGCCCCGGAATGACGACAAAAATAACGACCGGGGAAGAACACACATGAACCAGATCGACCTCAGCAACCGCTGCGCCGTCGTCACCGGCGGCGCGCAGGGTTTTGGCCGAGCCGTTACCGAGCGCTTCGTCGCCTCCGGTGCCAGGGTCGCGATCTGGGATCCCGACCTGAAGCTTGCGGAAAAGACCACAAAAGAGATCGGCGACGCCGTGATCGCGATTGACGTCGACGTCAGCGACGCCGCGGCGGTCGAGCAGGCGCGCGACGCGACGCTGAAGGCGTTCGGCAGGATCGATATCCTGGTCAATAACGCCGGCATCACCGGCAAGAACGGACCGGTGTGGGAGACCGATCTTGCCGACTGGCAGCGCGTGATGCGCATCAATCTCGATGGCCCCTTCATCTGCTGCAAGGCTGTTGTCCCGACCATGCTGACGCAGAAATACGGCCGCATCGTCAACATCGCGTCCATCGCCGGCAAGGAAGGCAATCCCAACGCCGCGCACTACTCGGCGTCCAAGGCCGGACTTATTGCTTTGACGAAATCGCTCGGCAAGGAGCTCGCAGGCCACGACATCCTGGTCAATGCAGTGACGCCGGCCGCAGCCAAGACCGCGATCTTCGACCAGATGACGCAGACGCATATCGATTTCATGCTGTCCAAGATTCCGAAAGGCCGCTTCGTGCTGGTCGAGGAGCTCGCGGCGATGGTCGCCTGGCTGGCCTCGCAGGATTGCGCATTCTCGACCGGCGCGGTGTTCGACATTTCCGGCGGCCGCGCGACGTATTGATCAGAGCCACGAATGGATTCCATTCGCCGTGATTGCGAGCGAAGCGAAGCAATCCAGGGCCAAGAACTGGATTGCTTCGTCGCCTCCGGCTCCTCGCAATGACGACAACTGCGGGAGCTTCGTCATGACCCACAAAGGCGGATGTCTGTGCGGCGCGGTGCGCTTCGCCTGCGAGGGCGAGCCGCTCAACGTGCGCGTCTGTCATTGCCGCAACTGCCAGAAAGCGATGGGCTCGCCCTACTTCGCACGCGCGCTGTTTCCGCAAGACGCGATCGCGGTGGAAGGCGAAACCGCGCGCTATCCGACCTCCGATCGCGTCGATCGCGTGTTCTGCCCGCGCTGCGGCACGCGGCTGTTTTCCTGGCGCAGCAACGGCACCGCAGCCGGCGTCGCACTCGCCGCCTTCGATGACCGCAACGCCTTCGCTCCGACCGAGCACATCTGGGTGTCGGAGAAGCTGACCTGGGTGTGCCTCGATGACGGCCTGACGCAATATCCGGAGAGCGTGCCGTAGCGGCGGGAACCCGGAGTTGTTATCTGTCCTTCACCATAGCTCCGGAACCCCGCCTTGCCCCTTTCCGCTTACGCCGTCTCCGTCTGGGTGCTGCCGCTCGTCATCGCGATCACCTTCCACGAGGCCGCGCACGGCTTCGTCGCCTGGCGCTTCGGCGATGACACCGCGCTCAAGCTCGGACGTGTCAGCTTCAATCCGCTCCGGCACATCGATCCCTTCGGCACATTGCTGCTGCCGGCCCTGCTGCTGTTCACGGGCTCGCCGTTCCTGTTCGGCTATGCCAAGCCGGTTCCGGTCAATTTCCGCAATCTGCAGCCGCTCCGGCTCGGCATGGTGATGGTGGCCTTGGCCGGACCGGCCACCAACATCGTGCTGGCGCTCGTCAGCGCGGCGGCACTACATCTGCATCAGCTGTTCGAGACCTTGTCCGCGGATCAGGCCCAATGGCTCGTGGACAATCTGTGGAACTCGGTCCAGCTCAACGTCGTCCTCGCCCTGTTCAACATGATGCCGATCCCGCCGCTGGACGGCGGCCGCGTCGCTGTCGGGATCCTGCCGCGGCCGCTCGCGTTGCTTTTAGCTCGCCTGGAACCCGTTGGCATGCTGATCCTGGTGGGAATTTTGATTCTGCTGCCCTTGGCAGGCTCCCAGTTCGGTCTAAATCTTGATGTTGTTTCAAGGCTGCTGCGCGCCGCGACCGATTCTCTCGTCAGGCTCCTTCTGATATTAACCGGCAATACCTAGCCCCCGGCCGTTGGGGTTGGGATGAGGAAACGAGACCCGAGGCACCTTTGGTCAAAGCTGCTGATATGATGATTGCGCGCCGGGCCGATACACGGGCCCGGGCCGATTTTGCGACCTGGAAGATGATCGCCAAGCTCAACGGCGCATCAGGGCTGACGCCGCAGGCCCAGGAGTTTCTGGCGAGCTACAAGACCCGGCTCGAACAGATGTCCTCGGAGCATGAGGCGGCGGAGGCCACCATCGGCGAGATGTACAAATCCTATTATGCCGAGATGGGCGGATACGGCGCGCCGCCGGAGGTAAAATCGGCCCCGGCTGAGCCCGTGACGGATAACGTGACCGCGTTCCGCCGGCTGCCGCCCAAGCCGAAGGCGGCGCCCAACGGTCAGGCCACCAAGCCGCGGCTTCCGGTGGCGCTGATCTTCGCCTGCCTCTGCGTGATCTATATCGGGATCAGGCTTTATCTGCGCTAACGGCCGGGCTGACGCGGATGCTCCGCCGACCAGTCGCTAGCGCTGCTCTCGAGTTTGAGCCGCTTGCTTGGCGCGTGAAGATCACCGGCAGCGTGAAGGAGAACTGATCCTCGGTCAGAGCAGCGGCGGTCGGCACCGGATCGGAGCGATGGACCATCGCGACTGCGGCATCGTCATAGGCCCGATCGCCGGAGGACTCCGCCACATCGGCCGAGATCACATGACCCGCGCGGTTCAACACCAGCGCGACCGGACCTTGGCGCCTTTCCTCCTGCCTTCCGGAAATTTCTTGTGCAGCTCGAAATAGGCACTGATCTTCTTGCCCCATTTGGCCGTCTCCCTCAGCTTGTCCTTGCCGATACCGCTATTGGGCGCCTTGGCCTTCTCGGCCTCGGGCGCGTCTTCGAGCGCTTTCCGCGAGCTGTCCTCGGCCGCATCCGAGGCTTCATCGCCGCCTTGGTCTCGACCGCCTTGACCTTCTCCTCCTCGACCGGCTTCTTCACGTCGCTGGTGGTGACGACCCGATCCGCATCATCGGTCTCGGTCGGCACGTCCTTTGGCAGATCGGTCTGCTCGACCTCGGCCTTCTGCTCCGGCATCGCGTTCGAGGCCGCCTGTGCGGTGGAATCGACGCCCGCCGGCAGCTCGTCGTCCTCGATCTTCGGCGAGGCCATGTCGATGTCGATCGACCTCGGCGCCGCTGGCGCCGAGGCCGCCATCATCCTCGTCGCCGTTGAGACTTGCCAGGGCGAGCGCGGCCCCGCCGAGATGCAGCGCGAGCGCGATCACGGCCGCACCGACCCACAGCCGCCGCGACGTCCTCTCTCCGGTGTCGAGATCGCCCATCGCCTACCCCGTCACGGCTTCGCAACGTCGGCCGGCGCCGGCTGTCCCGGCGCGCGTTCGAGCGCCACCAGCTTGATCTTGGTATAGCCGCCGGCCCGCAGGATCTCGAGCACGCCCATCATCTCGCCATAGGGCACCGTGCGGTCGGCTCGCAGGAAGATCGGCTTGTCGTGGCTGGCGTCGGGCTGCGCATCGAGTTCATGCACCAGATCGGTCCGCTTGACCGCCGTCTCGCCGATGGCGAGCCCGAGATCAGGCTTGATCGAGACATAGGTCGGCTTGTCCGGCTTCTTCTGCGGCGTCGCAGTCGAGGTCGGCAGATCGATCGGCAGGTCGACGGTCGAGAGCGGCGCCGCCACCATGAAGATGATCAAGAGCACGAGCATGACGTCGATGAACGGCGTCACGTTGATGTCGTGTGTCTCGTCGAAATCGTCGTCGAGATCGCTTTCGGAGAGCGAAACCGCCATAGCCTACCCCGCCTCCTACTCCGCCGCCCGCGAATGGATGCCGACCTGGCTGCGATCGAGATCGCGCGACAACAGCCGCCCAGCCATGCCGGACGCACGACTGACCAGCTCCAGATAGGCTTTGGTGACGCGCGAGAAGTGATTGTAAATGATGACGGCGGGGATCGCCGCGGCGAGACCGACGGCGGTTGCCAATAGCGCCTCGGCGATGCCAGGCGCCACCACGGCGAGGTTCGTCGTCTGCGACTTCGAAATGCCGATGAAGCTGTTCATGATGCCCCAGACGGTGCCGAACAGGCCGACGAAGGGCGAGATGGCCCCGACGGTGGCGAGCAGGCCCATGCCGAGGCGGACGCGGCGCGCTTCGGCACGCGTGATCTCGGTGAAGACCGAGGCCGCGCGCTCCTTGATGCCGGACTCGTTATGGATGCCCTGCGACAGCCGCAGCTCCGCGATCGCGGCGTGCAGCAGCGACGCCAGCACGTTCCGCGACGATCCCAGTGCCAGCTGCGCCTCGGCGAGCGATTTCGCGCCCGACACCTTGCGCAGGCCGCCGCGCACCTTGCGGCGCAGCACCGAGAACTCGATGCTCTTGGCGATCAGGATGGTCCAGGTCGCCAGCGACGCCAGCGCAAGGCCGATCATGACAGCCTTGACCAGGATGTCGGCGTTCAGGAACATGGTCCAGGGCGACAATTCGTGCAGGCCCGTGGTCAGCGATCTGGCGGTGTGGCTGCTGTCTGCGCTCGCCTCCGGGGACGATGACGATGCCGCAACGGGCGCATCCAATGCGCTGCCTGGCGCGGCGACGCTGGGCGTGGCCGCGGGCTGTTGAGCAGCAACCGGATCCTGCGGCCTGCTTGCCGGCGCGGTCCCTTGCGCGGCAGCCGGCGCAGGAGCTTGCGAGGACGGCTGCATCGCCTGCTGCGCGTGCGACGGTGGCAACGCCGACGCCAATGCGAATAGCAGGACCAGCGCGGCCCTCGAACGGAACAATGTCATCATACTTCGGCCCAGTAGCGGATCAGATTGTGATAGATGCCGGTCAATTTGACGGTCTCCGGATCGTCGCGTCCGAGCCGTTCCGTCAAGCCCTGGATCGCCGTGTCGAGATCGAAGATCATGCTACGGGCATGTGCATCCCGTACCATGCTCTGCATCCAGAAAAAAGAGGCGACCCGGGCGCCTCGCGTCACCGGGGTCACCATGTGAAGGCTCGACGCGGGATAGAGCACCGCGTCCCCGGCCGGCAACTTGACCTCGTGGGAACCGTAGGTGTCCTCGACCACGAGCGCGCCGCCGTCGTATTCCTCGGGCTCGCTGAGAAACAGAGTGATCGACAGATCGGTGCGGATGCGCAGGCCGGTCAAGGGATCGCCGCGCACCGCATTGTCGACATGGATGCCGAAGTGATGACCGCTGGAGGCCGCATAGCGATTGAACAACGGCGGAAAGATCTGCAGCGGGATTGCCGCCGCGAGGAAGCGCGGATGCTTGGTCAGCGCCGAGATGATGCGCTGCCCGAGCTTCCGCGACACCTCGCTGTCCGGCGGCAATTGCTCGTTGCGTTTGACCATGGCCGATTGCGCCCCCGCGGTCGAGCGGCCGTCCTCCCAGTCCGCCGCATCCATGATGCGGCGGAACTCGGCGACATCAGGCTTGCTGAGAACCTCGGGAATGCAGATCAGCATGATCTCACTTTCAGTAACGCGCCGAGAGTACGAGGTAGGCTGCCCTGCCCGGTGCCTCCAGCACGAACGGCGCCGCGCTCTGATAGAGCGCGTCGTAGTAGCGCTTGTCGAAGATGTTGTTGACGAACAGCTTTGCCGACCAGTTCTTGTCGATCTTGTATTCAGTGAACGCGTCGAACCGCCAATAGCTCGGAATCGATGTGCCCTGGTTCGCCGCCAGCAGCGTGCCGCCATAGATCTTCGAGCGATACACCGCCTGACCACCCAGCTCCCACTTGTCTGTCACCTGGTACTTGGAGAGCATGCTGAACGACTGATGCGCAATGTTGGCGAGCGGCAGCCCGACATTGGTGCTGTAGAGCGCGGTGTTGGCGGAAGGCGCCAGCGATTTCGTCACCTCCGACTGCATCAGCACCAGGCCGCCGAATACGCTCCATTTGTCGGTGATCTTGCCGCCGACGCCGAGATCGATGCCGCGGACACGGTAAGCCGCGCCTGCGGTGATGCAGGAGACGTTGCCGGTTGTTCCGGCCGGAACCGAACAGCCCGCCGGGATGCTGGTGGTCGCGCTATTGATATTTTGCGCTTCTCGCGCGTTTTCCTTTTCGGTCTGGAACAACGCCGCCGTCACGAGAAGATGGCGATCGAACAGCTCCCACTTGGTGCCGACCTCGATGGCCTTGTTCTTCTCCGGCCCGAAGATCTGGGTGTTGCCGCCGGCGAGCGACGGGTTGATGCCGCCATAGGCGGTGCTGGTGCCGTCGAACTCGGCTCCGACCGGATTGGCCGAGGTCGCATAGGCCGCGTAGACGCTCCCGTTCGGCAGCGGCTTCAGGGTCATACCGAGATTGAAGTCGGGAATGCCGAACTCGGCCTTCTGGGTACTCACGATCGAGGCAGTTGAGCCCGTGCCGTAGCCCGAGGTCTTGATCGAGTAATCGTCATAGCGGACGCCGCCGTTGAGGATCACGAGATCATGGTAGTTGGCGCTGTCCAGCACATAGCCGCTCACGGTGTCGATACCGATCTTGGTCGGCCTCCCAGTGAGCGACGGAATTCCGAATGGCGCACCGGTGAATTGCGGATTGAAGATGCTGACGCCGGGCTGCGATCCACCGGTGGTCGGTGTCGGCCCTGTCGTGAGCTCGGAGGCAAGCCCGGTATAGCTGTCGATCGAGGACCGTTCGTTGTCATATTCGATGCCGGCCAGCAGGGTATGCTTGAATCCCGCGCTGTCGTCGAACTTGTAAGTTGCCTCCGTCTGGTTGGCGAAAACATCCGTGGCCTGGTAGCGGCTCTGCGGATTAGCCATCAGCGTACCTGTCGCGAGCGACGGCGACTCGGGCAGCGTTCCGATGTAGTTCTGGGTCGAGTGAGACTCCCGGGTCTTGTTGGAAATCATCAGGTCCGGCGTGATCTGGACCTCGGTATTGATGGTGCCGATGTCCTGACCCGTTCTGTAGAAGTCGCGATTGACGAAGCCGTAGAAGTTGTTGCGGTTGACGCCGAAATCCGGGAACGGCCCGCCTGCCGTGCTCGAAGTGCTCGGCCGGTAGTACGGCACGCCGAAATCCGGAATTCCGGTCAGCTCGGTATGGATGTAGTTGCCGGTAACCTTCACCGCGTCCGTCGGAGTCCATGTGCCGGCGACGAACGCGCCATCACGGTTGTCGGTGACATAATCGCGGCCCGCGACATTGGCGTCCTGGAACAGGCCACCGGCGCGCAACGCCAAGGTCGGGCTGATCACCTGGTTGACGTCGAGCGTCACACGCTTGGTCTGGTCGGTGCCAAACGTGGTGTCCATGTTGTAGAAGCTCTTCTCCGTCGTGGCCTGCTTGGTCACGATATTGATCGCGCCGCCTGCGGTACCGCGGCCGGCGAAGGACGACGCCGGGCCGCGCAGGATCTCGACCTGCTCGGTGAAGAAGTTCTCGCGCACGCTGACGCCGGCATCGCGCACGCCGTCGATGAAGACGTCGTTACGGGCATCGAAGCCGCGGATGAAGAAGCGGTCGCCGAACGCGTTGCCGCCTTCGCCCGTGCCGAGCGTGACGCCGGCGGTGGAGAGCACGGCCTGCTTCAGGTTGGTGGCGTTCTTGTCCTCCAGCACCTCCTTGCTCAGCACCGTGACCGATTTCGGCGTGTTGAGCAGCGGCTCCGGAAACTTGCCCGACGCCTGCAGATGGTCGACCTTGTAGGGCGCGGCGGCGTCCGCATAGGGGTTGCGGTCGGCGCTCAGCCCGCCGGCATTCGGAAACGGCACAGCAGCCTGCTGCGCCGCCTGCTGGCGCTGCTGGGCCGCACGACGCAGGGCGTTGCGCGCGCGCACCTGATCTGCAGTCGGCTTGGAGGCGACAGGCTTGTGGCGCGCCACTGGCGCGTCGACATTGACCGGCGGCAGTTCGGATTGCGGCGCCGCCTCGGCGACCCCGGACACCGAGGCCACGGCAATCAGCCCGGCAACCGCCGACACCCTTGTGCCGATAACACCTTCAGACTTCCCCTCTCCTCTGCTTCCGACGGCTACGGCTGTCCGCAGCGATCGCGGTGTAATGACCTGTCCCATTTGACTGTTCACGCCCCTGAATTCCCATTCCCATGCTGCTTGCGGATTCCCCTCACATGCAGCATGTGAATGGTGGTATCGGGCGGGTCTGACAGGGTCAATTTGAACGGCTCAAGGCACGGCTTGAATAGTTCCAGATCAAAACGATTCTAAAACTGCGGTGCTGCGCCGAGGGTCGCTTGTGCCACACCTGTGCAGCGATACCTGCCTCCGCGCGACTAATCGCTGCTCGGCGGCTTCATCAGCGAGAACAGTTCGTCGACCGTCTGCTGCGCGATCTGCCGCACGCGATCGGAATTGTCGACGCCGGCGATTCCAACGCCCTTTACCACCGCCCTGATCTCGTCACGAAAATCGGTGAGGAAGCGCAAGGGATCGCGCTGCTCATTGGCGACGCGCGCGATCAAGCCGGTCACCAGAATCTGGCAGGCGAGCATCTTTCCGTTCAGTTCGTCCATTCCCGGGCCTCATCATGTTTGCGCGATATGGCCGGGCAGGCCGAGGCATGGCAACAACGGGGACTTGAAAGTCGCTCTACAAGCTTTGGAATCATTCCAAACGGTCAACGCGGCGAAGCGCCGGAAACAGCAACATCCACAGCAGCGCGACCGCGATGGTGCCGAGGCCGCCGAGCAGCGCTGCGGGCATGGCGCCGAGCAGCGCCGCCACCATGCCGCTCTCGAACTCGCCGAGCTGGTTGGAGGCATTGACGAAGAGGTAGTTGACCGCGCCGACCCTGCCGCGCATGTCGTCCGGCGTCATCAGCTGCACCAGCGAGACACGGATCACGACGCTGATCGTGTCGGCCGCGCCCATCGCCGCGAGCGCGGCAACCGACAGCCAGAGATGACGCGACAGCGCGAACACCACGGTCGCCGCACCGAACGCGATCACCGCCTGGAGCATGCGCAGGCCGATCCGCCGCATCAGATGATGCCGCGCGAGATACGCCGTCATCGCGAGCGCACCGACGGCGGGCGCGGCGCGCATCACGCCGAGCCCCAGGGGGCCGGTCTGCAGGATGTCGCTGGCGTAGATCGGCAGCAGCGCGGTGGCGCCGCCGAGCAGCACGGCGAACAGATCGAGCGAGATGGTGCCGAGGATCGCCGGCTGCGACCAGACGAATTTGAAGCCGGCAAGCAGCCCCGTCGGCATCGCCGAATCGCGCTCCACGGCGACCGGCTTGTGCAGCGCGCCGATGCACGAGGCCGCCACGAACCAGGCCAACGCCATGACCACGAAGGGCGCGGCCGGTGCGATGGCGTAGACGAGCCCGCCGATCGCAGGCCCGCTGATCGCGGCAACCTGCCACGCGGCCGAGACCAGGGCGGTCGCCCGCTGCACCGATCCTTCCGGCACGACGGCAGTCAGCATCGCCGACGACGCCGGGCTCTCGAAGGCGGATGCAACGCCGAACACGGCCAGCACGACGAAGATCTCCGCCACCGTCGGTGTGCCCGTAAAGCTCCGGATCGCCAGATAGCCGGCCGCGAGCCCTTGCGCGATCTCGCAAATCTGGGCCAGCCGCCGGCGGTCGTAGCGGTCGGCGGCGTGCCCGACCACGAAGACCAGCAGCGCGCTGGGAAGAAACTGAACGAGACCCGCGAGGCCGAGGTCGAACGCACTACCTGTCAGTGCGTAAATCTTCCAACCGACCGCCACGGTTGCAATCTGGTAGGCGAATTCGGAACTGCTTCGCGCGAGAAGATAAAACAGCAAAGGCGGATGCCGGATCAGGCTGACCGCCCTGCCCGCCGCAATCGATGTGTCAGACGTCACGTGGGCAGCCCGTCGCCTGACGGATCTCTACTTCGCCGCGACATGGTCCGCGGAATCGGACTGCGCCTTGATACGGTCCTTGATGTCGCGCAACGTCTTGAGGCTGCTGGCGATGACCTCGTCGGGAATATCATCGAGCACATTATTGGCGATGTCGTCGCGCAGGCTGTCGAGCTCGTCGACGAGGCTGCGGCCGGCCTCGGTCAGGAACAATTGATTCGCGCGGCGATCCCTTGGGATCATGGCGGCGTTCGAGCAGCCCCTGCTCCACCAGCCGGTCGAGGAGCCGGACCAGCGAGATCGGCTGCAATTCCAGCACCTCGGCGAGGTCGACTTGTGATAAACCTTCACAGGCGCGCAGGCGGAACAACACCACCCATTGTGCGCGGGTCGTGCCGCGTTCCTTGGCACGGTGGTCAATATAATTGCGCAGGATGCGCGAGCTCTCGACAAGCTGGGCGACCAGTTGACGTTTGAGATCAAGTGACATCCGCTGGATATCCTGAAAGCTTGCCAATTGTTTAGGTTTCCGCGGCCCCTAATATGTTTACACATTAAGTGCACGCATACTATATCTAAGACGCTGGGAACGCTTTTAAAGGCCGATTATTCTTCTCCTTCCAGCATATGAGCCAACATGAAGACGTCACGGACTATCAGTTGGATCTTGCTGCTCGCGGTCGTTGGCGGGGTCGGCTACTATGGCTGGCAACGCTATCATGGCGCGGAAGAAGCAAAGCGCGCCGAGGCCCAGAAGGCGGCGCGGCCGCCAGCGGTGCGTGTCACGACCGCACCCGTCGAAAAGACCGATTTTCCGGTCTATCTGACCGGGCTCGGCACCGTCCAGGGCTTCAACACCGTACAGGTACGGACCCGGGTCGACGGCCAGATCGACAAGATCGCGTTCAAGGAAGGCCAGATCGTCAACCAGGGCGACCTTCTGGTCGAGATCGATCCGCGGCCATTCCAGGCGACGCTCGACCAGGCCAAGGCCAAAAAGGCACAGGATGAGGCCAACCTCGCCAACGCCAATCTCGATTTGCAGCGCTACACCAAGCTCGGCGAGTTCGCGACCAAGCAGCAGACCGACACGCAGCGTTCCACGGTGGCGCAGCTCACCGCGCAGATCGCCGCCGACGACGCCGCGATCGCGAACGCGCAGACCCAGCTCGACTACACCCAGGTGAAGGCGCCGATCTCGGGCGTCGCCGGCCTGCGCCAGGTCGACATCGGCAACATCGTGAACGCGTCGAGCCAGACCGGCATTGTATCAATCGCCCAGATTGAACCAATCGCGGTGATCTTCACCGCGCCGGAAGAGCAGCTTCCCTACATCAACGAAGGTCAGAAGGCAGGCGCAGTTGAAGGTGATCGCGATCACCACCGACGGCAAGAAGCCGCTGGCCGAAGGCAAGCTCGCAGTGGTCAACAACCAGGTCGACACCACCAGCGGGACTATTCGGCTGAAGGCGGTGTTCGACAACAAGGATCACGCGCTGTGGCCCGGCCAATCGGTGTCGACACGGCTTTTGGTGAAGACCTTGAAGGACGCTACGGTGGTGCCGGACGATGCCATCCAGCACTCGACCAACGGCCTTTATGCCTACACCGTGAACCAGGACAACAAGGCCGAGTTGCACAAGGTGAAGGTCAGCTCGTCGATCGACGGACAAGTCTGTGGTCGAAGACGGGCTTGAGCCCGGGACAGCAGGTGATCACGGGCGGTCAGTTCAAGGTCCAGCCAGGCACGCTGGTCACCACGGCGGTGGCAAGCCAGGAGCCGGCGCAAGCTAAGGTCCGTCAGGAATGAGCGCGAACGGCGGCGGCATCTCCGCACCTTTCATCCGCTACCCGATCGGCACCTCGCTGCTGATGGCGGGCATTCTGTTCATCGGTCTCGTCGCCTATCCATTGCTGCCGGTCGCCCCGCTGCCGCAGGTCGACTTCCCGACCATCCAGATCACGCCAGCCTTCCGGGCGCCAGCCCGGAGACGATGGCGACCTCGGTGGCGCAGCCGCTGGAGCGGCAGTTCGCGCAGATTCCCGGCATCGCCCAGATGACCTCGACGAGCTATCTCGGCACGGCGTCGGTCACCATCCAGTTCGACCTCAACCGCAGCATCGACGGCGCCGCCAACGACGTGCAGGGCGCCATCAACGCCGCGTCCGGCCAGTTGCCGAAGACGCTGCCCTCGCCGCCTACCTATCGCAAGGTGAACCCGGCCGAACTCGCCGATCCTGCTGCTGTCGGCGACATCGGACACGCTGCCGCTGACGACGGTGTCGGATGCGGTCGACGCCCAGCTGGCCCAGCAAATCAGCCAGATCTCCGGCGTCGCCCAGGTCATCATCGGCGGCCAGCAAAAGCCGTCGGTACGGGTCCAGATCGATCCGGCCAAGCTCGTCGCCAAGGGCCTGTCGCTGGAGGATGTACGCAGCCAGATCGCGATCACCACGGTCGACAGCCCGAAGGGCAATGTCGACGGCGAGCGGCGCGCCTACACCATCTATGCCAACGACCAGCTCACGGAATTCGAAGGACTGGAACGACGTCATCATCGCCTACCGCAATGGTGGTCCGCTGCGGATCAGGGACATCGGGCAAGCGGTGACCGGTCCGGAAGACGCCAAGCAGGCGGCCTGGGCCAATGGCAAGCGCGGCGTGTTCCTGGTCGTCTTCAAGCAACCCGGCGCCAACGTCATCGAGACGGTCGACAAGATCAAGGGCATGCTGCCGCGGCTGGTCGCGGCGATCCCGCCGGCGATCAAGATCGACCTCATCTCCGACCGCACCACCACCATCCGCGCCGCCGTCGAGGACGTGCAATACACGCTGCTGCTGACCATCGCGCTGGTCGTCATGGTCATCTTCATCTTCCTGCGCTCGTTCTGGGCGACCGTGATCCCGACCATCACCGTGCCGTTGGCGCTGCTTGGCGCCTGCGCCCTGATGTGGGTGTTCGGCTACACGCTCGACAATCTTTCGCTGATGGCGCTGACCATTGCCGTCGGCTTCGTGGTCGACGACGCGATCGTCATGCTCGAGAACATCTCGCGCTATGTCGAGGAAGGCGAAGCGCCGATGGCGGCGGCCTATCGCGGCGCCAAGGAGATCGGCTTCACCATCGTCTCGATCTCGATCTCGCTGGTCGCGGTGCTGATCCCGCTGCTGCTGATGGGCGGCATCATCGGCCGCCTGTTCCGCGAATTCGCCGTCACCCTGACCATGACCATCGTCGTCTCGATGGTGGTGTCGCTGACGCTGACGCCGATGATGGCCTCGCGCTTCCTGCGCGGCCATGACGAGATTCAGCACGGCAAGTTCTACCAGTGGAGCGAACGCGGCTTCGATGCGATGCTACGCGCCTATGAGCGCAGCCTCGACTTCGCGCTGCGCTGGAAATTCGCCACCCTGATGGTGTTCTTCGCCACCCTCGGCCTGTCGATCTACCTCTTCATCCTGATCCCCAAGGGCTTCTTCCCGCAGCAGGACGTCGGCCTGATCACCGCGACCTCGGAAGCCTCGCAGGACATCTCGTTCAAGGCGATGCAGTCGCGTCAGCAGGCGCTGGCCAAGATCGTGATGGAGGATCCGGCCGTCGCCTCGACTGCGATGGCGATCGGCGGCTCGGGCCGCGCCGGCAACAACGGCAACCTGTACATCACGCTGAAGCCGCTCTCCGAGCGTGATGCCTCGGCGCAGCAGGTCATCGCCCGGCTCCGGCCGAAGCTGGAGAAGGTCGAGGGCGCCCGCCTCTACATGCAGGCGGCGCAGGACATCCGCCTCGGCGGCCGCCCGACCCGCACCCAGTTCGAATTCACGCTGCAGGATGCCAATCTCGGCGAGCTCAACGAATGGGCGCCGAAGGTCCTGGAGAAGATGAAGACGCTGCCGCAGCTGCGCGACGTCGCCACCGACCAGCAGACCAACGGCACCACCGTGCAGCTTTCGATCAATCGCGACACCGCCTCGCGTTACGGCATCACGCCGCAGCTGATCGACGACACGCTGTATGACGCGTTCGGCCAGCGTCAGGTCGCGCAATACTTCACCCAGCTCAACTCCTATCACGTGATCCTGGAGATCCTGCCCGAGCTGCAGGGCAACCTCGACACGCTGAACAAGATCTATCTGAAGTCGCCGACGACAGGCGATCAGGTGCCGCTGTCGACCTTCGCGACATGGACCACGGTGCCGGTGCGGCCGCTATCGATCAGCCACCAGGGCCAGTTCCCGGCGATCACGATCAGCTTCAACCTCGCCCAGGGCGTTGCGCTCGGGCAGGCGACCCAGGCCGTGCAGCAGGCGATGGTCGAGATCGGCGCGCCGGCAACGCTGAACTCGAGCTTCCAGGGCACCGCACAGGCGTTCCAGCAGTCGCTCTCCACGGTGCCGCTGCTGATCCTCGCGGCGCTGGTCGTGGTCTATCTGATCCTCGGCATCCTCTACGAGAGCTACATCCACCCGATCACGATTCTCTCGACCCTGCCCTCGGCCGGCGTCGGCGCGCTCGCGATCCTGATGGCGTTCGGCTACGATTTCAGCCTGATCGCCTTGATCGGTGTCATTCTGCTGATCGGCATCGTGAAGAAGAACGGCATCATGATGGTCGACTTCGCGATCGCGGCCGAGCGCGACCAGCATCTGGCGCCCGAGCAGTCGATCCGGCAGGCCGCCCTGCTCCGCTTCCGTCCGATCATGATGACGACGATGGCGGCGCATGCTCGGCGGCGTGCCCTTGATGCTCGGCACCGGCACCGGCTCGGAAATCCGCCAGCCGCTCGGTTACTCCATGGTCGGCGGCCTGATCGTGAGCCAGATGCTGACCCTGTTCACGACGCCGGTGGTCTATCTCTATCTCGACAAGCTCAACAATGCCTTCTCGCGCTGGGGCCGCGCCCATATCACGCACGAGCCCGAGACCGACGAGCACGGCGCCGTCAAGGAAGCGGCGGAATAATCCGCCGCAACGCTGAAAGCGCTGGGTTGGCTGCGAATTCCATGCCTTTCGTGGCGCTTGTACGCTTGCCAAGGCCCGTCACATATGGGTAGAAGATCGCCGTGCGCGGCGCTGATTTGGCTTCAACCCAACGCTCGCGCATCACCGCCGGACAGTCAGCCAAACGCCTGAAACTGCTCGGAAATCCGTTGGGGAATGGTGTAACGGTAGCACAACAGACTCTGACTCTGTTTGTCTTGGTTCGAATCCAGGTTCCCCAGCCAAACCGGATGCTCGGACGGATGCAGGCCTCCGGTGCTGCTTCCTCCGCCAGCTTTGGCAATTACTTCCGCAATTAGATCAAAGGGCTGCCGGAAGGTGGCCGAAAGCTCGCCATTCATCCAGGTCGAGTTCGATAGTACGAAATTCAGCAGACGACGCTGCTCGCTCGGTTCCTGCCTGGCAAAGAGTTTGAGGGCACCATTTGCCAGCTCGATCAGGGAGACACCCTCCTCCAGATAGGCCCGGTCAGCGGCCTGATGGCGTGCGATTTCCCGTTCGAGCCTTTGTAGGTCGGCCTGCCAGTTTTGTGAGATGTGGGCGTAGAAATCGCTGTCGATACGCCCGTCCACCTTGTCGAGGTAGACGGTGTGCAGCCGCCGGCGTGTCCTGTCGTGCGCTGGCTATCGAGAACGCCACGATATTCGAGTTTTCGTGCTGCGAGTAGTTCGGCGTACGCGGCATCTCGCCGGGGCTCGAGCGCGGCCTTTTGGTCGGCGATGATCTGTGCCTTAACGTCAGCCATAAACCGCCGGTCGTCGCCGACGGTGTTTTTCTCAGCCAGAAATAATCCTCCCAGCGTTCACGAAATTCCTCGCGAACTTCTCGGCATATCGATGAGCGCAATTCCTTGAATTTGATTTTTCCGTCCGCGAAGAACTGCTCACGTTCATCGCGCTGGATTTCTTTTAGAATTGTCCATTCTGTACTCTTGCGATCTTGGGCGGAATATTCGGGAAGTTCCGGTAGACCACGCAATTGCTGCTCGGATTTCAAAAACTCCTGTTCGTTATTTTTGAAGGCCAGCCGCATATTCCGCGGCATCGATTGTCCGCGTTCTTCTGGAGCGAGTTCACGCTGCTCGCAGCGGATAATGCCCTGTTCGCGCTCATAGGCCGCGGCCCATTTCTGCGAACGGGCGTGCTCATAGCTTGTGTTTAGGCGCAGGCCGGTTTCCGGGTGCACCTCATTGAGCATGATGTGCAGGTGTTAGTAGGCCTTATCACTATGTGCGACGAATACCGCCTGATGCTCGGCCCAGCCCGTTGATTGAAGGTAATGTTTGCCAGTCGCGATCCATATGCTGCTGGGACGGATTATCGTCGGTATGCCAGTTAAGGCTGATATGCTTGAGGGGATGCTCGGTCATGCGACCGCCGCCGCGTACACCGGCTTCCTGCTTGAGCAGTTCGGCATCGCGATACGTCAAAACCATCTCGTCAACCGCGGATGGGACGTGGTCGTTGGACAAGCTGATTGAGATTGTTGCCGAGATGGACGAGCTGGTTATGAACGAGCCGCTTGATGCTGCTATGCTCATGCGGCGCACCCGTGACGGCCTGGGGCCGCAAGCTCCTGAAATAGAAAGGTTTGCCCTAAGCGAAAGCGCAGCTTTGATGTCTCGGTAGAAATCGTTTAATTTCGTAAGATTGAGATGATTGAAACTAAAACGTGAACTCATTAGCGCCGAGCCATAGTCTGATTGACGCGAGTTGAACGAAGGCAAAGTAATTGACGGCAAGTTTGTCGTCGCGTGTCGCTCGCACGATTCAAATTTTGTCTTTTGACCTTGAGGCAGGCGAACATCCGCCCACCTGGTCGTTGCCACCGTGCGCGGCGATGAACATGGCGACGGCCGACCGGCAATAGGATTCGATTTCGTCGTCGTCCTCTGCTTTCGCCTGATCGAAGCGTGCGATCATCAGGAGATCGGATCCTTTGAAAAGCGCGGCAAACAAGCGGGCGGACCGGACAGGATCGGGCACGTTCAGAAGCCCCTTCGCGTGCAACTGACGCAACAGGGCCTCGGTTTCGGCGATGACATGGGCGGGGCCGGCTTCGAAATGGAGCTTGCTTAACGACTTTTAACTCGTCTTGTCGGCCATGACCATGGCTTCGACACTGCGGACGTCTGATCTCAACAGCGTGCGAAGCAGTAATGATCCCACCGCCATCAGCTGATCTTCGACCGAACCGCCGACGCCTTCAAGAAGGGTCTGTGGTGCAAACAGCTGTTGGCAGCCGGCCGCCATTGCCGCGCTGAACAGCGCCTCCTTGTTCTCGAAGTGCCGATAGATGCTGAGCTTGGATATCTTTGCTCGCTGGGCGACCTTGTCCAAGGTCGTCGCTTGAAAACCCAACTCCACAAAGAGTTCGCGCGCGGCGTCAACGATCGTTTGGCCAAGCGCCTCGTTGGCGGGTCGGCCGCGCCGGCCCTGATTGTTTTCGGTCACGACAATTCCAGTACTTGACAGTATTCTAATTCCTGAATTACGATACCATGGAGTATTCGAAATATGCAAGCCAATGGGTAGGTTTCAACCTGTCCTCCAAACGGAGCCATCATCATGGATGACGTCATCATCATCGGCGGCAGCTTTGCCGGTCTAGCCGGCGCCCTGCAGCTCGGACGCGCCCGCCGCAAGGTCACCGTTCTCGATACCGGCCTGCCGCGCAACCGCTTCGCCGGCCACTCGCATGGTCTGCTCGGCCACGATCACAAGCCGCCGCTGGACATCCTGGCCGAGGCGCGTCAGCAGCTGGCGCGTTATCCCGCGATCAAGCTGGTCAGTGCCCGGGCCGACGGCGTCTCGGGCGCCCTCGACGATTTCAAGGTTCTCACGTCCGAGGGCGAAAGCCTTCGGGCGCGTCGTCTGATCCTGAGCTATGGCGTCGCCGACCAGATGCCTGATGTTCCGGGCTACGCCGAAAGCTGGGGCACGTCCATCGTGCCCTGCCCTTATTGCGACGGCTTTGAAGTCGCCGCCCAGCATTGGGGCCTCGTCTGGTCCAGCCCGCAATCGCACAATCAGGTCAGGCTGTTCCACGACTGGACCGACAAGTTGACGCTCTTCGCCGATGGTCACGACATTCCGCCCGATATCCAGGCCGATCTGGCGCACCGCAACGTACCTGTCATCGATGGCCGGATCGTCGAGATCGCCCATCACGAGGGCCATATCGCCACCATCAATCTCGATACCGGCCGCAATGTCGCGGTCGACATCCTATTCGCCAATCCGCGCGCCAAGCCGTCCGCAAGCCTGCATGAATCACTTGGCCTCGCTACCGTCGATACGCCCGTCGGCATCGTCCTCAAGGTCGACGAGCGCCGCCAAACCAGCATGCCCGGCATCTACGCCGCCGGCGACCTCGCCACGCCCTTCTTGCCCTCGGTCACCCAGGCGTCGTCGCAGGGCGCGATGGCGGGCATCTTCGCCCAGCAGTCGATGGTGGTTTGAGAGAACCAATGAACAGCTTCGCCGGAAAATGGGCTCTGATCACCGGGGCATCGAGTGGCCTCGGCCTTGAATTCGCAGATCTACTGGCTGCGCAGAAAGTCAATCTCGTCTTGGCGGCCCGACGGCAGGAGTCGATGGAAAACCTTGCCGCCGATCTCCGCCACAAATACGGGGTGGATGTGCTGGTCGAGGCAATCGATCTTGCCGCGCCGAGCGCGGCCAGCCGCTTGAAAAGCAGTCTCGATGCAAGGTCGGTGACGATCGACATCTTGCTGAACAATGCCGGATACGGCTTGCACGGCGATTTATTGGACACACCGATCGAGCGCACGACGGACATGATCCAGCTCAACATCACGACGCTCACAGAGCTGACCTATCTTTTCGGCCGTGACATGGCGGCGCGGCGATCTGGACATATCCTTCTCGTCGCCAGCCTTATGGCCTTCCAAGCCGTTCCCAGCTACGCAGCCTATGCGGCGACCAAGGCATATGTACTCGCCCTTGGCGAGGCGCTGCACGACGAACTCCGCCCGCATGCTGTGGTTGTTACCACTCTCTGCCCGGGGCACACCGCGACGGGCTTCGATGCGGCTGCCGGCGCAACCCCATCGGCCTTGCTGCGCCTCCTCACCATGAAGCCGCGTCCGGTCGCCGCGAGCGGTGTTCGGGCGCTTATGGAAGGAAAGGCCATGGTGATCGCGGGCCTGGCGAACAAGATGGCAGCCTTTTCAAATCGTCTGACGCCGCGATCAGTGCAAAGGGCCACATTGAAAAGAATAGTGGACACTTAAGAACAAGGATATGTCATGGCACAGCACAATGCCGATCGGATCGCCGGCTGGAATGACCAGAGCGGGGAACGCTGGGTCGCCCACCAGGCCCGGCTCGACGCCGTTGTGGCGGTGTTTGGCCAGGCCGCGATCGAAGCCGCCGCGCCCGCGGCGGGCGAGCGCGTGCTGGACATCGGCTGCGGCGCGGGCGCGTCGAGTCTGGCTCTGGCCGCCTGCGTCGGCGCGGGTGGCCAAGTGCTGGGCGTTGACATATCCGAACCGCTGATCGCCCGAGCTCGCGCGCTTGCGCCACAGGATACACCGGTCGTGTTCCAGCGTGGCCGACGCCAGCAGCGCCGAGCTGCCCGAGGAGGCGTTCGACATCCTGTTCTCGCGCTTCGGGGTGATGTTCTTCGGCGATCCGACAGCGGCGTTCGCCCATATGCGCCGCGCGCTCAAGCCGGGCGGGCGGGTCGCTTTCGTCTGCTGGCGTGGCGCGGGCGAGAACGAATGGGTGCGCCTGCCGATGGGCACGATCAAAGGCATCATCGCCGACGGCGCCGCCCGATCCCGAAGCGCCCGGCCCATTCTCGTTCGGCCACCCGGGGCGGGCGGCCCGCATCCTAACGGCGGCCGGGTTCACCGATATCGCGATCGCGCCTTTCGATGCTTCCGTCCCGTTTGGCGAGGGCGAGACGCGGGACGCGGCGATCGACGACGCGGTGAAGATGACGTTCGAGGTCGGCCCGCTGTCGCGCGTGCTCGCCGATCAGCCCGACGACATCCGCGCCCGCGCCTCGGCCGCGGTTCGCGCCGCCTTCGCGGGCTGCCCCGGCGAGCGGTCGGTGATGATCAACGGCGCGACGTGGATCGTGACCGCGCGCAATCCCACAAGCTAATGGCAATTAGCAAGGGAAGCGCCTTCGCTCGGTGGAGGGGACGTCTTTGGCCGGTTAGCGGGACCAGATGAGGGCGTATTCGCCGGCGAAGCACTCGCGCGCGAATACCCGCGCCCTATTCCGGCGTTGGACGAACTAGCAGGCTGACACGAGCGCCGGATAAATGATCCGCTCACCAGCACAGACACAGCCCAACTTCTTGATATCGTCTGCGGCGGCCGGCTTCTGCACGCTTTCCGATATCGACCAGGAAGGCGCGACGGTCAGGGCCGGCACAGCCTCGCGCCCGTTCGTTGCTCCACCCACGACAGATATTTTTCAGACACAGCCATCACCTGTGCGCGAGACAATCCGAATTGCTCGAGCGTGTAGACATGTTTGAACCTGCGGTTGATTGAATCCGTCCTCAAGTGCTTCTTCATGCGGTTCTCGAACTCAGCGGCGTAGCGGTAGCCAAACTTCGCATAGATGGCGCGGACGGTTCCGATCGGATCTTTGGTCAAATCGTCAAACAGGACATCGACGAAACAATCCGAGCTCACCTCCCTGTCCGCTTGCATGATTTTGTCCATGGACTCGAGGAATAGATCCAGCATCCGTTGACCGAGGTCATGGAAATCGATGCGAGCCGTATAAGGTATCTGCAGATGCGCGATCAGACTGGCGAGGGCCGGAATGATTTGACAGGGATCCCTGTGCAGCCGAACGATCCGCGCGTCGGGAAAGCTCTTGAACAGCACGGGAAAAAAATGTGCGTGGGCCAGGGACTTGCTGACCCAGTGCCCGCCGCGATGAAACAGTTGCAGATGCTGAATCTGGAGTTTGTAGCAGGCGTAAAGCACGTGTAGTTGCGCCGGATTCAATTTCCGAAACCATCGCCAATAATCCGGCGACCTGAGCCCGAGGATCATGTGCTGTGGGCCATGCCACATCATGTGCTGACATTCCTCGGGCGCCCGCACGGCGAACTCATGGATCTTGTAAAGATCCGGCATCACGATCGATCGGAAGTCCGACTGCGTTTGAAGCCGGCGAATTCGCGGATCCGTGTCGTAGGTTTCGGGCCGCGGCGGCGGCGACGGCTCCTGCAACTCCCATAATCGCGGCGCGCGCGCCTGCGGATCAAGGGCAAGCAGATGATGCAGGAACGTGCTTCCGGTTCGACCAAAGCCTACGAGAAACAAAGGTTTTGCAACGGGAACATCGACGACGTCCGGGAAGTCGGCCAAATCCTGCTCGAACTGAACGTATCTTTGAATCCAGCCGTAAATGTAATGGCTGGCCATGTACCTGCCGAGCTCATCATAATAGGGATCTCGCTCGATCGATTCCGCCAGGCACCTCACCCCTTGAAGATGAAGACCGCTGTGGATGCTCAGCGACACCGGCCCTACGCGGCTTTGCGCAAGGTCCAGGAATTGATCGACGTCCAGCACGCGTCTTGCGCCGAGCTCCCGGTCCAGCGAAATCAGCATGGTGAGGAGCTGCGCGGCTTTGGGCGGGCGTTGCTGGGGCGCGACGACCGTCGTCGCGTCGGGATCGGCTTTCCGGCAACTCATCAACATGCTTTCTCGTATGCGGCCAACCCGCTGATGCTATCGAACAGACTGTTCGATCACAACAAAGCTTGCGCATCGGGTCGCCCAACACGTTCTGTGCATGACGCTTCCCAGCCGATGAACCAAAGCGCCCCGCCAGGCGCCGGGCAATCGCTGGAAGCGGCTCGTTCTTGGCAGGCCTGCGATATGCAGGACGTCCCTGACGTCCTGCATCGTCTTATGGCTTGGGCGGCGTGACGGTCGCCAGAGAAGATGCTGGAGAGGTGCGAGATGTCGTTCGGGAGAGCGTGCTCGCCCTACGGCGCGCGTGTTCTCGAACAGGATTCGATCCTATCGCGCCTGGGTTCGGCGCTGGCACGCGCAGCATCCGCCCGCATGATCTCGCAGCCATCAAACGGATCGGTCGTTCGGATCATCGCTTTGATCGCTCAACTTCGCCGGTTCGTCGTAGCCGGCGCGGGCGCTGTAGAAGACCAGGGCCATCAGGCCGATGCCCACGACCATCGATACGATGACGCCGAAGGCGAGCGCGAGATAGCCCGCCGCCGGGACGTCCGTACCGGCCGCCGACGACCAGCCGGAGACCGCGAGCCAGATCACGGCGGCCAGCATGCCCAGCAAAACCGCAAGCAGAACATAGGCGCCCCAGCTCAGCGCACGTGCGCTGGCGACAAGATCGCGCCAGACCGCCTTCATGGACAAAGCCCAATTCATGTGCCGCCTCCTTCGCGAACGCGAGGGTATCGTTCCGCCGCCGATATGCGGGACGCTCCCGACGATCGCCGGTCGGCGATCACTGGATCAGCTTCGCATCCAGCGTGATGGCGGCGTTCAGGACTTTTGACACCGGACAGTTCTTCTCGGCCTCGCCGGCGAGGCGGGCAAACGTTGCCTCATCGCAATTCGGCACCTTGCCGCGCAGGGTCAGCGCCGATTTGCTGATCTTGAAACCCTTGCCGTCCGGCTCGAGCGTCACCGCCGCCTCGGTCTGCAGTTCAGTCGGCGTCAGACCGGCGCCCTGCAGTCCAAAGGCCAGAGCCATCGTGAAACAGCCGGCATGCGCGGCGGCGGTCAGCTCCTCCGGATTGGTGCCCTTCTCGTTTTCGAAACGGGTCTTGAACGAATACGGGGTCTCGGCGAGCACGCCGGAATTGCTGGAGAGATGACCATTTCCCTCCTTGCCGGTTCCCTGCCAGTGCGCCTTTGCCTTGCGGATCATCCGCGTCTCCCTGAATTTGGTTGTCAGCTGCACATAGGGCCGATCGTCAACGGCAACGACCCTCAACGCACGGCGTTCCGCATCATTGAAGCCTCAGCAGCCGCACGGGCTCTTCCAGACTCGCACGACATCTCGTCAGCGCAGGTCACGAAACCGCGACTTGACGGTGCCCAAAGCAGATTGGAGGCGCGCAGGCCATCGCCCGCGCGCCCCAGAGGCAGAGATCCGTTCCGACAGCTATTTGTGGATCAGGTGCGACGTCGACGGCGCCGCCTGCTCCGGACCCCACAAGCGATAGCTGACTTGCGCGAAGACCGAATAGCCCTTGGTGATGGTGTTGGAGAGCGGCAACAACGGGGTGCCGCCGGACACCGAGGCCGAGAACTCGTCGGTGGCCCAGACGTTCAGCTGGACGGGACCAAAATCGTACCCGACCAAGCCGCCAGCGGCCCACAGCGAGAAGCGGTTGGAGTTGATGGCGCCGAGATAGAACGCGCTCGATTTGTCGTCGGTCACCTGCCCGACATAATAGGCGATCGGACCAACCGTCCACTTGTCGATCCGCTTGGTTGCAGCGAACTCGGCGTGGAAGATATCGCCGGTCTGATACTTGGTGACCGTGTTCCGGGTGTTGATCTCGTCATAGAAATTGGCGGTGAGATTCCAGCCATCCTTCAGATAGGAGAACACGAGGTTCGGCTGGAAGGTCCACCAGGGATTGCCGACGCTGCCGAGCCCATTCACGCCGCTGATGGTCCCGTCAGGAACATAGATGCCGAGGCCGGCTTTGACGAAGACACCGCTATCGCCGAGCTTCCAGCTCAATTCGGCCGGCACGATGAAGGTGTTGTGAATGCCGGCCGGACTGATGTTAACGGGACTGCCGACATCGGCCTTTTCCCAGGGCTGCACGATGACGGCGTCGTAGGTCGCACCGAGGATGGTCCAGCCGGGCACGATGATGAAGCCGTTGGTCAGAAGCGTGCCATGCGTCGGGATCGTGTTCGGAAATGGCGCGGTGCCCGGTCCGACAAGCTTGGCCTGATAGGTGAAAAGCTGGTCGAACATGTAGACGCCCGGGGGTGGTATGGCCGCGGTGCCGCCGCCGAGTGTGATGCCGGGCTGCTGCGACCATCCGGGATAGCCGGATTCGAAGGCCTGCGCCTGCCAGGACGCCGCCATCGCCAGACCGCCCGTCACCGCGCCGATCGCCAGCTCTCGCAGCTTGCGCTTCAGTGCCATTTCCCCCTCCACTGTTCTTTTCGCGCCCCACCCGTCCCGCGGGTGCTGCGTCGATACGACCAGCAAAGGGAGATCGTCACAATGCCGTCAAAGGTATTTTAGGCGATATTATCCGTATGTTGCGGCGTCGGCACGTTGCTACAAGAGATTGTATTCAGCAACTCGAAAATGCGATTTGAGCGACTGGAATTTGTTGATGTCTCGAGGGAGATCGCGCGATTGCGAAGAGGTCCGATCAGCTGGCGCGGTGCTCATACGCGAGAATTACATCCTGCGGCATTTCGACTCGTGCGGCGACGCGACATGACGACGCGCGCCCGATTCGGATTCTTCGATTGCGAAACACCTGACGAAGCCGGCTTGCGATAATGCCAGCGCCAAGATGCCCGTGTCCCAACGCACGGCGCCGGCATGCTCCCCTGATCACGACATGCAGGCGCATCAAGATGCGTGAGCGGCATCAATAGGACGACGAGGCAGGAGCGTCCTTGTGATCTTCGGTAAGCCTGAGCCTGACACCCGGACAGGGATAGCCCAAAAACTCGATGCCTGCGCGCTCGAAGGCGCGCCTGATCTTCTCGATGGTTTCGAAATGCGCCGAGATCGGTGCGTCTCTGAGGCCTTCGATGCGACGGATGGTCGACACGGCCACACCCGAGCGGCTGGCGAGATCATTCTGCTCCCATCCCAGCAATGACCTTGCAGCCCTGATCTGACGGACGATCACCAGCATGAGCGGCAATCCCGGTCGATATGGCCGGCCATCAAGGACTGAAGACGATGCACACGCACGCGCGTCCCCACGCGCGGCTCTCAGCTCGATTTGACGCCATCCACTGGCTCCCGTTCCTATTTTGGTGTCACATTAGCGATGCAACCGGTGGTAAGCAAGGAATGCAGACACGCCTGCGTCGGCGCATTCACAGGTGATCTTCATGGGATCACGTTCGCCGATGGCAGATTCCCGCAGCGGCTGACGGTCCGTGCCGTGACGGCACGCACCGCGGCGTATCGTCGTCGATCACGGCGTTCGCCGCATCGGCACCGTTGGTGATGCAACCCTGCATGATGCCTTCGTGGCCGCCTGCAAGCAGGCGATCTTCGAGATGATCGACGATGCCGGTCACTTTGAACCGCGGCGGGATGACTGCCATCGGCGGCGCGGGATCGCCGCGGATTGGCTCATGAGGAGAGTAGCGAAGCAGGCCGCCCTTTGTCGTCATCGCCCAAGGCGGGCGATCGAGTACGCCGCAGCTTCTCGATCAAATGCTGCCGTCTCTGGAATACGGGATCATCCGCCTTCGCGGAGGATGACGACGTGGCAAACCCAACAGCACAATCTGACAAAAAGCAGCATGTCTGATCGCCCTACAGCCTCCCGCCGGCCAGCGCCGGCGAGCGCGGGCGGCCGATGTCGTCGATTGCCTTTGGCATCGGCGAGACCGGAAACACCGCATTGATCTGGCCGGTGCCGGACGACGGGAAGAACGGCGTCACCACTTCGACGCCGCGGTCGTAATGATTCCAGCCCAAGGCGCCGAGCAGCATCGCGGTGTCGTGCATGAAGCCCTCGCCGTGGCCCTTGGAGGCATATTCTGGCAGCATGTCGCAGAAGTCCGGCCACTCGCCCTGCTCCCACATCTGGATCACCTCGTGATCGAGGCGCTCCAGGAACGGGCTGAACATCCTGTCGCGGTAGTCGTCGGCGGTGCCGTTCTGCGCGAAGCGGTGGCTCAGCGAGCCAGAGGCAAAGATCGCCACCGTGCCTTCGTAGTCGTCCTCGATGGCGCGGCGGATCGCCCAGCCGAACTTGGCGCTTTCCCACAGATAATGCGAGGTGCAGAGAGCGGAGACGCAGATCACCTTGAAGTGGCGGTCGGCATTCATGTAGCGCATCGGCACCAAGGTGCCGTATTCGAGCGCAAGCGAGGTCGCATCATGCGCCATGGTGACGACGCCATGCTTGTTGGCGCTATCGGCCAGCATATGGCCGAGCTGCGGATTGCCATCATACTCATAGCGCATGTTGGCGATGAAATGCGGCAGCTCGTTCGAGGTATAGAGCCCCTCGAAATGCGGCGCGCAGTTGATGTGATAGGCCGCGTTCACCAGCCAATGAGTGTCGAACACGACGATGGTGTCGACGCCGGCCTCGCGGCAGCGCCGGCCGATCTCGATATGACCATCGATCGCCGACTGCCGCTTGCCCTTGCCTGGACCGTCGACCTCGCTGAGATACATCGAGGGCACATGGGTGATCTTGGCCGCAAAAGCGAGCTGGCCCATCGTGTCGTCTCCCTTCGCATTTGCTCGCGGAATACTTTTCTACGCTCCGCGCTCTCGTCCGTTCCTCCGGCTCCCGACCGCCGACATCGCAGCGATCGAGACCACCAGCAGGATGGTCGCATACCACAGACCGGAAGCAAAGGTTCCGGTCAAGTCCCGCAACACACCGATCACCGATGGGCTGAGCGCAGAAGCCAGGATGCCGGCGGATGACACCAGCGCGATCCCGGCCGCCCGCCCTGTATCGGACAGCACCACCGGCGGCACCGTCCAGAAGATCGCCATCGCGGTGAACGAGCCTGCGGTGGCGAAGACCAGGCCGAGCACGCGGAACGACAGCTCCGGAACCGCGATGACCATGAGCCAGCCGAGCGCTGTCAGCGCGGTCGGAACGACGTAGTGCACCAGTCGCTCGCTCCGCCGGTCGGAGCGCGCGCTCCAGATCGGCATCGCGATCGCGGCGGCGAGGCCAGGCAGCGCGCTGAGCAGGCCAAGAAGGATGTAGTTGTCGGGCGAGGTGGCCGCTTCGCGCACGATCTGCGGCGTCCATGTCGCCATCGTATTGAGCGAGGTGACGAGGCCGAAATAGGCCAGGCACAACAGCACGACCGGTGTACTGCGCATCTCGGCCCAGATACTGGTCGAGGCTGCGACCGGCGGCGCCTCGCGGGCGAGTTCGGCATCGAGCTGCGCCTTCTCCTCCTGGCTCAGCCAGCGCGCCGCGGACGGCTGCGGATCGAGGTAGACATAGGCGATGACGCCGAGCAGCACCGACGGCAGGCCCTCGATCAGGAACAGCCAGCGCCAGCCGGAGATGCCGAACAGGCCGTGCATGTTCAGGATCAGGCCCGACAGCGACGCGCCGAAGACGATGGTCACCGGCTGTGCGACCATGAAGATCGCGGTTGCCCGCGCCCGCCAATGCCGTGGAAACCAGAAGGTCAGGTAGAGCAGGATGCCGGGCAGGAAGCCGGCTTCGGCGATGCCGACCAGCAGCCGCAGCGCATAGAGGCTGTGCGGGCCGACCGCGAACATGGTCGCTGCCGAAGCCAGGCCCCAGGTGATCATGATGCGCGGAATCCAGCGGTGCGCGCCGAAGCGCACCAGCAACAGATTGCTCGGCACCTCGCACAGCACATAGCCGACGTAGAACACGGTGTTGGCGACGCCAAACATGGTCCGCGTCAAGCCAAGATCCTTGTTCATGGACAGCGCGGCAAAGCCGATATTGATGCGGTCGAGATAGGACAGCACGTACAGCGCGAACAGGAACGGGATCAGCCGCCAGAACACCTTGCGGACGACTCGCTCGCCGGCGTCCAGGCCGGCCGGCGTCACGCCGGGAAGAACGACGTCACTCATGATCCCCTCCCCTCATGCCGCCTGCTGCGCCGATTTGGCCAGCGCGGCGCCGCGGATCAGTTCGACCAACGCGGCCGGATCGGACGGCAGCGCATCGCCGCGCCAGGCGACATGCTGATCCGGGCGGGAGAGAACGAGCCCTTGCGGATAGAGCGTGCGGAGATCTGCATCGTCAGAAACGACGTCGAGCAACGTCAGCGGCACGCCGCGCGCGGCCGCCGCCGACAGCATCGGCTCGACATCGATTGTGGGATCGAAGCGCAGCAGCGTATAGAAGTCGCCGAGCGCATCGTAGAGCGAGCGCCCATTCCTGAGCCAGACATGCGGCGTGCGGCAGCCAGGCACGGTCGAGGGCGAGAATTCGGCGAGCGTATAGTCCGGCGCAGCCTCACCATCATAGGCGATGACAGGCGAAGAATCGTAGAAATAGCCGAAATTGAGCCCGCCGCAGCAATATTGGTTGACGTTGAGCGCATAGAGCGCGCGGCCGAACTGAGCGCGTACCGCATCCCCCTCCGCACCGGGTGCCTCGATATTGTCGGGCACGGCGGCGCGCTGCTTGCCGAGCGCAATCGCGTGGTTCATCGCGAAGTGCGAAACCTGCTCGGTGATCGGCTGCCGCTCGGCCTCGAAGGAGCAGAGCAAGCCCGATGCGGCCCAGCCCTTCAGCACGGCGGCGAGTTTCCAGGTCAGATTGACCGCATCGGCGATGCCGGCATTCATGCCGTAGCCCGCCATCGGCACCCAGAGGTGCGCAGCATCGCCGCAGATGAAGGCGCGACGATCGCGGAAGCGATCCGCCACTAGTCGGCGGCCGATCCAGTCCTCCTTGCTGATGATCTCGTAAGTGAAATCGGCACCGACGCCGAGGATCATGCGAATGCAGGCATCGCGGTCGACCGACTCGAAATCGGTCTCGTCGGGCCGCAGATAGTTATGGATCAGCCAGGTCTCGCGGCCGTCGATCGCATACATGTTGCCGCTGCGCCGCGGATTGGTCGAGAACGTCGCCCAGGCGGGCTTGGCCTGCATCCGGCCGAGCAGGCTCGCCGCACGGATGAAGGTCGACTGCACCCGCTGCACTACCGGATCGCCAGAGAGCTTGGCGCCGATGGCGCGCCGCGTCTCTGACTTACCACCGTCGCAGCCGATCAGATAACGCGCCCTGATCTCGGTGCTGCTCCCGGTATCGACGTCGCGCAGCGTGCCGGTCACGCCGTGGTCGTCCTGGGAAAAGCCATCGACCGCGGTGCGGTTGAGGATATGCACGACGAGTCATTGCCTCGGCATGGCCAAACAGCACGGGCTCGAGATAGAGCTGGTTGATGCGATGCGGCGGCTCCGCGGTCGGCCACCAGCCGTCCGGCCCGGTCTTGTCGGTGTAGCGGTTGGCGCGGCAGGGAATCGGGATGCGCGACAGCTCGAGCCCGGTAGCCGTGGTACGATAGGACACATCGTTGGGATAGTCCGCGGGCAGACCCGCATTGCGCAGTGCCTGTGCGACGCCAAGCCTGCGAAAGATCTCCATCGAGCGCGCGGAAACATGGTTCGACTTCACGCTCGGCGGCTCGCCGCGGTGACGCTGCTCGGCCACGGTGACGTTGACGCCGCGGCTGGCGAGATCCATCGCCGCAGTGAGCCCCACTGGCCCGGCGCCGATCACCAGGACATCCGTGTCGAACGATCCGTCCAAGGCGTTTCCTTCCCTACTGGGATCGGGTCTGATGCCCGGCCCTTATATTGCGCCGTTGAACATAGCGGCCGGTCGCCCTAGAATAAATTTCATAATTTTGATGGCTTCATGAATGAAAATCATCAATCCAACGCTGCGTCAGATCGAGGCCTTTGTCTTGACCTGCAGCCTCGACAGCATCACCGCGGCGGCCGAGCGGATGAATCTGACGCAGTCGGCAGTGAGCGTGCTGCTCCGGCAACTCGAGACCGGGCTCGGCACCCGGCTGCTCGACCGCACCACCCGGAGCCTGCGGCCGACCGCGGCCGGGCTCGAGGCGCTGCCGCGCGCGCAACGCCTGCTCAGGGATCGCGACGCGCTGGTGAGCTCGGTCCGCGGCCTCGTCGACATCGCACGCGGCCGGATCAGCTTCGCGGTGACGGCCGCCGTTGCCTCGGCGCTGATGCCCTCGGCACTGGCCGAGTTCAAACGACAGCATCCGGAGATCGAGATCGCGATGCAGGATGTCGCGCCGGATCAGCTCGTTCCCAAGGTGTTGTCGGAGGAAGTCGAATTCTCCATCGGCACCGTGACTTCGGGTGTGCGCGAGGTCGTGTTCGAGACGCTGCTAATCGATCGGCTGTCTGCGATCTGCCGCCGCGATGATCCGATCGGACGGCGCCGCGAAGTCACCTGGGACGAAGTGCTGCGCCAGCCCTGCATCAGCGTCGCACCGGGCACCGGTATCCGCGAACTGATCGACCGCACGCTCGCCCGCCGCGGCAAGCAACTGGCGCCGGCTTACGAGGTGGCGTTCCTTACCACCGCATTGTCAATGACCGCGCTCGGGCTCGGCATCACGATCACGCCGGGCTATCTGGTCGCGCATCTGCAATATCCGATGCTGGTCGCCGTGCCGCTGCGCAATCCCGTGGTCCATCGCAATCTCACCGTGATAGCGCGTGCCGGACGATCGCTGTCGCCGGCTGCGCGCAGTTTCATCGACCTGGTCAAGCAGATGAATGCGGACGGCGCAGACGCGACGGCGAGCGAGCCGGGCTCCGCAGCGCCTGCAACAAGAGCGCGGCGGCGAAAACGACGAAGCTAGAATTTCGACGACCGATAGCCGTCCCGCGGCCATCGTCGGTGGTGAGGCGTCGAACCGGCGATTACCATCCCTGATACGAGTATGGCCGGCGCGCATGCCCGCGCCGCTGATGCGCAAACGCAAAGCGCGGATTGATGCCGCAGCCGTCGACCGTGCCCGAGGCTGTCGCGCGACACTGCTCATAGGTTTGGAACTGGCAGTTGCCAGGATAACCCCACCGACGTCCCTGCAGGCAGTAAGGATAATCCTGGGCCGAGACGGCGTCCGGTGCCAGCGCGGTCAGGGCCAATCCGGCCAACAACAATCCTCTCGTCCGCCATGTCGTCATTGCTACCTCCTCACTACACGTCAGTCGCCGCTCGTGCAGCAAACCGTGACGGCTCGTCGTCAACCGATGGTAGAGATAGATCGTTCCAGATGCGCACAGCGACTACAAGCGTAGAAGATCACAAAAGCGCTACGACAGTCATGATCGTGCGCGGCTGTAGCGGATTCGCCGCCGCCGCGGGCCCGCGCACACCGCGGCGTTTGAGGCCGTATCGGTTGGCGGCGCTAGCGCGAGGCGAGATAGACCTGCCGATAGCGCAGCACCTCACCCGGCGCGTTGGCGCCCGTGACTGGCACCAAGGTGACCGAGAGATTGTCCTTATCGGTCACCGCAGCCGCCTGCTCGCGCGACAGCGGGAAGCCGAAATTGCGGGTGGTCACGGCCTGCGGTCCCAGCGTGCGCGCCGCGGTGGACGGGACCACGACGATGTTGCCGAGATATCCTGGCTCGGGTCCCTGCGCCGGCCCGGTGACATCCGGACGGTTGAGGAAGACCTGCACCACCGCGCCGCGATCGGCGCGCAGTTCAACCCCATCGATGCGCAGCACCAGCGTCGAGGGCGTGGCAGCGGCGGCGAGCGCCGTAACGCGCTGCTTCGCCTCCTGTAGGATCGGGATCTGCAACGTCACCGGCCGCGGCGGCAGCGGCGTTGCGGTTGCGGCACTCGGCGCAGATGCCAAGGGCGCGCTGAGCGGACGTACCTCGGCGACCCGAACCGGGCCTGACGGCTGCGGCGCGGCTTCGGTGAGCGCAGCAGCGCCCGGCGGCCAGTGCGGCGCCTGGTAGCGATATGACAGCGATTTCTCGCTATCGACGACCTGATTGATCAGGATAGCCGTCCATGTCTGCGCCTGGTCGTAGAAATAGAACGGCTGCTGGTTGAGCCAGCGCTCGTTGGCGGGATTGGCATGGCTCTGCATCCCAGCCCACACGCTCCACAGCCGGTCGATATTGGCGTGATGGGCAAAAAAGACAGGATCGAATCCCGCGGCCGCGAGCATGCCCATGTTTGCCAGACCGGAATAATTCTTCGGGTCCGTGGTCCAGAGATGCACCATGCCGTGCGGCCCGGCCTCCAGCAGTCCGGCCTGCTGCGCACTTCCCGACGTCTGCGCGAACACCGGCAATCCCTCGTCGCTGCTGCCGCCAAAGTCCGCGAACGCCTGGGCGTTGAGGATCGCCTTCATCGCGGTCGGACCGACGACGCCGGTCGGAATGCGATCGTTCGGGCCAGCCGCGCGCGTGGTGTCCGATAGCGGGTTGATCGCCTGGTCGGTCGGGAAGCCATAGACCTCGCCGGGAAAGCGGTTGCGCCCCGTCATGTCCTTGGGATCGTCGTGGCAGGAATCCCAGTCCCAATAAGGCAGCGCAAAGGTCGGATCACCGATCAACGAGCCAAGGATGCGCTCATGGAAGTACAGATAGGCGCGGTGCCAGGCGAGAAACCACCACGAGCCATGGATCTCCATGCCGTTGAGGCCGTCGACGGCGCCGCTGCAATACCAGCAATGCACCGCGCCCTGCGCGTACCAGCTGCGCGGATCATTATCCTTGGTCAGCTTGAGCAGCGCCGCATAGGCGGCCTTTAGCCGGCTGATCTCGTTGGCGTCGAGCTCGAACACGCTCTTGCGCACGCGAACCGGGCCGCCGCTTTCGCCAAAGCCGGAGGCCTGCCCGAACGGTACCGGCGGCACGCATTCGACCGGAATGGTCGGCATCGGCGTCGGCGGCTGGCCTGCTTGCGACCAGGCTTTCCAGGCGCCGGCGCTTGCGGCCAAACCCGCACCGGCGGCGAGAGATGCCTTCACAAAATCACGACGACGCAGTTCGGGCCGCTGGTCGGATCGAGACATAACATCTCCCCTCTCTGGCCCATACGGGCCTTATTTTTAATGACAATCGACGCGCGCCGGAAATGACGCCGCCATCTGCGCGATCGCGTTGCGCTGGTGGTTGAAACATTGGCGCGACGCGAACGATGAGCGGCGCGTTTCTTTGAAATTGAAAGATGCGATATGATCTACATCACGTTGTAATCATGACAACGTGTCAATAGCCACGCTCACACGTCGAAAAACAATATCAGCCCAAGACAATATCAGCCCACAACGTGACGGACCGCGGCGCGGCAGCGTCGAGGTCAGCATGACGTTGAAACCTGCACGTTGCTGCAAATCAATCAGCAGATGTCGAAGGGACATCGATGCTTATGCCGTCGGGTTGAAGGCAGATCGCCGCACCATTCAGATTGGTGAATCAATTCTTAAAGGCCGCTTCACCAGCGGATTGCGTCGTCACTCGGCAAAAAAAGCTTATTTTCCAATGCTGTTCACAGCCCAATGCTGGTGCAGTGGGTCCTGCGATGCCGATCGTTCTTCGTTGCACACCGGTCACCACGTGCGAATTGTGAAGCGCTTAACAGTTTTTCCAACGACAGAGGCCAAGGTAGCAACCCGACCCATTCAGCACAGGTTCAATCACCGTGACATCCTTCGGACGCGTGATCTCGGTACGGGGCTCTCAGGCGCGTGTCGGCATTCTGGCCGCCAAGCAGATGACGATCTCCGACGCCCGGGCGACGGTCGGCCGCTTCATCAGCCTCCACTGCCCGAACGCCACGATCATCGCCATCATCTCCGAAGTGTCGAGTGAGGGCATGGCGGATGCCGATACCTATCTCGCAACCGCCTCGGTCGACCTGCTCGGCGAGATCCTGGGGCCGGCCGAGAAGCCCAAATTCCAGCGCGGCGTAACGCACTATCCGACCATTGGCGATGCGGTCGAGATGATCACGAGCCAGGAGCTCCGCACGATCTATACGCCGACCACGATCGACCAGATCGATATCGGCGCGCTGCAGCAGGACCCTGCGGTCCGCGCCTACGTCAATGTCGAGGAAATGCTGTCCAAGCACTTCGCGGTGGTCGGCTCGACCGGCGTCGGTAAGTCGACCGGCGTGTCGCTGCTCCTGAACGAGATTCTGAAAGCGCGTCCCAATTTGCGCCTGTTCCTGCTCGACGTGCACAACGAATATGGCCGCTGCTTCGGCGAACGGTCCCTGGTGCTCAATCCGCGCAACCTGAAGCTGCCATTCTGGCTGTTCAATTTCGAGGAGATCGTCGACGTCCTGTTCGGCGGCCGGCCCGGCGTGCCGGAGGAGCTCGACATCCTGGCCGAGGTCATCCCGCTCGCGAAGAGCGTCTACACCCAGTACCAGAACTCGGACCGGATCGGCCTGAAGCGGATCGACCCCAAGAACATCGGTTACACCGTCGACACGCCCGTCCCGTACCGCCTGGTCGACCTGATCAACCTGATCGACGAACGAATGGGCAAGCTGGAGAACCGCTCCTCCCGCATCATCTATCACAAGCTGATTTCGCGCATCGAGACGGTGCGCAACGACCCGCGCTACGCCTTCATGTTCGACAACGCCAATGTCGGCGGCGACACCATGGCGGAGGTCATCAGCCATCTGTTCCGCCTGCCGGCGAACGGCCGGCCGATGACGGTGATGCAGCTCGCCGGCTTCCCGGCCGAAGTGGTCGATTCCGTGGTCTCGGTGCTGTGCCGTATGGCCTTCGATTTCGGGCTGTGGAGCGACGGTGTCTCGCCGCTGCTGTTCATCTGCGAGGAAGCGCATCGTTATGCTTCGGCCGATCGCTCGATCGGCTTCGGCCCGACCCGCAAGGCGATCTCGCGCATCGCCAAGGAAGGCCGCAAATACGGCGTCTATCTCGGCCTGGTGACGCAGCGGCCGGCCGAGCTCGACGCCACCATCATCTCCCAGTGCAACACGCTGTTCACGATGCGCCTTGCCAACGAACGCGACCAGTCGCTGCTGCGCTCTGCCGTCTCGGATGCTGCCGCCAATCTGCTGTCCTTCGTGCCTTCGCTCGGCACCCGCGAGGTGCTGGCCTTCGGCGAAGGCGTCGCACTGCCGACCCGGCTGCGCTTCAAGGAGGTGCCGCTGCATCAGCTGCCGCGCAGCGAAGCGACCATCGCCACGGTGCGCTCGTCGGCAGGCCACGACATGCAGTTCGTCAGCGCGGTGCTGGAACGCTGGCGCGGCGCGACCTCGAGCCGGGACGCCGATTCCGCTGGCAGCAGCGATCGCACAGCGAGCCTTGCGATGACGGAAGCGCCGATGCTGCAACCGTCCTTGGGACTGGACCCCGATCGCTTCTCGCTGCTGAAGAAGCCGCTGCGCTGATCAAGACGTGCCGCTCACTGCGGCGCCAGCGTCATGTCGCGCGGCATCCGCGTCCGGTGCGTGTGACGCCCCGATAACAGCCGCGCCGCCATGATGGCACCGAAGGCGGCGGTCGCCGCGATCACGATGGCCCAGACCGTGTGGAGACCGCGTCCGATCAACGCGCCTGAGAGCAGCGGCGCCAGGATGTTGGCCACCGACATCAGCGACTGGTTAAAGCCCATCACCATGCCCTGACGGTTGAGCGCCGCGCTGCGCGACAGCTCCGCCGTCAAGGTGCTGCGCACGAACATGCTGCCGGCGATGATCAGGGTCAGGCACACCGCAAGCAGGCTGATCTCGGCCGCGAAGGCCAGCGCCAAAAATCCGGCGCCCATGCAGCCGAAGGCGATGATGACGATGCTGCGATCGGACACGAACAGGCCGACGCGGCTGATCAGAAGTCCCTGGATCAGGATGTTGATGAAGCCGGCATAGGCGAAGACGCAGCCGAGCTCGCGCGCGCCGAACGGATGCCCGTCCCAGGTAAAGCGCGCGGACAGGAACAGGCCGATCTGCGACAGGAACATCGCATTGCCGACGAAGTACACCAGCAGCAGGCCGAGCAGCCGCCATGCATAGCGCATCCCGAGCAGCGTTCGCGCCGGCCGTCGCTCGGAGCTGCGCTGCACGCTGACGGCATCGGAGCCAGGCTGATCCGGCGGCAGCAGCACCGCCGTCGACAGTATGCTCATGAACGAAAGCGCCGCCGCGGCCCAGATCGGCGCCGCCTGTCCAAAAGGCACCAGGAATCCCGACAGCGCCGGCCCGATCAAAAGACCGGTCCCGATCGCGCCCGAGGTCATGCCGAGCGCCTGCTTGCGTGCCGCGGGCGGACTGTGCTCGGCCGCATAGGCATGCGCGACCGAGATGTTGCCCGAGGTCAGGCCGTCGATGATCCGGGCCAGGAACACCAGGGTCAAGCTGCCGGCCGACGCGAGCAGAACCAGCCCCGCGAAGGTGCCAAGCTGGCTGAGCAGCAGCACGTTCCTGCGACCGTAGCGATCCGACAACATGCCGACGACCGGACCGGCCACCAATTGGCACGCCGCATAGACCGACATCAGGGCGCCGATCACGAATGGCGTGGCCCCCAGCCGTTGCGAATAGAATGGCAGCAGCGGCAGGATGATACCCAGGGCCGTGGCGTCCACCGCAACAACGATGCCGGTAGGAATCAGCGCCAGTGCGCCGGCTTCGGTGGTGGAGAAACGGGGCTGCGCCCGAACGACGGGACCAAGGTCCATGCAGTCTGCCTTTGCTCGCGGCCGGCGAGCCCATTCACGAATGTTTCAATCCATATAGGTTGTAAGCTAACGATTTTGACCCTATCTATTTTGCATGGCACCGTCGCAAACCACCATTCATGCCGAGATTGGCCTCCTGATTGCCCGCCTCGCGCGCCTGTGGCGCCGCGAGGCCGACCAGGCGCTGGCCGATCACGGCCTGTCCCAGGCAACCGCCCATCCGCTGCGGATCCTGTCGGGCCGCGGCAAATGCGTGCGCCAGGGCGTGCTCGCCGACGAGATCGGCATCGAAGGCCCTTCCCTCGTCCGGCTCATCGACCTCTTGCAGTCCGAAGGCCTGGTCGAGCGGCGCGAGGATCCGACCGATCGCCGCGCCAAGACGCTGCATCTGACACCAGAGGGCGAAGCCAAGGCCGACGAGATCAACCGGGTGCTGCGGCGGGTACGCGCCGACCTCCTGAAGGACATCTCCGCTGAGGACCTCGCGGTCACCTACGACGTTTTGCAACGGATCGAGCAGCGAGCGGTTCGTCTGCAGGAGGCCGCCGGCCGCGCCGACGCGGTGTAGTCATGAACCAGGGCACGCAAATTCCGGTCCGCACCGCGGACCTGATCTTCTCTTTGAAAACCTTTGCCGCTGCGATGCTCGCGCTCGTCATCGCCCTGTGGCTCGACCTGCCGCGCCCCTATTGGGCGATGGCCACCGTCTACATCACCTCGCAGCCGCTGGCCGGCGCCACCAGCTCGAAAGCGCTTTATCGCGTGCTCGGCACCCTGATCGGGGCCGCGGCGTCGGTGGCGATCGTCCCCACCTTCGTCAATGCGCCCGAGCTACTGTGTCTCGTGATCGCGCTATGGGTCGGCGCCTGCCTCTATCTGTCGCTGCTCGACCGCACGCCGCGTTCGTATCTGTTCATGCTGTCGGGCTACACGCTGGCCCTGATCGGCTTTCCGGCCGTTACCGATCCCGCCGGCATCTTCGATCTCGCCGTGGCGCGGTCGGAGGAGATCACGCTCGGCATCATCTGCGCTACCGTGGTCTCGACGCTGGTGCTGCCACGCTCCGTCGCGCCCGTGGTCGGCGCCAAGGTCGATGCCTGGCTTGCGGATGCGCGTCGCCTCAGCCGGCATAGCCTGCTCGGTGGTGGCGACGAGGCGGGCTATCAGGAACAGCGCCTGCGGCTTGCCGCCGAGGCACTCGATATCGACACGCTCGCCAGCCATCTCGCCTTCGACCAGCTTGCCGACCATCACGCGGTCCAGGGCCTGCGCGCGCTGCGCCTGCACATGCTGTTGCTGCTGCCGCTGCTCGGCTCCATCCGCGACCGTCTGACGGCGCTCGATGGTCATCTGCAGCCGGCGCTGAAGGATCTGCTGCGGCGGATCGCCGACTGGCTCACGGCCGCCAACGTCAGGCGGGAGCCGGCAGACAAGCTTCGTGCGGTCATCGCCGACCTGCGGCCGCCCTTGCACGCGGATGCGTCGTGGAACGAGATCATGACGGCAAATCTTCTGATCCGCCTGCGCGAGCTCATCGACATCTCCGAGGATTGCCGGGCGCTCAGCGCAGCAATCGCTGCCGACGAAGACACGTCACACGTAGCATTGGCGTTCCAGACCGAGCAAGGTATCGCGCCGGCACGGCACCGCGACCACACTTTGGCGCTGTGGTCGGCGGCAGGCGTCATCATCGCAATCCTGGTCTGCTGTGCCTTCTGGATCGGGACCGGCTGGGTCGACGGCGCCTCGGCGCCGATGATGGCCGCGGTCGCCTGCTCGTTTTTTGCATCCCAGGACGATCCAGCGCCCAGCATCCGGAGCTTCGCGCTGTGGTCGCTGGTCGCCATCGTCATCGTTGCGATCTATCTGTTCGCGATCCTGCCGGCGATTTCCACCATCGAGATGCTGATCGCTGCGCTCGCGCCGACCTTCATCCTGTTCGGCGTTCTGATCGCGCGGCCCTCGACGGCACCGATCGGCATGGCGCTCGGCGCCAATGGCGCCACGCTTCTGGCATTGCAATCGACCTACAATGCCGACTTCGAGAGCTACGCCAACTCCTCGGCCGCCTTCATGTTCGGCATGGTCGCAGCCGATCGTGTTGACGCGCCTGATGCGCTCGGCGCGGGCTGAGTGGATCGCCCACCGTCTGCTGCAGACGAACTGGACCACGCTGGCGGAGACCGCGGAGCGCCGCGGCAACAATGATCGCGCGGCCTTCGTCGGCGCCATGCTCGATCGCCTCGGCCTGTTGGCCCAGCGCGTCACTGCTATCCCTGCGGCCGAGCGGCGCGATATCGACAGCCTGAGACAGCTCCGCGTCGGTCTCAACATCATCGACCTGCGCCGCGCGCGCCATGGTCTGAGCGTCCCGACCCTAGAGGCCATCGACGTCATGCTGGACCAGCTCGCAGCGGCGTGCCGCAATGTCGGCGTGGCTCCGATGCCGGCGGCGCTGCTCGGGACGATCGATACCGCACTGGCCAAGGCGCTCGACGAGCAGACGGCGCCGGCCCAGGAAGACGCCCTGATCGGTCTGGTCGGCATCCGCACGGCTTGTTTCCGGACGGGCCTCCCTACCGCATGCGCCCGTCCGCGCGGAGTCTCGTCGCATGAGATATGACATCGATATCGCCGGCGTGCTGGTGCCGTCACTGCTGCTGTGGCTCGTGATTGCCTACGTCGTCTCCGCGCTGATCTGCGCGCAATTGCGCCGCCTCGGATTCTATCGGCTGGTCTGGCATCGCGCCTTGTTCGACTTCGCCGTGTTCGTCTGCCTGCTCGGCGGCGTCGTCTATCTCTCCTCGGAGTATTTGACGTGAAAAGCACTTTCAGCCTGGCTGGGCCGCGTCGGCCTCACGGTCATTGCAGTCGCCGCCGCAGTCTGGGTCGGCGTCTATCTCTGGGGCTACTACATGAAGGCGCCATGGACCCGCGACGGTCACGTGCGCGCCGACATCGTGCAGATCGCACCCGACGTCTCCGGCTTCGTCACCGACGTTCTGGTCCACGACAACCAGGCGGTGAAGCGCGGCGACGTCATCTTCCGCATCGACCGGGAGCGGTTTGCGCTGGCGCTGCAGCAGGCCGATGCGGTCGTTGCGGGCCGCCTCGCCACGCTCGACGAAGCCAATGCGGATCTGAAGCGCTATCACGCGCTGACCACCGACGCCGTGTCGCAGCAGAGGCAGGAGCAGGTGCTGGCGACCCAGCAGCAGGCCAAGGCCGCCTATGACCAGGCGCTGGCCGACCAGGCGGTCGCCAGGCTCAATCTCGACCGCAGCGAGGTGCGCGCGCCGGTCAACGGCACCATCACCAACATGGATCTGCGCCCCGGCGCCTATGTCAGCGCCGGCAAGGGCGTGATGGCGCTGGTCGATACCGACACGCTTCATGTCGAAGGCTATTTCGAGGAGACCAAGCTGGCGCGGATCCGGATCGGCGCGCCGGCCAGGATCCGGCTGATGGGCACGTCCCAGGAGCTGACGGGGCATGTCGAGAGCATCGCGGCCGGCATCGAGGATCGCGATCGCGGCCGAGGGCGCGAGCCTGCTCGCCAACGTCAATCCGACCTTCAACTGGGTGCGGCTGGCGCAGCGCGTGCCGGTGCGCATCGCGCTCGACGACGCCTCACGGCCGGCCGAGCTGGTGGCAGGTCGCTCGGCGACGGTCGAGGTCCTGAACTGACATCGGATCATCAGCCGGATTGACCCTGGCTTTGCGACCTTCGCGCATTGGACTATTGTCGCGGCCCACATAGCCGGAGCCCTTCTCATGTCGCAGCCCGCCATCAGCCGCTTTCCCGTCCCCGCGATCGCGGACATGCCCGAGGACATCAGCAGCCGGCTGCTGGCCGTGCAGGAAAAGTCGGGTTTTGTGCCGAACGTATTCCTGACATTGGCGCACCGGCCGGACGAATTCCGCGCCTTCTTTGCCTATCACGATGCGCTAATGGACAAGGACGGCGGGCTCACCAAGGCCGAGCGCGAGATGATCGTGGTGGCGACATCGAGCGCCAACCAATGCCAATATTGCGTGATTGCCCATGGCGCGATCCTGCGCATCCGCGCCAAGGACCCGCTGATCGCCGACCAGATCGCGGCCAACTATCGCAAGGCCGACATCACGCCACGCCAGAAGGCCATGCTCGACTTCGCGATGAAGGTGGCGCTCGAGGCGCAGGCGGTGGGAGATGCGGATTTCGACGCCCTCAAGGGCCACGGCTTCAGCGATGACGACATCTGGGACATCGCCGCGATCGCAGCCTTCTTTGGGCTGTCAAACCGGATGGCGAACGTCACGGCCATGCGTCCAAACGATGAGTTCTACCTGATGGGCCGGCTGCCGAAACAGGCCTAGGTGCCGGCCGCGTTCAGGCGGCGTGCGCGCATTGCTGCGTGTCCGCTCACAGTGTCCCGGCCGCACCGGTCATAGGAAAGAAGCGATATGATCACAGTGTCCGATCAAGTCAACGCGATGGAGGCGCGGTTGCGGGAAGCCATGCTTGCCGGCGACCTGGAAATGCTCGATGCGCTGCTGGCGGACGACCTCGTCTTCACCGATCACACCGGACACCGGATGACCAAGGCGGACGATCTGGCCACGCACAAATCCGGGCGCCTCAAAATCGAACGGATCGATATTTCCGACCAGCGGGTGCGACCGTCCGGAACGGGCGCCGTCGTGACGCTGGTCGCCGAGGTTGCCGGCGCCTACGACGGTCAGAGCTTTTCAGCTACGTTCGCCTATACACGCGTCTGGGAAGCCACGGACGAACATTGGCGGGTCGCAGCAGCGCATTGCTCGGCAATCGTCTGAATACGCCCTGACCGCTCTGCTCTGCTCGGACGAACTGACCTGACGGACCTGTTGGCGAAACAGGCGCGAGCGTCAGCAGGCTTCAATCGTCTGACGCCGGGCCGCACCAACCGGGCAGATAGACCGCATCATGCCCCTTGGCGAAGGCGAGCGCCTTTTCCATGGCGCCTGCAAAATTGTCCTCTACCGCCTTCCGCGAGATCTTCCGGCGCAGGAAATCGGCCCACAAGAATTCGCTGAACGGCGTGGTGTCCTTGGCAAAACCGCCGGCCCGGCGCAGCTCGCCGGCCAGGCTGCGGAACGGATCGTCCTTCAGATCGGCCATGGACTTCGGCAGATCCTTGAAGTGCCGGCGCTCGCCCTTGGCGTCGTAAGGATAGACCCAGCGCTTGTTGTCCATCACGCCCCAGAACGCATCGCGCTCGACCATGGTGAGATCGCCGATGATGGTAACCAGGATGTCCTTGACGCCTTCGTCGTGCAGCGCCCGCGCCAGATGGTGATGGTCGACCACGTAGTAGCGTTCGTCGGGCCCATGCACGACCGGGATCATGTGTCGGCCGAGCAGTTCGGCCTTCTTCTTTTCTGATTTGTGCTCGCGCCAGCGCTGGCGCTTCTCCTTCACCTCGCGCATCCCCACCGTCATCTGCGTCGGCCGCAGCGACAAGATCGGGACCGGATGCAGGCTTGGCTCGCGCGTGTTGGACATGGTTTGCGGCTCCGCTCGTCGCGCATCGATTTTGCGCGTTCATTGGCGCAATTATGGCATGATACGACCAGCGTTCAAGGCGTCTCGGACGGGCGAGATGGTCTTGCTGACAACGATAGTGGTGATTGGCGGGAATGTTGAAGAAAGCTGCGAATGAGCATCACGACCGGATCGCGCGGCAGCGCGTGGTTCGGATCGGCGGGCGTGAGATCATCAGTGAGGGGCTTCAGCTCAACTTCTGGGCCGATATCAGCCACCGCTGCATGACGGCGTCATGGCCGGCCTTCATCGCCGGCGCAGCCGTCCTGTTTCTCCTATTCAATGCCGGGTTTGGACTGCTCTACTGGCTGGGCAATCTCTGGTTCGCCAACCAGCCGATCTCGAATGTGCCAGGCGGCGACTACATCGATTATTTCTATTTCAGCATCGAGACACTCTCGACGGCCGGCTATGGCGACATGCATCCGCAGACGCATTACGGTCACTTCGTCGCGACGATCGAGCTGTTCACCGGCATCTTCTCGATGTCGTTGATGACCGGACTGATCTTCTCCCGCTTCTCGCGACCGCAGGCTCGCCTGCTGTTTGCCCAGTATCCGGTGATCTCGGATCATGAAGGGCGACCGACGCTGATGATCCGCCTGGCCAACGAGCGGCAGAACCTGATCGGCAATGCCACCGCCAAGTTGTGGCTCTTCAAGAACGTCGTCACGCAGGAGGGGATGCCGTTTCGCCGCTTCTACGAGCTGCCGCTGTTGCGCAACGAAATGCCCGCGCTGGCGTTGAGCTGGACGATCCATCACGTGATCGACGAAGCGAGTCCCCTCTACGGCATGACTGCCGAGGAGCTCGCAGCCGCCAGCGCCTCGCTCGTGGTCGTCGTCACGGGGTACGACGTTGTTGCAGCGCAAACGGTCCATGCCCGCCAGTCATACGATCACCCCGTCATTCGTTTCGGCCACCGCTACGCCGACATCCTCGATGCCTCCGATGCCGACGGCCGGATCAGGATCGACTATGGCCGGTTTCACGACACCCAAGAAACCTGACGCGAGACCCGAGGTACCGGTCTTTGCATCTCAAGGTCGAACCTGGATGTCCATGCACCTCTGCCATGACGAAGTTTTTTGGTGAGGCTTTCAGCGCACATGATACAATCAAAATAGCGGAGTTGATTTCGATGAAGACCCAGAGGCCCATTGCAGCGGAGGACGATCATCGTGTGCTGCCGTTCCGGCCGCGCAGTGCGCTGCAGCAGCGGGTCGTTGCCGGTGGTGGACCACCGGTCCCATTTCATCGTCGCGACGAGGTACGGCCGGACGTCCTCGATCTGTCGCGTTACGAGCAGCCACGCCAAACGCCGGACGATTTCCGCCACCGCATCCTCGCCAACATCGCGGCCTTCGCCTTCACGGTGGCGCTGACCGCGATCGGTATCTGGCTTGCGATGAGCATCGCCGACCTCCGCAAGACCCAGGATTGCGTGCTCACGGGTCGGCACGATTGCGCGCGCGTCCTTACCGAGCCTTATATGCCCTGAGAGCATAAACTCCGGCTGGTCCCCCCGATGGTGACGCCGGCCGGGCGAGGCGATGGCTGGGGGCAGCTCGCCCCGGCTGCGTGGTCGGTCCTCCGCCTCCATTGAACTCGCCGCGGCGCTCCGATATACGGGCACTCAACTCCCGGACGACGGGACCAGGGTACGACACCGGACATTCGGGCCGCGATGCCCTCTCGTTGCGCAAAACCGGAATTATCTCCAATATATCAAAGGCTTAGTGATGTCCTCCACATTCGATCAGGTCGCCACGATCATCGCTGAAACCTGCGACATCCCGCGCGACACGATCACGCCGGATAGCCACGCCATCGACGATCTGGGCATCGACAGCCTCGATTTCCTCGACATCGCCTTTGCGATCGACAAGGCGTTCGGCATCAAGCTGCCGCTGGAAAAGTGGACCCAGGAAGTCAATGACGGCAAGGCGAGCACCGAACAGTATTTCGTGCTGAAGAACCTCTGCGCCCGCATCGACGAGCTGGTCGCCGCCAAGGGCGCGTGAGCGCCCCGCCATGCAGATTGAATATTTCAAGCTCATCGACCGCATTCTCGACCTCAAGCTGGACGAGAAGACGATCACGGTCGAGACGACGGTTCCCACCCAGAACACGATCTTCGAAGGGCATTTCCCGGGCTACCCGATCATGCCCGGCGTGCTTCTGATCGAGTTGATGGCGCAGACCTCGGGCTGGCTGTTGCTGGCGCTGATGAAGTTCGAGCGCATGCCGTTCCTGGCCGCGGTCAAGGAAGCCAAGATGCGCGGCTTCGTCTCTCCCGGCGAGGTGCTGACGGTCGAAGCGAACGTGCTGCACGAAGGCTCGGGCTACGCCATGACCGAGGCGCGGGTGAAGGTCGGCGGCAAGCTGCGCTCGAATGCGACCATTACCTTCAGCCATGTGCCCTTCCCCAACCCTGAACTGCGCGGACACATGGATGCCGAAGCCAAGCGCATCGGCTTTCCGCAACAGGCCCTGCTGCCATGACTGAGACGACTTCCGCGACGACAGATCCGGTCGAGGTCTGGATCACCGGCATTGGACTGGCGACGTCGCTCGGCGAAGGCCTCGATGCGAATTGGGAAGCCCTCAACGCGGGCCGCATCAATGTCGACGAAAAGGGCTTTGCGCCCTACGTCGTGCATCCCTGGGCACCGGTGAACCTCGAGACGCAGATCCCCAAGAAGGAACAGCGTCAGATGGAGGCCTGGCAGCGCATCGGCACCTACGCGGCCGGCCTTGCGCTGGATTCCGCCGGACTCAAGGGCAACAAGGACATCCTGTCGCGGATGGACATGATCGTCGCCGCCGGCGGCGGCGAGCGCGATATCTCTGTCGACACCGCCGTGCTCAATGCAGAAGCCAAGGGCAACTTTTCCCCTGGCTTCCTCAATGAGCGGCTGATGAGCGACCTCCGCCCGACCTTGTTCCTGGCACAGCTCTCCAACCTGCTGGCCGGCAACATCGCCATTTCGCACGGCGTCTGCGGCACCTCGCGTACCTTCATGGGCGAAGAAGTCGCGGCAGTAGACGCTGCGCGCATCGCGCTGGCGCGGATCGCCGGCGGCCAGAGCGATATCGCGCTGGTCGGCGGCTCGCACAATGGCGAGCGCAAGGACCTTTTGGTTCTCTATGAATTCGGCGACTACAATCTGAAGGACCGTTTTGCGCCGGTCTGGGATCGCAAGGAGCATTCAGGCTTCGCGCTCGGCTCTGCCGGCGCCTTCCTGGTGATCGAGTCCAAGGCGCATGCGCTGGCCCGCGGCGCCAAGCCGTTCGCGCGCCTGACCAGCGTTGTTGCCGATCGCGCCAAGCGCCGGGAGCCGGGAGCCGTGACCACGGCGCTGGAGAAGCTGTGGTCGGCGGTCGGACCGCATGATGGCCGCACCGCCATCATCACCGGCGCCACGGGCGCGGAGCCGGTCACTTCGGAAGAGCGCGCGTTCCTGGAAAAACACCGGGATGTTCCGGTGCGCGCCAGCGGCACCCGCTTCGGTCACACCATGGAAACGCAGTTCGCGCTCGGCCTCGCGCTCGCCGCGCTGTCGATCTCGCGCGGCGCCCTGTTCCCTTCAGGCGATTCCACCGGGGTCGAGATTGAAATGAAGGACGCGCCCACCCAGATTGTGGTCGTTGGGGCTGGACACTACCGCGGCGAAGGCATGGCCTTGGTCGAGGCGGTGAAATAACAAGTCGGCGCTGCCGCACTACCACGCGACGGGGACATCATGACTGCAGCACGCGATAAGTTCGGACGTCCCATCGTGGTCGTCACCGGCATGGGTGTCGCCACCTCGCTCGGCGGCGGCAAGACCGACAACTGGGCCAAGCTGGTGGCCGGCGAATCCGGCATCCGTACCATCAGCCGCTTCCCAATTGACGGGCTGAAGACGACGATGGCCGGCACGGTCGATTTCGTGCCCGTCGATCCCTTCACCTCGACAGGCCTTGCCGAGCGGCTTGCGCATCTGGTGGTCGAGGAAGCGATCGCCCAGTCCGGTGTCGGCCGCAAGGGCGACTTCCCCGGCCCGCTGTTCCTGGCGGTGGCGCCGGTCGAGATCGAATGGCCGCAGCGGCTGGAACTGGCGCATGCGGTCGGCGGCACCGATTTCAGCTATGACGACCTGCTCAAGGTCTGCGGCGGCGGCAAGTTCAAGCCCTATCATCACCGCTTCCAGTTCGGCTCGGTCGCCGACTATCTCTCCGAGACGTTCGGCACCAAGGGCTCGCCGATCTCGCTGTCGACCGCCTGCGCGTCCGGCGCCACCGCGATCCAGCTCGGCGTCGAGGCGATCCGCCGCGGCGAGACCGATGTCGCGCTGTGTGCGGCGACCGAAGGCTCGGTCAACCCGGAAGGCCTGGTGCGCTTCTCGCTGCTCTCGGCCCTCTCCACCCAGAACGATCCGCCACAGGGCGCCTCAAAACCGTTCTCGAAGAACCGCGACGGCTTCGTGATGGCGGAAGGCGCCGGTGCGCTGGTGCTCGAAAGCTATGACGCTGCGGTCGCACGCGGCGCCAGCATTCTCGGCGTCGTCGCCGGTTGCGGCGAGCTCACCGATTCCTTCCATCGCACCCGCTCCTCGCCGGACGGCAAGCCGATCATCGGCTGCATCCGCAAGGCGCTCGACGACGCCGGCATGGCGCCGGAGCAGATCGACCACATCAACGCCCACGGCACCGCGACGCCGGAAAACGACAAAATGGAATATGTCGGCGTGTCCGCCGTGTTCGGCGAGCACACCGGCAAGGTGCCGGTCTCCTCGAACAAGTCGATGGTCGGCCACACCATCTCGGCCGCCGGCGCGGTCGAAGCGATCATCTCGCTGCTGACGCTCGAGCACCAGCGGATTCCGCCGACCATCAACTACGAGGTGCCGGATCCTGCGATCCTGTTCGACGTCGTCGGCAACAAGGCTCGCGATGCGCGCGTCACCGCGGTGATGTCGAACTCGTTCGGCTTCGGCGGCCAGAACGCTTCGCTGATCCTGACCCGCGAACCGGCTTGATTGGATCTCGTCGACCGACATGACTCTGCTGGCCCAGACCAAGGCCCGGTTTCGCCAGGCCTCGAAGTCGCTCGGTTCATCGGTCGTGGGCGCGCTCACGGTCGGCATGCTGCGCACCACCCGCAATTTCGATCCGGTCAAGACCGCGGACCTGTTCGGGCGGATCGCGCAGCTGATCGGCCCCCGCTTACGCGAGCAGCGGATCGGCCGTGACAATCTTACCAAAGCCTTCCCGGAGAAATCTCCGCAGGAGATCGACGCCATTCTCGCCGGCGTCTGGGACAATCTCGGCCGGGTCGGCGCCGAGTTCGCCCATATCGACAGGATCTGGGACTATGTCGAGGCGCAGCCCGAGACCAGCCGGATCGAACTGTCCGATCGCACCCATGAGCTGTTCCACCAACTTCGCCTCGACGGCAAGCCGGCGCTGATCTTCGCGAGCCATCTGGCCAATTGGGAAATGCCGGCGCTCGCCGCCGTCGCTCACAGGCTCGATACTGCGATCCTTTACCGCAAGCCGAACATCGCCTCCGCGGACCGCATCATTCAGGAGATGCGGCAGGTGAAGATGGGCACGCTGATCCCGGCCGGTCGCAACGCGCCGCTCCAGCTCGCTGAAGCGCTCAAGAACGGGCAACACGTTGCGATGCTGGTCGATCAGTGGTGGACCAATGGCGTCGAGGTGACCTTCTTCGGCCGCAAGACCCGCGCCAATCCGACATTGGCGCGGCTGCTCCGGCAGATCGAATGCCCGGTGCACGGCGTGCGCATCATCCGCCTGCCCGGCCATCGCTTCCGCGCCGAGCTGTCGGAAGAGGTCAAGCCGGTGCGTGACGCCAACGGCGAGATCGACATCCAGGGCACCATGCAGGCGATCACCTCCGTGATCGAGGGTTGGATCCGCGAATACCCGGAACAGTGGCTTTGGCTGCACCGGCGGTGGCGGTAAACAACCGGGGAAAATTCCTCCGCAAGGAAGATGCATCGGAGCACGCCATGCTCCCTGCCTTCGACCTCTTGCAATAAAGTACTTACACAGCTCTCCGCCTCTCGCTACCCTAGACGTGCGGCGGGAGCCGAAAGGCCCTGCCGCCGAATGCACGGAGCGATGCTCCGCAAGACGCAACGGAAATGTACTCCGGTCTCGGAGGCATAGAGGAGGAAGTGCGGGATGTTTTCACACGTGATGGTCGGCACCAACGATCTCGACAAGGCCAAGGTATTTTACGACAAGCTGCTCGGGACGCTTGACGTGAGACCCGCCAGGGTCGATGGCCACCGGATTTTCTACATTACCCCGACCGGCATCTTCTCGGTCTCGAAGCCGATCAACGGCGAGCCGGCGACGCCCGCCAACGGCGGCACGATCGGCTTTGCATGCAAATCGCCTGAACAGGCCGACGCCTGGCACGCGGCCGGTATCGCCGCCGGCGCAACGTCCTGTGAAAATCCCCCGGGCGTACGCGAAGGTTCGGCAGGCAAGCTCTATTTGGCCTATCTGCGCGACCCCGACGGCAACAAGCTCTGCGCGATGCACCGGATGGCCAGTTAGCATCAAACGTCATTGCGAGCGAAGCGACGTGTTCGCCATAACCCGAAGGGCGACGGCGGAAGCAATCCGGGACTGCAGCAAGATTCTGGATTGCTTCGTCGCTTTGCTCGTCGCAATGACGCAGGAAGTCACCGCCCCGTCTTCACCCTCGTCCAGAGCCGGTTGATGATGCGCTGGGTCGCCGGATCGCGCGCGGTGATGACGAACAACTTCGCAAGCGTCGCGTCATCCGGGTAGATGTTCTTGTCGTTGATGATCTTCGGCGCGATCAGCTTCTGGCTCGCCAGATTGCCATTGGCATAGGACAGGAAGTCGGAGTTCTTGGCAGCCACATCGGGCCGGCACAGGTAGTTGATCAGTGCGTAGGCTTCCGCCACATGCTGCGCGTCGGCCGGGATCGCGAGATTGTCAAAGAACATCTGCGCCCCCTCTTTCGGGATTGCATAGCCGATCTCGACGCCGTTCTTGGCCTCCTCGGCGCGGCTCCTTGCCTGCATGATGTCGCCGGACCAGCCGACGACCAGGCAGATCTCGCCGGTCGCGAGCGCACTCAAATATTCGGAGGAGTGAAACTTCCGCACATAAGGCGCGATCTTGCCGACGATATCGGCCGCCTTCTGCAGGTCGGCCTGCTTGGTCGAATTCGGATCGAGCCCGAGATAGTTCAGCGCGGCGGGAAAGATATCGTCGGCGGAATCCAGCATATGGACGCCGCAATCCGCGAATTTCGCGAGGTTCTCCGGCTTGAACACCAAGTCCCAGCTGTCGATCTTGGCGCCGGGGCCGAGAATTTCTTCTCGACTGCCTTGACGTTGTAGCCGATGCCGGTCGTGCCCCACATGTAGTTGGCGGCGTAGACGTTGCCGGGATCGTAGGTCGCCAGATGCTGCGTCACCACGGGCCAGGCGTTGCTCAGGTTCGGCAGCTTCGACTTGTCGAGCGGCTGGAAGATCTTTGCCTTGATCTGGCGCTGCAGGAAGTAGGCCGTAGGCACGACGACGTCGTATCCCGACTTGCCGGCCAGCAGCCGCGTCTCCAGCGTCTCGTTGGCGTCGAAGGTGTCGTACACCACCTTGATGCCGGTCTCCTTGGTGAAGTCCTCCAGGACTCCCGGCGCCATGTAGTTCGACCAGTTGTAGAAATTGACCACGCGCTCCTCGGCGCGCGAGGGCTGCACCAAAAGCGTCAGCGCAGCGGCAGCGAGAACGAGAAAATGCCAGTTGCTGCCGCGAGCCATATCGTCGAGCCTCTAGCGGCGATGAATGGCATCGGAGAGACGCTCGAGCGCGGTGTCGAGCGTTACATCCTTCTTGGCGAAGCAGAACCGCACCACCGACGTCACCGGGTTCTGCTCATAGAACGCCGAGACCGGAATCGCCGCGACCTTGTAGTCGGTTGTGATGCGGCGGCAGAATGCTTCATCGGTCTCATTCAGGCCCAGCGGCGACAGATCGACCGTGAGGAAGTAAGTGCCCTGCGACTTCAGCACGGGAAAGCCGAGACTTTTAAGACCCGCGGTCAGGCGATCGCGGCTCTTCTCCAGCTCCGCGCGCATGTTGAGGAAGTAGTCGTCGGGCTTCGATAGTCCGTAGGCCACCGCGACCTGCAGATTCGGCGCGGTGGTGAAGGTGAGGAACTGGTGCACCTTCGCAGCCACGCGCAGCAGATGCGGCGCCGCGCATACGAAGCCGATCTTCCAGCCCGTAAGTGAAAAGATCTTGCCGGCCGAACCCACCTTGATGGTGCGGTCCCGCATGCCGGGAATCGTGATCAGCGGAATGTGCTCGCGGCCGTCGAAGGTGACGTGCTCCCACACCTCGTCGCAGATCGCGACCGCATCGAACTCTTGGCAGAAGCGCGCCAGCAATTCGAGATCCTCGCGCGGGTACACCACCGCAGCCGGGTTGAGCGGATTGTTGAACAGCACCGCCTTGGTCTTGTGGCTGAAGGCGGAACGCAGCATCTCCTCCGACATCCGCCAATGCGGCGGCTCCAGCCGCAGCAGCTTCGGAACGCCGCCGGCCTGGCGGATGATCGGCAGATAGGAATCATAGACCGGCTGGAAGCAGATCACCTCGTCGCCGGGCTCGACCACCGACAGGATCGCCGATGTCAGCGCCTCGGTGCCGCCGGAGGTCACCATCACCTCGCTCATCGGATCGAGATCGAGCTTGTGCCAGTGTGCGTAATGCGAGGCGATCGCCTGACGCAGCTCCGGCAGGCCCATCATCGACGGATACTGGTTGTATCCGTCCAGCACCGCGTCGGCGGCGGCGCGCCTGATGTCCTCCGGCCCCGGATCGTCGGGAAAGCCCTGGCCGAGATTGATCGCGTTGTTGTCGCGCGCGAGCTGCGACATCGCCTCGAAAATGGTGACGGGAAGGTCCGCAAAGACCTTGTTCTGGGAGATCATAGTGAGCTGTCAGCCGCCGGTCTTGGTCGGCAGGCCCGCGGCCTTCCAGCCGAGCATGCCGCCTGCCAGATGCTTGTCATAGGACAGGCCCGCCGACTGCGCCGCCATGGAGGCGGTCACGGAGCGCTTGCCCGAGCGGCAGGCGAACACAACCTCCTTGCCGGCAGGATCAGGAATGGCCTGCGGATCGAAGGTCGACAGGGGAACAACGACGCCGTCCGGATAGGCTTCCACAGCGACCTCATTCGGCTCGCGGACGTCGACGAGAAGATAGCGTCCCTCCGCGATCCCCTGCGCCACGTCCTGCGGCGTCAAATCGTGCACCGTTGCCACGCTATCCTCCAACCTTGATCCCTGGGGCGATCCCCGCGCCTTCTCCGGCCGAGAAACTCGCCCCGGGCGCGTGAAAAATCAAGCGTCACCGTCGCATGCCCGGCACGGCGCACCATGCGGCGCAGCCGTCAGCTCGTTCCCGTCAAATCGTCACCTGCGTGCCGACCTCGACCACACGTCCGCTCGGGATCTGGAAGTAGTCGGTGGCGTCGTTGGCGGTGCGGCTCAGCGCGATGAACAGATGATCCTGCCAGCGCGGCATGCCGGAATGTGCGGCCGGCTTCAGGGCGCGGCGCGACAGGAAGAACGAGGTCGACATGATGTCGAACTGCCAGCCGAGCTTGCGCGCGATCGCCAGCGCCCGCGGCACGTTCGGCGATTCCATGAAGCCGAACTTCAGCGCCACCTTGGAAAAGGTCGGGCTCACCTGCTCGAGGCGGACACGCTCGGACGGATCGATGCGCGGGGTCGGCGCGGTCTCGATGGTCAGAATGACGTTCTTCTCATGGAGCACCTTGTAGTGCTTGAGACTGTGCATCAGCGCGGTCGGTGCGCTCAGGGGATCGCTGGTCAGGAACACGGCCGTGCCGGGTACCCGCTGCGGCGGCCGCTTCTCCAGCATCGAGACGAGGTCGGCGAGCGGGAATTCCAGCTTGCGCGACTTCTCGAACAACAGCCGGCTGCCGCGCCGCCAGGTGTACATCAGGGTCATCACGAAGCCGCCGAGCGCGAGCGGCACCCAGCCGCCTTCCAGCACCTTGAGCAGGTTCGCGGCGAGGAAGGTCAGGTCGAGGAACAGGAACGGCGCGATCAGCGCCGCGGCCGCGAACGGCGACCACTTCCAGACCTTCCAGATCACGACGAAGCCCATCATCGCCGTGACCACCATCGTTCCGGTGACGGAGATGCCATAGGCCGAAGCCAACGCACTCGACGACTTGAACATCAAGACCAGCAGGATCACGGCGATCAGCAGCAGCCTGGTGATGCGCGGGATGTAGATCTGACCGGAATGGGCCTCCGAGGTGTGGCGGATCTCGAAGCGCGGCAACAGGCCGAGCTGGATCGCCTGCCGGGTCAGCGAATAAGCGCCGGTGATGACGGCCTGGCTCGCGATCACGGTGGCGACGGTGGCGAGCGCGACCATCGCGATCAGGAGCCAGTCCGGGAACATCAGGAAGAACGGGTTCTCGATCGCCTTGGGGTCAGAGATCACGATCGCCCCCTGCCCCAGATAGTTCAGCGCCAGCGACGGCAGCACGATGAACAGCCAGGCCGTCTGGATCGGCCGTTTGCCGAAATGGCCGAGGTCGGCATAGAGGGCCTCGGCGCCGGTCACCGCCAGGAAGACGGCGCCCAGCGTGATGAAACCGATGATGCCGTGGTTGAGCATGAACGACACGGCATGGAGCGGATTGAAGGCCCACAGCACCTCGGGCCGGCGGAATATCGGCGGGAATGCCGCGATCCCGATCACCAGGAACCAGATCAGCATGATCGGGCCGAAGAAGGCGGCGACCTTCGCGGTGCCGCGCGACTGCACCGCGAACAGCAGCACCAGAATGACGACCGTCAGCGGCACCACGTAGGAATTGAACGCTGCCGTGACCAGCTTGATGCCTTCCACGGCCGACAGCACCGACAGCGCCGGCGTGATCACGGCGTCGCCATAGAACAAGGCGCCGCTGATGATACCGAGCAGGACGATCGTGCCGGCGGCCGTGGTGACGGCACGCTGCGCCAGCGCCATCAGGGCCAGGGTCCCACCCTCGCCATTATTGTCGGCGCGGAGCAGGATCACGACGTATTTGAGCGTCACCACCACGATCAGCGCCCACAGGATCAGGGAAATGACGCCGAGGACCGCCTGGGGCGTCACCTGGCCGCCAGCGCTCGCTGCATTCACGGCTTCGCGCAAAGCGTAAAGCGGGCTAGTGCCGATGTCGCCATAGACCACGCCGATGCTGCCTAGCGTCAGCGCCGCGAAACTGGCGGTGGAATGGGCTTCGGCATGCCCGTTGGCCGCCGGCGGCGTTTCCGCGGCGGGAGCTGCGACGTTACTCATCATGGAAAGCAGGGCCTCAAAATGCTGTCACGGCACCATGTGCAATGCGACGCGGCTTATAGCCCTGCGCTCGTTGCATAGCCTAGCCCTATTTTGAGCCATCGCCTTGCAATAACGCATATCTTAAGGGCTCCTGAGCGGCCATCGGTCATATCGTTACCTGGGTACCAACCTCGACCACCCGGCCGGTCGGAATCTGAAAATAATCCGTCGCGTCGTTGGCCGACCGGCTAAGCGCAATGAATAGATGGTTCTGCCAAGCCGGCATGCCAGACTGGGGTGAGGGTTTCAGGGAGCGGCGCGACACGAAAAACGACGTCGACATGATGTCGAACTGCCAACCGAGCTTGCGCGCCACCGCAAGCGCCCTGGGCACATTCGGCGATTCCATAAAGCCGAAGCGCAACCGCACCTTGGAAAACTTGTCGCTGACCTTCTCCATGCGGACGCGCTCCGCCAGATCGACCCGCGGGGTCTGCGCCGTCTCGATGGTCAGGATCACATTGTGCTCGTGCAGCACCTTGTTGTGCTTCAGATTGTGCAGCAAGGCGGTCGGCACCGAGGCGGGATCGCTGGTGAGAAACACCGCAGTCCCCTTCACGACGTGCGGAGGCCGCTTCTCCAGGCTCACGATCAAGTCGTTGAGCGGGACTTCGATCTTGCGCGTCTTGAGCATCAGGATCGCCGTGCCGCGCCGCCAGGACCAGATCGTCACGATCATCGCAGCACCGAACAGCAGCGGCACCCAGGCTCCTTCCAGGAGCTTGAGCAGGTTGGCGCTGAAGAACGTCATGTCGACGATGACGAAAGGAGTGATGACCGCCGCGGCCACGGCCGCGCGCAGATTCCACAGCTTCCAGATCACCACGAAACCCATGATGCCGTCAGCGACCATGGTGGTGGAAACGGCAATGCCATAGGCGGAAGCGAGATTGCTGGAGGTCCGGAACAGGAGAACCAGCAGCATGACGCCCATCAGCAGCAGCCGGTTCACGCGCGGCAGATAGATCTGTCCGGCATGGGTCTCCGACGTATACCGGACCTCGAAACGTGGCAGCAGGCCGAGTTGCACCGCTTGGCTAACCAGCGAATAGGCGCCGGTGATCACGGCCTGGCTCGCGATCACGGTCGCAGCCGTCGCGAGCCCCACCAGCGGCAGCAGCAGCAGGTCCGGCACCATCCGGTAGAACGAATTCTCGATGGCGCCGGGATCGGACAGCACCAGGGCGCCCTGTCCGAAATAGTTGATCAGCAGCGATGGCAGCACGAAGAACAGCCAGGCCGACTGGATCGGCTTGCGGCCGAAATGGCCGAGATCCGCATAGAGCGCTTCACCGCCGGTCACGGCGAGAAACACGGCCCCTAGCGTGACCAGACCAATCGCCCCATGCGAGAGCAGAAACTTCACCCCATAATACGGATTGATCGCCGCGAGCACGGAAGGATCGTCACTGATATGGACGATCCCCATCGCGGCCAGGCTCGTAAACCAGATGACCATCACGGGGCCGAAGGCGGACGCCACCAGCGCCGTTCCCTTGCTCTGAACTGCGAACAGCGAGACGAGGATGAAAACCGTCAACGGCACGACGTAATGCTGGAGCGCGGGTGTCGCGAGCTTCAAGCCTTCGACAGCCGAGAGCACCGAAATCGCCGGCGTGATCATGGAGTCGCCAATGAACATCGAGGCGCCGACGACGCCCAGCGCCAGCAGGAACAGGCTTCGCCGCCCTAATGCCCGCTGGCCGAGAGCCATCAGGGATAATGTTCCACCCTCGCCATTGTTGTCGGCCCGCAACAGCAGCAGCACATATTTGGCGGTGACCACGATAAACAGCGACCACAGGATCAGGGAGAGCACGCCGAGCACGATGATCCGCGAGACCGGCTGGCCCTGAGCGGCACCGGTGGCGGCCTCGCGAAAGGCGTAAAGCGGCGAGGTGCCGATATCGCCGAACACGACGCCGATGCTGCCGAGCGTCAGGGCCCAGAACCCCGATGTGCTCGTGGCTTCGCGTCCTTCGGTCGATGTGGCACTGGCCGTCATGTCGCTTGAGAACGCTTCTTCCCCTGTCTGGCCCGGCGCGTTTGGACGCATCGTAGCCTCAGGTCAAGTATCTCCCATAGTAGACCTTGGTTCCTCGGCTTAGATGCAGAAAGCACTTGCTTCATGGCGTCCGCCCCTCCCAAAGGGCGCAGACGTTACCGAAGCGAATGTCAGATCCGCCGCACGCGTGGGGAGCCTTTGAGGTCCGGTCGGCTTATTCGCGCGCGCGATCGGACTCCATAATTTAAAGCCGCACTGGAATCTGAGGCTTGCTGGAGATGCAGCGCTACGGCTTCAGATTGGGCGGCAGCGGCGGATCTTCACGCATCAAGGTGATGGTGACGCGACGATTGGCCGACAGCGAGGGATCGTCCGGGAACAGCGGCTGGGTATCGGCCTTGCCGGAGACGGCAAAGATGTGGCTCGGCGGCAGCCCTTCGCGTTCGAGGATCTGGCGCACGGCGTTGGCCCTATCGGCCGACAGATCGAATGCGCCATAGTCGCTCTTGTTGGGGACGAAGCCCGCCGAGGTGTGGCCGGTGATCTGGACACGTAGCGGGGTCGCCTTGAGCGGCGCGGCGAGTTTCTCGATCAGCCGCCTCGTGCGATCATAGGGCACTTTGGAGCCGTCGGCGAACATCGAGCGGCCGTCCTGGTCGACGATCTCGAGATTGAGCCCTTCCTTGGTCTCCTCGAACATGATGTGCTTGGAGATCTCCGTCATCTCCGGCATGTCCTGCAACGCCTGGCGCAGCGACGCCGAGGCCAGCGCAAACTCACGATCGGTCTTGATCTTCGCGCCGTTGGTGTACTGCTTCTCTTCCTGCTCGGGGCTCGGCGTGTTCGAGGTTTCATCGGGCGAGACGTGGGCGGCGTTCTTCAGCCGCGGCCGGGTCGGCAGGCCGTCGGATTCGACGATGCCGGAGTACCGCAACTCGGTCTGCACGCCGAAGGCATCGCGCATCGAGCCGGCGACGATCTTGAGCTTGTTGTTATCCATGGTCGAGAACGCGACGAGCATGACGAAGAAGCTCATCATCAAGCCCATGAGGTCGGCGAAGGTCACGAACCAGCCGTGACCGCCGCCATGTGCATCGCCGCGCTTCTTCTTGGCCATCGCTTAGGTCTCCGGAACGCTGCCCGAGCTTGATCAGGCCGGGACCGGCTCGCCCTCGGCGTGGCGATGCTTCTCCGGCAGATAGGCCAGCAGCATCTCGCGCACCAAGGCGGGGCTCTTGGAGTCGCGGATCATGAGGATACCATCGATGATCAGCGTGCGATTGGTTTCCTCGTCGAGCAGCTTGCCATGCAGCTTGTCGGCGATCGGCAGACAGAACATGTTCGACACCAGCGCGCCGTACAGCGTCGCCAGCAGCGCAGTCGCCATGAACGGGCCGAGCTTGGACGGGTCGGTCATGTTGGCGAACATCTGCACCATGCCGATCAGCGTGCCGACCATGCCGAACGCCGGGGCGCAGTCACCGATGGCGCGGTAGATCTTGCTGCCCTCGTCGAGGTGCATCAGGAAATTATCACGGTCGCGCTCGAGGTTGTCGCGGATGAATTCGAGGTCGTAACCGTCGGCGACGTAGCGAATGCCCTTGGCCAGGAACGGTTCGTCGGTCTCGACCTTTTCCAGCCCGACCGGTCCCTGCTTGCGGGCGATCTCGGCAATGCGGGCGAGCTCGTCGACGAGATCACGGGCGGACAGGCTGCTCATGGTAAAAGCGAACTTGGCGCCGAGCGGCAGGCCGTGCAGAATCGCGCCGAGTGGAAAGCGGATCATGGTGGCGGCGATCGATCCGCCGCCGATGATGATCACGGCGTGTTCGCTCCAGAACATTTCGAGATCGCCACCCAGCAGCATGATCGTCCCGATGACGATCATGCCCAGCACGAGCCCCACGCCCGTCGTAATATCCATGACTCAACTCCACCGCGTACGCGACATCGCCGCCCCTGCTGGACGGGCCGCGGCCGTTCTGGAACCGCGTAGGCTGAACCCTAGATGGCTGCCATTAAAGACGGGTTACCGGTAGGCATAATGATCGGTAAACAGGGTCGCAGGTTCGCTGCACGCGAACCGTGTGAGCGATCCGGCATCAATCCACCGGCGACGTGACAGCGCATCGTCGCGGGTCGTCATAATCCCGTAAATTTTCGGCTCAGCGCACGCAGCCGGTCGCGCGCGGCCTGGTCATAGGCCTGCGCATTGGCGCGGGCTTCCTGCAGCCCGTTGAAGAACAATCCACTGCGGCCGGCGACGTCGTCGCCCTCGACCAGATGCAGGATGGCCTCGCCGCCCTGCTCCACCGTCGACATCGGCGTGACACCGCCTTCGCGCACCATCGTGGTGTTCATGTAGGTCGCCGGATGCAGCGCGTTGACGGTGACGCCAGCCTCCTTCAGCTCGGCCGCGAGATCGATCGTGAACATGATCTGTGCGAGCTTGCTCTGCGCGTAAGCGCGCCCGCCGCTATAGTTCCTGGTGATCATGACGTCGTCGAAGTCGATCGGCTGCTGACCAAGCGAGGCGACATTGACGATCCGCGACGGCGCCGCCGCCTTCAACAATGGCAGCAGCAGATGGGCGAGCAGGAAGCCTGCGAGATAATTGACCGCGAAGCGCAGCTCGAAACCATCGGCGCTCTCGCGCCGCTCACCACTGCCCATGCTGCGCGAGCCGATGCCGGCATTGCTGACGAAGACATCCAGTTTGCCGTGATCGGCCCGCACGGCATCGGCAAGCTGTCGGACGCCGGCCAGCGCGGACAGATCGGCCTGATAGAATACCGGCGCGGTGTGGCCGCCACGCACGATCTCGTCGATCAGGCTTTGCGCGCGCGCCGCATCGCGGCCGTGGATCAGAACGTGTGCGCCTTTGGCCGCAAGCTGGGCTGCGACATAACGTCCGACGCCGTCCGTCGAACCGGTGATCAAGATCGTCTTGCCCTGCATGTCCATCGTCATCTCCCCGGCGGAGGCGGCCACAAGCCGCAACCGGACATGGTGATCGGCAGGTTCGGCGGCAAGAACACGCCATGAAGCGGGCCAGCGGCTATCTCGCCGTCGAGACGATGCAGGAGATCGACCGCCTCGTGGAGGCGGCCGAACGCCGGCAAGCCCGTTCTGTCGAGAGTTAGTGGATCTCCGCCGAGCGCCGGAGCGCTTCCTTCAGCTTCTCCAGCGAAAAATCCTTCGAGCGCGCGATCTCCAGGATCGGCGCCTCGCGGCGGCCGCACAGCTCGGCCGCCTCCGGCACTTTTTCCGCGAGCTCGTGCGGGATCACGATCGCACCGTGACTGTCGGCATGGATCAGATCGTCGGAGCGCACGGTCATGCCGGCGACACGGACCTCACCGCCGAAGCTTTCGGCATGCACCCAGGCATGCGACGGGCCGATCGAGCCGGCCAGCGCCTGGAAGCCCGGTGCCCATTGCGGGACATCGCGAACCGAGCCGTCGGTGATGACGCCGAGGCAGCCGAGTGCCTTGTGGACGTTGCTCTGCACCTCGCCCCAGAACGCGCCATAGCCGACGTCGGGACCGTCAATGTCCTGGATCACGCTGATGCGCGGGCCGTAGCCGGTGCCGACATATTCGTAATAGTCGATGCGGCGCTTCGCCTGCTCTTCTGCCGGCAGGCTGGACTTCAGCACCGAGCGGATCGTCACCGTGCGCGCGTAGCCGACCATCGGCGGCAGCTCGGGAAACGGGCAGACCAGCGGCTTGGTGGTGAAGCCGATCAGCCGCCGCTCCGGCGCCACGATCTCCATCGCGTTGCAAATCGTCGGCGTGTCATAGCGCGCCAGCGCTTCGAGAATGGACGGATCAAGCGGGGCAGAATAACTGGTCACAGGCGTCTCTCCTGACAGGATGGACCGCACTTACGGCGGCCCTTGGCCTACCCGGTATATCCGACGCACTCGCTTCCGACAAAACGCGGCTGCGCGGTGCTGCAATGCGCCCACGCCTATCTCAGTGCAGCCGCTCCGGCGGCCTGTCCTCGTCGGGACGAGCAGCGACAGGCGGTGTGGCCGGCGTGCTTGCCGGCTGCGCCGCGTGAGCAGCGGGCGCGCGGCTTGCCCCCGATGCTCCAGCATAGCGTGCGGCCTGCTTGCGGTAGGACCTGAAGCCCAGCGGAAGGCCGATGATGTAGAGGATCGAGCCGACCGCCAGAATCTGCCAGGGATAAACCACCAGCAGCGCGACGAAGAACACCACAGCCACGAACACCGGAAGCACGAGCTCCGGCGGCACCCGCATCCGCGTCGTCTTGCCGGAGAATACCGGCAGCCGCGACACCATCAGGAAGGCGATCAAAAGCGTGTAGAGCGCAGTCAGGAGCGCCGGCGGCTTCGGCACGCCAAGGAATGCCAGATAGATCGGCAGCAGCACGGTGATGGCGCCGGCAGGCGCCGGCACGCCGGTGAAGAAATTCGAGGCAAAAGGCGGCTTGTTCGGATCGTCCATCGTGGCGTTGAAGCGCGCCAGCCGCAGGCCGCCGCTGATCGCGTACATCATCGCCGCAATCCAGCCGCCGTCATGCAGCTCGTTGAGCTGCCAGAAATACAGGATCAGGCCCGGCGCGACGCCGAAATTGACGAAGTCGGCCAGGCTGTCGAGCTCGGCGCCGAATTTCGACTGCCCCTTGATCAGGCGCGCGACACGGCCGTCGATGCCGTCCAGAAACGCGGCGAATACGATGGCGCCGACCGCGAGCTGCATCCGTCCCTCGGTGGAGAGCCGGATTGCGGTCAGGCCGGCACAGATCGCCAGCAGCGTGATGACATTGGGTACCAGCATCCGCACCGGGATCGGACGAAACCGGCGCTGGCGTTGCTCGGGAGAGATCGGATCGAAAGCCATCATGACACCGCTATACCGTTTCCAGGCGCCCATTGCACCATGACAGGCAAAGGCGGCTTGTGATGGGTCATGCCGGCGCCGCCGGCGGTTCAGATGCTCCGGAAGGTCAGCCCCGGATCGGTGACCCTAAAATCGGCCAGGATGGTCTCGCCCGCGAGCGATGTCTGCCCTTCCGAGACCAGCGGCACGACGCCGTCGGGCAGGTAGACGTCGACACGGGAGCCGAAGCGGATCAGGCCGAAGCGCTCGCCGGGACCGAACGGACTGGCCCTCGCGGACGAAGGAGACGATACGCCGCGCGATCAGGCCCGCGATCTGGACCACGCCGATACGGCCGTGCGGCGTCGAGATCGCCAGCGAGTTGCGCTCATTGTCCTCGCTCGCCTTGTCGAGCTCGGCATTGATGAAGGCGCCCGGGCGATAGGCGATCCGGTCGATCCGTCCGGCCACGGGGCTGCGGTTCACGTGGACGTTGAACACGCTCATGAAGATCGAGATGCGCAGCAGCGGCTGGTCGCCGAGGCCGAGCTCAGCCGGCGGCAACGCACGCGAAATCATCGAGATCCGGCCGTCGGCCGGCGCCACCACCAGCCCGTCGCGCTGCGGAGTGACCCTGATCGGATCACGGAAGAACAGCGCGCACCAGATGGTGAGCAGGCTTCCGATCCAGCCGAGCGGCGTCCAGATCCAGAACAGGATCAGGCTGACAAGCGCGAAGCCGCCGATGAACGGATAGCCTTCGGGATGGATCGGCGGAATCTGGGCACGAATGGAATTGCTGATCGACATGACCTGTTTCGTTGGGCTGGTGTTTGACCGGCCTTTTCAGGCGCGAACGTGCAGTGAGTTAGGTGGCCGCTGACAAAAGGTCAAAATAAATCATTTGCAAGGCGGATCGCATCCTCATTCCGCGGCCTCCTCGGCCGGCGGGCGGGCGACCGCCTCCCCGTCATCGCCCATTTGCGCCAGCCGCTCGCGGGCCTCCTCCGCCTCCCGCTGCCGGTTCCACATGCCGGCATAAAGGCCACCGCGCACCAGAAGCTCGGCATGGGTGCCCCGCTCGGCGATCCGGCCCTGATCGAGCACGATGATCTCGTCGGCCGCAACGATGGTCGAGAGCCGGTGCGCGATCACCAGCGAGGTCCGGTTGCGCGAGACCCGCTCCAGCGCGCCCTGGATCTCGTGCTCGGTATGGCTGTCGAGCGCCGAGGTTGCCTCGTCCAGCACCAGGATCGGCGGCCCTTGAGCACGGTGCGGGCGATCGCCACCCGCTGCTTTTCGCCGCCGGAGAGCTTCAGGCCGCGCTCGCCGACCTGAGTCTCATAGCCCTGGGGCGCGACGCGGATCAGGCCGTCGATCTGCGCCAGCCTGGCCGCCTCCTCCACTTCGGCGTCGGAGGCGCCCCAGCGGCCATAGCGGATGTTGTAACGGATGGTATCATTGAATAGCACGGTGTCCTGCGGCACCATGCCGATCTGCGAGCGCAGCGAGGCCTGAGTCACGGACCGGATGTCCTGGCCATCGATCAGGATGCGGCCGCCCGAGACGTCGTAAAGGCGGAACAACAGCCGCGAGATCGTCGACTTGCCGGCGCCTGAGGGACCTACGATGGCGACCGTCTTGCCGGCCGGCACCTCGAAGCTCAGGCCTTTCAGGATCGGACGATCCGCCTCATAGGCAAAGCGCACATCGTCGAAGCGGATATGGCCGGTTGAGACCACGAGCGCCCGCGCATCCGGCGCATCCTTGACCTCGGCAGGCCGCGACAGCACGCCGAACATCATCTCGATGTCGATGATGGCCTGCTTGATCTCGCGATAGACCATGCCCATGAAGTTCAGCGGCTGGTAGAGCTGGATCATCATGCTGTTGACCATGACGAAGTCGCCGACGGTGTTGTGTCCGCTGCGCACGCCATAGGCGCACATCATCATGGCGGCCGCCAGGCCTATGGTGAAGATGATCGCCTGTCCCGCATTCAGCACCGCAAGCGAGGTGTAGGTCTTCACGCTGGCGCGCTCGTAGCGCTCCATCGAGCGGTCGTAGCGCTCGGCCTCACGCGCCTCGGCGCCGAAATATTTTACGGTCTCGTAGTTCAGCAGCGAATCGATCGCCTTGGTGTTCGCCTCGCTGTCGGAATCGTTCATCCGGCGGCGAATCTCGATGCGCCACTCCGTCGCGTAATACGTATAGAGCAGATAGGCTGCGACCATCGCCAGCGTGACCAGCACGTAGCGCCAGTCGAATTGCCAGAGCAGCACGGCTGATATCAGCGAGACCTCGACGATGGTCGGGATCAGCTGCAGGATCACCATTCGCACGATGGTCTCGATCGCATTGCGGCCGCGTTCGAGCACCCGCGTCAGACCGCCGGTCTTGCGCTCCAGATGGAAGCGCAGTGACAATTCGTGCATGTGGACGAAGGTAATGGTTGCGAGCTTGCGCACCGCATGCATCGCCACGCGGGCGAAAATGCCGTCACGCCATTGCGTCAGCACCGCCATGATGATGCGCACCGCGCCGTAGCTCGCGGTCATCGCCACGGGCGAAGCGATCAGCCACACCATCCAGCTCGACGGCGCGACCGGCGCGCTGTTCGCGCCGGTCAGCGCATCGGTCGCCCATTTGAAGGTAAAGGGCACCGCCAAGGTCGCAAGCTTGGCCACGAGCAGCAGCACCACCGACCAGATCACGCGCATCTTCAGGTCGGCGCGGTCGCCAGGCCAGATATAGGGCCACAGATGCGTCAGGGTCCCCGCCAGGGTCCCCCGCTCCAATGGCGTGCGCGCCGGCTTTCGCGTGTTGCCCGGGTGCGAAGGCAGTTCGGGTTGAGTCATCAAGAGACCTTAGATCGGCGTTGACCGCATCTCGTTGCCGGACAGCGCATTCTTGCCGTGAAACGGTGATATAGGACGTCTAATGATCGCATGCACGCGTCGAGGGAGACGAATCTTTCGCCGCGGCGCGGTATTTGTGTTCCCTTTGCAAAACGTTCCCGTCAATTCGCGCAAAACGATCAGGTCTTTTCACCGTCTTGACGCCCTTCCGATGCGATGCGACACCCGCAGAATGACTGAAATCCGCACCGTCTGTGTCTATTGCGGCTCCGGCCCGGGCACCAACCCCAGCTTCATTAAATCCGCCACTGCGCTCGGCAAAAGCTTTGCCGAAAACGGCATCCGGCTCGTCTATGGCGGCGGCTCGGTCGGCATGATGGGCGCGGTCGCGCGCGCCGTGCTCGACCATGGCGGCGACGTCACCGGCATCATCCCGGACTTCCTTGTCAAGAAGGAGGTCATGATGCCGCTGAAGGACCTGATCGTCACGCCCGACATGCACGAGCGCAAGCGGCTGATGTTCGAGCATTCCGATGCGTTCGTCGCCCTCCCCGGCGGCGTCGGCACGCTGGAGGAACTGGTCGAGCAGCTGACCTGGAAGCAACTCGGGCGGCATGCCAAGCCGGTGCTGCTCGCCGACATCGACGGCTTCTGGGAACCGCTGTTCGCGCTGCTCAAACACATGCAGGAAACCCAGTTCATTCGTCCGGGCTTCGCGATCGACGTGCTCAAGGCCGAGCGCGTCGAGGACATCCTGCCCTTGCTGCGCAAGGCAGCCGCTGGTGTCGCAAGGGAAGCCACCGAAATCGCGCCCGAGATCGCCAAGCGGCTCTAGGCGACTACTCTGTGGGAAACGTCACCGCCTCGATCCTGTTGCCGTCGGGATCGACGACGAACGCCGCGTAGTAGCTGATACGATCATGCGGCCGCAGTCCCGGCGCGCCGTCGGATGTGCCACCCACGTCGAGCGCAGCGGCATGAAAGGCATCGACCTCGGCCGCAGTCTTCGCACGCAGGCAGATGTGGACGCCGCTTTCGGCGGCGACGCGCGCCATGCCGACGCGCAAGTTGATCCAGAACTCCGGATACGCCTTGCCGAATCCGACGGTGGCGGGCCGCGTCACCAGCCGCGTCAGGCCGAGCGGCGCCAGCGCGGCTTGATAGAATCGCGCCGCGCGATCGAGGTCGCTGACACCGACGGAGACATGATCGATCATGGTGCCATCTCTCTGCTGTCATTCCGGGATGATCCGAAGGACCGGACCTCAGATGCGCAATTGCGCATCGGGAAAGCTCGAATTCCGGGTTCGCCACTTCGTGGCGCCCCGGAATGACGTCCCACCCTATGCAGGCGCGTCCGACTTCACCAGCTTGTAGAACACCAAATCCATCAGCGCCTGGAACGAGGCGTCGATGATGTTCGGCGACACGCCGACCGTGGTCCAACGCTCGCCTTTTTCATCCTCGCTCTCGATCAAGACCCGCGTGACGGCCTCGGTGCCGCCATTGAGGATACGAACGCGGTAGTCGATCAGCTTCAGCCCGTCGATATAGCCTTGATACTTGCCGAGGTCCTTGCGCAGCGCGACGTCGAGCGCGTTGACCGGACCGTTGCCCTCAGCGGCCGAGATCAGGCGCTCGCCGTCGACCTCGACCTTGACCACCGCCAGCGCCACCGTGACGCGTTCGCCGAGGGCGTTTTGGCGCCGCTCGACATTGACGTCGAACTGCTCGACCCGGAAATAGTCCGGCACGGTGCCGAGCGTGCGCCGCGCCAGCAGTTCGAACGAGGCGTTCGCCGAATTCATAGGCAAAGCCCGCAAATTCGCGCTCCTTCAATTCCTCGACCAGCCGGGTCAGCCTGGGATCGCTCTTCTCGAACGGGATCCCGCCGCGCTCCAGCGCCGCAATCACGTTGGAGCGGCCGGCCTGGTCGGAGACCAGCACCTCGCGGTGATTACCGACCGCTTCCGGCGCCACATGCTCGTAGGTCTGCGGGTCCTTCAGCACCGCAGACGCATGGATGCCCGTCTTGGTGACGAAGGCGCTCGCGCCGACGTAAGCCGCATGCCGGTTCGGGGCGCGGTTGAGCATGTCGTCGAGCGTCCGCGAGACCTTCATCAGGCTCGCGAGTTGCTGGTCCGAGACCGCGACCTCGAAACGATCGGCGAACTCACCCTTCAGCTTCAGGGTCGGGATCAGCGAGCAAAGATTGGCGTTGCCGCAGCGCTCGCCCAGACCATTCAACGTGCCCTGGATCTGCCGTGCGCCGGCGCGCACCGCCGCCAGCGAATTGGCCACAGCCTGCTCGGTATCGTTGTGCGCGTGGATGCCGACATGATCGCCGGGAATGCTTTTGACGACCTCGCCGACGATCGCTTCGATCTCATGCGGCATGGTGCCGCCATTGGTGTCGCACAGCACCACCCAGCGCGCCCCGGCATCGTAAGCCGTCTTGGCGCAGGCCAGCGCGAATTCCGCGTTCTCCTTGTAGCCGTCGAAGAAATGCTCGCAGTCGAGCATCACCTCGCGGCCTGCAGCTTTTGCGGCCGTGATGCTATCGCGGATCGAGGCCAGGTTCTCCTCGTTGGTGGTCTCAAGCGCGACCCGTACCTGATAGGCCGAGGATTTCGCCACGAAGCAGATCGCATCGGCCTTGGCTTCCAGCAGCGCGGCCACGCCGGGATCGTTCGAGACCGAACGCCCTGCCCGCCGCGTCATGCCGAAGGCCGTGAAGCGCGCGTGATTGAATGTCGGCCTCTCGGCGAAGAAATTGGTGTCGAGCGGATTGGCGCCGGGATAACCGCCCTCGACATAGTCGATGCCGAGTTCGTCGAGCATGCGCGCGATCACCTGCTTGTCGGCCAAGGTGAAGTCGACACCGTTGGTCTGCGCGCCGTCGCGCAAGGTGGTGTCGAACAGATAGAGGCGCTGTTTGCTCATGCCTGAGCTCCGCCTTCGAAGGCCTTTTTCATCGTGGTGTTGGCGAGCCACTCGCCGTTGAGGCTGACGCTGTTGCGCTGCTGGGCCACGTAGCCGCGCTTGCGGAAGAATTCGACCGCGGTGTCGCTGGCATCGACCGAGAGGCTCTTGGCGCCACGGGCGCCGGCCAGCTTCTCCAGCGCGTCGCACAATACGGTGCCGACGCCTTGTCCTGCCGCGCTGGGGTGGACGTAGAGCATGTCGATCGCCGCGTTGTCCTTCAGCGACGCAAAGCCGACCGGCGAGCCTTGCAGGGTCGCGATCAGGGTCAGCTCGGAGGCGAGCTTCTTGCCGAAGCCCTCCTCGTCATCGGCGACTGCAATCCAGGCTTCCTGCTGCGCCTCGCCATAGTCATCGCCGGTCAGGTCCTGGACGCTGGCAGCGAAGATCGCCGCCAGCATCGGCGTGTCGGCGGGAAGGAATGGCCGCAACGCGAATGTGTTGGGTCTCGTCATCGCGCGATCTCCCAGGTCGTCACCGGCTTGCCGTCGGCGCCCTTGCCGTCCTTGATGACGACGCCCATCCCCACGAGCTCGTCGCGGATGCGATCGGACTCCTTGAAGTCCTTGCGGGCGCGGGCCTCGGTGCGGGCCGTGATCAGTTGATCGACCTTGGCGGCGTCGACACCGCTCGCCGCTTGCTTGCGGCTTTCCCATTGCGCGGCGCTCTCCGACAGGAAGCCGAGGAAGCGCAACGAGCCCGCGAACGCCGCACGGTCATCATCGCTGCCAGCTGCCGCGCGGCCGCGCAGTGCATGCAACTCCGCAATCGCCAGCGGCGTATTGAGATCATCCGACAACGCCGCGAGGACGGCTTCGGCTGGCTTGTCGCCTGGCGCATCGGCCGCGACACGGTACCAGTCATCGAGCGTGCGCGCGCTCTCCTCGACGCCCTTCAGGGTCCAGTCGGCCGGCGAGCGGTAGTGCATCTTCAGCATGTTGAGGCGCAGCACCTCGCCCGGCCAATCAGCCAGCAGATCGCGGATGGTGACGAAGTTGCCGAGGCTCTTCGACATCTTCGCGCCCTCGACCTGCACGAACTCGTTGTGCATCCAGTAGTTCGCCATCGCGGGCGTGCCATGGGCGCAGCGCGACTGCGCGATCTCGTTCTCATGATGCGGGAAGATCAGGTCGAGGCCGCCGCCATGGATGTCGAAGACGTCGCCGAGATAGGCCGCGCTCATCGCCGAGCACTCGATGTGCCAGCCCGGCCGTCCCCGGCCCCATGGGCTGTCCCAGCCCGGCTCGTCTTCTGATGACTGCTTCCACAGCACGAAGTCAGCCGGATTCCTCTTATGCGCATCGACGGCGACGCGGGCGCCGGCCAACTGCTCGTCGAGCTTGCGGCCCGCCAGCGCGCCGTAGTCCGGCATCGATTGGACGTCGAACAGCACCTCGCCGGCGGCCTCATAGGCGTGGCCGCGCGCGATCAACTGCTGGATCAGCGTCACCATGTCGGCCTTGCCGTCGGCGCGCGGCTGCACGAAATCGGTGGCGCGCGGCTGCACCGTCGGCTCGAGGCAGCCGAGCGCTGCGGCATCTGCATAGAACTGATTCGCCGTCACTTCGGTGACCCTGCGGATCGCCTCGTTCAGCGGCCGGCCGGGAAAATCCCGCGCGGCGCGGGCGTTGATCTTGTCGTCGACGTCGGTGATGTTGCGAACGTAAGTAACGTGGTCCCTGCCGTAAACCTGCCGCAGCAGCCGGAACAGCACGTCGAACACGATGACCGGCCGCGCGTTGCCGATATGGGCGAAGTCGTAGACCGTCGGTCCGCAGACATACATGCGAACATTCTTTTCATCGATCGGCGTAAACGGGCGCTTCTCCCGCGTGAACGTATCGTACAGCCGCAAGTCCATCGATTACTGCCCCAAAAATCCGTCTGACGTCCCGCGCAAGGCGCCGCACATACGAAAAACCCGACCTCCCGGCCGGGCGTCCTGATGATCTCGATTGAGAAAAGACGGCCTCAGCCAGCGGTGAGCTAGCTCGTAATCTCGCGGCAAATGCAGCCAATGGCGACGAAACCGTTCATGCGGCCAAAATGGGCTACGCAAGGGTTTCCGTCAAGGGTCGCAAATCGGCCGCTTTCGCCACCCAGATCTTCTCTCCCGCGGCCCAAGGTTAATCATTCTTAACCTTTCTGATCTACCGTTGCGGTCTCCTCTCAACGATCGGTGCACCATGCGATTTCCCCCGGCGTTGCTCGCCTGTGTTCTCGTCGTCACAGCGACTGCCGCCTCGGCCGAGAGCCGCGTTTTCATCATCGCCAACGAGTTGGATGGCTACGGCATCGACCAGTGCCTGGCCCGCGGCGAAAAATGCGGCGCCTTCGCGGCCCGTTCCTACTGCCAATCACGGGATTTTGCTCAGGCATCGTCCTACCGCCGGGTCGAGCCCGACGAAATCACCGGATCGGTGCCGAAAACCGCCGGAGCTTGCGGAACGGGCGGCTGCAGCGACTACGTCGCCATCACCTGCCAGCGCTAATCGCTGGATCATACGGGGTTCCCGCCACATCGGCGCCGTGGAAACGACGTGACGCTGCCGCGAGAAGCGGCTAAGGGATGCCGGCAATTGCCGCGATTTTTCCGAATGTTGTGCTAGCTCCGCGGCACCCTTTCACCGGAATACCGCATCTTGATCGCTTCTCTGTCTCCACGTCTGCCTCGACGTTTTCTGGCGTGCACCGCGCTGCTTGGATTGGCTCTGTGGGGCTCCGATGCCCTGGCCCAGTCCGGGGGCTATCCGCAGCAGCCCCCAGGCCAACCTGCTGTCAACCCGATCTGCCCGCGGCTGGAAGCCCAGCTCGTTGCGATCGACCGCGGCGGCAGCAGTGATCCGGCGCGCGACGAGCAGATCCGCCGCTATCAGGATGCAGCAGCCAAGCAGCAGAGCGAGCTCGATCGCGTCATGACGCAGGGCAAGCGCATGGGCTGCGACAGCACCGGCTTCTTCTCGATATTTTCCGGCCGCTCCGCCGAGTGCGGTCCGGTCAACACCCAGATCCAGCAGATGCGCTCCAACATGGATCAGATCAACAACAGCCTGGAGCGGCTGCGCGGCGGGCCCGGCGGCAGTTCCGAACGCGACAATCAGCGGCGCTCGGTGCTGATCTCGCTCGGCCAGAACAATTGCGGCCCGCAATATCAGCAATACGCCAATGCCGGACGTCCCAGCAGCGGCCCCGGCAACTTCCTCACCAACCTGTTTGGCGGGGGCGACGCCAATAACGCCAATCCGGCCGCCTCGCTGCCGCCGCCGAGCGCCGATCTCGCGCCGCCGTCGGGCACCTATCGCACCGTCTGCGTGCGCACCTGCGACGGCGCCTATTTCCCGATCTCGTTCGCCACCGTGCCGGGACGCTTCGCCGACGACGAACACGCCTGCAAGGCGCAGTGCCCGGCAACCGAGGCCAACCTCTACACCTACCGCAATCCCGGCGAGGACATGAACCAGGCGGTGTCGATCAACGGCGCGCCCTATACCGCGCTGCCCAACGCCTTCCATTATCGCACCGAGTTCAGCCCGACCTGCTCCTGCCGGGCGCCGGGCCAGACTTGGGCCGAGGCGCTGAAGTCGATCGACGACAAGGCGGAGGCCGCGCAGCAGGGTGACATCATTGTCACCGAGGAAAACGCCAAGCGGATGCAGCAGCGCCAGACCGGCAAGGCGTCTGCGAAGAGAGGCGCAACCGTGACGCCTGAGCCCGCGGCTTCGACTACACCGGATCCGACGACAAGCACCGGCCCTGCCACCGACAGCAAGCAGATCCGCACGGTCGGCCCGACCTTCATCCCGTCGGCGCACTGACCGAGCCGCGCCGATCGCTACCCTTCGAACGCGTCGATCGAGGCACGGCCGGCGCGTGACACCAGGGCGTCGTCCGGCGCCGGCAATGGCCCGGCGCTGTCGCGAAAAGCATTGCTGATGGGATAGCGGCGGTCGCGACCGAAATTGCGGCTGGTCACCTTTACGCCCGGCGGGGCCTGCCGCCGCTTGTATTCGGCCCTCGTCAACAGCTGATCGATCCGCGCCACGGTGTCGCGATCGAAGCCGGCCGCGACGATCTCGGCCAGCATCTCTTCCTTTTCCACCAGCCGCTGCAGGATTTCGTCCAGCACCTCGTAGGGCGGCAGCGAGTCCTGATCGGCCTGGTCTTCGCGCAACTCTGCGCTGGGCGGCCGCGCGATGATGCCAGGCGGGATCACCTCGCCCGACGGCCCCAGTGCATCCTCCGGCTTCCATTGATTGCGCAAGGCGGCCAGACGGAACACCTCGGTCTTGTAGATGTCCTTGATTGGGTTGAAGCCGCCGTTCATATCGCCATAGAGCGTGGCGTAGCCGACCGACATTTCCGACTTGTTACCGGTGGTGACGACCATCGCGCCCGTCTTGTTGGACAGCGCCATCAGCAGCGTGCCGCGGACGCGCGCCTGCAAATTCTCCTCGGTGATATCGGGCGGCAGGCCAGCGAAGGGTTTTGCCAGCACCTTCTCGAGCCCTTCGACCGCGTCCGCGATCGGCAGCACCTCGTAGGCGATGCCGAGACGGCGCGTCAGCGCCGCGGCCTCATCGAGCGACACCTGCGCCGTGTAGCGATAAGGCAGCATCACGCCGCGGACCTTGTCCGCACCAAGCGCATCGACCGCGATCGCCGCGCACAGCGCGGAATCGATGCCGCCGGAGATGCCGAGCAGCACGCTCGCAAAGCCATTCTTGGCGACATAGTCGCGCAGGCCGAGCACGCAGGCCGCATAATCCGCCTGATCGCCTTCGGGCAGCGGCGCGAGCGGCCCCTTGCAATGCCAGCCATCGTCGCCGCGCGTGAAGCTCAGCGTGGTGATCGCCTCGACGAACGCCGGCAGTTGTGCGGCGACGGAGAGATCGGCATTCAGCACGAAGGACGCGCCGTCGAACACCAGCTCATCCTGGCCGCAGACCTGGTTGAGATAGACCAGCGGCAGTCCGCTTTCGGTGACGCGAGCGACCGCGACGGAGAGCCGCAAATCGCCCTTCGCGCGGGCGTAAGGCGAGGCGTTCGGCACCAGGATGATCTCGGCGCCGGTCTCGGCCAAGGTCTCGACCACGTTCTCGTAGTCCTCGGACTCCTCGAGCCAGATGTCCTCGCAGATCGGGACACCGATGCGCACCCCGCGCACGCTCACCGGCCCCGCCGCCGGGCCGCGCGCGAACAGGCGCTTCTCGTCGAACACGCCGTAATTCGGCAGATTGGCCTTGAAGCGCAAGCCGGCGATGCGGCCGCCATCGAGCAGCGCGCAGGCATTGTAGAGCCTGCCCTCTTCGGCCCAGGGCGTGCCGATCAGCACCGCCGGCCCGCCATCGGCGGTCTCGCGCGCGAGCGCTTCCACCGCTGCGCGGCACGCCGCCTGAAAGGCGGGCTTGCGCACCAGATCCTCGGGCGGATAGCCGCACAGAAAAAGCTCCGGCAGCAGCACGAGGTCGGCACCGTCGGCGGCGGCTTGCGCACGGGCCGCGCGGACTTTCGCCGCGTTGCCTGCGATATCGCCAACCGCAGGATTGAGCTGCGCCAACGTGATCCTGAAATTGTCGGCGGATGCGGCCATCGATCAGCTCAGAACAGGCCGACGCGCTCGGCGAGCGCAAACAGCCAGAAGCCGCCGGACATTAGCAATGCGACCCCGACCGCGGCCGATCCGAGATCCTTGACCCGGCCGATCTGCAGATCGTGCTCGGTGGTCAAGCGGTCGGCGAGCTTCTCGATCGCGGTGTTGAGCAACTCGACCACCAGCACCAGCGCCACTGCGCAGACCAGCTCGACCTTGCGCATCGCCGTGATGCCGATCACCCAGGCGAGCGGCAGCGCCAGGATCAGCGCGAACACCTCCTCGCGGACCGCCTGTTCGGAGCTAACAGCGAACGCCAGTCCATTGCGCGAGTTGATGGTGGCGCGCCAGAGTTGCAGCACCCTTACAGTCCCGCGACGGCCGGCATCGGCATATCCTTGCCCCCGCGCCGCTGCTTCAGAAGCTCGGCGATCAGGAACGCCATGTCGATCGACTGCTCGGCATTCAGCCGGGGATCGCAGGCCGTCTGATAGCGATCGTTGAGATCCTCGTCAGTGATGGCCCGCGCGCCGCCGATGCATTCGGTGACATCCTTGCCGGTCATCTCCAGATGCACGCCGCCGGCATGGGTGCCTTCTGCGGCATGGATCGCGAAGAACGATCGCACCTCGGAGATGATGCGGTCGAACGGCCGGGTCTTGTAGCCCGAATTCGAGGTGATGGTGTTGCCGTGCATCGGATCGCACGACCACACCACGACGCGGCCCTCGCGCTTCACGGCGCGGATCAGCTGCGGCAGGTGATCGCCGACCTTGTCGGCGCCGAAGCGAGCGATCAGGGTCAGCCGGCCCGGATCGTTGTCCGGATTGAGGATGTCGATCAGCTTCAAGAGCTCGTCCGGCTTCAGCGACGGGCCGCATTTCAGGCCGATCGGATTGTTGATGCCGCGGAAGTATTCGACATGGCCGCGATCGAGCTGGCGGGTGCGGTCGCCGATCCAGATGAAATGGCCCGAGGTGGCGTACCAGTCGCCGGTGGTGGAATCGACGCGCGTCATGGCCTGCTCGTAGCCGAGCAGCAGCGCCTCGTGGCTGGTGTAGAAATCGGTGGCGCGCAGCTGCGGGTGGCTCTCCAGGTCGATGCCGCAGGCGCGCATGAAGTTCAGCGTTTCGGAGATGCGCTCGGCCAGATCCTTGTAGCGGCGCGACTGCGGCGAGTCCTCGATGAAGCCCAGCATCCAACGATGCACATTGTGCAGATCGGCATAGCCGCCCGTGGCGAAGGCGCGCAGCAGGTTGAGCGTCGCCGCCGACTGCCGGTGGCTCGAGCAGGCGCTGCGGATCGGGCATGCGCGCCTCCGGCGTGAAGTCGGTGCCGTTGATGTTGTCGCCGCGATAGGTCGGCAGCTTGACGCCGTCGTGCTTCTCGGTCGGCAGGAGCGCGGCTTGGCGAACTGGCCGGCGATGCGGCCGACTTTCACCACCGGCACCCCGGCGGCAAAGGTCAGCACCACCGCCATCTGCAGCAGCACGCGGAAGGTGTCGCGGATATTGTCGGCGTGGTATTCGGCAAAGCTCTCGGCGCAATCGCCGCCCTGCAGCAGGAAGGCCTTGCCGTCGGCCACCGCGCCGAGCGCCTTTTTCAGGTTGCGCGCCTCGCCGGCGAACACCAGCGGCGGAAAGGTCGCGAGCTGGGCCTCGACCTCGGCCAGCGCCTTCAGGTCGGGATAGGCCGGCACCTGCTGAACGGGCCTGCTACGCCAGCTATCGGGTGTCCACCGCTCCGACATGACCTCAACTCCTTGAGCAATCACCGCAACTTGTCGCCGGTTGCGGAGGGCCGCTATATACACAGCCTGCCCAAAAACCGCCACTTGGATTTAGGCGACCGATACAAGCCATTGCGGTTGATGTGCAATTCCATTCCGAGCCAGTAGACCGGAAACACGCTCGCATTGCGTGAGCCCGACTGCGCGACACGCTCTCGAGGTGCAGCAGAGTGGCTGCCGGCGAAGTGACGTCCTGCCGCGACGGTTCGATCGTCGCGAGACCACCTTGAAAGCCACCGCGTCACCGGCCCTGATCCTCCTCGTGGCATCGACAGCCCGATCGCGCCTGCCGACACTTGACTCGGTCCGTTCTGGTCATCGTACTGGTCTGACCAAGGTAAGAACAGAGGACGGAATGGAGATCACGCGACCGATCGAGGGCGAGAAAGGATACGGGAAGGTGTTCGCCTTCTTGCGCGAGCGCCTGATCTCAGGTGCGCTCAAGCCTGGCGATCGCCTGATCCCGGAGCGGGAGCTCGCCAGCCAGCTCGGCGTCAGCCGTCCGCTCGTGCGCGAAGCGCTGCGCGCGCTCGCCATGCTCGGCATCGTCGAGATCCGTGACCGCATCGGCACCGTGGTCACGCGCCCCGACATCTCGGTGCTCAACGACTTCTTCACCTTCGCCCTCGCCCAGCAGGCTGACATGCTCGACGACGTGATGCAGGCGCGCATCGCGATCGAATGCCAGGCGATCCGTCTTGCCTGCGAGCAGGCATCGATCGCCGATTTCGAGCGGCTGCAGCGCGCGCTGACGAAGATCACGGAGACGATCGACGAGGCCGATGCAGGCGGCATGGCCGATTTCGAATTCCACCGCGCCATCGTGCACGCCTCGCGTTCGGAGACATTGCTCGTTCTGCACAATGCGATGGCCGGCCTGCTCGCGTATGCGCATCGCAGCCGCCGCGAGCTGGTGCAGGCCTTCCCATCCATGAAGGCGTATCTGATCGATGACCACCGCCGCATCTTCGATGCGGTCGTCGGGCGCGATCCTGAGCAGGCGGATGCGACGCTGCGGCGGCATTTCGCAATCGGCGACGAATACCGGCGGCGAGCGCTCGTCGGCGAGATCGACGGCCGCAGGGCATCGAGCTGACCGGTCCGACAAGAAAAAGTAATGGGAGACGAAATGGCACAGGACGGCAAGGGCAGCGTCGGCTTCATCGGGCTCGGCACGATGGGTCGCGAGATGGTGCGCAACCTGTTGAAAGCCGGACACCCCGTGCGCGCCTTCGACATCGTCGAGGCAGCGACCGCCGAGATGGTCGCGTGCGGCGCGACCGCGGCCACCAGCCCGGCCGACGCCGCACAAGGCGCCGACATCGTCATCACCATGCTGCCGGATACGCCCGATGTCGAAGCCGTGGTCTATGGCGAAGGCGGGCTGCTCAAATCCCCGCCGCCCGGCCGGCTGATCGTCGACATGAGCACGATCTCGCCGGTCGCGGCGCGCCGCATCCATGGCGACCTCAGAAGATCGGCATCTCCTTCATCGACGCGCCCGTTTCCGGCGGCCCGGTCGGCGCCAAGAACGCCGCGCTTTCGATCATGGCCGGCGGCGATGCGGATGCCTTCGCCAAGGCTGAGCCATTCTTCAAGGCGATGGGCACCACCATCACCCATGCTGGCGCCTCCGGTGCAGGGCAGACGGTCAAGCTCTGCAACCAGCTCGTCTGCGGCATCAACATCCAGGCGATCTGCGAGGCGCTGGCGCTCGCGCGCGCCTCCGGCGTCGACCTCGAGCTGTTGCGCCGCGTTCTGCTCGGCGGCTCGGCCGCCTCCTGGATGCTCGACAGACTCGGGCCGGCGATGATCGCCGGCGACGCGGCCGCCGGCTTCCGGATCGACCTCATGCTCAAGGACCTGAAGCTGGTGCAGAACCATGCCCAGGCGCTGGACGTGCCGCTGCCGGCTACCGCGCTCGTCACCAGTCAATATGTCGATGCCCGGGCCCATGGCGAGGGCGCGAACGGCAACCAGGCGCTGTTCCGCGTCTACGATCGCATGACCAACCAGACGACCGGCTGACGAGACGCGGCGATGGGCGTGACCCTCGACTTCCACGCGGTACTCGAACGGTGGCCGGCCTTCTTCAGTGGCGCACTGCTGACGCTCGAGCTCGCCTGCTTCGCGACTCTGGGCGGCGGCCTGCTCGGCACGCTGGTCGCAGTCGGCCGCGGCAGCCACAACCGGTTGCTCGCAGCAATCTGCAAGACCTATGTCGAGGCGATCCGCAATACGCCGCTGCTGGTGCAGATCTTCCTGGTCTATTTCGGGCTCGCCAGCCTCGGACTGAAACTTTCGGCCTTCACGGTCGCGGTGGCCGCGCTGACCATCAATGTCGGCGCCTACACCGCCGAGATCATGCGTGCCGGTTTCGAGTCGATCCCGACAGGCCAGATCGAAGCCGCCGAGGGCCTGGCACTGTCGCGCGTGCAGATCTACTGGCACATCATCCTGCTGCCCGCGATCGAGAAGGTCTATCCCTCGCTCACCAGCCAGTTCGTGCTCCTGATGCTGGCCTCCTCGGTCTGCTCGCAGATCTCGGCCGAGGAGCTGACCGCCGTCGCCAACTACATCCAGTCCGACACCTATCGCGCGTTCGAGACCTACATCGTCGTCGCCATCATCTACATCGTGCTGTCGCTCGTCATGCGCGCCGGTTTCTTGGGCCTGGGCTTGGTGCTGTTTCCGCGCCGGCGCCGGCTCGGCACGTCGCTGTGAGGTGACGGGATGGGCGGCATCTCAATCCCAACCACCTGATATTGCTCGGCCAAGGCGCGCTGCTGGACGATCGGCCTGTCGCTGATCGCGCTGATCGGCGGCGGATCGTCGGCTTTGCAGTGGCGTTGGCGCGCATCTCGCCGCTGAAGATGCTCCGGCTGTGCAGCGGCGCCTACGTGCAGATCGTGCAAGGCACCCCTCTCCTCGTCATCCTCTTCCTCGGCTATTTCGGCCTGTCGGCGATCGGCCTGTCGCTCTCGCCGCTGACGGCCGCCTCCGCCTCCCTCAGCCTCTACGTCGCCGCCTATCTCGGCGAGATCTGGCGCGGCGCGATTGAGTCGGTGCCCAAGCCGCAATGGGAAGCGGCGGAAGGGCTGGCGCTGAGCCGGACGCAGCGGATGATGATGGTGATCCTGCCGCAGGCCATCCGCATTGCCACGCCGCCGACCGTCGGCTTCATGGTCCAGATCATCAAGAATACCTCGCTCGCCTCCGTGGTCGGATTTGTCGAGCTGATGCGCTCCGGCCAGATCATCAACAACTCCCTGTTCGAGCCCTTCCTGATCTACGCGATTATCGCGCTGGTCTATTTCGCTATGTGCTACCCCCTGTCCCTGTTCAGCCAGCGGCTGGAGCGACGGATGGGGCGTGGCAGAGCCAAACTGCAGCTGGCCTGACATGATGCAAGACACCACCTCCTCCGCCGCACCCATCGTGTCGCTCCGCGACGTGCAGAAGAGCTTCGGCCCGCTCAAGGTGCTCGACGGCGTCAGCTTCACGGTTGCCCGCGGCGAGGTGCTGGCGCTGATCGGCCGCTCCGGCTCCGGCAAGAGCACGGCGCTGCGCTGCATCGACCGATTCGAGAAAATCGACGGCGGCGAGATCACCGTCTGCGGCCGCCGCGTCGATGCGCCCGACATCGATCTGCGCGCGCTGCGCCAGGACGTCGGCATCGTGTTCCAGAGCTACAATTTGTTTCCGCATCTGACGATCGAGCAGAACATCACGCTGGCGCCCCGTGCGGTGAAGCGCGTGCCGCTCACCGAGGCCAAGGCGCTGGCGCGGCAGGTGCTGGCGCAGGTCGGGCTGGAAGAGAAGCTGCACGCCTACCCCGAACAGCTTTCCGGCGGCCAGCAGCAGCGCGCCGCGATCGCACGCTCGCTCGCCATGCAGCCCAAGGTGATGCTGTTCGACGAGGTCACCTCCGCGCTCGATCCCGAGCTCACCGGCGAAGTGCTCCAAGTGATCGAGCGCCTCGCCGCCGACGGCATGACCATGGTGATGGTCACGCACGAGATGGCCTTCGCCAGGGGGATCGCCGACCACATCGTCTTCATGCATCGCGGCAAGGTCCACGAGACCGGTCCTGCTTCGATGCTCACCAGTCCGCAAACGCCGGAGCTCGCCCAATTCGTCGGGACGGGTCTTTAAGAGCCACAACAAGGGAGGATAACAGTCATGAAACGTTTCACGTTCGCCACCGCCGCCGCGCTTGGGTGCCTTGCCCTGCTGGCCGCGCAGCCGGCCCGCGCCGATCTGCTCGACGACATCATGAAGGCGAAGAAGATCCGCATCTCGACCGACCTCGCGATTCCGCCCTCGGGCATGATGGACGGCAACATGCAGCCGACCGGCTCCGACGTCGAGACAGCGCAACTGCTGGCCAAGGACTGGGGGCTGAAACTCGAATTCATCCAAACCACCGGCGCCACCCGCATTCCCAACGTGCTGACCGGCAAGGCCGACATCATCATCTCGACGCTGTCGGTGACGCCGGAGCGCGCCAAGGTGATCGACTTCTCCAAGCCTTACGCCGCGCTGCAGTCCGACGTCGGCTGTCTCAAGACGCTCAATGTGAAGGACTGGGCCGACCTCAAGGACAAGACTATTGGCGTTTCGCGCGGCACCACCCAGGACACGACGCTGTCGAACATGAAGGACAAGGAGCTGAAGATCGCGCGCTATGACGACGACGCCACGATGGTGACGGCGGCCGTCTCCGGCCAGGCCGACTGCATCGCGTCCTCGGCCACGATCATCAACCAGATCGGCGTCAAGAACCCGAGCCGTCCGTTTGAATCGAAGGTGCCGATCACCACCTTCGATCTCGCGATCGGCTTGAAGAAAGGCGAGACGAGGCTGATGGACAAGCTCAACGCCTGGATCACCGAGAACCTGAAGAACGGCAAGCTCAACGCCATCTACAAGAAATTCCACGGCAGCGAGCTGCCCGCCAATATGCGCAGCTGAGACGACGACCCGTGGCGGCCGCGGGCGCGGCTGCCACGCCACGCAACAGGAAAAGGACATTGCATGCGCCTCGTCATCGGATCCGACCACGCCGGCTGGTCGCTCAAGCAGACCGTCATCGATCACGTCCGCAGGCTCGGCCATGAGGTGACCGACGTCGGCTCCCATGACGACAAGCCGGTCGACTTCCCGGATATCGCGCGCGCCGTGGCGCGCGAGGTGACCTCGGGGGGGGCAGCGCGCGGCATCATGGTCTGCGGCACCGGCGTCGGCGCCTCGATCGCCGCCAACAAGATGAAAGGCATCCGCGCCGCGGTCTGCCACGACGTCCATTCGGCGCATCAGAGCGTCGAGCATGATGACGTGAACGTCATGTGCATCGGTGCCCAAATCGTCGGCCCCTGGCTCGCCAAGGATCTGATCTCGGCCTATCTTTCGGCCGAGTTCTCCACCGATGAGGATTTTCGCCGCCGCGTCGCCAAGCTGCATGCGATGGATGCGGAAGGCTGATCCTCTGCTATCATCCCCGCCATGATCATCGTCTTCGGCTCCCTCAATATCGACCTGGTCGCACGGGTCCCCGTTATTCCAGGCCCCGGGCGCACCGTGCTCGCGCCGTCCTACGAGACCCATTTCGGCGGCAAGGGCGCCAACCAGGCGGTCGCCGCGGCGCGGCTTGCCGGACCCGGCACGGTCCGGATGGCCGGCCGGGTCGGCCGCGACGGCTTTGGCGAGGACGCGACCGCCAACCTCGCCGCCAATGGCGTCGAGACCGGCCTGATCGCGAGGGGCAACGAGCCGACCGGCTGCGCCTTCATCACGGTCGATGCCGGCGGCGAGAACGCGATCACGGTGGCAAGCGGCGCCAACCTCGCGGCCAGCGCTGCCGACCTGCCGCTTGAGATCTTCCGCGCCGACAGTGTGCTGGTGCTGCAGATGGAGGTGCCGTTCGCGCAGTCGCTAGGCGCCGCGCGCTTCGCCAAATCTGCCGGCGCCCGCGTCATCTGGAATCTCGCGCCGGTGCCGGAGGCGATGAGCGTGGCGATGCTCCGCGACGTGCTCGACGTGACCGGCTTTCTCATCGTCAACGAGCACGAGGCCCTTGACGCCGCAGCCCGGCTCGGCACCCCGGAAACCGATTTTAAAGCCGCCGCCGCGCTGCTTGCCAGGACGGGCCGCCTGACCTGCGTGGTCACCGCCGGCGCGCAAGGCGCGTATGCAGCCACCGCCGACGGACGCCTGCTGCACGCCTCGGCTCCGATCATCACCCCGGTCGATACCACCGGCGCGGGCGACACCTTCGTCGGAGCGTTTGCCTGCATGCTCGGCGAACAGGCACCGCTACAGACCGCGATCGAGGTCGGCTGCGAAGCGGCGGCGCTGTCCTGCCTTAAAGTGGGCGCCCAGGCAGCAATGCCGGTGCGCAGCGCAGTGACGGCGCTGGGCGAGACGCGCTGAACGCGCAGCCGCAACGACTGCGCGCTCGGCGAGGCAGGCAGCGCCTCAGATCAGGCGCGTGCCTCGAACACCATGTTGAACGGCGTCTCGGTGGCGCGGCGGAAGTGCGTGAAACCCGCTTCACTCGCGACCCTGCGCAGTCGGCGCTCGCCGGCCTGGGCTCCCAGACCCAGCGCGACTTCCTGCGATAGCGATGCCGGCGTGCAGATGAATGTCGAAGCGCCGTAAAAGACGCGGCCGACCGGGTTCAGATTGTCCTTGAGCTCGTCATGCGCAAACGGCTCCACGATCATCCAAACGCCATCCTTGCCCAGCGCCTCCTTGACATGTTTGCCCGCGCCGACCGGATCACCCATATCGTGCAGGCAATCAAAGAATGCCACCAGATCGTAGCCCTCTGCGGGAAAATCCTTGGCGGTCGCTTGGGCGAAAGTGGCGCGGTCGCTGACACCGGCATCCGATGCAAGTTTCTTTGCACGCTCGATCGAAGGTAGATGGTAGTCGAAGCCGAAGAACGTGCTGTTCGGATATGCCTTCGCCATCACGATCGTCGAAGCGCCGTGACCACAGCCGATGTCGGCAACCTTGGCTCCCGCCTTCAGCTTGGCTTCAATACCGTCCATCGCTGGAATCCAGCTCGGCACCAGATTGGCGTTATAGCCGGGCCTGAAGAAGCGCTCGGTGCCGGAGAACAGGCATTTTGAATGCTCGTGCCAGCCGACGCCCTTGCCGGTGCGGAAAGCCTCGGCAACCTTCGGCTCGTCCAGATAGGCTGACTGCACGACATCGAATGCGCCGGCGAAAAATGCGGGCGAATCCTCCTCGGCGAAGGCCATTGCCTGCTCCGGAGACAGCGAAAATGCGTCCTTCTCCGGATGATAATCGATGTAGCCGGCCGCCGCCTGGCTGGACAGCCATTCGCGCACGTAACGCTCGTGCAGCCCCGTCGCTTTTGCGAGTTCTGCCGAGGTCATGGCTTCGCCGTTGGCCATCGCCTTGTAGAGACCCAGCCGGTCGCCGAGCAGCACGCTTGCACCCGACATGGCGCTGCCAAGATCATTCACCAGTCGGCCCACCAGTTCGTTCAGCTTTTCATGATTTGGTTCACGCATGATCGTTCTCCTCACCGAGGATATGTCTGCCTCGTTGCATATCGTCTGACAGTTCAAGCAGGCATGCGCAGTCAATTGAGGCAAAATAAAAAATCGAAATCAGTCAGCCATTATCAGCGGCTTGAGCTTTCAAAGCTTCATTCGCGATCACCTGCGAGTCCAGACACAATCGCTTGTCCCAAATGTCCGCTGTCCTGTCCTAATTCGTTATGTTCAAAGCCGAATGATATCGCTCAGCGCGTGCACTGCGCAGCGTCTCGCTACCGCTGACAGAAACGTTCAAGCTCCGAAATCAGGATCTGCGGCGACGTCCGCGACGCTTTAATTAACTAACTCTTTGTCGCAGTCGCCCATGGACATCGACGACCGCTCGGCTCGTGGTGACGACGGAATTTTTGGGAAGCGCGTCGCAACGATGCTCATCCAATCGGCGATCGATCAATGTCGGCTCGGAAGCAGCCTCCTCCGCGCGAAGAAGTGCGACAACTGCGGTCGCGGCCAGTCCGCGAACTCCGCGCACTGTGGCCTGTGTGCTCGCTACGCGGGTGGATCAATGTCGCGGGAGAACGATCGGACAGACTGCGTGAGGGCGGACAGCTGAGACGCTCCACGACGGTCTGTCACTGAATTCCGGTCGCGCGGGGGAGCGAGAGGAGCGGGCTGACGCAGATCCATGATCTGGCCGGCGTGATTTCACCTGACATCGCTCCACGGCCGAGTTGCACGATATCATTTGGAGCCGATGGTCTCGCAGCGCCTCGATGCTCTCGAACGCTCGGAGCGCACGTAGGACGGTGTGTTGTTGACCGGGTCTCCCATGCCACCGGTGCCGTGTGGGCGCGGATCGTCGTCACGCGGACGGCCCCCCGACGAGCCGCGGGCCGGTACCGTCTGTGCCCACTGGCGGGGAATCCCAACCACCCACTGACATCATACACACGATACGTACCTAGCCGGAGCATGCCATGACGGAACAACGGGCGCGCGAACGAGGGAGAGGCGAGGGAGGGGGAGAGAGGGAGGGGAGGGAAAGGGGAGGGGGATGCGGGCTACAAGGCATCGAGTGCGGCGATCATGCGACGCGGGCCGCATTGCGCGCTCATTGGATCCGTCGCGACGGCCAGGCCGGCGGCTTCGCCACGTCGTCGCTACCTTCCCCGCGCCTGCTCCAGCGCCTTGCTGAGCTCGTGCAGCTCGTACGGCTTGTGAATCATCGGAAACTCCGCACCGGATTTGCGTGCGGCATCGCTGTAGCCGGTGGCGAGCACGATCGGCATTGCCGGATGGTTCTGCTTGAGATGCCGCGCGAGGCCGAGGCCATCCATCTTGCCGGGCATGACGATATCGCTGAACACGACATCGATGCCGTCCTTCTCGATCTCGTGGATCGCAGCTTCGGCATCGGACACCCATTTGACCCGATAGCCGAGCTCTTCCAGCAGCAGCGCGCTGGACGTTGCGACGTCCGGATTGTCCTCGACCAGCAGGACGGTTCCCGCGCCCGCCGCAAATGCGTCCACGTCGTGCGCAGCGGAAAGGCCTTCGCCGCGCGGCAGGCAGATCACGACGTCGGTCCCCTCCCCGAGTTTGCTCTTGATCTCCGCAAACCCGCCGGCCTGGCTGGCGAAGCCATGCACCTGCGACAGACCAAGGCCTGTCCCCTTGCCGACCGGCTTGGTGGTGAAGAAGGGATCGAAGACCTTTGCGAGCACGTCATCCGGAATGCCCACGCCGTTATCGGTCACGGTAATGCAGACATAGTCGCCGGAATGAGGACCGTCCATGAGCTTGCGGTTCTGCGCGGAGATCCGGACAGCGCCGCCGTCGGGCATCGCATCGCGCGCATTCAGCACCAGATTGACGACCGCGGTCTCGAGTTCGGCCGGGTCGGCCAGCACGGGCCAGATGCCATTCGGGATCACAACGTCGAGCGTGACCTGACTGCCCAGTCCGGTCTTGAGCACCTCCTGGACTGCCAACAACGCGTCCCGCACTTCGATCAACACCGGATTGACCTGCTGACGGCGGGCGAAGGTCAGCAACTGACGCGTCAGCGAGGCGCCGCGCTGGATGCTGGCCTCGATCGCATCCGCGGCCTTGACCGCGCGGACATCCGCGACAAAACGCCTGATCAGCCGCAGATTGCCGCTCATCGCCATCAACAGATTGTTGAAGTCGTGGGCGACACCGCCGGTGAGCTGGCCGAGCGCGTCCATCTTCTGCGATTCCGCGAGCTGCCTCTGCATCCGTTCGAGCTTCTGCTGGGCCTCGCGCCGCTCGGTGATGTCGCGGGTGATCTTGGCGAAGCCGATCAGCTCCCCCGCATCGTTGCGGATCGGATCGATCACCACGCTGGCCCAGAAGAACGTGCCGTCCTTGCGCACGCGCAGGCCCTCTTCCTCGTAGCGGCCATGCTCGCGGGCGATCCGCAGCGCGCGCGCCGGCCTGCCGGCCTCGCGATCCGCAGGCGTATAGAAGCGCGAGAAATGCTGGCCGATGATTTCGTCCGGCAAATAGCCCTTGATGCGATGGCCGCCGAGATTCCAGTTCGTCACCCGTCCTTCGGGATCGAGCATGTAGAGGGCGTAATCGGTGACGTTGCTGACCAGCAGGCGGAACTGATTTTCGCTCTCGCTCAGTGCCGCGCGCGCCTGCAGGCGCTCGGAGATATCCCGCGTGATCTTGGCATAGCCGACCAGCTTGCCGTCCTCATGAATGGCATCGATGACGACGGAGGCGAAGAAGCGCGAGCCATTCTTGCGCACGCGCCAGCCTTCGGTTTCGAACCGTCCGGTTCTCTCGGCGGTTTTCAGGGCAATGTTCGGCAGCCCCGCCGCCCGATCCTCCGGCGGATAGAAGACCGAGAAATGCTGTCCGATGATTTCGGCAGCCTGGTAGCCCTTGATATGCGCCGCGCCGGCATTCCAGCTGACGACGATCCCCGATGGATCCAGCATGCAGATGGCGTAGTCCGTCACGCCCTGAACGAGAAGCCGAAATGCCCGCTCGCTTTCGAACAGGCCCGGTTCGGGCGTCGGCGCATCGGTCATTCTGTTTCACACTCCGCAAAAACCAGAGGAAACGCGCGAGGCGCGCAAGCGTTCCCTCTCTTAGTTCTTTTTCTTCAAGACCTTAGCGGCCTGCTACTATATTATGCAGCAGCGGCTGATTTGCAAGAAAGCCGCTATCGGCATCAGCGCGGATGATAACTATCGACGCGAACCGGGCGCCCATCATCGCCTTGAGTTGCCAATCTCGGGGAAGCCGCATGAAGCCACACGTCATCTGCCACATGACCGCAAGCATCGATGGCCGCACTCTGACCAGCCGATGGCGGCCGCAAGGCAAGGCCGGCGATTTGTTCGAGCGCCTGCATGAGGAGATCGGCGGCGACGCCTGGCTGATCGGCCGCGTCACCGGCAGCGAGTTCGCCAAGGGGACGACATATCCTGACACGGCCAAAGAGAGCTTCGCGCGCGAGCCGTGGTTCGCCCGGCGCGATGCCAAAACCCATGATGCAAAGGCCTACGGCGTCGTGCTCGATGCCCGCGGCAAGATCGTATGGGGCCGTTCGGATATCGGCGGCGATCCGATCGTCGTCGTTCTCACCGAGGCGGTCTCGGACACGCATCTGGCGGGACTGCGCAGCGAGGCCGTGTCCTACATCTTCGCCGGCGCGACCGAGATCGATCTTGCGCTCACGCTGGACATCCTCAATCGCGAGCTCGGCGTGAAGCGGCTGCTGCTGGAAGGCGGCGGCGGCACCAACGGCGCCTTCCTGCGTGCCGGGCTGGTTGATGAGATCAGCCTGGTTGTCTGCCCGGCTGTGGACGGCGCCAAGGGCGCGCCGAGCGTCTTCGATTCCCCGGATGCTGATGCCGGCCAGCGCGCGCCCGTGACGGCAATGACGTTGGAGAGCAGCCAGGTGCTCGACGGCGGCGCCGTCTGGCTGCGTTACCGGGTGCAGAACGGCTGAGCGTTCTCCCTACGGATCCGACATTTCGGCTTGACCGACCCATAACTCAACGGTTATACGAAATCCATAACCACTGAGTTATGGATTGATGCCCGATACCTACGACGTGCTGTTCAGGACGCTTGCCGATCCGACGCGGCGTGCGATCTTCGAACGATTGTGCCGACATGGCGAGCAGACCGTCGGCGCGTTGACGGCGCAGTCCGGCGTCTCGCAGCCGGCCGTCTCCAAACATCTCGGCGTGCTCAAGCAAGCCGGGCTGGTGCGTGACCGCCATGAAGGCCGTTTGACGCATTACAGCGCGCGAGCCGGTGCCCTGTCGCCGCTGATCGACTGGGCCAGCCAAATGGCCGGCTTCTGGGAAAGCCGGTTCGACGACCTCGAAGATCTCCTCAAAAGGATGGACCAATGAACACTGCGACCGAAACACGCTCCGTTGTCGTCGAACGCGAGATTCCTCATCCGCCGGAAAAGATCTGGCGCGCCCTCACCCAGCCGCATCTGATCGCGGAATGGCTGATGAAGAACGACTTCGCAGCCGTCAAAGGCCACGGCTTCAAGCTCAGCGCCGACTGGGGCTCCGTCGATTGCCGCGTCCTGAGCGTCGAGCCGAACAAGACCTTGTCCTACACATGGGACGCCATGGGGCTCGAAAGCGTCGTCACCTGGACGCTGACGCCGAAGGGCGCGGGCACGCATCTGCGCATGGAGCAAATGGGCTTCAGGCCGGACCAGCAGCAGGCCTTCCAGGGCGCGCAATATGGCTGGCAGAGGTTCTTCGGCAGTCTGGAACAGGTGCTGGCGCGCGCCGATTGACACCTGCCAACATCACGCAAGCAGCGACCAAGGAGAGAACAGGCATGAAAGCGAGCGCGCAGCAGGCGGGCGAATCCCCGTCCCTTCTGATCGACGGACGGATCAGGGAGCTCGGCGACTGGCGCGGCGAGCTGCTGGCACGGCTGCGCGCGCTCATCAAGGATGCCGATCCTGACATCATCGAGGAATGGAAATGGCGCGGCGTTCCGGTATGGGAGCATGCCGGCATCATCTGCACCGGCGAGACCTACAAGAGCGTGGTGAAGCTGACCTTCGCCAAAGGCGCTTCGCTGGACGATCCGGCAGGCCTGTTCAATTCCAGCCTGGAGGGCAACACCCGCCGCGCGATCGATTTCCGCGAAGGCGATAAGGTCGACGAGAAAGCATTCAAGGCGCTGATCCGCGGCGCCCTGGCGTTGAACACGGCGAAGGCGAAGAAGCGCTGACAGGGCGCAATCTCGTAGGACGGGTTGAGCGGGGCGAAACCCATCCTGTTCCGGGCGGATCATGATGGGTATTGCTTCGGCTCAACCCATCCTACGAACTACAAACTACATAGAAATAAAAAGGCTCCGGCCGATGTGGCCGGAGCCTTTTCGATTAGTCGTTGTCGTGATGGATGACCGTCTTCTCGCGGTTACCCATCTCGTCTTCCTTCTTGATGACGGTGGTCCGGTCAGCCGGCTCGTGCTGCTTGATCACCGTGGTGCGGTGCTCAGGCTCGCGATATTCGTGGGTTTCGCCAACGGTCACGCCGGCGCCAACGGGGCCGACACGCACGCCGACGTCATCAGCGAATGCAGGGGCCGCGAACGCACCAACCAGCGCCGCAGCGATCAGATATTTCTTCATGTCTCTTCTCCGATGTGGCAACTGCCAGCACGAGCAACACGGAGAGCGGGCAACAGTTCCGAGGGAACGCCGGCGATTGCGATGTTCCTTGTTCAGCAAAGGTTCATCGGCAGATCGCGGATCTACACATCGTCTCGACTGGCACCCGAGCCGGCGTCGGCGAGCGATTGAAGCGCGGCATTGATCTTCTCCAGCAAACGCGCGATCTCCTCGCGCTCATGCGGGCCGGCGGTCCTGATCTGCTCGACGAGTTGCTGCTTCTGGGCAAGCAGCTTGGCCATCGTGGTCATCGCGAACGTCCCGTGGAACGTCTCGCATCGCTTGCGAGTCGCTGGTCAGAACGATCGATCAGAGGAAACGTTCGATAAAGCCTGCCGTGATCAGGCTCGCCGGTTGGCCGATATTCGCCGGACTGCTTCCAGGCGCCCCAGCGGGAGCACTGGCCGGGCAGCCCTTGCGCTGACCGCGATGAAAGACGAAGCCCTACTCCGCGGCCTGGCGGACGTGGCGCTCGGTCACCGTGCGCATGGTGACGAGCTCCTCGGCTGCGGAGGGATGCAGCGCGATGGTGGCGTCGAAATCGGCCTTGGTCGCCTTCATCTTGATCGCGATCGCGACCGCCTGGGTGATCTCGGCGGCATTGTCGCCGACGATGTGGCAGCCGAGCACGCGGTCGGTCGCGCCGTCAACCACCAGCTTCATCAGACATGCGGGTGTCGCGGCCGGACATCGTCGCCTTGATCGGCCGGAACGAGGTCTTGTAGATGTCGACGCGATCGAACAGCTCGCGCGCCTGGATCTCGGTCATGCCGACCGTACCGACCTCGGGCTGGCAGAACACCGCGGTCGGGATGTTGGTGTGGTCGACCTGCACCGGACGCTTGCCGAACACGCTGTCGGCAAAGGCATGGCCTTCGCGGATCGCGACCGGCGTCAGGTTGTGCCGATGGGTGACGTCGCCGATCGCATAGATGCTCGGCACCGACGTTTTCGAGGCATGGTCGACCGCGATGCCGCCATTCTCCGGATTGATGGCGACGCCGGCCTTGTCGAGGCCGAGATTGGCCACGTTCGGATGCCGGCCGATCGCGAACATCACCTGGTCGGAGGCGATGCTCGATCCGTTCGACAGATGCGTGGTGTAATCGTGGCCGTGCTTGTCGACCTTGGTCACGGTGCAGCCGGTCAGGACGGTGATGCCTTCCTTCTCCATCTCGGCGCGGACATGCGTGCGGACATCCTCGTCGAAGCCGCGCAAAATGTTGTCGCCGCGATAGACCACGGTGACGTCGGAGCCGAAATTGGCGAAGATGCAGGCGAATTCCAGCGCGATATAGCCGCCGCCCTGGATCACGATCCGCCGCGGCAGCTCCTTGAGGTGGAAGGCCTCGTTGGAGGAGATCACGTGCTCGATGCCCGGAATCTCGCGGCCGTGATTGGGCGCGCCGCCGGTCGCGATCAGGATATATCTGGCGCGGACGCTCTCGCCGGTCAGCAGGCGCACGGTATGGGCGTCTTCCAGCACCGCGCGGGTCTTGACGATACGCACGCCCGCCTTCTCGACATTGGCCGTGTAGGCCATCTCGAGGCGCGCGATTTCCTTGTCCTTGTTGGCGATCAGGGTCGGCCAGTCGAAGGTGACCTCCGGGATGCGCCAGCCGAAGCCGGCGGCATCGGCGATCTCCTGGCGGACGTGGGAGCCGATCACGAGCAGCTTCTTGGGCACGCAGCCGCGAATCACGCAGGTGCCGCCCATCCGGTATTCCTCGGCGATCATGACACGGGCGCCGTACCCCGCCGCGATACGGGCGGCACGCACGCCGCCCGAACCACCCCCGATGACGAACAGGTCGACGTCAAAATCAGCCATTTCAATCCTCTGTAACGCTGACCCCGACCTGTCCTTCAAGAGCAGGCCGCGATCAGATCGGCTTGCCGCGCTTCTTCATCTCGGCGCGGAATTGCGCGGTCACAGCCTCGGAGAAGGTCTGCGCCCATCGGTTCATATAGGCCATGCTGTTCTGGATGGCACGGGGTTCGGCGACGAGCAGCTTCTGGCCGAGCGGCGACTTGTAGAAGACGACGAGGTCCGCGATCTCCTTGTCGGTGAACTCGTTGCAATAGGCCTGGGCCATGCCCTCGCCGATCTCCTTTTCCTTGCCGGCGAATTCCTTCGCCACCACCAACGCGACCTCGTCGAGGTCCTTCTGGTAGTTCAGATTGGACTGAACCAGCTGCGTCTTGGCCTGCTGTACGACGCCCGGCACGGCGTTGGCGTACATGGCCGCGACGTTCTTCATGGCCAGAATCTCGCGCGCACCGGCCATGCAGGCGGCCGAGGCCGGCTTTTGTGCCGGAGGCTGCTGGGCTGATGCCGAGCCTCCCACGGCCAACGCCAGCCCGACACAAGCCGCCGGCAAGATTCTGAAAACGGTCTTCATTCCTCGTCTCCCCTGAGATTGCGTACCTAGCGCAGTTTCAATGCACTAGGGCCGCTCGATAGTGCGAATTCCTTGCGCGCCAGCCAGGATCGTCGTGCTGGCAAGGCCGATGAACAGCCCATGCTCGACCACCCCGGGTATTGCGCTCAAAAGGCCCGCCAGGCGTGGAGCATCCTGGATTTCCCCAAGACGGGCATCGACAATCCAGTGGCCACCATCGGTGACAAAAACGTGGCCGTCGGCAGCTTTCCGGACCACCATCTGCCCGGACACGCCGGCCCGAACGAAGGCGTCCGCGATCGCGCGTTGGGTTGCCGCGAGCCCAAACGGAACCACCTCGATCGGCAGTGGAAAACGGCCCAGAGACGTCACCCATTTGCTGTCGTCGGCGATCACGATCATGCGATCGGACGCGCTGGCCACGATCTTCTCGCGCAGCAGCGCACCGCCGCCGCCCTTGATCAGATTGAGCTGCGGATCGACCTCGTCGGCGCCGTCAATGGTGAGGTCGAGATGGTCGATCTCGTCGAGCGTGGTCAGCGGCACGCCATTGGCTTGCGCCAGCGCCCGGGTCGTCTCCGAGGTCGGCACCCCCACGACGCGTAGCCCGCCCTTCACCTTCTCGCCCAGCAGCTCGACGAAATGCTTGGCGGTCGAGCCGGTGCCGAGCCCGAGCTTCATGCCGTCGCGCACATGCTCGAGGGCCTTCGCCGCCGCCTGCCGTTTCAATGCGTCCATGTCCACGCGCGCTGATCCCACCGTCCGAGCCGGCCGAGGCCGAAATCGGGCGCATATCTAGCGATGTTTTGTCGCTGGGGATAGCGGTAGGCGGCTGTTGACCAGATTAAAAAACCACCGTGGCCCCTTGCCTGACGGCATTGATGCAGCTAGCGAATCCAGCCATGCCCGCCGCCTCCCCCACCATCGTCTTCGATCTCGACGGCACGCTGGTCGATACCGCGCCCGACCTGATCAATGCGCTCAATCACATTTTGGCGCGCGAGGGGCTGTCCCCGCTGCCGCTGGCCGCGGCCCGCAACATGATCGGCGCCGGCGCCCGCAAGCTGCTCGAACGGGGCCTGGAGGCCGAGGGCCGGTCGGTCCCGCCCGAGGAAATGAACCGCCTCGCCGCCGATTTCATCGGCTATTACGGCGACAATATCGCGGTGGAATCCCGCCCGTTCGAAGGGCTGGAGGATGCGCTCGATACGCTGGCGGCCCGCGGCTGCCGGCTCGCGGTGTGCACCAACAAGCTGGAATGGCTGTCGAACCGGCTCCTCGATGCACTCGGACTCTCGAGGCGCTTTGCCGCGATCTGTGGCGCCGACACGTTCGGGGTCGCAAAGCCTGACCCGGCAATCCTGCGCCAGACCATCCTGAAGGCCGGCGGCGATATCGCCCGCGCCGTCATGGTCGGCGATGCCGGCACCGATGTCGGCGCCGCCCGTCGCGCCGGAGTTCCGGTGATCGGCTGCACCTTCGGCTATACCGATGTACCGATCGCCGAGCTCAATCCGGATGGGCTGATCCATCACATGAAGGATCTGCCGGCCGCGGTCGAAGCTCTGGGAATTTTTCAGAACCTTATCTAACCATCTGAAATTTTAAAAAAATCTGCCAAATCAGCGCCGTTAACCAGTTGTTGACGATGATTTTGGCCACCGTTGCGCCACCGTTCCGACGCTCCTATGGTCCTCTCGGGGACTGTGGCCCATGGCCGCAGCTTTTGTCGACCGGGTGGGACAAATCATGCGTCGTGTCATCGCGTTTGCGGCAGCGGGCCTTGCAGCGGGCCTTGGCGGCTGCTCCTCATTCTCGTGGGATTCGCTGAAGCCGGGACCGACCATGGTCGACATCCGGCTGGAGTCCAGCCCGCCGGGTGCCGATGCCAAGACCTCACTCGGCCCGGGCTGCAAGACACCCTGCTCGGTCGCGGTGCCCGCCCCCGATACCAGCTTCTCGGTCGCCTTCAGCATGGACAAGTTCCTGCCCGAGACCGTGCAAGTGCAGGTGACCCACAATACCGGCGCTTTCAACAGCGCGCCGCCGTACGTATTCGACCCCAATCCGGTGGTCGCGGAGCTGCAACCGGCGCCGCCGCCGAAGCCCGTGAGACACCACCATCCGAGGAAGCCGCATGCTGCGAAAACGGCCGCAGCGCCTGCGGCGGTCCCGGCAGCCGATCCCGCGTTCCCTGCTCCGAACGCCGCGCCGCGCTGAGATCCGGCCTGAGGCTTGGATCGTAACCGATTGTAGCCGCCGCCGATCGTGACTAGATTGAGAGAAGCGCAAGTTTGCCGTGCCATCGCGCGGCGGTTGTGGCGACCGCGCGACCTCAAGGCTTCCTCATGAGCGATGTGACATTGACTGAGCCAGATGTGCTGACGCGCCCGATGACCGACCCGTTCGGGCGGTCGATCAGCTATTTGCGCGTCTCCGTCACAGACCGCTGCGACCTCCGCTGCTTCTACTGCATGTCAGAAGACATGACGTTCCTGCCCAAGGCCGACCTGCTAACCCTGGAAGAGCTCGACAGGCTCTGCACCGCCTTCATCAAGAAAGGCGTCCGCAAGCTGCGCCTGACCGGCGGCGAGCCCTTGGTGCGGCGCAACGTGATGGGACTGGTCCGCTCGTTGTCGCGGCACCTCACGAGCGGCGCGCTGCACGAGCTGACCATGACGACCAACGCGACGCAGCTCGCCAAATACGCCGCCGAGCTCGCCGATTGCGGCGTACGCCGCATCAATGTCTCGCTGGATACGCTGAACCCTGAGAAATTCCGCACCATCACCCGCTGGGGCGATCTCGACCGCGTGCTCGCAGGCATCGAGGCTGCGCAGGCCGCAGGCCTCGCCGTGAAGATCAATGCGGTCGCGCTAAAGGGCATGAACGAGGACGAGATCCCCGAGCTCATGCAATGGGCGCACGGCAAGGGCATGGCGCTCACCTTGATCGAGGTGATGCCGATGGGTGAGATCGGATCGGGCCGGATCGACCAGTATCTGCCGCTGTCGCTGGTGCGCGCCCGCCTCGAGCAGCAGTTCACGTTGACCGACCTGCCTGAGACGACCGGCGGCCCTGCGCGCTACGTTCGCGTCACCGAGACCGGCGGCACGCTCGGCTTTATCACACCGATGACGCATAATTTCTGCGAGTCCTGCAATCGCGTCCGCGTCACCTGCACCGGCACCCTGCACACCTGCCTCGGCCACGAGGACGCCTCCGATCTGCGCAAGCCGTTGCGCGCCTCAGCGAGCGACGAACAGCTCGGCGACGCGATCGACCGCGCCATCGGGCTCAAGCCCAAGGGCCACGACTTCATCATCGACCGCCGCCACAACCGCCCGAGCGTCAGCCGCCACATGAGCGTGACCGGCGGCTGATCCGGCGGATTGCTGCGGGACGCCGGCACCGAAGTCCGTCGACAAGCTACTACGGTGTTCGTCGGCTTCGACAGTCAGCGCACGCATGCGAAATTTTCTGCCAGCGATTGACTGCACTCTTGAGCAGAGCGCGATGATGCCCGTCGCTGTCAGTCGAGTTGGATCCCGCGCGGCGCGGGATCACCGAAATGGGCCGAACTACATCCCGTGACTCTGGAATACCGCCGAACAGCTCTTGCTCAGCCGGCTGCGGTTCTGCATCAGGCACTGCTGGACTGCATTGTCGTCGCCCAGCTGCTGCCGACAGAAGCGCTTTGCATCACGAGAGCAGGCTCTCTGCTCCTGGGGCGTGCCCATATGGCCTTGGGCCAGTACGAACGACGGCAGCGCCGACAGACACACCGCGAGCGCGAACGATAGCTTCTTCATTCGAGAGCCTCCTCCTTGGCCCGGATAAACGTCCGCTGGCCGCGTCGGTTCCGGCCGCGGCCTGTCTTCCTCGCGCAGTAAACTTGAGGGCAAAGCGGCGCGAAGTGTTCCGGCGCGGAGAAAACAAGGCTGCGCGACCGGCGCTCGTGTTTAGTGCACGCGACCGCTATGTCGCAATGCGCGACAAGGTGCCGGATCCAGCCTCTGCCGTTCCGGTCGGGGCCGTCAGATCAACCTTGTCGTCCGCGGCAGTATGTCTCCCACATCGTTCGATAGGCCGCTTCGACGGCCTGCGTGTAGATGGCCGGGCTGCAGCGCCTGGCGATGAGATCGGGAAGCTGGTGACGGATCGTTCGCAGCCGGTCCGGCGTCGACCGTAACGCGATGTCCACGTAGTGATCATCATCGGTGGCGATCCAGTCGCTCATGTCGATCGCCGCGAGAAACCCGCCGCCATGCCGGCTGGACATCCCGTTGCCCAGTTTGGTCACGACCGGCACGCCCATGTGAAGGGTTTCCCAGGTCGAGACGCCGCCGCCATGCGGAAACGGATCGAGGCAGATATCGATGAGCCGATAGGCCGCCAGATGCTCCTCGCGAGAGGTCGCTCCGATCAGGTCGATGCGATCCGACCCGATGCCGTGCGCCGCAAAGTTGTCCAGCAGCCTGGCCCGGATGGCGGCGTCACCGAGCAGGAAATCCTTGATCAACAAGCGGGCGGTCACGTCGGCGTGCAGAATGCGCGCCCAGACGTCGAGGACGGCATTGGACAATCGGCTCGCCCTGGTGAAGACGCCGTACGTCACATAGCCATTGGAGATCGCGGGCGGCTCGAACGCACGCGGCGCCGCCGGAGGCGGCTCGATGATCAATGCGCTTGGCAGATCATGGATCTGCTCTGCAAACAAATGACGTACCTCGAGCGGCGCCCTGACCGGATCGGAGAACAGATAGTCCATCGTCGGCAGGCCGGTGCCGGTCGCATCGCCCCACGCGGTGACCTGGATCGGGCGCCGGCTTGCGCGCGAAGGTGCGCAGCCGATTGCCCTTGGTGTGTCCGGACAGGTCGATCAGAATATCGACCTGGTCGGCCCGGATGCACTCCGCCAGCTGATCGTCGGACCATTGCAGCACGTCGCGCCACTGGTCGGCGACCTGCCGGAACGAGGCCGTCACCTCGTCCTCGACCGGCGAGGTGGAATAGCAGATGACCTCGAAACGCGATTTGTCGTGGTTCTGCAGCACGGGCCGGAACGTATAGGCGGCGGAATGCTGCCTGAAATCGCCCGACACGTAGCCCAGGACTAAGCGCCTGTGCGGGTCGAGATCATTTGCGTGATGCGGCGGGTGCATCTCGGAAATCTTGGCACCGATCCGGCGCCACCATTCCGATCGCGCCGCCTGGTGCTGCGCATAGCCGCCCTCGCAGAAGTCCAATGAGAATATCCGGCTCACCAGGGCGACGTCGTCTGCCGGGTTGATGGCGAGCGCACGATCGAAGAATGCAACAGCTTGTTCCGGATTGCCCAGCAATGCCTGGCATTGGCCGATCTGAGTCAGCGCTTTGGTGGAATTCGGCTCGATCGCGACGGCACGCTGGCAGGCCTCCAGCGCCTCGTTCACCTGCTTGCTCATCATCAGGACGTTGGCGCGGCCGAGCCAGCCCAGCGCAAGGCCAGGAGCGATCGAGATTACCCGATCGAAATCTGCGAGCGCTTCGCTGTTGCGTTTGAGAATGAGCAACGTCTCGCCGCGATTGATCAGGATGGTGGCATTATCGGGCGCGAGTGCAAGCGCGGAACTGAATTGGGCAATCGCCTCGTCGGCGCGCCCCAGATCCTTGAACGCGCAGCCCCGGTTGATCAGGGCCGCCAGATGCGCGGGCTTCACCGCCAGGATCCGGTCGTAGCAGGCAATCGCCTCGACGAATTGACCGAGATGGTGCAGTGCTTCGCCCTTGTAGATCAATGCATCGAGCTGCTGCGGATCGATCAGGATCGCGTTGTCGTAGCTGACGACCGCGTCCGTCAAGCGCCCGAGCCGCGACAGCAGCCTGCCCCGTTTCAGATGCACATCGACGTAATCCGGCTTCGACGCCAGGAGATCGTCATAGCAGGCCAAAGCCTCGGCGTTCCGCTGCAGCGTGTCGAGAATGACCGCCCTTGCATACCTTGCAGGAACAGATTGCGGATCGACCAGCAGCGCTCGCTTCAGAAAGCGTTCCGCCGATTGGGAGTTGTTGCTCTGGTGTTCGGATAGTCCGAGCATATAAAGCGCATCGAAATGGTTCGGGCGCTTCTTCAGCAGCTTTCTTGTAGCCGGCCTGAGCTTTGGCCAGATCGCCGGAACGGTGAAACGCACTTGCCCGGGCGAACAGGTCCGCGATCTCGTCACTGTTCCGCAAGGCTGGCATCAGGGCTGGCTTCACGCTGAGAACCTTCTGGTATCAACCCGTCATCGGTCAGTGTCCCGACATGCGGCGGCAGGGAGCCGAGCGTGAGAGCAGGTCATTCGGTCGCTGACCGGAGCCTCGACGAGAGGCGTAAACAAATAATTAACCATACCCTTGATGCCGGCGGATTGTGGACGTCTCGCTCAACCCGAAATGTCGCCGACAGTGCTGCGTGAGACCGCGCGTCAAATGCCCGGCTGCGCCATGTAGGATTGCAGGGTGCATGAGCTGCGCGGCCGGCTGTGCCGGGAGCTGTCCTTTTCCCTCTTGTCCGCTTTGGCTCGAGGCGCGATCGCAGATGCGAGGAGCCATGCCATGCAGAGCATCGCGTTGAACTGTCGAATTGCAAGCGTGGTCCGTTTGGTCGTCGCCTGCCTGCTCGGGGCCGCCGCGCCTGCGCTCGCGGCATCGGCGGAAATCCAGCCAGCCCGCTTGCCGCGCATCGGCGCGATCGACGAGCGCTTCCAGTCCTACAATGTCGAGATGGCCGAGATCACCGGCGGTGAGTTTTGGAGGCCGTACGGTCCCGACGAGGAAGCCGGGACGCAAGCACCGGCGCTCGGCGACCCATCGGCGCGGCCTGATGGGAAGCTTTTCCAGGTTTTCGCGCCGCTCGATACGGCCAATCCGCGGCTGCGAAAACTGGCGGCAGCGCTGGGGCCGGCCTATGTCCGCGTCAGCGGCACCTGGGCGAATTCGGTCTACTTTCACGATTCCGATGCGCCGCCCCCCGTCAAAGCCCCGCAAGGCTTCAGGGGCGTGCTGACCCGGTCGCAGTGGAAAGGCGTCGTCGATTTTGCCCGTGCAGCGGATGCCGAGCTGGTGTCGTCATTCGCGGTCGGCGCCGGCGTTCGGGACCGGAATGGCAAGTGGACTGCCGACCAGGCGGCGAAATGGCTCGCCTACACCAACGCCGCCGGCGGCAGGATCGCAGCGGCCGAGTTCTTCAATGAGCCCACCATGCCCGCGCTTGGCGGAGCACCCCAGGGCTACGATGCAGCAGCCTATGCGCGGGATTTCGCAGTGTTCCGCGGCTTTGTGAAGCGGGCTGCGCCTGACATGGCGATCGTCGGACCTGGCGCGGCCGGCGAGGCGACGGACGGACGTTCGGGCATGATCGCGACCGAGGACCTGCTCGCGGCGCGTCCCCGGCCTGTCTTCGATATCTACTCTTACCATCACTATCCGGCGCTCTCGATCCGTTGCGCGTCGATGGGGCCGCAAACTCAGACGACTGCGGACGCAGCCTTGTCGGAGGACTGGCTCGCGCGCGCCGGCCACAGCAACGCCTTCCACATCGGCTTGCGGAACCACTACCAGCCCGGCGCTCCGGTCTGGGTCACTGAAATCGCCGACGCCGCCTGCGGCGGAAATCCGTGGGCCAAGACCTTTCTCGACAGCTTCCGCTACGCGGATACGCTCGGACGTCTCGCCAGGCAGGGCGTGGCCGTGCTGTTTCACAATACGCTGGCCGCCAGCGATTACGGGTTGCTCCAGTCGGGGACGTTCGAGCCGCGACCGAACTACTGGCTTGCGCTGCTGTGGAGACGACTGATGGGCGTCACGGTTCTCGACGCCGGCTTGTCGCGCCAAGGGCTGCATCTCTACGCCCATTGCCTGCGTGGACATCACGGCGGCGTGGCGCTCCTTGCGATCAACAATAGCCGAACGACGGGCAGCGACGCCGAGTTGGCTGCGCCGAGCGAGCGATATACGCTTGCAGCCACGAGCCTGCGGTCCGACCACGTCGAGCTCAATGGCGCGTTGCTCCAGCTCGGGCCGGACGACGAACTGCCGTCGATGGCCGGCGTCCCCCAGCCGCCCGGACCGGTGAATTTCGCCCCTGCCACCATCACGTTCCTGGCGGTTCCCGATGCCGCCAACCCGCAATGCCGGTGACGTCAACAACCAGTGCACAGACGGGCGTGACGAGCCGGTTTCATTGTTGCCGCATCATTCCGGCCGTTCGCGAAGCGAATGAGCCCTGTGTCCATGCTGCTAAATCCGAATGTCAGTGAGAGCGCCCCAGCGCTTGCGCCAACACGTCCACCAGCCTGTCTGACTGTGACGCGCTGCCGCGCCAGGCCACGATCTGGTCAGGGCGGACCAGGGCCAAATCGGCTTCATAGAGTTCGCGCAGCGACGCGGGGAGTTGCACCAGCTTGAGATCGGCGCCCCACGCATGCGCCGCTGCGATCAGGGGATCGACAGGCACGCCATTGCCGAACTGCAGCAATGTCCACTCGAAGCCGAACAGATCGTACAGCGACACGTCGTCCGCGAGCCAGGCATGCGGCGCGCGTCCGCCGGGACAGGCGCTCGGCACATAGACATTGGCAGCATCGGGCGGCGGCAGGCTGCCGTCCGAGATGATGACCGGCGAGCCGTCATAGCGTCCGCCGAAGGTGATGCCGGGAATGTCGAACTCGGCGCGTGCGTGCTGCGCGAGATAGGCGCCTGCGACGCGCCTCGCCTCGGCGCCTGCGTCGCTGTCGTGCTCGATCTCGACCGCCGGCGTGAAGCGTCCCAGCGAGTTCGGCGAAGCGCCGCGCATAATCGGTGTTGCGCAGCGCCACCGGGCGCCGTTCCACCTCGTAGCTGTCGAGCAACGCCGCAGGGCTGACGCCCTTGATGACGCTTGCAAGCTTCCAGCCCAGATTGACCGCGTCCTCGATCGCGGTGTTGTAGCCGAGCCCGCCGGTCGGCGTGAACAGATGCGCCGCGTCGCCGCCGAGGAACACCCTGCCCTTTTGCATTCCGCTCGGCGACCAGCGCGTGGCCTGCGGTCCAGGTCTGGAACGACAGAACCTCGCAAGCGATGGGTGCGCCACAGGCGCGCTGGAATGCGGCCTTGGCTTCAGTGGCGGTGATCGCGTTTGCATCCTCTCCCGGCCGCAGCTGGGTGTGGAAGGCAAACTCATCGCACCCGTTCACGCTCGCCATGAAGGCGCGGCGGTCGCCGTTGAAGCAATTATACATCCACGCTTTCGCATGCGGCACGCGCGCGTAGAAGTCGGGCGAACGGAGATAGACCGCCAGCATCCGGCCGCCCATGAAATCGCGCTGGGTCCCCCTTTCCCCACCATAGGCGATGCCGAGCGACTGCCGGACCAACGAGCGCGGCCCATCGGCGCCGACCAGGAAGTCGGCACGGAGCTGGATGCGGCTGTGGTCCTCGAGGCGCGCGATCTCGGCAACGATGCCATCGGCGTCCGCGGCGTAACTCATCAGCCGATGGCCATAATGGAGCCGGACACCGGGGAGCCGCTCAGCCTGCCGGCGCAGCACGGCTTCGACGAATTTCTGCGACACGCGATGCGGCAGCTCGGCGGCGCTCCAGGAGCCGGAGAGACCTTTGATCAGCGCGTCGGCGCGTCCCGAGGGCGGCAAGTGAAAGCGCGCCAGCTCGTGGCCGGCGAAGCGCGTGAAATAAGCGACGTCGGTCGGATAGTCGGCGGGCAGGCCCGCCTGCCTGATCTCATCCGCGAAGCCGAGCCGGCGATAATGCTCCATCGAGCGGGCCTGCGTCGCATTGGCCTGCGGATTGAATGCCGTGCCGGGCTTGTCGTCCACCACGATAGCGGAGACGCCGCGACGGCCGAGCTCGTTGGCCAGCATCAGGCCGCACGGCCCGCCGCCCGCGACGAGCACAGCGGCCTGCGCAATCGCCTCCACGGTATTCTCCCCTGCTCTTCTTCTCAGTATCCCATCCAGATGGTACGTCTGCCTGACGGAATCGTCAAGTTACCTGACGATCAATCCGCGAGCGGATCGTAAGCAGCGCCATAGATCTCCAGCCCGCGCAGCAGCGCATCCATCGTCGCCTTGCCGAGCTCCGCACGCATCTCCTTCTCGGCAATATCGACCGCACGCTTGAACGTATCGAGCCATTTCAGCCCGGACGGCGTGAACCTGACGATCCGCCCGCGCCGATCACTGGGGTCGACGACGCGGTCCACCAGTTTCAGCAGCGCGCATTGATCGACCAGCTCGCCCATTGCCTGCTTGCTCATCGACGCTCGCCGCGCGAGCTCGGTGAGCCGTGTCCCCTCCACGTCCAGATTGCGGGTGAGGCTGATATGCGCCGCGCGCGTATCGCCATGTCCTCGCTCGCTCATCAGCTCGAGCACGCGGGCTTCGAAACGTCGCACCGCATTGTTGAGCAGCCGGCCTGCATTGGCGTGCCGCCACGCCGTCTTGGATCTGGCAGTTTTCAATCGATCAGCCCCTGAAAAGCAGATCGAACTCTGCCTCACGCAATCTACCGTGTCCATGAGCACTTGGACCGAGGTAAATTCGGACCGACAACTCATATCACTTCGCTCGAACTAATGAGTTCCTGCGCAAGGTAAATACCCGGCAGAATTAACCTACGCCGACGTTAACCCATGTAAACGCCTTGTCCTGCCGTCATATTTCCGCCATCAGCAGCTTCTTAAACCCAAGCCCGTCGGACCTTTTCCGACCTTCTGCCGCCGACGTCTGACGTCTTTTTTGAGCGGCTCATTATCTGCTCGCGCTTCGCGACATCATTCCCGTCAACAGCAACGAAGGATATCCGTACATGCGTAAGGTCGTCGCTGGACTCGCATTGCTATGCGTATTTGGATCCAGTGCGGAAGCAAGAACTCATCATCACCACCGGCACCACTCCCATCGCTACGCGCATGGAGGACGCCCGTCTGCATGGTGCGGCTGGTATATGCGATCGCAGGTCGGCCAGGATCCCGGCCCGCAGTATAATCTCGCGCGGTCCTGGGCTCACTATGGCGTGAGCGCCGGCGGACCTTCGGTCGGCGCGATCGTGGTGTGGCGTCATCACGTCGGCACCATCGTCGGCCACGAGAATGGCCAATGGATCGTTCGCAGCGGCAATGATGGCCACGCCGTGCGGACACGTCCGCGTTCTCTCGCCGGTGCCATTGCATTCCGGCGCGCCTACGCGTCGATGTAGGCTTGATTGCAACATCCACCATCACATCGCGCCGGAGCTCCGCGGTCCGGCGCGATCGTTTTTGATGGACGATACATCGGCCTCTCTCTGTGCCCCGCGCAGCGTTTCCACCGGTGTCGCAGACCATGGCCTTGCACAAGCGCGGGGAAGCCGCGATGATCCAAGCCGTTCTGGAATAATCGGGGGAGATTCAGAGACATGCGGTTTGACGACGTCATCCTCGGACGCCGAAGCATCCGCGGCTACAAGCCCGATCCCGTCCCGCGGGCGCTGATCGAGGAAATCATCGGCCTTGGCGATGCGCGCGCCGTCGTCGATGAACACCCAGCCGTGGAATTTCTACGTCATCACAGGCGAGCCGCTGGACCGGATCCGCGCAGGGAATACCGAGCGGATGGTCGCGGGCGTGCCGCAGTCGCGCGAGTTCCGTACCGGCCAGGCCTTTGCCGGTCAGCACCGCGACAGGCAGATCGGCGTCGCCAAGCAATTGTTTTCGGCGATGGGAATCGCGCGCGACGACAAGGACAAGCGGCAGGACTGGGTGCTGCGCGGCTTCCGTCAGTTCGATGCGCCGGTCTGCGTGATCGTGACCTATGACCGCGTGCTGGACGGCAGCGACGACACGCCGTTCGATTGCGGCGCCGTGACCAACGCCCTGGTCAACGCCGCCTGGTCGCGCGGGCTGGGCGCCGTGATCAACAGCCAGGGCATCATGCAATCCCCCGTGGTACGCGAGCATGCCGGCATCGCCGATGATCAGGTCATCATGAAGAGCATCGCGCTGGGCTGGCCCGATGACACCTTCCCGGCCAATGCGGTGGTGTCGGAACGAAAGTCGGTCGGCGAGGCCACGGTGTTCGTCGGCTTCGATCATGAGGCGCGTCCGGGCACCGCAATCGAGCCGAGTGAGACATAAGTGATTCCCTGGAAACTGATCGACACCGCGGACGTGCCCGGCGGCGGCGAGCAGCTGCGGCTGATGCAGCGTGGCAATGAGTTCACCATCAAGCTCGGCCAGAACGAACTGATGAGTAGCCGGCTGTACGGCTCCGAAGAGGCGCTGGCGACGCTGAGCTGTTCGCGCATCAAGGCGCGACCGGCGCCGCGGCTGCTGATCGGCGGCTTCGGCATGGGCTTCACCTTGCGCGCCGCGCTGAAAGTGCTCGGACCGCAGGCGCGCGTCACCGTCGCGGAGCTGGTGCCGGCGGTGATCGCCTGGGCCCGCGGGCCGATGGCTGCATTGTCAGGCGAAAGCCTCATCGATCCGCGCGTCGACATCCGCGAGGCCGACGTGGTGAAGATGATCGCGGCCGGGCGCGGCGACTATGATGCGATCCTGCTCGACGTCGACAATGGCCCGCAGGGCCTGACGCGGAAATCCAACGATGCGCTTTATGATCTCAAAGGCTTGCAGGCCGCGTTCACGGCCCTGCGGCCCGCGGGCGTGCTGGCGGTGTGGTCGTCGCACCCGGACGACGGCTTCGCCCCGCGCCTGCGCAAGGCCGGCTTCGCCGCCGAGGAGATCGCGATCCGCGCCACCCAGGCCGGCCGCGGTGCGCGTCATGTGATCTGGATCGCAACCCGGCCGGCCTAGCTGCGCCCGGCGCGTGCGTGGAGCACCGTGGGCGGAAAGCGCCTGCGCCGGTCACAAGGCAGGGTTCAGATGAAGATAGTGCGGGTCGAAGTCTGCGACCTGCCTAAGCCGCGGCTCGTCCAAAATGGTCACCTCGCCATGGCCGATCTGCAGTAGCCCTTCAGCCCTCAGCTCCTGAAGGATACGGTTCACGTGCACCGTGCTCATGCCGATCGCCTCACCCAACAGCGCCTGGGTGACCGGAAAGCCAAAAGAACTACCGTGAGTTGCATCGATCGCCTTGAGACGGGTGTAGATCTCGAGGATCAGGTGGGCCGTGCGGCTGATCCCGCTTCGCTGGCCAAGGTTGCACATCCACTCGCGGAAGATCGCCGCGTCCACGAGCGTATTCCGCCAGAGGCTTTCGGCCAGCACCGGACGGCTTCGGATCAGGCTGCGCAGGGCGGCATGGGGGACGAAGGCGAGAACGCATTCGCTCACCGTGCTCACCTCGTGATCGAGGACGTGAAGAAAAAGGCTTTGCAGGTCCGGAACGTCGCCTGATTGATGAAACGCGAGGATTTGTCTGCGCCCCTCGGCCACGACCTTCGAGCGGATGACAAAGCCGCCGACGATCAGGCAGCAGAATGAAGGGCGGCCTCCGGTCGAAACGACGGTCTCGTTCGGTCCCCTGCGTTCGATCCTCATCGGTAAGGCTTCGATCGCGCGCTGGTCTGTTTCATCCAAAGCACCAGTGACCGAGAGCCGCCTGAGCAGAACCGCAGTTGCAGCGGTTTTCTCCATCGTGCTGACCTTTGAGAAGGGATTTCTGCAGGGCTCGCCGCGGCCCGCAGAACCGGATTAGGTTGAGTTAAACGCAACCGCGCGACGGCGGGTTCCTACCGTTTGGAACAAGGTTTCCGAAAGTGAGCGGACATGGGACGGTCCTGACGACGCCCAGCGGTCTGGGAGTCATGCAATCTTCACGCGGGCCTAGTGGTGCATTAAACATTTCGCTGCTGCCGCTGGATTGAAGGAGCGCGAAAACCGCCGCTCGCGGCCGGCCGAAGCAGTGGGAGTCCGGAGATGCTAGCATGAGCCGCTTGGCGGACCGCGTGAGAGCGAACATGGAAGTCGTGCTGGAAGACACCTGCCGGATGTTGCCGCATGGCGGTGACCACGCGCTCAGAAGCTTCGTCGCACACCGCCTCGCTGACGCCGCCCTGGTCGGGAGAACAACGCTGGGAGAGCTCGGAATCGTCGCGAGGAAGGCTTTGGCCGACTTCAAGGCCGGCCGGCACGCCGGCGATCCTTGACTGACCCTCGGAGTTTCGTCTCATGAAACACCCCGTCCGGCAGCGGTGCATGTGCCGGCACCGCAGCCCGCTGTGGCGCACAGTATCACGTGATCGAACGGAACCTGCAGCGCGATCGAGCGTCGGGAGACTGCAGCGTCGTCGCAGGTGTGTGCTGACCGTCTGCCGACGCCGCCCGAGTGGCCCCGGCCGCGAAGGGCGGCTAGTTGTGGGAGGAGACGCCAGATGACCATCGCGATAGCTGGAACGCGCATCTTGCTGGGAGCGGCCGTCGCGCTGGGCGTCTGCGCCGGCGCATCGGCCGAGCCGCAAGGCGATGTCGGGCCGCCGCTCCAGACCGTCAAGACCTTCGACAATTTCAAGCTCGTCGGCATCGCCGTGTCCCATGACGGACGCGTGTTCGCCAGCGCACCCGCCGCCCAATCCGGCGACCGGCTGGTCGAGATCAACCGGCAGACCGGCGCGATGACGCCCTATCCCGACCCGAGCTGGAATGCGCCGGGTCCGGACATGGACCATGAATGGGCGGTGCCGCAGGCGATGTGGGTGGACAAATCAGATCATCTCTGGGTGCTGGATTCCGGGCGCGCGGCGGCCAATGCGGCGGGACCCAGCGCCAAGCCCAAGCTGGTCGAGTTCGACCTCGGCGGCAACAAGGCGATGCGCGCTTACGGCTTCGACGGCACGGTCGCGCCGACCGACTCGCTCAACGATGTCAGGATCGACCTCGTCCATGGCTACGCCTACCTGACCAACATCGCCAATCGCGGCAGCCTGGTCGTGCTGAACCTCGACACCGGAAAATCCCGCGATGTCCTGGTCGGCGATCGCTCCACCCTCGCCGACCCCCAGCAGCATCTGATGATCAACGGCCAGCCTGCGGAGAGGGCCGACGGCAAGCCGCTCGTCATCCACGCCGATGGCATCGCGCTGTCGCCGGATGCCGAATGGGTCTATTACCGGCCGCTGACCGATCACAACTACTGGCGTGTCTCGACCAAGGCGCTGACCGACGATCATCTGACACCGGAGGCCCTGTCGCATGAGGTCCAATTTCTCGGCTCTGCCGAGATGACCGGCGGCCTGATCATGGACCAGCACGGCACGCTCTATGGCGGCGATCTCGAACACGGCACCGTCGTCGCGCTCGATCTCGATCCCGACACCCACAAGCTGAAATCGCGTCTCTTCATCCGCGCGCCCGGCAAGCTGTCCTGGGCCGACGGCTTTGCGATCAGCCAGGGCGATCTCTACATCGCCGACTCCCACCTCTGGGAGCAGCCGATGTTCAAGAACCACCTGCCGCCGTCGGGGCCGTTTACGATCTTCAAGGCGAAGCTACCGGATTGAACGGGCGTGCGGTCGGCGTGGCCGTAGGGGGATAGCGAAACGTAATCCGCCGCGCCGAGCACCTTGCCCTGCACAGGCCCGGCGGCCTTCGGGCGGTTGTGCTCGCCGGCCGCAGGGGCAGGCTCCAGTACAAAAACACAGTATTGCTACGGAATCCTCCCATGGCGTGGAAAGCCTTACGGTCTGTCGTGCCGGTGCGGCTTTTCATCACAAAGAAATTTTTGCCGGCGGGCTGGGGGGTCGCGCGAATGCGGCCCCTTCTGATTCAGCCTTTCAATTGCTGATCGCTCATGCCCGGGACGTAAAGAAGACATTCGCTCATGCGCGGCGAGATCGAGCCGGAGCGCCGCCCAGCGCGCAGGCGCCGGTAGCTTGAGCTCCTCGACGGCCCGCTTGTGGCTTGGAAGGATCCCGCCGCTATGCCTAGCGGCTTCCCTTCCCGCTCGGCTTGGGGAATCAATGAAGCATGAGCACGAAGTCGCGCGAGCGCATCGATGGATCAGCAATCCGCATCGCCGCGGAGCGGGCAGCGCACGCACGCACGGAAGCGACGCGCTCGCCTGTGAAGCCAGGTCGAAGCGCATGCTCGGTTACAAAGGACCTCCGCAGCCCTCACCGGCGATTGGCGATGCCATCAACGGTGGTTACCGCTATCTCGAAGTACACTGCTGGAGCAAGGCGGCGAATATCCCGATACGATGCCGCAGCCGATCGAGGTCACCGACTGCGGTGGTAACAAGATGGCCTATGCTCCTCTCTCTCGGGATGGCAAAGTCGTCCAGAGTGCACCCGTTCTCGATGCACTGAAGCGATGCGGTGCCACGTGTCCGTCGCCGAAACCAAGACTAGCCATTCGAGGCGCTGCCCGACGGGCAAATCGATTGCGCATCATTGTAAGCCATGCCCTTTCCGTTGCGCCGAACCGAGGCTCGACAGGTCAGAAAACCACCGCGGCGAAAAACTCATTTCTTGAACAGCGTCATATGGATCGCCAAGTCGGGGACCACCACGTCAAAAATTTAACTTTCGTTTTTTCGGAAGCTATGATTTGCTCCATCCGTCCTGCCTCACAAGAGGGGCGTATCGCGATCGTCACGGACGTTGAGCGCGGGATGCGGTGGGCGCATTTGGCTGCAGCATGGTCTTCATGCGGACGAGCAGCTCGATGCGCACGGCGAAGTCGTGTGGTCCTGACGCCCCGGTGCTGGCGTCCGGCGCAGCGCTTGCGCGTTGTCGCCATGTGGGGGCAATCAAGCCGGTCCCCAGGGAGAGCGCGTATAAGCCGTAAAGCCATTGCGCGGGGAATGCCGGGATGTCTCGGCTGAACCTGTGGTAACCGCCGCGTGCATTCTTTTTCGCACGCGGGCCATGGGTGCGGCCAGCGCCCGGCATTCCCTGCGCCCTCTTCATGATGAGGGCTACGTCAAATCTCAAACTCGGACGCGACATGCGTTGCGGGATCGCGGTGTCATGTCTCGAAACGAGTTGGAGCGAGCAAGGTGCGAGCGGAGGTCGAACCACCATGCAAGCGCACGGCAGTGGCCATGTCGCAATCTGCCGGCTCAAACAGATATCGCATTTGCGGCACCTCCCCCATCCGGTGCTACGCGCCACCCTCCCCCGCTTCGCGGGAGAGGAGTTTCGACGGCTGTTCGGGCGAGTACGAAGGGCTGTCCGGCTTGTTGTCTCGCCTATGATGGCTCGGCCAACCTCAACTGATCGCCTTCGGCTTCACGCGCAGCACATCTGCCGCACGGCGCTCGTATTCGCGGGCGAGGCGCAGCAGGGCGAGATCGGAGCGCGGGCGGCCGATCAGTTGCAGGCCCATCGGCAGGCCCTGGGCATTGAAGCCCGCGGGCACGCTGATCGCCGGCAGGCCGCCGAGGGTGGCGTAGATCGTCACCTCCATCCAGCGATGGTAGGTGTCCATCTTGCGCCCGGCGATCTCCGCCGGCCAGTGCAGGCCGATGTCGAATGGCCAGACCTGCGCGCTCGGCAGCGCCAGCACGTCGAAGCGTTCGAACAGCTGGAGCAGATGATGATAGAGCGCGGTGCGGTCGGTGCTGGCCGCGAGCACGTCGGCGCCCGACAGACCATCGCCCTGCTCCGCCTCCCATTGCGCCTCGGGCTTGAGGAATTGTCGCGCGGCGGGGTCGCTCAAGAACTGCTTGATCCGGCCGGCGACGAGCCAGCGCCGCCAGGTGAGCCAGGTCCGCCACGCGCTCTCCGGATCGAAATTCGGCGCGATCGCCTCGACATTGCTGCCGTCGATCGCCAGCCGCGCCAGCGCGCTGTCGCAAACGCTGAGAATGCCGGGCTCGACCGCGAGGTGCCCGCCGAGGTCGCCGAGCCAGCCGATCCGGATGCCGTGCAGATCGACCGGCACATCAAATGGTTCAGCGGGCCAACGTCCCTGCAGCGACAGCGGCGCGCGATCGTCGCGGCCTGCCTGGATCGAGAGGAGATGCACGAGGTCGACCACGGTCCGGCCCATCGGCCCTTCGGTGACGAGCTGGTTCACCCACTGATCGCCCTTCGGCCCAAAAGGCACCAGCCCCTGGCTCGGGCGGAAGCCGAACACATTGTTGTAGCCGGCCGGATTGCGCAGCGAGCCCATCATGTCGCTGCCGTCCGCCATCGCCTGCAGGCGCAGCGCCAGCGCCACCGCAGCGCCGCCGCTGGAGCCGCCGGCCGTGCGCGTCGGATCGTACGCGTTGCCGGTGGCGCCGAACACGCTGTTGTAGGTGTGCGAGCCGAGTCCGAACTCCGGCACGTTGGTCTTGCCGATGACGATCGCGCCCGCCGCCTTCATCCGCTCGGCGAGGATGTCGTCGTAATCGGGGATGTTGTTCGCGAGAACAGACGAGCCGATCGTGGTCCGGATGCCCTTGGTGGCGACCACATCCTTCAGCGCCATCGGGAAGCCGTGCAGCCAGCCGCGGCTCTGCCCAGCCGCGAGTTCATCGTCGCGAACGCCCGCCTGCGCCAGCAGGTCCTCGGACGCGACACGGCTGACGATCGCGTTGAAAGCGGGATTGAAAAGGTCGATCCGCGACAGATAAGCCTGCATCACCTCGCGGCACGAAACCTCCCGCGCGTGGATCGCCCGGCTCAGCTCCGTCCCCGTCCATGCCGTGATCTCGTCCGTCGCTGCCATGCCGTTTCTCCTCGCGCGCGCCAGGATATTGGAATGCCGGCGCGGCGGCGAACAATGGCCTTGTGCAGTTCGGCTGGTGAAAACCTGCGCGGTTGTCGTCCGTTCGATCAGATGATAGCCCGCCTGCATTGCCAGGCAGTGGCGAGACAACTCTGGAACGAATCCGCGGGCGCGTCGCGTTGCCGCCCAACCCGTTGCCAACGCGTCAATTTGTCCATTTTCCGATTGACGCGACGAGGACACGCTGAAATGGTGCCCCCGCTTTCGGGCCCGCGCGCCGGACGCGCCTCAAGCCCTTTTGCCGGGCAGCCAAAGCGCCGAACCAGAGCCGGAAGCGATTCTACGGGGGAGGATTCGTTGCCAGCGCTCCACACGACACGTCATGCCTGCGCGCCCACGCGGCGCAGCACTCTGGCGACGCGCAGCGCGACGGCGGCGCGTGCCGGCCGCCGTATCTGACCCGACGGCTGTTGCGGAGACCATGATGCGTCCATTGCTGGCAATCAGCCGGCCATCGACCAGCTCAACGAGAAGATCGGCTACGTCTGCAATGTCCTGATCCTGCTCGCCTGCCTGGTCAGCGCCGTCAACGCGATGATCCGCTACGCCTTCGAGCTACGTCCTCGAACGGCTGGCTCGAGCTGCAGTGGTACATGTTCGCGATCATGGTGATGTTCGGCGCCTCCTACACGTTCAAGCGCAACGAGCATGTGCGCGTCGAGATCTTCTATCTGCTATCTCAGCGAGCGCGGCCAGCTCTGGCTCGACCTGATCGGCACGCTGTTCTTCCTGATTCCGACCTGCCTGTTGCTCGCCTATCTGTCCTGGCCGTTCTTCATGCAGTCCTACTGCGGTCGGCGAAATGTCCGGCAATGCCGGCGGCCTGCTCCGCTGGCCGATCAAGTTCGTGATCCCGGCCGGCTTCGTGCTGCTGGCGCTGCAGGGCGTCTCCGAGGTCATCAAGCGCGTCGCCGCACTGCGCGGCGAGGTGACGATCGACGCGAAATACGAGAGGCCGACGCAATGATCACGCTGGAGATGATGCCGCCGATGATGTTCGGCGGCCTGGTCCTGGCGATGCTGATCGGCTTCCCGGTGGCGTTCACGCTCGCCGCAGTCGGTCTCTCGTTCGGCTTTCTCGTCCATCCATCTCGGCTTCTTTGACCTCAACTTCCTGCAGGCGATCCCGGGCCGCGTCTTCGGCAGCGTGCTGTCGAACGAACTGCTGCTCGCGATTCCGTTCTTCACCTTCATGGGCGCGGTGCTGGAGCGATGCGGGCTCGCCGAGGACATGCTGGATTCGATGGGCCAGCTGTTCGGCCCGATCCGCGGCGGCCTCGGCTATTCCGTCATCATCGTCGGCTTCATCCTCGGCGCCATCACCGGCACGGTGGCGGCGCAGGTGATCGCGATGGCGCTGATCTCGATGCCGGTGATGATGCGCTACGGCTACAACATCCGCTACATCACCGGCGTGCTGGCGGCGTCGGGCACCATCACCCAGCTGGTGCCGCCGTCGCTGGTGCTGATCGTGCTCGCCGACCAGCTCGGCAAGTCGGTCGGCGACATGTATCTCGGCGCCTGGGGCCCGTCGGTGTTCCAGATCGTCCTGTTCGCCGGCTACACCTTCGTGCTCGGCATCATCAAGCCGGACCACGTGCCGGCGGTGCCGAAGGACGCGCGTACGCTGACCGGCTGGGCGCTGTGGAAGAAATGCCTGATGGGCATCATCCCCTCCGCCGTGCTGATCTTCGTCGTGCTCGGCACCATGATGATGGGTCTTGCGACGCCCGACCGAAGCCGGCGCCATGGGCGCGGTCGGCGCCATCGTGCTCGCGGCCATCCATCACAAGGATTTTGCGGCGACGCGGCAAGAAGGTGCTGATCGTCGGCGTGATCGCGGCCGGCATCGGCACCATCATCGGCATCTTCGTCACCGAGGGTCTCGTTCTTCAAGCTCGCCTTCGCCATCACCTATCTCGCGGTGGTCTGGATCTGCATCTCGAGGCCGTCGCGCATTCCCGAACTGCGCGACCTGATCAAGCAGGGCTACGAGACCACCATGCGCATCACCTGCATGGTCACCTTCATCCTGATCGGCTCGACCTGCTTCTCGGTGGTGTTCCTCGGGCGTCTCCGGCGGCGTCTGGCTGGAGCATCTGCTGACCTCGCTGCCCGGCGGCGTCTGGGGCTTCCTGATCTTCATCAACCTCTTCATTTTCTTCCTGGCGTTCTTCCTCGACTTCTTCGAGATCGCCTTCATCATCCTGCCGATGATCGCGCCGATCGCGCAGAAGGTCCTGGCGCCGGTGGTCGGCGCCGGACGCCGCGCTGATCTGGTTCGGCGTCATGCTCTGCGTCAACATGCAGACCTCGTTCCTGCATCCGCCGTTCGGCTTCGCGCTGTTCTACCTGCGCGGCGTGGCGCCGAAGGAGGTCAAGAGCTCCGACATCTATTGGGGCGCGATGCCCTGGATCGGGCTGCAGGCCATCATGGTGCTGCTGGTGATCGCTTTCCCGATCACCGTGACCGGCCTGCTCGACAAGCCGCTCAATGTCGACCTCAACAAGGTCAAGATCGAGGTGCCGCAGATCGACATGCCGCCGCTCGATTTCGGCCCGCCCGAAGCAATAGCGCTCAGCTGCGAAAGCAAAAGCCCCGAGCGTCGCTCCGGGGTTTTGCTTTTTACGGCTGCGTCGGCGACGCCGTCGATTCAGCTCTGCGAGTGCCGCGCCATGAAGTTGTCGTAGCCGATCTCGGCGACCTGGAACCACTGATAGCCGTTGTTGGAGAAGACGTCAGCGACTCGTAGATCTTCTTGAAGTTGGCATTGGTCGCGGACGACCTCGGCGTGCAGCTCCTTCGCCGCCTTGAAGGATGCCTCCATCATCGGCGTGCGGAAACGGATGCAGCTTGGTGCCGCCGGCCAACAGCTTGCGCAAGGCCGTCGGATTGGCGCTGTCGTATTTGCGCCATCATCCAGTTGTTGGCGAAGTGGCCGGCCTGCTCGAGGATCAGCCTGATAGTATTTCGGCAGCGCGTTCCATTTGTCGAGATTGACGATGGCGAGCAGCATCGGGCCGCCTTCCCACCAGCCCGGGATAGTAGTAATGCGGCGCGACCTTGTAGAAGCCGAGCTTCTCGTCGTCATAGGGGCCGACCCATTCGGCGGCATCGATGGTGCCCTTCTCCAGCGCGGGATAGATGTCGCCGCCGGCAAGCTGCTGCGGCACGCAGCCGAGCTTCTGCATGACGCGTCCGGCAAAACCGCCGATGCGGAATTTCAGGCCCTGCGAGATCGTCGACGGACGTTGATCTCCTTGCGGAACCAGCCGCCCATCTGGCAGCCGGTGTTGCCGGCCAGCAGCGAGGTGACGTTGTAGCTCTTGTAGAACTCGTTCGAGCATCTCCTTGCCGCCGCCCAACATGAACCAGGCCTGGTTGAGGCGCATGTTCGGTCCGAACGGGATCGACGAGCCGAAGGTGAAGGTCGGATCCTTGCCGAAATAATAATAGGACGCGGTGTGGCCCATCTCGACGGTGCCGTTCTGCACGGCATCGAGCACCTGCAGGCCGGGCACGATTTCGCCGGCGGCAAAAGTCTGGATCTGGAATTTGTCGTCGGTGGCCTCGCCGACCGCCTTCGCCATCATCTCGGCGCCGCCATGCAGCGTATCGAGCGATTTCGGCCAGCTCGTCGTCATGCGCCATTTGAGCTCCGGCATCGATTGCGCGATCGCCGGTGCGGCAATGCTCGCCGCACCCGCCGCGCCCAGTCCGGTGACCTTGATAAAGTCTCGACGCTTCATGAGTTTCTCTCCCTGTTGATGATCGTGTCATTCGTCGTGCAGCCTTCTTGCCGAGGCCTTGTGGCGTCAAGCATGGAACATCCGGTTCCGGATTTCCATCGCCGATCTCATGTGCGCAATGCAAAAAGCCCGGCCTCTTGCGAGACCGGGCTTCACTCGACTTACGCGTAAATGGAGCAATTGGATCAGCCGCGGGTGCGCGAGCGGATCATGAAGCTGTCGAAGGTGTATTCGGCGACCTGCCACCACAGATATTCGTCGGAGCGATAGGCCTGCATCGCATCGATCGACTTCTTGAAGTCGGCGTTCTTGGCCGAGATTTCGCCCCACAGCTCGTTGGTCGCCTTCAGGCAGGCTTCCAGCACCTCGTTGGTGAACGGACGAAGCTGGGTGCCGCCGGCGACCAGGCGCTTCAGCGCCGCCGGGTTCTGCATGTCGTAACGCGCGGCCATCCAGGTATTGGCGTTGGCCGCGGCGTTGGCCTGAGAGATGGCCTGATAGTTCTTCGGCAGCGAGTTCCACTTCTCGAGATTGCAGAAGGCATGGACGGTCGGACCGCCTTCCCAGAAGCCCGGATAGTAGTAGTACTTCGCGACCTTCTGGAAGCCGAGCTTCTCGTCGTCATAGGGGCCGACCCACTCGGCCGCGTCGATCGTGCCCTTCTCGAGCGCCGGATAGATGTCGCCGCCAGCGAGCTGCTGCGGCACCACGCCGACCTTCTGCAGCACCTGGCCTGCGATGCCGCCGATGCGGAATTTCAGGCCGGAGAGATCGGCGACCGTCTTGATCTCCTTGCGGAACCAGCCGCCCATCTGGGTGCCGGTGTTGCCGCAGGGAAAACCGATCACGCCGAACTTCTTGAAGAACTCGTTGCCGAGCTCCTGCCGCCGCCCTGATACCACCAGGAGTTCTGCATGCGCGCATTGAGGCCGAACGGCACCGAGGCGTAGATCGCAAAGGTCGGATCCTTGCCGACATAGTAATACGACACCGTGTGGCTCATCTCGACGGTGCCGTTGGCGGTCGCGTCGAGCGCCTGCAAGGCCCGGGAACGATCTCACCGGCTGCGAAGACCTGGATCTGAAACTTGTTGTCGGTCATCTCGGCGACGTATTTGGCGAGCTCGGTCGGCGCCGCCATAGATCGTGTCGAGCGACTTCGGAAAGCTCGAGGTCATCCGCCATTTGATCTCGGGCGAGGACTGCGCAATCGCGGGCGAGGCCACGGCGGCGGTCGCCGCGGCACCGGCTGCCGAAACTTTCAAAAAATCACGACGCTTCATCAAGGCATCTCCTTATTGGGCATTTCCCACGAGCAAACAGCGCGCTGTCGGCGACGCGATTTTCCTAAAAGCCGGCCTGCCCGAAGCCGACCACATTCGCATCTTGCCGAAGCCGCTCCGGCAGTCGGGCGTTTAGCACGGAACCGGTTAAGCGAAAACGCGCCGATGGCATGACATGACCAGTCCAAAAGTCGCATAAGCGCCGCGCAGCATCGATCAGGCCGCGGCGACCGCGCCCTTGAGCTGGTCGCGGACGGCGCCCGCGATCGCGCGATAGATCGCCGCATGCGGCCCGTCCGGCGCGCTCGCCACCACCGGCTTGCCTTCGTCCGAGGTGGTGCGGATGTCGATATGCAGCGGGACCTCGCCGAGGAACGGCACGCCGCAGCCGCTCGGCCTCGTGCCGCGCGCCGCCATGGCCGAAGATGTCCGAGCGGGTGCCGCAATGCGGGCACTGGAAATAGCTCATGTTCTCGATGATGCCGAGCACCGGCACGTTGACCTTCCTGAACATCGCCAGTCCGCGCCGCGCATCGATCAGCGACAGATCCTGCGGCGTCGAGACGATCACCGCGCCCTTCAGCGGCACGTTCTGCGCCAGGGTCAGCTGGGCATCGCCGGTGCCGGGCGGCATGTCGACGACCAGCACGTCGAGCGTGCCCCAGGCGACCTCGCGCAGCATCTGCGTCAGCGCCTGCATCACCATCGGCCCGCGCCAGATCATGGCGCGGTCTCCTCCTCGATCAGGAAGCCGATCGACATGATCGACAGTCCGAAGCGCTGCGAGCGGAACCATCTTCCTGTCGTCGGTGAGCTGCCGGCTTGTCGCGCAGGCCGGTCAGCCGCGGCACCGAGGGGCCGTAGATATCGGCATCGAGCAGCCCGACCTTGAGGCCGAGATCGCGCAGGCCGAGCGCCAGGTTCAGCGCGGTGGTCGATTTGCCGACCCCGCCCTTGCCGGAGGCCACCGCGATGACGGCGCTGATGCCGGGGATTTCGGCCTGCCGCGACATCGGCGATCCCGGCGGATGCTGGTGGGGCGCATGCTGATGCGGCCGATGCCCCGCCGCGGCCTGCTGCGCCGCCGGTTGCGGCGGCGGCAGCAGGCGCGGCGCCGGCCTTGCGTTCCGCCGTCAGCGCGATCATGGCTAGCGTGACGCCGGGAATGGCGCGCACCGCGGCCTCGGCCTGCGCACGGGTGGTCTCCCAGGCCCGCGCCTCGGCGGCCTCGACATTGATCGAGAAGAACACCTTGCCGTCACCGGCCGTGATCGCCGACAGCACATTGGCATCGGGCAGCGCGACGCCGCGCGGCGACTTCACTTGTCTCAGGGCGTCCAGAACCTGCTGCTGCGTCACGCTCAAGCCACATCTCCTGACTTGAGAGCGCGCGGCATCGTCGCGCGCTATCGTGTTGACCGAACGCGTCTTCCAGCATCAGCCGGCTCTGACCCGCTCGAAATGAGGTCCACCGCCCCAATAGAGCGATCCGGCTCAAAAGGCTACCTTGGCGCCGATGTCGGCGGCGGTCTCGACCGGTGCCGCCGCGGCCTGCTCCTTGGCGGCCTCATAGTTCAGCTCGATCATCACGCCATTGGGGTCGTGCACGAAGATCTGCCAGAGCTCGCCGCCCGGGACCTGGCGAGCGTCGAACCCCATGCCCTTCTGCTTCAGCCGTGCGTTCATCGCGTCGAAGCCGCGGCTGGCGAAGGCGACGTGGTGGACCACGCCGGAATCCGGCTTCTGCGGCTCGCTGGTGGCGGAAATATCGACCAGATGCACGACCGCCCTGCCCTCGCTATACATCCACGCGCCCGGAAACGCGAAATTCGGCCGCGCGCCGTTCTCCAGGCCGAGCACGTCCTCATAAAAGCGGACCGTCGCGGCGAGATCGCGGGTCCGGATGTTGAAATGGTCGAGCACGCCCACGCTGACGCTCATGTGTCACTCCCTTGTTCTTGATTACCGTCGGTTGGACGGATTTCGTTGCGACAGGACAATTTTGCAAGCCGCCCTGACGACATCAGCTTAGCACGATCCGCTGACATTGCCGCCCTGCGGGAAAGCAGGCACGAAGCCTTGCCCTCGATCATGCAGCGTTTATGGTGCGGCGTCCGATTGCCTGCCGTAGTTCCTCCCGCGGCGCGCGGTCTCGAACAAGCCCGGCCGCGTCCCCCGTCGCCGGCGAAACCCCAGTGGTCATTAACAAGGTCAAAGATATGGCTAAAGTCGCTTTCATCGGCCTCGGCGTCATGGGCTTCCCCATGGCAGGACATCTCGTCAAGAAGGGCGGCCACGAGGTCACGGTCTACAACCGCACCGCAGCAAAAGCCAAGGAATGGGCCGACAAATTCGGCGGCAAAACCGCCCCGACCCCGAAGGCTGCAGCCGAGGGTCAGGATTTCGTGATGTGCTGCGTCGGCAATGACCACGACCTGCGTGCGGTGACGATCGGCGCCGATGGCGCCTTCGCCGGCATGAAGAAGGGCGCGACCTTCGTCGACCACACCACGGCCTCGGCTGAGGTGGCACGTGAGCTCGACGCCGCAGCCACCAAGGCCGGCTTCAAATTCGTCGACGCCCCGGTCTCGGGCGGCCAGGCCGGTGCCGAGAACGGCGTGCTCACGGTGATGTGCGGCGGCACGGCGGACGCCTATGCCGGCGCCGAGCCGGTGATCGCGGCCTATGCGCGGATGTGCAAGCTGCTCGGACCCGCGGGCGCCGGCCAGCTCACCAAGATGGTCAACCAGATCTGCATCGCCGGCCTGGTCCAGGGCCTCTCGGAGGGCATCCACTTCGCCAAGAAGTCCGGCCTCGATATCCAGTCGGTGATCGACACCATCTCCAAGGGCGCCGCGCAGTCCTGGCAGATGGAGAACCGCTACAAGGCCATGAACGAAGGCAAGTATGATTTTGGTTTTGCGGTGGAATGGATGCGCAAGGACCTGTCGATCTGCCTCAATGAGGCCCGTCGCAACGGCGCGCATCTGCCGGTGACCGCGCTGGTCGACCAGTTCTATTCCGAGGTCGAGAAGCTCGGCGGCAAGCGCTGGGATACGTCGAGCCTGCTGGCGCGACTGGAGAAGTAACGTTCGATCGAGCTCGGTGCGCCGGTGTCCGACGACGCCGGCGCATCTCCACAATTCAGATGTTGATTACGCCAAGGTGGAGGATTTTTCTCAGCACAGTTTTTTGTCATTCTCCGAGTATCGCGCGAAGCAACTCAGTGCCGCGACCGGAGTTCATTCGTCACTTTGGCCAGAAAGAAACAGTCATCCGCCGGTGAATTGATTCTGTTTGCGATCTTCGCCGTGGGCGCGTTCCTGTTCGCGATCCTTTGGACAATTCTTCAAGGCCTTCTGACCGCGCTCGTCGTGCTTCCTCCGATCATTCTTGCGGTCGGCGTGTTCATGCTCATGAAGCAGGTCGCGCCGCCCTCGTTGCCCGATATCGACAGCTACGATCCGGATGACCAGGCCAAGCTGCTCGATCGACGGTCAGAACGTTTCGTTCAAACCATCCTCGAAACCCATGAAACTTATAGTCAGGGCGATGAAGAAGGCATCCTGACCAGGAATGCCCGCTCTGACGAGGCGCCCCAATTCCGCGAACACAGCCGGCGTGGCAAGGAGCTGAACCTGCAGCTCACCGACCTGGAAAATGAACGGGTTGGGCTTGAGCGGGACATTCAGGAGATCGTCGATCGCGTCCGGTCAGAAATGCCGGATTGGCAAACGGCCGTGCACCTCTGGCGCAATCGCGTTCGATCGAAACGCGCGTTCAAGGCCGCGATCCTGTTTTACGTGCTCGGCGGCGTCATTGCGCTACTGGCCACTGTGTTGATCGACCATACGCCCGTGACGGTCAGGCCTTTTCTTCTGCCCACCCTGCCCGAGCCGCTGTTCCTGGCGTTGGCCGTCGCGCCGTGTACGGCCGGCCTTGCGTGGCTGATCGCACGTCGCGGCTCGCCCGCCGACCTCGGCGAAGTGCTCAGTTCCGAGTTCCTCGCACGCTACGAACAATGGGACCAACGCTGGCAACTGCCCCGGTTCGATGTGCAATCGATCCTGGATGATCAGAGCCGCGACCGGACACATTCGTACTCGGACGAAGATCCGAGCGATGACGAAAGCAGTGTGGAGCCTTGGGCCGATGTCCTCGGCATTTCAGAGACGGCATCCGTGGATGAGATCAAGGGCGCCTGGCGCGAGGGCTTGAAGCAGTACCATCCTGACAGGATCCAACAAGCGGGCCCCAAGCTGAGGGCGCTCGCCGAAGAGGAAACCAAACGGCTCAACGATGCCTATGCGAGGGCAATGCAGCAGCGGGCGAGGGTCTGAGCGCGCCTACGCATAGGCCCCGGCGCCTGCAAATTCGGCATCATTGAAACGCTGATTGCCGGACAACAGACCCAGCAGCTGATCCCGGCGCAGCTTGTCCGAGAACGTGATCGCGCGCGAGCCGAAGGCGCCGTAAATCAGCAATGTGCGGCCGGCCTGCCGATTGATGCCCCGGATCTCGCTCAGCTTCAGCGTCTCGACCGAGAACGGGATGATCGCGTTCACGAGCACCGTGGGACTGGCGTAAGAGCGCAGTACGCCATCGGTCGGGAACGTGATCAGGCCAGCGCGGTGGTCGAACACCACGCCGAGCAAGCCCGCCGCAAACGCCATGCCTGTCAGAACCGACACCACGAGACCGATCGCAAACAGCAGCAGCCATCCCGCGATCACGGGCGCGCTCACCTTTGCATTCTGCTCCAGCAGCAACATCCCCCAAGCGACCACGACAAAACCGGTCAAGACGCCGAAACCATAGCCGGCACGGTGAATGGCGCGGCGAAAGTCGACGATCCGGACAATCGTGTTGTCCGGCACTAAATATTGTTTGCGGAGACGAAAGTATTGAACGGCTGCCGCAACCGCGAAGGGGATGAACAGCACAGCGGCCGCGATGCACAGGCCGAACCACAGCGTGACTTGATCATCCTGCTTCTGGCGCATTCTAAATGTCTCCCCCGCAGGCGGCAAAGATGCCACATCCGTCTCGTTTTCACCATCCAGCGGCGACTGGCCTGGACGACGCGCGAGCGCCGCAATCGTTAATATTTACGGCTCATTAACGGAAATGTTTGGTTCTTTAAGGTACCTCTTAAGGATTTCGCGCCAGTTATAGACAATGCAAAAGCCCGCGCGGCCGGCGGGCAGGATTTGTGTTGTTTCATGAGTAAAACCGCTGAAAAGCCCGAGATCGTCGAGCTTCCGGCCGATCCGCCTCCGCTTGCTCCGGCAAGCCAGCGCCGGGCGGCCCAGCAGCGGGTGCGCGAGGCACGCGATCGGTTAACGTCGACATCGGGAACCCGGCCTGCCTTCGATCGCGAGCTGCTCCGGCAATACGCGCAGACGCGCATCTCCGCATCCTATGTCGTGATGCTGCTGGTGGTGGCCACCGGCCTCATGCTCAGCATCTGGCTGCGCCCGATCTCGGCCGGTGCCTGGACCTGCGGGCTGCTCTGCATCCACGCCGCCATCGTGCGCAACTGCATGAGCTTTCTCGCCGACCAGCCGTCGCTGGCGGAAACACGGCGTTGGCGCACGCGGTTTGTCCTGCTCGATCTGCTTTACGGCGTCTGCTGGATGGCGGCGCTGATCCATCCGGCGCTGGCCGTGGTGTCCAGCACGCTGATGATGTTCCTGATGCTGCTGGTGATCGCCGTCTCCAGCATGCTCGCCGCCAATCTGCCGATCGCAGCGCTGGCCACCACCGCGCCGGTCGCGATCGCCATCGCGCTCAATCTCGCGCTGTCAGGCCGGCTCGACAACTACATGCTGGCCGCGTTCGCGCTCGCCGCCGAGGGCTATTTCGCCCTGCTGGCGCACCGGCTGCATTCGACGACACTGGCGACACTGGAGGCGCGCGCCGAGAAGGACGCGCTGATCGGCGAGCTCGAGCAGGCCAAGGCGATCTCCGACGAGGCCCGCTACCGAGCCGAGGCGGCAAATGTCGCCAAGTCGCGCTTCCTGGCCCAGATGAGCCACGAGCTGCGCACGCCGCTCAATGCCATCCTGGGCTTCTCCGAGGTGATGAAGAGCGAGATCTTCGGCGCTCATGCGGTGCCGGTCTACAAGGAATATTCCGCCGACATCCACAATTCCGGCGTCCACCTGCTCAATCTGATCAACGAGATCCTCGACCTCTCGCGCATCGAAGCCGGCCGCTACGAGCTCAACGAGGAAGCGGTGTCGCTGGTGCATGTGGTGGCCGACTGCCACCACCTGCTCAAGCTGCGCGCCTCGAGCCGCGGGATCACCATCCAGGAGGTGTTCGAGCACGACATGCCGCGGCTGTGGGCCGACGAGCGCGCGATCCGCCAGGTGGTGCTGAACCTGTTGTCCAATGCCATCAAGTTCACGCCACAAGGCGGCAAAATCTGGCTGAAGGCCGGCTGGACCGCATCCGGCGGCCAGTATTTGAGCGTGCGCGACACCGGCTCTGGAATCCCCGAGGACGAGATCCCGATCGTGCTCGCCTCGTTCGGCCAGGGCTCCAACTCGATCAAATCGGCGGAGCAAGGCGCGGGCCTCGGCCTGCCGATCGCCAAGAACCTGATCGAGATGCATGCCGGCAGCTTCACGCTGAAATCGAAGATCCGGATCGGCACCGAGGTGATCGTCACCTTCCCGCCGGAACGGGTGATGTCGGCCTTGGCACCGGTACGCGACGAGGCCCCGCTGCAGCCGGAGCCGGAGCTCCCGGTCACGCATGAGAAGCATCGCTTGCGCCTGAAGCCGATCATGAACGCGGGAACAGGCCTATGATATGATTGGCCTTGTGCTTGCTCCGGAAGACCCTCAACACGACATCCATGAGTCAAGATTCGCCGTGCATCGCCGTCTGCATGATCGACCCCAGGACCAATCTCTGCTTCGGCTGCGGCCGCACGCTGCCGGAGATCGCGCGCTGGGGCAAAATGACGGGCGACGAACGGCGCGCGCTGATGGCAGAGCTGCCGGAGCGGATGCATGCGGCCGGACTGCCGCCGATGTCGGCGAGCAAGAAGCGCGAATGATGCGCTTGTTTTCTGTCATCCCGGCATCACCACGCACTCGCTTCAACCTCCGCCCCTCTCCCCGTAAGAACGGGGAGAGGGAGTGCACCGTCGTTGTGGCAGGAGACCTGTCATGAGCCGGCTGATGCTCGTCCTCCTGACCATGGTGCTCACCGCCGGCGCCGTGATCGCCTACAAGGATCCCGAACAGGCCGCGCGTGCGTCCGACACCGTCTCGGAGCTGCTGCGCCATCGTGCCGCCGCCAAGGCGGCGAGCGAGGTCGAGGTGCCGCGCAGCCAGGGTGGCGAGTTCGCGCTCAAGGCCAAAATCAACGGCATCGCCGCGCCCATGGTGGTGGACACCGGCGCGACCTCGGTGGTGCTTACCTACGAGACCGCGAAGGCCTTAGGGTTGCCGCTGGAGCTGTTGGACTACGATGTCGACGTCGACACTGCCGGTGGCCGCACCAAGGCGGCACGGCTGACGCTCGATCGGCTGGCGATTGGCAAGCTGGTGGAACGCTCGGTGCCGGCGCTGGTGGTGCCGCACGGTCAGATGAAGACCAACCTGCTCGGCATGAGCTTCCTCGACCGGCTGGAGCGCTGGGAGGTCCGTTCCGACCGGCTGATGCTGCACGGCTACCCGGAACGCGGCTAGGCGTAGGTCGTTCGTTACAAGCGTCATCATCGAGATCGCGACAAAGGCGGCAAGTTGAGCTTTGTTGACTTGCTCGACGCGACGGCTGGCCACAATCTAATCAATCCGGCCAATCCGCCTTCCCGAAGGGAGCAGGACCATGGCTGATCTCAACCGACGCGAATGGCTACTGCTCGGCACGGCAACCGCCCTCAACATCCTGCATCCCACGATGGCCACCACACCGATGCAACGTCCCATCCGCCTGTCGCTGAACGAGAACCCGTTCGGCCCCTCGCCCCACGCGATCGATGCAATCAGGGCCGATCTTGCCGGCCTCAGCCGCTACACCGGCGACGAGCTCGACGTGCTGACGGACGCGATCGCGAAACACGAAAATATCAGCGCCGGACATATCGTGCTCGGCGAGATCCTCGATACGCTCGGCCTTTATCTATCGGCGCATGACGGACCGGGCGGCGAGTTCGTCTATTCCGAGCCTGGCTACACGGCGCTGGTCGATGCCGTCGCGCCGGCCGGCGGCGTGGTGGTCGGCGTGCCTCTCAACGACAGGCTGGAGAACGATCTCCCTGCCCTCGCCGCTGAGGTGAGCGACAAGACGCGCGCAGTCTATCTGGTCAACCCGCACAATCCCTCCGGCACCGTCAGCGACGCGACGCAGTTCATCGATGTCGTCCGCGAGCTGTCCCGGCACACGCTGGTGATCGTGGATGAGGCCTATCTCGAATTCGCGCCCGACTTCGCACAGCGCACCGTCGCCGGCCTGGTGCGCGAGGGCGCCCAGGTCGCCGTGTTCAGGACCTTCTCGAAGATCTACGGGCTTGCGAGCCTTGCGATCGGCTATACACTGGCGCCGAAGCAGCTCGCCGCATCGTTGAAGCGGAGCGGCATCGGCGCCTTCTTCGGGCTCAACCGGCTGAGCCTCGTAGCTGCCACCGCGAGCCTGAAGGACACGGACTATGTTGCCTCGGTCCGCGACAAGGTCGCCGCCGAGCGCGAGGCGTGGCACGCGCTATTTCGGGAGCGCAAGGTTCGCTTCTCCAACTCGGTCGCCAATTTCGTGTTCTTCGATGCCGGCCGGCCACAGCAGACCATTGCGGCCGCCCTTGCCGCCCAGAACATCGCGATCGGCCGCGCCCAGCCGCCGCTCGACAATTGGGTGCGTATCTCGATCGGGCTGCCGGAGGAGAATGCGATCGCGCGCAAGGCGGTCGCGGGGCTGCTCGCGCCGGCTTAGTCGCCGCGATACGCTGCTTCGATCCTATGTCTCAGTGCTTTCGGTCGCCGGATGGGCCTTTCTTCCGGACCGGCCGAAACGGTTCTTCGCGGCTTCGCGCCAGCGCTGGAAAGTCACGTAGAGCATCGGCACCAGAAAGATGCCGATCGAGCTCGCCGCCAGCATGCCGCCGAACACGGCGGTGCCGACGGCACGGCGGCTGATCTGCGCCGCGCCCGTCGCGATCACCAGCGGCAGGAGGCCGAGAATGAAGGCGATCGACGTCATCATCACGGCGCGGAAGCGCATCTGCGAGCCGAGCGCCGCAGCCTCTGTGATCGACAGTCCAGCTTCGCGCTGCTCCTTGGCGAACTCGACGATCAGAATGCCGTTCTTGGCGGCGAGTGCGATCAGCACCACAAGGCCGATCTGGCCGTAGAGATCGAGATTCAAGCCGGCAACCTTGATGGCGATGATAGGAGCCGAGCACGCCGACCACGACCGAGAGCAGCACCGGAATCGGGATGGTCCAGCTCTCATAAAGCGCCACCAGGAACAGATAGGCGAACAGGATCGCAAGCGCGAGAATGATGCCGGTCTGTCCGGCGGCCGCCTGCTCCTGATAGGCGGTGCCGGTCCATTCGAAGGAATAGCCGGCCGGCAACGTCGATTTCGAGAGCTCCGCCATCGCCGCGATCGCGGTGCCGGACGACACACCCGGCGCCGGGCCGCCATTGATGGTCACGGAGCGGTAGTTGTTGTAGCGGGTGATGACCTGCGGACCGGTGACGATCCGCAAGCTCGCGATCGAGCGCAGCGGCACCATCTCGCCCGTGCTGTTGCGCACGTAGATCTGCCAGATGTCGGAAATGTCGGCGCGGTTGTCGGCCTCGCCCTGCACGTTGACCTGCCAGGTGCGGCCAAACAGGTTGAAGTTGTTGACGTAGATGCCGCCCAGCGTCGCCTGCAACGCGGTGAAGACATCGCTGATGTTGAGGCCGAGCGCCTGCGCCTTGGCGCGATCGATGTCGAGATAGATCGACGGATTGGTCGCGGTGAAGGTCGAGAACACGCGCGTCAGCCGCGGATCGCGGTTGGCGGCGGCGACCAGGCCCCTGCATCGACGCTGCCGAGCGCGACCGGGTCCTGCCCTTCCAGCGCGTCGAGCTGATATTCGAAGCCGCCCGATGTCGAGAGGCCGATGATCGGCGGCAGGTTGAACGGCAGGACGTTGGCCTGCCGGATCTGCGATCCGGCGCCGAACGTCTGCCGGATCGTCGCCTGCACCGAGTCGGTGGCCGCGCTGCCGGTCCTCGAATGGCTTCATGCGCGCGACCATGAAGGCTGAATTCGGCTCGTTGCCGCCGTCGAGCAGCGAGAAGCCGATGATCGAGAGCACGTGGTCGATCTGCGGCATCTTCTTGAGCACGGCCTCGACCTGCTTGGTCACCTCGCTGGTGCGCGCCACCGACGCGCCGTCAGGCAGCTGCACCGCGATGAAGAAGGCGCCCTGGTCCTCTTCCGGCAGGAAGCCGGTCGGCGTGATCCGCGAAACGCCGAACACGCCGGCCGCGAACACCAGCACCGCCACCACCGACACGCACGGCCAGACGCACCAGCCGCCGCACACAGGCTGGCATAGCCGTCGCGCACCCAGTCGATGCCGCCGAGCACGCGCCCCATGATGCCGCGCCGCGGACCGCCATGCCGCAGGAACACCGCGCACAGCGCCGGCGACAGGGTCAGCGCGTTCAAAGCCGAGATCACCATCGCCGCGCTGATCGTCACAGCGAATTGCCGGAACAGCGTGCCGGAGATGCCCGGGATGAAGGCGATCGGCACGAACACCGAGAGCAGCACCAGCGAGATCGCGATGATCGGCGCGGTGATCTGCGCCATCGCCTTCTTGGTCGCCTCGCCCGGCGACAGCTCCGGCTCCTCCTCCATCACGCGCTCGACATTCTCGACCACGACGATGGCGTCGTCGACCACGATGCCGATCGCAAGCACCATGGCGAGCAGCGACACCGTGTTGGCCGAATAGCCAAGCGCCAGCAGGACCGCGAAGGTGCCGATCAGGCTGACCGGAACCGCGACCGCCGGGATGACCGTGGCGCGGAGATTGCCGAGGAACAGGAACACCACGATCACGACCAGCACGAAGGCTTCGCCCAGCGTCTTCAGCACCTCCTTGATGGTGTCGCTGACGAAGGTCGTGGAGTCGTACTGGACGAGATAGGTCAGCCCCGGCGGAAACCGTTCCGACAGATTGGCAAGCGTCGCCTGCACCGCCTTGGCCGTCGTCACCGCGTTGGCGCCGGGCGCGAGATAGATGCCCATCGGCACGCCGGGCTGGCCGTCGATGCGCGACTCGCTGTCCAGGTTCTGCGCGCCGATCTCGACGCGTGCGACGTCCCTGATCCGCAGCACCGAGCCGTCCGGATTGGCGCGCAGCACGATGTCGCCGAACTGGGCCGACGTCGTCAGCCGCCCCTGCGTCTGCACGTTGAACTGGAACTGCTGGTCGTTGCAGATCGGGCGGGCGCCGATGCGGCCCACCGGCGCCTGCACGCTCTGGGCGCGGATCGCCGCGATCACGTCCGACGGCGCCAGATTGAGGCTGGTCAGCCGCTGCGTGTCGAACCAGATCCGCATCGAATAGTTCAGCTTCGCGAACAGCGATGGCCTGGCCGACGCCGGGCGTGCGCGAGATCGCGTCGAGCACGTTGATGATGGCGTAGTTGGTGATGAACAGCGGATCCTGCTGGCCGTTCTTGCTGTAGAGCACGATGAACTGCAGCACGGCCGAGGATTTCTTCTGCACCACCAGGCCTTGCGCCTGCACCTCGGTCGGCAACTGCGACAGCGCGGTCTGCACGCGGTTATTGACGTTGACGGTGTTGATGTCGGGGTTGGTGCCGAGCGCGAACGAGACGGTCAGCGTGTAGCTGCCGTCATTGCCGCTGGTCGACTTCATGTAGAGCATCTTGTCGACGCCGACGACCTGCGCCTCCAGCGGCTGCGCGACGCTGGATTCCACCACTTCGGCGGAGGCGCCGGGGAAGTTGGCGGTGACGGTGACCTGCGGCGGCACGATGTCGGGGAATTGCGCCACCGGAATCTGCAGCAGCGCGAGCGCGCCCGCGATCGTGATGACGAACGCGATGACGATGGCGAGCCGCGGACGATCGACGAAAACGGAGGAAATCATGGCGTGGTGCCCGCGGGCTTCGGACCGAGTCCGCCGTCCGATTTCGATGCGGCGGTGTCGCTGCTGTTGGCTTCATGCGGACTGGATCAGCGCGCTGGCCGGCCCCGGCGAAACCGGCTGGCCCGGCCGCACCCGCTGCAGGCCCTCGACGATCACCTTGTCGCCCTCCGAGATGCCCTTGGTCACCGCAGCGACGGTCGGCGTCGATTGTCCGAGCTTGATCCGGCGCTGCTCCGCCTTGTTGTCGGCGCCGACGATGAAGACATAATCGCCCTGCTGATCGGACAGCACGGCGGCGCGCGGGATCGCCAGGAACTCGACCGGCTCGACGCCTTCGAGCGAGACCGTGACGAACTCATTGTCGGTGAGCTCGCGGATCGTGCCCTGGGCGCCGGATTGATCCTGCCAGCGGCGGGTTGGGGATCGTGCCGCGCAGCGTGATGGTATCGGTGTTCTGCGCGATCGTGTTGTTGACGAAATTCAGCTCGCCGGTCTTGCCATACATGCGCCCGTCGGGCAGGTGAAGCCGGATGACGACCGCCTTGAAGCCGCCGCGCGGTCGCGTAGCGTCCGCGCAGCGCCAGCGCCTCGCGCACGGAGACCGGGAAGGTGACATACATCGGATCCTGGCTGACGATCGTCGTCAGCACGCCTGAGCTTGGGCTGACGACGTTGCCTTCGGTGACAGCGGTGCGGCCGATCTGCCGTCGATCGGCGAGCGGATCTCGGTGTAGTCGAGATTGATCTTGGAGAGATCGACCTGCGCCTCGGCCGCCTTGACCTGCGCCTCCAGGCTCTGCTGGTTGGCGACCGCGGCATCATAGGTCGATTGCTGGCCGGCCGGACCGCTCAGCAGGGTTCTCGCGCGATCGGTGGTCAGCTTGGCGTTGGCCAGTGTCGCCTGCAGCTGCGCGACCTGCGCCTGCTTGGCTTCGAGATCCGCCTCGAACGGGCCGCGCTCGAGCCGATAGAGCATGTCGCCGGTCTTGACCTCGGCACCGTCGACAAAAGTCCGCTTGTCCAGGAAGGCCGTTACGCGCGCCACCACGTTGACGCGGTTGGTCGCCTCGATGCGTCCCAGGAATTCGTTGGATTCCGTGAACGGACGCTTGGTGGCCTCGATCACGCCGACCGCCGGCGGCGGCCCGCCCTGCTGCTGTGCCCTCGCTTCATCGCCGGCGGCGGAAACGGCGCAAGCCAGCGCCACGACGCAGACGGTCCGGCTGATCGTCTTTCTCGCAATCATCGCACCTTGCGCCTTTTCGGGTTGTGGTTCGGATATCCAACCATGTCCGGAAGTCCATTTTAATGGGGCAAGGTCGCGAACGAAACCATCCTAAGGTTCTTTTCTGCTGCAGCGCTTTCAAACGTGCCGGATGCGCGGTTGGATCGGGTCACGCCCGATCACTTCCGCGTTAGTTCGCCGGGGTGCCGCTACCGACGAGCCGACGTCACGGGCAGGATAGAGCCAGGTCCTTCAACGGCGCCGTGACGGCGCGCTCCTCGATCATCGCGACCGCGTCCCGCAACACAGCGATGCCGGCATCCGGCTTGACGCCGTGCTCGGCGAGATGCCGGCGAAACGCGCGCGCGCCGGGCACAGCGTGATAGGCGCCGACGAGATGGCGGGTGATGGCATGCAGGCGCGTGCCCTTCGCCAGCGCACGCTCGATGTAGGGCTCGAATGCAACCAGCACAGCCTTCATGGTCGCGTGCGCCGGCGCCTCGCCGAAGATATCAGGATCGACGGCCAAGAGCCGCCACGGATCCTGATAGGCCGCGCGCCCGAGCATCACGCCGTCGACATGCGCAAGATGCTGCTTCCCCGCGTCGATATCAGGGACGCCGCCATTGATGATGATGGGCACGTCGGGCATCGCGGCCTTCAGCCGGTAGACGCGATCATAGTCGAGCGGCGGGATGTCCCGGTTTTCCTTCGGCGACAATCCGTTCAGCCAGGCCTTGCGCGCATGCACGATCAGCGCATCGGCCCCGGCCGCCACCACTGCGCGCGCCAGCCGGTCGAGCGCGATCTCCGGGTCCTGATCGTCAATGCCGATCCGGCACTTCACCGTCACGGGAATCCGCACCGCCTGTTTCATCGCCGCGACACAGGAGGCAACGAGGTCCGGCTCCGCCATCAGGCAGGCGCCGAACCGGCCATCCTTCACCCTGTCAGAGGGACAGCCGACATTGAGGTTTATTTCGTCATAGCCGAAATCCTCGCCGATCTTCGCGGAGGTCGCGAGATCGGCCGGATCGGAGCCGCCGAGTTGCAGCGCCACCGGATGCTCACTCGCATCGAAGCCGAGCAGCCGCGCGCGATCGCCATGGATGACGGCCCCCGTCGTCACCATCTCGGTATAAAGCAGCGCCCGGCGCGTCAGCAGCCGATGGAACACCCGACAATGGCGATCGGTCCAGTCCATCATCGGGGCGACGGAGAACCTCGAACCGCGGACTCGAGGCATTTCTTCCGCGTTTCAATCATTTAGGCGGGCTCTTCACGCATTCGATGACGTCGGATCACACCGGCTTTTGCGCATCTCGGCCGATTGGCCGCCTCTCGTGCAGCGCTCTTGTGCTGGTACATGGCGATCCAAATAGGCAGGTAACGAGAACCGTTATTGCCCGCAAGTCCAAAGCGGGGAGACCGGGAGAGCGGCTCAGAGCGCGGTAACGAGCCATCCTGAATCGGAGCAAAGGAAAAGCCGGATCCCGCCGTTCAGCTCGGTCATGTCTCAGGGCGCCGCAGTGGCGGCGATCCCGCGTCTCGCTGGTCCAGCCGACGGCACGGCGATAGCTGCCCATCACATCCGCTTGCTTGAGGGCAGCGATGTCGATCGGCTGCGATGCATCGGCAAATGGCGAGACATAGAGGGCATCCTCGGGACAGTAGAGCTCACAAAGAAAGCAGGTCTGGCAATCGCTCTGCCGCGCAATCACCGGGATGCCATCGGTCTTGTCGAAGACATTGGTCGGGCACGCGGCCACGCAGATGTCGCAGGACGTGCAGCGCTCGGTATCGATGATCTCGATCATTCCGCGGCCTCCATGGCGAGGGCATCGGCATGGGGCCGAACCGCGGTCCAGACCTCGTCGAGGCCGGCTGTCGTCACGTAGTGACGCTGCCGGTGATCCTGTTCGGGGAAATCGTCGCGACGATGCATGCCGCGGCTTTCCTGACGCGCAAGTGCGCTACGATACATCCAGCGCGCGGTTGCCAGCATCGCCGCGCTTTCGCGGGCACGGGACAGATCGGCTTCGCTGGCCGCGTCCGCCTCCGATGCCGCCCGCCATGCCGCATCGAGGCGCGCCAGCGCTCCGCCAAGCCGAGACGCCTCCCGGAAATAGTTCAGCTCATAGGGGAAGACCTGGTCCTGAACGAGCTTCGTGAGCGCAGCAGGAGGCGAACGTGCGCGCCGACCGGCGGCGCAGTGCGACGGTGCCCGCCGACGACAGATTTCGCCTGACGCTCGTGCCGAGTTGTCTCGCATAGTCGGCAGCGCCCTGCCCCGCCCAGGTCCCCGATGACATCGCCCAGGCCGCGTTGTGGCTTCCGCCCCGGTGAAGCCACCGCAAATCAGTTCGCGCGTGGCTGCATCGCCTGCCGCATAGAGACCGGGAACACTGGTGGCGCAGGTGTTGTCCACGATGCGCAGGCCGCCGGTGCCGCGCACCGTTCCTTCCAGCCGCAACGTGACCGGAAAGCGATCCGTGAACGGGTCGATGCCGGTGCGGTCGAACGGCAGGAAGAAGTTCGGCTGCGACGCCCGCATGGTGCGCTGGATGCCTTCGTCAGCTCTTGTCGAGGCGCGCATACACCGGCCCCTGCGAGAGCGCGCGGGCGATCGCCGCACGCCCGCCTTTGGAGGCTGCGCCGGGCACCACGCTGCCGTCTTCATAGGTAGAAGCTGGCCCAACCATAGAACAGAGGTCTTGGTCACCGAGCCGAACGCTGGCGAGATCGCGTATGGATTGGAGAACTCCATGCTGCTGAACTCAGCACCGACTTCGGCTGCCATCAGATAGCCGTCGCCGGTGAAGCACGTTCGAGCCGAGCGTCTTGCTGAGAAACGCGCAGCCGCCGGTCGCAATGACGACCGCCCTGGCGCGGACAGTCCAGCGGTCGTGCTTCTGCTGCCGCAACCCGCTGGCGCCGGCAACCGCGCCGCTCTCGTCGACCAGCAGTTCGAGCGCCGGACTGTGATCGATGATGGTGACGCCGGCCTGCTTGGTCCGCTTGCGCATCAGGCGCATATATTCCGGTCCCTGCAGCGAATTGCGCTGCAGCCGGCCACGATCGTCCGACCGGATACGGATAGCCCCAACCGGACAAACGATGGCTCTGCTGGTAAGTGCGGTCGAGCACACGCGCCATCCAGCGGCGGTCCTGCAGATAGCCGCCGAGTGGCTCGCGACTTGCCATCGCGGCCTCGCGCTGCGCGGGCCCCGGATCGACGTACCAGACGCCTGTGCCGGCCGCGGCCGTTGCCCCCGACGTGCCGCAAAAGCCCTTGTCGGCGAGCACCACGCGCGCGCCATGCTCGGCAGCGCTCACCGCGGCCCAGGTCCCGCGGGTCCGCCGCCGAGGACGAGTACATCGGCATCGTATTCGACCGAGCCGGCGGACGCCGACGCGCGCTCGGCACGCGTTATTCGCGTTGTCATAGTTCAGATCTCCAATCCGAATAAGATTGCGATCGTGGCGCAGATGCCGCGTTATCGGACGCGCTCACACCGTCACAGGCGCCTTCCACCGCACGAAGCGCCGTTCCAGCACCTCGAGCACGGCATTGAACGCGAGGCCGATCACCGTGATGCCGAGGATGCCGAAATACATCTGCGGGATCAGAAAGCTGTACTGGCTGTTGATGACGAGATAGCCGAGGCCTGCCTTGGCGCCGACCATCTCGGAGGCGACCAGCACCAGCATGGCAGACGCGCTCGCAAGGCGAATGCCGACGAAGATGGTCTGAAGCGCCGCAGGCAGGATCACCTTGCGAAACAGCTGCTGCGGTGTCGCTCCCATGGTGCGCGCCGACTTGATCAGCAGCGGATCGACCTGCTTTACCCCGGCGATGGTGTTGAGCAGTAGCGGCCAGGCGCAGCTATAGATCACCATCACTATCTTCGACATCTCACCGATTCCGAGTAGCAGGATGAACACCGGCAGCAGCGCAAGCGGCGCGGTATTGCGGCAAATCTCGATGAACTGGTTCAGCAGATTGCCGAGCCGCGCATACCAACGGACCACGAGGCCCAGCGGAACGATCAGCGCGACGGAGATCACAAATCCGCTCAAGGCGCGCAGCAGACTTGCGCTGACGTCGTCGTAGAGCTCGCCCGTTTGTGCCAGCTGCCAGCCAGCGGCGACGACTTCCGAAAACGGCGGCAGGAACACCCGATCGATCAGCCCGAGCTTAGGTGCCGTCTCCCAAGACCAGCAGCACGCCGAGCAACAGCAGCGAGCGTTGTCCGAACGCGGCCAACCGGCCGCTTGCGCCGCCGACCCAATTCCGCAGAGGCGCCGGCCGATGTCCTGCATCGGCAAGCTGGTCCGGGCGTCCATGCGCGAGCTCAAGCAGCATCAGGGTATCAAGACTAGACATGGGCGATCTCCTTCACGTTGCGGTCGAGGTTTTGCGCTCGGCCATTCCGGTTCGCCTGTCCCTGCTGAGCCTTCTGGACCTCGTCGCGCAGCAGGCTCCAGATCTGGTGTCGCACATGGCCGAACTCCGGCAACGCGCGCACATCGTCATCCTCGCTGCGCAGCACATTCGGGACGCCGACGATCTCCTTGATCCGGCCCGGCCGTGACGTCATCACCGCGACCCGCTGGCCGAGCACCACGGCCTCGTCGATGCCATGCGTGATGAAGACGATGGTCTTACCGGTGGCGCGCCAGATCCGCAGCAGTTCACCCTGCAGCGTCTCGCGCGTCTGCGCATCGAGCGCCGCGAAAGGCTCGTCCATCAACAGCACCTCCGGATCGTAAGCGAGGCTGCGCGCGATCGCGACGCGCTGCTTCATGCCGCCGGAAAGCTCGTGGGGATAGCCGGCTGGCAAAGGCCGGACAAGCCGACCAGATCGAGGAAGTGCCGGGCGGTATCGAGCCGCTCTCTGGCCCTGCGGCCGGCAATCTCGAGGCCGAACGCGACATTCTCCAGAGGCGGTGAGCCAGGGAAACAGGGCATATTGCTGGAACACGATCCCGCGGTCGCGCGCGGGGCCCGTAATCGGCCGGCCGTCGAGCAGAATGCGGCCGCTGGTCGGCGCGGTCAGTCCGCCCAGCAGGTCGAGCAGCGTCGATTTCCCGCAGCCGCTCGGGCCGACCAGGGCCAGGAATTCGCCGGTGCGAACCTCGAACGTGACGTCCTCGATAGCCGTGAAGCGATCGGCGGGGCGGCCATTGATATCGCCTCGCGTGACGAACTCCTTGTGGACCTGCTCGAAACTGATCTTGATCGCAGGCTCATTGGAGCTCCGCGGTCTTGCCGGTACGGAAGGCGTTGAACGCATTGGTGTAGGTATCGGAGGACTTGATCTGGCCTGGCTTGAACAGGCCATCCTTGACCAGCCAGTCGATCCAGACCTGGATTTCGCCGTCCGATATCACGCCGCCCTTGCTCGCAACGCCCGTGCTCTTCCAGTATTTGATGGAAGAGGCATCCTCGTTGCGCTTGCGCGCCGCGATGATCCGCTCGAAGCGTGCCCGGACCTCCTCCGGCGGCGTTACCTGCGCCCATTCGAATCGCGCGCGACACACCTTCCACCAGCTTGCGGGACTCCTCGGGATGGTCCTTGATGAACTTGTCCGCAACACATATGCGCCGCCGGTGAACTGACCGAACAGGTCGGTGTCGTTGAACAGCGCGTGGATGCCGCCCCGCTCCAGCGCCTTGTCGCGCAGCACGCCGCTCAGCGCGCTCACCTCGACCTGGCCCCGGCGCAGCGCCTGCTCGCCGGTCACGGGCGGCACCGCCACCAGCGTGACCTGCTTGGCCTCGGCAGCGCTGAGACCGTTGCGGGCAAGATATTCGCGCAGCGCGAATTCGAGATGAGCACCGAGCGTATTGACTGCGACTTTCTTGCTGATCAAATCACGCGCGCTCTTGATCGGGCTGTCGTCCCTGACGAAATAGCCGTTGTAGGTGTTGGCATCGGACCCGTAATAGCCGACCACCGCCTTGATTGGTGCCCGCGCTGCGATCAGCTTCAGGATCGCTCCATAGAAGGCACCGCCGATATCGATATCGCCTGTTACGACGGTCTGAATGTCCTGCGGGCCGCTGATGGTGTTGCCGACCCATTTGAGCTTGAGCGGCGCAAGATAGCCGAGGTCTTCGGCGAGCTCGATGAACGTCACCTGCCCGGCCCAGCCCTGGTAGCGGATTTCGGTTGTCTCGAGCGGCGGCTCGGCAAAGCCGGGACGCAGGCCAGGCCCAGGCCGAACGCGCCCGCGAGCAAGCAGCTTCGCCGCGCGTCGCCGCGCACGAACAAAATTGATCATGGATGTCTCTCGATCTTGTGTTGGGGGTGCGCCGGTTCAGGCGGCCTTCGCCGCCTGTGGCTTGGACGACTTGATGCGCGTCACGCTGTGACGGCCGTCGATGCTGATAGGCACGTCGCCGTCGATCGTGGCACGACGCACGACCCGGTGCTGGTCGCCATAATCATTGACGGCGTAATGCTGGGTCGCACGGTTGTCCCAGATCGCCACGTCGCCGGCGTTCCAGCCCATCGCACGGTGTTCTCAGGCGCCGTGATGTGCGACTGGAATAGATAGAACAGCTTCTGGCCGTCCGATTTGGACAGGCCGACGAAGCGTTGGACGAAATTGCCGAGCACCAGCGTGCGCTCACCGGTCTCG
>CAWJDW010000002.1:1062500-1743612 GCA_963841665.1 uncultured Alphaproteobacteria bacterium
CACAGCTCGCAAATTGCGCCGAAATGACCTGGAGATAGTGAAGGCGCCGGTGCAAAGTCAAAATGCGGACCGATTGCTCGGTGGCACTTCATTGCACGACCCCAACTCGGATCGATCTCCTCTTCACGATGTCGAATAACCCGCAGTCCATGTCATCAAGACAATGGATGCAAAGCGATGTTTCGCGGACGATGGTCGGGTCTATCAGGCGTCAAAGTCAGTCAACCAGGTCAACCTCCAGAGCCACGCGCCAAGGCGCGAAGGCTGGTGGAGGCAGACGGGATCGAACCGACGACCTCATGCTTGCAAAGCACGCGCTCTCCCAGCTGAGCTATGCCCCCGTAACCAGAAGACGAAGCTTACGCCAGATCAATGGTGGGCCTGGGAAGACTTGAACTTCCGACCTCACGCTTATCAAGCGCGCGCTCTAACCAACTGAGCTACAAGCCCGTAACGCCCTTGCTCGGGAAGGGTCCGCGCCGATCATGCACCCTCGCCGGCTTCACAGCCCAACGACGACAGCACGACCGCGCCAGCCTTCCAGGCTTGCGTGTTCGTCCGCGAAGAAAGAGAAACGAAGACGGCGAAGTCCCGCCAATGGAGCTCACATGGATCTGGCGATCCAAATGGCCCCTGAATGTTTCTAAAACAGCTCGATAGAAGCTTGATCCGAGGATCAAGACTTGACTGAAGAGCCATCCTTAGAAAGGAGGTGATCCAGCCGCAGGTTCCCCTACGGCTACCTTGTTACGACTTCACCCCAGTCGCTGACCCTACCGTGGTCGGCTGCCTCCATTGCTGGTTAGCGCACCGCCTTCAGGTAAAGCCAACTCCCATGGTGTGACGGGCGGTGTGTACAAGGCCCGGGAACGTATTCACCGTGGCGTGCTGATCCACGATTACTAGCGATTCCAACTTCATGGGCTCGAGTTGCAGAGCCCAATCCGAACTGAGACGGCTTTTTGAGATTTGCGAAGGGTTGCCCCTTAGCTTCCCACTGTCACCGCCATTGTAGCACGTGTGTAGCCCAGCCCGTAAGGGCCATGAGGACTTGACGTCATCCCCACCTTCCTCGCGGCTTATCACCGGCAGTCTCCTTAGAGTGCTCAACTAAATGGTAGCAACTAAGGACGGGGGTTGCGCTCGTTGCGGGACTTAACCCAACATCTCACGACACGAGCTGACGACAGCCATGCAGCACCTGTGCTCCAGGCTCCGAAGAGAAGGTCACATCTCTGCGACCGGTCCTGGACATGTCAAGGGCTGGTAAGGTTCTGCGCGTTGCGTCGAATTAAACCACATGCTCCACCGCTTGTGCGGGCCCCCGTCAATTCCTTTGAGTTTTAATCTTGCGACCGTACTCCCCAGGCGGAATGCTTAAAGCGTTAGCTGCGCCACTAGTGAGTAAACCCACTAACGGCTGGCATTCATCGTTTACGGCGTGGACTACCAGGGTATCTAATCCTGTTTGCTCCCCACGCTTTCGTGCCTCAGCGTCAGTATCGGGCCAGTGAGCCGCCTTCGCCACTGGTGTTCTTGCGAATATCTACGAATTTCACCTCTACACTCGCAGTTCCACTCACCTCTCCCGAACTCAAGATCCTCAGTATCAAAGGCAGTTCTGGAGTTGAGCTCCAGGATTTCACCCCTGACTTAAAGACCCGCCTACGCACCCTTTACGCCCAGTGATTCCGAGCAACGCTAGCCCCCTTCGTATTACCGCGGCTGCTGGCACGAAGTTAGCCGGGGCTTATTCTTGCGGTACCGTCATTATCTTCCCGCACAAAAGAGCTTTACAACCCTAGGGCCTTCATCACTCACGCGGCATGGCTGGATCAGGCTTGCGCCCATTGTCCAATATTCCCCACTGCTGCCTCCCGTAGGAGTTTGGGCCGTGTCTCAGTCCCAATGTGGCTGATCATCCTCTCAGACCAGCTACTGATCGTCGCCTTGGTGGGCCGTTACCCCACCAACTAGCTAATCAGACGCGGGCCGATCTTTCGGCGATAAATCTTTCCCCGTAAGGGCTTATCCGGTATTAGCACAAGTTTCCCTGTGTTGTTCCGAACCAAAAGGTACGTTCCCACGCGTTACTCACCCGTCTGCCGCTGACGTATTGCTACGCCCGCTCGACTTGCATGTGTTAAGCCTGCCGCCAGCGTTCGCTCTGAGCCAGGATCAAACTCTCAAGTTGAACTTGAAGCTTGAACCGACTGATCACTACGTTTGACGAGGTCCCACCAACTAATCCCCACGCTTCACAGCGCGAAAATCATGGTGTTACCTTTAAAACGTCGACCGTCGAAGTCTTCTCGTCCGATCCCAGATCTTCGAAAGCTCGCGCCTTCAGCCGACCCGAGATCCGCAAGGACCTCGCCGTCCACGTTTCTCTTTCTTCATCTTCACTTGTCAAACAGCCTGCCCCTCTACAGTCATCGACTGCAAAGCGGCCACCTCGAAATTTTCGGAAGCGAGATGCTCTTAAACAGAGCGTCTACAGTTAGTCAACTTTCCGTCGTCTTCAAGGTCCGAGAGACAAATAACGGCGCCCTGCAAGTGGCAGGCGCCAGTGATTGCTTCGTCTCGGATGGCGGTTATCTATGGGAAGGCCGGGGGATGAGCAAGCGGTTTTTTTCGCTACCGCAAAAAATTTCCACAGGCCCGATTTGGCACAGTTGCCGCCCGACAAATCATCCAGCCGGGTTCCTGCCGCGCCGCAGCGCGCCCTGCCCGCATCCGAGATGCTCGCGGCGCATCCATCGAGTCCCCGGACTACGCAGCGAACTGCAATCGTGCCAAGCTGGCGCAAGAAGAAGCGCGAAAAGAAACGCCTGAGGGGATGACGCATGGCGAAAGAAATCAAGCTGAACGCATTCGCGATGAACTGTGTCGGGCATCAATCGCCGGGATTGTGGCGGCATCCGCGTGACCGATCGAGCGACTATAACCGCCTGCCCTACTGGATCGACCTGGCTAAAACGCTGGAGCGCGGCCGCTTCGACGGGCTGTTCCTCGCCGACGTGCTTGGCGTCTACGATGTCTATGGCGGCAGCCCGGACGCTGCACTGCGTCACGCGATCCAGGTGCCGGTCAACGATCCCTTGATGCTGATCTCGGCAATGGCCGCGGTAACGGAGCATCTCGGCTTCGGCGTCACCTGCACGCTGTCCTACGAGCCGCCCTTTCCGTTCGCGCGGCGGATGTCGACGCTCGACCATCTTACCGAGGGACGCATCGGCTGGAACATCGTCACCGGCTATCTCGACAGTGCCGCGCGCGGCATGGGCAAAGACCGCCAGGCCGGCCATGATGACCGCTACGATGTCGCCGACGAATACATGGAGGTGGTCTACAAGCTCTGGGAAGGAAGCTGGGAGGACGACGCCGCGCTGCGCGATCGCGCGAGCGGCATCTTCACCGATCCCACCAAGGTTCACCGCGTCCAGCACCAGGGCGAAAATTTCCAGCTCGACGCTATCCATCTCTGCGAGCCGTCGCCGCAGCGCACGCCCCTGCTCTATCAGGCCGGCACATCATCGCGCGGCCGCGTCTTCGCCGGCCGCCATGCCGAATGCGTGTTCATGTCGGGGCCATCGGCCAAGATCATCGGGCCGCGCGCGGCAGCGATCCGCCAGGCCGCCGTCGATGCCGGCCGCGCGTCCACCGACATCGTGATCTTCAGCATCGCCACCATCGTGCTCGGCGCCACCGAGGCCGAGGCGCAGGCCAAGCTCGCCGACTACAGGCGCTACATTGACCACGAGGCCTCGCTGACCTTGATGTCGGGCTGGACCGGGGTCGACTTCTCGACCTATGAGCTCGACCAGGAGGTCCGCCACGTGCTCAACGATGCCGGGCGCAGCGCGATGGACAACGTCACCCGCGCCGATCCGGAGCGGATCTGGACCGTGCGCGAGGTCGCCGAGCATATCGGCATCGGCGGCATCGGCCCGGTCTTCGTCGGCACGCCGGACAAGGTCGCCGACGAGATCGAGAGCTGGATCGAACAGACCGGCGTCGACGGGCTCAACCTCGCCTTTGCGTTATCGCCGGAAAGTTTTGCCGATGTCGCCGATCTCCTGGTGCCGGAACTGACGCGACGCGGCCGTTACAAGCAGCACTATCAACCCGGCACGTTGCGCGAGAAGATGTTCGGCAAAGGGCGCGCACGTCTCGCCGCTCCGCATCCGGCCGCGCTGCATCGGCCCAAACCGCTGCCGACCGCGGCGGAGTGAGGCGCATCAAAAAATAGCCGAAGAAAAAAATAGCCGAAGGGTGGCATCGCCATCCTTCGGCTGCTGTTGGATCGGACGTCCCGACGAAAACCGCACGACGCGCCGGGACTTCGATCGTGTCGTCAGTTCAAGCTGATTCCGGGCAGCGGGGTGCCGTCATTGCCGTTGTTGCTGATCTCGTTATTCTTGAAGGACGAGACCGCGCCGCCGCCGGTCTGGTACACGCCGTTTCCGTTGCCCTGGATGACGGAATTGCCCAACGTGACGATGGCGCCGGTGCCGCTCGCCAACAGGCCGGTATTATTGAACTGCGCGTTGAGGTGGTCGACGAAAACGCCAACGCCCGGCTTTCCGGCTGGCACCGTGACCGACAGGCCGGCATTGTTGTTTTGATAAGCGTTGGAGTTCGACACCAGAACGCTGAGCGAGCCGGCCGCATTGGCGGTCGACACTGCGATACCGAACGCCGAAGCCTTCAAACTCGAGTTCGAAATCGTGGTGCTCGAAGCATTGCTCGGTGCGATGGAGATCGCGTTCTGCGAGAAATTCTCGATGGTACAGTTCTCGACGATGAGCCTTTTGCCGGCGAGGAAATTGATGCCGTTGAGGCCGAGCGTCGTGCCGGCGCCGTCGATGCTCAGGTTGCGCAGGATGACGGTGTCGGACGCACCGGCGTTGACGTTGATGCCATTGGTGCCGGATGCCAGGATCGAGGCCAAGGTCCCACCGCCATCGATGGTGATGGATCCGGTGATGGTCACGGTGCCGAACCCACCGGGATCGAGCACGTCGATCTCGCCGCCGGCAGCCGTCTTCGAAATCGCACCGGCAAACGTCTTGCAGGGCGCGGTGCGGCTGCACGGGTTGACGTCGTCACCAACACCGGAAACCCAGGTCCGCGTCGCCTGAGCGTATGCCCCGGTCGGAAGCACGACCAGGATCGCAAAACATAAAGCCGAAAACCACGCAAAGACCTTGTACATTAGCATCTCCTGTTATGAAAAACACAGTTAGCGAAAAATAAGCCGTCGTGTTTGTACGCTCGGCTACTTAACACGTTAAACATATCCGACGGATGATCCAACTCGGCAAGTGATGATTTTGAGAAGTTTTGAGATGAGGGCCGCATCATCACTGACCGCAACGCGCATAGTATCAGTTGATGACGCTCTGCGTGTGAGCTGGAAGCGAGACTGCTGCACACGCACGGCGCATCAAAGTAGCCGAAGAGCGCCATCACCGTCCCCTCGGTTACTATTCAATCTGAAGTCCCGTCCAGGACTACACAACGTGCGGGACTTCGAAGTCTGGCATCAGTTCAGGCTGATTCCCGTCAGCGGCGTGCCGTCAGTGCCGTTGTTGCTGATCTCGTTGTTCTTGAAGGACGAGACGGCACCGCCGCCAGTCTGGAATACGCCATTTCCGTTACCCTGGATGACGGAATTCCCCAATGTGACGATGGCGCCGGTGCCGCTCGCCAAAACGCCGGTGTTGTTGAACTCGGAGACGAGCTTGTCGATAAACACGCCCATTCCCGGCTTTCCAGCCGGCACGGTGGCCGTCACGCCAGCGTTGTTATTCTGATACGTGCTCGTGTTCGATACCAGAACACTGATGGCGCCCGCCGCGTTGGCGGTCGAAACCGCGACGCCAAACGCCGATGCCTTGAGTGTCGAGTTCGAGATGGTCGTCTGCGCACCGCTGGTCGAGGGCGCGACGGAAATCGCGTTCTGCGAGAAATTCTCGATGGTGCAGTTCTCGACGATGAGCCTGCGGCCGGCAAGGAAATTGATCCCGTTGAGACCCAGGGTCGTGCCGGCGCCATTGATGCTCAGGTTGCGCAAGATGACGGTGTCGGAGGCGCCAGCATTCACGTTGATGCCGTTGGTCCCCGACGCCAGGATCGACGCCATGGTCCCGCCGCCGTCGATGGTGATGGCTTTGGTGATCGTGACGGTACCGAACCCACCGGGATCGAGCACGTCGATCTCGCCGCCGGCGGCGGTCTTCGAAATCGCCCCCGCAAACGTCTTGCAGGGTGCCGTTCGGCTGCACGGATTGACGTCATCGCCGACACCGGACACCCAGGTTCGCGTCGCCTGAGCGTATGCCCCGGTCGGCAGGGCCATCACAACCACAAAACACAAAGCAGAGAACCAGGCAACGAGCTTGGACATAAGCATCTCCTGTTCAAAAAAGAGGGAAATACACGCACGCATCAGGGAAATAGAGCTGTCGCGCCCTGCACGCGTGAGTAATTTAACACGACAAGCGCAACCAACGCGTGATCGAAGCCGGTACACGATTTCGCGCAGCTTTGTGGCTCCGTCCGCTTGCGGTCCGGACGGCTGCCCAAAATCGAAAAATGGAGATTGTGCCCCTCTCTTCTCAACTCTCCTTTGAGACGCAAAATCGGCCTCAAAGCCCCAAGTTGTGGTTGGTCTCACGGGCCACCTTCAACGTTCAAACGTCTGGAGTGAAAATTTTTCTTTCTTTTTTTCGGAAATCAGAGTATGGTCCTCGCATTCCGTGCCCGCACGAGGGGCGCTTCGCGATCGTCACGAACGTTGGGCGCGGAATGCGATGGACGTCATGGCCGCAGCGTGCGTTTTGCACGCGGACGAACGGACTGTGACGTACGGCGAAATCGTGTGGTCCTGGCATCCCGGTGCTGATGCCAAGCTTGCGATGTTCATGACGAGCATCGCGGACGACGGGGGCAAGAGAGCCGGTCCCCGAGGAGAGCGCGTATAAGCCGTAAACCATTGCGCAGGGAAGGTCGGATGGGTGGATTCAATCGATCGTCGCAACACTCCGAGAATTTGGAGATTGCGATGGCCATTCGAAGGAAGCGATCGACGCGTGCGCGGCTGGGCTCTGAGGGACGTCCGCCGGTTGCCGGTCGGGATGAACAGGAACGATTTTGGCGGGCGATTGCGAGAGGGCTGAGCAGCGAAGATGCTGCGCTCGAAGCCGGAGTGCCCCCTGACGCCGGATACAGATTATTCCGGAAGGCAGGCGGTATGCCCCCATCGATTTTCAGACCCTCGGCCAAGCCGCTTTCGGGGAGATACCTTTCGTTTGCGGAACGCGAGGAGATCGCGCTTCTCAATACGCAGGGCCATTCGATGCAGGAGATCGGGCGCCGGCTGGGACGGGCTGCCTCGACCATCTCCCGTGAGCTTAATCGCAATGCAGCCACCCACGGCGGCAAGATGGCCTATCGGGCAACGACCGCTCAGTGGCATGCCGATCGATCCGCTCGTCGCCCCAAACCGGCGAAGCTTGCGTCTAACGCCGCCTTGCGGACTTATGTGGAAGAACGGCTTTCCGGTATGGTCGCGCTGCCAGACGAAGCGCGTGGCCGTGCTAATCGGAAGGGCCATCGGTCATCAGAGACGTGCAAGGTTCGGCGATGGAAGAAGGCCTGGAGCCCCGAGCAAATTGCCCGACGCCTGCCGATCGACTTTCCGGATGACGAGACGATGCGCATCAGCCCCGAGGCTATTTATCAAGCCCTTTTCGTTCAAGGCCGTGGAGCTCTCCGCCGTGAACTGACGAGTTGCTTGCGAACGGGACGTGCGCGACGGGTCCCCAGGGCACGCACGGGCAAGCGGGGCAAAAGCTTTGTCACGCCGGAGATCATGATCAGCGAGCGCCCTGCCGAGGTGGCAGACCGGGCGGTGCCGGGGCATTGGGAAGGAGACCTGATTATAGGTGGCGAGAGCTCGGCGATCGGCACGCTGGTCGAACGCACGACACGCTTTACGATGCTGCTGCACCTTCCTCGATTGGCGGGGCACGGCGACGGTCCTCGTGCCAAGGGCGGGCCGGCGCTCTCGGGACACGGAGCCGAGGCGGTGCGCGATGCAATCGCGCGCACCATCATTACCCTGCCTGAAGAATTGCGCCGTTCGCTGACCTGGGATCGGGGAGCCGAAATGGCTCAGCACAGTCGTCTCAAGATCGATACGGGCATCCAGATCTATTTTTGCGACCCGCACAGCCCGTGGCAGCGCGGCACGAACGAGAACACCAACGGCCTGCTGCGGCAATACTTCCCGAAAGGCGAAGACCTGAGCGTCTATAGCGCCGATGAGATAGCCGCGGTGGCCGAAGCTCTCAACGGCCGACCGAGAAAGACCCTGGGCTGGAAAACGCCAGCCGAGGCGCTTGACGAGTTGCTGTCATCAGTGAAAACAAAACGAACCAGTGTTGCGACGACCGGTTGAGCCCAAGATGCACCCGGCCAAACCTGTGGTTCCTGCCCCGTGCACTTCTTCACGCACGGGGGCCGCGGGTGTGGCCAGCACCCGGCCTTCCCTGCGCCCTCTGTTTCTGAAGAGGGCTACATGAGATGCAAAACTCGGACGCATATGCGCCGCGAGCGCATGAAAGCTTGGGCTCCGCTCCTCCGGTCGAACGACCCGCATCGCCAGAACGATTTTCTTGTCATGCTGGCAAACGAGGAAAGCCACTCTACAGATCGGCGGATTTGCAAAATTGCCCCGTCCCGATGTTCCTGCGAATGATATCATCAGATCCATCAGCGGCCCTCGCATCTCCATCAAGACGATCCCGAGACAATTCCATGACATTCTCTCTCATCTCATCGCCCGAACGCACGTCGCGCCGATCGCATGCCATGCCGATGCTGCATTGCATTCTCGGCATCACGATCGCCCTGTTCTCTCTCTTCGTGGTCAGTGGCGCGGCGAGCGCAGAGCCACTCCGCATCGGCTATCAGCGGTCGTCGACACTGATTGCGATCCTCAAAGCCAATGGCGAACTGGAAAAGGCCCTCGCGCCGCTCGGTACCACCGTGACGTGGCACGAGTTCTCAAGCGGCCTGCCGCTGTTGGAGGCGATCAATGTCGGCAGCATCGATGTCGGCGCCGACGTCGCCGACACCGTACCGATCTTTGCGCAAGCTGCCGGCGCCAAGCTTGCTTATGTCGCCGAGGAAGCGGCCTCGCCGTCCGCGCAGGCCATCCTGGTTCCGACGTCCTCTCCGATCAAGGCGGTTTCCGAGCTGAAGGGCAAACGGATCGCCGTCACCAAGGGCGCTGGCAGTCATTATCTGCTGCTGGCTGCGCTGGCGAAGGCCGGCCTCACCTTCAAGGACATCAAGCCGGCCTACCTGCCACCAGCCGATGGTCGCGCCGCCTTTGTCAGCAACAATGTCGATGCCTGGATCGCGTGGGATCCGTTCCTGAGCAGCGTGATCAGACAATCGGGCGCGCGTGTCCTGGCCGACGGCAGCAACGGGCTTGCGAGCTACAAGCGCTACTACCTGGCCTCGGCCGACTATGCCGACAAGCATGGCGCCGTGCTCGACGTGATCTATGGCAAGCTCGCAGAGACCGGAAAATGGGTGAAGGCCAATCCCGGCCCCGGCCGCTAGCCTGCTCGCCGGATTGTGGGGCATCGATGCGGGAACCGTCGAAGAGGCCAATAGCCACCGCTCCTACAAGGTCGGCGCCGTCACTGTGGCCGGCCTGTCCGAGCAACAGAAGATCGCGGACGCGTTCCTCGCCGAGCATGTGCTGCCGGCAAAGGTCGACACGACGACGTTGAAGATATGGACCCCGAAGACGCCGTGAGGCATCAGGCGGACTGACTTCGCCTGCCGATCTGTGGCAGAACAGACCGCCTGCCATCGACTTTGCGAGCTCCTGCATGCCAACGCCGAAACCGCCCGCCTTCGAAACCCTGAGCCTGCATGCGGGCCAGCAGCCCGATCCTGTGACCGGCGCCCGCGCGGTGCCGATCTATCAGACCACGTCCTACGTGTTCGAGGATACCGATCACGCCGCGGCGCTGTTCAACCTCGAACGCGCCGGGCACATCTATACTCGCATCTCCAACCCGACCACCGCGGTGCTGGAAGAGCGGCTCGCGGCGCTGGAAAACGGCGTCGGCGCGGTCTGCACTGCGAGCGGCCAGGCGGCGCTGCATCTGGCCATCGCCACGCTGCTCAATGCCGGCGACCACATCGTCGCCTCCTCGTCGCTTTATGGCGGCACCATCAATCTGCTGGCGCATACGCTGCCGCGCTTCGGCATCACCACTTCTTTCGTGAAGCCCAGGGATCTCGACGGCTTTCGTTCGGCCATCACGGCGCAGACGCGGCTGGTCATCGGCGAGACCATCGGCAATCCCGGGCTCGAGGTGCTGGACATCCCGAAAGTCGCCGCCATTGCCCATGCCGCCGGCGTGCCGCTGCTGGTCGACAACACCTTCGCCACGCCTTTTCTCAGCCGCCCGATCGAGCTCGGCGCTGACATCGTGATGCATTCGGTCACCAAATGGTTGGGCGGCCATGGTATCGCGATCGGCGGCGCCATCATTGATGGCGGCCGCTTCGACTGGCGTGCCTCCGGCAAGTTCCCGCAACTGACCGAGCCCTATGCCGGCTATCACGGCATGGTCTTCGACGAGCAATTCGGCCCCGCCGCCTTCATCATGCGGGCGCGCACCGAGGGCCTGCGCGATTTCGGCGCCTGCCTGTCGCCGACCAATGCCTTCCATCTCCTGCAGGGCGTCGAGACCCTTCATGTGCGGATGGAACGCCATGTCGTGAACACGGCCGCGGTGCTGGACTTCCTCAGGGGAAACAAGGCGGTCGACTGGGTGCTGCATCCTGCGCTCGAAAATCATCCGGACCATGTGCTGGCCAAGCAATTGCTGCCGCGCGGCGCCGGCTCGATCGTCTCATTCGGCATCAAGGGCGGGCGGCCGGCCGGCCGCAAGTTCATCGAAAGCCTGAAGCTGATCAGCCATCTCGCCAATGTCGGCGACGCCAAGACGCTGGTCATCCATCCTGCCAGCACGACGCATCAACAGATGGACGCAAGCCAGCTCAAGGCCGCCGGAATCGGCGAGGAGCTGGTGCGACTGTCGGTCGGTATCGAAGCCGCGGCTGATATCATCGACGATCTCGGACAGGCGCTGCGCGCCTCGCAGAAGGTGTGAGCCATGCAGCTGTCAGTGAACGGCAAGGAGACGTTCGTCGCGACCGGCGGACGGGAGTTCGATCCCGCCTTGCCGGCCGTCGTGTTCCTGCATGGCGCCGGCTTCGACCATTCGGCCTGGGCGCTGCATAGCCGCTGGTTCGCGCATCACGGCCATGCCGTGCTGGTGCCGGACCTTCCTGGCCACGGCCGCTCGGCCGGACCGGCGCTGACCAGTATCGCTGCCCTGGCGGACTGGACCATCGCCCTGCTCGACGCGGCCGGCGCCGAGCCGGCGCATCTGATCGGCCACTCCATGGGCTCGCTGATCGCGCTGGATGCAGCCGGGCGACATCCCGAGCGCGTCGCGGCGCTGAGCCTGATCGGCACCGCCGCGACCATGACCGTCGGTCCCGATCTCCTGAAGGCCGCAGAGAGCAACGATCCGGCCGCCATCGACATGGTCTCGATCTGGGGGCTCGGCTACGCCGCAGAGCTCGGCGGCAGCCGGGCGCCGGGTCTGTGGATGCACGGCGGCGCGCAGGCGACGTTGAAGCGCTGCGCACCCGGCGTGCTGTTCAACGATCTCTCCGCCTGCAATGCGTATCAAGATGCGCTGGCCGCGGCTTCACGCATCAAGGTGCCGGTGACGCTCGTCCTTGGCGAAAGAGATATGATGACGCCGGCCAAGGCCGGCAAGGCGCTGGCATCCGCGATGCCTCAGGCACGAACCATCGTGCTGCCAGGCGCCGGCCACATGATGATGGCCGAGCGTCCCGATGATCTGCTCGCGGCGCTGAAGGACTAGCGACATGAGCGCGCAGCCAGGCTCTTCGGTCTTGAAGGGCCGTTGCCTGGCTAACGCACGGACACCGCCCGGGCGCCCTCGCCTACCGCAGATAGCTCGCCAGATTGAGGCTCTGAACCTTGGAGATTGCCGTATAGGACGCCGTAAGCTGCGCCTGATAGGTCGAGAGCTGCGCGGTGACGGCGGCAACATCGACGCTCGAGAGGTCCGTGCCGAGGCTCTCCGCATAGCTCATGAATTCACTCTGAGCCGACTGTGCGGTGGTGATCTGCGCGGACGCGCTCGACAGCTTCGCTTGCACCGTCGCCACGTCGTCGACCGCGCTGTCGAGCACCTTGAGCGCACTGTTGATGTCGCTGGTCGACAGCGACGACCCGTTGGCCACGTATTTCAGCACCCGCATCACCTCTTCGAAGGCTGGGTTGTCGGCCGTGACGCCGTAGCTCACGCTCTGGCTGCCCGAGACCCGCACCGAGGCCAGTTCGTCGTCGCCCTGATAGTAGCTGGTATCCGCCGTGCTCAGCGAACCCGTCCCGGTTGCGAACGACGACAGGTCCACTGCGGCCGTCGAGGTCTTGGCGCCGGCGAACACATATTGCCCGTCATACTGGGTGTTGAGGATACCTCCCATCTGCTGCAGCAGCTGCTGCGCCGTGCTGACGGCGGACGCGACTTCCGTGCTGCTGCCGGTCGTGGCGGCACTGAGCGACGAGCGGAGGCTGGTGACGACGTCGGAAACTTGGCCGATCGCCGAATACATCACTTCGGTCTTGCTGTCGGCGAGCGTCGCAGCATCGATATAGGATTGTGCCCGCGTCACCGAGACTTGCAAATTGACGATATGCTGCGTATCGGCGCCATAGTCGGCCAGATAGCCGGACTTGAGTCCGGATGCCTCCTGCACCTGCATATTGGCCATCGTCGCCTCGGTGCGGAGCGCACCAGCGACCATCTGATCGGTGACCGCAAAGGTCGCAACACGCATAGCCATCACGGAACTCTCTGCTGTTGGTTACGACGCCTGCATCGCCGTAATCAGCGACGAGAACATCGAATTGACCGTCGAAAGCAGCTGCGAGGCCGCCGCATATTTGTTCTGCAGCGCGCTGATCTTCGCGCTCTCTTCGTCGATATTCACGCCGGATTCCGACGACATGGCGTTGGCATAGGTCGACTGTGCGGTCGATTTCGCGGTGTAGGCGCTCGACGCCTGCGATGCCTTGCTCGCGACGTTGGCGACGATGGCCGACGCATAGTCGGCGAACGAGCCCGTCGTCGCGGTCAAGCCGCCGGCCGACGAGAAGCTCGTGGACCCCGTGAGCACGTTGTAGAGCGAATTGATGACGGTCGCCGAACCCGAGCTCAGGACCTGGCTTCCAGCCGTCAGCGTCGTCGAGTCGTCCAGCGTATCGGTGGGGAGCGCTTCCGTCCCATCCAGGAAGCCGCTGCGGACCGCGAAATTCGACGCGCCCGTCCCGGTGACGAGATCGTTCATCCCGAAATAGCTGGAGAATCCCGCGCCGCTGATCGAGCTGTCCATGTCATTGATGGCGACGCCATCGGCCGAGTTGGTCGAGCTGATCGTCAGGTGCCCGTTGGCGTCGACCGAGGCCGAGACGCCGGAGATGCCGTTGAGCGCGGTGACGAGGTCGCCGACCGTGGAGTAACTCGAAAGGTTGAGATCCTGGTACGAAACCAGATTGCCGCTACTGTCGGTGACCGCGATCCGCGCCGTCCCGCTTGCCGACAGCGCGGTCGAGCTGCTCACCGTCGCGGTACCGGTCAGGCTGGTCGGCGCCGGCACGGCGGAGGCGCCATTGCTGACCGAATTGAGCGACGACTTCAGCTGGTTTGCAAGCTGGTCGAGCTGGGTCTGCTCCGCCGGCAGCGTCTTGTCGCGCAGCGTAATGAGGGCGCCGACCTTGCCGGAGGTGATCTGCGAGCTGATATCGACGCCGTTCAACGTGATGCCGCTGAAGCCGCCGGAACTGTAGCTGGTCGACGCCGTGACGTTGGCCGATGCCGTATAGTTCAGCGTGTGCGCGGAGCTGTCGACCAACGCCTGTCCGGACGACGTGTAAACCTGGAGATCGCCGTTGGACGCGGTGTAGTAGCTGACATTCATATAGGAGGCGAGATCCTGCAGCGCCGAGTTGCGCTGGTCCTCCAGATCAGCGGTCGACTGTCCGGCCGCGGCCATCTGCTTGATTTGCTGGTTCAGGTCCGAGATCTGCTTGATATCGCTGTTGACGCTTGTGACCGACGAAGCGATGTCCTGATCGGCATCGGAACGCAGGCTCTGAATGCCGCTCGAAGTGTCGCGCAGTTGCGACGCGACGTCGTCAAGCGAGCTGACCACCGCCGACTGCAGCGAGACGCTGCTCGGCGAGCTCGCCAACGACGACAGCGACAATTCCAGCGACGCCAGCGTGTTTGCGAGCGAGGTGCCGGTGGTGGACGTGCCCGAGCTGGTCGCGCTGCCGAACAGCTGCTGCAGCTCGGTCATGTAGTCGTTGGTGGTATCGGCCGACCCGACATCCGATGTCGCGCCGATCAACGATTTCAGCAGCAGCTGATCGACATTGCTGCTGATACCCGTAATCGAGACGCCGGTTCCGACCCCGTTGGTGACGGAAGCGACCTGGTTGGCGATCTTCTCGGTATAGCCCGCGGTGTCGGCGTTCGAGATGTTCGACGACGCCACGCTGATCTGGACTTCGGTCGCAGAGAGCGCGCTGAACGCGATCAGACGCGCAATATCGAGTGACACCGCATTCTCCTGTCGATAATGACCTATTCAAGCCCTGACATTGGTCCCGCAAGACACCGAACGGATCGGAGCCCGGCGGCCGGCGGCGCCATACGGCGACACGTTCGCGATCTGCTCACGGATCGCCTGCATCACGGCTTCGATCCGCCGATTGCTTGCATCGATCGCCGCGCGCAGCCGCATCAGATTCTCATCCATCGCCACGCGCAGCTCGGCGATCTTCCCCATCATCTGCTGGCGCAGGACGATGTCCTTCACGTTCAGATTTGCGACCTGAGCAGTGCAGGCCGCAACGCGCTGTTCGAACACGCCGGCCAGCCGGTTTTTCTCGTCGACCTGCTTGAGACGCGACGCCGGGAGCCCTTTGGACAACTCGACGTTCTCCTCGACGACCACGGCGATCAGTTCGTCGATCAGCGCGATCAGCATCTTCACGCCGTCTTCGCCCGGTGCGATCGGGGCGACCTGGATATTGGGTGCAGCTTTCATGATATCGCTCCCGTGTCGTTAGTGCCCGCCGCGCTGCGGCGAGCGGGTCACTCGCGCAACGCGCGCATAGGTGTTGAACGCGTTGACCCTGACTGCCGCCAGCTTCAACTCTTCCTCGAGCTGCGCGCACTCGCGCAGCAGCTTCCGTCGCACCGTCTCGATGTCGTCCATCAACGCGACGAGCTGGGCGCGATCCTCGGTGCCCGCGGCTGCGGCGCGGATTTTCAGCCGCCGCAGCTTGCGCAGCAGAGCTTCGCCCTCGCCGATCCGCTCTCTCTTCGGACTGGCCATGATCACCTCATGGCCGAGATCAGCGTGTCGAACATCTTGTTGACCGTCGTCACGACCTGGGAGGCGGCCGAATAGGCCTGCTGCGCCGAGATCATGTTGCTGAACTGGCCGGTTGTGTCCGTCGTACTGGATTCGAGCTCGCTGCCGTACACGACGCCGGCGTCACCTTGACCGGAGGTCTGCAACTGCGCGTCGCCCGACTCGGCCGTCGAGGTGTACATGCCGTCGCTGCCCGCCACGAGGCCGTTCGGATCGGTGAAGGTGGCGACAGCCAGCTCGTAGATCGGGACGGTCTTGCCGTTCGAATAGGTCGCCTCCACAATGCCGCCCTGACTGATCGCAACGCTGGTCAGCGTACCCAGGCTGACGCCGTCTGGATTGGCCTTGAAATTGGTGACGCTCGGCGTGTCCCCACCAGATGCGAGCTGGGTCAGGCCGTCGGTGCCGCCGTTCTGGGTGCCAAAATCGAACGAGATCGAGCTGTCCTTGGCGCCGTCGGCCCATGTGATGCCGAGCGGAGTCACCGCGCCCGTGGTGCTGTCGGTCGGAGAAACCGTGCTGAGCGAACCGTCGCTGTTGAACGTCACCGTGTAGGTGCCGGTGGTCGCAGGCGTGGTCGTCGTAGGCGATGTCACCGTTCCATCAGAGGCCGTCGCCGGCGCAAATGCGGCGGTCCAGGTATTGCTCCCGGTCTTCGTCCAGGTGATGTCGAGGCTGTGCGCCTCGCCCAGCAAGTCGTACACCGTCATCGAGCTGCTGAATGAGCTGCCGTCGGTCGGTGTGGTGGTCGTCGACGTATTGGTGACCGCATCCGCCGGCAGATTCGCCGTGATCGACGCTTCGGTGGTGGCGCCGCCATTCGACTTCGCGATGGTCGTCTGCACCGGCTCCAGCCCGGTGCCGACGATGTTGCCGCTGGCGTCGGTGCGGTAACCCTCGAGATAATAGCCGTTGTTGACGAGGTAACCGTTCTTGTCGGTCGTGAACCCGCCGTTGCGGGTATAGGACGTGGTCCCGCTGGACCCGGTCGAATTGGTCACGACGAAGAAGCCGTTGCCCTGGATCGCGACATTGGTGGCTGTAGTCGTCGACGCCAGCAGGCCCTGCTGGGAGATATTCGCGACACCCGAGACGGAGACGCCACCCGACGAATACGCCTTCGAGCTGCTGGATGCCGTGACCAGATCCTCGAACGAGGCCGACGTGGTCTTGTAGCCCGTGGTATCCGCGTTGGCGATGTTATCGCCGATCATGGACAACGCCGAGCTCTGCGCATTGAGCGCCGAGATCGCCGAGGAAAGTGCTCCGGAAAAACTCATAATCCAACTCCAAGTAATGCTGTCAGGAGGAGACGCCGATGATGTCGTTCGCGCTGACGGAAACGCCGTTCACGGTCAGCGAAGGTGTGCTGGTCGAGGTGTCGATGCCCGTGACGGTGCCGGTCACCGACGTGTAATTGACGACCGAATTGCCGACCGCATCCGTCGCGGTAACGGCGATGGTGTACTTGCCGCCGTCATCGAGCTGGTTGCCGTCGGAATCCTTGCCGTCCCAGGTGAAGGAGTTCGAGCCGGCATCGCCGGTACCCGTGCCGCTCCAGACCTTGTTGCCCGAGGAGTCCGAGATCGTGATCGCGACGTTCGAAGCCGCTGACGACAGCGAGTAGTTGAACGTCGCCGAGCCGTCGGACAGCTCAGCCGTGTCGGTCTTTGCGGTGACGGTGTGGCCGAGATAGTTCACCGAGTTCAGGGTCACGAGACTAGTGAACGATCCCGCCAGCGACGTCAGGCTTGTGTTGATCGCTTGCTGGGATTCGACGTTCTCGTACGACGTCATCTGATTGATGAAGTCGGTCACGCTGGTCGCGTTCATCGGGTCCTGATTCTGCAACTCGCTGATGAGCAAGCTGAGAAAATCAGTCGAGCTGAGGACGTTGCTCGATGATGAACTCGACGTCGATGACGTCGTCGTCGACGTCCCTGTCGATGAACTCGTCGAGGATACGGTCATGGCAAACTCCGGCAGTCGACACCTCAGCGCGTCGCATGACGCGTCCGTGCGAGGTGCGATCGTGATCTCGCTTGCCAATCAAACGGACGTCGCGCGGAATTCAGGCGCAGATTCATCCGATGGAATTCATTGATTAGACGGCAGAATTTGCCGCCGCGCTGCGATGCAGGGCGGCAAAAATCGCCCGGTGCGAACGCGCGAAAGGCACGCGCTGGCGCCGAGACGGACTGGATGAGTGGGAGCTTGCTCGGAAAGCAAAGATCTACGCGCGACGCTGAATGCGCGCGACCAGGCGAGAGCGTTCATCGCGCTCGCGCGGCACGTCCAGCAAAGTCAATAAATGGAAACGAGATCAGCTTGGCTGGGTCGCGTCGACCGGAGCCTCGCCGTCAACCAAAGATTGTTCGGCCTTGATCCGGTTTGCCGCGGCAAAGATGCGATCCGCGAGGCCCGCGGGGGCACGAACCGGAGGCACGGCCAACGCCTCGCGAAGCGCCCGCGCTCGCGCAAGCACCTCGACGGCCTCAACCGACGACATCAGGAGGCTGGCAGCGGCTTCGCGCTGCGCGTCAGGCCAGCCGGAGGTGTCCTCCCCCAACCGGTCAACCAGATCTTCGAATTCCCTGACGTCCATTGCCTGTACTGCCCAGAATCCCCGGACTGTCATAAACGATTTGTTACAAAGGCGGAATTGATTATCCGCCAACTCGCTGTTCCGCGGCGATCAACGCGCCGAATGTTGGGGTAAGTTCACGATAAAAATGCGCATTCAGCGGTTCCGGGCGGATCCAATGACGTGAAATGCGGCTCTTGGTACCGGCATGTTGCACTGCCGCAACACCTGTGAACAGCAACACACAGAAACCAACAGACATCTACGATTCGCTGAAACCTATCCCGTGGTGCCCGTCTGTCGAAATTCGCGCGATGTCGCAGCGTCATTCTGACGCTCAAATGAGGCTTGCGGACGCAACGAGAACGAGCCGGCAGCCGGCCTGACATCTCCGCAGCGAATTTCTGACGGCGCCGCGGAGAACTCGAGGACGGTCAGCGAGGGGCGACGGCTCCGGCATTGGCACGCGGCGCAGCCTTTGTCGCCCTATCCACCGCCTCCCAGGCCTCACGCAATTCGGTGATGCTGGCAACCAGACGCTGAACGTTTTGGCGCATGTGCGGACGGCCATAGGACCGCAAGGCAGCAATGATCAGGGCGTTATAGGTCTGAAACAGCCGTTCGGCGACCGCACCTCCGCGGCTGAAGTCGAGATGATGGCTGAGACCGCGCAGGATAGCCGTTGCGCGGGTCAGGTGCGCGTGCCCCTCTTCGAAGCGCCGCGCTTCCTGCGCCTGCAGCGATTTCTGCAGATAGGTCGAGGCTCCGTTGAGCAGCATGATTACCGCCTTGAGCGGCGGCACCGCGACGGCTGCGCCTCGATAAGCCTGGTTGGCACGTTGCGCCATCGAATTCTGTGTCATGAACTGCTGGATCCCGCGTTGAGCAATGCCTTGAGATAAGTCAGCGTGTTGTCGGCGCTCGCGATCGCCGCCTGATAGTTGGCGTATTGAAGCTCGAGCTGCGACTGATAGGTCGAAGCCGCACTCTGGATGTCGCTGACCTTGGACTGCAACGTGGTGTCCTGGTCCGTCAGACTGTCGATCTGCGTCTGCAGCGTGCCGCTGCTACCCGAGGCGGTCTGGGCGAGCTGGTAGATCTGGGTCGCCAGGCCCGATGTCGACGTTACCGTGATCGACTGCGAGGTCGAGCCGGTGTAGGTGAAGGCCATGCCGGAATAGATCGTTCCGCTGGCGCCGATGATGCTGTTGCCACTGATCGTGAACATCGAGCTGTCCCCATCGACCGAGGCCGAGACCAGATTCCCTGAGGAATCGACGGCCACGTCCAGCGTGAAGGATTCCGGCGACGTCCCGGTGTTGATGACATTGAGCTGGCTCGACGATGTCGTGGTCTGCGCCGACAGCAGTTGCGTGACGCCGCTCAGATTGTTGGTCAGGATCGTCGATAGCGTTCCGGTGTCGAGCTGGAGCTCGTTGTTCTCGTTGAACGACAGTCCGAGATCGGCCATCGTCATCCCTCCTACCGAGGTGGAGAGGATGCTCTGAAGCTGATCCATGATGTCGCGCATCGTGCCGTCACCGAATAGCACGGCGCTCGACGCGGCCGTTCCGTCGGAATTGGTCGCCTGCTGGGCGACCACGGCGTCACGAAACGTATTGTAGTTGCTGACGAAGGTCTCGAGCGCGCTCGTGATCTGGCTGGTGTCGGTCCCGATGCTGACGGTAAGCGACGTTCCGCTTGGGGTCGATTGCAGCAGATCGAAAGTGACGCCGCTCAGCACGTCCGAGACGTCATTGGTGTTGCGGGTCAGCGAGATGCCATCAAGCGTGAAGTTCGCAGCCTGCGCGGTCTGCAGCACGTCTGAGAAGCTACCGCTGCTGTCGGTAACGCCGAGCTTGTTGAGAACATCGTCGCCCGACGTGCTCGAATAGGTGATGTTGGCGGCATCCTCGGTGCCGGTCAGTACGAGCTCATAGGAGCCGCTCGACACCTGGACGATTGAGGCCTGAACATTCGTCGTCGAGGTCTGTGCGTTGATGGCGTCGGAGACGTCCTGCAGCGACATGCCGCTGGTCACCGTGATGGCAGCGGTGCTGCCGCCGGCGAGGCCGAGCGAGAACGTGCCGGAATAGCCGAGCTCGGAGGTCTGGCTGGACTGGCTGGCGCCCGCCACCTTCTGGGCTGTCGCGATCTGGCTGATTGTCAACGTATGGTCGCCCGTCGCAGCGCCGCTGTTGACGGACATCGACAGGGCCGCCGACGCACTGACGTCGCCCGTTGCGCTGACGGTCGCGGAGCGCGACGCGAATACACTGGTCGAGAGCGAGTTGACGACCGAGGTCGCGAGCGTCGACAATCCACTCGAGAGCGTGCTGAGGGCGGTCTGAAGCCCCTCATACGCCGTGATCTTTGCCTGGTTGGCGGTGATGTTCGTGGTGATCTGCGTGGCCGGAGCAAGCTTTGCTTCGACGGCCGCCTCGATCAAAGCGGTCCAGTCGATGCTGCTGGTCGTGCTCGTTCCCGACGTCGTGATGGAGCTGGTCGAATCCGACGAGGAGGACGACGCGGTCGACGACGTCGTGCCGCTCGTGCTCGAGGTGGCGCTGCTCACTGTCATGACAAGTACCTGTCAAGAAGAACCGGGCCGGCATCATGCCGGCCCGGTTGATTGTCTATTAGCCCAGCAGCTTGAGCAGGTACTGCGGCATCTGGTTCGCAGCGGTTTCCGCCGAGACTGCGGCCTGGGTCTTCACCTCGGCCGAGGACAGCGTTGCCTGCTCGGACGCGATATCAACGTCCTTGATCGCCGAGTTGGCCGACTGCAGGTTCTGCGTCTGCGTCGAGATCGAGTTGGCACTGAAGTTGAAGCGCGATTCCTGCGCACCGATGTCGGCGCGCGCCTTCGAGACCGTGTCGATGGCAGTGTCCAGCGCGGTCAGCGCGCTGTTGGCGCCGGTCTGGGTGCTGACATCGAGCGAGCTGATGGCCAGCGAGCTCGAGCTCAGGTTGGACAGCTGAATGGTGATGGTGTCGGAGCTGGAGGAGCCGACCATCACGGACACGCCCGAGGTGAAGCTGGCGCTGGAGCCGTCGAGCAGGCTGGTGCCGCTATAACGGGTGCCCGACGAGATCGAATCGACTTCGTCGATGAGCTGCTTGAATTCCGACTGGATGTAGGTGCGGCTCGAGTCGGTCGTGGTGCCCGAGTCGGACTCGGAAGCCAGCGACTTCATGCGGGCCAGGATGTCGCTGATGTTGGACGCGCCGCCGTCGGCGGTCTGCAGGATCGAGGTCGCTTCGGAGACGTTGGTCGCAGCCTGCTGCAGCGTGGTGATGTCCGAGGAGATGCGGGTCGAGATCGCGAGACCGGCAGCGTCGTCGGAGGCGGCAACGATGCGCGAACCGCTCGACAGCTTCGAGAGCGCGCTGGTCTCCTGATCGGAGTTGATGTTCAGGTAACGAACAGCCGAGTTGGCGGCGATGTTTGTGGAAATTGCGGGCACAGTGGAAACTCCTGAGTGATCGGCAACACACGCCGGATCGTGGAAGGACTGACGGTGCGTATCAGCCCCGTCTGCCCGATCAAACGGATCGGCATGGCAAGATCAGGCGAGGAATTTTCTTAGCCCGGAGGTTATGGTTAGCAGTCGGTAAATGCGCCGCGGATGTCGCGCTCGTGCCTGCGCAGCAATTCGCGCAGCTGCTGACGACCGCGCTTCAACAGTGACTCCACTGCGGCGACGGTCGTATCCATGACTTCGGCGATCTCGCCGTTGCTCATGTTCTCGTGGTAGGAGAAGATCACCGCGATGCGCTGCTGTTCGGGCAGACGCTGCATCGCCCCCTCCAGCAGATCGTGCATCTCGGCACGCTCGATCATGCTGCTGGCATCCGGCTTGGAGTTCGGCAACCTCAGGAACGACGTCGACATTCTCGGTACGCGGCTTGCGGCGCAGATCGATGCAACGATTGCTGATCACCCGATAGAGCCAGGTCGAGAACTTCGCGCGGCCGTGCTGCCAGCGCCCGCGATGAGTCCAGACCTTGAGCATGGTGTCCTGCACCACATCCTCGGCATCGGCAGCATTGCCGACGATCCGCAGCGCGATGGCGTAGGCACGATCGATGTGACGCACCACGAGCAGACGAAACGCCGTCTCGTCGCCGGCCGCCATCCGGTCGAGCAGATCCTTGTCCTCATCGAACACGACGTCGTCGAGAACCGGCTCGCTATCGGGCACGGTGGTAGCAGACTCGCTCCAGGGCACCTCGGCGATTTCGGGCGACGGAGGCTCCTTGGCGACATCGAACTCGGCGGGAGCCCAGACATCAAGCGCGTAGCTCATTCCCAAATCTCCAACCCGCAGCGCCGACGGTCCACATCCCATACGGCTTCCGGTCCTTGAACGCGGCGAGCGAAAAAGTCAGGCGCGCCATTTTTGTTATTTTTCAAAGACTTAGATGGAATGTTTTGCCGATGCCCCGGCAATAAATGCCGGGTGCGCCCGGCCCGGGCGCGATCGAGATGGAAAGTGTGGCCGCTCATCGGCATCAGAGGACAATCGTTGGGAAGACAGGGGCAGCGAAAACGCAGCTGCTACGCGCACATACCGCGATCAGGACAGGCAACCGCCCCGCAATCGGATGATCGATTGCATTTCAAGTGCACCTCCCGCTAGGCGGGATTAGCACTCGGCAAATTTTTCCGAATCATCGACTCGAACGTATCCGATTTTTCGAACTCTGTCAGTCGTCGCCACTGTGTTTTTTGAGTCAGCCGCGAATTTTTTTCCAGATCTGTGCGCCTGATTTCACACCACCGCACGTTCATCACTTACGGAGTGGGGGAATTCTGGAATGAAAGTCGCAACGGTCGGCGCAGCGCGTCGGGCGAAGGCTATTTCTGCGTGCTCGTTCGATGTTTTTGACACCTTTATAGTCAGGGCCTGCACAACAGCTGACGGCGTATTTGAGAGGACCTACGAACTTTCCGGACTTAAAGATACGTGTCTGAATGCTGCTGAAAATTTCGTTGCAGCACCGCATTCAGGCGGAGAGCCGCGCGCGCAAAGAAGCGAAGGAGCGGCGCGGGACGGTCGAAGTCAGCATCACCGACATCTATTCCTTCTTTCCTTTCAGGCTGTTCGGCCTCGATCGCGAAGCGCTGAACGATCTTGCAGTCGCCGAATTTCGCGCCGAGCTCGATCTCTGTCGCGCAAATCCGGAAATACTTCAGCAATATCTGGACATGAAGCGCGATGGTTTTCGCGTCGGCTTCATCTCCGATACTTACTGGAGCACGAAGCAGCTTGCTCACCTGCTCCGCAATTGTTGTCCCGACCTCACATGGGACTTTCTTTATGCGTCCTGTGATCACGGTCACGGCAAGAGCGGAAAGCTGTTCGCCAAATATCTGTTGGAGCAGAAGGTCGATCCGGCGACGTCGCTTCACATCGGCGACAACGAGCGCGCCGATATCGTCGGCGCGCGGCGGCATGGCATCGCGCCACGTTATTATCCGCAGGCGAGCACGCGGCTTACGTCCAAGCTGCAGAGAGAAACGAGCCTGTTCGAGCTGCTGGCGCCCGGACAGCCGTCGCGCCTGGATCTCGGTGCTCGCACCCTGCGTCGCATGGTGACCGCGCGAAACCTGCAGACGTCCGCGGCCTTCCATCTCGGCATGACGGTGCTCGGGCCGGTGATGGCTGCCTTCGACGCCTTCATCGAAAATAGCTACAGGGAGCTGACCAAAGCAGGCGGCAAGGTCGCCGTCGCATTTCTCGGACGCGATGGATTCCTGCCGCACCGCATCTGGCAAGGTAGCCATGACAGCGCCAGCGCCTATATCGAAGTGAACCGCCGCGTCAGCGTGATCGGCGCGGCCGACACGCTGGCACCGCTACGTGAGTTGATCAGCCGGATTCCGCGGCTCGATGCCGGCGCCTTCGTCGACATCGTCAAAGTGCTGCCTGACAAGGTCGCTGCCTACTTCCAGAAGCAACCCCAAGGCATCGCAGTCGGGGCCGACCTTGCTGAAGCGATGCCCGATCTGATGAGCCCGCGCGAGAGCGCGGCCCTTGCCGGCGGGATGCGCGAACGGCTGCTGACCTATCTGCGCGCCACGATTCCGGATTTCGATTCCTGCACCGACCTGGTGCTGGTCGACCTCGGCTATTCCGGCAGCGTGCAGAAGGCGCTGCGGCGGGTCTTCGACCGCGAGCGGATCCGCATTCGCCTGCACGGCACCTATCTGCTCACGCTCGACGATGCATTCCACGACCTCGCCCGCGGCGATACGGTGCAAGGCTTGATCTCCGATCTCGTCGTGACGCCGCATGTCAAGCGTACCCTGCTGCGCAACGTCGCGCTGCTCGAGCAGCTCTGCAGCTCGTCGAAAGGATCTGTGCGAGATTATCAAGACGGCAAGGTCCTGCGCGAGGCCAATCCGGTCCCCGCCGCGCAGATCGATTTGGCTGCCGAGGTCCAGGCAGGCGCGGTTGCATTCGCCGCCAGCGCGCACGAGCTCGGTGCGCAGTACGGCTTGCAACCGTTCGCGCCGTCCGCCGTCGGCGCACGCTGGACCGCGGCCACGCTTGGACGATTGTTGCTGCTGCCCGATGACGACGAGCTCGCTCTGCTCGGCAGCTTCCAGCATGACGTCAATCTCGGCACCATGACGCTGCAGCCGATGATCGACAGCGGCCTCGTCAACAATCTGGTGATCGCGCGCGGTCTCGGCGCGCGCCTGTGCCGCGACCGAGCCGCCGATGTGGCTTGCCGGCAGCTTCGCCAGCCTGTCGCCGTCGCATTCCTATTTCTACACGCTGTTCGGCGCCAACCGGCTGCCGCCGAACGTGTTCGGCGAGGCGCCCTGCGGCACCATGCAGGTCGGCCTGTTCAAGGCGAACGGCGCGGCGTCCATGGAGGAAATCCCGGTGTATCGGACCGGCCTCGGCGATTTGCGGATTCACGTGCCGGTCTCGCGCGCGATGGGCATCGCCATGATCGGACTGCCGCTCGGCGAAATTTGCGCGCAGCGGGCCTGCTGCACGGCGTCGTCGTGCAGACCGGCAGCACCGTTGCCGAGGCCTCGCAAGTCCCCCGATCGTCACGACCATTGCCGAGGACCGGCTGGTTTTCGGGGGCCTCGAGCGGAAGGGGCGCGCACTATCACGCCTCCAACGATGATGGCTGCCTCATCATTCCGGTCGTTGCCTTCGCGGACGACGTGTCGATCTATACCGTCGCATTCACCTCACTCAGCCATGACCGGATCGTGTCGACGGAGGATGCCGGACCGGAGGATGTTTCGATCGTGCCGCCCGGCCCCGAACATGCAGAGCGGCTGCAATCGGTGACCGCATGATTGACCGCCTGAAACGGTCTCCTCGTTCGTTCTAAGCTGTGAGGAGCACGTTTCATGAAGGCAAGTGGCGTCAATCGTACCGGCAATTCCAAGGCGGACCTGACGGATCTGCTGCAGTCCTACGGAGCTCGGCTCGGCGAGGCGCAATTGCGCCGGTTGGCCTGGCTGGTGCGGGCCTATGGCCCGCCCGTGCTCTGGGAAGGCGGTAGCCGCGATCACGCCGTGCGCGCGCAGGACGGACGTGTCGTTGTCGTGATCGATCCGCCGAGTGGAGCCGGCGCGGAGCTTCTCTACGGATCGCTCGATGCGAATAGCGCGGTTGTGATCCCCTTTGGCGAAAATCCCGCCTTCGATTTCCTGAAATCCAAGCTAACTGAATTCGGCATGGTCGGCACCTGCGGTGCGGACGGGCCGCATGAGCTGTGGTGGGGCGGCCTCGCCTGGCACGCGCCGGAAAAGTCCGGCGCCAATGTCCTGCCGCATGTGGTGTCCTGCTATCCGCAGGCGTTTGGCGACGTGTACGCCTACCATTTGAAGCGATCAGCTGGAGCGCCTCGGACTGTCCTTCGACATCGTCGCGCTCGACACGATCCATCGGGATCGCATGCTCGCCTACGAGAAGGTCGACTTCATCGCCCGCATGTGGGATCGCCATCAGGCGCCGCTGCTGTTCGTCGATGCCGACGTCATGCTGCAGGACTGAGCCGACGCTGCCGCTGCAAGTCGGCTGCGATTTCGCGGTTCACAAATGGAATGGCTGGGAGATGTCGACGCGCTCGCTTTATTTCGGGCGCTCGGAATCGGCCGAAGCGCTGCTGCGCACCTGGCAGCAGCTCGCCTGCTCCTACGCCGCGGTCTGGGACGCCTATTTGCTCGATCAGGCCTGGAGCCTGACGGCCTCCCAGATGCCGCTCGACACGATCTGGCTGCCGCGCTCCTATCACGCCGTGGCCGGCGAAACCGGCGCCAAGCGTGCAACGATCGTCCATAATTTGAAGGCCACCACTGCCGATCTCGGACCGGATCGGGATTTCGCCGATGCGGTGCGCCCGGCACGCCGCGCCGGCCGGACCGGCGCCAGGGATGCGCTGGTCGTCCTGAGCTCCAAGGCGACGTCGGACCAGGCTGTCACCGTCATCCTGCGCGATCTGGAAGGCGGCGGCGCGCGCGCCACCGCCTTCAGCATCCAGGCTATCACAAGTGCATTCGAAGCCGATTGCGGCGGCTTCGCCCGGCTCGAACTATCGCTCTGCCCGTGGCAGGACGACGTTCGCATCGCCAAGGAGGCTGCGTTCCTGGCCGACAACCGCGTCATCGAGATCGCCCCCTGGCAAGAATTGCCGAGCGATCTGTTCCGTTCGCTGGCGGCCTCCGACAAGGTCGTCAAGTCCGGCACCGTGACGAGCTATCGCCGCTGACATTCAAGCACCAGAGACAACAGCCACATGTTCAACACCGTCATCCTCCTCACCGGCAGCCGCGACCAGCAACTGGCGCTCACCGAACTCCTGAAGGCGCATAATCCAGCGCTGTCATTCCGTTGCGCCGTGACGGCCGACGAACTCGACGCAATCGAGCCTGACGTTCTCCGCAATGCACGCCTCGTTGCGTTCACCACGGGCGTCGTCGTCCCGGCCCGCATCCTGAGCAGGCTCGGCTATGGCGCCTATAATTTCCACCCCGGCCCGGCCGACTATCCCGGTTGGGCGCCCGCACATTTCGCGCTCTATGACGGCGCCAGGCAGTTCGGCGCCACTGCGCACGTGATGGAGGCGCGCGTCGATTGCGGCGCGATCGTCGGCGTGGAGACGTTCGACATTCCTGCCGGCCTCGAGGTGCGCGGCCTGGAGCAGATGGCGTTCGTGCGGCTGGCCTATCTGTTCTGGCGGATGTCGCGTGACATCGCCTGCAGCGCCGCGCCGTTGCCGCAGCTCGCCATCACCTGGAGCGGCATCAAGAGCACCCGGCAGATGTATGCCGAGATGTGCGACATGCCGGCCGACATCGCACTCGTCGAGATGAAGCGGCGCATTCGCGCCTTTCACGACGACTTCCGCGCCATCCCGCTGACGGTGACGTTGAACGGCATGCGTTTTGAGCTCGCCGGCACAGCCGCGCCAAAACCGGTCGCTGCTATTGTCGAGGCACCGCCGCTGGCGATGGCGTCCTGGTCAGCGCCGGAGCGGCTCGATCGCGCGATCGCAGAGCCGTTCCTGCCAGCCATGACGTTCCAGCTCGGGATCGTCGTGCTCCTCTTCCGGCCAGCCGATGCAGAGATAGGCGACAAGGCTCCAATCGGCCGGCAGATCGAGCGTCCTGCAAACCGCTTGCGGATCGAGGATCGAAACCCAGCCGACGCCGAGCCCTTCCGCGCGCGCTGCCAGCCATAACGTCTGCACCGCCGCAACCACCGAGTAGCGCAGCGTCTCCGGCATGGTCTGCCGTCCGAGGCCATGGCCTGTATCGGTCGCCTCGTCGGCGCAGACGGCAAGATGCACCGGCGCCTGGCGCAGGCCTGCGAGCTTGAGCCGCGCATAGGTCGCGCGCCGTTCTCCATCATAGCCGTCGAGCGCCGCTCGATTGGCGCGCTCGAAATTGGCTGATATCGCGGTGCGGCGCTCCGGACTTTCGACCAGCACGAAGCGCCAGGGCTGGCTGAAGCCGACCGAAGGCGCGTGGGCCGCGAGCGCGAGCAATCGCTGCGATTAGTTCGGCTGCGCACAGGATCAGAGCGAAACCGGCGCACGTCACGGCGCCAGCGCACCAGCTCCGCAAAGCGCGCCCTGAAAAGCCGCATCGAAACGCGGCGGCTCTGTGCACGGCTGCGCTCATGGTCTCCTCCCCGCCAATGACATGGAAGAACGAGCCGCTCGACCGCGCCGCGCCGCGCGCCGCGCTCCGCGAGCGGTTCGTCCGACGCGTCGCGGCAGTCGAGCAGCGGCGCATCGCCTTCGCTGACGATGCTGGCATAGTGGAATTCATGGCCGTGCACGGCGGCGCCCCGCGCGTGCCAAGGCTGCAATCGGCAAGAAGCTCGCGCGCGACGATAGCCGAGATGCAGGCGCCGCTTCGCGAAAGATGTTTCGAGCGCGAGCAGCCCGGCCATGGCATGGCGATGGCCCGTCGGCATCCACGATGCCCTGCCCCAGCACCATGTAGCCACCGCATTCGCCGTGGATGCGCGCGCCGCGTCCTGCGGCCGTGCTGCAAGCCGTCGAGAAATCGGTGCGCCGCGCTCAGGCGTGCCGCCATGCAGCTCCGGATAGCCGCCGGGCAGCCAGATCGCATCGGCCGAGGCATCGGGCGGCTCGTCAGCGAGCGGCGAGAACGGCACGATCTCGGCGCCGCGGGCGCGCCAGTGCCGCAGGAGGTGCGGATAGATGAAGGAGAACGCCGCGTCCGAGGCGAGCGCGATGCGCTGGCCGGGCGGCGGCAATGCCGATGCCGCGCATTCGACGCTGCGTCCCGCGGCATGCGCGCGATCGGCTGCGCCAACGCCGCGATCGCGTCCAGATCACGTCGCCGCGACAAGCTTGTCGGCCAGCCGATCCAGCCGCGTCTCGATACCCGCGATCTCCTGCGCCTGCACCAGGCCGAGATGCCGTTCCGGCAGCGCGAGCGCTGTCGTCGCGCGGCAATGCGCCGAGCACCGTGATCCCGATCCGCTCGAAGCCCGGCGTCTATCAGAGCGCGATGCCGCGTCGCTGGCGACACGATTGAGGATCACACCGGCGACCTCGACGTCGTCGCGATAATCGCGCGCAGCCGAGCGCGACCGCAGCCGCCGTCTCGGTCTGGCCGCTGACGTCGATCACCAGCAGCACCGGCCAGCCGAGCATGCGCCGCGAGATCGGCCGCCGAGCCGCGGCCGCGATCGGCCCGGCGCCGCTGCGCCATCGAACAGGCCCATCGACGCCCTCGACGATGGCAAGATCGGCATCCGCGCCGCCGCGTGCAAGCCGCGAGAGCTGCGGCGCCGACATCGCCCAGCTGTCGAGATTGTAGCGAGCGCGCCCGCTGGCCGCGACCGCATGAAACGCCAGATCGATATAGTCCGGCCCGCATTTGAACGGGCTGCACGCGCTAGGCCGCGGCGGCGCCAGCGCCCGCATGCAAGCCGAGCGTCACCGTGGTCTTGCCGGCGCCGGAACGCGGCGCGGCAATGATGAGGCAGCGCGCCATCTGCGACGCGCTCCGTGATCATCGCGTCGCCGGTCCGACCCGCGGAAGCGCCGCTGATAGTCGGCATCGTAGAGCGCGCTCTCGCGAAAATCGGACGCCGCGAGCGTCGGGCCGACCAGGATCAGTCGCCGTGCGCTCCACCGCCTCCGCCTGCATCGCGCCTGCGATGGTGCCGAGCGTGCCGCGTGATGATGCGCTGGTCCGGCCAGCTCGCGCGATAGACGATCGCGACCGGACAATCGGCGCCATAATGCGGCGTGAGCTCGGCGACCACCTTGTCGAGCACATGAATCGAGAGATGGATCGCAAGCGTTGCGCGCGATCGCGCGAACAGCGACAAGCTTCTCGCTTTCCGGCATCGCCGAGGCGCGGCCCGAGGTGCGGGTCAGCACCACCGATTGCGCGAGCCCGGGCAAGGTCAGCTCGCGTCCCAGCGCGGCCGCGGCGGCGGCGAAGGCCGGCACGCCCGGCGTGACCGTGATAGGGAATTGCCAGCGCCTCGAGCCGCCGCACCTGCTCGCCGAGCGCGCTCCAGATCGAGAGATCGCCGGAATGCAGCCGCGCGACGTCCTCGCCCGGCGTCAGTCGCGCGCATCGATTTCGGCGATGATCTCGTCGAGCGAGAGCGGCGCGGTGTCGATGATGCGCGCGCCGGGCGGGCAATGATCGAGCAGCGCCTTCGGCACCAGCGATCCGGCATAGAGGCAGACCGGACAGCGCGCGATCAGATCGCGTCCGCGCAAGGTGATCAGATCGGGCGCGCCGGGACCGGCGCCGATGAAATGCACGGTCATGCCGACGGCTCCGGCATCGTCACTTGCCAGCGCGCAAGTCGCGGTCGCATTGGCGACGCGCGGCACGATCAGGCGGCCGCCCGCGTCCGACCGCCGCAAGCGCTGCGGTCTCGGCGACCGATGGCACGCCCTTCAACTGCTGCACGCGCTCGCTTCGCGTGGCGGCCCGATCGGAGACCTTCGCAAGCTCGCTCGCGGCAATCGCCCACAACAGGACGACCAAGACGGCGCGCGGCCTCGACGAGGCCGGGCTCGGCCGCCTTGCCGCTGCTCGGTCGCGATGACGCCGAACGGCATCGGCCGACAGCGACGCCGCAGCGCAGCGCCTGCGCGATCACAGCTTCGATATCGTCTGCGGAGCGCGTTGCGGCGACAGCCGATCCCGAGCGCGATCATGGCTTGGTCACCCGCCATTGCGTGACCGGCATCGCCGGCTTGAAGCCATACATGGTGCCCGACCGGCTTGGCGTGCGACACCGCCAAGTCGGATCAGCTCGCCACCATGATGCCGAAACAGCTCCGCAAGCCGGGCCTCGCCTTCCAGCGAGACGGCGTTCGCGACCAGCCGTCCGCCCGGTTTCAGCTGCGCCCATACGGCCTCGAACACACCTTCATCCGAAATGCCGCCCGCCGATGAAGACCGCATCCGGCGCGTCGAGGCCTGCGAGCGCGGTCGGCGCCGCGCCGACGACGATCTTCAGATCCGGCGCACCGAGCGCGAGCGCATTGCGCGCGGCGCGATCGGCGCGATCCTGTCGCGCCTCGATGCCGATGGCGCGCAGCGAGGCATGCCGCAGCAGCCATTCGATCGCGACCGAGCCGGCGCCAAGCCCGACATCCCACAACAGTTCGCCCGGCCGCGGCGCCAGCGCCGAAAGCGTGACGGCGCGGATCTCGCGCTTGGTCAATTGGCCGTCGTGCTCGAACAAATCGTCGGCGAGGCCCGGCGCGAGGCCGATCACCGGCGCGTCGGGCGTCGGCAACGACCTCGATGGCGACCGTCGTCAGCGCGTTGATGTCTTGCAAGATCGAATGCGTCGGCAGATCGCGCTGCGCACGCGCTCCTGCGGCCCGCCCATCGCCTCCAGCACGGTCAGCCGCGAGCCGCCCATGCCGCGCGCCGATGAGCAGCGCGGCGAGCTTCGCCGGCGTGGTCGCCGTCCCAGCACAGCGCCAGAATACGCGCGCCCGGGCTCAGATGCCGGATGATGCCTTCCAGCGCGCGACCATGCAGGCTGATCTGCGTCGCATCCTGCAGCGGCCAGCCCATCCGCGCCGCGGCGAGGCTGAATGCCGAAGGCTGCGGCAGGCACAGCATTTCCGGCCGGCAGAAATCGCTCGGCGAGCTGCTTGCCGACGCCGTAATTGAAGGGATCGCCGCTGGCGAGCACCACGACGGGCTCGCCGCGCCGCGCCGCAATCAGCTCGAACGCCTGATGCAGCGGGCTCGGCCACGCCAGCCGCTCGCCGCGGATCAACGATTCGCGCCAGATCAAGATGGCGCGCGCCGCCGACCACGAGCTCGGCGTCGGCGATCAGGCGCCGCGCCGATCGGCGACAGTCCGTCGATGCCGTCCTCGCCGATGCCGACGATGGACAGCCAGCGCGTCGCGTTGCAAGTTGCGGCCGAAGCTCATCACGGACCTCGCCTCGCATGCGCATTCTCATTCTCGGCGGCACCACCGAAGCCTCGGACCTGGCGCGACTGCTGGCCGGCGACAACAGGTTCGAGCCGACTTGTCGCTGGCCGGCCGCACCGCCTCGCCGAAGCCGCAGCCGCTGCCGACGCGCATCGGCGGTTTCGGCGGCATTGTCGGGTCTCGAAGCCTGGTTGCGCGAGAACGGCATCGCGCCGTGATCGACGCCACCCATCCTTATGCCGCGCAGATCTCGGCGCACGCGGTCGCCGCCTGCAACGACTCTGTCGATTCCGCTCGCGCTCCATCCTGCGCGCGCCGTGGCAGCGCGACGACGGCGACAAATGGATCGAGGTCGAGACCCCGAGGCCGCCGCGCCGCGCGCTCGGCAGCGCAGCCGACGCGCGTGTTTCTCAGCCTCGGCCGGCTCGAGCTTGCCGCCTTCGCGGCCGCGCCGCAGCATCACTACATCGCGCGCACCATCGATCCGCCCGGCGATGTCGCGCTGCCGCCGGATATCCGCTTCGTCCATGACCGCGGGCCGTTCGATGCGGCCAAGCGAAGAAGCGTTCCTCGCCGACGCGAGCGCGATTGACGTGATCGTCTCGAAGAATTCCGGCGGCACCGCCACCTATCCCAAGATCGCAGCGGCGCGCCGGTTGCGGCTTCCCGTGGTGATGATCGACCGGCCGCACAAGCCGCACGGCGTCGCCCTCGATAGTCCCGAGGCCGCAATGCATTGGCTGGAAGCGCAGCTGGCTCACCGCGCAAGCCTCCTCGCGCCGCGGCGTATAGACCCAGGGCTCTTCGTCATCGCGCGCGATCAGCCGCGTCGCCGAGGATCCGATCAGCACCAGCGTGCGCATATCGGCTTGCGCGGGTCGACATCGCCAAGCGTCGTCGTGATCCGCCGCACCTCCCCTGAGCCCGCCGCACGAACCATGACGACGACGGTGGACGGCGACTTGTGCCGGCGCAGGATATCGAAGGCTTCGCCGAGCTGATGCGGCCGCGCCTTCGACAGCGGATTATAGAGCGCGATGACGAAGTCGCCGGCGCAGGCCGCCTCCAGCCGCCGCGTGATCGTCGTCCATGACTTCAGATTGTCGGACAGCGAGATCGCGCAGAAATCGCCGCCGAGCGGCGCGCCGATTTCGGCTGCCGCGGCCAGCATCGCGGTGACGCCCGGCTCGACGCGGATGTCGAGCGCGCGCCATTCCGCAGGGCCCGCTTCGATTGCCTCGAACACCGCGGCCGCCATCGCGAACACGCCGGGATCGCCGCCGGACACCACGGCGACCGATCTGCCGGCATGCGGCCAGCTCCAGCGCATGCCGCGCGCGATCGAGCTCGACGCGATTGTCGCTGGCGTGGCGCATTTGCCCCGCAGGCGACGCCGCGATGCGATCGAGATAAGGTCCATAGCCGATCAGGTCGGTCGCGGCCGCGAGCGCTGCGGATGCCGCCGGCGTCATCAGCTCGGCCCGTCCCGGCCCAAGCCCGACCACCGTGAGCGAGCCGGTCATAGCGCCCGCCCCTGGCCGGGGATCAGCACCATCGAGAAATATGGTCCCCGCTCCTGCTCGCACTCGGCCAACGGCATGATGCGCTGGTCTTCCATGGTGCCGCGCTCGACATAGAGCGCGCGCGACAAGCAGGCCCGCGCTGGCGACCGCGCGCTTCACCTTCGGCAGATTGCGCCCGACCTTCATGATCACGGCCGCCTCGCAGCGCGTCGAGGCGATCGGTGAGAATGTCCTCGGCAGCGTGCCCGGCAGCACCGACAGGATATCGTCGCCCCAGGTGATCGGCACATTGGCGTTGGTCCAGCAGCCGGACATGCCGGTGACACCCGGCACGACCTCGACCGGATGATCGTGCTCGAGCCGCCGCCACATATGCATGAAGGAGCCATAGAAGAACGGATCGCCCTCGGCGAGCAGTCCGACCGAACGCCCATCGCGCAAGATGCGCCGCGATGCTGTCGGCGGCGCGGCGATAGAAATCCGCGATCTGCGTCTGATAGGACGCATCCGCCACGGGCACCTCCTCGGTGACCGGATATTCCAGCCGCAGCTCGTGGCGACCGGCTGCCATCAGCGGCGTCACGATGCGGCGCGCATTGCCTTCGAGTCCGCGCTTGGCGAAATAGGCCACGACATCGACCGAGCGCACCAGGCCCGCCGCGCGCAAGGTCAGATAGCGTACGTCGCCCGGTCCGACCCCGATGCCGTACAGCGTTCCGGCGCGCGCGCCGCCCGCGATGTCGTCGAGCATGCTCATTCGGCATCGCTCGCAATGCGCATTGACGGCGGCGACCGCCATGGCGCTGCCGCCCTTGCGTCCCTTGACGATCAGGTATGGCACGCGCCCGTCCGCCGCCAATGCCTCCTTGGATTCCGCCGCGCCGACAAAGCCGACGGCGGTGCCGATCACGGCCGCGGGCCGCGGCGCGCCCGGCATCGAGCATATCGAGCAGATGGAACAGCGAGGTCGGCGCATTGCCGATCGCGACCAGCGCGCCGGCGAGATGCGGCCGCCACAGCTCCATCGCCGCAGCCGAGCGCGTCGTGCCGAGCCGCGCCGCCAGCGCCGGCACATCGGGATTGTCGAGCGTGCAGATGATCTCATTATTCGCCGGCAGCCGCGGCCGCGTGATGCCCTGCGCCACCATCTTGGCGTCGCACAGGATGGGCGCGCCGCGAGTTCAGCGCGCCGCGCGCCGCCGCGGCAAAATCATGCGACATCGCGATGTCGGAGGTGATCTCGACCATGCCGCAGGCATGGATGATGCGCACCGCGATCTTCTCTTCCAGGCCGCGGAAGCGCGACAGATCGGCCTCGGCGCGGATGGTCGCGAACGAGCGCCGATAGATCTCCGCGCCATCGCGGATATAGTCGCGCGCCTCAGGCATGAGCGTGCGGTCTGGTTCGTCAACAATTCGATCCCTTTCGTCCCGATCTCGGATGCGGCGAACGCGCCGGCGGGCTCGTCCCTTACCGTACCGTTACGGACCATGCGATAGCTATCGCCGGCGCCGACCAGGACCAGGTCCGCCGCCGCCGAGCGCGCACAGCCCTTCGGCGCAACCGGAGACATGTACCGTACCCGTAAAGCCGGCGCGAGCGGCAAGCCCGGCCAGCAGGCGGGCATGGTCGCGCGTCGGCAGCGCCGTCGCATTGCAGCAGCCGGCGCCCGAGCAGGCATCGATCCGCACCAGCGGATCGGCATCGTCGACAATCAGGCCGAGCGCGCGCGCCGTTGCGATCAGCGCCTCGCCATCCGCGCGGCTGCCGACCTGCGCATAGAGCGTGCGCCATGGCGACAGCCGGACATCGGTCACGCCGAGCGCGCGCAAGCTCGTCCGCCAATGCCGCCAGCGTTCCGCTCTCGATGCGCCCGAACGCGGTGCCGAGACCGACCGCGTATCGCGCGTCCTCAGCGCGATGAGACCCCGGCGCGGCCGGGCGCGGTCCGAGCCCTCGGCGCGTTGGGAGGCACGTCAGGCAAACCGAGTTCGGCCTGATGGCATCGACAGCCTGCGGCGACAATGCGTGCGCGCGCGCTGCTGGTCCCGCTGCGCCAGGATCGCCCGCGCGCGACCTGAACCGCGATGTCGGCTGCCTCCGACGGCGCCGCAGCCGCCAGCCACGCAACGCCATGCGCCGTCGCAACGACCGATAGCGACGAAGATGTCGGCGCCATCACGGCGCGCTTCGAGGCGGACATCCGCGGCGAGCTCGGTCAGCGGCAGCAGGCCGCCGCCATCGATGACGAAGGCGAACTTGCCCGGCAGCGCCTGCAGGTCCGGATTTGCCGTAAGCTGCCTCTGCGAGCGCCTGCGCGATCGGCCTGAGATCGATGATCTCGGTGGGATCGATCCCCGCCAGCGGATTGATCGCGATGTTCCGGATCGCCTCGCTTGCCGCGCTATCATCGAGCAGGCCGAGCGACGCCAGCGTATCCCACAAGGGATCCGAGCCCGTCCTGCGTCACGCCGCGGATTTGCAGATTGGCGCGGCGCGTCAGATCGATCTGACCGTTGCCGAACCGCGACGCCGCATCGGCCAGCGCGCTCGAGGCTGGCGACCGGCAGGCTGCCGCCATGCGGCCTGATCCGCACGATCAGCCCGTCGCCGCTCTGCATCGGCCGCCGCGCGCCGGGACACCAGCCTTTGACCGGAGACGGCGCGCTCATGGCCTCGACCTCCGCAGGCGCGGTCCGCGCCGCGGCCGCGGCAAGCTCGTCGATCACGGCGTTGCGGCGCGGCACCCAGAGCCCGCGGCGGCAAGCATCCTGCAGCCGCGCCACGATCGATGCGACCGCGGCCGGATTGCGGCTCAGCATCGCGCCTGACACCGAGCGCATCGCCGAGCAGTGCCGCATGGGTCAGATCGAACAGATGCGAGGGCACAGCATTCGATGTCGCCGCGAACGCATAGAGCGCATCGACGCCCTGCGCGATCTCGGCGACGCCGCGATAGCCATGCGTCAGCATGCCGGCGATCCATCGGGGATTGGTGAGGCGGCCGCGCACCACGCGCGCGATCTCTTCGGACAGAGCCCGCGCCTTCGGCGCCTCCGGCCGGCTGGTGTCGAGATGCAGCAGCGCCGGCGAAACGCCCGAGCGCCGCAGCCGCCGCGGCAAAACCGCCGGCGAAATCCGCGACCTCCTCGCCATCCAGCAGGTCACGCTCACGATCGTCCTGTGGATGAACCAGCGCATCGGCGCTGCGCATGCGATCCTGAAACGCCTGCGCCTGCTCCGTCCCTTCATGCTCGCCACCAAATGCATGCGAGGCGCCGGCGAGATAGGCCTCGCCGAGTTGGTGGCGGCTCTCCCATTCGGTTCCGAGCGCCAGGCTTGCGGCAACCGCGCCATAGCTGCCGGGCGCGCCGCCAAACACCCGCGCCAAGCTCTCGCCACGCCGCCTCGCCGCCGCCAGCGGATTGTCGGCATCGTCCTCGTCGCGCGCGGCGACCGTCTGCACCGCGAGATCGAACAGCGCGATCTGCGCCTCGAACAGATCGCGGAACAGGCCGGAGATGCGCAACGTGACATCGATGCGCGGACGATCGAGCGCGGCGAGCGGCAGCACGTCGACGCCGGTGACGCGGTTGGAATTGAGATCCCAGCGCGGCCGCGCGCCGAGATAGGCCAAGCGCCTGCGCCAGATCGTCGCCGCCGGTACGCAGCGACGCCGAGGCCCAGAGATCGAGCACCAGCGCACGCGGATAGTCGCCGTGATCCTGCAGATAGCGGCGGATCACCTCATCCGCGGCGCGCACGCCGACAATCGCCGCCGTGCGGGTCGGGATCGCGCGCGGATCGATCGCGGTGAGATTGCGCCCGGTCGGCAGCACGTCGAGCCGGCCGCGGCTCGGCGCACCCGCCGGCCCCGCGGCAACGCGCCGTCCGTCAAGCGCGGCGAGCAGCGCATCACGCTCGGCCTGCGCGCAGTCCCGGATCGAGGGTTCGATCCGCGCGCGACCATTCGGTTTCGCCGGAGGCGGCAACGATCGCATCGCCAAGCAGTGCGACTGCGGCATCATCAGGCGCGCGGCCGAACACGTGCAGCCGGTCGCGCACCGCAAGCTCCTTGATGTCGCAGAGCTGCGCATCGAGTTGCGCGATGGCCTCGCGCCCGGTCGTCCCGCGCGCAAGCCCGCATTCGGTGCCAAGACCGCTCGCCCAGGCGCGCTCGACGATCTCGTCTTCGAGCAGCCTCAAGCCGGCGCCTGTCGAGCCCGTCGGCCTCGGCATATTCCTCGACCAGCCCTTCAAGTTCGAGCAGCGGCCCGTGCAAGCCGGCCTGCGACAATGGCGGCGTCAGATGACCGAGCGTCACTGCGGCCAGGCGACGCTTGGCCTGCATCGCCTCGCCGGGATTGTTGACGATGAAGGGATAGATCACCGGCACCGGGCCGAGCACCGCCTCCGGCCAGCAGGCTCTGCGACAGCGCCAGCGCCTTGCCCGGCAGCCATTCCAGCGTGCCGTGCGCGCCGAGATGCACCAGTGCGTCGATCCGCTCGACCTCGCGCAGATGCGCATAGAGCGCGACATAGGCATGGCGCGGCGGCACGGACGTGTCGTGATAGCCGGCCTTGCGATCGGTATGCGCGCCGCGATCGGGCTGCAGCAGGATCAACAGATTGCCGGCACGCAGCACCCGAAAACGAAATGCGCCATCTGCGAAGGCCGGATCGGATTTCAGGCGCGCCCCAGCTCTCCTCGAGCTCGCGCTGCAATTCAGCAGGCAAGGCCGCGAGGTAGCGTTGATAATCCGATCAAGCGGAATCGCAAGCTCGCCGGCGTCGTCTTTCAGCAGCGCTTCGACGTCTTCTGGTCGCACCGGAGACGCCGACATCATAGCCCTGCTCCGCCAGCAATCGCGCGATCTCGGCCGCGCTCTGCGCCGTGTCGAGACCGACCGCGTAGCCGCGCCGTCCGCCGCGGGCCGGATAATCCGACAGCATCACAGCGAGGCGGCGCTTCGCATTCGGGATCGCGCGCAGCCGCGCCCAGCGCGCGGCGAGTTGCGCGACAAACGCAATGCGGTCCGGCTGCGGGCACGTGGCGCACCGCGCCGAATTGCAGCCGCTCGTCGAGCGGCGCCTCGTCCTTGAACGCGATGGTCCGCGCCAACAGCCGGCCGTCGAGCTCGGGCAGCACCACGTTCATGGCAAGATCGGTCGGCGACAGGCCGCGCGGCGACGAGGTCCAGGCCTCCGCGCTGCTTTGCGCCTGCACGACCTGCAGCACCGGCACGTCGGCCTGGTCGAGCACCGTCGAGCCGTCCTCGCGCAGGGCCGAGAATGCAGTGGCGTTGAGGATGACCGACGGACGCCGCGCCGCGATCAGCCGCGTCGAGCGCGTCGGCGACGTTCGGATCCTTCAGGCTGGTCACGGCGACCGCGACGGAGCCAAGCCCCTCGCCGTCGAGCGCCCGCTGAAGCGCCGCTATCGCCGCGGTATCCGCCGCCAGCAGGCTCGCGCGATAGAACACGATCAGCGCGCACGGCCTGATATCGTCCGGCGCACACAGCTCATCGATCGGCACCGCGCCGCGCTCGGCACGAAAGCCGACAGCCGGGCCGATCGTGACCGGCTCGGCAAAAGCAAGATCATGTCCCAACAGCGAGCCGAGATAGCGCAGCGCCTCGCGCGCATTGCCGACGCCGCCTTCGTGCAGATAGCCATAGAGCCGCGCGGTCGCCTCGGCCGGCAGCGTCGAAAGCGCATCCAGACGCTCGTCGGCGCGATCATCGCCCGGCAGCACCGCAAGCAGAATGCCGCGGCTGCGGCACAGCGCGGCGAGATGCTCGAGCCCATAGCGCCAGTAATCGAGCCCGCCAAGGCAGCGCACCACGACGGCGCGCGATTGCCGCCACGACGCGATCGAGATAGAGATCGACCGACATCGGATGCTTGAGCCGCTTCAGGCTGGCGAGCCGCAGGCTCGGCAGCTCGGCCGATGCTGCGGTCCAGGCTTCCGCGAGCGCGGAGAGATCGCTGTCGGAGAACGACAGCACGACCATCTCGGCCGGCGACTGCGCGAGGTCGACGGCCTGTTCGAGGTCGTCGATGTCAGCGCCTGATGTCGCCAGCAGGTGCATCGTCAGCCTGCGATCAGGCTGGTGATCGCGGCCATGTCGAGGCCGCGTCTCGCCGATCACGACCAGCCGTCCCTGCCGCGCTTCGCCGGACGCGCCAGGGCCGCTCGAACTGATGCTGGATGCGGTTGCCGACGGCCTGCACCAGCAGACGCAGCGGCTTGCCCGCGACCTCGACAAAGCCTTTCACCCGCAGCACGTCATGCGCCGTCGACGGCCGCCTTGATACGCGCGACCAATTCATCGGGCGAAGCCTGCCGCGGCACGTCGAGCACGAAGCTTTCGAAATCATCGTGATCGTGCTCGGCCTCGTTGTCGTGATGCGACGGCCTTGCGGCGAGGTCGGCTTCCGCCGCGGCGCCAAGGCCCAGCAGCACCGACGCCGACAGCTTGCCGTGCTCGGCCGCGACCACCTTGACCGCGCGCTGCACCTTGCCCGTGATCTCGGAGGTGACGGTCTGCGCGCTCGTCCTCTGTCATCAGGTCGCTCTTGCTCAGCACGATCAGATCGGCGCAGAGCAACTGATCCTCGAACACCTCCTCCAGCGGATTGTCGTGATCGAGCGAGGCGTCGCCGGCGCGTTGCGCGGCGAGCGCTTCCGGATCGTCGGCGAAGCGGCCGGCGACGACGGCAGGTCCATCGACCACCGCCACCACGCCATCGACCGTCACGCGGGTCTTGATCTCAGGCCAGTTGAAGGCCTGCACCAGCGGCTTCGGCAGCGCCAGCCCCGAGGTCTCGATCACGATATGCTCGGGCGGATCCTTCTGGTCGAGCAGGCTCTTCAGCGCCGGCACGAAATCGTCGGCCACCGTGCAGCAGATGCAGCCGTTGGACAGCTCGACGATGCGATCCTCCGGACAATCCGGCACGCCGCAGCTCTTCAGGATGTCGCCGTCGATGCCGACGTCGCCGAACTCGTTGACGATGATCGCGAGCCGGCGGCCATTGGCGGTCTCGATCAGGTTGCGCACCAGCGTGGTCTTGCCGGCGCCGAGGAAGCCGGTGACGATCGTGCATGGCGTCTTGGCGATAGCATGCTCATTGCGATGATACCTCTTCGGGCGCGCGCGACGGCAGCGGCGGCACGCGGGAAATCGTGTTCTTCCTGATGTATTCGGGCCGCTCCCGCCAGGCCGGCAGACCGGCCTCATGCGCGCGATGCAGCCGCGCGAAGGTGAGCACGTCGTCGGCATGCAGATCGGGATCGAGCGCGCCGAACACATAGGTCCATTTGCCCGGCGCTGCGACCGCGACCGTGCAGGCGCGATTGCAATTCGACAGGCATTCGACCGGCTCGATCGGCGAGGCCATTCGCGGTGCGCATCGGGCGCCGCATTGATCGCCGCAAGCAGGCGCGCACCGGGGCGGGATCTGCGCGCCTTGCGCGGCATCCGTCGTCTGCGCCCGACAGGTGACGCAGACGAACAGCGTGGTGTCCCGGCTTGAACCCATCGACTAGCCGATCACGCCGCGTACGAGGCAATTTGGAAATCTCATGGCCGTCTCCGTCGATAGCGGGAACCGCGATGGTCCCTGCGATGCGCTGCGCCCGACGGCATCCCGATTCGCGTTTCGGGATCAAAACCCTTACATCGCAACTCCCCGCGCGACGGGTCGGCCAACAGCTATGTCGACGGCAGGTCTCCTGGCTCTCGGGTCGCTGCACGCGGCCACCTTCCCGGTTTCCCAGTGGTGTCAAGGCCTCGCACTCGCCGATTACAGTTGCGGGGGCAGCCGCGGCCTGGGGCGGGAAGCCCGCACCGCGTTCCCTAAATCTCTCCTTTCGGAGAACCGTCATTTGCTAGATACGGGTCAGGCCAAAGCCCGTCAATTGGAATCCTGCCCACCATGGACCAGCCCTCCCCTCGCCTCGCACTGCCGCGCCTGACCTTGGTGCTCGGCGGCGCCCGCTCGGGGAAAAGCCGCCATGCCGAGCGGCTGGTGATGGCAGCCCCGTCGCCCTGGATCTATGTCGCGACCGCGCAGGCCTTCGACGACGAGATGACGGCGCGGATCGCGGAGCACAGGAGCCGGCGCGCAGAGGGATGGCACACCGTCGAGGCCCCACTTGATCTCGCCGGCGTGATCGCCGCGCATGCGCAACTCCGGCGCCCGTGCTGATCGATTGCCTGACGCTCTGGCTCAGCAATGTCATGCTTGATGGCCGCGATGTCGAGACCGCCTGCGATGCGATTGAGCGAGGCCTTAGCCGCGGCCACAGGTCCGACCGTCGTCGTCTCCAACGAGGTCGGGCTCGGCATCGTGCCGGACAACGCGCTGGCGCGGCGCTTTCGCGACGCCCAGGGCCGCCTCAATCAGCAAGTCGCGGCCCGCGCCGATCGCGTGGTGCTGATGGCCGCTGGCTTGCCCCTGACATTGAAATAGCAACGCGAGGACATGCGGATATGACCGACAGCACCGAGGATGCGCGCCACAAGGCCAAGATGGAGAACCGCAAGGCGGCGCAGGATGCCGAGACGGCCAGCAAGACCATCGAGAAGGGCCTGCTGATCGTCCACACCGGCAAGGGCAAGGGCAAATCCACCGCGGCTTGGGGCCTGATGCTGCGCGCGCTCGGTCGCGGCTTCCGCATCGGCGTCGTGCAGTTCGGCAAGGGGGCCTGGGAGACCGGCGAGCGGAAGGCGATCGAAAAATTCGGCGATCAAGTGTCGTGGCATACGCTCGGCGAAGGTTTCACCTGGGAGACGCAGGACCGCGCGCGCGATGTTGCCGCGGCCGAGCGCGCCTGGGACAAGGCGAAGGAGCTGATGGCCAATCCATCGATCGGTCTCGTTGTCCTCGATGAACTAAACATCGCGCTGCGCTACGACCACCTTCCCATCGCCGAAATCGTCGCAACCTTGCAGGCCCGTCGCCCCGACCTGCATGTCGTCGTCACCGGCCGCAACGCCAAGGCAGAGCTGATCGATGCTGCCGATCTCGTCACCGAGATGAACCTCGTGAAACATCATTTCTCGGCCGGCGTGAAGGCGCAGGAAGGCATCGAGTTCTAACCTCATGGTCGCGCGCGCCATCATGTTCCAGGGCACCGGCTCCGACGTCGGCAAGTCGCTGATCGTCGCGGGACTGGCGCGCGCGCTCACGCTGCGCGGCCTGAAGGTCGCGCCATTCAAGCCGCAGAACATGTCGAACAACGCCGCCGTGACTGCCGACGGCGGCGAGATCGGCCGCGCCCAGGCGCTGCAGGCGCGCGCCGCGCGACTGCCCGCCTCCGTGCACATGAACCCGGTGCTGTTGAAACCACAGAGCGAGGTGGGTTCGCAGGTCGTGGTCCAGGGCCGCGTGATCGGCAATGCCAAGGCCGGCGCCTATCAGGCCATGAAACCGCAGCTGATGAGCGCGGTGCTGGACAGCTTCGCTTATCTCGCGACTGATGCCGACATCGTGCTGGTCGAAGGTGCGGGCTCGGCATCGGAGGTCAATTTGCGCGCCGGCGACATCGCCAATATGGGCTTTGCCCGCGCGACCAATGTGCCGGTGGTGCTGATCGGCGATATCGATCGCGGCGGCGTCATCGCAAGCCTGGTCGGCACCAAGGCGGTGCTGGCACCTGACGATGCGGTGTTGATCGCGGGCTTCCTCGTCAACAAGTTCCGCGGCGATCCCGCGCTGTTCGCAAGCGGCATGACCGATATCGCCGCGCGGACGGGATGGGCCTCGCTCGGCCTGGTGCCGCATTTCAAGGATGCGCAACGGTTGCCGGCGGAAGATGCGCTCGGGCTTCCCATTGCACGTTTTGGCGCGAGCGGCCGGACGAAAGTAGTCGTGCTGGCCTATCCCCGCATCTCCAATTTCGACGAGTTCGATCCGTTGCGGCTCGAAGGCAGCATCGAACTGTGCTTCCTGCGTCCGGGCGAGCCGATCCCGGGCGATGCGGCCATTGTGATCCTGCCGGGCTCGAAGGCCACCATCGCCGATCTCACGGCGTTGCAGGAGACCGGCTGGGATGTCGATCTCGCCGCGCATGTCCGCCGCGGCGGCCGCGTGCTCGGCATTTGCGGCGGCTATCAGATGCTCGGCCAGATCATCAGTGATCCTGACGGACGCGAGGGGCCGGCCGGCTCGGTCTCCGGCCTCGGCCTGCTCGATGTCGCAACCACGCTGACATCAGACAAGGCGCTACGTGACGTCAAGGGCGTGCTCGCCGACGGCACCACCTCCTTCCGTGGCTATGAGATGCATATCGGCGAGACCACAGGGGCCGATACCGCGCGCCCCTTCCTTCGCTTCGACGACGGCCGCAACGACGGCGCGATCGACGCCAGCGGCCGCATCGCCGGCTGCTACGTCCATGGGCTGTTCAGCGACGATCGCCTTCGCGCTCGGTGGCTGGCATCGCTCGGCGCGAACTCCGAGCTGCTCGACTACGAGGCTGACGTGGAGACGACGCTGGACAAGCTCGCCGCGCATCTCGAACGCCATATCGCGATCGACCGCATCCTCGAGCTGGTGCGCGAACCGATCCTGCCGGTCAGATAGTCTCGGCCAGCGCGAGCGCGGCGACGGCCAGTGCCTGAATCACACAGGCCATGCGATAGAGCCGCAATGCGTGCCTGATATCGCCGGCATCGGCCGCTGCACGCCCCTCGCCCATCCAGGCATCGTCGACGACTTCGCCGTGATAGACGCGCGGACCGGCGAGCCGCAGGCCCAGGCTGCCCGCCATCGCCGCCTCGGGCCAACCAGCATTGGGCGAGCGATGCTTGCCCGCGTCGCACCATACCGCATGCCATGCGCTGCGTGGCGACGCGCCCGGAATGATGCACGCCGCAAGCACGAGCCACAATGCCGATAACCGCGATGCGGGCAAATTGATGAGATCGTCGAGCCGCGCCGCGGCCCAGCCGAAGGCACGATGACGCTCGGAGCGATGCCCGATCATGCTGTCGGCGGTGTTGATCGCCTTGTAGCTCAGGATACCCGGCAGGCCTGCGAGCGCGAGCCAAAACAGCGGCGCGACCACGCCATCGGAAAAATTCTCAGCGAGACTCTCGATCGCCGCCCGCGCGACGCCGGCTTCATCGAGGCTCGCAGGGTCGCGGCCGACAATCATCGCCACTGCGCGGCGGCCGCCCTCGATACCGCCCTGCTCCAAGCCTGTCGCGACAGCCGCCACGTGCTGATCGAGGCTGCGCTGTGCCAGCAGGCTGCTCGCGATCAGACCGACCACGAGCGTTGCGAACGGCTCAGGCACTCCCCATCGCAACAGCCATGTCAACAGCAGGCCGATCGCCACCATCATGCCGACCAGCGCGATGACCAGCATCGTGCCGCAGCAGCGCCGCACGGCGAACGTGTCCGCAACCCTGTTCCAGCGGCGGTCGGCCCATGCTATCAGCGCCCCAATCCACATCACGGGATGGCCGATGTGCCGGACCAACGCTTGCGGATATCCGACAGCGGCTTCGATCACGAGGGCAGCAAGCGCTGAAGAGACGAACATCGACCGCCGAAGGTGAGGTATGGACAACAGAGCGACTAGCACGCGCGGACCGGAGCCGAAAGCGATCGTTCATGGCGGCAATCTCGATGAGATCAGCCGCCGCTATCCCGATGCGCCAAAGCCCTGGATCGATCTGTCGACCGGCATCAATCCGCGTTCGTATCCCATACCGCCGCTTTCTGCCGATGCCTGGTCGCGGCTGCCGACCAAGGCGGACGAGCAAGCCCTGCTGGTTGCTGCCGCAGGGCGCTACGGCGTGCGCATCTCAACGAGCATCGTCGCAGCGCCGGGCACGCAGGCCCTGCTGCAAATCATCCCGCACCTGCGTCCACCCGGCTCGGTTGCCGTGCTGGCCCCGACCTATGAAGAGCATGCGCTATGCTGGCGCCGCTGCGGGCACGATGTTCTGCTAGTCGACACGATCGATGCACTGGCCGAGGCCGACGTGGGGGTCGTGGTCAATCCCAACAATCCCACGGGCCGCCTTGTCTCGCGCGAGAGCCTTGCCGCGATCGCGGCGAAGTTCGCGCAACGCGATGGCCTTCTGGTCGTCGACGAGGCCTTCGCCGACGTGCTCGCCTCCGATGTCAGCCTTGTGCAGGACTTGCCGGCGGCAACGCTGGTGCTGCGCTCCTTCGGCAAGACCTATGGCCTTGCCGGCCTCCGGCTCGGCTTCGCCGTTGCCCATGCAGATCTCGCAAAGCGGCTTCGCGACGAGCTCGGTCCCTGGGCGGTGTCGGGTCCGGCGCTTGCGATCGGCACGGCGGCGCTGGCCGATGAGAAATGGCTGAACATCACACGTGAACGGCTCATCGCTGATAGCCGGCATCTTGATCGATTGTTGATCGCGGCCGGCTGTCAGATCGACGGCGGCACGCCGCTATTTCGATTGGCCAAGCGTACTGATGCGCAAACGCTTGCTGACAGGCTTGCCCAGCGTGGCATTCATGTCCGGCGATTTCCGCATAACACGGCATGGCTGCGCTTCGGCCTGCCCGGAGATGACGCGAGCTGGCAGCGGCTCGAAGCTGCGCTTGCGGCCAACTGATCGTTACAGCGCGCAGGCGAACAGCAGCAGCGTTTCCGTCACCTCGATGCTGGCGCCGAGACAATCGCCGGTGATGCCGCCGAGCCGCCATTGCCAATAGAAGGCGATGACGGGCACGGCGACGAGCGCCAGCAAGGTCGGTCGCGCACCAAACATGGCGGCGATCGCGAGCAGCGCGCCCCACCCCACGATCCCAGGCCAACTCACGCCGTTCGCTACGCTGGCACCGAGGCCAGGCTTCAGCGACAGCAGGGTCTTGCTGCAGATCAGCGTGCCCCAGCGTGCCCAGGCCGGAATCAGGATTAGCGCCCACGGCGCGATCGCGAGCGGCAGATGCGTCGTCAGCACCAGCTTGGCCACGATCTGCAGAGCGATCGCGACCACCGCGAAGCTGCCAGCATGGGGATCGCCGAGCACCGCGACAAAACGATCCGGCTTGCCATGGGAGGCGCCGAGTGCGTCGGCAACGTCGCCGAGCCCGTCGAGATGCAGCGCGCCGGTGACGACAATCCAGACGACAAGCACCGCAAGCGCGGCCACCCAGGAGCCACTGCCCTGGAACAGACGCGTGACAAGTGCAAGCAGCACACCAATGACAAGGCCGACCGCCGGAAACCAGATCGCCGAACGCGCGAGGTCATCGGCCTGCATGTCGGTCACACGCGGCACGGGCAGCCGGGTCAGGAATTGCAGCGCTATCCAGAACCCGCGAACACTCATGGCTGGATGATCTCGACGATTTCGCCCCAGCGCGTGCCGTCTGCGCTGCGGCCCGCCTCCAGCCTGATCCGCGTGGCGGGATCGATGCGCAAGCTCCACAGCGATTGCAGCGGCCAGCCGAGCAGTTGCGCCAGCGCGGCACGGATGGCGCCGCCATGCGTCACCACGAGGACCGACGGAGCTTTGGATGCCGTCAGCAGCCGGTCGAGCGCGCGGGAGACGCGCTGCTGCAGTCCGATCCATTGTTCGCCGCCCGGCGCAGCGAAGGCATTCGGATCGGCATAGAACGCGCTGAGCAGACCGGCATGCGCGGGATCGGCGGCGATCTCACTGCGCATGCGCCCATCCCACAGGCCGAAATCGAGCTCGGACCAATCGTCATCGACGCGGAGCGCAGCACCCGAGCGACGCGCATAATCTTCCGCCCCGAGCCGCGCTCGCGCCAACGGCGAGGTGACGACGAGCTGCCAATCGTCGTGCTGCGTCTGCCGGGCAAATTGCTGCCAGCCGGTTTCGTTCATGGGCAGATCGGTGCGGCCATCGAGATGGCCGTCGCGACCGGTGGTGCCATGGCGCAACAGATCGATCCGCATCAGGCGTCACGGTTGGAGACAGCGGCCTCGGCAAAGGTCGCCATGCCATTGTGAAGCGCGCAGGCCAGCCGCAAAATCGGCAGCGCCGTGGCAGCGCCCGAGGCTTCGCCGAGCCGCAGATCGAGATCGATCAGCGGCCGCGCACCGAGCGCATCGAGCAACAGGCCATGGCCCCGCTCGGCCGAACGGTGCGAGAACATCAGCCACGGACGGCAGGTTGGATTGAGCCTGATCGCAGCCAGCGCTGCGACTGTCACGATGAAGCCGTCGATCAGGATCGGCAGCCGCGCCTGCGCGGCCGCGATGATCGCGCCGACCATGGCAATGATTTCCAGGCCGCCGACGGCCGGCAAGACCGCCTCGACCGGAGCGCTGCCGGTGAGACCATGCAGCGCCAGCGCCTCTGCAAGCACCCGCGCCTTGCGTGCCCGCCCCTCGCCGTCGAGTCCGGTACCGCTACCAACGATTTCCGCCGGAGGACAAGGCAGCAACGCTGCGGCGATCGCCGCAGCAGACGTCGTGTTGCCGATTCCCATCTCGCCGAGGATGACCAGTTCGGGCTTCCGCTCCGCCTGACGTGCGATGGCGCGGCGGCCGGCTTCCAGCGCGAAGACCACCTCCGCCGCGGTCAGCGCCGGCTCGCGGCTGAAATCGCTTGTGCCGTTGCGCGGCTTGTCGGCGATCACGCCCGGAATGGCCTCGGGTGCCAATGTCCCGGCATCGATGACCTCCAGCGCCAGACCGAGCGTACGCGCCAGCACCGAGATCGCCGCTCCGCCGGCGGCGAAGTTGCGTAGCATCTGCACCGTGACTTCGGGTGGATAGGCCGAGACGCCCTGCGCCGCAATCCCGTGGTCGCCCGCGAACAGCACGATCGGGACACGATCGGCACCGGGCGTCTCGGTGGCCTGCAGCGCCGCCAGCTCCACGGCGACCGCTTCCAGCCGGCCGAGCGCGCCGAGAGGCTTCGTGAGCTGCTCCTGACGCGCAAGCGCCGCGTCCCGGTGGGGTTGGGACGGTGCTGCGCAGTCCCGGTTGATCCAATCAGGGTACACGCGGCGGTATCCTAGGAGTTGAGGAGACGGTCAAAGTGCACGATTGCCATCTGGCCGGCGACCTGACAAGCGCCAACGGAACCGCATCCGGCCCGCCCCGCTTTCTATCGTAGCCGACAGCCCCAGCGCTGTCATCGAACTGTCATCGAATGCGTCGACAGCTTCTGTCCCACCTCACGCCTGAAAGATCCGCATGGACTACTTCCGACGCTTCACGTTCCTGTTTGCCGCGCCAGTCTTCGAAGCTGACGACCTGTCCGGCGTCCGCTTCAACCAGATCATCGAGGAGATCCAGCGCTCAGGCTTCGAGGTGGTGCGGGCCCGCAAGCTGGAAGACGCCGAGATCGCGGTGCAGACCGATGCTGCGATCGGTTGCATGGTGGTCGACTGGGGCAAGAAGGGCCTCGAGGGCAAGACCATGGCCCTCATCAACCTGATGCGGCGCCGCGGCCTCGACTTCCCGATCATCCTCCTGATCCGCCGCAAGCGCTTCGAGGACCTGCCGGTCGAGGTGCTCGACTTCATCGACGGCTACGTCTTCCTGTCCGAAGAAACGCCGCCCTTCATCGCCAGAAACCTGATCAGCCGGCTCAAACAATATGCCGAGACCCTGAAGACGCCATTCTTCGGCACGCTGGTCGACTATGCCGAGGAAGGCAACCAGCTCTGGACCTGCCCCGGCCACAATGGCGGCGTGTTCTACAACCGCAGCCCGATCGGGCGGGTGTTCGTCGAGCATCTCGGCGAAGCGGTGTTCCGCGACGATCTGGACAATTCCGTGCTCGATCTCGGCGACCTCCTGACCCATGAAGGTCCCGCACTGAAGGCGCAGAAGGAGGCCGCGCAGATCTTCGGCGCCGAGAAGACCTACTTCGTGCTCAACGGCACCTCGACCTCGAACAAGGTGGTGCTCGGCGCGCTGGTGACCGATGGCGATCTCGTGCTGTTCGACCGCAACAATCACAAGGCGGCCCATCACGGCGCGCTGCTGCTGTCCGGCGGCATCCCGATTTACATCCCGACCGTCCGCAATGCCTGGGGCCTGATCGGCCCGATGCGCTGGGACCTGCTCGACGAGGAGCAGTTGCGCCAGCAGATCCGCAACAACCCGCTGGTCAAGGATCCCGACGCCTGGCGCAAGGAACGGCCATTCCGGGTCGCCGTGGTCGAGCAATGCACCTATGACGGTTCGATCCATAGCGCCGAGATGATTATTCGCCGCATCGGCCACCTCTGCGACTACATCATGTTCGACGAGGCCTGGGCCGGCTTCATGAAATTCCACCCGCTCTATGCCGGCCGCTTCGCGATGGGGTTGTCAGAGCTCGGACCGGATGCGCCCGGCATCATCGCCACCCAATCGACCCACAAGCAGCTCGCGAGCTTCTCTCAGGCCTCACAGATCCACATCAAGGATCGCCACATCGCCGGTCAGCGCCGCCGGGTCGAGCACCGCCGCTTCAATGAAAGCTTCATGCAGCACGCCTCGACCTCGCCGTTCTATCCGCTGTTCGCCTCGCTCGATGTCGGCGCGCAGATGATGAAGGGCCGCTCCGGCGAGGTGTTGTGGGACGACACGATCCGGCTCGGCATCGAATTGCGCAAGAAGATCCGCGCGATGCGCCGCGAGTTTGAGGAGAAGGAAAAGGATCCGGCACGGCGCTGGTTCTTCGAGCCGTTCGTCCCGGACCGGGTGGCGATCACGGATGCCGGCAGCCAGGGCGGTGTCCATGACGTCGCCTGGGACATGATATCGACGGACCAGCTTGCGACCCAACCCGCCTATTGGCAGCTCGCGCCGGATGCCGCCTGGCATGGCTTCCCGAACCTCGCTCCCGGCTTCGCCATGACCGACCCCAACAAGCTGACGCTTCTGACGCCCGGCTTCGATCACGCGACCGGCGGCTATGCCGAGCACGGCATCCCTGCTCCGGTTGTGGCGCAATATCTGCGCGAGAACCGAATCGTGCCGGAGAAGAACGACCTCAACTCGCTGCTGTTTCTGCTGACCCCCGGCGTCGAAGCCAGCAAGGCCGGCACCTTGATCAGCGGCCTCGTCGCCTTCAAGAAGCTGCATGACGAGAACGCGCTGCTCGAGGACGCGATCCCGGAATTCACCCGCCGGCGCGCGCCGCGTTACGCCGGCAAGCGGCTGCGCGACCTCTGCGGCGCGATGCATCGCTTCTACCGCGAGGCCGATGTCAGCGCGCTGCAGGCAAAGCAATTCATGCCCGAGCACATGCCTGAGATCGCGATGTCGCCGCGCGAGGCCGCGCGCTTCCTGACCCGCAACGAGGTCGATTACCTGCCGATCGATCAGATCGAGGGCCGAATCGCCACCACCCTGTTCGTGGTCTACCCGCCCGGCATCGCCGCCATTGTGCCCGGCGAACGGTTGACCGACCGCGCCAAGCCGATGATCGATTACCTGAAGATGTTCGAGCGGGCCTTCAACGCGTTTCCCGGCTTCGACGTCGAGATCCAGGGCATCTACAAAGAGGTTGACGCGCAGGGCCGGATCAGGCTGCACACCTATGTCGTCGCGGCGTGAGTCCCGCGGCATAGGTCAAGGAACGGACAGGCATGGACCAGGCGATGTCAGGGGCAGCCGAGCCGCCCGTCATCGTTCGCCCGACACGGGACGAGGATGTCGAGCCGATGCTCGACATCTACCGGCGGCACATTCGTCGCGGCGTCGAGGAGCACGCGCCGCACTCCGGCGTGCCGGAACCCGATGATCTGAAGCAGCGGCGCAAGAATTTGCGCAACCATCGCCTGCCGCATCTGGTCGCGACCTTTCGCGGCGAGGTGATCGGCTACGCCTATGTGGTGCTGTTCCGCAAGCGCCCGGCCTATCGCTTTACTGCCAAGCACTCGATCTATATCCACCATGACCATCTCGGTCGCGGCGTCGGGCGGCTTCTGCTCCAGGCCCTGGTAGACGCGTGCGCCGCCGCCGGGTTCCGCCAGATGATCGGTTACATCGACGCCGACAATTCGGCTTCGCTGACCCTGCATGAGCGGTTCGGCTTCAGTCGGGTCGGCTTGCTGCCCGCGGTCGCTTACCGCCATGGCCGCTGGTCGGACACCGTGATGGTGCAACGTGCGCTCGGCCCCGGCGCGACCGAGCCGCCACTGCCGCTTGGCCGCTGAGCGGCTGCTGGCGGATCAAACCGAAAGGTCGGCGGTGCTGATCCGGATCCGGTCGGCGTGGAGCGACCAGTCGCAGAGCGACTGCTTCTCGCAGAATTTCTGCTTGGCAAGCTCCACCGCATAGTCCTCGGTGGGCGCATCGATCTCGAGGGTGCTCTGGCAGATCTCACACTGCCGGCCATATTCGCCGAGCACGTCCTTCATGAAATGAACGACATAGCGTGACATGGAACCTCCCCGACACAGGTGTTTCAAGATCCATGTTACCGAAATGCGCCTAAAGCGTGTTGTCCCAAGTCAGCCCCGACTGCAAATAGCCGAGACGTCAACGCACCTTAGCGGTATCACGCACCGGCGCAGGGCAGGCTCGCAGCCGCGATCGCCACGAATTGCGAGACCACGCGGCCGACACGAACGCGCGTCACATGCAGCATTGAATTGATCCGACGCATCGAAGCATTCCTTTCGCGCCGCGCGAGCGACAGCCCGCAAACCTATGGCGCAGAAGGAAAAATGGCCCTGCCCCGAGACACTGTCGAGGCGTGCGCGAAAATAGCAATATCCGCTTCGCCGACGGCCGCGCCGGACAGCAGATTTTTTGCCGCGTCCAGGCCCGGCGCGAATGAGTTGTTCTCACCCGACAGGCGACGTCCCGAAGGCACGGCGATAGCGCTCGCTGTAATGCGGCCAGGCTTCCGGATTGATCAGCCGTGGCGGCCGCCCGCCGTCGAGCGCTCCGAGCAATTGTTCCGCGGCGATCCGGCCCATGTTCTGGCGCGCCTCGCGGGTGACGCCGGCCGTGTGCGGGCTCGCCAGCACGTTGTCGAACTGCAGCAGCGGATGCTCCGGCGGCGGTGGTTCCTTGGACCAGACGTCAAGCCCGGCGCCGGCGATCCGCTTCTCGCGCAACGCGGCCAGCAGCGCCTCCTCATCGTGGATGAAGCCGCGCGCGGTGGTGACGAAGAAGGCGTGCGGCTGCATCAGCGCGAACTCACGGGCGCCGATCATGCCCCGGCTCTCCTTGGTCAGCGGGCAGTTGATCGAGACGAAATCGGAGCGGCGCATGAGCTCGTCGAGCGCGACCTTCTGCCCGCCCCGCGCGGCGATCTCCTCAGCCGAGAGATAGGGATCATAGGCCAGCACGGTCATGCCGAGCAGGCCCTTGCAGAGCTCGGCGATGCGCCGGCCGACATTGCCGAGGCCGACGATGCCGATGGTGCGCCCCTGCACCTCGTTGCCGATCAGATCGTTGCGGTTGACGTCGCGGTCGCGGCGCAGCCGGCGATCGGACTCGATGATGCGCTTGGACAGGGTCAGCATCATGCCGAGCGCATGTTCGGCGACCGAATGCGCGTTGCCGCCGGTCTGGTTGACCACCAGCACACCGGCCGCGGTGCAGGCCTCGACATCGACCGGATCATAGCCGGCGCCGTTGCTGGACACGATCAGCAGATTGGGCGCCCGCCGCAGCAGATCGGCATCGACGTGGAAATGCGGCGCCAGCTCGTCGCGCGCAGCACCCACCTGATAGGCATGCGCGGCAGCCAGGATCGGCGCCGCTATCTCATCGGAGCTTTCGTTCTCGAGCCGGTCGAGCCGCACATCCGGCCGTGCATTGAGGGTGTCGCTGAAGATCGGATGTGCCAGATATTTGACGTAGAAAACGCGCTTGGTGTTGACGGTCATTGACGGGCTTTCAGTTCGGAAATTGAAACAAGGTGCGCGGAGTGTGTCACCGCCTCATTCGGGCTTGATGCCGGCGGCCGCGATGATCGGTCCCCATTTTTCGTAATCGGCATGGATCTTGGCATCGAACACCTGCGGCGTTGAGCCGATCGGCGCGGCACCGAGCTTGGCGAGACGCTGCTTGACCTCGTCGGCATTCAACGCTGCGACGAAATCATGCGAGAGCTTCGCGACCAGCTCGGGCGCCATGCCCCGCGGCCCCAGCAGGCCCCACCACACCTCGGTGTCGTAGCCCGGCACGGTCTCTGAGATGCTCGGTACATCGGGCAGGAACGCAGCACGCTTCGCCGTAGTGACGGCCAAGGCCCGCACCGTGCCGGCCTGCAGCTGGCCGACCGCCTCGGGCCCGTTGTTGAACGACAGCGGAATCTGTCCGCCCAGGAGATCATTGATCGCCGGCGCGCCGCCCTTGTAGGGGATCGCCTCTATGTCGATCTTGGCCATGCTCTTGAGCAGGGTGCCGGCCAGATGCTGCGAGGTGCCGGTGCCGGCGTGGCCGAACGACAGGCTGCCGGGCTTGGCCTTGGCCGCCGCGATCACGTCCGCCAGTGTCTTGTAGGGCGAGTCCGCACGCACCAGCAGGATGTTCGGCGACGAAGCCAACAGCGAGATCGCCGTGAAATCCTTGAAGGTGTCGTAAGGCAGCTTGGGATACAGGAACGGGTTGGTTGGATGGCCGCTCGCGACCACCATCACCGTGTACCCGTCGGGCGGCGATGCGACCAGCGCTTGCGAGGCGATCACGCCGCCCGCGCCGGGACGGTTTTCGACGACGACGGACTGGCCCCATTGCTTCGAGACGGCATCGCCGAGCGTGCGCGCGAGAATGTCGACCGCGCCGCCCGCGGCGTAAGGCACCAGGATGTGCACCGCCTTGGCCGGAAAGCCCGGCTGCGCCGATGCGCCGCTCGTCATCAACAACGCCGCGACGGCGGCGAGAAACCACCTGCTCAAAGCCATCCTCCCGAGATCTTCTTTTCGTCTTCTACGCAATCTATGCACGACGATGTTGGCGGCCGCAGCATTGAACCTGCGCAGGGCCGGTCATCGTGAAGGGCATGTTGACAATCCGGCTCGTCGCGTCAAGTTCGACACCAACCAATCGCCGCCGAAGTGCTAGCAGCGGCATCCGACAATGTGGGAGACCGGGATGGTTGCAGCCGACGGGCAGGCGTCCACCAAACCTCAGCAAGCCGCGCCTCAAGACGACAGCTGGCACGAGATCGTGCTGCGCACGCTCAAGCGCAACGAGGTCGGGCTCATCCCCTACGTCCCCGATCGCGTGCTGACGCCGCTGATCAAGAGCCTGCATGCCGATGCCTTTTTCACCACCTTCGCCACCGCGCGCGAGGAAGAGGCCGTCGGCATCCTCTCGGGCGCCTGGATGGGCGGCCGGCGCGGCGCGATGCTGATGCAGACCTCCGGCTTTGCGACGCTCGCCAACGTGCTGGCGTCGCTGGTCGTGCCCTGCCAGATCCCGCTGATCATGTTCGTCTCCGAGCGCGGCACGCTCGGCGAGTTCAACTACGGCCAATCGCTGGTGTGCCGGACGATGCGCCCTGTACTCGACTCGCTGGCGATGGAGCATCACACCATGACGCGGCTCGACGAATTGGAATTCACCGTCGACCGCTCGATCAAGCAGGCCGTCGCGACGCAGGCGCCGGTGGCGCTGATCCTCAATCCGCTGCTCACCGGCGGCAAGGTCTTCGACAAGTGAGCGCGCCGATGAACACGCAACCTTCTGCCCGCAACACCCCTGCCCGCAACACCAAGGTGATGAACCGCTTCGACCTCACCACGCGCCTGGTCGCCAAGTTGAAAAGCGAAGAGGCGGTGATCGGCGGCATCGGCAACACCAATTTCGACCTGTGGGCCGCCGGCCACCGGCCGCAGAACTTCTACATGCTCGGCAGCATGGGGCTTTCCTTCCCGATCGCGCTCGGCGTCGCGCTGGCGCAGCCGAAGCGGCGCGTGATCGCGCTCGAAGGCGACGGCTCGCTGTTGATGCAGCTCGGCTGCCTCACCACGATCGCGACTTTGGCGCCTGAAGAACCTGACCCTGGTGCTGATGGACAACGGCATCTACCAGATCACCGGCAGCCAGCCGACGCCGGCGCAGCATGCCGATCTCGTCGCGATCGCCATCGGATGCGGCCTCTCGAACAGCAGCTGGGCCGCCGATGAGGACGATTTCGAACGGCTGGTCGATCAAGCCCTGAACGCCGACGGGCCTGCCTTGATCGCGGCGCGGATCGACGACAAGCCCGGCACTGGAACCACCAAGCGCGATCCCGTACAGATCAGGGAACGCTTCATGTTGGGTCTAGGGGTGCGGGAACCACTGTAGCGCCGACCGTCGAGCATTAACTACACGGCGAGCTCAAGCAGGCGTGAGGCACGTTCACCCCTGCAGTTCATGCTATCCAGTCGTGATGACGACAACCCTCGCCCGCTTTTCCGCCTGGCTGCTCGCCGCCGCCGTGACCTTTGCCACGCTCGGCCCACCCCGCTACCGGCCGCATGTCCATCTCGGCCAGGATGGCGAGCATGCGCTGGCCTTCGTGCTGATTGGCCTGGCTTTCGGCCTCGCCTACCGGCAGCATCGCGTGCTCGCGGCCGCGGTCGCCGTCGCATTGACCGGCGCGCTGGAGATTGCGCAATTCTGGGCACCGGGCCGCCATGCGCGGCTGGAGGATTTCATCGTCGATGCACTGACGGCCTGCGTCGGCTTCGGCGCAGCCGCCCTGCTCGACTGGTGCGTCCGGCGCGTCCGGCCGGAAGCAGCCTGACAAAGACGCCTGACGAAGAAAAGCCCCGCCGCTCATCGCAGCGAGGCTCTTCGCTCGGTTCGTCCCAAGATGCTAAATCACTTGATGATCCCGGTCATCATTTAATGATCCCGGTCATCACTTGATGACCAAGATCATCGCTCGATGATCTTGATCACGCGACGCGTATGCGGATCCACGATCACGCGGCGGTCGTTGACGACGGCGTAGCGATATTCGGTGTAGCGCGGCACCGGACGCAACACGACCTCCGGCGGCAGCGGCTCGCCGACCACGACGCGCTCATGCACCACCACCGACGGCGGCACGCGGTCATCGTCGATCGAGTTGATCACCGCATTCGGGATTTCCAATCCGGCACCGACAGCGGCGCCCACGGTGCCGCCGACCATCGCACCGAGCGGACCGGCCACAGCGCCGCCAGCCTCAGCGCCGTTATGCGCGCCTTCAACGGTGGTGGATTGCGCGAACGCGGCCCCCGACGCCAGCAGCGAGGCGGCGAACAAGGAAACGGCAAGACTTTTCTTCATTTGTCCCTCCATAGTTTGAAGACGAGCATCAACCGGGAGGGAGCGTAGCAGTTCCGGTTCCACGCGATGTAAAGTTCGTCAGGCGAAGGGAACGATCCCCCAAAAACTCGCGCGGTGCGTGCGGCCGAGCTTTCTCCATATCGTCATTCCGGGCTCATCGCTTTGCGATACTCCGGAATGACGGAGAGTTCTTTCCATTCCTATCTACGTTTCAAACAGCAGATGTGCGTCGACGGTCTCGCCGCGGATCACGCCCGAGTTGATCAAAACGAACACCCTCGAAATCAGAGAGGGCGCAGGGAATGCCGGGTGAAGGCCTCACCCATGGCCCGCCTGCAGAAAAAAATGCAGGCGGCAGGTACCACAGGTGCAGCCGATCATCCGGCATTCCCTGCGCGACAGTTTTAACGCTTATACGTGCTCTCCTCGGGGACCGGCTCGATTGCCCCCGTATCGCGACAATGCGTCAACGCACTGCGCAGAGCGCCAGCACCGGGGCGCCAGGACCACACGACTTCACGTCCGTGCCGACTCGTTCGTCCGCGCATCAGATGCGCTGCGAGCCCACATGGCCATCGCATCCCCGCCTCGCATATCGTGACGACCGCGCGTACGCCCCTCTCGTTGAGGCGGGATGCGCACATCATCCCTGATTTCTGCAAAAACGAAAGCGAAATTTTTCGCTCCGGCTGCCCTGCGTCCGGCTTCCCATTGAATTGCCTTGCGAAATGAGTTTTTCGGGGCAGGCCTTTTTTCCAACTTTCAAGGCAAGGCGGCAGAACAGACTCGCGTAAAGCGGCGAGTGATTTGCCCGACGACAGGGAGAAGATTCCTGCCGCCCCTTAGCGCTGCAGCAGCCCGGACGGCGTCGTGACGGCTTCGGTTTTGACTCCGCCGGAGCGAGTCCCCAGAGGCGATTGTTGGGCTAATCCTAGGTCGAGGCCCACTTCTCGCAAAATGCCTCAATATTATTGTTCTGAAAATCAGCAATACGTTCCATGATCGTTTCGAAGGGCCAGTCCCACCAGGCTATGCGGGTCAGCCGCGCCGCGATGTCCTCTGGAAAGCGTGCGCGGATCGTCTTTGCCGGCACGCCGCCGACAATGGTGTAAGGTGGCACATCGCGTGACACGACGGCGCCCGCGGCAAGCACGGCGCCGTTGCCGACGGTCACGCCCGGCAGCACGATGACACCATGGCCAATCCACACGTCGTGGCCGATCGTGACCAAAGCCGCACGCCGATCCTTGAAGAACTCTGCATCGCGAACCGCCTCTGCACTGTAGTACTCGGGACAATAGGTGAAACGATGCAGCGACGGGCGGTCCATCGGATGGTTGGGTGCGCCGATGCGAACCGAGGCGGCAATGGCGCAAAACTTGCCGATGCGGGCGTCCGCAACCGTGCAGTTCTGTCCAAGATAGCTGTAGTCACCGAGCGATGTGTATTCGACGTGGGTATTTTCCAGTACCTCGCAACAGGCCCCGATCTCGGCTTCGCGCAAGGTCGCGGATGGATGGATCACGGTCTCGGCGAGCTTAGGCGATGTGCGGCGGTCTTGCATGTTTGACAGGCTTGGCATCTCGTTGGAAAACCCACGTCTATAAGAGCGTCTGACGTCAATTTTATGAACGGCTATGCCGCCGGCTTTGCTACAACGGCGGGAAGTTGTAATGGATTTTCCCATCATGAGTAGCGACGGGGTGCGAGGATGTCGATGAGCTTTCATCGCCCTGTCTTGCTGCAGGCGGCTTTGGCGATCAATGCCATAGCTGCCTTTGCGGCCGCGGTTGCTCTTGTCCTCGCGCCCGCGGCGATACCTGGGACTGTGGGGATACCGCTCGATCGGTCGCAGTTCTTCATTGCCTATCTGCTCTCCGCTAGCGAGCTGGGGATGAGCGTGATGGCTGCGTTAGCGCTCAGGGCGCCGCGTGAGGCGGTTGGTCTGGCCGTTCTGTCACTGACCGTCATGCACGTGGCCTCGGGCATCGGTGGGTTGATCGCGATCGAACAAGGGGCGAGTTTTCTGATCCTGTGGAATGTGCTTGCCCGCGTCGCGATCGTCGCACTGCTGCTGAGCGGCTGGTTAGTGGCCGGCAGAAAATTGCGTGTGAGTAGTGGGCCGTAGATCGCGTGGTTTTGAATGTCTGAATGGCCTCTGCCAAGGATCCCACCGCCAGTGAGAATGTCCGGCTTGAGCGACGGAGCGGACGCAAGCATGATCGCTAGAGATGTGATCGCGTGTGACTCAACGCGGAGCGGCGATCCTAATCCGAGCGTCTGATATCGAGAATATCCAGCACGGGGCAATCGGGTGCCGTGCTGCCGGTGCACTGCGCGACGGTTTTGGACAGCAATCGTTCCATCTTACGAAGATCGGCGATCTTCGCACGGATGTCGCCGAGATGCTGCGCAGCAATTTCGCGAAATTGGCGGCATGAGGCTTTATCAGGCCCGCTGAGCCGGATGAGCGCCCGGATTTCGTCGAGAGAGAAACCCAATTCACGCGACCGCCGGATGAAGGCAAGGATACGAAGGTGAGTGGCGTCATAGATGCGACGGCCACCCGCTGTGCGCGGCGGCACGGATAGAATTTTGATGCGCTCGTAATAGCGGATGGTTTCGATGTTCACGGCAGTCAGGTCCGACAAACCACCGATCGTGAATGCTTCCGCTCGCGCGTCCGTGATCGAGCGCATGGCCAATGACCTTGCTCCTATAGTGACTACAGGAAGTACATAGGCCAAAGAGCAACGCAGGACAATGAGATGAGTAACCCTTCTCCCCGCCGCGTCTGGAGAATTGGGACGAACGAGTTGTTGGGTTGGTCGATCCTTCCGGCGTGCTCCGGAGATTTCACGAGGTTTCTACCTCTGATTCAGAAGGCTCACCATGATACTTGAATCCACGATCACCTGCCCGCATTGCGCGACCGCCAGGTCGGAAACGATGCCAACTGATGCCTGTCGGTTTTTCTACGTTTGCACCGGCTGTGGCACCAAGCTCAAGCCCAAGGAAACCGACTGTTGCGTTTTCTGCTCTTATGGGTCCGTGCCCTGCCCGCCAATTCAGGCCGAGCGCTCGGGAGAGGCCGGGGCAGCGTCCTGCTGTGCGAGGCAGCCATGAGCATACTATCGCGAAATCACTTTCCGGTTGCAGCTCACTCCGGCTCGAGCCGCGAGAACCGGAAATTGCAATGGCTCGCGCCGCCCGCCAGCGTTTGTGTCCGTTCCAGGCGAATGCCCCGTGTCGCGTAAGCGTCGAAATCCAGCCCGCAGATGTGCGGCAGAATTTCCTGATCACCATGTCGGCCGGCGAACTTGCAGAAGCCGCACGCCTTGTAATTGATGCCAAACTCAAAACGATCGCCTGGGCCGGGCTCGACAAAATCGTAGACGAAATCTTCCTTGTATTCCTCCGCGTGACTCTCTGCCGCCTGCTCGCGCAGAACAGCCCGATTGTCCGCAGACATGAATTGGCGCCCCGCCGCCAGGCGTTCCGCCTCCGGCACGGTCAGCAGCTGAGCCTTGTAAATTTCCCGCTCGATATCGCCGATGATGGGGAGCGCGACGCCATGCCGACGAAGGACGCGACCGATCGCCATGAAGCCGGTCAGGCGCATGAAGAAGTCGCTCATGCGGCTGGCGGTACCACCGACATACGGCATTTGAGCGAGCACGATTTCGAACTCGCTCATGATCTCCTGCCTGATTGCGTCCATGTCGGAGAGCTGCGCGCGTTCGCGCAGCATCGGTTCGGCGAGATCGATGCGCAGGCGCATTGCGGCTTCCATGGCGGCGCGATGGGCCAGATAGAAGGGGTGAATTTCAGCCATAAGATTTCCTTCTCGGCACGACGCTCGTGCAAATCATGCCGTTGCCCCTCGCCCAGCGGCGTTGACTTTCACGTGCTCGATGAAGGCGCGCAGCTTCGGCATGACCTGGTGCCGGCCCGGATGATAGAGAAAGAGGCCGGTGTAAGCGGCGCAAAGGGCACGAGCACGCGCTGCAGCGCGCCTTCAGCCAATGGTCGCGCAGCAACCGGCTCCGGCACTTGCGCCAGGCCTACGCCTGCGATCGCAGCGCTGATCAGCGTCGGAAAATCGTTCGCAATATAGGGGCCTTTGACGACAATTTCGGTCGCACGACCATTGTCGTCAAATGTCCACGGCGCGATTGCGCCGCCTGAGCGGCGCCAACGAAGGCACGCGTGGTCGATCAGTTCAGCCGGAGATTCGGGAGCCACGCGGCTTGCGAGATAGGAAGGACTGCAAACGACAACGAGCCGGAACGGCGGAGAGAGCCGCACTGTGACCATGTCGGGCGCAATGAACTGGCCCATTCGAACCCCGGCGTCGAAGCCCTCCGCCGCGAGATCGACAAGCGTCTCGCTGGCAACGACCTCGACCTGGACCTCGGGATAAGCGCGGCAGAACGAGGCGACGATCGGCTCCAGCACGATCGGGACGACGCTGCGGGGCACGGTGAGCCGCAAAAGCCCGCTTGGCTTGTCGGCGAGCTGGCGCGCGGCATCGCTTGCAGACACGAGCTCCTCGAACGCCGGTCTTGCTCGCATATGAAAGCGTTCGCCCGCCTCGGTCAGGCCAACGCTTCGCGTCGTTCGGATGAAAAGTGCCACGCCGACGCGAGCTTCGAGCGCCCGGACCGCCTGGCTCACCGCGGACGTCGTCACACCGAGCTCGTCGGCGGCTCTGCGGAAGCTGCGGTGCCGCGCGACGCTGAGAAACGCCTCGACGCCGTCCAACGCACCCTGTCTGACTGTGAAGCTCTGCTTCATGGCTCATCAAGATTATCGCGGATAGTCGCTCGCGGAAAGCTGTCTTACGTCTGAATGCAGATCGGCACCGACGCTGACGGCGGCCTTAGCGACGTCCCTGCCGTGATCATGACGCCAAGCAACCTGCCGCGATCGAGATTGACATGACGAACTTGCTCCGGAACGCCGCCGTCGCACTCACCCTCACCCTGATAGGTATCCCTGCCATGACCGAACCATCCATTGCCCAAACACAAAACGCCTCGTCCGCAACCACCGGGGTGCTGGTCATCCTGACCGCCAAGGCCAACGTCACGCGGGACCAGGTCATGGCCGTCATGCCGAGTGAAGTCCGGCAGACCGTGCAGCTCTACGTCGGTGGAAAAATTCGTGAATGGTTCTCGCGCGCCGACGGCCGCGGTGCCGTCTTCCTGCTCGACACCAAGGATGTCGCGGAAGCGCACGCGATCATGGAGGGCCTGCCATTGGCCAAGCAAAACCTCGTGGATCACGAGTACATCGCGGTCGGCCCGCTGCTGCCGCTTCGGCTGCTCCTGTCCGATCCCGACCGCCCGCAATAACACCAGACGTACAGGCAGGATCGCCATGACGACCGAAACTGTTACAGTTGCAGTTCTCCCAGCGCGGTCCGCCTGGTACGGATTGTCTTGGGCCCTTCTCTTCACCGTCGTGTGGGGTTGGCTGATCTATCGAATGCCGGCGTTGGTGGAAAGCGGCTTTCCAACCATCGCCGCCCGGCTCATCTCCTATGGGCTTATTGCGCTTGGGTTATGGCTCGGCCTCGAGGCCGCCAATCTGACGCCCCGACAACGCCGCGCGACTTGGCTCGCCATCATGGTGCCCGTCACGCTTTGGGCTGCTGTGGCCTGGACGGCGGCCATCAACAGCGTATTCCGCGCCGGCTTCTCACCTTTGCCGTTGCTGCCTGCGGCCATCCTTCTACCCGTCATCGTCGGCGGTCCGCTGCTGCTGTTGTCGAAGCGCGTTGGAGACGTGCTCGACGCGATGCCGGAAACCTGGCTGATCGCTCTGCAGATCTACCGCATATTGGGCGTTCAATGGCTGGCGTATTGGATGGGTGGAGTGCTGCCCGCGATCTTTGCCTTGCCGGCCGGCACTGGTGACGTGCTGACAGGCCTGTTTGCCTTGCCAGCTGCGATTGCCGTGGCGGTCGGGACGGCACGCGGCCGGAGGGCGGCCATTTACTGGAACATCTTCGGCCTTGCCGACTTCGCCGTCGCGATCACCTTGGGAATGATCGTGTCGGCCGGTCAATTCCAGGTCATCGTGCCGGATGTTTCCTCCGTCGGCGTGGACGCATTTCCGAATGTGCTGACGCCCGCGTTCGTCGTGCCGAGCTCCGTTCTGCTTCACGTGCTGTCAATTCGACAATTGCTTCGGCGCGGCCGGACAGCACCTGCGCCGCGGTAGCGATCCGCTGCGCTCTTCTCTGGCATGCCGAAACACACCGAGGACTCAAACAATGCCCGCGATCAATTTACCATTTATTCTGAGCGTCGTCGGCGCCTTCCTGGCAAGTTCGGCCGTCGCGTACATCTATCTCTGGCCGGCGCTGCGCGCCTTGCCCCGGTTTGACGCCTTAAGGCTGCTCGCTGCGTTTCATGCGTTCAGATTTCTGGGAATGAACTTCCTTGTGGCTGGATTCGTGTCGCCGGAAGTGAGTTCGGATTTTGCCAGCCAGGTTGCATGGGGCGATTTCATTGCCGCGGCTTTGGCCCTTGTCTCGATGGCGGCGCTCTCCTGGCGTTGGTCCATCGCCATCCCGATCGTCTGGATATTCAACATCTGGGGCACGCTGGATCTTCTGAACGCGTACTACATGGGAGCCACGCAGCTCAGAGATCCCGGTCTCATGGACGCCGGGATCTATGTGCCCGCGCTCTATGTCCCGCTGCTGCTCGTCAGCCACGGGCTGATCTACCTGCTTCTGTTGAAGGCCAAGCCGGTCGAACAAGCCGAATACGCCCCTGGCCGAGGACAGCCGTCTCCGATGCCGACCGGCTTCTCGCCAATAAGCAAAGATGCTCAGTAGCGCATCCGTTCGAGGTCAGCGATCAGGCCGGGCCGGTCGGGTGCCAGCGGAGACGCTCCTGCGTCTTCGCGCCCGAGGCCCGCGCCGCCGTCAAGGCCAAACGACGGTCGAGCCGCAGGCGCGATGCCGTCAAGCCTGACAATGCCCATGATCGTTAGCAGCGACGACGTATTCGCTAACCACCTTGCCTTACACTATTGAGAAATTCCTCGCGCTCACCAGGCGCGTAACCCTGGGGACCCGCCGGATACGGCGCAATATCGGGATCGTATGGCGCCGCCCGGAAGTGGCCTGCCGGGGCGGGCACGTAGCCAAACGCGGAGGCAGGGTCCGAGACGGCGTGACGAACGAAAGCGCGCCGGTGTGCGTGATGCACCGTAGCCGCGTTCGCAGCGCCACACAGAAAAGCTAAAAGGCTCAATGCTAAAATCGAACGCATCGCTTTGTCTCCATTGACAGGCTGTGCGTTCAAGTGGGGCTCACCTCGCGCCGTCCCAACAAGTCATGCCTTCACGTTTGGTCACATCGGCGGCATTACGCGCGCCGGCTTCTTCGTCAGGCGAGCCACCATCCGGGCTATCGCTGCGCGGGTCAATGAGAGAGCCCGCTTGGGAGATTGGCTGATTGCGAAGGCACCGCGGCGTTGTCATGGGATCGTCGTCCTCACACCGCGCGCTACGTCTAGCGCGTTCTTCAGATTCCGCAACGAAAACGGCGCAAAATGAAATGTGACGTGGTGCATTCCGGGCGGGACTTGGACGGCACGGAATAGTCCTTCAGCCCGGATGATGGGCTTTTGTCTTCCGTCGACCTCCGCCACCCAGCCTGGATAGAAGAGGTCGTGCACCAACAAGAACGCCGCCATTGTCGATGTTGTGACGACGTCAAGCCGACCCGGCGCTGACAGTTCAATTTTTGCACCTCCGCCCATTCGAGCCGAGCGCAGTTGACTCGCCGGAGGATTCACCGTGCTCAGCCCAACCAGAAGACCCGCGATCCGGTCGCATCGGCTCTATGTCGATATCCCTGACCAAGCTCACGCGCGGCAATGCCCTAGGGATCCTGTAGATCCAGACAGGCGGCCCCGAGAGCAGCAGTTCGGAAGACAGCGGAGCCGAATGGCTCGGCAAGTCTTGCAAGGGAGAGCCTAGAACGAGGTAGGTCAAGCCGAGCGCCCTCGCCAGCGGGGACTCATAGTTGCTGAACGAAGGCGGAAATTGCCGTTGGGACACGCTCCAGTTTTGCTCGCCGGGCGAGACGAGACGGTCGTATAGGCCGATGCGCAGCGGATTGTACCCGTTGATCGCCTCCCAGCCGCGAACCATTGCAAGGTTCTGCCATGGCCCGCCAAGGCCCAACACTTCGACACGCGGATAATCGCCGCGCTGGTGGTCGGTTGCGATCGACTTATCAAGCAACGCAATTGCCGTTGCGTCAGGGCCCGATGGTGCTTCAAGCACGGAATAGAGATTCCAGGGTTCGGCGTTCAGGCGCGAAGCTGTATTCCACCACATCAATTCGGCTACAGCGATGACCGTGACCACGGCGGCCGCCAGGGCGCGAACGGTTTCGCTTCGCGTTGCGGAAAGAATCAGGCCGGCAGCCAACATCACCGCGACTGTAATGAGAGATCTCACGGATGGCATCAAGCGCATGTCCGGTCTTGCTCGAGAATGCGATCGCCGACCCGGCAACCGCGAACGACGCCACGATCGCAAGCAACGCGCTCAGCGGTCGCAATTTCGGCAAGCCGTAGCGGACGTAGTCGGCGAGGCAATGACCAACAAGAAAGGCGAACGCAATGGTGAAGATAAAGCTGGCGTCGGTGGGCCGGCGGAAGAGATCGATCCCAGGAATGAAGCGAAATGCCAAGCTGTAAAACGGCGTGTAGCGTCCAAGCATGAAGAGACAGGACGCGGCGAGCGCAGAAGTCATGAGGCGGCGCCCGGGTTGCCACACACGATGCCCCGCAACCCCGAACCAAAGCAGAACCAGTGTCGGCACCGCACCGACAAAAAGATAGTTCTCGGAATCGTCGGTCAGGTCGACGTCGGCCAGAGTGGCGGCGCCCGGCCCCCAATAGGCTGAATGCGTGCCGAAGACGTCGGGAATCGCAATGGTCGCAAAATTCGCCGGATACAGCGATCCCCTCAGCGCGTCACTGAGCACTTCGCTCGGCCGGTTTGACAGAGCGGCGAATTGCACGGTGAGCAGCAATGGGACGATCAGCAGCGCGGCCCCTGCGATCGCCATCAGTGTGAGCACGCTGCCGCGCTCCCGCAGATAGCGCACCGGTTGCTGCGAGCTCACTATTTCCGCCACGGCCACTGCCACCAGCAGCGCGCAAAGCAGCAAAGCCACTTGGTTGCGACCCAGCGCCATGTCCGCAGCGACGACGGAAAAGGCGAGAGCGAGCATGTGCGAGCGTCGCTCGAGCGCAAGTTGCAGAAGCAACAGCGCCAACGGAAACGCGCTGTAGCTCAGAATGATGCCGGTATGCTGCAAACGCCCCGAGGCTGGGCCGCCGAGCATGAACAATGCGGCGGCCAATACGCTGCTTGCTGCCGGCCAACGGGCACGACAGCCGATGACGGCTACCGCAAAGCCGCCGACCAGAAGATGGGCTTGGACGACGATGTCGAATACCCGCATCGTGGGAAAACGATCCATCGCGCCCCAGGCGACGAACACAGGCGAAAAAACCAGCGATTGCGGGTCTGCAACGCTCGGATGTCCGCCATAATGATAGGGATTCCAGAACGGCCATGCGCCGGAATGCAGCGTTTCGGCCAAAAACCGGAAGTAAGCATAGAACTGATTTTTGGAGTCCCAGGGGACGACAGCGTCTTTGACGATCCAATGCAGGATCGCAATGCCCCAGATTGCCGTGACAAAAGCAACCGAAATTGCCAGTTCGCTGCTGAACCTACGACTTTCCGCCAATCGGGTCACATTTGAGCCTGGGTCTTGGGAGGTGACAATGCCGCACCAGAGGAACTCATTCAAAAGCTGACCGTTTCCTGTCTTGGCTTGGAGCCAGGAGGAAAATCATTGAATCGTCGGCAACTGCTTCGGGCCTCGGTCGCGCTTTCGGCAGCCGCTGCCCTGCCGCGGGTGGCATTGGGGGCGGCATCGGACACGGCGTTCGGTCCATCATCCGTGCGCGAACTGGCTCGCGCTCTTGCCGCAAAGTCGTTCGAGCCGCCGGATGAAAAACTTCCCGACGCGCTGAAGGATCTCAATTACGACCAGTACCGATCGATCCGCTTCCTGCCGGAGCATGCGCTGTGGCGTAACGAGAAGCTGCCATTCCAGGCGCAATTCTTTCACCGAGGGTTCTTTTACAAGAACAGGGTCGACCTGTTCGAAGTGAGCAACGGACGCGCCGTCCCGATCCCATACCGGCGCGCTGACTTCTCGTTCGGTGAGGGCTTGGGGCAGTGGCCCGATGCCGATCTCGGTTTCGCCGGCTTTCGCATTCACGCGCCGATCAACCGACCGGACTATTACGACGAGGTTTGCGTTTTTCTCGGCGCAAGCTACTTCCGAGCCGTCGCGAAGGGAGAGACTTACGGGCTGTCCGCCCGTGGACTTTCGATCGACACGGGCGAGGCCCAGGGCGAAGAATTCCCGGTGTTCAAGGCGTTTTGGTTGGAGAAACCGGCCCCGAACGCGACCTCTATCGTCGTTCACGCCTTGCTGGACAGCAAGAGCGCTGCCGCCGGCTATCGCTTCACCATTCGGCCCGGCGAGAGCACCGTGTTCGACGTCGAGATGTCGCTCTATCCGCGAGTGGATCTTGCACATGGCGGGCTTGCGCCGATGACCAGCATGTTCTTCTTCGGACCAAATGACCGCAAGGACTTCGATGACTTCCGACCCGCGGTGCACGATTCCGACGGCCTTGCGATATCGAACGGCAAGGGCGAGCAACTCTGGCGTCCACTCAACAATCCGCGCGATCTGCAAGTGAGCACGTTCAGCGATCTCAACCCACGCGGGTTCGGTCTGATGCAGCGCGAGAAGAAGTATTTCGCCTATCAGGATCTCGAATCACGGTTTGAGCGCCGTCCGAGTCTGTGGGTCGAGCCGATCGGTGATTGGGGCGAAGGCGCTGTCGTCTTGTTCGAGATACCGACAAGAGAGGAGGTTCACGACAACATTGCGGCGTTCTGGCGTCCAAAACAACCGCTCACCGCCAAGAACGAGTATAACCTCACCTATCGCCTGCACTGGGGGCCGGACGCTCCGAAGTCCGACGCACTCGCGCGCTTCACGCGGACCGGCATCGGCAACCGGGGGGATGACAGCAAGCTGTTTGTGCTCGAACTGATGGGCGACAAGCTCAAGGGCGTCGACCCGAAAAACGTCAAAGGCGTGGTGACGGCGGAAAAATCCGAGATCACCAACATCGTCACCGAACCGAATCCCGAGACGGGCGGGTGGCGCATGAGCTTCCAATGCTCGGTCAAGAACAAAACGCCAATCGAATTGCGAGCGATCCTGGTCCAGAACGATACGCCGATCTCTGAAGTGTGGACCTATCGATGGACGCCCTGAAGACATCATCCCCGTGGCCCCGGAGCGTCGCCGGTGGCGGGTTCTTGCCTCCGGAGAGCGGACTTGCGATGGAGCCTTGCCGGCTCGATCAGCCAACAGAGACAAAGCGAGCGCCTGCGCGGCTGGAGATTGCGCTGCTGTTTCGCCGATTGTTCATTTTCGCGGGCACGGCGCTGCTCACGATCGCGGGCGGCTACGAAATGTACGGAGTCGTCAAGGTTGGCGGCGTGACCGTGCTCGAAGCGATGCTTCTCGCTTTCTTCCTTTTGTTGCTTGCGTGGGTCGCCTTTTCGTTCATGTCGGCCGTGGCCGGCTTTTTCGTGCTGGTGACGGGCCGTAAAGGCGGGCTTGCCGTCGAGGGCGATGGTTCGCCTCCTCCGTTGTCGTCGCGCACGGCGATGCTGTTGCCGACATACAATGAAGATCCGCATGATTTGATGGCGCGCCTCCGCGCGATGTACGAGTCGGTCGCCGCCACGGGTCAGGGCGCTCGCTTCGACTGGTTCCTGCTCAGCGACACGACCCGTCCGGATATCTGGATCCGCGAAGAGATGGCCTTCATCGCGTTGCGTCGCGACTGCGGCGCAGACCAACTGTACTATCGACATCGGTCCGACAATACCGCCCGGAAATCCGGCAATATCGCAGAATGGGTCAGACGGTTCGGCGCAGGCTACGATCACATGATCGTTCTCGACGCCGATAGTCTGATGGCAGGCGAGACGATTGTCCGACTGGTCCACGCAATGGAAACCAATCCTGCCGCCGCGCTAATCCAGACCCAGCCGGTTATCGTCAATGCACAGAGCCTGTTCAGCCGCCTGCAGCAATTCGCCGGTCGAGTCTACGGTCCGATTGTCGCTACCGGCAACGCATGGTGGCATGGCCCGGAAAGCAACTATTGGGGACATAACGCCATCATTCGCGTACGCGCCTTCGCAGAGCATGCGGGGCTACCGGAGTTGCGCGGCCGCCGGCCTTTCGGCGGACACATCCTGAGCCATGACTTCGTGGAGGCCGCTTTGATGCGGCGGGCCGGCTGGGCGATCTACATGGCACCCGAGCTCGGAGGCAGTTTCGAAGAGGTGCCGCCGTCAATTCTAGACTTCGCCGCCAGGGACCGGCGATGGTGCCAGGGCAACCTTCAACACCTCGCAGTGCTGCCCGCGCGCGGCCTAAATTGGGTGTCGCGTATTCACCTGCTCACGGGCATCGGCTCTTACATTACAGCGCCGATGTGGCTCATTTTCCTCATCCTGGGTTTGTTGATTTCACTGCAGGCCCACTTCATCCGGCCGGAATACTTTCCGAAAGGTTTTGCGTTGTTTCCGACCTGGCCGCAACAGGATCCCATCTTGGCAGCATGGGTGTTTGCCGCGACGATGGGACTACTCATCCTGCCAAAATTTCTGGCCTATTTGGCCTTGATCAGCCAGCGCGAGGAACGCAGGTCCTTTTCCGGACTCATTCGCGTGCTCGGCGGCATCCTATCGGAGACGTTCCTTGCGGCGCTCATTGCCCCGTCGATGATGATTTTTCAGTCGGTGGCGGTTACGGAAATCCTGCTCGGCCGTGACGCCGGATGGCAGGTGCAGCGCCGAAATAGCGGTGAGGTTGCGCAAGGCGAACTCTATCGCAAACTCGCTGCGCCGACGTTGTGCGGCCTTTTGATGGGCCTGAGCGCCTTTGCCGTGTCGCTCCCTCTCCTGTTATGGATGTCCCCGGTGATTGTCGGCCTGGTGCTGGCAATTCCACTGGGATTGCTGACATCTCGGCCATCGGAGCCGGCTGGGCTGTTTGCAACGCCCGAAGACCGTCATCCGCCTCCGGTCGTGCTCCGCGCCAACGAGCTCGCCGCGTGCTCACGTATAGAAATGACCGGCGCTCTGCAGCAACTCCGCCAAGATGCCGAGCTGCTGCAATGCCATCTGGATTCTATCCCTCGTGAAAGTCATCGCAAGTTCGGGCGGGTCGACGTGGCGCTCGCGACCGCACGCGCAAAGATCGAACAATGCGAGAGCTTTGATGAAGCGCTGAAATGGCTGGACGAATCGGAAATCCGCGCCGTGCTCAACAATGCCGCGGTTCTGCAGCGTGTCGTAGACTTGCGCCGCACAGGCCCATGACTGGCCCTGGGCGACTCGATGTATGGGTTACGCGGCCTAAGTCTCGAACGTGTGCATCGCATGCCATGACAACCCTTCCAGCGTCGTGGTGCGCGGCTTGTATTCGCAGCCGATCCAGCCGCGATAGCCGATCGCGTCGAGGTGCCGAAACAGGAAGGGATAGTTGATCTCGCCGGTGCCCGGCTCGTGGCGGCCGGGATTGTCGGCGAGCTGGACATGGGCGATGCGGGCAGGTGCTTCTCGATGGTGCGGGCGAGATCACCCTCCATGATCTGCATGTGATAGATGTCGTACTGCACGAACAGATTGTCGGAGCGCACTTCCGAGATCAGCCGCAGGGCCTGCTCGGTGCGGTTGAGGAAGAAGCCGGGGATGTCGAGCGTGTTGACCGGCTCGATCAGCAGCTTGATGTTCTCCGCGGCCAGCGCCGCCGCAGCGAAGCGCAGATTGCCGATCAGCACCTCGTCGAGATCGCGGGGATCGCTGCCATCAGGCGCGATGCCGACCAGACAGTTGAGCTGCTTGCAATCGAGCGCCTTGGCGTAGTCGATGGCGCGAAACACGCCGTCGCGAAACTCGGCGACGCGATCCCGCAAGATGGCGATTCCGCGCTCGCCGGCTCCCCAATTGCCCGCCGGCAGATTGTGCAGCACCTGCGTCAGGCCATGATCATCGAGCTGCTCGCGCAACATGGCCTTGTCGAAATCGTAAGGGAAGAGATATTCGACCCCACCGAAGCCGGCGGCTTTCGCCGCGGCAAAGCGCTCGGCGAAGGGCAGCTCGTTGAACAGCATGGTGAGGTTGGCGGCAAAACGCGGCATGATCGTCCCCTGCTCTGTCGTGTCACTCGGCCGGCTGCAGCGCGTCAGTGCGCTGGCCCTCGACCTCATCAAGCGGGAGATCCAGCACCTCCTCGAACTCGGTGACGTTGTCGATCTCGGTGCCCATCGCGATATTGGTCACACGCTCCAGGATGAACTCGACCACGACCGGCACGCGGTAGCGCGCCATCCATTCGCGCGCGGTGGCGAAGGCGGCCTGCGCCTGGTTCGGATCGGTGACGCGGATCGCCTTGCAGCCCAGCCCTTCGGCGACCGCGACGTGATCGACGCCATAGACGCCGATGTCGGGCGCGTTGATGTTCTCGAACGAGAGCTGCACCTGATAGTCCATCGCAAAGCCGCGCTGCGCCTGGCGGATCAGTCCGAGATAGGCGTTGTTCACGACGACATGGATGTAGGGCAGCTTGAACTGCGCGCCGACCGCAAGCTCCTCGATCAGGAACTGGAAGTCGTAGTCGCCGGACAGCGCGACGATCTCGCGATCCGGATCGGCGGCGCGCACCCCGAGCGCGGCCGGCAAGGTCCAGCCCAGCGGCCCCGCCTGCCCCGCATTGATCCAATGGCGCGGATGATTGACGCTAAGGAATTGCCCGCCGGCGATCTGCGACAGGCCGATCACGCTGACATAGCAGGTGTCGCGGCCGAAGGCGCGGTTCATCTCGTGATAGACGCGCTGCGGCTTGATCGGCACCTGGTCGAAATCGCTCTTGCGCAGCATGGTGCGCTTGCGGTCCTGGCAGGCCGCGGGCCACGCCTGCCGCTCGCGCAGCCGCCCGTCCCTGCGCCACTCGCGCGCCACTTCGAGGAACAGCGCGAGCGCGGCCTTGGCATCCGAGACGATGCCGAGATCGGGATTGAACACGCGGCCGATCTGGGTCGGCTCGATGTCGACATGCACGAAGGTTCGCCCCTTGGTGTAGGTCTCGATCGAGCCGGTGTGGCGGTTGGCCCAGCGATTGCCGATGCCGAGCACGAAATCGGACTCCAGGAAATTGGCGTTGCCGTAGCGATGGCTGGTCTGCAGGCCCACCATGCCGGCCATCAGCACATGATCGTCAGGGATGGCGCCCCACCCCATCAGGGTCGGCACCACGGGCACGTTGACGGTCTCGGCAAAGGCGACCAAGAGTTCGCTGGCGTCGGCATTGATGACACCGCCGCCCGCCACGATCATGGGCCGCTCCGCGGCGTTGAGCATCGCCAGCGCCTTCTCGATCTGCCGGCGGGTCGCGGCCGGCTTGTAGACCGGCAGCGGCGCATAGGTCTCGTCGTCGAACTCGATCTCGGCCAGCTGCACGTCGATCGGCAGGTCGATCAGCACCGGACCGGGACGCCCCGAGCGCATGATGTGAAAGGCCTGGCTGAACACGCGGGGGACTAGGCCCGGCTCGCGCACGGTGACCGCCCATTTCGTCACCGGCTTCGCGATCTGCTCGATATCGACGGCCTGGAAGTCCTCCTTGTAGAGCCGCGCCCGCGGCGCTTGCCCGGTGATGCACAGGATCGGAATCGAATCGGCGATCGCCGAATAGAGCCCGGTGATCATGTCGGTGCCGGCCGGCCCCGAGGTGCCGATGCAGACGCCGATATTGCCGGCCTTGGCGCGGCTATAGCCTTCCGCCATGTGCGAGGCGCCCTCGACGTGGCGCGCGAGGATGTGGTGGATGGAATCGCGCGCCTTCAGCGCCGAATAGAGCGGATTGATCGCCGCCCCCGGCACGCCGAAGGCGCACGTGACGCCTTCCTTCTCCAGAATACGGACTGCGGCATCGATCGCGCGCATCTTCGGCATGGGACGCTCCTCGTCGTTTGGTTCGAGTTGGCGTCATTGTCGGCGCAAGGGCGTGACGATCTCAATGCGCCCGATTTTATTTCCCGCGTGTCGGCATGCGCGACGATTTCTCGCGTGCCATCAAGCGCGTAGTAGACGAACAGGAATGGAAGGAATTAGTTCTGGGACGACGCAGGCATCACGCCGCCGAGCGCGAGCGTGAGTTCCGCCGCGATGTCGTGCACGGCCTTGCCGAATTCGCCCAGCCGCGCATCGGTGATGCGGCTGGTCAGGCCCGAGATCGAGACTGCGGCCAGCGGCTCGGCGCAGTCGTTGAAGACGACGGCGGCGACGCAGCGCAAGCCGAGCCGCGCCTCCTCGTCGTCGACGGCATAACCCTGCCGCCGGATCACCTGCAATTCCTTGAACAGCTCGCCGGCGCGCACGATGGACTTTTCGGTCAGCTGCGGCATGCCCTGACGGTGGATGATGGCGCTGACATCGGCATCCGAATAGGTCGCGAGCACGGCCTTGCCGATCCCCGAGGCGACCATGGCGACGCGGCCGCCGACCTTGGTCAGCGCGCGCGTGATCTCGCGGCTTTCCAGCCGCACCAGCACCATCAACTGATTCGTCATCGACGACGGCGAGATTGGCGGTCTCGCGGGTCTGGTCGCGCAGCTTGCGCAGATAGGGAATCGCCTGCGCCACGACGTTGCGATGGCGGGTGAAGGTGGCGCCGACCGCAAAGCTCTGCGCGCCGACATGCCATTTCGAGGAGGTCGGGTCGAACTGCACGAAGCGGCGCTTTTCCAGCGTCGTCAGCAGCCGATGCGCGGTGGAGGTCGATAAGCCCGTTCGCACGGCGAGGTCGCTGAGGCGATAGCCTTCGTCGTCCTCGGCGAGCGTTTCGAGGATCAGGAGCGCGCGGTCGACCGATTGCACGCCGCCGTCGCGCGGCTCGGTGCACGAGCCGCCGATTTCGGCTCCGCATGCTTTGCGCCGGATCGCGTCTCGCTTCATCGCGGCCTTCCCTCACCGGATGAGAAGCTGTCAACTCGTAATCCGATCTCAGAAAGCCGCGAAATGCCGCGCCGGCGTGACCGGAGCGGCATTGTGTGTCAGCTCAGAGCAGGCCCGCGCCGCGCGCCCATTTGTACTTGGCGCCCAGCACCTCGACCGGCAGCTCGGTCGAATAGGCATAGGACGGGATGCCGTTCTGGTAGAGATATTCGGCGGCTTCCTCGACCTCGACGTCGCCGGCGAGCGAGGCGACGATCGGCTTGACGAAGCCCTTGGCCTCCATCTCCTTCTTCACCTCGACCATGTTGCGCGCGAACACCATCGGCGGCGTCACGATCGTGTGCCAGTAGCCCAGGATCAGCGCGTGGATGCGCTCATCCGACAGGCCGAGCTTGACCGTGTTGACATAGGTGATCGGCGGCTCGCCGCCGGTGATGTCGACCGGGTTGCCGGCCGCGCCGAACGGCGGGATGAACTTGCGGAAGGCAGCATCGAGATCCGGCGGCATCGTCATCAGCGACAGGCCGTTGTCGACCACCGCATCCGACAGCAGCACGCCCGAACCACCGGCACCGGTGATGATCAGCACGTTCTCGCCCTTCGGCGTCGGCAGCACCGGCACGCCGCGGGCGAATTCGAGCAGCTGCCGCAGCGAGCGGGCCCGGATCACGCCGGACTGCTTGAGCACGTCCTCATAGATCTTGTCGTTGCCGGCGAGCGCGCCGGTGTGCGACGAGGCGGCCTTCGCGCCGGCCGAGGTGCGGCCGGCCTTGAGCACGACGACCGGCTTCTTCTTCGAGACGCGCTTGGCGGCTTCGGCAAAGGCGCGGCCGTCCTTCAGGTCCTCGCAGTGCTGCGCGATCAGGTTGGTGTTGGGATCCTGCTCGAAGAAGGCGAGCAGATCGTCCTCGTCGATGTCGGACTTGTTGCCGAGGCCGACGATCGCGGAGACGCCCATCTTGGCCGAGCGCGAGAAGCCGATGATCGCCATGCCGATGCCGCCCGACTGCGACGACAGCGCCGCGTGGCCCTTGACGTCGAAGGCGGTGCAGAAGGTCGCGCAGAGATTTTCCGGCGTGTAATAGAAGCCGTAGATGTTCGGCCCCATCAGGCGGATATTGTACTTCTTGCCGATCTCGACGATCTCGGCCTGCAGCTCGGGCTCGTTGGCTTCGGCAAAGCCCGACGGAATCAGCACCGCGCCCGGGATCTGCTTCTCGCCGCATTCGATCAGCGCGCCGGCGACGAACTTGGCAGGGATAGCGAACACCGCGGTGTCGATCACGCCGGCGACGTCCTTGACGCTCTTATAGGCCTTGTAGCCCAGGATCTCGGAGGCCTTCGGGTGGATCGGGTAGATCTCGCCCTTGTAGCCGCCGTTGATCAGGTTCTTCATCACCGAGTTGCCGATCTTGCCGTCCTCGGCGGAGGCGCCGATCACGGCGACCGCCTTCGGCCGCATGATGCGGTTCATCGCCGTGACGATCTCTTCGTTCGAGCGCGGCGCCGGGCGCGGCTTGTAGTCGAAATCGACGACGATGCGGACGTCGGCGGCGATCGCGCCGTTCTTGGTCGCGAACACCGGATTGAGGTCGAGCTCGACGATCTCGGGGAAGTCGCTGACCAGCTTCGAGACCTTGACGATGATGTCGGCGAGCGCTTCGCGGCTCACCGGGTCGCCGCCGCGCACGCCCTTCAACATTTCGTGCGCCTGGATGCCGTCCAGCATCGACAGCGCGTCGTCCTTGGTGGCCGGCGCCAGACGGAAGGTGACGTCCTTCAGCACTTCGACCAGCACGCCGCCGAGGCCGAAGGCGACCAGCTTGCCGAACGAGCCGTCGGTGATCGAGCCGACGATCACTTCGGTGCCGCCGGTCAGCATCTGCTGCACCTGGATGCCTTCGATCTTGGCGTCGGCCTTGTACTTCTTGGCGTTGCCGAGAATGGTGTCGTAGGCCTTCTGGGCATCCTCGGCGGTCTTGACGCCGACGATGACGCCGCCCGCCTCGGTCTTGTGGAGAATGTCCGGCGAGACGATCTTCATCACGACCGGGAAGCCCATGTCGGAGGCGATCTTCGCAGCCTCAGCTGCCGACTTCGCCACGCCTTCCTTCGGCACCGGGATGCCATAGGCGTCGCAGACCAACTTGCCCTCGGGGGCCGTCAGGCTGGTGCGCTTGTCCGCCCTGACTTGATCGAGAACCTTCGAATCGCGCCCTTGGCATCGGGCATGGCGGCGTCAGACATGTGGCTTCCTCCTGGGGGACAGATATTTTATGGCATTTGGTATGCCAGAACCAAACTTTGTCAAGCACGTCGAAGGTGTGGAAACGCTGAAAAATCACGCAGCTTGACAGTCTGGCATCTGGTATGCCAAAAATCTTAGACCAAATATGCTGTAAAGAGACCTCTCCCACCAGAGGAGATTGGTCTTGTCCACGCAGAAACCAACCAAGGCGTTGCCGATCATGGCCGAGGCAGACATCGCGATCGCTCGCATCGCCCCGGAGACCAGCTTCAAGAACAAGGCTTATGGCGCCTTGCGCGAAGCCATCTTGAAGATGGACATCTACGCGACACCGGAGCCGGTGATGCTCGACGAGCGCGCCCTCTCCGAGCGCCTCGGCGTGAGCCGCACGCCGATCCGCGAGGCGATCGCGATGCTGGAGCAGGACGGCTTCGTCAAGACCGTGCCGCGCCGCGGCATCGTCGTGGTGCGGCGGACCAAGAGCGAGATCGTCGACATGATCCGCGCCTGGGCTGCGCTGGAGAGCATGGCGGCGCGCCTGATCACGACGACCGCGCGCAAGAAGGACATCACGGACCTGCGCGACTTCTTCAAGGATTTCGGCCAGGACCGGCTGCCGCAGGATCACATCGAGGAATATTCCAAGGCCAACATCGCCTTTCACCAGGCGCTGATCTCGCTGTCGGAATCGCCTGTCCTGGTCGACATGACCAACGACATCCTGTTGCACGTGCGCGGCTATCGCCAGCTCACGATCGGCCGCAGCGAGCGCATCGCGGCCTCCATGCCCGAGCACATGGCGATCATCGAGGCGCTGGAGGAGCGCAACACCGAGCTCGCCGAGAAGCGCGCGCGCGATCACACGCTGGCCCTCGCCAATTATGTCGAGACGCACGGCCAGGAGCTGTTCAGTTAGTCGTTCGGCTGATCATTCAGCCGAAAGGGTTCACAACAGAAGACGCTCGTCCGCGCCTTCAAAAGACGACCAGGGAGACAAGGCGCATGCCGCAGACTGCGATCAAGACCGAGGCACCGGACACCCACGAGGAGCTGACCGACGGGTTTCACCTCGTCATCGACGCGCTCAAGCTGAACGGCATCGAAACGATCTACAATGTCCCCGGCATTCCGATCACGGATCTCGGCCGCATGATGCAGGCCGAGGGATTGCGCGTGCTGTCCTTCCGTCACGAGCAGAATGCGGGCTATGCCGCGGCGATCGCCGGCTTCCTCACCAAGAAGCCCGGGATCTGCCTCACCGTCTCGGCGCCCGGCTTCCTCAATGGCCTCACCGCGCTCGCGCACGCCACCACCAACTGCTTCCCGATGATCCTGATCTCCGGCTCCTCCGAGCGCGAGATCGTCGACCTGCAGCAGGGCGACTATGAGGAGATGGATCAGCTCGCGATCGCCAAGCCGCTGTGCAAGGCGGCCTTCCGCGTGCTGCACGCCCAGGACATCGGCATCGGCCTCGCGCGTGCGATCCGCGCCGCGGTCTCAGGCCGTCCCGGCGGCGTCTATCTCGACTTCCCCGCAAAACTGTTCGGCCAGGTGATGAACGCGCAGGCCGGCGCAGCCTCGCTGGTCAAGGTGATCGATCCGGCGCCGGCGCAGATCCCCGCCCCGTCCGCGGTCAAGCGCGCGCTCGATGTCTTGAAGAGCGCGAAGCGTCCGCTGATCATCCTCGGCAAGGGCGCTGCCTATGCGCAGGCCGACGAGGCGATCAAGACCTTCGTCGAGAAGAGCGGCGTGCCGTTCCTGCCGATGAGCATGGCCAAGGGCCTGCTGCCCGATTTGCATCCGCAATGCGCCGGCGCGGCGCGCTCGACGGTGCTGAAGGAGTCCGACGTCGTCATGCTGATCGGCGCCCGGCTGAACTGGTTGCTGTCGCACGGCAAGGGCAAGAGCTGGGGCGATCAGCCGAAGAAGTTCATCCAGGTCGACATCGAGCCGAAGGAGATGGACTCCAACGTCGAGATCGTGGCGCCCGGTGGTCGGCGATATCGGCTCGGTCGTGACAGCCTTCACCGAAGCGATGGGCAAGGACTGGCAGGCTGCGCCGACCGAGTGGACCTCTTCGGTGCAGAAGAAGCGCGAGGACAACGTCGCCAAGATGGCGCCGCGACTGATGAACAACAACTCGCCGATGGACTATCACGGCGCGCTCGGCGTGCTCCGCACCATCATCAAGGAACGCCCCGACGCCATCCTGGTCAACGAAGGCGCCAACACGCTCGACCTCGCCCGCGGCGTGATCGACATGTACAAGCCGCGCAAGCGGCTCGACGTCGGCACCTGGGGCGTGATGGGCATCGGCATGGGCACGTCGATCGCCGCGGCGATCGAGACCGGCAAGCCGGTGCTGGCGATCGAGGGCGACAGTGCGTTCGGCTTCTCCGGCATGGAGATCGAGACCATCTGCCGCTACAATTTGCCGGTCTGCATCGTCATCTTCAACAATGACGGCATCTATCGCGGCACCGACGTCAATTCGGGCGGCAACGATCCGGCGACCACCGTGTTCGTCAAGGGCGCCCGCTACGACAAGATGATGGAGGCCTTCGGCGGCATCGGCGTCAATGCGACCTCGCCGGACGAGCTGAAGCGCGCCGTCAACGAGGCGATGGATTCGGGCAAGCCGACCTTGATCAACGCGGTGATCGATCCCGCCGCCGGCTCCGAGAGCGGCCGCATCGGCAACCTCAATCCGCAGAGCGTGCTGAAGAAGAAGTAAGCCCGCCCATTGATCAACGCCCGCGCTCGCGCGGGCCGACCATTTCGCAGATGGAGAGAAACACATGACCCAAGCGCTCAAGGGCGTTCGCATTCTCGATTTCACCCACGTCCAGTCCGGCCCGACCTGCACGCAGTTGCTCGCCTGGTTCGGCGCCGACGTGATCAAGGTCGAACGTCCCGGCGTGGGCGACATCACCCGCGGCCAGCTGCAGGACATCCCGAACGTGGACAGCCTGTATTTCACCATGCTCAACCACAACAAGCGCTCGATCACGCTCGACACCAAGAACCCGAAGGGCAAGGAGGTGCTGACCGAGCTGATCAAGAAGTGCGACGTGCTGGTCGAGAATTTCGGCCCCGGCGTGCTCGATCGCATGGGCTTCCCCTGGGAGAAGATCCAGAGCCATCAACCCGAAGATGATCGTCGCCTCGATCAAGGGCTTTGGCCCCGGACCGTACGAGGACTGCAAGGTCTATGAGAACGTCGCCCAGTGCACCGGCGGCGCCGCCTCGACCACCGGCTTCCGCGACGGCCTGCCGCTGGTGACCGGCGCGCAGATCGGCGATTCCGGCACCGGGTTGCATCTCGCGCTCGGCATCGTCACCGCGCTCTACCACCGCACCCATAGCGGCAAGGGCCAGCGCGTCACCGCCGCGATGCAGGACGGCGTGCTCAATCTCTGCCGCGTCAAGCTGCGCGACCAGCAGCGCCTCGATCACGGCCCGCTGAAGGAATACAGCCAGTTCGGCGAAGGCATCCCGTTCGGCGACAGCACTCCGCGCGCCGGCAACGATTCCGGCGGCGGCCAGCCGGGCCGCATCCTGAAGTGCAAGGGCTGGGAGACCGATCCCAACGCCTACATCTACTTCATCACCCAGGCCCCGGTCTGGGAGAAGATCTGCGACGTGATCGGCGAGCCCACCTGGAAGACCGATCCGAACTACGCCAAGCCGGCGGCCCGGCTGCCGCGCCTGAACGAGATCTTCGGGCGCATCGAGCAGTGGACCATGAGCAAGACCAAGTTCGAGGCGATGGAGATCCTCAACGAGTTCGACATCCCCTGCGGCCCGATCCTGTCGATGAAGGAGATCGCCGAGGACCAGTCGCTGCGCAAGACCGGCACCGTGGTCGAGGTCGATCATCCGACCCGCGGCAAGTACCTGTCGGTCGGCAATCCGATCAAGCTGTCGGACAGCCCGGCGGACGTGCAGCGCTCGCCGCTGCTCGGCGAGCACACCGACGAGATCCTGCGCCAGGTGCTCGGCTTCAGCGACCATCAGGTCGCCGAGATCCACGATTCCGGCGCGCTCGATCCGCCGCGCAAGCAAGCCGCGGAGTAAGGAACGGCTCGGGTTGCGAAGGGCGTCGGTCTGGCCAGTCGCCAGATCGAAGTCGCTTATATCTCGCGTCAAAGTCAAAGCCGCCGGATCTTCCGGCGGCTTTTATTGTGATCGGAGGTTCGATCCCTCCTGCCCCAGTTAGCAGACGTCTCTCCTGGTCTCGGTCGCCCAGCCGACGGTCGCGCCTACGGTGCATGCCCGGTCGCAGGAATGGATCGGAGTGTCGCGATCGCTGGCGACGCTACCGGTTATCCCTGTGCAGACCCGCTGCTCAGGGACGTCGCAAGACCAAAGCGATTTGAGTGAGGTCTTTTTAATCGTGCCGCAGCTACGTTTCGCCTATAGGTTGCATTGCAGGCTGTGATCCTCAAGTCGATAAGAGTTGTGTGCATAACGGTGACGTGCCCTGGTATGTAAGCTTGTTTGTCTCTTACCTTCCGTTACTGGTTTTTTGCGGCGTCACGTATGGCACGGACGACAGGTTCGGAGGCCTAGGTGACAACCAGCGACGGTCAGGTCACTGGCGCAAGTTTTTGAACGATCTCCCCAGGCGATGAGGCGAGCGAATGATCTCCGTGGCGAGAGCGACGATAGCACATGCACGCCGCCAAGGAAGCCGCGAAGTAAGGAAGACCTGTTGCGACCGACGTCGGCTCCGCTCGCGCAATTTATCGAAATCGCTATATCGAAACCGAGCCGCCGGATCTGCCGGCGGTTCTTGATTTTGCGACATGTGGAGCGGCTCGTTCTGGAAGCTACCAGATTGCACGAGGCGGCTCAGTCTCACGAAGCCCATCACGCCCTGGGCAAACGCCTTGCGCAACGCGGCCTCAATTTGAACGCGCAGTACTCTGCTCGATGTTCCTCGGGAAGCGGGAGCCCCATGCTGACAATCCGACCAGCTTCGAACTTTATCCATTCAGCAAAATCCATGCTCGCGATCCTAACAGTAAGCCCTGGCCGTGAACCACGCCTTCGGTAGCCCGGTCACCGCAAGGTACCGAGCCGTGGCAGCCGAGCCGCCGGAACTTCCGGCCGCTTTTTCCATCAAAAATCCAATTTCGATTGGAAATTCCAATCGTGGCATTTCTGTCGCACCGCAATAACTCCAATTGCTGCTATGCACTCAAATGGGTTGTGTCTGGTATCTGGTATACGTAGATTACGCCCAATTGATCACGCCACCGTCAATCGATTGAGAGAAAAACCCATGTCCAAGACCGTTGCTCTTCCCTTCGTTCAACCCGTGTCCCTGTTCGCCCGGCTGTTCGCGACTCTCGACCGTTTGCTTCTGTCTTATGCCGAGGAGACCATCCGACAGGGAGATGTGAACCGCTGCTGCGTCTAAATCGCCATCCCGATACCCGCCAGTTCGAATCGGCCCCGCTCTTGCGGGGCCTTTTCCATTGTGGGGTATCAGCACTGGCGGCCCCGCCGCTGGAACTTTTAGTCAAGAGCGCGAATGAGCGCAGCGCCGCGACAGTTTGGCTCACCTCGTCGCAAAATCGGCCTTGCTTCTTGGAATATATTATACCAGAATTTCATAAAGGAGCGCCGGCGACCTCTGGTCGTAAACAAACAATGGGCGGCGCGGTGGGTGGAGGAAATCATGAACGCAACAATTGCGCCACAGCAGGCCACGTCGAACAGCTTCCGCTGGATGCAACTCATCGTCGGCCTCGTCTGCATGGCGATGATGGCCAATCTTCAATATGGCTGGACTTATTTCGTCGACCCGATGGCGCGAAGGCCCATCAGTGGGGTCGGCAGCATCCAGATTGCCTTCAGCATCTTCATTGCGCTGGAAACCTGGCTTACGCCGCTCGAGGGATGGATCGTCGATCCCTTGGCCCACGCGGTCCCAAGCTGATGGTCATGGCGGGCGGCGTCCTGGCCGCGCTCGGCTGGCTCATCAATTCGAAGGCGAACTCCCTTGAGGCACTGCTATGTCGGAGCAGCGATTTCGCGGCATTGGCGCTGGCGGCGTCTACGCGACGTGTGTCGGCAATGCCGTGAAATGGTTTCCGGACCGCCGCGGCCTCGCGGTTGGTCTGACCGCCGCCGGCTTCGGTGCCGGAGCCGTCGTCACCGTCATCCCCATTCGGATGATGATCGCTTCGGTCGGCTATGCCGACACGTTCTTCTGGTTCGCATCATTCAAGGCGGCGCTGTTTTTGTTCTTGCCTGGCTGCTGCGGCCGCCGCTGCCGGGCGAAGTCCCGAGCGCTTCCACTTCCAAGGTCCTGCAGTCGAAGACCAGCAGCACGCCGGGCCAGATGCTGGCGTCTCCTGTCTTCTGGCTGCTCTATCGATGTTCGTGATGGTGTCGGCCAGCGGCCTGATGGTGACGGCGCAAATCGCGATCATCGCGAAAGACTACGGCGTTGCACAGACCGTCGTCCTGTTCGGCGGCACCACGCTGATCGTAGCGGGTCTGATCGACAATCTCGCCAATGGCGGCGCGCGGCCGTTCTTCGGCTGGGTATCCGACCAGATCGGGCGCGAATTTACCATGGCGATTGCCTTTACCGCGGGCGGCATAGCCTATTGGCTGCTCGGCGTGGCCGGCACGACGCCCTGGACCTTCATCATCTGCGCGGCGCTCATCTTCTTTACCTGGGGTGAGATCTTCAGCCTGTTCCCGTCGACCTGCACGGATATGTTCGGTCCGAAATATGCGACCACGAACGTTGCCCTGCTGTACACGGCCAAGGGGCTCTCAGCCTTCGTGGTCCCGCTGGCCAATGTGCTGAAATCCCACACCGGCAGCTGGCACTCCGTGTTCTTCGTCGCTTCGATCATGAATTTCGCCGTGGTCGGACTGGCGCTATTCGTCGTGCGGCCGCTGCGGGCTTCGATCACCGCCTCGCAAAACAAGAGCGCGGTGGGACAACCGGCCGAATGAACATGCTACGGGTTGCCTGATCGCTCCCAGGCATCGTCGAACTGGATCAAGGGGCGCACCATGATGCGCCCCTTTTTCGCGCGCGGAGAAGCCGTCGACCTGGGATGCCAGAGAGGAAAATTCAAAACGTAAAGTCTCGGAAAGCAGGTGAACAGTCAACATTACTGACGCTTTTTCAATGACTTGTTTTGAAGAAAACGTCATCTCGCCGTTGACATCTGGCATTATGTATACCAAACTTTCGTCGTTCGCTCACACAAGACACAAGGGAGGGTGCGATGAAGGTCGGTGACATCCTGCGCAACAAGACGGCACGCGTGGTGACGGTCCGAATGAACGAGACTGTCGGCGTCGCGGCACAACTGATGCGCGCCAGCAATATCAGTGCCCTCGTCGTCAAGGACGTGGTCCGCACCGAAGGCAACACCGCGGTCGGCATGTTCACCGAGCGCGACGTCGTCCGCGCGATCGCCGAGCACGGCGCGGCCGGCGTCACCATGAAGGTTTCGCAGCTGGTCTCGGTCCAGCGCCTCGTCTCCTGCAGCACCTCCGACAGCCTCGAGCAGGTGCGCCATCTCATGAACGTGCATCACATTCGCCACCTGCCCGTCATCGACGACTTCTCGCTGATCGGCGTCATCAGCATGCGCGACGTTTCTGCAGCCTTCGACGAAGCGACCGCCGTCGCGGCCTGATCTGATCTGATCTCTCGTTAGAACGCGCCCGAGACCGCATCGGCATGCGCCGGTGCGGACGAGCCTTGTCGTGCCCGAATCCCTTTACAGAGAGAGACCACGATGAAGATTTGCATCTACGGCGCCGGCGCGATCGGCGGCTATCTCGGCGTCGAACTCGCGCGCGCTGGCGCCGACGTCAGCCTGGTGGCGCGCGGCGCGCATCTGGCGGCGATGCGCAGCGCCGGCTTGAAGCTTCTGATCAATGACGAAGAGCGCGTGATCACACCCCGCTGCACCGATACGCCTGCCGAACTCGGCGTGCAGGACGTCGTCATCATTTGCCTGAAGGCGCATTCGGTCACCGGCGTGATCGAGCAGATGCAGCCACTGCTCGGACCGCGCACGCGAATCGTCACGGCGGTGAACGGCATCCCCTATTGGTATTTCTATAAGCACGGCGGTGCTTATGAGAATTCGGTGCTGGAGAGCATCGACCCCGGCGGGCGGCAATGGCGCGAGCTCGGGCCTGAGCGCGCGATCGGCTGCATCGTCTATCCGGCCACCGAGCTTGTCGCGCCCGGCGTGGTCAAGCATGTCTATGGCAACCAGTTTCCGCTCGGCGAACCGTCGGGTGAGATGACCTCGGACGTCAAGGCGCTCGCCGCGCTGTTCACCGCGGCCGGGATGAAGGCACCGGTGCTGGATCGCATTCGCGATGAGATCTGGCTGAAGCTGTGGGGCAATGTCTGCTTCAATCCGATCAGCGCGCTGACGCATGCCACGCTCGACACCATCTGCACCGATCCGGCGACACGTGCGCTGTCCCGCGCGATCATGCAGGAGGCGAAGACCATCGCGGAGACCTTCGGCGTCAATTTCCGTGTCGACATCGATCGCCGTATCGAGGGCGCGCGCAAGGTCGGTGCCCACAAGACCTCGATGTTGCAGGACCTTGAACGTAACCGGCCGATGGAGATCGATCCGCTGGTGACCGTGGTTCAGGAAATGGGCCGCATGACCGGCATTCCCACCCCTGCCCTCGAACTCGGTGCTGGCGCTGGTCACGCAGCGCGCCAAGACCGCGGGACTCTACGACCATAGTGCGCTGGCGCGGCCGGCCGCAGGCGGCGGTGGCGTGATGGCGATGTCGCACGTTACGCAATGGGTGCGCTTCACACGTCGCGGCGAGACCGGCTTCGGCACGCTCACGCCTGACGGCATTGCCGTGCACCGGGGCGACATGTTTGGCAGCCAATGGGCCGACCGGCCAGGTGCTGGCGCGCGCGGACGTCGAACTGCTGGCGCCGTCGATGCCGAGCAAGATCATCGCGCTATGGAATAATTTCCACGCGCTCGCCGCCAAAGCTCAATGTACCGGAGCCGCCCGAGCCGCTGTATCTGTTGAAGGCTCCGACCACCGTCGCAGCACCCAATGCGGTGATCCGGCGTCCGCCCGCCTACAACGGCAAGACAGCCTATGAGGGCGAGCTCGGCATCGTGATCGGCAAGACCTGCAGCGCGGTCTCGCCCGAGCAGGCCGACGCCGTGATCTTCGGCTACACCTGCGTCAACGACATCACCGCGAGCGACATCCTCAACCGCGATCCGACCTTCCCGCAATGGGCGCGGTCCAAGGGCATCGACCGCTACGGCCCGTTCGGTCCCGTGATCACCACGGGTCTCGATCCAAAGCAGCTGGTGGTGCGCACCATCCTCAACGGCGCAGAGCGGCAGAACTATCCGATCTCCGACATGATCTTCAGCGCGCAGGAGCTGGTCTCGCACATCTCGCGCGACATGACCCTGCTGCCCGGAGACCTGATCTGCTGCGGCACATCGGTCGGCGTCGGCACCATGAAGGAGCCGGTCAACACCATCACTGTCGCGATCGACGGCATCGGCGAGCTGACCAACGAGTTCCGTCAGTAGGCCACGATACGACAGCTCTGGGCCGCCATGGACAATCGGCGGCCCGGGCGCCAATCTGCCTTCCGAACAACGCGGATGAAATTCCGCGACGAGGAAACAGAGGGCAGACATGATCAGGACGCGCTTCACCGAGATCTTCGGCATCGAACATCCGATCGTCCAGGGCGGCATGCAATGGGTCGGCCGCGCCGAGCTGGTCGCTGCGGTCGCCAATGCCGGCGCGCTCGGCATGATCACCGCGCTGACGCAGCCGACGCCGGAGGATCTCACAAAAGAGATCACGCGCTGCCGCGAGCTGACCGACAAGCCGTTCGGCGTCAACCTCACCATCCTGCCCGCGATCAAGCCGCCGCCTTATGCGGAATATCGCCAAGCCATCGTCGAGAGCGGCGTCAAGATCGTGGAGACTGCCGGCAACAAGCCGCAGGAGCACGTCACCGAGTTCAGGAAGCACGGCATCAAGGTGCTGCACAAATGCACCAGCGTCCGCCACGCGCTGTCGGCCGAGCGGATGGGCGTCGACGGCATCTCGATCGATGGTTTCGAATGCGCCGGCCATCCCGGCGAAGATGACGTGCCCGGGCTGATCCTGATTCCGGCCGCCGCCAACAAGGTGAAGATTCCGATGATCGCCTCCGGCGGCTTTGCCGATGCCCGCGGCCTGGTCGCAGCGCTCGCGCTCGGCGCCGACGGCATCAACATGGGCACGCGCTTCATGTGCACGAAGGAGAGCCCGATCCATCAGCTCGTCAAGGAGCGGATCGTCGCCAATGACGAGCGCGAGACCGAATTGATCTTCCGCACCATGCGCAACACCTCGCGTGTCGCCCGAGAACGCGGTCTCGACCAAGGTGGTCGCGATGGAGAAGGAAGGCGCGACCTTCGAGCAGGTGCGCGATCTCGTCGCCGGCGCCCGCGGCAAGATGGTCTACGCGACCGGCGATGCCGATGAGGGCATCTGGTCGGCAGGCCAGGTGCAGGGCCTGATCCACGACATCCCGAGCTGCGCCGAGCTGGTCTCCCGCATCGTGCGCGAGGCCGAGGCACTCATTGGTGACCGGCTCGCCAGCATGATTGGCGGTGCGCAGCGCCAGGCGGCGGAGTAAGGTCCCCCCTCCTCGTTACCACCGACAGGACAGTTGCAATGAAGGCCTATGTCTACGGCGCCAATGGCGCCGGGATCACCGATGTTCCAAAGCCCGCACCGAAGGGCACGCAGGTGCTGGTGCGCGTCCACGCCTGCGGCCTCAATCGCGCCGATCTCGGCATGACCAAGGGCCATGCCCATGGCGCGGCCGGCGGCGTCGGGACCGTGCTCGGCATGGAATGGGCCGGCGAAATCGCCGAGCTCGGGCCCGAGGCCAAGGGAGTCAAGGTCGGCGACAAGGTGATGGGCTCGGGCGGCGCGGCGTTTGCCGAATATACGCTGGCCGATCATGGCCGGCTGTTCCGCGCACCGTCGAACATGAATTTCGACGAGGCGGCGACCCTGCCGGTCGCGATCACCACCATGCACAACGCCGTCGTCACCAATGGCGCCCTGCAGCCTGGCCAGACCGTGCTGATCCAGGGCGCAAGCTCGGGCGTCGGCTTGATGGCGATGCAGATCGCCAAGTTCAAGGGCGCCTCGCTCGTGGTCGGCTCCTCGACCGACGCCGGCCGCCGCGCCCGGCTGAAGGAGTACGGCGCCGATCTCGCGATCGATTCCTCCGATCCGGCCTGGGTCGATCAGGTGCTCAAGGCCACCAATGGCGAGGGCGTCGACCTGATCGTCGACCAGGTCTCCGGCACGGTGGCCAACCAGAATCTGAAGGCGACGAAGGTCAAGGGTCGGATCGTCAATGTCGGCCGGCTCGGCGGCACCCATGCCGATTTCAATTTCGACCTGCATGCGGCGCGGCGCATCAACTACATCGGCGTCACCTTCCGCACCCGCTCCATCGACGAGATCCGCGACATCTTCGACGCGGTCCGCAAGGATATCTGGAGCGCGGTCGAGGCGCGCAAGCTGCAATTGCCAATCGATCGCGTCTACGCCTTCGACGAGATCGGCGAAGCCTTCGCGCACATGGAGGCCAACAAGCATCTCGGCAAGATCGTCGTCACGCTCTGACCACCCGCACTTAAGACTTAGTCGCAATCCAATCGACACATCGCGCGGCGAGCCCGCGGCTCGCGGCGCGATGTCACTTTCATGCCTGGTCATGGGCTGCTACATCCGCGCCATGACTCAAGGACCTGCGCATTCCGATCACAGCAAGACCCGCGTCGCGTCGATCTCGATTTTGGCCAGCGCCGCCATGGCCGCGGCCAAGTTCGTGGTCGGCATCGCCATCGGCAGCCTCGCGCTGATCTCCGAGGCCTTGCACAGCGCAGTCGATGTGGTGGCGACCGTGATCACCTGGATGGTGGTGCGCGTCTCCGACAAGCCCGCCGACGACGAGCACCATTACGGCCACGGCAAGCTGGAGAGCCTGTCGGCGCTCGGCGTCATCGCCCTGCTCTATGTGCTGGCCGGCGGCGTGCTGGTCGGGTCCTACAGCCGGCTGCGCGAGGGAGCGCCTGCGCCGACGTTCTCGGTCATTCCCTTTGTGGTGCTGCTGATCGACATCGGCGTCAATTTCTGGCGCGCCCGCGCGCTGCACCAGGCCGCGCATGCCACCCACAGCCAGGCGCTGGAAGCCGATGCGCTGCATTTCGCCTCCGACGTGCTCGGCTCGATCGCCGTCATCGCGGGCCTCGGGCTATCGGCGTTCGGCTTCTGGTGGGGCGATGCCGCCGCGGCGATCGCGGTGGCGATCATGATCGCCGCGCTCGGCTTGCGGCTCGCGCGCTCCACCGTAGAAACACTGCTCGACCGCGCCCCCGAAGGCGCCGCGGAGAAGGCCGCGCTCGCGATCGGCTCGGTGCCCGGCGTCGTCGAGCTCGAGCGGTTGCGCGTGCGCATGGTCGGCGCGACCCATTTCGTCGATGCCACCGTGCAGGTTCCGCGCACCCTCCCGATCGACCGCGTCGACGAGATCAAGCGCAAGGCGCAGGTCGCGGTCGGTGCGGCTCTCGGCGGCGCCGACCTCACCTTCACCGCGGTGCCGGTCGCCTTGAACAACGAGAGCGTGCGCGAGCGCATCATGGTGATCGCGCGCAATTCCGGTCTCGCCATCCACCATGTCACTGTGCACGATCTCGGCGGCAAGCTGATCGTCAGCATCGATCTCGAGGTCGCCGGCGACATGAGCCTGGTCATGGCGCATGAGATCGCGCAGGGCCTGGAGAACAGCATCGCGGATGAATTCGGCGCCGAGGTCGAGGTCGATACCCATATCGAGCCGCTGGAACCGGAACTGCCGTTCGGCACCGACGCCGTGCCGGCACGGGTCGAGCGAGATCAGGGCGGAGCTGACGCGGCTGCGGCGGAGACCGAGGTTCATGACATCCACAATGTGCGGGTGCGCGACACCGAGGCTGGCGAGATCGTTAACTTCCACTGCCGCGCCGCACCGTCGATGAGCGTGCTCAAGGTGCACGACAACGTCGATCACATCGAGCGCGGACTGCGTCGCGCGTTCCCGAGCGTGAAGCGCGTCATCTCGCACGCCGAGCCGCCGCGCGCGTGAAGCGCGAAGGACATCATGCGTTCTCGCTTCGGACTCGATTTGCCCGTATTTTCGCCGTCGTAATTCCGCATTGGATAAGATTTCTTTGCGCCTCCAGACTCGTTGACTCTCGACACCGCGACAAAACTGGATTCAAATGAACTCATGATTCGGAAGCGGCTGGGGCTCTTTCGAAACTTGGGTATTCACTGAAGTTTTGCAGGGGGTCTACAGCATGGCGCGTGCGCATGCCGCGAACGCGTGCGTCCAATCTTCTGATTCCATCAAAGGGTTGGCGCAATCGATCGCGAAACCGGCCTATCAAAGGCTGCTGACTGCTGAGCCGGTATTGCGTCGTGCTGTCCCTACTTTGATCATCGCCTTCCTGGTCACGATCTGCCTCGGCGCCTTCGTCCAGGTGCTCGACCAGAGCCGGCAGAAGCGCGCCTCCAACAAGCGCGATCTCGCCGCGATCGCCGATCTCCTGGCCGATCGCGATCGGCTATCTGGCCATGCGGCCCGACCGCATCGCCAATATCGAGCGCCTGCAGAGCCTGCTGCCGGATCTGATCCCGAGCCTGGGGCGCGACCGCCGGCCGCCATGTCATCATCACCGGCGCCGACCACCGTATTCTTGCCAGGGCGCCGATCGACGCCAGCCTCGGCGAGAACGACCGCATCCTCGATCTGATCTCGACCGCGCAACTGCTCGCCACGCCGGGCCTGCAGGGAACCGTCACCGAGATCATGCTGCCGAACGGCCATAGCGCGCTCGCCATCTCGCAGCTCGTCAAGCCCCTGCCCGGCCGCATCGTCGTGATCCAGGAGAAGGTCGAGCCGATCTGGGGCTCGGATGCCGCGCTCTCGGTGACGCTGTCGGCGACCACAGGCTTCGTCGTGCTGATCCTCGGCTTCGCCTTCCACTGGCAATCGACCCGCGCCCGCGAGGGCGACCTGATCAACGACGCCGTGCGCGGCCGCATCGACACCGCGCTCAACCGCGGCCGCTGCGGCCTGTGGGACTGGGACCTCTCGCGCGGCCGCATCTTCTGGTCGAACTCGATGTTCGCGATGCTCGGCCTCAACAACCGCAGCGACCTCCTGACCTTCGGCGAGGTCAACGCGCTGGTGAAGTCCGACGACATCGACCTGTTCGCAATCGCCGACCAGCTCGTCGCCGGCGAGATCGATCACATCGACCAGACCTTCCGCATGCAGCACACCGACGGACACTGGATCTGGCTGCGGGTGCGTTGCGAGCTCAGCCAGGGCGCCAGCGATGCCGGCCTGCATCTGATCGGCATCGCCGTCGACATCACCGAGCAGAAGAGCCTGGCCGAACGCAGCGTCGAAGCAGACCTGCGGCTGCGCGACGCCATCGAGACCATTCCGGAAGCCTTCGTGCTGTGGGATGCGAGCAATCGCCTGGTGCTCTGCAACTCGCACTTCCAGAAGCTGCACAAGCTGCCGGAATCGGCCGTGGCCCCCGGCACCTCCTACGAGACCGTGATCGAGGTCGGCAAGATGCCGGAGGTGCGCTCGCGGCAGCACGACAACGTCTATCAGATTCCGGGCGCGCGCACCTTCGAGGCGCAGCTCGACGACGGCAGCTGGCTGCATATCAGCGAGCGCCGCACCAAGGACGGCGGCTACGTCTCGGTCGGCACCGACATCACCCGCATCAAGGAGCACGAGCAGAAGCTGGTCGACAACGATCTGCGCCTGCGCGCCACCGTGATCGACCTGCAGCGCTCGCAGGCGGCGCTGGAGCGCCAGGCGATCGAGCTCGCCGATCTCGCCGAAAAGTACTCGGAGGAAAAGACCCGCGCCGAGGAAGCCAACCAGACCAAGTCGAAATTCCTCGCCAATATGAGCCACGAGCTGCGCACGCCGCTCAACGCCATCATCGGCTTCTCCGAGATCATGGGCAGCGGCATGTTCGGCACGCTCGGCTCGGAGCGCTACCAGGAATACTGCCACGACATCCTCACCTCCGGGCAATACCTGCTCGACGTCATCAACGACATTCTCGACATGTCGAAGATCGAGGCCGGTCGCATGAAGCTCGACATGGAGCCGCTCGACCTCTCCAAGACGCTCGCGGAATCGCTGCGCGTGGTCTCCGGCCGCGCCCAGGACAAGAGTCTGGTGCTCGATGCCGACATCGCCGGCAACATTCCCGTCGTCGCTGACCGCCGCGCCACCAAGCAGATCCTGGTCAATCTGTTGTCGAACGCGGTCAAGTTCACGCCGGAGGGCGGCCGCATCACGGTGCGCAGCCATACCTTCGAGGACAAGATCGTGCTGGTCATCGCCGACACCGGCATCGGCATCTCGCCGCAATCGCTGGCTCGGCTGGGACGCCCGTTCGAGCAGGTCGAGAGCCAGATGACCAAGACCTATCACGGCTCGGGCCTCGGCCTTGCGATCGCCCGCTCGCTGACGCAACTCCATGGTGGCTCGATGCGGCTTCGCTCCAAGCTCGACGTCGGCACCGTGGTCCGCGTCGTGCTGCCGCGCGATGCCTACAAGGCCACCGCGACGCTGCCGGTGGCGGCGTAGGCCATTGCTGTCATCGCCCGGCTTGACCGGGCGATCCAGTATCCAGAGACAGCCGTAACTAATCGAGAGGCCGCGGCGCACTGGATCGCCGGCCGGAGCCTGTCATCGGGCTCGCCGGAGGCGAGACCCAGTGGCGGGCGATGACGGCGGAATGCCGAGGCCGCCCTCGCCACATCGTCATTCCATGGCCCCCGCCTCGATCAGACGCCTGCAATCGCGACGAGTACCATGGCGAGTTGCATCCAGCCTGCACGCGCCGGACCGTGTCATGACCGCTGCATGCGACTGAGCTATGCGCATGCACGGCGCGCGCGGCCTGTAGACTTGCGGGGCCGCAATACGATCTAATCAGCGTCGACCCGATCCATTCGCGCGGCTCACGCCGCGCTCGCAAATCACGAGGAATGACATGACCTTTTCCAGCATCTTTGCGCGCGGCGTCGCGCTGGTCGGCGGCGCGGCGCTGCAATGGCGCAAGCTGCAGGGCGACGCGCCGCAGCCGGCCTGGGGCCATCAGCCCGTGATCCCCACCGCCAAGCCGCAGGGCGCGCTTCCGACCCTGAAGATGCCGACCGCCAAGGGCTGGAGCGCCGGGCATGTCCCGACGGTTGCGCCGGGGCTCAAGGTCAACGCATTCGCGACCGGGTTGGACCATCCGCGCTGGATCGATGTGCTGCCGAATGGTGACGTGCTGATCGCGGAGTCGACACAGGTGGCAGGCCCGCCGAGGAGCGTGTTCAGCTACGCGATGCAGGCGACGATGCGGCGCGCCGCGGCGCTCGGCGTCAGCGCCAACCGCATCACGCGCTTGCGCGACGACAATGGCGACGGCGTCGCCGAGACCCGGACCACGTTCATGCAGGGGCTGAATCAGCCGTTCGGCATGGCGCTGGTCGGCGACACCTTCTATGTCGGCAACACCGACGGCATCTTCGCATTCCCCTACACCGGCGCCGACAAGATCGCCGCCGAGGGGCGGCGGCTCACCACCTTCAAGCCCGCCGGGCACTGGACACGAAGCCTGTTGCCGAGCCCCGACGGCAGCAAGATCTATTGCGGTGTCGGCTCGCTCACCAACATCGCCGACGAAGGTTTCGAGGTCGAGCAAGGCCGCGCCTGCATCTACGAGCTCGATGTCGCCAGCGGCCAGAGCCGCATCTTCGCGGGCGGCCTGCGCAACGCCGTCGGCCTTGCGTGGGAGCCGAACACCAAGGTGCTGTGGACCGTGGTCAACGAGCGCGACGGGCTCGGCGACGAAACGCCGCCGGACTACCTGACCTCGGTGCAGGACGGCGGCTTCTATGGCTGGCCCTATTGCTACTGGGGCAAGACGGTGGACGACCGCGTGCCGCAGGATCCCGCCATGGTGGCCAAGGCGCTGCAGCCGGACTACGCGCTCGGCGGCCACACCGCCTCACTCGGCCTGTGCTGGCTGCCGGCAGGCACCCTGCCCGGCTTCCCCGACGGCATGGTGATCGGCCAGCACGGCTCGTGGAATCGCAGCACGCTCAGTGGCTACAAGGTCGTGTTCATCCCATTCGAGAACGGCAAGCCCTCAGGCCCGGCGCGCGACATCCTCTCCGGCTTCCTCGCGCCCGACGAGAGCGTCTCCTATGGCCGCCCGGTCGGCGTCACGCTCGGCCCGGACGGCTCGCTGCTGGTGGCCGACGACGTCGGCGACTGCATCTGGCGCGTGAGCGCGGCGTAACGAATGATGCGGAGGCAGCCCGCATGAGCAAAGCAACATGCGGGCTGCCTCCCCGGATATCGCTGCGCTCCGCTAGCTGCCGACATCGCGCACCTTCGCCGATCTCCATGCCGCTACTGAAACGCTATTTCGGGCGGCTGTCGTGCGATACCAAAAACGTCGGCACCATTCTTTCATGCCGTGAAAGAGTGTCTGCCGACTGATACATCTTTTATCTTCCTATCAACGTTCCCACCTCCCTTGCATCGCCAGACGCCCCGCGTCGTCGGGTTTGCAACATCGCAAGGAGGCTCGTCATGGGTTCGGAACAAAAGGTTGCCATCGTCACCGGCGCATCGCAGGGTATCGGCGCGGCACTCGTGCGCGGTTTTCGCGATCGCGACTATCGCGTGGTGGCAAACTCCCGCGCGATTGCACCATCATCCGATCCGGATGTGCTGACGGTGGCTGGCGATGTCGCTGATCCCGCCACGGCGGAACGCGTCGTAAGCGAAGCGCTCAAGCGGTTCGGGCGCATCGACACGTTGGTCAACAATGCCGGCATCTTCATCGCCAAGCCCTTCACCGACTACACCGACGAGGACTACGCCAGGATTCTGGGCATCAATCTCACCGGATTCTTTCACCTGACCCGGCGCGTGGCACGGGAGATGCTGAAACAGGGATCCGGCCACATCGTGCAGATCACGACCACCCTGGTCGAGCATGCCAACAGCAAGGTGCCCTCAGCGCTTGCCTCACTCACCAAGGGCGGGCTGAACGCAGCGACCAAATCGCTCGCGATCGAATTTGCCGGCCGTGGCGTGCGCGTCAACGCGGTGTCGCCGGGCGTGATCAGGACGCCGATGCACGGGCCGGAAACGCATGAATTCCTCGCCAAGCTGCATCCGATGGGCCACATGGGCGAGACCAGCGATATCGTCGACGCGGTGCTCTATCTCGAGCGCGCGCCATTCGTGACCGGCGAGATCCTGCATGTCGATGGCGGCCAGAGCGCTGGCCACTGAGTGCTGGGGCGCCGCTGCCGATATGCGGCACCTACCCTGCCACCCATCGCAGCCAGCGATGGCTCTCATCACAGCAAACCATTTTTCAGGCGCGGTTCGGGCCGCTAGCACCATGTCCATGTCGAGCCTTCGTCTCAACGATCATCATCGAACGCATGCTCATCACAAGCGCGCGCGTGAGCCGCTCTGGCTGTACGCGCTCGCCGGGCTTTGCGCCTCGCTGGTCGGCCTCGGGCTTGCCCGCTTCGCCTACACGCCGCTGATCCCCGCCTTGATTGCGGACAAATGGTTCGGGCCATCAGATGCGGTCTATCTCGGCGCGGCCAATCTCGCCGGTTATCTCGGTGGCGCCCTGATCGCGCGGCGGCTGGCGGCGCGGATCGGTGCCGTGACCAGCCTGCGCGGGACGATGGTGCTGGCTTCGCTGTGCTGCATCGCCTGTGCGACACCGCTGTCGTTTGCATGGTTCTTCGGCTGGCGCGTGCTGGCCGGCCTGACCGGCGGTGTGATCATGGTGCTCGCGGCGTCGACGATCCTGCCGCACACACCTGCCGACAAGAAGGGCCTGATCGGCGGCGTCATCTTTGCCGGCGTCGGGCTCGGTATCGCCGCGTCGGGCACACTGGTGCCGCTGCTGCTGCGCCAGGGATTGACCGAGACCTGGCTCGCGCTCGGCGCCTTGTCGGCACTGCTGACACTGGTCAGCTGGCATGCATGGCCCGCCCAGACGCGCGCCACGGAAGCTCAGGTGAACCATCAACCTGCCTACAAGGCGTCCTCTCTGGTCACGATGCTATGTGCGGAGTATGGGCTCAACGCCGTGGCGCTGGTGCCGCACATGGTGTTCCTGGTCGACTACGTCGCACGCGGGCTCGGACAAGGCATCGCAGCGGGATCGGCCTATTGGGTGCTGTATGGCCTCGGGGCCATCGTCGGCCCACTGCTGACGGGACATCTCGCCGATCGCGCCGGATTCGGCCCGGCGCTGCGTGCCGCCTTCCTGATCCAGGCCGTCGCGGTTGCCTTGCCTGTGTTCAGCACTGCGCCGGCCGTGCTCATCGTCTCCAGCGTCATCGTCGGCGGCTTCACGCCCGGCATCGTGCCGCTGGTGCTCGGCCGCATCCACGAGCTGATCCCTCACAGCAGCACTGATCAGCGCGCAGCATGGGCGCGAGCGACGACGAGCTTCGCGCTGTTCCAGGCGCTGGGCGCGTATGGCCTGTCCTACAGCTTCGCCCGCAGCGGCGGCAACTACGCCATGCTGTTTGCGATCGGTGCGGTGGCCGTGACTTCGGCACTTGCGATCGAGCTGGTGGCTGCGCTGCGCGAGCGGCGCGCATGATGCGATGGCGTCACGTCCCGGGCGACGTCATTGCGAGGAGCGCAAGCGGCGAAGCAATCCAGAATCTTTGTTAGACTCTGGATTGCTCCGCTTCGCTCGCAATGACGACGCAACTGATCCAGCCTAGTCGTGATCCCTGCCGCGAATGAATTCCGCGATTTCCCTGACCACCCGCTCCTCGATGCCGGCATAGCCATGTTCGGAGAAGGCGCCACAGGGGTCGGTCGCCACCGAATAGCCATGGTCGAACGCGCGGCTCGCCTTGTGCGCCGACGGGATCAGCGCGAACAGCGCGGCCGACCCCGCCGGCGGACTGATCGTGCAATGATCATCCTTGTGCCACGCGACCAGCGCAGGCACCGTGATGCGCGTCGCATCGACATTGAAGGTCGGTTGATTGGCTGACGTCAGCACGGTAACCGGCGAGGTGATGATGACGCCGCGAAGGCCCGACAGCGCAGGCTGGAAGCCTCCGGCCGTCACCGTCGAAATGCTGCCATTGCTGGTCCCCACCACCCAGACGGGCTTGCCCCACCGCGTCAGCGCGGCGTTGATGAAGCCCTGCAGCTCCGCGGCATGCGCCGCGCCCAGGCGATCGGCCTGGGTGAGGCCTGCCGGATGCGCCGGCAAGGCATCCGCCATCATGACGTTGAAACCGTAGTGCAGAAACAGATTGGCCGACCGGATCAGGAAATTGCCGGTGGAATCGATCACGTTGCCGCTGGCATCGAGGCTGAGCAGGCCGTTGCCGCCGGTCATCAGCACGAGGCTCGCGCGCCCTTCCGGCGCTGGCCGGTCGAGGCGTACCGGCGGTGTGTGCACGGTGAACGTCGTATCGATCGTCACCGCCTCAGCGTCGGCGGCGCGCGCAGCGGCGACCGTGCTGCACGCAACCAGCAACCCCAGACCGACAGTCAAAGCAGATCGCGCAAATCGCGCCTTCAATCGGCAAGCCATCGCCACGCTCCTTCACCTTAGGGTGCACCGAACGAAAACACACCCGTATGTCGCGGCGATGAAGGATAGGTTCGACACAATCTGCTGATCCCGTCGCGCGAGCGGCGATGCACCCTCGTTGCGGGCAACACGATCGCCGGCATGAGTGTCAGCGATATGCGGGGTCCAGGATCCAGCTCACGTCATCGCTCATCCGGGCGATGGCCGAGTCACGCTTGCAGGCTTGGTGCGACCTCCCGCTTCAGCCCAGTGGATTGGTCCCGAAACGGCGCCAGAGATTCGGATAGCGCCGCGCCAAATGCGCGTCGTCTTCATCGAACGGCTCACCGGATGGTCCGGGCCCGCCCAATCCAGCTTCCGGCTCGGAATAGCTGCGCACGTCGCCTTCACCGCCCTTCTCGCTGAAGATCCGGTTGGCGATGTAATAGATCTCCTCCAACTCCCAGATTCCCTCGGGGCCGGACTGGCCGTCAAATCGAGCTAGGCTATCGGGATCGGCCGTTGCGGACTCGTAAGTGTCGCGTCCTCTCGATACGAGCCAGCGCCGGAAATATTCGAAGCCATCGTCGGAGCAGCCGCCGTGGATCACACAGGCCGCGCCCCAAAGATCCCACGTGTAGGCGGCGTTGAGATAGCGTCGAAAAGCCGTCTCGAACGAGATGATCTGCTCGAGGGGAAGCTCATGCAGAATGCCCCGCAAAGCTTCCATCTGCGCGTCCGCATCATTGTCGGACGGCGCCGTGCGCTCGACAATCTGCCAAAACTGATCGGCTGGCATCGCTGATGGGGTCATGATGGGCTCGGACTATCATCAAAACATGACGTATGAGTGGCCGTGCAACGCGTCAATATGAGCCTGCCCCGCCGACGTGGCCGCGACCATGAGAGGCTCACACCTGCAGGCTGGGCGCGACCTCGCGCGCGATCTGCACCAGCGCGGCAATCTGCGGCGTCATCGGGTCGCGCTGCGGGATCACGATGCCCACGCTATAATTGACCACGGGATCGACGATCGGGATCGAGCGCACCTTGTCGGCTAAGCCCAGCGTCTCGGCAAGCTTGGCCGGCATTACGCTGGCCCATCGCCCGGTCTTGACGTGGGTGTAGAGCACCAGCAGCGAGTTCGATGTCAACGTCGGTGTCGCCTTGCCGCCGACCGAGCGCAACGCGCGATCGATGATGCGGCGGTTCTGCATGTCCGAGGTCAGCAGGCACAGCGGCACTTGCGCGACCTCCTGCCACGTCACCTGGTCGCGATCGCCGAACATTGCGTCCGGCGCGGTCAACAGGCGATAGCTCTCATTGTAGAGCGGAATGGTGCGAACCTTTCCGAGCGGCTCGTTTTCCAGATAGGTCAGTCCGGCATCGACCTCGAGATTCTCCAGCAGCCCGAGCACGTCGGCCGAGGTACAGGACACGATGCGGAAGCTGACGTCCGGATGCCGTGCGCGGAACGGCGTGGTCAGCGAGGCTACCATGCCGAGCACGGTCGGGATCGCCGCGATCCGCAGTTCACCCGTCAGTTTGTCCTTGAGGCTGTTGATCTCCTGCCGCATGGCGCGGAAGTCGCCGACGATGCGCCGTGCCCAGTCCAACGTGCGCTCGCCCTCCGGCGTAAAGCCCTGGAACCGAGAGCCGCGCTGGACCAGCACCACGCCGAGGATCTCCTCGAGCTGCTTGATACTGGTCGACATCGTCGGCTGGGTCACGCCACAGGCCTCGGCGGCGCGGCCGAAATGCCGCTCCTTGGCGAGCGCGAGCAAAAGTTCAAGCTTGTCGATCACGACAACGGCCTTCCGAGGATGAGGGGAAAGAGCCCCCGTCATTATCACGGCAAGTGCGAAATAGGCACGGGTAAAAGACGCAGGCGTATGCAGGTCGACGCGAAAAAACGCTGATCCTGCCTAATTTTAGTCATCTCACGATTGCGTTTCGCTATCGCAGCATGAGACAGCTTTATTGATATTTAGGGCAATTCCAATTCTTGTGAAAAAAACCTCACAACGCACCGATTGGAATTGCGGATGACGCTGGTCTACGAACCCTGGGAGGCGGCGCGCGGCGCCGAGATCATCTCCGAGCACAGCAAGGTCGAAGGGCGCGACCCTGGTGATCCTGCACGCGCTGCAGGAAGCGTTCGGCTACGTTCCCGAAGACGCGCTGCCGATGATCGCCTCGGAGCTCAATCTGTCGCGTGCCGAGGTTTACGGCGTCTTCACCTTCTACCACGACTTCCGCACAAGCCGGCCGGCCGCCACGTGCTGAAGCTGTGCCGCGCCGAGGCCTGCCAGGCCGCCGGCGGCGACGCGCTGGCCGCGCGCGCGGAAGCGAAGCTCGGCGTCAGCCTCGGCAACACCACGGCCGACGAGCGCGTCACGCTGGAGCCGATCTACTGCCTCGGCCTTTGTGCCACGGCCCCTTCCGCGATGCTCGATGGCCGCCTGATCGGCCGGCTGGACGAAGCCCGCATCGACGCCCTGATCTCGGAGGCCCAGCGATGAGCCTACGTCTTTTCGTTCCCTGCGATGCCGCCGCCCTGTCGGTCGGCGCCGACGAGGTCGCCCAGGCGCTGCAGGCGGCAGCCGCGAAGCGCGATGTCGCAATCGAGCATCGTGCGCACCGGCTCGCGCGGCCTGTTCTGGCTGGAGCCGATGGTCGAGGTCGCGACCGCCAAGGGCCGCGTCGCCTTCGGCCCGGTCACGGTGGCCGACGTGCCGTCGCTGCTCGATGCCGTCGCAGCCGACAAGCCGCACAAGCTCGGGCTCGGCCTGACCGAGGAGATTCCGTGGCTGAAGCGGCAGACGCGGCTGACCTTCGCCCGCTGCGGCGTGATCGATCCGCTGTCGCTCGACGACTACCGCGCCCATGGCGGCTACAGGGGCCTGCAGCGCGCGCTGACGCTGTCGCCGACGGCATCGTCGCGGAGGTCATGACCTCCGGCCTGCGCGGCCGCGGCGGCGCCGGCTTCCCGACCGGGATCAAGTGGAAGACCGTGGCGCAGGCCGAGGCCGACCGCAAATACATCGTCTGCAACGCCGACGAGGGCGACAGCGGCACCTTCGCCGACCGCATGCTGATGGAGGGCGATCCCTTCGTGCTGATCGAGGGCATGACCATCGCCGGCATCGCGGTCGGCGCCACCAAGGGCTACATCTACATCCGCTCCGAATATCCGCACGCGATCGCGACGCTGACCAAGGCGATCGCGATCGCCAGCACGCGCAGGTCTGCTCGGCGCGAGCGGCACGGCTCAGCGTTCGATCTCGAGGTCCGCTTCGGCGCCGGCGCCTATATCTGCGGCGAGGAGACCTCGCTGCTGGAGAGCCTGGAAGGCCGGCGCGGCCTGGTGCGCGCCAAGCCGCCGCTGCCGGCGCATCAGGGCCTGTTCGGCAAGCCGACCGTCATCAACAACGTGCTGTCGCTCGCGGCGGTGCCGTGCATCCTCGACGAGGGCGCCAAGGCCTATGCCGATTTCGGCATGGGGCGCTCGCGCGGCACGCATGCCGTTCCAGCTCGCCGGCAACGTCAAGCGCGGCGGCCTGGTCGAGACCGCGTTCGGCATCACGCTCGGCGAGCTGGTCGACGACTTCGGCGGCGGCACGCTCTCCGGCCGGCCGGTCCGCGCGGTGCAGGTCGGCGGCCCGCTCGGCGCCTATTTCCCGCGCGCCCTGTTCGACACGCCGCTCGACTACGAGGCGTTCGCGGCGCAGCGACGGCCTGATCGGCCACGGCGGCATCGTCGTGTTCGACGACACCGTCGACATGGCCGGGCAGGCGCGCTTCGCGATGGAGTTCTGCGCGCATCGAATCCTGCGGCAAGTGCACGCCCTGCCGCATCGGCTCGACCCGCGGCGTCGAGATGATCGACAAGATCCGCCGCGGCGAACGGCGCGACGGCGAACCTCGCGTTGGTCGAGACCTCTGCGACACGATGAAACTCGGCTCGCTCTGCGCGCTGGGCGGCCTGACGCCCTTCCCGGTGCTGTCAGCGCTCAAGCATTTCCGCGAAGATTTCGGACCTCAACAGCCGCGCCTGCAGGCCGCGGAGTAAGGACATCGGCCATGTCGCTCATCCACGAAATCGACTACGGCACGCCCGCTCGCAAATCCGAGGCCATGGTGACGCTGACCATCGACGGCCAGAGCGTCACGCGTGCCGGAGGGCACCTCGGTGATGCGCGCGGCCATGGAGGCCGGCACGCAGATCCCGAAGCTCTGCGCGACCGACATGCTCGAGCCTTCGGCTCCTGCCGGCTCTGCCTGGTCGAGATCGAGGGCCGCGCGGCACGCCGGCCTCCTGCACCACGCCGGCCGAGAACGGCATGGTGGTCCACACGCAGACCGAGCGGCTGAAGCAGCTGCGCAAGGGCGTGATGGAGCTCTACATCTCCGACCATCCGCTGGACTGCCTGACCTGCGCCGCCAACGGCGATTGCGAGCTGCAGGACATGGCCGGCGCGGTCGGCCTGCGCGAGGTGCGCTACGGCTATCAGGGCGACAACCATGTGTTCGCGGAAGCCAACGGCGACGTCAATCCGGCCTGGATGCCGAAGGACGAGTCCAACCCCTACTTCACCTACGATCCGTCCAAGTGCATCGTCTGCTCGCGCTGCGTGCGCGCCTGCGAGGAGGTGCAGGGCACCTTCGCGCTGACGATCTCCGGCCGCGGCTTCGACTAGCCGCGTCTCGCCCGGCATGAGCGAGACCTTCCTGCGACTCCGAATGCGTCTCCTGCGGCGCCTGCGTGCAGGCCTGCCCGACCGCGACGCTCAGGAGAAGTCCGTCATCGAGATCGGCCAGCCCGAGCATTCGGTCGTCACCACCTGCGCCTATTGCGGCGTCGGCTGCGCCTTCAAGGCCGAGATGCACGGCGACGAGGTCGTGCGCATGGTGCCGTACAAGGACGGCAAGGCCAACGGGGCCATTCCTGCGTCAAGGGCCGCTTCGCCTGGGGCTACGCGACCCACAAGGACCGCATCACCAAGCCGATGATCCGCGAGACCATCGACGATCCCTGGCGCGAGGTCTCCTGGGACGAGGCGATCGGCTACGCCGCGTCCGAGTCGCGCATCCAGGCGAAGTACGGCCGCGATTCGATCGGCGGCATCACCTCCTCGCGCTGCACCAACGAGGAGACCTATCTCGTGCAGAAGCTGGTCCGCGCGCGGCTTCGGCAACAACAACGTCGACACCTGCGCCCGCGTCTGCCACTCGCCGACCGGCTACGGGCTCTCGACCACCTTCGGCACCTCGGCCGGCACGCAGGACTTCAAGTCGGTCGAAGACACCGACGTCGATCATGGTGATCGGCGCCAATCCGACCGACGCGCATCCGGTGTTCGCCTCGCGCATGAAGAAGCGGCTGCGCCAGGGCGCGAAGCTGATCGTGGTCGATCCGCGCCGCATCGATCTGGTCGAAGTCGGCGCACGTCGAGGCCGATCATCACCTGCCGCTGAGGCCCGGCACCAACGTCGCGGTGCTCAACGCGCTGGCGCATGTCATCGTCACCGAAGGCCTGGTCAACGAGGCCTACGTCGCGCGAGCGCTGCGACTGGAGCGAGTTCGAGGACTGGGCGCGCGTTCGTCGCCGAGGAGCGCAACAGCCCCGAAGCCGGTGGCATGCCGTCACCGGCGTCGCCCGCGCAGGAGCTGCGCGCCGCCGCGCGGCTCTACGCCACCGGCGGCAACGCCGCGATCTACTACGGCCTGGGCGTGACCGAGCACAGCCAGGGCTCGACCACGGTGATGGCCATCGCCAACCTCGCGATGGCGACCGGCAACATCGGCCGCGACGGCGTCGGCGTGAACCCGCTGCGCGGCCAGAACAACGTGCAGGGCTCCTGCGACATGGGCTCGTTCCCGCACGAGCTGCCCGGCTACCGCCACATCGCCGATCGACGCCGTGCGCGAGCAGTTCGAGGCGCTGTGGAACGTCACGCTCAATCCGGAGCCGGGCCTGCGCATCCCCAACATGTTCGACGCCGCGCGTCGACGGCACCTTCAAGGGCCTCTACGTGCAGGGCGAGGACATCGTGCAGTCCGATCCCAACACCACGCACGTGGCGCAGGCGCTTGTCGGCGATGGAATGCGTCGTCGTGCAGGACCTGTTCCTGAACGAGACCGCGAACTACGCGCATGTCTTCCTGCCCGGCTCGTCCTTCCTGGAGAAGGACGGCACCTTCACCAACGCCGAGCGCCGCATCCAGCGCGTGCGCAAGGTGATGCCGCCGCGTACGGGCTATGCCGACTGGGAGGTCACGATCGGCCTCGCCAACGCGCTCGGCTATCGCGATGAACTACAGCCATCCCTCCGAGATCATGGACGAGATCGCGGCGCTGACGCCGACCTTCGCCGGCGTCTCCTACGCCAAGCTCGACGAGCTGGGCTCGCGTGCAGTGGCCCTGCAACGAGAAGGCGCCGGACGGCACGCCGATCATGCACGTCGACCGCTTCGTGCGCGGCAAGGGCAAGTTCGTGGTCACGGAGTATGTCGCCACCGACGAGACGACCGGCCCGCGCTTCCCGCTGCTGCTGACCACCGGCCGCATCCTGTCGCAGTACAACGTCGGCGCGCAGACGCGGCGCACCGAGAACGTCGCCTGGCACGAGGAGGACCGGCTCGAGATCCATCCGCACGATGCCGAGGACCGCGGCATCCGCGACGGCGACTGGGTGCGGCTCGCGAGCCGCGCCGGCGAGACCGCGCTGCGCGCGCTGCATCACCGAGCGCGTGCAGCCGGGCGTCGTCTACACGACCTTCCATCTTCCCCGACACGCGGCGCCAACGTGATCACGACCGACTACTCCGACTGGGCGACCAACTGTCCGGAATACAAGGTCACGGCGGTGCAGATCTCGCCGTCCAACGGCCCGTCGGAGTGGCAGAAGGCCTATGACGAGCAGGCGCGGCATTCGCGCCGGATCGCGCCGGCAGTCGAAGCTGCGGAGTAGAGGTGCCGGATTGAAGCTGCTTTCGGAACTTCAAATCCGGTGCCGCATTCCATTCATGAACATGGTTGTGCTCCGGCTTCCGAAATGCGCGCCGAGCCAGCCCGACACGAACGCGAACTTTGGAGGCGGAGCGAATGGCCGATGCGGTGCGCATCGCTGATCGCCTTGTCTGGCGCGAAGGGCCTTCACCGAAGGTCCTCGCCGCGTGCCGGAGGAGACGGCGCTTGCGTTGACCTATAATGGCGGCACCTATGCCGTCATGATGGGCACGCCGCAGGACCTCGCGGATTTCGCGCTCGGCTTCAGCCTCAACGAAGGCATCGTCAATTCGCGTCGACGACATCGTCACGCTCGACGTGGTCGAGCTCGACGACGGCATCGAGCTGCGGATGTGGCTCGCGCCAGAGCTGGCCGAGCGCATCAGCGCCCGCCGCCGCCAGATCGCCGGGCCCTACCGGTTGCGGCCTGTGCGGCATCGACTCGATCGCCGAGGCGATCCGTCCCTGCGCGATCGTGCCGAAGGGCCGCAGCTTCTGCGCCGCGCGAGATCATGGCCGCGCTCGGCGGCGTCGAACCGCTGCAGACCATCAACCACGAGACCCGAGCCGTCCATGCCGCGGCGTTCTGGACCCCTGCCCGCGGCATCGTTGCCTTGCGCGAGGATGTCGGCCGGCACAACGCGCTGGACAAGCTCGCCGGCCATCTCGCGCAGTCGCGCACCGATGCCAGCGAAGGCCTCGTCGTGCTGACGAGCCGCGTCTCGGTCGAGATGGTTCAGAAGGCCGCCTCGATCGGCGCGCCTGTGATCGTCGCCGTCTCCGCGCCGACGGCGCTTGCCATCCGCACCGCGGAGAGCGCCGGCATCACGCTGGTCGCGGTCGCCCGCGGCGACGGCTTCGAGGTCTTCACCCATCCTGAACGTATCGTCGCGGGCCCGGAGCCACGGGCGCGCGCAACTGCAACGGATAAAGCTGCATGTCGCATAACAGCACGGATCGCCTGGTCTATATGGCCAACCAGATCGGACAGTTCTTCGAGAGCCAGGGCCATGACAAGGCGGTGCCCGGCATCGCCGACCACATCAAGAAATACTGGGATCCGCGCATGCTCAAATCGATCTATGCGCATCTCGACGCCGGCGGCGCCGGCCTGGCGCCCAACGCGCTGGAAGCGCTGACCAAGCTGAAGCAGGCCGCGCAGGCAAAGGCCTGATCCGACACCTTTCAGTTCGAGCCGGCCGATAATAGTAGAACGGGAATGCCCTCCGCCTCGAGGGATCCGCATCAGCCCTCCACCACCGCCGTGAACACCCGCCGCACCTCGGCCTGGGTCTCGCGCACGCGCGCCTCCAGCGCGGAGAAATGCGGCGCGTCGCCGGCGCGCGCCATCACCCGCAGCAGGTCGTCGCCGGCGCTGTCCGGCTTGAACTTGTCGCTGACGCACAGCCGCAGGATCTGCGTGAGATCGTGATAGAGCCGCGCGGCCTGGCACAGCGTGTCGGCGTCAGAGCGCGGCAGCAGCCCGAGCTGCTCGGCCTTGCAGAGCACCTGCAGGGTGGAGACGTCGAGAATGTCGGGCTTCGCAGCGGCATGCACGAGCTGCAGATATTGCGCGACGAAGTCGATATCGACCATGCCGCCGGCTGCGTATTTCAGATCCCAGGGATCACCCTCGCCCTTCTCCTGCGCGATCGCGCCCCGCATCTCGGCCACGTCGCGCGCAGTCAGGGACGCGTCGCGCGGCCGCGTCAGCGCCTCACGAATGATCGCCTCGATCCGGGTGCGGAATGCCGGCGACGCCGAGATCACCCGCGCCCGCGTCAGCGCCATATGCTCCCAGGTCCATGCCTCGCGCTCCTGGTAGTTCGCGAAGGATTCGATATGCGAGGCCAGCGGACCGGCGCGGCCCGACGGACGCAGCCGCATGTCGATGTCGTAGAGCACGCCGTAATTGGTGCGCGAGGTAAAGGCCGAGATCAGGCGCTGGGTGAAGCGGGCGAAATAATGCGCGCCCTGCAGCGAGCGCTCGCCGTCGGAATCCGGCGCCTCCGCGTCGAAATCATAGAGCAGGATCAGATCGAGATCCGAGGACGCCGTCATCTCGCGTGCGCCGAGACGGCCCATCGCGATGATCGCGGTCTCCTGCCCCCTGATGCGGCCGTGCTGCTCGGCGAAGCGCTCGGTCACCAGCCCATGTACGGTGTCGACGATGCCCTCGGCGACATCGGCAAACGCCGTGCCCGCCTGCTGCGCCGACACGGTGCCGGAGAGAATGCGCGTGCCGATCAGGAACAGGCTCTCCTGGCCGAACAGGCGCAGCCGGTCGAGGAATTCCTCGTAGGCGCCGGCATCCTTGAGCGTCTCGGCCAGCCGCTCAGATAGTTCGCGCTGATCCGGCATCGCGCCGAAGAAGCGCGGATCGATCAGCCCGTCCATCAGCTGAGGCTGCCGCGCCAGCATGTCGCCGAGCCGCGGCGCCGCGCCGAGCACCAAGGCCACGAGCGCAACCAGATCGCGGTTCTGGCCGAGCAAGGTGACCAGCCGCCCGCCGCGCTGCAGCGCCTGCAGGAAACGGTCGAAGGCTGCGACCGCGCGATCGGGCTCGTCGGCATGGGCAAGGCCGTCGATCAATGCCGGCACGAACTCGGCGAAGGCAGTCCGCGTGGTCTCGGTGCGGAACACGCGATATTCGCCGGCCATCCATTGCTGCAGGGTCCTCGCCACCGACAGCGGGTCCTTGAAGCCGAGGGCGGCGAGATGCTGAACCAAATGCGCGTCCCCTGCCCCGGCCGCGTAGTTCACCGGCGGCAGGCGCGCGGTGCCCGTCGGATCGCCTTCGAACAGCTTTGGCGTAATGGCCCTGCACGATGTTGAGCTGAAACAGCAGATCGAGCGCAAACGCCTCGCGGTTCTCATAGCCGAAGAACTGCGCGAAACGATCGACCGCCTCGGCCTCCTGCGGCAGGCTGTGGGTCTGTTCGTCGGCGATCATCTGCAGCCGATGCTCGACCCGCCGCAGGAACTGATAGGCCGCGCTGAGCTCGTCGCGCGCGTCGTAGGTGATCCAGTTGCTCACGGCGAGCACGTCGAGCGCGACCAGCGTCTGCTGCACCCGCAACTCGGCATGACGGCCGCCCGCGATCAATTGCTGGGTCTGGGCGAAGAACTCGATCTCGCGAATGCCGCCGCGCCCGACCTTGACGTTATGTCCCTCGACCGAGATCTCGCTCTGGCCGCGATAGACCTGCATCTGCCGCTTCATGTCGTGCACGTCGGCGAGCGCCTGGAAGTCGAGATGCTTGCGCCAGACGAAGGGCGACAGCTCCGCCAGCAGCGCCTCGCCCGCTCTGGTGTCGCCGGCGCAGACCCGCGCCTTGATCATCGCGGCGCGCTCCCAGGTGCGCCCTTCCCGCTCGTAGTAATGCAGCGCTGCATCCGTCGACATCGCGACCTGCGTCGAGGCCGGATCGGGCCGCAGCCGCAGATCGACCCGGAACACGTAGCCGTCGGCGGTGCGCTGCTGCAGCAGCCGCGCCATGCCCTGGGTGATGCGCACAAAGAACGGCTGCGGCTCGATGTCGCGCGACAGGTTCGTGGCCTCGCGATCGAAGAACACGATGAGGTCGATGTCGCTGGAATAGTTCAGCTCGCCCGCGCCCATCTTGCCCATCGCCAGCACGAACAAGCCGCAACCCTGCTCGGGGTGCTCGGCGTCTTCGGGCGCGAGCCGGCCGCGGACGGCCTCCTGGCGCAACAGATAGCGCAGCGCTGTCTGCACCGAGGCAAACGCGATGTCGGTCAGCGCCGTCGTCACCTGCATCACCGGCCAGACCCCGCCGATGTCGCAGAGCGCGGTCATCAGCGCGGCTTCCGACTTCATCCGGCGCAACAGCCGCATCACATCGGCTTCGCTGCTGGCCGCAAACACTTCGCGCGAGGTCGCCTCGATCAGGCTGGCGAGGTGCGACTGAGGGTCGCATCTGAGCAGGCGGATGAATCGCGTGGCGTCGGCGCGGATCAGGTCGAACAGGTAGGGCGAGAACTCGGCGATGCCGAGCAGGATGGTGCGGGCCTTGCCGTCGAGCAGGTTCCCGATCGCGGTTGCCTGCGCCGGCTCGAGCTCGGCCAGCCATTCCTGCAGCCGATGTTCGGCTTTCTCGGGGTTGCGGACATGCGGGCCGGTCACGAAACGCGCGGCCAAGGATAGTCCGTCGTTTCCCGGCGCGGATGAGATCATGCCGCCTTCTGTGGCACATCCTGCGTTTGAGCCGCAAGCCTTGCGCCCGCATCGGCGCTGGCGGGCAGCACCAGCGTCGCCGTGAGGCCCGGATGCGCATCGCTCAGCCTGAGCTCGCCGCCATGCAGGGTCGCCACCGCGGAGGCCAGGCTGAGGCCGAGGCCTGAGCCCGGCAAGGTGCGGCTCGCCTCCAGCCGCACGAAACGCTCGATGGCGTGCTTACGGTCGGCCTCGGGGATGCCGGGACCATGGTCGGTGACGCTGAGCAGCACCTGCTCGCCGTCGCGCCGCGCCTCGATCAGGATTTCGCGGGCGGTCGCCGCAGCCTCGGTGCCGAGCGGCACTGCGACCGGCTTGCCATATTTGATCGCGTTCTCGACCAGATTGGCGAGCGCCTGGCTGATCAGCTCGCGATTGCCGTGCAGCGGCGCCGACCCGGTCTTGACCTGCAAGGTCATGCCGTCGTCTTCGGCGAGCGGCTCGTAGAGCTCATGGATGCCGAACGCGACCTCCGCGGCGTCGAAATCGGCCATGCCGCCGCGGGCCTGGCCGGATTCGGCGCGCGCGATCATCAAAAGCGCATTGAAGGTGCGGATCAGGCCGTCGGATTCCTCGATGGTGCGCTCCAGCGCCGAGCGGTACTCGGCCTCGGATCGCGACTTGGAGAGTGCCTCCTCGGCGCGGTTGCGCAACCGCGTCAGCGGCGTCTTGAGATCATGGGCGATGTTGTCGGAGACCTCCTTCAGCCCCGTCATCAGCGCCTCGATGCGCTCCAGCATGGCGTTGAGGTTTTCCGCCAGCCGATCGAGTTCGTCGCCGCTGCGGCCCACCGGAAGCCGGCCCGAGAGGTCGCCGGCCATGATGCGCTGGGTGGTGCCGGTCATGGCGTCGATCCGGTGCAGCACCCGCCGCGCCACAAAGATGCCGCCGGCGATGCCGAGCACCACGACCACCAGCATCGACCATTGCGCGGCTTCCGCGATCACGCGGAACATGCGCCGGCGCTCCTCGAGGTCGCGCCCGATCAGAAGGCGAAAGCCGCTGGAGAGCTGCGTGACATAGACCAGTGCGCGGTGGTTCTCGTCGCGGGGATCGTCGAGCCGCCGGTAGAACGTCTCCGACCAGCCGGCGCTGCCCATGACGCCCGGCGCCAGCGAGCCGACATTGCCCGCGATCGCCTGCCCCGTTGGCGTGGTGACGAGATAGAGATTGGCGCCCGGACGCAGCGCCCGGTTCTCGATGGTGAAGACGAGGCCGCGCAGGCCGCGGCGGGTGTAGATGTCGGTGACCTCGCTGATCTCCGCCGACACCGTGGTCGAGATCTGCTCGGTGATCAGACGGCGCGTGTTCCAGGCGAAATAAGCCAGCAGCGAGGCCGCGAACAGCGCGAACAGCAAGAGATAGACCAGCGTCAGCCGAAACGCCGTGGTGCGGATCAGCTTGGCGAAGCCCGTCAACGCAAGCCGTCCCGGATCATGTAGCCGGCGCCGCGGATGGTGTGCAGCAGCGGGCGCTCGAAGCCCTTGTCGATCTTGGAGCGCAGCCGCGAGATGTGCACGTCGATCACATTGGTCTGCGGATCGAAATGATAATCCCAGACGTTCTCCAGCAGCATGGTGCGCGTCACCACCTGCCCGGCATGCTTCATGAGGTATTCGAGCAGGCGGAACTCGCGCGGCTGCAGGGTCAATTCGTCCTTGCCGCGCGCCACCCGGTGCGACAGCCGGTCGAGCTCGAGATCGCCGACCTTGTAAGTGGTCTCCTCGGCCGGACCGCCATGGCGGCGCGACAGCACCTCGACCCGCGCCAGCAGCTCGGCAAAAGAATAGGGCTTTGGCAGATAATCGTCGCCGCCGGCGCGCAGGCCCTTGATGCGGTCGTCGACCTGGCCGAGCGCGGAAAGGATCAGAACCGGCGTCCGGTTGCCCTTGTCGCGCAGCGCGCCGATCACCGAGAGCCCGTCCCGCTTCGGCAGCATCCGGTCGACCACCAGCACGTCGTAATCGCCGCCTTCGGCCATCGACAGGCCCTCCTCGCCGTCACCGGCGAGATCGGCAATATGCCCGACTTCGCGGAACGCCTTGACGAGATAGTCGGCGGATTCGCGGTCGTCTTCGATGATCAGGAGGCGCATCTCGGAAACTGGGACGCTCAAGGTTCGATGTCCATCCTACATGGCGCGACCGCGGTTTCCGTGCAAGGCGGCCCACGCCAACAGGTTAATCGGCATGAAAGGCGGGCGGTGAAGCTGGGGGACTTCACCGCCCTAGTGCCTTCCGACGGAGGGGGGCATATTCCTACGGAAGGTTGATACGGAGGCGATCAAAGCCGCCCCCAGGAAGAGGCCGTCGGCGAGGGGCGATTAAAGGCCGGCGATCCCTTCCATCTCGCGGGAGCCGCGCGCGACCGCGCGGCTCCAATCCTTGTCTCAGCGCGCGTTTAGCCCTTGGCGATCGGCACCGCGACGAAGCGCGACTGGCCGCCGCTCTTCACCCGCATCAGCACGCTGTTCTTCTTGTCGTCATGGGCGGCGGTGATGGCCTCCCGGACATCGCCGGCGGACGCCACGCTCTTGCCGGCCACTTCGAGGATGACATCGCCTTCCTTGAAGCCGCGCTCGGCGGCCGCGCTCTTCGGATCGACCTCGGTGACGACGACGCCGTCCTTGCCGGCGCCGGCGACGCTGTTGGCAGGCGCCACGGTGAGGCCGAGCTTCGGCACGTCGGTGCCGCGGCTGAGCTTGCCGTTGTCGTTATTGTCGGTGTCGGCCTTGGCCTCGATCGTGTTCGGCAGCTTGCCGAGCGTCAGGTCGATGGTCTTCTCCTGGCCCTTGTGGAGCACGTTGAGCTTGACCGCGGTGTCGGGCGCAAGGCCGCCGATGGTGCGGGCGAGCTCGCGCGCATCCTTCACGGTCTCGCCGTTGACCTGCCGTGATGACGTCGCCGGATTCGATGCCGGCCTTGGCCGCCGGGCCATTGGCCTGCGGCTCGGCCACCAGCGCGCCTTCCGCCTTCTTCATGCCGAGGCTGTCGGCGATGTCCTGCGTGACAGGCTGAATCTGCACGCCGATCCAGCCGCGGCTGACCGAGCCCTTGTCCTTGAGCTGGGCAACCACGCTCTTCACGGTCGAGGCGGGAATCGAGAACGCGATGCCGACGCTGCCGCCGGAGGGCGAATAGATCGCGGTGTTGACGCCGACCACGTCGCCGCCGACGTTGAAGGCCGGGCCGCCGGAATTGCCCTTGTTCACGGGCGCGTCGATCTGGATGAAATCGTCATACGGACCGTTGCCGATGTCGCGGCCCTCGGCCGAGACGATGCCGGCCGTCACGGTGCCGCCGAGGCCGAAGGGGTTGCCGACCGCGAGCACCCAGTCGCCGATCCGCGGCTTGCCGTCGGCGAGCTTGGCGAAGTGGAATTTCGCGCCGTTGCCGTCGACCTTGATCAGAGCGAGGTCGGTGCGCTGATCGGTGCCGATCACCTTGGCGCTGTAGGTCTTGCCGTCGTCGGTCGTGACCTCGACCTTGGTGGCGCCGTCGACCACGTGGTTGTTGGTCACCGCATAGCCGTCATCGGAGATGAAGAAGCCGGAGCCCTGCCCCGTGATCTGGCGATGGCCATTCGCCGCGCATGCCCGGGAAGCCATCCGGACCGCCGAAGCGGCGGAAGAAGCGCTCCATCGGCGAGCCCGGCTGGAACGGCGAATCCTCGTCGTTGCCGTTATCGTCCTTGGCGACCTTCTCGTTGATGTTGACCTTGACCGAGATCACCGACGGCTTCACGCGCTCGACGATGTCGGCGAAACCGATCGGCTGCGCGACCTTGCTGACCTCGTTGTTGACCTGGGCATGCGCCGGGGTCGAGAACAGGTTCAGCGGCGCGATCGCGGTGCCGAGCCCGTAAGAGGCGACGCCGAGGCCCGCGACCACCGAGGCCATCAGGGCGAATTTGCGCGCCCGCAGCAGCGCACCGCGCGGCCGGCGATACGACGGGAGGGACGAGAGATCGGTGGGGCGTTCGGTCATTCGGTTGTCTCCAGGGAAATCTGCGGGGAATCCTGATTGCGACGGTGCCGGTCGGCAGCACATTGCTCGCGCATGAAGATGGGGTCGTCAGCCTTACGGCGTGCTGGCGAACGCGTTAAACTTCTGTAATGGACCGACATGAAACTGCGGCAGAATGGCGCAGCTGAGATGGCCCGGTTCCGGCGCCATTCAAAGCCCGCTTTTGGGCCGACTAATCGCCCGATCCGGCCCCCGGCAACTGCGTCCCGGATTCGCACCGTGTCAGCGCAGAAGTCGCACCACTCCCACCCGTCATTCCCCGCGAAGGCGGGGAATCCAGTACGCCGCAGCGTCTCGACTCGATCACCACTGTCTCGGAATACTGGATGCTCCGCCGGAGCCTGTCATCGGCCGGCCGAGGCCGGACCGGGTGGCGGAGCACGACAGCATGAATGCGCGCCGCATTCTCGCGACACGACATGCCCGAGTTCTGCACAATGATGTCACCCTCCTCACAGCAGAGGGCGCAGGGAAGGCCGGGAGCTCACCGCCCCCATGGCCCGCGTGCGAAAGAAAATGCACGCGGCGGTTACCACAGGTTCGGCCAAGACATCCCGGCCCTCCCTGCGCGATGGTGTTAACGCTTATACGCGCTCTCCCCGGGGACCGGCTCTCTTGCCCCCGTCGCCCGCGACGCTCGTCGCTGCGCCAAGCTTGGCATCAGCACCGGGATGCCAGGACCACACGATTTCACGTCCGCGCCATGCCGTTCGTCCGCATGTGAAACACACGCTGCGACACCCCGCGTCCACCGCATTCCGTTGCCAACGTCCGTGACGATCGCGATACGTCCCCTCAGCGGAACGGAACGCGGCGGAGGATACGGCTGATTTGGGAAGCGCCAAGCGATTTATGTTTTTCGGAAGGGATTGACGGGATTTTCGGAACGCGGAGGTGATTTGCCCGACGGCGCAAGCGGCTATTGAAAGTTGCCGCTGACAGACAGTAACGTGAATCTGCAGGCGGGTATTGAACGGGGCGTTCCTGTATGTCAGAAGCGCAATATAACTGGGGAGCGGTGCTTCTTATTGCTTGGTGGGTCGTCATTGTGGCCGGCTTTGGCGTCGCCGGGAATTTCTTCGATGGCCATACTACTACTGCTGCAAAAGCAATATTACCCCGCCATCATGTTCGCCGTATTCACGACCGGTGGCATCGTCTACTGTTATCGCACATATCGTGCACGCGGTGAATTGCGAGCGATCGCGAAGCGATAGCTAACGGCGCCGGCCATGATCTGTTACTACGTTGCTAGCAACGCGACAGACCAAGATAGCAAAAATGTCTGGAAAAGTCGTGACACGCAATCTCAAAGGCTGGATGGAAGCGTCAGCCGTTCGTGTCGGAAAAAAGTTGGTGCCTGCCCGTCATACCGAAACAATACTGGCAAATTACACCAAACAAACATTCTGCCTTACGGGACACGAACAATTTCCGTACGCCTTTTTGGGATCAGCAACAGCGATTTGTCTTGAAGACAGGTACTTTCTTTTGTGGTGCCACCACCAAACAAAAGGATACGCGCCCAACGATGTGACAATCCCAATTGAGGGCGGCAAAGCAACCACTGCAGGATCGCGCCTCTTGTTCGTGAACAACGACGAGAGCAGCGCGGATGAGGAGTTCAAAGACTTACAGGCGATGGAGTTCTTGCCTGAAAATTATCAGTCCCCAAATCTCGAGGCGGGATTCTTCCCATTGCATGAGGCAGATATCTGGAAAGGGAATCCCGATGCCAATTTTTATCTGTTTGGTTATCCGACAGAACTACGTTCTGTCGACTATGACCTACCGCATGTCCACGTTCAGCAGGTCGTGACTACTGGCGAATACGCCGGCTCAAGCCACGCCCGATATGTCCATTCCCTTAAGATTACCGGCAACAAGACCTTCGCCCAAGACGGATTGAGCGGCGGTCCTATTTACCACATAACACGAGACAGATCCGGATTTTACGTCGGACTAGTTGGCATCACGATGCGCGGCGGCAACCAGCGTGTTCACTTTGTCGACGTGCGGTTCGTTCTGTCGCTCCTCCGCTCAGCGTAGCGGTTCACACGTGATAGTGGGCTCGGATGGAGGAGAACAGTCTGAATTTCTCGTTTCGTAGCCCGTAGGGCGGGTTAGCCGAAGGCGTAACTCGCCGTCTCGCCTTATCGACAGACGTTGGCGGATTACGCTGCGCTAATCCGCCCTACGCGCCGGCCTGCTCCGGCCCTCACCTCCTCCGCTGCCGCCGTCATTCGCCGGGGCTGGTGCCCACCAGCCTCGTGAACGTCCGCGCAAAATGGCTCTGCTCGGAGAAGCGTACGCATCCGGTGAGGGCCCCGGGTCAGCCAGCTTGTGTCAGGTAGCAGCCTGACCTGAACGATCAGGCTGCCGCGGAACGTCGGCGGCGTTTCCAGTTCCAGGGCAGCAGCTCGGCGACTTGTTGGCGGGATGATCTGGCAGCCGGGCGAGGACGTCGGCGAGCCAGGCCTGCGGGTCGACGTCGTTGAGCTTGGCGGTTCGATCAGCGTGTAGATGGCGGCGGCGCGGCGGCCGCCCGCGTCGGAGCCGGCGAAGGTCCAATTGTTGCGCCCGACCGCGACGGCGCGCAGCGCGCGTTCGGCGGCGTTGTTGGACATGCAGAGGCGGCCGTCGTCGAGGAAGCGGGTGAACGCCGCCCAGCGCTTGAGGCTGTAGTTGATCGCCTTGGCGGTATCGTTCTTGCCTGGAGAGCTTGGCGCGCTGCTCGCGCAACCAGATCTCGAGCTCGATCGACGAGCGGGCGGCTGCGCTCGCTGGCGCACGCGCAGCGCGCTGCTGCGGCGGCAGGCCGTTGATCTCGCGCTCGATGGCGAACAGCGCGTCGATGCGCGCGACCGCCTCGATGGCGATCGGCGCCTTGTTGAGCCGCGCCAGATCGAAGAACTTGCGCCGCCCATGCGCCCAGCAGGCCGCCTCGATGATCGGGCCCGGCTTGCGCGTGGCCTCGTAGAGCCGGTTGTAGCCCGCATAGGCGTCGGCCTGCATGAGGCCGGCATAGCCGCCAAGATGCTGCTCGGGATGCTCGCCGCCGCGGTCGCGCGAGTAGAAGAACACGCCGCCGGCGGATCGGGGCCGCCGAACGGCCGGTCGTCGCGGACATAGGTCCAGAGCCGGCCGGTGCGGGTCTTGCCCTTGGCCAGCACCGGCACGGTCGTGTCGTCGGCATGGATGCGCTCGGCCGCAAAGACATGGGCCCGGATCGCCTCGATGAGCGGCATCAGCGTCGCCGCGCAGCGCCGACCCAATCGGCCAGCGTCGAGACATCGAGATCGATGCCCTCGCGCGCATAGGCGTCGCTCTGGCGGTTGAGCGGCAGATGCAGGCCGTACTTGGCGAACAGCACATGGGCGAGCAGCTGCGGCCCGGCGCGCCCGCGCGCGATCGGATGCGAGGGCGCCGGCGGCTGGGTGATCGCCTCGCAGGCCCGGCAGGAGAACTTCTCGCGCACGTGCTGGATCACCTTCCACTGCCGCGGCACGAGTTCCAGCGTCTCGGTCACGTCCTCGCCGAGCTTGCGCAGCCTGTCGCCGCCGCAGCATGGGCAGACGAAGGCGCCGGATAGACGATGCGCTCGCGCGGCAGATGCTCGGGCAGCGGCCGGCGCGCCGGCTGGCGCCGCTCGAACGGCGGCACCGCGATCTCTGCGCTCTGCCGCTCGGCTGCCACTGCGCCGCGCTTCGGCCTCCGCCGCATCCTCTTCCAGGTCGGCGAGCTGCAGCTCGAGCTGCTCGAGCAGCGCGCCCGCTCGGAGGATGGTCCGAACTGCTCGTGCCGCAGCTTGGCGATCGTGAACTTCAGCTTCTCGATCAGCAGCGCGCGAGCCGCCTCGGCTTCGAGATTGCGCGCCTGGCTTCCGCCGCAAGCAGGCCGCCTCGCTGGGCGAGCATCAGCGCGTGCGCGTGCGCGAGATCAGCGGGAAGCGAATCGGCGTGCTCATCGCCAGACGATGAGAATCACAGCACGCGGTGCGTCTGTCCGAACCGCCGATCTGCGATGATTCACAATCGCGCAGATCAGCCGGCCGCCTGCGGCCGCCAGGTCTGTTGCGGCATGGCGCCAGTCGATGCCTTCGAGCAAATAGCCGAGCTGCGCCGGCGTGATCGTCACCGCGCCGTCCGCAGGCGACGGCCAGATGAAGCGGCCGCGCTCCAGCCGCTTGGCGAACAGGCACATGCCCTGGCCGTCATGCCACAGCACCTTGATCAGGCCGCCGCGACGGCCGCGGAACACGAACAGATGCCCGCCGTGCGGATCGCGCTTGAGCGTCTCCTGCACCAGCAGCGCCAGGCCATCAAAGCCCTTGCGCATGTCGGTGTGGCCGGTCGCCAGCCACACCCGCGCGCCGCTCGGGAGCGGGATCATCGCCGCCGCCCGCCCGCAGCGCCGCAATCAGCGGCCGTCACGGTCGCCGCATCGACCGCGCCGCTGATCCGGATCCGGCCCCGGTCGCAAACTCGATCTCGATCAGCCCTGGCGTCAAGGGGGCCGCCGTCTCGGGCGCTGCCGCGATCGCCACCCGCACAAATCCAGACGCCGGAGCGGCAGCCTTGCCGCACAGTTCCTGCCGCCAGCGAAACACCTGGCTCGCATGAACACCGGCTGCGCGCGCCACCCCGGATCGTCGCTCCTGGCTCCAGCGCCGCCGCGACGATGCGCTCCTTCTCCGCCCGCGACCAATACCGCCGTCGCCGCTCCGACGTGATCACTTCCACTTCCGCCTTGGTCATAGGACTAGCTCCAGGACTAGTCCTATGACTTCCGCAAGCGTCACTTCCTGCGCAAGGCGGCCGTTACCGGATGCTTACGGAGAAGCCGCAGTCGAGCGCGATCTCGGCCAGCGGCAGCGTCGACCACAGCAGCAGGTCCTGGGCGTGCTTCAGGCGGCGCTGCACCAGCCAGCGGTGCGGGGTCAGGCCGGTGGTCTTCGTGGAGGTGCGGCCGAGCGCCAGACGAGCTTCGACCGTCCGAGGATAATTAGCACGCGCAAGGCGGTTAGCTGAGGGATATTGCGCCCCTATTCAGCACGTACAAACCGCAGCGTGCCCGCCCCCCGCGAAACGGCCGCCGGTGTCGTTCGGGTGGTTCACGCCGTCGGCGACGGGCACCTCCGGGAAGTCGAAGGGGCTGATCCCTTCCAGGCAGGCGACGTTGACGCCGTATTGGTTCGGGTCGGACCGGCGCTGGTGGTGGGTGTAGATGCCGCAGCGCGAGCAGAAGAAGTGCTGGGCCGTGCCGGTGTTGAACCGATAGCTCGTCAGGGCGTCCTCGCCCTCAAGAATTTTGACGCCGCCCATTTGCGCGGCGACGACGACCGCGCCGCGCATGCGGCAGTAGGAGCAATTGCAGCGGAGCGCTGACTTGAGGCCGTCGCTGAGCGTCGCCTCGAAACGGACCGCGCCGCAATGGCATTGGCCGGCCATGATGTTCGTTGCATCTGCCATGGTGATCTCCGCCTGATGTCGGGACCATGTCTACGTCCGCCGAGGGGACGAGGGCAAGGATGGCCCCTGTGCACGTCGACCGAGCGCGTAGGGCGGGTTAGCCGAAGGCGTAACCCGCCGCCTTTGCCTTCTCGATGACGATGGCGATGGCGGATTACGCTACGCTAATCCGCCCTACGGGAGGGGCGAGCACCGGCTCATCGCCGCCGCTGGCGGCGCCATTCGCCGGGGCTGGTGCCGACGAGGCGGGTGAAGGTGCGGGTGAAATGGCTCTGCTCGGAGAAGCCGCAGTCGAGCGCGATTTCGGCGAGCGGCAGGGCCGACCACAGCAAGAGGTCCTGGGCGCGTTCGAGCCGGAGCTTGACCAGCCAGCGATGCGGCGTGAGGCCGGTGGTCTTCTTGAAGGTGCGGCCGAACTGGCTGAGCGACAGATTGCAGCGGCGTGCGACCTCATCGAGCCGCACGCCGTGTGCGAGCCCTGCCCGCAACATGTCTTCGGCGCGACGCTGTTGCCACGGCGCGAGGCCGCCTCGCAGACAGATCGGCACCGGTACGCTGCCATAGGCCACGGCGAGACGCGCGCGCAGCGCCAGTGCGTTGTAAGGCGCGGGTGTTGGGCCGGGCTCGCCGACCATGGACGGCACCTCGCCCTGGACGGCGGCGAGAGGCGTGATCGGAATGCCAGGCGGCGGTTCGCCGATGCCGCACCGGCCGGAAGCCTCAGTCGCCTTGCCTTGCGCAACCATGCCACCGACTCCTGTCATGCGCAGCCCGCACGCCAGACAATTCACTCTGCATATTACGCGACGATTTCAGGGCGGCTGGAGAAGCGTTGCGGCGGCAATACCGGGAGCAGGCTGTCAGCTCGTAGATCGGGTCAGCTGAAGGCGTAACCCGCCACATGAGGTTCTCGGACCGCCGTGGCGGATGACGCTGCGGCCGCCGTCCTTCGAGCTATGGCGGACAAGTCGCTCGTCCGCCCTATGGGCTAATGCCGTGATGGTGGTGCAAGCTCGTGCGTCACTCTCGCACGTCATTCCCCGTCCCCGGGTCTCGCCTTCGGCTCGCCCGAGGACAGGCTCCAGCGGGGATCCAGTACGGCGCGGCTTCTCGGATGATCATGACCGCTTGCATTTACTGGATCCCCGCCTGCGCGGGGATGACACCGAGTATGTAGCAACCGCCTGTGATGATCATCGCCAATGTTATCGGCGATCACTGCGGCGATGGCTGTGGCGGTGACGCGTCCGATGCCATCAGGGCGGCGAGACGGGCTTCCTCGTCCGGCGTCAGGCCTGCGGTCTCTGTATTGCGCAAGTTGCGGCGCCGCGCCTGCAGCCACAGCGTGATGCCGCCACCGATCAGGAGCAGCGGCGTGAGCAGCCAGAGCAGCAGCGTCTCCCGCTCGAAGCGGGGCTTGAGCAGCACGAACTGGCCGTAACGCGCGACCAGATAATCGATCACCTGGCTGTCGTTGTCGCCAGCTGCGATGCGCTCGCGCACCAGGAGGCGAATGTCACGTGCCAATGGCGCCTCGGAATCGTCGATCGACTGGTTCTGGCAGACCATGCAGCGCAGTTCTCGTGAGAGATTCCTCGCACGCAACTCCTTGGCCGGATCGGACATGATCTCGTCCGGCTGCACGGCATGCGCGATCGGCGACGCGATCAGCGCGAGGACGAAGGAGAGCAGGATGAGAGCCCGTCGCATGCGGCCTACTCCGCCGGCTGGAGCGCACGCGCGCCCCGCGCCGGCTGCGGCGCGCCGACGCGCAAGCGGCGATCCGACAGCGACAGCATGCCGCCGAACGCCATCAGCACCGGCCCGAACCAGATCAGCAGCACCAGCGGCTTGTGATAGACGCGCACCGCGATGCCGCCGTCATTGGTGGCATCGCCGAGCGAGATGTAGAGCTGGCTGACGCCGCGCGTCTTCAGCGCGGCTTCCGTGGTCGACATGCCGCGGGTGGTGAAGCTGCGCTTCGAGGGCGTCATCAGGCCGAGCGGCTTGCCGTTCTCGCTGACCTCGAAGGTGCTGAGGACCTCGTTGTAGTTCGGTCCCTGCCGCTGCGTCATGCCGTCGAATTTCAGCTCATAGCCGGCGATGTGCCTGACGTCGCCCGGACGCATGGTGCCGATATATTCGCTGTTCCAGGTGGTCTCGCAGACGATGCCGATCAGCGCGATGCCGAGCCCGGCATGGGCGAACGCCGTGCCCCAGGTCGAGCGCGGCAGGCCGCGCGCCCGTTGCAGCGCGGTCGCGAACGGAAGCCGCGCCAGGCCGGTGCGCTCGACCAGGTCGACCACGGCGCCGGCGACGACGAAGATGGCGAGCCCGATCGCGAGCGGCGCCAGCGCGCTGCCGCCACGAGCCCAGGCCCAGGCGATGGCGAGGCCGACCAATGCGGCAATGCCGGCCGCCAGCAGCCGCTGCGCGGCGCCCAGCAGATCGCCGCGCTTCCAGGCCAGCAGCGGTCCGAACGGCACCGCGATCAGCAGCGGCAGGAACAGCGGCCCGAAGGTCAAATTGAAGAACGGCGCGCCGACCGAGATCTTCTCGCCCGTCAGCACCTCCAGCGCCAACGGATAGAGCGTGCCGACGAACACGGTGGCGCAGGCCGTGGTCAGCAGCAGGTTGTTGAGCACCAGCGCGCCCTCGCGCGAGATCGGCGCGAACAGCCCGCCCTGCTTCAGCGGCAGGCGCGGCCGGCGAACAAGAGTCAGGCTGCCGCCGATGAAGGCGCAGAGGATGATCAGGATGAAGATGCCGCGGCTCGGGTCGGTGGCAAAGGCATGCACCGAGGTCAAGACGCCCGAGCGCACCAGGAAGGTGCCGAGCAGCGACAGCGAGAAGGTCAGGATCGACAGCAGGATGGTCCAGACCTTGAGCGCGTTGCGCTTCTCCATGACGAGCGCCGAATGCAGCAGCGCGGTGCCGGCGAGCCAGGGCATCAGCGAGGCGTTCTCGACCGGATCCCAGAACCACCAGCCGCCCCAGCCGAGCTCGTAATAGGCCCAGTACGAGCCCATTGCGATGCCGAGCGTCAGAAAGATCCAGGCCATCAGGGTCCACGGCCGCACCCAGCGCGCCCAGGCGGCGTCGATGCGGCCTTCAAGCAGGGCAGCCACCGCAAAGGAGAACGAGATCGAGAAGCCGACATAGCCGAGATAGAGCATCGGCGGATGCACCGCGAGGCCGATGTCCTGCAGCACCGGATTGAGATCGCGGCCTTCGAGCGGCGGGTTGGCAAGGCGTGCAAACGGGTTCGAGGTGATCAGGATGAACAGATAGAACGCGCTGGCGATCCAGGCCTGCACGGCGAGCACGTGCGCCCGCAGCGACAGCGGCAAATTGTTGCCGAAGGCTGCGACCAGGCCGCCGAACAGCGCCAGGATCGACACCCACAGCAGCATCGAGCCCTCGTGGTTGCCCCAGACGCCGGTGATCTTGTAGATCAGCGGCTTCATCGAGTGCGAGTTCTCATAGACATTGGCGACCGAGAAATCCGACGTCACGTGCAAGGTGACCAAGCAGCGCGAACGAGGTCAGCGCGAACAGGAGCTGCGCCAGCGCCGTGGAGCGCGCCACGTTCATCAGCACGGGATCGCGCAGCCGCGCGCCGATCATCGGGATGGTTGATTGGATCAACGCAAGTCCAAGCGCCAGCACCAGCGCGTAATGTCCGGTTTCGGCGATCACTGCGTGGCTCCGTCGGCGGTCTTCTCGGCGGTGGCTTTGGCGTCGCCGGCGCGCATCGAGATCGCGTCCGGCTGGTTCGGCGCGGCCTGCTTGCCGTAATCGTCCTTCCAATGGCCCTGCTTCTTCAGGGCATCGGCGACTTCCTTCGGCATGTAGGTCTCGTCATGCTTGGCGAGCACGGTGTCGGCCTCGAACACGCCGGCCTTGTCGAGCGAGCCTTCGGCGACCACGCCCTGCCCCTCGCGGAACAGATCCGGCAGGATGCCCTTGTAGGCGACCGGCAACTTGGCGGCGCCGTCGCTGACCGCGAAGGTCACCGCGAGATCGGCGCCGCGCACCAGCGAGCCCTTCTCCACCATGCCGCCGAGCCGGAAGCGCCGGCCGGGCGCGATATGCTTCTCGGCCACCATGCTCGGCGTCGAGAAGAACACGATGGAGTCGCGCAACGCGTTGAGAACCAGCGCGGCTGCGACCGCGAGCACGGCGAGCGAGCCGCCGATGATGGTCAATCGCCTTTGCTTGCGTGTCATCCAGAATTCCTGACCGCAGGGACCGCCCTGCTCATCCATCCAGCCCGAACGTCTTGGCGCCTTCGTTGAGCTGGCGCAAACGCTCGGAGTCATTGGCCATTGCGGCCCGCGCATCCGTCAAGGCGGCTTTGGCCTTGTCGGGGTCGCCCATCACCATATAGGCGCGCATCAGCCGCAACCACCCTTCGACATCATTGCCGTTCTGCTTCAGCCGGGTCGCGAGCCGGTCCACCATGCCGCGGATCATCGCCTCGCGATCCGGCGCGGCCATGTCCTTGGCCGCCGCCATGGTCTCGGCCGGCAAGGCCGGCACCTCAGAGCCCGCCGGGGGCTGGCCGCCGACGCGGCTCAGCGATGCCTGCACCAACTGCCGCCACGGCGCATCGGCCGGGGCCTTGTCCAGCATCGCGCGCCAGATATTGGCGGCATCGGCCTTGCGGCCATCCTGCTCGGCGGCAAGGCCGAGGAAGTAATTCGCCTTCGGCTCGTTTGCGTCGGCCGCATGGGCGCGCTCGAACTCGGCCTTGGCCTCGGCGGTGACCACGCCGCCCGCGGTCGCGGCCAGCACCTCGCCGAGATCGGCCCGCAATCCCGGCTTGTCGCCGCCATAGTTCAGCGCGTTCCGGTAGGCGCGAATGGCGTCGTCGCCGCGGCCGAGCCGGGCCAGCACCGGCGCCAGCACAGTCCAACCGCGCGCATCGGTCGGGTTCTTGGCCAGATGCTGCTCGACCTGGTTGACCAGCACTTCCATCGGCTGCGCGCCGTTGGGCCCGGTCTTGCGCGCGAGCAGCGGGAAATCCGGCAGTTGCGGCGAGCCGAGCGGCAGGTAGATCGACAGCGCCATCACCGGCAGGCCGATCAGCGCCAGCACCGCGACCGCCCGGCGCATGCCGACGGCGCTGCGCACCGGCAGATCCCGCTCCTGGTCGTCCGCTGCCAGCAACCGGCGGCCGATCTCGACGCGGGCCGCCTCGGCCTCGGCCTTGCCGATCAGGCCAGTTGAGACATCGCGCTCGATCTCGTTCAGCTGGTCCTTGTAGACCGCCACTTCGCGGCCGTCGGCAGGCGCGCGCGCGCCGAGGCCCAGCGGCAGCAGGATGGCAAAGATCGCCGCGGCCGTCATCAGCGCGAACACGAACCAGAGAGTCATCAGGCGGGGTTCCAACGGGCGCTCGAGGGCCAAGCGCCGTATCGGGCTTTTAACCAGCACCGGGGCCAGCGGCAATTCACAATTGCCCGCTGGCTACCCCATCGGCACGAGCGAAAAACCCCGGGAACACTACGTAGTTAGGCGACCGCGAAATCGGCGCTTCTGGCCAGATATTCCCCGTGGCCGTTCAGCGCCATCAGGAAATAGCTGCCCGGCCTGACCTCATCCGAGAGCCGGATGCGCAGCGCTCCGACCGGCAACGGTGACGTGATCGTGGTGACCGGATCGGGCAATCGCTCGCCGCTGGCCGTGTCGACCAGGACCACTTTCGCCCGGACCATCAGATTTCGGTATGTCGCACAAATGACGCGGTTGTCGAATTCGACAAAATTGATAATGGAATTCATGATCGCAATGAAAATTGGATTTGCATTTCGACCGTATGCGGCAGCGACGCCTGCGGTCAACTAGAAATTGCAATACGTCAGAACAGACTAAATAAATTGCCGGCGCGCGAACGATCAGCTCGCACGCGATGTCTTGCGCTCGCCGCTCGTGGCGCTCTCCGCCGCCCTGCGCATCAGGGCTGCATAATCATGGCCGAACAGCACCTCGCAGAAGCGGACTGCGGCGGCGACCTGCGACTGCCGATAGGCGCGCGCGCGCGCGTCGCCGCCGCGCAGCGACTGCACCAGCGCTTCGGTGGCCTTCTCGACATATTGCTGCAGATCCGTGTAGGTGCGCAGCGTCACCTCGTTGATGGCGAGCTCGCTGGCATAGGTCCGGCAGACCGCGACGAACTGGATCAGCGCCGTCACCTCCTCCACCTCGGTGCCGTCGATGCCGGCGCCCGGCGGGATGTCCTTGTCGGCACGCTGCCGCAGGATGCGCCGGACGCGGCCGGGAACGCTGTCGATCTCGGCCTGCAGCGCATTGGAGATGTCGGCCCGGATCGCGGTGAGCTGCTTGCCCCAGGTCGATTCGCTGCGCAAATCGAGCTCGGTGCGCAGGCCGCGGACGCCGTCATGCAGCGTCTTCAGCGTGTCGCCGATATGGGCGAAGTGGCCGCGCCTGATGTCGGCGCGCAATGTCGCCGCCAGCGACGCGAGGTCGTGCAGCGCGATGGTGACGGCGACGCCATAGGCTGTCGCGGCGACCCGGATCTCGTCGTCGGACGCCGCGATCTTGATCGCGAGCCGGATGATTTGCCAGGGTGCTGCGAGCCGCTGGATCACCACCGACAATGCAAACGGCAGCATCTGCGGCGTCTGCAGCGAGGGGGAGTTGATGGCTTCGGTCACCGCGGCGATCTGGGAATCGCCGAGCGCCCGGATGATGCTTTGCAGCCGGCCGCTGAGGCCGTCCAACGCCTCGCGGTTCTGCAGCACCAGGGCGATCGGCAGCAGATCCTCGATCACGTTCTGGGTGCCGATGCGGCTCAGCGCGCGCTGCCGGTCGCCGGTCGCCTGCGGGCCGACCAGCTTCAGCAGCGCCTCCGCGGTGGCGAGCTGCAGCTTCCGCGCCGCAATCTCGACCTCACGTGAGCCGTCGCCAGATGTCGCGATGGCATTCTCGTAGTCCGCGGCCTTGTCGGGCGCACCTTCACGGAGCAGCCATTGCCAGACCGGCAGCAGCGAGGCGCGGCGAATCTGCCCTGGCCGGGTTGCCCCGGTGCTTTCGGTGATGAAGGGTTCGAGCGGACGGAACAGCCGGCGTGGCGCATCCACGCTCTGCCGTGCCTCATCCGGAACCTTCGGACGTGACGGCTCCTCGACGCGTACAGGCACCTCGGGCACCGGGCGCGCCACCTTGCGGAGCTGGTCGAGCACCATCGTAGCGACGGCCACGTCTTCCCCGCGCTCGATCGCACGCTCGAACTCCCGCGTCAGGAGCGCCTGCGCGGCTGGCGGCAGCTGCCCCAGATATTCCCGTAACCGCTCTAGTGTCTGACCCATGGGCCGGCGTGCAGATGTCAAAGCTGGAGACGGCAAGATGCGCATCTCCGGAGCCCGACCATAGGGGGCGCGGTATTAAGAACACGTTGAGGATGGCCGCGTTTACACCAATCCCCGGTACCGGCCCGGCGCCAAAGGGGAGCCCGATACGGGCAATATCAGGCGCAAGGCAGCTTCAATTCGGCGCGCAAGCCTCCGGTCGGGGCGTCACTGAGCGTCAGGCGACCGCCATAGAGCGCCGCAAGGTCGCTGACGATCGACAGCCCGAGTCCCGATCCCGGCTTCGATTCGTCCAGACGCTGGCCCCGCCGCGACACCTGCGCGCGCTCGGTCGCCGACAATCCGCGCCCGTCATCGTCGACGATGAGCCGCAGGTTTGGCGGAGCACCGGCCTGGGCCGGCGGCTCGACCGCCACCTCGATCGAGACCCGCGACGAGGCCCATTTGCAGGCATTGTCGACCAGATTACCGGCCATCTCCTCGAGATCCTGACGCTCGCCCCGAAACTTCGCGGCTGGATCGGCCTTGGCCTCGATGACGAGGTCGCGATCGCGATGGATCTTCTCCATGGTGCGCCGCAACGCCTCGATCGTCGGCGCGACCTCCGTAATCGTACTGACGATGGTGACGCGGGCAGCAATGCGGGCCCGCTCCAGATGATGGGCGACCTGGTCGCGCATCACGTCGGCCTGCTCCATGATCTTGGCCCCGATCGGATCGGCGCGATGCGCGGTCGCCTCGTTGATGATTACCGAGAGCGGCGTCTTGATCGCGTGCGCGAGATTACCGACATGGGTCCGGGCCCGCTCGACGATCTCCCGGTTGGCATCGATCAGCGCATTGGTCTCGCGGGCCAAGGGAGCGATCTCGACCGGGAACGCGCCCTCCAGGCGCTCCGCCCGGCCGGAGCGGATATCGGCGATCGATTCGGAAATGCGCTTCAAGGGCGCCAGGCCATAGCGGACCTGGAACAGCGTGGTCAGCAGCAGCACGATACCGAGCGCGGTGAAGGTGCCGCCGAGATAGTAGTCGAAGCTGCGCGTCTCATCGAAGATCTCCGAGGCATCGCCGGCGACGCTGACCAGGAATTTGCCGTCGGAGCCGAGATCGACCGGCCGCTCCACCACGCGCAGCTCCTGGTTCTCCGGTCCCTCGACATAGCCGATCCGGATGCCAGCCGGCGACAGCTCGATGCCCTCGTCCTCCAGCTTGGGCAGCTTCTTGTCCCACAGCGAACGCGAGGCCCGCACGTCGGGCTTGTCGGTGTCGGTGCGGGTGATCTGCCAGTACCAGCCGGACAGCGGCAGCTCGAACAGAGGCTCGCCGAGCGACTGGAACTGGCGATCGGGCGGATCGTCGGGGGTTGCGACCTCCGCGATCAGGGTCCGAAGGTAAAGATTGAGCCGGCGGTCGAAGGCGCGCTCGGTCGCATCGCGATAGACCGAGGACAGCACGAAGCCGGTGATGGCCAGGATCACCACGAGCCACGCGGTCGCGGACAGGAACAGCCGGGTGGCAAGCGAGCTCTGACGCATGGCGGCAAATTAGCGGAAGGAACTGCGCTCGGCCACCGGCAACGGCCGCCCCTGCCCGCGCATTCAGGCGCCGGCCGGCGGCGGGGTCAAGAGATAGCCAAGCCCGCGCACGGTCTGGATCACGTCACAGTCGAGCTTCTTCCTGATGCGGCCGACGAACACCTCGATGGTGTTGGAGTCACGGTCGAAGTCCTGGTCGTAGAGATGCTCGACCAGCTCGCTGCGCGAGACCACCCGCCCGGAGTGGTGCATCAGATAGGACAACAGCCGATACTCGTGCGAGGTCATCTTCACCGGGTTGCCCGATACGCTGACCTTGCCGGTGCGGGTGTCGAGCGAGACCGGGCCACAGGTCAATTCGCTCTGGGCATGACCGGCAGAGCGGCGCAGCAGGGCGCGGATGCGCGCCAGCACCTCCTCCAGATGAAAGGGCTTGGCGACGTAGTCGTCAGCGCCGGCATCGAAGCCCTGCACCTTGTCGCTCCAACGGTCGCGGGCAGTCAGGATCAGCACCGGCATGGAACGGCCATTGCGGCGCCACGCCTCCAGCACCGAAATGCCATCCATCTTCGGCAGGCCGATATCGAGCACGACGGCGTCATAGGGCTCGCTGTCACCGAGATAATGCCCCTCCTCGCCGTCAAAGGCGCGATCGACGACATAGCCGGCGTCGCTCAACGCAGTGGTAAGTTGACGATTGAGATCGGGATCGTCCTCGACGACGAGCAGGCGCACGCTTGCCTCCAAAGCTGAACTGCACGATTTCGCCCTACCAAATGACTGGATGGCCGTGAACCGCGCATGAACGCGCGCGACCATCGATGTTACTTTTTCGTCATCCGGCTGGATCTTCCGACACAGATCGAACCATCTACGCCGGGCAGGAAATCGTGTGCGATATAAGCGCCTGCGCTCCGCTGTGGAAAGTCCTTTCCGTCTGCAGGCCGGCCATCATCGGTCGACCTCTGAGACACTACGCGACCGTCAAGGCAAGAGCGACGTCAGCCACTCGCCCACGTCCAAAAACCTCAGGTGTGGAAGAACGCAAACCAGACCAGGCCGAGGATCAAAAGCGCCAGCCCGGTGGAGACGGCCAACATGGCGAGCACGGAAGGTCCGGGCTCTCCTTGACGGGCCTCGGTAGGAGTTCTCGATGATCTGCTGATCTCGTCTGGTTGCCATGGCGCCTCAGCTCCCTGGTATCTGCAAAATACGGTCATTCTCGTTCCGTCCGTGGCAACGCCCGATCCGGACTGATGTTCCGGAGCAGCGGCCCCTGCAGCCGGTTAACGGCATTGCAAGATTCCCTCCCCGGGCTTGCTATGATTCGGCCGGGGCCGGTGTTATCGTCGTGCGTCATTTCTCGCGTCTTTGCGTCCCGGTACGATCCAGTTCGGAGTAGGTCATGGCCCCGCGCGCCAATTGGAAGGGTTTTCTGCGCCTCTCGCTCGTGACCTGTCCGGTCGCGCTCTATCCCGCGACGTCGGAATCCGAGAAGGTCTCGTTCAACCAGATCAACCGCAAGACCGGACATCGCATCAAGTACAGCAAGGTCGACGCAGAGACCGGCGAGGAAGTCGGCTCCGACGACATCGTCAAGGGCTACAAGGTCGACACCGATACCTATATCGAGGTGACCAAGGACGAGCTCGACGAGATCGCGCTCGACTCCACCCACACGATCGAGATCGACGAATTCGTACCCCGGAGCGACATCGACAGCCGCTATCTGATCCGTCCCTATTACCTCGTCCCGGACGGCAAGGTCGGCCACGACGCCTTCGCGGTGATCCGCGAAACCATCCGCAGCATGAACAAGGTTGCGATCGGCCGCATCGTGCTGACCAATCGCGAGCACATCATCGCGCTGGAGCCGCTCGACAAGGGCCTGATGGGCACATTGCTGCGCTACCCCTACGAGGTCCGCAACGAGCAGGAGTATTTCGACGACATCCAGGACGTGAAGATCACCAAGGACATGCTGGATCTCGCCAAGCACATCGTCGAGAAGAAATCCGCCGACTTCGAGCCGGAGAATTTCGAGGACCACTACGAAGCCGCATTGATCGAGCTCATCAACAAGAAGCGTGCCGGGGTGCAGATCGCGCCCAAGGCCGCACCGAAGGCGACCGGCAATGTGATCAGCCTGATGGATGCGCTCAAGCGCAGCCTGTCCAGCGAGGCGGCGGCGCCTGCCGCTGCCGAGCCGAAGGCCAAGGCGAAGAAGCCGAAGAAGCGGATCGAAGGCCAGCGCGAGATGCTGCTGCCGATCAGCGGCAAGAAGGCCAAGGAGGCCGCGGAGACGCAGAAGGCGGAGGAGCCGAAGAAGGCCCAGAAGCCGGCACGCGCCCCTGCCGCCCGATCTCGAAAAGCGGGCTGAAGCGTTTTCAACGGAAGCGGGGTACCGGTTGGCGTCACGACGACGCGTCAGATGGACACGCCGAGGCGCGAGCCTCATAGCCCGCACCTATCCATAAAATACAGCTGAAATTGCTGCCGTTATTTGAGCGAGTTGTTCACCGAGGTGAACTTGCCGCTGAGCGTGGTGCCCATCCCGTTGACGGCGGTCACGATGAGAATGCTGATGCCGCCGGCAATGATCGCGTATTCGATCGCAGTGGCACCGGACTGATCCCGCAGGAATCTCGACAATAAATCGCGCATTCAAAACTCCCGCCGACCGTTGACCCGCGCGCAGCCTGATCGCGCACAACACCAGCTTCGGTGAACAACCTCGACGATCGGTTTGAACAATCCGTTAACTCATTCGGACACACTCGGCCACATCTCGAAAAAAGTACGCTCGTGGCGCGACTTTTGATCGCCGATTCCGGACTAAACCGCCCTTCTTCATGCGACGCGCGAGCCGCGCCCTCCATAGCTGTCTGATCAAGTCCAGCCCCCCTGCGGCGCGGCCGGCGCATGGGCTGATGCCGCCGGTGCGCTTTACCCAGGCACCCTTTCCTGATCCAACTCTCATCTCAGGCCGGGCACGACATCGGCCGCGACAGAGGACGGGAGGACATCGTCATGAAGCTTGGCGCAGCGATCGCGGAGATCATGAAGCGTGAAGGCATCGAGATCCTCACCGGCTATCCCGTCAACCATCTGATCGAGTTTGCGGCGGCAGCCGACATCCGCCCGGTGATGGTGCGTCAGGAGCGGATCGGCGTCCACATGGCAGACGCGATCTCGCGCGTCACATCGGGGCGCAAGATCGGCGCGTTCTGCATGCAGCACGGCCCCGGTGCCGAGAACGCGATGGGCGGCGTCGCGCAGTGCTTCGGCGAGTCCGTCCCTGTGCTGGTGCTGCCGATGGGCTATGCGCGGCGGCTGTCGCATGTCGAGCCGAACTTCAACTCATCGCAAGCGATGCGTCCGTTCGCCAAATCGGCCGAGCCGATCATCCTGGCAAGCGAGCTCTGCAACATCTTCCGCCGTGCCTTCACGCGCTTAAAGAACGGCCGCGGCGGTCCTGTGATCGTCGAGATCCCCTCCGACATGTGGAACGAAGAGGTGCCGGAGCCTTTGAACTATACGCCGGTGCTGCGCACGCGCTATGGCGCCGATCCGTTCCACGTCAAGGAGGCGGCTGCGCTCTTGATCGCCGCCAAGCGGCCGGTGATCTATGCCGGCCAAGGCGTGCACTACGCGCGCGCCTGGCCGCAACTGAGGCGGCTCGCCGAGCGGCTGGCGATTCCCGTCACCACAAGCCTCGGCGGCAAGTCGTCATTTCCGGAGACGCATCCGCTGTCGCTCGGCTCCGGCGGACTCGCGGTGCCGCGCGCCGTGCCGACTTTCCTCAAGGAGGCCGACGTCATCTTCGGCGTCGGATGCTCTTTCACCGAGACCAATTTCGGCATCGCGATGCCGAAGGGCAAGACCATCATCCACGCGACGCTCGATCCGAACCACCTCAACAAGGACGTCGAGGCCAAGATCGGCCTGGTCGGTGACGCCGGCCTGGTGCTCGACGCGCTGCTCGCCGAGATCGAGACGCGCGTGACCTCGGATCGCGACGCGTCGTCCGTCGCCGCCGAGATCGCCGCGATCAACCAGCCATGGCTGGAGAAATGGCTGCCAAAGCTGACGTCGAACGACGCGCCGCTCAGCCCCTATCGCGTGCTGTGGGACCTGCAGCACACCGTCGATATCGAAAACACCATCATCACCCACGACGCCGGCAGCCCGCGCGACCAGCTCTCGCCTTTCTGGAAGACGGTGACGCCGCTGTCCTATCTCGGCTGGGGCAAGACCACGCAGCTCGGCTATGGCCTCGGGCTTGCGATGGGCGCCAAGCTCGCGGCGCCTGACAAGCTCTGCATCAATGTCTGGGGCGACGCCGCGATCGGCTTCACCGGCATGGATTTCGAGACCGCGGTGCGCGAGCGCATCCCGATCCTGTCGATCCTGCTGAACAATTTCTCGATGGCGATCGAGCTCAAGGTGATGCCGGTCTCGACCGAGAAGTATCGCTCGACCGACATTTCCGGCGACTACGCGGCAATGGCCCGCGCCTTCGGCGGCCACGGCGAGCGCATCACCAAGCCGGAGGACATCGTCCCCGCGATCCGCCGCGGCATCGAAAAGACCAGGGAAGGCGTTCCCGTGCTGCTGGAGTTCATCACCAGCAAGGAGACTGAGGTATCAAGGCCAGGGTCGTGAGGGCTATCCTTATTGCGACATAATCGCTTTTCCCCATCAGGGGGTTACTGGCGCGATAAGATTATCGCGCCGCGGCTCGGGTCCACCGACGCCATGTAGCGAAAGCGGTCGTTGTCCCTACTCCGCCATCTCCACCGCCGCGTGCGTCGCGGGGCCGGCCAGCGGGCGCTCCTCCATCAGGATCATGCAGATGGCCGCGCAAGCGAGCATGGCGGTGGCGGCGCCGAACACGAAGCGGAAGGCGTGGATCATGTCGGCCGGTGCAATGCCGCTGACGATGCCGGTCGCGCCCTCGGCCAGCGACACATCGGCGCCGAGCACCGTCAACAGGATGGCGCCGAAGGCCGCGACCGTGAACGACGACATCATGGCGCGGAAGAAGTTCATCGCGCCGGTGATGGTGCCGATCTGGGTGCGGTCGACCGCGTTCTGCAGCGACACCACCGAGATCGGGAACGCGGTGCCGAGCCCGATGCCGAACACCGAGAGCAGCGCCAGCAGCGTCAACAGCGACGGTGTGACCACGGTCATGACGGCTGCTGCGATGGTAGCAATGATGGTGCCGACGATGGCGACCCGCTTGTAGTGCTTGACGCGGGCCATGGTGCGTCCGGCCACGCCGGCGCCGAAGGTCGAGATCGCGGCGAGCGGAATCAGGCCAAGCCCGGCCTCGCTGGCCGAGAGGTGATGGACCACCTCGTAATAGAGCGGCAGATAGACGGTAAGCCCGATCATGGCGCCGAGCGCACAGCCGCTCGACAGCATGCCGTAAGGCACAACGCTGCCGCCGATCAGCGACAGCGGCAGGAACGGCTCATCGGCGCTCTTGGCATGCCAGACGAAGGCCAGCGCCATCGCCACGCCGCAGCCGATCATCGCCAGCAGCGCGGGCGACAGCCACGGCAGCCGGTGGCCGCCCCAGGTCAACGCCAGCATGAACACCACGGCGGATGACATCAGCAGCAACCCGCCGGTCCAGTCGACCTTGCGCAGCCGGTGATAGACCGGAAGGCGCCCCATCTTCGGCAGCAGCAGCGCCAGTGCAGCGATGGCGAGCGGCAGGTTGATCCAGAAGATCATCGACCAGTGCAGATGATCGGCGAAGAAGCCACCGACCACCGGGCCGAGCAGGCCCGCCACCAGCCAGACCGCGCTGAAATAGGCCTGATACTGGCCGCGCTCGCGCGGGCTGACCACGTCCGAGATCACGGTCTGCACCACCGGCATGATGCCACCGCCGCCCAACCCCTGCAGGCCGCGCGCCAGGATCAGCACCGGCATGCTCGGCGCCACTGCACACAGGATCGAGCCCGCAATGAACAGGCTGAGCGCGGTGATGATCATGGCCTTGCGGCCATAGATGTCGCAGAGGGTGCCGAACACCGGCGCGACCGCGGTCGAGGCCAGCAGATAGGCCGTGATGATCCAGGAGAGATTGGCGACATCCTGGAACTGGCGGCCGATGGTCGGCAACGCGGTCGCCACGATGGTCTGGTCGAGCGCGGCCAGGAACATCGTCAGCAACAGGCTCATCAAGATGGTGCGGACCTCGGCAGGCGTCAGCGGCGACGGACCGGCGAGTGGCGGCGCGTCGGTCACGGCCATCACCTGCGGCGGCAGGTCCGGCAGTTCCGCGATGATCTCTTCGGACAGAGCTTCACTGGCGGCAGATTGGGCGTACTGCCGATCGTACTTGTTCATGAGGATTGGCGTCATTCAAAGCGCGTGCAATCGCGCGGGATTCGCTAAGTTGGTCGCAATCTAGGGAATAAATGCCCTGCGCGGCAGCGGGTCCGGCGCATGGGTGCGTCCCGCAACGCGGCGAACCGTCGCGGGGATGTGACTTGTCGCGCGCGAGACGACGGGGCGCCCGACTGGCCCTTGCTAGGAACCAATCAATGCAACCCGGCCCTAGCGCGGCCGCCGCTTCAGCTTCGCCCGCTTTGGCAGCAGCTGCGGCCATTGCACGATATGATCCTCCAGCTCCTCGTCGGGAACATCGTCCTCGGTGCCCTCGACGCGGCCCCGCACCGAGACGCCGGCTTCATGCACGGTCTGAGGATCGCCTGATATGAGGGGATGCCACCAATAGAGATCTCGCCCCTCGGCGGCCAGCCGGTAGCCACAACTCGGCGGCAGCCAGGTAATGGTGCGGACATTCTCAGGTGTCAGGCGAACGCAATCCGGCACCTGTTCGGAACGATTTGGGTAGTCCTTGCAGGCGCATCGGCCTGCATCCAGAAGCTTGCAGGAGATATGGGTGAAATAGATGTCGCCGGTGTCCTCGTCTTCCAGCTTCTCCAGGCAGCAGCGCCCGCAGCCGTCGCACAGGCTCTCCCATTCGGCGTTGGACATCTCCTCCAACGTCTTGGTTTTCCAGAAAGATCCCTCCTGGCCGGAGGGCCGTTTGGGCGGCGCGGTCATCGACGATTCTCAACGGCATGAGGTAGCGTCCATCTAGTGGGCCGCCCGGTCTCGGCGCAAGCCTGAACACTGGTTCCGGACTGCCGTCGCCGCGTTAGCTTTGCGCATTAAATTGTAAGCGGCGCCATTGGTTTATGCCCCCTGCTCGGCTAGATAGGATGAGTCTTTGTCAGGCCCGCGCCTTGGGTTTGCCGCAACAGTCCAGCAAGACGTCCAGCGGCACTCAAAGCCAGGCCGCTCAGCACTTTGCAGAGAGCTGACGGGCTTTCGAAAACACCAGGGTTCCTGTGCGCCAGATCATCCCGCCGAATTGGAAAGCCAAAATCCGGCACATGCTGCTGGACTGGGATGCGCGGATCGACTCCACCCTGTTCTCCTCCGGCCGCGGCGCCCGGGAGCTCTTCGAGCGCTATTCGGCATTCATGGACCGCTTCTATGTCGGCGGCTGGAAGCGCTGGACGTTCATCGAGCCGCTCTCGGAAGCCGCCACCATGGGGCTCGCCGGCCTGGTGGTGCTGCTGGCGCTCGCGGTTCCGGCGTTCCGTGAAACCGCTGACGAGGATTGGCTGAAGAAATCCGACCTCGCGGTGACCTTCCTCGACCGCTACGGCAACCCGATCGGCAGCCGCGGCATCAAGCATAACGACTCGATCCCGCTGGAAGACTTTCCGGACAATCTGATCAAGGCGACGCTCGCCACCGAGGACCGGCGCTTCTACGACCATTTCGGCATCGACATTCCCGGCCTGGCGCGCGCGCTGGTCACCAACGCGCAGGCCGGCGGCGTGCGCCAGGGCGGCTCCTCGATCACCCAGCAGCTCGCCAAGAACCTGTTCCTGTCGAACGAGCGCACCATCGAGCGCAAGATCAACGAGGCCTTCCTCGCGATCTGGCTGGAGACGCGGCTGACCAAGAACGAGATCCTCAAGCTCTATCTCGACCGCGCCTATATGGGCGGCGGCACTTTCGGCGTCGACGGCGCCGCGCATTTCTACTTCAACAAGTCGGTGCGCGACATCAACCTCGCGGAAGCGGCCATGCTGGCCGGCCTGTTCAAGGCGCCGACCAAGTTCGCGCCGCACGTCAACCTGCCGGCCGCCCGCGCCCGCGCCAACCAGGTGCTGGACAATCTGGTCGATGCCGGCTTCATGACCGAAGGTCAGGTGTTCGGCGCCCGCCGCAACCCGGCTTTCGCGGTCGACCGCCGCGACGAGAGCTCGCCGAACTACTTCCTCGACTACGCCTTCGACGAGATGCGCAAGCTGGTCGACACGTTCCCGAGATCGTACTCCGAGCGCGTGTTCGTGGTGCGCACCTCGATCGACATGAACGTGCAGCATGCCGCAGACGATGCGATCGAGAACCAGCTACGCCAATTCGGACGCGATTATCACGCGACCCAGGCGGCAACCGTGGTTGCCGATCTCGATGGCGGCATCCGCGCCATGGTTGGCGGTCGCGATTACGGCGCCAGCCAGTTCAACCGCGCCACCGACGCGCTGCGGCAGCCCGGCTCGTCGTTCAAGCCCTACGTCTACACCACAGCGCTCCTGAACGGCTATAAGCCGAGCTCGACCATCGTCGACGGTCCGGTCTGCATCGGCAATTGGTGCCCGCAGAATTACGAGCACTCCTATTCGGGCAAGGTGACGCTGACCCAGGCGCTCACCCACTCGATCAACGTGGTGCCGGTCAAGCTGTCGATCGAGCTCGGCAAGCCGAACGGCCCCAAGGCCGGCCGCGCCAAGATCATCGAGGTGGCGCGGCGCTTCGGCATCACGACGCCGCTGCCGGATACACCGTCGCTGCCGATCGGCTCGGATGAAGTCACGGTAATCGAGCACGCCGTCGCCTACGCGGCCTTCCCGAACCGTGGCAAGGCGGTGACACCCCATGCGATCCTGGAGGTCCGCACCGGGGCCGGCGACCTGGTCTGGCGCTGGGACCGCGACGGGCAGAAGCCGCGGCAGATCATTCCCGCCTCGGTCGCCGCCGACATGGCCGGGATGATGAGCCATGTCGTCAGCGAGGGCACGGCGCGACGGGCTCAACTCGACGGCATCCCAACCGCGGGCAAGACCGGCACCACAAACAACTATCGTGACGCCTGGTTCGTCGGCTACACCGGCAACTTCACCTGCGCGGTCTGGTTCGGCAATGACGACTATTCGCCGACCAACCGCATGACCGGTGGCTCGCTGCCGGCCCAGACCTGGCACGACATCATGCTGGCTGCGCATCAAGGCGTGGAGGTGAAGGAATTGACCGGTGTCGGCATGGGCGTGAAGCTGCCGCGCGAGCCCGCTTCCGCCGAGACGGCCCAGGCCGGCCAGCCGAAGACCCTGGAGATCAAGCCGGGGCCGCCGCCGGTGCTGACGCGGCGCGGCGCCGAGATCCTGGTGCAGGTCGAGAAGATGCTCGATGACGTTGCGCGCACCACCAACAAGAGTGCATCAGGCGATGCGTCGCAGCCGGCGAAGCCCCCCTCGTCGAGTGCGCTGGCCTTCCCCGAGAACTATGCCGCGGTCACCGATGGCACGGCCAATCCTGCATTACGCAAGAACTGACACCGGCGAACCGTGCGGCTGCTCTTCATCACCCTCCTGACGCTCCTGATCGCGACTGGCGTCGGCATCGGCGCGACCTGGATCACGACCACGCGCGGCACCGAATTCGGCACGCTGACGATCGGCGCCTGGACGGCGCGTCCGAAGACCGGCACCTCCGACGTCGACCCCTATTCGCGCGCCACCATCACCCGCAACGGCGAGCTGCCGATCGGCACCGGCGACGGCGTCGCCTTCACGGCGACATCGGACGACAAGAAAAAGCCCCTCGACGGCCGCTGCGACGTCGTCGTTTCCGGCATCACGCCGCCGGCCCGGTTCTGGACGCTGACCTTGTACGACAACAAGGGGCATCTGGTTGCCAATACGCTGCAGCGCTATGGCTTCACCAGCGAGGAGATCGTGCGCGGCGCCGACGGCTCGTTCGAGATCCACATCGCCGCGCGCTCGCGCTCCGGCAACTGGCTGCCGACGGGCGGCATCGAGCGCTACGCGTTGATGCTTCGCCTCTATGACACACCGGTCGGGGTCGCCACGCGCACCCAGCGCGACGCGCCGATGCCCGCCATTGCGACGGTGGGCTGCCCATGATCCGGCTTGCCTTCACCATCATCGTCGGCGTGCTGCTCGGCGGAGTCGTCCATCTGGTCAGCGTGCTGGCGCTGCCGCGGATCGGCACCCAGGACGCCTATTCGCGCCTCACTCCGACGACCGCGGTCAACGCGGTGACTCAGCTTCCCCTCGCCGAGCCCGGCAACTCGCTGATGCCGTACATGGACCCGGCATTCGCTACCGCGATCTGCCGCTACGACCTGTCGGATGGTCCTCTCAAGCTCACCGTCCCGGTGAGCCAGGCCTACACGTCGGTGTCGTTCTACACGCGCAACGAGCTCGCCTATTACGCCATCAACGATCGCTCGGCAGGCAAGAAGGTGATCGAGCTCGATCTGATGACCGAAGCGCAGCACAACGAGCTGCCCGAGGACGAGGAAGTGACCTCCGCGGACCGCTTGATCATCGACTCGCCGACCACGACCGGGCTGATCGTGCTGAAGGCACTCGCACCCGAACCGGGCCTGATGCCGCAGGCGCAGGCCTCGCTCAGCGCGGCGAGCTGCAGACCGCAGACCGAATCACCGGCGCCGACGGCGACAGCGGAAAAGCCGCGCGGCAAGCGGTAGCGCTTCCTGTTCGCGGGCGAATGGGGAATAGCGAATAGAAAGCTATTCGCCATTCGCTACTCGCTATGTGCTGCGTTGCTGTTGCCGCCCTCCCCGCCAATGACGTAAGCATGCGCGCGTCAAGTCTGCTCAGCGTGAGTCATGCCTGTCGAAATCGAACGTAAGTTTCTGGTCAAGACTAACGCCTGGCGAGCCCAGGTCACGCGCAGCGAACGACTACGGGATGGACTGGTCGCACGCGAGAATGATCTCAAGGTTCGCGTCCGCTGCTACGGCGATCGGACGACGCTGTGCGTCAAGGGCGGCCGACAGGGTCTGGCGCGCGAAGAATTCGAATATGAAATTCCGCGCGATCATGCCGAGGCGATCTTCGCCCATTGCACTGGCCGAATCCTGGAAAAGACCCGGCACTACGTTCCCGGACCAAGCGGTCTCTGGGAGATCGACGTCTATCACGACGTGCTCGACGGCGTCGTCATTGCCGAGATCGAGCTGGACAGCGAAACCGCCCACGTCGATCTGCCGGACTGGATCGGCGAGGAAATCACCGGCGATCCGCGCTACAGCAAGACCAACATGCTGGATGCCAGCTCGCGCGCCTTGCGTCAGACGGCTCCGCGCAGCCCTTGTGAAATTCTGGCGGGCGGCTGACGAGCCGTCGATCTATCACTTAAGAATCAAATTCGTGGCCCGCGTGGGCGACGGCGATACGCGGGACTTCACTCCAGATGTCGCTTCACTCATCTTAGCTACGACAGCAACGATTCACCCGCGCGTCGTCAGCGGCTGTCCGATGACCGGCTGCGCGGCGACCGGCGGATTGGCAGTCTGGGAGGCGAGCTCGCCGATCAGCCGGTCGGCATCGGCGGCCATCGGATCCGGCGCCTGCAGCACCAGCCGTTCCAATGCCCAGCGATAGGACGCGACGCGCTGCTCCAGGCTGATCTGCACCCACTGCACGATCAGCGAATTCTCCTCCATGCGCGCGACCGCGTCGCCCTTCTCGCGCGGCGAGATATCCGACATGTAGCGCATGCTGGCCTGGCGCTTGCGATCGAGATCGAGGACGCGAATCGCGGAGCCGAAGAACGGCTCGAAGCGCGTGATGTCGTCGCGGACGTCGTCGATCAGCTGCGCATAGCGTGAGGAATGCGAGCGATGCGGCTCGTCGATCAGCGCGCGCCCATAGGCCGTGCGGTCGAACACCACCTTCTGCCGCCACGGCGAAGCCGACGGCTGATAGTCGCCAAACACGCTCTTCCAGGCCGGGCGCGAATGCGGGGGCTCGATCAGCGGGTAGGCAAGATCGCGCAGCTGCCGCTCATTATCGGTCAACTGGAATTGCGACGGCGGCACGCCGACGCTGGCGGTCGCCTCCTGACCGATCCATTTGTGCATGTCGTCGTTGCGGAAGTCGGCGCGCGTACGTCCGAAATCGCCACCGCTACAGGCTCCCAGCACAACGCCGGTGACCATGAGCGCGAGGACCGGCAAGGCGCGCCGGACTGGAACGATGAGGCCCGGCATTCCCATTCCCACTTGCTGTCAGCGACGGCGACGGCGGCGGCTGGGAGCGGCGCCCTCGCGCGGACCGCGATCGTCGCTCGTGGTGTTGGTGGTGGTCTCGCGCTCGATACGCACGACCGGCAGGATCACGATCGTGCCCATCGCCTCCTGCGATGTGCCCGAGCGCGAGCGCCGCAAGGCCGCATTCGCCGGAAATTCAATGATGGTCGCCATATGTCGGTTCTCTTTGTGCCCGAAGTTCGTGACCCTTGTAGATCCCTCTGCACGAACTTCGCGGGCAAAGGGATACTCACTCACAACTGACGTTCCCGGTGCCACTTCAACCTAGGTCGGAAATCAGAACGCGCGGCACCTTGATCTTGCGAGAACTTAAATCCATCGCGCTGATCGCGACTGTGATCTGCGTCTCTCATGCCCGCGATTAAGATCAGGGCGTGGTTAATGGCCTCTTAATTTCGCGGCCAGGTGGCTGGCGCGCAGCGCAGGCGCGCGGATATCGTGCACGGCCGTTGCGTCTTGGTCTCACCGGGAATTCCCGGCTGATCTCGCCGATCGCCCGTTTAATCGAGACCATGCCGTTCTTGCCGCTTGGTCTCGATGATCGGCAACATTGGCCGTCTGCGAGTCCCGGTGGTTACGCGGGATTAAGATTAACGAGCTGTTAAAAGAAGCCGGAGTACATTGATGGTGACATTGCCGAAGTTGCGTACCCGCCATGACGACATCACCGCCCTTTCCCGGCTTCGACGGATTGCTGTCGCTCTCGCGCCGTGAGGGGGTCGACATCAGACCGACTTTGCTGCGCGTGCTGACGGACCTCTACGTCCAGACGCAGGCGCATTCCGCCGATGAGGAACGGCAATTCGTCGAGCTGACCTCGCGTCTGATCGATGAGGTCGATGACGCGACGCGCGCCGCCGTGCGCGGCCGGCTCGCGATCTATCCCGCGGCCCCGATCGCGATCCTGCACAAGCTCGGCCTGCGCCCCGGATCGGCCGACCAGCCGCTGCCGCTTGCCGCCCCGCTGCCTGCGGAGCTGCTGCAGCAATCAGCGCACGAGGCGCACGCCGCTGCGGCCAGCCTGTCGATGCAGCCGAAGGATGCCGCCGAGCTCGCCGAGATGTTCTTCCGTGCGCTCTCGAGCGAGCGCGCCGCGATCCTGCACAATTTGACGCGTACGCCGCTCAAGCCTGCGACGCGGATTCCGCACGCCCGCGCCGAGCGCGCCATCGACGCGCTGCAGATGGCGGCGTTCATCTCCGATCGCGAGACTTTTACGTGCGAGCTCGGCGAGAGCCTGATCCTGGCGCAGCGGATTGCGGACCAGATCGTGGACGATGCCAGCGGCGAGGCGCTGGCCTGCGCGCTCAAGGCGCTCGACATGCCGGGCGCTGTGTACGAGCGGGTGCTGCTGTTCCTCAAGCCGGAGGTCGGTCAGTCCGTCCACGCGGTGTTTCGGCTATCGCGCTTCTATCACCGGCTGAGCGAACATGCTGCGCTGATCATGCTGGCGGCCTGGCGTGGCGCAGCGATGGCAAATACTGCGCGGCCCAAGCACCGCCCCGCGCTCTACGACGACGAGCGTCAGCGTGCCCGTGGTGCAGCCCGGACACTGCCGCAGGCCGCTCCCGGTCATGTCGCGCGCACCGGCACTGATGGTTACAAGCGCTGAGTGCCGTGCGATTTACCTGAGGTCGCGCACGATCTCGAGGAAGTGACGGCCTTCCTTGTCCTCGGTCTCGACGATCCAGGCATCCGGGTCGAAGCGAAGTTCTTTTGCTAGACGATCCTCGACGTCGCTCTCCGCAACGGGCTGCGGCGTCATCGGCACGAAGAAGCGCTCGACTGGCCTGCTGTCGTCATAGAGCGATTGCGGCGCCGGTCCATAGAGTTGAGCCATGCCGTTCATCAGCGCGACCTTGACGAACACGGCTCCACCTTCGTCGGCACCGCGCCGGCGCACGGCGCCGAACACGCCCGCCGTCTGACAACGGCGCAGATAGGCCGCGACCCATATACTCGACTTCAATCGCATCGGAAGCATCACCCATCGACGGCGTCGATCAGAGGTGGAACAAGCCCCTGCTCTAGTCGATCGGATGACCGATGACAATTGCGAGCTCGCGCACCAGGCGGTCGGAGACCTGGCCCGTGACCGGCAGCTTGCGGTCGCGCTCGAACTTCGCAATCACGGCCTGCGTGTCGGGGCCGACCATGCCAGTCGGCTTCAATTGGCCGTAGCCGTATTCGGTCAAGGCACGCTGGACCGCCGCGACGCGACGTGCGCCGCCGCTCTGAACTGCGGCCGGCTGCGGCCGTGGCGTCGCGCCCCGTCCGTTGCTGATGGACTTGACGAGATCGGCAAGCGGATCGGCGTATTTCTGATCGGCTCCGCTTGCATCCGAAGCCTTGGTGTGAAGTGATCCGAAGCCTTGGTGTCGGCGCCCCTGCTCTCTGCAGCCTTTGCATCAGCCGGTTTGGTCTCGATCATTTTCGGATCGAACGGCGAGACATTGGCCTCCATCGGGCGCGGCCGCGGCAGCGGATTCGCTGATGGCAGCGGCACCGGTATCGCCACGAACGAGCCGAACATCGGTGCCGGATGCGGGCCCGACTGCAGGTACAATGCATTGACGACGATGGCGCTGGTCGCTGCGAAGCCGAGCAATCCTGCCGCGAGATCCTTCGGGCTGTAGAGCAGCGCACGCATCAGCAGGCCGCGCTTGTCCGCGACCTCCACCTTGGCGACGGCGGCAGCACGCGCGCGCTTGCGTGGGCGCGGCGCCTCGTCATCGTCTGCTGCGGCTCGTCTAGGCACTCTTCTTCACCTGGAACGCCTGCCCCTCGGGCGCGGTGCGCAATGACGGCGCCAAGGGCGTGATGTTGTTGCCGGCCTTGCTTTCCGGCTCGGCGGGGCTGAGCGGCAACGCCACGGTCACCGTCGTTCCCTCGTCGAGCTTGCTTTGTATCGACATTTCACCGGCGTGCAAGTGCACGAGACTCTTCACGATCGAGAGGCCAAGCCCGGTTCCCTCGTGACGGCGCTGATAGGTGGTGCCGGCCTGGAAGAACGGATCACCGATCCGCGTGAGATCGTCAGGCGCGATACCGACACCGGTGTCGCTGACGCGCAGGATCAGTTGCGTGCCCTCGACGCTGGCCGCCACCGTCACCTGGCCGCCGCGCTCGGTGAACTTGATCGCGTTGGAGACGAGATTGAGCACGATCTGCTTGAAGGCGCGCGGATCGCCGGTGATGAGAGGCAGATCCTGCGGCGCGTCGGCCGACAGATCGATGCCGTTTTCGCGCGCCCGCAACGCCAGCAGATTGCAGCAATTGATCAGCGCCGCGCGCGGCGCGAACGGCTCGGGTACAATCTCGAAATTGCCGGATTCCATTTTAGACATGTCGAGAATGCCGTTGACCACCGAGAGCAGATGCTGACCGGAATCGTTGATCAATTGGGCATATTCACGGCGACGTTCCGCGTTCAGCCGCAGCGCCTGCTCCTGCACCAGCATGTCGGAGAAGCCGATGATGGCATTGAGCGGCGTGCGCAGCTCATAACTCATGGTGGCAAGGAAGCGCGTCTTGGCGGCGTCGGCGCGCTCGGCGGCGCCGCGCGCGAGCTCGAGCGCCTGTTCCTGATGCTTGCGATCGGTCACGTTGCGGATGACGGCGACGACCTCGGCGTCGACAGCGGATGCGACCTGGCCCGCGCGCTCCAGCGGCCGGCAGCGCATCTCGACCCAGATGAAATCGATCGGATAATTCGCGCTGCGCTGATCACTTGGCAAATCGCGCCGCAGACGGAATTCGACGCTCGAGGCCGTGTTGCCGCGTGCGGCTTCCGCCAAGGCAGTGAGGTAGGCCGGACGGTCTGCGACATGGACACGCTCGAACAGGCCATGGCCCTGAAGCTGCGCGACCGGCGCACCAAGCAGACTTTCCGCCGCAGGCGAGATGAACATGACGGCGCCGTTGCGACGATGGCGCGAGATCACGTCACTCATGTTCAGCGCGAGCAGCCGATAGCGCTCCTCCTCCATCGACAGCAGCGAGATGCTGGTGCGCGCCAGTGCATCAGCCGCGAACGCCAGCACCGAGGCATAGAGCGTCGCGGACGCGACGCCGAATGCGGCGAGCGCCGCGCGCAAGGCAGGATGGGTGTCAGGTGGCGGCAACAGCCCGGCATGCGCGATCAAGCTCAGTGCGCCGACGCAGCCAAGCGTCAGGACAGCCGCGAAGACGACCACGCGGCGCGAGCCCGACAGCGCGGCCTCCAACGGCACGACGATCAGCCAGACGGCTGCGAATGATTCCATCCCGCCGGTCTCGGTCGCCAGCGCCACGATCAGCGCGGACAGCGCCAGCGAGGACAACGCATAGGCCAGCTCGTAGCGGCCGGTCCGGGACAGGAACCAGGACAGAAAATCGGCGCGATCAGCCAGGCCATCGCGCCGACCTCGAGCGCGCTCGGCGCGCCGCGCACGGCTAGATAGGCCGGGAACACCGCAAAGGCGCCCAAACTGCCGAACAGCCTCGGTGCAATGAACGCCCGATGGCGCGCACGCGTCAGCGCATCAGTTCGAGCCGATGGATGCAAAAGCGCATCGAGACAATCGCGGATGATACTCAACACAATCACGGCTCTCGCGCAGCGGCTCTCGTTCTCGTCTAGAACGTGCCGGGGCGCCCCCTTCGTCGCGGACACCGTGTCAGGTTCGCATTAAATGAACGCTAAGCCAGCGACCTGGGCCCCTGCGGCATTTGGCCGGGATGGTGAATGCAACGTTTCCGCGCATGAGGTCAGGCGCGAAACCGAGCGGAGCGAGAACTCGTTGTTATCCGGTGTCCGATCGCATCAAGCAAAAATTTACGGAAGAAAAAGAGTGCGCGGCCTTCGCGAATTCTCAACCAATTAAGCTCAAAGCAAGCACTTGCTCCTACAGAAAAGCATCAAGTTACCGATTGGCTGCGGATCAGCACGCAGCGCAGGCGAGTGAGACGATCGGGGTTGCGTCATGTTCTTTCTGCTTCGCGTGGCATTCTGGCTCGGGTTGGTGCTGGTGCTGTTGCCGCGGGACAAGACCCCCGATTCCGACAAGCTGCCGCAGATCAACGCGCAGGAGGCGGTGCAGGCCGCAACCGCGGCGGTTTCCGACATGAGCCAGTTCTGCAAGCGCCAGCCACAGGCCTGTGATGTGGGTGGCCAGGCCGCGACCGTGATCGGCCACCGTGCAGCCGACGGCGCCCGCAAGGTCTATCAGATCATCACCGACAAGCCGGAGACGACGGATAAGGTCGGCGGCTCCGAGAAGCTGATCGGCCCGCTCAAGCCGGCGATCGCCGACAAGCGCGGCCCCGACCATACCGGCTCGATCGACGCCCCTGTGGTCGCCGAGGTGCCGCCCGGCGAGGCGCCCGCCGATACGCTGTCGTCGGACGATCTTGCCGCCGAATGGCATCTGCCGCCGACGCCGTGACACGCGGGCCCCTGGAACCCAAGGCGCCTGATATCGCTTTCGTCGGTCCGCGATCCCATATAAGGGGAAGACGGGAACGATGGACACGATGACCACGATCGACGAAATCCGCGACAATTTTGCGCTGCTGGACGACTGGGACGACCGCTACCGGTACGTCATCGAGCTCGGCCGCTCGCTGGCGCCGATGCCGGAGGCGGAACATTCGGCCGCAAACAAGGTGCAGGGCTGCACCAGCCAGGTCTGGCTGTCGAAACAGGTCGATCGCGACGGCTCCGAGCCGGTCCTGAACTATCGCGGCGACAGCGACGCGCATATCGTGCGCGGCCTGGTCGCCATCCTGCTCACGCTGTATTCCGGCCGCACGCCGCGCGATATCCTCGAGATCGACGCGCCTTCCGTGTTCGAGGAATTCGGCTTTCGCGAGCACCTGACCCCGCAGCGCTCGAACGGCCTGCGCTCGATGGTGGAACGCATCCGCACCGACGCCCGCGAGGCGCTGGCGGAAGCCTCATAACGCGGCGACTGCGCTATTTGCGGCGCTCGGGGCGCTGCTGTCCGAGGCCCATCTTCTTGGCGAGCTGCGAGCGCGTGACTGCGTAGTTCGGCGCCACCATCGGGTAGTCCGGCGGCAGGTTCCATTTATCGCGATACTGCTCGGGCGTCATGTTGTACTGCGTGCGCAGATGCCGCCGCAGCGACTTGAATCGCTTGCCGTCCTCCAGACAGACCAGATAGTCAGGATGGACCGATTTCTTCACCGGCACCGCCGGTTTGAGCGGCTCGGGCGCGGCTTCCGGGCGGCCATTCGCAACCCGCTGCAGTGCCGCGTGCACCTGGCTGATCAGGTTCGGGATCTCGGCCGCCGGCGTCGGATTGTTGCTGAGATAGGCCGACACGATGGTGGTTGTGAGATCGATGAAGCTCTTGCCGGCACTGTCTGACATCAAAACCTCGTCGCGCCCGCTGTCCCCGCTCGGCAGTGTTGGGCCTGCGAATACGCCGCCTCAACTCGGAGCTATGAAATCATATGAGCCAAGCGGGTGCGGCGTGACAACAAAATCGATGCCCTGTTTCGGGAATCCGCAGCCCGCTCAAGCACACTGGCCCAACTACACTGGCCAAGTACTATGCCTCAATGCAGGTCCCGGATACACGCTGTCTCTGAAAAGACCGCGTCAAATTCCGGCGAACAAGCGCGTCAGCCGCGCTCGTCGAGATGCGTGCGCAGCTCAGCGATCGAGTTGAACCGCATCATGCCCTCCGGCATCTGCGCCTCGATCGAGCCGTCGGAATACAACGAATACGCCATGCCATCGACGACCCCCGATTTGACCACGGTGACCTCGGGGGGCTCGTTGCCGCGCGGCGTCGGCGGCTCCGGCTCGGTGAAGGCGGGCGCAGCCCGCGCGGGCCGGCGCAATGGCGGCGGTTCCGGCATGCGCGGCCGCTCCGGCTTCTGCCGGGAATTTTCAAACGGTGGCGGCTGCACCGGCTCCGGCGCAGACGGCTCGGTGAGCGGCGGGTTGCGAAACTCGGTCGCGAGCGGATCGGGCGCGCGCTTCTCTGTGCGCTCGCGCTCCCTGCGCGATCGATTCGAAGAACAGGTTGCGCTTGGGCCGTGCCGGCTCACGTTCGGGCGGCGACTCACGTTCCGGCTCTGGCAATGCCGACAGTTCTCCCTGACGACCGCGGCCGCGCCCGTTGCCTTCGCGCCAGAGATCGTCGATCGGCGGAGCGCCCGTGACATCCGTCGCCCGCGGCGGTTCGCTGTCACCAGGAAGGTCCAACGCCGCCTTGAGACCGGCATCGCCCGCGACCTGCACGCGCAGCCGGTGCGCGATCAGCCTGAGTTCGCCGAGCACCGCAGCCAGTGCCAACAGGATCAGGCCGGTGCACAAGCCGATCGTGCCCGACATGATCATCGTGTTCCCGAAGCTGAATTCCTTGACCGGAATTCCGAGGGCGATCGCTCCGAGCCCCGCCAACACGGCGACAGCCCCGGCGATCAACATGGCGCTCATCATCAAATCCACCCCCTAATGCGGCGTCCCGGAGCCAGCGGGTTCCGAGCCGAAAACCACACTAGAATCTTCTGCTTACCCATGTCTCTTGAGATCTGGAACTTGAAACAAGCGCCACCATGATTTGCAGCGAAGTATCAAGTTCTGGCGCCAAGCACCACGGGCGTCACGTGTCTGGCAAGGCCACGATACCGTCATCTTATGCCCTCCGCCAACTTGGCATCACTGCCGAGGTTCCACCGGCCATCCCGGGACGCTCGTCAAGTTCAGCCCGCGTTCATTCCAGCCGTGTCAATAGTGCCGGAACCAGTCGACTTTCAAGCTGTTGCTGCATTGCAATAGCGAATTAAGTCGGCATTTGCCAATGACTTGACAACAAGACCTGCGCTATAGGGTCGCCCGGGAACGAGGCTTCAGCGCAAGGGCAAAGTCGTCAGGGGACGCCGGGTTTACGACCGATCATGTCATCCATCACTACTTCGGCCCTCGACACGCCGGCGCGGCGGACGGTCGAGCGGACTTGCGACGACCTGGCGGTCTTCGTGCTCACAGCAGTTGCGGTCGTCGCGGGACTGACGTTCCGTGACTATGGGCTCGGCTGGGACGACTATACCCACGCCGAATATGCCGACCTCCTGCTGCGGATGTACAAATCCGGCTTCCGGGACACCGCGGCGCTCTCCTTCGCCAATCTCTACATGTATGGCGGCGGCTTCGACATGGTCGCAGCGCTGCTGCACAAGATCATTCCGCTGGAACTGTTCGAGACGCGGCGGCTGGTCGGCGCCATCGTCGGGCTGATCGGCCTGGCCGTGACCTGGCGCCTGGCGCGCCGGATCGGCGGTGCGGTCGCGGGCCTCGGTGCATTGCTGCTGCTGGCGCTGTGCCCGATCTACTACGGCCACATGTTCATGAACCCGAAGGATGCGCCCTTCGCCGTGGCGATGGTGGTGCTGCTGATGGGCCTGGTGCGGCTCGCCGAGGAATACCCCTATCCCAGCCCGCGGACCATCCTGATCGTCGGCCTCGGCGCCGGGCTGTCGATCGGCTCGCGCATCCTGGGCGGCCTCGCCGTGATCTATGCCGTCATCGGCTTCATGCCGCTGTTCCTGGAGGAATATCGCACGCAAGGCGCGCGCGAGGCGATCCGCCGCTTCGTCCACGTGCTCTACGTGCTTCTGCCGGGCCTGATCCTCGGCTATCTCATCATGGGCCTGATCTGGCCCTGGTCGATCATCGAGCCCGCCAATCCGTTCCGGGCACTGACCTATTTCTCGCACTTCTTCGAGAAGCCCTGGAAGGAGATGTTCGACGGCGCGCTGGTCTCAGTGCCGGACATGCCGTGGTCTTATCTGCCGACGCTGTTTGCGCTCCAGCTCCCCGAACTGATGCTCGGCCTGTTCCTCGCCGGCGCGATCACCTCGGTGCTGGCGCTGTCGCGAAACAGCATGACGGCGCGGCAGAAGAGCATCGTGCTGTTACTGACAGTGGCGGCGACCTTGCCGATCCTGATCGCGATCGTGAAGCGCCCAGCCCTCTACAACGGCATCCGTCACTTCGTGTTCGTGATCCCGCCGATGGCGCTGCTCGGCGGCCTCGCCTTCGCATGGCTGCTGGACTGGCTGAAGGCCGAGAGCCGCCGGAACTGGCAGCCTCTGGCGGCCACGCTGTTCTGCTTCGGCCTGCTGCTGCCGCTGGTCCAGATGATCCGGCTGCACCCGTATGAATACACGCACTTCAATTACATCGCGGGCACCGTGCGCGAAGCCGACACCCGCTTCATGCTGGATTATTGGGGGCTGGCGCTGAAGCAGGCCTCCGACGGGCTGAAGGAACAGCTCGATGAGCACCATGAGGTCCCGCCGCAAAACCGGAAATGGAAGGTCGCGGTATGCGGCCCGCAGCGCCCCGCGCAGGTCGCGCTCGGTCCCGACTACACCATCGGCTGGGACAGCCACGGCGCCGATTTCGCGATGACGCTCGGCGAATTCTACTGCAAGGGCCTGTCCGCGCCCGTGATGCTCGAGATCAAGCGCGACGACGTCGTGTTCGCCCGGGTCTACGACATCCGCGGCAGGAGCGTTTCGAGCCTGCTGTCGATTCCAGCGCCGTAACGCCTGCTGCCGCACCGCATGACAGCTCCCGTTCCGCTGCGCCTTGCCGCAGCGGAACTAGGCGACTACGCTCCGCGCCAACCTGATCAATCAGCGGAGAACGGCGATGTCGCCAGCGGAAGCACGCCTGAAGGAACTGCCTGCGAACATGACGGAGGCGGAATGGAGCCAGCGAGTCAATCTCGCCGCGGCCTACCGCCTGGTGGCGCTGTTCGGCTGGGACGACCTCGTCGACACCCACATTTCGGCACGGGTGCCGGGTCCCGAGCACCATTTCCTGATCAATCCTTACGGCCTGTTGTTCGAGGAGATCACCGCCTCCAGCCTGGTGAAGGTCGACCTCGCCGGCAACCAGTTGACCGAGAGCGAGTACCGGATCAATCCGGCCGGCTTCACCATCCATTCGGCGATCCACGAGGCGCGCGAGGATGCCGGCTGCGTGCTCCATCTGCACACGCTGGACGGCGTCGCCGTATCGAGCTGCGCCGAGGGCCTGAAACCCTTCAACCAGATCGCACAATATGTGACACATGACCTCGCCTATCATGACTACGAGGGCATCGCGCTGGACCACGACGAGCGGCCGCGCCTGCAGCGCGACCTCGGCACCAAGAATTTGATGCTGTTGCGCAATCACGGCACGCTGACCGTCGGCCGCTCGGTCGCCTCCGCCTTCGAGCGGATGTACCAGCTCGAGCGCGCCTGCTCGATCCAGGTCCGCACCCGGACGCTCGGTCCGTCGGTCTATCCGGTGCAGGACGAGGTGGTCGAGAAGAACGCAAAACTGTTCGAGAATGCCGATCGCGCGGAGTTGCGCTCGACCCAACTGGTCTGGCCGCCGCTGCTGCGCAAGCTCGATCGCAGAGATCCGAGCTATCGGACCTGACGCAGCTCCCGCATCGCGCGCGCGACATCGTGGACCTGCGTGTGCAAATGTGCTAAGCAGGCTTCACACGACCTCTACGCTTGTTGGAATGAAACGCCGTCCAATTCCGGGCGGCGTTTTTGCGTTGAGCTGCTGAACCGCACCGCCGGCCATCGCGCCACACGTAGCGCCGCCGCCACAACGTTTCTTTACCGAGCATCAAGCATGTGCGCGAACCGCCGTTCGCGCGGCAAAGACCTGTTAATCATCGGGGCCCTTGATGCGCGGGGGAGAGATACCAAAATGCGGGACGATGGGTTGGCGTTCAGCTTGCCGCGCTGGCGGCTGACGCGATGGCTCGCGGATGTCGGGCCTGACGTCAGCGACGATGTTCGCATCGCGCTGATCGGCGAGCTCTACGGCAGCTGGCCCATTTTCGCTGCCGGCATCATCAACTCCGTGCTGACGAGCGGCGTGATTGCCGCGCGCGAGCAGACTGCGCCATTCATCGCCTGGTTCGCGCTGGAGGTCGTGATCTGCGCCGCACGCCTGATGGTGCTGAGCATCGCATTTCGGGCGGCCCGCACCGGCCGAAACACGCCGACCGATCTCTATCTGCTGCTGGGCGTGGCCTGGAGCGCCAGCGTCGGTCTCGGCGCGAGCATCAGCGTCGCAAGCGGCCACTGGGTCAGCGCAACGCTGGCCTGCCTGTCCGGCGCGGCGATGGTCGGCGGCACCTGCTTCCGCAACTTCAGCGCCCCGCGGCTCGCCGGGACCATGACCCTGTTCACCGTCGGCCCGGTGGTCCCCGGCGTCGCGCTGGCACGCGAACCGTTGCTCTATCTGCTATTCCTGCAGATGCCGCTTTACTTCTGGGCGATGTCGGCCGCCGCATTCCGGCTCAACAAGATGCTGGTCACGGTGCTGCAGGCCAAGCGCCATAGCGAGGATCAGGCCCGCCTCGACGCACTGACCGGCCTGCGCAATCGCGCCGGCCTGGTCGATGCGCTGGAAGCCAGGATCGTCGCCCATCAGGATGACGGCAGGCGTTTCGCCCTGCTCTATCTGGATCTCGATCACTTCAAGCCGGTCAACGACACCTACGGGCATGCCGCCGGCGATATGCTGTTGCAGACGATCGCGCTGAGCCTTTACGACCTCGCACCGACGGCCGATGCCATCGCGCGCATCGGCGGCGACGAGTTCGTGGTGTTGACCAGCGACGTGACGCCGGAGGATGCGATCGCGCTCGGCGAACGCATCACCCACATTGCAGAGCACCCGATCGCGCTTGCCGGCGGCGCCAGCGCGACGATCGGCATCAGTGTCGGCATCGCGCTGTCGCCGGATCACGGCACCGATGCCGAGACCCTGCTGGCGCTTGCCGACGCCGCGCTTTACGAGGCCAAATCCGCCGGCAGGTCCTGCTGCCGTCTGGCATCCACCGACACCATCCTGACTGCGCTGCGCAAGCTCGCGCGCCACGGCGCGACGAGAGCCGGTGCGAGTACGGCGGCTTAGGCCTGCGGCGCCTCCGCGAGCGCGGCGAGGATGCGGGCCCAGGAGCGGATACCCTTCTGATAGCTCGTCAGGTCGTACTTCTCGTTCGGCGAATGGATGTTGTCATCGTCGAGACCGAAGCCGACCAAGAGGCAGTCGAGCCCAAGCGTATTCTTGAAATCTGCAACGATCGGAATCGAGCCGCCCGAGCCGATCAGCACCGCCTCCTTGCCCCACTCCTCAGTGAGTGCCTTTTTCGCCGCCGCCAGCGGCTTCATGGTCCAGTCGAGCGCGACCGCGGGCGCTGCGGAATGATCCTCGAACTCGACCGAGCAATCGGCAGGAATGCGGGCCTTGACGTAATCGCGGAAGGTCTTGCGGATCTTCAGCGGGTCCTGGCCTTCGACCAGGCGGAACGAGATCTTTGCCGAGGCATGCGCCGGGATCACCGTCTTGGAGCCCTCGCCGATATAGCCGCCGACAATACCGTTGACGTCGCAGGTCGGACGCGAGGCGACCTGCTCGATCAAGAGACGCTCCTTCTCGCCGGCAGGGATCGACAGCCCGATTGGCTTCAGGAAATTCTCCGGCGTCAAATTGAGCTTCTTCCACTGCGCGAGCACCTCCGCCGGCAGGTCCTTCACGCCATCATAGAAGCCCGGCAGCGTGATGTGGCCGTCGGCGTCGAACAGGCCGCCGAGCACCTCCGTCAGCACCCGGATCGGGTTGCGCGCGCCGCCGCCGAACAGGCCGGAATGCAGGTCACGGTTGGCGGCCTTGATCTTCACCTCCTCATAGAGGAGTCCGCGCAGCATGGTCGTGATCGCCGGCGTGGTCGGGTCCCACATGCCGGTGTCGCAGACCAGGGCGAAATCGGCCTTGAACTCGTCCTTGTTGGCCTGGAGGAATGGCACGAAATTTTTCGAGCCGACCTCCTCCTCGCCCTCGAGCAGCACGGTGACGTCGAGCGGCAGCGCGCCGGTGACCGCCTTCCAGGCGCGGCAGGCCTCGACGAAGGTCATGAGCTGGCCCTTGTCGTCCTCGGCACCGCGCGCGACGATGATCTTGCGGCCATCGGCATGGTCGGTGACGACAGGCTCGAACGGCAGACGATGCCAGAGATCGAGCGGATCGACCGGCTGCACGTCATAATGGCCGTAGAACAGCACGTGCGGCTTCGCGCCGCTATGGCCGTTGCTTTTTCCCACTACGGCTGGATGGCCCGCGGTCGGCCGCACCTTGGCCTCGAAGCCGATGGTGCCGAGATCCTTGGCGAGATGCTCCGCGGCCGCCTGGCAGTCGCCGGCGAAGGCCGGTTCGGCCGAGATCGACTTGATCCGCAGCAGCGTGAACAGCCGTTCCAGGCTGTTGTTGAAGTCGGCATCGATGTGCTCGAGCACGGACTGGAGCTTCGCATTGGCCATGGTCGCGGATTCCCTGAGCTGAACTATTGCCGTAATTCTACCGCCGCCGGCACTTGCGAGCCAGCCTCGTCATCCCCCAGCGGATGCAGGATGTGCCACACCAGCGCGCCGGCCATCACGGCGGTCGCGGCGAAATTGTTGCCCCAGGCCTGCAGGTCCTTCGGGAACGGCGGCAGCGCCAGCAGCATCAGGATGCCCGACAGCGCCAGCGCAAGCCAGGTCCAGAGCCGCACGCGCGGCCGCGGATCGAAGGCTGCGCGATGCATCAGCACGGTCATCGGGAAGAACAGCCACATGAAATAGTATTGGCGCGCCAGCGGCGAGGCCACCGTCATCAGGCACAACAGGATGCCGAGCTCTTCGGCGTCCGAGCGCGGCGTGCGTCGCTCCTTGCGCGGCATCACCAGGAGAAAGCCGATGCCGAGCAGCCCCGACACCGCCAGCACGACGAGGTTCGCCGCCTTGAACGAGATGTCGACGATGTTCATCGTCCGCGCCGGCACCGGCTTGGTCGGATCATCCTGCATGTAGTTCAGCGGGCGCGTCAAGCGATGGGTCATCGCGATGATCGACTGGTTGACCCAGGACCAGTTCTGCTCGTCGCGCTGGCCGAAGCCTTTCTCCGAGCTCGATCCGACCATGGCCTGGTACCAGGTCTTCAACTCCGCGGCATTGTGCGCAAAGCCGCGCACCGGCGCCGGCACCACGTACAAAAGCGCAAGCGTGAACACGATCATGCTCATGGCCGCGGCCCATTGTCGCCGCCAGATGAGATAAGGCAGCACTGCGACCGGGAACACCTTGATCGCAGTCGCGAGCGCGAACATGCTGCCCGCGAGCCATGGCCGCAGTTCGGTGATGAGCCAGAAGCCATAGAGCATCAACGCCAGCAGCATCAGGTTCGGCTGCCCGAGGTCGAACATATCGAACACGAAGCTGATGGTGACGAAGCCCGGCAGAAAATAGAGCCACTGGTTGGGTGTCCTGCCCGATCCCGTCATCGCGTGCGAGAGCTGCGCCGTCATCCACCACGCCACCACGTTCAGCAGCGACAGCACGCTGTAGAGGACGATTTTGCCGAACCAGGCGGGAATGGCGAGCAGCACCGCCGGCAGCGGCGGATAGATGAAGGCAAAATACGCCGACGGATCGTTGGGATAGAGATCCTTGCCCTGCAATATTTGCTGGCCGGCCCAATACCAGAGTGGATAATCCTTGCTCTTGCCACTGCCGAAGATCTCCGGAACCAGCACGTCGCCGATCAGGAGGACACAGCAGATCAGGAACAGGACGTCGACCGGCAGGCGCAGCGACGGCCATCTCAATTGACGGTGTGGGTTCGGCATCAAGCGAGCTCACACGTGTTCGACGCAAGACAGTGCATCATCGCCGCAACAATCCGCCGAGCGCGCCGCGAACGATCGAACGGCCGATCGAGCCGCCGATCGACCCCGCGACATCCTTGCCGAGATCGGCCGCGATCCCGCCTACCACCTTGTTGGTGACGGAACGCGTCACGTTGCGCGCAATCAGCTGTCCGGTCGACAGCCTGCCGCGCCTGACGTTGGTGCCGAAGATGGTGGCGGCAATGTCACCAATCTTGTCCAGCAGGCCGCCGGATGCGCCCGGCTGCGTCGCCGCCGTGCCGGCAACCCGCTTCTGGATCATCTCATAGGCGGATTCCGCGTCGATCGCGGTGTCGTATTTGCCCTTCAGCGGGCTCTGATCGATGATCGTCTTGCGCTCTTCGGATGTGACAGGCCCGATCCGCGCCGAGGGCGGCCGCACCAACACACGTTCGACCATCGCAGGCGTGCCGTTACCTTCCAGGAACGAGACCAGCGCCTCGCCCTTGCCGAGCTCCATGATGACTTTCGCGGTGTCGAGCTTCGGATTTGGGCGGAACGTGTCTGCTGCGGCTGCGACCGCCTTCTGATCGCGCGGCGTGAAGGCGCGCAGCGCATGCTGCACGCGGTTGCCCATCTGGCCGAGCACCTTGTCGGGAACGTCGAGCGGGTTCTGCGTCACGAAATAGACCCCGACACCCTTGGAACGGATCAGCCGCACCACCTGCTCGATCTTGTCCATCAGCACTTTCGGCGCATCATCGAACAGCAGATGCGCCTCATCGAAGAAGAACACGAGCTTCGGCTTCGGCAGGTCGCCGACTTCGGGCAGCACCTCGAACAGCTCCGACAGCATCCAGAGCAGGAACGTGGCATAAAGCCGCGGGCTGTGCATTAGCCGGTCGGCGGCGAGAATGTTAATGACGCCGCGGCCGTCACGGTCGGTGCGCATGAAATCCTGCAATGCCAGCGCGGGCTCGCCGAAGAACTGGTTGCCGCCCTGGTTCTCCAGCACGAGAAGCTGACGCTGGATGGTGCCGACGGTCGCCCGCGTGACGTTGCCAAAGGTGCGCGCCGCCTGCCGGATCGACGCCAGCGGATCCTCGCTGCCATCGGCCTTCTTTGGCCCATCGGCCGGCGCGATCGCATCGAGCAGCGCGCGCAGATCCTTCATGTCGATCAAGGTCAGGCCGTTGTCGTCGGCGACGCGGAAGGCCACGTTGAGCACGCCTTCCTGCACGTCATTGAGATCGAGCATCCGCGACAGCAGCAGCGGTCCCATCTCGGTGACGGTGGCGCGCACCGGATGCCCCTGCTCGCCGAATACGTCCCAAAACACCGTCGTGAACTGGTCCGGCTGGAACGTCAGCCCAAGCTCCGTCGCGCGCTTGACGATGAAGTCCTTGGCCTCACCGACCTCTGATATCCCCGAAAGATCGCCTTTGATATCGGCGGCAAACACGGGAACGCCGGCGCGCGCGAAACCTTCGGCCATGACCTGCAGGCTGACGGTCTTGCCGGTGCCGGTCGCACCGGTGACGAGCCCGTGGCGATTGGCGAGCGCGAGCGTCAGCCAAGCCTGCTCCTCGCCTTTGCCGATAAAAATCTTCTCGTCCGTGTCAATAGACGTTGTTCCGGATACCGCCATGATGTCCGTCTTTCGCGCATCGCGTTTTCAGGGATTCACTGCGATCATACTTTCATCTGATGGGCATTGAAACCGGCGTCAACGCCTCCATCCAAGCGGATGGAAAATCCGTTTGCGACGGCAACGCAACCGCTTCGTGTTGCATCTGCACCTATCCGCAAATTTCACAGCTACTCTTGCAGCGAAGCCACACTCGCGCCGCGATCGTGATTCGATTCGCCAGGCCGCGCCCTCGTCGCTTGTAATTCGCAACCCGTATGATCAAGATGAACGCTCGTGCGGGCGACCGGTCTTGGGGGACCGGGTTTGAGGACGACGGGGCAATATGGACGAGTTGATTGGACTGCTGGCCGCAAAGGCCGGCATCGATAGAGCTGTGGCCGAGAAGACCATCGGCATTATGCTCGGCTTCCTCAGGAATGAGGGACCTTCACAGCAGGTCCAGGCATTGATCGACGGAATACCGGGCGCGGAGGCCGCGATTGCGGCGTCGCGCACGGGTGGCGGACTCTCGCGACTGATGGGGGGCGGTCTGATGGCAGTCGGCGGCAAGCTCATGGGCCTCGGTCTTGGGATCACCGACATCCGGGCCGTGGCGCGTGAACTTTTCAGGTTCGGCCGGGACAAAATTGGAACCGACCAGATGAGCGCGATCGTCGCGGGGACGCCGGGCCTGAGCCAGTTTGCCTGAAGAACCTTCCCTTTTTGTCGAGTATCATGACATATCCAATCTCAGATATTGAAGGCATGAGCACCTTCTGCGCATCCAAGCTGAAAGCTCAGGGCATCCGGACCACCGACGCATTGCTCGAGGCCGCGCGCACCGTGAAAGGGCGCAAGGCCCTGGCCGCCAAGACCGCGATCAGCGAACAGCAATTGCTGGAATGGGCCAATGTCGCCGACTACATGCGGATTCCCGGCATGGGCAAGGCGAAGGTCTGTCTGGTGCGCGCCGCCGGCGTCACCACGGTGCGTGAACTGGCGTATCGCAATCCGGCGCGGCTCGCGCAGAACATCAAGGAAGTGAACACCAGGCGCAAGCTGGTGCGCATCCTGCCGTCGGAAAAGTCGATCGGACACATGATCGAGCAGGCGCGCAAGCTGGAGCCCAAAATCAGCTATTGAAGATCCGTTGGTGAAGGTCGCCTGCGGCGGCCCGGACTGCAGTGCGGCTACCCGGCAGAGCAACATTTACCCACCACAATCCCGGATTGCGATTTCCTTAAGCTTGACTCCGCTGCAGGGACCGCGCAAAGCCGCTGCATGAGCGCCGCATCGCAAAGCCAGGGTTCTGCGACCGCCGCAGTCGTGCATCCGCTGCTGCGCGTGTGGCTGGAGCGGTCGTATCCCGCGGTCATGGGCGTGCTCAACGTGACACCGGATTCGTTTTCGGACGGCGGCAATTTCACCACGCCGGCACGCGCGCTCGCCCAGGCCAGGCGGATGATCTTCGAAGGTGCCGATGTCATCGACATCGGCGCCGAATCCACCCGGCCTTATACCGGCGCGGAAGCGGTCTCGGCCGAGGATGAAATGACGCGGCTCCGCCCGGTGCTCGCCGACCTCGTCGCGCTCGGCGTGCCGGTGTCGATCGACAGCATGAAGGCGCACGTCGTCCGCTTCGCGCTGGACCAGGGGGCGCAGATCGCCAACGACGTCTGGGGCCTGCAGCGCGATCCCGAGATGGCACCGCTGGTGGCCGAACGGAATGTCCCTGTCATCGTGATGCATAATCGCGATAGCGCCGATCCCGAGATCGACATCATGGCGGATGTGATCGCGTTCTTTCAGCGCTCGCTCGACATCGCCGCAAAAGCGGGCATTCCGGACGGCCATATCGTGCTCGATCCGGGCATCGGCTTCGGCAAGACGCCGCCCCAGAGCATGACGATGCTGGCGCGGCTGAACGAGCTCGACATCTTCGGCTTGCCGCTTCTGGTCGGCGCTTCGCGCAAACGCTTCATCGCCTCCGTCATCCCCTCGGAGCCGCAGGCGCGGCTCGGCGGCTCGATCGCGGCGCATCTGATCGCCGCACAGCGCGGCGCCGGGATTATCAGGGCTCATGACGTGGCGGAGACCGTGCAGGCGCTGCGCATTGCCAGCGCAATCGAGGCGCAGAAACGATGAGCGACGCCATCTTCATCAAGGGAATCCTGATCCACGCCCGCCATGGCGTGATGGAGCATGAAAGCGAAGTCGGCCAGCGCTTCGTGATCGATCTCGATCTCGATATCGACCTGTCGGACTCCTCGCGCACCGATCGCCTGTCCGATACGGTCTCCTACTCCAACGTGGTGACGACCGCGACCTCCGCCTTCAAGGACACCAATTACTACCTGCTCGAGCGCGCTGCCGGCGCGGTGGCCGACGCCATCCTCGCCGCGTTCCCGCGCATCCGCGCCGTCAAGGTCACCGTGCACAAGCCGCACGCGCCGATCGCCGCGATCTTCGAAGATGTCGGCGTGGTGTTGACGCGCACGCGGCAGCCCTGAGATTACGAGAATGGCGAGCGCGCTGATTGCTCTCGGCGGCAATGTCGGTGACACAAGTGCCATCTTTCCACGCGCGATCAATGCGATCTGCCGGCAGGCGCAGGCGACGCTGACCGCACGCTCCTCCGACTATGAGACCCCGCCCTGGGGCGGCGTCGAACAGCCGGCCTTCGTCAACGCCTGCATCGCGATCGAGACCGGTCTCGCGCCGCACGCGCTGCTCGCGGTCTTGCAGGACATCGAGCGGGCGTTCGGACGCGACCGCGCGCGGGAGACCCGCTGGGGCCCGCGTACGCTCGATCTCGACCTGATCGCCTATGACGATATCGCGCTCGATACGCCGGAGCTGACCTTGCCGCACCCTCGGCTGTTCGAGCGTGCCTTCGTGCTGGTCCCGCTCACCGAGATCGCGCCCGATCGGGTGATCGCCGGACGTTCCCTGCGCGAGGCGCTGAGCAGCGTTTCGTCTGACGGAATCGTCCGGCTGCCGGACCGCTGTTAAGAAAGACCTGAGCCGAAACAACCGTTTGGCTTGGCCGCCGCGACGTGGCATTTTGCAGCGAACAAAGGCTTTGAAGATGCGCCTCGGGAGACGCTAAGGAATGACAGAGGTGACCGACGATCAGCGCCAAGATCTGTGCGGAGATCTGCGGCTTGCAGCCGATTTCGCGCCGGCCACCGAGGGCGAGTGGCGCAAGCTGGTCGATGGCGTGCTGAAGGGGGCACCGTACGAGAAGCTCGTCGGCAAGAGCTATGACGGCATCACAATCCAGCCGATCTATCCGCGCGCCAAAGGTTCCTCCCGGGTCGTGGGCCGGGCTGCCGGCGCGCCCTGGCAGATCATGCAGCGGGTCGACCATCCCGATCCCGCCAGAGCCAATGCCCAGATCCTGACCGATCTCGAAAACGGTGCGACCGGGCTCGACATCGAATTTGCCGGAGGTGCGGGCGCGCGCGGCTTCGGCGTTGCCGACGCCGAACTGGACACGCTGAAGCGGCTGTTCGACGGCGTCATGCTCGACGCCGGCATCGCGATCGCTCTCAATCCCGTGGTCGGGCGCGGCAACGCCGGCGAGACGCTTGCGGCCTTGATCGAAGCCCAGCGGATCGATCCTGCCAAGGTCGATCTTCGCATCAACTATCAGGCGCTTTCCACCCTCGCCGTTCGCGGCAGCGCCCCGGCGCCATGGCCTGAGATGGCGAAACCTTTCGCAAAGGTGGTCCGGGGCCTGATTGACCGTGGCTTCAGGCAGAAGCTCGTGCTGGCAGACGGACGGCCGGCCCACGATTCCGGCGGCTCCGAAGCGCAGGAGCTGGCGTTCGCGCTCGCTGTGGCGGTGTCCTATCTGCGTATGCTGGAGGCCGGCGGCATTGCGCTTGATACGGCGCGCGATGCGCTCTCGTTCCGGCTCAGCGCCGACGCCGACCAGTTCCTGACGACTGCGAAATTCCGCGCTCTGCGCCTGCTTTGGGCGCGCGTTGAAGCCGCCTGTGGGCTGGCACCGAAGCCGGCCTTTGTCGCCGCGGAGACCGCATGGCGCATGCTGACGCAGCGCGACCCTTATGTGAACATGCTGCGCGCCACCATCGCGACATTCGCGGCCGGGCTCGGTGGCGCCAACGCGATCACGGTGCTGCCGCATACGCTGGCGCTCGGGCTGCCCGATGCCTTCGCCCGGCGGATGGCACGCAATACCCAGCTCATCCTTCTGGAAGAGTCCAACCTCGCCAAGGTGACCGATCCCGCCGCCGGCGCCGGCGGCATCGAGACGCTGACGCAGGAGCTGTGCGAAACGGCTTGGGCGCTGTTCCAGGAGATCGAGAAGACCGGCGGCGTGTTTGCGGCACTTCAGCACGGCTTGATCCAAAGCAAGGTCGCAGCCACGCGCAAGGCGCGCGACGCCGACGTCGCCAAGCGCCGCTTCGTGCTGACCGGTGCCAGCGAGTTTCCCAATCTCGAGCGAGGCTGACGTCGCAGTCGAAATGCCGGCGCCGCCCCGGCTGCGCAGGTCGAGACCGGCACGGCGGCCGTCAGCTTCGCTGCGCTTGCCCCCATGCGGCTCGCTGAGCCGTTCGAGCGGCTGCGGGATCGTTCCGATGCGCAGCTCAAGAGCAGCGGCAAGCGGCCATCCGTGTTCCTCGCCAATCTCGGCTCGCCGGCCGACTTCACCGCGCGCGCGACCTTTGCCCGCAGCTTCTTCGAGGCCGGCGGTATCGCGGCGATCGAAGGCCAAGGATCTTTAAAGGCAGGATCATCGGAGGCGACGGCGCTCGCCGCCGCGTTCAAAGCCTCCGGTGCTCCCCTCGCCTGCCTGTGCTCGTCCGATAAGGTCTACGCCAGCGACGCAATCGCCGCGGCCAAGGCCCTGCACGCGGCCGGCGCGCGACATATCTATCTCGCAGGCCGTCCCGGCGAACAGGAGGCGGACCTGCGCGGCGCCGGCATCAGTGGCTTCGTCTTTGCCGGCAGCGACGCGCTCGCGATGCTCGACGACGCTTATACCCATCTGGAGTGAGCATGACCGACGCCACCAATCCCCTCCTGACCGGCGGCTGCCAATGCGGCGCCGTCCGCTTTGCGTTCAACACCGCGCCCGGCAAGGTCAGCATCTGTCATTGCCGGATGTGCCAGAAAGCATCCGGCGCACCGTTCGCCTCCTTTGCCGAGATCGACCGCGAGCACTTCGCCTGGACACGCGGTCAGCCGGCCGCGTTCCGCTCCTCCTCGATCGCCGAGCGTTTCTTCTGCGCCGCCTGCGGCACGCCGCTCGGCTTCGGTCGCATCGACGGGCCGCGCATCGAGATCATGACGGGCAATTTCGACCGGCCCGACCGTGTGATCCCGACGCGCCAATACGGCACCGAATCCCGCCTCGGCTGGGTGGTCGGCATTTCCAACCTGCCGAGCCAGACGACAATGCAGAATTACGGACCGGAGAAGATGGCGACCATATCGAGCCATCAGCATCCGGATCATGATTAGGATCAAACCGGCATCCGCCATTTGCCGAGATGGACGCCATGAGCCGCATTCCTGACTTCGCCGAAATCGCCTTCGCCCCCACCGCCGCGCCAACTCCGACAGGTAGCGCTGAACCCTGGCTGACGCCCGAAGGCATTCTGGTCAAACCGGCCTATGGCGAGGCGGACCTCGCCGGCATCGACTTCCTCGACACCTGGCCCGGCATCGCGCCCTACCTGCGCGGCCCCTACCCGACCATGTATGTCAACCAGCCCTGGACGGTCAGGCAATATGCCGGCTTCTCGACGGCGGAGGATTCCAACGCCTTCTATCGCCGCAACCTCGCGGCCGGTCAGAAAGGCCTCTCGGTCGCCTTCGATCTCGCCACCCATCGCGGCTATGACAGCGATCATCCGCGCGTCGCCGGCGATGTCGGCATGGCCGGCGTTGCGATCAACTCCATCTACGACATGCGCACGCTGTTCTCGGGTATCCCGCTCGACCGGATGAGCGTGTCGATGACCATGAACGGCGCGGTGCTGCCGATCCTGGCGTTGTTCGTGGTCGCGGCCGAGGAACAGGGCGTGCCGCCGGAGAAGCTGTCGGGCACCATTCAGAATGACATTCTGAAAGAGTTCATGGTGCGCAACACCTACATCTATCCGCCGACGCCTTCGATGCGGATCATCTCCGACATCTTCGCCTACACCTCGCAGAAGATGCCGAAGTTCAACTCCATCTCGATCTCCGGCTATCACATGCAGGAGGCCGGCGCGACGCAGGACCTCGAGCTCGCCTATACCCTGGCCGACGGCGTCGAATATCTGCGCGCTGGAATTGCCGCAGGCCTCGACGTCGACCGCTTCGCGCCGCGGCTGTCGTTCTTCTGGGCCATCGGCATGAACTTCTTCATGGAAGTCGCCAAGATGCGCGCGGCGCGGCTGCTGTGGGCGAAGCTGCTCAAGCCATTCAACCCGAAAGATCCCCGCTCGCTGTCGCTGCGCACGCATTGCCAGACCTCCGGCTGGTCGCTGACCGCGCAGGACGTCTTCAACAACGTGATGCGCACCGCGATCGAGGCGATGGCGGCAACCCAAGGCCACACGCAGTCGCTGCACACCAACGCGCTCGACGAAGCGCTGGCGCTGCCGACCGACTTCTCGGCACGGATCGCGCGCAACACCCAGCTGTTCCTGCAGCAGGAGAGCGGCACCACGCGCATCATCGATCCCTGGGGCGGCTCCTATTACGTCGAGCGGCTGACCCGTGACCTCGCGGCCAAGGCCTGGGGCCATATCCAGGAGGTCGAGGAGCTCGGCGGCATGGCCAAGGCGATCGAGGCCGGCGTGCCCAAGCTGCGCATCGAGGAAGCCTCGGCCAAGACCCAGGCCCGCATCGATGCCGGACGCCAGGCGGTGATCGGCGTCAACAAATACAAGCCGGTCGACGAGGCCGCGATCGACGTGCTCAAGGTCGAGAATTCCACCGTGCGCCGGCTGCAGATCGACAAGCTGTCGCGGCTGAAGGGCGAGCGCAAGCAGGCGGATGTCGATGCGGCGCTGGCCGCGCTGACGCGCTCGGCCGGCGACGGCAACGGCAATCTGCTGGCGCTGGCGATCGACGCGGCGCGCGCGAAAGCCACCGTCGGCGAGATTTCAGAGGCGATGGAGAAGGTGTTCGGCCGCCATCGCGCCGAGATCAAGTCCATCACCGGCGTCTACAAGCGGGAGGCCGCCAGCATGTCTGATCAAGGTCGGGAAGCTGCAGGCGCTGATCGACGCCTTCGAGGACGCCGAGGGCCGCCGCCCGCGCATCCTGGTCGCCAAGATCGGCCAGGACGGCCATGACCGCGGCCAGAAGGTGATCGCCACAGCCTTTGCCGACATCGGCTTCGACGTCGATATCGGGCCGCTGTTTGCCACCGCCGACGAAGCAGCGCGGCAGGCGGTCGAGAACGACGTGCATATCCTCGGCGTATCGTCGCTCGCGGCGGCGCACCTCACGGCGGTGCCCGAGCTGAAGGCTGCGCTGAAGAAGCAGGGCCGCGAGGACATCATGATCATCATCGGCGGCGTGGTACCGCCGCAGGATTACGATGCGCTCTATCAAGCCGGTGCGGAGGCGATCTTCCCGCCCGGCACCGTGATCGCGGATGCCGCCGAGGAGCTGATCCACAAGCTCAACGCCCGGCTCGGCCACAGCGAGGCGGCAGAGTAATACGCCGTTATTCTTGTAGCTCCGATCCGACATGCCCCGTCATGCCGGCGGCAACGCTCAGGGGCTCGCGGCCCATGCGCTCTCAATTGTCGTCGTGGCGGCGCGCATAGGCGATCATCGTTTCGATGCCTCGCGACTGCAGTCGGTCGTTGATGCGGGTTTCGACGATCCGCTTGACATAGCGATTGACGGTCGGCGCAAACCACATCGTCACCTTGCTCGTGATGACGGATGATGGCGTCGCACTGTTGGTCAACGTCTCGTCGACCTCGAGCTTGAACGCATCATAGCTCTTGTTGAACTTCAATATGACAGGCTCATAGGCCAGAACCTTCGCGGTCGCATCGATGTTGAAATGGACTTCAGGCGGGTTCTTCCTGTTTGACGTGAGGTGCACCTTCCACTCAGCGCCGAGCTTGAGGGGGAGCTGAATTCCGGTCGATGGATTGGCCGGATTTTGCGTCCAGAGTTGATCCTCGAGCAGGTTCCAGTTTTCGTCGAAAACCTGCAGCGCGCTGCTGCTGACGCTTTGACCATAGGGCGTGAAGGTCGATTGCACGCTGTACGTCTTGTCCTTGATCTCGGTGACCGTGTGCACGACAGTTGATTTTGTCTCGCCGGTGATATCGTCGATGACCTGATAGGTCCAGCGATCGCCTGGCCGGACATCGATCTTGTCGACCACCGGCGCGGTCGACGTCGTATCCTGGCTCTCGGCCGGCTTGTTCGCCTCGCTCGCACCCGGATTGTCTTCCGCCTGCGCACTGATATGAACACAGGTGACCGCGATCGCGATTGCCATCATGCGAAGAAGAGAAATTCTGCTCAACATCGGTGGCTCCTGGCCAAACTCGATACGATCAAAATCCGCGCGGACGCTACCTGATCAACACCTGCAATTCAAGGTCGCAGCAGTTTCACCATCGACACGTAAAGATGACCGCGCATGTCGATCGCGCTTGAACCTTTGCTTCATATAGTCGCACAGATCATCAAAAATCGGATCAAGCTATTCATGTCTGCCAAGATTCACATTCGCGCTGCTGTTCGGCATCCTCTCGCTCGCGCCGGCGTTCGCCGCCGATCCCAGGCCTGACGCGGCAATCAAGGTCAAGGCGATCGAGGCGAACGTGTTCCTCGACACACAGATCAAGGCCGATCCGGCACTGGCGGCGAATTGCCTGGCTGAAGGCCGGCGATGGATCGCCAAGAGCGCTGCGGATGCCGCGGCCGAACTGAAACAGGATCCCGAATTCTTCAAGGAGAACGGCTGGAGTTTTGAGCGCACATACAGCAGCGCTCCGTGGTCGCCGACCGCTATGTCTCGGTGCTCCGCAATGACTACATGGACACCCATGGCGCGCATCCGAACAGCACGGTCGACACCATCCTGTGGGACAGGACCGAGAAGAAGCGCATCAGCATTCGTCCCTTCTTCACCGAGACCGCCGACAACGGCCCGACCATGAAAGCGATGCGCGAGGCCGTCATCACCTCGCTGAAGGACCAGAAGAAGAAGCGCGACGCGACGGAGACCGCGACCGACGAGTGGCTCGGCAACGTCAAGCCGGCGCTGCTCAAGATCGGCGCGGTGACGCTGGCGCCTTCCACTGAAGCCCACAAGAGTTCCGGCCTCACTTTCCACTATTCGCCCTATGAGGTCGGCCCCTACGCCGAGGGCGAATATATCGCTTTCGTGCCGTGGGAGACGCTGAAGCCCATGCTCTCGCCGGAGGGCCAGCGCATCTTCGGCGGCGCCAGGTCGACGACGGATGCGAACGATCAATAGCTGCAAGCCCCGCGGCAAACAACCGGCTCTTGTCGCCTGCACGCCCGTCCGCTTATAGTCCACCCAATCCGTCGGACAGTGCATGAGCGAAGCAGCAGCCCTTCCAACCCCGGTCGATCATGGGCCGCCGCTCAGCGTCGCGTTGCCGCCGAAAACGCGTCCCTACGTCACATTTTGCCTGCTCGCTGTTCTGGCCCTGATCTTCGCCGCCGAGGTGGTTTTCGCGGTCGACGCCTCGGTCGAATCGTTCGCGCCGAACATCAAGACGCTGGTTGCCTTTGGCGGGCTTCAGCAGGCGCTGGTTCTCGAGCATGGCCAATGGTGGCGCCTGTTCACCAGTCCGCTGCTGCACGCCAATCCGATTCATCTGGGTCTGAACGGGCTGGTGCTGCTGCTCGCCGGCACGATCCTCGAACGCACCATCGGGCGGCTGTGGTTCGCGGCGATGTTCGTCATTGGTGGGCTTGGCGGCGCCTGCGGCTCCTTGCTGATCAATCCCCGCAATCTGGTGTCGGTCGGCGCATCCGGCGCCATCATGGGTTTGTTCGCGGCCATCCTCGTCGTCAGCTTCCGCTACACCAACAAACAGCTTCGCGCCGAATTGCAGCGAAGGGCGTTCCAGGTTCTGATTCCCTCGCTGCTCCCGCTGGCCTCGGCGCTCCAGCACGGCAAGATCGACTACGCGGCTCATGCGGTGGGCGCCTTAGCCGGCGGCATTGCGGCCTACTTCCTCTCGGAACTGTGGCGCGAGGTCGACCTGCTGCCGCCGTTCCGCCGGACCGCAATCGTCATTGTCCTGTTTGGCGCGGCGGGCGCGACAATTGGGGCCGTCGAAGCCGGCATCACGGTTCACGCCGTGCTGGTGCCGGCTCCGCTCGAGCCGGCGCAACAGCTCATTCCCTCGGATTATCTGCCGAAAAAGCCGTCCGATCTGCATGAGGCCGCCGTCTGGTGGTATCTCAGCAAATATCCGGCCGATCCGCGCTCGCACTTTTACAAGGCGCTGTTCCTGCTGAGGGAGCCGAAATTGGCAGAGGCCGAGCGCGAGTTGCGGATTGCGCTGACCCAGCAACCGGCGTTTGACAAGCTGCTGCCGTCCAGTTTCAAGCCCGACGTCCAGGGAACGCTGGCGCTCGTTCTGCTCGCGGAGGGCAGGCCTGACGATGCACGGCAGGCTGCGGCATCACCGTGCCATGACCCGTCGTCGAAAATCGTTTCGGACCTGCAGGCAAAGGACCTGTGCGCCCCGAATTGAGGCGCGCATTTCCGCAGTGCAATTGAGCATCCGCCCTCTCGCCTGATACGCGTCTCGCGTTGTAAAGCAGGGCATGAACACTTCGCCTCTGAATATCGAAGCCCTCGCCCGCGATCTCCACGCGGGCCACCGCGCGGCGCTGGCGCGGGCGATCACACTGGTCGAGAGCCGCCGCGCCGACCATCAGGCCGCGGCGCGCGCGCTGGTGCAGGCGCTGCTGCCGCACACCGGACAGGCGATCCGCGTCGGCATCACCGGCTCGCCGGGCGTCGGCAAGTCGACCACGATCGACGTGCTCGGCATGTATCTGATCGCGCAGGGCCACAAGGTCGCGGTGCTGGCGGTCGATCCCTCCTCGGCCCGCACCGGCGGCTCGATCCTCGGCGACAAGACGCGGATGGCGCAGCTGTCGGCCTCCGACCAGGCCTTCATCCGGCCCTCGCCCTCGTCCGGCACCCTCGGCGGCGTCGCGGCCAAGACCCGCGAAGCGATGCTGCTCTGCGAGGCCGCCGGCTTCGACGTGGTCCTGGTGGAGACCGTCGGCATCGGCCAGTCCGAGACCGCGGTCTGCGACATGACCGATTTCTTCCTGGCTTTGATGCTGCCCGGCGGCGGCGACGAGCTGCAGGGCATCAAGAAGGGCCTGGTCGAGCTCGCCGACATGATCGCGATCAACAAGGCCGACGGCGACAATCTCAAGCGCGCCAGGATCACCGCCGCCGACTATCGTGGCGCGCTGCATCTGCTGAGCCCCCGCTCCGAGCACTGGCATCCGCCGGTCGTGACGTATTCGGCGATGGCAGGCACCGGGATTGCCGAGCTCTGGCAGAAGGTGATCGAACATCGCAAGGCCATGACGGCCTCGGGCGAGTTCGCCCAGCGCCGGCGCGACCAGCAGGTGAAATGGATGTGGTCGATGCTGGAGCAACGCCTCATGGCGCGGCTGCGCACCGATGCTGCGATCCGCGGCAGGGTGCGGAAGCTCGAGGCCGAGGTCGCCGACGGCCAGGTCACCCCGGCCATCGCGGCCGAACGGCTGGCCGAGCTGCTGCAATGAGATCGCCATGAGGTTGCTATGACCCGGCCGCTCCGCATCCTCCTCACCGGCTTCGGCCCTTTTCCCGGTGCGCCCTATAACCCGACCATTCCGCTAGTCGAGCGGTTGACGGCACTGCGCCGGCCCGCGCTCGACGGCATCGAGCTGACCAGCCACATCTTCCACGTCACCTACCGCACCGTGGACCGCGAGCTGCCCGAGCTGATCGCAAGCCAGCGTCCCCATGCGATGCTGATGTTCGGCCTCGCGTCGCGCACCGCCCATTTGCGGATCGAGACCCGCGCCCGCAACGCGGTCACCACCACATTCCCCGACGCCGATCGCACCGTCGCCCGCAAGGGCGCGATCGTCTCAGGCGCGCATCCGCTGCTGCTTCGGTCCGCACATGACCAAGCTGCTCGGCGCCGCGCGCGCGACCGGCATCGATGCCCGGCCCTCGCGCGACGCCGGAAGCTATCTCTGCAACTATCTGAGCTGGCGCGCGATCGAGGCGACGCAGGCCGAGAATGGGCCGCGCCTGGCCGCCTTCATCCACGTTCCGCAGCTCGCCCGCCCGGGCACCGCGCTTCGGCACGGCAGCGCGCGCATCACGCTGGAGGCGCTGGTCGACGCCGGCGAGGCCATGCTGATGGAGCTGGTGAAGCTGACCCGGCAGGCATCCCACACGGTGACACCGCGGGCGCCTTGGCCCGTCATCGCGGAAACCGAACGAGGAAGACAGGAATGACAAAACTCGATGTCGATGCGGCCCCGATCTTGTCAGGCTCGCGCTACCCCGCGCCGTTCGATCTTCCCTGCACGAACATGTTTCGTCGCCGGCTCGCGAAAGCCGGAGGCCTGACTCAGCTCGGCATCAACCTGCTGGAATTGCAGCCGGGCGCCTGGTCGAGCCAGCGCCATTGGCACACCGAAGCGGAGGAGTTCGTCTACGTCGTCGACGGTGAGGTCGTGCTGGTGACTGACGGGCGCGAGGAGACGCTGAGGCGCGGCGATTGCGCGGCCTTCCAGCCCGGCGTGGCCAACGGCCATCACCTGCAGAACCGGTCCAGCGCCCCGGCGCGCGTGCTGGAGGTCGGTCCTGCTGTCGACGGCAACGATGAGTGCCATTATCCGGATATCGATCTGCATGCCACTGCGGATGGATATTTCCACAAGGACGGAACCCGCTACTGATCCGCCAGCGGGTAAAGATTTAACCCTACCTGTAACAATCCCATGCGCACGTGCTCGTCCTCACCATGAGGATTGAGGGTTTCTGCTTAAGTGGTGGCGACACATCGCTTTTTGCTTGAGCGCACGCCATGGACATCAATCGCCGCACGCTGTTGGGCGCCTCTGCGGCAGGTGCGGCCGGCGCGCTGGCGCTGCCGGCCGAGCCGGCGCGCGCAACCCCCTTGATCTCCACGCTCGGCCGCGACGCCACGCAATATGGCGTCAGGCCGAACAGCCCCGATGACCAGACCCGCGCGCTGCAGCGCGCGATCGACGAGGCCGCCCGCGCGCAGATGCCGCTCGCATTGCCGCCCGGCGTCTATCGCAGCTCGATGCTGCGCCTTGCGGAGGGCAGCCAGCTCGTCGGCGTGCGCGGCGCGACCAGGCTGGTCTTCACCGGCGGCGGCCCATCCCTGCTGCTCAGCGAGGGCGCCGGCCATATCGGCCTCAGCGGGCTTTCGCTCGATGGTGCAAACATCCCCCTGCCCGCGCGCCGCGGGCTGATCCATTGCCTCGGCGGCCGCGACGTCCACATCATCGATGGCGAGATCAGCAATGCCGGCGGTGCCGGCATCTGGCTCGAGCAAATCTCGGGCGAGGTCAGCGGCAACATCATCAGCAACATCGCCTCGACCGCGATCGTCTCCTTCGATGCGGCCGGTTTGATCGTGTCGCGCAACACCATTATCGGGACCAGCGACAACGGCATCGAGATCCTGCGCACCGCGATCGGCGATGACGGCTCGATGGTCACAGACAATCGGATCGAGAACATCAAGGCCGGTCCCGGCGGCTCCGGACAGTACGGCAACGCCATCAACGCCTTTCGCGCCGGCAACGTGATCGTGCGCGGCAATCGGATCAGGAATTGCGACTATTCCGCCGTGCGCGGCAATTCGGCCTCGAACATCCAGATCGTTGGCAACAGCGTCAGCGATGTCCGCGAAGTCGCGCTCTATTCGGAATTTGCCTTCGAAGGCGCCGTGATCGCCAACAACACGGTCGACGGCGCCGCCTTCGGCGTCTCGGTCTGCAATTTCAACGAGGGTGGCCGCCTCGCCGTGGTCCAGGGCAACATCATTCGCAATCTGATCCCGAAGCGGCCGATCGGCACCGCGCCGGATGATGACGCCGGCATTGGCATCTATGTGGAAGCTGACACCGCGGTGTCTGGCAATGTGATCGAGAATGCGCCCTTCTGCGGCATCGTCGCCGGCTGGGGCAAATATCTGCGCGACGTGGCGATCTCAGGCAATGTGATCCGCAACGCGCTCGTTGGCATCGGCGTCTCGGTCGCCCCGGGCGGCGGGACCGCGCTCGTCAGCAACAACCTGATGTCAGGAACGCCGCGCGGCGCGGTGGTCGGGCTCGATCATATCAAGCCGGTCACATCTGACCTGACGCAAGACGGCGCGGAGCGCCATGCGCAGGTGATGCTGAGCGGCAATGTCAGCCGCTGAGGCCGTTACAGCGCGAGGCGCAGCGCCGGATAGCGGCGCGCGATCTCGTCGAGATCGAACACCGGCATTTCAGTCTCCTCCGTTTCAGCCTCTTCGAGGTTGACGCTGAGCGCCTGCTCCAGGGCTGCCATGTCGATACCGGGTGCAAGCGGCGCGATCCCCGGCGCCACGATCCCCTCGGACATCATGATGTCGTCGGGCACGATGATGTCGGACTCCGCGATCACGGTCTCGATCGTCGGCGCGAGCACGATCTGCTGCTGGTAGCTCTCGGATGCCTCAATCTCACCCGGCGTTGCGGGCTCCAGCATCCGCCTGCCGTCGGCGACCGTCAGCGTGAAGCCGTCCCGCCGCGGCGTAAACGGCTCGCCAAGCGACAGCGCGCGCCAGTTCTTCACGGCCAGCTTCGCTTCCTGGATGTTTTCGAGAAAGGCATGTTCACTGTGGTAGCGGCGCCAGCGGCCGCTCTCGAACAACTCGGTCAGATGCTCCAACCGCTTCTCGGCAAGTGCGCACCAGCGCGCAGATAGCGCGCGAGTTCGAGTCACGTCCGGTCGATGTGTCATAAAAAGCCCGCAAGGAAAGAGACGGACGCGACGCAACCGGCACGAATCAAACTGACGTAATGCGAGTATTTTGTGGAAAAGGTTAACAAAGTCTAGCAAGCGACGGAACTTTCCGCCGAGTCACCGTATTCGCGCGGATTTTTCGACGGCTTCTCGCGCCTGTCGGCGTGATTGCGCAACGCCTGCGTAGTAGCGCAACCGGTAAAACAACCGGGCCTTGCAGGGATGAGCAAAAATGATGAAAGGCGCGTTCGGCAGATTGCGCCCAAGGCCAAATCGGCAGACCACGACCCACTCGACAAAATCCCAACCCGGACATGGTCCGGACGGAGCCGCCGAGATGGCCGGCAGGTCTGCCGGCTTGCCTTTGCTCAGCTATCGATGAACGACGACATGTCGTTCAGCAGGCGTTCTCTGTGGGTCAGCGGCAGACCGTGCGGCCCTCCCTCGTAGACGATGAGCCGGCTGCCGCGGATCAGCCTCTCGGTCTTGACGCCGGTCAACGCCAGTGGAGCGCTGGCATCTTTGTCGCCCTGCACGATCAATGTCGGCACGTCCAGCCCCGCTAAGTCGCCCCGCGTGTCAGCCATGCCGATCGTACGACGGCATTCGAGCGCGATCGGCAGTGCGACGCTCAGCATCATCGCCTTGATCCAGTTGCGCGTCTCGGCGAGCGTCGCCTCGGTGAAGAACGGGCCTTCGTTCTCGAGCACCCATTTAGGGAAGTCGTCTCCGATCGATCGAATTTGCGCGTCGATGAATTCGCGTGGAATCCCGTCAGGATTGTCGACGGTCTGCTTGAGGAAGGGCGTCGTCGGGGCGATCAGAATGAGCTTCTTGACCCGCCCGACGCCATGGCGCGCCAGATAGCGCACCGCCTCGATCGACCCCATGGAATGAGCGACCAGAATTGCATCGCTCAGATCCCGCTGCTCGAACACGGCGCTGACATCGTCCGCCAGCGTGTCCACATCGTAGCCGCTGCAGGGGGCCTCGGAGCGGCCGTGCCCGCGGCGGTCCAACGCCACGCAGCGGTGACCTCCGTCGGTCAGCGCGTTGATATATTCGCCCCACACGGACGAGTTGAATGTCCATGCGGATAGAAAGACGATCGGACGGCCGGAGCCCCAGTCCTGGACGTAAAGATTGGTCTCGTCCCCGGCCTGGACGAACGGCTTGCGGATCGGTTGCATGTTCACTCCGGCAGTTGGTCGATGAAGCCGGTGACTGATGCGATCTGGTCGCCGGTGCGCCGTATGAAGTCAGTCCCCTTGACCACGGCCTCGCCGCCGTCCGGTCCGAGGCCCCAGGAGAAGCGAACGACGTCGCCGTAGCCGTCGGCGGCGCCAAGCAGGCTGAACCGAAAGTCCGGGAAGCGTTCGTGCACGGCGGCGATCAGGCCGTCGATTTGAGGCCTGCCGTCCCCGCGCATGAGGGGATCGGCATAGGCCGCATCCTCGGTCCAGGTGGCCGCGAGAAGCGCGTGCCGCTGTCGCGCGTCGCGCGCATTCCAGACCTCGATGTAATCTTCCGCAAGTTTTTGAAAGGATCTCATGATCAGTGCTCCGTGTAAGGTACGAAGCCAAAATCGTCGAACCGGGAATGAATTACGATTACGCGCCGGGTAATATCGGCGCGCCATCGCCATGCGGGGCGCAAACCTGAAAGCCGCGAGAAAAATAAAAGACCCGCCCGGGGGGACAACCGGACGGGTCTAGCCATATTGGCGCTTAGGGTGGATGGGCGCTCGCGCCGGATATAGCCTGGGAGGGTTTTCCCGCTCCCACATCGGTTCTGTCGCCGGCGACATGATCCACGTTCAAACTGGCCGGCGATTTTTTTCGATCGTTCACGAAAACGTGGACGGCCGCTGAGCCCTGCAAATCGTTATGGCGTGGCCACCGCAAGGTTCACGATCTTCTCACGCTTGAGGCGGGCGATCAGGCTGTCAGCATCGTCTTTCGACAGCGCCCGCTCGTCGAACTGCAGCGTGAACATGCCGCCCTTGGCGCCGTCGATGATCGTGGCCTGATAGTTATTGAGCAGCGCCGTGATGTCGGAGACGCGCGCATCCGGCGCGAACCGCACCAGCACGTGCACCGGAGCGGCACTCGGCTGCGGTCCGAGCGCGCGGGTCAACGGTGCCGCGCTCATCGGCGCATTCATCGGGGCCTGGGCGAGCCGCTCGCGCGCATCGAACGAGGCCGTCTGGTAGGCAGCCGGCTGGCTGCGCATCAGCACAGCGGCGATGATGCCTGCCTGCACCAGCACGAGCAGGATGCCGAAGCTTGCCGACCAGGCCAGCGCGCGCGGCGACAGGCCGTCGAGGAAGCCGAGCAGCCGGCGCCCGACGCCGCGCGAAACGGTCGCTGCCTGCACCGGCTCTGCATCGATCGCGGCGAACAGCTTCTGCATCGCCCGCATCGACGGCGCGCCCAGGCTCTCGTTGAGCGCGATGGTCTCGGCATATTCATGCTGGATCACGGCATATTGGCGGGCGATCGCGGGATCGCGCACCAAAGCCTCCTCGACGCGCTTGATGTCGTTGCTATCAAGCGTACCGGCCGCATACCAAGGCAACAGGAGTTCGATCTCGCTGGGGTCGTGCTCCTGCATCTGCCTGCTCAATGCCATCATGGCCAGCCTCGCTCAATGCCAGCCGCGGTCAACAATTCGGCCAGTTTCTTGCGCGCATAAAACAAGCGCGTCTTGACCGTATTCTCCGGAATCTTGACGATGTCGGCCACCTCTCCCACGGACTTCTCGTGGTAGTAGACGAGATCGACGATCTCCCGGTGCTCTGGCGAAAGCGCTGTCAGGCATCGGCGCAATGCGTCTCCGGTGTTCTTCTTCTGCACCACCACTTCCGGATCATCGGACGTGTCCTCGATCGCGTTAGCGGCCTCCTCTTCCAACTCGACATCCTTCCTGCGCCGCAACGCAGACAAGGCCTTGAATCGCGTGATTGCCAGCAACCAGGTCGAGACGGCGGATCGGCCCTCGAACTTGCCAGCCTGACGCCATACATCAAGGAAGACATCGCTGATAAGGTCTTCCGCAACCTGTTCGTTCCGCACGAGCCTGAGTCCGAAGCGGAACACCCTGACATGGTGCCGTCCGTACAGCACCTGCATGGCGAGCCGGTCGCCTTGAGCGATCCGGGCGATCAGGGTTTCGTCTGATGCCTGTGTCGCAATCAATGGTCGTCTCGCAGAGTTGGTCGGGAAAACGGGGTGAGTGGTTCGACGTGGCCGGTAAAAAACTTCAGAATACCGCAAACATGCGCACGTCCCTGTGAACCAGCACACAGAAGCGCGTTTTTTTGCCGGCGCTTCCTGCGGGATGGTTCGAACCGGATGAGCGGCATCATATTACTGCAAGACCCTTTCCAACGCCGGTCCGGAGGATGGTGCCCCTCCGCCGGCGGCCCGGTCCGAACGAATTGTCTCCGCGCGGACAGGGCAACACCATCCCATGGTACCAGAAAATGGCACCTGCAAACCCGGGATCCATAGATACCAAAACGCAAGGCTTTCCACGTAATTTTTCGAGCTGGCTCAGCCATTGGCGGGAAGACAGGTTCTACGGCGTCGTCCCTCCTGATCCCGATCGCGGCTGAGCTGCGGGACCTTTCCGGTCCTCGCGCCGAAGAACATTATGAAACACGTTGCGATTATGACATTGATCAGTTCGAAATCCGCGGCCGCCACCGAAAACCTGCTCGACGAGTTGCAGGCGACGCTCGCCAACGGCACCGTCGCCCGCCGCGTCGAGACATTGCGCCGCGTGACTGATCTCTTCATCGATGGCGCCGTCGATTTTTCCGAACAGCAGATGGCGCTGTTCGACGACGTCTTCGAGTGTTTGATCGAGCATATCGAGATGTCGGCCAAGTCGCTGCTCGCCCATCGCCTCGCGGCCAGCGACATCGCGCCGCCGCGAACGATGCGCAGGCTCGCCGATGACGAGGCGATCGAGGTTGCCGGCCCGGTGCTGTCGAAATCCGAGCGCCTCGACGACGAGACCCTGATCCAGACCGCGCGGACCAAGAGCCAGGCCCATCTGCTCGCGATCTCCATTCGTCGGGTGTTGAGCCGGGCCGTCACCGACGTGCTGCTGCTGCGCGGCGATGACGAGGTGGTGCGCTCGACCGTGCAGAACCCCGGCGCGTTCCTCTCCAAGCGCAGCACCATCAAGCTGATCGACCGCTCCGCGCAGGACCATCATTTGGCCGCCTGCCTTGCGACCCGGCCGGACCTGCCGCGACATTTCTTCCTGAGGCTGCTCGCCAAGGCGTCCACCACGGTGCGCGAGCGGCTCGAGGCCGCCAATCCGAAGCAGTCCGACGAGATCTCCTCCGCAGTGCGTATGGTGACGCAGCGGGCGCGTTCGGCGCCGGGCGCGCTCACCAAGCAGACCGAGATCGCGCATGAGCTCGTCCGCTCGCTACACGAGCACGGCCGGCTCGACGAGCAATTGCTGGAGCAATTCGCCGAGGACAAGAAGTTCGACGAGGCCAATGCGGCCTTGGCGGCGATGGCCAATGTGCCGGTGTCTGTCGCCGAGACCATGATGGTCGAAAGTCGCGCCGAAGGCGTGATGATCCTGGCCAAGGTCGCCGGCCTGTCGTGGCCGGCCGTGAAGTCGATCATCGACATGCGCGACCAGCTGGCCGGCGGCGTGCCGACCGATCTGTCGCCCTGCAAGGCGACCTATGAGCGGCTGCGGCCGTCCACGGCGCAGCAGGTGCTGCGCTTCCACCGCATGCAGGAATCGACGCCCGCGACGCCGGTACCTGCCTGAATCGAACTAATAGCGCAGCACGCGCTTCCCGATCAGCGCGCCGAGGCCAGCGACCATGGCGGTCGCGATCGTGTACCAGGTCGCGACGAACAGCGGCGAATCGTCGGTGCAATGGGACGCATAGAGCGTCGCAGCAGCGCCGGCAGACAGCAGCCCTGCGATCGCGCCCGCCACCGCCGGCCGTGCCGGCGCGCCATGGCGCAGCCCGATCATGGCCGCTGCCAGGATCGGCAGCGACAGCACCGGAATGGCCGACATGCAGAGCATCGAGTTGTGGCCGACCAGCCGCGCCAGCATCGGCAGCCGCTGCGGCAGCATCATCTCGCTCGCGATGCCGCCGGCGACCACGACGATCGGCGCGATCAACAGCCAGCCCCAGCCCTGCAGCGAACCCTCCGGCCGCGACAAATGCAGGCTCACCACCGCCGCCGAGATCGCGAGCGCCATCGTCACCACGAATTTCAAGTCGAAGAACGGGTTGCGCATTGCCACCATGACGTCCGGACGGACGCCAAGCCCCAGCAGAAACATGGCAGCCGAAATCGGCGTCGCGGCCATCAGCGCCAGCAACAGGATGATGCCGACCGGCAGCGCGCGCTGGGCATTGTCGGCGGCAAGGGTGCGAATGAGCTGATCGGTATCCATTCTCACTGCTCCCTGAGCTTGGCGGTGAGGCTCGACAGCGCGCGATGCAGCGCGACCCGCACCGCCCCTTCGCTCATCGCAAACCGCTGCGCGGTCTGCTTGATCGACGAGGCCTCGACCGCGATCGACTGCAGCACCTCGCGCTGGCGCTGCGGCAGCGTCTGCAATTGCGCGGCCACCTCGCCGGCTGACACCTGCGGTGCAGCCGGCTCGTCCGCCAGCGTCTCGGCGAAATCATCGACGTTGACGAAGATGCGCCGGCCCCGGCGGCGCAACGCATCGATCAGCTTGTTACGCGCGATCGCGAACAGCCAGGGCGCGAACGGGGCATTCACGTCCCAGGTATGCCGTTTCAGATGCACCGCGAGTAGAATCTCCTGCACGATATCCTCGGATTGATCGGCCGGCTGCCCGGCTCGGGCCAAGCCGCGGCGCGCCGCGGCCCGCAACACCGGCGTGACCTGCCTGAGCAGACGATGATAGGCCTCGTCGTCACCGGCGACGGCCTGCTGCATCAAGCCGGTCCATTCGTCGTCACGTTCGCGCACGCGCCACCCAAAATGTAATTCGAACGATCTTTCAGATTGTTACCGGCCAAAGCTCCAATCACGAAGCCGTGATCCGGTAAAAGCTGGCGCGCTCGGGGCAATCACGGCCTCTGCGTGGCTTCGAGTAGGCACCACCCGTACTGCCCAGCTTTCGCCCGCTGAGACGACAAGATTCCCTTTTTCTGCCCCGATCTCGACACGGCCTGAGGTCTCACTCCGCGGCGGGGCTGGCGGGATGGGGAGATCGACAAATGACAATCCAAGCCAGTGGACGTTCAGCATGGATCGTTGCCGCGTTGATCGCGGCGTCCGCGTTCGGCTTTGCCGGCACCAGCGCCTCCGCCGCGGCCGCCAACGGTGCTACGCAGCTCGCGGCCGAGGTCCCCGCTGACACCACGCCGGCAGCCGCGGACACCAGCGCTGTCCCCGCCGACCAGCAGGCCGCGCCCGACGCCCCGGCGACTCCGGCCGGAAATGCGGTCGCTGACAATACCGACACTCCCACAGCCGCCGCCACGACGTCCGATGCGGCCGCGACGACGGTTGCAGCCAGCAGCGATGACAGCTCCGGTTGGGACAAGGCCTCGATCATCGGCAAGATCTTCATCGCCTGCGGCACCCTGCTCACGCTCGGTTCGGCCGCCCGCATGTTCATGATCTGACGACGGTCCGCGCGGGCGGCTTGCGATCAACATTGCGAGACGCCGCACCGGCATTCCCTCTCCCACTTGAAGCGCACCCTGCCAGCGGGCACATTGCCCGCTGATTTTCTTTGCAGGGGTCAAGCATGAGCGTCTTCGAGCACATCATTGTCGAGAGCAAAGGTGGGGTCGGCATCGTCAGGCTCAACCGTCCGAAGATGCTCAATGCCCTGTCCTTTGGCGTGTTTCGCGAGATCGCGGCGGCGATCGATGATCTCGAAGCGGACGACGCCATCGGCTGCATCGTGCTGACCGGCAGCGAAAAGGCGTTCGCCGCCGGCGCCGACATCAAGGAGATGCAGCCGAAGAGCTTCATCGACATGTTCTCGTCCGATTTCACCGCCATCGGCGGCGACCGCGTCGCCCGATGCCGCAAGCCGACCATCGCCGCGGTCGCGGGCTATGCCCTCGGCGGCGGCTGCGAGCTGGCGATGATGTGCGACATCATCATCGCCGCCGACACCGCGAAATTCGGCCAGCCGGAAATCACGCTCGGGACCATTCCCGGCATTGGCGGCACCCAGCGCCTGACCCGCGCCGTCGGCAAGGCCAAGGCCATGGACCTCTGCCTCACCGGGCGGATGATGGATGCGGCCGAGGCCGAACGCGCAGGCCTTGTCAGCCGCGTGGTGCCGGCCGATCATCTGATGGACGAAGTGATGGAAGCGGCCGAGAAGATCGCCGCGATGTCGCGCCCGGCCGCAGCGATGGCCAAGGAAGCCGTCAACCGCGCCTTCGAGACCCCCCTCTCCGAAGGCATGAATGTCGAGCGCAACCTCTTCCACGCAACGTTCGCGCTGGAAGACCGTGCCGAGGGCATGGCGGCCTTCATCGAGAAGCGCAAGCCGGTCAACAAGAACAGGTAACGCCGGTAACGGCCCGGAAGGCGCCCTGATCGGCCAATCGACATGGCCGCGTCGTGAACGACGGCTATGTCCGGCTACGCCGCGCCGTAGTTTTCCAGGCTCGCGCATGCATGACGTATCGGTAATGTCTGTGGCGCTCCCGCAACATTAAAGCGCGGAAAACTCTCGGTTTTTCTTGGGCGCCCTTTGCCTGTGGCTGTTCCGCCATCTAAACATGTAAAGAGGCGACCAAACGGGGCGCGCGGAGTCGCATGGTGGGGCTGGCCAAAGAATTTGGCGGTGGCAGGACGTTTTGGCGCGGTGCGAGCCTCGCGCTCGTCGCATGCGTTGCGCTTGCGACGTCGCCGGCCCGCGCCGAAGATCTGGCCGCAGCCCTGGTCAAGGCCTATCAGACCAATCCGCAGCTCAATGCCGAACGTGCCCGCCAGCGCGGCACCGACGAGAACGTGCCGCAGGCGCTGTCCGGCTATCGGCCGCAGATCGCAGCGCAGCTCGGCGTCGGCCTGCAGGCGGTGCGCGATCTCCTGCCCGGCAACGTCGTGCAGTCCGCGACCCTGAAGCCCTGGGAGATCGGCGTCACCGTGACGCAGACGCTGTACAACGGCAACAGGACCGCCAACAGCGTGCGGCAGGCGGAGCTGCAGGTGCAGTCCGGCCGCGAGGCGTTGCGCAATGTCGGCCAGGGCGTGCTGCTGGACGCGGTGACCGCCTACACCAACGTGATCGCCAACCAGTCGCTGGTCGAGGCGCAGCGCTCCAACGTCGCGTTCCTGAAGGAAACGCTGTCGATCACCCAGCGCCGCCTCAATGCCGGCGACGTCACCCCAACCGATAGCTCGCAGGCCGAAGCGCGGCTCGCCCGCGGCCAGGCTGATCTGAACGCCGCCGAGGTCAATCTTGCGATCGCCCAGGCGACCTATGCGCAAGTGATCGGCAATCCGCCCGGAACGTTGAAAGCAGCCGATCCGATCGACCGGCTGCTGCCGCGCAGCCGCGAGGACGCGATCGCGTTCTCCACCAAGGAGAACCCGGCGGTGACCGCAGCTGGCTTCGACGTCGACGTCGCCTCGACCGCGATCCGGATTGCGGAAGGCACGCTGCTGCCCACGGTGACCCTGCAGGGCAATGTCAGCCGGAGCCGTGATTCCGATCCCACGCTCGGCACCTTCGGCACCGATCAGGCCTCGCTCACCGCCAACGTTACGGCGCCGATCTACGATGGCGGCATGGCGGCCTCGCAGACCCGTCAGGCCAAGGAGCTCACTACTCAGAGCCGGCTGGTGCTCGACCAGGTCCGCAACCAGGCACGCACCGCGGCGATCAGCGCCTGGGTCGCCAATGAAGGCGCCAAGATCGCCGTCACGGCCTCGGAATCCGAAGTGCGCGCCGCCACCGTCGCATTGCAGGGCGTCTCCAAGGAGGCGCAAGGTGGCCAGCGCACTACGGTAGACGTGCTGAACTCACAATCCGACCTGATCCAGGCGAAGGCGCGGCTGATCGGCGCCCAGCGCGACCGCGTCGTCGCCTCCTACACCCTGCTCAGCGCGATCGGACGGCTGGACGTGAAGAACCTCGCGCTCAACACGCCGGACTACCTGCCCGAGGTACATTATCATCAGGTGCGCGACGCCTGGCAGGGCCTGCGCACGCCGTCCGGGCAGTAGTCAGGCCCGTCATGCAAAGCCGTCGCATCCACATCCTGGGCGCGTCGGGCGCGGGCGTGACGACATTGGGACGGGCGCTGGCAACCGCGTTGGCGCTGCCCTACCACGACACGGACGATTATTTCTGGCTGCCGACGGCGCCGCCCTATCGAACCACGCGCCCGGTCGCGGACCGGCTGCGCCTGATGGAAGAGATGTTTCTGCCGCGGTCCGGCTGGGTGCTCGGCGGCTCCGTGGTCGGCTGGAGCATCGCGCTCGCCCCGACCTTGTTCGACCTCGTGATCTTCCTGACCACGTCCAGCGACATCCGCCTGCAACGGCTGCGCGCCCGCGAAGCCCTGCATTTCGGCAGCAACGCCGTCGCACCCGGCGGCTGGCGCTATCACGAGACCGAATCCTTCCTCGAATGGGCGTCGCACTATGATGACGGCACCCGCGAAGGACGCAATCTCGCCATGCACGAAGCGTGGCTGGCCGGCCTGCGCTGCCCAGTGCTTCGCCTCGACGGCTCACGACCGCCGGCCGAGAACATTGCCGAGATCGTGCGGGCGCTGGATCGCTGAAGCCCTCCATCGCGCTTGGTTCGTAGGGCGGGTCGCCAGGGGCGCAACCTCCGCATGGTAGCCTTTGTCGCGCAACGGCGGATTGCGCTTCGTCCTATGCGCTATCTGCTATTCAAGCACCGCGCTGATACCCTTGCGCTTGATGACATTGAGCATCGCCAGCGTCGAGCCCGTTGGCTGTTTGTCGCCTCGCTCCATCTGAGAGACATAACCCGACGTGACGTTCAGAACTTTCGCGAACACGCTTTGGCTCATTTTTGCCTGCTCGCGCATCTTGCGGATTTGCAGACCCGAAATTTTCTTCACGCTCACTATTTCGCCCATGCGCCCCAAGTGCCGCATGGTGATCTTCTCATAATCTGCATCGCGCATGATGCCGATCTCGTGCATATCACGCGCAGTCTCCAACAACGATGCGGCAAGCGGGCTAAGCGGCTTGCGCGGCTCCTTGGTGACCATCTGATCACCGGTCATCGTCGGCGTCCGAACCTTCGCACCGCCGACAAGCTTCCGACGGCCTCCCTGCTTTGCGGGAGCTTTCTCGCCAGGAGCGACGTCCCGCGCGCGTCGCATCGACTTACTTCTTTTTCCGGCTTTCATCACGCTTCACCTCCTGTAATTTGCCCGTCGCCATCGCCTCATCGAGTTGATCTGAGTCCGCCATGAGCCAAGACTGAGCGATCACCCGGGCCGTCTTGAGTTCATCATCACCGATATTGGCAAGATCGCTCTTGGCGAACCCGTGCAGGAAGACCGACATCCTTTCTGAGCGAAGGCAAGCAACACGCGGTATCCGCCCGATTTACCCGCTTCGGGCCGCGCCACGCGCTGTTTGATGAGGCCGCCGCCAAGATCGGCGTCGACGAGGCCTTTTCCGGCGTAGTCTACAGCCTCGATGAGGCTGTCATCCGAGATACGTTCGCGGCGAGCAAACCGGGAAAAAGCCTTGACCTTGAATATCCGCACGGGTCAACCTCTTGCACTCAGTACTATATAACTCAGAGTTATGTATTTCAAGAAACTGTCGCTGCCCGTAATCGACCTTCGATTCTGCGATGAGGGTTCATCAGGTCGATCGAGCGAGCGCCGTGCCAAATCACCTTTAGTCGCGACGGCTGCATCCGCGCCGAAAAACTCATTTCACTCGCGATTTCAAAGGCTAGGTCCGTTTCAAGGAGCTCTGCGAAAATAAATCGCTTCCGAAAATCAGCAAATCAGCTCTATGCTGCGCGCGTTCCGGTCCGGATGAGGGGCGTACGCGTCGTCACGAACGTTGGACCGGCAATGCGATGGACGCTGCGAGGTCAGGCGCGTTTAAAAAACGCAGACGACTGGCGATGCGGCGGACGGCGAAATCGTGTGGTCCTGGCGTCCCGGTGCTGGCGCTAAGGTCGCGACACTTCTGACGAGTGCGCGACTGACGGGGGCAATCAAGCCGGTCCCCGGGGAGAGCTCGTATAAGCGTTAAAACCGTCGCGCAGGGAATGCCGGATGATCCGGCTGATCCTGTGGTGACTGCCGCCAGCTTTTTTTCTGCTGGCGGGCCATGGGTGAGGCCTTCACCCGGCATTCCCTGCGCCTCATCACTTGATGGGGTCGAGATCGAGGAATTACTCGGGCGTCCTGCGCCGCGAGAACGCCGAGGCTTGCCCTGATCTGTCTGGCAAGTTGAACAGAAGAGGAGTTGCGCTATGGTCGAGAGCTGGCTCGATCATCTCGCGGAGCACCCATGTCAACCGCGATCTCGGCACTTGGCGGCGTCGGTCTCTTTCTGCTCGGCATGACCGTCATGACGCAAGGCCTGAAGGCGCTCGCCGGTTCCGGGCTGCGCGCCGTGCTGAGCAAGGCTGCTGCGACACCGCTGCGCGGCTCCTTCTGGGGCGCACTCGTCACCCTGCTCGTCCAATCGTCGAGCGCCACGACAATGACCACGATCGGGCTCGTCAGTGCGGGCCTGCTGACGTTCCCGCAGGGGCTCGGCCTCGTGTTCGGCGCGAATGTCGGCACGACCGGCACCGGCTGGCTGGTCGCCCTCATCGGGGTTCGCGTCTCGCTCACCGCTGCGGCGATGCCGATGATCTTCACTGGCGCGCTGATCAAGCTGCTGGCCAGCGGACGGGTGTCCGGCGCCGGTGCCGCGCTTGCTGGATTTGGGCTCGTGCTATTCGGCCTGACGACCTTGCAGCAGGGAATGGGCGGGCTGGCCGAGCAACTGCACCCGGCGGATTTTCCGGCCGTTCTGGCGGGACCGGATGCGCCATGGTGGCGCGGCATGCTCGGCGCGCTGGCGCTGGTCCTGGTCGGGACTGGTGATGACCGCGATCATGCAATCGTCGACAGCAGCCGTCGCCGTGACGCTATCGGCCTACTTCGCAGCGCGATCGGACTCGACCAGGGTTGCGCGTTGATCATCGGGCAGAACATCGGCACGGCCACCAGCTCCGCACTGGCCGCCATCGGCGCCAGCACCACCGCCAAGCGACTGGCGGTCGCCTATGTGCTGTTCAAGCTGATCGCAGCCGTGATCGCGCTGCTGCTGTTTCCCATCGTCATACCCGCGCTCATCCGGGCGTCGAAGACGGTCGATGGCGTCACCCTGCTGGCCGCCTATCACACGGCATATAATGTCGTCGGCGTCGTGGTCCTGCTGCCGCTCGTCGACCGGTTCACGCAGTTGGTGGAGCGCATTCTGCCCGAGCGCGGCTCGCCGCTCACGCGTGGCCTCGACCCTTCCGCGCTCGCAACGCCGATCGTTGCCGTGGAAGCGGTGAGGCGCACGATCGCACGCGCATTGGCCGAGGTGTGTGGCTCGATCGAGGCGGCGCTGGTCAGCCAAATCCGGGACGAACCCGTTCGGGAGCAGCACGTCATATCGGTGCGTGAGGCCGGCGATGCATTGCGCCAGGCGCAGATCTTTTTGTCTGATGTCGCCGGACCGCCAGAAACCGAGGATGAGCAGCGGCGGCTCACCAGCACCTTACACGCGCTGGACCACGCGTCACGGTTGGCAGAGGCAGCCGCGGGCACCGACCTCAAGACGGTGCCCGCCGGGCCGGATGATTTGCGCGCGGACGGGTTATGCGCTCATGCGATGGGACTCGCGATCTCGATCTCGGACGATGTCGGGGCGCCGGCTGGGAGCGACCATCCGGCGAAAAAAATGACGTCCACCCAAGAGTTGCTCCTGCAACTCGAGCATTTTGCCGCAGAGCTGGAGAGGCTGCAGCGGACCCATCGCAAAGCGACCCTGAGCGCGGTCGCCAACGGAACACTAACGGCTGACGTTGCGATCGCTCGCGTCGACACGTTGAGGAGCCTGCAGGCGTTCACGCGGCACGCCTGGCGCGCCACGGTGCATCTCGCCAATGGCGAGGAACTAACAAGAGGGCCGGGCGACTAATGCACCAATCGCCGCAGCGGCAGTCCCGCCCTCGCCTCGAATTCGGCGCGACTGACCGTGCCGTCGTTGTCGACGTCGGCAGCCTTGAATTGCCGCTCCACCAAAGCGAGGAACTCGTCCTTGTCCACGGTGCCGTCATGATCGCGATCGGCCCAGCTGAATTCCTCGGCGGTCACGCGGCGACGGCCGAGCTGGGCGCGGCTGAGCTTGCCGGCGTGGCGGCGATCCAGACGATCGAACAGCTGCCCGGCGGCGTTTTTTGCTTCCTCGAGATCGATAGTGCCATCGGCATCACGGTCGATACCTGCAAAGGAGCCGGCCCGCCCGCCCCCGCGCGCGAACGCCGCGGGCATCGTGATGCAGCTGGCGAGCCCGAACAGCAGCAGCTGCCGCCGCAAGGGGCTTTTCGGCGCGGTGGGAATTCGAGTCTCGCATGACAACAGGTCGATGCATCACAAAGCTCCCTTTCACCTGGCAGGTCGGTCACCTGAAACCGCCATCATAGCCGACCGGACCGCGAGCGAAAGGGTGCATTTGGCGTTGCGCAACTACGGATGGTCCAAATATCCGGCGTGCGGAGCGAGCTCGGCTTCTGCTTTGCGTTCAGCGCGCCCGGCGCGAGAAGAAGGAGATCAGCACCGGCAAGGTCACCAGGATCACGATCGGCGCCAGCATCATGCCGCAGACGACCACGATCGCCAGCGGCTTCTGCACCTGCGAGCCGATGCCGGTCGACAGTGCCGCCGGCAGCAAGCCGATGCCGGCGACGACGCAGGTCATCAGCACCGGCCGGAGCTGCAACTCGCCGGTGCGGATCACCGCGGCGATGCGGTCGTAGCCCTCGTCGATCAGCTGGTTGAATTGCGACAGGATGATGATGCCGTCCATCACGGCGATGCCGAACAGCGCGATGAAGCCGATCGCGGCCGAGACGCTGAACGGAATTCCGGAGACGACCAGGCCGACGACGCCGCCGAAGATCGCCATCGGGATCACGCTCATGGCGAGCAGCGTGTCGATCATCGAGCCGAAATTGAACCACAGCAGCACCGCGATCAGGGCCAGGCTGATCGGCACCACGATCGACAGCCGCTTGATTGCGTCCTGCAGATTGCCGAACTCGCCGACCCATTCCAGATGCGAACCGGGCGGCAACTGCACTTGCGCGTCGACCTTTTCCTGCGCCTCCCGGATCGCGCTGCCGAGGTCGCGCTCGCGCACCGAGAACTTGATCGGCAGATAGCGCTCCTGCTGCTCGCGATAGATATAGGCCGCGCCCGAGACCAGCTTGATGGTCGCGACTTCGGAGAGCGGGATCTGGGTGATGCCGTTCGCCCCCTGCACGCCAATCCGCAGATTCTCGATCGCCTCCGCGCTCTTGCGGTATTCGGGCGCAAGGCGGACAATGATCGGGAAGTGGCGGTCGGAGCCGGGCTCGTACAGATCGCCCGCGGTGTCGCCGCCGATCGCGGTCTTGATGGTGGCGTTGATGTCGCCGGGTGCCAGGCCATAGCGCGCCGCCTTGGCGCGATCGATGTCGATCTGCACGGTCGGTTGTCCGAGCGAGGTGAACACCGCAAGATCGGTGATGCCCTGCACGGTCGACAGGACCTGCTTGATCTTGTCGGCGGTGTCGGTGAGGGCCTGCAGATCGTTGCCGTAAAGCTTGATCGAGTTCTCGCCCTTCACACCGGAGACGGCTTCCGAGACGTTGTCCTGCAAATATTGCGAGAAGTTGAACTCGACGCCGGGGAAGCGGTCGTCGAGCTGCTTCAGAAGCTCGGCGGTAAGCTCATCCTTATCGTGGGTGCCCGGCCATTCGCTGACCGGCTTCAGCGGCGCGAAGAACTCGGCATTGAAGAAGCCGGCCGCGTCGGTGCCGTCGTCGGGACGACCGTGCTGCGACACCACCGCCTCGACCTCCGGACGCGCGCGGATCATCTTGCGCATCTCGTTGACGTATTGGTTGCCTTCCTTCAGCGAGATGGTCGGCGGCAGGGTGGCGCGGATCCACAGATTGCCCTCCTCCAGCTTCGGCAGGAATTCCAGGCCCAGCAGCCGGCCGAACACCAGTGTCATGATCACGAGGCCAACCGCGCCGGCCATGACGATCTTGCGGCTGTCCACCGCCCAGCGCAGCACCGGCATGTAGATCCGATGCAGGAAATGCATCAGCCGCGTCTCGGTCTCCTCCAGATGCGCCGGCAGGATGATCGCGCTCAAGGCCGGCGTCACGGTGAAGGTCGCGAGCAGGCCGCCGGCGAGCGCATAGGCATAAGTGCGCGCCATCGGCCCGAAGATGTTGCCCTCGACGCCGCTGAGCGTGAACAGCGGCAGGAAGGCGGCGATGATGATGGCGGCGGCGAAGAAGATCGAGCGCGACACGTCGGCAGCCGCGCTCAGGATCGCGTGGCTCTTCATCCCCATCATGGTCTCAGCCGAGATGTGGCTCTGCTCGACCTCCGACAACGGCGTGGTCTGCGTCAGGCGGCGGAAGATCGCCTCCACCATGATCACGGTGGCGTCGACGATCAGGCCGAAATCGATGGCGCCGACCGACAGCAGGTTCGCAGACTCCCCGCGCAGCACCAGGATGATGACGGCAAAGAACAGCGCGAAGGGAATCGTGGCGCCGACGATCAGCGCACTTCTGAGGTCGCCGAGAAAGATCCACTGCAACAGCACGATCAGCAGGATGCCGACCACCATGTTGTGCAGGACGGTGTGCGTCGTGGTGTCGATCAGGTCCTTGCGGTCGTAGATGCGCTCGATATGGACGCCCGGCGGCAGGATCGTGGAGTGGTTGATCTGGTCGACCAGCTGCTCGACGCGGGCAATGGTCGGCGAGGACTGCTCGCCGCGGCGCATCAGCACGATGCCCTGCACGATGTCGTCATCGTTGTCGAGGCCTGCGATGCCGAGCCGCGGCCGCTCGCCCACGGTGACCGTGGCGACATCCTTGACCAGCACCGGGTTGCCGCCGCTCTGCGACACCATGGTGTTGGCGAGATCGTCCATCGAGCGGATCAGGCCGACGCCACGCACCACCGCGGACTGCGTGCCGATATCGACCGTGTTGCCGCCGACATTGATGTTGGCGTTGGAGACCGCCTGCAGCAGCTGAGGCAGGGTCAGGCCGTTGGCGACCAGCTTGTTGAAGTCGACCTGGATCTCATAGGTCTTGGTCTTGCCGCCCCAGCCGGTGACGTCGATCACGCCCGGCACCGAACGGAAGCGCCGCTGCAGCACCCAGTCCTGCAAGGTCTTGAGATCGAGCACGCTGTAGCCCGGTGGCCCCTTCAGCCGGTAGCGATAGATCTCGCCGATCGCGCTCAGCGGCGAGATCTGCGGCGTGACGTTGCCGGGCAGCGGCGCGAGCTGCGACAGCCGGTTCAGAACCTGCTGCAGCGCCTCGTCATAGGTGTAGTCGAACGAGAATTGCAGCTTGACGTCGGAGAGGCCGTACAGCGAGATCGTACGGATGGTGCGCAGGTTCTTGATGCCGGCGACCTGGGTCTCGATCGGAATCGTGATGTAGCGTTCGATCTCCTCGGCCGACAGGCCGGCGCTCTGCGTCACGACGTCGACCATCGGGGGCGTCGGATCGGGATAGGCCTCGATGTTGAGCTGCTTGAACGCGATCAGGCCGCCGACCAGGATGGCCACGAACATGCCCACCATCAGGAAGCGGCGCTGGACGGCGATTGCGACGAGGCGATCCATTCAGAGCGACGCTTTCATGGCAGGAACGGAATTGCCACGTCAGCTTCCCGACGCCGCGCGATCGATGAACAGGCTGCCCTTGGTCACGATCTGCTCGCCCGCCTTCAGGTTGCCCTCGACGGCGACGAGATCGCCATTGACGAGGCCGGTCTTGATCTTGCGCAGCTCGATCGAATGATCCGGATGCGCGACCCAGACGCGGACCTGGTCGCCTTCATAGATCAGCGCCTGGCGGGGCACGGCCACCGCCGGATGATCGCCGGGCGAATAGATCGTTACGTTGGCGAACATCTCGGGCTTGAGCAGGCCGTCCTTGTTGTCGATGGTGGCGCGGACCAGGAGCCTGCGGGTGTTGGGATCGATCGCGGCCGACACATAGTCGATCTTGGCTTTCAGGGGATGGTCCGGCAGCGCCATCACGCTGACCGAGATCTCCTGCCCGACCGAGACCAGCGCAGCGTCGCTCTCACGGACGAACGCGACCAGCCAGACGGTCGAAAGGTCGCCGATCACGAAAACCGGATCGCTGGCGCCCGAATTGACGTATTGGCCGGGGCCGACCTTGCGCTGCACGACGGTGCCCGAAATCGGCGAGTTGATGGTGATCTCGCGATCGATCGTGCCCTTGTTCTGGAATTGCGTGATCGCGGCGTCCGTGAAGCCGAGAATGCGCAGCTTGCTGTTGGCGGCCTCGAGCGCGGTCTGGGCCGAGCGCATGTCGTTCTGGGCCTGCACGAAGGTGGCTTCGGCCTGCTGGAAATCCTTCAGCGGGATCGCCTTGCCCTCGAACAGGTCCTTGGCGCGCTTGTCCTGGATCTCGGCGAGATCGAGCGCCGACTTGGCCTTGTTGAGCGAGGTGATCGCAGTGATGAAATCGTTCTGCGCCTGGACGGTGTCGGCGGCCTCGATCACGAACAGCGGCTGGCCCTGCTTGACGCTATCGCCGGGCCGGGCGAGCAGCTTGGTGACGCGGCCGGCATAGGGGGAAAATACGGGGGTCGAGCGATCCTCGTCGACCGCGACCTTGCCCTCGGTGACGTGCTCGGCGCGGAAGACCTTCTCCTTCACCGGCTCGATCGTCAGCGTCGCCCATTCCGACGGCGAAGGCGTGAAATTCTGAGCGCCCTTGCGCGACTGGCTGGAGAGGTCGGAGTTCTGCTTCGGGGCCTTATTGCCCAGGAAATACGCGTAAGTGCCCGCGCCGGCCAGCGCCAGCACGATTGCGCCCACGACGAGACGGCTGGCAAGCCGCCTGCTCCCCGGCATTTGCGTCTGTGGGTTCGATTGTGTCGCCATGGCCCCGATCACGCGCGCGATGATTCCGGCAATGGCGGCCTCATCAGTGCGCTAATAGTGCGGAATTGGCGTTTCAAACAACCTAAAAATGGCCAATTCCGCTGCTGTTTTGCTTAAAAAATTGACATGTCGATGACGGCCGTTCAGCGCCCATTCATCGGATGCCCGTCACGGGCGGCCAGCGCGGCGCATCGTGACCGAGCGGGACCGCCGGCCGCGCCCAGAACGCAGGGGTTTTCGACAGGATCGCGGCATGGCTGACGGCGCTGAGCGGGCCGAAGCCGGACGGCATGTCCTGCAGATAGGGCCGGATCGCCGCCCCGTTCAAATCCGGAGTTTTCAAGCCCTCCGCCAGCCGGCCGAGCTCCCACAGCCAGCGGCCGGTCTGCGCCAGCGATACCCGGACGTGCCAGCTGCCGCCTTCGCGCGACTGCTTCAGACGGGCCATCATGGCGCCGAACGCCATCAGATAGCCGGTGGCGTGATCGAGCATCTGCGCCGGCAATTCCTTGGGGCCATCGATACCGGCGGCCTCACCCTCGGCATGATTGAAGCCGGTCGCGGTCTGCACCAGCGAGTCGAAGCCGCGCCGCCCTGCCCATGGCCCGACATGGCCGTAGGCCGACAACGAGACGTTGATAATGCCGGGCGAGATCACAGCGATGTCGTGCGGCGCGAAGCCGAGCGCAGCCAAGGCGTGCGGCCGATAGCCCTGCGAGAAGATGTCGGCCTCGCGCAGCAGCTCGCGCAAGCCTGCCCGGCCCTGCTCGCTTTTCAGTTCGAGATGACAGGAGAGCTTGCCGCGCCCGGTGTCGATCACGAGCCAGGGAATGGCCGGCAGATCGAGGCTCGCGACCAGCATGACGTCGGCGCCATGCGCCGCCAACGTGCGTCCGGCAACGGGGCCTGCGATCACGCGCGACAGATCGAGCACGCGCAGGCCCGACAGCGGTCGATCGCCTACCGGCCACGGCTTAGGATGTGCCTCGCCGATCTTCTCGATCGTCAGCACCGGCAGCTCGGCCAGCGCTCTCGCTTGCGGGAGTTCGGACCACTCCTCGTGAGACCGCATCAGCGACACCACGCCGCCGGCGGCATAGGCCGCGGTCTCGAACGCCTCGCCGTCCCAATTCATCAGTGCCGCCTGCACCGCCTCACGCTCGGCCGCGCAGGACAGCACGTTGCAGACGGCAGCGCGATGATGCGGGAAGTTGGTGTGCAGGCGGACGAAGCGGCCATCACCGGTCCTGTAGACGCCGGCGATCGCATCCCAGGCCGGCGGCGGCGGCTCGCTGTTGCGGCGCAGATAACGCTCGGACCGGCATTCGACCACGGCGTGGCGCATGTCGACCGAGACCGTTTGTGTCTCACCACTGCGCGCCTGCCAGATCGCGGCCGCCGCGAGCGCGCTGGCCGCGATGCTCACCTGCCCTGCCGCCGCAACACGAAACGAGGACGGCAGCTGCGGCTCCTCACCGGTCAGCCTGACGTGATCGAGCGCGGTGGCGTCACCGCCGGCGAGCCGCCAGAGATCGGCAAGGATGTCGTGGGTGGATTGCATGACGACCTCTCCTGTACTGAGCGTCCTGTTCGGCACGCCCTCCACAGTCATCATCCGCGAAAGCGGATGATGCAGTATTCCGAAGCGGCAGAGAGTCAATCGAGAAGCCGCAACGCAATGCCCTCTCGTTCGGCACAGCTTTCACGCACCGCGTTTTCGCAGCAGATAGGTATCCATCATCCAGCCCTTGCGAGCTTTGGCTTCGGCGCGCTTGCGTTCGATGTCAGCGCCGACCTCGCGAAGATCACCGGCAATGAGGATCTCATCAGGGGTGCCGAGGTAGGCGCCCCAATAGATATCGGTCTCGGTATCATCGATCGCCTTGAACGCGCAGTCGCCATCGAGCATCACGACTACGTCGTCGATGCCGTCGGGCAGACCTTCGACGAGCTTGCGGCCGGTGGTGATATGAATGGAACGGCCGATCCGGTTGAGCGCGATTCGATGCTGTGCAGCCAGAACCTGGATGGCGCTGATGCCGGGGATCACCTCATGCGTGAATGCGACCTTCCCGCGTTCGACGAGCTGGTCGACGATGCGCAAGGTGCTGTCATAGAGCGATGGATCGCCCCACACCAGGAAGGCGCCGCACCTGTCCTCGCCGAGCTCCTCAGTGATCAGCTGCTCGTAGATCTCCGCGCGCTGCTCATGCCACACCCGCACGGCGGTCTCATAAGGAAGCGAAGGATCGCGCCGCGGATCCGCAGTCTCGACAATCCGGTAGGATTTGCCCTTGATGTAGCGCTCGCAGATATCCTTGCGCAGGCGAACGAGGTCGTCCTTGTTCTGCCCCTTGTCCATTACGAAGAACACGTCGACCTGGTTGAGCGCGTTGATCGCCTGGATCGTGACATGATCCGGATTGCCAGCCCCGATGCCGATGATGAAGATCTTTCGCATGGTCGATGTCCGTTCGTGGCTTGTGCGATCACCGGGCTCAGCCCGGACGCCTCATGGGTTTGGCATTGTGGGCGCATCACCTCAATGAAAATCCCGCGAGGGCGGCAGGATGCGCACGTCGCGGGGATGACGGGTGCGCTGTGCCGGATTGTCCGGATGCTGCCTGATGTCGTCATGCAGCGGCTCCGCCGGCATTGGCCCATGCGGCACGGTCTGCGGGCCGAGCCGATCCTCCGACAACAGCGCGAGATCGCTGGAACGGTCGATCAGCCGCTCGGCGACCAGATGCACGACCTTTTCCGGGCTGCTCTGGATGCGGCCTTCGATCAGCACCAGCCGCGCGCCCATCACCTCTTTGCGGAACCGCTCCATCACCTTCGGCCACACCACGATGTTGGCGATGCCGGTCTCGTCCTCGATGGTCATGAACACGACGCCCTTGGCGCTGCCCGGGCGCTGCCGCACCAGCACCACGCCGGCGCAGCGGACGAAACGCCGGTCATTGGCATCGTTGATCTCGCGGCAGGCCAGCACCTTCTCCCGCATAAATCGTGCGCGCAAAAACTCCATCGGATGGCCCTTCAGCGACAGGCGGATGGTCTGATAGTCGGCGACCACCTGCTCCGGCAGCGGCATCTGCGGCAACGGTTTTGCGTTCTCGTCCGGCTGCTCGCGCGCGACAGCAGCCTCGAACAAGGGCAGCGGCACATCGTCCGGCAGCCGTCGCACCGCCCACAGCGCGGCGCGGCGGTCGAGCCCGAGCGAGCGGAAGGCATCGGCGTCGGCCAGCAGCAGCAGCGCGCGTTTCGGCAAGGCCGTGTCGCGGGCGAAATCCTCCAGCGAGGTGAAAGGCCGGCGCGCGCGGGCCTGGACGATGCGGTCCGCCCAGTCGTCGGCTTCGCGGTTGTCGTTGTCGGGACATGAAATGACCGTCCCTCCATCGTCATTCCGGGGCGTCGCGATAGCGACGAGCCCGGAATCCATAACCACGATCGGGAGTATGGATTCCGGGCCTGCGCCTAGCGGCGCATCCCGGAATGACGACGCTGCTTGTTTGATCCTCTCTTCATCCGGATCGGTCCAGGCAAAACCGTCGATCTGGCGGAAGCCGAGCCGCACAGCGCAATATTTTCCGCCTGTCTCTTCCAGCGTGTTCTGCGCAAAGCTGTGGGACACGTCGATCTCGCGGATCTCAACCCCATTCTTGCGCGCATCAGCAACAATCTGCGCCGGCGCATAGAAGCCCATTGGCTGCGAGTTGAGGAGCCCGCAGCAGAACGCGTCGGGATGAAAGCATTTCAGCCAGGAGGAGATGTAGACGAGCTGCGCAAAAGCAGCCGCATGGCTTTCCGGAAAGCCATAGGAGCCAAAGCCCTTGATCTGCTCGAAGCAATTAGCGGCGAAGATCGGATCGTAGCCGCGCGCGACCATGTTGCCGACCATCTTCTCCTGGTAATTGCCGATGGTGCCGACATTGCGAAAGGTGGCCATCGAGCGGCGCAGGCCATTGGCTTCCTCGGAGGAGAATTTTGCGGCCTCGATCGCGATCCGCATCGCCTGCTCCTGGAATAGCGGCACGCCGAGCGTCTTGCGCAGAATGTTCTTTAACTCGTTGCGGTTTTCTTCACCCCTGGGACACGGATAGTCGATCTTGTCAGGGTCCATCCCGCGCCGCTTCAGATAGGGATGCACCATGTTGCCCTGGATCGGCCCCGGACGCACGATCGCCACTTCGATGACGAGGTCGTAGAACTTGCGCGGTTTCAGCCGCGGCAGCATGTTCATCTGCGCCCGGCTCTCGACCTGGAACACGCCGAGCAACTCGCCCCGCTGCAGCATGTCGAAAGACCTCGTCGTCATCTTCTCGACTTGATATCGGACAGCACGTAGCGCTCCCCCTTGTGGTCCGCGATCAGATCAAAACATTTGCGGATGCAGGTCAGCATGCCCAGCGCCAGCACGTCGACCTTCATCATGCCGAGCGCGTCGACATCGTCCTTGTCCCATTCGATGAAGGTGCGGTCCTCCATCGCGGCATTGCCGATCGGCACATAGGTGTCGAGCCGGTCCTGAGTCAGGACATAGCCGCCGACATGCTGCGACAGGTGACGCGGAAACTCGATCAATTCGGTGGCAAGCTCGACCGCGAGCCGGACCATCGCATTGTCAGGGTCGAGGCCCGCCTGCTTCACCTGCATGTCGTTGAGGCCCTTGCCCCAGCTGCCCCACACGGTGTCGGCAAGCAACGCGGTGACATCCTCGGTCAGGCCGAGCGCCTTGCCGACATCGCGGATGGCGCTGCGCGGCCGGTAATGGATCACGGTGGCAATGATGGCCGCGCGGTGGCGACCGTAGCGGCGATAGACATATTGCATCACCTCCTCGCGCCGCGAATGCTCGAAATCGACGTCGATATCCGGCGGTTCCAGCCGTTCCTTGGAAATGAAACGCTCGAACAGCAAATCGACCTTGGTCGGATCGACCGAGGTGATGCCGAGCACGTAGCAGACAGCGGAATTGGCCGCCGATCCCCGCCCCTGGCACAGGATGTTCTGGCTGCGCGCATAATGCACGATGTCGTGGACGGTGAGAAAGTAATGCGCGTAGTTGAGCTCGGCGATCAACGCGAGCTCCTTATTCAAGGTGGCGAGGAGCGCAGGGTCAACCTCATCGCCAAAATACTTTCTCACGCCCGCCCAGGTCAGATCCTCCAGATGCGCTTGCGCGGTCTTGCCCGGCGGCACCGGCTCGTCCGGATATTGGTATTTGAGCTGGTCGAGTGAGAAGGTAATGCGATCGGCAAAGCGCACGGTCTCGGCGATGGCTTGCGGATGATCGCGGAACAGCCGCGCCATTTCGTGTGCAGGCTTGAGATGGCGTTCCGCATTGCCTTCGAGCTTGCGACCGACCGCATCGATCGTGGTCTTCTCGCGAATGCAGGTCAGCACGTCCTGCAGCGGCCGCCGCTCGGGGTGATGATAGAGCACCTCATTGGTCGCGAGCAGCGGCACATCGATTGATAACGCAAGCTGCGCCAGTCGCGCCAGCCGACGGTGATCGTCGCCACGATAGATCAGGCTGGCCGCGAGCCAGACGCCGTCGGCGCCGCTGGTTTTCAAGCGTGCCAGCACATTCTTGATCTGCGCCTCGTCGACGCGATGCGACGGCATCAGCACCAAAAGCTGGCCCTCGGCGAAATCCAGCAGGTCTGCGAAGGTCAGCTCGCAGGCACCCTTCTCGACCCTGTCGCTGTCGTCGCCGCGCTTGCCGCGCGTGAGCAACTGGCACAGCCGGCCATAGGCAGCGCGGTCGCGCGGATAGACCAGGATGTCCGGCGTGCCGCAGGTGAAGACGATGCGCGCGCCATAGAGCAGCCGCGGCTTATATGGCAGGTCCTTGTTGTCGAGCTCGGCATAGGCGCGGACGATGCCGGCGAGCGTGTTGTGATCGGCGATGCCGATCGTCTTCAACCCGTAGGCCGCGGCCTGGTGCACATAGTTTTGCGGATGCGAGCCGCCGCGCAGGAACGAGAAATTGGTGGTGATGCCGATCTCGACATAATCGATGCTCATGCGAACAGCCCATGCATGTACCAAGTCGGAATTACCAGCTCGCCGGTCTTCGGGTCGACCTCGCGATCATAGAGCCCGTCGCGATAGAGCCAGAAGCGCAGGCCCTGCTCGTCCTCGATACGGAAATAATCGCGCGTAAAACCTTGGCCCTCCGGCCGCCACCATTCCATCGCGATCCGCTCCGGCCCTTCGGCACGCACCACGGCATGCGCGGCGCGGCGCCAGACGAAGCGCGCGGGCGGACCGTCCGGCACCTGTGCAATCACCTGAATCTTCTCGGGGTGATCGAACAGCCGCAACGGCCGCAGCGGCGGCTCGTCCTCGACGCGCTCAGGCCAATCAGCACGCTGGGCCGAGGCGAGATGCTGCTGCGCCGGTGCGGATAGCACCGCGCGTTCCGGAATATGCGTATCCTCAGGCAGATGCACGAGCACGCGCTTGCCGCCGATGCGCGCGGCGATGCGGTCGATCAGCGCGGCGAGCGCGTCGCTGTCATGGACATGGGCATCGAGATCACGCTGCTGCTGGACGACGATTTCGCTGCGGCTGGCCGACAGCCGGATCAGGTCGAAGCCAAAGCCGGGATCGAGCGGGTCGCTCAGCGCCTCCAGCCGCTCGCGGAACAGGCGGTCGATCACACGCGCTTCCGTCACCGGCTGGCCGGTGTCGACCGCGATCAGACGCACCGCACCGTCGGTGCGGAAGAACAACGCCTCCAGCCGCCGTGCGCCCTTGCCCTGCTGCGCCATCGCCGCAACCAGCGTGGATGCCAGGCTGGACAGGCTCATGGCGATCACGGTGTCGGTTGCGACCGGCTCGGCGAAACGTCTTTCGACGATATAGTCCGGTGGCGGCTTGCGCGGGCTGATCGGCGCATCGCCCTCGCCGAGTGCTTGGGCAAGGCGCGTCGTGAACGCAGCCCCAAAGCGCGCGGTGATCTCGTGTCGCCCGCGCGAGGCGACATCGCCGATGGTCTTCAGACCGGCGCGGCGCAGGCCCAGCGTGATCGCCTCGCTGGCGCCGAGTGCGGCGACCGGCAGCGGACTCACCGCGATTGCCTCTTCGCCGTCAGGCACGATGCGGCCATGGACGTGGCGGTTCATCGTCCGTGCGCACACCGGGTTGGAGGCGATCGCGGCCGAGACCGTGAAGCCGCGCATGGTGAGTGCGTCGCAGACCAGCTTGAGCAACTTGGCCTCGCCGCCGAACAGATGGGCACAGCCGGTGATGTCGAGCAGCAGCCCATGCGGAGCATCGAGCGCGACCAGCGGCGTGAAGCGGTCGCACCAGTCGGCAATGTCCTCCAAGGTCTTCGCATCGGCGGCGATATCGGCCTCATACACCGCGAGATCAGGACAGATGGCGCGGGCATTGGCGAGCGGCAGAGCATGCGTCAGACCCCATCGCGCCGCCGCCTCATCGAGCGAATGGATCAGCAGCGCATTGCTGTCCTTGATCACGACGACGTTGGGAGCAGCGTCATGCGCGGCGTTGTCCTGGCCGAGTTTGCGCTTGATGCGATCGATCGGCAGGCGCGGCAGCCACAGGCTGAGAATCCGCCTCCGGTTGGCTGAAACGGCGGTCATCGCAGGTCCACTCCATGATCCACCGCCCGGTCTGGCCGTGGCGGTTACGAATGAGCTCAGCATCGAAGCGCGGCGCGCCCCATGCCTCCCAAGGCGCAGCCGCCGATGAAGGTGCGGCGCGCACGCTCCAGCGCGTCTCGGCGGTCGAGGGCGCGGGCGTCGCGGCAATCCGCAGCACCAGCGCGGTGACGCCGGAGTCCTGCGCGGCGAGTGTCAGCTTGCGGCTGCCGACCAGATCGAGCTTTTGCGTCTCGCCCCAGACTTCCAGCACCACGGCACCGAGCGCATCGCAGGCGAGCGCATCGGCGGCGATGCGCAGGCTGGCCTCGAGGTCGGGCGCGCGCACCGTCACCAGGCAGCGCGGATCGAGACCAAGCTCGGCAAGCCCGCTCGGCGACAATACGCCGGTCTCGTGCTCGGCATAATCCTGCCGGATCCAGACCAGCGGCCGCCGGGCAGCGACGCAGCCGGCAAGGCCGAAGACGAAGCCGGTCGCCGTCGTCGCCTGCCGTCCGCCCTCGGCGAACACCTCATGCAACGCGCCGGTGGCAAGCCCGCCCTGCAGCAGCGCATCGGCCTCGGCATGGCCGAGCGCGACGCGGCGCGCCTCATGCGTCCCCTCGCCCGCCTCGAGGCGCGCGATACGGCCGCGCAAGGTCGCAAGCGTACTCATGCGTGCGCCGGTCATGCGTCGCCGCTCCTCATCTCTCATCGCCGCAGGGTCTTTTCAGTGCCTTGGCAGTGAACCCGCAACGAACCTCTTTGTTCATGATACGTTCTAATATAAAGCTAACGCGGCCAAGAGAGTCAATCGGGTTTGGCCCGGATGCAATTCAACGAATGGAATCAAAGGGATTCAAAGCCATGGAGTTGCTGCGGAAACTGGAGATCCTGGCCGACGCCGCGAAGTACGATGCGTCCTGCGCCTCCAGCGGTACCGAGATGCGGGATTCCAGCGACGGCAAGGGCCTCGGCTCGACCGCGCCGGGCATGGGCATCTGCCATTCCTATGCGCCGGACGGCCGCTGCATCTCGCTGCTGAAAATCTTGCTGACCAATGCCTGCAACTTCGACTGCCTCTATTGCGTCAACCGCGCCTCCTCCAATGTGCCGCGTGCGCGCTTCACGGTCGACGAGGTGGTGAAGCTGACGATCGACTTCTATCGTCGCAACTACATCGAGGGCCTATTCCTCTCCTCCGGCATCATCCGTAGCCCCGATTACACGATGGAGCAGGTCGTCAACGTCGCGCGACGCTTGCGCGAGGAGCATCACTTCCGCGGCTACATCCACTTGAAGACCATTCCTGAAGCCGACGAGGCGCTGCTCACAGAGGCCGGGAAATATGCTGACCGGCTCAGCATCAATATCGAGATGCCACTGGAAACCAGCCTGACCAAGTTCGCGCCGGAGAAGGACCAGCGCGCCATCCGCCGCACCATGGGACGGCTGCGCCTGAAGCTCGACGAGGTGGATGATGCAAAAAAGACGGTGCGGAAGGCGAAGCCGCCACGCTTTGCCCCCGCAGGCCAGAGCACGCAGATGATCGTCGGCGCGGACAGCGCGAACGACCAGACCATCCTGTCGACCTCGGCCAATCTCTACTGCGCCTACAAGTTGAAGCGGGTCTATTACTCCGCCTTCAGTCCGATTCCGGATGCGAGCCGCGCGCTGCCCTTGCAGGCGCCGCCACTGGTCCGCGAGCATCGGCTCTACCAGGCCGACTGGCTGATGCGCTTCTACGGCTTCAACGCGGAGGAAATCGTAGACCAAAACGAAGGCATGCTGCCGCTCGATATCGACCCCAAGCTGGCCTGGGCGCTGCGCCACCGCGACCGCTTTCCGCTCGACGTCAACACCGCGAGCCGCGAGGAGCTGCTGCGGGTACCTGGCTTCGGCACGCGCACGGTGGAACGGATTCTCAGCACGCGCCGGTCGAGTTCGATCGGGTTTGCCGACCTTGCCCGGCTGCACGTCGCAAGGAACAAGGCGCTGCCGTTCATCGTTCTCAGAGATCATCGACCTTCAGCCGTGACGCTGGACAGCGCAGGCTTGAGGACAAGGCTGCAGCCAAAGCCGCAGCAACTTGGATTTGGATTCTAACCAAGCCGGGCATGACGAGGAGAGAGCAAGGTCCTGATGCACACCATCACCCTCGCGCATGAGACCGATTTCGACGGCTGGCGCACCGCCGCGCGGGCGTTGGCGATGAATGACGTCAGGCCGGCCGATGTCAATTGGCGCGTGGGCGGCAACGCGCCCGATCTGTTCGAGGAACTGCCGTCACAGCCGCTGCCGGAGATCCCGCGCGATGCGACCTTCAACGTGCCGGCGAAATTTGTCCCGCTGGCGCAGGACGCGATCCTGCACAGCGATCCCAACCGCTTCGGCCTGCTCTATCGCCTGTTGTGGCGCCTGAAAGGCAACCACGATTTGCTTGATGTCGCGACCGATCCCGATGTCATCCAGCTCAACGCGATGGCGAAGGCAGTGCGCCGCGACGAGCACAAGATGCATGCCTTCGTCCGCTTCCGCGAGATCGGCCGCGAGCGGGAGTCGCATTACGTCGCCTGGTTCGAGCCGGAGCACCACATCGTCGCGTTGGCCGCGCCGTTCTTCGCCCGCCGCTTTGCCGATATGCCCTGGTCGATCCTCACCCCCGATCTCTGCGCGCATTGGGATGGCCACGAGGTCACCTTCACGCCCGGCGTCGCCAAGTCAGAAGCGCCTTCCGAAGACCGCCTCGAAGAGCTGTGGCGGCGCTATTACGCCAGCATCTTCAATCCGGCGCGGCTGAAGGTGAAGGCGATGCAAAAAGAGATGCCGAAGAAATATTGGCAGAACCTGCCGGAGGCATCGCTGATCAAGCCGCTGATCGCGGAGGCCGGTCAGCGTGCCAGTGACATGATCGCGGAGCCCGGCACCGAGCCGCACAAGCCACAGAAACGCGAGGAGATCGCGATGCGCCGCAAAGCCAAAACCCATCATGATGATGCGACCGATCTTGATACCCTGCGCGAGGAGGCAGCAAGCTGCCGTGACTGTCCGTTGTGGAAGGACGCCACGCAGACGGTGTTCGGCGAAGGGCCCGAGCATGCCGAGATCATGCTGGTCGGCGAGCAGCCCGGCGACAAGGAAGACCTCGCCGGCAAGCCGTTCGTGGGACCGGCCGGCCAAATGCTCGATCGCGCCCTGGACGAGGCCGGCATCGATCGCAGCAAGGTCTACGTCACCAATGCGGTGAAGCATTTCAAATTCGTGCCGCGCGGCAAGATCCGGCTGCACCAGAAGCCGAACACGCCCGAGATCAAGGCTTGCCGGCAATGGTACGAGCGCGAATTGGCGGCGGTGCGCCCGACCCTCGTGGTCGCGCTCGGCGCCACCGCAGCGCAAAGCGTGTTCGGCAAGATCACCCCCATCAACAAGAACCGCGGCCATGTCATCGATCTCGACGACGGCACCAGGGCGCTGGTGACGGTGCACCCCTCCTATCTGCTGCGGCTGCCGGATCCGGATGCCAAGGCCCAGGAATACAAGCGCTTCGTTGCGGACCTGAAGCTGGCCGCCGGTGCGATCCGGAAAGCCGCGCGGGTCGCTTGAGCCCCGATACTATTGCTTTGCAAGAGAAATCTCTCGCAAGGTTCGAAAAATACTCTTCTTTTCAATGAGGGATGCCGCCGCCGATACCTCCGTATTTCAACGGAATGTCACATGCATCGATCAAAATTGGAGCTCGTGGGAGAGGGAGAGTTCCAATGACCGATGTTGCTTTACCGGGTTCAATCGAGCCTGCCCTGAAGAAGGGACCGGATCTCGATGGCGGTTTCCATCCGCTGACCGCAGTTATTTATTTGGGCGTCGTGGCGGCCGCGCTGCTGTTCGTCGCGTACAGCATTTATGACGATGTCTCGGCTACCGGCACGCGCGTCACTTCGCTCGTGCCTTATATGCTGTTGTTTATCGCGCTGCTGATCGCGCTCGGCTTCGAATTCGTCAACGGCTTCCACGATACCGCCAACGCAGTCGCAACCGTGATCTACACCCGCTCGCTGCCGGCTCACATCGCCGTGGTCTGGTCGGGCCTGTGCAACCTGACCGGCGTGTTGCTCTCGACCGGCGCGGTGGCATTCGGTATCGTCTCGCTGCTGCCGGTGGAGCTGATCCTGCAGGTCGGCTCCAGCGCCGGCTTTGCGATGGTGTTCGCGCTGCTGATCGCCGCCATCATCTGGAATCTCGGCACCTGGTGGCTCGGCCTGCCGGCTTCGTCGCTCGCACACGCTGATCGGCTCGATCATCGGTGTCGGCATCGCCAATGCGCTGCTGCGCGGCCGCGACGGCACCTCGGGCGTCGATTGGGGCCAGGCGATCGGCATCGGCAAGGCGCTGCTGCTGTCGCCGCTGTTCGGCTTCGTGCTCGCTGCCATCCTGCTCTATGTCCTGAAGCTGGTCCTCAGCCGCGTGACGCCGGCGCTGTTCGGCGAGCCTGTCGGCAACCAGCCGCCGCCGTGGTGGATCCGTGGCATCCTGATCCTGACCTGCACCCTGGTCAGCTTCTTCCACGGCTCGAATGACGGCCAGAAGGGCATGGGCCTGATCATGCTGATCCTGATCGGCACGGTGCCAACGGCCTACGCGCTCAACCGCACCATGCCGCAGAGCCAGGTCGAGAAGTTCATCAACAACTCGGATGCGGCGAGCAAGGTTATCGAAGGCAAGGCTGCCAACCACACAGCGAGTGGTGATCCGCGCCCGACCGTGACCCGCTATGTCGCCGAGCATCAGCTTAGCGACGACACCTTCCCTGCGCTCGGCGCGCTGATGCAGGACATCACGAAGCAGGTCAAGGAATACGGCACGCTGGCGAAGGTGCCTGCTGAACTCGTCGGCAACACCCGCAACGACATGTATCTGACGTCCGAGGCACTCCGTTTCCTGATGAAGGACAACGGCGCCCAGTTCGCCGGCGACGATGTTGCGACCCTGACCAGCTATAAGGGCTCGCTCGACAGCGCGACCAAGTTCATCCCGACCTGGGTCAAGATCGCAGTCGCGATCGCGCTCGGCCTTGGCACCATGGTGGGCTGGAAGCGCATCGTGATCACCGTCGGCGAGAAGATCGGCAAGACCCACCTGACCTACGCGCAGGGCGCCAGCGCAGAGATCACGGCTGCGCTCACCATCGCCGCAGCCGACGGCTACGGCCTGCCGGTCTCGACCACCCACGTGCTGTCGTCCGGCATCGCCGGCACCATGGCGGCCAACGGAAGCGGCCTGCAATGGTCGACCATCCGCAACATCGCGATGGCCTGGGTACTGACGCTGCCGATCGCGATGGCGCTGTCGGGCACGCTCTACTTCATCTTCTCGCGCCTGTTCTGAGCCGACGCGCGCGATTCAAAAACAAAAGCCCGCGGTGCGAACCGCGGGCTTTTTGTTGTCTGCAAAACCATAGCACTCCTGAGGCTGTCATTCCGGGGCGCGCGTAGCGCGAGCCCGGAATGACGACGGAGAGAGGTCTCACGCCGCCGCCAGCGTGTTCTCCACCAGCTTGATGAAATAGGACGTGCCGTAGACGATGGCCTCGTCATTGAAATTGTAGGCCGGGTGATGCAGGCCGGCCGTGTCGCCATTGCCGCAGAAGATGAAGGCGCCGGGACGAGCCTCCAGCATGTAGGAGAAATCCTCCGCGCCCATCATCGGCGGCATCTCGTGCACATTGGCTTCGCCCGCGATCTCCCGCGCGGCGCGCAGCGCCGTTTCGGTCTGCTCGGCGTGGTTCACCGTCACCGGATAGCCGCGGCTATAGGCCAGATCGATTTTGGCGCCAGTGACGAGCGCCGTGCCCTGCACCACCTCGCGCACCCGCTTCTCGACCAGATCACGCACCTTCGGCGTCAGCGTGCGTACGGTGCCGCGCAGGATCGCGCTCTGCGGGATCACGTTGCGGGCATTTCCGGCATGGAATTCGCAGATCGAGATCACCGCCGAGTCCAGCGGATCGACGTTGCGGCCGACGATCTGCTGCAGCGCCGTGATGAGTTGCGCGCCGACCAGCACGGAGTCGATGCACTTGTCCGGCTTGGCGGCGTGGCCGCCGAGGCCTTCGATGGTGATGTCGATCGCGTCGGTCGCGGCCATCAACGGGCCCGGCCGGATCGCGAAAGAGCCGACCGGCAGGCCCGGGCCATTGTGCATGCCGTAGACCTGGTCGATCTTGAAGCGATCCATCAGGCCATCCTGGATCATGGCCTTTGCGCCGGCGCCGCCCTCTTCGGCCGGCTGGAAGATCACGACCGCGTCGCCGGCAAAATTGCGCGTCTCGGCGAGATAACGCGCCGCGCCCAACAGCATCGCGGTGTGGCCGTCATGGCCGCAGGCATGCATCAGGCCCGGCGTCTTCGATGCGTATGGCAGGCCGGTCACCTCCGTGACGGGAAGCGCATCCATGTCGGCGCGCAGGCCGATCACCTTGACGTCGCCATTGCCGGCCGGCTGCTTACCCTTGATGACACCGACCACGCCGGTCTTGCCCAGGCCCGTCACGATCTCATCGCAGCCGAATTCCTTGAGGCGATCGGCCACGAAGGCCGCAGTCCTGTGCACCTCGTACAGCAACTCCGGGTGCTCATGGATATCGCGCCTCCAGGCCTGGATGTCAGGTTGCAGATCGGCGACGCGGTTGACGATGGGCATGGGAAATCTCGTAACTCGTTGATGTGGCAGCCCGTTTAGCATGCAAAATCCGGCCGCCCAATGGAGTTGCAGCTTCGCCGGACCGCCATTCGCGAAAGATGGGGTTGTCCATGGCGGCCAAGCCCGCCTAAAACCCCGGCAAGAACAGACCGGGAAGGATGCGATGGCGACGGTGCTTGAGGGGGATTTCGATTACATCGTGGTGGGCGCGGGGACTGCCGGCTGCATCCTGGCCAACCGCCTGTCGGCCGAACCCAAAAACCGCGTCCTGATTTTGGAAGCCGGCGGCGACGACAATTGGATCTGGTTTCACATTCCGGTCGGTTATCTCTTCGCGATCGGCAACCCCCGCTCCGACTGGATGTTCCGCACCGAAGCCGAGCCGGGCCTGAACGGCCGCTCGCTGGCCTATCCCCGCGGCAAGGTGATCGGCGGCTCCTCGGCGATCAACGCCATGATTTCGATGCGTGGCCAGGCCGCCGATTACGACCATTGGCGCCAGCTCGGGCTCGCCGGCTGGGCCTATTCCGACGTGCTGCCGCTGTTCCGGCGGCTGGAGGACCATTTTCTAGGCGAGAGCGAGCACCATGGCGCCGGCGGCGGCTGGCGCATCGAGGCGCCGCGGCTGTCCTGGGCGGTGCTGGATGCGATCGGCGACGCCGCCGAGCAGATGGGTATCAGGCGCATCCCCGACTTCAACACCGGCGACAATGAGGGCATCAGCTATTTCCACGTCAACCAGAAGCGCGGCCGGCGCTGGTCATCCGCGCGTGGCTTCCTCAAGCCGGCGCTGAACCGGTCCAACCTGCGGCTGGAAAAGCACGTGCTGGTCGACCGCCTGATCGTCGAGAACGGCCGCGCGGTCGGCGTGCGCTTCGTCCAGAACGGCGAGACGATCGAGGTGCGGACCAAGGGCGAGGTGATCCTGAGCGCCGGCTCGATCGGCTCGGTGCAGGTGCTGCAGCGCTCCGGCATCGGGCCGGCCGACTGGCTCGCCCCGCTCGGCATCGAGGTCGTGCGCGATGCGCCGGGTGTCGGGCGCAATCTGCAGGACCATCTGCAGCAGCGTGCGATCTACAAGGTGACGGGCGTCAAGACGCTGAACGAGACCTATTACTCCTTGATCCAGCGCGGCCTGATGGGGCTCGATTATGCGTTCCGCCGCCGCGGCCCGCTGACCATGGCGCCGTCGCAGCTCGGCATCTTCACCCGTTCCGATCCGACCCGCGAGCGCGCCAATATCCAGTTTCACGTGCAGCCGCTGTCGCTGGACAAGTTCGGCGATCCGCTGCATCGCTTTCCTGCCATCACCGTCAGTGCCTGCAACCTGCGGCCGACCTCGCGCGGCACCATTCGCATCCGCTCGGGCAAGCCGGATGAAGCCCCCTCGATCGCGCCGAACTATCTGGCGACGGATGAAGACCGCCAGGTCGCGGCGGACGCGATCCGCACCACACGACGGCTGATGCGGCAACAGGCGTTGGCGCGCTTCAACCCGGTCGAATTCCTGCCCGGGCCGACGGTCGGCGACGACGACGCGGCGCTGGCAAAAGCGGCCGGCGACATCGGCACCACGATCTTCCATCCCGTCGGCACCGCCAAGATGGGCGTGGCCTCCGATCCCAATGCCGTGGTCGACGAGCGGCTCCGCTTCCGCGGGCTCGCGGGCCTGCGCGTGGCCGACGCCTCGATCATGCCGACCATCACCTCAGGCAATACCAACACGCCGACCGCAATGATCGCGGAAAAGGCGGCAAGCATGATCCTGGAGGATGGGAAGTAGTCTCTATCCCTCGTCATTCCGGGACGATGCGCAGCATCGAACCCGGAATCCATCGAGCGTCTTGCTATGCGGCGAAATGGATTTCGGGCTCGCGCTACGCGCGCCCCGGAATGACGACCTCACAAACACCGCGCCCGCCTCTACTTCCTCTCCAGTCGCCACGCGCCGTTCCAATCGTCGGGCGGCGGCGCCTGCTTCATCTCCTCGATCCGCGCTATCAGCGCCTGCGACGGGCCGTCGCCCGGCGCGGTTTCGAGCGCGGCCGTGAACGCGCCGAGGGCTGCATCCCATTGCCTCGCTCTATAGGCAGCGAGGCCTTCTGCATAGAGCTCGCGCAGGCGAAGCTGCGGCGGCGACAGCGCCCCCTTCGCGCCCATGATCTCGAACACGGTCTGGGCCTGCGTCTGCCCGACCACGATCACGCAGTCGATCTCCCTGACTTCGACCGAGTTGACGCAGGCTGACGCCGTCGCTTCCGAGATCAGGCAGCGGCTGCCATAGACCTTGTTGGCGCCTTCCAGGCGCGAGGCGAGGTTCACGGTCGCGCCCATCACCGTGTAGCTCATCATGAAGGCCGAGCCGATGCTGCCGACCAGCGCCTCGCCGGTGGCGATCCCGATCCTGATGTCGCAATCGGCCGGAATCGCGCGCACGCCGAGCAGCTCCGGCAGCTCCTTGAGCAGGCCCGCGACACGCCCGACCATGTCGAGCGCCGCAAGGCACGCGGCATCCGCCTGCTCCGTCTCGTCGATGAAGGGCGGCCCCCAATAGGCCATGATGGCATCGCCGACATATTTGTCGATGATGCCGCGATGGGCGTTGATTGGTTCCGACATGGTCGACAGATAACGATTCATGATCTTGACCAGGCCCTGCGGGGTCACGCCTTCGCTGAGCGCGGTAAAACCCTTCATGTCGCAGAACAGCACGGTCATGGTTCGCCGCTCGCCGTCGACACCGGCCAACGCCGGCTGATCGAGCAGCCCGTCGGCGATGCGCGGATCGATATAGCGGCCGAACGTCTCCCTGACGCGCTGGTTCTGCCGCAGCCGCTCGACCATGCGGTTGAACGCGGCCGAGAGCTGGCCGATCTCGTCACGCGTCGTGATGCTGATCGACTGGTCGAGCCGCCCGGCTTCGACCTCGCGCGTCCCTTCCAGCAGCCGCAGCACCGGGCGGGTGATGCCCGAGCCGACCAGCATTGCGAACACGAATCCGAGCACGCAGGCGATCGCGGTCACTACCGCCGAGATCGCGATCGTCTGGTGCTGCTCGCGGACCACGGTCGCCGCGCTCGCCTCGACCTGGCGCAGCATGTCCGCGCGAATGCCGTCGATCCGGCTGTTGAACTCGCCTCTGAGTCCGTCGACCTCCGACATCAGGCGAGCGGCCTCGGTAAAATTCTTGGCCTCGACCTGCTCGAGCACCCGATCGCTCTGCTCGTTCAGACGATGGCGCAGATCGCTCATCGTGGTGTCGATACGGTCGTCCAGGCGTCCGAGCGCGGCGTTGTCCGACGGCGTCGAGGGATCGTCGATGATGGCATTGATCAGGCGGCGGGCCTCGGCGGCCTCCTGGTTGATCGCGACGTCGAGCTCCTGGAAGGCCTTCAACTGCGCGGTATAGGCGGCTTGGTCGAGCGGCGCCTGCGCGATCTGCATGCCCATCATCCGGCGCATCGTCAGCGACCGTTCGAGCGAGCGGATGTTGACCCGCGCCAGGTGGCCATAGGCCGGGATATAGCGGCCGGTCAGCTCGTCGAGCAGGTGGCCGACCCGGCCGGCCAGCACCATCGACAAAGCGGAGGTGATCATCGTCAGGACGATCAGGCCGGCGGCGATGCCGATGATCTTCTGCCTGATGGATTTGCGAAACATGGTTTGGGCTCAAATGGCTGATGCCCCAGCTAGCCCGAGAGCCCGCGTTTATGCAAATGAGCCGAGTGAGCGCTCCGCTATCGCGCCGAGGAAGGTGCACTCCTCTCCCCGTTTTTCACGGGGAGAGGTTTACGCCCCTACTCCGCCTTGACGACCTCTGGCGGCTGCGAGGCGTAATATGCGGCGGCCTCGTCGATCTCGGCCGGCGTCATCGCGCGGGCGATATTGCGCATCTGCTCATTGATGTCGTTGTGGCGCTGGCCGGAGGCCAACGCCTCCAGCTGTGCCTTCAGATAGACGGCGGACTGGCCTTCCAGCCAGGGGCTGCCGGTCTTGTTGTCGAGGCTGCCATGGCAGGAGCCGCAGGGCGCGATACCGCGGGTCGGCGCGCCATAGACCACGATAGTGGTGGGCGGGCGCGGCGGTTCCGGATGATAGGCCGGTAGCCGTGGCAAATAGGCATAATAGGCGGCGAGATCGGCAATCTCCTGGTCCGTCAGGTTGGCCGCGAACGGCGTCATGATCGCATTCACGCGTGCGCCAGAGCGGAAGTCAGACAGCTCCTTGTAGATGACAGCGGCATATTGCCCGGCGAGATTGGGCGAGTCCGCGCGGCTGATGCCGGTCGGGCCGTGGCAGATCGCACAGCGCTGCGCCAGCGTCGCGCCACGGCCGATCGACTGCTGGCTCGGATGCGCCAGGGTGGCCGAGGTCAGCACCACTTTCGAGCCCGGCGCGGCCGGCGGCGCCTCTGTCGAGGCCGAGCCGCGCGGCAGGCCCGCGGCGCTGCAGATCGCGTCCCAGAGCCCGGCGAATTGCAGCTGCGGCTGCGCGTAAGGCAGCAGGATGAAGCCGACAAGGGCGGTCAGCAGAAACAGGACGACCGTCACGACGACGGCCATCCTGGTATGCGGGTTGCGGAACGAGAACAGCTCGCCGGTGCTCATCATTGCGCTCCCACATAGACCGCGGGCACCGACGTATCCGACCGCACCGCCAGGTTCAGGATCGGGAAGCCATAATTGGTGATGGTGAGGCCGATCATCAGCGCGATCCACAGGCCGTGGCTGTTGAGCACGACCGGCAATGATGTCGGCGGATGCAGCGCCACACTGAAGCGATACGGGCCGCTATCGGCCTGCGGCGCCCGCTGGCCGCGGATCAGGACAGTCAGGAACAGCGCGCCCGAGATCAGCAGAATCACCGCCCCGACCACCGAGATCGTGACCTGGATCGCCTCCGGCGCCAGCGCGGGATTGGTGTAATCGTAATAGGCCATGCGCCTGGGCATGCCGAGGATGCCGACATAGTGCCACGGGAAGGTGGTCACGATCATGCCGATGAACCACAGCCAGAGCTGGATGCGCATCAGCCTGAGATCGGTCAACGCGCGTCCCGTCAGATGCGGCCACAGATCATAAGCGATCGCAAAATACATGATGACGATGGCGCCACCGAAGATCAGGTGGAAATGCCCGGTGATCCATTGCGTGTTGTGGATGGTGGTATTGAGCTGATAGCTCATGTTGATAAGGCCGCCGGCGCCGCCGAAGCCCAGCATGACGAAGGAAAACGTCACCGCCAGCATGATCGGGTTGTCCCAGGGCAGCGCATGGATCCAGCCGAACAGGCCCCTGCCTCCGCGCAGCCGGCTTGCGATCTCGACCGAGGCGCAGATCGTGAACACGGTGAGCAGGGTCGGCACCGCCACCAGCGCCGTGAAGGCGGAGTGGACGAATTTGAAGCCGGCGCCGACCATCGGATCGGCAAAGACGTGATGGATGCCGATCGGCATCGCCACCACCAGGAACAGGATGAAGGAGATCCGCGCCATGGTGTCGCTGTAGAGCCGGCCGCCGATCGCGCGCGGCACGATCGTGTAATAGGCGATGTAGCTCGGGATCAGCCAGAAATAGACGATCGCGTGCAATGTCCAGGAGAAGAACACGCGCGCCAGCCCAGCATCGATCGTGCTCTTCAGGCCGAGCGCGACCGGGATGATCTGAAACAGCAATTCCATTGCGGCGCCGACGGCGGTCCAGGCCCAGAGATAGGAGCCGGCGACATTGGCAAACATCGCAAGCGGCACCACGGCGCCGGGATTGGCCTTCTTCCAGACGTACAGGTTCACCGACATCAGTGCGACCCAGACCCAGGAGCCGACCACGACCAGCACCACGCCGATGTAGTAGAAGGGATTGCCGATCAGTGGCGGATAGAAGGTGTAGAGCACCGAGGCGCGCCCGAGCGCCACCGGCACCATTGCCATCACGGCGCCGAACGCAAGCAGCCCGTATCCGGTCCAGGCCCAGCGCACGCCGACGAGCCGCTGTTGGAGCGAGGACTCAGCTATCGCATAGCCGAAACCCATCGCCACCAGGGTCGGAAACACATAGCCCATGACAGTGCCGTGCGCGGTGAGCGAGCGGTAGTACCATTCGGGATTGCTGAGCCAGGTATGCAGCGGGCTGCGCACGAACATCTGCCAGGCGCCGAGCAGCAGTGCGAGGCCGAACACCGCAAAGGCCAGCCAGAAATGCGCCAGGATCAGCCGTCTATTCACCAACACAGGACAGTCTCCCCCCAGCCTTGGCCCGCGCCGCGAACGCGGCCTTGTCGATCACCCTCACCTTGCCCCACATGCCCTCATGGCCGAAGCTGCAGAACTCCTGGCACGGCATCAGATGCTCGCCGGTCGAATGGAAGCGCATGAACTGCTCGGAGATGTAGCCCGGCACCAGCATGGTGTTGATGTTGGTGCCCTGGATCAGGATGCCGTGGACGACATCGGCGCTGGTCGCGCGCAAGGTGATCGGCGTGTCTACCGGCACCACGATGCAGGCTGGCGTGAAGGAATATTGCTGGCCGATCGCCCGCACGGTGACCGAGCCATCGACGCCGACCTCGGTGCCGAGATTGGATTCCACGAATTCGCCGGCGAGATGCAGCCGCGACGGATCGATGGTCTCGACGCGCGCTTGCGGCATGGTCGTCCGATGCAGACCGGCAAGTGCCGCCAGCAGTGTCATCATGACGATGATGATGACGGAGATGATCGCCCAGCGCCGCTCGGTGCGCGCGGCGATCTCGGCGCCTTCGTGATGGCCCTCCGCCTGCACGCTCATTGCAGCGCTCCGCGCGGCAGGAACACGAACAGATAGAAGGCGAGCCACAGCGCCACCACGATCGCGGTAGCGATGCCGGCGATCGTCAGCGCGCCGTGCGGGCCTTCCGCAACGGCGCGATCGAGCGCCTGCTCGTCGGCTGAGGCGGGATGTTCGGAATTGATCATAACGTCCTCAATCGAGCGGTGCGGAGCGCAACTGATTGGCATCGCGGGCGGAGACCGGCGTGCCGCGATTGCCCCAGGCGGTGCGGATGTAGGAGACGACCGCGGCGACCTCGTTGTCAGACAGCACGCCTGCGAAAGGCGGCATGCCGTAAGGCCGCGGATTGCCCTTGGTGCCCGGCGGATAGCCGCCGTTCAGCACCATGCGGATCGGGTTGACAGCAGATTCCATTTCGATCGATTGGTTGTTGGCGAGCGGCGGCCAGTGCGGCGGCTTGCCCTCGCCTTGCGCACCATGGCAGCTGGCACAATTCTTGTCATAGACGGTCTTGCCGAGGCTGATCAGCAGGCTGCTCTCGCTGTTGGGCAAGGCCGAGACCGGAGGGGCCGATGCCGAACCCTCGGCGATGCCCTTCAGATACACCGCCATGGCGCGGGCATCCTCGTCAGTCAGATATTGCAGGCTGTTGTGCACCACCTCGGCCATCGGGCCGTAGACGACGCCGCGCGCGGAGACGCCGGTCTGCAGCAGGTCGGTGATGTCCTTGATGCTCCAATTGCCGAGTCCGGCCTCGCGATTGGAGGTCAGCGACGGCGCGTACCAGTTCTGCATCGGGATCAGGCCGCCCTTGAAGGCATCCGATTGCGAGGTGCCGCCGAGGGCGTTGATCGGCGAATGGCACATGCCGCAATGGCCGAGGCCCTCGACCAGATAGGCGCCGCGATTCCACTCTGCCGACTTGGCTGGATCGTTCTTGTACTCGCCCTCGCTGAAGAACAGCGTGCGCCAGCCGAGGATCAGCTGCCGGTTGTCGTAGGGGAAGCGCAGATCATGCTCGCGATTCTTTTGACGGACCGGCGGGATCGATTTCAAATAGGTGAAGATCGCATCGCTGTCGGCGCGCGTCACCTTGGTATAGGACGCGAACGGCATCGCCGGGTAGATCAGCCCGCCATCCGGGAAGCGGCCGGAATGCATGGCCTTGTAGAAATCGTCCGCGCTCCATTTGCCGATGCCGGTCTCCGGGTCGGGCGTGATATTGGACGAGTAGAGCGTGCCGAACGGGGTCGGCATGGCGCGGCTGCCGGCAAACGTGCGGCCGTCCGGCGCGGTGTGGCAGGCGATGCAGTCACCGGCACGCGCCAGATATTCACCGCGTGCGACAATGTCCTCGTTGGCGGTGCTCTGCTTGGCCGGGCTCTGCGCCCGGGTGGCGGATGCCATCACGAGCGGAAGCAGACAAAGCATCAGGATGCGGACGAGCATGGGCATGGTCCCGCTCCTCTAGTTCGGCTCGCTGCCGCACGCGAACGGCAGGACGTAGCTGCCCTTCGCGGCCGGCGCGGCGTGCTCGGGCGCAGGCCGGGTGGCGAGATAGGCGGCGACCGCGGTGACATCGGCCTCGGTCAACCGGGCGGCGACGAGCTGCATGCAGTCCGGCGTCGTCGCGGTGCGGGTGCCATAGCGCCAGCCGCCGAGTTGGGCTGACACATAATTGGGACGCAGGCCGAGCAGGCCGGGAATGCCGGGCTCCATACCTGTCAGGGTCGGGCCGTGGCAACTCGCGCAGGCCGGGATCTGGGCCGACATGTCGCCCTGGTTGACCAGAGTCCCACCGCGCTTGAGCACCTCGGGACTGGCCTCACTCGTGACAGGCTGTGGCAGTGGCGGATGCTGGCTCGCGAAATAGTCGGCCATGTCCTGCAGGTACTGGTCGGGAAGGAATTCGAGCAGATAGTTCATCGGCGGGTATTTGCGCCGGCCGCTGCGGAAGGCGTGAAGCTGGTTGTAGAGATAGCCCGATGGCTTGCCGGCGAGCCTGGGGAAATAGACGTCGCTCGTCCCCTCGCCCTTGTTGCCGTGGCAGGGCGTGCAGGCCTCGACACGCGCCGCCATGGTGTCCGGCGGCTGGCTAAGCGTTTGGCAAGGAACGGGAAAAATCGGAAGCGCGATGGCGGCAAACAAGCTCGCGCAAATGTATCGAACGGACACGCGACATCCCCTCGTGCGGCGAAGTCAGACGCTGGCGGCGCACTCAAAAGGCAACCGGCCGAATAGGTTTCGCAACACCGTTTTGCGCCACCTTGCGTCGCACCGCCAGTTCCTTTTGCTTATCGTTTGCGATTCCGCACGGTGTGACAATGCTGCCGTCCATTGTCTCCCGCCCTCGGATCCAGATCAAATTCAATAGTCACATGCACGTCATTCGCCATCGGATCATTCGGCGCCGGGAATAAACTCGGCCCCCGCCTGCTCTCCTCGTCGCAAGCCCGAAAACGGATGCCACGGAGAAGCGCGATGAGCCATCACGACCATGACGATCACGGCGTCAGCCGCCGCAAAGTGCTGGAATGCATGACCTGGGCCGGCACCGGCGTGCTCTGGACCATCACAGGCGGCGTGCCGCGCTCGCTCGGCCTGGTCGACGCGGCGCAGGCCGCCGAGAAGAAGGCCTCCGGCCTGACCTTCCTGCAGATCAGCGACAGCCATGTCGGCTTCGACAAGCCCGCCAACCCGAATGCGCTCGGCACGCTGGAGGAGGCGATCGGCAAGATCAACACCATGCCGATGAAGCCGTCCTTCATGATCCATACCGGCGACATCTCGCATCTGTCGAAGGCGTCCGAATTCGACGACGCCGACCGCATCATCTCGCAGGCCAAGCTCGACGTGCACTACGTGCCGGGCGAGCACGATTTCCTCGACGAGGAGGTCAAGTTCTACAAGGAGCGCTACGGCAAAGGCACGCGCGGCGCCGGCTGGTACTCCTTCGACGCCAATGGCGTGCACTTCATCGGCCTCGTCAATGTCGTCGACCTCAAGGCCGGCGGCCTTGGCAATCTCGGCGCCGAGCAGCTCGAATGGCTGGAGGCCGACCTCAAGGGCCGCTCCAAGTCGACGCCGGTGGTGGTGTTCGCGCATATCCCGCTGTGGACGGTCTATCCGCAATGGGGCTGGGGCACCGAGGACAGCGGCCGCGCGCTCGACTATCTCAAGGGCTTTGGCTCGGTCACCGTGCTCAACGGCCACATCCACCAGGTGATGCAGAAGGTCGAGGGCAACGTCACCTTCCACACCGCGCGCTCGACCGCCTTCCCGCAGCCGGCGCCGGGCACTGCCCCCTCGCCCGGGCCGATGAAGGTCGAGGACGCCAAGCTGCGCAGCCTGCTCGGCATCGCCAGCGTCAATTTCAAGATGGGCGACGAGCGTCTCGCCATCATCGACACGCCGCTGCAGGGCTGAAGAGGAACATACCTACCATGAAGCGACGTGATCTTATGAGCCGCGGCGTCGGCCTCGCCGCGGCCGGCCTCCTGCTGCTGTCGTTTGCCGGCAACAGTGCGCAGGCCGAAACCATCGCGGTGTCGATCGACAACTTCACCTTCGCCCCCGTCGAGATCAAGGCGAAGGTCGGCGATACCGTGACCTGGACCAACCATGACGACATTCCGCATACGGTGGTGTCGGCCGGCAAATTCAGGTCGAAGGCGCTCGATACGGACAACAGCTTCACCTTCACCTTCACCGCGGCCGGCGACTACAAATATTTCTGCTCGCTGCATCCGCACATGACCGGGTTGATCAAGGTTGAGTAACGCTATCAAACCAAGGCATCGTCTTGTTTCCCGGCCGGAGCGTTGGCTCCGGCCGGGCGCATGCCGCTTCCGCATCAGCCAGGCAGCAAAGAATGCCGCTCGACAAATCGAACGACGATCCGGAACGGGCGCGGCGCTTTCGCGAGCTGGCGCTGCCCCATCTCGACGACGTCTACACGCTGGCGCGCTATCTGTTGCGCGACCCGACGGATGCCGATGACGCGGTGCAGGACTGCTACCTGCGCGCGTACAGGCATTTCGACACCTATCGGGGGCCCGCGATCAAACCGTGGCTGTTCGCGATCCTGCGCAACGTCTGCAATGCGGAGTTTGCACGGCGGGCCAGTGCGCACACCAAGGCGATCGACGACGCGCCGGAGGCCGCCGAGCAGGCGCCGCTCTGGCACGAGACCCAGGAGACGCCTGAGAGCACCATGTTGCGCGAGCGCGATGCCTCGGCGATCCGCCGCCTGATCGACACGCTCGCCGATCCGTTTCGCGAGACCTTCGTATTGCGGGAGATCAACAATTTGTCCTATCGCGAAATCGCGGAAGCCGCCGGCGTGCCGGTCGGCACCGTGATGTCCCGCCTCGCCCGCGCCCGCGCCATGCTGCGCGCGGCCTGGATGGCGGAAGAGGAGCCTTCACAATGACCTGCGACGAGGCCGAAATCCTGCTGCATGCGCTCGTCGATGGCGAGCTCGATGCCGGCCATGCGCGCGAGGTCGAGGCGCATGTCGCGACCTGCCCGCGCTGTACTGCCGAACTGGCCGCGATCCGGCAGATGCATGACGCCATCGCCAGCGCCGACCTGAAATACACCGCTCCGCCTTTGCTGCGCCGGCGCATCGAGGCCGCGCTGCCGCAACCGAAGCCGGCCGCGCCCAGCCGCCGCTCCGTGCTGAGGGGCTTTGCGATGGGCTCGGCGGTGTCGGCGTTGGCCGCGACCGGATTGGTCGCCATCGTGATCAACAAGGACGACCAGCAAAGGGTGGAGGCGGAAATCGTCTCGGCGCATCTGCGCTCGCTGCAGGCCGGCCACCTCACCGACGTGATCTCGACCGACCAGCACACGGTGAAGCCGTGGTTCAACGGCAGGCTCGACGTATCGCCGCCGGTGATCGATCTCACCGCGCAAGGCTTTACCCTGATCGGCGGCCGGCTCGATTATGTCGATGCCCGCGCCATCGGTGCGGTGGTCTACAAACGTCGCCAGCACGTCATCAATCTGTTCGTGGCGCAGACGGCCGACACCGCACGGCATGCCGCGAAGATGGATACGATCCAGGGCTTCAATATCCGACGCTGGAGCGACAGCGGGATGAACTTCTGGGCGGTCAGCGACATCGGCGCCGACGAGCTCAGCGAGTTCGGCACCAAGTTCGAGACGGCGATGCAAGCGAACAAGGAAGGTTAGCGTCCGGCGCGATGTCTATTGACGGTCGGATACGCTGTGCAGCAGCGGCCGAGCCTCGACCTTGGAGCCGTTGGCCGGCGGCCCCGGCCGCGCCGGCACGTGCGGAAAGGCACGATCACAGAAGTCGAGACAGCGTAGCCTGTTCTTCTCGACGACGGGACGGCAGGAGGGATTGGCTGGCAGGTCTGCGCAGACCTGCCGGTCGGAGATCGCGTTGCGCTCGCAGCGCGTGCTGCACTGGTCGGCCGTATCCGCCGCTGCGCCCGCCGACGCAAACGTGACCAACGCCGCGACAGCCACGCATATCCTGATCATCATCAGTGCACCCCGCCTGTCCGACCAGCTAGAGAATAGCGGCGGGACAGGCATCGAGGCACGCCAAATCCTAAGCCGATTTGCGCATCGCGTTGTCGACCAGCGTCTTGCCGAGCGACCAGATCGCGCCGGGCACCTTGTGACTCTGGGCGATCACGTCGTCGAAGGCGCGCTCGATCCAGCTGCAGTCCTCTTCAGTAATGGTGAGCGGCGGCAGCAGCTTCACCGTATGCAGGCCGTGACCGGCGACCTGGCTCAAAATCTTGTGATCCTTGAACAGCGGCACCGTGATGAGCTGGACGAACAGGCCCTTGTTGGCACTTTCCAGCACATTCCATGACGCCTTCAGCCGCAGCGATTTGGGCGGGCCGAACTCGACGCCGATCATCAACCCCTTGCCGCGGACTTCCTTCATCAACTCGTAGCCCGGCACCATCCGGTTCAATGCAAGACGCAGCTCGGCGCCGCGCTTGGCGGCGTTCTCGATCAGCTTCTCCGCCTTCATCACTTCGAGCGTGGCGATGCCGGCCGCCATCGCGAGATCGTTCTTCGCAAATGTCGAGCCGTGCACGACGGCGCGATCCATGCGATTGAAGATCTTGTCGAAGATCGCCTTGCGCGTCAGCAGCGCGCCGACCGGCACGTGACCGCCGGACAGCGCCTTCGACAACAGCACCATGTCGGGCTCGACATTCCAGTGCTCGACTGCGAGGAAGCGGCCGGTGCGGCCCAGCCCGGTCTGAATCTCGTCGGCGATGAAGATGGTGCCGTATTTCTTGCACAGTGCGGCTGCGCCGGGCAGGAATTCATCGGAGGGGATGTTGACACCCTTGCCCTGGATCGGCTCGACGATGAAGGCCGCGATCTCGCGCGAAGACAGCGCCTGCTCCAGCGCAGCGAGATCGTTGAACGGCACCGTGGTGCAGCCCGGCAGCAATGGCTCGAAACCGCCGCGGAAATTCGAATCATCGGTCAGCGAGAGCGCGCCATACGTGAGGCCGTGATAGGCGTGCCCGCAATAGACGATTCCAGGCCGCCCGGTCGCGCCACGCGCGAACTTGATCGCGGCTTCTACCGTCTCGGCGCCGGAATTGGCGAAGAAAACCTTGTCTAGATATGGGACATATTCGAGCAGCCGCTCGGCCAGCACGCCGGCCAGCGTCGACACATCGAGCTGCACGAGATTCGGCAGATCGCTGTCGAGCACGCTCTTTAGTGCGGTCCGCAGCGCGGGATGGTTGCGGCCGATCGCGAATACGCCAAATCCGCTGAGCAAATCCAGGTAGCGAGCCCCATCGCGGTCGAACAGGTATTGTCCCTGCCCTTTCTGGAACCCGACGTCGTATCCGATCGTTTTGAGAACACGTACCAGCTGCTCGTTCAAATGCTTGGAATGCATGGAACTGCGCTGGGCCTGGCGCTCCACAAACATCTCGGAAACGTCTAGATTGGAGTTTAGCATCGGCTACATACTTCGGTTGATGGACATCTCGTCAACTGAAAACGCGTAATGCGGCGTTTTGCCCCCATTCGCACCATCAAAGCAAGCACGGGTTTCAGCCAATGTTGCACCGCTCTAAATATCTCATGCGGACAGTATTAACATGTTCCGGACTGTTGTTCGCAGCAGGAATTTCTTCCGCAATGGCAGCCGATCCCACCGGTGACTGGCGCGTGGCGGATGGTGTCGCCAATATCCGAGTTGCACAATGCAATGGCGCGATGTGGGGAGCCGTTGCATGGGAAAAAACGCCCGGCGGGCGCGACAGCAACAATCCCGATGTCGCCAAGCAGAGCCGGCCGACGCTCGGCATGCCGATTCTCCTCAGCATGAAGAAGAAGGCCGGCGCCGATTCCTGGGAAGGCGAGGTCTACAACGCCAAGGACGGCAAGACCTACGAGTCCAGCATCACGCCGACCGATGCCAATCATCTGGAGATCAGGGGTTGCGTGCTCGGCTTCCTCTGCGGCGGCGAGACCTGGACGCGAGTCGGCCCGCCGATCCCCTCGAGCCCGGCTAACAGCATGGCGAAAGGTACCTCAAGACCGGCCGCTCCTGCACCGAAGACTGCGGCGACCGCGCAGGAGCCGCGGACAACCGGCGCAGGGACGGGCTCGCTCGGCAAGCCGGGTCAAAAGACCGCGAGCGCCGATCCGGTCGGTGACATCTGCCTGTTGCCCGAGATCGCCCACGCGCATTAGCGCCGCACTGTCGGTATGAAAAGTCGGCCGATCCAGTCACTGGATCGGCCGATTTCTTTTGATCGCTACTCTTTGGTGACGCGCGGCTTGCCCATCAGCGCAGGCTGGAACAGCAGCACGGCGGCGAGCGTGGTGAGGAGCGACAGCGCCAACAGCTTGCCCATGCTCGACGTGCCCGGATGGCTCGACAGCCACAGGCTGCCGAAGGCGGTCGCCGTGGTCAGCGCGCTGAAGAAGATCGCCCGCGTCAGGCTGGTCTGCAGCAGGTTGGTCCGTCCCTCCCGCCAGGCCGTCACATAATAGATCTTGAACGCCACACCGATGCCGAGCAGCAGCGGCAACGCGACGATGTTGGCGAAATTCAGCGGCAGCTTGATCAGCACGCAGATCTCCAGCGTCACCGCGCCTGCAACAAGGAGCGGCACGATCGTCATCAGCACGTCGGTGATCCGCCGCAGCGTGATCCACAGCAGTAGGCTGATCACGACCAGCGCGTAGATGCCGGCATGAATGAACGCGTTCACGATGGTATCGCCCGATTTGAGGATCGAAACCGGACCGCCGATCGCGGTCGGCTCCGCCGCGAGCACGGCATTGGCGAATTTGCGCAAATTGTCGTTGTCGTTCGGATCGCCCTTCGGCTCGGCCTCGACGCGGATCCAGCCATCCTTGCTCCGCCATTGCGAGACCAGGTCAGGCGGCAGCGTCGCCAGGCTGACCGGCTGCGCCTGCAGCGCCAGCTTGAGCTGATCGAGCACGACCTTGAGCGGCGTCACGAAGATCGCCTGCGCCTTGTTGCGCGTCTCCTCGTTGGAGGTGGCGAGCTTGCCCAGCGCGTCGGCGAGCCGCCGCGAGGCCACCGCGCCCGACCCCTTACCGTCGCCCGCGGTCCTGCGGAGATTGTTCACGGTCGAGTTGAGCGCCTCGACATTCTCCTGATCGCTCGGTGGCGCATCGATCTGGTCCGGATTGAGCGCTGGCTCCAGCACCTTCGCGCCCTGCCCGATCATCTTCAGCTTGGCCTGCTGGTCGTCCGGCACGAAGCTGTCGAGCGACATCACCCGCGCCACCTCAGGCAGCTTCTCGAGCTTGGCCTCGATCGCCTTGGCATCGCTTTCCGACTTGGTCAGCACGTCGATCGCGTTGGCGCCGGTGTTCGGGTCCTTGCGCAGGTCGAGAAAGGTCGCAATCGATTCCGCCTTCGGATTACGCAGGTTCATCGGGTTGAAGTCGAACTTCATGAAGTAGAGCAGCGGCAGGCCGGCAATCACGACCGCCAGCGTGCCGACGATGATCGGGATACGATGCTTTTCCAGGAAGTGGTCGACCGGCGCCAGGAACGCATAGCCGACCGGCTCCTTCTCGCCCGGCGGGTTGAAGATCTTCAGCAGCGCCGGCAGCACGGTGATGCTCGAGAAGAAGGCGATCAGCATGCCGGCGCCGGCGATCTCGCCGAGCTCGGAGATGCCCTTATAGTCGGTGGGCAGGAAGCAGAGGAAGCCGCATGCGGTCGCCATCGCCGCCAGTGACAGCGGCACCGCCGAACGGCGCGCCGCTTCCGCGAGAGCAGCCGGCAAGTCGTCGTTCTTGAAGCGCTCGGAGCGGTAGCGGACGCTGAACTGAATGCCGAAATCGACGCCGAGGCCGATGAAGAGCACGGCAAACGCAACCGATAGGAGGTTGAGCGAGCCCACCATCATCAAGCCCACCGCCGTCGTGAGCGACAGGCCAATGAACAGATTGATGAAAACGGCAGAGATGATCTTGGCCGAATGCAGCGCCAGCCACAGGATCACCAGCACCACGATGACGGTGCCGATGCCGTTGGTGATGGCGCCCTCCTGCACCGTCGCATATTCCTCATTGGCGATCGGCACCGGGCCGGTCAGGCGCACCCGCGCCTGGTACTTGCCGGCGAAATCCAGCTCATTGGCCGCCTGCCGGATGGCATCAGTGGCATCCTTGCCGGGCTCGAGCGCCTGGTAGTCCAGCACGGGCTTGAATTCGATGAAGGCCCGCTTGTCGCTGTCCGACAGCGGCTTGTCACTGAGCAGCTGCCGCCAGGAGAAGGTCGCGTTACCCTTGTTGAGGATGTCCTCGACGGTGTCCGAAATGTAGTTGAACGGCCGCGCGGTGCTGTCGAGCTGCACCTTCCCGCGCTTGACGCCGGCAAGTCCCGTCTCCAGCGCCCCGGTCAGGCCTCGGATCGACGGATCCCCCGCCATGATCTCGATCAGCGGAGCGGCTTGCTCGAATTGCCCGGTGAGCTGCTTGACCTCCTCGGTCGGCAGGAACAGCAGCCCGTTCTTCTCGAAGAACTCGCCGGTCCCGAGCGGCTGCACCGCTGAGAAATGCGTGGTGTCGTCTTTGAGCTTCTGAAACAGGGCATCAGCGGCCACGCCGACCAGCTCCGGCGTCGGCGCCTCGACCACAGCAAGGATGGTGCGGTCGCGATCGAAAGCCTGCTCGAACTGCTGATCCCGCTGCCGCCAGTCAAGCTTCTCCGAGATCAGCGTATTGATGTCGGTGTTGATGACGAAGTGGCGCGCCGTGTAGTAGCGCGCCTCCCGCGGACAGGATCAGCCCCACAATCAAAGTCGGCCACGCAAAGCGGGTGCAGGCCTTGACGATCGAGACAACAATACTTGTCAGCACTTTTGACTTTCTAATGTTGGTGAGCTGGCCGGAAACGTCCGCTCCCTTGCGGAGTTCCCCGCCCGGACTAACCCTTGCAGCTGATGCTCTTATTGTGGACGACGGCCCGGATATATGGCGGTCGCGGAACCGTTAAGGGCGGCTGATATAGCGGCGATTGTCGGCGGTAAAGTGACGAACGAGTGAGGGTCTAAGGGTTTCATTTCGTTAGGTTTATTTTTAAGTACTATGATACGGTAAGCAGATTTACGCTGTGAGGCGATCACATGCACGAGATCGGCCCCCTGCCTTTTCTCTCGGATGAAATTTTGACACAAAGCCCTGCACCTCCATGTGCTTGAGTGTACGGAACCGGATGCCTTCAATGGTGCAGATATTGCACGGTGCCGAGTCCGTCCCGGTCCGGCGCGTGCGAAGGTGACAGGGTGAAAGTGAGGCAACGTGGCTGACGGACGTCCGATGCAGATCTACCTCGCGCAACCGCGCGGTTTTTGTGCCGGCGTGGTGCGTGCGATCGAGATCGTGGAGCGCGCCCTGGCGAAATACGGCCCGCCCGTCTATGTGCGGCATGAGATCGTGCACAATAAATACGTCGTGGAGAGCCTGAAGGCCAAGGGTGCGATCTTCGTCGAGGATCTCTCCGAGGTGCCGCCGCGGGCGGTCACCGTGTTCAGCGCCCATGGCGTGGCCCGCACGGTCGAGGAGGAAGCGGCCGCCCGGGGCCTGCCGGTGCTCGACGCGACCTGCCCGCTGGTCACCAAGGTCCACAACCAGGGCAAGCGCTATATGGCCAAGGGCCGTACCCTGGTGTTGATCGGCCATGCCGGTCATCCCGAGGTCGAAGGCACCGTGGGCCAGGTTCCGGGCCCCGTTTACCTCGTTCAAAATGTTGCAGATGTGACCATTCTGCCGCTGCGGACAGACACCCCTATGGCCTATATTACCCAGACCACGCTTAGCGTGGACGATACCAAGGACATCATCGCCGCCCTTCAGGCGCGGTTTACCGACATTCAAGGCCCGGATATCCGGGATATCTGCTATGCGACACAAAACCGCCAATCTGCGGTAAGGGACCTAAGTAAATTGGTGGACGTTATCTTGGTGGTGGGCGCCGCCAATAGCTCCAACTCGAACAGACTGCGCGAGATCGGCACCGAGGCCGGAATTGCAAGCTATCTGATCGCTGATGGCACCGAGCTCAATCCTGAATGGCTGAAGGAAGCCAAGGCCGTCGGCATCACTGCGGGCGCGTCGGCTCCGGAAGTCCTCGTCGACGATGTGATCGAAGCCCTGCGTCGCATCGGACCGATGACGGTCTCGGTGGTCCCGGGGCGGGAAGAAAATATCGAATTCCGCCTGCCGGCCGAGCTGGTCGCGGGCTGATCCTGTTGTTTGGTCCAGAAAGAAGACAAGTAATGGCAATCCCCTTCTTCAAGGAAATGCGTATCGGCGGTTATATGATGAAGCAAAAGCTTCTCGGCCGGAAACGCTATCCGCTGGTGCTGATGCTGGAGCCGCTGTTCCGCTGCAATCTCGCCTGCGCCGGCTGCGGCAAGATCGATTATCCGGACGCGATCCTGAACCGTCGCATGTCGGCGCAGGAGTGCTGGGACGCCGCCGACGAATGCGGCGCGCCGATGGTCGCGATCCCCGGCGGCGAGCCGCTGATCCATAAGGAGATCGGCGAGATCGTGCGCGGGCTCGTCGCCCGCAAGAAGTTCGTCTCGCTGTGCACCAACGCGCTGCTGCTCGAGAAGAAGCTCGATCTGTTCGAGCCCTCGCCCTATCTGTTCTTCTCGATCCATCTCGACGGCATGCGCGAGCATCACGACAAGGCGGTGTCGCAGAAGGGCGTATTCGATCGCGCCGTGTCTGCGATCAAGGCCGCCAAGGCGCGCGGTTTCGCCGTCAACGTCAACGCTACCATCTTCGACAATCATCCGGCCGAAGAGATCGCCAAATTCCTCGACTTCACCAAGGAGCTCGGCGTCGGCGTCACCATGTCGCCCGGCTATGCCTATGAGCGCGCTCCGGATCAGGAGCACTTCCTGAACCGCACCAAGACCAAGCAGCTGTTTCGCGACGTGTTTGCCATGGGCAAGGGCAAGAAGTGGAACATCATGCATTCCAGCATGTTCCTCGACTTCCTGGCCGGTAACCAGGAATTCGAGTGCACGCCCTGGGGCATGCCCGCGCGCAACATCTTCGGCTGGCAGAAGCCGTGCTACCTGCTCGGTGAAGGCTATACCAAGACCTTCAAAGAGTTGATGGAGACCACCGAGTGGGACACCTACGGCACCGGCAAGTATGAGAAGTGCGCCGACTGTATGGCCCATTGCGGTTACGAGGCGACTGCGGCCAACGCATCCCTCAGCAATCCGTTGAAGGCGATGTGGGTCGGCTTGCGCGGCGTGAAGACGACCGGCCCGATGGCGCCCGAGATCGACCTCTCCAAGCAGCGCCCTGCGCAATACGTGTTCTCGTCCGAGGTGCAAAAGCGCCTCTCCGAGATCCGCAAGGACGAAGCCGTCGAGAAGGCCACGCAGCAGAAGGCTTCGACCGCCGCGTAGGGCGGGCAGCGAGTTCACACGATACAAAAGGGCCGCCGATTGATCAGATCAATCGGCGGCCCTTTTATGTTGGAAAAACCGTGGAAAGCGCCGAGCCGGTGCAACGATTTGGCGGGCGATCCAGGCGCCGAGCTTACGCCTCGGCGGCCAGCAGAGTGTCGGTGTCCAGCAGCGCCTCGGTGCCGAGCAGGCTGCTCAGCAGGTAATCGCGGCAGCCGCGCAGCGAACGCAGGGCGCGATTGAACTCGATCCCGGTCGAAACCAGGCCGCGCAGCACGCGCGGATTGCGCGCCACGCCGCGGAGGATCATCGGCAGATCGATGTCACCGTTCGGCTTGATCGCGTCCTTGGCGAGCGACGGCAGCGTGCGGTGCGCCGGATCGGAGATGACGCGCAGCGCTGCGAAGGGCAGCCCGCTTTCGGCGGCATAGGCTGCGGCGATGTGGCTTTCCATGTCGACGGCGGCGGCGCCCGTCCGCAGATGCAACGCAGCCTTGCGAGCCTGCGCAACCACCACCTCCTCGGCGCCGGCCAACACACCGCGAACGACCCGGCGTCCGCCGATCGCTGCACGGGCAATGTGGTCCTCGCTCAGGGACAAGCCGGCCAGCCAGCGCGCATCACCGGCGGTGACCTCGGTCGCCACGACGATATCGCCCGCTTTCAGGCTGGGATCGAGACCACCCGCCACGCCGAAACTGATCACGCCGCGGATTGAATTCGGATCAAACACGGTCAGCAGCGCCCGCAATTGCTGCGGATCGCTGGAGCTGCAGATGACCATCATACCGGGCCCGGCCGCGATGCGGGCTTCCTGTACCAAACCAGTCACGACCAAAACCGGCCGCGGATCAATGGTGCCATCCGCGGACGTTTCGTCCCACATGCCCACCTTCACAATCTGACCCCTAACCCCTGCTGTCTGTAGTCCCCAAGTTCTCAACCGCGTCAGAGCTCAGATGGACAGAACTTAATGATAGCCACAATACCGCACACAAAATGCCCGGAGAAACCCTATTGCAGCCCTAGCGCGCTGGTCCCGTTGCGTTTTTTACACGGTGTTGCCGTTCGGTACTACGCGCAACGTGAAAATGCGCCGCCTGTCCACACGTTCCCCGTGCAGCTTCGGCAGGCAAGGCCTATGCCGAGCTGAGATCCGGAAAGAGGTATTATGCCGTCGCCGGGCGCCAAGCAAATCGGCTACCGCCGCCTCCGGGATATTCGTTCGTAGACCTTCCGGATGGAAGCTCTTACCGCGCTAGGATCAGATCGGCGGCCCGATCCCCAGAACGCACCGACCCCTCGATGGTTGCCGGCAGCCCGGTGTCGGTCCAGTCGCCAGCGAGCGCCAGGTTCCGAAAGGCCGTCTTCGCTCCCGGGCGCAACGCGTTCTGTTCCGGCGTCGCCTCGAAGGTGGCCCGCCGCTCGCGGACGACCTGCCAGGGCGGCAACTGCGCCTGCTGCTCGGCCGGAAGTCCCGCCGCCTTGCAGACGTCGCGCCAGATCGCGGTTGCGAGCTCCTCGCGCGGCATGTCGACCAGGCGGTCGCCATTGCTGATCGTCACCGACAGCCGCTGCGGGAAGGCGAACAGCCATTCGACCAGGCCGCCGACCACGCCCATCAGCGGCGGCAGGTCGCGCGGCGGGTCGATCCGGAAATGCGCATTGACGATGGCGCGGAACTTGGTTGGGACCGAAAGCCCGGGCAGCAACGCGGCGGCCGAGCGCGGCGGCACCGCCAGCACCACCGCATCATCGGCGCCGAGCGTCACGACGTCGTCGCCGCCGAACTTCAGCGCAGCGGCGCGGCCGCCTTCACTGACGATCTCGCGCAGCTCGCGGCCGATCCGGACGCTGCCACCCTTCCCTTCCAGGAACCTGATTGCGGGATCGATCAGCACCGCGCTCAGGCCATCGCGCGCAACCAACGGGCGGCAGGCCTGGCCGCCGGCCAGCAGGGTCTCGCGGACAATGGCGCCGGCAAGGCCGGCCGAGCCCTCCGGCGGATCGCAGTTCAGTGCAGCCAGCAACAGCGGCTGCACCAGGCGGTCATACAGCGTACCCTTGCAGGGAATGCTGGCGCCGACCGTCTTTGCCGTGCTCGCCCAGATCAACGGCGACAGCGCGAGATAATCGGTCAGGCGCGTGTCCGGCACCCGACGGCTTTCATCGAATACCCAGATCGGCAGGCGGCTGGCACCGAGATCGAGCAGCCAGCGCTGGCCGGTCGAGATGTCGACGAAGGCGAATTGCGCCTGCGCCGGCCCGACCAGCCCCGCCTCCGAGCCGATTGCGCGCGCGTAAGCCAGCGCGTGATGATTGGCCGACAACAGCAGATGGTTGCCGTTGTCGATAGTGAGGTTGGTCGCGGCGTCGAAATAGGAGCGGCAGCGGCCGCCGACCTGCTGGGTCGCCTCGTGCACATGCACGAGATAACCGGCGTTGGCCAGTCGCACGCCTGCGGAAAGGCCGGAGATTCCGGCGCCGATGATATGGGCTGTCTTCTGCATCAGATGAGCGCGTAACGGAGAATGATGCCGATCTTGGTGAGCTTGTTCACGCGCACGGGATCGCGTGGCGAGGCGAAACCGCGCGCCAGCAACAGCTCGAGAACGGCGCGATAATATTTCGACATGATCCGTGGCGCGCGCACGGCGCGCCGCCGGTTGCGCTTCATGATCTCGTCGGACTTCTCGAAATGCGCCTTGGCGCGTGTGGCGAGCGAAGCGCAGACCTTCGGCAGATTGCGATCGTTGATCACCTTAACCGGATCGTCTCCGGTGATGCCAGCCAGCAGCAGCGCTTCCCGCGGCAGATAGAGCCGTCCAAGGCCGGCATCCTCGTCGATGTCGCGCAGGATGTTGGTGAGCTGCAGCGCACGGCCGAGATGATGCGCGAGCAGGATGCCGTCCTCTTCCGGCATGCCGAACACACGTACCGAGAGGCGGCCGACCGCGCTGGCGACACGATCGCAATACAGGTCGAGCGTTGCGAGATCGGGCGCGCGGATGTTCTGCGGTATGTCCATTTCCATGCCGTCGATGACGGCCTGGAAATCCTCGCGCTTCAAGCCGAAGCGCTTCACTGTCGCTGCGTAATCGCGCACCCGGGGCGGCGGATGGCCTTCGTACAGCGCATTGATATCATCGCGCCACTGCTGTATCGCCGCCAGCCGCTCGTCGCGCGGCCCATCGGAATCGGCGATGTCGTCGACCTGCCGGCAGAAGCTGTAGATTAAAAACATCGCATCGCGCTGCGCGCGCGGCAGGATGCGCATGGCGGCATAGAACGAGCTGCCGGACGCAGCCGTGCCGTAATCGGTGGTATCGGCGGTCGCCTCCAGCGTCATGCGCCGGCCGCCGATTTGGAGACGGGATGACGCCCGAGCGCGCGGCGTCCAGTCTCGCCGGCGACCGCGCCGAGACTGTGCCCAAGCAGTTCGAGCGGACTGAGATGGACACGTTCGCTCAAAGGATCACGCTCCTGCAACAGCCGGACGATGCGATCCGCGAACGCCTGGATCACGGCGATCTCGAGCCCGAGGCGGAAGTCCCTGACCCCGCTGTTCAGATCCCTGCCCTCCTCGAGCAATGCGGCGTTGCGCGCCGCGAGTTTGTGCAGGCAGCTGAGCAGCGGCGCCGGCGACTTCGCCTCGTCCAGCATCTCGACAGTGGCGCCGCTCTCGGCCAGCGCATCGCGCGGCAGGTAGACACGGTTCAGCACGCGATAATCCTTGCCGCAATCCTGCAAATGATTGTTGATCTGCAGACCGGCGCAGATCGCGTCCGATGCAGGCCAGGTCGTCGTGCTCTCGCCATGCACGTCGAGCATGAAGCGCCCGACCGGCATCGCCGAATAGCGGCAGTAATGGATGAGCTCATCCCAGGTTTCGTAGCGCAGCTTCTCGACATCCATGCGGAAGGCAGTCAGGAGGTCGAGCGCGTGACGCGGCGGCATCGCCCGCGCGGCGAGCGCGTGGCGCAGCACGACTGCGACATCCTGCGTCTCGCCGTTGCCGAGCAGCTCTGCCTCGAGCAGATCGAGCAGGCGCAGCTTCTCTTCAGGCGGCAGTGTCGGATGATCGGCGATATCGTCGGCGGTACGCACGAAATTGTAGAACGCGAGGATCAGCGCGCGGTGCTTCGGAGAAATGATGAAGGACCCCACCGGAAAGTTCTCGTCCCGGTGTGTCTTGCCGGATCGCAAATCGCTCGCGGTGGTCATGGGGAAACAGCTATCAGGTTGAGGGCGCACTGGCTCACAAATGCCCGCCCTTCGCTTCCGCAAAGGGATTGTCCGCTCCCATATAGGCGAAGACGCGGCCAAAACCAATGCTATGTGAGGCAAAGGCGAACCGCTGACGTCCCGGATGGAGCGTCAGCGGTCGTTAACCACCGCGAGGTCGCGGATCGTCCTACTGGTTGTGGTTCTTGAGCACCTGATCGCAGGCCTTGCTGATCTTGGCGCGGTTCTCCTTCAGACAGGCGAGAACCGTGAAATCGCCCTGATCCATCACCGCGCGGCAGTGCTTCTCGACGTCGCGGGTGCAGGCAGCCTGTTCGTCAGGGGTGCCGCCGCGCCCAGCTGCGCCCTGGGCGAACGCACCGGTGGAAATGGACAGCGACGTCAGGGCAATTGCCAGGAAAATCTTACGCATCGTGTTCCTTCATTTTGACAGCGGAGGAGACCTCCCGGATCGCCCACGCCGTCCGGGAAAGACCATTCGGATTGCAAGAGCCGCAAGCCCCCCAGCGCCGATAACGCTGCCAAATGCGGCCAGATTTGCGCCCAATGAGCCCGAGCATAACCCACTCGGAGAGCCGATCCTTTGACATAAACAAGGCGTTGATACTAGGACCTTATTTTGCGAAGATGGCATTTTCGTATTTGTCTGTTGCAAGGCTGCCGCGCACGCCGTTAGATGCGCCGCCGCCGGGTTCCGGGCAAACTGGCCGGTTGCGCGATCCACGCGCAATAGGAGGCCGTCCGGCGGCAGTGGCTGATTCGACGCCTCGTCCATGATGGCGCCCGATTGTCGCGAGATGCGATCAGTCTATCTGTCATTTGAACCTCACATACTGCAAAGACACTAAGTGTTCGAAGCGGTGCGACGTGTCTTGCAGAAAAGCGTCATTTTGGATGGGAAACTCGATATGAAACTGCTCGGCTCAAGCCTTCCCGGACACGCCATCAAGGCCGCCTCCTTCGGTGCAGCGCTGCTGCTGTCGCTGTCCGCAAGCTATGCCCAATCCAGCGGCCCTTTCGCCGGCTTCGATGGCAGCTGGGCCGGAAACGGCACGGTCGCGCTCTCCGACGGCACCACCGAACGGATCCGTTGCAAGGCGAACTACAAGGTCGCAGGCGTAAACCTGAAGCAGAGCCTGCAATGCGCCAGCGATAGCTACAAGTTCGATCTCTCCAGCGACGTGGTCAGCCAGGGCGATCGCATTTCGGGCAACTGGAGTAAATCCAGCCGCAATGTGAACGGTGAGTTGCAGGGCACCGCCGGCCACGGCCAGATCGACGTATTCGTGCAGGCCGCCGGCTTCGCCGCCAGCATCAACCTGCGCACCAACGGCAACAAGCAGGTCGTGCAGATCTCCTCCAAGGGCGAAATCCGCGGCGTCAACATCACGCTGACGAAGTCCTGAGGCTTCAGCGCTTTCGATTTGATCGAATGCAGAACGGCCCTGACATCGTCAGGGCCGTTTGGTTTTCGGCGGCGTCATCACCCGGCTTGAACAGCAGGCGGGCGATGACAACTGAGTTCAAGCTCCCCTAGATCGCCTTCCGCCCCAGCTTGTGCGCGATGTTGATCAAGAACATCGCGGTCGGCCTGAGGATGAAGAGGTCGGCGAACAGCGCGGCCACCATCGAGAACGCGCTGAGCCAGCCGAACAGCCGCAGCGACGGCAAATCGGAGAACACGGTCACGACCAAGCCGCAGGCGAGCACCACCGTGGTCAGGATCAGCGCCGGCCCGACCAGCACAGTCGCCCGCTCGACCGCGACCGACGCACTGAGGCCGGGCGTGCTCTCCAGCCGCAACCTGTTGAGGAAGTGGATGGTCGCGGACAATCCGAGTCCGAACGACACGGTGAGCGCGACGACGCTGGCGAATTGCAGCCCCTCCCCCATCGCATAGAGCAGCGTTCCGGACATCACCACCGGGAAGATGCCCGGCAGGATGCAGGCGAGCATCACCACCCAGGAGCGAAAGGCGAGCCCGATGAACATCGCAACCAGCGCGAACTCGACCGTGAGCCCGCGATTGAGTTTCTCGATCATGCTCGCGGAGTTGCGCGCGGCGATCGCTGCAAGGCCGGTCACTGCGATCTCATAGCCCGGATGCGCCTTCCTCACTGTGTCGAGCTCGTGATCGAGCTTGTCGATCACGGGCAAGAGCTGGCTGGAATCCAGGTCGGGCACACGGCCGGCGACCACCACCGCATCCTGCTCCTTGTCGATGAAGCGCCGCACCAGATGCTCAGGGATCAGGTTAATATATTCCTTCAGGGTCGCGACGTCGGACGAGCCGGCCTTCTCGGCCAGCCAGCGCCGCAAGGTCTCCACCGACCACACGTTGCCGACACCGGCGGCCTTCTCCACCATTGCGTGCACGTCGGCGATGGTCTGCAAGGTCTGGGGATCGTAGAGCGAGGCGCCCTTGGGGAATTGGATCAGCACGTTGACCGGATTGGCGCCGGTCAGCTTGGCATCGAGCCGGTTGCTGGCCGCCACCGCCTGTTGCTTGTCCGGCACCTGATCGGCAAGCCGGTAGCGCGGCTGCAGATTGGCGTAGACGACGCCGAGCGAGCCCACGAACAGCACCGCGATCAGGCTGAACAGGCCGGGCCGGCCCACCATGCGCACCGCGATCCAGTAGCAAAAATTGCGCAGCGCCTGCACGCCGGCATCAGCGCTCTGGAATTTGACCGCGAACATTTTCTCGTTGCGCACCAGCAGCACGCCGAACACCGGCACCAGCGACAGCACCGCGATCAGCGCAATGATGGTCGCGGCCAACCCCGCCTCGCCGAACTTGCGGATCAAATCGGAATCGGAGAATTGCAGCGCGATGAAGGAAATCCCGGCGGTGCCGTGCGTCAGCACGCAGGCCGGCCCGACCACCCGCACCGCGTTCTTGAAGGCGGTGTATTTGTCCTGTCCTGCGATCAGCCGGTCTCTTGCCGCAAAGGTGAGCTGCATCGAGTCGGAGAAGCTGATGACCATGATGAGCGGCGTCATCACGTTCAGGAACATGTTGAGATTGAAATTGGCCCAGCCCAGCGCGCCTAGCGCCAGCATGATCGCGATCAAGGGCGGGAACGCCGCCACGATCATGAAGGAGACCTTGCGGAAGAAGATGATCGCGATGATGCAGCCGGCAACGATCCCGAGAATATTGTAGGTGAGGCCGTCGCGCTCGACCGCGTTGCGGATCTCAAGCTGCATCACCGGCACGCCGGAGAGCTGCACATTCAGCCCGGTGCTGCCGAGATCGTCGGCCATCAGCTTCCTGATCTCGCCGACCGTCTTGCTGAGATCGTTGCTGGCAACGACCTTCGGCTCGAGCGACAGCACGATCAGCGCCAGCGTACCGTCCTCCGACAACAGCTTGCCGCGGATGATCTCGTTGGATTTGACGGTCTGGATGAACTGATCGTAGGCCGCGCCTTCGGGCAACTCCGATGGAAACAGCGCCGCCGGCAGCTTGCCGGGCGCCGGCGCCTGCCGCGCCGAGAACAGCGAGACCAGGCCGCGGGTGCCATCCACGAGTTGCAGATCGGTCACGAAGTCGCGCAGCTTCTCCAGATTGTCGCGGGCCAGCAGGTTCTTGCCCTCGACCACGACCAGCACGTCGAACTCCTCGGCCGGGAATTTCTTCGTGACCTCTTCGTACTGATGGAATTCCTTGGTGTTGGAGCGGAACAGCTGCGACAGCGAGTCGTCGATCTGGATACGCTTGATGCCGAACACGGCAGCGACGATCAGCACCAGCAGGATGATGCAGGAGATGATCGGCACCTTGACCGCGATCAGGCCGAGCCGCTCCAGCCCAAAGGCGATGCTGCCGGTCGGCGATTGCTCGACCTTCTCGACATGAACTTCATTGTCGTGCCTGACTTCGAGCATGCCCAGTCCAGTTCCTTCGAGAATCGGCTCAATCTATGGATCGAGCGTATCGGGCACAAATGGGGCCGCTCAGCGAACGAGGACCGACCACAGGAGCCCGCAGCCAAGTGCTAACCTTTGAAAACATACGGAAAATTGCCAAGACCGTTTAGCAGGTCTGGCTTGTTTCTCGCAAGCGCACGACTTCACACAAACAGGCGATATCGAACTATTTCCGCTCAAGTCACGCTTTTGCCACGCTCGTGCGGTGCGCCGGCAAAGGCTGCGACGTTCCGTCGCTCTCGTCCTTCAGCGCGATGCCAGTAGTTCTGCGGGCCAATCCTTCCCTGGCGAGCCAGGCGATCTTGGCGGCCGCCTCGTCATGGCCGAGCCCGGCGCGGTGGATGTTGGAGACGCAATTGCGCTCGGCATCGGTGCGGCCAATTCGGGGCGCGAAGGTCAGATAGGCGCTCAGGCTGTCGGGCGCCGACAGGCCCGGCCGCTCGCCGATCAGCATCACGACCATGCGCGCGCCAAGACTGGCGCCGATCTCGTCGCCCAGCGCGACCCGCGTCTCTGTCGCAAACACGATCGGGCCGATCGCGATACCGACGGCGGCGAACCGCGGCGCGAGACGCGCCACGACCGCGACCGCATGGGCGTGTACGGCCTTCGACGACAACCCGTCGCCGATCACGATCACGATGTCCCGACCTGCGCCTGCCGCCTCTGCAAGGCACGCCGCGGATGCCGGATCGAGCCTGCGCCCGAGATCGGGGCGGCTCAGATATTCCCTGCGGTTGGCGGCTTGGCTCCGAACGCGTAATGCGCTCAATCCGAGCTTCGCCACATCGGCCGCAATTGCTTCAGCCTCGAACGGCGCATGCACGGCGTCGCGGGCACGGGCGTGGTCGCGCGTGAAATCGAGCAGAGCCCGCGTCGGCAGGCTGGCGCCGGCACGCCCGAGCACCACACGCGCCGGCGTCAGCGCCCGCAGATCGGCGGCAGGTTCGGTGGGCTCAACTGGCCGCGGCGCTTTGGCCGGCGGCGTCACGGGCACATCATTCGGCAGGGACGGAGGCCTCCCGCAGCCGGATCGAGTAGTTCGAGGCGTTCTGCTGACCACTGGTCGCCGCGCGCGCGAACATGATCAGATGGTGCGCGACCATCGTCACGGCGATGAAATTCTCGATCTCGCCGCGCTTGAGCTGGCCCCAGGCAAACCGCCAGAACGGCCGCTTGTAGTCACCGAGCACGCCGACCTTCCAGAAGATATTGGCCATCATCACCAGCCCGCGCCTGATGTTGGGCCAGGTCTTCATCTCGTCGCTGACCGGCACCTTCAGACGGTTGGTATAGGTGTTGTCGCATTGATACTGAAAGCGCGCATAGACCTTCTCCGGCTCGTAGGCCTGCGCCATGCAGTGCCGCCAGGACTCCACCACGTCGTCATAGGGCAGCAGAAACTTGACGTTGGAATCACGGGAATCGTCGAGCAGCAACCGCCCTTCCCGCTCGAGGCGATCCCAGAGCGGTGTCTTCGGCAACGCCTGCAGCAGGTTGATCGTGAGCAGCGGGATGTGGGACTCCGCGACGAATTGCAGCAGCGCATCCGCCGTGTTCGGCTTGTCGGTATCGAGCCCCATGATGATGCCGGACACCACCTCCATGCCGTAGCTGTTGATGGTCCGCACGCCCTCCAGGATCGGGACCATCATGTTGTGGTCCTTGTGCATGGCCGTCAGCGCGTCGGGATCCGGTGTCTCGATGCCGCAGAAGATGGTGATGAAATAGGCCTCCTTCATCTTCTCCAGAATCTCGGGCCGCTTGGCGATGTTGAGCGTCGCCTCGCAGGCGAGCCGCATCGTATAGCCGGTGCGCTTCTGCCACGCGATCAGATGCGGCAGCAACTCCAGCGTGGCCTTGCGATTGCCGATGAAATTGTCATCGACGAAATAAACCGAGCCGGTGACGCCGCATTCCCTGAGCTTGTCGAGCTCGGCGATGATCTGCTCCGGCGCCTTGATGCGCGGATTGCGGCCGTAGAGGCCGGGAATGTCGCAGAACTCGCACTGATACGGACAGCCGCTGGAATACTGGATACTGCCGAGGAAGTATTTCTTCACCTCCGCGAGCTCATAGGCCGGAACCGGAAAATCGGTCATCGCGACCCGGTCCCTGGTCGTGAACACGATTTGCTGCGCCGGCCGCGAGATATCGTGCGCAAGACGCGTGATCAGCTCGTCAGTGGCATCGCCGAGCTCGCCGACATGCAGGTAATCGAACGACGGATAATAATCCGGACAGGCGCTGACCGAAGGACCGCCGATTGCCACCGGAAGGTCGTAATCGTGCGCGCGGCGGCAGATGTCGTTCATCTGCTGACGCTGGATGTGCATGCCGCTGACGAAGACCACATCTGCCCAGCTGAAATCATCCTTGGCCGCGGGACGGATGTTCTCGTCAATGAAGCGGACCTGCCACTGTTCGGGCAGATAGGCTGCAATCAAAAGCAGCCCCTGCGGCGGCATGAAAGCCTGCACGCCATCCGTCAGCGGATACGCATATTCGAACGTTCCGAACGACGATGTATAGCGCGGAAACACGCAGAGAATGCGACGTACTGTCTCGATGCCTTGAAATCTCATCGATCGTCCCTGGCAACATCCAGCCTGCGCGGACCAGCATAATGCGACACCCGGCGGCGCGCCACACCTTATGCAAAAACAGGCCGTTCCTCACTTCAACTCTGCTTATGCCGCAACTGCGGCCATGCCCGCGCTGTTCGTTTTTGAAAGCGGCAGCTTTGGCCGACCACAAGGCGTGATCGATCAGGCGATCAGCCGCGCCGCGAAATCCGGCAGCGCCGTGGGGCCTGCAGCCGGCCGGTGCTGCGCATCGACGAGCCCGGTGCGCGCCAGCCACGCCTCGAATTCCGGCGCCCGCCTCAAGCCGAGCAGGTCGCGCACATAGAGCGCGTCATGGAACGAGGTCGACTGGTAGTTCAGCATGACATCATCGGCGCCGGGCACGCCCATGATGAAGGCGACGCCGGCCGCAGCCAGCAGGGTCAGCAGCACGTCCATGTCGTCCTGGTCGGCCTCGGCATGGTTGGTATAGCAGATGTCGACGCCGAGCGGCAGGCCGAGCAGCTTGCCGCAGAAATGGTCTTCCAGGCCGGCGCGGATGATCTGCTTGCCGTCATAGAGATATTCGGGTCCGATGAAGCCGACCACGCTGTTGACCAGCAGCGGCTGGAACGCGCGGGCGACGGCATAGGCACGCGCCTCGCAGGTCTGCTGGTCGACGCCATGATGGGCGCCGGCCGAGAGCGCCGAGCCCTGCCCGGTCTCGAAATACATGACATTGTCACCGACGGTGCCGCGCTTGAGCGCGCGGCCAGCGTCAAGCGCCTCGCGCAGCAGGCCGAGATTGACGCCAAAACTCCTGTTCGCCGCCTCGGTGCCGGCGATCGACTGGAACACCAGGTCGACTGGATAGCCCTGCCCGATCAATTGCAATGTCGTCGTCACATGGGTGAGCACGCAGGCCTGTGTCGGGATCGCGCCGCGAACGATGATCTCATCGAGCAGCCTTAAAAGGCCGCCGATCACGGCCGGATCGTCGCTCGCGGGATTGATGCCGATGCAGGCATCGCCGGAGCCGAGCAGGAGACCGTCGAGGATCGAGGCCGTGATGCCCCTGGCGTCGTCGAACGGATGGTTCGGCTGCAGACGTACGCTCATGCGGCCCGGCAGGCCGATCGTGTCACGGAAGGCTGACGTTATCAGGCACTTCTTCGCCGCCAGGATCAGATCCTGGTTGCGCATCAGCTTCGACACCGCCGCGGCCATTTCCGGCGTGATGCCTGGCGACATCAGCGTCAGCGTATCCGGCGTTGCTGCGTCCGACAGCAAAAAATCGCGGAAGCCGCCGACCGTGAGCGCGGCGATCGGTGCAAAAGCGGCAGCATCGTGACCGTCGACGATCAGCCGGGTCACCTCGTCACTCTCGTACGGGATCACCTGCTCCTGCAGGAACTGCGTAAGCGGCAGGTCGGCAAGTGCCATTCGCGCCGCAATCATCTGCTCGGCGCTCTCGGCGGCGATACCGGCAAGCTGGTCGCCGGAGCGCGGCGGCGTCGCCTTGGCGAGCAGGTCGCATAGGTCATCGAAGACGTGAACGGTGGAGTCGATGACGTGGCGATAGACCATGATCAAGATACCCGGCTCGCGCCGCCATCGGCGCCGATTCAGGAGCGAACCCTAACATTCCGCAGGGACAGTGCGGTGCCGCAGTGCAGCTCTTCGCGACTTGCATGGATCAAAACGAACCCATACGGAAACCCACTTCCGGCCCAGCCGCCCCACGTACTCGGCAACCCATTGATGTTGCTCTGCAAGCTGAGAACGGTTGCATAGCACCAAACGGTACAATTAACGCTTTCTCCATGAACATTTTGCATAACAGTTAAATTACCGAGCTCGGTTGGCTTCGGATCAAGGAGCCCGCATGGCTGAAAAGCCCACTCCCAGCACGTCGTCGCATACGATCGCGCCGCGCAATTCCCTCGCGATCAAGCTCTATGCCATTTTCGCCCTGTTCGCGGCGTTGACGGCGACCATCACCTGGCTGTCGAACTACAACTCGCGGCGCGCAGCAGAGCTGACCCACGAAATCGAGACCGCCAACCTCGCCGCACTCAACGTGCAGCGGGTCAACTCGCTGGTCTACGCCGTGGTGATGGAGTCGCGCGGCGTCTATATGTCGACCGACGCTCCGGTCGTGCGGAAATATGGCCAGGGCCTGCTCAAGTTCAATGACGAGATCCTACGCGTGGTCGCGCGCTGGGAGGAGATTGTTCAGGCCGACGATGCCGAGCAGTTCGCCACCTTCAAGAAGCGGATCAATCAGTTCGTCGAATTCCGCGCCGAGCTCGTGCGCCGCGCCAATGAGATCAGCCCGGCGGCAGGCCGCGAATGGGGCGACAACGACGCCAACCGCTCGGTGCGTTCGGCGCTGAACAAGGACCTCGAGGAACTCTCCAAGGTCTATACCGAGCGCGGCCGTCGCATCGCGGCCCAGACCGAATCCAACCGCCGCCTGTCCTTGGTGCTGACTGCTCTCGGCGGACTGGCTTTGCTGTTCGTCGCCATCGGCGTCGTCATGATCGCCCGCCAGGTCGCGCGACCACTGTCGCTGATCACGACGATCATCCGCAAGGTGGCGGCCGGCGTTGAGGACATCAACGTTCCGCATGCGACGCGCAGCGATGAGATCGGCGAGCTTGCGCGCGCGATCTGCATATTCCAGGAGGCGATGGCGCATAATCGCGACCTGTCGTCGCAGGTGTCGGAGGAATCCCGCATTCGCGATGCGCGTGCCCGCCACATCGAGACAGCGGTCGAGGAATTCCGGCAGGCGATCGGCACGGTGATGCAGGCGGTGACGGAAAATGCATCGGCCATGCGCGTGACCGCGGAGACCATCAACCGGCTGACATCAGACGCGGGCCAGCGCGCGATGGCTGCCGACGGCGCCACCACCAAGGCTTCCAGCAACGTCTCGGCGGTCGCCAGCGCCGCCGAGGAGTTGTCGGCCTCGGTCGAGGAGATCGGTCGCCAGATCCGCCAGTCGGCCGGCGCGGTCGAGCAGACCGGCCTGCGCACGGAGCGGTCGATCGCCGAGATCGAAGGCCTCGCCGCCGCCACCCAGCGCATCGACGGCGTGCTGACCTTGATCCAGACCATCGCCGAGCAGACCAACCTCTTGGCGCTGAACGCGACCATCGAGGCCGCGCGCGCCGGCGACGCCGGCCGCGGCTTTGCCGTGGTCGCCCATGAGGTGAAGGCGCTGGCCGGCCAGACCGCAAAAGCCACCGAGGAAATCGGGCAGAATGTCGGCCTGATCCAGGCTTCGACCAAGACCGCGGTCGATGCCGTGCGCGAGATCGGCGATGCCGTGAAGGGTATCAACGAGATCACCGGCGCGATCGCCAACGCGGTCGGCCAACAGGATGCCGCCACCCGCGAGATCTCGGTCAATGCGCAATCGACCGCACATGGCAACCAGACCCTGGTCAGCAATATCGGCTCGCTGCGCGACGCGATCGACGAGACCTCGACGGCGGCGGCCTCCGTGTTGTCGGCCTCCGGCGACCTCAGCGCCACCGCGCAGACCCTCGCGCATGAGGTGGAGAAGTTCTTCCAGAACCTGCGCGCAGGGCCGCAAGGCGACGGCCTGCGCAAGGCTGGGTAACTGGTAGTTCGCAATACGCTGATCCACCGCCGCTTGATACACACGCAGGCGAAGCCCTGCCGTGCCCACCATTTCGACCATTATATTGTGATGAACAGGCTGCGCTTTGCCCGCTCTACGGGCTAGGATACGACATCTCAGCATGATCCGCCGGGCGCAGGATGCGACGGATTGAGGCCGGCCGCGCGCGCCTGGCGGCTACCATCTTTCGCCTCAACGTCCTATATCATTTGCCGCAAAGCGTCCTTACGGATGCCAGAGAGACGCTGTACGACCTCACGTATGACGATCAGCCATCACCCGCCGGAAGACATGCTCGCACATTACGCAGCCGGCGCGCTGTCGGAAGCCGAGCATCTGGTCATTGCGATCCATGTCTCCGGCTGCGCGCGTTGCCAGCGCTTTGTCGGCAGAATGGAAATGCTTGCCGGTGCCGGACTTGCCGATGCGGAGGCGCCGCCCGAGCTGCCGGGAGCCTTCGCCGCAATCATGGCGGAGGTCGATCGCAGCCCGCGTCCCCCGCCGCAAGACGAGCAGGCGGTGCGGAGCGATCCGGAGCTTGCGGAGCTGCCAGAGCTGCTGCAGCGCTGCCACGTCGGCCGGTGGCGATGGGTCGCGCCCGGCCTCACCACGCGCTCCATCCTGCTCACGCCGGACGGCAAACGTCGCGCCTTCCTGCTCCACGGCGAGCCGGGCACGCGCCTGATCCTGCACACCCATGTCGGCGACGAACTGACCTGTGTGCTGAAAGGCAGCTACACCGATCATACCGATCGGTTCGAGACCGGCGATCTCGACTTCTCCGACGAGGACGTCGTGCATGAGCTGGTCGTGACCGACGACGGCCCCTGCCTCTGCCTGATCGCGATGACCGGCGACCTCAAGCTGCGCGGCATGCTCGGCTGGCTGATCAGCCCGTTCATCCGGCTTTGAGACGGGCGGCGGTGGAGGTCTGCTAGCCTCTCCCGCTTCGCGGGCGTGACTTATCGCCGCGTGCGCCTGACCTTGGGCGCGGGCCTGTCAGCCTTCGGCACGCTCGCCTTGACCTCACCCGTCCTGACCTCGCCAGCCTTAGCCCCGGCCTTCGCCACACCGCCGAAGATGCCGGCATTGTCCTCGGCGAGCGCATGCTCGACACAGCCCTGGATATGTCCGGTCATCAGTACCTGTGCCCGTTGCCAATCGCGCGCCAGTGCGCTTTCCAGAAGCTCCTGATGCTCACGCGCAGCAATCTCGCCGCGGAACACTACGGCGATCATCTGATAGCGCAGATAACGATCGTAGATCAGCGCATGCGTCGACAGCAGCGCGTCCGAACCGCAGGCCGAGATCAACGCGTGATGGAAATCCCAGTCGCATTGCTTCCACAGCTCCTGGTTCTCCCGCTGCCCCTCGAGCATGCGCTTCTCCATCACCGCAAGCTTGTGGTGGGCCGAGACCACCCGCCCCTCCCAGTCGAGATCGCCTGATGCGAAGGACTGCTTCAGCGCGTGGTTCTCGAGCAGCAGCCTGAGCTCCGCGACCTGGCGGAAATCGCCGGCTGAGACCGGCGCCACCTCGAAGCCGCGCTGGCCCTCCGCGATGATCAGCCCCTCCGCGCACATGCGGTTCAGAAGCTCGCGCAAGGTCGGGATCGAGGTGCCGTAGCTCTCGCTGACCCGCTCCAGCCGCAGCTTTTGCCCCGGAGCCAGCGCGCCGAAAATGATGTCCGAGCGGATGCGGCGATAGGCGGCTTCGCCGATGGTCTCGGGCGCGGTAGCTCTGGTCAGCAAGGGCAGCGTCTCCTCAATGCGGCTCTTGTAGCACGTTCTCTACCGCCGTTCACAAGAAGCCGATCGAGATCCATGGCACGAAGGCGACCAGCAAGAGGCCGATCACCAGGGCAATCATGTAGCCGGCGATCGGCCTCAAGCCCTCGTCCGGATGCACCCGGCTGATGGCGCAGGCGGCGTAATAGCCGACCCCAAAAGGAGGGGCAAAAAGCCCGACGCCCATGGCGAGGATGATCACCATCGCATAGTGGACCTCATGGACGCCGACCTGCTTGGCGATCGGGAACAGCAGCGGCCCAAATAGCACGATCGCCGGGATACCTTCGAGCACGCTACCGAGCACGACGAAGGCGGCGATCGAGACGAGCAGGAAGGTCGGCACGCCGCCGGGCAGCCCGGTCATTGCGCTGGCGAGGTCGCGCGAGAAGCCGGACTGTGTCAGCGACCAGGCCATGCTGGTAGCGGCGCCGATGATCAGCAGGATCGCGCCCGACAGCGCCGCTGTCTCCACCAGCATCGGATAGAGCCGGTTCCAGTCGAAGCGGCGGTAGATCAACAACCCGGCCAGCACCGCATAGGCGATGCCGATGGTGGAGACCTCCGTCGCCGTCGCTACGCCCTCGATGACGGCCGCGCGGATCACGAACGGCAGCGCGATCGCCGGCAGTGCCACGACAAATGCCTGACCGATCTCGCGCAGCGACGGCTTCGCGACCTCGGATAGGTCTTCGTGGCGATTGCGCCGCCAAACCACCACGCAGAGAATGGCGCCGACGACGAGGCCCGGTAGCAGACCGCCGGTGAACAGGGATGCGATCGAGACACCGGTCACCGAGCCGACCGTGATCAGCACCAGGCTCGGCGGGATGGTCTCGGTCTGCGCGCCGGTCGCCGACAGCAGCGCCACCAGCTCGCCGGGCTTGGCGCCTCGCGCCTTCATCTCAGGAAACAGCGCCGGCGCGATCGCCGCCATGTCGGCGGCCTTCGAGCCGGATATGCCGGAGACCAGATACATCGCGCCGATCAGCACATAGGACAGGCCGCCACGCACGGAGCCGAGCAGGCTGGCGAGGAAGTTGACCATCGCGCGCGCCATGCCCGTCATTTCGATCAAGAGACCTAAAAATACGAACAGCGGCACCGAGAGCAGGATCAGATGCGACATGCCCTCCTCGATTCGCCCGACCACGACCACGATTGGCGTGTCCGTGGTCAGCGCCTGATAGCCGAAGGTGGCAAGGCCAAACGCAAACGCGATCGGGACGCCGGCGAGCACCAGCGCTGCGACGATGCCGACGAAGAAGATCAGCAGGTTCAAATTGCCGAAATCGTCGAACGTCGGCTGCAGCATGTGCAGACCGCCGACGATGACGATGCTCGTGATCACCGCGCCCGCAACATGCCTGAAGCTGCCCGCCTCGCATAGCCGGATGAAGCCGATCAGCAACATGATGCCAAAGCCCACCGGCAGTGCCGCCGCGCGCCAGGTATCGGAGATCTGCAGCGCCGGCGTCGTCACCGGCAGCTCTTCGCTCGCAAAGTCATAGGCCGAGGGCAGGATCAGGATTAAGAAAGTGAGCGCGCCCACGATGGCGACCACGTCGAGCGCGCGCCGCGCCGGCGGCGACAGCATCCCGACCACGGCCGTCATTCGCATATGTTCGGCACGATGCAGCGCGATCGCCGATCCCAACATCGCCAACCACAGGAACAGGGTCGAGGCCAGCTCGTCTGTCCAGATCAACGGATGCTCGAAGACGTAGCGCGAGATCACCCCACCGAGCAGCACGGCGATCTCGAGCAACACCAGGATCGCAGTTGGGAATGCGATCAGCGCGCCGAGCGTACGATCCAAGCGGCGCAGCCACGCCGGTCCGGCGGGGCGCGCGATGACGGCTTCCGTCTGCATCAGACCAGGGCGCCGGTATATTTCTCCAGCACCGCCCAGGCCTCGTTGCCGTATTTCGACTTCCAGTCGGCATAGAAGCCGGCCTTGGACAGCGCCTCACGAAATGGCGTCTTGTCCGGATTGTTGAACACCAGCCCCTTCTCCTTCAGCGTGCCTTCGAGCGAGATGTTGAGCCGCGCGGTCTCGGCGCGCTGCTTGTCGGTCGCGGTCTCGAATTGCTTGGTGATCAGCGCCAGATCATCCTTGGCCAGCGCCTTGGCGCGCTTGCCGTTGGCGATGATCCACAGCCCGTCCCACATGTGCTCGGTGATGGAGCAGTATTTCTGGACCTCGTAGTACTTGCCCGCTTCGATCACGGTCAGCGGATTTTCCTGCCCGTCGACGATCCTGGTCTGCAGCGCCGAATAGAGCTCGTTGATGGTGATCGAGGTCGGCGACGCGCCGAGCGCTGAAAACAGCGACACCCAGACGGGACTCGGCGGCACCCGCATCTTCATGCCCTTGAGATCGTCGACGCCGGCAATCGGGCGCGTCGAGGTCGTGATGTTGCGATAACCGCTATCGAGGATTTTCGGGAAGGCATAGATGCCGACCTTGTCGAGTCCGCCGCGGATCGCAGCGCCCAGCTCGCCATCCATCGCCTGCCAGACATGGGCGTAGTCGTTGAATGCGAACGCCATGCCACTGATGCCGGCGACCGGCGCCACCACCTGCATTGAAATGCCGGATGCCGTCATCATGTCGAGCGCGCCGGAACGTACCTGCGTCAGCATCGCCGCGTCCGAGCCGAGCTGCGCGTTGGGAAAGAACTGGATGTCGATGCGGCCATTGGACTCCTTGCGGATCGCGGCGCAGGCCTCCTCCATCGCCATCGAGGCCGGATGCGAGGCCTGAAACTGCCCGCCGACCTTCAGATTGATGGTCTTCTCCGCACGCGCTCGTGTGCTCGCAAGTGCCGCCATGCCGCCGATCACAGCCGTTCCGAATTGCCGCCTGTTCAGCTTCATCATCGTCCCTCCCCTGTTGTGCTATTTGTTCAGGCTTTGCCGGCCTTGATCAGGGCTGCCAGCGCGTCGATCGCGAGCGCGTAGCCAGTGGCTCCTAAGCCGGCGATGACGCCGGTGACGCCATGCGAGATCAGCGACTTCTGGTACATCGGCTCGCGCCGATGGATGTTGGTGATGTGGATCTCGACCTTCGGACCGTCAAACATCTTCAGCGCGTCGAGCAGTGGGATCGAGTGGAATGACAGCCCCGCCGGATTGATCGCGACGCCGGCCTTCGTGCCACGCGCCTCATGCAGCCACTCGATCAGCGTCGCTTCCGAATTGGACTGACGGAAATCGGTCTCCAGCCCGTGCTTCCGCCCTTGCGCGATGCAGAGCGCCTCGATGTCCGCCAACGTGTCGCGGCCATAGATATCGGGCTCGCGCACGCCGAGCAGGTTCAGGTTCGGCCCATTCAGGACCAGGAGCGTGTGCACCATCCCAAGTTTTCCCCCAAGGCGCCGGCGGAGGACTGCCCGCCACCCGTATTGCGATCTATAAATCATCTGTGATTTTTGAAATCAACTTCTGTTTTTGATTATGTATCTTAAATCTCGCGGCGGCGTTCGCGAGCACCGCCGCGGCGCCGCCCTTGCAGTTGGGAAACAGACCGGGAATCGCGGATGAGCGCCGGTTACCGATGGGGTGCCGATCGATGTCGTATGGGCCTGGTGTCCCTGCTGGCGGCCTTCCCTGCGTGCCACCGTGTTACGACGGCGCCGTCAACGCGATACGTCTGCGCCGGATAGGCGGCGAGCTGCGACCGCGCCGCATCCCGAATCGTCGTCGATGTCGGGCGCACACCCGAGGCACAGGGAGCATAGAGCGCACGCGGCGCGCCTGAATACGTATTCAATGCGCGGCTTGCCCGTAGCACCGCCCGCGCGCTGCGCGCGAACGTCCTACGTATACTTGTTCAATTTGATGATATGAGGTTTTAATTGTAAGCATCAAATACAGCATCGCTGCTGGTCCCGAAAGGCAAATGCGGCATGCCAATCTTCCGCTGGATCATCACCGCATCCTGGCTGGTCTTCATCATCTATTGGGGACTCTCGGCGCTGGGCGCCAAGCGCAGCGTGGGGGGCACGGTGTGGTGGCGGCACATGGTCGCCCGGCTGGCAATCGCCGCGCTGATTGTCATCGCCGCGCAGGTCCCCGCCATCCGCCACGTCTTGCAAGCTGCGCTACGCCAACATCCGGATCACGTGGCGGTGCAGGCGATCGGCGCGTTGCTTGTCGCATTCGGCATCGCCTTTGCGATCGCCGCGCGCGTCTCCATCGGCCGCAACTGGGGCATGCCGATGTCCCGCAAGGAAGATCCGGAGTTGGTGACAGCCGGCCCCTATGCTTACGTCCGGCATCCGATCTACACCGGCATTCTGACGGCACTGCTGGGTTCGGTGATCGGATACGGCCTGATCTGGCTGCTGCCGCTGCTGATATCGGCTGTTTATTTCATCTACAGCGCCCGCCGCGAGGAGGCGTTGATGTGCGAGCAGTTTCCAACGCAATATCCCGCCTATATGCAGCGGACGAAGATGCTGCTGCCGTTCGTACTTTGACAGGCCCGGCGCATCGCGCGCAAAAACTAATTTCACGAGCGCGATCAATTCGATGCCGCTCATACACCGCAATTGCGCAAAAATTTCTCTTTCGTTTTTCAGAAAATCATGTTTCTATCCGGTCATCCCTGCTCGTTGAGCAACTATGCTGTTGCTAGCCCGGCGATCGGCCGGCCTCAAGGCTGGCGCGCAGGCGCGCCCCGCCTTCGGCGGCTGGGGACCTTGACCCCGTCCGCTCGCCGGTCTGTGGGCTTGGCATGCGCTCGGTCGGGGACCGGGCGCGGTCAGACGCCCGATCAGTTCACCGCGTCACGTAGCGGTTGGGATCCCATTGCTCGCCGCGTGCGAGCATCGTGTTGAGGATGACGATGAGCTTGCGCATGCAGGCGATGATGGCCACCCTCTTCGGTTTGCCCTTTGCGATCAGGCGTTGATAGAAGGCCTTGAGCATGGGGTTGTGCTGGGTGGCTGCGCCGAGAATGGGCATGTAGATGGCATTTCGCACCCAGCGCCGTCCCCCCTTGATGTGGCGCTCACCACGCCGCTTGCCGCTGTCATCGTCATAGGGAGCCGCGCCGATCAGGGCAGCGGCGGCCTCGTCACTGACCTGTCCGAGTTCGGCGGCTCCGGCAATGAGGGCCGCGGAGGTGGTTCGAGCGAGACCCGGAACACTCTCGATGATCGCGGCACGCTCGGCAAAAGCCTGGCGTGGCCTCGAGCTTGGCGGAGGTGGTGGTTTCGAGCTCATCGATTCCAGCGGCGATGCTCTTTAAGACGCGCGCGAAGACCTTGCGGACCTGTTTTGGTGCGGCATGCTCGTCCTGCCCCCGCAAGCGGGTCTTGAGAGCGACCAGGGCCTTGCGGGCCTTCACCAGTGTCGCGAGTTCCTCACGCGTCGCATCCGGGACCTGGCCGGGTGCTTGGCTGAACGTCTCTGCGAACCAGGCGATCATCTCCGCATCGATCGGATCGTTCTTGGCCAAACGTCCGGCCGACCGGGCAAAGCTGCGGACCCGCTTGGGATCGACAATCCGCACCTCGATTCCGGCGTCGTGCAGCACGTCGCGCCATTCGCGCTCGTAGCCACCACTGGCCTCCATCACCGCCTTGCCCACCCGGTTCTTGCGAAGCCAGGCAACCAGATTGCGATGACCTTGAGTGGTGTTGGGGAACGTTTGGCGCAGCGTGAGTTTGCGAATGCAGACATCCACCTTGTCCTTGGCGACGTCGATACCGACGACAATGAGATCGTTCTGTGTCATCATCCACTCCCTTCCTTGCTTGATGCGGGCTCGAAGCCCTTGCAACTGTTCGGGTTGAGGAAGACCACCGGAGCTGTCCCTCGCTCTGACATCAGGCTCGGTCGCCTTTGGGGCGTTACGGGCTCAGCTCCAGCGACGGGCGGTTTTGCGAGAACCGCCCGTCCGCTCATTCTGGCGGAATTTTTAGATACAAGGGGCGTTTCGCGACCGTCACGGACGTTGAGCATGGGATGCGGTGGGCGAGATGATGTCGCAGCGCCTTCATGGCGCCGACGAACGACATGATCGCGCACGGCGAAATCGTGTGGTCCTGGCATCCCGGTGCTGATGCCGTGTCGACGCGCAAGCGTCGTACACAACGGGGACAATCAAGCCGGTCCCCGAGGAGAGCACGTATAAGCCGTAAAGCCATCGCGCAGGGAATGCCGGTTGATCGGCTAAACCTGTGGTGACTGCCGCCTGCTTTTTTCTGCAGGCGGGCCATGGGTGAGGCCTTCACCCGGCATTCCCTGCGCCCTCTTCACTGAGAGGGTCAGAGTGCAGCAAACACTCGGACGCTGGGCGTCGCGGGAATATAGAGCCGTATTCTTTGACGATTGAATCAGAGCACTATCTGCCGTCATTGCGGGCGAAGCGACTTGTCCGCCGAAGCCCAACGGGCGAAGGCGGAAGCAATCCAGAAATCTCGCTCCAGCAACAATCTGGATTGCTTGGTCGCTTCGCTCCTCGCAATGACGACGTGGAGCGCCTATTGTCCGTCGTAGATCACCGGCGCGCGGCGCACGATCACCGGTGGCGGCAGATCGCGCTGCCAGACCCGGCCATCGCCGAATTGCAACTGCATGCCGTCGGGCGAATAGACCACGCTTTCGTCACGGGCATCGATCCACAGTCGACGATAGGGCGCGTTCCAGTCCGGTACGGCTTCGTAGGTTGCTCCGTTTTCAGTGGTGAGGTTCACCTCGTCGCCGTTCTGGGTCACGAAGGCCGGCGCGCCGATCATGCCGTCCCGGCATCCTTGAACGCAGGTGTAGGTCCCGGTGAGGTTGACCAACGGGCGCGCCGAGGCAGATCCCGCAATGCAGGCCGCCGCGATGCCGATCATCAGCGATACACGTCTCATCTCAATCACTCCATCGCTCACAATGAGAGGGAACTCAGCCCTCAAGCCCTCGGCCGGATAAAGCGTGCTTGCGCTGAATAGTTCCGGCCACATCCGGGGACTTGTGATGTCGCAGAACCGGATTTTTCCTGCCGAACTAAAGGCTTCGACGTCACGAAACCTCACAAGGGGGTGAGTGCCAATTTTGCGGGCAACCATATAGCCCACGGTGCCGCTGGCCATGCCGTCCTTGCCAAAGCGCGCCATGGCCCAGCGCCTGGCACAGCTCCAAGGTCCAGCCGCCATAATGGATGCGACCGAACGGGAAGGCGAAATTCGAGCTGAGCAAAGCACCAGTCGGGCGAGATGTCGTAGTCCATGTGGATGATACAATTTATCTTTCATTGCCAGGCGGTATTCGGCTCGACCAGCAAACCGGCGGCATTTCTGCCCTCGCGTGAGGTCGACCTCAAGTAATCAGCAAACGCCGGCCTCGGTTCGATCGTTTCCAGACAAGGCGCGAGCTCCGCCCGCGGTCCGTCCGGATAGGCGAACAGACAGCTGTCCGCATCGGGTTCAACGAAGAAATCGAACGGGTTGGCAGGCAGGTGGATGTTTTGCCGGCCGAGCGGAGGGCCGATCATATTTGTACTGGGTAGGTAGCGCGACATAGATCGACACAGAATGCAATGCGCCAGCAGCATTCTTCAGCAGAACGCCGGTGATGCCGCCGATCAAGCATGAACAACGGCCAATTTCTGCCCGCGCGACACGCGCATCGAGGCTCAAGAGACGCCACTTATGATTGATATATCAGGAAAATATGTTGCTGATCACACGGCTGCAATGATCACGGCAGAACACGGATCGGGTCAGGCTGGCCGGTCAATCGTCCATCATCGCGTCATCTTGCCGGGCGATTCTACTTACGTACTATTCCTGCTCTTTGCTGTGGATATTCTGCCTGATCAGGTACCGGTGTAAGCGCTTTACGTACAATCGGAGGCTGGAAAGCATCCTCAGCCGACTATATGCAAGTGCCGAGCCCGCGCTCGGACGCCATATTGGCCTTCTGCAACCTGGTCGAGATAACAATTAGTTACCATTTCTTCATCCGACGGGCTTAAACGATCCGACGTCCTACCAGATCTGGTCGTCGGCTCACTGGCATACCATCGAACTTGCTACAAATGAGCTGTCTTGGTACAAACAAGCCGCCATATGGGATATCGAGATTGCCATATTGCGTTTCAGAGGCTAATAGCAGCCCGTCTTAGTAGGACATCACTGCGCGTGCTCCACCCCTTGCGATCGCTCGATTGCTAGGACGCGCGTGCGAATTACGACCCCCTTAGAAGGAGAATCATGCTGGCCAAGGCAGCAAAGAAGGCACCGAAGAAGCTCGCACGCAAGCCGTATACGTCGGCCGACATCAAGCTGTTGAAGCAGCACTCGAAATCCAAGACTCCCGTGGCCAAGATCGCCAAGGCGATGAAGCGGACGGAAGGTTCGCTGCGTCAGAAGGCGCTCGCGCTCGGCATCGGGCTCGGCCATCAGCGGTAACGGTCTGCCACGGCGGCCAGCCGTGCTCCCGCTTCCGAAGTTCGCCCCCTCTCGATGTAAGAGGTGCGACGCGAACTTCGGAAGCCGAGGGGTCCCACACCTGCGGGACTCGCAAATATGTGATTTCGATGTGCCGCGCAGGTGCGCTGCGGGAGATCGACACAAGCGTCGAACTGCCGTCCGCAGGGCGATGATGATAATATCGGCGGCGACGATTACATCGTCGCGCCAAGCACCCAGGGCGCAAACTCGGCGCCGCCGAAATCGAAGCTCTCGCTCTTGGTCGGCTGGCCGGAAGCGGTCTTCAACATCAGCTCGAAGATTCGCTGGCCGCACTGCTGCACGGTCTCCTCGCCGTCGAGGATGGTGCCGCAATTGACGTCCATGTCGTCTTCCATGCGCTTGTACATCGGCGTGTTGGTGGCGAGCTTGATCGACGGCGCAGGCTTGCAGCCGAACACGCTGCCACGCCCGGTGGTGAAGCAGACCATGTTCGCGCCACCCGCGACCTGCCCGGTCGCCGCGACCGGATCGTAGCCGGGCGTATCCATGAACACGAAGCCCTTCTTGGTGACGGCTTCCGCATAATGCAGCACATCGACGAGATTGGTGCTGCCGGCCTTGGCCATCGCGCCGAGCGACTTCTCGAGAATGGTGGTGAGGCCGCCGGCCTTGTTGCCCGGGCTTGGATTGGCGTTCATCTCCGCGCCTTCGCGCTGCGTGTACTCTTCCCACCAGCGCATCAGCGCCACCAGCTTCTCGCCGACCTCGCGGCTGACCGCGCGGCGGGTCAACAGATGCTCGGCGCCATAGGTCTCCGGCGTCTCCGACAGAATCACCGTCCCGCCGTGGCGCACCAGCAGATCGCTCGCCGCACCCAGGGCAGGATTGGCCGACACGCCCGAATAGCCGTCGGAGCCGCCGCATTGCAGGGCGACCGTCAGCTCGCTGGCCGAGACGGTCTCGCGCTTGACTTTATTGGCGTCCGTCAGCGTCTCCTTGACGAAGGCGATACCGGCCTCGACGGTCTTGCGAGTGCCGCCGACCTCCTGGATGTCCATCGCGCGCAGCCGGCCGGCGAGCTTCTGCTCGTCCATCAGCCCGCCGATCTGATTGACCTCGCAGCCAAGGCCGAGCACGATCACGTTGGAAAAATTGACGTGCCGCGCATAGCCGCCGAGCGTCCGCCGCAACAGCTTCAGCGGCTCGTCCATCGTCATGCCGCAGCCGGTCTTGTGGGTCAGCGCCACCACGCCGTCGACATTGGGATAATCGGCCAGCGGATTGTCGCCGGTGAACGGGTTCTTCTTGAAGACGTCGGCGACCAGGCTCGCGACATGCGCGCTGCAATTCACCGAAGTCAGAATGCCGATATAGTTGCGGGTGGCGACGCGCCCGTCCGGACGGCGGATGCCCTCGAAGGTCGCGGGCAGATCGAAATTCGGCACCGGCTTGACGTCGACGCCAAAGGCGTAGTCCTTGGCGAAATCGCCCATGCCGCAATTTTGCGTATGCACATGCTGGCCGGGCGCGATCGGGGCGGTGGCGAAACCGATGATCTGGCCGTAGCGCTTGATTGGCTCGCCTTCCGCGATCGGCCGGATCGCGACTTTGTGACCGGCGGGAATGCGCTCCGACGTCGTGACGCCGTCGGTGACGACGAGCCCCGGCGGCAGGCTCGCACGGGCGATTAGCACGCTGTCATCGGGATGCAGACGGATCACGGGGGCCGGTGTCATGGGATATCTCTCAATTGAGTTCGTGGAGGCGTCGGAGGTCGGGCGAATAGCGAGTAGCGAATGGCGCACCCTACTCGCTACTCTCCATTCGCCATTCGCTTATCTCACGCCTTGCCGCCGGAATCCTTCCGGGTCTGATTCACCTGCATCTTGGCATAGGTCATCATCAGGCCGACCTCGTTGGAGAGCGTCACCAGCTTGAAGCCCATGTTGATGGCCCGCACCGCGCCTTCGGCGCCGCTGCAGTGGATGCCCGGATTGAGGCCGCGCTTGCCGCATTCCTTGATGATCTTCTCGTAGATCTTGAGGATCTCGGGCTCGTCGCGATCAAGCTTCGGCACCAGGCCGTAGGAGAAGCCGAGATCGGAGGGGCCGATATAGACGCCGTCGATGCCTTCGACGTCGAAGATCGCTTCCATGTTCTCGACCGCCGTCTTGGTCTCCATCATCGGCAGCAGTACGATCTCGTCATTGGCGGTCTTCTGATATTCGCCGGCGCCGCCATACATGCCCGAGCGGATCGGGCCGTTGGAGCGGGTGCCCTTCGGCGGATATTTGGCGTAGGACACCAGGTTCCTGGCCTCCTGCGGCGTGTTGACCATCGGGCAGATCACACCATAGGCGCCGCCATCGAGCACCTTGCCGATGATGCCGGGCTCGTTCCACGGCACGCGCACCATCGGCGCCACCGGATGGCCATTCATGGCCTGGAAGCACTGCACCATCGACTGATAGTCCTGCACGCCGTGCTGAATGTCGACAGTGACGCTGTCGAAACCGCATTGCGCCACCACTTCGGCGGAGAAGCCGGAGGGAATCGCGAGCCACGCGTTGACCACCGCCTTGCCTTCTGCCCAGACCTGCTTGACCTTGTTCTTTGCCACGTGTGCGTTCCTTCCCTGTTGTCCAGACTTGTTGTCATTGCGAGCGAAGCGAAGCAATCCAAAAACTCGCCGTAGTCAGACTGGATCGCTTCCGCCGTCGCCCTTCGGGCTATGGCGGACAAGTCGTCGCCTTGCTCCTCGCAATGACGGCCTTATGAAGCGGTTGCCCGCCGGATACTCGCCTCGCTGACGCCGACCTCGCGTGCGGTGTTCACTATCGCCGCCCAAGTGTCGTCCGGCAAGGGTACGCCGTTCCTGGTGCGCTCGGCGCGCGTGGCGCGTTCGGTGTCACCGGGGACCAGCACCTTCTCGACGCCGGCAACCGGCTTGGTGGCGCGGATGAAATCAGTATAGCGCGTGACTTCGCCGTCGAAGAAGTGGGCGGGATCGACCACCTTCGGATCGATGTAGAACGCCAGCATGCCGTTGGCGAAGCGCCGGTCCGCCGAGGTCGCGCCGGTACCGGTCAGGGCACCGCCCAGCAGTTCGCAGATGAAAGCCAGGCCGGAGCCCTTGTGCTCGCCGAACGCACGGATCGCGCCGGTGCCCTTGGTATGGTCACGCGGACCATCCGGCTCGTACGGGCCATAGAGCACCGCGGGATCCTCGCTTAAGCTGCCGTCGGCGTCGATCAGCGCACCCTTCGGCAGCTTCTTGCCGCCGCGGCTGGCAACCAGGCACTTGCCCTCGGCGACGATCGAAGTCGCGAAATCGAGCACGATCGGATCCTGCCCTTCGCGCGGTATGCCGACACAATAAGGCGCGGTCGACAGGCGCTTCTGGACGCCGCCATAAGGCGCGACCAACAGCGAGCCTGCGGCCGTGACGAAATGCACCGACACTAGGCCTTCGGCAGCCGCCATTTCCGCCCAGTCGCCGACGCGGCCGAGATGGCCGGAATTGCGCAGTGCGAGCGCGGTGACGCCCGCCTTCTTGCACTTCTCAATGCCGAGCTTCACCGCCTGCGGTGTCACTGTCTGGCCATAGCCGAACTTGCCATCAACGACGACGAGTGATGGCGTATCGACGACGACCTCCGCGGTCTGGTTCGGCACGATCGAACCCATCTTCTTCCATCTGATGTAGACGGGAACCCGGATCACGCCGTGGCTGTCATGGCCGGTGAGATTGGCGGTCGTGAGATAGGTCGCGATGCGCCGCGCCTCCTCCGCTGATGAATCCGCGTGCGCAAATACATCGGCAACGAAATCGATGAGGTTTTCAACCTTGATGGTGACCATGATAGCTCGCAGCGTTTCGATCAGGCGGGCACTTTGGCGTGGCCGCCGAGATAGGCGGCGGCGATGGCCTCATTGCCCCACAATTCGTCGGGCTTGCCACCCAGCACAATACGCCCGGTTTCCAGGACATAGCCATAGTCGGCAACGGATAGGCCCATGCGCGCGTTCTGCTCGACAAGCAGGACGGTGGTGTTGCGGCGGATTTCCGAGATGATCTTGAACACCGCCTGCACGATAACGGGCGCAAGGCCGAGCGACGGCTCGTCGAGCAGCAGCAGCTTCGGCTTGGCCATTAGCCCGCGCGCCACGGCGACCATCTGCAGTTGGCCGCCGGACAAGGTCCAGCCGAGCACGCCCGAGAACTTCCTAATGTCCGGGAACAGGTCGAACATCGCATCCGCCTCGCGGGAGAGCTGCGCCTTCGATGCCCGCCGATTGGAGGCGCCGAGCATGATGTTCTCCTTGACCGTCAGGCCGGGGAACACCCGCCGCCCTTCCGGGACGTGCGAGATGCCGAGCCGGACGATCGCCTCGGGTCCGAGCCCCGAGATCGTCTCGCCGTTGAACACGATCTCGCCGGAGGTCGGTTTGGAGAGACCTGAGATCGCGCGCAAGGTGGTCGACTTGCCGGCACCGTTGGCGCCGAGCAAGGTGACGACCTTGCCTTCCTCGACACTGAAGGAGACGCCGCGCAGCGCTTCGATTTCGCCGTAGCGGACAACGAGGTTGCGAACTTCGAGCAACGCCATCATTCGCTCCCGAGATAGGCGGACATCACATCGGGATGGCGCAGCACCGCCATCGATTCGCCATCCGCGATGCGGCGACCGAAGTTGAGCACGGTAATGTGCTGCGCCGCTTCCGAGACCAGCGTCATGTCGTGATCGATAATCAGGATGGTGAGGCCTTGCGCCGCGATCCGCTTGAGCAGCTCATGCAGCTCGAGCTTCTCCGTCGAATTGAGACCTGCCGCGGGCTCGTCGAGCAGCAGCAAGGTCGGGTTCGAGGCCAGCGCACGGGCGATCTCGATCAGCCGCTGATGGCCGTAGGAAAAGCTTGTGATCAGCTCATTGGCGCGGCTGCCGAGGCCAACGAACGTCAGCGCCTCCATTGCACGCTCGGTGAGCGCGGCCGCGCCCCCTGCCCCGATCATCGTGTTGCCGGGACGCTCGGCGCCGATCTCGACGTTCTCCAGCGCGGTCATCGAGCGGAACAGGCGGATGTTCTGGAACGTGCGTCCGAGGCCCGATGCGGTGCGCTCGTGCGGCGGCATGCTGGTGATGTCGGTACCGTCGAGCATGATCGAGCCTGAGGTCGCCTTGTAGAGGCCCGAGAGCACGTTCAGCGTCGTGGTTTTGCCGGAGCCGTTCGGCCCGATCAGCGCATGCACGCCGCCGCGCCTGACCGCGATGTCGACGTTGTCGACAGCCTTGAGACCGCCGAAGTGCTTGGACAGGCCCTTGACCTCGAGCACGATGTCGCCGCCGACCGTTGCGGGCTTGAGCTGAAGCGGCTTGGCAGCCGGCGACGCCTTGGTCTTGGCGCGCCAGCGCTCGAAGCCTGACGTGACGAAGCCCCAGATACCGTCGGGCATGAAGCGGATGATCAGGATCACGAACAGGCCGTAGATCGCAAGATACAGCCCCGGCACGCTCTTCAGGAAGCGCAGCCATTCCGGGATCAGGATCAAAAGGCCGGTGCCGATCACCGAGCCGATCGGCGAGGCCACGCCGCCGAGCAGCGACATGGTCAGGAACACGATGGAATTCGGCGAAGGAGAACTGATCCGGACTGACATAGGCGAAGCCACCCGCGAACAGGCCGCCGGCGAGACCGCCGAGCACAGCGCAGATCGCAAACGCGTAAACCTTGGTCCTGAACACGTCGATGCCGTTGACGCCCGCTGCAAGTTCGTTGTCGCGCACCGCACGCATGGCGCGGCCGATCCTGGTATCCGGCAGATGCCAGACCAGGTAGCCGACGATCGCCAGCATCGCGACGCAGAACGCCAGATAGCTTTGCGAGGTCTGGAACAGCTCGGGACGGCCGATGTTGGAGACGCCGTCGGGACCATGCGTGATGCCGATCGCATTGATCATGACCAGGGTCACGATCTGCTGGAACGAGATCGTCACCATGGCGAGGTAATGACCGCCGAGCCGCAGGGTCGACGCGCCGAGAAAGGCGCCCGCCACCAGCGCAACGCCGCAGCCCATCACAAGGCAGAGCCAGTAGCTCATGTGGAGATCGGTGGTGCCGAGCCCGACGGCATAGGCACCAAAGCCGAAGAACGTCGCCTGCGCCAGGTTGATCTGGCCGCAAAGACCCAGCACGACGCAAAGCCCGAACACGGCGATCGAGAACGTGGTCGCCTGCAGCAGGATGTTGAGGACGTAGCCGTCGAAACTCATGCCTGCTGCGAGCGCGACCAGGACGGCAGCGGCGATAAAATACGGCACATGGCGGACCAGGACGAACCGCGTGCGCAGGACAGGCGTCGTTGCCTGCATGTTGTCGCTCCCAACGCTCATGCTTTTTCCGCCACGCGTTCGCCGAACAGCCCCTGCGGCCGGAAGATCAGGAAGGCGATCAGCACCAGGAAGGCGAAGCCGTCCTTGTAGGGAACGGAGATGTATGCCGCGCCAAAAGTCTCGATCACGCCGATTGCGAGACCGCCGATGATCGCGCCGGCAACGTCGCCAAAGCCGCCGATGATAGTGGCAGCAAAGGCCTTCAGCGCAATGGTTGATCCCATCTGGATCGACACGAACAGCACCGGCGCCACCAGGATGCCGGCGAGCCCGCCGAGCACCGCCGAATAGATGAAGGTGATCATGATCATGCTGGTCACGGAGATGCCGAGCAGCGACGCCATCTCCTTGTCCTGCGAGGTCGCCTGCAGCTTCTTGCCGAGCATGGTGTGCTCGAAGAACCAGTAGTTGAAGATGACAAGTACGATCGTCACGGCGATGATCAAGAGATACTGGCTGTCCAGATAGACCGGGCCAAGCTGGATGCCGGGCGTATCGAACCAGCCCTGCAGCACCTGCGGCTGCGGCCCGTAAATTGCCAGCACCGAATTGGCGAGCAGGATCGAGGCGCCGATGGTTGCGATAATGACAGGCAGATAGCTGCGGTGGCGCAGGGGATAGTAGACGCCGAGATTGAAGATGATGCCGAGCAGCGCCATGCCGGCGAGCGCGAGCAGGAACGACAGCCAGTAGGGCCAGCCGAGATCGACAGAGAACACCACCATCAGGTAGGCGGCGACCATGGAAAACTCGCCTTGCGCGAAGTTCACCACATTGGTGGCGCGGAAGATCAGCACGAAGCCGAGCGCTACCAGCGCGTAGACGGCGCCGATGCCGATGCCCGTGAAGAGCAGTTGCAGAACGAGATCCATGAAGGCCAGCTGTCCCCAAGAACGCTTGAACAAGAACGCTTCAACAAGAACGCTTCGACGAAACGAAACGGCCTCCCCGGCTTTGGTCCGGGGAGGCCGCGAGAACCGCCTAGTCGTTGAACTCGATGTGCTTATCGAAGGTGATCGAGCCCTTCTCGTTCTTCACGATGTTGTAGCCGTGCAGACCATCGCCGTTCTGGTCGAAATTGTACTCGCCCTCGGCACCCGGGAACTTCTTGGTCGCCAGGATCGCCTCGCGGATCTTGCCGGGGTCGGTCGAGCCCGCCTTGTTGATCGCGGCGGCCAGCACGTTGATCGCGTCGTAGGTCCAGGAGCTCTGGTTGTCGGGCGCGACCTTGGACACGTCGCGATAGGCCTTGCCGAACGCCTTCGAGGCGTCGCTGGAGTTCTCCGCATAGTCCGCAACACCGTAGGTGTTGTAGAGCGCGGGTCCGGCGAGCTTCAGCGCCGTGATGTTGACGATCGAGGGCGAGCCGACCCAGGGGATGTTGACGCCGAGCTGGCGGAGCTGCCGGGCGAAGATGCCGAGGTCGTTCTCGAAGGTGAAGTAGGAGCCGAGGATGTCTGCGCCGGACTGCTTGATCGCGAGCACGACCGGGGTGAAATCCTGGCTCTGGTTGGCATAGCCCTGGTCGAGCACCGGAGGCGCACCGAGCTTCTGCAGGGCTTCGGTGAGCGCCTTGCCGCCGGCCGTGCCGAAGGCGTCGGTCGAGTGGAGGACCGCCCACTTCTTCTTGGCTAGCGTGTTGACGCCGTATTCGGCGATCACGCGGCCGGAATAGCTGTCGTTGGGGCGGAAGCGGAACAGCCACTGATTGCCCATATGGGTGAGGTTCGGATCGGTGCCGCCAATCATCACCGGCTTGCCCAGCTTGAGCACGTCTGGCGCCATCGCGTGGACCTGCGTGGAGCGGATCGAGCCGAGAAAAGCGACGATGTCGGGCTGCGCAGCAAGCTTGGAGAAGGCCAGCACGATACCGGGATTGGTGGTCTGATCGTCCTCGACCACGAGCTCGGCCTGCTTGCCGAGGATGCCGCCGGCCTTGTTGACGGCATCAAGCGCAATCTTGGCGCCCTTGACGGCGTAACCGCCGGATTCCGCCGCCGGGCCAGTGACCGGCGCACACATGCCGATCTTGATGGTTGCGCCCTGCGCACGGGCGCTTCCAATGATGGCAGGCGCGGCAAGGCCGGCAACGATACCAGCCGCGAAATCACGTCTCGTCAGACTCATATTTCCTCCCTGACCGCGATTCTTGGGCGGTCTTCATCGATCTTCGCGTGTCTTCCGACCGCAGAGTCAGGGGTGTTTAAGGGCTCTTGCGGCCGGAGTAAATTGCCAACGCGACGATATCGACCACAGGCAACATCACGCCGTTTCAAATCATTAATGCCGCAGCCGGCAGCTCATTCCCTGCCGAAACGGCGTTCATCAGTAGCTATGCGTCCGTACGAGAGGGCTCATGCAAAAACATCAATCAGGCATCGTCTTCGGTGAATGCAAGCCCGGCAAGGCTTACCTCCAGCTCACCCAGCATCGTCTGCAATTCGCCGAGCTTGCGAACGCCGAAGCGCTCGGCGATCTCCGCGTAGATCGCCTCCGAATGCGGCGCGACCTGCCCGATCAGCTTCAATCCCTTCGGCGCGATCGAGAGCACACTGCGCCGCTGGTCACGCTCTACAAGTTTGCGTGTCACCAGGCCACGCGCCTCCAAGTCACGTAGAATGCGCGACAGGCTCGGCCCGAGCAGGAAGGCGAGATGCGCGAGCTCCGTGACCTCGATCGTATCAACTGCGGCCAATGCGCGCAGAATCCGCCATTGCTGCTCGGTGAGGTCGTGCTTGCGCAAGGACGGCCGGAACTGCCGCATCACCGCCTCGCGTGCGCGCAGCAGCGCCATCGGCAGGGATTGCGAGAAGTCGCGCATTGGCACCCGATGCACGTCCTGCGCGATGACTTTCGGGATCTTCGCTTTCTTTGCCATCTCAAATAGTCGCCGATCATCGATCGATTTGCGGTGCAACATCACGGATTTGAGGGTTGCCGGAATAATTTAACATGTTAATCATCTCGCGACATCTCCTATTTCGCAACCGATCATGGCCCTTTCCGAACACGACATCAGCACCTGCGCCACCCGTCTGCATCAGGCCGAGAAGAGCCGCGTCCAGATCCGCCAGCTCTCGCAGGACTTTCCCGACATCACGATCGCGGACGCCTACGCGATTCAGAAGGCCTGGATCGACGTCAAGGTCGCCGAGGGGCGCATCGTCAAGGGCCACAAGATCGGGCTTACCTCGAAGGCGATGCAAAGCGCGCTCAATATCGACGAGCCAGATTCCGGCGTGCTGCTCGACGACATGTTCTTTGCCGATGGCGGCCTCGTGCCGTCGGACCGCTTCATCGCCACCCGGGTCGAGGCTGAACTCGCCTTCGTGATGAAGCATCGGCTGTCGGGCCCAGACTGCACGCTGTTCGACGTGCTCAACGCCACCGACTTCGTCGTGCCGGCGCTGGAGATCCTCGACACGCGCATCGAGCGCGTCGATCCCACGACCAAGGCGACGCGCAAGATCTTCGACACCATCGCCGACAACGCGGCCAATGCCGGCATCGTGCTCGGCGGCCGGCCGTTGCGCCCGCTCGATACCGATCTGCGCTGGATCGGCGCGTTGTGCGCGCGCAACGGCCAGCTTGAGGAGACCGGGCTTGCCGCCGGCGTGCTCAATCATCCCGCGACCGCAGTCGCCTGGCTTGCCAACAAGATCGCCCCGCACGGACTTGCGCTCGAACCCGGCCAGGTGGTGCTGGCGGGCTCCTTCATCCGCCCGATCGAGGCGCGCAAGGGCGACACCATACAAGCCGACTATGGTCCTTACGGAACGGTGAGCTGCTACTTCGCCTGATCTTCGGAGCGATCACATCATGCCGCATTTTTCGATCGAATATTCCGCCAATCTCGATGCCCATGTCGACATGACCGAGATCTGCGAAATCGTGCGCAAGGCGGCGGTCGAAACCGGCATCTTCCCGGTTGGCGGCATCCGCGTCCGCGCGATCCGTTGCGAGGATTATGCGATCGCCGACGGACGCCACGACTACGGCTTCCTCGCCATGCTGCTGCGGCTTGGCGAAGGCCGCGACCTGCCTGCGCGGCAGAAGGCCGGCGCGCATGTGTTCCAGGCTCTCTCCCGACATCTCGATCCCATCTTTGCCCACAGCAAATTCGCGCTGTCGTTCGACATGCAGATCAACGACGCCGCGACCAGCTGGAAGCGCAATAACATTCACGACGCCCTGAAAGCCGAGGCCGCGCATGGATAAGGTCACGCCGACATCCGATATCTTCAAAGCCAATCTCGATCGCGCAGCCCCTCTGCTCGCCAAGCTGAAGAGCGAGGGCATCGGTCATATGATCGACGGCAAGATCGTGAACTCGATCTCCGGCGCGACTTTCGAAACGAAGTCGCCGATCGATGGCGCGCAGCTTGCAACGGTCGCCCGCGGCAATGCCGAGGACGTCGATCGCGCCGCCACCGCGGCATCGCTTGCCTTCAAGTCCTGGCGCGAGATGGCGCCGGCGATGCGGCGCAAGCTGTTGCATCGCGTGGCCGATGCGATCGTGGATCATGCCGACGACCTCGCGGTGCTCGAATGCGTCGATACGGGACAGGCCTATCGCTTCATGGCCAAGGCCGCAATCCGCGCCGCCGAGAACTTCCGCTTCTTCGCCGACAAATGCGCCGAGGCTAGAGACGGCCTGAACACGCCGAGCGAGGAGCATTGGAACATCTCCACGCGCGTGCCGATCGGCCCTGTCGGCGTCATCACGCCATGGAATACGCCGTTCATGCTGTCCACCTGGAAGATTGCGCCGGCACTCGCCGCCGGCTGCACCGTCGTGCACAAGCCGGCCGAATGGTCGCCGATCACGGCGCACATGCTGGCGAAAATTGTCAAGGAGGCCGGCGTGCCGAACGGCGTGCTGAATACCGTGCATGGCATCGGCGAAGAGGCCGGCAAGGCCCTGACCGAGCATCCCGCGATCAAGGCGATCGGCTTCGTCGGCGAAAGCGCGACCGGCTCTGCGATCATGGTCCAGGGCGCGCCGACCCTGAAGCGCGTGCATTTCGAGCTCGGCGGCAAGAACCCCGTCATCGTGTTTGACGACGCCGATCTCGACCGTGCGCTGGACGCTGTCGTCTTCATGATTTACTCGCTGAATGGCGAGCGCTGCACCTCGTCGAGCCGGCTGCTCGTGCAGCAGAGCATCGCCGACAAGTTCATCGCGAAGCTCACCGCACGCGTGCAGGCGCTTAAAGTGGGCCACCCCCTGGATCCCGCCACCGAGGTCGGACCGCTGATCCATGAGCGGCATCTTGCAAAAGTCTGCTCCTATTTCGACGTGGCACGGCAGGATGGCGCAGTGATCGCGGCCGGCGGCAAGCCGCATGACGGTCCCGGCGGCGGGCACTACGTGCAGCCGACGCTCGTCACCGGCGCGAACCGCAACATGCGGGTCGCACAGGAAGAGGTGTTTGGTCCCTTCCTGACCGTCATTCCCTTCAGTGATGAGGCGGACGCGATCGAGATCGCCAATGACGTGCGCTACGGCCTCACTGGTTATGTCTGGACCAACGACATGGGCCGCGCACTGCGCGTCGCTGACGCGCTGGAAGCCGGCATGATCTGGCTGAACTCGGAGAATGTTCGCCATCTGCCGACCCCGTTCGGCGGCATGAAGGCCTCCGGCATCGGCCGCGACGGCGGCGACTACTCGTTCGACTTCTACATGGAGACCAAGCATGTGTCGCTGGCGCGCGGCACCCACAAGATCCAGCGGCTTGGCGTATAAGGATCAATCCATGACCTCCCCTCGCCTCGTCACTTATTCCATCGATGGTGCTGCCCGTTACGGCGCCGTCACCGACAACGGCGTCGTCGATCTCTTCGCGCGCTTCGCCAAGGAGTATCCGACCTTGCGCGAGGTGATCGCCGCGGGCGCGCTCAAGCGGCTGGCTGACGATGCCGCAAGCCGCGCGGCAGACTATGCGCTGGATGCGGTCACTTTGCTGCCGCCGATCCCCTCGCCGGAGAAGATCATCTGCATCGGCGTCAATTACCCTGACCGCAATGCCGAGTACAAGGACGGCCAGGACGCGCCGAAATATCCCTCGATGTTCATGCGCACGCCGCGCTCCTTCGTCGGCCATGGCACACCGCTGGTGCGGCCGCGTGCCTCGCAGCAGCTCGACTATGAAGGCGAGCTCGTGCTCGTAATCGGCAAGGCCGGTCGGCACATCGCGGAAGCGTCCGCGCTCGACCACATCGCCGCGCTGACGCTGTGCAACGAGGGCACGATCCGCGACTGGGTGCGGCACGCCAAGTTCAACGTCACGCAGGGCAAGAATTTCGATTCCACCGGCAGCCTCGGCCCCTGGATCGTGCCCTATACGCGCGAGGCGCAGATCGCCGACGTCAGGCTCACCACCAAGGTCAATGGCGAACTGCGGCAGGACGACCGCACCTCACGGCTGATGTTCGGCTTCCGCTACCTCATCAGTTACATCTCGACCTTCACCACGCTGGTCCCCGGCGACGTGATCGTGACGGGCACGCCGACCGGCGCCGGGCGCGCGGTTCGACCCGCCACGCTATCTGAAGCCCGGCGACGTGATCGAGGTCGAGGCCGAAGGCGTCGGCCTGCTGCGCAACGGCGTCATCGACGAAACCCTGTAACTTGGATTTGGAATGCCATGACCAGCATGACCGGCGGCGAAGCAATCGTCAGTGGCCTTGTCGCGCACGGCGTCGACACCGTGTTCGGATTGCCGGGCGCGCAGATCTACGGCCTGTTCGACGCCTTCCATCAGGCGCAGCTCAAGGTGATCGGCGCCCGTCACGAGCAGGCCTGCGGCTACATGGCCTACGGCTACGCGCGCTCGTCCGGCAGGCCGGGCGTGTTCAGCGTGGTGCCCGGCCCCGGCGTGCTCAATGCCGGTGCGGCGCTGCTCACCGCGTTCGGCTCCAACGAGCCGGTGTTGTGCCTGACCGGCCAGGTGCCGACGGAATTCCTAGGCAAAGGCCGCGGCCATCTGCACGAAATGCCGGACCAGCTTGCGACCTTGCGTACCTTCGTCAAATGGGCTGACCGGGCCGAATATCCCGACGTGGCGCCGACGCTGGTTGCGCGCGCCTTCCAGGAGATGCTGTCGGGCCGGCGCGGTCCTGCCGCAATCGAGATGCCCTGGGATGTGTTCACCCAACGCACCGACACGGAATCCGTCAAGCCATTCGCGCCCTTCCCTGCATCGCGGCCAGACAGCGACCGCATTGCCAAGGCGGCCGCGCTGATCAAGGCAGCGAAGGCGCCGATGATCTTCGTCGGCAGCGGCGCGATCCATGCGCGCGAGGAGATCCAGGAGCTCGCCGAGGCAATCGACGCGCCAGTGGTCGCCTTCCGCTCCGGCCGCGGCATCGTCTCCAATGCGCATGATCTCGGCGTCACCATGGCGGCCGCCTACAAGCTGTGGCCGCAGACCGATCTGATGATCGGCATCGGCACCCGCATGGAGCTGCCGACCATGTTCCGCTGGCCGTTCCGCCCCGATGGACTCAAATCGATCCGCATCGACATCGATCCGGTGGAGATGCGACGGGTCGCGACCGATGTCTCCGTGGTCGCCGATGCCAAGGCCGGCACCAACGAGCTGATCGCGGCCGTCGGCAAGACGAGCCGCAGCAAGACTAGCGGCCGACGTGCCGCGATCCGCGAAGCCTCCGCAGCGTCGCTGCAGGAGATTCAGCAGGTGCAGCCGCAGATGGCATATCTCAACATCCTGCGCGAGGTACTGCCGCACGACGCCATCGTCACCGACGAATTGTCGCAGGTCGGCTTCGCCTCCTGGTACGGCTTCCCGGTCTACGAGCCCCGCACGTTCATCACCTCGGGCTATCAGGGCACGCTCGGCTCGGGCTTCCCGACCGCGCTCGGCGCCAAGGTCGCCAATCCCGACAAGCCCGTGGTCGCCATCACCGGCGACGGCGGCTTCATGTTCGGCGTGCAGGAGCTTGCCACTGCCGTGCAGTTCAACATCGGCGTCGTGATACTGGTGTTCAACAACAACGCCTATGGCAATGTGCGCCGCGACCAGCGGCAGCGCTTCGAGGGCCGCGTGGTGGCGTCCGACCTCGTCAATCCCGACTTCGTCAAGCTCGCCGAGTCCTTCGGCATCGGCGCCAGCAAGGTCACCGCGCCGGACCATTTCCGCGCGGCGCTGGAAAAGGCGCTTAGCTCCGGCGGACCGTATTTGATCGACGTCGAGGTGCCGCGGGATTCGGAGGTCACGCCGTGGACGTTCATCCACCCGGCGAAGCCCCAGTGACGTCATTCCGGGGCGACGCGCCAGCGTCGAACCCGGAATCTCGAACTGATAACCTCTAGATTCCGGGTTCGAGGCCTTTGGCCTCGCTCCGGAATGACCTCAGAGGCTGGCTTGCTTCCCCCGCATCCGGGCCGCTGCGATGACCAGCAGCCCGGTGCCGGCAACCAGCCAGCAGGCGACCGGCGCCCAATGCACCAGCGGCGCGTAGTCCGGCAGTTTCTGCAGGCCGCCGGCGATCGCCGACATCCGCGCAAAGGTCGCCAGCGCCAGCGCGGAGAAGACCAGCCCCGTCACCTTGCCCTGCGCACCGGTTGCACCGATCCAGAGCGCGGCCGAGATCGCGCCCATCATCATGCAGCCCCAGGCCGCGCCGGCGATGAACTGCGCGACGATCATGACGTTCAGCGCGTCCGTGATCTCCGCGACCGCGATTGCGACCGCACCGAGCAGGCCGGCGGCGCCCATCACGATCAGGGCGCCGCGATGCTTGACGATCCGGCTCGCCGGAAACATCGCGATGTTGAAGCCGATCCAGAACACCGGCATCAGCCATTGCAGATCGGCCGACTTGGCGATGCGCAGATAGAAGAACTCGCTATTGACGCTGAAATGCAGCTGATAGCCGAGCGCCAGGATAATCATGGCAATGATGAAGAGCGTTGACACGCCGCGCAGCGATACCGGCTTGGCCTGGAGCCGCTCCGCCTGGCCCAGGCCCGGCCCGACCTGTGACAGCCCAAGCGCCGTCAGCAGCAGTACGACCGTGGAAATGATGAATGGCATCCGCGCATCGGTGTTGCGCAGGAGCACGCCGAGATAGGGCGAAAGCCCGCCGGCAATGCCGTAGCCGAGCATTACGACGGCCGCGAGGAACGGCACCCGCGGCTTCGCGGCATGCTGACCGAGCAGGATCAGCGGCGGCGCGCGCAACGCCGACGACGTGATCGCCCAGACCAGGATCAGCCCGATGAAGAGGACCTTGGCGTTCGGGCCGGTGACGAACGGCAGCGCCACGAAGGCGGCGCATGATATCGCCGTCAGCACGCCGATCCACGGTCCAAGCCGCCCGACAAAACGCGCGACGCGATCGGCGGCGATGCCCATCGCGGTGTCGGTCAGGGTGAAGACCGCCTGATCCATCATCAAGATGAAGATGACAGCCGAGGGTGCGATCCCGACGCCGGTCGCGAGCTTCGGCAGGAAAATCACATAGGTGGTCCACAGCAGCGTGAACACCAGTTGCAGGAACGCCAGATAGAGACCTAGTCGGTTCGTCCCGGCCTCATCTTCATTGGCGGAGATGTCGGTCGCGCTCATGATGCCACTCCTGACGGCCGGGTAGCATAGAAGCGACGTTGTTCCGATAAAATTGCGGTGTTTTGGCGGGATCTCTAGCGCGCCCGTCTGAAGGTCAGGTTGATGCGCTGCCGCCCCAACAGACCATGCTCGCCGTCGGCAAGCGCCGCCACGCCGTGAAACGCGAGCCGCGCCGGCCCGCCCCAGACCACGACATCGCCGTGCTCCAGCCGGGTGCGCCGCGTCGGATCGCTGCGCTTCAGCCCGCCGAACAGAAAGGTTGCGGGCAGCCCGAGCGAGACCGAGACGATCGGCGCGCCGAGATGACGCTCGTCGCGGTCCTGATGCAGCGACAGCCGGGCGCCGGGCTCGTAGCGGTTGATCAGGCAGGCATCGGGGGCGAAGCCGGGAAAACCGCCGGCCGCTGCAGCGTCCTCCGCCAGCTTGCGAAACAATAGCGGCATCGCCGGCCACGGCTTGCCGCTTTCCGGATCGATCCCGTCGTAACGGTAGCCGCTCGGGTCCGAGACCCAGCCGACGTCTCCGCAATTGGTCATGGCGACCGACATACGATATCCGCCCGGCGTGATCAGGTGTCGAAACGGCGCCTGCGCGGTGATGGTCTCGATCGCTGATATCAGCTCGTGCTGTTGCGGCCGTACGAAGCCGCGCAGCAACAAAGCGCCCTCCGCGAGCTCCTCTCGCGCAGGCCCCGCCGCTCCCAGGCTTTCGAACAGATCAGTCACCACGCCCTACTTCGCATCATGAAAGATCACGCCGAGCGTATGGCGCTTGCCCGAGCGGAGCCGGCTGACGCCATGGCGCATGTTGACACGATAGGTGCCGCGCATCCCCTGCACAGGCCGGACATGCACAGCGAAGGCGACAGCATCGCCCTGGCGCAGCGGCACCACCTCGGCGCGCGACTGCATGCGCGGCCGCTGCTCGGTCAGCACGAACTCGCCACCCTCGAAATCGCGACCGGGCTCGGACAAGAGGATCGCGACCTGGATCGGGAACACGTGTTCGCCATAGAGGTCCTGATGCAGGCAGTTGTAATCGCCGGCCTCGTATTGCAGCAGCAACGGCGTCGGCCGGGTTTGCCCCGCCTTGTGACAACGCTCCAGGAAGGCGTCGTGATCATCGGGATAAGAGATGTCGATGCCCATCGTCTGGTTCCAGCGATTGGCAGTCACGGCGAGCTGCGCATAGAGACGCGGCCGTAAGCCCGCGATCGGATCCGGCAATGGATAGCTGAAGTATTTGTACTCGCCGCGGCCAAAACCGTGCCGCGCCATCACCACGCGGCTGCGGAAATGCGCATCGTCGGGATAGAGCGCGGCCAGCGCACGGCATTCGTCCGGTGAGACGAGGCCTTTCAGAACCGCGCAGCCCTGCCCGTCCAGCTCACGCGAGATTTGCGCCCAGTCGAGGGTATCGACGCGGGAGGTGATGTCAGACGACGGAACGAGTGGCTTGGTTGCGGCTCTCATGCTTAAAAGATGGCATCGGCGAGAAGGTCGTGCCACCCGGTTTCTGGCAAAAATTTGACTGTTCGAGATCAGCGTTCTTCGTCATTGCGAGGAGCGAAGCGACGAAGCAATCCAGATCGTTTTCGCGGCCTCTGGATTGCTTCGCTGCGCTCGCAATGACGGCTGAGCTCTGCGTGCTGATCAGCCCCGGATCACGCTCTCAACTCCCGCCGCAACCTCGAACAGCTTGCGGTCGTTGCCGGCGGAATGGGCCAGCATCAAGCCGACCGGGATCTCGTCGGCGCGGTGCGCCGGCAGCGAGATCGCGCAGCCATCGATATTGTTGATCATCGAGGGGTTGCGCAGCGCGCGCAGGTTCTCGCGGGTGAAGGCATCGTCTGCGGCGAGATCGCTAATCTTCGGCGGCGTGTTGGCGGTGGTCGGCAGCACCAGCGCGTCATAGGGCGCGATGCGCGCGGCCGCGCGCGCAACCAGCGAGCGTCGTGCGGCGACGGTCTCGATATAGTCGGCTGCGGAAATGCTCTCGCCGCGCATGATCCGCGCCGCCACGCGAGGGTCATACATGTCGCCCTTGCTGGTGATGAGATAGCGATGCCAGGCATAGGCCTCGGCCGGAGAGAAGCCGCCCTTGGCGTTCATGACGCCGACGTCGAAGAATTCCGGCATCTCGATGCGCTCGATCAGCGCGCCCTGCTTCGCCAACGTCTCCAGCGCACGCTCGAAGGCTTTCGCCACGGGCTCGTCGAGATCGTCGAGCACGACCGTGGTCGGCACCGCGAGCCGCAGGCCCTTGACTGGACGCGGCACGAGCGCGGTAATCGGCTCATTCGCCAGCACCGCATCGAGGATCGCGCAACATGCGACGCTATTGGCGAGCGGTCCAAAACTGTCGAGCGTCGAGGACAGCGGCACGCCGCCGTCGAGCGGCACCCGCGACTGCGTCGGCTTGTAGCCGACGATGCCGTTGAAGGCCGCCGGAATCCGGCAGGAGCCGCCGGTGTCGGTGCCGAGCGCGCCATAGGCCATGCGGTCGGCGATCGAGACGCCCGCTCCCGACGACGAGCCGCCGGGGACATAGCCCACCTCGCGCTTGTAGGGACTCTTCGGCGTGCCGTAATGCGGATTGATGCCGATGCCGGAATAGGCGAACTCGGTCATGTTGGTGCGGCCGATCACGACGAAGCCGGCACGACGCAGCCGCGCCACGGCGGTCGCATCAGACTCGGCCGGCGCGGAATCCTCCAGCGCGCGCGAGCCGGCGCGTGTCACCTGTCCCTTGATGTCGAACAGGTCCTTGATCGAGACCGGAATGCCGGCAAAGCGCGACGGCGCGGCATTGGCCCGGCGCAGCGCGTCCATGGCGTCGGCCGCGGCCAGCGCCGCGTCGCGATCGACATGGATGAAGACGCGCTGGCCTTCGCCGGCGGGATCGGCAATCCGGCCCAGGCAGTCCTCGACCAGCTTGCGGGCCGTCGTACGGCCAGCGGCGAGATCATCGGCCAATGAGGCGAGGGTCGGATTTGCTGCGGTCATGATGCCCACTCGTGCTTCGTCGGCGGCCGAAGCCGCTACGGTCTCAGCCATACCGGACAGCCTTGTCGGCGACAATGCCGGCGCGGTCGACCCAGACCCGCGCGTCGCTACTTCAACCCGAAATAGGCCTTTCGCAACGCCTCGTTATCGGACATTTCTGCCACCGTGCCGGAGAAGCGGATGCGGCCGCCCTCGAGCACGAACACGCGCGTCGCAACTTCGAGGAAGCCGATGTTCTGCTCGGCCACCAGCAGCGCGATGCCGCGCCCCTGCAGGTCGCGCAGGATACGGATCACTTCCTTGACGAACAGGGGCGACAGGCCGGCCGAGGGCTCGTCGAGCACCAGCAGCTTCGGCTCGGACGCCATGCGCCTTGGCCAAGCCCAGCATCTTGCGTTGGCCGCCGGACAGGCTGGAGGCGGCATCCCTGCGCTTGTCGCGCAGCACCGGAAACAGCCCGTAGAGCTCGTTGAGCCGCGCGCCGGGATTGGCATGGCCGAGCGCCTGGGCACCGATGCGGATGTTCTCCTCGATCGACAGATCCGGAAACACCGCGAGCTCGGACATGTAGGTCATGCCACGGCGCATGCGGTCGCTGGAACGCATACGCGTGATGTCGTCGCCGCCGAGCCGAATGCTGCCCTGGCGCGCATCGATCAGCCCGACCAGCGATTTCAGGAATGTCGTCTTGCCGGCGCCGTTGGCGCCCAGCAGCAGCACGGTTTCGCCCGGCCGCACGTCGAGATCGACACCCCACAGCACCTGCATGGTGCCGTAGCCGGCATCGACGCCGGACGCTGCGAGCAGCGGCATCGCATCAGGCTGCATGCTCGCCTCCCAGGAACACCTCGATCACCTGCGGCTGCTTGATCGCGGCGGCGAGCTTGCCTTCGAATATCTCCTTGCCGGCGTTCATGACAATGACGCGATCGGTGATGTGCTCGATGAACCCCATCAGATGCTCGACCACGATGATCGCCATGCCCTTCGCCGCGAGCGCCTTGATGCGCCCCGCGATCCAGTCGAGCTCGGTCGGGTTGAGGCCTGCGGCGAGCTCGTCGAGCAGCAGCAGCCGCGGCGAGGTCGCCAGCGCACGGACCAGATCGAGCAACTTCTGCTGAACACTGTTGAGATCGGCGGCCGGCCGATCGGCCAGTTGCGACAGCTTGTATTCCTCCAGCAACGCGTCCACCGTCGAGCTGCCCCCGGCATTGCCATAGGCGGCTGCCACCGCGACATTCTCGCGCACCGACAGCGACATGAACGGCTTCGGCACCTGGAACGTGCGGTTGATGCCGCGATGCACGAGCTTGTGCGACGCGACGCCGCCGATTGCGCTGCCTTCGAACACATTCCGCCGCCGTCGGGTGCATAAAGCCCAGAGATGACGTTGATCGCCGTGGTCTTGCCGGAGCCGTTCGGGCCGACCAGACCCAGGATCTCGCCGGGCACGACATGGAAGCTGAGGCCGTCGAGCGCAGTGAAGCCGCCGAAACGCTTCACCAGCTTGTTGACGTTGAGAATGGGTTTCGTATCAGGGGACACGCCAACCCCTCCGCGTTGCCAGCGACATCAATCCTGCGGGCAGGAACAGCACCAGGCCCATGATCAACAGGCCATAGATCAGCTGGAAATATTGCGGCGTGGTGAAGCCGATCAGATTGTAGATGCCGTAAAGGATGATCACGCCGACGATCGGCCCGAGAATGGTGGCGACGCCGCCGAACAGCGCGAACACGATTGCGAAGATCGAAAAATCGCCTGAAAATACGTTGTCCGGATAGAATACCGACACGTACCAGGCGTAGACGCCGCCGGCGAGGCCCGCGACCAGCGCTGAAGCCAACCAGGCGATGACGCGCATCTTGACGACATTGACGCCGGCCATCGACGCGCTCACCGCATCCTCGCGCGTGGCCTGCAAAGCGAGGCCGAAGCTGGAATTGCGTAAGTACACCACGCCGCCCAGCGTCAGGGCCAGCACCACCAGCGCGGCATTATAGGCGAAGGTCGGATTGAAGGTACCGGTCAGCGACACGCCATAGGGCCCCTTGGTGATGTTCTCCAGCGCCGGATTGGCGACGAAGTGCAGCACCGCGAGCGAAGCCGCGAGATTGGCGATCGCGAAATAGGCGCCGGTCAGCCGCAGCAGCGGCGTCAGCAGCAGGCCAAGCACGACGCCGACCAGCCCGCCCACCAGCACGGCAAGAGCTGCCGGCGTCTGGAAATGCATCACCATGATCGCAAAGCCGTAGGCGCCGGCCCCAAAGAAGCCGACATAGCCGAACGGCAGATAGCCGGTGAAGCCGTAGATGATGTTTACGCCCTGGGCGAGGATCAGGAAGATCACGAAATTGAACAGCAGCAGATGGTTCTGATACACGCCGGGCAGCACCGCGAAGACGACGACCAGCGGGAGCAGAATGAACAGCGTATGCTGAAGACTTTTAGGCAACGCGCACCCGCCTTCCGAGCAGACCGCTCGGGCGCAACAACAGGATGAGGATGAGCAGTACATAGGGCAGCAGGTCGGCCCATGAGCTCAGATAGGTCTGCACCAGCATGTAGCAGACGCCGTAGACGACGCCGCCGAGCGCGGTGCCCAAGGGGTTGCCGAGCGAGCCCAGCACCACGATGGCAAATGACGTCACGGTGGCGTCGGCGCCGAAGGCGGGCGTGATCGATCCGAACATGAACGGGGCAAACACGCCGGCAATGCCGGCGAGACCAAGCCCGATGCCGAAGGCTGCCGCCGAGACGCGGTCGACATCGATGCCGGTGGCGAAGGCCTCGTCGCGGCGCGACATCACTGCACGCGTCAAGGTACCGAGCCGGGTGCGATAGAGATAGACGTAGACGAGCCCGATCGCGATCAGGCTGGTCGCGGCCGCGATCACCCAGGGCGCCGGAAAGCCCTGGCCGAAGATCTGGATCGGGCCGCCGCGTCCCGCCGTGCCACCGAACCATTTGACCTTGATGGTCGTGAACACGGTGCCGAGCAGCCGCGTCTGGATCGAGCGCTCGCTGGTGCCGGCGAAGATCGTGGTGATGGCCTCGACCACCTGCGACAGGCCGAAGAACAGGATGATCGAGAGCATCTCGGGATTGGTCGAGCCCTGCAGCCGCGGCACGAGCACCCAATAAAGCAGGAAGCCGGCGATCAGGAACACGATGAAGGCCAGCGGCACCGCGAACAGCGGATCGATGCCGGCCATCGCCACGACGCCGAACGCGATGAACGCGCCCAGCATGATGGTGTCGCCATGCGCAAGATTGACGATGCGCATGACGCCGAACACGAGATTGAGGCCGATACCGACCAGGCTGAAATAGAGGCCGAACAGAACGCCGGCAATCAGCGCGTAACTTAGCATCTCGCCCCGCCCCGGCGCCCTCGGCCCCGATTCCGCAACATCATGGCGCCGGATAGACCGGCTTGCCGGTGGCGGTCTCGTGCGGATAGATCGAGGTGAAGTGGATGTGGCCGTCCTTCTCCGAGAGCTGGCCGAGCGGCGTCAGCTCGCCGATCTGGCCGCCCATCTCGTCGAGCGCGAAGGTGCCGTCGAGCGTCTTGAGCTGGTTGGACAGCGAGAATGCGGCGCGGCGCAGCTCCATCTGGTCGAGCGAGGTCGCAACCGAGAGCGTCTTCTCGATCACCAGCGCCGTGGTGTAGCCGGCGACCGCGTTGAAGCCGAACTCGACCTTGCCATCGGGATATTTCTTATCCCAGGCAGCGCGATAATCCTTCATCGTCATGCCGAAATTGACGGGATAGTCGAGCTCGGACGGCGGCACGTAGGTCCAGATATTCTCAAGTCCCTTGGCGCCGATATTCTTTTCCAACAGCTCCGTCTCGAGTCCGGCATAGATCGTAAACAGCATCTTGAAGTTGACGCCGACGTCCTGGACGTTGCGCAGGAAGGCGATGTCGTTCGGCGCATAGCCAAACTCGATCACCGCATCCGGATTGGTGTTGGCGATGTTGTTGACGATGACCGTGTAGTTGGTGGTCTCGGTCGGCACGCCCTGGTCGTAGACGATCTCGATCGGTGCACCGGACTCCTTGACGAACTTGCGGAACGCGTTGGCCTGGGTGCCGGTGAACTCGTTGGTCGCGTAGAGGATCGCGACCTTCTTGATGCCGAGGCCCGGGCCGTCATGGGTGATGAAATCGGCAACCGGCTTCGGCCACACCGTCGAGACCGGATCGGCCATCAGCGCGATGTAGGGATTGTCCTTGGAGAAGAAGCTCGCGCCGGTTCCGGTCTGATCGAACAGGAACATCTTGTGGTCGCGCGCGATCGCGACCGCGGGCGCGGTCAGCACGGAGCCGGAATCGGCGACCAGGAGGTCGACCTTGTCCTGGGTGACAAGCTGATTGTAAAGCGTCGACGCCGTGGCGGTGTTACTCTGGTCGTCATAGGAGACGAGCTTCACCGGCAGCTTCTTGTCGAAGGCCTTCACATAGACGCCGCCGTCGGCGTTCTTCTGGTCGACCCACAGCTTCAGCGCACTGTAGACGGGCATCGAGATCGAGGCAAAACGGCCGGAGGACGCATAGAGGGTGCCGATCTTGATCTCGGCGGGCGCATCCGCTGCAAACGCCGCACCGGCGAAGGCCAGACTCGCGGCCAATGCCGCACCCGTCATCTTCAACATACGTTTCTCCCGTTCGCTATATTTTCGTCGGGCGGCAATCTACCGCGCCATCGCGGAGACACAAGCGGTCCCGTCATCATTCATTGGACGCATGCCGGAATGGGCGGCATGCGCGCGCGTTGATGGACCGTTGACGCCGAATAGTCAAATGTCGCATCACCCTTATAATTAGCGGGCCGAGCGAGCCCGTCTCCGGGAGGATGATACCGAGATGGCAGAGCCGGCCCGCGCACGACCGAAACCGACACCCGAGACGCAGCATTTCTGGGACGGCACCAAGGCCGGCGAGCTACGGTTGCAACGGTGCGAACTCTTGCGCGCATGTCTACTTCCCGCCGCGTCCGTTCTGCCCGTCCTGCGCCAGCCGCAACGTCAGCGTGTTCAAGGCCTCGGGCCGCGGCACGCTTTACAGTTATGTCATTAACCACCGGCCCGCAGCGCCAGGCTTCGCGCCGCCTTATGCGATCGCGGTGGTTGCACTCGACGAAGGCCCGCGCATGATGAGCAACATCGTCGACTGCCCGCAGACACCGGAGGCGCTCGAACTCGACATGAAGCTCGAGGTCACCTTCCAGGCGCTCGACGACAAGATCACCCTGCCCGTGTTCCGTCCGGCCAAGGGGTAGACCATGCGCAGGAATCAAGTTGCCGTCGTCGGCGCGGCCGAGACCACCGAGCTCGGAATCATCCCCAACATGTCGCAGATCCAATTGCATGCGGACGCGGCGCTGAACGCGATCGCGGATGCCGGGCTGAAGCTGTCGGACATCGACGGCTTCGCCACCGCGGTCGAGACTCCGCAGCAGATGTGCCATTACCTCGGCATCACGCCGACCTGGGTCGACGGCACCTCGGTCGGTGGCTGCTCGTTCATGCTGCATGTCCGCCATGCCGCCGCGGCGATCGAGGCCGGGTTGTGCAAAACCGTGCTGATCACCCACGCCGAGAGCGGCAAGTCGATGATCGGCAAGGCGCCACGCTCGATTCCGGCCGACAGCCTGCAGGGCCAGTTCGAGGCGCCGTTCGGCATCTACGGCCCTCCCAGCATGTTCCCGATTCCGGTGCTGCGCTACATGAAGACCTACGGCATCACCCATGAGCAGCTCGCCATGGTGGCCGTGGTGCAGCGGGAATGGGCGGCGAAGAATCCACGCGCGACCATGAAGGATCCGATCACGGTCGACGACGTGCTCAACTCGCGCATGATCGCCTACCCGCTGCGGCTGCTGCAATGCTGCCTCGTCACCGACGGCGGCGGCGCGCTGATCCTGACTTCGGCCGACCGCGCCAAGGATTTTCCGCACAAGCCGGTCTACATCCTCGGCACCGGCGAGAGCGTGGAGACGCCGATGGTCAGCCAGATGGAGACCTTCACCTCTTCGCGCGCCTTCAAGGTCGCGGGTCCGCTCGCCTTCAAGGAAGCCGGGATCACCCACGGGGATGTCGATCATTTGATGATCTACGATGCGTTCGCGCATCTGCCGCTGTTCGGGCTCGGCGATCTCGGCTTCATGCCGCACGGGGAAACCGGCAAGTTCATCGCGGACGGCAACACGCGTCCTGGGGCTAAGCTGCCGCTCAACACCAATGGCGGCGGCCTGTCCTACATGCATTCGGGCATGTACGGCATGTACGCCCTGCAGGAGAGCGTGCGACAGATGCGCGGCATCGCGCCGGCGCAGGTGCCGAACGCGAAGATCTCGGTGTGCCACGGCGTCGGCGGCATGTTCGCGGCGTCAGGCACGATCATTTTTACGAACGAACGCTAAGTCACTACATTTCGGAGACGGTCTCTCGTCCCACTCTCCCCGTCCTTCACGGGGTGAGGGTTGGGGTGAGGGGCAGACCCACATTCGGTCTGAGTTGTCAGACCTGCACCCCCTCACCCGGATGGCATCTTGCGATGCCATCCGACCTCTCCCCGCAAGCGGGGCGAGGTTAAGAAAGCGGCTCACGCTGGAGAACTACCAAATGGCCAAATCACTTCAGGACAAAGTCATCGTCGTCACCGGCGCTGGGCGCGGCATTGGCCGCGAAATCGCGCTGCTCTGTGCAGCCGAGGGCGCCAAGGTCGTGGTCAACGATCCCGGCGGCGCCTCCGACGGCTCGGGCTCGAGTGCTGCGCCCGCCGAAGAAGTGGTCGAGGAGATCAGGAAGCGCGGCGGCACTGCGGTGGCGAATTTCGAGTCGGTGGCGGAAGCCATTCCGGCCAGCAAGATCATCAAGACTGCGACCGATCATTTCGGCAAGCTCGACGGCGTCGTCAACAACGCCGGCATCCTGCGCGACATGATCTTCCACAAGATGAGCGTGGAGGCTTTCGAGTCCGTCATCAAGGTGCACTTGATGGGCTCGTTCTACACGTCGCATGCGGCGGCGCGACTGTTCCGCGAACAAGAGAGTGGCGCCTTCGTGCATTTCACCTCGACCTCCGGTCTGGTCGGCAATTTCGGCCAGGCCAACTACGCGGCCGCCAAGCTCGGCATCGTCGGCCTGTCGAAGTCGATCGCGCTCGACATGGGCCGCTTCAACGTCCGTTCCAACTGCGTCTCGCCCTTTGCATGGAGCCGCATGATCGGGACCATTCCGACCGAGACCGAGGCCGAGAAGGCGCGCGTGGAAAAGATCAAGCAGATGGGGCCCGCGAAGATCGCGCCGGTCGTTGCCTATCTGCTCGGCGATGCCGCGAAGGACGTCACCGGGCAGATCTTCGCCGTGCGCATGAACGAGATCTTCCTGATGGGCCAGTCGCGCCCGCTGCGTTCGGTCCATCGCGGCGAAGGCTGGACGCCGCAGACTGTCGCCGAGCACGGGATGCCGGCCCTGAAGCCGTCGTTCTACAAGCTCGACCGCTCGGCCGACGTGTTCGGCTGGGATCCGATCTGATCGCCGCATCGCGTCCGGTTGCGCCGCGGCAAGCTCGCGGCACAATCTATTTCAGGTTGCTTTACGAGCATCCTGCCCGCTTTGCGCCCCGATTGTGGCATAGGCTGTCCTTCCTGCAAAACCGGGAGGACGCTTATGACACATTCGCGACAGATCCCTGACAATGCGATGCCGGCCGGAGCTGACCGCTTCGACCGGCGCACTCTCCTGAAGGGCGCGGCGGCGCTGGCCGCGACGGCGGTGGCGACGCCAGCCTCCGCTGAGACGGTTGCGCCGTTCGGCCAAACTGGCACACCGAGCAGGTCCACCGACCCGTTGCCCCTAGGACCGCTTCCTGGAAGTCGTTATCCGGATTCCCACCTGGAATCCGCGCATCCCAAGACGTCATTCGGACCTGCCGGATTTCCGGCGTTCGCCGGCACCGCAGCCGTCGAGCGCGTCGCGACCGGCTTTCGCTGGGCCGAGGGGCCGGTCTACTTTCCAGCCGGACGGTATGTGCTGTTCAGCGACATTCCCAACAACCGCATCATGCGCTTCTCGGAAGACGACGGTCACCTCAGCGTCTACCGCCAGCCGTCGATGAACTCGAACGGCAACACGATCGATCGGGAAGGACGCCTGCTCACCTGCGAACATAGCGGTCGACGCGTCACCCGGACTGAACTCGATGGCTCGATCACCATCATCGCTGACAAGTACAACGGCAAGAAGCTGAACTCACCGAACGACGTGGTCGTCGCCTCCGACGGATCGGTCTGGTTCACCGATCCAGGCTATGGGATCGGCGGCTATTACGAAGGCCTCAAGGCCGAGCCCGAGCAGGAAAAGCACAACGTCTACCGCGTCGATCCAAAATCCGGTGACATCAAGGTGGTCGCCGACGATTTCGTGGAGCCTAACGGCCTCGCGTTCTCGCCTGACGAGAAAAAACTCTACATCATCGACTCAGGCTTTACCGACGGGCCAGATATCCCATCGCATATCCGTGTGTTCGATGTGGACGTTGCGGCCGGAAAGCTGTCGAACGGCAAGGTCTTCGCGGAAATGCCCAAGCCCACCATTACTGATGGCATGCGCATCGACAGGGACGGACGCGTCTGGTGCTCGGTGGGTTGGGGTGATCCGAAGGAAGATGGTGTGCGCTGCTATACGGCAGATGGCGATCTGTTGGGCAAGATCCACATCCCGGAAACCGTCGCCAATATGTGCTTCGGCGGCCAGCAACGAAACCGGCTTTATATCTGTGGCACGTCATCGCTCTACGCTGTCTATACGAGCGTGCAAGGCGCCATGAAGCCATGACTGGCCATTGAGACGATGCGCCCGCTTATCAGCTAGCAAATGGCGGAGTGGCGAATAGCAAAAGATCCCTGCTCGCTATTCGCCACTCACCCTTCGTCCTACCCCGTATTCCTCAGCCCCGCCGAGATCCCATTGATCGTGAGCTGGATGCCGCGCAGTGCCTGTTCATCCGCGGTCTGGGCGCGGTGCGCCTTCAACAGCTCGACCTGAACGTGGTTGAGCGGATCGAGATAGGGAAAGCGATGACGCACCGAGCGCTCGAGCAGCGGATTGCCCTGGAGCAGCCGCTGCTGCCCCATGATCTCGTGCAGCAGCCTGATCACGAGCTCCCATTCACCGCGGATGCGACCGAAGATCGTCTTCCGCAGCTCCTCATCCGGCACCAACTCGGCATAGCGCGAGGCGATCGCGATAGAGCTCTTCGCCAGCACCATGTCCATGTTCGACAGCAGCATGCGGAAGAACGGCCACTCGCGATAGAGCTCCTTCAGGAACGCCATGCCGCGGTCGGGATTTTCGGCGATCCAGCTTTCGACCGCGCTGCCAAAGCCATACCAGCCCGGCAGCATTAGCCGGCATTGCGCCCAGGAAAACACCCAGGGGATCGCGCGTAGATCCTCGATAGCGCGTGTCTTCTTGCGCGAGGCCGGGCGGCTGCCGATGTTCAGCGTCGCGATCTCGTTGATGACGGTCGAGGCCCAGAAATAGTCGACGAAGCCGTCGGTCTCGTAGACCAGGCCGCGATAGGCTTTGAAGGCCAGTTCGGAGAGCCGATCCATCGCGGTGAGATAGTCGCGCTTCGGCGCCGGCTGACGTGGATGCAGCAGGCTAGCTTCCAGTGTCGCCGCCGCCAAAATCTCCAGATTGTTGCGGCCGACCTCGGCATTGGAATATTTGCTCGAGATGATCTCGCCCTGCTCGGTGATTCTGATCTGGCCGTTCACCGCACCGCCGGGCTGGGCGATGATCGCATCATAACTTGGGCCGCCGCCACGGCCGACCGAGCCGCCGCGGCCGTGGAACAGCCTCAGGCGTACACCGTGCCGTTCGAAGATTTCGACCAGACCGATCTCGGCCTTGTAGAGCTCCCAACCCGAGGTGACGAAGCCGCCATCCTTGTTGCTGTCGGAATAGCCGAGCATCACTTCCTGGACCGAGCCGCGGCTGTCGACCAGACGGCGGTAATCGTGCAGCGACAGCATGCGATCCATGATGGCGCTGGAGGCCTGCAGATCCTCGATGGTCTCGAACAGCGGCACGATGTTGACGACGCTGCGCCCCGAGGGGTCGATCAGCCCGACCTCCTTCAAGAGCAGCGCCACTTCAAGCATGTCGGACATGCCCTTGCACATCGAGATGATGCATTGGGGGATCACGTCGGCACCGAACATGGCGTGCGCTTCCGCCGCCGCGCGAAAAACGTCGAGCTCGCCAACTGTCTCGTCGCTATACTTGACGAATTGCGACATCAGCGGCCGGGCATTACGCAGCTCACCAAGCAGCAGAGCGACACGGGCCTCCTCGCCGAGCGCAAGATAGGACATGCCGGGCATCGCGGTGTCCAAGAGCTCCGCGACCGTGCGCTCATGCACGGCCGAATTCTGCCTGATATCGAGCCGCGCCAGATGGAAGCCAAAGCAGTCGACGGCGCGGCGCAACCACCTGAGCCGCCCGCGCGCGATCACGCGCGCATTGTTCGATATCAGCGAGCGATACAGAATATCGAGCTCGCCCTGGAATTCCTTGACGCTGGTGTAAGCAGCCCCCTCGCCGACCGGCGGCCGGCCGATCTCGATGCCGAGCTTGCCCGCAGTGGCAGCCAGCCGTGCATAAATGCCCGAGACTGCGCGCCGATAGGGCTCGCCGCTGCGATGCTCAGACGTGTCGGGCGAGCGCGCAGCGAGTGCGAGCAGATCCTCAGAAACACTGGTGAGATGCTCGGCGATCGACAGCTCGCTGCCGAGCTGGTGCAGCTCCTTCAGATAGTGATTCAGGATGAGGCCGGCCTGCAGCCTCAACGTGCCGCGCATCACGTCTGCTGTCACGAACGGATTGCCGTCGCGGTCGCCACCGATCCAGCTTCCCATCCGCAGGAAGGAGGCCAAGTCGCCGGTGACCTGCTCGCCGTCACTGAGACGATCCTCCAGCGCACACAATAGCCGCGGCACCTCATAGAGAAACGTGTAGTCGTAGAATGACAGCCCGTTGCTCACCTCGTCGAGCACGGAGAGCTTGGTTCGCCGCAACAGGTTGGTTTGCCACAGGGTCAGGACGGCACGGCGAAGCGCCTCGTCGCTGGCTTCGCGTTCATCGGGCGTCATCTGCATGCGCTCGCGCCGGTCCAGCAGCGCTGCAACTTCCATCTCGCGGTCCATCGTGCTCTTGCGGCGGACCTCGGTCGGATGTGCGGTCAGCACCGGGCTGACCAGTGCGCCGGCGAAGAACTTGCGCAGATCCGTCGGCTTCAGGCCGGCCGCTGTCGCATGCGCCAACGTCTCGGCAAGCACGCCGCCACCCCCGTTGGCGCCGGCGCGGCTGCGCATCTGGCGGATGTTGTTGTGGTCCTCGGCGATGTTGGCGAGATGAGAGAAATAGCTGAAGGCGCGGACGATGCGCACGGTGTCGCCGATCGACATGCCGTCGAGGATGGCTTCGAGTTCGTGGCGGGCCTGGCTGTCCTCGTCACGGTGAAACCGGACCGAGGTCTGGCGGATCCGCTCGACCAGGTCGAACACGCCGGCCCCCTCCTGGTCGCGCACGGTGTCACCGAGGATCCGACCGAGCAGCCGGATATTGTCGCGCAGCCGCGCGTCCTCCTCCGTCGCCTGCGCCTCTTGAGCCCGTTCTTGAGTTTGTTCTTGGGCGCGATTGGACTTCATCTCTGCATCCGAAAGCATGGGTCGCGGCGACATGGCTCGGCTCTCCAGAAGCGGCCCGGGCGATGCACGCAGTCTGCAAGTTTTTTGCCGCAGTGCAAGATGAAGATGCAGGTGGACGGTTCTCTGCTCCGCTGTCGTCCCTGCGCACGCAGGGACCCCTAACCACAGGACGCTATTTGGCGCGCAACTGCCAGCCCAATCGAGAGATCACGCGGTATGGGTCCCTGCGTGCTCACGGACGACAGCGTGGCCCTAAATCCGCCGTCCGGCCTCCGCCCAATAGGGATCGCGCAGGCGGCGCTTGAAGATCTTGCCGGAATCCTCGCGCGGCAGGCCGTGCCTGATCTCGATATGCTTGGGAACCTTATAGTCGGCAAGCGAACCCTTCAGACGCATCCGGATCTCGGCAGTATCCAGCGTCACGCCCGCCTGCGGCTCGACCACCGCGAGCAGCGCTTCGCCGAATTCGGCATCGGGAACGCCGAACACCGCGCAATCATGCACGCCGGGCACCGCATGCAGCACCGCCTCGATCTCGGCCGGATAGATGTTGACGCCGCCCGAGATCACCATGTCGCGCTTGCGATCGCACAGGAAAACGTAGCCGTCGGAATCGATATAGCCGACATCGCCCGAGGTGATGAAACCGTCGCGGTCGATCTCAGTGCGCTTCTCCGGCTTGTTGTGATAGGTGAAGTCCGGATTGCCTGATATCCGCGAATAGATCTCGCCGATTTCGCCCTGCGCCAGGATGCGGCCATCGTCGCCCACGAAGCGCAGCTCCGCGCCCGGCGAGATCTTTCCGACGGTGCCGGGCTTCTTCAAAGCATCTTCCGAAGTGGCGAAGGTCACCGCGCCCAATTCGGTCGAGCCGTAGAACTCGTAGATCACAGGTCCCCACCAGTCGATCATCGCGCGCTTGATATCGGCCGGACACGGCGCCGCGGCATGAATGATATGCCGCAACGAAGACACGTCGAATTTCCGGCGCACTGCCTCCGGCAGCTTCATCAGGCGGATGAACATGGTCGGCACCATGAAGATGGTGTCGATGCGCTCGACCTCGATCAGGCGCAGGAATTCCTCGGCATCGAAGCGCGGCATCAGCACAAGCGCACCGCCGAGCCGGCCGGCGCGGATGCCGAACGAATTCGGCGCGGAGTGATAGAGCGGCCCGGGCAGCAGGGCTCGCGCGTCGGGCTTCAACCCGTAGATCATCGTCCGCATCCGTTCGGCATTAGCCGCCTGCTCTGGCGTTGGTGCGTGACGGCGAACGCCCTTGGGATGGCCGGTGGTGCCGGACGTGTAGATCATATTCTGCGGCTGCGGCACCTGTGGCCCGTCATAGGGTTGCTGTTGTACGAGCCAGCCATCGAGATCGGTCGCAAATGCAGGCGCCGCAACGTGACAGGGATCGATGCTGTAGGTCGCCAGAATCTCCGGCGGCGTCGGCACGCTGAGCACGGTGACACCGGACGGAATGACACCATCCAGCGGATGCAGGAGGTCGGCGTGGCCGATCAGCACCTTCGTGCCGGAATCCCTGAGAATGTAGTCGACCTCCTCCGGCTTGAAGTGCCAGTTCACTGGCACGCCATAGGCACCTAACCGCATCGCCGCATATGCCGCCTCGATGAAGGCGATGTCGTTGCGCATCAGGATGCAGACGGAATCACCGGGACCGACGCCGAGCCCGGCCAGCCCGGCCGCCATCCGCGCCGCGCGATCGGCAATTTCGTCGTGGCCGCGGCGGCGTTCGCCCGAGATGACGCCGCGATAGAGAGAGGACGTTTCGCTCATTTGTTCTTGTTCTTCTTGAATTGTGCTGTTTGTTGTCGTCATCGCCGGGCCTCGACCGCCTGCGGGGCCGAAGCCCTCCGGCGCGGCGAAGGCCCGGCGATCCACGCCTTGCCTTGCTGACCGAAGCAAAGGCCTGGATGGCCGGGACTAACCCGGCCATGACAATTGGAGATGTCAGAGATCCGCAAATTTCGGCGCGCGCTTCTCGATATTGGCGCGCACGGATTCGAGCTGGTTCGGACTCCCGATCAGCTTCTGCTGTTCGACGGACTCGGCGAGCAGCGCAGGTCCGGGATCAACGGAAAGGCTGTTCAGCATCCGCTTGGCGGCCCGGATCGCATCCGGGCTCTTGGCCGCGATCTCGCGCGCCGTCTCCAGCGCGACTGCGCGCGGATCGTCGCAGATGCGGGTGACGAGGCCGTAGCCCTGACCTTCCTCGGCCGTGAACACGCGGCCCGTATAGGTCAGCTCGCGCAGCACGTCGTCGCGCATCAGGGTCGCCAGAACAGGCGTGCCAGCCATGTCGGGCACCAAGCCCCATTTGATCTCCATGATCGACATCTTGGTGTCGCGCGCGGCGTAACGCATGTCGGCACCGAGCGCGAGCTGGAAGCCGCCGCCATAGGCGACACCATGCACCGCAGCAATCACCGGCACCGGCAACTGCCGCCAGCCCCACACCGCCTGTTGGGCGAAGTTGGCCTGGCCATGGGTGCGGACCGTAAGATCACGCTTCTCACCGCCCGGAATACCGTTGCCGCCGCCCTCTTTCATCGCGGCGAAGCGGCCCATGTCGAGGCCGGCGCAGAAGGCCCGCCCCTCCCCGGACAGCACGACCGCGCGCAAGCCGTTCTCCTTCGACAGCCGCTCCGTCGCCGCGACCAGCGCTTCGAACATCGCCATGTCGAGCGCGTTCATCTTGTCGGCTCTCACCAGACGAACGTCGGCGATGCCGTCGGTGATCTCGATCGCGACGCGATTGTCCATAGAACGCTTCTCCGTTGTCTCTTTCCGGCTTTACAGAATGCCGACACAGCGATTTAGTCAATCGACCAATTAACCGCGAACCTTTTTCAGACGGAAACGCTCATGTTCAAAAATGATCTTCTTATCGGTCGGCGAATTTTAGTGACCGGTGGCGGCACCGGGCTCGGCAAGGCGATGGCTGCGCGCTTCCTGCAGCTCGGCGCCGAGGTGCATATTTGCGGCCGACGGAAAATCGTCTGCGACGAGACCGCGACAGAGCTGATGGATCTCTATGGCGGCCGCGTCACCAGCCACGGCGTCGACATCAGGAATGCGCAAGCTGTCGACGACATGATCGAGACGATCTTCAAGAGCGGTGGCCTCACCGACCTCATCAACAATGCGGCGGGCAATTTCATATCCCGCACCGAGGAATTAAGTCCGCGCGGCTTCGATGCGGTCGCCAATATCGTCATGCACGGCACCTTCTACGTCACACATGCCGTCGGCCGGCGCTGGATCGCCGCGAAACAGCCGGGAAATGTCGTCTCGATCACGGTAACCTGGGTGCGCAACGGCTCGCCCTACGTGGTGCCCTCGGCGATGAGCAAGGCCGCGATCCACGCCATGACGATGTCGCTCGCCACCGAATGGGGTCGTTACGGCATCCGCCTCAACACCATCGCGCCGGGCGAGATTCCGACCGAGGGCATGAGCAAGCGCATCAAGCCCGGCGACGAAGCGGGCGCGCGCACCAAGGCGGCGAACCCGATGGGCCGAACCGGCACCATGGAGGAATTGCAGAACCTCGCCGTCTTCCTGATCTCCGGCGGCTGCGACTGGATCAACGGCGAGACCATCGCCATGGACGGCGCGCAGGCGCTCGCCATGGGCGGCAACTTCTATCAGTTGCGCGACTGGAAGGACGAGGACTGGGCCAAGGCCAAGGAGTCCATCAAGGCTCAAAACGACAAGGATCGCGCCGCGCGCGGCGGCGGCTGAGGCCACAGTATTATGCGACGCTCCGGTCGCGACCGGGGCGCCGCCAACAAGAATAACAACAACAAACAAGGCAGCATCGGAGGGGAAACATGTCCGTCTCGACGACAGCTGTGACTCTTGTCGACGTCGTGCGCAGCCAGGCGCGCGTGCGCGGTAGCGATATTGCCTATGAGTTCGAAGGCCTCATTACGAGCTTTGCCGACTTCGACCGCAGGACCAACCAGGTCGCCAACGCGCTGACGGCGCTCGGTGTCGGACCGGGCGAGCGCATCGCCTATCTCGGCAAGAACAGCGATATCTATTTCGAGCTTTTGATCGGCGCGATGAAGGCACGCATCGTGATGGCACCCATCAACTGGCGGCTCGCAGGGCCGGAAGTCGCCTTCATCGTCGAGGACTGCAAGGCCCCTGCCTTGTTCGTCGGTCCAGAGTTCATCGCGCAGGTCCGTCATATCCGCGCACAGTTGCCTGGCGTGCGCGATGTCATCACCACCGAGGGCGGCGCACCCGAATGGCAGGATTTTACGGCGTGGCGCGACGCACAGACGACCGATGATCCCGATGTCGAGATCAGGCCGCAGGATGTCGCGCTGCAGCTCTATACGTCAGGAACCACCGGCAAGCCGAAAGGCGCGATGCTATCGCACGCCAACTTCCTCAACCTGGTCAACAGCGGCAATGCCGAGGAGCGGCCGGAGTGGAACACATGGTCCGCCGACGACGTCTCGCTGATCGCGATGCCGATCTTTCACATCGGTGGCTCCGGTTGGGGTCTGCTCGGCCTCTATCACGGCGCCAAGGGTGTGATCGCGCGCGAGTTCGATCCGACCCAAATCCTCGATTATTTCGAGCAATCCGGCATCACCAAACTGTTCATGGTGCCGGCCGCGATGCAGTTCGTCGTCCGCCTGCCCCGCGCGCGGCAGGTCGATTTCTCCAGGCTGAAATACATGCTCTATGGCGCGTCGCCGATACCGGCCGCGTTGCTGAAGGAATGCATCGAGATCTTCAAATGCGGCTTCGTGCAGATGTACGGCATGACCGAGACCACCGGCACCATCGTCGCGTTGCCGCCAGAAGACCATGTCGAAGGCCTGGAGCGAATGCGCTCGGCCGGCAAGCCGCTGCCCGGCGTGGAGGTCGCGATCCTCGATCCGAACGGCAACAAGCTCCCGCCGCGCGAGGTGGGCGAGATCGCCACCCGCTCCGGCTCTAACATGATTGGCTACTGGAATCTGCCGGATGCGACCGCGCGCGCATTGGATGCGGACGGCTGGCTGCGCACCGGCGACGTCGGCTACATCGACGAGGACGGCTACGTCTACATCCATGACCGCATCAAGGACATGATCATCTCCGGCGGCGAGAACATCTACCCCGCCGAGGTCGAGAGCGCGCTGTGCGATCATCCGGACGTCGCCGAAGCGGCCGTGATCGGCATTCCCGACGACAAATGGGGCGAAGCGGTCAAGGCGGTGGTAGCGCTGAAGCCCGGCAAGACCGCAACCGAGACAGAGATCATTAACTTTCTTCGCACGCGCATCGCCGGCTTCAAGACGCCCAAGAGTGTTGATTTCATCGCCGCTCTGCCGCGGAATCCCTCGGGAAAGATCCTGCGCCGCAACCTGCGCGAACCCTATTGGAGCGGCAAGGACCGACAGGTGAACTGAACGGCTGCAGGCGTGGTGCGCCAGGGGCCGCCAGCGCCTCGGCGAAGCTCATCCGGTCCATTTTTTCGCGGGAACTCGTAAGCAGATCCCAGAACCTCAGCATCGGCCGATGCGGAGCCACGCGGCAGGCGCGGCGCACGCAATTTTTGCAGCGCGCTCCGCGCTAACGCAATCTTCGGACAACCGCGCTACCTGCAAGAGCTGCGGTCATCCGGAATCATCATGCGCGTCATCTCCTGTCTCGTTTCCGAACACAATCCCTGGCTCGTCCTGCTCGCGGCGGTCGTCTGCGTCATCGGCTGCATGGTCTCCGCTCGGCTGCTTGAACGCGCGCGGCGAACGGAAGGATTGCAGCGGGTCGGCTGGGTGCTGCAAACGGCCTTGGTTGCAGGTTCGTCGGTCTGGTGCACGCACTTCGTGGCGATCCTCGCTTACGATCCGGACACTCCCGTGTCGTTCGACCCGATCCTCACGATCGCCTCGCTGGCCATCGCAATCTTCGGATTCGCCATCGGCTTCGGCTTGACCGCAACTAAGCCGGACCGCGACATGACGTTGCTGTCAGGTGCGATCGTAGGGACCTCCGTATCGGCCATGCACTATGTCGGCATGATCGCGTATCACATCAGCGGCATCGTGACATGGGACGCCAGCTATGTCGGCGCCTCCGTGATCTGCTGCGCCGTGCTCGCCATCATCTCGCTTCACTTCAGCACCCAGATCGACAGGCCGAGATTTCAACAGGCGACGATCCTGTTCTTCTCGCTGGCGATCATCTCGCTGCATTTCACTGGCATGGCGGCGGTCTCGGTGGTGCCGCTCGCGGCCAGCCAGAGCAATGAGCTCGTGATGCACGCCATGGCGGTCGCGGTCGCCGGCGTCTCGCTGTTCGTGGTCGGCACCGGCATCGCCAGCCACATGACCGACGCACGCTTCCGCAACGAGACGACACAGCGTCTGGAGCACATGGCGCTGACCGACCCGCTCACCGGCCTTGCCAACCGCAAGAGCTTTGGCGGTCATCTCGAAAGCGAACGGGCGCAGGCGCAGAAGAGCTCCGGCCGCCTCGCCGTCGTCGTCGTCAATCTCAACCGTTTCAAGGAGATCAACGATCTCGGAGGATATCGGGCCGGCGACCAGGCCTTGAAGATCGTCTCGGGCAGGATCGAGCAGTGCATCGGCAGCGATGGGTTTGCCGCTCGGATCGGCGGCGACGAGTTCGCCGCGTTCAAGCAGGTCCGTGCGCAAAGCGATTTGCTCGCCCTGCTCCATCGGCTTGAAGCGACGCTGTTCCAGCCGCTGCAGATCGGCGAGTTGACGATCGAATCCGGCGCCAGCATCGGTGTGGCTGTGTTTCCCGACGACGCCACCACCACCGAGGCGCTCGTCGGCAACGCCAACCTCGCGATGCAGCGCGCCAAGGCCGATCCCTCGAAAGCCGTCTGCTTTTATGAGAGCAGGCTCGACGACGCGGTCCGCCAGCGCCAGATCCTGTCGCGCGAGCTCGATCGCGCCGTCGAGCTCAATCAGCTCGAGCTCTATTTTCAGGTCCAGGTTTCGATCCCGGAATCGACCATCTGCGGCTACGAAGTGCTGCTGCGCTGGCATCATCCGCAGCGCGGCCTGGTGCCACCCCTGGAATTCATCTCGCTCGCCGAGGAGACCGGCTCGATCATCCAGATCGGCGAATGGGTGCTGCGCAAGTCCTGCCGCCGCGCAGCCGCCTGGACGACGCCGCATCGGATCTCGGTCAACCTGTCGCCGGTCCAGCTCGGACAATCCGATCTGCCGCGGCGGATCCATCAGATCCTGCTCGAGACCGGCCTGCCGGCGGCGCGCTTGGAGCTCGAGATCACCGAAAGCGCGCTCATCGACGACCAGAACGGCGCGCTGCACATGCTGCGCCAGATCAAGGCGCTCGGCGTCACGATCTCGCTCGACGATTTCGGTACCGGCTACTCCTCCTTCGAGACACTGCGCGCCTACCCCTTCGACAAGATCAAGCTCGACCGCCTGTTCATGACCGAGGTCGAGACCAGCCCGCAATCGCTGGCCGTGATGCGCGCGGTGCTCGCGCTCGGCAAGAGCATGGGCGTGCCGATCCTGGCCGAGGGTGTCGAGAACCAGACGCAGCTCGACATCCTGCAGAGCGAAGGCTGCGACGAGGCCCAGGGCTATCTGCTGGGCCGGCCGAAGCCTTATCACGAGGTCTTTCATCCCGACGGCGCTCCGCTGCAGCCGCCGCTGGTGCGGCCCGCAGCTCCGGTGCGTGCACGCGAAGTCGCCTGATCTAGCGTTTGCCCGCGCCCATATAGCCGAACAGGAAGGCCGCCACCTTCCGCATCTGGATCTCCTCGCTGCCCTCGGTGATCCGGTAGCGGCGGTGGTGGCGATAGATGTGCTCGAACGGCTTGTGGCGCGAATAGCCGATGCCGCCATGCACCTGCATGGCCCGGTCGGCCGCCTCGCAGCACAGCCGGTTGGCCCAGTAGTTGCACATCGAGACCTTGTCGGAGAGCGTCTGCTCGACCTCGCCTGGGTGAGCTGGTCCATCTCCCAGGCGGTCTTGCGGATCAGCAGGCGCAGCATCTCGGCCTGGGTCGCGAGCTCCACCAGCGGCAACTGGATCGCCTGGTTCTCGGCCAGCGCCTTGCCGAACGGCTTGCGCTCGCGGGCGTAATTCACGCTCTCCTCGATGCAGTAGACCGCCGCGCCGAGCGAGCTCGCCGCCTGGCGGATGCGGTTCTCGTGCACGAAGCACTGCGCCAGCGCCAGCCCGCTGCCCGACCTCGCCGAAGATCGCGTCCTCCGGCACCCAGACATCGGTGAAGCTGACACGCGGGTGGTCGGTGGGCATGTTGAAGGTCCAGAGATACTCCTCGATCTTCACGCCGGCCGTCTTCGCCGGCACCAGGAAGCAGGTGATGCCGCGCGCGTCGCCGTCATTGCCGTGGTGCGGGCGAACAGCGCGCAATGGGTGGCGACGTGCATGCCCGTGGTCCACATCTTCTCGCCGTTGATCAGCCAGCCCTTGACATTGTCGCGCGTCGCGGGCGCGCCGGGTCTCCATGTGGGTGGCGTCGGAGCCGTGGTGGGGCTCGGTGAGGCCGAAGGTGATGCGGTATTTGCCGCGTGATCGAGCCGTCGATCATCGCCTTCTGCTCGTCGCGTGCCGAACGATCGAACATGGTCACGAACGGGTTGTTGCCGACGATCGAATGCTCGTTCTGCAGATCGTTGTGCAGGCCGAGGCCCTTGGCGGCGAGATGCTCGCGGATCACGGCCATCCAGAGGTTGGAGCCGTCCTTGCCGCCATAGCGCTTCGGGATCGCGAAGCGCAGATGGCCGGCGGCGTCGGCGCGGTCCTTGGCCTTGCGCAGCAGCTCCTCCCACTCCTGCCGCGGCAGGCCGCCATTGTCGAAGTCGGTGCGCGCCCATTCGCGGCGATGGTCGAAGAAGCGGATGTTGTCGTCGGCCTGCTCCAGCGGCTTGATCTCGGCCTCGATGAAGCCGTCGAGCTCGTCGAGATAGGCTGTAAGCTCGGTGGGCAGCGAGAAATCCACGACGTCTCTCCCGGATATTTATTGTCGTTGTTCGAACAGCGGTGCTGCGCTTGTGGCGCTCAGCGCCACGCTTGTGGCGCTCGGCCCGCTTGCGTATTTGGATGAGCACGGAGACTGCGTCCGCGCTAAGGTCGCGGATGAGCACAGACAAAAATCCTGGAGGACACGCTGATGGAGCTGAAATTCTCGAAAGTCACCCGCAAGGGGCCGATCACGATCGTCACTTTGGCGCGGCCCGAGGTCTACAACGCGCTGCACATCGATGCGCATTTCGAACTCAACAAGGTGTTCGACGACTTCGCCGCGGATCCTGCGCAATGGGTCGCGATCGTCACCGGCGAAGGCGACAAGGCGTTCTGCGCCGGCAACGATCTGAAATGGCAGGCGGCCGGGGGCAAACGCGGTTGGGACAAGGGCGGCTTCGCCGGCCTCACTGCGCGCTTCGACTGCGACAAGCCGATCATCGCCGCCGTCAACGGCGTCGCGATGGGCGGCGGCTTCGAGATCGCGCTGGCCTGTGACCTCATCATCGCCGCCGAGAACGCCACCTTCGCGCTTCCCGAACCGCGCGTCGGTCTCGCAGCGCTCGCCGGTGGCTTGCAGCGGCTGCCGCGTCAGATCGGCATGAAGCGCGCGATGGGCATGATCCTCACAGCACGCCACGTCGGCGCCAAAGAGGGTTTCGAGCTCGGCTTCGTCAACGAGGTGGTGCCGCAGGGCGAAGCGCTGACGGCGGCCGAGCGCTGGGCCGAGACGATTGCCAAGAACTCGCCGATGTCGATCCGCGCCTCCAAGCAGGCGATCCGCATGGGCATGGCTGTCTCGCTCGAGCAGGCCATCACCGAGCAACGCGACTATCCGGCAGTGCAGGCGATGGCGGCCTCGCAGGACTACATCGAGGGCCCGAAGGCGTTTTCGGAGAAGCGGCCGCCGAAGTGGCTGGGGAAGTAAGCCCCATACTCCGTCGTTCCGGGACATCGCGCAGCGATGGGCCCGGAATCCATAACCACGATCGGGAGTATGGATTCCGGGCTCGCGCCTGACGGCGCGCCCCGGAATGACGACGGAGAGAAGTGGGCTAGCCATCGCCCCTCCCCGCCTCGCGCTTGTACGACGCGTAGTTCGGCTGATCGACCGCGAGCTTGTCGAGTGTGGTCTGCCAGAGGTGCTCCCTCACGCCAGGTGTCGCGAGATCAACGGCGCCGCCTGCGATCTTCTCCGCAAGCTCACGGTTCAGCTCCAGCAACGAGCCCGCACTGCCGAGCAGCGCCCTCAGCCGCTCCGCTTCCGTTGCGTCACTGGTCTCCGACAAGCTCAACTGCCGGACCACGAGATCCAGCGCATTGATCCCGACGCGCAGCTTGAATGCCTGGTGACCGGAGATCAAAGGCGCGATGTCGTTGCGCAGGAAGTCCGCAACCGCTTTTGTCAGTTCGATCGGCGTCGGTTCGTCCTGCATCGTCAGGCTCCTCTGGGTGCCAACAGCCGCAGCAAATCAATCTCGGTCTCGGAGGCGCGGCGGCCGATCACCGCGCGCTCCATCGAATGATCGGGACCCTGCCGGAAGCGCTGCATCATGCCGCAACACATCACGCCCCAGCGCAACGTGCCCATCACCTCCCAGAACATCACGCGCGCCGGATCGAGCTTGCGGCCTGCGGCCTCATAGCCGGCGAACAGATCCTCACGCGAACCGAAACCACCGACCGGCTTGTCGATTTCGCCGAAGCGCCAGGAGTTGACGCAGATCCAGCCGAGATCCTCCATGGGATCGCCTATATGCCCGAGCTCCCAATCGAGCACTGCCCGCACGCCGTCGGGTCCGATGATGAGGTTGCCGTGGCGAAAATCGCCATGCACCAAGGTCACCTGATCCGGCGGGCCCGGATCGTTACGGCTAAGCCAGCGCAGCGCCAGCTCGAACACCGGGCGTGGCCAGCCGAAGCTGCGATATTCGCGGCCGAGCTCGACGATCTCGCCGGCGGACGTCATCTCGCGCAGTTCCGGCAGGCGCGCCCGCGCGATGCCGTGAACGCCAGCGGCGATGCCGCCGAGCTGGCGGGCGAGACGCGGCCGGGCCTCGGCGAATTCGGCATCGCGCAGGATCTTGCGCGCGATGGTCTCGCCCTCGACCCGCGACATGATGAAGCCGGTGCCGAGATCGTCCGCCGCGCTCAACACATGCAGCACCCGCGGCGATGGCACGCCGGCCTCATAGGCGAGCTGCATCAGCGCGGCCTCGTTGCTAAGGCCGACCGCGCGGCCCGGCGCGGCGCCATAGCCCTGCGGCGCGCGGCGCAGGATCGCACCGAACGCGCCATCCGCATGCAGGATGTCGAACCGCCAGGTCTCCTGGCTGGCGCCGCCCGAGAGCTTGGCGACGTCCTTGACCCCGGTCGCCCCCGGCATGAAGGTGGCGACACAACGCGAAAGCCGGTCCTTTCATTCGCTATCGATCATGAGCGGTCGATCATTGGCCCTTGAACTTGGCGGGACGCTTTTCAAGGAATGCGGTGACGCCTTCCTTGAAGTCGGTGGTGTTGCCGGCGACGCGCTGCGACTGGAATTCGAGGTCGAGCTGCTGCTCGAACGAGTTCTCCGGGCTGTCCCAATACAGCCTGCGGATCAGCGCCAGCGCCACGGTCGGGCCGTTGGCGAGCTCGGTCGCGAGCTTCATCGCCTCCTCCATCAGCGCGCCATCCTCGTGGACGCGGTTGACGAGGCCCCATTCCAGCGCCTTCTCAGCCGGCAGCTTCTCGCCCATCAGCGACAGCTCGATGGCGCGGGCGCGACCGACCAGCCGCGGCAGCAGCCAGGTCGAACCGCAATCCGGCACAAGGCCGATGCGGCGAAAGGCCTGCAGGAAGTAGGACGATTTCGCACACAGGATCATGTCGCCCATCAGCGCGAAGCTCATGCCGGCGCCGGCGGCGGGACCGTTCACCGCCGTCACGATCGGGCAGTGCAGATTGCGCAGGCGACGCAGGAACGGATGGAAGGCGGTCTCCAGCGCCGCACCGGCGTTGCTGCGGCCGGGCTTGGCCTGCTGGTTGCGGCCCTGCAGATTGGCGCCGGTGCAGAACGCGCGCCCCGCGCCCGTGACGACCAGGCAGCGCACCTCGGCCTTGCGCTCCTCGATCTCGTCGAGGGCCTCGGCGAGGCCGGCCAGCATGTCGATCGAGATCGCGTTCATGACCTCCTGATGGTCGAGCTTCAGGACGGCCACCGAGCCTTCGAAATCGAGCGTGACGTGCTTGAACTGCATGGTTTCCTCTCAAGGCTCTCGCGCCGGAGTCGCATTCTTTGCTACGGAATTCCGGCGCCTGGCAGCGTTCGGTTGGTTCGTGCGCATATTTGATTTTTGCAGCCACCTTGTCCATGCTCGATGCTGGGCTCTGCCCGGCATAAGCGCGCAGCTGACGTGCGCGCCACCAAACGGAAACGCTCATGACCATCTTCGACCTCACCGGCCGCGTCGCCATCGTCACCGGCGGCAATGGCGGTATAGGCCTCGGCATCGGCCAGGCACTTGCGTCTGCCGGCTGCAACGTCGCGGTCTGGGGCCGCAATGCCGAGAAGAACAAGGCGGCTGCGGCATCGATGGCGAGCGGGCCCGGCAAGGTCGACACCAGGATCTGCGACGTCACCGATCCCGCCTCCGTCAACGAGGCGATGAAGGCCACGCTCGACACGTTCGGTCGCGTCGACGGCTGCTTCGCCAATGCGGGCATCGGCGGCGGTGGCCGCAAGGCCTTCATCGACCGCAGCGAAGAAGAATGGCGCACGATGTTCGCGACCAATCTCGACGGCGTGTTCCACGCCTTCCAGGCCGCGGCCAGGCACATGACCGAGCGCGCCACGAGCGGCGATGCGTTCGGCCGGCTCGTGGCGACCTCGAGCCTCGCGTCGATTTTCGGGACCGCGCGCAACGAGCACTATGCCGCGACCAAGGCCGCGCTCAACGCACTGTGCCGGGCATTGGCGGTGGAGCTGGCGCGCTACGGCGTCACTGCGAATGCGATCCTGCCCGGCTGGATCAAGAGCGAGATGACCGCCGGCATCATGGCCAACGACAAGTTCGTCGCCAACGTGATGCCGCGGATTCCGGTCCGCCGCTTCGGCGAGCCCTCTGATTTCGGCGGCATCGCGGTGTATCTGATGAGCAAGGCCTCCTCCTACCATACCGCCGATTGCTTCGTGATCGACGGCGGCTACACCGCATTCTGAGGCGACGGGAACAACCCGCGTTGCGTCACGGCCCTGCCAAGGTCGCAGCGAGTCGCCCCAAATCGGGAAGAAGCGCAATGGTTCCATCGGTCAGAAAGAAAATTTCGCAAATTTAATCCAATTTCGCCGCCACCTGCCGTCGATCTCTGCGTTTTCTCCTTTATATGGCAAGAAAATTTGATTGGGATGGAGGCCATGAGGCGGGGAATAACGGTACTAGCTTGCGTGTCCGTGCTCACGGTCGGCGGCTATGTTGCGATGAGCAAATGGGGCATCGAGCACGAAAGCCTCAAGCTGTTCGATGCGTCGCGCCAGCGACCGGTTACGGTGGATGTCGCAGTTCGCAAGGACTACGAGATGAAGGCCAATGCCGGCTTCTGGCGGCTGCCTGTCGCCATCATCAGCAACGGTAATACGGTCAAGAACACGGAGTACTCGTTCCTCGCCAACGTCTTCGCCGCGCGCGGTTATCTCGTCGCCAGTGTCCAGCAGGACCTGCCGACCGATCCGCCGCTCGTGACCAAGGTGGGCGAGCCCTATGTCGGCCGCCTGCCCGTCTACAAGAAGGGCGAAGCCAACATCCTGTTCACGCTGAACGAACTCAAGAAGCGGCATCCCAACGCCGACTACGATCACCTGACCATGGTCGGCCACTCCAATGGCGGCGACACCGCAATGTATTTCGCCAAGGAGCATCCCGACAAGGTGAGGCAGGTCGTCACGCTCGATAATCTGCGTGTTCCTTTCGTGATCCGCGACAAGATGAAGATCCTGTCGTTCCGTTCGGACGATCCTCAGTTCAAGACCGATCCCGGTGTGCTGCCCACCAAGCTGTCCAACGGCATCGACGTCATCAAGACCAAGTTTCAGCACACCTGGATGAGCGATCGTGGTCCCGCCACCGCCAAGGAGCGGATCCAGGCGACCTTGGACGCATTCCTCGGTGGCGACAAAGAGAGCGAGCTGGCGCCGGCACCGATCGACACCAGCAAGCTGATCGTCTCCAACGACGCCGCACCGAAGCCGTGAGCTGCGCGCGGCCCGCACGGCCGTGTTCTCGCGGCGTGAATGGCCCGAGCCGTTGAAGCTGGTTTGCCGTCTCGCGAACGAGAGGGCGCGGGGAATGCCGGGTGAAGGCCTCACCCATGGCCCGCCAGCAACAAGAAAAGCTGGCGGCAGTCACCACAGGTTCAGCCGGATCATCCGGCATTCCCCGCGCGGCAGGTTACGGCTTATACGAGGTCTCCCCGGGGACCGGCTTGTTTGCCCCCGTCGCAACAACGCGCTTCACGCATTGCGCTTGGCATCAGCACCGGGATGCCAGGACCCCACGACTTCGCCGTCCGCCTCAAGCCGCGTTCGTCTCACGCGCCTGCTGCGTCCACCGCTCCCCGCCTCCACGCTCGTGACGATCGGCCGAAACGTCCCTCTTCGATGAGGCAGGATGGCCGGGATCATCGTTGTGATTTGCCCGACGACACAAGTGCCACCATGTGCGACAAACTGGCACGACGGGCAATTTGCGCATGACGTCTAAGCGTTTCGAGACGTGCGCTATTGCTGCGGCTTCTTGGCTGCCGGACCGCTCTTGTTGCCGGGCATTCCCTTCACATTGGCCGGATCCTGCGCGCTGACATTTGGATTCTGGCCATTTGTCGTCGCACTTGACCCGACCGTTCCGGAATTGGCGGCGGGTCCGTTCTTGTTGCCTGCTGCTCCCTGAATTCCGGCTCCGGAATTTTGCGCGCTCGGCGCCGCATTCGGTTGCACGCTCTGTGCGGATGCTGCCGTCGCCGACATCAGAAGTCCCGCGGCAACCAGACTCACGATCATTTTCATGGCGTTACCTCCAGGTGTCCTGCCCGAGAGGCGAACGCCGTCACCTGCGCGTCGTTCCTAAGATGGTGCGGCACCGCGGAAGTGACCGATCATCACCATATGAACGGCCCGAGTATGGATCCAAATATGCGGTTAGTCCGGCGCATAGGCGTACCCCATGACTGCTGTCATCACCCGCGAAGGCGGGTGATCCAGTATTCCGAAGCAGTGAGATCGATCGAGAGGCTGCGGCGTACTGGATGCCCAGCCTGCGCGGGGCATGACGACAAACTGGGTGGCGACTATCAGCCTAAGTCCCACTCTGCCCGATCTTGTCCTGCGTCTTGGTCTCGAAGTCGGAGGCGTCGTGGCGCTCGTGGAGCTGGCTCTTCGGATCGCCGGAGACGCGGTTGACCATGCGGCCGCGCTTCACTGCCGGGCGCTTGGCGATTTCGTCGGTCCAGCGCAACACGTTCTTGTAGTCCTGCACCGAGAGGAATTCGCCGCCCTCATAGAGCAGCCCCTTCGCCAGCGCGCCGTACCACGGCCACACCGCCATGTCGGCGATGGTATAGTCGGAGCCCGCGAGATATTCGCTCTCGGCGAGCCGGCGATCGAGCACGTCGAGCTGGCGCTTCACCTCCATGGCAAAGCGGTCGATCGCATATTCGATCTTGCTCGGCGCATAGGCATAGAAGTGGCCGAAGCCGCCGCCGAGATAGGGCGCGGCGCCCATCTGCCAGAACAGCCAGGACAGGCATTCGGCACGCGCGGCGCGCGTGGTCGGCAGGAAGGCGTTGCCGAACTTCTCGGCGAGATAGACCAGGATCGCGCCGGACTCGAACACCCGGATCGGCTTGTCGCCGCTGCGGTCCATCAGCGCCGGGATCTTCGAGTTCGGATTGATGCCGACAAAGCCCGCAGCCGAACTGGTCGCCGTCGCCGATCTTGATCAGCCAGGCATCGTATTCGGCCCCTCGATGGCCAAGCGCAAGCAACTCCTCCAGCATCACGGTGACTTTCACGCCGTTCGGCGTCGCCAGGGAATAAAGTTGCAGAGGATGACGGCCGACCGGCAATTCCTTCTCGTGGGTGGGGCCCGCGATCGGACGATTGATGCTGGCAAAGCGGCCGCCACTGGCCTTGTCCCAGGTCCAGACTTTCGGCGGCGTATAGGGGGCTTCGTCTGTCACGGCATCCTCCGGGATTTTCACAGCGTTGACCCGTTCTACGCGGACAGGTCTCGCAGCGGAAGGCAGAAGCGGCCTTTCGGGCATGCCGTGGCCGAATGGCTTGCACGCGTCGCATGGCCGGCGACTTGCGGCGCCTGCGCACAATACCGCGCGATCGAAGGCGGCTTAACCTCGGCATCGGCCATGCGCCATCGTCCGAAAACCTCAAGCAAGAAAATCAGAGAGTGATACGGCCATGCAATCGCCCGTTTGCGCCATGCTCGGAATCGAATTCCCGCTGCTCGCCTTCAGTCATTGCCGCGATGTGGTGGCGGCCGTCAGCCGCGCCGGCGGTTTCGGCGTGCTCGGCGCGACGGTGCATTCTCCCGAAAGCCTGGAGCAGGAGCTCGTCTGGATCGACGCGCATAGCGATGGCAAGCCCTACGGCATCGACGTGCTGATCCCCGAAAATATGTCGACAGCGGGCGAACGTGACGTCACCTGGAAGAGCCTGGAAGCCCGCATCCCGCAAGCCCATCGCGACTATACAAGCGAGCTGCTGGCGCGTTACGGCATCGCGCCGGTTGCCACTGATGTCGCCGACGATGTGCCGCAGCCGTTCGACGGCGCCCGCGCGCTCGAACTGCTCGACGTCGCATTCCGGCATCCGATCCGGCTGATCGCAAATGCGCTCGGCGTGCCGCCGCCGGCGATGATCGAACGTGGGCGCGCACATGGCGTGCCGGTGGCCGCTCTGGTCGGCGCCAAGGAGCACGCGCTGCGCCAGGTCGCGGCCGGCGTCGATATTCTCGTCGTGCAGGGCACCGAGGCCGGCGGCCATTGCGGCGAGGTCTCGACCATGGTGCTGGTGCCGGAAGTGATCAAGGCGATCAAGGACATCCGCGATGTGCCGGTGCTGGCGGCCGGCGGCATCATGACCGGCCGGCAGATGGCGGCCTGCATGGCGATGGGCGCGGCCGGCGCCTGGACCGGGTCGGTGTGGCTCGCGACGGTGGAAGCGGAGACCTCCGAGATCTTTCGCGAGAAGATGATCGCCGCCTCATCGCGTGACGCCGTGCGCTCGCGCGGCCGCACCGGCAAGCCAGCGCGGCAACTCCGTTCAGTCTGGACCGACGCCTGGGACCGCGCGCCGCAGAGCCCGGGTGCGCTGCCGATGCCGCTGCAATCGATCATCAGCCGCGATGCGTTCGAGGCGATCGATCGCGCCGCGGCAGGCGGCAATGCGCAAGCGCGCGATCTCGTCAGCTATTTCGTCGGCCAGGGCGTCGGGTTGATCGACAGCGTCAAATCGGCCGGCCACGTGGTGCAGGAGTTCAAGGAGGATTTCATCGATGCAGTTGCGCATATGAATGCGCTGCTGGAGGAGTAGCCCATGCGTTGACGTCAGCACGCCCTGCCCGTTTCCGGATTGCTTAGGCCTGCCGGCAATGACAAAGCAGGACCAACCATGAAACCGCAGCCTGGAAACGCAATGAGCCCGCTCTCCGCAGACCGCATTCCCGTCATCGTCGGCATCGGCGAGATCGCCGACCGGCCGAGCGACGTCTCCGCTGGTCTGGAGCCGATGGCAATGCTTGAACAGGCGGTCAGGCGCGCCGAAGCAGATGCCGGCGCAAAGCTGATCGGCGACATCGGCTCGCTCGACGTGGTCAATTTCCTGAGCTGGCGCTATCGCGATCCAGAGCAGCTGCTGGCGCAGCGGCTCGGCATCAAGCCCGCGCATTGTTACTACGGCCCGGTCGGCGGCGAGAGCCCGATCCGCTATCTGCACGAGGCGGCGTTGCGCATCGCGCGCGGCGAATGCGAGGTCGCAGCCGTCTGCGGCGCCGAGGCGCAATCGACCGCGACCAAGGCCGAGCGCGCCGGCATCACCCTGCCCTGGACGCCGTTCGCCCATGATGTCGAGGAGCCGAAGCGCGGCGCGGCGTTTCAGAAGCCGCTCGCGGTCAAGCTCGGCGTCTTCCGCCCGGTCAGCGTCTATCCATTCTACGAGGCCGCCAGCAGCGCCGCCTGGGGCCAGACGCCGCGGCAGGCATTGAACGAGTCCGGCGAGCTGTGGTCGCGCTATTCGGCGGTCGCAGCCAGCAATCCGAACGCCTGGCTGAAGCGGCGCTTTGCACCCGACGAAATCACGACGGCATCCGCCGACAACCGCCCGATCGCCTGGCCCTACACCAAGCTGATGGTGGCGAACCCAATGGTCAATATGGGCGCGGCGCTGATCCTTACCAGCTTGGAACGTGCGCGCGCCGCAGGGATCGCCGAGAGCCGCCTGATCTATCCGCTCGGCGGCGCCTCGGCGGAGGACCCGCGCGACTACCTCGCGCGCGACCAGTTCGTCGAGAGCCATCCGCAGAATGCGGTGCTCCACGCGGCGATGGCGCTCGCCGACGGCAACGGAAGAGCTTTCGACGCGATCGAGCTCTATAGCTGTTTTCCCTGCGTGCCGAAGATGGCGCGGCGCACGCTCGGCCTTGGACCCGACGTCGAGCCGACCGTGACCGGAGGGCTGACCTTCTTCGGCGCGCCGCTCAACACCTACATGACGCACGCGGCCTGTGCGATGGTGCGGCGCCTGCGCGACGGCGTGAGAAACAGCACAAAGCTCGGCCTGCTCTACGGCCAGGGCGGCTTCGTCACCAAGCATCACGCGTTGGTGGTCTCGCGCGAGGCGCCGAGGGAGGTGCTGGCGCAGGAGATCAGCGTGCAGCCCGAGGCGGATCGCCGGCGCGGCACAGCGCCGGACTTCGTCACGGAGGCGAGCGGTCGCGGGCAGGTCGAGAGCTTCACCGCGCTGCATGGCCGCGACGGCGCGGTCGAGCACGGCGTGGTGATGCTGCGCACCGAGGCCGGCGCGCGCACCCTGGCCCGGGTGCCTGCAACCGACACGGCGACGATGGCGCATCTGATGGACATGGAGCGGACACCGGTCGGCTCGCTCGGCGAGATCACGATGGCGGATGACGGCGCGCCGGAGTGGCGGGTGGGTTAGTTAAACTATCACAGCGAATGACCGCGCCGCGCTCATAGCCAATAACGGCGATGCACATTGCTGCGCCCTCTCCCCTTGCGGGAGAGGGCAGCACCGCAGTTTGCGACACGCTCACTTGGGTGAGGGGTTGGTGCCACGATCATATATCTGCAATGAGAAGAGAAACCCTCACCCGGCGCGCATCTGACGATGCGCGCCACCCTCTCCCGCAAGGGGAGAGGGTGCACCATTGTCGTGGATACAGTGAGAATTACTCGAGACGGCGCTCAAGGGAGACGCCGTCACTTCGGCGGCTGCGCCTCGGAGACCTTTTCGGGCTTGGCGTCTTTCTTCTCGCCGGCGACGCGGACCTGGTCGCCGTCGGACAGGCCATCGGGCGGCGCGACGATGACGCGATCCTCCACCGACAGTCCGGAGCCGAGCTCGATGTTACGGCCGAGGTCGCGCGCGATGGTGACGTGCTTGAACTTGACCTTGTCGTCGGGACCGACGGTCGCGACGCGCAGGCCGCTCTGGTCGAAGATCACGGCGCTGGCCGGGATGTGCAGCGGCACGGTGCCGCGATCGAGGTTCAGCTTGACGCTGGCATAGCCGCCCGGCATCAGCTCGCCGTTGGAATTGTCGAGGCCGAGCTGCATCCGCGTGGTGCCGGAGGAGACGTCGACCGACTGTGCGGAGGCTTCCACCGTCGCGGTGAAGGTCCGCGTCGGGTATTCCGGCACGACGATGGTGGCCTTGGCCCCGATCTTCACCGCCGGCACGTAGTTCTGCGGCACGTTGACATAGACGCGCAGCTTCTTGATGTCCGAGATCACGAACATCGGCGTGCCGCTGCCGTTGGCGTTGATCAGGGCGCCGACATCGGTATCACGGGCGGTGACGACGCCATCGAACGGCACCGTGATCTTCTTGTAGCCGGCCAGCGCCTCCAGGCGCTCGACATTGGCCTCGCTCGACTTCACCGCAGCCTTCTTGTTGTTGAGATCGGCGGTGCGCTCGTCGATCTCCTGCATCGAGACGAAGTTCGAAGCGATCAGGGTCTTGCGGCGGGTCAGCGTCGCCTCCGACAGCGCGGCGGAGGCCTGCGCGCTGGTGAGGTCGGCCCGGGCCTGCAGCAGCTGCTGGTCGAGATCGGGCGCCTCGATCTCCGCGATCACCTGGCCGGCCTTGACCTTAGCGCCAATGTCGGTGCTCCAGCCCTTCAGGTAGCCGTTGACGCGGGCGAAGATCGGCGCGCGGTAATAGGCCTCGAGCCGGCCCGGTAACTCCAGCGAATTGTTCAATACCTTGGCATCGGGATTGATCACCGCGACCGTCGGAACCGCCTGGTCGTCGGTCCACTGCTTGAGCTTGCTCTCATTGTCCTCGCGGGCGCGGATGCCGGTGACGACCGTGAAGACGAGGCCGACGCCCACCACGAGCCCGAACAGGCCGAGTTTCCAGCGCGAGACCGACGAACTTGTCTCAGTGGGCATGCGATGTCTCCAGTGCGGCGGCCTGCTGGACCTGCTTGGCGGCCTGCTTCTTGTGAACCATGCTGAACACGATGGGAACGAACATCAGGGTTGCGAAGGTAGCAAAAATCAGGCCACCGATCACGGCCCGTCCGAGCGGCGCGTTCTGCTCACCGCCCTCGCCGAGTGCCAGCGCCATCGGCGTCATGCCGATGATCATGGCGAGCGCGGTCATCAGCACCGGGCGGAAGCGCACGAAGCCGGCCTCGATCGCGGCCGCGACGGGATCACCTGTTACGGCATAGCGCTCGCGCGCGAACGAGATCACCAGCACGCTGTTGGCGGTGGCGACGCCCATGCACATGATGGCGCCGGTCAGCGCCGGCACCGACATCGTGGTGCGGCTCAGGAACAGCATCCAGACGATGCCGGCGAGCGCCGACGGCAAGGCCGTGATGATGACGAACGGGTCCGACCAGGACTGGAAGTTCACCACGATCAGGAGATAGATCAGCACGACCGCGCCGAGCAGGCCGAACAGGAGCCCCGAGAAGGCGCTGTTCATGGTCTGCACTTGGCCGAGCAGCACCACCGACGAGCCCTTCGGCACTTCCTTGGTGCTGTCTGATATCAGCGTCTTGATATCGTTGGACACGGCGCCGAGGTCACGCCCCTGCGTGGTCGCGTAGATCTGCACCAGCGACTGGATGTCATATTGCGACACCACCGCGCTCGAGGTCGAACGCTTGATGTCGGCGATGCCGCCCAGGATCGGCGCCGAGGCCGAGCCGGTCGCCGAGATCGGCAGCGTCTCGAGCTTGCTGAGGCTATCGATCGCAAACTGCGGCGTCTGCATCACGATCGAATAGGACACACCGTTCTCGGGATTGAGATAATAGGTCGGCGCCACCTGCGAGGAGCCGGCGAGATTGACCACCAGGCTATTGGTGACGTCGCGCTCGGTCAGGCCGACATACTGCGCGCGGGTGCGGTCGACGTTGATGTTGAAGGTCGGGCTCCTCGCCGACTGCTGGATGCGCGCATCCGCGATGCCCGGAATGTGCTTGATGCGGGCCAGCAGCTTGTTGGCATAGGCGAAGTTGCCGGCAATGTCATTGCCGCGCACCTGCAGGTCGATCGGCGCCGGCGCACCGAAATTGAGGATCTGGCTGACAATGTCGGCCGGCAGGAAGGCGAAGGTCATGCCCGGGAACTGGCGCGGTAGCTGCTCGCGCAGCGCACGGACGTACTCCTCGGTCGGGCGATGGCCTTCCCTGAGCTTGATCTGGATGTCGCCGTCCTGCGGGCCGATCACGCCGGTGTTGTTGTAGGTCATGTTGATGCCGGAAATCGGCATGCCGAGATTGTCGGCGAGCGTCTCGATCTCTGACGGCGGGATCACCTTGCGAATCGCCTTCTGCACCTCGGCGAACTGGTTGGCGGTCTCCTCGATGCGGGTGCCGACCTGGGTGCGCGCGTGCATCAGGATCGCGCCAGCGTCAACGGAGGGAAAGAAGTTGCGGCCGAGATACGGCACCAGCAGGAACGACACCGCGACGAACCCGAGGAAGCCAAGGAGGAACACCGTCCTCGCCTGCATCGCCATCATCAACAACCCGCGATAGCCGAGGCGGATGCGCTCGAACCGCGCCTCGAAGGCGCGCTGGAACATCACCAGCGGATTGCGCGTCGGCGGCGGGCCGTCCTCGCCATGATCGACATGGGCCTTGAGCAGGTACTTCGCCATCGTCGGCACCAAGGTGCGCGACAGGATGAACGACCACAGCATGGCGAACATCACCGCTTCGGCCATCGGCACGAACAGGAAACGGGCGACGCCGGTGAGGAAGAACATCGGCACGAACACGATGCAGATGCAGAGCAGCGAGACGAAGGCCGGCGTCACGATCTGCTGCGCGCCGTCCATGATCGCCGGCTCGACGTCCTTGCCGTGCTCGAGATGGTAGTTGATGTTCTCGATGGTGACGGTGGCGTCATCGACCAGGATGCCGACGGCGAGCGCCAGGCCGCCAAGCGTCATGATGTTGAGGGTCTCGCCGATCGCCGCCAGCATGATGATGGCGCCGAGCACCGCCAGCGGAATCGATACCGCGATGATGACGGTCGAGCGCCAGCTGCCGAGGAACAGCAGGATCATCAGGCTGGTGAGCAGCGCGGCGATCACGCCCTCGAAGGCGACGCCCGAGATGGCGGAGCGGACGAACACCGACTGATCGCCGATGAAGCCGATCTTCAGCGCGTCGGGCAGCGCATCCTTGACGTCGATCACCTTCTGCTTGATGCCGGCGATGATATCGAGCGTCGAGGTGGCGCCGGCCTTCAGCACCATCATCAGCACCGAACGGTTGCCGTTGACGTGGACGATGTTGGTCTGCGGCGGATTGCCGTCGCGCACCGAGGCGACGTCGCGGACATAGACCATGGCGCCGTTGACGGCCTTGATCGGCAGGTTGCCGAGCTCCTCGATCTTCAGCGGCGAGTTGTTGAGCTGGATGTTGTATTCGAAGCCGCCGATCTTCTGGGTGCCGACCGGGGTGATCAGGTTCTGCGCCGCAAGCGCGTTGGCGACGTCCTGGCCGGACAGGCCGCGGGCCTGCAGCGCGGTCGGATCGAGGTCGATCTGGATCTGCCGCTGCTTGCCGCCGAACGGGTACGGGATCGCGGCGCCCGGCACGGTGACCAGCGGCGTGCGCAGCTGGTTGATGCCGATGTCGGCCAGGTTCTGCTCGGTCAGCCCCTCGCCCGACAGCGCGACCTGGATGATCGGCACGGTGGAAGCCGAGTAGTTCAGGATCAGCGGCGGCGTCGCACCCGGCGGCATCTGCTTCAACAGCGTCTGCGAGATCGCGGTGACCTGGGCGTTGGCGGTCCGGATGTCGACGCCCGGCTGGAAGAAGATCTTGGTGATCCCGACGCCGTTATAGGAATTGGCGACGATGTGCTCGATGTCGTTGACGGTGGTGGTCAGCGACCGTTCGAACGGCGTGGTGATGCGGCCGGCCATCTGGTCCGGCGGCAGGCCGGTATACTGCCAGACCACGCCGATCACGGGGATACGGATGTCGGGGAAGATGTCGGTCGGAGTGCGCAGCGCCGCCAACGGTCCGACGATCAAGAGCAGGAGCGCAAGCACAACAAAGGTGTACGGCCGGCTCAGGGCAATGCGGACCAGTGCAATCATGGACGAGGCGGTTTCCGAGGTCGAAACGGCGCGGATCAGGCGCTACGGATTGACCTGCTTTAGCGCAGACGCTGCAAAATAGCCAAGCCGGCTGCGGAATGGCTGGCTTTCACTTCCACATGACCGCCGCAGTGTCACTTTCGCGTGCGATCCAAGCCGACGGATCAGGCCGCCGGTGCAGAACCGAGGAACTTACTCACTTTCAAGGCCGCCGACAGCGCAGGCTGGACGGCCCGCTCCCGTAGCCAGTCAGGGGGTAATTTCCGCTCCGGACTACTACGGGTGTTGGCTGCGACCCGGCAGAGCCGGGTCGCCGGTCTCATGACCGGTCGCCGATGGCAATCCGGTCACGCATATCAGGCCGCACGCACCGAGGTCAGGAAGTTGCCGACCTCCTGCTGCAGGCGGCTGGAGTCGCCGGACAGCGCCTTGGCTGCCGACAGCACCTGCGAGGAAGCCGACCCGGTCTCGGTCGCGCCGCGCTCGACATCGGCGATGTTGGCGGACACCTCCTGAGTGCCCTGCGCCGCCTGCTGGACGTTGCGGGCGATTTCCTGGGTGGCTGCGCCCTGCTCTTCCACTGCGGCAGCGATCGCGGAGGAAATCTCCGACAGCCGCTCGATGGTCGAGGAGATTTCCTTGATCGCGTTGACCGAGTCCTGCGTCGCGGCCTGGATGCCGGAGATCTGCTGGCCGATCTCGCCGGTCGCCTTCGAGGTCTGCTCCGCCAGAGCCTTCACCTCGGAGGCAACGACCGCGAAGCCGCGGCCGGCTTCACCGGCGCGCGCCGCCTCGATGGTCGCGTTTAGCGCCAGCAGGTTGGTCTGGCCAGCGATGGTGTTGATGAGTTCGACGACATCGCCGATGCGGGTGGCGGCCTTCGAGAGCTCGCTGACCCGCTCGGTGGTCGAGCGGGCCTGGCCGACCGCATCGCCCGCCATGCGCGCCGATTCCTGCACCTGACGGCTGATCTCGGTAACTGAGGACGACAGCTCCTCGGTGGCGGAAGCGACCGACTGCACATTGGAGGTGGCTTCCTCGGAAGCCGAGGCGACCGTGGTCGCGAGCTCGCGCGAGCGCGATGCCGTCGAGGTCAACCGACCGGCGGAGGCTTCGAGCTGCGAGGACGCCGACGACACCGTGCTCACGATCTCGCCGATCATGGCTTCGAACTTGCGGGTGATGGCATCGACGCGGCGGCCGCGTTCGATCTTCTCCTCGGCATCGCGCGCAGCCGCTTCGTCGGCGGCCTTCTTGGCGATCAGCGCCTCCTTGAAGACCTGCAGCGCGTCGGCCATCATCCCCATCTCGGTCTTCGCGCCACGGTGCGGCACGTCAGCGGACAGATCGCCCTCGCCGAGCGCCTGCATCGGCTTGGTGATGGAGGCGATGCCATTGGAGACATCACGCACGAGGAAGAGGCTGACGACGGCGCCCGCGATTACAGCAAGCCCGAGGATCATCCCGAGCATCATGACGGCCGAGGAATAGGTACCGGCCGCGTCGCTGGAGGCTTTAGATGCGCCATCATTGTTGAGTGTGATGTCCTTCTGCAGAACCTCATCGGCCTTGAGCGCGATCTTGTTGACCGTGCTGGTATTCAGATCATGGGCCTCCTTCGGGAACTGGCCGGCCGCCTTGCGCGACAGCTCCATCACTTTCTCGGTGCCCGCCTTATACTCGGTCCAGAGTTGGACCCATTCGTCATAGAGCGCCCGTTCCTCTGGCGAGGTGATCAGGGGCTCGTAGCTCCGGCGTATCTTGGTGTTGCTTTCAACGACGGTCTGCAGAGTCTTCTCCTGCGCCAGCTTTTCCTCCAACGTCTCGGAGAGCATGTGCTCGCGGATGACGTTGCGATAGGTGATGACACCGGCGCGCAGCTCGCCGAGCACGCGGACGCTCGGCAGCCAGCTGGTCGTGATGTCCACCGTGTTGGCATTCATCGACCGCATGTTCTTCACTGCAAGCAGGCCCATGCCGGTCATCACGACGAGCAGGAAAGCGACGACCGTGATGATCTTCGCGCGGATCGACATATGGGCAAACATGAACATCTCTTGGGCCTGGGGCATGGGCAACGGCAGGCCCGCTCCGAACACTGGATTTATGGTTATGCGCGCATAAAGTGTCCGGGGTCCTCAAGCCGCGTTAACGCGGCTGACCGTAATATTACGGCCGAGGCTCGAAAGCCTGCGCAGCACGACCGGCGCAAATGAAAAGGAAGCCGCAGCACAGGCCGCGGCTCCCTCGACCATAATGACCTCAGTTCAGCGCATCAGCCGGAGCGCATCGGCAAAGAATTGCGGGCCGCCGAAATTGCCCGATTTCAGTGCAAGCAACATATCGCCCGCCTGCGTGCCGACCGTGCGCAGCACCGGCACGCCGGCCGCGATCTCGGCCCCCACCAGAAAGCCGGGAATCTTCAGGCGGTCGACCACCGCGCCTGAGGTCTCCCCGCCGGCGACGACGAGCCGCTTGACGCCGCCCTGCACCAGGCCTTCCGCGATGTCGGCCATCGCCTGCTCGATGGCGTGGCCGACAACCTCGCGACCATGGCGGGCCTGCAGCGCTTGAACCTCGTTCGGCGTCGCGCTGGAGGCGATCAGCACCGGGCCGTCGGCCAGGCGATCCATCGCCCAGCCGAGCGCACGGCGCGCCTCGTCCGGCCCCTCCACCACGCGCGCCGGATCGAGATGCAGCACCGGCATGATCTTTTCGGCATTGGCGATCTGGCCAAGCGTGGCCTGCGAGCAGCTTCCCGCGAGGCAGGCCGCAGGTCCGCCGACGCGCGCCATCGCGGCGGCGTCCGCATGGGCCGATGCAACCCGGCCGGAGGCGACCAGGGCGCGCGCCAGCCCGAGCCCGATGCCGGAGGCGCCGACCGAGACCCTGTTATCGAGCGCCGCAGCGCCGACGATGGAGAGATCGGCATCGAAAACCGCGTCGATGATGGCGGCGCCGACGCCCTCGGACACGAGTTGCGCCAACCGCGCGCGCACCGCTTCCACGCCTTGCGCGACGGTCGCGAGATCGACCAGCCCGATCCTGGTCCTGCTCTGCCGCGCCAGCACCCGCACCAGATTGGCATCGTGCATCGGGTTGAGCGGATGATCCTTCAGTGGGCTTTCGTTGAGCGGCATGGCGCCCACGAACAGGTTGCCCTGATAGACGGTACGGCCGGTCTCCGGGAAGGCCGGCGTCACCAGCACGATCGCGTCGCCGGCGTCAGCGCGCAGCGCGTCCATCACGGGGCCGATATTGCCGGCATCGGTGGAATCGAAGGTCGAGCAGATCTTGAACAGCACGTGCCCGGCGCCGCGGCCGCGGAGCCATGTCTCGGCCTCGCGCGAGCGCGCGACCGCAATTGGCGCCTCGATCGAGCGGCTCTTCAACGACACCACGACCGCATCGACCTCGGGCAGCGCGAGATCATCATTGGGCACGCCGATGGTCTGCACGGTGCGAAGCCCCGCGCGCGTCAGCGTGTTGGCGAGATCGGAGGCGCCGGTATAGTCGTCGGCGATGCAGCCGAGCTTGAGCGTCACGGCTTCACTCCCTTGTACTGATCGAACCAGCCGAGACCGTCTTCGGTGCGCCCGCGCGGATTGTATTCGCAGCCGACGAAGCCGCTGTAGCCGAGCCGGTCGAGCTCGGCGAACAGGAACGGATAGTTCAGCTCCTCGCCGTCGGGTTCGTTGCGCGACGGGATGCTGGCGATCTGGATGTGGCCAGTGATGTCGATCATCTCGCGCAGGTTCATGGTGACGTCGCCATGGATGATCTGGCAGTGATAGATGTCGAACTGCAGCTTCAGATTCGGAATCTTCAGCTCACGGATCACATCGCGTGCGAAGCCGAAATCGTTGAGAAAATAGCCGGGCACGTTGCGCGGGTTGATCGGTTCGAGCACCACGTCGAGTCCGTGCGGCGCGAAGAACTCGGCTGCACACGCGACCGATTTATAGAACGCCTCGACCGCCTTGGTGTCGCTGCGCTCGGCGATTCCGGCCATCAGATGCACGCGCTTGACACCGGTCGCTTGCGCGTATGGCAGCGCCGTCACAAGGCTTGCCTTGAGATCATCGAAGCGCGCGGGCAGCGCCGCAAGGCCTTTCTCTCCGGCACTCCAGTCGCCCGGCGGCAGGTTGAATAGCGCCTGAGTCAGCCCGGCGTCGCGCAGCCGCTTGCCGACCTCTTCGACCGGATAGTCGTAGGGAAACAGAAATTCCACCGCGGCGAAGCCGGCCTTCGAAGCCGCAGCGAAGCGGTCGAGGAACGGCACTTCGGTGAACATCATGGAGAGATTGGCGGCGAAACGGGGCATGACGTAAACTCGCTATGACGTTGTTACTTGGTCTCGCCCGGCAGCTTGGTGCCGGTCACCTGTGCATACATCCGCGCCACCGAGGCATCGTCGTCGCGGCCCATGCCGGCAGCCGATGTCATCAGGAACATCTGCAGGGCCGCGGCCGAGACCGGCACCGGAAAGCGCGCCGAGCGTGCCATGTCCTGGATGATGCCGAGGTCTTTCACGAAGATCTCGATCGCGCTGCGCGGCGTGTAATCGCCATCGAGCACATGCGGCATGCGGTTTTCGAACATCCATGAGTTGCCGGCGGAGGCCGTGATCACCTCATAGACCTTCTTGATGTCGAGGCCCTGCTTGGCGGCAAAGGTGATGGCCTCGCAGGCGGCGGCGATATGCACGCCTGCCAAAAGCTGATTGATCATCTTGAACGCGGCGCCTTGGCCTGCCGCATCGCCGAGCTCGTAGAGCTTGGCCGCCATCGCATCCAGCGCCGGCCGTGCTTTCGCGAACGCGGCCGCGCTGCCGGAGGCCAGGATCGTCAGCTCGCCCTGCGCGGCACGCTGCGCGCCGCCCGAGATCGGCGCATCGAGATAATGTCGCCCCGTCGACTCGAGCTGCTTTGCAAGCTTGCGCGCGACATCCGGATCCATCGTCGCGGACGAGATGAACACGGCGTCCTTGGGGAGCGTCTCGGCGACTCCGTCGGCGCCGAACAGGATGGCCTCGGTCTGCGTCGCATTGACGACCACGCTGACCACGATGTCGGCATCCCGAGCCGCCTCGGCCGGGCTCTTCGCGCCCTTGCCGCCGTCTTTCACAAACCGCGCGACCGCCTCGTCCGAGACATCGCAGCCGGTTACCGTGAAGCCTGCCCGGCGCAACGACACCGCCATGCCAAACCCCATCGAGCCCAGCCCAATCACGGCGACTTTCAATGCTGCGGATGACGACATCAGGCGAGTCCTCGGCGTTTCTTCATGGATGCCGGTTGATCCGGCTCGCACCCTCGGTATCACGGCTTGGCCTGATAGCCAAAGCGTGAGACAAGGCGAAAAAGGACTGCTGCCAAGGGCTGATATCATGGCGGAAACAGGGCTACGCGAAGCGATCTGCCGGTTCGGCCGCTCACTGTTCGAGCGCGGGCTGACGCCGGGCTCCTCGGGCAATATCAGCGTGCGGCTCGATGATGGCGGCTGGCTGGTGACACCGACCAACGCCTCGCTCGGCTTCCTCGATCCGGCGAAATTGTCGCGCCTCGATGTTGACGGCAGGCTGGTCTCAGGCGATGCGCCCACCAAGGAGGTGCCGCTGCACAAAGCGCTGTACCAGACGCGTGGCGCGGCGCGCGCAGTGGTGCATCTGCATTCGACGCATGCGGTGGCGCTGTCGATGCTGCCCGAGATCGATCCGCGCGCGGCGCTGCCGCCGATGACGCCTTATTACCTGATGCGCTGTGGCCAGACCGCGCTGCTGCCCTACTACCGCCCGGGCGACCCCGAGGTGGCGGACGCGATCAGGGGGCTCGCCGGGAAATTTGCCTCCGTGCTGCTCGCCAATCACGGCCCGGTCGTGTCAGGCGATACGCTGGACGCCGCTGTTTTCGCGATGGAGGAGCTGGAGGAGACGGCAAAGCTCTATCTGCTGCTGCGCGGCCTTAACCCGCGCTATCTCTCGCCGGCGCAGGTCGCGGATCTCACCAAGGTCTTCGGCCTGACGCTCCCAGAGCCGCACGATCATTAGATAGACGCCCTCCTGCCTCGGCTTTGGGATAATGCCCAAATTCCAGGCATTCCGGATTCATTCTCCGCTGATCACAAGCTCAGTTTGATCGTCCTTGCAGCGCTTGCGCCGCAACAGGGACCGGAGACTCGCGGCAAAAGCAGGCAACAGCATCATCCCGGCAGGGCCGGCGCTTTGCCGCACCGCAGCTTGGCATACCCGTTGCAGATAGTTCCGCCGGATGAGTCTTGCCGGAGTGGACCATCTCAGCGCTGCCCGCACGGGCGGCGGCGCTGAGCCGTCGCCGATCCGGCCAGCGCGTGGGTGGGGACAGGCATGGCGGCAGGCGCGGGGTTGGAACTGGTCCAGGTGACCAAGCAATACGGCCACGTCACCGCGGTCGATGCGATCAACCTGCGTATTCCCGCCGGCTCTTATTGCTGCCTGCTCGGTCCCTCCGGCTGCGGCAAGACCTCGACCTTGCGCATGATCGCCGGCCATGAGCCGGTGACATCGGGAGACATTATCGTGGGCGCCAGAAACGTCACGGACTTGGCACCGGCCCAGCGCGGCACCGCGATGATGTTCCAGTCCTACGCGCTGTTTCCGCATCTCTCCGTGATCGACAACGTCGCCTTTGCCTTGAAGATGAAGGGTACGCCCAGGGCCACGCGTCACGCCGAGGCACGCAAGCTGCTCGAACTGGTCGACATGCAGGCCTTTGAAGCGCGGCTTCCCGCGCAGCTCTCCGGCGGCCAGCAGCAACGCGTGGCGCTGGCGCGCGCGCTGATCACCTCGCCGCAGATCCTGCTGCTGGACGAGCCGCTATCGGCGCTCGATCCGTTCCTGCGCCTGCGTATGCGCGCCGAGCTGAAGCGGCTGCAGCGCGAGCTCGGGCTGACCTTCGTCCATGTCACCCACGGCCAGGATGAGGCGATGGCGCTGTCCGACACCGTCGTGCTGATGAATGGCGGCAAGATCGAGCAGCAGGGAAGCCCACGCGAGATCTTCAATCATCCGCGCACCGAATTCGTGGCGAAGTTCATCGGCGGCCACAACGTGATCAGGTCAGATGGCGAGACCGTCGCGGTGCGCATCGACCGCATGGTGCTGAAGAAGCTGAGCGAGGCCGTCGACGGCCCATCGGTCGCGGGCGTGGTCAGCAAGATCGAATATCAGGGGACCTATATCCTGGTCGCGGTCACGCCGGATCATGGTGGCGAGATCTCGGTGCAGATCGGCGAGGCTGATCTGGACACCACGAACTACGAGATCGGCGAGCGCGTGCTGGCGACCTGGAATCCAGCGCTTTCGAGCCCGCTGTCCCCTCGCAATGCTGCAACCATCGCGTCGCCTGAGCTGGTGGCGTGAACTCCATGGAGATGACAATGACCGATCGATCGAAGACGACCATCAGCCGCCGCAGCTTGTTGAAAGGCGCGGCCAGCTTCGCCGCCGGCACCAGTACGCTGCTCTCAGCGCCTTACGTCCATGCTGCCGAGGCCAAGGTGCTGCGCTATCTCGGCACCGCGGTGAACGAGGGTGACGAGATCTCGAAGAAGTGCCTCGCCGATACCGGCATCAAGATCGAATACGTCACGGCCACCACCGACGACGTCACCAAGCGCGTCATCACCCAGCCGAACTCATTCGATGTGCTCGACACCGAATATTTCTCGCTGAAGAAGCTGGTGCCCTCGGGCAACATCTTCCCGCTCGACGCCAGGAAGATCAAGCAATTCGACAACATCACGCCCGTCTTCACCAAGGGCGAGCTGCCGAACGGCAAGAAAATCGGGGGCCAGGGCACCGCGCCCTGGAAGGTGCTTTATGTCGACGGACCGAGCTCCAAGACCTTCTCGGCGGCGCCCACCGAATATGTCACGCTGATCCCGACCGTGTACAACGCCGACACGCTCGGCATCCGGCCCGACCTGATCAAGCGCCCGATCAATTCCTGGGCCGAGCTGCTCAATCCCGAATTCAAGGGCAAGGCCGCGATCCTCAACATCCCGTCGATCGGCATCATGGACGCGGCGATGGTGGTGGAGGCCACCGGCCAGTACAAATATGCCGACAAGGGCAATATGACCAAGGCCGAGATCGACCTGACAATGAAAACCCTGACCGAAGCCAAGAAGGCCGGTCAGTTCCGCGCCTTCTGGAAGGACTTCAACGAGTCGGTCAACCTGATGGCTTCGGGCGAGACCGTGATCCAGTCGATGTGGTCACCGGCGGTGACCAAGGTACGTTCGATGGGCATCGCCTGCACCTTCCAGCCGCTGAAGGAAGGCTATCGCTCCTGGGCCTCGGGCTTCTGCGTCTCCAAGGCCGTGGCGGGCGGGCCGAAGCTCGACTGGGCCTATGAGTTCGTCAACTGGTATCTCTCCGGCTGGGCCGGCGCCTATTTGAACCGCCAGGGCTATTATTCGGCCGTGCTCTCCACCGCCAAGGCCAACATGAGCGCGGACGAATGGGGCTACTGGATGGAAGGCAAGCCGGCGGCGAGCGACATCAAGGCGCCGGACGGCACCTTGATGGAGAAGGCCGGCGCGGTGCGTGACGGCGGCTCCTACGACGACCGCATGGGCTCGGTGGTGTGCTGGAACGCAGTCATGGACGAGAACGACTACATGGTCCGCAAGTGGAACGAGTTCATCGCCGCCTGACGTGAGGCCAGCACCGCTGCGCCGGTCGAGGCTGGCGCGGCAGTGCTTTCGCCTGCTGCACAAGACGACAGGAATTCTCCGTGGCCGTGACGATCGACAGTCCGCAGGACGGTATTGCACCGACGGAACGCAAGCTGCGCAAGACGACCGCGCGTTCCATCGCATGGCTGCAGGCCGGGCCGATGATGCTCGTGTTCGCCCTGTTCTTTCTGCTGCCGCTGGTGCTCGTGATCGTCGTCAGCGCCTGGGACTACAACGAATATGAGATGATCCCGGCGTGGAGCTGGCGCGGCTACACCGATACGTTCGACGGCTGCCTCGCCGCGCTGCCGGATCTCTGCACGATCCTGAAAACCTACCTGAAGACGCTGAAGCTGTGCCTCCTCACCTGGGGCCTAACGCTTCTGATCGGATTCTGGGTCGCCTACTTCCTCGCCTTTCACGTCCGCTCCAGGACCTGGCAGATCGCGCTGTCCCTGCTCTGCACGATCCCGTTCTGGACCTCGAACGTGATCCGCATGATCGCCTGGATTCCGCTGCTCGGCCGCAACGGCCTGGTCAACCAGGGCCTGATCGGCGCGGGCTTCATCAATCAGCCGGTCGACTGGCTGCTGTTCTCCGAGTTCTCGGTGGTGCTGGCGCTGGTGCACCTCTTCACCTTCTTCATGGTGGTGCCGATCTTCAACTCGATGATCCGCATCGACAAGCGGCTGATCGAGGCGGCCTATGACGCCGGCGCCAGCGGCTGGCAGACGCTGACCAACGTCGTCATTCCCCTGGCGAAGCCCGGCATCGTGATCGGCTCGATCTTCGTCATTACCATCGTGATGGGCGATTTCGTCACCATCGGCGTGATGGGCGGCCAGCAGATCGCCTCCGCCGGCAAGATCATCGAGTCGCGTCTCTCCGCGCTGCAATTCCCGGCCGCTGCGGCCAATGCCGTGATCCTGCTTGGCGTCACCATCCTGATCATCTCCGCGCTGACGCGGATCGTCGACGTGCGCAAGGAGCTGTGAATGATGGGCGATAAGAGGCCACGTTCGTTCTACATCCTGGCAGCGTTCTTCACCGCCTATGTGCTGTTCCTGTACGGGCCGATGTTCGCGATCTACATCCTGTCGTTCCAGGGACCGGATGGCGGGCTGACGTTTCCGATGAATGGCGTGTCGCTGACCTGGTTCGGCAAGGTCTTCTCCGGCGCCGGCATTGTCGACATCGGCGCCGCATTCAAGCGATCGCTCGAGCTCGGCCTCGTCGTGATGGCGATCACCGTCGTGCTGTCGGTCGCGGCCGGCATGGCGTTTCGCAAGCCGTTCCGCGGCGCCTCGTTCTTGTTCTACACGGCGATCGCCAGCCTGATCATGCCGTCGATCATCACCTCGCTCGGCATCGCCCTGGAATTTCGCCTGCTCGACGATTTCATGAACAAGCACGCGGCCGATGTCGGGCTCGGTGCGCTGGCCGACGGCTGGACCACCGGCATGGGCCTGTTCACGTCAGGTCTCGGCGCACATCTGACCTGGACCTTGCCGTTCGGCCTCCTGATCATGTTCGCGATCTTCAACCGCTTCGACGGACGGCTGGAAGAAGCCGCGCGCGACCTCGGCGCGACGCCATGGCAGACCTTCCGCCACGTCGTGCTGCCGATCATCCTGCCCTCGGTGATCGGCATCGGCTTGTTCGGCTTCACGCTGTCATGGGACGAGCTCGCCCGCTCCAGCCAGGCGATCGGCTCGGTCAACACGCTGCCGCTGGAGCTGCAGGGCCTGACCACGACCGTCACCAAGCCCGACATCTACGCGCTGGGCACGCTGACCTCGGCGGTATCGTTCGTCGTGATCTTCTCCACCCTCGCCGTCATCCTGCTACTGCAGGCCCGCCAGCGCCGCCACGGCTCCGACGCCGGCAAGGGCACGGTGTAGTCCACCGAGCCGTTGGGTGGGCAAAGCGGAGCGTGCCCACGATTTATGGCTGCGGCTAGGCGGCGGGCACGGCGCCATGCACCTTTTGCCGACCCTACGACATCGTTCCACAGAAACGCACTACAGCCCCAGATAGGCCTTGCGGACGTCCTGATTGACCGCGATCTCGCTGGCCTTGCCGTTCATCAGCACACGCCCGGTCTGCAGGATGTAGGCGCGGTCGGCGATCTCAAGACATTCCGCCATGCGCTGCTCGACGATCAGCACCGTCATGCCGGCGTCGCGGATACGCCTCACCGCCTGGAAGATCTCGTCGACCAGCTTCGGCATGATGCCCTGCGACGGCTCGTCGAGCATCAAAAGCCGCGGCCGCGTCATCAGCGCGCGCCCGATCGCCAGCATCTGCTGCTCGCCGCCGGATAGCGTCTCCGCGCGCTGCTCCAGCCGCTCGGAGAGCCGCGGGAACAGGCCGAACACCAACTCCATCGGCGCTTCGCGATTGCTGTCGCCGCGATAGAGATAGCTGCCGAGGCGCAGATTGTCGCGCACCGAGAGCCGCGGAAACAGCCGGCGGTTCTCCGGCACATAGGCGATGCCGCGCGCGGTGATCTGATGCTGCGCCAGCCCATCGATACGGCTGCCGTCGAAAGAGATGCTGCCGGCGCGGGGCCGCTCGGCACCCGCAATCGATTTCAATAGCGTCGACTTGCCCGCGCCGTTGGCGCCGGCGACGCAGACGATCTCGCCCTTCTCGACCTCGATCGAGACGTTCGAGATCGCGACCAGCCCCTGATAGGCGGTGGTGACGTCACGCACCGACAGCATGGCGATCCCCAAGATAGGCAGTGATGACTTTCGGATCGCGCACGATTTCGGTGGGCTTGCCTTCCAGCAGCACCTTGCCGAGATCGAGCACGATGGCGCGATCGACCAGCGGCATCACGATCTCCATGACGTGCTCGACCATCAGTACCGTGACGCCGGTGTCGCGCACGCGCCGCACCAGCTCGACGCCCTTCTGCAATTCGACCGGCGTGAGGCCGGTCAAGACTTCGTCGAGCAGCAACAGTTTCGGCTCGGTCGCAAGCGCGCGCGCCACTTCGAGACGCCGCTTCTCGGACGGCACGAGATCGCTCGCCCGCACATCAGCGCGCGCGTCAAGCCCGCAGAATGCCAGCACCTCATGCGCCTTGCGGCGGGCCTCGCGCATCACGGTGGTGCGCACCAGCGCGCCGACGATGACGTTCTCGATCACCGTCATGCTCTCGAAGCTTTTGACGACCTGGAAGGTGCGGCCGATGCCGCGCTGGCAGCGCTCGGCGGCGGGCAAATCCGTGACATCTTCGCCGTCAAAGATGATCGCGCCCTCGGTCGGACGGAATGCGCCGGCAATCAGATTGAACAGCGTCGACTTGCCGGCGCCATTGGGCCCGATCAGGCCGACGATCTCGCCGCGCCCGACCGAGATCGAGACGTTCGAGTTTGCAGTCAGTCCCGCGAAGCGCTGGGTGATGTTACGTGTCTCCAGCAGGCTCGTCATGACGCCACCGCCTCTTTGATCGCGGTCGCGGCCGGCTTTTGCTTGCGCGCGAACAGGCTGACCAGCCCTTGCGGCCGCGCCAGCGAGATCGCAACGATCAGGCCGCCATAGACGATCAGGTCGACGCCCTTGCCCGAGCCGCCGATATAGGACCGCGTCAGTTCGGTCAGCGGGATCAGGATCGCGGCGCCCAGCATCGGGCCCCAGAGCGTGCCGATGCCGCCGATCACGGCCGGCAGCGCCATCAGCAGCGAGAACTGAAATCCCATCACGCTCTCGGGGTCGATGTAGGAGACGAACATGGCGTAGAAGGCGCCGCCGATCGCGACCAGGAACGCCGACACCGCCGCCGCGCCCATCTTGGAATTGAACACGACCACGCCGAGGCTCTCGGCGGCGGGCGGATTATCCTTCACGGCGCGCCACCAATAGCCCCACTTGGAGTCCTCCAGCCACCAGGTCACGAACCAGGAGATGCCGGCCAGCACCAGCGCGAAGTAGAAGTAAGGCAGCTTGGAGCGGGCGAACTGGAAGGTCAGCCAACTATCGTGCCGCGACATCGGGATGTCGATGCCGAGCGCGGCGCCTGCCCAGTCCCAGTTCTGGAATAGCACCAGCGCGATCTCGGCGATCACGATGGTGGCGATGACGAAGTAATGGCCGCCCAGCCGGAAGCAGGGATAGCCGAGCGCCATCGCGATCGCGGCCGACACCAGACCGCCGGCGACCATGCCGAACCAGGGCAGCACGCCAAATTTGGTGTAAAGCAGCGCCGTGGTGTAGGCGCCGAGCCCGAAATACAGCGCATGGCCGAGCGAGATCTGGCCGCAATAGCCGGACAGGATATTCCAGCTCTGCGACAGCGCCGCATACAGCAGAGTCAGCACCATGATGTTCTGGACGTAGACGTCCTTGACGAACAGCGGCACCAGCGCCGCGACCACGGTGATGCAGGCCGCGACGATGAGATCGCGGCGACGGCGTTGAGCGAAGGCCTTGTCCATCACAGCGATCCGAACAGGCCGCGCGGCCGGATGAAAACAATGAGCAGATAAACGCCGTAGATGCCGACCGTCTTCATCGACGCCGGCAGCACCAGCGTGGTGACCGCTTCCACCAGGCCGACGACGATGCCACCCGCAAAGGCGCCGAACACGCTGCCGAAGCCGCCGAGCGCCACCGTGACATAGGCGATGGTCGCAAACGAAGCGCCGACGTCGGGGAACACATAAAAGAAGATCGACATGACAGCGCCGGCGAGGCCGACCAGCGCCGCGCCGAGGCCCCAGCCGAGCGCGAACACCCTGTTCTTGTCGATGCCGACCAGTGCGACAGCGCCGGCATCCTCGCGGGTGGCTTCCAGCGCGCGACCGAAATCGGTGCGGTGGATGAAGAAGTAGAGAGCCACGAAGGCCGCTATTGCGATCAGTGCGCCGACCAGCTGCGGCACCGGCAGATAGATGCCGCCGACCGAGATGGTCTTGCCGCCGAGCCAGGAGGCCGGAATGCTGCGATAGTCGGGTGTGAAGAAATATTGCGCCAGGCCACGCATCAGCACGGCAAGCCCGAAGGTCGAGAAGATCTGCACCATGGCCGTGTTGGCCTTGGCCCTGACAGCAAAGCGTACGATCAACAAATAGACGACCGCGCCGAACACGAACAAGGCGGCAGCCACGATCGGGGCTGCCAGCAGCGGGTCCACCGCGAAATAGGCGAACAGGAAGAAGGTCGCGTACATCGCGAGCATCAGGAATTCGCCATGAGCGAAATTCACGACGTCCATCAGCCCGAAGATGAGCGCAAGCCCGGCGGCGATCAGGCCGTAGAGCAGACCCATCAGGAGGCCGCTGGCGAGACTTTGGATGATCGTTTCTGCTGTCACGATAGTTGGTCCCCTTCCGTCATTGCGAGGAGCGCAGCGACGAAGCAATCCAGGACCGTGGTCGAATTCTGGATTGCTTCGCTTCGCTCGCAATGACGCCGCTGAGAAGCCGCGCCCTAAACTCCTCTGGTCGCCTCCAGCACTACTTCATCGGCCAGATCGGCTGGGCGACGGCGGCCTGCTCCGGGAAGATCGTGACGAACTTCTTGTTCACATATTGCAGCAGCACCGGGTTGGCGTCGTTGTTCTGTCCGGTCTCGTCGAACTTCACGCGCTTCCAGGGCATGATGGTCTGTTCGCCGGGCATGTCGGTCGCGGCCAAAGCGGCGCGGATCTTCTCGCCGTCGGTCGACTTGGCACGGTTGATGGCGTCCGCCATCACGATCAGGCCCATGAACTGGCGTGACGAATAGTCGTTGAAATCCTTGCCCGACTTTTCCTTGAACATGGCGTTGATCTTCGCAACCATCGGCCGCTTCTGCGCGAGATCGAGGGAGAACGAGCCGCGCGAGATCACGCCTTCGAGCTTGTCGCCAACCGCATCATAAAGCGCCTGCTCGGAGAAGCCGGCGTCCTGCGCCATGATCGCGTTCGGCTTGTAGCCGAGCTCAGCCATGGTCTTGACCAGCAGGATGCCGTCGGTGGTGTAGCTCGACGGCATCAGCACGTCGGCATTGGCCGCCTTGAGCTGCTGCACCTCGGCCGACAGCGACGGCGAATTGGCACGATATTTGATATCGGCGACAACCTTGTAGCCGCGCTCCTTGGCAAATTTGAGCTGCGCGTTGGCCGAGTCGGTGCCGAAGATGGTGTCCTCGTGGAACAGCGCCAGGGTTTCGATCTTGTTGCCCTTCTTCTTCATGGCGTCGAAGAAGTCGAACATCGCCTGCGAGAACATCACGTCGTGCGGCGCGGCGCGGAAATAGAATTTCAGCCCGCGCTGGTTCAGGCTCGGCGAGGAATTGTCAGCCGACAGATATGGGACCTGGTAGCGCTCGCAGGTCTGGCTCGCGGTGACGGCGACCGCGCTCTGATAGGAGCCGATCACGGCGCAGACATTTTCCTGGGTGATCAGGCGCTCGGTCTCGGCGCGGCCCTTCTGCGGATCGGCCTGGTGATCGGCGAAGATCAGCTTGACCTTGGCGCCGCCGAGGCCGGGCAGCCCCTCCTCGCGTGCTAGCGGCAGATCGTAATCATACTTGCCGTTGATGATCTCGGCCGCCACCTCGAAGGCGTGCTGCGCATCGACACCGATCTGCGCGCTGGCGCCTGAGAACGGATAGATGATTCCGATCTTCACGTCGGAGGTTTCCGCGCGGGCCGCGATCGGCCCGAGCGCGGCGGCCGCTGTGGCCCCCAGCAAGACGTTTCGGCGCGTGATGGTCATTGCAAGATCCCCTTATCAAACGGCTGACATCGATGAAGCGGTTGATGTCTTCGGTAAAGCCTCAATACCCAGCAGAGGCTGCTCATAAAATCAGAGCACGGCAAGATCCTTATTCCTGAGGTCGGTCACCAGCATCAACCCCGGTGCGTGCGTGATCGCGAATGGCAATCTGGCCGCCGCGATCACCGCCTGCGGCGTGACGCCGCAGGCCCAGAACACAGGAATCTCGTCATCTTCCACCGGCACGGGATCGCCATAGTCCGGCTTGTTGATGTCCTTGATGCCGATCAGATGCGGATGGCCGAGATGCACCGGCGCGCCGTGCACGGACGGAAAGCGCGTCGTGATCTGCACCGCGCGTATCGCCTGGGCTGGCTTGAACGGACGCATCGACACCACCATCGGTCCTGCGAACGGGCCCGACGGCTGGCAGGCGATGTTGGTGCGGTACATCGGCACGCGCACCTTGCGTTCGATGTGACGGATCGGCAGGCCGTCCGCCATCAGCGCCTCTTCGAACGAGAACGAGCAGCCGAGCACGAAGGTCACGAGATCGTCGCGCCAATGCGCATAACAGGTCGGTCGGCTCCTCCACCATCTCGCCGTCGCGCCAGACGCGGTAGCGCGGCACGTCGGTGCGGATGTCGAGGTCGGCGCCGAGCGCCGGAATGTACGGGCTGCCGGCATCGGACATCCCGATGATCGGGCACGGCTTCGGATTGAGCTGACAGAATCGATGGAAAGCGCCGGCATATTGCTCCGGCAGGATGGCGAGATTGCCCTGGACAAAACCGTTGGCGACGCCGGCGGTGCTCCAGCCCTGTCCGGTCCGATAGTCCAACCGGGCTTGCAGGCTTGGAAGAAGCTCCATCTCGCTACTGCTATGCTGCACTGCCGTCGAAACAGTCATTCGCCTCATCCTGCCCAATATCTCGACAAACCACTCAAACTCAGGCATGCTATAAAGTCTAATCTTCCTTTTTAATCAGGATCGATAAATCCGATTGATCCGATGTGAGAGGCCATTTTGGATTTCAGATCAATCGAGACCTTCCTCTGGGTTGTGAAGCTCGGCAGCTTCCGCGGCGCGGCGCCAGCGTCTCAACACCACCCAGCCCGCCATCTCCCAGCGCATCGCCCAGCTCGAGCGCGAGCTCGGCGTCAAGCTGCTGAACCGCGACCATCGCATGGCCTCGCCGACGCCGAGCGGCCGGCAGATGCTGGTCTATGCCGAGAAGCTGATCGGGCTGCGCACCGAGATGATGGCCGAGGTCGGCGACCGCTCGGCGATGCGCGGCGTGCTGCGGCTCGGTGTCGCCGAGACCATCGTGCACACCTGGCTGCCGCGGCTGATCAAGCGCGTCAACACGGTCCTATCCAAACCTGTCGCTGGAGATCGAGGTCGACATCACGCCGAACCTGCACTGCGCGCCTGCTCGCGCAGGAGATCGAGCTCGCCTTCGCGCTCGGGCCGCCCTCGGCATCCGAGCGTGCGCAACCGCGTGCTGTGCGACTATCCGGTCGGCTTCGTCGCCAGCCCCGCGCTCGGGCTCGGCGACAGGCCGCTGACCGTGGAACAGATCGCGAGATTTCCGATCATCACCTTCCCGCGCAAGACCCAGCCTTATGAGCGCGTGCGCGCGCTGTTCAACCGCCCCGATCTGCCGCCGATCCGGCTGCATGCCAGCGCCTCGCTCGCGACCGTGATCCACATGGCGATCGAAGGGCTGGGCGTCGCCGTCATTCCGGCTGCGATCGTCGAGAACGAGCTCGCCATCGGGCCGCTTGCAGGAATTGAAGACCGATCTGCCGCTCCCGCCGCTGACACTTCAGCGCAAGCTGGCTGGCGTCGCCGGAGATGGTGGCGATCGAGCGCGTCGCCGAGCTCGCGGCCAGGACGGCGCAGAGTGCAGACACGTCGATTGACGCCACGCTGCCGGCGAGCGATGCAAACGATGCCGAATACCAGGAAGTGAAAGTATGAGCCGAGCCGTCTCCAATCTGCAGATCGATTCCGCGCGCCTCTGGGGTGCCATTCACGAAACCGCAAAGTTCGGCGCGACACCCAAGGGCGGCGTGCGGCGGCTGACCCTGAGCCAGGAAGACAAGCAGGTGCGCGACTGGTTTCGCCGGGCGTGCGAGGATGCCGGTCTCGAAGTCCACGTCGATACGCTCGGCTCACAGTTCGGCCTGCGCAAGGGGCGCGACATGTCAAAACTTCCAGTCGGGATCGGCTCGCATCTCGACACCCAGCCGACCGGCGGCAAGTATCGACGGCATCCTGGGCACGCTCGGCGCGCTAGAGGTGATCCGCACTCTCAACGATGCCGGCATCGAGACCGAGGCACCGATCTGCATCGCCAACTGGACCAATGAGGAAGGCTCGCGCTTCGCGCCGGCGATGATGGCCTCCGCCGCCTATGTCGGCGACTTCACCGTCGAGGACATCCTGTCGCGCAGGGATGCCGAGGGCGTCACCGTGAGCGATGCGCTCGATGCGATCGGCTATCGCGGCGAGACCCGGTCGGCACGCAGAAATTTTCCGCCTTCGTCGAGTTGCACATCGAACAGGGTCCGATCCTGGAGGCCGAGGGCAAGACCATCGGCGTGGTCGATTCCGGCCAGGGCGTGCTGTGGTATGACGGCAAGATCACCGGCTTCGAGAGCCATGCCGGCACGACACCGATGCCGCTGCGTCGCGACGCGCTATCGACCTTGGCGGAGATCGCGCTGGCGCTGGAGCAAATTGCGCTCAAGCTCGGGCCGAATGCGGTGGCCACCATGGGCGAGGCCGTGATCGCAGAATCCGTCGCGCAATGTCATCCCCGGCGAGATCGCGTTCACGATGGACTGCCGCAGCAAGGATGCCGCGATCATGGACGCGATCGACCGCGAATTGCGCGCGGCCGCCGCCGAGATCGCTGCACGGCGCAAGGTCGAGGTCGTGCTGGATCTGGTCTGGCGCAAGCCGCCGACGATTTTCAATCCGAAGCTGGTCGACGCGGTCGAGACCGCGGCGTCAGCGCTTGGTTATTCGCATCGCCGCATCACCTCCGGCGCCGGCCATGACGCCTGCAACCTCAACACCATTATGCCGGCTGCGATGGTGTTCGTGCCCTGCAAGGACGGCATCAGCCACAACGAGCTGGAGGACGCCACGCAGGCCGACTGCGCCGCCGGCGCCAACGTCTTGATGCACACCGTGCTGGCACTCGCCGGCGTCGCGTCGTGATCTCTTGAAATCGAAGGAGCTTCCCGTGCGCGGAGTATTCGTCGACGCCAACGATTTGCTTGCCGAGATATTCGAGCGGCAGCGCAAAGCCGACGACGTCGCAGTCAGCGCGAATCTCGATCCCAACATCAAGCCGGAGGACTGGCCGGCTGTGCTCGACGGTGCCGAGATCGGCATCGTCGACCACACCGCGCTGCCGACCGAGGTCGCCAGGCAGTGCAAGGGGCTGAAGCACGTCGTGTTCCTCGGCACCGGCGCGCGCAGCTACATGAATCCGGAAGAGCTCGCTGAGCTCGGAATCAGCGTTCACCTGATCAAGGGCTATGGCGACACAGCCGTGGCGGAGGCCGCGATCGCGCTGATGTGGGCGTCGGCGCGCGCGCTCGCGCAGATGGACCGTGAGATGCGCGCCGGCAACTGGCTGCGCGAGGACGGCCTGCAGCTCACAGGCAAAACGCTCGGCCTGATCGGCTTCGGCGGCATCGCAGCGGAAGTCGCGCGCATCGCCTCCGGCAGCGGCATGAAGGTGATCGCCTGGAACCGGTCGCCGAAAGCTCGTCCGGGCGTGGAGTTCGTCGATCTCGACACGCTGCTGGCGCAAAGCCATGTGGTCTCGCTGCATCTGCTGCTCAACGACGAGACCCGCGGCTTCGTCAGCCGCGAGCGAATCGCGCAGATGCGCCCGGGCGTGATCTTCGTCAACACCGCGCGCGCCGCGATCGTCGATGAGCCCGCGATGATCGAAGCGCTGCGATCAGGCCACATCCGCCATGCCGGGCTCGACGTCTTCAACACCGAGCCGCTGCCGAGGGATCACGTGCTGACGACGATCCCGAACGTGACGCTCTCGGCACATTCGGCGTTCCGCACGCCGGAGGCCAGCGAGAACCTGATTCACGCCGCCTGGGAGCATTGCCGCAGGGTGGCGAAAGGATCGTAGCAAGGCTTGCTCGGTTCACCCTCCCCCCTTGCGGGAGAGGGTGGCAGCCTCAAGGCGATGCAACGCATCGCCGGGAGGCTGCCGGGTGAGGGGTTCTCTCCTCATCGAAGCTCTGCGATGGTCGCACCAACCCTTCACCCAAGCGAGTATGTGGCAAGCTGTGGTGATGCCCTCTCCCGCAAGGGGAGAGGGCGCAGCAATGCACATCGCGGCAATCGGCTACAGCGGCGAACTAATCCATCATGTCCGCGACGGCCTTGCCACACGCCGTCGTATCCGCATTGCCGCCGAGGTCGCGGGTGCGGAGCGTACGCTCGGCCAGCGTGCGCTCGATCGCGCCGACGATCGCCTGTGCCGCCTGCTTCTCGCCGAGATGCTCGAGCATCATCGCGCCCGACCAGATCATGCCGATCGGGTTGGCGATGCCCTGCCCTGCGATGTCCGGCGCCGAGCCGTGTACCGGCTCGAACACCGACGGGAAATTGCGCTCCGGATTGATGTTGCCCGACGGCGCGATGCCGATGGTGCCGGTGCAGGCCGGGCCGAGATCGGAGAGGATATCGCCGAACAGGTTGGAGCCGACCACGACGTCGAACCAGTCCGGATGCAGCACGAAATTCGCGGTGAGGATGTCGATGTGGTACTTGTCCCACTTCACGTCGGGAAACTTCTTCGCCATCGCCTCGACCCGTTCGTCCCAATAGGGCATCGTGATCGAGATGCCGTTGGACTTGGTCGCCGAGGTCAAATGCTTCTTCGGCCGGGACTGCGCAAGCTCGAAGGCGAACTTGAGGATGCGGTCGACGCCGGTGCGCGTCATCACCGTCTGCTGGGTCACGAATTCGCGATCGGTGTCCGGGAACATGCGGCCGCCGACGGACGAATATTCGCCCTCGGTGTTCTCGCGCACCACCCAGAAATCAATGTCGCCCGGCTTGCGGTTCGCCAGCGGTGATGGCACGCCGGGCATCAGGCGGACGGGCCGCAGATTGACATACTGGTCGAATTCGCGGCGGAATTTGATCAGTGAGCCCCACAGCGAGACGTGATCGGCGATCTTCGCCGGCCAGCCGACCGCGCCGAAATAGATCGCGTCATGCTTGCCGATCTGCTCTTTCCAGTCATCCGGCATCATCTGGCCGTGCTTCTCGTAATAATCGTAGGACGAGAAGTCGAAATGGTCGAACTTCACGGCGACGCCATGCTTCTTCGCCGCCGCCTCCATCACGCGCAAACCTTCCGGCATCACTTCCTTGCCGATACCGTCACCGGGAATGACTGCGATCCGATAGGTTTTCTTTGCGCTCATCGACAGGGTCCTTGGTCGTTGGGCCGATCTCGCGCCGGCCGTCTTTTGATGGCCATGGAATGGACCAAACCGCCGCCAAGCGCAACGCTGCAGTGCGGTGTTGACGCTCCGCATGGCAGCCTTAACTATTTGCAGCCCTCCCTCTCTCTTGCACGCGAGCATTCACATGGATCTGCATCTCACCGGCAAACGCGTCCTCATCACCGGCGCCTCGAAGGGCATCGGCGCCGCCGCGGCGGAAGCCTTCGCCGAGGAAGGCTGCCATCTGCATCTCGCCGCCCGCAGCGGCGACGCGCTGAAGGTGCTGGCCGAGCGGTTGCGCGCGCAGCACCAGATCGACGCCTCGGCCCATGTGGTCGACCTGCGCAATGCCGACGACATCGCCCGGCTGGCGAAGGATGCCGGTGATATCGATATCCTCGTCAACAATGCCGGCGACATCCCCGGCGGCTCGATCGACAAGATCGACGAAGCGACCTGGCGCCACGCCTGGGAGCTCAAGGTGTTCGGCTATGTCAACCTCACCCGCCTGGTGTATTCGCAGATGAAGGCGCGCGGCCACGGCGTCATCGTCAACGACATCGGTGCCGCCGGCGAGAAGTTCGACGCCAATTACATCTGTGGCAGTACCGGCAACGCGGCGCTGATGGCCTTCACCCGCGCGCTCGGCGGCAAGAGCCTTGCCGACAACATCCGCGTGGTCGGCATCAATCCAGGCCCGGTCGGCACCGACCGCCACGTCACTTTGCTCAAGACCCGCGCCAAACACCAGTTCGGCGACGAGAGTCGCTTCAAGGAATTCCAGAAGGGACTGCCGCTCGGTCGCCCCGCTCATCCGCGCGAGATCGGTGACCTCATGGCGTTCCTGGCCTCCGACCGCGCCGGCTATACCTCCGGCATCATCTACACGGTCGACGGCGGCATCAGCGCCGGCTGGGGTTGAGCCGCAAATTTGACGGCACCGTCATCCGATCCAGCCGCTTCTCAGCGCTGTCGCAAAATGATCTACAGGCGTTAAAAGCAATCTGGATCGGGAGACGAGTATCTTGGCTGACCTTGGACTGGTACGTGAAACCGCCTGCGCCGTCGTCGACAAGTTGAAATCAGGCGAGGTCACGCCACTCGATCTGCTTGATGCGCTGGAAGCGCGCATCAAGGCGGTCGACGACAAGGTCAACGCGCTGCCGACCCTGTGCTTCGACCGCGCCCGCGACCATGCCAGGGCGCTGACGCAGAAGCCGGTGGCCGAGCGTGGCGTGCTCGCCGGCCTGCCGGTGCCGATCAAGGATCTCACCGATGTCGCCGGCGTGCTGACCACGCAGGGCTCGCCGATCTACAGGGATCGGATTCCCTCGAGGTCCGATCTGCTGGTGACGCATCTCGAAGCCAATGGCGGCGTGATCTACGCAAAATCCAACACGCCGGAATTCGGCGCCGGCGCCAACACCTTCAATGAGGTGTTCGGCGCCACGCGTAATCCCTACGACACGTCGCGCTCGGCCGCCGGCTCCTCAGGCGGCGCAGCCGTGGCACTCGCGACCGGCACCGCGTGGCTCGCCCACGGCTCCGATCTCGGCGGCTCCCTGCGCAATCCCGCGAGTTTCTGCGGCATCGTCGGCATGAGGCCGAGCGTCGGCCGCGTCGCCGCTACGCCGACTTTTTCAGTCGACAACACCACCAGTGTGCAGGGCCCGATGGCGCGCAACGTCGCCGACCTCGCGCTGATGCTGGATGCGATGAGCGGCGAGCACGCCGCCGATCCGCGCTCGCTACCGGCGCCTCGTACGTCGTTCCTCGCGGCGGCGCGCTCCGGCGCCAAGCCAAAGCGGGTCGCCTATTCGGCGGATTTCGGCATCACGCCTGTCGATCCTGAGGTGGCCGCGATCACGCGCAAGGCCGCACAGCGCTTTGCCGACGCCGGAGCTGTCGTCGAAGAGGCGCATCCGGATCTCAGCGAGGCCCATGAATGCTTCCATGTGCTGCGCGCGCTGTCGTTCGCGATGTCGAAGACCGAGCTGCTCCGCACCAAGCGCGATTTGCTCAAGCCGGAGGTGATCTGGAACATCGAGGCGGGGTTGAAGCTCACGGTCGACCAGATCGCCCGTGCGCAGGCGCAGCGGCTCGCCATGACCGAGCGCATGCTGACCTTCTTCGAGACCTACGACCTGCTGCTGTCTCCCGCGACCATCGTGGCGCCGTTCCCGGTCGAGAACCGCTATGTGGCCGAATGCGGCGGCAAGACCTTCGGCAATTACATCGAGTGGCTGGCCATCGCCTACGCAACGACGCTGACCTGCACGCCGGCGCTGTCCCTGCCCTGCGGCTTCACCGCATCCGGCCTGCCGGTCGGCCTGCAGATCGTAGCTCCGCCCCGCGCCGAAGCGCGGTTGCTCGCCGGCGCGAAGGTGCTGGAAGATATTTTGGGCGTTCCGACCGGGCCAATTGATCCGCGGCCGCCGAAGGGGTGAGTTCTAGCGAGCTGTCGCGCAGAGCGCGGTACGCTCCCTCTCCCCGTTCTTCACGGGGTCTCGCCGAGCTTCGCTCGCGCTAGGAGGGTTGGGGTGAGGGACCGATGCCGACTGGTGCGGGTTGTTAGGCCTGTCTCCCCTCACCCGGATTGCATCTAACGATGCAATCCGACCTCTCCCCGCAAGCGGGGCAAGGTTATAGTGAGCGAGCCGCCAGCTTTCGCCTCATTCGCGCGCCGCCTCGTTACTCGCACTCTGCAAGCTCAGCAGCGTCTGCGCGACCATGTCCTCGACCAGCTGCTCGCGGCTGACATTGACGCTCTTGCCCGTGAGCAGGCCCTGCTGCGCCAGCATGACGACGCCGTGTAGCGAAGCCCAGATCTGCAGTGCGTGACGTTCGCGCAAGAGGTCGCGCGGCCCGTCGAGTGCATCGAGCACCAGCGCGAAGGTTTCCTGCGCCGCGACGTACAGCTCGCTGTCCTTTTCTGCGCAGGCCATGGTCTGCGAAGCAAACATCAGCCGATAGATGCCGCTGCGCTCCAGCCCGAACACCAGTGCCGCCCGTGCCAGAAGCGACAGTTTCGAATGCTGCGACGAGACCGCAACCGCCTGCCGCAGCACCGCGTTGAATTGCCGGAAGGCTTCCGCGGTGACCGCGACCAGCAGCGCCTCGCGATCGGCGAAATGCCGGTAAGGCGCGGGCTGCGACACGCCGAGCGTCTTCGCCAAGGCCTTGATGCTGATCGCTTCCGGGCCGCCCTGCTCCGCCTCGGCGAGCGCGGCCTGGATCAGCGCCTCGCGGAGATCGCCATGATGATAGGAGTGACGCGGCTTGGGGGCTGGTTGCGACATGTGATCCGACGGCTGATGGACTGTCAGGCAATTGTTCAGATTGCGACACTAGCCAAATCAGGCATTTGCGTCATCCCGTCAAATCCGACGTCCGAAACCTGTAGCCCAAAACTGCAAAGATCCGATTGGGTTCACCGATAGTCGCTAAAGGACTCTCGCCTTTCCCCCATACCCGCCGGACCCACGATATTTTCTTCCACGCCGCATCTTCAGCTCCGGCGCCGCCGATCGTCACTCGAAATCTCCCGCCACCAATTCGCCAACCCACAGGGCCGCTTTAGCCAGTGCGATCGAATAATTGCACGACGCGGCGAAAAATGAGGTGATCATGACGAACGGGACCTCTTGGGAGGCAACGAGCCATGGAGGCATGAGGTTTCGCCTCTCGTAGCGGACATAGCAATCGTGGTCGCAATATTGCCGCTGCGTCGCTACGGATTTCAGATAGCCTGATAGGAGCGAGCGCGAACACGCGGCACAGGTCCGATTGTCGAGGGGCGTCCTATGATTAACCAGGATGAATTTCATTGGGGCCGACCACTTTCAAATGCAGAGCCTAGTCTGATGTGTCTTCAGGAGGCCTTGGCTTCTTTTTCGAGCAGCATCGCTGCCTTGCTGGACTTCAGCGCGTAGCACTCCGCTCCGCAGTAACAGAGCCGGGTCCGCATATCGCGCAAATAGCCGCTCTCGCCGATCGGCTCAGAGCAGAGCCCGCAGATATGGTGCCTGAACGGCGTCCTGCCATTGACCAACACGAATTTCACGTGGCGCCTCCCACAGGTCCCAGAACAGAGGTTCGCATCGCACCTTCAACATGCCTGCTCCTTGTCCGAGACTCCCCAGCGCCGGAACTCGCACTCTGATCTGCACTTCTGCGCTCAGATAACCCGAAGCGCCATAACCAGCGGCTGTCGCTCTCCCGGCGGAGCTGGAAGCGCTCGACACACCTCATCGAACAGAAGGCGGTGCGGTAGCGATAACGGCGAATAAGACCGAACTCTCCGTCGCAGAGAGAGCAGCGTGGGGCTCGGTTCAGCTGGTCTTGCCGGTGGCCTTGATCATCCTTGTGTGGCATGTCCGTATCCTCGGCTTCTGCGTGGGTCAAAGTCAGCGTCGCACATCGCACACAGGTGCAGTGCGGCATCGATACCGTCGCGATTTGCCAGGTGGCGCGGCGAATAAGGGCACCGGGCGCATCACGTTACTTGCAGGGGCGCCGCCCTGGGGCAGCGGAACCTGGTCACGGTTGCATTGCGAACCGGGCTGACCGATATCGCCCATCACAATGATGAGCCGCTTGGTAATGTTGTGTGGTCTTGTCCCTAACTGGGTACACACAATCGGCTGCTCCGATTGACCCAAGCCTAGGGCGATGAGGCGGGACCGCTCAATTGTACGGAGGTATCGCGCGATATCGAAAGGGTTGGACGAGCTATACGGAGGTATAGGGCTGCTACCGAGCAGCACGCGTCTCATGCGTCTAACGACGTAGATGACGTCGTCAACGAACTGCCGCATTTTTCCGCAAAAATGCTCTAGTCTGCCGGCGGGGACAGAGGCGGTTTGCGAATGACGCCAAACCAGACCAGGAACTTTGCAGGTTCAGCCGCGCAGTTCTTCCTCGGCGGTCTTGCGCTGGCGCTGGTCACCGCTGATTTGCCTTGCGCTGAACGCCGATCTCGCCACGACCGCGTTCGCCGATCTTGTCCTGATCCTGGTCTTCTCGCTGTTCGGCAGTTTCGTCGGCGCAATCCTGCTTTGCCTTCTGTCGGTCGCGAGCCAAGCCTACTTCTTCGCCCCCCCTTCTCTCAGCTTCGCCGTCGAGGATCCGCAGCATGTCGCCATGGTGGCAGCCTTCTGCTTGACCGGACTGATCGTGGCGTGGCTGATCGGAAATGCGCGCCAGGAAAAGGACGGCGCGCTCGAGGCCGAGGCAGAGCTCAGGCGCAGCCAAGCCAGATTGCTCGACAGCGAAAGGGAATGGCGTGAGGTCTTCGAGCACAATCCGGTCATGTATTTCATGGTCGATGCAGATGGCACCGTGCTGAACGTGAACACGTTTGGTGCCGCACAGCTCGGCTACACCGTTGCGGAGCTGGTCGGCACGTCAGTGCTCAACGTGTTTCTTGAGGAAGACCGCGCATTCGTGCGCAAATGCGTCGCGGTCTGTCTGGAGACGATTGGTCAATCGCACACCTGGGAGATCAGGAAGATCAGGAAGAGCGGCTCGCTCCTGTGGGTGCGCGAGAACGCCAAGACGATGCGGCGCTCCGACGGCAAGGTCGTCGTCCTCATCGCCTGCGAGGATGTCACGGAACGCAAGCGCACCGAACATGCCTTGCAGCAGAGCGAGGCCTATCTCGCTCATGCCCAGGGATTGAGCCACACCGGCAGCTTCGGCTGGCAGGTCGCAACTGGCGAGATCATCTGGACGGCGGAGACATTCCGGATCTTCGGCTACGACCCCGCGACCCGGCCCAATCTTCAGCTGATCGTCGAGCGCACGCATCCGGACGACCGCGCCGCCGTGCAACGGACCGTCGATCAGGCGGCCCGCAACGGCAACGATTTCGAGCACGAATACCGGCTGCTCATGCCTGATGGCTCGGAGAAGCAAGTGCACGTTTTGGCGCGCGCGACGATCAATGCAACCGGCAGGCTTGAGTTCGTCGGGGCAGTGACCGACGTCACGGCCGCGAGGCAAGCGGAACAGCGGCTACGCCGCAGCGAAGCTTACCTGGAAGAGGCCCAGCATCTGAGCCACACCGGCAGCTGGTCGTGGGATGTGCGCCGCAACGATTTCGCCTACCGGTCCGCCGAAATCTATCGCCTGTTCGGCTTTCATCCCGAACAAGGCGCCTCGGCGCAAGAGATCCAGGCGCGTATTCCCGCGGAAGACCTGCAAATGCTTGGTGACGTGGTGCGGAGAGCCCTCCAGGCAAAACACGGAGAGTTCGAATTTGATTTTCGGATCGTGCTGCCTGGCGGCGCAACCAGGCGCATCCATTCGGTGGCGCATCCCGTGCTCGACCACGACGGTGAGGTGACCGAGATCCTGGGCACGCATATGGACGTGACGGAGCAATACGCGGCAAGGGAACGGCTGGAAGCGGCCTTTCTGGCGCTGCGCGAAAGCGAGCAGCGCTTCCGCGATTATGCCGAAACAGCCTCTGACTGGCTGTGGGAGACCGGTCCGGACCACCGCGTCACGCATTTGTCCGAGCACACCACCGCGGCCGCGATCCCTGGCGACGGGCATGCTGCGCTGGGAACTTGCGTGCGACTTCGAATCGGAACCCGAGAAATGGCGCCAGCATCGTGCGACGCTTGAAGCGCATCTGCCCTTCCGCGATCTGGTGTATCGCACTGAAAACCGGATGGGCTCTTCGATCTACGTCCGTACCAGCGGGAAGCCGGTCTTTGATGCAAACGGGGCGTTTCTCGGGTATCGCGGCGTCAGCACCGATATCACCGCGAGCATTCGCGCCGATCAGGCCGAACAGGCGCTGCGCAAAGCACAAGCCGAGCTTGCCCATGTAACGCGCGTCACGACCCTCGGCGAACTGACAGCCTCCATCGCGCATGAGATCAACCAGCCGCTCGCTGCTGTGATCGCCAATGCGGAAGCGTGCCTGAGCTGGCTCGATCGCGATCCGCCCGATCTCGACGCGGCTCGCCGCTCAGTGGAATGGATCGTCGAAGACGGCAACCGGGCGAGCGAGGTGATCCGGCGCGTCCGCGCGCTTGCGAAGAAGACGGATATCGAGAAGGTCATGCTCGATATCAACGACGTTGCCCGCGACGCCATGATGCTCATGCAGCGCGAGCTTTCCAGCCATGGAGTATCGCTGAAGCTGGAGCTTCGCGCCCGATCTGCCCCGGGTCTTTGGTGATCGGGTCCAACTGCAGCAAGTGATCATCAATCTGGTGATCAACGCGATGGAAGCCATGGAATCGGTTGCGGATCGGCCGCGCGAACTGACGATCCGATCAGGTCGGGACGAAGTCGGCAGGGTATTCCTGTCCGTCGCGGACACCGGCGTCGGAATCCCCGAAGCGCGAGCGCGGAACGCATGTTCACGCCGTTCTTCACCACCAAATCCAGCGGCATGGGCATGGGACTTTCCATCTGCCGTTCGATCGTCGAAGCTCACGAGGGACGCCTTTCGGCTTCCCGCAACGAGCGAGACGGCGCGACCTTCCAATTCGTGCTGCCGGTGCACGAAGAGGATACGGCGTGACCGAGCGACCCGAAATCTCCGCCCGAGCCTGCGAGCGGCAAGGAAGCGGTCAAAGGAACCGATCGTCTTCGTCATCGACGACGACCTATCGATGCGCCGGGCGCTCACTAATCTCATTCAATCGGTAGGCATCGAGGTCGAGGCGTTCGGTTCGGCCGCCGAATTGTTGAAAAGCAAGCTGCCCGAGGTGGCGAGCTGCCTGGTGCTCGACATCCGCCTTCCCGGATTGAGCGGCCTCGATCTGCAGACCGAGCTCGCGCAAGGCGAACATTCACATTCCCATCATCTTCATCACCGGCCACGGCGATATTCCGATGACCGTGCGGGCGATGAAGGGCGGAGCGGTCGATTTCCTCACCAAACCGTTCCGCGACCAGGATCTGCTGGACGCCGTGGTCAGCGCGATCGACAAGGATCGCAAGCGGCGCGAAGCCGACAAGGCCGTCGCGAACCTGCAGGCGCTATACGAGACGCTTGAGCAGCCGCGAACGCGAGGTGCTGGGCTTCGTTGCCGCCGGCCTGATGAACAAGCAGATCGCGGCGGAGCTCGGACCTTGCCGAGATCACCGTCAAGATCTACCGCGGGCACATCATGAAGAAGATGCAGGCGCGATCGCTCGCGGATCTGATCAGAATGACAGAGACGCTTGGTATTCGTCCGGCCAAGCCGTCAGGCGGGCCTGCGGGCCAGTAATGATACGTGGCGACCGGCCGTGCGGCAAAACGGCGTGCAAACAACGGCATGCGGCGCGCCATCGCTCCGACGGGATTGGCTTCCCGATATGCACCCCTACAAACCTATGTATGATTTTACAATTTCACCACGCAAGCCCAACCTTGCGACGGGCCGGCAGAGCCTGGGCTTTCCGCCTCAGGAGGGTCGTCTTGCCCGCGCCTTCGGTCATCTCGGTCATTGACGACGATCCCTCGATCCGGGTTGCCGATCAACAATCTCCTGAGATCGCGCGGCTATACGGTTCATACCTTTGCGTCGGCTGAGGAATTCTTGCGCTCGCCGCATCTCGGCGAAACGTCCTGCGTCATTGCCGATGTGCAGATGTCGGCCATGAGCGGTCTGGACCTGCCGCAGGCAATGCGCGCCAAGGATTACGATGCGCCGTTCATTTTCATCACCGCCTTCCCCGATGAAAGCCTGCGCGCGAGGGCCATGAAGGCGGGAGCAACGTGCTTTCTGGCCAAGCCTTTCGCTGCGCCGACCCTGATCAGATGTCTCGAAACCGCGCTGGAAGCAGGGCTGCCGTGAAGGGCAGCGTGAGACGCAACCCGAGCTGCTGCCGCTCCACGTCTGGCGCCGGGACTCGCGTCTGCGCTGCCAATACGCGGTGCACACCGCAGCTCAGGAACTGATCACGCCTCGTTGTTGGACCGGTCCCACGACAGCGTCCGCGCGCGGCTCACGCGGAACCAGCCGCTCGATGAGCGGCCTTGCGACTTTGGCCCGCAATTCCATGAGGTCGATGAAGACGTCAGCCTGGCGACGCAGCTCATCGGCAATCATCGGCGGCTGACTGGCAATCGTCGAAACGACAGTGACGCGGACGCCGCGGCGCTGCACGGCTTTGACCAGAGGACGAAAACTACCATCGCCGGAAAACAGCACCATCTGGTCGATATGCTCTGCGATCTCCATTGCGTCGACGACCAGCTCGACATCCATGTTGCCCTTCAACTTGCGCCGGCCGCTGGCGTCGATGAACTCCTTGGTTGACTTGGTCACCACCGTATAGCCGTTATAGTCGAGCCAATCGAGCAACGGGCGGATGGAAGTGTATTCTTGATCCTCGATGATCGCCGTGTAGTAGAAGGCGCGCAGCAGCATGCCGCGGCTCTGAAACTCCTGAAGCAGGCGTCTGTAGTCGATATCGAAGCCGAGCGTCTTGGCTGTCGCATAGAGATTGGCGCCATCGATGAACAATGCGATGTTGGCGGAATCCGTCATTGAGCCAATAATCCTCGCGTAGCGGTTCGGAGATCAAGGGCAGGCAGCCGGATGATCCAAACGGCGCGCGTGCCGGATGGCCCCGCAACAACTCCCTCGCCTGCAATCAGTGTGCAATCGAGAAGCAAGACTAGAGACCGTGCGTTCGCGGCTCAATTGTACCGAGGTAAGTCCCCGATATGAAAAGGTATGCGGGAGCCATACCAACGTTTAAGACGCGACGAGCTCGGAGCGAATTGATCGAACGAAACGGCCCCCCTCTCGCAGGAGATCGCAACCGTAGAAGATCGTGACCTTGGTTGCGGGGCGGCGCAACTCGTCCACCGCCTTGAACCGGCAGCCCATAAGATTGGCACTTTCGCGCTATTTTGGCGACGTTTTCGCGCTGATGGGCAGACGGTCCAGCTGATCTTTCCGGCTTGACAATATCAGCTATGCGCAATGTAATATCATATAACTTACAGCCGGCCCGCCGCGCTGCAACGCGTTAAATTAGCGAAACGCGATCGCCCGCGTGCCGTCTGGCGCGACCGCGAAGGAGTTCTGAATTCATGCCGCAGCTCAAAGTTCACGTCGATCCTGTGAAATGCCAGGGGCACGCCCGCTGCAAGGCCGTGGCGCCGGAGCTGTTCGAGTTCGATGCCTACGGCAATGCGCATGAGATCGGCGACGGTGTCGTGCCTGCAGGACTCGAGGACAAGGCCTATCTGGCGCGGGCCAACTGTCCGGAATTCGCCATCGAGGTCACCGAGGAATAGACGCGACTTGACGTCGCCTGTCGATTCCTGAGCGCAAGCAGCTGAACAAGCAGCCCAAGGAAGCCGCCAAAGGAAGTTGTCATGTCCGAAGACACGAGCCCCCTGCCCCAGCACCCGCCCGTCACCGACTGGATCAACGACTTCGACCACACCGATCCGAAATGGACGGCGGACCCGTTTCCGATCTGGGACGAGATGCGCAACGCAAGTCCGGTGGTCCACACCGAACGTTTTCTCGGCTGCTACATGCCGACGACCTACGAGGCGGTGCGCGCGATCGCTAACGACACCGAGCACTTCTCCTCCCGCCGCGTGCTGGTGCGCGACGAGCGGCCGGAAATCAAGAATAATGCCGCCCCACCGATCACCTCCGATCCGCCCGTGCACAAGCCGGCGAAGCAGCTGCTGCTGCCGCCGTTCACGCCGGCCGCGGTCGCGAAGCTTGAGCCGCGCATGCGCGCGATCTGCAACGAGCTGATCGACGAGTTCATCGCCGACGGACGGTGCGACGCGGCCGCGCGCTACACCAAGCACGTCCCGGTGCGCACCATCGCGCATATGCTCGGCATTCCCGAGAAGGACGGCGACCGCTTCATCAAATGGATCCACGCCATTCTCGAGCTCGGCATCAAGGACGAAAGCGCCCTGCTGCAGGCCGTCGACGAGATGAGCGAATATTTCGCCGCCGAGATCGAACGGCGCAAGACGAATCCGACCGACGACCTGATCTCCTATCTGATGAACGCCAAGCTGCCGAATGGCGCGCCGTTGGAGGACACCCATGTCATCGGCTCGCTGCGGCTGCTGCTGATCGCCGGCATCGACACCACCTGGAGCGCCATCGGCGCCTCGCTCTGGCACCTGGCGAAGACGCCTGCCGATCGCAAGCGCCTCGCCGCCGATCCGTCGCTGATGCCGACCGCGATCGAGGAACTGCTGCGGGCCTATTCGCCGGTGACGATGGCGCGCGAGGTGATGAAGGAGACCGTGGTCAGCGGCTGTCCGGTCAAGCCGGGCAACATGGTGCTGCTGTCGTTCCCGACGGCCAACCGCGATCCCGCGGTATTCCCAGACGCCGAGAAGATCGTGCTGGACCGCAAGGAAAACCGGCATGCCGCGTTCGGCCTCGGTATCCATCGCTGTGTCGGCTCCAACCTCGCGCGGATGGAGATGACGGTCGCGATCGAGGAGTGGCTGAAGCGCATCCCCGAATTCCGGCTCGATCCGGACGGCGAGGTGACATGGTCGCAGGGCACGGTCCGCGGACCGCGCCAGCTCCCCGTGCTGTTCTGAGGTTTTGACAATCTAGACTTCTCCCTGAGAGCTTGTCAGGATGTCCATGTCGAAGCCGGACATGACCCGTAGGATCTGTCCGGCGTAAGCTTCCTGTCGCTGCTGATTGACGCGACTATGCGCGACACCAAGCACGCATCCGCGATGCATCGGCACGAGTGAGGGAGAGATAGAAGATGGCCGGTGAAGACCAGCCGCCCCCTGAGAGCAAGTTGACGCGCAGCAAGGCGCGCTGGGCGCGCGAGGGCAAGTTTCTCACCGGTACGGTCGTGCGGCCCGACGAACAACGGCTGCCGCCGGGCCAACACCTGACCAAGGACTGGCCCGTGCTCGATCTCGGGTTGACGCCGACGATCTCGCGCGAGCGCTGGCGGCTCGATGTCTATGGCGCGGTGGAAAATCCGCTGTACTGGGATTTCAAGGCATACCTCGCGCAGGAGCAGCGCCAGTTCGTCTCCGATATTCATTGTGTCACCACCTGGTCGCGCTACGACAACCAATGGGAAGGGCTCGCGACGCGCGACCTGCTCGCCGCCTGCCGCCCACGCGACGAAGCCGATTTCGTCGTGCTGCATTCCTATGACGGCTACACCACCAATCTCGCGCTGGACGATTTCGCGGCAGCCGACGCGCTGCTTGCGCATAGCTGGTCCGGCCAGCCGCTCAGCCAAGAGCATGGCGGCCCGGTGCGGCTGATCGTTCCGCATCTGTATTTCTGGAAAAGCGCCAAATGGCTGAAGGCGATCGAGTTTCTCGATTCCGACAAGCCCGGCTATTGGGAAGTGCGCGGCTATCACAATCGCGGTGATCCCTGGGCCGAGCAGCGCTATTCGGATTGATCGTCCTTTGTAGATAGAGCGAACTGTAGCCCGGGTGAGCGCAGCGATACCCGGGACACCAAGTCCCGCGTGGCGGACGATCCGCGTCTCACTCGGTGGGTGCAGTCCGATAGTGTCACCGCAATTTCCGAGAGCGCCGGACGTATCGCATGGAATTCACTTCAGAGACGGGCAAAATACCGAAGGGCTACGGCTATCTTCTCAAGCCATCCGTGATCCTCAATGCACTGACCGCGGCAAGTCTCGGCGGCATTCACATCCATCTCGTTCGCAGCCACGGCAGGCGTCTGTTCGATGCGCGCTATCGACCACCAGACGGCGAGGTGCCTTACGAACGTCTCCACATCAAGGTGGGAACGGCGCACGAGCGGGACCTGCCCGAGCTGCGCCGCCAGGCGAAATCCGAAGGCCTGCCGGCCCTTGTCCAATGGATTTCCGATCTTGTCGCTCAGGACCTTCGATCCGCGGTCCGGGCCGGCGACCAGGAAATCCAGCTGTTGCCGCCTCGCGAGTGATCATCGCGCCACGTGTAGCGCAAACGCCGGCGCAGCCTATACGATGCCTTGAAATCGGCCATCGCGGCGGCGAGTTCTTGCCATCTCCAACGTTGTCATGCTCCGCGTAGGCGAAGCATCCAGTACTCTGCGACAGAACAGATCGAACAAAATGCATCACGGGCGTACTGGATCGTTCGCCTTCGCGGACGACGACAGCGGAGCCTTACTTGGGACCAAATGATTTGGTTCGTTTGTCCAGCCTCCGGCCTGAAAACATTCTCCTTGCATTTTTCTGAAAATCGTGATTTGATCCTGCCCATCCCGCCTCATTGCAGGGGCGTATCGCGATCGTCACGGACGTTGAGCGCGGGATGCGATGGGCGCAACGGGTTGCAGCATGGTTGTCCATGCGGACGAACGATCCGGTGCGCACGGCGAAATCGTGTGGTCTTGGCGCCGCGGTGCTGGCGCTAAGTCGCGGTGCATGACGCGCATCGCGATGACGGGGGCAACAGAGCCGTTCCCCGGAGAGAGCACGTATAAGCCGTTCAAACCATCGCGCAGGGAAGGCCGGGATGTCCTCAGCCGTACCTGTGGTTCTGCCGCCTGCATTTTTTCCGCAGGCGGGCCATGGGGGCGGCAGGCTCCCGGCCTTCCCTGCGCCCTCTCCGATTCCTGGGGGCGAATGTCCGCAAAACTCGGGCCGTGCATGCCGCGAGAACGCGCCATCATATCTGCGTGTGTAATCATATCTGCTATATGACAATGTGAAACGATGCGGTGTCATCGCCTTCTACCGCGGCAGAAAATACAACGATTGGGGGACCCCCGATGCCGACCGAACGTTTCCAATTTGAAAGCGCAGGCGGTCACAAGCTCGCCGCCGCGCTCGACCTGCCCGACGGCGCGCCGCGCGCTACTGCGCTGTTTGCGCATTGCTTCTCCTGCGGCAAGGATACCCACGCCTCGCGGCGCATCGCCATGGCGCTCGCCGCGCAGGGGATTGCGGTGCTGCGGTTCGACTTCACGGGCTTGGGCTCCAGCGAAGGCGATTTCGCCAATACCACGTTCTCCTCCAACGTCGCCGATCTGGTGCGCGCCGCCGCGCATCTGCGCGAGACGCGCGCCGCACCCGCGCTCCTGATCGGCCACAGCCTGGGTGGCGCCGCGGTGCTCGCCGCAGCGAGCGAAATTCCGGAGGCCAGGGCGGTGGTCACGATCGCCGCCCCGTCCGATCCCGCGCATATCACCGGCCACTTCAAGGACCAGATCGCGGAGATCCGCGCCAACGGCACAGCCGAAGTCTCGCTCGCCGGCCGCCCCTTCCGCATCAGCAGCGCCCTGCTCGACGACGTCGCCGAGCACAGGCTGATGGACAAGATCGCCCATCTGCACAAGGCGCTGCTGGTGATGCATTCGCCTGTCGACGACACCGTCGGGATCGACAACGCCACCCGGATCTTCGTCGCCGCCAAGCATCCCAAGAGCTTCGTCTCGCTCGATTCCGCCGACCATCTGGTGAGCGACCGGAAGGATGCCGGCTATGTCGCCGGCGTGATCGCAGCCTGGGCCAGCCGCTATGTCGATACGCCTGCGCCGCTGCAGCCGGCCGCCGGCAGCGCCGCGCCGCGCGAGGTCGTGGTGCGCGAGACCGGCGCCGGCAAATTCCAGCAGACGGTTGCGATCGGACCGCATCATCTGATCGCCGACGAGCCGGTCGCGGCCGGCGGCGATGATAGCGGCCCCGGCCCGTACGATTTCCTGCTCGCGGGCCTCGGCGCCTGCACCTCGATGACGATGCGGCTCTATGCCGACCGCAAGGCGCTGCCGCTCGATCGCGTCACGGTGACGCTGAAGCACAGCAAGATCTACGCGAAAGACTGCGCCGAATGCGAGACCAAGGACGGCATGCTCGACCAGATGGAGCGCGTGATCGCGATGGAAGGCGCGCTCGACGAAACGCAGCGCGCGAGACTGATGGAGATCGCCGACAAGTGCCCGGTGCACCGCACCCTCACCTCGGAAGTCCGCATCGTGACGCGCCGGGCCGAATAAGTTCAGCGCGCGGGTTCGACCACCAGCGGCTGAACCCGCAACGCACCGCCGCGCAGGCCGAGCGCGGTACCGGCCAGGATGCCGGCGACCGCGACGAACGACGTCAGCGCCAGGGTCGAGATGCCGGTGAGCCCCTGCCCGATCGAGCAGCCGAACGCCATCACGCCGCCGGCGCCCATCAGCGCCGCGCCGGAAGCCGAGCGCAGCATGTGGCGTGGCGAATTGAAGCCTTCGAGCTTGAAGCGGCCGGTGACGAGCGCCGTCACCAGGCTGCCCGCGAACACGCCGGCCACCGTGGCGATGCCGAAATTGAGCGTCAGCCCGGTGGAGAGCATCGCATATTGCAGCGTGTCGGCGATCGGCGCGATGAAGGTGAGCGAGGTCACCGCGACAGGATTGAAATCGTCATTGCCGAGATAGCCGGTTGCATACCACCCCGCCGCGACCAGCAGCCCGACTACGAGGCCGGCCGCGATCTGGCCGGGCGCACGACGGAACGGCTGATGCGCGAAGGCAAACGCAATAAGTGCACCGCCGACCAGGATGGTCGGCAACAGACGCGCAGCCGTGCCGTGCAGCCCGCCGCTCGACAGCAGTGCGGGCAGCGAAGTGGCGGTCGCGGTGGTCTGCGACAGCTGAACCAGCGCAATGCGCAGCGGCGCGATCAGCCCCTTCAAGGTCATCTCGGCGACGATGCCGAGCACGATGACGACGACAAAGGAGCGCAGATTTCCGCGGCCGAGCAGCACCAGCGCCCGCGAGCCGCAGCCATTCGACAGCACCTGGCCGTAGCCGAACAGTGCCCCGCCCAGGAACATCACCGGCACCGAGAAGCTGGCCTGCAGGTAAATCGACTTGCCGAGATCGACCATGCCCTCCGCCGCCAGCAATTGCGTTGCAACAATAGCCGTGCCCATCGCCAGCGCATAGCTGCGCACCAGCCTGGTGTCACCCTCGGCCCACCAGCCGCGTAGCGAGCTCATCATGCAGAAGCCGCTGAGCAAGGCCGACCACGCCATAAACGAGACCGATGATGAGACCTGCCAGAACGGCGATGGTGGCGGGATCTGACACTCCAGGAATCCTTGCGATACTGGTCAACCGGCTTCCGCTTGACGCGCGCGGAATCTTGGTCACGATACAGACTTAACTAAGTCAAGATGCGTGTTCCAACAAGCATCATCGGGAGAGAACGCCGTGGCTTCGCCAGCGAAGATATTCCGGCGGCAGGAGGTCCGGCAGTGACGGCCAAGGCGACATTTTCGCCCGATGCGCTGGCGCGGGCCTGTGCCGACGCCATGTGGCAAGAGGATCGCGCCAGCCAGGGGCTCGGCGTGGAGATCACAGCGATCGGCCCGGGCCGCGCGACGCTTGCGATGACGATCCAGCCGCACATGGTGAACGGCCACGGCATCGCCCATGGCGGCTTCATCTTCACGCTGGCCGATTCCGCTTTCGCCTTTGCCTGCAACTCGCACAATGAGCGCACCGTGGCGGCGCAAGGCAACATCACCTTCATCCGTCCCGGCAAGCTCGGCGATCGGCTGATCGCAGAGGCGCGCGAGATCTCGCGGAGTGGCCGCTCCGGCATCTATGACGTGCGCGTCAGCGCCGGCAACAGCGTGATCGCCGAGTTTCGCGGCCATTCGCGCAGCATCGGCGGCACGCTGGTGGCGACAGGACAGACCGACGATCCGACATAGGCCATCGCGACGAAGCGATCGAACTGCAGGAGGACACACGCCATGGCTTTGAACAAGCTGCGATCCAGCTCTGGCAGCTATCAGCCTGAGCTGGACGATGCCGAGCGTGCCTCGCGCGACGAGATGATCGCGCTGCAGACCAAGCGGCTCGCCTGGTCGCTCAAGCATGCCCACGACAACGTCGCGCATTACAAGCGCGCCTTCGATGCGCATGGCGTGCATCCCACCGATTTCCGTGAGCTGGCCGATCTCGCCAAGTTCCCGTTCACCGTGAAGACAGACCTGCGCGACAACTATCCGTTCAACATGTTCGCTGTTCCGCGCGAGCAGCTGGTGCGCGTCCATGCTTCCTCCGGCACCACGGGCAAGCCGATCGTGGTCGGCTACACCAAAGCCGACATCGCGACGTGGTCGCAGGTGATGGCGCGCTCGATTCGCGCTGCCGGCGGCCGGCGCGGCATGATCATCCACAATGCCTATGGCTACGGCCTGTTCACCGGCGGGCTCGGCGTGCATTACGGCGCGGAGGAGCTCGGCTGCACCGTGGTGCCGGTCTCCGGCGGCATGACCGAACGGCAGGTGCAGCTCATCAACGATTTCCGGCCCGACATCATCACGGTGACGCCGAGCTACATGCTGGCGATCCTCGACGAGTTCAAGCGGCAGAAGCTCGATCCCAGGCAGTCTTCGCTCAAGCTCGGCATCTTCGGCGCCGAGCCCTGGACCAATGCGATGCGCGCCGAGATCGAGGACGCGTTCGACATGGACGCGACCGACATCTACGGCCTCTCCGAGGTGATCGGCCCCGGCGTCGCGCAGGAGTGCCTCGAAACCAAGGATGGGCTGCACATCTGGGAGGATCATTTCTATCCCGAAGTGATCGATCCCGACACCGGCGCGGTGCTGCCCGACGGCGAGATCGGCGAATTAGTCTTCACCTCGCTGACCAAGGAAGCCTTCCCGGTTGTTCGCTATCGCACCCGCGACCTGACGCGGCTGCTGCCGGGCACCGCGCGCCCCGGCATGCGACGGATGGAAAAGGTGACGGGCCGCTCCGACGACATGATCATCCTGCGCGGGGTCAATCTGTTCCCGACCCAGATCGAGGAGATGCTGCTCGCGACCGACTGGTGCGGCGGCCATTTCATTCTCGAGCTGACGCGCGAAGGCCGCATGGACGAGCTGACCATCTTCGCCGAGGCGCGACCCGAGAGCTGGGACGGCGGCCGGGTCGCTGAGCATGCCGAGCGCATCGTCGCCCATATCAAAAACACGATCGGCCTCACCGCGAAAGTGCAAGTGGTCGCGCCCGACACGCTGGAGCGCTCGCTCGGCAAAGCCAAGCGCCTGCGCGACAAGCGCCCGAAGGATTGAAGGCGGGGCGCTCCTCAAGCGGCCATCGGCAGCATAAGATCGCCTGATCCGTCCTCCTCACGGGAGCAAGAAATGGTCGACTTCACCTCCGCCACCGCCGCCGAGATCATTGCCGCTATCCGCGACAAGAAGATCACCGCGACCGACGCCGCACGCGCGGCGCTCGAGCGCGCTGAGCAATTGAAGGAGCTCAATGCGCTGATCATCATCGACCATGAGGGCGCGCTGGCGACTGCGGCCAAGATCGATGCCGGCGAGATCACGGGACCGCTGGCCGGCCTGCCCGTGGTGATCAAGGACAACATCAACACATCAGAGTTGCCGACATCCGGCGGCACGTCGGCGCTGCGGCGTGCGCGTCCGAAACGCAATGCGCCGTCGGTGCAAAAGCTGCTCGATGCAGGTGCCGTCATGATCGGCAAGGCCAACATGCATGAGCTGGCCTTCGGCATCACCAGCACCAATCTGTCGCCGTTCGCAGGTCCCGTGCGCAACCCCTATGATCCCGACCGCATTCCAGGCGGCTCCTCGGGCGGCACGTCGGCTGCGATCGCGGCGCGTATCGTCACCTGCGGCCTCGGCTCCGACACCGGCGGCTCGACCAGGGTGCCGGCGGCGCTGACCGGCACGGTCGGCCTGCGGCCATCGGTCGGCAACGGCGGCGCCGAGCGGCGCTACGACGATGCCAATCAGGTGGTGCCGATCAGCCGCACCCGCGACACCGTCGGCCCCATGGGGCGCACCGTCGCCGATGTCGCGTTGCTCGACTCCGTCATCACGGGAAGCGCGATGGCACACCCCGAGCCGTTGCGCGGCAAGCGTCTCGGCATTCCTGCTTCATTCTGGAGCGGCCTCGACCGCGAGGTCGAGACGGTGATGCGTGCCGCTTGCGACAGACTGAGGGATGCCGGCGTCGAGCTGGTCGACGCCGATATTCCCAATGTGTTCGAGCAGAACGGCAAGGTTTCATTCGCAGTGGCGCTGCATGAGCCGATCGAGGACATTCCCGCCTACCTCGTGGCGTCAGGCATCGAAGGCATCACCTTGGCCGATATTACGGCAATGATCGCAAGCCCCGATGTTGCCGGCGCCTTCGGCGCGATCACGGCGGATGCGTTCGGCGCAGCCTATCCCGATGCCATCGGCGTGCAGCGGCCGGCGCTGCAGAAATTATACGCCGACTATTTCCGCGAGCACCGGCTCGACGGCATCCTGTTTCCGACCACCATTGCCCCTGCCCCTCTGATCGATCTCGAGAAGTGCTCCGGCGAAATGTCGATCAGCGGCGGCGCGCCGGTGCCGGTGTTCGACACCATCATCCGCAACACCGATCCCGGCAGCAATGCCGGCCTGCCAGGCCTGTCGCTCTATGCAGGCATGACCGCAAGCGGACTTCCCGTCGGGCTCGAGATCGACGGGCCTGTCGGCAGCGATGGCAAGTTGTTAGGCCTCGGGCTTGCGATCGAGACGATCCTGGGAACGGCGCCGGCGCCTAAACTATGAGCGTCACATCTGGTCGTAATCGACCACAACTCTGTCAGTCACAGGCTTCGCCTGACAGGTCAGGACAAAGCCTGCCTTCAACTCCCACGGCTCCAGCGAATAGTTCAGCTCCATCGGCGCTTCGCCCTCGACCAGCCTGGCGCGACAGGTCGAGCACATGCCGCCCTTGCAGGCGAACGGCAGATCCATGCCGGCGCGCAAGGCGGCATCGAGGATCGCCTCGCCGTCGGCAACCGGCACCTCGCGCCGCTTGCCGTCGATGATCAGCGCGGCGATCGCCTTCGGCGGCGCCGATACGGGCACCACGGCTTTCGCGCGCGGCCTGCCGCCGAATTCCGAGACGAAGCGCTCGACATGGATGCAACCAGCGGCGATGCCGAGCTCGCGACAGGTAGCTTCCACCGCCTCGCTCATTCCCGTGGGACCACAGATGAAGACGTGATCGACCTCAGCGGCCGGCACCAGCGAGCGCAACAATACCCGCACCTTCTCGTCATCAAGCCTGCCGTGCAGGATCGGAATGTCCTGCTCCTCGCCGGAGATCACGTGGAACACCGACAGCCGCTCGATGAACCGATCCTTCAGCGCCTCGAGCTCGCCGCGAAACAGCATGCCCTCGGCGGTGCGATTGCCGTAGAACAGGAAGAAGCGGCTGAGCGGTTCGCGCGCCAGCATAGTTTTCACGATCGATAAATCGGCGTGATGCCGGAGCCGGCGGCGAAGCCGACATGAATGCGCGCCTGGTCGGGCGTTGGCGCGATGCCGAACCGGCCTGTCGGCGTCATCACGTCCAGCGCATCGCCGCGTTTCAGCTCATCGATGACGAAGCCGGAGAACGCACCGCCATCGACGCGTTTCACCGCGATGCGGATCTCGCCGTCGTCAGGCCCGGAGCAGATCGAATAGGACCGCCGCACCTCCTCGCCGCCGAGCGTGGTGCGCAAGGTCAGATATTGCCCGGGCACGAAGCGATAGTCGGAGGCGAGCTCGTCGGGGATGACGAAGGTCATCGATACCGCGTCCGCGGCCTCGCGCCTGATGTCATTGACGGTGAGACGGTGGAAGCGCGGCGTGGACATGTCAGTGACACTTGAAATAATCGAACGGCTCGCGGCAGGCCTTGCAGCGCCACAGCGCCTTGCAGGAGGTCGAGCCGAATTCGGAAAGCAGCTCGGTATCGTCCGATCCGCATTGCGGGCAACTGACTTGCTCGACACCGAACAGCGCGCGGCGCGATCCTGACGGCTTCGGCGGCGCGATGCCGTACTCCCGCAACTTGCGGCGGCCGGCGTCGCTCATCCAGTCGGTGGTCCAGGCCGGCGACAGCACGGTGCGCACCGTCGCATCCGGAAAGCCGGCGCAGTCCAGCGCGAGTGCGACGTTGACCGCGATCATGTTCATGGCCGGACAGCCGGAATAGGTCGGGGTGATTTCGACCTCGACGCGGCCATCGTCGCGCAGGGTCACCTCGCGCAGCACGCCGAGATCGGCGATGCTAAGCACCGGGATTTCGGGATCGGTCACGGCGGCTGCCGCGTCCCAGGCGCGCTGCCACAAGTTATTGTCACTGGTCGCTACCGCTACCATGTTGCGCCCGGAAAGCTGCGCTGCATGTGTTGCAGCTCGCTCAGGAGATGACCGAGATGCTCGCTGTGGCGCCCATCGCGGCCGCCCTGCTGCATCCAGCTAGTCCCGGGTAGCGTCAACGTCGCCTCGCGCACGACCTCTGACAGTGTGGCCAGCCACTTGGCCTTCAGCGCCAGCGGATCGACGGCGACACCGGCATCGATCAGACCCCGCTCCGCATCATCGACGCAAAACATCTCGCCGGTGAAGGCCCAGAGATCGTCGATCGCGCCTTGCGCGCGAGCATGGCTCTCATCGGTGCCGTCGCCGAGCCGGATGATCCATTCGCTTGCGTGGCGGAGATGATAGGCGCTCTCCTTTTCCGACTTCGCCGCGATCGCGGCGAGGGTTGCGTCACGCGAGCTCATCATGCCCTGCCAGTACGGATCGGCGAAGGCAGAATAGAAAAACTGCCGCACCATGGTCTGGGCAAAGTCGCCGTTGGGCCGCTCGACCAGCAGCAGATTGCGGTACTGCCTGACGTCCCTGAGATAAGCGAGCTTGTCCTCGTCGTTGTCCCTGCCTTCGATTTCGGCGGCGTAAGCGTAGAGCGCACGCGCCTGCCCGATCAGATCGAGCGCGATGTTGGAGAGCGCCATGTCTTCTTCCAGCATCGAGGCATGGCCGCACCACTCCGACAGGCGATGGCCGAGGATCAGCGCGTCATCAGCCCGGCGCAAGGCGTAGAGCACCAGCGGGGTTTCGGTGACGGTGATGGAGGGGGCGGTCATGCTGGTTCCTGAAAGTGCAACTGTCTCGCCGCCATTTGCGAGGAGCGTCAGCGACGAAGCAATCCAGATTCTTTGCTCAGCTCTGGATGCTTCGCTTCGTTCGCCATGACGAACCAATAATAGTCGGCAAAATCACATATGCCCGACTTCGTCAGGCACGTCGTAGAACGTTGGATGCCGGTAGATCTTCGACTCGGCCGGCTCGAACAGCATGCCCTTGTCGGCGGGATCGGAGGCGGTGATCGCGCTCGACGGCACCACCCAGATCGACAGGCCCTCGCCGCGGCGGGTGTAGACGTCGCGCGCGGCCTGCAGAGCCATGGTGGCATCAGCCGCGTGCAGCGAGCCGCAATGCTTGTGCGCGAGCCCGTTGCGGCTGCGGATGAAGACCTCCCACAGTGGCGTGTTCGGTGTGGCCATGGTGACCTCCCTTATTCCGCCGCCTGCGCGGTCTGGCGGAGCTTGCGTTTCGCGGCGTAAGCGGCGGCAGCCTCGCGCACCCAGGCGCCCTCTGCATGCGCCTTGCGACGCGCCGCGATGCGATCGCGGTTGCACGGGCCGTTGCCGGCCAGCACCTGCTTGAACTCATTCCAGTCGATCGGTCCGTGGATCCAATGGCCGTCCGCGTCCTGCGTCATCGCGGGATCGGGAATGGTCAGCCCGAGATATTGCGCTTGCGGCACGGTCGCATCGATGAATTTCTGCCGCAGCTCATCGTTGGAAAAACGCTTGATCTTCCACTTCGTCGAAGTGTCGCTGTGCTGGCTCGCGCCGTCGGGCGGCCCGAACATCATCAGCACCGGCCACCACCACCTATTCAGCGCATCCTGCGCCATCGCCTTCTGTTCATCGCTGCCGCGCGACAGGGTCAGCATGATCTCGTAACCTTGGCGCTGGTGGAAGGATTCCTCCTTGCAGACGCGGATCATCGCGCGCGCATACGGCCCGTAGGAGCAGCGGCACAGCGGAATCTGGTTCATGATCGCAGCGCCGTCGACCAGCCAGCCGATCACGCCGATATCGGCCCAGGTCAGGGTCGGATAGTTGAAGATGGAGGAGTACTTCGCCTTGCTGGCCAGCATGGCGTCGACCAGCTCCTCGCGCGAGGCGCCGAGCGTCTCGGCGGCGGCGTAGAGATAGAGCCCATGGCCGCATTCGTCCTGCACCTTGGCAAGCAGCGCGGCCTTGCGGCGCAGGCTCGGCGCGCGGGTGATCCAATTGCCCTCGGGCAACATACCGACGATTTCGGAATGGGCGTGCTGGGAGATCTGCCGGGTCAGCGTCTTGCGATAGGCCGCCGGCATCCAGTCATTGGGCTCGATGCGCTCTTCCGCATCGACGCGCGCCTGAAAATTCGCGGCGCGCACTGCATCCTTATTGGACGCGTCCTCGATGAGAGTGCCCTCCTCGGGCGCGTTCAGCGCCTGCGTATACATACGGCGTCCTCCCAGGACTCGGTTGCCACCAATATATAACAGAATACGAATTGAGCAACATAGTCTTGTAATATTTTACAAGACACCGTCAGCTCTCGAAGCGGCGCGCCAGATTCTCCCCGGCCGCCGGCAGCGGACCATTGTCAGCGGTGGCATGCGCATCCAGCCAGCGTTCCGAGGCCGGCAGCAGCGTCCGGTAGATCGTCCCGCAGAGCGCCCGCGCCTCCCGCCCCGGCCAGGACTTCGGCAGCAGTTCGGCGGGCAGCAGCGGATCGCGCAGCACGATGCGCCGGTAGTAATGGATCAGCAGAATGCGCGCGGTGAAAGCATCGGCATCGGACAGGGCCGCGTCCCGGCTCAGCCAGGCCTGCAGCGGCGCAAAGGTCGCGGTGAACTTCGCATATGCTTCCGCCGTGCGGTCGAGCATCCAGCTTTCGGCCAGCAGCCGACGCGCCATGTCAGGCGCGGCCGAGACGTCGAGCCGGATTGCGCCATCAGCCTCCGGCGGAACCGGCAGTCCGTCCGGCGCCACGAACACGCCCGGCAATGGATTGCCGAAGCCCGCATTCTTCAATGCGTCGCGCGCGGTCTCGCGGGCCTCGACGCCCCCGATCAGCAGCAGGTCGAAGCGCCCGTTCCATTCCGCCGGTGGGGGATCGTAGATGTGACGGGTCGCGGCTGCGAAGGTCTGCTCGCCCTTGCGCTCGAGCCGGTAGAAGCTGTTGCGGCCGACCTTGCTGCGCGCAAACCAGCCTTCGGCGGTCAGCCGCGACATCGCGGTGCGCACCACATTGCCGTCGATATCGAGGCCTTCGAAGAAGGCGAGCAAGGTGCCAAGCCAGACCGCGCCGCCGCGCGGCACGATGGCATCGCCAAACACCGTAATGATGATAGAGCCGGTGCGCGACGGCTCGCGCTTGAGCTGATCGATGATGCGTGACAGAGGCTGCGACATGGCTCACGCATAGCGTGATTTCATGATTTCGAGAAATCGGCCGATCAGAGAAGCCGCAGCAAGACTTCCGCGGTGTAGAGCGCAAGGCCCGCGAGCCCGCCGATCAGCGTGCCGTTGAAGCGGATATATTGGAGGTCGCGGCCGATATTGAGCTCGATCAGCGAGATCAGCTGCGACATGTTCCAGGACTTGACCTGGTCGGAGATGAAGGTGGAGACGCCGCTCTTCTGCTCGGCGACGATGCGGCCGAGCACGGTGACCATGCCGGCATTGATCTCGCCGCGCAGCTCGGCGTCGGTGGCGAGCAGCTCGCCTGCCCGGACCAGCATGCCCGCCAGATGATTGCGCAACACTTGGCTTTCCCCGGAGGCGCTGCGCGCGAGGAAGTTTTGCACATTGGCCCAGATGTTGCGCAGCAGGTCGGCAAGCTCGGGCCGCGCCAGCAGGTCGCGCTTCAGGCCCGCGATCCAGCCGGAGGTGGCGGGATCGCTGCCGAGCCGGTCGACAAAGGCCAGCAGCATGCGGTCGAACTCGCCGCGGAATGGATGCTGGGGATCGCTCCGCACCTCCTCGAAAAAGGCGCCGGCGGAGGCGACGATCCGGTTCAGCACGAACTTGTCGGCGCGGTAAAGCCTGAGCAGGGTCGGCAGCTCGGCGCGGATCCGCTCGCGCAGGATCGCCAGCGTCTCCGGTTCGTTCAGCGTCCGGTGCACGATGCGCAGGAGATCGTCGAGCAAGCCCTTGTGGCGGCCCTGCGCGACGAAGGCATGCACGGTGCTGCCGGCCAGCGGCGCGAGGTCGATCGCTTGCAGCTGTCCCATGACGCGGCGGCTGATGAAGGCAGCGAGCCCCGAGCTTTCGGTCGCCGACACCGCCTCCGGCAGCAGGCTCAGCGCAAAGCTGGCCAGATCGCCGCTGCGCTTGCGATCGCGCAGCCAATCGGCAATGAACGCGCCGAAATCGATCTCGCGCAGCTTGGCCTCGACCGGCGCGGCTTCGAGAAAATGCAGCTCGATGAATTCACCGAGCTTGTCGGCGATGCGCTGCTGATTGCTGGGAATGATTGCGGTATGCGGGATCGGTAAGCCCAGCGGATGCCGGAATAGCGCCACCACGGCGTACCAGTCGGCGAGACCGCCGATGGTCGCCGCTTCCGCAAAGGCCGCGACAAAACCGAATGCCGGATGCAGATGCGACAGCAGCCTGGCGACGACGAACAGCGCGAGCATGCTCGACAGCACGAGCGTCGCCTGCCGCTTCACCCGGCGCAGATCGACCGCGCGGGCGGCGTCGCCGTGCATTTGGAGTGTGGCCATCGACAATGTGGGATCTCGCATGGGCGGGCATTTCGTCCGTCATTGAGAGGAGCGCCAGCGACGAAGCAATCCAGACTTTCAAAATAATTTGCATTGCTTCCGCCTTCGCCCTTTGGGCTTCGGCGGACACGTCGCTTCGCTCGCAATGACGGAGCTTCAAGGAGCAGCTTCACGCTGATCTATTGACTGCAGCCCAAAAAGAAAGGCCCGCGAGATGCGGGCCTGAAAGCTATCGTGGATACGCGAACGCGCGATCAGACGGCGGCGCCGGTCGCCTTGGCGAAATTGTCCTGCGCGGTCTTCGCACCTTCGGTGACGAGCTTGCCGACATATTCGGATGCCGACTTGGCCCGCGAGAGCACCGCTTCGCTGCGCGCCCGCACCAGCTCGCCTTGGATCTGGAGCGCTTCGCTGAACGAATTAGCCGCCGCAAGCCGGCCGATCCCATCGAAGAAAGCTTCAGCGTCCTCGTGAATCACCTGCTGGATGTTGCGGCCGAGCTTGGCAGCCTCGCTGACGCTGCCGACGACCGCGGTCTCGATTGCGGCAGTGACCTTCTCCGACTCCGCAAAGGCGGTCGCGGTGCGCTCCCTGGCGGTCGAGACGGTCTGCTTGACGAATTCGCGCGCGCCTTCGGGCACGTTCGCGGTCTGCAGGTTCTTCAGCGCCTCGGCGACCGGCGCAAAGGCCTGTTTTACGTTGTCGAACAAGAAATTGGTTTCGGTGGTCATGGGTCTCTCCATCCTCAATTGGCTGAGCTATGGGCTCACCCCGGCCGTGCAGGCCCGGGGCGCGATCCTTATGCCACGATAAATGGTGCATTGCAACATAAATATTGCGACGCACCAAAATCATTCCTCCTTATCATCATTCTCGGGAACCGCGGCCGCGACCTTTCCGCTCCGAATCGGCTGGGGACTTGGCCTGAGTCGGGCGTTTCGGACGGGCCGGCGACGGCTTTGGCGCGTCCTGCGTCGGTCTCGAGTTCATCACGGCCTCGTGCAGAAGCGCCTTGATATCGCTCAGCTCGCTCTCGATCGCCTGCAACCGGTCGGCCAGTGCATGGATCTGCGCCCGGCTCGGTAGGTTCATGCCTGCAAAATAGCTCTCCATGAGATCGGCCATTTGCCTGTGCGCATTGTCCGAACCCGACACCATCCGGTCTGAAGATCCGCGAGAGAGTTGGTCGCCGAAGGCGCGAAAACCCTTCTGCATCTCGCCGACCATCTGCTGCCACATTGCGATTGCGTCGTCAGGCTTGTCCACCATCGGCATTCTCCTTCGCGCCGATCAACAAGGGGTCACTGGAACTCATATCGAAATGATACCACGCAGCTGCAACACTGCGAAAACCTTGTCGGTCTGGCCGCTTCTGTTCTTGGCGGAAACCATGCGATAGAGCTGTTCCCGCGTTCCAAGATGGATCTTTAGCGTGACCTCATCCGCTCATCAGCCACCGCAGCTCGCCCGGGCCAATGGCGTCGACATCTGCTACGAGATCTTCGGCGATCCCACCGCCGAGCCACTGCTCCTGATCATGGGTCTCGGCGCCCAGATGGTGATCTGGGATGATGAATTCTGCCAGCAACTGGCTGCACGCGGCTTCCGCGTCATCCGCTTCGACAATCGCGACATCGGCCAATCAAGCACACTGCAGGGCGGCAAGCGGCTGACGCCGTTCGAGTTGATCAAGCTGCGGTTGTTTCACATTCCCGTCGCCGCGCCCTACCGGCTGATCGACATGGCCATGGATACGGTCGGGCTGATGGATGCGCTCGGCATTGCGTCGGCACATCTGGTCGGTGCCTCGATGGGCGGCATGATCGCCCAGGAAATCGCGCTGTCATTCCCCGAGCGTGTGCGCTCGCTGACATCGATCATGTCGACCACGGGCAATCCGCGCATCCCGCCGCCGACCCGGGAGATGGCGGCGTTACTGATGGCGCCGCCGCCGCGGACCAAGGAAGAATATCTCGCGCGGTTCGCGCGGACCTGGAAGCTGCTGCGCGCCGGCTCCTTTCCCGAGGATGAGGCACGCGACCGGGCGCTGGCCGAGCGCTGCTTCGCGCGCGGCCTCAACGCCGCGGGTGTCGGCCGGCAGTTACGGGCGATCCTCGCCTCCGGCAGCCGAAAGGCGCGGCTGCACGCGGTCAAGGCACCGACGTTGGTCATTCATGGCACCAAAGATCCGCTGGTGCATCCCGCCGGCGGCAGGGATACGGCGGCCTCGATCCCGAACGCAAAGCTGATGATGATCGACGGCATGGGGCATGCGTTGCCGATCCGGATATGGTCCGAGATTATCGATGCGATCGCAACCCACGCGCACGGCGCGAGCGCGGAGGCGGCGTAGGAGAATGCTGATCAAGATCCGCTGCTGGCGCAACAAATGAGATGCCGTCCCGGCCTTGAGCCGGGACCCATAGCCACCAACGCTATTTGTTAGAACAAGCTGGAGCCACAGCTTGCCGCCATCATGACTGCCTGTGAGTATGGGTCCCGGCTCAAGGTCGGGACGACAGTGAATATCGGGCTGCGAGCTTCGGCCAATCGCCTCAGGTATTTGGCCGATCCCCCTCACCCGAACCTGAGCCGTCGCCATTCGATCAGCTTGGCGCTGACTTCCTCGGGCTGTTCCTGCTGGGTCCAGTGGCCGCTGTCGCGCACCAGGTATTTCTCCAGATCAGGAATCAGCTTCTCCATGCCGTCGGCGGCCGAAGGCGGCAGCACCGCGTCGTGCTCGGCCATGATCATCAGCGACGGCACACGCACGGTCAGATCGAGGCCCTCCGAGCGCTGCCAGTTGCGCGTCATGTTGCGATACCAGTTGATGCCGCCGGTGAAGCCCGTGCGCCTGAAGGTATCGACGAAGACCTGCTTCTCGGCGTCGGACAGGATCGGCGTGCGCGTATCGCGCCTCGCGTCATAGGCTGCAACCATCTGCGGAAACGCCAGATTGGCTTTTGGCGCAGCACCGATGCCCGCAACCGGCTCCGCGGTGCCGGCATCAGCGCGCGGCAGTGGCTTGCGCATGAAGGCGTCGAAGGTGGCTTCGACATGGCTGTTGAAAATGCGGTCCGGCTCGCGAGCGGGATCCTGGAACTGCACGATGTACATCATGTCGCCGAATCGCTTGCGGAAGATCGCGATCGGATCGACGGGAGCGCGATCCATGTGCGGCGTGTTGACGCCGACGACGCCGGCTACACGTTCGGGATAACGCAGCGGCATCTGCCAGACGACGAAGCCGCCCCAATCGTGGCCGACAAAGATGGCCTTGTCGATCTTGAGGTGATCGAGCAGGCCGACGAGATCGGCCGTGAGCTGCGCAATGTCGTAGGCCTCGACCGCCTCCGGCCTATCCGTCGCGCCATAGCCGCGCTGGTCCGGCGCGATCACCCGGATGCCGGCCTCGCTCAACGCCTTGATCTGATGCCGCCAGGAAAACGCCAGCTCCGGCCAGCCATGGCACAACACCATCGGCGGCCGGTCTGATACAGGCCCTGCGTCATAATAGCCCATCCGAATGCCATTGGTCTGGGCAAGCTGCAACGGTGGCATCTCGATCATGACCTGCTCCTCCTAGGATAACCGCGCGCCCTCGCAGCGGAGCTGACGTCCGCCGCCGATGGCCATCGCATTACCCGTCCTGCAATCCGGGCCGAAGCTCAGGCCGACTTCTTGTCGGTGGGGCGGGTCCCGCCCAGTCCCGACATCGCGATAAACATATCCTGAAACCGCTCCGCCAGCTTTGGATCGAACGTGAACCAGCTTTGCAGCAGCGCCTCCGGATTCAGTTTGTCGATGTTGCTCGTCATCTGCTGTTGCAGCTTGTCCATGACGGCCGTCTGCATCGGGGCGAGGTCGGGCAGTCCGAAGAACTGCCGCGCCTCCAGTGGCGTGCAATCGATCTCGATATTGACTTTCATGTCCACTCCGCGCCGTTGATTTGAGCCAGTATCGCTGCGCGAACCAACCTTGAGCAAGCAAGCCCCATACGCAAAGCGCGCGATTCCTCCGAGATCGTCAACTGTCAAAGCCGCCGGACAGCACCCCTCCGGTTCGGCCGAAGGCGTTGCAGCAAACAATCGACTACCTAAGGTAGCCGAATTCGCGTGCGCTGCGAAGTAACAACGTCGGCTAACCATTATCGATCCGCAGGGCACAGCGGGCTTGTCCGCCGCCGGCAATCTCTGGCAACATGTTACGGTCGGGCGTCCGACGGACTGAACCAGCCGCACCATGCGCGCCCGACGGGATCGCCTGGCCGGAAACGGCACCAGACTTGCAGCGTAGCGCGCAGCATCTGTGGCCCTGGCGCAGGCAATGGGCACACCGGCATCAACGAACGCATGATGGGACGCGGCGCAGGCTTCGTCCCTTTGCCAATAATACAAACGGCCCAAGCGGAGAATTTAATCATATGCGGTCACGCCTGACCTCTCTCATAGCGACCGCCGTCGCGATCCTCGCCTTCGCGGCGACGCCGGCATCGAGCCAGACCTTGCGCTACGCCAATCAGGGAACACTGAAGTCCCTCGATCCCTACACCTTCAAGGAATCCACCACCATTGCGCACCATGCGCAGGTCTATGAGGGACTGACGGGCCGAGACAAGGACCTGAAAATCATCCCCGGCCTGGCGGAAAGCTGGGAAACGCCGGAGCCGACTCGCTGGCGCTTCCACCTCCGCAAAGGCGTCAAGTTCCACAACGGCGATCCCTTCACCGCCGACGACGTGATCTTCTCGGCCGATCGCGTGCGGGCCAATGGCTCCAACTTCCTGTCCAACGTCCCGCCGGATGCGAAATTCATCAAGATCGACGACTACACCGTCGACGTGAAGCTCGATGCGCCCAATCCCATCCTGATCTCGCAATGGGATAGCTGGTTCATCATGGACAAGAAGTGGTGCGAGGACAACAACTCGGTGGCGCCGACCCCCGTGTCCGCGACCACACCGAGCTACGCAGCGCTGCATGAGAATGGCACCGGTCCCTTCATGATCGAGAGCCACCAGCCCGGCGTGAAGACCGTCTTCAAGGTCAATCCGAACTGGTGGGGCAAGCCGGAGCATAATCTCAAGGAGATCGTGTTCACGACCATCGCCTCGGACGCCACCCGCGTCGCCGCCCTGCTCTCCGGCGAGGTCGACCTGATCGAGCCGGTGCCGGTGCAGGACATCGCCCGCGTCGATGCCAGCCCGAACGCCCACGTCCTGAAGGGCCCGGAGTTGCGCACCATCTTCCTCGGCATGGACATGAAGCGGGACGAGCTCCTGAACTCCAACGTCAAGGGCAAGAACCCGTTCAAGGACGAGCGCGTCCGCGAGGCCTTCTACAAGGCGATCGATGTCGAGCTGATCAAGAACCGCGTCATGCGCGGGCTGTCGACGCCTTCAGCGCTGATGATCGCGCCGCAGCTCTATGCCTTGTCGAAGGACTTCACCCGCCCGAAATACGATCCGGACACCGCCAAGAAGCTGCTGACCGAAGCCGGCTATCCCGACGGTTTCGAGGTGACGATGGACTGCCCGAACGACCGCTACGTCAACGACGCTGCGATCTGCCAGGCGGTAGTCGGTATGCTCGCGCGCATCGGCGTCAAGGTGGACCTAATGGCGCAGCCCAAGGCGCAGTACTTCGCCAAGGTGCTGAAGCCCGGCGGCTACCAGACCTCGTTCTTCCTGCTGGGCTGGACACCGTCGTCGATGGATGCGCAAAACGTGATGCACGACATCATGGGCTGCCGCGATGACCCCAAGGATCCGACCCGCGGCGAAGCCAATCTCGGCGATTACTGCAACAAGGAGTTCGACGCGCTCACCGACAAGGTCCTGCTCGAGACCGATACGGCGAAGCGCGATCAGCTGATCAAGCAGGCCTTCGAGATCGCCATCAAGGACTATGGCTACATCCCGCTGCACCAGCAGTCGGTAGCCTGGGGCGTTTCGAAAAAGGTGAAAATCCCGCTGCGTGCGGACAACGAAGTGATGCTGTTCATGGCCACCAAGTCGGAATAGCAAGCAAGCCGGGAAGCCCCGCGAAGCGGCAACGCTTTCGGGGCTTTTCATTTCAGGCTCGCAGTGCTACCCGCCGCGCTTCGATGAGCAAGTAAAAAGGACCAGATGCTCGCCTTCACGCTTCGCCGGGCACTGCAGGCCCTCGGTGTCATGATTGCGGTGGGGATCATCTCCTTCGCCATGTTCCGTTTCGCCGGCGATCCGGTCAGCCAGATCGTCTCGATTGACACCTCAGCGGCGGAACGCGCCAATATCCGCAAGTCGCTCGGCCTCGACGACCCCGTCATCGTGCAATTCGGCCGCTATCTGTTCAATGCGGCGCAGTTCAAGTTCGGCGTCTCCTACCAGTATCGTCAGCCGGTCGCGGATCTGCTCAAGGAGAAAATGCCGGCGACGCTTGAGCTCGCGGTTGTCGCCACCATCCTCGCGATGGTGTGCGGCATCCTGGTGGGAGTCTATTCTGCACTGCGGCGTGACTCGCTTCTGGCCAAGCTGCTGCAAGCCGTGTCGCTGATCGGCATCTCGCTGCCGACCTTCCTGATCGGCATCCTGCTGATCTACCTGTTTTCGGTTACGCTCGGCTGGCTGCCGTCGTTTGGCCGCGGCGAGACGGTCAAGATCGGCTGGTGGAGCACCGGCCTGTTGACCGCCTCCGGGTGGAAGGCGCTGATCATGCCTGCGATCACGCTCGGCCTGTTCCAGATGACCCTGATCATGCGCCTGGTGCGCGCCGAAATGCTGGAGGTGCTACGCACCGACTACATCCGCTTCGCGCGAGCGAGAGGACTGACCACGCGGGCCATCCACTTCGGCCATGCGCTGCGCAATACCCTGGTTCCGGTGATCACCGTCGCCGGCCTGCAGTTTGGCTCGGTGATTGCATTTGCGATCATCACTGAAACCGTATTCCAGTGGCCCGGCATGGGCCTGTTGTTCGTGCAGGCGGTCCAGAATGTCGATATCCCGATCATGGCGGCGTACCTGATGATGGTCTCGCTGATCTTCGTCACCATCAATCTCGTGGTTGATATCCTCTACACCGTGGTCGACCCGCGCCTGCGCTCGACCATCAGCCGTCCGGCCTGATCCATCATGAGCGACGCCGTGGTCGACCATCACAAACAAGCGACCGCCTCGGGCCGCGAGGCGAAGGGCCGGAGCTTAATGAAGCGCGTGCTCGACAGCGACCTGTTCTATTCGTTCCGCCGCTCGAAGCTGACCGTGGTCGCGACCGCGATCACCCTCCTGTTCTTCCTGCTCGCGATCTTTGCCCCGCTGATCACGCCGCAGAATCCGTTCGACCCGGCGCAGTTGCAGCTGATGAACTCGCGCATTCCACCGCTGTGGTATGCCGACGGGCAGAGCCCGTTCCTGCTCGGCACCGACGAGCAGGGCCGCGACATGCTCTCCGCGATCCTTTACGGCCTGCGCGTCTCGCTGATGGTCGGCGTGCTCGGCGTCGTCTTCTCCGGCATCCTCGGCATCGGGCTCGGCCTCACCGCGGGCTATTTCGGCGGCGTCATCGACACCGTGATCATGCGCGTCGCCGACGTGCAGCTCACCTTCCCCGCCATCCTGATCGCCCTGCTCGTCAACGGCGTTGTCAAATCCGTGTTCGGCAATCATCTGGATTTCGACCAGCATGCTGGGCGTGCTGGTATTCGCGATCGGTCTCAGTTTCTGGGTGCAATATGCGCGGACCGTGCGCGGCTCGGTGCTGGTCGAGAAGAACAAGGATTATGTCGCCGCCGCGCAGTTGATCGGCCTGCCCGCGCCGGTGATCATGCTGCGCCACGTGCTGCCGAACACCACGGGCCCGGTGATGGTGATCGCGACCATCAATCTGGCACTTGCCATCATCACCGAGGCGACGTTGTCGTTCCTCGGCTCCGGCATGCCCGAGACCATGCCTTCGCTCGGCACCTTGATTCAGATCGGTAACAACTATCTGTTCTCCGGCGAGTGGTGGATCATCGCCTTCCCAGGGTTCGCGCTGGCGGCATTGATCCTCTCGATCAACCTGCTCGGCGACTGGCTGCGCGACGCGCTCAATCCGAAGCTGCGATGATGCGCATCCCATCCAAAGGCGTTGTGCGATGACCACACCCGTTCTTTCCGTACGCAATCTGCAGGTCGAGTTCGCAACCCGCCGCGGCGCCTTGCGCGCCATCGACGGCGTCTCCTTCGACATCGCCAAGGGCGAGGTGCTCGGCGTCGTCGGCGAGTTCGGCGCCGGCAAATCGGTCACTGGCTTGGCCGTGATCGGGCTGATCGACCGGCCCGGCCGTATCTCGGGCGGCGAGATCCTGCTCTCCGGCCTACGCATCGACAATCAGCCGCCGGAGGAGATGCGCAAGCTGCGGGGCAAACGCATCGGCATGATCTTCCAGGATCCGCTGACCTCGCTCAATCCGCTCTATCGCGTCGGCGACCAGATCATCGAGACCATCAGGACGCATACCAATCTGACCGAGCAGCAGGCGCGCAAGCGCGCCATCGACCTGCTCGCCGAGGTCGGCATCCCGGCGCCCGAGAAGCGCATCGACGGCTACCCGCATGAATTCTCCGGCGGCATGCGCCAGCGCGTCGTGATCGCGCTCGCGCTCTGCGCCGAGCCGGAGCTGATCATCGCCGACGAGCCGACGACTGCGTTGGACGTCTCGGTGCAGGCGCAGATCATTGCGCTGATCAAACGGCTCGGCCGTGATCACGGCACCGCGGTCATGCTGGTGACCCACGACATGGGCGTGATCGCCGAGACCTGCGACCGCGTCGCGGTGATGTATGCCGGCCGCGTCGCCGAGATCGGCCCGGTGCAAGAGGTGATCCGCAATCCCTTGCATCCCTACGCCAAGGGCCTGATGGGCGCGATCCCGACGCTGGCCGGCGAGGACAAACGGCTGGTGCAGATCCCGGGTTCGATGCCGCGGCTGTCGGCGATCCCACCCGGCTGCTCGTTCAATCCGCGCTGCAGCTTCGCCTTCGACCGCTGCAGGGTCGAACGGCCCGAGCCGCTGCCGCAAGGCACGCAGGCCGTCGCCTGTCATCTCTACGATCGCGCGCCAGCGGAGAGCGCGGCATGAGCAGTTTTGTCGAGGTGAAGAACCTACGCCGGGTGTTCGACGTCTCAAAGCCCTGGCTCAACCGTGTGATCGAAGGCGGTCATCAGGAATTCCTGAAGGCGGTGGACGGCGTCAGCTTCGACATCAGGAGGGGCGAGACCTTCGCACTGGTCGGCGAATCCGGCTCCGGCAAGACTACAGTGGCGCGCATGGTGGTCGGCTTGCTCGCACCGAGTTCCGGCGAGGTCATCATCGATGGCGTATCGATGACCGATCCGCGCCAGGCGCAGGCGCGCCGCAAGCTGCGGCGCCGCATCCAGATGGTGTTCCAGGACCCCTATGCCAGCCTCAATCCGCGCTTCCGCGTCGATGCCGTGATCGCCGAGCCGATCCGCGCCTTCAAACTGATCGACGGCGAGCGCCAGATCAGGGAACGCGTCGGCGAGCTCTTGAGCCTGGTTGGCCTGCATCCGGACGACGGCCAGAAATTTCCCCATGAGTTCTCCGGCGGCCAGCGCCAGCGCATCGCGATCGCGCGGGCGCTTGCCTCCGAGGCCGAGTTCATCGTCTGCGACGAGCCGACCTCTGCGCTCGACGTCTCCGTGCAGGCGCAGATCCTCAATCTGATGCGCGACCTGCAGGACCGGCTCGGCCTGACCTATCTCTTCATCAGCCACAATCTCGCGGTCGTCCGCCATATGGCGAGCCGGATCGGCGTGATGTATCTCGGCCGCATTGTCGAGATCGCCGAGGGACGCGAACTCTTCAGCAATCCGCGCATGCCCTACACCAAGATGCTGTTAGGTGCCGTGCCTGATCTCTCGATGTCCGGCCGGCAGCGCATTCCGGTCAAGGGCGAGATTCCCAATCCGATCGATCCGCCGCCGGGCTGCAGCTTCAATCCGCGGTGCCCGCTGGCATTCGATCTCTGCCGCCGCGAGGTGCCACCTTTGATCGAGGGCGTCGCCTGCCATGCGGTGAATCAGCCGGCGATTACAACCGAACCGGCGTAGCGCCTTGAATGTGCGGCATGCTTCTGTTGGCATGCCAGTGGCCTTGTGCTCAACTATGCCGGCTTCGAAAAGCCCGCGCGGAATGGACCATCCATGAGCTTCGTCAATCCTGATCCCTTCACCACCCGGCCTGAGATCGAGGGCACGTTCGGCGTCGTCACGACAACGCATTGGCTTGCAACCGCGGTCGGCATGTCGATGCTGGAGAAAGGCGGCAATGCCTTCGACGCCGGCGTTGCGACCGCCTTCGTGCTGCAGGTGGTCGAGCCGCATCTCAACGGCCCCGGCGGCGACGTGCCGGTCATCCTGCACGACGTGAAGCGCGGCCGGACCGAGGTGATCTGCGGCCAGGGCGTAGCGCCGGCGCGCGCGACCATCGCACATTACAAGAGCGAAGGCCTCGACATGATGCCCGGCACCGGTCTCCTGGCGGCAGTCGTGCCCGGCACGTTCGAATCCTGGATGCTGCTGCTGCGCGATTACGGCACCATGCGGCTGCGCGACGTGCTGGAGCCCGCGATATCATACGCGCGCGACGGCTATCCGCTGGTGGAGCGCGTCTCGGCCACGATCCAGACCGTGGAAAAACTGTTCCGCACGCATTGGCCGACCTCGGCCGCGGTCTATCTGCCCAACAACGAAGTGCCGAAACCCGGCACCTTGTTCACCAATCCAGCGCTCGCCCAGACCTACACGCGGATCCTGGCTGAGGCCGAGAGCACAGGTGGCGATCGCGATGCGCAGATCGAACGCGCGCGCAAGGCCTGGTCACAGGGCTTCGTCGCCGAGACTATCGATCGCTTCTGCCGCACCCAGGACGTGATGGACGTGTCAGGCCAACCGCATCGCGGCGTGCTCACCGCCGACGACATCGCGCGCTGGCAGCCGACGATCGAAGCGCCGCTCACTTACGACTATGGCCGCTACACGGTGTGCAAGGCCGGCGTCTGGAGCCAGGGCCCGGTGACGTTGCAGCAGCTCGCGCTGCTCAAGGGCTTTCAACTCGACGGCCTCGACCCCACGGGACCTGATTTCATCCACCTGCAGATCGAGGCGTCCAAGCTCGCCTTCGCCGACCGCGAGGCTTTCTACGGCGATCCTGATTTCACCGAGGTGCCGATCAAGACGCTGCTCTCGGACAGCTACAATGACGCGCGCCGCAAGCTCATCACCGACAAGGCCTCGCTCGAATTGCGGCCCGGATCGATCGAAGGTTTCGGCGCCGAGGTGAAGGTACGGCGCGCCGAGGGCGTGCGCGAAGCGGTCGGTGCGATGGGATCGGGCGAGCCGACGGTCGGCCGCTTCGGCGAGACCCGCGGCGACACCGTGCATTTCGACATCATCGATCGCGACGGCAACATGATCTCGTCGACGCCGTCGGGCGGCTGGCTGCAATCCTCGCCCGTCATCCCCGAACTCGGCTTCTGCCTTGGCACCCGTGCGCAGATGTTCTGGCTGGAGGAAGGCCATCCCGGCGCGCTTAAGCCCGGCAAGCGGCCGCGCACCACGCTGTCGCCGACCATGGCGCTGCGCGACGGCGAGCCGTATCTCTCCTGGGGCTCGCCCGGCGGCGACCAGCAGGACCAGTGGATCACGCAGTTCTTCCTGCGCCATGTCCATGCGAAGATGAACCTGCAGGAGGCGATCGACGCGCCGGCCTGGCATTCCGAGCATTTCCCGATCTCGTTCTGGCCGCGCACCGCACGGCCGGGCGTGCTGGTGGTCGAGAACCGCGTGCCGCAGACGACGGTCGAGGAGCTCAGGCGTCGCGGCCATATCGTCGAAATCGGCGCCGACTGGTCGGAGGGCCGCCTCACCGCAGCCTCCAAGGTCGGCCGCCGCCGCCGCGCAGCTGCCAATCCGCGCGGCATGCAGGGCTACGCCGCAGGAAGATAGAGTTCGCAGAGATGACCTGGTCGATCATCGCCAAGGACCAAGCAACCGGCCAGATCGGCATCGCGGTCGCAACCCGGTTCTTCGCGGTCGGCGCGCGGGTGCCGTTCATCGCCGCGGGCTTCGGCGGCATCGCGACGCAGGCGCTGGTCAATCCCTTCTACGGCATCGACGGTGTGCGGCTGCTGCGCGAGCGCAAGTCTCCACAGGAGATCGTTGCGACGCTCACCGCGGCCGATCCCGGGCGCGAAAGTCGCCAGCTCCACATCCTCGACATCAATGGCAAGATCGCTGCGCATACCGGACGCGACTGCATCGACTGGTGCGGCCATATCGCAAATGACGACTTCTCGATCGCCGGCAACATGCTGGCCGGCCCGCAGGTGCTGGATGAGACCGCAAGCGCTTATCGCGCCAATGCCGCCCTGCCCTTCGCCCAGCGCCTGATCGCGGCCCTGAAGGCTGGCGAGGCCGTGGGCGGCGACAAGCGCGGCAAGCAGTCCGCAGCACTCCTGATCCATGGCAGCGAGGAATGGTCCGCGCTCGACCTGCGCGTCGACGACCATGTCGATCCGCTGGCCGAACTCGACCGGCTGGAGCGCGTCAGCCGCATGCATTGGGCGCCGTTCAGCCAGTTCATGCCGACCCGCGCCAATCCGGCCGGTACCACCGATCGTGCCACCATCGATGCCGGCGTGTCGGCAGCGCGCGCAGGCCAGACATGACGCAACTGCGCATGCTCGCCTGTGATGTCGAAGCAGCCGGCGGAAGGACCGTGCGGGCGTGGGGTTGGTACGGGTGGTGCAACGGCATGAGCCGCATTCGCGTGAGGACAATTGGATGATGACAAACTGGCGCATCGCCGCATTTGCGGCCACCTTCCTGGTTTCCCTCAGTGCAGCCGCGCAGGCCCAGACCACGCTGCGGATCGGCCTTGCCGAAGACCCTGACATTCTCGATCCGACGATGGCGCGCACCTATGTCGGCCGTATCGTGTTCGCCGCATTTTGCGACAAACTGTTCGACATCGACGAGAAGCTCAACATCGTGCCGCAGCTCGCGCTGTCGCATGAGACCTCGGCCGACGGCAAGGAGGTCACGATCAAGCTCAGGCCCGGCGTCAAGTTTCAGGACGGCGAGCCGTTCGACGCCGAGGCCGCAAAATTCTCGCTCGACCGCCATCTCAACCTTCCCGGTTCGTTCCGCAAACCGGAGATCGCCTCGCTCGATCATGTCGATGTCGTCGATCCCCTGACCATCAAGCTAGTGCTGAAGGCGCCGTTCTCGCCGCTGCTCGCCCAATTGACCGATCGCGCCGGCATGATGGTGTCGCCCAAGGCGGCCAAGGCGGAAGGCGACAAGTTCGGCCTGCATCCGGTCTGCGCCGGGCCCTACAAATTCGTCGAACGCGTGCAGCAGGACAAGATCGTATTCGAGAAGTTCGCCGACTACTGGAACAAGGACAACGTCTTCATCGACCGCATCGTCTATCAGCCGATCGACGATGCCACGGTGCGGCTCGCCAATCTCAAATCCGGCGGGCTCGACCTCATCGAGCGGCTGCTGGCCACCGACATCAAGGACATGACGAGCGACCAGCGGCTGAAGCTCGACACCGCGACCAGCCTCGGGTATCGCGGCCTGACCCTGAACATCGGCAAGGACAAGGCAAAGGGCCCGCTGAGCCAGTCGGCCAAGGTACGGCAGGCGCTCGATCTTGCGATCGATCGAGAGGCGCTCAACCAGGTGATCTTCAACGGCGAGTTCACGCCGGGCAATCAGTGGGTCAATCCGGAAAACCCCTATTACCAGTCCGCCTTTCCGCTGCGTGGACGAGACGTCGAGAAGGCGAAGGCACTGTTGAAAGAGGCCGGCGTGACGCCGCCGGTCGCGGTCGACTTCATGGTGCCGAAGGAAAGCGAGAGCGAGGCCGCCGCGCAGGTCCTGCAGGCCATGGCCGCCGAAGCGGGCTTCGATCTCAAGATCCGTGTGACCGAATTTGCGACGTCGCTGAAACAGGGCGAGGCCGGCGAATATCAGGCTTACATGCTGGAATGGAGCGGCCGCAGCGATCCCGACGGCAACACGTTCAACCATCTGCATACCGGTGCTGCGCTCAACTATAGCGCTTGGAGCAATCCGACTGCCGACAAGGCGCTCGAGGACGCCCGGCTCGTCAGCGATATGCAGAAGCGCAAGGCGATCTACGCGACGCTGGCCCGCGAGGTGCAGAACGACGAGCCCATCCTCTACCTCTATCATCGCAAGTTCCTGTTCGCGCACACGACGAAGCTGGAAGGCTTCAAGCCGATGCCCGACGGCCTCATTCGCGTGGTCGGGCTGAAGCTGAAGTGAGCATGTTCGCCCTCATCCGCCCCAAGCGAGCTGGTCAGGCTCCCTCCCCCCTTGTGGGGGAGGGTTGGGGAGAGGGGTGCCACAAGCACCGTCGCTGGTTGGGTTACCCCCCTCCCTGTCCCGGCCCTACAGAACAGGGGACGATGGGGTTGCTATCCCCTGATAAAGGCAGTTCCTGCGTGCAGCAGCAGGCGAGGCGCGCCGCATGCTGAGCTTCCTCGCCCGTCGCATCGCACAGATCGTGCCGACGCTCATCTTCGTGTCGCTCTTGATCTTTTCGCTGCAGCATCTCCTGCCCGGCGATCCGGCGCTGGTGATGGCCGGCGAGGAGCGCGATCCGGCCGTGATCGCGCAGATCAGGAAGCAGTACCGGCTCGACCGGCCGATCCCGGTGCAATACGTCTATTGGGCCAAGGGCGTGCTGTCAGGCGATCTCGGCGAATCGCTGCGGATCAAGATGCCGGTCCGCGATCTCATCTTACAGAAGCTGCCGGTGACCCTGCAGCTCGCATCGATGGCGATCATGATCGCCTTCCTGATCGGGATTCCCGCCGGCATCATCTCCGCCGTCAAGCAAGGCACCGCCTGGGATTACGGCGCCAATCTGTTTGCGCTGTGGGGCATCTCGACGCCGAACTTCTGGCTCGGCATCATGCTGATCTTCCTGTTCTCCATCAAGCTCGGCTGGCTGCCGGCCTCCGGCTATGTGCCATTGAGCGAGGACTGGCGCGCCAGCCTGGCTGCCACCATCATGCCGGCCTTCGTGCTCGGCAACGCCATCGCCGCGATCCTGATGCGCCACACCAGGAGCGCAATGCTGCAGGTGCTGCACAGCGACTACATCCGCACCGCACGCGCCAAGGGCATCAGCGAACGCCAGGTCATCCTCCGCCACGCCTTGCGCAACGCGCTGACGCCGGTGATCACGCTGGGTGCGCTCGAGCTCGGCACGCTGCTGTCGGGCGCGGTGCTGACGGAACAGGTGTTCTCGGTCCCCGGCTTCGGCAAGCTGATCGTCGATGCGGTGTTCAACCGCGATTACGCCGTGGTGCAGGGCGTCGTGCTGGTGACCGCGACCGTCTACATCACGCTGAACCTGATCGCCGACATCGCCTATATGCTCGTCAATCCGCGCTTGAGAAGCTGACATGGCCGAGACTGCCCTGCCCGCCTCAGGCTCGCACAGCCTCGCCCCGTTGGAACGGCCGATCCAGCGCGCGCTGCGCCGCGTGGTCAAGCGCAAGGGCGCGATGATCGGGCTTGCCTTGGTTACGGCCTTCATCGTGCTCGCTATATCGGCGCCGCTGGTCGCACCCTACGACCCCATCGCCGCGAGCTGGACGCTGGTGCGCAAGCCGCCCTCGCTGGCGCACTGGTTCGGCACCGACGAGCTCGGCCGCGACGTGCTGAGCCGCGTCATCTTCGGCGCGCGCGCTTCGCTTGCGGCCGGCGCGATCTCGGTCGGCATTGCGCTGTCGGTCGGCGTCCCCGTCGGCATGCTCTCCGGCTACCGCGGCGGCTTCATCGATGCGCTGATCAGCCGGATCACCGACGCCATGCTGGCCTGCCCGTTCCTGATCCTGGCGATCGCCCTCGCGGCGTTCTTGGGTCCGAGCCTTGGACACGCCATGATCGCGATCGGCGTCTCGGCAACGCCAACCTTCGTGCGGCTGACCCGCGGCGAGGTGATGAACGTCAAGGGCGAGGACTACATCGACGCAGCGCGCAGCGTCGGCGATTCCAACCTGCGGATCGCGATCGGGCATATCCTGCCGAACATCATGCCGGCGCTGCTGGTGCAGGCGACGCTCTCGGTGGCGGCCGCGATCATCGCCGAGGCCTCGCTCTCGTTCTTAGGCCTCGGGCAGCAGCCGCCCTTCCCCTCCTGGGGCAGCATGCTCAACGCTGCCCAGCGCTTCCTCACCAACGCGCCCTGGATGGCGATCTGGCCGGGGCTTGCGATCTTCCTGGTGGTGCTCTCTCTCAATCTGCTCGGTGACGGCCTGCGCGATGCGCTCGATCCGCAGCAGGAGAAATGACGCCGTTGCCGCCATGGCATTGCTGTCCCAAATAGCCAACAGCCTCCTGCATCTTCTAATCATCATAGATATGGTTGCAGGCGTCATTCTGTTGATGCTGGGAGCGCGTGAAAGCTTCGCGATGGCGGCCAATGCTCCGGAGTGGCCTGGCCTATTCACACTTCGGCGCCCTACAGTGGCTTCGTATTCCGACGAATATCGCGCGCACCGCCGCCAGATGTTCCGCTATGGCGTCGCTTTCCTGGGGGTGTTCGGGATCGCATTGTTACTAACCGGGCTCGACAACCTGTTGTTCAAGACGCCGGGCTGACCAGCCACGGTCCGTAGGGTGGGCAAAGGCGCGTGGCGACGGCACTGCTGCATTCTCAAATGCATGGAGCGCCGTGCCCACTGCCAATCAGCTAGACCACTGATGGAATGGTGAGCACGCTTCGCTTTGCGCACCCTACGCACCTCTCCTTGTCATTGCGAGGAGCCGAAGGCGACAGAGCAATCCAGCCTTTCTTTGACGCTGGATTGCTTCGCTTCGCTCGCAATGACGGCTGCATTTATGCACTCCGCCCGACGGGCAATTCGCACATCGCTGTCATGCGAAAATTGCCCGTCGGGTTAGTTTGTCGCAGGCCTGCGGCCTTGCGCCGTCGGGCAAATCAGATCCAGTCTTCCGCACGTCCCGCCTCGGGCAGAGGGGCGTATCGCGATCGTCACGGACGTGGAGCGCGGGATGCGGTGGACGCGGCAGCACGCAGCGGAGCTTGGCTTCGCCGACGAACGGGCTGTCACGGACGGCGAAATCGTGTGGTCCTGGCCTCCCGGTGCTGAGGCCAAGGTCGCGATGTTCATGACGAGCATCGCGGGCGACGGGGGCAAGAACGCCGGTCCCCGGGGAGATCACGTATAAGCGTTAAAACCATCGCGCAGGGAAGGCCGGGGGTGGATTCAATCGATCGTCGCAACACTCCAGAATTTGGAGATTGCGATGGCCATTCGAAGGAAGCGATCGACGCGTGCGCGGCTGGGCTCTGAGGGACGTCCGCCGGTTGCGGGGCGGGCTGAACAGGCCAGATTTTGGCGGGCGATTGCCACAGGGCTGAGCAGCGAAGATGCTGCGCTCGAAGCCGGAGTGCCCCCTGACGCCGGATACAGATTATTCCGGAAGGCAGGCGGTATGCCCCCATCGATTTTCAGACCCTCGGCCAAGCCGCTTTCGGGGAGGTACCTTTCGTTTGCGGAACGCGAGGAGATCGCGCTTCTCAATACGCAGGGCCATTCGATGCAGGAGATCGGGCGCCGGCTGGGGCGGGCCGCCTCGACCATTTCCCGCGAGCTCGATCGCAATGCGGCCACCCACGGCGGCAAGATGGCCTATCGGGCGACGACCGCTCAGTGGCATGCCGATCGCTCAGCCCGTCGCCCCAAACCGGCGAAGCTTGCGTCTAACGCCGCCTTGCGGACTTATGTGGAAGAACGGCTTTCCGGTATGGTCGCGCTGCCAGACGAAGCGCGTGGCCGTGCTAATCGGAAGGGCCATCGGTCATCAGAGACGTGCAAGGTTCGGCGATGGAAGAAGGCCTGGAGCCCCGAGCAAATTGCCCGACGCCTGCCGATCGACTTTCCGGATGACGAGACGATGCGCATCAGCCCCGAGGCTATTTATCAAGCCCTTTTCGTTCAAGGCCGTGGAGCTCTCCGCCGTGAACTGACGAGTTGCTTGCGAACGGGACGTGCGCGACGGGTCCCCAGGGCACGCACGGGCAAGCGGGGCAAAAGCTTTGTCTCGCCGGAGATCATGATCAGCGAGCGCCCTGCCGAGGTGGCAGACCGGGCGGTGCCGGGGCATTGGGAAGGAGACCTGATGATAGGTGGCGAGAGCTCGGCGATCGGCACGCTGGTCGAACGCACGACGCGGTTTACGATGCTGCTGCACCTTCCTCGATTGGCGGGGCACGGCGACGGTCCTCGTGCCAAGGGCGGGCCGGCGCTCTCGGGACACGGAGCCGAGGCGGTGCGCGATGCAATCGCGCGCACCATCATTACCCTGCCTGAAGAATTGCGCCGTTCGCTGACCTGGGATCGGGGAGCCGAAATGGCTCAGCACGATCGTCTCAAGATCGATACGGGCATCCAGATCTATTTTTGCGACCCGCACAGCCCGTGGCAGCGCGGCACGAACGAGAACACCAACGGACTGCTGCGGCAATACTTCCCGAAAGGCGAAGACCTGAGCGTCTATAGTGCCGATGAGATATCTGCCGTGGCAGAGGCTCTCAACGGCCGACCGAGAAAGACCCTGGGCTGGAAAACGCCAGCCGAGGCGCTTGACGAGTTGCTGTCATCAGTGAAAACAAAACGAACCAGTGTTGCGACGACCGGTTGAGCCCAAGGGATGTTCGGCTCGTACCTGTGGTTCTGCCGCGTGCTTCTTGTTGCACGCGGACCATGGGTGCGGTCAGCATCCGGCCTTCCCTGCGCCCTCTCGTATTTCGAGGGCGATGCTTGGCAGAACTCGGGCGGATCATGTCGCGAGGATGCGGACGTGTGTCTTGTGGAAGCCCAGATGTCGGCGTCTGTCTTGTGCGAAGAGGCAATGCCGTCGCTCCACACTCAGTGGCATTCCCTGCGAAGGCGGGGAATCCAGTACGCAGCGGCCGTTCGATCGCTCATGTCTCTGGAATACTGGATCGCCCGGTCAAGCCGGGCGATGACAGCGGAGTACGGAATGCTGGCTAGATCAGCTCGCCTTCAGCGCATGCGACGGTTCGGCGTCGAACTCGGCGATTTGCTTGGCGCGCTTGGAGTTCGCCGCCGCCTGGTGGTCGGTCGCGATGACGGTGTAGACCATCGGCAGCACGAACAGCGTGAACAGCGTGCCGATCGACATGCCGGCGACGACGACGAGGCCGATCGAGAACCGGCTCGCCGCGCCGGCGCCGGTCGCGGTCAACAGCGGGATCAGGCCGGTGACCATGGCCGCCGTGGTCATCAGGATCGGCCGCAACCGGATCCGCGCGGACATCTCGATCGCCGAGCGGCGATCGAGGCCCTCATTGAGCTGCAGCTCGTTGGCGAACTCCACCATCAGGATGCCGTGCTTGGTGATCAGGCCGACCAGGGTCAGCAGGCCGACCTGGGTGTAGATGTTCATGGTCGCCGCGCCGAAGAACAGCGGGATCAGCGCACCGACGATCGCCATCGGCACCGAGATCATGATCACGAAGGGATCGCGCAGGCTCTCGAACTGCGCCGCCAGCACCAGGAAGATGATGATCAGCGCGAAGCCGAAGGTGATCGCGAGCTGATTACCTTCCTGCACATATTGGCGGCTGTCGGCGAGATAGTCGTGACTGAAGCCGGCCGGCAGCTTCTTGGCCTGCGCTTCGAGGAAGTCGACCGCCTGACCGACCGTGACGCCCGGCATCGGCACGGCGGAGAACGTCGCCGAGTTGAGCTGATTGTAATGCGTCAGCGCATTGGGATCCGTTCCGGTCTCGATCTTGACCACGGTCGACAGCGGCACCTGCTGACCGGTACCGGTGGCGATGTAATAGTTGCCGATCGCTTCCGGCGACAGCCGCTTTTCACGCGGCACCTGCGGAATGACCTGGTAGGAACGTCCTTCCAGATTGAATCGGTTAATGTAATTGCCGCCGAGCAGCACGGCGAGCGTGTTGCCGAGCGACTGCATGGTGATGCCAAGATCGCTCGCCTTGGTGCGGTCGATCGTGACCCGCACCACCGGCTGGTTGAACTCGAGATCGCTGTCGGTGACGATGAACATGCCGCTCTTGCGCGCAGCATCCTTCAGCTTCGTCATCTGCTCATAGACCTGCTGGAAGCTGTTGGTCGAGTTGATCACCATCTGGATCGGCAGGCCGCCTGGACCGCCCGGCAGTGCCGGCAGATTGAAGGCGAAGGCATTGACGCCCTCGATCTTCGACAATTCCGCCTGCACCAGGGGCTTCAACTGCATGGCCGTGCGCTTACGTTCGTCCCACGGTTTCAGCAGCATGCCGGCGATGCCGCCCTGCGGGCCGTTGATGCCGTTCAGCACGAAGGTGAGGTCGGTCTCCGGAAACTTCTGGAACGCCTTGTTGAGCTTGTCGCCGTAGAAGTCGACGTAGTCGATGTTGGCGTATTTCGGCGCCTTGGTGATCGAGAACACGATGCCCTGATCTTCCTCGGGCGCCAGCTCCTTGGAGATGTGCATGTAGAGGAAGCCGACCAGGCCAAGGATCGTAACGGCGAACAGCGCCGTCACCGGACGATAGTCGAGCGATCGGTCGAGCCGGCGACCATACCAGCGGGTCATCGCGCCGAACACGCGGTTGACCACTCCTGCGAAGCGGCCTTCGTCGGCGCTCTTCAGCAGCACCGAGCACATCATCGGCGACAAGGTCAGCGCGATGACGCCCGAGACGATCACCGAGCCGGCCAAGGTGAAGGCGAATTCGCGGAACAGCGATCCGGTCAGGCCGCCGAGCAGGCCGATCGGCGCATACACCGCGGCGAGCGTGATGGTCATCGAGATGACGGGGCCGACGATCTCGCGCGCGCCCTGCAAAGCCGCCTGGACCGGTGGTTTCCCCTCCTCCAGATGGCGGTGGATGTTCTCCACCACCACGATGGCGTCGTCGACCACAAGGCCGATGGCGAGCACCATCGCGAGCAGGGTCAACAGGTTGATGCTGAAGCCCATCGCCAGCATCAGGCTGCAGACGCCGATCAGCGACAGCGGGATGGTCACCACGGGAATGATGACCGACCGCAACGAGGCCAGGAACAGGAAGATCACGACGATGACGATGAGGACTGCTTCACCCAGCGTATGCTCGACCTCGTCGATCGACGACTGGATGAACTTGGTGGAATCGTAAGCCACCTTCATCTTCATCGACGGCGGCAGATTGCGCTGGAGCTCCGGGAACAGCGCACGCACGCCCCTGACGATGTTGAGCGGGTTGCCTTGCGGGGTGGCCTGCACGCCGATAAAGATCGCACGCTCGCCGCTGAACGCCACGCTGGCATCTGTGCTCTGCGCCGCCAACTCGACGGTCGCGATGTCCTCCATCCGGACGAAGCCGCCGTCCTTGGACTTCACGATCATCCGCTTGAACTGGCTGACGTTCTGCAGATCGGTATTGGCCGTGACGTTGGAAACGACGAAGTAGCCCTTGGACTGACCGGCGGCAGCCTGGAAGTTGTTGGCCGCGATCGCAGCCGCCACGTCACCGGGCGATACGCCCCGTCCCGCCATCTTGACCGGATCGAGCCACAGCCGCATCGCAAAGGTCTGGCCGCCGAGGATGTCCGCGGAGGCGACGCCGTCGACGGTGGACAGCACCGGCTGCACCACGCGCGTCAGGTAGTCGGAGATCGCAGAACCCGACAGCTCCTCGCTGGAGAATCCGATATACATCACGGCCGTGGTCTGGCCGGTGGTCTTGGTGACGATCGGGTCGTTGGATTCCTTCGGGATCAGATATTTGACCGAATTGACCTTGGCCAGGACCTCGGTGAGCGCCTGGTTCGGATCAAAGTTCAGCTTGATGTAGACCTGGATCGTGCTGGTGCCGAGCACCGAGGACGAGGTGATGTAGTCGACACCTTCGGCCGAGGCCACCGCCTGCTCGATCGGCGTGGTGATGAAGCCCTGGATCATGTCGGCGGAGGCGCCGGGGTACACGGTCGTCACGTTGACGACGGTGTTCGACAGCTTCGGATATTGCCGGATCGGCAGCACGGTCGCCGCGCGCGCGCCGATCAGGAGGATCAGCAGGCTGACGACGATCGACAGCACCGGGCGCTTGACGAAGATATCGGTGAATCTCATCGCGGCAATCTCTTCAGCGGAGGACGTTCCAAGGACCGCGCGCCTCATCGCGCGCGGTCGGCTGCAGTCAGGTCTGGCTCAGTAGCGCGGCGGCTTGGCCGGGATCTGAGGCGCGGGATCGGTCGAGATCGCGACCGCGGCGCCCGATTGCATCTTGATCTGGCCGAGCGCCACCACGCGATCGCCGTCCTTGAGACCCTTGAGGATGACCGCGCGTCCGTCGATGCGATCGCCGGTCTGCACGAAGGTGCGGTCGGCGGTCAGCGAGGTCTTGCCATCCTCGCCCTTCTTCTCGTTGATGACGAACACAGAATCGCCATACAGCGTGTAGTCGACTGCGGTCTCCGGCACGGTGATGACCGGCGGCTTGTCCGGCAAAACCACGGTGGTGGTGGCAAACATGCCGGGCTTGAGGATGCGGTCCGGGTTCGGGATTGTGGCCTGCACGCGGATGTTGCGGGTGTCGGTCGAGATCTGCGGCTCGATCGTGGTGATCTTGCCCTCGAAGGTTCGGCCCGGATAGGCGTCGACATTGATGCGAACGGTCTGGCCGACCTTCAACTGCCCGCTGTCCTTCTCCGTCACCGTGAAGTTGGCATAGAGCTCCGACAGATCGGTCAGGGAGACCACCTGCGTGCCGGCGGTCAGATACTGGCCGACCTCGATGTGACGCACGCCGAGTTCGCCCTCGAACGGCGCCCGCACCAGCTTCTGCGCGATCAGTGCCTCGGTCTTGGCGATGCCGGCCTGGGCCTGGTCGAATGCCGCCTGCGCCGAATCGACGGTCGCCTGCGGACCGAACTGACGCGCGGCGAGCTGCTTGGCGCGATCGAGCGACAATTGCGCGACTGTCGCCTGGGCTTTGAAGTTGGCGAGGTCGCCCTGATCAGGCGCGTCATAGAGCTGCACCAGCGGCATCCCCTGCTTCACATGCGCGCCGGCCGTGAACATGATGTCGGTGATGCGGCCCGAGACGTCGGAAGTGACATTGACCTGGTGCACGGCGGCGAGATCGCCGACGGCGCTCAGCAGGTTCGGCACCGTCTCTTGCTTGGCGACGGCGGCGGTGACGCTGATCGGCGGCGGCTTCATGTTGGCGAAGAACTGCGCGATCATCTTGTCGCGGAACATGTTGAACCACACCAATCCGCCGACCAGCAGTGCCAGCAGGCAGCCGACGATCAGAAACCACAGCACCGGCCGGGTCGGACGCTTGCGCGGCTTCTCCTCGATCGGCTTGCCCGAGAGCTTGGGTTCGGTCGCGATGTTCATGTCATGCACTCTCTGTCGGGGCCGGTTGAACCGGATGTTGTGCCAATTCGCGGTCGAGGTGGTTGGCGATGGCGGCATCGCGGAGGCCGATGCCGCGCAGGATGAAATGGCAGAGCTGGCGATTCGAGATTTGCATCATTGCCATAGGTCAGGCAGCGTGTCGCCGGAAACCGGGTCAGCGCCGCCATCGCCACGGTATGATAGGCAAACCAGAACAGGTCGAGCGGTGCGTCGGTGATCCGCACCGCATCGCCGGCGGCCACCGCCTGATCGAGCGACGCGATGAACTTGTCGCCAATCAGCTCCGCGATTTTGAGGAAAAGGAGGCGTGCGAATTCGCCGTCATCGAGCTGGCTCGTGATCATCAGCCGCAGGCGCTGCTCTTCTTGCTCATTCGGTCCGTCGGCAATCTGCAGGAAGTGACGGACCATGCCCACCGCCAGCTTGACCAGCGTCGCCGTCGACGGCTCCTGACCGAGCAGGAATTCCAGCTCGCGGTCGGCTTCGCATTCCTCGGCCAGGATCTCGGCGTAGAGCGCGGCTTTGGACGGGAAGTGCTTGAACAGCAGTCCCTCGGAAATGGCAGCGGCGGCCGCCACGCTCTTGGTCGTGGTGCCGGCATAGCCGTGGCGGGCAAAGCAACGCTTGGCTGCGCCAAGGATGAGTTGCCGCCTGAGGTCACTGGTCATGCGCAAGGTGGACATCACTCGTGAGTAAACACTCACTCCAGATTATGTCAAGGTAATATATTGCACCGCAGCAGCCGCAGTGCTCCGGGCCGCGGAATAAGGATCGCTAAGCCCTTGGAAAGACTGACAACACTGACGACCGGCTTGCCGCGGATGGCAAACGGCAACGCACCAGAGGACAATCCATCGCGTCTCCCCCTGCCCCGTCGCAGGGCGGTAGCTGGCCGTCGTGCTTCAATGCAAGATACCTGTAACACGGCGTTGCGCGTCAGCACGCGACGGTCAGGGAGGAGTTGACGTCATGACGTCAGATGCGCGCGCGCTTGCGGACAATTTCGATCTCGAAAGCCTGACGCCGGACTTCTATATCGACCCCTACCCGACCTATCGGGCATTGCGCCAACATGCGCCAGTGAAGCGGCTGCGCAGCGGTGCCTATTTTCTCACCCGCTATGACGATCTCGTCACGGCCTACAAGAATACCCGCGCCTTCTCGTCCAATAAGAAGAAGGAGTACGCACCGAAATACGGCGACACGCCGCTCTACGAGCATCACACCACGAGCCTGGTGTTCAACGACCAGCCCGCTCATACGCGGGTACGACGGCTGATCATGGGCGCGCTGTCGCCGCGCGCGATCGCCGAGATGGAGCCCGCATTGATCGTGCTGGTCGACCAATTGCTCGACCGTATCGCCGAGAAAGGCCGGTTCGAGCTGATCGGCGATTTCGCTTCTGCGATCCCGGTCGAGGTGATCGGCAATCTGCTCGACGTGCCGCATGACGAGCGCGGGCCCTTGCGCGACTGGTCGCTGGCGATCCTCGGCGCACTGGAGCCGGTGCTGACACAGGAGGCGGCGGCGCGCGGCAACCGGGCGGTGAGCGAATTCCTTGTCTATCTCGAAGGCCTCGTCGCCCGGCGACGTGTGAAGCCGGGCGATCCCGAGCGCGACGTGCTGACGCGGTTGATCCGGGGAGAGGCCAATGGCGAACGGCTGAGCGAGAAGGAGCTGCTGCACAATTGCATCTTCCTGCTCAACGCCGGCCACGAGACCACGACCAATCTGATCGGCAATGGCCTGGTGGCGCTGCACGAGCACCCGGCCGAGAAGCAGAAGCTGATCGAGGCGCCGAATTTGATCCGCACCGCGGTCGAGGAGATCCTGCGCTATGAGAGCTCAAACCAGCTCGGCAACCGCATGACGACTGAGCCTGTTTCGTTTGGCGATGTCACGCTCGCACCGGGCACGCCAGTGACCTTGTGCATCGGTGCGGCCAACCGCGATCCGGGCCAGTTCGAAGACCCCGAAAAGTTTGACATCGCGCGGACCGCAAACCGGCATCTCGCCTTCAGCACCGGCGTGCATCAATGCGCCGGCATGGCGCTGGCGCGGCTGGAAGGCGCAGTCGCGATCTCGCGTTTCCTGGCGCGCTTTCCGAACTACAAACTCGATGGCGATCCGGTCCGCGGCGGCCGGGTGCGGTTTCGGGGATTTTTGAGCGTGCCGTGTGCGACGGAATAGAACACAGGTCGTACAACAAATATCGTCGTCATGCCCCGCGCAGGCGGGGCATCCAGTCTACCGTGCTATCTCGATTAGTTACGAACGTCTCTAGAATACTGGATAGCCTGCCTTCGCGGGCGATGACAGCGAATGTAATAACCCCGTCGGCAAGCGTCGCTTTGTCCGCCCCGCAGCACTACGTCCCGCCCTTTGGCGTCCGCTCCAGGATCAGTGTATGAATGCCACAGGTGCCGCCGTAGAGGCTCATCACCCGCGTGCCGGGCTTGCGGCCGGCGCGCGCTTCGGAGACCTGGAGCCCGGCCGCGAGCAGACGCGCCCGTGTCGCGTCGATGTCGGCGACGCGCCAGCTCAGGCCCCAGAGCTTGTCGTGCACCTGATCGCCGCCCGCAACCGGCCGCTTCACGACCTCGACGATGAGATCGCCACAGCGGAAGAACATCAGCTGGCCCCAATCCTGATGGGTGCGATCGAGCGCCATGTCGAGACCGAGCCTGGCGCCGTAGAGCGCCGCCGCCCGTTCGGGATCCTCGGTCGAGACCACGACGTGATCGAGGCCGAGGATTGCGGACTCGTCAGTCGGAACGGAGCGCGGCCGCTCACCCTGCAGTTCAAGGAAAAACATGCGCACGCCGCGGGTCAGCTCGGTGGTGGCGCGCGTGCGCTTCCAATGCAGCGTCGCACCGGACACGTCGTCGCGGTTGTCGACTTCGACGATCCGATCCGGCTGCAGCGCGACGCGCTCCAATCTGCGATGCATCTTACCGAGATCGGAGGTGGCAAAACAGAGGCTGGCCAGCCCCTCGCCGGTGAGCTTGATGACGTTGCGAATCCGGTCCGCCGAAACGCTGAAGCCGCTCGGCGCCATCAGCTCCAGCGTCATGTTGTCGAGCGTGAACAGCACCCGATCGGCGCCCTCGCCGGAATGCCTCCAGGCAGGCTTGCGTGCCAGCAGCGTCTCGTAGGCGCTCACGCCTGCCTTGAGGTCCTCCAACAGGACGACGACATGGTCGAGCCCTGATATCACGGGAACAGGCCTCGCGTGACCTTGGCCGCACGCACCTTTTCGACGCCGACCGCCATCGCAGCGGTCCGATGCGGAATGTTGTCGGCTTTCACCCGCGCCAGCATGGTCTGGAAGGCGCGATCGAGGATGTGATACTCCCGAGTCGTCACCTCTTCCTCTTCCCAGAACAATTGCTGCAGATCCTGCACCCATTCGAAGTAGCTGACGATGACGCCGCCGGAGTTGCAGAGGATGTCCGGGATCAGGAAGATTTCATCGCGCCGCCGCTCGAGCACGAGATCAGCCTCCGGCGTGGTCGGGCCGTTGGCGGCCTCCGCCAGCACGCGGCATTTCAGCTTTTCGGCCATCGGCCCGTCGATCACGCGTTCGACCGCCGCCGGCACCAGAATGTCGCAGGCGAGTGTCAGGATCTGCTTCGGATCGAACTGCAGCTCGGTCGAGAAGCCCGCGATGCTGCCGTGCTTGGTGGCATGCGCCATCAGCGCGGGAACATCGAGGCCGCGCGGATCGTGCAGCGCGCCGGTGTGATCGCTGACCGCAATCACCTTGAGCCCCATCTGATGCAGCCCGAGCGCGGCGTAGGAGCCGACATTGCCAAAGCCCTGCACCACCGCGGTCGCCTTGGTGGGGTCGATCGACAGCACGTCCATCACGCGACGCGAGAGATGCGCGACTCCGCGCCCGGTGGCTTCGCGCCGGCCCAGCGTGCCGCCGGCGAACACCGGCTTGCCGGTGACGATCTCCGTCACGGTCTGGCCCTGATACATCGAATAGGTGTCCATGAACCAGGCCATCACCTGTTCATTGGTTCCCATGTCCGGTGCCATCACGTCGGTGTGCGGACCGACGAAGGGAATCATCTCCTGCATGTAACGGCGCGACAGGGATTCCAGCTCGCGTCGCGACAGCTTCGAGAGATCGACATTCACACCGCCCTTGGCGCCGCCATAAGGCAGACCGACCAGCGCGCATTTCCAGCTCATCCAGATCGCGAGCGCCGCCACCTCGCCGATATCGACAGAGGGCGCAAATCGCGTGCCGCCCTTGGTCGGCCCCATCGTCAGCAGATGCTGCACGCGATACCCTTCGTACACCGCGACAGTGCCGTCATCGCGGTGAATTGGGCACGATACCGCAATTGCCCGCTTCGGCAGCAGCAGGCGTTCGCGCTCGTCGCCGGGAATGCCGAGATGGTCCGCGATCACGTTGAATTGCTTCGCAGCCATGTCGAAAACCGGCCCTGAATAGACGGTCATCACTTGCTCCTGGCACGAATCAGAGGTTACCCCGGTGCACAAGAATAGCGCGCCGGACCCTGGGAATGCACGGGTGGTAATCGCGCCCATAAGCGATCTCAAGCGCTTAGAGTGACAAATCTGCGAATAATTTCAGCGTTGATCCCCCCTCGCCGGTTGCTAATGTGCGCCACCCGGGGCGGACCACCCCTTCACGGACGAAGAAATGCCCATGCAGGCTCTCTTTATTGGACAAACCTATATCGACGTCACCTTCATCACTGATCACATGCCGACCGGGGACGAGAAGCACGTGGCGTCGGCCTACGCGGTATCGTTTGGCGGCAATGCGGTGACGGCAGCATTTTGCTGCGCCAAGCTCGGAATCGTTCCGGACCTGATCGCGACCTGCGCCAACGATTGGTTGGGGCGCATGTTCCAGGACATGAGCGCGAAGTACGGCATCTCAATTCATCCGCGGAAGGTAAATTCCTCCTCGCTGTCCTTCATCATGCCGAAGGACGGCAAACGCGCCATCGTTCGCTGCCGCGACGATGTGCATATCCATCCCTTCCCGCTGCTCAATCTCAGCGGCTGCCGCGCGCTCCATGTCGACGGCCATCAGCCGGATGCCGCCATCCACTACGCCAAGCAATGCCGTGAGGCCGGCATCCTGACCTCGCTCGATGGCGGCGGCCTGCGCACCAATACCCATGAATTGCTGGAATTCATCGACGTCGCGATCGTGGCCGAACGATTGTGCGAGCAGATGGACCTGACGCCGGAGCAAATGCTCAACTATCTGAAAGGCCGCGGCTGCAAGATCGGCGGCGTCACCATGGGTGAGAAGGGCCTGTTCTGGTACGACGAGAGCGGCACCGTGCAGTCGCTGCCCGCTTATCCCATTCCGCGCGATCGCGTCATCGACACCAACGGCGCCGGCGACGTTTTCCATGGCGCCTATGTCTATTCCTATCTCGCCAATTCCGGCGCGAAATGGCGCGAGCATTTCGAGTTCGCGCGCGCCGCCTCCACGTTCAAGATCCAGCGACTGGGCAACGAGGCCGGCCTGCCGACGCTCGCCGACCTCGACATCGTGCGGCAGGAATTCGAGGTGCGGGTCTAATTCGCACGCCGCCCCGGTTAGCTTAGCGCGCTCTTGAGATCGAAGGTGAGGTCCGCGGCCTTATCGGGATCGATGGTGCCGTGAGCTGCGAGCAGCCTACGGCCGAACATGTGGTCGCCGGCGCGGTTGACCGATTCGATGCCGACAAGCCTGCCTTCCTTGTAGCAGAAGGCCGAGAACGCCTTCTGAGTGGGGGCACCACGCAGCACGACCTGGTCATAGCCGGTCGTCAGGCCTGCGATCTGCAACTTGTCATTGCCCTGGTCGCTCCAGAACCAAGGCTGGCCGTCGTAGGCCTTGATGTCACCGGTCAATCGCGCGGCCACGCAGCGGGCGTGATCTGTGGCGTTCTGCACCGATTCCAGCCGCAACGTGCCGCCAAAGCGCGGACTTGCGAACAGCGCGCAGTCGCCGACCGCGGAGATATGCGGGTCCGAGGTCGCGAGATGCTCGTCGACGATGATTCCTGAGGCGACCTTCAGGCCGGCTTCGGCCGCAAGCTCGACGTTGGGCAGCACCCCGACACCGACCACGACCAGATCCGCCGGGATGTGCCGGCCGTCGCTCAAGCTGACGCCTGTCACCTTGTCGCCGTCGGCCTCGATGCTGGTTGCCTGCACACCAAGGTGAATACGAATGCCGGCGTCCGCATGCTGGGTCTGGAAGTAGTCGGAGATCTCGGCTGTCACCGCACGCGCCATGACGCGGCCGGCAAGCTCGAGCACGTCGACCTCCAGCCCCTTGATCCGGGCGGTCGCGGCGAATTCCAAGCCGATGAAACCAGCGCCGATCACCACCACGCGCTTGGCCTTCGCCAGCCGTGCGCGCAAATCTTCGCTGTCGTCGAGGATGCGCAGGTAACGCACGTCGGGCAGATTGGCATTGGGAAGGTCGAGCAGGCGATTGCGGGCGCCGGTGGCGAAGATCAGGTACCCATAATCTAGCGTCTGCCCGGATGCGAGCACCACCTTGCGCTGCTGGCGCTGGACCGCCACGGCGCGGTCGTAGACGAGCTCGATGCCCTGATCGACATAGAACTTGAGCGGCCGGAACATCAGTGTCTCCGGACCGCCGCTACCCTTCAGATAGGCCTTCGATAGCGGCGGCCGCTGATACGGCAAATGGGCTTCGTCATTGATCAGCAGGATCGGATCGCTGTAGCCAGCCTGGCGCAGCGAGGCCGCGACTTGAAAGCCTGCATGTCCCGCGCCAACGATCACAACCGGTCCTTTGACCATCGAACCCTTGCTCATCCCACCCGCTCACCTTGCTTCGTACTGGCCTTGGCCTGCGTTCTATCGCCGCCAGCTGGAACCTTTGTCGCAGACCTCGGCAGGATTGTCACCACGACCGCCGTACGGTTTAAATGCGGCAACAACAGCGGTCCTGGGAGGGATCAATGACCGACACCACGCCTGCGGGCGAACCCGCGCTGCTTTCGATCGACGGTCCGATCGCCACCATTACCCTCAACCGTCCGGCTGCGTTCAACGCCATCAACCTGGCAATCGCCAAAAGGCTGGAGCAACTCGCGGCCCAGGTCGAAGCCGACAACGGCATCCGCGTGCTGGTGCTGCAGGGCGAAGGCCGCGCCTTCTGCGCCGGCGGCGACCTGCAGACCATCGGTGCTGCGGCGGAAGCCGAGACGATTGCGCCTGTCGTCGGCGAGCTCCTGCACCACTACCATGCCTTCATCGCGAGCCTGCGGCGCATGCCCAAGATCGTGCTCGCCAGCGTGCACGGCTCGGCTGCGGGTGCCGGGATGTCGCTGGCCTTTGCCGCCGACCTCTGCATTGCGGCCGAAGAGGCGCGCTTCACCCCGGCCTATGCCAAGCTCGGCGTCTCGCCCGATGGCGGCGGCACGGTCGGCGTCACCGCCAGCGTCGGTGTGCGTCGCGCGCTGCAGATCTTTCTCGCCGAGGACAGCTTTACCGCGCAGCAAGCTTACGAATGGGGCCTCGTCGCCAAGGTGGTGCCGGGGCTCGAGCTGACGGCCGCGACGCGCGAGCTTGCGCTGCGGCTGGCGCGGAACATGCCGGCCGCGCTCTCCGAGACCAAGGCGCTGATCTACAGCGCGCCGAGGACATCGGTCGCGCTGCAACTCGATGCCGAGCGCGACGCTATCATCGCCTGCATGCACTCGAACGAATTCCGGACCGCGGTGAAGAAGTTCACCAGCAAGGGAAAATAGTTTTCTCAGTGCGACGTTGCCTCAAAGCTCGAGATACCGGGTTCGCTCGCTCTACGAGCGCCCCGGAACGACGAGACAAATCAATCCTTCCCCTTGCGGCGCATGAAGTCGAAGTCGCAGCCGTCGTCTGCCTGCAGAATGGTCTCGTGGAAGAGATGGGCGTAGCCGCGCCCGGCCCATTCCGGCGTTGCGGCGGGCTTCAGCGCAGCGCGGCGCTTCGCAAGCTCAGCGTCGTCAACCAACAGATCGATGCAGCGCTTGGCGACATCGAGCCTGATCTTGTCGCCGGTCTTCACCAGCGCCAGCGGACCGCCGACGGCCGACTCCGGCGTGATGTGCAATACGATGGTGCCGAACGCGGTGCCGCTCATGCGCGCATCCGAGATCCGCACCATGTCCTTGACGCCGCCGCGTGCCAGCTTCTTCGGGATCGGCAGATAGCCGGCCTCCGGCATGCCCGGCGCACCCTTCGGCCCGGCGTTGCGCAGCACCAGCACATCGTCGGCATTGACGTCGAGATCGGGATCGTCGACCCGCAAGGTCATGTCCTCGACGGATTCGAACACCACCGCGCGGCCGGTATGCTGCAGCAGCTTGGGGCTCGCCGCGGAATGCTTGATGACGGCACCGCGTGGCGCCAGATTGCCGCGCAGTACCGCGAGCCCGCCTTCCGGCTTGATCGGATTGTCGCGGGCGCGGATCGCGTCCTGGCCGGGCACCTCCTCGGCTTTCGCGACGATGTCACGCAAGGTTTCGCCGGTGACGGTCCTGGCGTCGAGATCGATCAGCCCACCGAGCTGCTTCAGCAGCTTCGGCACGCCGCCGGCATGATGGAAATGCTCCATGTAGTGCTCGCCCGACGGCTTCAGGTCGATCAGTACCGGCACTTCGCGACCGATCTTGTCGAAGGCATCGAGATCGATTCCATGCGGCGTACGGCCGGCGATCGCAGTCAGATGCACGAGGCCATTGGTCGAGCCGCCGATTGCCTGCAGCACCACCTGCGCATTCTTGAACGACGCCGGCGTCAACAGCTCGCTCGGCCGCGGTCCCTTGTCTTTCGCCATCGCCGCTGCAACGCGACCGCTTGCCTCCGCCGAGCGGAAGCGTTCGGCATGCGGCGCCGGGATGGTCGCGCTCATCGGCAGCGACAGACCCAGCGTTTCGGTGATGCACGCCATCGTGGAGGCCGTGCCCATCACCATGCAGGTGCCGACCGACGGCGCCAGCCGGCCGTTGACCGCTTCGATCTCCTGGTCGTCGATCTCGCCGGCGCGGTATTTCGCCCACAACCTGCGGCAATCGGTACAGGCGCCCAGCACTTCGCCCTTGTGATGGCCAACCACCATCGGCCCGACCGGAATAACGACGGTCGGCAGGTCGGCCGAGATCGCAGCCATGATCTGCGCCGGCAAGGTCTTGTCGCAGCCGCCGATCACGATCACCGCATCCATCGGCTGGGCGCGGATCATCTCCTCGGTTTCCATCGCCATCAGATTGCGTAAGTACATCGACGTCGGATACGCGAAGCTCTCGGCGATCGAGATGGTCGGAAACACGAACGGCATCGCGCCCGATAGCATCACGCCGCGCTTCACCGCCTCGATGATACCAGGCACGTTGCCGTGGCAGGGATTGTAATCGCTATAGGTGTTGGTGATGCCGACGATGGGCCGGTTCAGCGCGTCGTCGGAATAGCCCATAGCCTTGATGAAGGCCTTGCGCAGGAACAGCGAGAATCCGGCATCGCCGTAAGAGGTCAGTCCCTTGCGCAATCCGTCGGTCATGGTCTTCGTCTTTCACTCTTGCTCGTCATTCCGGGGCGGCCGCGCAGGCGGCTGAACCCGGAATCCAGAGGTTGTCTTACATGCGCATCCACATTGAGATTCCGGGTCCGCGTTCTTCGAACGCGTCCCGGAATGACGATCGTGGTGTTCAACCCCAGTCGATGATCCGATCCGTGTCGCCATCATACTCGATGCTGCAATAGCTGCCGCCCTGGTAGAAATCGGCGACCCGATCCGGCTGCATCTTGGCCTGTTCCGCCATCGCATGCTCGCGGAAGGCTTCCGCACGACCGGTCGGACGATAGCCGAGCTCATAGGCGCGGTGATTGTCCCACCAGGCACGCTCGTTGAAGGACGCGCCATAGAGAATCTCGAAGTGTATGTCGGGATGCTCGATCCCGATCCGGCAGAGCTGCACCAGATCCTCCGGCTTGAGCCAGATCGCAAGCCGGCGGTGATCGAGCGGCTGCTCACCGAAATTGCCGATCCGCAGGCAGGTGACCTTCAGTCCGTGCTTGTCGGCATAAAGCGAGCCGAGGCCCTCGCCGAACACCTTGCTGACGCCATAGCGGCTATCGGGGCGTGGCGTCACATCGTTGCCGATCCGGTGATGGCGCGGATAGAAGCCGACGGCATGGTTCGAGGAGGCAAACACAATGCGCTTGACGCCCTTCCGGCGTGCCGCCTCGAATAGATTGTAGCCGCCGATGATATTGGCCTGCAGCATGTCGTTCCACGGCCCTTCGACCGAATAGCCGCCGAAATGCAGGATGCCGTCGACGCCCTCGCAGATCGCCTCGACCTGGGCCAGATCGGCGAGATCGGCCGCCTTGAAGGTCTCCTGGCTCGACAGATCGGCCGGGGGCTTCAGGTCGCTCAGCAGCAGGTCGGGGTAGATCGGCGGCAGGAGCTTGCGCAAGGAAGTGCCGATTCCCCCGCTCGCACCGGTCATCAATATGCGTGGCATTTCGTCCCTCGTCTTCGAACCGCCTGTGGTTCGACTTGAACCACCGGTTTGCGGCCATTGCGCAGGGATGATAGCAGAGAATTCGCGAGGAAACGCAACAACGAGATCAGTAAATGTCCGATGCAGATCATGCGCTTGCAAATCATGCGCCCGGCTGGCGGCCGGCGACCTATTATCCTGACCCGGCGATCCAGGCGCTGGATCCGCGATTCGAAAAATATTGGCTGAAATTATCGGCGGTCGAGCGGCTTGCGACCGGGCTGCGCTGGGCCGAGGGTCCGGTGTGGGTCGGCGACGGCCGCTATCTCCTGTGCAGCGACATCCCCAATCAGCGCATCGTGAAGTGGGAGGAAGAGACCGGCACGGTCAGCGTCTACCGCAAGCCCTCCAACTTCGCCAACGGCAACACCCGCGACCGCCAGGGCCGGCTCGTCACCTGCGAGCATGGGGGACGCCGCGTCACCCGCACCGAAATCGACGGCTCGATCACGGTGCTGATGGAATCCTTCAACGGCAAGCGGCTGAACTCGCCGAACGACGTCGTGGTGAAGTCCGACGGCTCGATCTGGTTCACCGATCCGACCTTCGGCCTGCTCGGCAATTACGAAGGCTACAAGGCCGAGTCCGAGATCGACGCCAACGTCTATCGGATCGACGGCGCAAGCGGCAAAGCGACAATCGTCGCCGAAGGCGTGCTTGGCCCGAACGGGCTGTGCTTCTCGCCGGACGAAAAGATCCTCTACATCGTGGAATCCCGTGGGCAACCAAACCGCAAGATCCTTGCTTATGACGTTTCGGCCGACGGCAACACCATCAGCAACAAGCGCGTGTTCATCGATGCCGGTCCGGGTACGCCGGACGGGATGCGCTGTGACATCGATGGCAATCTGTGGTGCGGCTGGGGCATGGGCTCGCCCGAGCTCGACGGCGTCATGGTGTTCGCACCCGACGGCGCGCCGATCGGCCGCATCGCCCTGCCCGAACGCTGCGCCAATGTCTGCTTCGGCGGACTGAAGCGCAACCGGCTGTTCATGGCCGCGAGCCAGTCGATCTACGCGCTGTACGTGAATACGCAAGGCGCGCTGGGGGGATAAACAGCACGTCGTCCCGGACAAGTGAGCGCAGCGAACGCGATCCGGGATCCATACCGCGTGATCTATCGATAAGCCCAGGAGGCCGACGCTCTGCATCAGAACGTCGGCCGGTGGTTATGGGTCCCGGCTCCGCGCGCAACTGCGCGCTCGGCCGGGACGACATCGTAGGTGTAGCGACCAGCTTACGCCGCGTTGTAGCCCGCGACCGCCTTGGCTTCGAGATATTCTTCGAGACCAAACTTGCCCCATTCGCGGCCGTTGCCAGACTGCTTGTAGCCGCCGAACGGCGCGGTGCGGTCGTTCGGCACGCCCTGCAGGTTGACGTTGCCGGCACGGATCTGGCGGCCGACGCGACGGGCGTCCTCGATCGTCGGACCGGAGACGTAGCCGGCCAGACCATAAGGCGTGTCATTGGCGATCTTCACCGCTTCGGCCTCGTCCTTGGCGCCGATGATGGTCAGCACCGGTCCAAAGATCTCCTCGCGCGCGATCGTCATCTCGTTGGTGACGTCGGCGAAGATGGTCGGACGGACATAGAAGCCCTTGTTGACGCCCTCGGGCAGGCCCGGGCCGCCGGCAACCAAGGTCGCGCCCTCGTCGATGCCCTTCTTGATCAGCGCCTGGATCTTGTCCCACTGGCCGCGATTGACGACCGGACCGATCGTGGTGCCCTCGCCGCGCGGATCGCCAGCCTTGGTCTTGTCGGCGACGCCCTTCGCGATCGCAGCCACTTCCTTCATCTTCGACAGCGGCACGATCATGCGCGACGGCGCGTTGCAGGACTGGCCGGAGTTGTTGAACATGTGCATGACGCCGCCGGTCACCGCCTTGGTCAAATCGGCGCCCTCGAGGATCACGTTCGGCGACTTGCCGCCGAGCTCCTGGCTGACGCGCTTCACGGTCGGGGCGGCGCGCTTAGCGACGTCGACGCCGGCGCGCGTCGAGCCGGTGAACGAGATCATGTCGATGTCCGGATGCTCGCTCATGGCGGCGCCGACCTCCGGACCCAAGCCGTTGATCAGGTTGAACACGCCCTTCGGCACGCCAGCTTCATGCATGATCTCGGCCCAGATCAACGCCGAAGTCGGCGTGAATTCGGAGGGCTTGAGGATCATGGTGCAGCCGGCGGCGAGCGCGGGCGCGACCTTGCAGGCGATCTGATTGAGCGGCCAGTTCCAGGGCGTGATCATGCCAACCACGCCGACGGGCTCGCGCACCACAACGGCGGACGGCAGCGTTTCCTCGAATTCGTACTTCTTCAGCACGTCGAGCGTCGACATCAGATGGCCGAGGCCGGCGCCGGCCTGCAGCTTCTCCGCCATCGGCAACGGCGCGCCCATCTCGTCGGACACCGCGGCGCCGATGTCCTTCATGCGGCCCTTGTAAATTGCGATGACCTTCTCGAGCAGCGCGACCCGCTCCTCGCGCGAGGTCCGCGAGTAGGTCTCGAACGCGCGCTTGGCGGCGGCGACGGCCTTGTCGACGTCGGCCTTGGAGCCGAGCGCAACTTCATACATCGCCTCTTCGGTCGCAGGGTTGACGACCGGCGTGGACTTGCCCTTGACGACGGGATCGACCCAAGCACCGTCGATGTAGAATTGCATGCGGTTGACCATCGGAAAACCTCTTCAGTCGGGACAGCAAAAATGGAGGGAGCGTTCGTGCAAGCATCCTTGCATGAAAGCCTCGCGAGGTGAAACCCGCCACATGCGGGCCAGCGTTGCGGCTGGCGTGGATATAAGATCGCCCGTATGACGCTGGCAAGGCGGCGATGGATGGCAGGGCCGCCGCCACATCCTCACCGTCATCCCGGCGAACGCCGGGATCCACACCGCGTGATGCCGATTGTTTTGCTCGCTGTCCGTAATCCCCTCAAATTTAAAACTACCAATCCCCGAAATCATTTCTCCCTGGGGTTATGGGTCCCGGCGTTCGCCGGGACGACGGTGGTGGTGTGGCTCAAACCGCCATTTTGCGGTGCAGCACGGGCATGCCGGTGAGGCTTTCCGCCGCATCGATGATGGCGTTGGCGTCGATGCCGTTGAAGCGATAGAGGTCGTCGATGGTGCCAGTCTGGCCGAAGCGCTCGACGCCGAGCGCCTCGACGCGATGGCCGCGCACGCTGCCGAGCCAACCCAGCGTCGCAGGATGGCCGTCGATCACGGTGACGATGCCGCAATCGCGCGGTAACGGTGCCAAGAGCTTCTCGATATGGCTGAGATGTGAGACGCCACGGCGGGCACGGCGCAAATTCCGTGCGGCGGTCCATCCCGCATGCAGCCGGTCGGCCGAGGTGATCGCGAGCAGGCCGACATCGCGGCTGCCCTCACCAATGAAGCCGGTGGCCTCGATCGCCTCCGGCGCCACGGCGCCCGTATAGGCGACGATCACCTCCGCATTCGGCCCCGGCTTGCGCAGCCAATAGGCGCCCTCGGCAATGCCCGCCTCCAGCTCCGGCGTCATGATCCGCTGCGGCTGCTCGATGGTGCGCGTCGACAGCCGCAAATAGACCGAGCCGCCCTCGCCTGGCGTCCCCTGCATGTGGCCGAAGCCCCATTTCATGATCGCGGCCAGCTCGTCGACGAAAGCCGGCTCGAAAGAGGCAAGCCCATCCTGCGCGATGCCGATCAACGGCGTTGCGATCGACTGATGCGCGCCGCCTTCCGGCGCCAAGGTCACGCCCGACGGGCGTCGCCGCCACCAGGAAGCGCGCATCCTGGTAGCAGGCGTAGTTCAGCGCATCGAGGCCGCGCTCGATGAAAGGATCGTACAGCGTGACCACCGGCAGCAGCCGCGCGCCGTTGATGGAATGCGACAGGCCGAGCGCGGATGCCAGGATGAACAGATTCATCTCGGCGATGCCGAGCTCGATATGCTGGCCCTTCGGCGAGGCGTCCCAGTTGAAGGTCGAGGGAATCTTCTCGCTGCGGAACAGGTCGGCCTTCTCGGCGCGTGCGAACAGGCCCCGGCGGTTGACCCACGCACCGAGGTTGGTCGAGACGGTAACGTCGGGCGAGGCCGTGACGACGCGCGAGGCGAGCGGCGTCTCGGTGCGCGCGAGATCGTTGAGGATGAGGCCAAAGCCTTGCTGCGTCGACATGTGGGCTGCGGCCGTAAAGGTCAGCCGCTCCGGCACCTGGAGCACGGCATCGTCGAGCCGCCGGCCGTCGCGATTGAACGGCACGCTGGCGAGAAACGCCTCCAGTGCCTGCGCCTCATGCGCCAGGCCTTCGAACTTGTCCCACTCGTGGCCGGGGCGGATGTTCTGCCGGGCGCGCCAGGTCTCCATCTGCGCCACCGTCATCAGGCCGGCGTGGTTGTCCTTGTGGCCCTGGAACGGCAGGCCGACACCCTTGATGGTGTAGGCGATAAAACAGACCGGGCGATCGTGATCGATCGCCTCGAACGCCTCCAGCATGCTCGCCATGTCATGGCCGCCGAGATTGGACATCAAGGCCAGCAATTCATCGTCGCTGCGTTTGGCGATCAGCCGCGAGACGTCGCCCTGATCGCCGATCTCATTGTCGAGATGTTTGCGGAACGCCGCGCCGCCCTGGAAGCACAAGGCCGCATAGAGCTGGTTTGGGCAGTTGTCGATCCAGCGCCGCAGCGCCTCGCCGCCCGGTTCGGCGAAGGCCTCACGCATCAGCGAGCCGTATTTCACGATCACCACGTCCCAGCCGAAATTGCGGAACATGGTCTCGAACTTCTCCCACAGGCCTTCACGCACGACGGCGTCCAGGCTCTGGCTGTTGTAATCGACGATCCACCAGGTGTTGCGCAGGCCGTGCTTCCAGCCCTCCGCAAGCGCCTCGAAGATGTTGCCCTCGTCCATCTCGGCGTCGCCGACCAGCGCGATCATGCGCCCTTCACGGCGATCCTTCATCCAGCCATGGGCGGACACGTAGTCCTGCACCAGCGACGAGAACAGCGTCTGCGCGACGCCGAGGCCAACCGAGCCGGTGGAGAAATCGACGTCGTCGATATCCTTGGTGCGCGAGGGATAGGATTGCGCGCCCTTGAAGCCGCGGAAATTCTCCAGCTTGTCGCGGGTCTGGCGGCCGAACAGATATTGGATGGCGTGAAACACCGGGCTCGCATGCGGCTTCACCGCGACGCGGTCCTCGGGCCGCAGCACCGAGAAATACAGCGCCGACATGATGGTCGCCAGCGACGCCGAGGATGCCTGATGGCCACCGACCTTCAGGCCATCGACATTGGGCCTGACATGGTTGGCGTGATGGATGGTCCATGACGACAGCCATAGCACCTTGCGCGCCAGCGCGTTCAGGAGGTCGAGACGGTCTGATTGGGCTGACGACGTCGCCATGGCAGTCCTCGCGCGGGGGTGTTCAATTCCTGATGTTAATCCCGTTGGCGTGGCCATAATTCTCAATTTTTTACACATTCGATATCGATATTGGGATATTTTCCCCGTAAGTGCCAAACGATCCGGACTTTATCCCAATGCCCGATCTCGATGCCATTGACCGCAAAATCCTCGGTTATCTGCAGGCCGACGGCCGCATCACCATGCAGGAGCTCGCCGACAAGGTCGGGCTGTCGGTATCGCCGTGTCACCGCCGCGTGAAGCTGCTGGAAGAACGCGGCGTCATCACCCGCTACATTGCGACCGTCGACCAGAAGACGCTGGGGCTGCATGTCTCGGTGTTCATCTCGATCAAGCTGGCGCGGCAGAAAGAGGAAGACCTAGCACGCTTCGAGAAGGCGATCTCGAAATGGGACGAGGTGATGGAATGCTATTTGATGACGGGAAACCGCGACTATCTGCTGCGCGTTGTCGCCGCGGATTTATCCTCCTATGAGGCGTTCCTGAAAACCAAGCTGACCCGGCTCGACGGCATCGCCTCGATCGAGAGCAGCTTTGCGCTGAGCCAGGTGAAATATTCGCCGGCACTGCCGGTGTGAGGGACGCGACGCAGCAGCTCCATACTCGTGCACAACAACATCTCCCTGGGGTTATGGGTCCCGGATGTGCGCTTCGCTTGTCCGGGACGACGGTTGTGGGTGTCGTTGCGAGCGAGCCCTTCTGCTCCGCCCGCGAAATCGATCGCTCGTTCAACCGGATGTGCGCAGCACCTCCCCAGCAATCGTCACAAATCTGCAGTAAAAGCTGACCAAGCGGCGTGGCGGTAAATGTGAGCGTCCGCTCCCCGTTGTCGCAGCTGCGCTACCCCGGGACTTCAGATGCATTCGCTTGTTGCCGCCAACGACCGCCCGACGCCGCGCCGCCGCCGGCGCTTCACCGCGCTGCTCGCGGCGGCAAGCCTGCTGTCGCTGCTGACGGTCGCTTTGGCCATCCTCTATTGGGCGTTGCAGCCGGTGACCCTGCGGATCGCCGTGGGTCCGGCCGGCAGTGAAGACGACATTCTGGTGCGGGCGATGGTGGCGGCCTTCGACGGCAAGGGCAGTCCGGTCCGGCTGACGGCGGTCGCGACCGACGGCCAGCTCCAGAACGTCACCCTGCTCGCATCAGGCCAGGCCGATCTTGCGGTGACGCGGGACGATCTGGCGCTGCCGGCGAGCGCGCGCTCCGTCGCGATCCTGCGCCGCAACGTGCTGGTGCTGTGGTCGCCGCCGCGGTCGAAGGCTGCGAAGGCCACGCCGCGAAGTCAAGGAGATCACCGATCTCTCCGGCCGCAAGCTCGGCGTGATCGGCACCAGCGCAGTCAACGTCTCGCTGCTTCGCGTCGTGCTGCAGGAATCCGGCGTCAATCCGGACAAGGTCACGATGGCGCAGTTCGATACCAAGCAGATCGCGGAGATGGTCGCGGACACCACGCTCGACGCCTTCGCGATGGTCGGTGCGTTCGACGACAAGCGCATTGCGGAAGCGATCACCGCGACCGCACACCAGCGCGGCGAACCAAAATTCATCCCGGTCGACGTCTCCGAGGCCATCGCCGAGCGGCATCCGCTCTACGAGTCCGAGGAAATTCCGACCGGTGCGTTCGGCAACTCGCCACAACGGCCCGACGACAAGATCGAGACCGTGGGCATCAACCATCTCATCATCGCGCCCGTCTCGTTGTCCGAGGACAAGGTCGGCGCGTTCACGCGCCAGCTGTTCGCGGTGAAGCCCCTGCTCGTCCGGACCACGCCGAGCGCTCAGAAGATTCAGAAGCCCGATACCGACAAGGATGCGGCGCTGCCGGCCCACCCCGGCGCCGCGGCCTATATCGACGGCACCGAGCGCACCTTCTTGGACAAATACAGCGACTATCTGTGGGGCGCCGTGCTGCTGCTCTCGGGTCTGGGCTCGCTGGCCGCATGGCTGCGTCATTACCTCAAGCGCGACGAGCGCAAAGAGAATACCGAGCATCGCGACCGGCTGCTGGCCGCAATCACGACCGCCCGCAACGCCAAGTCGCTCGATGAGCTGGACGCGATGCAATGCGAGGCCGACGACATCCTGCGCGAGACGCTGGCCTGCCATGACGACGGGGCGATCGAGGATGGCGATCTCACCGCCTTCAACCTGGTGCTGATCCAGTTTCACGAGGCGATCGCCCACCGGCGTGCGGCGATCGTCGCGATGACGCCGGGCGACCGCGACAGGATCCGCAGCGCCTGACGGCGCTTCAGAACCCTATGATACCGCTCCATTCCTTCTGACGACCGATAGCCCGCGTTTTCACGGGCATTCCGTGTCGCCCCGCGACGGACGGCAGCCGCTCTCACCTCACGTCAAACACAACCAAGTCCTAACAAACAAAGTCGGTTTTTAACTAATCCACCGTAGAACAACGGCAGAAGCCAATGATGAAAACGTGCGGACGGCACAAACCGCACACAGAAGGTGGAAGCCCGACAATGCTCAAGCTGCTGAAGAACCGCGCCATCCCAGCCAAGCTGGCCACGATGACGATCATCGGCGCGATCTGCATGGCGTTGGTCGCCACAACCATTCTGCTGATCGCCCGTGACCAGCTCGTCACCGAGCGCGTCGCCAAGGCCCATGCCATGGTCGACGCCGTCTGGGAGCTGGCGAACGGCTTCCAGCGCGCCGCCGCCGCCGGCGAGATGACCGAGGAAGAGGCCAAAAAGCGCTTCTTCGCCGCCAACGCCAACGTCTGGTACGAGAACCACACCAACTACGTCTACATCTACGACTACGAGACCGGCCTGTGCGTCTCCAATCCCGGCGTGCCCAAGTTCATCGGCAAGGACATGCGCGATGCCAAGGACGCCAACGGGCTGCCGTTTGCGGCCATCATGATGGACATCGCGCGCAAGGGTGAAGGTACCCTGCGCTACACCTTCCTGCGCAGCAACACCGACCCGACTCCGCTCGACAAGATCGCCTTTACCCGCGGCTTCGCGCCCTGGCACATGATGATCGCATCTGCCGAATACATGTCGGAGGTCGACAATTCGTTCTGGTCGATGGCGCGCACCGCTTCGCTCGTGATCGCGCTGCTGATGCTGCTGTCGATCGCGATCGCCTGGGCCATTACCCGCAGCGTGGTCAAGCCGCTCTCCGTGCTCAAGCAGCGGATGGCCTCGCTGAGCACCGGCGAGCTCGATGCACCGGTCGCCGGCGCCGAGCGCTCGGACGAGATCGGCGAGATGGCACGCACCGTGCAGGTGTTCCGCGATGCGATGATCGAGACCAACAGCCTGCGCGCCGAACAGACGGCGGCCGACCAGCGTCAGGCCGAGCAGCGCAAGACCGACATGCGGCGTCTCGCCGATCAGTTCGAGCGCGAGGTCGGCAACATCGTCAATCTGGTCTCGACCGCCGCGCATCAGCTCGAGGCTTCCTCGACCACGCTGACCCGGACGGCAACGACCGTCGAGCAGGTCAGCCAGCGCGCAGCCGGCGCGTCGGAAGAAGCCTCCGCGAACGTGCATTCGGTCGCCGCGGCCAGCGAGCAGCTGGCGTCCTCGATCAACGAGATCACCCGCCAGGTGGAATCCTCGGCCCGCATCGCCGGCGAAGCGGTCGATCAGGCGCAGAAGACCGACGCCCGCATCAGCCAGCTGTCGCAGGCCGCAGGCCGCATTGGCGACGTCGTCGACCTGATCCAGTCGATCGCCGGCCAGACCAACCTGCTGGCGCTCAACGCCACCATCGAGGCCGCACGCGCCGGCGACGCCGGCCGGGGCTTTGCCGTGGTCGCCTCCGAGGTGAAGTCGCTGGCCGAGCAGACCGCCAAGGCCACCGACGAGATCAGCCAGCAGATCAACGACATCCAGTCCGCCACGCAGGACTCGGTCTCGGCGATCAAGGAGATCGGCGCGACCATCGGGCGTATCTCGGAGATCTCGGCGGCGATTTCGTCCGCCGTCGAGCAGCAGGGCGCGGCCACGCAGGGCATCTCCAGCAACGTGCAGCGCGCCGCCGCGGGCACCTCACAGGTCGCGAGCAGCATCGCCGACGTGCAGCGCGGCGTCTCCGAAGCCGGCGGCGCCTCGTCCGAAGTGCTCTCGGCCGCGCAGTCGCTGGCGGCCGAAAGCAATCGGCTGAAGCACGAGGTCGCGAACTTCATGGACACGGTCCGCGCGGCGTAACCGGCTCATACACCGGGGCCGACAACAGCCCTGATCACAAGCGAAAATGCCCGGGATGCGAGTCCCGGGCATTTTGCTTGGTGTGACGTTGCGCGTAGACGTGTAGGGTGGGCAGGCTTCGCCCACCCTACAGACCTTGCCGAGCTGCGACACAGGTGTCGTCCCGGACAAGCGAGCGAAGTGAGCGATCTGGGATCCATAACCACAGGATTCAGTTATTACGAACGATGTTCGGCCAGCATCGCAACTAACAAGCGTTTGTGGTTATGGGCCCCGGCGCAAGGCCGGGACGACAGTGGAATTTGTGGCTGGCAGCGCCGCCACTCACGGCGAAAATCAAATCAACTTTCGCTTCGCCAGGTTCGTCATCAGCGCGCTGACGCCGAAGGTCCAGGGCTCGCATTCGTCGCTGTTGCGCATGCGGTTGACGAGCTTGCCGAGCTGGGGGGCTGCGATGGTGACGATATCGTCGCGCTTGTGGGTGAAGCCCTGGCCCGGCGCGTCGCGGTCCTTGACCGGCGCGAACATGGTGCCGAGGAACAGCGCGAAGCCGTCCGGATATTGATGCACCGAGCCGACAGTCTGCGCGACCAAATCGGTCGGATCGCGGCTGATCTTGCTGATCGACGAATGGCCGTCGAGCACGAAGCCGTCGGCGCCCTTCACCGTCAGCCCGACGTCCATCTTGCGAACATCGTCCAGCGTGAACGTATCGTCGAACAGCCGCAGTAGCGGGCCGATGGCGCAGGAGGCGTTGTTGTCCTTGGCCTTGGATAGCAACAGCGCCGAGCGGCCCTCGAAGTCGCGCAGGTTCACGTCATTGCCGAGCGTGGCGCCGACGATCTTGCCGGCGCTCGAGACCATCAGCACGACCTCGGGCTCGGGATTGTTCCAGGTCGATTTCGGATGCAGGCCGGCGTCCATGCCGGTGCCGACCGATGACAGCGTCGGCGCCTTGGTGAAGACCTCTGCGTCCGGGCCGATGCCGACCTCGAGGTACTGGCTCCAAGCGTTCTGCTCGATCAGCACCTGCTTCAGATGTGCTGCCTGGTCCGAGCCCGGCTTGAGCTTGGAGAAATCGTCGCCGACCAGGCGCACGACTTCCTTGCGGATCGCTTCCGCCGAGGCCGGATTGCCGCGCGCCCGCTCCTCGATCACGCGCTCCAGCATCGAGATCGCAAAGGTGACGCCGGCGGCCTTGAGCACCTGCAGGTCGAGCGGCGCCAGCAGCCACGGCTTGCGTGGATCGCGATTGTCGGGCGGCGTATTGGCGAGGATGGCATCGAGATCGCCGATCCGTTCGCCCTTGATTGCGCGCAAGCGGCTGGCCGGATCGTCCTGCTCGCACAGCGCAGTGACGGTCGGGAACGCTGATGTGACGTCGAACACGCCGTCGGTGCGCACCGCGACCACAGCGGGACCTTGCACCTCGGGCCGCCAGACCCGGCCGACCAGGGTCCCCTTGGCGCCGTCATCCGGCAGCACATCATTGGCGGTCAGTGTGATCATGGTGGCGGTCCTTCCCGGCAGGTTTCTTGTCGGGAAAGCCGTAGCATTGCGGCACGACGGCTCCAAGCCGTCATGCTCGTCATTCCGGGACGAGGCCGCAGGCCTCGAACCCGGAATCTCGAAGTGAGACGAGCAAAACGATTGCGTGATTCCGGGCTCGCGCCTTTCAGGCGCGCCCCGGAATGACGGTATTGGTCGCCGTCTCAGGATCACGGCGCAAGTGGTTCATGGATTCGGCGAGTTCACGCCGGCGACCTGCAGCAGCTGCGAACGGCGCACGCGCTCGCGATGGGCAGTGTAGAGACCGCTGGAGACGATGAAGGCGGCGCCGGTGATGGTCCAGATATCAGGCACCTCGCCGAAGATCACGAAGCCGAAGATCGAGACCCACAACAGCTGAATGTAGGAGAACGGCGCCAGGACCGACGCGTCGGCGTAGCGGAAAGCCAGCACCACGATCCACTGGCCGGTGGTGGAGGCGACGCCGACCAGCAGGCCGAACAGGATGTCGTGCCAGGTCGGCGTGACCCACACGAACGGCACCAGCGCTGATACCACAGCCACACCTGCGAGCGCGGAATAGGTCATGATGGTGACGGCGTGCTCGCGCCCGCTCATCACCCGCGTCATCACCAGCGTGACGGCCCAAGCGAACGCCGAGACGATCGGAAACAGCGCTGCGACATGAAACGCGCCGGTGCCAGGGCGAATGATGATGAGAACGCCTGCCAACCCCACGATGGTGGCGAGCCAGCGGCGCAGGCCGACGCTTTCGGACAGGAAGATAATCGAGAGTGCGGTCACGAACAGCGGCGAGACGAAGCTGGTCGCCGACGCCTCGGCGATCGGCAGATAGCGCAAGCCGGAGATGAAGAAGATCGAGGAGCTGAGCAGCGCCACGCCGCGCATCAGCTGGAAGCCGGGACGCACGGTGCGCAACGCATAGATCGGCGAGCCGGGCAGCATCGCCGGCAGCATGATCAGTGCGAACACGACAAAGCGCACCCAGGCAATCTCGAGCGAAGGCAACGACTTGGAGAGATATTTTGCCGTCGTGTCGGAGGTGCCGAGGAACAGCGTCGACAGCAGGATCAGCGCGATGCCGCGGAACGGCCGGTCGGCGCGTGCCGCGGCCCGCCGCGACTGCTCCGGAAGCGATGGTGGCGCCGATGGCGTCTCAGGCAAAGCTATCGGCGCGTGAGGGCGACGTGCAGCAGCGCCTTGTGGCGGGGTCACGGGCTAACTCGATGATCGAAATGGGCACAACTCAGGGCGAGGCCGTAAAAGACGACAATTGGCGCGACCCGACAACCCGTTGAAATCGGGCAGCCGATATGCGCGCGAGGCCACCCAGGCCGTACAATTCCGGGGCGCGCGTCTGCCCTGCTACAGCATGGGCAGGCCGCGCGGCTTGGCCCCGCGCGGGAACGCCTGGTCGAGCGCCGCGATCTCGTCCTTGGTCAGCTCCAGCGCGCCCGCGGCCGCATTCTCGGCCGCGTGCTCGGCGCTCCCAGTCTTCGGAATCGCCAATAGCGAGGAACTGCGCGTGAGAAACGCCAGTGCCACCTGCCGCGGCGTCGCTGCATGCGCGTCTGCGATCTTTTGCAGCAGCTTGCCGCCGGCGCTGCCGGCAGCGGGAAAATCGTCATGGCCGAAGGGCGAATAAGCGACCACCGCGACACCATGCCGCTCGCACCACGGGATCACCGCATGCTCGATCGCGCGCTCTTTCAGATGATAGAGCACCTGATTGCAGGCGATCTTCCCTTCGCCGGCGACGTCGCGCAGCTCATCGAGATCGGCGACGTCGAAATTGCTGACGCCCCAACTGCGGATCTTCCCGGCGCGCTTCAGTTCCTCGAACGCCGCGACGGTGTCTTCGAGTGGATAGGAGCCGGGCCAATGCAACAGGTAACAGTCGAGCCGGTCGGTATTCAGCCGCTTCAGCGAGCGCTCGCAGGCGGTGATGGTGCCACGGCGCGAGGCGTTGCTCGGCAGCACTTTTGAGACCAGGAAAACCTCGTCGCGGCGGCCGGCGATGGCGTCCGCAATCACCGGCTCCGCCTCGCCATACATCTCGGCGGTGTCGATGTGGCTCATACCGAGATCGAGCCCGCGCCGCAGCGCCGCGATGGCTTTGCTGCGATCGCCCCGGTCGAGATACCAGGTGCCCTGCCCGATCGCGGAAGTTTCAGGGTTGCCGGTTCCGAATGCTTTCTGTTTCATGGGAGGAGCATACCCGTCATTTCGGGACACTGTCACCACATCCGCGTCATTCCGGGGCGAGGCCTCAGGTCTCGAACCCGGAATCTCGACATGAGGAAAACGTACAAAACAACGCCGAGATTCCGGGTTCGCGACTTCGTCGCGCCCCGGAATGACGTGTTAGAGGCGGAGCGCCCCGTGACGAGCAAGTAGCTACCCCGCCACAGCGAGGTCCGCCCGCTCCGTCTCGGCCTGTGCGATCAGCCGCTTCATCTCTGGAATGCAGGAGCCGCAATTGGTGCCGGCCTTGAGCTGGGCGCCGATGGCGGCCGGCGTCCGGGCGCCCGCCGCGATCGCATCGCAGATGGTGTTGCGACCGACGCCGAAGCAGGCGCAGACGATCGGGCCCGCATTCGCGCCGCCCTCGATCGCGCGTCCCGACAGCAGCCAGCGGCGCTGATCGTCGCTGAGCGCATCAGCTGCGAACATGGCCTTCACCACATTCCAGTCGCCCGCATCGTGGCCGGGGCCGACGAACACACACGTCTCCAGCCGTTCACCGGCGAAGGTCGCGGCGCGATAGATGCCACCGCCGGCATCGCTGTATTCGGCGATGTCCTCCGCGCCGTGCGCCTGCAACCAGGACGTCCAGTGCGGCAGGTCGCCATTGTCGGCAAACAGATAACCGAAGCCGCCCTCGATGGTCGCGCGTGCCCACCAGGGATTTTGCGGCAGTGCGAGTTCTTTGCGCGACAGCACGAAGCCGCGGAACACGTATTCGTAAGGCGCGATCACGACCGGCGTCGCCTTGGACTCGGGCTGGCCCGAGAACGGGTCGGTGTGGGACGCCACCAGCGCGCCGACGCGCGCATGCGAGGCATTGCCAGCGTTCCAGTGGATCGGCGCGAACAGCATGCCGCGCTGTTGCCGCTCGCTGACGACCACCTTCAGGATGCACTGGCCGTAATCGGTGGTGAGCCGCGCAAAGCCATCGTGAACGATGCCGTATTTCAGCGCATCATCCGGGTGGATCTCGACATAGGGCTCCGGCAGATGCGCACCCAGCCTCGGGCTGAGGCCCGTGCGCGTCATGGTGTGCCACTGGTCGCGGATGCGCCCGGTGTTGAGCCGCAGCGGCCGCGCCGCGCTGGTCTCGCTGCGCAACGCCGGCACCTCCGGCGCGATGAAGCGGCCCCGGCGATCATTGGTGTAGAAGCCGCCGTCGGCGAAGAACCGCTGAAGCGGCGGCGCGCCCTCGCGCAACGGCCACTGCGCGGGAGCAAGCGCGTCATAGGCCTCGTCGGAGATTGCTGCCAGCGCGCCGATATCAAAATCGCGGCTGCCATTATTCTCGAACGCCGATAGCGCCGCATGCTCGCGGAACACGTCCGCTGACGATGTGTAGTTGAAGGCGGCGCCGAAGCCGAGGCGCTTGCCCACCTCGCTCAGGATCCACCAGTCCGGTTTGGCCTCACCGGGCGCGGCGAGGAAGCCGCGCTGGCGCGAGATGCGGCGCTCGGAATTGGTGACGGTGCCCGATTTCTCGCCCCAGGCCAACGCCGGCAGCAGCACATGCACGCCGGCATCGACGGTGTCGTTGGAGCGGACGTTCTCGGAAACGACGAACAGCTCGAGCTTCTTGAGTGCCGACCGCACCAGGTCGGCATCCGGCAGCGACACCGCTGGATTGGTGCCGATCACCCACAGCGCCTTGATCTCGCCGCGCGCGATTGCTTCAAACATCGCGACCGCCTTCAGTCCTTCATGAGTGGCGATATCAGGCGCCTTCCAGAACCGCCTTACGCGATCGATATCCGGCGGCGTGAATGTCATGTGGGCGGCGAGCTGATTGGCGAGGCCGCCGACCTCGCGGCCACCCATCGCATTGGGCTGGCCGGTCAGCGAGAACGGCCCGGCGCCCTCCTTGCCGATCCGTCCCGTCGCGAGATGGCAATTGATGATGGCATTGACCTTGTCGGTGCCCTGCGCCGACTGGTTGACGCCTTGCGAATACAGCGTCACGACGCGTGGGGTGTCGCGGAACAGCTTGAAGAAGGCGATGACATCAGCCTCCGACAAGCCGGTGGCGAGCGCGGTCGCAGCCGTGCTGCCGGCAATGCTGCGGGCCCGCGCCAGCGCTGCATCGAAGCCCGAGGTGTAGCTGTCGATATAATCCTGGTCGAGCGCGCCGGTGTCGGCGAGATGCACCAGAAGCCCTGAGAACAGCGCCGCGTCGGTGCCGGGGCGAACGCTCAGGAACAGATCGGCCTCGCTTGCGGTGTCGGTACCGCGCGGATCGATGACCACGAAGCGGGCACCACGCGCCTGCTTGTTGGCGAGCATGCGCTGATACAGCACCGGATGGCACCAGGCCGCGTTGGAGCCGACGAACACCAACAGATCCGCCTGCTCCAGATCCTCATAGGTGCCGGGCACGGTGTCGGCGCCGAAGGCGCGGCGATGGCCTGCGACCGAGGATGCCATGCACAGCCGCGAATTGGTGTCGACATTGGCGGAGCCGATGAAGCCCTTCATCAGCTTGTTGGCGACGTAATAATCCTCGGTCAGCATCTGGCCGGAGAGATAGAACGCGACCGAGTCGGCGCCGTCGCGCGCGAGGATGTGCTGCAGCCGGTGCGCGACGTGGTCGAGGGCATCGCTCCAATCCACGCGCTGCAAGGCACCCTTGCAGCGGATCATCGGATGCAGCAGCCGGTTCTCGAGCCCGAGCGTCTCGCCCAGCGCCGAGCCCTTCGAGCAGAGGCGGCCGAGATTGGCCGGGTGCGCGGGATCGCCGGCAATGGCTGCACCGCCCTTGCCGTCAGGCGTGGCGAGCACACCGCAGCCGACGCCGCAATAGGCGCAGGTGGTCTTGGTCGTGCGCAGGTTCGAATCGACTGCAGTCATCGTGTCGTCAACTCCCCTGTCACGCCGCTTTCGCCGGCGCGCGGCCAAACATCATCTCGGCGCGGATCGCGGCGATCGGCTGACGGGTGCGGATCAAATCGAGATACCAGAGCGCATCCTCGGTCTCGCCGATCAGCACGGCGCCGGTCAGGCGCCCGGCCGCGATCACCAGCTTCTTGTAGACACCGCGCCTTGCGTCGTTCAGCACGACAGCCTCGCTGCCCTCGGCGCCCGCGAAATCGCCGGCCGAGAACACGCCGACACCCGAGACCTTCAGATTGGTCGCGACCACGCTGCCTTGATAGGTCGCCTCGCGTCCGGCCAGATGTTGCGCCAGCACTTGAGCCTGCTCATAGGCCGGCTGAACCAGTCCGTAGCAGGTACCACGATGCTCGGCGCATTCGCCGAGCGCGAAAATATCCGCTTCGCTGGTCTGCATGTGATCGTCGACCACGATGCCTCTGACGACGCTGATGCCCGCCTCTTTCGCCAATGCGACGTTGGGGCGGATGCCGGCGGCGAAGATCACCGCCTCGGCGTCGATCATCTGGCCACCAGCGAGCTCGACGGCCTCGACGTGGGTCTTGCCATGGATGCGCGCCGTGTTGGCGTTGAGCAGAACCTCGACGCCCTTGCGCTCGACCAGTGCTTTCAACAGCGCCGCCGCCGGCCCATCGAGCTGACGCTCCATCAGCCGGTCCATCAGATGCAGCAAAGTGACCTTCGATCCGGCCTTGGCCAGACCATAGGCAGCCTCCAATCCCAGCAGGCCGCCGCCGACCACGACGACGCGCTTTCGCTTGACGGCCAGCGTCAGCATGAGGTCGGCGTCGCGGCTATCGCGAAAGGTGTAGACGCCGGCAAGCTCGCTACCGGGCACGTTGAGCCGCAGCGGCATCGAGCCGGTGGCAAGCACGAGTTTGGAGAACGGGACGCTCTCTTCGTTCTCGATCTTCAGCTCGCGCCGGCCGACATCGATTTCGGTCACCAGCGTGTTGTATTTCAGCGTCACGCCGTGGTCGCGCCACCACGACGCCGGCTTCAGCTCGATTTCGTGGGAGGCGACCTCGCCTGCCAGCACCGACGACAGCAGCACCCGGTTGTAGGACAATCTCGGCTCAGCGCCGATCACCGCGATCGCGTAGCGGCCGAGCGCGGTCTTCGACAGCTCCTCGGCCAGCCTGGTGGCGGCCATTCCATTGCCCACGATGACGAGCGGTTCACTCACGGTGCGTTTCTCTTCCTGGCGATGGCGTTATGCCGGTGATCCCTTGTCTGCGGCGAAAGCCTTGGTCACGCGGTGCGGACGACGCATCGAACCGTCCGCACCGGTGAGGTCGTGATCAGATGCGCGCCTCCGCGAGGTTCGGCGCACCAGCTGTCTGAGGACTGCGGCGCAGGTAAAACCACCAGGTCAGCGCGAGACAGATCGCGTAGAAGGCGAGATAGACGACGAGTGCGGTCTGCGGGCCGCCGGTCGCCGCGATCGACTTGCCGAAGCCGCTCGGGATGAAGTAGCCGCCAACGGCACCGATCGCGCCGATGAAGCCGACAGCGGCGCCGCTCTCGACGCTTGCGGTCTTGAGCGCGGCCGCGCGCGCCACGTCGCCCTTGCCCTTGACCTTGTGCAGGTTCTCCTCGCGGAAGATCGAGGGGATCATGCGGTAGGTCGAGCCGTTGCCGATGCCGGTCGTGACGAACAGCACCAGGAACGACAGCAGGAAGCCGGTAAAGTCTTTGGCGCCGACGAAATAGAGCACGCCCACCGTCGCCGCCACCATCGCGATGAAATTAAAGAACGTCAGGATCGCGCCCCCGATCTTGTCGGCCAGCAGGCCTCCGAGCGGACGCGCCAGCGAGCCGACCAGCGGACCGAGGAACGCGATTCCGATCGTCACCGCCGGAAACTGGGTCTTGATCAGCAGCGGAAACGCGGCCGAATAGCCGATGAAAGAGCCAAAGGTGCCGATATAGATGATCGACATCACCCAGGTGTGCTTGCGCTTGATAATCGCGAGCTGGTTCTTGATCGACGACTTGGCCGAGGTCAGGTTGTTCATGAAGAACACTGCGCCAAACACCGCGATCGCGATCGGCACCACCCACATCAGGCCGGCATTCTGCAGATAGACGCCTCCGACCGGACTGGCCTGATACAGATTGATGAAGCTGAGCCCCATCAGGATCGGGGTCAAGAGTTGCACGCTGGAGACGCCGATATTGCCGCCCGCCGCGTTGAGCCCGAGCGCCCAGCCCTTCATCCTATCCGGATAGAAGAAGGAGATGTTGGTCATCGAAGATGCGAAATTGCCGCCGCCGAGACCCGCGGTGCAGGCGATCAGCAGCATCAGCCAGAACGGCGTGTCCGGATGGCTGACGAAATAAGCGAGCGCGAGCGTCGGAATGAACAGCACCGAGGCCGAGAAGATGGTCCAGTTGCGGCCGCCGAAGGTGGTGACGGCAAATGTGTAGGGAAAGCGCATCAGCGCGCCGATCAGACCCGGCACCGCTACCAGCTGGAACAGCTCGTCGGTCGAATAGTGGAAGCCGGCCTGCGGCAGCTTGGTCGCGACAATCGACCAGATCAGCCAGACGGAGAAGCCGATATGCTCGGCAACGATCGACCAGATTAGATTGCGCCGGGCGATGGCCTTGCCCGTCTTGTTCCAAAAGGTCTGGTCTTCGGGATTCCACTCCGAGATCCAGGTCGGATTCTGCTCTCTCATTCGAGATATCCTTCTCATGCGCGCACGCGGGGTGCACGCTCTGGGGAGGCCCCAGGCTGGCGGTTTCAAAGTCTGGTGATGCGAGCTCGGGAGACGGCGTCGGTGGCGTCCGACCACCTCTATTCAAGCTTCATGCCAAACACGATAGATGAATAAATGTCAGCGAAATCAAACTATTACGGAGACTAAGGAACGCGTCGTCGCCCGAAAGCCCGCATCGAAAATTTGCGATTCGCCCACTTCCTGTGCGGCGCACAAAAAGTGAGCACGACGAAATGGCCTTTCCGGAGCCGCTGAGCCATGGACGGATGCGGGATCAACTTTCATCTGTTCCCTGACAGAGCCCGTCAACTTACGGTAACAGAGATCAAGCATGCCGCGACCAAACGCGCCAAAGCCACGGAGACGCCCTGATGCTCGCCCCCACGCCCGCCTCGCCCGAATTCCGTCGGCATGTCCAAGGCAGCGCTCGACCGGATCGATGCGCATCTCAAGCAACGCTATATCGACTCCGGCCGCTTCCCTGGCACCCAGCTGACGATCTATCGCCGCGGCAAGATCGTGCACACGAATTCGCAGGGCTACGCCGACGTCGAACGCAAGGTGCCGGTGAAGGACGACACCATCTACCGCATCTATTCGATGACCAAGCCGATCACCTCGGTTGCCTTCATGATGCTGGTCGAGGAAGGCAAGGTCGCGCTCGACGAGCCGGTCGCCAAATACATTCCCGAGTGGAAGAACCTCGGCGTGTTCGTGGCCGGAACGGCGCCCCTGTTCCTGACCCGGCCGCCGGCGCGGCCGATGCTGATCGTCGACCTGCTGCGCCACACGTCAGGGCTCACTTACGGCTTCCAACAGCGCTCCAATGTCGATGCCGCCTATCGCGAATCCAAGATCGGCACGGTGGAGAAAGCCGGCACGCTGCAGTCGATGATCGAGGATCTGGCGAAGATCCCGCTGGAATTCGCGCCGGGCGAGGCCTGGAATTATTCGGTCTCGACCGACGTTCTCGGCTATCTCGTCGGCAAGATCTCCGGCAAGCCGTTCGAGCAATTTCTCAAGGAGCGCATCTTCGAGCCGCTCGGCATGACCGACACCGATTTCCATGTGCCCGCGTCCAAGGCGCAGCGGCTTGCGGCCTGCTACTCGGTCGAGTCCGGCGGCGCACTGAATTTCCTTGCCACCGACCGCAAGCCCGGTCTGGCCTTGCAGGACGATCCGGCGACCAGCACTTTCCTGGCGCCGCCGGACTTCATCTCGGGCGGCGGCGGATTGTGCTCGACCACCGCCGACTATCTCACCTTCTGCCGCGCGCTGATCAATGGCGGCGAGCTCGGCGGCGTCCGCCTGCTCGGGCCAAAGACGCTCAAGCTGATGACGTCGAACCATCTGCCCGGCGGCGTCGACCTGCCGGCGCTGTCGCGTTCGATGTTCTCGGAAGTCGCCTACAACGGCGTCGGCTTCGGGCTCGGCTTCTCCGTCACCCTGGATCCGGCCAGGACGCTGATTTCGGGCAGCGCCGGCGAATATGCCTGGGGCGGCGCGGCCTCGACCTCGTTCTTCGTCGATCCGGCTGAGGAGCTGATCATGATCTTCATGACGCAGGTGATGCCGTCGAGCGCCTATCCGGTCCGGCGCGAGCTGCGCACCATGGTCTATTCGGCGATCACCGAGAGCAACCTGTAGGCCTAGCGCAACGCCAGGCATTCCGCGGCCGCCATGGCCGCGGCCGCCGACCCGTGGCACGGAATTCGCGAAGGACTCATTCTCCGGCGGGCGCAAGGGCTTTTCTCGAAAGGCTTGGCGAAGATCGCCGGCTTCACCTATGCTGACGGCGATGTGAACGGGTGCGGCCAAATCCGTCTTGTGAACGCTGCTGTGCCCGCCCGACATATCCCGTGTCTTCTGCGTCGTGCCCTGCCGGCTTAACCGGTGCTATTGGTTCGGACCTGCGTCTGCAGATTGAGTGATGAAGCGAGCGACCGAAAAGGAACGCCAGTCGCCGAGACTTTCCCTGCCCGTACGGCTCGCCCTCCTGGTCGCAGGGACCATGCTGCCGCTGATCATCTTCGCGGTCGGCATCGTCTTCCACTATTACATGCAGGACCGTGACGAGGCGCGACAGCGCGTCGCCAGCACTGTGCGCAGCGTGCGCCTGACGCTGGATGCCGAGATGCAGCGCATGACCGGCGGCCTGCAGGTGCTGGCGCTCACCGACGCCTTGACGTCCAGCGACTTCGAACGTTTCCGGCCGATCGCGCTCGGCTTTCTCGACCAGTACGGCAGGGGCGGAACGATCCTGGTCTCCGACAGGGACGGCCGTCAGATGTTCTCCACGAACACGACCAATACGGCGAAACTGCCGCCGCGTAACAACCGCGCCATCGTCGACAAAGTATTCCGGACCCGGCAGCCGCAATACTCCGACCTCTTCGTCGGGGTCGTACAGAATCGGCAGATCGTCACCGTGGACGCACCGGTGTTTCGCAACGGCGAGATGATCTACGAGATCTCTTTCAGCCCGCCGATGACGATGTTTCAGACCCTGCTGGAAAAGCAGCGGCCGAGCACGGACTGGACGCTCTCCTTGCTGGATCGCAACGGCGTCGTATTTGCGCGCGTTCCCAATCCCGAGGATACCGTCGGCAAGCGTGCCTCGTCGCCCCTTTTCGATGAGATGACGCGGCAGGACGCGGCGATCCTGTCCATCACGTCGCTCGAGGGCGTGCCGCTGATGTCGAGCTTCGCGCATTCGGAGCTGACCGGCTGGATCGTCGGAGCCGGCATCGCCGAGAGTTCGCTGGTGGCGCCGCTATGGCGAAACCTCGCCATCACCAGCCTGATCGGTACCATCCTGCTGGCGATCGGGCTCGCCTTCGCGGTCAGGATGGCGACCACGATCGCGCGCGGCGAAATGCTACATGATCTCCTGATCGAGGAGCTCAACCACCGGGTCAAGAACACGCTGGCGATCCTGCAGGCGATTGCGGCGCAGACCTTCAAGAGCGCGAGCCGGCTGGAGCGCGAGAAGTTCGAAGGACGGCTCGGCGCACTGGCCGAGGCGCACAATTTGCTCAGCAAGGAGAAATGGCAGGGCTCGGAGCTCGACGACGTGATCGCGCGGGTGCTCGAGCCCTACCGCCTGAACGCACCCGACCGCATCAGGATATCGGGCTCCAAGGTGCCGCTGTCGCCGCGGCTGGCGGTGGTGCTGTCGATGATCGTGCACGAGATCGCAACCAACGCCGCCAAATATGGCGCGCTGTCCAACGACACTGGCACGGTCGAACTGGCCTGGAACGTGATCGCGGAGGATCATGGCGCCAAGCTGAAGATGGTCTGGCAGGAAAGCGGTGGCCCGGTGGTGACAGCGCCGATCCGCCACGGCTTCGGCTCGCGCCTGATCGAGCGCAGCGCGCGCGATCAGTTGGGCGGCGAGGCCACCGTCGACTTCCTGCCGCGCGGCGTGGTCTACAGCATCACCTGCGTGCTAAAGGAGCCGAGTTGAGCAAACCCGAGATCTGATTGATCCGGTTCGGCAACGGTGGTGTACCTCTCCCACCGGGAGAGGTACACCACATCGCGAGATGCGATCCGGGTGAGGGATTACGGTCTCTCATTGATACGAGCCCCCTCACCCGCTCGCTTCGCGATCGACCTCTCCCCGCCGGGGAGAGGTGCATTGAGCCCGCGGGTACGTTCAATTCAATTAGTTCGGAACGTTGCGCTACCCGAATGACTGCAGCGACGGGAACGTCTCCAGCAGCCAGATCGAGAAGGTCGAGACCGCGCCGGTGAGGAAGCCGATGCCGGTTGCGATCATCAGCACGCCCATCGCGCGCTCGACATTGACCAGATGGCCCCGCATCCGCTTGAGCAGCGCGGAGAACTGCTCGATCATGAAGGCGGCGATCAGGAAGGGAATGCCGAGCCCCGCGGAATAGACCGCCAGCAGGCCGGCGCCCTTGGCCACCGTCGCTTCGGCAGCGGCGATCGACAGGATGGCGGCCAGGATCGGACCGATGCACGGCGTCCAGCCGAACGCGAAAGCGAGCCCCATGACATAGGCGCCCCACAGCCCGACCGGCTTTGGAATCGACACCCGGCCCTCGCGCATCAACAGGCTGATCCGCGTCAGCCCGAGGAAGTGCAGACCCATGATGATGATGACGATGCCGGCAAGGATCGAGAGCTGCTGCGACCAGGCCCGGATCAGGCCGCCGATCAGCGAGGCGCTGGCCCCCAGCATCACGAACACGGTGGAGAAGCCGAGCACGAACAACAGCGCCGAGAGCATGACGGCGCGCCGTGACGAGGACGCCTTCTCCTCGCTCTCGATGTGTCCGATGGTGGCACCGGTGAGATAGACCAGATAGGGCGGGACCAGCGGTAGCACGCAGGGCGACAGGAAACTGACCAGGCCGGCGATCAGTGCTGCCGGAATCGAGACGTTGTGAATCATGAAAATCGACCGCCAATATCCCGTTCTGACATTCCGACCATGCGGGGCAAATGGCTGATGTCAGCACCAGATGGCAGCGGCAGGATACAGGGGTCCAGTCCGCTGCTGGATTTGGCATTCGCCAGCAGCCTCCGCGGCACCCGAACGGATCTCGATCCGTGCAGCCGGCCGCGGATGATCCGCCGCGTCAGGTTTTGCAGCGGATGACGGCAATACGCAATGGAGGGCGAACACGTTACGGCGCGCGTTCGTGGCTCAGCCACGATGGCGCCGATCACAAATGCGCCATCGTGGTGCGTGCACTGCGCACGCAAAACTGAGGAACGGTCCCGGCAGGCTCTATTTGACCAATCGGAGCAGCGGTCGCCGTCGCTGTCCCGGCTGCAGCTTGGCATCGCGGAGGCGCTGCGGATCGTCGGCGTGCAGCATCTCGTCGCAGAGAGTTTTCAGGTCTTCATCGTCGATGTCGTTGAGCTTCATCCTCAGCTCAAGTACGGCAACCGAGATCAGTTGCGCCGTATCCTTGTTGCCGGCTGCCAGCAGCGCTGCCCGGCACTGCTCCAACGTGGCGAGAACCGCAAGCATCTGGTCGTCTGAATTGGCCACCGGCGTCATTCCGTTCTAGCTTGCGACGAGTGCGGACGGGAAGGTCCCGGCTCGCGCATGGCTCTCAGATGCATCATGTCGTCCCCCCATTCGTCACACCTGGTTCCGGCGGACACATTGGCCCGCGATCCCCATTGCTGGCTGCCGGCCACGCCGGCTTCGCTCAGCATCATCCCCCTCTGTCGGCGCGACGAACCCCCCACCAGAATAACACGAGGTGCAGCCATCTTCGAATACCATTTGACCGTGATCACGCCATAAACGCCGGACGGACCGCTGGGATTTGCATGGTTTTGGTACCCCACGATCCCGCCGGCGCAGCGGCAGGAAGCGGGGCGGTAATGCCACGCGGCCTGGACGACTGGGTTGCGTATGATGCATTGGGTTATCGATAGGCATAACTGTGAAATTCCGTGGCGCCGAATCCGCCATGGCCGTAGTTTATCGGTGCTACTCTAGCAGGCGGAAAGGGCTTGTATGCGTGTTGCGGTGGAACAGGGCGTTCCTCAGGAAGAACGCCCCGAGACAGTTCCCGAGAGGTCGCCGCCCGCCGGCAAGCCGGCGCTCGGCAATACTGGATCAACGCGAGTGCCGCCCGGTAAGACTGCAGCCGCCAAGCCCGCATTCGGGAACCTGACGGATTGGGACGCGGCGCGCATCTTCCTCGAAGTGGTGCGCTCCGGCAGCTTCCGCTCCGCGGCCGAGCGGCTCGCCCTGTCGATCAATGTGGTGCGCCGGCGGATCGACGATTTCGAACGTCAGGTCGGCATCACGTTGTTCACGCGCGACGTTCACGGCGCGCGCCTCACCGACGAAGGCACGCTGGTGGTCTCCGCGGTCGAGCGGATGGAGGCGGCTTCGTTCGAGCTTTTGCGGGCCGGCGACGGTCTGGCCAACGCCGCATCGGGCGAAGTCAGGGTTGCGGTGACCGAGGGCCTCGGCACCTTCTGGCTGGCGCCCCGGTTGGTGGAATTCCAGCAATCGTTTCCGAATATCCTCATCGACCTCTACTGCGCGATGCGCTCGGCCGACGTGTCGCGGCATGAAGCCGACATTGCGATCCATCTGTCGCGGCCCGCCGCGCTCGACGTCAAGCTGGTCCGCCTCGGCCGCATGCACCTGATGTTCTTCGCGAGCGAGAAATATCTCGAAACGCATGGCGTGCCCAAGACGGCGGAAGACCTCGCCAAGCATCGCATCGTGATGCAGGTCGCCGACGAAGCCGCCGCCAACGAGGCCTTCGCGACCTTCTTTCCCGGCCACGACCAGCGCGACCTCGTGGCCATGCGCACCAATGTTTCGAGCGCAAACTACTGGGCAGTCGCACATGGTGCCGGAATCGGTGTATTTCCCACTTACGCCTGTGCGTTAGGAGGGAAGATCATACCTCTTGAGGTTGATTTGCGCTGGTCATACGATATTTGGCTGTCCTATCATGCGACCAGCGGTCGCATCCCCAGGGTGCGGCACATGATCGACTGGTTAGTGGAAGCTTTTAACCCTGGGAAGTACCCGTGGTTCAAAGACGAATTCATTCATCCACGGCAACTTAAAACAGTATATATGGGTGAACCCCTGACCCATCTGTTCGGGGGATTTTCGACCGAAGAACGGTAAGGACCAGAATGAAAACAGCAGCAAAGAAGATGAAGCAGCGCAGTGCGGGCAAGCCGGACATCGAGCTTGGCAAGCGCATCCGGCTGCGGCGCGTCGAACAGAAGATCTCGCAGGCTGAGCTCGGCGAGAAGCTCGGTGTCAGCTTCCAGCAGGTCCAGAAGTACGAGAAGGGCGTCAACCGCGTCGGCGCTGCTCGTCTGCAGCAGATTGCCACCGCGCTCGACGTGCCGGTCACGTTCTTCTACGACGGCGACAACAAGGCGCGCGAAGTCGAGAGCCTGCTCTTCCTCGACAGCGCTTTCAGCCTCCGGTTGCTGCGCGCCTACAGCAAGATCAAGGACCAGACCGTGCAACGTCAGCTGGTGTCCTTGATGGAATTGATCGCGGCCAACGAAGAATAGGTTTGTGCACGTCTGACCTTGCAGGCTTCGGCCCGTCAGACACGCGACCCGTTTGGAGTGCAACAACTTCGCTCGAGGGTGCATCTTGGGGCGCCGGGCTTTTTGCCGACTCGGGCGAGTCCACTTCGTTGCCGCCGCGCCGATCGATCGCGTCGATCGGTCTCTTGGCCGAATGTTCCGACCGGCATCGGTTCCGACGACAGGCGTTGGCATCGCCGCGGCGCCGAGCTTTCTGCCGTCATAGGACGTGACGGCATCTCTCTGTCCCCTTCCCCGTCTCGACACCAGTCATCTGCGTCATGCCACAACGACGCGGTTTCCGTGCGAACTACATCACATTCTCCTGACATTTTTTTGAAGCCTGGCGTCAAAGCCGCTTCAAGCCATGTGCCTGAGGCGGCGTCCGCCGCAGCGGCCTCTTCCGATCCGATGACAATGATGCGTTGACGGCACGGCCGGCGCCGTGAACGATGCGAGGGATTCCCATCCCTCACCGCAGATCCAAGCACCGTCATGTCGAAAACCTCCGAGCTCGAAACCTCATTCGCCGACGGCAAGATCCTCAAGCGCACCACTGGCGGCGTCGGCGTCCTCACTTTCAACAATCCGGAGAAGCGCAACGCCGTGTCGCTCGACATGTGGGAGGGGCTCGGCCATGCGCTGACCGAGCTGCGCGACGATGCCGATGTGCGGGTGGTCGTGCTGACCGGCGCCGGCGACAAGGCGTTCGTCTCGGGCGCCGATATCAGCCAGTTCGAGAAGAATTGCCACAACGCCGCAGCATCGGAGGATTATTCCAGGCGGAGCGCCGCGCAACGTGCGCTGCTTGCCGACTATCCGAAGCCGACCATTGCCTGCATCCGCGGCTTCTGCCTGGGCGGCGGCCTGCAGATCGCGATGCTGACCGATATACGCTTTGCCGCAGAAGACAGCCAGTTCGGCATCCCTGCGGCGAAGCTCGGCATCGCCTATGGCTATGACGGCCTGCGGCACCTGGTGTCGCTGGTCGGCCCGTCCCAGGCGCGGCTTTTGATGTACACGGGCGCGCGGATCGGATCGGCCGAAGCGCTGCGGATCGGGCTGGTCGACCGCGTCATGGCCGATGACGATTTGATGCCCGCGACACTGGAAATCGCTCACACCATCGCCAGCAACGCACCGCTGGCGGTGCACGCGGCCAAACTGACGATCGCGGAGGTGCTGAAGGACGAAAGTCGCCGCGGCATGGAATCCATCAGGCAGGCCGGCATCGCCTGCATGGATTCGGAGGATTTCCGCGAGGGCCGCCGTGCCTTCATGGAAAAGCGCAAGCCGGTGTTCAAGGGACGCTGAACCGGCTCCGCCCTCCCGCCACGGCCGCATGATTTGCATCGCTCGTGCTTGCAGAATCGCCTTGAAGTGTGCGCGCGGCCGGTGCCAGTGTGACGACGTGTCCGGCGATCATTGTGACTCCGCGCCAGCCAAGGACAGACCATGGACATCCCAAGTCCCTTGCCTGACGACCTCATGATCAATGCCGCCGACGAGGTGCTGTTGCGGCAGGACCTGGTGCTGACCGCGCTCGGCCATCGGCCCGCCTGTCGCGCCCTTCGCGTTGGCCGGCTCCTCGATGTGCACAGCCGCGGCTGGAGCGAGGACCAGGAGATCGTCTTCAAGGGCCGCCGCATCGCCTGGGTCGGCCCGGCCGGCAGCTACCCGGGCGAGGTACGCGAGCGCGTGCACCGGCCGGATCTTGCAGCCGTGCCGGGCTTCGGCGAAGTGCACAAGCATATCGAGAGCTCGCATCTGACGCCGGAATGGGAAGCGGCACTGGTGCTGCCGCGCGGCAACACCTGGACTTGCGAGGCGAGCCACGAATTCTCGAACGTCAACGGCGCTCGCAATCTCGAATTCTGGTTCGAGGCGCGCCGCCGCGGCTCGCCCTTGAAGATCTTTCCGCAGCCCGGCTCGGCGGTGCCGCCGACGGCCTACGAATGGGGCGGCGGCTGGTATGGGGCTGAGGAGCAGGTGCGCTTCATGCGCGAGAGCCTGATGGTCACCGGGCTTGACGAGGTGATGGACTGGCCAGCGGTGTGGAATCCCGACAATCCGTCATACGATCGACTATGGGGCATGATCGGGGCCACCTTCGCAAACCGCGGCGTGGTCGAGGGCCACGCCTCCGGCCTGCGCGACCTCCCTTCGATCAACGCCTTCGCCGCCGCTGGCCTCGCCTCCGACCATGAGGTGCAGACGCCGGAGGAGACCTGGGACAAGCTGACTCGCGGCCTGTTCGTCGAGCTGCGCATCTATGCGATGCCCGAGATCATCGCTTGGCTGCTCAAGAAGGGCCTGCAGGACTGGTCGCAGATCGCCTTCACCACCGACGACCGCAGCGCCAGCCACACGCTCGCGCTCGGCGCCACCGATCACAATGCGCGCGTCGCGATCGAAGCGGGCCTCGCGCCAGAGATCGCGATTCAGTGCCTCACCATCAATCCGGCCCGCCACATGCGGTTGACACCGTACGTCGGTAGCCTGGCGCCCGGGCGGTTCGGCGACGTCGTGCTGCTGTCGGACGTGGGGAAACTCGAAATCGCCGAGGTCTGGGCCGACGGCGCCAAGATCTCCGAAGGCACGCGCTATCTCGGCCATGTGCCGCGAAATCCGTTGGCCGGATTGGGCGACCCAGACCATCAACATCAAGCCGGACAATCGTGCCCGAGGACTTCGCGCTGCCGGCCGAGCCCGGACGCACCACCATGCAGGCGGCCGTGATCCGCCCCTTTCACTGGCATCCGGAGTTCTACACGTTCGAGCTGCCGGTGCGGGATGGCGCCGTGCAGCGCGACGACGAGCCATGCGATCACGAAATTCGCGATCGTCGATCGATTCTCCGGCGACGGCCGGGTGTCGAAGATGTTCTGGAAGCGGCTGCGGGCCGCGCACGCCGGATACTGCGCTCGCCTGCTCGGTCGCCCATGACAAGCACAACATCTGGGTGGTCGGCTCCTCCGATGCTGCGATGGCCAAGGCGGTCAATGCGCTGGTCGCGCAACAGGGCGGCTGGGCGCTGGTGCGCGAGGGCGAGCTGGCGGCGACGGTCCGCTTCGAGGTCGGCGGCCTGATGAGCTGCCGCCCGGCGGAGGAGCTCGATGCCGAGATGCAGGCGCTCTACGCCGAGGGGCACAAGGTCGACTGGATGTATGAGCCGACCTTCCGGCCGCGCTGGTATCCTGGATTTCCCGAGCGGCTGATGTTTGCGACCCTGACCTGCGCGCCCTGGAGCTGGGTGCTGGTCGCGCCCTGCGAGCAGGCCCCGCTCGGGTTCATCAACGTACAGACCGGCGAGACCCATCCGGTGGTCTGGTGAGGCAGGCGGAGAATCTCGCAATGCAGGACGTGACCCAGGCGCAACCGGTGTCCGCAACGACCGCCCCCGGCCCCTCGCCCAACCCGCTCGACCGCTTTTTCCATCTGACCGAGCGCGGCACCAGTGCCGGCCGCGAAATGTTGGCCGGCGCCACCACCTTCGCTGCGATGGCCTATATCATCGCGGTCAATCCGGCGATCATGTCGAACGCCGGCATGGACCGGGCCGACCTCGTCAGCGCCACCGCGCTCGCGGCGATCTTCGGCTCTGTGATGATGGGATTGTCGGCCAATCTTCCGCTCGCCGTCGCGCCCGCAATGGGCTCCAACGTCATCTTCACCTATGTGATCGTCAAGCAGATGGGCATGCCCTGGCAAGGCGCGCTCGCGATGGTCGCCATCACCGGCGTGCTGTTCCTGGCCCTCAGTCTGTCGAAGCTGCGCGAGCGCGTGGCCCAGGACGTGCCGGAGACGCTGAAGGTCGGCATCCAGGCCGCGGTCGGGACCCTGATCGTGTTCATCGCACTGCGTGGGGCCGGCTTCGTGGTGTCGAACCAATCGACCTATATTGCGATGGGGTCGCTGCGCAGCCCGCCCGTGCTGCTGACACTGGCCGGCCTCCTGCTCACGCCCGTGCTGATCGCACGCCGCATTCCCGGCGCGCTGATCATCTCGATCGCGGCGCTGACCCTGGTCGGCCTGGTGGTGCCCGGCGCAAATGGCAGGATGGTCACCTCTCTTCCATCGGCCTTTCTGGCCTGGCCGCGCTGGCCGAGCAGCACCTTCATGGCGATGGATGTCGGCTATCTCGTCAGCCATATCCTGGTTGCCCTGCCGCTGCTGTTCTATTTCCTGTGCGCCGAGTTCTTCTCGACGCTGGGCACGCTGATCGGCGTGACGGGAGCAGCCAATCTGCAGGCGGCCCGACGGCTCGATCCCGAACGCCACGGCGGTGTTCGCGACCGACGCGACCGCATCGATCGTGGGTCCCATCCTCGGGACCTCGGTGGTGACGGCCTATATCGAATCGATCACCGGCGTGCAGGCCGGCGGCCGCACCGGCCTGACCTCGCTGACGGTCGCGGCCTTCTTCTGTCTCGCGCTGTTCTTCTGGCCGATCTTCGTGGTCATCCCGCCGCAAGCCACCGCGCCGGCGCTGGTGCTGGTCGGCGTGCTGATGATGCAGGGCTTCGCTCGCATTGATATGACTGACCTCGCCACCGCCGTGCCGGTCGTGCTGATGCTGCTGGTCACCGTCCTGACCAACAACCTGATCAACGGCATGGCGCTGGGCACGCTGAGCTACATCGCACTCGAACTCGCCTTCGGCCGCGGCAGCAAGATCAAGGCGATCGTCTGGGGGCTGGGCGTCGTATTCATCGCCTATGCCATCGTGACCGCGCAGATCTTTTGACGGCAGCCGCTCAAAGGGCCTCCAGCACCGCCTTGGTGACGTCGACCGTGCCGGCGTTGCCGCCGAACTCGAACGGCTTGAGGCCGGACGCATAGACCTGGTCGACCGCGCTGACGATGCGCTCGGAAGCCTCGGCCGCGCTCTCGATGCCCTGCGTGTCGGCGAGCCAGTCCAGCATCATCGCGGCGGAGAGAATCATCGCGGTCGGGTTGGCCTTGCCCTGCCCCATGATGTCGGGTGCGGTGCCGTGGCAGGGCTGGAACACCGCGTGACGGTCGCCGATGTCGGCCGAGGGCGCCATGCCCATGCCGCCGATCAGGCCGGCGGCGAGATCGGACAGGATGTCGCCGAACATGTTCTCGGTCACCAGCACGTCGAAATCCCAGGGCCGCCTCACCAGCATCAAGGCGCAGGCGTCGATGTAGAGGCGCTCCGGCTTCACGTCCGGATGAGACTGAGCGATCTCGTCGAAAATCTCACGAAAGAACGCGAAGGCCTTGAAGACATTGGCCTTGTCGACGCAGGCCAAAGTCCCGGAGCGGCCGCGCGCGCGGCGCCGCTCGGCGAGCTTGAAGGAGAACTTGAACAGGCGCTCGGAGGTCTTGCGGGTGATAAGAAGCGTCTCGCGTGCTTCATCCCTGGTGACAACACCCTTGCCCATCGAGGCGAACAGGCCCTCGGTCGACTCGCGGATCACGACGAGATCGATACCTCTAGCGTCGGCGCCGACGATCGGGCTCGGCACGCCCGGGATCAGCCGAGCCGGCCGCACGCCGGCATAGAGATCGAAGTGGAAGCGCAGCTCGATCTGCGGCGCGATCTCGGTGTTGTCAGGGTAGCGCACTGACGGCAGGCCGCAGGCGCCGAGCAGGATCGCATCCGCCTCCTCGCACAACCGGATGGTGGTCTCCGGCATCGAGACGCCGGCCTGCAGATAGTGCGTGGCCCCGGCCGGCGCTTCCGTGAAACGGAATGACAGCCCAGCCCTGGCTTCGATCTTGCGCAGCACCTCGAGCGCCGGCCGCATCACCTCGGGACCGATGCCGTCGCCGGGAAGGACTGCAATGTGGAGCGCGTTGGAGCTGGGCATGGGACAGACTTTCGACCGTGCGAATTTGAGGCACCGTCATGCCCGGGCTTGACCCGGGCATCCACGCCTTACCAGCGCGGTGGTAAGAAAGACGTGGATGGCCGGGTCAAGCCCGGCCATGACGATGGATGGATGTTGGCTTTACGGCGTCAGCACGGCGCGGCCGACCAGCTTGCCCTTTTGCAGATCGGTCAACGCCTCATTGGCCTTGGCGAGCGGCAACGTCGTGACCGGGATCGGTGCGATCTTCTTCGCGCGTACGAGGTCGAGCAGCTCCTCGGTCTCGCGGAGATTGCCGACATAACTACCTTGGATGGTGATGGCCTTGATCGGGATCAGCGGCAGCGCCCAGGGCGCGCCGCCGCCGAACAGGCCGACCATCACCAGCTTGCCGCCCTTGCTCAGGCAGTCGAAGCCGAGCTGGGCGGTGGCGGCGTTGCCGACCAGGTCGATCACCGCCCGGATCGGTTGGCCGGCCTTCTTGACCAGCTGCTCCAGCGCATCCGGCGCCTTGCCGTCGACGGTGGCGAGCGCACCGGCCGCTTCGGCGGCCTCGCGCTTCCTGGCATCGATATCGACCACGATGGCGCCCTTGCCGCCCATCGCCTTCAACAGCGACAGCGCCATCAGGCCGAGACCGCCGGCGCCGAAGATCACGATCGGTGTATCGAAATCCTTCTCGACCTTCTTCAGCGCGCTGTAGGTGGTGACGCCCGAGCAGGCGTAAGGCGCGGCGGTGACGGGATCGAGCCCCTTGAGGTCGAGCAGATAGCGCGGATGCGGCACCGTCATGTGGTCGGCATAGCCACCGTCGCAATAGACGCCGAGCGAGGCCGGCTTCAGGCACATGTTCTCGTCACCGGCCAGGCAGGTGGCGCATTTGCCGCAGCCGATCCAGGGATAGACCAGCGCGACGGAGCCCTCCTTGAGCCCGTGCTTGTCGGCCGTGGAGACATCGGGACCAAAGGCTACGATCTCGCCGACGCTCTCGTGGCCCATGATCCGCGGCAGCGCCACGCCGCGGTCCTTCAGCGACAGCGGCTTGCGGCCATGGCCGAGATCGTAGCCGCCTTCCCAGATGTGCAGGTCACTGTGGCAGACGCCGGCAGCCTTGACCTTGATCAGGACCTGGGTACCCGACGGCTGCGGGGTCGGCTCGTCGACCTCCGCCAGCGGTGCGTTGAAATCCGTGACCTTGAAGCTCTTCATGTCGCGCTCCGCTCAGATCCGCACGCCACGGCGAATGGCACGCAGATGCAGTGGAGGAAACATGCCGCAACGTCACGCGAGGATTCGCGCAACCGCCACTCCGCCGAAGTTTCCCCGCTGCTACATTTGTGTCCGGCATATCCGGACTCGTTCGTAATGCCGGCGACATTGGCGGGAAAAGTGGAGGGCGGCAAGCTCTGCGCATCATGCCTCCCTCCTCCAAATGTCGCAGCTTGCGGCTCTACGGCTTGCTCAAGCCGACCTCCGCTAGCACCTCATCGGTGTGCTCGCCGAGCGCGGCGGCACGTAACCCGGCAGCGACCTTCGCCTCCGACATCCGGAACGGCAAATTGAGTACCTGGAAGGTGCCGCCGCCGTCTGCGACCTCGGCCAGTGCGCCACGATGGGCAAGCTGCGGGTCAGCAAGCGCCTCGGCCACCGTGCGATAGGCCGAGCTCGGCACACCGGCATCATTGAGCGCCGCCAGGCATTGCGTTGTGGTGAGCGGCTTCGACCAGACCTCGACACCATCCATCAGCGCGACCCAGTTTGCCCGCCGGTCGGAATATCTGGCAAACAGGGGATGGCTCACCCAGTCGGGCTGGCCGATCACGCTCATCAAGGTCTGAAAGCTCTTCTCGCTGGCGATCGCGATCATCACATAGCCGTCGGAGGTCGCCACCGGGCTGAACATCGGCCGCTGCGCCGGCGCGACCTCGAACTGCGACCACTGGATCTCGTTCAACGTCAGGGTCAGCATCGATTCCAGCATCGAGCAGTCGATGTGCTGGCCGCGGCCGGTCCGCTCGCGCTGATAGAGCGCCGAGGCGATGGCGCCGCAGGCGTAGGTGCCGGTCACGACGTCGGCGTGATAGATGCCGCAATGATCAGGCCGGCTGCGGCCTGGCTGATAGGCGAGATGAGCCATGTCATAGCCGGAGGCGGCGTGGATGACCGGCGCATAGGCCGGCAGCGTCGCCGACGGGCCGGTCTGGCCATAGCCGGAGATCGAGCAATAGATCAGCCGCGGGTTGATATCTGCGAGTGCCTCGTAACCAAGCCTTAACCGCTGCATCACGCCGGGACGGAAATTCTCCACCAGGATATCGGTACTGACCACGAGCTTTTGGATCGCTTCCAGGCCAACCGGCGCCTTCAGATCGAGCACGACGCTCTTCTTGCCGGCATTGAGCTGACCGAAGGCGGTGGAGCAGCCGTTGCGCACCGGGGCGCGGCTGCGCATCGTTTCGCCGTCGGCCGACTCGATCTTGATCACCTCAGCGCCCATATCCGCCAGCATCCGCGTGCAATGAGGGCCGGCAATCGTGGTCGAAAAATCGAGTACGCGCAGCCCGGCGAGGCCGCCTGTCAAATTCCCCTCATCGACATGGCTTATTGTCACCAACACATCTCCCGCTGAGTCCTGGAGCTTCCCATTTACACCACGCATCCTGCGAGGCCGACCTCGCGGCGACCACTTTGGATTCCGCGGGTCGGCCCTCACATAGTTCCGATGTCGCGCGACCCTAATTCGAACCTTTGCGCGCCAAAAGCGTTTTCCCTGGCCGTCTCCCCGGAACGCGCTCGCTTTCAGGTTGACGGTTCTATTTGGACCTTTTCTTGCATAGGTATTCCATGGGGCTTGATCGAGGACATCTCTTGAGGGTTCTGTTCGTCACGACCGAAATGGACGACTTCGTCCGGGTCGGAGGCTTGGCCGCGGTTTCCGCCGCTCTTCCCCGCGCACTGCGCGCACACACCGATGTCAGGATCATGTTGCCCGGCTACCGGGACGTGATCGAGCAACTCACCCATATCGAAATCGTTGGCCAGTGCGAGGCGCTCGCGGAGATGCCGGCCTGCTCGCTCGGCCGCTCGGCGACCCGCGACGGGATGCCGGTCTACGTTCTGCTATGCGACCAGCTCTACGACCGGCCCGGCAATCCCTATGGCGACGAGAACGGTCAGGACTGGCCCGACAACGATATCCGTTTCGGTCGCCTCGCGGCGGCAGCTGCGGAGTTGGCCGCGGGCACACTCGACAAGCATTGGGCGGCCGACCTCGTCCATGCCAATGACTGGCAGGCTGCATTGGTGCCGGCCTATCTGGCGTGGCGGGGCATCAACGTCCCCTCGATTCTCACGATCCACAATCTCGCCTATCAGGGCCTGTTCCCGCGCGAGTCGCTGCGCCGGATCGGTGCTCCGGAATCCTCCTTCCACATCGACGGGCTCGAGTTCTACGACAAGCTCTCCTTCCTCAAGGGCGGCTTGATCTACGCCTCGCACCTGACCACGGTCAGCGCGACCTATGCCAATGAGATCACGACCCCGGAGCTCGGCTGCGGATTGGAGGGCCTGCTGCGCGGACGCTCCAACGCCCATGAGCTGACCGGCATCCTAAACGGCATCGACGAGAGCTGGGACCCGCGTCACTGCCAGCTGCTGGCGCAGCAATTCGCCGCCGGCGATTGGGACGGCAAGCGCGCCAATGCCGACTACATCCGCAAGCAGTTCGGTCTGGCGCGTCTCCCGCGGCCCGATGTTCGGGCTGGTCGCGCGCCTGGTGCATCAGAAGGGCATCGACCTCGTGCTGGAGGCGGCCGACAAGATCGTCGAGGCCGGTGGCCAGATCGTCGTCACGGGGAGCGGAGAGCCCGCGATCGAGCGCGCGCTGCTGGACGCGCATCGCCGCCGTCCGGATGCGATCGGCGTCGCGATCGGCTTCAACGACGCGCAGGCGCGGCGTATCTTCGCCGGTAGCGACTTCACGCTGATGCCGTCGCGCTTCGAGCCGTGCGGCCTCAGCCAGATGTATGCGCAACGGTTCGGCTCGCTGCCGATCGGCCATCAGACCGGAGGCCTGGCAGAGACCATCACCGATGGCGAGACCGGCTTCCTGTTCACGCAGCCGTCGGCGGAGTCGTTCCTCGGCGGCGTGCGGCGGGCCTTCTCCGCCTTCATGAGTACGGAGCGGCTGAACGCCATGCGTCACTCGGCGATGGCTCGCTCGTTCAGCTGGGATCTCTCGGCCGCCTGCTACAGCACGCTGTATCAGAAAACGATCGGTCTCAAGACGGAAAGGCCTGGACACAGGCGCGGCTGACAGGGACCGTTCTACAATGACATCGCCGAGTACTGCGGAACGGCTCCGGCGATTTGATTTGTGATGAGTATTGTTCGACTGGTGCTCAGGCGGCACGCACCGCCTCCAGGAAATGACCGACTTCGCGCTAAAGAGGCGGTTGCAGCTAACGCCGGCGAGCGATTTCGCCGACGACAGCACTGCGCCGAAGCAGCGCCGGCGTCCTGAGCGCCCTTCTGACGTCGCCCCGATACTTGCTCAGGCCGCCGTGCACGTCCTCTGGATTGAGGTGAGCGTCCGTCGCGGACCAGCGCGAGTAACGACGCGGCTCGCGATCTGCTTCGGTGCGGTGCGGTTGGCTGTCCGGCGCAGCGACGGACATCCAGTCCGGCTGCTCATGCAGAACGACGCCGGACAGCGGATCGAATTCTCCGATCCAAGGCTTGCGCGCGAGCACCGCGTTGGTATGCGCATAGCCTGCCTCCCAGCGCATCCGAATGCCGCTCGGACTGAAATCGATGTCTTTGGTGTGGCTCTCACGCTCAAGCGCGGGCGCCAGCAGGCGAACGATATGCATTCGGGTCTGGCAACCATAGCTGGCGAGCTCGCGCACCGCTGGATCGTTGCGCTCGGCCTCGGGCAGTCGCGCGGCGAGCTGATTGATGATGTGACGGAGCCGATGCGTTTGCTGCTGGCGTGCGATGTGGCTTGCCACCCGGCTCGAATATTGGACGTCCTTATGGCGGTTCAGCACGTCCGCCATCGTGGCCGGCTCCGCGCCCAGCGGATTCCAGAGATGCACGGCGAAGATCAGTGCATTCTTGCGCGGGTTGTCGTCGAACACGACCTCGGTCGGCGTGTTCGAGAGGATGCCGCCGTCCCAATACAGTTCGCCATCGATACGCACCGCCGGAAAGGCCGGCGGCAACGCACCTGAGGCCAGGATGTGCCGGACGTCGATCACACTCTCGCGGCTGTCGAAATAACGCATCCGGCTGCTGCGCACATGGGCGGCGCCGACCGTCAGCCGCGGCGTGCCGTGATTGAGCAGATCGAAGTCGACCAGCTCGCTCAAGGTCTGGCGCAACGGCGCCGTCGAATAATAGCCCGCATGCTCGGCGCCGAGCGGATAGGCTTCCCCGGCATGCGCCATCACGTTCGGACTGAAAAACCCCCGGACGCCATGCGTGATCGTGGCCCAGTAGGACAGGCGATCACTCAAAGCCCGAAAGTCGGTGTGCAGCTTCCAAGGCGGATCCTGCTCCATTCGCTTCCAGAACTCTTTGAGCCGCCGCAGCCGCGCATGCACCGGATTGCCGGCAATCAGGCTCGCAGTGATGGCGCCGATCGAGGTGCCGATAATCCAGTCAGGCTCGACGCCTGCCTCGTGCAGCGCCTGATAGACCCCGGCTTGGTAGGCGCCGAGCGCGCCGCCGCCCTGCAGCTCGAGCACGACCTGCCCCGGCAGCGCCTCGCGATCGATCGTCCCTGCTCCGGAATTGGTCATGCCTGCTTCCATATATGTATGCTCGCTTACACTTCGCTGGCCGACGCGCATTGTTACCCGCGGCGTTGCGCGCACGGGCCTACTCCGGGCGCCATCGGCCGGCAACATAGGATAAGTGAGGGAAAGCCGCAGGACTGGAATCAGCCCGGGGCGGACCGCGCCGTGAGGACTGCACCTGCGGTGCTGGCAAGGCCGCGCCGGCCTGTCGGCAGGTTAATCCGCTTGCTCGCGCTGCAGCGTCTCCGGCATCAGCAGCGCGATCAACAGAAGACCGAGCACAGCCACGCCCGAGAGCCCGAGGAAGGCGGTGGGGCTGCCGAACTTGTCGCTGACATAGCCGGCCAGCACGGTCGAGAGCGACGCCCCGATGCCGGTCGCCGTGCCGACGATGCCCTGCGCCAGATTGAAATGGCCGCTACCGAACGCGACATCGGCGACCGTGAGCGGGATCATCACGCTGAACACGGCGGCCGTGACACCGTCGAAGACCTGCACCGCGACCAGCAGATAGGGATCATGGACGACCGCGAACAGCACGCCCCGGATCGCCAGTGCCGAGAAGCCGAGCAGCAGCAGTGGCCGCCGGCCGAACGTCTGGGCCGCCGAGCCCACCGATGGCGAGGTCAATGCCACGATCGCCTGCGGCACCACGATGCAGAACGCGATCAGCACGGTGGCCCATTCGCTGGATCGCGTCGTTACCACGCCCGCCATCAGCGGCAACATCGCGGCGTTGGCCAGCTGCAGCATGAACACGCCGCAGGCGAAGATCAGCAGCGGCCGCTGGCTGATCAGGCTCAACACGCTGGCCGACGGTTGCTCCACATCGTCCCGTCGCGCGATGCCGTGCGACCTGGGAATGTCGACCTCGGCGTCGCGGATCCGCGACAATGCGATCAAGGTCGGAAATGCCAGGATGAAGGTGACCAGAAATACCGAGCGGCTGGAGAGCAGATAGCCGGCGGTGCCCATCACTGCTGCGGCCACGCCGTTGCCGAGCGAGGCAAAGCGCGCATTGCGCCCGAGCCGCCGCGCCATGCCGCGCGGCCCGACCAATCCGAGACTGATCGCCGCGATCGCAGGTCCGAGCACGCAGCTTGCCGCGGCATGCAGGGTCGCCGCCGTCGCTACGACGGGAAAGATCGGCCAGGTGGCGTAAGCGAGCGCGCTGCAGCCGATGGTGGCGACCGCGAATGCAGCGACCAGCCGCTCCGATTTCGCAGCGTCGATGATCGCGCCGCCCGGCATCTGCCCGATCAGGCCGACTACACCGCCGATCGAGAGCACGAGGCCGATCTGCGCCTGGGTCCATTTCTGCGTCGTCAGATACACCGCGATGAAGGGACCGAAGCCGGTCTGGACGTCGGCGAGGAAGAAGATGAACCAGTCGAGGCCGCGCAGGCTCTGTTGCGACGGTGTCGTCTTTCTGGTGGCGGGACCCGGTTCCGTCAGCGGCACGGCACGCAAATCCTCTGCCGCTTCGTGACGGGAAGCGGAATCGAACCGGTCAACCGATTTTGACGGCCGCGCAATCAGGATGCCTCTCCGCGTCTCGCGTCATCTCCAGTCCATGGGGCGTCGAGCCCCCATTCCGCTCCCATGCATCGACGGGAATCGGTCCTCACGTCGGCACAAACTCAATGGTCGAATTGCCAGGGCGACAGCTTTCCTGCCGCACCGAGCACGACGATCGGCTTGTCTTCCTGGTACTCCGGCGCCGCCATCACCTGTTCCTTGGTGAGGTCGAGCGTGATGCTCTCGCCCTTGTTGGCGATGTGGCCGAAATGCAGCGCGTCCCAATCGACAACGATCTTGCGGCTGCCGACGCCGAGGAAGCCGCCGAAATCGATCACGGCAGCGCGCACCATGCCGGTGCGATCGACGATGACATCGACGATGTGACCCATGTCCTGGTCGGTCGTGCTGCGCACGTCCCGTCCCATCACGCCATGGGCGTCGTGTGCGCCGATGATCGTCACCGAGGGCGGCGGCGCCGGCTCCTTGGCGGCAGGTTGCTTGGTGACAGGCGCCGGCGTCTCCTTCGCAGCCGGTGCAGGCGTTTCCTTTGCGGCAGGCGGCGCCTGCTGCGCCTCGTCGGCGCGCAGTTGCGGCGCCGCCATCAGCGCGAGCAGCGGCAACGACAAAACCAATCGGCGTCTGACGCCCATGCAATCTCCTTACGCCACGATAGGAATCAATGTGCCAGGACGATCGAGACCTGGATCTGTCCGCGCCGCCGCAGCACCTCCAGCGAGACATCGTCGCCGTGGCGCCGCACCCTGAGATCGACGGTCGACGTCCCCAGCTGCAGGTCGCGCAGGATCACCTCATCGAGGAATTCAGGCAGATATGGATTTTTCAACCTGATCTCGCCTTTGACGGCATCGAACTCGAGCCCCAATGCAGCTTCGAGCAGCGTGAATGGTGTCGCGCTGGCCCAGGCCTGCGGCGCGCAAGCCACGGGATAAAGCGTCGGCCCGCGATGCTTCTCACGTCGGAAGCCACAGAACAACTCCGGCAGCCGGCGCAGATCCATGTAGGTCGCGGCATCGAACAGGCCCTTGAACACCTGCCCGACCATACGCTTCAGGCCATAGCGCGCGAGCCCGAGCGTGATCAGCGCATTGTCGTGCGGCCAGATCGATCCGTCGTGATAGGACATCGGATTGTAGCGCGCTTCGCCGTGGGCGATGGTGCGGATGCCCCAGCCGGTGAAGAAATGCGGACGCAGCAGATCGGCCGCAACCTTGCGCGCGCGATCCTCGCGCACCATGCCGCTGAACAGGAGCTGGCCGGCATTCGAGCTGCGCACCTTGCACGGCTTCTTCTTGCCGTCGAGCGCCAACGCATAAGTGCTGAGATCCTCGCACCAGAAGGCCTGCTCGAACTGATGGGCCAGCCGTTCGGCCTCGGCATCGAGCCGCTCGGCAATGTCAGGCTTGCCGAGCGCGCGGGCGCTGCGCGCCGCCAGCCGCTTGCCGGCGAACACATAACCCTGCACCTCGGCGAGCGCGATATAGCCCTCGGCGAGCTGGCCGTCGGCGTGGAAGATCGCGTCGTAGGAATCCTTCCAGCCCTGATTGGCCAATCCCTGCTCGGTGGCGCGCTGATATTCGACGAAGCCATCGCGATCGGGATCGCCGGGGCCATCGATCCAGTTCAGGCCCGCCTCGATCGCGGGCCACAATTGCTTCAGCGTCTCGATATCGCCGGTGCGCTCGAAATAGAGGCCTGCGAGCAGCACGAACAGCGCCGTCGAATCGACGCTGCCATAGTAGCAGGCGAACGGCACCTCGCGCAGCCGCGCCATCTCGCCGCCCCGCATCTCGTGCAGGATCTTGCCGGGCTCGGCGTCCGCCAGCGGATCGGTCTGCTTGGCCTGGTAGAAGGCGAGCCGGCGCAGCACGCCCTGGGCGATGCGCGGGTCGACCCACAACATCTGCATCGCGGTGATCAGGCCGTCGCGGCCGAACGTGGTCGAGTACCAGGGAATGCCGGCGTAAGGGTAGCGTCCCTGCGGCGTCTCGGTCAGCAGGATGTTGAGGTCGGCCATGGCCTGGCACAGCACCTCGTTGAAGATGTCGTTGGAGGTCTCGATGCTGGCCGTCCCCCGCGCGGACTTGCGCATCTCACGGCGATGCGCGAGCAGGCTGCGGAAGAACCGGCCAGGCTTCTGTCCTTCCGGCGCATTGCAGGAGACGGCGACGAACAACGAAGCCGTCTCGTGCGGCGCCAGGTCCAGATGATAGGTCGCGAGGTTGACGGCAAGACGCGTCGGGCGCGGATCGAAATTGAGTGCGGTGGTTCGCGTGACGCTGTCGAGCCCACGATATTCGAGCACCACGTCAGCCGGTCCGACGAGCTTGCTGCCGCCGACGCCGCGCCGCGGACGGGCCGAGCCGCGCACCTCGAACAGATCGGCGAAGTCGTTATCGAACATCAGCCGCAGGTCGAAGCTCGCGCGGTGCTCGCCGTGGTTCTGCAGCCCGATCCGCTGATAGGCGGTGCCGCGCCACAAAAAGATCGTGCGGACGATGTGCAGCATGTCCTTGGGCAGCACCAGCCGGCCCTGCTCGTAGATGTCGGGATTGGTGAGATCGATCGTCAGCGCCGAATTGTCGTCGCGCAGGCTTGACCCGAGCAGCAGCGGCTGGACGTCGTCCAGCATCAATTCCAGGCGGGCGAGATAGCGCGTATCGGCATTGAACAGGCCATCCGGCCCGCCGGCCGATGCGCCGATGTCACCATGGTCGTCGAGCACGATGAACGTATCATCATGCTTGAGCGAGCGCCGCGGCCGCGCCGCGGGGCCCGTCGTCTGAATGTAGAAGGGCTGTTCAGACACCGGCTCGTCCGGCCGCGATGCAAATGCGATCTGGGTTGCGAGTTCGGCCGCCATGTGGACCTCGTGCGTTATCTGATTGCGCTTTGGGGACGCAACTCAACCCGTTGATACGCGGTCAAACGCCCCTTCAGACACCCCTTGGGGCCGCCGGCGCGGCGTGCCCCATTATGCTGCGAACTTCGCCAGCCGGCTCATTTCCTGGGTAACGAGTTCGCGATACGGGCCCTGGCCCTGCATCAGGCGGTCCGGCGGACCGTCCTCGATGATCTTGCCGTTCTTCAGTACCACGACGCGATCGAAATTGCGCAAGGTCGCGAGACGATGCGCGATCGCGATCACGGTGCGGCCGCGCATCAGCCGGGCGAGCGCCTCGCGGATCGCCTCCTCGGATTCGCTGTCGAGCGCCGCGGTGGCCTCGTCGAGCAGCAGGATCGGCGCATCCTTCAGGAAGGCGCGCGCGATAGCGATACGCTGGCGCTGGCCGCCCGACAGCTTGACGCCGCGGTCCCCGACCATGGTGTCGAGCCCTTCGGGAAGCGTCTCGACGAAATCGCAGCGCGCCGCGATCGCAGCCCGCAACACCTCGTCGTCGGTCGCGTTCGGCTTGCCGTAGCGGATGTTCTCCCGAATCGAGCGATGAAACAGCGAGATGTCCTGCGGCACCACCGAGATGGATTCGCGCAGACTTTGCTGCGTGACCTTGGCAATATCCTGTCCATCGATCGTGACGTTGCCGGACTGCACGTCGTAGAACCGCTGCAGCAGCGTGAACAGGCTCGACTTGCCGCCGCCGGACTGGCCGACCAGGCCGACGCGTTGCCCCGGCTGCAGTCGCAGCGTGAAGTGATCGAAGATTTGCTGGCCGCCCGGGTAGCGGAAGCTGATATTGTTGAAAGCGATCGCGGCCCCGCTCTTGACCAGCGGCTCGGCGTGGGGATGGTCGCGCAGCTCGTGCGGCTGCAGCAGCGTCGCGATCGCCTCGCTGAGCCGTGCCACGTGCTGGGTGACATCGACCAGGGCTACTGCGAGGTCGCGCGTCGCATTGAGGATGGTCAGGCCAAGCGTGCATACCAGCACCACGTCGCCAGTGGTCGCCCCGCCCTTCTGCCACAGCGAGATGGCCCAGGCCATCAGCGCGATCGTCAGGACGATGGTGACGGAGGCGTGCAGGATTCGGAGCTTCTCCAGATACCGGAGGCTGCGGCTGCGTGCCACCAGTTCCCGATTCACGGTTGCGTCAAATCGATCATGCTCATGGCTGAGGCCGCAGAAGGCCCGCACCAGCGGCATGTTGGAGATCACGTCGACCATCTCGCCGTCGACGACGGCCGCCTTGTCGGCGAAATCATCATGCAGCGGCTTGCCTGCGGCGGCGAGACGGAACATTGCCACTACCATGCTGCCTGCGATCAGGATCAGGCCGAGCGCCATCGGCAGGCTCACGGTCCCGATCAGGCAGATCGCCGACACGGTCGCAAAGCACGGCGGAAACACATTCCAGACGAACATGTTCTCCACCGTGAACACGGCGTTGGACGTCGCTGTAATGCGGCTCGACAACATGCCCGGCAGACGATCGCCGAAATAGCTCGGCGCGTGGCCGGTGAGATGACGGAAGATGTCGCGACGCAGATCGCCGGTCACGCCGACGAAAGTGAAGCTCGCGATCCAGCTTGCGACACGCCAAAGCAGATTGTCGGCACCGATGAGTACCATCAGCACCGCGAACGCGATCCAGACATTGCCAGCGCCGCCTGGTCCGGCGGACAGAGTGTCGACCAGAAACTTGACGCCGTATTGCGTGCCTACAGAACAGGCAACCGCTCCGACGACGGCCGCGAAGATGATGAGATGCGCGACCGGACGCTGGCGCAAATAGCGGACGACGAAAGGAAAAGGCCGATGCGCATAGCCTGAAAGCTGATCCATGAGGCGTCCATTTACGTGGGAGAACTGTTACGGTCGGCATCCGTTCGTCTCATTGAACGACGAACTGTTTTAATCGGTTCCCGCCACATCACCATTGAAGCGCCACCCTCACTCGACATTCGATTGCGGCACTGGCTTGGAAGCGCCAGATGGCATCAATGAGACGTCAGTCCGAAACCGTGTGTCAAAGAAACAACAATTGTTGAAAGGAACTTCGCAAATGCGAGAACGTTCCAGCTTTGGCAGAGCCGACGCCACGGGGGCTTTCATCCACATGATTACAGATAGGAGACAGTGAGATGCGCATCGCGCAGGTTGCTCCATTAACGGAGGCTGTGCCACCGAAGCTCTATGGCGGGACGGAGCGAGTGGTTCATTGGTTGACCGAAGAGCTCGTGGCGCTGGGCCACGATGTCACGTTATTTGCCAGCGGTGACTCGCAAACTTCGGCGAAACTGTGCGCGACTTGGCCGAAAGCCTTGCGTCTCGATGGTTCGGTCCGCGATCCCAACGCGCTGCACATGGTGATGTTGGAGAACGTGCGACAGAAATGCGACGACGAAGAGTTCGATTTCCTGCACTTCCATCTCGACTACTATCCGTGGTCGTTGTTCTCGCGGCAGCCCACGCCATTCCTCACAACTTTGCATGGCAGACTTGATCTACCGGAGCATCAGCCGGTGTTCTCCGTGTTCTCCGACGTGCCCGTGGTGTCGATTTCAGATGCACAGCGACGTCCGGTTCCGAACGCCAATTGGGTCCGCACCGTCCTGCACGGCCTGCCTGAGAAGCTCCTGATGCCGCAGCCGGCGACGCCGAGCTATCTGGCCGTGCTCGGACGCATCGCGCCGGAAAAGGGCGTCGACCGCGCGATCAAGATCGCGATGCGCTGCGGCATCCCGCTCAAAATCGCCGCCAAGGTCGATCGCGCCGACCAGGACTATTACGATCAGCTCATCTATCCGTTGATCAACGGCAATCCGCTGGTCGAATATATCGGCGAGATCAGTGACCAAGAGAAGTCGGAATTCCTCTCCGGCGCCATCGGCCTGTTGCTGCCGATCGACTGGCCGGAGCCATTCGGCCTGGTCATGATCGAGGCGATGGCCTGCGGCACGCCTGTCATCGCTTACAATCGCGGGTCGGTGTCGGAAGTAATCGAACCCGGCGTCACCGGCTTCGTCGTGGAGGACGAGCTCAGCGCGGTCGCCGCCGTTGGTCAGCTGTCGCACCTCAGCCGCGCGCGGGTCCGCAGGGAATTCGAGAACCGCTTCACCGCACGACGGATGGCACTGGACTATCTCGCCGCCTATCGTGGTCTGACGGAGGCGGCCGAGCCGCGCATCAAGCTGGTCAGCAGCGCCGAGTAGCCCGGCTTCGCTCGCACGCAGTGTCGCAAGCCCCGTTTCCCCCGGGCTTGCGACATTTTGCGATGTCAGACATCCACCACCACACCACAACCTTGACGCGCCGTTGGTCCCGCTCCGTTGCGGCGCGCACAAGGCTCTGTCGCAAGCTCGTGTTGCGCCGCATATTGTAAGCGTCATGCGACGACGCTAGCATCCACCCCAATCAACAAGCGAACGGACGCACGGTGAAACCCCGGCGCCGGATCGCACCCGGGGGAAGCGGCATGACCAAGGATCGTCAGGATTCCGTTCCACGCAAGGCGCGCGGCACGCGTCGAGCCCGACCGGGGCGGCCGAGCCGCCGCCAATTTCTCCTCGCTACAGGCGGTGCCATCGCCGCGGGCGCCTTCGGTGCGGTGCCGCTGCGCGGTTGGGCCGCTGAACCCATCAATATTGGCGCGCTCTATCCGACCACCGGCAGCATGGCGCAGATCGGCGTCGGCTGCGTGGCCGCCGCCAAGCTCGCGGTCGACATGGTCAATGAGGCCGGCGGCATCAAATCGCTCGGCGGCGCCAAGCTGAACCTGATCGTCTCCGACGTGCAGAGCGACACCACGGTGACGCGCACCGAGACCGACCGGCTGATCACCGGCAACAAGCTGTCGGCGATTCATGGCTGCTATGCCAGCGCACTGACCTTGATCGCGAGCGAGGTCTGCGAGCGCGCCAAGATGCCGATCATCACCGGCTCCAGCTCCGATCAGCTCAACAAGGGGCGCCACTTCACCTTCACGCCGTTTGCCCGCGCATCGCAATTCGCCAAAGCGCAGTTGCAGATGTCGAAGCTCGTCAGCGACAAGCCCAAGGTTGCCGTGATCTTCGAGAACACCGCGTTCGGCACCTCGACCTCGAATGGACTGAAGGAACTGGCGCCGGCCGAAGGCGTCGAGATCGTGATGTTCGAGCCCTATTCCGCTGGGTTCACCGATGCAAGTCCGCTGATCAACAAGGTGAAGGCTTCTGGCGCCAACACGCTGTTCTCGATCTCCTATTTGAACGACCTCATCCTGATCGTGCGCACGGTCAAGCAAGTCGGGCTCACCATCGCGATCAATGGCGGCTCCGGCGGCTTCGTGATGCCGGACTTCTACAAGAATGTCGGCAAAGCTGCAGAAGGCCTGCAGGGCGTGGCGCACTGGAATCACGACGTCAGCGACGACGCGCAGAAGGTCAACGTCGAATTCAAGAAACGCACCGGCGACTTCGCCTTCGAATATGCCGGCGGCCTGGTGGCGCAGACTTTCATGCTGGCGGATGCGCTCGAACGCGCCGGCTCGGCCGATCCGCAGAAGGTGCGCGAGGCGTTGTCGACCCTCGACGTCTCCTCCGGCTATGCAGCGATGGCGCCCGGCGGCAAGGTGAAGTTCGGTCCGGACGGCAAGAACGTCTACGGCAGGCCGGTCGGCGTGCAGTGGCAGAATGCCGACCTCGTCAGCGTCTTCCCCAAGGAAGATGCCCGCGCGCCGCTGCTGAAGATCTGATCGCTGATCCGATGTGGGAGACAATCGTCCAGGCCGTCATCAACGGCCTGCTCATCGGCGGCATCTACGCGCTGGTCAGCATCGGCGTCACGCTGATCTTCGGCGTCGTCAAGATCGTGAATTTCGCCCAGGGCGAGTTCGTGATGCTCGGGATGTATCATCTCGTACTATCTCGCGACCCGGTTCGGCCTCGATCCGATCCTCTCGCTCGTGGTCACGATGCCGGTGCTGTTCGTGGTCGGCGTGCTGATCCAGCATTTCCTGATCCGCCGCGTGCTCGGCCCGAACGACATGCCGCAGATCTTCCTGACCTTCGCGCTGTCGCTGCTGCTGCTCAATCTCGCGCTGATGCTGTTCACGGCGAACTACCGCACCGTGCACACCTCCTATTCGGACACCGCGATCCATCTCGCCGGTCTGTATATTCCGGTCGCCAAGCTGATTGCTTTCGTCGTGGCGATGGGATTGAGCTTTGCGCTCTGGCTATTCCTCCACACCACCGATCTCGGCCGCGCCATGCGGGCGGCCTCGCAGAACCGCGATGTCGCAACCCTGATGGGCATCAACCCGAACCGGGTGTTTGCAGTCGCCTTCGGCGCGGCGCTGGCGCTGGCCGGCGCCGCCGGCTCGCTGCTGATGCCGTTCTATTCGGCCTATCCGTTCGTCGGCCAGGTGTTCGTGCTGATGGCCTTCGTCGCCGTCGTGCTCGGCACGCTGGGTAACGTGATCGGCGCGCTGATCGCGAGCCTGATGATGGGTGTCGCCGAATCGCTCGGCATCCAGTTCGTCGGCGCCGATTCCGGACTGATCGTGGTGTTCGCCATGCTGCTGCTGACGCTCGCCTTCAGGCCGAACGGCCTTGGCGCCAGGAGGCTGCGCTCGTGAACAGCATCAAGACAGCCCTGCTCGTCGGTCTGGCCGTGATCATGCTGGCGCTGCCGCAACTGGTGACGAATTCGTTCGCGCTCGACATTCTGATCCGCATCCTCCTGTTTTCGTTCATCGGCGTCGCCTGGAATCTGATGGGTGGCTACGCCAAGCAGCTCTCACTCGGTCATGCCGCCTATTTCGGATTGGGCGCCTATACCTCGACCTTGATGCAGGTCGATTTCGACATCTCGCCCTGGATTGGCATGGTCGCCGGCGGCGTGGTGGCTGCGCTCGCCAGCCTGCCGATCGGCTGGCTCTGCTTCCGCCTGCGCGGCCCCTATTTCACCATCGCCACTATCGCGACCGCGCAGGCGCTGATGCTGATCTTCCTCAAATTCCGCGACTTCGCCTGGGGCGCCGAGGGCACCACGATCCCGAACCTCGGCTCGTCGCCGCTGATGCTGCAGTTCGAGGGCAAGGCTGCGTATTATTATGTCGTGCTCGGCCTGCTCGTCCTCGGCCTGCTCGTCACTTTCCTGATCGAGCGCTCCTTCATCGGCTATTACCTGGTCGCGATCGGCGAGGACGAGGACGCGGCGGAGGCGATCGGCGTCAACGCCCCGCGGATCAAGCGCGACATCTACGCCATCTCCGCGTTCCTGACCGCGCTCGCCGGCACCTTCTACGTCCAGTACATCTACTTCATCGACCCCGCGACCGCCTTCAACTTCAACATCTCGATCGAGGCCGCTTTGGTCTCGATCGTCGGCGGCATCGGCACGTTGTGGGGACCGGTCATCGGCACCGTGCTGCTGGAGACGACATCGGCGCTGCTGCAGAGCTGGCTCGGCTCCTCGACCGGCGGCGTGCAGCTCACCGTCTACAGCCTGATCCTGATCGCGGTGATCCTGTGGCGGCCGACCGGCCTGATCGGCGTGCCGCATGACATCCTGCAGCGCTATCGACAACGCCATCCAGGCCAAGGTGGCGCCATGACCGATGCGCTCGTCGTCAGTGGCTTAAGCAAACGCTTCGGCGGCCTGCGCGCCGTGCAGGATGTCAGCTTCACGGTGCGGGAAAACGAGACGCTGGCGCTGATCGGCCCTAACGGCGCCGGCAAGACCACGAGCTTCCATCTCATCACCGGCTTCCACCGCGCCGACACCGGCTCGGTGCGCGCCTTCGGCCGCGAGATCGTCGGCCTGAAGCCGCACGACGTCTGCGCGCGCGGGCTGGCCCGCACCTTCCAGGTGGCCAAGCCGTTCGGCGCGATGACCGTGCTCGACAATGTCATGACCGGCGCCTTCCTGCGCGACCGCCGTGTCGCGGCGGCCCGCGACAAGGCGCTCGAGGTGATCGAGTTCGTCGGGCTCGCTGCGCGCACCCGGACGCGGGCCAAGGATCTGACCACGATCGACCAGCGGCGTCTGGAGATGGCGCGCGCGCTGGCGACGCAGCCGAAAATCCTGCTGCTCGACGAGGTGATGGCCGGCCTCAACCCGGCCGAGATCGATCAGGCCGTGGCGCTGGTCGGCAAGCTTTCGGCGAGCGGGCTCACCATCGTGATCGTCGAGCACGTGATGCGCGCGATCATGGCGGTTGCGCGGCACATCGTCGTGCTCGATCACGGGCAGAAGATCGCCGAAGGCGCACCGAAGGACATCGTCGAAAATCCGGAAGTGATCCGCGCCTATCTCGGCTCCTACGTGCATCCGCCTGCGGCAGGAGGCGGACATGCTTGAGATCAGCGGCGTCAGCGCGGCCTATGGCTCGGTGCCGGCGCTATCGGATGTCTCGATCACGATCGGCGCAGGCGAAGCGGTCGGCCTGCTCGGTGCCAACGGCGCCGGCAAGAGCACGACCCTGCGCGCGATCTCAGGCCTGGTGCGGCTGACTGCGGGTGCCATCACCTTCGACGGCGCCAATCTCGCGGCACGCGCGCCTTACCGGATTCCGGAGCTCGGCATTGCGCATGTGCCCGAGGGCCGGCAGGTGTTTCCGGAAATGACGGTGCAGGAAAACCTCGAGATCGGCGCCTATGTGCCGAAGGCGAAGGCCGAACGTGCGCAAACGATGGAGCTGGTCTACGGCATCTTTCCGCGGCTCGCCGATCGCCGGAAGCAGCTCGCCGGCACCATGAGCGGCGGCGAGCAGCAGATGCTCGCGGTCGGCCGCGGGCTGATGCTTAAGCCGCGGCTGTTGATGCTCGACGAACCGTCGCTGGGCCTGGCGCCTGTGATGACCGACGTCACCTTCGAGAAGATCGGCGAGATCCACAGGATGGGCACCGCGATCCTGCTGGTGGAGCAGAATGTCAACCGCGCGCTCGCGCTGGTGCAGCGCGCCTATGTGCTGGAAAGCGGCCGGGTGACCTTGCAGGGCACCAGTGCCGAGCTCGCCGGCAATCGCGAGGTACAGGCGGCGTATCTGGGGATTTAGTTCAATCGCTATCATCGTCGTTGCGAGCGAAGCGAAGCAATCCAGAGTTCGGCAAGCAAGTCTGGATTGCTTCCGCTCGCTCGCAATGACGATTCGGGCCTACGTCACCACCGTCCGCTTCGGCTCGACGATCTCGAACATGCGCGGGAATTCATCCATCAATCCCATCAGCTCGGCGAGCCGCATCGGGTTGCCGGTCACCTTGATGGTGCCGGCGGCGACTTCCGCCGGGAAACTCGTCTGCTTGGCGATCACGCCATCGAACGTGCTGCGCGCCAGGGTGAAGCCGGCATCGGCCGTCTCGGCCGCCCCTTCAAGATAGGTCAACGCGCAGTTCTGCAGGGTCAGCACGAAGCGTTCGTTGGTGTCGGTGAAGGTCCAGTTCAGCACGATATGCTTGCCCTCCGCCTTCGGCCCGTTGAGCCGCACGCCCAGCATGTCCCACAATTGTCCTGTGCGCAGCGCCGCCAGCGATTCACGCGGCAGCCCGGGGCGCGGCGGCACTTGCGGCATGCCCTGCCGCAGCTCCTGCGCGCCGAACAGATAGGCATTGCGCCAGGTCGCGCTCTCCGCAGCATAGCCGAGCTGCTCCAGCGTGTCGGCCAGCAATGCGCGGGCAGCTTCATTGTCCGGGTCTGCGAACACCAGATGGCTCACGGCCTGCGCGACGAAGCGGAATTCGCCGCGCTCGAAATCGGCGCGCGCCCTGGCCAACAGCGCGTCTGCGCCGCCCATGTATTCGACATATTTCTTCCCCGCCTCGACCGGCGGCACGGAATCGAGATTGACCGGGTTGGCATCATACCAACCGAGATATTTCTGGTAGATCGCCTTCGCGTTGTGGCGGATATGGCCGTAATAGCCGCGCGCGTGCCAGGCGCTCTTCGAGGCTCTTCGGCAGGCGGATGACTTCCGCGATCTCGCTGGCCGTCAGCCCGTGATTCATCAGCCGCACGGTCTGATCATGCGTGAACTTGTAGATGTCGCGTTGCTCGCGGATCATGGCGCAGACCCGGTCATTGCCCCAGATCGGCCAGTGATGCTGGCCGCACATCACCTCGGCCTTGTCGCCCCAGAGCTGCAGCGCCTCGCCGAGATATCCGGACCAGGCCAGCGCGTCGCGCACATCGGCGCCGCGGAACGGCAGCAAATTATGAAAATTGTGCGTGCAGTTCTCGGCGAGATTGAGCAGCTTGTAGCGCGGCGCGAAGAAGTGCATCTCGGCCGGCGCCTCGCTGTTCGGCGCCATCTGGAATTCGAGTGCGACGCCATCGATCATGCGCTGGTCGCCGGTCGCCATGATCAGGTCGGTCGGACGGAGCAGCGCGACCGACCCTGCCGCCATCGACTTGCCGAGACCGCAATCGACCTGCCCGCGCGGCCCGCGGGCAAGCAAGGGACCGAACTGATATTGTGCACGCCGCAGCATCGCCGGCCCGGCGATGATGTTCTCGGAGACCGCGTGCTCCATGAATAGATTCGGCGCGAGCAGCGGAATGCGGCCGCTCGTCACGTCGTCTTCGCTGACCACGCCCCGCGCCCCGCCCCAATGGTCGGTATGGGTATGGGTAAAGATCACGGCTACGACCGGCTTCTTTCCACGGTGCGCAAAATACAGCTCCATCGCGGCACGCGCGCCCTCGATCGAGGTCAGCGTATCGACCACGATGACGCCGGTGTCGCCTTCGATCAGGGTCATGTTGGCGATGTCGAGCCCGCGCACCTGGTAGACGCCGGGCACGACCTCGAACAGGCCGTGATGCATGTTGAGCCGCGCCTGCCGCCACAGGCTGGGATCGACCGTCGGCGGCGCTTCGGCGTCGGAAAGAAAGCCGTAGGGCTTCAGGGTCCAGACCGCTCGGCCCTGCCCCGAGGTGATGGCCGCGTGATCGATGGTGCCGAGGAAGCCGCGCGCCGCGTCATCGAAATCCCTGGTGTCATCGAACGGCAGCGCCGCACGGACCGCGCCATGCCGATCGGTTACCGTCACTGAGGCGTCCTTGGGCTTCTCGCCCGATAGTCCACCACTCACCTGCTCGCTCATGGGTGCTTCCCGCGTTTGCTTCGTTCGGCGCTCGGCCGTGCATCTCGGCATACGCGAATGGTCACGCCGAGGCCAGCAGCCTCGCGATGGCGTCACCCGCGGCGGCCGTGCCGAGCCGGCCGCCGACGTCACGCGTGGCCTGCCCCTGCCCGATCGCCGTTTCCACTGCACGCTCGATCGCATTCGCTGCCGAGACGAAACGCGGCTCGCGCTTGCGCTCGCCATGCCATGACAGCAAGAGCGCCGCCGACAGGATCAGCGAGACCGGATTGGCCGCGTCCTGACCCGCGATGTCGGGCGCCGAGCCGTGCGCCGCCTGCGCCATCGCGTGGGATGCGCCCATGTTGAGCGAACCGCCGAGCCCGAGGCTGCCCGAGAGCTCCGCGGTCAGATCGGACAGGATGTCGCCGAACATGTTGGTGGTGACGACGACGTCGAAATGCTGCGGCTGGCGCACCACATGCGCCATCATCGCATCCACGATCACCTCTTCGACAACGAGACCAGGATAGCGGCGTGCCGTGTCCTTGGAGATGTCGAGGAACATGCCATCGCCCAGCTTCAGCACATTGGCCTTGTGCACGACCGTGAGATGCTTGCGTCTGGTCATCGCGAGCTCGCAGGCGGCAAGCGCGATACGCTCGCAACAGGCGCGGGTGATCCGCCGCAGCGACACCACGACGTCAGGCGTCACCTTGAGCTCCGCATTGCCCTCCTCCATGTTGCGATCGGCATAGAAACCCTCGGTGTTCTCGCGCACGATGACAAGATCGAATTCGCCAAATCGATTCGCCCGGCCGGGATAGGTCCGGGCGGGCCGGATGTTGGCGTAGAGATCAAGGTTTTTGCGGAAATAGCGCGATGGATTGATCTCGCCGCGCGCCTCGTCCTTGAAGTCGAAGGTCGCGGTCGGCCCGAGGATCAGGCCGTCGGCCGCGCGCACCTTGTCGATCAGGTCCGGCCGCACGGTGGTGCCGAACTGCGCCAGGCTGGCATGGCCGACGGCGTGCTCGTCCAGCACCAGGCCGAGCTGGAACTGCTCGGATGCCGCGCGTAGCACCTGCGAGGTCGCCGCCGAGATCTCCGGCCCGATCCCGTCACCGGGCAGAACGACGATGCGCATCTAGGCACTCCCTGGATCGATGGCGGGGCTGGTTGAGCCTTGGCAGGATTCTTGGCGCGGACGACCAAGGATCGAGCCGCTGACCGACTACATCGACTTCAAGAGCGCAGGCGTCAAGATGTCCATCGACGTTGATGGCTCACGCACCGTCGCACGATCCTGACCTTACGGCTTGCGAAATTTCAAAATGAAATTATCGACCGACGCTGCGTTCTGCGAGCTCGGCGTTGCGCGCGGGTCGTCCGGATGGCGGAGGAAATCGCCTTCGGCCACGAACACGAAGCCGGCCGCTTCGACTTCGGAGCGGAGGGTCTGTTCGGCGATGCGATGGAGCGTCTTTCCGACATTCGCGCCGTCTTCCGGCTTGGCGGAATGATCGGCGATCACCAACAGGCCGCCGGGCTTGAGGGCATCGAAGATCGCCTTGTCCATCTTGGCGCGATCGACCGGCAGGAACGTGGTGTCATGATATCCGAACAGGAACGTCACCAGATCGAGGCTCGTCAACGACGGGTTGGAGAGATTGTCGGGCGGCGTCACGATCAACTCGGCGTTCGCCATCGCCGGCGTCTTCAGGCGTTCTGCGAGTTTGTCTGACTGCCGTCCGGCTTGCGCGAACACCTTGCCGTCCGGCGCGACCGCGCGCGCCATCAACTCGGTGCTGTAGCCCGCGCCGGCCGCCATATCGAGCACATGCCATCCGGGTTGGGCGCCGATGAAGTGCAGCAGCTTTACTGGCTCGCGTACACTGTCGCTCTGACGGTCCGCGTCGGACCTGTCAGGAGCCGCCACAATCGCCTCGGGCGTCGCGCCGAATGCGAGCGGCGGGCTACAAATCGTCACCGTGAGGGCGACGGCGAAGGCCGCCTTGCGTAACCGCGGGTTGGTCATCGTTTGCTCCTGGGGTCGTTGCTATCGAGCGGCTGGAGAATTGAATGACATCATTCTCCGTCGCACTTCAAATGACGTTTCGGTCAAGAACGGAATACGTGTCCCGCGATCCGGCACACAGGCGCTCCACATTCGCCGTCGTCCCGGCCTCGCGCCGGGACCCATACGCCGCGGCGGTCATGTTGCGAACACCGGCAATGAGCATGGGGTCACAAACGACGGCTGCGGCGTATGGGTCCCGGGTCGGCGCGCTGCGCGCTTGCCCGGGACGACGGTGATTGTGTGACGGGCTATGTGACCCCAGGTCGGGCAAATCAACGGCTAATTAGTCATGCCCGTGCTGCTCGATCGGCTATGCTCCCAGCAAGCAAGGGCCCGCGCCTAAAAACTCATTTCGGAAGCGGGCTCAGGCAGTTCGGCTCGTCGGGGCCGAACGCGCCAAAGATTTATCTTTCGTTTTTGCAGAAATTATGCTTTGCTGCCGCCGTCCGGCCTCACCGAGAGCAACTATGCTGTTGCTAGCCCGGCGATCGGCCGGCCTCAAGGCTGGCGCGCAGGCGCGCCCCGCCTTCGGCGGCTGGGGACCTTGACCCCGTCCGCTCGCCGGTCTGTGGGCTTGGCATGCGCTCGGTCGGGGACCGGGCGCGGTCAGACGCCCGATCAGTTCACCGCGTCACGTAGCGGTTGGGATCCCATTGCTCGCCGCGTGCGAGCATCGTGTTGAGGATGACGATGAGCTTGCGCATGCAGGCGATGATGGCCACCCTCTTCGGTTTGCCCTTTGCGATCAGGCGTTGATAGAAGGCCTTGAGCATGGGGTTGTGCTGGGTGGCTGCGCCGAGAATGGGCATGTAGATGGCATTTCGCACCCAGCGCCGTCCCCCCTTGATGTGGCGCTCACCACGCCGCTTGCCGCTGTCATCGTCATAGGGAGCCGCGCCGATCAGGGCAGCGGCGGCCTCGTCACTGACCTGTCCGAGTTCGGCGGCTCCGGCAATGAGGGCCGCGGAGGTGGTTCGAGCGAGACCCGGAACACTCTCGATGATCGCGGCACGCTCGGCAAAAGCCGGCGTGGCCTCGAGCTTGGCGGAGGTGGTGGTTTCGAGCTCATCGATTCCAGCGGCGATGCTCTTTAAGACGCGCGCGAAGACCTTGCGGACCTGTTTTGGTGCGGCATGCTCGTCCTGCCCCCGCAAGCGGGTCTCGAGAGCGACCAGGGCCTTGCGGGCCTTCACCAGTGTCGCGAGTTCCTCACGCGTCGCATCCGGGACCTGGCCGGGTGCTTGGCTGAACGTCTCTGCGAACCAGGCGATCATCTCCGCATCGATCGGATCGTTCTTGGCCAAACGTCCGGCCGACCGGGCAAAGCTGCGGACCCGCTTGGGATCGACAATCCGCACCTCGATTCCGGCGTCGTGCAGCACGTCGCGCCATTCGCGCTCGTAGCCACCACTGGCCTCCATCACCGCCTTGCCCACCCGGTTCTTGCGAAGCCAGGCAACCAGATTGCGATGACCTTGAGTGGTGTTGGGGAACGTTTGGCGCAGCGTGAGTTTGCGAATGCAGACATCCACCTTGTCCTTGGCGACGTCGATACCGACGACAATGAGATCGTTCTGTGTCATCATCCACTCCCTTCCTTGCTTGATGCGGGCTCGAAGCCCTTGCAACTGTTCGGGTTGAGGAAGACCACCGGAGCTGTCCCTCGCTCTGACATCAGGCTCGGTCGCCTTTGGGGCGTTACGGGCTCAGCTCCAGCGACGGGCGGTTTTGCGAGAACCGCCCGTCCGCTCATTCTGGCGGAATTTTTAGATACAAGGGGCGTTTCGCGATCGTCACGAACGTGGAGGCGGGATGCGGTGGGCGTGTTTGGTCGCAGCATGATCTCATGCCGACGAACGACCGATGCGCACGGCGAAATCGTGTGGTCCTGGTCTCCCGGTGCTGAGACCAAGTCCGTCGCGCAATTGACGAGCGCGAGGGCGACGGGGGCAAGAACGCCGGTCCCCGAGGAGAGCGCGTATAAGCCGTAAAGCCATCGCGCAGGGAAGGCCCGGATGTCCGGCTCGTACCTGTGGTTCTGCCGCGTGCTTTCTTGTTGCACGCGGACCATGGGTGCGAACGGCACCCGGCCTTCCCTGCGCCCTCTCGATTCAGAGGGTGAAGTGGTCCTGCAAAACTCGGACAAATCAGGTCGCGAGAACGCGGCGCCGTGAGCTGTTCGGTCGCGCGCATACGGCCATGCGCAGACCTCAGTGGGAGATACGCCGGTCGGGTGTATATGGCTCGGTGAGATGCGCGCCTCGTCGCGAACTGAAGGATCGGGAATGTCCAACCGCCAGCAAGCCGCCAGGGACAAAGCGAAAGACGCCGTTCCCGGCACGGTCGCGACCGACGGCTTGCCCTGGGAGCAGCGCCGCTGGGCGGTGGCCGCGATCTTCACTGCGCTGGCGATGGCCTCGCTCGATACGGCGATCGCCAACATCGCCCTGCCCGCGATCTCGGCCGACCTGCACGTCAGCCCGGCGGAAGCCGTCTGGGTGGTCAACGTCTATCAGATCGCACTGGTCGCGACCTTGCTGCCGCTCGGCGCGCTCGGCGAGATCGTCGGCCATCAGCGCATCTATCTCGTGCGGGCTGCTGCTGTTCACGCTGGCCTCGGTCGGCTGCGCGCATGGCGTGGTCGCTGCCGAGCCTGCTGGTCGCCCGCACGCTGCAGGGCCTCGGCGCCAGCGGCATCATGGCAGTGAACGCCGCGCTGGTCCGCTTCGTCTATCCGAGCCGGATGGCCGGGCCGCGGCTTCGGCCATAACGCGCTGGTGGTCGGCGTCGCCTTCACCTTCGGTCCGACCATTGCGTCGGGCATTCTTGCGCTCGGTCCCTGGCCCTGGCTGTTCGCGGTCAACCTGCCGTTCGGCGTGGTGGCGATGCTGATCGGCATCAAGATGCTGCCGCCGACGCCGCGCACCGGCCACGCCTTCGATTTTCCCGGTGCGCTGCTGACATCGTGCTGCCTCGGCCTGTTCATCATCGGCATCGGCAGCGCTGCCCATGGCGCGACCGCCGTCACCGTGATCATCGAGCTCGCGGCAGCGCTCGTCCTCGGCTTCTTCCTGCAGCGGCGCCATGCCGATCATCCCGCGCCGATGCTGCCGATCGACCTGTTTCGCCGTGCGCTGTTCGCGCTCTCGGCCGCAACCGCCGTCTGCTCTTTTGCCGTGCAAGGCCTCGCCTTCGTGTCGCTGCCGTTCTACTTCGAGGACATACTGCATCGCTCGCAGGTCGAGACCGGCTTCTTTCTGACGCCCTGGCCGCTGGTGGTCGCGGTCATGGCGCCGATCGGCGGCCATCTCTCCGATCGCTATCCGGCCGGGCTGCTCTGCGGCATCGGGCTCGTGCTGCTCGGCATCGGCATGGCATTGCTGGCGCTGCTGCCGGCCGATCCCGAGCGTCGCCAACATCGTCTGGCGCATGATGGTGTGCGGCATCGGGTTCGGCTTCTTCCAGACGCCGAACCTGAGGGCGATCATGGCCAGCGCACCGTCGCATCGCAGCGGCAGCGCCAGCGGCATGGTCGCGACCGCGCGCTTGATCGGACAGACCACCGGCGCGGCGCTGGCCGCGCTCTGCTTCACCCTCGCCGGCCACCAAGGCGCAACCTTGGCGCTCGCGCTCGGCGCGGGCTTTGCCGCGCTCGGCAGCGTGATGAGTTTCCTGCGGCTGGCCGTGCCGCCGCGGGCGACGTGATCAGCGTGGCGCGGATGCCGCATCACCCGATCGTACAAACACCGCAGCTGCATCTCTTCCCGCTCAAAGACGCAGATTCTTGATTTGAACAGTTCCAGCATCCGGTCCAAGTTCGCGGCCGCAGTTCAACTGGCGAGTTGAGCGAACCAGGGGATATGCGATGGCAAACCTCACAATCAACGGAAAGACGTTCAACGTCGACGTCGAGCCGGATACGCCGCTGCTTTGGGCGATCCGCGAGAACGTCGGACTGACCGGCACCAAATATGGCTGCGGCATCGCACAATGCGGCGCCTGCACCGTGCATATCGACGGCGTCGCGATGCGCTCCTGCGGCGTCACGCGTCAGCGAAGCCGAGCGGCAAGCAGATCACCACCATCGAGGGCCTCGCCAGCAACGGCGCGCTGCACAAGGTGCAGCAGGCCTGGATCGACAACGACGTGCCGCAATGCGGCTATTGCCAGAGCGGCATGATCATGGCGGTGGCGGCGCTGCTTGAAGGACAAGCCGAAGCCGACCGACCAGGACATCGACGACGCCATCACCAATATCTGCCGCTGCGGCACCTTCCAGCAGGTGCGCGAGGCGATCCACGCCGCGCGCAACGCGTGAGGGAGGCAGCCATGAACAAGCATGTTGTCGCCCCAAGCTCAACCGCCGCGCCTTCGTGATCGGCACCGCCGCGCTCGGCGCCGGCCTTGCGCTCGGCCTCGATATTCCCTTCGGCGGCCGGACGCTCGTCCGCGCCGCCGACGGCTCGCCCGAAGTCAATGCCTGGGTGGTGATCCGGCCCGACGACACCGTCGTGATCCGCATCGCCCGCTCGGAGATGGGCCAGGGCACGCTGACCGGCCTCGCCCAGCTCGTCGCCGAGGAGCTCGAATGCGACTGGTCCAAGGTCACGACCGAATATCCGACGCCGGGCCAGAACGTCGCCCGCAAGCGCGTCTGGGGCGATTTCTCGCACCGGCGGCAGCCGCGGCATCCGCACCTCGCAGGACTATGTCCGCAAGGGCGGCGCCACCGCGCGCATGATGCTGATCCAGGCCGCGGCCAACGAATGGAAGGTGCCGGCTTCGCGAATGCACCGCCGCCAACAGCGTCATCACGCACACGCCGTCGGGCCGGACCACGACCTACGGCAAGGTCGCCGAAGCCGCCGCGAAGCTGACGCCGCCGGCCGACGTCAAGCTGAAGGATCCGAAGGACTGGAAGCTGATCGGCAAGGGCGTCAAGCGGCTCGACACCGCCGACAAGGTCACCGGCACGATGATCTACGGCATCGACGTCAAGCTGCCCGGCATGCTCAACGCCGCGATCAAGGATTGCCCGGTCACCGGCGGCAAGCTGAAGAGCTTCGACGAAGCCAAGATCGCCGACATGAAGGGCGTCAAGAAGGTGGTGAGGGTCGAGCGACACCGCGGTCGCCGTCGTCGCCGATACCTGGTGGCACGCCAAGACCGCGCTCGATGCGCTGCCGATCGTCTGGGACGAAGGCGAGAACGCCAAGGTCTCCAGCGGCCTCGATCGCGCAATGGCTCGCCGAGGGTCTCGACTCCGGCCCGGCCTATGTCGGCAACCAGAACGGCGACGTGAAGGCCGCGCTCGCAGGCGCCGCAAAGAAGGTCGAGGCGGTCTACAACTATCCCTACCAGAACCACGCCACCATGGAGCCGATGAACGCGACCGCGCTCTACACGGCCGGACAAATGCGAGGTCTGGTGCGGCACGCAGAACGGCGAAGCGGCGTTCGCCGCGGTGCTGGAGGCGTCCGGCCTGCCGGCCGACAAATGCGACGTCTACAAGCTGATGCTCGGCGGCGGCTTCGGCCGGCGCGGCCAGACCGACTACGTCCGTCAGGCCGTGATGATCGCCAAGCAGATGCCGGGCACGCCGATCAAGCTGTTGTGGTCGCGCGAAGAGGACATGACGCACGGCCGCTATCATCCGATCACGCAGTGCAAGATGACCGGCGGCCTTCGACGCCGACAACAACCTGACCGCGCTGCACATGCGGATCTCCGGCCAGTCGATCCTGTTCAGCCTGCGGCCCGGAGGCGCTGGTCAACGGCAAGGATCCGGCGACCTTCGCAGGGCCTCAACGCCAACGGCGACGCGCATGATCGGCTATTCGGTGCCGAACCTGCTGATCGACCATTCGATGCGCAATCCGCACATCATTCCGGGCTTCTGGCGCGGCGTGAACGTCAACCACAACGCGATCTATCTCGAATGCTTCATGGACGAGCTGGCGCACGCGGCGGGCCAGGACCCGCTGGAGTTCCGGCGCAAGCTGATGGCCGAGCATCCGAAGCATCTCGCGGTGCTCAATGCGGTGGCCGAGAAGATCGGCTGGGGCACGCCGGCGCCGCAAGGCGTCTATCGCGGCCTCGCGCAGCTGCATGGGCTATCGGCAGCTATGTCGCGGCGGCCGCGGAAATCTCGGTGACCGACGGCACCAAGATCAAGGTGCATCGCATCGTCGCCGCCACCGATCCCGGCTACGCCGTCAATCCGGCGCAGATCGAGCGGCAGATCGCGGGCTCCTTCGTCTACGGCCTCTCCGGCCTGTTCTACGGCGGCTGCACCGTCAAGGACGGCGCGCATCGAGCAGACCAACTTCGACACCTACAACTCGATGCGCATCAGCGAGATGCCGAAGGTGGAATCGATCGTGATGCCGAGCGGCGGCTTCTGGGGCGGCGTCGGCGAGCCGACCATCAGCGTCGCCGCGCCTGCGGTGCTGAACGCCTACTTCGCCGCGACCGGCAAACGCATCCGCTCGGTGCCGCTGCGCGACCAGAACATCAGCTTTGCCTGAACGAGACGGGCGGCGGCCTCACAACAGGCCGCCGCTCGCTTTGTCGGATCATGCCGATGGATCGCTGCGGCCGATGACGACGGCGAACTGCCGTTCGCGGCATCGCCGCGGCTGCGGCGTCGCTCTGCCCGCACGTCGCGCATGCGCAATCCTCCGCGCGCGTCGTCGTGATCGGCGGCGGCTTTGGCGGCGCGAGCTTGCGCCCGCGCGCTGCGCAAGGCTCGACTCCGAAGCTGCAAGTCACGCTGATCGAGCCGAATGCGACCTTCACCGCCTGCCCTTTCAGCAACGAGGTGATCGCGGGCTTGCGCGACATCGCCGCGCAGCAATTCACCTATGACAAGATCGCGGCCGAAGGCGTCACGCGTGATCGCGCAGGCCGCAAGCACAAGTCGATCCGCAGGCGACGCAGCGTCGACGCTCGCCGACGGCAGCGTCGCTCGCCTACGACCGGCTGGTGCTGTCGCCCGGCATCGATCTCGATTTCGAAGCGCTGCCAGGCTATGACGAAGCCGCGGCGAGCAAGATGCCGCATGCCTGGAAGGCCGGCGCGCAGACGCTGCTGCTGCGCAGGCAGATCGAGGCGATGGACGACGGCGGCGTGGTCGCGATCGCGGTGCCGGCCAATCCGATCGCGCTGCCCGCCCGCGCCGTATGAGCGCGCCAGCCTGATCGCGCATTATCTGAAGACGCAGAAGCCGCGCTCGAAGGTGCTGATCCTCGACGCCAAGGACGAGTTCTCGCAGCAGAAGCTGTTCGAGCAGGCCTGGAACGCGCTCTATGGCGGCATGATCGAGCGCATCGCGCTGTCGCAGGGCGGACGCGTCACCTCGGTCGATCCCGCCGACCAACACCATCGTCACCGAATTCGGCAATTACAACGCCGCAGGTCGCCAACGTCATCCCGCCGCAGAAGGCCGGGCGCATCGCGGCCGCTCGCCGGCGCCGCCGATCACACCGGCTGGTGCCCGATCGATCCCGTGACTTTCGCCTCGAAGCTCGTGCCCGACGTCCACGTCATCGGCGATGCCTGCCTCGGCGGCGGCATTCCGAAATCGGCCGCGGCCGCGCAGCGCGCAAGGCAAGGCCTGCGCCGCCATCATCGCCGCCAGCTTGCGGACAAGACGCCGGAAGCCCCACGCTGACAGGCGTCTGCTACAACACCGTCGCGCCGGGCTATGCCTTCTCGCTGGCCGGCAATCTACCAGCCCAAGGGCGAGATCTTCGCCGAGGTCGAAGGCGGCGGCACCAGCCCGGTCGATGCGCCGCGCGAGACTGCGCGCCAAGGAGGCGGACGCGGCCGATCGCCTGGTTACAAGACGATCACGGTGGACGCCTTTGGCTAGGCTGCTCGCCATTGCCGTGCTTCGTCGCGGCCTCGCCTCTGCCTGATCGCGACGGCACAGACACTCGCGTCCTATACCGTCTCCGGCGACGGCATCGACGGACTCGCTGACCGGCACGCCAGGCGATGCGGCGCGCGGGCGCGCGCTGGTCGCTGAGCGCTCGTCGACCTGCATCCTCTGCCATTCCGCGCCGTTGCCGGAGGTCCGGTTCCAGGGCGATCTGGCGCCGAATCTCGCAGGCGCCGGCAGCCGCTGGAGCATCCCGCCAGCTGCGCTTCGGCTGGTCGACGCCTCGCGCCTCAATCCGGCGACCATCATGCCGTCCTATTACCGCGTCGACGGACTGGAACGCGTCGGCCGCAACTGGCAGGGCAAGCCGATCCTGTCGGCGGAACAGATCGAGGATATCGTGGCCTATCTCGCAACGCTTGCGCGACTGAGACCATATGAAGCAGATGTTCGCACAAGCGACTTACATCTCGCGCCGCCATTTGCTGCAGCTCGCAAGCGGCGCGGCCGTGTGCGGCGCGCTGCCTGTCGTCACCGTGCGTCCGGTCGAGCGCGACGCCGGCGATGCTGGCCTCTGCGATCCGCGACCTCGTCGGCGAAGCCACCGTGCAAAGCCGGCAAGGTCAAGCTCGAGATTCCGCCGCTGGTCGAGAACGGCAACACCGTGCCGATGACGGTCAGCGTCGACAGCCCGATGACGGCGGACGACTACGTCAAGAGCATCCACGTCTTCAACGAAAAGAACCCGCAGCCGAACATCGGCAATTTCCATCTCGGCCCGCGCGCCGGCCGCGCCAAGGTCGCGACCCGCATCCGGCTCGCCGACAGCCAGAAGGTGACCGCGATCGCGCAGCTCTCCGACGGCTCGTTCTGGTCAGCCAGCGTCGACGTCATCGTCACGCTCGCCGCCTGCACCGAGGAGGTGCCCTGATGGCGTCTGCCCTCGTCAATGTACCGCCCAAGGCCAAGCGCGGCGACGGTCATCGAGATCCGCACCTTGATGTCGCACATCATGGAGCCGGGCTATCGCCGCACGGCGGCGGGCGAGCTCGTGCCGCGCAACATCATCACCAGCTTCACCTGCCGCTTCAACGGCGAGGAGATCTTTCGCGCCGATTTGTTTCCGGCGATCGCCGCCAATCCATTTTTGTCCTTCTTCACGGTCGCGACCGAGAGCGGCAAGTTCGAGTTCGAATGGATCGGCGACAACGGCTTTGTCGCCAACGCCTCTGCCACGATCACGGTCGAAGCATGAACCGCCTGCGCCGCCATTCTGGCGTCGCGTCATAGTGGCGGCCGCCCTGCCCGCGCTGCGCGGCGGAGATCCCGGCTCGACCAGCGGCGCTCGGGCTACACGTTCATGACGCTCAGACACCAAGGCGATGCAGGATGACGACACCGCCAATCCCGGCATGCTGTCGGTGATGGACGGCGAAGCGCTATGGAATACGAAGGTCGGCGAAGCCAACAAATCCTGCGCCGATTGCCATGGCGATGCGGCGAGAGCATGAAGGGCGTCGCCGCGCGCTATCCGGCCTTCGACAAGGCGCTCGGCCATCCCGTCGATATCGAGCAGCGCATCAATCTGTGCCGCAGGGACCATCAGCAGGCGAGCCCGTTCGCCTATGAGAGCCGCGAGCTGCTCGCGCTCGCCGCCTTCATCGGCAAGCAATCGCGGGGACAGCCGATCACGACAGGCGACGACGCAGCGCTGGCGCCGTTCGTCGCGCGCGGCCACGAGCTGTTCATGCAGCGGCAGGGCCAGCTCAACCTCGCCTGCGCCAATTGCCATGACGACAATTGGGACAAGCATCTCGCCGGCTCGGCAGTCACGCAAGGACAGCCCAACGGCTATCCGGAATACCGGCTGGAGTGGCAGGCGATGGGCTCGCTGTCGCGGCGCATCCGCAGCTGCATGACCGGCGTCCGCGCGCAGGCCTACGATATCGGCTCGCCCGACATGGTCGCGCTCGAACTCTATCTGATGTCACGCGCACACGGCATGACCGATGGAGACGCCGGCGGTGCGGCCGTGAGTAGTCCCGTCATTGCGAGCGAAGCGAAGCAATCCAGAAGCACAAGGATTTTGGATGGCTTCGTCGCTGACGCTCCTCGCAATGAGGTCGGTTGCAGTTCACCCCTTCGCCTGCACCACCATGAACAGGCGCCGGAACGGAAACAGCGTCTGGCCCGCTTGATTGCGCGGATAGGCTTTGGCGACGCGCTCGCCGTAGGCCGCTTCGAAGGCAGCCTTCTCGTCGCCCTCGAGCACGTCGAGATAGCGCGTCAGCCAGGTGCCCTTGGTCCATTCCTTGACGGGGTTGTCGCCTTCGAGCACCTGCAGATATTCGGTCTCCCAGATGTCGATGTCGGCGGCGTGCGGCGCCAGCAGGTCGTGATAGAATTGAGGCTCATGCACGGGAGGCGTCGTCACCAGATGCGCGAGCTTGCTGCGCCAGGGACCGTTGAGCGCGGTCTCGCCGCTCAGCACATGCGACGGCGCCAAGAAATTGCGCGGCATCTGCACCGCAAGAAAGCCACCGGGCGCGACGCTGTCCATCACTACCGGAAATAGCGTGGCGTGATCCGGCAGCCACTGCAGCGCCGCGTTGGAATAGACCACGTCGTAGCGCTCCGAGGGCCGCCAGGAGGCAAGATCCGCGTGCTGCCATTCGACATCCGGTGCAGCCTTGCGGCCTGCGGCCACCATCTCGAGCGAGCTCTCGACGCCGGTTACCTCGGCCTCCGGCCAGCGCTCTTTCAGAAGTTTCGTCACATTGCCGGCCCCGGCACCGAGATCGACGATGGCCCGCGCCGGAAAATCCGGGATGCGCGCGAGCAGGTCGATCGCCGGCCGCAGCCGGTGACCGGCGAATTTCAGATATTGCTGCGGATTCCAGACCATGGCGTCACCCTCGTCGTCTTGATGCGATGGCTGGTTCTAGGGTCCAGGCCCTCGCATCTCAAGCCCGAGGAAAACTGAAGGAGCCGTAGTAAAACTTACGCTGGGCCGCAGGCGCAGCGACATTCGAGCATGCGCCCTGCTCTACCCGTTCATGGCCTTGAGCACGGCGGCCGAGTCCGCAACCCAACCGAAGATGCCGCCTTGCGCCTTGATCATCTTCAACCCGATGTCGTGAAACTCGGGAAAGTAGGAGGCGCAGCCGTCGGAGATCACGACGCAACGATAGCCGCGGTCATTGGCCTCGCGCACGGTGGTGTTGACGCAGACTTCGGTGGTGACGCCGCACACCAGCAAGTTCTCGATGCCGCGCTGCTTCAGCACATCGCCGAGGGAAGTCGCGTAGAACGCGCCCTTGCCGGGCTTGTCGATGACGATCTCGCCGGCAACGGGATAGAGCTCGGGGATGATGTCGTGGCCGGCCTCGCCGCGAATGAGAATACGTCCCATCGGGCCGGGATCGCCGATGCGCAACCTGGGCGCGCCGCGTTCGAGCTTGGCCGGCGGTGCATCGGACAGATCAGGCAAATGCCCTTCCCTGGTATGGATCACCAGCATGCCCGACTTGCGTGCCGCGGCCAGCACATTGCTGATCGGCCGAACCGCGCTCGCCAATTGCGAGACATCGTTGCCCAGCGTCTCGCCGAAGCCCCCTGGCTCCAGGAAGTCGCGCTGCATGTCGATGATGACGAGCGCCGTCTTCGTCCAATCGAGCACGATCGGATTGGGCTCGGCGATCACTATGCCGATTGCTGCTGATGTCATGTCCGTCATGGCCGGCATCTCCGTGCGCTTGTCTCGCTGAAAAAAGAAGCAAACGCCGTGCCATTGTATGCAAGGACGCTCGCCAAGCGGCGCCCAAACGAAAAATGCCGCCCGGAGGCGGCATCTCGCTGATCGGATCGGATTGCGCGGGTTACGACGCCACCGCTTGCCGCGGCACGGGCTTGCGCTCGACCAGATGGATATCGAACTCACGCAGGCGGCCCATCCGCAGCACGTCCATCGATACGGTGCGGTCGATGCGGTCGCGGTCCAGCACCCGGATCAGGTCGTCGACGCCGTGGATGTCGACGCCGTCGAGCTTGATCAGGACGTCACCGGGCAACAACCCGGCACGCGCGGCCGGCCCGTCCGGCTCGATCTGCATCAAGAGCGCGCCCATCTTGTTCTCGACGCCGGCCAGCACCGCGTGCCGCCGCGGGATCGGCGCGGTCTGCCCGGCGACGCCGATATAGGCCCGCCGGACGTAGCCGTGCCGGATGATCTCCGACAGCACGAATTGCGCGGTGTTGCTGGCGACCGCGAAACAGATGCCCTGCGCGCCCTGAATGATGGCGGTGTTGATGCCGATCACTTCAGCCGCGGATGACACCAGCGCGCCGCCCGAATTGCCGGGATTGAGCGCCGCATCGGTCTGGATCACGTCCTCGATGGTCCGCCCGGAGACCGAGCGGATCGAACGGCCGAGCGCCGAGACCACGCCGGCAGTCACCGTCGAACTCGAAGCCGAGCGGATTGCCGATCGCGACCACCAGCTGCCCGCGCCGCAACATCTTGGAATTGCCGAGCGACGCATAAGGCAGGTCACGCGAGCCGTTGGCGCGCAGCAGCGCCAGATCGGTGTCGGGATCGACGCCCAGCACATGCGCATCCGTCACGACACCTTCGGTGTCGCGCAGCCGGATCTCTTTCGATGTGCCGACCACGTGGCTGTTGGTCAACACGAGACCGTCGGGCGAGATGACGATGCCGGAGCCGAGACCGCCACCGCGATGGCCGGGCGTGAGCCCAGCTTTCGGGCCGGTCTCAATGCGCACGACGGCTGGACCAACACGCTCCGTCACCGAGATGACGGCGTTGGAATAGGCGTCGAGCAAGGCCTGGTCGTTGATGGCAGAGGCTTCAGACGTTTGCGCCGGCGACGGTTGGTCGCCGGCGAATTCGGAGGTAAAATCCAACATGGCGATTTCCTTTGCCACATCAGATGGGTAACTGCCCTCTTTCGCGCAAGGGAGCAGCAAGGCTGGCTAATCGGCCGCGCCGGTCACGTTACCGCGCACCGCCTTGACGGCATCTGCCGTTACCGGCGAGGCGGCATTGCCCCAGCTGTTGCGGATATAGGTCACGACGGCTGCGATCTGCTCGTCATCGAGGCGGAAACCGAGCGACGGCATCGCGGGCCCGGTCGGCCGTTGATCGGTCGCCGCACCGCGGCCGCCGGCGATGATAATGCGGATCAGCGAGGTCGGATCGTCTTGCGTCGCGATCGTGGCGCCCGCGAGCTTCGGGAAGACGTGCTCGATGCCCGCGCCGTTGCGCACGTGGCAGGCCGAGCAGGTGTCGACATAAACAGCCTCACCGGCCTTCATCCGGCCGTCGTCCGCAGAGACGGGGCTCGGCGCCGGAGAACCGGCCGCACCGCGCTCCTTCAGATAGACCGCCATCGCCTTCAGGTCCGCATCCGACATTTTCGAGGTCGAGTTCTCGACCACGTCCTTCATCGGACCGGAGGCGATCACGCCGCGTGCCTGCCCCGTCTTCAGATATTGCACGACCTCGTCAGCCGACCATTTGCCAAGGCCTGCCTGAGCATCATTGGTGATGTTCGGCGCGGTCCAGTTGTCGATCACCCCGCCCTGCAGATATTGATCGCTCTTGTTGGCACCAAACGCATTCAGCGGCGTGTGGCAGGCACCGCAATGGCCGAGCCCCTCGACCAGATAGGCGCCGCGGTTGAACTCCTCGGACTTGTTCGGATCAGGCTTGAACTCGCCGGGCGTGAAGAACAGCGCATTCCAGGCCGCCATCGAACTGCGGATGTTGAACGGGAACGGCAGCGTGTTGCGATTGACGGTGTTCGAGACCGGATCGAGCGAACGAAGATAGGCGAGAATTGAGTCCGAGTCCGTCCGCGTCACCTTGGTGTAGTAGGTGTAAGGGAATGCCGGATAGAGCCGGGTGCCGCCTGGCCGCTTGCCCTCATGCATGGCGCGGGCGAAGTCGTCCGCACTCCAGCTGCCGATGCCCGTCGCGGTATCAGGCGTGATGTTCGGCGTCATGATTGCGCCGAATGGCGTCTGCAGCGCGAGCCCGCCCGCGAACGGCACGCCGCCCGGCGCGGTGTGGCAGGCGACGCAGTCGCCAGCCGCGACCAGCGCTTTGCCGCGCTGGATCTCGATCAGGTTATCGGAATCCGCGAGCGCCGCGCTCGGCATGGCCAACAAGGCCAGCGCCAGCAGATGACGCAGCCGCGTGCCCGGCGTGGTCTTCTCCTTCATCACGATCGAGCTCATTTCTGCACCAGCGCGCCAGGCGATTTCAGATATTTGTTCAGGATCGCGTCCAGCGCCCAATAGGTCAGAGCGCCCACCGTACCGGTCGGGTTGTAGCCGGCATTCTGCGGGAAGGCGGACGCGCCCGTCACGAACACGTTCGGAACGTCCCACGACTGCAGATAGCGGTTGAGCACGGAGGTCGTGGGGTCATTGCCCATCACGGTGCCGCCGGTGTTGTGGGTGGTCTGATAGGGGATCACCGACCACGGCCCGTTCAGCCGGTTGATCGTCGCGGTCTTCGCACCCATCGCCTTGGCGATCTCCTCGCAACGCTCGGCCATGAAGTTGGCCATCTTGCGCTCGTTCTCCTGGTAGTCGAACGTGATGCGCATCAGCGGACGACCGAGCGGATCCTTGTAGGTCGGATCGAGGTCGATGATAGTTGGCGCGATAGCTCATCACGCTGCCCTGCGCGCCGACGCTGGTGACGCGCTGATAGGTCTCGCGCACCGCCTTCTTCCAGGCCGAGCCCCAGGCCGGAGTGCCCTTCGGCGTCGGGTGGTACATGATCGGGCGGCCGTTGGTATAGGCGTTGGTGATCGACGCGCCGCCGACGAAGCCGTGCGGCCCGTGATCGAAATTGTCGCTGTTGTAGTCGTCGAGCGCGCAACCGAGCGAACCGGCAGCCGCGAACGGGTTGAACTTGGCGTCCTCGAAGAAAGCCGTCGAACCCGAGCCGGTCTGGTAGGCGTAGTTGCGGCCGACGACGCCCTCGTCCTTTGCCGCGTCATAGGGCTTGCCGATGCCGGACAGCAGCAGCAGGCGCACGTTGAAGATCGAGAAGGCGCAGACCAGGACGAGGTCGGCGGGCTGCTCCCATTCCTCGCCATTGGCGTCGACATAGGTGACGCCGGTCGCCATCTTGCCGTCGCCCGTGAGATTGACCTTCATCACCTCGCATTCGGTGCGCGCCTCGAAGGTCGGCTCGCGCACCAGCGCCGGCAGCACGCAGGTCTGCGGCGACGATTTGGAGTAATTCGCGCAGCCAAAGCGTTCGCAGAAGCCGCAATAGGTGCACGGTGCCATGCTGCAGCCGTACTGGTTGGTGTAGGCCGACGACAGATTAGCCGACGGGCGCGGAAACGGGTGCAGACCCATTCCGCTCGCGGCCTTCATGAACAGCTCTTGCGAATAGCCCTGCTTCATCGGCGGCGTCGGGTATTCGTTGGCGCGCGCGCCTTCGAACCTGTTACCGCCCGCCTGAATTTCGCCCTTGAGATTGCCGGCTTTGCCGGAGACGCCGAGGCAGCGCTCGAACTGGTCATAGAACGGCTCGAGCTCGTCGTAGCTGACCGGCCAATCCTGGATGTGATTGCCCTCGGGCAGGATGCCCTCGCCATAACGTTCGGTCATGTGGCTGCGGATGCGGAAGTCATCCGGCAGGAAGCGCCAGGTCTGGCCGTTCCAGTGCATGCCGGCGCCGCCGACGCCGTTGCCGGGCAGGAAGCTGCCCCATTTGCGGATCGGCAGCGCCGTCTGCGACGAGTTGTTGCGCATCGTCATGGTTTCCTGGCGCGGACGCAGGAACATCTCGTGGCGCACGCCGTAGCGCAATTCGTCGGGCGCGGTGCCGATGTTGAAATCGGCCGCGGTATCGCGCCACGGACCACGTTCGATCGCGACGACGTTCAGTCCGGTGCGGGCAAGCTCGAGCGCCAGAATCGATCCGGTCCAGCCGAGACCGACGATGACGACATCCTTGCGGGGAAGACGGCGGGCCATTAGCGAACTCCCCAGGCGGAACGGCCCTGCAGAGCAACGGGCGGCAGCGTGTAGGTTTTGTTGGGATTGTCCATCACGTCACGATAGTCGTAGCGGGTGCCGGGGAAGCCGATCAGCTTCCAGCCGGCCATGTCCTTGTTGCCGCCATAGATCGGATCAGCGAAATAGCCCTCCATCGTGTTGGCGTAGATGGCGGAGAACAGCGCGCGGCTCGGGAAGCCCTCGAACTTCACCTCCCCCTTCTCCATCCCGGTGAGCAGCTTGTCCTTGTCGTCGTTGGAGAGCTCGGCGAAGGCACGGCCGCCGAAATTCGCCTTGCAATAGGCCGCGAGCGCCGCGAGGCCCTGGCGATATTGCTGGCGTGGCGTCAACGGCGATTGCAGGCCCTGCGTCGGCAGCGGCTTGTCGGAGAACGGGCCTTGCATATAGAGCCAGTCGTGGCCGCCATAGGGACCGGTCAACTGGCGATCAATGAAGGTGGTAACGCCGGAGTCCTTGGCGCCCGGCCCGAGTTCGTCGGTCGGGATCAGCCGGTCGACGATGGCGTCCACGATGGCCGCTTCATCCGCGGTAAAGAACAGCCAGCCGCCCGGCACGACCGGCGTCACCGGATAGGCCTCGTTCGGCCGCCACGGCAGCACCTTGGTGACGACCCTTGCGGTCGCCCCTGAGGTCGTGATCAGCAGCGCGGCGGTGGCCAGCAGGCTCCGTCGCGACATGCCTGAATGTTTGGGTTGCTCCGTCGGCCGCGCGAATTTGGCCCGCATCGCCGAGCGATCGTCCGTTTGCATCTTTGACCCCCAGCCGGATCCGAATGATCCGATTGGAAGCCTTCTTAGACGGATTCGTAAACAAATCCGTTCTCAATCGAATGCAAATCCATCATGGCGCCCTGCGCCACATCGGGGCGCGCGCCTTGACCACATCCAGGAGCGACCAGTCGCCCTGCTCGAGCTGATGGCCTCTCGGGAACGGCGCGCGCGGTTCCAGATCGAGAGACGTCAACACACGATCGTCACGATAGTAGCACTGCAGAATGACGCGACTGAGCGTCGCGGCGGCACGACCGCCGGCTGCACGAAAATCCGCGACGACGGCGTCGCGCCTCGCAGGATCGAGCATGGCGAGCGGCTGGCCGGCCAGACGCGCGAGGTGATCGAGCGCAGCCCGCACCGCGGCGGTGTCTCGGCCGAGAGTTGCAATGATGTCGGCCTGGATCGCGGCATCGTCCGCGCCAGGTACACGGTATTCCACGCTTGCGGGAATCATTATGCCCGCAATGGTGCGCAGATCATCGCGCTGCGCTTCGGTCAGTTGATCGTTCGAATGCATGATGGCCTCAATCGAACAGATTGGCGAGGCGCTGCTTCATCTGGTCGGCGATGTAGAGCGCGATGGCCTGGATGGTGGAGGTCGGATTGACGCCGCCCGAGGTGACGAACACGCTGCCGTCGACGATGAAGAGGTTCTTCACGTCATGCGAGCGGCCCCATTCATTGACGACGGAGCGTTCGGGATCGGTGCCCATCCGCGCGGTGCCGAGCAGATGCCAGCCGCCATAGAGGATCGGCGCGTTGACGCAGATGTCGGTGGCGCCGGCGGCCTCGAGAATCTCCTTGGCCGCGCGCGATGCGCGTGCGTCCATCATCTTTCGTCGAGTTCTCGCCGATCGTGTAGTCGATCCGCGGCGCCGGAATGCCGTGGCTGTCCTTCAGCACGGGATCGAGCGTGACGCGGTTGTGCTCCTCCGGCAGGTCCTCGCAGATCGCCGAGATCGCGCAGGCGATGGCCGTTGAGCTTGCGGAACACGGCGATGATGCTCCGTGCCCCAGGGCAGGATGCCCTTTGGCTTCGCTGCTGACCGCCTCGAACACCGGGCCGACGCCGCGGCCGAACTGGAAGGCATAGCCGCGCACGAAGCCGCGCGACGGGTCGGTCTCGTAGAACTCCTTGCTCCACAGGCAGGTCGGCGGCGCGCGGTTGCTGTCGGTCGGCTCCGTCGACATAGCCGTAGACCTGCGCATAGGGATGGAACATCAGGTTCTTGCCGACCAGCCCGGAGGAATTGGCGAGCCCGTTCGGAAAGCGGCCCGAGGCCGAATTCAGCAGCAGCCGCGGCGTGCCGACGCCGTTGCAGGCGATGATGACGACTTCGGCCGGCCTGAAACTGCTCGACGCCGTCCTTGTCGTAGTAGACGACGCCGGAGGCCATGCCCTGCTCGTTGGTCGTGATCTCGCGCACCCGGCAATGCGTGCGCAGCTCGACGCCGGCGCGCAGCGCATGCCGGCCAATAGGTGATGTCGGTCGAGGCTTTCGCGCCTTGCGCGCAGGCCGGCGTGCAATGGCCGAGATTGATGCAGCGCGCCCTGCCCTCGTAGTCGGTCGTCGCGACCGTCGTATCCGACGGCCACCAGTGCCAGCCGAGCTTGTTCATGGCCTTGCCGATGCAGCGCGCCGGAGCGGCCCGAGCGGCAGCGGCGGCATCGGCGGCTGCGTCGGCGGAAAGGCCGGATCGCCCGCAAGGCCCGAGACGCCCATCATGCGGTCGTTCTCGGCGAAGAACGGCGCCAGCGTGTCGTAATCGATCGGCCAGTCGTCGGCGACGCCGTCGAGCGTCTTCACCGGAAGTCGGAGGGATGCAGCCGCGGCCAATGCGCCGTGTACATGACGGTCGAGCCGCCGACGCCGTTGAAGTTCACCACCTTGATCGGCGAGTTGTCGTCGTTGATCGGATAGTCCTCGGGCCGCGCCGCGGATGTTCGGGCTGGCGACTAATCGCCGTAGAAGCGCGCTTCCCAGTCGCGTCCCGTGCTCGGATATTCCGATGGCTTCATCCAGCCGCCCTGCTCGAGGCAGAGGATGTGCATCTTGGTCTCGGCCAGGCGACCAGGCCACCGCGGCGCCGGAGGCGCCGGCGCCGATGATCAGGACGTCGACGGGATCGTTCATTGCCGGACATGTCTCCCTTTGGCTGCCGCGTCTTGTTGCCGTGTCTTGGGCGCGGTCAGAATCCTGGCGCACAGCGCTGTCGCCGTGGCCGGCTGCAACGATAGAGGCAGAACCGACGTATCGTCAAAGGCCTATCGGCGCGCAATGCATTGGTCTGGCGATGACCGGGTATGCTAGGAGAGCGTGGGACCGTTCCGAAGTCTCAAGGGAATTTACGCAATGCGATTGCGAAATACGTTATTTTCAATCTGCGCGATGTCTTTGCTCGGCTTTTTGGCGTGGGCAGGAGCGGCCCAAGCGGCCAGCGCCATCGTCAGGGATGGCGACACGATTCAGCTCGGCGATACCGTCTACCGGCTCGACGGCATCGACGCGCCGGAGCTCGACCAGATCTGCATCGACGACCAGGCCGATCCCTGGAGCTGCGGCATCGACGCGCGCGACCGATTGAGCAAGCTGATCGGCGGCCGTTCGGTCCATTGCGACGATCTCGGGCCGGACAAGGTCTGCAAGAAGCGGCATCTCGGCGTCTGCACGGTCGAGGGCGAGAAGGTCAGCCTGAACCAGCAGGCTGGTGCGCTCGGGCTTTGCGCATCGGACTTCGAGCCGGCGGCCAAGGTTCACGTCCAAGGACGAGGCCGCGCGCCGCGAGGCCAAGCGCCAGCGGCATCTGGAAGGGCTGCTTCGTCGCGCCGCGAGGATTTCCGGCATCGGCAAGAAGGACGGCGCGCTGCTCGGCGCGTCCTGCCGCGCCGATCGCGACCGCGAAATCCGCGCCGTGCTGTTTCCCGATGCCTGGCCGCTGCCGCCCGCGCTGCACCATCAAGGGCAAGTTCGCGGTGCGCGCGCGCGTCACCGGCAATATCGGCGTCTATCATCTGCAGGGCTGCCCGAGCTATCCGGCGACCACCGAGCCGGACCGCTGGTTCTGCACCGAGGACGACGCCCGCGCCGCCGGCTTCCGCCGCGCCTATAATTGCCGGCCGAGCGCGAAGAGCGAGAAGATCGATCGTTCGATGCGTTCCGTTACCTCTCCCTTCATTGCGAGTCGGAGCGCATGCGATCCAGAGGCGATCGAGCGAGAGGTCTCGGCATCGCGATTCGTCGGCCTCTCGCTCGCGCCTCGCGCGACCACTCGCCGGGATAGAAGACACGCAGTGGCAAATCGCAGCTACCGCTGCATCTGCATGAGCTGATCCATCGGCATCATGTTGTGGTTGAGATGCGCCATGATCCAGAGCGAGCCGCCGACCACCAGGAACACGATCAGCAGGCCGAAGGCCAGCGCCAGCACGTTGTTGGTGTTGTCGGCGCCGGTGGTGATGTGCAGGAAGAACACCAGATGCACGCCCATCTGCGCGATCGCCAGCACGATGATGGCGACGGGAATCGAGGGCTGCCAGACCAGGTCGGTGCCGGCGATGAAGAACGAGGTCGCCGTCAGCAGGATCGCAAGGCCGAGGCCGACGAGATAGCCGAGCACGCGCGGGCCGACGCTGACATGCTCCTCGTCGCCCGGCGCGACGTCGAGTTCGATGTGCTGATGCAGTGCGACTGTCGCTCATGCCGCGCTCCCGAGCAGATAGACGACCGAAAACACCGCGACCCAGATGATGTCGAGCGCGTGCCAGAACAGCGCAAAGCACAGGAAGCGGCGCATGGATGTCGGCGCGGAAGCCCTTGGCGAACACCTGCGCCATCATGGTGAGCAGCCAGAGGATGCCGGCCGAGACGTGCAGGCCATGGCAGCCGACCAGGCGTGAAGAACGCCGACAGGAAGGCGCTGCGCGACGGGCCCGCGCCGCGCGCGACCAGATCGGCGAATTCTCGGAACTCGATGCACCAGGAACGCCGAGCCCGAGCACGCAGGTCACCGCCATCGCGATCTGGAACCAGAATGCAATTGCGCACGTCGGCGGCGATGCTCGCCATGCCGCAGGTGAAGCTCGACAGCAGCAGGCAGCGCGGTCTCGATCGCGACGTTCCTCAGATCGAACAGCTGCGCGCCGCTCGGTCCGCCCGCGGTCTGCCCCGCGCAGCACGGCAAAGGCCGCGAAGAAGCAGGAGAACATCACCATGTCGCTGAGGAGGAAGATCCAGAAGCCGTAGCCGGTCACGATCCGCTTCGGCGCCGGGCCCTCATGCTCGACCTGCGCCAGCATGCCGAGATGATGCGGATCGGCGTGTGCCATGCCGCGGTTGCGACATCTGACATCAGGCTCCCCGCAGCGGTGACGAGGTCGCGGCGCTCCTCGATGATTGGCGCGGTCGATCCGCGCGACCTCGTCGGCCGGAATCACGTATTCGTCATGGTCGCGCCAGGCGAACACCACGAAGGTCGCGAACGCGCCGATGCAGCCCAGCGATCACCATCCACCAGATGTGCCAGATCAGCGCAAAGCCCATGACGGTGGCGAAGAACGCGCAGACGAAGCCGGTCGGCGAGTTGCGCGGCATCTCGATATCGCTCGTAGTCGCGGCTCGCGCTTCGCAGCCCTGCTGCTTGGCGCGCGCCTTCATCGCCCAATAGGCGTCCTCGCCGGTGACGTCGGGCATGACGGCGAAATTGAACACCGGCGGCGGCGACGCCGTCGCCCATTCCAGCGAGCGGCCGTCCCAGGGATCGCCGGTGACGGTCGCGCAGCTCCTCGCGGTCGCCGGATGCTGACGACAAGCTGCACGATCTGGCAGATGATGCCGATCAGGATCAGGACCGCGCCGACGCCGGCGACGATGCAGCCAGGGCCGCCATTCCGCCACGTCGTAATGCTGCATGCGCCGGGTCATGCCGAGGAAGCCCGACGACATAGAGCGGCATGAAGGCGACGTAGAAGCCGATCAGCCAGAACCAGAACGCGGCCTTGCCCCAGCCCTCGTGCAGGCGGAAGCCGAACGCCTTGGGAAACCAGTAGGTGTAGCCGGCGAACGCGCCGAACAGCACGCCGCCGATGATGACGTTGTGGAAATGCGCGACCAGGAACAGGCTGTTGTGCAGCAGGAAGTCGGCCGGCGGCACCGCGACCAGCACGCCGGTCAGGCCGCCGATGATGAAGGTCACCATGAAGCCGATCGACCACATCATCGGCGTGGTGAAGCGGACGCGGCCGCCATACATCGTGAACAGCCAGTTGTAGATCTTCACGCCGGTCGGCACCGCGATGATCATGCTGGCGATGCCGAAGATGGCGTTGACGTCGGGGCCGGCGCCCATGGTGAAGAAGTGATGCAGCCAGACCATGAAGGAGATGACGCAGATCGCCATGGTGGCGAGCACCATCGAGCGATAGCCGAACAGCGGCTTGCCGGAGAAGGTCGAGACCACCTCGGAAAAGATGCCGAACGCCGGCAGCACCAGGATGTAGACCTCGGGATGGCCCCAGGCCCAGATCAGGTTCATGAACATCATGACGTTGCCGCCGGCCTCGTTGGTGAAGAAATGGAAGCCGAGATAGCGGTCGAGGATCAGCATCGCGAGCGTCGCGGTCAGGATCGGGAACGCCGCGATGATCAGGAGGTTGGAGGCGAGCGTGGTCCAGCAGAACATCGGCATGCGCAAATAGGTCATGCCCTTGGTGCGCATCTTCAGCACCGTGGTGACGAGATTGATGCCGGCGACCAGCGTGCCGACGCCGGAAATCTCCAGCGACCACAGATAATAGTCGACGCCGACGCCGGGCGAATAGGTCAGCTCCGACAGCGGCGGATAAGGCAGCCAGCCGGTGCGCGCGAACTCGCCGACCACGAGCGAGATGTTGACCAGCAGCGCGCCGGTCGCGGTGAGCCAGAAGCCGACCGAGTTGAGCGTCGGAAACGCCACGTCGCGCACGCCGAGCTGCAGCGGCACCACGAGGTTCATCAGCCCGATCACGAACGGCATCGCCACGAAGAAGATCATGATGGTGCCGTGCGCGGAGAAAATCTGGTTGTAGTGCTCCGGCGGCAGGAAGCCGTTGCGAATGGAACGCGACCGCCTGCTGCGCGCGCATCATGATGCGCGTCGGTGAAGCCGCGCAGCAGCATCACCAGGGCCAGCAGCATGTACATCACGCCGATCCGCTTGTGATCGACGCTGGTGATCCATTCGTGCCAGAGATAGGGCAGATGGCCCTTGACGACGACCCAGGCCAGCACGGCCGAGGATCACGACCAGCACCACGCCGCCGGCGACCAGCGGGATCGGCTGGTCGAACGGAATGGCGGCCCAGCGTGAGCTTACCGAGCATTGCTCGCTCCGGTCTCCGGTTGCGCTTCGTCGGTCGTCAGCTTCGGTCCCGGGCCCGGCGGAATCTGCTGGGTCGCGATGTCTCGGAACAGTTCGGGATCATCGAGCCGGTAGACCGGCTTGTCCTTCGGCACCGACTGCTTGCACAGCTCTCTTGTAGCTGTCGGCGTTCAGCACCTTGTCGCTCTTCGCCGCAGTGCGCGACCCAGTCGCGAAATCGGTCTGCGACACGACGTGGACGTCGAACATCATGTCGGGAAAGCCGTCGCCGCTGAAATGCGCCGGACAGGCCCTGGAAGGTGCCGACCTCGTCGGCGCGCAGCTCGAGCTGCGTCACCATGCCGTTCATGGTGTAGATCATGCTGCCGAGCTGCGGGATGAAGAACGCGTTCATCACGCTCGCCGAGGTCAGCTGGAAATGCAGCGGCGCGCCGACCGGCACGGTCAAGCTGTTGACGGTCGCGATGCGCTGGTCCGGATAGATGAAGAGCCATTTCCAGTCGAGCGAGACCACCTGGATGGTGACGCCCTGCCCGGTGCCCGGCGACCGGCTTGCGCCGGATCGAGCTGATGCGAGCCGATCCAGGCGACGCCGCCGAGCAGGATGATGGTCAGCGCCGGGATCGACCACACCACGAGCTCGATGCGGCCGGAATAGGCCCAGTCGGGCAGATAGTCGGCGCGCGTGATTGGACTGCCGGAACCAGAAGGCGAAGGCAAAAATCGCGATGATCGTCGGCACCACGATCGCCAGCATGATCGCGATCGAGTTGATCAGGATGGTCTTCTCGGCGGCGGCGATCGGGCCTTGCGGATCGAGAATGTTCATCGTGACATCAATCCGCGCGGTGAGGCTCGCCCGCACAACGTGCGCAGACGCTGCCCGTTCCCCTAACAGGAACGACGATCTGGGACGCACCACAAGAGTGCCGTGCGCATTTTTGAATCGCGTAAGCGCTCTTACGCCCAATTGCCGCGCGCGCAAAGACTACATTGCATTGCACCAAAATCTTTTCTGCCCTGCAGCAAACGCATTACTCGCCACGCGAATTTTACTTCGCGACGCACACGGCGAGGCTGCAGGTGAGCCCGGCCTGCAACGGATTTGATCCATGAGCCTCGTCGACCACTGTATCAGCAGCAAATATGCTCCATCATGACGAACCCGAAGACCCAAAAGAGAGTGCAGGGAGAACAACGTGCGTTTGAAGAATTGGATCGCGATCGTCGTGGGCGCCGGCCAGAGTCCCGGCGAGGGCATGGGCAATGGTCGCGCCACAGCGCTCACCTTCGCCCGCGAGGGCGCGTCGGTGCTGTGCGTCGACCATCACCTCTCGTCCGCGCGGGAGACGGTCGACATGATCGCCGCCAAAGGCGGCACCGCGCACGCTTTCAAGGCCGATGTCACCAGCGCTGCCGATATCGCCGCCATGGTGGCCGAGGCGCAGGAACGATGGGGCCGCGTCGACGTGCTGCATAACAACGTCGGCGTCAGTCTCGCCGGGGGCGACGCCGAGTTGCTGGCGCTGACGGAGGACGCGTTCGACCGCTGCGTCGCGATCAACCTCAAGAGCTGCATCCTCGCCGCCCAGCAGGTGATCCCGATCATGCGCGCGCAAGGCTCAGGCAGCATCGTCAACATCTCATCGATGGCCGCGATCACCACCTACCCTTACGTCACCTACAAGGCGACCAAGGCGGCGATGATCGCCTTCACCGAGCAGCTTGCTTATCAGAATGCCCAATACGGCATCCGCGCCAACGTCATCCTGCCTGGCCTGATGAACACGCCGATGGCAGTCGACACCCGCGCCCGCGAATTCAACAAGACCCGCGCCGAGGTCGAAGCCGAGCGCGACAGCAAGGTGCCGTTGCGCAAGAAAATGGGCACGGCGTGGGACGTCGCCAACGCCGCCTTATTCCTCGCCTCCGACGAAGCCAACTTCATCACCGGCGTGACCTTGCCGGTTGATGGCGGTGCCAGCGTACGGCGGGGATAAATCAAGCCAAACGATCGTTTGGTATAAGTACCGTCGGCTTCACGCCAGACTGACATGGATGTGATTGCGCGACTTCGGCGCCGCAGGCTTTGCAGCACGCGGTGTTTTTGCATGCCGTCGTGCATGCAAGAAATCGCCGGAACCTGGCGGAATAGACGGCGCTGCCGCACGTCAATACTCCAAGCAGCATGTGAATTGCGGAGCAGACCAGGAGGTCGCCTCGCGATCCCCGGCCATTCACGAACGGACAGACCCATGTGGCGACTTCCAGGACCCGGCAAGTCAATTTGGCGCAATCTTTGGCGCTTGCGTGCTGGCCGCCTGTGCGCTGCCCCTGCTGGTGTTTGCCCATGATGCCAAGCTGCAGCCGACGGCTACCTCGCCCGAGGAGGCAGCATTCCTGCGGGAAAACGCGACAGCGATGATCAAGATGATGGACGGCATGGCCACGAAGCCCACAGGCGACATCGACCGCGACTTCGTCGCGATGATGTCGCCGCATCATCAGGGCGCGATCGACATGGCCGTGATCGAGCTGCGCTACGGCAAGAATGAGCAGCTCCGGCGCATCGCCCAGGAGATTATCGTGGACCAGATCCAGGAGATCGCGGCCATGAAGCTCGCGCTCGGCGAGCCCGCGACCGACACGACCCCCGCACCGACGCAGACGCCTATCCCCCCGAACTCGGACAATCACGATCACATGGACATGCAGATGCACATGTCCCACCCGGTCAAGTAGGAGCCCCGCATGACGATCTGGAAGAGCACTCTCCTCGCCGGCACCATGCTCGCGCTCTGCCCGGCAGCCTGGGCCGGACAGGCGCCCGGCGCACTTTCGGCGCCCGATATTCCGCTCAGCCATCATGACCGCGTCTACGCCGCGGAGCAGTTCTCGAACACGGTCTCGGTGACGGACCCCGTCGATAACAAGCTGCTCGGCGTCATCAAGCTCGGCGACCCGCAGCCTGCGAATTTCAGCCCGCTCTATCGCGGCCAGGTGTTGGTCCACGGCATGGGCTATTCGCCCGATCATCATACGTTGGCGGTGGTCTCGATCGGCTCGAACTCGGTGACCTTCATCGACACCACGACCAATGCCGTCAAGCACGTTACCTATGTCGGCCGCTCGCCGCACGAGGCGTTCTTCACGCCCGACGGCCGCGAGGTCTGGGTCACGGTGCGCGGCGAGAACTACATTTCGGTGCTCGACGCCAAGACCTTCGCCGAGAGAACGCGCATCGTCACGCCGAACGGCCCGGGCATGCAGATCTTCTCGCCCGACGGCAAATACGGCTACATCTGCTCGTCCTTCAATCCGGAGACCGATGTGGTCGCGGTGGCCAATCACAAGATCGTCGCCAAGGTGAAGCAGGACAGCCCATTCTGCCCGAACATCGCGGCGACGCCTGACGGCAACCAGGTCTGGTTCACGCTGAAGGACATCGGCAAGACCCAGGTGTTCAACGCCAGGCCGCCGTTCAATCTGATCAGGACCATCGACACCGGTCCGATCACCAATCACGTCAATTTCGCCCATACGGCCAAAGGCACCTTCGCCTACATCACGATCGGCGGCCTCAACCAGGTCAAGGTCTTCCGCACCGACGACTTCTCGGAGGTCGCGACCATTCCGGTCGGCAATCTGCCGCATGGCGTGTGGCCTTCGGGCGACGGCAGCCGCATCTATGTCGGGCTGGAGAATGCCGATGCGCTGGCCGCAATCGACACCGCGACCAACACGGTGATCGCCAACATCCCGATCGGTCAGGCACCGCAGGCGATCGCCTATGTCCCGAACGCCGCGCCCAATGCCGACGATCGCTCCAATTTGCAGCCGCTCGGCGTCGCCGGCCGGGTTGCGCATCTGTCGCTGGCTTCTAAGACCGCCGCAAAGGATGCGACCGCGCCGACCAGCGTCTCCCTGTTCGACCAGGGTCTGGTCCAGGTGCTGCAGGCGTCCGTCACCGGCCTTGAGCCGAAGCAGAAATATGTGCTGGCCTTGTCCGAGCAGGCCGATGGCGGTGGTCAGTTGCAGCCGCTCGCCGCCTTCATGACCAATCCGGCCGGCTCCGCGATCGTCGACACCACGGGCCCGATCCGGCAGATCGTCGAGCAGCCGACCGAGGCCGCGCGGCGCTATCTCGTCATCGTGCCCGGCGACGCCGCGACCATGTCCGGGAATCCCGTCCAGGTCCAGGTGCCCTGACCCGACAGCGAGGCCAAACCGTCATGGACGAGATGCTGCGTCAGGTCGAGCCGCTGATTCCTGCGCTTCGCCGCTATGCACGGTCGCTGCTGCGCGACCGCGCAGGCGCCGACGACCTGGTCCAGGACTGCCTGGAGCGTGCCATCAGCCGCTGGTCGCAGCGGCGCGACGGCGAGGTGCGCGCTTGGCTGTTCGCGATCCTGCACAATCTGGCGGTCGACCGCTTCAGAAGAGCCGCGAAGCGCGGTCCGCATGTGCCGATCGAGGACGCCAGCGAGAATGAATTCGGCGAGGCCGCGGTCCAGGAGCAGAAGCTGATGTATCGCGACGTCATGGCCAAGCTGGCGAGCCTGCCCGAAGACCAACGCGCCGTGCTGCTGTTGGTCGCCGTCGAGGATCTGTCTTATGCTGAGGCGGCCAAGGTGCTCGACATTCCCGTCGGCACGGTGATGTCGCGGCTGTCGCGGGCGCGCGAGCGGCTGCAACAGGAGATCGAGGGCGCAGCACGTGCGCCGACCAGGACGGTACCGCTTCGGAGCGTGACATGAACCAACGGCCGATCACCGAGGATGATCTGCACGGCTATGTCGACCAGGTCCTGTCGCCGGAGCGGCGCGCCGAGGTCGCCGCCTATCTCGATGACCACCCGGATGTCGGCCGGCGCGTCGCGGGCTTCGCCGATCAGCGGCAGATGTTGCGCGCGGCGCTGGCGCCGATCGCCGAGGAGCCGGTGCCGGCAAGGCTCAACCTCGCGCGCATGATCGAGGGCCGCAGGCGACATATCCCGATCCGCTGGGCGATCGCGGCCATGCTGCTCTTGAGCATCGGCGGCGCCTTCGGCTGGGACCTGCGCGGATCGCTGCAGCCGGCGCCGGGCGGGCTCGCGGCGCTGGCGCAGGAAGCCTCCGACAGCTTCAATGTCTACGCGCCGGACCACGTGCGGCCGGTCGAGATGCGCGCCTCCGATCGCGCCGAGCTGGTGGATTGGGTCTCGAGCCGGCTGCGTCGCACGGTCAAGGTGCCGGACTTGAGCCCGTCGGGTTACCGGCTGATGGGCGGACGGTTGATCGCCACCTCGCACGGTCCGGCGGCGATGTTCATGTATGACAATGATCGCGGCAGCCGCATCGTCATGCTGACGCGGCCGATGAACAGCGCCGACCAGAATGCGCCGATGACCGCGCGATCGAACGGCGACGTCGCAGGCTTCAGCTGGGCCGATGGCGGCACCGGCTACAGCGTCGTCGGACAGGCGCCCGCCGATGTGCTGAAGCCACTCGCCGACGCGGTTCGCAAGCAGATGCGCTCGATTTGAGTGGTGCGGCCTAAGCCCGTTGATGATCGGAGTGCCGCGGCCTCGGTTCACCTTTCCCCCTACCCCGCCACTGCGATGTGGCTATGCCTTGCGCCGTAGCTGAAATAGATCGCAAGCCCGATCGCGAGCCAGACGGCGAGCCGCAGCCAGGTGTCGACGGGAAGCCCGAACATCAGGAAGACCGAGCTCAGTGCGCCCAGCGGCGCGACGATCCAGATCGCGGGCGCCCTGAACGGCCGGTGCAGATTCGGCTGGGTGATGCGCAACACCAAGGTGCCGATCGACACCACCGCAAACGCAAACAGCGTGCCGATGCTGACGAGCTCGCCGACCAGGCCGATCGGCAGCAGGCCGGCAAACACCGCGACCACGACGCCGGAGATGATGGTCGCGACATAGGGCGTCTGGAAGCGCGGATGAATGCGCGCCGCCGCTTCCGGCAGCAGCCCGTCATGCGCCATGGCGCGGAAGATGCGCGGCTGGCCCAGCAACAGCACCAGGATGACGGAGGTGAGGCCGAAGATGATGCCGAGCTTGATCAAGGGCGCCAGCCAGCCGATACCGGCGGCATCGACGCCGACCGCGATCGGATCCGGCACGTTGAGCCGGTCGAACGGCACGATGCCGGTCAGCACGAAGCCGACGGCGACATAAAGCGCGGTACAGATCGCGAGCGAGCCGAGGATGCCGATCGGCATGTCGCGATCGGGATCCTTCGCTTCCTGCGCCGCGGTCGAGATCGCGTCAAAGCCGATATAGGCGAAGAACACCACGGCGGCGCCGCGCAATACGCCGGACCAACCGAACACGCCGATCGTCCCTGAATTAGGCGGAATGAAATCGCCCTGCGGATTGCTCGATGTCACCCAATTGTCGGTGGTGACCTCCGGCAGAGCCAGGAAGATGAAAAGCAAGATCACCACCAGCTTGATGGCGACGATCACATTGTTGAAGCGCGCGGACTCGCGGATACCGATCACCAGAAGCGCGCTGATCAGGATGATGATCGCGACTGCCGGCAGGTTGAAAACGGCCCCCGTTGTGCTCCATCTGCCGCTCGCGGCATCGAAGGCCAGCGGCGCCGATGCAAACCGCTCGGGCACATCGATGCCGAAATCGCGCAGAAAGCTGACGACGTATCCGGACCAGCCGATCGCCACCGTGATCGCGCCGACCGCATATTCCAGGATCAGGTCCCAGCCGATGATCCAGGCGATGAGCTCGCCGAGCGTCGCATAGGCGTAGGTATAGGCGCTGCCGCAGATCGGCACCGTCGACGCCATCTCGGCGTAGCACAGGCCTGCAAAGGCGCAGGCGACCGCGCCAAGCGCAAAGGACAGCACCACTGCCGGACCGGCATTGGCGGCCGCCGCGTGCCCGGTGAGAACGAAGATGCCCGCACCGATGATGCCGCCGATGCCGAGCGCCACCAGATGCAGCGCGTTGAGCGTCCGTCGCATCGGCCGGCCCTCGCCCGTGCCGCTGGCCTCGCGTGTCAGCACCTCGGTGGATTTACGCGCCCAGATATCGGTCATGGGAGCCTCCAGCATCTGCCCTGCAATCATCAGACAGCCGCAACGGTTCCACTACGGACGACGATTATCGCAAGCAAAGACACTGGGGTACGTGGAGCTAATGACTGACCCGCCAGATCGTGCCGTTGCCGTCCTCTGAGACCAGCAGGCTGCCGTCGCGGGCGACGGTGACGCCGACCGGCCGGCCCCACACTTCGCGGTCGTTGATCACGAAGCCGGTGACGAAGTCCTCGTACTCTCCGGTCGGCACGCCGTCCTTGAGCCGGATGCGGATGACCTTGTAACCGGTGCGCTGCGACCTGTTCCAGGAGCCGTGCTCGGCGGCGAACGCGTCGCCGTGGTATTCGGCCGGAAACTGGCTCGCCTCGTAGAACGTCAGTCCGAGCGAGGCCGAGTGCGGCTGCAGCAGCACGTCGGGCACCGTGATCTTGTCCTTCAGATCGGCCCGCGCGCCCTCATGACGCGGATCTTGGTGATCGCCGATGTAGAACCAGGGCCAACCATAGAAGCCGCCCTGCTTCACCCTGAGTCACGTAGTCCGGCACGAGGTTGTCGCCGAGCCCGTCGCGCTCATTGGTCGAGCACCAGGGCGTGCCGGTCTCCGGCTGGATTGTGAGGCCGACGCAGTTGCGGATGCCGGTCGCATAGAGCGTCTTGGTCTTGCCGTCGGGATCGAAGGCGAGCACCGCGGCGCGATCGGTCTCATCGCCCCAGGCGGCGCCGAGCGGTTGTGCGCTCGCCCATGTCTCGAGCCCGCCCGGCGGCTGCCCCATGTCCTGGCCGACATTGCTGGCGGAGCCGACCGAGACCAGCATGCGCTTGCCGTCCTTGGTGAAGGCGATGTCGCGAGTCGAATGTCCCTGGCCATGCGGCAGCTCGGCAACGACGGTCTCCGGCGGCTTTGAGGCCTTCAGATCGCCGGCATGATAGGGAAAACGCACCACGCTGTCGGTGTTGGCAACATAGATCCACTGCGGATCGGAGTCGCTTGGATAGAACGCGATGCCGAACGGACGGTTGAGATGCTCGGCGAATATCTCGTTCGTCGTGGGCTTGGTGCCGTCCTTGCTCGGCCGCAGCACGCGGACGCGGTTGGCGCGGGTCTCGGCGACGAAGATGTCGCCATTCGGCGCGGTCCGAAGAATGCGGGGCCCGCTCAAGCCGTCCGCGAACAGCGCGATCTTGAAGCCCTCGGGCACCTTCGGCATCGTGCCATCCGGCCGCGGCACCACGCGCGAGACGTTGGCCGCGGATGGCGTCGCGCCCGGCCGCGGCAGATCCACAGGGCTAATCAGGCGGAGCGTGCCGGGCGCATCGTTCTGCCAGTTGCCATAGGCGTCCTTGCCCTTCAGCTCGGCTGCAGTCGCGGCGCCGGTCGTCAGAACCATGGTAGCCAGAAGAGCTGCGCTCGCAGTTGTCCTCATGTCGTCCTCGCCGGTGCCTGAGGTCCGTCAAGCGCCGTTATAGCCGGCGGTTCCGAACGGCGGGATCACATCTTCGGAGAGTGTCAGGATGGCGCGCCGAGCACGCCACACGTCGCCTGATCGATCTCCTCGACATAGCGCTGGCGTGCGAAGGCTCCGAGTTAAATGCATCGTCATCAATACTCCTGCCGTAGTACGCATCAGGGCTGCCACCGAACGCGCCATATGGCCGCGACCGCATGACCGTCATTCGCCTTCCGCGGACATGTGCCAGCGTTCTCGCGGCGCACGCGCCCGAGCTTTGCCTCGCAGATGCCGCCCTCCGGAAAACTGAGGGCGCAGGGAAGGCCGGGCGCTGGCCGCGCCCGTGGCCCGCCAGCAGAAAGAAAAGCTGGCGGCAGTCACCACAGGTCTGGCCGAACACGCCCGGCCTTCCCTGCGCGATGGTTTTGCGGCTTATACGCGCTCTTCCCGGGGACCGGCTGTCTTGCCCCCGTCGTCTGCGATGCTGCGCCAGCATCATCGCAAACTTGGCATCAGCACCGGGATGCCAGAACCACGCGACTTCACCGTCGCATCCGATACGTTCGTCCGCGCGAGAGACCCGCGCTGCGATCAGATAGCGCCCACCGCATCCCGCACCCGACGTCCGTGACGACCGCGAAGCGCCCCCTCGTTGGGACGGGATGTATGGATCAAATCACAATTTCTGAAAAACAGCAAGTAAAATATTCTGGCGAGATGGGCTGGACAGGGAGGCGCGTTGAGACCTTTCGACAAATCGGCGTTTCGACGCTGCTGCTTGGTGCGGAGGGGGCTAACGCACTCAGGGCGGCGGGTGCGCCACCTAGGGCGCGAGCTCTGGTTGAGCTTCGCGAGCGGACATAACTGCCACAGGCTGGAAGTCCGGAGCGGGCTCATTGGCAGACGTCGGGTGCAGCCGACGACCTCAGCGCCGCGATGGAATGCAGACCCTTGTATCCTGAGACGCGAAGCACCATGCGTTCATGTCGAGCATGTGTTACCCGTTGGGAGCAACAGTTTGAAAGCTTCGTAGAGTGAGACGAACACAGAATCTGCTCACTGATTCTGCAACATAAGGTATGCTAAACAAATAAATCGTGCGTCAGATGGTGCTCTACGCCTTTCGCGTGATCAATGTTGTTGTGCTCCCCGAGCGAAAGACTGGTCAGGTCTGTAGCGTCGATGGACGTCAATCCGTCATGTCGAGCGGCGTGCTCATCATGTTCTGTCGAAGCCGGTCCGTATTCCGCATGTAGCCCAAAGTTATCTGGAGCTTTGGAAGTTGCCATCTCATTCTTGAAATGAAACAAATCTCCGAGCTCCAGCGTGGCTGGTGTTTGTGCCTGACCGCCGTCACCTATAGCTTGGTCCTTTCCACCAGCGTTCAGGCTCAATTCCGAATGTGGGTTGTTGGAAGCGTTAACAGGCGCCGTGTGCAAGTTATGCCGCGAATGGCCGGGATTGACGTCGCTCTCTGGCGTCGTGTCAGGCTTGGCATGCTGCTCGGCAGCTGCGGAGCCGTCTGCAGAAGCGTGAAAATTGTGCTGTGATTGGCCGGGATTGAAGTCGTCGCCGGAAGCGTGATGCTTGGCGTTCTGCTTGGCGGTTCGGGAGCCTTCCTCGGAAGCGTGCAGATCGTGACCGGGATTGGCGTTGTTTCCGGGTGTCGCGTGATGCCCGGCCTGCTGCCCTGGAGCTGCCAAACCGAGCTCAGATGCGTGTAAATCACGCTGCGATTGCCCGTGACTGAAATCGCCGCCCGGTGCGTCATTCTTGCCATGCTGCTTGGCGGCTGCGGAGCCTTCTTCGGAGGCGTGCGGATCGTGACCGGGATTGCCGTCGCTTCCGGTGGTCGCGTGATGCTCGGCCTGCTGCCCTGGAGCTGCCAAGCCGTGATCAGATGCGTGTAGATCACGCTGCGATTGACTGCGATCGGAATCGTCGCCCGCATTTGGTGTTGTGTTATCCTCAGAAATTCTGCGACGCGTCGGCTGCGGTTGTCTGGCTGAAATCGCCACGATCGGTCGTGTCCCCCGCGAGCGCGTTGACGGTCACGGATCCTGCGCCGATCGTGTCAGCATCGGTTGCTGCATGCGAAAATCATCTCTGCCGGTGGCGATATCATCCCCTGCGTTTGCATCGACAATCTGAAAATTATCGCGGAAAACTGTGGTGTCGCCGCGCGGAGCTCCGAAGGCAAACGACCAATCATGCATGCTGGAATTCTGCGAGGCCAGGCTGTCGTAACCAGCGAGGCTCGCGGCGGTCGCGCTGCCAATCGTGGTTGCCAGCTCCATCGTGCCATTTGCGGTAGCTGGTGTGGAGACATCAGCCAGGCTATCGCCGACATCGAGTGCTTTTGCCGCGCTGTGAACGATGTCGATAAGGTAGACCCAGACTGCGACCGCCGCCGTCAGGAACGCGCCATAGGTAGCTGGGTTCGGCCTGGGAGCGTTGAATGCTGCCGAGGTGAACGTACGATCACTATCGTCGACACTGAAATCGACGAGTTTGCCGGTCGATATCGGCGTCTTCGCCAAGGCATTGGCAGTGCTGCGGGCTTTGCCCAGGACTTTAGCCATGATGCCAGAGGCATCAGCCAATATCTTTGGGGCCGTTGATGAAAATGGTCACAACGTCAGCGGTGCCGTCTGGGGCCATCACCGTGAAAGTGTCGGTCATCACATGGCCGGCGTCGGACTGGTTCATGCTCGCGGCGTGATCATCGTCCATCGCCGCGAAGATCACAGCTGCAGCACGCCGATCGCGCCGTAGCGCTGCGACAGGGCGAGCGCCGTGAGTTCCGATCGGTTGTCGACCTCGAGTTTCCCAAACATATGCTTGAGGTGCACCTTGACGGTGCCCAGGGAGACGTTGAGCTGGCGCGCAATCGCCGTGTTCGACAAGCCTCGCGCGACCAGACGCATGATCTCGCGCTCGCGGTCCGTCAGCACGGCCAGCGCATTTTCACCAAACGCCCCATTTTCGTTCTTCCCGACCCGTGGTCGATCGGGGCGCGCTGCCACGAGCCTTAGAGACCGCAGCACCCTTTCGGGCCGCTCGCGCATCGAGATCGTGCTGCAAGCGCCGGCCGCGATCGCGGCGGCAAGATCGCCGCGCGCGACGGACGCCGTGTACAACACCAGCCGGGTTGGAAGGCCTTCGGCATGGACGACGGCGAGCATTTCAGATGCCGTCACGTCAGAAAAGCCGTCCTCTACAAGCACGACATCGGGTGCCAGCTTCCGAATTGCTTCGAGGCAGCTCGCTCCATTGAGACAGGATGCCACGACCTCGAAGTCGGTCTGCGCCGCGAATAATGATGCAAAACCCTGCAGAACGATCGGACGTCGATCTGCTATCACAAGTCGGACGCGACGCATGAGCGCTCCCCTCGCCGAGCATCTCGCTGGAGCCCGCCCAGGCAAATCCGTCGCAGGACTGCATGCACGGGCGTGCACTTTCAGAAGCCGCGCGGCAACGCCCGACACCGCTCATGGTTCCATAAATGCGGGCCAACCGCGTTCCTTCACGCGATATTACCGACGACTGGGCGAGTGTCGTCGGCAGCGGCCGAATTCCCAATTAGGATGGAAGCATATCGCTCAACTCCGGAGCCACGTCCGCTCAGGGACGCAAGGCGATTTGGGAATGTCCGACCATCACGTCTCGTCTTCCCCCGGGGCGGACGCATCAGTATGGGAGCGGTGAACGCGAGCGGCGGCCCGATACATTCGGCTGCACGCGATGCCAATAAGGGTTCTCCAGACACATCGCGGGAAGTCCAGCCGTTGCCGCATGGCATTCGTCCCATGATCTGTAAGCACACTGGATTTGCCTGCTGCCGCCCCATCCCCACCTCTCGAGGCAGACAGGGCCGCCGGCGGGATCGAAGGATTGAGCTGTCGCCGGGGCGATCAGAAGGATCGCCGCAGCGCCCAGGATGAGCCAACGGAGCATTCGCATCGCCACCTCCTTCAAATCGTCAACCGAGCTTTCAAGTTCGATCTCCGAGTGTGGATATAGGTCGCCCCGCCCTGTGTGCCATCACCGGTTAAAGGCATGGGCTGGCTGAGATGGCGGCATCTTTCAGGCGCTATTGTTCGAGTTGGGTCTCAAGCGGCCGTTCACTTCCGCAACATGTCCGGCTGTATCCCGGCAACGGACGTTGCCGGAGAACATCGCGATGTCCGAGATGAGCCATCAAACCTTGCGCGTCAGCTGAGGCGAATATTCTCGTATCGCACTTGCCGGGAAGTGTTCGATCTCCCCCTCCAAATGCATCCAATGATGTTTTGACTGCTCGAATATCGATATGACCGGGGCCGGGAAGTCAGGGTCGGCCAATGCACCGACGGCTACGCCGATCATTGAGGGTAGCGCATCAGGCTTCCAATAGACTGTCGAGCCGCACGTCGGACAAAAATACAGGCGTACGTTGCGACCACTTTCGCCAACGTGCACGAACTCCGTGGCTGGTCCGGAAATCTCGACAGCATCAATTGCATAGAAAGCGTGGACGCTGAATGGTGCACCGGTTCGCCGTTGGCAACCGAAGCAGTGGCACGCGACAACCAGTTTTGATGGTTCTCGTAGCACCAGCCCGAGGGCGCCGCAGATGCATTGGGCATTGGCCATGGCAAATCCTCCGTCTTTCTCGGTGGAATCAAATCTGGGATGTGGGGCTGAGATGCAGGCCGAGCCGCTGTCGAGGGGCCGGCGGAGCGCAGCAGGCGTGACCCACTAGAGGACAGGGTGCGCAGCCGAGAAGACTATATACCTCGCAGCAGCTTGCGACCACTGAAAGAACCGACCACCTCGACTTACCTCGCCGTAGGTCGGTCAAGGGTCAAAAGAGCCGGTTCGGCCTCGCAGTGATCATTTCCGGTTAGGATCGATGAGCGAACATCTTCGGCGCCGACCGAAACCGGTCTCGGGTATTTCAACCGCTTATCCGCCTTGCGGGCTCCGGCCGGCAGATCAGGACAACGCGCCGAGCACGCCCGTGTCGCCTGGTCGATCTCCTCGACATAGCGCCGCCGCGCAAAGGATTCGCTCAGGAAGCCGATCACCTTGCGGCTGTTCCGCCGATTCCAGCACGGCGAGCACCTCAGCCTCGGCATCGTCGAAGATCTTCATCGCGGTCTTGACGTTCATCTCCGGCAACAGCGCGACGTCGATGAATTTCGCCAGCTCCACCACCTGGATTTCGTCGGCGATCGTGTCGAGCTCGCCGGAGAACAGATCCGGCAGCAGCACCAGCCCGCAATAATCGTCGCTGTTGTTGACCACGACGACCGCCTGGCGCGAGCCGAGCACGAATTCGCGCCGGCACGCCGCGATCGTCGTCGTGGTCGGCACCTTGCCGACGTCGGAGCGCATCATCCGCTCGACGGTGAGATTGCGCAGCCAGCCGACATCGTTGGCGCTGCGGATGGTCTCGCCGCGCAGATGCAGGCGCCAGGTCGAGAACGAATGGCCGAACATGAAGCGCACGAAGATGCTGGTGACGATGCAGCCGGCGAGCACGACGGCGGTGACGTCGACGCTGCGCGTCATCTCCAGCACCAGGAACGACATCGTGAGCGGGCCGCCGACGATGGCGACGCCCGAGCGTCGCCATGCCGGTCAGCATGCGACCGTGGGATCGACGCGATGATGCCGGCCCCACCAGCGCGAGCAACGGCGGCGAAGAACTTTCCGAGCAGGCTGCCGACGAACAGCGAAGCAAAAGAACAGACCGCCGCGAAAGCCCGAAGCCAGCGAGATCAGGCAGGCGACCAGCTTCAGCGCGATCACCAGTGGCGATGAGGCCGATCGCCATGGTCGCGCTGCAGGTCGAGCACCATCGCGCCGTGGCCGGCCGCCAGCACCTGCGGCGTGACGATCGCAAGCGCGCCGACGCAGACGCCGCCGATCGACGGGCCTGATCCAGACCGGGAGCCATTTGCGCGAACACGCGCTCGAACAGCGACGAACTGCGCATCACCAGGATGCCGATCACGCTCACGATCAGCGCCAGCACCGATCAGCGGCAGATATTGCTCGAGGCCGACGCTGCCGACCTTGGGAATCTCCAGCGAATAGGGCGCGCCGCCGAGATATTGCGCGGTCAGCGCGCCGGCGAGCGAGGCGGCCAGGATCGGCGCGGCGCTGCCGACCGCAGTAGACGCCGACGATCAGCTCGCAGGCATAGAACGCGCCGGTGATCGGCGCGCCGAAGGCCGCCGCGATCGCCGCGGCCGCGCCGCAGCCGACGATCAGCCGCAGATCGTTGCGGCGCAGGTTGAGGAATTGGCCGAGCAGCGAGGCCGCGCCGGAGCCGATCTGGGTGTAGCCGGCCTCGAGACCGACCGAGGCGCCCGCAGCCGTTGGAGATCAGCGTCTGGCCGCTCACCACCACGCTGTCGCGCAGCGACAGGCGGCCGCCGCGCAACGCATTGGCCTCGATCGGGTCGACGGCGCTGGAGATTTTCAGCCGGCGGCGCGACCACTCCATGATGCCGAGCGATCAGGCCGCCAAGCGCCGGCGCGATCAGCGCGACGATGGGATTGACGTAGTCGTTGGCGCTGAGCCGGACGTCGATCGCGGATGCCGTAAATCAGGACATGCGCGATCTGCGCGATCTCGCTCATCAGCGTGACGATCGCGCCGGCGATGACGCCGATCACCAGCGCGAGCGGGATGAGATAGAACTCGTTGCTGCGCAGCAGCGCCCGCAGCCTGATCAGCAGCCGGTTCGAGCCCTTTCGATCGATGATGTGCGCGAGCGTCGACAGCACGGGGAACCTTGACGGTGACGAGTTCAGCGTCGCCGTCGCATAACCCGACATCCGACGGCGGACAAGGGTGATCTCCGACTATCGTCGCAAAGGTGGTTTACCGCTGGAAAAGAAGCGCTTGCGGCGCGCTGAACCGGCGCCGCACGATACCGCGCCATCGAGCAAGCGCCCGGTCGCGACCACGCATGGACAGCTGCGGAGCCCGCAAAACGGACGGCCCGTCAAGCGTGCTTTGCTTTACTTGTCCCCTTCAGATTGCATTCGGCGGACGGCGAATGCTGCGCCGTCCGCATCGCGATCATATCGCGAATACGTCGCATGGCCAGTCCAGGATCAGACCGCGGTCACATCGATCAAGGTTGACATGCGAAGCGGCGGCGCCCGCATTGATGAACGTCCACATATCGGACATCGGTCCCGTTTGGCGGAGGCCGCACGCCTGCCACCACGCATGTCGATCAAATAAAATTCACCTCCTTGAAGTGCGGGGATATCCCCTTAATTGAAGGCCAGCGGCAATCCAGAGGAGGAACCCATGCCGACTGCCACAGCGACGTCTCCTGCATACTTTACCGCGATCGGCTATACGCGTGCGCCTAACGGCCTGCCGCTCGAAGCCTTCGATCGTCCCGTGCCGGAGGTCGGGCCGGGCGATCTGCTCGTCCACGTCGTCTCCTCGTCGCTCAACCCGCTCGACTACAAGCTGGCCGAGCTGAATTTCCTCGGCCGCACACCGCCGGTCGTGTTGGGCTTCGACTTCGCGGGCCTCGTGGTTGCCCGCGGCGATGCAGTCACGACCTTCGAGGTCGGGGACGCCGTATTCGGCATGCTGCCGAGCAACAGGGATGGCGCCTTCGCCGCTGGCGGCAAAGGCGGTTATGCCGTGGTGCCCGACTTCATGGCGGTATCGAAGCCGCCAGGCCTCGGCTTTGTCGAGGCGGGTACGCTGGGCGTCTGTTTCCTGTCGGCTCATTTCGCGTTCGCCGACAATCTCGATCCGAGTGACACCGTCTATATCCCCGGCGGCGGCGGCGGCGTCGGCCATCTCGCGATCCAGAAGGCGCGGGCCATGGGCGCGCGAACCATCATCAGCAGCGGCAGCAGCCCGCAATCGCGCGCCTTGGCACAAGCATCCGGCGCCGACCATGTGTTCGACTACAAGAAGGACGACATCGCTGCCGAGATCGCGAAGCTCACGGGCGGCCGGGGCGTCGATCTGGTGTTCGACGCGACCTATAGCGAAAGCAGCTTCGTTGCGACCGCGCAGATGGTACGGCCGGGCGGACGCTGGGCCGTGCTCGGGGTCGGCCCTGGCAAGACCAGCCGGCAGACCGAGACCGAAAGTCCTGTCGCCGGAATCCTGGCGGCAAAGGACGCCCGGCTGATTTACGTCAATCTGCTGCCTTACTTTGCCCAGGCCGGCGCGCTGGACGATGCAGCCAAGGCGCTGTTTCGCCGCGCCTTCGACGACGCGGCGGCGATGGCTCAGGCAGGAACGTTGCGGCCGCATGTCAGCGCCATCATTGCCTCCGAGGTCGACGCGATCAATCAGGCGCTCGCCGGCATGAAAGGCGGCGGGACGCTCGGCAAGATCGCCGTGGTGGTCGACGAGGCACAAGCGCGATGAGCCGGACTCCCCGATCCGCCAGCCCCTGCATCACTGCGGCAATGCGTGCCGCGTCGCGCCGGCTCACGCTGCTCTACGACGAGGTGATGGCGCCGTCGGGATTGCGCGTGACGCAGTTCAATCTGCTGTGCGAATTGCAACGTCAGGCGTCGAGGCCACCGACGGTCAGCGAGCTGGCCGAGATCCTGACCATGGAGCGATCGGCGCTCGGCCAGACGCTGCGGCCGCTTGAGCGTGACGGTCTCGTGACGTTTGATCGGGACGACCGCGACGCCAGGCGCCGGCCGGTTCGTCTCACCGCTGCCGGAGAAGAGGCGATCGTTCGCGGACGCCCTTATTGGACCAAGGCGCACGAACATTTCGAGCGCTTCTTCGGCGCGACGGCATTAGTGAAGCTGCGGACGACGCTGCGCGACATCGCTGAAGATCCGGATCTCTCCAGCGAATTCGAAAAGGACGCTTCGCCGCACTAGAGGTCTAGCCCTGGAAGAGAGACCGCCATGATCCAGCCTGCGAGTGCCGGACACGTAGATATCGAGATCACGCACGGCATGGCCACCGTCGCACCTGGCGTGAAGTTGCATTACACGACAGCCGGCGCGGGCGATCGCGTCATCGTGCTGCTGCACGGCTTTCCCCAGACCTGGCATGAGTGGCGGCGCGTCATCCCGCCGCTCATTCAGGCCGGCTATCGCGTGATCGCCCCCGACTATCGCGGCGCCGGTCATTCCTCGCGTCCGCTCGATGGCTACGACAAGCGCACCATGGCGCACGACATCAGGCATCTCGTGCTGGACACACTGGGCATCTCCGGCCCGATCATGCTGGTCGGCCATGACATCGGCCTGATGGTCGCCTACGCCTACGCGCAGATGTTTCGTGACGACGTATCGCATCTCGCTGTCATCGATGCGCCGCTGCCGGGGACGGAGGTGTTCGACCGGCTTCGCGCCGATCCGCGGGTCTGGCAGTTCGCATTTCACAGTGTGCGCGATATCCCTGAGATGCTGATCACGGGGCGGGAAAAGCTCTACTTCAAGGCGTTCTTCGAGGCGCGGCTCTACAACGTCGCAGCTGTTGGCGAGGAGGAGCTCGACACCTACGTCTCGGCTTATTCCGCGCCGGGTGCGCTGCGCGCCGGCCTTGAGCTCTATCGCGCCTTCGACCGCGATATCGCGGACAACCGCGCGCTGCTGGCGGAACGCGGGAAATTGACCCTGCCGGTGCTCGCCATTGGCGGCGAGGCCAGCACGACGGGACCGCTGATGGCCGGCATGATGCGCGAGGTGGCGGAGGACGTCACCGAACTGCGCGTGCCCCGCGCCGCGCACTGGATCGCCGAAGAAAACCCCGCCGCGCTGGTGGCGGGATTATCAGCGTTTATTGGCTGACCGCACCTCAGACGCGTTCGATGATGATCGCCGGCGCCATGCCGCCGGCGGCGCACATGGTGACCAGGCCGCGCTTCAGGTCGCGCCGCTCCAGTTCGTCGAGCAACGTGCCGATCAGGATCGAGCCGGTGGCGCCGATCGGGTGGCCGAGCGCCATCGCGCCGCCGTTCACGTTGACCTTGTCGCGGTCGAGCTTGAGGTCGCGGATGAACTTCTCGGCGACGACCGCGAAGGCCTCGTTGATCTCGAACAGGTCGATGTCGTCGAGCGTCAGCCCCGCCTTGGCCAGCACCTTGCGGGCCGCCGGCACCGGCGCGTTCAGCATCAGGGTCGGGCTGTCGCCCATGTTGGCCATGGCGACGACGCGCGCGCGCGGCTTCAGCCCATGGGCCTTGGCGTAGGCCGGCGAGGCCAGCAGCACCGCGGCCGAGCCGTCGACCACGCCGGAGGAGTTGCCGGCGTGGTGGACGAGGTCGATCTCCAGGTCCGGATATTTCTGCAGGATCAGGCCGCGATAGGTGGTGCCCTTCTCGTCGAGCGCGATAGTCGGCGATCGCCGGGAACGCCGGCTTCAATCCGGCCAGCGCTTCGGGCGTGGTCTGCGGGCGCGGAAATTCCTCGCGGTCGAGCGCCAGGCTGCCGTCCTCGCGATGGACCGGCACCAGGCTCTTGTCGAAATGGCCGCCCTTGATGGCGGCGGCCGCGCGCTGCTGGCTCTCCAGCCCGAGCTCATCGACGTCTGCGCGGCTGATGCCTTCCATCGTGGCGATGGCGTCGGCGCAGACGCCCTGATGCGACTGCGGATGCAGCGCGCGCAGGCGCAGGTTGCCGGCGTCCATCATCAGCGGCCCCTCGCCGCGACGGCCTTCCATCGACATCATCTCGGTGCCGCCGGCGATGACGAGGTCCTCCATGCCCGACATGATCGAGGCCGCAGCCATGTTGACACTGGTGATGCCGGAGCCGCAGAAGCGGTCGAGCGTCACGCCGCTGGCGCGGATGTCGTAGCCGGCATCGAGCGCCGACATGCGGCCGAGATCGCCGCTCTGCTGCCCGCGCTGCGACTGAGCTGCCCCAGATGATGTCGTCGACCTCGGCGGTGTCGAGGCCGTTGCGCTCGGCCAGCGCGCTCAGCACGGTGGCGCCGAGGTGCTGCGGATGGAATCCGGCGAGCGCGCCCTTGCCGACCTTGCCGATGCCGCGCGGCGTGCGGCAGGCGTCGATGATCAGCGCGTCGGCCATGGTGTTCCTCTCATCTTGTCATTATCCGGCCGATGGCCGCGTTGAGGATCGCATAGCATTGCGCCGCGCGGCTCCACAACCGCGCGCACCGCAGGCCTGACCGGAGATCATGTCGCGGTGCGTTGCGCCGGCGCGCTTATTCCGTGCTGCGGAGCATTGGCCGACCGCGTCTGCTCACTGCGGCTTCTCGTCGTCGGTCACCGGCGAGGTGATGACGAGGAACACCAGATCGACCAGGCCGGTGTTGGAGATCGCATGCTCGACGCCGGGCGGCAGGAAAATGAAATCGTGCTTGCGGACGACATGGCTTTTGCCGTCGATCTCCATCAGCCCCTCGCCTTCCAGCACGTGGTAGACCTGCTCCTGCACCTTGTGCACATGGCGCGCGACATGGGCCATCGGCTGGTACATCGAGATGCGGTAGTCGAGATGGCGCGAGCCTGATGTCTCCGGCATCACCAGCGGCTTCGACAGCGCGCCGCCAAAATGGTTCGGAAACTCGCGCCATGGGACCTCGGCGATGTTGCGGATGAAGGCGGTCGCTTTGTCGGCAGCCATAACTCGTTCTCCCATACTTACTGTTAGTTGGAGCGCTCGGTCAGGAAGGCCACGGCCTCCTGCCCGGCGATGCGGCCGAACACCAGCGCCCGCAGCACGGCGACGGCGTTCGGCGCGGTGCGATGGAAATGCCCGGTGGTCTCGCCCGCGGCATAGATACCTTTGATCGGTCCAGCCTCGCCCAGCACGCGTGCCCGCACGTCGGTGGCGACGCCGCCAAAGGTGTAGGCGATCGCGCCGGCAAGCGGATAAGCAAGGTATGGTGCCTGCGTGAGCGGCCGCGCCCAGTTCGACTTCGGCGGCGAGAGGCCTGGTGCGGCCGCAAGGCCGTCGCGGCGGGTCGCCTCGAACCGCCCGATGTCGCCGGTCGCGGCTGCGTTGAAGTCCGCGACCGTGCGCTTCAGTTGCTCGGCCGAAGCGCCGATCTGCATCGCAAGATCTTCGATCGTGTCGGCGCGATGCGGCGGCACGTCGGAGCGGATCGCGCGCTCATAGCCATCGATCGCGAACAGGCTACTGTCGAGAATGGCGTAGGCGACGCTGCCGGGCCGGTTGAAATGAATGTCGCGGGACAGCGCCTCCCAGGTCTCGTGCACGAGACCCGCGCCCTCGTCGCAGAAGCGCCTTCCGTCGCGATCGACCACGATGCCATAGGGATAGACCAGCACGACCGGCGCCGGCTTGTCGCTGCGCGGATCAATCGGCTCGCTATGCATGCCGTGCCAATCGCCCGACAATTTCGCGCCGAGATCAGACGCCATGCGGATGCCGTCGCCGCGGTTGAAGCCGGTGCCGGGCGCGATCATGCGCATGGTCTCTCCCTCAGCGCCGAACTGGCGCACCATCATCGCGGCATTGCCCTGGAAGCCGCCGGAGCCCAGCACCACGGCATCCGCTTCGATCGTCTCCGCGCCGTCGGCCGTCCGCACGGCGAGACCACGCAGCCGATCGTCAGGTCCGGTCAGCAGCCGCTCTGCCGTCGTCTTATAGCGGATGATGACGCCGGCGTTCTGCGCGGCAGTCCGCAGCGCCGCGATGATCGCGCCGCCGCCACCGACCGGCTGAATCCGGCGCGGACCGATGCTGAGATAATAAGACGGCGACGCGAACGACACGCCATGCCTCTGCAGCCAGCCAATCGCTTCCGGCGCACGCGCGGCGAGCGTGCGGAAATAAGACGGATCGCCCTGCCCGCCGCAGGCTTCGAGCATGTCGGCGACAAACTGCGGCGCGATGCTGTCAGTCGACTCCATGCGCATATTGGACGGGCTCCAGCGGGTGTTGCCACCGGCCTCGTCGCGACGCGCGCGCTCCAGCACCGTGATCCCGATCGCGCCTCCGGCAGCTTCTGCCGCCGACACCGCTGCCGCCAAACCCGCGGCGCCATGGCCGACGACGACGAGCTTTTTGGAATCGCGCGTCATAGGAGTTGTCGACGCCTCATTTTCCTTGTCATGCCCGCGCAGGCGGGCATCCAGTAAACACCGGCCGTCGTGAGACCCACGACCGCCGCGGCGTGCTGGATCGCCCGGTCAAGCCAGGCGATGACACCGTGTTTGTTGCTCGCGCGTGGCCCCACGCCCTAAGTCACCAGCGCGCCGCCATCGAGATAGACGATCGCGCCAGTCATGAAGCCGATAGTCATGAAGGCCAGGATTTGTCGCGCAACGTCTTCGCCGAGGCCGACACGGCCGACCGGCAACGAGGCCGCGGTCTTCTCCAGCATCTCGCGCCGCGCCTGCTCCGGCATCGCAGCGCGGATCGGCGTATCGATGATACCCGGCGACACCGCATTGACCCGCACTGGCGCCAGCTCGAGTGCGAGCGAGCGCGCCAGCGATTCCAGCGCCCCATTGGCTGCGCCAACGATCGCGGCGTTCGGCCGCGGCCGTATGCTCAAGTATCCGGTGACCAGCGTCAGCGAGCCGCCGGCATTGATCTGCGCCTCACGCGCGACCCGCCAGGCGCCCCAAAACTTGCCTTCCATGGTGGCACGCACATCGTCCATCGCCACCGTCTTGATCGGGCCGCTGCGAAGTTGCGCCGCCGTGACCACGACATGATCGACCGGCCCGCAGCGCTTGAACAGATTGGCGATGCTCTCATCGCTGGTGACGTCGGCGGTGACGGCGCTCAGCTTCAGCTTCGACGCCGCCGCCTCCAGCCGCTGCTCGTTGCGCGCGGCGATGATGACATCGGCGCCTTCGCTATGCGCGAGTTCTGCGGTGGCAAGGCCGATGCCTGAGGAGCCGCCGACCACGACGACCTTCTTGCCGACGAGCTGCATGATGTTCTCCTCTACGCTGGCTGGAAGCGCGTGCCGATGCCGGGCTTGCTCTGGCCCAGACCAGGCAGCTCCCAGACGCCGGCGCCGGCCGGATTGATGTCGGCGGCGATGTCGACGTCAATCAGATAGGGCTTGTTGGCGGCGATGCCCTTGCGGACGGCCTCGCCGATGTCGGCCGCACGATCGACCCGCACGCCCTCGACGCCGCAGGAGCGCGCCATCGCGGCGAAATCCGGATTGTAACGCTGGCCGGTGGTGGGGTCGTGGAAGTCGGTCGCGAGCTCGCGGCCGCCGAGATAGCCGCGCTGCAGGCCGCGGATCGAGGCATAGGCGTAGTTGTTCCAGACCACCCATACCACGGGCAGATTATACTCGACCGCGGTGCCCAGCACGTTGGCGTGCATGAAGAAGGCGCCGTCGCCGCACACCGAGACGCAAGGCCGATCGGGAGCCGCGAATTTCGCGCCCATCACGCCGGCGACGCCGAACCCCATCGGGCCGAACCCCATCGAGCCGATCAGCAAATCCGGGCGCTTCGGCTTGCAGAAGCCGAGCAGCCAGTTGTGATGCACGCCGATGTCGGAGACGAGGATCGCATCCTCCGGCAGCGCCTTGTCGATCTCGAGCGCGGCGCGCTGCGGATTGATCGGCGTCGAATCGTCGGAGAAGCCGGGCGCGACGAACTTGTCCCACTCCTTGCGATAGCCGTCGATCTGCATCAGCCACTTCTTGCGGGCGTCGAGCTTGCCGTCGAGATGGCCGCGACGATCAAGCTCGGCATGAAGCTGGCGCAGGAAGGTGCGCACATCGGCCATCAACCCGAGCGCGACCGGATAGTTGCGGCCGATCTCCTCCGGATCGATGTCGACATGGATCAGCCGCGTCGGCGGGATGGTGAAGGAATAACCGGGAAGCCACGAGCTCGAGGTGCGGTCGTCGAAGCGGACACCGAGCGCTAGCAGCACGTCGGCTTGCCGCGTGGCGTGGTTGGCCTGGTAGTGGCCGGCGCGCGCGACGAGGCCAAGCGCCAGCGGATGGTTAGTGTCGATGGCGCCCATGCCGCTCGCGGACGACGCGACCGGAATCTGCAGGCGCTCGGCGAGCTTCAACAACTCCTCGGCCGCGCCGCCATAGCGCACGCCCTGGCCGACGATGATCGTCGGCCGCTCCGCCGACAACAGCATGTCGACCGCCTTGACCACGCCATCGGGATCGGCGCCGCAGCGGCTGGAGATGTTCGCATTCCAGGCCTGCGCGTTCGGCGCCTCCTCGGCCGCAGACTCCATGAACACATCGAAGGGCACATCGAGCACGACCGGACCGGGCCGTCCGGTCACCATCGTCTTCCAGGCTTGCCGGATCGCCAGCGGCACCATCTCGCCGCGGGTCGGCTGGAACACCTTCTTGCAATAGGAGCGCACGGTGGAGGGAAAGTCGGCCTGATAGTGCCGGTACAATTCCTGGAACGCGCCGCGATTGAACTGTGAGGTCGGCACGTTGCCGGTCACCGCCAGGAACGGCACCGAGTCGAGAAAGGCATTGCCGAGCGAGATCGGCAGGTTGGCCGAACCCGGACCGCAGGACGTGAAGGTCGCGGTCGGCTTGCCGGACACGCGATAATAGACGTCCGCCATGAAGCCGGCGACGCTCTCGTGATGCGTCGAGATGGTCTTGATGTCGGCGGAGCGCTCATAAAGTGCGTCGATGAACTGGATGTTGCCGTGGCCGCAGAGGCCGAACACCTGCGGCACCTTCTCCTGGATCAGATAGTCGACAATGACCTGGGCACCATTGAGCATATTGCCTGACATCAGATCCCTTCCCTGTATCATTCTCTTCTTGCGGCCTTCTTGCACGGGCCGGCGCCCGCAGAGGGCAAAGGCCGCCTGAAAGCCGCCGAACCGTATGTCTCATATTGCTGTACGTCAATTCAGAATGTGGTAGGCTGTATCCATGGGGAAACATGAAAGCTTGAAACCGCGCGCCAAACCGAAGGCCACCGAGAAGCCGGAACGGTTGCGCAAGGCCGACATCGCCAAGCTGGTGGCGCCGGCCCGCGACGACATCGACGGCGAAGCCGAGGAGCGCCAGCGTGGCGGCGTGCAGTCGCTCGGCCGCGCCTTCGCGATCCTGGAAGAGGTCGCGCGCCACCGCGAGGGCGTCAGCCTCGCCGATCTCAGCAAGCGCGTCGCCTTGCACAACTCAACCACCTTCCACCTCGCCCGCACGCTCGTTTCGCTCGGCTATCTGCGCCAGGAGAAGGAATCAAGCGCTACCGCATCGGCCGGCCGCTGTTTGCGCTGGCCGCGAGCGCGCTCGACGAGATCGAGATGGTCAATGTGGCGACGCCGCTGCTGGAAGATCTGTCGCGCGTATCGGGCGAAAGCAGCCATTTCGCGGTCAGGATGGGCGATGCGATCGTGGTGATCGCGCGCACCAGCGGCGCCGGCGCATTTCAGCTCACCGACCGTGTCGGGGTCGTCAGGCCGGCGCATTGTACGGCGCTCGGCAAGATCATCCTGGCCTCGCTGCGTCCCGATCAGTTGGAGCGCTTTCTCGGCCCGCGTCGAATTGACGCCGTCGACCGAGAAATCGATCACAGATGTGAAGGTGCTGCTGCGCGAGATCGAGGAGATCAGAACCACCGGCATCGCCTTCGATGACGGCGAGTTCAACGCCGAGGTGCGCTGCATCGCCGTGCCGGTGATGGATTTCACGGGCCAGGTGATCGGCGCGCTCGGCATCTCCGGACCCGTGTGGCGGATGTCGAACCAGGCGCTGCAGGCCCACGCCAAGGCGGTGCGGCTGGCGGCCAACCGGCTATCGACCGATTTCGGCGCCAAGAGCATCGCGCGACCGGCTTGACGCAGCGGCACGCCGCCGATTTGGCGTTGACAGTCGCCCGTTCCGACCGGAGATAGTCTCCGGCAATAGAAAACCGTCTCTCACATTCTCGCATGCTAATGCGGAAGCGAAGAGGACGATCATAAAAGGCCGAACAGGCACGGGAGGATCAGACCATGGCCCGCTACAGCCGACGCACTTTGTTGCAAGCAAGTGCCGCCCTCGCCGGCGCCTCCACCCTCGGTTTCCCGTCGATCGTCCGCGCCCAAGGGGACAAGATCAAGATCGGGCATTTGACCCCGCTGACCGGCTTTCTCGGCACGCTCGGCACCTATGCGCAGCTCGGCATCCGGCTCGCGCAGGAGGAGATCAACGCGAGCGGCGGCGTCATGGGCCGCCAGCTCGACGTGCTGTCGGAAGACAGCGTCAATCCCGCCACCGCCGCGACCAAGGCGCAGCGCATGCTCGATCAGGACGGCGTGGCCGTGCTGATGGGCGAGATCAACTCGGCGTCGGCGCTGACCATCATGCAGGTCGCTGCGCGCAACAAGCGGCTCTACATGCAGATCGGCGCCCGCTCGGACGCGCTGCGCGGCAAGAACTGCAACCGCTATACCTTCCATGTCGACATTCCCTCCACCGTGATGGTGAACGCGGTCGGCAAGGCGCTGGTCCGCGACAACATGATGAAGGACAAGAAGTTCTACACGCTGACCGCGGACTACATCTTCGGCCACGATCTCGCGCGTGCCGCGCGCGCCTTCTTCGACGCCAATGGCGGCAAGCTGATCGGCGACGAGTTGGTGGCGACCGACGTCACCGATTTCAGCCCGTACCTCCTGAAGATCCGGCAGATGAAGCCTGACGTCGTCTGCTCCAACCTGGCCGGCAACCAGGTCACCAATCTGATCAAGCAATATGCCGAGTTCGGTCTGCCCTATCCGATCGTCGGCTTCAATTTGAACACCGCCGATGCCTGGGCCGCGGGCGCCGGCAATCTCAGCGGCACCTGGCCGACGGTCTGGTATCACACGCTCGACGTCCCGGGATCGAAGGCGTTCGTCGCGGCCTTCACCAAGAAATATGGCAAGGTGCCGGAGAACCACGCCTGGATCGAATACATCTCGCTGAAGATGATGGCGCAGGCGATGGCCGAGACCAAGTCGACCGAGACCGACAAGCTGATCCCGTATTTCGAGCAGCAGACGCAGTTCGATATCCTCAAGGGTCGAAAAGGCTACTTCCGCAATTGGGATCACCAGCTGATGCAGGAGGCCTATCCCTTCACCGTGAAGCCGAAGGACCAGATCAAGGATCCCTACGACATGCTGACGCTCGGCGCGGCCATCCCGGGGCCGAATGAATCGCTCGAGAGCATCGAGATGACGAAGGAGCAGAATCCCTGCTCGATGTGAGCGTTCACCCGGTCGTTCTCAAGAAGTGTTCTCCGGGGTTCGCAGATGCAGATTGAATTCTTGGCCGAGCAGGTGGTGAACGGCCTCGTGCTCGGCGGCTATTACCTGCTGATCGCGCTCGGGCTGTCGCTGATCTTCAGCGTCGGCGGCGTCGTCAATCTTGCCCATGGCGCGTTCTATGCGCTCGGCGCCTACATCGCCGTCACGATCACGCAATCGCTCGGCTTCGGTGCGGCGGTGGTGATCTCGCCGATCGCGGTCGCCCTGCTCGGCATCCTGTTCGAGCGCTTCATCCTGCGCCGCTTCTACACCGCCGACCCGATCCTGAGCCTGCTCGTCACCTTTGGGCTCGCCATGATTACCGAGCAGGCGATCCGCATCATCTGGGGCCCGGCACCACTCTCGGCCGAGATTCCGCAGTCGTTTCGCGGCTCGATCATCGTCGGCGACTTCCTGTTCTCGCGTTATCGCCTCTTGATCCTCGCCGTGGTCGCAGCGGTGCTGCTCGCCATCTGGCTGCTGCTGCAGAAGACCTCGTTCGGTCGCGTGGTGCGCGCCGGCATCCAGCGCCCCGACATGGTGGCGGCGCTCGGCATCCGCCTGCAGCCCTACATGACCGCGATCGTCATGCTCGGCGTCGGCATGGCCGCGCTCGGCGGCGCCTTCTTCGCGCCGATCACCATCGTGCATCCGGCGATGGGCGCCGAGATTATCACGGTCGCCTTCGTCGTGGTGGTAATCGGCGGGCTCGGCAGCTTCTGGGGCGTCGTGCTGGCCGCACTTCTCGTCGGCGTGGTCCGCGGCATCACCATCAATTTCGTGCCCGCAGCCGGCGAGGCCTCGATCTACATCCTGATGTTCGTGGTGCTCCTGATGCGCCCGCGCGGGCTGCTGGGCGAGCGGATCGAGAAGTTCGAATGACGACGCCATCAGCCCACAAATATCGTCCGCTGCTGCTGGCTGCCATTGCGCTGGTGCTGCTGCCCTTTCTGGTGAAGGGACTGGGACTCTCGCTCAACACCGGCATCATGGTGGTGGGGCTCGCGATCGCCGTCCTCGGGCTCAACCTCTGCGTCGGCTACACCGGCCTGGTCTCGTTCGGTCACATCGACCTGGTTCGGCATCGGCGCCTATGCCGCCGGCCTGATCCAGCTGCATCTATTTCCCGGTGATATCTGGCTGCCGCTGCTCGGATCGATGGTTGTGGTGGCCGCAGCGTCTGCGTTCGTCGGAATCGTGATCCTGCGCCGCCGCGGCGTCTATTTCTCGCTGCTGACGCTCGCGCTCGCAGCGCTGACCTACACCACCTGCTTTCGCTGGAGCGAAGTCACCGGCGGTGAGGACGGGCTCGGCGGCCTCAAGCGCGGCAGCGTGCTCGGCATCAGCCTCGATCCCACGCTCAACTATTACATCGTCGTGGCGCTGATCGGTCTCGCGGTGCTGTTCGTCCTGCTGCGCATCACGCGTTCGCCGTTCGGCCATGTGCTGGTCGCGATCCGCGAGAATCCGCTGCGCGCCACCTTCCAGGGCTATCCGATCGAGCGCTACCGGCTGGCGGTCTTCGTCATTTCCGCCGTGGTCACGGCCTTGCCGGCGCGCCTGATCGCGTTCCAGAACTATCTGGTCTCGGCCGAAGCCGTCTCGGTGCCGTTCGCCGGCGAGCTGTTGGCCATGGTCGTGATCGGCGGCATGCGCAGCCTGCTCGGGCCCGGCGCTCGGCGCGCTTTTCTTCATCCTGTTCCGCGAGCTGTTCTCGATCTGGACGCCGAACTGGCTGCTCTGGTTCGGCATCGTCTTCGTCGGCTTCGTGCTGTACTCGCCCGATGGCCTGGTCGGCATCTGGGCCAAGCTCATGCGCCGCATTCGCCCGCTGCCCGACGAGACCGCCGCAATGAGCCGGCGCAAGATCTATGACGGCCTGCCGCTGCCGGCCTTCCTGCGGCCGAAGGCGCTGCAGGGCAATGTGCTCGAGGTGACCGACATCGCCAGCAAACTTCGGCGGCATCTGCGCCGTCGCCAAGGCAAGCCTCACCGTCGGCGCCGGCCAGATCCACGCGCTGATCGGCCCGAACGGCGCCGGCAAGACCACGCTGTTCAATCTCGTCTCCGGCCTCTACGCGCCCGACACCGGCACCATTCGCCTCGACGGTCGTGAGATCCAGGGCGTGCGGTCCGAACGTGATCTGCCACCACGGCCTGGCGCGCTCGTTCCAGATCACCAATCTGTTCCGTGGTCTCACGATCTACGAGAATCTACGCCTGTCGCTGCAGGCGCGCCGTCCCATGCGCTTCAATCTCTGGCGCGACATCGACAGCTATGCCGAGATATCCACGCCGAGACCGCTGAGCTGATGAAGTTCCTCGGGCTCGAAGGCATCGAGCGTATCAACGGCGGCGACCTCTCCTATGGCGGCCAGCGCCTGGTCGATCTCGGCATCGCGCTCGGCTCCAAGCCGCAGGTGCTGCTGCTCGACGAGCCGCTCGCCGGCCTTGCCGCCGCCGAGCGCGAGCGCGTATCGAACCTCGTCAAGAACATCGCCACCAATATCCCGGTCCTCATCGTCGAGCACGACATCGACCGTGTCCTCGAGCTTCTCCGACGTCGTCACTGTCATGAACCAGGGCGAGGTGCTGATGAGCGGCTGCCCGGCGCCGGTGCGCGCCGACGTGCAGGGTGCAGGAGATCTACACCGGCAAGGGCATTCCGGAGGTCGAGCACCAGCGCAGCGACGCAGCCAAGGACGACAGCCGCGACTGTCCTGCGCTTCGAGCGCGTCAACACCTTCTACGGCAAAAGCCACATCCTCAACGACGCCACGCTCGACGTCCGCGCTGGCGAGATCGTCGCCCTGCTCGGCCGCAACGGTGCCGGCAAGTCGACGCTGTTGAAGACGCTGGCCGGGCCTGGTGCCGGCGAAATCCGGCGCGATCCAGTTTCGAGGGCCGCGATATCACGCACCTCGCCGCGCCCGACATCGCCCGCGCCGGCATCGGCTATGTGCCGCAGGGCCGCGGCCTGTTCGCTGGCATGAGCGTGCGGGAGAATCTCGCGCTCGGGCGCCTCGCGCGCAAGACCGACGGCAGCACCGGCGTGGTCTGGGACGAGGCGCAGATCCTGTCTTATTTCCCACGCCTGAAGGAGCGGCTCGATGTCGCCGCGGACTATCTCTCCGGCGGCGAGCAGCAGATGGTCGCGGTCGCCCGCGCCATGTCCGGAAATGTCAAATTGTTGCTGCTCGACGAGCCGTTCGAAGGGCTCGCGCCGGCAGTCACGCTCGAACTATTCAAGGTGTTCGACCAGCTCCGCCAGCACATCTCGATCGTCATCGTCGAGCATAATCTCGACCTCGTGCTGGCGCTCGCCGATCGCGTGTTCGCGCTGGAACGCGGCGCCGTGTTCCATGAGGGGCCGCGGCCAACCCGCTGCTGCACCGACCTCGCCTATCGCAAGAGCATCCTGTGGCTGTAAGACATGCCGAAGCGCGGGCCGCAATCGGCCAGCTAGACAATCCTGCGACTTGATTACGGACCCGATTTTAATGAAAAGGATGAGCCATGTTGCGACGTGAGCTGTTGGCAGCGATGGGAGGATTGGGAGCGGCGGCCGCGTTGGGCGCCGGGCCGTTGGCTGCGCGCGCCGAGGAGGCTGCGATCCCGACCATCCCCGGCCCTGACCCGAACACCAGGACGCCCGCTTTCAAGGCGCCGGCCGGCAGCATCGACTCCCACACCCATATTTTCGGACCCGCAGCCCAATATCCGTTCGCGGCCAAGCGGCCCTATACGCCGCCGGACGCCGGCCTGGAGATGTTCCGCGCGCTCCACCAGAAGATCGGGGTCGAGCGTGCCGTCATCGTCAACGCAACCGTGCACGGCACCGACAATCGCGTCGTCACCGATGCGATCGCCGCAAAGCAGCGGCAACTACAAGGGCATCGCCAACATCAATGCCCAGATGTCCGACGCCGAGCTTGCCGCGCTGGGCAAGGCCGGCATCCGCGGTTGCCGCTTCGCCTTCCTGCGTAGGCTCGGCGGCGTCGGCGACATCAAGGTGTTCCGCGCGCTGGTCGACCGCGTCGCCGCGATCGGCTGGCACGTCGACGTCTATCTCGAGGCCGGCACCATCCGCGAGTTCGTGCCGATCCTGAAAGCGCTGCCGGTGACCTACGTGATCGATCACATGGGCACGATCAGCGCCGCCAAAGGCCTCGACGATCCCGAGTTCAAGGCGCTGCTCGATCTGCAGGCCGGCGACGAGAAGTGCTGGGTCAAGATCACCGGCCCCGAGCGCGCCTCCGCATCCGGACCGCCGTTCCACGACGCCGTGCCCTTCGCCAAGCGCCTGATCGACAATGCGCCGGATCGCGTCATCTGGGGCACCGACTGGCCGCATCCGAACGTCAAGTTCATGCCGAACGACGGCGATCTCGTCGACCTGATCCCGCTTTATGCGCCCGACGAGAGCGTCCGGCACAAGCTGCTCGTCGGCAATCCCGAGCGCCTGTTCAAATTCGATAGCAAGAGCTGAGCCGCTCGCGGCGCGCAAAGCTATAGGACCCATGATGACAGCTTCGACAGTCACCACCGCGACGCGCCGAGACATCCGCCGCGCCTGGTGGAAGGAGCTGTGGGTGCAGGTGCTGATCGCGATGGCCGCCGGCATCGCGCTCGGCGCGCTCAATCCCGAGCTCGGCGCCAAGATGCAGCCGCTCGGGCGATGCCTTCATCAAGGCGATCCGCATGCTGATCGCGCCGATCATCTTCTGCACTGTCGTCGGCGGCATCGCGCACATGGCCGACATGGCCAAGGTCGGCCGCGTCGCGATCAAGGCGCTGCTCTATTTCGAGGTGATCACGACGTTCGCGCTGATCATCGGCCTCGTCGCCGTCAACGTCTGGCAGCCCGGCGCCGGCATGAACATCGATCCGGCCACGATCAATGCCAGCGTGGTCGAGCCCTATGTCAAGCAGACCTCGGCCGTCGGCTTCGTGCCGTTCCTGATGAACATCATCCCGCAGACCTTCGTCGGCGCCTTCGCCGAAGGCAACATCCTGCAGGTGCTGTTCATCTCGGTGTTGTGCGGCTTCGCGCTGATCTGGCTCGGCGAGCGCGCCAAGCCGGTGACCGACGTGGTCGATGCCGCCGGCAAGATGGTCTTCGGCATCGTTCGGCATCGTGATGTGGGCGGCGCCGCTCGGTGCCTTCGGCGCCATCGCGTTCACGGTCGGCAAGTTCGGCATCGCCTCGCTGTCGTCGCTCGGCCAGCTGGTCGGCGGCTTCTACATCGTCTGCATCATCTTCATCGCCGTCGTGCTCGGCCCGATCGCGGCGCTCTCCGGCTTCAGCCTGTGGAAGCTGATCCGCTACATCAGGGACGAAATGCTGGTCTGCATCGCCACCACCTCGTCGGAGACGGTGCTGCCGCGCATCATCGCCAAGATGGAAGCGGCCGGCTGCGAGCAGAGCATCGTCGGGCTCGTGATCCCGACCGGCTATTCCTTCAATCTCGACGGCACCTGCCTCTATCTCGTGACCGCCGCGGTGTTCCTGGCGCAGGCCACCAACACCCATCTCGATATCGAGCCATCAGATCGGCCTCATCATCATCCTGCTGGTGACGTCGAAGGGCGCGGCCGGCATCGCCGGCGCCGCCTTCGTGGTGCTGGCCGCGACGCTCGCGGCCACCGGCACCATTCCGGTCGCCAGCGTCGCGCTGGTGCTCGGCATCCATCGCCTGATGTCGCAGGGCCTGACGCCGACCAACCTGATCGGCAATGCGGTCGCCACCATCGTGATGGCGCGCTGGGAAAATGCGCTCGATATGGCGCGGCTCAAGCAGGTGCTCGAGGCCGGCGAAGCGGTCGACACCGAAGCCTGATCGCATCCAGATCGCTGGGAGACCTCGTCATGACATCAATTTCGCGCCGCTCCTCGCAGGCGATCGGCTTTGCATTCGTCGCGCTGCTCGCCGGGGCGCTCGCGCCGGCGAAAGCCGCCGATACCGATGTCGCGCACATCCTCGCGCCATCGGCAAGCTGCGCGCCGCACTCTATCCGGGCACGCCGACCTCGATCCTGCCTGACGCGAGCGGCAATCCGCGCGGCGTCGGCTATGAGATCGGCAAGGCACTCGCCGAGAAGCTCCATGTGCCCTACGAGCCCGTGGTCTATGCAAAGAACGCCGAAGTGCTGGAAGCCGTGAAGACCGGCGCAGCCGACGTCGCCTTCACCAACGCTTCGCCGGCGCGCGCCAAGCTGATGGATTTCGCGCCGGTCTATCTGCGCATCGAACTCGGTTATCTCTTGGCCGAAGGCTCTCCGGTGAAGGATATCGGCGCGATCGATTTCGCAGGCCGCAAGGTCGGCGTCACCACTGGCAGTTCGTCGGATGCCGAGCTCAGCCATGATCTGAAGAACGCCACCGTGGTGCGCATCGCGACCATCAAGGACGCGATCGGTCAGCTCACGTCGCATCAGATCGATGCCTTCGCGACCAACAAGGCGACGCTGTTCGAGATGTCCGAGAAGGTCCCGGGCTCGCATGTGCTCGAGGGCCGCTGGGGCGAGGAGCACCACGCCATCGCGATCCCGAAAGGCCGCGAGGGGGCCGACGATTTCCTCCGCGGCTTCACCGAGGAGATCCAGACGTCCGGCCTGGTCCATGATGCGGCCGAGCGCGCCGGACTGAAGGGCGTCATCGCCCCTTGAGGGCCGGCGACAGCGCTCAGCGCGGTCAGCGAATAATCCTCCATATTCAACAACTTGATCAAAGCCGCGGGATTCCGCGGCTTTTTTTATTTGACAAACGAAATACGAAAACGATATATCGTTTGTATGCAACGGAGATCATATCAAATGAGACACAATCATCACTGCGGTTTCGGCCATGGCGGCCGGCATGAACACGACGACGCGCGCTGCTGGGATCATCGCGGCGGCGGTGGCGACCACGAACAAGGCAGCTGGGGCCGCGATGGCCATCGCGGCGAGCATGACGGCCATGAACAACGCGGCTGGGGCCGCGGCGGCCACCATGGCCGCGGGCGCGGCTTCGAGGACGATGGCGACGTCAGGCTCGGCAAACGCGAGCACGGTTTCGGCCGGCATCGCGGCGGGCACGGCCTGTTCGAACGTGGCGGGCGCGGCGGCCGCGAGGAGTTCGGCCGCGGTGGCGGCGGACGCTTTTTCGGTCCGGGCGATCTGCGCGCGCTGCTGCTGTGGCTGATCGGCGAGAAGCCGCGCCACGGTTACGAGCTGATCAAAGCGGTCGAGCAACTGGTCGGCGGCGCCTATTCGCCGAGCCCGGGCTCGGTCTACCCGATCCTCAGCCTGCTCGAGGACATGGGCCAGATCGAAGCGGCCTCGTCCGAAGGCGGCAAGAAGCTGTTCGCGATCACCGAGGCGGGACGCCAGGCGCTGAAGGATGATGCGGCCGCGATCGAGGGCATGCTGAACCGCATGCGCATCATGGCACGCACCATGGGCGGCATGCGTCCGCCGGAACAGGTATTGCAGTCGATGCAGACGCTGCGCACCGCACTCGCTCTGCACCAGCGCGGCTGGAGCGAGGACGAGGCCAAGCGCGTCAGCGACATCCTCAACCGCGCCAGCGCCGAGATCCAGGGCGAATGGAGGATGACGGTGCGAGGTTTGATCAGGAGCCGACAGCACGTTGGAGTAACGCCGTCCATGCTCCGGGAGGGTTGGTCCCGGGCATCCACGTCTGTAGACCACGCCAAAGAACCGGCGTCGGACCTCGGCCGGGTCAAGCCCGGCCATGACGAGGCAGTATCTCTCGCAGTTATAATTTGTCGCCCAGCAGCGTCCTTGCCGTATCCAGCCCGCTCGACAGCGCGGCCTCGACCGTTCCCATGTCGCGCCCCTGATAGAGCGCTTCGCCTGACAGCAGGATCGGACCGCCGTCCCAGGCCGAAAGCTCCGACTGAGCGCGGCGCGTCTCGAGCGTCGCGTAGGAATAGGCGCCGCGCGCGAACGGATCGTTGCCCCAGTTGATGGCGCGTGCCGCCACAAGCTCCGTCTGCAATTGCTGCGATGGGAGCCCGAAAATCTGAGCGAGCGAAGCAAGACCGGCTTCGATCAGCTGGTTTTCATCGAGATGCGCCGAACTACGCGTCGGAGGACCACCGAGCCAGCCGGTCAGCACCGCATGCTCGGTCGGCCGCTGCGTCCACCAGACCGGCACCGCCGCGTCGGAGATGACGAACATCAGGTCGGAGAGATCTTTGCCCTTGATGCCGGTCCACCACCGGCTTTTGAACCGCAGCAGCAGCTTGATGACATTGCCGAAGCCGATCTGCGCCGCGGTCGCCATCTTGTCGCGCATGGTGGGCGGAAATGCGATCTCCTGCAGCAGCGGCAGCGGCACGGTCAGGATCACGGCATCAGCACTGTGGCTGCTGCCGTCCGCGCAACGAACATGCGCGCCGCCGTCGCTCGTCTCGACCGCACTGACTGCGGCCCGCAGACGAAGATCGGCGCCCTGCTTGCGGCACGCCGCGACCAGGAAATCGACCATCGGACCATAGCCGCCGGCGACACGCCCCTGCGCGCCGCGCTCGCTATGCATCCACTCCTCGCGCAGCGCCAGCACGCTGGCCCGGTCGGGATCGGCCGCGTCATATCCCATCACCATCCGGAGCACGGACTGCCGCAGCGCTGCGAACGCCTCGCCCGCAAAATAGCGATCGAGCAACGCCGTGATCGACATGTCCGTTGTCAGCTCGGACATGACCCGGTGAAGCGCCGCGCTGTTTCGCTCCGGCATCTCGTCGCGGGCGAACGCGCCGTTGCGCACGGTCCATCGCGCGCCATCCAACGGCAACAGGGACAGGCCTGCCTCGCCCAGCAGGCGCCGCGTGACCGGCGCCTCGCCGTGGACGAACTCGGCGCCGCCATCGGCCCGGTATCCGAATTCCGCTGCCGGCAGCGGATCGATCCGGCCGCCGCAGCGGTCGCGCGCTTCCAGGATCGTCACGCGCTTGCCGGCGCGGCCAAGCTCGCGCGCAGCCATCAGGCCCGCAGCCCCTGCCCCAATGACGATGATGTGGTCCGCCTGTCGCCGCGCCATGTGATCAGATGTCGTCCTTGTTGCACCCTGCTCCCTGTATTACGCCGGGAGCAATGAGAAGCATATGTGCAAGGCGAGATCGCTTTGTCCAGCGACCGGACCTACAGGGCCATCCTTCCCGCCGCCGCGCTCAGCCGCATCAATTGGAAGCGGCTCGATTGTCCCGCTTCCGTCATCGAACGATCTTTGTTAATCACGGCTTCGCGAGCATGCGCCTCAAGGCACATCATCATTGTGCAACCGGAAATCGGCCGCCCGGCTGTGTGCGATGACGAGGTCCGCGTTGACGAGGTCGTTGCCTTCGACCTTCGCTGCTACGGCTGCGCCGTCCAGCCCGAAGCCGCGCCAGCGTGCGGCAAGCCGTTCGGCGAGGCGTGCGCGCGGCACGTCCAGCATGACAGTGACGTCGAAGCGCGACGCGAGCGAGGCCCAGGACGGATAGGTGGGATCATCGAGCAGCAAGTAATTGCCCTCGACGATCACGATCCGGGTCGACGCCGGAACGATCTCGGCGCCGGCCCGCGCGATCTCCAGTGCGCGGTCGAACACCGGCACAGCGATGTCGTGGCCATGATCGGTGCGCAGCCGGTCGAGCACGGCAGCAAAGCCATCGACATCGAACGTGTCAGGCGCGCCCTTGCGTGCCAGCTGTCCACGCGCCTCGAGCACGCGATCGTCGAAGTGAAAGCCGTCCATCGCGAGGATACGCGCGACGTTCGCGTCATGCTGATTCAGCTTGGCGCACAACGTCTGGACGACCGTGCTCTTGCCGGCGCCCGGCGGACCGGCAATCGCAATCAGCCGGCGCGCGGCACTCTGCGTGTGGCGCAGATGCTCGACAAGGCCGGAAAGATCGATCGAATGTGCGTTCGGCATCATGGCGACGAAGCTCGCTAGCCCACACGTCGGCTCAGCCAAGCCTCGGTCTGGTAGGGAAACGCGATGGTCTCCTGTCGCAGCTCCGGGTAGACGTCCTGCAGACCGCGAATGCGCGCTGCGACCTCGCGCTTGGTCTCCTCCGGCAACGCGGCAATGAAGCTCACGGACATGAAGCGGTCGATCACCACCTGGTCGAAGCGTGCCGACATGGCTGTGCGCAAAAACGGTCCGTTGCAGCGGCGTGAACAGATTTTGCGCGGCGAACGGTTGCCGCCACCGGCCGGTGTAGTGACGCGGCGCATCGCCCTCATACGGCGTGATAATGCCGGTGATCGCGGCAACCCAGTCGACCGACTCGTCGCGCACATTCCAGATCAGGCCCAACTGTCCGCCAGGCCGCAGCACGCGGTGGATTTCGCGCAACGCTGCCTCGTTCGCAAACCAATGGAAGGCTTGGGCGCAGGCCAGCGCATCGACCGAGGCATCACCGAGCGGGATGCTTTCCGCGCTGCCGGGCAGCGCGCGCACGCCGGGCACGGCCTGGACCAGCTGCTCGCGCATCGCATCGACGGGCTCGATTGCGGTGACGCCGGCGCCGAGGCGCGCCAGCAGCTTGGTGAACTTGCCGGTCCCGGCACCGAGGTCGACGATTTCAGCGCCGGCGCGCACGCCGAGATCATGGTCGAGCCAGCCGAGCAGCTCGGGCGGATATTCGGGTCGGCCGCGCTGATAGGTCGAGGATTCGTTCGAGAACCCCTGCTGGGCTGCTTGATGGATGGCCATATGATACGTCCGCTTCGATCTCGGATGTTGTGCGCGGCGGCGAATGTATCAGATCAATTGGGCCGTGGAATATCCAACTGGCGTGAAGTCATGCGGCCGCAATGAGCCTTATGCCCCGACCGGGCGCGTCCGCCCTCCCGCCGGCCCACCCGAATGCTGCGCAATGCACCCGGTTCCTACACCTAATCTTAGCGCCTTCCCGGCTAGAATACGGGTCATTATTCTTTAACCACGATGCGCCGGATGATCTCGAGACGGCCGAAACTCGCCCTCCTGGCGCTCGTGTTCGCGAGCGCGTCCGTCTTTGGACTGGCGGGCCATTTCACCGCGACCACCCTGATCCATCGCCAGCAGGCGCGGCAGATCGATGAATTGACCGAGGTCATGCTGCGACGTTCGGAATTCGCCGTCAATTCCGGCGCTGCCAGCCTGGATCAGCTTGCAAGCCGCGGCCTCACCAATTGCGAGCCCGGTACGCTGCAGGCGATCCGGCTTCATGTCTATCAGCACTCCGCGATGAAGGACGTCCGTCTCGTCAACACGGACGGCTCGGTGATCTGCTCGGCCTATTCCGAGACCCTGGAATTCGACAATGGCTGGGTCGCGCGATCGGACATGCTGCCGTCACGCGACGGCAAGCTGCTGGTGTTTCGCGTCGAACAGTTCGGCGGCGACGCGCTCGGCGTCTTCCGCGACGTCGACGGCAAGAAAGCGCTCGTTGCCGTTCTCGGCGTCACCAACAGCCTGCTCGACATCATGCCGGCCGAGCTGCGCGCGCACAGCAAGGTCGCGCTCTCCCTGACCAATGGCGCGACGCTCGGCGCATTCAAGGCTGACGCCGACAAGGCCCTGGCGGAGCCGATCGAATTCTCCATGAGTTCGCCCCGCTATCCGCTGCGCGCGACCATTACGATCGAGCGCGCCGCGTTATCGACCTGGGACGACGAGACCTATTGGCCAGCGCTCGTGATCTCGCTCGGGCTCGGTGTGCTGTTCGGCGCTCTGCTGGCGCGCTCGCTGCGAACCGAGGGTCCGGTTGCCGATCTCGACCGTGCGCTCGCGCGCGGCGAGTTCGCGCCCTACTTCCAACCGATCTTCGATCTCCGGACCGGCCAGATCAAGGGCTGCGAGATCCTGGCGCGCTGGCTGCGCGACGACGGCACGGTCGTTCCGCCGATGAGCTTCATCCCGCTCGCCGAGTCCAGCGGCCGCATCCAGGACATGACCTGGCAGATCCTGCAACGCGCGCTCTCCGGCCTGCAGCCGCTGCTCCGGCAGGACAAGGAGTTCAAGCTGTCGTTCAACGTCGTGCCGAAGCATCTCATGAGCGCGGGCTTCGTCGAAGCGCTGCGCCGCGTGGTGCTGACAGCCAGGGTCTCGCCGCGCCAGATCGTGATCGAGGTGACCGAGCGCGACGAGCTCGAGGATCTCGTCGCGGGCCGCGGCCGTGGTGCAGGAGCTGCGGGAGCACGGCTTCCGTGTCGCCATCGATGACGTCGGCACCGGCCACAGCGGGCTGTCGCGCCTGAAGGGGCTTGGCGCCAACACCATCAAGATCGACAAGTTCTTCGTCGACACGGTTACGGTCGATGCCTCGACCACGGCCATCATCGAAATGCTGGTCGGGCTCGCGATCGACCTGCAGATGACGGTCGTTGCCGAAGGCATCGAGACCGAGGAACAGGCCCAGGCGCTGATCAGCTGCGGCGTCGAGGAAGGCCAGGGCTATCTCGTCGCCGCTCCCCTGCCCTTGCCGAAATTCCTGCAACTGCTCGACAAGCGGACGCCGGCGTCGGCAGGCGCCGACGCCACGATGAGTACTTCACTGGTGGCTTAGTTCGCTTTCGTCATCTGCCCGCGCAGCTCGCCGCCCGGATTGGCCGCGGTGTGCACGTTCGCGTACCACTTGCCCCCGAGCAGGTCGGCAGCCTGCGCATCGGTCAATGTCGCAGTGCCTTGAATGGGGCTTTGCGTGGTCTTGAACGGCAGGACGATGCCGGCGTTCTTGCCGGCCTCGCTCGGACCGTGGAAATGCGCGCCCATCGCCGGCCCGGTCAGACCGGAATAGGTCACGATATAGGTCAAGAATTTGGTGTCGGTGTCGAAGGTCGCTTCCGCCGTGCCGGAGCCGCTGCTGGAATTGGGCGGCACCTCGTTGCTGCCCTTGAGCTCGCCGTGCAATTTGACCAGCTCGGCACGGGCACTGCCCGTAGCTCCAAGCAGTGTCGCACCTAACAACGCCGCACCGATCAGGCACATGGTTTTCGTCATCGCTTCCTCCCTCAGGCGTTCGATCCCGCGCCGGTTGAAACACCGCGAACCGATGCGAATTCCGACTAGAGGTAAAGTTTACCCGATTCGAGCCCATCATGCCGCCGGCGACGGAGCAGACGCGGGATGCGTGAGCCATCGCCGGTCGTTCGCCGGCCGCTGGTTGCGGCGGCGGAATCGTTTGCTGGAATCCGGTGGGAAGCTCAGTCGTCGGATGTCATCGTTACGTCGCCGACAACAATCTTTCGCAGTCTCTGCCGCAGCTCCGTGACGTTTTGCGCACCGTTGAGCTGCTCGAATTGCCGTTGCGCTTCGCGCCACAGCGGCGACGCCTCGGCGTGAACACGCCGCCCCTTCTCGGTGAGCTCGACGAGGCGGCTGCGGCCGTCCGTCGGCGACGGCCGGATCCTGAGCAGCCCGTCCCGCTCCAGAAAGCCGAGCATTTTCCCCATCGCCGTCCGTTCGACGTCGAGCCGTTCGGCCAGCGCGTTGACGGCGGCATTTCCGACCTCGTTCAACGCCGCCAGGATGAGGAATTGCGTGATGCGCAGCCCCGTCGGCTCGAGATGGGCGTCGTAGAAGCGGGAGATCTGCCGGCTCGCCCGCCTCACGGCGTTGCAGTTGCACGCATCGATCCTGAGCGGTTGGTCGGTCTGCAGCATGTTTGCTTCGCTCGATGTCTATCAGCGGCGGCCCGCACGATCGGTGCGTGTCACACGAAGACGTTCCGATATTTCTCGATGAAGGCCTGCACCGAGAGCGCCGGCGTCCCGGTGATCTTCTCGACGTTGTCGTTAGTGCCGGCGAAGATGCCGTCACGATAGTTCTGCGCCACCTCGACGAGGTGCTGCACCAGGAACGGCGGGAATTTATACACCTGCTCCATCTTCGCCTTGAACTCCTCGATCGAGGTCGGTGCATAGTCGATCCTCGTGCCCAGCACCTCGCTCATGGCCGCGGCGATCTGCGTGTGATTCATCTCGACCGGACCATGGAGCGTGTAGACCTTGCCTTCGTGTCCGGCGGGATTTGCCAGCAGATGGGCGATGACCCGGCCCTGGTCGTCGGTCGCGATGGGCGCATGACGGCCGTTCGCAAACGGGAATTCGATCGTCTTCTTGGCCCAGATCTCCTTTGCGAAGTGCGGGTAGACGAGCCAATCGGCAAAGAAGGTCGGGCGCAGATGCGTCGTCGCAACGCCTGACCAGTCGAACACCCGTTCGGCCACCCAGTGGTCCTGTGCCGCGTGGCTTGCCAACTCTCTCCGCGCCGAAATCTGTGACATGTTGACGATCGCCGTGACGCCCGCCTCCTTCGCAGCCTGCGCGAAGTACGCCGCAGCACCGATGATGCCCGGCGCGATCGGATGCAGGAAATAGGCAGACCTGATGCCTTCCATCGCTGCACGGATGGCATCGATGTCGGTGAAATCACCGAACGCGATATCAACTCCGCGGGCGCGCAAGCCCGCCGCCTTCTCGCTGTCCTTGCGCACATAGGCCCGCACCCGCTTGCCCATCTTGAGCAGTTCGTCGACGGCGGCTCCGCCGGTGCGTCCCGTGGCACCGCTCACCAGAATCTCGGCTTCACTCATGATGACGATCCTTTCAAATGAGAGCATATGCTCCTATATATCCCAGAAATAGGAGCACATGCCCTTATCTGTCAAGGCCTGTTGGCATGCTTCGACGGCCCGTTGGATTCACACGGTTTTTCAGCTGGATAGGTCGCAATCGGCCGGCGCAACGGGAAAGTCGAACCCGGCCGCCTTCGGCGTCAGCCGCCCCGTCTCGACGAATGAAGACGCTGCGCCGGCCCGGCTAAGCGTCAGGTCAGGCCTGTTGCGGGCGTGAAGATGTTGCTCCGACGACCGGTGACAGCGCCTTGTCGACGCCGCCGACGATCGCGAGCTTCACCGCCCAGGCCACCCGCTCGGTGGCATAGTCGCTGTCGTGTAGCCTGCTGTCATCGGTCGGGTCGACCAACCGATCGAACGAGACCTGCTCGACCTGATACAGGCCTTTCATGAAGGCGAAGCGGCGGAAAACATTGACGCCGGCCTCGCGCGCCAATTCGCTGATCACCTCCACCATCGCGATCGCTTTGTCCTTCTTGGCCGGAGTCAGCACCGCGGGCACATATTGCAGATCCATCAGGATGACGTCGGCCGAGGTTTCGTCGCGCAGCCTGACGAGGCCATCCTGGATAGCCTTGATGGTTTCGCCGAAGGACGGCGGCGGAGGATTCTGAGACGGGCTTTGCCAGACAACGTTCGTTCCGACCTGCCAGATCACGAGATCGGGCTTTTCGGCGATGACGTCGGCATCGAACCGCCGAAGCTCGGCTGGGGCTTCTTCGCCGCTCTTGCCCTTATTGACCATCGTGATCGTAGCTTTGGGATAGTCGCCCTGCAGAAACGACAGCAGCCGCTCCGGATAGGGCTTGATGTTGCCTTCACCCTGCGTCGTCGATGAGCCGATCGCGACGATCTTTGCCTGCCCTGTGGCGAGGCTCCGCGCAAAGTGGGTCAAGCCGTACTCAAAGGCGATCGGCACAACCGGAATCTGTGAAGGGTCGCTGTCCATGATCGTCACTCTGCTGCAGCGGAGACAACGCGAAGTGGAGGAAACAATAGCGCACAACAACGACGTCGCCTAGCTGCAAACCGGGCGAGGTTGCGTCTTGCCAACGTCCCACTGATGTCGCGCGCGAAGGATGATCGTCCTGTCAGGGCTCATGAGCTGGCCTACGTGCGATACCGCAGCGCCTCGAGCAGCAGCGTAAAGGCCGGCGACGGCTGTCGCCGGCTGGGATAGTACAGATGATATCCGGAAAATGGCGGGCACCAGTCGGCCAGCACTCTGACGAGCTCTCCGCTGGCCAGATAGGGCTGCACGTAGCCTTCCATCAGATAGGCCAGCCCAAAACCTTTCAATGCGGCGTCGAGCAAGGCGCCTGCGCCGTTGAAGACGAGCTGGCCGTCGACGCGGACGTTGAGCTCGCGCCTATTCTTCTCGAATTCCCATGCATAGATGCTGCCACCGTGAGTCGGCAGGCGCAGGTTGATGCAATTGTGCTCCGTCAGGTCTTGCGGGGAGCGCGGCCGTTTGCGATCGGCGAAGTAGCTTGGCGCGCCCACCACCGCCATGCGCAGATCCGGTCCGACGCGGACGGCGATCATGTCCTTCGCCACCAGTTCGCCGGGCCGGATGCCCGCGTCATACTGCGCCGCGACGATGTTCGTCAGTCCGTAGTCGATGAAGACTTCCACCCTGATGTCAGGGTGCTTCGGAAGAATTTTCGCGAGCGCCGGCGTCAGGATCGCTTGCACGGCGTATTCGGTGGCCGTGATCCGCAGCGTGCCGGCCGGCTTCTCGCGTAGCTCGCTCAAGGCCGCCAGTTCCAGGTCCATTTCCTCGAACTTTGGCCCGATCTTCCGGAACAGCCGTTCGCCGGCCTGCGTCGGCGTGACGTTGCGGGTGGTGCGATTCAGGAGCCTGACGCCGATCCGCTCTTCCAGCGCGCGAATGATCTGGCTGAGGGCCGATTGCGTCATCCCAAGCTTCGCGGCCGCCCGCGTGAAATTGCGCTCCCTTGCCACCGCAAGAAAGGCCAGAAGATCGCTCGCGTCGTCCCGCTTCATTGATAAGCCTACCTAATGACCGCATGCAGGTTTTATCACCTAATCGGAGCGTCGAGGAAGCCTTAGCTTTGCTGCATCCGTTCGATCGGGAGGCCAGCCGCCGTGATCAGGGCATCGCGCAGACCATCATCCTCATCGCCGCGCGCAGGGCTCGTAAGGGCATGAGCGGAATATCGGCGACGGCCGACGAACGCACGGGGACGTCGCGCATCGCCATGGCGTTGCTGCCGATCATGGGCGTCGTCTTCGTGGCCTTCCTCGTCATCGGGATCGCGATGCCCGTGCTTCCGCTTCACGTGCATGATGGGCTGGGTCTCGGCACCTTTGTGGTCGGCCTCGTCGCCGGCAGTCAGTTTGCCGCCTCGTTGATCTCGCGCCCGTGGGCGGGCCATTATTCGGACGCTCGCGGCGCGAAGCGCGCCGTGATCGTCGGCCTGCTCGCCGCGACGGCCGCGGGCCTGCTCTACCTGGCGTCGCTCGGCTTCAGCGCGGCTCCGCTGATCTCGATCGCCATCCTGCTGCTGGGGCGGGCGCTGCTTGGCGCCGCGGAGAGTTTCATCATCACGGCGGCCGTGAGTTGGGGGCTCGCGCTGGTCGATGCGCGGAGCACGGGCAAGGTTATCGCCTGGGTCGGCTCGGCCATGTTTGCGGCCTTCGCGATCGGTGCGCCTGCCGGATCCGCGCTCTACGCTGCCTATGGTTTCTCGGCGATCGCGCTTGCGACGGCGATGGCGCCATTGGGCACCCTGCTCCTGGTCGTGCGCCTTCCTGCGGTCGCTCCGACGCAGCACGCTCGCGCCTCGTTTGCCGACGTGATCGGAGCCGTGTGGTTGCCCGGCCTGGGATCGGCGCTCGGCAGCGTCGGGTTCGGCGCGGTGACGACCTTCGTCGCCTTGCTGTTCGCAAGCCGCGGATGGGCCAACGGGTGGCTTGCCTATACCGCCTATGCCGTCGCGTTCATTCTGGCGCGGGTCTTCTTCAGCCATTTGGCCGACACCATCGGCGGCGCCCGGGTCGCACTGGTCTGTGCACTGATCGAAGCCGTCGGCCAGGCGCTGATCTGGCTCGCCGCACGGCCGGAGATGGCACTCATCGGAGCCGCGCTCACCGGCTTCGGCTTCTCGCTGGTCTATCCCGGCTTCGGAGTCGAGGCGGTGCGCCGCGTGCCGGCGCAAAGCCGTGGCCTCGCCATGGGAGCGTACACCGCTTTTCTCGACTTGGCTCAAGGTGTTGCAAGCCCAGCACTTGGACTGCTCGCCGGTGGCGCACGGCTCAATGTCGTGTTTCTTGCCAGCGCGATGACCGTGATCGGCGCAGCACTGGTCGCGTCATGGCTGCTCGTTCAGCCGGCGCCAATGGAGCGATGATTGCGATGAGGCTGCGCGCAGCAATCGTCTCGTTCTGCCCAGTGGTCAGCGGCGCCGCTGCAGGGCAACAGACACATGAAGGAGGAAAGCCCATGTCCACGTCAGACGACATTCGCAGCGTCGCGCCGGCGCTGGAAACATATGCGCAAAACGTCATCGCGGGAGATCTCTGGAAGCGGCCCGGCCTTGCGCCGCGCGATCGCAGCATCGCGACGATCGCCGCGCTAATTGCGCGCGATCAGACCGTCGAACTGCCCCATTATCTCAACCTCGCGCTCGACAACGGCGTCAAGCCGGCCGAGATCTCCGAGATCATCACGCATCTGGCGTTCTACACCGGCTGGGCCAATGCGATGGATGCCATTCCGGCAGCGAAGGGCGTATTTGAAAGCCGCCATATCGGGGCCGATCAGCTGCCGTCCGGCATCCGGATCGCAGCTTGCGCTCGATGAAGCGGCGGAAACGCAACGGGCGACGCGCGTCAACGCGCAGTTCGGCCACATCACGCCGAGCCTCGTCCAATACACCACGGACGTGCTGTTCCGCGATCTCTGGCTGCGACCACAGCTCGCTCCGCGCGATCGCAGCCTCGTCACCGTCAGCGCGCTGGTCTCAACCGGACAGGTCGCCCAGATCACCTATCACCTCAACCGCGCCATGGACAACGGACTGACGGCCGTTGAAGCTGGCGAGCTGCTTGGTCATCTCGCTTTCTATGCCGGGTGGCCCAATGCATTTTCCGCCGCGCCCATCGTCAAGGACGTGATCGAGAAGCGGCCGCATTGAACGAAAGGACATCGGATGCCCCACGTCATCGTGAAGCTCTATGCGGGCAGGTCGGAACAGCAGAAGGCGGCCTTGGCCGAGGCGGTCACGAAGGCCGTGACCGGAACGTTGCGGCTGGGTGACGAGTCGGTCTCGGTCGGAATCGAGGATATCGCGCCGAAAGACTGGACCGAGACGGTCTACAAGCCCGACATCATCGCCAGGCAACCAACGATCTACAAGCAGCCCGGCTACGATCCGCGCTGAGCGGGACAAGGTGATCACATATAGACGCGCGCGGACCTCCGGGGCGCGCGCCTTCATCAAACTTTGGCCAGACGCGCTCATGGCCGTCCGCAGCAAAAGGAGTTGCACATGGACATCGACATCAAGCGAAATGGGTCGCGCGCCTCACAGGCGGGACCGGGCGATTGGTTCACCGGCTCGGTGCGCATCGATCCGCTGTTCCAGGCGCCGGAGCCGGCCCGCGCCAGTGCCGCCCAGGTCACTTTCGAGCCGGGCGCGCGCACGGCCTGGCACACGCATCCGCTCGGCCAAACCTTGGTCGTCACCTCGGGCCTCGGCCGGGTGCAGCGCGAGGGCGGTCCGATCGAAGAGATTCGTCCCGGTGACGTCGTCTGGTTTCCGCCAGGGCTGAAGCACTGGCACGGCGCGGCGCCGACGACCGCCATGACGCACATCGCGATCCAGGAATCGCGCGACGGCAAGGCCGTCGACTGGATGGAGAAGGTCAGCGACGCGCAATACGGCGGGTGAAGCAGACTGTTCGAAACTGTATCAGCTATTGCCAGATCCGTTGCGAGCCAGCGCGCAGCGGGCGGTGAGCTCCCTCCCCCCGTTCTTACGGGGAGAGGGTTGGGGTGACGGGCAGACACGCGCCCGATGTCTGTTACGCTAATGCAGCAGCTTCGCGACGTTGTCCTTGGTGACGAGATCGAGGCCGGTGTAGATCGTCTCCGGCACCTTCTGGCCCTTCTTGATCGCGAGCAGCGTGTCCATCGCCTTCTCGCCCATCTCGAACGGACGCTGGCCGGTGAGCGCGTTGGAATAGCCGTCGCGCAACAGCTCGAGCTGCATCTTCAGCGTATCGGCGACCACGAGCGTGAGCTTGCCGGCGTCGATATCCTTCTTGTTGTGGTTGACGAAGGCCTTGTAGCCCTCGGGCGCGAACATCGGCCAGCCGCCGACCGGCACGATGGCGGCGAGATCGGGTGTCGCGGTGCGCAGGTCGGTCATCTGCTGCACGGCGAGCGCGGAATCGTCGTTGCAGAAGGTCGGCGAGCCCGCCACCTCGGTCCATTTCGAACCCTTCAGCGCCTCGCGGACGCCATCGACGCGCTCGGCAAGGTTCTTGGCGCCGGGACCGCCGGAGACCATGGCGTATTTGCCGCCCTCGGGCCGGAGCTGCAGCAACTGCTTGCCGAGCGCGAGGCCGAAGTCCTTGTTGTTGGTGCCGATATAGGAGATCCGCTTGGAGCCCGGCGCATCCGCATCGAAGGTGATGACGGGAATGCCGGCCGCGGTCGCGGCATCGATCGACTTGGTCATGGACGGAACGTCGGCGACCGAGATTGCAAGACCATCGATCTTCTGGGTGATGAAGTCCTGGATGATCTGGGCCTGCGTCGCCGGCTCATGCTCGACCGGGCCCTTGTAGATGCATTCGACATTGCCGAGCTCCTTGGCCCGCTTCTCGCAGCCGTCGCGCGCGACGTCGAAGAACGGGTTGTTCATCGCCTTCGGCACGACTGCGAAACGATACTTCGTGTCGGCCTGAGCGGGCGCCGCCAGAATCGCAAGCGCGGCGGCGGCAAACAGCAGCTTCTTCATTGGTCTCCTCCTCCTGTCTATCCTTGTTGATTGCCTCTGCCGGGATGCGGATAGACGTCATCGTTCACGTCCCGGCCAGTCTCTATGCCAAGCATGCGCGCGCGAATCCGGTCGACCAGCACGGCAGCGATGATGATCACACCGACCAGCGTCTGCTGCCAGTAGGAATTGACCTGCGCCAGCACGAGCCCGTTGCGGATCACCTCGAGCAGCACGCAGCCGACGATCGCCCCCAACGGGCCGCCGATGCCGCCGGCGAGATTGGCGCCGCCGATCACAGCCGCCGCGATGACGTTCAGCTCATAGGAGGTCGCCATATTGGCCGGCGCCGAGCCGAGCCAGCCGGAGATGATGATGCCCTGCAGCCCGGCGGCGAGCGCGCCGATCACATAGACGGCGATCTTGACCCGCGTCACCGCGACGCCGGTCAGCTCGGCCGCCTTCTCGTTGCCGCCGATCGCAAACACGTGGCGGCCGAAGCGCATGTGATGCAGCACGAGCGCCATCAGCAGCGCCAGCACGACCAGATAGATGAAGGGCGCCGGCAAGCCGTAAACGTCTCCCGATGTCAACGCGTAGAAATAGTCGGCGTCCGGTCCCCCTGGAAAGCTGCCCCTGCCGTTCGAGATCACGTAGGCGAGCCCGCGTACGATCGAAAGCATGCCGAGCGTGGTCACGAAAGGCGACAGGCCGAGCACTGCAACGCAGAGGCCATTGATGAGGCCGACGATCAGCGAGACCACGAGTCCGCACAGCACGGAGACCAGCAGGATCAGCCCGGGCACATTGGCGACCACGGTCTTGCCGTCAGCTGCCGAGATGCACGAACAGCTCGGACAACGGTTCGCCCGGCGTCGAGAGAGCCGACATCACCATCGAGGTGACCATGGCGGCGAAGCACATCAGCGAGCCGACCGACAGATCGATACCGCCGGTGATGATCACGAAGGTGATGCCGAGGGTGGCGATCGCGATGAAGGAGAAGTTCTTCGCGACGTTCTGCAGATTGCCCTCGGTGAAGAAATAAGGGCTGGCGAAATTCATCACGATGATCAGCGCGATTAGCGCAATCATGACATAGCCCGTCTGCGAGGCGAACAGGCCGCGATGCCACCAGCGCGTCTTGCCGACATTGCCGAACGAGACCGGATGATCCGTAAGCTGCGTCATCACGCCATCTCCTTGGCGCCGGTGATCAGCGCGGTCACTTCTTCAGGCGAGCTGTCGGCGATCGGCTTGTCGGCCCTCTTCTCGCCGCGCCGCATCACCACGACGCGGTCGCAGACCGCGAAGATGTCGGGCATGCGGTGAGAGATCAGCATCACGGCGATGCCCTGCTCTTTCAGGCGATGGATCAGGCTCAGCACCTGCTCGACCTGGCGCACAGAGATCGCCGCGGTCGGCTCGTCCATCATCACGAGCTTGGCGTTCGACAGTCGCGTGCGCGCGATCGCCACCGCCTGGCGCTGGCCGCCCGACATGTCCTTGACCAGGTTCTCGGGCCGCGTCTCGGAGCGCAGCTCTTGAAACAGCTCCAGCGCTCGCGCCTCCATCGCCTTATGATCGAGCATTTTGATCGGGCCGAAGGAGCGCGTCAGCTCGCGACCGAGGAACACGTTGGCGGCCGCCGTCAGATTGTTGGCGAGCGCGAGGTCTTGATAGACGACCTCGATGCCGACAGCACGGGAATCGACCGGGCGATAGAACTGCACCTCGCGACCGTCGAAATGGATCGTGCCTTGGCTCGGCGCAAAATTGCCGGCAATGATGCGCACCAGCGTCGACTTGCCGGCGCCGTTGTCGCCCATCAGGCCGACCACCTCACCGGCCTGAATGGTGAGATCGACGCCATGCAGCGCGCGGATCGCGCCGAAATGCTTGCCGATCCCCTTCAATTCCAGGACTGGTGCCACAGCCGGCTGGATGACCGGCGTCCCTGTCGCCGCCGTGATGCTCATGGCGGTCCTCCCCTCTTGTCGTTGGCCGCGGTTGTCAGACCGTCGTTTTTATACGTTATGAATAGCACTACTATAGATGGCGGTTCACCACACTTTCCAGATATTCCTGCCGGCCCGAGCGCGGCTGCGGATCGAGGCCGGCCAGCGCGCGATCGGACAATGCGGCGAGCGAGCGCTGCCCGGCCAGGATCGCCTTGCCCTCCTCGCCGTCCCAGCCCGCATAGCGCTCGGCGAGCGGCGTGGTTAGTGCGCCTGCATCGAGCATGTCGGCGGCAGCGAGGAAGCCCCGCGCGCAGGCATCCATCGAGCCGACATGGGCGTGGATCAGATCATCCGGATCGATCGACTGCCGGCGGATCTTGGCATCGAAATTCAGCCCGCCTGTCGTCAGGCCGCCAGCCCTTGATGATCTCATGAAACACCAGCGTCATCTCACTCGTGTTCATCGCGAACTGATCGGTGTCCCAGCCGAGCAGGTCATCGCCGCGGTTGATGTCGATGGAGCCGAACACGCCGAGTGCCTGTGCCAGCGCGATCTCGTGCTGGAACGAGTGGCCGGCGAGGATGGCGTGGTTCTGCTCGATGTTGAGCTTGACGTCGTCGAGCAGGTCGTAACGCTTCAGGAAGCCGTAGCAGGTGGCGACGTCGAAATCATATTGATGCTTGGTCGGCTCCTTCGGCTTCGGCTCGATCAGGATCGGCCCCTTGAAGCCGATCTTGTGCTTGTGCTCGACCACCAGCGAGACGAAGCGGCCGAGCTGATCGAGCTCGCGCTTGATGTCGGTGTTGAGCAAGCGTCTCATAGCCCTCGCGGCCGCCCCACAGCACATAGTTCTGGCCGCCGAGCCGGTGCGTCACCTCCAGCGCGGCGCGCACCTGTCCGGCGGCGTAAGTGAACACGTCCGGATCCGGATTGGTCGCGGCACCAGCCATGTAGCGGCGGTGCGAGAACAAATTGGCGGTGCCCCACAGCAGCCTCACCTTGGCGGACGCCATCTTCTGTTCAAAGAGGTCAGCGATCGCATTCAGGTTGGCGACGGACTCCTTCAGCGTCGTGCCCTCCGGTGCGGCGTCGACATCGTGGAAGGTGAAGAAGGGAACGTCGAGCAGCCGGAACAGCTCGAAAGCGACATCTGCCTTGGCGTGCGCCATCGCCATCACGTCGCTGCCGTGCTGCCATGGCCGCAGGAAGGTCTCGCCGCCGAAGGGATCGCTGCCCGGCCAGCAGAACGAATGCCAATAGCAGACCGCAAAGCGCAGATGGTCCTCCAGCCGCTTGCCGCCCACGACACGGTCCTTGTCGTACCAGCGGAAGGCGAGCGGACTCTTCGCGTCCGCGCCGCCATAGGCGATCGGGGCTTGGGTCTGGAAAAAGGAAGCTGTTGCGTTCATCACGAGCACTCTTTCAAGGCAGGATAGAGTTTGCGCCAGCGCGCGTAGGACTCGTCGTAGGCGTCGACCAGCCCGGCGCGCGGCTCGAAGCTGGCCAACCGCTGCGGGCGGCGGCAGACCTCGGCGGGATCCGCGCCGGTGGCGGCCAAGCGGCCGAGGCGCGCCGCGCCCATGGCCGCGCCGACCTCGCCCTCCTCGACCCGGTGCACGACGATGCCGAGCACATCGGCTGCGATCTGCGCCCACAGCGCCGAGCGCGAGCCGCCGCCGACGAAATCGAGCTCGGCAATTGGCCGCTCGCTGTTGCCGAGTGCGACGAGCATATCGCGCGCGGCAAAGGCGACGCCTTCGAGCACGGCCTGCGTCAAGTCCTGCCGCGCCGCTGCGCTGCGCAGATTGGCGAAGCAGGCGCTCGCAGCGGCGTCATTGTGCGGCGTGCGCTCGCCATCGAGATAAGGCAGGAACTGCACCGGACTCGGGCGCGCCACCGTAGTGCCGAGCGGCGCCAGCAGATCGGCCTCCGACGTCTCCAGGATACGCGCGAGCCAGGACAGCGACGCCGCCGCCGACAGCATCACGCCCATCTGGTGCCAGAGGTTTGGCAGCGCGTGGCAGAACGCATGCACGGCCGAGGCCGGCTGCGGCGCGAAGCGATCGGTGACGCGGAACAGCACGCCGGAGGTACCGAGCGAGAGGAACGCATCGCCCGGCGCGATCGCGCCAAGCCCGATCGCACTCGCCGCGCAATCGCCGGCGCCACCGGCGACGACTACGCGCGCCATGCCCCAGCGGCGCGCGAGATCGGGATGCAATTCGGCGCAGGGCTCGCTGCCCTCGACCAGCCGCGGCATGTGGCTGAGGTCGAGCCCGGTCGCCGCGAGCACGGTCTCCGACCAGCGGCGCCGGCCGACATCGAGCCACAAGGTGCCGGCCGCGTCCGACATGTCCTCGACCATCTCGCCGGTGAGCCGGTAGCGGACATAGGCTTTCGGCAGCAGCACCTTTGCGAGCCTGGCGAACACATCCGGCTCATGCTTCGCCACCCATATCAGTTTCGGCGCGGTAAAGCCGGGCATCGCCAGATTGCCGGCGATCGCATGCAGCTCGGGACAGCGAAGCTCAAGCTCGCCACATTCGATCTGCGAGCGGCCGTCGTTCCAGAGGATCGCGGGACGCAGCGGTTGCCCGTCCTTGCCGAGCAGCGTTGCGCCGTGCATCTGGCCGGACAGGCCGATGCCGCGCACAGCGGCGATTTCGATGTGGATGGCTCGTGGCGAGATCATCGATCGCGCCGATCGTGGCCGCGACCCAGGCTTCCGGATCCTGCTCGGACCACAGCGGTGCAGGATGGGACAGCGACAGCGCGCGCGACGCGGTCGCGACCAGCACGCCTGCATCGTCTTCCAGCACTGCCTTCACGCCGGATGTGCCGACGTCCAATCCGAGATACACGCCTTACCCCTCCTCAACTCTCACACTGGCGACGGACGATCTGCCGTCCTCTCGCCGCCATCGTTCCGGTCTGCCGCGACAAATTCACGGCAGATTGTCCCGCATCACGATGTCGATGCGGATCGTCTCCTGTTCGCTCAGGATCGGCTCGCCACGGGCGAGCGCGAGCAGCACGCGCACCGCTGCGCGCGCCTCGTGTCCCGGGTTTTGCGAGATCGCCGCATCCATCACGCCGTTCAACAGCAGCTTGCGCGTCGCCGTTGTCACGTCGTGACCGACGAACATGATGTCGCCGGCGCGACCGGAGTCGCTCAATGCCCTCGCCACGCCCGATGTGCCGGCCCCGACATTGTAGAGTCCGACGATGTCACGATGCTCTCGCAACAACTGCGTCGTCAGGCGCTCGGAGCGATCGTCTTCGTCATGGCCCTCGACGACCGGTAGCACCTTTAGGTGTGCATATTCGGACGCGAGCACCTGATTGAAGCCGAAGATGCGCTCGGCATGATCGCGCAGGCCTTGCGAGCCGGCGATGATCGCAATTTGGCCCTGCCGCACGCCAACGAAGCGGCCGATCAACGCACCGGCAGCGCGGCCGGCAGCGATGTTGTCGATGCCCACGTAATAATGCCGCCGCGATGACGGCACGTCCGACACCAGCGTGATGACCTTGGCACCGGCATCGACGAGGTCATTGATCGCGGCGCGCACGCTCGGATGATCGAACGCGACCACCGCGACGCCGTCGGGCTGCCCGACCAGCTGTTCGAGCTTCGCCGACAGGATGGCCGGGTCGAACACGTCGGTTTCCAGCGTCTCCACGGCGAGCCGTCGCGCCGACAGCCAGGCTGCCATCTCGTCGAGATGCGTCACGATCTGCTGCATGAAGGGATTGCCGCCGGAGGGCATCACGAAGACGAAGCGCCGGGAGCGGGTGCGGGCGAGCTCGGACGCCGCTGCATGCGGCTGAAACGCGCTGCGCTCCATCGCGTCCTTCACGCGCCGCACCGTGTCGGGCCGCACGCCCGGACGGTTATGCAGCACGCGATCGACGGTGGCGAGGCTCACGCCAGCCTGCCGCGCGATATCCCGCAATGTCAGCGGCGCGTCCATCTCCTCCCCCTTTTGGGAGAGGAGGTTAATCGATTTCTTGAGGTACGCAACTCATTTTTGAGGTTGCAGCACTCAGCGCTACGGTGCGCAGGTAAAGCTGCCCGCCTCCTGCACCGGCCCGGATTTGTAATGCGGCCAGGCCGGCCAGCGGCACAGCGGCAGGCTGCGGGTCGCTGCAAAGGCCGGCGGCTCGATCTTCTGCTCCACTACTTCGAGGTTGTCAGGCGCCTTGCCGTTCTCGACCCATTCGACCAGCACGCTCAGCATGTCGACATTCGCGGGCGCTCCACTGCCGACGTGATCGACGCCCGGCGCGGTGTACAGACGCGCGAACTCCGCGGTCTCGGCCTTGCCGAGCTTGCGCTCGACGCTCTCGAAATAGCGGATGCCGGCATAGGGGCTCTGCGCGTAATCGGCCATATGCTCGAGCATCACCAGCCTGCCGCCATGCGCACGGAATCTGCTGAGGTCAGGATTGGTCGAGTCCATCAGGTTGGAGACTTCGAGCACGCGCGCCTTGTGCTCCTCCGGCTTGTAGGTGGTCACATCCAGCTTCGGATCGCGCGCGAAGACGTATTGGATGCCGCCGGCGCCGTAGATCCAGGCAATGCCATTCGCTGGGCTCGGCGGCAACGTCGGCGCCGCTTTTCCTAGCCACCAGGAGATCCAGCCGCCGGCCGCGGCGGCCGGCGGTGTATCCTCTCCGGACACGCCCCAGCCTGGATAGTCGTCGAGACCATTGGCGAGCGCGAACGGAAACTTGTAGGTCGAATGCAAGGTGTCGATCGCCTTGATCTGGGCGTCGGTCAGACATGCATCACCGCTCTGCCCCGCCGTGCAGCGCAGCGTCTCCGGCTTGAAGCTCGCCTTGCAGCCGACGGGATTCTCGACCAGGCCATCCTCAACGCCATCGGCCTCGTCGCAGGTCTTGCGTACGGCATCGGCGACCAGCTTCACCTGCGCAGGATCAATCCAGCCCGCGCCCATGGTCACGAGTCCGCTGCGCGTGCCGGCGTGCTGCAGGCCGGCCCAATTGATGACGGGCGCGCGGGCGAAGATGGCGTCGAAATCATCGGGGTAGCGCTGCGCCATGGTCAGCGCCTCGCGACCGCCTTCCGACGAGCCCATGAAGTACATCCTGGCGGGCTTCTTGCCGTACGCCCGCTGCATCACGTCCACGGCGGCGTCATGCACCTTCTTGTAGGCAAGGTGCGAAAAGTTCTCGAACGCTTCGTCGTTGAGCGCGAACACCTGCGGCGGTTCACCGGGCTTGGCCTCGTGGCCGGAATCTGTGCCGTAGGTAACGAAGCCGCGCGCCAGCGGCGAGGCCTTGTCGAACGGATAGGCCGGCGGCAGACCGAGCCCCGTGATCAGGACGCCGTTAAAGCCACCGCCGCCATATTGCAGCGAGCGACCGTTCCAGTCGGTAGGCAAATTGACCTCGAACTTGATCGGCGGCGCAGCTGGATCCCGGGGATCAATATGCCCTAGCACCTTGCAGAAGGCCGGATTGGCCGGCACGACGCGCGCGGCCGGCGAGCCGGCTTTCTCGACAACCGAGATCGTGGACGGCGCCTGCATGGTGGCAGAATCGATCTTCATGCCGTTTTGCGCAGGACCCGCAAGGCCGCTGCAGGTCGCAGCCGCATCGCCGGCAAGACTGTCGGCGAATGCAGGCGATGCCAACAGCGCCAGCATCAAGCCCGCGCCGCACGCACGCGCGCGTTCATCCACTCTGTCATCTTTATCTCCTCCTCATGTGTCCCTTTGTCGGGATCTTGTTTGCCCAACGGCCCAGCATACGAGCTGTAACCTCGCCCCGCTTGCGGGGAGAGGTCGATCGCGAAGCGATCGGGTGAGGGGGTGCAGGTCTAATCACTTACACCGATCGCGTGTCTGCCCCTCACCCCAGCCCTCTCCCCGTAAGAACGGGAGAGGGAGCGCACCGCAATCTGCGCAATCGCAGTTCAATCGTCAAGATAATATCGATCACTAGAACGGCAGGCCGACATAGTTCTCCGCCAGCGAGCGCTGTGCCGCCTCCGACGAAAACAGATAGGTCATGTCCGTGTCCTGCAGCCTGTCCTCATAAGAAAGGCGATCGGGGAAACGATGCAGCAGCATCGTCATCCACCAGGAGAAGCGCTGCGCCTTCCAGATCCGTGCCAGCGCACGCTGCGAATAACCGTCCAGCCCCTTGTCGTCACCCTTTTTGTAGTGATCGACCAGGCCGTGATAGAGATAATAGATGTCGGAGGCGGCGCTGTTCAGCCCGCGCGCGCCGGTCGGCGGGAAGATGTGCGCGGCGTCGCCGGCCAGAAACAGCCTTCCGTAGCGCATCGGCTCGGCGACATAGCTGCGCAGCGGCGCGATGCTCTTCTCGATCGAGGGACCGGTGATCAGTTCAGCCGCGACGTGCGGCGGCAAGCGACGCTTCAACTCGTCCCAGAAGGCATCGTCGCCCCACGCCTCGACCTTGTCCGACAGCGGCACCTGGATGTAATAGCGGCTCAACACCTGCGAGCGCATCGAGCACAGCGCAAAGCCGCGCTCATGCTTGACGTAGATCAGCTCCGGATTGATCGGCCTGGTTCGCGACAGCACGCCGAGCCAGCCGAACGGATAGACCCGCTCATATTCGGTGAGCTTGTCCTGCGGGATCGATTTGCGGCTGACGCCGTGGAAGCCGTCGGCGCCGATGATGTAGTCGCAATCGATACGGATAGTCTGGTCGCCGCTGCGATAGGTGACGAACGGCGCGTCCGTGGCGATATCATGCGGCTGCACGTCGGCCGCATTGTGTACGATCCTGCCGCCGAGCCGGTCCCGCGCCTCATAGAGGTCGCGCGTCACTTCGGTCTGGCCGTAGACCAGCACCGAATTGCCGCCGGAATATTTGTGCAGGTCGATGCGGTCGAGCACGCCGTCATGGGCGATGTTGAAGCCGTGATGGATCTCGCCCTCGCGGTCCATGCGCTCGCCGCATTGCGCCTCGCGCATCAGTTCGGCAAAGCCGTGCTCCAGCACGCCGGCGCGGATGCGCGACAGCACATGGTCGCGGCTCGACTTCTCCAGCACGATCGTATCGATGCCCTGCAGATGCAGGAGCTGGGACAGCAGCAGGCCCGACGGTCCACCGCCGATAATGCAGACCTGAACGCGCATGGTTTCCTCCGCAGGACCGTTTTTGGCTATTGGACGAATCTAGCCCGTTTTGGCCTGTATTGAATGGATCAACTGCGCTTTATCTTGTACAAATCGAACATGCCCCGTCTGACCGAAACCCAGTCTACGATCCGCACCTATCCGCTGTTCGGCGAGGCCGGCGATCTGCCTGACGTCGTGCATTGCGAAACCATCGCGGCCCGATCGCAACTGACCGGGTGGCAGTTCACGCCGCACCGCCATGCGCGGCTGCACCAGCTTCTGTTGGTCGAGAAGGGCGCGGGCGAAGCGACGCTCGAGGGACAGGTGTATCCGTTGAAGGCGATGCGGGTGGTCAACGTGCCGACCGGTCACGTCCATGGCTTCACCTTCGTCCCGGGCATGCAGGGTTTCGTGCTGACGATCGCGATCGAGATGCTGGACGAGGCGCTGGCGCCGACCGAAGGGTTATGGCGGGCGCTGGCGGAATCGCGCGTGATCGGCGCCACCGCGCAGATGCGCAGCCTGATGGCTCAGATCCATGCGGAATATAGCGGGCGGCATTTTGCCCGCGCCCATCTGTTGCGGGCGCTGACATCAGCCTTGCTGGGCCTGGTTGCGCGCGAGCTAGCCGACAAGACCGCCGAGAGCACCGGCGCCACAGATTTGTTCCGGCGCTTCGAGGCACTGCTGGAGCAGCACTTTCTCGAACATTGGTCGGTCGCCGACTATGCGGCGACGCTGTCGATCAGCCCGACCCATCTCAGCCGCTTGACCAAGGCCGCGACCGGGCACGCGGCCTTGGAGCTGATCCAGGAGCGCGTCGTCCGCGAGGCGCGGCGCAACCTCGTCTACACCAACCTGCCGGTGTCGACGATCGCCTACGCGCTCGGCTTCAATGATCCGGCATATTTCAGCCGGCTGTTTGCGGGCGCAACGGGGCTATCGCCAAGGCGGTTTCGGGAGAAGGTGGTGCGGGGGGAATAAACTCAGTCTCCGTCATTGCGAGCGAAGCGAAGCAATCCAGAGCCAGCAAGAAAGTCTGGATTGCTTCGTCGCTTCGCTCCTCGCAATGACGGCACTGATGTTCAGTGCGTAGGGTGGGCAAAGGCGCGAATGCGCCGTGCCCACCGTCCTTCGTTGCAATCGCGCGGTGGGCACGCCACCGCTTTGCCCACCCTACTACGGCGGCGAACAGCTCACCCGTGCGCCAGCTGCTGATCCAGATCGTGCAGCACCTGATAGCACGGCAGCACCTGGGCGACAGCTGGCGTTCGGCTCGCGGCCTTCGCGGATCGCGGCGAAGAATTCGCGGTCCTGCAGCTCGATGCCGTTCATGCGAGACGTCGACCTTGGAGACGTCGATCTTCTCTTCCTTGCCGTTGAAGAGATCGTCGTAGCGGGCGATGTAGGTGCCGGTGTCGCCGATGTAGCGGAAGAAGGTGCCGAGCGGCCCGTCATTGTTGAACGACAGCGACAGCGTGCAGATCGCGCCGTTCGCGGCCTTGAGCTGGATCGACATGTCCATGGCGATGCCGAGCGTCCGGGTGGATCGGCCCCTGCACCGCATTGGCCTTCACGATCGGCGAGCCGCGCCTGATAGGCGAACAGGTCGACCGTGTGCGCGGCGTGGTGCCACAGCAGATGGTCGGTCCAGCTGCGCGGCTGGCCGAGCGCGTTCATGTTGGTGCGGCGGAAGAAATAGGTCTGCACGTCCATCTGCTGGATGTGGAATTCGCCGGCCTGGATCTTGCTTGTGCACGAACTGGTGGCTGGGGTTGAAGCGGCGGGTGTGGCCGCACATCGCGACCAGCCCGGTCTTCTTCTGCAGATCGACCACCGCCTGCGCGTCCCTGCAGCGAGTCGGCGAGCGGAATCTCGACCTGCACATGCTTGCCGGCCTTGAGGCAGTCGATCGCCTGCGCCGCATGCATCTGGGTCGGCGTGCACGAGGATGACGGCGTCGACCTCCGGCAGCTTCAGGCTGTCGGCGAGCTCGGTCGAGACATGGCCGATGCCGTATTTGTCGGCGACCTCCTTGGTCTGCTCGAGCCTGCGGCCGACCAGCGAGACCACCTCGACGCCGTCGATGTTCTTGATGCCGTCGAGATGCTTGATGCCGAACGCGCCGGCGCCGGCCAGCGCGACTTTGATGGTCTTGGCCATATCAGTTGTTCTCCAGAATCAGATGGCCGACCGCGGTGTTGGTCGCCGGCACGTGATAGAAGCGATGCCGCACCTTCGGCGCCTTGCCTTGCCGCCATCTTGACGTCGCTCATGCGCGCCGCGCGCGATCAGCCACATCACGAGTTCGATGCCCTCGCGAGCCCGCCTCGCGCACATAGTCGATATGCGGCATCTTGCGACAGGCCCTCGGGATCGTCGATCAGCTGGTCGAGGAACGCGTTGTCCCATTCCTGGTTGATCAGGCCGGCGCGCGGGCCCTGCAGCTGATGGCTCATGCCGCCGGTGCCCCAGATCTGCACGTTGAGCGGCTCGTCATAGGCTCTCGATCGCCTTGCGGATCGCCTGGCCGAGCATGAAGCAGCGCGCGCCCCGAAGGCACCGGATACTGCACGACGTTGACCGCGAACGGGATGATCGGGCACGGCCAGGCGTCGACCTGCGCCGAACACCAGGCTGAGCGGCACGGTGAGGCCGTGGTCGACGTCCATCTTGTTGACGATGGTCAGATCGAAATCGTGCTGGATCACCGACTGCGCGATGTGCGCGGCGAGCTTCGGATGGCCGATCACCTTCGGCACCGGGCGCGGCGCCCCAGCCCTCGTCGGCCGGCTGAACTCCGGCCCGGTGCCGATCGCGAAGGTCGGGATCATGTCGAGGCTGAAGGCGGTGGCGTGATCGTTGTAGACCAGGAAGATCACGTCGGGCTTCTGCTCCTTCTCCCACTGCTTGGCGAACTCGTAGCCGTGCGAACACCGGCTCCCAATAGGGCTCCTGGGTCTTGCCGAGGTCGAGGGCGGCGCCGATGGCCGGGACGTGCGAGGTGTAGAGCGATGCGGTGATGCGGGCCATGTCAGTCCTTCTTGGCTGCTGCGCGTCGCCGTGCTCGCCGATCGCGGTTGCCCTCGACCGAGCGGCCGCCCTTGACCATCATGTCGCGATATTCTTCCTCGGTCATGCCGGTCATGCTGCCGGCCATCTGCTGAAAGCTCTTGCCGTCGGTCGCGCCGATCTTGGCGAGGAAATAGATGTTGCCGCCGAGCGCGATGCAGCGGTTGAGATCGCGGTCGAGCACCGCCTGCTTCTGCTCCTCGCTCATCGGCCATTCGTCGAGATAGGCGCGCTCGTTGGCCTTGAAGCGGGCGCGGTTCTCCGCCTTCATCAGCGACATGCAGAACTGGTTCAGCTGATAGCCCTTGCGCGACATGCTCGGCGTCGAAGACGGTCGTGCCGGGAACGTCCATGATAGGGTTTGTCGAGCGACATCGGTCAGTCTCCTCTTGATCCTCGGGCCAGTAGAGCCGCATCGGATTGTCGACCAGGAGCTTGTGCTGCAGCTCCGGCGTCGTCGCGATATGCGGAATGAAATCGACCAGCAGCCCGTCGTCGGGCATGTGGTCCTTCAGGTTGGGATGCGGCCAGTCGGTGCCCCACAGCACGCGATCCGGGAAAGTCCTCGACGATGCGCTTGCGCGAACGGGACCACGTCGCGATAGGCGTTCTGCTCGCCGTTCAGCGCCGGCGGACCCGACACCGACAGCCGCTCCGGGCAGCTCACCTTGGACCAGACGTTCGTCGTGCTCGCGCATGAACTTCAGGAACAGCGCGAACTCCGGCCCGTCGACCGGCTTGGTCACATCGGGCCGGCCCATGTGATCGACCACGACGGTGGTCGGCAGCGCGGTGAAGAAGTCCCACAGCTCGGGCAGGTCGACCGCCTCGAAATAGATCACGACATGCCAGCCGAGCTTGGCGATGCGGCCGGCGATCTCCATCAGTTCGTCCTTCGGCGTGAAATCGACCAGGCGCTTGACGAAGTTGAAGCGCACGCCGCGCACGCCCGGCGTCGTGCAGTCGCCTTCAGCTCGGCGTCGGTGACGCTCGCGCTTGCACGGTCGCGACGCCGCGCGCCCTGCCGCTCGAATGCACGCAGCGCGTCGACCATCGCGCGGTTGTCGGCGCCGTGGCAGGTCGCCTGCACGACCACGTTGCGGGCGAAGCCGAGATGGTCGCGCAGCGCGAAGAGCTGCTGCTTGCAGGCGTCGCAGGGCGTGTATTTGCGCTCCGGCGCATAACGGAAATTCGGCGCCGGGGCCGAACACATGGCAATGCGCGTCGACGCTGCCGGCCGGCACCTTGAAGCGCGGCTTCGACGGGCCGTCGATACCAGTCGAGCCAGCCGGGTGTTTTCTGAAATTCCATGCTCGTCCATCACTCCTTGGACGTTCGACCGTTGTGCGAGAATGCGGTCGGCCTCGGTGCGCCAGTCCGCGCTGCGCGCAAATTCCTTCGTGCCCTTGATGCCGAACAAGCCTTCATCGGCGAGATCGGCGACGAAGGCCTGGCGCTCGGCGGTGCCTTCGCGCCGACCACGGCGTCAGCCCGATGTCGCGCACGGTCTCGGCCACTTCGCGCACCTCCTCGGCGCGGCGGCGGCCGTGCTCGATCACGCGCTGGAAGAAATAGGCGCCCTGCTTCTCCCAATCGATGCCGGGAAAGGTCTCCTTCAGCGAGGCCAGCACCGCGTCCTCGACGCCATAGGCGCGCGCGGTGGTGAAGGCCTCGATCACCATCGCCTCCAGGCCCTTGATCATGATGCTGCGGCACATCTTGGTCGCCGAGGCGACGCCGAGCTTGTCGCTGGCGGGCCTTGGCCGCAAAGCCGAGATCGTTGAGCAGCGGCGCCAGCTCGCGCGCGCCGGCGCCGCCGAGCAGCAGCGGCACCTTGATGCGATACGGCGGCACCGAGGTCATCACCGCGCCCTCGACGTAACGGCCGCCGGCCGCCATCGATCAGCGCGGCCGCGCGCTGCTTGGCGCCTGGCGAGGCCGAGTTGAAGTCGAGAAACCAGGCGCCCGGCTTGATCGTGCCGGCGCGCAGGCCTGCGCCACCGCTACGTCCTGGCTCGCGGTCACAGCCGAGACGATGAAATCGGCCTGCGACGCCAGCTCGGCATGCGAGCCCGCCAGCGTGACGCCGATCCCGGCGGCGTGCTCGCGCAGCGGCGCGGCGCGATCATCGGCGAGCTTGATGTCATAGGCCGAGACGCGCACGCCGTCCTTGCGCAGATCTTCGGCGAGGATCCGGCCGACCTCGCCATAGCCGATCAGCCCGACATGCCACTGGTTGGAAGCTTGTTGGCCATGGATCAATCGATATATTTGAGCCCGGCCTTCGCCAGCGGCTCGCGCATCTTGTACATGTCGAGCCCGAGCACGCCGGACGCCAGCTTCTCGCGCTTCTCGCCTTCGTTGGCTTCGCGCGCCGCCGCCGCCTCGGCCGCCTGCTGCGCGATCGCCGCCGGCACCACGACGACGCCGTCGTCGTCGGCGACGATCACGTCGCCCGGATTGACCGCGACGCCGGCGCAGACCACGGGGATGTTGACCGAGCCGAGCGTCGCCTTGACCGTGCCCTGCGCGCAGATCGCGCGCGAGAAACCGGGAACTCCATCTCGGTGAGATCGGCGACGTCGCGCACGCCGCCGTCGATGACCAGCCCCTTGGCGCCGCGGGCCGAAAGCTGGTCGCCAGCAGGTCGCCGAAAAAGCCGTCGGTGTTCTCGGCCGTGCAGGCGGCGACCACGACGTCGCCCGGCTGGATCTGCTCGGCCGCGACATGCATCATCCAGTTGTCGCCGGGCTGCAGCAGCACGGTCACCGCCGTGCCGGCACATGGTCGCGGTCGGATAGATCGGCCGCATGTAGCGGCTGCATCAGGCCGACGCGGCCCATCGCCTCATGCATGGTCGCGACGCCGAACTTGGCAAGCTTCTCGACCGCGGCCTTGTCGGCGCGGGTGATGTTGCTTCTTGACGATGCCGAGGTTGTTCATCGGTGTGCTCATGGTCGCCTGCCCTTAAATTACTTACCCTTGGCCTTCAGCGCGGCGTCGAGCCGCGGGAACACCCGCCGCGCGTTGCCTTCGTAGATCTGGTGACGCTGCTCGGCGGTGAGATTGGCGCGCCTCGATGTAGCGCTTGGTGTCGTCGTAGTAGAAGCCGGTCTCGGGATCGATGCCGCGCACCGCGCCGATCATCTCGCTGGCGAACAGGATGTTGTCGACCGGGATCACCTTGGTCAGCAGGTCGATGCCCGGCTGGTGATAGACGCAGGTGTCGAAGAAGATGTTCTTCAGCAGATGATCCTTCAGCAGCGGCTTCTTCATCTCCTGCGCCAGCCCGCGGAAGCGGCCCCAGTGATACGGCACCGCGCCGCCGCCATGCGGGATCAGGAAGCGCAGCGTCGGGAAATCCTTGAACAGGTCCGAGGTCAGGCACTGCATGAACGCCGTCGTGTCGGCGTTCAGGTAATGCGCGCCGGTGGTGTGGAAGCAGGCGTTGCAACTGGTCAGACATGGATCATCGCCGGGATGTCGTAGTTCGACCATCTTCTCGTAGATCGGATACCAGTGCCGGTCGGACAGCGGCGGGGAGGTCCAGTGGCCGCCCGACGGATCGGGGTTCAGGTTGATGCCGACGAAGCCGTACTCCTTGACGCACTTCTCCAGCTCGGGAATGCAGGTCTGCGGGTCGACGCCCGGCGACTGCGGCAGCATCGCCGCGCCGATGAAATTGTCCGGGAAACAGCTTGCTGACGCGATAGCAGAGCTCGTTGCAGATCGCGGCCCAGGTCGAGGACACCTGGAAGTCGCCGATGTGGTGCGCCATGAAGCTGGCGCGCGGCGAGAAGATGGTGAGGTCGCTGCCGCGCTCCCTCATCATCTTGAGCTGGTTGCTCTCGATGCTCTCGCGCAGCTCGTCGTCGCTGATCTTGAGCTCGGATGACCTTGGGCATCGCCGAGGGATCCTTGATGCCCGCGATCTGGCGGTTGCGCCAATCCTCCAGCGCCTTCGGCGCGGTGGTGTAGTGGCCGTGCACATCGATGATCACTTGGCAGTCTCCTCAACCGGCGGATGCATTTCGCTGCGATCCGGTCTGTCTTGCGCCTTTGATGATAAGGCGTCGCATAGGCTTCCGTCTGCTCCGCGGCAAGAGGGGCGTCGCGGCTCCCGCCGCGCCGTGCAGGCGGAAGCGCTCGCGGCCTGAAGTCGCCGCCCGGATTCGACGGTGGGTAGCCTGCACTCTGACGCCTCGCGGCTGTTCCCGCCAGCGCCGGCCGCCTATAACAGATATTACGATATGGCATGACTTTTCGCGCGAGCCATGCTGAAACGGGATTGGAACGATTATAGCTTGAGCTTGCGGATCAGGCTCGATGCCATCGTCATGGTGCGCTGGCCGAGCGGCGTCGGCCGCTTGTGCGCCGAGGTGACGAGGCACAGCACGCTGGTCGGCGTCGGATCGACCAGCCGGCGGATCGCAAGCTGCGCCCCACGGCCCGAGGCCGCGACCCCGCTCGCGGTCAGCACCGCGTGCCCATAGCCGGCGCAGACCAGATCGATGATCGAGGGCACGCTCGAGACTTCCCAGGCGATGTCGAGCTTGACCCCGGCCAATGCCGCCTGGGTTTCGAGCAGCCGCCGCACCGCATGAACCCGCTCCGGCACGATCAGCCGGTAGCGCGACAGCTCGGCCATCGGCAGCGGCGTGGTGACCCGCCGCTTGCCCTTCGGCGCATGGCTGACGAGGCCGAGCGCCTCCTGCAGCAGCGGCGTGATCTCGAGCCCGGGCTGCGCCTCGGGATTATAGACCATGCCGACATCGATGCGGCCGGTCGTCACCCATTCGACGATATGGGTCGACAGCCCCTCGACGATCGCGAGCCGTGCCGCCGGCAGCTCCTTCTTGAAGCGGTCGATCAGCGGCAGCGTGAGCTGGCGGCCGATGCTCGGCGGCAGCCCGATGATGACGCGGCCGACTGGCGCATCGCGGCTGGCGCCGAGATCCTCGCGCGCATGCGAGACGAGCTGCAGCACGGCGACGCTGTGGTCGAACAGCCGCTTGCCCGCATCGGTGAGCGCGACGCCGCGGCCGTTACGCGCAAACAGCTGCTGTTTCAGCTCGGTCTCCAGCGCCCGCACCTGGCGCGACAACGCCGGCTGCGCCACATCGAGCACGCTAGCTGCCTTGCTGAACGAGCCGAGCTCGGCGACCTGCACAAAATATTCGAGCTGCTTGAGGTTCATGGGCGGAGCCGCATAAAAAGTGCGAGACCGCAGGCTGCCTCGGCACCCGCGGTGCACCCCTCTCCCCTTGCGGGAGAGGGTGGATCGCCGGCGCGAATGCGACGGCGAGACGGGTGAGGGGTCTCTATCCGCGCTCGCGTGTGCCGAGAGAATCCCTCACCCGGCGCCGAGCTGACGCTCGTCGCCACCCTCTCCCGCAAAGGGAGAGGGTGCAGCGAACGTGCCGAGAGACGAAGCTGCATCTCAAACAGAGGTCTTGTAGGATGGGCAAAGCAGAGCGTGCCCACCATCGATCGACCGGGCCGATAGGTGGTGGGCACGGCGCTGCGCGCCTTTGCCCACCCCACGCATCTCGTCTGGCCGAAGCTTCTCATCTCAATTCAGCACATTCAGCGACGCATTGAGCACCGATGCGAACGCGACCCAGCAGGCGTAGGGCACGAACAGCCACGCGGCCATGCGGTCCTCGCGCCATTGCATGACGATGAAGACGATGATCAGCGCCAGCATCGCGAGCATGACGACCAGCGCCGGCCCCATCCAATGCGCGGTGAAGAAGATCGGCGACCAGGCGAAATTGAGCACGAGCTGGCCCCACCACACCTGCATCACGGCAGCACTGCCGACCCGCTCATAAGTGCGCCAGCCCGCGATCGCAACCAGCACATAGAGAATGGTCCAGGCGATCGGGAACAACAGGTTCGGCGGCGTGAAGGGCGGCTTGGTCAGGGCTGAATACCACGGGCCCGGCAGGTTGGTCGCGCCGATGATCCACCCTCCCCCGACCACGAGAACCAGGAAGACGACGAGATGCTGGATGGACCGGTTCATATTCCGCTCGGCGTGATTTGCGGCACCCGACACGCCCCCGCATGGAGCCCGGCGTCACCTGCACTGGACATTCGCGCGCACGGCGCGTAGCGAGGGCATAGCACAAAGCCGATAAAAGTCAGGGCTTTACGAAAAACAACAGATGGGCCGGGAACGCTTACGACCTCCGCGTCAGGCCTTGCACTTTCGGAGCTCGTCCTTGGCCGAACCCAAGCCCACCTCTGCCCTCGCCTCGATCGAGGCGGTCGAAGCCGGCCTCGCCGCCCAGGGCTATATCGCCAGCCGCCAGATCGCGACCGCGGTGTACCTGTCGCAGGCGATCGAGAAGCCGATCCTGGTCGAGGGTCCGGCCGGCGTCGGCAAGACCGAGCTGGCGAAGGCGATCGCCGCCTGGCGCGGCCTGAAGATGATCCGCCTGCAATGCTATGAGGGGCTGGACGAGGCCAAGGCGCTGTATGAGTGGAAATACGCCAAGCAGCTGCTCTACACCCAGATCCTGAAGGACAAGCTCGGCGAAGTCCTGAGCGGGGCTGCGACCCTGCATGCCGCGCTCGACCAGCTGCATGATTTCGGCGACGTGTTCTTCTCCCGCGAGTTCGTCGAGCCGCGGCCGCTGCTGCAGGCGATGCTGGAGCCGCAGGGCTGCGTGCTCCTGATCGACGAAATCGACAAATCGGATGCCGAGTTCGAATCGCTCTTGCTCGAGATCCTCTCCGATTTCCAGGTCACCATCCCCGAGCTCGGCACCATCGCGGCCGCGAGCGCGCCGACCGTGATCCTGACCTCCAACAGCGAGCGCAATCTTGGCGACGCGCTGAAGCGGCGCTGCCTGCATCTGCATATCGGCTTCCCCGAGCAGCGGCTGGAGGAGCGCATCGTCGAGAGCCGTGTGCCCGGCATCTCGCAAACGCTGCGTCGGCAGCTGGTCGGCTTCATCCACGACATCCGCACTCTCGACCTGAAGAAGCAGCCGTCGGTGAGCGAAACCATCGACTGGGCGCGCGTGCTGGTGCTGCTGCAGGCCGCCGAGCTCGGCCATGATGTGGTTCGCGATACACTCAACGTGCTGCTGAAATATGAATCCGACATCGAGGTGGCGATGCCGCAGGTGACGACCTTCGTCGCCAAGGCGCAGCGCCAGAACATTTTCGGGTAAGCCTCATGCAGGAAAACCTGCATCGCTTCTTTCGGGCCGCACGCGGCGCCGGCGTCCATGTCTCGCCGGCAGAAAGCATCGACGCGATGCGGGCGGTGGCCTCCGTCGGCGTGGCCGATCGCGTCGTCCTGCGCGACACCCTGCTGCTGACCCTGGCCAAGAGCGAGGATGAGAAGAAGGCGCTCGGCGCCTGCTTCGACCTGTTCTTCGCGCAAGCGGAGCCAGCATCGCCGCAGGATGCCGAGGATGAGGCGCAGGACGGCGCGCCTGCAGCATCCCAACCCTTCCAAGGTGCCGGCGGCCAGCAGAGCAGCAATCTCGGCCCGCTCGCGCAGATGCTGCTGTCGCAGGACCGCAGCGAAATCTCAGCTGCCATTGCCAACGCCGCCAGCGCCACCCGATTGACCGAGATCCGCTACTTCACCCAGCGCGGCCTGTTTTCCAGCCGCATGCTGGAGGCGATGGGCATCCAGCGGCTACGTGACGACCTCGACGCGCTGGCGGAGAGCAATCCGCCGCTCGCCGAGCGGCTGCAGGCCGCCACCGAAGCCCTGCGCGAGACCGTACGTGATGCGGTGGCACAAGCGCTCGCGCTCTATGGCCGCGAGGAAGCGGAGAATTTGCGCCACGAGGTGCTGCGCAACGCGCCGCTGTCACGGATCGAGCCGCGACAGGTCGAGGAGATGCGCGCGCTGATCCGGCAGATCGCGCGGCGCCTGCGCGAGCGCTATGCCAAACCGCGCAAACGACAACGCCGCGGTCATCTCGATGTGCGTCGTACGCTTCGCCGCAACGCCGCCTGGGGCGGCGTGCCCTTCCTCACCGCCTGGAAGCGCCGGCACCGCGACAAGCCAAAGATCGTCGCACTCTGCGACGTCTCAGGCTCGGTCGCACGCGTCTCGGGTTTCTTTTTGCTGCTGATCCACAGCCTGCATGAGGTCGTCAGCGACGTCCGCTCCTTTGCCTTCTCCGGCCATTTGATCGAGGTCAGCGAGATCCTGGAGAAGAAATCGCCGGAGGAAGCGATGGCGGAGATCATGGGCAAGGTCGGCTTCGGCTCTTCGGATTACGGCTCGTCCTTTGTCGATTTCGAGAAAGAATTCATGAGCGCGGTGACGCCGCAGACCACCGTGATCGTGCTCGGCGATGCCCGCAGCAACAACCTCGATCCCGGCGCCGATATCGTCAAACGCATCTCCGAGCGTTCCAAGCGGCTGGTCTGGCTCAACCCCGAGGGCCGCATGACCTGGGGCTGGGGCGACTCGGAGATGCCGCGCTACCAGACCTTCTGCAATGTGGTCCGTCAATGCGCGACAGCGCAGCAATTGGAGCGCGCAGTCAGCGACATCGTCGCGACGTATCGGTAGTAGTAGCTCCACCCCGGCCGTGGATAATCGACCACCGCCGTCGTCCCGGCCTTGAGCCGGGCCCCCAGAACCACCGGCTGATGTAGTTGAGACGAGTTGGAATTCCGGCGATCGTCCCATGGAATTCGGTGTTTATGGATCCGGGCGTTCGCCGGGACGACGGCGGAGGATGACGCGATATCATTTGGACTGCACGCCCCTGTGTGACCTGCTGTGTGACTGCCCGTCGCGTTACCATGTCGCAGGCGGGCGAGCTTGCCTCGTCGGGCAAATCACGACGATCCTCTTGCACGTCCCGCCTCATCGAAGAGGGGCGTACGCGTCGTCACGATACGTGGAAGCGGGATGCGATGGACGCGCTTGCGGCAACTGACGAGTGCCGCGCGCGCGGACGGTGAAATCGTGTGGTCCTGGTCTCCCGGTGCTGAGATCAAGTCGCGGTGCTTTGACGAGCATCGTGGTCGACGGGGGCAAGAACGCCGGTCCCCGGGGAGATCACGTATAAGCCGTAACCCGATCGCGCAGGGAAGGCCGGAATGTCCGGCTGAGCCTGTGGTTCCTGCCCCGTGCATTTTCTCCCGCACGGGGGCCGCGGGTATCAGCGGATACCCGGTCTTCCCTGCACCCTCTTCATTTTCAGAGGGTATGCAATTAGCAAAGCTCGGGTGCGTAGTGCCGCGAGGACAAAGGAGCTCGCCTCATATTCCGCCGTCGTCCCGGCCAAGCGAAGCGCGAGCCGGGATCCATAGCCATCGGCCGATGTAATGACGCAAGGTATCAGCCATACGGGCCTAAGAGAGCTTCCGCAGTATGGGTCCCGGCGCAAGGCCGGGACGACGGCGGAGCGAGAGGCGAATGTGAAGCTACCCCGGCACCACCGCCGTGGCCTCGATCTCCAGCCGCGCGGCCTTCTCGACCAGGCGCACCACCTGCACCAGCGCCATCGCCGGATAATGCGTGCCGAAGATCTCGCGGTAGATCCGGCCGAGTTCCTTCAGATTGCCGAGATACTCGTCCATGTCGACGACATACCAGGTGAGCCGCACCAGATGTTCGGGACGCGCTTCGCCTTCGCTGAGAATCGCCGCGATGTTCGCCAGCACCTGCCGCGCCTGGGCCAGGAAACCGTCGGCGAGTTGCTCATTCTGATCCCAGCCGATCACGCCGCCGGTGACGACGATGCGGCCCTCGGCGCTGATGCCGTTGGCGTAGCCCTTCGGCATCGGCCAGCCGCTCGGCTGCAGCACGCGCAGACCTGTCTCCGCGTCTGCCTTGTCATCAACCTTGGCCGACGGCAGCACCGCAAGCGTCGGTGTCTTGAACGTGCTCACGCTGATCTCTCCTTCTCATTCCGCGGCCAAGCCCGACGAGGCAGCCGCCGCAAGCTGGCGCAACGCAAAGCGCTTGAGCTTGCCGGTCTCGGTCTTCGGCAGTTGGGCCACGAAGTCGATCGCGCGCGGATATTTGTACGGCGCGATCTCGCGCTTGACGTGCTCCTGCAGCTCCGCGATCAGCGCGTCGCTCGCCTCGGCGCCCGACGCCAGCACGACATAGGCCTTGACGATGGTGCCGCGCGCCTCGTCCGGCGCGCCGACCACGCCGCATTCGGCGACAGCCGGATGGCTGAGCAAAGCCGCTTCGACGTCGGGACCTGCGATGTTGTAGCCGGACGACACGATCATGTCGTCGGAACGCGACTGATACCAGAAGTAGCCGTCGGCATCCATCAGGTAGGTATCGCCGGTGATGTTCCAGCCATTCTGGACATATCTGCGCTGGCGCTCGTCGGCGAGATAACGGCAGCCGGTTGGGCCGCGCACCGCGAGTCGTCCCATGGCGCCGGGCGGCAGGTCGCGTCCCTCGTCATCGACGATTTTGGCTTCATAGCCTGGCACCGGCTTGCCGGTCGCACCCGGCCTGATCTCGTCCTCGACCGCGCTGATGAAGATGTGCAGCATCTCGGTCGAGCCGATGCCGTCCATCAGCTTCAAACCGGTGGCCTTGTGCCAGGCGTCGAACGTCGCTTTCGGCAGCGTCTCGCCGGCCGAGACGCACTTGCGCAAGGACGAAATGTCGCGGGTCGCAAGCTTGCCCAGCATCGCGCGATAGGCGGTCGGCGCGGTGAAGCAGATGGTCACCTTGTCGCGTTCGATCGCGGCCAACAGTTCGTCCGGCGCGGTCTTTTCCAACACGACATAGGACGCCCCGATATGCATCGGGAACAGCACGCCGCCGAAGCCGAACGTGAATGCGAGCGGCGCCGAGCCGATGAAGCGATCGCTCTGCACGGCGCGCAGCACGTTATGCGCATAGCTGTCGCAGACCGCGAGCATATCGCGGTGGAAATGCATGGTCCCCTTCGGATCGCCGGTGGTGCCCGAAGTGAAGGCGATCAGGCAGAGATCATCGGCGGCCGTATCGACAGCCGTGAAGTCGGGGCTGGCATCGGCCATCAAGGCTTCCAGCGAGTTCGGCCTTGCCGTTGCCCCAATAGACCGCGCGCTGCAGTGCCGGCGCCACGGCCTTGGTCTTTTCCATCTCATCGGCGAGCTTGCCGTCGCACAGCGCCAGCGCGATCTCTGCCTTCTGGACCGGATAAGCGAGCTCCTTGGCACGGAGCAGCGGCATGGTGGCGACCACGATACCGCCGGCCTTGATGACGGCGAGATAGGTCGCGACCATCATCGGATTGTTGGCGGAGCGCAGGAGCACCCGGCCGCCGGTGACGAGGCCGAGCTTGTTCACCAGCACGTTGGCGATCCTGTTCACCAGCGCCTGCAGCTCGCGATAGCTGTAGCTGACCTCAGGGCTGATGATACAGGGCGCGTCACCCTGCCCTTCCGCGACCCAACGGTCGAGGAAATGCGTCACGCAATTGAGCCGCGGCGGATATTGCAGCTCGGACCGGCTGAAGACGAAGTCAGGCCACAACTCGCGCGGTGGCAGATGATCGCGCGCGAACGTGTCGACATGCGCGGTGAAGGTTTGGGCGGTCGCGGCGACAGCCGCATTCTCTGGACCCTGGGCTATGGCAGCATTGGCCATCGCACGCTCCTCGTTTGGAAAGGACGCCCGGCACGTTTCAAGCCTCAATATTTTATACCTAAAGCATTTTCGCGCAAGAGCAGAAGATTGTGCACTGCCCGCTGTGGGCTGATGTCGTCAGCCGGCCAGTTCTTTCAGCCGCAGCACCATGGGCGAATCGGGATCGGCAAGCGGCGCGATCGCGGTGAAATGATTGGCGCCCGCGACCTCGCCATAGCGCGTCGCAACACCGGCCGCACCCCAGCGGTCGGCAATGGTGCGGCTTTGGCGCAGATATTCGGCGCTCTCATTGCCCCCGACCACAGCGTCGAGGCTCTTGCCTGCGGGCGGTGTCCAGAACAACGGGCTCGCGGCATGCGCCGACGCTTGGTCCATGCCCAGCGCCTTGTTGACGGAGGTGCCGACCAACGGCTGCAACTCGAACAGGCCGGAGATGCCGTAGGCCGCGCGCACCAGATCGCTCGGCAGCGAGGAGTCGAGCGCACGCCAGTCGGTCGCAAGCAGGCTGGCCGCGAGATGCCCGCCGGCGGAATGACCGCTGATGACGAGCGGCCTGCCAAGCTTCGCCAGCGTCCGCGCGGCCTCGCGCATCTCCCGGATGATGGTGTCGATCGTCACTTGCGGACAGAGATCATAGGTCGGCACCGCGACCGCGATGCCATGCGCGTTCAGCCCGCGTGCACAATGGCTGAAGGAGGAGCCGTCCAGCGCCTGCCAATAGCCGCCATGGATGAACACGACGATTGCGCCATCCCCGTCGGCCTCGAACAGGTCGATGGTGTTGCGTGGTCCCGTGCCGTAAGCCAGCCGCCGCGGCGCCTTCTGCTCGCGATAGGCCGCGGCGTCCCGTGCCCATCCAGCCATCAGTTGCGGGTTTTCCGGCACCCGGGCCCGGTTGTTGTACTCGACCTCGTAGTCGACCGCGTCAGTGCCGCTCACGCTCATTGTTCCCGCCGCTGCACAGCCCTCTGCGCGGAACCTTTTGTCTTCGCCAGCAGCCGCATCAGGTCGCGGACCTCCTTCTCCGAGAGGTCGCCGAAGATATCGGCGATCCAGACCTCGTGCTCGGCCGCCATCCTGCGAAACTCGGCGCGGCCGAGCTTGGTCAGCCGGATCACCTGCACGCGGCGATCGGTGTCCGAGGTGCGGCGATCGAGATGGCCCAATTCGACCAGGCGCTCGACTAGCCCGGTCACATTGCCGTTCGACACCATCATGCGCTTGGAGACATCCGACAATGTCATGCCATCGGGCGCCTTGTCGAGCTGCGCCATCAGGTCGAAGCGCGGCAGGGTCACGTCGAACCGCTCGCGCAGGCGGGTGCGGATCTCGCCCTCGATCAGGGTCGTGCAGGTCAGAAGCCGCAGCCACAGCCGCAGCTCCTCGGCGTGGTGCTCGGGCAACTCGACGGCCTTGGTTTCGGAATCGAGGGTCATGACGGCTTCATTTGCACGGGCGAAAGGGATGACGATGACTTTGACCTTCAATGCGTTCGCCGGGCAAGAGAAAACATGTGTCACGGCAACCCTGCACCTCACGACGGCTATTCTTTTAGGCTTCAAGCAATTGGCGCGGCGCTTGCATGCGCCGGCCCGTGTCCTGCTCGCACGCAGCCTCTCGCTTGCAGCAAAGGGCTGCATCGGATTAGGCTTGAGAGGTCAGCATGATCTGGCCGAGTGCAACAGCACCGTGCAAAAGCGTCAATCTGGGGGAGTTGTCATGAAAACGAGTTCGAAGCTGGTCGGCCTTGCGCTTCTCGCCGGCGCAGCCATGCAGCCGGCGCTGGCCGCCGACAAGCTCAAGATCGGCATCATCGTCACCTTGTCGGGACCGGCCGCTGCGCTCGGCCAGCAGGTCCGTGACGGCTTTAACCTCGCGGTCAAGGATCTCGGCGGCAAGATGGGCGGCCGCGAGGTCGAGGTCGTCGTTGCCGATGACGAGCTCAAGCCGGATGCTGCGATCACCAAGGTGAAGGGCCTGCTGGAGCGCGACAAGGTCGATTTCGTGGTCGGGCCGATTTTTTCCAACATGTTGCAGGCGATCCATCGCCCTGTCGTCGAGAGCAAGACCTTCCTGATCAGCCCGAATGCCGGGCCGTCGAGCTACGCCGGCAAGGAATGCAGCCCTTTCTTCTATGTGACATCCTACCAGAACGACCAGGTGCACGAGATCCTCGGCAAGGTGGCGCAGGATCGCGGCTATAAACGGGTCTATCTGCTCCTGCCCAACTATCAGGCCGGGCGCGATTCGGCCGCAGGTTTCAAGCTCGACTACAAGGGCGAGATCACGGAGGAATCCTACGTGCCGCTCAACACGCTCGACTTCCAGCCGGAGCTTAGCAAAATCGCATCGCAAAAGCCGGATGCGATCTTCACCTTCATGCCCGGCGGCATGGGCGTGAATCTGGTCAAGCAGTACAAGCAGGCCGGCCTCAACATCCCGGTGCTCTCAGCGTTCACCGTCGATAAATCGACCCTGCCGGCGCAGCAGGACGCGGCCGTCGGCATGTTCGGCGGTGCCGACTGGGCGCCCAATCTCGACAATCCCGCCAGCAAGAAGTTCGTCGCCGGCTATGAGGCCGCCTATAACAGCGTGCCGGGCACTTACGCGATGCAGGCCTACGATGCCGCACTTTTGATCGACAGCGCGGTGAAGGCCGTGAAGGGCGATCTCGGCAACAAGGATGCGGTGGCGGCGGCGCTGAAGAAGGCCGATTTCACCTCATTGCGCGGCGCGTTCAGGTTCAACACCAACGGCTATCCGATCCAGGACTTTTACCTGACCAAGGTCGCGAAGCGGCCGGATGGAAAATTCCAGACCGAGATCGTACAGAAGGTATTCGAGAATGACGGCGACCGCTACGCCAAGGACTGCGTGGCCAAATAGGCCGAGCGATCAGAACCGAAGGAGTCAAATCGATGAGCCATCCCGAAATCGCCGGCATTACCCGCGCCAATGAGGGCATGCAGGGCATCACCTGGAACATCCTCGGCCAGATCTACGTGCCGAAGACCCGCACCGAGCACAGTTTCTCCTGGCATGCGACTTTCCCCGTCGGCACCTTCGTGCCGCCGCACATCCATCCGGACCAGGACGAATATCTCTACATCCTGGAGGGCCGGCTCGACTTTTTCCTCGATGGCGCCGAGGACTACGCCACCGCCGGCGATACGGTGCGGCTGCCGATGGGCAAGCCGCACGGCATCTTCAACAAGTCACAGCAGAGCGCGAAGACGCTGTTCTGGGTGTCGCCGACGCGCCGGCTGTACGATTTGTTCTGGGCGATCCACAACATGCGCGAGCAGAACCCGGAGGACGTCGTGAAGCTCGCGGCCGAGCACAACATCCACTTCCTGCCGCCCCCGCCGCAGTAATTCTGATGCTAGGAGGCTTGCCGCGTCACCATGCGTGCGGCAAAGCCGGCCCGGGTGGCGTAGCCGCGCACGATCGCCTCGCGGGCCTCATAGTTGAGGATGGTGTCGATGTCGGAAAAGCCCTGCGGCGCGAGCTGCTCGACCGCATCGATCACCCCCTCCGGGCCGCCACGGCGGTTGGATGCGACGATCTCGCTCGTCATCGGCAGCCGCTTCTGCTCGTAAGCGGCCAGCGCCTGGCGCGGATGTTCGGCGTGAGCCAGCGCGTCGGCCAGCGCTCGGGCATCGAGGATCGCCTGCGAGGCGCCGTTGGAGCCGACCGGGTACATCGGATGCGCGGCGTCGCCGAGCAACGTGATGCGGCCGCTGGTCCAATAGGGCAACGGATCGCGATCGCAGCAGGGATATTCCCAGAACTCGGGCGTGGCGCGCACCAGCGCACCGAAGTCGACCTGGGGAATCGAGAAGCCCTGGACATGCGGCATCAACTCGTCAGCGCGGCCGAGCCGCGACCAGTCCTCGCGGCGTGGCGGCGGGGCGCTGCCGTCGCCAAGGCGGACCAGCACCGCCCAATTGGTGAGCCGGCTTGCCGGGCTGGAGCCTTCGGCGATCGGATAGACCACCGCCTTGGCGTTGAGGCCGCCGGCGATGATCATGGATTGCCCGGTCAGGAACACCGGCCAGTCGATGGCGCCGCGCCACAGCATCAGCCCGTTCCAGCAGGGCGGCCCTTCGTTCGGGAACAGCGTCTGGCGGACCTTGGAATGAATGCCGTCGGCGCCGATCAGAATATCGCCACGCACGGTGCGGATATGGGCGCCGGTGCGGTCGAAGAAATGGGCCGTGACGCCGCTCTCGTCCTGGGTGAAGGCTCCGAGCCGGCAGCCGGTGTGAAGCTTCTCCGCGCCCAGCCGCTCGATCACGGCTTGATGGATCACACCCTGCAGCCGGCCGCGATGGATGGAGAATTGGGGCACCTCGTGGCCGGCATCGAGCCCGCGCTTCTCGTGCCAGACCTGCTGGCCGTGCCGGGTCAGGTAGAACAGCTCATGGGTACGGATCGCGGCCTGGTCGAGCTTGTCGAGCAGCCCGAGCTGCGCCAGTTCTCGGATCGCGTGCGGCAGGGTGTTGATGCCGACGCCGAGCTCACGGACGGCGTCCGCCTGCTCGAACAGCTCACAATCGATGCCGCGCGCCCGCAACATCAAGGCGGTGGTCAAGCCGCCGATACCGCCGCCGACAATGATCGCCTTCATCGCCCCACCTCCACTGGCAACCCGGTACGGCTAGCGTGGCATGGCCCCTCACTCCGCCGCAAGCGGCTTCGCAGCCTCCGCTTTCAGCTCGGCGCGGGTCTTCGGCTTAGCCTTAATTTTGAGGTCCTCGAAATCCTGCCGGTCCCGCACGCTATTGCGGACAATCTGCTCCTTGCCCGGCAGATATTGCGGCGGGCAGAACACGTCAGCACCGTACCAGGCCGCCGCCTTGGTGGTGAAGGCGGGGTCGACCAGATGCGGGCGGCCGAGCGCGACGAGGTCGGCGCGGCCGGCGGCTAGGATAGTGTTGACCTGGTCGGCGGTGGTGATGTTGCCGACGCACATCGTGGCGACGCGGGCTTCGTTGCGAACCTGGTCGGAGAACGGCGTCTGGAACATGCGGCCATAGATCGGCTGCGCCTCGCGCACGGTCTGCCCGGTCGAGACGTCGACGAGGTCGACGCCGGCCTCGGCAAAGGCGCGGGCAATCAGCACCGCGTCGTCACCGGTGATGCCGCCCTCGGCCCAGTCGGTCGCGGAGATGCGCACCGACATCGGCTTGTGCGCCGGCCAGGCCGCGCGCATCGCGCTGAAGACTTCGAGCGGAAACCGAAGGCGATTTTCCAGCGCGCCGCCATACGCGTCGGTGCGCCGGTTGGTCAGGGGCGAGATGAAGCTCGCCAGCAGATAACCGTGAGCGCAATGCAGCTCCAGCATATCGAAGCGGCAGCGCACGCCACGCTCGACGGCAGCGAGGAACTCATCCCTGATCCGGTTCATCGCCGCGCGATCGAGCTCGCGCGGCACCTGGCTGTCAGGGAAATAGGGCAAAGGCGATGCCGACACGACGTCCCAGCCACCCGCTTCCAGCGGCCGGTCCATGCCGTCCCACATCAGCTTGGTCGCGCCCTTGCGGCCGGCATGGCCGAGTTGCAGCGCGAATTTGGTGTTCGAGTTAGCGTGGACGAAATCGACGATGCGCTTCCACGCTGCTTCCTGTTCATCATTCCACAAGCCGGCGCAGCCCGGCGTGATGCGCGCATCGCGGCCGACGCAGGTCATCTCGGTAAACATCAGTCCCGCGCCGCCGATCGCGCGCGAGCCGTAATGTACCAGATGAAAATCACCGGGCATGCCCTCCTCGGCCGAATACATGCACATCGGCGACACCACCGCGCGGTTGGCGATGGTCATTTCGCGCAGGCGCAGCGGCTGGAACATCGGCGCCGCGGGCTTGTCGAGATCGACATCAAAGCCCTTGGCATGGACCTGCTTCGCGAAGGCCTTGTCGACCTCGGCGACGAAGTCAGGCGCGCGAAGCGTGAGGTTGTCATAGGTGATCGCTTTCGCCCGCGTCATCACGCCGAAGGCGAACTGCACCGGGTCGAATTGCCAGAAGCGGTCGACGTGCTCGAACCACACCAGCGAGACGTCGGCGGCGTGCTGGGTCTTCTCGACCTCCTCGCGCCGACCGTGCTCGTAGGCGTCGAGCGCGGCCGCGACCTCGGGCGCGCGCTGCATGGCGTCCGCCAGCGCGATCGCATCCTCCATCGCAAGCTTGGTGCCGGAGCCGATCGAGAAATGCGCGCTGGCCTTGGCGTCGCCGAGCAGCACCATGTTGTCCCTGACCCAGCGCTTGCTGCGGATCATCGGAAAATTGCGCCACATCGAGCGGTTCGTCAGCAGCGGATGATCGCCGAGGAACCATCCGAAGATCTGCTTCATGCGCTCGGCGGATTGCCGCTCGTCAAGCCCGGACAAGCCTGCGCGTTCGAACGTCGCCGGGTCGGTCTCGAAGATCCAGGTCGAGTGGCCTACCTCATATTGATAGGCATGCGCGATGAACGGCCCCCACTCCGTCTCTTGGAAGATGAAGGTGAAGGCGTCGAGCGGCTTGGTCGAGCCCATCCAGGCAAACTTGTTGCTGCGCAGGTCGACCTCGGGCGCGAAATGGTCGACGTATTTCTGGCGGAAGCGGCTATTGATGCCGTCGGCGACGACCACGAGGTCGGCATCTGTAAAGCGAGTCTCGTCCTCGATATCGATCTCGAAATGCAAGACAACGCCGAGTTCGCGCGCGCGATCCTGCAGGATCATCAACAACGTCCGCCGCGCGCAGCCGCAGAAGCCGTTGCCGCCGACGCGATGCTCCGTGCCGCGGAAATGCACGGCGATATCGTCCCAGTAAGCAAATTCCTGGGTGATGCGGCGATAGCTTGGCGGATCGTAGGTCTCGAAATTGTCGAGCGTGGCATCGGAGAACACCACGCCAAAACCAAAAGTATCGTCGGCGCGGTTGCGTTCATAGACTGCGACGTCGGCGTTCGGCCGCTGCTTCTTCAACAGGATCGCCGCATAGAGGCCGGCGGGTCCGCCGCCAATGATCGCGATCTTCATGAGCGCCTCCAGAAGGTGCCAAAGAAGGTACCAAGTGGAATTACTTTAAGCCTAAAATATCTTCTGGCAAGCCCCCGGTCGGACTGCGGGCTCAATTGCCCTGGAATACCGGCTTGCTCTTGGCGGCGAAGGCCTCGAAGGCGCGGTTGAAATCCTCTGTCGTCATGCACAAGGCCTGGGCAACCGCTTCCGCCTCGATTGCCTCCTCGACCGACATCGCCCATTCCATCGCCAGCATGCGTTTGGTCATGGTGTTGCCGAAGGTCGGCCCGTTGGCGATCTCGCGCGCCAGGACGCCGGCCTGCGCCAGCACCTCATGAGGTGCAACGATGCGGCTGAAGAAACCCCAGCGCTCGCCCTCCTCTGCGCCCATGAAGCGGCCGGTGTAGAGCAACTCGGATGCGCGCGACTGCCCGATGATCCGCGGCAGGATCGCGCAGGCGCCCATGTCGCAACCGGCGAGCCCGACCTTGTTGAACAGGAATGCGACCTTGGCGCCAACAGCGGCAAGTCGGATATCCGAGGCCATCGCCACGATCGCCCCGGCACCGGCACAGATGCCTTCGACGGCGGCGATGATCGGCTGCGGACAGGCGCGCATCGCCTTGACCAGATCGCCGGTCATGCGGGTGAAGGCGGTCAGGCCCTTGGTGTCCATCTTCACCAGCGGACCGATGATTTCGAACACGTCGCCGCCGGAGGAGAAATTGCCGCCGGCGCCCGTCACGACGATCGCCTTGACGTCATCGTCGAACGCGCAGGCGCGGAAGAAATCGGTCAGCTCACGGTAGCTGTCGAATGTGAGCGGATTCTTCCGCTCGGGCCGGTTCAGCGTCACCGTGGCGACGCGCTCGGTGACCTGCAGCAGGAAATGGCTGGGCTTGTAGTCCGCCAAGGGGATGGTGACGGGATTGGCAGGTCTCGACATGGAAACTCCCTTCTCATTTCTTGTTCGTTGAGGGCTGCGGGCTCACACTTCGCCGCCAGCGACCGCGATGGCCTGACCTGTGATCGCGCTGGCGCCCGTGCCGCACAACCAGAGCACGGCGTCCGCGACCTCTTGCGGCGCGACGAGACGTCCTTGCGGATTATGCCTGGCGAGGTCGGCGGCCGCCTGTTCGCGGCTGCGCCCGGTTTTCTTCATGATGGTGTCGATGCTGCCGGCAACGAGATCGGTGTCGGTAAAGCCGGGACAGACCGCATTGACAGTCACATTGCCGGAGGCGAACTCCAGCGCCAGCGACCGCATCAGGCCGATTACCGCGTGCTTGGCCGCGACATAGGCCGAGACATAGGGATAGCCTTTGAGGCCTGCGGTCGAGGCGATCATCACGACGCGGCCGTAAGGCCTGGTCTTCATCGCCGGCAATGCCGCCTGCATCGTGTGCACGACGCCCATGAAATTGATGTCGATCATGCGGCGGAACAACGCGGCGTCGGATTTCACGAACGGCGCGGACTCCGCAGCTCCGGCATTGGCAATGAGGATATCGATCGGCTGCCGCGCCGCCGCGGCATCGATCGCTGCGCTCAGCGCGGCCTGATCGGCGACATCGGCCACGGCCAGATGATCGGCGCAGCCCGCCGCGATCACCGCCTCGAGCGTTGCGCTGTTACGTCCGACGATGGTCACGGTGGCCCCGGCGCGTTTCAGCGCAAGGGCGACCTCGCGGCCGATACCGCGGCTGCCACCCGTCACCAGCGCATGCGCGGAAGCAGGCAATCCGGACATGCGCGAGGCTCCTCTTCATCGACATGGTCACGCGCAAGATATTTTAACCTTCAAATTTATGCAACAACCGGCGCCGGATGGCTTGCGATGTGCTTGACAGGCGCGACGCCGCGGATAGCGTCGACGCCAGGAAGTTCGGCACGGAATCGATGCGCGCCAGTACCCAGATCAAGACAACAATTGATGGTCGCTTCGGCTACGAAGCGGCAGGCGATCCGGTGCGGCCGACGCTGGTGTTCCTGCACGGCATCGGCGGTGCGGCGCGCGCCTGGCGTGGCCAGCTCGAATTTTTTGGCGACCGCTATCATGCGGTGGCCTGGGATATGCCGGGTTATGGGCAATCGAAGCCGCTTGCCGCGGTCAGCATCGCAACGCTGGCTGACGCACTGCAGGATTTCCTCACGCAAATCCGCGCGCACGAGACGATCCTTGTCGGGCATTCGATCGGCGGCATGATCGTGCAGCAATGGCTGATTGCACATCCGCAGGATGCCGCTGCCGTGGTGCTGGCGCAGACCAGCCCTGCCTTCGGCAAGGCTGATGGTGATTGGCAGAAATCCTTCATCGACGCCCGGCTCGGTCCGCTCGATGGCGGCGCCACCATGGCCGAGCTTGCACCTGACCTGGTCAAGGAACTGGTTGGCGACAATCCCGACGCCGGCGGCATGGAACTGGCGCGCTCCTGCATGGCCGGCGTTCCTGAGGCCAGCTACCGCGCCAGCATGCTGGCCCTGCTCGGCTTCGATCAACGCCATGCGCTGAAGAACATCAAGGTGCCGACGCTGGTGCTCTCAGGCTCGCGCGACAAGAACGCGCCGGCGCCGATGATGGCGAAGATGGCGAGCTACATTCCGGGCGCGAGCTATGTCGAACTCGATGGTGCCGGCCATCTCGTCAATCTCGAGCAGCCGGGCGCCTTCGACGCGGCGCTCGGCCAATTTCTCCGGAGCTAAGCAGAAGTGAGGGCGTGACATGACCGTTCCAGTCAGCAAAAGCGCCACGACCTCAGGTCAAGTGCTCGACGCGCCGATGTTCGATCCGATCGCCTTCAGGCTTACCGCCGAGCAGGCGGAGATCATTGGACGCGCCCGCCGGCTCGGCCAGAGTGTGTTTGCCGGCCGCGCCGCGACCTACGATCGCGACGCGGTGTTCCCGACGGAGAACTACAAGGATCTGCATCGCGCAGGCCTGCTCGGCATTGCGATCCCCACGGCGCAGGGCGGCTTTGGCGCGGGCTATCAGACCTACGCGCTGGCGGCGGCCGAGATCGGCCGCTATTGCGGCGCCACCGCGTTGACATGGAACATGCATGTCTGCTCGACGCTCTGGTCCGGTCCGCTGGCCGATGATCTCGACATGGACGAGGCGACGCGCGCCGAACATGAGCGCCGGCGAGCCGTCCACTACAGGCGCATCGTCGACGATGGCGCGATCTATTCGCAGCCCTTCTCGGAAGGTGGTGCCGCCGCCGCCGGTGGCGTCGCATTCGGCACCGAGGCTAAGCCGGTCAAGGGCGGCTGGCTCGTCAACGGCAAGAAGATTTTCGCCTCGCTTGCCGGTCACGCCAACTATTACGGGGTGCTCTGCACCGAGATCGCCGAGGGCGAGAAGGCCTCCCGCCGCAACACGCTCTATCTTGCGGTGCCGGCGAATGCAGACGGCGTCTCCGTGGTCGGCGACTGGGATCCGCTGGGCATGCGCGGCACCGTCTCGCGCACGCTGCTGTTCAAGGACGTGTTCGTCGGCGAGGATGCGGCGCTGATGCCGCGCGGCGTCTATTTCCAGGCGGCGATGCGCTGGCCGCACATGTTCCTGACGCTGTCGCCGACCTATATGGGCCTCGCGCAGGCGGCGTTCGACTTCACGGTCAGATATTTGCGCGGCGAGGTGCCGGGCATGCCGAAGGTCAAGCGGCGGATGTATCCGACCAAGCAGATCGCGGTCGCGCAGATGCAGATCAAGCTGGAGCAGATCAAAGCCATCTGGTTCCAGGCCGTGACAGAAGCGCGCGCCAATCCGACCAAGGAGCAGGTGCTGCGCGCCTATGCGGCGCAGTATTCCGTGATGGAAGGCGCCAATGATCTTGCGGCATTGGCGATCCGTACCTGCGGCGGCCAGTCGATGCTGAAATCACTGCCGCTGGAACGCATCTATCGCGACAGCCGCTGCGGCTCGCTGATGCTGCCCTGGACCGCCGAACTCTGCCTCGACCGCATCGGCCGCGAGGCGCTCTATGAGCCCGGCGAAACGGACGAGTGACGTGGATCTCTGCAGCCTGATCGCGCGCAACGCCGCCTTCACGCCGGACAAGCCGGCAATTCACTTCGAGGGCGAGACGCTGAGCTACGCGGCGTTGAGCGCGCGGATCGCGCAGACAGCCGGTGCATTGCGATCAGAATTCGGTGTCGGGCGCGGCGATCGCGTCGCGATCCTGAGCCTGAACCGGCCGGACTATCTGGTGCTGCTCTACGCCTGCGCGCGGCTCGGCGCCATGCTGGTGCCGATGAACTGGCGGCTCGCGATCGCCGAGCAGATGTTCATTCTCGCCGACGCCTCCCCGAAGGTGCTGGTGCTGGAGCAGGCGTTTGCGCCGGTGCTGCCGGCGCTTGCGGAACATCTGCCCGAGACCCACGTCATCGGACTCGATTTCGCGCCGGAGGGCGGCGCAACATTCGATGCACTGCTGGTGGACGGAAGACAATGATGTCCCCGATGCGGATGGCGATCTCTCCTGCCCGCTGCTGATCGTCTACACCTCAGGCACCACGGGCCGACCGAAAGGTGCGGTGCTGCGTCAGGACGCGCTGCTGTGGAATGGGGTGATGAGCCAGCACATGCACGGCCTCACCTCTGAGGATCACGTTCTGACCGTGCTGCCGCTATTCCATGTCGGTGGCCTCAACATCCAGACCACGCCGGCCCTGCATCTCGGTGCGACGGTCACGCTGCATGCGCGCTTCACGCCGGACGCAACGCTGGCTGCGATCACGCGCGATCGCCCCACGCTCACGGTGCTGGTGCCAGCGACCATTCAGGCGGTGACCGAGCATCCCGCCTGGGCCGATACCGATCTTTCTTCCCTGAAGGCGATCGCCACCGGCTCGACCATCGTGCCGCCGGCGCTGATCGACCGCATCACCGCGCGCGATGTGCCCGTGCTGCAGGTCTATGGCTCGACCGAAACCTGTCCGATCGCGATCTATACGCGGCTTGGCAGCGATCTGTCGCGCGAAGGTTCGACTGGCCTTCCCGGCCTGTGCTGCGAAGCTGCCGTCATCGATCAAGCCGGCCATACGGTGGCACCGGGCATACCGGGTGAGATCGTCGTCCGCGGTCCCAACGTACTGACCGAATATTGGCGCAACCCGGAGGCGACGCGAAAAGCGCTGCAGGACGGCTGGTATCGCACCGGCGATATCGCCCGTCAGGATGACGACGGCTATTTCTGGGTGCTCGAGCGCAAGAACAATCTGATCATCTCAGGCGGCGAGAACATCTATCCCGCCGAAATCGAGCGCGTGCTGATCGAACATCCCGATGTCGTCGATTGTGGCGTGATCGGCAGGCCCGACCCGCGCTGGGACGAGGTGCCGATCGCCTTCGTCATCAAGCGGCAGGGTACAGCGCTGGATGCCGAAGGCCTGAAGCAGCACCTGCAAGCGCAACTCGCGCGCTTCAAGCTGCCCCGCGACATCATCTTCGTCGATGATCTGCCGCGCACGGCACTCGGCAAGGTGCAGCATCACGTGCTGCGCGAACACGACAAAAGTAAACCATGAATGCATGCGCCCAAAATCCGCGCATAAGAACGGGACAGGGAGGAAAAAATGAAGATAGCAGTGCTGGGCGGCGGCAACGGCTCCTTCGCCGCCGCCGGTGATTTCGCACTTCAGGGCCATCACGTCGCCTTCTGGCGACGCGATACCGAGTTGGTCGCACAACACAAGGCCGCCGGCTCGACGATCACTGTCAAGGACGTCAACGGCTGTCACGACGTCACGCTCGATCTGGTGACGAGCGATATCGCGGAGGCCGTACGCGACGCCGAGTTGATCATCTGCCCTGCGCCCGCTTTCGCGCAAGCCGATATCGCACGCCGGCTTGCACCACATCTCAGCGATGGCCAGGTCGTGTTCCTGCCGCCGGCCACGTTCGGCACCATGATCTTCGCGGTAGCCGCGCATGATGCGGGCAACAACGCCAAGGTCAGTTTTGCTGAAACCGGCACCCTGCCCTGGCTGACCCGCAAGCATGGCCCGTTCGAGGTCGCGATCACCATCCGCGCCAAGCGGCTGCCGGTGGGTGTGTTTCCGCTCGTCACCGCCGATCATGCCCTCGACGTGATCGGCCGCGCTTTTCCTGGCGTGATCGAGCCGTGCGGTGACGCATTATCCGGCGCGCTGATGAATGCCGGCTGCATCATCCACCCCCCACTGATCGTGATGAATGCAGGTCCGATCGAACATTTCGAGCGTTGGGACATCCACAAGGAAGGTACGCAAGGCGCGACCCGCCGCGTCACCGATGCGCTGGATGCCGAGCGGATCGCGGTGCGCGAAGCACTGGGCTATGGCGCGCCGCATTTTCCGCTGGCGCATCACTACGCCGATGAAGGCGAGATCTGGATGTATGGCCGCGGCTCGCACGACCGGCTGACCGATTCCGGCGACTGGCGGGAGCGCCTGGTGCTGACAGAACATCGCTACATGCGCGAGGATCTGCGGCTCGGCCTCTCGTTCCTGATCTCGGCCGCAGAACTCACCGGCACCGCGACGCCTTTGGCGCGCTCTTTTCTGTCGATCGGCGGCGCCATCTGCGGCGAGGATTTCACCGCGACCGGACGGACGCTGGCGAGCCTCGGCCTTGGTGGGCTCGACCGCGCCGGGCTGCAAAAGCTGCTGCGCGAGGGATTTTCGGCATGACGGCACGGCTGCCCATCGCCTGTCTCGGTGCCGGCCGCATGGGCCGCGGCATCGCAGTCGCCTTCGCCTATGCCGGTCATGCCGTGACCATGATCGACATCAAGCCGCGGACCGCGGAGCAATTCGCCAAACTCAGGGACGACGCGCTCAGTGAGGTCAAGGCGACGCTTAAGACCATGACCAAGCTTGGCATGCTCGGAGATCGTGACGCTGAATTCGTGATGGGCCGTGTCGCCGTCGTGCCCGCGAGCGAGAGCGACAAGACGCTGGCCGAGGTGGGCCTGGTGTTCGAAGGCGTGCCCGAAATCGTCGATCTCAAGCGCGAGGTGCTCGGCGCGGCCTCGCGCATTGTCGATCCTGACGTGATCATCGCGTCCACCACGTCGACCATCCTGGTCGATGATCTCTCCGGTGCGGTCGAGAATCCCAAGCGCTTTCTCAACGCGCATTGGCTCAATCCGGCCTACTTGATCCCACTGGTGGAAATCTCACCGGGCGCGACCACCGATCCCGACGTCGTCACCGAGCTGAAGGTGCTGCTCGAAGGTATCGGCAAAGTGCCGGTGGTGTGCGCCGCGACGCCGGGGTTCATCGTGCCACGCATCCAGACGCTGGCCATGAATGAGGCCGCGCGCATGGTCGACGAAGGTGTCGCCAGCGCCGAGGAGATCGATAAGGCGATCCGGTACGGTTTTGGCTTCCGCTACGCGGTGCTGGGCCTCTTGGAATTCATCGACTGGGGTGGCGGCGATATCCTCTACTACGCGAGCCGTTATCTCGAAGGCGCGTTGGGCAGCGACCGCTATCGCGCCCCCGAGGTGATCGCGCGCAACATGGAGCAGGGCCGCATCGGCCTGCGTACCGGCGCCGGCTTCCTCGACTACACCGGCATGGATGTCGACGCTTATCGAGAGCAGCGCCTCGGCGCGCTGGTCGACATGCTCCGACATTTCAGGCTGGCAAGGCCACCGGTGCTGGATTAAAGCCGTCATCAGCATCGTCATTGCGAGGAGCGAAGCGACGAAGCAATCCAGACTTCTTCCTTGACGCTGGATTGCTTCGCTTCGCTCGCAATGACGAGCCTCAAGCTCTCTGTCCCGAAGGGATTAGCCAAACACGTCCTGCAGCACGCCATCCTTGATCACGTCCGCGCCGTCGAGCGTGATCGTGGTGCCCATGACGGGCAGGTCGAAATGGCCAGCGGTGTAGCGGCCGGCGAATTCGTTGGCGCCGGTCGAAAACAGGAAATTGCCGGGCACGGCACGCAACTCGGTGCCGTTGGTGTCGCGCTGGTCATACATCGACAGCGCCTCGTAGCGCGCACCGGGATTCATGCCCCAGCCGACATGCGACACCGCATAGGCCTCGCGATCACCCCAGGAGGCGAGATAGGCCCGCATCATCGCAGCATCCGCGCCATCGCCTTCGAGTTCGGTGACGTAATCCTCCTTGAGAATCATCCTCACCGGCGAGGTCAGATAGCGCTTGAAGGTCAGGTTGATATCACCGGGCGCCATCACCAGTGTGCCGTTTACGGAGCCGCTCTTCGGGAAGCTGACCACGATGCCGGCCGGCCAATGCGCGAGCGTGCCCGGACGATCGGTCCAGCCCCAGACACCGACGGTGGAAGCGCCCTCCATCACCACGTCGAGATCGGTCCCGGCCTTCGAGGTCACGCGCATGCGCTTGGTGCCACGCAGCATCTTGGCGGCGGCACGCACGCGCTTTTCCAGCGCCGGATCAGGCACCATGCGCTCGAGCGCCTCAGGATGCTCGTTGGAGATCACCAGAATGCGTGCACCGGCCTTGAGGATCTCCGGCGTCTCCACCGCATGCATCAGGCCCTCGATGGTGCAGTCGACCACGAAGCCGGCCTGCTGGAGCGCGCCGACCACGGGCGCGAGCCGGCCGATCGCCTCGGAGGCACCGGTGGAACGCACCGGCACCGGGTGGCGATTGCGCGGCGTCGGCACCACCAGATGGAACGGACGCGCGCCCATGCGCAGCAGCGCCAATTCGGCCAGATGCACATTGAGCGCGCGCGACTGGGTCTCGGACAGGATCGCAGCCGTATCGCCCGGCTTGACCGCGCAGCGCTCGAAGATCTCGCAGAACGCGTCAATCCACTTCGCCTCGATGCGATCCGCCAGCATGTAGTCCTCCCTATTTTCAGTCGGCGCGTTCTATCAGACTTCGGGGAAGCCGCGCAGCAGATAAGAACGCAAGAACCCCAACAGCCCATTAAGGATCAGCCCGAGCAGCGAGATCGTAATCAGCGGCACGAACATGTCGACGGCCTGGAACTGGCGCGCCGCGGCGACCAGCACATGTCCGAGGCCATCGGTCGAGGTAATCATCTCGGCCAGGAATACCACGATGCAGGAGATGACGAGGCCGATGCGGCAGCCGGTGAGGATCGACGGCATCGCGGCCGGCAGCACCACCTTCCACAACAGCTGGCGCGGCGGCGTGCCCGCGGCCAGCGCCGACCAGATCAACTTCTGCTCGACGATCGAGGCGCCGTAATAGGTCGAGAGCAGGATCGGAAACAGCGCGTCGGCCGTGACCAGCGTGATCTTGGATTCGTGGCCGAAGCCGAGCAGCAGCAGGAAGGCCGGATAGAGCGCGACCTTCGGCAGCGGCGCCAGCACACGCACCAGCGGCCGCACCGCGGCATTGACCGGCGGGCTGACCGCAGCTGCAATGCCGATACTGATGCCGAGCACGACCGCGATGGCAAAGCCCGCGAACAGGCGGAACAGCGTCGCTGCGATGTCCTGCTGGAACGACGCATCCAGCAACTGCTGCCCCATCCGGGCAAACACCTGGCCCGGCGGCGGCAGCAAGCTTGGCGGCGCATAGCCGAACGAGATCAATGCCTGCCAGAGCAGAATGACCAGCACAATCGGCAGCAGGCCCAGCAGGATATCGTTCGCGCGCATCGTCATGAGAAGCTCAGCGGAATGTCGAATTGCGGCTCGGACCAGCGCACCAGCCGCGCGCGCGCCGCCTCGAACGCCGCATCGAAGCAGATCCCCATCGCGCCGACGATGATGATCATCGCAAACACGGTGTCGTACTGGCCCATGTCGAGCGCGTTGAACAGGATGTTGCCGGCGCCGGACTGGCGCGCGATCATCTCGCTCGTTATCATCGTGATCAGCGCCAGCACAAGGCCAGTGCGGCAGCCGGTGAGAATTTCCGGCAGTGCCGCCGGCAGCACGATGCGCACCAGCCGCGCGAAGGCAGACATGCCCATCGCCGCGCCCGACCACAGCATCTTCTCCTCGACGGCCTTGGCGCCCTCAAAACTGTGAAAGATCACCGGCAGGCTGACGCCGAGGAAGATCACCAGCGTCTTGGAGAGGTCGCCGACGCCGAGCCAGAGCATGATGACCGGCATCAGGGCCGCTTTCGGCACCGGGTAGATGATCATCAGCAGCGGATTGAAGAACGCAGCCACCCCGCGGCTGCGGCCCATCAGGAGGCCCAGCGGAATCGAGACGCTGACGGCGAGCACAAGCCCGATCGCCATCCGCCGCAGCGAATCCGCGATGTTGAACAGCAATTCCTTGTCGGTGAGGATCGCCGGGATCGCGCGCAGCGCCTCCCATGCGGTCGGGAAACTGTCATTGGCGAGCGCGAGCGAGCCGAGCTGCCACGCCAAGAGCAGGCCGAGACAGGCGAGCACAGGGGCCAACCGCGCGAGGGCCGGCTTCATGACGGCAACTCGACATCGCCGGAATCGTCGAACATGCGCTCGATGTCGACGATGTATTTCTGGTAGCGCGGATCGAGCAGCAGCTCGTCACGACGGCGCGGCCGCGGCAGGTCGATATCGATGACCTGGCGGATGCGGCCGGGCGCGCGCGTCATCATGACAACCTTGTCGGAGAGGAACACCGCCTCCTCCACCGAATGGGTCACAAACAGCACGGTCTTGCGGTCGCGCTCCCAGATATTGAGCAGGTCGTTCTGCAGCCGCGTGCGGGTGTGCGCATCGAGCGCGCCGAACGGCTCGTCCATCAGCAGCACTTCGGGATGATAGGCCAGCGTGCGCGCCAGCGCGACGCGCTGCTTCATGCCGCCGGACAGCTCCTTCGGATAGAAATTCTCGAAGCCCTTGAGGCCGACCATCTCGATCAGCGCGCGCGCCTGCGCTTCTGCATCAGCAGCCTTCACGCCCTGCTGGCGCGGGCCATAGATCACGTTGCCGAGCACCGTCTTCCAGGGAAACAGCGCGAACTCCTGGAACACCGGCCCACGCTCGGGACCGGGTCCCTTGATCGGCTGGCCCTTCATGGTCGCAGCACCTTCGGTCGGATTGACGAAGCCGCCGACGATATAGAGCAGCGTGGATTTGCCGCAGCCCGAGGGACCGAGAATCGAGACGAAAGCCCCCTCCTCGATCGCAAGCGAGACATCCGACAGCGCCAGATGGTCGCGGCGCGCCTTGGTCTGGAACCGCTGCGAGACATGCTCGACCGCGATGATCGGCTTGGCCCGCGCTGCCGGCGCAGCTTCCGCGCGATTATCAGATCGTACCGGCATCACGTTCATCTCAAGATCTCATTCGCCGTCGCCATAGCGCCAACATAGCAAAATTCCTGCCGCGCGCTCTTATGCATCCGGCTAGGTCTCCTGGTCGAACCACGGCCACTCCGCCGGGCCCTCATGCGTCACCGCGCCCAGCGGGGCCTGTCCGACCAGTTTTGCGTATTTGGCGAGCGCGCCGGCACGATGCCGCGGCGGGCGCTGCGACCATGCCTGGCGCCGCGCGACGAGCTCGCTCTCGTCCACCAGCACGTCGAGGCGACGCGCTTTGGCATCGATGCGGATGCGATCGCCGTTGCGCACCAGCGCCAGCGGGCCGCCGACGAACGCTTCCGGCGAGACATAGCCGATGCACATACCGCGCGTCGCGCCCGAGAAGCGGCCGTCGGTGATCAGCGCCACCTTCTCGCCCATGCCCTGGCCATAGATCAGCGCGGTAACGCCGAGCATCTCGCGCATGCCGGGGCCGCCGACGGGGCCTTCATTGCGAATGATCAGTACTTCGCCAGCCTGATAGTCGCGCGCGCGCACCGCGGCGACGCAGGCTTCCTCGTCCTCGAACACGCGGGCTGTGCCCTCGAACACGAGGCTCTTCAGCCCTGCGACCTTGATGACGGCCCCATCCGGCGCGAGATTGCCCTTCAGCACCGCGACGCCGCCATCCGCCATGATCGGCTTGTCGGCATGAAAGACGATCTCGCCGTCCGGCGCATTGGCTTTGCCATACTCTTCGGCGAGCGTCTTGCCGGTGACAGTCAGGCATGCGCCATCGATATGGCCGCTTTCGATCAGCGCGCGGATCACCACGGCCGCGCCGCCGATGTCGTAGACGTCCTTGGCGGTGTATTTGCCGCCGGGCCTTAGATTTCCAATCAGCGGCGTGCGCGCGAACACCTCACCGACATCATCGAGCGTGAAGCGGATGCCGGCCTCGTTGGCGATGGCCGGCAGATGCAGCGCCGCGTTGGTCGAGCCGCCGGTGGCCGCGACGATCGCTGCACCATTCTCCAGCGCCTTGCGCGTCACGATATCGCGCGGCAGCGGGCCATCATTCGCCAGCATCTGCATGATCAGCCGCCCGGCCTGCCGCGCGACATGGCCGCGCTCGGCATAGACGCCTGGGATCATCGAGACGTTGGGCATCGACAGGCCCATCGCCTCCGACAGCATGCCCATGGTGTTGGCGGTGAACTGACCGGCGCAAGCGCCGATGGTCGGCAGGCAGCTCCGCTCGATACCCTCGAGCGTGGCCTCGTCGATCTCGCCGGTCATGTAGCTGCCGACCGCCTCGTAGGAGTCGAGCACGGTCAGCGTCTTGCCCTGGAATTTGCCCGGCAGCGCGCTGCCGCCATAGATGAAGATCGACGGCACGTTGCAGCGGACCATGCCCATCATCACGCCGGGCAGGGTCTTGTCGCAGCCGCCGAAGCCGATCAGCGCGTCATAGGCGAGACCATGCACCACGGCTTCGATCGAATCGGCGATCAGTTCGCGCGAGAACAGCGAGAACTTCATGCCCTCGTGGTTCATGCTGATGCCGTCGGAGACCGAAATGGTGGCGAATTCGCGCGGCACGCCGCCGGCCTCGATGACGCCGGTTTTAGCGGCATCGACCTGGAAGTCGTGAGTCATGTTGCAGGGCGTCTGCTCGCCCTTCTGGCTGACGACACCGATCATCGGCTTGGCGATATCGGCATCATCCAGGCCCATCGCGCGCATGAAGGCGCGATGCGGCGCGCGATCGAGGCCGTCCGTCGTCACGCGCGACCGCAGCTTCTTCATTCTCGAATGTCTCCGCAAAGCGCCCCGGCGTTCGCCGGAGCGCGCTCTCGTCCGGTTCGGTGCCCTTACTGGAGCGGCGCCACGATGGTCGGATGCTTGAACTGGGCGACATCCATCTTCGGCAACATGCCGGTCTCGGCATAGATGTCGAGCATCTTCTGGATCGCCGGGAAATTCGGCGCAGCGCCGGGATCGCGGCCGAAATCATTGTCCTTGAGGAGATAGGTGTCGATCACAGGCACCGGCACCTTCATCACCTCGGAGACGACCTTCAGCGTCTCGTCGCGATTGGCGAGCGCCTTCTTCATGCCGAGCGTGATGTCGCGGACATAGGCCCTCACGAGATCCGGATTCTTGTCAACGAAATCGGCACGGCAGGCCTCAAGAATGTGGACGATGTTCGGCATCGCCTGCGACAGCGAGAACAGTTTGCGCGTGCCGCCCTTCGCTTCGGCGCGCGCCGCGAACGGCTGGTTCATGTTGACGGCATCGACCCGGCCCTGCCGCAGCGCGTCCTCGGCCACCGCGAAGCCGACCTCGACCAGCTTGATGTCCTTGGTCGGATCGAGCCCCGCCTGCTTCAGCAGCATGTTGAACGGGCCCTGCGTGCCGCCGCCGATCACCGAGATGCCGACCGTCTTGCCTTTCAGGTCCGCGATGGTCTTGATCGGCAAGTCATCCTTGACCGCCCAATAGACCGAGAAGCCGCCTGGCTTCTCGAACACGTGCTGGGCGACGATATAGGCCTTGAGGTTACCGCCCTTCACGCCGTTTGCCAGCGACAACGGCGCTTGCGTCGCACAATCGAGCGCGCCGGCGGCCAGCGCCTGCGTCATCGGCGCCGTGCCCTGGAACTGGGTCCATTCGATGTTGTAGGTCTTGCCGATATCGGGGAATTCGGCAGGCCGCTTCATCATCCAGTATTTGGATTCCTCGGCCGGAATGGTCCAGCCGACGCGGATGGTCTGCTGCGCCAGCGACGGCCCCGCGCTCGCCACGATCGCGGCCACCGCGAGCGCCGCCACATCCCACAACTTCCGCATTCCGCCCCTCCGCCCTGGAAATCAAGAGAGGTCAAATGTTTCATGGCTGAAATAACGGCGCAAGCACGGAAAGCACGACATTGTCGCCCCGCGCCAAAAGCAACGGCGCAGGTCAGGCCGCCAGCACGCTCTGGATCTGGCCGCGGATCGTCTCCTTCTCCGTGTCGGAGGCCGCCTTCGACAACGGGAGATCGAACGCGATATTGGCTGGGCGCTTCAACACCACGATGCGGTCGCCGATCTCCAGCGCCTCGTTGATCGAATGGGTGATGAAGACCGCGGTCTTGCCGTTCTCCTTCACCAGCCTGACGAACTCGGCGCGCAGGCGCGCGCCGGTCATCTCGTCCAGCGCCGAGAACGGCTCGTCGCAGAGCAGGATGTTGGCGTCGGTCGCAAAGGCGCGCGCGATCGAGACGCGCTGGCGCATGCCGCCCGAGAGCGCATGCGGATAGTCGTGCTCATGGCCGCGCAGGCCGAGCGTGTCGAGCCAGCGCATGCGCGGTCTCTCGCCGCTGCTCGCGCCGGCGATATCCAGCATCTCCAGACCGAGTTCGACATTCTGCAGCGCCGTGCGCCACGGCAGCAGCCGGTCGTTCTGGAACACGATCGCGATCTTGCCGCGGAACGCAGTCGAAGTCCGGAAACGGATTGCGGCCGTCGACCGTCACCGCTGCCCGACGGTCGGCTCGGTCAGGCCCGGCGATCATGTTGAAGATCGTCGACTTGCCGCAACCGGTCTTGCCGAGCAGCGCCAGCATCTGGCCCTTGGCCGATCGTCGAGATCGAGATGGTCGACCGCACGAAGGTCGCGGCCGCGTCCGCGCTTGCCGAAGGACTTTCGAGACATCGGTCGAGACTGATGATGGCAGCGGTCGTCGGTCATAGCGCGCGCTCCGAAACGGCCCGATAGCGGAAAGCGATGCCTTCGATCGAAGCGACAGCAGCGCCTGCGCGATCAGGACGAAGAAGACGAGCTGCAGCGTCCAGGCGAGCGCGCCCGCCATGTCGAACAACTGCTGCTGCTGCAGCAGCTCGTAGCCGACGCCGCCGGTGGCGCCGACGAGTTCGGCGACCACGACGACGCGCGAGGCATTGCCGAGATTGACCTTCCAGGCGGTCAGGATGTCCGGCAGGATCGCCGGAATGATCATGCGCGCGGAACAGCTTCGCGCGCGTCGGGCCGGAAGCTCATGACCATTTCGATCAGATCGCGCGACATGCCCTGCAGCGCGCCCAGCACCTGGAAGGTGAAGGCCGGCAAGGTCGTCATCACCATGATGAAGAAGATGCGCGGCTCGATGCCGTGAAACCAGATGATCGCGAACACCACCCAGGACAGCGCCGGAATACCCTGGAACAGCGTCAGGATCGGCGACAGGAAGTCGTCGACGGCGCGCGAGCGGAACATCAGCACCGCCAGCGCCGCACCGATGATGAAGGCGCCGGCGAGGCCTGCGAGGATGCGGCCGACCGTGGCCAGCACGTCGGTGAGCTGGCTCCAGTCGTCAGAAGATGTCGAAGCAGCGCTTGAAGACATCGACCAGCGACGGAAACAGAAACGGCGGAAAGAACAGCGACGCGATCTGCCAGAGCGCGGCGAGGACGACGAAACGGCAGGACGTAGGCCAGCGCGCGCCGGCCGAGCGGCGCTCCAGTCGCTGCCGCCGACGGCGGCCGGTGCTCCGGCATCGTCATTGCATCGGCCCATCATAGATCGTGGCAGCCGATGGATCCGACGGCAGGAACGCGATCGATTTCCCGGCAGCATAGACCGACTTGATTTCCTTGCTGACTTCGGCCGCGGCGCGGATGTTCATGCCCAGTCGGTCGTTGGCGCGAATGAGGTCGGCGATCGCCTTGTGATCCGTCGTCCGTGCCCTTGGGCGCGATCAGCTTGGCGGCTTCGTCGGGATGCGCCGCGGTCCATTCGCCGGCGTCCTTGTAGGCGGCATAGAGCTTCGGGATCAGCGCCTTGTGCTTCTCGGCCCAGTCGGTATGCGCGGCGACGCCGAGATAGGGAATGTTGCTGGCTGCCGGTCGTGCTTCTTCCAGCTCTCTGCGATCTCGAGATCGAGCGTCTGGATGCCGGGCTTCTTCGCATGCAGCGTCGTGTAGGCCGGCTCCCAGAGCTGGACGGCGGTCGGCGCGGTCGGCCAGCGCGTAGCCGACAAGGCCCGGCGTCGCGGTGTTGACGACCGAGAACTTCGAGGTATCGGCGCCGAGCTGCCGCGCGAACCAGTCGAACATCACGTAGTTCGTCGTGCCCTTCGCGGCGGCGAGGTCCTTGCCTTCGAGATCCTTGAGCGTCTTGATCTCGGGCTGCGAGGTGACGACCGCGCCCCAGAAGTCGAACAGGTTGAAGAGATAGGTCGACCTTGACGCCGCGGATATCGGCGAGCCCGACGGTCAGCAGCGACGGCGCTGCCGCCGAGCTGGAACTCGCCGGAATTGAACTGCGCGGTGTAGGCGTCCGGCGTGCGCTCCTCGAACGTGATCGACAGGCCGTTTTTCTCGTCGAGCTTCTGCGCCTTGATGATGGGCGGCAGGAAGGCGCCGAGCGACGGCGGCCGAACACGACGATCGACAGCTTCTCCAGGTCTTCGCCGCGCTGAGACAGCGTCAGGCCGCGATGCAGCCAAAGCGAGGCCGACGCGTGATCATCAGTCCGCTCCGTAATTCGTCGCTTCAGGCGAGCTTATCGTTTGCCTCTAGGCTATGCGCATTGCTCATTCACGGCAGCGCCGTTGATCGGTCGCTTCGAACTCCTTGCGCAGCGCGGCAAAGAAGCGGCCGATCAGATGTTTCGAGACGCTGCCGAGAATGCGTTGGCCGACGCCTGCGACGAGACCGCCGATCTCGCCGACGCCCCTTGTATATCAGCGTGAGCCTGTTCACGCCATCCGGCTCGATCTCGAACTGCGCGGTGCCGTTACCCTGACCGAGCGTGCCCGCGCCCGATACGCGGATCCTGCAGGTTGCGGCGGCTCTCTTGTCGGTAAGAGCGAAATTTCACCCTCGAAGGTACCGCCGACGGCGCGAAACTTTCAGCTCATCTCGACCTTGTAGGCGTCGGGCGCGATCGCCGTCATGGACGTGCAACCGGGAATGCAACGGGTCAGGACCTGGGATCGTTCAACGCGGTCCACAGCGCGTTGCGATGCCGCGAACTTTTCCTTGCCGCCGATATCGAGCTTCACGGCCGTCCTCACAGACCGAACAGCTGCTGCGCCAGCCCGCCATCGATGCTGCCGCGCTCGCCGAGAATGCCGTCTCCGTGACGATCTTCATCGGCTCGGGATCGCCGATCGGGAACGGCATGTCCGAGCCCATCATGATCCGGTCGGCGCCGACGAAATCGGCCAGGAAGCGCAGAGCGCGGGGATCGTGCAGGATGGTGTCGTAACACAGCGGCGCAGCGCGACTTCTGGATCGCCGAGCTTGTCCTTGTCGAGCGCATGATTGCGGCGCAGCCGTCCGAGCACATAGGGCAGCGCGGCGCCGCCGATGCCGACGATGATGTTCGCGTTTTTGTAGCGCGCGACATGGCCGGCAAAGATCAGGCGCGACACGGCGATCAGCGTGTCGGTGATACGGCCGACGGCATTCGCCATGCCGTAGTCGTGAACGCGATCGTCGCCGCTTTCGAACACCGGATGAATGAAGATGCGAGCCGAGATCGTCGGCCGCCTGCCAGAACGGATCGAGCGAGGGATCGTCGAGCACGCCGCCCCTGCCCTTTCGGTTGCGTTCCGATCATGGCGCCGCGGAATCCCGCGGCATGCGCGTCGCGCAGCACCTCCGCCGCTCTGGCGCCGTCCTGCAGCGGCACGGTGGCGAGCGGCACGAAGCGCGGCTCGGTCCTTGGCGGCCTGCGCGAGATGCTCGTTGATCAGGCGCGCCCAGCGCTCGCCTTCGTCGGCCGGCAGATCGTTGCCGAACATGTCGAGCCAGCCGCCGACGACCTGCCGATCGATCTTGTTGGTCGTCGATCCATCGACGCGCAGCGATGTCGCTGAGCGGCTTCGACACCGGACGCGTCGGCTTGCCGCCGGCGAACGAGAAGCCGAGGCTGCCGCCCTCCTCGATCAGCCGGACCGACGGAAAATTCGCCCGTCTGCGCGGATGGCCTCGAGCAGCCGGGCGGAACGAGATGGGCATGGCGTCGATGATCATGGCTGGTCTCTTCTTTGGATCTTGGCGCGCCGCGGCGACGGCGTCGCTGATCGCCGCATCCGGATCGGCAGTTTGGAGAAGAAGATGCCGAGCGGCGCGACCGCGTCGTTGACGGCGCTGGAGATCGCCGCCGGCGCGCCGAGATAGCCGCTCTCGCCGGAGCCCTTCTGGCCGAACACGGTGAACGGCGACGGCGTGCAGTGATGGACGATCTCGACATGCGGCACCTCGTGCGAGGACGGCAGCAGATAGTCCATGAAGCTCTGGGTCAGCAACTGGCCCTCGTCGTCGTAGACGAACTCCTCCAAAGCGCGGCGCCGATGCCGTGCGCGATGCCGCCGAGCGTCATGCCCTTGACGATGTGCGGATTGATCACCGTGCCGCAATCGTGGCCGACGACGTAGCGCCGGATCTCCGGCTTGCCGAGATCGGGATCGATCGCGACGAGCACGAGATGGAATTCGAAGGAATGGCACGGATACATCTGCACGCGGCCGTTCTCCGGCAGCTTGCCGCCGGTCGGCACCTGCATCACATGCGTGACTGCGAGCCCCGGCTCCATGCCGGGCGGCAGCAGGTGGAAGTTGCGGTGCGCGATATTGACGAGCTCGGCCCAGTCGAGCGCTTGCCGGCCGCGGTCGAGACGCGCGCCGGCTTCGTAGATGCACGCTCGTCCTCGCACAGCCGAATCGTGCGCGGCGATGCGCGACGAGCTTGGCCTTCATCTTCTTCGCGGCGTGGAACGCGGCGCCGCCGAGCATGATCGCCATGCGGCTGCCGACCGGGGTGTTCGTCGGCAGGCTGGCCAGCGAATCCGGACGCACGACGCGGATCCGGTCGGGATCGATCTCCAGCACCTCGCCGACCACGGTCGCGACCAGCGTCTCGTGGCCCTGCCCGGACGACGTCGTGTGGATCGTCGCCGTGACGAAGCCGAGCCCGTCGACGTTGATCCGGCAGGAATCCATCCAGGTCGTGGTCTTGTTCTTCGCGTTGAGCAGCGGCTCGAACGAGGAATTGCCGCCGCTCGGCTCGAGGCAGGCGGCGATGCCGATGCCGGCGCAGCGGCCCGGGCGCGCAGCGCGATCGCGCTCGCGCATCAACGCCTCGTAGTCGGCATGCGCCAGCACCTTGTCGACGACCGTGTGATAGTCGCCGCTGTCGTAGTGCGTGCCGCTCGGGATGAGATAGGGGAACTCGTCGCTCGGATGAAGTTGCGCCGGCGCACCTCGAGCCGGTCGAGGCCGAGCGCGGCGCGACCTTGTCGATCGCGGTCTCGATCGCGTAATTGGTCGGCGACTGGCCGAAGCCGCGCACCGCCTCCTGCGCCGTCTTGTTCGGTGGTCACGGCGATGCGCGTGATATGCACGCTCTCGATCTTGTAGGGACCGACGATGGCGCCGATCGGCTTGCCGAGCTGGAACGGCGCGCGCCCGGCATAGGCGCCGACATTGTCGAGCGCGCGCATCCTCATCGAGCTGACGATGCCGTCGTCGTCGAACGCGACCTCGACGTCGAAGATGCGCTCCGGCCCGTGCGCGTCGCCGCCGCGCATGTTCTCCAGCCGGTCCTCGATCAGCCGGACCGGGCGGCCGAGGCGGCGCGCAAGATGCGCGACGAGCACGGTGTGCTTGATGCCGCGCTTGACGCCGTAGCTGCCGCCGACATCGACGTCCTGGTGCACGCGCACGTTGTTCGCCGGAATGCGCAGCGCCCGCGCGATCTGGTCGGGATATTTCGGCATCTGGATCGAGGCCCAGACATCGAGCATCTCGCGCCACGGATCCCAGGTCGCGGCGACGCCGAAGGTCTCGATCGGCACGGTCGAGCTGCGGCCCCAGACGACGCGGAACGACAGATGGCGCGGGCTCTCGGCGAAATGCTTGTCGACCTCGCCCCAGACGAAGGTCCTGTCGAGCAGCACGTTGGTGCCGTGTTCGGGATGCACCGGCGGGCTCGCGGTCGCAGCGCCTCTTCGGCGTCGATCACATAAGGCAGCGGCTCGTAGTCGACCTCGACCTTCTCGGCCGCGTCCTCGGCCTGCGCGCGGGTCTCGGCGACGACCGCGGCGACCCATTCGCCGGCATAGCGCGACCTGGCCGACCGCGAGCGGATAGCGCCGCACGTGCGGCGTATCGAGGCCGTTCATCAGCGGATCGGTCGCCGCGGCAAGCTCCTCGCCGGTGAGCACATAGTGCACGCCCGGCATCGCCAGCGCCGCGGTCGCGTCGATCGAGACGATGCGCGCGGCCGGATGCGGCGACGGCAGCAGCGCGACATGCAGCAGGCCGTCGAGCGCGAGATCGGCGACGAAGCGGCCCTCGCCGGCGACGAAGCGGCGATCCTCGCGCACGCGGCGCTTGGTCGAGACGAATTGAGCGGAGACGGTCATCGCCGCGGGTTCGGTCGGCCTCGACTTCGCGCGTCGAGCCTCGCCGGCGCGGATGCGCGCCTTGGCGTCGCGCGGCACGTTGGCCTTGCGCAGGCGGTCCGCCGCGAGCGCGACGGCTTCGACGATCTGCCCGTAGCCGGTGCAGCGGCAGATGTTGCCGGAGATCGCTTCGACGATATCCTCGCGCGTCGGCGTCGGCGTTGTGCTCGAGCAGCGCATGCGCGGCCAGGATCATGCCGGGCGTGCAATAGCCGCATTGCAGCCCGTGCGTCTCGCAGAACGCGTCCTGCAGGACGCTCAAGTTCGCCCGGCGCCGGCGCCAGACCCTCGATCGTCGTGATCGCGTAGCCGTCGGCCTGCACCGCGAACATCAGGCAGGAGCGCACCGGCTCGCCGTCGATCAGCACGGTGCAGGCGCCGCAGACGCCGTGCTCGCAGCCGGCATGGGTGCCGGTCAGCCGGAGATCCTCGCGCAGGCGTCGAGCAGGGTCTTGCGCGGCTCGACATCGGCCTCGCGCGCGCGGCCGTTGACGTTGAGGCTGACCTTCATTGCGACGCTCCCGTTGCGGCGCGTCGCATCGGCGATCGCATCCGCCAGCGCGCGCGCGGCGAGCGCCACCGCGACACGGCGGCGATAATCGGCGTGGCATGCAGATCGCGAGCTGGCTTCGAGATCCGCCGTGCGCAGCTCGCACGACGTCCGCGATCGCGGCGCGCGCCGGACTCTGTCGCCGACCAGAGCCGACGACATCGATCCGGACGGCGCGGTCGCCGACGCCGCCGAGGCCGAGCGCCGCTGCGAGGCAGCGGCCGTCCTCGTCGAGCGCGACCTGCGCCGCCGCCGCGACGAAAGCGAAATCCGATTGGCGCGCGCTGACCTCGTGGAAGCCGGTGCCGATACGCGCTTGCGGCCAGACCGGAAAGCGCACCGCGCAGACGCAATCGCCCGGCATCAGCGACGGTCACCATCGGGCCGATGAAGAAATCATCGGCCGGCATCGGACGCTGCGCCGGACTCATTTGCGAGCTCGATCTCGGCGCCGAGCGTGACCGCGACCAGCGGAATTTCGGCCGACGGATCGGCATTGGCGATCGAGCCGCCGACGGTGCCGCGGTTGCGGGTCGGCGGATGGCCGACCCATGGCAGGGCCTTCGCCAGCAGCGGCAGCGCGCGGCGACGAGCTCGCTGCGCTCGGCCTCGGCCTGCCGCGTCACGGCGCCGATGATGACAGCGACCGTCGTCGGTGCGGATGCCCCGCAGTTCCGGCAGCCGCATGATGTCGACGAGCTTGGTCGGGCGCGCCAGCCGCATCGCCAGCATCGGAACCAGCGTCTGGCCGCCGGCGATGATGCGCGCGTCTTCATCGGCGGCCAGGATGGCGCAGGGCTCGGCGAGCGAAGCCGGCCTGACATAATCGAACGGCGCCGGTTTCATGTTGCGTCCTTCGCCAGCGACCGGCGCCGCTTAAGCCGAGCAGGAGGCCGGCCACGGCCGGCGACAGCACGGAAACGGTCTGGATCTTCAGCAGCGGCCCGTCGACTTCGCTCGCCGCCTTGACCGCCAGCCATTCCGGATCGGCGCCGAACGCGTCCCAGGCCTTGGCGCGATCCGTCTTCCGATTTGAATCGGGTCAGATAGGTCAGCCGCGACGCTTCGGTCTGCCCGATTCGAACACGCCCAGCAACTCGATGCCGTGGCTTGGGAAACCGCTTGACGACTTCGGTCTTGAAACGCGCCGCATCGCCTCGGCCTTGCCCTCGGCGGCTTCGTAGACCCGGATTTCGTAGATCACTGGTCACTCCCTTGCGCAGACGATAAGAGCCAAGGCGAGCAATGTCAAACTTCTTATAGTTCAATTGTCAATGCTTGTCGGAATGCATTGCAACAATGAGCATGCTCAACCGCTGAATTGTATCAATTATCAATTGAATCTGATCACTGTTCTCACGAACGCGCCGACAATCCGGGTGAGAGATGTCGCGAATATTGAATCAATATTGAAATTGAACTATTGACGCTGAGACAATTGCGCATAGAGGCTCTCCGTGTCGGAGATCCCCGCTTCAGACGATTGGCTTCCCGTGTCGGCGGACAGGGGCCCCGCTATCTGGCCTTCGTCCAGGCGCTGGAGACCGACTTGCGGCCGGCGTCGTAGCCGGGCGCGCGCCTTCTGCCTCAGCGCGAGATGGCGAGCGGCTTGGTCTGTCCGTCGGCACCGTCTCGCGGGCCTATGCCGAGGCCGAAGCGCGCGGCCTGATTTCCGGCGAGGTCGGCCGCGGCACCTTCGTGCGCGGCGCCGGCCGCCGGCGAGGGTGAAGCGCCGGCGCAAGAGCACCATCAATTTCGCGTTCAACGTTCCGCCTTCGACCGGCGAGGACGAGGTGATCGCCTCGGTGCTGTCCGAAATCCTGGCGGAAGGCGCGCTCGCGAATTTCTCGGTTATCTGCCCCATCAGGGCTTCGCCGCCATCGCGAGATCATCGCGAAATGGCTCGACGACGTTCGGCATCGATGCCGACATCGCCGATCTCTTCATCACCCATGGCGGCCAACACGCGATCTCGATAGCGCTCAAGATGGTGGCCGCGCCGAGCGACATCGTGCTGACCGAAGGATTCACCTATTCCGGCATGGTCGCGCTGTCGGCGCAGAACGGCTACCGGCTCCATGGCGTCGACGGCGATGCGGACGGACTCCTGCCCGACGCGCTGGACGCGCTTTCGCCGAGACCGGCGCGAAGGTCGCTGTATGCGATGCCGAGCCTGCAGACGCCGACGGCACGGTGATGACGCCGGAGCGGCGGCGGCGAGATCGTGGAGGTCGTTCGCAGGCACGACGCGTATATCGTCGAGGACGATGTCTACGCGTTCCTGTTCGCGGCGCCGCCGATGCCGATCGCGACGCTGATCCCCGACGCGCTCCTTCTACGTCACGAGCTTCGCGAAGTGCCTCGCGCCGGGCTTGCGGATCGGCGCCATGGTCGCGCCGGAACAATTCCGCGACCGCTGCCATCAATGCGATCCGGGCGACGGGCTGGATGGCCACGCCGATCATGGCCGAGGTGGTGGCGCGGCTGATCCACAGCGGCGACCTGTTGCGGCAGGTCCATGCCAAGCGCGCCGCCGCGGCGCGGCGCAATGCGATCGCCGATCGCGTGCTCGGCGCCTGGCTGACGCCGATGGCAGATGCGCCGGGCTTTCACCGCTGGCTGCCAATTCCGGCGGGCCGCACATTGATCGCACTGGTGACGCAGGCCGCACAGGCCGGCATCACCATTGCCCCGCCCGGCGCGCTGCAGCAGGTCGATCGCGGCACGCTCGGCATCCGGCTCTGCCTCGGCCATCCCGGCAACGATGCCATGCTGGAAAATGCACTGCTCAAGCTGCGGCATATCCTCGAAACCGCGGAGGCGATCTCGTTCGTCTGAGCGGGCTTGCACGGCTGGCGTGGCGGCCCGCGACGCGCTAGGGAGAGGCTCTCAATTCAAGCCTTGAGGAGTTCTCCATGTCGATCCAGCGTTTCGAAACCGGGCCGCGCATGAGCCAGGTCGTCGTGCACGGCAACACCGTCTATCTCGCCGGCGTCGTCGCGCAGAAGAGGCCGGCGAAAGCGTCACCAAGCAGACCGAAGAGATCCTGTCGATCATCGACGGGCATCTGGCGAAGGCCGGCACCGACAAGTCGAAGCTGCTGTCGGCCAACATCTACATCACCGACATGAAGACATTCGGCGAGATGAACGCGGTGTGGGACGGCTGGGTATCGCCCGGCAACACGCCGGCCCGCGCCACCGTCGAGGCCAGGCTCGCCGGCCCGCAATATCACCGTCGAGATCATGGTGGTGGCGGCGAAGTAAGCGCGCCCCTAACCAGAGGCGGCGGTCCATCCGGCCGCCGCTTTTGGACGTTCTGAAGCGCTGATTTCCGGGAACCTTTGCGCCGCTGTCGCATCCAACTAGGTCATTCGAAAGCGAGCAGCCATGGAGCAGGCGACCGTCCCTCGAATTCAGACCGCGTCCGACAGGCCCGGCGATAGCGAACTGGTGCGCCGGGCGCTGGCGCGCGACGAGGCGGCGGTGCGCGCCATCATCACGGCCAATAACCAGCGGCTCTACCGGCTGGCTCGCGGCATCATGCGCCGTGACCACGAGGCCGAGGATGTCGTTCAGGAAACCTATGTTCACGCCTTCGCGCATCTCGCCGACTTCCGCGGCGAATCCAGCCTGTCGACCTGGCTGTCGCGGATCGCGATGAACGAGGCGCTCGGCCGGTTGCGCCGTGAACGGCCCGGTGTCGAACTGTCGTCGCTGCCGGAAGGAACGCTGGAAGCTCAGGTCATCCGGTTTCCCATCGCCCCGACCGAAGATCCGGAAAAGTCCATGGCGCAGCGCCAGATCCAGCACGTCGTCGAAGCGGCGATCGATGAGTTGCCCGAGCCGTTCCGCCTCGTCTTCATCACACGCATGGTCGAGGGCATGAGCGTCGAGGACACCGCCGAGCTTCTCGCCCTTAAGCCCGAGACTGTGAAGACGCGGCTGCACCGCGCCCGGGCCATGCTGCGCGACAATGTCGAGCGCAAGATCGGTCCGGTGGTGATGGACGCGTTTCCGTTCGCGGGCCGCCGCTGCGCCGCCTTCACCGACGCCGTGCTGGCGCGCCTCGGCTACGTCAACCCGCTCATAACAACGTCGTCGGCGATATCCGAACTTTTTTCGGGAACCTCCTGCGCCCTGCTCCATCCAACGCCTGTAATAGCCGGAGAGCGCCACGCGGCGCAGCACAGGGAGGACAAGGCATGTTCATTCGATTTGGCGCGGCACTCGCCGCGATGACACTTTTGAGCGGTGGGGCGTTTGCGGCAAGCGCCAAGCTGACCGATCCGCAGATCGCCCATATCGCCTATACGGCGGGCGCAATCGATATTGCGGCTGCCAAGCAGGCACAGACGAAGGCGTCGAACAAGGACGTCAAGGCGTTCGCCGACGACATGCTGCGCGACCATGAGGCCGTGAACAAGCAGGCGCTCGACCTCGTCAAGAAACTCAACGTCACGCCCGAGGACAACGATACCAGCAAGGCACTCTCGAAGCAGGCGGCCGACAAGCTCGCCGAGCTCGGCAAGCTCAGCGGCGCCGCGTACGACAAGGCCTATGTCGCCAACGAGGTCGCGTACCACAAGACGGTCAATTCCGCGCTCGAAACGCAGTTGATCCCATCGGCCAGCAATCCCCAGCTGAAGGACCTGCTGAAGACAGGCCTGAAGATCTTCCAGGGCCACGAGCAGCACGCCGAACACGTTGCGGCTGAGCTGAAGTAGGAAGCTGGACATGCAGAGCGGCGGCCTTCGCTCGATCATCGTGGCGTTCATGCTCGGCGCGACGGCCGTCCCGACGCATGCGGCGACGATCCAGATCGTCATGGAAAAAATGGAGATATCGCCGACTGCTGCCTCGGCCAAGGTCGGCGATACCATCGAATGGGTCAACAAGGATATCCTGGCCCATACTGCAACCGCAGCAAATGGCGACTTCGACGTGACGATCCCGCCGAAGCAGACGAAGACGCTGGTGCTAAAGAAGGCCGGCGACGTCGCCTATTACTGCCGCTTCCATCCCAACATGAAGGCAACGCTCACGATTGCGCCATAGACCCGGGTGCACCATGCCAATGGCCTGGATCGACGATCCAAACCTGAAACCATTTGGCGCGGCCGATGTTGGACCCGATCGGAACAGGATCGATCCGTGACGCGGCTGGTCACGCTTGTCTTCATCGCATTGATTTTGGTGACCGCGCCGCCATCGCGCGCGGCGGTCACCCGGCATGACCTTGCGAAAGTGGGCGTGTTGCCGCCGCCCGGCGCGGCGCTGCCGCTGGATCTGCCGCTGCATGGCGAAGATGGCACCACGAAGCCGCTGCGAGCCTGGCTGGGCGCCAAGCCCGCCGTGCTGGTGCTCGCGGACTATACCTGCGAAACCCTGTGCGGACCGATCATCTCGATCGTCGTCGGATGCGCTCGATCATAGCGGGCTGCGATCAGGCGCCGATTTCGACCTGATCGTGGTCGGGCTCGATCCCAAGGACACGGCCACTGACGCCGCCCACATGAAGCAGGCGCAGCTTGGCGCGAACGATCCCACCGCCTCCCGCTTCCTGACGCGGTGATCCCGACACGATCAGCGCGCTCACCAAGGCCTTGGGCTTCGTCTCGGTCTATGATCGTGACCGCGACCAATTTGCGCATCCGGCGGCCGCCTTCGTGATCGCGCCCGACGGCCGGCTCGCGCGCGCCCTCCCCGGCCTTGCGGTCGATCCCGCTACCATGCGTCTCGCCATCGTCGACGCCGGCAAGGGCAAGGTCGGCACGTTGACCGATCACATTCGCCTGCTGTGCTACGGCTACGATCCGGCCAGCGGCACTTATTCCGTTGCGATCGGCCGCATCTGCTGTCCGTCGCCGGTGGCGTGACAACCGTCGCCTTGATCCTGCTCATCGGGCTTCTGCTCTGGCGCGAGCGGCGGTGCCTCAGACCGCCGCAACAGATCTCCGTCGTTGCCAAGCGCATCTCGAACGTCCACCACAGAATGACCGCGACGAAGATCAGCGCCGCGAGCAGCATCGAGACCACGATCAACGGGCTGATGTCATGGACGCCCGGCAGGATCAGGATGCGCGGCCTCCCAGCAGCGCATCACCAGCGTCAGAGCGCACAGCGCCAGCAGCCACCTCGCGAGCGTGCGGACCCGCGCGTTCAGCAGGGCGAAGAACGGGAAGATGAACTGACCGAGCGCCAGAAGCGCCATCACGAATTGCCAGCCGTCCGATGAACGCTCGATGTACCAGATCGCCTCATCCGGAATATTGCCGGCCCAGATCACGATGTACTGCATGGCATGCAGATAGGTCCACAGCAGGATGGTCGAGAGCAGCAGCGCGCTATAGCCCTTCGTCGGCGCCGATCCGGCGTCCGAAGGCGAGACCCGCAGCGATCGCCAAAGGCGATGCCGTCGAGAAAGGTAAAGCAAAGATAGAGCAGGCCATATTCCGAGGAATGGAAATCGGGTTCGAGCGATTCCATCCAGTCGATGCCGGCAAGCGACACCAGCAGCGCAAAGACGATCAATCCGGCGGATGCCGAGCGCATCATGCGTTCGGGATCGCCGCCAGGTGGCGCGCTGCCACGAGCGCAAGCCCCCAGAGCACGACGAAATAAATGATGGTGCGCAGCACGAAGAACCATGGCGCGAGATAGAACGCCTTGAACGGCGGCAGCGGATGCATGACCCGATGAGCCGCCGGATACAGCTCCGTCATGCCGATCAGCACGGGCACAAACAACACGGCGAGGACCGGCAGCATCGATGTCGCCGACACCAGTGATCGCGTGCAGCTCTCCGTCCAGGCGCGCCGCACCAGATAGGACATCATCAGGACGCCCAAAGCGCCCAGCGGGATCGCGCCGATGCCCGACCCAGGCGACGAGATAGGCGGCGAGCGTCGAACGCGGATCGATCAGCAGCCCCGCGACCATGACCAGCGCGGCGACCACGATGACGACAAGCCTTGGCAGGCTCTCATGGCGTTCCCGACAGTTGCGCACGGCTGTCCGCGGCACGTCATCGATCGAGGCATGCCGGCTCAACTGCAGCGCGCGGATATAGGCGACGATGGCCCAGCGATCCCTGGGCGGCACGCGCGATGCGTAGGAATACATCGCGCCATGGCCATTGGTGATGACGTCGAAGAGATACTGATCGTCGGCCGTTGCGCAGGCGATCGTCATGATAGCTGGTCGGCTTCGGCATGCCGCGCTGGACGATGATGCCGTTGCCGTCGCCGCCGGCGCCATGGCACGGCGAACAGAAAATCCCGAACCGCTCACGGCCGCGCTCGAGCAGCGCCGCCGTCAGCGCAGGCTTGTGCGTGACGGCTTGCTCATGAGCGGGATCGTCACGGGCGACGCTGCCGGCCGGCGGAGTCGCGCAGCACGCTGCCACGAAACGCCGGCGCCTTCGAATATTCGCTGTATTTGGGCTGGACATCCATGTTCTGCATCGCATGCCGGCAAGCGACATCGCGGCGAGCAGCAGGAGCGGCACTCGTCCCTCTCATTGCGGCACGCAGCTCGACGGACGACAGCGCCCGCTTGCTGCAGAGAAGGCCGGATGTCTTCCCTCATCGAATTTGCCGTCATCGGCGCCGACGCAAAGGAAGAAGCGGTCCTTGCTGGCGCGATGGAAGTCGCTGCGCGGAGAACACCGGATAGTTCAGCCGCGGCAGTCCGTTCTGCCACAGCATCGCAATGATCATCGAGAGCGCCGAAAACAGGATGGTGAGCTCGAACATCACCACCGCGAAGGCGGACAGCGGATAGAGCGGCCGGCCGCCGACATTGAGCGGAAAGTCGTAATTGGTGTAGCACTGCATCAGCAACGCGAAACCGCCGCCGCTGAAACCCGCCGATCAAGCCGACCCAGGAGATCGTCGGTCTCGGCAACCGCAGGATTTGCGCCAGGCCTTCGACCGGAAACGGCGTAAAGGCATCGAGCTGCCGGTAGCCGGCGTCCCGCGCCTTTCTCGCCGCCGCGGTCAGCGCCTCCGGGCTATCGAACTCGGCCAGCAAGCCATAGGCATGCTCAGCCATGCTGTCTCCTCCTTCTCCTCGTGAAGGAGCTCCTCGGTCTCGAAGATCGAGATCAACGGGATGAAACGAATGGCGAGCAGGAACGGCACCAGGAACAGCCCGATGGTGCCGAAATAGGTCGACCAGTCCCAGAAGGTCGGCGTGAACTTGCTCCATGACGACGACCAGGAAGTCGCGATAGAGGCTGGTGACCAGGATCATGTAGCGCTCGAGCCACATGCCGATCGCGACCGCGATCGAGATCAGCAGCAGCGACCAGCCGGTGCGTCGCACGCTGCGCCACCACAGCGCCTGCAGCGGAATGAAATTGAAGATGATCGCGCCCCAATAGGTCCAGGCATAGGCGCCGGTCATCCGGTCGGCCAATGTCTGCAGCTCATGGGCATCGCCGGAATACAGCGCATCGAACACCTCGAACACGTAGCCATAGGCCGTCATCAGTCCGGTCGCGAGCACCACCTTGCCCAGCACGTCGAGATGATCGTCGGTGACGAGATTGTTCAGGCCGAACCAGGAGCGCAGCGAGATCGCGATGATCGAGACCACGGCAAAGCCGGAGAAGGCCGCGCCCAACACGAAATAGGGCGGAAAGATCGTCGAGTGCCAGCCGGGGATTTGTCCCGCCGCAAACAGCAGCGACACCTCGCTGTGCACCGAGACGACCAGCGGAACGGCGAGCCCGGCGGTCAACCGATAGGCTTGCGACCAGCGCTGCCAGTGCCGGGCCGAGCCGCGCCAGCCGAGCGAGATGATGCCGAAGAAGATCTGCCAGCCGCGCTTGGTGGCGCGGTCGCGCGCCGCGGCCAGATCGGGAATGAGGCCCGTGTACCAGAACGCGACCGACACCGTGAGATAAGTCAGGACCGCCCAGATGTCCCATTCCAGCGGGCTGCGGAATTGCGGCCACACATTCATCGTCGCGGGATAGGGAAACATCCAGTAGATGTACCAGGGCCGGCCGAGATGCAGCACCGGATAGATGCCGGCGCACACCACGGCGAACAAGGTCATGGTCTCGGCGAAGCGATTCAGCGAATTGCGCCAATCGCTCTGTGTCAGCAGCAGCAGCGCCGAAATCAGCGTGCCGGCATGACCGATGCCGAGCCACCAAACGTAATTGTGGATCGCAAAGGCCCAATTGACGGGGATGTTGATGCCCCAGATGCCGACGCCTTCGGTGAACAGCACGACGACCGAGACCATGAACAGCAGCAGCAGCAGCGATGCGAACAGCATCGCGATCAGCCAGCGCTGCCCGACCGGAAAACGCAGGGGAATGCCGGTGAGCTGGTCGGAGACGCCGCCCATGCTCTGGTTGACGGGCAGGATTTCGGCCGAGCGATCGCGTCATCCCTGCCCTCCACCGTCGTCGCGCCAGCGCGCGAGATAGGTGGTGCGCGGCCGCGTGCCGAACTCCTCCAGCAAGGAGTAGTGGCGGCCGTCCTGGCGCAAGCGCGACACTTCGGAATTCGGATCGTTGATGTCGCCGAACACGATCGCCTTGGTCGGGCACGCCGCCTGGCAGGCGGTCACGACCTCGCCCTCGCGAAGCGGCCGGTTCTCCTTGTCGGCAGTGGCGTGCGCGGCCTCGATCCGCTGCGTGCAATAGGTGCACTTCTCCATGACGCCGCGTGAGCGCACCGTGACATCGGGATTGTGGGCGGCGTGCTCCGGAGCATCGGGCGGCGTCCGGAAGTCGAAGAAATTGAAGCGCCGGACCTTGTAGGGACAGAAGCTGGAGCAGGTTCGCGTCCCGATGCAGCGGTTATAGACCATCTGGTTGACGCCTTCGGGACTATGGGTCGTGGCGTGCACCGGACAGCCCATCTCGCACGGCGCCTGCTCGCAATGCATGCATGGCACCGGCTGGAAGAAGCTGCGCGGATCTTCGACATCGCCGTCGTAGTAGCGCGCGATCCGCAGCCAGTGCATCTCGCGACCGACCGAGACCTGGTCCTTGCCGACGACCGGCACGTTGTTCTCGGCGGTGCAGGCTGCAACGCAGGCATTGCAGCCGATGCACAGATCGAGGTCGATCACCATGCCCCATGCATTCTTCGACGACGGCCAGGGCGGATACAGGCTCGCTGGTGTCTCGGGCTTCGGCAGCGTCGGATGTATCAGTCGTGACCTCGCGGACGAAATCGAAACCTTCCATGCGATGATGCAGCTGCGTGACGGCCAAGGTCTCGGATCCACCGGTCTTGCGCAGGCTGCCTTTGGCCAGCCATGGCTGATCGACTGGCCTGATGCTGATAGGCATCGTAGCCGAGCTGATCGCCGACGCGTCCCGCGCGCGATCGACCGTAGCCCAACGATATAGCGACGGTGTTTTCAGCCTGCCCCGGCATGATCCAGGCCGGCCCGACGACATTGCGATCGCCGATCACAAGCTCGACGCGATCGCCGTTCGCGACATCGAGGCGTTTCGCGAGCGCAGGACTGACGGCAATGGCATTGCCCCAGGTCAGCGTCGTCAGCGGCTTCGGCAGCTCCTGCAGCCAACCGATATTGGCGTAGCTGCCGTCCCAGACCGTGGGATCCGGGCGAAAGACAATGTCGAGCCCTTTAGCTGCGGCATTCGCCGCCGGAGCTGCCGTGCTCGACACCGTGGCGCTGACGGTGGGCGCCGCGCCTTCGACGAAGCCATCGTGCAATGCCTGCTTCCAGCGCGCGTCGAAGCCATCGCCGAACGACGCTGTCCAGGTCTCGCGCACGGCCGCATCCGCAGCCGGATCGATCTCGCCGAGCAGCATCGCCATGACCTGATGGATGCTGCGCACGTCATAGAACGGGATGATGGTCGGCTGAATGATGGACGCGGTGCCGTCGACCGCACGCGCATCGCTCCAGCTTTCCAGATCGTGCGTCAGCGGAAGCTGCCACTCGCAGAGCTCGCCGGTTTCGTCGCGCTGCAGGCCGAGATGCAATGTTGAGCGCGCCTGCTTGAGTGCATCCACGAAGCCAAGGCTGTCAGGCGCCGTGTAGGCCGGATTGCAGCCGATGATGACCAGCATATGCACCTTGCCGGCGCGCATATCGGTGACCAGCTCGTCGAGCGTGCCGGCATTGCGCCGGTCCCGTGATCGGCTGGACGAATTGAAGAGAGCGGCCCGCGCTGTTCAGCGTCTCGTTGATGCGCGCGACCCAGGTCGCGGTGCCGACGTCTCCGAACGGTCCGGACGTGACGAGCGTCCGCTCTTTCGTCTTGCCACACGCCTCGGCGACAACCTCGATCCAGCGCTGCTCGACCGGCGTCAGATCGCCCGCCGTCGCGCCGCTCACTCCTAATTTGCTGGCAAGGGCTTCCGCGAGCAGCGCCATGCGCGAGGCATCCGCGATCAGCCGGCTGCTCGCAACGGCTCCGGTCGCCGACGGCACGCTTTCGGCGGCATGAAGATGGAGGCTCGGCTGTTCCGACGACCGTCGCCGTGACGACGCCCAGCTACGCGCGTTGCGCACCTGGCTCGGCCCGGGCCCGAGAAAATCGTCGTCAAAGCTCACGACCACATCGGCCTGCTCCAGCTCGTACTGTAGATCGAGCGGTTGGCCATAGACCGCCGATGTCGACGTTCTGCGCGCGGCCTCGCCTGCGGCGTCATGACGATGAATCCGCAGCTTCGGGAATTGCTTGCTGAGCGCATCGAACTGCCGCTGCAGGGTCGGCGAGCTGGTGGGGCCGATCAGGAGCCGCAGCCCTTCGCCTTGATCGCCTGCCCAGTCCTGGCGCAGCGTGCCGAGAGCCGCCGTAACGTCCATCCATGTCGTCGGCTCGCCGTGTCGGGTCGGACGCTTGGGCGCGATCAGGATCGTAGAGACCAAGGACGGCCGCCTGCATGAAGACGTCGCTGCGTCCCTTGGTGACCGGATGATCCGGATTGCCGTCGAGCTTCGTCGGCCGCCCGGAATGGGTCGTGGCGATGACCGGCTGGGCATAGCCGTCAAACGTCACCGCGGTCGCGTAATAGCGCGGTATGCCGACCGTTTCGGTCGCGGGCTGATCGACATAAGGGATCGCCGCGACGAACGTGCTCTTCTCGCAGCCCGCAAGACCTGCGAGCGCAAAGGACGCGCCCATCAGCTTGAGGAATTGCCGGCGGGCCGTTGGACCGAACTCGGCGGCCGCCGGATATTCAGCGTCGACCCAGGCCTGGAAGGCCGCATCGTTCGACAGCTCTTCGATACCCGACCAAAGTCGAGGTCCACCGGATTGCCCTTCGATGTGATGGTCCATGACGCGTCATCGGTGGCACACGTAGCAATGAGTGAGCTCGCCGAAGCGAATGCCTTCATGTGCAGCGATCACCTCGCCTTCCTTTCGCGCGTCGCCGGCCGGCTTCCATGTCATGTCCGTGATGTGATCCTTAGGCCGCAGATTGGGCGTCGGATCGCGATGGCAATCGAGACAAAATTCCATGGTGAATGCCTTGGCGCGATAGGTCAGCGCCATCTGATCGATGCGGCCGTGACAGCTCACGCAGCCGACGCCTTTGGCGATGTGAACATCGTGCCGAAAGAAGACGTAGTCCGGCAGCTTGGCCACGCGGGTCCACTGGATCGGCTGGTTTTGCGCGAGGCTCTGCCTGACCGGCTCCAGCATCGAGGCGTTGGTCCAGATCTGGGAGTGGCATGTCATGCACGTCTCCGTCGGCGGCAATCCCGCCCTCGGACTGGTCTCGACACCCGAATGGCAGTAGCGGCAGTCAATTCCGAGCTCGCCGGCATGATGCCGATGGCTGAACGGCACGGGCTGCGCGGGCCGCAGGTCCGTCTCGCGTGATGTAGCCTGATCGCGCAAAGCCGACGACTCCGACAGTGCCGCCCGCCACAATGGCAAGGCTGCCCACCAGAAACAGGCGCATCCAGGTATCGGCGGCAGGAGAGAAGATCTGGGCCATTGCCCGGCTGACCCGTTCATGAGCACTTCGCGGCTGAACAATCCGTCAAGCGCCACAATCGTTCCTGAATTGGAACCGTCCTCTTGCTGCGGAATTGTCGGGAGACGCTCGAGGATCGGGGCATGGGTGGCGAAGCAGGTTTCGACTACGAGCGGACCGATATCGAGAGCCGCGGCATCGCGTGGCTCGCTGGCCGGGCTCGGCGCCTTCATCCTTGCGACACCGCTACTGATGCCGCTGCTTTTTCCGCAAACAATGCAGCACCGCACCCCGTCCGCGCCGCCTGCGCTCGCTGCAGATGCGCCGCCGCCTCGAAGTCACGCCGCGTGATGACCTGCACCGCCTCCAGGTCAGCGAAAAGAAATTGAGCGATAGCTATGGCTGGGCCGACCACAGCCAAGGCACCGTCCGCATTCCGATGAGACCGCGCGATGGAGCTGCTTGCTCAGCGCGGATTGCAAGGATGGCCAAAACCATGACAACCATCCGATACCTTCATTGAGCCGGAGCGATCGGATGCGGCACGCGTGGATCTCCGTTCTGGCACTCCGGCATCTCGCCTCATGGCGGCGACGTCGACATGCTGTTCGCCGGCTTGCTGTTCGCAAGCGCGCTCGTCCTGGGACTTCTGTTCTTCCTGCTGATCCTGTTTTGCGTCCGTTACCGCGCCTCCAATCCCGCCGATCGCGGGGATCGCGTGCGCAAGAGCTGGCATTGGGAAGTGAGCTGGACGGCCGCCTCCTTCGTCATCTTCCTCGATGCTGTTCGTCTGGGGCGCCGACATCTACTTCCAGATCTATCGCACGCCGCCGGACGAACTGTCGGTGTTCGTGGTCGCCAAGCAATGGATGTGGAAGGTCCAGCACACCGGCGGCCAGTCCGAGATCAACACGCTGCACATTCCGGTCAATCGCCCAATCCGGCTGGTGATGGCTTCGCAGGACGTCATCCACAGCTTCTTCATCCCGGCGCTGCGGCTGAAGCACGACGTCGTGCCGGGCCGCTATCAGGATCTCGAAATCACGGCCGACAAGCCCGGGCACTATCATCTGTTCTGCGCCGAATATTGCGGCACCGAGCATTCCGGCATGACCGGCGAGATCGTGGTGATGGAAGCCGCCGATTATGCCGCCTGGCTTGCCCAGCAGGCGCCATCCGCGTCCGCTCGCCCAGGAGGGCGGCGCGCTATTCCGTCAGCTCGGCTGCAGCGGCTGCCACGGCACCGGCAGCAAGGTGCATGCGCCGCCGCTCGAAGGCGTCTACGGCAATCCGGTGCCGCTGTCCGACGGCAGCTTCGTCACCGCCGACGACAAATACATTCGCGACTCCATCCTGCTGCCGCGCAGCCAGATCGCGGCCGGATACGAGCCGCTGATGCCGTCCTTCGAAGGCAAGGTCAGCGAAGACCAGCTGCTGCGGCTCGTCGCCTATATCAAATCGATCGGCGGACAACGATCATGAACGAAGACAATTATCTCAACGCCGGCTACAGCTTGCGATCGTGGTTTTTCACCACCGACCACAAGCGGATCGCGATCCTGTATTTCGCCAGCCTGATCTTCTTCTTCTTCATCGGCGGCGCGGCTGCAACGGCGATCCGGATCGAACTCGCGACCCCACAGGCCGATCTCGTCAGCTCGGACATGTACAACCGCCTCTTCACCATGCATGGCATCATCATGGTGTGGTTCTTCCTCATCCCGTCGATTCCCAATACGCTCGGCAATTTCATCGTGCCGTTGATGATCGGCGCACGCGATCTCGCCTTCCCGCGCCTCAATCTGCATGAGCTGGTATCTGTTCATGCTGGGCGGCGCGGTGACGCTGTTTGCCATCTTCGCCGGCGGCGTCGACACCGGCTGGACCTTCTACACGCCGTTCTCGACGCTTTATTCGAACAGCTACGTCGTCGCGGCCGTCACTGGCGTCTTCATCGCCGGCTTCTCCTCGATCCTGACCGGCCTCAACTTCATCGTCACCATTCACCGGCTGCGCGCGCCGGGACTGACCTGGTACCGGCTGCCGCTGTTCCTGTGGTCGCTCTATGCGACCTCCGTGATCCTGGTGCTCGCCACGCCGGTGCTCGCGATGACACTGGTGCTGATCGCGGTCGAGCGCGCTGCTCGGGCGTCGGTATCTTCGATCCGCGAATCGGCGGCGACCCGCTGCTGTTCCAGCACCTGTTCTGGTTCTACTCGCACCCCGCTGTCTACATCATGATCCTGCCCGGCATGGGCGTGATCAATGAACTCGTCTCCTGCTTCTCGCGAAAGCCGGTGTTCGGCTATAAATTCGTCGCCTGGTGCAGCCTCGCCATCGGCGCCGTCGGTTTCCTGGTCTGGGGCCACCACATGTTCGTCAGCGGGCAATCGCTGCTGGCGAGCCTGGTGTTTTCCTTCATGAGCTTCATCGTCGCCGTGCCGTCGGCGATCAAGGTCTTCAATTGGACCGCGACCCTGCACAAGGGATCGATCCATTTCGATGCGCCGATGCTGTACGCGCTCGGCCTTCATCGGCCTGTTCACGATCGGCGGCCTGACCGGCCTGTTCCTGGCCTGCCTCGCCTTCGACGTGCACGCGACCGATACCTACTTCGTGGTCGCGCATTTCCACTACATCATGGTGGGCGGCATGGTGACCGCCTTTTTCGGCGGGCTGCATTACTGGTGGCCGAAGATCACCGGCCGGCTCTATTCGGAATATTGGGCGCGCGCCGCGGCGGTATTGATCTTCTTCGGCTTCAACCTGACGTTCTTTCCGCAATTCATCCTTGGCGCCGAAGGCATGCCGCGCCGCTATCACGTCTATCCGCCGGAGTTTCAGGTCTGGAACGTGCTCTCTTCCGGCGGCGCTGTGATCCTCGGCGATCGCTTATCTGATGCCGATGTTCTATCTCGGCTACTCGCTGTTCTTCGGCGCGCGCGCGCCGGCCAACCCCTGGGATGCGCCGGGGCTGGAATGGCAGACACCCTCGCCGCCACCCGAGCACAATTTCGATGTGCAGCCGGTGGTGACGCGGCCGCCCTATCAATATTCGGCCGATTTCGAAGCGGAGCCGCAAAATGCCTGAAGCCTTCGCTTCGCAATTCGTTTCCGCCGAGCATCGCGACGAGACCGCCGAACTCGGCATGTGGGTCTTCATCGCCACCGAAGTGCTGCTGTTCGGCGGCCTGATCCTCGGCTATTTCGTTTATCGGCACGCCTATCCCATGGCCTTTGCGGCCGCCAGCCGTCACACCCACATCGTGATCGGCACAGCCAATACCGCGATCCTGCTGACCTCGAGCTTTCTGGTCGCCTGCGCTGTCGAGGCTTTTTCCACCGGAGACTCGGAAAACTGCACCGTCGCGCTGTTGTCCGGCGCGATCCTGCTCGGGCTGGCTTTCATCGTTCTAAAGGGCATCGAATATTCGGAAGAATATCACGAGCATCTCGTCCCCGGCATCGACTTCAGCTTTGACCCCGCCAACCGAACGGTGCGCAGCTGTTCTTCGTGTTCTATTTCGTCGCAACCGCGATCCATGCCTTCCATATGCTGGTCGGCATCGGTCTGCTCGCCGTGCTGGCTGCGCTGACCTATCGCGCACCCGATTCCCGTCATCACACCGCGCTGCACAGCGCTGCCCTCTACTGGCATTTCGTCGACGTGGTTTGGATCTTCCTGTTCGCGCTCATCTATTTGCCGGGGAGGTCGTCATGACCCGCTGGCGTCCGCCGCGTCCGCTGGTTATGGCCTGGGGCGGGCTGCTCGCGCTGCTTGCGCTCACCGTGACACTGGCCTATCAGCCGCTCGGCACGTTCAATGCCGTGGTCGCGCTGACGATCGGGACGCTACGAAGGCCGCCATCGTGGCCGCCGTCTTCATGGAGCTGCGCCACCGCGGGCTGCGCACCTTCCTGTTTGCGAGCGCCGGGCTGTTCTGGCTCAGCATCCTGCTCTGGCTCGGCATGATGGATTTTCTGACCCGGACCTGATCACACCGATGTGCGGCCACACCCATCGCTTCGCTTTCAACGGTCCGCTTCAGGCTTTGCGAACTGCGGTTTCAAGAAACGCCTCGAGGCCGGCGATGCAGGCGCCGTCGCGATAGGCGCGATTTTTGTTCAGGGCAATGTGCGCAGAGATTTCGTTTCGTAGGCCCGCGTTTCGGCCGAGTGCGGATGCGATCGCCACATATTCTTCAGTGGTCTGCGCCGTCGTCCCGCGCATCTCTATCATGTGGAGGATCGCGGCCGCATGCCGGCCCCGCATGAATTGCCCTTCAAAGGCGACGATCGGAAGATCGTGGACCAGACTTTCCAGGATCGAGTTGCAACCGGACCAGCCGATGCTGTCCAGCACGACGTCGCATTGGCCGACGGCGGCGGCGAAACGCTCCGGCGCAAGCCGCGGCAGAAACACGCAATGATCCGCGACCTTGAGGCCGAATGCGGCGAAGCTGCGCTCGAGACGAACTCTAAACAGATCGGTGATCTGCCTGCCCCCGCCGAACTCGATGAAGGCGAATTGGCTGTTCGGCACCTCGGCCGCAATGCGCGCGAAAACGTCGTCGTATTGCGGCAGATATTTCGGCAGCGATTGCGCGCACCAATAAACCACGGCATCGGCCCTTAACCCCAGTTCGGCCCGATCGACGCGGAGCGGCGGGACACCGCTCGAGCTCGTAGTAGATGGAAAGATTCGGCAGCCGAACCAGCTTTTCCGAATAAAGCGCGTCGGCATCCGGTGGCTCCATCAGGGCGCTAGTGAGAAAATAATCGATGGTTGGAAATCCGCTGGTGACGGGATGTCCCCACGAGGTGCATTGCACCGGCGCGAGGCGCATCGCCGCGAGTTGCGCCGCGACCTTCTCCATCCCGATTTCGGGAAACAGCAGCACATGCGGCGCATCGCTGATGATCGCATCTCGCCATGAGTCGAGCGGGCGCGGCCCGGTCACGAAACGCTCGCACAACGCGGCTGCGACTTCCGTCTCGCCATCGCGTTCGACGCCGGTGTGATAGCCGAAAACGCGAAATCGCTTCCGATCGAGCATCTTCAACCAGCCCTTAATCGGGATTTTCCAGTTCGAATGCTGACGAAAGAAGCCGCTGACGATTCCGAGACGAATCGGCTCGTCGACGGCGGGCGGCATGGGAAAATTAGGAGCGACGTAGCTGGCAGCCATGATCTTGCCGACCGCCGTACCATAGAGCGATTGCAGCTCCCGATCGTCGCAGCCCTGGTAAGGGAGATAAAATGGCTGATGCGCACCGACTACGTCGACAAGCGTCTCGGGAATGCGCCTGCCCTCCAGCTTCGCGTTGAAGGCCGCAAGCCGTTCGGCATAGGCGGTGCGTCGCTCGTCGATCTCAGCGGCACTCGCGTATAGCGCCGGCAATTCGGCGATGCATTGAGCCAGTTCGGCTTCCATAAAATCTGGTTTCAGGGTCAGCGCCCGCGCGAAATGCTGTCTCGCTTCAGCGATCCTGCTTTCGCCGCGCAGCGCCATACCCAAATTGTAGTGTGCCGCAAATGAAGTCGGATCAATGCGGAGCGCCACCTCGTATTGCCTGACGGCTTCCCCGTGCCGATCCATCGCGCGCAGCACGTTGCCCAGATTATTCCGGACGCCCGCATCGCCGGGGACAATGGCTGCCGCGCGCTCCGCCGTCGCGAGCGCTTCGGGCAAGCGGCCGGTCTTCTGCAGGAGCGCCGCCAATCTGGAATGCGCATCGAGAAAATCCGGCCGAAGCGCACTTGCGTTTCGATAATGCTCTTCCGCGCCGGCGAGATCAGCCAAAAGCTCGCGCACGACGGCAAGCTCGAAATGAACCAGCGGCGAGCCGGGCAGCGCGGCCAGAACACGCTCGAACTGCGCTGCTGCCTCGTCGAGCCGTCCAACGGCTCGCAACGCACGCCCGAGATTGTTCCGTGCCTCGGCATAGCCTGGCTTCAGCTTGACCGCCCGTTCAAAGCACGACAGCGCCTCGGCCATTGCGCCCCCGGCAGCGAGGATCACTCCCCGATCGTTATGCGCCTCCGCCAATCGCGGATCGATCGTCACGGCACGGCTGAGCAGCGCGACAGCATCGCCTCGTTTCAGCTGATGCGCCAACGTCCCCGCAAGATGGAAAGCGCGCGCGTTGGCCGGCACGTGGTCGCACACCTTGCGGGCGATACGCTCGGCATCAAGCAGGCGACCGGCCTGCAGATGGCCGATCGCGATCTTCAGCATCGCTTCGCTGTCGCGCGCGGAGGTCATTCCGGCCCGCCTGAAAAATTCAGTCGCAGGATCGGTACCGCCCAAGTCCGAGGTCGATCTCGCAAGGACGGCCGTACACCCAGACCGGTTGATCGCAGGGCAGCGCCCGTGTCGCCCGATAAGGCGTGTCGCATGCAATGTTCGAAGCTGGATGCAGCACCAGCGTCGGGCCGGTGTACGGCGCCGGCGACGGCCTGATCACGGCGGCCTCGACCTGACGCGCGTGCCGGTGACGTGCTTTCGCCGTAGCGGGCTGCGTCCCAACCGCCAGCGCGGCCACGAGTAAGAGAAGGATTCGCATCAGCATGGTCTCGTCCTTTCATCCGTTCCCGACCGCGAACGCTTGCGGCTCGCCGCCTGTGAGCCAGCCTTGCCACATACGTTCATAGGCTGCCTCGATTGCCCGGGTCAATTTTGGCAGATCGAACAAGGCATTGGCATCGCGCTTGCGTTCGATTTGCCGGCGCATCGCCCGCAAGCGGGCTGGATCACTGAGCAGCGCCAATGCGATCTGCTCATATTCCTCGCGCGATGAAGCAACCAGTTCCGGCATGCCGATGGCATTCAGCAGGCTACCCGCCACGCGTCCGGCGAACGTATTGCCGCGACAGGTCAGGACCGGCAATCCGCCCCATAGCGCATCGCTGGCCGTCGTGTGTGCATTGCAAGGCAGGGTGTCGAGAAAGAGATCGGCATGCCGATGACGCTCGATATGGGCGGCCCACGGCACCGTGGCGGCAAATACCAGCCGGGCAGGATCCATGCCGCGCGCAGCCGCCTCCTGGCGGAGATTGAGCCTGCACCAGTTCATTGGTCCCCAGCAGCCACAAAACGCTGCCCGGCACCGCGGCGAGCAGCCGCATCCAGATATCGAAAATATCAGGCGTGAGCTTGTAACTGTTGTTGAAGCAACACAGAACCAGACCCTCGTCCGGCAGTCCCCAGTCCCGGCGCGACGTAGGAGGCGCAGCGGCATCGAGACTGCGATCGTTGGCCTGGTAGCAGAGCGGCAGGCGCACCAGCTTCTCGGAAAAGACGGTCTGATCGCTTTCGGCCGCCACGAAGCTATCAACCAGAATGTAATCGATGAAGTCAGCCCCCATGGTTGCCGGATAGCCGAGATAACTGACCTGCACCGGCGCCGGGCGCAACGCCGGAATCATGGGTCGGGCCCCATGGGTATATCCCTTCAGATCGATCAGGATATCGATTCGGTCCTGGCACATCCGGTCCGCGGCATCGCGATAGGACAGCCTGCCGATGTCCGCAAAGCGGTCGAAGGCACGCGTGAGCCGCGCGCGCATCGGACTGTTGTCATCGGCGCCATAACTATAGGCGACGACCTCAAAGCGGCCGCGGTCGTGCCGCTCGAAAAGGCCTGCCATCAACTGTGCGGTGGCATGCTGATGGAAGTCGCCAGAGAGATAGCCGAGACGAATGCGTCCGCCACGAGGCGGGCGGCGATGTTCATAACGTGCTTGTTGTACTGGCTGGATCGTCGCAATCCATTGGCGGGCAGCGCGCAATTGCTCCGCGGCCGTCGCCGATGTGGCGAACAAATAGAATGGCGGGACCCGAATGCCGCTTCGCACCATCGCCACCAGCTTTTCCCGATCGATCGCGTGATCGTCCCACTGGCAGGTGAGCGCACGATGATGCACAAGCTGGCTGAGCGCTTCGGGGTAATCGGCGCGGAACCGCAATGCCTGCTGCCATGACTTCATCGCATCGGCCAGCCGCCCGACTTCGCGAAGCGCGTTACCGAGGTTGTACGCGGCTTCGGGAAATTCCGGCCGGAGCGCCAGCGCCTCCTCGAACGCCTGCCTCGCCTCATCAAAGCGACGTTCGGCAAGCAGCGCCGTCCCGAGATTGTTGCGCACATCCGCACGCGCCGGGTGGTCTGCAGCCAATCGATGATAAAGCTGGATCGCGTCGGTCTGCCGACCCAGCTCCTGCAGGACAATTCCGGCATTGTTGGCAGCATCGATATGATCGGGCCGAAGTGAGAGAGCCCGCCCATATGCGACCAGCGCCTCCTCGCGCCTTGCCAATTCCTGGAGAACGCTTCCGCGATTGTAGTGTGCCTCGGCGAAATCGGTCGCCAGGACGATGGCTTGTTCGAATGCGGCTAGCGCGGCGTCGAGGCGCCTCTGATCCTTCAACACGGCGCCGAGATTGTTGTGTACGGCGGCGATCATTGGATCTGCCGCAATCGCCTGTCGGTACGCGACCTCGGCGGCGTCGAGCTCGCCCATCTGGTGCAGCGCGCTGCCAAGATTGAACAATGCCTCGGCATAGGTCGGCCTGGCTGCGATCGCCTTGCGATAGGCCGCGGCGGCTTGGTCGAGCTGGCCCTGCATCTGCCGAACAACGCCTGCATTGTTGTGCGCTTCGGCGAAAGCCGGGCCGGATATCGGACGCCGCGACGTAGGACCGCATCGCGCCTTCGAGATCGCCGTTCTCCTTGAGCGCATTGCCCAGCGCTAGATGCGCTTCCGGGTAGTTGGGATCGAGCTTGATGGCCTGCCGATGCGCCGCGACGGCCTCCGCCCACCTGCCCTGTTGCTGAAGTGCGGTTCCGAGATGATTGTGACCGGCGGAATAATCCGGCTGCAGGCTGATCGCCCTGTTGAACAGTTCCTCTGCACCGGCGAGATCGCCGTGCTGAGCCGCAATGATGCCAAGCCTGTCACACGCCGCCGCGTTGCGCGGATCGATGCGCAGCAGCAGCGCGTAGAGACGCTTCGCTTCGGCGATAGCTCCCCTCCGCTGCGCCGAAACAGCTTCTCGCATCACCTGTTCCGGCGTCGGGTGTGCCACAGTGACGATCGCTTTCCTCCAGGGCGAACTCCCTCAGTAAGGCTGCCGATAATTGGTGTACTGGATGTCGAAGCTCGTAGCCCCATACAGCTTCACATAGACGATCGGCCCGGACAGCTTGACCTCGTCCATCGAGCGCGCTCCCCTGAACAGGGTCGGATCGTTCTCATGGCCGGGCGCATAGATTATGGCTTGGCCGGTCGCCGGCGTCAGCGTCACGATCATCGTGACCGCAACCGCCGATTCCGGAATGTACTTCGAAACATTGACCTCGATCGGGGACGGGTCGACCGGCTCGCTCGGCGCAATTTCGGATTGCTGGACCTGCATGATCGCAGGCGGCGGATGCATATCCATCATGATCCTCCCCAATTTAGCCTGGCGGAGCAGCCAGCATAGACCGTCGTATAAAGCGAAGGAAGGGGCTCAGATAAGCCTCTTCCTTCGTATCTGTCAGCCGTTCAGAAATTGAACGTCATGCCGGTTGTTGCGGCCCTGAGCGTTGCGCCCCCGATCGTGTCGTTGGCGGCATCGCGACCGCAGACCTGATAGCCGTGACCGCTCGCGCCGAGGCAGTAGTGCGCACCCGCGCCTTGGCTGAGCTGCGATGCCACAACATACCAGCTTGCCCAGTCGTTGAAGTAATAGCGTGCGCCAATCGCATACAGGGTGGCGTCGTTCGAGAACAGGTTTGCTTGCACCGTTGCGGCCGGCGCGAGCACCGGATCGTTGACGCTCAGCATGGCGGGATTACCCGGGCTCTTGAACGCATGTGCATAGGATCCGCTGATCGCCCACTTCCCGATCGACTGCGTGGCGCTGGCGAATACGCCAGTCACGCGAGCGCTCGTTGAACGGCTCCTCCGCCGGCGTGACATCACGCCGGATCCATTCGTAATAGGCGTTTAACTGCAGCGCGCCGAGCCCATCCTGGAGGCGATAGCCACCGCCCACCTTCGCAGCCCATTCGTTATGTACCCCCGTCAGAACCTGAGAACCGTCGGCGAGGAAGACAGGTGCGATCGCACCCGGCTCGAGCCCGTCATCGCCATGACGGTTGACCTGTTCATGAAGCTCGTATGCGGCGATCGCCGTGAACGGACCATTCTTGTAGGTCAAAGCCGCGCTATAGGCATTTCCAAAAGAACCATCCGTACATCCATTGCCGCCGATGTTGCCGGGCGTTGCGCCGCCAGTGCCGGGGAAGTTGCTGCCGCTGCCCCGCGTCGAGGCGCCGTTGCACTGGAAGTAGTCGCCGTAGGAATAATCGCTGTTGTCCTGGGCGTAGTTTTGTCCCGGCGAGAACAAGGCACTGAACTGGAAGCCGCTCATGATCGGCAATTCGTACCAGACAGCGTGAGTCATGCGCCAATCGAACTCCGCGCGGTTGTCGCCGCCGGTATTGCCCATGATCGCGTTGTAATCCCCCAGCGTTCGCGTGAAGGGATCCATCGCATTCGTGGCCTTCTTGTATGGCGTATCGGATTTGCCGGCCTTGATGGCGCCCCACTGCGTTTCCAGCCCCAGGAAGCTGTCGCGCGTGCCGAACGCGGCGCGTTCGGTGGGGGCGGCCGCGACGTCGACTTGCGACTCCAATTGCGCGACGACCGCCATCCCTTCCCAGCCATACGGCGCCAGATTGTGCCTGACCCGAATGCCGAAGCTGGAGATGTTACTTGCGATTCCGAACTTGGTCCCTTGATCGAAGACGGTCGAGTGGAACAGGTCTCCGGACAGGTCGATAGATCCGTAGAGCGTCACCGAGGTGTTGTCGATCAATGGTGTGAGCGGGCCTGCTTTGACCGGAATGCCGGCGATCGTCCGAACGGGCGGCATCGCCGGACCGGGCGACGTCGCAACGGCGGCATGCTGAACCGGATTGCCTTTGAACTTGGCCGGATCCGCGGGAGCGGCGGCCGGCGAAACCGGCGCGAGCTTTGCCGACTGCATAGTATGGATTTTCTGCCGTAGCTCTGCGTTTTCCCGCTCGATCTTATCCAATCGGGCCATGACGTCGTCGAGCGTTGCGGATCTTGCCGCTCCGCCAAATGCAAAGAGACACAGCGCAGCGCATGCAGTACCGGATAAGAGTTTGGTCTTCATGATATTTTCCCCCCTTGCACATTTCAACTCAAGGTAAGGGAGCGTAAGGTATACCAGATGCCAAGGGGAAGATGGTGAGCGTGCGCTCCGCGGAGATTCCGTGACGATGTCACTCAATTGGCACGAAAAAGCTTCCGCATCGCAGCAACCCCGCAATAGGGGAAGCGATGCCGCGGGGCCGCCATGGCATACATGGGTCGCGGATGAAACAACCTGTGGATGGTACTCGATCTAACGATGTCAGCCGGCCCACGGCTTCTCGCCGCGCCCGACGCGCGCAAGAACCTCGGACTGAAACGCGGGCGGTCCGAAAGCGAACCACTCATCGTCAATCTGATAGACGAGACATCGGCGGTTCGAAACGCTGAACCGCATCAGCCAGTCGAGCGTCTCTTGCTTTGGGCCGCGGCCGACGGCAACGATGACATCGACAGGCAGCCCCTGCCAGCGATAGTTGGCCGCGAGCATGATCATGCCTGATCTGTCAGGCCGCATCCAATCGGGCAGCGGACTGGAGGCCACGAGCCATCCACAGACGAACTCCCTGCAAGGATCCTGCGGGCGCTGGTCGTAGATCGAACAGCCTCCATTGGCTTGGAAAGGACACGGCCGTCCGGGACGGACCTGGTGCCCATGCACTTCGATCTGCAACCAGCCATCGCAGCATGCCGAGCATTCTCCGCAATTTCGTGCGCCGGCCGCTTGCATGGCTTTGTCAGTCGTCACAGGGGATCAGAACCTGCGCCAGAACGCCTCTGACGTCGGTGCGATTGGAGATCATTAAAGTATACCCGTTTCGCTCCGCGACCTTTTGTGCGATCGCCAATCCCAATCCCGTCCCTTCGATATCCGGAGGTGCGGCCCGGTAGAAGCGATCGAAGACGCGGGATATCGACTCGCCGGGAATTCCTATTCCGGAATCGAATATGTTGATCGCGAAGGTTGTGTGCCTCTGCTCGACTCGGACCTCGACATCGCCGCCACACGGTGTGTAGCGTATTGCGTTGTCGACGAGATTGCCGAGAAGAAGCCGGGCTTCGGGATCGGATGTCTTGACGAACAGGCCCTCCGGCACGGACGCCGCGAGCTTTACGCCGCGTCGCAGCGAAGTCGGAAAGAACTCCGCCACGATCGACAACACCAGCGCACTCAGATCCACCTTCGTGGCATCCCCCGGTGAGTGGGGAGCCTCCAACCGCGCCATCCTGAGCAACTGCGCGACCATTGTCGACGCGCGGCGAATACCCAGGCTCAACTCATGGACGCTCTCGGCATTCGGTAAGCTCCGAAGGTTGTCGACCTGGATTTGCAGCGCGGCCAGCGGGGTCCGAAGTTCATGCGCAGCTTCGGATACGAACTGTTTCTGCTGCTCGACGGCCGTGCGATGCTTATCGATCAAGGCGTTGAAAGCAGCAATCACTGCGGAAAATTCGCGAGGCATCTCACACGCGTCGATCGGGCCGCATGCCTCCACGCCTCGAACTGCGAGCGTCGACGCAAACCCCTCCACCCGGCGAAGTAGACCGTTTATTCCAAGTATAGCAACGATCCACGCGATGGGGAGCGCCGCCAGGAGGGGCACGGCTGCAGCCTCCGCAGCGTGGTTTGCGATCTCCCGGCGCGCGCTCCTGCGCTGCGCGACTTGCGCAAATCGCGTGCCATCAGTTGCGGTGTAGACGCGCCAAACATTACCGCCGACCTCCATATCGGCAAAGCCTGAAGCGATTGACCTCGGGAGCTGATCCGTGCCCGTACTCTGATGGATCAACCCACCGTCCGCGCCCCAGACCTGAACCGCGACCCTATTTTCGATTTCGGTCTTTTTGAGCGGCACGAACGCCGCCTGCGCCAAACCCTGCCCGGCATTTACTGCAATCTGCTGCAACTCGTTGTCCAGCAGCTTATCGACTTCGAGCATGGCGACATGCCTGGTCGCCAGGATGGAGGCGATCGCGATGATGGTGATCAGGCTCGTCGCCCAGATCAGCACGCCTCGGCGCAGGGAAATCATACGCTTCTCTTCAGGACCATCCAGCCGGCGCCTCTGACGTTGCGGATGATGTCCTTGTCAAATCGCTTTCGGATCGAATGTATGAGCACGTCGACCGCGTTGCTTTCCACCTCCTCGCCCCATCCGTAGATCTGCAATTCAATTTGGGACCGGGAAAGGATCATGCCCGGGCGCTGCATGAGAACGCTCAGCACTGCAAATTCACGCGCGGGCAGAACATGCTTCATCTGCTTGTATGCGACCTCATGCGTGGCAAGGTCGAGCGTGATCTCCCCGCTGAAGATCTGAGATTGCGCCTCGCCGTGCAGGCGGCGCATCACAGCTCTTATCCGCGCCAGCAGCTCACGGAATTCGAACGGCTTCACGATGTAGTCGTCGGCCCCCAGATCCAGGCCCGCGATGCGATCCTCGATCCCGTCTTTCGCGGTGATGACCACGATCGGGACGAGCCGCCGCATCCGCCGTGTGCTTTGCAGCAATTCGAGACCAGACAATCCCGGCAGACCAAGATCCAGCAAAACCAGGGAGTGGCCCTGCCGCTCGGCGCCGAGAGCCGCTTGCCCGTCAGTCCCGGACCTGACCCAGTCGACCGTCATCCCTTCATTCACCAGGCCGCGAACCAGGTTGCGGCCAATCATGGCGTCATCCTCGATCAGCAGAACGCGCACGTCTCGGCAGCCTCCCCAGCTTCTGGATCGAACGGCAAATGCACCCCTGACTTCTTTATCCCCGGAGCCGAGCTAATTCCCAGCTAATTCTGCCGCTCTAGCCTCGCTGCCTGCCGGTTATTCGATCTCGCGCGCCCGGGAGGCGTGCCAGGGAGGCTTGAGCGAGGCATGGAACTAAGACGCGATTGGCAGTCCAAAGCGATGGAGGCGATGGAAAGGGCGCGGAATATGCCGCCTGGACCGGCGCGGCAGGATGCGTTGAAGAAGGCCGGACTTTTGCGTCGACTGGCGGAGATGTCCGAAGAGATACAAAAACTGGAACAACCGGTCCGTGGGAAGCGCCCCCGCAAACGCAAAGCAGAACGCGTTGAATGAGGCGCCGCCTCCCTCTGCATGATGAGCAGCCAGCCCGGCCGAGATATGGCGTTCCCGCCTTACACGAAGCCGACTAAACTGCACGCTGACTCAACCGCGCAATCGCGCTAAGATCATTTAAGAAAGCGTCGAGCCGGCTGATCAACTCCATGACGACAGGCCGCGCTGGAGAATACCCGTGAGCAGAACGGACAAGCTCGCCATCATCTGCTCTGTCCTTTTGCTGGTCGCCATCATAGCGGCCGGGGGATATGGTCTCAGGGCGGCCTACAACTACCATGAGCCGCTTGCAGAGGAAGAGGCTGGCAAGCGCTGACGGCGAGTTGCCGATCGCTTTGGCAATCGAAGCAGGCTGCCGCGTGCCGAGAGCATCGGGACTGCGCTGGCTCGTCGCCGGTTCGCCCGTCTCCGCGGCGGGAAGGCCACACGGGCGCTACGCCATGTGGCCTTCTTCGCTCACTGTCCGCTCAGGGCTGGATTCCGCTGCCAGCGGCGCAATACGCTATTCCAGCGACAGTGAGAGCGCGCCGACATCCCCATAAATCGCAGAACGACGGTCGGGATATGCTAGCTCAAGAGCTTCATCAGCACGGTAGCTGCGAGCACCAAGATGATCTGGAGCAATCTTTCGGTCGAAAATATTCTATTGAAGGTCGCCATTGCACCGCTCAGGAGAAGAAGATGCCCTCCTGTAGCTTTTGGAGCCAGTGGCCACAAGCCGCCTGTTGTCGCGTCCGTAATCTTGCTGGTTCCAGCTGCCGAACAGACATCGCGAAGCGGCATCAGGTCACTCCAGGCCAGAGCGGAAGGTCAAATCGTGAAGCGCAGCATCTCAACTTAGTCCTTCAAAACGATTGTCTGAAATCGCCCGCCCACCAAGCGTTACGGCATCGCTCGCGGCCTTCCACTTTGAGCGACATTCCCATAGTCTGGATAGAAACCGCGAAACTTGACAGGACGAACCTGCAATCGTCGAGGAGGAAACGTGCTCCCTTTCGTCGTCCACGATTCCCGCTTCTCGCGCCTGGTGATCGGTCACGCCAACCTTGAGAAGCTTGCCAGCGGCTGCCGTTGGGCGGAAGGCCCAGCCTATTTCGCTGCGGGCCGCTATCTCATCTGGTCGGACATTCCCAACAACCGGATGATGCGTTTTGACGAAACTGACGCTTCGGTATCGGTTTTTCGTTGTCCCAGCTTCAATTCCAACGGCAATACCGTCGACCGCGAGGGTCGGCTGGTCAGTTGCGAACATTTCATGCGGCGCGTCACCCGCACCGAACACGATGGCTCCATCACTGTACTGGCCGACCGGTACGACGGCCGCCGGCTGAACTCGCCCAACGATGCCGTGGTCAAGTCGGATGGTTCGATCTGGTTCTCTGATCCGACCTACGGAATCGACAGCGACTATGAGGGCCAGCAAACGCAATCCGAGATCGGCGCGTCCAACGTTTACCGGATCGACGGCAGCACCGGCAAAGTCACGCGCATGGTGTCAGACCGGGTTCAGCCCAACGGACTGGCTTTTTCGCCCGATGAAACGCTGCTGTACGTCGCGGACACAGGCGTGACCCATGTAAGTGGACTACCGGCAACGATCTGGTCATACAAGGTGGCAGGTCAAGGGACCGAAGCGCCTTCGCTGTTCGCAACCTGCCCGGACGGGCTGTATGACGGCTTTCGTTGCGACATCCATGGGAACGTATGGACATCGGCAGGCCGCAGCGTCTTTTGTTATGCGCCGGACGGGACGCATCTGGGCACCATCCCGATCGGCGAGATCGTCGCCAACGTCTGTTTTGGCGGACCCCGCCGCAATCGGCTCTACATCTGCGGACAGACCTCGCTCTATTCGATCTATCTGAACACACGCGCTGCGGTTTAGATCAGGCGACAGACCATCGACGAGTTGAGGCGAAGCCGCGCGCCGTGATGCTGAACGTACGCTCGCACCACCTACCGCGATGCGGCATCGATCGAACTAACGCAGCGCCTCGTCCCGATTGACAAGCCGGTACAGCATAACTTCTAATGGCCGCGCTTGAGTTGCGTATGACGATGGCGCGACCTTGAACAAGAGACGACGCAAGTCGTTCGGCAACACGGGAGGGAGAGCGCTGTGGTCAGCGATAGCTCTCGGCCAGGTGGAGAAGAGACGCTGCAGCGCGTCGGCTCCGACGTGCTCCGGATCGATCGCGTGTTCAAGCGCTTCGGCGGAACCCAGGCTCTCAACGACGTCAGCATGACAGTCGGACGTGGCGAAGTTGTCGCCCTGCTCGGCGAGAACGGCGCCGGCAAGTCGACACTGATCAAGATACTGGCGGGTGTCTACGCCCTTGACAGCGGGACCATCTCCTACGGCGGTCATGATATGACGCCCGCAGCCCGCCACCTGCCAATCTCCTTCATTCATCAGGATCTCGGATTGATCGACTGGATGACGGTGACGGAGAACATCTGCCTGACGCTCGGTTATCCGCGTCGCTTCAACCTGATCGCGTGGTCCCGGGCGCGAAATCTGGCCCAGCGCGCGCTCGCGAAGATCGGTGCCGACATCGATCCCGATCTGCGCATCCAGGACCTGACACGAACCGAGAAGTCGCTGGTTGCGATCGCGCGTGCGCTCGCAACGGACGCTGAAATCCTCATTCTCGATGAACCAACCGCGAGCCTTCCGGCCGACGAGGTGAAGCGCCTGTTCGATGCGTTGCGACGCCTGCGCCAGCAGGGCGTCGGCATGATCTACGTTTCGCATCGGATCGACGAAGTGTTCGAAATCGCCGACCGAATGGTGGTGCTGCGCGACGGCCGCGTCGCCGGCGAACGCGTCGTCGCCCAGACCTCACCAGAAGAAACCATCCTGCTGATCGTGGGGCGCGAGCCTTCACTGGTGTTCAGGCGGCCCGCCGAGCGCGAAGGCGCAGCGCGTCTCGAACTTGAGGACGTCATGATCGGCCCGGTCGGGCCGGTCGGTTGTCGCATTCATGCCGGTGAGATCGTCGGGCTTGTTGGGTTACGCGGCGCTGGCCAGGAACAGGTCAGCCGCGCTCTGTTCGGCGTCGAGTCCGTCACAGCCGGGCGAATACGGATCGACGCCACACTGGTCGAACTCGGTTCTCCCCGCCTCGCCATGGAGCTTGGAGTCAATCTCGTCTGTGCCGACCGTGTCGGCGAGGCGATCGTTCCCGGCTTGTCCGTGCGCGAGAACTTCTTCCTCAATCCGCAAGCAGCGGGAGGCAAATCCTCATCCTGGCTGTCTCCCGCGAAAGAGGGCGAGGCAGCGAAGCGGCTCGGCGAGACTGTGGGCCTTCGTCCTAACGATCCGAACCTCGCGATCGAGCTGCTTTCCGGCGGGAACCAGCAGAAGGTCGTCGTCGGACGTTGGCTGAACCTGAAATCGAAGATCTACGTCTTCGAGGACCCAACCGCCGGCGTCGATGTCGGCTCGAAGGCGGAAATCTACAAGCTGTTCGAAGTCGCCCTCAGGGAAGGAGCGGCCATCCTGATCGTGTCGACCGACCTGGAAGAGGTCGCAAAGGTCTGCCATCGCGCGCTGGTATTCAGTCGCGGCCGGATCGTCGATGAACTTCATTCGGAAGATCTTTCTATCAGCAACCTGCTCGCGGCTGCGTCGGCGAGCGTCGTAGGGGCTGGTGCGTCAGCGTCAGGGGCAATTCACTGAGCGGGAGTCGAGATGCAGTCGATCAAATCCAATGCACTCGAGCCGACACGGTCGGAGCTCTCCGCCCTGTCCACGGGACAGACCATCCTGCGACTGCTGCCCGTCTACGGACTGCCTCTCCTGACCTTGCTCTTGATCGTGTTCTTTTCGCTGCTTCTGCCGGATACGTTTCCGAGCTGGCTGAACGCGCGCTCCATTCTCGCTGACAAATCGATCGTCGCTCTGCTCGCGCTCGCAGCAACACTGCCGATGATGGCGGGCCGCATCGATCTCACCGTCGGATTCGGCATCGTCATGTGGCACATCCTGGCGATTGGCTTTCAGGTGAGATACGGCATGCCCTGGCCGCTCGCGATCCTGCTCGTCGTGGCTTGCGCCGGATTCGTCGGCCTCGTGAATGGCATGCTCGTCGAGGTCGCGAAGGTTGACGCCTTCGTCGCGACGCTCGGTACCGGCACGATCCTTTATGCCCTCGCGCTGTGGTATACCGACGGCCGCCAGATCATCGGCACGCTTCCGCGGGGTTTTCTCGCCATCAACTCCGCCTCGCTGTTCGGAATACCAATCCCCGCGTTCTACGTGCTCGGTCTGGCGCTGCTCTTGTGGATTGTCAGCGAGCGCCTGCCGATCGGCCGATTCATCTACGCCATTGGCGCAAATGAGAAGGCCGCCGCCTTGAACGGCATCCCGGTGAGCGCCTACGTCATCGGCGTGTTCGTCGCCTCCGGCGTCATCACGGGTCTCGCAGGCTGCGTGCTCGGCGCCAAGCTGAGGATCGGGCAAGCCAATGTCGGGCTCGACTTCCTGCTGCCGGCGCTCGTCGGCGCCTTTCTCGGATCGACCACGATCAAGCCCGGCCGTGTCAATGTCTGGGGCAGCGTGTTCGGCATCCTCATTCTCGCGGTCGGCATTTCCGGCATCCAGTTGCTGGGCGGCGCCTTCTTCGTCGAGCCGCTCTTCAACGGGACGACGCTGGTCGTGGCAATTGCACTCGCCGCCTTTGCTCAACGTCGCCGCAGCGTCCTCAAGCCGCCGCAGCGCGATCCACAACCAGCGCTCGCACAATCTGAACCCACGAGCGCGGCCGAAGGTCGTCTCAGCAATCTTTTGTAAACGCCGGCCAAGCCGGCCGGGCGATATAACTGCGTCGCCCGTCAATCCCAGTGGAGGGGCAATGATGATGACGAAAGTGATTCAGAAGGCGCTTCTTGGTTCGGCGGCCGTTCTGTTGGCGAGCACGACCCTGGCGCGGGCTGCTGACGATGCCGCCTATATCGCGCAGGCGAAAGCCTTTCTCGAGAAGGTTGCCGCACCTGTGACCAAATGGGACGGCCCGACCACGGGTCCGAAGGCGCAGGGCAAGAAGCTGATCGTCATCGTTTCGACCGATCAGCGCAACGGCGGCGCACAGGGCGCGGGTGACGGTGCCGCGGAAGCGGCCAAAACCATGGGCTGGGATGTGCGCCAACTCGACGGTCAGGGCACGGTGTCCGGGCACGCGACCGCACTCACTCAAGCGATCGCGATGAAGCCCAATGGCATCCTCAATGTCGGCATCGACAGCAAAGAGCAGCAGCCTCTGCTCGAACAGGCCGCCGCCGCCGGGATCAAGATCGTCGGCTGGCATGCCGGTCCGTCCGCCGGACCGATTGAGGGAATTCCGGCCGTGTTCACCAACGTGACGACTGATCCGATCGAAGTCGCGAAATCTGCCGGTCTTGAGGCGGTCGTGAAGTCAGGCGGCCATGCCGGCGTGGTCCTGTTCACGGATTCAATCTATGCCATCGCGACCGCCAAAACCAATGCGGAGCGTGCGGCGGTCGAAGGCTGCAAGGGCTGCAAGGTGCTCGAAGTCGCCGATACTCCGATCGCTGACCTCTCCAACCGCATGGGCCAGCTGACGACCTCGCTGCTTTCGAGATATGGCAAGCAGTGGACCTATTCGATCGCTGTCAACGATCTATATTACGACTTCTCGTCCCCGTCCCTGCAGGCAGCGGAGGTGGATCCGGCGAACGGCTTCCCGCAACAGATCTCGGCCGGCGATGGATCCGTTCCCGCATTCAAGCGCATCCGCGACAAGCAATATCAGATCGCGACAGTTGCCGAGCCACTCAACCTGCAGGGCTGGATCATGATCGACGAGCTCAATCGCGCCTTCGCCGGCGAGAAGCCGAGCGCATACGTGCCTCACGTCCACTTGTTCACGGCTGACAACATCGACAAGGACGGCGGCAAGGAGAACAAGTTCGATCCCGGCAACGGCTATCGCGACGAGTACAAGAAGATCTGGGGAACCAAGTAAACGCAGGCCAGCTGATCGGGAACCGATTGGGAGCTGCCGCCGGCGAGCCGAGTGGATCAAGGCGGCAACTTCCCTTGCAAATTTTCCAGAGGTACCAATGAGCAGTGATCTTCCAAAGCCCGACTACGCCACGTCCAACTTCAAGCTGGTCGGCTACAGCGACCAAGGCGGCCGATGCGACGGAGTCCAGATCATGGTCCACAAGGGCTTCGCCTATGTGGGCCACATCTTCTCGAAGGGCTTCAGCGTCATCGACGTGCGCGATCCCAGGCAACCGCAGACCGTCGGTCATATTGCAGCGCCGCACAACACCTGGACGCTTCACCTTCAGGCCGCGGAAGACAAGTTGCTTGTCATCCACAACAAGGACATGTTCGCGCAAGCCGAGCTTGCCGACGAAAAGAACTATTACAAGGGTTCGGTCGGCCACCACGCGAGCGAGAAAGCCGAGAAGCGCGACTGGTCGGCGGGCATGGCCGTCTACGACATCTCGAACCCCGGCGAGCCGAGGCAGATCGGCTTCATGCCAGTCGAGGGGACCGGACTGCACCGCCTCTACTGGACCGGAGGGCGCTGGGCATATGGATCGGCGCTGCTGGACGGGTTTACCGACTACATCATGATCGTCATCGACCTCGCTGATCCGACCAAGCCGCAGCTTGTCGGGAAAGTACTGGCTGCCCGGCATGAATGCAGCGGCCGGCGAAGTCCCGAACTGGCCGACCAAGAGCGGCCGCTTCGGCCTGCATCATCCGATCGTCAGGGACGACATCGCCTATTGCAGCTGGCGCGATGCCTGCTTGGCGGTAGTCGATGTGAAGGACAAAGCGAATCCAAAGCTGATCACTCACAAAACGTGGGCCCCGCCGTTCGGCGGTGGCACGCACAACGCTCTACCGCTGCCTGGCCGAAACCTGCTGGTGGTCGTCGACGAGACGGTGCTCGACAATCAGGAAGACGGCTTCAAGCCGATCTGGATATTCGACAACCAGGTCAAGTCCAACCCGATCAGCATCTCGACGTTCCCCCAACCGTCGGACAAGGACTATCTCAAGGTCGGTGGCCATTTCGGCCCGCACAATGTGCACGAAAACCGCCCTGAGGCGTTCTACAGCGAGGAGGTCATCTTCGCGACCTACCAGAACGCGGGCTTGCGCGTCTATGACATCAAGGACCAGTTTCGTCCGAAGGAGATCGGCGCCTTCGTGCCGCCGCCGCCCGCGAAATGGATGGACCCGCGTCCCAACCGTCCGATCGTGCTGCACTCTGCTGACGTGTTCGTCGACAGAAATGCGCTCTGCTACGTCACCGATTTCAGCGCCGGCCTGTATATCGTGGAATACAAGGGCTAACGGCCATTGGCCCGATCATCCCGTAGCAACGAAGCGCGTCTAGCTCGTGACGCGCTCGCCGCGACCATAGACGAGCAGCATCAGGATGATGACAAGACCGTAGATCACCTGCCGGCCTGCCTCCGGCATCTCCATGATCGAAAGCACGCTGTTGAGAAGCACGATCAGCACGACGCCGATCAGCGTGCCGAGATAGCGGCCACGTCCCCCTAAGATGTTGGTGCCGCCGATCACGACCGCGGCGATCGATGGAAGCAGATAGGCGTCGCCCATCCCCTGATAGGCTTTGGTCGAATAGCCCGCGAGCAGCACGCCGGCGAGTGCCGCCGCCAAGCCGCAGAGCACGAAGCAGATGACGGTGACGCGGCGCGTATCGACGCCGGCCAGATAGGCAGCCGCCTCCTTATTGCCGATTGCGTAGATGTAGCGGCCTAGCCGAATGCGTCGCAGGATGATGGCGGCGAGAACCGATACCGCAGCCCAGACAAACAGGGCGTTGGGGATGCCGAGCGTGCGTCCCGCGGCGAGCATACGCATCAGCTCGGTGGCCGTCGTCTGGGGCGCATAGCCGCCGGTATGCGCGACCATCAGGCCGCGCATGACCGCGTTGACGCCGAGCGTAAAGATCATCGACGGCACACGCAAATAGGCGACCCCGATGCCGTTGACGAGCCCCACCAGCAATCCGACGCCGAGCCCCACGGGGATCGCCAACGGGCCGCCGACCGAGGTGGCCATCATGGCGGCAGCCGCCAATGTCCATGGCACCGACAAATCGATCTGGGCAATCAGGATGACGATCATCATCCCTGCCGCCACGATTCCAAGGAAGGCGCCAATCTGCAGTTGCTGCAACAGATAGGTCGGCGAGAGCAGCGGCGCGTTGCCGAAACGGGCGAACGTATAGACAGTGCCGGCGACCAGAATGACGAGGATGAACAGGGCAGCAATGAAGATCGGGCGGTCGTCACGCGAGAGACCAAGGGATGCGGCCGTCATCGGAAAAGCTCCAGCGTGTTCTTGACGCGGAGAACGTGCAGCGCCCCGATGCTAACGGCTGCAAGCAGAATCAGACCCTCGAACAATGGTTGCAGCAGCGGAGCAATGTCGAAAATGCGGAAGAAGAAGGAGATGACACGCAGGATCATCGCGCCGAAGATCGATCCGATGGCGCTCCCCGTCCCGCCGAGCAGCGAGGTCCCGCCGATGACGACGGAGGCGATGGAATTCAGCGTATAGGCGCCGGCCTGCGGAATGTCTGCGTTCCCCGACGAGGTCTGGATGGCGAGGAAGAGCCCGCCGCAGCCGGCGAAGAAGCCGCCAAGGGTGAACGCCGCGATCTTGGCGCGATCGATCGGAAGCCCTGACATATAGGCCGCGCCTTCAGCCGAGCCGACCGCGTAGACGGCGCGACCCAGCACCGAGCGTCGGAACGGCACCCAGACCAGCAGCGCGATCAGCACCAGCAGCACGAACGGCACCGGTATCCAGGCGAAGGGCGCAAACCAGGCTGCCGCGCCGTCGTCGAAGATGTGCACCGTCGAGGCAAAATCACCCAGCGAATTGGTCATTGCCCAGTTGAGGTCCTCGTCGATCTTGCCGCCGGGCGTCGGCCGCAGGAACAATGCGATGCCGATATAGATCGCGCCCGTTGCAAGCGTTGCGACGATCGGCTGGATGCGCCCGTAGACCACGACGCAGCCATTGACGAAGCCAGCGAGCGTGCCGATCGCGAGGCATATGGCGGTGCCGAGCAGAATACCGGCGATGCCGCCGGGAAAGATGACGAAGCCGGAATGCAGGCCGAAACAGTTCGAACGGCAGGCCGCCCGGAACGCCTGTGAGAAGATAGCTCGCAAAGCATGCCACCATCGTCATCACCGCGCCGACCGACAAATCCAGTCCAGACATCAGCACCGGCACGGTCTGCGCCATCGCCAGCATGGCGAGCGCGAACATCTCATCGCCATTCTGGACCAGCACCGCCGAGGAGAAGCCCCTCGGATGGGCGAGGTTGTAGAGCAGATAGAGAATGCAAAACAGCAGCACCGCGGTGACAAGCCCGACGTTCTGACGCAGCCTGATGGCGACATCGTCAAGCATGAGCAGCTTCCTCCGCGGCATCGATGTTGAGGGAGCTCGCGATGATGTTGGTCTCGTTGAGATCTGCGCCTTCGAGCTCGCGCACGATGCGACCGTCATACATGATGGCGACCCGATCGCAGCAGCCGATCAACTCCTCGTAATCGGTCGAGTAGAACAGGATGGCTGCGCCCTGATCGGCGAGTTCGCGCATTAATCGGTAGAGCTCCTGCTTGGTGCCGACATCAATGCCGCGCGTCGGATCGTTCAGCAGGATGATGCGGGGATTGGTCATCAGCCATTTGGCGAGCACGACCTTCTGCTGGTTGCCGCCCGACAGCGCCAGCACCGGGTCGTCGACCGCACCGACCTTGATCTGCAGTCGGGCAATGGCGTTCTGAACCGCGGCGCTCTCCTTGGCGCGATCGATGAAAGGCCCGGTCGAGATTGCATCCAGCGAGGCAATCGCGAGGTTGTCGGTGATCGACATCGGCAGCATCAGCCCTTCGGTCTTGCGGTCCTCGGGCACCAGCGCAATGCCGGCCGACTTGGCGTCCGCCGGAGAACCGGGACGCACCTCGCGGTCCTCGATCGTGATGCGCCCGGTGACACCCCGCAGCACACCGAACAAGCCAAGGAACAGGGATTTCTGCCCTTGCCCGTCAAGGCCACCCAGACCGACGATTTCGCCGGCGTGCACGCTGAGCGAAATCCGATCGAGATGCTTCTCCCAGGAAAAGTTCTCGAGTGCCAGCACCGGCTTTGACGGCGCGCGTGCCGGCTTTGCCGGATACTGGGCGGCGATGTCCCGTCCGATCATCAACTGGACAATGTCGGCGGTGGAGCGAACGCCTTTGTCGAAGGTCTCGATATGACGGCCGTTGCGAAATACCGAGGCGCGGTCGGCGAGCGCCTCGACCTCATGCATGCGATGGGAGATATAGAGAATGGCGACGCCATCGGATTTGAGCTTCGCCAGCATGGCATAGACCTTCTCGACGTCGGCACTGGTGAGAGCCGACGTCGCCTCATCGAGGATCAGCAATTGCGGCTTCTTGCCGAGCGCCTTGGCGATCTCGACCACCTGGCGCCGCGACAGCGGCAAATCGCGCACCCGCATCAGCGGATTGACGTCCTCGCAGCCAATCTCGGCCAGCAGTTCTTCCGCACGCCGACGTTGCGCCTTCGCGTCGATGAGGCCAAAGCGCCGTGGCGGCGACGCAATCGAGATGTTGTCCGCGACCGACAGGTCCGGCATCAACGACAGTTCCTGGAAGATGCAGACGACGCCGGCCGCGTTGGCCGCGGACGGCGTCGCGAAGCTGACATCTTTGCCGGCAAGGCGCATGTGGCCGGCGTCAGGCTGCACGACGCCGGCGATGATCTTGATCAGGGTCGACTTGCCGGCGCCATTCTCGCCCAGCACAGCGTGGATCCTGCCGCGCTCACAGGCGAAGTCGACGCCCTCGAGCGCGCGCACGCCGGCATAGCGCTTCGAGATGCCGGACAACGTCAGGAAACGCCGGAGATGCCGGGACGATACCCTCCATGGCGCGCGCTCAGGGAGCAACGGCCTGGCGTATGCCAGGCCGTGACTGCGGATGGTCGTCCGGACCATCACTGGGTGTTCTTCTCGCTCTGCGCCATGATCTCGGGCGCCGTGAAATTCACGCCGCACGGGGTGAACTGGTTCGGTGCAAAGAAGTTTGCGTTGAGGTCCGGCCAGTAATTCACACCCGGCTTGAGATCCTTGTAGGTCGCGACCGGGATCGGGATCGAGATCAGCTGCGGCATGACATTGCCCTGCAGGGCCGAGATCGCCGCCTTGGTGGCGATCGCGACCAGCGCCGGCGACTGTCCGTAGGACATGCCCTTGAGGCCTTCCTTGTAATGGTCCGCAATCTGCTTGCGATACTCGTTCTCGCCTTCGCCCGACATCGGCACGAACGGATGCTTGGCGGCGATCATCGCCTGCACGGTGCCATCAGAGCCGCCTTGCGTGAATACGCCGTCGAAATGGCCGTGAACGGCGAGCGCGTCGGCGGTGACCTTTTGCGATGTGCCGGTGTCCCAATTGCCGACCACCTCGGTGATGTTGAACTTGTTGCCGGGCGCTTCCATGACCTCACGGAAGCCGAGATGGCGGTCACGGTCGACGGAATTACCGGGCAGACCGCGCACCTCGAGAATGTCGCCGGACTTCTTGCCCGTTTCATCGATGAGCCATTTGGCCGACATACGGCCCATTTCCTTCTGGTCCTCGTTGACCATCATCACCTTGTCGGTATCGAGGATGTTGTCGAAGGGGACGATCACGACATTGTTCTTGTCGGCGAGGCGAATAATGCGGTCGAAGCCGTCAGGCGCGACCGCGATCGTGACGATGGCGTCGAAGCCCTGATTGATGAAGTCCTCCATCGCCCCAAGCTGAGCGGCGGCATCGGTGCCAGTGGAGACGACTTTGAACTCCTTGATGTTCTCCTTGATGCCGGGCTGATCCGCAAACGCCTTGGCGGTCTTCACCATCTGGATCCGCCAGGTATTGCCGACGAAACCATTGACGAGAGCAATCTTGTAGGGGCCGGGTTTCTTGGGCCACTGGAAGAACTTGGTCTGAGCCGACCAGGGCTTGAAGCACGCGGGATCGGCGCCCGGCCCGGAAACGATCTTGGGACCAGCCCAAGCGGTGACTGCAGATAGCAGGAGGCCGGCACTGGCCAGCCCCGCAACGCGAAGCGTCCATCTCATGTTTCTCTCCCTCTACGGTTCTGTTTCCGAACCCGACATCGGGAATTATGGATTTCCCTTGCATGGCAGACTAGGAGGGTAACGGCGCCCTGTCCAGAAAATGAGACAGCCCGGCAAGTCGGCCGGGCGCGTCAGTCTGACATTGTGCTCGCTGCGCCGCACGCGATGCGTTCGGCGACCAAACACGACGTCTCGGCAATGGTCGGATGCGGGAGCGCATCGGATCGAGCAGCCATTAAAGCCTTGTGCATGACCGGCTTTGGCATCCGATCGGAACGATGTCTGTGTGAGGAGGTCCAGCTCGATCTGCAATCGCTATCGATTGACGAAAAAGTGCCGATCGACTGTGTCGCCCCGCAAAAACGCGAGCACGTTGCGCACCGTCATCAGCGAGACCTCCCGCCGTGCCTCCGCGGTCACGCCGCCGCAATGCGGTGTGACGATCACGTTCGGTAACGCCCAGAGCGGATTGTTCGGTGCCGGCGGCTCGACCGCAAAACTGTCAAGACCCGCACCGGCCATCCTGCCTGACGTCAGCGCCTGGACCAGCGCCGGCTCGTTCACGACCTCGCCGCGCGCGGTATTAATCAGCAACGCATCCGGCTTCATCAGAGCGAACTCGCGCGGGCCGATCAGATCCTGGGTCTGAGCCGTCAGCGGGCAATGCAGGCTGATGACGTCGGCTTGCACAAGCAGCGCGTCGAGCGTGTCGACGTGTGACACATGCGGGCCGAATGCGGCCGCCGGCGCGAACGGATCGTAAGCAATCACCGTCATGCCGACCGGCTGGACCATGGCCGCAAGCGTGCGGCCGATCATCCCCATCCCCACCAGGCCGAGGATGCGGCCGCGCAACTCGCCGCCGCGGTAGTTTTTCTTGTCCCAGCTGCCGCCGCGCACATAGGCGTCCTGGTTACGCACGTCCTTGATCAAGGCCAGCATCAACATCAGCGCGTGTTCGGCGACCGAATGCGCGTTGGCGCCGACAGCGGCGAGAACGGGCAGCTCGAGCGCCCTCGCCGCCGCAAGGTCGATGTCGTTGGTGCCGGCACCATGCTTGGCGACGACCTTGAGCTTCGGCGACGCCCTCATGAGATCGTCGTCGATCCGCTCGACGTTGCGCACGATAATGGCGTCGGCGCTTGTCCGTGCCAGCAGATCGACGGCGTCCACCTTGGCCGGATAGGCGTTCGTGTGCAGCGAGGTGACGCCGGCCGAGCGCAACAGAGTTTCGCCCTCGGGCGCGACAGGGCCACCGAGACTGACAACGGTAAACGCCATGATCCGTATCCTTCCGTCTTGACCGATCAGGCCTGCGCCCGAATCGGCTGCACTTTTCCGAGCAGCAATGCGTAGTTGAGGATGCCGAGGAATCCGATGCCGGCAGAGAACAGCAGCGCCACATTGAACGATCCGGTCCGCGCGACGATGAACCCGGTGACGATCGGGCCGAGCACGCCGCCGAAATTCGACACCATGTTCTGAAGGCCGGCGACCACGCTGGTCATGTTCTTCGGCGCGACGTCGCCCGGAAGCGCCCACACCTGCGAGGCGGAGACCGTCGTGCCGGCCTTGGCGATGCAGAGCAGAGCAACCGTCAGCCACACGTTCTGCACGATCGCGGCGAGCCCGATGCACAGCGCCATCGTCAGACCCGCGATCAGGAAGGTCTTGCGCGTCGCGGTCAGTGACAGGCGCTTGGAGCGCACCACGCGATCTGACAGCATGCCGGCGATGATCTCCGCGACGAGGCCGGACAACAGCGGCAGCGAGGCAACGAACCCCATCTCGATCATGCCCATGCCCTTCTGCTTGACCAGATAGGTCGGCAGCCAGGTGATGAAGAAATAGGAGATGTAGTTGATCGTGAAGAAACCGAGGCACATCGCCCAGATGTTGCGATAGCGGAGCAGCTCGTACCACCGCATCGGCATCGACTTGTCTTCGCCATGCTTCACCAGCTGGTTGTCGCGGATGTAGTCGGCCTCGGATTTGTTCATCATCGGATGCGCCTCCGGCGTCTCCGTGAAGAACAACCACCAGACGACCGCCCAGACCACGCCGATCGCCCCGATGACGACGAAGGTCATGCGCCAATCGATCAGTGCGATCAGCCAGACGATGAGCGGCATGGCGACCGCGCCGCCGAACTTCGAAGCGCTGTCGAACAGGCCGGAGATCGTCGCGCGCTCGCGGTCCGGGAACCATTTGGCCGCAATGCCCGCATTGCTCGGATAGGCACCAGCCTCGCCGATGCCGAGCCCGAGGCGCATGGCGAATAGCGAAAAGAAGCCGGTGGCCAGACCGGTCGCCGAAGTGGCGATCGACCACAGACCGACCGCAACACCGAGACCGATCTTCTGACCGAAGCGATCCGCGAACCAGCCCGCCGGGATCTGCAGCAGGGCATAGGACCAGAAGAAAGCGGAGAGGATGAATCCCATCTGATCCGCAGGAATCGACAATTCCTTGCTCAAATGCGGTGCCGCCGCCGACAGCACCGTGCGATCGATGTAGTTGATCGCGATTGCCAACCACATCAGCGTGCCGACGATCCAACGCACGTTGGTCGCTTTGACCGCAACGCCTACAGGCGGTGACACTTCGTGTTTCATCTTTCCTCCCCGTTATTCTTTTTCAGTGCTGATTGTTCAACCGACCGCTTCGGCAAAGCGCCTGGAAATCTCGCTGACCTTGGCGTTGACCTCGTCCGAGATCAGGACCGGCGCCCGGCTTGCGCCGACATCGGGCATCGCAAGCATGAGTGCGCGCTTCACCATCGCCGGCGGGAAGCCGTGCGCGTACAGCTCCTTGCGCAGGGTCGAATAATGAGTCTGCCGCTCCGCGGCCGCCTTCGCGTCGCCTGCAACGAAGGACGCATGGATCGCGTTCAGCGTGACCGGCGAGATGTTGCCGAGACCGGAGATGCAACCGGCGGCACCGTTCTGCAGGCCGTGCAGCACGAGTGAATCCGGCCCGACGAGGACGTCGAAATCATCGCGCCCACGCGCGATGGCGAGGAAGGCATCCAAGCTCTCCTGCGAGCCCGCGCTGTCCTTGATGCCGATGATATTGGGATGATCGGCGAGGATGCGTGCCGTTTCCGGCTGAATCGTATTCCCGGTGCGCGCCGGGATATTGTAGAGATAGACCGGCTTCGACAGCGCGTCGGCGACATGGCGATAGTGATCGATCAGCTCAGGCTGCGAACAGGCGATGAAAGACGGTGTGATGGCGGACACCGCCTTGACGTCCAGCTTCTCGATCGCCTTGCCGAGCACGATGGTTTCATGCGTCGAGATCTCGCCGATATGCGCCAGTACCGGAATGCGGTCGGCGGCAGCTTCGATGCAGATCTCGGCAACGCGCACCTTCTCTCGGGAAGACAGAGCGTAGAACTCGCCATTGGTGCCGGCACAGAACACGCCGTTGCCGGCTTTCGCCTGGCGATCGACCTGGCGTCGCAACGCGCCTTCGTTGACGGCCTCATTGGCGTCGAACGGCGTGACGATGGCGACGAACGGTCCGGAAATTTTGGTCATGTGTGTTTGGTCCTGTTCTCAGGCGGCAGCGCGGTAGATGGCGAGGATGTCGTCGCGCGTGAGATCGCGCGGATTGTTGTCGAGCAAGCGCCGGATGGCGTGCGCTTCGTCCGCCATGACGGGCAGATCGTCGGCCGGGACGCCCAGCGCCGACAGGCGCATCTGGCATCCGAGGTCGACGCACCATTTGTGCGCGACGGCGAACACGCTTGCCGGATCGGATGTCGCCTGAAGGCCGAGTGCGGCGAGGATCAGCGCCGTGCGCTCCGGGACCACGGGCGCGTTGAAGGCGAGCACGTGCGGGAAGATCAGCGCATTGGCGGCGCCGTGCGGGATGTGATGGCGTGATCCCAGCGGATAGGCGACGGCATGACCGCCCGCCGTATTCACGGGACCAAGGCAGAGTCCGCCGTAGAGCGAGGCAAGCGCCATGCCCGCGCGCGCTTCGCGATCTGCGCCGTCTTCCGCGACGCGGGGCAGCCAGCGCCCGACCAGGCGGATGCCTTCCAACGCATAGAGATCGATGGCCGGATGCGCCTTCTTGTTGGTGTACGCCTCGACGCAATGAGCGAGCGCATCGACGCCGGTCGCGACCGTGATCGCGCGCGGGACGCTAAGCGTCAGATCGGGATCGACCGCGGCGAGATCGGCCAGCATGTGGTCGCTCTGCACGGCGAGCTTCGCCAGCGTCTTCGGATCGGTGACCAGCGCGCGCGTCCCGGCTTCGCTGCCGGTGCCAGCCGTCGTCGGAACCTGAACGAGCGCGCGCGAGCGGCCGCGAACCTTATCCGGCCCGACAACATCCATGAGATGCTGGCCGCTGCCGGGCAATACCGCGGCAAGCTTGGCGAGATCCATGGCGCTGCCGCCACCGAAGCCGATGACGAGATCGGGATTCGACGTCTCGACGGCAGCCAGGAGCTTTTCGAGATCCGTCGCATCCGGCTCCGGCCGGAAGGATGCGAAGACGGTCGTCTCGCAGGCGAGACGGAGAACATCGACGCGCTCGGCATTAAAGGTGTCCGCGACCACGAACGCCTTCTTCAGATTGCGACGGCTGACCCAGTCGCCGACCCGCGCGGCGACGCCGGATCCGAACAAAATCTGTGGCGGGCGGACGAGATCGATCGGCCGAGATAGAGAGGCGGTCATCATCAGTTCCTGACTTGAAGGCGGGCGCCGGCCAGCTTGACGGCGTAATCGATCGCTTCGATCAGCGAGGTCTCGCTGGCGATGCATTTACCGGCGATGTCGAAGGCGGTGCCGTGATCGACCGATGTGCGGATGATCGGCAGGCCGAGCGTGATGTTGACGCCCGACAGGGCATTCCATGTTCCGGTGGCTGGATCGACGTTGAAGCCAAGCAGCTTGACCGGGATGTGCCCCTGGTCGTGGTACATCGCGACGACGGCGTCGTACTGCCCGGCGCGCAGCTTGACGAACACGGTGTCACCGGGCACCGGCCCGACGACATCGAACCCATCGGCGACGCATTGCGCGATCGTCGGAGTGCTGACGTCGATATCCTGGCGGCCGAACAAGCCGCCCTCCCCGGCATGCGGATTGAGCGCGGCGATCGCGATGCGCCGGCGCGACAGGCCAAGACCACGCAGCGCTTCATCGGTCAGCTCGACCACATAGCGCAGACGTTCGGGCGTCAGCTTCTTCGGAACGTCTTCCAGCGCAATGTGCGTGGTGACGTGGCTGACGCGCATATTGCCGTGCGCCAACATCATCACCGAGCCGCGTGCGCCGGTGAGATGGGCGAGCATGTCGGTATGACCCGCAAAATGATGGCCGGCCTTATTGAGCGCCTCCTTGTTCAGCGGCGCGGTGACGATGCCGTGGATCCGGCCGGCCTGCGCGAGTTCGACCCCGCATGCGACCGCTTCATAGGCGAACCGGCCACCGTCCACGGACAAGATGCCGGGCATGATCGACGCGCCTTCGGGCGCCGCCTGCAGGCAGGCCAACGCCGGCCATTCGGTCATGGTCGGATCGACTGAGGGAATGGCGATGTCGGTCCCGAGCGCGGCGCGTGCCATTTCGAGCGAGACGTTGGAGCCGATAATGAGCAGGCGAAGCTCGCCGGCACGAAGGCGGCCCTCGAGCTGCTTGCACGCCTTGACGATGATCTCCGGTCCGACGCCGGCCGGATCGCCCATTGTAATCGCCAGTTGGGGCGTCATGCGGAAACTCCTGTTGTAAGATGCGGGTCTGATAACAGCAGGCGCTGCAGAAGATTGCGATCGCCGAAGGCGCCGGATTTCGAGACGATCTGGACGCCGTCGAACCGGCCGCCCCGCATGATCGAGCGCGGCACGCCCGGCTCGATCTGTCCGACGAGTTCGAGATGATCGGCCTCAACGGCGACGGAAATTGCGCGCAAGGTTTCGCCGCCTGCGACCAGCAGCGTCGACGGCGGGTCGATCGCGCGAACGATCCGGCCAAATTCGCGAGCAATCGTCTCGGCCGCGTGATGACGCGATGTCGCTTCGGGAATGGCCAACCGAACGAGCGCCACGCCGTCCCGCGTCAGCCGCTTGCCGATCTCGCCGATCGACGACGGACCGCCGTCAGATGCGCGCAGCGCGGCCGCGCCGCACGCATCCACCTGCGCTGCCGTCACGGCTTGATCGCTGCCAAACAGGCCGAGCACGGGTCGCGACAGCGCCATCAGCGTGGACGGTGCGCCCCCGCCAAGACTGCGCGCCAACGCGGCGGCGAGACCGCTGCTGCCGCACCACAAGGTCGCCCCTCCCCCTGCCCGCGCAGCCGCGGCGATCGCGTCGAGATCTTGGTCGGTCTCGGCATCCCACAGACTGATGCCGTCGGGTGCGGGCTCTCCGGCACGTCGCCGAGCGACCTGCAATCCTAATCGTTCGAGATCCCTGCTCAGGTCGGCGGCGACCGCAGACCACGCACCGTCCAGCCAGCGATATTGCACGCCACCGCGGGTGATGCGTCCGTGATGCGGGAAGGCCGGCGCGACGATGCATCGCTCAAAGGTGCCCCACCTCAGCCAGGTGGCGATTTCCTCGGCAGGGTGGCCACGCAGCAGCGTGTCCAGCTTTGCGTAGTGAAGCGCGTCCGGATCGAACGGCGCATGAATCAGCCGTTCCGAGACGAGCGCAGCGGCGGCGGAGCCGGATTTTTCGCGTGCGCCGGTATCGTAAGCGACACTGCGGCTGCGATCCGGCGCTGCGGCGCGCCAATGGACATCGACGGGGCCGAACAGGGGCACGAACTGCGCGGCCGTATCGAGTGCGCCGGTCAGGTCGTCGGCCACGAGACAGAGACGCGTCCATCGCGTCTCCATCGTTCCGAATATCGTCCTGCCGCTCATGGTTCGCTGGTCTCCCCGCAGGCGGACGCAGGCCGCCTTGAATTGGAGCTGCGAATAAGCCTCGGGCGCAAACTTGTCAATTACTTGTAAAATATGTCACCTATCGAGCCCAAAATCGTTCTCATAATTTACAACTTTACAAGTTTGCGCTAAGTCCTGGCTGCTTCGGAGTTGCGGATTGGGACGACAATGGCTGAGGACATCGAAGGCAAGACCAACGGGCACGCGCTAGCGGGACGCAGTCCGCTGGTCCAAAACGTATTCCAGGCGCTTCGGGCCCAAATCGTCGTCGGCCAGCTGCGACCGGAGCAGAAGCTGCCAAGCGAACACGAGCTTGCCGCCACCTATCTCGTCTCGCGCCCGATCGTGCGCGAAGCCCTGCATCAGCTCCGAGACGAGCGGCTGATCTACTCGCGGCGCGGCGCCGGAAGCTTCGTGGTCGCGCGCCCCGATCTCGGGTCCACTCCGCCTGCCGTCGGCTTCGCGCCTGTCGAGACGATTGCCGATATCCAACGCTGTTATGATTTCCGTCTGACCATCGAGCCCGATCACGCCTATTGGGCGGCGCTGCGGTGGAATTCCGATGCGCTCGACCAGATCCTTGCCGCGCTCGATCTCATGCGTGATGCGACAGTTGCCCACCTGCATCGCGAAGACGCGGATTTCGCTTTTCATCTGGCGATCGCGCAGGCGACCAACAATCACTACTACGTCTCATCCATGACGGCGCTGAAGGACCACATCTCAGTGGGCATGAAATTCCACGGCCATTCGATCACGAAGGCACGGGCCGGCCTGGAAAACGTCTTTGCCGAGCATCGCGGCATCTATGAAATGATCCGCGCCCGCGACTCCGAGCGCGCCCGCGAATTGATGCGTCATCATCTCGAAGGCTCGCGGGACCGCGTGTTCGAAGGCCGCATGCTCGATCTGTCGCTTTGATCGAAGCATTTCCGAGCAATCAACGCTCGTCCCTATTGGTGTCTTTGATTCGGTGTCGCCCTCGGTCGACGGTGCGTGCCATGTCTTCTTTCGGGGCGTCTATTGGGCTTCAAGGCTTCTGTGCCGCCGAAACGAGCTCCGCCTTGCGCCGCGCCGTTTCCATGCCGAGCGCAATGAAGCGGCGCGCGTGGCGGGCCAGCTCCATGTTGTCGGTCCACAGATTGCGCCAGATGGCGGTCTTCCTGGACAGGTTCTCGTCGACGATCTCGGAGGAAAAGGACTCGAAGGTGAGGTCGTCGGTGTAACCGATTGCCGTGAGCGCGTCGAAGACCGCTGCGAAATCGATGCTGCCGGTCCCAAGATAACCGCGATGGCTCTCGCCAAGGTGGACATAGCCGATTTTATCCGCGGCGTGGCGAATGGCGAGACCGACATCCGCTTCCTCGATGTTCATGTGGAACGTGTCGAGATGCAGGAAGATGTTGTCCGAGCCGGTGTCCGCGATGAAAGCCAGTCCTTGCGCGGCGGTGTTGAGTAGATTGCTTTCGAAGCGGTTGACGATCTCCAGATTGAGCGTGACGCCCGCGGCCTTTGCCGTTTCCGCGACCCTGGCAAGCGTTGCCGCGCTGCGATTCCATTGATCGCGCGTCGGAGCTTCGGTCTGCAGTCCGTGGCCTGTCGAAAGGATTCCACCGACCTTCCGGCCACCAAGGTCTCGCGTGAGTGCGATTGTTCTGTTCAGGATTTCGACGCCGCGCCCGGCGATCGCCTTGTCGGCGCTGGAAATGTCGCCGTCGGCAGGCAGGCCGATGCTGATGGCCACCCCGAGGTCCGCATCAGTAATGCGCTTGGCCAGCCTGCCGATATCGACGTTGGCAGGATCGAGATAGGAGAATTCGATCAGATCGAAGCCGGCCTCTTTGGTGTTGGCCAGCGTGCGTTCGAGATCGGCTTGCGCCGAGCTCGCCGACCACACGAAAGAGTGGATTCCAGTGCGCGCCATGATCATCTCCTTTCGGTTCGATGCGGCCGGGGGCAGCCCCGGCCGCATCAAGTTCTAGCGGGCCGCCGTCCAGCCCTTGTAGTCCTTCAGGTTCTCGGCCGTGATCAGCTTTGGGTCGAGCAGCACGGTCGACTCGGCCGGCTTCTTGCCGGCCAGCACCTCGGCCGCCATTTTCAGGGACTGGCCTGCCATCACGTAGGGATCCTGCGAGGCTGACGCCTTGATCAGCGAGGAACTGGAGCCGAGCTCCTTCTCGATGTCAGGTGCGCCGTCGACCGACGTGATGATGAACTCCGAACGCTTGAGCTGTCTGGCCGCGAGCTGGGCGCCGATGGCCGTCGGGTCATTGATGGCGAACACGGCGTCGATCTTGTCGAATCGGGTGAGCAGCGACTGGAACACCTTCAGGCCGCCGTCGCGCGAGCCTTCGGCATTCTGATCGTCGGAGAGGATCTTGATGTCCGGATGCTTCGCGAGCACGTCCTTGCAGCCCTTGACGCGCTCCAGGATCGACGACGACGCCGGACCGTTGAGGATGACGTAGTTGCCCTTGCCGCCGGTGTGGTCGACCAGGTACTGGCAGGACTCTTCGCCGGCCTTGACGTTGTTTGTCATGACGGTGACGTCGGCGCCCGGCGCGGAGACGTCGAAGGCCGCGACGACGATGCCGGCCGCCTGCGCCTTCTTGACCGCAGGGGCGATCGCCTTGGCATCTACCGCATTGAGCATGATGACGTCGACGCCGGCAGCAATGAAGGAGTCGACCTGCGACACTTGCTTGTTGAGGTCGTAGTCCGCCGACACCGAGGTGACCTGGACTTTCGGATTGATCTTCTTGGCGGCATCCTCGATGCCCTTGATCGTAGCGACGAAGAAGGGATTGCCGAGCAGGCCGACCGAAATACCAACCTTGTTCAGTTCCTTGGCCGAAGCCGGCGCGATGGCGAGCGCCGCGAGAGCGGCGCCGCAGAGCAGTTTGGCGATGGTCTTCATTGTGTTGCTTCCTCCTTTGCCCCGTGCCTCTCACGGCGCGTTATACGAGCCGGTCTATCGCCGGCGACGAAAGGTCACTCACGTTCTTGCTCCTGCTTGGAGCCTGTAGCGGTCGAGGGCGACCGCGATGATGATGACCAATCCCTTGATGATGTACTGCCAGATGTCCGAGACGCCGGCCAGGATCAGGCCGTTGGAGAGCACGGCGATGATCAGGCCGCCGATCAGCGTGCCCCAGATCGAGCCGATGCCGCCGACGAAGCTGGTGCCGCCGAGAATGACGGCAGCGATGGCATCGAGTTCGTAGGACTGCCCGAGCTGCAGGCCGTTGGCGGCGTAGAGCCTGGCCGCCGACATGGCGCCGCCGAGGCCGGCAAGCAGGCCGGAAACGGCGTAGACGAAGACCAGCACCAGCGACACCTTGATGCCGGTCAGACGCGCGGCCTCGGTGTTGCCGCCGACGGCATAGATCCACGTCCCCAACACGGTGCGCTTAAGCACGATCCAGGACAATACCACCACCGTCAGGGCGATAATGACCAGCCAGGGGATGCCGAACAGCGAACCGTTGCCGATGAAGGCGAACGGCAGATCGGCGTTGAATACGGTCGTGTCGTTGCCGAGCAGTCGCGCAACACCCCGCACCGCGGTCAACGACCCCAGCGTCACGATGAACGGCGGAAGTCTGATATAGGCGATGAGCAGCCCGTTGATGACGCCGAAGCCGAGCCCGACCAATATGGCGACCAGCACGCCGAGCATTCCCCAATCCGGGATCAGCGATACCATCACTGCCATCATTGCAGAGGCCGCCAGGATCGAGCCGACCGACAGATCGATGCCGCCGGTCAGAATGACAAAGGTCATTCCGGCTGCCAGCACGATGTTGATCGACGACTGCTGCGTGACGATCAGCAGGTTGGTTCCGGTCAGGAAGCGCGGATTGATAAACTGGAACGCCATGGCCAGCAGGAGCAGCACCGGCAGCATGCCGAGCGCGGCGATCGCCGTGCGCCACCGCCGGCTGCTGACGGCCGCCTGATCTTCTGCCGTCCCGATTGCCCTGTCGGTCATCGCTGATCCGCTCCTGTTGCAAGTTCGATGATCGCCTCCTGGGTCAGCGGCTTGTCTGCCGTTGCGACCACCTCACCGGCGATGGCGCCGCCCCGCATCACCAGCACCCGGTCGGCAATACCGACCACTTCGGGCAATTCACTGGAGATCATCAGGATGGCCATGCCCTTCTTGGCCAGGCTGTCGATCAGCCGGTAGATTTCCGATTTCGCTCCGACATCGACACCGCGGGTCGGCTCGTCGAGGATGATGACCTTCGGCTCAGTCTCGAGCAGGCGGGCGAGCAGCACCTTCTGCTGATTGCCGCCGGAGAGCGACCCCGCGCTGACCTGCGCCGAGCGCGCCCGGATGGAGAGCTCGCTCAAGGCTTTTGCCGCACGCCGGTTGGCGGCAGCGAAATCGCGAAAGCCGCCGGCGCGCGCGTCCCTTGCCAGCACCCCCATGTTGATGTTGTCGGAGATCAACATGTCGAGGAACAGGCCGAGCTCCTTGCGATCCTCGGTGAGATAGGCGATGCCGGCATCGAGCGCCTCGCGCGGCGAGCCGATGGAGACCGGCTTGCCGCCAAGCTCCAGCGTGCCGGCCACGTGGCGATCGGCGCCGAAGATGAGCCGCGCAAGCTCGGTCCGCCCGGAACCGACCAGGCCCGCAAGCGCCAGCACCTCGCCCTCGTGGAGGTCGAACGAACAGTTCTTCAGCAGACCGCCGTCAGACATGCCACGTACCGCCAGCGCGACGGCGCGCTTGCTGTCGGGCGGGCGATGATCCTTCTTGTAGAAGGCAGAGAGCTCACGGCCGACCATCATCGCGACAAGGCGCGAGGCGCTGAGATCGGAACGTTCGAGCGTACCGACATAGCCGCTGTCGCGCAGCACGCTGACGCGGTCGGCAAGCTGGTAGACCTCTTCCATGCGGTGGCTGATGTAGATGATGGCGATGCCATGCGCCTTCAACGCCGCGATGACGTCGAACAGCCGGTCCGTCTCTCGCGAGGTCAGCGACGTGGTCGGCTCGTCCATGACGATGATCCGGGCGCTGGCCGATAGCGCGCGTGCGATCTCGACAAGCTGCCGTTCGCCGAGCGAAAGGCTGGACACCAGGGCGCGCGCCGAAAACGACACGCCGAGCCGGGCGAAGATCTCTGCGGCCCGCCGGTTGCACTGATCGCGATCGACGATTCCGAAGCGCCTCGGCTCGTTGCCCAGAAAGACGTTCTGCGCGGCCGTCAGATTGGGCGCCAGCGACAGCTCCTGATAGATCACCGCGATGCCGTGCGCGCGGGCCTTGATCGGATCGCCAGTGGCCACGGGCACGCCATCGATCAGGATCTCGCCGCCAGGGTCCGGCCGATACGCCCCGGACAACACCTTCATCAGTGTCGACTTGCCGGCACCATTCTCGCCCATGAGCGCGTGCAATTCGCCGGCATGGACGGTCAGCGACACATCATGCAGCGCGCGGGTTGCGCCGAAGGTCTTGGAAATGTGGCGCATCTCCAGCCGTGGATGATGCCCGGTTTCGACTTGAACAGCGGTGCTCACCTTGTGCCTCCTGCTGCCTTGGCTGTCGCGCTCCGCTTGGAGACCTTGTCCCGCCAGTCATCCCGATAGCCGTCGAGCCCCGCGACCCGTGCGCCATGCACAGGCGCCGGCGTCTCGGCCGCAAACGTGCAGCCAACGTTCTCGAAGGCGAGAGCGGCCGCGCCGGTGGCACTGCCTTCCAAGGTCGCGCCTTGCATAAAGGCCTGGCTTGGACGCAGTGCTGCAACCAGGCTCGCGAGCAAACCGCCAGTGTTCAGCCCGCCATCGACGATCACCGTGTTGCTGGAGTGAATGAGGTCGAGCGAAAGATCGATCATCAGCGCCACATAGAGCAGCGCTACCGCCGCCCGCTCCGCGACATTGGGCGAGCCTCCGACGAGTTCACCGTGCTGATCGGGCATCGGGCCGCCCGGCGCGAAGCTTGGCAGCGCCATCATGCCGGCGTCGATCGCTCGCTGAATCGCATCAAGTGAGATCGTCCCCTGCCAGTCACCGCTAATCGCAGCGAATTCGCGCCCACCCATGAAGCGGATGGTCGGCACCGGGCCGCCGTCGACATCGACATTGACCAGCATGTCGCGGTTGCGGTCGAGCGCCTCCAGCGGGCAATCCGGATTGAGTACGATGACCCAGGTGCCGGTCGACACGACCGTCAGCGGTCCCAATTGCTGCCGACGGTACGCGTAGAGCGCCGCATTGCTATCATGGACGCCGTTGTGGATCGCGATCGGCCGCCCGTCCCTACCGAAGCGCTGCTCGCCGATCACGGCCCCCGCCCGGGCGAATGGAGGCATCTGCGGGCGCCAGCCTTCTGTCTCCACCAAGGAGGAAAAATCGCGACAGCGGGGCGCCCACAGATGCGAGTGGCAGCCAAGATAGGACGTCTCTGAAACCGGTCGCCCTCCGAATCGCCAGCTCCAATATTGCGGATAGCCGAGGATCGATGTCGCGGCGGCAAACGCGCCCGGATCCACGGCCTTCAGCCACAGCATGTGACGGCCGACATTGAAGCCGAGCGGCAGGCGCGGCGAAAATGTCTCAGCAAAATCCGGAATGCGACGATCGATCTTTGCTGCGATCTCGGGCGGCGGCTCCTGTTCGTAGTCGAGGATGGGATGCGTCAGGCCGCTTTCGTCAATCAGAGCGAAGGTGCAACCATGGCCGGATACCATCACACCTTCGACGCCATGCTGCTCGACAGCATCGCTGACGGCGTGGACAGCCCAGTGGTGCAGCGAGGCCTCGTCGAGAACGCTAAAGTCACCCTTGCGCGTCCAGTTGGGCTTGCTCCGCTGCTCGCCGAGGATACGACCATCGTGGCCGAAGACGAACAGCTTCGAGTTGGTCTTGCCGAAGTCGAGCACAGCGACCTTCATTGGACTGCCCCCGCGGCCGAGGCGACCCGTACCATCACGCCCGCATCTTCCAGCATGCGCGCATCATTGTCCGAAAGGCCGTCGTCGGTCACCAGAGTACCTATGCGCGACAGCGGCAACGCGACATTGCGGCCATGGATGGACAGCTTGCGGCTGTCGGCCAGCACAACGATCTGGTCGGCGCAAAGGCTGAGATCGCTGATGGAGCGAACCAGCAGCGGATGCGATTCCAGCACGCCCTCGCGGCTGAGGCCTTGCGCGCCAAGAAAGAATTTGGAGGCGTAGAAGAGCGGCACCTGCGTGGGCGAATGGATGATGCCCGGTTCGCGGTGCAGGTCACCTCCGGCGATGGTCAGGCTGCAACGGCCGTGATCGCTGAGATAGGCCGCAAGCGGCATGGAGTTGGTGAACAGGCGAATGTTGCGGTCGGCGAGCTTGACGCCGAGATGGAAGCAGGTCGAGCCGCCATGCACGATGACCGCGTCACCGTCGCGGACCATTGTCGCGGCGACGGCGGCAATCTGCCGCTTGGCCTCGACCGCGAGATCGCGGTTCTCGTCGTAGGGCTTGGCATAGACGATGCGGGCCTGCGCGGCGCCGTCGAGCGCCGAGATGCCGCCATAAACTTTCCGGGCCTCGCCGGCCTCGTCGATCTTGTCGATATCGCGCCGGACCGTCGCCGCGGACACGCCGAGCCGCTGCTGCAGCTCACGCACCGAAGCGAAAGGGCGGTCCTGCAGTAACTCGACGATCTGGCGCTGACGACCGGAGTCGCTCAAATATTCCCTCCAACATGCCATTCTGCGATGACTTTGACGCAAGTTACTCAGGATCACCCAGATTGCAAGGATATTTGACGGCATCGGATCAATATTGACGAAGTTTAATCGCACTGCGATACATGCGCTGATAGTCTGTCCCGGACTCCGTGGATCGCAAGGTCATGCTGTTGGAGGAAATGCGCAATGACTGACACGGCGGATGCGCACGAACTGACAGAACTGCGTGCGCTGTCGACCAGCATCGGCAATAACCCGCATCTCACCCAGGCGGCGGGCGGCAACACGTCGCTCAAGTTCGGCGACACGTTGTGGATCAAGGCCTCCGGCACCTGGCTCAAGGACGCGAGCGCGGAGGACATTATGGTGCCGGTGGCCATGTCGCCACTGCTGCGCGCCGTGGAAGGACGCGACCCCAGCGCAGACAGTCCGCAGGCCTTTGCCATCGCGGCGCTCAATCCCCGCAAGTTGCGCCCATCGATCGAGACGACAGTTCATGCCCTGATGCCGCAGCGTGTGGTTTTGCATGTCCATTGCGTGCACACCATTTCGCTCGCCGTGCAGGCCGATTGCGAAGCTCAGATAGCCAACCGGCTCAGCGGACTCCAATACGCGTTCATTCCCTATTTCAGGCCGGGCCTGCCGCTTGCCCAGGGAATTGCCGAACGGCTGCGACCGGGCGTCGATGTGCTGATCCTCGGTAATCACGGATTGGTTGTCGCCGGCGAAACCGTCGCGGAGGCTGAGCTCCTGCTGAAGCGCGTGACAACGCTGCTAGCACGGCCCGCACGGGCAGCAGCTGAGCCCGACATCGACGCCTTGCGGCAGCTTGCCGGTGACAGTGGTTATGGCCTGCCGGCCGACATCGAGGCGCATGCGGTGGCGATCGATCCGGAGAGCTGCCGCATGGCGGGAGCGGGCAGCCTTTATCCGGACCATGTCATCTTCCTCGGCCAAGGCTCGGTAGTGGCAAGACCCGGCGAGAATGCAGCGCGCACGATCGAGCGATGTGGCGCGGCGCCGATGGCCATTCTGTTTCCCGAATTAGGCGTGCTGATGCGCGGTGACGCCAGCGCCGGCGCCCATGCGATGCAACGCTGTCTTGCCGACGTGACCGCGCGGGTCGATGTCGCGGCGCAGCTCAACTATCTGACCGCCGCCGAGAACGACGCGTTGGTCAATTGGGACGCCGAGCAATATCGTCAAAAGCTCAACGCCGGTGGCTAGGGCTCCAGCATGACACCGCTCGCCATCGGCATAGATCTCGGCACGTCAGGTGCGCGCGCCGTTGCGATGCGCGCTGACTTCTCCATCGTCGCGCGTTCTGCCGTTGCGCTGGACAGATTTGGAGAAAATGCCCGCTCGCCTTCGATCTGGTGGGCGGCGGTCTCCGCGGCGCTCATGGAGCTGCTGTCGCGCATCGATCGCGCGGCGGTGCGGTCGCTCGCGGTGGACGGCACGTCCGGCACGCTGTTGGCGATCGACGGCGCCGGGCGGCCGCTGATCGAACCGCTGATGTACAACGACAAGGTGGTCGATCATGCCATCCCAGCGTTGATCGACCGGAAGGCACCGGACGCGAGCGCCGCCCGTGGACCGACATCCGGCCTCGCCAAGGCATTATCATTCCAGCAGCTGCCCGGCGTTGTCGCGCTGCTGCATCAGGCCGACTGGATTGCCGGGCAGTTTTCGGGCTGCTTTGACACGAGCGACGAGAACAACGCGCTCAAGACCGGCTACGACGCGGCGGCCCGCCGCTGGCCGGACTGGATCACTGCTGCCGGCATGCGCATGGAGTTGTTGCCGCGCGTGGTCACGCCGGGCACAGCCATAGGCACAATCAAGAGAGGCGCGGCCGATCAGTTCGGCCTGCCGCGCGACACGGTCGTCGTCGCAGGCACAACGGATGGCTGCGCATCATTCCTGGCGACGGGCGCTGCGCAGATCGGTGACGGCGTCACCGCGCTCGGATCCTCACTGACCATCAAGATCCTGTCGGATCGGCCGATCTCGGCGCCACGCTATGGCATCTACAGCCACCGGCTCGGCGACGCATGGCTGGCCGGCGGCGCGTCGAATTCCGGCGGCGCGGTGCTGGCGCGACATTTCCCGCTGCCGCGGATCATCGAATTGAGTGCGACGATCGAGACCGAGACCGAAACCGGCCTCGACTACTATCCGCTTGCCGCGCCAGGCGAGCGTTTTCCGATCGCCGACGCAAATCTGCCGCCCCGCCTCACACCGCGGCCAGCGGACGATGGCGCTTATCTCAAGGCAATGCTCGAGGGCATCGCCGCAATCGAGGCGCTCGGCTACCAGCGCCTGGCCGAACTCGGTGCGCCCAGACTGAGCTCGGTCAGGAGCGTCGGCGGCGGCGCTGCAAATCCGGCCTGGACCACAATCCGGAAGCGCAAGCTCGGGATTGCGTTTTTGCCGGCAATGTCAACGGAGGCAGCCGCCGGCACCGCGCGGCTGGCGCTTGCGGGCGCAGGCGAGGCCGGCCTGCTGTGAGCACGTTGCGGCCGTTGCACATCAATGGAGTCGAGCAGCTGGCGGAGCGCTATGACGTTTTTCTGCTCGACCAGTTCGGCGTCCTGCACGACGGCCAGCGCCCCTACCCCGGCGCCGTCGACGCCCTCGCGGCGCTGAAGGGCGCGAACAAAAAGATCGTGCTCGTCTCCAATTCAGGCAAACGGACGGAGCCGAACGAGCGACGCTTGCTGAAGCTCGGCTTTGAAGCGGGAAGCTGGGATCACTTCATTTCGTCCGGCGAGCTGGCGTGGCGATCTCTTTCCGATATGGCTGCAGCGGGATCGCTGCGCGCCGGCACGAGATGCCTGCTCATCAGCCGCGACATCGATCGCTCGGCCATCGAAGGCCTGCCCTTCGCATTGACCCGCAGCGGCGAGGATGCCGAGCTGGTGCTGATTGCCGCCAGCGAGGGCGACCGCCACGATCTCGACTATTATCGCGCTCTGCTCGCCCCCGCGGCCGCGCGGGACGTGCCGTGCTTCTGCACCAATCCAGACAGGATCATGCTGACAGCGATGGGGCCGCGCTTCGGCGCCGGCGAGCTCGCCGATCTCTATGAGAGCCTTGGCGGCAGCGTCACCCGCATCGGCAAACCCCATCCTGCGATTCTCGAGGCCGCCTTGAACTGGGCGGGGAGGCCCAAGGCGACGAACGTCGTCTGCGTCGGCGATAGCCTCGAGCATGACGTTGCCGCCGGCCACCGCGTCGGCGTTGCGACTGCGCTGGTCCTTTCGGGAATACTGGCCGACATCACCGACTTGGCTGGTCTATTCCAGCGAATGGATCTCCGTCCCGACTATACGATCAGGACGTTTTGCTGGCGCTGATCCGGCGGCGCTGATGCTTCACCAAACGCGCCTTCGGAAGCGCGGCGCCATTGACCGTGAAGCTGGCGCCGGGCAGCGCCTGGAAGGTGGCGGCAATCGACCGATCCGGACTGAAGTCGTGCGCCCAGGCAAGACGGCTGCGCGACCTCATTTGAGAACGACTTGATTTCATAACCCAGGTGGTAGCACAGAAGAACTTTGCTTCGATTTTCTATTTTTACGTCCCGTGTAACGCCGCGGGCTCCGGAGTTGCTCCCTGGGAGGCGATCAAACAGAGGGACCGGCGAACCCAGCCACATCAACGGCCGGCTTTTCGCTCGAGATCCAGCCGCTCTTCGGCGCCTTGACGCAGATACGCCAATTGTTCGAGTAGTCCCTTTGCATCAACTAACGGGTTGGTCTCGCCCGATTTGCGGGCGGCGACCTTCTCGCGAAGTTCAGTCAGGCCGTTCGAGAACGGGTGCGTCGTGAGATGGACTCGTGACCGGATTGTTCCGGCTGCTTGACAATTCAGTGATCTTGTCGAGGCTTGCAATGAACTCCTCGACCTGCTTCGAATTCTCGATCGCGTTGAGGCCCAGTCCACCGACGGTGATCGCACGATACGTATTTGCGCCATCTTTGACGTCATAAGTGTAGGAGGCCGTCCCGTGGGTATGTCCCGGCGTTTCAAGCACGCCGAAGGTATTATCGCCAAGCCGTATCGTGTCGCCGTCCTTGACGACCACGTCCTGCGCGATCATCGACCACGGACGCGGCGTCTTCTCGGACTGCTTCGCGCCCTCGATCGCCTCGTCCCAACCTTTCTGCGTCATAACGAACTTGGCGTTGGCTAAGAGCGGCTTGAGCCTGGCAGCGCCGCCGACATGATCGAAGTGACCATGCGTCATCAGCACAAATCTTGATCTCAGAAAGGTCGACACCAACCTTGCGCAAATTGGAGACGAGCTGATCCACATGCGGCTCATGCAAGGTGTCGATCAGGACGACACCATCGCTGGTGCGGATGGCCCAGGACGAGACCCAGCAGATACCCACATAATAGACATTGTCGAAAGCCTTCCATGGTTCGATGTACTGCGCCTTAGGTATCTCTGAGCCACGCTCCCATGTCCGGCGGCATTTTGCCGGTGCGCCCGAACTCCTCGAACTTGGCACGGATCTCATTGGAGGGGCAGCCTTCGAACGGCTGAGCCGTTGCCGAGGCTGCCAGGGCGGCTCCGAGCATGCAGCCGCCAATCATCGAGACGGCGAAGCGGAGAGACCGCCGTCCGGAGACCAGTGCACGCATCACAATGCGGTCATGGGACGGACATATGAAGCGGGCGTAGACATGATAGGTTCCCTTCACCAGTTAACCGGCTTGACCGCGTTACGTCGGCGACGCCGGATCGAGGAAAAGCTTTCCAGGATTGAGAATACCCCCTGGGATCGAGCGCTGATCTTGATTGATCGCATGACGTCGAGCGCGTCCGCACCGTGCTCGTTTTGCAGGAATGCGCGTTTGCCAAGGCCGATGCCGTGCTCACCGGAACAAGTACCGCCGAGCGCCAGGCCGCGCGCCACGACCCTGTGGTCGAGCGCGAGCGCACGCTCGACCTCGGACGGGTCGTCTGGATCGACCAGAATGCAGCAATGGAAGTTTCCGTCGCCGACATGGCCGGCGATCGGCGCGATCAGGCCGGAGGCCGCGATGTCCTCCTTCGCCCCGAGCACCGCCTCGGCCAATCGCGAGATCGGAACGCACACGTCGGTGGCGATGCCCCGCGCGCCGGGACGGAGCGCCACGGCCGCCGGATACGCGCGATGCCGCGCGGTCCACAGGCGGCTGCGCGCCTCGGTTTCGCTCGCCCGAACAAAGTGAACGCATCCCGCCTCGGCTGCCATCGTCTCAACCAACGCCGCCTGTTCCTCCGCGGCCGACGTGCTGCCGTTGAACTCGAAAAACAGAGTCGGCAGGGACTCGTAGCCGTCGAGCCGCGAATAAGCGATGCTGGCCGCCATCTGCACCTCGTCGAGCAGTTCGACGCGCGCAATCGGTATGCCGAGCTGCATGGTGGTGAACACGGTATCCAGGGCCGCGGCCAGGCTCGGGAATTGCGCGACGGCCGCAACGGTCGCCTCCGCAATGCCATGAAGGCGGAGACGGATCTTGCTGATGACGCCAAGCGTGCCTTCGGAGCCGATGAACAGGTGCGTCAGATCGTATCCATTCGCCGCCTTGCGGACGCGGCCGCCGGTCGAGATGACGCGCCCGTCCGCCAGGACGACCTCGAGACCCAGCACATTTTCCCTGATCGTCCCATAGCGAACTGCGTTCGTGCCGCTTGCCCGGGTCGCGCACATGCCGCCGATGGTGCATTCCGCGCCAGGATCGACGGAAAAAAACAGGCCGCGGTCACGGACGAAAGCATTGAGCTGCTCGCGCGTCACGCCCGGCTCGACAAGGCAGTCCATGTCGTCCTGATTGACCTCGACGATCGCATTCATCCGGGCAAGATCGAGGCTGATGCCCCCGCATACGGCGTTGACCTGGCCTTCAAGGCTCGATCCGGCGCCAAACGGCACCACCGGAATACGTTCGCGATGACACAGACGCAATATCTCACGGATCTCCTCCACCGTCTCGACGAACGCGACCGCATCAGGCAGATGCGGCCGAACGGGGCCCTCGCCATGACCGTGTTGCTCGCGCAGCGCGGCATTCGTCGACAGCCGCTCGCCAAGGAGGTTGCGCGCCGCCGTGATCGCGGCCTCCATGCGTTCGGCCGGCACACGTTGAGCCGACAGCGACCATGTCGCATCGGGCGAGACCAGGCTGGCTTTTTCAACCGTCTCTTTCACCACCGACTGTCTTTCTCGCTGATCCGTCTTCACAGATGAGGCTTGATATTCGGCGCGCGGCCCTGTTCAGGGGGCGACGATCGGAGTCGATTTGAGCTTTGAAGGCGCCGAAGCGACGCCGCGGAAGGGGCTGCCTTCCTCGAACCAGGAGCGCGGCGCGGGAGCCCCCCACAGCGTCTGACGCTGCGGGTCCTTCAAATCCCACCGGATCGGCTCCAGGTCCGGATCGACGGTCTGATAGTCCGAGCAATAGATCTCGGTTCGATGCCCGTCGCGATCGCGGATGTACAGGAAGAAGGCATTGGAGATGCCGTGCCGACCGGGACCACGCTCGATGTTCGCCACGTAGCCGGTCGTCGACATGACGTCGAGCAGGTCGATGATGTTGAGCGGCGTCGGCACCCAGAACGCGACGTGATGAAGTCTCGGCCCGCGAGCCGTTGGTGAAGGCGATATCGTGGACGCCGCCTTTGCGGTGCATCCAGGCCGCCCAGAGCCTGAGCCATCCTCGGTGTCGGTGTATTCGGTGAGCCGGAAGCCGATGGAATTGTAGAACTCGACGGATGCCCGACGTCAGGTGAGAAGCAGTTGAAATGATCGATCCGCAGCGGCTTGACGCCCTTGTAGAGGGCGTACTTCTGATGGATCGGCGGCAGGCGGTCCATCCGCGCGTAGAACTCGAGCGGAATGCCGAGCGGATCGCGCGTGCGGAAGGTACGGCCCTGATAGGGGACCTCGACCCATTCCGTCGGCAGACCCTGCTTGTCGAAATATGCTTTGGCGCGCTCCAGGTGATCTTCATCGAACACCTTGAAGCCGAGCTCGTTCGCGACGCCTGCGTCGCCCTTTTCCAGCACGATGCAATGGTGACCGCGCTCCTCGAGCGCGCGCAGGTAGATGCGCGTCTTGTCCTCTGCGGTCACCTGTAGGCCGAGCGTATCGGCATAGAAGGCACGCGCAGCCCCGAGATCGGACACCGTCAGAACGATGTGGCTCAGTCGCACGATGTTGAAGGGCGGATACAGCACGCTTGCAGGTACCGGCATTGCTCTCTCCCTCACGCCCCGACGCGTGGAATCTTGTGAGTGTCGTAGGCAATCGCGATGTTCTTCGTCTCCATGTAGAAGTCGAAGGAATAGTCGCCGCCGTCGCGCCCGATCCCCGAGTGCTTCACGCCGCCGAACGGCGTCGGCAGGTGACGCACGTTCTCCGAGTTGACCCAGATCATGCCGGCTTCGAGATCGCGCGCAACGCGGTGCGCGCGCCCGATGTCACGGGTCCAGATGTAGCCGGTGAGGCCATAGCGCACGTCGTTTGCGATCTTGACCGCCTCGGCCTCGTCGCCGAACGGGATCATGGTGAGGACGGGCCCGAAGATCTCTTCCTGGGCAATGCGCATGTCGTTGGCCGCGTGCGTGAACAGCGTTGGCTCCACATAGTTGCCGGCGCCTCCGCAGGCTCTGCCGCCGCCAGCCGCGACGGTGGCTCCGGCATCCCGCGCGAGGCCCGGATAGCTCAGCACTTTCTCGGCATGCCGGGGGTGAATGAGAGGGCCGATCTCGGTGGTCGGGATCGAGGGGATGCCCGACCTTGATCGCAGCGACGCGCTGCGCAGCCTTGGCAGCGAACTTGTCGTAGATCGATTTCTGCACCAGCGCACGCGAAGAGGATGTACAGCGCTCGCCATTCAGCGAGTAGATCATGAAGAGGACCGCGTCGAGCGCACGCTCCAGATCGGCGTCGTCGAACACGATGACGGGATTCTTGCCGCCGAGCTCGAAATGCACGCGCTTCAACGTCGCAGCCCCTTGCCGCATGATATGCGAGCCCGTCGTGGTCTCACCGACAAAGGCGACGGCCTTGATGGCTTCGTGCTCCGTGAGCGCCTTGCCTGCACTCTCACCAAGGCCATGAACGAGGTTCACGACGCCGGGCGGCCCCCCGTGAGCGCGGATGACCTCGTCCATGATCTCGGTCAGGATCACCGCCGAGAGCGAGCTCCATTCGGCCGGCTTGTGCACGACCGTGCAGCCGGCAGCGAGCGCCGGCGCAATCTTCCAGGTTGATAGCATGAAGGGCGTATTCCAGGGCGTAATGACCCCGACCGGCCCTATCGGTTGACGTATGGTATAATTGAGATGGTCGCCATTGGGCAGCGAATGACCATCGGCCGCGCCGGGCGCCCGGTCGGCATAGAAGCGGAAGTTCTCCGCCCCGCGCAGCGCCGCCTTGGCCATGTAGCGGATGGGTTGTCCGGTGTCGGACAACTCGACCAATGCGATCTCGTCCGCCCTCGCCTCGATCGCGTCGGCGATGGCATGCAGGATCGCGCGGCGCTTCTGGCCGGAAACATCCCGCCAGCTCGTGAACGCGTTCGCGGCAGCCCGTGCCGCTTTGGCGATGTCGTCGGCATCGCCGGAAGCTATCTTGCATTGTTTCGCGTTCGTCGCCGGATCGAGCGTCTCAAAGGTCGCACCGGCCGATGATGGCACCCGCTCGCCGCCAATGAAATGCGGCACAACGGCCCGCGTAAATCTCTCCAGATATTTGGAGGCCCTCTTCTGATTTGCGGCAAGTGGATCGAACTCGCTCATGTCATGCTCCTCCTGTCATTCGCGGGGACCTTCCGCCGCACTGATTGGCGCCTGTGGATGGATGAATGGCCAGGGGCTCGCTTCGGAGCCCTTTTCGACCGGCACCTCGATCAGCGCCGGCGCGTTCAGGTCCAGGGCCTGCGCGAGCACCTGCTTCAAGAGATCCGGCGAAGACACGCGATAACCGCGCATCCCGAAGGATTCGGCGAGTTTGACGAAATCCGGGTTGGTCAGGTCCGTCCCGATGAAGCGGCCCTGGTAGGCCTGCCGTTGGTCGCGCAGGACGTTGCCGTAGGACGAATTGTTGAAGACGATGGCAACCACGTTGATGCGGTGATGAACGGCCGTTGCCATTTCCTGCAGCCCGAACAGAAATCCGCCGTCACCGGATACGGAAACCACGGCTTTGTTCGGGTGTGCGATCTTGACCCCGAGGGCCGTGTCGTAGCCAAAGCCAAGATTGTCCTGATATCCGCAGGTGACATACTGGCGCGGCTCATAGACGGGGAAAGCGAACCTCGCCGCAAAGCCGACCTGGCTCACCTCCTCGACGAAGAAACCATCGGTCGGCAGCACCGCGCGAATGGCATCGAGGTAGGCGATCTGGGGCTGCACGTCAGATACCGCAGCACGCGCTCTGGCCTTGATCTCGAGAAACTCGCGATGGCGCGACCCCAATGACGCTCCGTCGATTGCAGCAGCCAGCGCACTGGTCCCGGACCTCGCATCCGCAACAATCGCGACGTCGGGCTTCAAGCGCACCATCTCGGTCGGGTCGATATCGATGCGGATGATCTTGATACCGGGCGGAAGCCAGCGCCAGCGCATATATTGCAGTTCCAGGCGACTGCCGATGCCGATCAGCAGGTCGGCGCGCTTCCAATGTTCGAATGCGGCAACCGAATTGAGCGCCAGCGGATCGTCGTCGGGAAGGATACCTTTCCCGGACCTGTGTGCCGTCACCGGCGCCTGGAGGCGGTCGGCGAGTTCAGCGACTTGCTGCGCGGCATCCGTCGCACCTCCACCCACCATGATCAGGGGATTTTTGGACTTGGCGACCAGAGCCGCGGCCGCGGCAACGGCATCGGGGTCGACGGCCGGCGGCGTATCCGCACGACCGATCGCAAGATCCCCGACCGGCCCCTTCTTGCCGAATATATCCCAGGGCGCCTCGACGGCAACTGGTCCGGGGCGGCCCGAAAGCATGCGCGTGAACAGGGCCGCCATGACACGAGGAAACATCGCTGGGATGATTGATGCGCTCGGCGCCTTTGATGAAGCTTCTCAAGGTGGCCAGCTGATCGGGCAGTTCGTGGAGTTGTCCGCGGCCCTGCCCGATCAGATGCGACATGATATTGCCGGTCACGCACAGGACGGGCGCGTTGGCTCCGAAGGCCGTGCAAAGCGCGGCGCCCGAATTCAGCACGCCGGGACCCGGCACAACGCTGTAAACACCTGGCTTGCCCGTCGACTTGGCATATCCATATGCCATGTAGCCGGCGCCCTGCTCGTGCCTGGTATGAATGAAGCGCAACGCCTCACGCCGGCCATAGAGCGCGTCATTGAAATCGTACATGTGTGCGCCGGGGATGCCGAACACAGTATCGACGCCGTGCGCAATCAACGAACGCGCAATTTTCTCGCCAGTGGTTTCGTTCTCGATCATGGCTGCAGCGCATCGATCGCGGTTGGAGGATTGACCATTCGTCCCGTTCGAACTTGCTGCAGGAGATTCTCGTCCAAGCCCGTGCGACCCGCTTGGCCGGCGACCATCAGGCCAGATCTTGTGCCGGCGAGCGGCCAAGGACAATCGACCGATTCTTTTCAATTGATTAGAAATCCTTGATAATGCAGTCATGGCCCTGACCCGCATCACCCTCCGCCAGTACGAAGCGTTCATCGCCGTTGCCGACACGCTGAGCTTCGCCGCCGCCGGCGAGCGGCTTGGATTGACTTCGTCGGCGATCAGCCAGCTTGTGAGCGAGCTCGAGGCCATAACGGGCTTTCGCGTGTTCGACCGCAGCACGCGACGGGTGGCCCTGTCGAGCGCCGGTCGGGAGTTTTTGGGCCTTGCGCAGACGGTGCTGCGGCACGTGCAGCTCGCCGAAACAGCCGCCGCCGATGTCCGCAATCGCGCGGCCGGCGTGGTTCGCATCGGGGCTTCGCTGGTCCTGGCAGGCGCGGTGCTGCCTGCGGCGGTCCGCCAGTTCCTGCGCGAGCGACCCAAGGTGGCGATTTATATCCGGGATATTCCCGTGGATCTCACGGTGGACCGGGTTGCTGCTGGTGACATCGACCTTGCAGTGGGGCCCGACCGCCCTTCCGATCCTGACGTCATCCACGAAGTGATCTTTCAGAGCCCCTGGGTGCTGTGGTGCTCGCCAGAGCATCGACTGGCGGCGAGAAAAGTCCTGCGCTGGGACGATCTGCGGGATGTCGCGCTGGTTGCAGCAAGCCGTGATCACGAGGTCAGCGTTGCTCAGATGCGCCGCGCCACACCGGACGCCCCGCCGCTTGCGGTAGAGATCGTCGACAATATCACGACGGCCCTCGGCATTGCCGCGCAGGGACTGGCGGCAACGCCGGCTCCTGCCTATGTCGGGGTCCTTGCAAGGCCACTTGGCCTCGTCATGCGCCGAATAACGCAGCCAGAAACGGTTCGCGACGTATGTCTGTTTCGTCCCGCAAGACGTTCGATTCCGCCGGCAGCTGAAGCGTTCGGCGAATTTCTCGTTCAATGGATCCGAGACTGGAACTCGGCATTGAACCGCGCTTCGCCGTACGCCGCCTCTCCCATGCGCCGGAGGCAGAGACTTTGAAATGTGCGCAGCGGCTTCCCCGGAAACGAGCGCTCCTGGCTGACCCGCGCGATGCTCGATAGATGCCGTTGTCGACCCTCGTCGACAGCCGAGCAAATGCGGACGGTCGGATCTTTCGCTGCGCCAGATTGCCGGCCCAGGAACGCCCGCGCTAGACAGCCCAACTGGCCCTGACCTATCCTGGCCGAGGGAGGACAGCCGATGCAGATCAGCACAAAGAAGCAGCGCATTTTGTCCGGCATCATCGGACTGCTCTCGGCGGAGCACGGCAGCGGACAAGAGCTGAGGACCGTGATCGGACCATCGCTGCTGGACCTGCTCGATGCCGATTTCTATGCGTCCTACGCGTGGAACGCGCGAAAGCAGGCATTCGAGCTCGGCGTTTCCATCAATCTGGACGCGGCCTGTGTCCAAATCTACGAGCGCTATTTCCAGCACCGTCACAAGGAGCGTCTGCCCCACTGGCTGCTGCAGGGAGTTCATCCCGTAAGCGCTCTGATCTCGCACCACGAGCTTCTGCAAACCGAGATCTACAATGAATTCCTGCGTCCCTACGAACATTACTACGGCATCAATCTGTTTGCGTTCGACGGCCCCGACAGCATCGGGGACATCAGGATCTGGCGCCGAAACGGGCGGCCCGATTTCGACGACACCGAGGTCGAGCTGCTCAGCCTCATCGAACCGGGATTTACCGAGGCGTTGAAGCGAACCACCCGGTCGAGAGCAGCTGCAGCGGTTTCCGGCACGCTGGCCAGATTGTCACCGCGCGAGGCGGCGGTCGCGGGACTTGCCGCCAAGGGCTTCGCAGACAAGGAGATCGCGCGGCGTCTCAACGTGAGTTTTGCGACTGTCAGGGCGCATTTGGATAATGCCTTCGCCAAGCTTGGGGTGCGCAACCGCACCCAGCTGGCATCTTTGCTCCTGGCTGCCGACGCAACGTACGATCCGCATCGCCGAACGACGCATTGAGTACCTCTCAGCTCGATCTGTAGCTCGCCCCATCCTGTTCGATCTGCATCCTGGGCGCCACCTCCCCAATCTTGGGGAGGTGGCTGCATTCATGCGCGCTGTTATCTTGGCAGCATCTCCGGGACAAACAACAGATGCCGATGCGAAACGCGTATGTGACTCTTCTGAAGGCCGCGCTGGTGGCCTTCGCGATCCAGCTCTCTGCGACCCATACCGCCGCAGCTCAGACCAAGATCACGATCGGCATCCCGCCAGTGCCCGAATTCGTGCTGCCGATGATCGCGGTCGAAAAGGGCTATTTCAAAGATCACGGCATCGACGCGACGATCAAGATCATCCCCGGCGGACAATCGATGCCTGCCGCACTTCAGTCCGACTCGCTGCAGGTCGCCGCGCTGAGCACGACCTCCCTGATCCAGGTGACCGACAGCGGTCTTGATCTCGTCATCGTCTCGGGAGGCGCGATCGCCTCCGCCGATGATACGAACTACGGAATTGTCGTAGGGGCAAATTCCGGCATCGAGAAGCCGGAAGGTTTCATCGGCAAGAAGATCGGAACGCCGGGTCTGGGAAGTTTCTTCCACATCATGGCGCGCGAATGGTTTCGGAGGAAGGGAGTCGAGTGGCACAAGATCACCTTCGTCGAAAGCACCTTTCCGCAATTGGCCGACCTGTTGAAGGCACACACGGTGGATGCCGTTCTCTCGACCAATCCCTTCCTTCAGCGCGCGGCTGCGCCCGGGATCGGCGGACACATCTTCTATATCGCCGCCGATTTGCCCGATCGCCTGCCGCCATTCGTCTATGCCAGCAGCAGGAGGCTGGGCCGAGGCCCATCGCGAATCGGTTGCTGGATTCAAGCTCGCCATGGACAAGGCGATCGCTTTTGAGCAGAGCGATCTTCCAGCGACCCTCGAGATCTTCGGCAAGTACGTGAAGATGCCTCCGGCAGTATTGAAGACGCTGACCATCAACAAGCTAGACACCAATGTGACGCCGCAGCAGGTCCAACTCTGGGTGGACATGATGGAGAAGCAGGACATGCTTCGAAACTTCAAGTCACCCGACGCGCTCTTCCTGAAATGAACCATTTCAATCCTCGCCTTGCGCCCGCCCATGAGGCTTGCGCCAGCCCTGCCATCGCATTCGACGGCATCCGGCTCGAGTTCGGCGGCAAGTGCATCATCGATGAGCTCTCGTTTGCGGTCGCTCCCGGCGAGTTCGCCTGCGTGGTCGGCCCGTCCGGCTGCGGCAAGACAACGTTGCTGCGCCTCGTGACCGGCCTGCTGTCGCCCACCAGGGGCGAGGTTCGCCGCTTCGGCGACGTGGTGCACGGTCCGGCGCGCGAGGTAGCAATCGTATTCCAGGATTATGGGCGCGCGCTGCTACCTTGGCGGACAGCGGCCGGAAACATCGCCCTCGCCTTGGAGGCGATGGGGGTGCCGCGCCAGGAGCGTACTGAGCGCATCGCCACCTTGCTGGACAGGGTCGGTCTCGCCCGACACGGCGACAAATATCCCGCGCAACTGTCAGGCGGCATGCAGCAGCGTGTACAGATCGCGCGTTGCCTTGCCCAGGGACCGCGCATCCTTCTGATGGATGAGCCGTTCGGCGCTCTGGACGCGCTCACGCGGCAGGCGCTCCAGGACGAGATTGCGGGGCTCGTCAGGGCCAGCGGAGCGACCGCGCTCTTCGTCACCCACGACCTCGACGAGGCGATCTATCTGGGTGATCGCGTGTTCGCGCTCGAAGCCAATCCGGGCCGATTGGCCGAAATCGTCGACATCGGATTGGCGAGGCCCCGCGATCAACTGCAAACGCGCGAGCATCCGGAATTTCTTCGGCTGCGCCACGTACTGTTCGATCATGTCCAGAAGACACATTGAACTGCTGTTGCACGCACTACCTGCCTGGCTGGTTCCGCTCGGTCTCCTCGGCGGGATGGAGATCGCGATGCGAGCCTCGGGCATTCAGAGCGATGGGCTGGCGCTGCCGAGCCAGGTTGCAGGCGCTCTGGCCCAGGCGATCGCCGACGGCGAGTTATTCCTCAGCACGATGGAAACGATTGGCGCAATTTGCGTCGGCGTTCCCATCGGCGGGATGCTAGGCCTCCTCCTCGGCATATGGCTGGGCCTCTCCCCCCGGGCGGCACAGCTCGCTTCTTTGTCGATCGAACTGTTTCGTCCGATTCCGCCGGTCGCAGTCATTCCCCTCATGATGCTGGTCTACGGCCTCGGTATCAGGATGGAAGCGGCGATCGTCGCCTTTGCCTGCTTCTGGCCGATGCTACTGCTGACGCGCGATGCGGTGCTTGGCGTCGAGCCGCGCCTCGTCGAGGTCGCCCGGATGCTCGGCCTGCCGCGCACCCAGCAGATCACCAAAATCGCGCTCCCGGCGGCGCTTCCGCGCATCTTCACCGCGCTGCGGCTGACGCTCGGCATCGCACTGATCGTGGCGGTGACGACCGAAATCGCGGCCAACCCGATCGGGCTCGGCTACGCGATCATCTCGGCCGGACTGAGTCTGCGTCCCGAAGTCATGTACGCCTACGTGGTCTGGCTTGCGGTCCTCGGCTGGTTGCTCAATGCCGGCTTGATCGCGCTGCATCACCGTCTGTTCGGAGCGGCTTACGGGGAGATTGCGGCATGACCAATTGGTCGCTGCGGATCGGCTCCCTCCTGGTCACGCTATCGATCCTGCTGCTCTGGCAGGCGGTGACGACGAGCGGACTGGTGCAGCCGGTCTTTCTGCCCTCGCCCTCCGCGACAATGGCCGATCTCTGGCGTGGCCTGACCAGCGGCGATCTGCTCACCCTGACGACCTCGACCATGCAGCGAATGATCTACGGATGGATGCTAGCCTCACTCGGTGGCATTCTGCTCGGCGCTCTCGTCGGCTTATCGCTCCGAGCACGCTATTGGCTGACGCCGACACTGGAGCTCTTGCGCCCTCTCCCGGCCTCGACGCTTCTGCCTGTCGGAATCGCCTTGTTCGGCCTTCAACCGGGCATGTTGCTCGGCATCATCGCCTTCGGTGCGATCTGGCCCGTGCTGCTGCCGACTATTCACGGCTTCAGCGCGATTGATCCGCGCCTGCGTGAGGTCGCCGGGAATCTCGGCATTGGTCCGCTCGCCTTCGCCATCAAGTTCGGCCTGCCCAACGCGCTGCCGGACGTGATCTCCGGGATGCGGCTGTCGCTGACAGCCTGCCTGATCATCACTGTGGTGGGCGAAATGATCACCGCGCAAGAGGGACTGGGTTCTACCATCATCATGGCGGCGCGCTCGTTTCGCAGCGTCGATCTCTATGCGGGGATCATTTTGCTCGGCGTCGTGGGCGCCATCAACAACACCCTGCTTTGCTTCATCGAACGCGCGCTGACACCGTGGCGCGCAGGTCACCCATGACACGCAACATCTCCTGGAAGGAATCGTCAATGAACAGCATGTTTGGCTTCAATCGCGAAACGACCGCCGAAGAGGTCCTCGCCGGCATTGACCTGTCCGGCAAGGTCTATCTCGTCACAGGCGCATCCTCGGGGCTGGGCCAGGAGACCGCTCGCGTGCTGGCATCGCGCGGCGCAGCCGTCATCTTGGCCGTGCGCTCGCTTGACAAGGGGCAGGCTGCCGCTGCCGCGATAAAGAGGGCCGTTCCTGACGCCGAGCTCGACATCCGCCAGGTCGATCTCGCTTCGCTCGCCAGTGTACGGACGTTCTCGGATGGTGTTGCGGGTGCCTATCGCGGACTGGACGGCATCGTCGCGAATGCCGGCGTGATGGCGATCGATCATGCCGTCACGTCCGACGGATTCGAGATGCAATTCGGCGCCAATCATCTCGGACATTTCCTGCTCGTCAATCGGCTGGCGCCGCTCCTGAAAGCGCGCGCGCCGTCGCGGCTCGTCGTCATGACCTCGGGCGCCCACCGGCTGCACGATGTCGACCTCGACGATCCTAACTTCTGGAACAAGCCGTACGATCGGTGGGACGCCTACGGTCAGTCGAAATCAGCCAACGCGCTGTTCGCATTGGCCTTCGACGCGCGTCACCGCGACGAAGGGGTGCGTGCGTTTACGGTCGCGCCGGGCATCATCACCGACACCAATCTCCATCATCACTTAACTCCGGACGATTTCGCACCGCTGCGCATCCGCCAGCCGGAGGTCGTGAATCTTCCGCGCAAGAGTTCTGGCCGCCGGAGCTGCAACGATCGTCTGGGCGCTCGTGCATCCCGAGCTCGAAGGCCAAGGCGCCCGCTTTCTGGAGGACTGCGGATTCTCCGAGGTGAACCCGGATCCGCGCCTGCCGAACGGGATCATGCCATGGGTCCTCGACCATGCCCATGCCGACGCGGTGTGGGCCTTGTCGGAGCGTCTCGTCGGCGAATATTTCTCGATCGACGCGAAGACAAGCCACCGCTCGTCATCCGCAGCTCCGCCGTCTTCCAGCGCCGTTGCCAGCGGCCTTTCGGTAAACCGCCAGGCCAGTACCGACCGCCTCGAGGGACGGACGCTGGAGATATCGATCGAAGGCGACGACGTAGCGGGCCTCGAATTCCTCGCCGACGGTGCCTTGCGGTGGCGTGGCCTGCCCGGCGTTACACTGGACAGAAGCGGCTTATGTCCCGTCAATGTGGTCGAGGCTGCTCCAGACGTGCTTCTCATCGTGGCGATGCTGCCGGCGCGAACCCGTGAGACCATGGCCATCGTCCTCGATCTGAGCACTCATCATGCACTGTTCATCGCATCGCATCTCGCCGAAGATCAGCAACCCTTCGAGAGAAAAACCCGAGTTACCCAGCGGTTCACGAAAGGGCGGCTTCACGGCTCGCAGCCACCGATGCAATCCCCTGCACCCGAGCCGACGCGCGATCTGATCGGAACACGGGCGATCTACCGCTATAGCCAGGACACGGTTTACGAGCACATCTACCTGAACACCCGATGGTACTCCTATCAGTGCCTGAAGGGCATGCGCCGGGGCGACTGTGGGACGGACGAGGCCAGCTACTGGAAGATCCGGGACGACGTCTATGTCGTTACTTGGCGGGAAATCCTGATCGATCTCGCCGCCGCCTTCGTCTACGACATGAAGGCGCGCCGAAGCACCGGCTGCGCATGGGGAACGCCGGGCGACTCGCCGGAGCCGCGGCATATCCTGACCGGAGCATTTTTCGAGAAGCTCAATGAGGCCGGTTATCCGGCCGACATCGAACTGCTCTGACTGGATAGATGAGGCGGATCGCTCAGATCCGCCTCACGCGCCGCTCATTTCACCTCGCCCTTGGCAAGCGCGATTGTGCCGCCTGCAAGTCACCGCCTTTGTCGCGATGCGGTCGCAGAGACCCGAGCGCCAGGCAAGAGCGTCTCATCTGCAGCGACGAGCTAAGCTGCCGCCTCGGTCCCCAGAATGAACCGCGCCGCGCGTTCGGCGATCATCATCGTCGGCGCGTTGGTATTGCCGGAAACGAGACGCGGCATGATCGAGGCGTCCGCGACGCGAAGGCCGTCGACGCCGCGCACGCGCAGATCTTCGGAGACGACCGCCATGGGATCGTCCGGCGCTCCCATCTTGGCCGTGCCGGAGGGGTGGAACACGGTCTTCGAGATCGAGCGCACATAATCGCGCAAGCGCATCCGCATCCTTCTCCAGCCCTGGCTTCGGCAGGACGCGCCGCTTCACAAGGCGGGCCAGTGACGGCGCCTCGCTGATGCGGATCGCAAGCTCGACTCCGCGCGCCAGCGTCTCGACATCGGCCTGCTCGGCAAGCGAATTGGCGACGAACAGCGCAGAGTCGGCCGGATTTGCCGACCGCAAGCCGGACAGATCCGCGCGACTGGGGACGGAGCACGCACGGGCCGATCGAGATGCCATGGCCGGGCTCAGCGGGGCGATCGGCAAATCCGTTGAAGGTCGGCAGCACGTGGAATTGGACGTCCGGCTCACCGGTCCCGGCGGTGTCGACGAAGCCGCCGGACTCGACGACCGTCGACGTCAGCAATCCCGTTTTGGTCAGCATGTACTGCAACATGTGCGAGGCCGCGCGCAGGCCCTTGTCCTCGCCGAATATCGAGATCGGGTCCTTGACCTCGCACTGAACGGTCGCTTCCAGATGGTCCTGATAGTTTTCGCCGACGCCCGGCAGGTCCGCGATAACGTCGATCCCGTGCTCACGCAGATGAGCGGCCGGTCCAATGCCGGAGAGCTGCAGGATTTTCGGCGTGGCGAGAGCTCCCGCGGTCAGGATGACCTCCCGCCTCGCCTTGATGATCGAGCCATCGTCGAGCAGGACGCCGCTTGCTCGTTTGCCGTCGAACACCACCTTGTGGACGCGCGTCGCGGTCCTGACCGTCAGATTGGGACGGGCCTCGGCTTTTCGCAGGAATGCCTCGGCAGCGCTGCGGCGACGTCCCTTCCCGGTGGTGCGTCTGATAGAAGCCGACGCCCTCCTGCCGAGCGTCCGTTAAAGTCTTCGTTGTAGGGAAGACCGACCTCCTGCGCTGCGCGAATGAAGGCCCAGGACAGCGGATGGCCATAAGCCCTGTCCGAGACCGTCAATTCGCCGCCGATGCCATGATATTCGCCGGACAGCCGTTGATTGTTCTCGAGATCGCGGAAGACTGGAAGCACCTTGTCGTAGCTCCAATTCCGGCATCCGAGCTGCGGCCCAGGTGTCGTAGTCTTGGCGCGCGCCGCGGATATACACCATCGCATTCACGGAGCTGCCGCCGCCGAGCACATGCCCCTGCGGTACGATCGACGGACGTCCCTTCAGGCCCGCTTCGGGCTCCGACGCGTAGAACAACGCGTCCCTGCCCTTTTCGAGCACTTTGAAGAAGGTTGCAGGGATGTGGATGTATTTGTCGCTGTCCGCCTGACCGCTTTCGATCAGCAGCACGCGATGTTGCCGGGTTCTCCGACAGGCGCGAGGCGACCACGCATCCGCCGGAGCCGCCACCGGCGACGATGAAATCGTATTCCTGCATGACTCCCCTTCCCCGAACGCAAGATCCCGGCACGCTCCCGCTCAGCAGAATACGGTCTGGACCGTGGTGAATTCCTTCAGAGCCGTCCACTCCGAACTCGACGCCGAAGCCCGGACTGCTTCACGCCGCCGAAGGGAGCATTCGGCTGAATGGCGCCGTGCTTGTTGATCCAGACAGAGACCGGCTTCGATGCGCTCGCCCACGCGCTTGGCGCCCTCGAGATCGGACCCCCAGACCGAACCGCCAAGCCCCATCGACGTCGCATTCGCCTTCGCGACGGCCTCGTCGACATCGTGGTAGCGAATGATCGGCAGAGCCGGTCCGAACTGCTCCTCGTCGACCAGCCGGCAACCGTGATCGACATCGGCAACGAGAGTGACAGGATAGAAGTATCCCGGGCCCTCCGATGGTTCGCCGCCGATGAACACGCGGCCACCTTTGCGACGCGCCTCGTCGACGAAATCAGAGACGATCTGCAGCTGACGGCGGTTCTGTACGGGGCCGAGCATCGGCATTTTCGGAGAGACCGTCGCCGACGACGACCTGTCTCGGCGTAAGCCGTCAGCTCGCGGCAGACCTCGTCATAGAGGCTGTCGTGAACATAAAGCCGCTTCAACGCGGCGCAGGTCTGGCCATTGTTGATGAACGCGCCCCAGAACAGCCCTTCCGCGATCCTCTTCGGATCCGCATCGGGCAGCACGATGCCGGCATCATTGCCGCCGAGTTCGAGCGTCAGGCGCTTCAGCGTGCCGGCGGCATTCTGCATGATCCTGCGGCCGGTCGCGGTCGAGCCGGTGAACGTCACCTTCGCGATGCCGGGATGCGAGGACATCAGGCTGCCGATCTCGTTCGCGCCGGTGACGACATTGACAACGCCCGGCGGGAGCTTCTCGTTGATGAGCTCGACAAGGCGGATGGTCGAGAGCGGCGTCAGCGGCGAAGGCTTGATGACGACCGTGTTGCCAGTGCGTATCGCCGGAATGATGTGCCAGCATGCGATCATCACCGGCCAATTCCATGGGGTGATCGAGCCCACAACGCCGATAGGCTTGCGATGCAACTCGACACGGCCGTCAGAATTATCCTGCAAGACCTCGACCGGAAGCGACAATTCGCTGGTGTGTACGGGTCCATGCCGATCGCACCGCCGATCTCGAAACGAGACCCCAGACCGTTGAGCGGCTTGCCCTGCTCCAAGGTCAGCAGTCTCGCAAGCTCTTCCGCATGCGCCTCGAGTGTCTGTGCAATCGCACGACAAGCTTCCGCTCGTTCAGCGTCGGCAACGTCCTTCCAGACGGCAAACGCGCGCGAGGCAGCATCGACGGCATGCGTCGAGATCTCTGCGCCGTGGCCAGCGGCATCGCACCGACAACATCCCCGGTCGAGGGATTGATCACGTCCTCAAAGCCGTCCGTCGCAACCTTGCGACCGTCGATCAACAAGCTCCAGCGCTGCATGACAACGTCTCCAACCGCTATTTCGGCCGAGCAAAGACGATGGTCTTCGGTTCTGTCTTGGAAAGAGCGCGACTGCAATTGGACGCGCAGCGCGACCTACTTGCCCGGGCAATCTCCTTCGGAGAGCAGTCGAACGCTTTCTTGAAGCAGCGATTGAAATAGGAAATGTCGTTAAAGCCGGAGGAGAACGCGATATCGGCAATCGTGCCGCCGTCCGTGCCACGCTGCTTCTTCGACCAGCCGGTCCTTGGCGAGCCGCAAGCGGCGGTCACGGATGAAGCTCGTCACCGTTGTACCGACGGTGCTGAAATCTTCCTGAAGCGTGCGCATGGAAACGCCGAGCTTTGAGGCAAGCCACTGCGGCGTCAGCCACTCGGCGGTGAGGTGGCGATCGACGAGCACATAGGCGAGTTCGAGCCGGCCAGACGCGCGCTCCTTCGGACACAGCAGCGCATCGGGTCCTTCGGCAGCGAATGCCTGCCGGGTCGCCTGCAGGAGGAGATGACGCAGTTCGCCCCCTCGCTGATGGCTCGAAGGTGTTTGCAGTATCTTGGCGACTAACGCGCGCAACATCATCGACATCGGATCCTCGGCGCCGAGGCGCCGGGAGATCTCGAAATCATTCGGGCTTCTCCGAGAGCAGCAACTGCCGCGGCAGGTGCACGGACAAATGGTTACTGAATTGGCCGTTGAAATAGAAGCTCGACGGCAGGGACGAGTCGACCAGGATGCAGTCTCCGGCCGAAATAATGCTTTGGCGCCCCTGTTGCTCGACGCCGCACACGCCCTGCAATTGGACCAGGAGAAAGAAGTGCTCACCGTAGTCGAGGCGAATGTCGTGCTCTTCGCGGCGGACGATGCCGATGTCGGTGGCGACCTGAACGATCTCGCGTGCCCGCGATGTCTGACAGCACCACCCCGCCGTTGACGACCTTGCGCTCCTCCCAGCCGAACGGGTTGAAACGGCCGCAGACGGATTGCAGCTTGTCCCTCCATTCATCCAACGGGGCCTGACCCCAGATATTCGGAGTCCAGCGGCTAAACTCCTGGAGCTGCACGCGCGCCCCTCCCTGGCTGGGTGGCCGTCCAGCGGCACCCGTTTGCTAACATGTTAAGCACCCCGGCCCGGCTGTCAACGGTGAGGTCGAACGCAACGCCCTCTGCCGTGGCGATCGATCAGACCGGCGCCCTGCCGTCGCGGTAAGCGGTTCGGGATTTCACCTCGATGAATGCACCGGCAGGCTTGTTCTCGATCCTGCCTTGGCTGGTGACGCCGAGGAATTTCCCGGTCGAGCGCATGGCCTCGTAGTCGTAGAAGAAGATCGACGCGACGGGGATGATGAACTCACGAAACCCGAATACATACTGGTTGTGATCGAACTTGAAGGTCGTTGCGAGGTCGACGTCGCCATGGCCACGCTGCACGCCGACGAGATTCTGCCAGGCGTAGCGTTGCGAGCTGAGATAGACGTGCTCATAGACGTGCTGAGGGCTGTATTCGTAATGCGCGGTCATCCCGATCAACTCCCGCGTCGGTGCCGGCTCGATGCCTTCGGCTGAAACGGCGGGATCGCCGACGACCCCGGCGTGTAGTCCTGCGACACGCGCGGCTCGCCCAACGCCTCGTCGGCGCTACGCACACGCTCGCGGATCGACAGAACGCGGCGCGTCCTGACATTGACGATGAAGGCCTCATCCCCATCCGGTCGGGCCGAAAAGGTCATGTTGATGAAGACCACGTTCGGCGCAACGTTGATCGCCTCATACCAGTCGATGCCGCGCTCGCCTCCCTCGCGCCAGGCGACCTCGTCCGTGGCGTTGAAGGTCAGCTCGATCGCACGGCCGTTCTTCAGCGAGATCTTTAACGCCGTGCCCGACAGCGCGTCTGTCGTCGGCAGCCGGTTGGTCGCAATGCCGGCGGCGAAATCATCGAAATGCTTCCAGTCGGCCGGCCTGTTCGCGTCTGCCATTCCGATCTCCAGGCTAGAGTTTCGATCGCGCAACGCAGCATGAGCGATCCCACCGGGATAGACCGCGCCGGCGGAAAGTGTCTTGGACACCGGCGCGTCCGCCATAGGAACTCGTGCGAGGCCGTTGGCCTGGCCTCGGAACCTGCGCCCGCGTCCAACCTCCGCCGCGCCATTTTCCAAGACAGGGCAGGCGCGCGTGCCGCACCTTTGTGCGCGGCAAATACGCCGTCAAAAACATCAGGGTAGGAACCATGGCCGAGGCGCCCACGACCGAGTTCTGGAAGGACATCAAGCCGATCCCGAAGGTATTCAAGCCCGACGCGCTGCCCGATGCCTACATCGCCAACGCGCCGATCGACGACGAGCGCTACTACGTCCCCTTCAGCGAAACGGTCTCGTCGCGGCCGCTGTGGATCTCGCCGACCCAGAACAAATGGTGCGACATCCTCTGGGCCAAGACGGCCGGGCTGGTCAACCGCCACTATCATCCGCACCAGGTGTTCGCCTACACCATCTCTGGAAAGTGGGGTTATCTCGAGCACGACTGGACCGCGACCGCCGGCGACTTCATCTACGAGAGCCCCGGCGAGAGCCACACGCTCGTCGCCTATGATCATCCCGAGCAGATGCGGGTCTTCTTCATCGTCAGTGCGCCCTTGATCTGGCTCGACGAAGACGGCAATTCGATCGGTCATTTCGACGTCCATAACTACATCGAGCTCTGCAAGGCGCATTACGACAAGGTCGGGCTCGGCGCTGACCAATAACGAAACTGTTCCGCTAATGTCTCAGCCGGAGGCTGCGCCTGTCACGCGCTCATGCCGCCGTCGACCATCAGCCGCGAGCCCGTGGTGAAGCGGCTTTCATCGGAAGCCAGATAGAGCACGGACTGCGCGACCTCTTCCGGCGTGCCGTGCCGGCCCAGCGGAATCATCGCGTTGAAGAACTCGGCGCCGTCGCGCGCGATGAGGCCCGCGAGATCGGACTCGACGGCATGCTGGAAGGAGTTGTCGATCGGGCCCGGATGCACCGTGTTGACGCGAATTCGGCGCGGCGCCAGCTCCTTGGCAAGGCACCGCATCAGCCCGATCTGGGCGTGCTTGGCGACGATGTAGCCGTAGACGCCGGGATCGCCGCGCACGCCAGCCACGCTCGACGTGATGATCACGCTGCCGCCGTCGCGCATACGCGGCGTCGCATGTTTGCAGACCAAGAAGGCGCCCTTGACGTGGACGGCCAAGACCGCGTCGAACACCGACTCCGGATATGTCGCGATCGGCGCAACCGCGCCAAAGTTGCCCGCATTGCTGAACAGCACGTCAATGGGTCCGAACTTCGCATCGACAGCTTTGATCGCCGCAGCCACGTCCCCGTCGCGCGAAACATCCGCGACGAACGTCATGAGCGAATCGCGGCCGAGACGTTCGGCTGCGCGGTCTAATTCGGCTTGCCGCAGGTCTATCAATGCAACGCGAGCGCCCTCTGCCAGGAACAGGCGCGCCGTCGCCAAGCCGACGCTTCCGGCGCCGCCGGTCACCACGCAGACCCTGCCCTCAAGACGCTTCATTGCCCTCGCACCTCATCGTTTCGTATCGCCACTGTTCCAAGCGCCGCCGCTACGCCAGATAGGCACTGTGCAGGATGTCGGGATTTCTCTCGAGCTCACTGGGCTCGCCGTGGAAGCAGACCCGTCCGCGCTCCATCACATAGGCGAAGTCGGCGATCTTCAGAGCGATATGTGTGAACTGCTCGATCAGCAGCACGCCAACGCCCTGCTGTGCGAGCGTCTGCAGAACCGGAACGAGACGCCCGACAACGACCGGCGCCAGCCCAAACGAAAGCTCGTCGGCCAGCAGATAGCGCGGTCGCGAAATAATCGCCTGCGCAAGTGCCAGCATCTGCTGCTGGCCGCCGGACATCGGCCCGAGCGCGCACGAAGATGCGCTCGCGAAGTTCCGGAAATGTGTCAAGCGCGCGCGCTCATGGCCGGCTTGAGGTCGGCTCGCGGCAGGTGGCTGCCCGCGACTTTGAGATTGTCCTCGACCTAAGGTCGTTCAGAACATGATGGCCTTCCGGCACCGCGGCGACGCCGCAGCGCCCGGATCGTTTCCGGCCGAAGCCCCGATGATCGAGGCGGCCGTCCAGTTGAATGTCCGCCGCTCAGCGACCGGTAAGCGCTCCCGCGATCGGCCAGAACCAGACTGCTCTTGCCGGCCCCGTTCGCACCGAGAAGAGCGGTGATCTTTCCTCGTGCGAGCGTGAGATCAACTTCGTGCAGAACCGCCTTGCCGCTGCGCGCGAGATGGACGCCTTTGAACCTCGAAGCGCCTCGCTCATGCTGCCTCCTCGACGACGCCGAGATAGGCGGCGCGCACCCTCGGATCGGCCAGCACTTCGAGTGTCGGCCCATAGGCGATGCGCGATCCGAAATCCAGCACCAGCGTCGCGATGCAAGTTGCCGAAATGAGTTCGACGTCGTGATCGACGAGAAGGACCTGCGCCCCACAATGGCCGTGAATGCTCTTGATCACTTCCGCAGATGCTCGCTCTCATCCTCGGCCAGCCCTGCTCCTGGTTCGTCCATCATGATCAGCTTTGGCGAGCCCGACGGTCGCGCGCGCGATCTCCACCATGCCGTCGATCATAGGCATTGAGATCGCCGCCAAGCACGCGCGCCTTCGCGGACATGCCGACAAAGTCGAGGGCCTTGCCCGATCAGACGCGCACGCGATTGTCCGCCCGTGGGGACGTTGTCGATCACCGCCGAAATATTGCTCCGGCGGCCGAGAGATTTTCGACCACCTGTTCATTCTGGAAAGTTCGCCGGATGCCGAACGCCGCCCGCTTATGCGGCGCGATGCGTTGCAAATCCTCGGCCGTCGATGGCCACGGAGCCAAGCGTCGGCCGGACGAAGCCGGAGAGCACATTGATCAGCGTGGTCTTGCCGGCGCCGTTCGGGCCGACGAGTCCCGTCACGGGTTCAGGCAGGCGGCGCGGTGAGCGCATTGAGTCCGCGGACGCCGCCAAACATGACGGTGACTTCGTTGACCTCGATCATGGCCTTGCAGCCCTCTTGCCCACAAGCGATTGATTGCCGCCAAGGCCCCGCCTATTTGTCCGGCCACCCCCTGCGGCGCCGTGATGAGCGCATGCAGCAAGTCCGGCGCCGAAAATCATGGTCGCGACATTGCCGTCGACATGATAGTTGTTGAGCAGCGACGGAAGTGCGCGCAGCAGCAGGCCCGCGATGATCGGTCCCATCCAGCTGTAGGCGCCGCCGACGATCGTCAGCGCGAAAACCATGATCGATTGGCTCGCAGGAAAGGCGCTCCCGTCAAGCTGGCCGACGCCGCCGGCGAGCAGACCGCCGGCGATGCCGGCGAGAAACCCGGCGAGCGTGAAGGCCCAAACCTTGTACCAGACGATGTCGACGCCGCAGGCGATGGCGCAAACTTCGCCGCGCCGGATCATCGCCCAGGCTCGTCCCGGTCGACCGCGAACATGTGCATAAACCAAGGCGTAACAGAGAGCGAAGATGACGACCGCGTATCGGAAATAGTTCTCGTCGCTGTCGGCGAGCAACGGCCGAGCCATCATCACGCGCGTCGCCGTGCTCTTGCCAAGAATACCCGAGCCGCCGTCGGGAAATCCAAACGCGCTTATCAGCACCTGAATAGCGCCCGCCATCATCAGCGTGATGATGGCGAGGTAGAGCCCGCGCATGCGCAGCGCCGGAAGCCCCACGATAACGCCGAACACAGCCGCCGCGACGCCGCCGGCCAGCAGGGCGATCTCAAAGGGAACGCCGAGGCCGTGCGAGATGCGCAACGCGAACCACCCCCAACCCCGAGAAGGCCGAACTGGGCGAGCGACACCATGCCGAGCTGCGCGAACAGCAGGCTTACGCTCAGACAGCAGATCGCCCAGGGACTGTCGCGCAGATCAAAGTCCGCAGCCAATAATCGCCAGCACCAGCAGGCAGCACATAAAGCGCGGCGATGGCGCGACGAGCGCCGATCGACGATCCAGGATCGTCGCAGCGGCAACATGGCGCGGACGAGCGGCGAGTATGCCGAGGGTAGCCTCCGTCACGTCGACGCTCACCGATAGACATAGGTTGACTCGGCGTTGCATCCACAACATCGCCACGACCGCGAAGACGAAGGGCACAGCGGTGCGGAACGGCCCGACCACCGGAACGGGAGTGAGCATCGCCTCGCAGACGCCAATCGCCAGCCCTCCGGCAACGGTGGCGGGAAGCGAGAAAAGCGTCCGAACACGGCGGCCGCGATCGACGGAATAACGGCGAAGGTCAGGCGTATGCCGCTGAGCCGCTGCAGATCCGCGAGCAGGATGCCGCTGACGCCCGCAAGCGCGCCGGAAATGATCCAGGCGTAGCCATCCGCGCGCAACACTCGGACGCCGAGCATGGCGCTCAGGTCGCGATTGCTGGCGAGCGCGCGCATCTGCAGCCCGAGCCGGCTGCTGGCAAGGAACAGTCATGCACCGCCACCGTCGCGAGCACGGCGAGCGCGAACGCAACGGCGCGCGTGTAGGTGACGCGAACGTCGATCAATTCGAAACTCGATAGTGTCAGTCGGCAGCTCGCAGCTGCCGCGGCAGCTCGCCCCAGACGTAGCCGATGAAGCCGAGAAGGATCAGCGCGAAACTCAGCGTTGCGACCGCGCGCATCACGGGATCGCTGTAGGCCAGACGCGGCGCCAGCACGCGGCCATAGAAGAAGAGACAGCCACGGTCGACACAATATGCCGGCGACCAGCCGACGGCTCCGGGCCGCCATGTTGCGACGATTGTCCAGGAGACGAAGGCAGCGAGGGCGCCGAGGCGCCCTGGCGAAATTGACCACGCCCGAAGCCCGGTAGAGCACCACGATGCCCACCGCCGCAAGCACGTAGGTCGCTGCGGTTGCGAGCCCGGAGACGAAGAAGGGCGCGAAATCGGCATCGGCCTCAGTGCGAGGATGCCGATAGTTTTTTCGTAGGCGTGCACGTCGTCGAGCTCCGGATCCTGCGCGTCGATGCAGACATTGGCCGGAACCAGCTTGCCGCCAGTCACCATCGCCAGGTCGGCCCGTTGTGGTTGGCGATTGTGCCGCGGTCCGTCGCCAATGTACAGGGCGCGCAGAACATATCGCTGTCAAACTTCTTGACGCCGCGCAGCGCCGCCGTGACCGACGCGCGGTCGATTTTGGCCGGGTCCATCTTCAGCAGCGTCTCGGTGACGACGCGCGCGGCGAGATAGCCGGCCTGCGCGAACGTGTCGCGCGGGAATCGGGCTTCGACGTATTGGTCCATGACGGCGCGCCAGTTCTTCATGTCCGGCGTATTGGCCTCGGCCGAGTTCAAGCTCCATGTCGACGGCCAGACCTTGCCGTCCCAGGCCTTGCCGATCGCGGGCGGGAAGTCGGGATTGTAGAGCGAGGCGGGTCCACCCAATGGACCTTGTCCGCAAGTCCCTGCTCCTCGGCTGCGGCGAAGATCGGCACCGCCATGCCCTTCGGTGTGCCGACCGAGATGGCGTCCGGCTTGAAGGCCATCGCCTCCAGGACGATCGAGGTCGCGTCCAGCGAGGCCGGATCGAAGGTGATAATCTTGCCGTCGCCGCCTTGCTTCTTGATCCAGCTCGACTGCGCCGTCGCACGACCATTCGCCGACATTGGGGATGTTGGGCGCGATGCAGACGAACGCGCTTGATCTGCCCGGATAGGTCTTGGCGATATCCATGATCACCTTGGTATTGCTGACCCGCGGACCGGCATTGGTCGGCGCGTAGTTCTTCTGGAAGAAGCAATCGCGCGGCACGCCGACCCCGGCGATGACCATGACGTCTGCCTTCTCATAGATGCCCTGGTTGGCGCCGCAGTCGACGAAGCTCATGTTGCCGACGAGCGCGACGGCCCCTCGTCGCTGATCAGCTTGGCCGCCAGTTGCGACGACTGCTCCGGATTCCAGGCGTCGTCTTCCAGCAGTCGTACTTGATCGGGCCGGCCGTTGATGCCGCCATTGGCGTTGAGGCACTCGAAGTAGGCCTTCGGCCGCAAGCCCTGAAGAGCTGAAATTGTCCGGGCCGGTGACGCTGACGATGCCGCCGATCACGATCGGCTGGCCCGTCGCCGCCTTGCCGTTGCTCAGGCCGCATTTGGCAGCCTCGGCGCGAGCCTGGCCACCCCACCGTGGTTGCGGCAAGCGTCACCGCCGCCAGCGTCAATAACGCAGTCTTCCATCGCATGGTGATTTCCTCCCCTCCAGGAATTCGGCTGTTCTTGTTCGCCGACCGGCCCGTTTGCTCGGCGATCGAGCCGGCCTCGGATCTGTCTCGCCTTCGAACCTATTCGTACTCATTCAAGACCGTCTTGGACTCCGGCGCAGCGCGCCTAGGAGACAAACGCGACCGCTCGCATTCAGAACGGATAGTGGCGCGGCGTCGTCTGCATCGTGATCCAGCGCAGATCGGTGAATTCGGCGATGCCGGCCTTGCCGCCGAACCGGCCGTAGCCGCTATCCTTGACGCCGCCGAACGGCATCTGCGCTTCGTCGTGCACGGTCGGGCCGTTGATATGGCAGATGCCCGACTCGATATGCGCGCGCGACGCCGCATGCCGCGCGCGGATGTCGCGGCTGAACACCGCCGAGGAGAGGCCATAGGCGTTGTCGTTGGCGCAGGCGATCGCGGCCTCTTCGACCCTCTGCACGCGGACGATCGGCTTCACCGGCCCGAACGATTCCTCGCTGTAGATCTGCATCTCCGGCGTGACATGGTCGAGCAGCGTCGCCGGCATCAACGTCGATCTGCGCCTTGCCGCCGCACAGGAGCTTCGCGCCCTTGGCGAGCGCATCGTCGATCAGCGCGTTGCAGCGCTGCGACCGTCGTCATGTCGACGACCGAGCCCAGCACGACCGGGCCCTTGCGCGGATCGCCGAGCGGCAGGCTGCTGCGCCTTCTCGGCGAGCTTGCTCGACGAAAGCGTCGGCGATGCGTCTCATCGACGATGATCCGCTCCGTCGACATGCAGATCTGCCCGGAATTGGCGAACGCGCCGAAGGCGGCGCCGTCGACGGCCGCGTCGAGATCGGCGTCGTCGAGCACGATCAGCGGCGCCTTGCCGCCGAGTTCGAGCAGCGACCGGCTTGAGGTACTTGCGCGCAGCTCGCCGCGATGATCTTGCCGACCCGCGTCGAGCCGGTGAAATTGACGCGCCGGACGGCGGGATGCGCGATCATCGCTTCGACGACTCGCGGCCGCATCCTTCGGCGCGTTGGTCACGATAGTTGACGACGCCCTGCGGGAAGCCCGGCCTCGTTGAAGGCCTCGACGATCAGGCCGTGCGTCGCCGGGCAGAGTTCGGAGCCCTTCAGCACGACCGTGTTGCCGCAAGCGAGCGGCACGGCGATCGCGCGCACGCCGAGAATGACCGGCGCGTTCCAGGGCGCCATGCCGAGCACGACGCCGGCGGGCTGGCGCACCGCCATGGCGAGGCTGCCGGGCACGTCGGAGGGGATCACCTCGCCGCTGATCTGCGTCGTCATCGCCGCGGCCTCGAGCAGCATGCCGGCGGCGAGATGCACGTTGAAGCCGGCCCACAATGCCCGAGCCGCCGGTCTCGGCGGCGATGGCTGCCGCGAAAGCATCGGCCTTGGCCTCGAGCGCATGCGCCGCCTTCGTCAGGAGCGCGCGGCGCTCGGAGGGTCCGATCGCCGACCAGGCGGGAAACGCGCGCGCCGCGGCATCGACCGCGGCGATCGCATCCGACGCTGTTGCCGCAGGCGCGCGCGTCGCGACCTCGCCGTCGAGAGGATTGCGGCGCTCGAAGGTCGCGCCGTCGGCGCGCCGGTCGCGGCTTCACCGTCGATCAGCATGGAAATCGTGTTCATGTTCTGTCTCCCGGTTCGTCTCAATTCGATCTGGATGAACGGCGATCATCGACCTCGACATCGATCAGCATCGGCCGAGCGAGATGCGAACGCGGTGCCGAGCGCAGCACGCAGCGCTTCGGCCTCGCGTCACGCGCACGCGCCGGGCAGCCCATGCCGGTTCGCGATCGCGACGAAGTCGAGATCCGGCAGCTCGGTGCCCTGCACCGCCTCCTGCGCGCGCGAAGCCGAATACCGGCGCGAAATCCTGCAGCGCGGCATAGCGGCGGTTGTTGAGGATCACGAAGGTGATCGGCAGCGCGCAGCTGCGCCGCGCTCCAGAGCGCCTGGATCGAATACAGGCTCGAGCCGTCGCCGATCAGCGCCGATCACGCGCACGCCCGGCTTGCCGAGCGCGACGCCGACCGCCGCCGGCATGCCATAGCCGAGGCCGCCGCTGTCCATCGTGTAGAAGCCCTCCGCTGCGCGTGATCGGCAGATAGGCCTGCATCACCGGACGCGCACTCGGCGCCTCCTCGACGACGATGTCGTCGGCGGTCGCGCATTTCGGCGAGCGTCTGCAGCACGAAGGCGACCGACATCGGCGCCGACGGCTCGGCGCGCGTGCGCGCGGCGCGCGCGCGGCGGGCAGCGCGCGGCGCGCGGCGCGGGCCGCGCGAGCAGATCGAGCGACGCCGAGCCGGATGCTGCCGACGGCGGCGATGCCCTACCGGCGTCCACGCGGCGGTGCTCGGGATCGTCGATCAACTGGCACGAGCTTCGCGCCCGCGCGGCACATGCGGCCCGCAGCCTTCGACGTGATAGGTGAAGGCCGGCGCGCCGATCACGAAGATCGAGGTCGTGCCCGCCGAGCAGTTCGACGATCCGCTCGCGCATCGGCCGGCAGGAAGCCCGCGAACAGCCGATGGTCCTCGGGAAAGCTGCAGCGCCCGGTCATCGGCGCGACGAACACGCGCGCGTTGTGACGCTCGGCGAGGCGCGACCACATCGTCCCAGGCGCCGTCGCGATCGACCGCGCCGCCGACGACGAAGGCCGGCCGCTCGGCTGGCGTCGAGCGCCGCGCCGATCTGCGCCGAGCACGCCGGGTCCGGCCGCATCTCGCGGCTGACGACCACGCGCGCGGCACGAACTCGGCCGGCCGGTCCCAGTCGTCGACGGGAATCGAGACGAACACCGGCCCGCGCGGCGGCGTCATGGCGATGTAATAGGCGCGCGCGATCGCGAGCGGCACGTCTTCGGCGCGCGCCGGCTCGACGCTCCATTTCACATAGGGCTTCGGCAGCTCGGTCGCCTCGCGCGAGGCGAGAAACGGATCGAACGGCAGGATCGAGCGCGCCTGCTGGCCGGCGGTGATGACCATCGGCGTGCGGTTCTTGAACGCGGTGAAAATGTTGCCCATCGCGTTGCCGACGCCGGCCGCCGAATGCAGGTTGACGAAGGCGGCGTTGCGCGTCGCCTGCGCATAGCCGTCCGCCATGCCGACCACGACGGCTTCCTGCAGGCCGAGCACATAGCGGAAGTCGTCCGGGAAATTGCGGAACAGCGGCAGCTCGGTCGAGCCGGGATTGCCGAACATCGACGTCATGCCGAGGCGGCGCATCAGATCGATAACGGCGTCGCGCACCGTCACCGGCGTCGCGCCCGATCAGCTCCTCGCGTGCGCGGAGCGTATGGCTGCCTGCATGCTTTGGCGTTTCCGTTCTTGGTGGCCTGTCTGGTGAGCGCCGTTTCGGCCTGACGGCTCCATAATCGGCAGTCTCAGCACTTGTTTGAAAATTGCCTTTTTGCGGAAAAGTCATTACCTTTGTGCATGACTTTCGATCTCAAGCAGCTCACGCCTTCGCCGACGATCGTCTGCGACCGGCAGTCTCGGCCGCGCCGCCGAGACGTGCTGCACGTCACTCAGCCGGCGCTTAGCCGCACGATGCGGCGGCTGGAGGAGCAGGTCGGCGCGCCGCTGTTCGAGCGGCACTCGAAGGGCATGCAGCTCACTGCGGTCGGCAGCGCGCTGCTGCCGCATGCGACGCTGCTGTTGCGCGAGGCCGAAAACGCGACGCGAAGAAATCAACGCGATGCGCGGGCTGGCGAAGGGCACGATCCGCGTCGGCGCTGTGGGCAACATCGCAAGCCTGATGTTGCCGCTGGCGGTCGGCGCCGTGCTGAGCAAGTGGCCGAACTCTGCGCGTGCAGATCATCGAAGGCGTGTGGGACCGGCTTGCCGAGAGCCTCGTCAAGCACGAGATCGATCTCGCGTTGAGCATGGCCGAGTCCCGAAACGGCGGACGAGATCAGGCGATCGCCGATTGCCGTTGGGAGGACACGAGCTATGTGGTCGCCGCGCATCGACCATCCGCTGCGGCGCAAAAGCAAGCTGAGACTGGCAGACACGATGAATGAGCAGTGGGCGATTCCGCCGCGCGGCACCGCGCCTTACGAGCACATGCAGCAGGTGTTCCGCGCGCACGGCTTGGGCTGCCGAATATCGCGGTCGAGACCGCGGTCGATCACCGCACTGAAAAGTCTCGTCACGCGCTCGGGCTTTCTCGGCTGGATGGCCAATTCATTTACGACGCCGAGCGGCGTGCGCGCCTGGTGAACGTCTTGGACATCCCGGGGGCATCAAGCACCCGAACGCTGACAGCCTTCAAGCGTCGACAGGGCATCATGCCGGCGCCCGCGGTCAAGCTGCTCGAGGAGCTGCGGCGACTGGCCGCGCGACCCGCCAAATGGTGACGCAGCCCCGATTTCATCGTTGTGCGAGTTACATCCGGCCCATGCCGTCGGGTAATGATTTGCACAAAATACGCAGTTTTTGATAATGCCGGAGAATAGTCTACGGTGCCCTTAAAGCAGCCGGTCCGTTCCCGGGAGGATAAGTGATCATCACAGATTTTCAGTCCCGCGCAGCGCACAGGCGGCTCGCGATTCGCCATCGATCGCCCACGACCATTTCGGATGATCTCGATCTTCACCACTTCGCCGCTACGGCAGCGCCGGCGTGAACATGGCTAGCCCTATCTCGATCGCAGATCTGCGTCGGCTCGCCCGGCGCCGTCTCCCAAGGATGGTCTTTGACTATCTTGAGGGTGGCGCGGAGAACGAGAACGGAATTGTTGGGACATCGAGGCGTTCCGGGAGATCAGCTCATGCCGCAGCGCCTGGTGGATGTCAGCAAGCGATCGACGACGGTCGAGTTGGCCGAATCGTCGTCGTCGTACGAAACCTGAGCCTCAACGCTCTACCAACGCTCAACCGACCAAGCCCTGACGCCGCCACGCTCCGCCACCAACGCTCAACGACGCCGCCCCCACCGACGCCCACCAGTCTCACCAACTCACCAACGTCATCATCGTCACCAAATCCACCAACTCGCCACCATGTACCAACGCCGCCGCCCCAATCGTCGCCGCCGCTGTCGCTGAAACCCGACCGGTCTCAACGGATCTTCTGGCCCAACGGCGACATCGCGCTAGCCCGCGCGGCAGCAAGGGCCGGGGTGCTTTCGCGCTTTCGACGGCGTCGAATGCGACGATCGAAGATGTTGCTGCAGTCGGAGGACGATTGTGGTTTCAGCTCTATGTCGTGCATCGAGAACTCGCAGTGGACCTGGTCCGGCGCGCGTCGGCGGCGGCTGCAAGGCGCTGATCCTGACCGTCGACGTTCCTGTCAACGGGAAACGTGAACGTGACCTTAGGAACGGCTTCCAAATGCCGTTCCGTTATTCGCCTCGCACCATTCTCGACATCGTCACGCACCCGCGATGGGCAGCGGGCATTTTGGCTCGCGGCGCGCCGAAGCTCGCCAATCTGGCGACGACCACGGTCTCGAGTTTGGAAGCACAGACTGCATTGCTCCGACGCGAAATGGACGCCAGCTTCTGTTGGGACGATCTTGCGCGCCTGCGCGATGACTGGCCGCGTCGACTCATCGTCAAGGGAATTTGTACCCAAAGATGCAGTGCGCTGCTTTGAGATCGGCGCGGATGCCGTCGTGGTGTCGAATCACGGAGGCCGTCAATTGGACGACGCTCCGGCGCCGATCTCGATACTTGAGAGCTTTTTGGGCCTCGGCCCGGTGCTTATCGACGGCGGCATACGGCGCGGTTCAGATGTCCTGAAATCGCTAGCGTCTGGCGCGCACGGCGTTCTGGTCGGCCGATCAATTCTCTACGGACTTGCAGCACGTGGTGAGACCGGAGCTTCGGAGGCCCTCAGCATCCTGATCGAGGAGCTCGATCGCGCGCTTGCTCTGGTCGGATGCTCGGATGTCTCGCGGCTGAGCAATGCCTTCATCGACCCCCGATAGAGCAAGCCAACGCTAATCCACGGGAGCAGTTTCCATTCCGATTGAATAAGGGATTGCCTTACACCTCGATGTTGGCGCGAGTTCGTCCAAATACGCCGCGCCTGGCCTCTCAATCCATCCACCGGGATTTTGGGTCAGGGCCGTTGCGCATGGGAACACCTGCGGCAGCAGATGACGCAACATTGTAGACAGGCACGTGGTTCCTTAATCACCGGTGTAGCGCCAGGATTTCGCTGCGGCCCATTGTTCCGGTATTCAGTACCAGGCAATCTCGCTCGCATGCTCCGGCCCTTTTCGGCACGTTTAAAAGCGGAAATCGCCAAACCGACTGGAAGGTGAGATGGGCCAGTAGCGGCAATGCGGCCGCACTCATATAACCGTCTTCTAAGGAGCCTGGCAATACCTATCGTGCATTACGTGATCCGAACCCACGTGCCATTGCTTGCAGATGAAAGCCGCCACCGCAGCCTCGATGAACTTCACACCGGCGAGACCATCCTCAACGGTTGGGAAAATGACCGCCGGATCCGGCGTCCTGCCAGCCTGCCTTGGCCGAATTGCCCGCGCGGCTTCGGCATAGATGGTGGCAAAGCCCTCCAGATATCCCTCGGGGTGTCCACCCGGCAGGCGGGAGACGCGGGCAGCTTCAGGCTGCGCCCCGGCGCCGGCGCGGGTGAGCAACTGCTTCGGCTGGCCGAAACGGGTGAACCACAGATAGTTCGGGTCTTCCTGGGCCCATTCCAGCCCGCCCTTGGTGCCGTAGACGCGCAGCTTGAGGGCATTTTCGTTGCCGACCGCCACCTGGCTTGCCCACAGCAGGCCACGCGCGCCGCCCTTGTAACGCAGCATGATCTGGACGTTGATCGTCGAGCAGGCGGCCGGGCACGAAGGTCGTGAGCTGCGCCAGGAGTGCATCTGTCTCCAGTCCGGTGACGAATGCAGCGAGATTGTAGGCGTGTGTTCCGATATCGCCGATGCAACCGCCGGCTCCCGACCGCTTTGGATCGGTGCGCCACTCGGCCTGCTTGCTTCCCGAAAGCTCGGCGCGCTCGGTCAGCCAGTCTTGCGGATATTCGGCCTGCACGACGCGGACGTCGCCCAGCTCGCCGTCTGGCGACCATGGCGCGCGCCTGCCGTACCATCGGATAGCCAGTGTAGTTGTGAGTGAGGACGAACAGCTTGCCGCTGCTTTCCACGAGATCGACCAGCCGCTCCGCGTCCGCTACCGTGGTCGTCATCGGCTTGTCGCAGATCACATGGATGCCGGCCTCGAGGAAAGCGCGGGCGGCCGGCGCGTGCACATGGTTCGGCGTCACGATCGACACCGCCTCGACGCCGTCGGGGCGCGCGGCCTCGGCCCTGGCCATCTCCTCGAACGATTCGTAGGATCTTCGGCTGCGATGCCGAGTTCCGCGGCCGACGTCTTCGCCCGGGCAGGTTCTGAAGACAGCGCGCCCGCGACCAGTTCGAACTGCCCGTCGATCCGCGCCGCGATGCGATGAACGGCACCGATGAATGCGCCCTGACCGCCGCCCACCATGCCAAGTCGGATGCGGTCGCCTGTGCCGCCGTGCCCGCTCGCTTCTATCGTCATGCGAGCCTCCTAAGCCAGGCCGAGCATCTTGCGGTTCGCAAGATCGTCGGTGCCCGCCCCGGCAAAATCGTCGAAGGCGCTTTCGGTAACGCGGATGATGTGGTGTTTGATGAACTCCGCGCCTTCGCGCGCGCCGTCCTCGGGGTGCTTGAGCGCGCATTCCCATTCCAGCACGGCCCAGCTGTCGAAATCATAGGCCGTCAGCTTGGAGAAGATGCCGCCGAAATCGACCTGCCCGTCGCCCAGCGAGCGGAAGCGCCCGGCCCGATTCACCCAGCTCTGGAAGCCACCGTAAACGCCCTGTCGGCCGGTGGGGTTGAATTCCGCATCCTTCACGTGGAAGGCCCTGATGCGCTCGTGATAGATGTCGATGTAGTCGAGATAGTCGAGCTGCTGCAGCAGGAAGTGGCGACGGATCGTAGAGCAGATTCGCGCGCGCGTGGTTCTTCACCCGCTCGAGGAACATCTCGATAGCGTGACGCCGTCATGCAGATCTTCGCCGGGATGGATCTCGTAGCAGACGTCGACGCCGTTCTCGTCGAGCATAGTCGAGCATCGGGGTCCAGCGCCTCGCCAGCTCGTCGAAGGCTGCTTCGACAAGTCCGGCCGGGCGCTGCGGCCACGGATAGATATAGGGCCAGGCCAGCGCGCCGGAGAAGGTGGCGTGCGCTTGTCAGGCCGAGATGTTTCGATGCCTCGGCGCGCGCTTCACCTGGTCGACCGCCCATTCGGTGCGGGCCGCGGGTTGCCGCGCACTTCCGGCGCCGCAAAGCCGTCGAAGGCAGCATCATAGGCAGGGTGGACCGCGACGAGCTGGCCCTGGAGATGGGTCGAGAGTTCGGTGATCTCGACCCGTGCCGGCCGCGACTCCGTTGATCTCGTCGCAATAGGTCTTGAATTGGCCGCCTTGTCAGATCGAACAGGCGCGCGTCCCAGGTCGGGATCTGCACGCCCTTGTAGCCGAGCGCCGCCGCCCATGCGCAGATCGAGTCGAAGCGAATTGAATGGCGCCGCGTCGCCGGCGAACTGCGCCAGGAAAATGGCCGGGCCTTTGATCGTCTTCATCTCGTCTCTCCCTCGACAGTTCTCCAGCAGCGCGTCCCGCCGAGTTTGTCATCTCACCAAAACGGGATGAGGTCATCAAGCTCCATTTCGAGCCTCCCTTGGCGTTGGCCTCCCATGACCGAGATGATGGCTGACATTCAGCGCGATCTCGATGCGCTAGCCTTACCGCTGGCCCACGCGCCCACTTTTTTGCAGCCTCCGATCGAGCCATGTCATCTGCCACGCACGCCGTATGATTGCCGGAACGCGAGCGCTGTGACAGCAGCACTCATGAGAGACCTCTTCGCTATGCGCCGCAGCATTTAGTCAGCAGGTGGCTCATTGAACAAGAGCGACATGATGAACGAACATGGCAAGTTGTACGAGATCTTCACAATGTGCGAAGGATGACTTGAAAAAGCACGCACAATCGAACACCACAAGACCGGCGCCAAGATCGATCACTCTTGGAGGACTTGCTAGACGACAGCCGACGGATAAGCGCCATGTCAAACCGGACGCCAAAGCATTTGCCAAGCCCTACAGCTTCTGGGGAATGCAGAAGATTGTGCAGCGACTTCGGGAAGGCCATCGGACTGCCTCCCGAGTTTACGCTGGACGCGGCGCCCACATGGTGGGATGACAGAGCTTGAAGAGGCCGAGCTTACCGAGGGTCAGGGCCGCGCGCTGCCTGCCCACCGTACCCGGGAGAGCTACGCGGGGTACGCCAAGCGGACCGCGCCGCGAGTTTTGGCTGCGATCAGGAAGCGCCGCGCGCACGTCTTGGCGAACGCACCGGAAACATCCGTTCAGAATGCGCCCGGGACCGCCGTTCAGAATGAAAAAGTCGCGAACGTATAACATACTGATTTTTCAAAGCTAACCTGGCTGGGGCGGGAGGGATCGAACCTTGCAATAATCCGTTGCTGCACAAGGACTTTTCCCTTCCGGCTCGCCTGCTTGATTCCATCTTTGATTCCAGAGCCCCCCACCCTCCCCTCGCTTTAAAACGGCAATCGCGGGCGGATAAAAAATGGCATCGACGCCGCCAAGCCTCTCGCCCTGTTCCGCGTCGTCGGCCCGGGCTTCGTTGCCGGTTTCCGAAGCTCCGAATTTGGCTGCCATCGGGTTCTCGAAACAAAATCGATAGTGAGGCCTCCCGATAACTCATCGGCCTAGTGTTCAAGACGACCGCTTCGCTGCTGTTTCTAAACGCGGAGGCGGCCTTCTTCCTCGGGCGTCTCAATTTTGTCGTTCAAGCTTGGACGAGCCAGTTGCTTGCGCTGGCGCCTCACATAATCTTCAAGTACCTCCAAAAGACTGTGGTCAAAAGCGCCACAGAGTCCCGCGGTCATGGTAAGTTCAGTTACGTGATCAGCGGTCAAATCGGCTGAAAGATTTCGACCGCGCAGTCTTCTTTCCAATCGGGGGCTTGCTCGAGCTTGTTCGCGATTTGATCGACTTCGCCAACCGCGACTGGCCCCAAAACTAGAACCTGCCCACCCATCAAGGCCGCCTGGGCCCAAAACTACGCAATAGTTTTGGTAATTCAATTGCTTACGCGACTGTGGTAACGAGGAACGGCAGAAGCGGTTGCATCGGGCGTGATTGCGCGCTGTGATGTCGGACGCTGGGGGGATAGAGCTTTATGGCCGACGCGCGCCAAAAACTGATCGGTCTTTTGGACTATGTGGAGCAAGTCGTTCGCCTCGACGAACGGGTTGCGTTTCGTCTGTCGGAATATCGTCTGCCCGATGGCACAACGTTCGCTGTCGCCAAGAAACGACACACAAAATCGTCCCGGCATACGGCATGACCATCGCGACGACGAGGGTCCGGTTTGGTTGGAAGTCGAACGTCTCGTTCGCAGGGAGCCACCCGCTCCGCCGGCAACCATCGCCGAATGGCTGGTGGTGCCGGCGGACCCGGCCAGATCGCCGGAGGTACGTTCGGAACGGATCATTACCGTCACGGCGGCGGAGCGCGATGCTGCGCTCGCGAAAGGAGACGTCCGGGTCGACGATGTGCTTGAAGCGCCGCGCAAGCGCGGCGAGCCGGCCGATGCTCCGCCACGTTATGATCTAAAATTCCGTCTCGAAGACCATCCTGAAATCGCGGAAGCGATCAATTCATGGATTGCAGGTCCCTGGACCGACCTGGTCCACGGCCGAGCTGCCGCGTCGGCGTACAATCGTGCTCTATCAGGGTCTTTACAAGATCTTTCAGCTTCTCGAAGTGGGCGGCAGTCGAGAGTCCGATTGAGCTTATGTGGGGAATCGGGGTCGTTAACTGGCAGAAGGACGGCAGGCTCGTCGATCGGCCGCTCGTCGAGCGGCGCGTGGATATCGAGTTGGACGACAAGCGCGGCGGCATGATCCGGGTTCGCCCGACCGGCGCGGATGCGCTTTTTGATCTGAAACCCTATGAGGAACTTGGTTGCGCCAATCTCTTGAGCCTCGCCGATCTCATCCGCCGTGAGATTCGGCGTGCGGGCGAGAATGAGGGTATTTCGCCCTTCATCCGCGAAAGCTTCGAGCCAATTTTGTCGCAAGCGGGCGTCCGCCTCGATCCCGAAGGATGCTATGCGCCCGACACGGCAACGGCGGCAGTGTCGCCCGAGACGCCTCAAGCCTCGCGTCTTACGGTGACGGACAAGTGGGTGTTGTTCGCGCGTCCGCGCTCGCAACATGTCGTGCTGCAGGATATCGATCGGCTGCGCCGCTCAACAGGAGACGAAGAGCGTTCAATCGATGGTCTGCCGCAACGACTCGTCACGGAGCCGTCGCGTGAGGCACCCGAGGGGGCATGGGAACCGCTAAGCACGCGCATCGGCGGATCGGGTGGCGGTGGCGGCGAAGCGCCCTTGCCTGCCGACGATTCGCTGGATGTTTTTTTCCGAAGCCATTCAACGACGATCAACTGGAAATCATTCGCAGAATGTCAAAGGCCGATGGTCTCGTCGTGCAGGGTCCGCCCGGAACGGGAAAGACCCATACGATCGCAAACTTGATCTGCCATGCGATGGCGACGGGGCAGCGCGTTCTCGTCGTCTCGCGCGGGCGAAGCGGCGCTGGCGGTCCTAAAAGAGCAGCTCCCGGAAGAGGTGCAGCCACTCGCTATTGCCGTTCTTTCCAACGAGCGAGAAGGGCTCCGGCAGATCGAAAGCGCCATTCGCGAAATTCAGGGCGTGGTCGAGGGAACGCAGCCGCAGAACAGGCGGGCAACCATCACCCGCCTCGAGAAGGAATTGGAAGGGCTCCGCAAGCGCATCGGCGAAATAGATCACGAGCTCGACGCGATTGCGTTGGCCCATCTGACCAAAATCGGGCCGCGCGGCGAAACGCCGGCCGAGTTGGCGCAGCGCGTCGTGGCCGAGCGAGACGCCTTCAAGTGGTTTACCGACCGGCCGTTACGCTTCGTTTCGGAAACCTCGCTCGAAGAGAGAGACATCGACGCCCTGTTCGAGGCGCGTGTCCGCTGTGGCGAACTGATCGATCATCTCAACGCCGACTTGCCCTCACCTTTGGATCTTCCCGACGCCAACACGATCGCGCGCTGGCATGACGATTTGATCGCCGCGGCAGAGCACGGACAGGCCGCCGGACAAGGGCCGGTCCGAAACGTGCGGATAAGCGCCGAGAACGCCGCAAAGGCGCAGGGCCTGGCGCAGACGCTCGATGATTTGGTCCGCGCGCATCAAGCTGCATCGAGCGCGCGATGGCTCGATCCATTTCGCCGCGTTGTCATCAAGGGCGAACCAAACGCATGGTGCGACCGGCTACGCGAACGCATTGCGGAATGGGCGCCAATCGATGCCGAGCGGGCGGAACTCCTGCGGCGCTCGGTCGAATTGCCAGACGGCCTCATAGACAATACCGATGCCCGTGAGGCGATGAGCCGCGCGGCGAAAGGGCAGAAGCTGTGGCCGCTCATGGCTCTTGGCAAAGGCGCCGCCAAGGCCCTGGTCGGCGGCATTCGGGTAGACGGTGCTCCGTTAAAAGAAGAGGATGCTGAGGGCTGGCGGTCATGTGGTCGCGGTTGCCGAGAATACGGTGCGGCAAAGAGAAGTCAGGGCGCGGTGGGATGCGTTCGCAAGGGAGATAAACGCGCCCGCCGCCGGCAATGCGAAATCGGCGGTCGATCTCGCGCGGCGGCTTCTTGAGATATGCGACGATGCGCGCGGCAAGTCAGCCTTGTTAGCGACGCTGGTTTCGGGCGCTCTCTCCGTGGAGACTCTGGCGAATGATCCCGTCCTTTGCGCAGCGGTCGCCAAGCAAATACGCGCATCCGCGACTTCAGTGCGGCTCGCGGCGGTCGAGCAGGATCGCCAGCGGCTGGTGCAGCTTTTTCAGGGCCGCGACCGGACCTCCAGCCTGGCTCAGCAACTCCTCGATGAAGTCGTAGGAAAGCCGTCCATAACATCGGACAAGGTTGCCGCGGTGTGGACGGGTCTCCTTAACCGGCTTACCCAGCTCAAAGGTTTGGCGCGCGAACTTCGACACCATAAAGGAGGTAACGCGGGCGATTGCGGCGGCAGGGGCGCCGGAATGGGCCAAAATACTCGGTACCGAGACGGCGGCGCCCGATGATCCAAGGACCTCGTCGGCTTGGCGCGACGCCTGGGATCACGCGGCTGCGGATGCGCAACTGACCCGCATCGATGCGCGGCAGAAGCTGTTACAGCTCGCTGCAGAACGCGAAGCCGCCGAGAAGCGGTGCCGCCAGCTCTTCGGCGAAATCGTCCGGGAGCGGACTTTCTATCAACTCGACCGGCGCCTCTCGGCTGCGATCAAGGCGGCGCTGGTCGAGTTCGTGCGGGCGCTGGCCAGAATCGGCCGGGGCACCGGCAAGACGGCATGGATGCACCGGCGAACCGCCCGTGACGCGATGGAAAGATGTTACGGAGCGGTGCCGTGTTGGATCATGCCGACCTGGCGCGTAGCTGAGCAACTCCCGGCTGAGCTGGGCGCGGTCGATCTCGTCATTATCGACGAGGCGTCGCAATCGGATGTCACCGAGCTTCCGGCGCTCCTGCGCGGCAAGAAAATCCTTGTCGTCGGCGACGACCGCCAGGTAAGCCCGACGGCGCCGTTCGTCACGCAGGAAAAGATCGGCCAGCTCAGGCATCACTATCTCGGCGATATGCCGTTCAAGAGTCTCTTGGAGCCAGGCGAAAGCATCTACGATTTGATGCGGGCGGTATTTCCCAATGAACGCCTGATGCTGAAGGAACATTTCCGCTGCGTGGAGCCGATCATCCGCTTTTCCATGCAATTTTACCCCGAGAAGATGCTGCCGCTCCGCATTCCCGAGGCGCACGAGCGTCTCGATCCGCCGCTGATCGACATTTACGCGCCGCATGGAACGCGTGGGCGGCGCAAGAAAATCAACGAGGTTGAGGCTGATATTATCGTTGAAGAAATTGCCGTGCTCACCGCGCGCGCCGAAATGCGGGAGCGCACGATCGGTGTGATTTCTCTGGTCGGCGCGGAACAGGCTGAACATGTCCGGTCGCGCCTCTCCGAGAAAATCGGCGAAGAAATCATGCAGCGCCATTCAATCCTGTGCGGCGACAGTGCGACCTTTCAGGGCAGCGAGCGAGACATCGTTTTTCTATCGATGGTCGCGGATTCGGCCAACAAGACCGCCCTGACGATGTTGCGCTACGAACAGCGCTTCAACGTCGCCGTGTCGCGCGCGCGCGATCGCGTGGTTCTTGTCCGCTCGGTCAGGCGCGAAGAGCTTAACCCGAACGACCTTAAGGCGCGTCTCATTGCGCATTTCGAAAGTCCAATGCCGGAAATGGAGGAAATCGAAGACGCGCTCTCGGTATGCGAGTCTAAATTCGAGCGCGACCTGATGCAGAGGCTGTTGGAGCGCGGATACCGCGTGCAGGGACAAGTCGGCTCGATCGGATACCGGATCGATATGGTCGTCGAGGGTGCCGATCGACGACGGCTTGCCGTGGAATGCGATGGCGACCGCTATCACGGACCGCAGCAGTGGCGGCAGGACATGCGACGGCAACGGGTGCTCGAACGGGTCGGCTGGCGCTTTTGGCGCTGTTTCGCGTCGAGCTTCTATCGTGACCCGGACGGGATCGTGAACGACCTCGTCGAGGTGCTGACGCGGATGGGCATTCAACCCATCGCCAAAGATGACGCAGCCCGCCCGCAGCGCCGGTTTACTGAGCACAGGATCGTTGAGCCTGCCAGCGCAGAAGCGCCCCCGCAGCCGGATGTCGTCGGAATTGATTTGAGCGGTATCAACGTCGAGGACTCTGCCGAGTCCGCTTCGTCTGCCGCCGGAATCGGGCTCGGCGACAAGGTCGTTCTGATTTTCGCGGACGACCAAAAACGAATTTCGGTTCGCGTATCCGAAGGCGGCAATGACCTGGAAAAAGGCCGCCTGTCCGCAAGTTCGCCGCTAGGCAAGGCAATACTTGGCGCCGAGGAAGGCGACGAGGTGGAGCTTCCGCTTGAAAACGGGCGACAACGCAAGATGTTGATAGAAAGTGTCGAGAAGACCGCGCCGCTGGCACCCGTATCGGCTGATGCAGCGAACGGCCTGGGCAATGCTGCGGCGGTTGGCTGAGGCCGTAGCCTGTGCTAGGGCTCGATCCGGGGGCGATCATGATCGTCATCGGGTTAATTCCGGCAGGGGCCTTGTTTGTGATTTCCCGTCTGGGGTGCACTGATTTCCGTCCGATGGGCTTAGGCTACGCGGCGACGGTATACTTTCTTCTGATAACTATTGTTTCATTCTTTTTGTGTGTGCGTGCTCCAAATGATCTGGGGAGGAGACTTTCTTAACAGATGAGCAAGAACGTCATTTCAAAAGGCATTGCGTCGTCTTCCGCTTTCCTTTCGGAATGCAGAATTTTGCTCATTTCCTCAACTTCGCACAAATGCTCGGCGTCGTATGGGTCCTAATCTGCCTGTGGCAATGACTTTACTGGACTGCGGCATAGCTCTCGTTGTTCTGCGCTGTAGTGTCACACATAATGGTGGGGCTCTCTTTTTCTTCATGCGCTAGTAATGTAGTCTGACGCACGGGGGCGGTTTGACTAACGCCATGAATTGGTGGGAGTGGCTAGCAGTCGCACGGGTTGCGACCGGCCTATTTGTGATCTGCGCAATCGAGCTTGCATCAAGATCGGCGGGCGATCGCGGTCCGTTGTCGCAAGAGCGCATCCTACATTCAATCGGATTTTGCGCGGCGTTGGTTGTGGGAGCGCTATTTGTGGTGCTCTACAGTCTTGGCATTTGTTGTCAGATGTTGTGGCAAGGGCGTGTGCCGATAACTAGTCGCGTTTGGTGGTCCGCGAGGGCCGCCAAGTTTTCCAAATCGGATGGCCGTCCAAGGCGAGAAACCGTCCTTGTCCAAATGATCGAACTGCGGCGGCGCAAGGATCCCCGCTTGCGGAATGTCTCGCGGCCCAGCAATTGGCCGAAGTTTCAACTTTGGGAAGCGCCCGAGGCCACTGTTTTGAGTGCGGTTGAAAATTTCGGATGGCTGAAAGATGCAGGGCTTACCGATCAGTCCGTAAACGCTAAGCCGGAGCCCTTGCTTCGGGAATGGGATAGCTATGCGAAGAATCCTCCGGCTTGTACGGAGGTTTGGGATGGGATTGGACAGCAAAAAGGACGTCCATTTAGACGGCTTATCGGCGGGGTCCGTGAGCCGGCTGGAGGTCCTTGAAGGGCCGTCAGGACGTCGTGTGCGGTCGGAAGCTGAGAGAGCTCGGATCGCTGCCGAGAGTTTGTTACCCGGTGCTCAGGTGTCCGAGGTGGCGCGCAAGCACGGAGCGACGCGCTGGCAGATCTACGATTGGCGCCGGCGGTTTCGACAGCGAGGTATGTTGCCGCCGTGCGAGGCGTCCCCGCCGACATTTGCGCCGCTGGTCATGGACCATGCGTTGGAGGAGCTTCCTGCTCCGGCGATCAAGCTTGAGATCGCGATCGGTGATGTCGTGCTGCGGACGGATACGGCCATAGATGCTGACCAGCTATCCCGGGTGATCCGTGCGGTGCGAGCGTCACGATGATCGCGGCCGGTGCGGATCTAAAGATTTACGTTGCCACACGGCCGATCGACTTCCGCTGTGGACACGATGGGCTTGCGGCGAAGGTGCAGGAGATGCTTCATCTCGACCCCTTCAGCGGCGCAGCCTTCGTGTTCCGCTCGAAGCGAGCGGACCGGATCAAGATTTTGATCTGGGATCGAACGGGCCTGGTGTTGGTGCACAAGCGCCTCGAAGGTTGCAAGTTTGTTTGGCCAACGATCGCGGACGGCGTGATGCGGATATCGCCGGCGATGTTCGCGGCCTTGTTCGAAGGGCTGGATTGGAGATTGGTCCGCCCGGAAGAGGCACGGCGCCCGCAGGCGGCGGGATAACTGCGGCAGAATGACTCGGCAGCTATTTTGAACGTGGTACACGCGGCGGCGATGTGCTCGAAATAGCACATGAGCATCGCGGCGCTGCGCGACGAAAACGAACGCCTCAAAGCGCTTTTGGCGCAAACGCAGGCGGCCTTGAGCGAGCATCAGGGGGCGCTGGCGGCGTCGGAGGAAGCGCGGCGTCGGCTGGAGATCATTCTCAGCGAATTGCGACGCGACAAGTTCGGCGCGAAGTCCGAGAAGCTGCGGCCAGATCAGTATCACTTACCGCTGGAAGACGTGGAGATCGCGCAAGGCATCCTGGACGCGGCGCAGGAGAGAGCCGAGGCTGTGATCAAAGGCCGATTGCGGAGCGTGCCGGATCAAGGTTCTCATCGCAATCGCGGCTGCTTGCCTGCCCATTTGCCGCGGGTGGAGCGGATCATCGAGCCTGCGAGTACGCTTTGCCGGTGCGGTTGCGGTGCCATGACGAAGATCGGCGAGGACGTCAGCCAGCGGCTCGACGTGATCCCGGCGCAATGGCGCGTGCTGGTCACACGCCGCCCGAAATACATCTGTCGCCGCTGCTCCGGCCCCGTTGTGCAGGCGCACGCACCGGAGCACGTCGTGCCCGGCGGGCTGCCGACCGAAGCGGCCATCGCGCACGTGATCGTCTCCAAATTTGGCGACCATACGCCGTTTTACCGTCAGGCCGAGATCTATGCGCGCCAGGGCATCCGGCTTGATCGGGCGACACTGGGCAACTGGTCGGGCCGCGCCTGCTTCCATCTTCAGCCCATCGCGGACCACATGCGCCACCACCTGAGCATGGCGGATCGGCTGTTCATGGACGAGACCAAGGCGCCGGTTCTCGATCCCGGGCGCGGCCAAACGAAGAAGGGCTACTTCTGGGCGATCGCCTCAGACGACCGCGGCCACAGCGGTCCAAGTCCGCCGATCGTGCTGTTCCGATATGCCCCCGGTCGCAGCGGTGCCTTCGCGGAGCAGTTCCTGAACGGCTTTGGCGGATGCTACCTGCAGTGCGATGCCTATGACGGGTATGACCGGCTGACTGAAGTCGTTCGACCGCAAGGGCCATGGACGCTCGTGCATTGTTGGAGCCATTTGCGCCGGCGCTTCGTGAAATTGGTGCGCAATAGCAAGTCGCCGATCGCCGAGGCTGCCATTCGGCACATCGCGCAGCTTTATGCCGTCGAAGCCATGGTACGCGGCTCATCGCCAGACATCCGGTTGGCCGCGCGCCAAGAGCACTCGCTGCCCATGGTAGCCGCGTTGAAGTCGTGGTTCGAGAAACAGTTGTCGATGATCTCCAGCGGTTCGACGCTTGGGGAGGACATCCGCTATGCCCTCAATCATTGGCGGGGGCTAACCCGCTTCCTCGAAGACGGACGTCTCGAGCTCGACACCAACCCGGTCGAGAACGCCATCCGGCCAATCTGCTTGACCAGGAAAAACGCACTCTTCGCAGGACATGAAATCGGAGCGGAAAACTGGGCCTTGCTCGCGTCGATCGTCGCCACCTGCAAACTCAACGGCGTCAACCCGGTGGCCTACATCGCCGAAACACTCGAGACGATCATCGACGGCCATCCCCATAGCAGAATCAGCGATCTCATGCCGTGGCGCTTCCGCAAGGCGTCAAGCCAGCCTCAATAGGGCCCCGGCTGAGCGCTTACATCAGTCCGCGCTTCAACGCTTGAATACCAACGAGCACGGTGCGCTTTCGCGTGATCCCATTTTGACACTGAATGAATTTGTTAAGCGGAAGCTCCGCATGGTGGATGCGGCTTACCTAGCTTTGGGCGATGATCTGTTGGCGAAACAATTTGATATTGCTGACAAGTGGGCGAGTGACGAAATTCAGTGGATCAAATCGGAGCGTCCTTTTCCTCCAATCGAATGGCTAGTGACGCGCACAAGTATCGGGGCTTTGGATGGAACAGACATTCGCAGGCATCGGGATTGGCGCAGCATCACGGCGCGAATGACTGAACGTGATGAACTGTGGGAATTCAACAGCCCTCCCGAATATTGGGAGGGTCTAGCGGGTCGGATGGGCATCGTGCTTGTGCGAGACGGCCGACCTATTGCGCACATCGTTACGGCAATGAATTGACGCGGCTCGCTCCCATCGCGAGCGAGACTACCAATTGCCGGGGAGTGCAATTGTCGATCCCGTAGCCCTTAGGCATGATGTCAGTAGGCAGCTTGCGTCGATAGATTTTGTCCGCGCGGCCTAGCTAGTCACTTCGCGGCACGTACCTTAGGTCCTTCACAACAACGTTCCGAAGGATATGACTACCATTTCCCTTTAGATCAAGGTCCTTTCGACCTTGCTCCTTCAGCCATGCTCTAAATTCGGTTGCTGATCGTCTGTCGTCAAAAACGATAATTGCTGACCAAGCTACGACCTGTCTTTGCCCGTCACTTCCTGTGCCGCCAATTCCTCTGGCGAAGTCACGAACGACGGCTGGTCTCCAGCGAGCGCGGAGATATGCGAAGATTGCCTTTGGGTCTTCGCAAAAAAACCGAAATATGTGATTGGGCATCGATCAACTTGTGCTCCGAGCACGGCATATTAGAGGGTCCAAACTCATTAGATCCACCACACCAGTGCGACGGCAAGTGCGGTGCTGAACGTCTCGACCCACAGGTTTGGCCGCGCCGTCCGCCTGCCTGAGGGTGATGTGCCGACGGCACCTGGCGACGGCCGATTTAAATCGGCGGCGTCGCGTCGGTTGTCGAATTGTCGGCTGCGCGGATGGCCGAATGGATGTCGTCCGATCTGTGGCAACTCGATCTGCTCGCCCTCCAGATCGACGGGCTGCATATTTGATGAAGCTTCAGATAATCCAAAGTGGCCGCTTATTTCGCACATGGGTGATCGCCCGTCGCCGCAGCGCGCGTTATGCGGCAACCTCCTTGATCGAAGCCGCGTCGGTACCAAAGTGACTATCGTGACGATGCTCCTCACTGTGCCGCAGGGTGCTGCAGTAGAGATCTGAAAGCCGGATGCCGATTTTCCGCAGATCAGATTCGAGAAGAGTGATCGTGCCGTCCCAAACTTTCTTTCCCCCGTGTCGATCAAAATCCTCGCAAGTAAAGCTGAAGCCAACGAGTAGGTTGTACCTCTGTTTCGCCGAAGGGTGCGCTCCGAGGCGTCCATCATAGATCGCCTCCGAGATAAACCCGCAAAGGGTGGGATGCAGGCGGCGGCTCTCGTTCAAGAGGATGCCGCGATCCTCCGGCACGGTGGCCCGATCCTCCAGACGACGCATGGTTCATCGGACGCGAGCCGACGAATGGTCATGCTTTTATCATCCATCAGCCCAATGCTCCCTCTGGAGGCCGGTTCTCTCACATTGAGTTGGGCGAGTTCTTGCGTGATGCAAAGGGACCCGAACAGCAGGCATTGTTGCGATTGATCGGAACACTGGTCGAGATGCCACCTTATGCCTAAATGCATTCGGAACGAGGTCAACAACATAGACACGCCAATCTCTCTAGGCGTTGTGGAATTCGATCAAAAAGAACGCCGTCAGCTGCCAAGCCCTGCCCTAAGCGGCTCGGGCGAAACCGATGCGCGGGGCACGACTACCAGCGTTTTCCGTCCGCATCCCGACCACCAGCGCGCTTTCTCTCACCTGTGATCGGCCGAGCTAGAGATCTACAGTTCTACGTCAGGCGAAGTGGCAGCCGCAACTTCGGACGTGCGTCATGATGATGATTCCCATGCCGCCGTATTGCTGGTGGGTAAACCGTTGCCGATGGTGGCGGACACTGCGACCAGCTGGTGATCATAGCTCCATCTGAGATGCAACGAAGCGCTGTATATATCCCAAGTCACGCTTCAACTCGGAAAGAAGGTCATCGAACCACGGTTACCGCACCAAACGCGCTCGTCTCGAAGTCCGTTAGGAACCGTCGGGCGGCACCCAGACTCAGCTGCGATGGCTGCGGGACGCGGCCGGCGGATAGGAAGATTTGGCATCGGACTGAATTTGCTCCTCAGCCCGGTTCCAGTATTCTTCTGCTCTTCCTTCCTGTCGCCCCTCTAGTACCCAGAGATGGTGGGCGCGCTCCCGAACGCGTTGTTCCAGGTCGGTGGCACTCTCATGCTGGTTTTTGGATCTGGGGGGCTCGTGGTTAGACATGTTCCTCATTTCCTCCTGTCCCACGCTATGCGGTCCGGGCCAACGGCTGCTGCACGAGACTGTTCCGCGCCGTGACATTGTTTGCAACGAACAGACGATCCCCCCGAACCTCGATCAATCCAGATCGATCATCTGGCGCCGCTCTCAATACCAAGCAGGTCGAGCCTGTGCCTGACCCTGCCTTGTGAGAAGCTCCTTTCGCGGACCGGCCGCTTAGCACATCGCCAACTCAATCTCCCAATCCTGAACAGTTCTCGCGGCAGTCTTGAAAGGATACCGATTGCAACCCCTCGCTAAGCTCCAGCTCGGTAGGCACGGGAAGTTTTCGCATAAACTGCTCCTTTATCAACTGTACAATTGCCTCGCCGATCCAATGCCGCTCGTGGCCGATCACGCGATTCCCCTGGGACTTTTGATCAACGAACTGGTCACCAATGCGCTCAAGTACGCCTATTCAGGAAGCGGCGACATCGGACCTCTCAGCCCGGGCCATCGACGGACACCTTCACGTCGAACTCTGCGACCACGGTGCCGGTCTTCCGGAACGATCCGACGTCTACTTGATCGAGGACCTTGTTTGGAGGTCGGACCCGCTGTTCAATCGCGTTGCAACGCTGGCTTTTCGTAGAGGACTGCATTCAACAGCGAACGATGCACTTCGATTTTTCCGTTGTAGCTGATAAAGCCGAGCTTCCGGAATTTATTCATGAAAAAGCTTACCCGTGAGCGCGTCGTACCGATCATTTCAGCCAACGTCTCTTGACTAATATTCGGATTAATCGGCGTCGGATTGCCTTCCTTGCCGAAATTCGCCAACAAGAGAAGAAGTCTCGCGAGGCGCTTTTCGCTGGAATTGAACAACTGGTCGATCAGGTCTTCCTCGATCCGACTATTCCTCAACAGGTAGGTGACGAACAACTCCGAGAACGTTGGCTCATCATGCAGCACCGCAATCATCGTAGGCTTGCCTATTGCGGTCAGCAGACATTCCTCCATGGCGGTCGTTGTTGCGATGCGTAGACCGTGACCGTAGAGACACCCTTCGCCAAAGAACTGGCCGGCTTCCATGATCCCGACAACCGCTTCCTTACCTTGCTCCGAGATGACGACGACCTTGACCCGGCCCTTTTGGATGTAAAATACTGCATCCGCCACCTCGCCTTGGGAAAAGATGGTTTGACCCTTTTTGAATTTGCATATCGTTTTGCCCACCCCGACTTTGGCGAGAAAGTTTTGTGGATCGAACGAATCCCTGCCTGACTTGCCTGCCACGTCGCGCTCCATTATGACGACAGCTCACGCCGCGCCGAGCTTCCTGAGCTGCCTGTCGCAAGGGGATTGATCCATCTCAAGTTAAAGTTGTGATTTCGCCCGTCGCACACCGTACGTCATGGGCGTGCCACTATTGAGTAGCTGAGAAACCGCGGTGACAAGCTGGGCCGGCGCGAAAGACTTCGACAAGATGATGCTGTTCGGCACGCCCTTGGATGCCCAATTCTCCGCAGCGTTCCCACTCATATAGACCACGCGGAATTCAGGATCAATCTCTCTGGCGTGGCGGGCGATTTCCCAATCGTTTACCTTGTCACGACCCAAATTTATGTCAGTGACAAGCGCCTGTTTTTGCCTCGAGCGCCGTCAAGCAATTGAGCGCTTGACGAGCCAGCGAGGCGACATCGCTTTCGAATCCCCCATCCTAAAGGCTTCGTTGAGGACAGACTTAGTCAGGAGATCGTCTTCTACGGCCAGAATCCGCGGTGGACCGCGCATAGCCCGGCCCCGAACCTCTTGTTCGCTATCTGGATGAGGGGGCCCCGGTCCTATGTCGGCGATGCCCTCTCGGCGTGATCGCGCGGGTCGGCTATGGGCAGGCTCGGAAAGCCGTGGCCGCCGGCTGGCTGCCCTCCGGCTTTTTAGGGAGCGGGCGGCCTGACCTCGGCGGCGCGGGGGTCTAGTATTATACCGGCGCCTCCCGGCCTTCTCGGCGTGGGAGAGCGTCTAACAAATCTTAGACGACCGCCGGGTCGGATTAAGCCCCACAGCAGGCGCGTGGGGTTGGAAGAACCAGCAAACAAAGCAAACCCGCGCGCGTAGGCTAGGAGGCCCGGTTTCGGAGCCATCACAACAACGCGAAATGGCACTTTCGAGTTTGGGTAGCGAAGGCGGAGCAAGACCGCTTGGTCCGCAAAAGATCGGAGTCTCCAGTGACGCGCAGCGGGAAATTCCCGAGTTGACAATGCCGAGCTGGTGCAGCTTCGCATTCGTGCCATTGCGCTGGAGAACCTGATGATCGCGTTGGTCGCAGAGGCACCCGATCGGCAACTCGGCCTCGCACTTGAAATCGCGACCTACATCTCACCAAGGCCAGGATTTACCCAGCATCTTCTGACGATCCACGCGGCAGCCCATATAGTCGATCTTGTGGAACGAGCCAGGCAATTTCGATCATGAGACCAGATTAGCGCGCCGCCGAGGTCCTAGCGGATACAAACAGTTGATTCTATAGCGATACCGGGCTTGTCGGATTGGTCGAGGCAGATCACCGGAACAAGCTTCACAGCTAAAGGAACTGTCCATGGATTCGACCACGGTCGCGACTTTCTCGCAGATTGCGAGCGCATTCACCGCAAATGGGATGCCCACGCGAAGTCGCGAGATACCGACAGTCTGATTTGCCTCTATGCGCAAGATGCCATCCTTGAGACGCCTCTGGTGGCCGGCGATCTTCGAAGGACGCAGCAGCGTCCTGCGGGGCGTCGGGAGATCCGACCCTTCTTCGAGGAAGGCGCGCGCCGCAGACCAAACGAGCTTGTGCGGTGGTACCGATCCGGCTCCTGGTTCACCGACGGTAAGCGAATTTTGGTATGGGAGTATCCGCGGCAAGCGCCTGATGGCGATCAAATCGAGCTGATGGAGGTCATGGAAATCGAGCATGGCTTTATCCAATATCATCTCATCTACTGGGGCTGGTTCGGCGTGAATTCAGCTCATCCAGAGCGCGAGGGCAAGGCGACCGGCACGGCATAGCATGGGCTGCGCAAACTTCGCCCGTGACACTCCCGCAGCTGCGTCACTACCTTGCTTCCACCTTCCGCTCGAGGTTGAACCTTTCGCGGCGCGATCCATTGAATCCGCTTCAGTGCCTGGCCGCAGGTTCAAGACCTGCGAGTGCAGGCAGGAGAACCAGCTTCGCGGATCTTCAGGTGGAAAACTCGCGGTTGTCGGCACAGAAAGAGGGGTCGAGTGGCCCGCAATTCGGTTGAGAAATCGACGATGATTTCAACAGCGAAACGTCCGGTCATACTTATGTCGAAGACAACGTGTTAGTCCGGATGGACGCTGCCCACATCATTTCCAAAGGCGACTTCGATGTAATAGAAGCCGCCAGTGAATGAAACCGTGGAGCCTTTCTTCTCGGGGGAGTTCGCAACGTGCTCGGCCTGCTGAATAACTTTCTGGAGCGCCTCGATGGGGCGCTTCAGTACGACACGATGAGCTTCCAGGCGCGGCAGTCCCTCCGGCAGCTCCTCCGACCACGTCGTGGCCGGAAGCGACAAGGCTGCCACAATACCTACGAGCGCTCCCACGACCAGCAGGATCGCCACGAGTGCTCCGACGGCGCGGGGTAGACCAATCCGCGCGAGGAGATGCACAGCCCGGTTGCAGGATGAGCTGTAATACGAAGGCAAGCACCACGGGCAATATGATTGAGCTTGCCACATAGACGGCCGTCAAGACGGCCAACGTCAGCAGACAACCGAGAAAGAATGTCTGTGGACTGGACGGCAGCGGCATCTCGACATCGTCGGCCGCTTGGGCCGGCAAGGTGCCAGGTTCCTGCGCGCCGACGGGCTGTCTAGGCGGCGAAGGGAAATCCTGAGGCAACATTGAACGCGAAACCACGGCATTTCTCCATCCCGACCGCAGGAGGCACAGCTTAAGTCCACGCAAGCAGGCGGAAGGCAATTTCGGCTGCGACGGCCCTCTAGCAACTATTCTGCTTCGCGGGCTGCTCTATCGCGGCAGGGCCTTGTCGCAAGCGTATCAGCGAACGTGCACCCTGCTAGCGGAGCGTCCTAAGCCTTGGCAACCCTTTGTGGGGCATTTCCGCCGAGGCGGGTCTCGGCAGCGGCTTCGTCGATGGCCGCCATTAACTGAGCTGTGTCAGACTGTTGGATCATATGCCCTGCTCCAGCGATGCAGCGCAACTTGCTGTGTTTAACTTCGCCGTGCAGCCTGACGGATTGCTTGTTGACATCGATCAGACGGTCTTGATCGCCCGCGATTATGACCGTCGGCATCTTGAGTTGACCGCAGGTCTTCGAGGACTCAAACGCGGCGGGTATCATCAACGTCGATTCCGCCGCGCTGGCACGCAGCTGTGACGGCCGTACCGCCATTTCTTTGGGGAAGCCAGAGAACTTCTCCGGAACTGACCGCGGACCGAACATCTTGCGCAACATGACAGGCCACAACAAGCGGCTAAGGATTGGCGAGATTGTGTGGCTGATGGCATCGCCTATCGCAGGTATGACAGATACCGAAGAGATCGCTACGTCAGCACGGGCAGTCGGAAAATAGTATCCCGATGCGAGCACCAAGGCTTCAACAAATGACGGATATCTTATCGCCAGCGCAAGAGCGACCGACGCACCCCATGAATGTCCAAGCACAATCGCTCGCTGAACGCTCAGCCGATCTAGTGCCTTTCTGAGCAGATCCGCCTGTACTTCTGGGGTCCAGATCACATTCCGCGGCCGCGAGCTGTGTCCAAACCCTGGGCGGTCGAACACGATCACCCTATAGTTACCGGCCGCTAGATCGATCAGGCCGCTTGATTCGAAATCCTGAATCATGCTGCCGTTGCCGTGAAGGAGCACAAGCGGGCGACCATTGCCTCGTTCCACGTAGTGCAGCCGGACCCCATCAATCTCCAAAAACTGCCCACGGGGTGGATTATCGCGCTCCGCTTTTCTGGCGATGTGCCGATTTACGATGCCTATGGCAGCGACAAGGGAAGCGACCCCGGCAAAGGCAGCGAGCGCAGGATGTCGCCGCAAGGCAGGCATGTAGGCGGATAAGAGGGAGGGCGACCGTTTTCGCGGAGAAGCCATGTGCAATTACCTCAGGTGGTCTGCACGATGCCTCAGGCAGTTGAGAAATGTTGCAGCTCATCGTCAACGGAGGCCGTTGCGTTTTCGTTCCAAGAAGCTTCACATGATATCGAGAGCATGCGGCGCGATCATTACGAACTTTCATGCGTTGTCTCCGTACCCGTCACGGCCGCTGTCGCTTCTCACAGGAGCTGGCATTTCAGCGTCCGCCGTGGCGTGATTGCCTCACTCGGTTGCGCATACCAAAAGAACACTAGCCAACGAGACAGAGTGTTGAACGTGGCAACACTGTTCCGATTCGAATTTTTACCCGTTCCCAACATTGACTGATCCAATGACAAACGACAAAGATCCCGGTGAAAGGCAGCCCGGCAGGAATCCGGAGAACAAGTGACTTCAATCCCGGAAACAGTGCTGGAACACGTTCGAGGGTGCAGCGCAGACGAGTAAATTGCGGCGCTCCACGTGAGTATAAAGACCAGAATAAGTTCGCTGGCTAAACTGGCCGATGGCTGCAGCCGGCGACTTCTCTGTACCAAGTCGGCGAGACCGGGAGAGCCTCTAGAGAGGTTCACGAGAATCAACTCATCGTCAGACGCTCGTCTGACGATGAGCCATCCCGGGTGGAGACGCGAGCTGATGGGTCAGGCATCGTACCACAGGCCGGCACCACAACAGCTCAGTTGGACATCGTTCCTGTCAGACCCGGGATGGAGTATAGCCGTCTGCCTTCACACAGCGCAGGCCGTGTGCCGCAACTCGACGGCCTGCAGGCGAAACTGATCAGCTACTGCCCGATGGCGAATTCGGGCGTCGAGACGACACGTGAGCAGGCTTAGCAGCTCTCCATCGTTACCTTCCAGCTCGAGAAGTTCGATTTGTTTTGAAGGTTGGTCATGGGACTCCCCTGATAAGACGAATGGCGGGAGGCATCGGCCTCTCAATCACCTGCAGATGCCGCGAGGAACGGGCGGTAACAGGATTTTTTAGCACCGGTAATGGACCAACTCTGAGCAATATTGACCGGGTTAGTCGGCCAAAGTGGCTCAGGCCGTGCATTCATACGGAGGGATTAGGCCGGCACATGTGATGTCCGCTTCTCGGCGGGCACATGGGCCTGGGAGCGCGGAAGGCAAAACGACGTCGCGCGAGCGCCGTGAAAACCAGCAGGACCGCAAATTGCGCTCTTCCCCCGATCGATAGTTGCCAGTGCCTATTATCTCCTGGTGTTCACATCCCTGGTTGCTTGAAATCTACACAACTGGAATCGAAATCTCAACAACGGCCGCCTAGCAGAATCTATCACACCCGATGCATCGCGGATTAAGCCACGTTAGAACAGTGCGACCCATCTCTGGCTTTCAGGACTCAAGACAGCGGCGCGAAACGTAATCCTGCTCTGGCCGCATACGGTTGCGGGAGGTGGGGAACATTTGCGTCGACTGCTCTATGATGCCATGGGGTATAAACCAGCTCTATGGCCCAGTCCGGGGGGGCTTCCTGCTGGTCGCATGGACGGCGCCCGTTCTTTGCTATGGCCGACATCGAAGAGAATGCCCGGCGCAAGGCCACCGGCAAGAAGGAAATCCCGCTCTCTCCGATCGCGATCGAGGTCGTGCGGAGGATCGATGCTCTGTTCGAGATCGAGCGCGGACGATTCACCCTGTTCCAGAGTTTGCGGTGTGCGCCGAGGGCTCTGTGGGACGACAAGCTTCGGCGGCTCATTTCATTCCGAGAGGCGAATATTGTCCAAAAGCCGGCCTTTCAAAAGCCTCCATTCGCGTGACCCCCGCGGGACCCTGGGAGCCGGCACCGTTGTCCAATATCCAGCGTGCTGCGACACGCCGAGCGGGTCCCCAGTCACGGGGTCGGGTAGACAGGTCACTGCGGGCAGTCGCGAGCCATCCTGCGGGATTGCGTCACCATCCCCGACCCCAATTACCGCCCCACCTACCTCCCCAACCGCTGCCACCCCGAACCAGGCGCACGATCAGCAGCAACAATATCGCTCCGATTGTGGCGTTGACGATCGCGCTGATCACCCCGGTGCCGAGATGGAGGCCTAGCTGAGGTAATAACCAGTTTCCGATAAAGGCGCCCAAGATCCCGACAATGAGGTCACCGATAACTCCAAAGCCGGTCCCCCGAACGATTTGCCCAGCCAACCAGCCCGCAACGAGACCGACAAACAGTACGACTAGCAGACCTTCGCTCGACATATTCACTGTAACACCTCGCCACCCTGATTTGGACGCAGTATCGCAAGCTGACCCGCCTGGTGTCTGTGCAAATTTGATCAGCGCGTTGGAATATCGGCTTGTGCCGGATACGCCCTTACGCAATCAACCTCGTGGTAATTGGTTGAGCTCGCCTGTTAACAGGGAGCCCATCACCTCTTTGCTTGCTGGTAGAGGCACGCACGCGGTCATGAAATCTCACTCGAACCGCTTTCTGATCGCGAGCTGCACCGACAAGGCGCGTTTCGAGTTTGCGCCAGTCCCGTGCAGGCACAAGCCGCTGATGTCGGGCGGCACGCCAGCGCCGATCTGCAAGAATGGAAGTGGCGCTTACGTTGACTCTCCGCCCGACAAGGGGGAGTAAAGGTTCCGCCGTGGTCTTGCAATTCGCCGATTAATTCGTGAACTTATGATGGGTTCGCGCTTTGGTCTCGTTGGAGAACCAGCTTGGGCCGCATATTCAAACCCTTTGTGTTTCTGATCGCCGCCATCTACTTCTTGGTGGACGCCGTCTTTTTCACTCTTTTCAAACCTGTCCTTCGCCGGCTGGCGGATTGCGAGGTTTTCGAAAGCTTGCGAGCGTGGATCGTGTCGCTTCGCCCGTATCCTACTCTGGCGCTGTTCATCGTGCCGGTCATTTTGCTCGAACCTGTTAAGCCTGTTGCGGCCTACCTGACGGCTACAGGCCACATCGTTAGCGGGCTTATGGTCCTCGTCGTTGGCGAACTTCTCAAACTTCTGCTTATTGAGCGCCTCTTCAGCGTCAGCCGCGATAAGCTGATGTTAATTCCTGTTTTCGCCCAGTGCTACGATAGGTTTTGTCAGGGCCAGGACTGGGTCAGATCGCTGCAGGCATGGCAGCTCTTGCGTCGTTGGAGCTTCAAAGCCAAGCACGCTGCTCAAAGATATGTCCTCGAATATAAGACTGCGCAGAAGCAAAAATGGCTTTCCTGGCAAGCGCGCTGAACGTTCCGTCACGCGCCAACTAACGTCTTCGGTTTTAGATGTTACCATCCAATTGTGGATACAAGGTAAGCATCCGCTCAGGGCCGCGGGGGTGACGGATAGCGTTTGCGATCCGCGATCAGCTCTCGAAGACAGTCCAGGCCGTGGTCGGTGAAAGCGACGGTCTGCCGGTCGTCGGTGTCGTAGATCCAGAGGCAGCCGTCCTCTGGTTCCAGGCTGTCGAGCATACTCCACAAGAGCTCCTCATCCTCACCGAGGATCTCGGCAGCTCGGCTGATTGTGAACACGTGGCCTGGCGCAGCCATATCAGGCTGCGCGATCGATAGGGACGGCCGCCAATTCCACGGCAGCAGCTCGGCGAGGTCGGTGATCTTGTGATCGGCGATGCGGGCGAGCACGTCGGCGAGCCAGGCCTGCGGATCGACGTCGTTGAGCTTGGCGGTCTGGATCAGCGTGAACATGATCGCGGCGCGCTCGCCGCCGCGATCGGAGCCGGCGAACAGCCAGGCCTTGCGGCCGAGCGCGATGCCGCGCAGCGCGCGCTCGGCGGCATTGTTGCTGAGGCAGATGCGGCCGTCGTCGAGGAAGCGGGTGAACGCGTCGACGCGCTTGAGCATGTAGTCCATCGCCTTGGCGACGGGGTTGTTGTGGGAGAGCTTGGCGCGCTCGCGCTTCATCCATTCGATGAGTTCGTTGACCAGCGGCGCGACGTCACGGCGGCGCGCGGCCGCGCGCTCGGGCGGCGACAGCCGTTGATCTCGCGCTCGGCCGCGAACATGGCATCGAACTTCTGCACGGCCGCGAACGCGATCGGCGAGATGATGCCGCGGTCTTGCCGCGCGCCTTCGAGGCGACGTCGGCAAGCTCGAACAGCTTGCGCCTGGCATGCGCCCAGCATGCCGCTTCGATGATCGGGCCCGGCTTGCGGTTCGGCTGCGCGTAGAGCGCGTTGAAGCCGGCATAGGCATCAGCCTGCAGGATGCCCTGGTAGGTGGCGAGATGCTGCTCGGGATGCTCGCCGCCGCGATCGGGCGAGTAGAAGAACACGGCGGCCGGCGCGGCCTTGCCAGCAAACGGACGGTCGTCGCGCACATAGGTCCACAGCCGTCCGGTGCGCGTCTTCAGCTTGGCCAGCACCGGCACGGTGGTGTCGTCGCCATGGATGCGCTCGGCCGCGAACACGTGATCCTTGATCAGCTCGTAGAGCGGCAGCAAGGTGGCCGCGCAGGCGCCGACATGATCGGCCATGGTCGAGACCGACAGCTCGATGCCCTCGCGCGCAAACTGCTCGCTCTGCCGGTTGAGCGGCTGATGATTGGCGTATTTGTCGACCAGGATCATCGCCAGCAGGCTCGGGCCAGCGAAGCCGCGCGCGATCGCGTGGAACGGCGCCGGCGGCTGCGCGATCTTCTCGCAGGACCGGCAGGAGAACTTCTCACGCACATGCTCGGTGACGAACATTGCCGCGGCACCACGTCGAGCGTCTCGGTGATGTCCTCGCCGATCTTCGAGAGCTTGGTGCCGCCGCAGCACGGGCACGCACGTCGGCGCCGGATGCACGATCCGCCGGCGCGGCAGATCGCCGGGAAAGTTGCGCCGTGTCGCCTTGGCGCGGGTGAAGCCCTGCACCTCGACGCTATCGGTTTGCGCCTTGGCCTCGTCTTGGGTCTTGTCCTCGGCGATCGCTGCAGCCAGCTCCTCGAGCTGCAGTTCCAGCTGATCGATCAGACGCTGGCTGCGCTCGGAGCGCGGGCCGAACAGCTCGCGCCTCATCTTGGCGATCATGAATTGCAGATGCTCGATCAGCGCCTCGGCGCCGGAGAGCTTGGCGCGCGTCTCGATCAGCGCGGCCTTCAGCGCATCGGTGTCGTCGGGAAGCGGATCGGCTGTCGTTGTCGCCATGCAGCCAAGTGAATCACAGCGCCAGCCGATTCGCAGGTATTATTTGCTGCGCAGAGCCGAACTCGATAAGCGTCTCAACCCGCCGCCTGTGGACGAAAGCTGTGATGCGGATGGCGCCAGTCGATGCCTTCGAGCATGTAGCCGAGCTGCGCCGAGGTGATCACCAGCGCGCCGTCCGAGGCCTGTGGCCAGACGAAGCGGCCGCGCTCCAGCCGCTTGGCGTAGAGCGACATGCCGAGCCCATCATGCCAGAGGATCTTGATCAGCTTGCCGCTCCTGCCGCGGAACACGTAGAGATCGCCGCCATGCGGATCGCGCTTGAGCGCTTCCTGCACCTGCAGCGCCAGCGAGTTCATGCCGCGGCGCATGTCGGTGTGGCCGGTCGCGATCCACACCCGCACCTGGGAGGAGATCGGGATCATCGCCGCCGAGCCTCCGATCAGCACGCTCAGCGCCGCCGTCAGCGTCGCGGGGTCCACCGCGCCGACGATCCGCAGCCGCGCTCCGGCAAAGCTCGATCTCGATCGTGCCGGGATTGCTGGCGACCGCCGGAGGCGCATCCGCCGCGATCCGCACCGGCGCAAAACCGGCCGGCGCCGCTGTCCGCAGCTGCCGCCGCCAGCCCCACAGCTGGCTCGGATGAATCCCGGCCTGCTGCGCCACCGCCGCAACGCTGGCCCCTGGCTCCAGCGTCGCCGCAACCAGCCGCTGCTTCTCCGCCGCGCTCCAGCGCCGCCGCCGCTCAACCGAGGTGATGATCTCGACCCGTCCACTCGCCATGTGAGTACTCCCGTGAATACTCACGTGACTCACACCCTCGCTTAACCCGCAAGGCGGCCCCTATCGGACGGATACGATACAAGGTAATCAAACCTGGCGCGAGAGCGCATCGCAGGGCCACACTCCGGAGCAAATAGCGCCACCAGATCTTGGCTGAGAATTTATTCTCTGCTGGCAGCCTGTGCCGTCGCGCCAGGAGCCCATCCGGGGATCCAACCCGGCGCTCCCAACCCGGAATTGACCCACTTCATAGAAGCGGTCTCGCCGACGAATTTAGCGACGTGATCGCAACTGACGCCCTGAAATCTGCGCCTCGGATCCGATCCGAGATGGCTTGACGTGCGTCCGGATCATTGGACGCCCCGCATTCGAAACTTGGACGACAGTTCGCGTGCGGGAAATGCGCGAACGCTTGGGCTTACCGGAATACGATCCCGCATCATCGGATGCCAAAATGATCAGCCTCGCGAAGGCTGCCGCACACTTTGGAATTTGCGTCGGATCAGCAAAGAGCCTGGTGCTGAAGGGCATCTTGCCGGCAACACAAGCAATCAAGGGCTCGCAATGGTTGGTTCCTGTCGGCGCGCTGAGTTCGGAAGCAGTCCGGATAGCGGTGCAGCGCGTGATCGAACGCCGGCCGAAAAACTATATTGATTATCAATACGATAAATTGATCCGCCTGCCCGGGATCTGACAAGGGGACGCACAATGAAAAGAGCTGTGGCACCCTGATCAAAGCCCTGTGGCATGACGGGATCGGGCTGTCGCTTTACGCCAAGCGGCTGGACCGTGGACGGTTCATCTGGCCGGCGACGGTGGATGGCGTGGTGGCGCTGAGCGCGGCACAGATGGGCTATTTGCTGGAGGCGATCGACTGGAGAAATCCGCAACACACCTGGCGGCCGCAGAGCGCGGGATAGGCTGCAAAAAAGTTCTGCGAGATGAAAAAAGTCGCCGCAAATCGCTGCTTTTGTGATTCCATCGGCGTCATGGGAGACGGTCCCGTTGAAGCCCTGCCGGACGACATCGAAGCGCTGAAAGCGGCGTTGATTGGCGCGCGCGCGGAGGCTCGCCGCGGTGCGCGCTCAACAATCCGACGACCAGGCGCTGATCGCTCATCTGAAGCTGCAGATCGAGAAGCTGAACCGTGATCGTTATGGCCCGCGCTCGGAGCGTACCGCGCGGCTGCTGGATCAGCTCGAATTGACGCTGGAGGAACTGGAGACCTCAGCGACCGAGGACGAACTTGCCGCCGAAATGGCCGCGGCCAAAACCACGAACGGTGGCGTCGTTCACGCGCAAGCGGCCATCCCGCAAGCCGTTCCCGGATCATCTGCCTCGCGAACGGGTGATCGTGCCGGGACCTGTCGGCGTGCGCCTGCTGCGGCGGCTCGCGGCTGTCCAAGCTCGGCGAGGACATCACCGAGACGCTGGAGGTCATCCCGAAATCCTGGAAGGTGATCCAGCACGTCCGGGAGAAGTTCACCTGCCGGGATTGCGAGAAGATCAGCCAGGCGCCGGCGCCGTTCCACGTCATCGCCCGCGGCTGGGCCGGGCCCAGCCTGCTGGCGATGGTGCTGTTCGAGAAGTTTGGCCAGCATCAGCCGCTCAACCGGCAGGCCGAGCGCTATGCCAAGGAGGGCGTGCCGATCAGCCTGTCGACCCTGGCCGACCAGGTCGGCGGCTGCACGGCGGCGCTGATGCCGTTGTTCAAGCGCCTCGAGGCCTACGTGCTGAGCGCCGAGCGATTGCATGGCGACGACACCACGGTGCCGGTTCTGGCCAAAGGCAAGACCGACACCGGCCGGATCTGGGTCTACGTGCGGGACGACAAGCCGTTTGGCGGGCCGGCGCCGCCGGGGGCGGTGTTTTATTACTCGCGCGACCGGGCCGGCGAGCATCCCCAGGCGCATCTGGCCAACTACAGCGGGATCTTCCAGGCTGACGCCTATGGCGGCTATGGCAAGCTTTACGAGGCCGGCCGCGCGCCTGGCCCGATCCTGGAAGCCGCCTGTTGGGTCCACGCCCGGCGTCCGTTCTTCGTGATGGCGGATCTGGCCGAGAACGCCCGTCGCAAGGCGCAAGGCAAAAAGCCGGCGGTGATCTCGCCGCTGGCGCTGGAAGCGGTCCGCCGGATCGACGCCTTGTTCGAGATCGAGCGGGCGATCAACGGACGAGACGCCCGAAAGGCGCAGGGCCGTTCGCCAGGAGCTCAGCGCGCCGCTGGTCGCCAATCTGGAGGCCTGGATGCGCGAGCAGCGCGCCAAGCTCTCGCGCGGCAACGATGTCGCCAAGGCCATGGACTACATGCTCAAGCGCTGGATCGCGTTCACGCGCTTCCTCGACGATGGCCGCATCTGCCTGTCGAACAACGCCGCCGAGCGCGGCGTGCGCGGCATCGCCTTGGGGCGGAAGTCGTGGTTGTTCTGCGGCTCCGACCGCGGCGGCGAGCGGGCCGCGGTGATGTACAGCCTGATCGTCACGGCCAAGATGAACGATATTGATCCGCAAGCCTGGCTCGCCGCCGCACCAGTAGATCACGGGTTCGGAACAGCAGGCCCGCCGCCTGCTGCTCTTAGATGTTTCGTCGTGACACTTTACAGTATTTCGGCAATCGGCGATCCCACCTGAGCGGTCCGAAAGTCCCAGGCGATCTGAAGTGAGGTTTCTATGAGCGCTGAAGATGGTTCGGTCATGCGGGAGGAACCCGCCGCGTTCCCACCCGTTCCTTTATTCCGGCTCCAATAAGCCGGGTGAGGACAGCCATTCCGCGATTTGAGCGCCCGTCTCCGCCTGCCTAGCTTTGCGCATTACTTCCTCCCGCTCAATGCCGGGCGGCAGCGATTTTGCCTTCTGACGGTGGAGCCGTGCTTGTTCGGCAAGGCGTTCTTCAAGGGAGGTGTTTTGCTTGAAATCGCGGCGATGCGTGGCGTGCTCCTTTCCAGGGAAGGCGGGAGCGCGACAGCGTTCTCATCACCGACAGATGCCGACGGCCGCGCGGTGGTAGTGAGTGTGGCACTTCCCTGTCCGATGTGCTGGTCAATATTGATCACCTCGCCAAGGGCGAATACGGTCGGCGCCTTATCTCCTAGGAAAAAACGTGCAAGCGAGCACGAAGAAAGAGTTGCAAGCATAATCCGCACGCCCCGAGATCATTGGAGCCGCCAAAGACCCGCGCCCGTAGCCCGTTCCGATGTGCGAGCGCCGCCCTTAAGGCTCAGGCGGCCAATTCCCGCAGCGTCGAGATTATCGCCGCTGGCGGATACGGCTTGCGGAAAAACCTCGCCCCCTCGGGGAGCTCAGGATCTTTGATGAGGTGGCCCGAGACAACCAGGAGCTTTATTGGCGGCCATCGTTCGCGAATGGCCATCGCGAGCCGAACGCCGTCCATCGAACCAGGCATCCTGACGTCGGTGAAGACCACGCGGACATCCTGTCGGGCTTCAAGTATCCTGATGGCCTCATCAGCATTGGCGGCAAGGAGCGGATGCAATCCCGCATCCTCGACGATGTCGCCCGCCATCAGGAGGAGCATCGGCTCATCCTCGACGACCAAGACGCAATTGCCGCAAGAAGGGCTTTGCTCTTTCATATCAGGCCTTCTCAGTCGTGCGGATATGTCGCAGGCAGCGACACCTGCAGTCACGCCTTTAAGCCGTCGCAGCAGCCAGCGTTCCAAATGGCAGCTCCATCTCCGAGCAACCTGTCGGCGGAACCCAAAGCGGCTGACGGTTACCAGGATGTTCTAGGAGCGGGCCATGCGGCGTAGCCTCTGCAAACCACGCGGCTTGAAGAATGCCGCCGCGTCAGCGCCACTATTCGCGAACCTTTTACTGAACTCGCGTCGCTCGGCGACGCGCCCGTCAACCGCCCACGCTCATCGCTACGGGGCTAGCGAGCCCGTGCCGCAACACACAACAGGCGTCATTTGCGCGGAAGCCGGATAGAAAAGCACGTGCCTGTTTGTTCGTTCGATGCCACAGAAATTTCACCGCCATGGGCTTCGACGATTAATTTTGCGATGTAGAGGCCAAGGCCAAGGTGGGTATTGTGCTCGGACAGGTTTCTCACATCCTGACCGCGCGTCCAGGATTGAAAGATTGATTTTTGCGCTTCAGGCGGGATTGAAGGCCCAAGATTGTGCACGTTGATCGTAACGGCTTCGGGATCGTTGCCTGCGACTGCCACGGTGATTGGCGCCGTTGTGTCGCCATATTGGATGGCATTGCCCATCAGGTTGGACAACACCTGTCCCAGGCGTGCGGGATCGCATGAGCCCAACGGATCACCCTCATGCGTGACCTCAAACTTCCGATCTGCATTGACGGCGCGAAACTCATCCGCGATTTCCTGACACAAAGCCGCAATGTCGATTCTGGTCTCTGTGACCGGGATTTGAGTGCCGAAAGCCGAGCGCGTGAGATCGAGCAGATCGTTCAAGATTTGCGTTGCACGCCCTGCCGCCATCCTGATCTCCGAAACAACCCTCGCCTGCTTTGCGTCGGTTGTCCCAGATTTCTCCAGCCACTGAGCGCCCATTGAAACGGCGCCGAGAGGATTGCGCAGGTCGTGGCCGAGGACGCCCAGAAACAGGTTGCGCGAGTCATTTATCGTCCTGGTATAGTGCGCCACCGACTCCGTGACGGCCTGATCAATCGCTTCGTTAAAGCGCGTCAAGTCCTCAATATCGGTTTCGGCGAGGATCCGATGGTGCGCAACCCACTGCTTGACGACACTTGCCCGGAGCGCCCTATATTCCGAAACCATCTGATCGATGTCAAAGCCGTCGGCGAGACGTAGAGCGGCATGAAGCTCGGCCGCGCTTTGAGAGAAGGCGCTATCTTGCGGGCCGTCGCCTCGCGATTTATCAAACCGCTCCCGCGCGGTTTGTACCGTCTCGAGGTCGTCCGCCACAAACCCAAGAAGATCGACTATATGATCTTCTAGAGCCAGCTTCGACATCTGATCGCTAGCTGGGGACAGAGTTCGAGCGAACTCGGTCCATTCTTTCACAATAGGAGCGTGGTTCTGTCGAATGAAGTCGGCCAAGCGTTCATACTTTAGACGCTCAGTAGAATTGCTCAAAGCAAGCTCCCCAAGAAGATGACTGCGAGAACCAATCGAGCCGGCACCGCGAGCGCCTCTGCTCCGGAAATGCCATGTCCGGCCGGCAATCTGGAACAGCAAGGTTCGAGTATAGCCTACCGGCTTCCGGGCTGTCACAACTGACTGCCGCTGGAAGGAGGATAACGGTGCGACTTTTCGGTCGGAACCTTGGGAAACAAAAGCCCATGGGCCCGTTTGCAGAACGCGTGTGAACTTGTAATGTGGCAGGGTGATTATTTGTTCAAATTCGTCGGCGAGCGCTTGGTGTTCGCGTTCTGAAAAACTATCAACGCGGAACAATCGTTCAGTCTGCGAGCGCACTTCCGCCGACAATCCGTTCGCTCCTGAAGACGGATTCCTTAGCGATCCCAGGTCAGTGGCTGCATTGCTTGGAATTTGGCCGCTTTCTGGTTGGGCAGGCGTGTAGACTTTCCTCGTCCGGAAGGACATTGTGACCACTTCGAATATCAAAGAAAGAGTGATCGATAACGCACTCCAGTTCCGTGCCGGCGGGCGCTTTCGGCCTTTCAGCCACCCTGGAAGTGTTATGTGCACAGTCGTACACACACGCAGAAGATTTCCGGTTGAGTTGCTCCGGATCTCATCTAGCGCCCAATCACCGTCGATACGTCGAGGTTCGATGCCATCACGCTGGTAGGAGGTGCTCTGACGCCCCCGTTCCGTCCCGCGCAAGACGCCGTGTTGAACGGCCGCGCTTTGAGAACGTGTAAACCACGGTTTCTTGGAAGTACGTCACGGCCGGCACTTGCCAGCCAAATTGAGCTGTTAATCCCATCTCGGATGACGTTGCGATGCAGATCTCGCTCATTGTCGCCGTCATTTAGTGATGATCGCGCCAGCATCGCTGCCTAGCGCAGTCAACAATGAGCGGAGGTCACGATCATGAACTCACATTCGTCGGTAATGCTGTCTCTTCTGAGGAACTCGTTCCATGGTCAGACCGAGCTAGATGATGCGCAAGAATGCATTCATGATAAAGGTCGCACGTATCGAGATGATTCCGCCGAATGAACGCACCGAGGACATTCGATTGACGTTTCAATTCGATGGCAGTCAGACCAGTTTCGCCTTGCCGATTTTCCTGCGATCTTGCGAATTCGACGATACCGAGATCGTTAAGGTGGCTCGAAGCAAGTTACACGTTGTTCTGGCAACTCTGCGGCCAGTGCGAGGATTGGCAGATGACAGACGATGAGCGTCGCGAACTCGCAAGCATCAGCTGACGGCCCGGCGTCAAGCTGCACGAGCAGGACGGGAACGCAAGTCGCCATTGAATTGAATATACGCGTCCTGAAATCGAATTTTTTTTTTTTTAAAAAAAAAAAAAAAAAAAAAAAAAAAAAAAAAAAAAAAAAAAAAAAAAAAAAAAAAAAAAACGCCGGCAAAAACTTCAAATCCGCCTAGGATTTTGGCGGGCGACGAAGTGCGATCCGTCAATGGGACGGCGGATGAGATCATGCGCTTGCGGATGCGCACCGCCCGGACATTGCCATTGGACCTCGGTGTTCCGAGGCTCTCCTGCTGTGCCAGGTCGCCACCTCCGCTTTAGGCTCCAACTATGGCTTCTGCTGTGGTCCTCCCTCCGGCCGAAAGGACAATTCTTGCACAAGGAATTGTACGACCGCTTTACGAACCATCATTTTGAAGCGGCAAAAGTTGCCCTTAAACCTGCGAAAGCGCC
>CAWJDW010000003.1:0-625705 GCA_963841665.1 uncultured Alphaproteobacteria bacterium
CCGGCCGACAAGCCGCTGGTGTCCGACGTGCTGTGGAAGGTGTTCTTTGCACTCTCCATTATTATCGGCGTGGTAGCTTGGCTGTTCGTGCTGGCACAGCAGAGCCGCGGCGCCGCGGAGGCCGAGACGCGGCGGCAGACCCATCTGCTGATCGCCGAGATCGAGGCGCACAACCGCACCCATGCCGAGTTGCAGCGCGCGAAGGAGGCGGCCGAAGCCGCCAACGTCGCCAAGACCCGCTACCTGGTCGCGGTCAGTCATGAAATCCGATCGCCGCTCAACGCCATCTCGGCTACGCCCAGTTGCTCGAGCAGGGCGGGAGCCGCCGTCGAGGCGGCGAGCGCGTGATCCGGCGCTCTGCGGAACATCTCACCAATCTGGTCGAAGGCCTGCTCGATATCTCGCGTGTCGAAAGCGGCGTGCTCAAGTTCCGGCAGGACGTCGTGCGGCTGCCCGCATTCCTCGATCAACTGGTCGACATGTTCCGGATGCAGGCGGCAGCAAAGGGTTTCGTCGACTATATCGTTGAGGGCCGGCGCTGCCGCCTCGTCCGCACCGACGAGAAAAGGCTGCGGCAGATACTGATCAACCTGCTGTCCAACGCGATCAAATTACCGATCGAGGCGGTGCAATCGCTGACCGTGCGCTATCGTAGTCAGATGGCCCTGATCGAGGTCGGGATACCGGCATCGGCATCCCGCCCGAGGACATGGAGCGGATCTTCGAACCGTTCGAGCGCGGCGCGCCCGATGCCGCGATGCAGCCCGGCGTCGGACTCGGGCTGGCAATCATGCGCGTGCTTGCCGGTATAATGGGGGGGGAAGTGACCGCGACGAGCGAGGCCGGAGGCAGCACTTTCAGCTCCGCATCCTGTTGCCCGAATCGATCGGCGCCGCCTGCAAGCGCCGCCGCCTACGCCGGTCACCGGCTATCTGGGGCCCGCGCAAGACGATCCTGGTGATCGACGACGATCCGGCGCGATCGCGGTGGTCCGCATCTGTTGCGCCGCTGGATTTCGCGGTGTCGCGCGACCGGGGGCGCGGAGGGGTTGGCGCTGGCGGAAAACTGCCAGCCCGATCTGTTTGCTCGATATCCCGATGCCAGGCCAGAACGGGTGGGACATCGCGACCCTTGCGGACCAGTTGGCGCCTCAGCTGCGGATCGTGATGGTCTCGGCCAACGCGCACGAATTCAAGGCGGCGGCGATGGCGGCTCCAATCACGATGCCTTCTGTCGAAGCCGGTCGATCTCGCGCGCTACTCGAAACGATGCCGCCAGCTGACTGAGCTGGATCGTCACGATGACGAGACCCACATGCGTGGACGCGCCGCCCGGCTGCCCGAGACGGCGCGCCCGTTCCTCGCCAATCCGGCAATATCTGAAGGTCGGCCATGTCGCGCGATCGGAATGGTGGTGACCGACCTCGAAGCCGAAATACCCGAAAGCGCGCGGGGCGGTGGCGGAGATGCGCGGCATCATCGGCGATCTTGATCATGGCGCGCTCAAGACGCTCGACATCGGATAAGCCGACGCCAGACCGGCGAGGACGCGCTGGTCGTGGACGACACGCCCGAAACGCTGCGGCTTCCTCAACACCACGCTCGACAGCGCCGGCATGACCGTGCTGATCGCGATCGACGGCCTGCTGCCCTGCGAATCGTCGAGCATGTCAGGCCCGACCTCGTGCTGATGGATGCGGTGATGCCGGGGCTCGACGGCTTCGAGACGACGCAGGATGAAACGGACGGCCGTCTCCGCCACGTGCCGGTGATCTTCATGACCGGCCTGACCGAGACCGAGCATGTCGTGCGCGGGCTGGAGGCGGGCGCGGTCGACTATGTCACAAGCCGATCGTCGTGGACGAATTGCTGGCGCGCGTTCGGTCCACTCGCCAATGCCAGGATCGCGCAGGGCACGCGCGCCGCGCTCGATGCGTCCGGGCGCTTCTCCTGGCAGTCAACCGCCAAGGCAAGATCATGTGGTCGACGCCCCAAGCACATAAACTACTCGCGGACAACATCGGCGCTGTCAACGGCGAGGAGATGATGTTGCCTGAGGCGCTGCAGCTCGGCTGGAGCAGGCACAAAAAGGCAAGTCTGGTAAAGCACAAGCAGTATCGCTTCCGGAGAACCCGGAGCTCAAGCTGCATTACATGGGCAATGCCGGGCCTAACGAAATTCTGCTACAACAATCGCAAAGGACCAAAGCGCCGACCTCGCGGCGGAATTTTCCATTGAACTGGGATTGACCACGCGCGAAAGCGAAGTGCTATCGTGGCTTGCCAAGGGCAAGACCAACCGCGATATCGCGCAGATCCTGGGCCTCTCCCCGCGCACCGTCGACAAGCATCTTGAGCAGATTTACGCCAAGCTGGGAGTTGAGAACCGCACCGCAGCTGCCGCGATGGTTGCTAACGCTGCGCGCAAGAATGCATAGGGTTGTCGACTTGGACAATTCAGGCCCGCACCAGTTTCGCACCAAATCAACCTGAACGAACCCCGACGAACGCGATCAAAATCAAACAAAAAACGCTGCAAAATCAACGGATCTGGTTAATCTCCTGCCGCTCATAACGGTGCGGTCGCAGGTTCGAGTCTCACCGGCTTCTCGCGCATCGATGGGTTGCGGATGAATGGCCGGCCGGCCGAAGGGCAGCCGCACCAAATTCGCACCATATTGCGAGAACAAATACCCTGCTTTTTAAGCGTCTCACGTTCCAGGTGCTCGAAACGACAATGGCGTGCGTGCGACGTCGCAGACGGCCTCGATCAGCAGCCGGATCGTTTGTGCTTCCCAATCGATCTTGTCCGTTGGCTCCTCCCAATATTGGGACATCACATACGCCGCATGTCGCGCTTTGACACCGAGACCTATGATGGAGTGCGCTGGAGTCACCATGATTGCCCGCTCAATCGGGTATAGGCGCTCCAGGATCGCCTCTACGTGTTTTGTCTGCGCCTCCGCAGCGGAGGCGCTTTCTATCCCAGCTCTCGCACTTTCCAGGACAACTTGGAGCTGATCAGAGCTAGTGGTTGGCACGCCGCTTTCCTTCTGAGCAGCATACAATTGATCAATTAAGTCAAGTAGCTGCGCTTCGAGAGCGAGGAGATCTCGATCGCCGCCGGTCGCCGCGGTCAGATCCGATCGATCCATTGCTTCTGCATCGTTGGCCAATTGGTCATTGATCATCTCACGCAACCTTCCGCTGCAAATCAAATGCAAAGCATTTTTTCGGCTTTAAAGCCGTGGGTCAATAGGCCGTGTGCCGCTTGGCTGAGGCATGGACCTCCGCCATCAATTCGCAACCAACCTGCGCCGCATTCGGCACAACCGGGGGATTTCCCAGGAGGATTTGGCATATGAGGCCGGCGTCGATCGTGCGTATGTCAGCAAAATCGAGCGCGCCGTGACCTATGTCGGCTTGGAAATCATCGGGAAATTTTCCGAGGTGCTGAAAGTCGATCCAGCTGAGTTCTTTACAGCTCCGATCCGAACACATCGGAAAAGCTAAACGGCATTGTGCCGTTGAAACGAGCGGCTGCACCTGCGATCAACCGATCACATTTAAGTCATCGCGGTCCCTGCCGCCATGTCTCATTCAGGTTAAGGCCCTGAGTTGATCACAATAGCGATCCGCTCGACGTATCTCAGTGTCCCTCCGAGGGGGCCCATCGCGGCCGTTATTGCTAGCGCCAGCCCGGCGCGCAAGTTTTACGCCATCTCTGGCGGCTCTCGCATCGTTGATGTCGACCCATCGCGATTGCCGACACCAAAATCCGGTTCGCCGGGCATCGATGCCAAAAGCGCAAATGTACCCGCGAAAAGGCGGAGGACGGCTTGCTTGACTAGATCAATCGCCCGTCCTTTTCGCGCGAAAACCTACGACAAGCTTCGACCGGGCAGGTTCATCACTGATCGCAAAGCCTTGCGCTGATACCGTAAGGCGCGGGTGATCAGATAATCCAGCGATGCGCATGGAATCCAAACGACGGCTGCGACTTGTCAAGATTGAGGCTGTTGATGCCGAAAAAAGTCATGCAGCCTACGGCTGACACGGTCGACCCATCTGCGCCGCTACGTTTAGATGTCGCTGCCAAAATCGCCTTCCCGGATGGATCGATGACCGCTTCAGGCCTGCGAAGAGAAAGTATAAAAGGTCGACTGATTCTCGAAAGGATTGCGAACAAGGATTATACTACCCTTGAAGCTATCAGGGCCATGAGGGAGTTATGTCGCGTCCAAGCAAAGGGATCAGATCTACAAGAGAAAGGCCCGATACCGAGACGGAAAACTTGTTCACCAGCCGGTCTGGATCATCAAAGATGGCGATCGCCATATCGCCACGGGATGCGTTGCGAGTTCGATTGAAACGAGACCGCCTCAAGAGGCAGAGCAAGCCCTAGCGGATTACATCGCCAAAAAGTATCAACCCGAACGCCGCCGGCAAGATATCGAGGACATCGACTGTGCGGATGTCCTGTCGATCTATCTGACCGATATCGGCGAACCGGGCGACCAGTTCGAGATCGGGGCTAGGATTGAACGCCTCAATGAATTCTGGGGCGGCAAGAAGCTGTCCGCGGTCAATGCCCAGGCCTGCGCCGCATATGTCAGGCATCGGGGCAACCGTGGTGGTGCACGCCGCGACTTGGAGACATTTCGTGCTGCCATCAATCATCATGCCAAAGAAGGCTTTCACCGCGGCTCAGTGCGAGTGTCGCTTCCGCCGAAGGGCGCTCCGCGAGACCGATGGCTTACGCGATCGGAAGCCGCCGCGCTTATTTGGCATTGCTGGCGCCATCGAGAGAAGCAGACGATCCATTCAGGAGCGTCGAAAGGTGATCCGGTCAGCACGAACCGGCGACCGCTGAAACACGTCGCCAGATTTATCCTGATCGGCCTTTACACCGGCACTCGGGCTGGGGCCATTGCAACAGCCTCGCCGTATACAGAGCTGGGCCGCTCGTATGTCGACCTCGAGCGCGGGATATTCTACCGAAAGCCGATCGGGAAGCGTGCGACCAAGAAGCGCCAGACACCAGCGCCCATACCACCGCGCCTGCTCGCCCACCTCCGTCGGTGGAAAGATCGCAAGCTGATCGCCACGTGCTTCGTCGAGTTCAACGGCAAGCCAGTCGCATCCGTGAAGAAGGGCTTCAGCAGAGCTGTCGGCTTGGCTGGCCTGACCGGCAAGGTCACCCCGCACACTCTGCGCCATACCGCGGCGACTTGGCTGATGCAGCGGGGCGTATCAATCTGGGAAGCGGCCGGGTTCCTTGGAATGTCTCCGGAGATATTGCAAGAGACGTATGGCCACCATCACCCCGATTACCTGAAAGGGGCGGCCGCTGCGATCGGTCAAAAGGGCTTCGCCGTTTCGGTGGCCGAAACGGTGGCCAGCCTCACGGAAAATCGAACGCAGGAGAAAAACTCCAGGGAAATTTGGTCGGAGCGGCAGGATTCGAACCTGCGACCCCTGCGTCCCGAACGCAGTGCTCTACCGGGCTGAGCCACGCTCCGACTTGGGAAGCCGGCTTATAGCGTCGGGTTTCGCCCACTGCAAGGCATTGGCGCCACGAAATCGCAACGAAATGTCGTCGCTCGCTTCCCGCTTTGGAAAGCGAGCCAAGCCCTTGCTGCATCGAAGCTTTGCCGCCAGCTTATTGGAACGGCCGGCGTTAGCGGGTACGGTCCCGCGCAACCAACTCCTTAACTCGGCGTCCAGCGCCGACAAACCGGCCCGATTGCAGCCCATCATGCCCTTCGCCGAGCCCATACCCCAGCAAACCCGGCTGCTTCGGGCATCCGAGGCCGCGATTGCTGCGGCGGCAGCCTGCTTGCGGGATGGCGGGCTGGTCGCGTTCCCGACCGAAACGGTCTATGGCCTGGGTGCGGATGCCACCAATGCGACCGCAATCGCGCAGCTCTACGCCGCCAAGGGCCGTCCGGCCTTCAATCCGCTGATCGCCCATGTCGCGGGCCTCGCGGAAGCCCGGCTGATCGGCCGCTTCGATGCGACCGCGGAGCGGCTGGCAAACGCGTTCTGGCCGGGGCCGCTGACCCTGGTGCTGCCGAAGACGGCCGCGTGCCGGGTCGCCGATCTCGCCACCGCCGGCCTCGATACCGTCGCGATCCGTGTGCCTGCCCATCCGACCGCGCAGGCACTGCTCCGTGCCGTCGGCGGCCCGGTGGTCGCGCCCTCGGCCAACATCTCCGGCCACGTGTCGCCGACCACCGCAGCCCACGTTCATGCCGACTTGGAAGGTCGTATCGACCTGATCGTCGATGGCGGCGCGGTCGAGGTCGGCGTCGAATCGACGATTGTTGGCTGCTTCGAGGTGCCGACCTTGCTGCGTCCCGGTGGGGTGCCCTCGGACGCCATCGAAGCCGTGCTGGGCGCCCCGCTCGCTCGGCCAATGGCCGAGCACGCGGTCGATACACAGCCAGCCGCTGGCGCCGGGCATGCTGGCCTCGCATTATGCGCCACGCGCATCCGTGCGGCTCGACGCGAACGACGGTATCCACGGGAGAGGCGCTGCTCGGCTTCGGCCCGGACGCCCTGCCCGGCGCCGAGCATGCGATTGCGGTGATGAATCTGTCTGCGCGCGGCGATCTCGCAGAAGCAGCCACGCATCTTTTCGGCTATCTTCGCGCGCTCGACGCCACAGCGGCGCGCGCCATCGCGGTGATGCCGATTCCGCATGACGGCCTCGGCGAGGCCATCAACGACCGCCTGCGCCGCGCCGCCGCGCCCAAAGACTGAGACCGTGACAGAGACACCAATGAACATCAGCCAGTCCGCCATGCCACCGCTGTCGTCCGACCTGATCGCGAAATTCCGCGCCATCGTCGGCCCACGCCAGGCGTTGACCGACGCCAACGACGTTGCGCCCTACGTGACCGAGGAACGCAACCTGTATCACGGCCGCACGCCGCTGGTGCTGCGCCCTGGCTCGACGGCAGAGGTCGCTGCGATCTGCAAGCTCGCCAGCGAGCACAGGATCGCGCTGGTGCCGCAGGGCGGCAACACCGGCCTGGTCGGCGGCCAGACACCGCATCATGGCGAGGTCGTTATTTCGCTGAAGCGGCTGGACAGGATTCGCGAGGTCGATCCCGCCTCCAACACCATGACCTGCGAAGCCGGCGTGGTGCTGCAGGTGGCGCAGCAGAAGGCCGCCGAGGTCGATCGTCTGTTCCCGCTGTCGCTCGGCGCCGAAGGCAGTTGCACCATCGGCGGCAATCTCTCGACCAACGCCGGCGGCACCGCCGCACTCGCCTACGGCGTCGCGCGCGAGATGGCGCTCGGGCTCGAGGTCGTGCTGGCCGACGGACGCGTGCTCAACGCGCTCTCGAAGCTGAAGAAGGACAATACCGGCTACGATTTGCGCAACCTCTTCATCGGCGCCGAGGGCACGCTCGGCATCATCACCGCGGCGACCTTGAAGTTGTTTCCGAAGCCGCGCGCGATCGAGACCGCCTTTGTCGGGCTGAAATCGCCGGCGCAGGCGCTCAAGCTGCTGGCGGTGGCGCAAGGCCAGGCCGCCGGCAATCTCACCAGCTTCGAGCTGATGGCCGAGATCGCACTCGACTTCTCGGTCAAGCACGGCATCGGCGTGCGCGATCCGCTGGGCGAGCGTCATCCCTGGTATGTGCTGATGGAGTTGTCCTCGCCGCGCGAAGATGCTCGTGCCACGCTGGAAGCGATCCTGGAGCAGGGCCTGGAGGATGGCATCGTCGACGACGCCGCGTTCGCCGATTCCCTGAGCCAGCGGCAGGATTTCTGGAAGCTGCGCGACGAGATGTCGGCGGCGCAGAAGCCCGAAGGCGGCTCGATCAAGCACGACATCTCGGTGCCGACAGCGGCCGTGCCCGACTTCATCGCGGAAGCCAACGCCGCCGTGGTCAAGCTGATCCCGGGCGCACGGCCGGTCCCGTTCGGCCATCTCGGCGACGGCAATATCCACTACAATGTCAGCCAGCCGGTCGGCAGCAATACCGCGGACTTCATGGCGCGCTGGCACGAGGTCAACGCGGTGGTGTTCGAGATCGTGCTGCGCATGGGCGGCTCGATCTCGGCCGAGCATGGCATCGGCGTGTTGAAGCGCGACGAGCTGCCGGACGTGAAGGACAAGACGGCAATTGCGCTGATGCGCCAGCTCAAGGCGATGCTCGATCCACAGGGCATCATGAACCCGGGCAAGGTGCTGTAGCGGACGCGCGCCTCTGACAGAAAGCTGTCAGAAAGCTGCGCTATGCAGGCTGTCCGCTTTCACCCAGAACGAGCTCCCGCCATGGACATTGCCCCTCACCTTGCGATCGCGCCGATCACCGACGACGACATTCAAGCCGTGATCGCGCTGTGGCAGCGCTGCGACCTGACGCGGCCGTGGAACGATCCGGCCGGCGACATCGCGTTCGCGCAACGCGGCGACAACGCGACCGTGCTGGTTGGTCGCGACGGCGGCACCATCGTTGCCTCGGTCATGGTCGGCCATGACGGCCACCGCGGCTGGGTCTACTATGTCGCCGTCGATCCCGAGCATCGCGGCAAGGAATATGGCCGCACCATCATGGCGGCGGCGGAGGACTGGCTGCGCCAGCGCGGGGTCGTCAAGCTGATGCTGCTGGTGCGCTCCGACAACACCAAGGTGCAGGCGTTCTACGAAACGCTGGACTATGCCGAGCAGGATCGCATCATCTACGCCAAATGGCTCGACGGCCGCGAGCCGACACCATAACACGGGACCTGTATGAGCATCTCCGACCGCATCCGCGTCCAGGACGTCCGCCTGCTCTCCGACAATTACGGCACGTTGAAAAGCACCACCTTGCAGTGGCGGCGTGACGACGGCACCTGGCAGACGCAGCATCGCGAGACCTACGATCGCGGCCATGCCGCGGCCCTGCTGCCGTACAATCGCGCGCAGCGCACGGTAATCCTGGTACGCCAGTTTCGTTATCCGGCCTTCATCGCCGGCCATGATGATCTCCTGGTCGAGGCCGCGGCCGGCCTGCTCGACAACGCCTCGCCTGAGGAGCGCATCCGGCTCGAGGCCGAAGAGGAAACCGGCTACCGGCTTCACGACGTGCACAAGCTGTTCGAGGCCTTCATGAGCCCGGGCGCGGTGACCGAGAAGATCCATTTCTTCGTCGCCGAATATGAGCCGCATATGCGCATCAGTGCCGGTGGCGGACTTGCGGACGAAGGCGAGGAGATCGAGGTGCTGGAGCTCGGCATCGACGAGGCGCTGGCGATGGTCACGGACGGCCGCATCGTCGACGCCAAGACCATCATGCTGCTGCAGCACGCGGCGCTGAAGATTTTTGTTTGAACATGATGTCCGCAGCTCTCCGGACTTGCTCCGCGCACCCTCTCCCCTTGTAGGAGGGGGCTATAGCGTTGCTTGTTGTTAGATGACGTTCCAACAACGTCTCAGAACAAGCTCCCTTGCCCATCATCGGCCGGCAGCGGGGCCTTGCGCGGCGTGGCTTTCTTCGCCGACATGCTCGCGTCCTCCGCAGCGCGCTCCTCGTCGGTGATTGCAAGCAGGAGTTGTGCATCGTCATTGGCGACCGCGTTCACCCGGCGCGACACCTCGTGCCAGACGAAGATGCCCTCCTCCGGCGAGCCGAGCAGGTGCATCACCTCCTTGGCGTCATCAGCGCCGCAATCGAGCCAGCGCTCGAAATCTTCCGGCGCGATCGTCACCGGCATGCGGTGATGCAGCCGCCCCAGATCCGGGCTCGCCGCGGTGGTGACGAGCGCGACCGTGTCGACTTCCTCGCCGTTCGGGCCGGCCCAGGTCTCGGCAACGCCGGCGAACCCGAGCGGCGCACCGTCGCGGCGATGGATGAAGAACGGCCGCTTTTTACCGCCCGTCTCCTGCCATTCGTAATAGCCGTCGGCGGGAACCAGGATGCGCCGTCGCCTGATTGCGTTCTTGAACGCCGGCTTCTCGCGCACGGTCTCGGCGCGCGCGTTGATGAGCAGGGTGAAATGGCGGGGATCCTTCACCCAGGCCGGAATCAGCCCCCAGCGCATCAGCCGGAAATGCCGCCTGCCGTGCTCGATAATGACGACCGGAATCGGCTGGGTCGGTGCGATGTTATGGCGCGGCGGGAAATTCGGCTGTTCCTCGTAACCAAATATCTGCCGCAAGGCGTCGGGTGGTGAAGTGATGACGAAACGACCGCACATAATCCTGCTCGATTTTTCCCGTGTTCAGGCTGTTTTAACCTCGAATGACAACACTGCGGCGGATGACCGCAACGGCTTCACAATTTGTGCAATCCGATCGCACGCCCTCGCGACCGAATGGCACCGTTGATCCGGCCCGTGCCGCGCTGTTGCGCGCGGCCAATATCAATCCGCGCACGGGGCTGGCCACCGACTATCTGAATCATTTCAACGAAGCGGTCATGCTGCTCGAAATGATCCCCGATATTCCGGAATGCGCCGAGGATTTCCTGGCCTGGACGCCGCTTTCCTATGCCGAACACTTCACGGCCACCAATTTCAAGGCCCGGGACCTCGTGATCGAGGCTTACGACCAGGCCGATCCGGACATCCGCGGCCGTTTCGACCACCTCACCAAGACGATGACCGAGATCCTGCTCGCGGTTGGAGCCGCAATGCAGCAGGCCACCCAGGACGCAACCCGCGCCAAGCTCGCCGAGCAGGCCGCCGGATGGGTCAAGCCGCTGGTGACCCAGGTCGGCGGCATCATCAATGGCGAGGGCGAGATCACCCCGGTTCCTGACGCGGCCGAGGTCGATGCGGTCGAAAGCATCATGTCGGGCGGGCTCTGAGGAGTTCAACCTCCACGCAAACGCGCTGCGAGGGAAAACCCGGTTCCGCTTTTCCAGATCGCTCCTCGAGCTGCTACTGTTCCAGCCCCCCTGATGATCCGAGCATCGCCATGATCGAAGCCGCCCCCGTCCGTCCCCAGCTCGCGGTCAGCGCCTCGATCTTCCGCGACGGCAACATCCTGCTGGTGCGTCGAGCGCGTCGTCCGGCGCTGGGCATCTACACGCTGCCGGGTGGCCGGGTCGAGTTCGGCGAGACGCTGCATGCGGCGCTGGCGCGCGAGATCGACGAGGAAACCGGCCTTGCCGTCGATATCATCGGCCTCGCCGGCTGGCGTGAGGTGCTGCCCTCTCGAAGCGGCGGTTCCGGCCATGGCGGGCATTTCGTGATCATGTCGTTTGCGGCGCGCTGGCGCGCCGGCGAGATCAGGCTCAACGACGAGCTCGACGATTTCCAATGGCGCTCGCCAGATGCGCTCGACGACCTGCCGCTGACCGATGGCCTGCCCGAGATCGTCGCCGCCGCCCGCAGGCTGATCTAGCCCCGCCTTGCGTCCCGCGCACGGGAAGGGCATATGACGGATCGTGGTTCCCCGCATGCTCAAACGCCTTCCGGCTGTCATCCTGCTCGTCGCGGCCTGCGCGCTCGCTTCCGCGCGCGCCGAGGACGCGGCTGCGCCGTTCGACGGCGATCTGCAGCGGCTGGCAGAAATCCTCGGCACCCTGCACTACCTCCGCGGCATCTGCGGCAACAACGAGGGCAACAAATGGCGCAACGAGATGCAGGCGCTGATCGATGCCGAAACGCCCTCCGGCGAGCGCCGCGCACGCATGATCGCCGGCTTCAACCGCGGCTATAACGGTTTCCAGCAGACCTATCGGACCTGCACGCCGGCAGCGCTGGTCGCGATCCGCCGCTACGTCGACGAAGGCGCCAAGATCTCGCGCGACCTCACCGCGCGCTACGCCAACTGATCCGCGCAGAGCAGGCATCCACAGCCCTGATCGATCTTGTTCGATCTTGTTAACCTTTCCTAAAGAACCGCCTAGGCGTCGGCGTTCCCCGTGATACACCTTGCAGCGATCCGGTGCAGCCGCACCGACCTCGACGCATCACCGGTCCTCGCCCGCATCCATGAGCCATCCCGTGCATCACAGCCTCGTCCGCGACGCCCTGCCCGATCACGAGCAGAAGCAGGCCGCGCTCAGCTATCTCAACGAGGCCTGGGCGGAGGCGCGTCACGACGGCGTCGACGGTGATTGCCTGGCCCAGGCCAGCCTGTTCGCAGCGTTGGCCGAGCTGGTCGGCACCTATGGCGAGGATGCAGTCGGCAAGTTCGCCGAAGGCCTGGCGACGCGCGTCCGCAACGGCGAATTCTCCATTGCAGCCGTGCGGCAGTAGCGGCCGTCTCCGGCGCGCGGTCGTCACGCTTTATCGGAACGCCCCCGTAGTCAGCTTTACATTCAGGCGTCATCGTCCGCGCAGGCAGACGATCCAGTACGCCGCGGCTTCTCAGTGAAGCACTACCATCTATGGATACTGGATCCTCCGCCTTCGCGGAGGATGACAGTGGTGGTTGTGGCTACGAGTTCACAAGGAACCGCATCGCGCCCTGCGATGCAGCCAACTACTTTTTGATCGCCGCCGTCTGCTTCGCCAACTGCTTGTCGAAGTCCTGCTCCAACCCTGCCACGTAGGTGGCGAGCTCGCCGGGCTTGACGAAGGGGTTCGGTGCACCGTCCTTCATCTGCGCGCGCTTTGCCTGCATGCCATAGACCTCCGGATGCGGGCCGAGCAGCACGTCGGGCTTCATCGTCATGGCCTTGGCAAAGGTGGCGCGGTAATCATCGACGATGCCGGGATAGGTCGGCTCGCCGACCAGTCGGTTCATCGCCACCGTGCCTGAGCAGAAGAACAGCACATCGCGGTCCTTGTCGCCGTCCTTGACCGTCATCTCCCAGCTGGTACAGCCGGGCGTATGCCCCGGCATGGAATGCGCCGTCAGCGTGGTGTCGCCGAGCGTGACCTTATCGCCCTCCTTCACCGCGCGATCCACCTTCACAGGCGTAAAGCTGATGTCGGTGTCCTTCTCGTCGCCCGGATAGTAGCCGCCTTCGAGCAGCGGCTTGTCGCGCTCGCCGGCGATGAGCTGCGCGCCGGTCTCCTGCTTGATCTCGGCAAAGCCGCCGGTGTGATCGAAATGCGCGTGGCTGTTCAGGATGTATTTGATGTCGGCCACCTTGAAGCCGAGCTTGGCGACGTTGGCCTTGATCATGCCGGTCGATTGCGGAACCGCGGTGTCCATCAGGATCAGGCCTTCAGAGGTCTTGATGACATAAACCGCGATGCCATCGGTGCCGACATAATAGATGTTGCCGATGAGGCGGAACGGCTCGAACGGCGCGGTCCATTTCGGCATCACCGCGGCCAGGAAATCCTTCACGGTCTGCGCCTGCACGGCGGTGGCGAACAGCACAAACGCACACAGCCCGGTTGCGAGCTTCTTCATTGGATGCCTCCCGGCCGACTGTTGTTTTGGCGCAAAATCCCGCGCGCATCGATGCATCGCAGGTTACGTTGCCGGCAATGCGGCAGGCAACAGCAGATGATGGGATTATTTTATGAGTACTGGGGAATAAGCGGCTGCTTGGCGAACGAGGCGAAGCAAAGCGATTTTGCTCCGCTGTCGTCCCCCGGCTTGTCCGGGGGACCCAGTATTCCAGAGGCGGCAGTGCTTCACCGAGAAGCCGCGGCGTACTGGATCCCCGCATGCGCGGGGGATGACCGCTGAGTATGACGAGAACTACGCCTTCAGCGTCTCCAGAAACCGCACCGGCTCGCCGGTCGAGGCTGTCAGCAGCTCGCCCTGCCACATCACGCGCTTGCCGCGCACGACGGTGCCGACCGGCCAGCCGGTGACGCGCAGGCCGTCATAGGGCGTCCAGCCGGCGCGCGAGGCCACCCATTTGTTGGTGATGGTCTCGCTGCGCTTCAGATCGACGACGGTGAAATCGGCGTCGTAGCCGGCGGCGATGCGGCCCTTGCAGGCGATGTTGTAGAGCCGCGCGGGACCTGCGCTGGTGAGATCGACGAAACGCTGCAGCGACAGCCGCCCGGCATTGACGTGGTCGAGCATGATCGGCACCAGCGTCTGCACGCCGGTCATGCCCGAGGGCGAGCCGGGATAGGCCTTGGCCTTTTCCTCCAGCGTGTGCGGCGCATGGTCGGAGCCGAGGATATCGACGATGCCCTGCTCGATGCCGCGCCAGATCGCCTCGCGATGCTCGGCCGAGCGGACCGGCGGATTCATCTGCGCAAGCGAGCCGAGCCGCTCATAGCATTCGGGCGCGGCCATGGTCAGGTGATGCGGTGTGGCCTCGACGGAGGCGACATCCTTGTGGTCGCGCAGGAACGCGATCTCCTGCTTGGTCGTGATGTGCAGCACGTGGATGCGCTTGCCGGTCTCATGCGCGAGCTTGACCAGCCGCTCGGTCGCCAGCAGCGCCGCGGTCTCGTCGCGCCACACCGGATGCGAGCGCGGATCATTCTCGATCCGCTCGTCCTTGCGCGCGTTCAGCCGGTACTCATCCTCGGCGTGAAAAGCGGCGCGGCGGCGGATCACTTGAAAAATGCGGCGCAGGCTGTCGTCGTCCTCCACCAGCAGCGAGCCGGTCGAGGAGCCTACGAACACCTTGACCCCGGCGCAGCCTTCGGCGCGCTCGAGCACGGGAAGCTGGTCGACATTCTCGCGGGTGCCGCCGATGAAGAAGGCGAAGTCGCAGTGCATGCGATGGCGGCCAGCCGCGACCTTCGCGGTAAAAGCTTCCTCGGTCACCGTCAGCGGATTGGTATTCGGCATCTCGAACACCGCGGTCACGCCGCCCATCACGGCGCTGCGCGAACCGCTTTCGAGGTCTTCCTTGTGCGTGAGCCCCGGCTCGCGAAAATGCACCTGGGTATCGATCACCCCGGGCAGCACGTGCAGGCCCTTGCAGTCGATCATTTCGGCAGCCGACGCGTCGCCGAGATTGCCGATCTCGGCAATGCGGCCGTCGGTGACGCCGATGTCCCGGACACCCTCGCCGTCCTGATTGACCACGGTGCCGGATTTCAGAATGACGTCGAAGCGCTGGCTCATGTCGTGTTCCGTACCCGCGACTGCGGACCTTGTCGTTTCCGTCCAGGCGGCTTACGTTCGGGGTTGATCTGTCGCAAGAGGTTTTTTCGCACATGAAAGCGGCGTTTCTGCCCGACCGCGGCGTGGTCGAGGTCAGCGGCGAGGATGCACGGAAGTTCCTGAACGGGCTCCTGACCACGGACGTCACCCAGCTCACGCCGGGCCAGGCGCGCTTTGGCGCGCTGCTGACGCCACAGGGCAAGATAACAGTCGACTTCCTGATCCTGCAGGCGCCGTCAGATGCAGGCGAGCGCTTCCTGCTCGATTGCCCGCGCGCGCTGGCGCAGCCGCTCGCCGACAAGCTCAAGCTTTACCGCCTGCGCGCCAAGGTCGTGGTCGAGAACCTTTCGAATCGCCTCGGCGTGGTCGCGGCGTGGGATGGCAACCTCGCAAGCACGCCGGAGCTTGCCTTTGCCGATCCGCGGCAGGCGGCGCTCGGCTGGCGGATTCCGAGCACCGAGGCGGCGGCGCCTGATATCGCCAAGCAGATCGGCGCCGAGCTCGTCGACGCCGGCACCTATGAGGCGTATCGCATCGGCCAGAGCGTGCCACGCGGCGGACTCGACTTCGCCTATGGCGACGCCTTCCCGCATGAGACCAACATGGACCTGCTGCACGGCGTCGACCTCGGCAAGGGCTGCTATGTCGGCCAGGAGGTCGTGAGCCGGATGCATCACCGTGGCACCGCGCGCACCCGCACGGCCCAAGTGCTGCTCGAGGGACCGGCGCCCGAGCCCGGCACACCGATCATGGCCGGCGACAAGAGCGTCGGCACAATGGGCACGGCGGCCGGCGAGACCGGCATCGCGCTGATCCGGATCGATCGCGTCGCCGACGCGCTCGCGGCCGGTCAGGCGCTGACCGCAGCCGGGCGCGCTTTGCGCATCGCCGACGCTGCCATCCTGCAACCCGCAGCGAAGCAGACCGTGGCATGAGCGGCACCGCACGTCTCCATGCTGACGGGCTGACGCGTTGCCCCTGGCCCGGCGAAGATCCGCTCTATGTCGCCTATCACGACACCGAATGGGGCGTGCCGGAATATGACGACCGCGCGCTCTACGAGAAGCTGATTCTCGACGGCTTCCAGGCCGGATTGTCCTGGATCACGATCTTGCGCAAGCGCGACAATTTCCGCCGCGCCTTCGACGATTTCCAGCCCGAGAAGATCGCGCGCTACACCGACAAGAAAATCCACGCGCTGATGAACGATGTCGGCATCGTCCGCAACCGCGCCAAGATCGAGGGCACGATTCTCAGCGCCAAGGGCTGGCTGAAAATCCAGGAGGAAGGTCCGGGCTTCTCGAAATTCCTGTGGGACTTCGTCGGCGGCCAGCCGAAGGTCAATCAGTTCAAGAGCACGGCCAGCGTGCCGGCCTCGACGCCGCTGTCGATCAAGGTCTCCAAGGAGCTCTCCGCACGGGGCTTCAAGTTCGTCGGCCCAACCATCGTCTACGCCTTCATGCAGGCGACCGGCCTGGTCAACGACCATCTCGTCACCTGCTTCTGCCACGAGACCTGCAGCGGCAAGCGCCGCGCGCCAAGACTTAGAAATACTGGGCTTAAGACGACCGGCCTCAAAGTCAAATGAGCGCACGCAAGGCCATGACCGGCCCAAGCCGGGTCTGGCAGCGCATGCTGTCCGGCCGCAGGCTCGATCTGCTTGATCCCTCGCCGCTCGACGTCGAGATCGCCGACATCGCCCATGGGTTGGCGCGCGTCGCGCGCTGGAACGGCCAGACCTCAGGCGCGCACATCTTCTCGGTGGCGCAGCACACGCTGCTGGTCGAGACCATCATGTGCGCGGAGGATCCCGAGGCCGACGACCGCCTGCGGCTCGCTGCGATGCTGCACGACGCACCGGAATACGTCATCGGCGACATGATCTCGCCGTTCAAGGCCGCGCTCGGCGACGGCTACAAATCGATCGAGAAGCGGCTGCTGGCCGCGATCCACATCCGCTTCTCGCTACCGCCGGTGCTCGCATCCGAGATCGAAAAGCAGATCAAGGCCGCCGACCGCGGCGCGGCCTATCTCGAAGCGACCTTGCTCGCCGGCTTCTCGGAAAGCGAGGCCAAGCGGCTGTTCGGCCGCGATCCCGGCCTGCCCGACGCCGTGCGCGAAGCCTATCTGACGCCGTGGACCGCAGCCAAGGCGGAGAAGCAGTTTCTGGAGCGCTTCAACGCGCTGCAGGTTTGAACGCTGTTAGCTGGATTCGAGCTATTGCCACCGATGCGGTCTACCCTCTCCCCTTGCGGGAGAGGGTGGCACGCATGAGCGAAGCGAAATGCGTGCCGGGTGAGGGGTTTCTCTCCGCGGAGACAGACCCCTCACCCGCCTCCGATGCTGCGCATCTCCGGCACCCTCTCCCACAAGGGGAGAGGGTGCACTGCCGATGCCGAAATAGGGTAGCGTCACATCGGCCGAACCTCACCGGCCCACTGTGCAACCCGCTTTCACCGCCCTGCCCGCCGGCCTATAATCGCGGCGCAAGGGAAATTCCATGATCCACGTCTGCTCGCTCGCCGCTCTGCCAGAGACCGTCCGCCGCACCGGCGCCAGCCATGTGCTGACGGTGATGGCCAATGTCGAGCAGGTGGCGCGGCCCGACACGATCCTGGCCGAGAATCACCTCAAAGTGTCGATGGACGACATCAACGAGGAGCTGGAAGGTTTCGTCGCACCGTCGGAGCATCATGTCGCGCAGGTGCTCGATTTCGTCCGCGGCTGGGGCCGCGGCGCGCCGCTGGTGGTGCATTGCTATGCCGGCATCAGCCGCTCCACCGCGAGCGCCTTTGCCGCGGCCTGCGCGCTCAATCCGCAGCGCGATGAGCTTGCGATCGCGCGAAGCATCCGCGCGGCGTCGCCGATCGCCTCCCCCAACCGCCTGATCGTCAGCCTCGCCGACAAGGCGTTGGGGCGCGAGGGGCGCATGCTGCGCGCGCTCGACGCCATCGGCCCCGGCAACATGCTGACCGAAGGTCAGCCCTTCCGCATCGACCTGGAATGAGCGACCAGCTGCTGACGCCAATCGAGATCGGGCTGACCGCCGCGATCGTCGCCATGAACGGCCAAGCGAACGGCCAGACCAACAGCAACGAGCCGATGATCCTCACCGCGGCCGGCGAGGATGGCCTGACCGGGCTGCCGTTCGGTCCGTTCGACGCGCTGCGCCACCGCACCTTCGAGATCGGCCTGCGCGCCTGGGTCGAGGAGCAGACGGGCTTGCGGCTCGGCTATGTCGAGCAGCTCTATACCTTCGGCGACCGCGGCCGCCATGCGCAGCCCGGCGACACCGAGGTGCATGTCGCCTCGATCGGCTATCTGGCGCTGACGCGGGTCACCGACGAAGCCATCCACGCGCCCGGCGCCAGCTTCGCGCCGTGGTACCGCTTCTTTCCCTGGGAAGACTGGCGCAAGCAGCCGCCGGAGATCATCGCGCGCGACATCCTGCCCGAGCTCACCGCTTGGGCGGCGGAGAGCGAGACCGACGCGCCGCTGCGCCCGTTGTCGCGCAAGGATCGCGTGCGGCTCTATTTCGGCACCGACGGCGCGCCCTGGGACGAGGAGCGCGTGCTTGACCGCTACGAGCTGATGTATGAGGCCGGCCTGGTGGAAGAAGCACGCCGCGACGGCCGGCCCGCGGCATTGGCGCGTCCATCGCAGCCTCCACTCGGTATCTCCATGCGCTTCGACCACCGGCGCATTCTCGCCACGGCAATCGCGCGGCTGCGCGCCAAGCTGAAATACCGGCCCGTGGTGTTTGAACTTCTGCGCGACGAATTCACACTCACTGAACTGCAGCACACGGTGGAGGCGATCTCCGGGCGGCATCTGCACAAGCAGAATTTTCGCCGGCTGGTGGAAAATACTGCGCTGGTCGAACCGACCGGCCTGACATCGACACAAACCGGAGGACGGCCGGCCGCGCTGTTCCGCTTCCGTCGCGAGGTGCTGCAGGAACGGCCGGCGCCGGGCCTGCGCGTCCGCGCGCGGCATTGAACGCTCTTCTCGGACAACGCGGATATCACATGCTCGATTCTCTCGATCTGCTCGCGCTCGGGACTGCCGCCGGCGCGCTGATCTATGCGCACAACACCGCGGGTGAAACGGCCCTGCTCCGCAAGCGGCTCGACCGGCTGGAGGCTGCGCGCGCGAGCGCTGAAGGAGCTGGCCTCGGAGTGCCCGTACCGCCGCCCCTGCCGAGCGAAACGCCCTTGGCCCCGGACGCGACGGCCGCGCCCGATCCCCGCGAGAGCACATTGGCGGCGCTGGACGCCACGCTCGCCGCGGCGGCATCCGACGAAGCCGAAGTAGCCGCTGTCCCACCGCCACCACTGCCGCCGCCGGCCACGCCCGGCTTCGAGGAGCGGATCGGCACCCGCTGGGTAGTCTGGATCGGCGGGCTGACCTTGGCGCTCGGCGGCTTCTTCATGGTGCGCTATTCGATCGAGGCCGGCCTCGTTGGGCCCGAGGTGCGTGTCGCGCTGGGCGCGTTGTTTGCAGCGGGCCTGCTCGCGGCTGGCGAATGGAGCCGGCGCAAGGAAAGCATCGCGCAGATCGCCGCAACGCCGATCGCCAACATTCCGGCGATGCTGACTGCGGCCGGCACCGCGGTCGCCTTCGCCACTGTTTATGCAGCCTATGCGTTGTACGACTTCCTACCGCCGCCTGCGGCCTTCATCCTGCTCGGCCTGGTCGCGCTCGGCACGCTCGCCGCGGCACTCCTGCACGGTCCGGCACTCGCAGGGCTGGGCATCGCCGCTGCCTTCGTCACGCCGGCGCTGGTCTCCTCGGGTGAGCCGAATTACTGGGCGCTCTACATCTACCTCGCGGTCGTGACGGCTGCGGCCTTCGCGCTGGCGCGGGTGCGGCTGTGGCGCTGGCTCGCCATCACCACGATCCTGCTGGCGTTGCTATGGACGCTGCCCTGCCTCGATTGCGGCCAGTCGATGGTGGCGCCGCATGCCTTCCACGTCCTCGCCGGCTTTGCGCTCGCCGCACTGATCGTGGTCTGCGGCTTGCTGTTCGGCCCCGAGGCGGCCGACGACAACATCGAGCCGGTCTCTTCGGTCGCGCTGTCGATCTATCTGCTCGGCGCAATGCTGATCGTGCTTGCAAGCCGCCATGACGACGTTGCGATGATCGCCTTCACATTGCTCGTCGCAGCGAGCCTCGCGATCTCCTGGCGCGCACCATCCGCCACCGGCAGCGTCGGCGCCGCGGCCGCGACGGTATTCCTGGTGTTCGTCGAATGGGCGGTGCGCGCCAATCCGGACATGCTGGTGTTGCCGGGTGCGCTGCCTGACATGAGCCCGAGCCCGACCGGCGAATCCGTCACCTTGCATCTCGTGGCCGCCGGCTTGTTCGCGGCCGGATTTGGCGGTGCCGGCTTCCTCGCGCAGGGACGCTCGCGCAATACAACCAATCCCGTGGTGTGGTCGGCAGCCGGTGTATTCACGCCGCTGGCGCTGCTGGTCGCACTTGATGCGCGCATCGCTCATCTCGATCGTTCGATTCCGTTCGCCATGCTCGCCGTCGTGCTCGCCGCGGCTTTTGCGGCTGCGACCGAGGCATTGACCCGCCGCGAGGACCGTCCCGGCCTTGCGGTCTCCACCGCGCTGTTTGCGACCGGCACGCTGGCGGCGCTGGCGCTGGCCCTGACGTTTGCGCTCGACAGAGGCTGGCTGACGATCGCGCTGGCCTTGACTGCGCTCGGCACCGCCTGGGTCGCCGACCAGCGACCGATCCCGTTCCTGCGTACGCTCGCCGCGCTGCTCGCCGGCATCGTGGTGGCGCGGGTCGGCTACGATCCCCGCATCGTCGGCGACGACGTCGGCACGACGCCAATCTTCAACTGGCTGCTGTGGGGCTATGGCGTGCCGGCCGCCTCATTCTGGGGCGCGAGCTATCTGATGCGCCGGCGCGGCGACGATGCGCCGCTCCGCGCGGTCGAGGCCGCAGCAATCCTGTTCACGGTGCTGCTTGCCAGCCTCGAGATCCGCCACGCGGTCAATGGCGGCGACATGCTCGCGGTGCCGTCGCTCGCGGAAGTCGGGCTCGACGTCTCCGTCTGGCTCGCGATGGCGATCGGCCTGGAGCGGCTATGCGTGCGCAGCGGGAGTCTCGTTCATGACATCGGCGCCGTGGTGCTGACCGTGCTCGCCGGCCTCGGCGCTGCCGGCGGGCTGCTGATGCTGGAGAACCCGATGGTCTCCTCCGTCGAGATCAACGGCAGCATCATCAACCTGCTGCTGCTCGCCTATGCGCTGCCGGCGGTGCTGATGCTGTTGTTGTCCTACGCGGTCGCCGGCCGGCGCAGCATCATCTACGCCAACAGCCTCGCGGCCGGCGCGCTGATCCTTGCTCTGTCCTATGTGAGCCTGGAGATCCGCCGGCTCTATCAAGGCCCTCTCCTGATGGACGGGCTGACCAGTGATGCCGAGCAATACACCTACTCGATCGCCTGGCTCGCCTTCGGCGTAATCCTGCTCGGCATCGGCGTGCTGGTGCAGTCGCAGCGCGCCCGCCTCGCTTCGGCGGCGGTGATTACGCTCACCATCCTGAAGGCCTTCGTGGTCGACATGTCGACCTTGGAAGGCGTCTACCGCGCGCTGTCCTTCATCGGCCTCGGGCTGGTGTTGGTGGCGATTGGCTGGCTGTACCAGAAGGTCCTGTTCCGCAGGCGGCCGCCACCGGCGACCGCCCCGACGGCGTAGCGATCAGGCGGCGCGCACGTTCTCCAGGAACCTGGCCACTTCGTGGTTCAGGCGATCGCTGTCTTTCGCGAGCAGCTTGGCGGCGCTCAGCACCTGCGACGACGCGCTGCCCGTCTCCGTCGCGCCGCGCTGCACGTCGACCACGCTCGACGACACCTGCTCTGCGCCGGCCGCCGCGTTCTGCACGTTGCGCGAGATCTCCATGGTCGCGGCGCCCTGCTGCTCGACCGCCGCCGCGATCGCCGCGGAGATTTCCGACAGCGTTGCGATGGTGCCTGAAATCGCCTTGATGGCGCTGACCGACTCTTGCGTCGCGTTCTGGATGCCGGCGACCTGCTGGCCGATCTCATCAGTCGCCTTCGCGGTCTGCTCGGCGAGCGCCTTCACTTCGGTCGCGACGACCGCAAAGCCTTTGCCGGCCTCGCCGGCCCGCGCCGCCTCGATGGTCGCGTTGAGCGCGAGAAGATTCGTCTGTCCTGCAATGGAGTTGATCAGCTCGACGACATCCCCGATGCGCGCGGCGGCCGTCGTCAGCTCGCCGACCCGATCATTGGTCGTGCGTGCCTGTTCGACCGCCTCGCGGGCCACGCGCGAGGATTCCTGGACCTGGCGGCTGATCTCGGTGATCGACGAGGACAGCTCCTCGGTCGCCGACGCCACCGACTGAACGTTGGTGGATGCTTCCTCGGATGCGCCTGCCACGACGGTGGAGATTTCCTGCGAGCGGGTCGCGGTCGACGACAATGAGGTCGCGGAATGCTCGAGCTCGACCGACGCCGACGACACGGTATGGACGATTTCGCCGACCACGGTCTCGAACTGACGGGTGATGTTGTCGACGCGCTGGCTGCGCTCGATCTTGGCTTGTGCATCGCGCGCGGCCGCGTCGTCCGCGGCCTTCTTCGCGATCAGCGCCTCCTTGAAGACCTGCAGCGTGTCCGCCATGACGCCGATCTCGGTCGGCTCGCCGCGATGCGTGACTTCGGCCGACAGATTACCATTGCTGAGCTCCTGCATCGGCTTGACGACATCGGCGATGCCCCGCGACACGTTGCGCACCAGTGAGACGCCAACCATCATGCCGGCGACCATCGCTATTCCGATGATGAGCATCACGAGCCAGAACGCCCTGAAATAGCTCTCGCTCGCCTCGCGAGTCGCCTCCTTGGCACCCCTGTCGTTCAGCTCGATGTCCTGCACGAAGTAGTTGTCCGCGGCGCGCGCGATCGTCGCGACCGAGTTGTTCAGAAGCTCATTGGCGTCGTGGGGCAGCCGGCCGACACTCTTGTGCGACTCGTCCATGACCTCGTGGACGCCGACGATGTACTTGTCCCAGGCCTGGGCCCACTTGTCGTAAACGGCGCGTTCCTCAGTCGAGGTGATCATCGGTTCATAGTTTTTGCGATCCTTCTCGATCGCTTCGAGAACACCGGCAATGCGCTTGTCGGCCGCCTGCTTGGTCTCGATGGTTTCGGACATGACCTGGGCGCGTAGCGCGATGCGCAGCAGATTGATGTCGGCGCGCAGCTCGCCGATCGCCCGCACGCTTGGCAGCCAGTTGTCCGCGAGGTCCACGGTGTGGGCATTGATCGAACGCATGCTGGAAATGGCGAGGGTGCCGAGACCTGACATCGTTGCAAGCATGAAGACGATAACGGCAATGATCTTGGCGCGAATTGACATCTGGGCCATGCGATATCTCCAAAAAGCGAGTAAAGCTCCTTGGAGCGATCCGGCTGCGACCTCTCGGCCGCCCGCAGAACCGACCGCACTCAAGAAGCAAGGTGCGATAGGAATTCCAACCGGAACCTTGATTTTAATGACCGAAGTCGGAGTTAATTAACCGAGCCGTAGAATTACGGGGTTAATACAACCACGTTGATCGGCCTAAGCCGTCCGTCGTGGAAGCGCGAATGCGCGGCCGGTCCGAAGCAAGTCCACGACCAGCCGGCATGCATGACGCATGGGAGAGTTTGTTAACCGATGGACTCGGCGACGAGGCGAATGCGGAACACCGGCTGCTTGGCCTCGTCGAGCAGCTCCATCCGCCACTCGGCATCCTTCTGCAGGCTACGCGAGATACCTCCGATCAAATCGGCGCAGACGGCCGTCAATTCGCTCCAGGCCAACTCGCGGCTGGCGCATTCGTAAGGCTGATCGGCAGCGCCCGAGTAGCGCCCCTGGCTGATGCGAAAAAAGTAAAGCGACATAATCGACCCTTTCGTTTGGGCCACCCCCCGCGCTCAGACTGAAACGAGAGTCGCTACCGATGCCTGAATTCAAGGCACCGTAGAATTACGGCACGACGATGCATTCCACATCGTCGCCGAGGGAATTTTTCTAACTATGTATGATGAGGTGCGTTGAGCGCTTCGGCAAAGCAACGCGGCACGTCGACAAATAATTAGTCCGTCGAGCGACGCAGCTCCGGCGCGCCCTGCTCGGCCGGCTTGCTCTCGGCCTTGGTGGTTTCGGCCTTCGTAGCTTCAGCCTTCGTAGCTTCAGCCTTGGCCGTCTCAGCCTTGGCAGCTTCAGCTTTGGCTGCATCGGCCTTGATCGATCCGGTCCGGTCCGGCTCGGACCTGATCGGCTCGATCTTCGCGCTCTCGACACGCGGCGTCTCCACATGCGTGGTAACCTCGGCATGCGAGTTGTCGGCGGCCGCGCGGGGGCCGTGCGACCCATGCGATTTTGCGACCGCGCGCGCCATCAGCATCGTCGCGCCGCCCTGATGCTGGAAGTCGCAATAGGCGAAGCCGAAGCCCGAGACGGAGCCACGGAAGCTGCGGTCATCCTTCTTGTCGAGATTGAAGCAGGGCTCGAACGGCAGGCCCTTCAGCGAAGCGCAAACATTGTTGCCGCGGATCTGCAGCGTGTTGCCCGGCAGCCGGACATGGCGGATCGGACCCGAGCCGGCGATCTGCACGGCGCCGGCGGCGCCCATGTCGTCGAGGATGCGTCCTGCACCACGGGTGCCATCGAAACAGGTGAAGGCGAACACCTTGCCGGCCACGAATTTGCGCGCCTCTTCGGCCGTCATCGACCCGGCAAGCGCGGGAGCGATCACGGCGCCCGCGGTGACGGTCCCCAACAGAAAACGCGCAAGCATGCTGTCACTCCAACCCCAGAAAAACTACCAGCGGGCAAGGCGATGGTCCTTTTACCCGATGCTTACCATACCAACCATGGCAAGATTGGAGCAGCTTGGTTGGTAAAGTCTGAACGTGCTCAGGAAATTTTTACCAAAAGTCTACCACGAACTTGGCCGGCGAGGATCTGCGGGGCCACCGCCGCGACCTGCTCAAGGCCGATTTCATGAGTGATTTCAGAGAGTTTTGACCGGTCCAGGTCCTGCGCCAGCCGCGCCCAGGCGGCTTTGCGCGGTGCGAGCGGGCACATCACCGAATCAATACCGAGCAGCGCTACGCCGCGCAGAATGAACGGTGCCACCGAGGACGGCAGGTCCATACCGGCCGCGAGCCCGCAGGCGGCGATCGCCCCGCCATATCTGGTCATCGACAACAGGTTGGCGAGCGTGGTCGAGCCGACGCTGTCGACCCCTCCCGCCCAGCGTTCCTTGGCGAGCGGCTTGGCCGGTCCCGACAGCTCGTTGCGGTCGATCACCTCGGCGGCGCCGAGATGCTTGAGATAATCCGCTTCCGCAGACCGGCCGGTCGACGCGATGACGTGATAGCCGAGCTTGGAGAGCACAGAGGTCGCAACCGAGCCGACGCCGCCCGCGGCGCCGGTGACGACCACCGGACCGCTTTGCGGGGTTACGCCCTGCTTCTCCAGCGCCAGCACCGAGAGCATTGCGGTGAAGCCGGCGGTGCCGATCGCCATCGCCTCGCGCGCCGAAAGGCCGTCCGGCAGGCCAACCAGCCAGTCGCCCTTGACGCGCGCCTTCTCGGCATAGGCGCCGAGATGCGTCTCGCCCATGCCCCAGCCGGTGCAGATCACCTGGTCGCCGGCCTTCCAGGCCGGATGGCTGGATTGCTCGACCGTGCCGGCAAAATCGATCCCGGCGATCATCGGGAAACGGCGCACCACCGGTGCCTTGCCGGTGAGCGCGAGTCCGTCCTTGTAGTTCAGGGTGGACCATGCGACGCGCACGGTGACGTCGCCGTCCATCAGTTCGGCCTCGTCGAACTGCGTCAGCGCGGCCGTGGTGCCCTTGTCCGCCTTGTCGATCCTCATCGCCTTGAATGTCGCCACGACAACCTCCCTGAACTCTCGCGCTTGCAGGGGTTTTATCGCATCAGGCCGGCTGCGCAACGGCCCGTTCGACCGGCTTTTCGACGATCGGCAGATTGATCAGGGCGGACAGCACGCCGAACAGGATCGAGAGCCACCAGATCGGTGTATACGACCCGTAGCGCTCGAACACGACGCCGCCAAGCCAGACGCCGAGGAAGCCACCGACCTGATGGCTGACGAAGGCAAAGCCGTACAAGGTCGCCATCCAGCGGGTGCCGAACATCAGCGCGACCAGCGACGAGGTCGGCGGCACTGTCGACAGCCAGGCCAGGCCGGAGATTGCACCAAAGGCGATGGCCGAAGTCGCCGTCACCGGGAACGAGATGAAGGCCAAGGTCGCCAGTGCGCGGGTGAAATAGATGAAGGACAGGATGTAGCGCTTGGGCAGCCGGCTCTGCAGCCAGCCGACGCTGAGCGAGCCGATGATGTTGAACAGGCCGATCGCGGCGATCACCCAGCCGCCAACCTGCGCGGTGAGGCCGCGGTCGACCAGGAAAGCCGGCAGATGCACTGTGATGAAGGCGAGCTGGAAGCCGCAGGTGAAGAAGCCGAGCACCAGCAAAACGTAGGAGCGATGGCCGAACGCCTCCATCAGCGCTGTCGTGAACGACTGATGCTCGGCATCAGTCAGCTTGGTCTCGGCGGCCGGCGGCGTCGCGATCGCAAGCGACAGCGGTACGATGAACAGCATCAGGGCGGCGAACACCATCAGCGCGCTCTGCCAGCCGAAATTGTCGATCAGCGCCACACCGAACGGCGCGAACAGGAACTGGCCGAGTGAGCCGGCGGCGGTGCCGGCGCCGAGCGCGAGGCCACGTCGCTCGGGCGGCAGCAACTTGCTGAAGGCCGACAGCACCAGGTTGAACGAGCAGCCCGACAGGCCGAAGCCCACCAGCACGCCGGCGCCGATGTTGAGCGACAGCGGCGTTGCCGAATAGCGCATCATCACCAGGCCGGCGGCATAGAGCAGCGCGCCGACGCAGATCACGCGCAGCACGCCGAAGCGGTCGGCGATCGCGCCGGCCAGCGGCTGGCCGAGACCCCACAACAGGTTCTGCACCGCAATCGCGAGACCGAACACGTCGCGCCCCCAGCCAAACTCGCGGCTCATCGGCTGCACGAAGAAGCCGATCGTCGCGCGCGGCCCGAAGCTCAACAGCGCAATGGCGCAGCCGCAGACGATGATGACGAGCGGGGTGCGCCAGGTCGCGGCGGCAGGCTGCGATGCGCCGATGCCCGTTGCTTCCGTCGCCATGCGTCCTCTCCCCTGCTACCCGCGCCCGGCTTAGCGCGACGACCTGCTCGTCGTTTAATGCATTTGCATGAAAATCCCAATCAAGCGAATTAAAAATTTCAATGGCATTTGGCGGCTGGGATCTGGGAGCGGGACCGGCGGCAGCGCATTGACGATTTGTTGAGAATGTCGCCGCTGGCGAGACCGCAGCAACCATGCTATCTTTCTTTTGCTCTTACTGAGGATATATGGCACGTCAGTCCACCCGAGGGAGGTCGCGGAAGCTCCGCAATCACGGTGTGGCTGAGGATCAAGCGGATGAGTGTTTTGCGTGCTCAATATGCTCAATACGAGCATATAACGAAGGAGGCTCCAATGCCGATTGCGGCACTTTATGGTCCCGAGGACATCGCACCAAGCGGGCTGCGCCAGCCCGCAAGTCCAGAACGGCCGCCAGCCGCCGGTGGCGGTGCTCCCCTGCCCCGACCCTCACTCCAATGGACACCTGAGGTCCGCCGCGCGACCGCGCATCTCTATGACCGGGTCAGCACCGTGATTCCGCCGGTGGAATGGCCAACGATGGCGCCCGTCATCGCGGCCATTAACGAGCTGAAAGCTGCGCGCAATGCAGTGATCCTGGCGCACAACTACCAGACGCCCGAGATCTTCCACTGCGTCGCCGACATCAAGGGCGACTCGCTGCAGCTCGCTGTCGAAGCCACCAAGGTGAAAGCCGACATCATCGTCCAGTGCGGCGTGCACTTCATGGCCGAGACCGCAAAGCTGCTCAATCCGGACAAGCGGGTGCTGATCCCGGATTCCCGTGCCGGCTGCTCGCTTGCCGCCTCCATCACCGGGGCCGACGTGCGGCTGTTGCGCGCACGTTTTCCCGGCATTCCGGTCGTCGCCTATGTCAACACCTCGGCCGAGGTGAAAGCGGAGGTCGACATCTGCTGCACGTCCTCCAACGCGGTGCAGGTGGTGGAGAGCCTCAATGCACCGGAGGTGATCTTCCTGCCGGACCAGTATCTGGCCCGCTACGTCGCCTCGAAGACCAGCGTGAAGATCATCGCCTGGAAAGGCGCCTGCGAGGTGCATGAGCGCTTTACCGGCGACGAACTACGCGCCTTCCGTGACGCCGATCCGTCGGTCCAGATCATCGCGCATCCGGAGTGCCCGCCCGACGTGCTGGCGGAAGCGGATTTTACCGGCTCGACCGCGCATATGATCGACTGGGTCCGCAAGCATCATCCGCGGCGCGTGATGCTGATCACGGAGTGCTCGATGGCCGACAATGTGCGCGCCGAGCTGCCCGACATCGAGATGGTGCAGCCCTGTAATCTGTGTCCGCACATGAAGCGGATCACGCTGGCGAACATCCTCGATTGCCTGCTGGACCTGCGCGGGGAAGTGACCATCGATCCCGCCATCGCCGCGCGGGCGCGAAAGCCGATCGAGCGAATGATCAACCTGCGCAACTAATCACAACACCTCATTAGGCATAGGGCGCGCGAACCGAATATCGGACACAGCCAGGGCGAGAGCGACCGCCAACACGGCGGCGTTTTGTAGCCAAACACAACTAAACAACGACCGATGTCGCGAAAGAAAGACTAACGCGCGCCTGCTTAGCCTGACCTTCCGAACGACCGGAACCAACGAGACGGATAGAACCATGGATCAGCAAACTCATGATCTGATCGAAACCCGCGGAAATGTCGTGATCGTCGGCGCCGGTCTGGCCGGACTGTTCTGCGCGCTGAAGCTGGCGCCGCGGCCGGTGACCTTGATCTCGGCCGCGCCGCTCGGCGATGGCGCCTCCAGCGCCTGGGCACAGGGGGGCATCGCCGCCGCGGTCGCCGAAGGCGACACGCCGGAGGCGCATGCCGCAGACACCATTGCGGCCGGCGGCGGCCTGGTCGACGCGGACATCGCGCTCGGCATCGCCCGCGAGGCACCGGCGCGGATCGAGGACTTGCTCAGTTGCGGCGTTCCCTTCGACCGCGATGTAAACGGCCGGCTCGCCGTGGGCCGCGAGGCGGCACATTCGGCCCGCCGCATCGTACGCGTGCGCGGCGACATGGCCGGACAGGCGATCGTTGCGGCGCTGGTCGCCGCGGTGCGCAACACGCCCTCGATCCATCTGATCGAAGGTCTTGCCGCGGAAGCGCTGCTGACCGACGATGGCGCAGTCATCGGACTGCAGCTCCGCAAGCTCGACGGCATCGACGCCAAGCCTGTCGTGATCGCCTCGCGCGCGGTGGTGCTGGCAACCGGCGGCATCGGTCATCTCTACGCGGTCACGACCAATCCGCAGGAGGCGAGCGGAGTAGGACTTGCTATCGCGGCGCGGGCCGGCGCCATCATCGCCGATCCCGAATTCGTGCAATTCCACCCCACCGCGATGATGGCCGGCCGCGATCCGTCGCCGCTCGTCACCGAGGCGCTGCGCGGCGAAGGAGCGATCCTGGTCAACCGGCGCGGCCAGCGTTTCATGCTGCCGCGGCATACGCTGGCCGAGCTCGCACCGCGCGACATCGTCGCGCGCGGCGTGGCAGCCGAGATCGCCGCCGGCCGCGGCGCATTTCTTGACGCACGCGAAGCGCTGGGCGACGACTTCGCCGAAAAATTCCCGACCGTGTACCAGTTCTGCATGGCGGCCGGGATCGATCCGACGCGGCAGCCGATCCCGATCGCGCCGGCCGCGCATTACCACATGGGGGGCATCGCAGTGGACGCCCGCGGACGCAGCTCTCTGCAGGGCCTGTGGGCCGCCGGCGAGGTATCGTCGACCGGCGCACATGGCGCCAACCGGCTCGCCTCCAATTCGCTGCTGGAAGCGGTCGTCTATGCGGCGCGGATCGCCGAGGACGTTGCGGGCCAGACGATCGCGGCTCCGACAGCCGTTCCTGCCGGAACTCGTGACGGAAACAGGTGGCCCGGTGCCGCCGTTCGCACGCAAGGCGCTGCGCGATCTCATGAGTATGCAGGTCGGCGTCGTTCGCGACAGTGACAAGCTGGCGGAGGCCGTCATCACGCTGGCGAAGCTGGAGCGCGAGAGCACCAGCCTTGCCCTGCGCAACATGGCGACCACGGCGCTGCTGGTTGCAGCTGCCGCCGCAGGCCGGCGCGAAAGCCGCGGCGCGCATTACCGTGCAGACCATCCCGCCGACAATCCCGCACTGGCCCAGCGCACCATGACGACGCTCGATGCGGCACGAAAGGCTGCAGATGAGCTGGCGGCCCGTCCGCTCCCGCAGCGGTCGATGACCGCCTGAGACGATTGAGGTTCGCATGACGCCGAGCTCACTATTGTATCCGGATGCATTCGTGTCGCCGCTCGCGATCGACGAAGCGGTGCGGCGCGCGCTCGAGGAGGATCTCGGCCGTGCCGGCGATGTCACGTCGACCGCGACCATTCCTGAATCGATCCGCGCCCAGGCGGTGATGGTGGCGCGCCAGGGTGGCGTGATGTCGGGCCTGCCGCTTGCGATCGCGACCCTGCAGATGCTGTCGCCCGGTATCGAGATCAAGGCGCATGTCCGCGACGGCGCGAGCGTCGCGCAAGGCCAACATCTGCTGACGCTCTCGGGGCCCGCACGCAGCGTGCTCACAGCCGAACGGACCGCGCTCAATTTCGTCGGCCGCCTCTCCGGCATTGCGACGCTTACCACCCAATATGTCGGCCGCACCGCGGGCACGGCAACGCGCATCTGCTGCACCCGCAAGACCACGCCGGGGCTGCGCGCGTTGGAGAAATATGCCGTGCGCTGCGGCGGCGGCTTCAACCACCGCTTCGGGCTCGACGATGCGATGCTGATCAAGGACAATCACATCGCGGTGGCCGGCGGCATCCGCGCCGTGCTGGAACGCGCGCGCAGCCGCGCCGGTCATCTGGTCAAGATCGAGATTGAGGTCGACACGCTGGCGCAGCTCGATGAAGTGCTCGACACCAGGCTCGCGGATGCCGTGCTGCTCGACAACATGGATGCCGCCACGTTGCGAAAGGCCGTGGAGCGCACGCAGGGCCGGGTCGTGCTGGAAGCTTCCGGCGGCGTCACGCTGAACACCATCGCCGAGATCGCGGCCACTGGCGTCGACTACATCTCGTCCGGCGCGCTGACTCACTCGGCGCCGAACTTCGACGTCGCGATCGACATCGAGGCGTAGAGTTCGAACTCGTCATTCCGCGTTCGAGGCCTTCGGCCTCGCCCGGAATGACGTTTTATGGCTGCTACGTACTACGACCTATCGGCGCACGGAATTCGGATTGATTTCCGCCTCGCTCTTGGCTTCCTCGGTCAATTCTGCCGATAGCGCCGCGGTCTGCGCCGGTGTGCCCCAGCTTGGCGCATCGCTGCCGTCGCCCCAGGCCTTCGGCCGGTAGAAGGTGTGGACGCCGAATTTGTACATCCGCTTCATCTCGGAGACCCAGGACGGCCGCACCCAATAGGCGTGGTAGTGCGTCGACTTGGCGACTTCGGGCAGCCAGATCTGGCCGTCGAGCATCGCGTTGGCGATCTTCTTGGCGCGGTCCCACATGTCCGGCTCGCGAATCACGTCCGGCGTGCCGTCGCAGGCGAAGGTGAACTGACAGGCGAAGTGCCGATATCTGTTCTGATAGACCACGCCGCAGACCGTGGTCGGATAGTAGCCGGAAAAGGCGCGGTTCAGCACGACCTGCGCGACGGCGATCTGGCCGCGCACCGCCTCGCCACGCGCTTCGAAATACACCGCTTCCGCGAGGCATTTCACGGACTTCGCGCGCGTCTTCTCGTCGCTAAGGCCGAGCCGCTCGGCCGGCGTCATGGCGCGCTGATTGTCGGCATTGACCTCGCCCTTCGGCGCGAGACTCTCGGCCATCGGCGGCCGGAGGCAATGCTGCCATCGGCTTCAAATCCGGATCCGGCAGCACGATCAGCGGCGCCTGGCCGGGCTGCCAGCTTTCCATGCCTTCGGCCACGCCGCCGAGCGATGAGGTGCCGAAATAGAGGCTTGCGGTCTTCACATTGAGGGCGTCATAGGAGACCGGACCATCATCGTCCGCTTCAACCGCAGCATCCTTATTGGCATCCGGCTTGGTCGCATCGGACGGCGCAGCGCTGGACTGATATTGCGTCAGCGGCGGCGCGCGCAACGCTTCGCTCAATTCTGGATCGAGCGCGGCAGCTTTTGCAGATGCCGCGCTGGCCGGCGTCTCGGCGGGTGTTGCCGCCGGAGGAGCCTCCGCTGCCGGAGGAGCCTCGGCCGTCTTGGCCCCGAACACCGAGGCGTTGGAGCCTGCCGGTTCGTCCTTCGGGATCTCCACGGAGGGAGCGGCCGGCTCAACCGTCGCCGCAGGCGCAGGCGGAGCGATCACGAGGCGATCGCCCTTCAAGGTACGATCGACCCTGGGGAAGTCGGAGGCCTGATAGCGCGACGGGGACTGCAGCACGGGATTGCGAGGGATCGACCCGGTGATGTCGGAATGCGAGACCTTGAGGCTGGCGAGCTGATAGGTCGCGCTCTGCGGCGCGGATGTTCCGACCGGAAGGCTGAAGCTGTAGGTCGCGAGCTGCACGGAGGCCGCGACCGAGAATACGCGCTGCTGCCAGCGCTCAGCGACACCAGGCTGGCGGGCAAGCAGGGAGGCGATGTCTTGATACCCGGTCTCTGTCGGCATCAAAGCGAAGACGCAGAGACCGAGTCCGAAGGACGCGAACCGCGCGCCCTTCGGACTGGAACGCAGAACTAACATCGATACGCTCGACGCAACGCTTACTCGGAAAGATCGAAGGCAGTGCATCCGTGCAATTCGATCGTGTCCCTTGGTAATCTGTTTAGGTTGCCGGGGAGTTAATCGGCGTTGCAGGCGTGAGACAGGCAAGCCGGCAGGTTGTAGTGGAACCAGCTATCAAAAAGCTTGGTAAACAGGGGCGCGACGAAAACAGTAAATATCGGGTCAATGAAGATGATGAAGAAAATGCTGCGGACACCGCAATCGTGCGGATGCATGCGCGCCATGAAAGCACGCCAGGATGAATTGGCCCACGCGTGACGAATGAGTTCCATCCGACACAATGAAAAGGCCGGCACCATGTGCCGGCCTTTTATTTGATGGCTCGATGTACTGCTGAGATCACGCCTGGCTTGCGATCTCCTTGCCGAGCGCAGCCTGAGCGGCGGCGAGGCGCGCAATCGGCACGCGATAGGGCGAGCACGACACGTAGTCCATGCCGATCTGGTGGCAGAACGCGACCGAGGCGGGATCGCCGCCATGCTCGCCGCAGATGCCGACCTTGATGCCGGCGCGCGTCTTGCGGCCGCGCTCGACACCGATCTTGACCAGCTCGCCGACGCCGGTGCGATCGATCGAGATGAACGGATCGACCTCGAGAATGCCCTTGGTGATGTAGGTACCCAGGAAGCTCGCGGCGTCGTCGCGGCTGATGCCGAACGTGGTCTGCGTCAGATCGTTGGTGCCGAACGAGAAGAACTCGGCTGTCTGCGCGATGTCGCCGGCCATCAATGCGGCGCGCGGCAGCTCGATCATGGTGCCGACCTGATATTCGAGCTCGACGCCGGTCTCGCGCGCGACATCCTTGGCCATCGCATCGATGCGCGCCTTGACGAGGTCGAACTCGGCCTTGGTCGCGATCAGCGGCACCATCACCTCGAGGCCGACAGCCTCGCCGGTGCGCTTCTCCGCTTCCACCGCGGCCTCGAAGATCGCGCGTGCCTGCATCTCCGCGATCTCCGGATAGGCGATCGCGAGACGGCAGCCGCGGAAGCCGAGCATCGGGTTGAATTCCGAGAGCTCGCGGGCGCGGTCGGCGAGCCGGCGCGGATCGGTGTTCATCGCGCGCGCGACTTCCTCCACTTCCGCTTGCGTGTGCGGCAGGAACTCGTGCAGCGGCGGATCGAGCAGACGGATCGTGACCGGCAGCCCCTTCATGATCTCGAACAGCTCGACGAAGTCGGCGCGCTGCATCGGCAGCAGCTTGGCCAGCGCCGCGCGGCGTTCCTGCTCCTGCTCGGCGAGGATCATCTCGCGCACGGTGCGGATGCGGGTCTCCTCGAAGAACATGTGCTCGGTGCGGCACAGGCCGATGCCCTCGGCGCCGAACTTGATCGCGGTGCGTGCATCCTCTGGCGTGTCGGCATTGACACGCACGCCGGTCTTGCGCACGTCGTCGGCCCAGCCCATCAAGGTGCCGAACTCGCCGGACAGCTCCGGCTCGATCATCGGCATGCGGCCCGCCAGCACTTGGCCGACAGAGCCATCGATGGTGATGACGTCGCCGGTCTTGAAGGTGCGATGGCCGATGCTCATGGTGCCGCGACCGTAGTCGACGCGGATGGTGCCGCAGCCGGAGACGCAGGGCTTGCCCATACCGCGCGCGACCACCGCCGCATGCGAGGTCATGCCGCCGCGCGTGGTGAGGATGCCTTCCGCGGCATGCATGCCGTGGATGTCCTCCGGCGAGGTCTCGATGCGGACCAAGATCACCTTGCGGCCATCGGACTGCAGCTTCGCGGCTTCCTCCGACGAGAACACGATCTCGCCGGAGGCAGCGCCCGGCGAGGCCGGCAGGCCGGTCGCGATCACGTCGCGCTTGGCCGCGGGATCGATGGTCGGATGCAGCAGCTGGTCGAGCGAGGCTGGCTCGACGCGCAGCACCGCGTCCTTCTCCGAGATCAACCCCTCATTGGCGAGCTCGACCGCGATGCGCAGCGCGGCCTTGGCCGTGCGCTTGCCGTTGCGGGTCTGCAGCATCCACAGCTTGCCGCGCTCGACCGTGAACTCCATGTCCTGCATGTCGCGGTAATGCTTCTCGAGCAGCGTGTAGATCCGCGTCAGCTCGTTGAACGCCTCCGGCATCGCGCTTTCCATCGACGGCTTGTCGGAGCCGGACTCGCTGCGCGCCTCCTCGGTGATCTCCTGCGGCGTGCGGATGCCGGCGACGACATCCTCGCCCTGCGCGTTGATCAGAAATTCGCCGTAGAGCTTACCTTCGCCAGTCGAGGGATTGCGGGTGAAGGCAACGCCGGTTGCCGAAGTGTCGCCCATGTTGCCGAACACCATGGCCTGCACGTTGACGGCGGTGCCCCAGGATTCCGGAATGTCGTGCAGCCTGCGATAAGTTACCGCGCGTGCATTCATCCAGGATGAGAACACCGCGCCGATCGCGCCCCAGAGCTGATCGTGCGGATCCTGCGGGAAATCCTTGCCGGTCTCGTGCGCGACGGCTTCCTTGTACTTGCCGACCAGCTGCTCCCAATCCTCCGCGGAGAGGTCGGTATCGAGCGTGTAGCCCTGGCTGTCCTTGAAGGTGTCGAGGATGTCTTCGAAATGATGATGCTCGAAGCCGAGCACCACGTCCGAATACATCGTGATGAAGCGGCGATAGCTGTCATAGGCGAAGCGGCGGTCGCCCGAGAGTTTTGCCAGCGCCTCCACCGTCTCGTCATTGAGGCCGAGGTTGAGCACGGTGTCCATCATGCCCGGCATCGAGGCGCGCGCGCCGGAGCGCACCGAGACCAGCAGCGGATTGTTCGGGTCGCCGAAAATCTTGCCGGTGATCTTGCCAACGTGGGCGAGCGCCTTCTCGACCTGGCCTTCCAGCTCCTTCGGATAGCTCTTTCCGTGGGCGTAGAAATAGGTGCAGACCGAGGTCGGGATGGTGAAGCCCGGAGGCACCGGCAGGCCGAGATTGGCCATCTCGGCGAGGTTGGCGCCCTTGCCGCCGAGCAGGTCGCGCAAACCTGATCTGCCCTCGGCCTTGCCGTCGCCGAACGTATAGACCCACTTGCCGGGCTTGATGGCGGCTGCACTTTTGGCCGCGGTCGGCTTGGCCTTCACGACGGCCTTGGCTGGAGTCTTCGTCTTCGCGGCGGTCTTTGCCGCGGCCTTGGGGGCCGCTTTTTTGGGGGCAGCTTTTGGCGCGGCTTTGGCGGCGGCCTTTGCGGCCGGCCGCGCCGGAATCTTCAGCGCCTTGCGGGCCGGCGCTGCCTTTTTGGCCTGCTTCGATGGCTTTGATTTCGCTGCAACTTTTTTCGACTTCGCTACCGCTTTGGCCATGAGGTGCTTCGATCCACACGTGGGAGAAGAGAGAAATCGCGCGCCTTACACCATTTTGGTGCAGGCGACGCAAGCAGAACGGTTCCCGTATCCCGTTCCTAGAAGTGGAGCCACCTCAACAGGCCGAGGCCGATCAGACCGTTGAGGATCAAGAAGATTGCGACAATGAAGTTCAGCAGGCGGGGCATGATCAGGATCAGGACTCCGGCGATCAGGGACATGATCGGCGACACGTGGGCGATGGTGAGATGCATTGAGGACTCGCTTGGACTTTCTGTCTCGGGAAGGCGCAGCTTGAGGAGGATACGATTCGCGCCAGTGGAACTCTACCCGAAGCGGCATATCCGAAGCGAGATAGGAGACGCACGTGGCTGGATTGGGTTCCAGTATCCGCCAAAACTGCCCAAAATCGCCACGCCTGCGGCCGTGCTTTTTGCGGAACGATGGAGAGTGCAACGCATTGGGGAGCGTGTGCCGGTGCGAGCCGGCTTACAGGAATGAAGGAGTTCGGTCCCATGCGAAACCATCTCATCGTCGCGGCCATGATGGCTGCGGTCGTGACGCCGGTGGCAGCGCAAGCGCAAGGCTACACGGAAGGCTACACCACGGGCGTATCGCGCGGCGCCGTCGTCGTCGATGACGACGCGGGCATCGCGGTGGAGCAGCGCCCGGCATTCCGCGAATATGTCGTCCGCGAGCGCATACCCAATTATGTGGTCCAGGACCGCGTCGTGGTCGGCACCGTGCTGCCGGAGACCGGCGTCACTTACTACGACGTTCCTCAGACCTACGGTGCGACACCATACCGCTACACGGTGGTGAACGGCGAGACCGTGCTGGTCGAGCCGAGGACGCGCCGGATCGTTCAGGTGGTCGAGTAGACCTCAACGACGGGTTCCGAGTGTGATGCGATCACAACGAATTGTGGATTTGTCATCCCGCTCCGGCTGATTGATTTGGCATGATCCACTTGCGGGCGCTCCCCCACGTCCGCAAGTGAAAGGCGATCCCCCTCGTCGGATCATGCTTTGAGCTGCATTCGGTCGCCGACGCCCCCGCTAGCGGCCGAGTGTGAAGGCCCTGCCCGGTCCCCCCCGCCGGGCGGGGCTCTTTCTTTTTTGGCTCCGCCGTCAATGGTCGGACGATACCGCTCGTGACAAATGGCGATTTCTGATCTAGCAAAGATCGCGCCCAGCCCTGTCTCCTTGCCGCAAGCGGGAGAGGGCGTGCACCAATCGCGGCAACGTCGCCCCTCGGGCTATGCGCGGACACGTCGCTTCGCTCGCAAGAGCGCGACGGTGAATCTAGTTTAGCCCTCGATCTTGGAGAAGTCCGCCACAGCACGCGTGGCGCTGCGGATTTCGTTCAACAGCTTCAGGCGATTCTCGCGGATTTGCGCATCGTCATCGTTGACCTTGACCTTGTCGAAGAAGGCATCGACCGCCGGGCGAAGCTTGGCCATCGCGGTCATCGCCGCGGCAAAGTCCTCCTTCGCCACGGCTGCGCTCGCTTCCGCCTTCACGTCGCCGATCGCTTTCGCCAGCGCCTTCTCCTCGTCGAGCCTGTAGAGCGCCGCATCCGGCGCGCCGTCGAAGCTGCGCTTGTCCTTCTTCTCCTCGATGCGAGAGGATGTTGCTGGCGCGCTTGGTGCCGGCGAGCAGATTCTTGCCGTCGTCGGTGTCGAGGAATTTGCCGAGCGCCTCGACGCGGCGGACCACCATCAAGAGATCGTCCTGACCGCCAAGCGCGAACACGGCATCGACGAGATCATGCCGCGCACCCTGCTCGCGGAGTTGGACCTTCAGGCGGTCGGCGAAGAAGGAGAGCAGGTCGGTAGCGAGCTTTTCCGGATCGCCCGCGCCCTTGCCCTGCAAACCGACAAGAGCCGACTTCGCGACCTGCAGCAGCGACAGCCGCAGCGTATTATCGGTAATCAGCCGGATGACGCCCAGCGCCGCGCGGCGCAACGCGTATGGGTCCTTCGAGCCCGTCGGCTTCTCGTCGATCGCCCAGAAGCCGACCAGCGTATCGAGCTTGTCGGCGAGCGCGACCGCGACCGACACCGGATCGGTCGGCACGCGATCGGTCGGTCCTTGCGGCTTGTAGTGCTCCTCGCAGGCGGCGGCGACGGAAGCGTCCTCGCCCTGCGCCAGCGCGTAGTACTTGCCCATCAGGCCCTGCACTTCCGGAAACTCGCCGACGACCTCGGTCAGGAGGTCGGCCTTGGCGAGCTTGGCGGCGCGCGCCGTCTTCGCGACATCGGCACCAACGAGTGGCGCAATTTCGGCGGCGAGGCGCTCGATGCGCTTGATGCGCTCGGCCTGCGTCCCTAGCTTCTCGTGAAACACGATCTGCTCGAACTTCGGCAGCCGGTCTTCGAGCCTGGTCTTCAGGTCGGTCTCGTAGAAGAATTTTGCGTCCGACAGCCGCGCGCGGATCACGCGCTCGTTGCCGGCGATGATGGTCGCGCCGCCGTCGCTGGCCTCGATGTTCGCGGTCAGGATGAATTTCGGCGCCAGCCCGCCGGTTTTGGGATCGCGCACCACGAAGCATTTCTGGTTGTTGCGGATGGTGGCGCGGATCACCTCGGCCGGCGTCTTCAAAAACTCCTCTTCGAACGAGCCCATCAGCACGACAGGCCATTCGACGAGGCCCGAGACTTCATCGAGCAGCGCCTGGTCCTCGACCAGCTCAAAGCCTTGCGCAAACGCAAGCTGCTTGGCGTCGGTGACGATCGAATCCTTGCGGCGCTGCGGATCGAGCACGACCTTGGCCGTCGAGCAGCTTGGCCTCATAGTCCTCGAAGCGGCGCACCGAGATCGCCGCGGGCGCCATGAAGCGGTGGCCATAGGTGGTCTGGCCGGCCTCGATGCCGTCGATCGAGAAGCTGACCACGTCGGGCTCTTCGGTCTCCAGACCGAAGGTCGCGGTGATGGCGTGCAGCGGCCGCACCCAGTTCAGCGCGCCGGGCCGTTCCGAGCGCTTGCCCCAGCGCATCGATTTCGGCCAGGGGAAAGTTCTGACGATGACAGGCAGCATCTCGGCCAGCACGTCGATGGTGGCACGGCCGGGCTTCTCGATCAGCGCGACATAGAAGTCGCCCTTCTTCGGATCGCGCTGGATGGTGGCTTCATCGAGCGAGGCGAGGCCCGTGGCTTTCAGGAAGCCCTGGATCGCTGCCTCGGCGCCGCCGACGCGCGGACCCTTGCGCTCGTCCTTCAGATCGGCCTGGCGCGCCGGGATGCCGTGCACGGTGAGCGCAAGCCGCCGCGGCGTCGCGAACGCCTTCGCGCCTTCATAGACGAGGCCCTCGGCGACGAGCTTGTCGGTGACCATGCGGCGCAGATCGTCCGCCGCCTTCGCCTGCATGCGCGCGGGGATTTCTTCGGAGAACAGTTCGAGAAGGAGATCGGGCATTGAGTGGTGCTCTGTGCGAGGACGGCGAGGCTTGTGCGGCTGCGACCCTCCCTTCAAGGGGAGGGTGAAGAAGCCGCGCCGCCCGCCTCCGTGTGCAGCCAGGCCTCGCCGCAGGCCTTGGCGAGCTCGCGCACACGCAGGATATAGCTCTGCCGCTCGGTAACGGAGATGACGCCGCGCGCGTCGAGCAGATTGAAGACGTGGCTGGCCTTGATGCACTGGTCATAGGCCGGCAGCGCCATCAGGTGCTCTTTCCGATTGCCTTCACGCCAGCCCGCGGCGAGATATTTCTGGCAGGCGCCTTCGGCCATCTTGAACTGCTCGAACAGCATCGCGGTGTCGGCAACTTCGAAATTGTGCCGCGAATATTCCCGCTCGGCCTGCAGGAACACATCGCCATAGGTCACCTTCTCGGCGCCGTCGCGGCCGTTGAAGTTGAGGTCATAGACGCGGTCGACGCCCTGCACATACATCGCCAGCCGCTCGAGCCCGTAGGTGAGCTCGCCCGCGACCGGCGCGCATTCGAAGCCTGCGACCTGCTGGAAGTAGGTGAACTGCGACACCTCCATGCCGTCGCACCAGCACTCCCAGCCCAGCCCCCAGGCGCCGAGCGTCGGGCTTTCCCAATCGTCCTCGACGAAACGGATGTCGTGCACTGATGCATCGATGCCGATCGCGGCGAGCGACTTCAGGTACAGCTCCTGAAGGTTCGGCGGCGACGGCTTCATGATCACCTGAAACTGGTAGTAGTGCTGCATCCGGTTCGGATTTTCGCCGTAACGACCGTCCTTCGGCCGTCGCGACGGCTGCACATAGGCGGCGTTCCACGGCTTCGGCCCGAGTGCACGCAAGGTGGTCGCCGGATGGAAGGTGCCCGCGCCCATCTCCATGTCGTAGGGCTGCAGGATGACGCAGCCCTGCTCGGCCCAGAACCGTTGCAGGGCCAGGATGAAGCCCTGGAACGAGCGTTCCGGGCGCATATGCAGGGGCAGCGAATCCATCGTCGAGATCGGTCCGGTGGGCAAAAGGAGGCGAAAAGCGCGCGGACCGTATCGACGGGAGGGCTTGGAATCAAGGCGAATGGGGCGCTAAATCCTTGAGGCGCGACGCGATCTTGCCGCCGCGCCTCGATACGCGGGCCATTGCGCAGGAGAGCTGGCGTTCAGCCCGGGCGGTAGGCGCCGGTGACGGGGTCGCGGCGGAGCGTTGGAATCTCGGCCGTGCGGATGGCATCGGCCACACGCGACAGCCGCGCCTTCTCGAGCTCCTCGTTGACCCGCTGCGCAGTCTTGTAGGCCCAGCGGACCATGGCAAGCCCGCCCAGAACGCCTGCGAATGCAATAAACGGCGGCATCGATCGATCCTCGTCCTCGGTTCAGAAGCGCCACCCCGAGGATGCATTTTCGCCGATCGCCCGGATCAGGGCAATCGGCTTTCTTGTGGCGAAATGGCGCGGAGTTCGGCGAGCTAGAACCCAAATCTCGCCCAGATCGCGCGCGTCTCCAGCGCCGAGATCAGCTCCTCCGGCAGGCCGGCCAGCCCGCCGAGCGTGCCGGCCAACGCGCCTGCGGCGGGCGCGCGCCGTCCCAGCAGTCCGCTCAACATGCCGCTCGGCGCCGTGACCACGGGCGTGGCGACCTTGTCGCCGAAGCGGGCGCGCAAGGTCGCACGGAGATCGCCGATGGCATCGGCGAGGCCGAGCGAGATCGCGCTTTCGCCGGCCCAATATTCGCCGGAGAACAGCACGTCGTCGCCCCCTGCAAGCCGCGCACCGCGGCTCTCCTTGACCAGCGAGATGAACAGCGCGTGGATCTCGCGCTGGATCTTTTTCAGCCGCGCCACGTCATCGGGGTCCTCGGGGAGAAACGGATCGAGCATCGCCTTGTGCTCGCCGGCCGTGTAGAGCCTGCGCTCGACGCCGATCTTCCTGATCAACTCGTGCATCCCGAAGGTGCCGCCGACCACACCGATCGAGCCGAGAATCGAGGAGGGATCGCAGAAAATCTCGTCGCCGGCACAGGCGATCATGTAGCCGCCGGAGGCCGCCACATCCTCGACGAATACCAGCACCGGAAGCTTTTTCTCGGCCGCGAGCTGGCGGATGCGCAGATAAATCTGTCGTGATTGCACCGGTGAGCCACCCGGTGAATTGATCACGATCGCCACCGCCTTGGCGTTGCGCATCGAGAATGCCTTCTCCAGCATCTTGGCAACGCCCGCCAGCGTCATCCCTGGCCGCAGCGGTGTTACCGCCCCGATCACGCCGGACAGGCGAACGACGGGCACCACCGGCGCGCCGCGCAGTCGTGCGGGCAGCATCGCCTTCCATCGGTCGATCAGCCCTGGCTCACGCTCGCTGCTGGGTTGTGTCAAATTGTCCGCCATTCCGTTACCTCGGGTTAACCACTTTTTATCCTGCCGCTGCCATTCAAACGCTCGGAACGGACGTTCAACTCACGTCGTTACCAGAATTCACGGGCGGCGGAGGAACACATGAAGATCTACCTTTTGATGCTGCTGATCGGCACCCTTCTGACCGCGATCCGTTTCACGGCGGTCCCGGAGCATCGTTCGGAAACACTGCCTCACTAACGCGTCAACCCGATCAAGCGTTCGGGAGCTCGGCGAGCGCCAACGCACCCTGCCCGGCCAGCACCGCCGCCACGTCCGGCCCCGGCATGCCGCCCGCGCCATTGAGCGTCACGCCGGGCAACACTTGCAGTGGCGCCCGTCCGCCCTTGACCGCCCTTACCAGAATACGGATCGCGGGCTTGCTTGCGTCACCGTGAACCGGCTGCACCGCCAGACTTCCGAAGCCGCGCGAAAGCGCCGCCAGCACCTCAGCCAAGCCGTCAGCACGCCAGATCATCGTTAGCCCCCCGCCCGATCGCACGATGCGGCGGGCCGCATGCACCCAGGCCTCCAATGTGGCCGGTCCGGCCAAATGGGCCGTGGCGCGCGCCGGATCGGGCGAGGCCCGATGACGCGCGCCGTCATTGAATGGCGGATTGGTCAGGACGGTGTCGACGCTGTCAGGACCGAGCCCCGCGGCAGCGAACGCCGCCGCACCGGCGGTTACATCCAGCACGGCCACATCGGCCGCAATGGCGTTGGCGGCGGCGTTACGGCGCGCCAGCCCGGCAAGGCCGGAATCGATCTCGACCAGGGTCAGCGCGATCCCTTCGACCCGGCGTGCCAGCGCAAGGCCGGCGGCGCCGACGCCGGCGCCGAGATCGGCGACGCGGTCTCCCGGCCGGGCTGCGGTCGCGGCTGCCAGCAGCATCGCGTCATGGCCGGCGCGATGACCGGATCGCGGCTGGCACAGCAGCAGCCGCCCGCCGAGAAACGCATCCTCGGAAACGGCGGCTGCCGCGTCACTCATCGGAACGCAACTCATGGGCAAGGCCAGCCTCGGAGAGCAACCGGCGCGCTTGTTGATTGTCGTCCTCGTGCACCAGGATCCGCCGTGGCAGGATACCGAGCGAGCCCTCGATGATGCTCATGTTCTGGTCGAGCACGAGATGGTGAATGTTGGCGCCGTCGAGCAGGGCTTCGATCGCCGAGACCAGCACGATGTCATTGGTTCGAACCAATTCCCGCAAACGTCATTTCTCCGTGTTGGCCTGTCGCGCGAGGCCGATGTCAAGGTACTGTCGAGCTTCCTCGACCCTTCCTTGACCTTGCCTCGACCCTTGCCGCAGTGCGCCACAGTTTCTATTGTCCGGCCGGACCATAGCAAAAGCGGAGACCAGCGTGGCGGTTATTGTACCTTTCGAGAGCCCATCGGGCGCTTCGATCGACGGGCTGGTCGCGCTTGTTGCAGCCGACATGGAACGGGTCAATGCCACGATCCTGTCGCGGACCGGCTCCGAAGTGACGATGATCCCGGAGGTCGCCAACCATCTGATCTCCTCGGGCGGCAAGCGGCTGCGCCCGATGCTGACCTTGGCGATGGCCAATCTCACCGGTTACACCGGCGACGGCCATATCAAGCTCGCAGCCGCGGTCGAGTTCATGCACACCGCCACCTTGCTCCACGACGACGTCGTCGACGAGAGCGAGATGCGGCGTGGCAAATTGTCCGCCCGCATGCTCTGGGGCAATGAGGCGAGCGTGCTGGTCGGCGACTTCCTGCTCGGGCAGGCGTTCCGGATGATGGTCGAGGTCGGCTCGTTGCGCGCACTCGACATCCTCTCCGCGGCCGCCGCCACCATCGCCGAGGGCGAGGTGATGCAGCTCGCCGCCGCCAAGAACACCGCGACCACCGAGGACGAATATCTCGCCGTCATCCGCGGCAAGACCGCCGAGCTGTTCGCAGCTGCCTGCGAGGTCGGGCCGGTGCTCGCCAACCGGCCGAAGGCGGAGCAGACCGCCTGCCGCTCGGTCGGCATGAATCTGGGCATCGCCTTCCAGCTGGTCGACGACGTGCTCGACTATGGCGGCAAGTCCGCCAAGCTCGGCAAGAACATCGGCGACGATTTCCGCGAGGGCAAGATCACGCTGCCGGTGGTGCTGGCGTTCCGGCGCGGCTCTGACAGCGAGCGCGCGTTCTGGGTCAAGGCGCTGGAGCGCGGCGAGATCGGCGATGCCGATCTCGATCACGCCATCGGGCTGATGAACAAGCATCGCGCGCTGGAGGACACGATCAGCCGCGCCCATCACTATGGTGCGATGGCGGTCGATGCATTGGCGCTGTTCCCGGCCTCACCGATGAAGACCGCGCTGGAGCAGGTCGTCGCGTTCTGCCTGGCCCGATCGCATTGATCTAGTCCACATCATTCCGGACGACGCGCAGAGCGCGCCGATCCGGATGACGTGCTTGTGGCCTGGCCTAACTCAACGTCCCCGCGTGCACCCACCATTGGGGGCGATCGGCCGCGACCCGACGGCCGGCGGCCTGGGCTTCGGCCTCACTGCCGAAAATCGCAAAGCATGTCGCGCCCGAGCCGGACATGCGCGCGAGCCGCACGCCGGCGCAAGCGCCCAGCACGGCCAGCACATCGCCGATCACCGGCTGCACCTTCAAGGCCGGCGGCTCGAGATCGTTGGGCACCCGTATCAGCGCCTTGACCCAATCGCCGATCGCGGCACCGGGCGCCGGCCAGGCCGGCGACCGCAGCACGTCGGTGACTCCAACTCGCAGCTGGCCAGGACGCAGGCCCAGCGCCTGAAACACATCCTTGGTCGCCACCGGCACGCGCGGATTGACCATCACGCAGGGCAATGCGGGCAGCTGCAGCGGCAGCAGCTTCTCGCCGACCCCGGTCATGTCGCAGGCCTGCGAGGCCAGGCAGACCGGCACGTCGGCGCCGGTCTTGAGCGCGACCGCGACCACGGCGGGATCATCGAGCGCGAGATCGTTCAACCGGGCGAGCAGCCGCAACGCGGCCGCGGCATCGGCCGAGCCGCCGCCGATACCGGCGGCGACGGGAAGCACCTTGTCCAGCGTGAACGCGCCGACCTTGAGGCCAGGCATCGCTTCGGCGAGCAGCCGCGCCGCCTTGAGCACCAGATTGTCCGTCGTTTCGCCGCAGGCTTCGGCCAGCGGCCCGATCGCGCGCAGGCCGAGGTCGCCGCCCGGCTCAAGCGTCAGGCGGTCGGCACAGTCGGCAAAGGCGACGATGCTTTCGAGATCATGATAGCCGTCAGCGCGGCGGCCGACGACCCGCAAGGTCAGATTGACTTTCGCACGCCCGATCTCCTCGCGCGTGCTCATGTTAGACGTCAACATCGACGCCGAGCCCCCTTGAAGCAAGCCAGCGGTCAGCCGCCCTTGCCTTCCTCTTTGCCGCCGTCCTTCACGTCGTCCTTTTTCTTGTCGGCGGACGAGTTGCGATCGGCAGAGGCTGCGGCAGCGGCGCCCGGATCGTCCGGCAGGCCGTTCTGGATCTTGGCCTCGATCTTCGGCAGTTCGTCCGGTTCCGGCTTCAGATCGCGTGCATGCGCCCACTGGAATTTGGCTTCGAGCTTGCGCCCCACGCGCCAATAGGCATCGCCGAGATGATCATTGATGGTCGGATCCTCGGGCTTCAGATCGATCGCCCGCTCCAAATTCTTCACCGCCTCCTCGTAGTTGCCGATGCGGAAATAGGCCCAGCCGAGCGAGTCCACGATGTAGCCGTCATCGGGGCGCTGATCGACGGCTTGCTTGATCATCTTCATGCCTTCGTCGAGATTGATGCCCTGGTCGATCCAGGAATAGCCGAGATAGTTCAGGACATGCGGCTGATCCGGGTTCAGCGCGAGCGCCTTGCGCATGTCGGCCTCGGCCTTGGGCCACTGCTTGGAGCGCTCCTCGCAGATGCCGCGGTAGTAGTAGTAGACGCTGTTGGCCTTGTCGTTGTCCGGCGGCAGCGAATCGATGCCCTGCGAATAGGTCACCGCGCAATCGGCGAACTTCTTGCGGCCGCGCTCGATATTGCCGAGCGCCATGATGGCCTCGAGATCCTTGGGATCCTGCGCGATCACCTCTTTCAGGATCTTGATCGATTCGTCGCTGCGGTCGGCCGAATCGAGGTCGGTGGCGAGCTGGATCTGCGCGTTGCGCTTCAGCGGCGAGCTCGCCGGCACCCGCTCATAGACCTTGATCGCCATCTGCGGCTTCTTCACGGTCTCGTAGAGATCGGCGAGCGACAGCAGCGCCAGCGGATGGTTCGGCTGCAGATAGAGCGCGAGCTGCAGATAAATCAGCGCGAGGTCCTCGCCGCCGCGGCGGGTCAGCGTGGCGCCGATGCCGTACAGCGCTTCGGCAGCGCCGGCCTGTGCGGAATCGACCAGCGGCGGCAGCTTCTTGCCTTCCTTGGTGTCGCGCAGCCCTTCCTGCACCAGCGGATGGCGCGCGAGCTTCTTGTCGAACGCCTCGTAGATCGCGCTCGCCGCTGCATCGTCCTTGTTGCGCGACAGCCAGTGCGCATAGGCTTCCGTGATGCGCAGCATCGAATCGTCGAGCTTGTAGGCGCGCTCGAAGCGGATTCCGGCATCCTTCTCCTTGCCCGCGAGATCATAGATCATGCCGGCATGAAGGTCCTTGAAGATGGGATACCATTCCGGGCCGGCGAGCTTGTCAATGTTGGCGACCGCGGTCTTGACGTCGCCGGCGCCGTAGCTTGCCCAGGCCGACAGCAGCGTCGCCACGAGATCGGTGATCGGGCCGCGCACCGACTGATTGATATTGCTTTGCGCAGCCGCGTATTTCTTCAGCTTCAGGTTCTGCACGCCGACCACGAGGCGGGCGATCCGATTGTTCTTGTCGACCGTGAGGATGCGCTCGGCAAGCTTGACCGCCTCGTCGACATCGCCCTCGGCGACCGAAGAGATGAAGGCGCGGTCGAGCAACTCGCTGTTCTTGGGGTCGGTGCGCAACGCCGAGCGGTAGAACGCAGCCGCTGAAGCGGCGTCGCGCTCCACGCTGGCATGCCGCGCTGCCAGATAGCTGCCTGACGTCGTCAGCGATTTGAGGTCGTGCGTCGTCGGGAATTGAGCCGCACTGTCAGCCGGATGATCAGGCGTTTGCGCGAGGACCGTGCCGGGCAGGAGCATTGCGGCGAAAGCAACGGCAGTCCAACGATTGCAACGGATTGAGAACATCACGGTTCGCTCTGGCTGTTGGGAGTGGCGGGAATGGTCTCGAACACGAACCAGTCGGCAGCGTCAAGGCGCCGACAATGCCGTTTTTGGCGGCCAATCGCAAGGACGGCAGGCAATTCGGACAGGCGGGGACCCTTTCGGTCATCTCACCTGCCTGTAAGCGATTGACTATGGCCTTATCGTGGCCGGCCGTCCCTTGCTGGAGGGCGACCGGCTCACGCAATCGTGCATTACATCGCTTCGTAATTCGGGCCGCCGCCGCCCTCCGGCGGAACCCAGGTGATATTGCCGTTCGGGTCCTTCACGTCGCAGGTTTTGCAGTGGACGCAGTTCTGCGCGTTGATGACGAAGCGCGGGCTCGTCCCCTCCTCGACCCACTCATAGACCCCGGCCGGGCAATACCGGTTCGAGGGGCCGGCAAAGACGTCGTGCTCGGAGCTCTTCTGCAGGGCCATGTCGGCGACCTTCAGATGCACCGGCTGATCTTCCTCATGATTGGTGTTGGAGAGGAAGACCGACGACAGCCGGTCGAAGGTCAGCTTGCCGTCCGGCTTGACCGCCGGCAGCGGCCTGTGCGCCTTGGCCGGATCGAGCGTCGACCGATCGGGCTTGGCATGCGACTGGGTGCCGAACAGCGAGAAGCCGAGCGTGTTGCACCACATGTCGAATCCGCCGAGCACCACGCCAAGCACGGTCCCAAACTTCGACCACAGCGGCTTGACGTTGCGGACCTTGTAGAGGTCCTGGCCGACCGGCGAGGAACGCCAGGCGCTCTCATATTCGGCGAGCTCGTCGTTTGCACGGCCCGCCGCCAGCGCGGCATGGGCGTGCTCGGCCGCCAGCATGCCGGTGCCCATCGCATTGTGCACGCCCTTGATGCGTGGCACGTTGACGAAGCCCGCCGCACAGCCGATCAGCGCGCCGCCGGCAAAGGACAGCCGCGGCACCGACTGATAACCGCCCTCGGTAATGGCACGCGCGCCATAAGCGAGCCGCTTGCCGCCTTCGAACACGCCGCGGATCGACGGATGGGTCTTGAAGCGCTGGAACTCGTCAAACGGCGACAGATAAGGGTCGTTGTAGTTGAGGTGCACGACGAATCCGACCGCGACCAGGTTGTCGTCATAGTGATAGAGGAACGAACCGCCGCCGGTCTTCATGTCCAGCGGCCAGCCGAACGAATGCTGGATCAGACCCTTCTGATGCTTGGCGGGATCGATCTGCCAGACCTCCTTCAAGCCGATGCCGAATTTCGGCGGCTCACGGTCGGCATCGAGCGAGAATTTCGCGATCAGCTGCTTCGACAGGCTGCCGCGCGCGCCTTCGGCGAACAGCGTGTACTTGCCGAGCAGCTCCATGCCGCGGGTGAAGGAAGATTTGTGCGAGCCGTCCTTGGCGATGCCCATGTCGCCGGTGGCAATGCCGCGCACGGCGCCCTGCGCGTCATAGAGCACTTCGGTGGCTGCGAAACCCGGATAGATCTCGACGCCGAGCGCCTCCGCCTTGCGCGCCAGCCAGCGGCAGACGTTGCCGAGCGAGCCGATGTAGCAATGATGATTGTTCATCAGCGGCGGCATCATGAAGGTCGGCAGCGAGATCGCGCTGCTTTCGCTCATCCAGTAGAACTTGTCGGTCTTGACCTGCGTCTTCAGTGGACAATCCTCGTCCGTGCGCCAGTCCGGAATTAGCTTGTCGAGCGCGGTCGGATCGATCACCGCGCCGGAGAGAATGTGCGCACCGACCTCGGAGCCCTTCTCCACCACGACGATGTTGAGGTCGGCATCGAGCTGCTTCAGCCGGATCGCAGCGGTCAGACCCGAGGGGCCTGCGCCAACGATGACGACATCGAACTCCATGGATTCGCGCGGCGGTAATTCTTCGGTGCTCATGTTTTCGATCTCGGCCCGGTTTCGAGCTTTTCTTGCTTAGAACCTTGTTACGCCCTCTTGTTTCCGATTTTTCCGGGCAGGACAACCACGGAAATGCATTCCGTCATGAGGCAATGCGGCGTAAGTTAGAGCCATATGACACCCGAGCCCCTTCCCAACATCCGGCAATTGCTCACCTTCTATCTGGAGGCTGGTGTCGACTGCGCGCTATCAGACGAGCCGGTGAACCGGCTCGTCGAGCCGGAAATGGCGCCTGTTGCGGCGCCTCCTGGTGCCCGCGAGGCACCGGCACCGCAACCCGTCCGCGGCGCGCCCGCGATTATTCCGCCCCGCGGTGAACCGCCGCCTCCGCCGGATGCCGCGATCGCCTCGGCCCGCGAAGCCGCGCGCACCGCACCGACATTGGAGGCACTGCGTGCGCTGCTGGAAACCTTCGACGGCTGCGCGCTGAAGCAGACCGCGACGCGACTGGTGTTTGCCGACGGCAACCCCCAGGCACGCGTGATGTTCGTCGGCGAGGCGCCGGGCCGCGACGAGGACATCGAGGGCCTGCCGTTCGTCGGCCGCTCCGGCAAGCTGCTCGATCGCATGATCGGCGCGATCGGGCTCGACCGCAGCAAGGCCTATATCGCCAACGTCATTCCCTGGCGGCCGCCGGGCAACCGCACGCCGACGCCGCAGGAAACGCAGATCTGCCTGCCCTTCATCCAGCGCCAGATCGAGCTGGTCGATCCCGACGTGCTGGTGACGCTCGGCAATCCGTCGTCGCAGGCGATCCTCGGCACCCGCGAAGGCATCATGCGCACACGCGGACGCTGGCTCGATTACGACACCGGCAAGCGCACGATCCGCGCCATCGCCACCTTCCACCCGGCCTATCTGTTGCGCTCGCCGTCCTACAAGCGGCTGTCATGGCAGGATTTGCGCGCGATCGCGAAGGTGCTTGGGAGTTGATAAGCACTAAGCGCTTTCCATCGTCACTGCGAGGAGCGCATGCGACGAAGCAATCCAGACATCTTCGTGTCGCCCTGGATTGCTTCGCTGACGCTCGCAACGACGGCGGCTGAAATCATCACCCCTTCGGCCGCACGATGGCCCAGCCGATCCGCAGCACGGGCTGGCGGCCGTTGATCATCCAGTCGAAGCTGTGTGGCACCTCCGGCACAAGGCCCGGAAAGCGCCGCGCGATGTCGGGCGGCGGCGTGCCGACCGTATCCGCCGCGCGCCACAGCACGACCCCGCCGCTCTCGGTAAACTGCGCCTGGGTCACCCATGGCGTCCGCTGCGGCGTCGCATCGAGGAACAGATGCGGACGGCCGCGCCCCAGGGCCACCAGTTGCGCCAGCTGCGGATCACCGGCGACCGCGCGCAGCTTCTGATTGGTGCGGCGCTCGAAGCTGTCGACGAAGAATTGCGCGATGTCGCGCGCCGGCATCGCGGTCGCGACCTCGCCGCCGGTGGTCCATGGCAGTACGATGGAGCCGCCGACGACCAGGAAGGCCGGGATCGCGATGACCGCAGCCCACACCGTGCGCAAAATCCGCTGACGCCGCAGCTGGATCAAGTCGCCGCTCGCCACCACCATGGCAAGCCCGACCATCAGGAGCGCGATCCCGGGGCCGCCGAGCACCGTGTCGAGATTGAAAAGCCCCGAGATCAGGCTTCCGGCGATCGCCGGTGCCAGCGCGAAGCAATAGACGAAGTCGCGCGCCAGCGGGCTGACCGGCGGCCGGTAGATGATTGGCGCTTCCGTCTCCTCGCCAGAGAACCAGCTCGCATTGAGCACCACCAGCACGATGATCCCGGCCATCGCCAGCAGCAATCCGCCGACTAGGCCGAGCCAGTGCCCGGCGCGCGCGCCAAGTTCGGCCAGATCAGGCAATGGCGGCAGGACGACACCGTCCGCGCGCAGCACGAAGATCAGATAGGGCAGCGCCAGCACTAGCACGACCAGGAGCGCAAGCAGAGGATCGAAGGATTTCAGCATCCGCCTGCCCTGCGGGGTCGAAAGCGCAAAGCCGAGCAGGAGCAGAAGCAGCCCGGTCGCGGATGGCGTCGTCAGCAACAACAAGCCCGCCTCGATCGACCAGGCGAACCAGGCATTGCGCCGGTTCCGACCAAGCAATTGCCAGCTGTGGTAAAGCAGCGCTGCCCAGAGCAGCCGGGCCAGCACCTCGGGTGCGAATGCGAGGGTCGGCGCCCCGAAAGCTGTGATCGTCATGGTCAGGAGCACGGCCAGCACCGCCTGCTGGCCGCCGACGATCATCCGCGCCAGCAGATAGACGAGCCATAAGGTTGCGGACGACGCCAGCACGGCCAGCAGATAGACGCCGAACACGTGATTGCCGGTCAGGCGATAGACGATGTCAGCAAGCCAGAACGACAGCGGTGGCCCAAGATCAGTGCCGACCTGGTATTCGCGGCCGAACGCGAGCGTGGTGGCGAGATCGGGCGGCGGGCTGCGGTAGAACAGCAGCGCCACCGCCAGCCAGAGCGCGGCCTGGCACAGCAGGACAATGATCACGACCAGCCGCGGCCGGGCGCGGATCAGTTCGACAACCAGGGACGTGAAACGCATGAACGGTGATGCTCGACAAGGCTGGCAGAACGGTCGCTCATCCGCCGGAGGCCGCGGTTCATGCGTCGCCGGTAAAGACCACCGCAAATCAAGACGCGCAAGCGCGGAGCCCGCTCGCCCCGAGGAGTGAGCTTTGTGCTGGTTGGCTGGAGAAGCAATAAGACGGTGATGCGACCGAGGCAACCGGCATCACAGACCGACGGTGATTTCGGTCGAGGTGATGACCGTGGCCTCGGCGAACAAATCGGGCTCCGGTAGCGATCATGCCGGGCTGGTGCTTGACGCGCGCCGCGACCACAGGCGCGAACAGGCTGCGGTGATGCACCGACGGGCCCAGCCGGTCGAGCGCGGCCAGATGCTCCGGCACCGCGTAGCCCTTATGTTGCTCGAAGCCATAGCCGGGGCAATCCTGCGCCAGCGCGCACATCAGCCTATCGCGCGTGACCTTGGCGACGATCGAGGCCGCCGCGATCGACATCACCAGGCCGTCGCCGCCGATCACGGCGTCGCAATTGCATGTCACGTCGATGCGGTCGCGGCCGTCGACGAAGACATGTTTCGGGGCTTCAGGAAGCGCATGCACGGCGCGCGCCAGCGCCCACAGCGAAGCGCGCAGAATGTTGTCGCGATCGATCCGCGCGGGCGATGCAAAGGCGACCGCGAAAGCCGACGTCCTGCAGATCTTCTCGAACAGATCCTCGCGCTCTTCCGCGCTCAGCCGCTTGGAATCGTCGAGGCCCTTGGGGATGCGCTTCGGATCGAGCACCACCGCGGCTGCGACCACGGGGCCTGCGAGCGGCCCGCGCCCGGCTTCGTCGCAACCGGCGACCGGCCAGACTCCTTGCTTCAAGAACGCCCGCTCGCGGCGGAAGCTCGGCGGCGCGACTGCAATCACGCCCTTGCCCAGTTTGGCTGCGCCTTCTGGCCGCCGCGTGCTTTTCAGCTCCGGCCTTTTTCGGCCTTGGCAGGCGCTTTCGCAGCCTTCTTCGCTTGATTCCCAAATCATGGCCGGGATCGTGCCGGAATGGTATCCGGCAGCGCAACCGGGAACCGATCACAATTCCCGCTATTCCCAGCCCGGCACTTCGCGAGCAAGACGCGTCAATCCGGCAGATGCACCCGCGCATCATCACCGACCTCGATGCCCGGTGCGACGACGATCTCCCAGACATGGCCGTCGGGATCGGCGACATAGCCGGCATACCCCCCATAGTCGGTGACATCAGCCGCCTTCAGGAGCCTGGCGCACCTTCGACAGCGCGAAGGTCAAGGCGGCATCGACCTCCGCGATAGAACGGCAGTTCCAGGCCAGCGTCACGCCATGAGAAGCCGTCAGGACGCGGCGCATCGGGCAGCGCGGCGTCGCGGGCAAGATGCGGCCCGAGAGGATGAGGACACAGATTCCGCTGATCACTCGTGCCGCCGGTGTCGAAGAACGCTACAGCCTCGCCGGTCGCGCAGAATTTCCTGCGCGAAGCCGAGCGACGCATAGAATGCGATGCTCCGGCGCATCTCGCTGACACCCAGCGTGATGACTGTGAACCGCGGAACGACGGCGGGCTCGCTCATCTGCACAGCCCCTGGTTTGCAACACCGATGGCCGAAGCTCCGGCCTCACGCGCCAATTGTCCTCGCCTAGAACAGGCTGAGCTGCTGGCCGCCGCCTTTCGGCCGCACGAAATGATCCGTCGTCAGCTTCGAGCGCCGCTTGTTCAGGCCGAGCTTCTCGCAGGCGATCTCGAAGCGGCGGCCGATCATCCAGGCCATCGGTCCGGTGCCCTTCATCCGCGTGCCCCATTGCGAGTCGTAGTCGCGGCCGCCGCGCATGTCGCGGATCAGCGTGAAGACGTGGCGATAGCGGTCCGGATAATGCTCCATCAGCCATTCCCGGAACAGGTCGCGCACCTCGAGCGGCAGCCGCAGCAGCACATAGGATGCTTCCTTGACGCCGGCATGGGCCGCCGCGTCGAGAATGCGCTCGATCTCGCTGTCGTTCAGCGCCGGGATCACCGGCGCCACCATCACCGTGGTCGGGACGCCGGCTTCGGACAGCCTCTTCAGCGCCTCCAGCCGCTTCGGCGGCGTCGAGGCACGCGGCTCCATGGTCCGTGCCAGCTTCGGATCGAGCGACGTCACCGAGATCGCCACCTTGGCGAGGTTCTTCTTGGCCATCCGCGCCAGGATGTCGGCGTCACGCGCAACCAGCGCCGACTTGGTGACGATCCCGACGGGATGACCAACCCGTTCCAGCACCTCGAGGATGCCGCGCATGATTTTCCGCTCGCGCTCGATCGGCTGATACGGATCGGTGTTGGTGCCGATCGCAATCATTTTCGGCTCGTAGCCGGCGGCCGACAAGCTCCTTCTCCAGCAGCGCCGGCGCATCCGGCTTGACGAACAGCTTGGATTCGAAATCGAGCCCCGGCGACAGGCCGAGAAAGGCGTGGGTCGGCCGCGCGAAGCAATAGACGCAGCCGTGCTCGCAGCCCCGATACGGATTGATCGAGCGATCGAAGCCGATATCGGGCGAATCGTTGCGGGTTATGACCTTGCGCGAGGTATCGGTCGCGACCGTCGTCTTGAACGGCGGCAGCTCTTCCAGACTTTGCCAGCCGTCGTCGAAGGCGACCCGCGCCTCCGCCTCGTAGCGGCCGCTCGCGTTCGATTGGGCGCCCCGGCCGCGTCGCCGGCCCCGTTCGATGGCGACCGCAAGCTCCGGGAAAATCCTTTGCAGGATCGGGCGCGCCCGCCGGCTCGGAGGGCACCTGGACCGGCGGACGCTTGAGGGCATGTGAAGATGCTCGGCTCATGTCGAGACCGATATCACATCCATTGAACATATCAAGAACAAAAGAAGAAAATGAGAACGCATGCGCTGCGCTGATCCAGCGCAAACGGAGCATCACAATCCCGTTCCATGATCGCGTGGGACGGAACGGAGACGGGGCGACTTCGCTCTCACCTCCCATGTGAATGGAAGGCTCAGCTTTCAAGCGAGGTCTCATGAATCTCAACGCTCCCCCGCAGACCAGCGACCGCCGACGATCTCGAGCTGCTCGACCGCTACTGGCGCGCCGCGAATTATCTGTCGGTCGGCCAGATCTATCTGCTCGACAATCCGCTCTTATCCGAACCGCTCAAGCCCGAGCACATCAAGCCGCGCCTGCTCGGGCATTGGGGCACGACGCCGGGGCTGAACTTCATCTATGCGCATCTCAACCGGGCGATCCGCGCGCACGATCTCAACGTCATCTATATCTGCGGCCCCGGCCATGGCGGCCCGGGCATGGTCGCCAACACCTATCTCGAAGGCACCTATAGCGAGATCTATCCGGACATCGGCCGCGACACCGACGGGATGCGCAAATTGTTCCGGCAGTTCTCGTTTCCCGGCGGCATCCCGAGCCACGCCGCGCCGGAGACGCCGGGCTCGATCCATGAAGGCGGCGAGCTCGGCTACGCGCTGGTGCATGCCTATGGCGCGGCGTTCGACAATCCCGATCTGATCGTCGCCTGCGTCGTCGGCGACGGCGAGGCCGAGACCGGCCCGCTCGCGGCATCCTGGCATTCCAACAAATTCCTCAATCCCGCGCAGGACGGCGCGGTGCTGCCGATCCTGCATCTCAACGGCTACAAGATCGCCAACCCGACCGTGCTCGGCCGCATGAGCGATGAGGAGATCAGTCGCTGTTCCAGGGTTACGGCCACGAGCCGTTGTTCGTCGAAGGCGACGACCCGAAGACGATGCATCGATTGATGGCGGACGCGCTCGATGTCGCCCTCGCCAGCATCCGCGCTATCCAGCAGGCCGCCCGCCAGCCCGGCGCCGAGGTGCATCGGCCGAAATGGCCCGTGATCGTGCATGCGCAGCCCGAAGGGCTGGACCGGCCCGAAGGAGGTCGACGGCCTGAAGGTCGAGGGCTTCTGGCGCGCCCACCAGGTGCCGATTTCAGATCCCCGCAGCAAGCCGGAGCATCTGAAGCTGCTGGAATCCTGGATGAAGAGCTACCAGCCGGAAACGCTGTTCGACGAGCCAGGGACGGTTGATGCCGGAGCTGCAGGCGCTGGCGCCGCAGGGCACGCGGCGCATGGGCGCCAATCCGCACGCCAATGGCGGACTGCTGAAGCGCGAGCTGAAGCTGCCGGACTATCACGACTATGCGGTCGAGGTGCCCTCACCCGGTGGCGCGGTGGCCGAGGCGACCCGCGAGCTCGGCAAATTCCTGCGCGACGTCGTCAAGCTCAATGCCGAGGCGAAAAATTTCCGCATCATGGGGCCGGACGAGACAGCCTCGAACCGGCTGGATGCGGTGTTCGAGGCCACCGACCGGGTCTGGATGGAAGGCATCGAGCCCTACGACGTGCATCTCGCCCATCAGGGACGGGTGATGGAGGTGCTGAGCGAGCATCTCTGCCAGGGCTGGCTCGAAGGCTATCTGCTCACCGGCCGGCACGGCTTCTTCTCCTGCTACGAGGCCTTCATCCACATCGTGGATTCGATGTTCAACCAGCACGCCAAATGGCTGAAGGTGTCGCGCGCACTTGCCATGGCGCCGGCCGATCGCCTCGCTGAACTATCTGTTGACCTCGCATGTCTGGCGCCAGGACCATAACGGCTTCAGCCACCAGGATCCCGGCTTCGTCGATCTCGTCGCCAACAAGAAGGCCGATATCGTCCGCGTCTATTTTCCGCCTGACGCCAACACGCTGCTGTGGATCGCCGATCACTGCCTGCGCACCTATGACCGCATCAACGTCATCGTGGCCGGCAAGCAGCCATCGCCGCAATGGCTTGGCATGCAGGAGGCCGACGACGCATTGCGACGCCGGCATCGGCATCTGGACCTGGGCCGGCACCGAGCCCGCCGATGGCGAGCCCGACGTGGTGATGGCCTGCGCCGGCGACGTCCCGACGCTGGAGACGCTCGCCGCGGTCGATCTGCTGCGCCAAGCGCTGCCCGACCTGAAGATCCGCGTCGTCAATGTCGTCGACCTGATGACGCTGCAGCCGAAGGAGCAGCATCCGCACGGCCTCAGCGACCGCGATTTCGACAGCATCTTCACCACGCGACAAGCCGGTGATCTTCGCCTATCACGGCTATCCCTATCTGATCCACCGGTTGACCTACAGCCGCACCAATCATGCCGGCATGCATGTGCGCGGCTTCATCGAGGAAGGCACCACGACGACGCCGTTCGACATGGTGGTGCTGAACGAGCTCGACCGCTTCCATCTCGCGATCGAAGCGATCGAGCGCGTGCCGGGGCTTGCCGTCTCGGCCGCGCATGTGAAGCAGCAATTCCGCGATCGCCTGATCGCGCATACGCGCTACGTACGCGCGCATGGCGAGGACATGCCGGAGATCCGCGACTGGGTCTGGCCCAACAGCGCCGGCGGGACGACGCCGAACGAGCCGGGAGACTAGCTGCCTGCTCCTGGCGCCCCTGCCGCAAAATTCCGCAGTGCAGCGGGGTGCTTTGATTGTGACAAAGTGGTAACGGTGCCGCGCTGAAGTCCCGACATGGGCGCTTGAACCGACGATGCCGATTGCATGTTGAGCGTGATCATCCCGACCGAAGGCGCCGAGCAGCCTGCGGTCGCCACATTGTCCGCCTTGGTGCCGGGCGCGGCCGCCGGCGTCGATTACCGAGGTGCTGCTGGTCGACCGCGCCGCCGATACCAGCGCGATCGAACGCGTCGCCGACGTCGCGGGCTGCGGTTTCCTCAGCTTTGCCGGCTCGCATGCTGCCGCGCTTGCAGCAGGGCGCAGCACGGACCCGCGCGCCCTGGCTGATGTTTCTGCCCGCCGGCGCCGTGCTCGATCCCGGCTGGATCGACGAGACCGCGCAATTCATCCAGAGCGTCTCCGCCAGCGGCCGGCCGCGCGCCGGCGTCTTCCGCTACGCGCGCTCACCCTATGCCGAGGTGAGCCTGCGCGACCGGCTGCGATCGGTCGTGCGCGCGCTCGCCGGCCCGCTCGGCGACCAGGGCCTGTTGATCGCCAGGGATCACTACCGGCAGGTCGGCGGCTACAAGCCGAACGCCCGCCGTGCCGAGACGCAACTGCTGCGCCGGCTCGGCCGCTCCTCCTGCACCCTGCTGCGCAGCCGCATCGTGATGATTTAGCTCGCACAAGATACTTGCCATCGTCAATTAATTAATTGACAATGGCAAGTATCGAGGTGCATCCATGCTCAATCCCGAAGCCGCTTCCCAAACCGACAATCCCGTCGCCGCGGTCCGCGCCTTCAATCGCTTCTATACGCAGAAGCTCGGCGTGCTCGACCAGCATCTGATGCAAAGCCCGTTCTCGCTGTCCGAGGCGCGCGTGCTCTACGAAGTCGCGCATCGCGACACTGTCGCGGCCAAGGAGATCGGCATCGAGCTCGGGCTCGATCCGGGCTATCTCAGCCGCATCGTCCAGGGCTTTGAGGACAAGGGCCTGATCACCCGCACGCCGCTGCCCTCCGACCGACGGCAGCAGCAGCTCGGCCTCACCGCCAAGGGGCGGCAGGCGTTCGCGAAGCTCGATCGCAGCTCGGACAGCGAGGTCGCGACCATGCTGCAGGCGCTGGACCGCGGCACGCGCGATCGACTGGTCGGCGCAATGGGCGCGATCGAGCAGATCCTGGAGCCCGCGGCGCAGGCCCGGCCGTCATTCCTGCTGCGCAGCCATCGCCCCGGCGATATCGGCTGGGTGATCTCGCGCCACGGCGCGGTCTATGCGCGGGAATATGGCTGGGACATCTCGTTCGAGGCGCTGGTCGCGGAGATCGGCGCACAGTTCATCACGTCATTTGATCCCACGCGCGAGCATTGCTGGATCGCCGAGATCGATGGCGAGCCCGTCGGCTCGATCTTTCTGGTCAAGAGCACCGACGAGATCGCCAAGCTGCGGTTGTTGCTGGTGGAGAAGAAGGCGCGCGGGCTCGGCATCGGCCGCGCGTTGACCGAGCAATGCATCCGCTTCGCGCGCGACAGCGGCTACAAGGGCATGGAGCTGTGGACGCAGAGCTGCCTGACCGCTGCGCGCGACATCTATCGCCGCGTCGGCTTCCGCCTCACCGCGGAAGAGCCGCATCACAGCTTCGGCGTCGATCTCGTCGGCGAGACCTGGAAGCTGGAGCTTTAGGTAGCGCCGTCATTCCCGCGCCAACGGGGTCGCGCTAAGGCGCGCCCCGGAACGACCACCATTGAAATCGTTAAACGGTCGCGCCCTGCGCCTTCGGCCGGCGCAAATGCTCGTCGAGGCGCGGCATGATCTCGACGAAATTGCAGGGCCGCGTGCGGTAGTCGAGCTGCGCGGCCAGAATGCCATCCCAGGCATCGCGACAGGCGCCGGGCGATCCCGGCAGGCAGAAGATGTAGGTCGCGCCGGCGACACCCGCTGTGGCGCGGCTCTGGATCGTCGATGTCCCGATCTTGGCGTGGCTCAGCATATGGAAGGCGATCGAAAAGCCGTCCATGCGCTTCTCGAACAACGGCTCGACCGCCTCCGGCGTGACGTCGCGGCCGGTGAAGCCGGTGCCGCCGGTGGTGATCACGGCGTCGACGCCGGCATCGGCAATCCATCTCTTTATCACGGCGCGGATCGCCTCGACATCGTCGGTGACGATCTCGCGCGCCGCAAGCCTATGACCGGCCGCCGTCAGCCGATCGCTCAAGCGTCGTGCCCGACTTGTCGTCGGCAAGCGCGCGCGTGTCCGAAATCGTCAGCACCGCGATGTTGAGCGGGATGAAGCTTCTGGATTCGTCGATCGATGCCATCGGCGCTCCCCTACAGCTTGTCGGCGCCGAACGTGTTGCAGGCCTGCACGGTGCCCTGCTGATAGCCGACCATGAACCAGTGTTTGCGCTGCGCCGCCGAGCCATGGGTGAACGAATCCGGCACCACGCGTCCCGTCGCCTGGCGCTGTAACGTGTCGTCGCCGATCGCGGAGGCCGTGGTCAGCGCCGAATCGATATCGCCGTCCTGCAGGAAACCCGGACGCTTCTTGGCCTCGCGGTTGACCCAGACGCCGGACAGGCAATCCGCCTGCAGTTCGACCTTGACCTGCAACGCGTTGGATTCCGCCTTGCTGCCCGCCTGCTGCTGCAGCCGGGTCACGCGCGGCAGGATGCCGAGCAAGTTCTGCACGTGATGGCCGGCTTCATGCGCGATGATATAGGCGGCCGTGAACTTGCAGGCATTGCCGGAGCAGCCGTGAAAGCGGGTCTCCACCTCGCGGAAGAAGCCGGTGTCGAGAAAGATTTCGCGCTCCGGCGGGCAATAGAACGGGCCCATCGCCGATTGCGCCTGCCGCAGCGGCCGCCATTGGTGACGTTGCGGAACAGCACGATCTTCGGGCCGGTGTAGCGCTGGCCGCTGGCCTGGAAGATCTCGCTCCAGCGATCGTCGATCTCGCCGAGGATGCCCGAGATCATGTTGCCCTGCTCGTCCTTAGGTGCGCCGGTCTCGCGCCGGTCCCGAACGACGGTCGGTCTGATAGGTCGGCGCGCTGCCGCCACCCGTGACGATCTCGGCGCCGCCGATCAGGACCCGCGGATCGATGCCGAAGGCATAGCCGATCAGGCCGAGCACGATGATGGTGCCGATGCCGAGGCCGCCGCCGCCGATCGGCAGGCCCATCCCGCCACCGCCGCCCATTCCGCCGTCGTCGCGACGGTCTTCGATATCGTCGCTGCGGCGGAAATCATCGTAACGCATGGCGGCCTTCCTCAAATCGATCTGCACGAACAAAGCGCGGAATGCCTAACGCGGCAGACACGTAAAATTTCCTGGGCGGCAATCAATAACCCGGCCGGCAAAAAATGCCTAGTGCGCCTGGCCGATGCAATGACTGCCGGAGATTCGCTTCCGCGACAGCCGGGCAGCGACAAAACAGCGCGAAAATCGCTGGGATCGCGCAGCGTCGCGCATCATGCGATCGAGGCATCGCGAGATCGTCGCGTGCAATCAAACGACGCACAACGATGACAAAAGATCTTGGCGGTTAAGTCGATTTTTACTTTGCCCGTTCATGGTGTGGGCAGTCGGTTGTTAGGTCCCGCGTCGCCGACAGCGTCGCCTGAGTCAGAGTTCTTGAGTCATGGTTGTGTCGCGTCGCGGGGCGTCTGCAAGGGCGCCCCGCACTAAATTTCAGGCACTCGAATCCTCCCGCATCATCGTCGGCGACTGCGTCGCCGAGATGTCGAAGCTCCCGGCCGCATCGGTCGACCTGGTGTTCGCGGATCCTCCCTACAATCTCCAGCTCAAGGGCGAGCTGAAGCGTCCCGACGAATCGCAGGTCGATGCGGTCAACGACGATTGGGACAAGTTCTCCTCCTTCGCCGCCTATGACGATTTCACGCGCGCCTGGCTGCTCGCCGCGCGCCGCGCTGATGAAGCCGTCCGCGACGCTGTGGGTGATCGGCTCCTATCACAACATCTTCCGCGTCGGCGCGATCATGCAGGATCTCGGCTTCTGGATCCTCAACGACATCGTCTGGCGCAAGTCCAACCCGATGCCGAACTTCCGCGGCCGCCGCTTCACCAACGCGCACGAGACCATGATCTGGGCGGCGCGCGACGAGAAGGCCAAGGGCTACACGTTCAATTACGAGGTGCTGAAGGCCGCCAACGAGGATGTGCAGGCGCGCTCCGACTGGCTGATTCCGCTGTGCACCGGCGAGGAGCGGCTGAAGGACGAGGACGGCAAGAAGGTCCATCCGACCCAGAAGCCGGAAGGCCTGCTCGCGCGCGTGCTGCTGTCGTCATCGAAGCCGGGCGATCTCGTGATCGATCCGTTCAACGGCACCGGCACCACCGGCGCCGTGGCCAAGCGTCTCGGCCGCCGCTATATCGGCTTCGAGCGCGAGCAAGTCTATGCCAAGGCGGCGGAAGAGCGGATCGCCGCGGTCGAACCGCTGCCGGAGGCCACGCTGGCGCCGTTCATGACGGCGCGCGAGGCGCCGCGCGTCGCCTTCTCCGAGCTGATCGAACGCGGCATGATCTTGCCCGGCGCCAAGCTCGTCGATGCCAAGCGCCGGCACGGCGCGCTGGTGCGCGCCGACGGCGCCATCACGCTCGGCGACAAAGTCGGCTCGATCCATCGCATCGGCGCGGTGGCGCAAGGCCTGCCCGCCTGCAACGGCTGGACCTTCTGGCACGTCGAGACCAAAGGCGGCCTCAAGCTGATCGACGAGCTGCGCGCCGAAATCCGCTCCGAGATGGCGGCAGGCTGACCGGCCTGGCTGACTGCCTGGAGCGGCCCTGGCCGCCGTAGCGCGCCAGCAGATCCTCAACCTCATATTGCTCGTCATAGCGCGCATCGTCGCGCGGCACGATCGACAATCGGCCTGCACGCCGGGCTGCAGGCGCGCCGCGCGAGAGGAAGGCGGGACGCTGGTCGGCGAGATCAGGCAACTGCATCGCGTCGATCTCGGCATCGGCGGGCCAAAGTGGCCGGCGGCGCCGCCGCGGGCTCGAGACGAATCCGGCGCCGGGCGCGCGCGCGGGCCAGCAGCACGCTGGTGGAGAAGCCGGCGAGCGCCACCGCACCGAGGAACATGATGAGTCTGGTCCGCGATGAATCGATGGTCGATGCCGGCGTCGTCACGCTCGGGCTTTCGGCATCAGCGGCAGACACGTCGGCTGTCGCCGCACCGTGCTCGAATTCGGCGCTCGCAGCCGGCGCCGATGCCGGATCTGCCGCAGCCGCGGCGAAAGACTGTGAATTGACGGGCGCCGCCGCGACGGCTGCGCCGTATTGGTCGCGTCGGGCCAGCGTGAGGCCAACGACGATTGAGTGGCTGTGACAGCAGTGTTGTCCGGGGCGCCCTGCGTCACAGCGCCGGCGTCAGCGGTCAAAGCCGGCATCGTCGCGGGCCCGGCTGCCGCCATCAGCGGTGCCGGCTCGGCCGGCGTGGTCGCCACGGCGGCCACGATGGGACGCGCTTTGCGTCCCTTGCCGGCGCGGCCGGCGACGTCAACTCCGCATGTGCGTCGGCGTCGACTGCGGCAGTTCCTGATGCACGATGCGCTGACGCCGATTTGCGAGCATTGAGCGAAGCGCCGTGCGACGATCGTCCCCCAGGTACCAACACTGGTGCTTGGTGGCGCGATCGCTGCGATAGTACCAGTGCTGACCGGCCGGCGCCGCGCCCTTCGGCTTGCTCAGGCAGTCGTCGGCGGCACTCGCCGGATGGAAATGCAACATCGTCGCCGCAGCACACGCGACCACGCCAGCCAGAACAATGCGTGGCGCGACGGCCATCGCCCGATTCGTCATGAAGTCCTCCGACGATTCACCCGGCCCCCGGAACGCCGTTTCCACGATGACTTGGTTCGGAATAAGGCTGCGCCGGTTCCATTTTGCCGGGCGCGCCGATATCATGCCGGATTGGACCGGTTCTTATCCCCATCTGCGGGAATTCCGGGTTTTCAACCCGGTACTGGGTCGGATCGGCGGGAGATGAAGGGATGAGAAGCGCTGGCGGCGCATCGTCGCATCCGCCCAAATCATGTGTGGATTCGTCGGCCGATCCGGCGCAGGAATTGAAATTCCGCCGCCTTCCGCTCACGATGGCGCCGGCGTGCACCTCAGGTGAGCAGCGCCGACCGGCCTTCGTCACCACGAACGCAAACGGCCACTCCGGGGATCCCAGCCATGCTCAAATTTTATTTCAATGGTTCGCCCAATCCGACCAAGGTGGCGCTGTTTCTGGAGGAGTCCGGCATCCCCTATGAGGCCGTGGCGATCGACACCCGCAAGGGTGATCAGTTCAAGCCGGAATTTCTGCAGATCAATCCGAACGGCAAGGTGCCGGTGATCGACGACGACGGCACGATCGTGTTCGACAGCAACGCGATCCTGCTCTACCTCGCCGAGAAGACCGGCAAATTCCTGCCGCCGACCTCGGCCAAGAACCGCGCGCAGCTCCTGTCATGGCTGATGTTCGTCGCCACGGGCGTCGGCCCCTACACGGGGCAGGCCGTGCATTTCAAACACTTCGCGCCCAAGGACCAAAACCACGACTACGCCCACAACCGCTATCAGTACGAAGGCCATCGTCATCTCAAGATCGTCGACGATCATCTGGCGGCGCACCGCTATATGGTCGGCGACACCTACACCATCGTCGATATGGCGCTGTGGGGCTGGACCCGCATGGCGCCGTTCGCGCTCGGCGACGATGCGTTCGCGAATTATCCGAACCTGAAGCGTCTGGTCGACGAAATCTCGGGCCGGCCGGCGGCGGCCCGCGCACTGGCGCTGAAGGACAAGTTCACCTTCAAGGCCGAGCTGGACGAGGACGCGCGCAGCTTCATGTTCGGCCATCAGAAGACGAAGGTGGCGTAACGACGTTTGCGCTTCAAATACATGTGTCGTCGCCCGGCTTGACCGGGTGACCCGGTATTCCAGAGACGATCGTGATTGACCGAAACGCCGCGGCGTACTGAATTCTTCGCCTTCGCGAGGAATGACGCCTGTCATACGCGCACCAATCAGCCGCCCACCTTCATCTTCGACAGCGCCTTCTCGACCAATTCCCGCGTATAAGGTTTTTGGATCACCGGCGCTGCCGACAGCTCCGGAGGAATCGGCGCGCGCTCGCCATAGCCGGTCGCGAAGATGAAGGGCACACCGAGTTCCGACAGCCTGTGTCCGACCGGGATGCTGCTCTCGATCCGAGATTGATGTCGAGCAGGGCAAAGCTCGGCACCGCGCGCTCGATCGACTTCATGGCCTGATTGACTGACGCTGCAGTCTCGACGTGGCGCGCGCCCAGTTCGAGCAGGATCACCTCCGCGCCCATCGCGATGATCAGATTGTCCTCGACAATCAGCACGGTCCCGGACAGACGCGGCGTTTCCTCCTCCTTGGCGGCGAAACGTGATGCTGCGGCTGCGATCGAGGGCACTGCCTGCACAAAATTGGCGGGGATCACGAAGCGCGCCTGCACGCCGAGCAGATCGAAGCGGATCTCGGCGTCGCCTTTGAGGTCGAACGGCACCGAGCGCTCGATGATGGTGGTGCCGAAGCCGCGCCGCGACGGCGGCTGCACCGGCGGACCGCCGCTCTCCTTCCAGTCGATGACAAGGCTCGAGCCGGGATCGAGACGCCAGATCACCTGCACCTGTCCCGTCGAAGTCGGCCAGCGCGCCATATTTGGCGGAGTTGGTCATCATCTCGTGCACGACGAGCGCAAGCGTCGCGAACGCCTTGGGATCGAGCGCGACGTCCGGCCCTTCCATCCGCACGCGTCCCGCACGCGAGCCGAGATAGGCGCCCGCCTCGGATTCCAGCAGGTTGCGCAGCGCGACCGGTGCCCAGTTCAGATTGGTGATCTGGTCATGGGCGCGCGCCAGTGCCTGGATGCGGCCGCCGAGCACTGAAGCGAATTCCTCGATCGAAGTCGCGGTATCCTTGCTCTGGGCGACCAGGCCGCGGACCAGGCTCAGAATGTTGCGAACCCGATGATTGAGCTCGGCAATCATCAGCTCCTGTCGTTCCTGCGCATTGCGCCGCTCGCGCGCGGCGAGATCGGACAATTGCAGGATGACCTCGAGCAGCGTGACGCGAAGCCTCTCGGCGATGCGCAGGTCGGCCGGCGTCCAGGGCTTGGATTGTCCGGCGACGGTCTCCTGCCAGAGCTCGAAGCTCTTGCGCGGCGTCAGCCGCGGGCCGAGCGGGCCTTCCGAATAGACCTTGTCGGGTGCGCCGGCCCAGTTCACGGACCGGATGACCTCGCGACGAAAGAAGATCAAGCAGTCGCGTGGCGCGCGCGAGATCGGGATCGCGAGGAACCCCGCCGCGCGGTCGCGGAAGGATTCGCCTGATGCATAGATCTTGGCGATTTCGGCGCTGGCACAGATCCGGCCTGGCGAGGTGCGATTGATGAAACCGACCAGCTCCTGCACCTCGCTCTCGGTCGGCGTCTCGCCGTCGAGGGTGACCTCACCTTCCGACCACACCGCGATGCCGTCGCATTCGATCATCTTGCGATAGTCGCTGATGAAATCGATGATCGTCCGCGCCGAGTGGGCATGGCTCGTCACGCTTTCCATCAGCCGTTCCTGGATCTGATGTGCGCGGGTCTCGTAGGCCATGTCGTTCTCGCGCTCACGGCCCTCCAGGATCCAGGAGAACATCTGGCCGAACAGCTCGGAGGCTGTGCGCCGCTCGAATGAGACGTGGTGCGGCGCATAGTGATGGCAGGCGAACAGGCCCCACAGCCTGCCCTCGCGCAGGATGGACACCGACATCGAGGCATGCACGCCCATGTTGCGCAGATATTCGAGATGGATTGGCGACACCGCGCGCAGCACGCTCATCGATAGATCGAGCAGTTCGGCGTTATGGGTGGCGGTCGACTTCAGCCGCGCCGGCCTATCGTCAACATCAGCGATGATGCGCAGCCAGTTGCGCTGATAGAGCGTCCGCGCCTGTTTCGGGATATCGGAGGCCGGATAGTGCAGGCCGAGAAAAGACTCCAGACCGGCTCCGGCGACCTCGGCAATCACCTCGCCCGAACCGTCCGGATGGAAACGGTAGACCATCACCCGATCGAAGCCTGTGAGCACCTTCAGTTGGCGCGCCGCTTCCTGGGCCAGCTCGGTCATGCCCTTGGTCTTGCGGATGCGGCTGAGCATCAGCCGCACCAGCTCGCCCGAATGCACGTCGGCCTCGATGACGCTCGGCTCGGCCTCGACGATCAGATAGCCGCCGGAGAAATGGATCGCGAGATCGAAAGGACGGCCCCCGGGCGTGAGTTCGATGCCGAAGGCGCGTTCGACCGCGTCGGGTCCGCTCAGATGATCGACGCGGGCGCGGATCGCCCGCAGCGCGGCATCGGCAACGATCCTATCAAGCGGCTGCTGCAGCAGATCCGAGATGTCGGCGACGCCGAGGAAGGCGGACGCATTCTCCGACGCCAGAGCAATCGAGAAGTCCGGCACCAGCCCGAGCAGGAAGCCGAACGGTTGCACGCTGCCGGGGATATGGATCGGCTCGCGATCGCAATTGGTAAGATCGACTTGCTCGTTCATGCCACGGCCACAGCTTTCGCAAACATCGCAAATGCCTGCTGCGCACTCGCGATCATCGCCCGCTCATCATCGGCGGACACAGGCTCACGTTCGAGCCGGTCGAGAAAGCTGCGCCACAGCCCCTGGCCTGAACCATGCCGAAGATAGCGCGTTGCGGCCCGCACCTGCGGATCAGCTGATGCGGCGGCCATACGAATGAGATAGGCGGCGCCGAGCCGCGATCCCTCCAGCACATAGAGCGTGCCGAGCACGCCGCAGCGGCCAAGTGGCTCCGGCGGCAACGGCAGCAAATTCACCGTCCCGCCGAGCTGGTCGAGATCGGCGGTGATCGCGCCGCTGCGCGCGCGCAGCGGCCAATCCTCGAATATGGCGGCAACGCCGGCCTTGCGAAGCGCGGCCTCCAGCGGCAGCAGCGCCGCGGCGCTCGCCTGCAGGAAGCGGCGATAGGGAGCAAGGACGGTGAGATCGAAGATGCTCATTCGTTCGTCGAGCGTGTGGTGCGCGACCGTCGTCGCAGCTTTCAGCTTGTCCCGTATTCCAACCGCGTGGCCTGCATGCGGATGGTCGGCGGAAACTGGGGCAAGCAACATTGGCAGGAATGCTCGGAACAGAGGACTGAGCCGCGTCGAAACACGGTGCGGGCCGAGGAAACGCTCTGATGCCGCAGGAGTTCCGGCGTGCTTCGAGTTTTTAGCCCGCTCGTTCAGGAGGACGGCCGAGCGCGGCCTCGATCAGCAGGGTATCGCAATATTCGACCCATTCCCTGATCCGACCGGCCTCGAGCCGGATGACGTTGCAATAGGCGTTGGCATAGGCCTTGCCGTCGATGGTCGTGTTGCGCCCCTTCGCCTGGACCACGACGTAGTCGCCCTCTGCGATCAAGCGCTGCGGCGTGAGGATGATCTGGCCCGCCATCCTCGCGCGCAGTGGCGCGAATAGCTCGGTCAGGACCACGGACTTGCCGTCGTATCTGCGTGACCACGATCCCGTTCCCATCACGACGAAGCTGACATCGTCGGCGAGATGATCGAGCATGGGTTGCGTGTGACCTTCGGCCATCGCGTCGAAGATCTGCTGGATGATCCGCTTGTTCTCGATGACCTTGGTTTCGGTGCTGCTCATCGTCGCGTCTCCATTCATGAAGGCTGTTTCCGCTCGGGGGGAAATGGACCGAGCACGGTCTCGGTCAGCGCCGAGTCGCAATATTCCCTGATCTCGACGATCCGCCCGTCCCGCAGCCGGTAAATCAGGCAGTAGTCGTTGTTGTAGGGTCGCCCGGCCTTGGTGCGCATCTCGCCCTTGCACTCGACCACGACGACGTCGTCCTCGGCGATGAAGCGCCGTGGGATCGTGTGCCGGCCTTCCGCGAGCAGAGCCGCGAGGTGACCATACAGATCGCGCAGCAGCGCCTCCTTGCCTCTGAAGGTCTGCGACCAGGAATATTGCCCGGTGACGGTCATGGTGACGTCGTCGGCGATCGCGGCGACATAGGGCGCGCGGTCGCCGGCGGCGGTGCGGGCCAGGAGATCCTGCATCAATTGCTTGTTGGCGGCGGCGGTCATGGCGTCTCTCCTCGTCAAGGTCGAGACGATCCTGACGGGCTTCACGCCATTCTTCCAATCGATAGGTGATATGATATCTATTCGGCTGATGAATTTAGCCGCGCTCGATCTGAACCTGCTGGTGGCGCTCGACGCCCTGTTGCGCGAGGCCAATGTCAGCCGCGCTGCAATGCGGATCGGGCTGTCGCAGCCCGCGACCAGCCACGCGCTGCAACGCCTGCGGGACCTGATCGGAGATCCACTCTTGGTGCGCACCGGCGCGCGGATGGAGCTGACACCGCGCGCACTGGCGCTGCGGGCGCCATTGGCGCAGGCGCTCGACCAGGTTCGCTGCCTGTTCGTAACGGATGCGTTCGACGCTGCCAACAGCGAGCGGCAATTCAGGTTGATGATGCCTGATCTTGCCGTCGAGCTCTTGATGCCGTCCTTGATGGCGAAGGTGACGCAGGCGGCGCCCAACATCCGCATCGACGTGGTGCCCTGGCGGGGGCCGGCGATCTTTCACGCCGAATTCGCCCGCACCATCGACATGGTGATCTCGATCGGCAACGCCTTCAAAGGCTTTCACCGCCAGTTGCTTTACATCGACAGCGACGCGCTCGCGGTCCGGCGCGGCCATCCGCTCGGCGCCAGATTGAAGACGATGGACACCTTCCTGAGGGCAAAGCACGTCGCCGTGGTCCTGCGCGGCCAGCCCGAAGACCTGATCGACACCTGGCTGCGGAGCAAGGGCATCGAGCGGCGGATCGCATTGGTGGTGCCGAGCTATATCGAGGCGCTGCATGTGGCGGCGCGGACCGATCTCGTCGCCTTCGTGCCGCGCCGCCTGATCGCGGCCCTGGCGCGTCAGCTCTCGCTTGCGACTGTCACCCCGCCGCTCGATCCTGGAAATGACGAGCAATACATGTTCACGCCAACCCGGGCGCAGATGGACCCGGGCTCGACTTGGCTAAGGACGCTGATGCTGCGGACCGGCCGCGAGCTCGACAGGCGCCGCTAAGCCTGCTCGGCGAGCGCCTTCTTCACCGCCGCGCGCTCGGCCATGCGCCGATAATGGTCGGCGAGCTTTGGAAGCTTGGCGATCTCGACGCCGTCGCCTTCGAGCCAACCCGCGATCGTGTAGAGGTAGGGATCGCAGATCGTGTACTGCTCGCCTATCACCCAAGGGCCCTGCAGCATCTTGTTTTCGATTAGCGTGAAGCAGGCGCCCACGGTTTCCGGCACCTTGCGCTTCATGTCGGCGAAGGACGATTCCTCGGTCGCCCAGCGGCTGCCGCGCATCCGGTGCGCATGGGCAACATGGACTGTGGAGCAGAGATAGCTGTTGAATGCCTGCACCTGCGCGAACGCGAACGCATCGTCCACCGGCGCGAGCTTGGCGTTCGGGAAGCTCTGCGCGATGAAAGCGAGGATCGAAGGTGTCTCGGTGAGGATGCCGCGCTCGGTCGCCAGCGCGGGCACCCTGCCCTTCGGATTGATCGCGAGATAATCCGGGCCGTTCTGCTGATTGGTCTTGAAGTCGATCCGCTCGACTGTGTAGTCGGCGCCGGCTTCCGCCAGCGCGATGTGCGACGCGAGCGCGCAGGTGCCGCGGGCGAAATAGAGTTTGAGCATGATGATCCTCACGGGAGTGCCGCCAAACTAGCGGCACCGCGTGCCGCCGTCCATAGTGCATGACCTGATACCGCGGCCTTTCGCTGTTGCCCACGGCTCCCCTCCTGTGCAAAGACGCGGCCTCCAGTTTCGGGGGGAGCTCATGACCATCCTCATCGCAGGCGGCGGCATCGGCGGGTTGACGCTCGCGCTCAGCCTTCATCAGATCGGCGTTCAGGCAAAGGTGTTCGAGAGCGTCGCTGAGCTGAAGCCGCTTGGCGTCGGCATCAACGTGCTGCCGCATGCGGTGCGCGAGCTGATCGATCTCGGCCTGCTCGAGGCGCTCGATGCGTCCGGCGTGCGCACCAAGGAGCTCGCCTATTTCTCCAAGCACGGCAAGTCGATCTGGAGCGAGGCCCGCGGACTCGAGGCCGGCTACAAATGGCCGCAATTCTCGGTCCATCGCGGCCGGCTGCAGCAGATGCTGCTGGACGCGGCGCGCGAGCGGCTGGGGTCGGAGAACATCCTCACCAGCCATCATCTCACCGGCTGGACCGAGACGGCAGGCGGTATCCGTGCGGAGTTCATCGACAAGGCCACTGGCCGCAGCGCCGGCAGCCATGACGGCACGCTGCTGATCGCCGCCGACGGCATTCATTCCGCGATACGTGACAAGCTCTATCCGAATGAAGGCGCGCCGCTCTGGAACGGCCGCATTCTCTGGCGCGGCATCACGCCGGCCAAAGCCTTCCTCTCCGGCCGCACCATGATCATGGCCGGCCACGAGATCCTGAAATTCGTCTGCTACCCGATCTCGAAGACGCCGGACGCCAACGGCCAGCATTTGATCAACTGGGTCGCCGAGCGGCACATGCCGCCGACCTATCAATGGCGCCGCGAGGACTATAACCGCACCGCGAAGCTGGATGAATTCCTGCCCTGGTTCGCCGACTGGACCTTTGATTGGCTCGACGTGCCCGGCCTGATCAAGAACTGCCCGCACGCCTATGAGTATCCGCTGGTCGATCGCGATCCGCTGGAGCGCTGGACCTTCGGCCGCGTCACGCTGCTCGGCGACGCGGCCCATCCGATGTATCCGATCGGCTCCAACGGCGCCTCGCAGGCGATCCTCGATGCCCGGGTGCTGACCCGCGAAATCCTGGCGCATGGGCCGACCCACGACGCGCTCGCGGCTTACGAGGCCGAGCGGCGGCCGGCCACCACCGAGCTCGTCAAGCTCAACCGCCGCAACGGTCCCGAGCAGGTGATGCAGCTGGTCGAAGAGCGCGCGCCGAACGGCTATTCGGTCATCACCGAGGTGATGTCGCAGCAGGAACTCGAGGACATCGCCGCCAACTACAAGCGCGTCGCCGGATTCCAGGTCGAGGCACTCAACGCCAAGCCGCCGATCGTGCAGATCACAGCCGGCGCATAGCGATGTCTGTCGTGTCGCTGTTTTAGCGCAGAGCTCGCGCGCTCTCCAGCAGCCGCGCATTGGCAGTTGCGGTTGCCAGTAGCCCGCCATCGGCACGGTTGAGCCGTCCTTCGATGAAGGCGATGGTCCTGCCGAGCTGGACCACCCATGCCTCGCCGACGATCGGCCCGGGCTCGGCGGGCGCGATGAAGTTCACGGTCATGCTGACGGTCGTCGTGTAGAGCTTGCCCTCGGTCATCGCAAATACCGCCGGTCCCATCGTGTCATCGAGCATCGCCGACAGGATGCCGCCCTGGATGAAACCGGCGGGGTTGCAGAACGCCGCCTTGCCGTCGAATCCGATGCGTATCCAGCCTTCGGCCGGTTTGACATCCAGCACATGCCAGCCGAGCAACCTGGCACTGGGTGGAGCTTCGATGTCGTCGAGCGCGGTCCTGGTCATGGACGTCCTCCTGATCCGTCCTCGATCCCTAACCAGCCGCTGCTGCCAGCGTGATGTCAGCAGCAACAGCCAAGCCGGCCGCGGCCCCCCAAATCAAGCTCTCGGTCGTCAGCAAGACCGGAACTGTCCTGGTCGGGCCGGGCAAGGATACCGCCAAATACACCGCCAGGCGCCTGGCACAGATCGTCAGCCTAGGCGACGGCGCTCTCACAAAACGCAGCGCCGGACAATCACTGCTGGCCGCAATGACCGCGACGTGCAGGACATGATCGAGCGCGCCGGCCAGGGCCTGTATGTTGCGAGAAAGACAGGGCGCAATTGCGTGGTGCTGACGCCGGGCTCCGACGCCGCCGCAGCCAACGCGGCCTGATTAGTCCAGACCATGCGCAATGACCTTGCGCATGACATTGGGCAGCGCCTCGTCGGCTAATGTCGCGACCGGCACGAAGCGCATGCCCTCAGGCGCTTTGGCTCGCGCCGGCACCTGCGCCGTATAGACCACGAGCTCCAGCGGAAAATGCGTGAAGACGTGGGTGACGACACCGGCCTTGCGATGCCAGCGCGAGACGCCGGCGAGCCTTGGCGCCTGCGCCAGCGCTGCATCATCCTGCTGCGCCGTCAGCCAGTCCGAGCCCGGCACCTCGGTCATACCACCGAGCAGGCCCTTTTCGGGCCGCGAGCGCACCAGCAGCTCGTCGCCGCGGGTGACGACGAAGGCCGCGCCACGGCGCAGCGCGCCGGTCTTCTTCGGCGCCTTGTGCGGAAAGGTCTCCTGATCGCCGCGCGCGCGGGCAATGCAATCTTCGGCGAACGGACACAGCGCGCATGCCGGCTTCTTGGGCGAGCAGATCGAGGCGCCGAGATCCATCAGCGCCTGCGCGCTGTCGCCGGCTCGGGCGGGCCCCAGCAGCGTTGCGGCGAACTCCTGGATGCGCGGCTTGGCCTGCGGCAGCGTCTCCTCGATCGCAAATAGCCGCGACACCACCCGTTCGATATTGCCGTCAACCGGCATGGTGCGGCGGTCGAAGGCGATCGCTGCGATCGCGGCCGCGGTATAGGGCCCGATACCGGGCAGCGCCCGCAGCCCCTCTTCAGTGTCCGGAAACACCCCGCCATGATCGCGCAGCACGGCCACCGCGCAGGCGTGCAGATTGCGCGCCCGCGAATAATAGCCGAGCCCGGCCCACATCCGCAGCACATCATCGAGCGCAGCGCGACCGAGTGCCGCGACATCCGGCCAGCGCGCCAGGAACTTCTCGAAATACGGCCCGACCGCCCGCACCGTGGTCTGCTGCAGCATGATCTCCGATAGCCACACGCGATACGGGTCCGACCGCGTGCCTGCCGCCGCACGCCACGGCAGCTTGCGCCGATGGCGGTCGTACCAGGCGAGCAGCCGGGCCGGGCGGCCTGTCAAATCAGGGGCAGTGTTCTGAGATCTGGATTTGGGACGAACGGCCGATGACACCATGTGGATAATCTAGTACGTCGGATGAATTGATCGCCACGTCATGCCCGCGCTTGACGCGGGCATCCACGGCTTTCTTGCCTACGCGCGGCAAAGTTCCGGATAACCGACGGCGCCACACGAGTTCACCATGTCCAAGCCCGGCCCGATCAGCGCTAAACCCCTCTCGGTGATGATGGGCGACGTGCTCACGGCTGCCTATGCCAAGCAAGGTTTCGCCTCGCGGGAGCTGGTCACGCGCTGGTCCGAGATCGCCGGCCCCAGATCGTGGCCGCCCATGCCGAACCGTTGAAGATCCAATGGCCGCGCCCGGTCGACGGGCAGCCGCAGGACCCGGCGACCCTGGTGCTGCGGGTCGAGGGGCCGATGGCGCTGGAGATCCAGCACTCGTCGGACGTGATCCTGGAGCGGGTCAACCGCTTCTTCGGCTGGCACGCCGTGGGCCGGCTCGCGCTGCGTCAGGGACCGTTGTCGCGCCGGCCGAAGCCGAAGCGGCCGCCGCCCCCTGACCCCCGAAGCGGTTGCGAAGGTCGCCGAAACGCTTTCGGCGGTCGAGGACGATGCGCTGCGTGATGCGCTGGCCCGGCTCGGTGCCTCCATCAAGCGAAATTGAGGGCGGCAACAGCGCTTCTGACCGGCCGGCATTGCCACTTCTTCCGTTTCAAGCTAGCGAAATGCCGCGTTTCAGTGTGTCTTGCGCGCGCCAGCGCCAATCCGGGAGCAGACCTTTGATCATCACCCGCCGCGCCTTCACCGCTGCCCTGTCCCTGACCGGCCTCGCCGCCCTGGCCGGGCTGTCGCCGCTGCGGCTGATCACCGAGGCTATGGCGCAGACCGCCGCCGACGTCGCCAAGCCGGTGTCGCTGCCGGACATGGCGCTCGGCCCGGCGAACGCCCCGGTCACGATCATGGAATTCGCCTCGATGACCTGCCCGCACTGCGCGGCATTCAACAAGGACGTCTTCCCCAAGCTCAAGGCCGAGTACATCGACACCGGCAAGATCCGCTACATCTTCCGCGAGTTCCCGCTCGACATCAAAGCCGCGGCCGGCTCGATGCTGTCGCGCTGCATCGCCAAGGGTGACGCGCAGAAATACTTCGCGGTCACCGACATGCTGTTCCGCTCGCAGAACGACTGGGTGGTCAAGAACACCACCGAGACGCTGACGCGAATCGGCAAGCAGGCCGGCCTGAGCCAGGAGCAGGTCGAGGCCTGCCTGAAGGACCAGTCGCTGCTCGACAAGATCGCCGCCGACCAGAAATACGCCAGCGACGTTCTCAAAGTGGATTCGACACCGACCTTCTTCATCAACGGTGAGAAGATCAAGGGCGAGACCTCGATCGAGGAGTTCGAGAAGAAGATCAACCCGCTTCTGAAGAGCTGATGCGCCGTGCGGCGGCGCGTACGCTGCACACCGTAAGGCTTTGATACAACCATCAAAAGCAAAGCGGCCCGAACGGCATGGTTCGGGCCGTTTTTATTCGGGTTCCGCGCGGCCGACCCGCCACAGTCCTCGATAAAGCCTTGGAAAAGCAGTCCGGCGGGTTGCCCTGAGGCGCCGCCGTCGCCATTGTCGCGACCTCAAGATGAGCCGCCCGAAAGCGACTCGGCCACTTTGACATCACCTTCCATGGTATTGTCACGGCAGGGAGATTCGTTTCCCGCCAACAGAGAATCTGTGCATGAAACTCACGCGTCTTCGTCTCCACGGTTTCAAGACGTTCGTCGAACCGACTGACTTCGTGATCGAACCAGGCCTCACGGGCGTGGTCGGACCGAATGGCTGCGGCAAGTCGAATCTGGTCGAAGCGCTGCGCTGGGCGATGGGCGAGACCTCGCACAAATCGCTGCGTGCGACCGACATGGACGCGGTGATCTTCGCCGGCTCCGGCAACCGGCCGGCGCGCAACCACGCCGAAGTCGTCATGACGATCGACAACGCCGATCGCACCGCGCCGGCCGCCGTCAACGACAAGGACCTGCTGGAGATCTCGCGCCGGATCGAGCGCGAGGCCGGCTCGGTCTATCGGATCAACGGGCGCGACGTGCGCGCCCGCGACGTGCAAATCCTGTTCGCCGATGCCGCCACCGGCGCGCGCTCGCCTGCGCTCGTCCACCAGGGCAAGATCGGCGAAATCATCCAGGCCAAGCCCGAGCAGCGCCGCCGCGTGCTGGAAGACGCCGCCGGCGTCGCCGGCCTGCATGCCCGCCGCCATGAGGCCGAACTGCGCCTGAAGGCCGCCGAGACCAACCTGATCCGCGTCGAGGACGTGATCGGCCAGCTCGGCGGACAGATGGAAGGACTGAAAAAGCAGGCGCGCCAGGCGATCCGCTTCCGCGAGGTCGCGGCCAAGGTCCGCAAGGCCGAAGCTACGCTCTATCATCTTCGCTGGATCGGCGCCCATGCCGATCTCAACGAAACCGCCCAGGCGCATGACCTCAGCGTGCGTGAGATGGCGGAGCGCACCCGCGAGCAGGCCGAATCGGCGCGTATCCAGGCGATCCGCTCCGCACATATTCCCGGACTGCGCGATGCCGAAGCGCGGGCGGCCGCGACCCTGCAGCGCCTGAAGAGCGCGCGCGACATTCTCGACCGCGAGGAGCAGCGCGCCAAGGAGCGCACCGGCGAGCTCGACCGCCGCCTGATGCAGTTGACCGCCGACGTCGCGCGCGAGCAGCAGCAGACCCAGGATGCCCAGGTCGCGCTGCAGCGGCTGGAGACCGAAGACGCGGAGCTGAAGGAAGAGATCCAGGCGCGCGTCGAGATGCGCAGCGGCGTCGACGAACGCGTCGCCGAAGCCGAGGCGGGCCTCTCCGAGACCGAGCGTCAGTTCACCGAGCTGACCACGCAGCTCGCGGATCTCACCGCCAAGCGCAACCAGCTCGAAGCCAATGTGCGCAGCCATCGCGACCGGCTGGCGCGGCTCGATCAGGAGATCGCCTCCGTTCAGGGGGACGAGCAGCGGTTGGCGCAAGAGACCGCGCATCTCGGCGATCTCGACACCCTGGCTGCCGCGCTCGAAGCCGCCGAAGAAGCCGTCGCGCGTGTCCGAGGGTGCGGCGCAGGCGAGCGAAGCTGCGCAGGCCGCCGCTCGCCAGAAGCTCGAAGCCTCGCGCGCCCCGCTCGCGGAAGCCGACAAGCGCGTGCAGCGGCTCGAGACCGAGGCGCGCACGATCTCCAAGATGGTCAACAGCGAGACCAAGAATCTGTGGCCGCCGATCATCGACGGCGTCACCGTTGCCAAGGGCTATGAGAAAGCGTTCGGCGCCGTGCTCGGCGACGATCTCGACGCGCCGGTCGATCCGTCGGCGCCGATGCGCTGGACCATCGCGGGCAATGAAGGCGCTGATCCCGCGCTTCCCGAGGGCGTCGAGCCGCTCGCCGCTCTACGTCCAGGCGCCGCCAGAACTGTCGCGGCGGCTGGCGCAGATCGGCGTGGTGTCGCGCGAGCGCGGTGCCCAGCTGGTCTCGCAGCTCAAGACCGGCCAGCGGCTGGTGTCGCCGGAAGGCGACGTCTGGCGCTGGGACGGCTTCGTCGCCGCCGCGCATGCGCCGACAGGCGCGGCGCGCCGGCTTGCCGAGCGCGCGCGCCTGATCGACATCGAGGCCGATCTGGAGCAGGCCCGCATCGATGCCACGAACAAGCGTCAGGAGCTGGAAGCGGCGGAGCGCGAGGTGCAGGCCGCCGGCGCTGCCGAGAGCGCAGCGCGCGAAGCCTGGCGCGCCGCCCAGCGCGAGGTCAATGCGGCGCGCGAGCGCCATGCCAATGCCGAGCGCGAGATCAACCGTCATGCGGCGCGCAAATCGGCGCTGACCGAGGCGCAGCAGCCGCCTCACACTGGACCGTGAGGAAGTCGCAGAGGCGCATCAGAGCGCGATCGAGGCGATCGAGGAGCTGCCGCCGACCACGGAGGCCGAGGGTGGCCTCGCGGCCGTGCGCGCCGAGATCGAGAGCCAAGCGGCGCGCCGCCGCCCAGGTGCGCGCCGAGGCTCAGGCGCTGGCCCGCGAGGCCGAGCTTGCCGACCGCCGCCTGCAGGCGATCATCAAGGAGCGCAACGACTGGCTTGGCCGCATTCATGGCGCCGGCTCGCAAATCTCGACCATCGAAGAGCGCATCGCCGAGGTCAGGGAAGAGCGCGCCGACCTCGAGAACGCGCCCGAGGTGTTTGCGGAGAAGCGCAGCGCGCTGATCGACGAGATCGGCATTGCCGAAGGCGAGCGCCAGGTTGCCGCCGACGCGCTGGCGGCGGCCGAGACCGAGATGGGCGATACCGATCGCGCCGCCAAAGCCTCGCTGGAATTGCTGTCGCGTGCGCGCGAGGCGACCGCCCGCGCCGAGGAGCGACTGGAAGGCGCCAAGCGCCGGCTCGCCGATGTCGAACGCGAGATCCACGACATGCTCGAGGTCGAGCCGCAGGCCGTTGCCGCGATGGCCGAGATCGGGCCGGACACCCAATTGCCGCCGCTGCACGAGATCGAGGACAGTCTCGACAAGCTGCGCCGCGACCGCGAGCGGCTCGGCGCCGTCAACTTGCGTGCCGAGGAAGAGCTTGGCCGAGGTCGAGGGCGCAGCACACCGCGCTGACCACCGAGCGCGACGACCTGGTCGAGGCGATCAAGCGGCTGCGCCAGGGCATCCAGAGCCTGAACAAAGAGGCGCGCGAGCGCCTGCAGGCCTCGTTCGAGAGCGTCAACGCCCACTTCAAGCGGCTCTTCACCGAGCTGTTCGGCGGCGGCGAAGCCGCGCTGCATCTGATCGAGAGCGACGATCCGCTGGAGGCCGGCCTGGAGATCATCGCCAAGCCGCCCGGCAAGAAGCCGCAATCGCTGTCGCTGCTCTCGGGCGGCGAGCAGGCGCTGACGGCGATGGCGCTGATCTTCGCGGTGTTCCTCACCAACCCCTCGCCGATCTGCGTGCTGGACGAGGTCGACGCGCCGCTCGACGACCACAACGTCGAACGCTTCTGCAATTTGCTGCATGAGATGAAGGCCTCGACCGAGACCCGCTTCATCATCATCACGCACAACCCGATCACGATGGCGCGCATGAACCGGCTGTTCGGCGTCACCATGGCCGAGCGCGGCGTGTCGCAGCTGGTCTCGGTCGCGCTCGACGAGGCCGTGAAGATCCTCGACCAGCAGGTGGCGTAGCCACAACCGTCATTCCGGGGCGCGCCGCGATGACGGGCGCGAACCCCGAGAATCTCGTAAGTTCGCGCGTGGGGATCCGTGACTCAGATGCCTTATGATCCCTCCCGATCTGCCGCCAGCCCTGAAGGAGACGCTCGAAGCCAAGCTCCACGGGCTATCGCGCCAGGACACCACACAGCGTGCCGCGCGGATCTCGCAGACCTATCGCAGCGGCGGAACCTCCGGCACGATCGCGACTGAAGCCGACGCGATCGCCTACGCCGTAGTCCGGATGCCCGCGACCTATGCTGCGGTCGCAGCTTGTCTCAACGCATTCACAGAGCTGCGGCCGGATTTTGCGCCCACAAGCCTGCTCGATGTCGGCGCCGGACCCGGGTACCGCGAGCTTCGCAGCGGCAGAGGCCTTCGCTTCGCTCACGTCGTTCAATGCGCTCGACGCCAATCCGGCGTTGCGGACGCTGGCGCTCGACCTTGCGATCGAGGCAGACCGCCTCAGCGGCCTCGCCTATGCGCTCGGCAATGCCCGCACATTGCTCGACGCGCACCGCTCCCGCCGATCTCGTGGTCGCAAGCTATGTCATCAACGAATTGTCCGACGCCGAGCGCGCCGCGCTTGTCGATGCGCTGTGGGTGAAGACGACCGACACGCTCCTGATCGTCGAGCCCGGCACACCGGCCGGCTATGCCCGCATCATCGCCGCGCGAACACAACTGATTGCCGCCGGCGCGCATGTCGCGGCGCCCTGCCCGCACGATCAGCCCTGTCCGCTGATCGCGCCCGACTGGTGCCATTTCGTCCAGCGTCTGGCCCGCTCGCGCGCGCACAAGCAGGTCAAGGATGTCGACGTGCCGTTTGAGGACGAGAAGTTCATCTATCTCGCCCTGACGCGCGCACCGGTTGCGCGCCCCGCCGCGCGGGTGCTGGCGCCGCCCGTCGTCACCAAGGTCGGCGGCCACGGCCAAGCTGTGCCGTGCCGACGGCACGCTGCAGATCGCCGGCATTTCCCGCCGCGACAAGCAGGCCTTCGCCGCGGCGCGCCGCTGGAACTGGGGTGATGGCGTGGTTACCGAAGCGTAGCCCTGCCGCGGGTATTGGATACCGTAAGCGAGGAAATAGGTATTCTTGATACAGGATATTTGACCGACTCCTCAGCGGCAACGGAAGGCATCCGACCTGTTGCCAGTCCGATTTCGCAACCTGAAGCTAAATCATCTCCGGCATCGTGCGTCGCGATCGACACAGGATGGGGAACAGGATGTTCAGGATCGCGATACTTGCGGCCGCTGCGCTGCTGTTGGCGGAAGCGCAGTGGCCAACGCACATGAATCGTCGGCGCCGCCGCCTCCACCCAAGCAGGAGGGCCGCCTGCGAAGGCCCTCGTCGGCAAGCACGGCCCGGTGCTGGTCGATCGCCAGTGGCATGACGCTGTATTATTTCGAGCGCGACGACAGCGGCAACAAATCGACCTGCAACGATGCCTGCGCCGAGAAGCGCCCGCCGCTGGCCGCGGCGGACAACGCGGTTGCCGACCGGCGACTTCACGGTGATCACCCGTAACGACGGCAAGAAGATGTGGGCGTACCGCTATCGCCCGCTTTACACCTCGCAAAAGGATGCCGCGCCGGGTGACATGAACGGCGACGATCCCACCCACGCTCTGGCACGTCGCCCGGCCCTATTGAGGCCAAACGGCTGCGGATCTCAGGGCCATTCCAACTCCGTGAAGACTGACGCCGATTGAACGCGCGCCTCGCTGCGGCGACCAATGGGCGCCGGCCTGTGCGCAACCGCAGCGGGCCGACGGCGCTGCTGGACTGCCAGCTGCGCCCTATCCCTCCTGCATCTTCTCGGAGCCATCCATGTCCGGCTGGATCATCCTCGGCATCATTGTCGTCGTCGTGCTGTTCGTCATCGGCGCCTATAACCGGCTGGTCACGCTCAGCCAGCGCGTTAACCAGTCCTTCGCCGATATCGACGTCCAGCTCAAGCAGCGTCACGATCTGATCCCGAACCTGGTCGAGACCGTGAAGGGCTATGCAGCGCATGAGCGCGGCACGCTGGACGAGGTGATCAAGGCACGGAACGCGGCGATGTCTGCGCAGGGGCCTGCGCAGGTCTCGGCGACGGAGGCTCAGCTCTCCGGCGCGCTCGGCCGGCTGATCGCGCTGTCCGAGGCCTATCCGGACCTCAAGGCCAACGCCAACTTCCAGCAGCTCGCCAGCGAGCTCTCCGATCTCGAGAACAAGATCGCGGCCAGCCGCCGCTTCTTCAACAATGCCGTTCAGGAATACAATACCGGCATCCAGCAGATGCCGGCGGTGCTGTTCGCCGGCATGTTCGGCTTCACCCGCAAGGATTTCTTCGATCTCGGCACCAGCCGCGCCGAGGTCGAGGCCGCGCCGAGCGTGAAGTTCTAGGCTCAGGCCTTCAACGGTCACGGGCAAGCGTCGCATGGCCGCCTATGGTCTCTATACCCACATCGCATCGAACAAGACCCGTTCGATGCTGCTGCTCGGCGGCCTGTTCCTGCTGATCTATGTGCTGGTCTATGCCGGCGCGCTGATTGCCGAGGTGATGATCCGCTCCGACGCGACCGCGCCTTATTATCTGCGCGCCGCGCTCAATGACCTGATCAAGGCCTTGCCCTGGGCGACGCTCGGCGCCGTCGCCTGGATCGTGATCGCCTATTATTTCCATCAGTCGATCATCGATGCGGTGACCGGCGGCGAGGCCGTCACGCGGCAGCAGCAGCCGCGGCTGTACAATCTCTTGGAGAACCTCTGCATCTCGCGCGGCATCCCGATGCCGAAGCTGAAGATCATGGACAGTCCGGCGCTGAATGCTTTCGCGACCGGGCTGAACCAGCGGCAATATGCCGTCACGGTGACGACCGGCCTGCTCGCGGCGCTTGAACGACCAGGAGATCGAGGCCGTGCTCGGCCACGAGCTCACCCACATCCGCAATGGCGACGTCCAGATGATGGTGGTCGCCGTGATCATCGCCGGGGTGGTCGGCTTCTTCGGCGAATTGTTCTTTCGCCTGTTCACCAACATGGCGTGGGGTCGTTCTTGGGGTGGCGGCTGGGGGTGGGGTTCGTCGCGACGCTCGTCGTCCTCCTCGGATTCCGACCGCAAGGGCTCCGGCGGCGGCGCCGTCGTGATCATCATCATCGCGGTGGTGCTGATCGTGCTGGCATGGCTGCTGTCGCAGGTGGTCAAGCTCGCGCTGTCGCGAACGCGCGAATATCTTGCAGACGCCGGTTCGGTGGAACTGACCAAGAACCCGGACGCCATGATCTCGGCGCTGCGCAAGATCGAGGGCCGCGGCGAATTGCCGGGCGCGACCTCGGCCGTGATGGAATTGTGCGTCGACAATCCGCGCGAGGGCTTTGCCGATTTGTTCGCCACCCACCCCTCGGTGGAGTCGCGCATCCAGGCGCTGGTGAAATTCGCCGGCGGCCGCGATCCTGGTCCGCTGGCACTGCCTCGGCCCAACGAGCCCGCTGAGACTGCGTCTTCCGACAACCCCGACCAGCCGCCGCCATTGCGGTCCGGACCCTGGGGCAGTTCCCAACCGCCGCCTGCCGCGAATCCGCCACAGGGTCCCTGGTCCGATCCTGCACCTCCAGGTCCTTGGGGGCCGCGCTGAAGTTCCCGATCGCCCTATGCGACTCGATTCGGTCAGCATCGCGTATTCCAACCGCGATCCCGGCCGAGACCCGCCAAAGCGGTTGGCAAATGTGGCAACAAAAAGCGTTGGAATCTCCTGCATTGACCGGCCATCGCCGTAAAATTTCCCCAGTGCAATGCGTCAATGAATTTCAATTCCCCCGCTGTTTCTGCCATATGTGCGCGCCGACTGCGATAAATGCAATTCGCCGGCCTCTGGCCGGCCATTCTTTCAGGGACATTCCATGGCGAAACCGGCAGTGGTTGTGGTGGGCGCAGACAAGGGCGGTGTAGGCAAGACCACGGTTTCGCGCACGCTGCTCGATTATTTCAGCGCCAACAACGTGCCGACCCGGGCATTCGACACCGAACATCCCCGCGGCACCTTGAAGCGCTTCCACCCGGAGATCACCGAGATCGTCGACATCAACGCGACGCCGGACCAGATGAAGATCTTCGACACGCTGAGCGCGGTGGCGCCCTCGGTCACCGTGATCGACGTCCGCGCCGGCCTGATGTCGCCGACGCTCGCCGCGCTGCGCGACATCGGCTTCCTCGATGCCGCCCGCTCCGGCCAGATCACCTTCGCGGTTTTCCATATCCTTGGCTCCTCGATCGCCTCGCTCGACGAAATCGCCGAGACCGCGAGCTTCATGATCGGCGCGAAGTACTTCCTGGTGAAGAACTTCATCAACAACACGAGCTTCTTCGAGTGGGACCAGTCGACCTACGCGTCCTATTTCAATCGCATCAAGGACGCCACCGAGCTCACCATCCCCAAGCTCAACGAGATGGCCTATGAGCAGGTCGAGGTCTCCTCGGTTCCGTTCCTGAAATTCGTCGCCAACAAGGGCCCCCATGACGAGGCCGCCAACTACTCCTTCGTGCTGCGCGGCTATGTCCGGCATTGGCTGGCCAATGTCTGGAGCGAGTTCGACCGCATCAAGCTGACCGACATCGTCGGCTCGGCCAAGCCGGCAGCGCGCGCCAGGCAGGGGAAAAATAGGCGTCTCCGGGACTTTGGGGGCTTTATCGGCGGCGCATTTGACCTGATATAGGTCTGATGCCCGCGACTCCCGTCTACATCGTCTGCTCGCCGCGACCCCTGGTCGGCAAGACGCTGCTCGCGCGCCTGCTGAGCGAGTTCCTGCTCCTGAAGAATGGAGAGGTGCTCGCGTTCGATATCGCCATCCGCGAGCCGTCGCTGATCGACTATCTGCCCAGAGTCGTCGAGACGGCGGAGATCGAGAGACACCTACGGCAAGATCCAGCTGATGGACCGGGTGATCATCGACGACGGCATCGGCAAGGTGATCGACCTCGGCTACTACTCCTTCGACGAGTTCTTCAAGATGTCGGAGGAGATCGGCTTCTTGAAGGAGGCCGCACGGCGGAACGTGGTCCCGGTCGTGCTGTTCTGCGCCGACACCGACCGCGTCTCGCTGCGCGCCTATGACGCGCTTCGGCACAGCATTCCCCGCTCGCATCTGATCGCGGTCGAGAACGAGCACGTGCTGCGCGACGACCTGCCCGACTGGGTCAAGCAGGGCCGCACGCTGCGCGTCCCGGCGCTGCCGCTGTTTCTCAAGACCTATATCGACCGTCTCTCATTCTCCTTCACCGGCTATCTCCGGCGCGAGAAGGATTCCTCGACCGAGCTGCATCAGTGGATCCGGCACAACTACTACTCGCTGCGGGAGCTCGAGCTCGGCTTGATCCTGCAGCGGTCTTAACCGGTCACCATGCGCGCTGAATTTCTCCCCTTGCGTCAGAACCGCCTCCGCGCATTCCGCTTCCCCTCTCCCCTTGCGGGAGAGGGTGAACCGCCGGCGCGGATGCGGCGGCGAGACGGGTGAGGGTCTGCATCTGCGGAGACAGACCCCTCACCCGGTTTCTCACTTCGTGAGAAACCACCCTCTCCCGCAAGGGGAGAGGGTGCAGCGGAGTCCGACGCAGGAGTTCGGGGGCCATCCCATTCCCACCATGTTCCCGTCGACCTAGTGTCCCTCGAAGGCCATTAGCGTGCGCACCGGCACGTCCATGGCGCGGAGCTTGGCGGCGCCGCCGAGGTCCGGCAGGTCGATGATGAAGCAGGCGGCGGCGATGGTGGCGCCGATGCCGCGCAACAGCTTCACCGCGCCCTCGGCGGTGCCGCCGGTCGCGATGAGATCGTCGACCAGGATCACCTTCTCGCCGGGCTGCACCGCGTCGACATGCATCTCCATCTCGTCGGTGCCGTATTCCAGCGTGTAGGACATGCTGACGGTCTTGTGCGGCAGCTTGCCTTTTTTCCGGATCGGCACGAAGCCGGCCGACAATTGATGCGCCACTGCGCCGCCCAGGATGAAGCCACGCGCCTCGATGCCCGCGACCTTGTCGATCTTGGAGCCGGCCCAGGGATGCACCAGCTCGTCGACGGCGCGGCGGAACGCGCGTGCATCCGCGAGCAAGGTGGTGATGTCACGAAACAGGATGCCCGGCTTCGGATAGTCCGGGATGGTCCGGACGGTTGACTTGATATCCAGATCGAACGTCATCGGATTTCTCACTCACTCCTGATGTGTCCGTCATTGCGAGCGAAGCGAGGCAATCCAGGATTCTCAAAAGCAAGGCTGGATTGCTTCGGCGCTCGCGCGCCTCGCAATGACGAGGATAGTTAGCTGGTTGCCGGCTCCGAGCCGGAACGCATTCTCCACGATCTTCAATCCCACGGCATCGCCGAGCGACATCAGCGATTCCGGATGAAACTGCACGCCGCCGACCGGCAGCGTCTTATGCTCGATCGCCATCGCCACGCCGTCCTCGGTCGAGGCCGTGACATCGAGCACGTCCGGCATGCCGTCGCGCTCGACATAGAGCGAATGATAACGGCCGATCACGATCTCGTTCGGCAGGCCGTGCATCAGCCGCCCGCCGCGCACCGCGACCCGCGACGGCCGCCCATGCGCGGGCTGGCCGAGCTGGCCCAGCCGGCCGCCGAAATATTCGCCCATCGCCTGCACGCCAAGGCAGACGCCGAAGATCGGCAGCTTCTTCTCCAGCGCGCTGTCGATGGTGGTGGCGATCTTGAAATCCTCCGGCCGGCCGGGCCCCGGCGACAGCACCAGCAGATCCCAGCGCCGCGCCTCCAGCATCTTCAGCGCATGCACGTGGCGGACCACGGTGACGTTGGCGCCGACCTGGCGGAAATAGTCCGCCAGCATGTGCACGAAGCTATCGTCGTGATCGATCAGCAGCACGTCCTTGCCCGATCCCGTGGCATCCGGCGCAGTCGAGGACAGTGGCTTCGCCGGATCGCCGCGCAGCGCCTGGAACAGGGCGGCGGCCTTGACCTGGCACTCGCGGTCCTCGGCAGCGGCATCGGAGTCGAACAGGCAGGTGGCGCCGACCCGCACCTCGGCCAGGCCATCCTTCATGCGGATGGTGCGGATGGTCAGCCCGGTGTTGATCGAGCCGTCGAAATTGACCGCGCCGATCGCGCCGGCATACCAGCGCCGCGGCGAACGTTCGTGATCCTCGACGAACTGCATCGCCCATAATTTCGGCGCGCCGGTCACCGTCACCGCCCAGGCATGCGTCAGGAAGGCGTCGAGCGCATCGAAGCCCGGGCGCAGCATGCCCTCGACATGATCGACGGTGTGAAACAGCTTCGAGTAGGTCTCGATCTGCCGGCGCGCCAGCACCTTGATGGTGCCGGGCACGCAGATGCGCGCCTTGTCGTTGCGATCGACGTCGGTGCACATGTTGAGCTCGAACTCGTCCTTTTCCGAGTTCAGGAGCTGGCGGATCTGCTCGGCGTCGCCGATCGCGTCGCGGCCGCGGGCGATGGTGCCGGAGATCGGGCAGGTCTCGACCCGGCGGCCGTCGGAGCGCACGAACATTTCCGGCGAGGCCGAGACCAGGAATTCGCCATCGCCGAGATTCATCAGCGCGCCATAGGGCGACGGGTTGATGCGGCAGAGCCGCTGGAACACTTCGGCCGGCGAGCGCTCGCAGGGCTCGGCAAAGAGCTGCCCGGGCACGGCCTCGAACAGGTCGCCGCGGGCAAAGGCCGCGCGGGCGGTCTCGACCGTCGCCTGGTATTCGCCCGGCGCGTGGTCGGCAAAACCCTGCCGCGGCTCCTTCAGATAGATGCTCTCGCCGGTGTCGCGCGGCAGGTCCGCGGTCGACTGGCCATTCCAGGCAAAATCGTAAGACAAGATCACGCCGCGGCCGGTGGCGCGGTCATAGGCGAGCAGGCGATCCGGCACGTAGAGCACGATGTCGCGCTGGTCGTCGGCCCGCGCCCGCTTCTGCGTCAGGTCCTCGAACTGGAACACGAGGTCGTAGGCAAAGGCGCCGAACAGGCCGAGCAGCGGATCGTCATTGGCGGAGAAGGTCGTGATCAGCGCGCGCACCAGCGAGATCACGCTGGCGCGGCGGGTGCGCTGGTCCTCCTCGACCGGCGCCTCACCGCGGACGATATGGCCGGCGAGCCGCGCGGGCGCATGCTCGGTGATGACGACAGCAGGATCGCGCAGGGTGGCGCCGAGGAAAGCCGATCAGCACCTCGCCGCGCCGGTTCAGCGCCTGCAGCGCGAAATCGGTGCCCCTGGTTTCCAGCACCAGCGGCGGATCGGCAAAGCCGAGGTCAAAGCTCTCGTAGCGGCCGGGCACCGTAGTGCCGGAGGACAGCACGACGCCGCGGCGGCGGTCCAACAGGTCGATCAGATCGTCGAGCCGCTTGGCGTTACCGGTGAACTGCTCGACCGCGCGGGTGACCGCAAGCCCGCCGCGGGTGCGGTACTCGCTGTGCGCCGGGAGTGCGAAGGCTGTCCTGTTCATGGGGTCCTCTTGGGCTCCTCTTACGAAACTTGCCGAGGGAACACCACACAGGACATACGGGACGGCCGCCGCTGCGTGGCGGCCTCTGGCGATCGAATGGAAAGAAAATCGCGCCGGCCACCTGTTACCAGGTGGGCCACCAGAGCTGTACTGGGCGGTTCGCGGTGCGCATGGGCGGCTTAAAGACCATGGCGGCCGGCCGGGGTCAAGGGCGAGGTGGTTACGCCGGTAGCGCCCACCGCCGTCATGCCCCGCCACCGGGTCTCGCCTTCGGCGAGTCCGATGACAGGCTTCGGCGGGCATCCAGTACACCGAAATCTATCGTTGCGATCACAGCCGCCGCGGCGTACTGGATCGTCCGTCTTCGCGCACGATGACATCAGAATGTGCATCAACGTTCTCGCGACACGATCTGTCCGAGTTATGCTGTCCAAACTCACCCTCCAATCGAGAGGGCGCAGGGAAGGCCGGGAGCTCGCCGCTCCCATGGTCCGCGTGCAGCAAAAAAGCACGCGGCAGAACCACAGGTTCGGCCAAGACATCCCGGCCCTCCCTGCGCGATGGTGTTAACGCTTATACGCGCTCTCCTCGGGGACCGGCTCTCTTGCCCCCGTCGCCCGCGCGCTCGTCATAAGCCGCAGGCTTGGCATCAGCACCGGGATGCCAGGACCACACGATTTCGCGTCCGCGCCATGCCGTTCGTCCGCGTGAAGCACACGCTGCGGCACGTCGCGTCCACCGCCTCCCACCTCGCGTGCCGTGACGATCGCGATACGCCCCTCCTGCCGAGGCGGGATGCGCGAAGAGAACCATGATTTCCGAAAAAACGAAAGTGAAATTTTCGTGTTTGGCAGGGGCAAGTCAGCGACCGAATTGAAGACGCTTGCAAAATGGTTTTTTGCGGCAGGTGATGGCGCGCATCCTGAAGACACGATATCGCGGACCGATCGACACTGAGTTGCCCGACGGCCGGTCATCGGGCACCGGCATTCTTCTCGCCCGCGATATGCATGGTCTTATGTCCAGACCTATATCCGGACAGACTGATCCGATGCGGGGGACGACGGATGAAAGCCTATCTGGTGCTCGACCTCTCGGTGCATGACTTCGGTAGTTTCAAAACCTACATCGCCGAAATCCCGGCCTTCATCGCGAAACACGCCGGGAGATATCTGGTCCAGGGCGTTCAGCCTGTGACGATCGAAGGCGATTGGACGCCCGAGCGCATGGTCATCATCGAATTTGCCGAACGCGCCAATGCGGACGCATTTCTCTGCGATCCCGAGATTCAGCACCTGTTCAAGCTCCGTCACGCGACGACGACAAGCAGATTGGTGCTCGCTGACGGATGTACGTGACCGTTTGTCCGCCGATGTCAGGATGCGCCCCTGGCAGCGCCTCATGGCGCGCGGCGGTGTTTCGCGTCTGCTCACCGTGAAAGTCTGACATTTGCTGTATGCCCGCAATCATCCTGAGAGCCTGCGCCAGCAGCCGTCTCGAAGATCGACGCGCGAGACTGCTGCCCAGCCCTGTTGAGCGGCCGTGTTCCGCCCTGCTGCGCATGCATATCAGACCGCAACCTCCCGGGCTGCCCAACGCACTGCTCGCGGTCTATATTGCGACGCAGCATTCGCAGTGCAGAGCGTCGATGCTGCCCACGTCTCTCGCCAGAAGGATCCTGGATGCCCTGTTCATGCCCGGCCGGCCGCTCTGCCGCCCGCCGTCTCCGCAATAACCGCCTTCCCTCCTGACCGGCCTGCTCCATGAACAAGATCGCTGATCCCGCGGCCTTCAGCGCTGCGGCCGGTTCCAAGCACCATCATCCCAGCCTCGTGCTGCTCGCGCTGTCGATCGGCGGCTTCGCCATCGGCACCACCGAGTTCGCCGCGATGAGCCTGGTGCCTTACTTCGCGCCTGATCTCGGCATCGGCGTGACCACCGCCGGCCACGTCATCAGCGCCTATGCGCTGGGCGTGGTGGTGGGCGCGCCCATCATCGCCGTGCTGGCGGCGCGGATGGCACGCCGCACCTTGCTGGTGGTGCTGATGCTGCTGTTCGCGCTCGGCAACGGGCTCTCAGCGCTGGCGCCGACCTATGGCTTCCTGGTCGGCTTCCGCTTCATCGCCGGCCTGCCGCACGGCGCCTATTTCGGCGTCGCCGCGCTGGTCGCTGCCTCACTGGTGCCGCGCGAACGCCGCAGCCAGGCGGTCTCGCGCGTGCTTGCTGGGGCTCACGGTCGCGACCATGGTCGGCGTGCCCTTGGCCAATCTGATCGGCCAGTATGTCGGCTGGCGCTGCAGCTTCGGCTTCGCCGCGCTGCTCGGCTTGCTGACGGCCACCCTGGTGCGGCTGTTCGCGCCCTATGGCGCTCCGCTGAACGGCGCGAGCCCACTGCGCGAACTCGGCGCGCTCAGGCGCGGCCAGGTGTGGCTGACGCTGGCGCACGGGCGCGATCGGCTTCGGCGGCATGTTCGCGGTCTACACCTATCTGGCCTCGACCCTGCTGGAGGTGACGCACGCCTCGCCGGCGAGCATTCCGGTGATGCTGGCGGTCTTCGGCGCCGGGCTCACGATCGGCAATCTGGTCTGCGCCTGGGCCGCGGATCGCGGCGTGATGCAAGCCGCCGGCGCGACGCTGGTCTGGAGCGCCGTCGCGCTCGCGCTCTATCCGTTCGCGACCGGCAGCCTCTGGACGCTGATGCCGGTGCGTGTTCCTGATCGGCTGCAGCGGTGGGCTCGGCACCGTGCTGCAGACGCGCCTGATGGATGTCGCCGAGGACGCGCAGACGCTCGCGGCCGCGCTCAATCACTCCGCCTTCAACACCGCCAACGCGCTAGGTCCGTGGCTCGCCGGCATTGTCACTGGCGGCCGGGTTTGGCTTCCCCTCGACCGGCTGGGTCGGCGTCGTGCTGGCGGTCTGCGGCCTCGTCATCTGGGCGGTGTCGCTGGCGACGGATAGGCCGAAACGCGTCGAGCAGCGGTCCGAGGAAAGACTTTCGCGCGCGGCGTGATGTGTCCCCGTTGCACCGCCAAGACGAGAACAGACTTTACTCACGCCACCGTTTGAGATCTGCCGCGGTCGGCAACATGCGGCTGGCGTGACGTACGTGAAGAACTATCAGTTCATCGCCCCTGATGCGATGGTAAATCAGAAATGGATAACGCGTAACCGTGATGACATGTACGTCGGGGACAGCGGTCCGGCGTCCGAGAGTGGGATATTCCAGCAACAACTCGGCCGTTGCATGTATCTGGCGAGCCACCGCGATGGCTCCGCTTCCGCTATGCTGTGAAATATATCCGAGTATCTGATCGATATCGGCACGAGCACGGGAGGCGTAGCGAAGCTTCACAGCCCGTACTTTTTCCAAAGTGCAGCGATTTCCTCGTCGCTCGCAAACTCGCCGCGCTCGGCTTCTGCCAAGCCCTCAAGTATTCCGGGAAGATGATCATCAGGAATCACAAACAGACCGCTGGAGTTCCGCTTCAGCGATCTGTTCGAGCACCTCAGCGACATAGGCCTGCCGGTCCTCCGGCAACTTGCTGACCTTTGCGATGGCGTCTTCAAGAGCCTTGATCATTGTTGCATCATAGCAGGTATTTCAGAAAAGCGCGAGATGGGCTCGTCCGGCCGCACCTCGCGCTTCTGTCGGCAGTCGAGGTTGATATCACCCCAGATGCTTGTGGAAGAACGCCGTCGCGCTGCCCCAGGCGAGCTCAGCGGCGGCGCGGTCGTGGACGGTCATGCGCTGCTCGTTCACGAAGGCATGCTCGGCGTCATAGCGATACAGCTCCAGCGACTTGCCGGCGTCCTTCATCGCTTTCTCGAAGCCGTTGACGAGATCCGGCGTGCACCAATCGTCCTTGTTGGCGAAATGCGCCTGCAGCGGGATCTTCACGTCGGCCGGCTTCGCCGCCTGCTCCGGCGGAATGCCGTAGAACACGACGCCGGCGGCAAGCTCCGCAATCTTGGTCGCGCCGATAATGGTCACCGCGCCACCGAGGCAGAAGCCGGTCAGCCCCACCTTGGCGCCGTTGCGCGCCAGATATTGCGCGGCGCCGCGCACGGTCTGCGTGGTCGCATCCATGAAGTCGAGCGAGTTCATCTCGCGGCCCGCGGCATCCGTGTCGTGATAGGGCACCACCGTGCCCTTATAGAGATCGGGCGCCAGCGCATCGAAGCCGGCGCGCGCAAAGCGCTCGCACAGACCCTTGATCTGATCCTGCAGCCCCCACCATTCCTGGATCACGACCACGCCCGGCGCGTTGCCGCCGGCGGCGTTGGCGAGATAGCCGGTCGCGTCCTTGCCGTCCGGACGCTTGAAGGTGATGAGGGTGCCCATGGATGTCCTCCGGATTTGTGCTTTGAAATGATGCGGGCCGCCATTGTGGCCGCTTGGCCTCGGCGAGGCAACCGCGCAGGCGGTCACGTCCTCGCGCGGGTTAGCGAACATGAATGACAGGCAGACAACAAGGTCAGGCGACGGCCTTCTTTGTCGCCCCACCGTTGAGCTCGCGTAATGCGTTGCGCACGTGCGCCACCACGTCGCGCCAGTCGCGGCTGTCGCCCTGACGGAACAGGCGCGCGGTCTGATACCAGGGGCTGTCGTCGCGGCCGTGCAACCAGCGCCAGTCCGGCGCGTAGGTCACCATGATCCAGACCGGCTTGCCGAGCGCGCCCGCCAGATGCGCGACACCGGTGTCGACCGTGACGACCAGATCGAGCGTCGAGATCAGCGCTGCGGTATCGGCGAAATCGTTCAGCTCCGCGCTGAAGTCGCGAACACCGGATAGCGCCAGCATCTCCGCCTCACCGGGGCGATATTGCTTCTGCAGGCTGACGAAGGTTGCGTCCTGCGCCAGCAGCGGCCCGAGCTGCGCCAGCGGCATCGAGCGCTCGCGATCGCGGATGTGATTGGGATTGCCGGACCAGGCCAGGCCGACCTTCAAGCCGCGCGCGTCCGCGAGCCGTTCGTGCCATTGCGCAGCGGCGCTGTCCGTCGCCCGCAGATAAGGACCATCAGCCGGAATCGTCTCCAGCCGGGTCGCGAACGCAAAAGGCAGGCTTGGCAGCGGGCAATGCAGATCGAACTCCGACAGCGCGTCGCCTTTGGCGACGACCTGCGCCACGCCATCCAGCGTCGCCATCAGGCTGCACAGTGGTTGTTCGACCTGCAGCACGACCCGCGCGCCGCGCGCGGCCAGCAGCGGCACATAACGGCAGAACTGAATGGAATCGCCAAAACCCTGCTCGCTGTGCAGCAGGATGGTTCGGCCCGCGATGTCGCTCTCCCCGCACCACAGCGGTTGCGCCAACGCCGGGGGCTTCAGCCGCGCGATCGGCGCCTTGTGGCGCCACTCGTAGCCGGCCCAGCCTTTCGCGAAGTCGCCGGTGACGAGGCTCGTCAGGCTCTTCAGGAAATGCGCGTCGGCATAGTCCGGCCGCAGGGCCAGCGCGCGATCATAGCTCGCCAGCGCCTCGTCGAAACGCTTGAGATCGCAGAGCGTGACGCCGCGGTTCGAAAACGCCTCGGCATAATCAGGCCGTACCGAAATCGCCCGATCGAGGCTTGCCAGCGCCTCATCGAACCGCCGCAGCTTGTGCAGAGTGGCGGCGCGGTTGTCGAGCGCCACGGCATCATCCGGCCGCGACTCCAGGGCCTGCTCGTGGCTTGCCAGCGCCTCGCCATAGCGCGCGAGGTCATGCAGGACGGTGCCGCGGTCGGTGAGCGCCTCGGCATTGTCAGGTTGGTGGCCGAGCGCGCGATCGAAACTCGCCAGCGCCTCGTCGAGCCTGCCGAGCGCGTGCAGCACCGCACCGCGATTGACATGGGCCTCGACATGGTCGGCCTGCAAAGCGAGCGCGCGCTCATGGCTTTTCAGCGCCTCATCCAGCCGGTCCAGATCGTGCAGCGTGAGGCCGCGGCTGACCAACGCGTGGGGATCGGCGGGACGCAGCTTCAACGCAGCCTCATGGCTTGCCAACGACTCGTCCAGCCGCCCGAGGCCGCGCAAGGTGATGCCGCGATTGTTGAGCGCATCAATGTGGTCGGGCTGCAGGGCCAGTGCGCGCTCGTAGCTTGCGAGCGCCTCCTCATGACGCTGCAATTTACCCAGCGCATTGCCGCGATTGCTGAATGCGGCAGCGTAGTCCGGCCGCAGCACGATGGCGCGGTCATAATCCGCGACGGCATCCTCGAGGCGACCGAGTTCGTAAGCCGCGATGCCGCGATTGTTCAGCGCCTCGGGATAATCCGGCTGCAGCGCCAGCGCGCGATCGTAATCCGCCAGCGCGTCCTGATACCGCCCTTCTTGCTGCAGCAGCGCCGCGCGGTTGTTGAGCAGGCCGACATGATCCGGCTGCAGCGTCAATGCGCGATCAAAACTCTCCAGCGCCTCGGTGCGACGTCCCAAGGTCTGCAAAAGCATGCCGCGATTGCTCCAGGCTTCCGCAAAGTCGGGACGCAGCTTCACGGCACGGTCGTAATGCGCCAGCGCCAGGGTCTTGCGACCGCGCGCCATGTGGATCACCGCAAGCAGATTGAGCGTGACCGCCGACGACGGATCGGCCGACAGGATCTTCTGGCAGGTCTTTTCGGCCTGACCGAGCTTGCCATCGGCGTATTGCTTGAGCGCGATCTCAAAGACCTGCGACACGGTGAGGGAGACGGTCTTCATGCCGATACGACTGATCCAAGACGGCGCGCGATAGTGCAGTCCTATCTGACTCGGCCGAAGACTGGCTAGTAAACACGCCCATTCCCCTCATGCGGGCAGCGCCACCCGCTAGGCTGGAACCGACCGCGGCCCGAACAGGATCACGGCCATTCCGGCGAGGCAGATCACCGCGCCGATCGCGTCCCAGCGGTCTGGACGATGGCCTTCCACGGCCCATCCCCACAGCAGCGCAGCGGCGATGTAGACGCCGCCATAGGCCGCATAGGCGCGGCCGGCCAGCGGGCTGTCAACGGCGGTGAGGAGATAGGCGAAGCCGGCCAGCGCCACCATGCCGGGCATCACCAACAGTGGCGAGTGTCCGAGGCGCAGCCAGGCCCAGAACGAGAAGCACCCGGCGATCTCCAGCACCGCGGCGCCGGCAAATGCCAATAGCGAAATCATGCCAGCAACATCCCCTGCTCTGAAGATCCAAGGTACGAGCCATTGATGCCAACAAAAAAGCCCCCGCAAGGGGGCTTTTCCGCATTCACGTCACCGGCGCAGGATCAGTGGGCGTCGGCCCAGACCTTCTTCTTGGTGAAGTACATCAGGCAGGCGAAGATGATCAGCACGATGAACACCTGGAAGCCGAGGCGCTTGCGCGCTTCCATATGCGGCTCCGCGGTCCACATCAGGAAGGTCGCGACGTCGTGGGCATATTGCTTCACGGTGGCCGGCGAGCCGTCGTCGAAGGTCACCTGGCCGTCGGACAGCGGCGGCGGCATCTTGATGGCATGGCCGGGGAAGTACTTGTTGTAATACGTGCCCTCGGGGACGGTGACGCCGGCCGGCGGCTTGTCCGCGAAGCCCTGCAGGATCGCGTCGATATAGTTCGGGCCCTGCTCCTGGAACTGGGTGAAGAAGTCGAAGATGAACCAGGGGAAGCCGCGCTCATAGGAGCGCGCCTTGGCCATCAGCGACAGGTCCGGCGGCGCCTTGCCGCCATTGGCGGCCATCGCCGCCTGCTCGTTCGGGAACGGCGCCGGGAAATAGTCGGCCGTGCGGCCCGGACGCTCGAACATCTCGCCCTGGTCGTTGGGGCCGTCCTTGATCTTGTAATCGGAGGCGAAGGCGGCAGCCTGCGCGGTCGAGTAGCCGGGTCCGCCGGGATCGGCGAGGTTGCGGAACGCCACATAGTTCAGCGAATGGCAGTTCGAGCAGACTTCCTTGTAGACCTTGAGGCCGCGCTGCAGCGCGCCGCGGTCGAACTTGCCGAACGGGCCGGAGAACGACCACTTCTGCGCGGGCGGCGTATCGTCCTCCGCAGCGCGGGCATGGCCCATGCCGCCAACCAGGAGCGTGCCGCCTACCGCCAGCGCGATCATGGTCGACACCATCGGCGCCCGCTTGCTGCCGGTCTTGGCCAGCACGTCATCGGCGATCGAGTTCGGCAGCGGACGCGGCGTCTCGATGCGGGCGAGCAGCGGCAGCACGATCAGGAAGTAGGCGAAGTAGCAGAACGTCAGGATGCGGCCGAGCATCACATAGACGCCCTCCGGCGGCTGCGCGCCGAGATAGCCCAGCCCGATGGCGACCACGACGAACATCCAGAAGAACTGCTTGCCGAGCGGACGGTAGCTGTTGGAGCGGGTCTTGGCCGAGTCGAGCCAGGGCAGGAACACCAACACCAGGATGGCCGAGAACATGCAGATGACGCCCGCGAGCTTGTTCGGGATCGAGCGCAGGATCGCGTAGAACGGCAGGTAGTACCATTCGGGCACGATGTGCGCCGGCGTCACGCCCGGATTGGCCGGGATGTAGTTGTCGGCGTCGCCGAGATAGTTCGGCATGTAGAAGATGAACCAGGCGTAGAAGATCAGGAAGCAGGAGACGCCGAAGAAGTCCTTGATCGTCGCATAAGGCGTGAACGGCACCGTGTCCTTCTCGGTCTTCGGCTCGACGCCGGCCGGGTTGTTCTGGCCGACCACGTGCAGCGCCCAGATGTGCAGCACGACGACGCCGGCGATCAGGAACGGCAGCAGATAATGCAGCGAGAAGAAGCGGTTCAGCGTCGGGTTGCCGACCGAATAGCCGCCCCACAGCAGCGTCACGATGCTCTCGCCGAAATAGGGCACGGCCGAGAACAGATTGGTGATGACGGTGGCGCCCCAGAAGCTCATCTGGCCCCACGGCAGCACGTAGCCCATGAAACCGGTCGCCATCATCAGCAGGTAGATGATGACGCCGAGGATCCAGAGCACCTCGCGCGGCGCCTTGTAGGAGCCGTAATAGAGGCCGCGCAGCATGTGGATGTAGACCGCGAAGAAGAACATCGACGCGCCGGCGGCGTGCATGTTGCGCAGCAGCCAGCCGTAATTGACGTCGCGCACGAGCAGCTCGACCGAGCGGAAGGCGAGATCGGCATGCGGCGTGTAGTGCATCGCCAGGATGACGCCGGTGAGGATCTGCACGCCGAGCATCAGCGACAGGATGGCGCCGAAGGTCCACCAGTAGTTCAGGTTGCGCGGGGTCGGATAGGCTAACGAAGGACGAGTGGACCAGGCCGATGATCGGAAGTCGTTGCTCGAGCCATTTCAGGGCGGGATGGCTCGGTTGATAGGCGGAAGGTCCACTCATGATGCGTTCCTGAGGAAATATCTTATGGCATGACAGCGGTGAAGCCAGGGCCCCAAGGGGGCCCCGGTCTCAACCGATCTGAATCTTGGTGTCGGAAACGAACTGATAGGGCGGGACGGCCAGGTTGAGCGGCGCGGGCCCCTGGCGGATGCGGCCCGAGGCGTCGTATTGCGAGCCGTGGCACGGGCAGAAGAAGCCGTCGTAATTGCCTTCATGCGCGATCGGGATGCAGCCGAGATGGGTGCAGATGCCGATCACGACCAGCCACTGCTCGTGGCCTTCCTTGGTGCGGGCCTGGTCGGTCTGCGGATCGGGCAGGCTCGACAGCGGAACCGCTTTCACTTCCTCGATCTGCTTCTTGGTGCGATGGCTGATATAGATCGGCTTGCCGCGCCAGAACACCTTGATGTCCTGTCCTTCGGCGACCGGGCTCAGATCGACCTCGATCGGCGCGCCGGCCGCGATGGTTGAAGCATCGGGATTCATCTGGGAGACGAACGGCCAGAGTGTGGCCAGTCCGCCGACCGCTGCGGCCGCGCCCGTGGCGACGAAGAGGAAATCCCGGCGTGTCGGATGATCCGCAGTAGACGATGTCACGATTCCTACCCTTTCATAGTTGCAGCCGGAGGAACCGCCCCGCTCGACGCGCACAACGTGACCGGGAGATGCCTGCCGGCGCCCGCGTCCCCCGCGGCGGCAGAAAACCGCTCATTCCGCCCCCCTGGCGGAACAAGCAGTCCAGAATCGTTCTATTGGCACCCTTGCGATACGAGCGCAAGCCCGCTATCGGCCCGCGCGCGTGCCATGCACCAATTCCGCAGCGAGGCGCGGATTTCGGCATCATTTTTTTGAGATTGTTCACATGCAGATCGCGCTTTACCAGCCCGACATTCCCCAGAACACCGGCACGATTCTGCGGCTCTGTGCCTGCCTCGGCGTGGCCGCCCACATCATCGAGCCGGCCGGATTCCCGGTCTCGGACCGGCTGTTCCGCCGGGCCGGAATGGACTATCTGGAGCAACTGAACTGGCGGCGCCATGATTCCTGGACCGCGTTCGAGGCGTGGCGGGCCGAATGCGGCCACCGGCTGCTGCTGTTCACGACCAAAGGCGCCAAATCCTATCTGGATTTTGCCTATGCGCAGACCGATATCCTGCTGTTCGGGCGTGAGAGTGCGGGGGTGCCCGAGGCGGTGGCGGAGGTGGCCGACGCGCGGCTGCTGATTCCGCTGCAGCCGGGCTTGCGCTCGCTTAACGTCGCGATGGCCGCCGCCATGGCGGCCGGCGAGGCGCTGCGCCAGACCCGGCAGCTGGGATCGGCGAGCACCGAGACGTGATCGAAATGCCCGGCAGATGTAGGATGGGCAAAGGCGCGGAGCGCCGTGCCCACCGCCTATCGAGATTGCGGATCAATGGTGGGCACGCTTCGCTTTGCCCACCCCACGAAGCGCCTTCGAGCAGCGAGCTGCGAAGTGCGGAGGAGTTGCGGTGAGCTACGCGGTGAAAGAGATCTTCATGACCCTGCAGGGCGAAGGCGCCCATGCGGGGCGTGCCGCCGTGTTCTGCCGCTTCTCGGGCTGCAATCTGTGGAGCGGCCGCGAGCAGGATCGCTCAAGTGCGATATGCCGGTTCTGCGACACCGATTTCATAGGCCTCGACGGCACCCTCGGCGGCCGCTATGCGACAGCGGCAGAGCTGGCCGACACCATCGCCGCGCAATGGACAGGCGGCAACTCTGGCCGCTATACCATCCTGACCGGCGGCGAGCCTTTGTTGCAGGTGGATGACGCTCTCGTCGCGGCGCTGCATGCGCGTGGCTTCGAGATCGGCATCGAGACCAACGGCACGCTGGAGCCGCCCGCCGGGATCGACTGGATCTGCGTCAGCCCCAAGGCCGGCGCCGAGCTTGCGCTCCGGCGGGGCCACGAGCTCAAGCTGATCTATCCGCAGGACGGCGCGGCTCCATCGGATTTCGAAGGCCTGCCGTTCGACCGCTTCTCGCTGCAGCCGATGGACGGCCCGGACGCGGCCGCCAACACCGCGCGCGCGACCGAATATTGCCTGACGCATCCGCAATGGCGGCTCAGCCTGCAGACGCACAAGATGATCGGGATCAGATAGAGGATTGATGTTTTCACGATGTGGGAATTGACCAAATCGTTCACCTTCGATGCGGCGCATGCGCTGCCCAACACGACGCTGGGCGAGGCGAGCGAGGAGATCCATGGCCACTCCTTCCGCGCCGAGGTGACCTTGCGCGGCGTGCCTGACCCTGCGACCGGCATGGTGATGGATCTCGGGCGTGCTGACGGCACGCATGTCAGAGATCCAGAAGATGCTCGACCACAAGCTCCTCAACAAGATCGAGGCGATCGGGCTGCCGACGCTGGAGAACCTGTCGCGCTTCATCTATGAGCGCCTCCAGCATGTCGGTGAGATCACCAAGGTCAGCGTCCACCGCGACTCCAGCCACGAGAGCTGCACCTATTTCGGGCCGCGGGGCTAGGCTCCAGGTCGAGACGTTCGACTGAACGCGCGCAGAGGACATCATGGACACCGGCACAATCGACGATCGCAAGGCCCGCGCGCGTGCCTGGTTCGAAAGTTTGCGCGACGCGATCTGTGCGGCGTTGGAGCGGCTCGAGGACGAAGCGCCGGCAAAACTCTATCCAGGTCCCGCCGGTCGCTTCGTGCGCACGCCCTGGGACCGCACCGACCATAGCGGCGCGCCGGGCGGCGGCGGCGTGATGGGCATGATGCATGGCCGGCTGTTCGAGAAGGTCGGCGTGCACTGCTCCAGCGTGCATGGCGAGTTCGCGCCCGCCTTCCGTGGCCAGATCCCCGGCTCTGATGAAGACCCGCGCTTCTTTGCCACCGGCATCTCGCTGATCGCGCATTTGCGCAATCCGCACGTGCCGGCCGTGCACATGAACACGCGCTTCGTCGTCACCACCAAAGCCTGGTTCGGTGGCGGGGCCGACCTGACGCCGGTGCTGAACCGGCGTCGCACGCAGGAAGACCCGGACACGGTCGCCTTCCATGCTGCGATGAAAGAGGCCTGCGGCGGCGCGAACGGTGTCGCCGACTACGAACGCTACAAGAAATGGTGCGACGAGTATTTCTTCCTGCCTCATCGCAACGAGGCGCGCGGCGTCGGCGGCATCTTCTATGACCACCATGATTCCGGCGACTGGGATGCCGACTTCGCCTTCACCCAGGACGTCGGCCGCGCCTTCCTGAACATCTATCCGGAGCTGGTGCGGCGCAATTTCGCGACCCCATGGACGCCTGATGATCGCGAGGAGCAGCTGATCCGCCGCGGCCGCTATGTCGAATTCAACCTGCTCTATGACCGCGGCACCACCTTCGGCCTGAAGACCGGCGGCAATGTCGACTCCATCCTGTCGTCGATGCCGCCCGAGGTGAAATGGCCGTGATCCCAGCGACGAGAGCGATGACCACACGCATGACAACCCCTGCCCTGCCCCGCGCCATGCTGATCGACATGGATGACACCATCCTGTCGGCCTACAGCAAGCCTGAGCTCGCCTGGACCATCATTGCCACCGAATTTGCCGAGGAGATCGCGCCCTACGAGCCGCAGGTCGTGGCTGCTGCGATCACCGGCGCGGCGCGCGAATTCTGGTCCAAGGCCGGCGCCGAATGGCGCATCAAGCTGATCGAGGCGCGTCAGATCACGGTCAAGAACGGTTTTGCCGCGCTCGCCGCAACCGGCGGCCGCGCACTGCCCGACGAGCTCGCGGTGCGGATCGGCGACCGCTTCACCAGATATCGCGAGGAGCAGATCTTCGTGTTCCCCGGCGCCCATGAGGCGATCGACGCGTTCAAGGCGCGCGGCGTCAAGCTCGCGCTGGTCACCAACGGCGCCGCCGACATGCAGCGCGCCAAGATCGAGCGCTTTGCACTGACCCACCGCTTCGACCACATCCAGATCGAGGGCGAGCATGGCTTCGGCAAGCCGGAGGAAAAAGCCTATCGCCACGCCATGGCCGCACTCGGCGTCGGCCCTGAAGATACCTGGATGGTCGGCGACAATCTGGAGTGGGAGATCGTCGCCCCCAACGGCTCGGCATCTACGCGATCTGGATCGACGTCCACGGCGACGGCCTGCCGGCCGGCTCGACCGTCAGGCCCGACCGCATCATCCGCTCGCTGGCCGAGCTGGTGCCGGGCGCCTAGAGGTTGTATTGGTCGCATCGCGATTACCGCGTTGACGGAGCATCGGGATGCAGGTGAGGCCGGCGACTGCCGATCAGATCGATCAGCTCGCACATGTGTGGCACGACAGCTGGCACAAATCGCACGCGCCGCTTTCGCCACCTGAATTGGTCCGCCTCCGAACCCTCGCGAGCTTTCGCGACCGGCTGCGGGCCGCACTCCCCGATGTCTATGTGGTCGACGTAGGCGGCGCACCTCGCGGCCTTTGCATCCTCAGAGGTGAGGAGCTGTACCAGCTTTTCGTCTCGGCCGAGGCGCGCGGCTCGGGCGTCGCTGCGGCTTTGATTGCCGATGCCGAGGCAAGGCTCGCCGGGCGCGGTGTAGAAACGACGTGGCTCGCATGCGCGATCGGCAACCATCGCGCCGCGCGGTTCTACGAGAAGAACGGCTGGCACAAGAGTCGGCACCTTCGTCCTTCCGTCAGAAACGTCGAACGGTCCTTTTCCGGTAGAACATTGGCACTACGAAAAGCGGCTCGCCCGCTCGACATGAGCACGCTCCCGGACACCGACGTCTGACTTGAGACGCCTCAATGGCCGAATTCGTCGGCGTCCTTCATTGTCGGATCCGGCCGCCCCAGCCCGTTCAGGCAGGCCATCTCATCGTCGCTCAAGGCGAAGTCGAAGATCGCGAGGTTGTCGGCTTGCCGTTCGGCATTGGCCGATTTCGGTGCCGGGACATAGCCGGACTGGACGTGCCAACGCAGCACGATCTGGGCTGCCGTTCGGTCATGCGCCCGCGCGATAGCTTCGATCGCAGGATCCCTCAGCATCGTATGCCGCGACCAAGCGGGCTCCAGGTCTCGGTGACGATGCCCTTCGCGCGGTAAATCGCCACGACGTCGTCGCGGCGATGATAAGGATCGAGCTGGATCTGGTTGACGTGCGGCACCAGGCCGAGATCGAACAGGCGCTGCAGATGCGCGGGCTTGAAGTTCGAGGTGCCGATGGCGCGGACCGAGTCCGGCCTCGAGCACACGCACCAATCCCTGGAACGCCTCGGCGTAGCGATCCTGATCCGGATTGGGCCAGTGGATCAGAAGCAGATCGATATAGTCCAAGCGCAATCGTTTCAGGCTCGCCTCGCAGGCCTGGCGAACGCCCTCGATGCTATGCCATTGCCGATTGAATTTGGTGGCGACGAAGATGTCTTCACGCCGCACACTGGAGGCGCGGATGCCTTCGCCGACGCCGCTCTCATTGCGGTAGTTCTCGGCGGTGTCGATTAGGCGATAGCCCTGCTGCAATGCCGTCCGCACCGCGATGGCCGCCTCGGCATCGTTCATCGGCCAGGTGCCGAGGCCGAGTTGCGGCATCTCGATGCCGTTGAGCAGGCGAACCGTCGGAGCCAGGCGAATTGAATTGGGCATAGGTAAGCTCCCGTCGGGATGCGTTTTCAGGTCGAGCTCTTGCCGGGTCGCGATGGCATTTGCGCGCGCCGGCGCTCCCAATCCTCGTCCGACCAAGACAGCATCTCGGCAACGCCGGCGCGCGCGCCGCCGAGATAGCGGCGCCCGCCATCGATCACCACGGTCTCGCCGGTAATGTAGCTCGCGAGATCGGAGATCAGGAACGCGCAGAGGCTGGTCAGCTCATGATGCTCGCCATGCCGCTGCAACGCCGAGCCGGCATCGGTGTTGCTCTTCTCGGTGTTGACGTTCAGCCGCGAGCCTGCGCCTTCGGTCGGAAAGCTGCCGGGCGCGACGGCAACGAGACGAATTCCTTTCGGTCCCCATTCGACGGCGAGACTCTTGGTCATCGCATCGATGCCCGCTTTCGCCATCGCCGATGGGACCGTGAAGGCGCCGCCCTGCAAGGCAGACAGCGTGAGAATGCTCAAGACAGTGCCCGGACGTCCGTCCGCGATCCAGCGCCGGCCGACACCCGTCGTGCAATAGGCCGTGCCGTGCAGGCAGATGCCGAGCACGGAATCGATCGCGCGGGCCGAGAGCTTGTGGGTCTGGGCGATGAAATTGCCGGCGGCGTTGTTGACCAGCACGTCGAGCGGCGCGTGCTGCCAGATGCCGTCCAGCATCGCCTCGACATCGTCGGGCGAGCGCACATCGCACCGGAAGGTCTGGACCTCGCGCCCAAACCTCTCGCGAAATTCCGCCGCCGTCTGCGCCAGCACCTCGGTGCGGCCGGCCGCAGATTACCAGATCGGCGCCGAGCGCCAGAAAGCGTTCGCCCATACTCTTGCCGAGTCCGGTGCCACCGCCGGTGATCAGCACGCGCTTACCACGCAGCAGGTCGTTTGCGAATCCGCTCATGTCCTCGTCTCCAGCTCACGCACGGAATGATCGAGAGGCAATGCCGTCATGGCACAGCGCCGACTGCCTTACCTTCGATCAGAAAGTCGATCTCGTCGTCGCTGAACCCAACCTCGCGCAACACCTCACGCGAATGTTCGCCCAGCCGTGGCGCCATGCGGTGCAGGTTCGGCGGATCGTCGGAGAATTTCGTCGGCGGTCGGGCCTGCTTGATATGTCCTTCGGTCGGATGATCGATATCGACGAACATCCCGACCGCCTTGAGATGCGGCTGCTCGCCGATCTCGGTCAGCTTGGCAAAGGCGGTGTGCGGCACGTCCAGCCGCAGCAGCAGTTCCTCCCACTCCGCCGTCGTGCGAGTCGGCCCGATCTCACTCATGCGGGCATAGATCTTGTCGATGTTCCGGCCGCGCTGCACGGGATCCTTGACCGCCAGTTCCTCGATCAGCTCAGGACGACCAACGGCCTCGAAGAATGCGCACCAATTATCGCCCGAATAGGGCAGCATCGTCAGCCAGCCGTCTTTCGTGCGCACCGGGCGCCGCTCCTTCATGCGCTTGTATCCGGTCGGCCCGATCGGCGGCTCGAACGCGTGCCCGCCGAGCATCTCGATGCTGTTGAAGGCCGTCACCGTCTCCAGCATCGGCACTTCGACCATCTGGCCTTTGCCGCTGCGCTCGCGCCGGAACAGCGCCGCGGAGACGGCGCCGACCATCGACAGTGCGCAGATCTTGTCGCCGACCAGGCTCGGGATGAACTGCGGCTCGTCATCCGATCCGATCGATGAGGCCAAGCCCGACGCAGCCTGGACGATCTCGTCGAATGCCGGACGCGCAGCCCACGGGCCATCCTGTCCGAAGCCGGTCGCCGCGGCATAGATCAGCCGCGGATTGAGTTTTTCACATGCTTCGTAGCCGAAGCCCAGCCGCGCCAGCGCGGCCGGCCTGACATTGGTGAGCAGCACGTCGGCGGTCGGGATCAGCCGCTGCAGCACCGCCTTGCCGTCGGCGCGCTTCAGGTCGACCGCCAGGCTGCGCTTGTTGCGGTTGACCGTCATGAACTGGCCGCTCATGCCCCGGTTGCGGAACAGGCCGGCGTAGCGCCAGACGTCGCCGGTCAGCGGCTCGACCTTGATCACGTCGGCGCCCCAGTCGCCGAGCATCTGCGCGGCGTAGGGACCAAACAGCACGCTGGTCAGATCGAGAACGCGGATACCGCTCAGTGGACCGGTCGGTGTCGTCATCGCTTCGCTACTCACCCAGAACGTCGCCGAACAGCTCCCAGGATTTGCCGTTGAAGCGCGCCATCTGCAATTGCCGGATCGGGATCACTTGGTCGGGCGACGTATTCACCTTGATGCCGGGCAGCAGCATCGGCAGCTCGACGTCCTGCAACGACTGCACCTGCTTCATCACATTGGCGCGGGTCAGGTCGTTGCCGGCGCGCTGCAGCACCAGCTCCATCAGCTGCGCCATGGTATAGCCGGTGACGTTGAAGATGTCGGCTGGATCAGCACCGCTGTTGTAGGTCTTCATCCACTCCCGCCACGCCTTCATGCCGGGATCATCAGCCCAGCGCGCGTCGCCGGGGTCCTTCAGGAACGCGCCGGTGACGATACCGACTGAATTGTCCAGGCCGGCGGGCGTCAGCACCGAGCCGACGGAGTTGGACACCGCGGGCAGGATGATCAGCGGTTTCCAGCCGAGCTCGGCGGCTTTCTTGATTGCTTGCGCCGCGAATTTCGGCGTGCATTCGTTGAACAGCACGTCAGCGCCGGCGGCCTTGAACTGCACGATCTGCAAGTCGACGGTCGGATCTGATGTCTCGTACACTGCCTCGGAGACGATCTGCTTGACGTGATCGCCAAGGCCTTCCTTGAAGCCGGCGAGATAGTCACGCCCGGCGTCCTCGTTCGGCGTGATGACGGCGATCTTCGCGTCCGGCTTGTTCGCCAGGATCCACTTGGCGTAGATGCGGCCCTCGGTCTTGTAGGTCGGCTGCGAGCCGGTGGTCCATGGGAAATGCTTCGGATCGTTCCAGCGGCTGGCGCCGCTCGACGGGAATAGCTGCGGCACCTTCTTGATGTTGAGATATTTCTGGACGGCGATGTTCGGCGCGGTGCCGAGCGACGAGAACATCGCAAACACCTCGTCGCTCTCGACCAGGCGCCGCGTCTGCTCGACCGTCTTCGATGGCGAATAGCCATCATCCTGGCTGAGCAGGTCGATCTTGCGGCCGTTGATGCCGCCCTTGTCGTTGATCATCTTGAAGTAGGCAGCCTCGGCGCGGCCGATCGCGGAATAGGCCGAGGCAGGTCCCGAGAAGGGCATGGTCTGCCCAAGCTTGATCGTGGTGTCGTTCGCGCCGGTGTCGTAGCTTCCACCGGCTCTCACCGCGGTGGCGCTCACGGCCGCGAGCAGAATCACGACTGCGCGGACGAACAGCTTTTGCATGGCCATGCCTGGCATCTCCTTCCCGGGCGGTACGATGACATCGGTGCAGTGGCCGCGATCATCGTCCTCCATTTCGTTTCTTGGTTTATGGTCAGCCAGATCGTCGCAACGCTCGGATCAAGTTGCGTCCGACCACGCCTCCGCGCGCGCAGGCAATACGCCGACGCAAAAGCGGACTAATGGCAGACGCTGGATGAAGAGCATCGTGCGAGGTGACGGCCGCAAGATACATGGTTCGGCGCTCGCGTGATGTGCCTTAAACGGCGGATGCGCATGCGTTTCCTGCAGCCGTCGCTGTATGCGGAACAATTTTGCGCGCTGAAAACGATGGCGAATGTGACAATCGAACCATTGTCATCGATGAGCCCTGCGGAACGAGCAGCAATGATGGTCACGCATTCCGTCATCCAGAATTAGTTCAGCGATGCGTCAGCCTTCGCGCGCAGGTCGATACGTCATCCGGCCAAATTCGACGGCCTGATCACGATCGCCCGTTCTGCAGGATACGCGCCGCCGCTTGATCAGCGATCGCGTCGAGCGCGGATTGATCAAGCGGAAAGTCGGCTGCGAGCCACGCATCCTCGGCCAGCGTCAGCACGTGCCCGAGCAGCGGCCCTTCAGCAACGCCGCGGGCGATGAAGTCTGCCGCCTTCAGCGGGAATTTCGGCGGCGTGAACCGCTCCGGCAATTGCGCGAGTTCGCACCAGCGCGGCGCGTCGCGGTCGTGTCCGGCACGCGCCCAGGCGAGCAGCAGGCGGTCGCGGTAGTTGGTCTCGCCGAGCCGATACAGCAGCCGCCGCGCCCGTGCCTCGTCGGCGGTGGCCAGCCGCCACCAGCGGTGGCCCATCGCATCCAGCGCCTTGGCCTCGACGTTGGACAGTTTCAGGCGCGTCGCGAGCCGCCGCGCATCCTCGGTGACCGCAACCGCCAGCGCCGCAAGCCGCCGGATCGGATTGGGCGCCAGCGCGAGCTCGGTTTCTGCCGACACCATGGCTGCGAACGGACCGAGATAGGCGACGCCGCCCAGGATGGAAACCATCAACCCGGCGTCCATCATCGCTTCGATCGCGCCGACTGCGCCTTCGGTGACGAGCAATTTCAGCATCTCCATCCGCACACGTTCGGCTGAGAGCGTCGCCAGCCCTGCCCGGCCCGCGATGCAGGCGAGATAGCCACAGCGCTCGGGCGCGCCGGCGCCGAAAGCGGAATGGAAGCGGAAGAAGCGCAGGATGCGCAGATAGTCCTCGGCAATGCGCTGGCCGGCATCGCCGATGAAACGCACGCGCCTGAGCGCGATGTCCTCGAGCCCGCCGACATGATCATGCACCACGCCGTCGGGACCGACCGACAGCGCGTTGATGGTGAAATCGCGCCGCATGGCGTCCGCTATCCAATCGCGGCCGAAGGTGACCGTGGCCTTGCGGCCGAAGGTCTCGGTGTCCTCGCGGAGCGTGGTGACCTCGATCGGGTGGCCCTCCAGCACCAGCGTGACGGTGCCGTGCGCGATGCCGGTCGGCACGCTCTTGATCGAAGCCGCCTTGGCGCGGCGGATCACCTCGGTCGGCAGCGCCGTGGTGGCGATGTCGATATCGCCGATCGGGACGCCGAGCAGCGCGTTGCGCACGGCGCCGCCGACCACGCGGGCTTCCTCGCCCTCGCCGTTCAAAAGCGCCACCACGCGGGCGGCCGGACCGGACGAGAGCCAGGGCGCATCGAGCACCCGCGCGTCAGTCATGTCCCTGCTCCGGAAACGGGTCTGCCGTTCGCCACGAGCCACTGCGCGGGATCGAAAATGGATTGGAGTGGGACGCCAAACAACTCGGCAGACATGACCATCAGGAACAACGCGTCGACAGCACAAGGAATGGGAGAAATTCCGGTTCCCGTCAACACGCGCCGGCCGCTCATGGCAGGTAGATCCGCTCATACAGCAGCCGCAGGATACCCGCCGTGGCGCCCCAGATGTAGCGCTCGGCGAACGGCATCGCGTAATACGACCGGGCGATGCCGCGGAATTCCTTGGCGTGGATCTGATGATTGGCCGGATTCATCAGGAAAGATAGCGGCACCTCGAAGGCATCGACGACCTCGTCGTGGTTGATCGTGAGCGCAAAGCCCGGCCTGACCCGCGCCAGCGTCGGCAGGATGCGAAAGCCGAACGCTGTCCCATAGACATCGAGATAGCCGATCGGATCGACGAAGCTGCGCGCGAGCCCGACCTCCTCCTCGGCCTCGCGCAGCGCCGCGTCCAGCGGCGAGGCATCGGTGGCGTCGATCTTGCCACCGGGAAAGGAAATCTGCCCGGCATGATTGGACAAATGCGGCGAGCGCTGCGTCAGCAGCACGGTCGGCTCGGGATGGTCGACCACCGGGATCAGCACGGCGGCCGGCCGCACCGGCTGTTCGCGCGCGACGATTTCGAGCATGCGGTCGGTGCCGGAATCCCCGCTTGGAGGAATGATGTTGGGATCGATCAAAGCGGGCGGGACGTCGAAGTTAAGCCGCGCCCGGCCGCGCCGGAAGAACTCCGCCGCGCCGAGGGCGGCTACGCCACCCTTCATGATCGTGTCGTTCAAAATGGGCTCGTTCAAAGCGCCGCCCTCACCTCTTCCGCATCGGCCATCGCAAAAAACGTGCCGCCCGATTCCACCCCGAACATTATCTGCCCATCGACCATCCGCTCCTCACCCATGTCAACCAGCTCATAGTAGAGCGAACGCGTCACCTTGGCCCAGAGGTCGGCACGGACATGCAGATAGGGCGTGAGCCCGCCGGCCTCGCCCGGCTCGAACCGCAGCCGATGCGCGGCATCGCAATCCACCCAATCGTCGACATTGGTCCGGAATTGCAGCAGCAGGCCGGATGCCGCGGAAAACTTCCGCATTTCTACGGCCATGAACGGCGCGTCGTCGACGCGGATGCCGACCTTCTCCACCGGCGTGACCAGAAAATACTTGTCATTCTCGCGCTTCAGGATGGTCGAGAACAGCCGCACCAGCGCCGGCCTGCCAATCGGCGTGCCCATGTAGTACCAGCTTCCATCACCAGCGATTCGCATATCCAGATCGCCGCAGAACGGCGGATTCCACAGATGCACCGGCGGCAGTCCCTTGGTTGCCGCCGCGTCCTTGGCCGCAGCCGTGAGCTGGTCGAGGCTCTGGTTGGTGCTCTGCCCTTGCTTCGCCATTGTTTACTCCGAGTTTGCTCCTGGCACGTTTGGTGCACGCCCTCATCGCCGGGATCCTGTCAAAGTTCCGCGTCATCATTGCGCGGAAGTCGAAAGGTCGCCACATCGTGAATGGCGCCGCTGCAGCGGAATGCCGATAAGTGGGGATAGTTTAATTCAACGAATACAAGCTCTTCGGCCAGGGTCTAGCATCGGCATCACGGCAAGTTGGAGCGAATTCTCCTGCGCGGCGTCTATATGGGCGCAGGGCCCGTATGCAGCAGAGCCGGTTGGCGGCGAAGGCGCTGCGACTGAACGTATATGTGAACGATGCCCTGAAAAAGCGCGAGGGCTGAAGGAGTGACGGGAATGGCTGATAGTGCCGAAAAGCTGGAAGATGCGATCGTCCGCTCGGCCGAGCAGGTCTCGGGCCAGATCCGCAGCGCGCGCGACGCGATCTCCGCGGTCATTTTCGGCCAGGAGCGCGTGATCGAGAATACCCTGGTGACGATCCTGTCCGGCGGCCATGCGCTTTTGATCGGCGTCCCCGGCCTCGCCAAGACCAAGCTGGTCGAGACGCTCGGCGTCACGCTCGGGCTCGATGCCAAGCGCGTGCAGTTCACGCCGGATTTGATGCCCTCGGACATTCTGGGCGCCGAGGTGCTCGACGAGAGCACGGTGGGCAAGCGCTCCTTCCGCTTCATCGCCGGACCCGTGTTCGCGCAGCTTCTGATGGCCGACGAGATCAACCGCGCCAGCCCGCGCACCCAGTCGGCACTGCTGCAGGCGATGCAGGAGCAGCACATCACGGTCGCCGGCGCGCGGCATGACCTGCCGAAGCCCTTCCACGTGCTCGCGACGCAGAACCCGTTGGAGCAGGAAGGCACCTATCCGCTGCCCGAGGCACAGCTCGACCGCTTCCTGATGGAGATCGACGTCGACTATCCCGACCGCGACGCCGAGCGGCGCATCCTGTTCGAGACCACCGGCGCCGAAGAGACGACGGCTAAGGCGGCGATGAGCGCGGATGCGCTGATCGCGGCCCAGCGGCTGGTGCGGCGCTTGCCGGTCGGCGATTCCGTCGTCGAAGCGATCCTGTCGCTGGTGCGCTCGGCGCGCCCGGGCGAGGAAGCCGGCGAGACCGGCAAGCTGATCGCCTGGGGCCCGGGTCCGCGCGCCAGCCAATCCCTGATGCTGGCGGTGCGCGCCCGCGCGCTGCTCGACGGCCGGCTCGCGCCGTCGATCGACGATGTGCTCGATCTTGCCGAGCCCGTGCTCAAGCATCGCATGGCGCTCACCTTCCCGGCACGCGCCGAAGGGCGCACCGTTCCGGACGTGATCCGGCAATTGAAGAGTCGGATCGCTTGATGGCCGCAGCCCACGCGCACGCCGACAAGGAGGTCATCGCAATCCGGCGCGCCGATGGCGAGAGCCGAACGCTCGCCGCATCGCTGCCGCGCCTGGTGCTGGAAGCCCGCCAGATCGCCGCCAACGTCATTCATGGCCTGCACGGCCGCAGGCGCGCCGGCACCGGCGAAAACTTCTGGCAATATCGCCGCTTCGTCTCCGGCGAGCCAGCGCAGCGGGTCGACTGGCGGCGCTCGGCGCGTGACGATCTTCTCTATGTGCGCGAGCAGGAATGGGAAGCCGCGCACACCGTATGGCTGTGGCCCGACCGTTCGCCGTCGATGGCCTTCGCCTCCAAGGCGGCGCGCGACAGCAAGCTCGAGCGTGCGCTGATCGTGACCTTCGCACTGGCCGAGCTGTTGGTCGCGGGCGGCGAGCGGGTCGGCATTCCCGGCCTTCTGAACCCGACCGCGAGCCGCAGCGTCATCGACCGGATCGCGCAGGCGATGCTGCATGATGATGCCGCACGGCCCAGCCTGCCGCCCTCCTTCGTGCCGTCGGCGCTGGCCGAGATCGTGGTGCTCTCCGACTTCTGGTCGCCCTTACAGGAGATCCGTACCATGCTCGCTGGCCTTTCGGCCTCGGGCGCGCATGGCGCGCTGGTGCAGGTCGTCGATCCCGCCGAGGAGAGCTTTCCTTATTCCGGCCGCGTCGAATTCGTCGAGCCCGAGGGCGGCGAGGTGATCACCGCCGGCCGTGCCGAGCGCTGGGCCGAGGACTATGTCGCGCGCGTGGCGCTGCACCGCGACCAGATCCGGGCCGAGACCGGCAAGCTCGACTGGCTGTTCACGACCCATACGACCAGCCGCTCGGCCGCCGAGCTGTTGCTGTTCCTGCACGCCGGCATGTCAACCGGTCGGAGGCGGCGCCTTCAGCAATTTCAGAGCAGGACGCGGCGCATGATGGGTCTGCCGCTGTCCTTTGCCGAGCCGCTGCTGCTGATCGGGCTGGTCAGCCTGCCGATGCTGTGGTGGCTGCTGCGGGTGATGCCGCCGCGGCCGCGCCGCATCGAGTTTCCGCCGACCAGGCTCCTGTTCGACATCGCGCCGAAGGAAGAGACGCCGTCCCGCTCGCCCTGGTGGCTGACCCTGCTGCGGCTGATCGCGGCCGCGCTGATCATCTTCGCTGCCGCCGGTCCGATCTGGAATCCGCGCAGCCAGGCTGCCGGCAGCAAGGCGCCTTTGGTGCTTCTGCTCGACGACAGCTGGAGCGCGGCCGCGAGCTGGGACGAGCGGATCAAGACCGCCGACGAGATGATCGCCAATGCGGATGCGGACCGCCGCGGCGTCGCGCTGGTGCCGCTGTCGGAGCCGAACCGCGACATCACCCTGATGCCGGCGGGTGCTGCGCGCGTCGCGCTGCGCCAGCTTGCGCCCAAGCCCTACACCATCGAACGCGCCGAGACGCTGCCGCTGCTCGAACGCTTCCTCAAAGCCACCGGTGATGCCGACGTCGTCTGGCTGTCGGATGGCGTCGATCCCGGTCATGGCGATCAGTTCGTCACCGGTCTCGCCAAGACCATCGGCGACCGCAGCCTGACGATCTTCGATGGCGGCACGCTGTCGCCGCTGGCGCTGGCCGGCGCCGAGAACGCTGCCGCCAAGATGACCGTCAAAGTGCTGCGTGCCGACCTCACCGTGCCGGGCGGCATCGTCCGCGCGCTCGATGCCAAGGGTTCGCCGATCGCCGAGGCGCGTTTTGCTTTCGGCGCCGGTGCCCATGACACCGAGGCGAGCTTCGACCTGCCGGTCGAGCTGCGCAACGACATCAGCCGGCTCGAGATCGCCAACGAGCGTTCCGCCGGCGCGGTGCAGCTGCTCGACAAGCGCTGGCGCCGGCGCGCGGTCGGAATCGTCAGCGGCGCGACCAGCGACACCGCACAGCCGCTGCTGGCGCCGACCTTCTATCTGACCCGCGCGCTCTCCCCCTTCGCCGACCTCCGTCTCGGCGACCGCGGAGCGCCGCAGGCAGTGATCGCCCAGTTCCTGGACCAGAAGCTGCCGATGATCGTGATGGCCGATGTCGGCACGCTGTCGCCGGAGATCCGCGATCGTCTCAATGCCTGGATCGAGAACGGCGGCGTGCTGGTGCGCTTCGCCGGGCCTCGGCTGGCGCAGGGCGACGACGACCTCGTGCCCGTGAAGCTGCGTCGCGGCGGCCGCACGCTCGGCGGCAGCCTGACCTGGGAGAAGCCGCAGCATCTCGCCTCCTTCTCGGCCGACGGGCCGTTCGCTGGCCTTGCCGTGCCGACGGACGTCACCGTCAACCGGCAGGTGCTGGCCGAGCCGGACGCCGTGCTTGCGACCAAGAGCTGGGCTTCGCTGGAAGACGGCACACCGCTCGTCACCGGCGAGCACCGCGGCAAAGGCGTCATCAGCCTGTTCCATGTCAGTGCCGACATGCGCTGGTCGGACCTGCCGATGTCAGGGACGATGGTCGAGATGCTGCGCCGCCTCGTCGACATGTCCGGCTACACCTCGAAGCCGGGCCCGGGACCCGCCGGCCAGACTGCGAAGGCGACCATCGCGCCGCTGCACATCCTCGATGGCTTCGGCGCCTTCGGGCCGCCGCCGTCCACCGCCAAGCCGCTGCCGGCCGATTTCAACGATCGCGCCTCGCTCGATCATCCACCCGGTTTCTACGGCCCCGCCGACGGACCCATCGCAGTGAACACGCTTGCCCCCACCGATCGCATTGGCCCGCTCGATACCTCCAGCCTGCGCGCCAACCGCGCCAGCTACAGCAATGCCGAGCCGCGCGATCTCCGCGGCATCATGCTCTCCACCGCGCTGCTGCTGTTCCTGATCGATGCCGTGATCGTCGCTTTGCTCGGTGGCACGCTCGCCACGCTGCTGCGGCGGCGCCCGGCGACGGCCGCGCTGCTGGCCGTCGCGATCCTCAGTGGCATGACGCTGTGGGCGCCCTCGCCCGCCCGCGCCGATCAGGCTGCCGACGAATTCGCCATGCGCGCGACGTCGCAGACCCGGCTCGCGTACGTCGTCACCGGCAATGCCGACGTGGATTCCATCGTCAAGGCTGGCCTGACGGGTCTGACGCTCTATCTCGCCCAGCGCACCGCGCTGGAAGCCGGCGATCCGATCGGCGTCGATCCGGCCCATGACGAGCTTGCGTTCTTCCCGCTGATCTATTGGCCGATCGTGCCCGGCGCGCCGAAGCCGCCGCAGGACGCGCTCAACAAGATCGACGCCTACATGAAGCAGGGCGGCACCGTGCTGTTCGACACCCGCGACGCCATCGAGGCCGGTCCGGGCGACAACGGCGCGCAAGAGACGCCGGGCATGCAGACGCTGCGCGACATCCTCTCTTCGCTCGACGTGCCGGAGCTGGAGCCGGTGCCGCGCGAGCACGTACTCACCAAGACGTTCTATCTGCTGCGCGACTTCCCCGGCCGCTTCACCACGGGCCAGACCTGGGTCGAGGCGCTGCCGAAGGAGGACGAGGACGAAAACAATGCGCGGCCGGCCCGCGGCGGCGACGGTGTCTCGCCGATCATCATCACGTCGAACGACCTCGCCGGTGCCTGGGCCATTCGCCCCGACGGCCAGGCCATGCTGCCGCTGGTGCCAGGCGAGCCGCGGCAACGCGATTTCGCGTTCCGCGCCGGCGTCAACATCGTGATGTACACACTGACCGGCAACTACAAAGCCGACCAGGTGCACGCGCCGGCGCTGATCGAACGGCTCGGGCAATAGGTTTCACAGCATGAACTACGGTATCGCGTTCACGCCCCTCGTCCCGCCGATCGTGCTGTGGCTCGCGCTCGGCGCCATCGTCGTGATCGCAGCACTGCTGCTGCTCGGCCGCTCCCGGGGGGCTGCGATCCGCGTCGCGGCGCTGGCGCTGATTGCGCTCGCGCTCGCCAACCCCTCCTTCACGCGCGAGGACCGCGAGCCGCTGTCGTCGGTCGCCGCTGTCGTCGTCGACAAGAGCCCAAGCCAGAATTTCGGCGACCGCAACAAGCAGACCGCGCAGGCGCAGGAAGCGCTGGTCAACGAGCTGAAGAAGATCAAGGGACTCGAGGTGCGCGTGGTCGACGCTGGCCAGGCCGACGGCGAGACCGACGGCACGCATCTGTTCGGCGCGCTGTCCTCGGCACTGTCGGACGTGCCGGTCGATCGCGTCGCCGGCGCTTTCCTGATCACCGACGGCCGCGTCCACGACATTCCCGCCAACATGTCCGCGCTCGGCTTCCAGGCACCGCTGCAGGCGCTGATCACCGGCCAGCCGAACGAGCGCGACCGCCGGATCGCGATCACCGCAGCGCCGCGCTTCGGCATCGTCGGCCAGCCGCAGACCATGACTTTCCGGCTCGACGACCAGGGCGTCAGCGGCGAGCATGCCAAGGTGGTGATCCGCAGGGACGGCGAGGTTATTGGCGAGCGTGATCTCACCAGCGGCCAGACCTCGACGGTCGATGTCGACATCAAGCATGAGGGACAGAACATCGTCGAGATCGAGGCGGCTCCGCTTGCGGACGAGCTGACCCCGGTCAACAACCGCGCCGTGGTCTCGATCGACGGCGTGCGCGACAAGCTGCGCGTGCTCCTGGTCTCCGGCGAGCCGCATTCGGGCGAGCGGACCTGGCGCAACCTCTTGAAGTCGGACGCCAGCGTCGACCTCGTGCACTTCACCATTCTGCGGCCGCCGGAGAAGCAGGACGGCACGCCGATCAACGAATTGTCGCTGATCGCGTTTCCGACGCGCGAGCTGTTCCAGCAGAAGATCAACGAATTCCAGCTCATCATCTTCGACCGCTACGCCCGCCAGGGCGTACTTCCGATCGCCTATTTCGACAACATCGCGCGTTATGTGCGCAATGGCGGCGCGGTGCTGGTCTCGGCCGGCCCGGACTACGCGTCGAACACCAGCATCTGGCGCACGCCGCTCGACTCCGTGCTGCCGGCCGAGCCGGTCGGCGTCACCGAGAAGCCGTTCTATGCGCATCTCTCCGATGCCGGCAAACGCCATCCTGTCACGCGCGGGCTGGAAGGCGCGAACTTCGAGCCGCCGCATTGGAGCCGGTTCTTCCGCACCGTGGACACCCGCAATGCGACAACCCCGCCGGTCATGACCGGCGCCGACGGCAAACCGCTTGCTTCTGTTGTCTCGCTACGGCGAGGGTCGCGTCGCGCTGCTGCTGAGCGATCATATCTGGCTGTGGGCGCGCGGTTATGAAGGCGGCGGCCCGCATCTCGATCTGCTCAGGCGGATGTCGCACTGGCTGATGAAGCAGCCGGATCTCGACGAGGAGGCGCTGCGGCTTCAGGTGCAGGGCCACGACCTCGTCGTTGTCCGGCAGACCATGGCCGACACCGTGCCGCCGGTGACCGTGACCTCCCCGTCGGGCGCGACGCGCGAATTGACGCTGACTCAAGGCGAGCCTGGCGAATGGCGCGCGACCTTGCCGGCCAATGAGCTCGGTCTGTGGCAGGCCACCGACGGCACCTTGAAGGCGCTGATCAATGTCGGGCCGACCAATCCGAAGGAGTTTTCCGAGGTCACCTCGACCACCGACACCCTGAAGCCGCTGGCGCAGGCGACCGGCGGCGATGCGCGCCGCGTAGCTGACGGCTCTAGCTGTCGATATCCCGCGCATCGTGCCGGTGCGCTCGTCCTCGGTGTTCCATGGCGATGGCTGGATGGGCGTGCGGATGCGCGACGCCAGCGTGGTCAAGGGCGTCGGCGTGCTGCCGATGTTCGCCGGTGTCATTGGCCTGTTGCTGCTGCTCGGCGCCTTCGCCGCGACGTGGCTGCGTGAGGGACGCTGACCAAGAGGCCCGACTGCACTTGATGCCGAGCTGTCGCAACAATGGCGGTCTACCCTCTCCCCTTGCAGCAGAGGGTAGATCGCATGAGCGGAGCGAATGCGAGCCGGGTGAGGGGTCTGTCTCCGCGGATGCAGACCCCTCACCCGGCGCCTTCGGCGCCACCCTCTCCCGCAAGGGGAGAGGGTACGATCGGAGCACCAGCGCTGCTTCGTGCCCTACCTTGCGAAATCCCAATCCGGCCGGATCGCGCCGGAGACACCTTCGAAAGCGCCATCGACGAGCTCGGCGACCAGCAGGCGGTTGTAGTCGACCGGGCCGGGCATGGTCGCCCTGCCCTTCGCGACCTTCTTGAAGCCGACGCGGTTGTAATAGGCGACGTCGCCGACCAGCAGGATCAGGCGATGGCCCTTGGCCTTGGCGTCCGCAATGGCGCGTTCCAGCAGGGTCCGGCCGATGCCGTGCTTGCGGAACGGCGGCTCGACCGTCAGCGGGCCGAGCATCAGCGCCTTGGTGTCGCCGACACAGACCGGCAATTGCCGCACCGAGCCGACCAGCAGCGTGCCGATATGGGCGGTGAAGGACAGGTCGAGCAGATGGTCGACATGCTCGCGCAGCCGATAGGCGCTGAGCACGAAGCGGCCGGGCCCGAAGGTCCGTTCATGCAGCCGCTCGATCGCCTGGCGCGTCAGACGGCTTCTCGGGTTCAATGGTGATGGAGAGATCGCTCATGATTGGGGCGCGGATTAGCATTTGCTGCTGGCGCGGTCCATCACGCCTTCACGCCGTAGTCCGGGAACGACCGGATCAACCGCCGACCGGCGGCTGCGACAGATAGGCCAGCAGCTTCATCTCGCGCCGACCCCGCGTCACGGTGTCCAGCACCAGCCCTGACGAAGCCGACAGCAGCGCCACGATCATCAGGCCCATCGACAATATCGCGGTCGGCAGTCGCGGAACCAGCCCGGTCTCGACGAAGGTGACGAAGATCGGAACCGCGAAGCCGATCGAGAGCAGCGCCAGGAAGATCCCGATCGCGGTGAAGAAGCGCAGCGGCTTTTCCGAGCGGTAGAGCTTCAGGATGGTGTTGAGGATGCGAAAGCCGTCGCGCCAGGTGTTGAGCTTGGAAACCGAGCCCTCGGGCCGTGCGTAATATGGCGTCTCGATCTCGGCGACCGGAAGCGCCAGCTCCAGCGCATGCACGCTGAGCTCGGTCTCGATCTCGAAGCCGTCCGACAGCACGGGGAAGGATTTGACGAAGCGGCGTGAGAACACGCGGTAGCCGGAGAGGATGTCCTTGAAGGCCTGCCCGAACACTTCGGCCAGAAACCGTGTCAGCATCCAGTTGCCGGTGCGATGGCCCATCCGATAGGCCGCCTGCTCCTGATCGACCCGCAGGCCGACGACCATGTCGAGATGCTCGTCGAGCAGCCGCTCGACCATGCGCGGCGCGCTCGGCGCGTCATAGGTGGCATCGCCATCGACCAGCACATAGACGTCGGCATCGATGTCGGCGAACATGCGCCGGACCACATGGCCCTTGCCCTGCCGCCGCTCGCTGCGCACCTCGGCGCCGGCTTCGCGGGCGACCGCAATGGTGCGGTCCTTCGAATTGTTGTCGTAGACGTAGACGGTGCGCCGTCGGCAGCGCCTGCTTGAAATCCCGTCACCACGGCGGCGACCGCCGCCTCCTCATTGTAGCAGGGCACCAGAACGGCGATGCGCAGCGATGACGGTATCATTGGCTCAACCCGGCTCCCCATGCGAGAGCCTGCAGCCCATTCGGTGCATAAAGTCATAACATCAGGACGGCGAGCCAGCGCTCATGGCGATCACGCCAGGTCGGGATCGAGCTTAACGCCGCGTAGCACTTCCGCGATCCGCAGCCGCGTGCCGTGCGTGGTGTCCTCCGGCAGCGCGTCGGCGGCGAAGAAGCCGGTCGCGATGATCTCGTGATTCGGCTTCGGCTGACGATCCTGGGTAAATGCCCTGATGACGAACACCGCGACATGGTCGCGCCGGGAGACATGGCTGTTGAGGAAGATGCCGTGCAGCACCGGCTCGCCGGCGAGCTCGATCCGGCCCTCCTCGACCAGCTCGCGCTTCAGCGCCTCGGCAAAGGTCTCGCCGACCTCGACGCCGCCGCCCGGCAGATGCCAGCCGGCGACATAGCTGTGCTTGACCAGAAACACCCGATCATCGGCATCGAGCACCACGCCACGCACGCCGAGCGTCATGCCGCGGGCAAAGCGCCAATAGAGATGGAAGACGTGCCGCAACCAGGGCTCGAACCTCGTCCGCCAACCGCTCTGAACTGCCGCCATGCGTCCTGCTTTCGTTAACCTTGCGCTTGCGCGTCCGCCTTGCCAATACAAGCTTCCATTCGAGGGACATCATGTCATGAACGCCCGGCCCGCAAGCGCCGATCCTCTACCGGAGATTGAATGATGGCGGCGTTCACGCTCGCGCATCTCTCCGATCCGCATCTGCCGCCGCTGCCCAAGCCGCGGCTTGGCGAGCTCGCCGGCAAGCGTGCGCTCGGCTATCTGAACTGGACGCGCAACCGCCACAAATATCATCGCCGCGAGGTGCTCGATCGCGCTGGTCTCCGATCTGCAGGCGCAGGCGCCGGACCATATCGCCGTGACCGGCGATCTCGTCAATCTGGCGCTCGAAGCGGAGTTCGCGCCCGGCGCAGGCCTGGCTCGAGAGCGTCGGCCCGCCGGATCAGGTCACCGCGATTCCCGGCAATCACGACGCCTATGTGCGCGCGACCCGCCATCGCTTCGCCGAGACGTTTGGCGAGCTACATCGAAGGCGATGAGCCAGCCTGCCCGGCAGCCGATTTTCCCTGCCTGCGCCGCCGCGGGCCGCTCGCGCTGATCGGCCTGTCCTCGGCGGTGCCGACGCCGCCCTTGATGGCGACCGGAACGCTCGGCCAGCGACCAGCTTGCAGCGCTGGAGCGCCTGCTGAGCGCGCTTTCCGCCGAGCGATGCCTTTCGCGTGCTGCTGGTGCATCATCCGCTGCGCTCGGACCTCGCGCATCAAGCGGCTGACCGATGCGCCCGAGCTGATCGCGCTGCTCAAGAAGCATGGCGTCGAGCTCGTGCTGCACGGCCACGACCACATCCATTCCACGATGTGGATCGACGGCCCCGAGCGGCAAATTCCCGTCGATCGGCGTGCCGTCGGCCTCGGCGCTGGCGCATGGGCAGTCATCCGGCCGCGGCCTACAATCTGTTCGCCATCGCACGCGACGGCAATGCGCTGGCGCTGCGAGCAGACCGTGCGCGCGGATCAACGATGCGCTGCGGGTGCAGCGAGATCCGGCGCAAGTCGCGGCTGCTCGGCATCTCAGACGCTGATGACAGCGCCGCGTAGAGCGCGCCAGCCGAACAGCGCGGCAGCGCGCCGACGATGAAGCCGAGCAGCGAACAGCCAGAAGTCCGCGGCCGCGCCGGCGCTTCCGCGCGAGCGACCACCGGCGCGGCTGCAGCAACCGGCGGCGGGCTGACCAGCGCCTGCTCGCGCTCGACCATGCGGCGCGCGACATAATCGGTCACCGCCTGCACGATGACCGGCACCTCGTGCGATTCCGCGATCACGATGCGGCCGTAGCGGGTGTCCTGCACGAAGCGATAGATGCCGCTTGTCGCGGCCCATCACGACATGCGCGACCACGTCGATCCACAGCCGCGGCGTCTCGCCCTGGCTGATGCCGCGATCGAACAGATCGATCTGGTCCGGGATCTGCGCGAAACAGCGGATCGAGCGCCTCGTTGAGGATCTCCAGCCGCGCCACTTCGGCGTCGCGCAGGTCGACCACGACGCCGGTGCGGTCGGCGGCCTCGATCCGCGCCTGCCGCAGCGCATCGCGCAGCCGCATCGGGCGCGGCTTCGTTGCCGGGCTGGATCGGGCCGCTGGACGCCTCTGACATGGATCGGCCTTCGTTCATTTCGACTGACATGACCCGCTTAACCTAGCAGCTCAGGCACGTTTCCGCAAATGGCTCCTGTTTCCAATCGCTTATGCATTCAAGACGTTAGCGGCCCCACCCGGAGGTACCGGATGAGGCCGCTTCGTGCTCGATTTTTCCTTGGGCTTATTTCGTGCACATGGCCTGACCGGCGAACCGGACATGGCCATGCGGAAGGCTTGATCTTTAGGCCGCCGGGACGCGGCTGCGGCTCTTCGACGATCGAGAAGCGCACGCCGGCCTTGTGGCGGTTCTCTTCCGAGACCTCGCGCCAGCGTCCTCGGCTTCCTTGCGGGTCTTGAACGGACCCTTCACCTGGGCCGAGCCTTCCACCAGCTTGTGGAAGTTCATCGAGCCGAACTCGCCGCCAATCACCCAGAAATTGCTGCCTGTCGTCATGGTCAGTCTCCTGCTGTTGACGCTGTTAGCCGAACTGGTTCATCGTGTTGTGGGCGCCGCCCGCCTTCAGCGCGGCTTCGCCGGCGAAATATTCCTTGTGATCGTCGCCGATGTCGGAGCCGGCCATGTTCTGATGCTTGGCGCAGGCGATGCCCTGGCGGATCTCCTGGCGCTGGACATTCTTCACGTAGCCCAGCATGCCCTGCTCGCCGAAATACTCCCTGCGCGAGATTGTCGGTCGACAGCGCCGCCGTGTGATAGGTCGGCAACGTGATCAGGTGGTGGAAGATGCCGGCACGCTTGGCCGAATCGGCCTGGAAGGTGCGGATGCGCTCGTCGGCTTCGATCGCCAGCGGCGTCTCGTCGTATTCCGCGCTTCATCAGCTCGGCGCGGTTGTACTTGCTGACGTCCTTGCCGGCTTCCTTCATCGCGTCGTAGACCTGCCAACGGAAGTTGAGCGTCCAGTTGAACGACGGCGAGTTGTTGTAGGCGAGCTTGGCGTTCGGGATCGACCTCGCGAATGCGGTCGACCATCTTGGCGATCTGCTCGATATGCGGCTTCTCGGTCTCGATCCACAGCAGGTCGGCGCCGTTCTGCAGCGAGGTGATGCAGTCGAGCACGCAGCGGTCCTCGCCGGTGCCGGGGCGGAACTGGTAGAGGTTGCTGGCCAGCCGCTTCGGACGCATCATCTTGCCGTTGCGGTTGATGATGACGTCGCCGTTCGCGGCGTTGGCGGCGGTCACTTCCTCGCAATCCAGGAAGCTGTTGTACTGGTCGCCGAGGTCGCCGGGCTTGTGGCTGACGGCGATCTGCTGGGTGAGGCCGGCGCCGAGCGAGTCGGTGCGGGTCACGATGATGCCGTCTTCGACGCCGAGCTCGAGGAAGGCATGGCGGCAGGCGCGGATCTTCGCCAGGAACACCTCGTGCGGCACCGTCACCTTGCCGTCCTGGTGGCCGCACTGCTTCTCGTCGGAGACCTGGTTCTCGATCTGCAGCGCGCAGGCGCCCGCCTCGATCATCTTCTTGGCGAGCAGATAGGTCGCCTCGGCATTGCCGAAGCCGGCATCGATGTCGGCGATGACGGGCACGACGTGGGTCTGGAAGTTGTCGATCTTCTCGATCAGCGCCTTTTCCTTCGCCTTGTCGCCGGCCTTGCGGGCGGCGTCGAGCGCGCGGAAGATGTCGTTGAGCTCGCGGGAATCGGCCTGACGCAGGAAGGTGTAGAGCTCCTCGATCAGCGCCGGCACCGAGGTCTTCTCGTGCATCGACTGGTCGGGCAGCGGTCCGAACTCGGAGCGCAGCGCGGCGATCATCCAGCCGGAGAGATACAGATAGCGGCGATCGGTCGTGCCGAAATGCTTCTTGACCGAGATCAGCTTCTGCTGGGCGATGAAGCCGTGCCAGCAGCCGAGCGACTGGGTGTACTTGGTGGGATCGGCATCATAGGCCGCCATGTCGGCGCGCATCAGCGCCGCGGTGTAGCGGGCGATGTCCAGGCCGGTCTTGAAGCGGTTCTGCAGGCGCATGCGCGCCACGGCCTCGGCGGTGACGCCGTTCCAGGTCGGCTGGGTCTTGAGCAGCGCCTCGGCGGCTGCGACCTCGCTCAGATAGGAAGCCGGTCCCTGGAGAGCCTGGTCGCTGATCCCGCGTGGCTGGTAGTTCATGTGCTTGATCCTTTTCACAACTGTTTCGCAATCGACATTTTTGACAGTGCATTGCGAAATGCGTGTCAGAAGCTAAACGCGAAACTCCTGAATTCGTACAGATGGCTTGAAATCGAATGGTGATGTGATGTAACATCAATGACTTGTCATAGATGTAATTTTGTAAATTTTGTCACAATAAGGTCAGCGAGAGCTGACCTTTGGAGAGCCTGATGGCGACGATTCCGGGCAAGAAGCTCTTCGTCGGCCCCCGCTTCCGGCGCATCCGCCAGCAGCTCGGCCTGTCGCAGACCCAGATCGCCGAGGGGCTCGGCATCTCGCCGAGCTACATCAACCTGATCGAGCGCAACCAGCGCCCGGTGACGGCGCAGATCCTGCTGCGGCTGGCCGAGACCTACGACCTCGATCTGCGCGATCTCGCCACCGCCGACGAGGACCGCTTCTTCGCCGAGCTGAACGAGATCTTCTCCGATCCGCTGTTCCGCCAGATCGACCTGCCGAAGCAGGAACTGCGCGACCTCGCCGAGCTCTGCCCCGGCGTCACCCATGCGCTGCAGCGGCTCTACGCCGCCTATACCGAGGCGCGGCGCGGCGAGACCATGGTCGCGGCGCAAATGGCCGACCGCGACGAGGGCGCCGCGCTTCGAGGCCAACCCGATCGAGCGGGTGCGCGACCTGATCGAGGCCAACCGCAACTATTTTGCCGAGCTCGAACAGGCCGCGGAGAACGCTGCGCGACGAGCTCGAACGTGCCGGCCGAAGAGCCTGTTCGCGGCGCTCGCCGCGCGGCTGCGCGAAAAGCATTCGATCGTCACCCGCATCATGCCGGTCGACGTGATGCGCGAGACCCTGCGGCGCTTCGACCGCCATCGCCGGCAGCTGCTGATCTCCGAACTGGTCGACGCGCCCGGCCGCACCTTCCAGCTCGCGTTCCAGATCGGCGCTGGCCGAATGCGGCCGCGCATTTCGAGACCATCGTCGGCCGCGCCGGCCCGCTCGACGACACCGCCGCGCCGGCTCTATCGCATCACGCTGGCGAATTATTTCGCCGCCGCCGTGATGATGCCCTACCCGGCCTTCCATGGCCGCCGCCGAAGCGCTGAGCTACGACGTCCACGTGCTGGCGCAGCGCTTCAACGCCGGCTTCGAGCAGGTCTGCCATCGCCTCACCACGCTGCAGCGGCCCGAACGCGCGCGGCATTCCGTTCTTCCTGCTGCGCGTCGACAATGCCGGCAACGTCTCCAAGCGCTTCTCCTCCGGCACCTTCCCGTTCTCGAAATTCGGCGGCACCTGCCCGCTGTGGAACGTGCATTCGACCTTCGACACGCCGGACCGCCTGCTGCAAGCAGGTGATCGAGCTGCCCGACGGCACGCGCTATTTCTCGATCGCGCAGATGGTGCGCCGGCCGGTGGCGCCGCATCCGCAGCCGCAGCCGCGCTTTGCGATCGGCCTGGGCTGCGAGATCCGCCATGCCGCGCAAGCTGGTCTACGCCGCCGGCATGGATCTGGAGAAGGCCGAGGGCACGCCGATCGGCGTCAACTGCCGGCTCTGCGAGCGCGAGAACTGCAGCCAGCGCGCCGAGCCGCCGATCACGCGCACGCTGATCCTGGACGAGAACACACGGCGCGTGAGCTCGTTCGCGTTCTCCAATGCGCGGGAGTTGTAAAAAATCCAGCTGTCGTCGCCCGGCTTGACCGGGCGACCCAGTATTCCAGAGACGGTTATGAGTAACTCGATAGGCTGCGGCGTACTGGATCGCCCGCCTTTGCAGGCGATGACAACTGAGGTGATGGCGCTGATACCTCAAGACGCACGTCCACATCCTCGCAACGCATTCGCGCCCGAGCTATTCAATTCATATCACCCTCATCCAAAACCGAGGGCGCAGGGAAGGCCGGGAGCTCGCCGCTCCCATGGCCCGCGTGCAGAAAAAAAGCACGCGGCAGAACCACAGGTTCGGCCGAGACATCCCGGCCCTCCCTGCGCGAATGGTTTGACGGCTTATACGTACTCTCCCCGGGGACCGGCGTTCTTGCCCCCGTCAGCTGCACGCCTCATCAAGCATGCCACCTTGGCGTCAGCACCGGGACGCCAGGACCACACGATTTCGCCGTGCGTATCGCGCTGTTCGTCGGCGTGAAATCACGCTGCAGCCCGACACGCCCACCGCATCCCGCACCCAACGTTCGTGACGATCGCGAAGCGCCCTCTTGATCGAGGCGGGATGCGCGGAAAGATGCAGCTGATTTGCCCGACGAGCCAAGTCGATTATTTTTCCACCCAGGACTGGACACGGGTGATCGGATTGAAAGATCGGGCAAAATTAGTTTTTAGACGCAAAGAGAATTGCTCGCGTCCCGTCGCGCCGACGGGGTGACGCTTATTCCTATACGTCTTTGTTCTGCACTGCGAATTCGCGCCATGTAAATCAAAGGTTGCAGTTGGAACTCAACGCGACTCACTGCGTTGGGCAAAGTTCCGAGTAAGCAAAGGGGAAAGTGTCCATGACAAGAGCCAAGGTTGCGATTGGCCTGGGTGCAGTGCTGGCATTCGCCTCGTTAGCGATAACACCGACCCAAGCATTGCCCTTCGTCCCTGTTCACATCGATGATGGAGGCGCCACGCCGTTGCAGGAAGTTCAGTTCTTCTTCGGCGGTCGGCGCTATTGTTGGTATTGGGACGGGTGGCGAGGTCCCGGCTGGTATTGGTGCGGATATCAATTTCGCCGCGGCCGGGGTTGGGGTGGTCCGAGAGGGTGGCACGGCTGGCGTGTCGGTCCACGTCCTCGACCGCGTCCGCCGCATGTCGGTCGGCCCGGGCGTCCGCCCCACGCCGGTCGGCCCGGCCGTCCGCCTAATGTCGGTCAACGGCCGGGGCGTCCGCCCAATGCCGGGCAACGGCCGGGGCGTCCGCCTAGTGCCGGTCAGCGTCCCGGGGGAGGACGCCCTGGCGGCGGTGGAGGTGGCCGTGGCGGCGGAGGTGGTCGCGGCGGCGGAGGTGGTCGTGGCGGCGGAGGCGGTGGTCGCGGTGGCGGTAACCGCTGATGGCACGACGGTCTAGATGGCCGCCGCTCACGCGTTTGCGCGGCTCGGTTCGGCCACTAGACTAATTAGTTCAGATCACGGCTGAAGCTGATCTTCCGGCGCTGATATCGAGCCGCCGCGCGGGCCGGTCGGGTTCAGGTCGACGATGTTCTGCACAGCAACGGCGCGTCTGCCTTCGCCCTCGGGCTTCGGCGGATACGCCGCTTCGCGTGCAATAACGACGGCGACTGTCGCGGGTACTGCGCGCTACCTGATCTCCGCGTGATACCGAAACCGGTCCGCCGGCCCGCGCGAGCGGCGCCATTCGATCGGGCGGCGCTCCGGATCGAAGGCCAGGCGCTCGATCACGATCACCGGCTCGCCCGGCTCGCGGCCGAGCAGCCGCGCCTGCATGGCGTTTGCTATCTCGACCGTCAGCGTTTCGTCGGCGGAGGCCACGATCTGGCCGCAGCGGGCCTCGTAAAGCGGATAGAGCAGATCGCCGAAATCGGCTGAGTCGAGGTCGAGGATGGCGGCAAAGCGTGCGCGCTCGAGCCAGATCTCTTCCGCCAGCAGCGGCACGCCGTCGATCAGGCGCAGCCGCGACAGGTTGATGACCGGCTCGCCCGCAGGCAGCCGCAGCGCGGAGGCCACCGCTGACGGCGCGGCGAGCTGCTTGCGCTGCAAGATGCGGCTCTCCGGCACCTTGCGCTCGCCGCTTTCGGACTGAAAGCGGAAGAAGCGAAACAGCGAGGAGTTGAAGCGGGCGCGCCGCACATAAGTGCCGCGGCCCTGCTGCCGGTCCAGCAGCCCCTCCGCCACCAGGCAATCGATCGCCTTGCGCACCGTGCCGATCGAGACGCCATGGGTAGCGGCGAGCTCGGCTTCCGAGGGGATCGGATCGCCCGCCTTCCAGTCCTGCGCTGCGATGCGGGCGGCGAGATGGTCCCGCAGCCGCTGATAGAGCGGCAGCCGGCGGTCTGAAGACAGGATATCAGAGGAGAGGGTTGTCATGCAGTCATGTATATGACTACAACTGCCCATCAAGCAATGACATCAATCAGGGGGAACGCGTCGCATGGCTCAACCGATCAGCCCGCCACAGGCCACGAGCAGCGCCGATCCGGCAGGGATCGCGGGGATCATGTCCAAGATCACCTGGCGCATCGTCCCGTTCCTGATGGTCTGCTATTTCATTGCCTTCATCGATCGCGTCAACGCCGGCTTCGCGGCGCTGCAGATGAACCACGACATCGGGCTGACGCATGCCGCATTCGGGCTCGGCGGCGGCCTGTTCTACATCACCTATGTGCTGTTCGAGATCCCGAGCAACCTCGCGATGAAGAGGGTCGGCCCGCGGCTGTGGATCGCGCGCATCATGGTGAGCTGGGGCCTGGTCGCGGCCGCGATGGCGTTCGTGACCGGTCCGAATTCGTTCTACGCGGTGCGGCTGCTGCTCGGCGCGGCCGAGGCCGGCTTCTTCCCCGGCGTGATCCTGTATCTCACCTACTGGTTCCCGCGGGCCTATCGCGCCCGCATCATCGCGATCTTCATGGTGGCGATCCCGGTGTCGAGCTTCCTCGGCTCGCCGATCTCGGCCTCGCTGCTGCAGGTCGACGGCGTGCTCGGCCTGCGCGGCTGGCAGTGGATGTTCATCCTCGAAGCGGTGCCGGCGGTGCTGCTCGGCCTCGCCACCATCTTCGTGCTGCCGGACCGTCCCTCCTCCGCCCGCTTCTTGTCGCCGGCCGAGCGCGAGCAGGTCGAGCGCGCGCTGACCACCGAAGCTGAGAACGACACCACGACCACGCGCCACACCTCGCTGTGGGCGATCATGAGCGACAAATATGTGCTTGCGGCGTCGTTCATCTATGCCGGCGCGTCGGGCGCCAGCCAATGCCTGTCGCTGTGGCAGCCGCAGATCATCAAATCGTTCGGCCTCACCAACATGCAGACCGGCCTCGTGAACTCGATCCCGTTCGGCATCGCCTCGGTGCTGATGATCATCTGGGGCCGCACCTCCGACAGGACCGGCGAGCGTATCTGGCACACCGCGATTCCGCTGGCGCTGCTGGCGGCGAGCCTTGCAGCATCGCTCGCCACCAACAGCCTGGTGCCGACGATTTTGATCCTGTGCGTCGCCGTCACCGCGACCTACATCGTCAAGGGCCCGTTCTGGGCGCTCTCGACCGAATGGCTGTCGGCGGGCTCGGCCGCGGCCGGCATCGCGCAGATCAATGCGATCGGCAATATCGGCGGCTTCATCGGCACCTGGCTGCTCGGCGTGATCAAGGACTTAACCGGCAGCTATCCGCTCGGGCTGCTGCCGCTCGCGGCGATCTCCACGGTCGGCTGCATCCTGGTGCTGACGATCGGGCGCGGCCGCGCGCGGATCGGCGCAAGCGCGCGTGTTCCGTCGTAAACCTTTTCCAAAGATGCGGCGTCGTAAGAGCTGTGTTTGCCAAGCACGGCGCGTGATTGCATAGTCCCGCGCCTTCCATTTACGACGATTCTCGAGAGGTCACATGGCTGACGCCGACCTGGATGCCGTGATCCGGCAACTGGCCAAACAGCAGAACAAGAGCATCCTGGCGGCAGCGAAGAAGCGGCGCGATCGCTTCAACGGCATGGCGGTCAAGGCCAAGGACAAGGACGCCAAGGAGCGCTTCAAGATGCTGGCGCGCGAAGCCTTCGAGCAGGCCAACGCCGCCGCGCGGCGGCTGCTGCTCTCGGCCGACAACGCCGCCGACAGCTATGCCCGCGCGATGCGCCAGGCCGCGGCCGCCGAGTTGCCCAAGACTGCCGACAAGAAAGTCGAGAAGAAAGCCGGTAAAGCGCCCGCCGAGGCGGCTGCGCCGAAGGCGTCGGCCAAGGCGAGCAAGACCAATACGAAGGCCAAAAAGAAGCCGGCCAAGAAGGCCGGCGCCTGAGCTGATCGAGCGATTGCTGATTTGAAGCCCCGTTCCGATTGAATTCGGAGCGGGGCTCTACGCTTTCGGCAGGACCTACATCGTCGGCAGCGGGACACGGAAGGTTTTGTATCCGGCGATCTCCGGAAACGCGTCAGCGGCTTCCGGCGTCACCAGCGCGACGATGGCCGCGGGCACCTCGCCATTGGTCAGGCGATTGATCGCGGTCGCCTCGCCCCGCATGAGCTGGACATCGGAAGCACCGGCGGCGGCCATTCCGGACGTGACCCTGGTGTTGGCCGCGGCATAACGCTCGTCGATCGCGACGATCCGGCCACGCAGATCCGAGATCGCCCTCACGCCGGGACGAACCATCACCACCGCAACGAGATGCGACGGCGCAGGAACGGCGGTGCCCTCCTTGCGCGCGGCCGCGTTCGGCTGGTTCTTGGCATCAGGCATCGGCAGCGCCGCGAGCGCCGTGAGGCGATCGGCGAGCGCGGCGGCGCCCGCGACCCGTTCCTGGACCGTCGCACCTGATCGTGATGATGATGCAGCCGGCGGTGTCGGCTGGTCTGCAGCGGCGACTGGCGCCGGCGGCACGGACGATGGCGAACGTTGCGCCGCCTCATGGCGGTCCCCGGCATGGTGCCGCGACCGCTTGTGCCGCGGCGCCGCGGATTTGCGCTGTTGAACCACAGCCCCCCGGTCGCCCGCCGCCGGTTCGGCAGGCGTGACGGCCGGCCGGACTTCGCACCCGGCTCCGGTCAGATCCATACAAGGCACGGCCGACTGCAACGGCGGCTGGTGGCTGCAGCCACCGAGCCCGAGCGCCGCGATCAAGACCAATGCGCCATAGTGAAGCGCTCTCACGATATTGTCCCCGCAAACTTGACGGCGCGCAAAGTCCCATCTGCTGCGCCTGACCAGCCATCTCGTCGGACAAGAGTTAAGCTGAGGCTTAAATGGCGGGGCCGCGGGGCGCGCAGGCGGACGATGGTTAACGCGACGCGGTCGTCGCGCACTCGCTCCGAACTCTCTCCACCTGCGGCTATCGCGAAGCTGAAGCGGGCTTCATTTTGCGGCCGACTTCCCCCTCAGGGCGAGGGGCGTTCGCGGCGAGATGGCAAACGCTCGTGCCGAGGGTGCGTCATGTCCCCATCTCAATCGGCCATGGCGTAGGCCTTGCACCAGCCGTCCGGGCTGACCTCGCCCTCCACCACTTTGCAGGCATTGGGCGCGACGAACAGCGTGCAGGTCGCGCAACTATAGATGCCGTTCGGTGTGCCCTGATATTCGGCGCGCGCCTTGGTCATCTTGTCCGACTGGGCTCGGGCTCGCGCCGAGAGCAAGCCACCCGCCATCACCGCCGCTGCGCCGCGCGAGAGCGCACGCAGGACCGATCGGCGCGCGTGGCTGATGTCCCCTACTGCCATGATGCGTTTCTCCGTTGATCGCCACTGCCGTGCCGGGCATGGTAACCATGCGAGACGGACACTTGGAAGAGAGAGCGGCCCTCGATCTCCCTTCGTCGGGAACGAAGTGCCGCCCGTCATGTTGGAATGAGCTTAAGGACGTCCCATGGCCACGATTGACCCCGCCGCCGGCAAGCCGGTCGCAGATGCTGCGCTTGCCAATATCCCGAGGCTGATCACCGACTATTACGCGCTCAAGCCCAACCCGGCGGAGTCGACCCAGCGGGTCGCGTTCGGCACCTCGGGCCATCGCGGCACCGTCGTTCAAGACCAGCTTCAACGAGAACCACATCCTCGCGACCACGCAGGCGATCTGCGACTATCGCCGGCAGCAGGGCCTCGACGGCCCGCTGTTCATCGGCATCGACACCCATGCGCTGGCGGAGCCGGCGCTGGCGAGCGCGCTGGAAGTGTTCGCCGCCAACGGCGTCGAGGTCATGGTCGACCAGCACGGCGGCTACACGCCGACGCCGGTGATCTCGCATGCGATCATCTCCTACAACAAGGGCCGCAAGGACCATCTCGCCGACGGCGTCGTCGTCACGCCGTCGCATAATCCGCCCGAGGATGGCGGCTACAAATACAATCCGCCGCATGGCGGCCCGGCCGATACCGACGCGACCGGCGAGATCGAGCGGCAGGCCAATACCTACCTCGCCAACGAGCATGATCGGCGTCTCGCGGCTCACCTACGAGCAGGCGCGCAAATCGGGCTCGGTGCATCTCTACGACTACATGACGCCCTATGTCGCGGATCTCGCCAACGTCGTCGACCTCGACGCCGATCAAATCGGCCGGCGTCAAGATCGGCATCGATCCGCTCGGCGGCGCCGCCGTGCATTACTGGCAGCCGATCATCGAGCGCTATGGCATCGATGCGACCATCGTGAACACGCGCGTCGATCCGACCTTCCGCTTCATGACCGTCGACTGGGACGGCAAGATCCGGATGGATTGCTCGTCGCCTTACGCGATGGCGAGCCTGATCGGCATGCGCGAGCAGGTTCGACGTCGCCTTTGCCAACGACACCGACGCCGACCGCCATGGCATCGTCACCCGCTCCGGCGGGCTGATGAACCCGAACCATTTCCTCGCCACCGCGATCGCCTATCTGTTCGCCCACCGGCCGGACTGGCGCGCCGATGCGGCGATCGGCAAGACCATCGTGTCGAGCTCGATCATCGACCGCGTCGCGCAAAAGCTTGGACCGCAAGCTGGTGGAGACGCCGGTCGGCTTCAAATGGTTCGTCGAGGGGCTGGGCTCCGGCAATTTCGGCTTTGCCGGCGAGGAGAGCGCCGGCGCGTCGTTCCTGAAGCGCGACGGCACGGTGTGGACCACCGACAAGGACGGCCCGATCATGGGCCTGCTCGCCGCCGAGATCATGGCGAAGCGTGGCCGCGATCCGAGCGAGCTCTACAAGGGGCTGACGAGCAGAACTCGGCGCGCCCCGTCTATGCCCGCATCGACGTGCCGGCGACGCCGCCGCAGAAGGCCGCGCTGAAGGCGCTGACGCCGGAGAAGCTCGGCCTGAAGGAGCTCGCCGGCGATCCCGTGCGCGCCGTGCACACCACCGCACCCGGTAACGGCCAGTCATTCGGCGGCGTCAAGGTCGAGACCGACCAGGGCTGGTTCGCCGCGCGGCCCTCGGGCACCGAGGACGTGAACAAGCTCTATGCCGAAAGTTTTCGCGATGCGGCGCATCTGAAGCGGATCCAGGAGGAAGCGCAGGCGGCGCTGGCGAAAGTGGGATAGGCGAATAGGGAATAGCGAGTGGCGAATAGCGAAGGCTTCCCGCTTTTTCCTATTCGCCACTCACCATTCGCTACTCGCCTGCCAATTGCTTTTCACACCGCTTCGGATATCGATGGTTTCATCAGCACATATCCCCGATCGGTAAGACCGAATGCGAAGTTCCTTGCCTGCCTTACGAGCCGTTTTGACCGCCGTCGCAGCAACCCTCTCTTTCGCATCAATGGCCGAGGCGCAATTCGCGCCCGCGCCCGCGCCAATCGCCAGAGCGCCCCGCGTCGCGAGGGCGCCTTCGCCGCGCGCAGCGGCGTGCCATAATGGCCAGAGCTTCGAGCGCTTTCTCGCCGAGCTGAAACAGAAGGCCGCCGCCGAGGGCGTGTCGCAGCGCGCGATCGCAGAGGCCTCGCCCTACCTCGTCTACGACCAGGGCATCGTCAATCGCGACCGCGGCCAGCGCGTGTTCGGGCAGCTCTTCACCGAGTTCGCCGGCCGGATGGCCGCTACCTACCGGATGCAGAACGGCCAGCAGCACATCCGCACCTATGCGGCGGCGTTCGCGCGCGCCGAGAAGGAATATGGCGTGCCGCCGGCGGTCATCGCCGCGTTCTGGGGTCTGGAAAGCGACTTCGGCGCCAACATGGGCAACCTGCCGACGCTGCGCTCGCTGGTGTCGCTGGCCTATGATTGCCGCCGCAGCGAGCGCTTTCAGGGCGAGACCATCGCCGCGCTGAAGATCATCGATCGCGGCGATCTCTCGCCATCGGAGATGATCGGCTCCTGGGCCGGCGAGCTTGGGCAGACGCAATTCCTGCCGACGCATTACGTGACCTACGCGGTCGACTATGACGGCGACGGCCGCCGCAACCTGCTGCGCAGCGGTCCCGACGTGATCGGCTCGACCGCGAACTACATCGCCAACGGGTTGAAGTGGCGGCGCGGCGAGCCGTGGCTGGAGGAGATCAGGCTGCCGCAAAGCTTCCCGTGGGAGCAGGCCGACCTCACCATCAAGGCTGCCGCGCAGCAAATGGACCGGCCTCGGCGTCACCTATCCCGACGGGCGGCCATTGCCGAACGACAATCTCGAAGCCTCCGTGCTGCTGCCGATGGGCCGCAACGGCCCGGCGTTCCTCGCCTACGCCAATTTCGCGGCCTACACCGAGTGGAATAATTCGCTGATCTATTCGACCACCGCCGGCTATCTGGCGAGCCGCATCGCCGGCGCGCCGCCGATGCGCCGGCCCACCGGCCCGGTCGCGCAACTGCCATTCAACGAGATCAAGGAGCTGCAGCAGCTCCTGGTGCGCGCCGGCTTCGATGTCGGCAAGGTCGACGGCGTGCTGGGCCAGCAGAGCCGCACCGCCATCAAGGCGATGCAGGTGAAGTATGGCCTGCCGGCCGATTCCTGGCCGACGGCGGAGTTGCTCGCCCGGATGCGCGGCGGCGGCGCCAGGGCGCTGGCAGCGCCTGTGCAGTAAGCTGCACGCTCCGCCCACCCTCCAGATTGACGCGATAGGCAAGACAGGCGAACGCAAAAAAATCCAAGAAAGATGCAGTTGCATTCTTTTGGCGGCCGCCCCATGTCGAGGGTGGAACGCTTGATCGCAACGTCTCCATCAACGAGAGCATCTCATGTCCTTTTACGACGCAACGGTCCCTGCTTATCTTCAGATCCTCACCAGCCTTTCCGGCCTGCTTGCCAAGGCCGAAGCCCACTGCGAGGCCAAGAAAATCCAGCCCGAGGTGCTGCTGAACGCGCGGCTCTATCCGGACATGCTGCCGTTCACCAAGCAGATCCAGCTCGCTTGCGATGCTGCCGCCAGGGGCTGCGCGCGGCTGACGCAGAGCGAAATTCCCTCCACTCCGGACACCGAGACGAGCTTCGCCGAACTGCGCCAGCGCCTGTCGAAGACCATCGATTATCTGAAGACCTATAAGCCGGAGCAGTTCGAGGGCGCCGACAGCAAGGATGTCACCTTCCCGACCGGCCCGAACGCCACCGCGACCCTGAAGGGCCAGGAGTTCGTCAACCGGGTCTCGTTCCCGAACTTCTATTTCCACGCCGCGATCGCGCACGGCTTGCTGCGCCACAACGGGGTCGAGATCGGCAAGCGGGATTTCCTCGGCATCGCCTGACGCATCCCCGCGCCGGCCCAAACGCGCGAAATCGCCGCGCGCCTCTGCGCCCGACGTATGGCTCTGCCATTGGCTCGCGTTATGGCAGCGCACAACTCACATTAACTTCACTACTCGGAAAACAACACATGAGCCACCCGTCCAAATTGTTTGAGCCCTATAAGCTCGGCGCCATCTCGCTTGCCAACCGCATTGCTATGGCGCCGCTGACCCGCAACCGCGCGCTGGCCGGCATGGTGCCGGGTCCTCTGGCCGTCGAATATTATGGCCAGCGCGCCTCCGCCGGCCTCTTGATCTCGGAGGCGACCCAGATCTCGCAGCAGGGCCAGGGCTACCAGGACACCCCCGGCATCTATTCCAAGGAGCAGGTGGCCGGCTGGCGCAAAGTCACCGACCGCGTGCATGAAAAGGGCGGGCGCATCTTCCTGCAGCTCTGGCACGTCGGTCGCATCTCGCATGTCTCACTGCAGCCGAATGGCGGCGCCCCGGTCGCGCCCTCCGCGATCCCTGCCAAGACCAAGACCTTCGTCAACGGCACCTTCGCCGACGTCTCCGCACCGCGCGCGCTCGAGCTGTCCGAAATTCCCGGCATCATCGATGGCTTCCGCAAGGGCGCGGCCAACGCGATCGAGGCCGGCTTCGACGGCGTGGAGATCCACGGCGCCAACGGCTATCTGCTCGACCAGTTCGCCAAGGACGGCACCAACAAGCGCACCGATGCCTATGGCGGCTCGATCGAGAATCGCGCCAAGCTGATGCTCGAGGTCTCCAAGGCCGTCGCGGCCGAGATCGGCGCCGACAAGACCGGCATCCGCATTTCGCCGGTGACGCCGGCCAACGACGTCTCCGATCAGCAATCCGCAAGCCTTGTTCGATCACATCGTCGATGGGCTGAACGCGCTCAACCTCGTCTATATCCATGTCATCGAGGGCGCGACCGGCGGCCCGCGCGACGTCGCGCCGTTCGACTATGCCTCGTTGCGCAAGCGCTTCAAGGGCACCTACATGGCGAACAACGGCTATGACCTGGCGCTCGCCAATCAGATGGTCGATTCCGGTGCCGCCGACATGATCGCGTTCGGCAAGCTGTTCATCTCCAACCCCGATCTGGTCGAGCGGCTGAAAGCCGGTGCGCCGCTGAACGGTTTCGACAAGGCGACCTTCTATGGCGGCGGCGCCAAGGGCTACACCGATTATCCGACGCTGAAGCAGTCGCAGGCGGCGGAGTAGACCCAGACACTCTATCCTCGTCATGCGAGGAGCAAAGCGACGAAGCAATCCCAGGTGCTCGCCGTTTCATGGAACGACTGCGATTGGCTTCGCTTCGCTCGCCAATCGGCCGACCGGAATGACATCAAGTCATGACGCCAGCTTCTTCTCCGCGCCGCCATCGTCTAATGTCCTCGACATGACATCCGTCGAGGACATCGTTCGCCGCGCCGCGGCCGCCTTCAATGCCGGCCGCGCCGATGAGGCGCGCAGGCTCTGCGAACAGGGATTGAGCCGCACGCCCGGCGAGCCGATGCTGAGCCATCTGCTGGCCGCGGTGCTGTTTGCCGCGCATGATATCGCGGCCGCCCGCTCCCATATCGCCGCCAGCCTGGCCAGGCGGCCGGACAATGCGGCTGCGCACCTGCTCGCGGCGCGAATCGCGCGCGCGTCGAAGGATGTCGACGCCGCACTGGCGCATGTCGATCGTGCCATCGCATTGGCTCCGCAGCGCGAGGCATTCCTGGAAAAGGCGCGCACGCTCGACCAGGCCGGGCAGCGCACGCCAGGCGCGCGAAGCCTGGCAGGCGATCCTGAAGGTCATTCCCGATCAGCCAGGAAGCTGCCGCGCGGCTCGGGCGGCTCAGCCTGGGAGGACGGCGATCTCACCACGGCCGCCTCCTATCTGGCACGCGCCACGGCTGCCGACGCGCCGGCATCGGTCTGGTTCGATCTCGGCCTGGTGCGTCAGGATCTGCACGATCATCCGGGCGCGGCGGAGGCCTACCGAAAGGCGTTGGCGCTCAAACCCGATTTTGCCGAAGCGGCGCTCAATCTCGGCGTCGCGCTGCAGGAGAGCGGCGACACCGACGCCGCGATATCAGCCTATGCGGCCGCCTATCGGTTGCGGCCCGACATGTTCGGCAGCATCGCGATGGCGCTGACCTCGGCACCGCATGGCCGGCTGTGGCTCGATGAGGCCGCGCTGCGCCGCGCTCTAACCGCCTAAGCGCCCACGCCGCGCGCGAAACCTCTTGCGATAGACATTCGGCGCCTGCAGCACCTCCGACACCGTCGTCGTGTAGGCCGCGCGATGGGCCTCATCGAACGGCTCGAATACCAGCTCCGGCACCACGCGCGGTACGGCGAAGCACTGCGCCACCGGCGTGCCCTTCGGCAGCACGCCGGAAAAGTCTGGTGCGGTCCAGACCGCCGGGAAATTGATGCCGCCGTCGTGGAAGCGATCGGCATCGACCAGGCCGGAGATGGTGCGGAACGGCAGGTCATCGCGATTGAGCGGATGGGTCGCAAACAGCGACCAGCCGTCGTCGCATGCGATGGTCCAGAAGCTGTTGAACTTGATCGCCGCCTCGCCCTCGCGCGCGAACGGGGTGCCGGCCAGCTGTGGCGCCGGATGAAAGCTCAGCGGCGCGCGCGGATGACCTTCGGTTGCCGGCGCCGGAATGTCCCAGTTCCACGAGAAGGCGCCCTGCTCGACCACGACGTCGCAAGGCAGCAGGATCATCACGCCATAGGCCATGGCGTCGACGAAGGGCGGGCACTGCTTGACGGTGCGGATCGCGCGGCCGTGGATCTCCGAATGCGCCGACGCCGGCATTCGTCGCAGCCAATCCGGCAGCGTGGTGCGCGCCGGCACCGGCCGCGGCAGATGTGGCTCCAGCGCGGGATCGCAGCGGAAGATCATGCGCATGGTAAAGTCCTCGAAGCAGGTCCGGCGAGCCAGGCCGCAATAGTAGCCGTCATTGCGAGCGAAGCGAAGCAATCCAGGCCTTGGCTTGGCGAGATTTCTGGATTGCGTCGTCGCTTGCGCTCCTCGCAACGACGGTGGAGAGAGGACTGCGTCTCTCCACGGTGTCATTCCGGGGCGCGGAGCGCGAGCCCGGAATCGAGACGCCGCAGCCGTGGTTATAATCCGGGCGCCGGCCTTGAAGCGCTCCGAACGACGAAATCCATAGGCCAAAGCAAAAGGCCGGGATTGCTCCCGGCCTTTCGTTTCACTCGGATCGTCATTCCGGAGCGCCCTCGCGGGGCGTGAGCCTGGAATTCCGATGTGGCTTGTACGCGAAGCAATTCCGAGATTCCGGGTTCGATGCTGACGCATCGCCCCGGAAGACGAGATGAGAAGGCCGGGATTGCTCCCGGCCTTCCATTTCGTCACTTCGCGTCGGCGCGCTTCGGGGGCGAAGCCGGCCACGACTTGATCAGCGTGTCGTAGTCGATGGTTTCACCCTTCGGCTTCTCGTTCGCCAGCTTGCGCTGCGGAGCGATGTTGCCGTCCTTGGCCGACTTGTTGAACCAGTACTCGGCCGTTTCCTTCTTGTTCAGCTTCGGACCGCAATCGCCCTGCACCTTGGACTTCTCCAGGCGTTCGAGCACCGAGTCCTGAGCCGCGGCAAGCGCGTCCATCGCCTGTTGCGGCGTCTTGGCACCGGAGGCCGCATCGCCGATGTTCTGCCACCAAAGCTGCGCGAGCTTCGGATAGTCAGGCACGTTGTTGCCGGTCGGGGTCCACTGCACGCGCGCGGGCGAGCGGTAGAACTCGATCAGGCCGCCGAGCTTCGGCGCACGCTCGGTGAACGACTTGTCCCAGATGTCGGACTCGCGGATGAAGGTGAGACCGACATGGCTCTTCTTCAAGCTGACCGTCTTGGAGACGATGAACTGCTGATAGAGCCAGGCCGCCTTGCGGCGATCGACCGGGGTCGACTTCAGAAGCGTCAGCGAGCCGACGTCCTGATAGCCGAGCTTCATGCCGTCCTTCCAGTACGCACCATGCGGCGACGGGGCCATACGCCACTTCGGCGTACCGTCGGCGTTCATCACCGGCAGGCCGGGCTTGACCATGTCGGCGGTGAAGGCGGTGTACCAGAAGATCTGCTGGGCGATGTTGCCCTGCGACGGCACCGGACCCGACTCGGAGAAGGTCATGCCCTGCGCTTGCGGCGGAGCATACTTCTTCAGCCAGTCGAGATATTTGACGATCGAATAGACCGCCGCCGGGCCGTTGACGTCGCCGCCGCGCTCGACCGAGGAGCCGACGGGACGGCAGCCTTCCATGCGGATGCCCCATTCGTCGACCGGCAGGCCGTTCGGGAGCCCCTTGTCGCCGTTGCCGGCCATCGACAGCCAGGCGTCGGTGAAACGCCAGCCGAGCGAGGGGTCCTTCTTGCCGTAGTCCATGTGGCCATAGACCTTGACGCCGTTGATTTCCTTCACGTCGTTGGTGAAGAAGTCAGCGATGTCCTCATAGGCCGACCAGTTCACTGGCACGCCGAGGTCGTAGCCGTACTTGGCCTTGAACTTGGCTTTGTACTCCGGATTGGTGAACCAGTCGTAGCGGAACCAATAGAGGTTGGCGAACTGCTGGTCCGGCAACTGATAGAGATGGCCGTTCGGCGCGGTCGTGAACGACTTGCCGATGAAGTCGTCGACGTCGAGCATCGGGTCGGTGACGTCCTTGGCTTCGCCCTTCATCCACTCCGTCAGGTCGACCGCCTGGCCGTAGCGGAAATGGGTGCCGATGAAGTCCGAATCGTTGATCCAGCCGTCATAGACGTTCTTGCCCGACTGCATCTGGGTCTGGATCTTCTCGACGACGTCACCTTCCTGGATGATGTCGTGCTTGACCTTGATGCCCGTGATCTCCTCGAACGCCTTGGCCAGCGTCTTGGATTCGTATTCGTGCACGGTCAGCGTTTCGGAGACGACGTTGATCTCCATGCCTTTGTAGGGTTGAGCGGCCTTGATGAACCACTCCATCTCCTTCATCTGGTCGTCCTTCGACAGGGTCGAAGGCTGAAATTCGTTGTCGATCCACTTCTTCGCAGCGGCTTCGTCGGCTCGCGCAGGCGCGGTGATCGCGGCAGACGCCGCCATCAGCGCGAATGCGCTCGTCATCATCAAGGCCCTTGCGCTCATCGAGCGGGCCTTTCTTTCCGGCATATGTCGCATTGTGTTCCTCCATTGCAGCGACAGGACGTTTCAGGCCCGGGTTGTGCTCCCGGATCTGCTCTGTTTCGCGCGCTTCAGACGGTGCGAAAAATCGCAACGGCTGACGCGAGCGAAATCACGGTTGCGAGCCACAGGCTCGAAATCTCAAATCCATCTTCCCCGATCGGCAGGGTCGCAATGGCATCAGCGCCGACCAAGCCGATCCACGCGAGGTGAATGACAGCGGCCAGGATCAGCGAAATAAACAGACGGTCGCCGCGCGTGGTCGGAATGCGCAGGATTCCGACCCGCTCGGCCTCGGGATAGACCGCCGCGAGCCAGGTCATGATCGCGAGCGTGCAGGCCAGCGCCACGAAGAAGATCGCGGTCGGCAAGGTCCAGGCCATCCATGCGATGTTGTCCATGCTATCAGCTCCGCGTGGGGTTCGACCCCCTCCCCCGCTTGCGGGGAAGGGTTGGGGTGGGGACGCGGCAGGCTCGACTGTCCGCGCGAAAGAATGCCCCGCACCCGCATCGCATCTGTCGATGCGATGCCGACCTCCCCCGCAAGCGGGGAGAGGTCAAGCGGAGGCTGCGGCTGCCAATACAGCTCATCATCACACCCGTCCCAGCGCGAAGCCGCGCGCGATGTAGTTGCGGACGAACCAGATCACCAGCGCACCGGGGATGATGGTGAGCACGCCGGCCGCCGCCAGCAGGCCCCAGTCCATGCCGGCCGCCGACACCGTGCGGGTCATGATCGCCGAGATCGGCTTGGCCTCGGTCGCCGTCAGCGTCCGCGCCAGCAGCAGTTCGACCCAGGAGAACATGAAGCAGAAGAAGGCCGCGACGCCGATGCCGCTGGCGATCAACGGCACCAGGATCTTGATGAAGAAGCGCGGAAAGGAATAGCCGTCGAGGAACGCGGTCTCGTCGATCTCGCGCGGCACCGACGACACGAAGCCTTCGAGGATCCAGACCGCCAGAGGCACGTTGAAGATGCAATGCGCCAGCGCCACCGCCCACGGCGTATCGAACAGGCCGATCGCCGAATACAGGTTGAAGAACGGCAGCGCGTAGACCGCTGCCGGCGCCATGCGGTTCGACAACAGCCAGAAGAACAGATGCTTGTCGCCGAGGAAGCGATAGCGCGCGAACGCATAGGCTGCCGGCAGCGCCACCGCAATCGAGATCACGGTGTTGATGATGACGTATTTGAGCGAGTTGATATAGCCGGAATACCAGCTCTCGTCGGTGAAGATGATCTTGTAGTTCTCGATGGTCGGCTGGTGCGGCCACAGCGTCATGGTCGACACGATTTCGGTGTTGGTCTTGAAGCTCATGTTGACGAGCCAGTAGATCGGCAACAGCAGGAAGACCAGGAACAGCGACATGATGAAGCGGCGGCCCGGAATCGAATGCATCACGCGCCTCCTTTCGCCGGCTTTGCCGACTTCACTGGTCGGCGCTCGGCACCGGCATTGTTCATGACCGTATAGAACAGCCAGCAGACGATCAGGATGATCAGATTATAGACCAGCGACAGCGCCGCTGCCTTGCCGAGGTCGAACTGACCCAGCGCGATCTTGACCAGCTCGATCGAGATGAAGGTGGTGGAGTTGCCGGGGCCACCGCCGGTGACCACGAACGGCTCGGTATAGATCATGAAGCTGTCCATGAAGCGCAGCAGCACGGCGATCAGCAGCACCCGATGCATCTTCGGGAGCTGGATCGCGGTGAACACCGCCCAGCGCGAGGCGCCGTCGATCTGGGCGGCCTGATAATAGGCGTCCGGGATCGACTTCAGGCCGGCGTAGCACAACAGCGCCACCAGGCTGGTCCAGTGCCAGACGTCCATGATGATCACGGTGAACCAGGCATCGAACTCGTTGGAGACGTAGTTGTAGTCGATGCCCGCATTATTGAGCACATAGCCGAACAGCCCGATGTCGGGACGGCCGAAGATCTGCCAGATGGTGCCGACCACGTTCCACGGAATCAACAGCGGCAGCGCCAGCACGACCAGGCAGAACGCGACCCGCCACCCTGCGCGCGGCATCGACAGCGCGATCACGATGCCGAGCGGCACCTCGATGGCCAGGATCACGCCGGAGAAGAACAGGTTGCGCCACAGCGAGGCGAAGAAGCGGCTGCCGAGATCGCTCGAGGGATCGAGCAGCTCCTTGAACCAGCCGACACCGTTCCAGAAGAACTGGTTGTTGCCGAAGGTGTCCTGCATCGAATAGTTCACGACCGTCATCAGCGGCAGGATGGCGGAGAACGCCACCACCAGGAACACCGGCAGCACCAGAAACCAGGCCTTCTGGTTGATGGTCTTGTCCATCACTGAGCTCCCTCGACCAGACGGCTGTCGGCATAGACATGCACGTGCGACGGCTGGAATTTCAGACCGACCTGCGAGCCCGACGGCGCGAAGCCAGCAGGAACGCGCGCGGCAAACTTGACGTCGCCGATCTTGACCCGCGCGAAGCGGACGCGACCGAGATCATCGATCCGTTCGATATTGGCCGACAGCAAATCCGGCGCGGGCTCAGTGATATCGACGAATTCCGGACGCACGCCGATCTCGATCTTCGCATTGGAAGGCAGCGCCTGATAGCCACGCGTCAGGCCGATGGTGCGGCCATCGATTCGCGCTTCGCGCCCGCTCACCTCGGCTGCGATGATGTTCATGCCGGGCGAGCCGATGAAATAGCCGACGAAGGTGTGCGCCGGCTTGTCGAACAGCTCGGCCGGCGTGCCGCTCTGCACCACCCGGCCGTCATGCATCACGACCACGGTATCCGCGAAGGTCAGCGCCTCGGTCTGGTCGTGGGTGACGTAGATCATCGTGAGATCGAGTTCGCGATGCAGCGCCTTCAGCTTCGAGCGCAGCTGCCATTTCAGCTCGGGATCGATCACCGTCAGCGGCTCGTCGAACAGCACGGCGGCGACGTCGGAGCGCACCAGGCCGCGGCCGAGCGAGATCTTCTGCTTGGCGTCGGCCGTGAGCCGGGTCGCCTTGCGATTGAGGTCCGGCGTCAGATCGAGCAGCCGCGCGATCTCGGCGACGCGCTTGTCGATCTCGCCCCTCGGCACGCCGCGGTTCTTGAGCGGGAAGGCCAGGTTCTGGCCGACCGTCATGGTGTCGTAGATCACCGGAAACTGGAACACCTGCGCGATGTTGCGCTCGCGGGTCGAGGCCTGGGTGATGTCGGTGCCGTCGAACAGGATCTGGCCACGCGAGGGCGTCAGAATCCCCGAGATCAGATTGAGCAGCGTGGTCTTGCCGCAGCCGGACGGGCCGAGCAGCGCGTAGGCGCCGCCCTGCCGCCAGGTCATCGTCACCGGCTTCAGCGCGAAGCTTTCGATGTCGGCGTCGTTGCCGTTGTAGGACTGGGCGAGATCGACGAGGTCAATACGGGCCATGCGACACCCCCCTCACGCGGCTGCCGGCGCCGCGACCAGGCGGTCGTCGGCATCGAACACGAAAACGTCGGCGGGATCGAGCGTGGCGTCGAGCGCGGCGCCCGGCTCATATTCATGCACGCCGTGCAGCACCGCGACCCAGTTGGCGCCGTCGCGCGTCAGATGCACGAAGCTCTCGGAGCCCGTGATCTCGGTCACCGTAACGGTCGCCGGGAAAGCGTGACCGCTCTGGACGCCGCCGCTCTGCGCCAGTCCGAGCTGGTGCGGGCGGAAGCCGACACGATAGGTCCCATCGGTGAGCGCTGCGAACAGGCCGTCCGCGGGCGCGGTGACGCCGCCGGCATAATGCACCTGATTGTCCCGCTTCTCGATCGCGACGGTGTTCATCGGCGGATCCGAGAACACCTGCGCCACGCGCAGCGTGTCGGGCCGCCGATAGACCTGCGGCGTCTCACCGACCTGCAGCGCCTGGCCTTCCCACATGCAGACCGTGCTGCCGCCGAGCAGCAGGGCTTCCGACGGCTCGGTGGTCGCATAGACGAAGATCGCGCCCGAGGCCTCGAAGATGCGCGGCAGCTCGGTGCGCAGCTCTTCACGCAGCTTGTAGTCGAGGTTCGCCAAGGGCTCGTCGAGCAGCACGAGGTCAGCACCCTTGACCAGCGCGCGCGCGATCGCGGTGCGCTGCTGCTGGCCGCCGGAGAGCTGCAGCGGCGTGCGCTTCAGATAAGGCTCGAGCCGCAGCAACCTCGCGGCCTCCGTGACACGCTTCTCGATCTCCTCGCGCGGCTTGCCCTGCACGCGCAGCGGCGAGGCGATGTTCTCGTAGACCGTGAGCGAGGGATAATTGATGAATTGCTGATAGACCATCGCGACCGAGCGCTTGCGCACGTCGGCACCGGTGACGTCCTTGCCGTCGACCAGCACGCGGCCCGTGGTCGGCTTGTCCAGTCCGGCGAGCAGCCGCATGATCGAGGTCTTGCCGGACAATGTCGGCCCGAGCAGCACGCTGAGCGTGCCACGCTGCAGGGTCAATGACACGTCACGAATGGTCGGCACGCCGTCGACGACACGGGTGACATGCTCGAGCGTCACGCTCATGCGCGTCCTCCCGCCTCACGCGTTGCGGTCACGACCGCAACTCCATTGGCCGCGATCCAGTCGTCGAGCGCGGCGATCTCCGCAGGAGACAACCGCAAACCAAGCTTGGATCGACGCCACACGATGTCCTCAGCTGTCAACGCCCACTCTTCCTCCATCAGGTACCGGACCTCACGCTCCGTCAAGGTGGCGCCGAAGGATTGGCCGAGATCGGCCAGCGATGCCGCATTGCCGAGCATTTTGGCAGCGCGCGTTCCGTAGGCATGAGCGAGCCGGTTGGCATGCGCATCGCTCAGGAACGGATAGGTGCGCCGCAGGCTCGCGGTCAGCGCCGGCAGTGCCGAGACGGCCATGTCGCCGCCGGGCAGCGGCGCCTTGCCGGTCCACCCCTCCTTCGCCTTGCCGCCGTTCAAATAAGGCGCAAGACGCTCCAGCGCCTCTTCCGACAGCCGGCGATAGGTCGTGATCTTGCCGCCATAGATCGACAGCAGCGGCAGCCCGCCGGGCGTATCGAGCTCGAACACGTAGTCGCGCGTCGCGGCCTTGGCCTCGGAGGCGCCGTCGTCATAGAGCGGCCGCACGCCGGAATAGGTCCAGACCACGTCCTCCGGCAGCACCGGCTTGTTGAGATACTCACCGACCGCGGCACAGAGATAGCTGATCTCTTCCGGCGTCGCCTTCACCTTGGCCGGATCGCCATGATAGTCGCGATCCGTGGTGCCGATCAGCGTGAAGTCGCCCTGATAGGGAATCGCGAACACGATGCGGCCGTCCGCGTTCTGGAAGATGTAGGCGCGGTCGTGATCGTAGAGTTTCGGCACGACGATGTGCGAGCCCTGCACCAGCCGCACTTTCGCTTTCGCATTGACCCCGGCGCCCGACGCCAGCACCTCTTCCACCCACGGGCCGCCGGCATTGACCAGCGCCTTGGCGCGGATGGTCTCGCGCGCGCCGCTCGGCGTGTGCACGACCGTGACCTGCCAGACGCCGTCGACCTGACGGATGTCGGTTGCACGGGTGCGCGTGCGGATCTCGGCGCCGCGATCGGCCGCATCGCGCGCGGTCAGCACCACGAGACGCGCATCGTCGACCGAGCAGTCGGAATATTCAAAGCCCTTGGTGTAGCGCCCGGGCGCCAGCGGCTTGCCGACCATGTCGGTGGCGAGATTCACCGAGCGGGTCGGCGGCAGCAGCTTGCGACCGCCGAGATGGTCGTAGAGGAACAGGCCGAGACGCAGCATCCAGGCCGGGCGCAGGCCCGCATGATGCGGCAAAACGAAACGCAGCGGACGGATGATGTGGGGTGCGATCTGCCAGAGGATCTCGCGCTCGATCAGCGCCTCGCGCACCAATCGAAACTCGTAATATTCGAGATAGCGCAGGCCGCCATGCACGAGCTTGGTCGACCAGGACGATGTCCCGCTCGCCAAATCGTTCATTTCGCAGAGGAAAACAGAATTTCCGCGCCCGGCTGCATCGCGCGCGATGCCGCAGCCATTGACGCCACCTCCGACGATCGCGAGGTCGTAGATCCGCTCCAACAGACGCTTCCCCCAACACCGCCAGTTTCATACCGGCGATTTCACTTTCGTTTTCGAGTTAAACACAACCGGAACCGAAAGCAAATCGAAAATCCACAGCTTTGCTCTGGATCGGGCACACTTCGCCTGATTTTCGGTTGGGGATTTGGAGGCGCTTAGGCGCGGCGAAGCACGGCGGCGGCCGTCGGCTCGGCGGTGTCGCTGCCGTCGTCGAGATCGGCCGACGGCATTGCCGCGATCACCTCGATGCCTCTGCCGTGGCAGAGATTGGCAAGGCCATCCGGCAGCGCCCGATCGGTGACGAAGGTCTGGATCTGGCTGAGATGGGCGATTCGCACCGGCGCGCTGCGATGGAGCTTAGTGGAATCAGCAACCAGCATGACGCTACGCGCATTGGCGATGATCGCCTGCGCCACCTGCACCTCGCGATAGTCGAAGTCGAGCAGCGCACCCTCCTCGTCGATCGCCGATGCGCCGATGATGGCGTAGTCGACCTTGAACTGGCCGATCAGCTGCGTCGCGGTCGAGCCGACCACGCCGCCGTCGGAATGGCGCACGCTGCCGCCAGCCACGATCACCTCGATCCGCGGATGCCGATAGAGCTGCATCGCAACGTTGAGATTGTTGGTGATGACGAGCAGATCCTCATGCGAGGCGAGCGCGCTCGCCACCTCCTCCGTCGTGGTGCCAATGTTGATGAACAGCGAACAGCCGTTTGGAATGAGCCCCGCAGCAGCTGCGCCGATCGCCTTCTTCTCGTCGGCGGCGACGAAACGCCGCGCCTCATAAGCGAGGTTCTCCACGCCGGACGCGATGATCGCGCCGCCATGGATGCGGGTCAGCGAGCGCTGCTCGCAGAGATCGTTGAGATCCTTGCGAATGGTCTGCGCCGAGACCTCGAAACGGCGCGACAATTCGTCCACCATCACCCGCCCGGAAGCGCGGGCGATGTTGAGGATCTCGGTCTGACGCTGGGAAAGGACGGCCATGGCAACACGCTATGATGAGCTGCCCATGGTGAGCGGGATTTGAGAAGCGGTCAATGTGGTTGATGAGCGGTCCGTTCGATCGAGCCGTTCCGTCATTACGAGCGAAGCGAAGCAATCCAAAAATCGTCGCAGATCAATCCCAGAGCTGGATTGCTTCGTCGCTTGCGCTCCTCGCAATGACGATCGGAAGCGGATTACGCCGCCGCGCTCAGTTCGCCGTCGAGCAGGCGCTTGGCGGCACGCTCGGCTTCGCGGGCGTTGCGAAATACTTGACCTTCGAGGGCATTGAAACGATGCGTCGCAGCGAAGAAGCGATAGCCACCGCGGTCACGCACGACGATGCCCGCGGCCTGCGAGCTGACCTCGATGATATAGGTATCCGACATAAACACAGTCCTTACACACAGTTCGGGGCATATAACCGGACGAGCAGGCGAAAGTTCCTGCGACACGCGGTCCGCATTGCGGCACGCCGTCGCTCCTTTCCGTTCTGGGCTAAAGCGCACGAGCCGATCAACCCACCGGCGCGTCCTCACGTTTTGCCGATGCGCGAAACAGACCGAGCTGGATGTGGTGACGGGCCACCAGGCCGTAGATGTCGCGGAGATCCTTCAGCATCTCGAGCTGGCAGCTGCGGATGGCCTGCAGTTCGATCTCGCGGCGACGGACTGCGCCCAGTTCAGCCTCGAAGCCGTCGATCCTGAGCTCGATATGCCTGAGCTGCTGCTGCAGTCTCCTCAGGACCTCGAATGTCAGCGTCTCATTGATCTCGGACATGATGATCCTCCGAGTATGACCTCACCGTCCGTCGGGTCGGCCGCAAGCACCCGCATCGGGTCGACGGCTTACGCGACACCTCAGGACGATATATAATAATTGCACAACCTGAGATATTAGGCTGTGCGCCGCGCGGCCGGTCGCACGACTTCGCGATCCCGGCGGTATGCTTAATCAACCGTTCCGGAGCAGCCCGTATGCCTGGTCCGCGGCGGCTTTCGGCTCGCTCAGGTCGAGAGCATCGTGCCGTCCCGCCTGATCTGCTGCGGCCGGCCTTCGTCATCGATCGAGACATAGGTGAAGTTGCCGTCGGTGACCAGAATGGGCTGCTCCTCCTTGCGGCGGAGCACCCAGGCTTCCAGGTGCACGGTCATCGAGGTGCGGCCCATGCGCACCAGATTGGCATGCACGGAGACGAGATCGCCGACATAGACGGCCTTGCGGAAGTTCATGGCCTCGATCGCGACGGTGACGGTGCGTGATTTGGCGAGCTTGGAGGCGAACACGCCGCCGCCGACATCCATCTGACTCAACAGCCAGCCGCCGAAGATGTCGCCATTGGCATTGGTGTCGGCCGGCATCGCCAGCGTTCGGATGCAGAGGTCGCCGCGCGGCTCTGATGGCGATGACAGGGCGGCATGTACATTGGTTTCAGTCACGTCGACACCTCAGTCCGGCCGCACCATCTCGAACATGTTCTCGGGCCTGATCTCGAAATAGTCGCCGCGGCGCCCTGCCCGCACGATCGGGCGACCAAGCGCGGTCTGATAGACGCCGTCCTTGATCAGCGCCTTGTCGATGTGCACGGCGACGACTTCGCCGAACGTCACCCAGGCATTGACCTTGCTGCCATCAGCGCCTTGAAGCTGCAGGATCTGGGTGACCTTGCACTCGAAGGACACGGGGCTCTCGCCGACCCGCGGCACATGGACCAGCTTGCCGGGCAAAGGCGTCAGGCCTGCGAGCTTGAACTCATCGACGTCGCGGGCAACGCTGGCCGAGGTGGCGTTCATGTGGGTCGCGAGATCGCGGGTAGCGAGATTCCAGACGAACTCGCCGGTCTCCTGGATATTGGCAACCGAGTCCTTCCAGCTCGTCGAGGAGAAGCCGATGATCGGCGGATGATAGTTGAAGCCGTTGAAGAAGCTGTAGGGGGCGAGATTCGACGTGCCCGTCTGGATCGCGCGAGGAGATCCAGCCGATCGGCCGCGGCGCGATAATCGCATTGAACGGATCGTGCTTGAGGCCGTGGCCGTTCTTCGGTTCGTAGAAATGCAGGTCGCGTTCGGTCACAGGCTGCCCTCTCAATGAATGTCATTCCGGGGCGCGCGTAGCGCGAGCCCGGAATCCATAACCACCATCGTGAATATGGATTCCGGGCTTGCGCCTGACGGCGCATCCCGGAATGACGGAGAACTTAGCTTGCGGCCTGCGTATAACCAAGCCCGGCCAGCACGAAATCGATCATCTGATCGATCGTGGGTCCCGGCTTGGTGGCGCATTGGGCGATCATCTGCGGGTGGAAGAAGCGCATCATCGCGGTGGTGGCGCTCATCGCCGTGAGCTGCAGGTCGGCGGTGCGAAACTCGCCCGTTGCCATGCCCTGTGCGATCACCCGACCGATGATCTCGGTGATCAGGATCATGTGGGCCTCGCAGACGTCCCAGTTCTCCTCCATCGCGATCGCGACCATTTCATGCAGCTTGGAGTCGCCGACATAGCGCTCGCTGTTCATGCGATGGATGGTCGCGAGCAACTCGCGCAGCCGCGGCGCCGCCGGCCCCGGCCGCGCGGCGATCAGCTCGGCCGCGCCTTCGACCCCGCCCATCAGCGTCCGCGCTACGCCCGCGTGAATCGCCTTCTTCGAATCGAAGAAGCGATAGACGTTCGCCGGGCTCATACGAAGCTCCTTGGCGATGTCGGCCACGGTGGTTTTCTGATAGCCGATCTGGCGGAACAGGCGCTCGGCCACCACCAGGATCCGCTCCCGCGTATCCGGTTCGATAGGGTCAGAAACGAGTGTCATGTCAGTCAATGTTCAACTATTCGGCAGCCTCGGCAAGCGGAATTGCAGCTTCGGGATGGCCATGATGCGGCGCGGTAACCTGCGGGACCGTGTCGCCGCGTTCGCCAAGGCTCTTGCGGAACCAGAGGGCGTAGAGGCCCGGCAGGTACAGCAAGGTCAGGAAGGTTGCAACAAACAACCCGCCCATGATGGTGATCGCCATCGGTCCCCAGAACGCCGAGCGCGACAGCGGGATCATGGCCAGGATCGCAGCGAGCGCGGTGAGCACCACAGGGCGGGCACGACGCACCGTGGCCTCGATGATCGCCTCCTTGCGGGTCAGGCCATGGGACACGTCGGTCTCGATCTGGTCGACCAGGATCACGGTATTGCGCATGATCATGCCGGCCAGCGCGATCAGTCCGAGCAGCGCGACGAAGCCGAACGGCGCGTTGGCGACGTTGAGGCCCAACGAAGCGCCGACGATGCCGAGCGGCGCGGTCAGAAACACCAGCGCAAGCCGCGAGAAACTCTGCAGCTGGATCATCAGCAAGGTCAGCATCACCACGACCATCAGCGGAAACAGCACGAAGATCGAGGCATTGCCCTTTTCCGACTCCTCGATCGCCCCACCGATCTCGATCCGGTAGGCCGGCTCGAGGTGGCTGCGGATATCGGCAAGCTTGGGCCAGATCTGATTGGTCACGTCGGGAGCCTGTACGCCGTCGGCCACGTCGGCCCGCACCGTGATCGCCATGTCACGATTGCGCCGCCACAGGATCGGCTCCTCATGGGCATACTCGATCTTGGCGATCTGCTGCAGGGGTACGGCGACACCATTGCGTGAGGTGATCGTGAGGTCGCCGACATGGGCGAGATCGAGCCGCTCGGACGGCACCGCGCGGGCGACGACGCCGACCTTCTCGATGCCGTCGCGGATGGTCGTGACCTGCACGCCCGAGATCAGCATGGCGAGCGCCTGCGAGACGTCCTGCGGCGTCAGGCCGAGCGCACGGGCGCGATCCTGGTCGACGACGAGTTTGAGGTACGGCGACTGCTCGTTCCAATCGAGCTGCGGATCGCGGGCGTTCGGATTCTGCCGGACGATGTCGCGCACCTGATAGGCGATCTCGCGCACCTTGGCCGTGTCAGGTCCGATGACGCGGAATTGCACGGGGAAGCCGACCGGCGGGCCGAAGTTGAAGCGATCGACGCGGACGCGCGCTTCGTTGATCGCACCATTGGCGGCCGCGTCCTCGATCCGCGCCTTGATGCGCTCACGCGCGGCGACGTCCTTGGCCACGATCACGATCTCGGCAAAGGCCTCGTTCGGCAGCTGCGGATTGAGGCCGAGCCAGAAGCGCGGCGAACCCTGCCCGACATAGGCGGTGTAGGTCGCGATGTCCTTGTCATCCTTGAGCAGCGCCTCCGCCTTCTTCGCCGCCTGCTCGGTGACGTTGAAGGCGGTGCCCTCCGGCAGGCGCAGTTGCAGGAACAGCTCGGGCCGCTCGGACAGCGGGAAGAACTGCTGCTGGACGTGGCCGAACGCCACGATCGCGGCCACGAACACGCCGACGGTGGCGGCCACCGTGGTGATGCGATGCTCGACGCACCAGCGCACGATCGCTCGCAAGCCGCGATACATGCGGGTCTCATAGATCGCATGCGGATCATGTCCGGCATGGACCTTGATATCTGGCAGCAGCTTGACGCCGATATAGGGCGTGAAGATCACCGCGACGAACCAGGATGCGACCAGCGCGATCGCGACGATCCAGAAGATGCTGCCGGCATATTCGCCCACGGCAGAATTGGCAAAGCCGATCGGTAGAAAGCCCGCGGCGGTGACCAGCGTACCGGTCAGCATCGGGAAGGCCGTGGACTCCCAGGCAAAGGATGCGGCGCGGATGCGGTCCCAGCCCTGCTCCATCTTCACCACCATCATCTCGACCGCGATGATGGCGTCGTCGACCAACAGACCGAGCGCGATGATCAGGGCACCAAGAGAGATGCGGTGCAGATCAAGCCCCATCGCATTCATCACGACGAAGACGATGGCGAGCACCAGGGGCACCGACAGCGCCACCACGATGCCGGTGCGCCAACCGAGCGCCAGGAACGAGACGAACAGCACAATCACCAACGCCTCGACGAAGGAATGCACGAACTCGCTGACGGCATGCTCGACCACATGCGGCTGGTCAGCAATCTCCTTCAGCTCAATGCCCTGCGGCACCGCCTTCATGAACTCATCGGCGGCGGCATGCACGTCCTTGCCGAGCTCGAGGATGTTCGCGCCCCGTGCGGTGACGACGCCGACGCCGAGCGCCGGCTTGCCCTCCTGACGGACCTTGAAGCTCGGCGGATCAACATAGCCGTGGGTGACGGTGGCGATATCGCCGAGCCGGAACACGCGGCCATTGCTTTCGACCGGCGTCTCCGCCACCGCCTGCACGCCGTCGAGCGCACCGGTGACGCGCAGCGGTACCCGCTGCGCCGAGGTTTCCACCGTGCCGGCAGGCGTCACATTGTTCTGCTTGGCGAGCGAGTCGAACAGCGCCTGCGGCGTGATGCCGAGCGTCGCCAGCTTGGCGTGGCTGAACTCGACGAAGATGCGCTCGTCCTGGATACCGTAGAGATCGACCTTGGTGACGCCATTGACCTTCAGCAGCCGCTGCCGCAGGCCTTCGGCCGCCTTCTTCAATTGCGCATAGTCGGCGCCGTCGCCGGTCAGCATGTAGAGAATGGCGTCGACGTCGGAGAACTCGTCGTTGACGACGGGACCGAGAATGCCGGCCGGCAGCTCGCCCTGCACGTCCTCGAGCTTCTTGCGGATCAGATAGAACAGATGCGGCACGTCCTTCGGCGGCGTCGAATCGCGGAAGGTGACCTGCATCGCCGAGAAGCCCGGCTTCGAATAGGTCTGCACCTTGTCGAAATACGGCAGCTCCTGCAGCTTCTTCTCGATTGGATCGGCAACCTGGGTCTGCATCTCCTCCGCGGTGGCGCCCGGCCACATCACGGAGACGTTGACCACCTTGACGGTGAAGAACGGGTCCTCGGCGCGACCGAGCTTCTCGTAGGACAGAAAGCCCGCGATGCCGAGCATCACGATCAGGAACAGCACCAGCGGCGGATGGTTGACCGCCCAGGCCGAGAGATTGAACCGCTTCATGGCAGGCTCCGATGATCGATTGCCGCTAGTGGATCTGTTTGCTGCTGGAAACCATCATTGCGAGCGAAGCGAAGCAATCCAGGAGCCTTTCCTAGGAACCAGTCTGGATTGCTTCGTCGCTTACGCTCCTCGCAATGACGGCACTTTTCTCGTCATTCCGGGTTCGATGCTTCGCATCGCCCCGGAACGATGGTGAATTAGAACGTCAGCGCCGACACGACGCGCACCTTCTGGCCGGGATCGAGCTTCTGCACGCCGAGCGCGACCACCTTGTCGCCTTCCTTGACGCCGCCGGTGATCAGCACGTCCTTGCTGTCATAGGACTTCACCGTCACCGGCTTCAGGCTGATCGCGCCGAAATCGTCGACGACATAGAGCGACGGCTCGCGCCCCTCGCTGAACAGCGCCGAGAGCGGCAGTCGCGCCACCTTCGCGCTCGCCTGATCGCACAAGGTGAGCGTGGCGGTCATGCCGAGCGAGACCGCATCGTCTGCATCCGGCAGCGAGAATTTAGCGAGATAGGTGCGCGTGGCGGGATCGGCAGCGGGCGCGATCTCGCGCAGCCGCGCGTAATATTTCCTGTCGGGGTCCGACCACAGCGTCACCGAAGCCGTGTCGGTTTTGGCGCGCTCGAGCAAGGTCTCGGGGATCGCGACCACCGCCTCCTTCTCGGCAAAGCGTGCGATGCGGACCGCGGTCTGGCCGGCGGCGACCACCACGCCGGGATCGATCATGGTCGCGGTGACGACGCCGCGCGCATCGGCCTCGAGCGTGGTGTAGGACAATGAGTTCTTGGTCAGTTCGACCGAACGTTCGGCGCGGTTGAGCCGGGCGCGCGCCTCATCGGCAGTGGCGCGCGCGCTATCCATCTGGGCATCGGTCGCCCAGCCCTTGGCGCGCAATTCCTTGGCGCGGGTCTCGGCGGCGGCGGCCTGCGCCAGCACGCCGGTGGCGGCGGACAGTTCAGCGGTGGCTTGCTCGGCCTGCAGCTTCAGATCGACCTCGTCTAGCGTCGCCAGCGGCTGGCCGACCTCGACGGTCTGCCCGACCTCGACCAGCCGCTTGGCGACCTTGCCTGCAACACGGAAGCCGATATCGGCCTCGATGCGGGGCTTGATGGTGCCGACGAAGCTGCGCTTCGGCGTCTCCGCTTCATAATGGGTGGTGGTGACCAGCACCGGGCGAGTCGGCTCGACCTTTTGGGCGACCCCGTCATTGCAGCCCGCCAGCGCGATCGCGATTGCGGCCAGCGAAATCCCGGTCAATAGCTTGGAATAGCTTGCGAAACACGCACGGACCAGCATCGGACACCCCTCGGATAAGTTCCTGAGGAATGTCAATTATCGAATGACGAATGTCAATATTCGTCATAGATCATGACTTCGTGAACGTTAAGACATGTTGCCGCAGGCAATAGGCCATCGTCATTCCGGGGCGAGGCCGCAGGCCTCGAACCTGGAATCCCGATTTGATAGAGACAAACGTAAGACGAGCTCGAGATTCCGGGTTCGATGCTGACGCATCGCGGAGTAAAGCCGGTCACTCCGCCGGAGCCTGCCCTGCGAATTCCACCTTGCTCTCATGGCCACCGACGAACACCAGCACGCCCGCGATCAGCGGCAGCACGGCGAGCGCGAGCAGGCCGTTGGCGGTCGAGCCGGTGGAATCCTTGATCCAGCCGATCAGATAGGGACCGCCGAAGCCGGCGAGGTTGCCGATCGAGTTGATCAGCGCAATGGCGCCGGCGGCCGCGGTGCCCGACAGCCACGCGGTCGGCAAGGCCCAGAACACGCCGAACACACAGAAGACACCGATCGCCGCCACCGTCAGCACCACCATGGTGATGGTCGGGTTGGTGATATAGCTGGAGACGGCGAGCGCGATGGCGATCAGGAACATCGGCAGGCCGACATGATAGACGCGCTCGCGCGTGGCGTCGGAATGACGCGCCCACAGGATCATCGCAATGGTGCCGAACACGTAAGGAATCGCGGTGACGAAGCCGGTCTGCGCATTGGTGAGGCCGAACGCCTTGACGATCGTCGGCAGCCAGAACTGCATGCCGTAGAGCGCGGCGACGAAGCCGAAATAGATCAGGCTCAGCTTGATCACCTTGGGCGAGGACAGCGCCTCGCCGAGCGTCATCTGATGTGATGCCTGCTTGGCCGCGGTCTCGGCACCGAGCTTCGCAGCCAGCCAGGCCTTCTGCTCCGCCGACAGCCAGGCGGCATGCTCCGGCCTGTCGGTCAGATAGAACCAGCTGACGATGCCGAGCAGCACCGAGGGCACGCCCTCCAGGACGAACAGCCACTGCCAGCCCTTCAGGCCCATCGCGCCATCCAGCCCAAGCAGCAGGCCCGAGATCGGCGCGCCGATCACGGTCGAGATCGGAACGGCGATCGCGAACGCCGCCAGGAAGCGGGCGCGGTACTGCGCGGGATACCAATAAGTGAGATAGAGGATGATGCCGGGAAAGAAGCCGGCCTCGGCCACGCCGAGCAGGAAGCGCAGCAGGTAGAAGCTCCACTCGCCGGAGACCATCGCCATCAGGCCGGAGATGATGCCCCAGGTGACCATGATGCGCGCGATCCACCGGCTGGCGCCGAACTTCTCCAGCGCAAGGTTGCTCGGCACCTCGAAGATGAAATAGCCGATGAAGAAGATGCCGGCACCCCAGGCGAAGACCAGCGGGCTGAATTTCAGCTCGGCGTTCATCTGCAGCGCGGCAAAGCTGAGATTGACGCGATCGAGATAGGAGAAGAAGTAGGCGAGCACCAGGAACGGGATCAGCCGCCAGGAGATGGCGCGGATGGTCGAGGTCTCGACGTCGCTTGCGCTGCCGCGGGCGACGGCTGAAGCGGTGGACTGGCTCATGGGACTCCCCCTGAATTATTCTTGCCGGAGTTTGTTGTTGCTGGATTAGATCGCGTTTTCAGTATCGGCAGTGCTCAAGTCAATTGGAATCATGCAGAATTGGCCTTCTATCCCGCACGCCGGTGCATTTCGAATGCGTTGTGGCGCGAATGACCGTATCGATCCCAGGTTCAGTTCAAAGATCAATTCCCGCCAACGCCCGTTACGCTGCAAGGCGCCGGGCCTTGACCATGCTCGGCCTGGCGCTGGCCGTCATCGCGCTCGGGCTCTCCTTGAGGTTGTTCGGACGAGGGCTCGGCCTGCCGGCTGGTGTCGTCAAATATGGCGGCTCGGTGCTGTGGGCGACGATGGTGCTGTTCCTGATCGCCGCTGTCCGCCCGCGCCTGTCGCGACCGCATTACGCTTTGATCGCTATGGCCATCGCCATCGTCGTCGAGCTGATCCGGCTGGTGCACACGCCCTGGCTCGACGCTTTCCGCCTCACGCTTGCCGGGGCACTGCTGCTCGGCCGGATCTTCTCGCTGTGGAATCTCGTGGCCTATGCGGCGGGGATTGCGCTGGGCGTGGCGGTGGATTGGGCGATCGGTTCGAAGACGCCGTAGGATGGGTGGAGCGCAACGATACCCATCGTCTTTCCTGCAAGCCGGTCCAAATGATGAGTATCGCTTCGCTGAACCGATCCTAGATTCTTGAGATTTCAATCCCCCAGCTGGAACGCCGCGAACCGATCGAGCTCCTCCTCGATGCGGCGCTTGAGCTCCTTGCGCGCAACGCCTTTCGCGGACTTGCCTTTCCCCACCCAGCTCCACTTCTGCATCAACAGCTTCCGCTTCTCGCGGTCGGTCTTGATGTCCAGCGCCGCGACGATCTCCTCGCCGACCAGCACCGGCAGCGCGAAATAGCCGAATAGTCGTTTGTCCTTCGGTACATAGGCCTCGAAGCGATGGCTGTAGTCGAAGATCAGCGCGGTGCGCTTGCGCTGGATGATCAGCGGATCGAACGGTGACAGGATATGGACGCGGTCCATCGAGACCTCGCCACCGCCCTGCTCCAGGTCGACGGGCCGCGCCCAATGCAACTGCTTGCCGGCGTCCTCGATGTTGACGGCGACCAGCTCGCCGCGGCGCACCCGCGTCTCGATCAGCCGCGAGATCTTGGCCTTGCGCGGTGCATCGAGATGGCAGATCGAATCGAGACTGACCACGCCCTGCGAACGCAAGCTGCGGTCGAGCAGGTACGCTGTCACTTCGGTCTCACTCGCGGGCTTTGGTGTTTCCTTGGGTACCTTGTCCCAGCCAAAATGCCGGTTCGTCAGATCGTAGGTCTTGAGCATGCCGTCGCGGCCGGCGATGGTGAACTCGCCGCGATAGAAGCCGAGCTGCAGCGCCCGCTTCGACGGCTTGCGGCTCGCCCATAGATGCTCCTTCTCCGTCAGCACGTCGTCGTCGATATCGCGGATCGTCAGCGGTCCGTTCTGCCGCAACAGCCGCATCACCTTGCGCATGTCTTCGGGCTTGACCGAGGTCAGCCAGCGGTGGCCGTCGCGACGGTGGCGCCGCATTGCCGGGAGGAAGAAGCGGAAAGTCCTGCGCCGGCACGTAAGACAGCGCATGGGTCCAGTATTCGAACACGCTTCTGTCGACGCTCTGCGCCTGCTTCAGATCGGCGCGGCGATAGGCCGGGATGCGCGTGAACAGGATGTGGTGGTGGCTGCGCTCGATGACGTTGATGGTGTCGATCTGCACATAGCCGAGATGGGCGACCGCGGCGGTCACGGCCGGCGCGCCGGCGCCGAACGGCGCCTCGGCATCGAGCCGTTGCGCGCGCAGCCAGATGCGCCTGGCCTGCAGTTTGGTCAGCGGGACGGTTTGCCTGGAAATCGACATCGCCCGCGACTGTAGCGGGATTCGACCGAACCTGTCAGGCCCGATACTATCAGGCCCGATACTATCAGGCCCAATACTATCAGGCCTAAGGCTTTGGCTTCTGCGGAATGCTGCCGGTCGCGATCTCGGCGGCGCAGGAGGCACGGCCCGGATCGGCGGCCTGGCACCGATAGACCCGTCCCGTCAGCCGGTCGACCAGCCAAGCGGTGTCGTCCGACGGGCTCTCCAGTCCGATATAACGGCCGCCGAGCGCGGTGATCAGTGTCGACAACAGGATGGCGACGGCGATGAGGGACGCCCCGACCAGGATCGGCATCGTGTCATTGGAACCGGTCTGGTCGGTCTTGCCCGAACGCTGCCCCTGATAATCGCCATGCCGACGTGAAGAATTCAACACTATGCTGCTTTTGCTCGTCTGGTTTCTTGCTCTTGGATCGCGAGCGTCGCCGCGATCTTGCCTGCAATCTTCCTCGATCGGCGAGTCGGGTAAAGCGGTATGTGGCCGTTTTGGTGTCGACAGCTCGTCGATCCAACGACGGCTTTGCGGCCTGTCTGCAGCTGTGAAACACTGGCGCGGGTTCGCGGCCGGTTCCGCCTGTGATGGCAATCACATTGGCCGGATTGAACCCGCTCTATGGTTCGCGCACCCAATTGCCATCAAGACTTTGCCGCTTTTCAAGGACGACGACGATGAGGAATTTTCTTAAAAATTACGGACGCCAAATGTGTGCCGCGAGCGCTGTGCTGTCGATGACGGCCGGGCTGGCGCTGGCCGGCGACGCCACCATGTCGGCCGACCAGATCGTGAACGCCCTGAAGCCGAAGCCGATGACGCGCGGCATCACCATCGGCCCGCACGCCGCCAGCCCGCAGGTCGACCCGGCAGCCCAGGCCAAGGAGACCGCGCTCCTCGACCGCGTGCGCAACCGCAAAACCCGTTCGCTGTCGCTCGGCGAGCGCCAGCAGATTGCCGAGATTGCGGCGACCAAGCCGAACATCGATCTGGAGATCCAGTTCGATTACAACTCGGCCGAGATCAGCCAGGCGTCGCTGCCGGCCGTGCAGGAGCTCGGCAAGGCGCTGTCCGATCCCAGCCTGAAGGACGCGACCTTCGTGGTCGCCGGCCATACCGATGGCGTCGGCAGCGACGGCTTCAACCAGGATCTCTCGGAGCGCCGCGCCGATACCATCAAGCGCTTTCTGGTCGGGAAATATGGCCTGACGGGCAAGGATCTCGTCACCGTCGGCTATGGCAAGACCAAGCTGAAGGACGCCGCCAATCCGGCAGATCCGGTCAACCGCCGCGTCCAGGTGGTCAACATGGAAGCCGGCAGCGCCGCGAAGTAACGATACCCGTCAGATCCAGCTCTGGAACAACATCAGGCGGGTGAATGTCGCCATCGACGTGCCGACGGACGCCGCCGAGATCGGCAGCATGGCGATGAAGCCGAGCAACGCGATGGCAACGAAGGTCCATAGCGCGAAGGACGGCAGGCGCCATCGTAGGCACGCATAAGGCAGCGCCAGGCTCAACAGCGTCGCCGACGGCAGGTAGTAATAGAGGAAGCTCAGGGCACGCGGCAGCAGCGCCCATGGCAGATAGCAGCCGAGATAGAATGCTGAAATCAGGAACGCGGCCCTGCGGCGCGCTGTGATGAAGTCGTAGACGCACACGAGCAGCGCCGCGAGCCCTGGCCACAGCACGAGCGGATTGCCGAGCTGCACGATCGCCGCGATGTGCTGGTCATCGGTCTTGTCGAACAGGTACCAGACGGGGCGTACCAGGAACGGCCAGGTCGGCCACGCGCTCATATAGGTATGGTTCGGCAATCGCAGTGGTGATGCTGTCGGCATAGATGCGATACTGGGCCTCGGCGATTGCGGCAAGCGACCAGCCATCGCGCGGCACGAATGTCGCGAAATAGCAGAGCACTGGCAAGATGCCGAAGCAGAGCATGATCTGCGACAGCGACAGTTCTGGCCACAGCTCCGGATGGTACCAGTCATCCTCGTTCGGATCGGCGAACGATGTCTGCCAATGCTGAAGCATGCGGACGAGACCGATGATGCAGAGCGCCGTTGCCCAGGGAAACAGCCCGCTCCATTTGCAGGCGGTCGCAAGGCCGAACGAGATACCGGATAGCGCGAACAAGGCCTGCGGCCGGTGCCGCCGAAAGCCGTGCATGAAGGCGGCGATCGCGATCAGGCTGAAGCCAAGCGCGAAGATGTCCAGCATCGCGGCCCGCGCCTGCACGAACAGCATCTGGTTGAACAGCGCGATCGCGGCGGCTGCGATCGCCGGTCCTTGCGCCGCGAACAGTGCGAGGCCGCACAGATAGATCGCCATCACGGCCAGCGCGCCGAACAGCGTGCCGGCGTAGCGCCAGCCGAATGCATTATCACCGAAGCTGCGGATCGACAGCGCGATCAGCTCCTTCGCCAGGGGCGGATGCATCGGATTGAGCGTCGTCTCGCGAGGCGCCGGCAGCAGCATCTGCCGCGCGGCCGGCACGTAATGCACCTCGTCGAACACGAATTTCTCGGGCGTCGCGAGACCGACCAGGAGGACAGCATGCGCCGCGATGAAGATGAAAATCGCAATCAGGGTGCGGTGCCACGCCGAGAGCGGAGGCTTCGACACATCATCCATGCGCGACCTCGAACAACGCCCGGTCGTCACGGAACATTGCGATCAAGGCATCCACGACCGTCCTGATCGGCGCCTCCTTGCGATCCCCGCGCCGCGTCAGCAACCAGATCTCGCGCGGCGGCGGCACCGGCGCCAGCCGGCACAGGCTCAGGCGTTTATCGGCGCGGCCGACAAAATGCGGCAACAGTGCGAGCCCGGCATCAGCCCTGGCAGCGGCGGCCTGGGCGAACTGGTTGCCCGCCCGAAACGACAGTCGTGCGCGCGGAAAATGTCGCGCTAGCCAGACTGCCTCGGGGACATGGGAGTTCACCTCGTCGAAGCCGACGAACGCCGGATCGGCGCCGGCCTCGACGCGCCGGCAGAGTTTTGGCGTGCCATAGAAGCCGTAGCCCATCGTCACCAGTGGCCGGCCCAAGAAGGCGCCGTCCTGCGGACGTCCCAGGCGAACGGCGATGTCGGTCTCATGCCGGTCGAGGCTGACGGCGCGCAGATCCGCGGCCAGATCGATGTCGAGCCCCGGATAGCGCGTCGGCAGCGCAGCAAGACGGCTGATGAGAAAGCCCTGGGACAGCGACGGCGGCGCATTCACCCGCACCAGACCGCGGGGGCTGTCGTCGGCATCGCCGCGCCCTAGGGCCGCGACGGCCGCTTCCATGTCGCTGGCCGCCGCCAAGGTACGTGTGCCGGCTGGCGTCAGGATGTAACCGTCGGGCCGACGCTCGACCAGCTTCTCGCCGAGCACAGCCTCCAGCGCATGCAGTCGGCGCGCGATCGTCGCGTGGTTGACGGACAGCGCGCGCGCCGCGGCCGACAGGCTGCCATGCCGGCCCAGCGCCATGAAGATGCGGATGTCCTGCCAGTCCGGCTCTGTGCGTTTTTGAACAGCCATTGCGCAACTCTAACTAATTTTTCGCAAGTGTGAACCGGTCTATGTCGGCATTGCGATGACGAGCACAGCGGAGCCAACATGTCCTCATCCCCTTTGACCTTGACCCTGATCGGCGGACCGACCGTGCTGATCGAATATGGCGGCTTGCGGCTGCTCACCGACCCAACCTTCGATCCGCCCGGGCTCTACCGGGAGACGCCGGTGCGGTTCGAGAAGACCTCCGGTCCTGCGCTGTCGCCCGAACAGATCGGCCGGCTCGATGCGGTGCTGCTCAGCCACGACCACCATCTGGACAATCTCGACGCGTCCGGTCGCGCGCTGCTGCCGAGCGTCGGCACGACCTACACGACGCAGGCCGGCGCGCAGCGGCTCGGCGGTAACGCGCTCGGGCTCGCGCCATTCGAGACGGCGACCTTGAAGGGACACAACGGCGAGACGCTGCTGGTCACGGCGACGCCGGCGCGCCACGGCCCCGTCGGCATCGAGCCGATCTCCGGCGATGTGGTCGGGTTTGCACTTGGCCGCGACAAGCCCGGCGACCTGCTCTACGTCACCGGCGACACAGTCTGGTACGACGGCACGGCCGAGGTGGCCAGGCTGTTCGCGCCGAAGGTCGTCGTGCTGTTCACGGGCGCAGCCGAGCCGCGCGGGCGCTTCCACATGACGATGGGCAGCGAGGATGCGCTGGAGGCCGCGCATGCTTTTCCAGACGCGACGCTGGTCGCCGCCCATAACGAAGGCTGGGTACATTTCCGCGAGAGCGCCGATCAGCTCGCGCAAGTCTTCGCGCAATTCGGCCTCGCGCACCGGCTGGCGCCGTTCGAGAAAGGCCGACCGCTCGCGATTGCTATCAAGTCCTGACGGCGGACCAGCGCTCGCCCGCGAGCCGGCGCGCAGCTGATGCGCCGCTCGCCAGGATCTTGTCCGAGAGCTTGACATCATCGACGGCGCGCGCCAGCTGCAGCGCGCCGACCATCAGCGCATAGATCGCGAGCGCATCGGCCTCACGCCGCTCCGCCGACGGCCCTTTCACCTTGGCCGCGATGCGCCCAACGATCGCCGTGACGCGACCAGTGAAGGTTGCGCGCGTGGCAGCCGGCTCGCGCGCGACCTCGGCCACGATGGCGGCGGTCGGGCAGCCGCGGCCGGGATCATCGCGATGCCGGGCCGAGAGATAATCGTCGATCATCGCTACGAACCCACCCTCCTCGCCTTCGCGCTTGCGCCAGACCTGCTCGCGCCGCGCCAGCGCATCGTCCAGCACCTGGCGGACGAGTTGCTCCTTGGACTCGAAGTGGACGTAGAAGGCGCCATTGGTCAGCCCGGCATCGGCCATGATGCCGGCGAGCCCCGCAGCCGAAACGCCACGTTCACGGAACTGGCGCGCGGCAATTTCGAGAATGCGCTGCCGCGTCTCGTCCTTGTGTCCCTTCTCGTACCGCGCCATCGGCCGCCTCCCGGTCTCCCATAGCTATTCTGCGTCAGCCGCTATTGCATTACGATCATAATACTGCATGATGGTCGTAATGTAAACCAGGATCACGGGATACCGTCGATGGATACCGCCCAAGCCACGCTCCGACGCCCCGATGTCCACCCGCGTCCCCTCGCGCCGTCCGCCCCCTCGCCGGCGCAGGCGAAAGCCGAGGCGACCCGCGCGGCCCTGCTGACCGCCCCGGTGCTGCCGACATTGTTTCGGCTGGCGCTGCCGACCATGACCGTGCTGCTGGCGCAGACCGCGGTGAACATCGCGGAGGCCTATTACGTCGGCCTGCTCGGCACCGACGCGCTGGCCGGCGCCGCGATGGTGTTTCCGATCTTCATGCTGATGACGATGATGTCGAATGGCGGCATCGGCAGCGGCGTTTCGTCATCGGTCGCCCGCGCCATCGGCGCGCAGCGCAAGACGGATGCCGACGCCATCGTCTTCCATGGCATCGTGCTCGCGGTGATCGGCGGCGCGCTGTTTACCTTCGGCACGGCTTTGCTCGGGCCGAGGCTGTACCATGCGCTGGGCGGCCGCGACGGCGCGCTCGATGCCGCGGTGACCTATTCCAACTCCTTGTTCGCCGGCGCCATCCCGGTGTGGATCGTCAATCTGCAGGCTGCCGCCTTGCGCGGCGCCGGAAATGTGCGCGTGCCGGCGATCGTCACGCTGGTCGGCGCGATCGTGATGATTCCGCTGTCGCCGCTGTTGATCTTCGGCATCGGCCCGATCTCCGGGCTCGGCATCGGCGGCGCCGGCCTCGCCTTCGGCCTCTATTACTGCGGAGCGATGCTGGTGCTGTCGCGCTACATGGCCTCGGGCCGCACCAGCCTGCACATGCGGATCGTGCCGCTGCAGGCGCGGCTGTTCGCGGACATCCTGAAAGTCGGCCTGCCGACGTCCGTCAACGCCGTGCTGGTGAACCTGACCGTGATCCTGGTGACGTCGGTGGTCGGCCGCTTCGGCACATCAGAACTCGCTGCCTACGGCATCGCCTCGCGGCTCGACTACATCATGATCCCGATCCTGTTCGGCCTCTGCACGGCGACGCTGACCATGGTCGGCGTCAATGTCGGCGCCGGCCAGGGCGCCCGGGCGCGCAGCCATCGCCTGGATCTCGGCGCTGACGGGCGCGGCCTTTGTCGGCAGCATCGGCTGCGTCGTCGCAGCCTATCCGCCGCTGTGGCTCGGCCTGTTCAGCCATCAGCCCGACGTGCTGCGCGAAGGCGCGATCTATCTGCGCTTCGTCGCGCCGGCCTATACCGCGCTCGGCTTCGGCTTCGTGCTCTCCTTTGCCGCGCAAGGCGCAGGCCACGTGTTGTGGCCGTTCATGGCCTCGGTCGTGCGCATCCTGCTCGCGGCCGGCGGCGGCATGCTGGTGGTCGGCACTTTCGGCGGCGGCATGGCTTCGCTCGCCGCCATGGTGACAGCCTCGCTGATCGCCTACGCCGCAGTCTGCAGCACCGTCATGCTGTCGCGGACGATCTGGCGCCTGCCGGCGCGCCGGGAGGCCTAACGAAGCGAACGATCTGGTGCAGCGTCGGAAGATCACCTCTCCCATTGCGAGAGATCGGATTGCATCGCCAAATGCAATCCGGGTGAGGGATTACGGTCTATCGAGAGAGCAGCGCCCCCTTACCCGATCGCTTCGCGTTCGACCTCTCCCCGCTGGGGAGAGGTGAACCGAATTCGTGATCGCGAATTTCGCTGATCACCGCTTCCTACACACCCTCGTACGCCCGCCGTAGACCATCGATATCGAGCTTGACCATCTTCATCATCGCGGCCATGGCGCGCGAGGCGCCGGCGCGGTCGGCGCCGCCGAGATATTTCGGCAGCGCGTTCGGGACAATCTGCCAGAATACGCCGTAACGGTCCTTGAGCCAGCCGCACTGCTCCGGCGCGCCGCCATCGGCGCACAGCGCATCCCAGAGGCGGTCGACCTCGGGCTGGTCGTCGCATCCGATCTTGAACGACACCGCATGCGTATACTCGAACTTCATGCCGCCGTTCAGCGCCATGAAGCGCTGGCCGGCCAAGGTGAATTCCATCACCAGCACCGAGCCTGCCGGCCCCGAGCGGCTGTCCGTCATGTTCCGTTGCACCGTCTCGATCCGGGACTCCGGCAGCAGCGACACATAGAAGTTCACGGCCTCTTCGGCATTGCCGTTGAACCACAGACAGGGGACGATCTTGGACATCACAGGGTTCCTTGTTGGCTTGGATGCCCCGAGGACGAACGAGATGGTACGAAGCCGACAGTGCCCTCCAAATTATTTTCGATCCATCGTCATTCCGGGGCGCGCGGAACGCGCGAGCCCGGAATGACGATGGGAAGATGATCGTCAGGATGCGCTACACGTCAAGTCGCGATCGGCGTCGGCATGTCGAGGAACGCGCGTGCGACGTGCCAGAACAATTGCCGGTTGGTCGCGAGCGTCACCGAATGCGCGGTGCCGGGCAGGATGACGAACTGACGGTCGCCGTTCGGCAGCTGGTTGAAGAACTCCTCGAGGTCGGGAACGGTGGCGATGCCGTCATATTCGCCGCGCACCAGCAGCACCGGCGCCAGCACCTTGTCCGGATGCACCACCGGCAAGTTCGCGGTCATGTCGAGATAGGTGCCGGTCGGAATCTGGTCGCCGAACTGCATCTCGACATCTGCCAGCGCCTCGACCGCGGCGGGATCGCTGGTGCCCGGCTTGTCGCGGGTGGCGATCGAGCGGATCATGTCGCGGTCGCGCTTGCGCATGTTGTGGGTGCGATAATAGTCGACCTGCTCGGCGCGCTTGGCGAGCGTCGGCGAGCCCTCGCCCTTGTAGGTGAACGCAGCGAACACCAGGCGATCGATCCGATCGGGCGCCGCCATCGCATAGGCGCCGGCGCGCAATGCGCCGGAGGACTCGCCAAGGAAGTGAAATTTCTGCTCGCCCGGTCTCGCGCGCCACCACCTCGAGCCGCGGCCTTCAGATCCTCCACGCCGCTGGCAATATCCGAATTGCCCTTGGTGCGCCCGGACTTGCCGTAGTTCTCGTGATCCATGGTCCAGCAGTCGAAACCGTAGCGGGCGAACTCGTTCATGACGGAATATTCGCCCTTGCCCGGCACATTGAGATCGAACGCCCGCGAGGTCACGGACGAGCCGTGCACGAAGAACACGACCGGCCGCGACGGCTCGCCGGCCTTCGGCGCGCCGATCCGCTTGCGAAACATCCAGAGCGGCACGTCGCCCTTCTTGGCCCAATATTCGCTGCTCCAGATATCCCGCACTTGGCGGCCGCTCGCGGGCCGTGCGACCGCCGATGGTTCCAGCCGCCAGGCCAAGCCCGGCGGCTTGATGACGGCACGGCGAGCGGTCAATCGTACGTTGTCGGTCATGGTCGTTTCCCCGGAGTCTGATCATTTTGGGCGTGCTGATCGCTTGGGCGAAGTCTAGCAGCGCGCCTATGTCGCTTCAAAGCGCGCGTGCGCTGCAGCTTAAGAACACCTTCTCGCGAGCACGATATCGACAAGCTGACTTACAAGCTGACTTGGCGAAAGTCGCCAGCTAGCGGTTTGACGCCCGCATATACAGACAACAACCAGGGAGGAAACCCATGAGCAGCCAGCTGACCGAAGAAGAACTTGCCGCGCTGATGCCGTCCGAACTGTGCCAAGTACCAGACCCCGATCCCGACCCAGATCGTCGCCTAGCGACGAATTCTATCCCGATCCGCAGAACGAACGGCAGCGCGAGGTCGAGCCGCGGCTGCTCGCGATGGCCGACGACCTCGGCGGCAAGCAGGGCCTCGATCGCCGCCGTTTCTTCCAGACCGCCGCCGGCATGGCCGCCTCGTTTCGTCGCGATGAACCAGGTCTATGGCCCGCTGTTCGACGTGACGCCGGCGGAAGCCGCGACGCCCGCCATGGCGGACGAGCGCGCCAATGCGCTGAAGGACCAGTTCATCATGGACATGCATACGCATTTCCTGCGCGACGACACCCGCATCACCACCTTCGTCGACATGCGCAAGGCGGTCGGCAAGGCCGGCTGGAACAAGGAGCTCAGCGACCACGAGCAGACCATCGAGGACCTCAAGTTCAACAACTACAAGAAGGAGATGTTTCTCGACTCCGACACCAAGATCGCGCTGATCTCGTCGGCGCCGTCCGATATCGAGCAGGACTGGTTCCTGACCAACGAGCAGATGGCGGATGCGCGCGCAAGAAGGTCAACGACGAGGCCGGCTCGCGGCGGCTGTTCTGTCACGCCATCTTCACGCCGGGCCAGCCGGGCTGGCTCGACAAGCTGGATGCGGCGCTGGCGCTGAAGCCGGAATCCTGCAAGGGCTACACGATCGGCGACAACACCCACAAGGAAATCAGCCACTATCCCTGGCGCATGGACGACGAGAAGGTCGCCTACAAGGGCTACGAGAAGATGGTGAAGGCCGGCATCAAGAATGTCTGCGTCCACAAGGGGCTGTTCCCGCCGGGCATCGAGAAGCAGTTTCCGAATCTGCGCGGCTTCGCCGATGTCGCCGATGTCGGCCAGGCAGCGAAGGACTGGCCGCAGCTCAACTTCATCATCTATCACTCGGCCTATCGCCATGTCGGCGGCGATCCGAAGGTGGCGCTCGCCGAATTCGAGCGCACCGGGCGCATTGCCTGGACCAGCGACCTTGCCGATATCCCGGCGCAATATGGCGTCAACAACGTCTATGGCGACGTCGGGCAATTGTTCGCGACCACGCTGGTCGCCGAGCCCAATGTCTGCGCCGCGCTGATGGGCACGCTGATCAAGGGCCTCGGCGTCGATCACGTCTGCTGGGGCACCGATGCGCTGTGGACCGGCGCGCCGCAATGGCAGATCGAGGGCCTGCGCCGGCTGGAGATCCCCGAGGTGATGCAGAAGAAATTCGGCTTCGCCCCGCTCGGCCCTGCCGACGGCCCGGTGAAGACCGCGATTTTCGGCGACAACAATGCCCGCCTCTACGGCATCCAGCCGAAGCACGCGATGCTCGACCTCAAGAGCGACCGCTTCGCGGTGATGAAGGCGGAATATGAGAAGCCGGACCGGAGCCGTCCAACACGCGCTACGGCTATGTGGTGCCGAACGGGCCGATCGACCACAGCGTGTTTGCGTAGGCTCAATATTTGTAATGCGCTCAACAAAGCCGCAGGAAAAGATGCACCCTCTCCCCCTTGCGGGAGAGGGTGGTTTCTCACGAAGTGAGAAGCCGGGTGAGGGGTTCCCTCCACATGCTGATGCGTGGAGAGAGACCCCTCACCCGCCTCCGATGCTTCGCATCTCCGGCACCCTCTCCCGCAAGGGAGAGGGTGCACCTCCCGAACCACTAAGCATCGCTCATCCTACACGACCTCCGCCGAGCCTCGCCGTCACTTCTTCTCCGCCGGATCGCGGTGCACCGGGTCGATCCACAGCACCGTCTCCGGCTTCTCGACCGGCTCGATGTCGATGTTGACCGCGACCGCTTCACCGTCGGAGCGCACCAGCACGCATTCCAGCACTTCATCGGGGCTCGCGTTGATTTCCTGATGCGGCACGTAAGGCGGCACGAAGATGAAGTCGCCGGGGCCGGCTTCGGCGATGAACTGCAGCTGCTCGCCCCAGCGCATCCGCGCCTTGCCCTTCACCACATAGATGATGCTTTCGAGATGGCCGTGATGATGCGCGCCGGTCTTGGCGTCGGGCCTGATCGTCACAGTGCCGGCCCATAGCTTTTGCGCGCCGACGCGCGCGAAATTGATCGCAGCCTTGCGATCCATGCCCGCCGTCGACGGCACGTTGGGATCGAGCTGATTGCCGGGGATGACGCGCACGCCATCGTGCTTCCAGCATCGATCGTGGTCGTGCGAATGGTCGTGATGATCGTGATCGTGGGAACCTGTCATTGTCGCCGTTCTTTGCTAAGGGGGAACCGGCTCACCCTAGCGAAAATGCCGCAACAACGCCACACAGGTTCCAAGAACCTTTCTGCAGCGCATGCGTTGTCAGACCAAGAGCAACACGAAGGAGAACACCATGGGTGCCACCGCTGACAAGATCAAGGGCACGACCAATGAGGCCATCGGCAAGGCCAAGCAGGGTATTGGCGAGGCCACCGGCTCCGACCGTATGCAGGGCGAAGGCGCCGTGCAGGAGGTCAAGGGCAAGGGCCAGAAGGCGATGGGCGATGCCAAGCAGGCCACCAAGGACGCCGTGAACGAGACGGCTGCGGCGACAAACAAGAATCTTTGAACGACACTCCCCGTCGACGCTTGGTGTTAGCGCGCGCGAGCGTCGGAAGAAGGACCGGTCCCTCACGGGATCGGTCTTTTTTTGCAATCAACCTCTCCCCGCTTGCGGGGAGAGGCCGGATTATGAAGCAATCCGGGTGAAACAGGCCCCACTGATCGGGCGTCTGCCCTCACCCCAACCCTCTCTCCGCAAAGAAGGGGCGAGGGAGCGCACCGCATTCACCGCGCGCTCCAGCGGTTTCACCAACAATGAACTACTTCACCGCCAGCAATTCGACGTCGAACATCAGGGTCGCGTTCGGCGGGATCACGCCGCCGGCGCCGCGCGCGCCGTAGCCGAGCTGCGGCGGGATGATCAGCGTGCGCTTGCCGCCGACCTTCATGGTGGCGACGCCCTCGTCCCATCCGGCGATCACGCGCTTCATGCCGATCGGAAATTCGAACGGCTCGTTGCGGTCGACGGAGGAATCGAATTTCTTGCCCTTCTGGCCGTTCTCATAAAGCCAGCCGGTGTAGTGCATCACGCAAATCTGGCCGGGCTTCGGCGAAGGACCGGTGCCTTCCTGGGTGTCGATGATCTGCAATCCTGAAGACGTGGTCATGATCTTTCCTTTGGTTTGCGCCGAGGCAACCGTCGGTGCAGCCACGGACGTCATCGCCGCCAGCGCGAACGCCATGGCCGGCATGATCGCAATTGTCTTCAATTTCGAGCGCCGCATCCTTGAAGCCGCCTTTGCTGTTCAAACGGGAGCGCTGTTTAGCGCAAGGCGGCCCGCATTTCCAGCCCAGCTCGGTTGGCTCAGATCTCGAGCTTTTCCAGCCTGACCGGCAGCTTGCGGATGCGCTGGCCAGTGGCATGGAAGATCGCGTTGCAGACCGCGGCATTGGTGCCGACATTGCCGAGCTCGCCGAGCCCCTTTACGCCTGCCGGATTGATGTGGTCGTCCTGCTCGGAGACCAGGATTACCTCGACGCTTGGCACGTCGGCATTCACCGGCACCAGATAATCGGCGAGGTTGTCGTTGACATAGCGCGCATTGCGCGGGTCGATCTCGGTCGCCTCCAGCAAGCGCCGACGACATGCCCCAGATCAGGCCGCCCATCAGCTGGCTGCGCGCGGTGCGCGGGTTCATGATGTGGCCGCAGGCGAAGGCGCCGACCAGCCGCGGCACGCGGATCTCACGGGTGATGCGGTTGATGCGCAGCTCGACGAATTCGGCGCCGAACGCATAAGCGATCTTGTCGCCAAACTCGGGGCCACCGATCAGCCTTGCATGGCCGGCATACATTGCATGAAAGGAATCCAGCGGCGCGCCATCGGGCTTCCATTCGCCGTACTCCTCGACCACGCTGACGCCGAGCGCATCGAACGCCTTTTCGCGATCGAGCGGCTGATCGCCATGTGCTGCATCGGTCACCGGCGTCCGGCCGACACCGACCGTCTCCTTGGCCTTGTTGATCATGCCCTCCTCCGGCATCACGGCCTTGAGCAGCCGCTGCCGTACCTGGTCGCAGACCTTCATCACCGCCGAACAGGTGCTGGCGGTGGAATTCGAACCGCCCGCGACCGGCGCCGGTGGCAGATCGCTGTCGCCGATCATGACGCTGACATTCTCGACCGGCACGCCAAGGCGCTCGGCCGCGGCCTGCGCGATGACCGTATACGCGCCGTTGCCGATCTCGTGGCCGGCGATCTGCACGCGCACGCGGCCGTCGCGCTGCAGCCGCACCCGCGCCGCGGCGGGCGCCATCTGGGTCGGATAGCAGGTGGTGGCGCAACCATAGCCGATCAGCCAATCGCCATCGCTCATCGAGCGCGGCGCCGGTGTGCGCTTCGACCAGTCGAACGCTTTCGCGGCCTCATCAAAACAGGCCATCAGCGAGCGCGACGTGTAGGGCTTGCCCTTGATCGGCTCGGTCATGGTGTCGTTGACCCGGCGCAACTCGACCGGATCCATATTGAGTTCGACCGCAAGTTCGTCCATCGCGCTCTCCAGCGCGAACAGGTACGGCACCTCCGGCGGCGAGCGCATGAAGCCCGGCGTGTTGCGGTCGGCCCGCACGATCGAGACCATGCTGGCCACGTTCGGGCAGGCGTAGAGCCGCGTCGTGGTCTTGGTGCCACCAACCGCATAGGCATCGGCGCGCGAGGAGATCTCATGGCCGTCATGGCGCAGCGCCACCAGCTTGCCGTCGCGCCCGGCACCGAGCTTGATCTGGTGCCGCGTCTCGGCGCGATAGGTCGCGATGGTAAAGCCCTGGTCGCGCGTCGCGACCAGCTTGACCGGCCGGTTCAGCCGCCGCGCCAGCGACGCGATAATCGCGGTGCGCGGCGTCATCGAGCCCTTGGAGCCGAAGGCGCCGCCGACATAGGCATTGATCACGCGCACCTTGTCGGCGTCGATGCCGAGCTGCTCGGCCACGCCGTTCTTCAGGCCATAGACGTACTGGCTCGGCTCGTAGATGGTCAGCTGGTCGCCGCTCCAGGCGCAGCTGGTCGCGAACAGCTCCATCGGATTGTGGTGCTGCGTCGGCGTCTCGTATTCGGCGGCAACCTTGACCTCAGCGGCGTCGAAGGCCTTGGCGAAGTCGCCGACCTTCAGGGTCTTCCTTGAATTGCGCAAGCTGCCCCTTGGCGCCGGCCGCCGTGGTGCCTTCGGAATCGAAGCTCGCAGTCGGCGGCATCGTGCTATAGTTCACCTTGACGCGATGCGCGGCCTCGCGCGCCGCCTCAAAGCTCTCGGCCAGCACCACGGCGATGATCTCGCCGTCATGGGCGATATCAGGCGATTTCAGCGGCTGAATCGTGGTCGACATATAGCCGCCGTTCGAGAACAGCTTTGCGTCCTTGAGCTTCTCGGCGTTCTCGTGGGTGACGATGTCGATCACGCCGCGCACCTGCCTGGCATCGCCGAGATCGAAGCCGTCGATGCGCCCCTTGGCGATCGCGCTGGTGACAAGATAAGCAAAGGCGGGGTTCGCGAGCGGCACGTCCGCAGCGTATTCGGCGCGGCCGGTCACCTTGGCGACGGCATCATAACGCGGGATCGGCTGGCCCATATTGGCCTTCGGCGCGGGAGCGGCGGTCGACATGGTCAGATCTCCATCGTTGCGGCCTTTTTCAAGGCGTGCGCCACGACGCGCTTGCCGAGCGCGATCTTGAAGGCGTTGTGCTGGCGGCCGCGGGCATCCGTGAAGGCCGCGTCGGCCGCACGTTGCGCCAGCGCGTCATCGAGCTTTTGTCCCTTCAGCAGGGCTTCCGCCTCGCGCGCCCGCCACGGCACGGTGGCGACGCCGCCCAACGCGAGGCGCGCATCGTTGATGACGCCGTCCTGCAGATCGAGCGCGACGGCCGCCGAGGCCAGCGCGAACTCATAGGACTGCCGGTCGCGCACCTTCAGATAGACCGAGCGCGGCCAGCGGCCGTCGATGGTGAAGCCGGAGATCAGCTCGCCCGGCGCCAGCACGGTTTCGATCGCCGGCGTGTCGCCGGGCGCCTTGTGGAGTTCCGCGAACCGCATGGTGCGCGGGCCGGCCTTGCCGGTGATCTCGACGGCAGCATCGAGCGCGACCAGTGCCTGCGCAAAATCGCCGGGATAGGTCGCGATGCACTGATCTGATGTGCCAAGCACCGCATGCATGCGGTTGAAGCCATCCATCGCGGCACAGCCGGAGCCGGGATTGCGCTTGTTGCATTCGGCATAGGAGACGTCGCGGAAGTAAGTGCAGCGCGTTCGCTGCAGCACGTTGCCGCCGAGCGTGGCCATGTTGCGCAGCTGCGGGCTCGCCGCAAGCTTGAGGCTGTCGGCGATGACTGGATAATGCTGCTGCACCTCGGCATGGCCGGCGACCTGCGACATGTGCGCGAGCGCACCAAGCTTGAGGTTGCCACCGTCCAGATTGATCTGCGCCCAATTGCCCGCGAGCGGATTGATATCGACCAGCCGCTCGGGACGCATCACGTCGAGCTTCATCAGGTCGATCAGTGTAGTGCCGCCGGCGAGCGGCTGGGTGGGAGCCTCGGTCAGCGGTGCGTTGGCGGCGGCGGTTGCGGCCAGCGCCTGCAGCGCGGCCTGCGGGTCGGATGCCCGCTGATAGAGGAAGCTGCGCATGCGACTATCCTTTCAGAATTTCGGGCGCGGCCTGCTTCACCGCCGCGACGATGTTCGGATAGGCGGCACAGCGGCAGATGTTGCCGCTCATATATTCGCGGATGTTCTCGTCGCTGTCGGCATGTCCCTCCTTCACGCAGGCGACCGCCGACATGATCTGGCCGGGCGTGCAGTAGCCGCACTGGAAGGCGTCCTGGTCGATGAAGGCCTGCTGCATCGGATGCAGCTTGCCGCCGGCGCGAGGCCTTCGATGGTGGTGATCTCGCGGCCTTCCGCAGCAAGCGCGAGAGTCAGGCAGGACAGCACGCGCTGGCCGTCCAGCAATACCGTGCAGGCGCCGCATTGGCCGTGATCGCAGCCTTTTTTGGAACCGGTGAGGCCGGCATGTTCCCGCAGCGCGTCGAGCACGGTGGTGCGGGCATCGAGCGCGAGCGTCTTGTTCTCGCCGTTGATGCGCAGCGTCACCTGCACTGGCGCTGCCGGGTCCTGCGTCACCGGCGCTCTGAGGTGGCTCGGTCGCAGCGCGCGCCGTGAGCGGAATCGCGACCGCGGTTCCGGCGGCGCCCGTCAGGAAGGCGCGGCGGTCGAATCCTGATCGAGGGGAATTGATCTTGTCGGACATGCACGGCCTCCGCCGCATGGAAGATGGAGGCGGCGCACGCCTGCCCGCCTCGATCCGTGCCTAACAGCGGCGGCGTGGCGTTGTTCCTGGACGACGAAGCAACGCGGCGTGAGGTTCCGCGATGTAGTCGCTGCGACTGATGGAACAACCGAGGGGCACGGCGCTGGCACACCTTGAGCAGTCATCGCCTGCGCAAGCGGGCGATCCAGCACGCCGCGGCCTCTCGGTTACTTACCCCTGCCTCGGAATACTGGGTCGCCCGGTCAAGCCCGGCGACGACAGCGGCATGTCGGCAATGACAGCGCTTTCATCAATATCCCAGCGCGCAGCCGTCCTTGCGCGGGTCGGAGCCGCCGGTCAGCGTGCCCTTGTCCCAGTCGATCCAGATCGCCTGGCCGCCGCCGAGCGGCGGCACCAGCTTGGTGGTCTTGTGACCGAGCTTTTGCAGCCCCTCGACGACCGCGGCCGGCACGCCGTCCTCGAGCTGATAGACGCCCTCGTAATGCAGGCCGCGCGGCATATCGATCGCCTCCTGCACGTCGCAGCCGTAGTCGAGCATGTTGGTCAGCACATGGGTCTGGCCGGTCGGCTGATACTGGCCGCCCATCACGCCGAACGGACATCTGCGCGCGGCCATTCTTGGTGACCAGCGCCGGGATGATGGTGTGCAGCGGCCGCTTGCCGGGCGCGATGCAGTTCGGGTGGCCGGGCTGGATGCGGAAGCCGCCGGCGCGGTTCTGCAGCAGCACGCCGGTCTTGTTCGACACGATCGCCGAGCCGAAGGCATGCGCGATCGAGTTGATGAAGGAGCAGACGTTGCGGTCGCTGTCGACCACGGTGATGTAGACCGTATCGACGGGTTCATCGGCGGCGCGACGTTCGGCAGATCGAGCATGCGATCCATCCTGATCTTGTTGACGTACTCGTCGGCGAATTCCTTGGCCAGAATGCTGGCGACATCGAGCGTCATGTGGGCGGGATCGCCGACATGCTGCTCGCGCATCATGTAGGCGATGCGCGCGGCCTCGGCCTCGAGATGAAAGCGCTCGACGCTGACACCGGCGCATATTTCGTCAGGTCGAAGCGCGACAGGATGTTGAGCATCACCAGCATGGTGATGCCCGGTCCGTTCGGCGGGCACTGCCAGACGTCGAGGTCCTTGTACATGGTGCCGATCGGCGCCGTGGCCTCGGTGGTGTGATTGGCGAAATCCTCCAGCGTGTGCAGGCCGCCGATGCCGCGCAGGGTCTCGACCATGTCTTCGGCGATCGGGCCGCTGATAGAATGCGTCGCGGCCATCCTTGGCGATCGCGCGCAGCGTCTGCGCCAGCTCGGGCTGGTGGATCACGTCGCCGGCGACCGGCGGCTTGCCGTGCGGCAGCAGATAGCGCGCGGTGTTGGTGCCGTTCTTCAGCTTCTCGAACTGGTTCTTCCAGTCGAAGGCGATGCGCGGCGCGACGACATAGCCTTCTTCCGCCGCCTTGATCGCCGGCTGCAGCAGCCGGTCGAGGCCGAGACTTGCCGTGGTCGCGCAGGATGCGTGTCCCAGGCGTCGACCGCGCCGGGAACCGACACCGCATGCGCCGAGGTCAGCGGCACCGAATGGATCTTGCGCTCCAGATACCACTCCACATTGGCCGCCGGCGGGCGCCCGGCCCGAGCCGTTATAGGCGACGATCTTGCCCTCGCCTTTCGGCTGGATCAGCGCGAAGCAATCGCCGCCGATGCCGGTCGATTGCGGCTCGATCACGCCGAGCAGCGCGCAGGCCGCCACCGCGGCGTCCGCCGCCGTGCCGCCGGCGCGCATGCACCTCGATCGCCGCCAGCGCAGCCTGCGGATGCGAGGTCGCCACCATGGCGTTCTGGGCATGGACCGTGGACCGGCCGGCGAAGTGGAAATTCCTCATGCGAATGCTCGCTTTGTCGTGATCTCGGGTCAGAAAGGCCAATGTGGCAACGGTTTCATGACACATTCTTTCGGCCAGCTCGGCAATGGCTGGGATACCAGCTTTTGCCGGATCAGCAGATCTGCTGATAAACGGCGGCATGCCTCTCAAGGTCGCCGCCTTCTATCAATTCGTCGCGCTGCCGGATTTTCGGGAGCTGCGCGCGCCGCTGCTGCGCTCTGCGCCGGCCTTGGGCTGAAGGCAGCGTGCTGCTCGCGCCTGAAGGGATCAACGGCACGCTGGCCGGCCCTGCCGAGGGGATCGACGCACTGGTCGACGAATTCCGCACGGGGCGTCTGTTCGGCGGCCGGCTCGACAATCTCGAATTGAAATTCTCCGCCGCCGCCGACGATGCCGTTCGGGCGGCTGAAGGTCCGGCTCAAGAAGGAGATCGTCACGCTCGGCGATCCCATGCGCCGATCCGACCCGGCAGGTCGGCATCTATGTCGAGCCGGCCGACTGGAACGCGCTGATCGCCGCGCCAGACATGCTCGTGCTCGACACCCGCAATGCGTTCGAGGTCGCGATGGGCACGCTTCGAGGGCGCGCGTCGATCCCGGCATCGCGAGCTTCGGCCAGTTCAAGGATTTTGCCGCGCGCCAGCTCGATCCGGCCAGGCACAGGCGGATCGCGATGTTCTGCACCGGCGGCATCCGCTGCGAGAAGGCCAGCGCGCATCTGCTCGCGCACGGCTTTGCCGAGGTCTATCATCTCAAGGGCGGCATCCTGAAATATCTCGAAGCAGATTCCGGAAAGCGAAAGCCGCTGGCGCGGCGAATGCTTCGTGTTCGACGAGCGCGTCGCGCTCGGCCATGGCTTGCGCGAGCGCCAGCAGCCGGCCCGCATGGAGGTCGCAGGCGATGAGTGACGGCAGGGATTTGGCTGAGCGGATCGACGCGCTGGAAGCGCGCCTGATGTATCAGGACGACACCATCGAGACGCTGAACCAGACCATCACCGCGCAATGGGGCGAGATCGACGCGCTGAAGCGGCAGATTGCCCGTTTGAGCGAGCGCATCGCGGACGCCGAGACGACGACGCGGCGGCCCCGCCAACGAGCGGCCGCCGCATTATTGACGCGCCGTAGCGCCGTACCTCGGTCTTATCGTGCGAAGACGGATCGCACCCTGTCCCACAGCGATGGCTCGTCGACCTCGCGCGGCTTGTGCAGCTCCTCGACATTACTTGCGCGCGGCCTGCTCGTCGGCTGCGCGGCGCTGACCGGATCGGATGCCGGAAACGTGTCCATCAACCCGGTATCGAGCTTGGTCTTGGTCTCATGGTCGAGGCGCGTCGCCTCGCGCGGATCCTCGGCATGCTTGTCGTGCGGCGCGGGATTGAATTTCTCAGCCATGATCAATCTCCCTTGAACAGAGACAACGCGGCTTCCGAGAGCGCGTTCCCGGAACGATGTTCCGCTGCCGGCGGATATGCCTTGGCCGGGCCGACCGCCCCATGTATCAGGAGCGGATTATCGTTCCCGTGATCTAGCGGAGTTTCTCGCTTGGCCCAGCCCGTGACCAACAAGCCCTTCGCTCGACGTGCTCGCCGGCCGGCGCCAGGCGGTGCCGCCGATCTGGATGATGCGGCAGGCCGGCCGCTATCTGCCGGAATATCGCGAGGTCCGCGCCAAGGCCGGCAGCTTCCTCGATCTCTGCTTTACGCCGGAGCTCGCCGCCGAGGTGACCTTGCAGCCGATCCGGCGTTTCGGCTTCGACGCTGCGATCATCTTCTCCGACATCCTGGTGGTGCCCTACGCGCTCGGCCGCGAGCGTCCGCTTCGAGGTCGGCGAAGGCCCGCGGCTGGACCCGCTGGATACGCCGGACAAGATCGCAACGCTGGCGCGCGAGGCAGATTTCACCAAGCTCGAGCCGGTCTATGAGGCGCTCGCGCCGCGTCCGATCAGCGACTGCCGCAAGCGACTGCGCTGATCGGCTTCTGCGGCGCGCCGTGGACGGTCGCAACCTATATGGTCGCCGGCAAGGGCACGCCGGACCAGGCGCCGGCGCGGCTGCTGGCCTACCGGCATCCTGACGCCTTTGCGACCATCATCGACGCGCTGGTCGAGACCTCGATTGCTTATCTCATCCGGCAGCTGGAAGCCGGCGCCGACGCACTGCAGATCTTCGATACCTGGGCCGGCGTGCTGTCGCCGCGCGAGTTTGCGCGCTGGTCGGTCGAGCCGACCCGACGCATCGTCGAAGGCGTGCGCAAGGCACGGCCGGATGCCAAGATCATCGGTTTTCCGCGCGGCGCCGGCGCGCTGCTGCCGGACTATGTCGCGGCAACCGGCGTCGATGCCGTCAGCATCGACTGGACCGCGGCGCCCGCGCTGATCCGCGAGCGCGTGCAGACCAAGGTCGCGGTGCAGGGCAATCTCGATCCGCTGGCGCTGATCGCCGGCGGCAGCGCGCTCGACCAGGCGATCGACGACGTGCTGGCGAACTACGCGTCGGGCCGGCTGATCTTCAATCTGGGGCACGGCATCCAGCCGGAGACGCCGATCGCACATGTCGAGCGGATGATCGCGCGGGTGCGCGCTTTCAAAGGCTGACCTGATCAGCGCGGCCGGCTGCGTCTCGATCAGCTCCGCCGCGCCTTTCACCAACAGATCGAGCCCGACTGCGCGGCCAAGCTCGCGCGGCCGATCGGCGGGACCGGACTGCCGTGCCTCGATGAAACGGCCGCCGGCCTCGTCGAGCACCGACGCGGTCAGCGTCATCACGCTGCCGTCGATGGTGGCGAAGCCCGCGATCGGCGAGTTGCAATGGCCGTTCAGCACCCACAGCACTTCGCGCTCGGCGTCGGCGCAGGCGCGCGCGGCCGCATCATCGATCGAGGCCAGGATGCGCCGCGTCTCCCAGTCGGATGCCACGCATTCGACCGCGACGATGCCCTGCCCCGCGGCAGGCAACATGTCGGTGGCCGGAAATTCGTACAGCGCGCGATCGATCAGCCCAACGCGCTCAAGGCCCGAGCGCGCCATGATCAACGCGTCGGCAGGACCGACGGCGCCGCCATCCGGTAGCCGCTGCAGCTCGCCATTGTCGAGCTTGCGGATGCGGGTGTCGGCGGCGCCGCGGAAATGGATGATCTCGACATGCGGAAACAGCCGCCGCGCATAAGCCGCGCGCCGCACCGCATTGGTGCCGATCTTGAAGCCCCTGCCCCCGGCCTTGCGGAATTCGTCCAGCGACAGGCCCGGCCGCAGCACCAGCACGTCTCCGGCCGGATCGCGCGACAACAGCGCGGCGACGACGAGACCGGGCGTCTCCTCATTGCCCGGCATGTCCTTCAGCGAATGCATCGCCGCGTGCAGCTTGCCGTCGAGCATCGCGCGGCGGATCTCGGCGACAAAGGCGCCGCCCTTGCCGCCATGGGTCAGCAGCTTGCTGGTCTGGTCGGTATCGCCCGTGGTCTCGAACTTGACGATCTCGACGTCGAGCGTGGGGATCGCCGCCGTCAGCCGACGGGCAATCTCCTCGGTCTGCGCCAGCGCCATCGTGCTCTTGCGCGTGCCGATCCGAAAACGTTGGGCCAACAGCAAACTCCTCAAATCAACCCGCGTCCTGCAGGATCATGTCGGAGGCTTTCTCCGCGATCATGATCACAGGCGCATTGGTATTGCCCGACATCAGGTCCGGCATAACAGAAGCATCGACCACGCGCAGTCCTTCGATGCCTCGCACCCGCAACCGCTCGTCGACCACCGCGAGCGGATCCTGGCCCATCCGGCAGGTCGAGGTCGGATGGTAGACGGTCGAGCCGGTCTGGCGGCAGAACGCCAGCAGATCCTCGTCGCTGACCACTTTCGCGCCCGGATAGACTTCGTCGGTCACATAGGCCTTTAGCGCCGGCTGCGCCAGAATTTTCCGCAGGATGCGCAGACCGTCGATATTGGCGCGGCGGTCGGTCTCGGTGGCGAGGTAATTGATGCGGATCGCCGGCGCGGCGGACGGATCCGCGCTCTTGATCCTCAGCGTGCCGCGGCTTTCCGGGCGCATCTGGCACACCGAGGCGGTGAATCCGGAATAGGCGTGCAGCGTCTCGCCCATCTTGTCGGTCGAGAACGGGATGAAGTGGATCTGGATATCAGGCGTGGCGAGCCGCGGATCGGTCTTGAAGAAGGCGGCCGACGTGCCGGCTGCAATCGTCAGCGGCCCGCTGCGCAAGGCTGCGTAGCGTAGCCCGGCCATCACCCTGCGCACGGGATGGTTGACGACGTCGTTGAGCGTAACGCGCTGGCTGCAACGCGTGACGATGCGCACCTGCAGATGGTCCTGCAGGTCGTTGCCGACGCCCGGCGCGTCCAACACGACATCGATGCCATGGCTCTTCAGGAGCTCCGCCGGGCCGACGCCCGAGAGCTGCAGAAGCTGCGGCGAGTTGTACGCGCCGCCCGAGACCAAAATCTCCCTGCGCGCCCGCGCCGTGCGCAGTTGTCCGTTCTGCTTGAACTGGACCGCCCGCGCCCGCTTCCCTTCGAACACCAGACGCTGCGCCAGCGCCTCGGTCTCGATGCGAAGATTGCTGCGGTGCTTGGCCGGACGCAGATAAGAGAACGCGCTGCTGCGCGCGCCGGCCGCGCCGGGTCGTGGTCTGGAAGAAGCCCGCGCCCTCCTGGGTCGCGCCGTTGAAGTCGGGATTGTAGGGCAATGCCGGTACTCCACCGCGGCCTTGACGAACGCTTCCGACAGCGGATCTTCGTGCCGCCAGTCCGACACCGACAATGGGCCGCCGACGCCGTGATAGTCGTCGGCGCCACGCTGCTGATTTTCCGCCTTCTTGAAATAGGGCAGCACGTCCTCGATAGCCCCAGCCGACATTGCCGCGCTGACGCCAGCGGTCGTAATCCTCGTGCTGGCCGCGCACATAGAGCAGGCCGTTGATCGATGACGAGCCACCGAGCACTTTTCCGCGCGGCTGAAACACCTGGCGGCCGTTGAGCCCCGGCTCCGGCTCGGTCTGATACATCCAGTTGACAGTCTTTTCCTTGAACAGCTTGGCATAGCCGAGCGGCACATGAATCCAGATGTTGCTGTCCTTCGGTCCGGCTTCGAGCAGCAGCACCGAATGCTTGCCGTCGGCGCTCAGCCGGTTGGCGAGCACGCAGCCGGCTGAGCCCGCGCCGACCACGACATAGTCGAACTCCAAATCCGCCTCCGGCGAGGCCCCGCCACTGCCAACCATCATTTCCCCCGGAACCACGCGTTTTGTGCGCTGATTTCTGCAGATACCATAAGGGCCTGATGCGCAAGCCGCAATTCGGCGCCGTCCAGGAGCAGACATGCGCGACTGAGGACGCTCATTCCGAGCTGCGTGTCGTTTACGGCGATATCGACTGCAGGAGAAGTTGCGCGGCATGACGCGCGATCATCGTCTCCTCATCCGTCCTGATCACGAAAGCTTTCACGCGTGACCGATCCGTCGAGATCACCGTCTCGCCGGCCCGGTTGCGGGCCTCATCCAGCTCAATGCCGAGCCACTCGAAATCGCGGCAGACCCGCTCGCGAATCCGCCAGGCGTTCTCGCCGATGCCACCGCAGAATACGATCGTATCGAAACCCGAGAGGATCGCCGCCATCGCACCGAGCTCGCGGCGGATGCGGAACACAAAATAGTCGATAGCCTGCGCCGCCTCCTTCGTGCCGGCGGCTTCCAGCTCGCGCATGTCCTGCGAGAGGCCGGACAGGCCTTTCAGTCCGGAGTGCTTGTAGAGCAGATCGGTGATCTCCTCCGCGCTCATGCGCTTCTCCTGCAGCAGATAAAGCACAACGCCGGGATCGAGCTCGCCGCAGCGCGTGCCCATCGGCAGGCCGTCGAGCGCGGTGAAGCCCATGGTCGAGCCAATGCTGCGACCGTTGCGGATAGCGCACATCGAAGCGCCGTTGCCGAGATGCATGATCACCGCCCGGCCCTGCCCATCCATCGGCGCGAACTGTTTCAGCCGGCCCGTGACGTACTCATAGGACAGGCCATGAAAGCCGTAGCGGCGGACACCCTGGTCATAAAACTCGCGCGGCAGCGCATAGGTGTCGTTGACCCAGGGATGCACGCGATGGAATGCCGTGTCGAAGCAGGCGACCTGCAACGCATCGGGGAACGCGCGTTGCGCGGCGCGGATGCCGGCGAGATTATGCGGCTGGTGCAGCGGCGCCAGCGGCGTCAGCTTCTCCAGCGCATCGAGGCTCGCCGCATCGAGCACGATCGGCTTGGTGAAATCGATGCCGCCATGGACGACACGATGCCCGACCGCTTCGATCGCTGTGTGTCCTATGGTCCTCCGCAGAAGCCGCCAGCACCACATCGAGCGCAGCCTCGTGGTCAGCGCCCTTTGCCGCATCGAGCTGCTCGTCGGCGATGGTCTTGTCGCCCTGCTTCGCCTCGAGGTGCGGCGCGTTGGTTCCGAGCCCATCGATCTCGCCGCGCAAGCGCTCGGTGAGCTCGGCCTCCCGCTCGAACAGCGCGAACTTGATGGAGGACGAGCCGGCGTTCAGGGTGAGAATGTGTTGCACGGTTCCGCGACCTGCGATCGATGCCCCCTAGCCAATGTCCGCCAGGGATCATCGAAAGTCCATCGCGATTGCCGTAAGCCCATTCTCGACCGCGTGCGTCTCACCCGCCGGGCCCTTTCGAAGGGTCCGCATCATGCGACGCCTGGGTATCGCTCTTAGGTGCTTCGGGCGCGGCATTCGGCTCGGTCTTCGGCTCGGTCTTCGGCGCTTCGATCAGCGCCGTCCGCTTGGCCTGGACGATCGGCGCGGCTTCTGCATCGGCGACATGGAACAGATAGTCTTGCGCCGAGCTGGCTAACAGATAGCCGCCAGCGGGGTCCTTCTTGTAGCGATAGGTGACCGAGCTTCCGTCCGTCCGCTTCACCACGGCCTGGATATCTGGATTGTCTACTCGCGCCAGCGCGTCCTTGCCCTTGCCCTGCACCGTATCGAACAGCGGATGCGCGACGGCGCTGGCGAGTGCATCGACCTTGTCGGGAAGCACCTTGTCTTCCTTGGTCAGCCCGGCCAAGGTGAACTTGCCGTCCTTGCCATCGATCGTGATGTCGCCGAGCGTGACGTTGGCGATCTTGTCGCGCTGCGTATCGAGTAGACTGCGATCGATCCATGCGTCGGCGCTGGAGCCTGCATCATAGGCAGCAAGCTCCACGGTATAGATGCCAGGCCCATCGGCGGCACGGACATGCACCTGGCGATAGGTCGGCGAGGTGCCGATCAGGAGCTCGCCGACCTTGCTGCCGCCGCTGCTCAACACCACGCGGCGATCATGCGTCTTGTCCGTAACCTTGAAACGGTCGGCGGCGGCCGCTGTCTCCGCAACGGGCCAGCCCTTCTTCAGCGCGGCCAGCTTGTTCAGGAAGCTCTCCACCTTGGCCTGATCAGCCGGAAAGCTGGAGGAGGACGGAATTACCCATTTGCCGTCCTCCTTCTGCAGCTCGACCTTCTTGCCCGCATCGTCGTCGATCGCGATCTGGTCGACTTTCGCGGGCTGGAACGCGAGCAGCGGCTCCTTGGCGTCGAAGGCGGCATGGTTCGAACGGGTGAACGCGACGCCCACCGCGAGCGCGACTTGCGCGCACAGCAGCGCCGTGAGGACGAGAACGAACGGCCGCCTCATATCGTGGCTCCCTCAGTACCGAGCATGGTGCGATATCTGCGCCGTGCGCCAATGCGCAGCGAGCGACGGACAAGGAAGACGATTCCCAAGCCCACCACCGCCAGCGCGTAGTTGAGATATTCCCAGAACATCTGGCCGCCGCTCTTCATTGGCTCCAGCGTCCGCGAGAACTGGCCGCCGCGGTTGCGCAGCGCCAATAGCCCGCGATCCTCCAGCGACCAGTCCACCAGGTTCTGCGCGAAGTTGACCGGCGCGAGATATTGCGTGCGGTCGACACTGGAGGCGAGCTCCAGCACTTCGTCTGACAGGAACGTGCCGGAGCCGATCAGGATCAGCCGCCCGCTCTCGGGGGAGCGTCCGATCACGCCGGTGATGCTCGGCTTGGCGTCCTTGGCCGCGGCCGGGCCTTTCGTGCCATTGTCTCCGGTCTTTGCATCCGGCGCGGTCTTGGCCGGCGCATCCTTGGCCAACGGCGATGGCTTGCCCGCGAAGAACGAGCTGAACTCGCCCTCCACCATCGCACCGAGAAGCTGCCGTCCCTCCTTGCCACCGGCCGGAAAGCCGATGTCGGGATGAGCCTGGAAATCCGGCACGACGTTCGTGGTCTTCGCAGCCCACGAATGTGGCGAGCTCTGGATCAGCTTCACCACCTTGCGCTTGCTGTTCTTGTCGGGCGCGATCGAGAGCGGCGATGCCCAGGACAGCGTGAGCTGCTGGGTGCCGGCCGTCGGCGCCGCGCCTTGCGCCAGCCCATCGCTGCGGATGTCGGCAAAGAACGGATAGTCCATCAGCTGGATCTGCCGCACCTTGATGCCGCCGCCGACGTCACGCTCGGCCGGAATTGGAAACGGCGTGTTCTGGCGATCGAGTACCAGGCTGTCATCGACATGCAGGCCCTGAAACTCCAGCCACGGCTCCAGCCCGGAAGGCATCTTGGCGATTTTGAGATCGCCATGCAGGCTCGGCTGATAGGGCGAGGTCGCCATGATGACCGTACCGCCCTTCATCAGGAATTGATCGACTGCGAATACCTGCTTCTGATCGAACTGTTGCGGCGAGGCGACAAACAGGATGTCGGCGTTTTCCGGCACCCGGCCGTCTTTCAAATCTGTCGCATCGACCGACGCGTTTTCTCCGAGCTTTTGCCTCAAGAGATCGAACGAAGGACCGCCTCCGCCTGACATGCCGAGCTGCGGCATGGCCTGCTGCTGCGGCGGCGTATAGAGCGCCACGGTTCGCAATGCGCCCGGCGTGAAGCGCTTCAGCTCGGCATCGATGTTGCGTTTCAAGCCATCCTTGTCGAGTGAGTCCGGCAACGGAATCTGCTCGGTTTTGTCACCGCTCTTCAGGATCAGGTGGAACCAGAAGCGCTGCGGACTGAGCAGACCGGCAGACAGCGGCTCGAGGCCGTAATCATCCTGCAGCATCTTCGCGGTCTTGCCGCCGTCCGCGTCGGGATCGACGATCTCGGCCTTCAGCTTGCCCGGCGCCTTGGCCTGATAGTCCTTGATCAGCTGCTCGAGGCCGGTCTTCAGCGCGGGCAACGGATCCGGCAGCTTCTCCGCCGAGATATAGGCCTGCAGTGTCACGGGCTGCGGCAGGTCGGCCAGCACGTCACCGGAACCGCGATAGCCGTTCAGCACCTTCTTGATGGCGCGCGTGATGGTATATTCCGGGTCACGCAGATTGACGTTGAGATTGCCTTCGCCCTCGCCACGCTCCTTGACCTCGATCAGATCGCGGAAACCGAGCGTGGTGAATTCGTCGCCGTATTTGACCAGGATGTTGAAATAGGAGTTCGTCACCGACGCCTGGTATTTGCTCGACGTCTGGAACGGCACCGGCTGGATGCCGTACTGCTTATTGGCCTCGGCCTCCAGCGCCGGGTTCTGCTGGGGATCGACGAACTCGACGCGCACCTTGCCGTGACCGGCGATCTCATACTCCTTCAGCAGGTCGCGCAGCTGCGGCACCAGCGGCGCCAGCAGCGGATGGGTCTGGGCGCTGAAATAGCCGCGGATCAGAAGCGGCTCCTGCAACTGGTGCAGATAGCCGCGGGTCTCGTCCGAGATCGAATAGATATGGCCTTCGGTGAGGTCGGCACGCGCCTCGGTGAGCTGTCCGAGCCACAGATTGACGGCGATCAAATTGGCGACCGTCAGCCCCGCGATCAGGCGCCAGCGCCGATGCTGCGGCGCCCGTCCCTGCGCGGACCAGCGCACGCTTTCCAGCACATACAGATTGAGCACCAGGAACACGCCGAAAATGCTGAGATAGTAATAGAGGTCGCGCAGATCGATGACGCCGCGCGCGATCGACTCGAAGCGCGAGCCGGCACCGAGCAGCCGCAGCACCTCGCCGCCCTCATTGCCAGTCAGCGACGTCAGCGTATTGGAGCCGAGCAGATAGAATATGCCGCAGATCAGTGTCGACACGATCAGGCTGATCACCTGGTTGTCGGTGCGGGCGCTGACGAACAGACCGATCGAGATGTAGGCGGAGGCAAGCGCCAATGCGGCGACATAGCCGCCCGCGACCGGTCCCCAATCCAGCTGGCCGATCATCGAGACCGTAAGCGGCAGCGGCAAGGTCAGCGCGAGCGCAATGGCAACCAGCGCGAGACAGGCGAGAAATTTGCCCAACACGAGCTGCAGCGGCGCAACCGGCGTTGTCAGCAAGAATTCCAGCGTTCCCGCGCGCCGCTCCTCGCTCCACATCCGCATGGTCACGGCGGAGACGAAGAAAATCATCAGCACCGGCATCCACTCGAACAGCGGCCGGACATCGGCGATGTTGCGGGCGAAGAAGCGATCGACCCAGAAGAACAGGAACAGGGTAATCGCGAGGAAGGCGCCCATGAAGATGAAGGCAGCCGGCGAGGCGAAGAAGGCGGCCAATTCCTTGCGAGCGATGCGGAGAACGTTATGCATTGTGGGCCTCTCCGTGAGCTGCGCCGACCGCGGTGATCTCGGCAAACACCGCTTCCAGATCGCGTTGCTCGGGATGCAGCGCGTAGAGGTCGAGGCCACCTGATGTGATGGCGCGCGCCACGGCCGGCGCGACCGTCTCAGCACCATGCCCGTTGAGGCCGAGCGCATAGGCATGCCCGGCGCCTTGATCCGCCAGGCGATCCACGCGCTTCACCAGCCCAAGTCCGGCAATCAAGGACTCGACCTTTTCGGGAGGCCCACTGGTGACGAGCCGCAGCCGACCGGCGCCTGCGAGCTCGTCCATCCTGGCATCCAGCACCAGCTTGCCTCTGTTGACGACGAGCACGCGCTCGCAGACAGCGCGCACCTCCTGCAGGATGTGGGTGGAGAGAATGACGGTGGCGGTTTCGGCGAGCGTCTTGATCAGGCCGCGCATCTGCGCGATCTGCGCAGGGTCGAGGCCGTTGGTCGGCTCGTCCAGGATCACGATCTTCGGCTTGTGCAGGATGGCCTGCGCCACGCCGGTGCGCTGCCGATAGCCGCGCGACAGGCTGGCGATCGGCTCCGTGGCCTTCTCCCCGAGCCCTGTTGCCGCGATCGCATCGCGGAGCGCCTGCGATCGCTCGCCGGGCGCGATGCCCTTGAGCTCCGCGGCGTAATCGAGAAATTCGACGACCGTCATCTCCGGATAGAGCGGACAGTTCTCCGGCAGATAGCCGATCAGCGCCTGCGCCTGGCGCCGCTGGTCACCGATGTCGAAGCCGTTGATCGAGGCCGTCCCGGCGGTCGGCTCCAGGTAGCCGGTCAGCATCTTCATGATCGTGGTCTTGCCGGCCCCGTTATGGCCGAGCAGTCCGACGATCTCGCCATCCCCGACACGAAAGCTGACGTCATCCACGGCTGTAAAGGTACCGTATTTGCGTGTCAGATTCTGTGCGGAGATCATGATCAGCGGTCCTCCATAAATCTCGCCTTGCGTGCGGCCTCTTCGGACCTTGCGCGCGAAGCACTGAGGCCATGCGTAATCAAAGGATCGGCGGCGGATCAATACGTCGATGGTCTTCCTCGCTGATCACGCACGGTCAATTGCCTGTGAGCGGCCACGCCAGGAGCGCCTTGCATTGCCGCGCCGCTGCAGCGATGCTGCGCCGACAGTCAACATCACGTGAGAACGACGGCCGTGCCCCTGCCCCAGCATCTGTTGCCGACCACCGTGCTCGGCAGCTATCCTCAGCCCGACTGGCTGGTCGACCGGGCCATGCTGTCGAAATCGGTGCCGCGTATCCGCATGCACGACATCTGGCGCGTTCCGCAGGCGCATCTCGAAGCGGCCCAGGACGACGCCACCATCGTCGCGATCCGCGACATGGAGCGCGCCGGCGTCGACATCGTCACCGACGGCGAGATTCGCCGCGAGAGCTATTCCAACCGCTTCGCCACCGCGCTCGACGGCATCGACATCGACAATCCCGCGATCATCACTTCGCAATCGGGCCTGCAAACGCCGGTGCCGCGCGTGGTCGGCCCGATCAAGCGCGAAAGGCCGATCGAGCTGCGCGACCTGGAATTCCTGCGCCACAACACCGATCGCGCCGCCAAGATCACCCTGCCCGGCCCGTTCACCCTGAGTCAGCAGGCGCGGAACGAGCACTATGCGGATGACGAGGAGATGGCGATGGCGTTCGCCGCTGCCGTCAATGCCGAGGCGCGCGACCTGCAACAGGCCGGTGCCGACGTGATCCAGCTTGACGAGCCCTGGGTGCGCAACAACCCGGATCTGGCGCGCCGCTACGCCGTCAAGGCGATCAACCGCGCGCTCGAAGGCATCAATGTGACCACCGTGGTCCACATCTGCTTCGGCTATGCCGCCGTGGTGCCTGGCTCGACCAAGCCGTCGGGCTACTCCTTTCTGTCCGAGCTCGCCGACAGCAATGCGCAGCAGATCTCGATCGAGGCGGCACAGCCGCGGCTCGATCTCGGCGTGCTGAAGGATCTCTCCAACAAGAGCATCCTGGTCGGCGTGCTCGACCTCGGCGATCCCGCAATCGAGCCGGTCAGCGTGGTCGCGGACCGCATCCGCAACGCACTCGAGCATGTCGCGCCGGAGCGGCTGGTGGTGGCGCCGGACTGCGGCATGAAATACATGCCGCGCGCCACCGCCTTCGGCAAGCTGAAGGCAATGTGCGACGCCGCCGCGATGGTGCGCGCGGAGATCGCCTGAGCGGCAGTCCCGCACTCAGATCGCATCGCTCCGTTCCAGCGTATCGATCGTCACCACGCCATGGGCGCGCGAGACACAGGGGCAGAGCTTGCGATTGTCCTGCTTCTCGCGCGCGCTGAAGAACACGTCGCGGTGGTCGATCTGGCCGTCGACCTCGATCACGTCGACGGCGCAGATGCCGCACTCGCCGCGGCGGCAGTCGGCGATGATCTCGTGCCCCGCGGCATTGAGCACATCCAGCATGGTGCGGTCGCGCGGCACCACGAACTCCTCGCCGCTGTCGCGCAGCCGGACACGGAACGGTTCTGCTGCAAAACGCCCCGATGAGCCGAAAGTCTCATAACTGAGATCGGTCGCGGCGCGTCCGTCGGCGGCCCAGGCGCGACGCGCCTCCTCCAGCATCCGCAGGGGACCACAGAACAGCACCACGGCACTGCGCGGCAGGCCGCCGAACAGACCCGTCATGTCGAGACGACGGCTTTCGTCGGCGGCATGGATGGTCAGGCGCTCGCCGAGCAGCGTGGCCAGCTCCTCCGCATAGGCGGCATCGCGGCGCGATCGTACCGCGTAATGCAGCGAGACATTCGGCGTCTTGCGCAACAGCGCCTGCGCCGCACCAAGCAGCGGCGTGATGCCGATGCCGCCGGCGACCAGGCAATAATGCTCGCGCTGCCAGTCGAGCTGCAGCAGCGAAGCCGGAGCCGCCATGTTCAGCCGCGCACCCGGCGCAAGCGACCACAGATAGCGCGAGCCGCCGCGGGAATCCTCGGCGCAACGCACGGCGATGCGATAGCCGTCCGGTCCGGCCTCGCCGATCAGCGAATAGGAGCGCATGTCGGGCTGGCCGTCGATCAGCACGCCGACCTTGATATGGCTGCCGACCGCATAAGGCCGCGCGGCAAACGCGTCCGGCCGCAGGGTGAACTCGCGAATATCAGGCGTCAGGTCGCGGATGCCGACCAGCGTGGCCATGGTCCAATGATCTTCGTAGCGCATGCGCGTATCCTTCAGGCCGTTCCCGGCGTCTTGATCAGCGCCGATGCAGGAACAAGATCGAAATGACTGCGGGTCCGCAGCGCAGCGCGCAGATTGCGCGCGGCGAGGCGTGAATGCTCGCGCATGATGCTTTCGGCCCGCGCGCCCTCGCGATTCTCGATGGCGTCGACCACGATGCGATGGTGATCCTGCGCGATCAGCAGGATCTGATGCGCTTCCGGCAACGCCGATTGCGCCATCACGAATCCGCTCGGCGAGGCGAAAGGCAATGCCGAGGCGCGGTCGACCTGGCGAATGACAGGCGGGCTGCGCGACAGTTCGGCGAGCAGCGCATGGAAGCGCGCATTCAGCGCCACATAGGACGAGAACGCCTCGATCGAGATCGGATCCTGCGCCACCAGCGCGTCGATCTGGCCTAAGCATTCGCGCAACGGATCGAGATCGCGCACCGAGACGCCGCGCTCGGCGGCGAGCCGCGCCGCAAGACCTTCCAAGCGTGCCGCGCAATTCGATGGAATCGAGGATGTCGCGCTCGGAGAAAGACTTCACCATGAAGCCGCCGGAGGGGATCATCTCCAGCAGCCCCTCCTCCTCCAGCCGCACCAGCGCCATCCGCACCGGCGTGCGCGACACGCCGATCGTGTCCACCGCCTGCAGCTCGGAAATGCGCTCGCCCGGCCGCAGACCGCCCGAGAGAATCAGGTCGCGCAGCGCGAGCTGCGCCCGCACCGTCTGCGACACGGACCGCTCTACCTCGCGCTCGGCCATGCCTGCTACTCCGCGGCCTGGCGCGCCGGCGTCTCGCGCGCGATCATGCGGTCGATGATCCGCCGCGCCCACATCGCGCCGGCATCGATGTTGAGGTTGTAGAACAGGCGGTCCGGGTTCTCTTCGATCGCGCGCTGCTGCGCCTCCAGGATCAGCTCATCCTCGTGGAAGATGCCGGAGACGCCCTCGCGCAGCTCGGTGGTCAGGCGCTGCTCGTCGAGCCGGTAGTTGCGCACGAAGGCCCAGAAGTAGTGACAGGTCCGCTCGGTCTCCGGCGTGATGGTGTTGAGTACGAAGCCGTTGACACCCTGCGAGCGGTCGCCTTCCGGCGCGCCGGTCCCAGCCGGCGCCACGCCGACATCGATCGCCACCGTGCACGGCGCCTCGAAGCGGATGATCTGCCAGCGATCGACGAGACCGTCCTTGCCGAGCTGCTTGCCCCAGAACGGCGGCGGCTCGATGCCATGCATCCAGCGCGTCACGGTGGCGGTGCGCTCGCCATGGGTGACGTCGAACGGCGCCTCGGTCACCGCTTCATTGCCGATCGAGGAGCCGTGCACGAAGGTCTCATGCGTCAGGTCCATCAGATTGTCGACGACGAGCCGGTAGTCGCAGTTGACATGAATGGTCTTGCCGTCGCCCGCCCAGGCCGGATCGTGATTCCAGTGCATGTCAGGGATGGTGGCGGGATCGGCCAGCGCCGGATCGCCCATCCAGAGCCAGATGAAGCGATGCCGCTCCACCGCCGGATAGGACCGCACGCAGGCCGACGGATTGATGGTCTCCTGCGCCGGCATGTAGGTGCAGCGGCCCTGCGGATCGTACTTCAGCCCGTGATAGCCGCAAACGACGGTGTCGCCCTCCAGCCGTCCCTTCGAGAGCGGCACCAGGCGATGCCAGCAGGCATCCTCCAGCGCGGCGATGCTGCCGTCAGCCTTGCGATACATCACGACATGCTTGCCGCAGATCGTGCGCGGCAGTAGCGCCGGCTTCACCTCGGCGTCCCAGGCGGCGGCGTACCAGGCGTTCATCGGGAAGGAAGCGGCCATGGAAGTTTCCTCGGAATTCTTATGGATACGATCTGTATACAATTTTTGCGGAGACGGCGCAATCCTTTGGCTAAAATGTTGAACTTTCGTCGATTTTAGATATTTATGTACACAATTCGGCCAGGACGGCGATCAAACCGGCCCGGACAGAAGCCGCTCGCTCAGAGCGCCTCCCCCCTCAGCCAAGCCGCGCCGCGGGCGTAAAGGGCCTCGACCTCGGGCCCCTTCAAGCCCGGCATGTCGCGCTTCACGGTGTAGCCGATCCGGGTTTGCAGATAGGCCAGATGGCGGTAGCCGACCGGAAACTGCGCCAGCAGCGCGTGGTCGAGCGCCGGCACGGCGCCGGGGGTCACCGGGTCCATGCGATCCTTCTCATAGATCGGCTGGCGCAGCACGATGCCCCAGCGTCCGTCGCGCTTCTCAAGAAAGTCGTAGAAGCGCCCGGTGCAGAGCACGTCGCACAGCACGCCCTCGACCTCGGCGCGCTGCGAGATCGTCATCTTGGTCTGCGCGATCGCGCGGGGACCGGCGAGATCGACGGCGATGCCGCCGAGGAAATGCAGGATGTTGACGCCCTTGGCCCAGGCCTGCTTGCTGATCTCGATGAACTCATAGCCGGTCCCCTGCGTCCAGGTCGCCATCATGCGGCCGTCCGGATGCCAGACGGTGCGAAAGCGCTCCCAGTCGCCGGCATCGCGCCAGACCGCCCAGTTCTGCACCAGCTCACGGATTTCGCGGTCGTCATCGAGTTCGGCGGCGGTTCGGGTCATGGCGTTTCCTGATTTGGTTTTGGTGTTCGCCGGAGAGATACACGGATGGTGCGCGATCGCAAAATTAGCTCCATCGTCATGGCCGGCTTGTCCCGGCCATCCACGTCTTTGCCATCGCATATGCCTCACGGCGTGGATGCCCGGGACAAGCCCGGGCATGACGAGGAGACAGGGCATGCATTCACCTTCCCGCGACACGTCGTGCCCGAGTGATGCGCTCATCATGCCGCCCTCGATCGAGAGGGCGCAGGGAAGGCCGGGCGCCGGCTGGCGCCCATGGTCCGCGTGCAGAAGAAAGCACGCGGCAGAACCACAGGTGCAGCCGGAATCGCCCGGCCCTCCCTGCGCGATGGTTTTAACGCTTATACGTGCTCTCCTCGGGGACCGGCTCTCTTGCCCCCGTATCGCGACAACGCGCAAGCGCGTTGCGCTGGGCGCCAGCACCGGGGCGCCAGGACCACACGATTTCACGTCCGTGCCAGGTCGTTCGTCCGCATGTGAAGCACACGCTGCGACATGGCGCGGCCATCGCATCCCGCCTCGCGCGTCGTGACGATCGCGATGCGCCCCTCTTGCCGAAGCAGGACACGTCAAGATAAGCATAATTTCTGTAAAAACGAAAGTGAAATTTTCACGCGGAAGAGCTGATTCCGACGATCGAATTGGAAATGCTCGCAAACTCAGTGTTTCGGCGCGGATATTTCTCTTGTTCGCCGGGCTCGCTATCATGCGGCGCCGGCAGCGAGGCGATTCCCAGTCGAGAAGGTCAGGAGAGACGAATGGCTCGCATACTGATCCTGGGCGCCGGGTTCGCGGGCCTCTGGGCCGCGATCGGCGCCGCACGCAAGCGCGACGCGCTCGAGATGCCGCGTGCGGCGACAGAGATCCTCGTCATCGACCGCGCGCCCTATCACAACATCCGGGTCCGCAACTACGAGATGGACCTCAGCAACGTCGCGCTGCCGCTTGCGCCCCTGCTCGATCCGATCGGCGTCCGGCACATGATCGCTGAAGTCGCGGCCATCGATCCGGTCACGCGGGAGGCAACCATCGAAACGGAGCATGGCCGCGAACGCCTGAGCTATGATCGGCTCGTGATGACGCTTGGCAGCGAACTAGTGCGCCCTGCGATCCCCGGCCTCGCATTGCATGGCTTCGATGTGGATACCTACGCAGCGGCGGTTCGTCTCGACGACCATCTCACCGCACTCGGCCGCCGCGCGCCATCGCCTGAAGGCGCGACAGTGGTGGTGGTCGGCGCGGGACTGACCGGCATCGAAGTGGCGACCGAGCTGCCGCGCAGGCTGGCCCGCGCCGGGATCGCCGATCCCCGGATCATTTTGCTCGATCGGAATCCAGTGATCGGCGCGACGATGGGAGAGGCCGGGCGTCCCGTCATCGACGAGGCGCTCGCCACACTTGATATCGAGACGCGGTCCGGCGTCACGGTGGCCGCGGTCGACCAAGGCGGATTGACGCTCGGCTCAGGCGAGTTCATCCCCGCGCTGACGGTGGTGTGGTGCGCCGGCATGGCCGCCAGCCCGCTGACCGCTACGATGGCCGGAGAGCGTGACCGGTACGGCCGCCTTGCCGTCAACCCGTACATGCAGGCCGCCGGCCTGCCAAATGTCTTTGCCGCCGGAGACGCGGCCGTCTGCAAGCTCGACGGCGAGCATTCGACCGTGATGTCGTGCCAGTTCGCGCGCCCGATGGGCCGCTTCGCCGGTCATAACGTGATCGCGGACCTGTGCGGGCTGCCGATGCTGCCGCTTCACATCGATTGGTATGTCACCGTGCTCGATCTCGGCGCCTGGGGCGCGCTGCACACCGTGGGATGGGACCGTCAGGTCGCGGCGACGGGGCTGGCGGCCAAAGCGACCAAGATGACGATCAATCGCGAGCGCATCTATCCGCCGCTCACCGGTCGTGCCGCGGATCTTTTCGCGGCAAGCGCGCCGACGATTCAGGCGCCGCCACCGCGCGCGCAGCCATCGACGTAATATGACGACCGGGGTCTTGCGGGCGCCTTTCATAAGCCTGCACCGGTCAATAGGATAGGCTCTTGCTGTCGGCTTTCGAGGTGATGGCGTTGACCGATCTTGAGGCGCTTTACACGACCTGTCGGGCGGAGACGATCGCGCATTTCGTCGGCGAACATTATGCGTTGCCGGCTCCGCACGCGTGCCGGATGCTCAATCGCGGCTTCAACGACACTTACCTGCTCACGGCAGCGACCGGCGAACGTTACGTGTTTCGCTTGTCCCACCGCCGCGCCCGGGGCGCTGCCGATGTCAGCACCGAAACGGATTTCATCAGGCATCTCGCACAATCGGGTGTGCCGGTTGCCGCGCCAGTCCCGGCGCGTGACGGCGCGCTGTTCGTCCGTGGCGCGGCGCCGGAGGGTGTCCGCGAAGGCGTGCTGTTTCGCGCGCTCGACGGGCGGACGCCTGAGATGGCATCGGTCGCAGATGCGCGGGCCAATGGCGTCACCCTCGCGATGGTGCACGATGCAGCTACACCGTATCGCGCCGCCGCGCCGCTGTACCGGCTCGATCTCGACCATCTGCTGCGCCGCCCGCTGGCGCGCATCCAGGAATTTCGGCGCGTGATCGACGCCGAGGCGAGCACCGGGCTCGACGAGATCGCGGCCAGAACGGCGGCGAGAATCGAGTCCTTGGATCTGACCTGGACGCATTGTCACGGCGATTGCCACGGCTTCAATGCACGCATCACCGAGACAGGCGAAGCGGCCTTCTTCGACTTCGATGACGGCGGCCCCGGCTATCTCGCCTATGACCTCGCGGTGTTCCTGTGGGCGAAGGTGTCCTTCGGCAGAAAGCTTCATGCCCTCTGGGATGCCTTCGTCGAAGGATACCGAACGACCCGGCCGATCGCGGCAGCCGATTTCGAAGCCGCGCACGTCTTCGTCATCGTCAGGCACATCTGGGTGATGGGCGAATATGCCAGCCGCACGCCGGAATGGGGCAGCGAGCCTGTCGGCTGGATCAACCGCGAGCTTGAATTCCTTCGCGGATGGGAGACCGAGCGGCTGGCCGATCGGCTGCTTTGAAGTGCGCGGCCGTTCGATCGCAGCGATCGAACGGCCGTGTTGTTGCGCCGCCCCCAACGTGAACAACGCAGAGGTGTTCTCCGATAATTCAAAGCGGTGCGCCAGAGTGCCGCAACCTGTATTTCCGTGACGTGTTGCGGAAATACGTCATGCCTGCCGCCCATTCCCGATCGATGAGGAACGCCGGCGCCGCGTAAGGATTGACTCGTCAGCTTGAGGACCGTGCCGGGCGCAGGGGGTGTGAACAGGCGAGATCGCTGCTTTGAGCAGAGATGGGGAGGTTGTGCGCACGGCGAAGATGGCGGCGGAGCGAAAAGGATGCAGAACTCGACCCCTGACCACGATCGCAACGAATGCCTGAAGAAAGCGGAATCCTGTCTCGAACAGGCGGGGCAAGACGTAGCGCGCCGAACCTATTGGATCGCGCAGGCCGCCGAATGGATCCGTCGGGCGCGCGGCGGCGCCAACGCCGAGACGAGCGTGCGAATTCGCGAGAAGACCGGCGGGGTCACGCACGAGGTCAGCGACGGTCGACTGGTCCCAAAGCCGACAACGAAGTGACGCGCCCGCGACCACCGCGCGGGCGATGCGGCTGCGCGCCAGCCGTTGCACGGCGCGCCTTACAAACATCAGGAGTAGGTGATGAGCAGCAATGATCACGCAAAGCGGCCGATCAGGCCGAATGGCGTCGAGCCGTCATTCTCGGAGGACGATCTGCAGAGAGAGCAACTGGGGCCGCGCGGAATTCCGGGACAACCCGATCCGGCAAAGATGACGCCGCAGCGCAAGAAGAAGACGCCTGATAATTCCGACTTCGACGGTCATACCGCCTGAGCCCGACGACGATAGCGGCTTCGCGGTAAGTCAGCGATATCGCATGGAGTGCAGAGCTGGGCGACAATCGTTCCGGGGTCATCCTTCGAGACGGCCGCTTATTGGGGCCTCCTCCGGACGAGTTTCTTTCAGCGGTGGTGGCGCACCGGGTTGCTCGGCACGCATTGGACTGCACGCCGATGCTGTCCAATTGCTGCTTGATTTCCGTGCGAGCTTGGCTCACCTGATCAGCCATGAGCGACGTCGACGCGATCATTGCCGCCAACGCGGCCTTCTATGCGGCATTCGCGGCCGGCGATTTCGCCGCGCTTGCGGCGCTGTGGGCGGACGAGGAGACGATCTCCTGCATCCATCCGGGCTGGCCTGCCATTATCGGCCGCACTGCCGTGCTCGGCAGCTGGCGCGACATCTTGAAGAATCCGGAGCGCCCGCAAATCGTCTGTGCCGAGCCGCAGGCGATCGTCACGGCCGACCAGGCGCGCGTGCTCTGCATCGAGCTGGTCGAGGGGACGCCGCTGGTCGCCACCAATTATTTCAGGCGCATCGAGGGTCATTGGCGGCTGGTGCACCATCATTCGAGCCCGATCGCACAATTCCTCGGCGAGACCGACGACCCTGCCGATCCAGGCCGCAGCGTGCACTGACTTTTTGCCACCGATCACGACGGCGCGCGAGACGCAGCTGTACCGCGCACGACTTCATGTCCGGACATTCGCATGACACCCTCCCCCATCTCTGGCCAGACAGCGCCCCAAGCTGAGACGCACCGCCTGACGTCGCCCACCGAGCTGCGCCGGCGCTGGCGCGCCGGCGAAGAGGTCGCGCTGCTCGACGTCCGCGAGGAAGGCCCCTACTCGCTGGCGCATCCGTTCTTTGCAGTGTCGCTGCCGCTGTCGCAGATCGAGCTGCGGATTCTCGATCTGGTCCCCAGGCGCGCTGCGCCGATCGTGGTCTATGACGACGGCGAAGGCTATGCCGGGCGCGCATTGCCGCGCATCGCGGCGCTCGGCTACAGCGACGTCTCGGTTCTCGACGGCGGCCTCTCTGCTTACGCGCTGACCGGCGAGGTGTTCCGCGACGTCAACGTGCCGAGCAAGGCGTTCGGCGAGCTGGTCGAAGCGATCAGGCATACGCCATCGCTGTCATCGGACGAGGCCAAGGCGCTGATCGAAAGCGAACAGAACCTCGTGGTGCTCGATGCACGGCGGTTCGAAGAATACCGCATCATGAGCATTCCACGCGGCGTCAGCGTGCCCGGCGGCGAGCTCGCCTTCGGGGCGCGCGAAATCGCGCCGTCGCCAGACACCACCATCATCGTCAATTGCGCCGGCCGCACCCGCTCGATCATCGGCACGCAATCGCTGATCAATGCCGGCCTGCCGAACAAGATCTATGCGTTGCGCAACGGCACCATCGGCTGGACGCTGGCCGGCCACCAGGTCGCGCGCGGCAGGACCGACCGCTTCCTGGAACGGCCGCAGGCAAGCTACGCCGCCGCATTGAGTGAGGCGACAGCCTGGGCGGCACGCGCCGGCGTGCAGGTCCTCGACCGCGCGACGTTCGAACGGTGGCGCGCAGAAGCGGATCGGCGCACGCTCTATTGCTTCGACGTGCGCACGCCGGAGGAATATGCCGCCTCGCATCCAGCGGGCTTCATTTCGGCGCCCGGCGGCCAGCTGGTGCAGGCGACAGACGAATGGGTCGGCGTGCGCGGCGCGCGACTGGTGCTGTTTGACGATGACGGCGTGCGCGCGCGCATGACCGGCTCGTGGCTTAAGCAGATGGGATGGGATGCCGCGATCGTCGACCCTGACGTGATTGCCCCGACCGAGACCGAAGCGCCGGCGCCGCGGCGTCCGGCGCTGCCGGATATCGGGCTTGCTGCGATCAGTGTGGATGAGCTCGTGCGCCATTCTGCCGCCTTCGCCATCGTCGATCTCAGCCGCAGCCCGGCTTACACCGCCGGCCACATTCCCGGTGCGCATTTCGTGCTGGCCTCGCGCTTCGGCGAAGATCTTGCGAAGATGCCGGGCGACGGCGCGATCGTGCTGACCAGCCAGGATGGCGCGGAAGCGTGCTTCGCGCTTTCCGATGCCATCGCCGCGACGACTCGCACTGTGCGCGTTCTCGCGGGCGGCACGCGGGCCTGGACCGCTGCGGGCCGTCAGCTCGAGCGTCACGGCAGCTCGTTCATCTCGGCGGCTGACGACGTCTACAAGCGTCCCTATGAGGGCACCGACAACGCGACCGAAGCGATGCAGGCCTATATCGACTGGGAGCTGCAGCTCGTGGCCCAGCTCGCCAACGACAGCGTGTCGAATTTTCACGTGGTTTAGAACGGAATCCGATCGGCTGCCACAGCGGCGGTCCACCCTCTGCCCTTGCGGGAGAGGGCGCAGTCACGATCACCGCTCCGATGATTACAGCTTCACCGGAAGCAAATGATTGATCGTCACGAGGATCAGCAGCAGCGCGATGCCGAGGCCGAAGCTGTAGCCGATCAGCTTCTTCTCGCTCGGCAGCAGCGGCTCGACCACATTCTGCGCTCTGATGCGCACATTATTCGACGACATCGACGCCTCCTTGAAATCGGCTTGCGAGCGGTGGCTTGCCGCCGTGGAAACGGTCCGCCCGGCCGGCCTGACTGCGATATCCGACATCGAAATCCCCCTGCTGCCGATCACCAAATATGGCCGCAGCGTGACGGGACTATCAAAGCACGCGCAGCAAAACAGGCAATCTCACAGGATTTCTTTCTTCGGTCGCATCGGAGCATGAACACGCTGCCGGGCGGCGACGAAGCAGCAAAGCTTTTCTTTCGCAGCCCTTTGCGGGTCTCGGTCGCCGGCCGGCACAAATTGCGATGTGGATGAGGCACGAACAGATTGCCTCGCCGGCGTCTTGCAACTGGCGAGGCCCGCGCCGTTCCTCTAAGGAATCGTGCCTTGGGGTCCCGCGGGGGGCGGTGATCTCCACAGTGCAGGCAGGGCCAGGCTGAGAGACATGCGCAAGAGCGAATCCGACGAGATCAGGCGCCATCTGAGAGCCGAGGACAGCCGCTTCATCACCAGCCGCTCGCCGTTTTACCACACGGTGCGCATGCTGGCGCGCTACTACGCGCGCATGAATGCCGTGCTGAAGCCGTCAGGCATCGACGTCCCACGTTGGCGCGTGCTCACCTTGCTCACCGAACAAAAGGTGATGACCGTGTCCGAAATCGCGGAAGAAAGCGTCGTCCATATCTCGACCATGACCAAGACCATCACGCGGATGGCGGGCGAAAGCCTGGTGAAGGTGCGTACATCGAGCACCGACGCCCGCGCGACCGAGGTCATGATCACGCCCGCCGGCCGCAAGCTGCTGGAGCAGAGCCGCTCGCAGGTCAAGGACGTCTTCAAGCAGTCGCTGCGTGGCCTCTCCAAGACCGAGGTCAAGCTGCTCAACTCGCTGTCGGCGCGCATCTTCGAGAACCTCGAGCCGTAGTGCGTTTTCAAGCGAAGCGAATATCGGTCCCGCGTCAAAAAACAGCCTCCGTTCCGATGCGATCGGAACGGAGGCCGCCGGGTTTCTTGCTTTGCGCCGCGCAGAACTCAGCGGCGCTGGTTGTAGACGTCGATGCAGACGGCCCCGAGCAGCACCAGGCCCTTGATCACCTGCTGATAGTCGATGCCGACGCCGAGGATCGACATGCCGTTGTTCATCACGCCCATGATCATGGCGCCGATCACCGCGCCGCCGACGCGCCCGACGCCGCCATAGGCCGAGGCGCCGCCGATGAAGCAGGCCGCGATGACGTCGAGCTCGAAGCCGAGGCCCGCCTTCGGCGTCGCCGTGTTGAGCCGCGCCGCAAAGACGAGGCCGGCCAGCGCCGCCAGCACGCCCATGTTGACGAAGGTCAGGAACACCAGCCGCTCGGCCTTGATGCCGGACAGCTTGGCCGCCTTGGCGTTGCCGCCGACCGCGTAGATCTGCCGGCCCACCACGGTACGGCGGGTCATGAAGCCGTAGAGCGCGATCAGCACGGTCATGATCACGAGCACGTTGGGCAGGCCGCGATGCGAGGCGATCAGATAGGTGAAGTAGAGGATCGCGCCGGCGAGGATCGCGTTCTTGGCGACGAACACCGCATAGGGCTCGACCTCGATACCGTGCGACAGCTCGCGCGAGCGGCCCTTGACGCTGGCATAGACCAGCGCCAGCGTCAGCAGCGCGCCGATCGCCAGCGAGGTCGGATACAGCGTTCCGGCGCTCGGGAACAACTCCGGAATGAAGCCCGACGACAGCTTCTGGAAGGTGCCCGGGAACGGCCCGACCGACTGCCCCTGCAGCAGCGCCAGCGCCAGGCCCTTGAACACCAGCATGCCGGCCAGCGTCACGATGAAGGACGGAATGCCGAAATAGGCCACCCAATAGCCCTGCGCCGCGCCGATCACCGCGCCCACCACGAGGCAGGCAATGACCGCCAGCGGGAAGTTGACGTGATACTGCACCATCAGCACCGCCGCGACCGCGCCGACGAAGCCCGAAACCGAGCCGACCGACAGGTCGATATGGCCGGTGACGATGACCAGCAGCATGCCGAGCGCCATGATCACGATGTAGCTGTTCTGCAGCACCAGATTGGTCAGGTTGAGCGGCTGCAGCAGCGTGCCGTCGGTCATGATCTGGAAGAACAGCATGATGACGAACAGCGACAGCAGCATGCCGTAGCTGCGCAGGTTGTTCTTGATGAAGCTGCCGTGCGCCTTTGGCTCCGGGAGCGAAACCGTCTTGTCGGTCATGGTCAAACTCCTCCCGCCCGCATCAGGCGGTCGTCTTGTTGATTGATAATGGCTTCGTTGCGCATGATGGCGCGCATGATCTTTTCCTGCGTGGCCTCGTGGCCGGCGAACTCGCCGACGAAGGCGCCGGCGTTCATGACGCAGATCCGGTCGCAGATGCCGAGCAGCTCCGGCATCTCCGAGGAGATCACCACGACACCGCGGCCGGCCTGCCGCAAGCTCGTTGATGATGGTGTAGATCTCGTATTTGGCGCCGACGTCGATGCCGCGGGTCGGCTCGTCCAGGATCAGCACCTTGGGATCGGTCATCAGCCATTTCGACAGCACGACCTTCTGCTGGTTGCCGCCGGAGAGCTGGCCGACCTCCTGGTAGACATCGGAGGAGCGGATGCGCATCCGGCTGCGATAGCCGGAGGCGGCCTTCAGCTCCGCGATGTCGTCGATCACGCCGTTTGGCGCGACCTGCCTGAGGCTCGCCAGCGTGATGTTCTTGCGGACATCGTCGGCAAGGATGAGCCCGAGCTGCTTGCGGTCCTCGGTGACATAAGCGAGCCCCGCGTCGATCGCCGCCGGCACGCTCGACAGGTCGACGTCGCGGCCTTCGAGCTGGACCTGCCCGCTGATGCGGGTGCCCCAGGCGCGGCCGAACAGGCTCATGGCGAATTCGGTGCGGCCGGCGCCCATCAGGCCGGCAATGCCGACCACCTCGCCGCGCCGGACCTCGAAGTCGACATTCTTGATCACCTGGCGATCCAGATGCAGCGGATGATAGACCGACCAGTTCCTGACGGTCAGCACGGGCTCGCCGATCTTGGGCGTCCGCTCCGGAAAGCGGTGCGCCATGTCGCGGTTGACCATGCTCTTGATGATGCGGTCTTCCAGCACCGGCTCGGCGCGGCAGTCGATGCTGTCGACGGTGCGGCCGTCGCGCAGCACCGTGATGCGGTCGGCGACGCGGGCGACCTCGTTCAGCTTGTGCGTGATCAGGATCGAGGAGATGCCCTGGTCGCGGAACGTCACCAGGCGGTCGAGCAGCGCCTGGCTGTCGGCCTCGTTCAGGCTCGCGGTCGGCTCGTCCAGGATCAGGAGCTTGACCCGCTTGGACAGCGCCTTGGCGATCTCGACCAGCTGCTGCTTGCCGACGCCGAGATCGGTGATCAGCGTATCCGGCGACTCCTTCAGGCCCACCTGGGCCAGCAGCTCCTGGGTGCGCCGGTAGACCGCGTCGCGATCGATGACGCCGAGCGCGCGACGGCGCATGCGACAGGAAGATGTTCTCCGCGATCGACATCAGCGGGATCAGCGCCAGTTCCTGATGGATGATGATGATGCCGAGCGCCTCGGAATCGTTGATGTCGCGGAAGCGCCGCTCCTCGCCTTCGAAGATGATCTGGCCCTCGTAGCGGCCGTGCGGATAGACCCCGCTCAGCACCTTCATCAGGGTCGACTTGCCGGCGCCATTCTCGCCGACGAGGGCGTGGATTTCGCCCGCCTGCACCGTGAAGCTGACGTCGCGCAAGGCCTGCACGCTGCCAAAGCTCTTGCTGACGCCACGCATTTCCAGAATTGCCGTCATCGCATCATGTCCCACAACCGATAGCGGCCCTGGAAGGGACTGCCGGCGGGCTGCAGACGATGCGCCCGCCGGCAGCTGTCGAAGCTTACTCGAACTGCGACTTCTTGTAATAGCCGGAGTCGATCAGGGTCTTTTCCCAGTTGCTCTTGTCCACGACCACGGGCTTGAGCAGATAGGCCGGAACCACCTTGACGCCGTTGTTGTAGGTCTTGGTGTCGTTGACCTTGACCTCCTTCTTGGTGAGCACCGCATCGACCATGTCCGCGGTCACCTTGGCGAGATCGCGGGTGTCCTTGAAGATGCGTCGAATACTGGTCGCCGCGCAGGATCGCCTTGATCGAGGGAACCTCGCAATCCTGGCCGCTGATGACCGGCATCGGCTGATTGCCGCTGCCATAGCCGACGCCCTTCAGCGACGAGATGATGCCGATCGAGAGGCCGTCATAGGGCGACAGCACCGCGTCGACCCGCTTGTTGCCGTAATAGGCGCTGAGCAGGTTGTCCATGCGGGCCTGGGCGGTGGCACCGTCCCAGCGCAGGGTCGCGACCTTGTCCATGCCCTTCTGGCCGGAGGCCACGACGAGCTTGCCGAAGTCGAGATAGGGCTGCAGCACCGACATCGCGCCGTTGTAGAAGAAATAGGCGTTGTTGTCGTCCGGCGAGCCGCCGAACAGCTCGATGTTGAACGGTCCCTTGCCGTCCTTCAGGCCGAGCTTGTCCACGATCGACTGCGCCTGCAGCACGCCGACCTGGAAGTTGTCGAAGGTCGCATAATAGTCGACATTCGGCGTGTCGCGGATCAGGCGGTCATAGGCGATCACGGTGATGCCGGCAGCCTTGGCCTGCTTCAGCACGTCGGACAGCGTGGTGCCGTCGATCGCGGCGATCACCAGCACCTTGGCGCCCTTCGTCACCATGTTCTCGACCTGCGAGAGCTGGTTCGGAATGTCGTCCTCGGCATATTGCAGGTCGGTGTTGTAGCCGCGCTCCTTCAGCGTCTTGACCATGTTGTTGCCGTCGTCGATCCAGCGCGCCGACGATTTGGTCGGCATCGCGATGCCGATGGTCGGCTTGCTCTGGGCCCAGGCGCCGCTGCTCAGCGCCATCATGCCGAGGCCGGCCAAGGCCGCCGCAGCGATCGTCTTCAGTCCTGACATAGTTTACTCCCTCTTATCTTCAATTTGAGATTGAACAAAGGAACACGCGATCGTCGATCGCGGTTCCGACAATGTAGCTGGCGCCGCCAGCCTTTGGTCTTGGTCCCCTCCTCTTTTTCAGCTCGTGAGCCTGACATCGGGCTCGGCGCGACCCCGCGCACCGACCTCGAGCAGGAAAGTCTGGCCGTGTCCGGGATCGGCCGCCCGCGCCGCCTCGTCCATATCCTGCCAGGCCGAGGTCACCAACAGGCGCGACAGGTCCGGGGCCGACGAAGGCCGGACAGCTCGCCTGCCGCGCCGGCACCGCAATGCTGCGCACGATGCGTGCCTTGCGGGCTATAGACGTCGACAGCAGCCACCGCCCCAGCAGGCATTCCAGATCAACCCCTCCGCATCGACCACCGCGCCATCGATGTCGCCAGTGCCGCGCTGGCGCAACAGCACCTCAGGCGCGCCGGATCGGCAGTCCCGTCCCGGGATCGAGTGCGACGCGATAAAGCACGTTCTCGGCGGAGTCGGCGAAATAGCCGGTCGCTCCGTCGGGTGAGAAGCAGATCGCATTCGGAATGCTGATGTTCGGAAACAGGCGCACGATCTCGCCACGGTGCAGCGCATAGATCGCGCCCGCCCCGCGCTCGGCGCGGCGTCCCATGGTGCCGATCCAGAACGTGCCGGATGTGATGCACGCGCGCATCGTTGGAGCGGGTGGCCGGATTGTCGGCTTCCAGCGACCGATACAGCGACAGCGCGCCATCGGCGACGCTGCGGATATAGAGCCCGTCCTCGGCGACGATGAGTTGCCGCTCGGCATCGACGCGGCCGAGCGCGCTCGCCATCCGGCCCGAGCGGATGAACGCGAATCTGGCCGCTGCCGAGTTGCGCCTCGAACAGCTTGGCCTTCGCGGATGTCGAACCACCAGGCGGTGTCGGTCGCGACGTCATAGGTCGGGCCTTCGCCGAGATGGCAATGCGCGTCGCAGAGAATCGGAGGTCGGCACCTGCTCCATCATGCCGCGGCTCCCGAGGTCGAAAAGCGGTAGACGCTGTGATGACGATAGACTTGCTCCGGCGCCAGCCGCGCGCTCGGAAAATCCGGCCGGTTCGGCGTATCAGGCCAGATCTGCGGCTCCAGGCAGAGCGCGTCCGACTGGCGATAGAGCCGACCCTTTCCCGCCGCTGCTGCCGTCGAGATAATTGCCGGAATAGAACTGCAGGCCCGGCTGATCGGTCAGCAGTTCCAGCACGCGCCCGGAGCGCGGCGCCACCACCCGCGCGGCAAGCCGCACGCCCTGCCCGTCCCGTGAGGCAGTAATTGTGATCATAGCCCTGGCTGTCGCGAAGCTGCCGGTCGTCCTCGCGGATGCGCGCGCCGATCGCGATCGGTACGCGGAAATCGAACGGCGTGCCATCGACCGCGCGCGGCGGCCCGGGCAGCGGAATGGACGTGTCGTCGACGGCCAGAAACGCATCGGCGGCGATCATCAGATCGATGGCCGAGAATGTCCGTCCTGCGCCGCCAGGCCTTCGAGATTGAAGAAGCTGTGATTGGTGAGGTTGACGACGGTCGGACGGTCGGTCCGCGCCTCGAACGCAGATCGACAGCTCGGTCGGACCGGTCGAGCCGGTAGGTCAGTCGCACGTCGAGCCGGCCGGGATAGTTCTCCTCGCCGTCCGGGCTGACATAGCGCAAGCGTCACCGCCGGCTGCTCGCCCTCGTCGATCTCGAGGATCTGCCAGAGCTTGCGGTCGAAGCCATCAGGGCCGCCATGCAAGGCGTTCGGGCCGTTATTGACGTTGAGCTGGATGGTCTCGCCATCGAGCACGAAGCGGCCATGCGCGATCCGGTTGGCGTAGCGGCCGACGCTGGCGCCGAAGAACTTCCGCTTGTCCGACATAGCCGGCCAGATTGTCATGGCCGAGCACGACGTCGTCGCAGCAGCCGTCGACGGTCCGGCACGATCAGCGCCTGCAATGCAGCGCCGAAGGTGATGATGCGCGCCTCGAAGCCACCGGTCGCCGCGCAGTACGACGCGCTCGACGGCGCGGCCGTCCGGCAGCGTGCCGAACACATCCCGGATGATGCGCGCGCCCGTCATGCCTCAGTCCTCGAAAGCTTCGACGATGCGGCGGTTGCCGAGCAGGAACGCGTCCGCGACCAGCCGCAGCGGCGACAGGTCGACATCGCTGGCGCCGGTCAGCCGCGAGCTCGCACGAAGCGGCGATAGAGCCCGGGATATTCCTCGTCCGGCGCCTCGACCAGCGGCTTGCCGCCCGCGGCCAAGCGCGGCGCCGCCGCGCGACAGCACCAGCTGCCCGCCATCGGTATCGACGATGATGTCCCAGCTCTGCGGGCCGGTCTGGCGGAAGTCGAACGCGGCCGCGATCGGCAGACCGTCGGTGTCGGTGAGCGTGAGATCGGCCGCGATCGGCGCCGCGCAATTCGATGGAAATGACAGCTCGGCTGCGGTGACGAACAGCTGCCTGGGCAGGATGCGGGTCAGGATCGACAGCGCGTTGATGCCGGGATCGAACACGCCGAGCCCGCCGGGCTCCCAGATCCAGCGCTGGCCGGGATGCCAGACGCGCACATCTTCCTTCCAGTTGATCTGCACCCTGGTGATGCGGCGCTTGGCGAGCCAGGCGCGCGCCGGCTCGACCGCCGGCGCATAGCGCGAATGCCAGGTCGCGAACAGCGTGCGGCGCTGCTCGGCGGCGAGCGCGATCAGCGGGTCGAGTTCGCTCACCGCCGCGCCCGGCGGCTTCTCCAGCATCACATGCTTGCCGGCCTGCAGCGCAGCGACGGCCTGCTGGCGGCGCACCTGCGGCGGCGTGCACAGTGCGACCGCATCGATCGCGGGGCCGTCGCGCAGCAGCTCCTCGATGGTCGCAAAATGCGGCAAGCCCCGGCAGCGAGGCATTGCGGCTCGCGACCGCGGCCAGCGTGATGCCCGGCGTGGCCGGCGATCGCCGGCACGTGCTGGTCGCGCGCGATCTTGCCGAAGCCGACGATGGCGACACGAAGCTCGCTCATCTCAGCGTCCCCAGCGCAGCACGACCGGATCGAGCCGGCGTGCGATCTCGATCAGCCCGGCACGCGTCGCCGGGTGCATCGCCGGCTGCGGCGCGCGCAGCGTATCGTGCTTGATCACGCCGCCCTCCTTCATCAGCACCTTGCAGGCGGCAAGGCCGGCCTGCCTGTTCTCGTAATTGATCAGCGGCAGCCAGCGCTGATAGGCGTCGATCGCCTCGTCGCGGCGGCCCGCGAAATAAGGATCCATGATCTGGCGGATGCCGTCGGGATAGCCGCCGCCGGTCATCGCGCCGGTGGCGCCGGCGTCGAGATCGGCCATCAAGGTGATCGCCTCCTCGCCGTCCCACGGGCCCTCGATCGCCGCGCCGCCGGCCTCGATCAGCGCGCGCAGCTTCTCGGCCGCCCGCGGCACCTCGATCTTGAAGTAAGCCAGGTTCTCGATCTCCTTGGCCATGCGGGCGAGAAACGGCGACCGACAGCGGCGTGCCGGCCACCGGCGCATCCTGCACCATGATCGGAATCGAGATCGCGTCCGAAACGCCGCGGTAGAAGTCGTAGATCGCGCTCTCAGGCACGCGGAACGTCGCGCCGTGATAGGGCGGCATCACCATCACCATCGCCGCGCCCTTGCTCCTGCGCGCGGCGCGAGCGCTCGGCGCAGATGAAGGTCGAGAAATGCGTCGTCGTGACGATCACCGGCACGCGGCCGGCGACATGCTCCAGCACCGTGGTCATGACGAGATCGCGCTCGTCGTCGGTCAGCACGAACTGCTCGGAGAAGTTGGCGAGGATGCAGACGCCATGCGAGCCGGCATCGATCATGAAATCGATCGCGCGCTTCTGGCCTTCGAGATCGAGGCGGCCGTCGGCGTCGAACACGGTCGGCGCCACCGGGAAGACGCCCTTGTAGAGTTTCTTGGCGGATCGTAGTCATCGGGACCTCTTAGTGATTGTCGCGCGGCACAGGCGAGCCGCTGCGGCCGACCAGGAAATCGAAATCGACGCCGCGATCGGCCTGCAGCACGTGGTCGACATAGAGCTTCTGATAGCCACGGGCCGCGTGCGGCTGCGGCGGCGTCCAGGCTGCGCGGCGCGCGGCCAGCTCCTCGTCGCTGACATGCAGATGCAGCGAGCGGGCATCGACGTCGAGCGTGATCATGTCGCCGCTCTTCACCAGCGCCAAGGGCCCGCCGACGGTTGCTTCAGGTGCGACATGCAGCACCACGGTGCCATAGGCGGTGCCGGACATGCGGGCATCCGAGATGCGGATCATGTCGCGCACGCCCTGGCGCAGCAACTTCGCCGGCAGCGGCATGTTGCCGACCTCGGCCATGCCCGGATAGCCCTTCGGACCGCAATGCTTCAGCACCATGATGCAGGAGGCGTCGATGTCGAGGCTCTCGTCGTCGACCGCCTCGTGCATCTCCTCGACGCTCTCGAACACGACCGCGCGGCCGGTGTGCTTCATCAGTTCCGGCGAGGCCGCCGAGGGCTTGATGACTGCGCCGTTGGGCGCGAGATTGCCCTTGAGGATCGCGATGCCCGCCTCGGTCTTGAACGGCGTCTCGAACGGCGGTGATGACCTCCGAATTCCAGTTCGGCGCCGCGGCGACATTGTCCCACAGCGACTTGCCGTTCACGGTGCGCGCCTCCTTGTGCAGCAGGCCACGCTCGCCGAGCACGCGCAGCACCGCCGGCAGGCCGCCAGCGTAGTAGAAGTCCTCCATCAGGAAGCGTCCCGACGGCATCAGGTCGACCAGGCAATGCACGTCGCGGCACAGCCGGTCGAAATCGGCCAAATTCAGCTCGACGCCGACGCGGCCGGCGATCGCCAGGAGATGCACCACCGCATTGGTCGAGCCGCCGATCGCAGCCAAGGTGCGGATCGCGTTTTCGAACGCGTCACGCGTCAGGATGTCGGAGGGCTTGAGATCCTCAGCCGACCATGTCGACGATGCGCCGGCCGGCCATGCGCGCCAGCAGATTCCGGCGCGCGTCGGCGGCGGGAATCGCGGCATTCTCCGGCAGGCCGAGCCCGAGCGCCTCCACCATCGAGGCCATGGTGGAGGCCGTGCCCATGGTCATGCAGCTGCCGGCCGAGCGGTTCATCCCGGCTTCGGCCTCGTGGAATTCCTTGAGCGTGATCTCGCCGGCGCGCAGCTGCTCGCTCATCGAGATGATGTTGGTGCCCGAGCCGATGATCTGGCCGCGATAGACGCCGCGCAGCTGCGGGCCGCCGGAGACGCCGATGGCGGGAAGATCGGCGGAGGCCGCCCCCATCAACAGCGCCGGCGTGGTCTTGTCGCAGCCCATCAGCAGCACGACGCCGTCGAGCGGATGGGCGCGGATAGCCTCCTCGACATCCATCGAGGCGAGATTGCGGAACAGCATCGCGGTCGGGCGCATGGTGACTTCACCAAGCGAAGAGACCGGAAACTCCAGCGGATAGCCGCCGGCATCGAGCACCCCCTGCCGGACGTGCTCGGCGATGACGCGGAAATGCGCGTTGCAGGGCGTCAGCTCCGACCAGGTGTTGCAGATGCCGATGACCGGCCGGCCCTCGAAGCGGTCCTGGGGCGTGCCGCTGTTCTTCAGGAACGAGCGATAATAGAAGCCCATCTTGTCCTGGCGGCCGAACCACGCCTGGCTGCGCAGCGGTTTCTTGAGATCGTCGCTCATTCGTGATCCGTGCCTGCGACGGCCTGCGCGTGGCGCCGGCGGCCATTGTAAATGACTTCGAGCATCGCAGCCGAGGCCGCCTCCGCATCGTGTCCCTCGATCGCATCGACGATGCGCTGATGCCAAAACAACATCGCTTCGCGGTCGGCCATATCGACCGGCGCGCTGAGCACGAAGGAGGCACGCAGCGCCGCCTCGATCACGGCACCGATCGAGCGCATGAACGGGATTGCCGGAGGCGTTGGCCACAGCGACATGCAGGCTGAGATCGGCTTCGGCCAGGGCAATCGAGGTCAGACGGCGCCTGCGCCATCCGGTCCACCGCCGCGCCCATCGCGGCGAGATCATCATCGGTGCGCCGCTCCGCGGCGAGGGCTGCGGCGCGCGGCTCGACCGCAAGGCGGATGTCGGCGAGATCGGCCAGGAAACGCTTGTCGATGCCGGCATCGAGATGCCAGGCCAGCACGTCGGCGTCGAACATGTTCCAGTCGGAGCGCTCACGCACAACGGTGCCGACCCGTGCCTTGGTCGACAGCAGGCCCTTGGCCACCAACGTCTTGACGCTCTCGCGCAGCACCGGACGCGACACGCCGAACATCGCCGTCAGCTCGGCATCACCGGGCAGCCGCGCCCCCTCGGGGTAGCGGCTGGCGATGATGTCGATGCCGATGCTGCGCGCCACCTCCGCATGGTTGGAGTGCGCGCGGGGCGTGGGAATGACAACGATATGCGAGGTCATGCTTGCTTTGGAAGGTTCGGGCGGCGCGTTCAGATGGACCTCTGTTGCACCAGGCACGCCAGTGCGGCCACCGATCCGCGATCGGAGCTAAATCGGCATGAGCCGGCCGCGGCCTTGGCTGCGGCCGCGCTGAGGGCAAAGAGGTGCATTGGCGCCTTCTCCCGAAAGACTTTCTTGAGCGTCCGCGCCAGTATCCTGGTGCGAAAACCATTCAGCCAAGCCATGATAGCTGACTAGCTCCGGTTATTTCACGGAATCGGGGGGCTGACTAGTCATATTATTTTACTATTGCAGCGCCGCGGCCTCCCGCGCCCGCTGCTCGATCACGGTCCAATTGCCCGCCTTGATGTCGGCAGCCGGCGCGACCCAGGAGCCGCCGATCGCGAGCACTTTTTTGTGCGCCAGCCATTGCGCCGCATTCGCTGCATTGATGCCGCCGGTCGGGCAGAAGCGGACATTCGGGAACGGGCCTGCCAGTGCATCGATCGCAGCCAGGCCGCCAGCGGGCACGGCGGGAAAGAACTTCACCAGTTCGAAGCCACGCGCCACGCAGGCCATCAGATCGGATGCGGTCTGAATGCCCGGCGCGAACGGCAGTTCGCCGGTCTTGGCTGCGTCCAGCAGCTCGGCCGACATGCCCGGGCTGATCGCGAAGGCGGCACTGAGCTTCGCGGCGCGTTCGTAGTCAGCAGGCGTCAGCACGGTGCCGATACCGACGACAGCTTCGGGCACCTCGGCCAGGATGGCGCGCGCCGCATCCAGGCCGGCCTGGGTGCGCAAGGTGATCTCGATCACGCGCAAGCCGCCCTTCACCAGCGCGCGCGCCAGCGGCACCGCCTGGCCTGCATCCTCGATCGTGATCACCGGAATCACCGGTGCCAGCGCGAACACCTCGCGCAGCCGTGCCTGATGCGTGCTCATCAGCTCTCTCCTGTTTCGAAGATATTTTTGGGCATGGCGTCCGTCGGGATCACCGCGCCGGGTACCATGATGACCGCGCCGGCCAAGCGGTGGCCCGCGGCCGCTGCTTCGCGCGGCGCAGAACCCTTGATGCGCGCGGCGAGATAGCCGGCGTTGAAGGAGTCACCCGCCGCCGTGGTGTCGAGCGGTCGCAAGGCCTGCTGGGGCGGCACGTCAACGAGCGATCCAGCCGCATCGATCAGGCAGCCGAGCGGCCCGCGCTTGATCACGATCTCACCGATACCGAATGTCTTTAGCCGCGCAAGGCAGGTCTCCGTATCGGGATCGCCGAACAGCATCTGCTCGTCCTCGAGCGTCGGCAGCGCGAGATCGACCAGCGGCAGGATGGCGCTGAACGCCCGTTGCGCGCTCTCTTTGTCGGCCCAGCCGCGCGGCCGGTAATTGCCGTCGAAGGCGACACGCCCGCCACGCTTGCGGGCCGCAGCTAACATCTCGCCGAGCTTCGCCCTGCCCGTTTCGCCATACAGCGAGAGACTGATCCCGGACAAATAGAGCCAGTCGAAACCGGCAAGCCGCTCCAGCATCGCATCGTCGGCGCGGTCGAACAGCTCGCGCGCCGGCGCGCGATCGCGCCAATAGAGGAAGCTGCGCTCGCCTCTGGCGTCGCGCTCGATCATGTAGAGCCCGGGCACCCGGCCGCTGATACGCAGCACATGATCAGTCGCGATGCCCTCGGCGCGCCATGCCGCCAGCATCGTCTCGCTGAGGGGATCGTCGCCCGAGCGCGGTGACGTAGGATGTGTCGACGCCGAGCCGCGCCAGATAGAGCGCCGTGTTCAGCGTGTCGCCGCCGAAGCCGCGCCGGAACAGGCCGGCGCCCTCTTGCGCGAACTCCACCATGCACTCGCCGATGCAGGCAATCTTCATGGCGGCACTCATGCGAAGGTGAGTTGGACCTTCATCGACCGCGCGCGGTCGGTGGCGAGCTCGAACGCCTCGACCGCGCTGTCGAACGGCAGCGACGCCGAGATCAGCGGCTTGACGTCGAGCAGCCCCTCGCCCATCAGCCGCACCGCGAGCTCGAACTCGCGGTCGAAGCGGAAGGTACCGCGGATCTGCAGCTCCTTGGCGACCACCGTGTTCAACGGCAAGGTCATCTCGCCGCCGATTCCGACCTGCACGATGATGCCGCCGGGCCTGAGCACATCGAGCGCGCTGCGCAGCGCCGCCTGATTGCCGGACGCCTCGAACAGCACGTCGAACGTGCCCTTGTCGGCCTTATAGGCATCGAGCGCCGCCGCATCCTTGGCGACGTTGACCACGCGGCTGGCGCCGATCTTGGTGGCGACCGCAAGCGGCGCGTCGGCGACATCGGTGACGACGATCTCGGCGGCGCCGCCATAGCGCGCCACGACCACCATCAGCGCACCGATCGGACCGCAGCCGGTGATCAGCACGCGCTTGCCGAGCAGCGGACCGGCCTGATGCGCGGCATGCAGGCACACCGACAGCGGCTCGGCCATCGCGGCCTCGGCGAGCGAGAGCGAAGCCGCAATCGGCACCGCCTGCGAGGCATCGACGGTCATGTATTCGCGGAAGCCGCCATGAACATGGGGATTGCGCATCGCGCTGCCGAGGAAGCGCATGTCGAGGCACTGATTGCGCAGGCCCTCGCGGCAATAGCGGCATTGCCCGCACGGCAGGCTCGGATTGACGGCGACGCGCATGCCCTCGGCGATATCGCTCACGACCATCTCCGACGGTCCGCGACGATGCCGGAGATCTCGTGCCCTAGCGCCATCGGATGCTGGATGCGCACAGTGCCGAAGCCGCCATGGTGATAATAATGCAGGTCGGAGCCGCAGATGCCACCATTGGCGATGCGGACGCGGACCTGGCCGGCGCCGGGCGCGGCATCCGGAAAATCGTCGATCCGCAGATCCTTCGGCGCGTGAATGACGACGGCGCGCATGGGCCTGTCTCCCGTTGTTATTATTGGCTGATCACATCGCGGCGAGCATGCCGCCATCGACATAGATGGTCTGGCCGTTGACATAGGTCGACGCGTCCGAGGCCAGGAAGATCGCGGCGCCCACCAGCTCGTCCGGATTGCCCCAGCGCTTGGCCGGGACGCGCGACATCAGCCAGCTCTGAAAATCAGGGTTGTTGACCAGCGCCTGGTTCATGTCCGTCAGCATGTAGCCGGGCCCGATCGCATTGGCCTGGATGCCGTGCTGCGCCCACTCCACCGCCATCGCGCGGGTCAGGTTGCGGATACCGCCCTTGGCCGTCGTATACGGTGCGATGGTCGGCCGCGCCAGTTCGCTGCCCAGCGAGCCGATATTGATGATCTTGCCGCGCTTGCGTGGGATCATCCGCTTACCGGCCTCGCGGCCGATCACGAAGGCGCTGGTCAGATTGGTCTCGATCACCTTGCGCCATTCGGCGGTGGTGAATTCGACCAGCGGCTTGCGATGCTGGATGCCGGCATTGTTGACCAGAATGTCGACCGCGACGCCATCGGCATCGAAGCGCTCGAACGCCTGCACAATGGCCGGCTCATCGGTCACGTCAAACGCTGATGCCAGCGCCTGATGTCCCGCAGCGCGAAACTCGCCGGCTGCAGCCTCGGCCCGCGCAGCATCGGTGCCGTTGATGATGAGCCGCGCGCCGGCCTTGGCAAAACCTTCCGCGATGGCGCGGCCGAGGCCACGCGAGGAGCCGGTAACCAACGCGGTCTTGCCGGAGAGATCGAAAAGCGAGGTCGACATCGGTTCAACTCATCTCAAGGAATCCGAAACAGGCATCACCGGTCGCACACTGACACGCGCGTTGTCCAGGGGACCTGCGTCACCGTCAGACCGGCAACCGGTTGATGGCCGCGACTGCGGTCATGATGCCGCGGATCTCGGCGAGGCCCTTGAGACGGCCGACCAGCGGATAGCCCGGATGCGTGCCGCGGCCGATGTCGTCGGCGAGTTCGTGGCCATGATCCGGCCGGAACGGAATCCGCCAGTCCGGCTCGCCTTCAGCCTTGCGGCGGGCCTGCTCCTGCAACAGCGTCGTCACGACGGAGACCATATCGACGTCGCCGCGCAGATGTTCCGCCTCCATGAACGAGCCGTCCAGCATCTTGGTGACGTTGCGCAGATGCACGAAGCGGATATGCGGCGCAAACCGCTCCGCCAGCGCCGGTACGTTGTTCTGGCCGCCGGCCCCGAGCGAGCCGGTGCAGAAGGTGATGCCGTTGGCCTTGGACGGACAGGCATCCATGATGAACTGCAGGTCGTCGGCGCTCGAGACCACGCGCGGCAGGCCGAACAAATCGCGCGGCGGATCGTCGGGATGAACGCACAGGCCGACGCCGCACGCCTCGGCCGCCGGCGCCACCTCGCGCAGGAAGCGCGCATAGTTGGCGCGCAGCTCGGCATGGCCGATGTCGCGATAGCGTTCCAGCATGCGACGGAGCCCGGGCACGTCGTAGCGATCGTATGCCCCGGGCAGTCCCGCCATGATGTTCGCAAGCAGGCGGTCCTTGTCGGCTTCAGAGGCCTGCGCCATCCAGGCTCGGGCGCGGTCGAGCACGTCGGAGGAGAACTCCGCTTCGGCGCCCGGCCGCTTCAGCATGTAGCAGTCGAACGCGGCGAGCCGATCGGCATCGAAGCGCAGCACGGTGGCGCCGCCCGGCAGGCCGAAGGCGAGCTCGGTGCGGGTCCAGTCCAGCACCGGCATGAAATTGTAGCACACGGTGGTGACGCCGCAGGCGGCGAGATTTTGCAGCGACTGCCGGTAATTATCGAACAGCGGCGCGAGGTCGCCCTCGCCGAGCTTGATCGCTTCCGCGACCGGCAGGCTTTCGACGACGCTCCAGCGCAGCCGCAGCGAGGAATCCGCTTCGATTATCGCGATACGCTTGACGATCTCGTCCTTGCTCCACACCACGCCGTAGGGAATGTGGTGCAGCGCCGTGACGATGCCGGTCGCGCCGGTCTGGCGCACCTGCGGCAAAGTGATGGGATCGTCGGGTCCGAACCATCGCCAGGTCTGTTCCATGTCATCCACCTTCCTCAACTGCATGTCGCCGGGCCGCGGCCCGTAACATGCTATGCGTGATCACGTCGCCGCCGCGCCCGCGTGCGGGTCTCGGCTTGGGCGATTTCCTCCTGTCGCGCGAAAATGCCGTCGGCGCGACGGAACACCTCGCGCAAATGGCGGCGCATCGCTGCGACGGCCTGGGCCTCGTTGCAGGCGGCGAGCCCATCCAGGATCTCCCGATGCTGCGCGATCAGGAGCGGAATGTGGCCGGCATCCTCCTGCAAAGTGAGGTGACGGACACGATCGAAATGAACCTTGGTCTGGCGGATCACCTGCCAGACATGCGGATGCCGGCTGGTGCGGGCGATAGTCTGATGGAACGCCTCGTCATGGGCGTAGAATTCCGCCGGCGTCGCGGCCGCCTGCTGGCGCTCGATCAATTCGTTTAATTCGCGTAGCGACGTCGCGTCGATGTAGCGCACGGCCTCCGCGACCAGCGCGCATTCCAGATGCTCGCGGATGAACTGGGCCTCGCCGAACGCCTCGCGCGACACCGGCGCGACGACGCTGCCGCTCTGCGGATAGATGCGCACCAGATCGACGTCTGCGAGCTTGATCAGCGCCTCGCGCACCGGCGTCCGGCTGACGCCAAGCTGCTCGCACAGGTCGAGCTCGGCCATCGGCGTTCCCGGCGGCAGCGCGCCCGAGACGATGTCGTCGAGCAACCGCTCATAGACCTGGTCGGCCAGCCGCCGTCCGGCCTTGCCGTTCATCCTCGTCAGCGGTGACAGGTCGTCATTCATCGCGCCAGTGTATCCGATTCACAGGAAGCCGATCGATATCCAGGGCAGGAACACGATCAGGAGCAGCGCAACCACGAGCGCGGCAAGATACGGCCAGACGTGCCGGATGACGTCATCGGGCGAGGCGCGACCGATCGCGCAGGCCAGATAGAAGCCGACCCCGAAGGGCGGCGTGAACAGGCCGAGGCCCATCGCGAACACCGCGATAATAGCATAATGCACCTCGTGCACGCCCATCATGCGCGCGATCGGAAACAGCAGCGGCCCGAACAACACCACCGCCGGCACGCCTTCGAGCACGCTGCCCAGCACGACGAAAGCGAGCGCCGAGATCAGCAGAAAGCCCCAGCGGCCGCCCGGCACTGCGACCATGAGATCGACGAGCTGCTGGGAGAAGCCGGACTGCGTCAGCGCCCAGGCCATGCCCGTCGCAGCTCCCACGACGAGCAGGATCGCACCTGACAGCGACGCCGTATCGACCAGGATCGGATAGACGCGCTTCCAGTCGAACTGGCGATAGAAGAAGATGCCGACCAGCACGGTGTAGATGACGCCGATGGCCGCGACCTCGGTCGCAGTGGCGACACCCTCGACGACCGCCGAACGGATCACGATCGGAAGGCCCAGACCTGGGATGGCGATCGCGAACAGGCGCAACCGTGTCCGCACATCGAAACGCTGCGCGCCGCTCATGTCTTCCTTGCGCGTTCGCATGAAGACGACGACCACGAGCGCGACCAGGCCGACGACCGCCGGCAGGAGGCCGCCGGTGAACAGCGCGGCGATCGACACACCGGTGACAGACCCGACCGTAATCAGCACGATCGAGGGCGGGATCGTCTCCGACATCACGGCGGAAGCCGACAGCAGCGACACGAGGTCCCCTTCCGAGCTGCCGCGTCGCTTCATCTCCGGAAACAGCGCCGGCGCGACTGCCGCCATGTCGGCAGCCTTGGCACCGGAAATGCCCGAGACCAGGTACATCGCGCCGAGCAGCGCATATTGCAGGCCACCGCGCAGATGGCCGATCAGCGAGACCAGGAATGCGATCATCGCCCGCGCCAACCCCGCAATCTCGATCAGCGCGCCGAGTAGCACGAACATCGGCACCGCGAGCAGCACCATGTGCGACATGCCCTCGCTGACCCGGCCGGGTACGATCAGGACCGGCACGGTCGTGCTGAAATGCAGATAGGCGACCGTCGCGAGCAGAAACGTGAAGGCGATCGGCGTGCCGACCACCATCGCGGCTGCGACGAGGGCAAAGAAGAAGATCAGCAGATTGGCGTTGCCGAGATCCTCCAACACGGGGGCCGCGGCATGGAACGCGCCGGCCCCGGCCAGCACCAGGGCGAGCGCACCGACGATCTGCCAGGGACTCGCCTGCTTGATCAGCCGGTCCACCGCGGTGAGCAGCATCAGCAGCACGCCCGCCGGCATCGCGGCCTCGCGATAGCCCTCGCTGATCTCGAGCACCGGCATCTGGCCGATCAGATGACTCTGAAGGTGATCCCAGGACGGCATCACCAGCGCGATCAGGACCGTGCAGACCAGCATCAGGCCGAGCGCGTCGGCGCGCGCCCGCCACGCCGGCGATAAAGCGCGCACGAAGGCGGTGAGCCGCATGTGCTCGGAGCGGCGGAGCGCCACGACAGCCCCGAGCATTGCGAGCCAGACGAACAGCACCGTGGCGAGCTCGTCGGACCAGACCAGCGGCGCATCGAAGACGTAGCGCGCCGCAGTCGCCGCGCCGAGCAGCACCAGTTCGGCGAGGACGAGGGCGGCAGCGAGCGCCTCGACCGTGCGGCCGAGCACATGGTCGAAACGCGCGAATGCGCTATGCGACGGCACAGAGGTCGTCGCTGTGGCGTCAACAGTCATTGCCTCCTCCCCTGCAAGATCTTGCTCACGTCCGCGCGTGCGGACACGCATCAACGATGCGACGGCGATCGGCTCAGAGCTGGCCGACGGATTTCTCCAGCAGGGCCCAGGCCTCGGCGCCGAACTTCGTCTTCCATTCGGCATAGAAGCCGGCGGTGCGCAGCACGTCGCGGAACGGCTTGGTATCAACCTTGTTGAAGACGACGCCGGCGCCCTGCATCTCGGTCTGCGCCTTCTCGTTGAAGCTCTGGATGTCCTGCCGCTCCTTGAGGGCGGCATCGGACAGCGCGGCCGTGATCGCATCCTTGACGTCGGCGGGCAGACTGTCCCAGCGCGTCGCATTGGCGAAGATGTAGTGACCGTCCCAGATGTGGCCGGACAGCGCGATGTACTTCTGCACCTCGTAGAGCTTGGCGCTTTGGATCAATGCCAGCGGATTCTCCTGGCCGTCGACGATGCGGGTCTGCAGCGCCGCATAAAGCTCACCGAAATTGATCGGCGTCGGCGCAGCGCCGAGCGTCTTGAACAGCGTCACCCAGAGCGGATTGCCGGGCACACGGATCTTGAAGCCCTTGAGGTCATCGGGTGAGGCGATCGGCTTCGCACTCGACGTGATGTTGCGATAGCCGTTGTCGAGGCATTTCGGCAGCACGTGCAGGCCGACTTTGGCGAACTCGCCGCGCACATGGTTGCCGAGATCGCCGTCCATCGCCGACCAGACCTGGTCGTAGCTTTCGAAGGCAAAGGCGACTGCGTTGATACCGCCGATCGGAACCACGGTCTGATTCACGCCCGAGGTCGACATGAAGTCGAGCGCACCGGCGCGGGCCTGCGAGAACATGTCGGGCTCGCTGCCGAGCTGGCTGTTCGGATAAACCTGCAGATCGACCGCACCGTTGGTCTGCTTCTTGATGACGTCAGCGGCTTCGACGATGCGGACGACACCGGGATGGCTCGCTGGAAATGCGGTGCCGTAGCGAAGGCGGTACTTGGCCGATGCGGCCCGGGCCGACCCGAACGCCAGAATTGAAGAACCCGCAAGCGCAGTACCGACGAAGCCGCGGCGAGACATCGACATGACAAACCTCCCCTGTCGGCCCGCTGCGGGGCCATTCTCTTGTTTCTATGACGCTCACCCTTAATGGATACCAAATGACCTTTCAATCGAAAACTTGTATCCAAGTTTTCGATTTGCTATACGAGATCAACTCACGACCAGGTGAGCCATCCGATGGAGGAATGCGTGAAAAGCCTCGTAGTGGAGCGGCCAGGCCGGCTGTCGGTCGAAACGCGTCCAATCCCGGAGCCTGCGCCGGGCGAGGTCCGCATCAAGGTCGAACGCGCCGGCATCTGCGGCTCCGACATCCACATCCTGCACGGCAACAACCCGTTCGCGCGCTATCCGCGCGTGATCGGCCATGAATTCTTCGGTCGCATCGAGAAGCTCGGCGACGGCGTCGCCGCCCGCCCCGGCGCGCGCGTCGTGATCGATCCCGTCATCGCCTGCGGCACCTGCTATCCCTGCTCCGTCAGCCGGCCCAACGTCTGCGCCCATCTGCAGGTGCTCGGCGTGCATCGCGACGGCGGCTTCTCCGAATATGCCTGCGTGCCGGTCGGCAATTTGCATCTGCTGCCCGACAGTGTCGACGACGACAAAGCGCCGCTGGTCGAGCCATTCTCGATCGCCTCCAACATCACCGACCATACGCGCGTCTTCGCATCCGACGTCGCGCTGGTCTACGGCGCAGGCCCGATCGGGCTGACCGTAATCCAGGTGCTCAAACGCGTCTATGGCGTCAAAGAGCTGATCGTGACCGACCGCATCGAGGCGAGACTCGAAGCAGCGCGGCACAATGGCGCCGACCGCGTCATCAACACGGCGCAAACCGCGCTGCCCGCGGCGCTGGCGGCGGCCTCATTGCAGCCGACGCTGATCATCGATGCCGCCTGCCATCCCGCTATCCTCACCGAGGCGATCGAGATCGCCTCGCCGGCCGCGCGCATCGGCCTGCTCGGCTTCTCGGCCGAGCCGTCGACCATTGTGCAGCAGAAGGTCACGGCCAAGGAGCTGGCGATCCACGCCTCGCGGCTCAACAGCGGCAAGTTCGCGAAGGTGATCGACTGGTTCGCCAGCGGCGCCCTGCAGCCGGAGCGGCTGATCACCCATCGCTTTGGGCTCGACAACTACACCACCGCGTTCGACACGTTCGAGCACAATCAGACCGAATGCTGCAAAGTGCAGCTCATCTTCTGACCCAACCTTTCTGGCACGGCCATGGACCGCCTCAGCCCCGCCACGCTCCACCGCCTGCACGCCGGCATTGACAAGCCGGACTACGATCGCGCGACGATTGCGACCGGGATCGTCCATCTCGGGCTCGGCGCTTTCCATCGCGGCCACCAGGCTGTCTATACCGACGCGCTGCTCAAGGACGATCCGCGTTGGGGCATCCTCGGCGTCTCGCTGCGCTCGCCCGAGGCGCGCGACGCGCTTCAGCCACAGGGCGGCCTCTACAGCGTGACCGCCAGTGACGGTGCCGGCCACGAACGCCGGGTGATCGGCGCGCTCACCGGCCTCACTGTGGCGCCCGAAGATCCGGCGGGCCTGCTCGCGCGTCTCGCCCATCCCACTGTTCGCATCGTCTCCACCACCGTGACCGAGAAGGGCTACAGCCACGATCCGGCAACCGGCGCGCTGCGCGCCGATGATCCGGACATCCGTCACGATAGCCTTCACCACACCCAACCGCGCAGCACGCTCGGCGTCATTGTCGGCGGGTTGCGGCTGCGGCGGCAGCACGGACTGCCACCCTACACGGTGCTCGCCTGCGACAATCTTCCGGCCAATGGCCACACCTTGCGCGGCCTCGTCATTGCCTTCGCCGATCTGACCGACCGCGATCTTGCAAAGTGGATCGCGGACGAGGTTCGCTTTCCCTCGACCATGGTGGACCGCATCGTGCCGGCCACCACGGACGCCGATTGCGACGACGTCCGCGCTGCGCTCGGCCTCGACGACGCCTGGCCGATCGTCACCGAGCCCTTCAGCCAATGGGTCATCGAGGACGATTTCGGTGGCGACCGTCCGGCATGGGACCGCAGCGGCGCGCAATTCGTGCGCGACGTTGCTCCGTTCGAGCTGATGAAGCTGCGGCTTCTCAACGGGGCGCATTCGACGCTCGCCTATCTCGGCTATCTCACGGAATGTCCGACGGTTGCCGCAGCCATGGCGGAGCCTGATCTCGCCGCGTTCGTCGAGGACATGATGCGCGAGGAGGTCACGCCGACGCTGCCCGCGCTCGGCGGTTTCGATGTTGCTGCCTATCGCGCCGCGCTGCTTGCGCGCTTCCGCAATCCGGCGCTGAAGCACCGGACCTCACAGATCGCGATGGACGGCTCGCAGAAGTTGCCACAGCGCCTGCTCGGCACCATCCGCGACCGGCTGGCGCGCGGGCTGCCGATCACGCGGCTTGCGCTCGCGGTCGCCGGGTGGATGCGCTACGTCAGCGGCACCGACGAGCAGGGACAGCCGGTCGAGCTGCGCGATCCGCTGGCGCCCCGCCTGCGCGCGCTTGCCGACGAGGCCGGCCCGGTCGCGAACCGGCTTGCGCCCGCACTGCTGTCCCTGACATCGATCTTCGGCAATGACCTGCCCGCCGACCCCCGCTTCACGGGAGCTGTGGAGACCGCGCTAACCAGTCTCCTGACAAACGGGACCGCTACCACCGTCGCGCAAACCCGCCGGGCAGCGCACTGACCGGCCTTTACGCCTCGCTGCGGCGGACGGTGAGATCGGAGCGATCGAATACCGCGGGAAGCAGATCGACGCCGAGGCCCGGCCCTTCCATCGGATAGACGAAACCATCCTTGATCACGGGCATGGTTGTGACGAGCTCGTTGTACCAGCCGTTATAGAAGGCGCGCACCGATTCCTGAATCAGCGTGTTGGGCTGGCTGAACGACATGTGCACGGCGGCAATGAAGCCGACCGGGCCAATGCAGTCGTGGGGAGCAAAGGGCCGGTGATAGGTCTCGGCCATCGCCGCGATCTTGCGTCCCTCGGTGAGGCCGCCGGTCCAGCACAGGTCCGCCATCACGACATGGGCGGCATCGCGATCGAGCATGTCCTTGTAGGGATAGCGCGAGCCGAGCGTCTCGCTCGCGGTGACCCAGACGTCGGTCGAACGGGCATATTCGGCCAGCGCCTGCGGCGAGTTCATCCGGATCGGGTCCTCGTACCAGGTCGGGCTTGTAGGCCTCCAGCACGCGCGCGATCTGCTTTGCGGTCGGCAGATTCCACAGGGAGTGGAATTCGACCATGATCTCCATCTTGTCGCCGACCGCCTTGCGAATCTTCTCGAACGGCTCGACCGCCTGCTTCATTTGCGCTGATGTGATGTAGAGGCCGTGGTTCTCCTGCGCGGCCGGATCGAACGGCCAGATCTTCATCGCCGAGATGCCGCTCTCCAGCAGGCTCTCGGCCAGCTGGTCGGCGCGGTTCATGAAGCCGTCGAGGTCCTCATAGGGGCTGTCCGTCTCCAGGCTCCAGTTCGAGACCGGGCTGATATTGGTCGAGCGCACATAGCGCGTGCCGGCGCAGGTGTTGTAGATGCGCTGCTTGTCGCGGCAGAGGCCGCCGAGCATCTGGTGCACCGGCTGGTTACAGACCTTGCCGAACAGGTCCCACAGCGCGATGTCGATCGCAGAAGCCGCGCGATATTCGACGCCGGTCGAGGACTGCGCCATCGGCAGATTGAGCATGTCGCGATGGATCGCCTCGATCCTCAGGGGATCGCGCCCGAGCAGGCGGCTGGCGAAGGTGTCGTGGATCTGCGCCTCGATCGCGCCGGCGCCATAGAACGTCTCGCCCAGCCCGATCATGCCGCTATCGGTGTGAATGCGGACCCAGATGACGTTGGCGAATTCCTCGGTGCGCAGGGTCTCGATCGCAGTGATCTTCACTGGTTTTCCTCCACGGGGCGCGACTTTGCGCGCATGTCTAACAGGCTTTTCGCAGCCATACGCCCTCTTGTAATATATCACAATATGTTTATTGCTGATCACGGGTCGCGCGCAAAGACGCCATCCCAAGAGGAAGCACCGAGGACAGCGACATGGCGCAACGCAAGGGCGCTCTCAAGCTCGCAAGGCCGGATGCGGATGACGCGCCGCAACAACGCGGCGCAGGCAATCTGTTCGAGGCCGCTTACCTCAAGATCGAGGAGCTGCTGGTCAATTGCACGCTGAAGCCGGGCCGCTATCTCACCGTGCAGGAGCTGCAGGACATCACCGGCTTCGGCCGCACACCGGTGCACAGCGCGGTCAACCGGCTTGCGACCGACACGCTGATCCTGATCCGCCCGCGCCATGGCCTGCAGGTGGCGCCGATCGATCTCGCCCGCGAGCGCCTGCTGCTGGGCCTGCGGCGCGACATGGAGCGCTTCGTCATCCGCCTGGCGACCGAGCGCGCCAGCCTCTCGCACCGCAACCAGATGCAGCAGATCGAGCGCGTGCTGAGCGAGCGGCGCGCCAGCGTCTCGATCGACGAGTTCAATCAGTTCGACCGCCGCATCGATGCGCTGGTGCTCGCCGCCTCCGGCGAGCCGTTCCTGGCGCACACGATGCGGCCGCTGCACACGATCTACCGCCGCATCGGCTTCATCTATCACCGGCTGCTGCCGGACCATGATCTCACCGGCACCATCGATCGCCACGTCGCCATCCTGAATGCCGTCGCAGGCCAGCGCGCATCGGCCGCCGTGAAGGCCAGCGACGCGCTGATCGACTTCATGGACCAGATGTTCGCCGACATGACCACGGGCATCGATCCCGGCCTGCTCGACTGCAACATCGAGCCGCTGCCGCTGATTTGAACTGCACGCCATCACGCCAACGAAGAGGACCTTCATGAGTACCATCACCGCCAACGATCCACTGCCGCAGCAGACGGCAATCGACAACGCCGTGCGCTATCTGGTGAAGAACTACAGCCCGAAGGGCAACCGGGTCGGCTGGCTGATGATGGCCTCGATCCTGGTCGAGGCCTGGGACCTCTATTCGATCGCCTTCGTGCTGATCTTCGTCAAGGAGCAGTACAATCCCGGCGCGCTGGAACTCGGGCTCGCCGCCGCCGGCACCCAGGGCGGTGCGCTGATCGGCGCCCTGATCGGCGGCTGGCTGTCGGACAAGATCGGCCGCCGCGTCATGTTCCTGTCGACGATGATCATGTTCATCGTGCTGGCGCTGGCGCAGGCGTTCGTGCCCAGCATGACCTGGCTGATCATCATCCGCTTCCTGCTCGGCATCCCGCTCGGCTCGCGACATCTCGACCGGCTACACCTACATCATGGAGTCCATGGCCAAGGGCGAGCGCGAGGTGATGGGCAACCGCTGGCAGTTCATGTTCGCTGTCGGCGAGGTGCTGACGCTGGCGGTGATCGCGGTGTTTCTCGTCCTCGACGTCGACCATCAATGGGTGTGGCGCGTCGTGCTCGGGCTCGGCGCGGTGCCGGCGCTGATCATCCTGCTGCTGCGCCACGACGTGCCGGAGACGGCCGTGTGGCTGGTGCAGAAGGGCCGCTTCAGGGAAGCCAAGGCGGTCGCCAAGCAGATGTACAACGACGATCTGGCGATGCTGCCGAACCAGGACGTTGTGCTGCCCAAGCCCTCGACCGCGGCTTTCATCGCCGACCTGCGCAAGGATCCGGTGCGCTGGCGCGCCACGCTCTACGGTTGGATCGCCTGCTTCGCCCAGGGCAGCGAGTTCTCCACCTTCGCGCTTCTATCTGCCGGTGCTGTTCACCATGGTCGGCGTCTCCAGCGTGCTCGGCAACAACCTCGTCACCATGGCGCTGTTCTGCCTCGCGGCAGTGTCGGGCTGGGTCGGGCCGCTGCTGACGCCGAAGATCGGCCATCGCGGCATCAGCATCGCCGGCTTCGGCATCGTGCTGGTCTCACTGCTGATCGCGGCCGGCGCGCTCTACACCGGCCACAACTACATCGCTGCCCTTCGCCGCCGCCGGCATGCTGTGGGGCCATTACTGGGACGCCTCGAACTGCATGACGATCCCGACCATGGTGGCGCGCCCGCGCTATCGCGGCACGGCGTCAGCGGCTTCGCCTACATGTTCGTGAAGCTGCCGTCGTTCCTGGCGATCTTCCTGTTCCCGTCGCTGTTCACCGCGATCGGCCAGGCCGGCGCGACGCTGTTCGTCGCGATCTTCCCGCTGATCGGATTGCTGGCCGCGATCTTCATCCTGCCGGAGGTCTACGGCTACGAGGCGGATTGATCATTGTTGACGAAGGCGACCCCGGCGCAATCGCCGGGGTCGTTCGCCAGTTGAAAAGTTTTTTCGCGACGGCAGCCATCGCCTGAGCTACAGTCCGCTCAATTCATCGGACTGGCTTGCAATGCGATTTTTGATTTGTTGTTTTCTGATTGCGCTGTTCGGATCGTCTTCGGCGCATGCGGGCGATCGGGCGTTCGACGGGAAGCTCGCCAGTTACGTATCGGCGCATTCTTCGGCGTTCCCGGGATCCTTGAGAACACGGCGGGCCGCAGTACGGGTAGATCTTACGATTGATCGCGACGGCAAACTGCTGGACGCTGCAATTCCCAAGAACGCCGTCTCCGCTGCTGAAGAGGCGGACATTCTGGCTGCTCTCCGGCGCATCCAGCCTTTCCCGCCTGTCCCAGGAAGTCTCGCGGTGCCGTACAAGCTATCGGCGGAATTTGTATTTGTTCCAAGTCCTTCGAACGACGAAGCAGTCAAACGCAAGATCGACGGGGTCTGTCGTGGGTGTTAGTCCCATGGATCTACGCTCTCACAACGGCGCGTGCAGCACCGGCCGGCGTCCGCGTGAATGACGGCCGGCCGCGCTTGAGGCCCCACAGCGGCTGCGCCAGGGTCGCCACCGCCTCGGTCGGGTCGTGCGCATCGAAGCAGACCAGATCAGCCTGGTTGCCGACCTTGATGCCGTAATCGTCGAGCCGCATCAGTCGCGCCGCGTCTGTCGTGATCATGTCGAGACAGCCGGCGAGATGGTCGGGACGCGAGACGTGGCAGACATTGGCGTAGAGGTTGACCATGCGCACCAGCGAGCCGTCGCCATAGGGCGTGAACGGGTTCAGCACATTGTTGGTGGAGATCGAGCAGGTGACGCCGGCGGCACGCAGCGGTTCGAGCGGCACCACGCCGCGCGGGATCGCATGATCCTGCGCCCGGCCCATCAGATGCAGATCGGTCGACGGCAACACGGTGACGGCGACGCCGGCATTGGCGAGCTGAGCTGCGATCGCGTTGAAGCGATCCGGCGGCAACAGCGACATCTGCGTGACGTGGCCGACCGCGACACGGCCGCCCCAGCCATATTCTCGGTCTTGCGGCAGACATATTCGATCTGCATGCCGTCGAGCGTCTCGGCGAGATCGAGATGCATGTCGATCTCGGCGTCGAACTCGCGCGCGATGGCAAAGATGCGATCAATCTGCGCCGGCGGATCGGCATCGAAATAAGGCGCGGCCCCGATGGTCCGCGCGCCCCTGCGCAGGCCTTCGATCAGGAGCTCCTCGGTGCCGGGATAGTTGGTGAGTCCCTCCTGCGGAAACACGCAGAGCTCCAGATCCAGCGCCCAGGCATAGTCGCGCTTCAATTGCTCGATCGCCTCATAGCCGGTCATGCCGATGCCGGGATCGAGCTCGACATGGGTGCGCATGCGCATGGTGCCGTGGCTGATGCAGCGCTCGATCGTCTGCTTCGCCCGCGCATAGACGTCGTCTACCGTGAAGTTGCGCTTGGCCGCCGCGGTCTCGCGCACCGCCTCCGCGACGGTGCCCTCCTGAATGCGGCAGCGATCGAGGATGCAGGTCTTGTCGAGATGAATGTGGGTCTCGATCAGGCCGGGCACGACGAGGCAACCTTCGGCATCGCGCGCCGGCGCGTCCGCCTGCAACGATGGCTTCGATCGCCACGATAGCGCCGCCGGCAATGCCGATATCGGCGCGGCGAAGCTCGCCGTCCTGCCAGAGCGATGCGTTGCGAATGATCAGGTCCATCTGAAGTCACCGCTGTCAGCCATGAGCGCGTCCCGCTCACGAGGCTCACGAAAAAGCAAATGCTATGCCATTGTCGTCACCGGAGTACTACGCATTCGTCATACTTTGTTCAGGAAGCGGAAAGGTGTGCGGCCAGCCGGTCTTCAATGTGCCCGCGAATGAGCTTGGCTTTTGCACCTGCGCAGGCCCGCCGCGTGTAGCTTGATAGCCTTGTTTTCCGCGCAAAAGCTGCTATATTGCTGTATGGAAACTATTTGCTACTTCCCGTTCAGGCCCGTCATCTCGGCGGGCCGTTGCTGTTTTGGGGGGCAGCTCTGCTTCTAGGGGCTCTGCAATGACGCGCTCCAATCGGACTGATCACATCCGGCTCACCTCGCATCCGGTGCCCGGCGCCAAGCATAACTTCCCGCTGCAATGGGGTGCCGGGACGGCGCGCGAGCGCGGCCCGATCATCGGCACCGTATCACGGCCGCAGGATCGCAACGTGATCGGCAGCCATGGCGGCTCCTATACCGTCTATCGGGCACTGGCCGTCTCCTCGGGCGCGCTCGATCCGATCCGCCGTCCTGATCTCACCAACACCTACCCGGCCGCGACCATCGGCCCATTCCCGCAATGGACCGATCCAGCCAAGATCGTCGCGCTCGATCCGTGGGGTCATCTGGTGGCCGAGAATTTCGGCGCCGAGATCGCCGAAGGCATCGACATCAGGCCGACCATTGCCATCACCAAGGCCCGGCTTGACCTGCCCGAGCTTCACGCGGCGCTGGCGGCAAAACGACTCGTCAATGATGGCGAGGTCGTCCATGCCAATGGCAGCGTCTCGGTGACGAAGATCGCGATCGATCCGGTCTGGTACCTGCCCGGTGTCGCGCAGCGCTTCGGCACCAGCGAGACCCATCTGCGCCGCGGCCTGTTCGAGCAGACCGGCGGCATGTATCCGGAGCTGGTGACGCGGCCGGACCTGCAGGTGTTCCTGCCGCCGATCGGCGGCACCACAGTCTATCTGTTCGGCGACGTCGACAAGCTGCGCGATCAGCGCACGCAGATCACCTGCCGCGTGCATGACGAATGCAACGGCTCTGACGTGTTCGGCTCCGATATCTGCACCTGCCGGCCTTATCTGATCCACGGCATCGAGGAATGCGTGCGCGCGGGCCAGACCGGCGGCCTCGGCATCATCGTCTACAACCGCAAGGAAGGCCGCGCGCTCGGCGAGGTCACCAAATTCCTGGTCTACAATGCGCGCAAGCGTCAGGAGGACGGCGACGCCGCAGCCGCCTATTTCGAGCGGACCGAATGCGTCGCCGGCGTGCAGGATGCACGCTTCCAGCAGCTGATGCCGGATGTGATCCACTGGATGGGCATCACCCGGATCGACCGCTTCGTCTCGATGAGCGACATGAAATATGACGCGCTGGTCGGCCAGGGTGTGGACATCGTTGAGCGCGTGCCGATCCCGGATGAGCTGATCCCGGCCGATGCGCATGTCGAGATGGCCGCCAAGAAGGCCGCCGGCTATTTCTCGCTGGAGCCGCAGAAGCCGCAAGAGCTCGGCGACACCGTCGGGCGCTCCCTGGAAAAATACTGATCGACGCGCGGACATGGTCGAGGCAATTTCGCTTCTTACGGCTGGTGCAGTACGCGAGCGAGCGCACAAATTGCTCGCGCTCGGCCTTCAGGACGGGCTGCCGCATTTTCGCATCGATCTCAGCAAACTGGACGCCGTCGCCGATCTCGTGATCGCGGTGACGCAAAAAGCCTATCCGACCGGCGACGTTCCTTTCCATTCGCGCTGGCGTCATTTCGTCATCGACGGCAGGGATCGCTGGGCTGCGATCGCCGACAAGGTGACATGGCCCGATGCGGCGGCGCGCGCCCGCGCCGAGTTCGATCTCGCGATATCAAGCGTCCTGCTCGATGCCGGCGCAGGCCCGGCTTGGCGCTATCACGATGCGACGACCGGAAAGCGCATCGGCCGCTCCGAGGGACTGGCGCTCGCCAGCCTCGACATGTTCGCGCGTGGCGTATTCTCGGCCCGCGCCGGCCAAGCCGCTGCGCGCCGATGCGGACAAGCTCAAGCACGCTTTCGGTCGATGACCTCGAACAGGGCTTTCAGGTCGATGCCGACAATCCGCTGGTCGGTCTCGACGGCCGCGCCGAATTGTTGCGCACGGCTCGGCGACGCTCATCGCATGCAAGCCTGAGTGTCTTCGCGATCAAGGACGCCGCGCGGCCCGGCGGCCTGTTCGATCATCTCGTTGCGCAAGCCAGCAATGGCCGCATCGAGGCCGCAACCATCCTGTCGGAGCTCCTGATGCAGCTTGGGCCGATCTGGCCGTCGCGCATCACGCTCGAGGGCGTCGCGCTCGGCGATTGCTGGCGGCATCCGGCGCTGGTGACCAACGACACGACAAGCGGCCTGATGCCATTGCACAAGCTGTCGCAATGGATGACCTATTCGCTGATCGAGCCGCTGCAGCGCGCCGGCGTCGAGGTGCGTCAATATCGACGGCCTTACCGGATTGGCCGAGTATCGCAATGGCGGCCTGTTCGTCGATGGCGGCGTGCTTGATGCTTGCGCGATGCCGACGATGCGGCGCGCGCACATGCGGTGGATTCGCCGCTGGTGGTCGAATGGCGCGCGCTGACCGTGGCCCTGCTCGATCGCCTCGCGGCCGTGATCCGGCAGCGGCTCGGCCAGGATGCCGAGCAGCCTGCCGCTCGCAAGAATTCTCGAAGGCGGCACCTGGGCCGCCGGCCGCAAGCTCGCCTTCGAGCGCGCGCCGACGGCGCGCCGCCGCTCAAGGTGATCAGCGACGGCACGGTGTTTTAGCATGATCGCGGAATCGTCATTGCGGGCGAAGCGAAGCAATCCAGCGTCAGGACGGAAGTCTGGATTGCTTCGTCGCTTCGCTCCTCGCAATGACGGGCGAAGCGTAGGAGACAATGAACCATGGAAGGCGTCACGGTTGTCGATCATCCGCTGGTTCAGCACAAGCTGACGCTGCTCCGCGACAAATCGATCTCGACCAAATCATTCCGGGAGCTGCTGAAGGAGATCGGCATGCTCCTGTGCTACGAGGTCACGCGCGACCTGCCGCTGACCGAGGTTCAGATCGAGACGCCGCTCGCGCACATGCAGTCGGCCAAGATCGCCGGCAAGAAACTGGTGTTCGTGCCGGTGCTTGCGCGCCGGCGTCACCTTCGTCGACGGCATGCTCGATCTGGTGCCGACCGCGCGCGTCGCGCATATCGGGCTGTACCGCGAGCCGCAGAGTTTCGCCGCCGTGGAATATTTCTTCAAGGCGCCGTCCGATCTCAGCGAACGGCTCGCCGTCGTCGTCTCGCCGGTGCTGGCGACCGGCAACACCGCGGTCGCCGCGATCGATCGCCTGAAGGAGCGCGGCGCCAAGGACATCCGCATGGTCAACATGATCGCCGCGCCCGAAGGCGTCGAGCGTGCGCGCGGCCTGCATCCGGACGTGCCGATCTGGACCGCCGCGATCGATGAAGGCCTCGACGACAACGCTTTCATCGTGCCCGGCCTCGGCGACGCCGGCGACCGCGCCTACGGCACGCGCTGATCTGTTTGATCGCGCGTGATCTCCGCGCAGATGCCGATGGTGTTTGTCGCGCGAGAACGCCCTTATGGATACGAATCAGGCTCGCGCCAGCTCGATGTCCTGGATCTGCTTGGTCTCGGCGTCATAGACCTTGATCTGCAGCATCGGAAAGCGCCGCTTCAGATCCCGCGCGCCGGTCTCGGCGCCTTCCTTGGTCTTGAACTCGGTCTTGATCTGGCCATCGACGACGACGGCATAGCCGCTCTGCGGCAGGTCCTTGGCAGGCTTCTCTTGGGCAGGCTTGAGCATATCGTGCAGACGCCGATCATGAGTGAAGACGATGAATGGGACTCGACCCGCGGCGATCACGCGCCGAATGCTCACGATCTAAGGTGAGTCTCTCGGCACGAGCAAGCGGAGAAGGTTTTCTGCACAAGCGGGTCAGCACCGCGACGAACGAATATCCGTGCAACGCCGGCATTGACAACGCATCTGCCGATTCTCGGGCGAGTTCCCTCTGCGTTGATCGCCGGCGACCGACCCGCTGAACGCGAGCGGTTATCAGCTCGCAGCTTGTGGTGTCGCCCACGGCTCGCCGGCACGAAGCCGTGCGGCGAGCGCCGAGGCGCAAACTTCAAGCAGCTTCTCACCCTTTTCCGCGGACGCCCTGCGCGCATCACCGGCGACGCCGGAGGCAGTCAGCTCGGCAAAGGAATGGAAGCGCTTCAGCGATGGCACCAGCGAGCCCAATATGTTGAAGCTCGGCCCATGCGCGTCTGCGAGCTTGTCGGCGTTCACGAGATCCGGATGGACGGCCATCATCATCGAGGTCTCGGCCTCGCAGGCATGCATGACGCCCTGCTGGTCCTCGAGGATCTCCGCCATCGCGGTGTGCCCTTCCATGAAGTAGGTCGTGGCCGCGATCGGCGCGCCGAGCTCGCGCGTCAGCTCGCCGACGAACGTACCGAGCGCCTGGATGTTGCCGCCATGGCCGTTGACGATGACGATGCGTTTGAATCCCGCATTCAGGATCGAGCGGCAAAGATCTTTCAGCACCGCGTAGTAGGTCGCCAGGCTCAAGGTGAAGGTGCCGCCGAAGGCGACGTGATGATCGGCGAGACCACACCATACAGTCGGCGCGACGACGACGGGACAATCCGGTGCGAGTTGCGCCGCAGTGCGCCGGCACACTTCGCTGCAGAGGAAATCGTCGACGCCGGTCGGCAGATGCGGCCCATGCTGTTCGGTCGACGCGACCGGCAGCAGCACGATCGCATCTGCGCGGCAAGCGCCCGCAGGCCTTCGGCAGGCAATCTGTTCCAGGCGGTCTCGGTCATGGGCATACTCGCTCGACAAGATAAGAACGGTCCGGTGTTAGCACATCGAGATCGGGAACAGCTGCATTCGCTACGCGACGCCCAAACGCCGCGGGAAGCGGCAAATTGCACGCTGCACTGCACACAATGTGATCAGATTCCACGGCCGGAGGGCGTCCGCCATCGCGCCGCATGGCTGTTGCCATCCGCGGTCGCTAGGCGGACCAAAATGAAGCTGGTAACGATGACGTCATCTGCAAGACCCTCACACTTCAAGGACCTGAGATGGACAACCGCAGCGACATCTGGCGTGGCATCGACGAGATCAAGCCGCGTTTCATCGACCTCAGCGACAGGGTCTGGGCGATGCCCGAGGTCTGCTACACCGAGGCGCGCTCCTCCGCCGAGCATCTCGCCGAGCTGCGCCATCAGGGCTTTCGCATCACCGAGAACGTCGCCGGCATCCCGACCGCGCTGATGGGCGAATGGGGCGAAGGCGGCCCGGTCATTGCCTTTCTCGGCGAATATGACGCCCTGCCCGGCCTGAGCCAGGAGGCCGGTGTCGCCGAGCACCGCCCGATCGAAACCGGCGGCCATGGTCACGGCTGCGGCCACAATCTGCTCGGCTCGGCGGCGCTGCTCGCCGCCACCGCGGTGAAGGACTGGCTCGCCGCCAACAAGGTGCCGGGCCGCGTGCGCTATTACGGTTGCCCGGCCGAGGAAGGCGGCGCAGCCAAGGCCTTCATGGTGCGCTCCGGCGCTTTCGACGACGCCGACATCGCCATCACCTGGCATCCCTCACAGCTTCTGGGAGGTGGTGATGACGCCCTCGCTCGCCAACACCCGCGCCGATTTCATCTTCACCGGCCGCACCTCGCATGCGGCGGCCTCGCCGCATCTCGGCCGCAGCGCGCTCGACGCGGTCGAACTGATGAATGTCGGCGTCAACTACATGCGCGAGCACATGCCGAGCGACGCGCGCGTGCATTACGCGCTACTCGACACCGGCGGCATCGCGCCCAACGTCGTGCAGGCCCATGCCCGCGTGCGCTATTCGATCCGCGCCCGCGACCTGCCCGGCATGAACGAGCTGGTCGGCCGCGTGCAGAAGATCGCGCGAAGGCGCCGCGCTGATGACGGAGACCAAGGTCGAGATGAAGATCATCTCGGCGGTCTCCAACATCCTGCCGAACACGCCGCTGGAGCAGGCGCTGTACAAGATCATGGAAGAGCTCGGGCCGCCGCATTTCGACGACGCCGACAAGGATTTTGCCGGCCAGATCCAGGCGACGCTGACCGACAAGGATATCTCCTCGCGTCTACTACTCGATCGGCATGGAGCCGGCCGAGCGGCCGCTCGCCGATTTCCTGGTGCCGCTCGATGCCAAGCGCAACCCGCAGATCGGCTCGACCGATGTCGGCGACGTCAGCTGGGTGGTGCCGACCGTGCAGGTGCATGCGCCGACGGTCGCGATCGGCACGCCGTTCCACACCTGGCAGGTGGTGGCGCAGGGCAAGACCCCGGCCGCGCACAAGGCAATGGTGCAGGCCGCGAAAGCGATGGCCGGACTCGGCATCAAGGCGCTGAACGAGCCGGCACTGATCGATGCCGCACAGGCCGACTTGAAGAAGCGCGTGCACGCACGCCCTATGTGAGCCCGCTGCCCGCAGCACGTGACGCCGCCGCTCGACATGTCGCGCGCTTGAAGATCACGCTGCCAATTGAGTTACGCGTCATGCCCGGGCTTGTCCCGGGCATCCAATTGCCTGCCGCAAGCGAGTGAGAGAGCCGACTGCGAAACAGCTCGCGACCTGCTCACCATCTAAATTCTCCGACAGGGCTAAGGAAGCAGCGACGTGGCGAAGAAAGTCGTGAAGAAGGTCAAGAAGACTGCGGCTCGCGTTGTGAAGGCAGCGAAAAAGGCCGTCGGCAAGAAAGTCGTCGGCAAGACGGCACCGCCGAAAGCACCGAAGAAAGCGATCGCTCCCAAGGCCCGCTTGCCCAGGGGACCGATCTGGCAGTGGTCGGCAGTCGATACGGCAACAGCCATCCGCTCAGGCGCGGTATCGTCGTTCGAGGTGACGCAAGCGCATGTCGCGCGTATGCACGCGGTCAATCCCAAGCTCAATGCTGTGATTGTCGATCTCACGGACGAGGCGTTGAAGGCCGCGAAGGCCGCCGACAAGGCGCTGACGAAGAAGGGCGCGCTCGGCCTGCTGCACGGCGTCCCAATCACCATCAAGGTGAACGTCGACTTCGAAGGCCAGGCCAACACCAACGGCGTGGCGTCGCAGACCAACATCATCGCGCCGTCAGATGCGCCTGTCGTGCGCAACCTCAAGAAGGCCGGAGCGATCGTGCTGGGCCTCACGAACACGCCGGAGTTTTCGTTCCGCGGCTTCACCGACAATCCGCTGTACGGGCTGACGTTGAATCCCTGGAATCCCGACATCACCTGCGGCGGCTCGTCAGGCGGCGCCGGCTCGGCGGTCGCCGCCGGCATCGGCACCATCGCCCATGGCAACGACATCGGCGGCTCGCTGCGCTGGCCGGCGCACTGCAATGGCATCGCCACCATCAAGCCGACGCAGGGACGCATCCCCGCGTTCAACGAGAGTGCTGCAGCCGAGCGGCCGATGCTGGCACATTTGATGTCGTCGCAAGGACCGCTGGCGCGCAGCGTCGCCGACGTCCGCCTCGCGCTCGAGGTCATGAGCCAGCGCGACCCGCGCGATCCCTGGTGGGTGCCCGCGCCGCTCGTTGGGCCGAAGCCGAAGGGACCGATCAAGGTCGCGCTCGCGAAGCTGCCCGAGGACATGGATGTCGATCCGTCCGTGCACGCCGCGCTCCGTCAGGCCGCGGATCAGCTCGAACGCTCCGGCTATCGCGTCAGCGAGATCGAGGTGCCCGACATCTCCGGCGTCTGGCAGACCTGGTGCGACATCATCAGCAACGAGACCATGGTGCTGCAGGAAGCCTATATGCTCGCCAACACGTCGGAGGACTTCCACAAGGCGTGGAATGGCATGAAGACCAAGGCACGCACGCTCGACCTGCAGGGGTGGATGAAGGCGACGGCTGCGCGCAGCGGCCATATCCGCGCTTGGCAGCTGTTCTTCGAGGACTACCCGATCGTGCTGGCGCCGACCTCGGTGCAGCCGACACCGGGTCCGCGGGAGGACACCGTCAGCGCCGAACGCGTGCGGGAGCTGTTCTGGAACGACCTCCGCTTCATCTCGGCGATCAACGTGCTCGGCCTGCCCGGCGCCGTTGTCCCGGTCACCCTGCATGACGGCAAGCCGATTGGCGTGCAGCTGATCGCGGGCCGTTATCGCGAGGACCTGGCGCTGGACGCCGCGGCCGCGATCGAGAAACGCGCCGGCATACTGGTCCGGCAGCTCTGGGAGCAGATGGACTAGACGACCAAAGGCTGGAGGCGGACCGCTCAATTCTCAGGGTCCGTTCAGACCTACGTAGATATATACAAAGCGATATAGCACAGGTAATTTCCGGCCGTCCTGCGGAGCAGCGGGACGTGTCGATCGAGCTTGGACAGCCGGCAGAGACGCGGGCGGCGCGCCTCTGGGATTGAAGACGGAGCGGCGCTGGAGAGCGGGCTTCCGCGGAGCTGATCTCGAACCCCACGGCAGTCGCACGAATTTGAAGAGGAACGTTATGAAGCTCAGCCGTCGTCTGTTCGTCGCCACCCTCGGTCTTGCATCCCTGTTGACGAGCGCGCAGGCGTTTGCCGGCAGCGTCAATGTCGCGGTCGCCGCCAATTTCACCGAGCCGGCAAAGGAGATCGCAGCAGCGTTCAAGGCCAAGACCGGCCATGACGCAGTGCTGAGCTTCGGCGCGTCCGGCCAGTTCTTCACCCAGATCAAGGAGAACGCGCCGTTCGGCATCATGCTGTCCGCCGACGATGAGCGGCCGAAGAAGCTGGTCGACGAAGGCTTCGGCGTGGCGTCCAGCCGCTTCACCTATGCGATCGGCAAGCTCGTGCTGTGGAGCAAGGATCCGAACACGGTGAAGGGCGAGGAGACGCTGAAGGCCAGCGCGTTCAACAAACTCGCGATCGCCAATCCGACGGCCGCGCCCTATGGCGCTGCTGCGGTGGAGACCTTGAAGTCGCTCAAGCTCTACGACACGCTGGAGTCCAAGATCGTCAAGGGAAACTCGATCGGCCAGGCGTTCCAGTTCGTCGACACCGGCAATGCCGAACTCGGCTTCGTCGCGCTGTCGCAGCTGATGCCGAATGCCGGCGGCTCGCGCTGGATGGTGCCGCAAAATCTCTACACCGAGATCAAGCAGGACGCTGTGCTGCTGAAGTCGGCCGAGCACAACGAGGCCGCGACCGCTTTCCTGACCTTCCTGAAAAGCCCGGAGGCCCGCGCGGTAATCGAGAAGTTCGGCTATGCGCTCGATCCGAAGTCGGCGAGCTGAGGGGCATGATGCTTTGAAGCAAATCGACGCTGCACCTTGGTTTACTTCACCCTTCCCTGGCGGGGGAGGGTCGGCTCACATGAGCGCAGCGAGATGTGAGACGGGGTGGGGTGAACCACAGGTCTTGATTGTCGCCCACACTGTCACCTCACCCCGCCGCTCATTTCATTCGCGGCGACCTTCCCCCTCCGGGGGAGGGTGGACACCTTCCGACTATCGCGTCCCATGAACCTCTCCTCCGACATCTGGCAACCGGTGCGGCTGACCCTGGAGCTTGCCGCCCTCACCACCGTCGTGCTGCTGATCGTGGGCACGCCGATCGCGTGGTGGCTGGCGCGCTCCCGCTACTGGTGGAAGGAAATCGTCGCGGCGCTGGTCGCGATCCCGTTGGTGCTGCCGCCGACCGTGCTCGGCTTCTATCTTCTGGTCGCGCTCGGTCCCGAGGGCGTCGGCGGCGTGCTCGCGCCACTATGGGGCGCGCGGACGCTCGCCTTCACCTTTCCTGGCCTCGTGATCGGCTCGGTGCTGTTCTCGATGCCGTTCGTGGTGCAGCCGATCCGCAATGCATTCGAGGCAATGGGCGAGAAGCCGATGGAGGCTGCCGCCACCCTGCGCGCCTCGCCCTGGCGCGCGTTCTGGACGGTGGCGGTGCCGTTAGCGAGTCCCGGCTTTCTCACCGGCGCGATCCTCGGCTTCGCGCACACCGTCGGCGAGTTCGGCGTGGTGCTGATGATCGGCGGCAACATCCCGGGCAAGACTCAAGTGCTGTCGGTGGCGATCTACGATTATGTCGAGAACGCGCAATGGACCGAAGCCTCGGTCCTCGCGCTCGGCATGGTCGCGTTTGCCTTCTGCGTCATTCTCACCATGATGCTGATCGAGAAGAAGATGGTCCGCGCCGCGTCATGACGTCCGATACGGTCAAGGTCGATTTTCGCGGGTTCCTCGGGCGCTTCGAGCTGGATGCGCAGTTCGAGGTGCCGGCGCGTGGCGTGACCGCGCTGTTCGGCCCCTCCGGCTGCGGCAAGACCACCGTGATCCGCTGCATCGCCGGACTCGAATCGATATGGCCGGCTGCTGCGCGGTGGCGGGAGATGTCTGGCAGGACGACAAGCATTTTCGTCCCGCACATCGGCGGCCGATCGGCTACGTGTTCCAGGAAGCCAATCTGTTTCCGCACCTCTCGGTACGCCGCAATCTGGTGTACGGCCATCCGCACGCGGCAGAAAAAAATGCGATCGGCTTCGACGAAGTCACAGCCCTGCTCGGAATCGGCAAGCTGCTGGAGCGGTCGCCGCGCAATCTTTCCGGCGGCGAACGGCAGCGGGTCGCGATCGGCCGCGCTTTGCTCTCACAGCCGAAACTGCTGCTGATGGACGAGCCGCTGTCGGCGCTCGACCAGATGACCAAGGACGAGATCCTGCCCTATCTGGAGCGGCTGCACGAGACGCTGGATCTGCCGATCCTCTATATCAGCCACGACATGGCAGAGGTCGAGCGTCTCGCCGATCAGCTCGTGCTGATGCGCGCGGGCCGCGTCCTCGCTGCGGGCGCACTGCATGAGTTACAGGCCGATCTGTCATTGCCGCTGGCGCTGTCGCGCGATGCCGCGGTCAGCCTCGATGCCATCGTGGCGGCGCAGGATGCGGCCGACGGCATGGCGACGCTTGCGGTCGCCGGCGGCAGCTTCCTGCTGCCCGCCGAGCCGCTGGGGATGGGCGAACATCGCCGCCTGCGCGTGCTGGCCGACGATGTCAGCCTGGCGCGCGAGAAGCCGAGCCGAAGCACGATCGTCAATGTGCTCCCGGCGCGCATTCTGAGTATCCGTAACCAATCTGATCATCGGATCACTGCCCTGCTCGGCCTCGGCGGCGACGGCGCCGGCGCGAAACTGCTGTCGCGGGTCACCGAACGCTCCTGGAAGGAGCTCGCGCTCGAACCGGGGCTCGAAGTCTTTGCGCAGGTCAAGGGCGTGGCGCTGGTGCGGCGCGACGAGCCATTCGCGTGACAGTGACGGGCGATCATGAGATCATGCACGCCTTCGCGCAGCAGGATCGAAACAGCATGAACGACGCACCGCGGATCGAGCTTGCGATCCAGTTCGGCAATGGCGGCCGGCTGACGCCGGAGGATCTGCTGCTGATCGAAATCATCCGCAGGGAGCGCTCGATCCTGGCTGCGGCGCGCGTAAGCGGCATCTCCTATCGCAAATGCTGGCTGATGGTGGATGCGCTGAACCGCACCTTCGAAAGCGTCGTGTTCGAGACCCATCCGGGACGGCGCGGCGGCGGCGCCGAGATCACGCCGTTCGGCGAGCGGCTGGTCGCGCTGTACCGTTCGATGGAGCGCCGCACCCGTTCGGCGGCGGCAGCTGCCCTGGACGAGCTCGATGGTGCTACCGATCCGAACTATCGGAAGCGGGCCAGCGGCGCGGCCGCGGCAGCTCCGAAGGCCTTACAGCGCCGGGCCCGATCGCAACGGTCTTGATCATCGCCCAGGCGGACAAGCCGGTCTCCAGCGCGAGGCGCTCGACCGATTCCAGCGTCACCAGCGCATGCAGCCGCGTCGATCCCAGATCGAGCGTGACGCGCACATAAGGCAATTCCAGCGGCAGGATCTGTTCGATCTTCCCGGGCAGGCGGTTGGTGATCGAGACGTCCATCGGACGTGACAGCGCGATCGAGACGTCGCGCGCCTCGATGGTGACGGACACGCCGGCGTCGACCGGCACATCCACCATCGGCACCCGCAATTCGCCGTCGGCGAAGAACAGCGTCGACAGGCCGTAGCGCGGGTCGTGCCGCAGCACGCGGGCTGGCATGACGGTGCCGAGACCGACCGGCGCCAGAGCCGCCTGCGACGGATCGCCGGTCATCGTCTCCTCCATTCAGCCGCTAGTTGGCGTGATCATACAGCACGCGGACGCGGATGGTGCCTTCGACCGCACGCAGCTCGGCCAGCAGCTCCTCGCCCTCGCCGCGGATCACGTCGGTCTCGAGCACGACGTAGCCGACCTCGGGATCGGTCTGCAGATATTGCGCGAGGATGTTGATGTTGTGCCGCGACACCGCTTCGTTGACCTTGCGCAGCACGCCCGGCACGTTGCGGTGAACGTGGATGAAACGCGTGCCGGTCGGACGCGCAGGCAATTGCACCTGCGGAAAATTCACTGCGCCGAAGGTCGAGCCGACGTCGGAATAGTCGATCAGCTTGCGCGCGACCTCGCCGCCGATGCGGTCCTGCGCCTCCTCGGTGGAGCCGCCGACATGCGGGGTCAGGATCACGTTGGGCAGGTTCTGCAGCGGTGACACGAACGGGTCGGCATTGGACGCCGGCTCGACCGGGAATACGTCGACCGCGGCACCGGCGAGCTTGCCGTCGCGCAATGCGCTCGCCAGCGCATCGAGATCGACCACGGTGCCGCGCGAATTGTTGATCAGGTAAGCGCCATCCTTCATGTGCCGGATCTGGCGCTCGCCCATCATGTTGGCGGTAGCAGGCGTCTCCGGCACATGCAGCGAGACCACGTCGCTCGAGGCCAGCAGCTCGTCTAGGCTTTCGACCGGCTCGGTATTGCCGTGACGCAGCTTGTCGGTCTGGTCGAAATAGATCACCCGCATGCCCATGGCCTCGGCGAGGTTCGACAATTGCGAACCGATATTGCCGTAGCCGACGATGCCGAGCGTCTTGCCGCGCACCTCGCGGCTGCCATTGGCCGACTTGTCCCAGCCGCCTGCATGCGCCGAGACCGAGCGCGGAAAGATCCGGCGGAACAGCATCACCACCTCGGCGATGGTCAGTTCGGCGACGCTGCGCGTGTTCGAGTACGGCGCATTGAACACGGGAATGCCGTGCCGCCGCGCCGCATCGAGATCGACCTGGTTGGTGCCGACCGAGAAGCAGCCGACGGCCATCAGCCGGTCGGCAGCTTCGAGGATCTCGGCTGTGAGATGGGTGCGCGAGCGGATGCCGAGCATGTGCACGCCCGACAGCATGCGCCTGAGATCCGCGGAGCCCAGCGCCTTGGGCAGCCGCTCGACCTCCGTATAGCCGTTGGCCTCGAACATGCGCACGGCCGAATCGTTCACGCCCTCGAGGAGCAGAACGCGAATCTTGTGCTTGGGAAGCGATAAGGGCATGGGCCAGCCTGAATCAGTCAGTCGATAAGCGACAATGTAGCGGTTCTTTCAGCCGCGTTCGCGTTGAAACTTGGTGAACGGCGCCGCGGCATAACGCTTTCTGTCGCGTTCTCAGGGTCTTGTCCACACGGCCCGACAGTTTCATCTGCATTGCAAAACGGCCGGACGGCTGAGACGACTGCAGCGCAGCAACCATAGATCGCCTGATCGATTGATGACAAATTTGGCGAGCAAGACTAGCCTCCCCTTAACAAAAAACATCCGGAGGAAGTCACATGTCCGAGACACCAGTCGCGACGGGAACCTCTAGCGTCGCCGGCGCCGGGCTGCAGCAGGTCGACGTCGCCGTGGTCGGCGCCGGTTTTGCCGGGCTCTATTGCCTGCATCGGCTGCGCAAGGCCGGCTTCTCGGCGGTGGCGCTCGAATTGGGCGGTGACGTCGGCGGCACCTGGTACTGGAACCGCTATCCGGGCGCGCGCTGTGATATCCAGACCGTCGATTACAGCTACACCTTCGATCCAGAGCTGGAGACCGCCTGGCAATGGTCGGAGAAATACGCGACCCAGCCCGAGATCCTGCGCTATCTCGGCTTCGTCGCCGATCGCTATGATCTGCGTCGCGACATCCGCTTCAATACCAAGGTCACTTCGGCGACCTGGGACGAGACCATTGGGCGCTGGCTGCTGACCACCGACAACGGAGCGGCCGTCTCGGCCCGCGACTACATCATGGCGACCGGCTGCCTGTCGCAGCCGAAGCCGCCGGAGATCGACGGCGTCGCGGACTTCAAGGGCGAGATCTATTTCACCGGGCGCTGGCCGCATGACGAGGTGAAGTTTGCCGGCAAGCGCGTCGCCGTGATCGGCACCGGCTCGTCCGGCATCCAGTCGATCCCTGTCATCGCCGAGCAGGCCGACCATCTCACCGTATTCCAGCGCACGGCGAACTTCGCCATGCCAGCGCACAACGGTCCAGTGCCATCCGATCGCGCAGCCCTGCTGAACGGCGACCGGGCCGGATATCGCGCGCAGGCGCGCGCCTCCGTCGCCGGCGTGCCGTATCCGCAGCAGATGGATGTCAGCTGGCAGTTGAGCGATACCGAACGCCGCGCGCGCTTCGAGAAGGCCTGGGCCACCGGCGATCTTGTCAACATCCTGAGCCAGCTCTGGGCCGACCAGGCGGTCGATGCCGATGGCAATGGGCTGGTCGCCGACCTGCTGCGCGAAAAGGTCCGTTCGATCGTCAAGGATCCGGAGACCGCCGAAGCGCTCTGCCCGTACGACCATCCGTTCGGCGCCAAGCGTCCCTGTCTGGAGACCAACTACTACACCACATTCAACCGACCCAACGTGACGCTGGTGAACCTGCGCAAGGAGCCGATCACCGCGATTACCGCAACCGGCATCACGACCGACAAGCGCACGGTCGATGTCGACATGATCGTGTTCGCGACCGGCTTCGATGCGATGACCGGCGCGATCCGCGCCATCCATCCGATCACCGGACGCGGCGGCAAATCGCTGTCCGACGTCTGGGCCAACGGCCCGGAGACCTATCTCGGCCTCACGGTTGCGGGCTTCCCCAATCTGTTCCTGATCACCGGCCCCGGTAGCCCGTCGGTGCTGTCGAACATGGCGGTGTCGATCGAGCAGCATGTCGATTGGGTGGTCGACCGCCTGGCGGCCCTGCGCCATGCCGGCTTCACCACGATGGAGCCGACGGAGACCGCGCAGGCCGGCTGGGCCCGCCACATGGCCGACTGCTCCATGGTCACCCTGCACCGGCTCGCCAACACCTGGTACACGGGCGCCAATGTGCCCGGCAAGCCGCGGGGCGTGATGCCCTATACCGGCGGCGTCGGTCCCTATCGCGGCATCTGCAGCGAGATCGTCGATCGCGGCATGCTGGGTTTCAAGCTCACCGGCCCTGGAGGTGCCGCGCAATGCAATGACGGCGAGATCGTGCGGCTGCAGCCGGATGTGCGGCTGGTGCTGAACTGGCTTGCCGAGATGAACCTGCCGCCGATCGAGTTGATGGGTGCGCAGGGCGCCCGCGACTTCGTCGCGCAGTTCAACGCCACGCGACCTGCCGGCCGGCCGGTCGGCGAGGTGCTCGACGGCGCGCTGCCGGCGGGCGAGGAGCTGCTGAAGTACCGGCTGTATCGCCCGGCGACGCCGGGACTGCATCCGATCGTGGTCTATTTTCACGGCGGCGGCTGGGTGCTCGGCGACGAGCAGTCGGACGATCCGTTCTGCCGCGACATGTGCCGGCGCACCAACATGATCTTCATCAGCGTCGGCTATCGCCATGCGCCCGAGCATCGCTTCCCGACCGCGGCCGAGGACGGCCATGCGGCGGCGAAATGGATTGCCGAGCACGCGCTCGAACTCGGCGGCCAGCCGGGACCGATCCTGGTCGCCGGTTGGAGTGCCGGCGGCAACATCGCCGCCGTCACCTGCCAGCTCGCGCGCGACCGCGGCGGCCCCGAGATCGGCGGACAGTTGCTGCTCAATCCGGTGACCGATTGCAGCACCGAACATCCGTCCTACACCGAGAACGCGAGCGGCTACTTCCTGACGCGCTCGCTGATGTACTGGTTCAAGGACATGTACTGCGCGCCGGCAGACCGTGCCGATCCGCGTATCTCGCCGCTGCGCGGCAAGCTTACAGGCCTGCCGCCGGCCTTTGTGGTCACCTCCGAGTTCGATCCGCTGCGCGATGAGGGCATCGCCTATGCCGAGGCGCTGGCAGCGCACGGCGTGCCGGTCGGGCAGCTCAAGGCACGCGGCCACTTCCACTCGTCCTTCACGATGGTGGACGTGATCATCACCGGCGTGAGCGGACGCGAGCAGATGGCCGACGCGCTACGCGTTTTCGCGAAGGTGCCTGACATGGAAGGCACGACGCCGGAGATCGAAGCGGCGGCGAGCTGATCACATTCAGCCCGCCATGGCAGCTGTGGCATCATCATAGGCGCGGACCGAGGCCCGCGCCGTTTCGCGCACCTCGTCCGCGCGCATGCCGGGACGATACAGGCTCGAGCCGAGGCCGAAGGCGCGCACGCCGGCCTTGACATAGTCGGCGAGGTTTTTGTCCGAGACCCCGCCGACCGCGCCGACCACGACGCCCTTCGGCAGCACGGCCATTTGCGCGGCGATGCCGGAGGGACCGAGCACCGAGGCCGGAAAGTATTTGAGCGCCGAGGCGCCGCAGCGGAGCGCGAGGAACGCTTCGGTCGGCGTGAACACGCCGGGCATCGTCACCATGCCGCGCGCGATCGCCGTCGAAAGGACGTCCGCATCAACGTTCGGGCTCACCATCAGCCGGCCGCCGGCATCCGCGACGCGCGCGCAGTCGGCTGCCGTCAGCACCGTGCCGGCACCGATCAGCGCATCCTTGCCGAACCGCGTGGCGACCTTCCCGATCGAGACGAACGCATCAGGCGAATTGAGCGGCACCTCGATCAGCTCAAAACCGGTTTCGATCAAGGTGCCGACAATGGCCTCGGCCTCGTCGGGCTTGATGCCACGTAGGATGGCAACCAGTGAACGTTTCGGATTTGGCCAGGCGATCGGCTGCGTCATGCTGCGAACTGCGCTCCCCAGAGATGGATGGCGGCCTTGGCGAGGCCGCGGCGCGATGCCTGCTCGGCATCGATCATGGTGACATCGAAACCGGAGGCTTCGAGCGCCGATTGATAGAGCGCGCCGAGACTGCCCGCGGCCATCAGTCGGAGCTGCCGAGCACCGCCGAAGCGTTGCCTGGCATCGGCTATCTCGCTGCCGATCAAAAGTCCCGAGAGCCGGGCGGCGCCATCGGCACGCTGCTCGAAGCCGAGCAGTTGCGCGGCGCGCAAGCGAAACAACGATGTCGTCAATCCGCTCGGCGCGGCCTGCGCGGCTGCAAGCCCGTCGCGAAACGGCTGATCGTCCTGCGCGAGCGGCCCGCCCGCTTCGACGGCGTGCATCAAGATACTGTGCTGCGCGATCACGGAGAACAGCTCGCCGGTCATGTAGGTCGTGAATGCGGTGACGGCGCCGTCTTCGATATCAATCCATTTGCTGTGGGTGCCGGGAATGCAGACCAGCCCGGTGAAATCGGCATCAGAGATGCCGAGCAGCTGTGTCTCCTCGCCGCGCATCACATCGGGCTGCTCGGCTTTTGTCTGTGCCACCCCGGGCAGGATACGAACGTCACCCGACGTGTCGACCCTGACAGCGCCGTCATGCAGCGCGTCCAGCCGGGTCGGCGTCTTCAGATAGGGCGCCTCGACCCAGCCCTGCTTGGCACCGGCCATGCCGCAGATCAGCACCGGCAATGCCCCGGATGCGCCGAGCTTGCCGAGATGGTCGCGCAGCACCGGCGCAAAGCCGCCGCCGGCACAATGCAGCATGCCTTCAGGCCCGCGGCTTTCAGCCAGCACGGTTCCGTCAGCCGCCATCAGCCAGCCGCGAAAGCTCGATGTGCCCCAATCGACGGCCACAAAAGCCGCCGGCATGTTGGCCGCCGAAGTCAAATTGATGCTCCTGCCTGCGATCACCGTTTGTCGCGGTGACATGACATGTCTTCCCTCGCACGCAAACAGGCAACGTCAATCCAACGCGATTTTCCGATTAATGCACATTCATACACGTTTACATTCCTATTCTCTTCTGTTATTGCACGATTATGACGAACGATCTTCCCTTGGCACGACGCGATCTCATCGCAGGCCGATTGGCGCAGGGGCATGCGGTCGTAGCTGCGGCCCTGGCCGTCGAATTCGACGTCTCCGAAGACGCCATCCGGCGCGACCTCCGCGCACTTGCGGCTGAAGGACATTGTCGTCGAGTCTATGGCGGAGCACTTCCGCTCACGCGGGCGTCGGCGCCAATGGCGGCCCGGACCGGCGAAAGGCGGGAGCGGAAGGAAGCGCTCGCCCGCGCCGCGGCAACGATGATCCAGCCCGGCGAGTTCCTGTTCCTCGACAACGGCAGCACCAATCTGGCGCTCGTCGGCTTTCTTCCGGAGGACGCCGAATTGACGATCGCCACCAACTCGATCGACATCGCCGCAGCTGTGTTGCGGCGACAGGATTTGCCACTCATCATGATCGGCGGCGCGGTCAATGCCGCAGTCGGCGGCTGTGTCGATGCGGCGGCCGTTTTGGATATTTCGCAGTTGAACATCGACCGCTGCTTCCTCGGCGCCTGCGCAGTGTCTGCGATCGCAGGCGTGAGCGCCTTTGACAGTTCGGATGCGACGTTCAAGCGATCGCTGCTCGCGGCCAGCCGACAATGCGTGGTGTTGGCCACCACCGACAAGCTCGATGCCCGCGCGCCTCACCGTGTCGCCGCGCTCAAGGACATTGCGCACCTGGTGGTCGAGGACAGTGCACCCCCAGCCCTGTTGGAAGCGCTTAGTCACGCCGGCGCTTCGATCCTGCAAGCCCATCCCCAGGCGTGACCACGCCGCTGCACCATCAACATCTTCAGAGTATTCGCCATGTCCCCTGCTCAACATCGCGCGGCCCGGCTCGCGACGCGGCTTTCCTTTTTCGTCGCCGGCTTCGGCATCGCCTGCTGGGCGCCGCTGGTGCCGTTCGCCAAACAACGGCTCGCGGTCGATGACGGCACGCTCGGTCTGCTGCTGCTGTGCCTCGGCGTCGGCTCGGTCGGCGCGATGCTGCTGACGGGCCTGTTGAGCGCGCGCTATGGCAGCCGGCCGATCATCGTCGGCGGCGGCTTTGGTCTCGCGGTCCTGTTGCCGCTGCTGGCGATCGCAGCAACGCCCGTCACGCTCGCGCTGGCCCTGCTCGTCTTCGGCGCCGCGCTCGGATCGATCGACGTGGCGATGAACATCCACGCCGTCGAGGTCGAGCACGCCTCCGACCGGCCGCTGATGTCTGGCTTCCACGCCCAGTTCAGCATCGGCGGTTTCGCCGGATCGGCGCTGATGACCTTTCTGCTCTCGATCCAGACCGGCGCCTTCCTCGGCACACTGATCTGCGCCGGGCTGATGCTGATCGCGATGATCGCCGCCATGCCGCGTCTTTTGCGCACGGCACAGCCTGAGCATGCGCCGCTGTTCGTCATGCCGCACGGCGTCGTACTGCTGCTGGCCGCGCTCGCGGCGGTCACCTTCCTGGTCGAGGGCGCCATGCTGGACTGGAGCGCCCTGTTGCTGACCGACACGAAGCTCGTCGCTGCCGCGCAGAGCGGCATCGGCTACATGCTGTTCTCGATCGCGATGACGGCGGGCCGGCTCGGCGGTGATGTCGTGGTCGCGCGCATCGGCGACCGCGCCACCATGATCTGGGGAAGCTGCATCGCCATCGCAGGCTTCGCGGTCCTGCTGACCGGGCCAATCGCTGCGATCGCACTTGCGGGCTTCCTGCTGATCGGGCTCGGCGCCTCGAACATCGTGCCGGTACTGTTTCGCCGCGCCGGGGCGCAGCGCGCCATGCCGGTCGGGCTGGCGGTCGCCGCCATCACCACCACAGGCTATGCCGGCGTTCTGGTTGGACCCGCGGGCATCGGCTTCGCCGCCAAGCACTTGAGCCTGCCAACGACGTTCTGGATCCTCGCTGCGATGATGGGTGCCGTGACGCTGTGCGCAAATCGCGTGACCGGCAAGGACATCTGATGGCGCCATCGCGTTGTGATCCTGTTTATCGCAGACACAGGCGGCCGCATTCTCGCGGCGGATCACGCCCGAGCTTTGCGTCTCTTGTGCCCCTCCGGAAGAAGTGGGAGGGCGCAGGGAATGCCGGGTGAAGGCCTCACCCATGGCCCGCCTGCAGAAAAAAATGCAGGCGGCAGGTACCACAGGTTCAGCCGGATCATCCGGCATTCCCTGCGCGATGGGTTACGGCTTATACGAGGTCTCCCCGGGGACCGGCTTGATTGCCCCCGTCGCGACAATGCGCTTCGCACATTGCGCTTGGCATCAGCACCGGGATGCCAGAACCCCACGATTTCGCCGTCCGTGTCAAACGCGATCGTCGCCGCGCCATCCACGTCCACCGCTCCCCGCCTCGCGTATCGTGACGATTGGCCGAACGCCCCTCTCATCGAGGCGGGATGGCGCAAGACAACCATGATTTCCGAAAATTAGAAAGAGGAATATTTTTCGGGAAAGACCTTGATTGCTCCGATCGATTTGAAGCGGCTCATGAATTTCGCGTTTCGGCGCAGCTGGTTTTGAGCTGTTCTGACATGCTTTCGAGCGAACTTCGAAACGGAATGACGCGCCTTGATTTGCCCGACAAGTTGCGGCGTAGCCTGGCAGAGCGTCAGCGATATCGAGTGACGGACAATCCCGCCTGTCGCTGACGCTCACACGGGCGACACGCGTGCAAATAGAGATAACTCGCCATTGGTCACATCACGCCACGGGACGCGATCCATAGACCCGTCTGGCTATCTCTCAGCCTGTCGATAGCACGGTAGGCGACGATGTACTCGATCTCGCCGGGCGCGATGCCGATATCCATCAACTCCCTCTCGCTCAGTTCGTGCAGGCTGATCCGCAATCTCTGGCGTTCGGACCGTTGCTGAAACGCACGCCAATATCGCCTGAGAAAGCTCAGGACACTGCGCTTCGGTGCCGCCGTTGGTCCAGCAGCATCCTTTCCCGATAAAGCGTCGCCCGGCACTGCAATGGACGTATCGGGGCGCGCCGCTGCCGGTGCGGCATCCATGGTGTGTTTCAGCAATACGATCGAGGGAGCGAGGCCTGCGCCTCGCCCGGTCTCGGATGGGAGAATAGTTTGTTCGGTCGGCATCGGATGCTCCTGCGATCGTGCCGGCAGGAGCGTGGCCAAACAAAAGGCCCCGTCCGATGCCGGCGGGGCCTGGTGAAAAAGATATCGGCGTCGAATTCCTAGCGCACGACTCCTTCCACGGCCCGGCGGGAGCGGGTCATGTGTTTACGGAGGGCGATGCGCACTGTTCTGATCATCAGACGCAGGTACTACGGAATTCGCACAAAATCAAGGGCTGTGCCGGTGTTGTCCGCATCTTTGACGCGAGCTCTCCCGAACTCACGCGATGCCCGTCTGCGTTCGATTGTTTGACGCGCGCCGAATGCAAGATGTCAGCTATGCGCGCTGTCGCTTCTGGCGCACCAGCGAAGTAGCGGCTTGCTGCTTCGGGGTCTGCTCTCACAGCCCAACGTCGTTGTCGACGTGATCCGCGAGGCGCGGCCGCCCTTCAAAGAGCTGATCGCATCAGCATAGATTGCCTGGCACGCGGGAGGCCGTTCGCAAGGTGGCCTCTCTTATTCATAGGCTGGTGTGCGACAGCTATCTCTGCCCATCGCATCATGGGGCTGCGCCGCAGAATTTGGTCGCCACCTACGAATAGCGGATTGTCTGCCTGACCCAATGTCCCTCGCATCAAGCAGCGCCACGTCGCCATGCTTGGCCGCCCTCCGAGTCACCGCTCAGCCACCGGCTTCTTGGGATGGCGGCCGTCGGCGAGGTTGCGCACCACCACGTAGAAGATCGGCGTGAAGAGAAGGCCGAACAGCGTCACGCCGAGCATGCCGAAGAACACGGCGACACCGACGGCCTGGCGCATCTCCGAGCCGGAGCCGGTCGAGATCACCAGCGGCAGCACGCCGAGGATGAACGCGAACGACGTCATCAGGATCGGCCGCAGCCGCAAGCGACAGGCCTCGATGACGGCGTCCAGCCGGTCGCGGCCCTCCTTCTCGATGTCGCGCGCGAATTCGACGATCAGGATCGCGTTCTTCGCAGCTAGTCCGACCAGCACCACGAAGCCGATCTGGGTCAGGACATTGACGTCCTGCCCCATGATGCGCACACCGATGGTCGCGGCCAGCAGGCACATCGGCACGATCAGGATCACCGAAAACGGCAGCGTCCAGCTGCCGTACTGCGCGGCAAGCACCAGATAGACGAACAGCACGCAGATCGGAAAAACGTAGAGGCCGGCCTTGCTGCCGTTCACCTGCTGATAGGACAGATCGGTCCATTCATAGGAGAAGCCGCTGGGCAGGATCTCGTCGGCCAGCCGCTTCATGGTGTCGATCGCGGTAGCAGAGCTGACGCCCGGCAGGGTGTCGCCCTGCAGCTCCGCCGTCGTGTAGAGATTGTAGCGCGCGACCCGATCCGGTCCCGCGATGTCCTTGAAGTCGACCACGCTGCCGAGCATGACCATGTCGCCGGCCGCGTTGCGTGTGCGCAGCCGCGCCAGATCCGTGGTCTCCTTGCGGAACGGCAGATCGGCCTGCGCCGTCACGTGATAGGTGCGGCCGAACAGGTTGAAGTCATTAACGTAGGACGAGCCGAAATAGGTCTCGATCGTATCGGTGATGTTGGCGATGGGAACGCCGAGCTTCTCCGCCTTGACCTCGTCGATGTCGACGAACACCTGCGGCGTGTTGGCGCTGTAGGGCGAGAACACCGCGGTCAGTCCCGGTGCCTTGCGCGCCGCGCCCACCAGCTCATCGGTCGCAGCCGCCAGCAGCTCGCTGCCGCGTCCCTGCCGGTCCTGGATGCGCATGGTGAAGCCGCCGCCGGTGCCGATGCCGGGCACCGCAGGCGGCGGGATCACGATGATGAAGGCATCCTCGATCGCAGCCAGCCGCTTGCGCAGCTCTGCGGTGATGGACGCGGCCGTCTGCCCCTTCTTGGCGCGGGCCTCGGGCTCGTCGAACACGGGAAACAGCGCGGCCGAATTGCTGGCCTGGGTGCGCGTGGCGCCCGACAGGCCGGCGAGCGCCGGAACGCGGACGACGCCCGGGATTCCCAGCGCGATATTCTCGATCTTGCGGACGACCTCGGTGGTGCGTGCCAGCGACGCCGCGCCCGGCAGCTGCACGGAGACGATGACGTAGCCGCGATCCTGGTTGGGGATGAACCCTTGCGGGGTCGAATACAGCAGCCAGCCGGCGCTGCCGATCAGGACCGCGTAGACCAGCAGCATCACGACGGCGTGCCGGATCACGAAGCCAGCCAGCCGTGCGTAGCCGAGCGCGAGATGATCGAACAGCCAGTTGAACCCTGCCGTGAAACGCGCCCAGGCACGCGCGACCAGATTCCAGCGCGCCGGCGGCCGATGCTCGCCATGCGGCTGCAGCAGCTGCGACGCCAAGGCCGGCGACAGGGTCAGCGAGCAGAAGCAGGAGATCGCAGTCGCAACCGCGATGGTGACGGCGAATTGCTGGAAGAACAGCCCGGATATGCCGCCGAGGAACGCGGTCGGCACGAACACGGCGCACAGCACCAGCGCAATCGAGACCAGCGCGCCGCCGACCTCCTCCATGGTCTTGAGCGCGGCATCGCGCCTGCTCAGGCCGTGCGCGAGATGCCGCTCGACATTCTCGACCACTACGATCGCGTCGTCGACCACGATGCCGACCGCCAGCACCAGGCCGAACAGCGTGAGATTGTTGATCGAAAAGCCGAGTGCCGCCATCACCGCAAAGGTGCCGACCAGCGAGACCGGGATGGCGACGATCGGAATGATGGCCGGACGCCAGCCCTGCAGGAACACCAGCACGACGATGACGACCAGCGCCATCGCCTCATAGATCGTCTTCACCAGCTCGCTGACCGACTGGGCGATGAACTCGGTCGGATTGTAGCCGATGTTGTAATCGAGCCCCTGCGGGAAATTGGCCTTCAGCCCCACCATCGTATCCGAGATGCGCTTGGCGGTTTGCAGCGCATTCGAGCCGGGACGCTGAAACACCAGAAGCGCCACTGCTGACTTCCGCAGCAGGAAGCCGTTGGTGGAGAAATCCAGCGCGCCGAGCTCGATCCGCGCGACGTCGCGCAGCCGAACGGTGCGGCCATCCGCACCCGCCTTGACGACGATATTCTCGAACTGGCTCGGCTCCTTGAGCCGGCCGGTGAAGGTCAGGTTCGGCTGAAAGGCGCGGTCGACGATCGGCGGCGCCGCGAGCTGGCCGCCGGTGATCTGCAAATTCTGGGCGCGGACGGCCGCAACCACGTCGCTCGCCGTCATGCCGAGATTGGCGATCTTGTCAGGGTCGAGCCACAGCCGCATCGAATAATCGCGCGCGCCGAAGATCGTGATGTCGCCGACGCCGTCGAGCCGCAACAGCTGGTCGCGGACCTGCAGCAGCGCGTAGTTCGAGATGTAGGTCTGGTCGAAGGTGTCGTCCGGCGACAGCATGAACACGACCATCATCAGGTCGGGGCTGTTCTTGCGCGTGGTGACGCCGTTACGCTGCACTTCTTCCGGAAGCCGCGGCTGCGCGATCGCGACGCGGTTCTGCACCAGCACCTGGGCCTTGTCGAGGTCAGTGCCGAGCTTGAACGTCACAGTGATGTTCAGCTGTCCGTTCGAGGTCGCCTGGCTGTACATGTACAGCATGTCGTCGACGCCGTTGATCTCCTGCTCGATCGGAGCCGCAACGGTGTCGGAGACCGTCTGCGCCGAAGCGCCGGGATAGGTCGTGGTGACGACCACCGTCGGCGGCACGACTTGCGGATATTCCGAGATTGGCAGGGTCGGATAGGCGATCGCGCCGACGATCAGGAGCACGATCGACAGCACCATTGCCAGGATGGGCTGATTGACGGAGAGACGGCCGAGATTCATGACTTGGTGTTCCCTGCCGGCGCCGGATGGGGGCTGACCTTGGCGCCGACGCGGGCACGTTGGATGCCGTCGACGATGACACGGTCCTCCGCTTTCAGGCCTTCGCGGATCACGCGCAGGCCGTCATCCAGCGGACCGAGCACGACCGCGTGCGCTTCCACCGTGTCGTCGGGCTTGACCACGAACACGATCTTGCGGGACTGGTCGGTTGCGATCGCCGCGTCGGGAATCAGCAGCGCCTCGTAAGGCGAGCTGCCGATCAGCTTCACGCGGCCGAACTGGCCGGGCAGGATCGACAAATCGGTGTTCTTGATCGTCGCGCGGCTGCGCAGCGTGCCGGTCGAGATATCGAGCCGGTTGTCGAGGAAGTTGATGGTGCCGTCATGCGACGGCTTGGTCTCGCCGGTCAGCGTCACCTGCACGGGGTTCGGCGTGTCGCGCGAGCTCGGCCGCTTGCCTTCGAACCAGAGGCGGGAGTTCTTCTGGTAGGTCGCCTCGTCCATGTCGAAATAGATGTAGATCGGATCGAGCGTGACGATCGAGGTCAACAGCGTCGAGGTGCCGTTGTCGCTGCCCTGGACGAGATTGCCGGCGCTGACCAGATGCCGGCTGACGCGGCCGGTGATCGGCGCCACCACATGGGTGAATTCGACATTGAGCTTGGCCGCCTTGAGCACGCCTTCGGCCTGAATCTCGGCGGCCTGTGCCGATTGCAGCGCCTGGCGGCGCTGATCGACGATGGAGTCCGACACTGCCTCGGTCTTGTTCAGGGTGGTGGCGCGGTCGAACTCGCGCTTGGCCAGGTCGATCTTGGCCTTGGCGTCCGCAAGCTGGCCCTCCGCCTGCTCGGAAACGGCCTCGAACGGCCGGGAATCGATCACATAGAGCAGGTCGCCCTGATGCACGATGTCGCCGTCCTTGAATTCGACCGAGGTGACATAGCCGCCAACTCGGGCGCGCACCTGCACCTCCTCGACAGCGTCAAAGCGGCCGGTGAACTCGTCCCAATCGGTCACCGTGCGCTTGACCGGCTGCGCGACGGTTACAGGCGGCGGCGCCGCGGCAGCCTGCGGCGGCTTTTGCTCGCTGCAGCCGGCCAGCGCAGCGGCGAGCGCGACCACGAGATAAGACGAACGAAGAAGCGGCTGCCTTCCGCATGGCTTTGTCACGACAACGGCCCCCTGCAAAACATCTTGCGATCATCTCGCATGCGCCAAATGGCGCACATACGAGTCCAAATCTAATCTGGGCTCGATCAATTCGGATCACAATAGATTATGCGTGTCATTTCTACGACGGCGCCATGCAGGTCCCGGGGACAACCGCAGGCGAGATCGTGCGAATTGATAAAACGAAATCAAAGCGAATAATGGGCGCCGCTACGCCGCAGCGCCGCCCTGCCCCGCTAGTCGCCGCCAAGCCCGATCCGGTTCGGCAGCCGCTTCTCGAGCGTATGCTTGAACAATGCGGCGATACGAAACACGGCGTGCGCGAACTTGCCGTATGGCAGGGTCAGGAACAGCGCCATCACGCATCCCAGATGGATCGCGAGCCACAGCGCCATGAAACTGGTGTCCCGCAACGCCAGCAAGGCAAGGCCGGTGATGCTCACGATGAACAACAACGCGATGAAGCCACGGTCCATCGGACGCTGCGCGGCATCGCTGCGCTGCGCATCCCGCTGCAGGTTGAGCCAGAGCAACCCGGCCGGGCCGATCAGGAGGCCGATGCCGCCGATGGTGCCAAGCACGACCGGCCAGCTGAGAAACGGATATGGCGCCTCGTAGGCGAACAGATAATGGTAGAGCGTCGCGACCGAAGTCGCGGCGAAGCAGAACAGGAAGCCGTACATCGTGAGCTGGTGAAACCAGCGCCGCAGCGAGGTGAAGCGGTCGTCGTCCTCGTTGCAGCCCTTGCCATGGCCGCCGCCGAGATAGCGCAGAACGGCGACGTCGTAGATCGTCTCGACCGAAGCCGGCCCGCGCGCCTTGACAAGCTCGCTTGGCGTCGGCGGCACGACCTCACCCGCGGGCGAGATGTCGCGCCAGAACCTGGCCGCACCGATCGCCAAAGCCGCGATGGCGTAGAGGAACACCACGCTGAACACGACTGCCAGGAAGTTATGCGGGAAGATCGCGTAGAAATTGCCGGCCAGCGGCGGGTGGAGCAGATGTCTTGAGATCGCCACCGCCAGCACCAGAAACAGCGCGAGCCCGCCGGCGAGCGCGAGCGCCACGGTGGGGCCCTGGTGCCGATAGAGCTCGCCGAACGCCTGGGGCCACGCATAGGCCTGGTAGGTCTTGCCGCGCAGCTTCGCCATCGCCAGCGGCACGTTGACGGCGAATTCGTGCGGCGGCGCATATTGGCAGGCGTAGAGGCAGGATCCGCAATTGTGGCAGAGATTGCCGAGGTAGTGCGTATCGGCCATATTGAATTCGAGCCGGCGGGTCATCGCCGGAAACACGGCGCAGAAGCCTTCGCAATAACGGCAGGCGTTGCAGATCTGCATGACGCGCGCGACTTCCTGCTCCTCGGCACCGAGCAGCGAGACCAGGTCCGTCGGCGCAGCGTTGCAGGCCGGGGTCGCGATCGTCTCAGTGAGCGGCGGCATAGGCCAGCTCCTCCTTGAATTCGGGATGCGTGAAGCCTGCGCTGGCGGCGGCATTGACGCCGGCGATGCGGCCAAACGCCGTGCCGATGCTCATGCCGACACCCGCCGTGTAGCCCTTGCCGAGCACATTGCCGGCCATCATCTCGCCGGCCGCGAACAGGTTGTCGCTCGGCACGTCGTTAAAGCGCGCGGCCGCGGTGTGGTCGGTCTTCAGGCCGAGATAGGTGAAGGTGATGCCGGGCTTGAGCGGATAGGCGAAGAACGGCGCCGCATCGATCGGCTGCGCCCAATGGGTCTTGGCCGGCGCCAACCCTTCCGTGCGGCAATCGTCGAGCACGGTGTGATCGAAAGTGCCGGGACGGCAGGCGGTGTTGAAGGCGTTAAGCGTCGCGGTGAAGGTCGCGACGTCGAGACCGATCTTTTGCGCGAGCTCGGCCAGCGTATCGGCACGCGTACCGGTGAACACCGGCGGCATGAAGCGGCCGACCGCCTTGCGATCGATGATCGACCACGCGGTCTGGCCGGGCTGCTGCGCCACCAGGCGGCCCCAGATCGCGTAGCGCTTGGGCCAGAAATCCTCGCCCTCGTCGTAGAAGCGCTTGGCCTCGCGGTTGACGACGACGCCAAGGGAAACGCAATCGATGCGGGTGCAGATGCCGCCGTCATAGAGCGGCGCGCGGGCGTCGATGGCGACGCAATGCGCCTGGGTTGGATCTCCGATCGAGTCGACCCCGGTGTCGAGCATGAACTTCAGCAGCACGCCCTGATTGAAGCGGGTGCCTCGGATCAGAAAATTCTCTGCCGTCCACTCGCCGCGCTCGTTCTGGCCCCAGGCCTCGCGCTGCCATTCGAGATTGGATTCGAAGCCGCCGCAGGCGAGCACGCAAGCCTTTGCCGTGATGCGCTCGCCGCTCTCGGTGATGGCGGCGATGAAGCGGCCATCCTTCAAGTCGAGGCTCTTGACCGGCGTGTCGTAGCGGATGTCGACGCCGAGTTCGCCAGCACTGCGGTAATAGGCATTCACCAGCGCCTTGCCGCCACCCATGAAGAAGGCGTTGGTGCGCGCCACGTGCAGCGCGCCGGACAGCGGCGGCTGGAAGTGGACGCCGTGGCGGCGCATCCAGGGACGGCAACGCGAGGAATGGCGGATCACCAGCCGCGCCAGCGCCTCGTTGGTGAGGCCGCCAGTGACCTTGAGCAGGTCCTGCCAATATTCCTCTTCCGGGTAGGCCTCGACCAGCACGTCCTGCGGTTCGTCATGCATGCAGCGCAGGTTCCGCACGTGCATCGAATTCCCGCCGCGCCAGCTTTGCGGCGCCAATTCCAGCATCAACACCGATGCGCCGGCCTCCCGCGCCATCAGCGCCGCGCACAACGCGGCGTTGCCGCCGCCGACGACGAGAACGTCAGGCGTCTCCTGCATCAGGCCGTCTCTCCCCGCTTCAGTTCGTTCGTTGCATTGTCACGGGCTTAGCCTTGCGGGGCCGAACTTTCCACCGGAAACGGCCGCAGATCAGCCACGCACTAGCGCGACGCCGCATACTTGGCGTCAGGCGCCCGGGCGGTCTAGAAGGTCTGATATGCCCGACACACCAGACCCTTCCAAGCCACTATCCTTTGACGATCTCGCGGCGGCGATCCGGCAGCGCCGCTCGACCTACGGACATATCAGTGGCCTACAGCTCGATCGCGCCGCACCTGGCGAGGCCTGGTCCAGCCTGCCCTACCGTCCCGTCTTCGTCGGCGACACCGAGACCGGCGTGCTGCATGGCGGCGTGGTCACAGCGATGCTGGACGAGAGCTGCGGCATGGCGGTGCAGTTCGCACTCGACGGCAGTATGGCGATCGCCACGCTCGATTTGCGCATCGACTACCAGAAGCCGGCGACGCCGGGGCTCGCCATCAAGGCCCACGCGCACTGCTATCGCGTCACCCGCTCGATCGCCTTCGTACGCGCCACCGCCTATCAGGAGTCCGAAGACGACCCGGTCGCGACCGCCACCGCCTGCTTCATGATCGGTGCCAACCGCACCAACATGCTGACCGACAGCCGGGTCAATCCGGGCCCGCTGCCGGGGCTCGATGTGCCCAGCGATCCGACCGGCCCGTTCCCGACCAGCCCGTTCGCGCGCTGGCTCGGCATCCGCGTCCAGGACGATGGCACCTTGCTGCTGCCGTTCTCGCCCAAGATCATCGGCAATCCGGTGCTGCCCGCGATCCATGGCGGCATGACCGGTGCCTTTCTCGAGACCACAGCCGTTGTCGGCGTCCGCCGCGAACTCGGCGTGACGGCGATGCCGAAGCCGATCGGCCTCACCGTCAACTATCTGCGCTCGGGCCGCGCGCTCGACACCTTCGCTGGCGTGTCGATCGTCAAGCAGGGCCGCCGCGTGGTGGCATTCGAGGCGCGCGCCTGGCAGACCGCTCCGGACCAGCCGATCGCCTCCGCCTTCGGCCATTTCATGCTGCGACAGGCAAGCGGCGCCGATTGAGGGTGCCCTAAGCAGATGTCGGGGCGCTGTCGGCCAAGCTGCTGAAGAATGCGTCCCTGAAGATCTACAGGGGCTATCCGCATGACCATCCGCGCCGATGTGCTCAATCGCGACATCATGGCGTTCATTGGGGATTAACGGCGCAGAGCCGCGCAAAAGAAAAAGCCGCTCGCGCCAATGAGGCGCGAGCGGCCAAGTCAAGGGAGGAAACGCCCAGAAAGGGCTGACCTCAACCTACGCGATTGCCAGCGCGAAAAACATCCGGACATTTCCGGAGGTGAGCCACCGGATATTTCCGGAGCAGAGCGAATGGCGTTGTCGCGAAATGAACGCCTCAACGTGCTCGTGACGTCAGCGCGCGCCGGCGTCCCGAACAACGCAATCGGCGACGGCTCGCAGGATCGGAACCGGTGCGAGATGCCGCAGACGACCGGACTTCGGCAAGCCCTGAGGATGCGCGCGACGTTTGCTTGACAGGGGAGGACGCCCCTCTTTATATGCCGCGCGTTCGCAGCCGAAAGCGTCGGAAACGACCGGCCGAACACCGTGGCGGGGTAGCTCAGCTGGTTAGAGCACGGGAATCATAATCCTGGGGTCGGGGGTTCGAGTCCCTCTCCCGCTACCACATTGATTCCAGACGCATTTCGTCTTTTTCGTCGCCCGCTTCACCCGGATCTGTACTCCCTTGCGCCAGGCTCTTGGCGACCGCGGCTCGCCGTCCTATCGAGATCACTGCGCCTTCCGGTTCGTCGCCATGCAGACGTCAACGCCGGGATTTCGTAGAACCCGTGCATGCTGCCCCAATATCCGGAACAGGACGCCATTCCCCCGGCCCACCGCAAGATCATCCACATCGACATGGATGCGTTCTATGCGTCGGTCGAGCAGCGGGACAATCCAGACCTCCGGGGCAAGCCGGTGGCCGTCGGCGGCTCGAAGGAGCGCGGGGTCGTCGCCGCCGCGAGTTATGAAGCCCGCAAGTTCGGCGTCCGCTCGGCCATGCCGTCGGTCACCGCCAAGCGGCAGTGTCCGGACCTGATCTTCGTCAAGCCGCGATTCGAGGTCTACAAGGCCATCAGCCTGCAGATCCGCGCCATCTTCGCCGAGCACACGCCGATCGTCGAGCCCCTCTCGCTCGACGAAGCCTATCTCGACGTCACCGAAAATCTGCAAGCCATCCCGCTCGCCAGGGATATCGCGCTGGCCATCCGGGCCAAGATCAAGGCCGAGACCGGCCTCAATGCCTCGGCCGGCATCTCCTACAACAAGTTTCTGGCGAAGCTCGCGTCCGATCACCGCAAGCCCAATGGCCAGTTCGTTATCTCGCCCGAGATGGGACCAGCCTTCGTGGAAACGCTGCCGGTGGGCAAATTCCACGGGATAGGTCCGGCGACCAGCGCGAGGATGAATGCGCTCGGCATCTTCACAGGTCTCGACATACGCAACCAGACGCTCGAGTTCATGAACGCGAATTTCGGCAAGTCCGGCGCCTACTACTACTGGATCTCGCGTGGTGTCGACGAGCGGCCCGTGCGAGCCGACCGGATCCGGAAGTCGGTCGGCGCGGAGACGACCTTTTCGACCGACCTCAGCGAATTCGATGCCATGATCGCCGAGCTGCGGCCACTCATCGACAAGGTCTGGCGCCACTGCGAAGCAACGGGCAATCGGGGTCGCACGGTGACGCTGAAAATCAAGTTCGCCGATTTCGAGATCATGACGCGCAGCAGATCCGTCCCCTGGGCGGTCGCGAGCCGGGACGAGCTGGAGGGTATGATTTCCAGCATGCTCGCATGCGAGATGCCGCTGCCGAAGCGCGTCAGGCTGCTCGGCGCATCGCTGTCTTCCCTGCAGAGCGAGAACGACAGCGAGCCACAATTGGATTTCGGCCTGTGAACCGGCCTCAGTCGCCAAGGCCGACGAAGACTGAGCTCTGAAGTCCGGCCCCCGGCCTAGGTACAAAAGTGCACATATCTGCGCGTCGCAGCGGCAGTAGTAAATCATCTCTTGAGATGGCTGATCGGCCATGTCCTAATGCCATCTCTCGCGCGAGTCTCCCTCTTGTTCCAGTCGACATTGAACACGTCCACTCAACGCCTGATGCGGGCCGCGATCGTTGCCGGCCTCCTCGCAAGTTCCCACGCTTTTGCACAGGTTGACAAGAAGACGGATGATGACAAGCCGGCCGATCCGGACACCGGTGAGAGCACGGTCGAGGAAAAGACGCTGGGACTGCTGCCCAATCCCTTTCAGAAATACGGCGTCAAGTTTGCCGCGACCTACATCGGAGAGACACTCGGAAATATCTCCGGCGGATTGAAGCAGGGAGCGATCTACGAAGGACGGCTCAACCTTGCCGTGGATATCGATCTCCAGAAGCTCGCCGGCATCGACAAGCTGACCTTCCACGCCAACATGTTCCAGATCCATGGCGAGGGCTTGTCCCGCGACTATCTCGGCAACTACTTTGTCGTCAGCGGCATCGAGGCGTTGCCATCGACGCGATTGTACGAAGCTTATTTCGAGAAGCAGTGGGGCAACAAGAAGGTCTCGCTGAAGTTCGGACAGCTGGCGGCCGACAGCGAGTTCTTCAATACCAAATTCACGGACGTCTTCACCAACGCCTCCATGGGTTGGCCGGCGATCACATCGCTCGATCTGCCCAGCGGCGGGCCGTCGCCACCGCTGGCGGCGATGGGCACCCGTTTGCTGGTCAACATCACCGACCAACTTTCCGTTCTTGGCGGCGTTTTCGATGGCAACCAGGCTGGTCCCGGCCCTGGCGATCCGCAGCAACGCGATCGGTATGGCGTGAATTTCCGCGTCAACGACCCGCCTCTCCTGCTCGGTCAAATTCAATATGCCTGGAACAACAAGAAGGGCGACCCCAACCTTGCCGGCCAGATCAAGATCGGCGGATGGCGCCACTTGGGGTCATTCTCCGATCTGCAGCTCGCCAGCAACGGTGTGTCGCTTGTGGCACCCGCGAGCAGTGGTGCCCCCCTCATGCTGGCGGGCGACGTCGGAGGATGGGCCGTCTTCGAACAGAAGCTCTATCGCGTTCCCAACAGCGATGATCGCGGGATCGGCATCTTCGCCCGCGTCTCCGGCGCGCCCGCCGATCGCAACCTGATCGACCTCTATGCAGACGCCGGGTTCGAATTCGTCGGCCTCAGCGACAAGCGGCCCGACGACAAGTTCGGCATCGCGGCGGGCTACGCGCACGTCTCGAGACGAGCGCAGGCGCTCGATGCTGACTATCAGGCACTCGACCCGACATGGCCCGCGCGCAGCTTCGAAAGCCTGCTGACGGCCGTGTACCAGTACCAGATACGGGATGGCTGGACCCTGCAGCCCAATGTCCAATACATCATCCATCCCGGCGGCGGGGCAACGGACCCGTCAGGCCCGACGCCGGGAAAGATGCTGAAGAACGCAGCGGTCTTCGGTCTGCGCACGACGCTCAAGTTCTAAGCCGTATGAATATCATCGCGGCCAAACCGATGATGCCAGGCGGCGCCGGGTGCGGCCGGGTTTACACGTTCACATCATGGAGCACGCCAAGGTGCGCGCGGCGCTCTACAGCACCATTTCGGCATCGCTCAGAATCTGCATCTGATGCCGCTTTTCGCCTGATCGTTGTCGCGCTTCAGCCTCAAGGGCGAAGCGTCGGGCTCGTGTTCGGCTCGCGCGGCAGCTCGGCTTCGCTTTCCTCCGGCAGCTTCTCGCCGCGAATCCCAAGCGGCGCGCCGATCCAGAGCGCGTGCGCGGTATGGTCAGCGAGCGGATGCGTCGTGTTCGGATGCACCAAAATGCTGAGCCGCCCGTGATTGAGCATCAGCCACGGGACCAGCGCGGGCAATACGTCGACGGCAAAGGCGACCTGATACATCGCGCGTTCATGCGGCCCGACCGGCCCGTCATGCCAGCGCCCCAATGTCACGATGAAGCGCTCACCAATCCAGCCGCGCAGGCGCTCGGCCTCGGTGCGCGTGTCCTGGTCGTAATAGACATGCGCGTGGAAGCTCGCGATCGTGCTGAGTGGATGCGGCGCGCTATCGGTCGTCATGGAGCCATCCGCGAATGTCAGCCGACGAAGTTCGGCACGGCCTGACCAAGCCTAGGATATTGCGAACATCACAGGCAAGGCGACGGCGATCATTTCGCTCAGGCCGATCACAACCGGGACCGGCACGTCCGTGATGGTGACGGCGCCGAACCGCGCGCGACGAGACGACTGGCCGCTGCCGTCACTTCGGGACCACGTTGGGATTGCCACCGGGGCTGCCGGGCGGCGGGATCACCGGCGTGTTGCCGCCTTCCGGCGTCGGCGCGCGGATTTCCGAATCCGCCGTCGACGGCGGACACAGCACACCGCCCGACTTGGCGAGCTTGTCGCCGAGCGGCTCCGACTGTCCGGTGGTCACGCCGTCGGGCGCAGGCGTGCCGCGGGTCGATGGCGCGCAGGCCTCGTTCTGATTGGGCGCGGATGCGGTTGCCTGCGGCGGCGTGGCCGGCGATGGCGGCGCCTGAGCGCCGGCCGTGGTCGCAGCCGCCGCCAGCAGGAACGACAATAACAGTGTGCGTTTCATGCTCATGGCCCGGCAACGCGGAACCCGCCTTGGTCGTTCCGTCACGCCTGCGCGGAGACCGGTGGAACCGGGAGGATCATGCCTTGCGGTAGCGGATCAACGAGAAATGGCCCATTGGCGGCATCGGACGGCGCTCGGCCAGCGTGACGCCGCCATGCCGTGCGGCCCATTTCACCAGGCGCTCCCACGGAAATTCAGGTCGCCAGCCGAGCCTGCGCGCCACGGGCGCGAAGGCAAGCTCGAACAGCCGCCGCGGTCCGCTCTCGGCGCCGATGTGGTTGACCAGGATCAGCTCGCCGCCCGGCTTCAGCACGCGGATGAAATCGTCCAGCGTGGCTTCCGGATCCGGCACCGCGGTGATGACATATTGCGCGACCACCGCATCGAAGAAATCGTCCGGGAAGGCGAGATGCTTGGCGTCCATCACCGCGAGCGTCTCGACATTGACGAGCTTCTGCTCGCGCACGCGCTGCTGCGCCCGGCGCAGCATCGGCTCGGAAATGTCGACGCCGCAGATCTTCGTCGTCGGCGCATAGTCCGACAGCGACAGCCCGGTGCCGACGCCGACATCGAGCACGCGCCCGCCGATCCGATCGGCTTCCGCGATGGTCGATTGGCGTCCGTGATCGAACACTTTGCCGAACACCAGGTCGTAGACCGGCGCCCAGCGCTGATAGGCCTTTTCGACCCCAGCGCGGTCGATGTCCCCCATGCCCCTCTTACCCTGAACTGATCAGCCGCGGATCGCTTCGGCCAGCCGCTGCGGCTTCGCGACGCCGCCGGCAACCGTGCCCTTCGCTTCCGCGCTTTGGATGAAACCGCCGCCGAGCACACGGGCGCGGCCACTTGGCGCGTCATAGAATACGCAGGCCTGACCGGGCGACACGCCCTCCTCGCCGCCGGCGAGCTCGACCTCGTAATGGCCGTGGCCGCCACGCAGCCAGGCCGGCTGCGGCGGACGGGTCGAACGCACCCGCACGAACAGCTCGAGGCCGTTGCGCAGCGCCGTATCGAGCGGGCCGTCACCGATCCAGTTGACCTCGCGCAGCACGATGCGGTGCGTGCGCAAGGCCTCGCGCGGCCCGACCACCACGCGGCGCGACGCGACATCGAGCTTCACCACATAGAGCGGCGCACCAGCGGCGATGCCGAGCCCCTTGCGCTGGCCGATGGTGAAATTGGCGATACCGTGATGGGTGCCGAGCACGCGGCCTTCGAGATCGACGATCTCGCCGGGCTCCATCGCGTTCGGACGCAGGCGCCCGATGATGTCGGTGTAGCGCCCGGTCGGCACGAAGCAGATGTCCTGGCTGTCGTGCTTGTCGGCGACCTCGAGACCGAAACGGCGCGCCAGCTCACGCACCTCAGGCTTGGCCATGTCGCCGAGCGGGAAGCGCAGATAGTCGAGCTGCTCGCGCGTGGTCGCGAACAGGAAATAGCTCTGGTCGCGATCGCCATCTGCAGCACAAACGAGGGCACGCCCTCCATCCGCCAGGCGGCGCGAGGCGACGTAATGACCGGTCGCCAGGGCCGAGGCGCCGAGCTCACGCGCGGTCTTCAGCAGGTCGCGAAACTTGATCGCGCGGTTGCACTCGATGCAGGGCACCGGCGTCTCGCCCGAGGCATAGCTCGCGGCAAAATTGTCGATCACCTGCTCGCGAAAGCGGTCCTCATAGTCCAGCACGTAGTGCGGAATGCCGAGCCGCTCAGCGACGTTGCGCGCATCGTGAATGTCCTGGCCGGCGCAGCAGGCGCCCTTGCGATGGGTCGCCGCGCCATGATCGTAGAGCTGCAACGTGATGCCGACGACGTCGTAACCTTCCGACTTCAACAGCGCAGCCGTCACCGACGAATCGACGCCGCCCGACATGGCGACGACGACCCTGGTATCCTGCGGACGGCCTTCGAGATCGAGACTGTTGAGCATGGTTTCAGGTCACTGCGATCGCGGCCTCGAGGGAACAGGCTCCGCCGCGGAGACCTCTTCGCCCGGCGCCATCATGCGGTTGGTAAACCCCTTCGCGCGATTCCAGAGCAAAGGATTGAGGCCGATGCGGAAACGAATGGGAAGCACCCCTTTAATATAGGCGCAGGTTGCGCGAAGCAATCGTGCTGGCCGCAGGCCTGAGCGGCAAATCTTGCCGGCCGGGCAGAAATGGTGGGGCCTTCCGTTCCGGAGCGTTGTCGCGACGCGCCCGTAACCATTTGAAATACAACATTAATGTTGCGCCGAGCCGCTTGGCCCGCTCCTTGCTGAACTGGGACGATTGATCAATCGCGAAAGGTTCCAAGGTGTTCAGCGTCTCCACTGACATTCAGGCCAGCACGGCCTTTCAGAGCGCGCCGAAATCCACCCGGCCCGATCCGTCGCAATACACCGACAGCTTCTCCGCGCTGGTCGATGCCGCCAGCTCGGCCGATTCGTCCAGCAGCTTGCCGCCGCCGAGCGCGCCACCACCGGCGCCACGCGCCAGCACGAGTTCCTCAAGCAACACCTCCAGCTCGCGTAGCGACAACAGCGCCAATCAATCGAGCGCGTCGAGCAACGACAGCGCCGCGGCCACTTCAGGTCCCGACCGGCCCGACAGCCGAACCGACAAGACCAGCGGGAGCGACGGCAACTCCGATTTAAAATCCGACACCACCAGCACGGCGAAGTCCGGCGACGGCGGCTCGACCGACAAGTCGGACCAGGACAAGATCACCAAGGACGACAGCACAACGGCTGCAGCCACCGATCCAACGGCGACCCAGGCCGCCATGGTCGCGGTGGTGATCCAGCCGTCCACTACGCCGGCCGATGCCCAGACCGCGGCAACCGGTGGCAATGCCACGGCCACCTCCGTTGCTGCGGTGGCTGCGGCTGCCGCCACTGCCCAAACCGCGGCTGCCGCCGGTATCGCCGCCGGCGCATCGGGTACGGTCGACACCACCGCAACTGCGGTTGCGGCCAACGGCACCAAGGGGAATGCCAAGGCAACCGACGCGTCCGCGAAGGGCGCAGCCACCACGGCAAACGCGACGGCGACCAATGCCGATGACGCGTCGACTGCCAATCCCGCCTTCTCGGCGATGGTCGATGCCGCCGCCCAGACCACCGGCAAGGCCAAGGCAACGGTGCAAGGTAAGACCGCGGCCACCGCCGGCGACAATGCGACGAAAACCGATCAGACGACGACGACAGCCCAGCCCGCTCAGCCTGCACAAGCCGATGCCACCCAGCAGCCGGTCGCCACGGACAAGCCGGACGGCAGTCTCATCGTGGCAGATCCGACCAAGAGCAGCGGCGACACCACGGCGACATCGACCGTTCACGGACGCAGCGGCACGTCGAGCAATGCGCAAGGCACGCTTTCGGCCGACTCCAGTCTTCAGGCGGCTGGCGCGCTGCAGCCGCAGCTTGCGACCCAGCCGACCGCAGCTCCCGTTGCCGCAGCCAACCTGACAGCCACGGCTGCGAACTCGGCCGCCGTGCCGCTCAGCGGGCTTGCCGTCGAGATCGCTGGCTCTGCACTGAACGGCAAGAGCCGCTTCGAGATCCGGCTCGATCCGGCCGAGCTCGGCCGCATCGATGTCCGCATCGACGTCGACCGCAGCGGCCAGGTCACCTCGCATCTGCGCGTCGAGAAGCCCGAAACCCTGTCGATGCTGCAACAGACCGCGCCGCAGCTTCAGCAGGCGCTCAGCGACGCCGGCCTGAAGACCGGCAGCGGCGGCCTCCAGTTCAGCCTCCGCGACCAATCCACCGGCCAGAACGGCAGTAACGACCAGTCCAACGGCAACGCGCAGCGCCTCATCATCAGCGACGACGACGCCGTTCCGGCCGCGACCGCAGGCCGCTCTTACGGTCGTATGCTCGGTTCGAGCGGCGGCATCGATATCCGGGTCTAAAGGAGACCAGACATGGCAACCAGCGATGCAATCACGGGAAGCCCGGTCGTTTCGGGAACCACGACGCCGAGCAGCTCGTCGTCCAGCACCAGCGGCTCGTCGTCGAGCTCGAACGACACGATCGCGGGCAATTTCCAGACCTTCCTGACGCTGCTGACGACCCAACTGCAGAACCAGAACCCGCTCGATCCGCTGGACACCAATCAGTTCACCCAGCAACTCGTCGAGTTCGCCTCTGTCGAGCAGCAGCTGAAGACCAACGACCAGCTCGGCTCGCTGGTCACGATGCAGCAGGCGACGCAGGGGAGCGACGCGCTGTCCTACGTCGGCAAGACCGCCGTCGTCGACGGATCGACCGCGTCCCTGTCCAACTCGCAGGCGACCTGGGACCTCAGCGCTCCCGCCGACTGCAACCTGACCGTCACGATCACCAACTCGACCGGTGCGACCGTCTATTCCGGCAATTACACGGTTACGGCGGGCAACGACCAGCCGTTCGCGTGGAACGGCAAAGGCACCGACGGCACGCAATGGCCGGACGGACAATACAAGCTGAGTACGACCGCAACCGACAGCTCCGGCAATCCGGTCGCGATCACGACACAGGTGCAGGGCGTGGTGTCCTCGGTCGATCTCACCCAAACGCCGCCACTGCTGTCGATCGGCGACCAGACCTTCACCGTCAGTCAGATCAAGCGGATCGTGGGCTAGCGGCCGTTCCGCGGGCGATCGGCGCATTCGTTCTGAGCTTTCGGTTCAAGCTCGCGCGCTACGCCCGGATTTCGGTGCAAGGCCCGGATGCAATTAAGAAATTGTTTACCCTGATTCACGTCCTGGCGCCGTTTGGCGCCGGGACGCGAGGCATTTGCAAGTCACGTCTCATTGAAGCCTTTGGCTTAGGCAAATTTTAAGCGGACCGGCGTAGGTTGGTACCGTGAGTTCAGTGGTTAAGAGTTTGTGAGTACACCATGACAGAACCCCATCGCCCGAGGGTGAAATACGTCATCGGGCCTGACGGTAGCCCGCTCACCATCGCGGATTTGCCAGCGCCCGGCACCAAGAGGTGGGTCATTCGCCGCAAGGCCGAGGTCGTCGCCGCCGTTCGCGGTGGATTGTTGTCCCTCGAAGAAGCCTGCAGCCGTTACACGTTGACCGTCGACGAATTCCTGTCCTGGCAGTTCTCGATCGATCAGCACGGCCTCGCCGGCCTGCGCACCACCCGAATCCAGCAATACCGGCAGTAAGCCCTTATCGATATCGCTTTTTTAATGAAATCGGCTTGGCCCTGCCAAGCCGATTTTTTTCGTTCCCGAACTTTGTAAAGACCTCTTAACCCACGTTAACCATATCGAAACCTTCCCATAGGCAATAATTGCCCAGTGGTCCGATTCAAACTTCGCCCTCGTCTCGCGAGGCGCGCGGTCGGAATCGAGCGCCATCTGGAATGCAGGTGCCTGGGCAAAGATAAGGTTCGAGTTTCGCGCTTGGTTGCAAGCGGCTGAAGCTCAAATCCCGATCTGGTGGCCACCTGTGCAATGCCGAACTGTGGGGTAGTTGCTTGCAAGGTCTCGTAGACTTCCTGAAGGGTTTGGGTGCCGCACGGTTGATGGCGATGATCGCCGTCACGGCTGCGTTGATCGGCTTCTTTGCCTTCGTCATCATGCGGGTCACCACGCCGCAGATGACGACGCTTTTCACCGATCTCAGCATGGAGGACTCCTCCAGCATCATCAAAGACCTCGAGCGGCAAGGCATCGCCTATGAGATGCGCAACGAAGGCAGCGTCATCCTGGTCCCGAAGGACAAGGTGACGCGGCTGCGCATGAAGCTCGCCGAAGGCGGCCTGCCCAAGGGCGGCGGCGTCGGCTATGAAATCTTCGACAAGTCGGACGCGCTGGGCACCACGAGCTTCGTCCAGAACATCAACCATCTGCGTGCGCTCGAGGGCGAGCTCGCCCGCACCATCCGCGGCATCGACCGGGTCCAGGCGGCCCGGGTCCATCTCGTGCTGCCGGAGAAGCCGCTGTTCTCGCGCGAGACGCCTGAGCCGTCGGCCTCGATCGTGCTGCGCGTGCGCGGCTCGCTCGAGCCGGGGCAGATCCGGGCCATCCGCCACCTCATCGCCTCCGCCGTCAACGGTCTGAAGCCGCAACGGGTCTCGATCGTCGACGAATCCGGCCAGCTGCTCGCCGACGGTTCGCAGTCCGACATCGACCAGGCGGTCGGCGACGAGCGCCGCACCGCCTTTGAGAAACGGATGCGCAAGCAGGTCGAGGACATCGTCTCCTCGGTGGTGGGACAGGGCCGCGCCCGCGTCGAACTGTCGGCCGATTTCGACTTCAACCGGATCACCCAGACCTCGGACAAATACGATCCGGAAGGCCGGGTGCTGCGCTCCAGCCAGACCCGGGAAGAATCCTCCGCCACCGCCGAGAACAACGGCCAGGTCACCGTCAACAACGATCTGCCGGGTGCCCAGCAGAACAACGGCAGCCAGCCGACGCCCCGCGACCAAAGCAAGAAGACCGAAGAGACCAACAATTACGAGATCTCCCGGACCACCAAGACCGAAGTCACCGAGGCCGGCCGGGTCAACCGCATCTCGGTCGCGGTCCTGGTCGACGGCGCCTACGTCAAGAACGACAAGGGCGACATGGTCTACAAGGAGCGCAGCAAGGACGAACTCGAGCAGATCGCGGCGCTGGTGCGCTCGGCCATCGGGTTCGACCAGAAGCGCGGCGATCAGGTCGAAGTGGTCAATCTGAAGTTCGCGGATGCGCCGGTGGTGCCTCAGCTCACCGAACCCACCGGTTTCCTTGGCATGCTTCAGTTCACCAAGGACGACGTCATGTACATCATCGAACTCGGTGTGATGATGCTGCTCGGTCTCGTCGTGATGTTCATGGTGATCCGGCCGCTGGTGAAGAAAATCCTCGCCTCCGAAGAGGTCAAGGCGCTGACCGGCACCACGCCGGCCCTCACCGACGAAACACCGCCGATGCCCGTCGTGACCGCCCAGCAGACCGCGCACATGATCGACGTCGCCCAGGTCCAGGGTCAGGTGCACGCCCAGTCGGTGCACCGGGTCGGCGAGCTCGCCGACCGCAATCCCGGCGAGGCCGCTGGCATCATCCGCCAGTGGCTGGCCGAGCCGCAGACCTGATCCGCCGCACTTTGAAGCTGCCAGACTCGAATAGTCGGAACCTCCATGTCGCTCCCGCAAACGCAGAACGCCAACGCCAACGACATCTCTACCGTCATCGCGACGCTCGCGAGCCGCCAGGCCGGCCGCGACAAGACCGAACCCCTGACCGGGCCGAAGCGTGCCGCCGTCATGATGCTCGCGCTCGGCGAGCAGTACGGCGGCAAGATCTGGCAGCAGCTCGACGACGACGAGGTGCGTGAATTGTCGCTCGCGATGTCCACCCTCGGTACGGTCGAGGCCGAGGTCGTCGAGGACCTGATGCTCGAATTCGTTTCGCGCATGTCGGCCTCCGGCGCTCTGATGGGCAATTTCGACGCCACCGAACGGCTGCTGACGCAATATCTGCCGGCGGAGCGCGTCACCGGCATCATGGACGAGATCCGCGGTCCTGCCGGACGCAACATGTGGGAGAAGCTCTCCAACGTGCAGGAAGAGGTGCTCGCCAACTACCTGAAGAACGAATATCCGCAGACCATCGCGGTGGTGCTGTCGAAGCTGAAGCCGGAACATGCGGCGCGCGTGCTCGCCATCCTGCCTGAAGACATGGCGCTCGACGTGATCGGGCGCATGCTGCGGATGGAGGCCGTGCAGAAGGAAGTCATCGAGCGCGTCGAGCAGACGCTGCGCACCGAGTTCATGTCGAACCTGTCGCAGACCCGCCGCCGCGACGCCCACGAGGTGATGGCCGAGATCTTCAACAATTTCGACCGCCAGACCGAGACTCGCTTCATCACCTCGCTCGAAGAAGAGAACCGTGAATCCGCCGAACGCATCAAGGCGCTGATGTTCACCTTCGACGATTTGATCAAGCTCGACTCCGCTTCGGCGCAGACCCTGATGCGCAACGTCGACAAGGACAAGCTCGGCATCGCGCTCAAGAGCGCCAACGAGGAGGTCCGCAACTTCTTCTTCACCAACATGTCCTCCCGCGCCGCCAAGATGCTGCAGGACGACATGGCCGCGATGGGACCGGTGCGGCTGCGCGACGTCGACGAGGCGCAGGCGCTGCTGGTCAACCTCGCCAAGGACCTCGCCGCCAAGGGCGAGATCATGCTCACCAAGAACCGCGCCGACGACGAGCTGGTGTATTGATGGCAGCGCCCGCAAAATTCCTGTTCGACACCGATTTTGCCGCTCCCGAGCGACAGCGCGAGCGACCGGCAACCACGGCCGAGATCGCGCAGAAGATCGCCGCCGCCGAGGCGAATGCCTATCGCAACGGCTACGAGGCCGCCCAGCGCGAGGCCAGGGTCGAAGCCGACCGCCGCATGGCCAGCGCGCTGGAAGAGATCAAGATTCACATGCAGGGCGTCGCCGCGCGCGTCTCCGGCGTCGAGGCGCGGATGGAGACCGAGGCGGTCGAAGTGGCGATCGCGGTCGCCCGCAAGCTGTGCAGTGCGCTGGTCGCCGCCGAGCCGCTCGGCGAGATCACCGGCCTCGTCAAGGATTGCTTCGCCCATCTGGTGGCGACGCCGCATCTCGTCGTCCGCATCAACGACCAGCTCTACGAGGTCGCGCGTGAGCGGATCGAGAAGCTCGCCAAGCAGAGCGGCTTCGAGGGCCGCCTGGTGATCCTGGCCGAACCCGACATTCCGACCGGCGATTGCCGGATCGAATGGGCCGATGGCGGTGTCGTGCTGGAGCGTGCCGCGATCGAAACCAAGATCAACGAACTCGTCGGACGCTACATGGCGTCCAAGAATCCCGGGGCCTAAATCATGAGCGACACCGATTCTCACATCCCGCTGCCCGACCTCAACGCTGCCGACGCGCCGCCGCTAGGCGATGTCACCTACAACGATGAAGATCAGGCCGCGCGCATCGCCGCCGACCTCGAGGCCGTGTTCGACGTGCCGGTCCAGGTCTCTGCCGTGCTCGGCCGCTCCAAGATGGACGTCGGCGAGCTGTTGAAGCTCGGGCCCGGCACGGTGCTCGAGCTCGACCGCCGGGTCGGCGAGGCGATCGACATCTACGTCAACAACCGCCTGGTGGCGCGCGGCGAGGTGGTTCTGGTCGAGGACAAGCTCGGCGTGACCATGACCGAAATCATCAAGTCCGACCGCAACTGACATCAATTCAATCGCGCGCTGACAGCGCGCCGCGCGGACGCAGGTACAGGAGATCGACATGCGGCTTCTCATCGTCGGCACGCTGAAGGGTCAGCTCACCGCCGCCACCAAGATCGCCATGGCGAATGGCGCGACCGTCACCCATGCCGAGGACAACGAGCAAGCGATGCGCGTGCTCCGCGGCGGCAAGGGTGCCGACCTCTTGCTGGTCGATGTCGCCATCGACATCCGCGACCTCGTGATACGGCTCGATGCCGAGCACATCCACGTGCCGATCGTGGCCTGCGGCATCACCACCGATGCCCGCGCCGCTGTCGCCGCGATCCATGCCGGCGCCAAGGAATACATCCCGCTGCCGCCGGATCCCGAGCTGATCGCCGCCGTGCTGGCCGCGGTCGCCAACGACTCGCGCGACCTCGTGTACCGCGACGACGCCATGGCCAAGGTGATCAAGCTGGCGCAGCAGATCGCAGGCTCCGACGCCTCGGTGATGATCACCGGCGAATCCGGCACCGGTAAGGAGGTGCTGGCGCGCTATGTGCACGGCCGTTCGGCACGCGCCAAGCGTCCGTTCATCTCGATCAACTGCGCTGCGATCCCCGAGCACCTGCTGGAGTCCGAATTGTTCGGGCACGAGAAGGGCGCCTTCACCGGCGCTGTCGCCCGGCGCATCGGCAAGTTCGAAGAGGCCTCCGGCGGTACGCTGCTGCTCGACGAAATCTCCGAGATGGACGTGCGGTTGCAGTCGAAGCTGCTGCGCGCCATCCAGGAGCGCGTGATCGACCGCGTCGGCGGCACCCGCCCCGTGCCGGTCGACATCCGCATCATCGCGACATCGAACCGCAACCTGGTGGACGCTGTGCGTGAAGGTACCTTCCGCGAGGACCTGCTGTTCCGCCTCAATGTCGTCAATCTGAAGATTCCGCCGCTGCGCGAGCGCCCGGCCGACATTCTCGAGCTCGCGCATCATTTCGCGCGCAAATATTCCGAGGCCAATGGCGTGGCGCTGCGTCCGATCTCGGCCGAGGCCAAGCGGGTGCTGTCCACCAATCGCTGGCAGGGCAACGTCCGTGAGCTCGAGAACACCATGCACCGTGCCGTGCTGATGGCTGTCGGCGACGAGATCGGGTCGGATGCGATCCTGACGCCCGACGGGGACCGTCTCGACCTCGTCAAGACCCAGCCGGCGGTGGCGCATGCGACCATGGCCGCGGAGCAAGTGACGCGCGCGCTGGTCGGCCGCACCGTGGCCGATGTCGAACGCGACCTGATCCTGGAGACGCTGAAGCACTGTCTCGGCAACCGCACCCATGCCGCCAACATCCTCGGCATCTCGATCCGCACCCTGCGCAACAAGCTGAACGAATATGCCGACGGCGGCCTGCCGATCCCGCCGCCCGGCGCCGGCGAGATGCGGATGCCCACGGTCGCGGGTTGAAGACTTTCACTTTAATATGCGCTGAGTGCACCGTCGTCGCGAGGAGCGTAAGGGACGAAGCAATCCAGACATCCCGCTTGTCCTGAATTGCTTCGTTTCGCTCGCAATGACGGTGATATGTCATTCAGGGCGATTGCGAAGCGGGCGAGCGTGCGGCGGCGATCATCGCTGCCGCGACCCGATCGCCGACCTAGTCAGGTCACGATACCCGTGCCGCCTCTACTGACCGTTTCGAAATGGCGCTGGTGTTTCATCGCACGGCTCTCCCTTCCGCTCCGGCGAGCCTCAGCCGATCGGCGGCAATTCGAGGCGCAGCACCTTGGCCGTGCGGTAGATGCCATCGGGCGGCTGGGCCGTGCCGCCATCGGTCGAGACATAGGCGATGCGGCCCTTGTCCCCCGGCGCGCGCCCCCAGGCGCCGGCCGAGGGGCCGACGAGCGTTTCGGCGAAGGGATCACCGGCAATGACGGTTCTGCCGTCGCGGCTGCCGTCATGCGCCAATCGCACGCGATCGATGGTGTTCTCGCGATGCGTCGTGACGTAGGCGAAGCCCGCCGCCTCGTCGATCAGGAAATCGTCCCATTCGCGACCGCCGGCGACGAACTCCGGCAGCCCGGCTGGCTCCTGCGTCGCGGCATCGACCTTCACGCGCAGCATCATCTGCTGCGACGTCGTGGTGTAGTAGAGATAGCCGGCCTTGGCGTCGAATTGGACGCCGTTGATGCCGGGCTGCTCGGGCTTCTTCTCTCCGGGCCGGTTCTTCATGCTGTCATGCCGCAGCCAGATGCGCGCGGAAGCGCGGGCGGCGTCGTCGAGATCGACCCGCCAGATCAACCCTACCACGCCGGCCGCCAGCAGCACGTTCGGCGCGACAAGGCAGGCGCCGTTGAGTCCCACCCGAGGCTCCGGAAACACCAGCACGAGGCGAGGCGCGATTGCGGCGCCAGGCGACCAGTCCGTCAGATCGATCTCGTACAGGTTGGCCTCGAGCGTGTCGTAGACATCGGCGACGCCGAGCAGGAAACGGTCGGGCATCCATTCCACGATGAAGGTGGTGTTGAACTCGAACGTGTGCAGCTGAATAGGCTGCACCGTCCCACGATCAAGAGGCGCGGGCACGAACCATAATTCCTTGCGGTTCTGCACGGTGATCAGCATCGATCCGTCGGCGCGAACCGCCATGTTCTCCAGAAAGAAATGCTCGGGAAATTCGGCGACCACAGTGAGCTTCGCCTGGGGGACGCTGGGCATCGGATCAACCTCCTTGAATAAGCCACCGCTGGACCAAGCGATGCGGCGAAGACGACGATCCCGTTCAGATTCTTGCTCGTTTACTGCTGCAGACTGGTCGCGTCGGCGTCCGCCGGCACATCGAAGGCGGCAAGCGTCATGCAGACCATCGTGAACCAACCGATCAGGACGGTGGTATCGACGAGGCCCGCATCGCCGATCAGCTCCTTGGCCTTGCGATAGAGCCCGAACGATACCGGACGCGGTTGCACCAGCGCGTAGGCGACCTCGTAGACCACCTCCTCGCGCGGATCGTCGAACGAGACCGGGAGGCCGGCGATCAGCCGCTGCACCGTCTCCGGATCGAGGTGGCCTTGCGCCTTGCCGATCTTCTCGTGCTCATAGCTGGCATAGGCCGACAGCCATCGCGCGTTGACGAGATTGGTGACGATCTCGATCTCGGCTTTCGTCAGCGTCGACTGCTTCTGATAGTATTGCCCCACCGGAGCGATGGTCTTCGACAGCGTTGGACTGGCGAGCCAGATACGATGCGGCCCGGGCACCAGCCCCCGCACCTTCATCGTATAGTCATATGCGTCCTTCATGTCGCCGGGCATGTCTGCGACCGGCGTCTCGCGAAATCGTCCGAAACTGCCGAAATCGGCTCGATCGGCCATCATGTCACCTCTGGGATGAACACGCGCGGCGAAGGCCGCCGACATACAACGCCTATCGGCGTAACCGGTTCGCCGCTCGCGCCGATGCCGGACCAGAATGATACGATGCCGTCGCTCCGCTTACGTAGAGTGTTCGCGGCAGCTTCTCGGACCTCAGGTTCGCGCTTTTGCAACCGGCGGCTCACCTGACATCCAGGTCGACACGCCTCACGAATAGCTCGGCGCCTTCGGATTCCTGAAGATGTGGATGGGATCGCCGGGCACGAAGTCGCGCCGGGTGAAGACGGCATAGGCATAGAGCGCGAGATAGAGGATCGCGAGCGTGCCGACCACGTAGATCGCCCAGGTTCCGATGCGAGTGAGGATGCGCTTCATGAGCTCTGCCGCGAGAGAGTGAGGCGCTTCTACGCGGTCTCGCGCACGGATGCCAGCCCAACGAGGCAGACCAACGGCTATCGGGAGCGGCAGCGGCCGCTCAGAATCGTCGCGTCGATTGCGGGTTCGGTACGCTCATGGTGGCGAGCTTGAGCATGTCCTCGTCGCGATCCACGGTGAGATAGTCGCCCTGCCAATAGGCCAGCGCGGCGGCCGGTGTGCCTGCATCGACGTGCAGCACGCGCCCAATCACGATGCCGTGGGAATGCCGCTCGATGATGTCCTCGACCTCGCAATCGAATGCCGCCAGCGCGCCGACCAACAGCGGCACGCCGGTCGCGCGCTGGCGCCATTCGGCGCCGGCGAAGCGCTCGGCGCCCTTGACGCCGCCCTTGCCGGCAAAACGCTCGGCGACCTCAAGCTGGTCGGCGGCCAGGATGTTGACGCCGAAGACCCGCTCGCGCTGCAGGATCGGCCACGACGAGGCGCTGCGGTTGACGCTGACGATCAGCGAGGCCGGCTCGACCGACAGCGACGAGACCGAGGTCACGGTCATGCCCGAGATCTCATTGCCGCGGCCGACCGTGATGACGCTGACGCCTCCGGCCAGATGACGCATGGCGGCGCGGAAATCGAACGCAAGCGGCTCATTGTGGGCCTTTGGGTCGGGCATGATGCGGACAATGGAGTTCATGACGTTAACATCCTCCTACTCGGGGATCCCCTCGCCCAGCAGCTCGCGCAGGATCGCGCCTTCCAGTGCGGCGAGATCGGCGGAGCCGCGCTCGCGCGGCCGCGCGATCTCGACCTTGATGTCGTGGGCGATGCGGCCCTCCTCGATCACCAGCACGCGATCGGCCAAGCGCGACGGCTTCGGAGACGTCATGCGTGACCAGGATCGCGGTAAAGCCCTGAGTCGCGCCAGACCCGCTCCAGCAGCCGCTGCATCGAGATGCGGGTCAGCGCATCGAGCGCGCCGAGCGGCTCGTCGAAGGCAAGCAGGCGCGGACCGGACTGACCAGCGCGCGCGCCAGCGCCACGCGCTGCTTCTGGCCGCCGGACAGCACCGACGGCCATTGATCGCGCTTGTCGGCGAGGCCGACTTCGGCCAGCGCGTGCTCGGCGCGCGCCTTGCGCGCCGGACGCCTTGCGCTCGCGGCCGAGCCCGACCTCGACATTGGACAGCACCCGCGCCCACGGCAGCAGCCGCGGCTCCTGGAACATCACGCGGATGTCCTCGGGCCGCGCCGCCTCGCCGAAGCTGATGCTGCCGGCGCTCGGTCTGCTCGAGGCCCGCGATCAGCCGCAGCAGCGTGCTCTTGCCGCAGCCGCTGCGGCCGACGATCGCGACGAACTGACCGGCCGGAATGTGCAGATCGATGCCGCGCAGCACCTCGTTGTCGCCGAACGATTTGCGCAGGCCGCGGATGGTCAGCGGCAGCCCGCGTGCGCCCCGCGGGAGCATGCGTGTCGTGCCGAACTTCGGGCTGCGGGACGAAATCGGGGCGATCGACGGTCTCGGCATCGGACAGAGAGAAGCGAAGTGCCTGTTGCATGATAACCTTGGCCTTTGCCTCAAGCCTTGCCGAACGCCGGATGCCAGGACAGGGTCAGCCGCTCCAGCGCGCGCGAGGCGCTGTCGGCGAGCTTGCCGAGCAGGGCGTAGATCAGGATCGACAGCACGACGACGTCGATCTGCATGAACTCGCGCGCCTGCATCGCCATGTAGCCGAGGCCCGACGACGCCGCGATGGTCTCGGCGACGATCAAGGTCAGCCACATGATGCCGAGCGCGAAGCGCAGGCCGACGAAGATCGACGGCAGCGCGCCCGGAAAGATCACGCGGCGGAACAGCTCGCCATCGCTCATGCCGTAGATCCGGCCCATCTCGATCAGTTGCGGATCGACGGTGCGGATGCCGTGCAGCGTGTTGAGATAGATCGGGAAGAACACGCCGAGCGCGACCAGGAACAGCTTTGCGCTTTCGTCGATGCCGAACCAGAGGATGACGAGCGGAATCAGCGCCAGATGCGGGATGTTGCGCACCATCTGCAACGTGGTGTCGGTCAGCTTTGCCGAGAGCTGCGACAGGCCGTTGGCGAGCCCGAAGGCAAAGCCGATGCCGCCGCCGATCAAAAAGCCGATGCTGGCGCGCCAGAAGCTGACCCAGATGTTGCTGCACGAGCTCGCCCGACAGCAGCAGCTTCCAGCCGGCGCGCGCGACATCGCTCGGCGCCGGCAGCACCCGCGGCGGCACCAGGCCGGCGACGCTGGCGACCTGCCAGATCAGGAGGATGGCGAGCGGCACGATCCACGGCACGAAGCCGTCGGCGCGCGGCAGCCGGACGCTGGCGGACGCGCGGCAAGACTTTCGATCAGGCTCATGATTGCGAGGCCTTCTTCAGCGGCACGCTGCTCGTTGGCGATGGTCTCGCCGAACGGACCGGTGTTGACGCGCAGCTGCGTCACGTTGTCAGGCTGCGTCCAGCGCACAGCAGCGGAAACACCAGCTCGGCAAAGCGATAGGCTTCCTCAAGATGCGGGTAACCGGACAGGATGAAGGTATCGATGCCGAGATCCTGATATTCCTTGATCCGCGCCGCTACCGTCTCGGGATCGCCGACCAGCGCCGTGCCGGCGCCGCCGCGCACGAGGCCGACGCCGGCCCAGAGATTCGGGCTGATTTCGAGCTTGTCGCGGCGTCCGCCATGCAGTTGCGCATGCGCTGCTGGCCGACCGAATCCATCCGCGCGAAGATCTGTCTGCGCCGACGCAATGGTTTCATCGGTGACATGCTTGATCAGATCGTCGGCGGCCGCCCAGGCTTCCGCATTGGTCTCGCGCACGATCACATGCAGACGGATGCCGAAGGAGAGCTTGCGGCCGCGCTGCGTCGGCGGCGGCCCTGACCTTGGCGATCTTCTCGGCGACCTGCGCCGGCGGCTCGCCCCAGGTGAGATATTTGTCGACGGTATCGACGGCGACATCGATGCCGGCATCCGACGAGCCGCCGAAATAACAGCGGCGGCCGCGGCGACTGCACCGGCGGGAACAGCAGGCGTCCGTCCTCGATCCGGATGTGCTTGCCCTCGAAGTTGACGGTCTTGCCGGCGAGCAGATCGCTGTAGACGTTCAGGAACTCGCGCGTCACCTCGTAGCGCTCGTTGTGCGGCAGGAAGATGCCGTCGCCCTTGTTCTCGACGGGATCGCCGCCGGTGACGACGTTGATCAGCAAGCCGGCCGTTGGTGACGCGATCGAGCGTCGCCGTCATCCGCGCCGCCACGCTCGGCGATTGCAGGCCCGGACGCACCGCGACCAGATAGCGCAGCCGTTCGGTGAACGGCGCCACGGCCGAGGCGACGACCCAGGAATCCTCGCAGCTTCGCCCTGTCGGCAACAGCACGCCGTAATAGCCGAGCTGATCGGCGGCCTGCGCGATCTGGCGCAGATAGTTGAAATTGACCTCGCGCGCCGCCGGCCGAGGTGCCGAGATAACGGCCGTCGCCATGGGTCGGCAGGAACCAGAGGATATTGGCTTTGGACGCGTCTCGACTCATATCTGTTGTCTCCCGACCACACGCACGGTCATCCTGCTGCGGCGCAAGAGATGATGGTGATCAGGGAAACAGCTGTCGAGCACCTGGAAAAAATAGCGATGCCCGCACTCCGAAGGGGACGCTCTGCATGACGTTCGTGTCGACGATCCGCGCGGCGCAGCGAGAATATTCCTCGCTGCTTTGATCACGCGCGTTCACGGATCATCAACCCGCAGCGGTGCGCGCCTCTGAGGACGGTGCACTGATCGCCAGCTTGCCGTAGCGATCGGTGAAAGCGGCGGTATCGATCTCCTCGAGCTTGATGTCGCCGCTCATCACGCCCTGCTTCCAGGCGTCATGTTCCGGATCGTGCTCGAACTCCGGCAGCACTTCGCGCGCGAACAATTCGAGCAATTCGCAAATATGGTCATGCGAGTTCTTGCCGGCCTGGTTGAGCAAAATCACCTGATCGATATGCGAGGAGCGGAAGCGCCGGAGCTTTTTGCGGATCGTCTCCGGCGAGCCGATCAGGCCGCCGCGCAGCGCGGCCTCCTGCGCCTCGGGATTGTCGCGCTTCCATTTGTTGTACTCGTCCCACATGTTGACCGTGCCGGGCGCCGGACGCTGCCGGTTCTGCGAGGCGCCATAGTAGCGCAGCGCGAACTGGAAGAAAGTGGCGCCGTCGGCCCGGCGCCGCGCCTCTTCATCCGTCTTCGCACACATGAAGAACGAGACCAGCGCGATGTTCGGGTTGATCTCGTAGTCGGCAAGCTTCTTCAGCCGCTTGGTGATCGCGTTGTAGTAGGCATGCACCCAGGCATGCGCGGCATCGGCACTGACGAACTGAAAGCCGAGCGCACCGAAGCCGTTCTGGCCGGCGCGCTCGATCGTCGGCAGCTGCGAGCACGCCATCCAAAGCGGCGGATGCGGCTTCTGCACCGGCTTCGGCACCACGTTGCGCAATGGAATGTCGAAATACTTGCCGTGATGCTCGGTGCCGACCTTGGTGAACATCGGGAAGATCGCCTGGACCGCCTCCTCGAACACCTCGCGCTTGCTTTCCATGTCGCGGCCGAACGGCGTCAGCTCGGTGATGGAGGCGCTTTCGCCCATGCCGAACTCGCAGCGGCCGCGCGAGAGCAGATCGAGCACCGCGATGCGCTCGGCGACGCGCGCCGGATGATTGGTGGTGAGCTGGAAGATGCCATGGCCGAGCCGGATGTTTTTCGTCCGCTGGCTGGCGGCGGCGAGGAAAGCCTCCGGTGCCGGCGAATGCGAGTATTCTTCGAGGAAATGGTGCTCGACCACCCAGGCGTAGTGATAGCCAAGCCGGTCGGCAGTCTCGAGCTGCGTCAGCGCGTCCTGATAGAGCCTGAGTTCGTCGCCCGCTTCCCACGGACGCGGCAATTGCAGCTCGTAGAAGATGCCGAACTTCATGACCTCTTGCTCCCGTGCCTTATGTTTGTTGCCGGCCATATTGGCGAAGCGGCCCTGCCCTGTCCATGAGGCACACGCTGAGGTCAGCGCGTTCCATTTTCCGCGCGGCGCGATTCTTGCGCGCGATGGCTTGATCTATTCGGAGCAGGCCCTAGGTTCTCGACATCCTTTGAGTCGCGCTTTCCGCGACCACTTTCACCGAGCCATGACCACCTTCACGCCCCACCAGGATTCCGCCCTCAAGGCCGTCGGCGACTGGCTGAAAGCCAAGCCCGGCAAGAGCGGCACGCCGCAGATATTCCGCCTGTTCGGCTATGCCGGGACCGGCAAGACCACGCTGGCCCGCCACATCGCGGAAGACGTCGACGGCGAGGTCAAGTTCGCGGCCTTCACCGGCAAGGCGGCGCTGGTGATGCGCAACAAGGGCTGCGACAACGCCTCCACCATTCACTCGCTGATTTATCGCGCCCGCGAGAGCGGCGAGGAGCAGCCGAATTTCGAACTGTGGGACGATGCGCCGGCGTCAAAGGCCAAGCTGATCATCGTCGACGAGTGCTCGATGGTCGACGCCGGCCTCGGCCAGGACCTGCTCTCGTTCGACTGTCCGCTGCTGGTGCTCGGCGATCCCGCGCAATTGCCGCCGATCCAGGGCGGCGGCTTCTTCACCGAACAGGAGCCCGACGCGATGCTCACCGAGGTGCATCGCCAGGCGCAGGACGATCCGATCGTGCGGATGTCGATGGACGTCCGCGAGGGCAACACGCTCGACATCGGCCGTTACGGCGAGAGCGAGGTGGTGGAGCGCCACGAGCTCGACCCGTCCCGCGTGATGGAGGCCGACCAGGTGCTGGTCGGCCGCAACAACACGCGACGCGCCTACAACATGCGGTTCAGGCAGCGTCTGGGGATCGAGGAGGCGCTGCCGGTCGCTGACGACAAGCTGGTCTGCCTGCGCAACAACCGCAAGAAGGGCCTGTTCAATGGCGGCCTGTGGCGGGTGAAATCGCGCGCGGCCTCGAAATCGAAGATCATCACCATGCGGCTGATGCCGGACGAAGATTTCGGCCGCAAGGTCACAAAAGTCTCGGTGCGCGGCGAATGCTTCGCCGGCGGCATCGAGGACATTCCGTGGGAGCAGCGCAAGCCCTATGACGAGTTCGACTACGGCTACGTGCTGACCGTGCACAAGTCGCAGGGCTCGCAATGGGACGACGTCGTGCTGTTCGACGAGAGCTTTGCGTTCGGAGAGAGCCGCGCCCGCTGGCTCTATACGGGCATCACACGCGCGGCGAAGCGGCTTTCGATCGTCGTGTAGGCGGGCCGACCTCACAAGTGCGTGCGGCCGTCACACGTACCGTTGCAGCCGCTGGCCCGGCAGCAGGTCATAAGGCGACTTCCAGCCGGGCAAGGCCGCGATGCGCTGCAGCCAGGCGTGGACGGCCGGAAAGCGCGCGGCGAGATCGTAGCCGCTCTCCTCGACCGGAAAGCTCAGGTAGCCGCACAGCGATATATCCGCGACGGTCGCCCGGTCACCGATGATGAAGGGCCGCTGCGCGACCTCGCCGGCGAGGATGCCCAAATAATCGTCAACGCGGGCGCGCAGGAAAGCTTGCACTTTCTCATCGGGCGACGGCGTGAAGGCGCGCCGATAACGGTAGGTCGCCATGAAGCCGGAGAGCTTCTGGTTATCCCAGAACAGCCAGCGCAGGATCTCGAAGCGCTCGCGCTCGTCGACGGCGCCATACTTGCCATAGCGCGCGGCGAGCTGGAGCAGGATCGGCGCGGTCTGCGTCAGCCGCACGCCGTCCTCCTCCAGCACCGGGATCTCGCCCATCGGATTGACGCTGGCGCGCCATTCGGGCGTGCGGGTGACGCCGCCGCCGAAATCGGTCCATACCGGCTCGAACGTCTCCCCGCACAGCGCCAACATCAATGCGAGCTTGTAGCTGTTGCCGGATTCCGGAAAGTAATGCAGTCGATAACTGGGCATTTCGATCATGCTTCCTGTTAGCAAGAGGATCGATGAAAAACGGCGCACCGCGTCGCCCATCCTCCGCTGTCGTCTGCACGAAAGCGGGGATCCAGTACGCCGCGGCCTCTCGATTGACCACAACTGTCTCTGGAATACTGGGGTGCCGGGCGACGACAGTTGAAAACTTGGCTCGGGTAGAACATCAATCCGACACTATCTCACTTCCCGGCCACGAAGAAAAAGTCCTCCCGCCCCGGCGGCGAGCCGTAGGTGAAGGGCTCCTGCCGATGCTTGGTCTCGGTCCAGACGTCGTCGCGCACGATGTCGAATAGTTTCCGCACCTCGACATTGGGCTCCCTAAGGTCGCGGGCGAGCGCCACGGCGAGCGGACTATCACCGCCCGTCCCGTCGAGTGCGGTCTCGCCATGCTTGGCGGCATAGACCACCATCATGCCCGCGTCCGGCTCGATGTTGGAAAAGCCCTTGTCGACCAGCTTCAGCGCCAACGTCTGCCGCATCGTCGGCGCGAACGGATTGTCGCGGCAAGCGTCAAGGATGACCAGGCGCAGCTTGTGCGCGGCGCCGACCGCGGCCAGCACCTGCTCGAGCGCAACCGCTTCGGTCTCGGCGTCCTTGTCGGCGGCAAGCCTGGCGTCGACCGGCACCAGATAGTTGACGCCGCCGATTTCGAAGCCATGACCGGCATAATACACCACGGCCCAGTCGGCCTTCTCGGCCTGTTCTGCGAAGTCGCGCAACGCAGCGAAGAACCCGTCGCGCGTCAGGTCGGTCGCCAAGGTCACCGTCTGGAAGCCGATGCCGCGAAGCGTATCGGCGATCAGCCTGGCGTCACGCGGCGGATTGGGCAGCGGGTGCACGTTCCCATAGGCGCCATTGCCGATCACCAGCGCGACGCGGCGCGCGTCGGCGGCGGGTGCCTGCGGCGTCAGTGCTGCCAGCCGCTCCTGCGCCTGCTTGCGCGCCATCGCCACGTCGATCTCATCGAACCGGGTCAGCGCAAACGCCGCCGAACGATCGTCGGCGCGGGCCTGGGCGAGATCTCCCTTGGTCTCGAACAGCCGGCCGCGGTCGGCATGGGCGCGCACATTGTTCGGGTTGAGCGCCAGCACCGCGTTCAGGTCCGCCAGCGCCGCATCGAGATCGCCTTTACCAAGATTGGCCTCGGCGCGGGCGCACAGCGCGCCCTGATGTTTCGGGTGGTTGGCCAGCACACCCTCGCAACTCGCAATGGCATCGTCGAATCTGCCCATCGCGGTCAGCGCTTCGCAGCGATGAATGCCGATCCGCGACGCATCTGCGCTGGCCTTGTTCGCCTCGGCCTTGTCGGCTTCGGCAAAATCGGCCAGCGCGCCCTCATAGTCCTTCATCAGGGCTCGGACATGACCGCGATTGGAATAGACGATCTGAGCCGCCGTTCCAAAACGGATGGCAGCGTTGAAATCGTCGAGCGCGCTCTGCAACGCGCCATGACGAAGCTGCATGGTGCCGCGGTTGTTGTAGGGCGCCGCGAAAGTCGGCCGCTTCTGCAGGGCAAGGTTGTAGTCGGCCAGCGCCAGCTCGTCTTCGCCCTTGCGCTGATAGGCGAGGCCGCGCCGGTTGATGATCGCTGCATTTTCGGGATTGGCAGCGATCGCATCGGCGTAGGCGGCGATCGCCTTGTCGTAGTGACGCTTGGCAAATTCAGCGGTCCCGCGAACGTCGAGCGCATTGGCAAGGTCCTTGCCGGTCAGGGTCCCCTGGGCCAGCAGGGCCTCGCAGGACGCAAGCCGTGCGCTGGCCTCAGCCTGCTGGTTGCGGCACGTGGCAAGGTCGTCGCCCGGTGCGGCGGCCACCCGGACCATCAGGAGCAACACAAGGACGAACGACAGGGCAATGCGCATAATGAGGCGAAATCCGCAGGGGACGAGGCGATACCGGATGGATAGCGTTGCGGTCGATGAAAGGCCAGATCATGGAATTATTGCCAGGTCCTGCGGCGATGCCACCTTTCACGCAGTCGTGTGCGGGGCGCTGTAACAGGGCCGGAGGATATGCGTATCTTGCCATGAGCGCGTGACGCCGGCGTGGCCGGCCACGCAAACGCGAAGGTTTCCGTCAGCTAAGGAGCTCCCATGCGCCGCAACCGTTCCGCCCCTTCATCGTCAAGGCCGCCATGATCGGCGCGCTGGCCGGCGCCGCCCTGTTCGCTTACGGACCGGTGCGCGCCACCGAGGATGCCGTCGTCATCCCGCCGCCGGCGATGGACGAGCCGCCGGCGAACGGGCTCGAAACCGTCGTGGTGGCCGGAGGCTGCTTCTGGGGCGTACAGGGCGTGTTCCAGCATACCGCCGGCGTTGCCAGCGCCGTGTCGGGCTATGCCGGCGGCGCCAAGGCGACGGCGAGCTACGAGACCGTCTCGACGGGCTCGACCGGGCACGCGGAATCCGTCCAGATCAAGTTCGATCCGAAGAAGATCTCCTATGGCAAGATCCTGCAGATCTTCTTCTCGGTCGTGCACGATCCGACCCAGCTCAACCGCCAGGGCCCGGACAGCGGCACGCAATATCGCTCGGCGATCTTCACCACCTCGGATGCGCAGAAGAAGGTCGCTGATGCCTACATCGCCCAGCTCGACCAGGCCAAGGCGTTCAAGAAGCCGATCGTGACCAAAGTCGGCAAGCTCGAAGGGTTCTATCCGGCGGAAGCCTATCATCAGGACTACCTGACGCTGCACCCGAACCAGCCCTATATTGCGTATAACGACCTGCCGAAGGTCGAGAACCTGAAGAAGATCTTCGCCGCGAACTACCTGGACAAGCCGACGCTGGTCGGCGACGCCAAGGCGACGAATTAGCGTGGCGGCCGACGGAAGCCGCCGGAGGAGAAAGAATGACCGACACGAAAATGTCTGCCACCGGAACGAGCGGCAAGGTCGAGAAGAGCGAGGCGGAGTGGCGCAAGGAATTGAGCCCGATGCAGTATGCCGTGCTCCGCGAGAAGGCGACGGAACGTCCCTTCACCGGCGAATATGAGCACGACCATCGCGCCGGCACCTATGTCTGCGCCGGTTGCGGCCAGACGCTGTTCGAGTCCGACGCCAAGTTCGATTCCGGCTGCGGCTGGCCGAGCTTCAGCCAGCCGGCGGCCGAAAGCCATGTTGACGAGGAGACCGATACCAGCCACGGCATGGTCCGCACCGAGGTGCTTTGCTCGAAATGCTCGGGCCATCTCGGCCACGTCTTTCCGGACGGCCCCGGCCCGACCGGCCTGCGCTACTGCATCAATTCGGCAGCGCTGAAGCTGAAGCCGCGCTGAGGCGCAAAGCTGCGATCTCGCCCCAACCTGTCCACCCGGAGCTCAGCGAGGGTGGAACACGGGGGCGAGATCGATGCCGGCCCGTCACGGTATCGGACCACCGATTACTGATGATGGCGTGGCCCATTCCAGAATCGCCCGCGGGGTTGTCATTTTGGTTGTGCTGATCATTCTGTTTGGCTTTATAAGTTGCAAAATCGCACAAGTTATTGAAATACATTGATAATTTTTGAGTTCTGCTGCATTTTAGCGATTCACGATGTGAGAGGGCAGGATTCGCATTTCTGTCAAATCAGCCTATATTAGGAGTCGTGAATGACATGCAGGGCGTGGCTGCCTGGAGCGGCCTATATGGCCCTCGCCATCCCCATCGCTGGCACAAGCCGCAACGTCGAACAGAAGAAGCTTCGAACGAAAGTTCGCGTTAGCGCCTTAGCCGAATAAGAAGAGGTCTTCGACCATGCGTCCTATGCGTCCGTTCAACTTCAACACGTCTGCCGAGCTGTTCCCCGCCGCGATCCGCAAGAAAAAGCGTGCGGGCTTTGCCTATCGGCGTTTCGGCACCGCGGCTGAGGCCGTTCAGTTCGCGATGGAGCAGTTGCCGGCGGATTCGCTGAACGGCGCCTATCTGCAGGTCGAGGAAGCGCGTTTCGACCAGAATGGCATCCGTTCGCTCTATGAGAGCGAGGCGTTTCCGCTGCCGCGCCGGGCGCCGGAACCGAAGGCGCCGGACGCGGACGCCGCGTGACATCGGCCCAATCAGCGATTTTGCCAAACCTGCCTCGCCAAGCTGCGGGGCAGTTTTTTTGAGGGATGCGCTCAGACCGCGTCAGTGCGGTTGCGTTTCCAGCCAGCGCCGCAAAATGCGGGCGTTGCGCATGTTGGCGCGATAGAGCACGTCGAAGGCATCGCCTGCGACCGGAACCGCTCCGATCGTGCCCTGGACGGCGACATTGCCGAGCATGCGCGCGGTGACGTGCCAGGGTGCACCGAGCGCGCGCGCCTCGCGCACCAGCCACAGCGACAGCGCGGTCGCGATGATGTCGCCGACCACCGGGATCAGGCCGATGACACCGTCGATACCGTAACGGACGTTGGTGCCGGGCAGGATGAAGGCGACATCAAGCAGCTTCGCCAGCGCCTCCAGCCGTGCCACCCGCTGCTCGCGCGTCAGCTTGCCGAACGGGTTGGCGGTCGCGAAGTCGAACTGAAAGCCGCGAACGTTTCCCGTTCCCTGAAAGCTTCCCGTTCCCTGAAAGGGACCTTGCGGGATCTCCCGTCCGTCCTGATCGATCACCTTTCCGCGCGCCTCGGCCGCACTGAACCGCGCCTGTGAGGCGCGGCGGGCGGAGGGTTTCTGGTCGCTCTGCATGCTCATGAGATAGAAACGCGCGATCAGTCCGCAAGTTGCTTCAGTCTGCCGCACCATGGCTCGTTCGGCTCAACGAACCCGCGCAGCCCTCAGCCGTTCAGGTCGAGGGCACCGGCACCTGCTCGTCGACGAATTTGTGCACCAGCCAGGACGAAATCGTGGCCGGAATGAACCCCACCAGTCCGTAAAGCACGAACTGCAGCACGCCATAATCGCCACCATGTGAGGAGTAGTTGAGCGCCGCCAGGAAGAAGGCGATGATTCCGACCAGCAGCATGCGCGTCACAGGTCCGATGCGGCGGACGTGGAACAGGATGTCGTCGATCGCGCAGATCATCAGCGCCGGCAGGAAGCCGAACAGATAGCTGTATTGCAGCGAGACGACGAAGACCTTGAACAGCTTCGCGATCTCGTCCGCACTGGTCTCGGTCCAGTAGCCCGACTGATAGGTGGTCGCCATCAGGAGCACGAACCCGCCCAGCGCCGGCCCCACCGCAACGAAGATCAGATAGCGCTTCATGCCTTGTCTCTCAGCCTCCGGCGGACCTTCGCAGCGTGTGCCCCAGCCTCCGACGCTAATCTCCCCATTGCGCAAAGGCGTCGTTGAAGGCGCGGTCGCCGGGTGCGCCTTTCTCGATCGCGATGATCGCGCGGTGCCCGTTGGTGTAGACCAGCGGCACGTCGAACCATGATCGCTCCTTCAGGAGCTGGATGTTGCGAGCGCGGTCGGCGTCGACGCTCGACAGCCCAATCAGGAAGAAGCCATCGGTGACCTTCACGGCGAGCCCGGCGAGCGGCACGCCCCGGGCCTGCTCGTTGGACTTCATGAAGAGGCCCGGCACGCTACCGACTCCGCCGCCGGAGAAGTCGGGCGGCAGGATGAACGTCAACTCCGCCGTGTGGCTCGCCGGCAGCGAGGGATCGGTGTTACGGCGGAACGACATCGTCATCTTGAACTTGCGGTCCGGAATCTCGATGTCGGCCCGCACGGCGATATCGGCCTTTTGCGTCGCCGTCGCCTTGATCTGCTCGGTCCGCCAGACCACCGTCCCGATATACGGCTTGCCCTTGGGATTGGCGGAATCCTCGTCATAGAGCACGACCTGCTGGGCGACCGGCGCCACGTCTTCCGACGACGGCGCCTGACCGATGCGATCGGGAATCTTCGGCTTGGCAAGCGGCGTGCCGCTGTCTTTCGGCGCCTCCACGACGGGCGCGGAGGATTTAAACATGTTGGTCACGCTGGCGACGATGGTCTTGCCCCACAGCAGACCAGCGCCGACCAGGATCAGGACGATGCCGATGGCGATCAGGGTCTTGAAAGGAAACGTCGCGCCGCGGGCACGCTTCTTCGGCTCGCGGTCGACGCCGACGCGCGAACGCGACGCCGGCTGCGACGGCAACGCGTAGCGCTCGGCCTCCTCGATCGCCTCATCATAGGAATAGGGCGCCTCGACGTCTGCGTCGCGCTCGTCCTCGCCCTGCAGATCGGGATCCGGCGCCGGCACGTTGGCGTAGGTCTTGCGCGCGGCGCGGTTGGCTTGGGCGGCTGCCTTGCCGAGATCATCGACATCGGCGGTAATGTCGCGGAAGCCGCGCATGCCCGGCGTTTGCGGGGCTGCATTGCCCTCGGCGCCACGGCGCGGCCCGGTTGCACGCTCGCGGGCCGGCGGCAGCTGGGGATCCTGCATGCCAAGCTGCGGCTGCGCGCGTTGCGGCGGTGACGATTGTGGCGGCGGAACGTCACCGCGCGGGCCACGTGCACGGGGCGCGTCAGGCGCCTCGCCGCCGAAGGGCGGGCGCTCGTTGCGAGGTGGCGCAGGTGATGGCGGCCGCGGGCGCGGTGCCTGAGATGCCGCCTGATCCGGCGACGGCCCGGGCTGAGCCGACGGTGGCGCGCCGGCGTCAGCTGTCCTGGCGCTGCCACGGCGCAAGGCGTCGCCCGCACGCGGACTTCCGGCTGCTGCCCCGCGCGAGGCCTCCCGGGCGCGCTGCGCGGCTTCCGACTCGACCTTGCGAACCGCTTCCTCGAGCGCCAGCCGCTCCCGTGTGATCTCCGATTCACTGAGCGGCGGCTGCACGCCGCGGAGCTGTGCGATCAGCGCAGCCCGCGCTCGCTCGTAAAGCGCACGGCGGCTCTCGCCGGGGGCGTTAGGGTCCAGGCCGGCAATTGCACGGGCGATCAGCGGGTAGTAGTCGGCCATGTCAACTCAACTTGCGCGCTTCGCTGTCATATCCCGTCACGCCTCAAACGGGTTCTGCACCAGAATAGTATCCTCGCGTTCGGGGCTGGTGGAAAGCAGGGCGATTGGACAACCCACGAGTTCCTCGACCCGTCTGACATATTTAATCGCCTGCGCCGGCAGGTCCGCCCACGACCGCGCATTGGCGGTGGGCTGCTTCCAGCCTTCGATGGTCTCGTAGATCGGCTTGACGCGCGCCTGCGCGCCCTCGCCGGCCGGCAGATGGTCGATCACCTTGCCGTCCAGCTCATAGCCGGTGCACACCTCGATGGTGTCGAAGCCGTCGAGAATGTCCAGCTTGGTCAGCGCCAGGCCATCGATACCGCAGGTTCGCGCGGTCTGGCGCACCAGCACCGCATCGAACCAGCCGCAGCGCCGCTTGCGGCCGGTGTTGACACCGAACTCCTTGCCGCGGCGGCCGATCTCTTCGCCGATCTCGTTGGTGAGCTCGGTCGGGAACGGACCCTGGCCGACGCGGGTCGTATAGGCCTTGCAGATGCCGAGCACATAGCCGACGTCGCCCGGGCCCATGCCGGTGCCGGTCGCGGCCGCTGCCGCAACGGTGTTGGACGAGGTGACGTAGGGATAGGTGCCGTGATCGACATCGAGCAGCGCGCCCTGCGCACCTTCGAACAGGATGCGCTTGCCTTCGCGGCGCTTGTTGTCGAGCAGGCGCCACACGGTCTCGGCATAGGGCAGCAGCTTCGGCGCCATCGCGCTGAGATCGCGCAGGATCTCGCTGCCGTCGATCTCCTCCAGGTTCAGGCCGCGCCGCAGCGCATTGTGATGTGCCAGCAACCGTTCGATCTTGTGCGGCAGCGTATCGAGATCGGCCAGATCCATCAGGCGGATGGCACGACGGCCGACCTTGTCCTCATAGGCGGGGCCGATGCCCCGGCGCGTGGTGCCGATCGCGGTCGCGGCGTTGGTCGATTCCCGCAAGGCATCGAGCTCGCGATGCAGCGGCAGGATCAGCGTGACATTCTCGGCAATGCGCAGATTGTCGGGGCTGATCGCAACGCCCTGCCCCTGCAGCTTGGTGACCTCGTCGAGGAAGGCCTGGGGGTCGAACACGACGCCGTTGCCGATCACCGACAGCTTGGCCGGCCGCAGCACGCCGGACGGCAGCAACGCCAGCTTATAGGTGTCGCCATTGATGACCAGGGTGTGGCCGGCATTATGACCGCCCTGGAAGCGCACGACGATGTCGGCCTGCTCCGACAACCAGTCGACGATCTTGCCCTTCCCTTCGTCGCCCCATTGGGCGCCGACGACGACCACATTAGCCATTCGCAGCTCTTTCCTCTGCCATCATCCAAAAACAATATGATCCGCGTGCATGGCGTCGGTTCCGATGGGAGGTCCAACGCGTCTGATCATGCGCCCAGCCCAAATCGCGGCCGGAACCGCTCGCACGCAAGGCATCCCACCCGATAAAGGAAGCGGCCGGGCTAGGCAAGCAAGAACGGGCGCGCAACATCGCCACCAAGCCTTTGATATACCCTAAAAATTTATCCCCGTTCCAAACCGGTGCGTTCGCCGACGGGAACCCGGTCGGCACTAGCACGGTCCATGGAACATGGAGCGAAGGCAAATCCGAGATCGGCCGCCTTCCAACAGGCTAAAGCCAGGCGAGATATGTCGTTTCAGGTCAATTCTCCGTCATCAGAGGCCACGGCGAGAATCCCGGTGCGGCGATCGCGATTGTTGGCCATGTCGGGCAGCCGGCGTCCGCTGCATCGAGGCGATGCATCCCGCTCACTTGTTGAAGGGCGCCAATTGGTGTCTGTGGCCTGACGCTGGCAATGCCGCCCGGAACGATCGGGCCGGTGGCCCGGCGCACTGAACCGGGTCAACACCGTCCGATGTCCGCCGCCGATCCCACTGCATCCAGTCGCGCGCCTGCATCCAACTGGATCGCCAACCAGCCCTATCTGCTGCTGAGCATCACCGCGCTGTGCTGGGCGGGCAATGCCATCGTCGGCCGGCTTGCCGCCGGCCATATCCCGCCGGTGACGCTGGCGTTCCTGCGCTGGGCGCTGGCGTTCCTGCTGCTCCTGCCCTTCACATGGAAGCAATTCCGCAAGGACTGGCCGGCGATCCGCGCCAAGCTTCCTTTGATGATCGTGATATCGATTGCCGGCATCGGCGCCTTCAACACGCTGCAATATTGGGCGCTCGAATATACCTCGGCGCTGAACACGCTGGTGCTGCAATCGTCCGGCCCGCTGATCGTCGCGGTCTGGTCGATGCTCTTGTTGCGCGTTCACCTGACGCTGGCGCAGGCGCTCGGCATCCTGCTGTCGTTCGGCGGCGTGCTGATCATCGTCTCGCAGGGGCAACTCAGCATGCTAGCGCAGATCACCTTCAACAAGGGCGACCTGATCTTCATGGTCGCCATGGCGGTGTTCGGCCTCTACTCCGTCCTGACCCTGAAGCGTCCGCCAATCCACGGCCTGTCATTCGTCACCTTCACCTTCGGCTGCGGCGCGGCCAGCCTGATCCCGCTGCTGATCTGGGAGCTGCATGCACGCCCCCTCATGGCGATTGACACCAAGAACCTGCTGTCGCTGCTCTACGTCGCGATCTTTCCCTCCACCATCGCCTATACCTGCTTCAATCGCGGCGTGCTCCTGATCGGCGCCAATCGTGCCGCGCCGTTCCTGCACGTGGTGCCGGTGTTCGGCTCGGTGATGGCGTTCGTCTTTCTCGGCGAGCGGCCGCAGCTGTTTCATCTGGTCGGCTTCGTGCTGGTGCTCGCTGGCGTGTTCGTCGCCTCGCGCAAGCAGGCGACGTGAACGCGCACTTTTTACTGCGGCACCGCGGGCGCGCATGGCACGAATTCATTTCGCCGGCTTGTCGGGCGATCCGTTCCGGCTCAGGCTACGGTTGCCCTTTCGAGCTCGCAGTCCTGCATTGTCCCCCGCCACGCAGCATCGATCGCCGTCGCGCTGGCTCGCCGACCAGCCCTATCTGCTGCTTGCACTGGCCTCGCTGTTCTGGGCCGGCAACATCGTGCTGGCGCGGCATGTCGCAGGCACCGTGCCGCCGCTGACCCTGTCCTGCTTGCGCTGGATCGGGACTTTCGTGATGCTGTGGCCGTTCGCGCGGCCGCACCTCAAGAAGGACTGGCCGGTCCTGCGCGCACGATGGCCGCTGCTGATGCTGCTCGCGCTGACCGGTTTCGCAGCGAACAACGCCCTGTCCTACTGGGCCATGCAATATACCCAGGCGCTGAACGGGCTTCTGATCCAGTCCTCGACGCCGCTGTTCGTCGCGCTGTGGTCGCTGCTGTTGTTCGGCGTGCGGCTCACCGCCGGTCAGTTCCTCGGAATCGTGATCTCGCTGGTCGGCGTCTTCGTCATCCTGCTGCGCGGCGATCCCGGCGCGCTCGCGGCGATCCAGTTCAACCGCGGCGACCTGATGTTTGCCGGCGGGCTGCTGGTGTTCGGCCTCTATTCGGCGCTTATGTCGCGCCGGCCGAACGTGCACCAATTGTCGCTGATCTCGTTTTGCACCGCTGGCGGTGCGCTGCTGCTGGCGCCGCTCGCTGCGTGGGAATATTCGACCGGATTGGTGTTCAGGCTCAATCTCGAGACGCTGCTGACGCTCGGCTATGTGATCGTCTTCGCTTCGACCCTGGCCTATCTGTTCTTCAACCGCGGCATCAGCCTGATCGGTCCGAACCGCGCCGCGCCGTTCCTGCACCTGGTGCCGGTGTTCGGCTCCGTGCTCGCCATCGTCCTGCTCGGCGAGGAGCTGAAGCCGTTTCACCTGATCGGCTATGCGCTGGTGCTCGCCGGTGTCCTCACCGCCTCGCGCCCGGGACGAGGATTGAGCACGTGATGGCGAGACGGCGCAGGCCGCCGTCTCGCGCTCATGTTGATGTCTACGCCGCGCGGACCTTGGCGAGGAAGCCGTCGACCGCCTGACGCAGCAGGCCCGACTGGTTGTCGAGTTCGCGGGCGTTGGACAGCACCTCGGCGGCCGCCGAACCGGTCGCCTCCGCCGCCTGGGTTACGCCGCCGATATGGGCATTGATCTCGTTCGAACCGGTCGCCACCGACTGGATGTTGCGCGCGATCTCGCGCGTGGCGTCGCCCTGCTGCGAAATGGAGGTCGAGATCGAGCTGGTGATCTCGCTCATCTGGGCGATCGTCTGCGTGATACCGTTGATGGCGGTGACCGCATCGCTGGTCGAGGTCTGCATCGCCGCGACCTGGGCCGAGATTTCCTCGGTGGCTTTTGCAGTCTGATTGGCGAGTGCCTTCACTTCGGAGGCGACCACCGCAAACCCCCTACCGGATTCGCCGGCGCGCGCCGCTTCGATCGTCGCGTTCAAGGCCAGAAGATTGGTCTGCGCCGCGATCGAGTGAATCAGCTTGACGACCTCGCCGATCTTCTCGGCCCCGGTGGAGAGCACCTGCACGGTCGCGTTGGTGCGCTCGGCATCGCTGACCGCCTTGCCGGCAATCTCGCTGGAGCGCGCCACCTGGCGGGATATCTCCGCCACCGAGCCGGACAGCTCCTCGGCTGCAGCCGCGACGGTGCCGACATTGCTCGACGCGCTCTGCGAGGCCGCGCTGACGGTGGAGGCGCGCACGCTGGCGTCGCTCGCGGTCGCGGTCATCGACTGCGCGGTCGACTGCATGCCGTCGGCAGCCGAAGCCACCGAGTGCACGATGCCGTTGACGCTCCGCTCGAAATCATTGGCGAGGTTTTCCATCGTGGTGCGCCGTTCCGCCGCGGCGCGCTGCTGGTTGGCGGCATCGGCCTGTTCCAGCTCGCGCATGCGCAAGGCATTGTCTTTGAAGATCTGCACGGTGGCCGCCATCGCGCCGACCTCGTCGCCGCGGCCGATGCCGGGGATCTCGCCGTCGAGCCTGCCTTCCGCGAGCTCCTGCATGCGCTTGCCGAGCCGATTGAGCGGGCTGCTGATCGAGCGGCTGATCAGCCAGGCGATGCCGCCCGCGATCACGGCAATGCCGAGGATCGACAGGCCCAGCATCCATTTCAGCGGTTGCATCCTGGCATCGATATCGTTGATGTAGACGCCGGTGCCGAGATACATATTCCAGAACGGCAGCCAGACCGAATAGCCGATCTTCGGAATCGGCTCTTTGGTGCCCGGCTTCATGTAATCGAAGAACATGGTGTGGTCGCCCTTGGCCGAGGCGTTCTCGCGCCATTCCTTGGCAAGGATCCTCCCGTTGGTCGGCGTGTCGGGACGAACCTGGTTGATCGCCTTGGGATCCGGTCCCAGGATCGTGACCCGGTCCATGGTCGATCCGAACAGGTAACCGTCGCCATTGTCGTAGCGCATCGAATTGGCGCGCGCCTGGAATTCGGCCAGCGCGGCCTCCTTGGTGATCTTGCCGGCTTCGACCTCCTTCATCAGGCCGAGCGCCATGCTGCGCGTCATGTCGACGATGGAGCGGATCTGCTCCACCTTCGCGTTCATCATCTCCCGCTGCATCAGATAGCTGGCAAACGCTCCGGAAATGCAGAGGCCGATCATGGCCACCCCGACGACGATGGCGAGCTTGGGAGCGATCTTCAGATTGTTCAGCTTCACAGGCGCAGTCTCCGGACGAATGAACGCGAGAAGGCACGATCCGCGGGGGGGATCGTGCCTTCCTGAGCTTTAAGTCCAATCTTTTAGCGTCCGGTTACGAACCAGCCTTGACCCGACAAATCAGGCGGCACGCACCTTGGCGAGGAAGCCTTCGACGGCCTGCCGCAGCATGTCGGACTGGTTGTCGAGCTCACGGGCGTTGGACAGCACCTCGGAGGCCGCCGTGCCGGTCGCTTCCGCCGCCTGGGTCACGCCCCCGATATGGGCGCTGATCTCGCTCGAGCCGGCCGCGACTGACTGGATGTTGCGGGCGATCTCCCGCGTGGCGTCGCCCTGCTGCGAGATCGAGGTCGAGATCGAGCTGGTGATCTCGCTCATCTGCGCAATCGTCTGGGTGATGCCGTTGATGGCAGCGACTGCGTCGCTGGTCGAGGTCTGCATGGCCGCGACCTGGGCCGAGATTTCCTCGGTGGCCTTGGCGGTCTGGTTGGCGAGCGCCTTCACCTCGGAGGCAACTACGGCAAAGCCCTTGCCGGATTCGCCGGCGCGGGCCGCCTCGATGGTGGCGTTGAGCGCCAGCAGATTGGTCTGCGCCGCGATCGAGTGAATCAGCTTGACGACCTCGCCGATCTTCTCGGCGCCGGTGGAGAGCACCTGCACGGTCGCGTTGGTGCGCTCGGCGTCACTGACCGCCTTGCCCGCGATCTCGGTCGAACGGCTCACCTGACGGGAGATTTCCGCAACCGAGCTGGACAACTCCTCGGCAGCAGCCGCGACCGTGCCGACATTGTCGTTCGCGCTCTGGGTTGCCGCGCTCACGGTCGAGGCCCGCGCGCTGGCGTCGCTCGCGGTCGCCGTCATCGACTGCGCGGTCGACTGCATGCCGCCGGCGGCCGAAGCCACCGAACGCACGATGCCGTTGACGCTGCGCTCGAAATCGTTGGCGAGATTTTCCATAGCGGAGCGCCGCTCCGCCACCACACGCTGCTGGCTGGCGGCGTCCGCCTGCTCCATGTCGCGCATCCGCAACGCGTTGTCCTTGAAGATCTGCAGGGCGGCCGCCATCTCGCCGACTTCGTCGCCACGGCCGACACCGGGGATCTCACCGTCGAGCTTGCCGTCGGCGAGCTCCCGCATCCGGGTGCCGAGCCGGGCGAGCGGGCCGCTGATCGAACGGCTGATCAGCCAGGCGGTGCCGCCGGCGATCACCGCGATGCCGAGACAGGCCAGGCCCAGCATCCATTTCAGCGGCTTCATCCGGGCATCGATGTCATCAATATAGGCGCCGGAGCCCAGATACATCTCGAAGGCGGGAAGATCGACCGCGTAGCTGATCTTGCGGGACAGTTGCTCCTGGCCGGGGCGCGCATATTCGTAGGTCAGCAGAATCTCGCCCTTGCTCCGGGCGCCGTCCATCAGTTCACGGGAGAGCTTGCGGCCATTGGTCAAGACATCCATGCGGTTGGTGCCGATCTGCTTCGGATCCGGCGCCATGATGGTGATGCCGGCATAGCTGGTGCCGAACAGATAGCCATTGCCATTGTCATAGGTCATGCTGTTGCCGCGGCGTCCGAACTCGGCGAGCGCGGCTTCCTTGGTCATCTTGCCGGCTTCAACGTCCTTCTGCAGCCCGGCCGCCATGTTGCGTGCCGTGTCGACGACGGCCTTGAGCTGCTCGATATGCGCACTGAGCATCTCATTCTGGATCAGATAGCTGGCAAAGATGCCAGCCGCGGCCAGCCCGAGCATTGCGACGCCCACCACGATGGCGAGCTTCGGAGCAATCTTCATGTTCTTGAGCACGGCAAAAATCCCTTTGCAGGATCGCTGACAAATCGGAGTCATATCGCCGCAAAATAGGGCATTGATCCTTAGCAGTTCCTTGCCTTGACGGTCCGTAGAACTGCGGACTGCAGGGCGAGCGATGTCGCATGGCCGATGCCTGCTGCGGAGCTAGCCCGCCCCACGTCGGCATGCTTTGATCATCGCCATAATAAGCGTGCCCGCGCGCGCACATGGACAGGGAGAAGCCAATGTCGAAATTCAAGGTTGTGACGCCAAAGGGCGCTAGCTTCACGGTTGCCGGCGGCGGCTACGCCTATGAGATGGAGGCGCTGGCACCGATCGGTGCGGAGATCGTCGAGGCACCGAACGACGAGGCCGCGTTCATCGCGGCCGCACGCCAAGCGGACGCGATCTATGCCAAGGGCATTCCGATCACGAAGACCATCATCGATGCGCTCGAGAGCTGCAAGGCGATCACGCTCGGCAGCGTCGGGGTCGACAGCGTCGACGTCAAGGCCGCGACAGCGCGCGGCATTCCGGTCACCAACGTGCCGGACACCTTCATCGAGGAGGTCGCCGACCACGCCATGATGCTGCTGCTCGCGGGCTTCCGCCGCCTGGTCGAGCAGGACAAGATGGTGCGCGAGGGCCGCTGGGCCGAGGGCCGGCCGGCACTCTCGAAAATTCCGCGGCTGATGGGCCAGACGCTCGGCTTCGTTTCGTTCGGGCGCGTCGCGCGCGCCGTCGCCAAGCGCGCCGCGCCGTTCGGCCTGCGCATGCTGGCCTATGATCCCTTCATCCAGGAGACGCTGATGTCCGAGCATGGCGTCGTGCCGGCAACGCTGTCCGAGGTGCTGTCGCAATCGGACTTCGTCTCGATGCACGCGCCGGCGCGGCCCGAGCTGCAACACATGCTCACCGAAGAGCACTTTCGGCAGATGAAGCGCGGCGCGACCTTCATCAACACCGGCCGCGGCGCCACCGTGCACGAAGAAGGGCTGATCAAGGCGCTGCAGGAAGGTTGGATCGCGCATGCTGCGCTCGACGTGCTGGAGACCGAGCCGCCCTCGCACAACAATCCGCTGCTGCGAATGGACAACGTGACGCTGACCGCGCATGTGGCTTCCGCGTCCGCGCGGTTCGATGCAGCCCGCAAGCGCCGCGTCGGCCATGAGCTCGCATTGGTGCTGCAGGGCCTGTGGCCGGTGAGCTGCGTCAACCCGTCGGTGCTGCAAAACACCGCGCTGAAACGCTGGCAGCCGGTCGGCATGGATCGCGGGCCGAACAGTTAGTTCACGCAGCCCATCAATCGATCGGCCAGCCCTGCTGGCCGATCAGCGGCACGAAGCGGACGCCGCCGATCTCCTCGACACTGAACTCCATCGCCGACCATCGCGTGACCCGCACTAATTCCTGCGTCTCCTGGTCTGCGCCGATCGGAATCACCAGCCGGCCGCCAATTGCCAACTGCTGCTTCAATGCCTCCGGCACAAGCGGCCCGCCGGCGGTGACCACGATCGCATCATAGGGCGCGTGGTCGGGCCAGCCGAGCGTGCCGTCGGCACGCAGGACGTGAATGCGCCGGTATCCGAGCCGCATGAAGATCTCCGCGGCACGATCGGCGAGCGGATGCAATCGCTCCACCGTGGTGACCTCGCCAGCGATCTCCGCCAGCACGGCGGCCGCATAGCCCGAGCCGGTGCCGATCTCCAGCACCTTCTCGCCGCCATCGAGCTGCAGCGCCTCGATCATGAACGCGACGATGTAAGGTTGCGAGATGGTCTGCCCGCTGCCGATCGGCAACGGCGTGTCGTCATAGGCGGCCTCGCGCAGGCTCTCCGGCACGAACGCCTCGCGGGCCACCTTGCGCATCGCGCCCAGCACGCGCGTGTCGCGCACGCCGCGGCCGGCGATGTCGCGGGCGACCATCCGCTCGCGTGCCGCAGCGAGATCAGTAGACCCCTTGCCTTCCGACGCAGCCATGATGACCCTCTCGCGTCCAGCCGGAAGTTTTTCGGACATGATTGCGGCAGGACCGTAGAAGTCGGATCAACAGCCGAGCCACATGCCTGTTCCTCTTCCGCATCTGACCTAGCCGGACGGCGTCACCACGATCGCTTTGTCCTTCGGCCAGCGCAGCCGATAGGCGAATGCGATGTCCCTCGCTTCGCCCGGCTTCGCCTCGAAGGCCCATTCAAGCACGCCGCGGCAGCCGCGCACATTGGTCGTGGTCGGCGGCGTCGAGGCCGGCAGCAGCTCGACCTGGATATCCTCGCTCTCGCTGACCGGAAGCTGGTCCTGGATCGCGAGCTTGACCGGGACATCATGCCCGTTGCGGATCGTGGTCTTGAACGCGCGCTCGTCGGTCTTTGCCGTGGTCACGATCAGGCCGGCCGTGCCTTCGTTGCGTTTCAGCACGGTGCGCTCGACCTTCACCTTGTCGTCGGCACCGAAGCCGAGCCGCACCGTCTCGTCCTTGGCCGCCGAAGCCATGCGTGAGATCCCGACGAAATCGCCGTCGCGATAGATCGAGACCTTGCCCGGTAACAGCGGTGCGTCTTCGTTCTGGACGAAGCTTGCTTCGAGATAGGCCGTCGGGTCGATCACCGGCGCGGCGCGGACCACCAGGTCCGGCTTGATCGTCGCTGTCGCGATGCGCAAGCTCTTGGCGCCGCCGCCGGCATTGACACTGACCCGGCCGGGAATCCTGAAGGCGGTCTGGAAGGCGCTGACGTCCACAATCGCCTCCTGCTCCTCGGCCTGTCTTACCTTCTTCTCGAACATGTCGGGCGCGGCGGACCTCGCCAGCATACGAGGCTTCTCAATCGTCGCTGCCGGTGCCGGCATTTGCGGCGGTGGATATTGCGCGATCAGCGTCTTCAGCTCCGGCGCACTGCCGCCGCGCGCGGTCCGCACCGTCGAAACCGACAGCGTCACATCCGACCAATCCTCGCCGGTGCTCTGCACGATGTCGGCGCGACGCACCAGCTCGAGGACGGGCTTGTGGTCACGTGCCGACGTATCCAGCCGCGCATCGTACAGCGGCATCCAGTTCGCGTGCCGCACGGCGTAGGTTACGCGCAATGTCGCGCGGGTCGCGGCAGCAGCGGCAAGGTCGATTTTGAGTTCGAGCTTGGCCGGCGGCTTGATCGCACGATCGGCCTCGAGCCGGCCGATGTCACGATCGATGTCGCGCTGCTTGCGCGTCGCTTCGCGGATCGCGGTATCGGCGGTCGCGACCTCTTCGGAGACGGCGGTGAAGGCGGCGCGCCATTCGCTGAGCGGGCGCGCCTCGCCCTTGTCGCCAAGCCCGGCCGGCGCGCTGTCGGCGAAGCGTTCGGCGAATTTGCGCCGCGCGGCAGCGGCGGCGATCGCGTCGTCGAGATCGGCACGCGCATCCTTCAGCGCCTCGATCTGCTTGTCGATCTCGGGCAGGTTGACCGGCGGCGCCGCACGCGGCGGCTTGGCGTCGACCCCGCCGATCATCAGCTTCGCGTCCGCCTCGCCTTCGACCCGCAGCGAGGAGACGTCGAGGCCGAGCGGGAAATCCTTTGCCGTCAGCGCCGTTTCACCCTCGGGCAGATCGATCGTGATCAGCCGGGTGACACTGGCGCCATCGGGATAGACGGTCACGGCATCGATGGTCGACGCCGCTTCCAGATCCGCGGCCCATGATGGCGCCGACGTCAACAGCATAACGGCGGCAAGCGCTGTCGTGGCCAGGCCCCCCGTTCGCATCGTCATGATCTCCCTCCGCAGCTCCAGCGCCGGACGACCGGGCTAAAAACCCGGCCCTCGATCGGCGTTAGACGCGGCGAAAAGCCAACCGGTTCAATCGAACCCGACAGCTCGCGGGCGTGGCGCGCTTGAGGTCGCCCTCAGAACGTCAGCGCCTTGGCCTGCTTGACCTGCGGCAGCGCCTGGATCTGCGCCAGCAGCTCCGCCGGCACCGCGCCGTCGACCTCGACCAGCGCGATGGCGTCGCCACCGGCCGCGACGCGGCCGAGATGGAAGGTCGCGATGTTGATCTTGGCATCGCCGAGCAGGCTCGCGAACCGGCCGATGAAGCCCGGCTTGTCCTCGTTGGTCACGTAGATCATCGACTTGCCGAATTCGGCGTCGACGCGGATGCCCTTGATGTCGACCAGCCGCGGCTTGCCGTCGGCATAGACCGTACCGGAGACCGAGCGCACCTGATGGTCGGTGACGAGCGTGACCGTGATCAGGCTTTCATAGTCGCTTTCGCCGGCACGCTGGATCTCGTCGACCACCATGCCGCGCTCCTTGGCGACCGCGGGCGCTGACACGACATTGACCTCGCCGAGCATCGGACGCAGCAGGCCGGCCAGCACCGCCGAAGTCAGCGCCTTGGTCTTCATCTCAGCAACCTGGCCCTCATAGGTGATCTGGACCTTGTGGATGCTGCTCTCGGTCAGCTGGCCGGCGAACGAGCCGAGCTTCTCGGCAAGCTCGATGAACGGCTTCAGCTTCGGTGCCTCTTCCGCCGTGATCGAGGGGAAATTGAGCGCGTTGGAGATTGCGCCGGTCAGCAGATAGTCCGACATCTGCTCGGCGATCTGCAGCGCGACGTTCTCCTGCGCCTCGGTGGTGGACGCGCCGAGATGCGGCGTGCAGATCACGTTGGCATGGCCGAACAGCGCGTTCGCGGTCGCGGGCTCCTCGACGAAGACGTCGAGCGCCGCGCCGGCGACATGCTTGGAATTGAGCGCGTCGAGCAGCGCCTGCTCGTCGACCAGGCCGCCGCGGGCGCAGTTGATGATGCGCACGCCCTGCTTCATCTTGGCGAAGGCGGCGGCATCGATGATGTTACGGGTCTTGTCGGTGAGCGGCGTATGCAGTGTGATGAAGTCGGCGCGCCTGAGCAGCTCGTCGAGCTCGACCTTCTCGACGCCGAGATCGCGGGCGCGCTCCTCGGTCAGGAACGGATCGAAGCCGATCACCTTCATGTGCAGGCCTTGCGCACGATTGCAAACGATCGAGCCGATATTGCCGCAGCCGATCACCCCTAACGTCTTGCCGGTGATCTCGACGCCCATGAAGCGGTTCTTCTCCCACTTGCCGGCCTGGGTCGAGGCGTCGGCCTGCGGGATCTCGCGCGCCAAGGCCAGCATCAGCGTGATCGCGTGCTCGGCGGTCGTGATCGAATTGCCGAACGGCGTGTTCATCACGATGATGCCCTTGGCGGTCGCCGCGGGAATCTCGACATTGTCGACGCCGATGCCGGCACGGCCGATCACCTTCAGCCGCTTGGCGCGCTCGATGATCTTGGCGGTCGCCTTGGTGGCGGACCGGATCGCAAGCCCGTCATAATTGCCGATGATGTCGGCGAGCTTGTCCTTGTCCTTGCCGAGACTGGGCTGGAAGTCGACCTCGACGCCGCGATCCCTGAAGATCTGCACGGCAGCCGGCGAGAGCGCGTCGGAAATGAGAACCTTGGGTTTGGACATGATCTTGATCCTGCAAAGGGAGTGGGCATGGCAGTCCAAACCCTCTCCGTGTGTCGGAGAGGGGCAACATAGGGGGAAGTCTTGTAGGGTGGGCAAAGCGAAGCGTGCCCACGGTCTTTGCGCTCGGATAGAGGCGGTGGGCATGGCGCAAACGCGCCTTTGCCCACCCCACGTTTGCTCGCGTCAAGCCGCCTTGGCCAAGGCCGCCTTGGTCTCGGCAAAAGCCCAGTCGATCCACTGCGTCAGCAGCGCGACATCCTTTGCTTCGACCGTGGCGCCGCACCAGATGCGCAGGCCGGCCGGCGCATCGCGGTAATGCGCGAAGTCGAAGCCGGCGTTCTCCTTCTCGACCATCGCCACCAGCTTCTTGGCAAAGTCGACCTGGGCATCGGCCGGCAGCGCCGTGATGGCGGGATCGATCACCTTCAGGCACACCGAGGTGTTGGAGCGGATCTTGGGATCAGTCGCAAGGAAGTCGATCCAGGGCGTCTTCGCCTTCCAGTCGGCGAGCACCTTGGTGTTGGCGTCGGCGCGCGCGATCAGCGCCTTCAATCCGCCGATCGACTTGCCCCAGTTGAGCGCGTCCAGATAGTCCTCGACGCAGAGCATCGACGGCGTGTTGATGGTCTCGCCCTCGAAGATGCCCGCATTGAGCTTGCCGCCCTTGGTGAGGCGAAAGATCTTCGGCAGCGGCCAGGCCGGCTTGTAGGTCTCGAGCCGCTCGACCGCGCGCGGCGAGAGGATCAGCATGCCATGCGCGGCCTCGCCGCCGAGCGCCTTCTGCCAGGAGAAGGTGACGACATCGAGCTTGGGCCAGTCCAGCGCCTGCGCGAACGCCGCCGAGGTGGCGTCGCAGATCGTCAGGCCTTCGCGGCGTCGCGCTGATCCAGTCGGCGTTCGGCACGCGCACGCCCGAGGTGGTGCCGTTCCAGGTGAAGACCACGTCGCTGGCCTGATCGACCTTGGAGAGATCGGGTAGTTCGCCATAGGGCGCATGCAGCTTGGTGACGTCCTTGAGCTTCAGCTCCTTGACGATGTCGGACACCCAGCCTTCGCCGAAGGATTCCCAGGCGATCGTCGTCACCGGGCGCGCACCAAGCAGCGACCACAGCGCCATCTCGACCGCACCGGTGTCGGATGCCGGCACGATGCCGATCTTGTAGTCGGCGGGGACTTCCAGCACGTCGCGCGTCAGCTCGATGGCGAGCTTGAGCTTGGCCTTGCCGATCTTCGCGCGATGCGAGCGGCCAAGGGCGGCATCCCTGAGATTTTCGGAGGTCCAGCCGGGGCGCTTGGCACAGGGGCCGGAGGAAAAATGCGGCACGACCGGCCGCTGAGCGGGCTTCGCTGCAGTCATCAATCTATCCTTCCAGATAGTAAGCCTCCCGTTGGGGGGAGGTGTCCCGACGCCGTAGTTAGGCGAAACATTGCGCAGCGTCAAGGAACATCGCGCAGCGTGCGAGCATGCTCACGCGGATGTGGCCGCTTGGCGCGCGCGCTATTCCGGTGCGGCGCCGAGTGGCGGATGTCCGGCAGGCGGGCGGTGCAGGAACGTCATCGATGCATAGGCGCCGATCCAGGAGCCGATCGCGGCGAAGCCGACATAGATCCAGTTCTCGGTGTAGCTGATGACAGCGAATGACGAGAGCAGATACCAGATCGAGCTCCAGGTCGCTGCGGGAACGCGCCGCCGCGCCACGACGGCGGAGGTGAACATCACATAGACCGCGTCGGTTGCGGCCGTGGCGAATACGACGCCGATCGCCGTGAGCGGATTGATTGCCGACATCGTGACGCCTCCATCAATTGTCTCATTGTGCTGCACAAACTATCGCGATTGCCGAGCGCAAATCCATGCTGCACACTGCGCTCGGTGGCCGCCGTCGGCCGTCTGTGCGTCACGCGCCAAAAAAAGGACAGAACGATGAAGCGCGTTCAAATTGGGAGGAGTGGCCTCGAGGTCACGCAGTTCGGGCTCGGCACGGCGCCGCTCGGCGGCCTGTTTGCAGAGGTCAGCGAGGCCGACGCCGCGGCCACCATCGCGCAGGCGTGGTCGCTCGGCGTGCGCTATTACGACACCGCCCCGCTCTACGGCTTCGGGCTCGCCGAGCAGCGCCTGGGGCGGGCTCTCGCAGCGCAGCCGCGCGACAGCTATGTGCTGTCCACCAAGGTCGGACGCCTCTTGCGTGCGGATGAGGCGTCGCCCGCGGAAGACGATCATTACAAGGGCGCGCCGCGCCTGCGGCCACATTTCGACTATTCCTATGACGGCGTGATGCGCTCGGTCGACGAGAGCCTGACGCGGCTCGGCCTCGACCGCATCGACATCCTGCTCGTGCATGATCCCGACGACCATTACGACGCCGCGGTGAACGGCGCGTTCCGTGCGCTGCAGCGGCTGCGCGACGACGGCAGCGTGCGCGCGATCGGCGCCGGCATGAACCAGTCGGAAATGCCGGCGCGCTTCGCAGAAGCCGTGCCGGTCGATTGCTTCCTGCTCGCCGGCCGCTACACGCTGCTGGACCAGGGCGCGCTCACGACGCTGTTTCCGATCTGCCGCGAGCGCAACATCGGCATCATCCTCGGCGGCATCTACAACAGCGGCATCCTGGCCAATCCCTATGGGGCCGCCAAGTTCAACTACGAGGACGCCGACGCCGCGTTGGTCGCGCGGGCCAAGGAGCTCGACGCGCTTTGCAAGCAGCACGGCACCGAGCTCAAGGCGGCGGCGATCCAGTTCGTGCTCGCCCATCCAGCGGTAACGGTCGCGCTGCAGGGCGCGCGCACGGCGGTTGAAGCCGCCGACAATGTCGCGATGGCGAATGCGCAGGTGCCGCAGTCGTTCTGGCAGGAGCTGCGCGCACGCAATCTGGTCGATCCGCGCGCGCCATTGCCTGGAGATGCAACGTGACCATCGATGCGCATCAGCATTTCTGGGACCCGGACCGCGCAGATTATCCGTGGATGCAGGGCGATGAGATGGCGCCGATCCGCCGCGCCTTCGGCCCGGGCGATCTCGCGCCTTTGCTGAATGCGAACGGCATCGATGCCAGCATCGTCGTGCAGTGCCGCGCCTCGCTCGCCGAGACGGAGGAGTTTTTGCGGCTGGCCGAAGCGACGCCCTTCGTGATCGGCGTGGTCGGCTGGGCCGACCTCACCGACCCCGCGCTCGGCGACACCATCAAGCGTTTGCGCGGCCTGCCGGGCGGCAACAGACTGGTCGGCATCCGGCATCAGGTGCATGACGAGCCGGACGCGGATTGGCTCTTGCGCGACGATGTCAGACGCGGCCTCGGGACGGTGATCGCGCACGATCTTGCCTATGACCTCCTGGTGCGCACCCGCGAGCTGCCGGCGGCGATCGCCACCGCAGGGGCGCTTCCGCACGGCCGCTTCGTGCTCGATCATTTGGCCAAGCCGCCAATTGCTGATGGTTTCGATTCCGCATGGGCCGATGGGGTCGCCGAGCTTGCCGCCTGCGGCAATGTCTGGTGCAAGATCTCCGGCCTCGCGACCGAGGCCAAATGGGATGATTGGGACGCCGAACGACTGTTCCCCGTTGTCGCCCATGCCGCCGAATGCTTCGGCGAGGACAGGCTGATCTTCGGCTCGGACTGGCCGGTGTGCCTGCTTGCTGGAAGCTACGACGCGATCAAGCAGGCGCTGGACCACTGCCTGACCAGACTGGGAGGCGGGTTTCGCGACAAGGCCCTTGGACCGAACGCGATCGCAGCCTATCGGCTAACAGCGTAGCGGCAGGTCAGAACCGCATCACCATGCCGACATGGCTGCGGGAAAAGCCGAGCCGCTCGTAGAAGCGCTGGGCATCGACGCGGCTTTCGTGCGTGAGCAGTTCGATCAGCACGGCTCGCTTCGCCCGCGCCTCGCCGATCGCCCATTGCAGCAATTGTTCGCCGATACCGCGGCTGCGCTGGTCGGAGGCGACACGGACGTCCTCGACCAGTGCCCGGGTCGCGCCCTGCGAGCTCAACCCCGGCAGCAGGCAAAGCTGCAGGCAGCCGACCACCCTGCCCGCCGCTTCGGCGACCACGAGCTGCAGGTTGGCGTCGCGCAGGATCTTGTCGAACGCGTCGAAATAGCACTGCGGCAGCGGCTCCTCGATGCGCTCGCGCGCACGACCGAGATGATCGTCCGCCAGCATGGCAATGATGGCGCCGATATCGTCGCGCCGTGCGGGACGTATGGTGATCCCCAGAGGTTTCGTCATTGGCGTTCCCAGTCAGCGCACCGGCGTCAAACCGAGCGCGGTCTCCGTCCCGGCGATCCAGCGCTGGATCGCGCTGTAACGGGTGAGATCGAAACCGCCCTCAGGCGCGAGACGCGTATAGGCAAGCAGTGCGATGTCGGCAAGCGAGAGCGCATCGCCGGCCAGATGGCGCGCTTCGCTCAACCGACGCTCCATGACATCGAGCGCGGCATAGCCACGCGTCTCCAGCTTCGGATCGAGCGCCTCGGCCGGCTTGCCGAGATAGGTCAGGTGGAAGCGGCGCACTGCGATATAGGGCTCGTGGCTATACTGCTCCCAGAACAGCCAGCCGTCCATCTGCGCCGCAGTGAAGGCGTCCGCCGGAATGAGGTGACTGTCACGCGCGAGATAGCGGATGATGGCGTTGGATTGCGCCAATGTCCGGCCATCGTCGAACACGACGGTCGGCACCTGCCCCCACGGGTTGAGCGCGAGAAAGTCGGCGCTTCGGGTCTCGCCCTTGACGACGTCGACGTCGATCCAGCTGTAGGGCAATGCGAGGTGATCGCTCACCCATTTCACCTTCAGACAATTGCCGGAGATGCGATCGCCGTAGATTTTCATGCCTGCTGCCCCGTGACGAACCACAGAGCAGCAGGAGGACGCGACGCTGTCAATCGCCGGAACCGATCGGCAGGTCCTCGAAAGTATCAGAACTTGTAGCCGAGGCCGGCGCGCACCGTGTTGATATTGGTGTCGACGCTGCTCGTGAAGCGGACGTATTCATATTCGAAGCGGGCGAACAGCCCGCCCACAGATTGACGTCAACACCCAGGCCCGCGGAATAGCCGTAGATCAGACGATTGTGCTGAGCCTCTGCCGCATTCCCCGTCCGAGCAGGTCACCGTACCGCCGCAGGAGCCATTCAAATTGGCGAGCGTCAGCGCGTAATTGTCGTTCACGGTGACCGACCGAATGGTGTCGGCATCCCCCAATGCGAGCCCGAAGAACGCATAAGGCAGGAAGCTTCCCATGGCGTAACCGGCACGGCCGCGAATCGTGGCCATGTCGGAGATCGATATCGAGGAGGACGCGCTCGACGTAACGACGTGATAGAAGCCGCCGGCCGGCGTCGAGAACAACAGCGGCCCCTTGCTCGCGGTTGAGGCGCCTCCGAAATTGCCGTGCATGTAGCTCATTTCTACGCCGAGCACGACGTCGTCCCATTGCGAGTTGTAGCCCGCAAACGCTCCGTAGGCGCTGGTCTGCGCCGTCGTCTTTCCAAACGGAAGCGGCCAGCTCGACACGCCATAGGCACTTTCGATGGCGGTATTGGAGAGCAGAGCGCGCCGTCATCGTCTGGTTGCTGCCGCTAAAACTCTCGTCGGACGATCCATAGCCGCCCTGGGCGCCGACATAGAAGCCGTCCCAGTTGACGCGCGAGGTGGACAACCCCTCGGTCAGCCCGCCCCGCAGAATGGGAAGATCGGGAAGATCGGCGGCGTGCGCGGCAGACACCACGCCAGACAGCACAACCGCCAACACCAGGCTACGCATCGCAACACTCCAAATCAGACGCTTGAACTCTGAATCGGATCATCGCGCGTTAACCTTAATCATTCGTTGTCAAGCCCCTTGTCGTGCAATTCTTTCTCGTAAGCCGCGTCGCGAAGCCGGACAAAAGCAAACGGCGCGGGACAGATCCCGCGCCGTTGTTAGTTGGCAGCTATTGATTGCTCAAGACCGCTTCTATCAGCCCTTGCGGTAGAGCACCGGCTGGGGCGGCGGCGGCGGCGTGTCGAGATCCCAACGCACGCCGAACTTCACGTCGTTCGAGGTGATGTTGTTGAACTTGTAGACGTTGCCGTAATTGTTGCCTTGAAAGTCCGAGATCGAGCCGGTCGTGCCGCTGCCGAGATCGACGTAGCTGTAGGCCAGTTCGAGAGTGACATTCGGGGTGACGTGATAGGCAAGACCGGCGTGGGCGGCCCAGGCGAAATTCCACTTCGCAGCGCTGCCGGCGGTGGCATTGCTTGCAATCGGAGGACCGCCGGGCGCAACCGGTTGGAGGTCTGACACGCCGTTGTCGGTGAAGCCCGAAATGTTGACGCGCGCGGCACCGACACCGGCACCAATGAACGGCGTCACGCACCACCACGTGCCGAGATCGACATAGGCGTTCGCCAGGAACAGCAGCTCGGACTTGCTCGCGTTGTAGTTGTCCTGTTCGTGCCAGGTACCATAGCCAGGGATCATCCCCGCAACAACGTCCGTGCCTTTGTAATTCGAGTTGCCGCGATACTGCGCAGTGAAATCGGTCCGGAACCAGCTATTGACGCGATAGCCAACGCCGACGTCGAAGATGCCAGCAGCATCGAAGGTGTTGGTCTCGTTGACCGAGCTGAACTGAGAATAATCGAGGTTCGACTTGCGGATGTTCTTCATGCTCTGGTTCGAGAAGCCGATGTCACCGCGGAGATACCAGCCGCCGAAATCGGCCGGCGGCGGCGGCGCATAGGCCGGCGGGGGCGCAATCGGCATGTCCGCAGCAAATGCGAAGGTGGAGAACAGGGTCGCCGCTCCTGCGGCAATCAAAGATAATACGCTACGCATCGGCTTCATCCCTTTTGCCGGTGAGGAGAATGAAAAGAAGGCCCCACATCGAAACTGACGGCTGAAGGATGGCAGCAAATGCTTAAGCGGCACTTAACCCTAATTTTTAAGGTTGATATTTCCCGACCATGCACGAGATCGAACTAACAACGGGGCAGATTGCGGCAGGCGCGCCGCATCTCCTAACAATGCGTTGCCCAAGCGACGGTAGCGTTAACGATTGCGTAAGCCGCATCGGATCGCCGCTCCGCGCATGACAAAACAAAACCGCGGCCGCCGGCGATAGCCGCGGCCGCGGATGACCGATGTGTTCGGGACTGGAAATCAGGCCGCGGCGGCGGCATGCCCGAGCGCATCGACGATGTTGTCGACGACTTCCTCGACGAGAATGCGGTCGTCGCCCTCGCCCATCACGCGGATCACGGGCTCGGTGCCGGATGAGCGCACCAGGAGACGGCCGTGACCGTTGAGGCGTTCGTGCCCGGTCTCGATCGCCGACTTCACCTCGGCGTCGTCGAGCGGCTTGCCGCTGCGGTAGCGCACGTTCTTCAGGATCTGCGGCAGCGGATCGAAGCGATGGCATACTTCCGAGACCGGCTTGCGCAGCTTCTGCACAGTAGCCAGCACTTGCAGCGCCGCGACGAAGCCGTCGCCTGTGGTCGCGTAGTCGGACAGGATGATGTGGCCGGACTGCTCGCCGCCGAGATTGTAGCCGTCGGCCAGCATGCGCTCGAGCACATAGCGATCGCCGACCGGCGTGCGCACCAGCTCGAGCCCCTGCCCCTGCAGGAAACGTTCGAGCCCGAGATTGGACATCACGGTGGCGACGATGCCGGGCCGCGCCAGGCGGCCATCTTCTTTCCAGCTCTGCGCGATCACGGCGAGCAGCTGGTCGCCATCGACGATGTGGCCGCGCTCATCGACCAGGATCACGCGATCGGCGTCGCCGTCGAGCGCAATGCCGATATCGGCGCGCATCTCCCGCACCTTGCGGCACAGCGCCTCCGGCGAGGTCGAGCCGCATTCCTTGTTGATGTTGAAGCCGTCGGGCTCGACACCGATCGCGATCACATCGGCGCCCAACTCCCACAGCGCTTCCGGCACCACCTTGTAGGCTGCGCCATTGGCGCAATCGACCACGACGCGCAGGCCGTCCAGCGAGATGTCGCGCGGCAAGGTGCGCTTGGCGAATTCGATATAGCGGTCGTGGACGCCGTCGATGCGGCGGGCGCGGCCGAGGCTCGCGCTTTGCGCCAGCTTGCGCTCGAGCGACTCGTCGAGCAGTTGCTCGATCTGCTTCTCGACATCGTCGGACAGCTTGAAGCCCTGCGGGCCGAACAGCTTGATGCCGTTGTCCTCGAACAGGTTGTGCGAAGCCGAGATCATGACGCCGAGGTCGGCGCGCATCGACTTTGTCAGCATGGCCACCGCAGGCGTCGGCATCGGGCCGACCAGCATCACGTCCATGCCGACCGAGGTGAAGCCTGCCACCATGGCGTATTCGATCATGTAGCCAGACAGACGGGTGTCCTTGCCGATGACGACCCGATGGCGATGATCCCCCCGCTGGAACAAAAGACCGGCGGCCTGGCCTACCTTGAGCGCGAGTTCCGGCGTGATCAGACCATTGGCGCGGCCACGAATCCCGTCGGTCCCGAAATAGTTACGGCTCATTGAACCCCCAGCATGCCTTCAGATGTCACCGGCCGAAAGCGAATCGTACCGCTCAATCAGGGCCGGGCTGGGGACGGTTATAGTCGCCTTAATCCTAAGTTGGCTTCAAAAAATATGATGAATCGTTACGGCGCGCCCGTAAATTCACGGTTAAGATCTTGTTAATGCAAAGGTTTAGCGCGCCTGTCGCTACTTGCGACGGGGCTTCCGGTCGGCGGAAGGGGCCGGCTGGGCCGCGCTGACCGGATCGGATGCCGGGAAGGTCTCTTCCAATCCCTCTTCGAGCTGCTCCTCGAGCTGCGCCTTCTTGGCGTCCTCGTTCGATTTGCGTGTCCCCATGGCTGAACTCCCGCATCCCGTTCGGGGCCGGCTTCAATTTGGCACCGGCCTCAAAGATGGTAGATGAGACCCCTGTTTCAAAAAACAAGACACTCATCGGGGACCGAAGGACGCCAATGAAGCACATCACCTGCATCGAAGATCTCCGGCAGTTGCACAAGCGCCGGGTGCCGAAGGCATTCTTCGATTATGCCGATCGCGGCTCCTATGCCGAGGAGACGTTGCGCGCGAACCGCGACGATCTGCAGAAGATCAAGTTCCGCCAGCGCATCCTGGTCGATGTCAGCAAGCGCGACCTGTCCACCACGATCCTCGGCGAGCCGTCGGCGCTGCCGATCGTTCTGGCGCCGGTCGGGCTGCTCGGCATGCAGCATGGCGACGGCGAGATCCATGCCTGCCGCGCGGCGCAGGCGGCCGGCATCCCGTTCACGCAGAGCACGATGTCGATCTGCTCGATCGAGGACATTGCGGGCGCTGTCGACAGGCCGTTCTGGTTTCAGCTCTACGTGATGCGGGACCGTGGCTTCATCAAGGATCTGATCGAGCGCGCGAAAGCCGCCAAATGCAGCGCGCTGTGTCTGACGGTCGATTTGCAGGTGATCGGCCAGCGCCATCAGGACATCAAGAACGGCATGACCGTGCCGCCGGAATGGTCGCTGTCGAAACTGTTCGACTTCGCCACCAAGCCGGCCTGGGTGAAGGGCGTGCTGCAAGGCAAGCGCCGTACCTTCGGCAACATCGCCGGGCACGTGAAGGACACCGGCGACCTCAACAGGCTGTCGGCCTGGACCGCGTCGCAGTTCGACACCTCGCTGAACTGGAAGGACGTCGACTGGATCCGCTCGATCTGGCCGGGCAAGCTGATCATCAAGGGCATCCATGACATCGAGGACGCCAAGCTTGCAGTCGAGACCGGTGCACAGGCGCTCGTCGTCTCGAACCATGGCGGTCGCCAGCTCGACGGCGCGCCGTCATCGATCCATGTGCTGCCGGGAATTGCGGACGCGGTCGGCGACAAGATCGAGATCATGTTCGACGGCGGCATCCGCTCCGGTCAGGACGTGATGCGCGCGCTCGCGCTCGGCGCCAAATCCTGCATGATCGGCCGCGCCTATGCCCACGGCCTCGGCGCCGGCGGCGAACTGGGCGTGGCGAAGGCGATCGACATCATCAGGAACGAGCTCGCCGTCACCATGGGCCTGTGCGGCGTCAACACGATCGCGGAGATCGACCGGCACGTGCTGGCGGACTGAAGCGAGGCGTCGCCGCACACAAGATGTCGTCCCGGGCAAGCGAAGCGCAGACCCGGGACCCATAACCACGGAGAGTTGTTGTTGAAGAGGCTGGAGCCACGATCGCACTCAACTACAATGTTCGGTGGTTATGGATCTCGGCGTTCGCCGGGATGACGACCCTGAGAGATTATTGCGAACGACTTACATCGTCATTCCGGGATGGTCTATGAGACCAGTCCTGGAACTACGGGATCCCGGGTTCGCGCTGCGCGCGCCCCGGGATGACGCCTTCGGCGTCACATCGGCGGGGTGATGCCGTCGCGGCCGACATTGACGCGGTTGGCTTCGAGCATGTCGTCCTTCTTGGTCGCGCCGAAGATGATGATGTGGGTGCCCGGCTTCACCTCGGATTTGTCGCTGGCCACGAAGGTGACGACCGGCGTCTCCGGCGGCACCACGACCTTCTTCTCACCATCCTTGTACTTGACCAGGATGTTCTGGCCGTCGGTGCCCTTCACGGTTTGCGCGACGGTCGCGTTGGTCATGGTCGAATTCGGGCTGGCGATCCCAGGGCCGGAAGCCTTCCGCCGCGCCGCGTTGGTTCTCCGGGAAGATGTGGACGGCGATCGCCTTCTGCGTGCCGTCCGGCTGCGGCATGCCGGTGACGCCGATGTAGGAGCCCTCCTTGATCTCGGACAGCGAGGTCTTGACCACGGCGAACACGGTGGCGTCGTCGGTCATCTTGACCTTGGTATCGGCGCCCTCGCGGGTCTTGATGCTCAGCACCGGACCATCGACGGCCTCGATGGTGCCGCGAATGCGCACCGTGGACGGTTGCTGCGCGAGCGCGAGCGTGGAAACCAGGCTCAGCGCAAGCACCGCGAGCCCCGACTTCAATGGCAAAAGCTTCGACATGATCCCTCCTGACGGGATGTTGAGACAATCCACGACATCGCAAACCCCGCCGCGTCAGGGCTATTCCTGTGCGGCGAGGTCGTGATGTCGATGTTCTGTATTACGGAGCGCCGGCTGCGGTTGTTACATCGGCGGCGTCAGGCCGTCGCGACCGACACTGACGCGGTTGGTCTCGAACGATCCGTCGGGCAATTGCTTCATGAACGCGATCACCTGCGCCCCCACTTTGAGATCGGATTTCTCACCGGGCATGAAGGTCACCACCGGCGTGTCCGGAGAAACGTCGACCTTCTTCTCGCCCCCCTTGTATTTGACCATCAGAGTGTGGCCGTCATTGGCGACCACGTCCTCGGCCACGGTGGCGTTGGTCATGCTGGAATTGGGCTTGAGATCGTAGGGCCGCGAGCCCTCGCCGGTGCCGCGCATCGCTTCGGGGAAGATATGCACCTCGACCGCCTTCGGCGCGCCATCCGGTCCCGGCACCGTGGTGGCGCCGATGAAGGAGCCGACCTTGACGTCAGAGAGCGAGGCCTTGACGATGTCGACGACCTGCAAATCGGCGATCATGTGCAGCTTGTAGTCCTCGCCGCCGCGCGACTTCACCGTGATGACGTCGCCGTCGATGCGCTCGATGGCGCCGCGCACCCGTGTCGGCACCGGCGCCTTCTGCGCCAGCGCGAAGGTGGAGGTCGCCGCAACCATCGCGACGGCGATAGTCGGGCGAATGAAGGGAAGATGAGCAGGCATCGGGATTCTCCGGAGGCAAAAGGCAGCGTTACGAGGAGTATGACGCCCTATCCTCACCCCTATTCCCCGTTCAAGCCTTTGTGAGATCGGCCTCGACCAGCGCACGCAGCTCCGGTGTCACGTCAGGGCGCGCACCGAACCACAGCTCGAAGCCGCGCACCGCCTGGTGCAGCAGCATGCCGAGGCCGTCGGCGGTGCGCAGCCCGCGTCCCCGCGCCGCAGTGAGCAGCGCTGTCTCGAGCGGCACATAGACGAGATCGGCAACCACCGCGGAGGATGGCACTGCAGCAATATCCAATTGCAGCGGCGGCTGCCCGTGCATGCCGAGCGAGGTGGTGTTGACGAGCAGCCCTGCGCGCGGCAGCAGCGTCGCGACGTCGTCCCAGCCGACCGGATGCACCCGCGCGCCAAACTGGTCCGCCAGTGCCTGCGCCCGCGCCGCCGTACGGTTGACGACATGAATGCGCTTGATGCCGCGCTCCAAAAGCCCGAACACCACCGCACGCGCCGAGCCGCCCGAGCCGAGCACCAGCGCCTCCTCAGTGCGATCCCATCCGTTCGCCGAGGTATCGAGATGGCTGATAAAGCCCTCGACGTCGGTGTTGGTCGCCCGCAGCACGCCGTCCTCGAACCACAGCGTGTTGGCGGCGCCGATCGCGCGTGCGCGGGCATCCGGCTCGGAAAGCTCCAGGACGCGCTCCTTGTGCGGAATCGTGACATTGGCGCCGACGAAGCCGCGGCCGCCGAGATGGCCGATAAAGGCTGCCAGATCTTCCGGCGGCACCGCCTCGATCACGTAACCGCCGGCAATACCGAGCGTGTGCAGCCAATGATGATGGATCAGCGGCGAACGCGAATGGGCGGCGGGCCAGCCGATCAGGCAGGCGGCGGGAGCTTTGGGGCCGGTCATGGCGGTGACATCGGCCATGAGGTGCGCGGAGTCAATCCTTGGACCCCCTTGCCTGACGCCCCGTTGCTCCGACGGCCAGCACCGCACTCAGCGCGAACGCCACCGCTGCTGCGAACCAGATCGCCTGCAGACTGATCCGCAGATAGGCGAAGGCGCCGATCACCGAGCCGGTCACCAGCGCCGCCCATAGCAGCAGGTTCGGCACCCAGTCGAAGCGCGGGCCGCCAGTAAGCGCAACGGCCATGAGCTGCCCGACTTTGACCAGCGCGCCGGTGACGTAAGTGAGGCCGAGGCCGCCACCGCCCTCGATCTGGAACACCGCATTCTCAAGCCCCATCGCCAGCACGATCGCCGCAACGGCGAGCCCGGACAGGCCGAAGAGATGGCCGAGCGCGGCGCCGGCCAGCAGGGCGCCCTCGACCAGCAGGATCCAGCACTGGCAATAGACGCTGCGGCTGCGCACGATCAGGCTGCCGCAGGCCGCGCCCGTGACAAACAGCACGATCAGCCCGAGCGTCTCGGCCGCCGCGCTGAAATGACCCTGGGCGAGACCGACACCCATGCGCGTCGAGTTGCCGCTCATGAAGGAGACGAACATCCCGCCGAGATGGAGGAAGCCGATGCCGTCGACATAACCCGCGAGCGCGCTCAGCATGCAGGCGAGTAGGATGTTGCGGCGTGATCTGAGCACGATGAACGACAAGCCCTGCGTCGCATGACGGGATCGACGCGGAGTGTTTCCCAAAACGAGCCGCGTGGGAAGCCGCGCGCGGTTGCGCGCAGATCGTCATCAACCCGTTTGTGCCGGGATCATTCAAACGAACGGAGGCGCGACGATCACCGCGCCTCCGAAAAAGCTATCACGCAGCATCCCGGTGCGAGGCGATGATGTGGTCGGCCGCGCGGCCTGTCACCTCGGCCATGTGGTCGAACTTCCGGGTGAAGCTGCCGGCGCCTGCCGTGGCGGAGCGCAGCTCGACGATCAATTCGCCGATCTCCGATTCCGGCATCATCGCCCGCACGCAGTCCCACCCCGCCCAGCCGTCGCGGGTGTCGAAGCCGAGGATCTGGCCACGCCGCGCCGACAGGATCGCGTTGATCTTGGCCGTTGCCTCGGTGGGACAGACGATCTCCACGGTGTGGATCGGCTCCAGCAGCACGGGCTGGCATTGCGGCAGCGCCTCGCTGAGGCCGACTCGCGCCGCGGTGCGGAAGGCAAGGTCGGAGGAATCGACGCTATGATAGGAGCCGTCAGTCAGCGTGACCTGGAGGTCGATCACGGGGAAGCCGAGCGGCCCGCGCGTCAACCCGTCGACGACGCCCTCTTCCACCGCCGGGATGTAGTTGCGCGGCACCGCGCCGCCGACCACCTTCTCGGTGAACTGGAAGCCTTCGCCGCGCGGCAGCGGCTTGATATCGAGCACGACATCGCCGAACTGGCCGTGGCCGCCGGACTGCTTCTTGTGCCGGCCGCGCTGGGTGATCGGCTTGCGGATGGTCTCCTGGTAGCCGATCGCCGGTGTGTGCGACTTGACGCTGACGCCGAAGCGGTCGCGCAAGCGTTCCTGCGCCACGCGCAGGTGCATTTCTCCCTGTCCCCATAGCACCGTGTCGTGGGTGCGCTGGTTCTGCACCATGGTCAGCGACGGATCTTCCTCGTTCAGCCGCAACAGCGCCTGGCCGAGCTTGACGTCGTCCTTGCGGTCGTTGGCCGCGATCGAGATCGCCAGCACGGGTTCGACCGGGTCGATCTTGACCAGCGCTGCCGGCGCGGTCTTCCCGGTCGCGATCGTGTCGCCGGTCTTCACGCTGTCGAGCTTGCCGAGCGCGACCGTATCACCGGCCTCGGCCGATGGACGCTTGCTGTCATAGGCGCCGGTCGCAGCAAGGATGCCGGAGACCTTCGCGGTCTCGCCCGAAGCCGCGTGCAGCATGGCACCATCGTCGAGATGGCCGGTCAACAGCCGGGTCAGCGACAGCTTGCCGCCATGCTGCAAATGCAGGGTCTTGAAGACGTAGCCGAGTGCCTCTTTCTGCTCCTTGACGCCGAGCCGTTTCGCGGTTTCCGCCACGCCCGGCGCCTCGTGCCGCAGGGCCTTCAGCAGCCGCAGCACGCCATTTTCGCGGAGCGCCGATCCCAGCAGCACCGGGCAGATCAGCCCTTCACGCAGCTCGCGGGCGAGATCGTCGAAGATGGCATCGCGCGGCGGCGGGATGTCGTCCAGCAGCTGCTCCATCAGCGCGTCATCGTGATCGGCGAGCTTCTCCAGCATCGAGAACCGCGCCTCTTTCTCGCGATCGAGATCGCCGCCTTCGAGCTTCATCACCTCCGAGGCCTTGTGCTCGCGATAGACGAAGGCGCGCTCCAGCGCGAGATCGACGAAGCCTTCGACCAGATCGCCATTCCAGATCGGGATCTGGCGCAGCACCAGCGGCACGCGCGAGGCCGGCTGCAAGGTCGCCAGCGTCTCTCTGACGCGCTCATTGGCGCGATCGATCTTGTTCAGGAACAGGAAGCGCGGAATGCCGAGCTCCTCCAGCTCGCGCAGGATGATCTGCAACTGCGGCAGCTTCTTCTCGTCGGCCTCGCAGACCACGACCGCAGCATCGACCGCCGGCACCGCGGCGCGCATGTCATGCGCGAACTCGATCGAGCCAGGACAGTCGAGAAACGTGTAGCTGTCGCCCATGAAGCTGGTGGTCACAGCTGACAGCGCCACGCCCATCTTGTGGTGACGCGCTTCCGCACTGGCGTCGCCGACCGAGGTGCCGGCGTCGACGCTGCCGGCGCGCGCGATGGCGCCCGTCCGTGCCAGGATTGCTTCGAGCAGAGTGGTTTTACCGCTTTGGAAAGGGCCCACCAGCGCAATGCACCGTGGACCGCGGGGACTACTGACGTCTTGTCCCATTCGCCGCCTCCTTGATTTGGAGCTCGGCCCTTGATTGGGTCGGCAAAGGCGAATGCTCTGCCTCACCGGCCGCTTTGGCAAGCCGGAAAAATTTCGCTGCGCTGCAGGAGGTTGCGGACGCAAGAGACGGCGCCGCAGGAGACCATCGACCTCCCTCCATCGACTGGAGAGAGGTCGATCTTCACCCCGAGGGGAACAAACATTAGCGACCGGGACGCAGCTCCAGACTTTCCAGGCCGGCGGCGACGTTGAGGCCGACCTGCCCCTGTACGCTGAGCGGCTGTAGCGCGATCGAGTTGGCCGAGCCGCCGATCAGCGCATTGCCGCCCACCCCGACGCCGACGGAAGCCGAGCCCTGCGCGCCGGCATAGTTGCCGGAGAGATCGCCGATCCCGAGACGCGCGACCGGGGCATAGACCACCCAGGCGAGCGTCGAATTCCTGGGTGATGCCGAGATCGACACCCACCTTGCGAATTGTCGCGATGTAGCGGTCCTCGGGCACGCCGTCGGCGCGCAGCACGCAGCCGAGATGGGTGACCGAGCCGACGACGAAGCCGATGCTGGCGCCGCCGCGGCACTCGAGCACGCCGACCCGCACGCGGTCCATCTGCTGGGCATCGGCACTGGGGCAAGCGCCAGCGAGGACAGAGACAGCGGCCGCGAGCCCCGCGAGGGCCGCCGATCTGAGAGACGATCGCATGAATGAAAACTCCGGATGAAATGGAAGATGTGATGCTCGCCCGCCGACCTCGACGCACGATCAGCCGGCGCTCACATCTATGACATAACGAATTGGGCGCTGCCAGATTTTGCCGCTCGCGCCAACGGCGATCGGGCAAATCAAACATGAACGAGTAGACAGAAATACAGAGGCCCGCACGATGCGGGCCTCTGTCAATCTCAGGTCGCCATCAACGATGGCGGTGACGCAGCCGCCGAACGGGGCGATGCACCAGCCGCACCGGTGTGAGCTCGAGATCGGTCGCGCCGGCCGCCACGTTCATTCCGACCTGCCCCTGCAGGCCGATCGGCTGCAGCACAGTGGCATTGGCCGGACCGCCAATCAGGAAATGACCGCCGAAGCCGACGCCCACGGAGGCGCTGGCAGCAACGCCGTCATAATGTCCCGCAAGCTCCCCATGGCCGAACTGGTCGGTCGGCGCGCTCACCGCCCAGGCCATTCGCGTCTCCGACGTGATGCCGAGATCGACTCCGTAATGGCGGACGGTCGCGAGATAAGGCTGCGGTGGATGGCCTTCGCTGTGAAAGATGCAGTCGAGGCTCTCGGTCGACGTCACGATATGACCGACATTCTCGCCGCCCTGACATTCAAGCACGCCGGCATGCATCGGCGGCGCAAAGATGTCCTCATGGGCCTGCGCCAGAGGCGCGGCAAACAATGCAAGGCAGGCAAACGACAGAAGGGAAAAGCGCATCAAACTCGATCTCCGCGTAACGCTGTGAGTTCCGCGCGCGGACACAAAGAAAGCGCCATGTCCGAAACATGGCGCTTTCCTCAATCGTCGTTCATCCGCTGCAGATTTAGCGGCAGTGTGGTCAGGTTACCGCAGATTGCCGCAGAAGCGCTGGATGCGTTTGCAGGCGTCCTCGAGATCAGTGGTCTTGGTCGCGTAGGAGATGCGGAACGCCGGGCCGAGGCCGAACGCCGAGCCCTGCACTACCGCAACGCCCTCGCTCTCCAGGAGCTCGGTGACGAACACCTGGTCGTTCTCGATCACCTTGCCCGACGGCGCCGTCTTGCCGATCGTGCCGGCGCAGGACGGATAGACGTAGAACGCGCCTTCGGGACGTGGGCATTCGATGCCGTTGGCCTGGTTCAGCATCGACACCACGAGGTCGCGGCGCTCCTTGAACATCTTGTTGTTCTTCGGAATGAAGTCCTGCGGCCCGTTGAGTGCCTCGACCGAGGCCCACTGCGCGATCGAGCACGGGTTCGAGGTCGACTGCGACTGGATGGTCGCCATCGCCTTGATCAGCTGCGACGGACCACCGGCATAACCGATGCGCCAGCCGGTCATGCAATAGGCCTTGGAGACACCGTTCACCGTCAAGGTGCGGTCGAGCAGGCTCGGCTCGATCTGCGCCGGGGTCGTGAAGACGAAGTCGTCATAGACCAGGTGCTCATACATGTCGTCGGTCATCACCCAGACGTGCGGATGCCTGACCAGCACGTCGGTGAGCGCCTTCAGCTCGGCCTTGGTGTAGGCCGCGCCGGTCGGGTTCGATGGCGAGCACAGGATCAGCCATTTCGTCTTCGGCGTGATCGCCTTCTCCAGCGCCGCGGGCTGCAGCTTGAAGCCATGTGCGGCCGTGCAGACCACCGGCACCGACTCGCCGCCGGCGAGCGCCACCATCTCCGGATAGCTGACCCAGTATGGCGCCGGGATGATCACCTCGTCGCCCGGATTGATGGTCGCCATCAACGCATTGTAGAGCACCTGCTTGCCGCCGGTGCCGACGATGATCTGGTTCGGCTTGTAGGTGAGCCCGTTCTCGCGCTTGAACTTGCCGATGATGGCTTCCTTCAGCTCTGGGATACCATCGACCGCGGTATATTTGGTCTTACCGGCCTCGATCGCCTTGATCGCGGCCTGCTTGATGTTCTCGGGCGTATCGAAATCCGGCTCGCCGGCTCCGAGACCGATGACGTTGCGGCCTGCTGCTTTGAGCTCACGCGCTTTATCCGTGACCGCGATGGTCGCGGACGGCTTCACACGGTCGAGCGCAGCGGCAAGAAACGGCATCATCAGCTCCTATGCAGGCGTCGTGAACCATCCTCGCGGCCACGACTGGTCATGTCTGGGGGGAACGGAAAGCATGCTAAAGCCCGCGGCGCAACATCGCAAGCTTCCATCTGCAGTTTCCGCGCATTTCGCGTGGTTTCGCATCAATTTACGGCGAAGTCGGTCAGGCGACCGGGCGGGCCCTTCGCAACTTTCTTTGCTCTTGATCCCAGATGAATCACGTCCGGCAAGCCCGACATCCGAAGCGGGCATTCGCGGCGGCCCGATCTCCCATGCATCGGCGAACCATTCGACCGGGGGCCTCATGATGCCGATAATTGCTGAGTACGGGAGCGACTGATCTGCGCGAAGTTCAGACCATCGCGCGCTTGCACTCTCCGCCTGGTATACGGGCCTGGTATACATAGCAGCATCGACATAGGAGATGAGCAGACAGCAGGCGGTCATGCTGCAAGCTCGGCGCGACGATGTCAGATACATCTTATTGCGAACGACGCCTTCATCGCGACGCGATCTGAACTGACAACAAGCTGACACGGCACAAGCCCATGGCCTGCAGGTGACACAAGCGTGAACTCAATTGTTCGCGCGTGTTGGAAGGTCATTTCCTGCGGTTGCAGTGCGGTAGGCTTTTCGACTTTTTCCATGGACCGGCTCTTGCGGGCTGCGCCCATCGGCATCATTGTCTGCCGGCCCCGTGCAATGATTTGGCAGGTCTTGCGCATGGCCCCTCCTCAAAATTGAAACGGCCGAATGTACAAGCTCTATTCGATGCAGCGCTCAGGCAATAGCTACAAGGTCCGCCTTGCGCTGGCGCTTCTGAACTCTCCCTATCAGGCCATCGAGATCGATATCCTGCGGGGCGAAAGCCGCACCCCCGAATTCCTTGCCAAGAATCCGAGCGGACAGGTGCCGCTGCTGGAGGTCGCCGAGGCACGCCACATTGCCGAATCCAACGCCATCCTCTGGTATGTCGCGGGCGGCACGCCGCTGGTGCCGGAGTCCGCGGTCGAGCGCGCCGAGGCGCTGCAATGGATGTTCTTCGAGCAGCACGCGCTGGAGCCGAATATCGGCGCCGCCTATTTCTGGCTGCTGCTGGTGAAAGGCGGCCGCGACCTGCAGACGCACGCGCTCGAGGACTGGATGGAACGCGGCTATGCGGCGCTGCAGGTGATGGAGAACCATCTCAAGGGCAACGACTACTTTGCCGCCGGTCAGCTCACCGTCGCCGATATCGCGCTCTATGGTTACACCCATGTTGCCGACCGCTGCGATTTCGATCTCTCGACCTTCCCGCGGATCAGAGCCTGGCTGCGCCGGGTCGAGCAGGCCCCCGGCTTCGTCGCGATGGATTGGCATCCGGCCGAAATTGCCGACACGGCCGGAATTGCCGCAGACTACGATTAGCCGACCACGATTAAGTGAAGTGGATAGCGTGTAAGAAATAGGAAACAGCGGGAACGAATTTTCGATCCGCCCTGATTTAGCCACCTTTGGCGCCCCGACGCCCCAATGCTGCCTGCCATTACTGCAGTATTTACCTGCGCGCGTGATTCGCGCTCGCATGTACGTGTAAGGGATTCGGTTCATGTCGCGTCGTGCCTACGTTCCGAACATCGCCTCTGCCCGCGGCAAAGCTATACCGCGAGGTTCGGAGCGCCGCGTTTCCTCCTCCTTCAAGGCCAGCGACGACGCCGGCTTTCACGGCGTCACCACTCCCACCGCGTCATCCCATCTCAGCAACGCCGTGATCTGGACCATCGCGGTCGGCACGCTGTCGCTGTGCGCCGGCGTGACGCTCGCCATCTTGGCCATCAGGGCGAGCATGGCGCTGCCGATCCCGAGCTAAACGGCAAGCCGTTTTGACCACTTCGCAATTTTCGCGACAACAGGCGATGATCGGCTCGTTGCCGTCGCTTCGGCTGTTGCGATGCCGTGGAGCCCTGCAGCGCGTTGCGTCCGCTCTGCAGAAGACTTCCGTGCCGGATTGATCTCGCAACGAGCGCCGCGTATCGAAGCTCATTCAAGACGTGACAAGGGATGAGCCCGAATGCCTGCCGACCTGACCATTCGTGCCGTGACCCCCGGGGATTACGAGCGCTGGCTGCCGCTGTGGGATGGCTACAACGCGTTCTACGGCCGCTCCGGCCCGACCGCACTGCCCGAATCCGTCACCGCCATGACGTGGTCGCGCTTCTTCGATGCCTATGAGCCGGTGCATGCACTGGTTGCCGAAAGCCATGGCGAGTTGCTCGGACTGGTGCACTATCTCTATCACCGCACCACGACCGCGATCGCGCCGCTGTGCTATCTCAACGATCTCTTCACTGTGCAGGCGGCGCGCGGCAAGGGCGTCGGCCGCGCGCTGATCGAGGCCGTCTATAACGCGGCCCGGGAGGCGGGTTCGCCGCGCGTCTACTGGCTGACGCACGAGACCAACACGACCGCGCAGGCGCTCTACGACAAGCTGGCCGATAAGTCCGGGTTCATCGTCTACCGCAGGCCGATGTGAGCCCCGGTCGCGACCCTGACGGCCGAAATGACAAGCATCTGTCACGACCGCGTTACATGACAAGGCTAGGTTGTATCTGCGCCTGATCTGGCCCCCCGTCACCGATCACGCGTATAGCGGTCCCGTCAGTCGCCGCATCTGACCGGGGCCGCATTTTTTTTCGGAGCTTCGTCCCTCGCATCACCCAGCGATGCCCGCATCTTGCGGGGCGTGCGGTGGGAGCTAGGATACGCGCTGTTTTGCTCTGACAGGACCTTCCCATGGATATTCGCAATCTCGGCGGCTCGGGCCTCCGAGTCTCGGCCGTCGGCCTCGGCTGCAACAATTTCGGCCAGCGCACCGATCTCGAAACCTCGCGCAAGGTGATCCACAAGGCGATCGATCTCGGCATCACGCTGTTCGATACCGCAGACATCTACGCGAACATGGGCGGCTCGGAGACCGTGCTCGGCACCGTGCTGGGCGACCGGCGCAAGGACATCGTGCTGGCGACCAAGTTCGCCAAGCCGATGGCAAGCGACGGCACCAAGCAGGGCGCCTCGCGCCGCTACATCATGGAGGCCGTCGAGGCGAGCCTGAGGCGGCTGAAGACCGACTATATCGATCTCTACCAGCAGCACGACTACGATCCCTTGACCCCGATCGAAGAGACCTTGCGCGCGCTCGACGATCTCGTCCGCCAGGGCAAGGTGCGCTACATCGGCAATTCGAACTTTCCGGCTTGGCGGATCGCCGAGGCCGAATATGTCGCGCGCGCGATGAACGTCACGCGCTACGTCTCTTGCCAAGACGAATACAGCCTGGTGGTGCGCGACATCGAGAAGGACCTGCTGCCGGCGGCACAGGCATATAATCTTGGCCTGCTGCCGTTCTTCCCGCTCGCCAGTGGTCTTCTGACCGGCAAGTACAAGCGCGGCGCGGCCGCGCCGGAGCAGACGCGCTTCGCCACCACGCCGCGGCTGCGCGACCGCTATGTCACGCCGCGCAACGAGGACATCGTCGAGAAGCTGGAAGCATTCGCGCGCGAACGCGGCCACACCATGCTGGAGCTCGCCTTCTCCTGGCTGGCGCAGCGCCCGCAGGTCGCCAGCGTGATCGCCGGCGCAACACGCCCGGAGCAGATCGAGCAGAACGTCAAGGCGATCGCGTGGAAGCTCAGCGCGGAGGAGATGGCGGAGATCGATCAGATCACGTTGGGGTAACTTGCTGCATTTTGACCCGACAGCCCGCTATGTAGACGGTGCGCTCCCTCTCCCCGTTCTTCACGGGGAGAGGGTTGGGGTGAGGGGCAGCCACACGATTGGTGTTAATTGTTAGACCTGTCCCCCCTCACCCGGATGTCATCTTCGATGCCATCCGACCTCTCCCCGCAAAGAGCGGGGAGAGGTTGAAGACCGCCTATCGGACTGGCTTCCCGCCCTTCACTGCCGACCTACTTCTTCACCGTTTGCCTTACCTCAAACCCTTCGAACTGCGGGTGGCCGAGATAGTGCACCTTGCTCTCGCCGGCGCGGTGGTGGGCGGCGCGGAAGGCGTCCGACTTGGTCCAGGCCTCGAAGGCTGCGTAGTTTGCCCAGATCGTGTGCGAGGCATAGAGCGTGTGGTCCTCGGCTTCGGGCCCCTTCAGGAGATGAAACTCGATGAAGCCCGGCACCTTGTCGAGATGCGAATCGCGCGACAACCAGACCTGCTCGAAATCGGCTTCCGAGCCTTTGGCGATACGAAAACAATTCATGGCGATGTACATGCGGATCTCCTGCGAGAGTGACGAACTCACGCCTCCCTAGCAGAAAATCCTGGGTCATGCGCGGCCTGGCCGGCCGGATCGCGCCGGCACGAGATATCGGCGACGCATCTATCCGATCAATCCCTTCATCGGCTTCGCCGCGGCGCTGTCGGGAAATACCGACTGCGCCAGCACCCGCTCGCTCAAGCCGAGATGATCGGCCAGCACGCCCTTGATCACGCCGCGCAGATCGGTCGTCGCCGCCAGATCACGATTCTGATACAGGCTCGCCGGCTTCAGCGACGGCCAATCCGCGATCACGCGGCCGCCCTTGACTGCGCCACCGGCCAGCAGCGCGATGGTGCCGGTGCCGTGATCGGTGCCCTCGGTGCCGTTGATGCGCGCGGTGCGTCCGAATTCGGTCGCGACGATGATGGCGGTGTCGCGCCAATGCGGACCCAGGCCGCTTTCGAACTCGGCCAGCGCACCGTCGAGTCCTGACAGCAGCATCGCCAGCCGTCCGACCGGGCCGCCTTCATTGGCATGCGTATCCCAACCGTCGAACGCGAGCGCCGCGATGCGCGGCCCATCATCGGCCGCCATCAGCTTGGCGGCGCCGCGCGCCACCTGCCGCATCGCTGCCGCGGCATTGCCGCCGGGCTTGCGCTTCATGTCGTCGCCGAGCGCGACCTTCTCGAGCTGCAGGCCCTGCGAGAGCGCGGCGGCCAGTGCCGGATCACGATGATTGTAGAGATCGGCCAGCCGCATTGCGGTGTCGTCCTCGGCCTGCGGCAGGCTCACCGGCGCCCAGCCGACCGTCGGCGCTGCGCCGCGCAGCACCAGCGGCGTGGTCGGCCCGATCGCAAGCGCGCTTGCGACCCGCTCGCCGCGCGGCAACGCCTCGACCGCACGGTTGAGCCAGCCGGACTGCACCCGGCCCGGCCCGGGAAAGCCGCTTTCCAGCACGTCCTGGCCGTCGAAATGCGAGCGGTCGCGATACGGCGTCGCCACCGCATGAATGACTGCCGCCTGCTTGTTGCGAACCATGCGCGCGAATTCCGGCATCGAGGGATGCAGTGCGAAGAAAGAATCAAGCATGGGCGCAGCATGCGGGCCGTCGGCGCTCAGCGCGATCGCGCCGTGCAGCCCGGCATAATCGGGATCGCCCGTCGGCGCCACCGTGGCAAGGCCATCCAGCGCGCCGCGCAGGATCACGACGATCAGCCGCGGATCGCGGGCATCCGCGGCACGCGCGAATTTCGGCGCATAGGCCCAGGCGGCAAATGCGGCGCCCCCGAGCAGCAGCGCGCGGCGCGAGGTGACTACACGGGTCCGGCTTGCAATCAACGCCATCGTCATCTCCTCTGGAATTCCGGCGACATCAGAAGCAGCGCCAGCGCCTGCTGCCGCGTCTCCGCACGCGCGATGGTCTGGCGCGTCTCGCTGGAGGCGGCATCGGCCGCGACCTCGTCGAGCAGCTCGCGCGGATCGATGCTGTTGCCGATCCGCGAGGCCAGCTGCGCCGAGATGTCGAGCCGCAGCTTCATGCCCTCAGGCGCGGCCCAGGCCGCATCGGTATCGGCAAAGCCGTTCGGCCCCGCCGGTGTCCACAGGGGTTGTCCGAGTGCGTTCAGCGCGCCGAGATAGGGCCCGGGATCCTCGGGCACGCGGGCCAGCAGCCGCCCCGCGGCAACCAGAAATTCATTGGGGTTGCGGATCTTGCTCATCGGCGCCGACCAGGCCGCGTCGGCATCGACCAGCGCCGATGTCATCGCCCTGAGATCGCCGTCGGTCTTTCTGAACACGCCCTCGAGCTGCGCGACCAAAGCCTGTGGCGGATCATCAGCGACGAAATGGCGGACGAATTTGGTGGCGATGAATTTTGCGGTGGCCGGATGCCGCGCAATGTCGGCAAGCGCGGCCTCGCCCTGCGCGACGCCGTTATCCTGATAGGTCTTGCCGAGCAGACGCTGCGGCCCCGGCTGGTGGGCATTGGCGTTGAAGACAAAGCTGCCGGGCACGCCGAGCCTGCCTTGCCGCCCGACGAAGGTCCATCCGGTGATGATGCGCGCGAGCGAGGTGACGTCGTCCTGCGTGTAGCCGGAGCCGACGCCGAGCGTGTGCAGCTCCATGATCTCGCGGGCGAGATTCTCGTTCAAACCGCGCTTACGGTTCAGCCCGGCGCGCAAGTCCGGACCGAGCGATTGCTGGTTGTCGAGAAAGAACAGCATTGCCGGATGCTGCTCGACGGCCTTGAGCATGTCGCTGTAGCGGCCGAGCACGTGCGGCCGGATCGCCTCGCGCTCGAAGCTGCCGGCCCACATCCGCGCCAGCTCGCCCTTGCTGGCGGAAATGCAGAAATGGTTCGACCAGAACGCCACCAGCCGTTCGGTGATGCCGCAATCGGCCTGCACCGCGCGCTGCAGCCGGGCCAGCGCCTCGGCGCGAAACGTCTTCTGGATCACGTTGAGCGGCTTCTGCGGCGGCTTGGGCGGGCTCGGCTGCATCGCCGGATTGGACGGGCTCGCCTCCGCTCCCATCATTGTCATGCTGCCACTCTCGGCAGGCTTCGTCTCGCTGCTGCCTGCGATGCTGGTCGCGACCTTGTCGAGTGCGAGCGAGCGCCGCTCGGGCGCCGCGCCTTCGGTCGGCGGTGCGCTATTCCGCTCTTTCGCGGCCTGCCGCGCGCGCTTCACCTCGTCCTGATAGGCGAACACCGCCTGCGCGAGTTCCGGCGTCGAGTGCAGTCCCGGCAGCTCCAGCAGCGCACCGTTCGGACGGCTCAGTTCCAGCTTGACGAAGCCGCGCGGATCGGAGGCAGCGTTGACGAGGTCGCCGGATGCGCCGCCGCGCGCACCAAGGCCGAAGCGATTGAGCGCGACCAGAGCCGCCTGCGGATCACGGGCCATCGATGTCCTCGCGTATACGGTCGTTGTGCGCATCGCCAGCAGCAGCCGCAAGCGGTGGCGCGCCAGACGATGCCGGATTATAGTTGGCCTGCAGATGAACCTCGAATGAAAAGGACGCCGCGATCTTGGTTCCGAACGTGACAAATCGTTTAGACAGCGCGAAGCGACAGCTCGTCTGCGCGGCCTGCGGAACCGAGTTCGGTTGCGACCCTGGTGGCGCCTGCTGGTGCATGGAGGAAGATTTGCGGCTGCCGCTGCCCGCATCGCAATCGGCTGATAGCTATCAGGAATGCCTCTGTCGTGACTGCCTGCACCGTCTCGCCGAACAGCACGCGGTGCCACGCTGATGGAGCACTGGACCGTCGCCGCCGCCCTGCTCGATATGGACGGCACGCTGCTCGACACCGAGAAGGTCTATCTGGAGGCGTCGATCGCGGCACTCGGAACGCTCGGCTACACCGACGGCGTCGAGGCGCTGTGCCACAGCATGATCGGCATTCCCGGACCTGACTGTGAACGCATGTTCCTTGCGCATTACGGCAAGGACTTTCCGCTCGACGACGTCAACCGCGCCTTCGCCGGACATTGCGCCGAGATCATGCGACTGGGGCCGCCGCTAAAGCCGGGCGCGATCGCGCTGCTCGATGCGATCGAGGCCGCAGGGCTGCCGAAGGCGATCGTGACCTCGTCCTCGCGCCGCACGGCCGGCGAGCATCTCGGACTCGCCGGCATCGGCAACCGCTTCGATGCGATCCTGACCCGCGACGACGTCCGTCGCGGCAAGCCGAGCCCGGATCTCTATCTGCTTGCGGCCGAACGTCTCAATACGCAACCGGACGCCTGCGTCGCGATCGAGGATTCCAGTCCCGGGGTCGCAGCCGCCCATGCCGCCGGCGCGATCACCATCATGGTACCAGACATCCTGCCGCCGACCGAGGAGACGCGTGCGCGCTGCGCCGCCGTGCTGCCCGATCTCGATGCGGTGTTGAAACTGTTGCGGGACACACAAGCCCTTCGCTAGCCGTGCCCATCACCAGCGTTACGCCGGGTGACCGGGCGAGTTGCGCGCCATGCCGTCGAACGCATCGAACAGCTTTTCGCGCCAGGCATAGACCGGATCGGACTCCTCGAGCAGCCGGAAGGGGCTGACCACGCGCGCCCATTGGAAGCCGCCGAACACGATGTAATCCGTGTAGTTCGGCTTGTCGCCGCCGAGGAAGGCTTGCGTCTTCAGGGTCAGCCGCAGCGGATCGAGCGACTTGCGGAACGCCGTCACCGTCTGATCGCGGGGGGCCATCACCTCCTCCAGGCCCTTGCCGAACCGCGCCTCGCGCGAGGCGCGGAAATAAGCGGCATCCTCGGCAGCAAGGTTCTTCGGGATATCAGCGATGATCATCGGGAAGATGCCGCCGACGATGGCGATATCGCCCCACCAGTTCATGAAGCGCGCGGTGGCGCGACCGCCTTCGCCGCCGAACAGCGACGGCCGGTCCGGATAGGTGTCCTCGAGATAATTCGCAATCGCCCAGGAATCGACCACCGGCCTGTCCCCGTGCAGCATCACCGGCACCTTCTCCGAGCCGTGCGGCGCGATCGCGGCCTTCTCGGTGAAGCGCCACGGGATCAATTCCGCCGACAGCCCCTTATGCGCCAGCGCCATCCGCGTGCGCCAGCAATAGGGGCTGAACGGCCTGCTGGCATCGGTGCCGACGAGCTCGTAGAGTTTCAGTGACATCGGGGGCGTCCTTCCGGCTTTGAGGTCTCATAACGCGTCGTTGCGAGAAGCGAAAGCGACGAAGCAATCCGGGCCTCGTCTTGCCGCTTCTGGATGACTTCGCTTCGCCCGCAATGATTGTTACCGCACCACCGCCGCCGTTTGCCCGAACAGGATCTTGCGCTCCTCCTCGGTGCGGTTGACCGGCTTGCCGAAATTCGGATTGACCTCTTTCGCCCGCGCATAGGCGCGCTCGGTGGCGGGGCGCGCCGCGATGTCGGCGAGCCAGCGCTTCAAATTTGGGAAGTCGTCGATGTTCTGGCCCTGGTTCTTGTGACCCACGATCCAGGGATAGCAGGCCATGTCGGCGATCGAATAATCGTCGGCGATGAACTCGCGTCCCGCCAGGCGTTTGTTGAGGACGCCGTAAAGCCGGTTGGTCTCGTTGACATAGCGGTCGATGGCATAGGGAATCTTCTCGACCGCATAGTTACTGAAATGATGGTTCTGCCCGGCCATCGGCCCGAGCCCGCCCATCTGCCAGAACGTCCATTGGATCACGTCATAGCGGCCGTAGAGATTGGCAGGGAGGAACTGCCCCGTCTTCTCGGCGAGATAGAGCAGCATCGCACCGGACTCGAAGATCTGGATCGGCTTGCCGCCGCCCTTCGGTTCGTGATCGACCAGCGCCGGAATGCGGTTGTTCGGCGCAATGTGCAGGAACTCCGGCTTGAACTGCTCGCCCTTGCCGATGTTGATCGGGATGATGGTGTACGGAAGCCCGGTCTCTTCCAGGAACATCGTGATCTTGTGGCCGTTCGGCGTGGTCCAGTAATAGAGGTCGATCATGGAGGTGGCTCCTCGCGACAGGCGCATCCGATAGAAAGATGCATTTGCATGAATTTTGCGCGAACGCGGCCCTGAGTCAATGGGCCTGCTGCTGGATCTCACCCGTCCAGGCATGGACGCCCCGTTCTCCGGCGCACTGTCCTGGCGATCCAAACCGGTCTATCTTCCTCTGCATCAGCTTTCCTGAGGCTCTTCCCACCCGATGCGGCGGCTTCTCTTCCTCAACGGCATCAAGGCATTCGAAGCGGCGGCGCGCACCGGCAGCTTTGCGTCGGCGGGCACCGAGATGAACGTCTCGGCCGCCGCGATCAGCCGCATGGTCAACCTGCTGGAGCAGCGGCTCGGCGTGACCTTGTTCGAGCGCAAAGCCAACCGGCTGGTGTTGACAGCGGTAGGCCGCACCTATCAGAGCGGGCTGACGCCGATCTTCGATGCGCTCGCCGGCCTCACCGCCCAGATCATGACGCCGGAAGCGGCGCGGGTGCTGACGCTCGGCGTCGGCCCGACATTCGCACTGAAATGGCTGATCCCGCATCTCGCCGATTTCCGCGAGGAAGAACCAGGCATCGAGGTGCGCATCACCACCTTCGGCGACATGGTGCCGTTTGGCGAGGACTGGAGCTGCGGCATCAAGCTCGGCGACGGCGACTGGCCGGGTCTCGTCGCCGAACCTCTGTTCGAGGCGGACCTGCTGCCCGTCTGCGCGCCGCGGCTTGCAGCTTCGCTGAAGCGGCCGACCGATCTCAGGGGGCCGACACTGCTACGTGTCGCCCACGCCGCGGAAGATTGGCCGCTGTGGTTGAAGGCCGCCGGTGCGACACGGATCACGGCACGTGGTACCGAATTCCAATATTACGGACAGGCGCTGCAGGCTGCGATCGACGGCCTCGGGGTGGCGATGGGCATCCGGCCCTATATCGATGACGACCTCGCCGCCGGACGATTAGTTGCACCGTTCGCCCTCAGCGTCCCCAAAGGCGAGCGCTGGTATCTGGTGTATCGCAGCTTCCAGGCCGGGCAGCGCGACTTTGCCGCGTTCCGGCGCTGGGTCACACGTGCAGCGGCAGCTCAGCCAGCCTCGCGCCCGCCCGGCCGGCGCGAGGCGAGCAAAAAAATTCGGCCTTGTGAACGGCTTCACATCCCTCCAGCCGGATTCATGATGTTGTCTCCGTTCGGGACACATAGGGCGACTGAATGACTTTCCTGTACGAGAATTTCGCCATCGAACCGTTCGAAGCGGGCCGCGGTCTCTGGCATGCGCGTATCCGGCGCGCCGATTTGAGTCCGGTCGTCATCAACGGTGTTGCCTTTCCGAGTCTCGAGGTCGGCTTCGCCTGGTCGGATGCGCAGACGGCCATCGCCGATGCGAAGAGTCATATCGACCGTTTCCGCAAGCGTTGGGGTTGACCTCTTTCACCGCAGACTGAAAGATGTAGCGGAGCTTGTTGAATGCGGACCGTCTCCATGGCCAAGCCCGTCACCTGGCAAATGACATCATCGGTTCGCTCGCGATGCCCCAGCTGCGATGCGCAGCTGACCATCCTGCGCGTGATCGCGGGTCGTGCCGGCACCGAATACTGGGCGCAGCAATGCACTGCCTGCTACGGCGTCCACCTCGATATCGTCGAGCCGCCCACCCGGCATTGAGCAGCATCCAGCCCCCTGCTCCATGTCCGCTTGGCGCGGCTCGACCATATCGAGATCGCTTTCGATCTCATTGCATCTCGCAAGCCAAACGATCTTGCGAGTCAGGTGACCGTGCGAGCCCAATGATCTCGCACGCCAAGTGAGCGCATGGCGCCGCCTTGCTGACGACGACTGACATTGCGGATCCTGCCGCTTGGACACGGCCGGGGGGTTCCCGGATCATGCACAGCGCCGTCGGTCTCCGCCCTTTCATGTCGGGCCGGTCGGGCCCATATTCGGGCCATGGCGAAGACCCCTGACACTCCGAAAAAGCCGTCCAGATCCCCCAAATCGAAAGCGCATCGGCCCGACGTGCAGCCGATCGCGCCGGCGCTGGCCGAGCTGTTGAACCCCGCGATCAATCGGGGCGAAAGCGGCATCGGCTCGTCGACCGGGTTGCAGCCGCCGCCGGACAATTCCCGCGACCGCCGCGCCGGTGGCGAGGCCGCCGCGCATCGCGCGCGGGCTTCGACGCCGAAGAGTTTTCCAACCGATGCGGGAGGCACGTTCGATCCGGTGCCGCTGCCGCTGCGCCCGAATCCGCAGCCGCCAGGCGCGCGTTCGTTATCCAGGCTTCCCCAGGCAGGCGAGGACCGGGACACAGGCTCTGCCGATGACGGCCTCTCCAAATCCCGCCAAGCCAATTACGGCACCGCCGCCATCATCCCGACGCTGGATCCGGAACTGGCGCGGCAGCTCGGCCTGCCGACCGCGGAAGACGACGACGAAGCCCTCGCCCGGCCGCCACGCAGCAAGATGGAGGCGCTCGGCGTCAAGGCCACCGCCGACGCACTGGAAAACCTGATCCGCGACGGCCGTCCCGAGTTCCGCAAGGACGACGGCTCCACGAAAATATGGACACCACACCGCCCGCCGCGCCCGGAGAAATCCGAAGGCGGCGTTCGCTTCGTCATCAAATCAGCCTACGAGCCGAAGGGCGACCAGCCCACCGCGATCGCCGAGCTGGTCGAGGGCATCAACCGCAACGACCGTTCGCAGGTCCTGCTCGGCGTCACCGGCTCCGGCAAGACCTACACCATGGCCAAGGTGATCGAGGCGACGCAGCGCCCGGCCATCATCCTGGCGCCGAACAAGACCTTGGCCGCGCAGCTCTATGGCGAGTTCAAGAGCTTTTTCCCCGACAATGCGGTCGAGTATTTCGTCTCCTACTACGACTACTACCAGCCCGAGGCCTACGTCCCGCGCACCGACACCTATATCGAGAAGGACTCCTCGATCAACGAGCAGATCGACCGCATGCGTCACTCGGCGACGCGCGCGCTGCTGGAGCGCGACGACGTCATCATCGTCGCCTCGGTGTCCTGCATCTACGGCATCGGCTCGGTCGAGACCTACACCGCGATGACCTTCGCGCTGAAGAAGGGCGAGCGCATCGATCAGCGCCAGCTGATCGCCGACCTGGTCGCGCTGCAATACAAGCGCACCCAGCACGATTTCACCCGCGGCACGTTCCGGGTGCGCGGCGATGTCATCGACATCTTCCCGGCGCACTACGAAGACCGCGCCTGGCGCGTGAACCTGTTCGGCGACACCGTCGAGAATATCGAGGAGTTCGACCCGCTCACCGGCCACAAGCAGGACGAGCTCGAATTCATCAAGATCTACGCCAATTCGCACTATGTGACGCCGCGCCCGACCTTGGTGCAGGCGATGAAGTCGATCAAGCAAGAATTGAAAATGCGGCTCGACCAGCTGCACGACCAGGGTCGTCTGCTGGAAGCGCAGCGGCTGGAGCAACGCACCACCTTCGATCTCGAGATGATGGAGGCGACGGGAAGCTGCGCCGGCATCGAGAATTATTCGCGCTATCTGACCGGCCGCCTGCCCGGCGAGCCGCCGCCGACTTTGTTCGAATACGTGCCCGACAACGCGCTTGTCTTCGCCGACGAGAGCCACGTCACCGTCCCGCAGATCGGCGGTATGTTCCGCGGCGACTTCCGCCGCAAGGCGACCCTCGCCGAATACGGCTTCCGCCTGCCCTCCTGCATGGACAACCGCCCGCTGCGCTTCGAAGAGTGGGACATGATGCGGCCGCAGACGGTCGCGGTCTCCGCCACGCCTGCAGCCTGGGAGCTGAACGAAAGCGGCGGCGTGTTCGTCGAGCAGGTCATCCGCCCCACCGGACTGATCGATCCTCCCGTGGACATCCGCCCGGCACGCACCCAGGTCGACGATCTCCTCGGCGAGGTCCGCGCCACCGCGCAGGCCGGCTATCGTTCGCTGATCACGGTGCTGACCAAGCGGATGGCCGAGGACCTCACTGAATATCTGCATGAGCAGGGCATCCGCGTCCGCTACATGCACAGCGATATCGACACCATCGAGCGCATCGAGATCATCCGTGACTTGCGCCTCGGCGCGTTCGACGCGCTGGTCGGCATCAACCTGCTGCGCGAGGGCCTCGACATTCCCGAATGCGCATTGGTCGCCATTCTCGATGCTGACAAGGAAGGCTTTCTGCGCAGCGAGACTTCGCTGATCCAGACCATCGGCCGCGCCGCGCGCAACGTCGACGGCAAGGTGATCCTCTATGCCGACCATGTCACCGGCTCGATGGAGCGCGCGATGGCCGAGACGGCGCGCCGCCGCGAGAAGCAGGTCGAGTACAACACCGCCAACGGCATCACACCCGAAAGCGTGAAGAAGTCGATCGGCGACATCCTCAACTCGGTCTATGAGCGCGACCACGTGCTGATCGAGACCGGCGGCGGCACCACAACTGATGATGTGATTTCAATAGGCCACAATTTCGAGACCGTGCTGGCCGATCTCGAGACCCGGATGCGCGAGGCCGCGGCCGATTTGAACTTCGAGGAAGCCGCCCGCCTGCGCGACGAGGTCAAGCGCCTGCGCGCCACCGAGCTCGCCGTGGTCGACGACCCCACCGCCAAGCAGCGCACGGTGCAAGGCAAGGCCGGTTCGTATGCGGGCGCGAAGAAATACGGCGACGCCGCTAACCTGCCAACCACGGCCATGAAAGGCCGTGGCGGCGCGGCGCGCGGCGGCGGCGGTAAGTCGCGCGACAAAGACCCTCTCCTGCCCTCCCATGACGAGATCACCGGCGGCTCCTCTTCGCGCAACAGCTCGAAGGTCCACAAGCCGCATCTCGACGAGATGCACGGCCCGGAATCCCTGCCCTTCCGCCCGAACCCGAAGCTGCCGTCAAAACCGTTCGGCGCGTCCAGCCGGATCATCCAGCCGGAAAACTCCCGCAACTCCGGCCCGGAATTCGGCCCCGCGCCCCGCTCGACGGGCGGCGCACCCGGCAAACGGGGCGGATGGAAGAAGCGGTGAATGTGAGATCAGGACGCGACTCGCAAGCGCAGCAACGCGCGCCATCAGTCGCAATCAGTCTCTCCTCCGTCATTCCGGGGCATCGCGCAGCGATGAGCCCGGAATCCATGCTCCCGTGCAGTTATGCCTGAGCGCAGTGGCCGATGTCGCCATCTCAAGCAAGGCCTGTGGTTATGGATTCCTGGCTCGCGCTTCCGCCTTCGCTTTCCAAGCCACCGCGGACAAGCCGCGTGCCCGGAATACGGCCAGGATATCACCCCTACTTCGGCCCCTCCGGAAGCTGCGGCAGATCATCCGTGATCTCGAACCACGGCGCCTTGCTGTCGACATGGACGTGAAGCTCGGGGCGGACGCCGGGATCATCGTCGAGCGGGCCGAGTGGCACGCCGACATACGGGACACCGTCAAACTTCGAGACGATCGGCGAGCCACAGACGCTGCAGAAGCCGCGATAGTTGCCCGGCGAGGATTCATAGAATGTGACGACATCCTTGCCCTGCAGCCATTCGAACTCGGATGCCTCCGCGGATGCACGGCTTCGGAATGCCGAACCCTGCGCCTTGCGGCACATCGAACAATGGCAGTTGAGCGCGCGCTTCAACACACCATTGATCCGATACTTGACGCGGCCGCACAGGCAACTGCCACGGATCATGCTTCCCTCCGCTCACACCGACGACGACACGCATCCGGCACCGATCATCGCGCGCCGGAAGCCGTCGCAGTCTGCGCGAGTCCTTTGCGTTTGTCGCGCCCGCCGAAGTGTGACGTGCTGTGTGACTGCCCGTCGCGTTATCATGTCGCAGTGCTACGCGGTTGCCTCGTCGGGCAAATCGGGTTCACATTTCCGCGCGTCACAGCTCGCCAAGAGGGGCGCCTCGCGATCGTCACGAACGTTGAGCTGGAGATGCGGTAGACGTGTCAGGTTGCAGCGCGCATTCGCGAGCGGACGAACAATCCTGATCCGGACGGCCAAGTCGTGTGGTCCTGATGTCCCGGTGCTGACATCAAGGTCGGGTGCTCGACGAGCACTGCGGCCGACGGGGGCAAGAACGCCGGTCCCCGGGGAGAGCTCGTATACGCCGTTAAAACTACCGCGCAGGGAAGGCCGGTTGTTCGGCTGTCACCTGTGGTTCTGCCGCGTGCTTTTTGTTGCACGCGGACCATGGGTGCGGTCAGCACCCGGCCTTCCCTGCGCCCTCTGCTCATTCGAGGGTGAAGCCTATTCATAGCTCGGACGCAGATGTGTCGCGAGGATGCTACCACTTATTCAGTCGTCGTCGCCCGCGGAGGCGGGCGTTCCACTACGCCGCGGCCTCACGGTCAATCATGACTGTCTCTGGAATACTAGATCGTCCGGTCAAGCCGGGCGATGACGGCGAAATAAACATGGGCTGTTTGAACACGTAAATAGGACGACGATGCGATGGGAAGGAGCCTGCGCCACGCTGGCCCTATGTTCGGAGCGCGTCGCGTCCTCAGCCCGACCGCCGGTGGCTGGTGTTCTGGGTGAGGTTGCCGTGCGCGGCCTGCTCGCGGATGTTGTGCTTCTCGTCGTCGCGATGGCCCCTCGTGGTGTCGAGCGGCACCGCCGGCGCGCTGCCCGGGCCCTTATGGCTCTGGTTCTCGTCCGGCACCGGCGGGATGATCTTGTCGAGCGGTTTGGTCATGCCGACTTCCTGGCTTGGCTGATCTCTGTGAGTCCAATGGCCGGGACGTCTGCGCGAAGACGCGCTTTGGCCCGGCCATTGTGTAGGGGACAATCTGCTTGCGCTGCTGGGCAGCCGATGACGTCAGGCCTGTCAGATCCGGCCTTGGCTGTTCGCCTGGCCTTGTTGCTGCTGCTGTTGCTGGCGCTCCTGGTCCCGCTCCTGCTGTTTGGCGTGGTGGCGGCCGTAGAGGCAGCCGGCTGCGGCACCGAGCATGCCGTGATGTCCGGCATAGTGACCGGCGACGCCGCCGACGATAGCGCCCTTGATGCAGCCCTTGGCTTCGGCGGCCGGCGTCGAGACCAGCGCCAATGCTGCAACTGATAATGCGATAATGATCTTCATGATGCGATGCTCCGGAGAGAGATTTCGCTGCACTAACGGCCGCAGCAGGCTGCAGTTCCGGGCACCTTGCTGCGGCGGTCAAGCGCTTCGATCGAAGTAGACGCCGCGTTCGCTCAAGAAAACGCGTCCAAACAAAAGCTGAGCCCGTTCCGACTCAATCGGTACAGACGCTAGATCAAAGGATGACTTTGCGTGCGCTGCAACATAATGTGAATCGCTTCGCCACATTTTTGGCGCCAGGATTCGACCATAATTTGGCAAGAATTTCCGAGGGGCGGGGTTTGACTTCCATGACAGTTCGCGATTGCGCGCTGGTGCTGTGTGCCGCAGCCGGCGTTGGCCTTCTTGTGCCACCAGCCCTGGCGCAAAGCCTGATGCAGCCGCCCCCGTCCAAGCCGCTGGAACTCACCCCATGGGGCCAGATCGCGCCACCGCCGCCGCCCGAGGACAGCGCCGACGATGAGGCGGAGGATGTGTCGGCGGCGAAGACCGCCGATGCCGACCTCATGAAGGACGTCGACGTGTCCAAGCTCGATTGGAGCCAGCTCAACGTCGACGCCAGCGGCTCTTCCGATCATTCCGGCGCCAAGGCGGGCGCCGGCAAGCCCGCCGCGACCGCGAGCGGCGCCGACCTGAACTGGTCGAACCAGACCCACGACAACGGCTCCTCCGGCGTGTCGGTGAAGCAAAGCATCTCGCCGTTCTGGGATACCCGGATCGGCGCCGACATGACGGTCACGAAGCAGCCGACCACGATGTCGGAGCTGCTGGCCGAGAAAGCCGAGAACGGGGGCAGCACGCCCCAAAATGGCGGCACGGCCTGGGCTGCCGTCACCGCGCCCGGCGCCGGCTCGATCTGGGACAAGACCGCGGTCGAGGCGCGGATCGATCCGGGCTCGGACCAGAGCAAGATCGGCGCTACCATCACCAAGGCGGTGCCGCTGCTCGATGAATACAAGCTCAGCCTGCAGAACGGTTACAACGTCTCCCAGGAGGGCATGGTGCCGCTGCCTGGCGCGGCGCCGCGCACCAACCGCAGCTTCGATGCCGACCAGTCCGCCAACCTCTCGATGGGCGGCACCGGCACCAGCCTGACCGCCGGGCAGACGCTGTCGTCGGGCGAGGACAGATGGCTGCGCCATTTCGGCGCCGAGCAGAAGCTCAGCGACAACGTCACCGTGTCAGGTGCGATCGGCGAGACGGCACAGGGCGCGACCAGCAAGAGCATCACCGCAGGCTTCAAAAAGAGCTGGTGACGCCTTTAAGGTGACCCCGCGGCTTTAAGCTTACCGCAGGCGTGCCGGGAATCGTCGATTCATCGCCGCATCTTGGCCGCGATGTGGTCAAATTTGGCAGTGCAGATGCGTTGCCTCTTAGTTCGCCGTGCGGGGACACCGCGCTCAATTTCACGCGAAACAGGGAATTAGCCGATGAACGTTATTCGCCCGGACAAGATCGAAGGAACGGAAACGGAGCTGGATGGTGGCGATATGGCCGCGGTCTCCGAAGTCGAGGCCGGCATTCGCGATTTCGTCCGCAATGATATCGCCTATCTGCGCCGGCCGGTGTCGGTGACCGGCCCCGAACCCACGGTCGACAGCACCGCGACCGACGCCGCCGTGACCAACGTCAATTCGTTGATCCAGCGCGTCGCCGGCACCTCGCTGTCGGAGATCGAGAACCTGATCGCGGAGCTGGAAAGCCTGCGCGACGTCCTTCATGCCGAAGGCCAGCGCGTTCAGCGCGAGATCTCGAGCTACGCCCAACTCAGCCAGGCCGCGATGAAATCGACGCGCATGATCGCCGAGAACGTGACGCAGTGGAAGCGCACCGCCGACGGGCTGCGCAACAGCTAAGGCTCTGGTCCGGCGCCGCCACGCCGGGCTCTCACTGCAGCATTCTTTGCCGCCGCGCGGGCCGCCTGCGCGGCGGTTTCGATTTGGACGGCGCGAGATTCGGAAGCCGTTTGAACGTCGGATGACATCTCCGCGACCAAGCACAGGGGCCCGCCGCGATGGCGCGCCTGATGCGCAGGGGCTGTCATGGAAACGATCAGGCCGGAGACCACCGATCCCATTCCCTTGCGGCAGTCGTCGCCGCGGATCGGCACCATCATGGTGCGCTTCGTCGGATTGTTGCTGGTCGCGATCGCAGCGCTGACGCTGCTGTGGATCCGGTAGGCTCGTCCCGCTCGGAGCCCCGAACCATCACGCGCGCTAATGTCCAGATCTGCGCGTGGTTAACGAAGTCTTAACTACTCGCTGATCGTCGCGGTGGTCTCGAGCGAGTAGGAGCCGTCGGCGTAGCCCTTCACCACCATGCCGGTGGCCAACATCACCGCAAGCGTCACGCTGGCAAAGATAAAGCCAACAAGTTTCAGGCCGCCGCGATCCGCCATGTCCGTCCCCGAGAAATCGTGTGCTGTGAGCAGTCTTATAGTGTCGAGGTTCAAAATGCGTTAGCGCCAAGTTTGTTCCGCGCGCACAATCCGAGGCCAAGTGACCTTTTCGCCTCAACCATTGTTCCGCCTTGGTACAAAGGCCGAAGCAAGAAATGAAAACACCAGCTCGCCGCACTGATTGGTCCCTGTGTTGCGCGACTGAATGATGCCCCATTCCGGGCGCGAAGATGATGTCCGTAGCGATTCGATTTCGCCGGCGAAGCTGATGGTGTCGCCGGCCAGCACGGGCTTGATCCAGCGCAACTCGCGGAAGCCCGGCGACGGTCCGCCGACCGCGACCTCCTCGCCGCGTTCACGCGCAAGCTGCGCGAGACGCTGATTGTCGGCGACCAGAAGCTTCATGCACACCGAGCCGATATGCCAGCCCGAGGCGGCCAGGCCGCCGAACAGCGAATTGCGGCCGGCCTCCTCGTCGAGATGAAAGGGCTGCGGATCGAATTGGGCGGCGAAGCGTTTGATGTCCTCGGCCGTGAAGGTGAAGGAGCCGATGTCGCGTCGCTGCCCGACCTTGAAATCTTCGAAGAACCGCATCAGCCCGCCTTGTTGCCGGCGTCGCGCCGCTTGACGATGATCGGCGAAATCATCTCGCACAGGGCTTCACCGGCCTTGTTGCGTACCGTGCATTTGAAAGTCACGATCCCGGTCTCAGGACGGCTGTTCGACACCCGCGCTTCCGTTACGTCGACGTCGAGCATGAGGTCGTCTCCGGGCCGCAACGGGGACAGCCAGCGCACCTCGTTGACGCCGGGCGAGCCGAGCGATGCGGTGCGCCCGATGAAGCTGTCGAACAGCATCCGCATCGTCAGCGAGCACAGATGCCAGCCCGATCCCGACAGGCCGCGCAGCATCGATGCACGCGCGGCATCTTCATCGAGATGCATCGGCTGGGGATCGAACTCCGCGGCGAAGGCGATGATCTCCTCGCGCGAGACGTGTCGTGGACCGAAGCTGCCGAAACGGCCTTGCGTAAAATCTTCGAAGGTGAGTGTCATGGATCGCGAAATTGCGGAAAGGGGCCTGATTGTGGCCGCACTTTGCGGCAATCACAACCCGCCCGCTCCGCATGGCTCGTGCTCCATATTGCCGGAAAAGACAACGGAGCGACGCTTCATTGCCGCCACCGGACGGGACTGGATCACAGACTTGTCGGACCAGAGACTTGGGCGACAAGAGACTTGGGCGACAAGGGACTTGGGCGACAAGGGACTTGGACTACAATTCGACTTTGCCGGGGGAAAAGGATGTTCGAATTTCGCGACCTGTTTCAGTGGGACCGTTTCATCACGCCCACCATCATCAAGACGTTCTACTGGCTGGTCATCGCGCTGGTGGTGCTGTTCGGACTATCCGGCATTTTCTCGGGGCTGGCCGCGATGGCCATCAGCCCGTTCAGCGGCTTTTTGATGCTGCTGTCCTCGCTCGCGGGCGTGATCGTCGGCATCGTGTTCTCGCGCATTGCCGCGGAGTTCATCCTGATCGTCTTCCGCATCAACGAGCATCTCGGTGCGATCCGCGACCAGGAGCGATTGCACTGATCGTTACGGAACACCGGGGCGAAGCGGCCGGCCCGGTGGCCGGTCGTTTTGCTTGCAGCAATCAGGTGTTGAAGCGGAAATGCATGACGTCGCCGTCGGCGACGACGTACTCCTTGCCTTCCAGCCGCAGCTTGCCGGCGTCGCGTGCCCCGGCCTCGCCGCTGAAGGCGATGTAGTCGGGATAGGCGATGGTCTCGGCGCGGATGAAACCCTTCTCGAAGTCGGTGTGAATCACGCCCGCCGCGGCCGGCGCCTTGGTGCCGCGATGGATGGTCCAGGCGCGCGCCTCCTTCGGTCCGACCGTGAAGTAGGTGATGAGGTCGAGCAGCTGGTAGCCCGCACGGATCAGGCGGTCGAGCCCGGCCTCTTCGAGGCCCAGCGTCTCCAGGAAGTCGACGCGCTCCTCGCGTGACAACGTCGCGATCTCGGACTCGATCTTGGCAGAGATCACGACCGCAACCGCGCCCTCCTCCTTGGCGCGCGCGAACACTTCGCGCGAGAAGTTGTTGCCGTCCTTGGCCGAGCCTTCCTCAACGTTGCAGACATAGAGCACCGGCTTGGAGGTCAACAGCCCCAGCATGCCGAAGGCGCGCTCTTCCTCCGGCTTGCGCTCCAGCAGGCGCGACGGCTTGCCGTCACGCAGCAGCACCAGCGCGCGATTGACCAGATCGAGCTGCTCCTTGGCGTCCTTGTCGTTGCCCTTGGCCTTCTTGGCCAGATTGTCGACGCGCTTCTCGAGGCTGTCGAGATCGGCCAGCATCAGCTCGGTCTCGATGGTCTCGATATCGGCGATCGGGGCGATCTTGCCCTCGACATGGGTGATGTCGGAATCCTCGAAGCAGCGCACCACATGGGCGATCGCATCGGTTTCGCGGATGTTGGCGAGAAACTGGTTGCCGAGGCCCTCGCCCTGGGAGGCGCCGCGCACCAGGCCCGCGATATCGACGAAGGTCAGCCTTGTCGGAATGATCTGCGCCGACTTGGCGATCGCGGACAGCTTGTCCAGCCGCGGATCGGGAACGGCGACCTCGCCGACATTGGGCTCGATGGTGCAGAACGGATAGTTCGCCGCCTGCGCGGCAGCGGTCTCGGTCAGTGCATTGAACAGCGTCGACTTGCCGACATTCGGCAGTCCGACGATCCCGCATTTGAATCCCATGATCCGTCCTGACTATTGGTTTGGGCCGACGCGCCTATGAGGCGGCCGCATCGCCCTTGTCCAGAAATCCCTTGGCCTGCAACACCAGATGCACCTTGTTGGCGAAGGTGGCATCGCGCTTGCCGGTCAACAGGCCCGCATTGTCGGCCACGGCCTCGCACAGCGCCTCGACCCAGGGCATATCGGCTTTGGCGAAATCCGACAGCACATGGCCGTGCACCAGTTCCTTGACGCCGGGATGACCGATCCCGAGCCGCACGCGGCGATACTCATTGCCGATATGCGCCGAGATCGAGCGCAGGCCGTTATGGCCGGCAATGCCGCCGCCCACCTTGACGCGCAGCTTGGCCGGCGGCAGCTCGAGTTCGTCCTGAAACACGGTGACGTCGCTGGAGCCGATCTTGAAGAAGCTCGCGGCTTCCTGCACCGCGCGACCGGACTCATTCATGTAGGTCGTGGGCTTGAGCAGGATCACACGTTCGGAATCGAGCGTGCCCTCCGCCGTCTCGCCCTGGAAGCGGCGGCGCCACGGCGCAAAGCGATGGCGCCGCGCGATCTCGTCGACGGCCATGAAACCGATATTGTGCCGGTTACGCGCGTATTTCGCGCCGGGATTGCCGAGGCCGACAAAGAGCAGCATGAGGCGGCATCCACGCTTCTGCAGTGCGCCACGTCAGCAGGACAGCCCCGTGGGCCTGCCTGCTGACGTCGGCTGGATACCGGCTTACTTCTTCTTGTCGCCACCTGCGGCCGGCGCCTTGGCGGCAGCAGCCGGAGCCGCAGCGGCCGGCGCAGCAGCGCCAGCGGCCGGAGCAGCGGCAGCAGCCTTCTGCTCTTCGGCATAGCCGGACGGCGGCACGATGGTCACCAGCGTCGCATCGTCGCGCGTCAGCGTCTTGACGCCCGTCGGCAGCTTGACGTCGGAGATGTGCAGCGAGTGGTTGATCTCGAGCGCACCGACATCGGCCTCGATGTATTGCGGGATGTTTTCCGCGAGACATTCGAGCTCGAGCGTGTGGGTGACGATGTTGACCGTGCCACCACGCTTGACGCCCGGCGAGGTTTCGCCGTTCACCACGTGCAGCGGCACGCTGACGCGGATGGTCGCGCCTTCGCCGAGCCGCATGAAGTCGACATGGATCGGGAAGTCACGCACCGGATCGAGGTGGAAGTCGCGCGGAATCACGCGGTGCTTCTTGCCGTCGAGGCTGATGTCGACGATCGTGGTCAGGAACCGACCGGCGAGAATGCGCTGGCGCAGCTCGCGGTCCTCGACCGAGATCGGCAGGGGGGCCTGGTTGTCACCATAGATCACTCCGGGCACTCTCCCGGCGCGACGCTCTGCCCGTGCGGCCCCCTTGCCGACTGACGGACGGGCGGTCGCCTTCAATTCCTTGACGGTCGCCATATCATAAGTCCTTGTTTCTAAAAAGCTAAAGGCCGCAACGCGGCCCCCGGGTCACGTCCACGACAAGCCTCCAGGGGTGCGGGGGGCGTGGACGTGGCGGCGTTCTAGCCGCAAAGCATCAAAATGACAAGGAAATGAAGGGAATTTTGTCTCCCGGTGACTGCGGAGGGTAGTCGCCCGGCGTCAGACGGCCGGCGTTCCCTCCGGCCCGCCGGCAGCGCCTCCGAGCTTGGCTTCGAGCGTCGCGATCCGCGCCTTCAGCGCCTCGTTCTCCTCGCGCGCGAGCCGCGCCATCTCCTTGACCGCCTCAAACTCCTCGCGCTTGACGATATCGAGGTCATTTAGAATTTTTTCGGCCTGGGCGCGGATTACCGTATCGACCTCGCGCTTCATGCCCTGCGCCGCGCCCGCGGCATCATTCATCAGGCGACCAATTTCGTCGAAAAAGCGATTGGTGGTCTGGGTCATGCAAAATACTCCGCGTGGCGATGCTGCCGATCACAGAATGGCGATCCGGCCGGGCGCATTCAAGTCCAGCCTTGCCAGTCAGCCCTCAAGTCCCCCGTGTCTTGTCACGCTGCGGTTTCCTTGTCATCGTATTGCGTACACAACGGATTCCAAAGACGCGGCAACGCTCAAGAGACCGACATGATCGACCAGCAGATCGACATTCCGACCAAGGACGGCCACACCACCACTTTCATCACCCATCCCGAGCGCGGTGGCCCCTTCCCCGTCATCCTGTTCTACATGGATGCGCCGGCGATCCGCGAGGAGTTGCGCGACATGGCGCGGCGGCTGGCGACATCGGGCTATTATGTGATGCTGCCAAACCTCTATTACCGCTCCGGCGTGATGGAGCTCGGACCGTTGCCGGCCGATCCGGAATCGCCGGAGCGCAAGCGTATGTTCGAGCTGATGGCCTCGATCAACATCCCGATGGTGATGGAGGATACCAAAGCCCTGCTCGCCTATGCCGAAGGCCAGACTGCGGCCAACACAGGGATCGTCGGCACCGTCGGCTATTGCATGAGCGGCCGCTACGCCATCAATGCCGCCACGCATTTCCCCGACCGGGTCAAGGCCGCGGCCTCGATCTACGGCACGCATCTGGCCACCGACCAGCCGGACAGCCCGCATCTAGCGGCCGCGAAGACCAAGGCCGAGCTCTATTTCGCCTGCGCCGAGACCGACATCTACGCGCCGCAGGAAATCATCGACAAGGTTACGCAAGCCATGCGCGGGGCCAATGCCGAGGTCGAGGTCTATCCGGGCACGCATCACGGCTTCGCCTTCCCGAAGCGCCCGGTGTATGACCGTGACGCCGCCGAGCGGCATTGGGAGCGCCTGCTCGCGCTCTACCGCCGCAATCTCGCTTAAAGCGCAGGCTGCATGCCCTTTCTCCTGATCGACTTTCCGGTCTTCAATCCCATCGCCGTCCAGCTCGGACCGTTGGCGATCCGCTGGTATGCGCTCGCCTACATCACCGGCATCGTGCTCGGCTGGCTCTATGCGCGCGCGATCCTGAAGAACGAGCGGCTGTGGGGCGGGCCTGCGCCGATCTCGCTGGCCCAGCTCGACGACTTCATCCTCTGGGTCACGCTCGGCATCATCCTGGGCGGGCGCACTGGCTACGTGCTGTTCTACAACCTGCCCTTCTTCATCGCCCATCCAGCCGAAATCTTCGAATTATGGAATGGCGGCATGTCGTTCCATGGCGGCTTCCTGGGCTGCGTCGCCGCCGTGATCTGGTTCTGCCGCGCCAACAACCTGCCGATCCTGCCGCTCGGCGACATCACCACGGCGGTTGGCCCGATGGGACTGTTCCTGGGTCGCATCGCCAATTTCATCAATGGCGAGCTGTGGGGCCGCGCTGCTGATCCGAGCTTGCCCTGGGCGATGATCTTCCCGCGAGATCCATCGCATCTTCCGCGCCATCCGAGCCAGCTTTACGAAGCCGGCCTCGAAGGCATCCTGCTGTTCACCGTGCTCGCGATCATGGTCCGCTGCGGCGCGTTGAAACGGCCGGGCCTCATTCTCGGCAGTTTCATCACGCTCTATGGGCTCGCGCGCATCACCAGCGAGCATTTCCGCGAACCCGATCCGCAACTCGGCTTTCTGTGGGGTGGCCTGACCATGGGCATGCTGCTGTCGATCCCGATGCTGATCGTGGGCGCGATCCTGATCGTCAGGGCCTGGCGCAAGCCTCGCATCCATGAGGCTGCTCCGGCGGCGCAGGCGCAGACGTGATCGAGCTGTCGCCGCTGCACACCGAGGTCAAGCGGCTGATCAGAGCCTCGGGTCCGATGCCGGTCCGGCGCTACATGGAGCTGTGCCTCTGGCATCCGCAGCATGGCTACTACATCTCGCGCGATCCCCTCGGGCGCGAGGGCGACTTCACCACCGCACCTGAAGTCAGTCAGATGTTCGGCGAGTTGCTCGGGCTCTGGGCTGCCTCGGTATGGAGAGCGATCGGCTCGCCGCAACCGTTTCAACTGATCGAGCTCGGTCCAGGCCGCGGCACCATGATGTCGGATGCGCTGCGCGCTCTGCGGGTGCTGCCGCCGCTCTATCAGACGCTGTCCGTGCACATGGTCGAGATCAATCCGGTGCTGCGCGAGAAGCAGAAGGCGACGCTGACCGGCCTGCGCAACATCACCTGGCACGAGCGCTTCGACGAGGTGCCCGACGGTCCCTGCGTGATCTTTGCCAATGAGTATTTCGACGTGCTGCCGATCCACCAGATGGTGCGGCGCGAGACCGGCTGGCACGAGCGCGTGATCATGCTCGACGACAAGGACAACTTCATCTACGGCACAGCGGACGATCCGACGCCCGGCTTCGAGGCCCTGCTGCCGCCGCTGGTCAGGGCCGCACCGCTCGGTGCCATCTTCGAATGGCGGCCCGACACCGAGATCATGGGATTGGCCCGGCGTGTGCGCGATCAGCGCGGCGCCGCGCTGATCATCGATTACGGCCACGTCCGTAGCGACGTCGGCGATACCTTCCAGGCGATCGCCCGCCACAGCTTCGCCGATCCGCTGAGGACGCCGGGCCTCGCCGACCTCACCGCCCATGTCGATTTCGACGCGTTGTCGCGCGCCGCCGAGGCAGTCGGCGCCCGCGCCCACGGTCCGGTGACGCAAGGCGATTTCCTGCAACGGCTCGGCATCGAGACGCGCGCACTGACCCTGATGCAGAAGGCCTCGCACGAGGTGTCGGAGGACATCTCCAGCGGGCTGAAGCGGCTGATCGGCGGCGGCCGCGGCGGCATGGGTGAGCTGTTCAAGGTGCTCGGCATAGCCGATCGCGCTATTCCCATGCTCGCGGGCCTCTCCGACGGCAACGCCAACCACTGAACGGGAGCGCCATGATGCTGATGTCATCGGATCTGCTGTCCGGCATTCCGGGCCTGCGCCACGCTTTCTTTACCCGCGAGGGCGGCGTTTCCGACGGCATCTATGCCGGCCTCAATGGCGGGCTCGGCTCCAGCGACGTGCCAGCCAACGTGCTGGAAAACCGCCGCCGCATGGCCGAGCATATGGGCGTCGCGCCGGACCGCTTCCTCAGCCTGCACCAGATCCATTCGCCCGACGTGGTGGTCGCGACCGGCCCCTGGGACGGCCCTGCGCGCCCGAAGGCCGATGCCGTCGTGACACGCACCGCACGGCTCGCGATCGGGATTACTACGGCAGATTGCGGCCCGGTGCTGTTCGTCGATCCCGTGCGGCGCGTGATCGGCGCCGCGCATGCCGGCTGGAAGGGCGCGCTGACCGGCGTCCTGGAATCGACGCTTGCCGCCATGGAAGAGCTGGGCGCCGAGCGCGGGCAGATCATCGCCGCAATCGGCCCGATGATCCGGCAGCCGAGCTACGAGGTCGGCGCCGAATTCGTCGCCCGCTTCCTCGATGCCGATGCGGATCACGCGCTGTTCTTCCTGCCTTCGCCGCGCGACGGCCACGCGATGTTCGATCTCGCCGGCTTCATCCGCATGCGGCTGGAGAACGCCGGCGTGCTCATGATCGACGATCTCGGCACTGATACCTATGCCGACGATCGCTTCTTCAGCTATCGCCGCTCGGTGCACCGGAATGAACCGGATTACGGCCGTCATGTGCACGCGATCGCGCTGGAAGGCTGAAGCTGGACCGAACTGCGGCACCATCTTGATTGATTAACTTTTTCTCTACAACTAAGTGCATTCTGTCCCGTTCTGTGTCAGCCGCGATCTAGACGTTAATCGATTTTAACGATATCGCTGCCGACGATGACGAGGGCGTCGATACTACTACAACGGATCAGCCGAACACCGCTGCACGCTTGCGTTGCCGCGACGCTGCTGCTGTCCGCCGCGACCCTCGGCGGATGCGCCGGCAACAGCGCGGGCCCGAGCAACGCGTACGCGATGGCGCCTGCATCCGATGGCGCGACGATCGCCTTCGATCAGATCGACGGTCCGCCGCCGCAGGTGTTCGACCGCATGGTGAACGTGCTCGACAGCGAGTCGAAGCTGCGCAGCCTTGCCATCGTCTCGCGCGAGGCGCCCGCGGCCTATCGTGTGCGCAGCTACCTCTCGGCGCAGGTCGTCTCCGGCAAGACCGTGATCGCCTGGGTCTGGGACGTCTATGACCGCAATCAGGAGCGCGCGCTGAGGCTTTCGGGGACCGAGCAGGCCGCGGGCAGCGCGTCCCGCGATCCGTGGTCGGGCGCGGACGATCTCGTGCTGCGCAAGATCGCGCAGGCCGGCTTCAGCGGCCTCGCGGGCATGGTCAATGGAACTGCGCCTGCTGACGGTGCACCGCAGCCGGCTGCTCGGGGACCCGCGATCGCAACCGCGTCGCCTGCACCGGCTGATACCGGGAACAATAATGTCGCTGCGCTCAGCTACGCCGACCGTTAGCCACGCCGCCGCAATTGCTGCCCATTTTTGGCAGGGAAAACACGGCATCCGGGTTGCCAGCCATACATTCTCCCTGATATCTGCACGCCCGTGCAACATTGCCGATCCCACGGGTAACCCGATATGCTGAATGTGGTCTCCAGCAAGGCGCGGGGAGAAATCTCGATGTCGGCCAAAAATGGCTCCATCAAACTCGTCTCCGGCAACTCCAATCCCGTGTTGGCAAACGCAATCGCCGCCGAGCTCGGCCTGCCACTGACCAAGGCTGTGGTCCGGCGCTTCGCCGACATGGAGATCTTCGTCGAGATCCAGGAGAACGTGCGCGGCTCCGATGTCTTCATCCTGCAGTCGACGTCCTATCCGGCGAACGACCATTTGATGGAGCTTCTGATCATCACCGATGCGCTGCGCCGCGCTTCCGTGCGCCGCATCACCGCCGTGGTGCCCTATTTCGGCTACGCCAGGCAGGATCGCAAATCGAGCTCGCGCACACCGATCTCGGCCAAGCTGGTCGCCAATTTGATCACCCATGCCGGCGCCGACCGCGTCATGACGCTCGACTTGCATGCCCTCCAGATCCAGGGCTTTTTCGACATCCCGGCCGACAATCTCTTCGCCACACCGGTGATGGTGCGCGACATCCGCGACCGCTTCGATACGACCAAGCTGATGGTGGTGTCGCCCGACGTCGGCGGCGTGGTGCGCGCGCGCGGCCTTGCCAAGCGCATCAACACCCCGCTTGCAATCATCGATAAGCGCCGCGAACGCGCGGGCGAGTCCGAGGTCATGAACGTTATCGGCGACGTCGCCGGCTTCACCTGCATCCTGATCGACGACATCGTCGACTCCGGCGGCACCCTGGTAAATGCAGCCGACGCGCTGCTCGCCAACGGCGCCAAGGAGGTCTACGCCTACATCACCCATGGCGTGCTCTCCGGCGGTGCGGTGACCCGTATCACCTCATCGCGCCTCAAGGAGCTCGTCATCACCGACTCCATCATGCCGACCGAATCCGTCCGCAGCGCGCCGAATATCCGGATGCTGCCGATCGCGCCGCTGATCGCCGAGGCGATTGGCCGCACCGCGGCCGAAGAATCGGTATCGAGCCTGTTCGACTGAGGCCGCCGCCGGTCGACGCCACTTCGCTTCCTGGTGAGACGCGGCCTTCGCGCCATCCGCCCTTCGTCCTGTTGCGGTCGCCGCGGAACCGGCTAGACTTCTTCCCCAATAACAATATCCGGGGAGGACATCATGACAGCGATCACCCGCCGCACCATGCTCGCAGGCTCTGCAGCCGCCGGCGCCTATGCGCTTGCAGGCAGCCCGGCGCGCGCCGAGCCGCAATGGAAGAAATATGCCGGCACCAAGCTTGAGGTGATCCTCGCCAAGGGGCCGCGCGGCGACAACCTGCAGAAATACATCAAGGAATTTACCGCGCTCACCGGGATCGAGGTGGAGTCCGAGCAGATCCCCGAGCAGCAACAGCGCCAGAAAGTCGTGATCGAGCTGTCCTCCGGCAAGCCGAGCTTCGATGTCGTCCATCTCAGCTATCACGTGCAGAAGCGGCAGTTCGAAAAGGCCGGCTGGCTCGCCGACATCACCGACTACATGAAGGACCCGAACCTGACGGCACCCGATCTGGTCGAGAGCGATTTCTCTGCCGCCGGGCTGACTTATGCCAAAAACGACAAGGGACGGATGCTGTCGCTGCCGTGGTCGGTCGACTACTTCATCCTCTACTACAACAAGGAGCTGTTCGCGAAGAAGGGCATCGCGGTGCCCAAGACGCTGGAAGAGATGGCTGACTCCGCCGAGAAGCTGACCGATCCCAAGACCGGCACCTACGGCTTCGTCGGCCGCGGCCTGCGCAATGCCAATGTGGCGCTGTGGACCAACTTCTATCTCGACTATGGCGGCGAATTCCTCGACAGCAAGGGCAATATCCTGAGCGACGGGCCGGAAGCGATCGAGGCCACCAAGCTGTATCAGCGCCTGCTCACCAAATCCGCGCCCCCCGGCGTCGCCGGCTTCAACTGGATGGAGTCGATGGCCTCGTTCACGCAAGGGCGCTCGGCGATGTGGATCGACGGCGTCGGCTGGGCGCCGCCGCTGGAAGACCCCAGCGCGTCGCGGATCGTCGGCAAGGTCGGCTACACGGTGGTGCCCGCCGGCCCGAAGGGCCAGTTTTCCGCGACCTATGGCGATGGCATCGGCATTGCCGCCGCAAGCCCGAACAAGGAAGCCGCCTATCTGCTGTGTCAGTGGGTGGTCTCGAAGGCGCAAGGCGCCCGCCTCCTGCAGGCCGGCGGCGGCGTCCCGTTCCGTAACTCCATCCTCGGCGACCCCGAGGTGCAGAGCGGCGTCAAGCTGCCGAAGGAGTGGCTGCAGTCAGCCATCGACTCCGCCAAAATCAGCAAGCTCGGACTGCCGGTGGTGGTGCCGGTCGCGGAGTATCGCGACATCATCGGCTCGGCGCTCACGGCGACGCTGTCCGGCGGCGATCCCGCGGCCGAATTGAAGCGCGCACATGAGCAGTTTCGCCCGATCCTGGAGCGCAGCGAGAAAGCGTGAGCACGATCACCGAACAGGCTGCCGGCGCTGGAGATATCCCCGCGCCGGCGCAGCCATGGCGACCGCCATCCTATTGGCCATTCGTGGTGCCGGCGCTGATCGTGGTGCTGGCCATCATCATCTTCCCCTGGCTGTTCACGATCTGGATGAGCTTCCACGAATGGAAGGTCGGCTCGCCCACCACCTTCGTTGGCTTTGCCAACTTTCTGCGATTGCCATCCGATCCGCGCTTCGTCGAGGCGGTCGGGCATACGCTGTCCTATGCCGCGTTGTCGGTGGTGCTGCCGCTGGTGTTCGGCACCCTCGCGGCCGTGATCTTCCACAACAAGTTTCCGGGCCGGGGCATCCTGCGTGCGCTCTTCATCATGCCGATGATGGCGACGCCGGTGGCGATCGCGCTGGTCTGGACCATGATGTTTCACCCGCAGCTCGGCGTGCTCAACTATCTGCTGTCGCTGGTCGGACTGCCGCCACAGCTCTGGGTCTTCCATCCCAACACGGTGATCCCGTCGCTGGTGCTGGTCGAGACCTGGCAATGGACGCCGCTGGTAATGCTGATCGTGCTGGGCGGCATCGCCGCGCTGCCGACCGAACCCTATGAGAGCGCGCAGCTCGACGGCGCCAGCTCTTGGCAGATGTTCCGCTACATCACCCTGCCCCTGATCATGCCGTTCCTGTTCATTGCGGCGATGATCCGCTGCATCGACGCCGTGAAGAGCTTTGACATCATCTTCGCGATCACCCAGGGAGGCCCGGGCACTGCGTCGGAGACCATCAACATCTATCTCTACAGCGTCGCCTTCGTTTATTACGACCTCGGCTACGCCTCGGCGATCGCGCTGGTATTCTTCGTGCTGATCGTGGCGCTCACCGCCGTGCTCCTGATCCTGCGCAAGCGCGCGCAATGGACGGGGGTCGACACATGACCGTGCGCACTATCATTGGCCGGATCGGCCTTGCCATTGGCGTCTTCCTGATCGTCTCGCCCGCAATCCTCTTCTTCCTCTGGATGCTCTCGCTGTCGGTCAAATTTGAGGTCGACAATGCCGCCTATCCGCCTGTGTTCATTCCGGAACACTTCGCCTGGAAGAACTACGCCGAAGTGTTCGCTTCCAACCGCTTCTTCACCTATTTCACGAACAGCGTGCTGGTGACCGGCGGCGCCACATTGCTGGCGATGCTGGTCGGCGTGCCCGCTGGCTACGGCATCGCGCGCATGGCCGCGCATAAATCGGCGATCGTGATCCTGATCGCGCGCATCACGCCTGGCCTGTCCTATCTGATTCCACTGTTCCTGCTGTTCCAGTGGCTCGGCCTGCTCGGCACGTTGTGGCCGCAGATCATCATCCATCTCGTGGTCACGGTGCCGATCGTGATCTGGATCATGATCGGCTATTTCGAGACCACGCCGATCGAGTTGGAGGAAGCAGCTACCATCGACGGCGCAACGCGCTGGCAGGTGTTCCGCCATGTCGCGCTGCCGGTGGCCAAGCCCGGCCTTGCCGTCGCCTTCATCCTGGCGGTGATCTTCTCCTGGAATAATTTCGTGTTCGGCATCGTGCTGGCCGGACGGGAGACCCGCACCCTGCCCGTGGCGGTCTACAACATGATCTCCTTTGACCAGCTGAGCTGGGGACCGCTCGCGGCTGCAGCCCTGATCGTCACCTTGCCGGTGCTGCTGCTGACGATGTTCGCGCAACGCCAGATCGTGGCCGGGCTGACCGCCGGCGCCGTGAAGGGCGGATGAGATCTCGGCCGTAAGCTGCTCAGCTTGCCACCGATTTTTCTCCTGTCCGCGCGACCCGCACCAGCGCAAGCGCGGCGACTGCGGCGATCAGGGCCGGGATCGCCGCGACCATGAACAGCGTATCGACGCCGACCTTGGCGGCGAGCATGCCGCCGCCGATCAGCGGTCCCACGATCGAGCCGACGCGGCCGATGCCGAGCGCCCACCCCATGCCCGTCGAGCGGATCGCGGTTGGATAATAAGTTGCCGTCAGCGCATTCGCCGCAATCTGGCCGCCGACAATGCAGAACCCGGCCGCGAAGATCGCCGACGTCACCAGAGCGGTCGAATGACCGGTGACGCCGATCGCTGATATCGCCAGGGCGGCACAGAGATAGGTAAGCGCCAGTGCGCGGAACGAGAAGCGGTCGATGACGCGGCCGAGCGCGAAGGTGCCGGCCACGCCGCCGACCTGCAGCATCGCGCCGATCGCAACCGCGACCGAGACCGAGACGCCGAGATCGTGCAGCACGGTCGGCAGCCAGTTCGCGAGCAGGTAGAGATCGAGCAGGCTCATGAAGAACACGATCCAGAACAGCAGCGTAACGCCGCTGCGCTGCTCCGCGAACAGATGCGCGACCGGCAGACCAGGCAGCTTTGGCTCGCGCACCACGAAATGAGCCTCAAGCGGAATGGTCTCACCCGGCGCGACCTGCCGCAGCAGCCCGGCGACGTCGCGATCGCGGCCGCCGACCAGCGCGAGATAGCGAATCGATTCCGGCAGCATGACGCCTAACACGGGTGCGAGCGCGAACGGCACCAGCCCGCCGACCAGGAACACGGAGCGCCAGCCGAAGGCCGGGATCAGCACCGCCGCGAGCAGCCCGCCGAGCGCGGCGCCGATCGAGAAGCCGGCGAACATCGTCATCACCATGGTGGCGCGCCGCCTGATCGGGCTGAGCTCGGAGGTCAGCGCCACCGCATTCGGCATCGCGCCGCCGAGGCCAAGCCCGGTGAGAAAGCGCAGGACCATCAGCCAGGTCGCGTCCTGCGCCAGCACGGTCAGCAAGCTGCCGATGCCGAACGCGATCGTGCTCAGCACGATGATGCGCTTGCGCCCGATCCGGTCGGCGACGGTGCCGAACAGGATCGCGCCGATCATCAGGCCGAATAGGCCGGCGCTGAACACCGGGCCGAGCGCGCCACGCGCGAGCTTCCAGTCAGCCGCCACGGCGGGCGCGACATAGCCGATCGCTTGGGTGTCGAAGCCGTCGACGAACAGCACCGCGGCGCAGATCAACAGCACCCGGATCTGGTAGCCGCCGACCGGCAAGCGATCGATGGTCTGGGGAATATCGATGACGGCCGTCGCCGTATCCACCCTGCCGTCGGGAACTCATCCGCGCATCCTTCCCCACGGGCGGACCTGCGGCCGCCTCGAATATTGTTATAAATCTCTTATTATGAGATTTTATCGAGTTCAAGCCGTTGTATGCACGCCGCGCGCCGGGTATCAGGACGAGATTGCGGCACGTGGTGGGGCGCCAGTTGAAGAAGACCAATAGTCAGGATCGCGTGCTCGCATTGCTCGATCTGTTCAGCGAGAGCCGCCCGCTGTGGACGCCGGACGAGCTGATGCGCGAGCTCGGCTATACGCGGCCCACGCTCTACCGCTACCTGAAGAGCCTGAAGGACATCGGGCTGTTGATGTCGACGCGCGGCGGCCGTTTTGCGCTCGGCCCGCGCGTGGTCGAGATGGATTACTTGAGCCGCCGTGCCGATCCGCTGGTCGCGGCTGCCGTGCCGCATCTCGCGCGTCTCACCGCAGCCCACCCCTGCACCGCGCTGATCGTGCGCTGGTACGGCGACAAGATGCTTTGCGTCGCCTCGCAATCCTCCGCGCCCAATCCGGTCAGCAGCTATCCGCGGGGACGGCCGATGGCAATGGGGCGCGGAGCGATCGCCCGCTCGATCATGGCCTTCCTGCCGAAGCCGCAGCTGACGCCGCTGCTCGCGCGCTATGCGGACGACCTTCGCCAGGTCGGCGTCGGCGCCACGCAAGAGGAGATTCTCGCCGCCTTCAGGCGCATCCGCCGCGCAGGCGTCGCGGTCGCGTTCGGCGAGGTGACGCCCGGCGCCGTCGGCATCGCCGCGCCAATTCTTGACGCTGGTTATCCGATGGCGAGCTTGTGCGTCACCATCGGCGGCCAGCAGGCGCGCGGCGAGCTGATCGACCAGATCGGCGCCGAGGTGCGCGAGGCCGCCCGCATGATCGCTGAGGAGGCCGCGGAAATCGATAAATGAAAATCTCACAATGTGAGATTTTTATTGACGATCCACCTTCGCAACGGCAAGAGAACAGCGGATCGCAAGGCAGGCGGCGCGGCGATTGCGCGGGAGGCGCAGGCGGACAATGGCTGATGCAACAGCGCCCGTGGTGATCGTCGGCGGCGGCCCGGTCGGCATCGGACTTGCGATCGATCTGGCCTTACGTGGCATCCGCGTCGTCGTGGTCGAACGGCATCTCGCGCCGCAGCCGATCCCGAAGGGCCAGAACCTGACCCAGCGCACCATGGAGCATTTTTATTTCTGGGGCGCGGAAGACGCGCTGCGCGCCGCGCGCACCATTCCGCGCGACTACGGCATGGGCGGCATGATCGCTTACGGCACGCTGCTCGGCGACTATCATCACGACTGGCTGCAGCGCGAGCTGGTGCGCCCGTTCTATTTCACCGACAACGAACGGCTGCCGCAATACGCCACCGAAGCGGTGCTGCGGCAACGCGCCGCCGAGATCGACCGCATCGAGCTCAAGTTCGGCTGGAGCTGCACGGCGCTTCGCCAGGACGCTGATGGCGCCGAGGTCGATATCATCGACCGCGCCGGAAACGCGCGAACGTTGCGTGCCGAATTCGTGGTCGGCTGCGACGGCAGCCGCTCGCTGGTGCGCGAGCAGGCCGGCATCACCCAGACCCGATCCGATCACGACCGGCTGATGGTGCTGCTCGTCTTCCGCTCCACTAGCTTGCATGAGCAGCTCGCGCGCTACCCGGGCAAGTGCTTCTACAACGTGCTGCATCCCGAGCTCGATGGCTATTGGAAATTCTTCGGGCGCGTCGATCTCGGCTCGACCTGGTTCTTCCATGCGCCGGTGCCACCGGACACCAGCCGCGACAGTTTCGATTTCAAGCGCCTGTTACACGAGGCGGCCGGTGCCGAATTCGATGTCGCGCTCGAGCACATCGGCTTCTGGGACCTGCGCTTTGCCATCGCCGATCAATATCGCGCGGGTCGCGTCTTCGTCGCCGGCGATGCCGCGCACAGCCATCCGCCCTATGGCGGCTATGGTATCAACAGCGGGCTGGAGGACGCCGTCAATCTGTCCTGGAAGCTCGCCGCGCATCTGCAGGGATGGGGAGGCGTTGATATGCTCGACAGCTACGGTGCCGAGCGGCAGCCGGTATTTGCTTCGACCGCGCGCGATTTCATCGAGCAGTCGATCTTCACCGATCGCGATTTCCTGCGCAGCTATGATCCTGCGCGCGACCGCGCCGGTTTCGAGGCGGCCTGGCGCGAGCGCCAATCGGACGCGCGCGCCGAGGTCAATGCCTTCGAGCCGAACTACGAAGGTTCGCCGATCGTGTGGGGACCGCCTGATGCCGTGAGCAGTGCGATCGGCAACCACGCGCATGCGGCACGCGCCGGCCATCATTTGACGCCGCAGAAGCTATCGTTCGGCTACAACGTCTTCGAGACGTTGGGTAAGGGTTTTACCTTGATCGCGCTCGACGCCGACGATACGGCAGAGCACTTTGCACAAGCTGCCGCCGAACTGCGTATCCCGCTCGAGATCATCAGCGACACCGTCTCAGGCGACCGTGAAAGATATGCCGCACGGCTGATCCTGGTGCGCCCGGACCAGTTCATCGCCTGGGTCGGCGATGATGTGTCTGACGGCGATGAGCCGAAGCGCGTGTTGCAGCGGGCGGCTGGGATAAAGGTGTGAGTTTGCATCGCTGCTCCGCCATTGCTTCGTCGCTCGCGCTTCTCGCAATGACGTAAATCATGCGATCAATGCCGCGCAGCCCTGGCATCCCCAGCGCTGACGGCGTCCTGGTAGTCGTTGCCGAAATGCGTCCGCACGTAGTTGACGATCGCCGCGACCTGTTCGTCGCTCATGAAGGCGCCAAGCGGCGGCATGCCGTGCAGGCCGTTGGTGACGACGTACAACGGATAGCCCGAAGCCTCCAGCCGGCTGTCATTGGCCAGTGACGGAAACGTGCCGGCGCCGGTCGCACCCTTGCCGTCCATCATGTGGCAGGCGCTGCAGACCTGGCGATACAGGCTCTCGCCATCCGGCTCGGCGAACCTGAACCCGCGGCTGAATATGGTGGCTGCCGGCGCGGTCGGTTGCGCATAAACTGTCGCTGCCAGCAGCGGCACGATGCACACGGCTAACACGGCCGCGGCACGAAGCGTCAGCCGCTTCACCTTCACGCGTCGTCCACAATTCTTCGATTGTCGGATCATGCGCTAGCTCTTGATGACGCGTTGATGCAGCCGGGTGACAGCATCGAGGGCCGAGAGCACCGCGCCTTCCTGCCAGGCCGGCAGATAGGAGGCATGCTCGCCGGCCAGCGCAATCCGGCCGTCGATCCGGCACAGGTTATCGTAATGCTGCGCACGGGCTGCCTCGGTCCAATAGCCGGCGCAGCCCAGCGTGAAAGGCATCCGGCTCCAGGCGACCGCGATGCCGTTCTCGAACTCGTCGCGATATTGCGGGTGGAGCTGCGCGCCGAACTCCACCGCGCGCGCCACGCGCTCCGACGGCGTCAACGCCGTGAGCTCATAGGCATTGGGCGAGCCAAACGGGTAGGCCCCAAGCAGCACGCCGCGGCCGCTGCGGTTGAAGTCTGCGCAGGGATAGGCGATCTGGCCGATCGGGAGATCGGTATAGCTGATGCCGCCATAGATCGCCTCGTCCTCCTCCCAGAAGCGCCGCTTGAACTGCAGGCCGATCTTGACCGAGGCGACATAGGGCACGGCATCGATCGCCGCCTTCATCGGCGCGCTGACATCGAGCTCGATCTGGCTGAGGATGGAGAGCGGAATGGTGCAGATGCACCAATCCGCCTTCTCCTGATGGATCGCACCTGCCGCATCGACGTCGCTGTAAGTCACGGTGATGCCGGCACTGTCCTGCTGGATCCGCGTCACCTTGGCGTTCGTGTGGATGAGATCGCCGAGCTCGCGGGCGAACGCCTTGCCGATCGCGTCCATGCCGCCGACCGGCTGAAACAACGTGGTCTGATAATCGAACGCCATGAAATTCTGCAGGTGGCGCCACAACCGCGACTGCAAGATTTCCGATAGCGCGATCGGCGTGCCTGCGGTCGGCGCCGCGTTCTCGCCTCCGCCGGGCGCCTTCGCATAGCCACGAAGGTTCGCGCCGACCAGGCTGTTCCGATAGGCATAACTCGAATCCAGCGCGCCCCAGCTCCTCAACGCGACGAGCAGGATCTCCTTGTCCTCCTTCGACACCGCCGCATCGAGCGCGCCCTGTTGTGTGACCTTGGCAAGCAGCTCAGAGACATGGCCCTGGAAATCAGCCTTGATCTCGCGGATCCGTTGCGGCTTGCCGCCGAAAGCGTTCGACGCGTGCAGCAGCGCATTGTGGTTGAGCTGAATGAACGGCTCGAGCGCGACCTTGAGACGCTTGCAATAATCGAGCAGGCCACGGTGGTGATACGGAATCCGCCAAGGTCCCGGATTGAGGTAGAGGCCCTGCTCGAACTCGCAGGTCTGACGATGACCACCCAACTCGGTAAAGCTATCGCCGCCGCGTAAGGTCCAGTTGCGTCCACCCGGCCGGCTGTTGAATTCGAGCACCTTGACCTTGTAGCCGGCGTTGCGCAGCTCCAGCGCCGCGGTCATGCCGGCGAGTCCAGCGCCCAGGATCAGAACGGTCGCGCCGTTCGGATCGCCGTCCAGCTTGATCGGCCCGTTGTAAGTGGAGTCCCCGGCAAGGCCAAGGCTCGTCATCGCCTGATACATCGCCGCGCTGCCGGCCACCGTGCCGATCAGCGCCAGGAGATCGCGCCGGCTCATCCCCGTCATGGGTTCACCGTCCATGTGCCTTCACTCAGTGCGCATGTCGACAGTGCGGGAAGCACGGTTTTGAATGGGACATCGCGCATCATCCGGTCGGTTACGCATGATCGCCGTCATCCTATCGCATCGCCGCGCGTCATGATCCGCAAACGCGATCGCAGATGTAACCCATTGCGTCAATTGTTTTTGAACAGGTCACGGGCTCGCGCAAGTCGATCGCACGATCTCGCGCGCGTGGCCATCGATCGATCAGACGAAGCTCGGCATCACGACGTCGGTGAGGACCGCCTTGGTGACGCCGCTCTGCCGGTCGATCGGTTTGCCGTAATTGCCGCAATGGATGACGACGACGAGATCGTCCTCGGGAATCACCATCAGGTTCTGGCCGCCCCAGCCGATACCACCGACCCAGCGGAGTGCCTGCTGCGACCCGGCGGTGCCACTGCCGATATACCAATGATAGCCGTAACTGCGGGCCTCGCTGATGGCGATGACCGGCGTCGTGATCCGCTTCACCCAATCCGCGGGCACGATCTGCTGGCCATTCCACGCGCCGCCGGCCTGCACGAGCTGACCGATCTTGACGAGATCACGCGGCAGCAGCCGCAGGCCCGAGGCGGTGTGCGGCTCGCCATCCTTTCCTTTGGTCCATTCGGCCGGGCCGAACTGCAGCGGATCGAACAGCACGCGACGGCAGTAATCGAGCAGCGGTTGGCCGGTGCCCCTGGCGATCAGCCGGCCGAGCAGCGCGGTGGCCCCGCCGCAATAGGTCCAGCGTGTGCCGGGCTCCCGCACGATGGGACGCTCGAGAATGAAGCGGAAGCGATCCGGCGCATTCTCCATCCCGTTCTCGCTGTTGCGCGGGTCGCCATACGGATAGGTGAACTCGTCCCATTCCAGCCCGAGCGTCATGCTGAGCACGTGATGCATCGTCAGACGCTCGCGGCCGGGCTGGCCGGCGAGATCGAGATATTGCGGAAACTGCTCGTACAGTTTTGCTTCCGGCGGCGGCACCTTGTTCTCCGCAAGCGCGATGCCATAGACGAGGCCGACTACGCTCTTCGACACCGAGCGCAGATCGTGCAGCACGTCAGGGCCGAACACGACATTGCCGAGCGGCTTGCCCCAGGCGATGTCCTCGCCTTGCCCGTAATGCTCGAACACCAGGCGGCCGTGCTGGCTCACCAGCAAAACATGCAGGCCATCGACCTTGCCATCGCGCTCAGCTGCGGCAAGGCGCTCGCCGATATCGCGCGACAAATCCTGTGCGAAGGCCCGCGGCGTCATCAGGCCCGCACCGAGAGCGATCAGCAGATGGCGGCGGTCGAGCGCAAGCATGCCACGGTCCCCCATCCCGGCCGAAGTTGCCGCGTCGGCATTCATGAGCGTCTGGCGCCGGGTCGTCTCAGGATACCAGCTATCGGCAGCTGTTCCAGCCGTTTACGGCTTACCTTGCCGCTTTTTAATCCTGCGTGACGAACGCTACTCCGCGGCCTGCGTCGCCACCACGGCATTGCCGAAGGCGGCGAAGAACTCGCGCGCGAGCTTCCGCGCAGTGGAGTTGATCAGGCGGCCGCCGAGCTGGGCAAGCTTGCCGCCGATCCGCGCATCGACATCGTATTGCAGCACGGTGACATCGGGACCCTCCGCCGTCAGCGTCACCGTTGCGCCACCCTTGGCGAAGCCGGCAATGCCGCCAGATCCTTCGCCGGCGATGCGATAGCTGTTCGGCGGATCGAGATCCAACAGCGTGACCTTGCCGCCGAAGGTCGCCTTCACCGGGCCGACCTTGAGTACGACGGTCGCGGTCATTTCGGTCGGCGACGACATTTCCAGCGCCTGACAACCGGGAATGCATTGCTTCAGCACGGCGGGATCGTTCAACGCCGCCCAGACTTTCTCCTGTGAGGCCGGAATACGCTGGCTATCGTTCATCTGCATGACGGAACTCTTACTACTTGAGCGGTGGATTGGGATCGCGCTGGCCGCGCCGCCGCGCGACCGTGATCTCGGCGAGGATCGACATCGCGATCTCCTCGGGCGTGATGGCGCCGAGATCGAGCCCGGCGGGCGCCTTGACGCGATCGAGCGCTGCGGGATCGGCGCCGTCGGCGATCAGTCTGTCGCGCAACGATATCATCTTGCGGCGGCTGCCGACGAAGGCGTGATAGACCGCCTCGATACTCATCGCTGCGCGCAGCGCTGCCTCGTCACCCTTGCCCTGCGTCGACACCACGACGAAACGCTTGGCCTCTGTGAGCACGCCGAGCTGAAAGCTGTCGATCAGCATGTCGACCTCCGGCACAGCGATCAGATCAGCCGCAGGCGCCGCCAAGGCGACGTGATAGCCGAGCGTGCGCGCCTGGCTGGCGAGCGACAGCGCGACCGGACTGGTGCCGAGAATGACCAGCGACGGATGCGGCAGCACCGGCTCGACAAAGATGTCCATGGTGCCCTTGCTCGGACACATGTTGCTGGCGAATTTCACGCCCTCGCGGATCTCGCCGGCCTTGACGCCGAGCTCGGCCAGAAGATTTTCCGGTTGCACCGACACCATGCGCGGGCAGCCGTCGGCGAGCGCCTCGCGCGCAGCCTTCAGCACCGCGCCTTTGGCACAGCCGCCGCCGATCCAGCCCGCGACGATCGAGCCATCGGGACGGATAATCGCCTTCGCGCCCGCCTTCGCCGCAGTCACCGACACCGTGCGCACCACGGTCGCGAGCACAAAGCTTTTCTCGGCGGCTTTCAGCTGCGCGGCGAGATCGAGCACTTCGGGGGCGGAGGTCATGGATGCCTCCCGTGCGCGTCTGGGAGCTCGCGCTGTCGCGGCACCGGCAGTGCGTGCCCTCCCCCCTTGTGGGGGAGGGAGCATACTGCCAATGCCGCCCTTGCTCGTGTCATCTCGCTCCGATGCAACATCATCACAACCTCGCGAGATACGGCTCGAGCGCCGCGAGCGACGCCAGCGTGTGCGCGGGCGCGTAGAGATCGACATAGGGCAATGCCGCCTGGATGCCCTTGGCTTCCGGCGCGTAGCCGTCCCAGCCGAGCATCGGATTGAGCCAGGCGATGCGGCGGCAACGCCGCTTCAGCTGGGCCATCTCGCGTCCTAACAAAGCGGCATCGCCAGTCTCATAACCGTCGGAGACGATCATCACGCAGGTGCGCGAATGGATCACACGCGCGGCGTGCCAGCGGTTGAAGCTCGATAGGCTCTCGCCGATCCGTGTGCCGCCGCCCACGCCCTGCGCCATCATCGACAGGCGATCGAGCGCGCGCGCGGGATCCTTCTCTCTCATCGCGTCGGAGACATAGGCGAGGCGGGTGTGAAACAAAAACGCCTCGGCCTCGCGAAACTGATCCAGCACGCCATGGATGAAGCGCAGGAACACCGACGTATACATGCTCATCGAGCCGGAAGCGTCGAGCAGCACCACCAGCCGCAACGGCTTGTGCTTGCGCCTTCGCTTGACCAGCGTGATCGGCACGCCGCCATGGCTGATGTTGCGATGGATGGTGCGGCGCAGGTCGAGCCGCTCGCCGCGGCGGCGTAGCTGGTCGCGCCGCGTCAACCGTGTCCGCATCGCCTTCGCAAGGCGCGCGGCCGCATCATGCGCCTGCGCGACCTGATCCGGATCGGAGAGCTTGCGGAAATCGATCTCGGCAAGATCGTCGATTCGCGAGGCGCCCTCGCTGCGCCCTTCGCCGCCTGATGTCTGCGGCACGTCGTCTGATGACGGCACCTGATCGGTAACCGATTGCGGCGTGCTGCGCTCGGCAGCGATATCCTGCAGGCTCTTCAGCGACGGGCTGTTCGCCGCCTTCGATGATCCCGATGTCAGCGAGCGCGAGCGCACGCGCTTCTTGAGCCAGAACGCGTCGAACAGGCCGTCGAAACGATCCCACTCGCTCTTGCGCGCCGAGAACAGATGCTTGAACGCCGAGCGCAGCAGGCCAGGCTTTTCGACGAAGCTCGACGTCATCACCGCCGCCGCGTCCTGCCCCTCGGCGAGCCCCACCGCGAAGCCGTTGTCGCGCAAAGTGCGCAGGAAGGCGCTCAGACGGCCGGCGACCAGGCGCGACACCGCATCCATGTCCTCGAGCTCAGGCGTGGGGCCGCAGCAGCTCATGCCACCTTCCCCAGCAACCGTGCGGAGACTTCGCGTGTCATCCGCGCGCGGTCTTCCTGGGTCTTCAGCAGGCACATCAAGGTCTCGTACACGATCTTCAGGCTTCTCGCTGAGATCGCGCACGTCGAGACCGACCATGGCCGCGGCCCAGTCCAGGGTCTCGGCGACGCCGGGCACCTTGCGCAGCTCTTCTTTCCGTAAACCTTCGACCAGGCGCGCGATCTGCAGCGCCAGCGACGCGGAGACGCCGTGGACCCGCGCCAGGATGATGCGCGCCTCGCGATCGACGTCGGGATAGTCGACATAGTGATAGAGACAGCGCCGGCGCAGCGCGTCCGATAATTCGCGGGTGCCGTTCGAGGTCAGCACGACATGCGGAATCGACGTCGGCCTTGATGGTGCCGAGCTCGGGAATCGAGACCTGGAAGTCGGACAGCAGCTCCAGCAGGAATGCCTCGAACTCGTCATCGGCGCGGTCGATCTCGTCGATCAGCAGGACCGGCGGCATGGCGCGCCTGATCGCGGCGAGCAGCGGCCGCTCCAGCAGATATTTTTCCGAGAAGATCTGGTCCCCGATTGTTTCAGCACGGCCGCGATGCGCCTCGATCGCCAGCAACTGGCGCTGATAGTTCCACTCATACAGCGCCTGCGCCTGGTCGAGGCCTTCATAGCATTGCAGGCGGATCAGCTCGGTCCATGCACGCAGCCAGCGCCTTGGCCACCTCGGTCTTGCCGACGCCGGCCTCGCCCTCCAGCAGCAGGGGCCGCTTGAGCATCTGCATCAGCGCGATGGCGGTCGCAAGCTCGGTGTCGGCGATGTAGCCGCAGGCTGCGAGGGATTGCGCGATCTGGTCTCGGGTTTTCATGTCAGCAAGCAATTCGAGCTGGACTCTCACAACACCAGAGGTGCGTTCCCTCCCCCCTTGTGGGGGAGGGTTAGGGAGGGGGGCATCCAACGGGCGGTGCGCCGTGGAGCCCCCTCTCCCCGGCCCTCCCCCACAAGGGGGAGGGAGCGCACCTCTCACGCGGGAAGGCCCGCGCCTCGTTCTGCTAAGCCACCGCGCCCAATTCCTTTGCCGCCTTCCAGTTGCGCCAGAAGTCGTGCGGCATCTGGATGTGCGTCGATCCTAAGAACGAGAACGCATCGTTCACGGCATTGGAGAACGCCGGAACGCCGCCGACATTCGGGCTCTCGCCGACGCCCTTGGCGCCGATCGGATGATGCGGCGAGGGGGTGACGGTGAAGTCGGTTTCCCAATGCGGCGTCTCGACCGCGGTCGGCATGAAGAAGTCCATGAACGAGCCGGTGACGACGTTGCCCTCGCCGTCGTAGCGAATCTCCTGCCCCATCGCGATCGCGAAGGCCTCGGTGAGGCCGCCATGCACCTGGCCCTCGATGATCATCGGGTTGATGCGGGTGCCGCAATCATCCAACGCATAGAAGCGACGGACCTTGTAGACGCCGGTATCGACGTCGATGTCCATCACGCAGAGATAGGCGCCGAACGGATAGGTCATGTTGGGCGGATCGTAATAGCTGACCGCCTCCAGTCCCGGCTCCATGCCCGGCGGCACGGAGTTATATGCCGCCCAGCAGATGTCCTTCATCGACATCACCTTCTCCGGCAGGCCCTTGACCCGGAAGCCGTCGATGTCCCATTCGAGATCGTCCTCGTGAACTTCGAGCTTGTAGGCCGCGATCATCTGCGCCTTGGCCTTGATCTTGCGCGCCGCCATCGCGATCGCGGCGCCCGCGACCGGCGTCGAGCGCGATCCGTAGGTGCCCAGGCCGTAGGGCGCGGTGTCGGTGTTGCCCTCCTCGACCATGATGTTGTCGGCGGGGATGCCGATCTCGGTGGCGATGATCTGGGCCCAGGTGGTCTCGTGACCCTGGCCCTGGCTCTTGGTGCCGACACGCGCGATGCCGCCGCCGGTCGGGTGCAGCCGGATCTCGCAGGAATCGAACATCGCGATGCCAAGGATGTCGCAGTTCTTCGACGGCCCGGCGCCGACGATCTCGGTGAAGAAGGAGATGCCGAGCCCCATGATCTCGCGGGTCTCGCCGCGCTTGAACGCCGCGCGCCTGTCCGCCTGCTCCTTGCGCAAGGACGCGTAGTCGGTCTTCTCCATCATCTGGCGCATGGCGGTGTGGTAGTCGCCGGAATCATATTCCCAGCCCAGCGCCGAGTGATAGGGAAACTGTTCCGGCTTGATGAAGTTCTTCAGGCGAAGCTCGGCCGGATCCATGCCGAGCTTCTGCGCCAGGATATCCATGGCGCGTTCGATGCAATAGGCCGCCTCGGTCACGCGGAACGAGCAGCGATAAGCGACGCCGCCCGGCGCCTTGTTGGTGTAGATGCCGTCGACCGCGAGATGCGCGACCGGGAAGTCGTAGGAGCCCGTGACGATGTTGAAGAAGCCGGCCGGCCATTTCGACGGATCGGCGCAGGCGTCGAAGGCGCCGTGATCGGCCAGCACATGCACGCGCAATCCTGTGACCTTGCCGTCCTTGGTCGCCGCGATCTCGGTGGTCATGTGATAGTCGCGTGCGAACGAGGTCGCGGTCAGGTTCTCGATGCGGTCCTCGACCCATTTCACCGGCTTGCCGGTGACGATGGAGGCCACCGCCGCGCAGATATAGCCGGGATAGGCGCCGACCTTGTTGCCGAAGCCGCCGCCGATGTCGGGCGCGATCACGTGGATCTTCTGTTCCGGCAGTTTTGCGATCAGCGCCACCACGGTGCGGATCACATGCGGCGCCTGGAAGGTGCCCCAGATCGTCAGCTCGCCCTTGATCTTGTCGAACGAGCAGACGCACTGGCAGGTCTCCAGCGGCGACGGATGGGTGCGGTGATAGGAGATCATCTCCTTGATCGTCACCTCGGCCTTGTTGAAGGCGGCGTCGGTCAGCTCCTTGTCGCCGACGGTCCATTCGAAGACGTGGTTGTGATGCTTGCGCGGGCCGTGCGCGCCGGTCATCTTGCCTTCGAGATCCTCGCGCAGGACAGGCGCATCCGCATCCATCGCCTTGAACGGATCGACCAGCACCGGCAGCGGCTCGTATTCGACCACGACCTTGTTGATGCCGTCATCGGCCGCGTAGCGATCGGTCGCGACCACGAAGGCGACCTCCTGGTTCTGGAACAGCACCTTGCCGTCGGCCAGCACCATCTGCACGTCGCCGGCCAAGGTCGGCATCCAGGCGAGATTGACGGTCTTCAGCGTCTCGGCGGTGATCACCGCGAGCACGCCCGGCACCTTCAGCGCTTCCTCGGAATTGATCGACTTGACGCGCGCATGCGGATGCGGCGAGCGCACGAAGTCGCCATGCAGCATGCCGGGCAGCTTGACGTCATCGACATAGTTGCCCTTGCCTTGCGTGAAGCGGATGTCCTCGACGCGCTTGCGCTTGCAGCCCATGCCTTCGAGCGCGGCTTCGCGTTGTTCCCGCGTGGGAGTGAGATCGTTCATTCCGCGGCCTCCTTGAATTCCACGCCATTGACCTTGGCGGCGGCGTACTGGATCGCCTTGACGATGTTCTGATAGCCGGTGCAGCGACAGATGTTGCCGGAGATGCCGGCGCGGATCTCCGCTTCCGTCGGTGACGGATTTTCCTGCAGCAGCCGGTGTGCGCGCACGATCATGCCCGGCGTGCAAAAGCCGCATTGCAGGCCGTGCATCATGCGGAAACCTTCCTGCAACGGCGACAGCGTGCCGTCGGCGTGCGCCATGCCCTCGACCGTGGTGATCTCGGCGCCGTTGGCCTGGATCGCGAACATGGTGCAGCTCTTCACCGACATGCCATCGATGTCGACCGTGCAGGCGCCGCAATGGGTGGTCTCGCAGCCGATATGGGTGCCGGTCATCTGCAGGTTTTCGCGGATGAAATGCACCAGCAGCGTGCGCGGCTCGACGAGGCCCTCGACCTCGCTGCCGTTCACTTTCATAGTGACGTGGGTTTTGGGCATCGGTTTTCCTCAGGGATTATTAGTTAGAGGATAGGATTGGGTTCGATTGGAGCCGCGATATCGGTGCGCTGCCCTCCCTCTTGCGGGGAAGGGTCGGGGGTGGGGGGTTCCACGCGCGTCCTTGCTGGGTACCCCCCTCCCCGGCCCTCCCCCACAAGGGGGGAGCGGAGAGAGCTCACCTCGCGCGATCATGAAGTCGCTCACTTCGCGCGCTCAGCGCCGCGCGCTGCAGTGCGCGGGTCACCATGATGCCTCCGACGGCTTTGCGATATTCAACCGGGCCGCGCGCATCCGCCGCCGGCGCCATGATCGCCTGCGCGGCACTGGAGGCCGCCTTCAGCGCGGCGGCATCGAGCGTGGTGCCGATCACGGCTTTGGCCGCATCAGTGGCAAGCAGCGGCGTCTCGTGCAGGTTGGTGAGCGCGATGGCGCAGGTTGCAACCCTGGCCCCGGACATCGTCAGCACGACCGCGGCGGCGGCCGTGGCGTAGTCGCCGACCTTGCGCTTCAGCTTCTCATAGGCGTAGCCATGGCCGGCCGGTGGCAGCGGAATCGCGACCTCGGTGAGCAATTCGCCGGGCTCGAGCGCGGTGAAATAGGCACCCTGGTAGAACTCGGTTGCCTCGACCTCGCGCCGTCCGCCCGGCCCTTCCAGCACGTAGCGCGCCGCCAGTGCCAGCATCAGCGCCGGCATGTCGTTGCCGGGATCGCCATTGGCGACATTGCCGCCGAGCGTGCCGCGGTAACGGACCTGCGGATCGGCGATCAGCGCGGCCGCCTCCTGCAGGATGGGAAGGCTCTTGGCGATCTCGTCGGAGGCCAGGATCTCGGCCTGCGTGGTCATGGCCCCGATCAGCAGGCGGCTGCCGTCGCGGCGGATGAACTTCAGCTCCGACAAGCCATGCAGGTCAACCAAATGCGCCGGCGTCGCCAGCCGCAGCTTCATCATCGGGACTAGGCTGTGGCCGCCGGCGAGCGGCCGTGCCTCCTCGCCGAGCCCGGCGAGCAGCTTGACTGCCTCGCTCACGCTCTCCGGCCGGTGATAATCGAACGGGCCAGGAATCATCTCGCCTCTCCTCCCTTGATGTCGCCATCCTTGATGTCGCCATTTGGCTTTTGCGTCCGTCTCGCGACGGGGTGCTGCGCAATGTCGTTGCGTGGGAGGCTCGTTCCGGACACGGAACAGCGCAAGGCGGTGAGGCCGCCGCGTTCACGGACGCCGGAAAAATCACACGAATGGCGGCCTGCGACGCACGAAATGCGTCAGCGCGCACGACCTATTCAGGCGCTGCACTCAGGCTTGACGCCGCACCAATCCGAGCCGCGCCTTGACCTCGGCAACCTTGGCGCGGCTGACCGGTACGCGATGTGGCGTGGCGCCGTCGAGCTCGATGATCGCGCCTTCGCCATCCTTGCCGACGAAGGAGACATGCGAGATCGCCACGATGTGGCTGCGATGCACCCGGATGAACAGGCCGGGATCGAGTTGTGCCTCGGCCTCCGAAATCGACCACGGACACATCCGCTCCCGGGTGCCGTCATGCACGCGGGTATAATGAGCGTCGGCCTGCAGGCTCCGCACCTCGCCGGCGTCGATGAAATGGGTGCCGTTGGCGCCCTCGACCGGCAGGCGCGCGGCGGCGGAGCGCGGCGGCTGGCCGATGCCGCCCAGCGGCGCCGGCATTATCCGCGGTGCGCCGCCTAGCTGTGGCACGAGCTCGGGCGCCGCAGGAAGCGCAGTCTCGGCCGGCCTTGGCGCAGTTGCCGAGAGCGTGGATGCAGGCTCGGTCTGCCGGCGCGGATCGGGCACCAGCGACAGCAGGAAGCCGGCCGCGACCACGAAGCACAGCACCGCCACCACGATGGACAGCACCTGCTGCGAAGCCGCAAGACCGCTTCCCGCGTGCTGATGCGCCGCCGCGGCCGGCGAGAAATGCATGCCGAGCATTGCGGTGTAATGCATGCCGGAGACCGCGATGCCGAACAGGACCGAGCTTGCGATCAGGCGCAGACCGTCCTGGCGCGCCAGAAAGATGCGCAGGCCGCCATAGGCGGCCAGGATCGCGATCACCAGCGACAGCACCACCAAGCGCGGATCATGGCTAACGGCGAAATTGCCGGACAAGCCGTGGATGCCGACATAATGCATGCTGGCGATGCCGAGGCCGAGCAGCACCGCTGACGGAATGATGCGGGTGAGGTCGGGCTCGCCGATGCTGACGAAGAACAGCGAGACGCCGACGACGAGCGCGCAGATGAGGAAGGAGATGATGGTCGGCAGCACCAGATAGGCAGCGTCGGGCGGCAGCGGCGCGGCCATCACGCCGACGAAATGCATGGTCCAGATGCCGATCGCCAGGAACATCGCGGCGCCCGACAGCAGCACGCGCCGATTTCCGCCCGGGCCGCTGCGAATCCGCGCGGTCAGGCTGAAACCGGTGTAGCCGCCAAGGATCGCGATCGCCACCGAGAGCGCGACCAGATAGGGATCGTGTCCTTCGAACATGATCGTTCGGCCGCCCGTCACCACGGACCGGCCTCCTCCCGCGCACGACTTTACAGGTGCGGCGCGGGAGATGACAACCAAGCCGATCGGCGACTATGCGATGCCGGCGGCGACCTGGCTGCGCAGCCGCTCCAGGCTCAGCAGCGTGTCCGCGCAGGCACCCGCAACCTCGATGCCCTTGACCACGAAATGCTTGCGGAAGAATTCGAGGTGCGGCTGCGTCTCGTGGAATTGCTGCGGGGTCAGCACCGCCGAGAACACCGGCACCTCGGTGCGAAGCTGCACGTCCATCAGCGCCTTAATGACGGTGTCGGCGACGAACTCATGCCGATAGATGCCGCCATCGACCACCAGCCCGGCCGCGACGATCGCGGTGTAGCGGCGGGTCTTGGCGAGCAGTTGCGCATGCAGCGGGATCTCAAACGAGCCCGGCACCTCGAAGACATCGACCCGGTCGCGCGGGATATGGCGTGCCTCGATCTCGTCGAGAAAGGCAATCCGGCATTCTTCGACGACGTCACGATGCCAGCTCGCCTGGACGAAGGCGATCCGTTGCGGCTTGGCGAAGTGCGGGTGCGATGGAACCGGCTTCGTCGCGCCGGTCTCCGGTCCGGACAGGTTGCCTGGCGGGTCGGTTTGGATGGTGTTAGCTGGGGAGTCTTGCAACATCTGATTCATGGTTGTCCTCGTTCGAGACCAGAATCAGGGCATACGGAACGACGACGCCCCGCGCCTCGAGCAGCGCGGGTGCCGTGACCGTTCTCTTTCATCCGGACTTTAACCGTCGGCTTCGGAGTTGCACCGAATCTGCTGACCCCCGTCCCGATCACTTGATCGGGACGAAGCGCTCGCGGGCTTGGGTCACGAAGACCCTTACCGCCGGTGGGGACTTTCACCCCGCCCTGAGAACATCGGCCGCCCGGCTGGACGGCCTGAACAGACTATGCCGGCTGGGGGTCACTCCCGCAAGCACCTGAGGGATCGCGAATCCGGGGGCCGCCATGCGCCGCCAGCACGGCTCGTAATCCCTGCCGCGTGACGACAGGCGACCTCTTCGATGGGCGCGCCGGACTCGCAGGACGTGCGAGAATCAAGTCGTTAACGCACGCCGCGCGTTCAGCACGAATCCGATTCCGGTTTGTTCTCATGACGCAATCACAGATCGTGATCAGCTGTGGACGAATTTGGGTTTGTCTGTGGACGGACTCGGGGTGCGGTTGCGCGGATTCCGCAAATCACATCATTTGATGCGCGCAGGCCCGGGTGTTCGAACGTTCCGGGATTGCAGCCGGGTGTGATGCGCCGAAGGGCGCGGCCGGGCCGCCGCGTTAAGTATCAACAGATCAAGAAGACAGAGGTCGAGACGGCATGTCCCTGCTCGAAGGCATCATCGATTCCGGAAATCAATCCGTTGACGGTGGTCGAGGATATCGCTGCCGATAACGACTGGCCGTTCGAACGTTCCGGCGAGGATGAAGATGACGATCGTCTCAAAGGGCAACTGGACCGACTATCAGATTTCCTTCACCTGGATGAACGAGATCGAGGCGCTGCATCTGGCCTGCGCCTTCGACATGAAGATTCCCGGTGACCCGCCGCAGCGAGGTGCAGCGGCTGATCGCGGCCATCAACGAGCAACTCTGGGTCGGCCATTTCGACATCTGGACCCACACCGGCATGATCATGTACCGCCAGGCGCTGGTGCTGCCCGGCGGCATCACCGCCTCGACCGCGCAATGCGAGGCCATGCTGGCCGGCGCCATCCACGCCTGCGAGCGCTATTACCCGGCGTTCCAGTTCGTGGTCTGGGCCGGCAAGATCGACACAGGAAGCGATGGCGCCGCGATGTTCGACACCGAGGGCGAGGCGTAGGTTCTCGCGTCTCTCCACATCTCCGCTGTCGTCCCGCCTTGCGGCGGGACCCATACCGCGGGATGCCGATCTCGCGCATGGTGCTTGTTGCTCTGCCCCCATTCCACTAGAACCGCTGGGGGTTATGGGTCCCGGCGTTCCCGGCGCGCGATTGCGCGCCCGACCGGGATGACACGTGATTTGCGATGGCTGCAGTGACCACCAACGCCCTGCAAAATATCACCGGCACTATCGTGCTGGCCGGCGCCGGCAAGATGGGCGGCGCGATGCTGACGGGCTGGCTCGCACGAGGGCTCGATCCCGCGCGCGTCGATCGTGATCGAGCCCGCGCCTTCGCCCGAGATCGCAGCGCTCACGGCCGCCAAGGGCATTCGCCTCAATCCCGCAGAGACACTGCTGCGTCGAGCACGCTGGTCGTCGCGGTGAAGCCGCAGATCGTTTCGCGAGGCGGGGCCGCGCTGAAGCGCTGGGTCGGCGCCTCTACGCTTGTGGTCTCGATCATGGCCGGCACCACCATCGCGTCGATCTGCAGGAGGTCTGCGGCGGCGCCGTGGTGCGCGCGATGCCGAACACGCCGGCCGCGATCGGCCGTGGCATCACGGTCGCGGTTGCCGATAGCAATGTCAGCGCGGCGCAGCGCGCCATCGCCGACGCGCTGTTGCGCGCCACCGGCGCGGTCGAATGGGTCGACGACGAGACACTGATGGATGCGGTCACGGCCGTGTCCGGCTCGGGCCCGGCCTATCTGTTCCTGCTCGCGGAGGAACTGGCGCGCGCCGGCGTCGCGGCAGGCCTGCCCGAGGCAGCTGGCGACCAAGCTCGCGCGCGACACCGTCTCCGGCTCCGGCGAATTGCTGCGACCGCTCGGAGCTGACATCGGCGACGTTGCGCCAGAACGTCACCTCGCCCGGCGGCACCACCGCTGCCGCGCTCGCCGTGCTGATGGGGCGATGACGGTATTGCAGCCGCTGCTGACCGCGCGGTCGCCGCGGCCACGGCGCGGTCGAAGGAATTGGCGAAGTAGTACTGCTGTCCACCGCTGTCGTCACCCGCGAAAGCGGGTGACCCAGTATTCCAGACGCGCCCATGTCTGACCGAGAGGCCGCGGCGTGACTGGATGCTTCGCCTTCGCGGAGCATGACACCGTCTCTAGCTCACCCCGAACCGCTTCTTGAACTCGCGACATTGACGAGGCCGCGGGCGTGGCGGCCTTCGCCGATCCTGACATCGCTCATGGAAGGCTTCGACTCGAAGCGGATCACACGGCGCTCGACCTCGATCACCTCGGCCGTGGTGCGGACGGTGGCGCCGACCGGGGCCGCGGCGAGATGCCTGATGTCGACCTCGGTGCCGACCGTGACCCAGCCCGGCTGCGAGCAGCGGCGATTGATGGCGTCGCCGGAGGCGAGCTCCATCTCCAGGATCATCATCGGCGTCGCATAGACCATCGGCATGTGCGGCACGAAATGCCCGACCGTGCGCTCCGGCGGCACCACCAGAATGCGCTCGGCGCTCATGCCGATCTTGATGATCTCGCGTGCGTCCATGGTTGAGCCCGTCATTCCGGGGCGCTCGCGCTAGCGAGCCGGGACCCATACGCCGAGGAGTTTACTGAGCGAGAGGCTCGAGGCCTGCGCAATTGCTCAAGCCATGGTTCGATGCTCGAAGCATCGCCTCGAACGACGTTTCGCGTCACTTCTTCAGCTCGGCCGCGCGCTCGACGAAGGTCTTGCCGCCCTTCATCTTGTGGGCCAGCGGCGCCTCGTTGATCTGGATCACCACCGCCTCGGCATCGACGCCAAGATGCGTCACCAGCGCCTTGGTGATGTCGCGCATCATGCCGGCCTTCTGTTCGTCGGTGCGGCCGGCGGCCATGCTCACGGTGATCTCGGGCATTTGCTACTCCCATCTATTCTTGTCATGGCTAGGCTCGTCCCGGCCATCCACGTTCGTCTCATCAAACAAGACGTGGATGCCTCGCACGACAGCAAGTTTGCGCAGCCCGCGTGCAGACGGCCATAGCCGGGCAGTCCGAGCGCGTCGCGGCTATCCCCACTTCACCTCATGGCGCGCGAGCACCTCGCGCACCCTGGCGACGAGGTCGTCCTCGGCGACAAGAGAACTGCGCCGGACGACTCTCGCGCCATTCCTGGTTGGAGGCGATCGCGGCCGCCGCCTTGGCACCCTCGATCAAATCCTTGATCTGCACCTCGCCGCGCGCCTTCTCGTCCAGCCCTGGATGATCACGCAGGGCGCGTTGCGACGATCGGCATATTTGAGCTGGTTGCCCATGTTCTTCGGGTTGCCGAGATAGAGCTCGGCGCGGATGCCCTCGTTGCGCAAGCGCGACACCATCGTCTGATAGTCGGCGACGCGGTCGCGATCGAACACGGTGACGACCACAGGGCCGAAGGCCGGCGTTGTATCGAGCTTGCCGATCAAGGTCAGCGCTGCCTGCAGCCGCGACACGCCGATGGAGAATCCCGTCGCCGGCACCGGCTCGCCACGGAAGCGCGAGACCAGGCCATCATAGCGCCCGCCGCCGCCGACCGAGCCGAAGCGCACTGGGCGGCCCTTCTCGTCCTTGGTCTCGAGCAGGAGTTCGACCTCGTAGACCGGGCCCGTGTAGTATTCGAGGCCACGGACGACGGAAGGCTCGATGCGAACGCGGCCGTAGCCATAGCCGGCAGCGCTGCACAGCTTCGCGATCTCGGTTAGCTCGTTGATGCCATCCGCAAAGGCGGCGGACGACATGAACAACGTCTGTTGCGCGACGGCCCCGAGCACCGATGCGTTGAACTGCAGGTCCTGCTCGTCGTTTTCGAAAGTCGGCTCGGCAACCTTCATCTCGAAGAAGGCCAGCAGAGCGGAGATCTGATCTTCCGCCAGCCCCGCGCCCTTGGTGAAGTCGCCCTTGCCTTCTTCGCCGCCGTCCCAACGGCCTGCGCCGAGCAGCTTCCTGATCTCGGCCATCGGAAACTTGTCGGCCTTGTCGATAGCGCGCAGCACCGTGAGCCGGCGACCCGCGTCCTCGTCGCTGCCGATCCCGATCGCGTCCATCACGCCGTCGAGCACCTTGCGGTTGTTGACCTTCACGACATAGCTGCCGCGGGGAATGCCGAGCGCTTCCATGGTGTCGGCCGCCATCATGCACATCTCGGCGTCGGCTGCCGGCGAGCCGGAGCCGACGGTGTCGGCGTCGAACTGCATGAACTGGCGGAAACGGCCGGGGCCCGGCTTCTCGTTGCGGAACACATAGCCCGCGCGGTAAGACTGCGATAAGGCTTCGGCAGCGCGTCGAAATTCTCCGCCACGTACCGCGCCAGCGGCGCGGTGAGATCGTAGCGTAAGCTGATCCACTGCTCGTCGTCGTCCTGGAACGAGAACACGCCTTCGTTCGGACGATCCTGGTCGGGCAGGAATTTGCCGAGCGCATCGGTATATTCGAACGCCGGCGTTTCCACCGGCTCGAAGCCGTAGCGCTCATAGACGGCGCGGATTTTCTCGACCATTTCGCGCGTGGCGGCGATCGCGGCGGGGCCGCGATCCTCCAGCCCGCGCGGCAGCCGTGCCTTCAGCTTCTGGGGTTTTTTGGATTTATCGGACATAGGCGGTTTGGTAGCAGCCGAGGCGCAATGCGGCAACGGGAGCAGTCGCTCAAATTGCGCCGTCATGGCCGGGCTTGTCCCGGCCATCCACGTAGAGCCCCACGCGCCGACGGGCGTGGATGCCCGGGACAAGCCCGGGCATGACGACGGAGAATGAGGCTGCGGCAAACGTTCCCAGCCAGAGTTCTCGTTCTGACGGCCCGCGTCCGGCTCAGAACACCTTCCGGATCCAGTTGTGCGGATCCGGCGCGCGGCCGTACTGGATGTCAACCAGCTGCTTGCGCAGGCCCATGGCAACGGGACCGGCCTCGCCGCCATTGATGAGGACCTCGCCGCCGGCCGAACACACCTTGCCGATCGGCGAGATCACGGCCGCGGTGCCGCAGGCGAAGGCTTCCTTCAGTCTGCCGCTCTTGGCGTCAGCCCGCCACTGGTCGATCGAATAGGCCTCTTCGCGCACGACGCGTGCCGGCATCCCTGGCCAGCGTGATGATCGAGTTCGCGCGTGATGCCGGGCAGGATGGTGCCGAGCGGCGGCGTCGAGAGCGAGCCGTCCTCGAACACGAAGAAGACGTTCATGCCGCCGAGTTCCTCGACGTATTTGCGCTCGACCGCATCGAGGAAGACGACCTGGTCGCAGCCGTGCTCGATGGCCTCGGCCTGCGCGCGCAGGCTTGCGGCATAATTGCCGCCGCATTTGACCGCGCCGGTGCCGCCGATCGGCGGCGCGCGTGTAGTTCTCCGACACCCAGATCGAGACCGGCGCCGGGCCGCCCTTGAAATAGGAGCCGACTGGCGAGGCGATGACGGAGAAGATGTATTCCGCCGATGGCTTCACGCCGAGGAAAACCTCGCTCGCGATCATGAAGGGCCGCAAATAGAGGCTGCCCTCGCCGCCCGGGATCCAGGCGCGGTCGATGCGCACGAGCTGCTCGACCGCCTCGATGAAGACCGATTCGGGCACTGGCGCCATCGCCATGCGGTCGGCTGAATTGTGGAAGCGGCGCGCATTGGCGTCCGGGCGGAACAGATTCACGCCGCCGTCCTCGCGCTTATAGGCCTTGAGGCCTTCGAATATCTCCTGCGCGTAATGCAGCACGGCCAGCGCCGGATCGAGCGGGAAATTCGCCCGCGCCTCGACGCGCGCGTCATGCCAGCCCTTGGCCTGGCTGTAGCGGACGATCGACATGTGGTCGGTGAAGACGCGGCCGAAGCCCGGATCCTTGAGCTTGGCCGCGCGGTCAGCCTCGGACGTCGGGTTCGACCTCGGCTGAATGTCGAAGGTCAAGCTCGCGCCTGCCGAGCCCGGCTGTGCAGAGCTGCTCGCCCGATTTCGGGCTGTATTATCCAACGAAACCGCCATGGTTTCCTCCCGCGATCAGCACGCCAGACGCGCATCTTTCGCGCAGCCGGCGGGGTTTCAAGTGATCTGGACCGGCCTTACCACGCCGGCAGTCCCAGGGGACATGCTTTTGCGGAGGGCGGAAGTCCAGTATGTTTGCCGAAATGCCGCTCGACAATGGCACGGTCAATCAATGGGCGGTCCTTGCCGGCCCGGAAGGGCCGCACGGGCCAGTAACGCCTTGGAGACGCCGCTCATGGGACGAAACGATCTAAAATTTCGTCGTGAGCGATTGTTTTGTAACATTGAACCTTAGAAACGTCAATATGGCTGACATAAATTTCTCAGGTCCCGCATCCCACGGCGAGTCCCGCGCCGCCGAGCCGCAAGGCACGGGCGCAGCCGCGGATCACCGTCATTTGCGCTGGGACATCATCGAGCTCCTGTTCTTCGCCTATCGCGATTTCGTCGGTGACGCCGACCATGAGCTCGAAGCGTTCGGATTCGGTCGCGCCCATCACCGCGTGATGCACTTCGTCACCCGCTATCCCGGGCTGAAGGTCGCCGACCTGCTCGACGTGCTGCGCATCACCAAGCAGTCGCTCGGGCGGGTGCTCAAGCAGTTGCTCGACGAAGGCTATATCGTGCAGAAGACCGGCAATGCCGACCGTCGGCAGCGCCTGCTTTTCGCCACCGCCAAGGGCGAGGCGCTGGTGGCGAAGCTCGCCGGCCTGCAGACAAAGCGCATCGAACATGCGCTGGCCGAGATTGGACCCGCCGGCGCCGAGCCGGTCCGGCACTTCCTGCGCGCGATGATCGATCGCGACGATCCGGACAAGGTGCTGGAAACGATCTTCAAGACGCCCATGACTGCTACAAGCCCGACCACCGCAAAGGAGTGATCGTGCCGCTCGCCGCCATCGCCTCTCATCCGCCGCAGATCCCTGCCGACGACGCGCCGCATCTGCTGCTCGTCGACGACGATCGCCGCATCCGCGACCTGCTCTCGCGCTTCCTGCGCGCCGAAGGCTATCGCGTCACCACCGCGATGAGCGCGAGCGACGCCCGCGCCAAGCTCGCCGGCCTGCATTTCGATCTGCTCATCCTCGACGTGATGATGCCGGGCGAGACCGGTTTCGATCTCGCCCGCTCGATCCGAACCGCGTCCTCGGTGCCGATCGTGATGCTGACCGCCCGCTCCGAGCCGGAGAGCCGCATCGAAGGCCTGCAGATCGGCGCCGATGATTACGTCGCCAAGCCCTTCGAGCCGCGTGAGCTGGCGCTGCGCATCGGCAACATCCTCAAGCGCGCCGCGCCGCCACCGGCAGCCGAAGCGGTGGAGCAGGTCAGCTTCGGGCCCTATGTCTATCACTTGAGCCGCGGCGAGCTGCGCCAGGGCGACGAGACCATCCATTTGACCGACCGCGAGCGCGAGATGCTGAAGATCCTCGCCACCTCGCGCGGCGAGACCGTGCCGCGCGGCGCGCTCACCGGCAACGGCACCGTCAACGAGCGCGCGGTCGATGTGCAGATCAACCGTCTGCGCCGCAAGATCGAGACCGACCCGGCCAATCCGCTGTTCCTGCAAGCGGTGCGCGGCATCGGCTATCGGCTGATGGTGTCGGCTTGAGGCGGGGATGATTGCATGAGCGCGCGCCGCAGAGACAGCGCCTCCCCTCTCCCCTTGCGGGAGAGGGTGGCGGTGAGCGAAGCGAACCGACGGGTGAGGGGTTCTCTCCTCCTCGTAGATCGGCGATTGCGGCACGACCCCCTCACCCGAGCGCGGATTTGGCAAGCAGCAGTGATGCCCTCTCCCGCAATGGGAGATGGCACAATCACGCGCATCGGAAGCGCGGCGCTAGCGATCTCGACCCAGCCGCAACGTTGTCGCCCATGACCACGCTCGACACCGGCCTAGCCTTCATCCGCACCGCCTCGCGGCGTGTCTCAATCGCCAATGGCTGGATGGGCAATGCGTTCAAGAGCTGGATGCCGACCGGCCTCTATGCCCGCGCACTGCTGATCATGATCGTGCCGATGGTGATCCTGCAGACGGTAGTCGCGGGCGTGTTCATGGAGCGGCACTGGAACACGGTGACGCGGCGGCTGTCCGCTGCCGTGGTGCAGGACATCGCGGCACTGATCGACATCTACAAGGCCACTCCGCAGGACAAGGATCACGCGATGCTCCGCCGCATCGCGCAGCAGCGGCTCAATCTCGTGGTCGACTTCCTGCCGCCGGGCGACATTCCGCCGCCGGGACCGAAGCCGTTCTTCAATCTGCTCGACCAATCGCTGTCGGGACAGATCGGCCGCCAGATCAGCCGCGCCTATTGGATCGATACTGTCGGCCGCTCCAATCTGGTCGAGATCCGCATCGCGCTCGATGATTCCGTGATGCGCGTATTCGCGCAGCGCAGCGCGGCCTACGCCTCCAATACCGACATCTTCCTGTTCTGGATGGTCGGCACCTCATCGATCCTGCTGATCGTCTCGGTGCTGTTCCTGCGCAACCAGATCAAGCCGATCCTGCGGCTTGCGGATGCGGCCGAAAGCTTCGGCAAGGGCCGCGAGGCGCCGAACTTCCGCCCGCGCGGCGCGCGCGAGGTGCGGCGCGCGGCCCACGCCTTCCTCGAGATGAAGGCGCGTATCGAGCGCACGATGGAGCAGCGCACCGCGATGCTCGCCGGCGTCAGCCACGATCTGCGCACCATCCTGACCCGCTTCAAGCTGGAGCTGGCGCTGCTCGGCGACAGTCCGGAGATCGACGCCATGCGCAAGGACATCGACGAGATGTCCGGCATGCTCGAGGACTATCTGGCCTTCGCGCGCGGTGACAATGGCGAAGTCGCGCAACCGACCGACATCTCGGCTGCACTCGAAGAGCTGCGCAGCGATGCCGAGCGCAATGGCCACTCGGCATCCGTTGCCTTCCGCGGGCTGCCGGTGGTGATCGTCAAGCCGGCGGCGCTGAAGCGCTGCCTCGGCAATCTCGTCTCCAATGCCGCGCGCTACGCCGACAAGATCGCCATATCAGGCCACCGCGATCATCGCTATTTGACGGTCACCGTCGACGATGACGGTCCCGGCATTCCGCCTGCGATGCGCGAGGAGGTGTTCAAGCCGTTCCTGCGGCTCGACGACGCGCGCAATCAGGACGAGGGCGGCACGGGCTTAGGGCTCGCGATTGCCCGCGACATCGCCCGGTCCCATGGCGGCGACATCATGCTCGGCGACAGCCCGATGGGCGGCCTGCGCGGCACGGTCAGGATTCCGGTTTGAACGCTGCCGCGACAACTGTCGTCCCGGCCAAGTGAACGACGGGCAACGCAACACCGCTGTTGTTGAGACAGGCGCGTCCTCATCCTCGCCCGTCGTTCGCCGGGACGACGCCGTATTTGTTACTTCACGCCGGGAATCAGCGCCTTCAGCTTTTCAAGATCCTTGACGTTCATCTTGATGCCGCCGGGCATCACGATGTCGCCGGGCTTCTGATCCGGCTTGCAGGCGCCCACCCATTTCGCCTCGATCCTGGTCATGGTGTCGAGCGGCTTTCCGCCCGGTCCCTTCTCGGTATGCGAGCGAGCATTGACCGTATAGGCTGAGTTGAAATCACCTGATATCTCTGTGTGCGAGGTGATCGACACGCCGGCGGCGCCGCAGACCGCATCGACGGTGTAGCCGTTTGCGGTCTTCTGGATGTCCTGCCTGGAGCAGACCAGCTTCGCAAGCGGCGACAACGAGCTGTTCAAGTCCTTGTCCGTCGTCGCATCGGTGCATTGCTGCATCGTCAAGTCCGGCGCCCGCGAGCCGGTCCTGACCGTCTTCATCTCCCACAGGCCGGCCTTGCGAACCGGCAGTTCATCGGCGAAGGCGGCGCCGGCCGGCAGCAAGGCCAGCAGGCAGCAGCAAAGACCGAGTACACCGAACACGCGCGCCATGCTTCGTCATCCGGCATCAAGACAGGAGTAAGGGCGATCTCAGTCGAGACGATCTCAGTCGAGCGTACGCAGCGGCCGCTGCGCCGAGCCATAGGGCACCCAGCGGCAGGAGAACGACAGATAACCGCCATACTGCCGGTCGACCGCAAGGAATTTCGCCACCTTGCCGTAGGAGGCACAGTGCTCGACCGCCATCTGCCGCGCATCCGCCGTCTGCGCCAGCGAATAGGCAATGATGCCGCCGGTGTCATTGCCCTTGAATGCCGGTACCGGCAACAAATCGGCCTTGGCCGGCACCGCCGCCAGCAGGCCGAGCCCCGCGACCAGACCCATCGCCTTCAACATTCGCATCAGATTCTCCATCGTCTTTCGGCAATCTAGGATGCCTCGGCGCGCAAGGAAAGGACGGCAGGGTTGCCGCGCCGATACAAGTCGTGGAGTGTTGCCGCGTTGCACTTGACCTGCGATGGCCGGCACGGCACGGTCCCCTCCTCCTGGATCAGCCCTGCGGACGGCCCATGCGCACTCACAGCACGTTTCTCACTGTTCTCGGCGCCGCCTGCGGTGCTGCGCTCGGTCTTCTCGCCGCCAGTGCGCCGGCGCGCGCCGCCAACCCGCTGGAGCTGAATTTCTGGCTATCGGGCCCGAAATATGATGGGCGCGTCGCCCCCTGCGAGGCCGCCCTGCCGGCGATCACCCATGATTTCGGCGAAAAGGAAAGCTCCTTCTGGAATTCGGCACTGACCATCACCGGCTATGCCAACGTCCACGAGATCGCCTTCCGCCCCTGGCAGTCGGACAACATTCCGCGCCGCTACTGCACCGGTCGCGCCATGGTCAGCGACGGCAAGGTTCGCACGGTCAACTTCTCGATCATCGAGGACGGCGGCTTCGCCGGCTACGGCCAGGGCGTCGAATTCTGCGTGGTCGGCCTCGACCGCAACTGGGCCTACAATCCGGCCTGCCGCGCCGCCAAGCCTTGATAAGACGCCCTAATCTCTGCGCGGCACCGATCGGCCGAGCCTGAATATCTGAGCCCATCCACCTCGCCGCGTCGCTCTCGAGCACGCGGCGAATTCGTTCTTGAAATGTTCCAATCGCCTGTTAAAGTTCCTGTGATGTCCAGGGAGCTTGCCATGTTCGATTGCCTGCTCGAATCCGCTGCCGGCTTTGCCAAGCCGTTTCGTCTGATCGCCGCCCTCGTGCTTACCGGCGTGGTCGCCGGCCTGGCACCGGCTCATGCCGAGGACCGCCGCCAGAACGCGCCGGGCGCGTTCGATTTCTATGTGCTGTCGCTGTCCTGGTCGCCGTCGTTCTGTGCCGAAGCCGAGGAGCGCGGCAGCGGCAGGCCCTCGCAGCAGTGCAGCGGCCGGCCCTTCTCTTTCGTCGTGCATGGGCTGTGGCCGCAATATGAGAGCGGCTATCCCGAATATTGCGAGCAGCCCTCGCCGCGGCTGGCGCGCAACATCATGGTGTCGATGCTCGACCTGATGCCGGCGCCGGGCCTGATCTACAACGAGTGGGATAAACACGGCACCTGCTCCGGCCTTGCCGCCAAGGCCTATTTCGAGACCATCCGCAAGGCGCGCGCCGCGATCAAGATCCCGGACGACTTCCTCGATCTGTCGGACACAAAGACCGTGACCCCGGCTGCAGTCGAGGACGCCTTCATCAAGGCCAATCCAGGCCTGAGCAATGCCGGCATCGCCGTGACCTGCAACCGCACTCGGCTCAGCGAGGTCAGGATCTGCCTCTCCAAGGATCTGCAATTCCGCGCCTGCGACGAAGTCGATCACCAGGCCTGCCGCCGCGACGAGGTGACGATGCCGCCGATCCGGGGCGGGTAGTCCGCGCGAGCACGATCACGACGTCATTCCGGGACGGTCCGAAGGACCAGACCACAGGTGCGCAATTGCGGATCGGGGAATTCCGAGATTCCGCGGCAACGCGGAGCGTTGAACCCGGAATGACGCCTCCAATACCGGCGTTCATCGGACAATACGGGATTACATTCACCGGCCGATGGCGTAACTCAGAGCCATGAACTACCGACACGCCTTCCATGCCGGCAGCTTCGCCGATGTCATCAAGCATATCGTGCTGGTGCGGATCCTGACCTATTTGCAGGACAAGCCGGCCGCCTTCCGTGTGATCGACACCCACGCCGGTGCCGGCCTCTATGACCTCACGGGCGAGGAGGCGAGCCGCAGCGGCGAATGGCTGACCGGGATCGCCCGCATCCTGCAGGCGCGCTTCACCGAACAGGCCTATCCTCTCATCGCGCCCTATCTCGATATCGTCCGGTCGTTCAACAGTCCGGCCGCGCTCACCACCTATCCCGGTTCGCCATTGATCGCGCGCGCGTTGCTGCGGCCGCAGGACCGCATGACGCTCTGCGAGCTGGCGCCCGTGCCGCGCAAGCACCTGATCGACGCGCTCCGCCGCGATACCCAGGCGCGCGTCGTCGATCTCGATGGCTGGACCGCCCTGCCCGCCTTTGTGCCGCCGAACGAGCGCCGTGGCCTGGTGCTGATCGATCCGCCCTTTGAGGCCAAGGACGAGTTCGAACGGATGGCCGATCGCTTCGCCATTGCCTTCGCCAAATGGCCGACCGGCACCTACGTGCTGTGGTATCCGGCGAAGAGCCGGCGCGCCACCGACGACCTGGCCGACCGCGTCACTGATGCCACCGCCGCATCGAAGCCGCCCGCCAAGCTGTTGCGGATCGAATTCAGCACCGGACCGCAGATCGAAGGCGAAGGGCTGACATCGACAGGCTTGCTCGTCGTCAATCCGCCCTGGACGCTGCACGACGAACTCAGACTTCTACTACCCGAATTGCAGAAGCCGCTCGGTCAAGGTGGCGCCGCCCGCTACAGGTTGGAGTTCCCAAAACCTTGAAGCATCCTACCGCGGAAAATCCGTAGTCAATCGCCGCGGAACCGTATTATGCTCGCAGTTGTAAGACTGGCTTTACGTTCCGCTACCGCGAATGGTTGCGGCGGGGTGATCAAGGCCTAACAAGAATCCGGACGGATTGGGCTCATAAAGCCGACACGTCAAGGTGGCCACGCTTTCCGACAAAGTGAATGTCCGGTCGGACACTGCGCATGTTTGCGCAGTGGAGGAAGCAATGCGGGGGAGGAGTTTCCCGATGGCCATGACTGGGACGGTCAAGTTCTTCAACGGCGAGCGCGGCTACGGCTTCATCAAACCGGACGATGGTGGACGAGATGTGTTCGTGCACATCACGGCGGTGGAACGCGCGGGCCTGAAGGATCTGACCGAGGGACAGCGTATCACGTTCGAGGTCGAGCCGGACAAGAAGGGTAAAGGCCCCAAGGCGGTCAATCTGGTGCTGTCGTCGTAGAGCTCGGTTGGCAACGTCAGCCGGTCCGGCTTGCCGCCGGGTGTCCGGCGAGGGTCCGAACCGGGATGCGGGACATCCTTTTGTTCATCGCTTGATCCTGTGAGCCGCCGGCAGCGGAGCCGGATGAGGTGTGGAGCGGATTCGTCTGTTGGTGCGCCGAAAGATGCGCGCGCGGACGAGCGCTGAATGAGCTTGCGAACGATTGCGGGCAAAAAAATTCCGGCCGCTCGCGCGGCCGGAAGGTCTGTTGTTGTAGTTTCTTCTTCCTATCAGAAATGGTAGTTGACGCCTGCGCGGACCAATCCAAACCGATAGTCGTTCTTCGCCCCCGTAACCACGAAATTGCTGTTGTCGAGATCGACATAAAGATATTCGATCTTGGCGGTCCAGTTCCGCGTTAGGCCGACCTCGGTGCCGGCGCCGAGCGTCCAGCCAGCGGTCGTATGCGATTCCGAGACGCCGCCGAAGGTCAGGCCCTTCAGCTCGCCGAAAGCAAGACCGCCGGTGCCGTAAAACAGGATGTTGCTGAAGGCGTAGCCGATGCGGCCGCGCGCGGTGCCGAACCATGGGTTGGAAAACTTCCACGGCGCGAACGTATCGTCGGCACCGGTCAGGTTGATGTCGCCCTCGATGCCGAACACCCACGGGCCGTTCTGCCAATTGTAGCCGGCTTCGGCGCCGCCGGTGATGCCGGACGGCTTGGTCGGATTGTTGCCGACGGTACCCCATTCGTAGCCGAGCGTGCCGCCGAGATAGGGTCCGGCCCAGCTATAGGCGTCGAGTGGCTGGTTCACGGTGTAGGGCGCGCGCGGTGCATAGCCGAGGTCGGCGCCCTGCGCCGTCCCCACGCAACCGACCGCCGCCAACGCCACGGCACCCACAACAACGAACCTGTTCATCGACTTCTCCACGAGACACCGCTGCCGCCACGTTCCCGCGAAGCGCCCGTATGGGCTCGCCCAAGCGTTCATGGTTACGAAACTGCAGCTTATTTCGGGAGGATTTATCGAGAGTTTTAAGTTAAAGCGTCATTAAGCCGGGTTACCGCGCAATTAACGTCCTTAATGAAGCGTTACCCCACAAAGCCTTGTAATTGCACGGCCTGTGCATGGATCGGCCGATGGCCGATCCGATTGCTGGCGGCGCCGGCCACGAGCGCTTAAATTCGCAGCTATGACCACCCACAGTTCCGATCCGTCCAAGGCGTCTGACAAGGCGCTTGAAGTGGCGCCCGAAGTCGCGCCAGAGGCTGCGCCCGACAGCAAACGCGGCGCCGCGGCCGACCTGCCGCCGGACAGTCTCGACTCGTCCGACATCGATCCCACGGATATTCGTGCCGTCGAGGAGGATGACGAAGGGCGCCTGCCGGACCTGACGGAGGAGAGTTTCGAGACCGTCGGCGAAGGTCCGCTGGCGATCGGCCATGCCGCGATCGAGCAGGCGGTGCGGCTCGCACCGACCTCGCCCGGCGTCTATCGCATGCTGAATGCGAACAGCGACGTGCTCTATGTGGGCAAGGCCAAGAACGTCAAAAAGCGGCTGTCGTCCTACGCGCGCGTCAACGCGCCATTGCCGGCGCGCATCCTGCGCATGATCGCGGCGACCGTGAATGTGGAGATCATCTCCACCGGCACCGAGACCGAGGCGCTGCTGCTGGAAGCCAATCTGATCAAGCAGTTGAAGCCGCGCTTCAATGTGCAGCTGCGCGACGACAAGTCGTTTCCCTACATCCTGCTCACCGGCGACCATTGGGCGCCGCAGATCCTGAAACATCGCGGTGCGCAGTCGCGGCCCGGCCGTTATTTCGGCCCATTTGCGTCCGCCGGTGCGGTCGGCCGCACCATCACGGCGCTGCAGCGTGCCTTCCTGATCCGCTCCTGCACCGATTCCTTCTTCGAGAGCCGCACCCGCCCCTGCCTGCTGTACCAGATCCGGCGCTGCGCCGGCCCGTGCACCCGCGAGATCGACTTCCCCGGCTATACCGAGCTGGTGCGCGAGGCGACGGACTTCCTTTCGGGGCGCAGCCATGCGGTGAAGCAGCTGCTCGCGAGCGAGATGGAGAAGGCCTCAGGCGAGCTCGAATTCGAAACCGCGGCCGTCTATCGCGACCGTCTCGCGGCGCTGTCGGCGATCCAGTCGCAACAGGGCATCAATCCGCGTACGGTGGAAGAGGCCGACGTGTTCGCCATCCACCAGGAGGGCGGCTATTCCTGCGTCGAGGTGTTCTTCTTCCGCACCGGGCAGAACTGGGGCAACCGCGCCTATTTCCCGCGCGCGGAGAAGTCGTTCACGCCGGAGGAGGTGCTGGGCGCCTTCGTCGCGCAGTTCTATGACGACAAGCCGCCGCCGAAGCTCATTTTGCTCTCGCACGAGATCGAGGAGACCGAGCTCTTGTCGGAAGCGCTCTGCGTCAAGGCCGGCCACAAGGTCGAAGTGTCCTGGCCGAAGCGCGGCGAAAAGAAGGAGCTGGTCGCGCATGCGCTGACCAATGCGCGCGAGGCGCTGGGGCGCAAGCTCGCCGACACCGCAACCCAGAGCCGGCTGCTCGACGCGATGGCCGCGACGCTTCAGTTGCCGCAGGTGCCGAAGCGGATCGAGGTCTACGACAACAGCCACATCCAGGGCACCAACGCGGTCGGCGCCATGATCGTCGCCGGCCCCGACGGCTTCATGAAGAACCAGTACCGCAAATTCAACATCCGCTCGGAAGGGCTGACGCCGGGCGACGATTACGGGATGATGAAGGAGGTGCTGCAGCGCCGCTTCAAGCGGCTGATCGCGCCGTCGGAGAAAGACAGCGCCCGCGCCAAGGATGACGACGTGCAGCAATGGCCGGACCTCGTCATCATCGACGGCGGCCGCGGCCAGCTCAACGCCGTCCGCGAGATCTTCACCGAGCTCGGCGTCACCAACGTGGCGCTGATGTCGGTCGCCAAGGGCCCGGACCGCGATGCCGGGCGCGAGACCCTGTTCATCCCCGAGCGCGAGGCGATCAAGCTCGAGCCGCGCGATCCCGTGCTGTATTTCATCCAGCGCCTGCGCGACGAGGCGCATCGCTTCGTGATCGGCTCGCATCGCAAGCTCCGCAAGAAGGACATCCGCGAGGCTGGCCTGCAGGAGATCCCCGGCATCGGTCCGTCACGCAAGCGCGCGCTGCTCCACCATTTCGGCACATTGAAGGAGATCGAGCGCGCCTCGATCGCCGATCTCGGCAAGGTGCCGGGCGTTAGCGCGGAGAGCGCGCGGAAGATTTTCGAGTATTTTCACAGCCAAGCAAGTTAGGCATGCGCTCTGGGCGGGCCACGCGGAACAAAGTCGGTGCCGCCTTACTTCACCCCCAAGCAGGATCGAGCATATAACGATCAGATACGTAAGCGCCGGCAGGCGCCCAACCGGGGTGTAATATGGTCAACCGATGTCCGATGACGCGATCCACGGGAGCGATGCGGCGTCGGGGACTTCCCGCGATGGCGACGCTGGCGGCAATCGCCGCGTTGACGGCGTTGACGACGACCGCCACGGCGAGATCGGCGCGCCCTGCGCATGCCACCGAGGCCACGGCGCCGCGCCAGGCCGGCGAGCCGATCATGGCGATCGTGTCGCTGAAGGCCCAGAAGGTGACGTTCTACGACGCCGATGGCTGGATCTATCGCGCACCGGTGTCGAGCGGGATCACGGACCGTGAGACGCCGGCCGGCGTCTTCGCCGTCCTCGAGAAGGACAAGGACCACCATTCGACGCTTTACGATGATGCCTGGATGCCGAACATGCAGCGCCTGACCTGGAACGGGATCGCGCTGCATGGTGGGCCGCTGCCCGGCTATGCGGCCTCGCATGGCTGCGTGCGGATGCCCTACGGCTTTGCCGAGAAGCTGTTCGACAAGACCCGAATCGGAATGCGGGTGATCATCGCGCCCAACGATCCGGAGCCGGTGGACATTTCGCATCCAGTCCTGTTCCAGCCGAACGCCGACGCCATCGCGGCGGCTTCCGGACGCGCCGAGACGGCGTCCCGCGCCGCAGCAGAGGCCGCGGCAGCGGCGGACGAGGCGAAAGCAGCCGCCGCGATGGCAACGCGCGACACGGCCGCCCTCACGACCTCGCTGAAAAAACTGGAACGGGCGAAGGCCCGCACCGCGGCCGATCTCGCTTATTTCGACAAGGTGCTCGCCGCCGCCAAGACCGATCAGTCCAAGGCCCGCGCCACGGACCTGCAGCAGAAGGCCGCCGCTAAGGCCACAGCCGCAGCGACGCAGTTCGACACCGCCAAGGCCGACGCGCAACCCAAGCTCGACGCGGCCGCCGCGGCAAAGGAGACCGCCAAGGCCGCCGAGGCCAACAAAGCCGATACCGCCAAGGCCGCGACGGAGGCCAAGCTCGCGCTCGAACCGGTCTCGGTCTACATCAGCCGCGCCACCCAGAAGCTTTACGTCCGGCGCAACACCCACAAGCCGGCGCGCGACGGCGGCGGCGAAGTGTTCGACGCCAGCATCGAGGTTCCGATCGCGATCCGCGATCCGAACAAGCCGATCGGCACGCACATCTTCACGGCGATGGCGCGCGATGGCGCCGGCCTGCGCTGGAGCGTGGTTTCGATCGACGATGGCGACAATGCCAAGGACGCGCTCGACCGCATCACCATCCCGCAGGAGGTGCTCGATCGCATCGCTCCGACCGCATTGCCGCGGTCCTCGATCGTCATCTCGGACGAGCGGCTCAGCGAAGAGACCAATTACCGTACCGAGTTCGTCGCGGTGCTGAGCAACCAACCCCAGGGCGGTTTCATCACGCGCCAGCCGTCGGCGGATGTCGTGGTGAGCCGCGAGGAGTCGGATGATGACGGTTCCGGCTCGTTCTTCCAGCGCAGCTGGGAGCCGCAACAACCCCAATCGAACTATGTGCGCCGGCGCGGCGGCCAGCAATATTATCGTCCGGCCCCACCGCAAACGCTGGGTTTCTGGCCGTCCTGGTAAGACGCGGCACCGCGGCCGGATGTGGTCAGAACGGTTTGACGATCACAAGCACGACGATCGCCGTGACGCCGCCAATGATGAACAGCGGCGCATGTTGCAGCCAAGACAGTGGCGGCGCGTCGGATCCGGCGAGCCGCCGCAAAGTTCCAGACAGCACGCCATAGAGGGCGGAGAGCGCGAGCACGAGAGCGAGCTTGAATGTCAGCCAAGGGGCGCCAAACCATTGGCCCTGCATGGCGAGCACAAGCCCCGCGCCCCACGCGACCAGCATGGCCGGCAAGGTCACGCGCCGTTCCCAGCTGCGGACCACTTCGACGACAGTCGTCCGGCCCGGTGCAGCCGGATCTGCTCTCATGGCCGAGACCGCAGCGATGGTCACGGCAGCGGTCAACAGCCCGCCTATCCAGCACAGGACCGCTGCGACATGAATCGCCTTTAAGCAGAGATAAGCCATCGGTCAGCAAGACGTGCCGAGTTGCGCCTGACGCCGCGCCAGCGCGCGCTCGTTGACGAATGCACCGAACGGAATGAAGGCGGCCGCGACGAGCCGGGTCGTCTCCGACCTCGACCAGCCACCGCCGGACACCGTCTGGATCAGCATCCAGACATAGGTCAGGAACGCCAGACCGTGTATCGGTCCCATGACCCGGGTCGCAATGGGTAAGCCGGCGAGATGTTTCAGGGGCACCGCCACCAGAACCAGTAGCAGCAATGTGCAGCCCTCGATCAGCGAGATGATGCGCATCCGCCGCAGCTGCGACAGCTGTTCGGCGCGTTGCTGAGGGTGCATCATTCGACCTCCTTCAGAACCTTCTCGACATGGGCGAGCCGCATGTCGATCTGAACCAGAGTGCCCTTCAGGGCTTCCAGCACCTCTGCGCTCGTCTCCTGCGCCGTCGCGGCCTTTTCTGCCAAGGCGCGATAGGCGCCGTCGCTTGCGACCCGCAGTCCGGCTTGACGCACCGCCGCAACATATTTCATCGCAAAAATCAGGATGACGGTGACGAGGACGAGGATCGTCACGAGCAGGAAGATGGCGGCCTTCTCAGCCATGATGGTCTCCTTCCGGTGGGAGTTGTGGGCAGGTGAGCGTCTGGACCGCATCGGCGATCGACGACGGCGTGAGGATGAGATTGAAGGGAGTAATGTCGAAGTAGTTCAGCGCCTTGCCATCCGTGGAGAGCTCGAGCTGGCTCGTGACCAGTCCTGCATCTTCGAGCTTGCGCAGGTGAAGATGCAGCAACGGGCGGCTGATGCCGAGATCGCGCGCCAATTGGCTGACATAGTTGCGCCCGTTGAGCTGCAACGCCGCCAGGATCCGTAGCCGGATTGGGTTTGCCAGCGCCGTCAGCTTGTCCAGCAATCGGTCACCATTTGCTGCCACGCGCCCTGTGCGCATCTGTCAGCCAATCCTTACATGTCCATTTTGGCCCGTCAAACGGATCAATCATATGTAAGGAATAACTTTCGTGTCGGCGCTCCAATCCTATATTTACCCGGATATAAATATCCACTACAGCTTGCGCGACTGGCAGCGAGGCAACCGGATGAACCGCGACGAACGCAAGGCAGCGATTGCCGCCTACAAGGAACGCAAGACCGCAGGCGGCATCTATGCCGTACTGTGTCGGCCATTGGGCCAGCGCTGGATCGGACGGTCCGCCGATCTGGACAAGGTCCAGAACAAGCTCTGGTTCACCCTGCGGCAGGGCACCAGCCCGCACGCCTGCCTGCAGGCCGCATGGAACGCGCACGGCCCAGACGCTTTCACGCTCGAAATGATCGAGCGGATCGAGGACGAGGAGCTCCATTTCGTCAGGGACCGGATTTTTGCCGAGCGACTGGCGCATTGGTGCGCGGTTCATGGCGCGGAGGCGATCTAGTCGTGCTCCGGCCGCCCAGGTCTGGCGCCCGCGCGACCGGTTTGATGAACGAAGCGTCGCGGCATGTTGCCGTCCGCGTCGCAATTCCTATGTTCGCAAGGCCTTGTTTGCAATTCGCGTAATATCCTCGTCATCTCCGCGGGGTCAAAAGCGCTCTACGGTTGACGTTCGCACGATAGAAGTATTGGTAAACCGGATGAACATTGCGACCGCCCGCGGCACCGCCCGGACCTCGATGTCCCTGCCGAATATCCTGACCTGTGCGCGGATCGCCGCGATCCCGGTCGTGGTCGGCTGTATCTATGCCCAGTCGATCATGGACTATCCGTTGTGGCTGCGCTGGGTCGCGGTCGCGGTGTTCATCGCCGCAGCGGTCACCGATTATCTCGACGGCTATTATGCGCGCATCTGGAACCAGCAATCGGCATTCGGCCGCATGCTCGATCCGATCGCCGACAAGCTTCTGGTCGCCTCCTGCCTGCTGATGCTGGCGGCCGACGGTATCATCCACGGCTGGACATTATGGGCCGCCATCGTGATCCTGTGCCGCGAGATCCTGGTCTCGGGCCTGCGCGAATACCTCGCCGCACTGCGCGTGTCCGTGCCGGTGACCAAGCTCGCCAAGTGGAAAACCACGATGCAGCTGGTGGCGATCGGCTTCCTGCTCGCGGGGGAGGCCGGCGACATGGTGGTGCCGGTGGTGACGCAGATCGGCCTGCTGTTGCTGTGGGCCTCGGCGATCTTCACGATCTACACCGGCTATGACTATTTCCGCGCCGGCATTCATCACCTGATCCAAGAAGACGCGCGATGAAGGTGAAGTACTTCGCCTGGGTGCGCGAGCGCGTCGGGAAGGCCGAGGAGACGGTCGAGCCGCCGGCCGATGTACGCACCGTCGGCGAGCTGATCGCCTGGCTGTCGGACCAGGGCGAAACCTACGCCTATGCGTTCGAGAAGCCGAAAGTGATCCGCGCCGCGATCGACCATGCCCATGTGCAGGCCGATGCGGCCATCGCCGGTGCACGCGAGATCGCGTTCTTCCCGCCGATGACCGGCGGCTGAGGTTCTTTACCACGCGTGACAAGCGCGCGTCGGACGGGTAGTCGTGAGACCATGACCGCCATCGCCACCATTCGCGTCCAAGAACAGGATTTCGACATCGCGCGCGAGATCGCGGGCTTGAGCGCCGGCCGCACCGATATCGGCGCGGTCGTCTCCTTCTCCGGCCTTTGCCGCGCCGATGATGGTCTCACCGCGCTGACGCTCGAACATTATCCTGACATGGCCGAGGCCGAGATCAAGCGCCACGCCGACGAGGCCCTGGCGCGTTGGCCGCTGCAGGGTCTCACCATCATCCACCGCTACGGGCGCATTACGCCGGGCCAGAACATCGTGCTGGTGGTGACCGCCTCCAGCCACCGCCAGGCGGCATTCGAGGCCGCGGAGTTTCTGATGGACTATTTGAAGACCAACGCGCCGTTCTGGAAGCTCGAGGACAAGCCGGAAGGCGGCGGCACCTGGGTCGAAGCCAAGAGCCACGACGATGACGCGTCGGCGCGCTGGAAATCCTGATGGCCCAATCGCTGAAGAAGCCTGCAAAGAAAGCCACGCCCCGCAAAGCCGCCGAGCCAAAGCTGCCGAAGGTCGGCGCAGGCGAGCTGCAGACCGTGCTCGATTACGTCCGCTATGCCGTGAGCCGCTTCCAGCAAGCGGGGTTGGTGTTCGCGCACGGCACCACCGATTCCGTGGCTGAGGCCGCGTTCCTGATCAGTGAGGCGCTGCATTTGCATCCCGACCAGTTCGAGAGCTTTGCGACCGCGCGCGTCACCGCAGCCGAGGGCAACACCATCCTCGATCTGATTGCCGCACGCGTCACCACGCGCAAACCGGCTGCCTATCTGGTCAACAAGGTCTACATGCGCGGCCTGCCGTTCTATGTCGACGAGCGCGTCATCGTGCCGCGCTCCTTCATCGGCGAACTGCTGGACTCGCATTTCGGCGGCGCCGAGTCGGAAGGCACCTCGCTGATCGACGATCCCCTGACGGTCGAGAGCGTGCTCGATCTCTGCACCGGCTCTGGCTGCCTTGCGATCCTCGCCAGCCGCCATTTCCCCAATGCCACGATCGAGGCCGTCGACATTTCGAAGGATGCGCTGGCTGTTGCGGCGCGCAACGTCGCCGATTACGGGCTCGACGAGCAGATCACGCTGCATCGCGGCGATCTGTTCGCGCCGTTGTCCAGCCGCCGCTATGACCTGATCATCACCAATCCGCCTTATGTCGATGCCGAAGGCATGGCGGCGCTGCCGCCGGAGTGCCGCGCCGAGCCTGCGCTGGCCTTCGACGGTGGGACTGACGGCCTGACCATCATCCACCGTATCCTCGAGCAGGCCCGTGACCATCTAACCGCCGAAGGCGGCCTGCTCTGCGAGGTCGGCCGCGACCGGCCGCAGATCGAGGCCGCCTATCCCGATCTGCCGCTGCTGTGGCTGGATACCGAGGATTCCGAAGGCGAGGTGTTCTGGATCGCCGCCGCGAATTTGAATTAATTGGTGCCCGCTCTGCACTGACTGGTGCCTGCCGCTGCATGGGCACCACCCACGCGCACCCGCTGTGCACAAACCGCCCAGCAGGGTGGCAGGAACGCCGGTGCTTTGACGTTTTCGTCCGCGTCCGAAACTGATAGCTTGTTGCTGAGCTGGACTCGCGGCTGCCGTCAGCAGCGATGACGCCGTTCCGTCCAGAATCATTCACGCGCGATCCGTCAAGGCAATCCGCTCGCCTGACGTTGCGGATTGTGCTGTCGCCGTCGCATCACCTGAAGGTTCGAAGAGGTCACCATGCTGGACAAGAGCCCCCGCCCCACCGCCGTTCCGAACGATCTTGCCGCGCATTGGATGCCATTCACCGCGAACCGCGCCTTCAAGAAGAACCCGCGCCTGCTCGCGGGCGCCAAGGGCATGCACTACATCACCGTCGACGGCCGCCACATCATCGACGCCGCCTCCGGCATGTGGTGCTCCAACGCCGGCCACGGCAGACCTGAGATCGCGACTGCGATCGCCAAGCAGGCCGAGGCGCTGGACTACGCGCCGCCGTTCCAGTTCGGCATTCCCCAGGCCTTCGAGCTCGCCAGCCGCATTGCGGATCTCGCGCCGGCCGGCCTCGACCACGTGTTCTTCTGCAACTCCGGTTCAGAAGCTGCCGACACCGCGCTGAAGATGGCGCTGGCCTATCACCAGATCAACGGCCAGGGCAGCCGCACCCGCCTGATCGGCCGCGTTCGCGGCTATCACGGCGTCGGCTTCGGCGGCACCTCGGTCGGCGGCATCGTCGGCAACCGCAAGCTGTTCGGCAATCTCCTGACCGGCACCGACCACATTCCCGCGACCTATGACCGCGAGAAGCAGGCCTTCACCAAGGGCGAGCCGGAATACGGCGCGCACTTTGCCGACGAGCTGGAGAACCTCGTCAACCTGCACGGCGCCAACACCATCGCCGCCGTCATCGTCGAGCCGATGGCCGGCTCGACTGGCGTGATCCCAGCGCCGAAGGGCTATCTCAAGCGCCTGCGCGAGATCACCCAGAAGCACGGCATCCTGCTGATCTTCGATGAGGTCATCACCGGCTACGGCCGTCTCGGCCACGCGTTTGCCGCCGAGCGCTATGGTGTCACGCCTGACCTGCTCACCTTCGCCAAGGGCGTCACCAACGGTGCCGCGCCGATGGGCGGCGTGATCGCGAGCGGCACCATCCACGACGCCTTCATGAGCGGCCCGGAGCACGTCGTGGAGTTTACCCATGGCTATACTTACTCGGCCCATCCGATCGCCTGTGCCGCCGGCCTCGCCACGCTCGACATCTACCGCGACGAGAAGCTGTTCGAGCGTGCCAAGACGCTCGAGCCGAAATTCGCCGATGCCGTGATGAGCCTGAAGGGCCTGCCCAATGTGGTCGACATCCGCACCGTCGGTCTCACTGCCGGCATCGACCTTGCGCCGCTGCCGGACGCGGTCGGAAAGCGCGGCTATCAGGCGATGGAGACCGCATTCCGCGACAACGATTTGATGCTGCGCATCGCCGGCGACACGCTGGCGCTGACCCCGCCGCTGATCATCACCGAGGCCCAGATCGGCGAGATCATCGACAAGGTCGGCAAGGTCATCAAGGCCGTGGCGTAATTGTCTCGTCATTGCGAGGAGCGCAAGCGACGACTTGTCCGCCATAGCCCGAAGAGCGACGGCGGACACGTTGCTTCGCTCGCAAGGAGGGATAGAGAGATCAATGGCGGCCCTCGCGGCCGCCATTTTCATTTCATGCCCCGCCTCACTCCGGCAGGCCCGCCTTGCGCAGGCCGTCCATAAAAATCTCCTGATGCTCCGGCAGGCGGATCACGAGATAATCCAACAAATTCGAAACCCGCAGATGTGGATCGAGCTCGCGCAACTGCGCCACCGCCTGCTGCGCCCGGATCTCGCGGCCGGCCAGCGCATGCGAGGCCGCGATCACCGCGAGCACCATCAGGAAGCTCGGCATCTGCAGGAATGCCTCCTCCGCCCATGACGAGGCAAGATCATAGCGGCCGGCGAACATGTGCGCCGCGGCGATGCCGGCCTTGATCCGGTACATCTCCGGATCGAGCGGCGAGAGCCGTATCGCCTGGGTGAAGCGCGTCAGCGCGCCGTCGATGTCGCCATCCCACATCCGCGCATAGCCGCCGAGCGCCCAGGCAAAGGCGAGGTTCGGATTGAGCACCAGCGCGCGATCGAGCAGTGCGATGCCGGCATCGATCTCGCCGGCGAGGTGCAGCAGCGCATGACCGCTGCGCGCCAGCGCCACCGCGTCGTCACGGCCATATTCGGCGCCGCGCCGCGCGAGCCGGATACCTTCCGCGAGCTCCTGCTCGCGATCCTCCATCCAGCCTGAGACCTTGCGCCAGAAGTAACACCAGGCGGCCATCGCATGGGCGGCACCAAAGCGTTCGTCGCGTGCGATCGCTGCACGAAACAACACGATCGCCTCCGTGATCGCGGACCGGCTGCCCTGATGCAAATGCGCGATGCCCCGCAGATAGCAATCATAAGCGCTGAGAACTCGTGGTCGGCTTGCTCCCGGCCCGCTCGATCTCTGCCAATTCGAGCTGCGGCGCGATGGCGCCGGCGATGCTGGCGGCGACCTGCCCCTGCAGCTCGAAGACATCGTCAAGCGCGCTCTCGAAGCGCTCGGCCCAGAGATGCGCGCCAGTCGCAGCGTCGATCAGCTGCGCCGTGATCAGCACGCGATTCGAGGCCCGGCGCACACTGCCCTCGACGACATAACGCACGCCGAGCTCGCGCCCGACCTCGCGGATGTCGATGGTTCGCCCCCGAAACACGAAACTTGAATTGCGCGCAATCACGAACAGCCAGCGCACCCGCGACAGCGCGGTGATGATGTCCTCGACCACGCCGTCGGCAAAATAGTCCTGCTCGGAATCACGGCTCAGATTATCGAACGGGAGCACCGCGATCGACGGCTTGTCGGGCAGCGTCGGCGGTTCTGCCGGCGGAACACCGTCCGTGGCCGGCTCGACCGGCGCGGCCTCCTCGCATGCGACGACCTCGGTCACGTCAGCGACGAAGCGAAAGCCCTTGCGCATCACGGTCTTGATCAGCCGCTGGTCCTGGCCGCTGTCACCGATCGCCTTGCGCGCGGCATTGATGTGGCTGGTGAGCGTGGATTCAGAGACGATACGGCCCTTCCAGACATGGTCGAACAGGTCATCCTTGCTGACCACGCGCGCGCGATTTTCGATCAGATAGGCCAGCAGGTCGAACACCTGCGGGCCGACCGCGACCGGCTCGGATTGGCGCCTGAGCTCGCGACGCTCGAGATCGAGCGCGTGATCCGCGAACAGGAACTGCACCGCGTCTCCTCCTCGTCGCCCGCGTCGTCGGGCGGCAATTGGACGTCGCGACAAGGTAAAATCAAGACAAATCCAGGCCAGCCGCAAAGCGCGCCGTGCAAATTCAGAACATGCTCTCCCGGGATCGCGGCGAAGCGCGGTCGATTGTCGCAGGAGACATCATCATGAAGATCGTCATTATCGGAGGCTCCGGCCTGATCGGCAGCAAGCTCGCGAAGAGCTTACGCGAGCGCGGCCACGACGTGCTCGCAGCATCGCCGAGCACGGGCGTCAACACCATCACCCGCGAAGGGCTTGCCGAAGCCATGCTCGGCGCGGACACCGTCGTCGACGTCTCCAATTCGCCGTCCTTCGAGGACAAGCCGGTGATGGAGTTCTTCGACCGATCCAGCCGCAATCTGCTCGCGGCGAGCAAGGCTGCCGGCGTCTCCCATTATGTCGCACTGTCGATCGTGGGCTCGGAACGGCTGCCGGACAGCGGCTATCTGCGCGCCAAGCTGGCGCAGGAGAAGCTGATCAAGGAATCCGGCGTTCCCTACAGCCTGCTGCGTGCGACCCAGTTCTTCGAGTTCCTGCCCGCCATCATCGGCGGCGGCACGGAGGGCGACACCATCCGCCTATCATCGGCGCATTTCCAACCGATCGCGTCTGATGATGTCGTCGCCGCGCTCACCGACGTCGTGCTCGGCGCACCGCAGAACGGCACGACGGAGGTCGGCGGTCCCGAACGCGACGGTATGGACGCGTTCGCACGGCGTTTTCTTGCCGCGCAGGGAGACCGCCGCACCGTGATCGGCGATCCCGCTGCGCATTACTTTGGTGCCGTCCTGACGAACGAGTCGCTGACGACAGGACCCGGCGCACGCATCGGGACGATCACGCTCGACGATTGGCTGAAGCGCGCCGCGGTCCAAGCCTGACACCATCGGAACCTTCCAAATCCGGCCACGTTCTCCCGGCAAGGCGCGCCGTTCGTCACGGCGCGCCAAAGCAATGGACGATCGGAGGGTTACGCGCATGCTGGCGCCACCAGGTGATTTGTTGCGGGCCGGGTTGGAGATGAAGGTCAACCGGGTCAAGCGTGCCACCCGCTCCTACATGCGTGACCGCGTCCACCAGGCAACGGGAACGGTGACATCCTACGCCGTTGCAGCCGGCCTGTTCGCGGTCGCCGGCATCTTCCTGATCGCCGCCTGCCTGGTCGGCCTGGATGCGCTGTTTCGCTGGGTCGAAATCAAATATGGGCTGTTTCCGGCCTTCGGCGTGATCGGCGGCATCCTGGTGCTCATCGCCGTGCTCTGCGCCGGGATCGCCATGATCAAGCTGCGACGGCCGGCACCGAAGTTTCCCTCGCTCACCAGCCGGCTGCGTGTGGCGATCGCCTCTCCGCTCATTCGAGAGCCTGCACACGACGGGGTCGATCCGGACACCATTCCGCTCGCGCCGTCGCGCCGCGCTGCTGCGCGCAACCGTGCCGTGGTCAGCGTGCCAGTCGGCCTGGGCGTCGCGGCGCTGCTGCTCGGCTGGGCCGCCGCACGGCGGCGGCAGCGTGGCAGGCATCAGGATGACGAGCGTCGGGATGACCGGCGCAAGGAATGACCTGAGAGCGCGCCGATACGCCAGAGGCCTCATCCTGATCGCAGCGGGCGCCGTCCTGATGTTCGCGGCAGAGCGGGCTGCGCGCGCCGGCTTGCAATCGGCACGGTCACCGCAGCCCGGCTTTTGATCGGCGGCTGATCGCTGCTGTCGTTCTGCCTGTCCAATTGCGCCAACTACACTGCGACCGGTGGATCGCTCGGCGCCGATCGGCCACGTTTTAAGATATCGCCCTCAGAAACATTGCGAAATCGAGCCATGATTTGACGTTGCAGGCCTTGGGTACAACCCGTCGGCATTGTGCGCGCCAGACCACCTCATGGAACGTGCGCAAATGACACGAATCGCTGGAAATCGTCGCAATCTTCAGGCTTTTGAAAGGCACCCGCTATCCTCGCGAATCACCAACGGTGCTAAGACTCGCCTCGGTTGGGAGCGTCGCGCAGCATGATCCGTATTTCTACGATTTTCGTCGCCATCTGCATGGTATTGGTCGCAGCGTCGCTGGGCCTGATTCTCTATTCTGCTGCCGGCATTTCAGGCTCGGAATCCGCGATCGTGTCCCTCACGGCGCTGACCTTCCTGATCCTCTACAATGCGATCTCGATGCGGCTGCGCGACCGCACCGACATCGGCAACCAGATCGCCGATCTCTCCCGCGGCACCGCCGATCTCGCCCGTCAGGTTGCCGAGTTCGGCCGCCGTTTGCAGGCGATCGAAGGTCGCGTCGTCTCGTCCAATTCGGCCGGCGCCGACCGGCTGCAGGCCGTGATCGGCGAGATCAACGAGCTCGGCGGCCTGGTCAAGCAGCTCGCCGTCTCGGTCGCCCAGCATGAGGACATGCTCGTCGGCGACGCGCCGGGGGCGACGGCTCTGCACGATGAAGCCATCGAGCCGCTCACCCCGGAGCCCGCGCGGGAGCTGCGTCACGAGCAGACGATGGCACCCAGCCTGCAGCCCGAAGCGCCGGTCCCCGCGCCGGCGCGCCAGGCGCCCATGGTCCGGCCGCCGGAGCCACGCGACCAGATCGGATCGCGGCCGACCTCTGCCGCACCGGTTGTGTCGGCGCCAGCGCCCGCAGCTATTCCAGCGCCCGCGCCTGCTGCGGTCATGAGCGAGCCTGCCGGCGCGCGTCACCCGTCGCAGGTCCTCGCCGCGATCAGAAGCGCGATCGAGGAGAATCGCGTCGACATCTATCTGCAGCCGCTCGTCACCCTGCCCCAGCGCAAGGTGCGCTTCTACGAAGCGGTGACGCGGCTGCGCGACGCGCGCGACCAGATACTGACCGCGGAGGACTTCATCGGCATCGCCGAGGCCGGCGGGCTGATCGGGCGGATCGACAGCATGGTGATGCAGCGCTGCGTCCAGGTGCTGCGCCGCTTGATGGTCCGCAACAAGGAGGTCGGGATCTTCTGCAATTTGTCGTCGGTGACGCTCAGCAATCCGACGACCTTCGCGCAATGCCTGGATTTCCTGGAGGCGAACCGGGCGCTGGCGTCCTCCTTCGTGCTCGAATTCAAGCAGTCCACCTTGCGCAGTCTAGGTCCGACCGAAACCGAGCATCTCGCGGCACTGGCGCAGCGCGGCTACCGCTTCTCGATCGATCACGTCACCGATCTGCGCTTCGAACCGCGCGACCTCGCCGACCGCGGCGTGCGCTACATCAAGGTGCCGGCGGCGCTGCTGCTCGATCCCAGGCAGAGCTCGGCCTCCGACATCCATCCGTCTGACCTGTCCGATCTGCTCGGCCGCTTCGGCATCGACCTGATCGCGGAGCGGATCGAAGGCGAGCGCGCGGTGGTCGACCTGCTCGACTACGATGTCCGGTTCGGTCAGGGCTTCCTGTTCGCGCCGCCGCGGCCATTGCGGCCGGAGGGCGCATCTGCTACCGGCGGCACCGCTGCCGGCGCAAGTGCCGGGCAGGACATGAAGATTCAGGATACCGATGCCGGCAATATCGCACCTCAGACCTCCGGCTCCGCCGCGTCGCCGCGCTCCGTCGGCAACGCCGCGCTGGCGCGCCGCATCAGTGGCACGGCCTGAGTTGCGATCCCGGGCCGAACGCCAGCTGGCAGGCGACCGCCGATGAGCGGGCTGCATTTCGTCGAGCGTTTGCGCGACCTCGTCGGCGGCAAGGAGGTCGTGCTCTCCGACATCTGGGGCGTCGTCCATAACGGGCTGGAATCGTTCCCCGAGGCCTGCGAGGCCCTGCATAGCTATCGCAGCCAGGGCGGCACCGTCATCCTGATCACCAACGCGCCGCGGCCGGCCGATTCCGTGCAGCGACAGCTCCGCAAGCTCGGCGTCGCCGACGAAGTCTACAACGCCATCGTCTCCTCCGGCGACCTCACCCGGCAGTATGTCGCCGGCCATCCCGGCGGCAAGGTGTTCTGGCTCGGGCCCGAGCGCGACAACTCGATCCATCGCGGCCTCGAGCTTAAGATCTCGCCGCTCGAACAGGCCAACTACATCATCTGCACCGGCCTGTTCGACGACGAGACCGAGACGCCGGACGACTACCGATCGATGATGCTGCAGGCGCGCGAGCGCAAGCTGCCGCTGATCTGCGCCAATCCGGACATCGTGGTCGAGCGTGGCGACCGGCTGATCTACTGCGCCGGCGCCATTGCCGAGCTCTATCGCGAGCTCGGCGGCGAGGTCATCTTCTACGGCAAGCCGCACCGGCCGATCTATGAGCGCGCCATGGAGCTCGCCGCGGCCCATGCCGGCCACCCGATCGCGCGCGACAAGGTGCTCGCGATCGGCGACTCCGTCCGCACCGATCTCGCCGGCGCACACGGTTTCGGCATCGACCTGCTGTTCGTCACCCGCGGCATCCATTCGGAAGAATTCGAGGGCGTCGAGCAGCTCGATCCGGCTTCCGTGAAGGAGCTGTTCGGCCACCCGCCGCGGGCGCTGATGCGCGAGCTGAAGTGGTGACGAACTAAAAATGCCCGGCTTTCCAGCCGGGCATTTCGAAATCTGCCGAAGCGAAGGCTTCAGAAATCAGGCGTCCTGCAAGTCCGGGAACACCGCATCGATCTTGGTCTTCAAGGTCGCGGCGTTGAACGGCTTGACGATATAATTGTTCACGCCGGCCTTCTTGGCCGCGATCACGTTCTCGGTCTTCGATTCCGCGGTGATCATGATGAAGGGCGTGGTGGCCAGATTCGGATCGGCGCGGACCTCGCGGAGCAGGTCGTAGCCGGTCATCGGCTCCATGTTCCAGTCCGAGATCACCAGGCCGTACTTCTTGGCGCGCATCTTGTTCAGCGCCATCGAGCCGTCGCTGGCGTCGTCGATATTCTCAAATCCGATCTGCTTCAGAAGATTCCGGATGATACGGATCATGGTGCTGTAGTCGTCCACGACCAGCACCGACATCGATAGGTCAACCGCCATCTCACCCTCCCCGCACGCGAACACAACGCGTCGACTGATGACTTACACTTTCCACGCAGACGGGCCGTGAGCCCTCCGCCATCCGCCGCCAGCACTAGCATTAGCCGTTAAACAGCCCGTTAATCGGATGCAGGTGACGACCGCCGCGCCGGCAGCCAGGGATGGGGGCAAACCGCATCGCTTGACTTCCCCGTCCCGTCCGCGCCACGGTCGGACCGAGGCTCGCTCCGCCGAAATCCGCTGGCCGCCATCCCGTTGAGACACCTGCACAAATGCCTGCGTTCACTGTCATCCGCGACCACACGCCGCAAGCGTCCATCCCTCGGGGCGCCGTCGTGGCGATGGGCAATTTCGATGGTGTTCATCTCGGCCACCGCGCCGTCATCAACGCCGCGATCGAGATGGGCCGCGCGCATGGCCGGCCTGCGCTGGCGCTGACCTTCGAGCCGCACCCGCGGCGGTTCTTCAGCCCGCACAGCCCCCAGTTCCGGCTGACCGACGAGACCGCCAAGCTGCGGCTTCTGGCCGGAACCGGACTGGCCGGGGCCGTGGTGATGACCTTCGACAAGGGCCGGGCCCAAACCTCGGCGCAGGATTTCATTCACCACGATCTGATCGGGCGGCTCGGGGTGTCCGGGATCGCGGTCGGCTACGACTTCCATTTCGGCAAAGGCCGGGTCGGCTCGCCAAGCCTTCTGGTCAGCGAGGCGCCCCGGCTCGGCATCGAGGTCGACGTCCAGCCGCATATCGACATCGAGGAGCGGCCGGTGTCCTCCACCGCGATCCGCGAGGCGCTGGCCGAGGGTCAGCTCGACGAGGCCACCACCATGCTGGGCGGCCCCTGGTTCGCCTCCGGCGAGGTGATTCATGGCGAGAAGCGCGGCCGCGACCTCGGCTATCCCACCGCCAATATCCGGCTCGACCGGGATTGCGGGCTCAGGCACGGCATTTATGCGGTCCGGGTGGGTCGCGGCCGCGGCGCAAACCGAGTGCTGATCGACGGGGTCGCAAGCTTCGGCCGCCGTCCCACCTTCGACAATGGCGCGCCGCTGCTGGAGGTGTTCCTGTTCGACTTCCATGACAGCCTTTATGGCGAAACGCTCGACGTCGCCTTTATCGGCTATATCCGCGACGAGCTGAAATTCACCGAGATCGATGCTTTGGTGCGCCAGATGGATGACGACAGCCAAAAAGCCCGCACCCGGCTCCAGGCCAGCCCGGATGCCTTCCCGAAGCTCGGCGAGATCGAATAATGCAGTCGGACTTTGCGATTTTCGCAACCGGCTGCTATGAGGGCTCCCATGTTGATACGGCGCATCATCGGCATTAGCGGCCCGGCTTCCGCCTGAGCATCTGCTCGGCGCAAGACCGGGATGTCTAGCATTCGCCGCCCGCGATCCAAACGCGTCTAGCGCCCAGCCAGCCAACCAAGCCAGATCAAAATGTCCGAGAAGCCGCACAAGTCAGACGTGACCGACTATTCGAAAACCCTGTTCCTGCCGCAGACGGAATTCCCGATGCGCGCCGGCCTGCCGCAGCGCGAGCCGGAGCTGTTGAAATATTGGAACGAGATCGACCTCTACGGCAAGCTGCGCAGCAGCGCCAAAGGCCGCTCCAAATTCGTGCTGCACGACGGCCCGCCCTACGCCAACGGCAACATCCATATCGGGCATTCGCTCAACAAGATCCTCAAGGACGTCGTCACCAAGAGCCAGCAGATGCTCGGGCACGACTCCAACTACGTCCCGGGCTGGGACTGCCACGGCCTGCCGATCGAATGGAAGATCGAGGAGGAGAACTACCGCTCCAAGGGCAAGGCCAAGCCGGACTTCCGCGATTCCGCGGCCATGGTCGCCTTCCGCAAGGAATGCCGCGCCTATGCGCAGCGCTGGCTCGACATCCAGCGCGAGGAGTTCAAGCGGCTCGGCGTGATCGGCGACTGGGATCATCCCTACGCCACCATGACCTATCCGGCCGAAGCGCAGATCGCGCGCGAGCTGATGAAGTTCGCCGCCAACGGCACGCTCTATCGCGGCTCCAAGCCTGTGATGTGGAGCGTGGTCGAGAAGACCGCGCTCGCCGAAGCCGAGGTCGAATACGAGGACTACACCTCGGATACGGTGTGGGTGAAGTTTCCGGTCACCTCGCCGGCACATGGCGCGCTCGCCAATGCCTCGGTCGTGATCTGGACCACCACGCCCTGGACCCTGCCCGGCAACCGCGCCATCTCGTTCTCGCCGAAGATCGCCTACGGCCTCTACAAGATCAATGACGCGCCCGCCGACAACTGGGCCAGCAATGGCGATCTGCTGATCCTGGCCGATGCGCTGGCCGAGGGCGTGTTCAAGCAGGCGCGCGTTACGTCCTACGAGAAGGTGCGCGACATCCCCGGCGACACGCTGGATGCCGTCGAATGCGCGCATCCGCTGAAGGGCTTTGCCGGCGGCTATGAGTTCACCGTGCCGCTGCTGCCCGGCGAGCACGTCACCGACGATGCCGGCACCGGCTTCGTGCACACCGCGCCCGGCCACGGCCGCGAGGACTTCGACGTCTGGATGGCCAATGCGCGCGAACTCGAAGCGCGCGGCATCAGCGCGACCATCCCCTATACCGTCGACGAGAACGGCGCGCTGACCGATCACGCGCCGGGCTTTACCGGCAAGCGCGTGCTCAACGACAAGGGCGAGAAGGGCGACGCCAACGAGGCCGTCATCAAGGCACTGATCGACGCCGGCGCGTTGCTGGCGCGCGGCCGCCTCAAGCACCAATATCCGCATTCCTGGCGGTCCAAGAAGCCGGTGATCTTCCGCAACACGCCGCAATGGTTCATCGCGATGGACAAGGATATTGCGGATCACGGCAAGGCCAAGTCCGGCGACACGCTGCGTGCCCGCGCGCTGCAGGCGATCTCTGTCACCCAATGGGTGCCGGCAGCCGGCGAGAACCGCATCACCGGCATGATCGCCAACCGGCCGGACTGGGTGATCTCGCGCCAGCGCGCTTGGGGCGTGCCGATCGCGGTGTTCGTGCGCGAGAAGGGCGACGGCTCCGCCGAGATCCTGCAGGACGCCACCGTCAACAAGGCCATCGCGGACGCCTTCGAGCAGGAGGGCGCCGACGCCTGGTATGAAGCCGGCGCGCGCGAGCGCTTCCTGGGGAAGCTCGCGAACGAAGACTGGAAGAAGGTCGACGACATCTGCGACGTCTGGTTTGACTCCGGCTCGACGCACGCCTTCGTGCTGGAAGACCCCGTGCACTTCCCGGGCCTCGCCGGCATCAAGCGCAAGGTCGATGGCGGCCAGGACACCGTGATGTATCTGGAAGGCTCGGACCAGCATCGCGGCTGGTTTCACTCCTCGCTCTTGGAGAGCTGCGGCACCCGCGGCCGTGCGCCTTACGACATCGTGCTGACCCACGGCTTCACGCTCGACGAGAACGGCCGCAAGATGTCGAAGTCACTCGGCAACACCGTCGAGCCGCAGAAGGTGATCAAAGATTCCGGCGCCGACATCCTGCGCCTGTGGGTCTGCGCGTCAGATTACGCCGACGACCAGCGCATCGGCCCGGAGATCCTCAAGAACACCATCGAGACCTATCGCAAGCTGCGCAATACCATCCGCTGGATGCTCGGCACCTTGCATCACTTCCACCGTGATGATGCGGTCGCGTTTGCCGACATGCCGGAGCTGGAGCGGCTGATGCTGCACAAGCTGAGCCAGCAGGCTGAGATCGTGCGGCAGGCCTATGTCGATTTCGACTACAAGACCATCATCGCCTCGCTCGCGGCGTTCATGAACTCCGAGCTGTCGGCGTTCTATGTCGATGTCCGCAAGGACACGCTGTATTGCGATCCGCCGTCCTCGGCGGCGCGCAAGGCGGCGCTGACCACGATCGACCTGATCTGCGATTCGATCCTGAAATGGCTGGCGCCGGTGCTTTCCTTCACCTGCGAGGAGGCGTGGCGGATGGTTCGGCCAGACGCCGAGCCGTCGGTGCATCTGACGCTATTCCCCGACACCATGGAGCAGTATCGCGACGACGCGCTTGCGGCGAAATGGGAGACCATCCGCGACGTCAGACGCGTCGTCACCGGCGCGCTGGAGCTCGAGCGTGCCGCCAAGAATATCGGCTCCTCGCTCGAGGCTTCGCCGATCATCTATGTCGCCGACCGTGCCCTGATCGGCACGCTGTTCGACGTCGATCTCGCCGAGATCTGCATCACGTCGAGTTATGAAGTGCGCGAAAGCGAGGCGCCTGCGAACGCCTTCCGGCTCGATAACGTCCCGAACGTGGCCGTCGTGGTCGAGAAGGCGGTGGGGACCAAATGCGCCCGCTCCTGGAAGATTCTTCCCACTGTCGGCGAGGACAAGGACTATCCCGACGTCTCCCCGCGCGACGCGCAAGCGCTGCGCGAGTGGAAGGCGCTGGGCGTGAATGTCTGATCCCCGATCTCTGCGACAAGCTCCGCCGTCGTCCCGGCGAACGCCGGGACCCATAGCAACTAACGCCGTTTGTAGACTAAGGAAGATGATGCGCAGTCTTTCCGCCAATTCGCATCACGCGGTATGGGTCCCGGCGTGCGCCGGGACGACGGTGGTGGTTGGGGCAGCAGCCTTGATGGAGACGACAGCTGTGATGGCCGCGAGCACCCCGGCATGACCTCTCCCCTCCGTTCCGGACTGATCGCCGCCGTCGTCACCCTGGTCCTGGACCAGGCTTCAAAACTCTGGCTGCTCGACATCTTCGACATTGCCCGCCGGGCCCCGGTGCGGGTGACGCCGTTTTTCGATCTGGTGCTGGCCTGGAACATCGGCATCAGCTTCGGCTGGCTGCAGAACGACAGCCAGACGGCCCAGCTCAGCCTGATGGCGATCAAGGGTATCGCCGTGGTGCTGCTCGCGATCTGGATGGTCCGTTCGCAGACCGTATTAGCCACGGTGGCGCTGGGCATGATCATCGGCGGCGCGATCGGCAACGCCATCGACCGGCTGATCTATGGCGCCGTGGTTGATTTTGCCCTGTTTCATATCGAGATCGGCGGGCAGACCTACAATTGGTACATCTTCAACGTCGCGGACGTGGCCATTGTTGCCGGTGTTGCCGCGCTGCTGTATGATTCCTTCATTGGGGTACCCGCCGCAAAAGCGCCCTGATCCCGGTCGATACGACCTTGGCGATGACCTCGGCCCCAAATTTGCCAAGGGCCGGTAAAGGGCTGAGAGCCCTCATTATTTTGATTTTGACCGCCAGTGGGCTATCTTTTCGGCAGTCCGGGACGGGACCGGTGAGGACAGGAAAGTCATGCGCAAAATCGACGTCGACAGCTTGATGGTGATGGAGTCTTCGAGGGCGATCGCGCGCACCGCGCGGCTCTCCGCCGTCGCGCTCGGCATCGGCCTGCTGCTGGCATCCGGTGTCGCGCGGGCCCAGGAGGATGATCAGGAGGACGACAAGACCTTCGAAGAAAAGATCATCGACAACGTGATGCGCGGCATGGGGGCGACCAATATGGAAACCCCGACCATCAACTATCGTGAGCGCTCGCCGCTGGTGGTGCCGCCAAAGCTCGATCTGCCGCCGCCGGCGTCCGCGACCCAAGCCAACGCGCCGAACTGGCCGAAAGACCCCGACGTCCTGCGTCGTGAGGCCGACGCCGCAGCCCGGAAGAATGAGAACAAGGACCCGATGGCAGCGGCGCGGCCGCTGACGCCGGCCGAATTGAGGGCGCACAGGACCACCAAGTCCAGGGCCGCGTCGGCGGATCCGGTGCAGCCGGGCGCGAGCGCCAACAACCCGACGCTCAGTCCTTCGCAACTCGGCTACAAGGGCGGCCTGCTCGGCATGCTCAAGGGCGGCAACGACCCCGAAAGCAAGCAGTTTACCTCCGAGCCTGAGCGGGAAAGCCTGACCCAGCCGCCTCCCGGCTACCAGACGCCGTCGCCGAACTACGCCTACGGCACCGGTCCGAAGGAACCGCTGAACGCGAAGCACTTCGACATCCTGTCAGGCAAGGAAAAGTAACGTCGATTAAATATCGGCAACCATCCGAAACGGCCCGAGTTCTGTGCTAACGATTTTTTTCGTCGTCCCGCGTCAGGAGTCCATCTCCGCTTTGTGACGCCGGACCTGCCGTGCGCGGCATAGGATGCCGACGCTGATCCCGCATGTTTGCCGGGACTTTTACAAGGATCATGATGTCCTCACTCCGGTTCGTCTCAATCCTCGCCACCCTTGTATGCCTCGTCTTCCCCGGCGGGGCGTTTGCACAAACGACGACATTCGCCTCGGAGCCCCCGGCCAGCTTCACGCTGCCGAACGGGCTGCAGGTTGTGGTGATCCAGGATCACCGCACGCCGGTCGTCACCCAGATGATCTGGTACAAGGTCGGCTCAGCCGACGAGACGCCCGGCAAATCCGGGCTTGCGCATTTCCTCGAGCACCTGATGTTCAAGGGCACCGCCAAGCATCCGGCCGGCGAATTCTCGCAGACCGTGCTGAAGGTCGGCGGCAACGAGAACGCCTTCACCTCGGTCGACTACACCGGCTTTTTCCAGCGCGTGCCGCGCGAGCAGCTGGCTAAGATGATGGATTTCGAAGCCGATCGCATGACCGGTCTCGTGCTCAAGGACGAGAATGTGCTGCCGGAGCGCGACGTCGTGCTCGAAGAATACAACATGCGCGTCGCCAACAGTCCGGAAGCGCGGCTTGGCGAGCAGATCATGGCCGCGCTCTATCTCAATCATCCCTACGGCCGGCCGACCATCGGCTGGCACCATGAGATCGAGAAGCTCACGCGCGAGGACGCGCTCGCCTTCTACAAGCGCTTCTACGCGCCGAATAACGCGATCCTGGTGATCGCAGGCGACACCGACGTCAACGAGGTCCGCCCAATGGTCGAGCAGACCTACGGCAAGGTCCCCGCACAGCCCGGCATTCCGGTTCGTCGCATCCGTCCGCAGGAGCCGGAGCCGGTGGCGCCGCGCACGGTGACCTTGGCCGATCCGCATGTCGAGCAGCCCTCGATGCGTCGTACCTATCTGGTGCCGTCGGCGACGACAGCGGCGCCCGGTGAATCCGCAGCGCTCGACGTGCTGGCGCAGCTGATGGGCTCGGGTAGCAACTCCTACCTCTACCGTGCGCTGGTGGTCGACAAGCCGCTCGCGGTCAACGCCAACGCGTCCTATCAAGGCACCTCGCTCGACCCGACCCAGTTCTCGATCTCGGTCGCACCGAAACCGGGCGTGGAGTTCTCGCAGGTCGAAGCCGTGGTTGACCGCGTGATCGCAGAGGTCGCGCAGAACCCGGTCCGCGCCGAGGACCTCGAACGCGTCAAGACGCAACTCGTCGCGGAAGCGATCTACGCCCAGGACAACCAGGCGACCATGGCGCGCTGGTATGGCGGCGGCCTCACCACGGGACTGAGTATCGAGGACATCAGGAGTTGGCCCGATCGCATCCGCGCCGTCACCGCTGACCAGGTGCGCGCCGCGGCGCAGAAATGGCTCGACAAGAAGCGCTCGGTAACGGGCTATCTGATCAAGGACAATTCGGCCAAGCGCGAGGAGAAGCGGTCGTGAATCACATCAGCATTGCCGCGCGCCGCTTTGCCTGCGTTGCCGCCGTCGGCCTCGTTGCGCTTGCAGCGTCGCCGGCCGCCAACGCTGCGGCCAAGATCCAGCATCTGACCTCGCCCGGCGGCATCGAGGCTTGGTTCGTGCAGGATTCGACCGTGCCGCTGATCGCGATGGAATACGCCTTCGCCGGCGGCGCCACGCAGGATCCGGTCAACAAGCCGGGTGTCGGCAATCTGGTCGCCGACCTGCTCGACGAAGGCTCCGGCGATCTCGACTCTAAGACCTTCCACGAGCGGCTCGACCGCCGCGCCATCGAGCTCAGCTTCCAGGTCGCGCGCGATCAGTTCCGCGGTTCGCTGCGCATGCTGCGCGACAACAAGGACGAAGCCTTCGACCTGCTGCATTCGTCGCTGACCTCGCCGCATTTCGACAGCGCCGATGTCGAGCGCATCCGCTCGCAGGTGATCTCCGGGCTGCGTCGCGACACCACCAATCCGAACGCGCTGGCGGGGCGCAAATTCCTCGAGCTCGCCTATGGCGATCATCCCTACGGCCGTCCGAGCGGCGGCACGCTGGAAAGCGTGCCGACCATTACGGTCGACGACCTCAGGGATTACGTCCATCACGTGCTGGCCAAGGATACGCTGAAGGTGGCCGTGGTCGGCGACGTCGATCCCGCCACGCTGGGCAAGCTGCTCGACAAGACCTTTGGCGATCTGCCGGCGAAAGCGAGCCTGACGCCGGTGCCGGACGTGGTGGCGGCCAAGCCGCCGCAACAGGTGCTGGTCAATCTGGACGTGCCGCAGACCGTGATCACCTTCGGCGGTCCAGGCATCATGCGCCACGATCCGAACTTCATGGCGGCCTATGTCGTGAACCACATTCTCGGCGGCGGCAGCCTGTCGTCGCGGCTCTACAAGGAAGTCCGCGAGAAGCGCGGGTTGGCCTATTCGATCTATGATGCGCTGCTGTGGATGGATCACTCGGCGCTCTTCATCGGCAACACCGGCACCAGGGCCGATCGCGCCGGCGAGACCATCGCGGCGGTCGAAAAGGAGATCAAGCGCATGGCCGAGGAAGGCCCGACCCAGCAGGAGCTGGACGAGGCCAAGTCCTACATCAACGGCTCGCAGATGCTGGCGCTCGACACCTCCTCGAAGCTCGCGCAGGCCTTGCTGCAATATCAGCTCGACAAGATGCCGATCGACTACATCGAGAAGCGCAGCGAGATCGTCAACGCGGTGACGCTCGACCAGGCCAAGCAGGCCGCCAAGCAGCTCTGGAGCCAGGGCCTCCTCACCGTTGTCGTCGGCCGCACCCCGACCACCGTGGCCCAGCCGGCCGCCGCCGCCGTGCCGGCCACAGCGCCGGTCGTGAAGCCGGATTGATCCACGGCTGTTTGAACACGCGGTTTGCTCAACGAAGCCCTGCCCTCACCGGCAGGGCTTTTTGCTGTTTGGAAAGCCGGTTGCTTCTACCGGCAAGACGCCCGTCCCGCGCAGGCGGGTACATCCAGTAAGCGACGGCTATGATTGAACCGCAACGCCATGGCATACCGGATCGTCCGGGTTCGCGGACGATGACATTCTCGCGCATCTCGACTGCGCAACTTCGCCTTAAACCCGCTATGCTTCGCTCAGACCGCTTTTTATTTCCTGTGGTGCCCCATGCTGCGGATTTCCCGCGACCTTGCGATCGACGAGAACGACATCGAGATTTCCTTCGTTCGCGCCTCCGGCCCCGGCGGCCAGAACGTCAACAAGCTCTCGACCTCGGCGCAGCTGCGATTCGATGCCAGCCGCCTCGCTTTGCCAGAGGACGCCGCCGAGCGGCTGGCACGTCTCGCCGGCCAGCGCATGACCAAGAACGGCGTCATCGTGATCCAGGCCGAGCGCTTCCGCACCCAGGAGCGCAACAAGGCAGATGCGATCGAGCGGCTGGTCACCTTGCTGCGTGAGGCCATGGTGCGGCCGAAGCCGCGCCGGCCGACCAAGCCGACCTTCGGCTCCAAGCAGCGCCGGCTGGAAGGCAAGAAGCGCCGCGGCGACGTCAAGGCCGGCCGCGGCGGGCGGTTTGATGATTAGCACGCGGTGAGGTCAAGTCGCGCTTGCGCCGCGGCAATGGCGTCACCTCTCCCCTGGGAGAGGCATAGGCCGCCTTCGGCGGCCACCTTAAGAACGCCGGAGCGAAGCTTCGGCTACGCTGCATCGCAAGACGCAATCCGGCGTGGAGGTTTACGGCATGCCAGTCGAGCACGACGGCGTCTTTGTTCTCACGCTGAAACAGCCCGCTACTACCACCGCGTAGCAGTCGCGACCTAGTCTCATCCAAAACAATGGGTGAGGGACGATGCCGGAACAGCGTGCAGCGCGACGAAGCGGATTTTCGCTCGGGCTTGGATGTTGCTGCGCGATGCTGATCGCGTGTGCCGCGATGGCGCAGATGCCATTGCCGACGGCGCCGAAACCCGTCGACGGCGCGACGCTGTTCAAGCAGCAATGCGGCACCTGCCACACCACCTCCGCCGCCGAGCCGATCCGCCAGGGCCCACCGCTCAACGGCGTCGTCGGCCGCCATGCCGGCACATTTGAAAACTTCCACTACTCGCCCGGCTTCGCCAAAGCCGATTTCAACTGGGACGAGGCCAGGCTCGATGCCTGGCTGACCAATCCGCAAGCGGTGATCCCCGGTGCCGTGATGGCCTACCGACAGGCCAAGCCGGAGGTCCGCACCACGATCATCGCCTATCTCAAGGAGCTGAAATAAATGGCCAAGCCCGTTCACTCGATGATCCGCGTGCGCGACGAGGCCAAAGCACTCGACTTCTACAAACGCGCCTTTGGGCTCGAGATCGCGGATCATCTGAAGTTCGACGATTTCGCGCTGATCTATCTGCGCCACCCGTCTTCGCCGTTCGAGGTCGAACTGACCGTCAACCATCGGTCGCAAGGAGCCGTACACGCTCGGCGACGGCTACGGTCATCTCGCCGTCGTGGTCGACGATCTCGACGGCGAGCACGCGCGCTTCGAGAACGAGCAGCTGTCGCCCGGACCGCTGCGCGACTTCCAGCATGACGGCAAGACGCTGGCGCGCTTCTTTTTCGTCAGCGATCCCGACGGCTACAAGATCGAGGTGATCCAGCGCGGCGGCCGCTTCGGCTGAGGCTCCGCCGGTCCAACAATCACAAACAACGCACCAAATGGAGGAATGCCATGAGAGAAGTCGATCCGCGCAGCAAATATGATCGCCGCGTCTTTCTGAAGGGAGCGGCAGCGACCGTCCCCGCCGTCGCGGTGGCGAGCTCGACCGGACTCGGCATCACCGACGCCTGGGCCGACGATGCGAAGGCGCTGTCGCCGGCGACCTTGAAGACGCTGGTCAAGGTCGCGCGGGACATCTATCCGCACGACATGTCTGGCCGACCGCTATTACATCGCCGCGGTCACGCCATGGGACGGCAAGGCCGCGGAAGATGCCGCGGTCAAGACCATGATCAATGACGGCATTGCCCGGCTCGATTCCGATGCGCGCGACCGCCACAAGGTGCCCTATGCCGAGGTGCCGTGGGAAGCCGATCGCGTCGCCCTGCTGCAGGGCATCGAGCACACCGCTTTCTTCACGACCATCCGCGGCGACCTCGTCGTCTCGCTCTATAACCAGAAGGAGGTCTGGCCGAAATTCGGCTACGAGGGCGCCTCCGCCGAGCATGGCGGCTACATCAACCGCGGCTTCGCCGACATCGACTGGCTGCCGAAAGCCTGACAGCCAGCAACCCAAAATGATGCGGAGGACACAATGGCAAAATTCGATCTGAACGATTCAGGCGTGGTGGTGATCATCGGCTCCGGCGCGGGCGGCGGCACACTCGGCAACGAGCTCGCACAGAAGGGCATCAAGGTCGTCATCCTCGAAGCCGGCGACCGCTACGAGATTCCCGACTTCATCAATGACGAATGGGAGAGTTTCACCCAGCTCGCCTGGAAGGATATGCGCACCACGTCGGGCACCTGGCGCGTCCACCAGGACTTCCCCAATCTACCGGCCTGGATCGTGAAAGCGGTCGGCGGCTCGACGGTGCACTGGGCCGGTGCTTCCCTGCGTTTCGACGAGCATGAGTTCAAGACACGAACGACCTATGGCGCGCTGCCGGGCGCCAACCTGCTGGACTGGCCGATCACGCTCGCCGAGATGGAGCCCTGGTACGCCAAGGCCGAAGACAAGATGGGCGTGACCCGGACCAACGGCATCCCGGGGCTGCCGGGCAACAACAATTACAAGGTCATGGAAGCCGGCGCACGCAAGCTCGGCTACAAGACCGTGCACACCGGCAACATGGCGATCAACTCGCAGCCGCGCGACGGCCGCGGCTCATGCCAGCAGATCGGCTTCTGCTTCCAGGGCTGCAAGTCCGGCGCCAAATGGTCGACGCTCTACACCGAGATTCCGAAGGGCGAGGCCACAGGCAATCTCGAAGTGCGGCCGAGCAGCATGGCGATCAAGATCGAGCACGACGCCTCCGGCAAGGTCACCGGCGTGGTCTATGCCGACGGCAACGGCACCATGCAACTGCAGAAGGCCCGCGTGGTTGCGGTGGCCGGCAATTCGATCGAGAGCCCGCGGCTGCTGCTCAACAGCGCCTCGAACCTGTTCCCGGACGGCCTCGCCAATTCGTCGGGCCAGGTCGGCCGCAACTACATGCGGCACATGACCGGCAGTGTCTATGCGAGCTTCGAGCACCCGGTGCACATGTATCGCGGCACCACGATGGCCGGTATCATCCGCGACGAGGCGGCGCTCAATCCGAAGCGCGGCTTCGTCGGCGGCTACGAGATGGAGACGCTATCGCTCGGCCTGCCCTTCATGGCGGCATTCCTCAATCCCGGCGCCTGGGGCCGCTCGTTCACGTCGGCGATGGAAACCTATCCGCGCATGGCCGGCATGTGGCTGGTCGGCGAGGACATGGCGCAGGAAACCAACCGCATCACGCTCGATCCCGTCGCCAAGGACAAGTTCGGCATGCCGGTGGCCTCGGTGCATTTCGACGATCATCCCAATGACCTCGCGATGCGCGCCCATGCCTACAAGCAGGGCGCCGCGGTCTACGAGGCGGTCGGCGCCACCGTGACCTATCCGACCACGCCCTATCCTTCGACGCATAATCTCGGCACCAACCGGATGAGCGAGAAGGCGAAGGACGGCGTCGTCAACAAATACGGCCAGACCCACGACATCAAGAACCTGTTCGTCTCCGACGGCAGCCAGTTCACGTCAGGCGCGGCCTGCAACCCGACGCTGACGATCGTGTCGCTGGCGATCCGCCAAGCCGACACCATCGCCGGCATGATGCAGAAGAAGGAGATTTGATCGGTTGCGGGATGTCGATTGCTCACACCTCCCCCGCTTGCGGGGGAGGGCGCACCACTGTTGGAATAACGTGCTTGTCCTTACTCCGCTGCATCCAAGATCGCGGCAGCGCCATCACCGAACGTCGCAACGGTCGCGCTCTTCGCGCGGTAGATCAGACAGGAGCAGCGCAGCAGCGAGGCGAAGTTCTTCACCTCGCCGTGATGGTCGAGCACCTCGTAATAGAGCGTGGTGAGGAACTTGGGCAGGCTCATCCCCTGTTTGGCCGCGATCTCCTCGAGCGTGTCCCAGAACGACAGCTCCAGCCGGATCGAGGTGCAATGGCCGCCGATCCGCAACGATCGGGTCTGCGATTCATAGTCGCGCTGCGGCTGGTGTGCGAACAGCTGGCACATGGGTGTTCCCTCCCGGCAGGGTCGCTTTTTAGAAAACTTATACCCGGCGGCAGGCGCTCACAATGGCGTTGGACAAGTCGGCAATTTTCCATGGCGGCGCGTGAAAACCTGATGTCGCGACGCCATAATCAGGGGAGCGTGGCGATCGAGACTTCGCTGCATCCATTTGCCGCCGCGGCGTCTACAATCGGCCGCAGCCCTCGAATCACAGCCGATCTTTCCATGCCCGTCCGCCAGCTTCCCGAACAGGTCGTCAACCGCATCGCCGCCGGCGAGGTGGTCGAGCGTCCCGCGAGCGTGGTCAAGGAGCTGGTCGAGAACGCGATCGACGCCGGTGCCAGCCGGGTCGACATCTTCACCGATGGTGGCGGGCGGCGGAAGATCGCCATCACGGATGACGGCGGCGGCATGAGCGCGGCCGATCTCGCGCTCGCGGTCGAGCGGCACGCCACCTCGAAGCTCGACGACGAGGATTTGCTGCAGATCCGCACCCTCGGCTTCCGCGGCGAGGCGCTGCCCTCGATCGGCTCGGTGGCGCGGCTCTCAATCACCACGCGACACAAGAGCGAGCCGCATGCCTGGGCATTGGCGGTCGATGGCGGCACCAAGTCATCTGTGGTGCCGGCGGCGCTGAATCACGGCACCCGCGTCGAGGTCGCTGACCTGTTTTACGCCACGCCGGCGCGGCTGAAATTCCTCAAGACCGACCGCACCGAAGCCGAGGCGATCCGCGAGGTAGTGCGCCGGCTGGCCATGGCGCGGCCCGACATCGCGTTCACGCTCGCCGGCGAGGAGCGCGCGCCGGTGACCTGGACCGCGGCATTGCCGGGCGCGCCGGGCCAACTGACGCGGCTCGGCGACATCCTGGGCGCCGACTTCCGCGCGCACGCGATCGACGTGCGGAGCGAGCGCGACGGCATCGTGGTCGAGGGCTTTGCCGCCGCGCCTTCGCTGACCCGCGCCAACGCGCTCGGGCAATATCTGTTCGTCAACGGCCGCCCGGTGCGCGACAAGCTGATCGTCGGCGCGGTGCGCGCGGCCTATGCCGACTATCTGCCGCGCGACCGGCATCCGGTGGTGGCGCTGTTCGTGACGCTCGATTCCCGCGAAGTCGATGCCAATGTGCATCCGGCAAAGACAGAGGTGCGCTTCCGCAATGCCGGCCTGGTGCGCGCGCTGATCGTGCATGCGTTGAAAGAAGGCCTCGCGCGCGAAGGCCGCCGGACCGCGGCAAATGACGGCGGCGCCACCATCGCCGCGTTCCGCCCGGCGATGACGCCGCAGCGGCCGGCCAATTGGGATTGGCAACGCTCACCGTCGTTTCCGGTCAGCCCGATGCCGTCCTTCGAGGGCACGGCCGCACCTGCATTTGCCGAACAGGCGCAGGCGGCGTTCGATGTCGGCGCGCCCAATGCGGATGTGCGGCTGCACGAGCAGCCTGCGCCATCAGACCTGCTCGACCAGCCGCTGGGCGCTGCGCGCACCCAGATCCACGACACCTATATCGTGGCGCAGACCCGCGACGGCCTCGTCATCGTCGACCAGCACGCTGCGCACGAGCGCATCGTCTATGAGCGGCTGAAGGCGTCGCTCGCCGCGCATGGCGTGCAGCGACAGATCCTGCTGATTCCCGACATCGTCGAGCTCGATGAGGCGACCGTCGAGGCGCTGTTGGGCCGCGCCGAGGAGCTGGCCTCGTTCGGCCTGGCGATCGAATCCTTCGGCCCCGGTGCAGTCGCGGTGCGCGAGACGCCATCGCTGCTCGGCAAGATCAATGCGACCGGACTGTTGCGCGATCTCGCCGAGCACATGGAGGAATGGGGCGAAGCGCTGCCGCTGGAGCGCAAGCTGATGCATGTCGCCGCCACCATGGCCTGCCACGGCTCGGTGCGCGCGGGCCGCAGGCTCAAGCCGGAGGAGATGAACGCGCTGCTGCGCGAGATGGAGGAGACGCCGAACTCCGGCCAGTGCAATCACGGTCGCCCGACCTATGTCGAACTGAAGCTCGCCGATGTCGAGAAGCTGTTCGGGCGGAGGTAGGGATGCAAAGCCGGCATTGGAGCTACAAATTCGATGTCGTCCCGGGCACGCGCGCAGCGCGCCGACCCGGGATCCATACGCCGCGGCAGTGGTGAGTACGACGGATCGGTAACGATGAGTTGGGCTCAAACTGCAGCCGGTGGTTATGGGTCCCGGCGTTCGCCGGGACGACATCGAGGTTGTAGCTCAAGCCCGCAAGAACACGAACTCGGTGTCGTCATAGGCGCGGCGCTCCAGTTCCTCGAAACCGTCGGGCGCCTTGAACGCGGCGGCTGTCGCCTCCTCGACCACGAGCAACGCCGATGGTGTGAGCCAGCCGCCGTCGCGTAGCGAGATCAACGCCTTCTCGGCAAGCCCTTTGCCATAGGGCGGATCGCAAAACGCCAGCGCAAACGGCTCCACCGGGTGCGCCGGACCGAGATCGGTCGCATCGCGCCGATAGACCTTGGTGACGCCGCCGAGCCCGAGTGCCTCGACATTGCTACGCAGCAGCGCCCGCGCCTCCGCGCCATTGTCGACGAACAATGTGAACGCAGCACCGCGCGACACCGCCTCGATGCCGAGCGCACCGGTGCCGGCGAACAGGTCCAGCACCCGCACGCCCTCGATCGGGTCGTCGTAGGCATGGACGAGGATGTTGAACAGCGACTCGCGCAACCGGTCCTGGGTCGGCCTGATGTCACGCGAGGTGGGAGACGCGATGTTGCGGCCCCTCAGCCGCCCGCCGACGACGCGCATTCCGACGCCCTACTCGTCCTTCGGCGCGAGGTCGCGCTTGCCGTGATAGCCGCGCTTGGGCCGCTTGGGCTGCCCGGGGAAACGCGCTTCCGCGTCGCGACGGGCGCGGGATTCCTCGCTGCCGGTACGCTGCACCAGCACGCGGCGGCCCTTGCGGTCGGCGACCACCTCGCGCTTGGCCTTCGGCTTCGGATCCGGCAGCGGCTCGCGCCCCTTGCTGTCCGGCACCGGGCCGAAATCGGCGCCGGCCTGGCCAATCACCTTCTCACCGAGCTGCTCGCGCAGCACCCGCGTCTTGATCTCCTGCACCTCGCCTTCGGGAAGCTCGGCGAGCTGGAACGGACCGTAGGAGACGCGGATCAGCCGGTTCACCTCGAGCCCGAGATGGCCGAGCACATTGCGCACCTCGCGGTTCTTGCCCTCGCGGATCGCGACCACCAGCCAGACATTGGCGCCCTGGTCGCGCTCGAGCTCGGCTTCGATCGGCCCGTATTTGACGCCGTCGACCTCGACGCCCTCCTTGAGCTGATCGAGCTGCGCCTGCGTCACCTCGCCATGGGCGCGGACGCGGTAGCGGCGCAGCCAGCCGGTGTCGGGCAGCTCCAGCACGCGCGCCAGGCCGCCATCATTGGTCAGCAGCAGCAGGCCTTCGGTGTTGAAGTCCAGTCGGCCGATCGAGATCAGCCGCGGCAGGCCTTCCGGCAAATTGTCGAACACGGTCGGCCGCCCCTCGGGGTCGGCGTGCGTCGTCATCAGGCCGCGCGGCTTGTGGTAGAGGAACAGCCGGGTGCGCTCGCGCTCCGGCAACGGCGCGCCGTCGACCGTGATGACATCGTTCTCGGTGACGTCGAGCGCCGGCGAGTTGATGACCCGGCCGTTGACGCTGACGCGCCCCTGCGTGACCATCTCCTCGGCATCGCGACGCGACGCCAGACCGGCACGCGCCACGACCTTGGCAATGCGCTCGCCGGTCTTGCCCGGCCTCGGCGCTTCGTCGGGCACCACGCGCTTGCTGCGCTTGTCAGGCTCAGGCTTGCGTTCGCGATACGCGCCGCGGCCGCCGAAGGCCGGACGTTTGACGAAGACCCTGCTGTCGTCCTCGTTGTCGCGGCGGGGGCGATCGGAGAAACGTCCCTCGCTACGTTCGCTGCGCGGATGCTCGTGCCAGTCACCGCCTTCACGCCGATCCTCGCTACGCTCGCGCGGCCGGTCAAATCTTGGACGATCGCCGCGTGGACGATCGAATCTCGAATGGTCCTCGCGCGGACGATCGGACCGCGGCCGATCAGAGCCGCGCGCGCCATCGCGGGCCGGACGTGCGCTGCGCTCCGGACGGTCCGAGCCGCCCTCGCGCTTCTGCCACGGCTTGGACTCGCCACGCGGCGGACGGTCGCCGAACTCCCGGCGCGGACCGCGATCGCCGCGGTCGCTCTTGTAACCACCGCGATCCCCGCGGTCGCTCTTGTATCCGCCGCGGTCCGGCGCGCCGCGCGAAAATTTCTTGTCGCCGCCGAATTTCCGCTCCGGGCGATCACCGCTGCGGGAGGGACGGTCGCCGAAGCTGCGCTCGGTGCGCGGCCCGTTGCTGCGGTCACGAGCCCCTTCGCCACGCGGCGTATAGGGTCGCTTATCGCCGTCACCGCGCGGCGCGTAGCTGCGCTTTTCTCCGTCACGGTCGCGTGCTGCATAAGGCTTTCGCTCGCCGAACTTCCGATCGGACGATCGCGCCGCCGGGCGGCCACCGTCACGATCGCTACGCGGCGTGTAAGGCCGCTTCTCACCGCGATCGTCGCGGTCGAATTTCGGCCGGTCACCGCGCGGCTTGAACGCGCGCTTCTCGCCATCGCCCCCACGCGAGGGACGATCGGCATACGGCCGATCCGCACGCGGACGATCATCGCGGTTGAACCGCGGCTTGTCGCCATAGGCACGGCGCGGCGCATCGCCGCCCTCGTCGCGACGCGGCGGCCGCCGCTCGCCGTCGCGCTTAGCCCCAAACTCCTTCTTCGGCCCAAAATCCTTCTTGGGGCCGCCGTAGCTGCGCTTAGGGCCCCCTGCACCGCGCGCCGGCGCGGAACGGCCTTTGCCACCGGACGGGCGATCACGCCGGCCGCGGGAGTCGTTGTCTTTATCGTTGTCGCGGGGCATGAAGGTCTCGCTCAAGGTGCAGGGCGAACGGTAAGACGCGCGCTCTCTGCGCCGCGTGTCGCACGAAATTGGGGGTCACTTTTGCTGAAGGGCGATCCAGTAGCAGACTTGAGCGGGCAATACGAGCCATGAACGCACCCTCTTTCATGGATTTAGCGTTAAAAGCGGCCGAATCGGCCGAAAATGCCGGCGAAGTCCCGATCGGCTGCGTCGTGGTCCGGAACAACGAGGTGATCGCCACCGCGGCCAACCGGACCCTGACCGACCGCGACCCGACCGCCCACGCCGAGGTGCTGGCGCTCCGGCAGGCCGCGAAAGCGATCGGCAGCGAGCGGCTGGTCGAATGCGACCTCTATGTCACGCTCGAGCCTTGCACGATGTGCGCCGGCGCGATCTCGTTCGCACGCATCCGCAGGCTCTATTACGGCGCAGCCGATCCGAAGGGCGGCGCGGTCGACTTCGGCGTGCGCTTCTTCGCCTCCCCCACCTGCCATCACGCGCCGGAGGTGTATTCGGCCGTCGGCGAGCAGGAAGCCGCGATGCTGTTGAAGGAGTTTTTCAAGGCGCGGAGGTAAGGTCGTATACGCCCGAAACCGCCGATGTCTCGATCGGGCCGTAGGGTGGGCAAAGCGAAGCGTGCCCACCGCGGTCCGACGACATTGAACGGTGGGGACGGCGCGATACCAAGCGAGGCAGCAAGCATCGTGCAACGCGCCTTTGCCACCCTACGCATCATGCGTGAGATTGCCAGCATTCCCGGTTCACATTTTCAAACAGCAGCAGGTGCAGGCCCGCATTCCCGCGGCAGATCGTGCCCGAGTGATGCAAAGCGACTGCCCTCGAACAGCGAGAGGGCGCAGGGAATGCCGGGTGAAGGCCTCACCCATGGCCCGCCTGCAACAAAAAATGCAGGCGGCAGGTACCACAGGTAAAGCCGGTCATCCGGCATTCCCTGCGCGGCGGTCTAACGCTTATACTCGCTCTCCTCGGGGACCGGCTTGTTTGCCCCCGTCCGCGTGATGCAAAGCATCATCGCGTCGCGACGACGCTCGCGCGCCGCGCAGGCCTCAGCACCGGGAGGCCAGGACCACACGATTTCACGTCCGTGAACCATCGTTCGTCCGCATGCTACACATGCTGCGACGTCCACGGCCACCGCTTCCCCGCCTCACGTGTCGTGACGATCGCGCGCAACGTCCCTCTCAACGAGGCAGGATGACGGAAGGTATACATGATTTCCGAAAAATGGAAATCGATTTATTTTTTCCAGAAGGACTGGACATGCCGGCAAATCAACCCGCGAGGCACGGGCGTTCGCCTTCGGGTTGACCCAACAGGCTGCGAACCCGCCTGCTTCGAGGTCGAAAGCGGGACCAAGGCGGATTTGGTCCGAAACGTCGGCGATGGGGACCCATCTGAAACATTGCCGGCATTCGTAGTAATGTTAGACGAGACATCTCCCCGAGCTGACATCTACTTATTTTCAACTGCACGGAGCTTGCACAAATGACCGAACCTGTAAGCGTCACAACGTTTTTTGCAATTATCAAAGGATGTTTCAAAATCGATGCTAGTCACAAAAAGCGTTTGGCGGAGCAACTTCGAAAAATTTCCGACCTTCTTGACACCGTTAAGAGTTAATTAGAGAACGGCATCGTGCCGCGCGAATCATCACACCAACTTGCAACTCTTATCAATTTCGCCAACGAAACGTTACACGGCGTATTCAAAATCGCGAACGAAGAAGAGTTGGTCGAAATATTTTCTGAGCAGCTTCCCCATATTGGCTACCTATTGCGCAGCGCGGACGTATTTATAGATGGACAACCTCGAAGCGGCGTTCACAAATACATGCGCGTGCTAGAGGCGCGCAACGATGATTATCAAGTTTCGCCTGCGTCAGTTACCTTAGCCGTAGAAGAGATCGCACGATGTGTTGGTCGACTGCGTGGCGCGGTGAACTCCCTTGACCCCAAATCTGGCAGCCCTCGAGGTAAGAAGGGGGCAAGCAAGAAGCCCAGTACCTCGAAGGTTTCGAATAAAAAGACCGCGGCAAAGAACGGCTTGGTGAGGAAGGCTACCAAAAGATGAGCCGCTGGAGCGCGAGGGACCCGGCACCAATCCCGCGTGCTTCGTACTTTGACGGAAAGCCAAAGTCCGTAAATGGCCCTTCGCGACTGAGATCGCCTGTCGCCTGCATGTCGGCTCTTAGGGTTAGGCCGGGCCCCAACAGAGATCACGCAAAGCCGTCGCGATTGACCCAGAACGGACGTTGCGTCGCGAGGTCATCGGCGCGTGAGCTTGAGTTCCGGATCGTCATTGGCCTAAAAGCTTGTGTAATATTATTGGCAGGCGCGCTGGTCTCGCCGGTGACAACATTTTGCTGCCCGACACCGGAGCGGCAAGATCATTGTATGACCAACCATCGGCGCTGGTATTGCATTTGAACAAAAACGACGACCGCCGAAACGAAGTAGCCAATGACAATTACGATTGAGCACCACAAGGCAATAAGCGATAGAACTAAAAACGTCTTTCGCACGCAACCGCAACTGAGTATACTTCTTGAGAAGCTGCTGGCGATTGTAGAGATCACAGCCATGGCATCTCTATCCCGAAGCCAAGCGTTTATATTGTCTGCCACCATCTACGTGTGTGCGATCGCGCTGGTCATTTTACTGGCACTTTATGTGGGGGATCCCAACCTCCTTTGGATCGGACTGCTCAGTGTCGCTCCCGATCTTTTGCCAAGTATATGGAATAAAATGCTTCCGGCCGTTGGCCGATTTCTTAACCCCAAGCCACCACCGAATTGGCAGCATCCTTACCCGCGTTCAGGCTGGCCAAGCAGGCCGCCCAAGTCACCGACCGCTTGGCCTGACGAATTTCCCTTCCCGCAGACGTCGAATGCGCCGCCAGCGCCGCAGGCACCAGCAGCGCCAACAGCGAGCTCGGCCGTGGCTCTCTCAGCTGCGGGAACCGTGATCTATGGCGCCGCTGCGTTAGGCGGCGTCGCTCTGCTTTTAATCAATATAACAGATGTCCTTTACGCGGACGCTTTTGATAAGAATACGGCCAAAGCGCTGGCCAGTTCATTTACGGGGATTGTGAGCATCATCTCGGCGTGGGCAGGTTTAAGCACGCGATACAAGGCGTTAACGGCGCCAACGTGAGAACTGCGCCTGCTGGATCGACTTGTCGCACGTGCTATCGATGATGATGCGTTAGGCCAAAGACGACGAACGCCAGAATGACAAAACCAACGATGACAACGATCGAGCGCCACGTACTTCCGCCGGAAGTCCTCGCAGGAGCAGGATTGGGCGGGGGAGGCCAGGAACCAATAGGACCCGGTGGAAAGGGGTTCGGGGGCGTAGGAGGTGGAGGCGGAGGCAGTTCACTCCCAGGCCAACCGGGCGGTGGCCGACTGCCGCCTGGCCAATGGGGATCACTCATAGTCGAAGGCCTCCCTTAAACGAGAAAAGCTCCCGAGGTAGTGTTGCGCCATACTGCCACCTCTGAGAGAATGGGGCAATGGGTTAGGCGTGCCGGAAAATACCAAAGTGTAAAGAAAGTCATTTTCAAAGTCCGCTTCTGGGCCAAAACCGGAAGTGGTCATTGCGCCGAAGTGAGCGAGGGCTAGTTTCAGACCTCAGATTCTGAGCGGGGTCCGGGCTCTTGGCCAGACCATCCTGTTAGGACCGTCTGAAGAGCGCCCCAGCGAAATCATCCGGTCATCAAGCATGACCGCGGACTACCTACCGAGTGGGGCGCCTGGCGACGATTTGCAGACCGTTGGCCGGACAGTCTCGGCTTTTAGGCGCGTCGGTTGGGAACACACATTATCTCTTGGTTTGCGGCGCGGCACCTCCCGTCCAGTTCGTAGCCGCTTCGAAATTATCTGCCGAGTCGACATCGGCTGCGTCAACAGGCGTATGAGCAAACCCACGCAGCTTTGGCGTCAACAATGGCATTCGGAGTATTTCCGATCGTGGACACCAACGGTTTGATGTCGATCGATCTAGGGTTACGGGGCGCCGTCGTCGCATTGTGTCTGCTGATCGCAGCCATGGCGCTGCGCGATCGCCGTGACAGCACTGCCGCGTTGCTGGGAGCCGCGCTCGCGATCGGCGCTGCGGCTTCGATGATCTGCTCGACGCCGACATTCCCGCGGCCGTTTGCGTGGTGGGGCCTATTGCTACTGGCGTTGTCTAGCGCGAACTGTGTCGTGTTCTGGCTATGGGCGCGTGCTGCCTTCGACGATGATTTCGTCCCGCGGTTCTGGCATGGCGTCTTGTGGGCAGCCGTCGTCGTCGCGCAATGGCTGGACGCCAGCGGCATCACACGATCGGCCGCGCTCGAGCGTTGCGATCGAACGCACGCTGCCGTTCACCTCTCTCGGCCTAGCGTTGCTGGCGGTAGCGCAGACGCTTGTCACCTGGCCGGCGGACCTGGTGCAGGGCCGGCGTGGGCTCCGGCTGGTCGTATTGATAGGGGCGTCGGCCCAAATCGTTCTCAACTCTTACTTGAGCTTCTTGCAGCAGCCCTCGTATCCCACTTTTTCCATGACTAGCGTCGCCAACGTTCTCGCTCTGTTCGTGTTGGTCGGCTTGAGCGCATGGAATTTGCTGGAAGCGGGGACGCGAGAAGGTTCAATCCTGTTGCCCGCGACAAATGTCCGCTTCGGCGCGCCAGCCACGGCGTCTGACGATCAGAGCAAGCCTGCCACGATTGAACCGGCTCTCTTGCGCCGGTTGGAACAGCTGATGACCGTCGAGCGCATCTACCGGCGTGAGCGATTGACGATCAGATTGCTATCCGCCGAGTTGGGCGTGCCGGAATACCGGCTGCGGCAGCTCATCAATGAGGGCCTCGGCTACCGCAATTTCAATGCGTTTCTCAATCATTACCGGATCGGGGAAGCCAAGGCGGCGCTGGTCGACCCCGAACAAGTAGAAGTCCCGGTGCTGACAATTGCCATGGACACAGGTTTCCAGTCGATCGGGCCGTTCAACCGCGCCTTCAAGGCCGCGACAAATTTAACTCCAACTGAATTTCGCCGCCTCGCCATGGCGGGAAATGCGGCCCCGGTAAACGATCGATTGAAGATCGGCCAGTCGAGTTGAGGAATTGGCCAGCCGGTTTGCAGGAATTGGCGAGAAGGAATTGAAAACATTCGACAGACTGATGGCGATCCTTCCTCGCAGTAGTTGCGCCAACGGGGCTCCCCATGCGAAATCAGCGGTTTGTCGTTCTATTGGCCGCGCTGGCGGCGCTTACACTCTGTCCGGCGGGGGCGGCGCTTGCCGACGATTTGCAGACCGTCGGCGACCCGGACAGTCTCGGCTTTTCGGCGCGGCGGCTGGCGCGCATGACCTCCTGGTTCGAAGCGCAGAGCGAAAAAAGCGATCCTTTCGGTTTTGTCGTGGGGATCGCTCGGGGCGGCAAGCTCGCCTATTTGCAAGCCACCGGCTTCGAGGACCACGACAAGAAAATGCCGATGCGGCCGGATTCGATCTTTCGCATCGGATCGATGTCCAAGCAGATCACCAGCGTCGCCACCATGATGCTGGTCGATGACGGCAAGCTCGACCTCGATGCTCCCGTGGCGCAGTATCTGCCGGAGCTCAGGGATATGCAGGTCGTCAGGAAGGATCCGGCCACCGGCAATCCGATCCTCTCGGATCTTGCGCAGAGAAATTTTGAACCGGCGAAGCGCGCGATGACTATCCGTGACCTGCTGCGCAATACGTCCGGGCTGGTTTATGCCACGGGGGATTACGGCGATCCCGGATTTGAGAATGCGGCGGTGCATTTGCTTTACGGCATCAAGGCCCCGTTTCGGCGCGACAAGCCGATCGCGGACTTCGTCGCGAGCCTCGGCGCCCTGCCGCTTCTGCACCAGCCGGGCGAAGTCTGGGAATATGCCATCGGCTACGACGTGCTCGGCCGCGTCATTGAAGTCGTGTCGGGACAGCCCTTCGATCAGTTTCTGCAAAGCCGCCTCTTCGCGCCGCTGCACATGGTCGATAGCGGCTTCTCGGTACCGCAGGACAAGCTTGCCCGTCTCGTCGCCGTGCCGGGCGCGCAGCCCCAACCCCTTTCGGAAGGCGACGTCGGCAAGCCGCAGACGCTCTTCTGGGGCGGCGGAGGCATCGTCTCCACGGTTCCTGATTTTCTGCGCTTCTGCCAGATGCTGCTCAACGGCGGCGAGCTTGACGGCGTGCGCATCCTGAAGCCTGAAACGGTCCGGCTGATGACGACGAATTCGCTGCCGCCCGGCATGCACATCGCAGGACATGAAGTCGGTCCGGCTTTCGGTACGGGCTGGGGGCTCGGCTTCGCAGTCCGCACCAGCCCGGATTTCAGCCTGATTCCAGGCGCGATCGGCAGCTTCAACTGGCAGGGAAGCTGGGGCACGTTCTTCTCGGTCGACCCGGCACAGAAGCTGATCCTCATCATGATGATGCAGCGAAGCGAGTACAGTGAGAACGGCTTCTATTTCAACGCCATCCGTCGTCTGCCCTATGCCGCGTTGAAGGTGCCCGAAGTGCCCGCGCCAGCCGCGTCCGGACAAAGAGAATGCCGGCGCGCTCGCCGAATATGTCGGACGCTTACGATTTCGGCGGGTCCGCAAGTTCGCTGGATCGACAGGCCTTGGTCGCCGACGGCAATGGCTGGACCGGTCTTGAGTCCGTTATCGCGGAGACCGAGGGCCTCAGGGTGATTAAATTGGCCGACGCCGGCCCTGCCGCGAAGGCAGGCGTCATGGCGGGAGATCTCATCACAGCGATCGGCGACAGGTCGATCAAGGGCCTGACCCTGGAAGCGGCATTTCGCCGGATTTCAGGCCCCGTCAACGCAACGATCACGTTCAAGATCATCCGCCAAAAGCAGAGCGATCCGATCGTCGTTAGCCTTTGCCAGGGAGGCGGTCCCCTCGCACAGCGTCGAGCTTCGAGTTCGTGCCGTGGATGGCAAGCTGGTCGTTGAAGCCAGCGGCGGCTGGTCGATCCTCGATTTCGACAAGGGCCAGGCGACGCCGGTGGCGGCCCTCTCGAACGATGAATTCTACGTCAAGAGTGGCGATCATACGCGGATCGCCTTCAGTCGCGACACCGCCGGCAAAGTCAACGGCGCGGCTCTCAACCCCGGACCATGGGAGCAACGCGGCGCGCTCGTCCAATAGGGACCACTGACAGCTAATGAAATGGAGGGAGCTTGTGCGGCCCGAATAGTCAGATGTCGACGATCACCCAATGTGAGACGGTTTCGACTTCCGCTTCGGGTCCAAGAGCGGTCTCTTGACGACAACCATGCAGCGTCAGCTCCGCTCTTGAGACCGGACATTCGGGCCGCCTTAGATAGCCTTAGCGATCGACAAGAGCAGAAGCGGCGTGCAGCAACATGTTGGCGTCTGCACGACCCGATCACATATGTTGCAGCGTTCGCCTACCTTTGCTCCGATGAGCTCTTCGACGCGGGCGTCCCCATCGCGTGGCCGGCCGTGCCTCGATCGCCTGAGCTACCACCCCTGTGAGATGATCCCATCGTCGCCGCGCTCTGCGGAGGTGCCCCGGGAGACGATGTCGCGGGTCCTCCGCCGGGGGCTACTCCGGCGCCTCCCGGTCCGGGAAGCGGTTTCTTTGTATCGCCGCCTTGTGCGAACGCGAATGACGAGCTGCCCACGACGATCGACAGCGCTATTGCGACAACTCTGTTCATTGCGGGCATCCCTCAACCGTTGGTTTCACTGTAACAACCGATCGGTCTCATTGAATGTTCCATTGAGGCCGCCGCCTGCTCCATTCCGTGTTCTCGCGCGGGCAAGCGGGCGCCGCCCTCGCTGACCTGGGACGCTCGCAGCATACCGAGCGCGAACGTCTGTCTTGGCCCAACTTTCGATGTCTGCGACGGTCTACAGCGGGCCCTTCGCCGCCACGGCTGCTGACGTCCGGTCAAGGTGAAGCTCCACGTTGCAGGTGGAGCTCCGCCCGCATGATGCAGCCGGAACGCGGATGGCCCAGCGCTCCAAGACGGCAGTGATGATCGAGAAGCCGCGGCGTACTGGATGCCCGCCCGCGCCGGCATGACGACGGTGTTTGTAGTTACGCTTCCGTAAAAAACTCCCGCAGCAGCTTCGCCGTCAGCTCCGGATTTTCTTCAGGGAGGAAATGCCCTGATGCCACCGGTGCGCCGCGCACGTTGGTGGCCCACTTCTTCCAGGTGTCGAGCGGCGTCGCGGCGGCACTGGCGATGCCGACGTCGCCCCACAACGCCAGCATCGGGATCGTGATCTTCCGGCCCGCCTCGAAGTCAGCTTTGTCGATCTCGTAATCGGCATAGGCGCCGGCGCGATAATCCTCGCACATCGCGTGGATGCGGGCGGGATCGCGGAACGGCGCGAGATAATGTTCGAGCGCGCGCGGATCGATCGCCTCCAATGTCTTCGCCTTGGTCTGGCTCGCCATCTTCTGCTTCAGGAAGAACTCGCCCGCACCTGATATCAATGTCTCGGGCAAGGGCGCAGGCTGCGCCAAGAAGGTCCAGTGATAGATCTTCAGCGCGTAGGCGCGGTTCATGCGTTCCCAATAGTCATAGGTCGGCAGGATATCGAGCACGGCGAGCTTCGACAGCCGGCCGGGATGATCGAGCGCCAGCCGGTAGGAGACGCGGCCGCCGCGATCGTGCCCCGCGAGCGCAAAATGAACGTGGCCGAGCTGCTCCATCGCCTCGACCATGGTCCTGGCCATGGCGCGCTTGGTGTAGGGCGTATGCTGCGCATCGCTCTCCGGCATGTCGGACCAGCCATAGCCGGGCAGATCGGCGACGATCAGCGTGAACCTGTCGGCGAGTTGCGGCGCCACCAGATGCCACATCACATGCGTCGAGGAGAAACCGTGCAGCAGCAGCAGCGGCGGACCATTGCCGCCGACGCGCGCGAACACGCGGCCCGACGAGGTGTTGATCCATCTGGATTCGTAGCCGGGAAACAGGTCAGCAAGATCGGACATGGCATTTCTCCTCGGATCGCGCTGGCGACCGCACGATCTCGGCGCGTTATAGCGAGGCGATGTCGTCAGCGAAACCGAGCGATTGCGCCGGTCGGCCGCGCGCAGCGCGAAACACGAGGCGGATCGGGAGGCTGCCTACGCCGCCCATGAAGGCCGACTGGATGCGGCGCGGCCGGCCGGCCGGGACGATCTGCTCGGTCCGGCGCAGCAGCTCAGACAGCAGCGCGCGCATCTCCATCCGTGCCAGATGCAGCCCCATGCAGATATGCGGACCACGGCCGAACGCGATGTGCGGGTTGGACTTCCGATCGATCATGAACCTGTCGGCCTGCTCGAACACCGCCTCGTCCCGATTGCCGGAATGAAAGAACAGCGCCAGAGCCTCGCCTGACTGGATCGACTGGCCGTTGATCTCCATGTCGCAGATGGCGGTCCGCATGAAGTGACGCACCGGCGTGGTCCAGCGCAGCATCTCCTCGATGGCGGAATCGAGCAGCTCCGGCTGCGCGCGCAGACGCGCGAACTGATCAGGATGCGCGAGCAGCGCTTCGAGGCCGCCGGACAGCGCCAGCGCCGCAGTATCGTGACCGGCCGTCACCATCAGGATGAAGAACGAGATCAGCTCATAATGCGGCATCGGCGCGCCGTGTGGTGTCGCATTTGCGATCAGGCTGGCGAGGTCGCCGCCCGGCTGCGCGCGCCGGTCGGCCGCGACGGTCTCGAAATAATCGCGCAAGCCGAGCATGGCGATGCGTAGCGCATCGCCGGGCGCTTCCGCCATCTGGCGCAAGGGATCCTCTGCCCCGACAAATCCCTGAGCGAGACGCGCAAGCCCTGCGTCGTCGGCACGCGGCGTTCCCAGCATGCGGCCGATGACGCGGAACGTGTAGGGCATCGCGACGTCGCGCGCGAAGTCGCAGACGCCGTCGCGTGCCGCGACCTCATCGACGATTTCGCTTGCCCAGTCCGCGAGCCATGCCTCCAGCGCGCGCAGCGACGGCGGCGAAAATGCGCCGCTGAATGGCCGCGCGATAAACGGGGTGATCCGGCGGGTCCATCTCGGTCAGGCTGCGCACCAGCTGCGGCTTGCCGGTGATACGTTGCAGCACCGCTTCGAACATTTCGCTCGCAAGGTAGGTTCGCGGTCCGGCGGCAAAATCCTGGCTGCGCATCTCCACGGCAATGATGTCGGCGTGGCGCATCACGGCGCGGAACGGACGCACGCCCGGCCGCTCCACCCAATGCCACGGCGAATGCTGGCGCAGCAACGCACAGGCTCGCTGCACCTGGTTGGGACGGGCGTAGCTCTGGGATGTGATCAGGGTGGTGACGGCGCGCTCGATTGCGGCACGTTGTCGACCCGTCCATTGCTGCCGTGACGGCATGTCCACCCGAAACCAGTCTAATGCTGTAGCGAGTTCGACGCCGGCCCGGCATTGCGACGAACCAGAAGCGTGAATTCCTTCATGCCGTAGTTGCCGATGAGCTCGACACTGCACTGCAGCTCGGACTCGCAAAATCGCATCCAGGGCTCCGGCATGGTCCGGTATAGGCGCGTCACGCCGGTCGGCTCGTCCATATCCTGCTCCGGACTTACGATCATGAAATTGACCGCAAAGCCGCGCCGGCTGGTCGCATGCATCTGCCGCAGCATCGACTCGATGAACGTCTCCCAAGCCGGCCGCGAATAGCCGACATTGACGTTCATGATGCCGCTGGCAACCGAGTAATCGGCAATGCGCTTGCTCTTCGCCCCGGCGATGAAGCGGCACCGCGGTCCAGCGAAGCGGCGCCGGGCCCGGCTAATCATGGCGCGGGACAGATCGATGCCGAGATAATCGACCTCGCAGCCGGGATGGCGCGCCGCGAGAAACGGCACCAGCGCGCCGTAGCCGCAGCCGACATCGTTCAAGCTGAATGATTCCGTGAAGTCACACAGCCTGAGCAACTGCACGAACCGAAGCGCTTGCGTCGCCTGACAGGACCAATCGACGCCGAGCGGCGTCGCACCATGACGCGCGACCCGCGCGGTGTAGTAAGCATCGACATCGGAGCTGATGGCGCCGAGCAACTTTCCGTCGCATTCGGCGCCGCTGCTCGCGACCGAGCTCATTTCTTGCCGCGTTTTTCCACCCGACTGGCCCGCGCCGTCTCGGCTGCTTGCTTGCGCGCCTCGCGACCGGGGGTCGTCGGGATGGAAATCATCGTATGAGTTTCGAGCGAAAACACCACCGGCCGACCTTCGGATGCGGTCACGCGCGGGTCCTCGCTCGCGGCATGGCAGATGATCGAGATCGGAAGCGGCTTCTCGGACCCCAGATTGTCCTGGAAGGCCCTTATGACACGATCGTGACCATTCACGTTGGCAAGGTCCGATGGATATGTCTTCAGGAAGTCCAGAAATTTGTACCACCGCCGCCGTTCAGACCAATCGGCGGGCACGATTCCCAAGCAACGCGAAGGATTGTTGCAGGCTGTGCTGCAGCGAAAAGACACCAAATTCACGTTGAAGCTCAACCGTTTCGGCCAAAGCATCGGCGTCAAAACGCTTGTTGAGTTGCACGATGATGTCCAGCGTCGTGCTGTCCTTGATCAATCCACCCATAAGCGCGCCCCTTCAGTAATGGATCATTGAAAAGGCGCCTATTCTGCCCCGGCTATCTGATACCTTCAAGGGACGACCGGCATTCTATCAACATCGGTCTGTAGAGATCCGCCCCAGAAATCTTTAGCAGCCGTTCGGCATCGTCCAACGCCGCATGTGCTTCGGCCTCATTACGTAGATCAGAAGACGACGCACGGATCAGGGCACGCAACAGCAGCGCATGCAGTTCACCCATGCGGTCAGTCCGACGCCGCGCTACGCCGAGCGCTTCCTCGACGGATTTGAAGGCCGTATGCAGATCGCCAGCGCGATAAAGTGCGGCGGCAAGATCGGTCAGCATCCGGGCCTCGTACTCAAGGACGGCTTTCATTCTCCGCGAGCAGTCAATCGCTTCACGGAATTCGCACGCCGCAGCGACGAAGTCGCTCACCGCCGCCTGGGCAAGGCCGGCCCCCCAACTGGCCCAGACTTGCAGATAAGGCGTGGCGGAGGTGTCGGCGATCTGACGCAAATTGGCCGCTTGGTTCTGCGCCGCCACGGCATTGCGCTGCGACTTGGCGAGCTCGATGGCCGCGATATGAGGAAGGAAGCGGACAACCGGCGGAATTTGGGCCGTATCGGCTTCCAATAGCTCGGCGATCTGTGTGCTAGCGTCCGAAAAACACCCGAGCTGAACCAGGGTTCGCGCCTTCATGCACTTGACCCAATATTCGACATCGAAGCCCAGCAGCTGATTGGGGTTGAGCCCCAGCGTGACATTGCTTTCGAAGCCGCTCTGCCGGGCGATAGCTGCAATCGAGGTGTCGGCCGCTGCGAGAGCTTCGCGCAACCGCCCCGACATGAAGGAGGCCTGCGCCAACATTGCATTGACGGTGGCAAAACGGCCGACATCCCCTTCTTCGGACGTCAGCTTGACCGCGTCCTGCACCAGATTGACGTAGTCGTCGGCGGCGCCGGTGGTGGCTAGCACGCGGCCGTAGGCCCCGAGCACGAACGGTTCGTGCGCCTTATCGGAGGCGCGGGCATAGCGCAGCGCCTCCTCCGCGTAGGGCTTGACCTCTTCCGCGGACATGCCCTCGCGCCAGGCGCAGTTCAGGATCTGCCCGCTCGCCAGCGCGCGCAAGCGATCAATGTGTTCCGATTGCGGCTGATCCTGCAGCATGGTCCGGATCTTTTTCCAAAGCCGGAGAGCCTCGGCCGTGTTGGTGCGGCCGATCCAGCGGGCTGCCCGTTGCAGTTGCTCGATGGCCGGCATCATCTGTCCGGCCGCCTCGTAGTGCGACGCGACAAGGCCGGCGAATTCATCCTGGCTGCCCCAGTCGAGCCCCGCGATCGTTCTTGCTGCGGCCGCATGCAGCGTCGCCAGGCGCGACCGCAACTGCATCGCATAGGCCACCTCCTGGATCAGTGGATGGCGAAACGCGAGCACGCCCATGTCGAAGGGCGGCAGATCGTACAGCAGCTCGGCCTGCCGGAGCTGCGCGATCGCATCGAACAGGTCCACGTCCGGGAGGCCTACGACCGGCTTGAGCACCGACAAGGCAATCGAGCGCCCGATCACCGCCGCCGCTTCCAGCACGCTCTTGGCGATATCGCCGAGACGATCGATCCGTGCTGCGATCACCGCCTGCACGGTCGCGGGCAGCGGGATCGCATCGGTGTCGCCCTTCAGGCGATAGGCGCCGCGCTCGCCCTCGAAATGGCTGGTTTCCGAAACCGCACTGGCCAGCTCCTCGAGAAAAAATGGATTGCCCTGCGCGCGCTCCACGATGTTGCGGCTCAAGCCGGTCAGCGACGGATCTTCTCCGAAAACGCCGCGCAACAGCTCCCGCGCTTCTTCAGAGCCGAGCGGAACGATATGCACCTCGTGGAATGCGGTCTCTTGCATGAAGGACGCGACGAAACCCGGCCTGTAGTTGACCAGCAGCAGGCGCCGCGTGCCGATCATCACCTCCGCAAGCGCCTTGACGAATTCCTCGCTGGCCTCGTCAATCCAATGCAGGTCCTCGATCAGGATCACCGCGGCGCCGTCCGCCGGTTCATTACGGAACAAGCTCTGGACCAGCGTCAGCAACCGTGCCTTCAGCACGACCGGATCGAGCTTGGGCGCCGGACAAGCCGGATCGGCAAGTCCCATGAATTCCAGCAGCAACAGGGCCGACGATTCCGGCACCGCCATCTCGGCGAGCTTGTCGCAGATACGCTGGCGCGACGCTTCGGCCGAGTTGTTCGGACGCACAGCAAAGAAATCACGCAACAGTTCGAGAATCGGCTGGAACGGCGTGGCGCGACCATGGGCGAGCACGCGTGCTTCGTAGACGCGGATTCCCTGGCGGCGGCAGTTCTCCGCAAATTCGAAACACAACCGGCTCTTGCCGATACCGGCCTCACCGACGATGCCGACCACGCTGCCGCGCCGCTCCAGCACGTTGGCCAGCTCGCGTTCGAGCACGGCGAGCTGAGCGTCACGCCCGATCAGTGGCAACAGACGCTGGCCGCTGCGAAAGACGTCGCTGGCCGCGGCGTTGAGCCGGCCGACCAGCCTGAAGACCGCGACGGGCATCGCTATTCCGCGAATGGTCTGAACCCCAAGCGACTCGGCCTCGACGAACTGCTTCGCACCGGCGTAGGTGTCCCGGCTGATCAGGATCGTCCCGGGCTCCGCCATGTGCTCCAGCCGATTGGCGAGGTGCACATTCGCGCCTGCCGCATCGTAGGTCTGGTACATGCTGTTTTCGACGACCTGGACGACGACCTCGCCCGTATGAAGCCCGACGCGGATCTGCATATACGGATCGGACAAACGCGCGATCGAGTCCTGGATCGCCAATGCGCCCAGACAGCCGCGGACGGCGTGATCCTCATGCGGCACCGGAGCGCCGAACAGCGCCATGACGCCGTCGCCCTGCATCTTGTTGACGATGCCGTCATAGCGATGCACGGCCTCTTTCATGAGGTTCAGCACCGGATCGAGCCGCCGCATCGCAAGCTCGGGATCGCCGAGGCTGTCGATCAGATGTGTCGAATCCCGGATATCGGCAAACAGCACCGTCAGGCGCTTACGCTCGCCGCCTCTGTTGCTCAGCGTCCGCAGCACGCGCTGGGCCGAGTGATCTGGAGGCGCCAATCGACCCGGCAGGGGGGAGCCGCATTGTCCGCAGAAGCGGTTGGTCGCACCGTTGATGTGGTCACACGCCTCGCACTTCAGCCCGAGCGGGGCGCCGCAGAGGTCGCAGGACGTATTTCCCGCCTGATTCTGCCTCCCGCACCGCGCGCATTCCATGGTCCCTCCCTCCATGGCGAAACTGTTCCCCCCGGTCGAGCGGTGGGGACGCCCCTCAATTGGCACAATTCTCGGGCCGGACAAAGTGCCCAGTGGGTCCGATCAACAAGCCCGCCGATCACGCCTGCATGACGGGTCTCGAAATCAACTCCGGCATCATATCATCGGCGCGACAATTCGCTGACAGCGTTCTGGCGACGATTGGGCCAGGCCTCAGCCCCTCTCTGCCGCGACCGCCTGCCACGCGATGTCCCGGCGACAGAAGCCGTCGGCCCATTTGATTTGGTCGACCGCCCGATAGGCGCGCGCCTGCGCTTCGGTGATGGTCGCAGCCGAGGCGCAGATGTTCAGCACGCGGCCGCCATTGGCGAGGATGGCGCCATCTTTGGCCACCGTGCCGGCATGGAAGATTTCGGCGCCTTCGACCTTCGCAGCGTCGTCGAGCCCTTCGATCACGCCGCCCTTGCTGTAATCACCTGGATAACCCCTCGCCGCCATCACCACCGTGACCGCAGCATCGGGAAACCAGCGCAGGTCGAAGTTCTTCAACTGTCCGTCGCAGGACGCGAGCATTGCCGGCACCAGGTCCGACATCATCCTGAGCATCAGGACCTGGCACTCGGGATCGCCGAAACGGACATTGTATTCGAACAGCTTCGGTCCCTGCGCGGTCAGCATCAGTCCGGCATAGAGGATGCCCTTGAACGGCATGCCGCGCGCCTTCATGCCGGCGATGGTGGGTGCGATGATCCGCTGCATGATCTGGTCGTGGATTTCAGATGTCACGAACGGCGCCGGCGAATAGGCGCCCATGCCGCCGGTATTCGGCCCCTCGTCATGGTCGAACACGCGCTTGTGGTCCTGTGCCGAGGCCAGCGGAATCGCGGTCTCGCCGTCGCACAGCGCGAAGAACGAGACCTCGCGGCCCTCCAGGAATTCCTCGATCACGACCTCGGCTCCGGCCGTGCCGAAACCGCCGCCGAACATCATCTCGATCGCGGCTTCCGCTTCGGCCAACGTCTTCGCCACAACGACGCCCTTGCCCGCGGCCAGTCCGTCGGCCTTGATCACGATCGGCGCGCCCTGCGCCCGCACATAGGCCAGCGCGTCGGCGGCATTGGTGAAACGGCGATAGGCGCCGGTTGGGATGTTGAACTCGTTGCAGAGGTCCTTGGTGAAGCCCTTGGACCCTTCGAGCTGTGCGGCCGATTTGTCCGGCCCGAACGCCTTGATGCCGGCGGCGGCGAGATCGTCGACAATGCCGGCGGCGAGTGGCGTCTCCGGCCCGACCACGACGAGATCGACTTTGTTCGCCCGGCAGAAATCGATGACGGCGGAATGGTTCGCCACATCGAGCGCCACGCATTCGGCCTCCTTGGCAATGCCGGGGTTGCCCGGCGCGCACCACAGCTTGGTCAGCAGCGGAGAGCCGGCGATCTTCCAGGCGAGAGCGTGCTCGCGGCCACCGGAACCGATCAGGAGAATGTGCATGAGTGTCGCCGTCGCTGCAGGAGAAAACGCCCCGTCCGAAGCACGAATCCGGGCCGTCCTGCAAGGGGCAGGAACCGACCTATTTGGGCAGGGCGGACGCTGCGATGATCTCCTGCAGGGTGGCAACGTGACGGGCGAAGGCGCCACGGCCGGCGGCGGTTGCGGTCACCGTCGTCTGCGGCTTCTTGCCGACGAAGGCCTTGTCGATGTCGACATAGCCGGCCCGCGAGAGCGTCTCGATATGCGCGCCGAGATTGCCGTCGGTCGCGCCGGTCAGCTTCTTCAGCCGCACGAATTCCAGGCCGCTCCCCGCTGGCAGCGCGTTCAACGCCGCCATGATCCGCAGCCGCAACGGCTGGTGGATGATCTCGTCGAGCTCGGCCACCACGCTAGCTCCGCCGCATCCAGAGGCCGCCGAGAACGAGCCCGCCGCCATTGACGAACGCCATCCACAACGGAAATCCGGCGGCTATGAAATAGTAGCCGACCAGCGTCAGCACGGTGACGCAGACCGCAATCGCGATAAAGGCATAACCGAACCACAAGCCGGCCAAACCGTAGACCAGCATGAAGTAGATCGGCCAGAACGCGCCGAGCTGACGCGGACCGAAATGGCCGAGCACGTCGACACAGAAGAAGCCGAAAGCGAAGAACATCAGGAAGGCGAGCAGCATGCGCCAGTCGAATGTCTGCGCACCCTGCCTGATGCGGTTGGCGACCGACGCTGCAGCCGAACCTGCGATGCCGGCCAGATAAACCGCAAGCCACGCCCACCCGGCATGGCGCGGCATCCACCAGGTGACGACGTTGCCGGCGAAGACCAGCACACCCCAAATCACCATCGTGATGGCGCCAAGCTGATAGATATGCGACTGCCGCACCCGGCGGGTGATGTCATCGACCTCGCTCAGCGCCGCACTTGCTTCCCGATGGTCGATCATGTCTGCACCGCGTGGCACGCGATCATATTGGCGACCAGTGCAGCCGCGCGGCTCGCGCACAGCGGCCATTTCGGCAAATTCAAACACTGGCGGAGCGTGGTTGAAGGCATCGCTTGTCCTCTTCACGTCTGCGAGGAAATTGCACGGATGATCGCCTCCGGCTTATGGATCATGTCTGTATGGGTCAGGTTCGGAACCAGGGTGACCGGAATGTTCAGGCCCAGCCGCGCCATGAGCGGCTCGAATTGGTTCGCAACCACCTGCTCGTCGGCAGTGCCGACAAGGATCGTGGCCGGCCGCCGAATCGCTTTCAGATAGGCTTCATAGTCGCGCCCGGCGCCGAAGTTCATCATCAGCCGATATGAGTAGCTGCCGGTCATCGTTTGCGATTCGCTTGGGGGCACCGCATAGCTGATGACCGAAAGGCCGTCGAACCAATGAATGCCGACGCGGTCGAGCGAATTGATTGTCGCAATGCGCGGCAGCGAGATGTTGGTCCAGCCACCGGCGTTCGCGCGCAGGGTCGGCGCGCCCGGCAAGATCGGCGCAAGAAACACATAGCGGTCGAACAAATCGCCCCGCGCCCCTCCTGCGAAGCGTATGGCAAAGCCGGCTCCGGCGGAGAAGCCCACGAGCGTACGCGTCTGGCCGCTTCTGCGTGGACCGAGCTGGACGACGAAGTCCGCCAGGTCGTCGTCGATCTGTCCAATGTAGTCGATGTCGCCACGCCGCCCCGAGCCGCCATGCCCCCTGATATCCAGCAGATAGGCCGTGATGCCCGCAGCGCGCGCCGCTTCTGCCAATTGATGCATCGATGTCGCGGGACCGGCCGAGCCGTGGATGAAGATGGCGACTTTCTGAGGATCAGCGGGATAGGCGTAATATTGCAGGCTCGTCCCGTCGCGCGCCACGAAACGTCGCGGAGCCGGATACTCCTGATCAGGTTGCCCGCCATGCTCCATCATGGAGGCCATCGCCGGCGGGCTTGATGGAGCACTCAGCGCAATTACGGCCGCCGGACCGATTACGATCAGGCTCAAAAAAGCAAGCAAACCGAACAGCAGCCTGTGCATCGCTTCCTCCAACTTCATAATAGAATAGATAACTCTGTAAAGAAGAGTTGTCTGCATTACAAGCCGTGTCGCTCAGCGCTGCGCTGGCTTCCTCGTAGTCGATCATGTCTGCACCGGGCCTGGCGGCAACATCGACGGCATCAGGCGATGGCCGGTATCTCGCAATCAGCCAATAGGCGGCCACCGTCACGAGCGCGGCTGTGAGGCCCGCTCCTTGCCAGGTCGGCAGCTGCAGCGCCCTGACGATGAGCTCGCTCATCGCTGCAGCAAGCAGGCCGACATAGGACCACGCCATGAATTTATAGTGCCGCACCTTCCAGTTGGCGGCACGCGGGGTGCGCAGAACCGGCACCATGGCCAGCACGATGCAAGCGAGATTTGCGATCGCCCCGACGTGGAACATGTTGAAGGTCCCCGTGAAGCGGTACAGCGCGAGCGCTGACGCATCGACCGCGAGCATCGCATAGACGAATGCGTAGCCGCGGGCGCGATGGCTGGCGCCGCGCTTTGGCGCGAAGAGCTGGATGGCGCCGACGACAATGCATGCGAGCGCCAGCAAGACGTGCACGCTGCCGGCGGGCGTCAAAGATGGACTCATTTTTCCCTCCTTCAGCGCGTGCACATTCCCGGTCGATGGCGATTGATGCCGATGACGGCGCGATGCCTTCCGCAATCGTGAGCCAGCGTTCCCCATTCGATTTACAGAGAACTCTATATTACAGAGTAATGGAGAAGGCAAGGCCGTGATTGGCGATGACCGCCAAAACTCCCTACTTTGGAGTCTGCCTCCAGACACCGAATCAGTTGCGATGCCGCCTGCAGAAGCCCTGCTCAACGCGCCCGAATTTACCGTCTCCGAGCTCTCCGGCGCGCTGAAGCGCACGGTCGAGGATCGGTTCGGCCACGTCCGCGTTCGCGGCGAGATCACCGGCTTTCGCGGGGCCCATTTCTCAGGCCATTGCTATTTCGCGCTGAAGGACGAGGGCGCCAAGATCGAGGCGGTGATCTGGAAGGGTGTCCACGGCCGGATGCGCTGCAAGCCCCAGGAGGGGCTCGAGGTCATCGCGACTGGGAAGCTCACCACCTATCCAAATTCCTCGAAATACCAGATCGTGATCGAGGCGCTGGAGCCTGCCGGTATCGGCGCGCTGATGGCGCTGGTGGAGGAGCGGAAGAAGAAGCTCGCCGCCGAAGGTCTGTTCGACGCAGCACGCAAGCAGGAACTGCCCTGGCTGCCGGAGGTGATCGGCGTGGTGACCTCGCCGACCGGCGCCGTGATCCGCGACATCCTGCATCGGCTGGAGGATCGCTTTCCCCGCCGCGTGCTGGTGTGGCCGGTGAAGGTGCAAGGCGACGGTTCGGCCGAGCAGGTCGCGGCTGCGATCCGCGGCTTCAACGCGCTGCCCGAGCAGGGGCGGATTCCGCGGCCCGACGTGCTGATCGTCGCGCGCGGCGGCGGCTCACTGGAGGATCTGTGGTCCTTCAACGAGGAGATCGTGGTCCGCGCCGCGGCCGAGAGCATGATCCCGCTGATCTCGGCGGTCGGCCACGAGACTGATATCACGCTGATCGATTTCGCCTCCGACAAGCGCGCGCCGACGCCAACGGCGGCCGCCGAGATGGCCGTGCCGGTGCGCAGCGACTTGATGGTCCAGGTCGAGGGCCACGGCCGCCGCACCCGCATCTGCTGGCAGCGTTGCCAGGAAAGCCGCCGCAATGAGCTGCGCGCCGCGGCCCGCGCACTTCCTGCCGCGAGCGACCTGCTGGCGATTCCGCGCCAACGGCTCGATGCGGCAGCGGGCGCCCTGCCCCGCGCGCTCAAGACCAATACGCATGTGCATTTCCGCCAGTTCGCGGCCGCAAGCGCCCGGCTGACCTTGCGGGTGCTGCATGCGCAGATCGCACACGCCGATCAGCGTCGGGTGGTCGCGGCCGAGCGGCTGGCGCTGTCGGCGCGGGCGCTGCTGCGGCGCCAGCGTGACCGTCATGATGCGCTGTGCGCGCGGCTGAAAGCATCCAGGCTTGCCAATGCCCAGGCGCAGCGCCAGGCAATCGCCCGCGATCGCGAGCGGACGCTGCGGCTCACTGAGCGCGCACGCCGCGCCATACTCACCTCGCTGCAGCAGCTCACGGCGCGCGTCGACAACGACACCAAGCTGCTGACTGCGCTGTCGTATCGCAGCGTATTGGCACGCGGCTTCGCGCTGGTGCGCGATGAGGCCGGCCATCCGCTGCACAATGCCGCCAGCGTCGGTCCCGGTGCGGCGCTGTCGATCGAATTCGCCGATGGTCGCGTGGCTGCCACCGCCGACGCCGATCGACCTCAGCCAGCCGCAGCGCCTCAGAGCCAGCCCAAACCTGCACGCGAGCCGAAGCCTGCCGCATCGAAGCGCACGCGTGACCCGGCCGATCAGGGCAGTCTGTTTTAAAGCGGACGATCAGCGCGCCAGCCAGTCCGTCACCAGCTTCTGCGCGTCGGCCCGCGCCTCGGGATCGGAGCCGACATGGCCGCGTTCGGGCACGCCCGCATCGGTGCTGGCGATCGCGTGCACTGGCAGATTGATCCGATCGAAATCGTGATAGGCGCCGGGATAGACCACGATGCGCGTCAACGCGCTGCGGCCGCGGGCGCCATCGATCATCTGCCGGCAGGCCGGCGGCGAAGAGACATCATCCTTGCCGCCGATCAGCAGCAAAGTCGGCACCCGCGCGCTCCAGCCGAGACCGGAGGACGCCCGGCAATCCGGATAGAATGCGATCGCGGAGCGGAAATCGGGCTCGACGTGAACGGGCAGTTGCGGACGCACCGCCCAGAGCAGCGCGCTGGCGCCGCTGGCCCAGCCGATCAGGCTGATCCGATCCGGCATGGCCCAGGACTGCTTTCCGAGCCACTTTCGTGCCGCCACGATATCGGCGACGCGTTCGCGGCGGCCGCTGATGTGCCGCTCCTTGATCCGGCATTGCGGCCCGAGTCCGCGCGAGCCGTAGCTATCCGGCAGCAGTACCGCCTTGCCGCCCTTGACCAGTTCCTCGGCCCAATCACGATAGCGCGGCAGCACCGGCTCGGAATGGCTCGAGAGTCCGCCGCAGCCATGCAGCGCGATCACGGTCGGAAACGGCCCCTTGCCGTCCGGCTTGTAGAGCTGCGCGCGCAGCACGCTATTGCCGTTCGGAATGTCGATCGCGCTCGGCGACGGCAATGGTTGCGCATCCGCAAGCGGGAGCGCGGCGCAGAGCAGCAGAGCGGTGATGGTGGCGAGCAGTCGCATCAAGCGCGGGACGCAGGGAAAGGCGGCGGAACAATCCGCATCCTAGCTAGCATGCGACATGAGATGCAAAACATCACAAATCGGTGGGTTTGCGGAAGCGACATCGGGACCTATCTATGTTACGAATCCTCAACAATTCCTGTCGATGCCGGAAACGGCGCGAACTCAATCGGAGACGGCGGTCGTGCTCAACAAGTTTGGTCCCTCGGGCCAGGGCGAAGCGCAGGTGCAGTATCTGGATGGCGATTTCCGCGTGATCTCGCCAGGAAGCTACGTGCGCTGCGCGGTGACGGACGTGCGGATCCCGCTGGATGAGCTGAAGTACTGGAGTGTCGACCTTCAGGAGGCCTATGCGGTGCCGACTGCGGTGCTGCAACGGCATTTTCCCGGCGCCCTGAAGGCGCAGGACTGAGGGATCGCCGGCTGCGCGTCTTGCGCGCCCGGATCCAACTCAGCCGACGTTCTGAAAACTTTTCTGACGTGCCTTGGACAGGCTGTCGGTCAGTAGCCGGCGCACCGCAGCGGTGTCGTCAATGGCCAGCGTCACGGGGAAGGCTACGATCTGCGTCGCGAATGACGCCAGTTCGCCCCGCGTGCGAAGCCGCACCAGATCCTTCTCGGTCGTCACCAGGGTCAAGCCGTGCTGTTCCGCATCGCTGATCAGATGCTCGATCTCGGTCCGCTCGAAGGGATGATGATCGGCAAAGGCCCGCTCCCGCTGCACATCGATGCCGCTTGCCCGCAGCGTCCGGAAGAAGCGGCCGGGATCACCGATCCCGGCAAAGGCGAGCACCGGCTTTCCTTGCAGCCCGCTCACGATATCCGGCGCCGGCTGCAGTTTTGCCGTCAGCACCGGCTTGCAGGCGCGCGCAACGGCCGCCGCCACCGGATCGCTCGCATGTCCCGCACCGATCACGACCAGCCCGTCGGTGCGCGCAAGCTGCGGCGGCAGCGGTGCGCGCAAGGGGCCAGCGGGAAGCACGCGTCCGTTGCCAAGTCCACGCTCGCTGTCGATCACGATCAGGCTCGTGTCCTTGGCGATCGCCGGGTTCTGAAAGCCGTCATCCATCAGAATGAGGCTCGCGCCTTGCGATTTCGCCAGCGCGACGCCATCGGCGCGCTCGCGTGCGACCGTCACCGCGACATGCGCCGCCATCATCAGCGGCTCGTCGCCGACGTCATCGGCTGTGTGTCGCGCTGGATCGACCATCACAGGCCCGCGCAGCCGTCCGCCATAGCCGCGGCTCAGCACCACCGGCCGTTCGCCGAGCTCGCGCAGCATCGCCACGAGCGCCAGCACGGTCGGCGTCTTGCCGGCGCCGCCGACATGGTAGTTGCCGACGCAGATCACCGGGACGCCAGCCTCGATCCCCACGCGCTCCAGACGATGCGCGGCGACGGCGCCATAGAGAGCAGAGAGCGGGCGAAGCAGATGTGACGCGAGCGAGGACGGCCGATGCCAGAAGGCCGGCTCACGCATCGTCCGCTCCCATCTCGAGCCGGACCTGCAGCAGATATGGCTCGAGCGCAGCGAGCGTGCGATCCAGCGCGCCGCCGAGTTCTGCGACGATCCGCTCGCCGGCATGGACCAGCGCGCCGCGTGCATCGGCATCGGCGAGCAACTGCCCGAGCTGCTTCACCAGGGCTTCACGGCCGTCGGCAACCCGCGCCCCGCCGGCGCCATCCAGCGCTTCATAGACGTCGCCGAAATTGAAGACATGCGGACCGTGCACGATCGCAGCGCCGAGCTTGATCGCCTCGATCGGATTCTGGCCGCCATGGGCGACCAGCGAGCCGCCCATGAACACGATCGGCGCGAGCCGATAGAACAGGCCGAGCTCACCCATCGTATCCGCGACATAGATGTCGGTCGCCGCCGCCGGCTGCTGCTCCTGCGACCGCAAGGCCGCCTGCAGACCGGAATTCGCGACCAGCTCCGCCACCGCGCGGCCGCGATTGGGATGACGCGGCACGATCACGGTGAGCAGCGAGGGAAAGAACCCGGACAGCGATTTGTGGGCGGCGATGAGGATTTCCTCCTCGCCGGGATGGGTCGAGGCCGCCACGATCACCGGTCGGCCGCGCGTCATCGTCTCAAGCCGTTCGAGCCGGGCCGGGTCGGCCGGCGGCGCCGGCACGTCGAGCTTGAGGTTGCCCGTGGTCAGCACATTGCGGCCGCCCAGCGTGGCAAAGCGCTCGGCATCGATACGCGACTGCGTGAGACAGAGCTCGAAGCTGCCGAGCAGCGCCGAGATGCTGCGCGCCATCCGCTGCCAGCGCGGGAAAGAGCGCTGCGACATGCGCCCGTTGATCAGCACCATCGGCAGCCGCCGCGCCGCACCGGTCAGGATCAGGTTCGGCCACAGGTCGGATTCGATGAACAACGCGAGCGAAGGCCGCCAGTGATCCAGGAAGCGCCGCACGAAACGCGGCGCGTCGTAGGGCACGTATTGATGGATGACATCAGGCGGGAAGCGCCTGGCCACGATCGACGCTGACGTCACCGTTCCGGATGTAATGAGAATGCGCAGGTTCAGCGCACGCAGCCGCTCGATCAGCGCTGCCGCGGCGAGCACCTCACCGACGCTCGCACCATGGATCCAGATCAGCGGCCCTTGCGGACGCACATCATGACTGAGCCCGCGGCGCTCGTCGGTCCGCGCCGGATCCTCCTTGCCGCGCTTCAGGCGCTGCCTGATCAGCGCCGGCGCAAGCGGTACCGCAGCCGAGGACAATCCGCGGTAGACGCGCAATGCCATCGGCAGCGTTTCAGCCATGAGGGTACTCGTCGGGGCGACCGATGATCTCATAAGCACGACGCGTTGCCTCGTTCAACGTTGCCTCGAGATCCAGGCGGAGCTGTTCCATCATCGCAGCGTCCGCGTCAGGCGGCACGTTGATTTCCTTGATTCCCACCAACGCGCCGCGACCGAACGGCAGATTGATGGTGGTGCTATCCCAGTTCTTCAACCGAACGAAACGGCTGGTGACCATCGCAAAGGGCATGATCGGCCGTCCGGACTCTCGCGCCAGCATGATGATGCCGAGACCTGCAACTCGCGCGCGTTTCGGCACATCCGCAGTCAGTGCAACATTATAGTTCGCTTCGAGCGCGTATACCATCTCCCTGAACGCGCCGACGCCGCCTTTGCGGTGGAAGGCCGAGCCGTGATCGCCGGAGCCCCTGATGGTGCCGATGCCGAGCCGCTCGGCCGCGACTGCGTTGAACTCGCCGTCGCGATGCCGCGAGATCAGGACCTTGGCGCGATAGCTCGCCTTGGTCTTGATGAATGGCGTCATGAAATGCTGGCCATGCCAGAACGCAAAGATCGCCGGCATCTGTGGCTCGACGATCGCATAGACGTCGGCCGGCTCGTAGCTGAACCGGTTGGTCCGCCACACCAGACGCAGATACTCGGCTGCGAGAAATCCGACAGCACGCTGAAACCAGTTGCTGCGCAGCGTGTTACGAATCAGTTTTTTCAAGTCGCTGGCTTCGCGCTTTACTTGGTGTCTTGCTTGGTTTCTTGGGCCGGATCGAGCAGCCGATGCAGATGCACGATGAAGAAGCGCATCTGTGCATTGTCGACGGTCTGCTGCGCCTTGGCCTTCCAGGCCGCGTAGGCGGTCGCGTAGTTCGGGAACACACCGACGACCTCAACCTTGTCGAGATCCTTGAACTCGTTCTTCTCGAGGCTGACGAGCTCGCCGCCGATCACGAGATGAAGCAATTGCTGCGGGGCGGTATCTGGCATGAATATCGTTCCTCATCGGCGCAAATGGTCTGTGCTCCGAAGCTCATGCTCGCGACACCTCTCGGGCGAGCTTCGGCGGCAGAGGACCGTAGAAATCCTGGATTCTCGTGTGGCGCGGCGGAGACCGTCAGGGCTGCGAATTGGCTCGGAAATGCGCGACGATGCTCGCATGTCGATCACGTCCCGCTGCCACCAGAATTCCGTGCGCCACGTCCGGACGATTATAGAGGATCGGGTCGCCGGACAATGCGGTCATATTACCACCCGCTTCCTGCACGATCAAATGAGCCGCCGCAAGATCCCAATCGCGGCTTTGTCCACCGGCAAAAGCGGCGTCGAGCGTACCGTCGGCGATCCGGCACAGCCGCAATGCGAGCGAACCGATTCGCGGATGCAACGTGATCTCCTTCGATGCAGCCAGGCGCTCAACCAGCGGTTTCGGCCCCGCCACGCGCGCGAAGTCCAGCGCGGTGCCCTTGGCGGCATGGACCTTCACGCCATTGAGCGTCGTGCCCTGTCCGCGCGCAGCGAAGAAGAACTCGTCGCTGACCGGAACAAATACCGCCGCGAGAACCGGTGCGGCATCCTCGATCAACGCAACGCTGACGCACCAATCGCTGCGGCCGGCCAGATAGGAGCGGGTGCCGTCGATCGGATCGACAATCCAGACCCGCCGCTTGCCAAGGCGCACAGCATCATCGGCGCTCTCCTCGGACAGCCAGCCGTAATCGGGCGTAGCAGTGCGCAGCCGGCGCTCCACCAGATCATTGGTTGCGATATCGGCTTCCGAGACCGGTGACGACGCCCCCTTGATCCAGTTGCGCACGTCGGTGCCGAACATCGACAGCGCAAGCCTGCCCGCCTCGCGCACCGTCTCTTTCAGGAGAGCCGCGTCACCCGTCAGGCTCGAATCGGCAATGCCTGCGGGATCAGCGTCCGCCAAGCGTCAGTCCTTCGATGCGCACCGTCGGCGCATTGACGCCATAGCGGAATTCCAGGTCGTTGGCGGGAACCATCGATTTGAAGATCTCGAACAGATGGCCGGCGATCGTCACCTCGCTCACCGCATAGGTGGTCTTGCCGTTCTCGATCCAGAAGCCGGAGGCGCCGCGGCTGTAATCGCCGGTGACGCCGTTGACGCCGGAGCCGATCAGGTCGGTGATGTAGAAGCCCTGCTTGATGTCCGAGATCAGATCGCTTGGCGTGACGCTGCCGGCCTCGAGATGGAGATTATAGGGCCCCGGCGAGGGCGATGACGAGACGCCGCGATGCGCGTGGCCGGTTGTGGCCATGCCGAGCTCACGCCCCGTTGCCGAGTCCAGCAACCATGTCGTCAGCACGCCGTCATCGATCAGCGCGAGCTCTCTTGACCGTTACGCCCTCGGCGTCGAACGGCTGCGAGCGCAGTCCGCGCTTGCGCAAGGGATCGTCGATGATGCGGATTTCCTTGGCGAACAATTGCGCGCCGAGCTTGTCCTTCAGGAAGCTGGTCTTGCGCGCGATCGAGGCGCCGTTGATGGCGCCGACGAGATGGCCGACCAGCGAGCCGGAAACTCGCGGATCGAACACCACCGGCACCTGGCAGGTCTCGACCTTGCGCGGATTGGCGCGCGCCACCGCCCGTTCGCCGGCGCTGCGGCCGACACTGGCGGGCGGCAGCAGATCGGCGGCATGAGGTGCCGCCGTGTAATCATAGTCGCGCTCCATCCCGGTGCCTTCCCCCGAGATGGCCGTGGTCGAGATCCCCTGGCTGGACCGCAGATAACTGCCGTGGAAGCCGCCGCTCGTCACCAGCACCATGCCGCCGATGCCCGCGGACGCCGAGGCGCCGCCCGATTTCGTGACGCCAGCGACGGCGAGCGCGGCGGCTTCGGCCTCCTGCGCGCGTCGCTCCAGCTCCGCGGTCGACGGCACCTCGCGGATCGAGCAGATCAAGCTCGGGAATGTCGCGCGCGAGCAGCGCGGAATCGGCGAGGCCGACATATTTGTCGTCGGGCGCGACGCGCGCCATGGCCACCGCACGCTCTGCCAGCCGCGCCACGCCATCGCCGCTGACATCGTTGGTCGAGACCACCGCCTGGCGCCGTCCGACCAGCACCCGCAGGCCGACATCGTCGCCCTCGGAGCGTTCCGATTCCTCGACGCGGCCGTCGCGGACCTCGACGCCTTGCGAGACGCCGCGCACGGCGATTGCGTCCGCCGCATCGGCGCCGGCCTTGCGTCGCCGCTTCGACCAGGCGCTCCGCCAATGCGCTGAGTGCCGACTGATCGAACAGATCGGAATGGACGGCCTTTGGCGGGCGCGACGATGCGGCTGATGGTGATGAGGTCACAAACGGAATCCCGGGCGATTGCAGGAGGCTTTGAAGGCAACTCAATCAGCACCAGATGTGCCTGATTCGGCGCGGGTTTCAAGCCGTTTTCAGCACAGGGCAGCGTCAGATTGTCGGCAAATCTGCAACGTCTCGTCAATCATGCGCGCCAAGCTCTTGTCAATCATGCCAGCAGGAGAAGGTGCGGTGACACCCGGTTAACCAGGGTTCTTAAGCCAAAACGGAGCCGCGTGTGGCAAGGTCTCATGCATCGACCGGGAACATAATTCCGGCGGGGAGACCAAGCCGTGAGGCGTCAAACAGCAACAAGCGGAAGCAATTCCGCCGGGTCGGGCCGCATGCCGCGGCTCGACCCTCTTTCTCTGCCCCTCTCGTTCAGCGCGCACGACACCCGTGCCGATGGCGGCGTGAGGCAGGTCGAGCTTCATCGCGAGCGTGTGGTGCTGCGCCGTGCCATCAGCGGCATGCGGATGGCCGTCAACGTTCGCGTCAGCGACTTCCTCGGCATCGCATTGCGCGAGGTCGACGACGCGCAGATGCTGGTGCTGGCCCATCGCGATCCCTCGCTCACGATTCCGCTCTGCATCAGCGACAATCGCGACGAGATCGCCGATGCCTGGGAAATGTGGAGCGAGACTTTCGCGCTGCCGCAGCTGCAGGACAGGAACTACGAGCCGGCGCTGCGCCGCCGCCGCCACAACGCTATTCGCACCCGCCGCCCGACGCTTCCTGATGCGCCGGAAGAGCAGCGAATTGCTGGCCTGCGCGCCGAGTTTATCGCGAAGAGCGCGAGATCATCGCCCGGGATTGAGCTTGATCTATCCGACCGACCGCAGCACCGCGTCGGCCACCAGACCGGCGAACAGCAACAGCCCGGCGTCGCGGTTCGAATAGAATACCCGCATGCACAGCGCTGTGTCGGAGATCTCGAGCCGGCGGATCTGCCAGCCGAGATGCACCGCAAAGGCGGCAAGCCCGATCCAGGCCGCGGCATGAACGCCGGCTGACAGCAGCGCAGCAGCAATCAACACGACTGCGAGCGTGTAGAGGATCACCAAAGCGCGATGCGTGCGCGCGCCGAACAGCCGCGCCGTCGACTTGATGCCGATCAGCGCATCGTCCTCGACATCCTGATGCGCATAGATCGTGTCATAGCCGATCACCCATGAGATCGAGCCGGCATAGAGCAGGAACGCCGTCGCATCGAGCCGCGCGAACGCGACCGCAAATCCCATCAGCGCGCCCCACGAGAAGGCGAGCCCGAGCACGACCTGCGGCCACCAGGTGATGCGCTTCATGAACGGATAGATCGCGACGATCAACAGCGAGGCGATGCCGGTCGCGATCGCGAAGCGGTTGAACTGCAGCAGCACGACAAGTCCGATCAGCGCCTGCGCCACCATGAATGCCAGCGCCTGCTTGACGCTGATCTGGCCGGCCGGAATCGGCCGCGACCGCGTGCGTTCCACCTTGGCGTCGAGGTCGCGATCGGTGATGTCGTTCCAGGTGCAGCCGGCGCCGCGCATCACGAAGGCGCCGATGAAGAACAGCGCGATCCAGAGCGGCAGCCGATGAAGATCATGCGCGATGCCGGCGGCTAGCGCCGCCGACCACCAGCACGGCATCAGCAGCAGCCAGGAACCGATCGGCCGATCGTAACGGGCGAGCTCGCAGATAGGGGCGCGCCCATTGCGGCGCTGTCGTATCGACCCAGTTGCCGGTCGCGTCAGCAACGCGTGCGGCAGCACTGCTCATCGGGTGAGGACGTTGCCGGTCAGCGTGTCGAAGGCCGAGCCGCCCTTCTTGGTCGGTATTGGCTTCAGGCAATGCCGCCGCCGAGCCCAGCACGTCGCTCAGCTGCGGGGCTGCCGGTCGCTGACGCTGCTTCATCTGCTCGCGCGACCTTGCAGACCTTGCCCTGCAGCGCCTCGGTGCCCTTGTGGCCGCTTTGTAGCTGGTCGGCGATCTGCGGCGGAATGCCGCACTTCGGCCCGTGCGACTTCGACATACTTGATCATCTTGACTTCGGCCTGGCCGAAACTGGCTGATCAGCTTGCAGGCCTCCTCCGGCGCGGCATGACGATCGCTGGCGGCCTTGATCAGCTTGCCGCGCCGCTCCGCTTCCTCGCGCAGCGGAAGGAAGTCCTTCGTGCAAGCCTCCGCCGGACCGCCCTGCGGCGCGGCGGCCGTCGGCGCTGCGAAGCCGCCGCCAAAGCCGGCGCACCGCCACCGAACGGGCGCCGGCGGCGGCCGCGCCGGGAACGGCGAAAGCGGGCGCCGTTGCCGACCGGAGGAAACGCGGCGCCGCCGTTGACCGGAGGAAACGCAGGATCGTTCGGCTGCGGCATCTGCGCGGGCAGCGGCGCGGGAAAGCCCCTTGCGCAGCAGCCTGCCCCGCGGAGCGTCAGCGGCGGCCATGGTGCAGCGGCACGATCAGATGGCGGATGAGCAAGGCTGGTTCTCCGGCAAGACCAAGATTTCCTTATCCACTTCCGGATAAAAGCGAGATCCGAGCAGGCGGCTTTTACGATTCCCGCCGGCCTTAACAACCGCGCATTTTGTCAACAGCGCGGCGCAGCGCCGCGGACTATCATCCGAGTCAATCGAAGTTCAATAGTTACCCGCCTGATTTTGCAGCCTTTCGGCTAAAACCGGCGGTATTCGAACGATATCCGCGGACCTGCGTGATCGATGCCCTCGCATTCGACTTTCGCGCCCCCCGCCTGTTTGTCGATGCCGCCCTTGGCCGGGCGCCAGGGTCGCGCTGGAGCGGGACCAGAGCAATTATCTCGGCAACGTGCTGCGGCTGGCGGCCGGCGATACCGTGCTGGTGTTCAACGGCCGGGAGGGCGAATGGCAGGCGGAGATCGCCGCCCGCAAGCGGCCGGACAGCCTGATCATCCGCGCGCAGACGCGGCCGCAGGACACGCCTGCCCGACCTCACCTACGTCTTCGCCCCGCTGAAGCACGCCCGGCTCGATTACATGGTGCAGAAGGCGGTCGAGATGGGCGCCGCGTGCCTGCAGCCGGTCTGACCCGCTATACCCAGGTGTCCCGGGTCAATGGCGAGCGGATGCGCGCCAATGTGATCGAGGCGGCCGAGCAATGCGGCATCCTGAGCCTCGCCGACGGTCGCGGACCCGCTGCCGCTGGAGCGCTTCCTCGACCCAGCGCGCGCCCGAGCGGCTGCTGGTGTTCTGCGACGAGGCGGCCGAGGTCGCCGATCCCGCTCGCGGCGCTGAAGGCCGCGGAGCGGCCGATCGCCGGCATCGACCTCCTGATCGGCCCCGAAGGCGGCTTTGCCGAGGAGGAGCGTGCGCTGCTGCTGCGCCAGCCCCGAATGATCGCGGCTGGCCTTGGGCCCGCGGATCCTGCGCGCCGACACCGCCGCCGTGGCGGCGCTGGCGGTGATCCAGAGCACGCTCGGCGACTGGGCGAAAGCGTAGAGACTGGAACCGCAATCTCGTTAAGTCACTTGCCCATTGCCTGTCGAAACCCGTTCCCGACCGTGCTAAGGCGCTGCCAGCTCGAAGCTTTGGAACCCGGACTTTCACGATGACCGGACCCGCCGCCCCACCCTATCAGCCGCATGGGCGGATGCCCTGCTGCAATCTTTCGCCGAGGCGGGCTATCAGCGGGCCGAACCGGCCATCCTGCAGCCTGCCGAGCCGTTCCTCGACCTCTCGGGCGAGGACATCCGCAAGAGCCTCTATTTGACCACCGACGCCAGCGGCGAGGAGCTCTGCCTGCGGCCCGACCTGACCATTCCGGTGGCACGCGACTATCTCGCCTCGCCACGTGCCGGACAGCCGGCCGGCTTCAGCTATCTGGGGCCGGTGTTCCGCTATCGCGGCGGCCGGCCGAGCGAATTCCTGCAGGCCGGCATCGAATCCTTCGGCCGTCAGGATCGCGCCGCGGCGGATGCCGAAATGCTGGCGCTGGCGCTCAAAGCCACCAGCGCCGTCGGCGTGCCGACGTCGAGATCCGGACCGGTGACGTGGCGCTGTTCATCGCACTGATCGACGCACTCGATCTCTATCCTGTCTGGCGGCGGCGCCTGATCAAGGATTTCAACCGCAAGATCACGCTGGAGCAGGATCTGGAGCGGCTGACGGTCGCCTCCGCCACGACCCGCAACGAATATGAGGGCGTGCTCGCCGCGCTCGCCGGCAGCGACCGCAAGGCAGCGCTGGCGCTGGTCACCGATTTGATGTCGATCGCCGGCGCCACCGCGCTTGGCGGACGCACCGTGGCCGAAATCGCCGACCGCTTCCTCGAGCAATCGACCTTGAAGGGCGGCGCCCTGCCCCGCAACGCGCTCAATCTGCTGAAGCGCTTCCTCGGCATCAGCGGCACGCCGACTGATGCGATCGCCGCACTGCGCAGTCTCGCTGCCGACGCCAGCCTCGATATCGCGGCTGCGATCGACCAACTCGAGGCGCGCATCGGCTTCATGGCCAAGCATGGCATCGCCACCGACAAGGTCCGCTTCGCCACCGCGTTCGGCCGCGGGCTCGATTACTACACGGGCTTCGAGTTCGAGCTGCACAGCAAGGGCAACGGCGTCGAGCCGCTGGTCGCCGGCGGCCGCTATGACGGCCTGCTGAGCCAGCTCGGCGCGGCCGAGCCCATTCCCGCCGTCGGCTTCTCGATCTGGGTGGAAGCGTTGACGCTCGCTGACCATGCGCGTGCGACCGGGCGCGGGAGACTGGCATGAGCACCCCTCTCGTCGTCGCCGTTCCCTCCAAGGGACGGCTGCAGGAACAGACTGAGGCCTTTTTCGCCCGCGCCGGGCTGGCGCTGTCGAAGCCCGGCGGCGCGCGCGACTATCGCGGCACCATCTCGGGCCTCGACAATGTCGAGATCGCCTATCTGTCGGCGAGCGAGATCGCGGCTCAGCTGGCGCGCGGCACGGTGCATCTCGGCGTCACCGGCGAGGATCTGGTGCGCGAGAGCATCGTCGACGCCGACCAGCGCGTGCTCTTGATCGATACGCTCGGATTCGGCGGCGCCAATGTCGTCGTCGCGGTACCGCAGGCCTGGATCGACGTCCGCGCCATGGCCGATCTCGATGACGTCACCACCGGCTTCCGCGCCCAGCATAACCACCGCATGCGGGTGGCGACCAAGTACATCAACCTGACGCGCAATTTCTTCGCACAGCATGGCATCGTGGATTATCGGATCGTCGAAAGCGCCGGCGCCACTGAAGGCGCGCCCGCGGTCGGGGCCGCCGAGCTGATCGTCGACATCACCTCGACAGGCGCCACGCTGGTCGCCAACGGATTGAAGGTGCTGGACGATGGCGTCATCCTGCGCAGCCAGGCCAATCTGGTGGCCTCGCGCGACGCCGACTGGTCGGTCGATGCGCGCGAGAGCGCGCGCGTCATTCTCGACCACATCCATGCCCGCACCCGCGCCAGCAAGTATCGAGAAGTCCGCACGCGCTTCAAAGGCTGCAACGACGCATTGCTGGCGGAGGTGCACAACCGTTTCGGCGTCGTCGCACCGTTCGGCGGCCCGACATCGTCAGGCATGCTGACCTTGCACTGCCCACCGGCTCATATCTACGCGGTCGGCAGCTTCCTGCGCGATCATGGCGCTGAGACGGTATCGGTGGCCTCGCTCGATTACGTGCTCGACCGCGACAATCCGCTCTTTGCCAAGCTCGATGCGTTCCTGGCGAAGTAGCTCGCGTTCATCGTAGCGACAGCAAGCCTCGACTACCATATGTAGAAGGCGGGCGATGTGGGAACCTGACCGATGATGCTGGGCACTGATGTTTCCGACCTGACCACGACTGCGGCTGACGCCGCAGCGCAGGGTTTGTCGATCGTGATTCCGGTCTACAATGAAGCGGCCGGATTGGGCCTGCTGCATGAACGGCTGACGTCGCTGGCTGGCACCTTGCGCCAGCGTTTCGGGCTTGCCTGCGAGGTCGTCTATGTCGACGACGGCAGCAGCGACAACACGCTCGCCGTCGCCCGCACGTTGCCGGCCGAGGCTCTCGACGTCCAGGTCGTGTCGCTGTCGCGCAATTTCGGCAAGGAGGCCGCGCTGATGGCGGGGCTCGACCATGCGAGGCGCGGCGCCGTGATGTTCATGGACGGCGACGGCCAGCATCCGCCTGTCTTGGTCGAGCAGCTCGTCACGCACTGGGTCAAGGACGGCTATGACGTCGTCTACACCGCCAAGGCGCACCGCGACAACGAGTCCTTCCTGCGCCGCGTCGCCGTGCACGGCTTCTATGCGCTGATCAATTGGGGCGCCCGGCAGAAGATCCCGGAAGATGCCGGCGACTTCCGTTTGCTGTCGCCGCGCGCGGTGGCAGCGCTGCGACAGCTTCCCGAGCGTAACCGCTTCTTCAAGGGACTGGCGAGCTGGATCGGCTTCCGCCAGATCCGCGTCGACTACGAACCCGCGCCGCGTGCGCACGGCGCCACGACGTTCAATCTGATGCGGCTGCTCGGTCTTTCGATCGAAGGCCTGACGTCGTTCTCGGTGGCGCCGCTGCGCGTCGCCAGCCTGCTCGGCCTGCTGTTGGCCTCGGCCGCCTTCCTGTTCGGCCTGTCGATCCTGTGGGAGACCTTCACGACAGGCAAATCGGTCCCCGGTTATCCGTCGCTGGTGGTTGGCCTGATGACGATCGGTGGCGTGCAGCTGATCATGATCGGCGTGCTGGGTGAGTACATCGGCAAGATCCTTTCCGAGCTGAAGGCGCGGCCGATCTATTTCGTCGCCGAGCACAGCGAAAAGCGCGCGCCGGACGCGGCCGTTGACCGCAGCGAAAGGTCTGCCGCCGAATGAGCGAGGCGCCGCATCGGCGCATCTGGCTGTGCGCGGACGATTACGGAATCAGCCCCGGCGTCAATCGCGCGATCCGCGACCTGATCGCGCGTGGCCGGCTGAACGCGACGTCCGTGATGATGGTGGGACCGGCGATCGGCCGCGATGAGGCCGAGGCGCTGGCTAAGGTCGCGAGCGAAAGCACGCGTTGCGCGATCGGGCTGCACGTGACGCTGACCGCGCCGTTCCGTCCCCTGACCATGTATTTCCGTCCGCTCGACGGCGGCCTGTTTCTGCCGTTCTCCAAGCTGCTGCGTTCGGGGCTGACGCGCCGGCTGGATTCCGAGATGATCCGTGCCGAAGTACTGGCGCAGCTTGCGGCTTTCCGTGACATGTTCGGCCGCGCCCCCGATTTCGTCGACGGTCATCAACACGCGCAGCTTTACCCGCAGGTGCGCAACGGCTTTCTTGCGGCCGTGAAGGAAGCCGCGCCTCAGGCATGGGTCCGGCAGGGCGGCCGCAACATCCCAGTGGCGCAACGCCTGGCCGCTCCGAAGGCGTTGCTGCTCGACGTGCTCAGCCTGCAGTTTCGTCGCCGCGCAGCCCGCGAAGGCATCGCCTTCAACCCCGGCTTTGCCGGCGCCTATGATTTCACCAGGGCATCCGATTTCGGCACGTTGATGAGCGGGTTTCTCGACGGGCTGCCCGAGAACGGCGTCGTCATGTGCCATCCCGGCTTCGTCGATGACGTACTGACCGAGCTCGACCCGCTCACCACGCAACGCGAGCATGAACACGCCTATCTCGGCGGCGACGCGTTTCCGCAGCTTCTCGCCGCACGCCAGGTGACGCTGACCTGATCCTGTTACTTGCATGCAAATGCATGGTCGTTTTGACGCATACCGAAATTTAATCCCGTCCCCACTTCCGGCCACAAAGAGCCCCTCCTAAATTCCGGGGGCGCTTGGCCGGACCGTGTGTTGGCCGGCGACAGGAGGACGAGATGACACCGCAAGAACGCCAACTGATCGACGACCTGTTTGGCCGTCTCGCCAAGCTGGAGAGTGCGCCACGTGATCCGGACGCTGTCGCCGCGATGGCCCGCGGATTGCAGCAGGCCCCGAACGCCGTCTATGCGCTGGTGCAGACCGTGCTGGTCCAGGACGAGGCGCTGAAGCAGGCGCACCACCGTATTGAAGAGCTGGAACAGACCCAGGCGCCGCAACAGAGCCAGTCGAGCGGCGGCTTCCTCGAACTCGATGCGGGACAGCATTTTCGGGTCCAGCCAGCGCAGTTCAGTTCCGAACGTGCCGCCGCCCGAACCCAGCCGACCCGTCTGGAACAGCGGTCAGACACTCGGTCCGCAGGGCCAAGGTGGCTACCAGCAGGGCGGCTATCAGCAAGGCGGCTATCAGGGCGGCTCCTACGATCAGGGCTATGGGCAACCTCAGCCTCATGGCGGCCTCTTCGGTGGCGGCGGCGGAGGCGGAAGCTCCTTCCTCGGCACGGCGGCGGCGACTGCAGCCGGTATGGTTGGCGGCTCGCTGCTGCTGAACAGCTTCCGCGGCATGATGGGCGGCGGCTCGCATCAGGCCTTCGGCGACACCACCATCATCGAGGAACGTCCCACGCAGAGCCCGTGGAGTGGCGACCAGTCCGGCAGCTCGCTCGCGCGTGACGCGGGCGTCGACGACATCGGCCGTTCGGATCATGGCGACCGCGCCGGCCTGTTCGACCAGGCCTCGAACGATGACGACGATGATCGCGACGACAACACCGACGCGGATGACGGCGATTACGGCAATGACGACGGCGGCAGCGATTACGCCTGAGGCGTCGTACGCTCTGGAACAGCAAAGGCCGCCTTTCGGGCGGCCTTTGTCTTGAACGAGGTGTTCTCGGCGGGGCGCTTCAGAGCACGATCACTCGGGCGCCGACATTGACGCGTCCATAGAGATCGATGACGTCCTGGTTGCGCATCCGGATGCAACCGGATGAGACGTTGGTCCCGATGGTCCAGGGCTCGTTGGAGCCATGGATGCGATAGAGCGACGAGCCGAGATACATCGCGCGAGCGCCGAGCGGGTTCTCCGGCCCGCCCGCCATGTGCCGCGGCAGGTCCGGCCGCCGTGCGAGCATCTCCGCCGGCGGGGTCCAATCCGGCCATTCGCGCTTGGCAGAGATCGTCTTGACGCCCGACCAGGTGAAGCCTGGCTTTCCAACACCGATGCCGTAACGCAGCGCCTTGCCGTCGCCCTCCACGAGATAGAGAAACTTGTTCGGTGTATCGATCACGATCGTGCCGGGCTTTTCCTTGCGGTCGTAATCGACCAGCTGCTTCTCGTATTTCGGATCGAACGGCCGCTGCATCGCCTCGGCAACTTCCTCCTGTTCGGGCGTCAGCTGCGGCGCGGCGGATGGCGGTTCGCCATAGGCCGGCTGCTGCTGATACACCGGCGGCGGCCGAAGGCCGCGCTGCTCGCCGTCGCCGAACAGGAACTCGATGAAGCCGCCGCCCATGCGGGTGTGGTCGACATAGGCCGCGCGCGTCGGCGCCGGCAGCGCCGGTGGCCCGGCATAGACGACGGTCGGTTGCTGAAATCCGGCGGCATCCATCGCCGCCGCCTGATCAATCGTTGCAACGCAAGAGGCGCCGGCAAGCAGCGCGAAAGAGAGGATCTTGAACATCGACGTACTCTGTACCGTTTCGTCTCGGGACTGATCGCGCGAGCGGAAGGCACGCTCGCTTAAGCCTAACTAAGTCCAAAAGCCGATCGGTTTGGTAAATGGATGCCGCGTTTCGATTCACCATCGCGCCACACGGCGTGGATTTGCTCGTCAGCGTTTATTTTCGGTGAAGGCCGCTCAGAGGATATTAACCAGCTTCGAAACACGTCCATGGGCGGGAATCGCGCGGTTCCTCATGTGAACGTGATGTTAAATAGCCCCTGCCTAAAACTGCATGCAGTGAAGGTCAGGGATTATCTCATGCCGGTTCGCAAGCGTTTTCGTATCGAAGAAGCCATTGGTGGCCATATGCCGGAGCCCGAGATCATCGGCGGCGAAATCGGCCCCCAGCACAGGGAAATCATGGACGAGCTCCGCGCCATCCGCGCCCACATGGCCACTGGCCTGCGTGGCGGCGGGACCACCTCCGGAAGCTCGGCGAACGCTGCGATCGAAGAGTCCGCCGCGCGCGAGGTCGCCGAGGCGCGCTCGCTGCTCGAAACTTATCGTGCCCAGATCGAGCAGTGCGAAAAGCTCAAGGTCGAGCTCGACCTGATCCACGACGCAATCAACCGCACCAAGGGCGAGATCGCCACACTTCACGCCAAGAGCTTCAACGGCGAGGAGATGGCCAAGGTCAATGGCGAACTCGGCGCAGTCGTCGGCGGCACCGAGCAGGCCACCCAGCAGATCCTGGAGGCCGCCGAGGCGATCGACAACGCTGCCAGCGCGCTCGGCAAGGTGACCTCGCCGGATCAGCAGAAGATCCTGAGCGAGGACATCCAGGAGCGCGTGGTCTCGATCTTCGAGGCCTGCAACTTCCAGGACCTGACCGGCCAGCGCATCAGCAAGGTCATGACCACGATGAAGTTCATCGAGCACCATATCGTGGTGATGATGGACATCTGGGGCGGCGTCGACGCCATCAAGGCGCACGTGCCCGCGGTCGTCGACACCCGCGAGGGCGATGCCAAGCTTCTGAACGGTCCGAAGATGGACGGCGACGCGGGCCACGCCTCGCAGGACGACATCGACGCGATGTTCAACTGAGCATGACGGACCTGCCGGAACAGCCCGGCAGACTTCCATCGCAAACATCAAAACCGGCCAAAGCCTCCGTTCCGATTCGATCGAAAACGGAGGCTTTCGCTTTTTTCTGGCGCGTTTTCCCGGCGACCTGCCCTGCTCAGGCCCGCGGCCCGCAGCGGACATAGACCATGGTCTGATAACGGGTCGCCGCATCCTGGATCGACGAAGCGGGTGATCAGCACGCGACCGTCGAAGGAGATGACCTCGCGATCCTGCGGGTCGCCGGGAGGGCCGGCCGGGCCGATATAGTTCTTGCCGCTGGCCGAGCCTTTGATGCGCAGTTCCTGCGGCGTGGCCTGATCGGCCAGATGCATGATCACGCCGCCCGACGAGCCGGCGCCGATCGTATAAGGCTGCTTGCACTGCGCCAGCGCCATCTTCTCGGTGCGCGCGCGGTCGTTGGGGTTATTGTAGGCCGCAAGACCCCATTTGCCGACCAGTTCGTCCGGGCGGATCGTCGCCGGAACCTCCGGCGGGACGGCCGGCTCGGGCGCCGGCCCGCTCGACGGCGTCAGGCTGAAACCGCCACCGCAGGCGCCCAGGAAAAGCGTGAGCGCCGAAGCAATTCCCAGCCTGGCAGCCGCCCGCGGGCTACGTGAACTCGTCATGGCATCCCCTTAAGACAAGATGGTGGCCGCGCGCCACGCCGCACCGAAGCGCAAAATGGCCGTCACGGCAACAATGTCGCAACACGACTCTGATGCTCGGGATGGTTTACCAAAGGCAGCGTCCAATAACAGCCTCAAGAACCACTTAACCTGCTTTGCTTGACAGGAACGGCATCAAGCCATATTCCCGGGCGGCTATTAGCACTCCGAGGGCACGATTGCTAACGGTGCGGGCCCATTGCCGCCACCTGGGCGTTAAATGTGGCCGCATTCAAATTCTCTTCCGACAAACCCCAATTCAAGGCCCCTAAAGGGAAACGTCATGGCTAAATCGAAATTCCGTCCGCTGCACGACCGCGTCGTGGTCAAGCGTATCGACGCCGAGGAAAAGACCAAGGGCGGCATCATCATTCCGGACTCGGCCAAGGAAAAGCCGTCGCAGGGCGAAGTGGTCGCCGTCGGCCCGGGTGGCCGCGACGAGGCCGGCAAGCTGATCCCGATCGACATCAAGGTCGGCGACCGCGTGCTGTTCGGCAAGTGGTCCGGCACCGAGGTCAAGCTGGACGGTGAGGAGCTCCTGATCATGAAGGAGTCCGACATCATGGGCGTGCTGACCTGATCACCAGCGGCTTCCGGCGCGATCATCGCGCTTCGGAAGCCGATCCCGACATTCATCTTGCAGGCCTCAACCGGCGGACAAAGGGCGGCGACAGCCCACGCCGGTGAGGTTCCACTGAGGAGCATTCCAGATGGCAGCCAAAGACGTCAAATTTGCCGGAGACGCGCGCGACCGCATGCTGCGCGGCGTCGACATTCTCGCCAACGCCGTGAAGGTGACGCTCGGTCCGAAGGGCCGCAACGTCGTGATCGAGAAGAGCTTCGGCGCTCCCCGCATCACCAAGGACGGCGTCACCGTCGCCAAGGAGATCGAGCTCGACGACAAGTTCGAGAACATGGGCGCGCAGATGCTGCGCGAGGTCGCCTCCAAGACCAACGACACCGCCGGTGACGGCACCACCACCGCGACCGTGCTCGCCCAGGCGATCGTGCGCGAAGGCGCCAAGTCGGTTGCCGCCGGCATGAACCCGATGGACCTGAAGCGCGGCATCGACATCGCGGTCGCCGCTGTCGTCAAGGACATCGAGAAGCGCGCCAAGCCGGTCGCCTCGTCCTCCGAGGTTGCCCAGGTCGGCACCATCTCGGCCAACGGCGATGCCGCGATCGGCAAGATGATCGCCCAGGCGATGCAGAAGGTCGGCAACGAGGGCGTGATCACGGTCGAGGAGAACAAGTCGCTCGAGACCGAGGTCGACATCGTCGAAGGCATGAAGTTCGACCGCGGCTATCTCTCGCCTTACTTCGTCACCAATGCCGAGAAGATGACGGCCGAGCTCGACGACGTCTACGTGCTGCTGCACGAGAAGAAGCTGTCCGGCCTGCAGGCGATGCTGCCGGTGCTCGAGGCGGTGGTGCAGTCGGGCCGTCCGCTGCTGATCATCGCGGAAGACGTCGAGGGCGAAGCGCTGGCGACGCTGGTCGTCAACCGCCTGCGCGGCGGCCTGAAGGTCGCGGCCGTCAAGGCACCGGGCTTCGGCGACCGCCGCAAGGCCATGCTGGAGGACATCGCGATCCTGACTGGCGGTCAGCTGATCTCCGAGGAACTCGGCATGAAGCTCGAGAACGTCACCGTGAAGATGCTCGGCCGCGCCAAGAAGGTCGTGATCGACAAGGAGAACACCACGATCGTCAACGGTGCCGGCAAGAAGCCGGACATCGAGGCGCGCGTGGGCCAGATCAAGGCGCAGATCGAGGAGACCACCTCGGACTACGACCGTGAGAAGCTGCAGGAGCGTCTGGCCAAGCTCGCGGGCGGCGTCGCGGTGATCCGCGTCGGCGGCGCGACCGAGATCGAGGTCAAGGAGAAGAAGGACCGCGTCGAGGACGCGCTCAACGCCACCCGGGCCGCGGTGCAGGAAGGCATTGTTCCCGGCGGTGGCGTGGCGCTGCTGCGCGCCAAGAAGGCGGTCGGCCGCATCAACAACGACGAACCCGACGTGCAGGCCGGCATCAACATCGTGCTGAAGGCGCTGGAGGCTCCGGTGCGCCAGATCTCCGAGAATGCGGGGGTCGAAGGCTCGATCGTGGTCGGCAGGATCCTCGACGAGAAGTCGGAAACGTTCGGCTTCGACGCCCAGAGCGAAACTATGTCGACATGGTCGCCAAGGGCATCATCGATCCGGCCAAGGTCGTGCGTACTGCGCTGCAGGACGCCTCCTCGGTCGCCGGTCTTCTGGTCACCACCGAAGCCATGGTCGCCGAACTGCCGAAGGAGGCCGCGCCCGCGATGCCGGCCGGCGGCGGCATGGGTGGCATGGGCGGCATGGGCTTCTGAGCCCGTTCACCCCACGATCGACCGTTCGAAGGCCGCCTCCGGGCGGCCTTCTTTTTGGCTGAAGGTTGCTGCGGTTTCGCAACGGTCACCGTTCGAAGCTGACATTCGTCGTGGCGACGGCCCTTCGCGGGAACTTCTGATTCGAAAATGCGTGGGAAACGCCCTACGTTGCGGCCCAAAATCGATTCTGTCCCTCATGAGGATTTGCATATGCGCGCGCCTTCGCTCTTCGTGGCCGCCGTTCTGGTGGCCCTGCCCGCGTCCGGCTGGGCCCAGCTGAAGAACCAGGCGAGAGCCACCCCGAGCGCCAATGAGGTCCGGTACTTCACTTCCATCGACTGGCTTGATGGACGGCAATGCCGATGTGATTCTGAAGGAGACCCACCAGGGCAAGGCCATCACCGCAGCGGTGCTCGACGTCTGCTATCCCGTCGCGAAGAACAGCGATCGCAAGGACCGCTTCGTGGTCAATCTTGCGGTCAACGGGCAGGCACTGACCGGCACCACGCAAAGCAATGGTGAGAAGGCGCCCGTCAACGTCAAGCTGACGCAGAAGACCAACGGCGACAGCGTCGAATTCCGCGGCCAGATCACGATCGGCCAGGCGGTGACCGAGGTCGCCTCCACGGACAATTCGGATATCAGCGAGAAGGAATATCAGGACAGCCAGAGCACGGACGACGGCATCAGCGCGCAACCGAAGGATTTCACCGAAGTCTCGCCCGAGGCCGTTGCCGTTCGCCTGAAGCTCGATGCCGCGGTCGACTTCCTGAAGAGCCTGAAAGGCCAGGAGGTGGAGGTCGGCTTGTCCAGCCTCACCGTCGGTTGCGATGCATTGCGCGCGGGCGAGCAGACCATCAGCATGTCCGTCGATCCCGACCGTGCCGCCGCACTGATCGCCAAGGCCAAGGCGATGCCGGGCGTCGTCGCTGCGGGATGGACCACCGGAATCGTCGAGATGGATCGCACCTTGCGCTTCCCCGCGGCCGAGTGGCGCGAGGGCGACAAGATCAACAAGGACAAGCTGGCCGCGGCAGTGTCAGACGTGCTCGCCAAGACCTATGGGGCGAAGGCGACGGGGACGAGCTGGAGCGCGACCACCGGCAAGCTGAGAGCTGAGCTTCAAGCGGCCCAGTCAATTGATGCCCGGCCTCGACCTGACGGAGACGATCGAGGTCACCGGGCTGGTCGCGCCCGACAAGCCGGGCGGCACGGACGCACTGATGCTATGGGTCGGCAGTCCGGTGACGACCACGGTCGACGAAACCGCAGGCGCGAAGCTCATCATCGCCGACGAATCCTCCGGCGACGACGAGAGCGAGCAACGCGACGATGACGGCTCGATCAATGCCCTCGCCGCAGCCCTCAAAGCCAAGCGCTGGGACGCCGACAACTCGGCGTGGAAGTAACGGCCTGATCGCCTGATTCGATTCCGGTAATCGAATCGCGATCTCGCGCAGCCGCGAGCCTTTGACGCCCAAGGCTGCGCAGCGGTCCGCAGATTCAGTTGGTGTTGAGGCGGAAGTGCAGCGTCTTGGGGCCGATGAAGTAGATCGAATCGCCCTGGCGCTTCCAGCTTGTCGACGCCGTCAGCGTCGCGAGCAGATCGTCGTCGGCCTGCGCGCGTCCCGGCGCGCAGTTCCGGTCGTCGATCTGGCCCGCGATGAAGATGATGGTGCTGCCGGCGACCGAGAACTGTCCCTTGCCGCCCTTGCACCACAGCTCGAGCACCACCTCGCCACGGTCGCCGATATCGAGATCCGGCACCCGCTTCGATCCCGGCTGCGGCAGCGCATCCAGGGTCATCTCCATGCCGAACGGAAAGCCCTCATCGGCGCGCACCTGGCCCGAGGCCCATGTCGAGACCAACAAAGCCGCCGCACATCCGGCAACAACACGCTTCGCAAAAACCATGGCCCTCTTCATCCCTTGCACGCACCGCACATTCTGTGCGGCCGGAAATAAGGCCGCCACGGCTCCCGCACAATTGTGACCCAAAAATAGCAATCCCCGCGCAGGCCTGACCTGCGCGGGGATTTTTATCGATTGATGCCGCGAGCGCTATTTCAGCACCAGCTCCGTGAACGGATAGACGTAGGCCTGCAAGGTGACGAAGAGACCGACCAAGCAGGCGAGCACGATCGAGTGCAGGAAGACGTAGCGCAGGATCGAGCTTTCATGCCCGTACCAGTTGGTCGCAGTGGAGGCGACCACGATCGATTGTGCGTCGATCATCTTGCCCATCACGCCGCCGGACGAGTTCGCCGCCGCCATCAGGATCGGTGACAGTCCGATCTGCTGGGAGGTGATCTTCTGCAGATTGCCGAACAGGATGTTGGAGGACGTGTCCGAGCCCGTCAGCGCCACGCCGAGCCAGCCGAGCAGCGTGCCGAAGAAGGGATAGAGCACGCCGGTTGCGGCGAAGGCCAGGCCCAAGGTCGCGTCGACGCCGGCAAGCCGGGTCAGCGTGCCGATCGCCAGCATCGCCGAGATCGTGATCAGCGAGATCGAGCAGAGTCTGATGGTGCGGACATATTCCGACAGCAGGCGACCCGGCCCGACACCCATCAGGAAGCCGGAGATGATCGCGGCGATCAGCATGCCGGTGCCGGTGAAGGTGAGATAGGTGAAGGAAAAGATCGCACCCTCCGGCGTCGGCTTCGCCGCCACCGGCGGCACCTTGTTGATCATGTTGTGCAGATCGGGCACCGGATAGTTCCAGGTGAAGATCCCGTTCGCCCAGGCCTTGAAGGCACCGTTGCCCCAAATCAGCATCACGATGCAGACGATGATCCACGGCAGCAACGCGCTCCACAGTTCCGGCCGCGTCAGCGGCGTGCGGTCCAATGGCTTCTGCGTCGTCATGGCGGACGTGGAATCGTCCCGGCTGCGCAGGGCCGGCGAGAGCCACAGCTGCTTCGGCTGCCACACCCGCAGGAACAGGATCAGGGCACCCATCGAGATCAGCGAGGCGCCGATGTCGACGATCCAGGGATTGACGTAGTTCGAGATCACGAATTGAGGAATCGCGAACGACAGGCCGGTGACCAGGATCGCCGGCCAGACGTCCTTCATGCCTTTGAAGCCGGCGAAGGCCCACACCACCCAGAACGGCACGATCAGTGAGAACAGCGGCAATTGGCGGCCGACCATCGCGCCTAGGATGTTGGGATCGAGCCCCGTCACCGAGGAAAGCCCCTGGATCGGCGTGCCGAGCGCACCGAAAGCCACCGGTGCGGTATTGGCGATCAGCGACAAGCCGGACGCAGCGAGCGGCGAGAAGCCGAGGCCGATCAGGATCGAGCCCGTGATAGCCACCGGCGTGCCGAAGCCGGACGCACCTTCGAAGAAGGCGCCGAAGGAGAACGCCACCAGCAACAATTGCAGCCGGCGGTCCTCGGTGACGCCGCCGACCGCGCGCTTGAGCAGTTCGAACCGGCCGCAGCTGACCGTTATCTGGTACAGGAAGATGACGTTCAGCACGATCCAGCCGATCGGGAAGAAGCCCGAGACCACGCCGAGCAGCGAGGCGCGGATCGACATGCCGGCCGGCATCGTGAAGACAAAGATCGTGATCAGGTTGGTCACGATCACGGCGATGATGGCTGCGATATGCGCCTTCACCTTGCCGCTTGCGATCAGGACCAGCAGCGTGACCACCGGCACGGCCGCGGCGATCGTCGACAGCACCTGATTGCCCAACGGATTATAAATTTGATTCCACATGGCATCCCTCCCCCGACGTCGTTTCTTGGGTCCGGAACGTTCGCTCCGGCTTGCCCCCGAGGGCGAAGCTTTCGTGAGATGGCCCAACAGTTTGCCGGTCCCCGGACCGCCAAGATCTGCTCAAAATCTCGCGAAATATGGCTGCCGCCCCGCCTCTCGCTGCCGGGGACATGCTAGGGTCTGCAACAAGGGAACCACAAGCGAGCCCCGATCGCGTTACTTACGACTTTAGTCTAATCGAGCTAACTCCACGCGAAATAATCATCCGGGTTCGCATTCCCCTCGATTCCCGAGCTCATCGTCCCAGGAGACGGTTTTCCGTGCAAAATCTACGTTCCACTCTCGCCATCGTGTGGCGGATTGCATCGCCCTATTTCTGGTCCGAGGACAAGATGGCCGGCCGTGGGCTGCTCGCCGCCATCATCGCGCTCCAGCTCGCCTCGGTCGGCGGCGATGTCCTGATCAACCAATGGCGCAACCGCTTCTACAATGCGCTGCAGGAGAAGGACTGGAACGGTTTCGTGCGCGAGATGATCGTGTTCTGCGTGCTCGCGGGCGTCACGGTCCTGCTTGCCGTCTATCAGACCTATCTCACCCAATGGCTTCAGATCCGCTGGCGGAATTGGATGACGACCCGATTCCTCGGCGAGTGGCTGCACAACGCAAACTATTATCGCATGGAGCTGCAGGGCGAAGCCGCCGACAACCCGGACCAGCGTCTCAGCGACGACATCAAGCAATTCGTCATCCAGACACTGAGCATCTCGATAGGTCTGTTGGGCTCGATCGTCAGCCTGGCGTCGTTCGTGATCATCCTGTGGGGCCTGTCGGATGCCGCGCCGCTCACCGTGTTCGGCCATGATGTTCCCATCCCGGGTTATCTGGTCTGGGGCGCGCTGATCTATGCCATCTTTGGAACCGCGCTGACCCAGTGGATCGGTCGTCCTCTGGTGAACCTCAACTTCGAGCAACAGCGCTACGAGGCCGATTTCCGCTTCAACCTGGTCCGTGTGCGTGAAAACACCGAGCAGATTGCGCTGCTGAAGGGCGAAAGCGCGGAGCGCACGCAGCTGTTGCAGCGCTTCGGATCTGTCATCAGCAATTGGTACGGCATCATGAGCCGGACCAAGCGCCTGAATGCGTTCACCACCAGCTACGCCCAGGCTGCCGTCGTGTTTCCGTTCATCCTGATGTCGCCAGCCTTCTTCGCCAACAAGATTCTGCTCGGGGCACTGATCCAAACCGCCGAGGCTTTCGGAAAGGTGCAGGATTCGCTGTCCTTCTTCGTGTCGGCCTACGCCACGCTGGCGGAGTGGCGATCGACCGTCGCCCGCTTGGATGGCTTCGAGATGTCGGTCCACAGCGCTGCGCAGCTGCCGACCATGAAGCCTTCGATCGACGTCGTCTCTGCCTCTGACGGAGATGCGATCACCCTCAGGCAGCTTCTGGTGAAGCTGCCGAACGGCACACCGCTCGTGTCCGCTGACGGCTTCAGCATTCGGCCCAACCAGGGCACGCTGGTGATGGGGCCTTCGGGCGCAGGCAAGTCGACGCTGTTCCGCGCCATTGCCGGCATCTGGCCGTTCGGCAGCGGCGCGATCAGCATCCCGCCGCATACCAGCCTGATGATGCTGCCGCAGCGGCCGTACTTTCCGATCGGATCGCTGAGGGGTGCCCTCGCCTATCCGGCTTCCGTCGACGCCTTCACGCCTGCGGACATTTCGGACGCGCTGGCTGCGGTCGGACTGCCTCAGCTCACGGCGCGGCTCGAGGAAGACGGTCATTGGAACAGGACGCTGTCACTCGGCGAGCAGCAGCGCCTCGGGCTCGCACGCGCCCTGCTGCAGCGGCCGCAATATCTGTTCCTGGACGAAGCCACGGCGTCGTTGGACGAGCCGTCCGAAGCGCGGCTCTACCGCCTGCTGCAGGAGCGGTTGCCAACGACCACCATCATCTCGATCGGGCATCGTTCGACCCTGCGCGATTTCCATGCGCGCACCGTCGAGCTTATGCACGATGGCGATGGATTCACGCTGCGACCGAAGGAGGCCGCAGCGCTCTCGGAGCAGGGTCTGCGCAGTCCTTAGCGACCTCAAGGCGTGGCGGCCAGCTACGGAGCAGAACGCCGCCCCCCCGCGTGGCAGGACGATACGGTGTACCCCAAAGCAGAAAGGGCGGCAGATTGCTCTGCCGCCCTTTGCTTTGAAGTCCTTGAGACCCGTCTTACTTCAGGTTGCTCATTGCGGTCAGGTCGAAGGAAAGCTTGGCGATACCGGCGCTGCCGCACCAGTTCGAGCCGGTCCCTCCCGGATTGATCGGGGTCACGTTGCTCGTCCCGGAGGCGTTGTAGGCGCTCGTGAAGGCGCTGCAATTGCCCTTGGACAGATCGGTGCCGGAATAACGCAGGTCGAGCGTGAACACCTTGTATGTGAAGCCGACGCCGACGTTCCAGGTATTGTAGTCGGCGTATTTGATGCCGTTGGGGAACGCCGGGACACCGTAGAAGCTGTCGGAGGTGCCGAGCCACTGCCGGCCGAACTCGCCCGACACATACATGCCGACGCCGCTCGAACCGAAGATCGTGCTAGGTGCAGTATATTTGCCGGTGATCGAGGCGTAGTTGCCCCAGGCGCCCGAGTTCAGGAAGTTCGGCGAATAGTATTCGTTCACGCCGAACGCCCAGTTGTCGTTCACCGTGTAGTTGACCTTGCCGTAGGCCTCGAAGAACGACACGTCCCGCTTCATGACGTTGCCGTTCGCGAGGAAGTTCGTGGCGCACTCGGTGCCGTGGAAGACCCCCGCGAAATCGACCCCGGTACCGCCGAACTGGCAGGTGCCGCCCGGATACAGATAGCCCCAGACACCGAAGTCGAAGGCAGCGGCGCCGAACGTCGGGCGGATACCGCCGTAGATATCGACCTCAGCGGCAGCCCGGTTCGCGAACGAGATGCTCTCGGCCGAGGTGCCGACATAGAGCTGCAGGTCCTTGTTCACGTTGTAGCGCGGCTCGAAATAGGCGGTCACCGAGGGCTGGTGGTTCGACTGGGTGACGCCGCGGAAGATGTAGTCGCTCATGATGCCGCCGCCGAATGCGATGTCCCACGGCTCGAACGCAGCTGGCGGGGGAGCCTTCAAGGCCTTGACGCGGCAAATCCGCCGCAAAAGCCGAACCCGTCACCATTGCCAGCGCCGTTGCTAACAAAGTCAATTTCCTCATGAGGATCCCCATCACCCTAACGTTCATGCGTCGGCTCGATCTGAGGTCCCCGGGACACTCGCAAGCGCCGACTGCGTCATAGATGTGGCACGATGTGATGGCGCATGGTTAATGAGAAGCTAAAATGCGAGGCAGTTGCTGACTTATTGGGCGTTTAAGCTATTCTACGAGAGGTTGCTCGCCGCTGTTGCATTTCAACAACAAATTCGAGTTGACTTTCTCCGGCGATCTACGGAGCAGATCGAGGATCTGCCGCGCGGTCCGTTGCCCAAAATTGCTGACCGAATCGCTTTGCGAGAACCGCCAGGAAGCACTGGCGAATGTTGTCAGGCTGCGCGCGAGCACGCTCGAGAAGGTAGCGTCGAAGGCGCATGAAAAAGGCCGCAGCGTCGCCGCTGCGGCCTTTCCGGGATGACTACGGTGCAGACTTATCAGCTCTCGTGATCGCCACCCGATGCAGCGGTCTCGCCTTCGTCGCTGCCCTCCTGCCCATAGCCGGACGCAGGTGTTGAGCTCGGTGTCGCCCAGCTCGCCTCGGGAGTGGCCTGTGTCTCGGGCGTATGCTCGACCAACCGTTCCTGCTTCGGAGCGCGCTTCTTCACCGCCTTTTTCGGAGCGGCCGGCACCGTGGCGGGGCTGCTGGGAGCTGCCTTGGCGGCCTTCTTGGCCGGCGCCTTTGCAGCTTTGCTGGCAGCTTTCTTGCCGGCTTTTTTCGCAGGGGCCTTCTTCGCAGAAGCCTTCTTTGCAGAAGCCTTCTTTGCAGACGAGTTGGCCTTCTTGGCAGCTTTCTTGCCGACGGCCTTCTTGGCCGACTTTTTGCCGGCCTTCTTGGCGGACTTCTTCGCGGCTTTCTTCGAAGACTTCTTGGCAGCCTTCTTCGCCTGCGCCATCAGCTTCTTTTTCTTTTTGTCCTTTTTATCCTTCTTGCCCTTCTTGTCCTTCGCCATCATGCTCCTCCTGTTGCCGACGCACCGATCGTATGGACGTTGTGTCCATCGCGACGGGCGAGGACAGGCCTGCCACGCAGGGCCGATCCATCAATTCATTACTGGCCGAGGACCGCCCGTCGCCCAGTCGAGAAGCTCAATAGTGTGGACCACGGGGACTGACGTGCCGCTGGCAATCTGCATCATGCATCCGATATTGCCCGCCGCGATCACATCCGGCCTGACGCTCGCGATGTTGGCGACCTTGCGATCGCGCAGTCTCGTCGCAATGTCAGGCTGGAGAATGTTGTAGGTCCCCGCCGAACCGCAACACAAATGGCTCTCCGGCACATCTTTCACTACGAATCCGTTCTTGGAAAGCAATTCTTTCGGAAGGCCCGTAATTTTCTGCCCGTGCTGCAACGAACATGCGGAGTGATAGGCCACGACGATTTCGCTGACATCGCTCGCTTCCGTCTTCAATTCGAGCGCGCCGAGATACTCGCTGATGTCCTTGGCGAGTGCGGAGACGGTCGCCGCGGGCGCCGCATATTGCGGGTCTTCGCGCAGCATATGGCCGTAGTCCTTGATCACGGTTCCGCAGCCCGACGTGGTGACGAGGATGGCATCGAGACCGTTGCGCCCGGCCTCCGCGGTCCAGGCCCGGACGTTGGCGCGCGCGCTGGCCAGCGCCTCCTCGTCGCGGCCCATGTGATGGGTCAACGCACCGCAGCACTGCTCGTCCCGCACCAGCGCCACCTCGATGCCATGCCGCGTGAGCACGCGAATCGCAGCCTCGTTGATGCGCGGCGCCAAGGCCTGCTGCGCGCAGCCCTGCAGCAGCGCGACCCGCCCGCGGCGCGGCCCCAGCGCCGCAAACACGGTGCCGGGCGCAGGACCCGGCGCCGGCAGACGGCTGCTTGGGGCCAGCGCCAGCATCGCCCTGATGCGCCGCAGGAGGCCTGAATTCGGGCTTGCCGAAAGCGGCGGCGACGGCAGCAGGGCCGCCAGCGGCCGGCCGATCCGGGCCAGAATCATGGCGATCCGAAACACGGCTGGTCTCGGCAGCACGAAGGCCAGCACGGTCCGCAATAGCCGATCGGTCAGCGGCCGCTGATAGGTCTTCTCGATCCGCACCCGCGCCTGGTCGACCAGATGCATGTAGTGGACGCCGGAGGGGCAGGTGGTCATGCAGGACAGGCACGACAGGCAGCGGTCGATATGCTTGACCACCTCAGTGGTCGGCGGCTGGTCCTTCTCCAGCATCTGCTTCATCAGGTAGATGCGTCCGCGGGGACTGTCGAGCTCGTCGCCGAGCAGCACATAGGTCGGGCAGGTCGCGGTGCAGAAGCCGCAATGCACGCAGGCGCGCAGGATCTTGTCGGCGACCGCAATGTCGGGATCGGCGAGCTGCGCCAGGCTGAATTCGGTCTTCATGGCTTTAAGCGCTCCGACGCAGACGGCCGCGATTGAGGATGATCTTCGGATCGAAGGCGTGGCGGACACGCTCCTCCAGCGCGGCCACGCCGGGGGTCTGCGGCTGGAAGATGTCGACCGCACCACGGATGTCGTCCGAGGCTCGCAGCAGCGTGGCGTGGCCCGCGGCGGCCGCAACGCGCGCGCGCACGAGCCCCGCTCCGGCATCGGCCTCCGCATTCCCCTTGGGCGGCAGCGCGGCCCAGATCAGCCCCCCGCCCCAGTCGTAGATCACCTGCGCACCTAGCTCCCGCGCCAGCGCCTCTCCGAGCGCCCCGCCCGCCACCGGCGGGCAAACGATGCGCCACACCGGCCAGTCGCCGAGCGGCCCTCCCGCGGCGAACGGCAGCACGTCGCGCAGCGCGGCCCAGGCCGCGGCGGAGGCCGCATCCTCGATGATCTCGGCCGCGCCGAACGGCGCCAGCAATTGGGCTAGCGACGCCGCGCGATGGGCGGCGGAGGCCGTGATGCCCTCCAGCCGCAGCAGGGTCACCGCCTGCTCCGGCGACCCGATCCGTGCCAACAACTCGACATCGGCCTGCAAGGCGGCGGCCGGCAGATGGGCCGCGCCCGAGACGTCGAACGGCGAGCCCAGCGCTGCGGTCATCGCCTGGTTCGCCCTTGTAGCATCGAGCCCGCGCAGCACCAGCGTGCGCTCGGCCTCGGGCCGCGGCATCACCTTGAGCGTCACCTCGGTCATGACCGCCAGCGTGCCCCAGGACCCCGCCAGCAGCTTGCAGAGGTCGTAGCCGGTGACATTCTTCACCACCTTGCCGCCGGTCTTGAAGCTGTCGCCGAAGCCGGACACGGCATGCGCCCCGAGCAGATGATCGCGCGCCCCGCCGGCCCTGATGCGGCGCGGGCCGGCGAGGCCCGCGGCGATCATGCCGCCGATGGTTCCCTTGGCCGACTGGCCCAGCAGCGGCGCCGTATCCATCGGCTCGAAGGCGAATTGCTGGTTCTTGGAATCGATCAGCGACAGCACGTCGGCGAGGGGAGCAGCGGCCTGCACCGTGATGATCAATTCGTTCGGCTCATAGGCGACCACGGCGTTCAGCGCCGAAAGATCCAGCACCGCATTGGTGGCCATGACCTGGCCGATCTGGCGCTTGGTGCCCTGGCCGATGATCTCGAGCGGCTGCTCGCCGGCGATGGCCGCGCGGACCACCTCTTCCACATCGGCTGCGTTGCGTACTTTGAGTGCGTCCACCACTGCTGGCCTTGCATGTGAGCGGTCGCGCGACGCAACCGCCATTGGAGCCTTTCTAAAGCGTTGGAGGCTGGACACAAGGGTGGGCGTGACAGAACGCGCGGCGCATCCGCTTCGCTGCCGGGCGGAAGCGCTTAGGTGCGCGCGTCATTCCGCGTCCATCGTTCATCCGCGATCGAACTATTCCGGGCCTCATTCGATCGCCTTCGGCGCGCCCGCCGGGCGCGTCTCGGCGATGGCCGCCTTGATCAACGCCACGTCGTCCGCGATGCCGAAGGCCGGCGGGTGGGAATAGCCGAAGCGGACCACGACCAGGTGCTGCGAGGGAACGATGTAGATGCGCTGGCCGAGATTGCCGCTGGCGAAGAAGCCGTCCTTCGGAAAGCCGCCGGCGACGCGAGAAGCGGCGAAGCGGCTCGGTCCATCGTTGGTCCAGAATCCGGCGCCATAAGGCGTGCCCAGCGTGGATGTGCGCGACCAGGCGACCCAGCCTGCCGGCAGCAGGCGCCGGCCGTCAGGGGCGACCCCATCGGCCACATAGAGCTGGCCGAAGCGGGCGAAGTCGCGGGCGGAGGCGTAGACCCAGGTGGAGCCGACAAAGGTCCCGGCGCCGTCGAACTCCATGGTGACGTCGGACATGTGCAGCGGCGCGAACAGCTCCCGCTCGGCAAAATTTTTCAAGCCCTGCGCGCCGCCGCCGACCGTGTCGCCGATCAGGCGGTCCAGGATCAACGTGTTGGCGGAGGTGTATTCGAATGCCGTCCCCGGTGCGCGTTTCAGAGGATGCGCGGCGGCAAAGGCCGCCATGTCGGATGTCAGGAATTCCATCCGGGCGACCGGGCTGGTGGCGGAATCGTCTTCCGCAGCGTCCAGGCCGCTGCGCATCCGCAGCAGATCCTCGATGGTCAGCCTGGCGCGGGGATCATCCGGCCGGGACCATTCCGGCGCCCCCGCCGGCTGGTCGACCCGCAGCCTCCCCTCCCGCACCAGCACGGCCAGCAAGGCGTTGGTGACGGACTTGGCGACCGAATAGCTGAGCAGCGGGGTGTCGACCCCGAAACCCGGGGCGTAGCGTTCGCCGACCACATGGCCATCCCTGACCACGACGACCGCCTTGACGTGCTTGGCGGGCTCGCCCGGGCGTTCGGCGAAGACCCGATCGATGGCTGCGGCCAAACTCGGGCTGGCGGCGGTGACGGCCTGTCGAGGCGCGAAGCCGTCGGCGGCTGCAGCCGGCGCAGGCGCGTCCGGTGGCGGCAAAGGGATATCGCCGGGATGGCGGACGCGGCAGCCATAGCCCGGCGTGAAGTCGGCCCGTTCATGGACGATGCCGGCGTAGGACGCATCGACGCCGGGCTTGGCGCGGTCGACCTTGAAGCTCAGCAGCCGCCCCGCCGGACCGGCCAGCAGCTGGACCATCTCGCGGTCGGTGGCCGCCCCGTCGACGCCCTGGACGAACACCGCCGAGCACACGGCATGGGCCTCGAGGCCGGCAGCGACGCGCGCCGCCTGACCGGGATCGAACACGATCGCCGCCGCGGCGCCTGCGGCCAGCACGGCCGCGCCCGCCCACATCACTCTCGTTCGCACGCTCATGAAATGCTCCTGAAAACGACGACCGTGATGGCGGCAGCGATCGCATCGGTCCAGGCCAACGGGACGAATGGGCGAACGGGTTCGGCGGATGGGCGGGCGGCTTGCAGTCGATGGACGCCTGGGCGAGACTCGGCCCATGCATGTCGACGGGATGGACGGCCGGATCGGCGGACGGGAATGGTGGGCGCGCGCGCTCAGCTTCGCGGCGGTGATCGGCATGCTCATCGCCGTGCTGGGACCGTTCGGCAGCTATTTGAACCCGATCCCGCTGCGCATCCTTGACCAACTGGTGATGACCGTCGCGGGAACCGTGATCGCGGGTCTGCTGATCCCGTTGCAGCTACGGGCGGGACGACGCCTCGGCCTGCCGTTTTCGTTCTGCCTGGCCATCGCGATCGTGATCACGGCGATCCCGATCGCGGCGCTCTCCGCCCTGGTCGCGACGCTGATCTGGCCGTGGAACGTCGCGCATTACCATGTCAGCAACTGGTACTTCGAAGCGCTGTTGATGCTGGCCAGCCTGCTCGCGTTGTGGGTGATCCTGGAGGCCGCGCGGAGCGCCTGGCGCAAGCCTCCCCCGGTGCGGATCGACGCCCCCTCGGCCACAGGCGCGGTGCTCTGCCTGCAGACCGAAGACAACTACGTGCGAATCCATCGCACGCAGGGCTCCAGCCTGGAGCTCATGCCGCTGCACGAAGCTATCCGCAGGTTCGTCAAGGCCGACGGGTTGCAGGTCCATCGGGGCTGGTGGGTGTCGAGCAGCGCTGTCGCGACCGCCGAACGGGATGGCCGCAAATGGCGCCTGCGCTTGATCAATGGCCTGTCCGTGCCCGTGGCCCGCAACCGCGTCGTGGACGTACGCGCAAGGGGCTGGATCACCGACGGCGACCGTGCACGCGATTAGTGCGCTTGCCCCCGGTGGACGCACCCGATGGGCTGCGTCCGAAATCGTCATTCCGATGGCAGCGCCGCGCTGCGCAAACTTCGCCTCAGATGCCGCGGATATAGTCTGCCTTGCCGATCTCCACGCCGTTGTGGCGCAGGATCGCGTAGGCGGTGGTCACGTGGAAGTAGAAATTCGGGATCATGAAGCCGAACAGATACTGCTTGGCGGGGAAGCTCATGTCCTTGCCGGCGAGCTTTTGGGTGATGGTGCGATCCTCGGCCCCCGTGAAGCTCTCCGTCGGCATGCGCTCCAGGAAGGCGATGGTGCTGGCGAGGCGGGCCTTCAGGTCCGCCACGGTCTTGTCCTCGTCGGGCAAGCCCGCGATGTCCATTTGCGCCAGGCGCGCCGCGCCGCCCCGCGCCGTCTCCGTGGCGCGATGGATCTGGGTCGAGAACGGCAGCATGTCGAGCGCCAACCGGCTGCCCATGAGGATGGCCGGGTCCACCTTCTTGCGCTCGGCATAGGCCACGGCCTTGTCGAGGATGGCGTCGAGATTTCTCAGCGCGCGCACCATGCCGGGAACGGTGGCGTCATACATGGACAGGGACACGGGCACACTTTCCGGTTTTACGATTTGATCGCGTGCATGCAGGCTTGATCCACTATGGTGACCGCCATATTATGGCGATCGCCATAGCGCCGTCAAGCCGGTCTCGGTATGATCGGGATATGCCACGCAAAACCGACGCCCGCGCCCGCGCGATTGCCACCGCCGAACGCCTGTTTCGCATCCAGGGCTACGCTGCGACCGGATTGACCCAGATCATCGAAGAAAGTGGCTCGCCCAAGGGATCGTTCTACTTTCACTTTCCGCGCGGCAAGACCCAGCTGGCAGAGGAAACGATCGATCTCTACCTTGCGAACCGAGCTGCCGTGATCCGGCAAATCTCGGCGAACACGACGGGCGACGCGCCGACTTTTTTCAAACAGATTTTTGCGGCCATCGCGGCCGAGATGATTGCCGACGACTACCAATATGGATGTCTCATCCAAAATCTGGCGAATGAGCTATCCACGCTGGACGCCGGGCTGACCGAACGGCTCGCACGCGGATTTGTTGATCTGTGCGATATCATTGCAGAGCATCTCCGCGGCTGCGGCTTCGCTCCCGCGCTCGCCTCCTCCAGCGCAGCCGCATTGTTGGCCGCCATCGAAGGCGGACGAACCATTGCCCGTGTGGAGCGCGCACCGGCCGTATTTGAGGCGCTGGCGGATATCTTCTGCAGGAGGTGGCCTGCCCCTGCGGGGTGATGGATGCAAACGGCGTCATCTCGGTCGTATTCGCCGTTCTTGGCCTCGAAGGACTCTCGGTGATTTCGATGTGCCCGGCTTGAAGAAGGAAAGGCAGCTGTTCAATGCCAAAAGCTAAAACGAAACCCGCCTACACGAGGGCAGACATGAAAGCTGTCTCGGATAACCCGGAATGGACCGAGAAGGATTTCGCCAAGACCAAGCCATTTTCTGAAGTCTTCCCCGAGATGGCGAAAACAACTCCCCGACGCGGTCCGCAAAAGCGGCCGACAAAGATCCCGGTGAACATCCGCTTGAGCCCCGCTGTCGTGAAGTATTTCAAATCGAAGGGCCCGGGCTGGCAGACAAAGATCGATGACGCCCTGATTGCGATCGTCACCAACAAGCCAACGAAGAAGCGCAAGGCAGCGAAGAAGTCACCCCGCCAGGCCGCCTGAGCCGCGGCGAGCCACCGCGCAATCGGTGCGACGGCGGCTGCCCGTAGGGCGGTCAGCGAAGCGAAACCCGCCTATTTTTTTCAAGACATTGGCGGATTGCGCCCTCGGCTCATCCGCCTTACGCGCTCGAAGGCTTCCGAGTTGCTCGCTTGTGTGCTCGTTGCCGCGCGCAAAACTCTTGATTTTCAAGCGGGAGCGCGTAAACTTTAGATAGAATGCCTATAGCGCCTCTAATCCGCTGAAAATGGCCATGCCTGGTCAGCTCATGGGCGGATCGCTGTGGCGTCCCACTCCCTGCTGTTCTTTTGAACGTCCATAGGAATACATGGCAGACAAAGGGACCATTCGAATGAGTGACTTTACAAAAACTCTCTACCGCCTCCAAAACGACTATGACTTTTATCTAGGATTTGAGAGAGACCCGAAAGCGGCGATAGCTGATTTAGCCCTTACGGACGCCGAAAAATCGATTTTACTTGATTCGGATTTAGCTTTTGCTCCCGCATCATGGGAAAAAGGCCTCCAGTCCGAGCCCGCCGATCATGTGATCGGCAGCCAACAAATAACCATTCCTCCTCCCACAACCACCTCGCAAACAACTACATCGAATATGAACAACGGTGTAACCTTCACCTTGACCCATGATTGGCCTCGAAATGAGACCGGACTAATAAGTTCGCATCCGAGAGCCGACGAATTTAATTTACTGGTCGATAACATCAGAAGGTCGACCGGGACCGCTCGCCGAGAAGCCGTGCGTGCCTTGGCGGAGGCTCTATGCAATGTCTGACAAAACCAGGTGCGAGCTGCCATTTGACATCGCGATTGTCGGCCTCGGTATTGTGGGCGTCCATCACATGACGCGTGAGGTAAGTGAGGTCATCAGCAGATGCTCAAAAACCTTGATTATCGATTCTGGCTTCGGATCGAAAGAATACATCGGCCGCATGTGTCCTGAAATCCGGGTCATGAATGACCTCTATCGGCCAGGTCATGACAGGTTGCCGACTTATCGAGAGATGGCAACCGAGGTCATAGCGTCCGCACTGGCTCGACCACCAGTTTGTTTTGCGAGCTACGGTCACCCTCAGCTGTACTGCTTTCCTACGACATTGATTAAGCAAATGGCCAATATTCTAGGCCTGACCGTGCGCGTGTTCCCGGGCGTCTCATCACTCGACACCCTAATGGTCAACCTTGACCTCGATCCAGGTCGGGAAGGCCTCCAAATTTATGACGCAAGCGATTTGCTCTATCGAAAAATAGCGATTAGGCCCGATGTAGCGTGCGTATTGCTGCAAGCTTCTGCAGTGATGGATGCAACCTACAATCCCGATCTTCGCTCAGAGAGCGATTACAAGCCTCTAGAAGACCACTTGCTTCAATTTTATGACGCGGAACACATAGTCACCTCGGTCGTGTCAAAGACATTTCCCATCGGAAATCCTCGCGTGGAGAGGTTTCAGGTCGGTGAACTGGCTTCGCAGCTATCAAAAGGAGCTGCATGGGGAACGCTACTAATCAAGCCAACTCGACGTTAAAGATTCACGCGGCCGGAGTTCACCCAGGTTTCGCAACGCTTAAGCCTGGAGACTGCCGTTTCCCTAGGAAGCGGTAACGAAAAGCTCGATGAAGTCCCTGGTCCGGTCACAGGGCAGTATCCGTCCGATAGGGGCCGCCTTGCGCGGTTAAGCGAGTTGTAAGTCACGTGAGTATTCACAGGAGTACTCACAAGACCAACGAGTGGGTCGAGGTCATCACCTCGGTGCAACGGCGACCGCGCTGGAGCGCGGCCGCGAAAGTTACGGTGACACCACAGTCACCGTAATGCGTGCGTATGGACGTACCGTCCAATTCTAAATCACTTTCGACGATATTGGGTACTAGAACAAATTCACCCAATGCATGAGGCTTTCGAACACAGCTTGAAGGGCTGAATAAACAGAGTGAATCCACGCAGCCTGCGCAAGCCTTTCGGCAACTACCTTTCCGGCCGCGAATCCCTCCGCCCTTCAGTAACCCCTTCGTAAACTCATCTGATCGCTCTCGCCATTTGTTGACTGCTGGATCGGCGACTTGTGCTGCTTCGATCAGCCTCGGCAGATCAACCGGCGCGGTCGCTCGCTGGTCCCGCAGGCGAGAAATAAAGGTTTGAATTTCCGCTTCCTCGACACTCAGTTCATTGTCGATGTTCGGACCGCGGTTGTGACCCATTCCGGGCGGTCGAGATGCCAAGGCCGCCTCCAAAAGAGCGACACGCGCTTGCAGCAACTCAAATGCGGCCTCCCGCGACTGAGTTGTGTTAGCTGGAGTTGAGGCCGCTACTTGGAAGGCATCCCCCTGGAAGCCGCTGGGTTGGAAGGCGCCGCTTAGAGTACCTGTCCCCATCGCCTGAGCGCGTGCGGTCAGAGCGACGGCATCAGAGCGTTCGTCCGCGCCGGAAGCTTCGGTGGTCAAAGTTTCGATGGCAGTGCCAGCCGAAGGCGTAACGGCGGCCACGTTGATTGCGCCGCGATCAGGCCTGGAATTCGTGATTTCTTCGACCGCGGCACTGAGAGCGCGGACTTGATTGATCAGTCCGATGCGCCGTTCACGTTTCAAGCGCTCGGCCTTGAGGATCGACTGCACCTCGGCGAACGCCTCGTCGACATTGCGATTGATGACGGTGTAGTCGTACTCTGCCCAGTGACTCATCTCGCGGCTGGCGTGGCTCATGCGCGCGAGGATCACCTCGTCAGAGTCCTGCACGCCCGTATGCAGACGTTTCTCGAGGTCAGCGGCCGAGGGTGGCAATATGAAAACGCTCACGACATCCTGTCGTGCCTTCTCGCGCAATTGCTGCGTACCCTGCCAGTCGATGTCGAACAGCACGTCCTGGCCGGCCGAGAGAGCACCTTCAACGGGGATGCGTGGCGTACCGTAGCGATTGTCGAACACGGTGGCCCATTCCAGCAGTTCGTGGCGCTTGACTATATCCTCAAATCGCGCGCGGTCGACGAAGTGATAGTCGCGACCGTCGACTTCACCGGGCCGCTTCGCGCGGGTCGTCGCCGACACCGACATCCGCAGGCCCGGCATGCGCTCGACTAGAAGGCGCGACAGCGTGGTGACGCCGGCACCCGAAGGTCCCGACAGCACGAACATTAGCCCGCGCCGTTCAATTCCGTCGTCGTGCACCGCCATAGATCTGGATCGCTCTCGATTTCAGAATCAGGGCCAGATATTGGCACGCGCGCTGCGTACGCCGCGTTATGGCTGCGGACTATCCGCACTATTCACAAGAGGTATGTCGCCGTCGGGGGCTAGGAGAAAGGGGAACGCCGTCTCGCCCGAGACGGCTGCCCCTTGCCTACCCCGTCCTCGCCGCCCCGTGCATATGCCGCGCGCCGCTCGCAAAACTCATTTAACAAATTGATATATCGAGCGAAATAAATTTGTCCGCAGCCTTCCCACCAGAGAGGTCTAAGTTCGGTCCTTTGCGAGTCCGACGGGATCGCTCCCCGCTTCGAAGAGGACCTCTCAGAGGCGTCGGGCAAATCACCTTCAGCGGTTTTGCGCGATCTCACTGCACAAAATGCGGCCGACCAAGGCAAAATCGCCCCGCGCGGAAAAACTCATTTCACGAGCTATTTCAACGCAGAACAGCAAGCCTCCCCTGGGCGCCGAAATTCTCCTCTTTCGTTTTTACAGAAATCGTGCATTCACTCCGCGCATCCCGCCTCACCGAGAGGGGCGTACGCGCGGTCGTCACGATATGTGAGGCGGGGATGCGGTGGCCGTGTCGGGTCGCAGCGTGATCTGATCATGCCGACGAACGACTGTGATGCGGACGTGAAATCGTGTGGGCCTGGCCTCCCGGTGCTGAGGTCAGCGATAACGCGCAAGCGTTAGCGCGAAAACGGGGGCAATCGAGCCGGTCCCCGGGGCGAGCACGTATAAGCGTTAAAACCAGCGCGCGGGGAATGCCGGTTGATTCGGCTGAACCTGTGGTACCTGCCGCCTGCATTTTTTTCTGCAGGCGGGCCATGGGTGAGGCCTTCACCCGGCATTCCCTGCGCCCTCTCGATTGTTTCGAAGGGCATGTCGATCGCATCACTCCGGGCGCAATGCGTCGCGGGACTGCGGACGTGTGTCTGCGGTTTGAACTGGAAGGACTAGGAAGACTCTCTCCGTCGTCATTCCGGGGCATCGCGAAGCGATGAGCCCGGAATCCATAATCCACGAACGGATGTTGTTGGAGCGAGATGGAGCTACTGGCGTGCCTCACATACCGGCCTGTGGTTATGGATTCCGGGCTCGCCCTGCGGGCGCCCCGGAATGACGGCGGGGAAGGCTCTCGTAGTTCGCGCATCGGCCGAGTTCGAGCGCTCAGATGACAGCCTGCCTGCAGCCCACCTCAAAACCGCGGAATGTCCGGGAACGCCAGCTTGCCCGCATGGACATGCATGCGGCCGAGCTCGGCGCAGCGGTGCAGGGTCGGGAATACCTTGCCGGGGTTGAGCAGGCCCTGATTATCGAAGGCGCATTTGACGCGCTGCTGCTGGTTCAAATCGATCTCGCTGAACATCTCGCCCATGAGATCGCGCTTCTCGATGCCGACGCCGTGCTCGCCGGTCAGCACGCCGCCGAGCTCGACGCAGCAGCGCAGGATGTCGGCGCCGAACGCTTCGGCGCGCTCGATCTCGCCGGGCTTGTTGGCATCGTAGAGGATCAGAGGATGCAGATTGCCGTCGCCGGCGTGAAACACGTTGGCGCAGCCGAGCTCATACTTCTCCGACAGCTCGCGAATGCGCGCCAGCGCCTTCGGCAGCGCGCCGCGCGGGATGGTGCCGTCCATGCAGAGATAATCCGGCGAGATGCGGCCGACCGCGGGGAATGCGGCCTTGCGGCCGGCCCAGAACAGGTTGCGCTCGGCTTCCGAGGTCGAGATCTGGCACGTCGTCGAGCCGCAGCCGTTCGCAATGGTCTCGACCCGCGTGATCAGCTCGTCGACCTCGACGCCGGGACCGTCGAGCTCGATGATCAGCAGCGCCTCGACATCGAGCGGATAGCCGGCATGCACGAACGCCTCTGCTGCGTGGATCGCGGGCTTGTCCATCATCTCCATGCCGCCCGGGATGATTCCCGCGCCGATGATGCGCGCGACGCACTCGCCGGCGGCCTCGACCTCGGCAAAGCCGACCATCAGCGCGCGCGCCGTCTCCGGCTTCTGCAGGATGCGCACCGTGACCTCGGTGACCACACCGAGCAGGCCTTCCGATCCGGTGATCAGCCCCATCAGATCATAGCCGGCATTCTCGGCGCATTTGCCGCCGATGCGCAGGATCTCGCCGGTCATCAGCACGAACTCGCAGCCGAGCACGTTGTTGGTGGTCATGCCGTATTTCAGGCAATGCACGCCGCCGGAATTCTCCGCGATGTTGCCGCCGATCGAGCAGGCGATCTGCGAGGACGGATCGGGCGCGTAGTAGAAGCCGGCATGCGCGACCGCCTGGCTGATCGCGAGATTGGTGACGCCGGGCTCCGTGACCACGACGCGGTTGTCGAAATCGATCTCGCGGATGCGCTTGAACTTGCCGAGCCCGAGCAGCACGCCATCGGCCAGCGGCAGCGCGCCGCCCGACAGCGAGGTGCCGGAGCCGCGCGGCACCACCTTGATGCCCTGCGCATGGCAGTATTTCAGCACCTGCGCGACCTGCTCCGTGGTCTCCGGCAGCACCACGACCATCGGCGGCTGACGATAGGCCATCAGCCCGTCGGACTCGTAAGGCAGCATCTCGGCGGCGCTGTCGATCACGCCCTCGCCCGGCACGATCGCCCGCAGTGCAGCAACGATTTGCTCCCGGCGCGCCAATACCGCCTGGTCCGCCTCGGGCATTTTGATCGCCATCGTCGCTCTCCCGACTGTTACGATTTATCGTTTCGTATCAATCACAACCGCAGCAGTTTGGATAGGCGGCAGAGCGCCTTGTCAACGCGCCGACTGCAGGACGGATCGGCCTTTTTGCTGATGCGCCACGGCTTGTGCGAGGCCGGAGGCCATGTAACAAAAAAGAGCACATCCGCCTCGCAACCACAGAGCCTGATTCATGAACAAACTGACTTTGAGCGCTCTCGTCGTCATCGCCTCGTCGTCGCTTGCCTTGTTATCGCTTGCCTCGGCGGCGCAGGCGCAGGACGCTGCTGCCGGCAAGACCTCGTTCAACAAGTGCCTGCCCTGCCACTCGATCGGCCCGGGCGCGAAGAACAAGGTCGGCCCCGAACTGAACGGGCTCGACGGCCGCAAGACGGGTACGGCCCCGGACTACAACTACTCGGATGCAAACAAGAATTCGGGCATCACCTGGAACGAGGCCGAGTTCAAGGAATACATCAAGGATCCGAAGGCCAAGATCCCCGGCACCAAGATGACCTTCGCCGGCATCAAGAACCAGAACGAGATCAACAATCTCTGGGCCTACGTTTCGTCGTTCGACAAGGACGGCAACCAGAAGAAGTGATCGCTGTTGCCGCAGCGCGGCGACTGGCCGCGCCGGCAGCCGGCGTCAAAGCCCCGGGCGATCGCGCCGGGGCTTTTTCATTTCCCGACAGCATCCGCCTCTGCAGGCACGCGCCTGATCGCCGCGACCATGCGCGCGATCTCGGCGGCGACCAGCCCGGGCGCTGCGTTCTGCACCATGTGGCCGAGGCCCGGCAGCACGATCAGCCGGGTCTGCGTCACGGTCTTCGCGAAGGCGCGCGAATGGATGTCGGTGAACACGGTCCGGTCGGCCTCGCCCGAGATCACCGTGACCGGGCAGCTGATGTCGCCGTAACGCGGCATCTGCGCCATGACCGCCGGCTTCAGGGTCACGAGATCGTGGGCGTTGGCGAGAAATTCGCGCGGCCGCAGCAGCAGCGGCGTTGCGCTGCGGTCGACGAAGTCCTTCGGAATCGCCTGCGGAAAGAACACGCCGCGCGCTCCGGGACCGAGCAGCGCAAGGCCGAGCGGCAGCGTGATCGTATGCGCGAGCAACGGCCCCAGCAGCGGGATGGTGACGACCTTGTTGTAGCGGCCGACGCCGCCGCGCCACGGATGGGTCACCGGCGCCAGCATGACCAGTCCCGCCACCCGCTCAGGGAAATCGAGCGCCATCCGCGTGCCCAGCGCGCCGCTCCAGGAATGCACCACGAGAATGACGGAGTCGACGCCGATCTGGTCGAGGGCCTGGTTCAGCATGCGCGCCTGGGCTGCCGGGGTGGAGGCGCCGAGGTCCGCCCGCCGGCTCCAGCCATGGCCGGGACGATCGACCAGCAGGACGCGATGGCCCTGTGCGGCCAGAGGTTGCCGAGCGGTCCGCGCATCGCTTCGAGGTTCGAGCTCGCGCCATGGATCAAGAGCAGCGGCGGCCCGGCCGGATTTTTCGCGCCAATATCCACAAGATTGATGGTTGCACCATCGATTTCGATCGCCTGCCCCTGCGCCGGATAGCGCCGCTCGATCACGAAAATGCCGACCTGCGTGACCAGGAACAACAACGCCAGAATGCCCACTAACAATATTGGAATCATTGATGTTTTTCTGCCTGCCACGCGATCGGTCGGGACTCCGGCGAGCACAGGTTGTGCCACGGTCCCGGCGGTTTGCCGATTGACCTTGCAGATCCTGTCATCACGGCGTCGTCGGCCATTTTATAACCATGGTCGAGACTTTTTCTCACAGGCGTTGCCAAACGCCGTAAATCGCCCACGGCCCGACCTATCCTCGTGATCCACAGCAACGCTGATCGGGCGCGGGGGTTAGACCTGAAGGTAGTTGAGGGGGTATCGATGAGTTTCCGATCAAGCGAGACCGCGATCGACGAGATCGTCGCGAGTTGTAATGGTGACCTGCGCGGCGCGCTGAAGGCGCTGCTGCTGGTCAATGAGCATCTCGAGGCCGAGATCGCGCAGCTCTACGCGGCAGCGGCACATTACGGCCTGAACGAGCGCAACCGCCACGCGGTGCACTGATCTCGTTGCGGGTTGCCGGCGGTGCCAGCCGGCCTGCCCGGCGGCCAGGCGCGCAGGAAGGATGAGCTCTTGACGCGTCAGATGTCGCGGCCCTCGACCTTCTCGCTCAGGGTCTTCACCAGCTCCGGCACCTTCTCCAGATACGGATCGACATCGAGCGCCTTGCGGAAGGCTTCGAGCGCGCGCTTGTCCTCGCCGAGGTCCTGCAGGATCATGCCGAGGCCCGCGAGCGCCCCGAAATGACGCGGCTCCCGTGCCAGCACCTGCTGAATGTCGGCGAGCGCCTGTCCATAGTCGTTCTGCAGGTAATGCAGCGTGGCGCGCTGGTTCCAGGCCTCGACATAATCGGGCTTGAGCTTGATCACGGCGTCCAGAAGCTTCAGCGCGACCTCGGTCTGGTGCGCGTCCAGCGCGGCCTTCGAGCGCACCATCAGCAGCGCCACCGTGTCGCTCGGCGTCTGCAGCCATGCCGCCCAGATCCGGGCTTCGACATGGCGGGCGCTGGCCTCGTCCGGCGCCACCTTCAGCGCGCCGAACAGGAAATCGAGATTTTTGGTCTTGTCGCCGCCGACCCTGGGCAGCTTGGCAGGCGCCTCGGGCGGCTTCGGCTTGGGCGGCGTGACGCGCGGATCACCCTGCGCGTCGGCAAGCGTCGGTGCGGAGATGACGAGCGCGGCGAGCAGAATCGCCCGGGAGAGTCTCAATGCCATCCACGAAGGATAGCCGCAGCCCAGCACCCTTGCAAAGCAAGGGTGGCGTCAAACAGCCGTGAATGGCCGGGCCAAAAGCGGTCCTCAGCCCTGGCGGGCCTTGAAGCGGCGCTGGACCTTGTTGATCACGTAGACGCGGCCCTTGCGACGGACCAGACGGTTGGCGCGATGGCGGCCACGCAGCGATTTCAGCGAGTTACGGACCTTCATGGGACATCCTGATGCGGTAAAGGCCGTGTTGGACAGGCCGAAAGTGGCAAATAGGAATTCTTTCCCGCTGGCGACCGAGCCGCCCGGGACGGCCGGTTTCTACCTATCGGCCGGGTCGGTGTCAATCGAAACGACCCCTTTATTAACTCTGGCGGGTCGACCGGGAACCGATCCATCCGGAAATGCCGTGGCAGCCCCGCGTTCCGGCAAGCGAGTGCGTCGTTGCCAAATTCGTTATATCATATAATCATTTCTCAACTCCGAAAATCAACCCTCCGGAAACGCTCCAAATGCCCAAGCTCGCGCTGCCCAAGATCGACGACGTCGTCGCCATCGACATCCACACCCATGCCGAAGAGCCCTGCGGCATGCATGGCGACGACGGCTATGACGACTTCCAGGCGCAGATGGCGGACTATTTCAAGTCGCCACACAAGCATCCGCCGACCGTGCCGGAGACCGCGGCCTATTATCGGTCCAAGAACATCGCCGCGGTGATCTTCCCGGTCGATGCCGAGCGCGAGACCGGCTTCCGCCGCTACAACAATTACGAGATGCTCGAGGCCGCCTCCGAGCATCTCGACGTCCTGATCCCCTTCGTCAGCATCGATCCGCACAAGGGCAAGCTCGGCGTGCGCGAGGCGCGCAAGCTGATCGAGGAATACGGTGTCCGCGGCTTCAAATTCCATCCGACCATGCAGGGCTTCTACGCCAACGATCGCATGGCCTATCCGCTGTACGAGGCTATCAACGAGGGCGGCGCAATCGCGCTGTTCCACACCGGCCAGACCGGCGTCGGCTCCGGCATGCCCGGCGGCATGGGCATGCGGCTGAAATATTCCAATCCGATGTACATGGATGACGTCGCGGCGGATTTTCCCGACCTCAAGATCATCCTCGCCCACCCCTCCTTCCCCTGGCAGGAAGAGGCGCTGTCGGTCGCGACCCACAAGCCGAACGTCTACATCGACCTCTCGGGCTGGTCGCCGAAATATTTCCCGCCGATCCTGGTGCGCTACATCAATTCGATCCTGCAGGATAAGATGCTGTTCGGCTCCGACTGGCCTGTCATCACGCCGGACCGCTGGCTCGCCGATTTCGCCAAGCTCGACATCCGCGACGAGATCCGGCCGAAAGTGTTGAAGGCCAACGCGCGAAAGATCCTCGGAATTTGATACCTTCTCGGCATCGACCTCAGCGTTCGCCGGGTGCTATCGCTCGGCGAACGAATCAGGAGACGCAGATGCCGATTCAAGCAGTGGTGTTCGACGCCTATGGCACGCTGTACGACACCCAGTCGGTTGCCGCCATAACCGAAGAAGTCTTTCCCGGCCACGGCGACCTCATCACCCAGATCTGGCGGATCAAGCAGCTTGAATATAGCTGGCTGCGCTCGCTGATGGGCCGTTACGAGGATTTCGCAAAGCTCACCCGCGACTCGCTTGCCTACACGATACGCGTGCTTGGCCAGACGGCCGATGCGCCCACCTTCGAGCGCATCATGCGCAGATACGACCAACTGGGTCTGTTCTCGGATGCCCGGCCCGCGCTTCATCAGCTGCGTGACCGCAAGCTCGCGATCCTGTCGAACGGCAGCCCTGCCATGTTGAACGCGCTGGTCAAGCATTCCACGCTTACGGACGTGTTCGCGGCAGTGATCAGCGTCGATGCTGCCAAGGTGTTCAAGCCACACCCCGAGGCCTATCGGTTGATTGAAACCATGCTCGGCGTTGCGCCGCCCGAAGTGCTGTTCGTCTCGTCCAACCCGTGGGACGCGTGCGGGGCCAAGGCGTTCGGCTTGAACGTCGCCTGGATCGAGCGCGTCACTCCGCAAGCCATGGCGGAGGCTTGTGCCAAGAGCGACCTGCTGCCGCCGCTGACGATGTTCAAGGCCATTCGCTCCCAGATGGACGAGTTGGGTTTTGCGCCGGATTATCGTATTGCTGCCTTGTCCGAATTGCCGGGAATTGTTGCCAAAGCATGAGTCTTAAATCGGTCCGCGCCTTCTTCGCGGAGAAAGCCCCCGACATCGCTGTTATTGAATCCACCCAGAGTTCGGCGACTGTCGCGCTCGCGGCCGAGGCCTATGGCGTCGAGCCGGCGCGCATCGCCAAGACGCTGTCGTTGCGGATCGGCGATCGCGTCATCCTGATCGTCGCTGCCGGCACCTCACGAATGGACAACAAGAAGGTCAAGGCGCTGTTCGGCGGCAAGCCGAAGATGCTTGGCCTCGACGAGGTCGCCGACATCACCGGCCATGAGGTCGGCGGCGTCTGCCCATTCGGGCTGAAGACGTCGCTGCAGGTCTACTGCGATCTTTCGCTGCAAGGCCTTCGACGTGGTGGTGCCCGCCGCGGGCTCCACCCACAGCGCGGTGAAGATCACGCCAGACCGCCTGGCAGAGCTGACGTCAGCCGAATGGGTCGACGTCTGCCAGCATCCCGAGAGCGGCCACCAGTCTGCCGATCACTCATCGTCGTCCTGATAGGCCGGATACTGCGGATAGGTCTGATAGGGCTGCTGCGGCGGCGCCGGGCGGCGCATACGACGGCGTGGATCGGTCGTACTCGCGGTCTCGAACACCGCGCGACAGGGTGGACTGAGATGCGGCACGTTGGCACGCAGGCAGGCTTTGATGCGTTCGACGTCCGGAATCTCTGCCCCGCACAGTCGCCAGACGTCCGGCGTGCAGGCCATCTGCTGCTCCTCAGTGCCGCGATTTTCCTGCGAGATCGCCGGCTGCGCGGCGATGCCGCCCAAAATCGACGCCGAAACAAACAAAACCCATCGCTGCACGCGCATACCGTGCCCTTCCCTCATTCGAAATCCAGTTCCCGATCAGAAGTCCCCCAGCCTGCCCAATGACCGGGGCAAAGGAAGGTTCGCCCCGGACAACAAGACGTGATCCAGCCGAATGGAACCATGCATTCGCACGATCGCGCGCAACGGCACGTGGTGTTGCGCATGAAATGGTCAGCCTCACTCCACCCGGCCAATCCGCTTCACCGCCGCGATCAGGCGGGCGCTGTCGGTCTCGACGAATTTTCCAAATTCAGGCGCATCGAGATAGGCCACCGCGCTGCCGGCGGCATCGAAGGACCTGGCGACCTCCGGGCTGGTCACCGCCTGCGCCATCGCTTCGCGCAGCCGCGTCATGATTGGCTGCGGCAGTGCGCGCGGCGCAAACAGGCCGGCCCAGATGTACATCTCGACGTCCTTGTGACCGAGCTCGATGAAGGTCGGCGTATCGGGAAAGCTCGCAATGCGTTCGGCGCCCCAATTGGCGAGCACACGCAGCCGGCCGTCATCGACCTGCGGCTTCACGGTGCCGGGAGCGGCCGCCATCGCCTGCACGGTACCGCTCAGCAGCGCGGTCAAGGCGGGGCCGCCGCCGCGAAACGGCACATGTAGCAATTTGATGTCGGCACTCGCAGCAAACATCTCCATCGCAACATGCAGTACGCCGTAGGGACCGGATGAGCCGTACGGAATCTCACCGGGACGCGCCTTTGCGTCTGCGACGAATTCGGCGAGCGTCGTCCAGGGCGAGGAGGCCGGCACTGTCAGCAAGGTCGGATCGGCAAGCACGCGCGCGATCGGCGCGAACTGCGCGACCTCGTAGGCAACGGGACGGTTGAACAGCCGGTCGGCTTCCGGCAACACGGCGAGCGACGACAGCGTCATCAGCAGCGTGTAACCGTCCGGCGCGGCGCGTGCGGCCTGCGCATTGCCAACCGAGCCGCCGCCTCCCCCGGCTCGGTTGTCGACGATGACCGCCTTGCCGAGACTCCGCTCCAACGCGGCGGCGACCGGCCGCGCCGCAAGATCGGCCTGTCCGCCCGCAGGGAACGGCACGATCATCGTGACGTTGCGGCTGGGATAGACGTCTTGTGCAAACGCGCTGTCCGTCAGCGCAGAGCCGAGCAGTGGCGCAGCGGCGGCAGCGCGCAGAAAATCGCGTCGATCCATGACCGTCCCTCCCCGTTTTTGATTGGGGGAAGCTTAGCGCGAATGACGCAAATCCGTCAGCAGGACATGTCTGCTGCGGTGCAGACGCCTAGAGCATGATCCGTGGAAGCTGGTTTTCCGAAAAGACCATGCTTGAACAAAGAGCTCATCCCTGTGCTGCTTTGGCCTTCTTCCCCTTCGCCAGTTCCCTGACCAGAAACTCCGTGAGCACCTCGATCCGCGCCGGCCGCGGCCCACCGGGCGGCATCACCAGATGCACCGCGCCCTCCACCTGCTTCCACCCCTTCAAGATCACCTCGACGGCGCCGGAGGCAATCGCATCGCCGATGATGAATTCGGGAAGATCGGCAATGCCGAGCCCCGCGATGACGGCCGGCAGCACCGCTTCGCCATTGTTGACGCGGAGTTGGCCTGCGGGGCGAACGCTCGCCTGCTCGCCGGCCGCATTGGTGTAGGTCCAGACACCGGCAGTCGAGAGATAGGCGTAGCCGAAGCATCTATGCTCGGCGAGATGCATCGGATGAGTCGGCCGCCCTGCGCGCTTCAAATAGGACGGCGCCGCCACTGTGTAGCGCGGCATCGTGCACAGACGCCGCGCGATCAGTGAGGAATCCGGCAGCCGGGCAATCCTGAGCGCAAGATCGAATCCATCGCCGACCAGATCGACCGTCGCATCGCTCAAATGCAGGTCGATCGAAACCTCCGGATATTGATCGAGGAAGGCAGGCAGCAGCGGCGCGATCATCTTGATGCCGAAGGTCATCGGCACCGCGAAGCGCACCAAACCTCGCGGCACGACCGACTGCGCCAAGGCCTCGGTCTCGGCCTCCTCGCCTTCGGCAAGCAGGCGCGCCGCGCGCTCCGACAGCCGCTGCCCCGCATCGGTGAGCGCAAGGCGGCGCGAGGTACGATTGAACAACCGCGTGCCGAGCCGTTCCTCGAGCCGGCCGACCGCCTTGGAAACCGTGGCCTTGGACAGGACGAGATCCTGCGCCGCCGCCGCGAACGAGCGCAGTTCGACCACCTTGGCGAAGATCGCCATCGCCTCGAAATCGGGAAGTTTCGCCATCGCGGCCGCGTCTCCTTTTTGGAAACAATACGTTTCAACAGTTTCTATTTCTATACCCCATCCGCCGGCATATCCAAGCGTCAACGAGGCGGGCCGTGTTCACGGCCGCGGATCGAAGCCCACAAGGAGCACTCCCATGATCGAACTCAGACCTTTCACGAAGCTCGGCGGCGCCGACCACGGCTGGCTGAAGGCCAAGCATCACTTCTCATTCGCTGGCTATTACGACCCGAACAATGTGAGCCATGGTGCGTTGCGGGTGTGGAATGACGACGAGATCGCGCCGAACACCGGTTTCCCCGCGCATCCGCACGCCAACATGGAGATCATCACCTACGTCCGCGAAGGCGCGATCACCCATCAGGACAGCCTCGGCAACAAGGGGCGGACCGAAGCTGGCGACGTGCAGGTCATGAGTGCCGGCAGCGGCATCCGCCATTCCGAATACAATCTGGAGCCGACCACGACGCGGATCTTCCAGATCTGGATCGAGCCGACCACCGAGGGCGGCCAGCCGACCTGGGGCGCCAAGCCGTTCCCCAAGGGGGACCGTTCCGGCAAGCTGGTGACACTCGCGAGCGGATTTGCCGATGACAGCGATGCGCTGCCGATCCGTGCCAGCGCCCGCGTGCTTGGCACCACGCTGAAGCAAGGCGAGAGCGCCGAATACGACGCTGACGCCTCACGGCATCTCTATCTCGTGCCGGCCGCCGGCAGCGTCGAAGTCAACGGCATCCGCGTCAATGCCCGCGACGGCGCTGCCATCCGCAACGAGGCCAGGCTCACCATCACCGCGCTCGAGGATTCCGAGCTGGTGCTGGTCGACGCCGCCTGATCCATCCCCATTCGCAGTCATTGAACAAACGGAGCATCCCATGACCAAGGTTCTCGTCCTCTATTATTCCGCCTACGGCCACATCGAAGCGATGGCCAATGCGGTGGCCGAAGGCGCACGCGAAGCCGGCGCCACCGTCGACATCAAGCGGGTGCCGGAGCTGGTGCCGGCCGAGATCGCCAAGGCTTCGTACTACAAGCTCGATCAGGCCGCGCCGATCGCGGAGATCAGTGATCTCGCCAATTACGACGCGATCATCGTCGGCACCGGCACCCGCTTCGGCCGCATGGCCTCGCAGATGGCGAACTTCCTCGACCAGGCCGGCGGGCTCTGGGCCAAGGGCGCGCTGCACGGCAAGGTCGGCGGCGCCTTCACCTCGACCGCGACCCAGCATGGCGGCCAGGAGGCGACGCTGTTTTCGATCATCACCAACCTGCTGCATTTCGGCATGACCATCGTCGGCCTCAACTATGGCTTCGCCGGACAGATGAAGCTCGACGAGGTGACCGGCGGCTCGCCCTATGGCGCGACCACGATCACCGGGGGCGACGGCAGCCGTCAGCCCAGCGCCAACGAGCTTGCCGGCGCGCGCTACCAGGGGCGCGTGATCGCGGAGACGGCCAAGAAGCTGCACGGTTGATGTTACGCCTGTAACAATGGCGTTGACGTTTGCATCAGGCCGCGGTGACGGACAGCAAACGTCAACTCTGCTGCATGGCTGGTGCGATGCACACAGCACTCCTCTCCGGGAAGAGGTCGCACCATCTATGGCTGGCGGAAGGATTTTGCCATGCTTGAATTATCGATGATCGCCAACATGGCGCGCAGCCCGTTGCAGATCTTCGCCCGCCGCTGGTACTGCAAGAGCCTGTTTCGGGCCACCCGCGGCCAGCGTCGCTGCGAGGGATGCAGCGGGGCCTGAGGCCACGAACGGTTGCGTGATCCGATTGCTTCGCATCGGATCACGATCCCGCCCACGAACGCGCTGCCTTACAGCGGCTTGATCTGCACCTTCCTGAACTTCACCACGCCGGAACCATATTGCAGGGCAATCCGTCCGCTCGCGTGCTTGCTGTCTTCCGCGTCGGCCGTCTTCTGGCCGTTGAGCACGACGGTGAAATGCGGCCCCTTCGCCGTGATCTCGTAGGTATTCCATTTGCCGGCGGCCTTCGGCATCGGGTCGACCTTGGCGACATCGACGATCGCGCCGGTGCCGTAGGTCGGATCCGGGCGCGTGTCGAAGATATTCACCTCGTAGCAGGTCTTGCCATCGATCATTTCGGGCTTTTCACAGCGGATGAAGATGCCGCTGTTGGCGGCGGAGTCCACCCAGAATTCGGCCCGGATCTGAAAATCCTTGTAGCTGTTCTTGGAGACGAGATAAGCGAGATCCTTGCCGTCGAGCTTATCGGCGGTCAGCGCGCCATCCTTCATCTCCCAATTGGCCTTGCCGACCTCTGTCCAGTCGCCCTTGTGGGTGCTGTCGAGCAGCGTGATCCAGCCATCGCTTTCGGCGGACGCCGTGCTGCCGAAGTTAAAAGCCGCCGCAGCCGATCAGAAATCCGGCTGCGAGAATGCAAGAGCGATAGCGCATCGAAAGTCCTCCCCATGGGTCTTGTCGGAGCAGGCACAATAGCAAAGCCCGGCGCGATGCACACGAGGATCGGTGCTACGGTTGTATTGCCCGACCATGCGTCGTGTGTCCTTGCCCTTGGGGACGGAGACCGGCTAGCCTACGTGGCAAAGGCGACCGCAGAAAACGCTGATCATATCGGGAGGATTGGCGTGATGACGGATACACGCCGTGATATAGGTTGGCGCGGTCTGCGCCATCTTGCCGCTGGTCTGCCAAGGACGAGGACGCCGTGCTCCTGATCATGGGCGAAGGCCCGGGCACGGCCACGGCTGTGCCGGAGGAGAAGTGAGGCCAGGACTTCTTGGCACCAACATCCGAGAGCGAATGTGGGCGCCAGAACTGATCGCTACGAACGCGCGGCAGCTTCCGCGGCCGGCGAGCGCCGGCCGAGGATCGCCGAGACGACCGCCGCCACCACCACGTTGAGGATCAGCGCGCCGAGGCCGACATAGAAGGTGTAGCTCGTCTCGCCGAGCGTGATGCTCGCAAGCGGCTTCAGCCCGTTGCTCCAGGCCGTATAGGTGCCCCAGAGAATGCCGACCGCCCAGCCCGCCAGCAGGCCTTCGGCACGGAACCAGCGCGTGAACAGCATGAACACCAGCGCCGGGAAGGTCTGCAGGATCCAGAGGCCGCCGAGCAGCTGCAGGTCGAGCGCATATTGCACCGGCAGGAACAGCGTGAAGGCGAGCGCGCCGACCTTGACCACCAGCGAGGTGATCTTGGCGACGCTGGCTTCGCCCGCATGGCTGATCGCCGGGTTGACATAGGCCTTCCAGACATTGCGCGTGAACAGATTGGCCGCGCCGATGCTCATCACCGCCGCCGGCACCAGCGCGCCGATGGCGATCGCCGCAAAGGCGAAGCCCGCGAACCAGGACGGAAACAGCGTCTTGAACAGCTGCGGCACCACCTCGTTCGGCGAGTTCACCTTGATATGCGCCGCATGGGCCATGTAGCCGAGCAGCGCGATCAGGCCGAGCAGCAGGGTATAGGCCGGCAGCAGGATCGCATTCTTGCGGATCGTGTCGGCCGATTTGGAAGCGAACACGCCGGTCAGCGTGTGCGGATACATGAAGGCCGCGAGCGCCGAGCCCAGCGCCAGGGTCGCGTAGGCCAGGTATTGCGATGGCTTGAGCAGCAGGCCAGTGGCGCCGCCCTTGGCCTTGAACGCTTCATCGGCCGCGGCGAACACCGCGCCATAGCCGCCGAGCTTGGCCGGCACCACGACGACCGCCGTCAGCACCACGATGTAGATCATGATGTCCTTGACGAAGGCGATCAGCGCCGGCGCACGCAGGCCGGAGCTGTAGGTGTAGAGCGCCAGGATGATGAAGGCCGCGACGATCGGCAATTCGCCTTGGAGCCCCATGGTCTTGATCACAGCGCCCATGCCGACCAGCTGCAGCGCGATATAGGGCATGGTCGCGACGATGCCGGTGAGCGCAACCGCAAGCTCGAGCCCGCGCGACTGATAGGCGCCGTGGACGACGTCGGCCGCCGTGACGTGGCCGTTGCGATGCGCGACCTTCCACAGCAGCGGCATCACCGCGAACACGAACGGATAGACGATGATCGTGTAGGGCAGCGCGAAAAAGCCGTAAGCGCCGACCGCATAGACCAGCGCCGGCACCGCGATCACGGTGTAGGCCGTGTAGAAATCGCCGCCGACCAGAAACCAGGTGATCCAGATGCCGAACTGGCGGCCGCCGAGGCCCCATTCATCGAGATGCTCGCTCACCGGCCCCGCTTTCCAGCGCGCGGCGACGAAGCCCATCACGGTGACGAGCGCGAAGAAGAAGACGAAAACCGAGACGGCAACCCATTCGATCTGACCGGACATCGCGTGCTCGCTCAATTGGCTTCGTCGTCGTGCGGCTGGCCGCGATAGACCAGCCAGATCAGCAGCGACGAGATCGGCACCCAGGCGAGCTGATACCAATAGAAGAAGGGGAAGCCGAACAGCGTCGGCTCGGTGAAATTGTAGAACGGCACCCAGAGCAGTCCGACAAAGGGCACCAGCAGCAGCAATCGAATCACGGCAAGACCCCCATCGTGGCAAACTCAACGGAACTTATTGGTCACGGAATTGCGCACTCAAAATAGACTTTCTGCGACCCTGTTCACAGGCGCAACGACATTCATTCAGTCAATCTGCTCGGACAGGTATGACCAAACATTCGGTCAGTCCCCCTTGCCCATTCGCCGTCGGTTTGAGACGATGATGGCCGATAACAAGATCCGCAAACGCGGACAGCAAATGGGGAACGTCCGATGCCGACCGTCACGGCCGACCGCCTCACCCAAATCGGGACGGCGCTGCTCCAGGCAGCCGGTGCAACGGAAGAAGAGGCACGCGCCGTGGCGATCGGTTGCGTCGAGGCCAATCTCGCCGGCCATGATTCCCACGGCGTGATTGCCATCCCGACCTATATCGACCGCGTCAAGGCCGGCCACATCGTGCCCGGCGCGCCCTGGACCATCGTGCAGGAATCGCCGACCACGACCGTGATCGACGGCCATTGGGGCTTTGGCTTCCACGTCAACGCCAAGGCCATGGCGCTGACGATCGAGAAGGCGAAGACCGCCAACGTCGCGGCCTGCACGGTGTTCCGGCAGAGCCATGTCGGGCGGCTCGCGGCCTATCCGCTGATGGCGATGCGCGAAGGCATGATCGCCATCGCCACTGCAGATTCGGGCCGCTCGCCGAAGCATGTCGCGCCGTTCGGCGGGCGCGAGGCGCGGCTCGGCACCAACCCGCTTGCGATCGCGGTCCCCTCCGATCTGGAGGCGCCGTTCTATCTGGACATGGCGACCTCAGCGGTCGCTGCCGGCAAGATCCAGCTCGCAGTCGCGCGCGGCGAGCCGATCCCGCAGGGCTGGATCATCGATGCCGAGGGACGGCACACCACCGATCCGACGCAATATCGCAAGGGCGGCGCACTGCTGCCGCTAGGTGGCAGCGAGGGCTACAAGGGCAGCGGGCTCGCTGCGATGGTCGAAGTTCTCTGCGGGCTTCTGACCGGCCTCGGCTTTGGCGTCGAGCCGACCGGCCGGCACAACGACGGCGTGTTCATGGCGGTGTTCAACGTCGCCGCCTTCCGCCCGCTGCAGCAGTTCAAGCGCGAGGTCGCCGAGTTCGCGCATTATCTGAAGTCGACGCCGCCTGTCGGACGGATCGCCCGGCGTGTTCTATCCCGGCGAGATCGAGTCCATCCGCGCGCAGCAGCGCCGGCGCGACGGCATCACCATCGAGAACGCGACGTGGGACAAATTCAAGGTGCTCGCCACCGAATACAAGCTGACAGGCAAGCTTGATCTGGCCTGATCCTCATCATCTCACAGGAAACTACGCATGACGCGGCAAATGGTGATGGTCGGCTTCCTGCAGGCGCAGAACTGCACCAACCTGCCGAGCTCATGGCGCCATCCGGACTCGCGCGACGATTCGATGTCGGCCAGCTACTACCAGGAGATTGCCCGCATCCTCGAAGCCGGCAAATTCCATATCGCCTTCTTCGACGATCGACTGGCGATGCCGGACCGGTACGGTAACGATCACGCCCACACCGTCAAATACGGCATCCGCTGCGTGAAGATGGATCCGATCGTGGTGCTGACGACGATGGGCATGGTCACCGAGAAGCTCGGCCTGGCCTCGACCTGCTCGACCACCTATTTCGAACCGTTCGATGTCGCTCGTCGCTTCGCAACGCTCGATCTGATGACCGGCGGCCGCGCCGCCTGGAACGTGGTCACGTCGGTCAATGACGGCGAGGCGCTCAACATGGGCAAGGACGAGCATCTCGAACATGATTTCCGTTACGACCGCGCCGACGAGTTCATGGAGGTCGTACTCGGGCATTGGGATTCCTGGGACGACGACGCGCTGATCATGGACAAGGCAAGCGGCCGCTTTGCAGACCCGGCCAAGGTCCGGCGCCTCGACCATCAGGGACGTTTCTTCAAGTCGCGCGGACCGTTCACGGTGCCGCGCTCGCAACAGGGCCATCCCGTCATCATCCAGGCCGGCGCCTCCGGCCGCGGGCAACGTTTTGCCGGCCGCTGGGGCGAGGTCATCTTCACGGCAGCTCGCAGCCTCGCGCAGGCCAAGCAGGGCTATGACGGCATCCGCGGCGAAGCCGCGAAAGCCGGCCGCGATCCCGACCAGATGTTCCTCTGCAATCTCACCACGCCGGTCTGCGGCGCCACCAAGTCGGAAGCCGAAGACAGGATGGCGCTGATCGAGAAGCTGCCGCTCGAGATCGATGCGCTGTCGCTGCTCTCCGAGGGCCTCAACTACGACTTCGCCGCGAAGGGGCTCGACGAGCCGCTGACGGCGGAGGAGCTCGCCAGCATGCAGGGTATCATCGGCATCCGCGACGGTGTGCTGCGGACGTCAGGCAAGGCTAACCCGACGGCGCGCGATTTCATCAAGTTCTCCGGCCGCGGCCAGACCCAGGATGCGATCGTCGGCGGCCCGAAGGAGATCGCCGACCGGCTGGAGGAGATGTTCGTCGCGCGCGGGTGCGACGGCTTCGTCATCGCCGCCACCTACGTTCCCGGCTCCTATGCCGATTTCGTTCGCCATGTGGTGCCGGAGCTGCAGCGCCGCGGCCTCTATCAGACCGATTATGCCGGCACCACCTTGCGGGACAACCTCGGCCTTTCCCGCCCCCGGGTCGGTGGCTGGAAGCCGCAAGCGGCGGCCGAATAACAAAGAGGATATCGCATGCGCTGGGTGAAGTTCACGTCGGCAGGTCACACCTCATGGGGCCTGGTCGAAGGCGATCGCGTGGTTGCGGTCGATGGCGATCCATTCGGTGAATGGCAGCGCGACTCGGCGTCGCACGCGCTGGTCGACGTCAAGATCGAGCTGCCGCTGGTGCCGCGCACCTTCTATTGCGTCGGCCTCAACTATCTCAAGCATCTGAAGGAAGCCGCCGACAAGCGCGGTGAGGTGCCGGCCGTCCCCGATCGCCCCGAGGTCGGCTATCGCGCCCAGAACGCTTTGATCGCCCATGACGAGGATGTCGTCATCCCGGCGAGTGCGACCGAGAAGATCCATTACGAAGGCGAACTCGTCGTCGTCATCGGCAAGAAGGTGAAGCACCTCACGGAAGCGAACGCGATGGACTGCGTGTTCGGCTACACCATCGGCAACGATGTCAGCGAACGGACCTGGCAGAAGGCCGATCGCGGCCTATGGCGGTCCAAGAATGCTGATACGTTCAAGCCGATGGGGCCATGGATCGAGACCGACGCCGATCTCGAGGCGATGCAGACCATCATCAAGGTCAACGGCAAGGAAACCTATCGCTTCCGAACCAACGACATGATCTTCGGCGTGGTGCCGTTCCTGGTCGAGCTGTCGAAATATTTCACGCTGTGGCCGGGCGACGTGATCTGGATGCTGTGCTTGCTACCTGACGGATCGGCGCCGACCTTGCAGATGGCGGCGTCCTGGTCGCCGGTGCCGCCGCTGCAGCCGATCGCACCGATCAGCTTGCCGCCTTCCACCAGCGGAAAGCCGCCGGGACTCGCCACCAGAGTCGGATCGAGGGTGCTGACATAGGGGTGGCCGGTCTCATAGGCGTTGTAGAACGCGCGCGACTCCCTGCGAAAGCGCGCCGCGGTCCGCGCCTTGCCCATCGAGATCGGCACGGAAGCGAGCTGTGCGCCGTCCATGCGGACGAAATGCACGAGCTCGCCATGCGTGTCGACCACGGCGATGTTCATCTTCCAGTTCCGCTTCTTCGCTTCGGCTTCGGCGGCAGCCAGCACGTCCCTCGCCCGCTCGAGCCCGATCGGCACGCCATAGGGAATGTCGAACGGCATCGCATCAGGCGTTCCGCCCGCCGATGGTGACGCTGGAGCAGCGGGCGACGCAGCATTCTGGGCCGCGGCAGGCAGGCTGATGGCGGTGACGGCGCAGGCGCTCAGTAACGCCAGGACGATCGAACGCATTTATATCCTCCCATGTTGTCTTGTTGTTGCTCGCCGATGCCGCTCCGAAAGGCAGCCGTGGCAACGGTTGTGCAGTCGGCTGACGGTCTCGGCGCCTCCCTGCAACCCCGGGTCCCGCCGGTTATTCCGACGCGCACGCTACTAGGATCGATGCAGATGTTGCCGTGGACGCCCTCGCCGGCGATAGATTAGCATTCGCATCAGAACAGGATTTCCAGGGAGGATCGCCATGAGGCACGCGTTGCTCGGATGCCTGCTGCTGTTTGCATCGCCCGCGCTGGCACAGCAATCGGTGCCGTCGATCAATTTCGAGTCGGTGCCCAACCCGCTGAAGCTGCCGCACAACATGTATTTCGGCGAAGTCTCCGGCGTCTCGGTCAATTCCAAGGGCCATGTCTACGTGCTCTCGCGCGGCAACACGTCAGGCCCGGCCTATGCCGCCGCCGCGGCGCAGTTGCTCGAGTTCGACGCCAACGGCAAATATGTCGGCGAGATCGGCAAGAATCTCTATGCGTGGTCGTTCGCCCACACCGTCAAGGTCGACCCGCAGGACAACATCTGGGTCACCGACAAGGGCTCGGACATGGTGATCAAGTTCGATCCCGAGGGGCGCGTGCTGATGGTGTTCGGCCGCAAGCAGGAGGCCTCGGACGAGGACACCGGCCCGCTCAAGCATCCGAAGCCGCCGCTGCCGGCCGAGCCCGGCCGCTTCCGCCAGGTCACGGACGTCGCCTGGGACAAGCAAGGCAACACCTTCATCAGCGACGGCTACATCAATTCGCGCGTCGCCAAGGTCGACAAGGACGGCAACTGGCTGAAGTCCTGGGGCGAGCGCGGCAGCGAGCCGGGCCAGTTCAACACGCCGCATTCGATCGCGACCGACGCCGACGGCAATGTCTATGTCGCCGACCGCGGCAACCGCCGCATCCAGGTATTCGACGGCGACGGCAAGTTCCTGCGCCAGTTCACCATCGACGTGCCGGTGCCGCCGGATGCCAAGCCCGCGATCGGCAAGATCCCGGACGAGGCGATGATCAAGGGCGGCACCTTCGCACCGGGCTCGCCGTGGGCGATCTGCATCACGCCGCCGCCGCATCAGGTGCTCTACAGCTCCGATGCCTGGCCCGGCCGCATCTACAAGCTCTCGCTCGACGGCAAGGTGCTCGGCATGCTCGGCCAGTCCGGCAAGCAGCTGAAGCAGTTCGGCTGGATCCATGCCATGGCGTGCCCCTCGGAGAACACGCTCTATGTCGCCGAGCTCCTGAACTGGCGCGTGCAGAAGCTGATCCTGAAGCCGTGAGATGAAGCGAGGCGTGCGTCAAGCATCGGGATTAATCAGCTGCTGCTGGTCGGCGCTATGCTTTGCCAAGAGGTCGATAAAGATCCGCACCTTCACCGATAGATGATGCCGGTGCGGATAGGTCGCGTTCACCGCGAAGTCGATGGGACGATAGTCCGGCAGGAGCCGCACCAGCCGTCCCGCTTCGAGATCGTCACCAACCAGAAATCCCGCGGCAAGGCTGACCCCGACGCCGTGCAGCGCGGCCTGGCGTAACGTTTCGCCGCTGTTGGTGACGAGCGTGCCTGATATCCGCGCGATGATCGGCGCACCCGCACGATCGACGAAACGCCATTCATCCGGATACGGATAGTGGATGTGTCTGAGGCAATTATGCGCGGCAAGATCGGTCAGTTGCTGCGGCCTGCCGTGCCTCTCGATGTAGCCGGGTGAGCAGCACAGCACGTGACGCCAGGTGGCGAGGCTGCGGGTGATGAGGCTGGAATCCTGCGGCGGTGTCAGACGCACGGCAAGATCGAAACCCTCCTCGATCATGTCGATGTCACGCTCGCCCATCATGACCTCGAGCTTGACCTCGGGATAGGTCGACATGAACTCGGTGACGACCGACGCCACGAACGGGACGAGATGGGTTGCGATATAGAGACGGAGCGTGCCGCGCGGCGTCGATTGCAAGGTGCTGGCGATATCGTCGGCCTGTTCGAGATCGGCAAGGATCTGGATGGCGCGATCATAGTAGGCTTTGCCGACTTCCGTGAGGCTGACCTTGCGGGTCGTCCGGTTGAGCAGCCGGACGCCAAGCCGATCCTCCAGCGCCTGGACATGGCTGCTCACCATCGTGGTCGACATGTTGAGGCGGCGGCCGGCGGCCGAGAACCCGCCATTGTCGACGACGCGAACGAAGGCTGTCAGGCTGGTCAGGCGATCCATCGCCGCACTGCATTATACGTAAACACCGGATAATCCTTCCTATTTTTGACAGATTATCAGATCGGGGAGGACATCGCATATCACCCGGCAATATCAGGCGCCCAGGGTGCGCCTGGCCCGGGAGATCACCATGACCAGCGTCGCTTATGCCTCTGATTCCGAAAGAAAAAACCGACGCGATGCCGTCGCGGCGCGCGATCAAGCGCGCCGCAATCGGATTGGCGCTCGCGCTCGGCGTCGCGGCCGCCGCGGATTACGGCCACCACTACCTGACCGTCGGCCGATACCTGGAGACGCACCGACGACGCCTATGTCAAAGCCAATTCCACGCTGATCTCGCCCAAAGTCTCCGGCTACATCGCCGAGGTGCTGGTCCGCGACAATCGAGAAGGTCAAGGCCGGCCAGCTGCTGGCCCGGATCGACGATCGCGATTTCAACACCGCGCTGGCGCAGGCGCAAGCCGACGTGGCGGCCTCCGAGGCCGCGCATGCGCAATCTCGATGCCCAGATCGAGCTGCAGCAGCCCCTGATTGCGCAGCAGGCCGCCGAGGTCGACGCCGCCGATGCCAATCTCAAATTCGCCGAGCAGGAGCGCGCGCGCTACGACGAACTGATGAAGTCCGGCTCCGGCACCGTGCAGCGGGCCCAGCAGACCGACGCGGCGCTGCGCGCCCAGACCGCGCAGCTGCAGCAAGGCAAGGCCGGGCTGATCGCCGCCAACAAGAAGCTCGAGGTGCTGGCCACCGACCGCGCCAAGGCAGTCGCGCAGCTCGATCATGCCCGCGCGGTCGCGCAGCAGGCCGCGCTGAACCTGTCCTATACGCAGATCACCGCCCCGGTCGACGGCACCGTCGGCGCGCGCACGCTGCGCGTCGGGCAATTCGTGCAGGCCGGCACCCAGCTGATGGCCGTGGTGCCGCTCGACCAGGTCTATATCGTCGCCAATTTCAAGGAGACCCAGCTCACGCATATGCGCGACGGCCAGCCGGTCGAGCTGCGTATCGACAGCTTTCACGCCACGCCGCTGAAGGGCCATGTCGACAGCCTGTCGCCGGCCTCGGGTCTCGAGTTCGCGCTGCTGCCGCCCGACAACGCCACCGGCAATTTCACCAAGATCGTGCAGCGCGTGCCGGTGAAGATCGTGCTCGATGAGACACAATCTGACGGCCTGCTGCGCCCGGGCATGTCGGTCGAGCCGACCGTCGACACCAAGGCCACCGTGATGGCCGAGCGCGCAGACGGCAGATCGCGCCAGCCGTCGCCGTCAGCATCGCTGAGCGGAGACAGACCATGACCGCGCTCCAATCCACGCTCGTCCGCCGTCCCCGCCCACTCAGGCGCGAGCGCCCGCCGACGGCGCCAACCGTCTCCGCACGCACCTGGATCGCGGTGCTCGGCGCCACGCTCGGCGCCTTCATGGCGGTGCTCAACATCCAGATCGTCAACGCCTCGCTCGCCGACATCCAGGGCGCGATCGGCGCCGGCATCGATGACGGCGGCTGGATCTCGACCTCCTATCTGATCGCCGAGATCGTCGTGATCCCGTTGAGCGGCTGGCTCGCCCAGGTGTTCTCGATCCGCATCTATCTCCTCACCAACGCGGTGCTGTTCCTGATTCTGTCGGCGGCCTGCGCGCTCGCGCAGAACCTGCCGCAGATGATCGTGCTGCGCGCCGTGCAGGGCTTTACCGGCGGCGTGCTGATCCCGATGGCCTTCACCCTGATCATCACCCTGCTGCCGAAGGCCAAGCAGCCGGTCGGCCTCGCGCTGTTCGCGATCTCCGCCACCTTCGCGCCCGCGATCGGTCCGACCATCGGCGGCTATCTCACCGAGAACTGGGGCTGGCAATACATCTTCTATGTCAACATCGTGCCCGGCGCGCTGATGGTCGCCATGCTGTATTTCTCGCTCGACGCCAAGCCGATGAAGCTGTCGCTGCTGCGCCAGGGCGACTGGCCCGGCATCGTCACCATGGCGATCGGGCTCGTCGGCACTGCAGACCGTGCTCGAGGAAGGCAACAAGGACGACTGGTTCGGCTCGCCCTTCATTGTCCGCCTCACCGTGATCGCCGTCGTCGCGCTCGGCCTGTTCCTGGTGATCGAGTTCACCACCGAGAAGCCGCTGTTGAATCTGCGCCTGCTGTTCCGCCGCAATTTCGGCTTCGGCATCCTCGCCAACGTCCTGCTCGGCGTCGCGCTGTACGGCTCGGTCTACATCCTGCCGGTCTATCTCTCCCGCATCCAGGGCTACAATGCCGAGCAGATCGGCATGGTGCTGGCCTGGACCGGGCTGCCGCAGCTCGTTGCTGATTCCGCTGGTGCCGCGGCTGATGAAGACGCGTCGACGCCGCGGATCGTGATCGGCATCGGCTTTGCGCTGTTCGCGGCCTCCAACTTCATGAACATCTACATGACCAACGACTACCGCCACCGACCAGCTGTTCTGGCCCAACGTCGTCCGCGCCATCGGCCAGGCGCTGGTGCTGACGCCGCTGTCGGCGGTGGCGACATCAGGCATCGAGCATGAGAACGCCGGCTCCGCCTCCGGCCTGTTCAACATGATGCGCAATCTCGGCGGCGCGGTCGGCATCGCCGTGCTGCAGACGTTCCTCACCAAGCGCGAGCAGTATCACTCCAACGTGCTGTCGCAATCCGTCTCGCTGCTCGAACAGGCGACCCGCAACCGGCTCGATCAGCTCACCCAGTACTTCGTCAATCACGGCGTGATCGACCGGAGCGACGCCATCAACCGCGCCTATGTCGCGATCGGCCACATCGTGCAGAAGCAGGCCTTCATCCTCGCCTTCAGCGACACCTTCTATCTGCTCGGTGCCACGCTGATCGTCGCACTGCTCGCGACGGTGCTCTTGAAGAAGCCCGACCATCTCAGCGCGGGCGAGGCGCACTAAATTCACACCGCCGTGGCGCGCGCGAAATCGACATAGATCTCGCGCAACCGGCTCGCCATCGGACCCACTTTCCCATTGCCGACCGGCTTGCCGTCGATGGTGATGACGGGCTGCACAAACGAGCTCGCGCTGGTGATGAAGGCTTCCTTGGCCGCAAGCGCTTCAGCGATCGTGAACGCCCGCTCCTCGACGCGCAGCTGGCGCTCCTCGGCGAGCGCGACCACCGCCTTGCGGGTGCACCCGGGGAGGATGGCGTTGGAATTCGGCCGCGTCACGATCACGTCGTCCTGGGTCAGGATGAACGCGGTGGACGAGCCGCCCTCGGTGACCTTGCCGTCCTCGATCATCCAGGCTTCGCCGGCGCCGGCCGCCGCCGCCGCCTGCTTCGCCAGGACCTGCGCCAGCAGCGCCACGCTCTTGATGTCGCGCCGCTCCCAGCGGATGTCCGGCACGGTAATGACGCCGATGCCGGTCTTGGCCGACGGCGCATTGACGATATCCTTAGGCGGTGACGAACATGACCAGGGTCGGCGTCACGTCCTTCGGAAAGGCGAAGTCGCGGCCCTTGTCGGCGCCGCGGGTGACCTGCAGATAGACCATGCCGTTGTCGAGCTTATTGCGCGCGACCAGCTCCTTCTGCAGCTCCTCGATCTTTGCTGTGCTCTCCGGCAGCGCCAGGCCGATTTCGCCGACCGACCGCTCCAGCCGCGCCAGATGCGACGCGCTGTCGACCAGCTTGCCGTCCAGCACGGCTGCGACCTCATAGATGCCGTCGGCAAACAGGAAGCCGCGATCCAGGACCGAGACTTTGGCCTCGGAGAGCGGAACGAACGAGCCGTTGACGTAAGCGATGGGGTCCACAGTATCTTCTCCTCAACTTCGATAGTCCGGGTTCAAGGCCTGTCGCCGTGCACCGAGTTGACCATCCCCGCTGTCATCGTCCGCGAGAGCCGACGATCCAGTACGCCGTGACGCCTCGGTTCGATCTCTTCTGCCGCGGAGTACTGGATGCTCCGCCTGCGCGGAGCATGACGGCGGTGGAGATCAATGCGACAGGATCTTCGACAGGAATTTCTGTGCGCGTTCGCTGCGCGGCTTGCCGAAGAAATCCTCCTTGTTGGCGTCCTCGACGATCTCGCCCTGGTCCATGAAGATGACCCGGTTGGCAACCTTGCGGGCAAAGCCCATCTCGTGGGTCACCACCATCATCGTCATGCCGTCGCGGGCGAGGTCGACCATCACGTCGAGCACCTCGCTGATCATCTCCGGATCGAGCGCCGAGGTTGGCTCGTCGAACAGCATGGCGATCGGATCCATCGCGAGCGCCCGGGCGATCGCGACGCGCTGCTGCTGACCACCGGACAGCTGCGCCGGGAATTTCTGCGCATGCTCCTTCAACCCGACCCGATCCAACAGCTTCATGCCCTTGGTAGTCGCCTCGTCATGCTTGCGTCCGAGCACCTTCTCCTGCGCCAGGCGAAGATTGTCGATGATCTTCAGATGCGGGAACAGCTCGAAATGCTGGAACACCATGCCGACGCGCGCGCGCAGCTTCGGCAGATTGGTCTTGGAATCGTTGACCTTGATGCCGTCGATCGTGATGACACCGTCCTGAAACGGCTCCAGCGCGTTGACGCATTTGATGAGCGTCGACTTGCCCGAGCCGGAGGGGCCGCAGACCACCACCACCTCGCCCTTGGCGACCGAGGTCGTGCAGTCCTTCAGCACCTGGAAGGCCGGGGTGTACCATTTGTTGACGTGGCTGATTTCGATCATGCGAACACTATCTGACGATGGCGATGCGCGACTGCAGCTGGCGAACGCTGAACGACGCAACGCAGGAAATGACGAAGTAAACCAGGGCCGCGAACAGATACATCTCGACCAGACGGCCGTCGCGCTGGGCAACCTTGGAGGCGGCGCCGAGGAAGTCCGTAATCGAGAGCACATAGACCAGCGAGGTGTCCTGGAACAGCACGATGGTCTGGGTCAGCAGCACCGGCAGCATGTTGCGGAACGCCTGCGGTAGCACGACGTAACGCATGGTCTGGCCGTAGGTCAGGCCGAGCGCGGACGCCGCCGCCGGCTGGCCGCGCGAGATCGACTGGATGCCGGCCCGCATGATCTCCGAGAAATAGGTCGCCTCGAACATGATGAAGGTGATCAGCGACGAAGCAAACGCGCCGACGCTGATCGGCCGCGACGCGCCGGTGATCCACTGCCCGATATAGGGAACCAGGAAGTAGAACCAGAAGATGACGAGCACCAACGGCAGCGAGCGCAGGAAATCGACATAGATCGCTGCAATCCAGGCGAGGACGCGATTGCCTGACAGCCGCATCAGCGCGATCAGCGTGCCGAACACCAGCCCGCCGAGTGCCGACAGTGCAGTCAGCGTCAGCGTGAAGGTCATGCCGTCGATGAACAGATAGCCCAGCGAACGGCGGATGACGTCGAAATCGAAATTGGCAAACATGGCCTATTTGCCCGTGATGTAGCCGGGGATCGCGACGCTGCGCTCGAGCAGGCGCATGCCGATCACGACGACGACGTTGATGGCCAGATACATGACGGTCGCGCCGCTGAAGGCTTCGAACACCTGGAAGGAAAACTCCTGCATCGATCGCGCTGCGCCTGTCAGCTCGATCAGTCCGATGGTGATCGCGACGGCGCTGTTCTTGATCGTATTGAGGAACTCGGACGTCAGCGGCGGCAGAATGATGCGGAAGGCCATCGGCAGCAGCACGTAGCGGTACACCTGCGTCGTGGTGAGACCGAGCGCCGTCCCCGCCATTTTCTGGCCGCGCGGCAGCGAGCCGATGCCGGCCGCAAGCTGCACCGCGACGCGCGCGGACATGAACAGGCCGACGCCGACGGCCGCCGTATAGAACGGCGCGTTGGGCATCTGCTTCAGCCACAGCCCAGCGGCGGGCGGCAACAGCTCCGGCAGCACGAAGAACCAGAGGAACAGCTGCACCAGCAGCGGCATGTTGCGGAAGAATTCGACATAGAGAAAGCCGAACCATTGCGCGGTCTTCGACGGCAAGGTCCTGAGCACGCCGACGATCGAGCCGGTGACAAGCGCAATGATCCACGCGAACAGCGAGATCTTGATCGTCACCCAAAGTCCCGACAGCAGCATGTCGAGATAGGTGCCGGCCCCGGTCGGGTTCGGCTCGAAGAAGATGTGCCAATTCCAGTGGTAGTTCACGCGCGCGGTCCGGACCAATTTGGATGTGGATCGCGCCCATGCAATGGACGGGCCATTGCACGGGCGCGGTGGGCTTCGCATTACTTTAGCACGCCTATTACTTCAGCACGTAAGACGCCGGATCCGGCGAATCCGACGGCTTGGCGAACTCCGCCTTCAGCGCCGGCGAGATCGGCGTGTTGAGGTTCAGGCCCTTCGGCGGAATCTTCTGCATGAACCACTTGTCGTAGAGCTTCTGGCCCTCGCCCGACGTGTAGATCTTGGCGGTAGCGGCATCGACGACCTTCTTGAACGCGGGATCGTCCTTGCGCAGCATGATGCCGTACGGCTCCGGCGTCGAGAACTCGTCGGTCGAGATCGCGTAGAGGCTCGGATCCTTCGAGCCGGCCACGAGGCTCGCCAGCAGGATGTCATCCATCACGAAGGCGGCCGCACGATCGGTTTCGACCATCAGGAAGGCTTCGGCATGATCCTTGGCCGGGATGATGGTGGCGCCGAGGCCTTGCGCGCGCATTGGCCTCGGTGAGCTGCTTGATGTTGGTGGTGCCGGCGGTCGAGACCACGGTCTTGCCCTTGAGGTCCGCGATTGACTTGATGCCGCTCGACTTCTTGAAGACGTAGCGGCTGGCGGTCAGGAAGTGGGTGTTGGTGAACGCGACCTGCTTTTCCCGCTCGGCATTGTTGGTGGTCGAGCCGCATTCGAGGTCGATGGTGCCGTTGGCGAGCAACGGGATGCGCGTCGAGGACGTCACCGGCGTCAGCTTGACATCGAGCTTGTCGAGCTTGAGCTCCTTCTTGATGGCGTCGACGATCCCGTAGCAGATGTCCATCGCGAAGCCGACCGGCTTCTGGTTGTCATCGAGATAGGAGAACGGAATCGAGGAATCGCGGAAGCCGAGCGTGATCGCGCCGGTGTCCTTGATGTTCTTCAAGGTCCCCGTCAGCTCCTCGGCCTGCGCCGGAGCCGCCATCTGGCTCGCGCCGAGCACGGCGGCAAACGCAAGACCCAAAATTCGAAATTGCTTCATTCGTGATCTCCTCCGTCCGGCAGGTCGCCGGATGCTTGCATAAACCGGGCCGAATTCCCACGGCCCGGCTGGTCCCGCATTGTGCCGCGGTCCCCCGGACCATAAACCGTCTGCCGGCGGCCGCCGCCCGGACGATTGCGGCAAATTGCCCGCCCTCCGCGCCATCAGGCAAGGCCGGCAGCACTAGGCAGTAACGCCAAGCTTGCGGATGGTAAACAGCGACGCGAGGCTGAGCAGCGCCACCAGACTAAGGTAGTAGCCGGGCGCCATGTCGCCGATGATGGCGATGGTGCCGAGCGCCGTCATGATCGCCGGCCCCATACCGCCGAAGATCGTGACGCCGATATTATAGCCGAGCCCAAGCCCGGTGGCCCGCGACTCCGCCGGCAGCAGCTCGGCCATCAGGGCGGCGAGCGGACCGTAATAGAGCGCCTTCAAGGTCGCGACTGCGAACACGGCGCCGATGATGATTCCGGGCGTCGGGTACCGCGTCAGGATGTAAAAAGCCGGATAGATCGCAAGCAGCAGCAGCAGGTTGATCGTGATCATGTAGGTGGTGCGGCCGATCCGGTCGGAAATCGCGCCCGCGAGCGGCGTCAGGAAGGTGACGGCGCACTGGCCGGCCAGCGACGCCAGGAATCCCGTGGTCGCCGGCACACCCAGCTTCTGCACGGCATAGGTCGGCAAATAGACGATGAGATAGTTGACCGCGGTGGACACGGCGAGCGCGCCGATGCCGAGCAGCACCGGCAGCTTCTGGCGCAGCAGCACCTCCTTCACCGGCGATCCCTGCTTGCCCGCGGGTGCACCGCCCTCTTCCATGTGGTTGCGCAAATAGAGGCCGACCGGCCCGATCAGCACGCCGAAAAAGAACGGAATCCGCCAGCCCCAGGCCTGCAGATCGGCCGGACTCATGACCGAGGTCAGGATGGCGCCGAAGGCTGCGCCGAGCAGGCCGCTGACGCCCTGGCTCGCAAACTGCCAGCTCGCGATGAAGCCGCGCCGCTCCGGCATGTGCTCGACCAGGAAGGCGGTCGAGGAGCCGAACTCGCCGCCGGCCGAGAAGCCCTGCACCAGGCGCGCGACGATGACCAGGAGCGGCGCCAGCACGCCGATGGTTGCAAATGCCGGCATCAACGCGACCGCGAGCGTGCCGAACGTCATCATCACGATCGAGACCATCAGCGAGGCCTTGCGGCCGCAGCGATCGGCATAGGCGCCGAGCACGAGGCCGCCGATCGGGCGCGCCAGATAGGACAGGCCGAATGTGCCGAAGGTCAGCAGCAGCGACGTGGTCGCATCACCGGCCGGGAAAAACGCCTTGGAAATATAGACCGCGAAATAGCCATAGATCGCGATGTCGAACCATTCCAGCGCATTGCCGACCGACGTCGCGACCACCTGTTTGGCGAAGCCCTTCTCGCCGGTCAGTTCGGATGCCGTCGAGGTCGAAACTGTCATCTCATGTCCCTGACACGCTGGTCGATCGGATCCTCTCCCCGCTCGCCGACAGGTCGGCAATCGCATCGTGAGGTTGTCATCAGGTTGGCCGAGCTGCTCGGGACATCTGCGCGAAGACCCCGCTTCGCGCTTTAGCCCGGCCATGAGCGAGTAACCCAACTAGCGATTTCGTCGACATCGACACGAACCATCACAACGGCCTTCCCGAGCTCGCCGATGTCCCAGAACAGCCCCGCCATGATCCCAAGGGCCTCGTCGGTGACGCTGAGCAGGATGTGCTCGTCGGGCGCATGCTGCGAGCAGCCGGGATAGGAATGCGGCAGCCAGATCGTCGGCATCTTCAGGACGTCCGCGAACACATCGTTCGGCAGCGAGCCGCCGAAATTCGGCAGCACCGCGGGCCGCTTGCCGCTGCTCTTTTCGACCGACTCGGCCGCCCATTTGATCCAGGGGCTGTCGAGATCGGCGCGCGAGGCGATGAAGCTCTGCGCGGTCGTGACCTCGATCATCGGAAAGCCGTTTGCCGCAAGATGCGCGCGGATGACCTCGGCGATGTTGCCGACCTCGGTGCCGACCACGAAGCGCAGTTGCAGCACGGCGCGGGCGCGGCCGGGAATCGCGTTCGCCGGCTTGTCGATATTGCCGGTCGAGAGCGCCAGCACCTCGAGCGTGTTCCAGGCATAGAGCCGTTCGGCCGGCGACAGCCCGTCCTCGCCCCAATTGTCCGACAGCGGCGGCTCGTCCTCGGTCGGCTCGACCTTGACGTCGGCCAGCGCGTTGCGAATCGCGTTCGTGAGCCGCGGCGGCTTCAGCGCCTCCAGCTTGATGCGGCCATGGCCGTCGACCAGCGTCGCGATTGCGTTGGCCAGGATGGTTCGCGGGATTGGCGAGCACGCCGCCCCAATTGCCGGAATGGTGCCCGCCCTCGCGCAAATTGACATCGAGATGGATGCGGACGCCGCCGCGGCAGCCGAGAAAGATGGTCGGCCGCTCCGCCGACAGCCGCGGCCCGTCGGAGCCGATGAACAGATCGGCCTTCAGCGCGTCGCGGTGCAGGTCGGCAGACGCGGGCGAGATCCGGCGAGCCGGTCTCCTCGCCCATCTCGATAATGAACTTGGCGTTGAAGCCGAGCTTGCCGCCGCGGGTCTCCTTGACGGCACGCAGCGCCGCCAGGTTGATGCTGTGCTGGCCCTTGTTGTCGGCGGTGCCGCGGCCGTAGGCGCGGTTGCCGACCACGGTGATTTTCCAGGGATCGAGGCCGTCGCGCCACTCGCCGATCATGCCGTCGACGGTATCGCCATGGCCGTAGCTCAAGCACGGTCGGCGCGCTGTCGCTCTCATGGTAATCCGCAATCAGGAACGGCGACCGTCCGCTGGGGGAATCGATGATGCGGCTTGCGAAGCCCAGCGCGCCCAAGGACGGTGTCAGTTCGTCCTTGAGATAGGCGTAGAGCTCGGTTTTGCGCTCGGCATTGAGGCTTTCGGTCCGATACGCCACCCTGCGGTCGAGCTCGCTGAGAAACTCGCCTGATTCGAGGTAGAAGCGGGCGCGAGCGATTGCATCAATTCTGGTCATGGCGCTTTTCCAGTCACGAGACGACGGCGCGTCTTATCGGGATCGGCGGCGGAACGGAAGAGCCTGTGTCGGCAGGCGGCGCACGGCTTGTCAGCGGTCGAGCGAAAATTCTGGATTGCTTCGTCGCCTTCGGCTCCTCGCAATCACTACACACCGGTGTCCACCCGCGAAAGCGGGTGATCCAGTATTTCCAGAGGTGGTAGTGCTTGAACCGAAAGGCTGCGGCGTACTGGATTGCCCGCCTTCGCGTGCAATGACAGCTGAATGTGCAGGACCGCCATTGCCTCGTGCAACAAAGCACACGTCTGCATTCTCGCGACACGAATTTGTCCGAGCTATTTCATTCGTTTCACCCTCTTCAAGCAGTGAGGGCGCAGGGAAGGCCGGGTGCTGGTCGCACCCATGGTCCGCGTGCAGAAAAAAGCACGCGGCAGAACCACAGGTGACGGCCGAACAACCGGCCTTCCCTGCGCGGATGGGTTACGGCTTATACGCGCTCTCCCCGGGGACCGGCTTGTTTGCCCCCGTCATCCGCGCGCTCGCCGAGCACACGGACTTGGCATCAGCACCGGGATGCCAGGACCACACGACTTCACCGTCCGCGGACATTGCGCCTCGTCGAATCTGCAACATCCACGTCCACCGCATCCCGCGCTCAACGTCCGTGACGACGCGCACGCCCCTCAAATCGAGCCGGGACGGAGGGATAAGATCACAATTTCTGTAAAAACGAAAGAAAAATCTTTCATGCGGTGTGCCGCACGGAAAGCTCGACCTTGAAACTATTCGCGAAATGAATTTTTCCGCGCATTCGATATGGTACCGGCCCGTGCGCAATTGCACACTGGCGGCACCCATGCTCACCGGCTTTGGTTTTGCGAAAGCTGAAGCAATGGTCTCGCCTCCGTTGCGGCTGCCGGCCGCCATCCCGCGACGACACCGCTTATGTACCGGTATGTCGGGCATTTGGCGCCCGCGTGATCGGCGATCATCATGTCCGCGAGGCAGATGATCACGCTTTTGGCGGTGGCGATCACGGCTACGAGAGATGCCATGCCTGCCGAGATGCACCAGTGCGGAAGAAAATGGCCTGTTCCCAGGGGCCTCGCGGGACCAGCAACATTTGGAAAAGCCTAGCCCTTTCCAAAAGTTAACGCGACAAGTAGCTGTGGATGAAGTCAGGATGCAGCGCAGAAAAAGTACGGGAAGCTCCTGCTCGGTTAGGCTATCACCGGACACATCGATCCGAGCCGAATGCTAAAGTAGAGCAATGGACCAACCGCTGAAGCCACCAACCACAGCTCCCGGCCGCGAGCCAGAGACCAAGACGCCAGCCAAGCGGCGCCGCGGCCGACCGCTCCTGACCATCCTCATCCTCGTGCTGATGGCAGCCGGCGCCGTCTGGTGGCTGCGGCACGAGAAGGCGCCTCAGCAGGTCAATCCCCGCGCCGGTCGCAACGCTGGGCCGATGTCGATCGTCGACGAGACGATCGGCAAGGGCGATATCGGCATCACCCTGAATGCGCTCGGCACCGTCACCTCGCTTGCGACCGTCACCATCCGAAGCCAGATCTCGCGGCTATCTGATGAAGATCGACTTCAAGGAAGGCGACGAGGTCAAGAAAGGCGACCTGATCGCCGAGATCGACTCCCGCCCCTATGAGGCCGCGCTGGCGCAGGCCAAGGGCCAGCTTGCGCGCGACGAGGCGCTGTTGAAAGGCGCACAGGTCGACCTGCACGCGCTACCAGGGCCTTGCCGCGCAGAACGCCGTTCCGCACCAGACAGCTGGATACGCAGGTTGCGCTGGTGGCGCAGGACCAGGGCACGGTCGAAGCCGATCACGCCGCGGTCAAGTCGGCCGAAGTCAATTTGAACTACACCAGGATCCTGTCGCCGATCGACGGCCGCGTCGGCTTGCGCCAGGTCGATCAGGGCAACTACGTCACCCCCGGCGACACCACCGGACTGGTCGTGATCACGCAGCTCGCGCCGATCAGCGTGCTGTTCACGGTGCCTGAGGACAATCTGCAGGCGATCTCCAAGCGGCTGGCGAGCGGCGCGGTGCTGCCGGTGACCGCGCTCGACCGCGGCGGCGCCAACAAGCTCGCCGACGGCTCGCTGCAGACCTTCGACAGCCAGATCGATGCCACCACCGGCACCATCAAGCTGCGCGCACAGTTCCCGAACGAGCAGCGCGCGCTCTATCCGAACCAGTTCGTCAACATCCGCCTGCTGCTCGACACCCACAAGGACGTCACCACGATGTCGACATCGGGCGTTCAGCGCGGCGTGCCCGGCACCTTCGTCTATCTGATCAAGGCCGACAGCACCGTCTCGGTGCGTCCGATCAAGCTCGGCGTCACCGACGGCGACCGCGTCGAGGTGCTCACAGGGCTCAACCCGGGCGACCGCGTCGTCATCGACGGCGCCGACAAGCTGCGCGAGGGCGCCAAGGTGGTGGTCCGCTCGAGCCCAATGACGCCGCGGCGCCAGCGCGTCTGCGCCGCCAGCCGCCGGACCGAACGGCACCCGGCGCTCCCGGCGGCGCCAAGAAGCGAGCGTTCGGAGGGCGGGCCGAAGCAATGAACCCGTCGCGCCCCTTTATCCTGACGGCCGGTGGCGACGACGCTGTTGATGGTCGCGATCATGCTGTCGGGCATGCTCGCGTTCCGCTTCCTGCCCGTCGCCGCGCTGCCCGAGGTCGATTACCCGACCATCCAGGTCCAGACCTTCTATCCCGGCGCCAGCCCCGACGTGATGACCTCGTCGGTCACCGCGCCGCTCGAGGTGCAGTTCGGCCAGATGCCGAACCTGAACCAGATGAGCTCGGTGAGCTCGGCCGGCGCCTCGGTCATCACGCTGCAGTTCGGGCTGTCGATCTCGCTCGACGTCGCCGAGCAGGAGGTGCAGGCCGCGATCAACGCCGCCGGCAATCTGCTGCCGTCCGACCTGCCGGCGCCGCCGATCTACGCCAAGGTCAATCCGGCCGACGCGCCGATCCTGACGCTCGGGCTGACCTCGAAGACGATGCCGCTGACGCAGGTCGAGGATTTCGCCGACACGCGGCTGGCGCAGAAGATCTCGCAGCTTCCCGGCGTCGGCCTCGTCAGCATCTCCGGCGGCCAGCGGCCGGCGGTGCGGATCCGCGCCGACATCCGCAAGCTCGCCGCCTACGGGCTCAACATCGACGATCTGCGCACCACGCTCGGCAACGCCAACGTCAACACGCCGAAGGGCAATTTCGACGGCGCCGATGCGCGCCTACACCATCAACGCCAACGACCAGATCCGCAACGCCGCCGACTACGCCTCGCTGATCGTCGCCTACAAGAACGGCTCGCCGGTGCGGCTCTCCGATGTCGGCGACGTCGTCGACGGCGCGCAGAACGACAAGCTCGGCGCCTGGATGAACGAGACGCCGGCGATCATCCTCAACATCCAGCGCCAGCCCGGCGCCAACGTCATCTCGGTGGTCGACGGCATCAAGGCGCTGCTGCCGCAGCTGCAGGCGACGCTGCCGGCCGCGATCGACGTCAACATCCTGACCGACCGCACCACCACGATCCGCGCCTCGGTGCGCGACGTCGAATACGAATTGTCGCTCGCGGTGATCCTGGTCGTGCTGGTGATCTTCGTGTTCCTGCGCTCGACGCGCGCGACCCTGATCCCGAGCCTGTCGGTGCCGCTGTCGCTGGTCGGCACGCTGGGCGCGATGTATCTGTTCGGCTTCAGCCTCAACAATCTGTCGCTGATGGCGCTGACGATCGCCACCGGCTTCGTGGTCGACGACGCCATCGTCGTGATCGAGAACATCTCGCGCTACATCGAGGAAGGCGAGCCGCCGCTGCAGGCGGCGCTGCACGGCTCCGAGCAGATCGGCTTCACCATCATCTCGCTGACGGTGTCGCTGATCGCGGTGCTGATTCCGCTGCTGTTCATGGGCGACGTCGTCGGCCGGCTGTTCCGCGAATTCGCGATCACGCTGGCGGTGACGATCCTGATCTCGGCCGTGGTGTCGCTGACCCTGGTGCCGATGGCCTGCGCCAAGCTGCTGAAGCCGGAGACCGAGAGCGCATGAGAACGCGTTCCAGCGCTTCAGCCGCGAGGCGCTTCGACTGGGTGATCGCGCATCTACGGCCGGATGCTGAACTGGGTGCTCGATCGCCAGACCTTCGTGCTGCTGATCGCGCTCGCGACCTTCGGCCTGACCGCCTATCTCTACGTCGTCATTCCCAAGGGCTTCTTCCCGCTGCAGGACACCGGCGTGATCCAGGCGATCTCGGAGGCGCCGCAATCGGTCTCCTACGCCGCGATGGCCGAGCGGCAGCAGCAGCTCGCCAGCGTCATCCTGAAGGATCCCGACGTCGACAGCCTGTCCTCCTTCATCGGCGTCGACGGCACCAACACCACGCTCAACAGCGGCCGCATCCTGATCAATCTCAAGCCGCATGACGAGCGCAAGCTCCGACATCGCCACCATGATGCAGCGGCTCAAGAATGCGACCGGCGCCGCTGACCGGCATCACGCTCTACATGCAGCCGGTGCAGGACCTGACCATCGAAGGCACCGTCAGCCGCACGCAATATCAGTTCATCCTGCAGGATGCCGATCCGGCGCAGCTCGCCGAATGGACGCCGAAGCTGGTCGACAAGCTCCGCACGCTTGCCGCAATTCGCCGACGTCGCGAGCGACATCGCGGCGCAGGGCCTGTCGGTCTCCGTCCAGATCGACCGCGACCAGGCGGCGCGCTTCGGCATCACGCCGGCGACCATCGACAATGCGCTGTACGATTCCTACGGCCAGCGCATCGTCTCGACCATCTTCACCAACTCCAACCAGTACCGCGTGATCCTGGAGGCCGATCCGGCGCTGCAGAACTCGCTGAAGTCGCTGAACGACATCTATCTGCCGTCGTCGGTCGGCTCGACGCCGGTGCCGCTGGCGGTGATGGCGAAGATGACGCGAGGCCACCGCGCCGCTGCAGGTCTCGCATCTCGGGCAGTTCCCGTCCGCCACCGTCTCGTTCAACCTCGCGCCCGGCGCTGCGCTCGGCGACGCCGTCGAGGCGGTCAAGCAGGCGCAGGTCGATATCGGCCAGCCGCTCGGCGTCATCACCAGCTTCCAGGGCGCGGCGCTGGCGTTCCAGTCCTCGCTGTCCAACCAGCTGTTCCTGATCCTGGCCGCGATCGTCACCGTCTACATCGTGCTCGGCGTGCTCTATGAGAGCTTCATCCATCCGATCACGATCCTCTCGACCCTGCCGTCGGCCGGCATCGGCGCGCTGCTGGCGCTGATGCTCGGCGGCCACGACCTGACCATCGTCGCGATCATCGGCATCATCCTCCTGATCGGCATCGTCAAGAAGAACGCGATCATGATGATCGACTTCGCGCTCGATGCCGAGCGCAACGAGGGCAAGCCGCCGCGCGAGGCGATCTATCAGGCCTGCCTGCTGCGCTTCCGGCCGATCCTGATGACGACGATGGCCGCCGTGCTCGGCGCGCTGCCGCTGATGCTCGGCACCGGCGCCGGCTCCGAGCTGCGCCATCCGCTCGGCATCTCGATCGTCGGCGGCCTCCTGGTCAGCCAGATGCTGACGCTGTTCACGACGCCGGTGATCTATCTCTGGTTCGACCGCCTCGCGCTGCGGCTTCGGCGGACGGCCGCGCGACGCCGGCGAGCTCAGCGGATCGCGTTGAGATCATGGATCCGTCCACACCCTTCATCCGCCGGCCGGTCGCGACGACGCTGCTGACCTTCGGGCTGGCGGCTGCGGGCATCGTGGCGTTCTTCAAGCTGCCGGTGTCGCCGCTGCCGCAGGTGGATTTTCCGACCATCTCGGTGCGGGCGACGCTGCCCGGCGCGAGCCCGCAGGACGTCGCGACCACGGTGGCGAGCCCGCTGGAGCGGCATCTCGGCCAGATCGCCGATGTCACCGAGATGACCTCGCAGAGCTCGGTCGGCTCGGCGCGCATCACGCTGCAGTTCGGGCTCAACCGCGACATCGACGGCGCCGCGCGCGACGTGCAGGCCGCGATCAACGCCGCCCGCGCCGACCTGCCGACCAGCCTGCGCAGCAATCCGACCTACCACAAGGTCAACCCGGCCGACGCGCCGATCCTGATCCTGGCGCTGACCTCGGACACGATGACGCCGCGGCGAGATCTACGACGCCGCCTCCACCGTGCTGGCGCAGAAGCTGTCGCAGGTCGACGGCATCGGCGAGGTCGTGGTCGGCGGCAGCTCGCTGCCGGCCGTGCGCGTCGAGCTGATCCCGCAGGCGCTCTACAAATACGGCATCGGCCTCGAGGACGTCCGCGCCGCGCTCGGCTCCGCCAATGCGCACAGTCCCAAGGGCGGCATCGACGTCGGCGACCAGCGCTACCAGATCTACGCCAACGACCAGGCCAACAAGGCCGACGGACTACAAGCCGCTGATCGTCGCCTACCGCAACGGCGCGGCGGTGCATCTGTCCGACGTCGGCGAGGTCACCGACGGCGTCGAGAATCTGCGCAATGCCGGCCTCGCCAACGGCAAGCCGGCGGTGCTGATCATTCTCTACCGGCAGCCGGGCGCCAACATCATCTCCACCGTCGACGCGGTGAAGGCGCTGATGCCGCCGCTGCGGGCCTCGATCTCGCCGGCGATCGACATCGACATCGGCCGTCGACCGCTCGACCACCATCCGCACCTCGCTGCACGACGTCGAGCGCACGCTGGTGCTGGCGGTGATGCTGGTGATCCTCGTGGTGTTCGCGTTCCTGCGGAACCTGCGCGCCACCCTCATCCCGGTGGTCGCGGTCTCGGTGTCGCTGGTCGCCACCTTCGGCGCCATGTACCTGATGGGCTACAGCCTCGACAATCTGTCGCTGATGGCGCTGACGGTCGCGACCGGCTTCGTGGTCGACGACGCCATCGTCGTGCTGGAGAACGTCACCCGCTACATCGAGGAGGGCATGACGCCGTTCCAGGCGGCGCTCAAGGGCGCCAACGAGGTCGGCTTCACCGTGCTCTCGATGAGCATCTCGCTGATCGCGGTGTTCATCCCGATCCTGATGATGGGCGGCATCATCGGCCGCCTGTTCCGCGAATTCGCGATGACGATCTCGATCTCGATCCTGATCTCGCTCGTGGTCTCGCTGACGACCACGCCGATGATGTGCGCGGTGCTGCTCAAGCCGATCGCGGGCGCAGCGGCACGGCCGGCTCTACCAGGCCAGCGAGCGCTTCTTCGAGGCGATGCTGGACGTTCTACCGGCGCACCCTGACGGTTGCGCTGCGATCATCCGCTGCTCGGTCATGCTGATGCTGGTCGCTGGTCATCGGCCTGAACGTCTATCTCTATGACGTGATCCCGAAAGGCTTCTTCCCGCAGCAGGACACCGGGCGGATCATCGGCATCATCCAGGCCGACCAGAGCATCTCGTTCCAGCTGATGCAGCAGAAGCTCACGCAGTTCGTCAACATCATCAAGAAGGATCCGGCGGTCGATACCGTCGGTCGGCTTCACCGGCGGCGGCCAGACCAATTCCGGCTTCATGTTCGTGTCGCTGAAGCCGCTTGCACGAGCGCAAGCTGTCGGCCGACGGCGTGATCGGCCGGCTGCGGCGGCAGATGGCGGTGGTGCCCGGCGCCACCCTGTTCCTGCAGGCGGTGCAGGACATCCGCGTCGGCGGCCGCGCCAGCAACGCGCAATATCAATACACGCTGCAGGGCACGACGCTCGAAGAGCTCAACGAATGGACGCCGAAGATCGCGGCCGCCCTGCAGCGCGAGACCCAGCGCTCGCCGACGTCAACAGCGACCAGCAGAACAAGGGACTCGAAAGCGATCTCGTGATCGACCGCGACGCCGCGGCGCGGCTCGGCATCACGGTGAGCCAGATCGACAACACGCTCTACGACGCCTTCGGCCAGCGCCAGGTCTCGACCATCTATGTCGCCCGCAACCAGTACCACGTCATCATGGAGGTGGCGCCGCGCTACTGGCAGAATCCGGAGACGCTGAAGGACGTCTATGTCAGCACCTCCGGCGGCTCGGTCGGCGGCTCGCAGGCGACCAATGCGGTGGTCGGCACCGTCGTCGGCGCCGCCAATGCGTCGGCGGCGACGTCCGCCAACGCGCAGGCGGCGCGCAACCGCGCCACCAATTCGATCGGCGCCACCGGCAAGGGCGTGGCCTCCACCGGCTCGGCGGTCGCGACCATCGCAGGAGACCATGATCCCGCTGTCGGCGGTGGCGCATTTCACCGCCGGCGCGACGCCGCTCGCGCGTCAATCACCAGGGCCTGCTGGTCGCCACCACCATCTCGTTCAACCTGCCGCCGAACGTCGTCGCTGAGCCACGGCGACCGCGACCATCGAAGCGACGATGAACCGGATCGGCGTGCCCGCGACCATCCGGGGCACTTTCCAGGGCACGGCCAAGGCGTTCCAGGATTCGCTCAACAACCAGCCGTTCCTGATCCTGGCGGCGCTGCTCACGATCTACATCGTGCTCGGCGTGCTCTATGAGAGCTACGTGCATCCGCTGACCATCCTCTCGACGCTGCCGTCGGCCGGCGTCGGCGCGCTGCTGGCGCTGATGGCCTTCAACACCGAGTTCAGCATCATGGCGCTGATCGGCGTCATCCTGCTGATCGGCATCGTGAAGAAGAACGCGATCATGATGATCGATTTCGCGCTCGACGCCGAGCGCAGGCGCGGCCTCTCCCCGCTCGATGCGATTCGCGAGGCCTGCCTGCTCCGCTTTCGTCCGATCATGATGACGACCATGGCCGCCATGCTGGGCGCGGTTCCGCTGGCGCTCGGCCTCGGCGAAGGTGCCGAGCTGCGCCAGCCGCTCGGCATCGCCATCGTCGGCGGCCTGGCGCTGAGCCAGATGCTGACGCTTTATTCGACGCCTGTGATCTATTTGTATCTGGACAGGTTTCGCCTCTGGAGCCAACGTCGCCGCGGCGCAGCGCCGCAGCGCCGGCGCACCTTCACTGCAACCAGGCGAGTAGATGCCGAACCCCGAATCGATTCGCCTCGTTCGCCCTGATCTGGAGCGGCACCCGGACTGCGGTCGCCCGCGCAGCACGGCTCCGCGCGGCCGCCGCGTTGTTTGCGCTGGTGCTCGGCCCCTGCCTCTCCGGCTGCATCCTCGGCACCGAGCGGCCGGATCTCAATCTCGAGGTGCCCGCGGCCTATCGCGCCGGCGCCCAAGAGCGAGCCTGCGGCCGACAAGGCGACGCCAGCGCTCGACTGGTGGCGCGGCTTCCGCTCCAGCGAACTGACCTCGCTGATGGACGCGGCGCAGACCAACAATCTCGATATCGCGGTCGCCGTCGCCCAGATCATCCAGGCCGATGCGCAGGTCGGCGTTTCCGGCGCGGCGCTGTTGCCGACGATCTCGGGCAACGCGAGCGCCGAGCGCGAGCATGGCGGCGATGGCTCGTCGAGCACGTCCGCCTCGGCGTCGGCACCACGGCCGGCAGCAGCTCATCGACGGTCTCGATCTTCTCCACAGGACTGAGCGCGAGCTACATGCTCGACTTCTGGGGCAAGAACCGCGCGACACTGGCGGCCTCCGAGGAAAACGCGACCGCCTCGCGCTACAATCGCGACGTGGTCACGCTGACCGACGCTCGTCACCGTCGCCAACACCTATTTCGAGGTGCTGGCTGCGCAGGATCAGCTGCGCGTCACCCGCGACAATCTCGCGGCCGCCGAGCGCATTCTCGACCTGATCAAGAAGCAATTCGCCGGCGGCACCGCCTCGCAGCTCGATTTGTCGCAACAGGAGGCGCTGGTCGCGACCAAGCGCGCCGCGATCCCGCCGCTCGAGGTCACGGTCGGCCAGGACACCGCCGCGCTCGCGCTGCTGGTCGGCACGAGCGCCGGCGAATTTCAACGTGCGCGGCGGCTCGACTCAGCAGGATCGCGGTGCCGCGCGTCACGCCAGGCCTGCCCTCGGAGCTGCTCTACCAGCGGCCGGATATTCGCCAGGCCGAAGCCGCAGCTCGCCGCGTCGAACTTCAGCGTCGAATCGGCGCGCGCCGCCTTCTTCCCGCAGATCCAGCTCACCGGCACGACCGGCTTTCAGAGCGCCGCGCTGGCCTCGCTGTTCACGCCGGGCGCGTGGTTCTACACAATGACCGCGAGCCTGACCCAGCCGATCTTCGACGGCTTCCTGCTCGAAAGCCAATTGAAGCAGGCCAAGGGCGTGCAGCTGCAGGACCTGCAGACCTATCGCAAGACCGTGCTCTCGGCGTTTGCCGACGTCGAGAAGGCGCTGATCGCCCTGCAGCAAGTTCACCGAACAGGAGCGGCTGCAGAACGATGTGGTGACCGCCTCGCGCAAGGCGTTCGACGTCGCGGAGACGCAGCTGCGCGGCGGCACGGTCAACCTCATCACCGTGCTGCAGACCGAGCAGACGCTGTTCACCGCGGAGAACAATCTGGTCACGGTGCGGCTGAACAAGCTGCTCGCGGCCAGCAGCCTGTTCCAGGCGCTCGGCGGCGGCTGGACGCCGCAGGGCACCCTGGCAACGGCGTCGGTGGAGTAGCCCATGCGCAAGCAACCTGACCGAGGCTCGATGTCCATAACCCTGCGGCGTGCGACGATCCTCGCCGGCTGCCTTGCTCTTGGCAGCATCGGCCTCGCGCCTGCATCCGGCCAGACCGCCTTTTCCACGCGCAACGCGACCTTGCCGCTCAGCTTCGGCATGACGCCGGATCAGGCCTCGCAATCCCTCGGCGTGCCGCTCTGCTTACGTGCGCGGTCGCGTCGGCAACGAACTGCTGATCGCGGTGCCCAACGTCAAGGGCGCCGCGCTGTCGAGCCGCAGCGACGGGCTGTATCTGCAGTTCCGCAAGGGCAAGCTCACGGGATGGAAGGGCGATTGGGGGACTATCAGGCCATGACGCCGAGCCACAAGATCGCATGGGGGACAGCGCTTCTGCTCGCAAGCGTATTGAGCCTGGCGACTGCATCGCCGCTGGTCGCGCAGGAGCGTAGCGGGCCGCCGGTCGTGCGCTATGGCAATACGTCCTCGTTCTGGTTCTTCGATGGGCGGGACGACGACCGCGATTTCCACAACAACGCCGTCTTCCCCGGCAATTTTGCCGGCGATCCGCCTGAAGCCTCGATCGGCATCGAAGGCTTCCTTGCCGGCAATTCGCGCCGCTCGCCGCAGCCCTACCCGTCGCAGGTGGTGATGACGCCGCCACGCCCGCTGCCATGCCCGCGCCATCACAAGCACGCCTGCCGATAGAGCGGCCCGATCCAAGCGCGTAGCGGCGCGCAGTCACGTCAGGGCTTCTGGCACTCTGAAGGCGTTCAGCTTGGCATCCGCCGCGGCAAACTCCGATGATCCTTGGGGCCAGCGCCGGTCCGCAAATCAGGACAGCTTAAACGCCGATCAGCAGCACTCCATAGTCGTCGCCAACACTCAGAGTTTGGCCGAGAGGGAACATGGGAACGATGGCACGGTGGAGGCGGTGTTCGAAATCCGACGATGGCCGTTCGCTCTTGGGTCCGGTAAGACCTCCCTGGCTTCATCCGAAGGTGCCGCGTCAATGTCAGCTGCTGCTAGCATGTTTTCGCAATCTTTCTTCCATGGGACGCGGGCAGATCTGCGCCCGGGCGGTCTCGTTGTTGTCGGTCATCGGTCCAACTTCAGCAAAGCCGCGCCGCTTTCCTGGGTATATTTCACAGCCACTTTAGATGCTGCGATTTGGGGTGCCGAATTGGCGCTGGGCGACGCGCAGCAGCGCATTTACGTGGTGGAGCCGACCGGACCATTCGTTGACGACCCCAACCTGACGGATAAGAAGTTTCCCGGCAATCCGACGCTATCATACCGCTCTCGCGACCCGCTGCGGGTTATCGGCGAAGTCACGGGATGGATGGGACACCCGCCCGAACGTATCGAGCAGATGAGGAGCGGTCTCGACCGGCTGAAATTGAGCGGAGCCGACATCATCATCGACTGATGAGATCGCGCCCGGTCTGGTCGACGTCGGCTTATGGAAGAACGAAGTGAGCGAAGTCTGATCGCGGGCACACCCTCCATCTGCAACCGGCCAAAACACGAACTTGGCAATTCTGGACGCAGAATTCGTGCCATGGTCGAAGGCAAATTAAGCTCGACGCTCAGGGATGCCGGCGAACAAAAGCCCGAGGCCTTCTGCATACGTAAGGTGCGCAATCACAGCATCGCGTATTTTCGTGTAAGATAGTCCCGCGATTATTGCTGTCTGGACCGCTGCCAATACTTCACCGGCGTCGGCGCCGATCATAGTGAAGCCAAGCACGCGATCATCACTCGCGCTGACAATTGCCTTCATCCATCCGCACTTTTCTTCCGTCGCTTCGGTTCGCAGGACCCTGCTCATCGGCAATTTCGCTGCGCGCACCGGAATGCCCTGCCGCTTTGCCTCGTCTTCAGAGAGGCCTACCCGCGCGAGGGGTGGCTCAGTAAACATGACGTATGGCACGACGCGATCGTCCGTTCTGCGATTGCCTCCCGCCATATTGTCGCGAACAATCCGAAAATCATCGACGGAAACATGCGTGAACTGCGGACTTCCGGCGCATTCACCGATCGCCCAGACGCCCGGGACACTTGTTTCCAAACGACCATTCACGCGGACGAAACCTCTTGCGTCAAGCTCGACGCCAGTTTTTTCAAGCCCGACATCGGCGGTGTTGGCAACCCTACCAGCAGCAACGAGCAGGTCGCTTCCCTTGACAGTCTTCTCTCCACCCTCAGTCTGCAGCGTGACAGTTACGCCATCACCCGACAGGCCATCCACCAGTTTTGGCTTGGCGTTGATTAGGAGCTCAATGCCCTCGCTCGTCAGGATGCCAGTGATCTCCTGAGCGACGTCCGCATCCTCGCGGCCCATGATCTGCCGCCCGGGCTCGATGATCGTCACCCGGCTGCCGAGCCGCCGATAGGCCTGCGCCATCTCGATGCCGACGTACCCGCCACCGAGAATGATCAGGTGAGAGGGCAGATAGTCGAGTTCGAGAGCTTCTATGTGCGTAAGTGGGCGAGACATCGTCAGGCCTGGAACATCCGGAATCGCGGCATGGGTTCCGACATTGATAACCACCTCCCGGCCGACGATTGTGCGTGTACCCCCATCGTTCATCGCCACTTCGATAGTCTTTGGCCCAATGAATCGACCATTTCCCATGATCAGTTCGGCACCGCTCTCTTCGTAGGCATTCAGATGAGCGGCAATTTCCCTGTCGATCATTTCTTGTTTGCGCCCGCGCACCCTTCGCATGTCTGTTTGAACGCCATCCACACGGGTTCCGAAATTTGCCGCCTCTCGGACCATGTGAGCGACATTCGCGCTCCAGATCTCGTTTTTCGACGGCAAACAAGCCACGGCGGGACAGGACCCTCCGACCCAACGGCGCTCGACGACGGCAACTCTTTTGCCGGACCTGGCCAGGTGCCATGCGAGCAACTTGCCTCCCTGGCCACTGCCAAGGATCACCACGTCGAATTGTTCGTTGTGAGGCATAACGATTGTCCTAGTGATCTACTGGTGGAGTACCGGGATATCAGCGCAACGTTTTGTTCGCTTTCGAAAGCGCGCGATAGCGCGCCCAATTGGGCTACCGTCCAAGTAAAGCCTGATGACGCGTCGGCAACCGCGGTCCTTGCGCAGAGCACAAGCAGCCGATGCAAATCCTTGTAGGTACGATCGTCCGTTTTTTTCCCAGGTCGGCATCAGCGGAGACCTGCGTCTCCAGCTCGGCTGAACACAGGCCGGATGCTGAACCGTAGCATCGATCGTATTGGTGCGCCACCGCGCCGAGACGTATGTCTTGGCGACGAAGCGTTTGGCTACGGTCCAAGGCAGCCCAAGTCCTACTCCAAAGTCGATGACAGTCTCGCGCGCCTATGCGCTTCTCCTATACCGCTCAGCTGATAGGATCGTCTAGCGATCGGAAGCGGCGGGCACATCGATAGTGCAGGCAATGAACACGACGGCCTCCAGGGCTGGCCTTGAAGCCCAGTTGGGCGTGCGCCTGTTTCACCGCACCACGCGCTCTCTGTCGCTTACCCCTGAGGGGCGAGGCCTTTTCGCCTCATGCAACCGCTCTCATCGAAGCTCGCAATTCAGCGATCAAGTCGGTGTCGACCGCCGGCTCAGGCCTGTCGGGTGTATTGAAGATGACGGCTCCAAACGTCATCGGGCACTCTGTTGTTGTCCCTTCGTCGCGGAGTTGATCGCCGACAACCCGGCACTCCGCGTCGATATGACCTTGAGTGATAGTGTTGTTGACATCGCGGTGGCAGGACTGGATGTCGCAGTTCGTGTGGCGGTGATGAAGCCTTCCGGGATGATTGCGACTAGCCTCGCCGACAACCCAATCACCCTCTGCGCGTCGCCGAGCTATGTCGCGCGTTTTGGAGAGCCCGGCACGGCCGGCGAACTGGCGGAGCACCGATGCATCAAGCTTCATGCGATCGAAATTGGAATATGGGCGGTCTTCCCCACCCGTACCCAAATGCCCGCGTGTGTGAGAGCTTTCATTGATGCTCTACGCACACGGCTGCACGCGGGTGAGATGCAGGATCACAGGTGACGCTCAATTCGCGTGGCGGGAATGGCTAAGCGCCGCCAGCGGCGGCGGCACTGTAAAGCCATTCCCGACGACGAAGCTGGGCAAGTGATCGGCCATGACGATGCGCAGCATCTGCGCTAAATCGCGAATGATCAGGCCTGGTTTTCAGTTCGTCCAGCATCAGGCGCCATGCCGCACGCCTGCGCCGGAAGCAGTGCAGCAGAGGAATATCACCCTTCCAGGCCAGAGTGCGCCGCCATCGCCTCCAGCTGCTCAAGACGCTCGGCCAGGCGTCCTGTTTTGCGGCTCCATGCTCGATCGCCTGCACGCTGCCCATTCCTGCGTGGGCAGCGACAACCGAATTCAGCTGTCGAACAACGCCGCCTCGGTGAAGGCGAGATCGCCGAGATGCGGCGGGTGCGGGCCCTTGGCATATTTGCGGCCGCGCTGCTCCGAATACCAGCCGAACAGCCGGGGCGCGGGTCCGTTGGCATCGAAGCGCACCAGCATGCCGCCGCGACGCGCCAGGAAGCGGCCGATGTTTCCGGCAAAGCGTGTGAGATCGGCGGTCTCGCGGCAATAAAGCAGCCGATACACCGGCATGACGTTCCTGACCCGATGGCACTGGAAGACGAACGGATAGGACCCCGTAGCGTCGCGCGCAACGACGCTGAGACAGCCAAACGCCTGGTGCTGACGCAGAAGATCGCGCTCGAACGTGGACAGGCCGTCTGCCGTCTCTTCAGCGAACTCTTTCACGGACGCGCCCGGAGCCGGCCGCGACAGCGTCAGCGCGGCGTAGATCTGCCCCTTGCAATACACGGAGAAACCCTGCGCCTCGACTTGCCGCCAGGTATGCGGCGCCGGCGTGATGTTGAAATACGTCACGCTCTTGTCGCGTGTCGCCGCCCGGACCAGCAGCGATCCGAATGCCCTGTGCTCAGGCTCGATATACCAGCTCGACACATTGGCCCGCACGATCATCTCGCCGCCGGCGAGCACGCGCGAAAACAGCAGCAGGATGACGCCGACCGGTTGGCCGGCGTGATCGAGGCAGTAGCCGAACGCCGGATAGCCATCGGGACGCGGCCGTTCGGCGTGGCGCCGCAATCCGCGCAGCCAATATGACTCGTTCCGGAACGGAAAGCCGCGCGACAACAACGCCGCAACGGCCACCAGATCGCTCTCCACGATCTCGCGCACGCGCACCTTCGCAGGCGGCGACGGTGGCTTCCCACCTAAGCGATCGGCGTTGACGTTCAGCTGCATCCCGTTTCCAAAGCATGTGCCCTGACGAGCCGCTGGGCTCACGACATGACGGCAGATAGCAACGATCGGTAAAAATGCCGAGCGCACGCGGTGCGAGCGCCGTAACGTTTCGCGTTGAAGTTAACGGAATGCTGCCGCTGTCGCGCACGAAATCAGTGAGGTCGTCTCGGGATGCGGATCATGTAAGTCTCGTTTCCGTCCAGACCGTCAACGACGAAGCGACCCGGCGTCGCCGGCTCGACACGGCGCAGGCCGTCCCAGCCCCAGATCTCGAGACTGAGCGTCCAGCTGGGCAGATCGAGCTCCAGCGCGCGGCCGGGCCGGTCGGTCCAGCCCGGCATGTCCTGCCAGACGAACAGATCGGCGCCGCGGCCCGTGAGCTGCGTGAGACCGCGCGTCCTGTCGATGGCGACGATCGTCATGTCGCCGGCGACGTCGAGCACTCGCTTGAACACCGTGCCGCGCACATCCGGAACCCATGGGTTCTCGCCTGCGGCCATCGCGTAATGCGGACCGTCGACCCGCGGCGTATCGCCGAGATTCCACGGAAATGCCAACACGGTCGCCGGCGAATGCCCGTCCCGGCCGACGACGGCGAGCTGGTCCCAGACCGCGCTGAGAAACAGCTTGCCGAGAAGCCCATCGTCGTCCCATGCGCCGGCGCGCGCCACGTTGAATTCGGTGCTGTAGAAATGGACGTCGCGGGTGAGGCCCATCGCCTGCTTGATGCGGTCGAAGCAGGTCTGCGCCGAGAATTCGCGACCTTTGGTCATGGGGTACCAGCGGTCGTTGTAATAGGTGTGCAGATCGATGCCGTCGAGCCGGCCGTCCTGCAACAGGTCGGCGATAGCGGGGCCATAGCCGCGCAGCGTGGCGTCGCCATGCGAGTTGCAGGTGGCAAAGCCGCCGGGCACGACGCGCAGCCGTCGATCGACGCTGTGGACACCGTCCGCGAGTCCGGCCAGCGCATCGTGATAGGCTTGGCGCGGAATCGTCGCCTGCACGTCAGGCTCGTTGATTGCGGTAAAAATGGTTGCTCCGAAATCCGGAATGCCATGCTCCCGTCCCCAGTCGCCGCCAGGGCGAAAACGTTGCGCCATCGCCTTGCCGGCCGCAAACCAATCCTGATAGGAGCCGATCGGCTGCGGCGGATCGAGCGTCTGATAGCTGCCTTCATATTCGAGCAGGATCAGCGGCGTGATACCATTGTCATGGGCCTCGTTCATGGCCGCATCGAAATCGAGCGGTGTCGGCACGCGCTTGAGCGTGCGCCAGCCATACGAATCCATCCGCCCCATGCGGGCGCCGACGCCGTGCAAGGCCTGATAGAGCTGCGTGCTCTGGCCGGCGAGATGGGTCGCCAGATTACCGCCGCCCACCCTATCGCGCAAAGTCGGCGGCGCGCCGCCGACAGCCTGGCCGAACGCCGCCGGGGCTGCCAGTGGCGATGCCATCGTTAACAGGACCATGCTAATCGCAAGCAGCTCGGCACGAGGTCGCAAGCGTTCCATCTCCGAAAGAGTTTTGGTCGTATGGACGTTGAGATCGTCCAGACCGTGCAAGAATTGAGCAATGCCGGCGGCGTGGAAACCGTCGTCATCGAAGCGGCGCGGGCTTTCACCCGACATGGTTTACCGAACGTCGTGCTCGCCAGCGCAGTTGGAGGCGAGGTCGATCGGACGCTCAGGCTCGAGCGCGTCGCGCCGTGGCTGTCGCGCATTCCGACCCGCGGGCTGCTGCGCCGCATCGGCCGCCCTGCCGCAATCGGCCTGACGTCAGCAACTCAAGCCAAGCGTTGCGCGCTTGGACGCCGCCCGCGACCTCCGGTCGGAGAGCGCGGCGCGGCAGGCGCTCGCCAGCGCGGTCGCAACCGCATCATAGCTGAAGCGTGCCAGCACGTTGGCGCGCGCCGCGCGCGCCTTGGCGTCGAGCCGCGCCCGATCGGCGGCGAGCGTGTCGAGCAGGCCGCGCAAGCTGTTCGGATCACGCTCTGGCACGATCCAGCCGCCATCGCCGATCACGTCCGGAATGGCGCCGCAGGTCGAGCCGATCACGGGGATGCCGCAGGCCTGCGCCTCGATGATGACGCGGCCGAACTGCTCGCGGACGGCCTTCGTCGTGCGCGTGAGCAGCACCAGGGCATCGAGGCCGCGAAGGAAATCGGCGACCTCCGACGGCGAACCCCAGCCGCGAACATCGACTCGCTCGCCGAGCCCAAGCGCGGCGATGCGCCCGCGCAGGCGCGCCTCATCCGGTCCTTGCCCCATGATGCTCAGCGTCACCGGCGATGCGGCGCCGGCGAGCGCATCCAGCGCCTCGTCGAGCCCCTTCTCCTCGACCAGCCGCCCGACATAGCCGAGCCGCAGCGGCGCGCTGCGGAGCGTGGTCGTCCGCTGTGGATCAGGCGTGAATGTCGCAAGGTCGGCGCCATAACCGATCGGCGTCACCGGCCCGGCATAGCCGCAGGCACGCACCACGGTGGTGGCGTCGGGGCTGCGCGACAGGATGTGATCGGTACGCGACAACACGAACCGGCGCATCAACTCGAACGGCGGCGGCAGCCGCTTGAGGATGTTCTGATCGACCTCGAGCGCCAGAGCGGCCCGCCCGCGCATCAGCTGCGCTTGCATGGCGACGACGCTCCACGGCTCCTCCCAGAGATGGATGACGTCGGGATCGAGCTCGCGCAACAGCCGGCGCAGGCCCGGATAAAAGTGCAGATACCATTTCGCCGGCCCGGCCTCGGCCAGACGGATCGGCAGCAGGTGAACGGCGAAGTCCTCATCGCCCAAATGCTCAGCGATCATGGTGCGGCCGAATTCCTTCCAGACGGACGGAATGACCAGATGGAGGTCGATATTCGGCCTGGACGCCAGGTAACGGTAGCGCAGCCGGCCCGCCTCACTGCTGGCGGCCGGGTGGGCAACCGACACGATCCGCAACGGTCGGCAGTCAGACACGTCCGATCACCTTTGCTGCGATGCCGCTGATCCCCTTCAGATGCATCTCCATGAGCGCCACATTGCGGTGTGCACCATTCATGGTGTTACGCGGCAGCGACAATGCATCCTGGCCCGACCGCACCAGACCCTTGCAAGTGGTCGCGGCGCTCGCAAAGCCCGCCTGACGCGCCAGCGCGAAGTCGCGCGGTCCGCAATCGGCCGCGCGGCCGTAAGGAAATGCGAAATGCTCCGCCGCGATCCCGAGCCGCTCGCGCAATCGCGTGCGCGATTGCGCAAGCTCCGTCAGTGCATCGTCCTGTCCCAGCGCGGAGATCCGCGCATGACTGACCGTGTGTGCGCCGATCTCGACCAGCGGATCCGTTGCGAGCTCCTCCAGCATCGGCCAGGAGATCGCATGCTTCCAATGCATCTCCGTGCTGTCGATGCCGTTGGCGGCGCAGAAGGCGGCATAGCGGTCGCCGGCTTGCGGCCCGTCCCACGAGGAAGCTATGCGCGAAAACGCCGCGCGGCGCTCATCCGATGTGGCGAGCGTCAGGATCTCGTTGTCGACCGCCACACGATCGCGATGTAGCAGGGCATCTTCGAGCCCTGCCCCCCACAGCGGCAGCGTTCCGTCCGGAATTCCTGTCGTCACATAGAGTGTGACCGGCACGTTGTGCCGACGGAACAGCGGCACGACCCGTTCGTACGTGTCACGATAGCAATCGTCGATCGAGAAATTGACGTAGCGGCTGCGGTCGTCGGCATCGGCCGTTCGGCGCAGCGCATCAGTCACGGTCACGACGTCCCACCCCCGCTCCCTGACGTAGCTGAGGAAGCGGTCGAGGAAATCCAGATCGACGTAGAAATCGCAATTCGGCAGCTTGTCCCAATCCGCAGTCGGAGCTGCGCGATGAAACGTCAGCATGCATCCGCGCGGGCCCACCACTCGGTCGGCGGCGCTCGCCAGCGGCATGATCAGCGCATTGGTTGCCATCGTGGCCTTCGCCACGGCCAGAGCTGCGAGGGTCAACTGAGCTCTCCTCTCAATCTGAATGATCTGCGAAGCTGCCTGAACAGGCCGTTGACGATCGCCGGCATCAGCAGCGCGACCGCGAGCGCAAGGCAGGCCAGATAAGCGATCCCGCCGGCCAACAGCCGTTGCAACAAGCCCTCGAGATGGCCCTGGATCACGAAGCCGAGCACCAGCATCAGCAGTGTCGGAATCATCGCGACGCCGATCACTTTCAGTGATCTTTCGTGCTTCGCCGAGCACGAGCGCCACGCCGAACAACAGCACAACGCTGCGCAGCGCCTCCCCGGTGCCGAGCAATTGCATGCCCGATTCCGCCGAGCCATGCAGCGCCGGTGCCAGCAGATTGAAGCCGATATTGACCAGATAGCCGCACACGATGATCAGCGCTGCGGCGCCGTTGCGGCCGGCGCTGTTGAGCAGCCGGATCAGGATCCAGCCGAGCGTGGATGCCCAGACGCCGCAGGCGATGCCCTTGAGCGCATGCGACGTCAGCAGCAGCGCTTCCTCGCCGAACGCGCCGCGGAAATAGATCAGCCGAACGATATCGGTCGCGAACACCAGCAGGAATGCGGACGCCGGCAAGGTCAGGGCCAGCAGCGGCCGCAGCATCAGTTCGGTCTGCGCGCGTGGATCCTTCGCCGCGTGATGCGACAGCACCGCCATGCCGAGCGGCTGGCTGATCAACAGCAGCGCACTTTCCGTGAGCGAGCGCGCGTAGTCGAGCGAGGCGACGGCGCCGGTCGTCAACCGCGATGCCATCAGCCGCTCGACCCACACATTGCCCTGCTCGGCAAGCGGCAGCGCCAGCAATACCCGCAGCCGGCCGAAGAATTCGACGCCCGTGGCTGCGACCGAACGCAGCGACAGGCCGGTGAAGCTGAGCGCGCCCTCGCGCCACAGTGCGACGATGCCCCACACCACGAGGGCGTTGAACGCCATCGTGAAGGCGCAGGCCAGGACGAAGGTATCCCCGCTCAGCATCAGAAGACCGATACCCGCCAGCACGGCGACGTTCAGGATGCTGGCGCGGATGTTGGTCAGCCGGGTGCGGCCGAGTGCGATCTCGCCGGCGGCCAGCACGTTGAGAACGGCCGAGGCCGGCATGGCCAGCGACATCATGCGCACGAAGCGCAAGGTCAGCTCACGCCCCTCCGCCGAAAATCCGCCGACGAGGGCATCGACCCAGACGTGTCCGAGCAGCTGGATCGCCAGCATGACGACGCCAGAGAGCAGCGCCACCACGACAGTGAGCGCGCCGAGGCTGCGCGGACCATCGCCGCGCGCGAGCGCGTCGCGATGCATCGGGATCATCACCGCCGGCACGCTCTCGTTCTGCAGGAATGCCAGCGGAATCATCACCGCCGCCATGGAGGCGCGGAAGCCATCGGCAATCAGCGAGGCGCCGAGCACATGCGCCATCAGCACCTCGCGCGCGAAGCCGAGCACCTTGCTCGCCAGCGCGCCGCCGATCAGGATGGCGCTGAAGCGCCGTAGCGAGGGCTGGCCGCTGCTCACGTCGCGGCCTCCTCGGCGGATCGCGGCGCCAGCAGCACGGCGAAGGTCCAGAACAGGAAGCCGTTCTCGCCCGACGTGATGTTGGCGAGCGGCGCCTGCACGAGAGCGCCGAGCGCCAGCGCGCCGACGAGGACGGCTTCGGGCGCGGGGTCCGCGAACGCAGCGGCAAGCGCGTTGCCGATCGCCCAGGCGAGCGCGGCGAGGCAGAAGCCGCCGACCACGATGCCCATGGCAAGCCAGCAGGCGATGATCATGCCGTCCACCGGCATGGCGCCGGCCGAGCCGACATCGGTGATGGTGAAGCCGGTGCCGAACAGCGAGCTGTCCGGCTGATTCCACAGCGTCAGGAACTCGCCGAGCCGCTCCTGCGCGCTGCCGTCCTGGATGCCTTCACCGAGCGAGGAGAGGCGGTCGGCGACGACGTCGCCGAACGGCGTCAAGGTCGCCGCCAATACCACGGCCACCGCGATGCCGGCCAGGATCAGTCCGGTGCGCCGCCGCGTCTGCGCAAACAGCAGACAGAACAACAGGCCCGCCGCGAGCGAGATCCAGGCGGTGCGATACATCGACAGCAGCAGGCCGAGCACCGCGGGCAACGCCGCCAACAGCGCCGGCCATGGACGCTTCGACAGCGCGATCAGAAGCAGCCCGGCCGCGGTGAAGCTGGCATAGGCCGCCGGCGCATTCATCGTCGAGAACGAGCGCACGCCATAGGGCACCGGCTGCCCGATCGAGATGATCGGTGCGAACTCCATCCAGTAGCGATCCCATGCCGGCGGATCGACATACTGGTAGATGGCATAGAGGCCGATGACGGGCAGGATGACGCGGAACGCCTGCGTCGCCGCCTCGATCAGTTCGCCGCGGTCGGCGCGCAGCATCAGCACCGCGGCATAGAGCAGCGGCGCCAGCCATTTCAGCGGGCCGGAGGCCGCATTGGTCCAGTCGGCCTGGATCATCGACAGCAGGCCGGCATAGACCACGCAGCCGGCGACGATGCCGAGCGGCCAGAGCCAGCGCGCCGGCACGGCCCGCTGCTCCAACAGGCGTGGCAACTCGACGGCCGGGACGAGGATCGCCAGCAGCGGTCCGATCAGCATCAGGCCGAGCTGGTCGTAGCCGATGGACAGATCGACGATCCGGCGCACGAACGGCGCGAAGACGAACAGGATCAGCGCAGCCTGCAGATGATCGCCGGGATGCTGGCGCCACGCGTACCAGCCGACCGCGCCGCAGCCGAGCACAAACAGCAGGCGCGACGATCCGCCGAGCGACCCGCCCACGGCAAGGGTGCCGAGCAGCACCAGCACGGCCGCAGCCCAGCCCGGCAATCGCCAGCTGCGCTGCTCCGGCAGTGCTGCAAGCTCGGTGCTCACGCCGCGGCTCCCGTCTGCGCTTTGTTGATCAGGAGGCCGATGCCATCCAGCATGCGCGCAAGGCTGTACTCGCTGCGGGCGCGGCGCGCGGCATAATCGAGCTGCGGCTGCAGTTGATCGGCCCCGGCCAGCGCCGCGCTGATCGCGGCGGCGAGCGCCGGCGCGTCACCGGGCGGAACCAGACTACCGGCCCGGCCACGCTCCAGGATGTCGGGCGCGGCGCCGGCATCGGTTGCGACCACGGGCACGCCGACCAGCATCGCCTCGACCAGAGTGCGGCCGAACGGTTCGGGATCGATCGAGGGATGCACCATCACGTCGACCGCCTGCATCAGCCGCGGCACGTCGCTGCGATGTCCGAGGAAATGAACCCTGTCACCGAGTCCGAGTTCGGCTGTCATCGCCCGCAATCGCGTTGCGTAATCCTGCTCGCCGAACAGCGCGTCGCCAACGATGATGCAGCCGACGTCGGGCAGCTTCGCAAGCGCCTGCAGCAGAACGTGCTGGCCCTTCCATGGCGCAAGCCGGCTGAACACGCCGACCAGCGGACCCATGGGCAGGCCGAGCATCGCCCGGAGCTCGCTGCGCGGATGCGGCTCGGGCTGCAGCGTCAGTCCGTTGGGAACGATCTCGATCAGATCCGGCCGTCCCCCGGCGTCGATGAAGGCGATGGCTGCTGCCTGCGAGGGCACGATGACCTTGGCCGCGCAGGCATTGGCGAGGCCGATCTGCAGGCGGCGCTGCGCGCGACCGAAATGCGCCGCGCTGATGATGTCATGCAGATGCCAGACCAGCGGACGCCGCACCAGCAGGCAGGCGATCGCGGCCAGGACGAAGGCCTTCTGCGAATTGGCGTAGACCAGATCGTGCCGCCGCGCGGCGCGCGCGATCTCGAGGATGATCGCCACCAGGCGGCCGAGCAGCGGCAACGCCGCGAGCGCCGAGCTGTCGCGACGGAAGCGCGCAAGTCCTTCACCCCATTTCGAAGTCGCGACCTCGAGCCGTCGCTCGGCCAATGCCTTGCTCAACGGCCCTCTCTCGAACAGGAAGACCGAGGCGTCCGTGCGGCCCGCCACCACGTCGAGCAGGATCAGTTCGGCACCGCCCAGCTGGCCGGTATGATCCACGAACAGGACGCGCTCGGCAGCCATCACCCTGCCCTGGCATAGACATCGGGTGGGGCGAACGCCGCGATATGGTCGGTGCAGCTGCGTTCCGGCTCCGTCATCGTGACCACGATCGCGACGTCAGCGGCGCCGAGCGCCCGGGCCTGGTCGATCGCGGCGATCGCGGGCTCGATCCCGGTGCGATCGCTGCGCACGCAGAGCAGGACGCGATCGATACCGGCGAGATGATGACCGGGATGCGCAGGCAGCGGCATATCGATCAGGACGGCGTCATAGCCGCGGAAGCCCGACAGCGACGCAAGGCTGTGCGCGATCAGGTCCGGCACCGGCGCGGCGCCGCGGCCGAGCGGCAGCACAGCGAAGCCGAGCGGCAGCACATCGAAATTCGGATGATCGGTACGCTGCACGGCCGCCTCAAGCGCGATCGCGCCGGTGGCGACGCCGCGCAATCCGGCGCTGCGAAGTGCGAATACCTGTTCAAACGCCGGATTACGCTCGTCGCATTCGACGACGAGCACGCGGCGCCCGGCAGCGGCCAGATGTTCGGCCAGCACGAGCAGCGTCGCCGTCTTGCCTTCGCCGCGCTCCGCCGACGTCACCACGATCCGGCGCGTCCGGCCGTCGCCGATCCCAAGCGCGCGCACGAGATCATGCAATGCGCCCTGGAAACCGCCATCCTCGGAGGCAAGGCGCAACAGCTGCGGGATCGACAGCGCGCGATGGTTCTGGAGAATGGCGCCGACGACGGAGAGCTGGCCCAGCGTTTTCAGGCGCGGCAGGCAGGCGATGATCGGCACGCCGGCGATGATGGGAAGCTTCGGCTGCTGCTCCGGGACCGCCGGCGGTCGGAGGCTCTCCGTCGCTTCCGTGGCTGGCGCGGCCGGCGCGGGTTGAACTGCTGGCGCCGCGGCGGCCGAAGGTTCGGCGCTTTCGACCGCGGTTGCCGTGATTGCCGGCGTCTCGACATCCGCTGTCTTGCGCGCGGGCACGACCGGCGTTCCGATGCGCGCAAACGGCGCCAACCGATCCGCGATCAGCGCCGCGCCGATGCCGAAGATGATCGCGAGCGTCGCGCCGGCGGCCAGGAACGGCAGCTTCTTCGGAAAGAACGGCTTGTTCGGCAGCTCGGCCAGGCTGACGAGCCTGGTGCTGCCGAGCAGGACCCGGCGCTCGGTCTCGAGCTCGCTCGCCTTCTTGTACAGTTCGGCATATTGCTGCCGCTTGATCTCGGTGTCGCGTACCATGCTCTCGATCGAGGCCTCGTCCAGCGTGGCCGAACCGGCTTCCGCCTTGGCGGCATCGAGCTGTACCTTGAGCGAGCGGACCGTTGCATCGCTGGCGTCATAGGTCTTCTGGGCGCTGGCGGCGATGTTTTGCATCTCGTCCGTCAGGCGCTGCTGGACCAATGCCTGCTCGCGGCTCAACGCCAGCATCGAGGGATGCTTGGGACCGAGCATGGTCGCGGCGCTCGCCAGTTGCGCGCTGACGGACGTCAGCTGCTGCTTCAAATCGGCAATGCTGCGGCTGGACAGCACCGAAGGCGCATCGGTCGGACCACGCGCCTGCTCCGACTTGATTTCCTGCAGCCGCGCCGCGGCCTCCGCCTTGGCGGCTTCGGCCTGCGCGAGCTGCTGGCTGATGCTGGTCAGCCGCTCCGAGGAGATCGGCGCAGTGGCGCCGCGCATCAGTCCCTTGGTCTGGCGGAATTTCTGGATCTTGTCGTCGGCGGCCCGGAGCTGCTCGTCGAGCTGCTTGAGCTCCTTCCATAGCCAGGAGCTCGCGACCTCGCGGCTGTTGGCGCCTTCGTCGCGCTGATCGTCGAGGAACACTTCGGTGAGCGCATTGGCAAGTGTCTGCGCGACGTCGGGCAGGCTCGACTGATAGGAGATGTTGATGACGCGCGAGCGCCCCGCGGAAGCGATGCTGAAGCGGCTCTCGACATAGTCGATGAAGGCCCCGGCATTGCTCTTGAGGCGATCGCACGATTCCGACGAGCCCAGCAGCTGGCCCCTGTCGCATTCCCGGGTCACGGCGTCGACCACGCCGGGCCTATTCATCACCAGCCGCAGCAGCCGCGGCGAACGGATCACGAGCAGCTGGCTCTCGAGGTCGGCGGGATCGCCGATCTTCTGGTCCCAGGCTGGCGAGGAATGACCAGCGCCGAGTTCCTGCTCGGCGACGATCACCGAGGCGGTGGCAAGATAACGGACCGGCAGCACGAGCAAAGCGAGCACGGCGAGGCAGATCGTCGCGGCGAACGCCACGCCGAAGACGCGACGGCGCCGCCAGAGCCTGGCGAGCGTATCGAGGCCGGATCCGGCGTTCGACGTGTTCGTCTGCTCCATCTGCCTCAAGTCCTCCCGTGCCGTCAGGCGATCAACCGCGCCAGGTCGGCCTGCTCTCCGGCATGGACGCGCTCCAGTTCCTCGTTCACAGCCGATGTGAACTGGTGACGGAACCGCTCTGCGGAGAAAAAGCTGGCGCGCTGCCGGCAGTCGAGACGCGAGAACGCCTTCTCGTTGGCAATGAAGCCGCGCACGCATTGCACGATCGATTGCGCATCGGCGGCATCGAAGAACATTCCGGTCGGCCGCGGGCCCGTGGTGACGATGGACTCGCGCGCGCCGCCGCGTCCGAGCGCCAGCACCGGCGCGCCTTCCGACTGCGCCTCGACCAGGATGATGCCGAAATCCTCTTCGGCGGCGAACACGAACGCACGCGCCGTGTTCATCAGATCGCGCAGTTGCCGATCCGGAACGAAGCCCGTGAAGGTGACGTTAGGGCCCGCTATCTGCTTCAGCCGATCCGCCTCCGGCCCGTCGCCGGCCACGACCAGCTCGAGATCGGGCATCTCGTTGAAGGCCCGCACGATCGGCTCGATACGCTTGTAGGGCACGAGCCGGCTCGCGGCCAGGAAGTGATTGCCGACCGGCAGGATCGCATCGCGATTGCCGATCGCCACCGGCGGATAGATCACCTTGGACTCGCGACCGTAGATCTTCTTGATGCGGCGGGCCACGAAATGCGAATTGGTCAAGATGGCATCGGGACCATGCGCGGTGCGGACGTCCCAGATCCGCATCCGGTGCAGGATCGAACGCGCGATCACGCTCTTGAGGCCGGTCGCGTAGCCGCTCTCTTTCAAATAGAGGTGCTGCAGGTCCCAGGCATAGCGCATCGGCGAATGGACATAGGCAATGTGCACCTGCTCCGGTCCGGTGATCACGCCCTTTGCCACCGCGCAGCTCGAGGAGATCACGAGATCATAGCCCGACAGATCGAACTGCTCGATCGCGATCGGCATCAGCGGCAGATAGGACCGGTGCCGCTTGCGCAGGAACGGCATCTTCTGCAGGAAGCTGGTGTGCGCCTTCTCGAAGCCGAGCTTGCGGCGATCATCGTCGCTCAGCAGGTCGAACAGCGTGTAGACATCCGCGTCGGGATAGCAGCGCAGGATCTCGCGCAGCACCTGTTCGGCGCCGCCAACGACATACAGCCAATCATGGACGATCGCGACACGCATTGGCGTCTCCCGTTTGCAGGGTAATTTAACAAAACCCTTAAGGGAGGAGCTCACGCGCACAACTAATTCCTAAACTTTGAGTTAACCGGCGCTGGTCGCAGTCCTGCTTTTTCTGGGTTAACAGGTAAGGAAGTGGAAAGGACGTTGCGACGGATATTGTGCGTCAGGTTGAAACAGCTCTGCGCCAGGAATGGACGACGACGACATGTGCGGTCTCATCCCGAAACATGGAGCGACCTTAGGGTCGTTTGATTAACAGGCTGTTGCCTGAGGGAGGTGAGCTGCCATGCAGCCGCAGCCCTGAACGAAAGAGCCGTGAGCTCCGGTCTTGCACAGCCCGACCACGCGATCGTGATTAACGAAGTCGCCGCGCGACGAGGCCCACGGCGCGCATGACTGTGCCCTCCCTCATGGGGAGAGGGTCAACGGCGCTTGCCAACTTCCAGCGTAATCAGGCTCGCGATCTTGCGCGTCTTGCGATGGCGGGGAACCAATGACCCGCAAAAATACGGGCGCATGCGCCAGCCGGCGCCGCTTTTCAATGCCCTGTTAGTAACACGCCCAATTTGCCTGAAGCCGAGCGCCGCTCCTTAGTGCTTCATAAGCCCTGAGACGCCGATGCTCGCAAGACCTCAACCGAGCTGATGCCTCCGATGACCCGCTTCGCGCTGCAGCGCCTGATCCACCGCAATCCGATTGTCGTGGTCGTCCTTTTCGTGCTGACGACGGGGGCCGCCTTGTTGGGCATGGTCGTCTGGAACGCGGCCGTGGACCATAAGACCACCATGCGTCAGGCAGAGCGGGACATTCAGAACCTCGCCCACTCGCTGGCCGAACACGCGGCCAACACCTTCAAGGCGCCGGACGTCGCGATGACGGCGATGGCCGGCCTGCTGAAGTACCAGAACCCGCAACCGGACAGGTTTGACGCCTATCTATCCGGGCTCGTCCGGGCTCTGCCACAGCTCCGCGAAATCGGCGTGTTGAATGCCGATGGAACATGGCGCTATTCGTCGCTCGAGCGCCTGCCGAGCCACAACAACGCGGACCGCCCCTATTTCGCGCATCACCGCGATAATGCCGACGATGTACTATTCATCAGCGGCCCGCTCATTTCGCGGACCACGGGACGATCCACGATCATCCTGTCGAAGCGCATTTCCGATGCTCAGGGTGCGTTCGCAGGCGTCATCGTCGCGAACATCGACCAGGACTACTTCGGCGACTTCTACCGATCCTTCGACATAGGCTCTCAAGGCGGAATTTCGCTCGTTGCAGCCGATGGAACCGTGTTGCTGCGCTGGCCGTCGGATTACGGCAGAAGAAGCCTCGCCAAGACACGGCTATTCCGTTCCGATCTGCGAAAATCGAAGGCAGGTTTTTACAACATCGCTTCGCCCTTCGATGGGATCGCGAAGTATCTCGGTTACGAGCAAAATCCGGAATATGGGACCATCGTGACGATCGCCCGGTCGGAAGATGATATCCTAGCGACCTGGCGAAGCGACCTTTATCGGGACGGACTGGTCGCGGCTGCCTTGTTGGCGGCGATCGGCTGCATGGGCGCCACATTAGCCGGACAGTTCCGCTATCGGGCGCGACTTGAACGGTCGCTCGAGGAGCGCGAGGAGCGTTACCGTCTGCTCGCCGAAAACATCGTCGATATCGTTATCGTATCGGATATCAAGGGACGCATTCGCTATGTGTCCCACTCCGTCGGCGCCATGCTCGGCCTGTCGGAAGAGGCGGTCGTCGGACGTTACTGCACCGATCTGGTTCACGAAGACGACCGCGAAGCGGTTGCCGAAGCTGGCAAGGGCTTGACGAGCATCTCGGCTTCGCGCGCGGTCCGCTTCCGGACATGGCACAAGAACGGCGAGCTCGTATGGCTCGAATTCGAACTTCAAGCTCGCACAGGCTTCCGAGGACCAGCCGTTCGAGATCGTCAGCATATTGCGCGACGTGACCAAGCAGAGGGCGCTCGAGGACGAACTATCCTCGGCCAACCAGCGCCTGACACAGTTGGCTATCACGGACGGACTGACAGGGTTGGCCAATCGCCGACGCTTCGACTTCTTCCTCCGCGACATGTACGAAAGCCATGCCACGCTTTCTGTCCTTCTCATCGACATCGATCACTTCAAGGGATTCAACGACGCCCTCGGGCATCAGGCGGGCGACGTCTGCCTGCAGCGCATCGCCGCCGTGATCGGCAGCATGACGGCGGCGACCGGTGGCCTGTCGGCCCGGTACGGAGGCGAAGAATTCGCGATCGTGCTTCCGAACGTCTCGGAGCAGGACGCCGTCACCGAGGCGAACGCATTGCGTCTTCTCGTGCGGAACCTCGATATTGTCCATCCGGAGGCGGCGCGAGAATTCGTGACAATCAGTATCGGCGTAGCCTCCAAGTCCGCCATGACCGCAGACCACGTGTCTTTGGTCCGACACGCCGATATCGCGCTTTATCACGCCAAGGAGCACGGTCGGAACTGCACCATCGCCGCTTCGGCTCTCGGAGAGTTGGAGCAGGCGCCCCCATTGGTGCCATGGTCGCCAGATGCAGTGCCGCCAGACGTTGCGATCGCCCCAAGCGACGTGTCGGAGCAGATTTAGGTGGCCGCGATGGACCCCTCAGGACCGAGCGCCGAGGCCGGTTCGTCGAACAGCATCACATCGGGCTGCATCGCCACCGTGGAGCCTTGAAAAGAAACTCGGATCCACGCGCATTGATTTGATAAAATTTCCCAATTTCACCCTTTGAATGAGAAGGATTTGGGAAATCCCGCCTCATCAGCGGTGATAGCGTCGGCTGCTCTGGGAACACAAATGCAGCAAAAATCCCGCTCGACGCAAACCAACGCCATTGCCACGGCAAACTTGGCTCGTCGTATTGACTTGACGACGCTGCAACTGTTCGTCGCAGTGTGCGAGGAAGGAAACCTGACCCGCGCGGCACAGCGCGAGGCGATCGCTCCGTCCGCCGTCAGCAAGCGTCTGCACGATCTCGAACAGATTCTTCACGTCATCCTGTTCGAACGTCAGCCGACGGGAATGGCGTTGACGCCGGCCGGCGAGTCCCTGCTCCATCATGCGCGCGTCACCCTGCTTAACATCGAAAAGATCGCAGTGGACATGACGGAGCATGCGCGCGGCGTGCGTGGCCACGTGCGCATGCTTGCCAATCTCTCGTCGATCGTCGAATTCCTTCCCGATGATCTCCCTGGCTTCTTTCAAACCCATCAACTCGTCCGTCTCGATCTACAGGAGCGCCCGAGTGCGGAGGTCGTGCGCGGGGTCGAGGAAGGCGTGGCTGAGATTGGCATCTGTTCCGCCGATGCCGGAACGCGCGGCCTGGCGCGCTACTCCTACCGTAACGATCGCCTGGTGATCGTGGTGCCGCAGGACCATCCGCTTGCTGGATCCACCGAAGTGTTCTTCAGCGACACGCTCGACTACGATCATGTCGGCCTGTTCGCGACCAGTTCGATCTACCTTCGCTCGCAATATGCCGCGCAGCAGATCGGCAAATCGCTCCGGCTCCGGGTTCATGTGCCGGGCTTTGATGCCGTCTGCCGCATGGTGCAGGCCGGCATGGGCATCGGGCTCATGCCCGATCGTGCCTTCGATGTCCTGAGCAGCGGCATGAAGCTGTGCGCCGTCCGCCTCCGGGACGACTGGGCCAGCCGCGAGCTGATGCTCGTGGCTCGTGATCAGGCAGGCTTGTCGACGACCAGCCGATTGATGCTGGATCATTTGCTCCGCACGCCGGCTCCGCTGCCGAACTGATCTCAACGAGCGTTCGCGATCCGCGAACGGCTGTTCATCAAAGGATATTGGACTGAGAGCCGCATCTCGATGACACCTCGACCAAACAGAATGTCGAGGAGCGCCAACAGTGAGCGGACCATTACGCGGAATTCGCGTCATCGAACTGGGCACGTTGATCGCCGCGCCATTTGCTGCGCGGCTGTTCGCCGAGTTCGGCGCCGAAGTCATCAAGATCGAAGCGCCCGGCAGCGGCGATCCCCTTGCGCAAATGGCGCAAGCTGCACGAGGGCACCTCGCTCTGGTGGTATCTGCAATCGCGCAACAAGAAGTCGATTGCGATCGAATCTGAAGTCGCCGGAAGGCCGTCGACGATCGCCCGCGATCTCGCCGCCAGACGCCGACGTCGTGATCGAGAATTTCCGGCCCGGCGCGCTCGAAAAGCTCGGCCTCGGCTGGGACGTGCTGTCGCGCGATCAATCCGAAACTGACGATGGTGCGCATATCCGGCTACGGCCAGACCGGCCCTTATCGCGACCGCTCCGGCTTCGGCGCGATCGGCGAAGCGATGGGCGGCATGCGCTTCACGACCGGCGATCCTGACAGTCCGCCCGCCCGCGTCGGCGTCAGCATCGGCGATTCGCCTCGCTTCGCTGCATGGCGTGATCGGCGCGTTGATGTCGTTGCTGCGCGTCAAGACCGGCCAGGGCGGCGGCCAGGTGGTCGATGTCTCGCTGATCGAGAGCGTGTTCAATCTGATGGAGAGCCTGGTGCCGGAATACGACCTGATCGGCCATGTCCGCGACCCGGACCGGCGGCGCGTTGCCGGGCATCGCGCCATCCAATACCTATCCGAGCGCGGACGGCGACTACGTCGTCATCGCCGGCAATAGCGATGCGATCTTCAAACGTCTGATGGGCGTGATCGGCCGCCCCGATCTCGCCGACGATCCCGCGCTCGCCAGCAACGACGGCCGCGTCCGTCATGATGCTGCGATCGACGCTGCGATCAGCAGCTGGACGAGTCTCGCATCCGCTGGACCGAGATGCTGGCAGCGCTCGACGCGGCCGACGTGCCGGCCGGACGCATCTATTCGGTCGCCGATATCGTCGCCGATCCGCACTACCTGGCCCGCGACATGATCCTGGAGGCGGAATTGCCCGGCGGCGTTCCGGTCAAGATGCCCGGCATCGTGCCGAAGCTGTCGGAGACGCCGGGCGAGGTGAGCTGGCAGGGGCCGGCGCTCGGCGAGCATACCGACGAGCGTGCTGGGCGGCCTCGGCTTCGGCGAAGAGGACGTGCGCGCGGCTGCGCAGGAGCGGAGCCGTGCAATGACGCGGTCGGTTCCATCGAAATCTGATCATGCAGGAGGTCGCGCCGCGCGACGGCCTGCAGATCGAGCCGCATTGGGTCGAGACCTCCGACAAGATCGATCTGGTCGACGCACTGACCGCGAGCGGCCTGCGCCGTATCGAGGTCAGGTCGTTCGTCTCGCCGAAAGCGAGTGCCGTCGCTCCGCGACGGCAGCTGCCGTGTTCGCCGGCATCCAGCGCCAGCCCGGCGTGGTCTATGTCGCGCTGGTGCCGAACCTGAAGGGCGCCGAGCGCGCAGTCGCTGCCGGCGCCGACGAGGTGAACCTCGTGATGTCGGCCAGCGAGACCCATAACCGCGCCAACATGCGCATGAGTTACGAACGTTCGCTCGCCGCGATTCGCCGAGATCGTCGCGGCCGCGCACGCCACCGGCATCAAGGTCAACGCCACCATTGCGACCGCGTTCGGCTGCCCGTTCGAAGGGACGCAGTCGATCAAGAACGCGTGCTCGGGATCGCCCAACGCTATCTCGAGATCGGCGTTGACGGCATCACGCTCGCCGATACCACCGGCATGGCCAATCCGCGTCAGGTCGCGCAACTCGTCGCCGAAGCCCTGCTGCTGATCTCGCGCGACTGCTGACCCTGCATTTCCACAACACCCGCGGCCTCGGACTGGCCAACGTGCTCGCCGCCTACGACGCCGGCGCGCGCCGCTTCGACGCCGCGCTCGGAGGCCTGGGTGGCTGCCCGTTCGCGCCGGGCGCCTCCGGCAACGTCTGCACCGAAGACCTGGTGAATTTGTGCGATGAGATTGGCATGACCACCGGCCTCGATCTCGCAGCCCTGATCGCGCAGTCACGCCGGCTGCCTCGGCTGCTCGGCCACGACGTTCCCGGCCAGGTCGCCAAGGCCGGCCGCGAACAGCGATCTGCATCCGATCCCGATCGTGCTGCAAAGACATCCGAATAACGATCCGCAATCAATCAAACAACATCAGGAGGAGACACCATGACGCTCGACGACAGCGCCGCTTATCGATGATGTCGGCCCCGCGGTGACCGAACAGAAGGTCATCAGCAAGATCGCCTGGCGGCTGATGCCGCTGATCATGATTTGCTATTTTTTCGCCTTCTTCGACCGGATCAATATCAGCTTCGCCAAGGCGGCGCTGCAGACCGATCTGGGCCTGAGCAATACCGCCTATGGCCTCGGCGCCAGCCTGTTCGTGGTCGGCTACGTGCTGTCTCGAAGTGCCGAGCAACATGCTGCTTTACGAGTTCGGCGCGCGACGCTGGATTGCGCGCATCATGATCTCCTGGGGCATTGCCACCGCCGCGATGGTGTTCGTCAGGACCGAATGGCAGTTTTATGGGCTGCGCTTCCTGATCGGCGCGATGGAGGCCGGCTTCGCACCGGGCATCCTGTATTATCTGACGCTTTGGTTTCCGAAGTCGCATCGCGGCCGGATGACATCCATGTTCTTTCTCGCATCCGCCTTCTCCGGCATCATCGGCGCGCCGGTCTCCGGCCTGATCCTGAGCTATATGAGCAATGTGCACGGCCTCGCCGGCTGGCAGTGGCTGTTCCTGGCGGGCGGTCTTCCCTGTGCCGCGCTCGGATTTGTCGTGCTACTCCGCCTTGATGACGACGTTGCGCAGGCCGACTGGCTCAACGATGAAGAACGCCGCATCATCTCGTCGCAATTGGATCGCCAGCGCGACGAGATCGGCGAGCATTCGCTGTGGCGCGCGCTGCTGATGCCGGGCGTGCTGCTGCTCGGCTTCATCTACTTCCTGATCCAGATCGCCTCGTATGGTCTGAATTTCTGGGCACCGGATCTCATCAAGACGGCAGGCGGCGGCAATTCCACGACGATCGGCTTCCTCACCGCAGTCCCCTATATCTGCGGCGCCATCAGCATGCTGGTGGTCGGACATCTGTCGGATGCCTCGGGCGAACGTGCGAAATTCGTCGCTGGGCTGATTATCGCAGCTGCGGTCGGCTTCTTCGCTGCCGGTGTTTTCGACAAGAACGTGCCGCTGCTCGTCGGTGCACTCGCCGTGCTCGGTGCCGGCGTGGTCGCGGCCATCCCGACTTTTTGGACGTTACCGCCCAAACTCCTGGTCGGCGCCGGCGCAGCCAGTGGCATCGCGCTGATCAACACGATTGGACAACTCGGCGGCATCGTCAGCCCCGTGATGGTCGGATCGATCAAGGACGTGACCGGAAGCGCGACGCCGGCGCTTTATGTCATCGGTGGGCTCTGCCTATGCTGCGGCCTGGTGCTGCTGCTCGGAATGACCCGCCAGCTGAAACAGAGCGACCTGTAGCCGTTACTCTCGGCGCGGGATCAGGATCAGCCGATTCCGCGCCGAGCCATTGACGCCTGGCATTGCTTTTACGCGGAGGCCGCGACCGCGCCCTCATGGAAGCGGCTCAGAAACGCTTTGAGGCGCTCGCTGCTCGGCTTGCGGATGATCTCCTCCGGCGAGCCGAGATCGGCCATCACGCCGTCGTTCATGAAGCCGACCCGGGTTGAGACGTCGGCCGCGAATGCGATCTCATGCGTCACCAGAATCATCGTCATACCCTCAGCCGCGAGCTTGCGGATGACGCTGAGCACCTCGCCGACCAATTCGGGATCGAGCGCCGAGGTCGGCTCGTCGAACAGCATCACGTCCGGCTGCATCGCCAGCGCACGCGCAATCGCCACGCGCTGCTTCTGACCGCCTGAAAGTCGGCTCGGATAGACATCGGCCTTGTCGGCGAGCCCGACCTTGGCGAGCAAATCGCGGCCGAGCGCGTTTGCCTCCGTCCGCTTCATGCCCTTCACCTGCACCGGTCCCTCGATAATGTTGGCGAGCACCGACATGTGCGGAAACAGGTTGAAGTGCTGGAACACCATGCCGGCGTCCTGCCGCAGCGCCGCCAGCTTGGCATCTCCGGGCGGCCGATGACCGGGACCAAAACTGAAGCGATGCGCACCGACAGTGATCGTCCCCTGCTGCGGCATCTCCAGCAGATTGAGACAGCGCAGGAAGGTGGACTTGCCGGAGCCGGAGGCGCCGATCAGGGTCACCACCTCGCCGCGCGCCACCGACAGCGAGACGCCTTTGAGCACGTGATTGCTGTCGAAGGATTTGTGGATGCCGTCCGCGACCAGCATTGCTTCCGTGGCGCTCACCGATGCGCTCCCATCCTGGCTTCGACCTGGTCCGCGACCAGCGTCAGCGGGAACAGCACGACGAAATAGATCACCGCGATCGTGGTGTAGATCTCGAGCGGCCGATAGCTCGCCGCCGTGATCACCGAGCCCTGGTACAGGAGATCACCGACGGCGACGACCGACACCAGCGAGGTGTTCTTCAGCTGCAGGATGGTCTGGTTGATGAAGGACGGGATCATCACCTGGACCGCCTGCGGCAGCACGATGCGGCGGAAGATCTTGGATCGCCGCATGCCGATGGCGCGTCCGGCTTCCCATTGTCCTTTATCCACGGCCTCGATGCCGCCGCGAAAAATCTCCGCATAGAACGAGCCGCAATAGAGCGACAGCGTGATGAAGCAGGCCATCGATGCCGTCATCTCGACGCCGATCAGGACCGGCAGCGCGTAGTAGACCCAGACCAGTTGCACCAGCAGCGGCGTGCAGCGGAAAACCTCGATGTAGCCGCGCAAGGGAACACTTGCCCAGCGCGGCGCCGTGGTTCTGACAATGCCGGTCGCGAGCCCGATCACAAGCCCGGCGACGACCGTGGTCACCGTATAGAGAATGGTGACCAGCAGTCCGTGCCAGATCAGGCCCCAATATGGCTGGAGCGCCGCGAAGTCCCATTTATACATCGCGGCCTCGCCCTTAGAACTGCACTTCGGACGGGATGTCCTCGGCGGTCAGGCCAGCCGCGGCAAAACCCTTCAGCATCCATTCGCGGGTCGAGCCGAGCGAACGGCTGTAATCGGCCCAGGCGCTGAGGAAGTCCTTGTAGCGCCGGTCGGTTTCGGCGCGGATGCCGATATTGGTCGAGAGCGTCAGCAACGGCTTCGGAATCGCGAGGTCGCCGAGGTTCGGGTTCTTCTTCAGGGTCGCAACCGAGAGCACCGCAAGCGAGATGTTGCAGTCGGCGCGGCCGGTGGCCACCGCAAGGATGGCTTCGTCACGGTTCTTGAAGCCGAGGATGTCGGCCTTCGGGCAGTAGCGCCGCGCAATCAGCTCATGCGTCGAGCCGAGATCGACCGCGATCTTCACCTCCGGCTTGTTGATCTCCTCCCAGCTCTGCGGCTTGGCAAAACCCTTCTTGGTGATGACGGTGAAGGAGTGCACCAGGATTGGCGTCGAGAAGTCGATCACCAGTGCGCGCTCCGGCGTCGGGTTGACCGCGAACGCCAGGTCGATCTTGCCGCCCTGCAGATCGAGGATCTGGTTGCCCCAGGTCGACTCGACGGTCTCGACCTTGGCGCTCAGCTTCGAGGCGATGTCGTTGGCCATCTCGATGCAGGCGCCAGACCATTGGCTGGTTGCGAGATCCTTATGGAAGTAAGGCTCCTGGCCAACGATCACGCCGATCCGCAGCACGCCCGTGCTCTTGATGCGCTCCAGGGTCGAGCCTGCCGCGGGCGCCGTATCGGCCTGCGCCGGCGATTGCGAAGCCCCTGCCGCCACCGCGGCTCCCATCAATGCGACCGTCAAAGCATCCCTGCGATTCATAGCGCGTCCTCGGTTTATGAAGTTACGATACCGTCTTTTCTGTATTCAGCCTAATATGCTAATTTGCATTTTGGAAGGTGTACATTTAGGCAACTGATCCCTTATCCGCACAAGCCACTGGCAGATCAAAATAAAATTCGCCTGAAACGAAGGCTTGCTATTAAAATTCAAGTCTGTATTCAGATTTGAACGCAAATCAAGACCAGTGTCCAGAGCGAGCAGCTTCGGCTCGCCTCCTGGTCAAATTGTAAGGAGATCCCCCGTGCGCGCGCTTTTCGTCGACGCCAACGACACGCTGGCCGCCGTCACCGACAAGCTGCTTGCCGGCACCGATCTGCCGGTCGACATCAACCGCAATCCAGCGGTGACGTCAGACGACCTGCCCGGCCTGCTCGACGGCGCCGAGATCGCGATCGTCGACCACACCGCCCTGCCGACCGACATCGCGGCGCGCTGCAACGGCCTCAGGCATGTGGTCTTCCTCGGCACCGGTGCCCGCAGCTACATGAATCCGGAGGAGCTCGAAGCCAAGGACATCCTCGTGCACACCATCAAGGGCTACGGCGATACGGCCGTGGCCGAATGCGCTGTCGCGCTGATGTGGTCGGCGGCCAAGGGCCTTGCCCGGATGGATCGCGAGATGCGCGCCGGCAACTGGCTGCGCAGCGACGCCATGCAGCTCACCGGCAAGACGCTCGGCCTGGTCGGCTTCGGCGGCATCGCCGCTGAAGTGGCGCGGATCGCGCTCGGCAGCGGCATGAAGGTGCTGGCCTGGAATCGGTCGCCGAAGACCCATCCCGGCGTCAGCTTTGTCCCGCTCGACCAGCTGCTGGCCGAGAGCCACGTGGTCTCGCTGCATCTCTTGCTCAACGACGAGACCAAGAACTTCCTGTCGCGCGCGCGCATCGCGCAGATGCGGCCGGGCGCGATCCTGATCAACACCGCGCGCGGCGCTGTCGTCGACGAAGCCGCGATGGTCGATGGCTTACGCTCGGGTCACCTTGCGCATGCCGGTCTCGACGTGTTCACCGTCGAGCCGCTGCCTGCAGGCCATGTGCTGACCACGCTGCCCAATGTGACGCTGTCGGCGCATTCGGCGTTCCGCACGCCGGAGGCAAGCGACAATCTGATCGGCGCCGCGCTCGATCATGTCAGGCGGATCATCAAGACCGGCCGCTGATCTCATTGCACAAGGATTTGCCATGACCGACATCGTTCGCATCGACCAGAACACAAGGCGCAGTCGCGCCTCCGTATTCGGGGATCTCGTCTTCCTCGCCGGCCAGGTCGCCGACGACAAGGCCGGCGATATCACCAGGCAGACCGCTGAGGTGCTGGCCAAGATCGACGACCTGCTCAAGCAGGCCGGCACTAACAAGTCGCGCCTGCTCAGCGTCCAGATCTGGCTAAAGACGATGGACGACTTCAATGCCATGAACGCGGTCTACGACGCCTGGGTCGTGCAGGGCCAGACGCCGTCGCGCGCCTGCGGCACCTCCAATCTGGCCGATCCTGCCTACCGGATCGAGATCATCGCCATCGCTGCACGCTGACCTGACAAGGGCTCCGCATCGCGGAGCCCTTTATCATTTGAGCAGACGCTTATGACCTTCATGACTTCACCGGCATCAGGCTTCCAGGCTGCGAAGCGCATCAGCGCGATCGGCGTCTCCGAGATCCTGAAGATCGGCGCGACCGCAGCCCGCCTGAAGCGCGCCGGACGCCCGGTGATCGTGCTCGGCGCCGGCGAGCCGGATTTCGACACGCCTGACCATGTCAAGGCCGCCGCAGAGGCAGCGATCCGCGCGGGGCAGACCAAATACACGACGCTGGATGGCTCAGTGGAGCTGAAGCAGGCGATATCGGACAAATTCCGCCGCGAGAACGGCATCGACTACGCGCTGGATGAGATCACCGCGGGCGCCGGCGCCAAGCAGGTGATCCACAACGCGTTGATGGCGACGCTCAATCCGGGCGACGAGGTGATCCTCGCGGTGCCCTGCTGGACCAGCTACATCGACATGGTGCTGATCGCCGAGGGCACGCCGGTTCATGTGGTCTGCGGCGACAACAATGGCTTCCGGCTGCAGGCCGAGCAGTTGGAGGCCGCGATCACGCCGCGCACCCGCTGGCTGATGCTGAACTCGCCGTCGAACCCGACCGGCGCTGCCTATTCCGCCGAGCAGCTGCAGCCGATCCTCGATGTGCTCAAGCGCCATCCGCATGTCTGGCTGATGCAGGACGACATCTACGAACATTTGATCTATGACGACATGAAGTTCGTCACCGCAGCCCAGCTCGCGCCCGAGCTGAAGTCGCGCACCTTGACCGTCAATGGCGTCTCCAAGGCTTATGCGATGACCGGCTGGCGCCTCGGCTATGGCGGCGGGCCGCGCGAGCTGATCGCGGCAATGGCCGTGGTGCAGAGCCAGAGCACGACCAATCCGTCCTCGGTCAGCCAGGCGGCGGCGATCGCCGCGCTGAACGGCCCGCAGGATTTGTTGATCGCGCGCCGCGCTGCCTTCCAGAGGCGCCGGGACATCCTGGTCGAAGGTCTCAATGCGATCGACGGCATCGTCTGCCGCAAGCCTGAGGGCGCATTCTACGTCTATGCCGGCTGCGCCGGGCTGATCGGCAAGCGCATGCCGCAGGGCGTGACAATCGACAGCGACAGCGCGTTCTGCCGCTATCTGCTCGAGCATCACGACGTTGCCGGCGTGCCCGGCAGCTGTTTCGGCCTTGCGCCGTTTTTCCGCCTGTCCTACGCCGCATCAGAACAAGATCTGCGTGAAGCGATCCGACGCATCGCCAACGCCTGCAGGGAGCTGTCATGAGCGAGCAGAATCAGACCAAGAGCAATATGCGCACCGGTGGCCAGATCCTGATCGACCAGCTGGCGATCCAGGGCGTGGAGCGCGTGACCTGCGTGCCCGGCGAGAGCTATCTCGCCGCGCTCGACGCGATGCATGACAGCAAGATCGACGTCATGATCTGCCGCGCCGAAGGCGGTGCCGCGATGATGGCGGAGGCCTACGGCAAGCTGACGGGCCGTCCCGGCATCTGCTTCGTCACCCGCGGTCCCGGCGCCACCAACGCCAGCCATGGCGTCCATATCGCCATGCAGGACTCCACGCCGATGATCCTGTTCATCGGCCAGGTCGACACATCCATGCGCGAGCGCGAGGCGTTCCAGGAGGTCGACTACAAGGCCTTCTTCGGCAGCATGGCGAAATGGGTAGTCGAAATCGACACGCCGGACCGTGTTCCCGAGCTGGTCGCGCGCGCCTTCCGCGTCGCCACGCAAGGCCGTCCCGGCCCTGTCGTAATCGCGCTGCCGGAGAACATGCTGGTCGAGACAGCCGCCGTCAGCGATGCGCCGCGCGTGACGCCGGCGGTGAGCTGGCCGGCGCCGGCCGATATCGCAGGCTTCGAGACCCTGCTGGCGCAGGCCAAGGCGCCCATCGTCGTGCTCGGCGGCTCCGGCTGGGACGCTGACGCGTGCAAGCGCATCGCCGGTTTTGCCGAACGCTTCGATCTGCCGGTCGCGACCTCGTTCCGCCGCGCCTCGCTGTTCGATGCCGATCATCCCAACTACGCCGGCGATCTCGGCATCGGCCCCGATCCGCGACTGAAGGCGCGCATCACCGGCGCCGACCTCATCGTCCTCATCGGCGGCCGGCTGTCGGAGATGCCTTCCTCTTCCTACACGCTGCTCGACATCCCCTCGCCGGCACAGAAGCTCGTGCACGTGCATCCGGGCGCGGAAGAGCTCGGTCGCGTCTACCAGCCGACATTGGCGATCCAGGCCAGCCCCGCCGCTTTTTCCCAGGCCGTCGGCGGCGTTGCAGCCCAAGGCAAGCCCGGCGTGGAAAGGCAGCGCCGCAAAGGCGCACGCCGACTATCTCGACTGGACCGGGACGCCGCGTAAGCTGCCCGGCGAATTCCAATATGGCAAGGTGATCGCGTGGCTGCGCGATCGGCTGCCGAAGGATGCCATCGTCTGCAACGGCGCCGGCAATTATGCCGGCTGGATCCATCGCCACCACCGCTTTCACACCTTCGCGGCCCAGCTCGCGCCGACCTCCGGCTCGATGGGCTATGGCGTGCCGGCCGCGGTGCTGGCGAAGCGGCACTATCCGGAACGTGTCGTCGTCGCCTTCGCCGGCGACGGCTGCTTCCTGATGAACGGCCAGGAGTTCGCCACGGCCGTGCAATACGACGCCGCGCTCATCGTCGTCGTGATCGACAACGGTCAGTACGGCACCATCCGCATGCACCAGGAGCGCGACTATCCGGGTCGCGTGGTCGGCACGCAGTTGAAGAATCCCGACTTCGCGGCATACGCCAAGGCGTTCGGCGGTCATGGCGAGCGGGTCGAGCGCACCGAAGAGTTCGCGCCGGCGTTCGAACGCGCGCTGGCATCGGGCAAGCCGTCGATCCTGCACTGTTTCCTTGATCCGCGCGCGCAGTCGGTCGGCAAGGATTTCGTTCCGGCGAAGGGTTGAGACGAAATGGCGTCCCAGGCTGACAACAACAACGCGCGTCACGTCGCGATCATCGGCGCCGGTGCGGTCGGCGTCATCAGCGCCATCGAGGCGCTGCGCGACGGCTACAAGCGTGACGCTGATCGATCCCGGCAAGCCCGGCGACACCCAGGCAGCGAGCTACGGCAATGCCGGCTGGCTGTCGTCGCATTCGGTCATCCCGCCGGCCGAGCCCGGAGTCTGGAAGAAGGTCCCGGGCTATCTGATGGACCCGATGGGACCGCTGGCGATCCGCTGGTCCTATCTTCCGAAGATCCTGCCCTGGCTGATCAGCTATCTCTGGTCCGGCTGGACCGAAGCCAAGGTCGAGGAAACGGCGCGCGGACTGCGTCCTTTGCTGAAGGATGCGCCCTCGCTGCACAAGCAGCTCGCCGAGGAAGCCGGCGTTCCCGAACTGATCGAGCGCAATGGCGTGATGCACGCCTTCACCTCGCGCTTCCAGCCGGAGAACGAGCTCGGCTGGCGCATCCGCAAGCGCGTCGGCATCGACTGGCTCGAACTATCAGCCGACGAGATGCGCCAGCGCGAGCCTGACTTGCATCCACGCTATGTGTTCGGCCTCCTGGTCGATGAAGCCGGACGCTGCCGCAATCCCGGCCGCTATGTCGCGGCGTTGGCCGAGCTCGCGCAGACGCGCGGTGCGCTGTTCGTCACGGCGAAAGCCAAGGCGATCAGGCTGTCGAACGGCAAGCTCGTCGGCGTCGCCACCGACCAGGGCGAGATCGCCTGCGGCAAGGTCGTCGTCGCCGCCGGCGCCCATTCGAAGGCGCTGGCCGCCTCGATCGGCGATCCCTTGCCGCTGGAGACCGAGCGCGGCTATCACGTCATGATCGAGGATCCGGGCGTCGGCCCGCGCACCTCGATGATGGCGGCCGATGCCAAGATGGTCGTCAACTGGACCGAGCAAGGTCTGCGAGCCGCGGGCACCGTGGAGCTCGCAGGCCTCGACGCGCCGCCGAACTGGGCGCGCGCCGATATCCTCCGCGGCCATCTGCTCAGCATGTTTCCGAAACTGCCGAAGGATCTGCCGGCGAGCAGGATCAAGACCTGGTTCGGTCACCGTCCGAGCATGCCCGACGGCCGTCCCTGCATCGGCTATGCGCGCGCGACCGATGACGTGGTCTACGCGTTCGGCCATGGCCATGTCGGCCTGGTCGCTTCGGCGCGCACCGGCCGCGTGGTCGCGCAGCTTCTCGGCCACAAGAAGCTGGACATCCCATTGGCGCCGTTCGCGCCAAGCCGCTTTCTTTGACACCGCAATCCGAGGCCCGCTCATGACCACGCTCTCCTCCTCTCGTATCGCCCGCGGCGGCAAGGCGCTCTACGGCGCGCCGCTTGGCATCCTGATGCTGGAGGCAAAATTCCCGCGCATCCCCGGCGACATGGGCAATGGCACGACGTGGCCCTTCCCGGTGCTCTATCGCGTGGTCGAGGGCGCAACACCGGAAAAGGTGGTGCTGAAGGGCGCAGCCGGCACGCTGCCGGACTTCATTGCGGCGGCCAAGGAGCTGGTGCGGCTCGGCGCTGAAGCCATCACCACCAATTGCGGCTTCCTGGCGCTGTTCCAGAAGGAACTCGCGGCCGCCGTCGGCGTGCCGGTCGCGACCTCGTCGCTGATGCAGGTGCCGTGGGTGCAGGCGACCTTGCCGCCCGGCAAGCGCGTCGGTCTCGTCACCGTCTCGGGCTCGACGCTGAGCCCTGCGCATCTCGAAGGCGCCGGCGTGCCGCTGGATACGCCGCTGGTCGGCACCGAGAACGGCAAGGAATTCTTCCGGGTCCTGATCAAGGCAGAGAAGGAGGACATGGACATCGATCTCGCCGAGCGCGATGTCGTCGAGGCCGGCAAGGAGCTGGTCGCCAACAACCCGGATGTCGGCGCGATCGTGCTCGAATGCACCAACATGCCACCCTATGCGGCTGCCCTGCAGCGCGAGGTCGGACTTCCGGTCTACGACATCTACTCGATGATCACCTGGTTTCACGCCGGCCTGCGGCCGCGCGCCTTCGCATGACCGGCGATCCACAGGTTTTGCTGCGCAGCGGTCCCGACTTGCCTTGCGCTGATGTATCCTGATCCGGGTTGAGAAACACGCTCACATGACAAACGCCGAAATCAATTCTGACAGCGTCGTCGACCGGGTCTACGAGCAGCTCAAGGCGATGGCCGTGAGCTATGAGTTCAAGCCGGGCGAACGGCTCAATGAGGGCGAGCTGGCAAAGCGGCTCGGCGTCAGCCGCACGCCGTTGCGCGAAGCGCTGAACCGTCTCAACACCGAGGGCTTCCTGCGCTTTGCGCCGGGGCGCGGCTTCTTCTGCCGCGAGCTCGATGCGCACGAGATATTCGATCTTTATGAGCTGCGCAAATCGATCGAGGTCGCCTCGGTGCGGCTGGCGCTGAAGCGCGCCAAGGACGAAGACATCGACGCGCTGCTCGCCTTCCTCGACGCCACCGGGCCCGATCCCGGCGAACGCTCGTCGGTCGAGCTGGTGGCGCTGGACGAGACCTTCCACGAGCGGCTGATGGCGATGTCCGATAATGCCGAGATGCTGCGCGTGCTGCGTAACGTCAACGCGCGCATCCGCTTCGTGCGCTGGATCGACATGAACGGCATCAACCGCAACACCACCCAGGCCGAGCATCGCGCTGTCGTGGTGGCGCTGAAAGCGCGCGACGAAGCGGCTTGCGTCGCGGTGCTGGAGAAGCACATCGATCGCCGCCTCGACACCATCACGGCCGCGATCAAGGAAGGCTACGCGCAGATCTACATGCCGTCCGTCCGGGCGCAAGCGCAGGACGGCGCCGGCCGATAGGCCGCGAGCGAAGTGGCTTCGCGCACCATCACACCGTGAACCTGGGCTCAGTTCACCGCGTTGCTCACCATCACTTCGATCAGCTTCGCGCCCGGGCGATTGAACGCGTCAGACAGTTTCGATTTCAGCTCGCGCGGATCCGAGATGCGGATGGCCTCCAGCCCGAGCGACCGCGCCATGCCCGCGAAATCGACCGGCGGATCGATGAAGTCCATCCCGACATAATTGTCGTCGCCATGGAACGAGAGCAGCCGCTGCTTGATGATGCGATAGCCGCCATTGTTGACGATGACGACCGAGAGCGGCAGCTTGTGATGCGCCGCAGTCCACAGAGCCTGGATCGAATACATCGCGCTGCCGTCGCCGGAATAGCACACCACAGGACGATCCGGATTGGCGAGGCTGACGCCGACCGACGCCGGCAGGCCCCAGCCGATGCCGCCGGAGGCGAGCGCGTGATAGCCGTAGCGATCGCGATAGGGCCGTAAGCCCGTCATATGGCGCGACGAGGTCAGGCCTTCATCGACCAGGATCGCGTGGGCGGGCATCGCGTCCGCCACCTGCAGCGCCAGATAGTCCGGATCGATCGGCGACCTTTCGCTTGCCTTTCCAATCTGCTCGACCAGAGCCTTGCGCCGCGCCGTCCAGTTTTTCGACGGATAACTCGGCGATGCCCTGCTTTGCGCGCTGGGCCAACGCCGCGCCGCCGCTCTCCTGCAACAGCGGCGTCAGCGCGCGCAGTGTTTCCCGCACATCGGCCTTGAGCGCGATCTCAGCGCCAAAGTTCTTGCCCAGCTCCCAATCGACCAGCCCGATCTGCACGATCGGCAAGCCGTCAGGCAGCGGCTCGATCTCGCTGTGCACGGACATCCGCAGCGGATCGGCGCCGAGCACGATCAGCAGGTCATAGGGCGACAGCAGCTCGCGCACCTGCTTCTGCGCGCGTGACAGCGCACCCATGAAGCACGGGCTTTCGGAGGGGAAGTGCGCGCCATAGGGCGCCGACTGCTGATAGACCGGACAGCCGAGGGTCTCAGCAAACCGCGCGGCCTCCGCCAGCGCGTCGCTTTTGACGATCTCATCGCCGGTGATGATGACCGGCCGCTGCGCTTTCAGGATGCGCTGCGCGACCGCCTGCAGCGCCTCATCGGACGGCCTGACCCGCGCATCAATGCGAGTCGAGCGGCCAAGCTCGATACCGGCCTCGGCATTAAGGATATCGCCGGGCAGCGAGATGAATACGGGCCCGGTCGGCGGCGTGGTCGCGACCTTGGCGGCGCGGCGCACGATGCGCGGCAGGTCCTCCAGCCGCGTCACCTCGACCGCCCATTTCACCAGCGGCTCTGCCATCCGCACCAGCGGGCCATACAGCAGGGGCTCCATCAGGCCGTGGCCCTGCTCCTGCTGGCCGGCGGTGAGGATCATCGGCGTGCCGGTGAACTGCGCGTTGTAGAGCGAGCCCATCGCATTGCCGAGACCGGGCGCGACATGGACGTTGCAGGCGACCAGCCGGCCCGAGGCGCGGCTAAAACCGTCGGCGATCGCCACCACGAGGCTCTCCTGCATCGCCATCACGTAAGTGAGATCAGGATGATCCTTCAGCGCATGCATGATCGGCAGCTCGGTGGTGCCGGGATTGCCGAACAGATGGGTGATGCCCTCGTCCTTGAGCAGCGCCAGAAAGGCCGAGCGTCCGGTGATGCGGTTCTTCATCGATTTCCTCCGGCCAGCGATCGTGGCGCGGGCGTGTTGCGATCTTTGCCGATCATCCGACCGGCTTCAATGGAGCGCGCTCATGGCTGCAATGCAAGCCGGCCGTGCCCGCGTCAGAACATGCCCTCGCGGTCGCCGCGCTTCTTGCGCTGTGCGCGCTGCCAGACCACGCCGGGATAGCCTTTCAGCGGCACCAGCGGCGCGCCGGTGTAGGCCCAGTCCGGCGTCTCCTCGATGGCGATGTGATAGAGCGGCTCGCGGCCGGTGCGCGAGGTGAACAGCGCGCGCGGGATGTTGACCATATGCGGCCCTCGGGCGCGCTCGTAGAACAGCGGCGAGCCGCAGCCGCCGCAGAAGCTGCGCACCGTCTTCGTAGCGTCGTCCTCGTAACGCGAGATCGCGTCTTCGCCCTTGGTGATACGAAAGCGCTTGCGCCAGCTGCCGACATAGGTCGCGTAGGCCGCGCCATGCGCGCGCCGGCTGGCGGCGGAATGATCGTGCCACGCCCAGCGCGCCGGCACGTCGATCTCAAAGGCGACGCGGCCGCACAGGCATTGGCCAGAGGCGACGCCGGCGGGAGCGGATTTGGGCATGGCAAATTATCTCCTCACCGTCATTGCGAGGAGCGCAAGCGACGAAGCAATCCAGAATCGTCGGGTGGTTTCTGGATTGCTTCGCTTCGCTCGCAATGACGTTACTCGGACGCTCACGCCTCAGCCATCTCGTCATAGGCCGGATAATCCGTATATCCCTTCTCCGCGCCGCCATAGAAGGTCGGCGCGGTTGATAGGGCGTCAACGGGAAGCCGTGCTGCAAACGCCGCGGCAGATCCGGATTGGAGATGAAATAGCGGCCGAAGGCGACGGCATCGGCATGGCCTTCGGCGATCGCGGCATTGGCGCTGTCGCCGGTGAAGCCGCCGGCTGCGATCAGCACGCCGTTCCAGATCGGGCGAAACAGCACCATCGCCGAGGGCACGTTCTGCCAATTGACGTCGGCGCGGCCGGCACCGGAGGAACGCGGCTCGATGCAAATGCAGATAGGCAAGTCCCAGCGCATTGAGCGCCTCGACCGCGTGGCGTGTAGAGCGGCATCGGGTCCGGCTCGCCGGAGCCATTGGCGATGCCGTAAGGCGACAGCCGCACGCCGACGCGGTCGGCGCCCCAGACGTCGATCACGGCCTGCGTCACCTCCAGCAGGAAGCGCGATGCGGTTGTCGATCGAACCGCCATAGCGGTCGGTGCGCTGGTTGGTGTGCGACTGCAGGAACTGCTCGATCAGATAGCCATTGGCGCCATGTATCTCGACGCCGTCGAAGCCGGCGGTTAGCGCGTTGCGCGCCGCCTTGCGCATAGGCGTCGACGATGCCGGGGATTTCATCGGTCTCCAGCGCGCGCGGCGTCTCGTAGGACGACGACCTTGCCGTCAGCTGTCATGGTCTTCAAATCGCGGCCGATGGCGACCGCGGATGGCGCGACCGGCAATGCGCCGCTCGGCTGGTACGAGGAATGCGAGACGCGTCCGACGTGCCACAGCTGCAGGAAGATGACGCCGCCCTTGGCATGCACCGCGTCGGTCACCTCGCGCCAGCCGGCGATTTGCGCCTCGCTATAGATGCCGGGCACGCCGGATTGCCGAACCCGGTCGGCAGCACCGGCGAAGCCTCGGCGATCAAGAGGCCGCCCGGCGTCGCACGCTGCGCGTAATATTCGGCATTGAGCGCGCTGCGGCGCCAAGGTGCGCGGCTTCGCCGCCCGCATCCGCGTCAACGGCGCCATCGCGACGCGGTGCTGCGAGCTCGATACGGGCCGATCTTGAGCGGCGAAAACAGCGCAGGAAAGTTCATGCTCTGCCCCGAATTCTTGTCCAATGGTCCGATAGTACGGCGTCATCTTGTTCGGAAACGGCTGCGAGTGGCAATGTCGGGCGCGGCTTGAGAAAGCATTGCGCCCATGACGAAATCGCAGCGCCCTTCCCTCCCTCAGCGTGCGCATCGACCTCGATACCGAGGGCCGGATCGGGCCGGGCAAGATCGCAGCTGCTCGAGAACATCCGGCCAGTGCGGCTCGATCTCGGCCGCCGGCCGCGCCATGGACATGTCCTACAAGCGCGCCTGGGACCTGGTCGACGAGATCAACCGCATCTGCCGGCAGCGCCGCCGTGGAGCGGCAGACCGGCGGCAAGAACGGCGGCGGCGCGGCGCTGACGCCGTTCGGCGCAGTCGCTGGTCGCGCGCTATCGCAAGATCGAGCGCGACGCGGCGAGCGCCGTGCGGAAGGACTCGCCGGCGCTGCGCAGCGACATCGAGCAAGCCGAAGAAGAGTCGCAGGGAGGTAGCAGCGGCCAACTTGCTATCTCACAACGGAGGTGCACCCTCTACCCTTGCGGGAGAGGATCGGCTCGCCAGGCGCGGGATGCGGCTGCGACTCTCACCGACGTTCGATCCTGATCGCCACCCTCTCCCGCAAGGCGCGGACGAGCGTGCACCGGCGTGCGGGGAGATAGTGAGCAACGCATCAAGCCGTCTTGATCCAGACCGCCTTGACGTTGAGATATTCCTCGACGTGCTGCTTGCCGGACTCGCGGCCGTAGCCGCTCATCTTGTAGCCGCCGAACGGCACCGCCGGGTCCATCGCCTGGTAGCAATTGACCCAGACCGAGCCGGCGCGCAGCGCCTTGGCGACGCTGATGCGCCTTGCTGACATTGGTGGTCCACACGCCGGAGCCGAGGCCGAAGGTGGTGGCGTTGGCGCGCTTGATCAGGTCGTCGCTGTCCTTGAACGAGATCGCCGAGATCACCGGGCCGAAAATCTCCTCCTGCGCGATCCGCATGTTGTCCTGGACGTTGGCGAACACCGTCGGCGGCACGAAATAGCCCTTCGACAGCGCGCCTTCGGTCAGCCGCGCGCCGCCGGCCAGCGCCTTGGCGCCTTCCTTCTGGCCGATCGACGAGATAGCCGGAGACGCGATCGATACTGCTGCTGCGACACCAGCGGGCCGATCTGCGTGTTGGGATCGAGGCCGTTGCCGACCTTGAGCTTCTTGCCGAATTCGGCGACGCGGCCGACGAACTCGTCATAGATCTTGCTCTCGACGAACAGCCGCGTGCCGGCGCTGCAGATCTGGCCGGAATTGGCGAACACCGCCATCGCCGCGCCCGGCACCGCCGCATCGAGATCGGCATCGGCGAACACGATGTCCGGCGACTTGCCGCCGAGCTCGAGCGAGACGCGCTTGAGATTGCCGGCCGAGGCCCGGATGATCGACTGTCCCGTGACGTGCGAGCCGGTGAAGGCGACCTTGTCGACATCGGGATGCGAGGCGAGCGCCGCACCCGCGGTCTCGCCATAGCCCGGCACCACATTGACGACGCCGGCGGGAATGCCGGCTTCCATGCACAGTTCGGCGAGCCGCAGCGAGGTCAGCGGCGCCTCTTCGGCCGGCTTCAGCACCACGGTGCAGCCGGTCGCGATCGCCGGGCCGATCTTCCAGATCGCTGGCGCCGAGCGGGCCGTTCCAGGGAATGATGGCGCCGACCACGCCGACCGGCTCCTTCAGCGTGTAGGAGAAGATTTCGCCCGGCAGCGAGTTCTCGATGGTCTCGCCATGCAGCGCGGTGGCCTGCCCCGCATAATAGCGCAGCATGCCGAGCACGCGCAGCTTGTTGCCGCGGGTGCGGCTGATCGGCGCGCCCATGTCGAGCGTGTCGAGCTGCGACAGCTCCTCGAAATTCTTCTCGACGAGATCGGCGAGCTTGAGCAGCAGCGCTCTGCCGCTCGAACGGCTTGACCTTGCTCCACGGCCCTTCGAAGGCGCGGCGCGCCGCGGCAACGGCGCGGTTGATGTCCTCGGCATCGCCCTCGGCGACGGTGGCGAGCAGTTCGCCGGTGGCGGGGTTGAGGGTCTCGAAGCTTCTTGCCGGAGGCGGCGTCGACCCATTTGCCGTCGATCAGCATCTTCTTGTAGGAACCATCCGCATAAGGATGGCGCGTGATCGGAATGGCCTGGGTCACAGCCATGATGTTCTCCCTTGATGTACGCTGGATGTTTGATGTTGTGGCGCGGGGCGGCCCGTTATGTCGGCAAATCTACAGCGCGTCCGCCGCGACGTAAAGCAAGCGGGACGCCGCAGCTGAAGACCTCCCATGCCGGCAGCGTGGATGCGCGCCATATGAGTGTGGCATAATCGCGCGCAGCATCACGAGCACAACCGCCGGGAGATTTCAACGTGCCCCACCCTGCCCTGTCGCCCGATCACACCGCCGTCATCACCGGCGGCGCTTCCGGCATCGGCCTTGCCGCCGCGATGCGCTTCGCCAGCGCCGGCATGAAGGTCTGCATCGCCGATGTCGATGCCGCCAGGCTGAAGGACGCCGCCACAAAACTGTCAGCGATCGCGAAGCGCGGCGCGGCTGCGATCATGAGCCGCAGCGGTCGATGTCAGCAGCTTCGACAGCGTCGCGGAGTTGGAGCACGCGGTGCGCAAGCGCTTCGGCGGCACCGACGTGCTGATGAACAATGCCGGCATCCAGCCCGGCAGCCAGCATGTTCGGCCCGCGCGAGAACTGGCAGCGGATCCTCGCCGTCAATCTCTGGGGCATCATCAACGGCACGCAGGCATTCGCGCCCCACATGATCGCGCGCGGCCGTCCCGGGCTGATCATCAACACCGGCTCCAAGCAGGGCATCACCACGCCGCCCGGCAATCCCGCCTACAACGTCTCCAAGGCCGGCGTGAAGGCGTTCACCGAGGCGCTGCAGCACGAGCTGCGCAACACCGACAAATGCCAGATCACGGCGCATCTCCTGATCCCCGGCTTCGTCTTCACCGGGCTCACCGCCGCGGCCGCACCGAGAAGCCGGCCGCGGCCTGGACGCCGGAGCAGACCGTCGATTTCATGCTCGAGCGCACTCGAGGCCGGCGACTTCTACATCCTCTGCCCCGACAACGACGTGCCGCGCTCGCTCGACGAGCGGCGCATGCTGTGGGCGGCCGGCGACATCGTCGAGAACCGCCCGCCGCTGTCGCGCTGGCATCCGGATTATGCCGAGGCGTTCGCGGCGTTCGTGAAGGGGAAGTAGGTCCCTCCACCGTCATTGCGAGCGTAGCGAAGCAATCCAGAGCTACACGATGGCTCTGGATTGCTTCGTCGCAAGTGCTCCTCGCAATGATCGGTGTGGAAAGAGCGCACGAATATCTTCGGCGTCAATTCGCTCTGATGGTCACCTTAGCCGACTGCGCCACCAGCGCCTCGCCGAGTTCGCTCTGCTGCGCGCGCGGGAATCGAGAAGCAGACCGAGAAGCCATCGACGGTGCGGAAGGTCAGCATGCCCTGGGTCGGATCGGACGACTGCTCGACCGCCCATGACGCCAGGGGATAGGCGTAGCGCAGGAGGCATCGCCAAAGCGGGTCTGCAGCGCCTTGTCGATCAGCGCGGGCAGCGTCATCGCCAGCGCGCCGACCTGGTTCAACGACAGCTTCGGCTGGTCCGACCTGCCCTCCGCATCGATGAAGCCGAGAGACACGGCGCCGCCATCATCGCGCAATTTCGCATGAGGTCAGCGAACGCGGTTCGATCTCCATCGGCCTATCGTCTCCGGGCGGTCTCGTTATATTTACTGGACTATATCGCGACCACGAGCCAAGTCCAGCCGCCACGGTCCGGTCCGGCGACTATAACCGCAATGCGGGACCGCTGGCGGCATCCGGAGCTATTCCAGGCTGGAACGTTCCCAAGTTGCGCCACAAAAGTTGTGGCATGGCGCAGCGGCTCGCACCGTGATATATGGATGGATATAACGAGGCCGGACCAGCGGCCCGTTCCAAAGGGAGAGCAAAGCCTATGAGCGACTACAATCTTCTGATCGACGGGCAGATGGTGCCCGGCGACCTCACCATGCCGGTGCTCAATCCCGCGACCGAGGAGGTGCTGGCGCAGTGCCCGCGCGCCTCCAAGGAGCAGCTCGACCGCGCGGTGGCCGCGGCCAAGGCGGCCTATCCCGGCCTGGGCCGCGACCCCGATCGACGAGCGCCGCAAGCTCGTGATCAAGATGGCCGATATCATCGAGGCCAATGCGGGCGAACTGGCGCGCCTCCTGACCAGCGAGCAGGGCAAGCCGCTGGCCGATGCCACCGGCGAAGTGATGGGCATGGCGGCGTTCTTCCGCTATCTCGGCTCGCTCGACCTGCCGATGAAGGTGATCGAGGATTCCGGCGACCGCAAGGTCGAGGCCTATCGCCGCCCGCTCGGCGTCGTCGGCGCGATCATGCCCTGGAACTATCCGCTGCTGATCCTGAGCTTCAAGCTGCCGTCGGCGCTGCTCGCCGGCAACACGCTGGTGGTGAAGCCGGCGCCGACCACGCCGCTGGCGACCCTGCAGTTTGCCGAGCTGGTCAAGGACATCCTGCCGAAGGGCGTGCTCAACGTCATCGCCGACGCCAACGACCTCGGCGACCACATGACCAAGCACCCGGACATCCGCAAGATCTCCTTCACCGGCTCGACCGCGACCGGCCAGAAGGTGATGGCGAGCGCGGCGCAGACCTTGAAGCGCATCACGCTCGAGCTCGGCGGCAACGACGCCGGCATCGTGCTCGACGACGTCGATCCGAAGAAGGTCGCGCCCGGCATCTTCGAAGGCGCGTTCCAGAACTCCGGCCAGGTCTGCCTGGCGATCAAGCGGCTCTACGTGCATGAGAGCGTCTACGACGAGATCTGCAACGAGCTGGTCGCGATCGCCAAGAACACGGTGGTCGACGACGGCTCCAAGCAGGGCACCAAGCTCGGGCCGCTGCAGAACAAGATGCAGTACGAGAAGGTGAAGGCCTTCCTCGACGACGCGCGCAAGAACGGCAAGGTGATCGCCGGCGGCGCAGCGATGGACCGGCCCGGCTATTTCATCGAGCCGACCATCGTGCGCGACATCGAGGAGGGCTCGCGGCTGGTCGACGAGGAGCAGTTCGGCCCGGTGCTGCCGGTGATCAAATATTCCGACAAGGACGACGTGATCCGCCGCGCCAACGCCACCAGCTACGGCCTCGGCGCCTCGGTCTGGTCGTCCGATACCGAAGCGCGCCCATGAGGTCGCGAGCCGGATCGAGGCCGGCACGGTGTGGATCAACAAGCATCTCGACATGGCCCCGCACATCCCGTTCGGCGGCGCCAAGCAGTCGGGCATCGGCACCGAGTTCGCCGAGGAAGGCCTGGCCGAATTCACCCAGCTCCAGATCATCAACGGCCCCGGCGCGACCGCCTGATCCAACAATTGCGACCGCGACGCGCTATGGCGCCGCGGTCGCCTCCTCTCGCTGACCACGAGCAGGCCATCATGTTCGACGCCCAATGCGATCTCGCCGCCCTGGTCTATGACGACCATGACGATCCCGATGCGGTCCTGCGCGATTTCGCCGCCGAGACTGAACGCACAGGGTTGCCGCGTGGTCGGCATGGTGCAGACTGGCCAATGCGCCGATTCCAGCCTGTCGGCCGTGCTGGTGCACAACGGCGAGATGCTGCTGCTCGCGCAGCCGCCGAGCCCAGGACGACCGGCTGCAAGCTCGATCTGGCGCGGCTGCAGGATGCCGGCGCGCGGTCGCCGACGCGCTCGCGGCCGGCGCCGATCTCCTCATCATCAATCGCTTCGGCAAGCGGGAACGCGACGGCAAGGGACTCGGCTTTCTGATCGAGCGGGCGCTCGCCGCCGACATTCCCGTGATCATCGCGGTCTCCAGCGACCGCTTCGCCGACTGGATCAAGCTTCTCCGGCGGCATGAGCGTGAAGCTTCCCAGCGACCGCGACGCGCTGGACGGCGTGGTGGCGCAGCGTCTCGCGACGCGCGCCGCTGGCGGCGCGGATGAGCACGTCACGGTCTGCGAGGCGGTGAAGTAGGACGTCGTCATTGCGAGGAGCGTAAGCGACGAAGCAATCCAGAGTTCCATCTTGGCTCTGGATTGCTTCCGCCACCGCCCTTCGGGCTATGGCGGACACGTCGCGTTCGCTCGCAACTGACGCGAAACGACGACCGCTGGCCTACAGCGTCTCCTGCTTGTGGCCGCATTCCTTGCAGGTGTACTTGACCCGCGTGGTGCCGCGCTCGGCCGAAAGCCGGTTCGGCGCGCCGCATTTGCCGCATACGGCCTCGATCCGCGTGTTGCCCTGCTTGATCGCGAGCGTCCGCTTCTCCATGGCCTCGCGGACCAGCCGCTCTGCCTCTTCCCGCATCGACTGTTTCGACATATCGCCCGCCCAGATGAATCGAAAGCCTTTGCCGGCGACCTCTTGCCATCGTGACATGACGATTTGACAGCAGGCGCAGCACAACCGAGGTCTACACGATGCGTGCTGCCACCGGCAAGGCGGTGCGTCCCACTTGTACAGAACCGGGACCAGAATCAGGCGGACGGTAGCTGGTTTTGAGCTCTGGCGATGTTCCGCAACGGCTTCGCGACGGCCAAATCGCCGGTCATGCCGCCTCCGGCGTCGACGCGAGCAGCCGCCGCACCAGCGCAAGCGCGGTCTCGGTGGCCGGATCGGCCGAGGTTACCGGCACGGCCAGCACGATCAGATCCACCGGATCGTGTGACAGCACGATGACGTGCGTTGCGCTGTTGGCCGCCATCAGCGACACCATGCGCTCGACCGCAGGATCGGTCGAGGGCAATCCCCAGGGCGCGTCCGGCCGGCGCAGCACCCGGCGGCTTGAGAGGAACTCACGCAGCAGCGGCGGGTCGTAGGCGGCAAGCTCGCCTTCGCGGTAACGGCGCGCGCTCTCGAAGATCGAATGACGCGCAAGCTCGGCGATCAGCTCGTCGCGGCTGCGCGCCGGAGAGGACGCGACCGAGTTCAACACGCCCGGCTCCTGCGATTCGAACAGCGCGCGCAACGTGTCGGTCATCAGGGCGATGGTGAGCACGCCGGCGACCGCCACGGCGCAGAAGCGGATGAGTTGCGCGGCATCGACGTCAGGCGCGATGAAGGCCGCAGCAAGCCCGAGCAGCGCCGAACTGATCAGCCGCAGCGCCATCAGCACGAGCCCATGACGGCGGGTCTCGGCGCCGCCGCCGGCGATCAGCATCACGGTGACGGTGAGCAGCGCGCCGAGTGCGCCAAGCCGGACCGGGATGTTCGGGAATAGCGTCCGGAAATCGGTCAGGATGAACGGCAGCACCAGCAGCGCGCCGACCGCCAGCCGCGCCACGCTGCGGTTCTCGGAGGCCATCAGATCGGCGCGGTCGCGTGTCGCAAGCAGGCCCGCGCAAAGCGCGATGCCGGCCAGCTGGAACAGCGACAGCGCGATCGCGTAGACCGTGTCGAATTGCGACAGGCCGAGCAGGCCGGCAAAGGCGAGCAGGATGCCGCCGATCAGCACGATCAGCTTGATCGCGCGGGGCGCGTGCCGGCGCAACATGCCCTCGGTGACAAGCAGCGCGCCAAGCGGGATCAGCGCAGCGGGAACGACGGAGACGCGATCGAGCCAGGCGCTGCCGGTCCACCACGCCGCGCCGCGCACCAGGAACAGGCACGCGATCACGCCCAGCGCGACCAGCAGACGGAACGTCAGCGGACTTCGGGGATCGCGCCGGTAAAACATCATCATCGCGACGCAAAGCCCGATCGCGCCGCAGAGATTGACGATGGAATCGGCGGTCATGTCAGGCGTCATCGGCCGCGCCCCTCGTGGGCGTCCGCGCGCCTCGGCCGCAGCGTGCCGAAGGTGCGCCTGTCATCCAGCCAGTGGATCAGGGGCAACACCAGCCGCTGCAGCGCCAGCACGGCGGAGGTTGCGAGCAGTGCAGGCAGCGAGCCTGACGGCACCTCGCGCAGCACATAGCGCCGCGCGCCGGAAAGATCGATGCGGCCGATCTGCAGCACGTCGTCGCCTCTCGCATAATCGAGTTCGCGCGCGCAGAAATCGTTGTAGATGGCGTTGCGGTGCTTGGGCGCGACCTCGAAGGCCTTTTTCAGCGCGTCGGAGCCGCCGGTATAGGCATCGGTGATGACGAAGCGCGTCTCGTCGAAGCCGGCACCGTCGCCGACACCGAACACGCCACGGTGGCACGCCATGATGCCACGCGCGATCTGCAGATGCGCAAAGCTTTGGCGGCTGCCCGGCAACGGCGACGGATAAACGTCGGAGAAGGTGTCGCTGACCATGCCGACCACCGCCGGCACTTGCGTGACGTTGGAGACCCATTTCGGGCGCAGGCCGTCGCGTGCGAACAGCACCAGCGCGGTGAGGCCGTAGAGCACCCAGGACAGGCCTTGGCCGCGCACGTCGGGATCAACCATCACCAAACCAAGATGCGTCACCGCGACCTGCTCACCGTCGAGCGCCACATCCATGACCGACAAGGCATTGAAGGCAATCGGCTGCCCCGTCTCCTCGTCGGAGATCAGGGTGATGATCGCGCGCTTCAACCGTTCCGGTTCGCCGGAGAAGACGCCATAGGTCAGGCTCTCGGCCGGCAGCGTCTTGGCGGCGACCACGCGCAATTGCGCGACCAGCGCATCGAGCTCCTCGCGCGGCAGCGAGAGGCCGGGCAACTCGACGATGCGGGTGAGCTGACGCGCATCGGTGCGCAAGGTGAGGTCGATGGTCGGCTGCGACAGCGCCTTCAGCCAGAAAGCTGCATAGCCGCGCAGGCGCGCAAGCGCCGCGAAGCTTCGTCCTTTTCGTGCTGCCGGGTTCTCCTTGTCGAGAGACGCCATCTGCTGCCCCTGATTGCGCGCGATCATCGCCGCCTTGCCCTAAAGGACATTGATCACCATGCGGCGCCGTCATCGCAGGGTAAACGATGTCTTGCGTAATGGGCTTTGCAAAGCAAGCGCGACGGCGGATGCACTGCGCACCCGCCGTCCTTGGAGCGTCGTCGATGCTCTCCGCGGCTCACGCCGCCTTGGAGACTTCCATCAGCAGCCGCTCGGCCTTGGCATCCTCGATCCGGTTCACGAACCTTGAGCTCTCGTGATTGTCGCGCAGTGTCTTGGTCAGCGTGACGCAGGTCTGCACCAGCATGACGATGCCCATCGTCAGATAACCCTTCATCCAGAGATCGATCGGCAGGAAGAAGATGCCGAGGGCAACGAGAAAGGCGGAGCCGGCGAAGGACGCGTAGGTGAAAGTAACCCAGGCACCGGTGTGAGCTTGGACGTTCTGGTTCATGACAATCTCCTTGTGGGTTGGACGATACGGTTTGAATTCAGGTCAGGCGGCAGATGCTGGGCGTTGTGCTTTCAAGCGCGCCAGCACGTCGTCGGCAGTGGTCTTGATGCGAGGGCCAAAACCCTGCTCGGCCAGTCGTTCGGCAACGCTCGAGAGGGCCTGTAGCGGCATCGAGCTCCATCAGCGCCTCGTCGGCGGCCTGAGCCTCGATCTGCCGCTCACGCAGGCGCTTCAATGTCGCCTCCGCTTCCGGCAAGGTGCATTCGTAAGGGCGCGCCGCCTCGATACCGCCGCGCCGCAGGGCACGCACCGCCTCGGACGCGCGCGCGATGCGCCGGCCGCGATCGAGCTCGCCGATCCGCGCTTCCGCGTTGGCAACATGCCGCTTCAGCCGCGCGATCTCGGTTGCGAACAGCGCCCGCGCCGTCTTGGCGGCATCGCGTTCAGCTTCGAGATTGGCGATCGCCTGCGCCGCCTCGCGGGCGAGATCATCGCGCTCCCCATCGAGCGCCGCGCCGGCGCGGATCTCGAGGTCAGCGATGCGGCCGCAGGTCGCTTCCAGGCGCTTGCCCTCCTGCTGGTCCTGCGCGATGGCGATCGCCAGCGCGCGCTTGCTTCGCTCGACCGCAGCCGCGGCATCCCGCATCTGCTGGTCCAGGACCAAGAGCGCCGTCCGATCCTGCAATTCCTCCTCGGCCACGGCGATGCTGCCGCGAAACAGTGTCAAAACGGTCTTGAACATTGTTGGCTCCCTGCTATGAGCATTGCTCATGAAAATTCGTATCGCAAATATGAGCGATGCTCAAGAACTATTTTGAGCAACGTTCAGGGGTATGGTTAACAATGTCCAAAACACTGGAACGACGTGCAAAGCTGCGCGAGCAGCTGGTCGAGGCGGCAGAACGGGCCATGGCCGCGAAAGGACTGGCCGGCCTCAAGACACGCGATCTCGCCCAGGAGATCGGGGTCGCCAATGGCGCCGTCTACAATCTGGTTGCCGATGTCGATGAGCTGGTGCTGATGGTCGGCTCACGCACGCTGGCGCAGCTCGATCTGTCGCTGTCGGAAGCCGAAGCCAACGGACCGCAGGCGCCATCCGAGAGGTTGGTGCGCATCGCGATCGCCTATTGCGATTTCGCCGCCGCCCATATCGAGCTATGGCGCGCGCTGTTCGAGCACCGCATGGCGCCGGACAAGCCCTTGCCGGACTGGGCCGTCAGCGATCAGATGCATCTGTTTCGTCACATCCATCAGCCGCTCGCTGTGCTGTTTCCGCAGCGCCCGGTGGAAGAGATCAGCGTGACCTCGCGCAGCCTGTTTTCGGCCGTGCACGGCATGGTCGCGCTCGGGCTGGAGCAGAAGCTGATCGCGGTCCCGATCGGCGTGTTGCGCCGGGAAATCGCGACCATGGTGCAGGCTATGGTGACCGGGCTGCAGGCGCAAGCCGGAGCAGCTTGACCGCGCGGCTTCAAGGCGCGGTCGATTGCGCCATCGGCAGCACCTCGCGGGCAAAGATGCCGGCCGAGTTCATGACTTCCTCGTGGCGCAGATCGCCAAAGGAGAACTGGCTGATCAGATAGGTCACGCCGGCCCCATCGACGAGCCGCTTGACCTGATCGCGCAGCGACGCGCCCGAACCGACCAGGGCGCCGCCGCCCTGCACGAGGCTGTCGAAGTCCTCCGGGATCCTGGCATAACGCGGCTGGGTGCCATGCAGCTTCCAGAGCTTCATGAAGCTGCGATAGAACACCGGCCAGGCACGGCGACCGAGCGCCATCGCCTCCTCGTTGCTATCCGCGGCCAGCACGAAGCGGTTGATGCCGAGCAGCGGCAACTGGTCCGGCGCGCGTCCTGCCGCCGCCCATTCGGCGCGGTAGCGATCGGTGGTTTCGCGCACGCGCGACACAGGTCCGCCGCAGACGATGTTGATTCCCTGCTGCGCCGGCCACGCGGCGCCATCCGGGACCGGGGCCGCATACCACAGCGGCGGATGCGGACGCTGCAGCGGCTTCAAATCGATCGGGACATCCGTGAAACGATAATGCCGGCCGTTGAAATCGACCCGGTCCCGCGTCAGCGCCTGCATGATCACATCATACGCCTCGACATACATCTCCTGCGCCTGGTCGGGATCGACGCCGAAAAAGCTCAGCTCGTGCGGCGAGGCGCCGCGGCCGATACCGAGCTCGACCCGCCCGCCGCTCAGATGATCGAGCATGCAGATTTCCTCGGCAAGCCGCAGCGGATGATGCGCCGGCAGCACATAGACCAGCGCGCCGAAACGCAACCGCCGGGTGCGCTGGGCGACGGCGGCCAGAAACACGCTCGGCGACGGCGCCATGTTGAGCGGCGTCGCATGGTGCTCACTCATGTGGTAGGCGCGAAACCCGGCAGAATCGTAGAATTCGATCAGCCTGAGACGATTTTCATATTGCTCGGCCAGCGGATACGGCCCGTGGTCGTTCTGATCGAACACGCCGAACTGCATCGGTTTTCCCTTGCCGGCCGCCGTCGTTTTGCCGGCGGTCTCCGCGTTTCTCGTTTTATCTGAGGTCACCTTGAACGCGGCATCGCGCAGTTGCAACGGCCGGTTCGGCAGACGCAGGAGGCGCAGATCGCATGGTGCCGAGCGTGGCCCGACGCGCGGCCGCATTTACCGGGCTGAAACACTTGTTATCGTTCAATCGCGCCATGGCACAGATACGCATGGATGTTCGCGATTCGCAGGGCCAGCCGCTGCCGGCGCTTTGCGACGAGTTTTTTGACCTTGGGCTTCCGGTCGATCATTCCCGCCTGGCGCAGAGCCTGTTGCGCATGATCCGCGACGACCACGGCCAATCGGCCGCCCGCAGCGTCCATCTGATCCGTGACGGCGAAGAGATCGGCTCCTGGTCGGTCACGCGCGAGCACGCCGATATCCAAGCCAACGCCGGCGCACGCACGTCGCCGGTCGCCGCCTGACTTGAATTGACGAGCCGCCCTCGCTGCGCTTTGCTGTCGCGCCTCAAGCGCGGCGCGGATGCGCCTTCTGATGCCAGACCCAGGCCGAGCGGATGATGGTCGGCAGATCGGAATGCCGCGCCTTGAAGCCAAGCTCGCGCTCGGCATGATCGGGATCGGCGACCAGGATGTCCGGATCGCCGGCGCGACGCTCCCGCATCACGACCGGCACCGCCTCGCCGGTCTCGCGGCGGATCGCGTCAACGATCTCCTTCACTGAATAGCCGGTGCCGGTGCCGAGATTGTAGACGCCGCCGGGATTGCCCTGCAGCAGCCGTTCGAGCGCGGCGATATGGGCGACCGCAAGATCGTCGACATGGATGTAATCGCGGACGGCTGTACCATCAGGCGTGTCGTAATCGTCGCCGAAGATCGCAAAATCCCCGACATGGCCCTGCAACGCCATCAGCGCGCGTGGAATCAGATGGGTTTCCGGATCGCGCTTCTCGCCAATCACGGCAGAGGCATCGGCGCCGCAGGCATTGAAATAGCGCAGCGCGATCGAGGCAAAGCCATAGGCGGCGCGATAATCGGCCAGAATCTGCTCGATCATATATTTGGAGCGGCCGTAGGGGTTGACGGTCGGCCCCGCCGCGCGCTCCGGCATCGGCTCGCGGCCGGCATTCCCGTAGACCGCGCCGGTCGACGAAAACAGCAGCCTGTTGCAACCGGCGGCACGCAGACCCTGCAGCAGGCCGAGCGTGCCGGCAACGTTGTTCAGATAATAGGCTTGCGGATCGGCGACGGATTCACCGACCGCGCTCGATGCTGCGAAATGCATCACAGCCTGCACGTCGAATTTCCGGACGGCAGCAGTGACCTTGCCGCTGTCGGCGATGTCGCCAACCACCAGCGGTCCCCATTGCACGAAGCTGCGATGGCCCGTGGTCAGATTGTCGTAACAGACCGGCAGGAATCCGGCCTCGGCCACGGCCTTGCTGCAATGAGAGCCGATGTAGCCGGCGCCGCCGGCAATCAGGATGGCGCCCCTGCTCCCCATCGATGCGAATACCTTCTCGAACCCAATGTGCCGCCGGGCTCGCGGCGAAAGCCGCCGCATCCTACTGTATTGCCGGCGGCGATACAAAAGAGCCTTGCTCGCAGCATTCATCGAGCCGGATCGTATCGCTCTGTCGGCAAGCGGGATGAAGCAGCGGTTCCGGACTTTCTCGAACTGCACGATGCAACGAATATACTTCACCGCGCCATTCCGTGAGTAGCTGGTCCGCGTCACGGATTTGTCGTATGAGATCCGTCATATCCTGACGTTCGCTGAGATTGGCCTGCACGCGGCGCGCCCATGGAGACACACCCGTGAGTTGAAGAATCGAGCATCGCGCCCGCTCCGCAGTCTCCTGCAGCCAAAGCCGCACCGCCTGTTGTTGCCACGCCGCCTCAGGCGCATGGCACGGTGGCGCGCCTCGCGATCCCCCTGCTTGCCGTCATCATTGCGCTCGGCTTCGTAGCGGTGGCGACCCTGCGCTGGGACGCGTGGGTCGGCGCCGCGGCGACGCAGACCACCAACGATGCCTATGTGCGCGCCGACATGGCCAAGCTTTCGAGCCGCGTCGCCGGCCAGGTGCTGAAGGTGACGGTGACCGACTTCCAGCGCGTCAAGGCCGGCGATCTCCTGGTGCAGATCGATCCCGCCGACTACGAGGCGCAGGTCGCGCAGGCCGAGGCCGCCGTCGAGGGCGCGCAGGCGACGCTCGACAATCTGGGCAACCAGATCGAGCTGCAATATGCCACCATCGCGCAGGCTCAGGCCTCGCAGGTGGCGGCATCCGCCGCCGACGTCGAGGCGCGCCAGGAGCAGGAACGTCAGCAGTCGCTGTCGGAGACCGCGGCCGGCACACGGCAGAGGCTCGAGCAGGCCACGGCCGGCTATGCGAAGGCCGAGGCCGATCTGCGCGCCAGCCGCGCCGTCATCGCCGCGCAGCAACACCAGCTCGAGGTGCTGCAGGGGACCAAGAAGCAGCGCGCCGCCGAAATCGCCGGCGCCAAGGCGCAGCTTGCGGCCGCCAAGCTGCGGCTGGGCTATACGCAGATCACGGCGCCGTTTGACGGCGTCGTCAGCGAGCGCCAGGTGCAGCCCGGCGACTACGTCAACATCGGAAGCAATCTGATCGACGTGGTGCCGCTGCCGCACGTCTATGTGATCGCGAACTACAAGGAGACCCAGCTCACCCAGGTGGTACCGGGCCAGCCCGTCGAGGTCACCGTCGACAGCTTCCCCGGCCAGAGGCTGCACGGCAAGGTCGAGCAGATCGCGCCGGCCTCAGGCTCGCAATTCGCGCTGCTGCCGCCGGACAATGCCACCGGCAATTTCACCAAGGTGGTGCAGCGTATCCCGGTGCGCATCGCACTCGACGACAACCAGCCGCTGCTCGACAAACTGCGGCCCGGCATGTCGGTCGTCACGCACATCCATGTCGACGGTGCCGGCGGCGATGCCGGAAAGTGACACCGCGGGCCACGGGCCGGTCTCGCGCGGCGGGGTTGCGCGCTATCCGCTGTTCGCCGTCGTCGCGGTGCTGCTCGGCGCTTTCCTTGCCAATTTCGACAGCCGGCTGACCACGGTCGGGTTGCCCGACCTGCGCGGCGCCTTCTCGCTGACCTTCGACGAGGGCGCCTGGCTCTCCACCGCCGCGATCGGCTCGCAGATCCTGGTCGCGCCGGCGGTGGCCTGGCTCGCCACCGCGTTCGGGCTGCGGCGCGTGCTCGGCATTCCGAGCCTGATTTATGCCGCGGTCTCGTTCGTGATCCCGTTCGTCCACCATTATCCGACCCTGATCGCACTCAGCGTCGTGCACGGCATGCTGCTCGGCACGTTCGTGCCGGCGACCTTGATGATCATCCTGCGCAATCTGCCGATCCCCTGGTGGTTGCCGGCGATCGCGATCTATTCGATCCGCGTCGGTGTCGCGCTCGACAGCTCGACATCGCTGGTCGGCTTCTATGTCGAGCACCTCGGCTGGCAATGGCTCTATTGGCAGGGTGTCGTGGTCGCGCCGCTGATGGGTCTGATGGTCTATCTCGGCACGCCGGCCGAAGACGTGAACCATGGCTGTCTGAAGGGCGCCGATTGGGGCGGCATGCTGCTGCTCGGCACCGCGGTGGCGATGATCTATGCCGGGCTCGATCAGGGCAACCGGCTCGACTGGCTCAACTCCGGCACCGTGGTCGCGCTGCTGTCGGGCGGCGCCGCGCTGTTCATCTGTTTCCTGATCAACGAGGTGCTGGTCCCGCAGCCCTGGGCTCATTTCAGGATCCTGTTCTCGCGCAATATCGGGCTCGCGCTCGCGATCCTGCTGCTCTACACGCTGACCGGGTTGTCCAACTCGTCGCTGGTGCCGAACTTTCTCGGCACCGTCGCCCAGCTTCGACCCGAGCAGAGCGGCGCGCTGTTGCTGTTCTGGGGCGCGCTGCCGATGGTCGTGCTGGTGCCGCTGTCGATAGTCATGCTTCGGCACTTCGATTCCCGGCTCGCCATCGTGATCGGCTTCACCGCCTTCGCCACGGCAAATCTGCTGGGTACGCAACTGACCCACGACTGGGCGCGCGAGGACTTCATCGTCATCGTGGTGCTGCAGTCCATCGGACAGGCCTTCATGGTATTGCCGATCGTCATCACGGCCCTGTCGAACTCCGATCCGACGCGTGCCACCGCCTATGCCGCGTATATCCAGGTCATGCGGCTCGGGGGGGCAGAAATCGGCATCGCGCTGATGGGCACCTGGCTTCGGGTGCGCGAGCAGGTCAACTCCGCCTATCTCGGCCCGCACGTGCAGAACGGCGATCCCAACGTGGTGAAGGTGCTGCAGGCACTGGTCAATCATTTCATGAGCTATGGCGCGGGCGCGGCGCAGGGGCGCGCGATCGGCACCCTCGCGGCTGAAGTGCAGCGCGAGGCCAATGTGCTGGCCTATATCGACGCCTTCTGGCTGTGCTTTTATCTCGCGATCGCCGGTCTCGTGCTGACGGCGTTGCTGAAGCGCGCACCGAAAGGTCCGCTGTCGCCGACGCCGCTGGATTTTGGCGCGGCGTTTCGCCGTCTGTGGCCGCAGCCGCGCTGACGGCGGCCCTATACCGGCCAAATTGACAGGATCGTCTGTCGTGGCGTCCCACCTCCCAGCTCTGCCCGGGTCTGGCGGCGTTGCGAACCGCGCCATCGACCGGTATGCCAGGACGGACAGACATGAACGACATTTCGCCCACAGCCGCCACACGGCCCCGTAAATTGCCTGCGCATCTCAGGCGGCTCGAAGCCGAGTCGATCGAGATCATGCGGGAGGTGGTTGCCGAGTTCAAGAAGCCGGTGATGCTGTACTCGATCGGCAAGGATTCCAGCGTCATGCTGCATCTGGCGCTGAAGGCTTTCCATCCGGCCCGGCTGCCGTTTCCGCTGCTGCACGTCGACACCACCTGGAAATTTCGCGACATGATCGCATTTCGCGATGCGACGGCGCAAAGACTCGGGCTCGACCTGATCGTCCATGTCAACCAGGAGGGCGTTGCGCGCGGCATCGATCCGATCAGCTCCGGCGCGTCCTTGCATACGCATGTGATGAAGACCGAAGGGCTGAAGCAGGCGCTGGACCTGCACGGTTTCGACGCCGCGTTCGGCGGCGCGCGGCGCGACGAGGAGAAGAGCCGGGCCAAGGAACGCATCTTCTCGTTCCGCTCCAAGGGCCATGTCTGGGATCCGCGCAACCAGCGGCCCGAGCTCTGGAACCTCTACAACACGCGAATCGCGCCCGGTGAGTCCATTCGCGTGTTTCCGCTCTCGAACTGGACCGAGCTCGACATCTGGGACTACATCGCCGGTGAGGCCATTCCCGTGGTGCCGCTCTATTTCGCGGCCGAACGCCCGGTCGTGAACCGACAGGGCACCTGGATCATGGTCGATGACGCGCGGCTGCCGCTTGCGCCGGGCGAGGCGCCACAGCTGCGCCGCGTGCGCTTCCGCACGCTCGGGTGCTATCCATTGACGGGCGCGATCCTGTCGGAGGCGACAAGCCTCGATGACATCCTGGCCGAGATGCGCACCACGCGCTTCTCCGAGCGGCAGGGGCGGCTGATCGATAGCGACGAGAGCGCGTCGATGGAGAAGAAAAAGAAGGAGGGCTATTTCTGATGACCTCCGCTTCACCAGCCGATGACGCTGTTATCGCCGGGACTAATCGCAAGGACCTGCTTCGCTTCCTGACCTGCGGTTCGGTCGACGACGGCAAGTCGACCTTGATCGGACGGCTGCTGCATGATTCCAAGCTGCTGACAGAGGATCAGGTCTCGGCCCTGACGCGGGATTCCGCACGACACGGCACGGCCGAGGACGAACTCGACTACGCGCTTCTGGTCGACGGCCTCGAAGCCGAGCGCGAGCAAGGCATCACGATCGACGTCGCCTATCGCTATTTCTCCACCGCACGCCGCAGCTTCATCGTCGCCGATACGCCCGGCCATGAGCAATATACGCGCAACATGGCGACGGGCGCCTCCAAGGCCGATCTCGCGGTGCTGCTGGTGGACGCCCGCAAGGGCATTCTGGTGCAGACGCGTCGCCATGCGCTGATCGCTGCGCTGCTCGGCGTGAAGCACATCGTGCTTGCGATCAACAAGATCGACCTGGTCGGCTTCGATCCCCTGGCCTATGAGCGGATCGTCACCGACTACACAGCCTTTGCAGCCCCGCTCGGCTTTACCTCCATCGTCGCGATCCCGATCTCGGCACGTCACGGCGACAACGTGAACCAGGCTTCCGCAAACACGCCGTGGTATGACGGCCCTGCCCTGCTCGACCATCTGGAGACGGTCGATGTCGCACAAGACGCCGTCGACCGGCCCTTCCGCTTTCCGGTGCAATGGGTCAACCGGCCGAACCTCGATTTCCGCGGCTATGCCGGCACGGTGGCCTCGGGGGCGATCCGCGCCGGTGATCCGATCGTGGTCGCCGGCTCCGGCCGCGCCTCACGGGTGAAGCAGCTCGTCACCTATGACGGCCAGCGCGACGAGGCCCGCGCCGGCGATGCGGTGACCATCGTGCTCGCGGACGAGATCGACGTGGCGCGCGGCGATCTCCTGGTCACGCCACAAGCGCGCCCGGAGGTCTCCGACCAGTTCGCCGCGCATCTGATCTGGATGGACGAGCACGCGCTGATTCCCGGCCGTTCCTATCTGGCGCGCATCGGCACCAGGACCGCGCCGATCACGGTCACCGCGATCAAATACCGGATCGACGTCAACACACGCGAGCATCTGGCGGCAACCACGCTGGCGCTGAACGACATCGGGCTGTGCAATCTCGCCACCGACAGCCCGGTCGCCTTCGATTCCTACGAGGCCAATCGCGCGACCGGCTGCTTCATCATCATCGATCGCTACAGCAACGCCACCGTCGGCGCCGGCATGATCAGCTTCGGCCTGCGCCGCGGCACCAATGTGCATTGGCAGCCGCTGCTGATCGGCAAGACCGAGCGCGCGACGCTGAAGCAGCAGCGGCCGGCGATCCTGTGGTTCACCGGGCTGTCGGGCGCGGGCAAGTCGACGGTCGCCAATCTGGTCGAGCAGAAGCTGCATGGCGCCGGCGACCACACCATGCTGCTCGACGGCGACAATCTGCGTCACGGGCTCAATCGCGATCTCGGCTTCACCGAGGCCGATCGCGTCGAGAATATCCGCCGGGTCGGCGAGGTGGCGAAGCTGATGACCGATGCCGGACTGATCGTGCTGTGCTCCTTCATCTCGCCCTATCGCGCCGAACGCGAGATCGTGCGCAGCCTGGTCCCATCAGGCGATTTCATCGAGATCTTTGTCGACACCCCGATCGAGGAATGCGTGCGGCGCGATCCCAAGGGCCTCTACGCCAAGGCCAAGGCGGGCGCGATCAAGAATTTCACCGGTTTCGATGCCCCCTACGAACCGCCGGAATATCCTGAGCTGCATTTGACGACGGTTGGCAGAACGGCCGAAGGACTCGCCGACCTGATCATCGCGGAGTTGCGGCTGCGCGGCATCACGCGCTGATCAATCGGCGTCCATTGAAGCTTATCTTGCGCCACTCAGCTTGCATCGCGCCGGTCGCGAGCACGTTGCCATTCAGCCACACTCGGAACCAATAACTCACAAGCTCGTCGCGACCATTTCCGAATTGCATGACGATGCTCATCCCATGCGCAGGTGGATGGCACATGTGGCGGCTTGCACATAGTCGGAATCGAAGAAGACGGATAGGCTGTCGCAGTACAGTCATTCACGTTTTCTACGATCAGGGGCGCGGCGGGGTGCTTGGCGCCTGCCATTTGGGGGTTCAGAGATGAGGATACGAACGGCAACGGCAGTCGCCGTGATAGGGCTTGCAACCGCGTCATCGGCACACGCGCAATCAGCCAGCAGCAACGACGCCGAGATCGCGCTGCTGAAGCAGCAGCTCAAGATGATGGAGCAGAAGCTCGACAGGCTGCAGAAGCAGACGACGGCGAACACGCAGGCCGCAGCGACCGCAACTGCCAAGGCGGAGAACGCCAAGGCCGAAGTCAAGACCGCGGTGATGAATGCCAATGCGGCGTATCCCGTGAAAGGCACGGCGCCGATCGCCGGTGTCATCGTGACGATGCCGAACAACCGGCCGACCATCTGCACCGCAGATGGCGAGAACTGCATCTCGCTCACCAGCCGGGTTCATTTCGACGTCGGCGGCTACAATTACCGGCCGAACAGCGCAGCCACCTCGCCGCAGAAGCTGGACAGCGGCGACAACCTCCGCCGCGCGCGTATCGGTATCCTGGGTAAGTTTTTCGGCGACTGGAACTACGCACTGATCTACGATTTCGGCGGCTCGTCCGACGGCTTCGGCGGCACCGCGGCCGGATCGCTGCCGGGCGGCGGCGTCTCGGGTGTCGAGAACGCCTATCTGAGCTACACCGGATTGAAGCCGTTCGGTGGCAAGATGGCGATCGAAGGCGGCATCATGGACATCCCATGGACGCTCGACGAGTCCATGAGCTCGAACGACATCCCGTTCATGGAGCGCGCCTCGGCGGGCCTCATTGCCCAGAACATCGCCGCCGGCGACTTCCGGTCGACCTTTGGCTCGCGCTGGTGGAATGACCAGTTCTGGGCCGGCGCCTATGTCACGGGTCCGACGACCGGTGCGATCCACTCGGCCTCCAGCGTCACGCCCCCCGGGACCAGCGAGCAATATGGTGCGGTGGCACGCGTTGCCGGCCAGGTCGTCAGCGGTCCAGGCTATTCGGCACATCTCGGCGCCGACGCGGAATGGCTGATCCAGCCGCCGCGCAATCTCGTCACGCAAGCGCAGACGCTGACCCTGAGCGATCGCCCGGAGTTGCGCATCGATCCGACCACCCTGATCTCGACCGGCGCGATCGCCAACGTCTCCGGCGCGCAGGTCTATGGCGTCGAGGCCGCCGGGACCTACGGCTCGTTCTTCGCACAGGGCGAGTATTATTGGTTCAACATCGACCGCACCGCCAACACCGGCCTGCCGCCAACCGGCGCGCCGAGCCTGAACTTCCAGGGTGGCTATGTCGAAGCGACCTACATCCTGACCGGAGAAAGCCGCAAGTACAACCCGGGCAGCGCTTCCTATGGCGGCGTCGCGCCGGCGCACCCGTTCTCGTGGCAGGCGGGCGGTTGGGGCGCTTGGGAAATCGCCGGGCGTTTCAGCAGAATGGACCTCAACGATCAGCTGGCTACCGCGGCCGGCATCGCCGGCGGCAAGCAGAATATCTACACCGCGGGCCTGAACTGGTACGTCAACGGCAACGTGCGCTTCATGTTCAACTACCTGCACGGCGATATCGCCAAGCAGGTCAGCTCCACCAGCGCCGCCGACGCCGGTTCGCATTTCGATGCATTCGCGATGCGGACGCAGGTCGCATTCTGATCTGATGGCCTCCTGACGGCTGACTGAATCCAAAGCCCGGCGCTTGCGCCGGGCTTTAACGTTTTGGTCCTTCGAAACAGCCTGCACGATCCGATTTCACGGCTCAATATGCGTGCCGCGCCGACGAGGCCCGACATCTAGCCGTGAACAGGTCATGGACCTGACCTCACGGCCAATTCGGACATGCTTCGTTCCGACCGCGTTCCAAACGTTAAGGCCATGCACACGGCTATCGCATTTTGGGACAGCCACGCGTTTACGTTTTCCACGGTCAACCAAACGCCTGTTTAGACGATCAGGCTGGATATCGTGTGTCGCTCCGGCAAAGCCCGACATCTAGCATGAACAAGTCACGTACCGGACCTCACCAGCGATTCGGACATGCTTCGTTCCGAGCGCGTTCCGAACGTTAAGAGCCGACGTGACGCCCGTCGCGTTTTGAGACAGCGTGCGCGTCACGGCTCTCACACCTCATCGAGCGGCCACTTCGGCCGCTGGATCTTCTTGTACGGCAACAGCGAAAGATCGCGCGCCACCACGCCGGGCGCCTCGACCATGATGATCTCGTTCGCGATCGGCGCGAAGGCAGCCCGGAAATGCTGCGCCGACTTGACGCCGACCAGCTTGCGCTGGCGCGGATCGCAGCCGAGCTGGGTGAAAACGTCGACGCCAAAGGTCTGGCAGCGAAAGGTCGTGATCACGACCTCGATGCCGCCGCTTTCGATCAGGGCGCTGTCGCCGAGCTTGGCCGGCGTGCCGGCGAGCCCGGTCATCACCATGTTCTGCTTCAGCGCCTTGACCTCCCAGACGGCGTCGATGGGATCGCCGGACAGCGGGCCGATCTTGCCGCCGATCCGCAAGCACAGTTTCGCGCCGACGCCGGCATCGAAGGCGATGCGTACCGCGATCGGGTCCCAGAGCGGACCGAGACACGCATTGCCGATGTTGCGCTCCAGGAGCCGGCGCAGGATGTAGGTGGAATCGCCGGGCGCGCCGCCGCCGGGATTGTCGCTGGCATCGCCGAGCACGACGGTGCCGTCGATCGCCAGCGCCTGGTCGATCGCCGCGTCGATCCCTGGCGTGATCTCGGTGAGCGCGTCGCGCATCGCGATCAGCTCGTCGGCCAGCCGTCGCGCCAGCACATTGGCCGTGAGCCGTCGGGATCGACGGCCGCATCGCTGTAGACCAGCACCTTTGTGCCCATCGCCGGCGTGTCGCCCCAGGCGAAGCCGTGCACGACGGAGACCGAGACGATGCCGTCCTTGCCTTCGAGCGCCGAGATGCGGTCGACGAAGCTGCGCACCGGCTCGCGCGTGGTGTGCAGCGTGATGATCATGTGCGTATCGACCAGCGCATGGCGGAGCGCGAGCCGCTTCTCGGCGAGCGCGGTGCAGCGCTCGACCAGCTCCTGGCCGCGCTCGAGGATGTCGGTGTGCGGATATTCCTTCCAGCAGATCAGGAGATCGGCGATTGTCGATCATCGCCGCGCTCATGTGGCAGTGCGGATCGAGCGTGCCGCCGATCACCACGTCAGGCCCGACGATCTCGCGGACCCGCTGTGATCAGCTCGCCCTCACAATCGTCATAGCCGTCGGCGATCATGGCGCCGTGCAGGCCGAGCAGCACCATGTCGACCGGCAGCGCGGCGCGCAGGTCAGCGAGGATCTGGTCGCGCATGGTCTCGAATGCCGCGCGGGTGACGACGCCGTTCGGCACGGCCGCGGCGACCAGCCCTTCGATCAAGGTCCAGCCACGTGACGGCCCGACCTGGCGCGCGGCCCAGAGCGGCCCGCCATGCATCTGCATCTTATCCGGATGCTGGCCGGCGGGATAAAACGCGCGCTCATGGAAGGTCGCGATGCCCGTGGGCATCGGCGCAAAGGTGTTGGTCTCGGTGGCGAGGGCGGCAGAGAAGACACGCATGGCGGCTGAACCCGATTGGGGAGTGAGCAGGCACGCATCGTCCCGGCCGGCGATGCCGCTGATAGAGAAGCCAACGGGATCAGGAAGCGCAAGAGACCAGAGCGAGGAGCGATCGCCGCACAGCGCATGGCCACGCGATACATCGGCGGCCGCCCCATCATGTCCGGATCACAAAACCCTTGGCCAAATGGTTTCGCACGAAATAGATCATCGCAATTCCGGGCGCGAGCGCGAGCACGGTCATCGCCATGACGAGCCCGATGTCGGTCCGGAAACCAAACAGCGCATTGATCGCCATCGTGATCGGCTTGCCGCCGGTCGTCGTGAGAATGCGGGCCAGCACCACCTCGACCCAGGAGAACACGAAGCAGAAGAACGCTGCGACGCCGATGCCCGGCGCAATCGCCGGAACGAGATGGCGGACGAAAAAGCCGGCGAGCGAATGACCGTCGAGGAACGCCGTCTCGTCCAGCTCGCGCGGCACGGCCGAGATGAATCCCTCCAGGATCCAGATCGAAATCGGAATGTTGAACACGCAATGCACCAGCGCGATCCCGACCGGGGTGTTCTCCAGGCCGACCTGGGAGAACAGCACGAAGATCGGCAGCGACAGCACCACGGTCGGCGTGATCCGGAAGACCAGCAGCAGGAAGAACAGCTGCCGGTCGCCGACGAAGCTGTAGCGCGAGAAGGCGTAGGCAGCCGGCAATCCGACAAACAGGCAGAGCGCGACGTTCAACAGCACGTAAATGACGGAATTGAGGATCGCCTCCTTCAAGACCGCCGAATGAAGGATGTTCTGGTAATTGACGAGGCTGAAATGCCCCTCGGGAATCCCATCCCTCGGCAGCGTGGACACGAAGCTGATGATGATCGTCTGCGCCAGCGGAATCAGGATGAAGGCGGCGACCATGGCGAAGACGGCGATCCGCCCCAAGGACAGCGACTTCACCCGGCAAGCTCCGCAGTGATCGACTTCCGATTGCTCGTCCCCATCCTGAAGGCCCATGCGACCGTCATGACAATGAGAAAGTAGACGATAGAGCGCGCCGCAGCCGGCCCGTAGTTGAAAGATTGGATGTCTTCACCGAGGTCGAGGCTCAGGAATGACGTCGCGCCATTTGGGCCACCGGCGTTGACGCGGAAGGCCTCGATGTAAATCATGAAGCTGTCCATGAAGCGCAGCAGCAGCGCCATCGAGAGCACCGCCTGCATTTTCGGCAACTGGATGAAGCGGAAGATTTGCCAGCGCGACGCGCCATCGATCGCAGCCGCTTGATAAAAGGAGGATGGGACGCTGGAGATTCCCGCATAAGACAGCACGACCACCAGCCCCAGCCAATGCCAGGTATCCATGACGATCAGCACGATCCAGGTGTGCAGGGCGTTGAACTTGTAGTCGAAGCCGATCCCCAACCATGCCAGCGCGCGGCCGGCGAGACCGACGCTGGGATTGATGAAGTTGAGCCAGATCACCGGGATCATGTTCCAGGGCACCACCAGCGGCACGGTGATCAGCACCAGCGCCGCACTGACGATGAACCGGTTCGATCGGTGCAGCAGCAGCGCGATCCAGATGCCGAGCGGCATCTGGATCGACAGGATGATGGCCGAGAACAGAAAGCTGCGTCCCAGACTGCCGTAGAACCGCTCCGAGGTGACGATATTGCGATACCAATCGACACCGACCCAATTCGGGTTGCGCAGGTCGAAAATGTCGAGGAAGGAATAATTCGTCACGGCCACAAGCGGAAGGATTCCGACAAAGGTCATGATGGCCAAGGCGGGAAGCACTAGAAGCCAGGCTTTATTGTCGTGTTGCTTCATTTCAAACAGTTGCGACGGGCGAAAATTCCGCCTGAAGACAGACGGTAGGAGACAATCTGCGTGCAAAACCTTCGAGGCCTCGCGCACCCAAATCTGACTCGGGATAGCTCGCCTCGTCGCCCGCGGACAAGCCAGAGATTTGGCAGCCCCATGCTGCGCGTTCCGGGGGGCTGGAGGGGCGCGCCGGGCTGCGCCCTTGTGGCCGTCTTCCGCGGGACCATGAGCCGCTTTTAACCGCTGCGCCGCCAAACGGTGCTATGTATTGGACGGTCAGGGAGGCTACGATGCGGTCGATGACGGACGACAAGCTGAAACGGCGGTTGACGACAGTGCTGTGCGCGGATGTGTACGGCTATTCGCGCCTCATGGCTGCAGACGAAGCGGGAACGCTGGAGACGCTGCGCCGCTACCGCACCGCTATCGCAGGACTGGTGGAGCGCCATGACGGGCGCATCGTCAATACCTGGGGCGATGCCGTGATCGCCGAATTCGCCAGCGTCGTCGAGGCCGTGCAGTGCGCGGTCGAGATCCAGCAGGAAATCTCCAGTCAACAATCGGACCCGCCTGACGCCGACCGGATGCAGTTTCGAATCGGCATCAATCTGGGCGACGTGATGGTGGACGGCTCCGACATCTTTGGCGACGGGGTCAACATCGCGGCACGGCTGCAGGAACTGGCCGACCCCGGCGGCATCGTGATCTCCGCCCCCGTCTACGACCAAGTGTACAACAAGCTGTCGGTCGGCTTTGACTGCCTCGGCCAGCAACAGTTGAAGAACGTGGCTCCTGTTACCAGCTATCGGGTCACCGTTGTTGCGGGCCGGAGCGGCCGGCGGCAAAACGCCCCGGCTGACGACAGCGCGCTCCGCGCGCACGCCATTGCAGGTGCGCGAACCGGCGCTCGACCGTTTCGCGACGGCTACGCGCCCTCCGCGCCGACGGGCTCCATGCTGGATCGCTTTGCGAACCTGCCGCGCGCGATTGCCGTGCCGATCACGGTGTCGGTCTTTCTGATTCTGATCAACGTCTTCACCGGCCTGCATCACATCTGGTTTCATTGGCCCGTCGCAGCCTTGCTGTTTGCTGCCATCATGCGGGCGGTGCTCTGGGGCCGGCCGCGTTCGGATCGGGGTTGAGCGGCACTGAAGCGCCAGCGCGGCGCGACTGATTTGCAGGTCAAGACCATCGCGCAAAAATAAGTCTGTTTCTTTTTTTCGGAATTCATGTTTTGATCTGCGCATCCCGCCTCTAGCAGAGGGGCGTACGCGTCGTCACGAAACGCGGGGCGGGCTGCGATGGCCGTGTGAGCGACGCTGGACGAGCGGCGTGAGCACGGACGGCGAAATCGTGTGGTCCTGGCGTCCCGGTGCTGACGCCAAGCGTGCCGCGTGACGCGGTGGGTGACAGGGGCAAGAAAGCCGGTCCCTGGGGAGAGCGCGTATAAGCCGTAACCCATTCGCGCAGGGAAGGCCGGACTATCCGGCTGATCCTGTGGTTCCTGCCCCGTGCATTCTTTACGCACGGGGGCCATGGGTATCAGCAGATGCCCGGCCTTCCCTGCGCCCTCTCACTCATCGAGGGCACGACAAACAACGAACCCGGACGCGAATGCGTCGCGGGAATACTGATCTACGTCTTCAGGCTGTTTGACATGCGAATAGAGAGACGCACGCAGCGCGCGACGTCTTCAGATCGCGGCCACGCCGGTCGACGTGGCGCTAGGCTCGCATCGACTGCTCCTCGATCGCCTTCACGGCGACGACGGCGACCTCGCGCAGCGCCTCGCGATCGGCGCCGGACGACGCCATCACGCCCATGCCGACGCTGACTGCCGAGACGTAGCGCGCCAGCGCCGCCGGATCGGCGGACGGCTTCAGATCGCCCGCGTCGCGGGCGCGCGCAAACCGGTCGCGCAACTGGTCCTCGGTCTGGGCGCGGCGGGTGGCGAGTTCGAACGGTACGCTGGCCGAGCCGCTGCCGCAGGCAATGCCGCCCTGGACCAGCAGGCAGCCGGGCGGATTGGCCGGATCGGTCTGCTTGTCGGCGACGCCCATCAGCATCCGCTCGGCGACCTCGCGTGCAGTCGGCGCGCCCAGGACTTCTTCCATCCACTCCGCTCGCCGCGCGGTATAGCGGTCGAGCGCGGCCTTGAGCAGGCCTTCCTTGCTGCCGAAGGCGGCATAGAGGCTCGGCGGATTGATACCCATGGCGTCGGTAAGCTGCGCGATGGTGGCGCCCTCATAGCCATGGCGCCAGAACACCTCCATCGCCTGATCCAGCGCGATGTCGCAGTCGAATGTTCTGGGACGTCCCATACCCATCGGTCCTGCTCCTGCCTCGCTCCCCCGCGCCGGCGGCCGCCTGACGGTAACGGCTGGACTGCTATCTCTTGTTCTTCCGACGTCTTTTCGCTGTTTAGAACGATTTGCCCACAACCTGGGCTACCATTTTTATAATATCTGTTACATAAGTATCTTGCGGAAAGCACAACAGGGCCACATCTGTAGCGCGCACTACATTATTGGAGCGCGCTAATGCCTTCGTCCGAACGTTCTCATTCCGGCCGGTTCCGGCAGGTCGCCAGCACCCTCGTGATTGCTGGCGCTCTCGTCGTCGGAGCCTCGATCGCCGGGAACCGCTATTTTCATACCTCCGCGAATACCGCCAAGGCTGCGACGCCGGAGCAGGCGATCGCCGTGACCGTCGCGGTGGTCGAGCCGCGCCAGGCCAGCCTGTGGGACGAATTCTCCGGGCGGCTCGAGGCGGTCGAGCGCGTCGAGATCCGCCCGCGCGTCGCCGGCGCGATCCTGCGCGTCCAACTTCACGCGAGGGCGCGCTGGTGAAGGCCGGCGACGTGCTGTTCAAGATCGACCCCGCGCCCTACGCGGCCGAGGTCGACAGGGCCGCAGGCCCAGGTCGTGGCCGCCAAGGCGCGCGCCGCCTTTGCCGCGGGTGAGCTCGAGCGCGGCGCCCAGCTGGTCGGCAATGCCGTGGTGACGCGCCGCGACTACGACCAGCGCGACAACGGCAATCGCGAGGCGACGCCAACGTCAAGGCGGCAGAAGCGACCTTGCAGACGGCGAAGCTCAACCTGGACTACACGCAGGTGCGCGCGCCGGTCGACGGCCGCGTCGGCCGGCTCGAGATCACCGTCGGCAACCTCGTCGCCGCCGGCACCGGCGCGCCGGTGCTGACCACGCTGGTCTCGGTCAATCCGATCTATGCGAGCTTCGACGCCGACGAGGAGGTGGTGCTGCAGGCGCTGCGCTCGATTGCCGACGCCTCCGGCAAGCGCGGCAATCTCGACGCATCCCGGTGGAGATGACGCGTCTCCGGCGGCACCTCACGCCAAGGGCCACATGCAGCTGGTCGACAACCAGGTCGACGGCCAGAGCGGCACGATGCGCGTGCGCGCCGTGTTCGACAACGACGACGGCACGGCTGATCCCCGGCCAGTTCGCGCGCCTGCGCATGGGCCAGCCGAAAGCCGCAGCCGCTGGTGCTGGTCGACGAGCGCGCCATCGGCACCGACCAGGACAAGAAGTTCGTCATGGTGGTCGGCGACGACGATCGCGCCGCGTACCGCGCGGTCACGCTGGGCGGCAACGTCGACGGCTTGCGCATCGTCACCGCGGGCCTGAAGGCCGGCGAGCGCGTCGTCGTCAACGGCCTGCAGCGCGTGCGCCCGGGCGCGCTGCTGAAGATCAGGTCGCGGCAATGGGCGCACGCGATGACGCGACGGCTTCCGCCGGCAGCAAGCACTTGGCGGAGCGCTGACAAGATCGTGCGTTGCCACGACGACGCACCTCTCCCCTTGCGCGAGACGGCGCCGACGGCACCGGGTGAGAGGTCCATCCCGACCATGCGAGAGAACCCCTCACGCGCCTTCGCGCCGGACTCTCGCACGGGGCGAGGGTGCACCACCGTGCCGCGACCACTGCGACTGACGTCGCACCGCGCGCCGCGCTGATTTCGAAGTCCCGTTTACAGGAGCATCCCATGAACCTCTCCAAATTCTTCATCGACCGGCCGATCTTCGCCGGCGTGCTGTCGGTCCTGATCTTCCTCGGCGGGCCTGATCTCGCTGTTCGCAGCTGCCGATCTCGGAATATCCCGAAGTCGTGCCGCCGTCGGTGGTGGTGCGCGCGCAACTATCCCGGCGCCAATCCGAAGGTGATCGCCGAGACGGTGGCGACGCCGCTCGAGGAGCAGATCAACGGCGTCGAGGACATGCTCTACATGGCAGTCGCAGGCGACCAGCGACGGCACTGATGACGCTGACCGTCACCTTCAAGCTCGGCACCGATCCCGACAAGGCGCAGCAGCTGGTGCAGAACCGCGTGCACGCAGGCCGATGCCGCGCCTGCCCGAAGACGTGCAGCGCGCTCGGCGTCACCACGATCAAGAGCTCGCCCGACCTGACGATGGTCGTGCACCTGATCTCGCCGAACGGCCGCTACGACATGACCTATCTGCGCAACTACGCGGTGCTCAACGTCAAGGACCGGCTCGCGCGCGATCGACGGCGTCGGCGACGTGCAGCTGTTCGGCTCGGGCGACTACGCCATGCGCGTCTGGCTCGATCCGCAGAAGGTCGCCGAGCGCGGCCTGACCGCCGAGCGACGTGGTCGCCGCGATCCGCGAGCAGAACGTGCAGGTCGCGGCCGGCGTGATCGGCGCGCTCGCCCGACCGTGCACGGGCATCGACGCTGCAGCTGTCGGTCAACGCGCAGGGCCGCCTTGCAGACCGAGGAGCGAGTTCGGCGACATCATCGTCAAGACCGGCGCCGACGGCGCGCGTGACGCGCCTGCGCGACGTCGCGCGCGTCGAGCTCGGCGCGCGTCCGAATACGGCCTGCGCTCGCTGCTCGACAACAAGCAGGCGGTCGCGATCCCGATCTTCCAGGCGCCCGGCTCCAACGCGCATCGCAGATCTCCGACGGCGTGCGCGCCGACGATGGCGCGAGCTGCAAGAAGACATGCCCGAGGGCGTCGACTACCAGATCGTCTACGACCCGACGCAGTTCGTGCGCGAGTCGATCGAGGCGGTGGTGCACACGCTGCTCGAGGCGATCGCGCTGGTGGTGCTGGTGGTGATCCTGTTCCTGCAGACCTGGCGCGCCTCGATCATCCCGCTGCTGGCGGTGCCGGTGTCGATCGTCGGCACCTTCGCGGTGATGCATGCTGTTCGGCTTCTCGATCAACGCGCTGTCGCTGTTCGGCCTGGTGCTGGCGATCGGCATCGTGGTCGACGACGCCATCGTGGTGGTCGAGAACGTCGAGCGCAACATCGAGAGCGGCCTCAGTCGCCGCGCGACGCCACCTATCAGGCGATGCGCGAGGTGACCGGCCCGATCATCGCCATCGCGCTGGTGCTGGTGCGCGGTGTTCGTGCCGCTCGCGTTCATCACCGGCCTGACCGGCCAGTTCTACAAGCAGTTCGCGCTGACCATCGCGATCTCGACGGTGATCTCGGCGTTCAACTCGCTGACCCTGTCGCCGGCGCTGGCCGCGCTGCTGCTCAAGGGCCATGACGCGCCGAAGGACTGCGCTGACGCGCGGCATGGACGCGTGCTCGGCTGGCTTCTTCCGCGGCTTCAACCGCGTGTTCCATCGCGGCTCCGACAGCTTACGGCGGCGGCGTGACGCGGCGTCATCGCGCGCAAGGCGCGCGATGCTCGGCGTCTACGCGGTGCTGCTCGGCGCCGACCGTGGTGCTGTTCAAGCACGGTGCCGGGCGGCTTCGTGCCGGCGCAGGACAAGCAGTACCTGGTCGGCTTCGCGCAGCTGCCCGACGGCGCCACGCTCGACCGCACCGAGGAGGTGATCCGCAAGATGGGCGACATCGCGCTGAAGCAGCCCGGCGTCGAGAGCGCGGTGGCGTTCCCGGGCCTGTCGATCAACGGCTTCACCAACAGCTCCAACGCCGGCATCGTGTTCGTCGACCTTGAAGCCGTTCGACGAGCGCAAGAGCGCCGACGCTGTCGGCCGGCGCCATCGCGCGGCACGCTGAACCAGAAGTACGCCGGCGATCCAGGACGCGTTCATCGCGATGTTCCCGCCGCCGCCGGTGCAGGGCCTCGGCACCATCGGCGGCTTCAAGCTGCAGATCGAGGATCGCGGCCGGCTCGGCTACGACGGCGCTGGACGACGCGACGCAAGGCGTTCATGGCCAAGGCGCTACGCAGACGCCGGAGCTCGCCGGCCTGTTCTCGAGCTATCCAGGTCAACGTGCCGCAGCTGTACGCCGACATCGACCGCACGAAGGCGCAGCAGCTGGGCGTGCCGGTGACGGACGTCTTCGACACGATGCAGATCTACCTCGGCTCGCTCTACGTGAACGACTTCAACCGTTCGGCCGCACCTATCAGGTGCGCGTGCAGGCGGACGCGCCGTTCCGCGCGCGCGCCGAGGACATCGGCCAGCTGAAGGCGCGCAACGCCGCGGGCGAGATGGTGCCGCTGTCGGCGCTGGTGAAGGTCACGCCGACACACGGCCCGGAACGCGCGATGCGCTACAACGGCTTCCTGCCGCCGACATCAACGGCGGCCCGGCGCCGGGCTATTCGTCCGGCCAGGCGCAGGCCGCGATCGACGCGCATCGCCGGCCGAAACGCTGCCGCACGGGCATGAAGCTTCGAATGGACCGACCTGACCTACCAGGAGATCCTCGCCGGCAACTCCGCGATGCTGGTGTTCCCGATCTGCGTGCTGCTGGTGTTCCTGGTGCTGGCCGCGCAGTACGAGAGCCTGACGCTGCCGCTGGCGATCATCCTGATCGTGCCGATGGGCCTGCTCTCCGCGATGACCGGCGTCTGGCTCACGCGACGGCGACAACAACATCTTCACCCAGATCGGCCTGATCGTGCTGGTGGGCCTGGCGGCGAAGAACGCGATCCTGATCGTCGAGTTCGCGCGCGAGCTGGAGATTCGCAGGGCGCACGCCGCTGCGCGCCGCGATCGAGGCCAGCCGGCTGCGGCTGCGGCCGATCCTGATGACGTCGATCGCCTTCATCATGGGCGTGGTGCCGCTGGTGCTGTCGACCGGCGCCGGCTCCGAGATGCGCCACGCGATGGGCGTCGCGGTGTTCTTCGGCATGCTCGGCGTGACGCTGTTCGGCCTGTTCCTGACGCCGGTGTTCTACGTGCTGCTGCGCACCCTCACCGGCATGAAGCCGCTGACGCATCACGGCGGCGAGGCTACCGTCGGTCACGTCCCGCAAGCCGCGGAGTGACGGACAGGGCGACCTCATTCACGGAATGCATCGACGAAACGGAGTACGCCAACTTCGGGATCGTCGTGCAGACCCGGTGGCCGGACCCGCGCCCGGCCGCCGGGTCATTCTCTTTGAAGGACTAGAAAGATGGAACTGTTGAATCATTTTGTCGCCGCGCGCCTGATGAAGGACGCGCAACTGTTCGAGCGCATCGGCCGATACGACGCGACGCCGCGGTTGTCCAGGCCCGTCAATTCCACCCCGCCTGCCACCGATCTCGCCTCAAAAAAGCCCGAAGGCGGCGCGGGCGAAAGCGCCCGGCCCGCGCGCGATGACCGTCGCGTTGTGCCCCCGGCAGAATCCCTGCACGACTCACGTAATCCTTGACTTCCGATGCTCGCGAGCGATGATTTGGTGACGGTGGGAGTTCGGTCATAAAAAGGGGGCGTCGATGAAGGTGTTGCAGGCGGCACTGGTGGCTGCGGCCGCATTGATAGGCTTTTCGCTTCCGGCGCATGCACGCGATCTCACCGTGGTCTCGTGGGGCGGCAACTATCAGGACGCCCAGCGGAAAATCTACTTCCAGCCATTTGCCGCCAAGCTCGGCGCCAGCGTGCTCGACGAGAGCTGGGACGGCGGTTACGGCGTGCTGCAGGCGAAGGTCAAGGCCGGCACCCCGAACTGGGACGCCGTTCAGGTCGAGGCCGAGGAGCTCGAGCTCGGCTGCAGCGACGGCATCTATGAGAAGATCGACTGGCAGAAGATGGGCGGCAAGGACGCCTTCATTCCCGCAGGGGTCAGCGATTGCGGCGTCGGCGCAATCGTCTGGTCGACCGGCATCGCCTATGATGGCGACAAGCTCAAGGATGGGCCGAAATCATGGGCCGACTTCTGGGACACGGCGAAATATCCCGGGTAAGCGCAGCCTTCGAAAAGGTGCCAAATACACGCTCGAATTCGCGCTGATGGCCGATGGCGTGCCGGCGGCGGAGGTCTACAAGGTGCTGAAGACGCCTGAGGGCGTGGACCGCGCCTTCAAGAAGCTCGACGCACTCAAGTCCGACATCGTCTGGTGGGAAGCCGGCGCGCAGCCGCTGCAGCTTTTGTCGTCGGGTCAAGTCGTGATGACCTCAGCCTATAATGGACGCATCAGCGCGATCAATCGCTCCGAAGGCAAGCATTTCGGCTTCGTGTTTCCGGGCAGCATCTACGCGGTCGACAGCTGGGTCATCCTGAAGAACTCGCCGAACAAGGATGCCGCGATGGATTTCATCGCCTTCGCCAGCCAGACCGAGAACCAGGCAAAGCTCCCCGAATACATCGCCTATGGCCTGCCCAACGTCGCCGCGGCCAAGCTCGTGCCGGAGAAATACGCCGCCGAGCTGCCGACCACGCCCGACAATCTCAAGCAGGCGATCCCGTTGGACGTCAGCTTCTGGACCGACAATTCGGAAGAGCTCTCCAAGCGCTTCAATGCCTGGCTCGCGCGTTGACACCGTTCATCTCGTTCAGAGAGGTCACCAAACGCTTTGCCGCCCTGACGGTTGTCGATCATCTCGACCTTGATATCGCACGCGGCGAATTCGTCAGCCTGCTCGGTCCGTCCGGCTCCGGGAAGACGACCCTTTTGATGATGCTCGCAGGCTTCGAGCAGCCGACCAGCGGCACGATCCACGTCGACGGCCGTCGCATCGACGAGCTGCCGCCCTACAGGCGCAACATGGGCGTCGTGTTCCAGAGCTACGCGCTGTTTCCGCATATGTCGCGTGCGGGACAATATCGCCTTTCCGCTCAAGATGCGCGGCACGGCGAAGGCCGAGATCGCAGAGCGCGTTGCGCGCGCGCTCGACATGGTCAAGCTCGGCGCGATGGCGGATCGCAAGCCGACGCAGCTCTCCGGCGGCCAGCAGCAGCGCGTCGCGCTGGCGCGCGCGCTGGTGTTCGAGCCGCAGGTCATTCTGATGGATGAGCCGCTCGGCGCGCTCGACAAGAAGCTGCGCGAGCAGATGCAGCTCGACATCCGCGAGCTGCATCGCCGGCTCGGCCTGACCATCGTGTTCGTGACCCACGACCAGGACGAAGCCTTGACGATGTCGGACCGGATCGCCGTCATCAATCACGGCAAGATCGAGCAGCTCGGTAGCCCCACGGAGATCTACGATCTGCCGCGGACATCGTTCGTGGCCGAGTTCATCGGCGAGACCAACCTGCTGCCGTGCATGATCGCGGAGCGATCGGGAGACACGCTTCGTCTCACTTCCGAGTCCGGCCTGACATTGTCTGCGCAGGCCGGCTCCGACGGCATCGATGACGGCCGCGTGCAGATCTCGATCCGGCCGGAGGCGATCCGGATCAATGATCCGGCGACCGCCGCCAACGGCCTGACCGGCCGCATCGTGGATGCGGTCTATTTCGGCGACCATATCCGGCTGATTGCGGCCGTCGGCGCGCAGCGCCTGATCATCAAGAGTGACCGCGCGCGGCGCCTTGCCGAAATCGGAGACGAGGTCGCGATCTCCTTTGCGCCGTCGGATGTGTGGGTGGTGGGGTCATGCGGCGGCCAAAAATCGTCCAACGCCTGAGATCGCTGCTGCTGCTGGCGCCGTTGCTGGCCTTCATGATCTGCTTTTTTCGTGGTGCCGCTCGCTCACCATGATGACGTCGGCGGTGTCGGATCCGGTCGCGACCAACGCGCTGCCGCGCACGGCGCGGGCGCTGGCCCACTGGGACCGCACAGCGCTCCCGGCGGCATCGCAGCAGGCGGCGTTCGTGGCGGATATCCGCGCGCTCAGCAATGACGAGCAGTTCGGCGATCTGGTGCGGCGGCTCAACAGCGCGCAGTCTGGTTTCCGCAGCCTGCTCGGCAAGACCCGCCGCGCGCTCGGCACCTCCAGCGGCGACATCGACCTCGTGGCGGTCGATTCACGCTGGAGCGAGATCTCCTATTGGACGACGATCGCTGATGCCGTGGCGTCGAGCTGGACCGACAAGAACCTGCTCGCCGCGGTCGACCTCGAGCGCAATGCGACCGGCGTCATCGTCGCCATGCCAGAGGGCGCCTCGGCCAATCGCCTGATCCTGATCCGCACCTTCGTGACCTCAGCGATCGTCACCATCGCCTGCATCGCCATCGGACTGCCCTTTGCGATGGTTGCTGCATCGGTGCAGGGCTGGCGCCGGCAGCTGCTGCTCGGCGCGGTGCTGCTGCCGCTCTGGACCTCGCTCCTGGTCCGCACCGCAGCCTGGTATGTCGTGCTGCAGGATAACGGCCTCATCAACGCAACACTCAAGAGCTCTCGGCATCATCTCCGGTCCGATTCCGCTGATGTTCAACCGGCTCGGCGTCGTCATCGCCATGACGCATGTGCTGCTGCCCTTCATGGTGCTGCCGATCTTCAGCGTGCTGATCGCGATTCCGAGAAACCTGATGCCGGCCGCGGCGTCGCTGGGAGCTCCTCCGCTGCGCGCCTTCCTCCACGTCCTGCTGCCGCTCTGCATGCGAGGTGTGGTGTCCGGCAGCCTGCTCGTCTTCATGGCCGCGCTCGGCTACTACATCACGCCGGCCCTGATCGGCGGCGCCAACGACCAGATGATCTCTTCCGTCATCGCCTATTACGCCACGGCGGCGGCCAATTGGAGCATGGCGGGTGCGCTCGGCCTCGTGCTGCTCGCGATGACCATCCTGCTCTACGCGGTCTATATCAGGCTGGCCTCGGACGAGGAGCTACCAGCATGAAGACGCTTGCTGTCACGAAATTCGTGTTTGCAAGCCTGGTCGTGATCTTCCTGCTCGGCCCGCTGATCGCGGTCCTGCCACTGTCATTCACCGACAGCGTCTTCCTCAACTATCCGATCCCGGGCTACTCGACCCGCTGGTTCCGCGAGCTGATCCAGGCCGAGTCCTGGCGCCTGTCGATCGTCAACAGCCTGATCATCGGAAGCGGTACCACGGTGCTCGCGACTCTGCTCGGCACTTTGGCCGGGCTCGGACTGCGGGGAACACGGTCTTCGCTACTGTTCTCCTCGATGCGGACGCTGTTCCTGCTGCCGATGGTCGTTCCGGCCGTCGTGCTCGGCGTCGGCATGCAGTTGATGTTTGCGCGCTACGAGTTGGTCAATACCTATATCGGCGTCATCATCGCGCACACTGTCGTGGCGGTGCCGTTCGTGCTGGTCAACGTATCGTCCGCCCTGCAAGGCGTCGACGCACGACTGGAACATGCAGCGGCGAGCCTCGGCGCGTCGCCGCGCATCGTGCTGCTGTCCGTGACGCTGCCGATCGCATTGCCAGGCATCATCTCGGGCGCGCTGTTTGCGTTTGCGACGTCGCTCGACGAGGTCGTGCTGACGCTATTCGTGGCAGGCCCAAATCAGCGCACCCTGGCACGGCAGATGTTCGCGAGCATCCGGGAGAACATCAGCCCGGCGATCGTGGCGGCGGCAGCTGTCTTCATTATCGGGACGATCGTGCTGGCGCTGTGCCTGCCGGCGATCAGGCATCGGCCTTCCTGAGTTCGCGCTCGTCTACCGATTTCCAATGCGCACAAGGTATGATTTCGCGGCGACATCAACGCCCATTCCGACAGATTGGGATAGAATCAGAAGATTCCTCCCTTTTTGTCCAGGGTTTCATCCGATGCCGCTTTCGCCGGTCGGATCTTAGCATAGCGCAAGTGCCGTGGCGCACGCCGTCATGTTCGCGAGCCTCACTAGGACGGCAATTTTAAACCTGTGTGGTTAGGTCGAATGTCTGGCCTCAATGCTCGATCTGACGCAACGGTTGCGAGAGCGAGTGGAGACGTGTTCCGAACCGGCCGGACGGCCAACTGCACGTCTCGATGACCGGGTCTAAGCGATGACGACCAGTCGAAAACGCTGGCTGACCGCGCTCCTCGTCCTGGTTCTTGCGGCAGGTGGGTACTACGTCTGGCAGAAACTCGGCAGAGACAATCTCCCACCGGGAATTGCCAGCGGCAACGGCCGCATCGAGGCAACTGAAATCGACATCGCGAGCAAGACGCCTGGACGCGTCCAGGACATCCTGGTCAGGGAGGGTGATTTCGTCACGGCAGGACAAGTCTTGGCCCGCATGGACACGACCCAGCTGGAAGCGCAGCTCCGGCAGGCCAAGGCCCAACTGCGACGCGCCAGCATCGGCGTCGACACGGCCAGGAGCGTGGTGACCCAGCGAGAGGCCGAGAAGAAATCTTCCGTTGCCACGATTGCCCAGCGGAATGCCGAATTGGATACGGCGAACCGGAGATTTCAGCGTTCATCACAGCTGATAAGAACAAACGCGGTCCCCCAGCAGACGTACGATGACGACAGGGCAGGCGCTGAAGGAGCGACGGCGGCGGTGGCCGCGGCAGAAGCTCAACTGGCAGCGTCGGAAGCAGGCATCACCTCCGCCCAGGCGCAGGTGGTCGATGCCGAAGCGGCCGTCGATGCAGCCAAGGCTTCCATCGAAAGCATCGAAGCCGACATCAACGACGGCACGTTGAGAGCGCCGCGCGACGGACGTGTGCAGTTCCGCGTGGCGCAGCCGGGCGAAGTGCTCGCCGCCGGAGGGCGCGTGCTCAACATGGTTGATCTTGGCGAGGTGTACATGACTTTCTTCCTGCCAACGGCACAGGCAGGGCGCGTCGCGATCGGCGCGGAGGTGCGCATTATCCTGGATGCCGCGCCGCAATGGGTCATCCCCGCCAACGCGACATTCGTTGCCAACGTTGCTCAGTTTACGCCGAAGACGGTGGAAACCGAAGACGAGCGACAGAAGCTCATGTTCAGGACCAGGGCGCACATCTCACCGGATTTGCTGCGAAGGAACATCGAACAGGTCAAAACGGGGCTTCCCGGCAGGGCCTTTGTCCGCATCGACTCGAACGTCGAGTGGCCTGCGTTTCTGACCGAAAGATTGGTCAAATGAACCAGCCACTCGCCGGAGGAGACTCGCGAGATCCCGCCCCGGTGGCGCGCCTGGAAGCGGTCGGGCTATCCTACGGTAGCACGCGCGCGCTCAATGCCATCACGCTCGACATCCAACGCCAACGCATGGTGGGGTTGATCGGTCCGGACGGTGTCGGCAAGTCCAGCCTACTCTCTCTCATTGCCGGGGCCCGCGCGGTTCAGGAAGGGCGCGTCCACGTGCTCGACGGTGACATGGCGGATGCTGCGCACCGCCGGCTGACTTGCCCGAAGATCGCCTATATGCCTCAGGGCCTCGGCAAGAATCTCTATCCGACGCTGTCGGTTTTTGAGAATGTCGATTTCTTCGGCCGCCTCTTCGGCCACAACAGGCGCGAGCGCGAAGAAAGGATCGACGAGCTTCTCAAAAGCACGGGTCTGGCAACTTTTGCCGGCCGGCCGGCCGGCAAGCTCTCGGGCGGCATGAAGCAGAAGCTGAGTCTTTGCGGTGCGCTGATCCATGATCCCGAGCTCCTGATCCTGGACGAGCCAACCACAGGTGTGGATCCGCTCTCGCGCCGGCAGTTTTGGCAACTCATCGAACAGATCCGCCGCACCCACCCCGGCATGAGTGTGATTGTCGCCACCGCCTATATGGAGGAAGCTGCACGCTTCGAGTGGCTGGTTGCAATGAACGATGGACGCGTGCTTGCCACCGGAACGCCCGCGGACCTGCTGCAGCAAACCGGTGCCGCCAACCTCGACGCCGCCTTTATTGCCCTGCTCCCGGACGAGCAGCGGCTGGATCATAAGGAGGTGGTGATTCCGCCGCGAACGACCCAGGCCGACGGCGACATCGCCATCGAGGCCGAGCACCTCACCATGAGGTTCGGCAATTTTACTGCGGTCGACAATGTCAGCTTTCGCATTTCTCGCGGCGAGATCTTCGGCTTCCTTGGGTCGAACGGTTGCGGCAAGACCACGACCATGAAGATGCTGACCGGACTGCTGGCGGCGAGCGACGGCACCGCGAGGTTATTTGGCCGTGAGGTCGACCCCAACGACATGGATGTCCGTCGTCGCGTCGGCTACATGTCGCAGGCCTTCTCGCTGTATTCCGAGTTGACCGTCCGGCAGAACCTGGAGCTGCATGCGCGCCTGTTCCGGATGGCTCCCGACACGATCGGCAGTCGCGTGGAGGAGGTGGCACGGCGGTTCGACCTTGAGGGCATCATGGATATGGTGCCTGATGCGCTGCCGCTCGGCGTGCGTCAGCGCCTGTCGCTTGCTGTCGCCATGGTTCACGCACCCGACATTCTGATTCTCGACGAGCCGACATCCGGCGTCGACCCAGTGGCGCGCGACAGCTTTTGGCAAACCCTATCCGACCTCTCCCGTCAAGACGACGTCACGATTTTCGTCTCGACCCATTTCATGAATGAGGCAGAGCGCTGCGACCGGATTTCACTCATGCATGCGGGCAAGGTTCTCGTCAGCGACACGCCGGCAAGCATTGCCGAGCGAGGCGGCGGCGGCAGCCTCGAGGAAGCCTTCGTGGCCTATTTGCAGGATGCGATCGACGCGACCGACGCCAAGGCGCCTAACGCCACACCCACTCCAGCAATTGAACCCGTGAAGGCCGGCGAACACGGCGCGGCGCAAGACTCACTCACGCGGTTGTTCGATTGGCGGCGCGTGTTCGCCTATACCCAGCGGGAAGCGCTCGAACTGCGACGCGACCCGATCCGTGCGAACTCTCGCCATTGTTGGCAGCATCATCCTGATGTTCGTGATGGGCTACGGCATCAATATGGACGTCGAGAATTTGACCTTCGCCGTGATGGACCGCGACGACACGACGATAAGCCGCGATTACATCCTGCAAATCTCCGGATCGCGCTATTTCACGGAGATGCCTCCGATTACCGACTATGAAGATCTCGATCGCCGCATGCGCCGCGGCGAGCTAAGCCTTGCGATCGAAATTCCGCCGGGCTTCGGGCGCGACGTGGCTCACGGCCGCAACGTTCAGATCGGTGCGTGGGTCGACGGGGCCATGCCCTCACGCGCAGAGACGGTGAGAGGCTATGTGCAGGCTATGCATGCGCAGTGGCTGACCGAGAGGGCACGGCTTCTCTACGGCAATGCCGCGACCACAGGCGATTTCGAGCTTGCGGTTCGTTACCGCTACAACCCGGACATCAAGAGCATCGTCGCGATGGCGCCGGCGGTGATCCCGATACTGCTCCTGATCATACCGGCGATATTGGCGGCGCTAAGCGTCGTGCGCGAGAAGGAACTGGGCTCGATCATCAATTTCTATGTGACGCCGGTGACGCGGCTGGAATTCCTGCTCGGCAAACAGATCCCCTACGTGCTGCTCGGCATGCTGAATTTCTTCCTGCTAACGGCATTTGCCGTATTCGTCTTCCGCGTACCTTTCACCGGCAGCTTTCCTGCGTTCACCGGAGGGGCGTTTCTTTACGTCATCATCACGACCGCGATGGGCCTTCTGATATCGGCGTTCATGAGCAGCCAGATCGCCGCGATCTTCGCGACAGCGCTGCTGACCATGATCCCGGCCACCCAGTATTCGGGCCTGATCGATCCGGTCTCGTCGCTGCAGGGGGCCGGTGCCATCATCGGCCAAATCTATCCCACAGCACATTTCGTCACCATCACACGCGGCACGTTCTCGAAAGGGCTCGATTTCGCCGATCTGCCCGGCCCCTTCATAGCCCTGCTCGTCACCATTCCGGTATTGCTCGGTGTTGCAACGGCCCTCCTCAAGAAACAGGAGAGCTAGAGATGCGGGCCGCCAATATCATTCAACTCGGCATCAAGGAATTGCGGGGCCTTTCGCGCGATCCAATGATGCTGATACTGATCGTCTATGCGTTTACCGTTTCGATCTATACCGCATCGAAGGCGCAGCCGGAGACCTTGAACCTGGCTGCGCTCGCGATCGTCGATGAGGACAGGTCGCCGGTGGCAACGCGCATCATCACTGCGTTCAATCCGCCCTACTTCACCATACCTCGGCTGATCTCGCAGGCTGAAGTCGACAGCCGCATGGACAGTGGTCTCGACACTTTCGCACTCAACATCCCGCCGAACTTCCAGCGCGACATGCTGGCCCAGAGATCGCCGACCATTCAGCTCAACGTCGATGCCACTCGTATGTCGCAGGCTTTCACGGGCGCCGGCTATATCCAGGCCATCGTGAGCGACGAGATCAGCGAGTTCCTGGCCCGTTACCGTTCGGCCGCGGTACTTCCTATCGATCTGGCGCTGCGGGCGCGCTTCAACCCCGAACTCAATAAGGGCTGGTTCGGCGCCATCAACAACGTCATCTCCTCTGTTACGATGCTGTCGATCATTCTGACCGGAGCCGCTCTCATTCGCGAGCGCGAGCATGGCACCATCGAACATCTGCTGGTCATGCCGGTGACGCCATTCGAGATCATGGCAAGCAAGATCTGGTCGATGGGTCTCGTGGTTCTACTGGCCGCTAGCGTGTCGCTGGTGTTCATCGTGCAAGGACTGCTGGCGGTGCCGATCGGAGGCTCTGTCCCGCTGTTCCTGTTCGGCACGGCGCTCTATCTCTTCGCCATGACCAGCATGGGTATTTTCCTCGCCACGGTCGGCGGGAACATGCCGCAGTTCGGGCTCCTGCTGATGCTCGTCCTGATGCCACTTCAGATGCTGTCGGGCGCCACCACACCAAGGGAGAGCATGCCCCAGATCATCCAGGACATCATGCTCGCAGCGCCGAACACCCATTTCGTCATTCTTGCGCAGGCCGTGCTGTTCCGCGGCGCCGGGCTCGCCGTGGTCTGGCCTCAGTTCGCCGCCCTGCTGGGGATCGGCGCGATCCTGTTCTTTTTCTCTCTTCGAAGCTTCAGAAACTTTCTCCGATAACGAAAAGCCAGCGGCGCCTGGGCCGATGGATGGGCAAGAAGTCGCGAGCGGCCACGGAGGCTTCGCACCGAATGGCCGTCGAAGTCGGGACCATTCATATCGCAATTCCCGCTCTGGATTTTCGTACGGGGCTTAGGAATGGTGAGTTGTGGCGCGGACTGTTACTTGGCAAAATAAAGCCGCGCCGACCCGGGGATCGGCACGGCGATGAATGATCGCAGCCGCTACCCGGCCTTGACGTATTTCCGCCAATTGTGCGCTTCCTTGAATCCCAGCACCTCGCGTGCTTTCCGGTTCGAGAGCGGCGCCTCGTTGTCGCCGAGCTCACGGGTGATCGGGACATTGGGACAGTAGCGGGCCAGCACTTCGCGCGTCGGAGTGTCGGCGGTGATGGTGTCGTTGACAGCGTTGAAGACCTGGAAGCCGAGCCCATCCTTCTGGATCGCCAGATGCACGATCTCCCCGAGGTCGCGGGCATCGATATAGGACCAGGCATTGCGTTTTCGCGACGGGAGATTGGCGATGAAGCCGGGGAACATGTCGTATTCATGCGGCTCGATGACATTCCCGATGCGCAGCGCATAGATGTCGATGCCGTAGCGCATGGCAAAGGCGCGCGCGGTCTTTTCGTTGACGACCTTGGACAGTCCGTAGGAGTCCATCGGATCGGTGTCGTAGTTTTCATCCAGCGGGAAACTTTTGAAATCCTTGTCGCCTTCGGCAAAACAGACGCCATAGGTTGTCTCGCTGGAGGCGATCACGATCTTGCGGACGCCGAGCTTGGCTGCGGCTTCGATGACGTTGTAGGTGCTGACGGTGTTGACACGAAACGTCTCGTTATCCGGCTCGATGAGGACCCGCGGAATCGCTGCAAAATGGACGACGGCGTCCGGCGCCTTCGGCGGCGTGCCTGCCTCAAAACCATCGAAGCCGAAATGCGTGGTCAGGGCGTTGAAGGCTTGCCCGCTATGCGTCAAATCGGCGATCAAGGTACCGATGTCAGGATGATCGAACGGCTTGAGGTCGACATTGAGAAGCTCGTAGCCCTTGCTTTTCAAATGCGGCAGGGCATGCCTGCCGGCCTTGCCCGTTCCTCCGGTGAATACCACACGCTTGCCTGTCATTTGCTTTCTCATCCTCGCTTGATCCAACGCTGGAGACCCGCGGCCCAGTCGTGCGCCTGGCGAAGGCGCCATCCTCAAAGTCCGCTATCCAGACGCGCACACATTGATCAGACCTCGCCGATCCGCACCAAAGCCAATTCAACGATGCATCGTGCCTCGCGTCCAGTCCACCCTCAAATCTGGATCTCACTGCTGCGCCACGCTCACGATGTGCCAATAGCGGGCGCTCATCGTGACCGCGTCCAGGCGAGGTCAAGTTGATCCGTCTGTCGTGAAGGTGACTGAACCGCGGTCAAAACTCTGCTAGACCGGCCTGATGAAAAAGATCGGTTTTCTCTCGTTTGGGCACTGGACGCCCTCGCCGCAGGTTCAGACGCGATCAGCGGCTGACACCCTGCTGCAATCCATCGAGCTTGCGGTCGCGGCCGAACAGCTGGGTGCGGACGGGGCCTATTTCCGGGTCCATCATTTCGCTCGCCAGCTCGCTTCGCCCTTCCCGTTGCTGGCCGCCGTCGGCGCCAAGACCAGCCGGATCGAGATCGGCACGGCCGTGATCGACATGCGCTATGAGAACCCGATGTACATGGCCGAGGACGCGGGCGCAGCCGATCTCATCGCCGGCGGTCGGTTGCAGCTCGGCATCAGCCGTGGCTCGCCCGAGCAGGTGATCGACGGCTGGCGCCATTTCGGTTACCAGCCCGCCGAGGGCGAGAGCGATGCCGATATGGGTCGGCGCCACGCGCAGATTTTCTTCGACCTGTTGCGCGGCGAGGGCTTCGCCAAGCCCAATCCGCGGCCGATGTTTCCCAATCCGCCGGGCCTGCTGCGCCTCGAACCTCATTCGGAAGGCTTGCGCGACCGCATCTGGTGGGGGGCCGGCTCCAACGCGACGGCGGTCTGGGCGGCCAAGCTCGGCATGAACCTGCAAAGCTCGACGCTCAAGAACGACGAGACGGGCGAGCCCTTCCATGTGCAGCAGGCCGCGCAGATTCGGGCCTACCGCGCCGCCTGGAAGGAAGCCGGCCATCCGCGCGAGCCGCGCGTGTCGGTCAGCCGCAGCATCTTCGCGCTGGTCGACGATCGCGACCGCGCTTATTTCGGCCGCGACCGCGAGAGCGAGGATCAGATCGGCTTCATCGACCCGACCACGCGGGCGATCTTCGGCCGCAGCTATGCCGCCGAGCCGGACGTCCTGATCGAGCAGCTCAGGGAAGACGAGGCGATCCGCGAGGCCGACACATTGCTGCTCACCGTCCCAAATCAACTGGGCGTCGCTTACAACGCGCACGTCATCGAGGCGATCCTGACCCAGGTCGCCCCTGCGCTTGGCTGGCGGTGAAGATGCCGGCGCGAAATCGCGTTTGGCTGCCTCGCAGCCTCGGCTCTTATCGCTGTAGCGAGCACCAACCGTTCACGCAGCCGATGCCTGAGCCATAACGAGGTCTCTCGCCTTCAGCGCAGGTACCGCCGGGCTGAAAAGAAAGCCCTGCATCTGGCTACAGCCGAGCTTGCGCAAGATCTCCCGCTGCACATCGGTTTCGACACCTTCGGCTGTCGTGACCATTTGCCGTGCGGATGCCATGTGCACGACCGCTTGCACGATCGCTGATGTCCCCTCGGCCTTGCCGATGTCATTGATGAAAGCCCGATCGATCTTGATCTTGTCGAACGGGAATCGATGCAGATAGCTGAGCGACGAATAGCCGGTGCCGAAATCGTCGAGCGCGATGCGGACCCCGAGTTCACGCAGCTGCTGCAGGATCGCGAGTGCCTGTTCGTCGTCGCGAATGAGGACGGTCTCCGTTATCTCGAGCTCGAGCCGCCCTGGCAGAAGCCCCGACTTCGCAAGTGCCTCGGCGACCTTCAGCGCCAGGGTCTTCGCGCGGAACTGGAGCGGCGAAACATTGACCGCAACGCGGATATGGTCCGGCCATCCAGCTGCCTCCGTGCAGGCTTGCTGCAGCACCCACTCTCCGATTTCTGCGATCAGCCCGATCTCTTCCGCTACCGGAATGAACTCCGCGGGAGAGACCATGCCGCGCTCGGGATGGCGCCACCTGAGCAGAGCCTCGCAACCGATCACAACGTCGGTGGCCAAGTCGACAAGCGGCTGATAAAAAACCTCGAACTGACCGCGACCGAGCGCCTGACGAAGATCGAGCTCGAGCTGCCGCCTTTGCCGCACGTTGGCGTCATATTCGGGGGTAAACAACCGGAACGTATGACGTCCTTCGGACTTGGCCGCATACATGGCCAGGTCCGCGCGCTTCAGCAAATCGTCGGCGCTATCGCCATGCACTGGTGCAATCGCAATGCCGATACTGGCGTCGGCACCAATCTGCTGGCCCTGGCACATCATCGGCATTCGAAGGGCCGTGAGAATCTGTTCGGCAAGCGCAGCCAGTTCTGAGGGATCGGCACTGCCGGCCCGTATGATCGCAAACTCGTCGCCCCCGAGCCGCGCGACAAGATCGTTGGCACTGACGCAGCTTCGCAGGCACTCTGCGGCATGCCGCAGCAGTTCGTCACCGATCAGATGGCCGAGCGAGTCATTGATGATCTTGAACTCGTCGATATCGATATAGAAGACGGCGAATGGTTCACCATCCCTGAGCCTGCCGACACAACGCTCCAAATGTTCGCGCATCAGCACCCGGTTCGGCAGATCGGTCAGGGCGTCATAATGGGCCATGCGAGCAATGCGCTCTTCGGCGCGAATGCGGTCGGTCACGTCCTCATGTGTTGCGAGCCATCCGCCGGAGGCGCCCGGTTGGTTCTTGATCTCGATCAACCGCCTGTCGCTGGTTTCGACCACCGACGTATGCGTTGTGTTGAGCGAGCTCAGGATTCCCTCGCAATAGGCATCGACGTCTCCGCAGAGCGACCCGGTATCGTATCTGTGCTGGATCACGTCACGGAATTGCGCGCCCGGCTTCACGACATCGGTCGAGAGCTTGTACATTTCGACGTAGCGGCGGTTGCACACGATCAGCCGCTCATCCTGATCGAACTGCAACAGGCCGGCCGTCATGGTGTTGATCGCCATATCCAGCCGCTCTTTTTCCATGGAGAGCCGGCGCGTCATTTGGCGGAAGATCAGGGTCAGAGTGGCAATCAGGAGCACGACGGAAAATACGGCAATGGCCACGAAAAATTTGGTCTGCTGACGCCAGGTCGCGAGCGCTGCCTCCATCGTCTGGGTCGCGACGATGACCATCGGCTCGCTGGTCAGCATGCGCGAGGCCACCAGACGCTCCTTGCCGTCGATGGGACTGGTGAGGTGAGTCGACACCAGCGGCTTATCGAACACCTCGATCTGCTCGGGCGGACCTTTGCGGAAGTTCTGGCCGATCAGGCTGTGGACATGCGGCACGCGGGCGAACAGCTGGCCATTGCGATGGTGCATCGCGATCGACGTTTCCTCGCCCAGCCCGGTCGAGGCAAAGAAGGATTCGAGCACTTCGGGTGCGAGTGCGCAGCTCACGACGCCGAGGAATTCGCCATGGAGGCCCGAAACGCGCCTTGCGAAGACGATGACCGAACCGCCTCCCATCCGCCCCTTCACGACCTCCACATCCTCGAGCAGATCCGGATTTTCCTTGAGGTGATGAAAGAAGTCGCGGTCGGAGATATTGATATCGGCGACCGGCCAGGTATTGGACGAATTGATCAGGACGCCGTTGGCGTCGAACAGGTTGGCGCCGGCGACGTCGGACCAGCCGCGGGCGTTCGCGCGCAGCAATTCATGGATGGTGAGCGTCGCCATCTCGGTGCGGAACTCGTCCGGCGAGTCGATGCCGAGGCTTTCGATCTCCGCGATGATGCCCTTCTGCAGGACGGCAAAATCGGCAAACTCCCGATCGAAATGCCGGGCGAGGAGCTGAACCGTGCTGTTCAGGTTGTTACGGCTGCTTTCGACGGCATCCTGCCGGAATCGTTCGACCGTAAATGCAGTACCCACCGCGGCTCCCGCCATCAGGACGAAGCCTGCGACGATCAGCCATGTCAGCGGTGCTCCCTGCCAGTGACGAATGAACGAGCGCCAGCGCGCCGGCATCGCAGTGTTCCTGACCATGGCTTTCCCCCAAGCCAATGACAATGCCGCGATTTTGACAAAAGGTCGTTACCTTTAAAGGTAATGAAACAGTAAACGCGTCGCGGTGGTGACCTAAATTGGCGACGTGCAGTACGCGTCAGCCGCGGCGGCTCGGTCGACGAATACCGCTGACGATCAGCGCAGGACCGTGCCTAGAACAGCAGGACGCCGTCGTCTTCCTCGGCTGCGGCCGTCGGGGCAGGCACGGCGGAGGCAAGGCCGAAGCGCTGCAGCATATCGCGATGGACGTTGCGCTCGCGCTCCATCGTGTAACGTGCAAACAGCTCATCGAGCAGCGCGCGATCGGCCGTCGTCAAACTGGGCGAAGGCGGCACGGCCTCCCGGGCCGCGATGTCACCTGCGAGACTTGGAAGGGAAGCGGCGGCCTGGCCAAGCGCATTGATCCGCGCGCGCGCCAGAGCCAGCAAGTCGTCGAATGCCACGCTCTCTCCGGCAAGACGCGTCATCATCCCGCTCAAACGCTCATTGCCGGTTTCGACCTCGTGCAGTGCGCTCAGCACCGCGGGCTCCAGCCGCGCCAGGTCCGCGGAGTCACTCTGGGCGCGGCGCTCCCGCAACTGACTGACGAGAGCCTCGATCGGGTCAAGCACCGACTTCAGCCGCATTGCGCCCGCCGACATCTGGTCGGCTGAGGCCTTCAACTCGTTGGCAATGACGACGAACGCATTGCCCTTGGTGCCGGCACGCGCCGCCCTCAGACTGGCATTCATGCCGATCAGAATGATGTCGTCCACGGCCTCGCCAAGTCCGGAAATGGTCTGGCGGAAGTGATCCACCGTTCCGGTCACGAGCGACAGCGCATGGTCGACCGATGTGCCGGATTGTTCGCAGGCCAGGATCAGCTTCGAGGCCTGCGACAATTGCTGACGCACCACGACGAGGAAAGAGGACGCGTGGTCGGTGTTGCCGCCATAGATCGCGCGACTTTGCTTGAGAAGGATGTCGGTATCGCAGGTGATCGCACCGAGCGCGCCGACTGTGCGCGCGAGATCCTGATCGAACGCCAACTTGGCGTCCTTCAGCTGTCCGGCCTCGAGCTGGCCGATCAACCAGGTTGCAGGCTCCGAGGCACCGGGCACAAGGCTCGGCGTCGGCTTCGTCATGCGGTCAAGCCCACCGCAAATATGCTCGAGGCGCTGGCGGGTGGCATCGCCCGATTGCAATGCGACGATCGCCTCCGCGATCGCCGCGGCAATCCGGTTCGCGCTCGTCCGCGCCATGTCGGTGAGCTTGATGCCGTTCGATTGCTGGGAGGTCAGGTCCGTGCGGGCTGCAATCAATCCGCTGGCAACCGCCGAGAGCTCGGCGCGATAGAGCCCATCGAACTCCTTCTGCCGCGACAACGCGTCTTCGACGGCGTTGACAAGCAAGAGGCCGTCGCGCGCGCAAGCTTCAACGGAGCGCTGCGCGGACTGCCCCAGCTCGAACGCTTCGCGGGTGAAATCGAGGAAGCTCTGGCGCTCCCCATCGAACGATGCAGCCTCGATCCGGGCACTGCGCGCCACGATGGTGATCATCTGGATATGGCTGGACAGCAGCTTGAGGATGGCGCACGCCTGCTTGGCCTCATCGCCGATGCCGCCGAGCAGGGCGCCTTCGGCGGGCAGCGCGACGGCGACGGCATTCAGCCGGTCTCCAATGGTCTGGAGTGTCTGCGAGGCACTCTCGATGCCTGTTCCCGACAACTCCTGCGCCAGGACGACAAGGCTCTGCTCGAGCTCCTTGAAGATCCGGTGCCCTTGACTGAGACGATCACCGACCTCAGCGAAGGAGTCCTCGATCCGCGAAGAGACGTCGGTGACCGAGGTCACCGCCCTCGCGATCGAATCTGCCATGTCCGTCGAAAGGGTCATCGCATCAATCCGTCGTTGCGACCTGACCGGCCTGGTACCAGAGCATGATCTCGCGCGGGATCTGGCGCAGCGGCACAACTTTCTCTGCGGCACCCCGGGCAATCGCTTCCTTGGGCATGCCAAACACGACACAGCTCTCCTCGTCCTGCGCGCGCGTGGCGGCGCCGAGCTTGCGCATTTCCAACAACCCGCGCGCCCCATCATCGCCCATTCCGGTCATGATGATTCCGAGCGCATTGGCCCCGGCGTATTGCGCCGCCGAACGGAACAGGACGTCGGCCGACGGCCGATGCCGCGATACCGGCGGACCGTCCTTGATGGCGATGTGATAGCGCAGGCCGCTCCGCTGCAGCAGCATGTGCCTCGATCCCGGCGCGATATAGGCGCATCCGGACTGCACCTGTTCGCCGTCTTCAGCCTCCTTGACCTGGATTTGGCATGTCCCGTTCAGGCGACGGGCGAAAGCCGCGGTGAAGCCTTGGGGCATGTGCTGCACGATCAGGATTCCGGGGCAATGGGGCGGCAGCGCTTCGAGCACGTCGGCGAGCGCCTCCGTGCCGCCGGTCGAGGCGCCGATGCAGACAATGCGCTCGGTCACCGGCCGTGATCGCCCGGCCAGCGGCGGCGGCATGATGGCGTCCGCCGTCAGCTTCTTCTCGATCAAGGACCGGCGCACGGGACGTGGCCGCACCTTTGCCCGCGCGGCCGCCTTTACCGCCTCGCGCAGCCGCGCCGAGCTCTCGAACAGTGCCTGCCTGGTATCGATGCGGGGCTTGGGCACGATGTCGACCGCGCCGGCTTCCAATGCTTCGAGCACCTGCTCGGAGCCGTCCTCGGTCAGCGATGAGCAGATGATCACGGGGATCGGATGCTGCGCCATGATCTTGCGCAGGAAGGTGATGCCGTCCATCCGCGGCATCGCGATGTCGAGCAGGATGACGTCGGGCAATTCGGTCTGCAGGCGGCGGGCCGCCGCGAACGGATCCGATGCCGTCCCCATGATCTCGATCTCCGGATCCTCGCTGAGGATCGTCGACAGGATCTGGCGCACCGAGGCGGAGTCGTCGACGATCAGCACGCGAAATTTTGGTTCGCCCACGGCGCGCCCCCTTCGCTAGACACGAAAGATGGTCGGCTGGACCTGTTTCAGGCCCGGCACGACGCTGTGGATCATCGATTCCGAATGGCCAACCATCAAGTAGCCCCCGGGCCTCAGGTGTGAGCAGAGCTGCTCGATGACCTTACGTTGGGTCTCTCGCTCGAAATAGATCAGCACGTTGCGGCAGAAGATGATGTCGACGTCGCGATCGACGGGATAGCTGGTATCCATCAGGTTCATTCGCATGAAATTGGTCATGCGCCGCAGTTCGGGCACGATGCGAACGTCGTCGCTGGCACGATCCTTCGATTTCAGGAAATAACGTTTGACAAACTCAGGCGGGATCGGCGCGAGTGCGTCGTGAGGATAGATGCCCAGCTTGGCGAGCGAGAGCACTGCGGTCGAAATGTCGGTGCCGAGAATCCTGAACTGAAACCGCTTGGAGCTGCGCGCCATGTCATCCAGCACGATGGCGGCAGTGTATGCTTCCATGCCCATCGAGCAGGCGGCGCTCCAGATCTTCAGGTGCTGACGCCCGGACGCTTTCAGCAGCGTTGGCACCGCGACGTCTTTCATGAAGGTGAAGTGCGACGGCTCGCGAAAGAAATCGGTCTTGTTGGTCGTGACGACATCGATCAGATGCGTCAGCTCATCCTCGAGCAACCCCTCTTTGAACAGATTGTCGACATACTCGGCAATGCCCGAGAAGTTGAGCGCGCGGACGCGCTTGTGCAGGCGGCCCTCCAGCATCAGGCGCTTGGCGGCGGGCAGCTTGATGCCGACCTGGTTCTCGATCAGCTCGGCGACCGAACGGAAATGGCGATCCGAAAGTTGCGTCGAATGCGAAGGGCTTGCTGTCGTCATGTCATGCCACGACGCCGGCGGCTTCCACTTCCGATCGACCGGTCGCCATCTCGGAGTCGGACATCAGCTTTGCGAGATCAAAGATGATGATGAATTTCTCGCCCTTGCGGCCAATACGCGCGATGTAGTCGGACTGCCAGCGTCCGCCGACGGAAGGCACAGGCTCGCTGGTGTTCTCGTCGATGTCGGAGACCTCGAACACGCAATCGGCGACGAAGCCGACGCCGACGATGCGATCCTCGATCGGCACGTCGAGGATGATGATCCGCGTCGCATCGGTCGACGGCACGCTCGGCAGATCGAGCTTCAGCCTGAGATCCACGATCGGGTAGCCGATCCCGCGCACGTCGATCATGCCAAGCAGGAAATGCGGTGCATGCGGCAGCCGCGAAATCGGCCGCATGTCCAGGATCTCGCGAACGTTGCGGATCGGAATGCCGAACGTTTCACCGGCGAGACCAAGCGTCAGATAATGCGAAATGGCGGCCATGTCAGGCTTCCCTCATAGATTGGCAAATCGGGAAGCGGCACAGCCCTGGCAGCTGCGCCGCATCTCAGACGACAGCATCAGCGCTGAAATTCCGCGTCGCGCTCATCACCCCCGTCATCCATGGCAAAGGCGAAGCCACCGGCGCCAGCCGCCTTGGCCGCGCGACGTGGCGGGGCAGCCGCCTTCTTGGCCCCGCGGTCCGCTGCGGCCATGCTGGCCGCCTTGGCGCGCAACTGGCCGACGGCACGATCAACCGGTGCTGAGGCGGCACTCTTCGCGCTCACGGCCGTCTCGTCGATCCGGAAATAAGCGATGGTAGCCTGCAGCTGCTCGGCCTGCGAGGCCAGCTCCTCCGATGTCGACGACACCTGTTCGGATGCGCTGGCGTTCTGCTGGCCAACCTTGTCGAGCTGCTGGATCGCCTGATTGATCTGCGCCGAGCCGACATCCTGTTCGCGGCAGGCCGCCGTGATCTCCTCGACGAGTTCCGCCGTCTTCTTGATGTCGGGCACCAGCCTTGCAAGCATCTGGCCGGCCTCCTGGGCAACCTTGACGGTATCGCCGGACAATGCTCCGATCTCGGTGGCGGCGGCCTGGCTGCGCTCGGCGAGCTTGCGCACCTCCGAAGCGACGACCGCAAACCCCTTGCCGTGCTCGCCGGCGCGCGCCGCTTCCACCGCGGCGTTCAGCGCCAGGAGGTCGGTCTGGCGCGCAATCTCCTGCACGATCGTGATCTTCTCCGCGATCGTCTGCATCGCTTCCACCGCGCGGCCGACGGCAGCGCCGCTTGCCTCAGCGTCCTTCGCCGATTGCGCGGCGATCTTCTCGGTCTGGCTGGCATTGGAGGCGTTCTGCTTCACGTTCGACGCCATCTCCTCCATCGAGGACGAGGCCTCTTCGGCCGAAGACGCCTGTTCGGTCGCGCCCTGCGAGAGCTGCTCGGCTGAGGCGGAGAGCTCCTGACTGCCCGCGGAAACATTGTTTGCCGCGGTCAAGGCTTCCGAGACGATCTGACGGAGCTTCTGGACCATCCGCTCGAGCGCAATGCCGAGCGTGTCCTTGTCCGACAGTCGCTTGGCGTCGACCTTCAGGTTGCCGCCAGCGATTTCGTTCGCAATAGCCGCGGTCAAATTTAGATTGTCAGTCATCACGTTGAGGGACTTGATGAGGTCGCCGACCTCATCATTGCTGCTGGTTTCGATCTTCTGGCTGAGATCGCCGATGGCCACCGCATCGGCCAACCCTACGGCCCGCGCCAGCGAGCGGCCGATATTGAGCGAGATCCAGAACGCGGCCACGACAGCAATGATAAGGGAAGCAAGAACCAGTACGATCAGGATCGTTTCCGCACGGCTGCTCGCCTCTTTCAACTCCGCAACCTGCCCGGCCATGGTCTTCTTTGCGATAGCGGAATAGGCCTCGGCAGCCTCGAGTGCTTCGGTGGTCGCCTTCAGACCTTCGTGCATGGAAGCCTGCGCCGCTGCCAGCTTATCCGTCTTGGCCAGCCTGAGCGTCTCATCCTCCACGACGTTCATCTTGGCATAAGCCGACGCAAACTTCTCAAGCAGCTTCTTGCCGTCCTCGCTTGCGGCCGCGTAGACGTCGTCTTTAAGCGTCTTGATTCTCTCGCGCGCCTGTCCGACTGCGGCGATGTACTGCTCGGCTTCCGTTCCTTGCGCTAAGATACTGTTTTTCTCAGCGCGCACCTGGAACATCATCTCCCTTTGCATCTCAATCGCTTTGCCTCTGCGATCCGCGCGGGCGACAAGGCTATCGGAGCTCGAGACCATCTCGGTCAGTTTGAGGTAGCCGACCGCGCCGGCAATCGTCGATAACAGTATGACGATGCCGAAGGCACTCGCCAACTTCGCTTTGATCGTAAATCGCATGTCAGCCCCACTCGTCCCGTCAGGACTTCTCTAATTTAAGATGCGTTCCATGTTCGGCACGATAACGAACTCCTCGCGCCATTTGCTGATGAAGCGGATGAACTCCGGCCTCCAATGCATGCCCACACGTGGGGTCTGCTGCACGTCGGAACGAATGATCTCGGTGACTTCGTAGACCTTGTCCGCAGTGAGCCCGACCAGAACCGGATCGTTGTCGATCCGAAGCTCGACGACGACAATGCGGGTATCGACTGTTGCTTCCACCGCGGGCATGCCGAAGCGGATGTGCAGATCGGCAAGCGGAATCACATTGCCGCGCACGTTGATCACGCCCGGCACGAACGCACGCGCACCCGCCACCCTGGTCACCGGCACCGGATCGATGATCTCGCGCACCAATCCGGCTTCGAGCGCGAACTTCTCCTCGCCGAGCCCGATCATGACGACCTGAAGCGCACCGTCAGCGGCGGCGGAAAATTCCTGTTCGTGCTCGCTTCTCATCAGGCAGTCACGTTGCTGGCAATTGGGCGAGGTCGATGCGGACCGGGAGTTTTCCGTATCCTGGAAGCGGACACGGACGCTCCGTCGGCCTCGGGAGTTTCCCCATCGACTCCCGCGACGGTTGCAGGCTAGGAAGTCAGCATTAGGAAATGCTGAACAGCGGCAAGAAAACAGTATCTGTCCGGAATACCACGGAGAGATTCATTGGCGGGTAACATCCAGACGGTAGCCTTGTTAGCTCGATGTACCGTTCTGCAGTTCAATGAAGAGAGCGGCGGATGCTGACCCAAGCGCTTATCGTCGACGATAGTCCCTCGGTTCTCGATTTCCTGAAAAACCTCATCGAGACGGACGGCTCGGTCCAGGCCACGACGTGCCGCGATCCCGTCCAGGCACTCGGGATCGCCCGGAAACTTCATTTCGACATCGTCCTGGTCGACTACGAAATGCCGAAGATGGACGGCATCCGCTTCGTCCGCGCGTTGCGCGCGCTGGCGGGCTTCAGCGAAACACCCGTGGCGATGATCACGTCCACCAACTCCGATGAAACCAAGTTGCGGGCCCTCGAAGCCGGTGCGACGGATTTTCTTCCGAAGCGGTCCAATAGTGTCGAGGTCAGGGTGCGCCTGCGCAACCTCGTCCGTCTCGGCCAGGCGGTCAGGAAGCTCAACGATCGCGCATCCCATCTCGCAGCCGAGGTCGCCGCCGCTACGCGCAAGCTGCAGGACCGCGAAGAGGAGATCATCCTGCGCCTCGCGCTCGCGGTCGAGTATCGCGACAATGATACCGGCGATCACACGCTGCGCGTCGCCAGATACAGCCAGGTCATCGCCGAGCAACTTGGCCTGTCAGCCCGTTTCTGTCGCGAGATCTATCTCGCCGCGCCGCTGCATGATGTCGGCAAGGTCGGGATCCCCGACCATATTCTGCTCAAGCCCGGCCGGCTGACCGACAGCGAGATGGCTGAAGTCAGAACTCACGCCAGAATCGGCGAATGCATCCTTGCGAATAGCGAATGTGACCTGATCCGGCTCGCCGCGACCATTGCGTCGGCGCATCACGAGCGGTGGGACGGTGCCGGCTATCCGAACGGACTGAAAGAAGCCGAGATTCCGATTGCGGCGCGCGTCGTTGCCGTCGCGGACGTGTTCGATGCGCTGACGACGCGTCGCCCCTACAAGGACGCGATGCCGCTGATCGAGGCTCGCGATTACCTGATCGCGAACCGGGCGAGGCATTTCGATCCGGACTGCGTCGATGCCTTCTTGTTGCGCTGGGACGAGGTCACCTCCATCGCAACGTCGCAGTCGCCGGCGCCGTTCCTGCGCAAGGACATGCGTTCGTTGCTGACGGCCTGAGTCAGTTTGCGCTGCTGCAATGCAAGTCGGCCTCTCCCGAAGAGAGAGGCCGACCTTCGTTGCAGGATCATATCGAGCAGATCTCGTCCTGCGTATGTCGATTCGGTCTGGCCCGGCTCAGCGCTGGAAGTCCGCGTCGCGCTCGTCGGAGCCATCATCCAAGGCGAACGCGAAGCCACCTCCGCCGGCCGCCTTCAGTTGACGGCGCGGGGCGGCCTTGACCGACGACGGCTTCTTGGCGCCGCGATCGGCCGCCGCCATTTTTGCTGCCTTGGTACGAAGCTGCCCGACGGCGTGATCGATCGACGCCGAGCCGTTCGCGCTCAACTCCGCCATGAGGTTGTCGATCCGGAAGAAGGAAATCGTCGCCTGCAGCTGCTCGGCCTGGGAGGCCAATTCCTCAGAGGTCGAGGAGACCTGTTCGGACGCGCTGGCGTTCTGCTGACCGACCTTGTCGAGCTGCTGGATCGCCTGGTTGATCTGCGCCGAGCCGACATCCTGCTCGCGGCAGGCGGCCGTGATTTCCTGCACGAGCTCAGCCGTCTTCTTGATGTCCGGCACCAGCTTGGCGAGCATCTGGCCAGCATCTTGCGCCACCTTGACGCTATCGGACGACAGCGTGCCGATTTCGGCAGCCGACGCCTGGCTCCGCTCGGCCAGCTTGCGCACTTCGGAGGCGACCACCGCGAAGCCCTTGCCATGCTCGCCGGCGCGCGCTGCTTCCACGGCAGCGTTCAGCGCGAGCAGATCGGTCTGGCGTGCGATCTCCTGCACGATCGAGATCTTCTCCGCGATCGTCTGCATCGCCTGCACGGCGCGGCCCACCGCCGATCCGCTCGCTTCAGCATCCTTGGCGGATTGCGTCGCGATCTTTTCGGTCTGGCTGGCGTTGTCGGCGTTCTGCTTCACGTTGGCTGCCATCTCCTCCATCGAGGAGGAGGCTTCTTCAGCCGACGACGCCTGCTCGGTCGCGCCCTGCGACAGCTGCTCGGCGGAGGCCGACAGCTCCTGACTGCCGGCCGAGACGTTCTGGGCCGCGGTCAACGCTTCAGACACCACCTGCCGCAGCCTCTCGACCATGCCGTTGAGCGAGCGAACCAGATCGCCGATCTCGTCATTGCTGGCCGACGGAATGGTCTTGCTGAGATCGCCTCGCGCAACTCCGCTGGCCAGATCGACAGCACGCCCCAAGGCACGGCTGATGCTCAGCGAAATCCAGAGCGCGGCTGCAATGGCGATTGCAAGCGACACCCCGACGATCGTCAGCAGAATGAGCTGGGCTTGGTGGCCCTCCGCGTTGGCTTGCACGACCTGCTCGGCCATTTGCGTCTTGGTATTCTTAACATAGGTGCTCATTGCATCGAGAGCGTCAGCTACCAGCTTGCGACTCTCGTTCATCGTCCGCTCGGTGGCCTTGGGCTTGTCGGTCCGTGCAAACTTGAAGGTTTCGTCCTGGAACGCAATCATCCTGGAATAGGCGGCAGCGAATCCGTCGAGGAGCCGCTTGCCTTCCTCGCTCGCCAAGGCATAGACCTCATCCTTGGTCTTGAGCGACGTTTCCCTGCTGTGGACGGCCTCGGCGGCATACTGCTCGACCTCCTGCTCCGGCCCGAGGACGGCGTTCTTCTCCGCCCGGAGCTGGATCAGGATCTCCTTCTCGATTTCGGCGGCCTTCTCCATGCGCTTCGCACGCAGCGCCATAGAGTCGGCATTGCCGATCATATCGCTCAGTTTCAGATAAGCGATGCCGCCGGCAACCGCCGACAGAATGATGATCGCGCCGAATGCACTCGCCAACTTGGCCTTGATCGTAAATCTCATATCAGCCCTCGTCCGTGCCAGGACGTCCCTAGTTTAGAATGCGTTCCATATTCGGTACGATGACGAATTCCTCGTGCCACTTCGTGATGAAGCGGATGAACTCCGGCCGCCAATGCATGCCGACCCGCGGTGTCTGCTGCACATCGGTCCGGATGATCTCGGTCACCTCGTACACCTTGTCGGCGGTGAGCCCGACCAGAACCGGGCTCGTTGTCGATCTTGAGCTCGACCACCACGATGCGCGTATCGGGAGAGGCTTCCGTGGCGGGCATCCCGAACCGGATCCGCAGATCCGCGAGCGGAATCACGTTGCCGCGCACGTTGATCACGCTCGGCACGAACGCCCGCGCGCCCGCCACCTTTGTCACCGGCACCGGATCGATGATCTCGCGCACCAGCTCGGCTTCCAGCGCGAACTTCTCCTCGCCAAGCCCGATCATGACGACCTGAAGCGCGCCGTCAGCCGCTGCGGACCCGCCCTGCTTGTGCGCGATGCCCATCAGGCCGCCTCGTTCATCTGCTTCTCGGTCTGGGCCTGCGCCACTGCCACCAACTGCGCCACATCGAGGATCAGCGCGGCGGTGCCATCGCCCAGAATGGTCGCACCCGAGAAGATCGTGACGTCGGAATGCAGCTTCGACAGCGACTTGATCACGGTCTGATGGCTGCCGATGATCTGGTCCGCCACGAGCCCGACGCGGCATTCGCCGGTCGAGATGATGATGTTCTTCTGGTGCGGCTCGACCGCGGCCTCCACGTGCAGAAGCTCGCGCAGCCGCAGGAACGGCACCAGGCTGCCACGCACATTGAGGAAGCTTCTGCCGCGCGAGCGCTGGTCGTCGGGCGTGAGCTCGACGCATTCCTCCACCGCGGGCAGCGGAATGATGTAGCGGCCCTCACCGACGCGGATCAGGAGGCCCTCGATGATCGCCAATGTCAGCGGCAGCCGCAGCGTCACGGTGGTGCCTTGGCCCGGTCGGGTGGACATGTCGATCGAGCCGCGCATGTTCTCGATGGTGCGCTTGACCACGTCCATGCCGACGCCACGGCCCGACAGCGCCGAGATCGTCTGCGCCGTCGAGAAGCCCGGGTGAAACAGGAATTGATGGATATCGCTGTCGGACAGCGTCGCACCCGGCGCGATCAGGCCCTGCTCTTCCGCCTTGGCCCTGATACGCGCGGTGTTGAGACCGCCCCCGTTGTCGCGCACGCTCACCAGCACCTGCGCACCGGAGTGGACTGCCTGCAGCTCGATACGGCCGGACTCGGTCTTGCCCGCCGCCGAACGTGTCGCCGTGTCCTCGATGCCGTGATCGATCGCGTTGCGGATCAGATGCACCAGCGGATCGGCCAGGCATTCGATCATGGTCTTGTCGAGCTCGGTGTCCTCGCCCGAGGTGATCAACTCCACGGGCTTGCCGAGATCGCGCGACAGATCGTGCACCAGCCGGCGGAAGCGGCCAAACAGCGAGCCGATCGGCACCATGCGCGCACCCATCGTGGTGTCGCGCAGGCTGCCGGCCAGCCGTTCGATCTCCTCGGCAATCATCTTGATCGACAAATCGTCGCTGCCCGCCGCCAACTGGCTGAGCCGGGCCTGCGCGATCACGAGCTCGCCGACCCGGTCCATCAACTCATCGAGCCGCTCGGCCTGCACGCGCACCGTCGCGCCTGCGCGCTCCTCGTTTCGCTTCGGCTCTTCGCGCCGGACCTTGGCGGGCGCCTGCGCCGTTGCCATGGCCGCTGCGGGGGCTGCGCCCGGTGACGGTGCAACCGGCTCCTGCTCGGGCACGATCGCCGGCGCGTCCGCGACAACAATCACGGCCGGATCGTCCTGGATCTCGGCCTGCTGGAGCAGCGCATCCTGGACCGGCGCGACAATTTGCGGCGCGACATCGGCCTGCGTCAGTGGCGAGATCGTCAGCTTCATCTCGTCGCAGACGAACATGAAGACATCGTCGATCGCGCTCCGATCGCAATCACAATGCAGCGTGACGTCCCATTTGAGGTAGCAATCTTCCGGCTCGAGCTCATCCAGCAGCGGAATGGCGTCGGTCAGCGGGACGGCAAAACAAGGACCGAGCTTGCAGAGATCTTCGAGCAGATCGAGCGGGTTCGAGCCATTGCGCAGCACGTGCTGCTCGAACTCGAGATAAAGCTTCCAACCCGCCGGGCGCTTCGTCTGCGTCGGCGCCGCAGCGACGGTCGGCTCCGCGGCTGGCGCTCGCGGCGCGACGAACTGTGTGAGGTCGCCGAGGATCGCATCGCCGATGATCGTATCCGTCTCGTCGGGTGTTTCGATCAAGGCGCGGATGTAGTCCTTGGCGGCGAGCGCGACCGAAATCAGCTCCTGCGTGGGCGTGATCTCACCCTTTCTCACCCTGTCGAAAGCGGTCTCGAACTCATGGGTGAAGCCTGCCACCTTGTCGAATCCGAACATCGCGCCCGAGCCCTTGATCGTATGCAGGGCGCGAAACGCGGTATCGACCAGATCCTTGTCGTGAGGACGCTGACCGAGATCGAGCAATGTGCCTTCCAGCACTTCCAGCAGTTCGCTGGCCTCCTGGCGGAAGACTGCAGTGGCGTCGGCGAAGCTCATGACCGCACCAGCTTGCCGACCACCGCAATCAGCTGGGCCGGAACGAAGGGCTTGGTGATCCAGCCAGTCGCCCCCGCGCTCTTGGCTTCCTGCTTGACACCATCGCTGGATTCGGTGGTGAGAAACACGATCGGCAGGCCGGTGAGCGTCGGCTGCTTGCGCAGCGCGCGGATCAGATCCAGGCCATTCATGACAGGCATGTTGAGGTCGGTGATCACCATGTCGGGCCGGCTGGCCTGGGCTTTTGCGAGCCCCTGGGCGCCGTCGCCCGCCTCGATCACGCTGTGGCCGGCCGGCTCGAGCGTCATTCTGATCATCTGGCGCATGCTCGGGGAGTCGTCGACAGTCAGGATCGTCGCCATTGGCGCCTCTTATTGCTTATGGAAATGATGCGCGATCATCTCGTCGCTGGTGAAGCCCGCACGGTGCAGGGTCTTACGAAGCGCCTGTGAAAATGCGGTCAGGACGACCTTGCGTCCTTCGGCTCTGCCCGTCTTGGCCGTTGATAGCAGCAGCTGAATCGACGTGACGTCGGCCTTGTCGACATCAGAGCAGTCGATCTCGAGCCGCTCGTGACGACCGAATGCATCGCGGATCAGATCACACACCATCCTTATGCACGCAATGCTGCAATCGGCCGGGAGACGCAGCGCTTGTCTGGTTGAACTCGGATCAGACATCGCCGGTCTCCACACCTGATTAATCTCGTGATTCACTTGCTTGCGAAATGAAACGATACAACCGAAACGTTAGATTTCAGGGATGAGCAAACGGTTAAGAGTTCGCGACTCGCTTTTGAAAAAGACCGCCCGCTTTGCACGTCATCGGTACGAAGGATTGCATTTAGTCGATTGTAGTTGTTGCCATCGTTGAAGCCGCGGTTAATACCTCCGGGAAACTACGGACGCGCACCTACGGACCAGAAGGCGACGATTTCGACGCGCACGATGGCACCTGCAATGCACGCCTAATTGCGAGCACGCGTATGGTTGCTGCCGCAGCGTCACATCAGACCTGCGAGGCGAAGCAATGACAACGAAGGTGATTTAATCCGCTATGAGAAGCCGCGGACGCGCCCAGGCACTCGAACTGTCCGGCTGGCATCAACAACGGTGGAAGCCACCAAGGCTTGGAAGCACAAGACGCGTGCTCGACGTTGCGCTCGAAGAAACGGCAACGACAATTATCGAGAACTAAGAACTATAAAATAATAGCCATGAAGAGGCACTGTGCAAAATCTGCGATCAGTGTCGTTCGCGAGCCCTGCCCGTCAAAAGATACGGACCGCCGCACGATGTACGCCGACTTCGCACGCGAAGTCGGCGCATGATCATTTCTGGCCCGATGGCGCCTGGGCGTTTGTCTTGTTGTTCGCGTCGGCCTTGTTCGCTTCGTGATGACCAACGACGCAACCGGCCGCGGCGCCGAGCTTACCATGGCCCGCCATATGGCCGGCGACCCCGCCGACGACGGCGCCCTTGATGCAGCCTTTCGCGTCAGCGCCCGGCGCGTAAGCGAAAGAAATCGCGGCTGCGCACGCCGCTGCCAAAATCCATCTCATGTGCTTTCTCCGATCATGAAGCCATCCACGGGAGAACGCGGTTCGGATCGACTCCGTTCCGGAGCAACATTCATGCGCAGTGCCGACGTTCGCTGTCGCTACCGCCGGGCGACCCAGATTCCAAACAAGAACGCCAACGCGAGCGTTCGCAGCGGCGCCTCCAAGGTCATTTTCCGCAACTGCTCGGCTGCACCCGCCACGACAGGGTTCACCCCCGTCATGCTTTGGGGCGTCGTTCTGGACGAAGTCGGATGGCCATCCTGGCCATTCGTCAGCCCCGAAGCCTCCGTCATTGCTGACGCTTCCTTCATATCCATGCGGTCCTCCCTCGATTGCGCAAAAGAACCACCTCTTCACCGCTAGGTTCCTAAGCGGATCGCCGCGCCGGCCAGCCGTCGGATTTTGCGTCGCCGCCATTAAGCTTTCTCGTTCAGCTTAACCGACGATCCGCGTTGACGGGTCCGCCGCACTCATCCCATCAAAATTCGATATTCTTGAGGGAAAGCCATGCTGATCGAATTTGGCATTTTCACCGCCGTGTGCTGCGTCATTGCGATTATCGTGACCTTGTACCAGCGACGGCAGGACGTCCTTCATGGACCGTATATCGAGAAGCGGTCCTGGAATCGGAAGCGGCGCGTCTGACGTGATCTGTTCAGCGCGTCCAAGCCATCGCGCCAAACACAGGGCGAGCCTTCGGACCCGATGTGCTCGCCGTCGCTTAGTGGCGCCGACCGAGGACGATGCCGGCCAAAAAGGCAATGGCCAACGAATGCAGCGGCGCCGCGCGGGTCCAATGCGCCAACCGATCAAGGGGCGCCCCCGGTTGCCGCGCATCCTCGATCGCGTCGGCAACAGTTCGGGTCGTGGCCTGCACACTGGCCGCAGCCGTTTGAACAGCTTCCTTGGCCTGCTGGAGCTTCCCCGGCCCGTCGATTGATTGGTCGCTCATCTTGGGTTCTCCTTCGATTTTGAAATCAATCGGCAGTGCGAGCTAAGGTTCCCGCGCGTCGGAACGCACGCTGCGCCCCGGCGTTGGCCGTTCGGTGAATTCCCGACCGGCACGTCCCAGGAAGCACTGATGAGCTGCGAGCTGGATCAGGCTGTTTCATCTAGCGACCTCGGCCAAAATTCCGGCTTCGTGCTCATCGTGCTGCTGTCCGTGATCGCGGCGATCATTGGGACGCCTACATGCGCATCCGAGGGCGGTGTCACTCCGTCGTCGTTGCAACAACAGCCTTCCGATCCAGGCCGGCAACAAGCAGCAGAGCCTTCCCAGGCGACCAAGGATGCCGGGCCAGCCGTGAGCGCCGCCCCGACCTTACACAGCCTGTGCGACGCGCTCGCCGCCGCGGCGATGACCAACGACCTGCCATCCGACTTCTTCACGCGCCTCATCTGGCAGGAAAGTCGCTTCAGGCCGGACGCGGTCAGTCCGAAGGGCGCACAAGGCATCGCTCAATTCATGCCGGCAACCGCCAGATCGAGCGGTCTCGACGATCCGTTCAATCCCCTCGACGCGATCGCGAAATCCGGTCAGCTGTTGCGCGACCTGCGCCACGAATTCGGCAATCTTGGGCTTGCCGCAGCCGCATACAATGCCGGACCGGGACGTGTTCGCGATTGGCTTGGTGGTATCAAGCCGCTGCCGCAGGAAACGCGGACTTACGTATGGCTGATCACCGGCCGCACTGTCGATGAATGGGCAGGAAGCCACGCCAACCAGGTTGGAACGCCTGCGGCCGAGCTTGTGCCGTGTAATCTGCCGGCCATCGCCTCCGTTCAGTCGAGCCCAGCCACGGCCCCGGTCAAATCCGACATCGTCAAGCCATGGGGCGTTGAGGTGGTCGGCGCACCGACCCCGGCAAAGGCACTTGCCGTTTACCGCGAATGGCAGCCGAAATACGCGGCGATCGTCGCCGGCCGCGAGTTGCACGTCGTCATCCGCGGAATCCTGGGCCAGATGGGCGCCGCGCGGGTCCGTGTCGGCGAAGACACGCGGGACGGAGCTCAGAAGTTATGCGCGGCGCTGAAAGCGGCCGGCGCATATTGCGACGTCATGCGCAATTGAACGCGGGCCGCGCTGTGAGACCCGGACGGCAAGGCCGACGATCGGGACGTCACCGACCTCAGGAAGAGTATATCGCCAGGCGACCGATCTCGTGGATATTCGTGGGAATCATCTTCTCGCAGATCGCCGAGATCGTTGAAGAAGATGGTGGGCACGACAGGGGCGACAGCCAGGAACAAGATCAATGACTTACGTCTCCTTACTGGGCATTAAGGCCCATTGATCGCAAACGGGAATTTCCTGCGGCGCCCGCACCCATAAAAGGGGCGAGCTAGGCCAGGAGGAGGCCGATCGGCGTTCTTCCGGCAGGAGGGTCATGTACAGACTGACGCATCAGTCCTGCTCACATTAACCCAAGCCACTGCAGAGCGTACCAAGCGGACCACGACCAGCACCATGCCCCCGATTAAGGCCTCGCGCTCAAGCCGGCGCTCGGAAGGGATACTCATAGGATATCGCCGCCGCGCTGCCGCCGACCTGGCGCACCTGTTTTCGGCGTTGCGTGTGGCTTGGTCCCAGAAATACTCGCGGTTTTCGGTCGTAGCCTGCGCATATTGGTCGATCGCGAGGATGATCGCCTGGACATGGTGATAGCACCACCCCTCACGAGTGCCGATGCGCCTTGCTTCGGCCAGCGCCTTCCGACGGGTCTTCGTTGTCGCTAAAACATTGCATCGTCACCAGCGCCGGCCTCCGAGCACCTTGCCCTGCATCGCGCTCGGTGACGTCGCCATGAGACGGTTGCGCTCACCGATCAGATCGTCGGGGCGGGCAAGCTGCCGCGAAAGCACGAGCTCACTGTCCACCGTCAAGCGTCCGGCTCGCTGCAGCGTATGAATGTCCCAGCACTGACGGTCCACGAGCTTGCGCGCGCGATCGATCTCCGCACGGACGGATGCCAAATCCGCCATGGCCTCACCTTCCGCAATCATTGGATGGAGATTGAACTTAAAGAGAACAACGAGTCGAGCCGGAAGATCGTCCCACTGGCTTTGTGACCCTTTTCCGGTTCCGACCGCCGCGACGGGATCTGTCTAAAGCTCCGAACGGGTTCCGCAATGCCTACTTGCGGCTCAGCTTTCTTACCACCTCGACCGGGTCGAAACCCAGGATCTTCCCCAACTCGATCAGCTCGATCACATCTATCCGGCGCTGGCCGGATTCCATGTGGGTGACCCAGGATTGGTAGACGCCCATCTTTTCAGCCAGATCGACCTGTCTAAGCCCCGCAGACTTCCTTTGCTCGACCAACATTGCGGCGAGCTTCTTCTGCAGGGGTGATGTCACCGTTTTCGGCATCCCGGCCTCCCGAAGGGGCCAGAGACATAAAACGACTTTTCAGATACCTATAAATTCGGTATTCATAGGATCGTCTCTATTTCGTTCCGGGGTTTTCAATGAAATGGCTGATTGTTCCTGTGCCGCCTGGCTGCGACGCCTGCTCTGCCCCACCCCATCACCCTCAAATGCAACGTCTCCGAAATCGATATCCAGGGCGACTGGCAAGGCGTCATCGAGGCTATCGATGAACTCCACTGGCTCCCCGAAAGTCGAGGCTTTGAATCCTCGAAATGAGCGTCCAGCGGATCGGACGGCCCTAGCTGAACAGCTTGACGATGATTTCGCGCTTATCCAGCTAGACACGACATTCGTTACGCTGTTGTCGGAGATTGTCGCTCTAACTTCCAAGTATAAGCGCAAAATTGGCGCGTTGAGCCGGCAACACCCAGAGAACGGCGCTTCGGACGACGTGATCACGACGCAGAAGATCGAGTCTGTCCTGGCCCGTCTGGAACCTGTCGAGCGGGCAATTATGGCCACGCCGGCGCGGACCATCGTAGGTTTGGGCATTAAGGCTCGCCATGCAGCCTACGTCGTCTCAGAATATTGGGATGCACCTATCGAGCGCATTGACTGGGACGCCCGAGCAGTTCGGCTCTTGATTGAAGCGATATGCAAAGCCGCCGGCGTGCGGCTGCCCTTCTCTATTGAAGAAGAATTATAGACGCGTGCAATCGCTCGCAAACTTGCTCACTGCCATGCGCGGGGTTTGATCACAAGACGGCATCGAAGTTTGCGATACAGGGACATGAAGATGCTCAGTTCATCCAACGGCCAAGAACGCTAATGCTGCGCTCGAAAAGACGCCGAGATTTCCTATCTACGTCGCGGATAAAAGCCAGGCTAAGAAAGATAGGGTCGTGATTTAGAAGACTTAATCACCCCTGACACTGTCGACTTGCTGCCGTTCGCCTCGAACTGGCTGGCACGTGAACAGCTTGCACCTTTACTGATAAATATTTCTGCGACCAAGAACGGCTCCACTGGCGCTAATGACGGTATATCGTCGGCTGATTGTGGACCGGCATTGGACCGCCGCCATGTAGCTCAGTTCATTGGGCTTTTGATGACGCGATGATCAATAGGGGGCGGCGATTGGGAACGGTAGCGCGTTCGAAATTACGATCCTCACGCCTGATCAGGTCCAGTCACGGGTCGCTTTCCAGGCGCACGACAGACTACCATATTTCTCTTCTCCCAAGCGCTGAGCTCGATCTCTGGGTAGAGAATTGCTTTGCCGATCTTGACGAAAGCAGGTCCCACGCGCATCGCTCGCCAGTTTCTCAGAGTTCCGACGCTTACCAGTCCGCGATAGCGTTCCGCGACCTCCTCAATCGTGAGATATTTCGGACTATCCATTGGCGCATCTCCAATCACGCTGAGTACCGATAGATCGGTTCACGATCTCGAGTGTCCACGGAAGTGGCGCTGATGGTGTATGGTGGAATGGAGGGCGGAGGGACACGCAAAGGACAGTTATTGATTCCGATCGCCGGGACATTTGCGGCCCCAGCGCTGCAAGCAGCACCTGCTCTTCAAGTCGCCCCCAAAGCACAATCAAGCGCACGGAAAGAGCAACCAGTATCGGCGCGGGCTCAAAAGGCGGGCTCTGCAGTTGCGTCTTGAGTTTGGCTTGTACCGAAGCCGTCGATTTTGCCGCGAAGGAGAACGTCCAATCCCAGCGAGGGAGCGGACGAAGGATGCGGGCCGATAACGCAACCGCTTTTGACCCTGGCTGTGTGAAAAGCCACGAGTTGGCTAGGATTCTTCCGTTTCCTGATGGGGGATACGGATGGGACGCTTCGTTGAAGGCGCGGACAGATCCCAGCTGACGCTCTTGCCGGAATGTCTGGATGATTGGGTAAGCGAGGACAACGCGGTCCATGTGATCGATGTGTTTGTCGAGGCGCTCGATCTGCATGGAATGGGGTTTGAGCGTGTGATCGCCAAGGAGACAGGCCGGCCGGCCTATCATCCGACAGTCCTTCTGAAGCTTTACATCTACGGTTATCTCAATCGGGTGCAATCCAGTCGCCGCCTGGAACGTGAGGCGTGCCGCAATATCGAGGTGATGTGGCTGATCGGCCGCCTGGCTCCCGATCATAAGACGATCGCCGATTTCCGGAGGGACAATGGTGCGGCGATCAGGAAGGTTTGTGCGAAGTTCATTGCACTATGCCGGCAAATGGGCCTGTTGCAGAGCCCAAGCGTCGCGATCGACGGCAGCAAGTTCAAGGCGGTGAATAACCGCGACCGCAACTTCACGCATGCCAAGATGGCAAGGCGGATGGCGCAGATCGAGGAAGGTGTCGGCCGATATCTGCGTCAACTCGATAGCGCCGATCGGCAGGAGCCATCGGAGGCGATCAGCATCAAGACAACGAGGATCAAGAAAAAGATCGCTCGGTTGAAGCAGGAGATGAGCCGCCTGGAATTGCTTGATGCGCAGATGCGCGACACGCCGGATCAACAGATATCGCTCACCGATCCAGATGCCCGTTCGATGGCCACCAGCGGACGCGGATCGGGTGTCGTCGGCTACAATGTCCAGGTCGCGGTGGACACTGAACACCATCTGATTGTTACGCACGAGGTCATAAACGTAGGCAACGACCGCGGGCAGCTTGCTCGGATGTCGAAGCAAGCCAAGGAAGTGCTCGAAGTGGACAAACTCGATGCGGTCGCCGATCGGGGCTACTTCGACGGAGAGGAGATATTAGCCTGTAAAGAGGCAGGTGTTGCAGTCACCTTGCCCAAGCCCATGACGTCGAACGCCAAGGCTGAGGGCCGATTTTGGCAAACAGGACTTCGCCTACCTGCCTGATGAGTATGTCTACCGCTGCCCATCCGGCCAGCTGCTGCCATATCACTTCACCAACATCGAGCATGGAATGACGCTGCGCCGTTACTGGTCGACAGCAGCGTGCCAAGGCTGCACGATCAAGAGCCAATGTACGCCGTCCAAGGAGCGCCGGATCACGCGCTGGGAGCATGAGCATGTGGTCGAGGAAGTCCAGAGACGGCTCGATTCCAATCCTGACGCCATGCGGACGCGACGTGAAACAGTCGAGCATCCCTTCGGCACGATCAAGGCCCGTATGGGTGCGACCCACTTCCTGATGAAACGCCTACGGAATGTTGCCGCTGAGATGGCGCTGCATGTTCTCGCCTATAACCTTACACGGGTGATGAACATCGTCGGCAAACCGAGCCTAATTGCAGCCATCCGCGCCGCCTGAAGGCCGGAAGTGCGTCCAAAAACGCAATACGGCGTCGTGATACCCACTTTGGCCGGTTATTGGACGACATGACGACACAACGTCGGCCGCCTACAATGATTGGCGACCACGGCCGCGTCCGACCTGACCGTTTGCACACAACCAAGACCCGTACCGGAAGTCACATCTTTGACGGACGGTGGCGGTCAAAGCCTAATGGGACAGTTGAGCTGAAAGGAAGTTGTGCATCGCCTGCACTGAACTCACGGCCGCATCTGCATCGTACTTGAGCCAGTGCCCGAACATTTTCTTGCCATCTACGAAAGCCGGAACATCGAAATCGTGATACGCTCCAGGATAGACGATCAGGTCAACCGGCGCTCCGCGGCCGGCGCGCCGTTTCATGAAGCGCTGGCAATCGGCCGCCAGCGACCAGTCGTCAAGTTCGCCGCGATGCTCCGACCACCACAATCCGTTTAGGATCAACGAAGGGAAGCTTCGAGAGGTAGGATAACGCGCCCAAGGCGTCAGCCTTGCGGTTTGGCATTTGAGCTGTACAGGCTTCTTTGATCCCGCGGGTCGAGAAGCTATCAACGGTAAGTGATACGTAGGCCCAACCGGTAAAGAGGTCAGCAACACGTTTCCGCGTATTTTGGACAGCCCACCGCAACCGTGCAGGTACACAATGGCTGGGAAAGGACCGCGTCCCTCCGGCTTCGACAGGTACCCCTCAATCGCCTCCGACGTTTTCGACGTTTCACCGCGCTCCCGTGCCAAACGTTCTTGGAGACGGCCAAGGCGGTAGGGTGCGCTTGCGAACGTCACCAACTCTTCCGCCGAGGCGGAGATTGGGTAAAACGCCCCCATGATTGCCGCTAGGGCGAGCCAAACAAGCTTGGTTGACTTTCCCATTCGTGGCCCGTCCTCGCCCTGTAGGCCTCTACAACGCAAAATACGCGAGCCTTTTCGCACCGCATAGTTGTAGGGAGGGTACATCAAAATCCCGTTGCAGCAATATAGACAGACCCAAACCTTCTGCTTGTGGCCCATAGCCGAAGATCGCCTCGGAGCTCTGAATGTCCGGTTTCAGGGGTAGAGTGGACCCAGCGAAGTCATTGGCGACAAGATCGATTGTGACTCCGAAGCCGACATCACGTCGTGCGGCCTCACTCATTGCCCAATTTCCTCGCCGCGCCAGCGGAAACTGGGCAATGGGGATCAGCATCAGAGCCCGTTTAGGCTGACCAAAACGCGCCGGCGTCGGGACGCAGCCCGAGCCAGCATATCCGGTGGAACGAGCACGCCTGTCTCCTGTTCTTTCACAGGCGGGTTCGGTCGCAAATCCTCGCTTTCGTCACCCAAGGCCTTAATAGAGGCTCAGCCATGTCGAACTTGGAAAGCACTGTCCTGGTCATTGCGATCGTCGCGGCTATTGTTGTCGCCGGCAATGTGATTTTCCAGATCGTCGCTGAACGAAAGCACCCTCCCATTGGCAGGTTTATCGACTGCGACGGCGTGCGGCTTCACTACATCGACCGGGGCAATGTGGATGCCCCCTGCATGATCCTGTTCCATGGCAACGGAACGATGCTCCAGGATCTCACGATCAGCGGACTTGTTGACCTCCTTGCCAGCCACAACCGTGTTTTATGTTTTGACCGGCCGGGCTTTGGATATAGCCAGCGGCCCCGTTCGCGCATCTGGACGCCGACCGCCCAGGCGGCTCTGTTCACCAGCGCTCTTCGTCAACTTGGGGTGCATAATCCTGTCGTTCTAGGGCATTCATGGGGCACGCTTGTCGCAGTCGCACTTGCCTTGCGTAATGATTACCCGATCCGCGGCCTCGTGCTTGCGTCGGGCTATTACTTTCCGAACGCGCGCTTTGACTTTTGGCTGCTGTCAGGTCCGGCGATCCCCATAATTGGCGATCTGATCCGTTACACAGTTGCCCCGATCATCTCCTGGCTCGTGATGCCGAGCATACTTCGAAAGCTTTTCGCACCGCGTCCAATCCCACAAAAATTCAAGGACGAATTTCCAGTTTCCCTCACGATCCGACCCAAACAGTTGAG
>CAWJDW010000004.1:0-1184794 GCA_963841665.1 uncultured Alphaproteobacteria bacterium
CTATGTCCTCCACGTCTACTTCAACCAGTACCTGCTGTTGTTGTTGCAGTTGACTTCGAGGCCGCGACACCGAAGATCGGCGTACACGGACTCGCCGTACGTGGTTGTCTCGCTTCGCATCATGACCCGAATGGGCGATGCCGTCCTCGAGGCCCTCGGCGAGGACGGGACCTTCGTCCCCTGCCTGCACTCGGTCGGCGTCCCGCTCCCAGCAGGTGTGGCAGACGTGCCGTGGCCGTGCGATCCCGATCACCTCTACATCGCGCACTTCCCCGAGACCCGGGAGATCTGGTCATTCGGCTCCGGCTACGGCGGGAACGCGCTGCTCGGCAAGAAGTGCCTCGCCCTTCGGATCGCGTCGGTGATCGCCCGTGACGAGGGCTGGCTCGCGGAGCACATGTTGATCTTGAAGCTGACCTCACCCGCAGGCGAAGTTCGCTACATCACCGGTGCCTTCCCGTCCGCTTGTGGCAAGACGAACCTGGCGATGCTGATCCCGACCGTTCCGGACTGGAAGGTCGAGACCATCGGCGATGACATCTGCTGGATGAAGATCGGTGCCGACGGCATGCTCCGCGCGATCAACCCCGAGGCCGGTTTCTTCGGCGTCGCTCCCGGGACGAACATGGAGACCAACCCGAACGCCGTCTTGACACTCAGCGCGAACACGATCTTTACGAACACCGCCTACACCGATGACGGCGACGTCTGGTGGGAGGGGCTAACCAAGGAGCCACCGAGCCACCTATCGACTGGCAGGGCAACGACTGGACACCCGCCTCGGGCCGTCCCGCGCACACCCCAACTCACGCTTCACCGTGGCTGCCAGCCAGGACCCGGCGATCGCCTCGGAGTGGGAGGACCCGATCGGCGTGCCGATCTCGGCGATCTTGTTCGGCGGCCGGCGGGCCTCGGTCGTTCCCCTGGTACACGAGTCCTTCGACTGGCAACACGGCGTCTTCCTCGGCTCGATAATGGGCTCAGAGACCACGGCCGCGGCAGCCGGCGAGGTCGGGAACCTGCGACGGGACCCGTTCGCGATGCTGCCGTTCTGCGGGTACAACATGGCGGACTACTGGAGCCACTGGCTCGAGATCGGCGAAGAGCTCGAAGAGTCCAAGCGCCCGCACATCTTCTACGTGAACTGGTTCCGAAAGAGCGCCGACGGCCGATTCCTCTGGCCCGGGTTCGGCGAGAACTCGCGGGTCCTGAACTGGATCTTCGACCGCTGCGCGGGCAGAGGTGAAGCGACCAAGTCGCCGATCGGCTGGGTCCCGGCACCGGAGCGATCACGACCGACGGCCTGAACATCTCCGAAGAGGACCTCGCTGCCGTGATGGCTGTCGACCCGAACGAGTGGGAGCGCGAAGTCCCCCTCATCGAGGAGTACTTCCGCACCTATGGCGCAGGACTCCCCCGGCGCTGTACGCCGAGCTGGAGGCGCTCGCGGCGAGGGTCGCCGCCGCGAAGTAACGCTTCGGCCCCATCGAGCTACGACGGTGCAGGTGCCGCCTTCGCCGCCGGTCGTGGTCCGCGGGCGCGATCAAGTAGGAGAGCAGCGCCAAGAAACTCACCACGGCGACCGCGACGTCGCCGACGCGGGTGCGAACGGCACAATCGTCGCCAACAGCGCAGCGGCGACCCAGGCCAGCTGCAGCCGTGTCTCGATTCGCCCGAACGCCCGCCCGAGTAGCGCCGGCGCCACGTGACGCTGCGCGATCGAGTCCAATGCGGGCTTCGCGCTCGTTGGCGCGATGCCGACGACGAGGGTCAACAACGTCTGTGCGAGCAGCCCGCCGATCAGTCCGCAGCCAGCGCTGCCAAGAACGAGACTTCCGAGCGCGATCGCGATGATCTGCTGCTCGGAGAAGAACTTGCGAAGCCGCGGCACGATCAACGACCCGGCCAACGAGCCGACGGCGCTCGCGCCGAGCAGAAGTCCGAACCACCACGCGGCAGCGTGCTGACGGCGAAGGGCGAACGCCAAGAAGAACTCGACGAATCCAACAGTCGCCCGGGCGATCGTCAGCGCACCCGCCGCGGCGCGAAGCTCGCCCCGGTAGACGGGACGCCCGAGACCTTTCCGCCCTCGGTCCCCCTCGCGGGCCGGTCGCCACAGGCTGTGTGGTCATCCCCTGGTCGTAAAAGGAGTTGTCCGAGATGGCGCGGCGCGGGAGAAGCACGCCTGGTGACGGGCGCGGAGGCACGCTCGTTCTCAGCGGGGCTCGGGTAAGTCGAAGTGCGGCGATGGCGCCGGCCACGAAGATCAGCGCCCCCGTCCGAGGGACCCAGACCGCTCCGATCTTGAAGATGCCGACCGCGTACGGAACCACGACCAGGCTCGCGAGGCCAGCACGGCGAGTTTGGCGTTGGCGCTCGCCAGATCCTCGTCGTCAGCGATCATCTCCGGCACGAGCGATGCCCGCGCGACCAGGTAGAGCTTGCCGAGCACGAGCACCACGAACGCCTCCGGGAAAAGGAGCAGATCGTGGAGATTTTTCGCCATACCGAGGCACGCAAGCGCGGATCCGGCGTTGGCAATCGCGACGCTTGTGCGCCGGGCCTGGCGACCCCGGTCGAGCAGCGGGCTGAGCGCGGGACCCACTACCGCAAACGGTGCGATGGTGATCAAGAGGTAGAGCAGAATCTTGCCCTTGGCGGCGTTCGGCGAAATCGAGAAGAACAGGGATCCGGCGAGCGAGACGGTAATGAACGCCGTCCCAGCGGCTTGCAGGGAGTGCACGAGCGCCAGTCGCCCGAACGGGGTCTTCTGGTCGAAGAGCTCCGTCAGGGCGCCCCGCAGCAGCGCCAGCATTCGGGAGAAGAACCGCGGGACCCGAGCGCCGGTTTCCACTGCCACGAATCTACGGTACGCCGGGTCGAAGCCGAGATCGATTCGCCCTATTCGTGGCGACTGAATAGGGTTTGGACGCGACAACGAGGAACCCGTGGGAGTCCGAGATGACCGTGCGTGCCTACGTCTTGATCCAGACCGAGGTTGGGAAGGCGGCCGACGTGGCACTTCGGCTGCGCGCGATCACCGGTGTGATCCGAGCCGACGACGTGACCGGCCCCTACGACATCATCGCCCAAGCTGAAGCCGAGAGTGTCGAGACCTCGGGCGCGTCGTCGTGAGCAGGGTGCAGCTCATCGAAGGGATCATGCGGACACTCACCTGCCCGGTCATCCAGATCTAGAACGGCAGGTAACTCGCCCCGGGCGACTCGGGCTCGGCTTCACCGAGGTACGCGCCATATCCGTCACGTTCGAGCTCGTCGACTAGCTCAGCACCGCCCGTAGCGACGATCTCGCCGTGGACGAGCACATGAACCACATCGGGGATCAACACTTCGAGGAGCCGGCGGTAGTGCGTGATCGCGATCACGCCAAGTGGCGCGCCACCTCTTGACGGGAAGCGAACCGCCATCTGCACCCGTCTCGAGACATCTCGGAGCGCATCGACGTCCAATCCCGAGTCAAGCTCGTCGAGGATTGCGATCTTTGGCTGCAACATCGTGAGCTGCAGCGTCTCGAGGCGTTTCTTCTCGCCGCCGGATGCGTCCATGTTGAGCGCCCGCTCGGCCATGCCGACGCCAACGCCGATCAGTTTCGCTTCCTCCTCGAGCGTCGCAACGAGATGGCCCGTAGCACGATCACCGGCCAGCGCGGACTCGGTCAAGACGTCGATGAGGCGGACACCTGGGATCTCCGTCGAGGCCTGAGGAGCGGAAAGAGCCCCGCACGCGCGCGCTCCCAAGTCGGAAGGCCAAGGAGCTCCACCCCGTCAAGAGTGGCCGATCCCGAAAGCACGCTGTAGGCCGGATGACCCATCAACACGCCCGAGAGCGTGCTCTTGCCTGCACCGTTCGGGCCCATGATCGTGTGGACCTCACCGCTTCGCACCTCGAGGTTGACGCCGACGAATCGTCTCGCCCGCCACGCTCGCGACGAGATCGGAGATGATGAGCTCGCTCACGCGGCACCATCGTTCGCGCCGGCATCGTCGGGGACGTGTACGACGACCTGGTCGGCTTCGAACGAGACCTCGAAAGTCGCGCCCGGTCGCGTGGCCGGAAACGTGATCGGCGCACCGGTTACAAGCGAGAACAAGCTGCCGTGTTTCCAACACTCCATCGCGCACTCTTCGACGTCGACCTCGCCGACTGAGAGCGAGTAGTCCTCGTGGGAGCAGACGTCATCGATCGCGTAGACCACGTCGCCGCAGCGAACGACACAGATCGACGTATCACCGCTCTCGACTCGTTGCGCCACGCCGTCTTCGAGACCAGATAGCGGCCCGACGGTCACGTCCCGGCTCATTCGTGCCGCTTTCGATCTCTCGCGTGAAGACCTCGCAGATACCCCGCGGAGCCGAGCGAGGGCACCTGGTCAAAGAGGTCGTCGAAGAATCCGAGCAGGATCAAGCGATTTGCGACCTCTGTCGGCACTCCGCGACTCTCGAGATAGAAGCGCTGGTCGGCGTCGATCGGACCGACCGCAGAGGCATGCGAACACCGCACGTCGTTCTCCTCGATGTCGAGATTGGGCACGGAGTCCGCGTGCGGCCCTCGGAGAGCACAAGGTTGCGGTTTGTCTGGGCCGCGACGGCACGACGGGCACCTTTGGCCATGTGGATCATGCCGCTGTAGACCGATCGGGCGTGATCGCTCACCGCCCCCTTGAACACCAGGTTGCTCGTCGTCCGGCCAACTGAGTGCTCCTGGAAGGTCCGGAAGATCCTGCACCTGCGCGCCCTTGGCGAGATAGGCAGCCGCGAGCCGGCTGCTCGGCACCCTCCCCGACCAGATCAGAGCGGGTGAACAGCCGCGTGTACGAGCCGCCGAGCGCGGCGAGAACGATCGCAGTTCGGCATCCCTTTCGACTCTGCTCAGCTGGTAGGCGAACTGCCAATCAGCGTCGCCCAGTTGTTGGATGGCGTGGTAGGCAAGATGAGACCCCTCGTCGAGCAGCATCTCGGTGACCGGGAGGCAGAGTCGATCGCCACTCGGTGAGACGTAGAACTCGATCAGGCTTGCCTCGGCGTGGTGTGCGAGATGGAGGAACGAACGGGGAACGACCGCCGCGCCGATGGAGGCACCGGTGAGCTCGTGGACGATCACGATCGGATGCCCGATGACCGTGCCGGCGGCTACCTCGATCACCGTCGCGTCACTCGTCAACGTGTCCGCGAGGTCGGTGAAGGACTCGCCGACCTCGGCCAGCAACGTCCCGTAACCCGACGGTGACTCCTCGGCGTCACTGAGATTCGAGACCGACAGGCCAACCGGGCATCCGGCGGGCTCGAAGCTCGTGCCGACCCACGCTCCATCCAGGGTCCGGACCACCACCCGCGGTCGCGCCGAGAGCGGACAGCAGCGCGGCGCTCAAAGCATCGTCGCCAATCGCCTTCCCACTCAAGCCGCCCGCAAAACGGCTGAGGTCGAGTTCGTCGATCAGGCCGTATCGAAAGCTCTCGTCGCGTTCGGTCGGTACCGCCGCAGTCGCGAACGAGAGCGCTGCGTCGCTTCTGCGCTCGCTCAGCCACTTCGGTCCGGTGAAGCTGCGAGCGAGCCCAGGACTCATCGAAGGTGACCACATCGGTCACGAGCGATCCCCGCGAGGTCGACGACGAAAGCGCCCGATGAGGCGGCCGAGCGAGGGGTCAGAGCGGGCCTGTTCGCGCGCGACTTCGGCGCCCGCCGTCTGGCACGACGGCGTTCACGATGTCCTCGGCCGTGTCCAAGAGACCGCCGATCTCCTCGGCAGGCTCGTCGGGCTCGTCCTCGATCGCCGGCTCGATCAGGCTGCCGTGGTCCCAGCCGACGTCGGCAAGCGGCGCTCGTACTGGAGCAGTTTCGGGGCACCGCCAGGGTGCCTCGGGAGCGAGGTCGAGCTCACAGAACCGCGCGACCTCACCCGAGGCATAGGTGCGGCACTGGTAGTGCTTGCACTCCTCGCGCATCGGCACGTGCCGAGCTCCCTGGTGCTCGAAGTGCGTTACGTGATCGCCGGTCAGCCGACCGAGCCCTCCATCTGAAGCTCGATCAGCCGGCTCCACTCGACGGCGTACTCCATCGGGAGCGTCCGGGTGATCGGCTCTATGAACCCGTTCACCATCATGCCCATCGCCTGGCTCTCCGAGAGTCCCCGGCTCATCAGGTAGAAGAGCTGGTCGTCTCCGACCTTGGAGACCGTCGCCTCATGTCCGATCTGCGCGTCCCGCTCGGCGACCTCCATGTAGGGCTTGGTCTCCGAGATGGAGTGGTCATCCAGGATCAGCGCGTCGCAGCGCACGAAGCTCTTCGCATGCTTTGCGCCCTCTTCGACCTGGACCTTGCCCCTGTACGTGGTGACACCGCCGTCTTTGGAGATCGACTTCGACACGATCGTAGAAGTCGTCTCGGGAGCGACATGAACCATCTTGGCCCCGGCGTCTTGGTGCTGGCCGGCTCCTGCGTAGGCGACCGAGAGAACCTCGCCCGAAGCCTTCGGGCCCATCAGGTAGACCGACGGGTACTTCATCGTCAGCCGCGAACCGATGTTGCCGTCGATCCACTCGACGTGCGCCTCTGCCTCTGCCCGGGCACGCTTGGTCACCAGGTTGTAGACGTTGTTCGACCAGTTCTGGATCGTCGTGTAGGTGATCCGGCTACCGGGAAGTGCCACTAGCTCGACCACCGCCGAGTGAAGTGAGTCCGTCGAGTAGACGGGCGCCGAGCAACCCTCGACGTAGTGGATCTGGGAACCCTCGTCCGCGATGATCAGCGTCCGCTCGAACTGGCCCATGTTCTCAGCATTGATGCGGAAATACGCCTGGAGCGGCATGTCGACCTTGACGCCCGGCGGCACGTAGATGAACGAGCCACCCGACCACACCGCGGAGTTGAGCGCGGCAAACTTGTTGTCGTTCGGCGGGATGACCGTCCCGAAGTACTTGCGCACGATGCTCAGGGTGCTCGCGCACCGCGGTGTCCATGTCACAGAAGAGGACGCCCTGGCTCTCGAGGTCCTCGCGGTTGCGGTGGATAGACGACTTCGGACTCGTACTGCGCGGTCACTCCCGCGAGGTACTTGCGCTCAGCCTGCGGGATCCCGAGCTTGTCGTAGGTGTTGCTGATCGACTCGGGGAGCTCGTCCCAGGCGTTCACCTGCTTGTCGGTCGGCTTGATGTAGTAGTAGATGTCGTCGAAGTCGAGGTCGGGCATGTTCGTCGCGAACCAGGCCGCCATCGGCTTGTCGGAGAAACGCTTGAGCGCGCGAAGCCGGAATCGACGCATCCACGTCCGGCTCGTTCTTCATCGCCGGACATCTCGCGGACGATCGTCTTCGGAGAGGCCCTTCTTCGGCTTGAAGACGTAGTCCTCGACGTCGCTCCAGCCGAGCGTGTAACGCCCGAGGTCAAGCTCTGCGGTCATTTCGCTGCTCCGATCGATGTTGCAAAAGAAACCTGAGGTCCTCCCGGTATGGGATTTCTCCTATCTGCATAGTAACAACTACCTGGGCCTGGGACTCCACACCGGAATACCCTGCTCCTTAGCGGCAGAACGCGGCACAACCGCGACTACACCGAGGCAATGAGAGTGGTGTCATTTTATCTTGGGTACCTCGAGTTTGATGATGTAGGACTCGACGTTGCCCTTCGGAAGCGCCACCGGGATACCGTTCAAGGTAATGGAGATCGCGCGGGGCGCGCCGAGACGGATGAGGCGCGGACCGCTCGCGGAGTACGACGTCGTCTTCCCGGCCGCGAGCGTATCCATCCAGAGATAGGTGCCGTTCGTGCGTCGCTGGGCTCCGAGCCAGCATGGCGCGGTTGCCGAGAACACGAGCGTGTACGTGGGCTTCGGCACGAGGTAGGTGACGAGCAGATTCGTCCTCGATATCGGATGGAGCACTTTCGGCGTCACCGTCGTGGAGGGGGTGGTGGTGGTAGTCGTCTCGGTCGCGCCACCGGATTCCTGCCTGCCAGGAGGCGTGGTTCCCGCTCCCGTCGCAACGTGTGCGGGCGCATGATGGAGCGAAAAGACGAGGACGCCAGCGATCACCAACGCCGCGGCGAAGCCTGCGCCCAGTAGCTGTCGCCGGCGCCTCGAGCCAGACGGTGGCCCAACGTGGAGATCACGTCGGCGAAGACCCCGGCGACCGCCCGGCGCGACCAGATCGACTGCCGGCACCACCGTCGTAACGTCGTCGAGCGCGTCCACGTCGTCGGATCCAAAGCGCATCGGTACCGAGGGCGGCGGGAGATGGACACGGGCCTCGGTGCCAGTCGTTGGCCTCTCTCCGGCGATGACGCCGTACTCACGGTTGAATCGCGACCTTCGCGACCATTCGTCCGAGTGCCGCTGCAGTGGCATTTGGATCCATTCCGACCGCGGTCGCCTCGCGGGCATTGGGAACCGACGGCAGGTCGTCGAACAGCGGCATTCCCGGGAACTTCTCGAGAGCAGGTTTCTCAATAGCAGGCGGCTCTGCTCGCGTCGAAGGCTCGGCGATGCGCCCGACCGACCTCGTCACCGGCCTTTCATCTTGTCGAGTCTCCGAAGAGAGATCTGGATCGAAGTCGATGTGTGGTTGAGCGATCTCATCTGCCGACGGGATTCGCACCGGGGCACCGACCTCGGTCCGTCTCGACACGTCGCCGAGCACCCCGAGCAATAAGGCAATCAGCCATGCCGCATGCATCGCGACCAGTGGCGGATAGTGCTTGGCGCCGACTTCTATTGCGCCACGTGCCAACAGAAGCTGCGTATTGCGGCGGGCCAGCACCAGTTCGCCCAGGCGCTGCAGGGTAACGAGCGCAAGGATGATCGCCGCGGCGCTCATGCGGCGTGCTTGAGCGAGACGCAGCTCGCAGTAAAGCCGGGACCGAGTGCGGTGAGCAACGCGCGCGGAGGCAGGCCGGTGCGACGCGCCCGCTCCAGCACGAACAGCACGGTGGGCGCCGACATGTTGCCGAAATCGGCGATGATGTCGCGCTCATGGTCGAGCGTGCCCTGGTCCAGCGACAGCGCCCGCTCCAGCGCCGATATCACCTTGGAGCCGCCGGGATGGCAGATGAAGCGGCCGACATCGCCTGATGTGAGCTCCATCCGCGCGAGAATCTCCGACACTGCCGGGCCCATATGCTCGGTGACGAAATCCGGGATCGTGCGCTGGAAGATCACGCCGAAACCTTCGGGATCAACGCTCCAGCCCATCACGTCGAGCGTATCGGGCCACAGCTTCTCGCCGGTGGCCTCGATCTGCGTCGCGCCGCCATCGCCCGCGCGCAGCACGGCCGCGGCCGCGCCGTCGCCGAACAGGCTGATCGCGACGATGTTGGCCTTGGTCAGTTCGTCATGGCGGACCGCGAGCGTGCAGAGCTCGAACGTCACGAGCAGCACGTTGCTGCCCGGCCTCGCCTGCGCCAGCCGCGCGGCGATCGACAGGCCGGAGACGCCGCCGGCGCAGCCGAGTCCGAACACGGGCACGCGCGAGATGTCGCCGCGAAATCCCATTTGCTTTGCGACACGCGCTTCCAAGGTCGGCGTCGCGATACCGGTCGAGCTGACGGTTACGACCGTGTCGATATCGGAAGCGGCAAGACCGGCCTGCGCGAGCGACTTGTGCGCGACATCGACGAACAGCGCTTCGGCGCCGTCGAGATAGGCTCTCGTGCGCTCCGGCCAGCCGCGGCGTTCGAGATACCATTCCATCGGCATCACACCAAAGCGATGACGAATGCCGGTGTTGGAGAACAGGCTCGCCAGCGTGTCGAACTGCGGATAGCGCGGCGCCAATACCTCGCGCGCGGCGTCCAGCACGCGGGCCTGATCGAATTGATGCGGCGGCACGGCGGTTGCCAGCGACAGCAGCGCGGCGGCGTGATTCATTCGGCTGATCCCCCACTCGAACATGTGAACCACCCGCGACGGCGGATATTTCACGCGTCATGCCGGCCAGCCGATGGCTTCGCGTCACTATATGTTGAATGGCGGCGGCGATGTGGCCCGGCCGTGGTGAGACGGAGTCGGGTATCACACAAACATGACTCAGACGCCGATCAGCGCAGCCGGCTCAGACCGTCTTTTCCGGCCAGCGGCAGAGATCGTTGATCAGGCAGAGTTCGCAGCGCGGCTTGCGCGCCAGGCACGTGTAGCGGCCGTGCAGGATCAGCCAGTGGTGGGCGTGCAGCATGAACTCGGCCGGAATCACCTTCTCAAGACCAAGTTCGACCTCGAGCGGCGTCTTACCGGGTGCGAGCCCGGTGCGATTGCCGACGCGAAATACGTGGGTGTCGACCGCCATCGTGTGCTCGCCGAACGCCATGTTGAGCACGACATTCGCGGTCTTGCGGCCGGCGCCTGGCAGCGATTCGATCTCGGCGCGGGTGCGCGGCACCTCGCCGCCGAACTCGGCGATCAGCATCTGCGAGAGCGCGATAACGTTCTTGGCCTTGGTCCGGTAGAGCCCGATGGTCCTGATGTAATCGCGGAGCTTGTCCTCGCCGAGCGCGACCATCTTCTGCGGCGTGTCGGCGACTTGAAACAGCGGCCGCGTCGCCTTGTTGACGCCGGCATCGGTCGCCTGCGCCGACAGCACCACTGCAACCAGAAGCGTGAACGGATTGAGATGCTCCAGCTCGCCCTTCGGCTCCGGATTGGCCTTGGCGAAACGCGTGAAGGCCTCGCGAACGTCAGCCGCGGTCCACGGCTTGGACGCCTTGATGGATGTCTTCGCCGGACGGGCAGGGGCTGTTTTGGCCTTGGCCGTTTTCGCGGGGGTCTTTTTGAAGCTCTTCTTGCGAGCGGACCGAACCGGCGTCGGCTTGGCGCGTTGGGAACGGGTGATTTTGGCCATGTTCCGGGTATACTGAGGGACCATGAGCGCAAGCAATGTTTTTGGACCTGAGGATGCCGGGCAGGCCGACGCCGAGCTGTTCTCGGCGCTGCTGACGCCGCATCGCTCGCTCAACCGCACCGGCTTCTTGGTACTGATGAGCGTCGTCTGCGTGCTGAGTTTCGTCGGCGGCGTCGCCTCCGTGCTGATGGGCGCCTGGCCGATCCTCGGCTTCTTCGGCCTCGACGCGCTGGCGATCTACTGGGCCTTCAAGGTCAATTTCCGCCGCGCCCGGGCCTATGAGGAAATCTCGATCACGGTGTCCGAGCTGAAGCTGCGGCGGGTCAGCCACCGCGGCCATGTCATGGAATGGAGCTTCAATCCGCGCTGGGTCCGGCTCGATCAGGTGATCCACGAGGAGTTCGGGATCGAGAATCTCTACCTGGTCTCGGGTGGCCGCAGCGTTGCCGTGGCCGGTTTCCTGAGCCCGGACGAAAAGGCCAGCTTTGCCAAGGCATTGCTGGCCGGGCTGCAGGCCGCCGAGCGCGGGCCGACCCTGAACCCAATCTAGCGCGGCAATCGGAAATCGGGTGGAGCAGGGGCGTGTCGCGCCCTACATTTACGCTCATGATGACCCTAGCCATACATGACCAGAGCCTGGCCAAGCCGGGCCCGCAGCAGTCCGCCGCGATGCGCGACTATGATTCGGTGCGTCGGGCGATCGCGTTCATCTCGGAGCATTGGCGGCAGCAGCCGACCATCGGGGACATGGCGGATGCCGCCTCGCTGACCCCGGACGAGTTGCACCATCTGTTCCGCCGCTGGGCCGGGCTGACGCCCAAGGCCTTCATGCAGGCGCTGACGCTCGACCATGCCAAGACGCTCTTGAAAGGATCGGCGAGCGTGCTCGACGCCGCGCTCAATTCCGGCCTCTCGGGCCCGGGCCGGCTGCATGATCTGTTCGTCACCCACGAGGCGATGTCGCCGGGCGAATGGAAAACCGGCGGCGCCGGCATGACCATCGCTTACGGCTTCCATGCCTCGCCGTTCGGCACCGCGCTTGTGATGGCGACCAATCGCGGACTCGCGGGCCTGGCGTTTGCCGATGCGGGCGAGGAATCCTCGGCGCTGTCGGACATGAAGAGCCGCTGGCCCCGCGCTCTCTACGTCGAGGACACCCCGGGCACGGCAGGCCTGGCGCAGCGCATCTTCGATACCAAGCTGTGGCGGCCGGACCAGCCGTTGCGCGTGGTGCTGATCGGCACCGATTTCGAGGTGCGGGTCTGGGAAACGCTGTTGAAGATCCCGATGGGCCGTGCAGTCAGCTATTCCGACATCGCCTGCAAGCTGCAGACGCCGAAGGCTTCGCGTGCGGTCGGCGCTGCGGTCGGAAAGAATCCGGTCTCCTTCGTCGTGCCCTGCCATCGCGCACTCGGCAAGACCGGCGCGCTCACCGGCTATCACTGGGGCCTGACCCGCAAGCAGGCGATGCTGGGATGGGAAGCCGGGCAGGTGGGGACTGCGTAGTATAGCTAGCTTTGCTCCGGCGCGACAATGATGGTCCACCTCTCCCCGCTGGGGAGAGGTGAAGTGAGATTGCGGCTGGCGCCTTCCGTCCAAACGATCGCTTACGACGCCAGATCCAGCTTCGACGCGACCGTCGAGTCCGCATTCAGCCGATAGATGATCGGCACGCCGGTGGCGAGTTCGCGCTTCAAGATGCCTTCCGGCGACAGCTTCTCCAGCACCATGATCAATGCGCGCAGCGAATTGCCGTGCGCGGCGACCAGCGTCCGCTCGCCGCGCAGCACGCCGGGCAAAATCTCCTGGACGTAGTAGGGCAAAGCGCGCGCCAGCGTGTCCTTCAGGCTCTCGCCGCCGGGCGGCGGCACGTCATAGGAGCGGCGCCAGACGTGGACCTGCTCCTCGCCCCATTTCTTGCGGGCGTCATCCTTGTTGAGGCCGGAGAGATCGCCATAGTCGCGCTCGTTGAGCGCGAGGTCCTTGTGCGTCTTGAGCCCGGTCTGGCCGATCCCTGTCAGGATCAGGTCGAGCGTGTGCTGGGCTCGCTGCAGCACCGATGTGTAAGCGACATCGAACGACAAGCCCTGCGCCTTCAGCTTGCGCCCGGCATCCCTGGCTTCCGCGACGCCCTGCTCGGTGAGGTCAGGGTCCTTCCAGCCGGTGAAGAGGTTCTTCAAATTCCATTCGCTCTGACCATGGCGCACGAGCACCAGAAGACGTTCGCTCATTGCTTATTTCCGTCGAGGTTGGACTACTTGAAAAGATCCGCAAGGCCGAGCACGTCGGCCATCGAATAATGACCGGGCGGCTTGCCATGCGCCCACAGCGCCGCCTTGAGCGCGCCATGGGCGAAGATCATGCGATCCTCGGCGTAATGCGACAGCACCAGCCGTTCCGAAGGACCGGCGAAGATCACGCTGTGATCGCCGGCCGCGCTGCCGCCGCGCAGAGAGGCAAATCCGATGTCGCCGGTGTTGCGCGCGCCGGTCAAGCCATCGCGGCCGCGTGCCGAGTGGTCATCGAGCGCGATACCGCGACCGGCCGCGGCGGCCTGCCCCAGCATCAGCGCGGTGCCCGAGGGCGCATCGACCTTGGCCCGATGATGCATCTCGAGAATCTCGATATCGAAACTCTCATCGAGCGATTTCGCGACCTGCTTGACCAGGGCCGACAGCAGATTGACGCCAAGGCTCATATTGCCGGACTGCATGACGATGGCGCGCTTGGTCACGCTCTTGATCACGGCATCGTCGGAGGCCGACAGGCCGGTGGTGCCGATGACATGAACGATGCCGCGCTCGGCCGCGATCGCGACATTGGCGATGGTGGCCGCCGGCACGGTGAAATCGAGGATGCCGTCGGCTTCGGCCGACAAGGCCCAGAGATCGGCCGACAGCTTGATGCCGTTGGCCGGCAGCCCGGCCAGCACGCCGGCATCCTCGCCGATGCGCTCGGACCCCGGCGCCTCCAGCGCGCCGACCAGCACCGCGCCTTTGGTATCAGCGATCGCGCGCACCAGGGCGCGGCCCATTCGGCCGCCGGCTCCCGCAACAATCAGGCGCATGTCGGACATGTCAGCTTCCTCGCTTCTCAAGGCCTATAGCCGGAGCACGCAGCGGCGGCAACCGGACGCACCGGAGGTCAGGGCTGCGGCCCGTCATAGCCTTCCACGATGATGAGATCGGCGATGGAGTGCGGCTGGCGGACCTTGATGTTCGCCTGGTACTCCGGCGACTGATAGCAGGCCATCGCAGTGTCGTAGTCGGCGAATTCGATGACCACATTCCGTGACCGGCTTTCACCCTCGACGCCGGTGAACCTGCCGCCGCGCACGACATAGCGGCCGCCGAATTTGTTGAAGATCGCCGGGTTCGCCGCGGCATAGGCCTTGTAGCCATCCTCATTATGAACATCGACACGCCCGATCCAGTACCCTTTGGCCATCCCGTTCTCCCTCTGCTTTCGTTGTCTAGCTGTTCAGCGCCTGCGCGATTTCAGCATGAATGGCCTCTGCGGCCAGTTTGGGGTCGTCTGCCGCGAGCACCGGGCGCCCGACCACCAGATAATCGCTGCCGGCCGCAATCGCACGGGCCGGCGTCATGACCCGCTTCTGATCGCCAGTATCGGAACCTGCCGGGCGGATGCCCGGGGTCACCAGGCACACCCTGGAGGCCACGATCCCCCGCAGTGCGCCCACTTCCTCCGCCGAGCAGACCAATCCATCAACGCCGATCGCGTCGGCCTGTTTCGCACGCATCTCGACCAGTTCGGACACGCCGGCGCGATAGCCCGCCGCAGCGAGATCGGCCTCGTCATAGGAGGTCAGCACGGTCACTGCGAGAATCCGCAAGTCCGAGTCGGCGCGGCCTTCGACGGCGGCCTTCATGGTCTGCGGATAGGCATGCACAGTGAGAAACGTCGCGCCCAGCCTGGCGATGCTTTCGACACCGCGCGCGACTGTGTTGCCGATGTCGTGCAGCTTCAGATCGACGAATACCTTCTTGCCGGCGCTCGCGAGCTGCGGCACCAGTGCGAGCCCGCCGGCAAAGGCGAGCTGATAGCCGATCTTGTAGAAGCTCACACTATTGCCAAGCCGCGCGATGGTCGCCTCGGCCTGCGCGATGTCGGGCAGATCGAGCGCTACGATCAGGCGGTCGCGGGGAGCGATGTCGGTCGTCGGCATGTCACCTCATGTCATCTGTTGCGAAACGTCGATCAGCTGCCGCACCAGCGCGTCGAGCGCCTCGGTATCGGCCGTCTGCTTCAGGCGGTCGAAATCATCATAGGCCTGATCGGCAAAGGACAGCGCGAGCTGATTTGGAATGACCAGGGCCTGGCACGCCGACAGCACCAGCCGCAGCGCCGCGAGCGCGCGGGCACCGCCGAGCCGGCCTTCGGACGCGGCCGCGATGGCAAACGGCCTGATGCGGAAAATCTGGCCGCGGCGCTCGTTCGGATCCTGCACCCGGCTGATCCAGTCGATCGCGTTCTTCAGGAGCGGCGGGATCGATCCGTTGTATTCGGGCGTGACGATCAGCACGCCGTGATGGCTGGCGATCATGCGCTTGAGATTGACCGCGTGGTTCGGCACGCCCGATTTGGCCTGCAGGTCGCCGTCATACATCGGCAACGGGAAGTCGGCGAGCGAGATCCGGGTGACGTCGATGCCGGCCTGCGCGAAATGATAGGCGGCCGCAGCCGCAAGCCGGACATTGCGCGAGCCGGTGCGTGTCGAGCCGGGAATGACGAGGATTTTCAGCGCGGACATGATGTGGGACGCGTGGGGCGACCCGCCACGCGATCTTCGCGGCTGCCGGTCGTTCGATCAGCCCTTGCGATACACCCAGACGCGCGCCGGCGGAAGGTTCATCCAGATCCGCTCGGACGCCTCGGTGGTCACGCCGGGAAGCGATTTCGGAATTGGCGGCACCACCGAATAGGTGAACTGCACGAAGGGCGCGCCGGGCGTCAGCGCCGCAAAGGCGTCGCGGATCAGCTTCATGCGCGTCAGCATCGGCTTGGTCACGAGCGGCAGGCCAGAGACGACTGCGGAGGCCGGCGCACCCAGGACATTCCAGAGCGTGTCGCGGAGCCGATAGGCATCGCCCTGCACCACCTTGGCCTGCGGATAGCGGTCGCGGAGCAGGGCGCAGAAACCGGGATTGTATTCGACCAGCACGAGGCGCTTCTGATCGACGCCGCGCTCGACCAGTGCGCTGGTGATTGCGCCGGTGCCCGGTCCGAGTTCGACCACCGGCCCCGTGCCATCGACGTCGACGTAATGCGCCATGGTCCGGGCCAACAGCCGGCCGGACGGCATCACCGCGCCCATATGGAGCGGCTTCTCGATCCATGAGCGGAGAAAGCGCACCTCGTCGTCGAGACGCAGAGGCTTTTTCGACACGCGCACGGACGATTGCAGAGGCATCTCACTACCGGACGGGACCGTGGTGGGTCCACGGCGAATGTCAGAAAAGGGTCATAAAGACGTATAGATCGCGGGCAGCACGGTCAAGCCGAACCGTAACGCGCGGCCAAGCCCAAAGGCTCCGCGGTCTGACGATGCCGCCTGCATTTTTTATCGAACTGAGGTCTACGAGACCAAGGCCGCTGCGTCATCCGCAAGTCCCGGATGGCGCAACTCAATTGGCCGCCTTGCCAAACAGATCCTTAACTTTGCTGAAGAAGCCCGCGGCTTCCGGCTGGGTCGCACCGGACGAAAGCTTCTCGAACTCGGCCAGCAATTCCTGCTGCTTTTTCGTGAGGTTCTGTGGCGTCTCGACCACGACCTGGACATACATGTCGCCGGTCTGGCGCGAACGCAGCACCGGCATGCCCTTCGATGCAATGCGGAAGCGGCGTCCGGACTGCGTGCCGGAAGGGACTTTGACCTTGGTCTTGCCCTTGTCGATGGTCGGCACCTCGAACTCGCCGCCGAGGGCCGCCGTCACCATCGAGATCGGGACGCGGCAGTGCAAATCGGCACCATCGCGCTGGAAAATATCGTGCGTCGACATCGACAGGAAGATGTAGAGGTCGCCGGGCGGCCCGCCGCGGACACCGGCCTCACCCTCGCCGGCGAGCCTGATTCGCGTGCCGTCCTCCACGCCCTGCGGGATGTTGACCGATAGCGTGCGCTCGCGGGTGACGCGGCCCTGGCCCGTGCAGGACGGGCAGGGATCTTCGATCATCTGGCCACGGCCCTGGCAACCGGGGCAGGTCCGCTCCAGGGTGAAGAAGCCCTGGGCCTGGCGCACGCGGCCGGCGCCGCCGCACATCGAGCAGGTCTTCGGCTTGGTGCCGGCCTTGGCGCCGGTGCCCGAGCAGGACTCGCAGGTCACCGAGACCGGGATCTCGATCTGCGCAGTCTTGCCGAGATAGGCCTCCTCCAGCGTGATCTCCATGTTGTAGCGCAGGTCGGCGCCACGCTCGCGGCCGGTGCCGCGGCGCTGCCCGGCCATGCCGAAAAGGTCCTCGAAGATGTCGGAGAAGGAGGAGGCGAAGCCGGCGCCGAAGCCGTGCGCACCGCCCATGCCGCCCTGCTCGAAGGCGGCGTGGCCGTAGCGGTCATAGGCGGCGCGCTTATCGCTGTCGCGCAGCACCTCATAGGCTTCGTTGATTTCCTTGAACTTCACTTCGCTGGAAGCATCGCCCGGATTCTTGTCCGGGTGCCATTTCATGGCGAGCTTGCGAAACGCGGCCTTGAGCTTGCCGTCATCGGCATCGCGCTCGACTTCCAGGGTCTCGTAGTAGCAGCGCTTGGTGGACATTCGTCAAACCCGCCCGAACTTGTCTCTGCCCCGAAGGGCCGGCGCCAACAGGCAGCCCTCGCTCGAATGAAAATGACCCCCATCCATCGAGACGCGCTGCGCGCCCTGTGGCGTGGGGGTCATGATCATAACCTCTGCAGATTAAGCAGATTTCTTCTTGTCGTCGTCGACCTCGGTGAATTCCGCGTCGACAACATCATCCTTGGCTGCATCCTTGGCCGCATCGCTCTCGGCCTGCTGCTTGTACATGGCCTCGCCGAGCTTCATCGAAACCTGCGCCAGCGTATTGGTCTTGGCCTTGATAGCCTCGGCATCGTCGCCCTTCAGCGCTTCCTTCAGGTCGCTGACGGCATCCTCGATGGCGCGACGCTCGGGTTCGGCGACCTTGGAGCCATGCTCGGCCAGCGCCTTCTCGGTGGAATGCACCAGCGCGTCGGCATGGTTCTTGGCGTCGACCGCCTCGCGGCGCTTCTTGTCGGCGGCGGCGTTGGCCTCCGCGTCCTTGACCATCTTGTCGATGTCGGACTCCGACAGGCCGCCGGAGGCCTGGATGCGGATCTGCTGCTCCTTGCCGGTCGCCTTGTCCTTGGCCGAGACGTTGACGATGCCGTTGGCGTCGATGTCGAAGGTCACTTCGATCTGCGGCATGCCACGCGGAGACGGCGGAATGCCCATCAGGTCGAACTGGCCAAGCATCTTGTTGTCGGCCGCCATCTCGCGCTCACCCTGGAAGACCCGGATGGTGACCGCGTTCTGATTGTCTTCGGCGGTCGAGAACACCTGGCTCTTCTTGGTCGGGATCGTCGTATTGCGGTCGATGATCCGGGTGAACACGCCACCCAACGTCTCGATGCCCAGCGATAGCGGGGTCACGTCGAGCAGCAGCACGTCCTTGACGTCGCCCTGCAGCACGCCGGCCTGAATCGCAGCACCGATCGCCACCACCTCGTCGGGGTTGACGCCCTTGTGCGGCTCCTTGCCGAAGAACTGCTTCACGACTTCCTGGATCTTCGGCATGCGGGTCATGCCGCCGACCAGCACCACTTCGCCGATCTCACCGGCGGTGAGGCCGGCATCCTTCAGCGCCTTGCGGCAGGGCTCGATGGTCTTCTCGACGAGATCGGCCACCAGCGCCTCGAACTTGGCACGGGTCAGCTTCATCGTCAGATGCTTCGGACCGGACTGGTCCGCGGTGATGAAGGGCAGGTTGATCTCGGTCTGCGTGGTCGACGACAGCTCGATCTTGGCCTTCTCAGCGGCTTCCTTCAGACGCTGCAGCGCGAGCTTGTCGTTGCGCAGGTTGATGCCCTGCTCCTTCTGGAATTCGTCGGCGAGGTAGTTGACCAGACGCATGTCGAAGTCTTCACCGCCGAGGAAGGTGTCGCCGTTGGTCGACTTCACCTCGAACACGCCGTCGCCGATCTCCAGGATCGAGACGTCGAAGGTGCCGCCGCCGAGGTCGTACACCGCGATGGTGCCGGCCTTGGTCTTGTCCAGGCCATAAGCGAGCGCAGCCGCGGTCGGCTCGTTGATGATGCGCAGCACCTCGAGGCCCGCGATCTTGCCGGCGTCCTTGGTGGCCTGACGCTGGGCGTCGTTGAAATAGGCGGGGACCGTGATGACGGCCTGATCGACCTTCTGGCCGAGATGCGCCTCAGCGGTCTCCTTCATCTTCTGCAGGATGAAGGCGGAGACCTGCGAGGGCGAATAGGTCTTGCCGTCGGCCTCGACCCAGGCGTCGCCGTTGCCGGCCTTGACGATCTTGTAGGGGACGAGCTTCTTGTCCTTCTCGACCATCGGGTCGTCGTAGCGGCGGCCGATCAGGCGCTTCACCGCAAAGAAGGTCCGCTCGGGGTTGGTTACGGCCTGACGCTTGGCAGGCTGCCCGACCAGGCGCTCGCCATCATCACTGAACGCGACGATCGACGGCGTCGTGCGCATGCCCTCGGCATTCTCGATGACTTTTGACGTCTTGCCGTCCATTACGGCCACGCACGAATTCGTGGTGCCGAGATCGATCCCGATGACCTTTCCCATGGTCTCATGTCCTTCTTTTTGCAGCAGGTTGGGAGGGGCCCTGACGGCGCCCCATCCAAAACCCCCTCAGATCAAATGCTCGCGATATTGCGACGATGAGCCTCATATAGGAGGGGGGGACCGCCCCGCAAGGACCGGATTGCACCCTCTGGTCCCGAAAAACAAAGCATTTGCAGCGCCGCTCGCCGGCGCGGGCGGCCACGCACAAACGACGCCTCGATCGGCCACTGGCCGAGCCTTTCTGACTCGATCCGCGATGCCTGACGCGCGTGCCACAGCCGGAACTTCAAATCGCAGGCACCGGCCTGTTGCTGGTTCGGCAAACCCGTTAAAAGCGTCCGACCGAACGGCGAGGCAGGTTTTTCATGATGTTCTTTCGATTGCTCAGCGCGGCTGTCCTTGTCTCCGCCCTATTGCGGCCTGCCTTTCGCCGCGGATGCGGTGTTTCCGCCGGGCGTCCGCGTCGGGCTCGCGCCGCTGGTCGGGCTCAGTGTCGCCAAGACATTTCCCGGATTCGAGACCGAGGACCATAGCGTCAAGGTGCTGCTGACCGAGCTTCCCGCCGCCGCCTACGGCGAGGTGAAAACTGCATTCACCGCCAATCCCGCCGGGACCGGCGGCGTCAAGCCGGAGAGCATCGAAACGTCGGCGGGCCTCGCCTATTACACCATTGAGAATGGCAAGGACGGCAATGCGCCGGTGCGGCGCTATTCCATGATCCTGCCGGGAGACACCTTCTCCGGCTATGTCGCCGTACAGATCCCCGAGACCGCCAGCAAGATCTACACCGACGATGCCGTGCGCCAGATGTTCGCTTCCGCCGCGATCCGCAAGGAGGTCCCGGTCGACGAGCAGCTCAGCCTGATGCCGTTCCAGCTGACCGAGCGCAGCAACTTCAAGACTGTCCGGACGCTGGCGCCCGGCGCGGCCCTGATCCTCGCCGACGGCGACGAGGCCAAGGGCTTTGAGCGCGCGCCCTTCATGGTGATCAGCATCATCAGCGCCTCACCGCCGGAGCCGGACGATCGCGCCCGTTTCGCGCAGCAGGCCGCGACCACGATCCCGGGCGTTCGCGACGCGCGCATCACGATGTCGGAGCCGATCCGGATCGGCGGCCTGCCGGCCTATGAGACGCGCATCGACGCCACCAGCGGCAAGGACAACACCCCCGTGACCGTGGTGCAATGGCTGCGCTTCGGCGGCCCGAGCACGCTGCGCATCTTCGGTAGCGCGCCACGCGACCAGTGGTCGGAGGCCTTCCCGCGTTTCCGCGCCGTGCGCGACGGCATCCAGCCGCGCAGCTGATTCCGCCTTCTGCGCTGTAGCGGCCCGAAAGGATCTTTACGCTCACCGGGCAAGCTGGTTTGCTATCCCCGTTCAATGGCGAACAGAGGACAGCGAGATGTGGGATCGGCGGCAAATTCTAGCAGGATTGAGCGCGGCTGGCGTTGCGGCCGCAACTGCGCATCGCGCGTTGGCGGCGGATGCGATCAAGCCCGGCGAGACGGCGGCGCTGCTCGTGATCGACGTGCAGAACTGCTTCCTCCCTGGCGGCAGCCTCGCCGTCAAAGACGGCGAGCAGGTGGTGCCGATCATCAACAGGATCGCCAAAGCATTCGGCAACGTGGTGATGACCCAGGACTGGCACACGCCGAAGCATGTCTCGTTCGCCTCCAGCCATCCCGGCAAGAAGCCGTTCGAGACGATCGATCTTGCCTACGGCAAGCAGGTGCTGTGGCCGGACCATTGCGTGCAGGGCACCGAGGGAGCGGCGCTATCCAAGGACCTCTCGATCCCGCAAGCTGAGCTGATCATCCGCAAAGGGTTTCATAACGACGTCGACAGCTACTCGGCCTTTACCGAGGCCGACGGCAAGACCAGCACCGGGCTCGGCGCCTATCTGAAGGCGCGCGGCATCACCAGCGCCTTCGTCGCCGGACTGGCCACCGATTTCTGTGTCGCCTGGACCGCGCTCGATGCGCGCAAGGCCGGCCTGGAGACCTATGTCGTCGAGGACGCCTGCCGCGGCATCGACACCCAGGGCTCGCTGGCCAAGGCCTGGGCCGACATGGCAGCGGCCGGTGTGAAGCGGATCAAGTCGGACGATATCGCCGTCTGATCCAAGTGCAAACACAAACGCCGCGCATTGCTGCGCGGCGTTTGAAGATCAGCAGGCCGGGTGCAATCAGTTCGCGCCGTTGGACTCGTCATTGGCGGCTGCGGGCGCAGCCTTGGCGCCGCCCTTGGAGACGCCGACCAGCGCCGGGCGCAGGATGCGCTCGCCGATCATGTAACCGGACTGCACGACCTGCACCACAGTGCCCGACGGCACTGAGGCGTCCGGCACCTCATACATCGCCTGGTGGAAGTTGGGGTCGAACTTCTGGCCCGCGGGATCGAGCTTCTTGACGCCGTTCTTCTCCAAGGTGGAGTGCAGCGAGCGCTCGGTGAGCTCGACGCCCTCGATCAGCGCCTTGAGGCCGGGATCCGCGGCCGCGCGGGTTTCCGCCGGCACCGCGTCGAGCGCGCGCTGCAGATTGTCGGCGATATCGAGCACGTCGCGGGCAAAGCCGGTGATGCCATAGGTCCGTGCATCCGACACCTCGCGCGCGGTGCGCTTGCGCAGGTTCTCCATCTCCGCCAGCGTGCGCAGCATCTTGTCGCGCGCGTCGGCAGCCTCCTTGGTCAACGCCTCGACCGAGCCGGCCTCGGGATCGTCCGGCATCACGTAAGGCTTGGAGACGACGGGTTCGCTGGCCTGCGCCGGGTTCGCCGGATCATTCTTCTGCAGGTCGGGATCGGTCATGGATAGACTTCTCGCAAAATTCGGCTGGAAGGGGAGGGATATGTCGGCCGGGATATCGTGCTTTAGATGGCGAAAATCAAGCACGGCCTGCGATCGGCGGCCACCTCGCGGAGCAGGTCCGCGGCTCAGCCGCCCAAAATCCGGCTGAGGATGCGTGCGGCGTAGTCGACGGTCGGGATCACTCTGGCATAATTCAGCCGGGTCGGACCGATCACGCCGAGCACGCCGACGATGCGGCCGGCCGCATCGGTATAGGGCGCAACGATGGTGGAGGAACCGGACAGCGAGAACAGCTTGTTCTCGGAGCCGATGAAGATGCGCACGCCCTCGGCGCTCTCGGCACGGCCCAAAAGATCGATCACGCCGCGCTTGGTCTCGAGATCATCGAATAGCCGTCGGACCCGCTCCAGATCATCGAGCGCGTGCAGGTCCTCCAAGAGGTTGGCCTGCCCGCGCACGATCAGTTGCCGGTCCTCGTTGGAGCCGCCCGACCAGCTCGCGATCCCCGCTGCAATCACCTTCTGGGTCAGCTGGTCGAGCTCGACGCGATCCTGCCCCAGTGCAGTCTCGAGCTCCAGGCGGGCCTCGGCCAAGGTCCGGCCCCTGATCCGTGCATTGAGGAAATTGCCGGCCTCGATCAGCGCAGAGGTCGGCACGCCCGGCGGCAACGCCAGCACCCGGTTCTCGACCTGGCCGTCTTCGCCGACCAGCACCACCAGCGCCCGCTCCGGTTCCAGGCGCACGAACTCGATATGCTTCAGCCGCGAATTGGATTTGGCGGTCAGCACGATCGAGGCTGCCCGGGTCAGGCCCGACAGGCGGGTCAGCGCCTCGTCCAGCACCGCTTCGACCGATTGGGCGCGGCCCACAGACGCAAGCTGGCCTTCGATCGACTGCCGCTCGGCCGCGGTGAGATCGCCGACCTGCATCAAGGCATCGACGAAGAAGCGCAGGCCGAGCTCGGTCGGCAGCCGGCCGGCCGAGGTATGCGGCGCATAGATCAGGCCAAGCTGTTCCAGATCGGCCATGACGTTGCGGACCGAGGCCGGCGACAGCGGAACCGCAATCAGCCGCGAAATGTTGCGCGAGCCCACCGGCTCGCCAGTGGCGAGGTAGCTCTCGACGATTTGCCGGAAAATCTCCCGCGACCGCTCGTTGAGCTGCGCGAGCCCCGCCAGCGGTGACATCAGGTTGATTGGATCGTGGTGGGCCAACAGACATATCGCCTCCCAGCTGCTTATAATTTGGCCATGCGGCAGGCCCGCTGGCAAGCGGCGATGCGCGGCGCATAAGCCCTTGCCGCTGCTCGCTTCGCGCTCCTACAAGGCCCCAACCTCGATTTTTCGCCCTTGCCGGAGAATTCCCCATGCGGCCAAGCCGCCGTGCACCCGACGAACTGCGCGCCGTCAGCCTGGAACGCGGCGTTGTGAAATATGCCGAAGGCTCCTGCCTGGTGAAGTTCGGCGACACCCATGTGCTGGTCACCGCGACCCTGGAAGAGCGGCTGCCGCCCTGGCTGAAGGGGCAGGGCCGGGGCTGGGTGACGGCCGAATACGGCATGCTGCCGCGCGCGACCCTGGAGCGGACCCGCCGCGAGGCTTCGGCCGGCAAGCAGGGCGGCCGCACCGTCGAGATCCAGCGCCTGATCGGCCGCTCCCTGCGCGCCATCGTCAATCTCGAAGCCCTCGGCGAGCGGCAGATCACGGTCGATTGCGACGTGCTGCAGGCCGACGGTGGAACCCGCACCGCCTCGATCACCGGTGCCTGGGTGGCGCTCGCCGACTGCATCAAGTGGATGAAGGCGCGCAACATGATCAAGGCTGACGTGCTGCGCGACAATGTGGCCGCGATCTCCTGCGGCATCTACAACGGCACACCGGTGCTCGATCTCGACTACGCCGAGGACTCGGAGGCCGACACCGACGCCAATTTCGTCATGACCGGTGACGGCCGGATCGTCGAGATCCAGGGCACCGCGGAGAAGACGCCGTTTTCCGAAGCCGAGTTGCTGGCGCTGATGGCGCTGGCGCGCAAAGGCGTGGCGCGGCTGGTCGATTTGCAAAAGATCGCGGTGGCTTGATCACCATGCACCGCAAGCTCGAAGGCCGGATCGTCATCGCAACTCACAATCCCGGCAAGCTCGCCGAGATGCGCGAGCTGCTGGCGCCGCTACGGCATCGAGGCGGTCTCCGCCGGCGAGCTCGGCCTCGGCGAGCCCGAGGAAACCGGCGACACGTTCCAGGCCAATGCCCGCATCAAGGCGATCGCTGCCGCTGGCGCCGCACGGCTTCCCGCCTTCGCCGACGATTCCGGCATCGTGGTCGACGCGCTCGATGGCGCGCCCGGGATCTATTCGGCGCGCTGGGCCGGCGAAGAGAAAGGACTTCAATGCGGCGATGACGCGCATCGAGCGGCTGCTTGCGAGAGCGCGGCGCCACGACGCCGGACAAGCGCGGCGCGCATTTCGTCTCGGCGCTGTGCGTCGCCTGGCCTGACGGCCATCTCGAAGAGGTCGAGGCGCGCGTCGACGGCACGCTGGTCTGGCCGCCGCGCGGCACCGCCGGTTTCGGCTATGATCCGATGTTCCTTCCCGACGGACACGATCGCACCTTCGGCGAGATGACGAGCGTCGAAAAGCACGGCCTGCCGCCGCACGGTCTCGGCCTGTCGCACCGCGCCCGCGCCTTCGTGAAGCTTGCGGAGATCTGCCTTGAGCGGCCCTGACGCAAACGCCTTCGGCGTCTATGTGCATTGGCCATTCTGCCTGTCGAAATGTCCCTATTGCGACTTCAACAGTCATGTCCGGCATGCGGCGATCGAGCAGGACCGCTACGCCCGCGCCTTCGCACGCGAGATCGCGACCACGGCGGAACGCATCGGGCCGCGTAACGTCACCTCGATCTTCCTCGGCGGCGGCACGCCGTCCTTGATGCAGCCCGCGACCGTCGGCGCCATCCTGGATGCGATCGGCCAGCACTGGCACGTCGCTGGGGATGTCGAGGTGACACTGGAAGCCAATCCGACCAGCGTCGAAGCGACGCGCTTTGCCGGCTATCGCGCCGCCGGCGTCAATCGCGTCTCGCTCGGGGTGCAGGCACTCGACGACGCCTCGCTGAAGATGCTGGGCCGTCTGCATACCGCCCAGGAGGCCATGGACGCGGTGAAAATCGCACGCAGCGCATTCGACCGCTATTCCTTCGACCTGATCTATGCGCGCCCCGATCAGACGCCGCAGATGTGGGCCGATGAGTTGACACGCGCGATTGGCGAGGCGGCTGAGCATCTGTCGCTCTATCAGCTCACCATCGAGGAAGGAACGCCGTTTTTCGGCCTGCACGCAGCCGGCAAATTGAAGACGCCGAACGAAGGTCTCGCACGCAGCCCTCTATGACGTGACGCAGGAAATCTGCGCCAAGCACGGGCTGCCGTCCTACGAGATTTCAAATCATGCGCGGCAAGGGGCGGAATGCCGGCACAACCTCGTCTATTGGCGGGGCCAGGAATATGCCGGCATCGGGCCCGGCGCGCATGGTCGCCTCGACATCGGCGCTAAGCGTCATGCCACTGCGACCGACAAGCGACCCGAGGCCTGGCTGATGCGGGTCGAGGCGAACGGCCATGGCGTCATGACCGACGACCAACTCAACAGCGAGGAGCGCGCCGACGAATTCCTGCTGATGGGGCTTGCGGCTCGCGGAAGGCATCGATCCCAAGCGCTATGCCGCGATCTCCGGCCGCGCGCTCGATCCGGCGCGCATTGCGCTGCTGCGTGAGGAAGGCGCGATCGTGGTCGACGAAGATGGACGCCTGCGCGTCACCCAGGACGGCTTCCCGGTGCTCGACGCCGTCGTCGCGGACCTCGCCGCGTAGAGCGGCTACTCAGGTCGAGCTGAAGCTTTTCGGCGAGCGCGGCCACCGCCAGGCCGCCACCGGAGGCTACGCGCATCACCGCAAGGCCGCGCTCATTGGTGCCGTCGGGACGGAAGCGGAACAGCCCATCGATGCCGGCAAAGCCCGAGGAATTGGTCAGCACGTCAGGCGCAAAGCGCTGCGGCCCTTGCGTGCGCGCCAACGCGGCGACCAGCGCCACCGCATCATAAGCGAGCGTCGCCGTCCGCACCGGCTCCGATCCGAAACGGGTGCGATAGCGGCCGGCGAAGGCGCGGAAGCCGGAGGGATCGGGCGCGGCATACAGGCCGCCCTGCAGGCTGGCGCTGCCATAGACCCGCGGATTGTCCCACAGGCCGGTGCCGAGCAGTTGGATGTTGCGCAAATTGGCGCCGGCTGCGGTCAGCGCATCGGCGGTCGCCACCACCGCATCACCATCATCGGCCAGCAGCAGTGCGTCGGCTCCGCCGAGCGCCTGTGCGACGGCGCGCGCCGCCGTCGCGCGATCGCTGCCGTATTTCTCGAATGCGACGATGCGGCCGCCCTTTCGCGTGACGGCGGTCTTGAACGCGCCTTCGACGACGTAGCCATAGGCATTGTCGGGCAACAGCGCTGCAAAGGAGCGCTTACCGAGGCCAGACGAATATTCGACGATGCGGTTGACGTCAGACTCCGGCAGGAAGCTCAGCAGATAGACACCGCGGCCGGCGACGCTGGAATCGGTCGAGAATGCGATCACCGAAATGTTGCGCGTGCGCGCGACCTGTGCGGTCGACGGCACCGAGCCGGCAAACAGCGGCCCGAGAATGATTTCGGCGCCCTCGTCGCAGGCCTGTTGGGCGCCTTGCTGGGCCCCCTGCGGACTGCCGGCGTCGTCCTTGATCAGAAGCTGGATGTTCGGATTCTGGAATTCCGCGAGCGCCATCTCGGCCGCGCTTTTCATTGATTGCGCGGCGACGCCGGCATTGCCGGCAGCGGACAGCGGCAGGATCAGCCCGACTTTCACGTGCCCGTTACCGGCGACGGCCGGTTGCTGCGGCGGGCCACCCGGCACCGGCTGTGATTCGGACGAGTTGGAGAGCTGGTTGAAGCTCTGCGGCACGTTCGAGCACGCCGACAGTAGCGGCGCGCCGAGCAGAAGCCCGAGCGCGGTTCTCCGCGCGACGCCTTTCGGCGCCGTAGCTGGAGCTGACTTGGGATGATGCGGGCCCACCATGATGTCTCTTCGCTTGACCGGATCATGCCGAGCCGGAACTCCCTCCGAGGGAACCGAAGGGATAGCCGATTCACGCATATTGTCGACGAACAGTTAAGCAAAACAAAAGGCTAAGGAACTGGAACGCTGTCATTTTGGTCAGGGCGATTCATTGCATCGGACAGCACCGTCAGTTCGAACGGGGCCCGCAAAGGGCTTATGGCGCTCGGCCGAATCTACCTTTTAAATTAGTCCCATGCGCGCAAAGGCAATCCCGACAACGCCGGCCATCAACAGCAAAGACGCCTCTGCCCCCAGTTACGGGGTGGCGGGGCAAATCGTCGCAGCGCCGAAGGCGCGTCCGGGACTCTATCTCGTGGCGACGCCGATCGGGAACCTAGGCGATATCACGCTCAGGGCGCTGGAGACGCTCGCCGGTGCGGATCTCATCGCCTGCGAGGACACCCGAATCACCCGGCGGCTGACCGAGCGCTACGCCATTGCGGCCGATCTCATTCCCTATCACGAGCACAATGCGGAAGCGGCGCGGCCAAAGATCCTGCAGCGTCTGGCAGAGGGCGCGGCGGTCGCGCTGGTGTCCGACGCCGGCACGCCGCTGATCTCCGATCCCGGCTACAAGCTGGTGCGCGAGGCCTGCGCCGCCGGCCACGCCGTGACGGCGCTGCCCGGCCCGTCCTCGGTGCTGGCCGCGCTCTCGGTCGCGGCCCTGCCGACCGACCGCTTCTTCTTTGAAGGTTTCCTCCCCTCCAAGCAGCAGGCGCGCCGCAACCGGCTCGCCGAGCTCGCCCGCATCGATGCGACGCTGGTGCTGTTCGACGCCGGCAGCCGCGTGCAGGACACGCTGGCCGATCTGGCCGCGATCATGGGCAATCGCGAGGCCGCGATCTGTCGCGAGCTCACCAAGCTGCATGAAGAGATCAGCCGCGCGAGCCTGAGCGAGCTGGCGGCGGTTGCCGATATGCTGGAGACGCGTGGCGAGTTCGTGCTGGTGATCGGCCCGCCGCCGCGCGATGCCGATGTCATGACGTCAGGCGACCTGGACGACCTGCTCAAGGAGCAGTTGCGGACGCAGAGCGTCAAGGACGCGGTGGCATTTGCCGTCGGGCTCTCTGGACGACCACGCCGCGAGGTCTATGCGCGGGCGCTCGCGCTCGCCAAGACGACTGATGCGAGGAAGACCGATGGCCAAGATTGAGGTCGAGCCGGAGCTCGCGCCCGCGGCCAAACCGGCAAGGACACCGGCGCCGGCGCGGGTTGCGGCCTTCCGCACCGGACTCTCGGCCGAAGCCAAGGCGGCTGCGCTGTTGATGGCCAAAGGCTACTGGATCCTGGCCCGCCGCTTCCGCACTCCGCATGGCGAGATCGACATCATCGCCCGCAAGAGCGATCTGATCGCCTTCGTCGAGGTGAAAGCACGGGCCTCGCTCGACGACGCGGCCTATGCGGTGACGCCCCGCCAGCAGCAGCGCATCATCGATGCGGCGCAGGGCTGGCTGATGGCGCATCCCGAGCATGCGCAATTCGAGCTGCGTTTCGACGTCATCCTCGTTGCGCCGAAGAGCCTGCCGCGCCATCTCAAGGCGGCATTCGACGCCGGCAGCTGAATTGCCTTAACTGAGACAACCGGAAACAGACCGATGACATTGAACGTCGCCGTCCAGATGGATCCCATCGCGCGCATCAACATTCGCGGCGATTCCACCTTTGCGCTGCTGCTGGAAGCGCAGAAGCGCGGCCACAGCCTGTCCTATTACACGCCGGACAAGCTCTCGCTCCGCAGTGCGGAGGTGGTCGCGCCGGTGCAGCCGCTCTCGGTGCGCGACGAGGCCGGCGACCATTTCACGCTCGGCGAGCCCCGGCCGACGCCGCTCGAATCCTTCGACGTCGTGCTGCTGCGGCAGGACCCGCCGTTCGACCTCGCCTATATCACCTCGACGCATTTGCTCGAGCGCATCCACCCCAGGACGCTGGTGGTGAATGATCCGGCCAGCGTGCGCAATGCTCCGGAAAAACTGTTCGTGATGAACTTCCCGCAGCTGATGCCGCCCACCTTGATTTCGCGCGACATGGACGAGATCAACGCCTTCCGCGACCAGCATGGCGCCGTCGTGATGAAGCCGCTGCATGGCCATGGCGGCGCGGCAGTGTTTCGCGTGATGCCGCAGGACATGAATTTCGGCTCGCTCTACGATATGTTCTCGGTGACCTTCAAGGAGCCCTGGGTGATCCAGCGCTTCCTTCCCGAGGTCAAGCATGGCGACAAGCGCATCATCCTGGTCGACGGCGAATTCGCCGGCGCCGTCAACCGCGTGCCGGCGGCGGACGATCTGCGCTCCAACATGGTGCGCGGCGGGGCAGCGAAAGAAACCGAGCTCACCCCGCGCGAGCGCGAGATCTGCGACACGCTCGGACCGGCATTGCGCGAGCGCGGGCTGCTGTTCGTCGGCATCGACGTGATCGACGGCTATCTGACCGAGATCAACGTGACCTCGCCGACCGGTATCCGCGCCATCTCGCGGCTCGGCGGCCTCGATATCGCGGCCCGTATCTGGGACGTCATCGAAGCCAAGCGGGCGGGGCGCTGACGTTCACGTCGCCAGTGCTCGAGCGCGAGCGAGGCCGCATGATCTCAGTCCGCCTTGATGCCGAACCGGATCTTCCATTGCGCCTCGGAGAGAACGAGCTTCTCGAAGCGGATGCGCTCCTCTTCGAGCTCGTCGGGCGGGACCGGCGCACAGCCGGGCCTGCCGCGCAAGATCATCGAGGTAGTTGCCCAGCTTAGCCGCGACGCCTTGCACGCGATGAGCAGCTCGTCTCGCCGGTCGTCGTTCATCAGGGCCTCGATGACCTCGACAGCCACATCCGAGAGCACGGCCAGGGAGAAGATGGCGGCAGGGAAGTCGCCGCTGTAAACGAAGCGGTTGACCGCGGAGTCCCTCAGCTTGCCGGTGCGATTGAGCGCCGCGACCTCGGCCTTGATATGCGAATAATCCCAGGTCGGGCGCATCGCGCCAGCCGATCGGGTCGGCGTGGCCTGCAACGTCGCTTGAGCCGCGAGCGGTGCGGCCTTAATGAATCGGGCCCGCGCGGCCTCGGACGCGACGGCGACGAAAGCCCGTGACAGCTTGGCCGGAAGATCGGTTCTCGATCCGAGTTTTTCGGCAAGCTCCTCGTCGCGCTCGGCGCTCTTGAACAGGCTGCGATAGGTCTCCTCGGAGAACCGCGCCGTGAGATTCTTCACGAGTGCCATGCGCACGGCCGGAACGCTGCGCGCGATCAGAAGGTCGGACAGCGTCTCTGCCAGCTGCCTGCGGATAGCGATCGCGATGAGATGGGACTGGCTTGCGGTCTTGATGATGTCGGTGAGATCGCGCTCCGTCAGCACCGCGGCCTTCGCCAGCATCGGTGCCGCGACGCGCACGTCACTATGCGCTGCAAGCTGCCGCGCGGTCGCGTAAGGCGCGCGCTCCAGGCCGGCCAGCGCCGCGCTGAATTCGGCCAAGCGCTCGGCCGCGACCTGCGGCATCAGCCGTGCAAAGATCTGGTCATAGAGATCGAGCTGCTCGGCGGCATGCGGCCGCGGACCTGATATCAGCAGGCTCGTAGTCTTGCGCAGGATGTCCGACGCCAGCTCGGAGGCATCGGTGGCATCTTGTCCGGCCGGCTTGGCGGCCCGAGCTGCTGGAGGGTTCGCAGCCATTTTTCCTCTCACCTTGGTCTGAGCAGCCGCGCCGGCACACCGTCTGGCGTTCGGCAGCGCTCGTTCTTGATATGATCAGGAGCATGCAATCGGCCGCCTAAAGTAGGGTTAAAAACCCTCCATCCGCTTGCTTATAAGGTTACGAAAACGATGACGTCGTCCGGCCCCGGCGGTCCACCTCCCCCGATAGCGCTAGAACGTCACACCGATCCGGCGACCCGCCTTCCATACCATCCGGCAGCGCTTGCGCGTGCTGCCATGGATCAGTTCGAAGCGCAGCGGCAGCGAAACCTGGGACCCGATATCCAGGCAGGCACCGCCGGGAGAGAAATCGACCAGCACGCAATCGATCATGGGATCTTTCGGATTCACCACGATCTTGGCGGCGTTCGACACGCGCCCATTCGGCTTCACGCGCGCGAAGCGGCGGGGATTGACGATCTTGTTCACGCTGATCACCTCGACAGCGAATATTGGTGCCAAGTCGTGATCTTCACCTCCCATGAAGATTGCCTTGGTCGCGTCCAGCATTTCCGGCAACCGGATTTGATTCCAGCAACCAGTGCGGGAGGCGCTGGATTTGCTTGGTGCGGGAGTTAATGCCCGGTTTCCACTGAAGGACAGAAGGTCAGCCTCGGCTCATGGTTGACAGAACTGTTCTTGTATTGTTCTTGCAGAACATGCGGAGTTCCGCTACCTTCGGTTTAGGGGGCAGGAATGGTCCAGCGCGTTTCCACTGTGGCGTTCGAAGGCATCGAAGCCCGTGCTGTCGACGTGCAGGTGCAGATCGTGCCCGGCCTGCCGAACTTTTTGATCGTGGGCCTGCCCGACAAGGCTGTCTCCGAGGCGCGTGAACGGGTCCGCGCGGCACTGATCGCGTCAGGTCTCGCGCTGCCGGCCCGCCGCATCATCGTCAACCTCGCGCCAGCCGATTTGCCCAAGGAGGGCAGCCATTACGATCTGCCGATCGCGCTCGGCCTGATGGCCGCGATCGGCGCGATCCCACCGGACGCGCTGAGCGGTTACACCGTGCTCGGCGAGCTCGGGCTCGACGGCTCGCTCGCGCCGGTGGCCGGCGTGCTGCCGGCCGCGATCGGCGCCAATGCGCGAGACGAAGGCTTGATCTGCCCCGCAGCCTGCGGCGCCGAAGCCGCCTGGGCGAGCCCCGACATCCAGATCATCGCGGCGAATTCGCTGATTCAGATCGCGAATCACTTCAAGGGCACGCAGGTGCTGTCGCGGCCGCAGCCGAAAGTACACGAGGCCGAGGCCAGCCTGCTCGATCTGCGGGACATCAAGGGCCAGGAAAGCGCCAAGCGCGCGCTCGAGATCGCGGCGGCCGGCGGGCATCATCTGTTGATGATCGGCGCACCCGGCGCGGGCAAGTCGATGCTGGCCGCACGATTGCCGTCGATCCTGCCGCCGCTGTCGCCGTCAGAACTTCTGGAAGTCTCGATGATCGCCTCGGTCGCCGGCGAGATCCAAGGCGGCGCGCTGACGTCGCGGCGGCCGTTCCGCAGCCCGCATCACTCCGCCAGCATGGCGGCGCTGACTGGCGGCGGCTTGCGCGCCAAGCCCGGCGAGATCTCGCTTGCGCATCAGGGCGTGTTGTTTCTCGACGAGCTGCCGGAATTCGATCCGCGGGTACTGGATTCGTTGCGTCAGCCGCTGGAGAACGGCGAAGTCTCGATCTCGCGCGCGAATCACCGCGTCACCTATCCGGCGCGCTTCATGCTGATCGCAGCGATGAACCCATGCCGCTGCGGCAGCGCGTTCGAGCCCGGCTATTCCTGCCGGCGCAACCGGATCGATCGCTGCACCGCGGACTACCAGATGCGGATTTCCGGTCCGCTGATGGACCGCATCGATCTGCGCATCGAGGTGCCGGCCGTGACCGCCGCCGACCTGATCCTGCCACCGCCAGCGGAAGGTTCGAAGGAGGTTGCCGCGCGCGTGGCGGCCGCACGCAGCATCCAGCTTGCACGCTACGCCGCGGCGGGCCTGCCGCATGTCCGCACCAATGCCGAGGCGCCGGCTTCCGTGCTCGACGAGATCGCCAAGCCGGATGCACAGGGCCAGAAGCTGCTGCGCGAAGCGGCCGAGACCATGCGGCTGTCGGCGCGCGGCTATCACCGCGTGCTGCGCGTTGCGCGCACGCTCGCCGACCTCGACCATGCCGACAAGGTCGGCCGGCTGCATCTGGCGGAAGCGCTATCCTATCGCGCGCTTGCCGACGATGCCCGCAATGCGGCGTGAGCGCGATCGATCGCTCCGCCGTCAATCAAGCGGTAACGATTTTTCTTTACGCTCTGACAACCATAAGGCCGGCGTTGTATGGCCCGCGTTGAGCGAGTTCTGTGCCCATGTTGCGTTTCAAGGTTCTGATCGCGGCCGTGCCGCTGATCGCTGTCGTGGCCATTGTTGCCCGGCTGGAAGCATCCCCTGCGACGCGCCCCTGCATCCCGATCGGGACGGATGATGTCGAAATCGGCTCCGCGCCCTGGCACGCCGACCTCCATGTCGATTTCACCGATGATCCGAAGCTTGCGACGGTGCGGGTCGGCCTGGCCGACAATGCCGGCGACGCAGATATCGCGCTGGTCGATGACGGCACTGAGGTCGACGACAAGGCCTGCGACACCACAGCCGCCACGCGGTCTGTCGCCAACGCCGCCGACCCTGTGCACCGCTCGGCTCTGATCTACCTCGCGCAGGACGGCCCGGTCGACTATCGCGTCTTCGTGCGCTCGAGCCGCTTCTCGGTCCGCGACGCGGCAGCGCTGATCGTCGGCGCTCATGTTCACGACCAGCCGCACGAGCAACGAATGGCCGAGGCAGCGCCATAAGCCGCATTTAACGTTTCGTTCACCCCATCCGCATCCGCGCGGGCGGCTCTCAAGCTCTCTGCAAGGTCATCGCCACATCTTGTCGACCGTCGATCGTGACGCTCGGGATTTCCAGGGGATATCAGCTGATGGGACGGCTCTTTCGCATCAAGCTGCGCCTGCGCCGTTTCGCGCGCCGACACCAATTCCTGATCTCGGCGCTGCGCTCCTTCATGATCTTCTCCGCCGGCTTCGGCGGCTTCTACGGCTTCATCAAGGCCAGCCGGTCGGAGCATTCCGGCTACGATCCGAACGCCTTCGCCATCGGCGCAAGCTTCCTGTTCGCGGTCGCCTGCGCCGCGCTCGCGATGGTGAGCATGCGCCTGCGCTTCATGCGCAAGAAGCTGCTCAAGATCGCGCTTCACAACGAAGTGCTCGCCGATCGCAATTGGGAACTGCAGGAGGCGGAAGAGCGTGCCCGCAGCCTGTTCGAATCCCAAGGCGATCTGATCGTGATGCGCAACGGCGAAGGCCGCATCACTTTCGTCAACGACGCCTATTGCCAGATCGCAGGCCAGGATCGCGACGCGCTGCTCGGCAGCCGCTTTGCGTTCGAGCTGCTGGAGCAGGGCGATGCTGCGCTGGAGCCGAACGGCACCCGCGTGCACGATCAGCGCATCAACAGCGCGATCGGTCCGCGCTGGATCGCCTGGCGCGAGGCGCTGGTGCGTTCCGATGCCGGCCAGCCGGCCGTGCTGCAATGTGTCGGCCGCGATGTCACCGATCGCACCGAGACCGAGCGGGCGCTCAGCGAGGCGCGCGACCACGCCGACGCGGCGAGCCGCGCCAAGTCGCGCTTCCTCGCGATGGCGAGCCACGAGATCCGCACGCCGCTGAACGGCATCATCGGCATGAGCGGGCTCTTGCTCGATACTACGCTGACGCCGGAGCAGAAGACCTACGCCAAGGCGGTCAGGACATCGGGCGAGGCCCTGATGTCGCTGATCGAAGAGCTGCTCGACTATTCCAAGATCGAGGCCGGCAAGCTTGATCTCGAAGCGCGGCCATTCGCGCTCACGCCGCTGATCGAGGACGTCACCGAGCTGCTGGCGCCGCGCGCGCAGGCCAAGCAGCTCGATCTCGCGGCCTATGTCGATGACCGGCTGCCGACGCATGTGATCGGCGACGTGGCGCGGTTGCGCCAGGTGCTGCTCAATCTCGCCGGCAACGCCATCAAATTCACCATGACGGGCGGCGTCGCGCTGATCGTCGAGCCGGGCATCTGGCCTGACGAAATCAGCTTCCAGGTCACCGACACCGGCATCGGCATCGCGCCCGATGCACAAGAACGCATCTTCCGCGAGTTCGAGCAGGCCGATGAAGCCATCGCCCGCAGCTTTGGCGGCACGGGCCTCGGGCTCTCGATCTCCGAGCGCATCGTGCGTCGGATGGGCGGACGAATCACTCTTGAGAGCAAGCCGGATGCCGGCTCGACCTTCGAGGTCGCGGTGCCGCTGCCGGCCACGGCCGAGCAGGACGGCCTGAAGACCACCGTCGTGCCTGATCTGACCGGGCAATCGGTGATGCTCGTGGCTGTCCAAGGCATCGAAGCCGACCTCATCATGCGGCGCCTGCAAAGCTGGGGCGGACAGACCTGCTTGGTCACAGACATCGATATTGCTGCCGCGCTGCTGCCCGAGCGCAACTGGCATGCCGTGCTGATCGACGATGCCATCGGCCGGGATGCTGCCTTCGCGATGGCAAAGGCGGCACAAAGCCATTCGCCGCGGCGCATCGTGCTGCTGACGCCCGCCTCGCGCCACGAGCTACAGCCGGCTTTGCCTTTCACCGGCTATCTCGTCAAACCATTGCGCGCGGCCTCGCTGGCGGCCCGCCTTGCGCTCGCACCCGATGTTGCAGCGCCGGCGCTTGCGGACGACTTCATCGCCGAGCCGATCGCCACCGTGCCGGCTGTCGCGAACAAAGGCTTGTCGATCCTGGTCGCCGAGGACAACGAGATCAATGCGCTGTTGATGCGCTCGCTGCTGACCAAATCAGGCCATCGCGCCGTAATCGCCACCCACGGCGCCGCGGCGCTGGAGTCCTGGCTGGCTGCACGCTCGGCCGGCGCGCCCTATGACTTGATCCTGATGGATCTGCAGATGCCGCAGCTCGACGGTATCGAAGCCGCCAAGCGTATCCGTGCCCATGAGGCCGCCGAATCCGGCCGGCGTACGCCGATCCTGGCGCTCACCGCCAACACGCTGGTGGAGGATCGCTATGCCTGTTTCGAGGCCGGCATGGACGGCTTCCTGATCAAGCCGCTCGACCGCGACAAACTCGACGAGGCACTGGCTGCGTTGGCGGCGGCAAGGCACGTGGCGGCGTGAGAGCGAGGAGCGTCCCGAACGAAACGGGCAAGAACTCTAGAACACCGTTTCCATGAAATCGGCCGTCGCAGAATGGATTGATATCTCGTCATCTCCAACGCTGTCATGCTCCGCGCAGGCGGAGCATCCAGTACTCCGCGGCAGAAGAGATCGAACAGAGACGTCACGGCGTACTGGATCGTCCGCCTTCGCCTTCGCGGACGATGACGGCGGGGTCTGCATCAATAAGACCGAGGCTTTGGAATCAGGCATGTAGCGCGCATTCACAGCCGCCGCAGCGCCACCGTTTCGATGCCGTGATCGGCGCCCTTCTTCAGGATCAGGGTCGCGCGGGGCCGGGTCGGCAGGATGTTGTCCTCGAGATTGGCGAGGTTGGTGCGCTCCCAGATCGCGGTGGCAGTCGCGACCGCTTCCTCGTCCGACAATAGCGCGTAGCGATGGAAGTAGGAACGGGGATCATGGAACGCCGTGTCGCGCAGCGACAGGAAGCGCTTCACATACCAGTTGCGCAACACCTGCTCGTCGGCATCGATGTAGACGGAGAAGTCGAAGAAGTCCGACACCACGGGCACGGCGTGACCGTCGCGTGGCAGCGGGCCGGTCTGCAGCACATTGACGCCCTCGACGATCAGGATGTCGGGCTGGTCGATCTCGGTCCACTGGTTCGGCACGATGTCGTAGGTCAAATGCGAATAGACCGGGGCGCGCACCGCGTGACGTCCGGACTTGATGTCCGAGAGGAAGTTGAGCAGCCGGGGCAGATCGTAGCTTTCCGGAAAGCCCTTCTTCTGCATCAGGCCCTGACGTTCCAGCACCGCCTTCGGATACAGGAAGCCGTCGGTGGTGATGAGGTCGACCTTCGGCCGCGGCGACCAGCGCGCCAGCAATGCCTGCAGCACGCGCGCGGTGGTCGACTTGCCGGCTGCGACCGAGCCCGCGACGCCGATGATATAGGGCATCTTGCGGTCGCGGATGCCGAGAAACTGGCGCTGCGAGTAGTAGAGCCGCTGCATGGCGTCGACATAGATCGACAGCAGGCGTGACAGCGGCAGATAGATGTCCTCGACCTCCTTCAGATCGAGACGATCGTGCATCGAGCGCAGCTTGTCGAATTCGCCGGGCTCCAGCGTCATCGGCGTATCGTTGCGCAGCTCCGCCCATTGCTCGCGGGTGAAGACGCGGTACGGATTATATTGTTGTTCGGTGGTGCGCATATCCATGACGCCGACCTCGCTTCCCCCCAAGCGGCTTCCAGAAGCCGCCCGGCTACTCTTTCTTGCGTGATGCCTTTTCTTCCAGCCCGGACATGCCGGTGCGTTTGGCCAAGGCAGCCTCGACGTCTTCGAGGCGGATGCCGCGCGACTTCAGAAGCACCAGAAGATGAAACAGCAGATCCGCGCTTTCGGCGATGAAATGATCGCGATCATCCTCGATAGCCGCGATCACGGTTTCGACAGCCTCCTCGCCCATCTTCTTGGCGCAGTGCTGCGGACCCTTGTCGAGCAGCTTGCGGGTATAGGAGGCCTCGCCGCCCGCTTCGGCGCGGGCATCGATGATGGCTGCCAGGTCGTGGACCGTGAATCGGGACATCGGACGGTACTCGGTACGGGCACCCGCAAAGCTGCGGGCACCACCGTTCTTATTTAACAGCTTTGCGACGCGACGTCAGGGATCGAGACGCATGGGCAGGCCCGCGCGCAGCATATAATCCTTGGCCTCACGGATGGTAAATTCGCCAAAATGGAAGATCGAGGCGGCAAGTACGGCGGTCGCGCGTCCCTCCCGAATTCCATCGACGAGGTGATCGAGATTACCCACGCCCCCCGAGGCGATGACTGGGACCGGGACGCTGTCGGCAATCGCTCGGGTCAGCGGCAGGTCAAAGCCCTGCCGGGTGCCGTCGCGATCCATCGAAGTCAGCAGGATTTCGCCGGCGCCGAGCGAGACCACCTCCTGGGCAAATTCCAGCGCGTCAATCCCGGTCGACTTGCGGCCGCCATGGGTGAAGATCTCCCAGCGCGAGCCACCGCCGGCGCGGGCGACGCTCTTGGCGTCGATCGCGACCACGATGCACTGCTCGCCGAATTTCTCGGCGGCTTCCCTGACGAATTCGCGCCGCGCGACCGCGGCCGAATTGATCGAGACCTTGTCGGCGCCGGCGCGCAGCAAGGTCTTGATGTCGTCGATGGTGCGCACGCCGCCGCCGACCGTCACCGGCATGAAGCAGGCTTCCGCCGTCCGCCTGACGACATCAAGCATGGTGCCGCGGTTCTCATGGGTCGCGGTGATGTCGAGGAAGCAGAGCTCGTCGGCGCCAGCGGCATCGTAGGCGATCGCGGCCTCGACGGGATCGCCGGCATCGCGCAAATCGACGAAGTTGACGCCCTTGACGACACGGCCGTCCTTGACGTCGAGGCAGGGAATGACGCGGACCTTGAACATCGGATCGTCTCCTAAGCGTCGCGCGCGCGGCGGATCAGCGCCAGCGCTTCCGCAGGATTCAGCCGGCCGTCATAGAGCGCGCGGCCTGCGATGGCGCCTTCGAGCTTATGCGCGCGCGGCGTCAGCATCGCTTTGACGTCGTCGATCGAGGCGAGGCCGCCGGATGCGATCACCGGGATCGAGATCTCATCTGCGAGCGCGATCGTGGCATCGAGATTGAGACCCTTGAGCAGGCCATCGCGCGCGATGTCGGTGAAGACGATAGCGGCGACGCCGGCATCCTCGAACCGCTTGGCGATATCGAGCGCCGTGACCTCCGACACTTCGGCCCAACCCTCCACCGCGACCTTGCCGTCGCGCGCATCGAGCCCGACCGCGATGCGACCGGGAAACGCCTTGGCGGCCGTCTTCACCAGCTCGGGATCGCGCACCGCCGCAGTGCCAATGATAACGCGCGCGATGCCCTTGCCGAGCCAGGCTTCCACCGTCTTGAGGTCGCGAATGCCGCCGCCGAGCTGCACCGGCATCTTGACGGCCTTCAACATCGCTTCGACCGCATGCGCGTTCATCGGCTTGCCGGCGAAGGCGCCATCGAGATCGACGACGTGGAGATATTCAAAGCCCTGGTCGGCAAAGCTCTTGGCTTGGGCTGCAGGATCGAGGTTGAACACGGTCGCGCGCGCCATGTCGCCCTGCTCGAGCCGCACGCACTGGCCGTTCTTCAGGTCAACAGCAGGAAACAAAATCATCTCAAGAAATTCTTTCAAACAGCCGAGGCGGCTCTTCTCCGAGCGGAGAGGCGCGCAGACATCACGGCTTCCACTTCAGGAAATTCGAGATCAGCGCCAGACCGAAGCGCTGGCTCTTCTCCGGATGGAACTGGGTGCCGATCGCGGTATCTTTGGCGACGATCGCCGTGACCGGTCCGCCGTAGTCGGCGCGCGCCAGCACGTCGTTCTCGTTCACCGCGTTGAGGTGATAGGAGTGCACGAAATAGGCGTGCCGGCCTTTCGGCCCGAGCGGCAACCGCTCCAGCACTGGATGCTCCTGCACCAGGTCGAGCGTATTCCAGCCCATATGCGGGATCTTCAGGCTCTCGTCACGCGGCGCGATCTTCTCCACATCGCCCGATATCCAGTTGAAGCCGTCGGTCGTGACATGCTCCTTGCCGCGCGTCGCCATCAGCTGCATGCCGACGCAGATACCGAAGAACGGCCGCGCCTTGTTGCGCACGGCTTCCGTCAACGCTTCGAGCAAGCCGTCGACCGCGTCGACGCCGCGTCGGCAATCCGCAAAGGCGCCGACACCCGGCAGCACGATGCGGTCGGCGCGATAGACCGTATCCGGATCTGAGGTCACAACGATCTTCTGCGGGTCTTCCATGCTGCGCGCGGCGCGCTCGAAGGCCTTGGCGGCCGAATGCAGATTCCCGGAGCCGTAATCGATGATCGCGACACTCATCGTCCACCTCCTGGTTCGGGAAACAAGCCAATGATGCTGGAATGCGGCATCGGCGGCGGGTGGCCACCATTGTCGCGGGTCGGCGGCGGAGCGCCGCGATCCACCATATAGTCATCGTAAGCCGGTGCGCCGCGGCGCGCAGCCCAGCGTTCGAAGAAGCGCCGCTCGGCCGCATCGCGGTCGTCGCCGACCACGATGTCCAGCTGGCGCCAATTGCCGCGTGAAAAACTCCAACGCTCCAGACTGGACGCCTCGAAGCCCAGCAGGATCGCGAGCAGGACGTCGGCGCAGAACACGGTGCCACGGCCGATGCCGAGCTTGAGCAGGATGACATCCACGGCGACGACGAGGACGATCCAGCCGATCAGCGCCAGCCACAGCCGGTGCCAGGCGAGCCAGATCACGCCGAGCACGGCGGCCCAGAAATGGAAACCGTCACGCACGAAGACAAAGCGATCCGTTGCGCGCAGATCGGTGCCCGCGGTAACAGGTGCGTGGACAGTGTAGACCGGCATCGCAAACTCCGCCGTATCAGGTCAGCCGCCGAGCCGACCCTTGGTGGATGGCACCTCGCCCGCCGCGCGCGGATCGATCCCGACTGCCGCCCGCAGCGCGCGCGCCAGACCCTTGAAACAGGATTCGGCGATATGATGGCTGTTCTCGCCGTACAGCGTCTCGACATGCAGCGTGATGCCGGCATTGATCGCGAACGCGTTAAACCATTCGCGCACCAGTTCGGTATCGAACGTGCCGATCTTTTGAGTCGGAAACGCGGTCCTGAACACCAGCATCGGCCGGCCGGAGATGTCGATCACGACGCGCGTCAGCGTCTCGTCCATCGGCAGGTGGATCGAGGCATAGCGGGTGATGCCGGCCATGTCGCCGAGCGCCTGCCTCACCGCCTGTCCGAGCGCGATGCCGACGTCTTCCGTGGTGTGGTGATCGTCGATATGGAGATCGCCGACCGCCTTGACCTTCATGTCGATGCGCGCATGCCGCGCCAGCAGATCGAGCATATGGTCGAAGAAGCCGATCCCGGTCGAGATCTCGACGACGCCGGAACCATCGAGGTTGACGGCAACCTCGATGTCGGTCTCCTTGGTCTTGCGCTTGATGGTCGCGCTGCGCATGGGGTCGACTTTCCCTTGAAAACGCGGCTCTTTTAACAGGCTGATGTCACCTTCGCTACTGCGGGATGACGGAATAAAGATCCTGATCTCGGGCTATGGTGACCGGTTTTCAAGGCCGATCCGCGGCCGGGTCGTCATTCGGGCGGCGATTGTATCGCCAGCCGTCCTTCCCTAAATGTGCCCGGTCAAAGAGGATTTAAGAATGTACGCATCTCAGAGCGAGCCGGCCGTCTGGCACGGCACCACGATCCTGACGGTCCGCAAGGGCGGCAAGGTCGTGGTCGGCGGCGACGGCCAGGTCTCGATCGGCCAGACCGTCATCAAGTCCAACGCCAAGAAGGTGCGCAAGCTCGGCAAGGGCGACGTGATCGGCGGCTTCGCCGGCGCCACCGCCGACGCCTTCACGCTTGTTCGAGCGGCTGGAAAGCAAGCTGGAGCAATATCCGGGGCAGCTCACCCGGGCGGCGGTCGAGCTGGCCAAGGACTGGCGGACCGACCGTTACCTGCGGCGGCTCGAGGCGATGATGATCGTCGCCGACAAGGACGTCTCGCTGGTGCTGACCGGAACCGGCGACGTGCTGGAGCCGGAGGCCGGCGTGATGGCGATCGGCTCCGGCGGCAATTACGCGCTGGCCGCCGCGCGCGCGCTGGTCGACACCGACCAGGACGCCGAGGCGATCGTGCGCCGCTCGCTCGACATCGCCGCCGACATCTGCGTCTACACCAACCGCAACGTCACGATCGAAACTCTCGCGACAGGTTGACCGCCGCAGAGGGTATGCGCGCCGCTTGCTTCGATCCAGATCCCGACTTAGCTAGGGCCCATGACAGACTTTTCGCCCCGTGAAATCGTATCCGAACTCGACCGCTACATCGTCGGCCAGGCCGACGCCAAACGCGCCGTTTCGATCGCCCTTCGTAATCGCTGGCGCCGGCTGCAGCTCGATGGCGGGCTGCGCGAGGAGGTGCTGCCGAAGAACATCCTGATGATCGGCCCGACCGGCGTCGGCAAGACCGAGATCGCGCGGCGGCTGGCCAAGCTCGCCGGCGCGCCGTTCCTGAAAGTCGAGGCGACCAAGTTCACCGAGGTCGGCTATGTCGGCCGCGACGTCGAGCAGATCATCCGCGACCTGATCGAGGTCGGGATCGCGCAGGTGCGCGAGCGCAAGCGCAAGGATGTCGCCGCCCGCGCCCAATTGGCGGCGGAGGAGCGGGTGCTCGATGCGCTGGTCGGCGCCAATTCCAGCGCCGCGACACGGGATTTGTTCCGCAAGAAGCTGCGGGCCGGCGAGCTCAATGACAAGGAGATCGAGATCGAGACGCAATCGTCCGGCAGCGGATTTCCGATGTTCGAGATTCCGGGCATGCCGGGCGCGCAGATGGGCGCGGTCTCGCTCGGCGACATCTTCGGCAAGATGGGCGGCCGTTCCAAGACCCGCCGGCTGACAGTCGAAAGCAGCCATGAGATCCTGGTCAATGAGGAATCCGACAAGCTGCTGGACGACGAGCAGCTGGTGCAGGAAGCGATCCATGTGGTCGAGAACAACGGCATCGTGTTCCTCGACGAGATCGACAAGATCTGCGTGCGCGAGAACCGCGCCGGCGGCGACGTCTCGCGCGAAGGCGTGCAGCGCGACCTGTTGCCGCTGATCGAGGGCACCACGGTTTCGACCAAGCACGGCGCCGTCAAGACCGACCACATCCTCTTCATCGCATCCGGCGCGTTCCACATCGCAAAGCCGTCGGACCTGTTGCCCGAATTGCAGGGGCGTTTGCCGATCCGCGTCGAGCTGCAGGCTCTGACCCGCGACGACATGCGCCGCATCCTGACCGAGCCGGAGGCGTCGTTGATCAAGCAATATGTGGCGCTGATGCAGACGGAGGGCGTCACGCTCGACATCACCGACGGCGCGATCGACGCGCTGGCCGACATCGCGGTCGCGGTCAATTCCACCGTCGAGAACATCGGCGCGCGACGGCTGCAGACCGTGATGGAACGCGTGCTGGACGACATTTCCTTCACGGCGTCCGACCGCAACGGCGAGACCATCCAGCTCGACGCCGCCTATGTGCAGCAGCACATCGGAGACCTGGCCAAGAACACGGATTTGAGCCGGTTTATCCTTTAAGGTGAGGCTGTCAGCCTGCAGAGGCGCGGCAATCTCCGCTTTCGTCCCCGCGAACGCGGGGACCCATAACCACCGACGGTCGTTGCAACACAAGCTAGCAGCTCCAGCCTTGTCCCAGCATCAGCATCGGTGGTTATGGATCCCGGCTCGCGCTTCGCTTGGCCGGGACGACTGTCGGAATAAAGCCGCTCCGTTGGCCGCCGCATGACTCCCGCCCCCCTGCAGCGCCACTGGCGCGCGATGCTTTATGTCAACGCCGCCGTGATGCTCGGCGTGTTTCTCTACAAGCTCAACCTGCAGCCCTACGTCCCCTACATCCACCTATTGGTCGACTATCATTTCGGCTTCATCAAGCGCGCGCTGATCGGCGCCATCGTCGCGCTGTTCACCGACAAGGTGCCGGTGTGGCTGGTCTACGTGATCGGGGGCTGCGTTTGGCTCATCACTGCCGGCCTGTTCGTCCAGCTGTTCCGCAAAACCTTCGGCTTCAGCAACGAGAGCCTGCCGCTGTTCGTGTTCACGGCCGGTTCGCCGTTCTTCCTGAAGAACTTCATCTTCGCGCTCGGCCATTTCGACATCTATGGCGCGCTGGCCGCGATCATCCTGCTGCTGGTGCCGGCGCGCTCGCTTGCGATCGTGTGGCTTGCGACCGTGTTATCCGCGCTGCTGATCCTGATCCACCACATCCATCTGTTGATGTATGTGCCGACCATGACCGCGATCGTCGTGCTGCGCTACTACCTGACGAAAGGCGCCACCCGCCTCAACGTCACTGTGGGTATCGCGGCGCTGCTCGGTCTTGGCGCGCTGTTTCTCGCCGCGCAGTTCCTCGGCACCATGCCGATCCCGCACGACGAATTCGTGCGCTACCTCCAGAGCCGGATGGCCGATCCGTCGCGCACCGCGCTGATCCAGTTCGCTTACATCTGGTACCAACCTTTGTCCAAGGAGCTGCAGGACACCTGGGCGCGAATGCCGTCCAACCTGCTCGGCGTCCCCGTCTATGCGTTGCTGCTCTGGCTGCATGCACCACTGTGGCGCGTCTTCGCCGGCTCGATCCGCGCGCTTGCCAATGTCTGGCACCAGCGCATCGTGCTCGCGGCGATTGGCGTGACCAGTCTCGCCTATCTCGTGATGTTCGCGATGGTGTTCGACTATTCGCGCTGGCTCTGCAGCTGGGTGGTCTGCATGATCCTGCTGCTGCACGCGGTCAAGACGTTGCCGGCCACGAAGGTCGTGCCGCTGATCCCAAATGAGGATCGAAGGACCGCGCGGCTCGGGTGGATCGTCACCGCGCTGCCGAGGGTCGGAATCATCCGGCCGTTCTGATCAGGTCAGATCCGCGCCCGCCGGATGCGCACATAGAGCGCGCCGGCGCCGCCATGGCCGATATTGGCTTCCTCGAAGCCGATGACCAGCGAACGGAATTCAGGAAGGCTCAGCCAATGCGGCACCTGCCGCCGCAGCACGCCGCGTTCGGAGTCGCCTGTTACGCCCTTGCCGGTGATCACCAGAACGAACGAATGGCCCTCGCTGTGCGCCCGCTGCAGGAACAGATGCAGCGCCTGATGCGCACGGCTCTGGGTCATGCCGTGCAGGTCGATCCGTGCATCGATCTCGCTTCGGCCCCGCGACAGCCGCGCGCGCTCGCGGCGACCGAGCGGCACCAGCGGCGGCATCGCCGGCTTCATCGGCTTGGGGACATGGACCGGCGCGATTGGACGCGGCGTTGCCGGCGGCGGCGCGACCGCGGGCTCGACCATTGACATCGGAGGATGTGGCTTGGAAAGGCGCGGCTTCTTCTTTAGCGGCTTGACGTGCTTGGCCACCAACTCCCACAATGCGCGATCGTCCTCGCTCAAAGTGCGCTTGCGGCGGCTGCTGGTGACGTCGCTACCCAGCGATGTGGACGGACGCTTCATCAGTGGTAACGGTGTCGCCGTCGATGAGGGATATCGGCAGGTTTGTCGTCATCGACCTTCGGCCGCGCCGCCGGCAGCGGCACGCTCGATGCAGCCGGCGTGCTCTGCGCAACCGCCGCTGCGGGCGGTGTCGAAACGGCATTCGCTGCGGGAGCAGGGGCGGGAACTGCAGCCGGAAGCTTCTGATCCCCGCTTTGATCCGTGGCCATGTCCTTCGGCAACCCTTGCGGAAACAGCTTTGCGATCTTGGCCGACGGCCGCGCGTCCGGCAGCGGCAGCTTGCGGCCGCGCGCGACCGGATCGAGACTTTTCGGCACCAGCATCACGAACTGGATATTCTGCTTGAGCCGACCGGAAATCTTGCCGGCCTCGGCACCGGCGCCGAAATAGAGATCGGCCCGCGCCGGTCCGACGATCGCAGATCCCGTATCCTGCGCGATCATCAGCCGGTGAAACGGCGTCTTCGATGTCTCCGATTCGATCGGCAGTGCACCGGTGATGAAGAACGGCGTGCCGTAGACATGCAGCGACTTGTCGACCGCGATCGAGCGGCCGGGTGTCAGTGGAATGCCCTGCGCGCCAACGGCCTCGTCCTTGTCGGAGAGCGGCACCACGCGGAAGAAGATGTAGGAGCGATTCTGCCGGCGCACCTCGTTGGCCTCGTTCGGGTTCTGCTCCATCCAGTCCCTGATGCGCTGCATCGACATCTCCTCGCGCGGGATGATGCCGCGGTCGATCAGGATGCGGCCGACCGGCGTATAGGGATAACCGTTATAGGCATCGTAGTTGACGCGAACGGTCGAGCCGTCGTCGAGCTGAATGCGTGCCGAGCCCTGGATTTGCATGAACAGCAGGTCGACCTCGCTCTTGAGCCAGCAGATCTCCAGCCCGCGGCCTTCGATCGCACCATCCTCGATCTGTGCGCGATCGTAATAAGGCACCAGCTTGCGGCGGCCGATCTTGCGGTACACCGGTCCCTTGTTCGGCAGGTTCGGCGCATCCTGCTTGAAGCCGCGCACGAACAGATTGGACGGCCGGCGATAGACCGGCACGTTGTAGACCTCGTTCTGCGTCCGCGAGCCGTCGAGCACCGGCTCGTAATAGCCGGTCACGAAGCCATCGCTGTCGCCGAGCCGCGAAATCCTCAGCGGCTGGAAATGCTCTTCGAAGAACGCTTTGGCCTTGCCACTATCGGAGAGGTCGAGCCCACGCGCGTCGCGGCAGGGATCGCGCAGGGAATTGCCGAGCGCCTTCGGCTCGGGCGGTCCATCCGGCTTCGCCGCGATCGGCTTGCAGCTGGCGCGGAAGGTCTTGTAGGCGGCGAGATGATCGTCATCGTTCCAGCCGGGCACATCGGTCCAGGCCAGCGGGAGATATTGGCTGTTCGGAATTTCGAGCGGCAGCGGAACGTCGGGGTAGGGCAGGTGCCGCTGGGCCGGCACGGGCTGCCGTGTGTGGCGGCTTCGCACGGCCGCTGCCCCAAAGGGATACAGCGACAGCGCCACGACGCTCAGGCTGAGCGCGATGCCAACATATCCAAAGCGGCTTTGGGACAAGCCGCACCCCTTCCAAAATTCGCGAACCATAGCTGCACCATCAAAGTACCATTCAACGCGAATTTTGGAAAAAAACCGTTTGATCGATCGGGCTTGCGCGCTTGCTGGGTCCTCCGTCGCGCGCCTTTGGTTCAGAGTGGACGAAATGATCGTTAATGGCTGCCGGTGCCAACCAGCTTCCAGTTCGGGTCGCGCGACGAGACGTCACGCGCGAAGGTCCAGATGTCGGTGATGTCGGCAACCTTGTCCGGGTTGCCGTCGACGATCGTGCCCATCTTGTCGCGCGTCACCGAGATCATCTGCGAAACGAAGCGGACGGTGAGCTGGGCATTGCGGTCGCGCAGCTCGGCGCCGACCAGCTCGGCCTTGTCGATCGAGACGAACCGCGTCTCGGTCTTCTGCTCGTGCTTCTCACGCTCCTTGATGACGGCATCGAAGCTGTCATAGACCTCGGACGACAGCAGCTCGCGCAGCGAACGGCGGTCGCCATTGGCGAAGGCGAGCACGATCATCTCATAGGCGCTGCGCGCGCCCGAGATGAAATGGCGCGGATCGAAGGATGAGTCCTGCGCCACGATGGCGTCGAGACCACGGCCGAGCGCCGAGCCGGGCTCGGCCAGACCCTTCCAGCGATCGCCCGCTGGAACCGCATCGGCGACGGACGCCGGCGCGCCCGGATCGATCAGCTTGCCCGGAACCGTGATGACGTTGTTGCTGTCAGGCGCACCCTGCACGGCGTTGCGCGCGGTCCGGTCGAATGGCGGCCGCTCGCTGCCGGTGCGCTGCCCGAGCACGCTGCGCAGGCGCAGGAAGATGAATACCGCCAGCGCCAGGAATATGATAGTATAGATGTCCACGTCGTTTCGCTTTCTCGGCTTTCACTTGTGGCGGCCGGCCACGGCTCCCGGCGGTCGGGCATCCTGTACAGGGAGCTGCTTGAGACACCAGCGTCGATCGCTCGTGCTGGATGTAGTCATGAAATTGAGCCGGGCCAATGGCGCATAGTGGCACGGCGAGTGTAGCGCGTTTTCGGGAGCAGGGGAAATCCGTTGCCTGCCGGGAAATCGCGCATCTTCAATCGTTTACCCGTGACCGGGAGCGGCGCAACGGAGCACCGGGCGAAGGCACGCCGCAGTGCAAAGCGAGGCCATATGGCCGTTAACCCTTCCGATACCATCCATCCTTGTGGAACGCGCTGCGGCTATGTTAGCCACTCGGCCCATAATCACCCGCCTTTCTGTGCCAGGAGAACACTTTCATGACAAACGGCAACGGCTCGCCCCCAGAGGCGGCCCCTCCTCAATTGAACGTGCTGGCGCAATACACCAAGGACCTCTCGTTCGAGAATCCGAACGCGCCGCAGTCCTTGGCGCCGCAGGGCCAACAGCCGCAGATCAACATCCAGATCAATGTCGGCGCCAACAACCTCGCCGAAAACGATTACGAAGTGACGCTCACGATCGAAGGCAAGGCGGAAACCGCCGGCAAGGTGATGTTCAGCTTCGAATTGATCTATGGCGGCGTGTTCCGGCTGTCGAACATCCCCCGGGAGAACCTCTCCCCGATGTTGCTGATCGAGTGTCCGCGGCTCTTGTTCCCGTTCGCCCGCGAGATCGTCGCGACCTCGGTGCGCGACGGCGGCTTCCCGCCGCTGATGCTCGACCCCGTCGATTTCGTCGGTCTGTACCGGCAGAACATGGAGCGGCAGGCAGCTGCCGAGGCCGCTCAGGTCAAGCCGAGCTGAGCCTCAAGACCTTCGTTGTGACGACAAAGGCGTGATCCCATCATCCGCATCAGGCGGGTGGGATCACGCTGTCAGGCAAATATTCATTCCAGATCGGCTTGTCGCCCAAAGTGGCGACGAAGGCGCGATGCGCCTCTCGCTCCGCGTCCGTGACGCGCGGCGCCAGCGCAATCTCGCGCTGCCGGCGCGGCATATCAAGCGACGCGCCAATCCGGATCTCCTGAGTTTCCTGCGTCAGGATCAGCTGCGATTGCCGCGCACCGACCAGGTCGACATAGACTTCGGCGAGCAGCTCGGCGTCGAGCAACGCACCGTGCTTGGTGCGGTGGGAGTTGTCGATCGCATAGCGCGAGCACAGATCGTCCAACCGGTTCGACACGCCCGGATGCTTGCGGCGCGCCAGCAGCAGGGTGTCGACCAGGCGCTCGCGCGGAATCGCTGTGAGCTTGACCCGATCGAGCTCCGCATTGATGAAGCCGATATCGAACGACGCGTTGTGGATCACCAGCGGCGCATCGCCGATGAAGGCCAGGAACTCGTCGACGACCTCGGCGAACAACGGCTTGGTCGACAGGAACTCGCCCGACAGGCCATGCACCGCAAAGGCCTCGGCCGGCATGTCGCGCTCGGGATTGATATAGACGTGATAAGACTGGCCCGTCGGCATGCGGTTGAAGATCTCGACGCAGCCGATCTCGACCAGCCGATCGCCGCGCAACGGATCGAGGCCGGTGGTTTCGGTATCGAGAACGATTTCACGCATGGTCAGCCAGTCCGGATCACGCGGGCGAATCAGCTCCGCCGCTGCGGCATCTTAATCACCTGATCAAGGATGTCGCGGATACGCGCCCGCACGGGGTCGAGTCCGTGCGACGTATCCACGACGAAATCGGCGCGCTTACGTTTCTCGGCATCCGGCATCTGCCGCGCCAGCATCGCATCGAGCGCCTCCTCGGTCATGGTGCCGCGCGCCAGGATGCGCTCGCGTTGAATCTCCGGGGATGTCGTCACGACCACGACGGCATCGACGCGCTTGTCGCCACCGGTCTCGAACAGCAGGGGCACATCGACCACCGCGACCGCTGCGCCGGATTGCTCGGCATCATCAAGGAAGGCCTGATGATGCGCGCGTAGCATCGGGTGGACGATCTGCTCCAGCCGTTTGATCTCCTCGGGATGGCCGACCACCTTGGCCGAGAGCTTGCTGCGATCGACCTTGCCGTTGACGGTGGTTCCGGGAAAAGCGGCTTCGACCGCCGCGACCGCTTCGCCTTCATAGACCTTATGCACGGTCGCATCGGCGTCGTAGACCGGCACGCCGGCTTCCGCGAACAGCTTTGCTGTCGTCGATTTGCCCATCCCGATCGAGCCGGTCAGTCCAAGCACTTTCATTCGTGTCTCTCTGGGGCCTCTAAAATCAGACCGCGAAACGAGGATGGCGGTAAGATCCTTCTTATATGCGCAGCAGGCCTGCCTCTCTGAAGAAAGCAAGCAGAGGCAGTAGCGGCAGGCCGAGAATGGTGAAGTGATCGCCGTCGATGCGTTCGAACAGATGCACGCCGAGACCTTCGAGTTGATAGGCGCCGACGCTCGACATCACGGCATCGCCGGCCTGGTCGAGATAAACAGCGACATCGGCTTCGCTCAGAGGACGCATCGTCATCCAGGCGATGGCGACATGCGAGAACAGCACCTCACTGTTGCGCGCGATCACAATCGCCGAATGCAACGCATGGGTACGGCCGGCGAGCGTGAGCAATTGCTGCGCGGCCTGATCGCGGCCATTGGGCTTGTTGAAGAGACGATCGCCGAGCGCCAGAGTCTGGTCGGCGCCGACAACATGATGGCCGGCTTGGTCGCTGACACCGCAAGCGCCTTGGCCTGCGCAAGATGTAGTGCGATTTCGTGAGGCGCGGTCAGCCTGCCTCCTGCTGGATCGCGCGCTCATCGATATCGGCCGGCACCGCCTCGCAGGCTGAGGCCGGCATTGGCGAGCAGCATGCGCCGGGCCCGGCTTTGCGACGCCAGGATCAACGGCAGTTCGCCGCACCAGAGGCTGGTCACGATTCCTCACTCCGCTGACCTCTGACGCTGCCGGTCAGTGTAGAGTTTCAGGATCGCCGCCGCCGTCTCTTCGATCGATCGGCGGGTGACGTCGAGCATGACCCAGTTGAACTTCGCGCTCAGCTTCCGCGCATAGGCGACCTCGTCGGTGACCGACTGCCGATCGATATAAGTTCTCGTTGCCGCTATCAGCACCCATGCTGAGCAGACGGTTCTGCCGCACCTGAATCAGCCGCTCCGGCGTCGCGTGCAGGCTGACGACCAGCGGCTTCTTCAAGGTCTCCAATTGATGTGGAATCGGAATGCCCGGCACCAGGGGCACATTGGCGGTGCGGACGCCGCGATTGGCGAGATAGATCGAGGTCGGCGTCTTCGAGGTGCGCGACACGCCGACCAGCACGACATCCGCATCTTCCAGAGCCGTCGACGAGCTGGCCGTCATCATGCAGCATCGTGTAGTTCAGCGCATCGATGCGCGCGAAATACTCCGCATTCAGCACGTGCTGCGCTCCGACACGCCCGGCCGTCGCGGCACCGAGATAGGCCTCGAACAGCTGCATCACCGGGCCGATGATCGACAGGCTCGGAATGTTGATGTCCTTGCACTTGGCTTCGAGCCGGCCGACCAGATCCTTCTCGAGCAAGGTGAACAGCACGATGCCCGGCGCTTCCTCGATCTCATCGAGCACGCGGTCCAGCTGCTTCTGGCTGCGCACCAGCGGATAGACATGCTCGACGGGTGTCACGTTGGTGTATTGCGCGGCGACCGCTCGCGCGACCGTGATCAAGGTTTCGCCGGTCGAGTCGGAAACCAGATGCAGGTGAAAGTAATTTCCGGAGGTCGGCATCAAATCCTTAACAATCTGTGAATCCCTGTGAAGGATGGGATCAAAATCAGGCGGAGGGCCGGGGGGCTTTGGATAACCCTTTTCCTTCTGCACATGCCCGCAGTTCGGGATAAGTCCGGCCCTGCCAGCGATGATATCGGGACGAGCTGAACTTGTCTCTGGATAAGCTCTTGATGATTTTGCGCAAGCCTATGACTCCGGGGAGCGAATCTGGCTCGAGGCAATTCGCCGACTGCAGGTTGAGCACTGTGAACAAGCTGGGCGCAAACGGCGGACCGCATTGCATGAGTCCAATCCACCGCCACCTAAACTCAAACCTTAAGATTTTAAAATTATTTAGTTTGGTGGAGACCATCCGAGCGGATATGTCTCGCCTTGCAAGATCGATGGATCGCCAAGGGCCGAAGGATCACCCGTTCCGATGTATGAGTGGATCAAGGCCCTGCATGTCATCGCCGTTATCTCTTGGCTGGCCGGCATGCTCTATTTGCCGCGGTTGTTCGTCTATCACTGCGACGCGGAGATCGGCTCCAAGCAGTCCGAGACCTTCAAGATCATGGAGCGGCGACTGCTGCGGGCGATCATCAATCCTGCGATGATCGTCACCTGGCTCGCTGGGCTGTATCTGGTCTGGGCTGGCTAGCTGGTACAAATCCGGATGGTTTCACGCGAAATTTTTGCTGGTCCTGATCCTATCAGGGGTTCACGGCCTTTTCGCCCGCTGGATGAAAGATTTTGCCGCCGACCGCAACACGCGAAGTCAGAAATTCTACCGGCTTATCAATGAGGTACCGACTCTGCTGATGATCGGCATCGTCATCCTGGTCATCGTGAAACCGTTCTAGCTAATAGTTAAAACTGCATGCCGCTCTGCTGCATGACGCCTTGCGAAACGGCACGTGATTTTCTATAGTAAGTCCATCCCACCCCACGCAGGCGGATGTGGTTGCGTCCCGGTTTGACCGGCCGCCGCATCAGGTTTGGCGCCTCTCGGCGCTACCTTGCTTAGACCTGCGGACCCTCATTTCCGTCCGCTTCCCAAGCCCCTCGCATCCCTCCCAAGTTTGTTCCACAGGACCATCCCAATGCGGGAAATGAAACTTCAAGACCTCAAGTCGAAAACGCCGGCGGAGCTCGTCTCCTTCGCGGAGGAGAATGGGGTCGAAAACGCCAGCACCATGCGCAAGCAGGAGCTGATGTTCGCCATTCTCAAGCAGCTCGCGATTGCAGAGACCGACATCATCGGCGAAGGCGTCGTCGAGGTTCTCTCCGACGGCTTCGGCTTTCTCCGTTCGCCCGACGCCAACTACCTTCCAGGGCCTGACGACATTTACGTCTCGCCGTCGCAGATCCGCCGTTTCGGCCTACGCACCGGTGACACCATCGAAGGTCACATCCGCAGCCCGAAAGAAGGCGAACGCTATTTCGCCCTGCTCAAGGTCAACACGCTAAACTTCGAGGATCCCGAGAAGTCCAAGCACAAGGTCAATTTCGACAACCTGACCCCGCTGTTTCCGGACGAGCGCTTCCGGCTCGAAATCGAGGATCCCACCCGCAAGGATCTATCGTCGCGCGTCATCGATATCGTGGCACCGATCGGCAAGGGCCAGCGCGCGTTGATCGTAGCGCCCCCGCGCACCGGCAAGACCGTGCTGATGCAGAACATCGCGCATTCGATCACAGCCAACCATCCGGAGTGCTACCTCATCGTCCTCCTGATCGATGAGCGTCCGGAGGAAGTCACGGACATGCAGCGTTCGGTGAAGGGCGAAGTCGTTTCCTCGACCTTCGATGAGCCGGCGGTGCGTCACGTTCAGGTCGCCGAAATGGTGATCGAGAAGGCGAAGCGCCTGGTCGAGCATGGTCGCGATGTCGTCATCCTGCTCGAACTCGATCACGCGCTTGGGCCGTGCCTACAACACCGTGGTGCCGTCATCCGGCAAGGTGCTGACCGGCGGTGTCGATGCCAACGCATTGCAGCGGCCGAAGCGTTTCTTCGGTGCCGCGCGCAACATCGAGGAAGGCGGCTCGCTCACCATCATCGCGACCGCCCTGGTCGATACCGGCAGCCGCATGGACGAAGTCATCTTCGAAGAGTTCAAGGGCACCGGTAACTCAGAGCTCATCCTCGACCGCAAGGTCGCCGACAAGCGGACCTTCCCGGCGATCGACATCGCCCGCTCCGGCACCCGCAAGGAAGAGCTCATCACGGAGTCGCAGAACCTCAAGAAGATGTATGTGCTGCGCCGGATCCTCAATCCGATGGGTACGATGGATGCGATCGACTTCCTGCTCGACAAGCTCCGCAGCACCAAGGGCAATGCCGAGTTCTTCGAGTCGATGAACACCTGATCGACAGGTCTATCGCTGAGATACAGAGGGCGCTCTTCGGGGCGCCCTTTTTTGTTTGGGCGGTTGGACCGGCAAGACAGCACAGCTGGCTGGCGTCAATGGCTGCAGAATGATTGCTCAACCCAGTTCTTTGCGTGACGTGCGTAAAGCATGTTCGGCCAAATCCATTGTCTTTCGGTTGGGCGGGGTCCAATTGAGCGCCATGCATCTGCACGACCAGACCATCTTCGCGCTCTCCTCGGGCAGGTTGCCCAGCGCGATCGCGATTGTCAGACTATCAGGCGCTCGCGCCGGAGCCGCGTTGCAGATGCTGGGCGGCAGATTGCCGGCACCGCGCATGGCGACACGCGCGTTGCTTCGTGACGCCAAGGGTGATCCGATCGACGATGCCGTGGTGCTGTGGTTTCCGGGACCGGCGAGTGCGACCGGCGAGGATGTCGCCGAGATGCATGTCCATGGCAGTCGTGCCGTCCTCGCGACGGTCTTTGCGACCCTCTCAGGCTTGCCGGATCTCCGCGCCGCCGAGCCCGGCGAATTTACCCGCCGCGCTTTCGAGAACGGCAAGATCGACCTGACCGAGGCGGAGGGTCTGGACGATCTGATTCATGCCGACACCGATCGGCAGCGCCGCCAGGCCCTGCGGCAGTTGAACGGTCTGCTCGGGGATCAAGCGCGCGACTGGCGCCGCCAGATCATCGAAGCATCGGCGCTGATCGAGGCCGGGATCGACTTCGCCGACGAAGGTGACGTCCCGGAAGAGCTGATGGCGCCGGCGCTCGCCCGTATCAAGCTTCTGCTCGGTGAGATCGAGGCCGTGCTGGCCGCACGGAGCCGCGGCGAACGCTTGCGCGACGGGCTGACCGTGGTCATTGCCGGACCGCCGAACGCTGGCAAATCGACATTGATGAACCAGCTTGCCCGCCGCGAGGTCGCGATCGTCTCTCCCCATGCCGGGACCACGCGTGACGTCATCGAGGTTCAACTCGACCTCGACGGCTATCCCGTGACGGTGATCGACACCGCGGGGATCAGGGACACCGAGGATCCGGTCGAGCAGGAGGGTGTGCGGCGGGCGCGGGCACGGGCGGCGGATGCCGATCTCGTGCTCTGGCTTTCGGAAGGCGGATCGCCTGAGAGCGATCAGGGCGGGGAGGCGCCGATCTGGACCGTCAGGAACAAGATCGATTTGGTCGGACCTAGCGCCGATCCGAAAGCCGTCAGTCCAGTCTTCCACATCTCGGCGAAGCAGGGCGACGGGATTGCCGAATTAATCGATGCCCTGGTCGCGTTCGCGCGCGACTATTTCGGGGCCAATGAAGCCGGTCTGATTACCCGTGAGCGCCAGAGGAAGCTGCTCGAGGAAACCGCGACCGCGCTCCGGCAAAGTCTCGATACCGTCCGGTTCGGTGAAGAATTGGCTGCGGAGGAGCTGCGCGTGGCGGCGTTCGCATTGGGCAAACTGCTGGGCCGGGTCGACGTCGAGGATTTGCTCGACGTGATCTTTCGCGAATTCTGTATCGGGAAGTAGCGGTCCTGAATTTTGATCTTATCCTTAATATTTGGTTTCGAGGATTTAAGGGTTCGTCAACCGTTTCACGTGAAACAGCGTGGTATCGGAACCGCGCCGTTTCACGCGAAACAACCTTCTCTCCGCCATCGGCAGCGGGCGCTGTTTCACGTGAAACGCCTTTCGGTGGTCACCGCGCCGCGCTAAAGTCGAGCCTATGAGCGACAATTCAAAGTCTTTCGACGTCATCGTCATCGGTGGCGGCCACGCTGGCTGTGAAGCCGCGGCGGCCGCAGCTCGCATGGGCGCCAAAACCGCGCTGGTCACGCACCAGTTCGCGACGATCGGTGCGATGTCCTGCAACCCCGCCATCGGCGGCCTCGGCAAGGGACATCTGGTCCGTGAGGTCGACGCTTTGGATGGACTGATGGGCCGCGTTGCGGATGCCGGCGGAATCCAGTTCCGGATGCTCAACCGTCGCAAGGGTCCGGCCGTTCGTGGGCCGCGCGCCCAGGCCGATCGCAAGCTCTATGCCGCAGCGATGCAGGCCGCGATCCGGGAGACAGCAAACCTGGACGTGATCGAAGGCGAGGCCGATGCGCTGGTCGTGTCCGATGGCCGTGTCGTCGGTCTCAAGCTCGCTGACGGCCAAGCCTTCGGCGCCGGCGCCATTGTCATCACCACCGGCACCTTTCTTCGCGGGCTGATCCATCTCGGTGAAAAGAACTGGCCGGCTGGGCGGGTCGGCGAAGCACCGGCGCTGGGCCTATCGAAGTCGCTGGAAGCGGCCGGCTTCCAATTGGGTCGGCTCAAGACCGGGACGCCGCCGCGGCTCGACGGCACCACCATCGACTGGGGTGCGGTCGAGATGCAGCCCGGTGACGATCCGCCGGAGCCGTTCTCGGTCCTGACCGATCGCATCACGACGCCGCAGATCCAGTGCGGCATCACCAAGACCACGCCCGCGACCCATGATGTGATCCGGGCCAACGTCCATCGCTCGCCGATGTACTCGGGACAGATCAAGAGCACCGGTCCGCGCTATTGCCCGTCGGTCGAGGACAAGATCGTCCGCTTCGGCGATCGCGACGGCCACCAGATCTTCCTGGAGCCGGAAGGTCTCGACGATACGACGGTTTATCCGAACGGCATCTCGACCTCGCTACCCGAGGAGGTCCAGCTTGCGCTGCTGCCGACCATCCCCGGCCTTGAACGTGTCCGGATGATCCGGCCGGGCTATGCGATCGAATATGACCATGTCGATCCGCGGGAATTGGAGCCGACCCTGCAGACCAGGCGTCTGAAAGGGCTGTTTCTCGCCGGCCAGATCAACGGCACCACGGGCTATGAAGAAGCGGCAGCGCAGGGTCTGGTCGCCGGACTTAACGCGGCGCTGGCCGCCGGCGGGACCGAGCTGATCGTGTTCGATCGCGCTGACGGTTATCTTGGCGTGATGATCGACGATCTCGTGACGCGCGGGATCACCGAGCCCTATCGGATGTTCACGTCGCGTGCCGAATATCGGCTGACCTTGCGCGCCGACAATGCCGACCAGCGCCTGACGGACAAGGGCATTGCGCTCGGCTGTGTCGGCGCAGTCCGGAGCCAGTACCATCGCGCCAAGATGGATGCGCTGGATGCTGCGAAAGCCCTGGCCAAGTCGCTGAGCATCACACCGAACGAAGCCACCAGGCACGGGCTGACCTTGAACAGGGACGGCCAGCGGCGCTCGGCGTTTGAACTCCTGGCCTATCCAGAAGTCGGTTGGGAGCAGGTGAGGGCGATCTGGCCCGAGCTCGGCGCGATCAATATCGGCATCGCGACCCACCTGGAGATCGACGCGAAATATGATGTGTACCTGAAGCGGCAGAATGCCGACGTCGATGCCTTCCGGCGCGACGAGGGCATGGTGCTCGGTGACATTGATTACGCCCAGGTGCCGGGTCTTTCGAATGAGGCGCGCGCCAAGCTGATAGCGGCCAGGCCGTGGACGGTCGGGCAGGCGGGTCGCATCGATGGCATGACCCCTGCGGCGCTCGGAATCCTCGCGGCCTATCTGCGGCGCGAGGCACGTCGCAAGACGGCGACGGCGTGAGGCGTTTCACGTGAAACCAGATGACCGTTCTTCGGCACCGTCAGACCTCGCGACGGACAAGGCTGCCGCACTGGCATTGATCCCTGTTTCACGTGAAACGGCTGAGCGCCTCGATCGCTACGTCATGCTGCTACGGGAGTGGCAGGCCAAGACCAATCTGGTGGCATCCTCAACGTTGCCGCAGCTTTGGACCCGCCACATCGCAGACTCGCTGCAACTTCTCTCCCTCAAGCCCGATGCAAGGATCTGGCTCGATCTTGGCAGCGGTGGCGGCTTCCCGGGCGTCGTGCTGGCCTGCGCCTTGGCCGAAACGCCGGGTGCCCTGATTCATCTTGTCGAGCGTATCGCCAAAAAGGCCGCGTTCTTGCGCGAAGCCATCCGCGTCACGGCCGCACCTGGCGTCGTGCATTTGTCGGAGATCGGGGATATCGTGGAGAAGTGGACGGGGCGAGTCGATTGCATCACTGCGCGGGCGCTGGCTCCGTTACACCAACTTATTGGCTTCGTGGAACCTTTGGTTAACAAAGGTGCAACGGCGCTGTTTCTGAAGGGCCAAGATGTAGAAGCGGAATTGACCGAATCTACTAAATATTGGAACATCAGGTACAAGCTTCATCCCAGCCGAACGGGCGGACAAGGCTGGATCGTCGAGATCGATCAGATCGCGCGACGTTCATGAATTCCGCGACACAGGCGATGACGACCGATGACCGTGATTGATCAGGTTTATCAAGAGGATAGGGCCCCGCACATGGACGGCCATCCGCGCATCCTGGCGCTCGCCAACCAGAAGGGCGGGGTCGGCAAGACCACGACCGCCATCAACCTCGGCACCGCGCTGGCCGCGATTGGCGAGCGCGTGCTGATCATCGACCTCGATCCGCAGGGCAATGCCTCGACCGGGCTCGGCATCGATCGCCACAACCGCAACTGCTCTACGTATGACGTCCTGATCGGCGAGGCGTCCCTGCGTGACGCCGTGGTGCCGACCGCGGTGCCCCGTTTGCACATCGCCTCCTCGACCATGGACCTGTCGGGCCTCGAGCTCGAGCTCGGCTCCTCGGCCAATCGCGCCTTCCGGCTGCGCGATGCGATCGCCAGCCTCAACAACAATGTCTCGCCGGAGAATGACTACACCTATGTGCTGGTCGACTGCCCGCCGTCGCTCAATTTGCTGACCGTCAACGCGATGGCAGCGGCGGATGCGATCCTGGTGCCGTTGCAGTGTGAGTTCTTCGCGCTGGAAGGTCTGTCGCAGCTGCTGCAGACGGTGGAGCAGGTGCGCTCGACCTTGAACCCGAACCTGTCGATCCACGGCATCGTGCTGACCATGTTCAACTCGCGCAACAACCTCTCGAACCAGGTTGTCGCCGACGTTCGCCAGTTCATGGGATCGAAGGTCTACAACACCATGATCCCGCGCAACGTTCGCATTTCCGAGGCGCCGTCCTACGGCAAGCCGGTGCTGGTCTATGATTTGAAGTGCGTCGGCAGCGAAGCCTATCTCAAGCTCGCGACCGAAGTGATCCAGCGCGAGCGCGAGCTCAAGCCTCACTGATTTGCTGCGTCGATCCGGACCATCCGCGTGATGCGGACGCGGTTCTCGTCAGCGGCATGACATCGATATCGTAGCGCGTCTCGGGTTCGCTTGTGTGCCTGCGCGCCGGACCTGCGACCGGGACGAGGAGCGGCACTGAAGTGAATCCAAGGGAGAAGGCGATGGCCGATAAATCGCGCTCGCGACTGGGCCGCGGTCTTGCAAGTCTGATCGGGGATGTCGGGCGCGAAGCCGGTGCGCCGCCGGAGCGGCCGCGCAACCAGCGCAAGGTGCCGATCGAATTCCTCAAGCCCAACCCGCGCAATCCGCGCCGCACCTTCTCGGATACCGAACTCGGCGAGCTCACCAACTCGATCAAGCAGCATGGCGTGATCCAGCCGATCGTGGTCCGGCCGGTGAAGGGTGCGCAGGATCGTTACGAGATCATCGCCGGCGAGCGGCGCTGGCGCGCCTCGCAGGCGGCCGGTCTGCATGAGGTGCCGATCGTTCCCGTCGATGTCAGCGACAGCGACGCACTCGAGCTTGCGATCATCGAGAACGTCCAGCGCGAAGACCTCAACGCGATGGAGGAGGCGCAGGGCTATCACGCGCTCGCCAATGAATTCCAGCGCAGCCAGGAAGACATTGCCAAGATCGTCGGCAAGAGCCGCAGCCACGTCGCCAACATGATGCGGCTGACCAAGCTGCCGGCCGAGGTGCAGGGCTTCATCGCGACCGGCGAGCTGTCGGCCGGCCACGCGCGCGCGCTGATCAATCTGCCGGATCCATTGTCGGCGGCGAAGCGCATCGTCAAGGAAGGGTTGAACGTCCGCCAGACCGAGGCGCTTGCGCATGACGAGGGCGTGCCGGAGCGCAAGCCGCAAAAGCCGCGTGCAGGTACGGCGCCGAAGGAAACCAAGGACGCCGACACCATCGCGCTGGAGAAGCGCGTCAGCGACGCGCTCGGTCTGAACGTCACCATCAGCCATCGCGACCCCGGTGGCACGGTGCAGATCAGCTACCGCAACCTCGAGCAGCTCGACGAGGTGACGCGCCGGCTGGAGAATGGTTGAAGATTCTCTACGTCGTCATGGCCGGGCTTGACCCGGCCATCCACGTTTTTGCAAAGCTATCGAACGGAAGACGTAGATGCGCGGGTCAAGCCCGCGCATGACGAATGAACTAATTGACGGATCATGCGCCGTTAAGAAGCCATGCTCGGCGACATGCAGTGGCCCTACTTCGGTCGGTGGCGAGCGATCATCCCCGCCGCCGTGCCGCCAGTGCGATCGACAGCAATGTGCGCTGGGCAATGGCCGCGGCCAGCGATGGCTGCTTGCGCATGTCGAGCGCTGCGGTCGCAAGCTGATCGATGATCGGCAACAGCCGTGCCGGCGAGAAGTTGCGCAACGCGGTTTCGGCGGCCGGCTTGCGCGAGAAGTGCAGCCGCGGAAAGCCGCCTTCGAGCACCGCCGAAACGGGCGCGCCCGAGGCCACCGTCAGTGCCGATTTGTGCAGCCATGCGGCGTGACGCTGCGCGGCCGAAATGATGACGCCGGGATAGGTGCCGGCAACCATCGCCTTGCCGAACTCGTTCTCGACCTGGTCGGGCTTGCCGCCGAAGGCGCCGTCGACGATCGGATCGAGCTTCATCTCCGAGGCGTCAGCGACAACCGTCATCACGTGATCGAGCGTCACCTCGCCCTCGCCATGCGCATACAAGGTCAGCTTGCGCAGCTCGTTGCGCGAGGCCTGCCGGTCACCGCCGAGCAGCGACATCAGTGACGCCCGTGCGTCCTGTGCGATCCGCAAATTCGCCGTCCGCAGTTCATCATCGATCAACTTGGCGAGGTCGCGCTCGGTGTCGGGATAGCAGCCGATTGCGACCGCCGAGGTCGCGCGCTCGCAGGTCTTGCGCAGCGGATTGTCGGGCCGGATGTCGCCCGCCTCGATCACGACGCGACAGTCCTTCACGGACATGCCAGCCAGCGTCTCGACTCCACTGGCGAAATTGCGCGACCCGGCGCGCACGCGGATCGCGCGTCGGCCGCCGAACAGCGGTACGGTCATGGCTTCGTCGACCAGCCGCGACGGTTCGGCGGCGAGTTCATCGCCGTCGAGCTTGACCAGGGAAAAGGGATCGTTGGGATCGTCGATCGCGGATGCGATCAGCGCATCGGCGCGCTCGCGCACCAATCCCGCGTCCGGACCGTAAAGCAGGATGATCGGCCGGGCCGAATCCGGCCGGGCCAGGAAGCTGTCGATATCTCGTCCGCGCAGGGCGACCATTGCGGTCTCCGCCGACCGGCTAAATTCCGGCGGAGAAGTACGACGCCAGCCGGGTCTTGATATTCTCGGCGATCACGTCCGCGGCGCGCTCCTCCGCATCCAGGAACGCGCGCTGCCGCGCGAAGCGCTGATAGGAGCCGGGGATGTCATACGACGTCCGCGCAAAAGTGGTCCCGGTCATGATCGATTTGTTGGTCGCGAGCTCGACCAGATTGTACTGAGCGTCGATGCCGACATTCTCGCTGGTCGGCAGGCCAGTGTTGGGATCGATGATCAGCGACGAACGGCTGGTCTGGAATCTCAGCACGAGCTTGTAGACCGGAGCCGTGCCGGTCGCCGTGCCATAGAGCTTGAAGGCGAGAGCGTTGCGGATGTCGACGCCGATCCGGGCCTCGGGCGAGGCGTTTGGCTTGTCGACCGGAGGCAGGTCGACCGTCATCAGCTTTTCGCGCAGGCCCGGGGTGCCGTCGGCGTGCTCGGCATACATCGGCTGGAAGCAGCCGGCCGTGAGCGCAGCCAAACCAGCCACGGCGACGAGCCGGGCGGCGATGCGAAATCGACCGGCAGTGCTAGCCAACGACATTCACGATCCTCTTGGGAACCACGATCACCTTGCGGACGGCCCGACCATCCAGCGCCAGCTTTACCGCATCGAGGCCGAAAACGGCAGCCTCAATTTCCGGATTCTGCGCGTTGCTGGCGACTGTGACTTCTCCGCGCTTCTTGCCGTTCACCTGAACCACCAGGGTCACGCTGTCTTCGACCAGCAAATCGCGTTCGATTTGCGGCCAGCTCGCCTCCGAGATCAGGCCGCTGCCGCCTAAGTACTCGCCAGCATTCTTCTGCCAGATGCGGCATCATCGGCGCGAACAGATGCACCAGGATCGTCGCCGCCTCGTTGACGGCCCAGGCTAGGTCGGGCGCCGGTTTGGCCGGGCGCGACAATATGTCGGCCAGCGCGTTGGCGAATTCACGGATGTGGGCCAGGCAGACGTTGAAGTGCAGCCGCTCGATCCCGCCGGAGACCTTGTCCAGCGCACCATGGGCCGCCTTGCGCAGTGCCAGCGCATCGGCACCGAAGCTGGCCGGTCGGGAAGAGGGAGCCTGTTTGGCGATATCAGCCGATTCGTTGACCAGCCGCCACAGCCGCTGCAGGAAACGCGAGGCGCCTTGCACCCGCTCGTCGCTCCAGATCACGTCGCGATCGGGCGGCGAGTCCGACAGCATGAACCAGCGGGCGACATCGGCGCCGTAGCTCTCGATGATGTCGTCGGGGTCGACCGTGTTCTTCTTCGATTTCGACATCTTCTCGATCGGGCCGACCGTGATGTCCTCGCCGGTCGCGGCCAGCACGACACGACGGCCATTGTCGCCGGTCTCGATCTTGACGTCGGCCGGGCTCACATAGGTGCCGTCGGCCTTCTGGTAGGTCTCGTGCACCACCATGCCCTGCGTGAACATGCCGGCAAATGGCTCGTCCATCGCGATGTGCCCGGTCGCCTTCATCGCGCGGGTGAAGAAGCGGCTGTAGAGCAGATGCAGGATCGCGTGCTCGACGCCGCCGATATACTGGTCGACCGGCATCATGCGGTTGGCAACAGCGGGCGTGGTCGGCGCCGTTGCGTTCCAGGGATCCGTGAAGCGCGCGAAATACCAGGACGAATCCACGAAGGTGTCCATGGTGTCGGTTTCGCGCTGGGCTTTGCCCCCGCATTTGGGGCAGGTGACGTGCTTCCAGGTCGGATGATGATCGAGCGCGTTACCCGGCCTGTCGAAGGTGGCGTCGTCCGGCAGCGTCACCGGCAGGTCTTTGTCCGGCACCGGCACCACATCGCAGGTGGGGCAGTGGATCATCGGGATCGGGCAGCCCCAATAGCGCTGGCGCGAGATGCCCCAGTCGCGCAGGCGGAAGTTCACCTGCCGCTCGCCGACCGGCGCATTGCCGCGTTGCTCGCTCTCCAGCCGCTTGGCGACCTCTTCCTTGGCCTGATCGATCGTCATGCCGTCCAGGAAGCGCGAATTGATCATGCGGCCGTCGCCATCATAGGCGGTGTCGGTGATGACGAAGGTCTTGGGGTCTTGGCCCTCGGGACAGACCACTGGAACGTTGCCGAGATGGTATTTGTTGACGAAGTCGAGGTCGCGCTGGTCGTGCGCCGGACAGCCGAAGATGGCGCCGGTGCCGTATTCCATCAGCACGAAGTTCGCGACATAGACCGGAATTGTCCAGGTCGGATCAAAAGGATGCACGGCCTTGATGCCGGTGTCGAAGCCCTGCTTCTCGGCGGTGTCGATGACTTCCTGCGCGGTGCCGATCCGTTTGATCTCGGCAATGAATGCGGCGAGCTCCGGATTCTTGGCGGCCGCGGCCTGCGCCAGCGGATGGTCGGCCGAGATCGCCATGAACTTGGCGCCGAACAGCGTGTCGGGCCGCGTCGTGAAGATCTTCAGCTCGCTTTCGCCGGCAGGCGACGTGGCAGGATCCAGCGCGAAACGGATCAACAGGCCTTCGGAGCGGCCGATCCAGTTGCGCTGCATCAGCCGCACCTTGTCCGGCCAGCGGTCCAGCGTATCGAGCGCGTCCAGCAGGTCCTGCGAGTACTTCGTGATCTTGAAGACCCACTGGTTCATCTCGCGCTGCTCGACGACGGCGCCGGAACGCCAGCCCCGGCCCTCGATCACCTGCTCGTTGGCGAGCACGGTCATGTCGACCGGATCCCAATTGACCTTGCGCTTCTCGCGCTCGACCAACCCGGCCTTCATGAAGTCGATGAACATCTTCTGCTGATGCTGGTAGTAGCTGGGGTCGCAGGTGGCGAATTCGCGCGACCAGTCCAGCGACAGCCCGATCGAGCGGAGCTGCTTTTTCATCGCGGCGATGTTGTCGTAGGTCCAGGCCTTCGGCGCCACCTTGCGCTCGATCGCGGCGTTCTCCGCAGGCAGGCCGAACGCGTCCCAGCCCATCGGATGCAGCACGTTGAAACCCTTGGCGCGCATGAAGCGGGCCAGCACGTCGCCAAGCGTATAATTGCGGACGTGGCCGATATGGATGCGTCCCGACGGATAGGGAAACATCTCGAGCACATAATATTTCGGGCGCGGATCGTCGTTTTTCGAAGCGAAGATTGCCTTCTCGTCCCACTGGCGCTGCCAGCGAGGCTCGGATTCACGGGCGTTATAACGTTCGGATGTCATGGAATCGCTTGCAATTTCGAGGATTCGCGCGGTCGGAAGAGGCCGGACTAGGCCACAAAAGCGGCCGCAAGGTCAATGGCCGACAGCCGGCGATGCCAGTCCAGCGCGCCGCTAAGCAACGGTAATCCGTAGGTTTTTCGCAATATTGCATCGCACTGTCATGGATCGATTGAGGGGCGGTTAACACTTGGGTGGGACAGTACGCCACAATTCACGCCTGTGCCCACATTCGGGACTATCCGATCCGTGTCAGACGCCACGTTCGACGAGGTCGATTTTGAATACGCGACGTCGCTCGCCGCCAAGGCGCTGCGGGCGATGGCGCAGCAGCGTGTGCCGCCGACACCGAACAATTTCCACCTCTGGTTCAAATACGTCGTCGGCACCGCTCCAGACCTGAAACGTGCGATCGACATTCTGATCAGCAACAAGCGCAAGTTCGACGTGACCACAAACCAGGCGCTGTTCGAGACCTACGTCGGCTCGCAGGGCGCCGAGGCCGCCGTCGTCCATAAAGTGTCGCAGCAGCTTCACGGCGTGATGGATTCCGCGAAGCAGTATCTGACAGCGGCGATCGCCGACAACCGGCTCCAGATGGAGGCGATCGACGGCGTCGTCGAAAGCCACGAACGCGGTGTCGACCCGAAGCTTCTGATCGAAAATCTCGTCAGCGAGCTCGCCCAGGCGACCGAGCGTGCGGCCAAGCTGGAGGCGAGCTTCGCCGAGAAATCGCGCGAGCTCGATACCATCCGCGACTCCCTCGACAAGTCCGAACAGCGCGCGCGCACCGATACCCTGACCGGCCTGCCGAACCGTCGTGCGCTCGAAGAATTCTTCCGCAAGGTCCAGATCGCGGCAATGGAGAAGGATCAGCCGCTCAGCGTGCTCATGATCGACGTCGACCACTTCAAGACATTCAATGACACGTTCGGCCATGGCGTCGGCGATCAGGTGCTGCGTCTGGTGGCCAAGGCGGTGCGCGAACGCGTCCGCGACACCGACCTGCCGGCCCGCTATGGCGGCGAGGAGCTGATCGCGGTGCTGCCTTGCGCGGATATCGAGACCTGCAGTGCTGTCGCCGAGACGATTCGCCGCGCGATCGCGGAATGCCAATTCACCCGTCGCTCGACCGGCGAGGTGCTGCCGCAGATCACGGTCTCGATCGGCGTCGGCCAATTCCAGTTCGGCGAGTCGATGACGGACCTGATCGATCGCTGCGATCGCGCGCTGTATCTGGCGAAGAAGCTTGGCCGTAATCGCGTCGTCACCGAACTCGAGCTCGACCGCAAGCTCGCGGCCGGCTAGGGCGCTTTCAAGCGAGGTCGACACCGGTTCGCGCCAAGAAAACGCGTCGACAAAAGCCGGAGTCCCGTTCCGATTCAATCGGAATGGAAAAGGCTCCAGCGCCGGATGTGCACGAGCTGCCGCAACGGATCGGAACCCGGGGTTCACCATTCGTCGCGATTTACGGACGTCGCTTCGATGGAGCGAGCCTTGACGCGTTGCTCAGTTCGACCGCGCCATGCCCTCGCCGGCCTCGATCACTTCGATGATGCCGTGCGCGACCACGTTGTTGCGGCCGCGATGCTTGGCGGCATAGAGCGCGGCATCCGCGGCCTCGATCAGGTCGGCCACCGCGAGCTGTACGTTGGGCTCCGCACAGGCCACGCCGACGCTGACTGTTACGTATTGGTGGCTCGATGTCGCGTGCGGCAAGGCAAGCGCTGCCACCTCGGTGCGCACCGTCTCGCCGATCTCGAGCGCGCGGCCGGCTTCGGTGTTCGGCAGCAGCAGGCAGAATTCCTCGCCACCATAGCGTCCGGCAAATCCGGCGGCGGACATCGCAATGCCGGAGAGTGTCGCGCCCAATCTCGACAGGCAGGCATCGCCCTCCGGATGACCGTAAGTGTCGTTGTAGAGCTTGAAATGATCGACGTCGATCATCAGCAGTGACAACGCACCGCCGGTTTGCTGGGCCTTCATCCATTCGAAATCGAGCCGGTTCTGGAAGCCGCGCCGATTGGCGAGCCCGGAGAGCACGTCGACCGACGCCATGACGGTGAGGCGGTCATTGCTTGCCACCAGCTCGCGCTCGCGCTGGCCGAGCTTCGCGGCCATCGCGTTGAAGGCCTTGGCGAGCGGCACGAATTCCGATGGCAGCCTGCTGCTGGCACGCGCCGACCAGTCGCCGAGCCCGAAGCGCTTCGCGGTGGTGGCGAGAATGTTGAGCGGCTGGATGATGAGCTTTTCCGCGGCGATCAGCGCGCCGAGCAACACGAACAGGCAAACGAAGCCGGCCTGCAGATAGGCGGTGCGAATCTCGCGGTCGATCGCGGCCGTCACCCGCGTCTCGTCGATGCTGACGATCAGGCGCGATCCAGTATCTGCGATTCGGTCGAAACTGATGGCCCGCCGCGCGCCGTCGGCGGCGACGAACGACATCGAGCCCTCGTCCTGTGCCGAGCTCATGGCCGTCTCGGCGATGGCCGACAGCAGCGGCACGCTGTCGAGCGAACGGCCGATATAGCTCGCCTCGTCGGATGCCGCGGCGAGCACGGTGCCGGCGCTGTCAACCAGCACGGCCGAGATGCCGGGGCGGTTGGCGAGGTTGCTCATCACCTTGGACATCCATTCAAGGCTGATGCTCGCCAGCACGACGGCGTCACGCTCGCCGGTGATTGCGGAGACAGGATAGGCGGCGATCACGATCGGCGCCTGATCGCGCTTGGCGAGGCGGTAGTCGCTGAACACGAAGCCGCGGGTTTCCTGGGCCTTGATGAGGTAGGCGCGGTCGCTGTAGTCGAGCCCGACAAAACCGTTCACAGTCGCGCATTGAATGCGACCGTCGCGACCCGCGATCATGACATTGCGGATCCATGGCAGATTGAGCGGCAGGCTGGCCCGCAGCAGGTCGCAGCTACGTCCGATGCCTGCTGTCCCGGCCCGCACATAGGCCGTCGATTTGAGCAGCGTCTCGACCGACATGATCACTTCGCGTTGCGTGTCGGCGCTGTGCTTGGCGAGATTGGAGAACTCTTCGGAGACCTGCGCAATCTGCTTCGCGCGCGCGGTCTCCAGCGAGCGCGCGCGTTCCAGCATCAAAGGTGCAACCAGGATCACCGCCAACAGGGCGAGACGGGCGCGGATTCCCAGCAGCCTCCTTAGTCTCACTCTATTGCGGTTGAAGCGGATGCTTGGCATCTTCGTTCCCCTACCCCAGTCCGTAAGGATACGGGGAAGGGTTTCAAAAACCCTTTCTCGAATTGGGTAAAATGCAGACAAGCGCATAATTTGCGAGGGCCGGACCCGATGGCGCCTGAGAAATCGGCTGATTTAACTTCCGCTTCACCAAGTTCGTTCACGTCGGTCGAGCAGGGGATCGCGCGCGCCTGTGCGGATGCGCGCCGCGATCGTGCCGCGGTGACCTTGATCGCGGTCTCCAAGACCTTCGGCGCGGACGCCATAACGCCGGTGATCGCAGCCGGCCAGCGCGTGTTCGGCGAGAATCGTGTCCAGGAGGCCAAGGCCAAATGGCCCGAGCTGATCGCCGCTCATTCCGATATCAAGCTGCACCTGATTGGGCCGCTGCAGTCCAACAAGACGAAGGAGGCGGTGGCGCTGTTCGACGCGATCCACTCCGTCGACCGGCCGAGCCTGTGTCAGGCGCTGGCGAAGGAAATCGCGGCGCAAAACAAGCATCCGCTGCTGTTCGTTCAGATCAACACCGGCGAGGAGGCGCAGAAAGCCGGCATCGCGCCCGGCAACGCCGACGCCTTCATCGCGAGCTGCCGCGACCAATATGGCCTGACGATTTCCGGCCTGATGTGCATTCCGCCGGTCGACGAGGCGCCCGGACCGCATTTCGCGCTGACCGCGAAGATCGCCGCACGCAACGGGCTCAGCCACCTGTCGATGGGCATGAGCGCGGACTTCGCCACCGCGATCCAGTTCGGCGCCACGCATATCCGCGTCGGTTCGGCGATTTTCGGCCATCGGTGAGCAGAGCTGCCAAGGATCACGTCGATCAGGCGTGTTCGCGCGCAGACATTACGACTTGCTCGGAGCTGATCTCGCCCCGCTTGCGGGGAGAGGTCGGATGGCATCGAAGATGACCTCCGGGTGAGAGGGTACAGGTCCAACCACGCACACTGCTCGTGCGTCTGCCCCTCGCGCCAGCCCTCTCCCCGTAAAGAACGGGGAGAGGGAGCGCACTGTTTCCCGCGTGATAGTTCGCGAATAGACGTCTCAAACCAAATCAAGCAAACCGCACCGACACCCGCCCGAGCGCGCCGAAATCGGCTTCCATCGCGTCGCCGGCCTTGGCCGGCAATGGCGGGTGACAGGTGCCGGTCGTGACGATCTCGCCTGCACGCAAGGTGACGCCGAGCCCACGCAGCTCATTGGCGAGCCAGGTGAGTGCCACCCTGGGATCGCCGAGCACGTTCTTGCCGTGGCCGACATATTGCTGACCGCGCAACGTGATCACCGGCCTCTCCGCGACGAGATCGATGGCGCGCCAGTCGGTGGCGGCTGCAGGCCCAAGCACGAACAGATGCGCGCAGGCATTATCGGCGATCAACTGTGCTTCGCCGGCGCTGGTGAAATCGGCAAAGCGCGAGTCCGGAATTTCGATGGCCGGATGCAGCGTGCCGACGGCGGCGAGAACCTCGTCCACTGTATAAGGCGCCTCGCGCGGCGGCAGATCGGTTTGCATGCGGAAAGCAAATTCAGGTTCGGCGACGCACATCGCATTGCCCGCCATCGATGCGGCGCCGCCATCGGCGATCACGGTCTCGGCTAGAATGCGTCCGGCCATTGGCCCTGAGACATTGATATGGCGCTGACCGGCTTCGCTGGTCGCTGCGATCTTCCAGCCGAACAGTGCCGCGCCGGACTGCTTCTCCAGCTCGGCCTGCACCGCATAACCCTGCGCCCGGTCGTGCGGCCGTATCGACGACGGCAAATTGGTGAGCTTGGTCCCGTGCCGCCATTGATCCCGAAGCGCGGCCGATGCCGCCGCAATCTGCTTGGCATCCAGCATGGCGGTCTCTCCCCCTCTTGATATCCGGCTTCTCGCGGCCGGATCATACGCTGCTAACCGGACAACTACTCGACGATGATCTTGGTCCGTGGCCCGAGCCGTTGCAACAGCTGCAGCATCGAAGATCGGGTCATTGCGACGCATCCGGCGGTCGGCGCGAATTGCGGACGCGCCAGATGCAGGAACACGGCACTGCCGCGGCCGGCGATGCGCGGATGCGTGTTGTGATCGATCTCGACGATGAAGTCATAAAGGTGATCGTCGCGCCTGAGCCGGTCGCCCGATTGATCGTCGGTTAATCGCACGGGTTGATTGTAGTGCCGGTCAGCCGGATCCTCGCACCAGGCATCGGTGGGCCCGATGATGCGGACAGGTAAAAAGCTCCGCGGCCGCGGGTGGCGGTCTGCGCGCCACCAGAGCCGGCGTGGATAGAAGATACCTCGCGGGGTGCCGCCGTCGCCTTCGCGCTTGTTGGCGAGGATGCCGCCGCGGCCGAGCGCGACCGGGATGGTCCGGCCGCCCAGCTCGAGCCAGCCACGCTGCCGATTCCCGGCGACATGGTGAATCCGGATCGCGGCCAAGGCCGGATTCATCTTGTAAGAGCTTGTAATTACGGATTTTTTCACCGGACCCCCGTTGCCCGCCAAAAGCCTTAATGTCGGCAAATGGTCTGCCGCATTACAGGACATTCATCTGGATGCCCGTAGATTCTGGAGTAGAGTTGTTTCGGCTGTAAGCCGATTTTGGCTTGTGAATCAGTAACGGACGCTTACTTCAAGACGAAATGAGGCTTAACAGCCTTGTTTGGCAGCGTTGACGGCGTCCGTTGGATTCATGCCTGGCGCCAGCAAGAGGATTGTAGAATGGCCAATGCCCGCAAGATCCTGATCGTGGACGACGATAACGATCTGCGCGACACCTTGATGGAGCAGCTCTCGCTGCATGATGAGTTCGAGGCGTCTGCAGTCGATACCGGCGCCAAGGGTGCCAGCGCAGCCAAGGCCAACGCGCCCGATCTGGTTCTGATGGATGTCGGGCTGCCGGATACCGATGGCCGCGAAGTGGTACGTAGTCTGCGCAAGGGCGGCTTCAAAGCGCCGATCATCATGCTGACCGGCCACGATACCGATTCCGACACCATCCTTGGGCTGGAGTCCGGCGCCAACGATTATGTGGCGAAGCCGTTCCGCTTTGCGGTGCTGCTCGCGCGCATCCGCGCCCAGCTCCGCCAGCACGAAGCCAGCGAGGACGCGGTGTTCTCGGTCGGACCCTACAGCTTCCGTCCCGGCTCGAAGATGCTGACCGGCGCCAACGCCCGGAAGGTGCGGCTGACCGAGAAGGAGACCGCGATCCTGCGTTTCCTCTATCGCGCCGGCCAGCTGCCGGTTTCGCGCGAGACCCTGCTGCAGGAAGTCTGGGGCTACAATTCCGGCGTCACCACCCACACGCTGGAAACCCACATCTACCGCCTGCGCCAGAAGATCGAGAAGGACGCAGCCAATCCGGAAATCCTGGTGACGGAGGCCGGCGGCTACAAGCTGGTACCGTAATGCGTTTCCGGGTGCGGCGATTCGCCGTATGATGATTTGATGTCATCATCTCTGCCTCTCCCGGGCCCTTCATGTCGATCGACGACGATATAGCGCTGCTGGAGCGCGTCCCCACCTTGCAATTGCTGGGGAGCGACTCCTTGCGCATGCTGGCGATCGGCTCCGAACAGCGCAACGTCCAGGGTGGCGAGACACTCTTCCGCGAAGGTGATACCGCCGACTGCGGCTACGTGGTCCAGCGCGGTGCGCTGCGGGTCAATGACGGCGGCGGCGCCGAGATCGTCGCAGGTCCAGGCGCATTGATCGGCGAGCTGGCGCTGGTGGTCGAGATGAAGCGGCCGGCCAGCGCGGTGGCGCTGGAGCCTTCGACCGTGGTCCGCATCTCCCGCAGCCTGTTTCAGCGCGTGCTCGAGAGCGATCCTGCCTCAGCGCGCCGCCTGCGTGACGAGTTCGCCCACCGCGCCAATCGGATCGCCGGCGACATCCAGGTTGCCGGTGCGCGGATGAGACCCGATTAGACGTCGAGGGTAACCGTCACCGGCACGTGGTCGGACGGGCGCTCCCAGCCGCGCGCGTCGCGCAGGATCCGGAAATCGCTGACCTGCTCCTTCAGCGCGCGCGATACCCAGATGTGGTCGAGCCGGCGGCCGCGGTCGTGGGCGGTCCAGTCCGCGGCGCGGTAGCTCCACCACGTGTAGACCTTTTCCGATTGCGGGATGCGCTCGCGCGCGACATCGAACCATTCGCCGTGGAGCTGCGCCGCGAGCAGCTTCTCGGTCTCGACCGGCGTATGCGAGACCACCTTCAGAAGCTGCTTGTGCGACCAGACGTCGTTCTCGTGCGGCGCGACGTTGAGATCGCCGACCAGGATGTGGCGGTCGTCGCCGCGCGGATGCAGCGGCTGGCAGGCCTTCATCTCGTCGAGGAATTGCAGCTTGTGCTCGAACTTCGGATTGAGCGCGGGGTCGGCAATGTCGCCTCCCGCGGGCACGTAGAAATTATGCAGGACCAGCGGCTTGTCGAGCTGCGCCTTCTCGCCGAAGGAAACCGAGATGTGGCGCGAATCGATCTTGTCGCAGAAGGTCCGGATATCGGTGCTCTCGAACGGCAGCTTCGAGATGATGGCGACGCCGTGATAGCCCTTCTGTCCGTTCAGTGCGACGTGCTCGTAGCCGAGCCGCTTGAAGCGCTTCAGGGGAAACGCATCGTCAATGCACTTGGTTTCCTGCAGGCACAGCACGTCGGGCCGCGTCGCCTTGATGAATTTGGCGACGAGATCGATACGCAGCCGCACCGAATTGATGTTCCAGGTTGTCAGGGTAAGACGCATGCGGTCTGCGTCATAACACGATTTTTGCCGCTGTCTGCCGCAGGGCGCTGGCCTGCCGCCGCCGGTGACGATGAGCGCGCCGTCCGGAGCGGCTTTATCCCCAGCCAAAACTGGCCGCGCGAGACCCGCTCAGCCCGGCGGAGGGCCACCGGGATAAATGGTGAAATCGATCTTGAACATGCTCGGATCGAGCTTCTTGGTGGAGTCGAGATTGTAGACCGCGACCGTGGTGTCGTAGCCCTGCGGATCGGTCACCGTCCACTGCTTGAGCTGGCCATCCTTGGCGCCGACCATCAGCAGCATCCGGCTGGTGCCGATCAGCGCCTGCTTCTCCTCGATCGTGATGGAGATGTAGAGATCATCCGACGACACCGCGATCACGTTGGTGTCCTTCATCAGGTCGATGCGGTCCGACAACAGATAGCGCAGCGGCGTCTGCGACAGCGGATAGACGTCCTGGGTCGCCAGGTTGCGATCGCGCACCACCACCGACGAGCCGTCGGCGATGATGTCGATCGGGCTCGGCGGATCATATTCGAAGCGCAGCTTGCCCGGCTTCTGGATGTAGAAGTCGCCCTTGGTCTTGCTGCCGTCCGGGCCGACCTGGACGAAGTTTCCGACCAGGGTCTGCAGCGACGACAGATAGGCGCTCACCTTCGCGGCCTGCGCTTTCTGGTTGGCGTCGAAGGTGGTGAAGATGCTCGCCGGCACGTTGCGCCGGGGATCCGGAATGACCGGATTCGGCTCGGCCTGGGGCGCGCCGGTGCGCGCTGCGCCTCGGAGGCACTGAGCTGCGTGCCGGCACGGCCTTTCGCAGCGCCGGCTGTCGGCAAGGTCTGGGCCGCCGAATGTGCCGCCGCGCCCGTCAGCGAGATCGCCACCAGCAGCGTGGCTGCGGTGAGCTTCGCGTTGTGCGGCATGACGGACTTCAGAGGCTGCAATTGGGTCTGGCTGTTCAAAACGTCGTCCCTAAGCTGTCGGGTGTCTATCGCGGTTCGGTCCGGAAGCCTTATCGTTTTTCCGTGAGATTATGATGATGCCTTGTATGCCTTGAGGCCGAGCCGTGAAACTCGGTCGAAATCAGAACCCGCCTTCTTCCTCAGGAACCAGAATCTCGCGCTTGCCGGCATGGTTGGCCTGGCCGACGATGCCTTCCTGTTCCATGCGTTCCATCAGCGAAGCGGCCTTGTTATAGCCGATCTGCAGCCGCCGTTGAATGTAGGACGTCGAGGCCTTGCGGTCGCGCTTGACGATGGCAACCGCCTGCGTGAACAAATCGTCGCCGCCGCCGCCGGCGCCCATGCCGGTCGCATCGAACACCGCGCCGTCCTCCTCGCTCGGTTCCTCGGCGGTGACGGCTTCGAGATATTCCGGCGAGCCCTGGGTCTTGAGGTGGCGAACCACCTTCTCGACTTCCTCGTCGGAACAGAACGGGCCGTGGACACGGCTGATGCGGCCGCCGCCGGCCATGTAGAGCATGTCGCCCTGGCCGAGCAGCTGCTCGGCGCCCATCTCGCCGAGAATGGTGCGGCTGTCGATCTTCGAGGTGACCTGGAAGGAGATGCGGGTCGGGAAGTTCGCCTTGATGGTGCCGGTGATGACGTCGACCGACGGACGCTGGGTGGCGAGGATGACGTGCAGGCCGGCGGCGCGCGCCATCTGCGCCAGCCGCTGCACCGTGCCTTCGATGTCCTTGCCGGCGACCATCATCAGGTCGGCCATCTCGTCGACGATGATGACGATGTAGGGCAGGGGATCGAGGTCGAGCTTCTCTTCCTCGTAGATCGCCTTGCCGCTCTCCTTGTCGAAGCCGGTATGCACGGTGCGCGTCAGGTCCTCGCCCTTGTTGCGCGCTTCGACCAGCCGTGCATTGTAGCCGTCGATGTTGCGCACGCCGAGCTTGGCCATCTTCTTGTAGCGCTCTTCCATCTCGCGCACGGCCCATTTCAGCGCGACGACGGCCTTCTTCGGATCGGTCACGACCGGCGTCAGCAGATGCGGAATGCCGTCATAGACCGAGAGTTCGAGCATCTTCGGATCGACCATGATAAGCCGGCACTGGTCCGGACGCAGCCGGTAGACCAGGCTCAGGATCATGGTGTTGATCGCGACCGATTTGCCGGAGCCGGTGGTGCCGGCGATCAGCATATGCGGCGTGCGGGCGAGATCGATGATGATGGATTCGCCGCCGATGTTCTTGCCGAGGCACAGCGGCAGCTTGGCGACGCTCTCGGTGGCTTCCTTCGCCACCAACAGCTCGCGCAGATAGACCTTCTCGCGGTGTGCGTTCGGCAGCTCGATGCCGATCGCATTGCGGCCGGGCACGACAGCGACGCGCGCCGACAGCGCGCTCATCGAGCGGGCGATGTCATCGGAGAGGCCGATCACGCGCGAGGACTTGATGCCGGGTGCCGGCTCGAGCTCGTACAGCGTGACCACCGGACCGGGATTGGCTTTGACGATCTCGCCGCGGACGCCGAAATCCTGCAACACGCCTTCGAGCGCGCGCGAATTGGCTTCCAGCTCGCTCTTCGACAGCGGCTGGCGGTCGGCGGCCTTCGGCGCCGCCAGCATCGATACGGAAGGAAGATCGTATTTGTCCTTCTTGGCCGCCGGCTTCGGTGCGGCCTTCTTGCGCGGCGCCTTGGCCACCGGCGCCTCTTCCTCTTCTTCCTCCTCGGCCTCTTCCTCGTCGTCCGCGGCGACGTCCTCCTCGTCCTCGATCTGCGGCGCCAGCGGCGTGCGCGAGCGGCCGCCGAGAGTGGGCTCCTGACGGCTTGTGCCGCTGGCCCGCGATCCTGAGGAGACGAGCGCGCGGTAGGCCGTGGTCAGGAACCAGCTGACTCGCGCCTTGGCGCTCATGATTGCGTGGAAGATCCAGCCCAACCGCACCGAGCCTTCCTCGTCGTCCTCGTCCGGGTCCGCGAGCGGCTTCTCGTCATCTTCATCCGCGGACAGATCCTCGTCGCTTTCGCGCGCACCCAGCCCGCCGGCGACGAGGAAGGTGGTGACGGTCGCAAATCCGAGCAGGCCGCCGAGCACCAGCCGATAGAGAAAACCGGGCGGGCCGAACACTACGGCAGGCGCGCGCACCAGGGCGTCGCCGACCACGCCGCCAAGGCCGGTCGGCAGCGGCCAGGCGGAGTTGTGCGGCCAGCAGCTCGCAAAGCCGGCGCCGATCACCACGCAAAGCACCCAGGCGCCGAAGCGCAGTGGCTCGCGATCGAACGGGCGATGGGTGAGCATGCGCCAGCCGCGCACCGCGATCGGCAGGATCACCAGGATGGCGCCGAGCCCGAGGATCTGCATCAGCAGATCGGCGCCGATCGCGCCGGGATAGCCGACCACGTTGCGGATCGCCCGCGAAGTCGCGTGGCTGAGGCTCGGATCGCGCACCGACCAGGTCATCAGCGCCGCCGCCGCGACACCGGCGGCCGCGATCAGTCCGAGGCCCGCGAGCTCGCGCAGCCGCCGCGCCAGCGCGTCGCGAATCGACGTCGGCAGGTGGTTGACCAGGGGAATGACGCGTTCGATCGCCGGCATCGGTTAAGCGGCCTTCAGAAGACTAACTGAGAACACCGACCAGCCGGTGCAGGGCCTCGCCGGTCAATTCGCTGTCCGCAACCAGCGCCAGCCTGATGTAGCCGGCACCGGGGTTGAAACCGTCGGGTTGCACCCGGGCAAGATAGCTGCCCGGCACCACCCGTATGCCGGCTTCTCGATAAAGTCGCACCGTGATCGCCTCGTCGTCGCCGCCGCGGTCGGTGACGTCGAGCCAGACGCAGAATCCGCCCGCGGGCCGCTTGTAGCCGTAGCGGCCGCCGATAATCTGGTCGGCGAGGTCGAACTTGGCGCGATAGAGCCTGCGGTTCTCCTCGACATGCGCCTCGTCGCCCAGGGCCACGGCGGCGACATGCTGCAGCGGCACCGGCACCTGAGGCGCAGCGACGTTGCGCAGCTCGTGGAACGCGCTGAGGAATCTCTTGTCGCCGGCGGCAAAGCCGATGCGCATGCCCGGCAGATTGGACCGCTTCGACAGCGACTGAAACGCGACGACGTTGGTGAAGTCGGGGCCGGCATGTTCGAGGATGCTGCCCGGCGCGTCGCGCGTGTAGATCTCTGAATAGCACTCGTCGCTGAAGATCATGAAACCGTGGCGATCGGCCAGCTGCTTCAGCCTGCGGAAATAGTCGGGCGTCGCCACCGCTCCTTGCGGATTGGCGGGCGAGGCGATGTAGAACGCGATCGCGCGTGCCAATGTCGCCTCGTCGATCGCGTCGAGATCGGGCAGATGGCCGGTCTCGCGCGTGGTCGGCAGATGGATCTGGTCGCAGCCTGCGGTGCGGGCGCCGGCGCCATAGACCGGATAGAACGGGTTCGGCATCAGGATCGCTGGCTTGCCGCGGCGCGGGCCGACATGGCGAAGCGCGGTATGCGCGGCGAAGAACAGGCCCTCGCGGCTGCCATTGAGCACCAGGACTTCGCTCTCCGGGTCGAGTTCGCGCGGCAATTGGAAGCGGCGTGCGAGCCAGCCGGCGGCAGCCTTGCGGAACGGCTCGATGCCCTTGGCGGCCGGGTAGCGGCCGAAATCGGCGATATGCCGGGCGAGCACCGGGCCGACGAAATCGGGAACCGGATGCTGCGGCTCGCCGACAGCGAGCGTGATCAAGGGCTTGCCCGGTTGATAGGGCGACAGCAATTCGGTCAGCCGGGCGAACGGCGAGCGTTCGCTGTCCGATTGGCCGACGCCGACAGGCGCGAAGGATGAAGCGGTCATTGCCATACGTAACGCGCCAGAACTGTTGGAGCCGCCGATCGCTGCCGTTTCAGGTGGAAGCGGATCACATCACCATAGTGAAGGCGAGGTTAAGGCGCGATTAACCATCGGGGCCGGTCATTGTATTGATCGGTTTTGCTGGGCCGATCCAGAGGTTTTTTTACAACAGAAGGGGCGGATCGTGCCGGCGAGACCTTGCGTAATCCGGCCCGCAACCCCACCAAATGCGGCGCTTCCGGTGCACTCATGCCCAGAGCTGCCGATGATCGACCACGCCGTTCCGTATGATGCCGGATCGTGGCGCGAACTCTAAATTCTACAAGTTGATTGGCAAGCCTTCGCGCCGAATTCGCTGCGCTCCCTCTCCCCGTCCTTTACGGGGAGAGGGTCGGGTGAGGGGCCGACGCCCGATCAGTGTATGCGTTTAGACCTGTACACCCTCACCCGGATTGCTTCGCAATCCGACCTCCTCCCGCAAGCGGGGGCGAGGTTAAGGAAGCCGGGCGCGAGCTACGTGCATGCACCGTCCTGCACGGTGCGAGCGCTCGCGAACGGAGCTGAAGATGTGAGAATGCAAAAAAGGGCGGCCCGGTGCGCTGGAATGATTTTGGGAATCTGTACGCACCGGGCCTTGGCCGAACTACTTAGGGGGCTCAGTTCGGATGAGAAGCAAGATAGCAGTGCGCGTCTTTCCGCGTGTTGCCGCTCGCAGCTGTTTTGTAGAATTTGATTTCGAAGCTCGGAGAATGCGGCAAAGCGAGGATGATCGCTGATCGTCGTTATCGCGCGACACCGCGTCAGACGCGCTGCTTCCGCCAGTCTGCATGATCTTCGTAAGCATGCGCCGTGCTGAAGTTTTCTGTCCAGAAACGATCCGACAAGCACAGCACCATTCGACACTTCGCGTAACAAACCGGGCGCATAGCAACCATCTTTCGCAGGCATCACCCGACGAGAGATCGTGCGTCGGCGGAGAATCGCTGCTGATCGCGCGGGGGATTGAGACTGTGAAAGAACGTCGATCATGCGTCTGACATTGCGGGGCCTGCTGGCCCTGATCATCCTCGCCACGCCAATGATCGCGTCAGGAGGACGAAGCGCCATCGCTGCGCCGGCCGCCACGCAAATCGTCGCGGCGATCACGGTGGAGGGCAATCGGCGCGTCGAGGCCGAGACGGTGCGCTCCTACTTCAAGCCTGGTCCGAACGGCACGCTCGATGCCGGGCAGGTCGACGACGGGCTGAAGGCGCTGATCGAGACCGGCCTGTTCTCGGATGTGAAGATCGACCGGCAGGGTGGCCATCTGGTCGTTCACGTGGTCGAAAATCCGGTGATCGGCCGCGTTGCCTTTGAAGGCAACAAGAAGATCAAGGACGAGCAGCTCACCGCCGAGGTGCAGTCGAAGCCGCGCGGCACGCTGTCCCGTCCGATGGTGCAGTCGGATGCCGAGCGCATCGCTGAGATCTATCGTCATTCCGGCCGCTACGACGTCCGCGTCACGCCCGAGATCATCGAGCAGCCGAACAACCGCGTCGACCTCGTTTTCACCATCGAGGAAGGGCAGAAGACCGGCGTCAAGGCGGTGAATTTCGTCGGCAACAACGCCTTCTCGGCGTCGCGCCTGAAGGATCAGATCAAGACCCATGAGTCCAACCTGCTCAGCTTTCTCGGCGGCGGCGATGTCTACGATGCCGACCGCGTCGAGGCCGATCGCGACTTGATCCGCCGCTTTTACCTGAAACACGGCTATGCCGACGTGCAGGTGGTGGCCGCACTCACCGAATATGATCCCGCGCAGAAGGGGTTTCTGGTCACCTTCAAGATCGAGGAGGGCCAGCAATATCGCGTCGGCTCGGTCGACTTCCGCTCCTCGATCGCAACGCTCGACGGCAAATCGCTGAGCGGCTTCTCGCATGTGGGCGTCGGCTCGCTCTACAATGTCGAGCAGGTCGAGAAGTCGGTCGAGGAGATGCAGATCGAAGCGTCGCGGCGCGGCTATGCCTTCGCCGTGGTGCGTCCGACAGGCGATCGCAATTTCGAGGCGCACACCGTCTCGGTCGTGTTCGCGATCGACGAGGGGCCGCGCACCTATATCGAGCGCATCAACATCCACGGCAACACCCGCACCCGCGACTACGTGATCCGTCGCGAGTTCGACCTCTCGGAAGGCGATGCCTACAACCGCGCGCTGGTCGACCGTGCGGAGCGCCGGCTGAAGAATCTCGACTTCTTCAAGGACGTGAAGATCACCACTGAGCCCGGCTCGTCCAGCGACCGCGTCATCCTGAACGTCAATCTCGAGGAGAAGTCGACCGGCGACTTCTCGGTGTCGGGCGGCTACTCGACTACGGACGGCGCGCTGGCGGAGGTTTCGATCTCGGAGCGCAATTTCCTTGGCCGCGGCCTGTTCGCCAAGGCGTCGGTGACCTACGGGCAATATGCGCGAGGCGTGTCGCTGTCCTTCGTCGAGCCCTATCTGCTCGACTACCGTGTCGCGCTGGGACTCGATCTGTATTATCGCCATCAACTCGCCAACTCCTATGTCAGCTATGGCGTCACCACGATCGGCTTCAGCCCGCGGCTCGGCTTCCAGCTCCGCGAGGACCTGTCGCTGCAGCTGCGCTATTCGCTCTATGAGCAGTCGATCTCGCTGCCGTCCTATCTGGCGAACTGCAACAACAATTCCAGCAACAGCCTGCTCGCCTTCAACCCGACCCCGGCCTATATCGCCAACGTCCTCGGTGGCGTCGATCCGACCAACTCGACCAGCTCGGGCTATTACGGCTGGGGCTGCTATGCCGACGGCGAATCGACCTTGCCGGTACGCATGGAGCTGGCGAACGGCGCAGCCTGGACCTCGGCGCTCGGCTACACGCTGAACTACAACACGCTCGATAACAACAAGAACCCGACCGACGGCCTGCTGATCGACTTCAAGCAGGATTTCGCCGGCGTCGGCGGCGACGTGTCCTATCTGAAGACCGCCGTTGATGCGAAGTACTTCACGCCACTGGTGTCGGAGATCGTCGGCGTGGTCCACCTGCAGGCCGGCATGCTGAACCAGGTCGGCAACACGCAGCTTCGCATGCTCGACCAGTTCCAGATGGGGCCGAACCTGGTGCGCGGCTTCGCCTCCAACGGCATCGGCCCGCGCGACATCACCTATGCCAGCCTTGGCGTGACCGGCGACGCGCTCGGCGGCACCAAATATTGGGGTGCGTCCTACGAATTGCAGATGCCATTCTGGTTCCTGCCCAAGGAAGTCGGCCTGAAGGGCGCTGTTTATGCCGATGCCGGCTCGCTGTGGGGTTATCAGGGTCCGACGTCATGGGCCGCGACCGGCGAGGTCAACTCGGCGGCCTGCAAATGCGGCCTGCAATATGACGACACCCAAGTGGTGCGCTCGTCGGTTGGCGTCGGCTTGATCTGGGCCTCGCCCTTCGGGCCGCTGCGCTTCGACTATGCGGTGCCGATCACCAAGGGCAAATACGACGTCACTCAGGAATTCCGCTTCGGCGGCGGCACGTCATTCTAGGCGACGAGAGAATGGGACACGCGTGCATTCCCGCCATGCGCAAATTGCCCGTCGGGTTACTTTGTCGCAGCCATGCTCGCTTGCGTCGTCGGGCAAATCACAACCATTCTTCCGCCCATCCCGCCTCCACTGCGGAGGGGCGTATCGCGATCGTCACGAGACGTGGGAAGCGGGATGCGATGGACGCGACGTGTCGTCGGATGTGGTTTCACATGCGGACGAGCGGCATGGCGCGGACGGCGAAGTCGTGTGGTCCTGGCATCCCGACGCTGATGCCAAGCCGCGCCGATGATCGGCGTGGCGACGGTGGCCAAAAAGCCCGGTGCACCGAGGAGATCACGTATAAGCCGTAACACCATTGCGCAGGGAAGGCCGGTTATTGGCTGAACCTGTGGTTCTGCCGCGTGCTTTCTTGCTGCACGCGGACCATGGGTATCAGCAGATACCCGGCCTTCCCTGCGCCCTCTGTTTGATGAGGGTGATAAGATCAGCAGAACTCGGGCATTCGTGTCGCGGGAACGTCAGGTCATGTTCGCAATGCTCGTGCGACATTTTCAGGTGTCATGCCCCGCGCAGGCGGGGCACCCGGTACGCCGCGGCTTCTTGATCAATCACCACCGTCTCGGACGACTGGATCGCCCGCATGCGCGGGCGATGACAGCGGAGAATTCGACGAATGTCCGAACGCAGGTCCAGCAGCGCCAAAAAGAAAGGGGCCCCAGCTTGCGCTGGAGCCCCTCGACGGTCGGGGCATTGCCGGGTATGTGCCCGAACCGAAGTTGTGGCTCGGCGCCATCAGGCGCCGAGCCCCGGGAGAACTCAGTAATTGTAGGCGCGCTCGCCGTGATCGGTGATGTCGAGACCTTCGCGCTCCTGCTCCACGGTGGGACGCAGCCCGATGATCACGTCGACGATCTTGTAGAGGATCGCCGAGCCGATGCCCGACCACAGCAGCGTTGCCAGCACCGCCTTGCCCTGCGCCAGCATCTGCGCGCCGAACTCGTAGGTGCCGGCGTTGTTGCCGGTGATGTTGGTGTAGTCGGTGATGCCGACGCCGCCGAGCGCGGGGTTGACCAGGATGCCGGTGCCGAGCGCGCCGATGATGCCGCCGATGCAGTGCACGCCGAACACGTCGAGCGCGTCGTCATAGCCGAACGCGTTCTTCACGGTGGAGACGAAGAACAGGCAGACCGGCGAGACGATCAGGCCGAGCACCAGCGCGCCGATCGGGCCGGCATAGCCGGAGGCCGGCGTGACGGCGACGAGGCCGGCCACCGCACCCGAGCAGATGCCGAGCAGCGACGGCTTGCCCTTGTGGGCCCATTCGCACGAGCAGCCAGGACAGCGCCGCGCCGGCGGTCGCGACCATGGTGTTGACGAAGGCGAGCGCGGTGGTGCCGTTGGCTTCGAGGTTGGAGCCGGCGTTGAAGCCGAACCAGCCGACCCACAGCAGGGCCGCGCCGATCATGGTCATGGTCAGCGAGTGCGGCGCCATCAGGTCCTTGCCGTAGCCGACGCGCTTGCCGATGATCAGGGCGCCGACCAGGCCGGCGATGCCGGCATTGATATGCACGACGGTGCCGCCCGCGAAGTCGAGCGCGCCCGCCTGGAAGAGCCAGCCAGCATTGGCATTGACCTCGGCCGAGCTTGGCCTCGGCCGCAGTCTTGGCGGCGGCGTCGGTCGCGGCAGCTACGGCCTTGGCGGCAGCTGGCGACGTCATCCGGCGCCGGGACATACCAGACCCAATGCGCGATCGGGAAGTAGATCACGGTCACCCAGAGCAGGATGAACAGCATCACCGCCGAGAACTTGATGCGTTCGGCGAAGGCGCCGACGATCAGCGCGGGCGTGATCATCGCGAAGGTCATCTGGAACACGAAATAGGCGAACTCCGGAATCACGACGCCGTTGGAGAAGGTCGCCGCGGTCGAGTTGGCGTCGATGCCGTGCATGAAGGCCTTGCTGAACCCGCCGATATAGGAGGTCATGCTGCCGCCGTCGGTGAAGGCCATGCGAGTAGCCGTAGAGGGTCCAGATCACGCCGACCATGGCGACGATCGCGAACACCTGGGTGAGGACCGAGGCCATGTTCTTGGTGCGGACCAGGCCGCCATAGAACAGCGCGAGGCCCGGCACCGACATCATCAGCACGAGCGCGCTGGATACCAGCATCCAGGCGACGTCGCCCTTGTTCGGAATGGGGGCGGCTGCAGCGGCTGCGGCAGGCGCATCCTCAGCGAACGCCACGTCCGCGAGGCCTGCGACGCAGAGCCCAGCGATTGCGAGCGTGATCCACCCCGCGCTGGTTGGACGCTTGAACGTCATTTTGTTCTACTCCGTGAATTGAGAAGGTTGAGCGCGAAATCAAAGGGCGGCAGCGTCGGCTTCGCCGGTGCGGATGCGCACGGCGTGCTCGAGGCTGATGACGAAGATCTTGCCGTCGCCGATCTGTCCGGTCTTGGCGGCCGTGGTGATGGCGTCGATGGTCTTGTCGACCTGGTCGCTGGCGATCGCGACCTCGATCTTGATCTTGGGCAGGAAGCTCACTGCATATTCGGCGCCGCGATAGATCTCCGTGTGGCCTTTCTGCCGGCCATATCCCTTGACTTCCGTCACCGTGAGACCGTGAACGCCGATGGCGGTCAGGGCATCCCGGACTTCTTCGAGCTTGAATGGCTTGATGATCGCCATAACAATTTTCATGGGTCCTATCCCCGCTTGGGCCCGGTACGGACGTCGCCGAGCACTTGTCGACTGAGGTTCACCACGCGGAGAGACTTCACGACGCGGGCACAGCCGGGACCCCTAGAATCAAATGCCGTGCCAGATGGCGGGACCTGCCTAACGAACGATGAACGTGGGGCTTTTCGCGATTCCGGGGCGGGCGGTCGGCCTGCGCTATTCGGTCGCGCCTAAAGAATGAGCATGGGTGCGAAATATGTAAGCAGGGCGGCCTTCGGATACAAAGCTGCTCACTCGGAGGGCAGCCCTCCGAGATCCGAATCGGTTCAAATGATGCCGATTGCTGCAGCCGCTCTACTGCAGGGCTTCGCCGTGCTGGGTGATGTCGAGGCCTTCGAGCTCGTGCTCGCGGGAGACCCGAGCGGCACGAATGCGCTGACCAGCTTGAGCAGCCCATAGGTCACGCCGGCCGACCAGACCAGGGTCACCGCGACGCCATAGAGCTGAATCAAGAGCTGCTGCGGGATGGCCCTCGATCAGGCCCGCAACGCCGCCGATCGAGGAGGTCGCGAACACGCCGGCCAAAAGGGTGCCGGTCAGGCCGCCGATGCCGTGGACGCCGAACACGTCGAGCGAATCGTCGTAATTGAAACGGTGCTTCAGCCAGGTGCAGGCCCAATAGCAGATCAGGCCGGCGATCACGCCGATGACGATGCCGTGCCAGGGGGCGACGAAGCCCGAGGCCGGGGTGATGGTGCCGAGGCCGGCCACCGCGCCGGAGATCATGCCGAGCACCGACGGCTTGCGGCGCGCCGACCATTCGATCACGCCCCAGGTGATGGCGCCGGCACAGGCGGCGAGGTGAGTGGCGAGGATCGCCATCACTGCATGCGCATTGGCTGATAACGCCGAGCCGCCGTTGAAGCCGAACCAGCCGACCCACAACAGACCGGTGCCAACCACTGCGAGCGACAGGTCGAAGGGCGACAAATTCTCGGTGCCGTAACCATGCCGACGGCCCATGACGAGCGCGGCGACCAGTCCCCCGGTTCCGGCCGACAGATGCACGACGAGGCCGCCGGCGAAATCGATCACGCCCATGCGGGCGAGGAAGCCGCCGCCCCAGATCCAATGTGCGAGCGGCACATAGACGAACACGAACCAGCCGATCGAGAACATCACATAGGCCGAGAACCGCATGCGGTCCGCGACCGAGCCCGCCACCAGCGCCACCGTGATGATCGCGAATGTCATCTGGTACAGCATGAACAGCGCTTCGGGGATGGTCTTCGCCGCCGGATGCACGCTGTCCATGCCGAGCCCGGCGAGGAAGGCGCGATCGAGCGAGCCGATCCAGGGGCCGTCGCCGACGAAGCTCAGCGAATAGCCGAATGCCACCCACAGGATCGAGATGATCATGACCGCGGTGAGGCTCTGCGCCATGGTCGCAAGCACGTTCTTCTTGCGCACCATGCCGGAGTAGAACAGCGCCAGTCCTGGGATCGTCATCATCAGCACCAGCGCGGTGGCGACGATCATCCAGGCCGTATCGGCAGCGTTGATCTCGGAATTTGCCGCCAGAGCAGGCGAGGCGAAGGCCAAGCTGGCTGCAACGCCGCCCACAAGGCCGGCGGCCGCGGCCATGCGCGATCCGCGAGACGAAGATGCCCCCATGACATTCCCCAACATGTCGTGACTGAACAAGCGCTGCGGCATCATTGCCACGCGCGAAAAATGGCGGGTGTCTTACAGCGCGTCGCTGTCGGTCTCGCCGGTGCGGATGCGCCGGGCCTGCTCGATCGGCGTCACGAAAATCTTGCCGTCGCCGATCTGCCCGGTGCGGGCATTGGCGGTGATGACCTCGACCGCCTTGTCGGCAAGCTCGGAGGAGACGGCGATCTCGATTCTAAGCTTGGGCAGGAAGTTCACCACGTATTCCGCGCCGCGATAGATCTCGGTGTGGCCCTTCTGGCGGCCATAACCCTTGACCTCGGTTACCGTCATGCCGTGGACGCCGATCGCGGTGAGGCCATGGCGCACCTCGTCGAGCTTGAAGGGTTTGATGATCGCGACGACGAGCTTCATGGGATTCGGCCCTGGTTTCCTCTGAGAGGGCAGCCTGTTTGTGCGGCAGGCCGCCCTTGCCGGTCTGGTCTAGCCTTAGGCAGATGGCACAAAAAAGCTGCAGCGTTAAGCGAAAAACGCGCGACCGCCGGCGATGCCACTGAACGTAAACTCCGCTCGACCCGACAGAAGGGAGGACCGTATTGGCGCTCCCGCCGTCTTTTCAAGGACCTGAAATGTCGAAATCGATCCTGGTATTATGCCGCGCAAGGGGCGCAGCAAGGCCCTGTCTCCGAAGCCGAGCTTCGCAACCTCGTCGCGGATGGCGTGGTCACCGCGCGAGACGCTGGTCTGGACCGAGGGCATGGTGGGCTGGGAGCAGGCCGGCCGAGATTCCGGGGATGATGTCGGATATTGGCCGTCAGCCGCCGGGCTTCCCGCCGTCGGCATCGAACGACATGACCGCTCCTGTTCGGGGCGACACCGCTCTCGGCCAAGTTCGAGCTCTGGCCTTATTTTGGTCGGGGGCTGCTGCTCGCGATCGGCGAATCCCTGGTCGTGCCGACGCCATGGGCCGCGGTCTATTTCTATCGCTACGTGGCCGAGCATATCCGCGTGCCGGGCCGGCCCAATCTCAGCTTCATCGGCCAGCCGCTCGAGATCTGGTACGTCTTCATGGGGCTGGGCGCGCTGATCTATCTCAACATGATCGATAGCGGCATCCTGCATCTGGCGATCTTCATCGCCCAGGGCTTCCTCAGCTGGATGATCATGCGCTGGGGCGTCAGCAGGCTCGCCTCCAACGGCCAGCCGCTTCCGGTCCGCTTCGAAGGCGGCGTGGTGGCCTATTTCGGCTGGTACCTGCTGACGATGGTCGCGATCGTCAGCATCATCGGCTGGGCATGGGCGCTGACCGCCTGGATGCGCTGGATCTGTCGCAACATCACCGGCACGCGCCGCGCGGTGCAGTTCACCGCAAGCGGTCTCGATGTGTTGTGGCGAACCGTCGCGTTCGTGTTCGCCAGCATCTTCATCATCCCGATCCCGTGGGTGCTGCGCTGGTACAGCCAGTGGTTCGTTTCGCAGTTCGCGCTGGTCGCGCGCGCCTAACCTTGCGGGTCTCCGCTCGCGGATCGAACCCTCCTGCGCGACCGAGGCGACCAGCGTGCCGTCGGGCTTGAAGATCAGGCCGCGAGTCAGGCCGCGGCCGCCTTGCGCGCTCGGCGAATCCTGCGCGTAGAGCAGCCATTCGTCGGCGCGGAACGGGCGGTGAAACCACATCGCGTGATCGAGGCTCGCCGGCATCATGCGCTTGTCGAACAGGGTGCGGCCATAGCGGGCCATGACAGCGTCGAGCAGCGAGAAGTCCGACGCATAGGCCAGCGCGCACATGTGCAGCGCCGGGTCGTCGGGCAGCTTGGCGGCAGTGCGGATCCAGACATGGATGCGACCGTCGTCGATCTGCTCGCCGAAATAGCGGCCGAGCTCGACCGGGCGCAGCTCGATCGGCCGGTCGGATTCGTAATAGCGGCGGATGAAGTCCGGCATCTCGCGGAACATCGGCTGCTTCGAGACCTCCTCCGCCGTCAGCTTCTCCGGCGGCGGCACGTCGGGCATCTTCTCCTGGTGATTGAAGGCGCTCGCCTCGTCGCTATGGAACGACACCATGATCGAGAAGATCGCGTTGCCGTGCTGGATCGCGGTAACGCGCCGCGTCGCATAACTCTTGCCGTCGCGCAGCCGCTCGACCTCATAGATGATCGGCACCTGCGGATCGCCGGGCAGGATGAAATAGCAATGCAGCGAGTGCGGCAGCCGGCCCTCGACGGTGCGGCACGCCGCCACCATCGCCTGCCCGATCACCTGGCCGCCGAACACGCGCTGCCAGCTCGTCTTCGGGCTGTTGCCGCGGAACAGGTTCACCTCGAGCGGTTCGAGGTCGAGGATCGAAATCAGGTCGATCAGGCCCTTGGACATGGCTGGGCGCCTTCGCTTTACGTGGAATGGGTCGGACGAGATGAGGTTCACCGTCCTGTCTGGGCCAGCTATACTCCACCTGCAAGGGCATCGATAAGCAGGTTGGCATGACGGCACAGCGAAGCATTGTGATTGGTGGCGGCGCTTTCGCCGGTCTGGCGCTGGCGCTGGCGCTCCGACAGGGCCTGGGCCCCGAGGTTCCGGTGATTGTGGCGGATCCGGCGCTTGCGACCCGTCCGAGCCGTGATCCGCGCGCGAGCGCCATCGTGGCTGCGTGTCGCAAGCTGTTCGATGCCCTCGGGGTCTGGGGCGATGTCGCGGACAAGGTGCAGCCGATCCTCGACATGGTGGTCACCGATTCCAAGCTTGAAGATGCGACCAGGCCAGCCTTCCTGACCTTCACCGGCCAGGTCGAGCCGGGCGAGCCGTTCGCGCATATGGTCGAGAACCGGCTGCTGATCGATGCGCTGGTGACCCGTGCCGAGGCCGAAGGTGTCGATCTGCGCGCCACCGCGGTGACGGGCTACGATTCGACGGCGGACGGGATCGCGGTGACTCTGGCAGACGGCAGCCGGATCGATGCCAGCCTCCTGGTCGCCGCCGATGGCGCCCGCTCGAAACTACGCGAGCGCGCGGGCATCGTCACCCATGGCTGGGATTACAACCAGTCCGGCATCGTCGTGACGGTCGGTCACGAGCGCGACCATGAGGGCAGGGCCGAGGAGCATTTCCTGCCCGCAGGCCCATTCGCGATTCTGCCGCTCACCGGCCAGCGCTCGTCGCTGGTCTGGACCGAGCGGCGGTCCGAGGCGCAGCGCATCGTCGCCTTGAGCGCGGATGAATTTCATGCCGAGCTGGAGCGACGCTTCGGCCTGCATCTCGGCGAGATCAAGGTGCTCGACCAGCCGCGCGCGTTCCCGCTGTCCTATTTCGTCGCGCGCTCGTTCATCGGCCAGCGTCTGGCGCTGGTCGGCGATGCCGCGCATGTCATCCATCCGATCGCGGGGCAGGGCCTCAATATGGGCCTGAAGGACGTCGCTGCGCTGGCCGAAGTGGTGGTCGATGCGGCGAGGCTCGGCACCGATCTGGGCGAGGTCAACGTGCTGGAGCACTATCAGCGCTGGCGGCGCTTCGACACCATGGCGATGGGGGTCGCGACCAACTCGCTGAACTTGCTGTTCTCGAACCAGTCGACTTTGCTGCGGACGGTGCGCGACATCGGCCTCGGCCTGGTCGACCGCGCGCCGCCGTTGAAAGAGCTGTTCATTCGCCAGGCCGCGGGACTCACCGGCGAGGTGCCGCGGCTGTTGCGAGGCGAGGCGCTCTAATTCCTGTGCCCTTCGGCGCCGGTGATGAAGGCCGCGACTGCGTCGATCATGTCCGGATCGAGCGGACGCGCCGGATCGTTGTAGGATTTGAGGTCGTCGTCATCGTCATCTGACGTGTCCACCAGCATATGGTTCATGTCCGGCAGCCAGAGCGTCTTGGCCGCAGGCGCGGCGGCCTCCAGCGCGATGAGGTCGAGCCGCGGCAGCTGATGGTCGTGTCCGCCGCCGACGATCAGGATCGGGATGATGATCTGCTTCAACGGATCGATCGGATCCTCGTTGAAGGCGGAGGCGATGCTGGGCTGCATCGCCGGTGCGATCGGCAGGCCTTGCGGCGGCGGGTCGACCATCTGGCCGGCCATGATGTTGTCGATGGCCTGGGCGATCGGCTCGAACTTCTCGGGTGTCAGCTTCTTCTGCAGCTGCGCCTTCAGCAGATCTCCCTGCTTCCGCGCGGAAGTAACGAGCAGGACGATACGATCGACCGGCACCTTGCGCGCGGTCAGGATCGCAACGAGGCCGCCTTCGCTATGGCCGACCAGCACGATTCGGGCGAACTTGCCGCGCAGAAATTCCACCAGCGAGGCGGCGTCATCGGCGTAGTCCTTGAAGCGGAAGTCCTCAGGCTTGCCGAAGGCCGGTTTCCAACCCTTGGCGCCGCGCTTGTCGTAGCGCAGGCTGGCAATGCCGTGCGCGGCGAGATCTGCGGCAAGCTTCTTCAAGGTCGCGGGCTTGAGCTGCGGGCCGTTGCCGTCGCGGTCGGTCGAGCCGGAGCCGGCGATCAGCAGCGCAACCGGCGGGCGCTCGATATCAGGCGGTACCGTCAGCACCGCATCGATCGGGCCGACACGGACATTGCTCTCCTCAGCGGCGGCGGCCCAGGCGCCCGCACCAACAAAAGCAACAATAAGCAGCGTGCGCGAAACGACCTTTGCGAGCAGGGCCAGCATGCGTCAATCGATCTTGCGCGCTTCTTCCGGCAGCATGATCGGGATGCCGTCGCGGATCGGATAGGCGAGCTTCGCTTTGCGCGAAATCAGCTCCTGCTTCGCCGCATCATATTCCAGCGGCCCCTTGGTCATCGGGCAGACCAATATTTCCAGAAGTTTCGGATCGACGGTGTTCTCGGGGCGATCGGGTGTTGCAGTCATGCGGGATGATCTCCGGCGTCGGGGCTCCGCTGCTCTAACATATTCGCGAACCCGATGTCGCATGACATGTCACGGCTTTTGCAGGGCGATCTGGATCAGCTCGGCGATCACGGCCTCATGCTGAGTCCTCGGTAGCGCCCGGTCCGACAGCGCGAAGCCCAGAAAAGCCCAATAGAGGATTTGCGCCCGTGCCTGCGCGGTCGCCGACGTCAAACCCTCGGCCTCGATCAGGCTCGCCACATAGTCGAGCCGGCGGCGATCGATCGCCTGGACCGCGTTGCGCGCGCCGCCATCGCTCGCGGCCCAGCTTCGCACCGCCTTCTCCAGCGCAAGGCGGCCGGAAAAGGTTCGTCGCAGCAGCACCGCGAGCGGCGGTTCGTTCCGTGCCGCCGCTTCTACGCCGGTGATGATCTGCTCGGCCGCCACCTCGCGCCAGTGTGAGAGCAACGCTGCATGGAACGCGCCGACGTCAGCAAAGTGCCAGTAGAAGCTGCCGCGTGAGACGCCCATCGCCTTGGCCATCGGCTCGGCCTTGAGCGCGGTGAATCCCTTCGCGGCCAGCACCTTGAGGCCCTGATCCAGCCAATCCCCGGCGGAGAGCTGCTCTGTCATGTCATCCCCGATGTTCCTGGCATCCATACACTTGTGTATTGACGGTGACCAGCCAATGCTCCATCTTCCATACAGTAGTGTATGGAAAATGGAGGGAGCAATGCGCGACATTCTGCTGCAATGTTCGGGGATAGCGGCCATCGCAGGGTCGCTGATTCATGGCGTGCTAGGCGAGACCAAGGTGTTCGCCCGCGCGCAGATCGAGCCGAAGCGGCTGCGCACATTATTGCGCCTCGTCTGGCAGGCGGGGACGGTGGCATGGACCGGCGGTGGCGTGTTGCTGCTACTGGTGCCGTGGATGCAATCCGATCTGGCGCGTCACGCGATCGTCGTCACCTTGGGCTGCGTGTTCGGCTTTGCCGCCTGCGCCAATGCATGGGCGACACGTGGACGGCATTTCGGCTGGATGGTCTTCAGCGGCGTGACAGCGCTCGCGATCGCGGGCTACTGAGCGACGGCAAGAACCGCGGTCCGGGTCTACTGCAGCGGCGGATCGCCTGAGGTGCGCTTCTTGGCGAGGTCCATTTCGGTCACTGCGATCAGTATCTCCGCGCGGGTCTTGAGATCAGGCGCTTCCAGCATGGCCTGCTTCTCGGCCGAGCCGTAGGGCGACATCATCGCCAGCGCATTGACCAGCGCTTCGTTCGGCGCGGCCTCGATGCCTTCCCAGTCGACCTTGAGATTGTTGGCCTTGAGGAAATCGGTCAGCACGGCCAGCAGCGCCTCGCGATCGACCGCCTCCTCGCCCTTGCGCGCGGTGAAATCGTCGATGAAGGGGAAATAATCCACCTTGCATTGGCGGTAGGCCGTCAGCACCGTCATCTCCTCGACCACCTTGAATCGCGAGACACCGGTGAGTTCAAGGATGTAGCGGCCGTCGCCGGATTCGGCGAGCTGGGTGATGCGGCCGACGCAGCCGACCTGAAACAGCACCGGCCGTTCCTCATTGCGGGAATGCGCGACGTCCGGCTGGATCATGCCGATCAGGCGATGGCCGTCGCGCAAGCAGTCGTCGACCATCGCGAGATAACGCGGCTCGAAGATGTTGAGCGGCATCTGGCCGCGCGGCAGCAATAATGCGCCCGGCAGCGGAAACACCGGGATGATCTCCGGCAGTTCCGCCGGACCGCGATATTCGGCATTGATCGGCATGGATGCCTCGTGTCCCATGGCCGCGCCCGCGGCGCTTTGTCAGATCATAATCCGATCAAACCGACCGGATCACGACCTTATCTCTTCGTGTTGAGCGTGATCTTTCCGGTAAGCCGGTTCCCACTTTGCGCTTCGCGGCCCTCCGGGTCCGGATCACGCTCTAGGAAAACAGGATCGTCGAGAGCCGTCTGCGTCCATCGACGGTCGCTTCGTCGGTGCCGCCCCAGGCCTCGAAGAACTGGACGAGCTGCTTGCGTGCGCCGTCGTCGTTCCATTTGCGGTCGCGCTTCACGATCTCAAGCAACTGGCCGGTTGCTTCCGCACGCTTGCCCGCGGCGTTCAACGCGGTGGCGAGATCAAATCGCGCCTGGTGGTCGAGCGGATTGGCTGCGACCTTCTGCTCCAGCTCGCCGACGGGACCGAGCGACTGCGCCTGTTCGGCGAGGTCGATCGCAGCCTGCACCGCGGAAATTGCCGCGTCGTTGCGCTTGGATTCCGGCACCATCGAAAGGGTCTGCTTGGCCTGCTCGATCGCACCTGATGTAACGTAGCATTTGGCGAGGCCGGCGAGCGCCGCGATGTTGGTGGCGTCGACTGCCAGCACCTCGGCATAGATCTGGGCGGCTGCGGCCGGATCGCCCTCGGCGAGCACGGCTTCGGCCTCTTTGAGGATCTCGGCGATGTCAGGCTCGCCTTCAGCCACGACGCCCTTGGTCACCTTCTCGATGAAGGCCGTGACCTGGGTTTCCGGCACCGCGCCCATAAAATAGTCGGCCGGCCGGCCGTCGACGAACGCGACCACGGCGGGAATCGACTGGATGCCCATCTGGCCGGGAATGGCCGGATGCTCGTCGATGTTCATCTTGACCAGCTTGACCTTGCCCTTGGCCGCCTTGACGGCCTTTTCCAGGATCGGGGTCAGCTGCCGGCACGGGCCGCACCAGGGCGCCCAAAAGTCGATCAGGACGGGCTGCCGCTTGGACTCCTCGATGACGTCCTTGCCGAAGGCCTGGGTGGTGGTTTCCTTGATCAGATCCGGTGCCTGCGGCGCCGCTCCGCCGCCCTGCTCTACTATGGTCACGGGGTCCCTCGTCCAAGCTTCTCGAAAAATGGGCCTCAGGCCTGTCCGGCCTGCGGTCCGCGTTTTAATACACGGTTTTGCCTCCCTTAAGTGGCGGTCAGCGCGGAAATTTCAATCGGGTTCCGTTGGACTCGGCAGCCCGTGATCGGGGATCGGGTGGCTCGCCCGTTGGCCCGGCGCTTATTCATCGTCGGCAACGTTGGTTTCACGCCTTTGGAGACATGCCATGGCCCGAGCCTATTACAGCACCATATTTGCGCAGCCGGCGCAGTCGATCTGGGACGTCATTCGAGACTTCAATAATTATTCGGTTTGGGTCGATGGCGCGGGAAGCAGCGTGATAGAAGATGGCAAATCGGGTGACGCTGTCGGCGCGGTTCGGAATGTCACCTATCGGGAACGCGAGATCCGCCAGCGGCTCCTGGCATTGTCCGATGTCGACCGGTCGCAGACCTACGCGTTTTGTGGCGCCGCCTCGTTACCGGTGACCGATTTTCAGGCGACTTTGCGCGTGACGCCGGTGGTCGACGGCGACCGGGCGTTCGTCGAGTGGTGGGCCAGTTTCGATTGCGATCCTGCTCAGTGCGAGGCCGTGACAGCCACATTGCGTGGCTGGTTCGGCAATTGGCTCGAATCGTTGCGCCGGACGCTGACGTCCGATCGGCCGTGAAACCATCGGAATCCGGCCGGTTGGGCGCCTGAAGTCAGCATAATGCCGAAATCGGAGCTATTGGGCCGGTCGCGCTCGCTGGGGCTCTGCCGATCAAGAGCCGGAACCAAAAATATTGTGCGGTTTTCGGTGTCGCACCCCTGTTGCATTCGGTCGCCGCTTTTGGCATAGGTCTGCGCGTTGCCGGTGCGCGCTGTGCCGGCGGCAGGATGCGGGTGTAGCTCAGTGGTAGAGCACGACCTTGCCAAGGTCGGGGTCGAGGGTTCGAACCCCTTCGCCCGCTCCAAAGCCCCTTCCAATCTTTCGGTTGAGATTTACTGACCGCGGTCCCACGCCGTGAGCGCGTCGGCGAAGGCACGGTCGCCTGATGGCCCCTTCTCGATCGCCAGGATGCCACGCCGCTTGTTGAGATAGACGAGCGGGATATCGAACCACTCCCGGTCCTTCAGCAGTTCCATGTTCCGCTGCCGGTCGGCATCGACATTGGAAAAGCCGACCAGGAAGAAACCTTCGGTCACTTTGACCGACAGGGCCGCAATCGGCGTGCCGCGCGCCTGCTCGGTCGATTTCATCAGGATGCCCGCTACATTACCAATGCCTGCGCCGGCGAAATCCGGTGGCAGGATGAAAGTCAGCTCGGCGACATGGCTTGCCGGCAATGACGCATCGCTGTTTCGTCGCAACGACAGCACCATCTTGATATGCCGTTCGGGAATCTCGATGTCGGCGCGCACTGCAACGCCGCCTTTATCGGTGCCGCTGGCCTTGACCTGCTCGGTGCGCCAGACCGTCGTGCCCACATACTGCTTGCCCTTCGGATCAGTTGGATCCTCGTCATAGAGCACGGCGCGCTGCGGCGTTCCCGTGCCCAGCCTCGGTACAGGGGGAAACACGACGCTTGGGGCGGTTCGTGGCGGCGCGGCAACAAACAGGAAATGCGCATTGATCGGCGCGAACGAGACGAACGGCTGCTGTGCACCATGGGTCTTGCGCTTCACGGTGAGGCCGGTCTCGTTGAAGACGTCGAGCAGCGCGAGGCCCGGACGCAGCATGGTCTCGGCGAGCGTCATCGCGAACAAATTATTAGTATCCGAGGTGCCTGACACCGCCGTGTCGGGCTGCGCCGGGTAAGCCACCAGCGTGCCGTCCGGTACGCGCATCGCCGCCAGCCCGGGCTCGGTCAGGCCGCGCTCCTGGAATGGATTGTCGTGGCAGGCGTCGAGCACGACCAGATTGAGCCGCTTGGCCGATCCCTCCAGCTGATGCAGCAGCAGGCCGACATGCAGCATCTGCGCATCGACATCGCTCTCCTTGCCCGGATCGGCGTCGACCGGCACCAGGAAGTTGGAGCTACGAAGCTGGATCGCATGGCCGGCGTAATAGACCAGCGCCACATCCGCATCCGCAATCTGCCGGCCGAAATCCTGGACGGCTCGATCGAGGCTCGCTTTGTCGAGGTCGATCAGCACCGCCCCGCCGGCGAGCGAGAAGCCTGCGTTCTGCAACGCCGCTCCCACTACCCGCGCGTCGCCCGCCGCGCCTTCAGCTCCCTTCGCATGCTGATAGGTCGAATTTCCGATCACCAGTGCCACGCGTTTGTCGGCCATGGCGGGCTGCGTGGCCGCCAGCAGCGCGACTGCCAGCGCCAGCGCGATCATCAACAGCCGGTCGATGGCCCACCATCGCCGCGTCATATCCGCGAACGTCGTCATGCGCACCAGCCCCTGCACCGAATTACGACGGTTTCATTGTAGGGACTGCACAATCCCCGCGCAATTCGCCTTGTGTTCAGACGTAGACCGGAGCCCTCACCCGGCCGGCATCGCCGAAGACACGGATGTAGCGTTCGATCTCGGCCGGGTCGCCGGTCGCCTTCTCCGGATTGTCGGAGAGTTTGACCGCCGGCCGGCCGTCGACCGAAGTGACCTTGCAGACCAGCGAGATCGGATCGAGATCGACCGAACCGTCCGGCGTGCAGCCGACGAAATCATTGGTCAAATTGGTGCCCCAGCCGAACGACAGCCGGACCTTGTCGCCGAACCGGTGATGGATCTCTTCGATCAATTCGACATCCATCGCGTCGGAGAACACCAGCAGCTTCTGCCGAGGATCGCGTCCCCTGGCCTTCCACCACGCGATGATCTCTTCGCCGGCTTCGATCGGCGGCGCGCTGTCGGGGCGGAAGCCGGTCCAGTCGGCGACCCAGTCCGGCGCATCGCGCAGGAACGCCTTGGTGCCGAAGGCGTCTGGCAACGCGATCAAGAGATTGCCGCCATAAGTCTGCCGCCACTGGTCGAGGATGCGATAGGGCGCAAAGCGCAGCTCTTCGTCATCCTTGGCGAGCGCCGCCGCGACCATCGGCAGCTCATGAGCATTGGTGCCGATGGCTTCGAGGTCGTTGTCCATGGCGAGCAGCACGTTCGACGTGCCGGTGAAGGACGGCCCCAGCCCTTCCTTCACCGCCTCGACGCACCAGCGCTGCCACAGGAAGCCGTGACGGCGGCGGGTGCCGAAGTCCGACAGGCGCAGGCCGTCGAGCTTGCGCAGCCGCTCGACCTTGGCCCACAGCTTGGCCTTGGCGCGGGCAAACAGCACGTCGAGCGCAAACCGTCCCTGCCCCTTCATGGCCTGGCGCGAGCGCAGCTCGTTGACGATCGCCAGCGCCGGAATCTCCCACATCGTGGTGTGGCTCCACGGCCCATGGAAGTGCAGCTCGTACTGGCCGTCCGCCTTGCGCAGCTCGTATTCGGGCAGCCGGAAATTGGCCGAGCCAGGCAATGAAGTCGGGCGCGAACATGTGGGTCTTGCCATAGAATGTATTACCGGCAAGCCAGATCAGCTCCTTCTTGGTGAAGCGGATGCTGCGGGCATGGTCGAGCTGGGCACGCAGCTCGCCCTCGTCGATGATGTCGCCAAGCCGCACCCGCTTGGTGCGGTTGATCACCGAAAAGGTCACCTGCTGATCCGGGTAGAACTCCCGAATCATTTGCATCATCAATAATTTGTAAAAATCCGTGTCGAGCAGGCTGCGCACGATCGGATCGAGCCGCCAGCCGTGATTGTAGGTTCTGCTCGCAATGTCTGTAATCGCCATATCGGCGTTTTACCGCGCCCGGTGCAGGCCAGCCAGTGGGTTTTCCCGTAACGGGGCGTTGCGTTAACGCGACAGCGTCGCGACGCCGGGATCGAAGCCGAGCGTCGCCTCGACCCATTTTGCGACACGCAACACTCTGACATCATCGCGATACCGGCCCGTGATCTGTATTCCCAGCGGCAATCCGTTCCTGCCGAAGCCTGCCGGCAGAGTCACGGCCGGCGCGCCGAGGAAGGTCCAGGGCGCGCAATATTCGGCGTCGCCGGTCGATGTCAGCCCGTGCGGCGCCTCGCCGAAGGCCGGCAAGGTGAGCACCGCGTCATAGCCTTCGAGCTCAGTAGAGAGCGCCGCGCGCCGCTTCTCCTGCGCGGCCTTGGCGGCGAGATACTCCATCGCCGATTTGGTCTTGCCGGTCTCGACATGCCCCTTCATCACGTCGCTGACGCGATCCGGGAAACGCGCGATCAGGTCGGAGAAGATCACGGTCGCCTCGCTCAGCATGATCGCATTGATCGCGCTCCAATTGACCGCATCGAGCGCGGCAAGTTCGAGATCCTCGACGATGGCGCCGGCGCTGCGCAGCGTTTCGATCGTGGCCTCGAACACCTGCTTCTGCTCGGGCTCGGCACGCTCATATTTGCCAAACCGCACGATGGCGAGCCGCGGCCGGTCGAGCGGCATCACGCCGCATGTCGATATCAACCGTGAACGCCGGCAGCGGACGGCCATGAACGTCGCCATCGCTCGAGCCGGCCAGCAGCGACAATGCGAAGGCGACATCGTCGACGCGGCGGGCAAAAAAGCCGACATGATCGAGCGAGAAGCTCAGCGGATGCACGCCCGACCCGCGGGATCGCGCCAAAGCTCGGCTTGAGGCCGACCACGCCGTTGAACGCGGCGGGACGGATCACCGAGCCGAGCGTCTGCGTGCCCAGCGCCAGCGGCACCAGGCCGGCGGCCACTGCCGCAGCCGATCCCGACGAGGAGCCGCCCGGCGTGTGTTCGGGATTCCAGGGATTGACGGTCGGACCGGGATGGCGCCAGGCAAATTCGGTCGACACCGTCTTGCCGAAAATGGTGGCGCCGAGATTGCGCAGCCTCTCGACCACCCAGGCATCGGCCGCCGGCACATGATCCCGATAGATCGGCGAGCCGTTGGTCGTCGGCATGTCCTTGGTGGCGATGATGTCCTTGATCGCGACCGGAATGCCGGCGAGCGGCCCGCTCTTCGGTGCGAAGATCCGTCGGCAGATATTCAAAAGCCTTCAGCTTCGGCTCGATGGCCTTCGTGCGCGCGAGGACAAGCCTCGCCGTAGGCGGCGGCTGCGGTGCGGTCTGTTCTGAACTGCCGCAGCAGATCGAGCACGCCGGCGCCGGCCGCAGGGATCGGGAGCTGGGACAGAATTGGCCATGGTCGGCGTCCTCGAAACACAATGAGAGGTCGGTTCATGCCGCGCGAACAGCGCATGGCTGCCAGCACGATATCTGCTCTCTTATCACCTCATCGCGCGTGCGCGCGATGGCGTCTCTTCGGGCGGGCCGATCAGACAGATGCTGACTGATGGCGATTGACGTTATTGCGGCGTATTCATGGTCGGCCTTTTGCGTTGCAAAGCAACTGCCGCTCTCGCCCGACTGTCGAGGTTTTGTTCGCGAGAGCACGATGAAGCCTGATCGCGCCGCTTCTCACACGCCGAAGATGTGATAACATTTTTCGGCCTGACGACCCAAGGAGGTGGCAGGCAAGGACCGCTTGGAAGGGCGATCTGACACGGCAACGAACAACAATAACGCCACAAAGAAACAACAGTCGCAGCCTCGAGGCTGCCCAGGGGAGTGAAGCGATGAAATCGGTTTTCCATCGAGGCATTCTTGCGCTCGCAGCGATCGGCTTTCTCGCCGGGACCAGCATCGCCAGCGCGCAGCAGAAGCCGCAAGACGACAAGCCGCTGAAGAAATACGAATCCGGCAACAAGGAGTTCTGGACCCATCCGCCGGATGACTGGTTCCTCGGCGACGAGACCGAGCAGCAGAAGGGTCTGGCGCCGCCATCGGGCCCGCCGACCGGCGCGTCGGAGCCGAACTCGCTGACATCGTCAAGAAGATCAAGCTGCCGGAAGGCTTCAAGATCGAGGTCTGGGCGCCGGGCGTGCTGGCCGCGCGTCAGATGGCCTGGGGCGATAAGGGCACGCTGTTCGTCGGCTCGTTCGGCCTCGGCAACGTCTATGCGATCACCGACAAGGACGGCAAGAAAGAGGTCAAGACCATCCTCAAGGGACTGAACATGCCGACCGGCCTCGCCTTCCAGGACGGCGCGCTCTACGTCATCGCGGTCAACAAGCTGATCCAGCTACGACAACGCCGAGGACAATCTCGACAAGCTCGGCGAAGGCAAGGTGGTCTATGACGACATGCCGTCCTATGCCGCGCATGGCTGGAAATACCTCGCGGCGGACAAGGATGGCTGGTTCTACATTCCGTTCGGACCGCCCTTCAACATCGGCATTCCGCCGACCTCGGTGTCGCAGATCCGCCGCGTCGATCCCAAGACCGGCAATGCCGAGATCTGGGCGCTCGGCGTCCGCAACAGCGTCGGCGGCGACGTCGATCCGCGCACCGGCAAGTACTGGTTCACCGAGAACGCCCGCGACTGGGTCAGCGACGACAAGCCCTCCGACAAGCTCAACATGATCGACAGGATGGGCGAGCATTTCGGCTATCCCTATTGCCACGAGGGTGACATGCCGGATCCGAAATTCGCGATGGGCCACAAGTGCTCGGAGTTCACGCCGCCGGTGCTCAATCTCGGCGCGCATGTCGCGCCGCTCGGCATGAAGTTCTATACCGGCGACCAGTTTCCCGCCGAGTACAAGAACAACATCCTGATCGCCGAGCATGGCTCCTGGAACCGGCATAAGTACCAGGGTGGCGCGCATCATGCGCGTGACGGTCGGTCCTGACGGCAAGAACGCCAAGCAGGAGGTGTTCGCCGACGGCTGGATCCAGGGCGACCAGGGCTATCTCGGCCGTCCCGACGACATCATGCTCGCCAAGGATGGCTCGATCCTGGTGGCGGACGATTGGGCCGGCGCGATCTATCGCATCAGCTACAGCAAGAAGTAACGACGTGACATAGGGGCTGCGGCTGCCTCACGGCGGCCGCAGCCTTTTGTTTTGATCGTGATGTCAAAAACAACCAATAACAGCGTTATCGGTGCAGGCTGGCCATCGACGCCTGGAGAGAAAAAGATGCGGAACATCACTGATCGGCGGCGCGCTCGTCGTAGCAGTATGGTTGTCCGGCGCCTCGCTCGTGCAGGCCGCCGATCTCGCCGCCGGCAAGGCCAAGGCGACGGAAATCTGCGCCGGCTGCCACGGCGAGAACGGCATTTCGCAGATGGAGAACATTCCCTCGCTCGCCGGCCAGCTCGATCAGTACATCCAGTGGCAGCTGGTCTATTTCCGCTCCGGCTCGCGCAAGAACGAGCAGATGCAGCCGATCGTCGAGCAGCTCAACAACGAGGACATCCGCAATCTCGGCGCCTATTTCGCCTCGCTGACGCCGCCGTCGGGCGCCAAGGACGACAATCCGGATCTGTCGGAAAAGGGCAAGCAGGCGGCCGTCGGGCGACGCTGCGCCTCCTGCCACACCGATAGTTTCGCCGGCACCAAGGCGGTCGCGCGCATCGCCGGCCAGCGCGAGGAATATCTGGTGAAGGCGCTGCACGACTACAAATCAGGCGTGCGCTCCGGCGGCGGGCAGGCCGCGATGGCCGACGTCGCCTATCCCCTCAGCGACGAGGAGATCACCGCGCTCGCGCATTATCTGGCGCATTTGTAGTTGCCTGTTGCCAAACGGAAATTGTCGTTCCGGCGTTCTCGGCGCGCAGTTGCGCGCCTGACCGGGACGACATCGGAGCAAGGACGTTCTATGCGCTCTTTGTCCGCTGCGCCTCATACGTCTTCAGATGCGTGTAGGCGATGCGCAGCTTCGGCCACCGGCACTTTCGCGGCATCCGCGCGCGCCACCAGATCGCCGATGACGTGATCGGCTTCGACCGGCAGGCCCTGCTTGAGGTCGCGGAACATCGAGGCCGTCATCGGCGAGCCTTCGGTGGTCAGCATGCCTGAGACGCGCTGGAAGAACGGACCCGCCGGCGCATAGCCGGCGGCGGCGGCGATCGCGCTGCATTCGTCGAGCATGCCGAGCAGGAAATCCTTGCCGCCGGGGGCGGCGAGGATGACGCCGACCGGGCGCCTGCATCAGGGTGGTCGAGGCCGCGAGCGAAGCCAGGAACACCCATTTCTCCCACATGTCCTGCATGATGTTCTCGCTCAGCGACGGCATTGAAATTGCCGCGCTGGAAGATCTCGAAGATCGCGCGGACGCGATCCGAACTGCCGCCGTCGCGCTCGCCGAAGCTCAGCGACTGCATCGGCTGCAACTGCACCACCTCGCGCTTCTCGTTCAAGCGTGGCCGCGATGGCGCAGAGGCCGCCGAGCACACGCGCGTGGCCGAACTTGGCGTCGAGCACGTCGAGATGCTTCATGCCGTTGAGCATCGGAATGATCGCGGTGTTCGGGTCCGACCGCGGGCGCGAACGAGGTGATGGCGTCATCGAGATCGAAGGCCTTGCAGCTCAGCAGCACGACGTCGAAGTGCTCCTTGAGCGTGTCGGCCTGCACGGTCGGCGGGTTCTTCAGCGTGACGTCGCCGGTCGGGCTCTTGATCACGAGGCCGGCGGAGGCGAGTTCGCCGGCGCGCCGCGGCCGCACCAGAAAAGTGACGTCGGCGCCGGACTGCAGCAGCCGGCCGCCGAAATAGCCGCCGATCGCGCCGGCGCCGACCACGAGAATGCGCATTGTCAGATCCTGTCGTTGTGAGCGGATGGATATTGGGCCAGCGCGTAGCGAATGGCGAGTGGCGAATAGGGATGGCCTCCATTCGCTATTCGCTACTCCCCATTCGCCACTCACCATTTTTCGCCAAACGGCCGGATTTCCATCTCGAACGTCCAGGCGCTCTTCGGCTGCTGATAGAGCTGCCAATATGCACCGGCGACCGAGGCGGGCGGCATCAACAGATCGGGATTGTCGAGCGCCTCCTTGCCCCAGATCTGTGCGCGGCGCTCGCGCACCCAGGCGGTGTCGACGCCGGAATCGATGATGAGGTGGGCGACATGGATGTTCTGCGGCATCAATTCGCGCGCCATCGATTGCGCGACTGCGCGCAGGCCGAATTTCGCGGAGGCAAATGCCGCAAAGCCGGGACCGCCGCGCAGCGACGCGGTGGCGCCGGTGAAGAAGATCTTGCCGCCACCGCGCGGCAGCATCAGCCGCGCCGCCTCACGGCCGGTCACGAAGCCGGCCCAGCAGGCCATCTCCCAGACCTTGCGGAAGACGCGATCGGTGGTTTCCAGGATCGGGAAGTTGACGTTGGCGCCGACATTGAAGATCACGACCTCCAGCGGCGCGTGCTTGTCGGCCTCATTGAGGAAGGCGGTGGTCTCCTCCTCCTTCCGCGCATCGAGCGCGCGCGCCACGATGCGGCCGCCGGCGTCCTCGACCTCCTTCACGAGCGGCGCGAGCTTGTCGCCGTTGCGCCGGCCGGCGAACACGGTGAAGCCCTCGGCGGCGAACTTCTTGACGATCTCGGCGCCGATATAGTCGCCGGCACCGACGACCGCGACAGTGGCGTTGCGTTGTTGCATCTTGCTCTCCTGTCATCCGGGGCGCATCGCGAAGCATCGAACCCGAGAATCTCGCGCCTCACTTCGGGATCTCCGGGTTCAGCCCTGCGGGCTGCGCCCGGAATGACGGCGTCACTTACCCAGCACCATCTCTTCGACCTCGCGCAGCTGCTCCTTGCCGAAGAACATCTCGTCGCCGACGAAGAAGGTGGGCGAGCCGAACGCGCCGCGCTCGACTGCCTTTTGCGTGTTCTCCAGCAGCTTCGCCTTCACCTCCGGCTCCTGCGCGCGCGCGAGCAGCTTGGCGCCGTCGAGCCCGGATGAATTGAGCGCCGCTGTCGCGACCTCCGGATCGTCCATCTTCTTCGGCTCGCGCCACATGTGGTGGAAGGCGGCGTCGACATAGGCCTCGAACACGCCCTCGAGCTGGGCGGCGATCGCGGCGCGCATCAGGTTCAGCGTGTTGACCGGAAAATGCGGGTTCCAAACATAAGGCTCGACGTGGAAACGCTTGACGAAACGTTCGGTCTCGATGGCGTGAAACTCGCGCTTGTTCTTGACGCCTGCGAGCGTCTCGGCTGGCGACTTGTTGTTGGTGGCCTTGAAGATGCCGCCGAGCAGCACCGGCACATAGTTGAACTTGACGCCGATCCGTTGCTCGATCGCCGGTATCGCCTCATGGCTGAGAAAGGCGTTGGGGCTGCCGAAATCGAACAGGAACTGCGGGGCGGCTGGGCTCACGGACGGTCTCCCTGGATTTTCCGGCATTGTGGTCCAGGGTGCCGGCCGCGTCCAGCTGTTTATGATGACCGTCATATTGCGCGCGGCGGCAGGCGCGCGAGCTCCGTCAGACGAGGCGGGTAATGGTACGCTTGCGCCAGACCAGCAGGTAGAAGCTCATCTGCAGCAGCAGCATGGTGCAGAACGTGATCGGGTAGGCGAGCCAGACGCCGTCGATCCCGAAGATGTGACTGAGAGCAATCGCCGAGGGCACCTCGACGCATGCGATCGTCAGCATCGAGATCGAGAGCGGCGCCCACACGGTGCCGCTGGCGCGCATCGCCGCCGAAAACGTCGTCGACATGCCGAACGCGACCGAGCTCCACAGCACGATGTGCAGCGAGCGTTGCGCGAGCTCGATCACATCAGGATCGGTGATGAAGAAGCCCATCAGGATGCGCGAGAACAAATAGGCGATCGCGACCAGGCTGCCGGTCAGCACCACGTTCATCTCGATCCCGGTGCGGACGATGCGGCCGATCTGCTTGGCGTCGCCGCGGCCGATCGCCTGGGCGCCGAAGATCGAGACCGAGATCGCGATCGATATCGCCGGGAACTGCACATAGCTCAGCACCTGGTTGACGGCGCCATAGGCGGCGGTGGCGCCTGAGCCAAAGCTGTTGACCAGGCCGAGCAGCACCATCTCGGCCGTCGACATCACGATCATGTTGAGAGCGGCTGGAATGCCGAGGCGGAGCACGATCCGCAGCAGATGCGGGTCGAGCCGCATGCCGCGCAGGAACGCAGCATCGAAGGCCAGCGGATGCTTGCGGCGGCGCAGGTACAAATTGAGCCAGATCAGCGTCAGCAAGCTCGACACCGCGGATGCGCAGGCCGCGCTGGCGACGCCAAGCTGCGGCAGCCCGAACCAGCCGCGGATCAGGGCCGGCGTCACCATCAGTCCGATGACCGTGGACACGGCCAGCGCCAGCAGTGGGGTAACGGTGTCGCCCACGCCACGCATCAATGCCGTGATCAGAATGAAGGTGAATGTCAGCGGCATCGCCAGCATCATGATGCGCGCGTAGCTGGCGGCGGCATCGCGGATGTTCTCCGGCGTCGCGAGCACGGTCATCAGCTGGTGGCTGAACAGCCCGCCGAGCACTGCGATCGTGGCGCCGATCAGCAGGGTCACCGTCAAAGTGGTGCCGGCGATGGTCTTGACCTTGCCGATCTCGCGCGCGCCCCAGGCCTGCCCGATCAGCACCCCGGCGCCCGAGGCAAGCCCCAGCACGAAGGAGATGAAGAAGAACATCGCCGGAAAGAACACGGAGACGGCGGCGAGCGCATCGACGCCGATCATCTGGCCGAGATAGACGTTGTTGATGGTGCCGAACAGCGCCTGCAGGATGTTGCTGAGCATCATCGGCGCCAGGAAGATCAGGAACGGCTTGCGAAGCGGCGGAAGGTTCGACACGGGATTGCATCCTGTCGGCCACGGCGCGCATGCATTGCGTCGCACGCGGTCACGTTGAAAAAATAGCGATTAAGCGTGCGGACAGTTCGGTCGGTCAGTCCGCAGGTCGTTCAGTCGGCACGGTCGCGATAGGCGAGTGCGATGACATGATCGCGAATGTCCGCCGGCCACTCGGCGATCAACTCGGCAAAACGGCGCCGATCATCGGCAAATAGCGCGCGCGCCGCTTCCTCGAAATTTGCGATGGTTGCCCGCAATGCCCGACATGAAGTGGTAGGCGGCATCGCGCGCTTCGCGCGCCCGGTCCCTGTCGCCGCTCGCACGTCTGGCGTCATCGACCAGCTTGCGCAGGGCGACCGAGGCGCCGCCGGGCTGCGCGTTCAGCCATTCCCAGTGGCGCGGCAGCAGCGTCACCTCGCGCGCGACGACGCCGAGCTTCGGCCGTCCGCGGCCGCGTGGCTCGCTCGCTGCCGGCACGCATGGCACGTCGTCGACCGCGTTCTGCGGCAGCCGCGCCAGGATGTCGGCATCGCTGCCCCGCAGGTCGAGATCGACCGCCCGCCCGGTGCGGTCGTCGAAGATCGCGATCGGGGCCGGCGTCGCGCCGGCGTGCTTCACCGCAAGCGCGACCTCGGCAAGCGCGCCGCTGGCCAGCCGCTGCAAGCCTGCGAAGGCGGTGAAGGTCGGGGTCATGGCAGTGCTCCGGTACGGGTGCGCCGCTTTATATCCGGATAATATTCTTTGTCAATATTGCCCGGGTGAAATATTTCGCGCGCGCTGTCGCCTTCGCCACATCGCGCGATCACGAGCAGCCTGCTACGGATCGGCGCGACCCACTCGATCAGGCCCGGGATTCGATGCTGACCGTCCATCACCTCAACAACTCCCGCTCGCAACGCGTGCTGTGGCTGCTCGAAGAGCTCGGCGTGCCCTACCAGATCGTCCGCTATGAGCGGCAGCCCGACATGCGGGCGCCGCCGGAGCTGCGGGCGATCCATCCGCTCGGCAAGTCTCCCGTCATCACCGACAATGGCAATGTGGTCGCCGAATCCGGCGCGATCGTCGAATACCTCATCGAGACCTATGGCGACGGCCGGCTGATCCCGCCGCCGAGCACGCCGGAGCGGCTGCGCTATACCTATTGGCTGCATTATGCCGAGGGCTCGGCGATGCCGCTGCTGCTGCTGAAGCTGCTGTTCAACATCATGCCGAAGCGTGCGCCGGGCGCTGTTGCGCCCGCTGGTGCGCAAGGTGTCGAGCCAGACGCTGACCACGCTGGTCATTCCGCAGCTCAAGCAGCACATGGCTTTCTGGGAAAGCGAGCTGCAGAAGAGCGAGTGGTTCGCCGGCGATGAGTTCACCGCGGCTGATATCCAGATGAGCTTTCCGCTGCAGGCGGCGGCCGCGCGCGGCGGGCTGGAGCAGGGCCATCCGCGGGCGATGGATTTTCTCGACCGGATCGACGAAGCGACCCGCCTATCAGCGTGCGATGGAGAAGGGCGGGCCGTATCAGGTGGGCCGGTAAGTCAACTTCGTTATTGCGAGTGAAGCGAAGCAATCAAGAATGTCTCCGCGAAAACAGACTGTGGCTTGCTTCGTCGCTTCGCTCCTCGCAATGACGACAAGGTGATAGCGCAGCGTCACTGACGTCATCATCACCCGCCCGCCTGCAGCACCCGCCCGCGCGTCTCCGGCAACGCGTAGGCGGCGATGAAGAACACGGCGTAGGCCACGACCGCGAAGATCGCGATCGCATTGGCGAGCGAGGTCGAGGCCGAGAGCGCGCCGACCAGATAAGGGAACAGCGCGCCGATGCCGCGGCCGAAATTGTAGCAGAAGCCCTGGCCCGAGCCGCGCAGCCGCGTCGGATAGAGCTCGGTCAGGAAGGCGCCCATGCCGGAGAAATAGCCCGAGGCGAAGAAGCCGAGCGGGAAGCCCAGCACCCAGAGGATCTCGTTGGAGAGCGGCAGCTGGGTGTAGAGCAGCACCACCGCGATGGCGCCGAGCGAGAAGATCAGGAACAGGTTGCGCCGGCCGATGCGGTCGGCGAGCCAGGCGCCGACCAGATAACCGATGAAGGAGCCGATGATCAGGGCCGAGAGATAGCCGGTGGAGCTGACGATCGACAGCTTGCGCTCGGTGGTGAGGAAGCGCGGCACCCAGAAGGTGATTGCGTAGTAGCCGCCCTGGCATCCGGTCGCGACCAGCGAGGCCAGGATCGTGGTCTTCAGGATGGGACCGGAGAAAATCTCCCAGAGCTGCGGCTGATCGCCGGCTTGCCGCCTGCTGCACGCGGGTGGCCACGGCGACCTCGGGCTCGCTGACATAGCGGCGGAGATAGAACACCAGCAGCGCCGGTAGCGCGCCGACCACGAACATCCAGCGCCACGCGCTCTCCGCGAGGCAACACCGAGAACAGGATCGCCTGCGACAGCACCGCGAGGCCCCAGCCGACCGCCCAGCCCGACTGCACCGAGCCGACCGCGCGGCCGCGATATTGCGGCCGGATCGCCTCGCCCATCAGCACCGCGCCGGCTGCCCATTCGCCGCCGAAGCCCAGGCCGAGCACCGCGCGCGCGATCAGGAGCTGCTCGAAATTCTGCGCCAGCGCGCAGAGCAGCGAGAAGAAGGAGAACCAGAGGATCGTGAACTGCAGCGTCCTGACCCGGCCGACACGGTCGGCGACATAGCCGCCGAGCCAGCCGCCGATCGCCGAGGAGAGCAAGCGTCACGGTGCCGGCGAGGCCGGCCAGGCCGGCATCGACCTTCCACAGCGCGATGATGGTGCCGATCACCAGCGGGTAGATCATGAAGTCCATGCCGTCGAGCGCCCAGCCGGCCGCGCAGGCCCAGAAGGTGTGCCGTTCGGATGAACTCATGTCGCGATAGAACGCGAGCAGGCTGGTATCTTCGATCGCAGCGGTCTCGATGGCCTGCGATGGCTCGGCGGTGCTCATGCGGTTTCCTCCGGGAATACGCGTGCTGTCGGCAAGGATGCCGCAGCCCGTCTTGTGATGCGCATATCGCGCAATCTATCCCGGCAGGGATGGCAGGCAACCTCTCCTCAAGTCCAACCGGCCATCAACTCATTGTGGCGCGGCTTCCGCGCCGCGTGTGCGCGGGTCGGGCGCGCCGAGCAGGCCATTTGGCGTCACCAGGATCGAGTTGGCGGAGGTCTCGCCCATCGGCTGAACGATGCGGTGGCCCTTTGCGCGCGAGCTCAGCCAGCACCTCGCTCGGGAAGCCGCGCTCGATCCGCACCTCGTCCGGCATCCATTGATGATGCAGCCGCGGCGCCGCCACCGCCTGCGCGATGTCCATGTGATAGTCGATGACGTCGACGATCACCTGCAGCACCGTCGAGATGATGCGGCTGCCGCCCGGCGATCCCGTCACCAGCACCAGCTTGCCATCCTTCAGCACGATGGTCGGCGACATCGAGGACAGCGGCCGCTTTCCCGGCCCGGGCAGATTGGCCTCGAAGCCGACCAGGCCGAACGCGTTGGAGGCGCCGACGGCAGCGGTGAAATCGTCGAGCTCGTTGTTCAGCAGCACGCCGGTGCCGTCGGGGACCAGGCCGACGCCAAAGGGAAAGTTCAGCGTGTAGGTGTTGCTGACGGCATTGCCGATGCTGTCGACTACGGAGAAATGCGTGGTGTTGCTGCCTTCGTGCAGCGGCTGCACCTGCAGCACGTCGGCGGCCGCAGTGGCGTGGTCGGGATCGATGCTGGCGCGCTGCTTCGCCGCGTAATCCTTCGACAGCATCACGTTGACGGGTGCGTCGACGAAGGCAGGATCGCCGAGATAGCGGGCACGGTCGGCATAGGCGCGCTTCATCGCCTCGATCAACAGATGCAGCGAGGCGGCGCTGCCCTGCTTGAGATCGCCGAGCTGATAGCCTTCGAGGATGTTCAGCATCTCCAGCAGCACGGTGCCGCCGGAAGACGGCAGCGGCATCGAGACGATGTCATAGCCGCGATAGGTCCCGCGCACCGGCGTGCGGATCACCGGCTGGTAGGATTTCAGGTCGTCCGTCGTCATGATGCCGCCGGCATCCTGAATGCCCTTGGCGAGCTTCTCCGCGACCGGTCCCTCGTAGAAGCCGCGCGGTCCCTGCTCGGCAATCGCGCTCAGTGTATCCGCGAGATCGGGCTGTACCAGCCGGTCGCCGTCGCGCAGCGGCGTGCCGTCGTCGCGCGAGAAGATCCTGCGTGCTTGCCGGCCATCGTCGCCAGCCGCTGATACCAGTCCGGCAGGCTGTCGGCCATGTCGTCGGTCATCACGAAGCCGTCGCGCGCCAGCGCAATCGCCGGCTGCAGCAACTGGCCCAAGCGTGAAATGGCCGGAGCCATATTTGTCGAGCGCCAGCGCCAGTCCCGCGACGGTGCCGGGCACGCCGATCGCCAGCGCGGAATTGCGCGACTTGTCGTTATCAGGCTTGCCGTCGGCGCCGAGAAAGATGTCTTTCGTGGTCGCGGCGGGCGCGGCCTCGCGATAGTCGATCGCGACGTCCTCGTTGCGCTGCCTGAGATGGATCACCATGAAGCCGCCGCCGCCGATATTGCCGGCGCGCGGATAGGTCACCGCCATCGCAAAGCCGGTGGCCACCGCCGCATCGATCGCATTGCCGCCCTGGCGCAGGATCTCGGTCCCGATCCGGGCCGCGATCTTCTCCTGCGCCACCACCATGCCTTGCTCGGCCGAAACCGGCATGAACGCTGTCGAGCGGCGGCGGGGTGTAGCCGCTGCGCCGCAGGTCCTGCGCGGTCGCCGGCACCAGAACGGCGATCGATAATGCGAGGGCAAGCAGGAGCCGCCGCCGGGTGAAGCAAGATGCGTTCATCAAAATTCACCGTTGACCGACATCAAATTGGGCAGCTTCGGATGCTATAGGGCGCCGGCTCGAAAGCCAAACATGACGGCGCACCATCGAAGGACATTTTGGAATGACGGCGACATCGATTGTCTCATCCGACGCGGTCTTTCCGCGCAGCTATCCGCCGCGTCGCGCCGTGGTGAGCTGGATCTTCTTCGATTGGGCGGCGCAGCCATATTTCACCCTGATCACCACCTTCGTGTTCGCACCTTATTTCGCCACGCATATCGCGCCGAATGCCGCCGACGGCCAGGCGCTGTGGGGTTTTGCGACCGCCATGGCTGGCATCGTCATCGCGCTGCTGTCGCCGCTGCTCGGCGCCATTGCGGACGCCACCGGCCGCCGCAAGCCGTGGATCGCGGCGTTCGGCGCCATGCTGGTGATCGGCGCCAGCCTGATGTGGATCGGTGCGCCGGGTCAGCCGGAGCTGATCGCGCCGCTGCTCGGATCTTACGTACTCGCCACCATCGGCGTCGAATTCGCGACCGTGTTCAACAATGCGATGATGCCGACACTGGTGCCGCCGGAGCGGATCGGCCGGCTGTCCGGCACCGGCTGGGCGACCGGTTATGTCGGCGGCATCCTGTCGCTGATTCTGGTGCTCGGATTCCTCGCCGCCAATCCGGACAGCGGCCGCACGCTGTTCGGACTGACGCCACTGTTCGGGCTCGATCCGGCGATGCATGAGGGCGACCGCATCTCCGGCCCGCTCACCGGCATCTGGTTCATCGTGTTCGTGCTGCCGATGTTTCTGTTCACGCCGGATTATCCGGCGACGGCACCGGCTCGGCGTGGCGCTGCGCGAAGGACTTGAGCGAGCTGAAGGAGACGCTGCGCGGCCTGCCCGCAGCGGCGATCGATGCTGATCTTCCTGATCGCCAACATGATCTACACCGACGGCCTGATCTCGCTCTATGCATTCGGCGGCATCTATGCCGCCGGCATCTTCGGCTGGAACACGATCCAGCTCGGCACTTTCGGCATCATCCTGGCGATCGCCGGCACCTTCGGCGGCTGGATCGGCGGCAAGCTCGACGATGCCTTCGGGCCGAAGCGTGTCATCGCCGGCACCATGACCCTGCTGCTGCTCGCGATCATCGCGATCCTGCTGGTGAACACGGATTCGATCCTGTTCATTCCAGTCGTGCCGCCGCAGCCCGGCGGCGCGCTGTTCGCCTCCAGCGCCGAGCGCGCCTATCTCGTGCTCGGCTGCGTGATCGGCGCCTGCGGCGCGCCGCTGCAGGCGGCCTCGCGCTCCCTGCTGGTGCGGATGGCGCCGAAGGATCGCGTCGCGCAGTATTTCGGGCTGTTTGCACTCACCGGAAAAGTCACGTCCTTCATCGGCCCGCTGCTGATCGGCATCGTGACGTCGATCACCGCAAGCCAGAAGGCCGGCATGGCGATGCTGGTGCTGTTCTTCGTGGTGGGGTTGGTGTTGTTGGCGAAGGTGAAGGTCCGTGCCTGAAAATTGCTCCGCCGTCATTCCGGGCCTGCGCCCTCGGCGCATCCCGGATTGACGGCGGAGTTTGTCGGCGCAGTTAGTGCCGGAAATGCCTGACGCCTGACAACACCATGGCGATGCCGTGCTCGTCGGCGGCCTTGATCACTTCGTCGTCGCGCATCGAGCCGCCGGGCTGCACCACCGCGGTGGCGCCGGCTTCGACACAGGCCAGCATGCCGTCGGCGAACGGGAAGAAGGCGTCTGACGCCACCACCGAGCCCTTGGTCAGCGGCTCGGCGAGCTTCAACTCCCTCGCTGCGTCTTCGGCCTTGCGTGCCGCGATTCGCGCCGAATCGACCCGGCTCATCTGGCCGGCGCCGATGCCGACAGTGGCGAGATCCTTGGCATAGACGATGGTGTTGGACTTCACATGTTTGGCGACGCGGAAGGCGAATTTCAGGTCGCGCATTTCGGCGTCGGTCGGCGCACGCTTGGTGACGACCTTGAAGGTCATGTCGTCGACCACGGCATTGTCGCGGCTCTGCACGAGCAGGCCGCCGGCAACGGTCTTCGCCGTCAGCCCCGGCGCGCGCGGATCGGGCAGGCTGCCGGCGAGCAGGAGCCGCAGATTCTTGCGGCCGGCGATGATCGCGATCGCCTCCTCGGTGGCGTCAGGCGCGATGATGACCTCGGTGAAGATGCCGGTGATGGCGCGCGCGGTGTCGGCGTCCAGGGTCCGGTTCATCGCGATGATGCCGCCATAGGCCGAGGTGGAATCGCAGGCCAGCGCCTTCTGATAGGCGGAGACGAGGTCAGCGCCCTCGGCGACGCCGCAGGGGTTGGCGTGCTTGACGATCACGCAGGCCGCGGTGCGCGTCGGATCGAACTCGGCGATGCACTCATAGGCCGCGTCGGTGTCGTTGATGTTGTTGTAGGACAGCTCCTTGCCCTGCAGCTGGCGCGCGGTGGCGACGCCGGGCCGGCGGCCGGGCAGGGCGTAGAACGCCGCATGCTGATGCGGGTTCTCGCCGTAGCGCAGCGCCTGGATCAGCCGGCCGCCGAAGGCGCGATAGTCCGGCGCGTCGGTCTTGAGCTCGCCGGTGAACCAGTTCGAGATCGCCGCATCATAGGCGGCAGTGCGCGCATAGGCCTTGGCGGCGAGGCGGCGGCGCAGCGCCCGCGTGGTCGCGCCGTCATGGGCGGCGAGCTCCTCGAGCACGGCCTGGTAGTCGTGCGTATCGACCACCACGGCGACGTCTTCGTGGTTCTTCGCGGCGGCGCGGATCATCGCCGGGCCGCCGATATCGATATTCTCGATGCAGTCGTCGAAATCACCGCCCTTCTCGACGGTCGATTCGAACGGATAGAGATTGACGACCAAGAAGATCGATCGGCGCGATGCCATGCGTCTTCATCGCCTGCGCGTGCTCGGCATTGTCGCGGATCGCGAGCAGGCCGCCATGCACCTTCGGATGCAGGGTCTTGACCCGGCCGTCCATCATCTCGGGAAAGCCGGTGAGGTCGGAGACGTCGGACACCTTCAATCCGGCGGCGGCGATCGCTTTCGCTGTGCCTCCGGTCGAGACCAGCTCGACGCCGCGCGCGGCAAGCGAGCGGGCGAATTCGATCAGGCCGGTCTTGTCGGACACGGAGAGCAGGGCGCGGGTGACGGGGCGAAGCTGATTGGTCATCGGGCAAAATCCTCTTGTGATAAGGGAAATCTATGCCCAGGCGCGCGGCAGATCATCTCGCGCTTCCCGATGGTGCTCCATCCGGGTGCTGCGGATTCAATCCCCAGCACGTGTCGCCAGTCGCGCGAGCAGCCGGTAGTTAGCAGCTTTCGGCGGCGGCGACAACATGCCCGGCCTGCCGACGGTCAACGGCTTCAGATGCTGTTCCGGATCGCGCCGGTTCCGCCGCCCGCTGTCGTCGGCTGCCGAGGTTCGGATGAAGCTCCAGCGGATCGAGGCGGCGTGGCGCGCATCCTGCCGGATCACGAGCTGCGTGGTGCGGCGCGGACCGTCATTGCCGGCCAGGAACACGCTGTCCTCGAGGCCGATCTTGTCGTCGAGCGCCTCGAAGGTCCAGACCTCGCGATTGGGCAGCACCAGCATGACGCCGCGCCCGTCATTGAGCGTGCTCGCCTTGACCGCAGGGTGCAGATGAAAACGCAGCGCGTAGTCGGAGCCTGCGCCGCGCAGCCGCGCGCCCTGCGCCGGCGTCACGGTGTCCTCGCCGTCGAGCCGGGTGCCGTCATTGGCGACCACCAGGACGCGGCGGTGGATCAGCCCGAACTTCGCGGCGTAGCCGTTATGCGAGGTGGAGAGCACGGTGCCGTCGGGCACCACCTCGCGGAAATTCTCCACCCGGCTCGGACCGGAGACGATCGGCGCGCCATGCAGCAGCCGCTTCATCGCCGACATCTCGACGAACTGGCACGACGAGGTGTTGTGATAGGCCAGCGTCGAATGTGCCACGGTGCTGCGGGCGAAGCTGCGCCAGTTGTCGCGGCCGCTGGACGGCATGCCGCAATTGATCACGATCCGGCAGGTGCCGGATGACAGCTCGAACGCGAGGCAGCCCGCATGGGCCTCATGGCTCCAATGCGGCGGCGGCGGCATGCCGGTGTCCATGATCACCGTCATGGCGTTGGCATCGAGCCGCTGGAAGCCGGAATGCGGCATGCTGGCCATCGGCGTGCCGTGGGTGTCGTCGTAGGCGAGCAGCGTTGCCAGCAGATCGGAGGGGGTGCCGCCCATGCCGTTGAACAGCGCCATCGCGCCATCGCCATGCCGGAAGAAGCGCAGCATCGGCATCATGCGATCGATCGCGTTGAGCAGCGCCGGCGGCGGCGCGATGTTGCGTGCGGCAAAGGTCTGGCGCAGCGGCAAGCAGATCGATCAGAAGCTCGACCAGCGCGCCGGGATTGCGCGAGACATGGCCGCCATCGGGCAGGATCTGGCGCTGCAGCTCTTCGGAGAGTTTGCGGCTGGCGCCGCGGATATGCTTGGTCTGGTTGGCGAGGCAGAGCGAGGCATAGCACAGCGCGATCAGCACCTGCAGCCGCGGCACTCCGTCAGGAATGTCGATCATCGCATAGCGCAGATAGCGGATTTCGCGGGTCAGCCCGCGCAGATAGCGCCGGTAGAACTTGCCGTCGGAATCTGCCAGCACCAGCGGCGCCTGTGACAACAGCGAGATCACCCGGCGCGCCAGCACGTCGGCGCGGCGGCTGATCGGATGGCGGCCGATCTGATTGGTGATCCAGTCGTCGACCAGGGCGCGGGCGTTGGCGCGGGTCAGCGCGGTGTCGGCGGCGCGCAAATGCCGCAGCCAGCCGAAGCCGAGCAGTGCCACCTCCCAATCCTCGGAAGGCGGTTCGAGATCGAAGATCGAGCGGCCGTGGCAGGTGACGATCTTGCCGGCGAACACGAAGCGGCCGGCATAGATCTCGGCGGCGCGGGTGGCATCGGCGGTGCGCAAATCGTGCGGTGCGATCACCAGCCGGTCGGCGCGGCCCGGCCACAGCCCGGCCGCCGACACCGTCACGCCGCTGACATGCGCGACCGTGCTGCGCGCGAAGCGCCCCATGACCAGCGTCGAAATGCGTCTGCGTTGAGCGGCGGACACGCCTTGCCTTGGATTGTGAGGGCTCGTGAATGAGCGCGAAGTAAATCGGTAATGCCGCCGATACACCATTTTCCACTTCGGCGCAGCATCGCCGCCGGAGCAAAATCTGGTGTAAAATCAGGAATTAACTAATGGAGCCATTGTAGCACCCCCGCTTTGGCACCGCCAAGCCGGGCCGGGGCCTTATTCACCGTCCGGACCAGCTCGTTGGCTTCTGTCAGGCGTGCGACGCCGGGTCAGCCCTGCCGCACCAGGCGGGCGGCATAGAAGCCATCGAGGCCGCCGAGCCGGGGATCCTGATGGGGCAGATGGCAGGGCAGGGTGCGCAGATCGCCCGCCGACGGTGACGATCTCCGACAGGCCCGCGACCTCGCTCGGGCTGATAGGAACGCGCCGCAGGCCTGTCTCGTCTGCAAGCAGCCCTTCGATGATCTGCTCGCCCTCCTCGGGCTCCAGCGAGCAGGTGCAGTAGACCAGCATTCCGCCGGGCTTCAGCAGCGCGACCGCCTTCCGTACCAGACGCTGCTGCAGTGCCGACATCGTGGCGACATCGGCCTCCTGCCGTAACCAGCCGACATCGGGATGGCGGCGGATCGTGCCCGTCGACGTGCAGGGCGCGTCGACCAGAATGCCGTCAAAGCCGCCGTTTTCTGCCGGCTGCCATTCCGCAGCGTCGGACACCACAGTGTCGACCTCGAACTGCAGCCGCGACATGTTGTCCTTGAGCCGCGCCATCCGCGCCGGCGATCGATCGACGGCCGTGACGCGGGCACCGGCCTGGGCGAGCTGCGCAGTCTTGCCGCCGGGCGCTGCGCAGAGGTCGACGATCTGCCGGCCTGCAATGTCGCCGATCAGCCGGGCCGGCAGCGCCGCAGCGGCGTCCTGAACCCACCATTGGCCTTCGGCGAAGCCCGGCAGCATGGTGACCGAGCCGTGCAGCAGCGTCCGCACGGTTCCGGTCGGCAGCGCCTCGCCATGCAGGCGCGTGGCCCATTGCTCGGGTTCGGACTTGACGGTCAGATCGAGCGACGGTTCGTGGCCGAGCGCCGCGGCGATATCCTTGGCGGTCGCTTCGCCGTAATGGGCGGCCCAGCGCTTGAGCAGCCAGGGCGCGATATCGAGCGCATGGCCATTGACTTCCTCGACCAGGGCTGCGCCTTCGCGTGCGCAACGGCGCAGCACGGCGTTGACGAGCCCGGCATATTTCGCGGCACGCCGGTCGGCCTGGACCAGTCGCACCGACAGATCGACCGCCGCGTGGTCCGGGACATCCATCCAGAGAATCTGCGCCGCGCCGATCAGGAGCGCGCTCTGCGCCCGCGGCGCATCGGTCGGAATGCCACGGTCGAGCAGCCGCGACAACACGTGCCCGAGGGTGCCGAGGCGGCGCAAGGTCGTCGCCACCAGCCGACGCATCAGCGCGCGGTCACGATCGGCGAGCTGCTTCAGCCCGGGATTCGCGCCGGCGCCGTCGAGCTGATCGTCCAGGGTGCGATGCTTGTGAAGGACCCCATCGATCACGTCAGCCGCAATTCGCCGCGCCGCGAGGCCCGGCACTTCGGATGGGGTCGCATATCGCGGTGGAGGCATGCTGGAAAGTCACTCGCAGGAAGAAGGCAGTTCCGCGACGATCCGGCGCATGCCATGAGAGCTGCGGGACCTCTGTCACGAGAATAAGCCAAATATAAGAAACCTTGCCGAACTTTTTAGCCCTGGCTTTTGGCGTAGCGGCATACGATCTGATGCGGTTGACGCAGATCGGTTCAACGGTGGAATGACGAGATGAGCGACAATTCGTCCAAGCCTGCGGCAACGGAACTGCCGCGCAGGGTACTCGCTCCGGCGGCCCAGCGGGCGCTCGCCGAGGCGGATGCACGGCGGCGCGCGGCCGCTGAGCATGCCAAAGAACATGCAGAGACGATGCCGAAGGAGTTGCAGGGACCCAAGGGGCCAGAGCCAACTCGCTACGGCGATTGGGAGCGCAAGGGAATCGCTTCGGACTTCTGAAGCGCGACGTCGTCTCCGGTGTCCGGAGACGACGTCGCGCGGTCACAGATAGTGGTGCTGGCGTAGGTAGGCGACGATCAGCTCGCAGGCCGCGTCGGCCGACATCGTTGCGGTGTCGATCGTAATCTCCGCGGCGGCAGGTCGCTCATAGGGCTGGTCGATGCCGGTGAAGTTCGGCAGCTCGCCCGCGCGCGCCCTGCGATAGAGTCCTTTTGGATCCCGGCTTTCGCAATCCTGAAGCGGCGTTGCGACATGGATCTCGATGAACTCGCCGGCATCGAGCCGGCTCCGGGCCATGTCGCGATCGGACCGGAATGGCGAGATCAGCGACACCAGCGTGATCAGGCCGGCATCGACGAACAGGCTCGCGATCTCGGTGACGCGCCGCATGTTCTCGACTCGCGCCTCGGTTGTAAAGCCGAGATCGCGGTTGATGCCATGGCGTAGATTGTCGCCGTCGAGCAGCGCGGTGTGGCGGCCGAGCTCGCAGAGGCGCCGGTCCACCAGATTGGCGATGGTCGATTTGCCGGCGCCGCTGAAGCCCGTGAACCAGAGCACGCAAGGCCGCTGCTGCTTCAGGCGGGCGCGTACCGATTTGTCGATGTCGAGCGTCTGCCAGCGGATGTTGTCGGCACGGCGCAGCGAGAAATCGATCAGGCCGGCCGCGACCGTGCGGCGCGTGATCGGGTCGACCAGGATGAAGCTGCCGAGTTCGCGGTCGTCGCGATAGGCCTCGCAGACCAGCGGCCGATCGAGACTGAGATTGACGCAGCCGATCTCGTTGGCATCAAGCGTGGTCGCAGCCTGCTGCGCCATGGTGTCGATCTCGACTCGGTGCTTCAAGGTCGAGATCACCGCGCCGATGGATGACGTGCCGGATTTCAGCACGTAGCGCCGGCCCGGAAGCATCGCGTCGTCGTCGAACCAGACGAGATGCGCGCCGAGCTGATCGGAGACGATCGGCGCTGTTCCGGACGTCAGCACGTCGCCGCGGCTGGCATCGACCTCGTCGGTCAGCAGCAGCGTCACCGATTGGCCAGCGGTCGCATGATCGAGCTGTCCGTCAGCCGTGACGATGGCGGAGACATGGCTGGTGCGGCCCGAAGGCTGCACGCTGATCGGGTCGCCCGGCCGAATGGTGCCACTGGCGATGCGTCCGCAGAAGCCGCGAAAGTCGGCGTTCGGCCGGTTGACCCATTGCACCGCGAGCCGGAACGGCCGGTCCTGGATGCCGCCCGCTGACGTCGACCAACTCGAGATAGTCCATCACCGTCCGCCCGGTGTACCAGGGCATCCGCGCGCTCGAGGCGAAGATGTTGTCGCCGTCGCATGCCACGACCGGGATGCACTGGACGTCGTGAATGCCGAGCTGCTCGGCCAGCATGCGGAATTCGACGGCGATCGACGTGAAGCGATCGGCATCGAACGTCGACCAGGTCCATCTTGTTCACCGCCAGCACGACGTGGCGAACGCCGAGCAGGCCGAGAATGTGGGCATGGCGCCGGGTTTGCGTGATCACCCCCTTGCGTGCGTCGACCAGCACCACGGCAAGATCGGCATTGGAGGCGCCGGTCGCCATGTTGCGGGTGTACTGCACGTGGCCCGGCGTATCGGCGACCACGAACCGGCGCCGCTGGGTCGCAAAGAAGCGATAGGCGACGTCGATGGTGATGCCCTGCTCACGCTCTGCCTGCAGGCCGTCGACCAGCAGCGCGAAATCGAGCTGCGCGCCGGCGGTGCCGGAGACCTTGCTGTCGGAGGTCAGCGTATCCAAGCTGATCGTCGAGCAGCATCTTGGAATCATAGAGCAGGCGGCCGACCAGCGTGCTCTTGCCGTCGTCGACGCTGCCGCAGGTGACGAAACGCAGCGTCGGCTTGTCGTCGTGAGCAGACGGCGCGGCGCGACGGCCGTCCAAAGTCGTTTCCAGCAAAGCCATCAGAAGTAGCCCTCAACTTTCTTGCGCTCCATCGACGCCGAGCTGTCGCGGTCGATGATACGACCCTGCCGCTCCGAGGTCTTCGAGGCCATCATCTCTCTGACGATCGCAGGCAGGTCAGCCGCCGTCGACGGCGTCGCGCCCGTGAGCGGATAGCAGCCCAAGGTGCGAAACCGGATCGAATGCAATTGCGGCACTTCGTCTGACAGCAGCGGCATCCGATCGTCGTCGACCATGATCAGCGCGCCGTCGCGCTCGACCGCCGGCCGCATCGCCGCGTAGTAGAGCGGGACGATCGGGATGTTCTCGACCTGGATGTATTCCCAGATGTCGAGCTCGGTCCAGTTCGACAGCGGAAACACCCGCATGCTCTCGCCGGGCGCGAGCAGCGTGTTGTAGAGGCTCCACAGTTCGGGCCGCTGGTTCTTCGGGTCCCAGCGATGTGCCGTGCTGCGGTGGGAGAAGATGCGCTCCTTGGCGCGCGACTTCTCCTCGTCGCGCCGCGCGCCGCCGATCGCGGCGTCGAAGCGATGCAGATCGAGCGCCTGCCGCAGCGCCTGGGTCTTCATGACGTCGGTGTAGAGCGCCGAGCCGTGGCTGAACGGGCCGATGCCCTGGGCGAGGCCCTCGGCATTGGTGTGGATCAGAAGCTCCAGACCCAGTTCACGCGCCCGCTGGTCGCGGAACGCGATCATCTCGCGGAACTTCCAGGTCGTGTCGATATGCAGCAGCGGAAATGGCGGCTTGGCGGGATGGAAGGCCTTCATCGCCAGGTGCAGCAGCACCGACGAATCCTTGCCGATCGAGTAGAGCATGACCGGCTTGCGGAATTCGGCCGCGACCTCGCGGAAGATATGGATGCTTTCCGCCTCAAGGCGCTTGAGGTGGCTGCTGGCGACGCGTGGCGCGTCATTGCCGGCGGGTGCGAGCGATGGCGCCGCCATGGTCGCAAGATCTGACGTGCTCATGCGGCGGTCCCGATCTTGTCGCCGAACAGCCGCTCCGACGTCGTCGAGGTGAGGCCGAGATCGTGAACGCACGCCGAAACCGCAGCGCGATAGACATCGTTGACCCCGCAGCGCTCCAGCATGTGCAGTTGGGCTTCGCTCAGCGAGAGCGTTGCGCGCCGCTGGTAGCGATAGGCGGTATCGGAGGTGTGCAGATTGGGTACCTTGTAGACGGCCGCTTCGCTTGGGAAAATGACGCGTGCATTGTTCACCTGCGCCTCGCCCGGCTCCCGCCAGGAGGTCACGGCGTTTTCGGTGAAGCTGCCGGACAGGCCGATGCGGTCGAACAGGACGCGAACCGACGATACGGCTTCCTTGCTTGCCTCGTAAACGTAATGCGTGACCGGAACGCCCTGTTGCCGGGCATAGCTTGCAACCCGGGCGGCGCTGAGCGCGGCGAGAACATAATGTGCGAGCAGCGTATTTGCCGGCGCACGCGAGATCAGCTTGTCGAGCCACGACGCCAATGCACTCGCCGGCTCACGATCGAGCGCGATGAGGTGCAGCCGGTCCCGCGGATAGCCCGCCTCGATCAACAGCTGCAGCGGATTGAACAGGCTCTCTGCGAGGACATAGGGCCCGATCGTCTCCTTGCTGAAGATGCGCGGCTGGTCGGTCGCCGACGGCGGGGTCCAGGGCGTCAGTGATTCGCCGACCATCGCATCGCGCAGCATGGCTTTCAGCGGCTGGTAGTAGGAGGGCATTCCCGTCATGCCGAACAGGTTGCTCAGCGCCGTCGATCCGACCCGAGCCTTGCCGCACGCGAAATACAGCATCGGGAAATCGTGCGCGGGGCGATGCCGAAAGGCCCCGGCGAGGCACTCCGTCACTTCGCGCATCAAGGTTTCAAGGCTGACGGTCCGGCTCTGGAATGCGCCGACCGGCGAAAGCAGCATGGTGTCGAGCGACGGATGCTGACGCCTGATCAGATCGGCCATCCGCTCCACGGCATCGGCTGATGTCATGTCGATAGTCATAGGCACTCCTTCTTGGCTTAATTTCTTGATGGCGAGCGGGCAGCCGTCGTCGTTCGCGTCGACGCGTTGCTGGCGGCTCTGGGGTTTGCGTCGCCTTAGGCGGCGCGCACGGTATTGAGGAATTTCTCGACTTCGGCCTTGAGGCTGCTGCTCTCGTTTGCGAGCGAGCGGGCCGACGCGAGCACCTGGGCCGAGGCTGCGCCGGTGGCGCTGGCGCCTTGATTGACGCGCGTGATCTTCTCGGCGACCTCAGCGGTGCCCTTCGCGGCCTCGCTGACATTACGCGCGATCTCGGTGGTCGCGGCGCCCTGTTCTTCGACGGTTGCGGCGATGGTGGTCGCGATGTCGGAGATCTGCGTGATGGTCGCGCCGATCTCCTTGATCGCTGCGACCGAATCTTGTGTTGCGGCCTGCATGCCGGCGATCTGCGTGCCGATCTCCTCGGTGGCCTTGGCGGTCTGGGCGGCGAGCGCCTTGACCTCGCTGGCGACCACGGCGAAGCCGCGGCCGGATTCGCCGGCGCGGGCGGCTTCGATGGTGGCGTTGAGCGCCAGCAGGTTGGTCTGCTCGGCAATCGCGGTGATCAGCTTGACGACGTCGCCGATGCGACCCGCAGCCTTGAGCAACTCGTTGATGCGGGTGTCGGTGCGCTCCGCCTGCTGAACCGCGTCGTCGGCGATGCGGCTGGAGTCATGCACCTGGCGGCCGATCTCGGTTACCGACGCGCTCATCTCTTCCGCGGCGGAGGCCACGGCGCCCACATTGGTCGAGGCTTCCTCAGACGCCGCGGCGACCATTCCGGAGAGTTCCTGGGTCTGGCTCGCAGTGCCGGACAGCGTGCCGGCGGCGGCTTCCAACTGATGGGATGCGGACGACACCGAGTTGACGATGCCGCCGACCGCGGCCTGGAAGGCATCGGCGAGCTTGATCATCTCGGCCTTCCGCCGGGCGGCGGCGGCGACCTCCATGGTCCTTCTGCTCGGCCTCCATCTGCTCGATGCGGATCAGGTTTTCCTTGAAGGTCTTCGCCGCGCGGGCGTTGTCGCCGACTTCGTCGCCGCGGTCGACATAGGGAATTTCGACGGCCTTGTTACCATCAGCCAGTTCCAACAGCACCTCGCCGATGCGGCGGATCGGGCGGGCGATGTTCAGCACCGAGAAGAACGCCGAGCCGATCAGCATCAGCATGACGAATACGCCGACGACGAATGCGAAGGTGGCGACGCGATCCAGTTCCGCCAGCAGCTCGCCTTTACGACGCGCCGCCATCTGATCGGCGACATGCACCAGATCGTCGATGCGTTTGCTGACTTCCCGCGCCGCGGGACGCATGTGCTCCGCGAGAATGCTCGCCTTCGCCGCCTCCGCCGCGGCCTTGCCGCCGCCGGCGGCCGCGCCGATGACGGCCTTTTGCGCCGTCGCCAGTTCGACGGCGCTGGCCAGATAGGCATCCGCGAATTTCTTGGTTTCGCGATAGGCGTCCTGCGTCACCTTCCGCGTCGCCCGTACCGTTGCGGCGTCGATCTCCGCATCGGCTTCAGTGACGTGGGTGCGGAGAGCGTCGAGGCTTTTGTCGACCTCTTCCGCTGACGGCGCGGTCCAGATCTCGGCAGCGGCAAGCTGCGCGCGCGCCATCGCCGTCTGCGTCGACTGCGCATTGCCTTTGTTGAGATAGTTGATGATGACCAGGCGATTGGATTCCGCAATCGCCCCGTTGCCGAGCATCTGGTTGGCGAGCATGCCGCCGACCAGGACGACGCCAATTGCTGCCGTCAGACCAAGCTTCGTGCCGATACGAAAACTGAACCGTCCCATGGTGCGAAAACCCCCGCGATTTGTTGCACGCGAGTTGGCACCACATAGTTAAATACAACCTAAATATGCACGCCGGTAAAACTACCGGACGTTGCATTGTTTGAGTGCCGCTCCGGAAAAGCTGCGCGTATGCGCAGCTTCCTGCAGTCTCAAGCCGCCATGAGATGCGTCACCGTGTTACCACCACTTTGGTTCCAACCGAGACGCGATCGTAGAGATCGGTGATGTCGGTGTTGAGCATCCGGATGCAACCGTAGGATACGAAGCCGCCCACCGAGTTCGGCACATTGGTGCCGTGGATGGCGTATTCGCCGCCGGCGAGCGTCATCGCCGCCACGCCCATCGGATTGCGCGGCGAGCCGCCGGGGATCACGTCCGGCAGGCTCGGCTTGTCATGCTTGACCTCAGCCGGCGGCGCCCAGGCCGGGTTCTTGTACTTGCCGTCGATCCGGGTGGTGCCGGCCCACTGCTTGCCGCTCCTGCCAACCCCTACGGGATAGCGCACCGCATGGCCGTCATCGAGGATCAGATAGAGCCTGCGCTCGCTCGTCCGCACCACGATGGTGCCCGGTGAATATTGGTTGGTCGCCGTGACCAGCTCGGGCCGGGCCAACGCCGGCGCCGTCATCGCAATGGCTGCTCCGAAGGTGGCGACGAGCGCCACCGCAATTCCCTTCGACATCATCGATTCGCCTCGTCTGCCCCGGCGCCGCGTTCGCCCCCGTGGACGCAAACGGCCCCCCAACAACCCCTGCAGGAATCATCGCCCGCGTTGTCCGCCGCAATCTTGCAGGCTCCCGCTCACCGGATCGTTGCCGAGAGCCGCCTGCAGGCACGTTCCTGACGAGGAGGAAAGGAAATGTCGCAATCAAAGTAAATGACCTGGAAACAACACCCGCGCGCAAAACCGCCGCGCGGGCGCCACATTGATTAACATCGGCGTGAGCGGCCCGCCTGAACCTCGCGTGTGGGAGAGGCCAATTGCGAAGCGTCCCCTACGATTACCCCCTCCCTAACCCTCCCCCACAAGGGGGAGGGAACTGACCGCCGTTACCGCGCGATCAAGATCAACTTCCGCGCAATGGCGTGCTCTGTCCTAAGCATGCTTCGCGTCCTTCCGGTTCTGCCGGTTCTTGACGAGGTCATCGACCACGGCGGGATCGGCCAAGGTCGAGGTGTCGCCGAGCGCGCTGGGCTCGTCCTCGGCGATCTTGCGCAGGATGCGGCGCATGATCTTGCCGGAACGCGTCTTCGGCAGGCCGGGCGCGAACTGGATCTGGTCCGGCGAGGCGATCGGGCCGATCTCCGTGCGCACCCAGGTGACGAGCTCCTTGCGCAGCTCCTCGGTCGGCTCGACGCCTGCCATCAGGGTCACATAGGCGTAGATGCCCTGGCCCTTGATGTCGTGCGGATAGCCGACCACGGCGGCCTCCGAGACCTTGGGATGCGCAACCAGCGCGCTCTCGACCTCGGCGGTGCCCATGCGATGGCCGGAGACGTTGATGACGTCGTCGACACGGCCGGTGATCCAGTAATAGCCATCGGCGTCGCGCCGGCAGCCGTCGCCGGTGAAGTACTTGCCCTTGTAGGTCGAGAAATAGGTCTGCTCGAACCTGCGCATGGTCGCCGTAGACGGTACGCATCTGTCCCGGCCAGGACCGCGTGATGCAGAGATTGCCGGTGGCCTCGCCGTCCAGCGGATGGCCGTCGGCGTCGACGATCTCAGGCTTCACGCCGAAGAACGGCAGGGTTGCCGAGCCCGGCTTCAGCGCGATCGCGCCCGGCAGCGGGGTGATCATGATGCCGCCGGTCTCGGTCTGCCACCAGGTGTCGACGATCGGGCACCTGTTGTCGCCGACCACGCGATAGTACCACTCCCAGGCTTCCGGGTTGATCGGCTCGCCGACCGAGCCGAGCAGCCGCAAGGATGCGCGCGAGGTCTTGGTCACCGGTCCGTCGCCGGCCTGCATCAGCGCGCGGATCGCGGTCGGCGCGGTGTAGAAGATGTTGACCTTGTGCTTGTCGATGACCTGCCAGAATCGCGAATTGTCCGGGTAGTTCGGCACGCCTTCGAACATCAGGGTGGTCGCGCCGTTGGCCAGCGGACCGTAGAGGATATAGCTGTGGCCGGTGACCCAGCCGACATCGGCCGTGCACCAGTAAACGTCGCCGTCGTGATAGTCGAAGACGTATTGATGCGTCATCGCGGTGTAGACCAGATAGCCGCCGGTGGTGTGCAGCACGCCCTTGGGCTGGCCGGTCGAGCCTGAGGTGTAGAGGATGAACAGCGGGTCCTCGGCGTGCATGTGCTCGACCGGGCATTCCGTGGTCACCACCTCGGCCGCCTCGTGGTACCAGAGGTCGCGGCTCGGATTCATCTCGACCTTGCCGCCGGTGCGCTTGACCACGACGACCCAGTCGACGCCCTCGACCTTGTTCAGCGCCGCATCGACATTGGCCTTCAGCGGCACCTTCTTGCCGCCGCGCAGGCCCTCATCGGCGGTGATGACGATGTTGGATTTGCAGTCCTTGATGCGCTGGGCAAGGCTGTCTGGCGAGAAGCCGCCGAACACCACCGAATGGATGGCGCCGATCCGCGCGCAGGCCAGCATCGCATAGGCGGCTTCTGGGATCATCGGCATGTAGATGGTGACGCGATCGCCTTTCTTGACGTTCCGCGTGCGCAGGATGTTCGCCATCTTGCAGACTTCGTCGTGCAACTGGCGATAGGTGATGTGCTTCGATTCCGAGGGGTCGTCACCCTCCCAGATGATCGCAGTCTGGTCGCCGCGGCTGTGCAGATGGCGGTCGATGCAGTTGTAGGCGGCGTTGAGCACGCCGTCCTCGAACCATTTGATCGAGATATTGCCGGGCGCGTAGGAGGTGTTCTCGATTTTGTGCGGCGCCTTCATCCAGTCGAGGCGCTTGGCCTGCTCGGCCCAGAAGCCGTTCGGGTCCGAGACCGAGCGGGCATACATCTCCTTGTATTTGGCGGCATCGACGAGCGCGCGTTTGGTCCACGCCGCCGGCACATCGTAAATCTTCTCGGACATTTTCACCCTCCACCATGCGGCCTGCGCACCCGTTGATCGCAAGCGCTCATCGTTATCAGCACTATGCGTCCGGCTAACCGGGCCGGACAAGTCAAGACAAGTAGAACCTTCGGCGAGGCGGCCAAGCCCTCCGGGTCGGCGGTCGCTGCGAAGCAGCGGTAGGGGGTTTGGGCCGTTCAGGATCGCACGACGATGATCAAGGTTACCGCGGAATGGCTGGCATGACCGGTATTAGGAGACCTCTCCGCTGCGAAATGGGGACTCGCCTTCCGCCGGCGAACCCCCTATGTCGCAACTTAAGTGTGGAAAACCCGGCGGGAACCAAACGTCAGTCGGGGGCATTAAGCGGATAAAGCAGCACGCAAGGCGTCTAAGATAATGATGGATCAGCAGAATTTTGAGGCCGTCCGGCCCGGCTCCGCCGATCCCGACGTCGCGCTTGCCAAGGCGCTCGGCCAATGGCCGCCCAAGCCGCCTCGCGGCAAGCTCACCTTGAAAGACCTTTCGAAGGCCAAGCCCGCCGCCAAGACCTCGGTCGAGGAGTTGGCCGAGGAACTGGGTCTGACGCTTGGCGAGCAGGCTGAGCTGACCATCCGCCGGGTCAAGCGCGGCAAGAGCTACAGTTTTACGCGCGCCAACGGCACCACTGTGCGCGATGCCGGCACCATCCGCCGGCTGAAGGCGATGGCGATGCCGCCGGCCTATCGCGACGTGCGTTACTCGCCGGATCCGAACTCGCATCTGCAGGCGGTCGGCGTCGATGCCGCCGGCCGGCTGCAATATCGCTATCATACCGATTGGGAGAAGGTGCGCGAGCAGCGCAAGGCACACCGGCTGGCCAAGCTGGTCGCCGCGCTGCCGCGGATTCGCCGCGCCGTGAACAAGCATCTCGCCGGCGAGGAGCCGACGCGGGAGTTCGCACTGTCCGCCGTGATCGAGCTGATCGCGCGCACGGCGATCCGGCCGGGCAACGAATCCTATATGCGGATGCACGGCACCCGCGGCGCCACCACGCTGCTGAAGTCCAACGTCACGCTGGAAGACGATTGCTTCGTGCTGACTTTCAAGGGCAAGGGCGGCAAGGCGGTCCGCAAGGAGTGCGACGCCACCAAGCTGGTGCGGGCGCTCGGGATCCTGCGGACCGTACCGGGCAAGCGCATGTTCCAGTATCGCGATGCCCAAGGCATCGTGCGTGCGGTCTCGACCACGCAGGTCAATGCGTTCCTGCGCGAGATCGCCGGTATCAAGATCTCGCTGAAGGATTTCCGCACCCTGATGGCATCCGCAGTGGCGCTGGAGACGCTGTCGCGGGTGACGCCGGCGGCCAGCCAACGCGGCCGCAAGAAGCAGATCCTGGAAGCGATTCGCGCCGCGGCCGACGAGCTCACCAACACGCCGGCGATCTGCCGCCGCAGCTACGTCCATGACACCATCGTCACCGCGTTCGAGGACGGCATTCTCGAGCGCTTCGCCGCCACCATGAAGGGCCAGCGCTCGCAGACAAGGCGCGAGCAATTGCTGGCTCAGGTCGTCACGGCGGCGGCGGCGTAGTCGCTGCGCGCGAGACTCTCGCCATTGTCGAATGGCGGACATCAAATTCTCCGCCGTCATCGCCCCCGCAGCATGCGGGCGATCCAGCAGTCCGAGACGGTGGTGATTGATCGAGAAGCCGCGGCGTACTGGGTGCCCCGCCTGCGTCCGCGCCATGCCGCTCGTCCGCATGTGAGACCAAATCCGACGACACGTCGCGTCCATCGCATCCCGCTTCCCACGTCTCGTGACGATCGCGATACGCCCCTCCGTTCAGAGGCGGCATGGGCGGAAGAGGGGTTGTGATTTGCCCGACGACGCAAGCGACGACAGCTGCGACAAAGTAACCCTACCGGCAATTTGCGCATGCCACGCATGCTTGGTTCTGCGGTTAGAAACCGTCGTCTGACTCCGATGCTTTCAGCATTCACGCCGATCGAGCAACCGGATCAAGCATCGCGCGATCTAACGCCTTGATCGGCGCCGGGATCGCCACCGGCAGCGGCGATGGCCAGCCGGCCGAGGTAATGCGTCCAACCTCGCGCATGCGCGGCGCACCGCGCTTCGTTTGGAAGACCGCTATGGGTCAACCGCAGCAATGTGCCGCCGTCGCGGTCGACGAGATCGATCTCGATCAGGCTCGAGCCCGGCGGCACCTCCTCGTCGCCCTCCCAGCCGAAGCTATAGGCCAGGCGGTGAACCGGTATGACCTCTCGGAAGGCGCCACGCGCCGTGTTGCGCTGGCCGATGTTCTTGATGAGATAGAGCCCGCCCGGCTGTGCCTCGGTCGTTGCGTCCGCGCCCATCCAGCTCAGGATCTTTTCGGGGTCGGTCAGGAAGGCAAATACAGTCGCAGGCGGGGCGGCGATCTGGACCTCGCGCTGGACTACAAGCTGTTCCGTCATCGATATCTCCTCAATGCTCCGCGGCTGGCTGCGAGGCCCATCATTGGCATAGTCCGTGACAAGGATGGGACACCGTTCCATGATTGTATCATGCAACTTTCCTCCACGCTCTCCTGGCTCGTCGATGTCGCCGGCGAGGTTTCGGGCGCTGACCGGCTGCTCGCAGAACTTGGCGCACATCTGCACAAGGACGGCGTCCCGCTGGCCGGCGGCGCGCTGACGCTCGCCGTTCCGCACCCGCTCATCGCAAGGCGCACCTGGCTGTGGCGCGCCACCAGCGGCGAGATCATCGAGGCCCTGGGATTCGCGCCGGGCGGACCGTTGGCGGCGCTCGGCGCGGCTCCGCCCGACGACCCAAGTCGGCACTGGCTCGGCGGCATCGCGGCAGGCGTCGTGCACGAGGATCGGGTCGGATCGCACCCGGACGGCCCTTCGCTCGCCTGGATCGGCCCGCGTCCGTTCACATCCGAGGAGATCGAGGAGTTGCGCCGCGCGGCACGGTTCGCCGCTGCGCCGCTGGCCGCTGTTACGGCGCGCGACACGTTGCGGGCCGCGCTCGATGCTTATCTTGGCCGGCGCAGCGCGGCGCGGGTGCTTTCAGCGCCGCTCCGGCGCAATGTCGGCGAAACCATCCAGGCGGCTCTGCTGTTTGCCGACCTGCGCGGCTTTACGGCGCTGTCGGAGAGCCATCCTCCGTCGGACGTTATTTCAGCGCTCGATGCCTGGTTCGATCGCATTGCCGGCGCGGTTCATGCGTTCAGCGGCGAAGTGCTGAAATTTGTCGGCGATGGGGTGCTAGCGATCTTTCCGGTTGCCGGAGGCTCTCCACGCGGCGCCTGCGGCGCGGCGTTGCGCGCCGTGTCCGCGGCACGGGCCGGAATGGCGCGTTTGGACAAGGAGCGTGAGCAGCAGGGACTTCCGCCGCTGCCGTTCGGCGTCGCGCTGCATCTCGGCGAGGTGTTCTGGGGCAATATAGGCGCTGCCGATCGGCTCGATTTCACGGCCATCGGCCCTGCGGTCAATCTGGTCAGTCGGCTGGAAGGCCTGTGCCGGCCGCTTGAGAAGACGGTCCTGGTATCAGGCGCTCTCGCCGCACAAACCGAGATGCCGCTGATCGCGCTCGGCACGCATCATTTACGCGGCATCGCAGCTCCGTGCGCTGTTTTCACCTTGCTGGAGGGGTGATGATGAGCCCTCGCATGCGGTTTTGCACGGACTGATGCGCGAGGACGACAGCGGAGCGCGTTGCGCCATCGCGCAGCCGATATCCGCCGTCGTCCAGGATCGGTCGCAAGCCCAAAGTCAGCTCATGAGCCTTCGAACTTGAACGACACGTTGAGCTTGGCCCGATAGGCCTCGACTTTCCCGCTGGCGTCCAGTTGCATATCGAGTTGGACGACTTCTGCGACACGCAGGTCTCGGAGTGTTTTCGCAGCTCGCTCCACGGCGCCGGTAGCCGCCTTTTCCCAGGATTCGCTGCTGGTACCGATCAGCTCAATGACCTTGTAGACACTGTCAGGCATGTCGTTCTCCTGTTCGGTCGAAGCAGGAAGCAGGTGCTCCCTGCTGCAGGTGAACGTAGCACTATGGGGCCGAGGCCGGAAGAACGCGGTCAGTCGCAGGCTCGGTCCACTACGAATGGCGCTCGGGTGCCGTGCGTCTCACAGGTGTTTGGGCCTACAGCCCGCCCATCTTGCAGACCAGCTTCCATTCGTCAGGGGTCACCGGCTGCACCGAGAGGCGGGAGTATTTCACCAGCGCCATGTCGGCCAATTTCTTTTCCTCTTTGATCGCGGCCATCGTCACCGGTGTCTTCAAGGGCTTCACCGCCTTGATGTCGACGCAGACGAATTTCCCGGTCTTGTCGGTCGGATCGGGATAGGCCTCCTTGATCACCTCGGCGATGCCGACGATCTCCTTGCCTTCATTGGAGTGGTAATAAAAGGCGAGATCGCCTTTCTTCATCGTGTTGAGGTGGATTCGTGCCGTGTAGTTGCGCACGCCGGTCCAGGCTTCGCCCTTGGCGCCCTTCGCCACCTGCTGGTCCCAGGACCACACCGAGGGTTCGGATTTCACCAGCCAGTAGTTCATGACGGACACTCTCTCCACGCGTCATGGCCGGGCGAACGCAGCGGGCGGCCATGCTCTGTCAGCCTAGCATAGGCAAGACGTGGATGGCCGGGTCAAGCCCGGCCATGACGGCGGAGTGCGGTCGTCGCCCTTATTCCTCAAGAAAAAGCGAGGCTATTCTTCCGCCTTGAACGGCCGGGTCAGCAGGCCTTCGATCGCTTCATCGATCGTTACTTTGCTTGACAGGATCGCCGCGACCGCCTGCGATACCGGCATTTCGACCCGATGCGAAGCCGCGAGCTCGACCAGCACCGGCGCGGTATACTGGCCCTCTGCGAGCTTGCCTGCGGGAAGCTGCTCGCCGCGGCCGAGCGCGAGGCCGGCGGCGAAATTGCGCGACTGCGGACCGGCGCAGGTCAGGATCAGATCGCCGAGGCCGGAGAGGCCGGCCAGCGTCTCGCTGCGCGCGCCACACGCACGACCGAGGCGGGCGAGCTCGGCAAAGCCGCGCGTCGTCAGCGCCGCCAGCGCCGAGGCGCCGAGCTGGCGGCCGACCACGATGCCGGCGGCGATCGCCAGCACGTTCTTGGCGGCGCCGCCGATCTCGACGCCACGCACGTCGGTCGCGTGATAGGGGCGGAAGGTCGCAGATCCCAGCGCCCGCACCAGTGCGGCCGCCAGCGCTTCGTCATGCGCGGCGAGCGTCACCGCGGTCGGCAAGCCCCGCGCGACGTCGTCGGCGAAGCTCGGGCCGGAGAGAATCGCTGCCTGCGCGTTCGGCGCGGCTTCCGCGACCACCTCGGTCATGAATTTGCGGGTGCCGTGCTCGATGCCTTTGGCGCAGGCGATGACCGGCGTGCCATGCTTGAGCAATGGCGCAAGGTGCATCGCGGCGCCGCGCAGATGCTGCGCGGGGACGACGACCAGGACAGCGTCGGCAGCGGCGGCTGTCGCAAGCTCGGACGTGACGGATATGTCGGGCGCGAGCGGGACGCCGGGAAGCCGCGGGTTCTCACGCCTTGCCGCGATCTCGGCCGCATGCGCGGCGTCGCGCGCGTAAAGTGTAACGTCGCGGCCGGCGCGCGCGGCGACGGCGGCCAGCGCCGTACCCCAGGCTCCGGCGCCGATGACGGAGATGAATTGGAAGCGGGACACCGCAGCAGGCTCAGGTCTGCTTCCTCTCCCCGTTCTTACGGGGAGAGGGTTGGGGTGAGGAGCAGACGCGCGACCGGTGTGAGTATTGAGGCCCGTGCCCCTTCACCCGGCGCTGCGCGCCGACCTCTCCCCGCAAGCGGGGCGAGGTTGGTCCGGGTGCGCCGCGCGATCCTGCCAAGCCAACGTCACACGCCATCTCAAAACCCCGCGCGCGTATTGGAAAACTTCTCCGGCACACTCGCATTGGCGTCGAGCAGCCAGCGGGCGCGGGGCGCGGAGTCCATGCCGTCGACCATGCCGAGCGCGAGCCGCTCGGCGCCGGCCCAGGCGATCATGGCGCCATTGTCGGTGCACAGCGCCGGTGGCGGCATCACGAGTGTTGTGCCCGCCGCTGTCGCGACGTCATCCAGCGCGGCGCGGATCGCCTGATTCGCCGCGACACCGCCGGCCGCGACCAGGGCGGTCGGCGCGCCGAACCGCTGCTCGAACAATTTCAAGCCGACGCTGAGGCGGTCGGCGGTCGAGTCCAGCACCGCGGCCTGGAAGCCGGCGCAGAGATCGTTGATGTCGCTCCGGGTGATGGATTCAATCTTGCTCGTCTCGTTGCGCACGGCGGTCTTCAGCCCGGACAGCGAGAAGTTTGCGTCTGCGCGTCCCAGCATCGGGCGCGGGAAGGCGAAGCGCGCGGCGTTGCCATTCTTCGCGGCCTGCTCCACCTGCGGGCCGCCGGGATAGGGCAGGCCGAGCATCTTCGCCACCTTGTCGAAGGCCTCGCCCATGGCGTCGTCGACTGTGGTGCCGAGCCGGATGTAATCGCCGACACCGACGACCGCGACGATCTGGGTGTGGCCGCCGGAGGCCAGGAACAGGCAATAGGGAAAGGCGAGCCCATCGGTGAGCCGCGGCGTCAGCGCATGTGCCTCGAGATGGTTCACTGCGATCAGCGGCGTATCGTGCACCAGCGCGATCGCCTTTGCCGTGGTCAGGCCGACGATGACGCCGCCGATCAGGCCGGGACCGGCCGCGGCCGCGACGCCGTCGAGCGCGGCATAATCGACGCCGGCCTCGCGCATCGCCGCCTCGATCAGGCCGTCGAGCATGTCGACATGGGCGCGCGCCGCGATCTCCGGCACCACGCCGCCATAGGCTGCATGTTCCGCGATCTGCGAGCGCACGATGTTGGAAAGGATCTGTCCGGCACCATCGGCCGCGCGCGCGACCACCGCCGCGGCGGTCTCGTCGCAGGTGGTTTCGATCCCAAGCACCAGCTGTCGTGAATCGTTACCCAATCTCAACCTTCGGCTATTATGAGGGACCGCTAACACCACGAGGTCGCCAGGTGCAATCATCCGTCCATTGCGACCCCACAGCCACGCGGCTTCTGGATCTATAGCACATGGCCGTGCTTGTGACCCGTCCGTCTCCCGACAGTGACCGGACCGCGGACGCACTGCGCGCGCGGGGCTTTGAGGTATTGCTGGCGCCGCTGCTGCGCTTCGAGCCGGTTCCGCTGCCGGCCGATCTCGGCCAGGAAATCGGCGTCGAGCCGGACGACGAGGCCGATCGCGAGATCGGCGCACTGATCGCGACGTCGGCCAATGCGCTGCGCGCGGTGGCGCCGCAGCTCGACAAGTCTCCGCTGCAGCGGCTGCCGCTGTTCGTGGTGGGCGCGCAGACCGCGTCGGTGGCCCGCGAGGCCGGTTTCACGAAAGTGATCTCGGCCGACGGCGATGCGGCTGATTTGAGCGAGCTCGTCGCCGGCGGCATCAAGAAGCGCACCTTCCGCAAGCGCGATACGCTCATCTATCTCGCCGGCGAAGACATCTCCCGCGACCTCGCCGGCGAGCTTGCCGCACGCGGCCTGCACGTGGTGACGCAGACCGTCTATCGCATGGCGCAGGTGACGACCCTGCCGCGCGAGGTCTGCGATGCCTTCGCTGCGCATGGCATCCAGGCGGTGCTGCATTATTCCCGCCGCAGCGCCGCGGCCTTTGTGGCGGCGGCGCGGAGCGGCGGTGTCGAAATCTCGGCGCTGGCCGTGCCGCAATGCTGCATGTCGGGCGCGGTCGCCGACGTGCTGCGCGAGGCCGGCGCCGCCCAGGTCAGCGTCGCCGTAAGACCGGATGAAAATGAATTGTTGGAAGGGCTTGCTCGTGCGTTGCGGTCCTGAATGGCGTAAGACCAGCCCACTCAATGTTCAGCATGGGAACTCTCGCCATGGTCGATGACATGTCCGAAACTGCAGGACAGGCCCCCGATAGCGGACGGCCGAAGCGTGCACCGCCGACCATCGATCTCGAAGCGACGTCGCGCGAAACCCATCCCGCGCCCGAATCAGTGGCCGAGACCGGACCCGATGTGTCCGGCGAATCGCATCCGCATGGCGCGCCCGAGGTCGAGCCAGGCGCGGAGGCGATCGCCGCTGCGTCCGCTGCGCCGGACGACGCGCCGCCGCATGTCGAAGCCGGCCGGCCGCCGGCTGCCCGCCCGATTTCCCCCTGGGTGATTGCCCCCTTCTCCGGCGCGGTGGCGGCTGCGCTGGTCATCGGTATCGGCTGGATGCTCGGCTGGCCGCAGGTCGCACCGCCCTCGGCCGCGCCGCAGCTCGCATCGGTGGTCGACGCCCTCAATGCCCGAAATCAACGGCCTGGAAGCGAAGCTCGGCAAGACCGATTCGACCGGGAACGCACGCCTCGACACGCTCGACAAGTCGCTCGCCACCCTGCGCGGCGACGTTGCGTCGTTGCGCGCGCAGTCGGACAAGACCGTTGCGGCGATCAACGGCCTGAAGTCCGCGCCGCGCGACGGCGGCGGCCAGGGCGAATCTCAAGCCGCCATTCAAGCCGATCTCGCTGCGCTGAGCGCACGCCTCGACCAGATCGATCGCGCCAACCGCAGCCAGGATGCGGCGCTGGCGCAGACCGACCAGAAGATTGCCGATGCGAAGCCGCCCAGCGATCTGCCGTTGCGCCGCCTCGTCGCCGCGGCCCTGCTCGACGTCGCGGTCCGGCACGGCGATCCCTATGCCAGTGCGCTCGCGACGGCCAAGGCGCTGGCGCCGAATGCCGATGCGCTGAAGCCGCTCGACGCGTTCGCCGCGACCGGCGTGCCGAGCCCGATCGCGCTCGATCGCGAGCTGCTGACCATCGTGCCGAAGCTCGCGCCGCAGCCGCCGGAGACCGCGAGCGCGGGCACCTCGATCGTCGATCGGCTGCAGGCGGGCGCCGCCAAGCTGGTGCGTATCGAGCGCACCGATGGCACCGGCACCAGCCGCGGCGCAGTGGTGGCGCGCGTCACTGCGGCGGCGTTGCGCAACGATTTCACCGAAGCGCGGCGCGAGCTGAACACGCTGGCGCCGGCGGACCGTGCCGCGGCGCAGGCCTGGCTCGACAGGGCCGACGCGCGCGACGCCGCGCTCGATGCATCCCGTCAGTTCGCCGACGAGTCGATGGCCGCGCTCACCAAGACGGCTCAAAACTAAAGACTGCCCAGAATTGAAGATCACTCGGAACCAAGACCGCGCAGAACTGATGACATCGCAGCCCCCTTGCTTCGCAGAACAGCTGGCCTCGCAACAGGAATGCCCATGATCCGGATCATCCTCTTCCTCATCCTGATCGGGCTTGCCGCCGCGGGTGCCGCCTGGGTCGCCGAGCAGCCCGGCGATGTCGTGATGACCTGGGGCGGCTTGCGGATCGAGGCGGCGCTGCCGGTCGCGATCCTCGGCGTCTTCCTCGTGGTGGTAGCGGCGCTGCTGCTCTGGAGCATCCTGCGCGCGCTGATCCGCACGCCGGGCCACATCCGCCGCCGCCATCATGCGCGCCGTCACGCGCGCGGCCGCCACGCCATCACTCACGGCCTGCTCGCAATCGGCCATGGCGATCCGGCCGCTGCGCGCCAGCATGCCAATGTCGCGCGCAAGCTGGCCGGCGACGATCCGCTGACCCTGCTGTTGCATGCGCAGGCGGCGCAGCTCGAAGGCGACCGTCCTGCCGCCCAGCACGCCTTCCGCGCCATGGCCGGGCGTACCGACACGCGGCTGCTCGGCCTGCGCGGCCTGTTCATCGAGGCGCAGCGCGCCGACGATCCGGTCGCCGCCGTCATGATCGCCGACGAGGCGCTGAAGGTGGCGCCGAACGCGCCCTGGGCTTCGCATGCCGTGCTCGGCTTCCGCTGCGCGCGCGGTGACTGGAACGGCGCGCTGGCGATCCTCGACAGCAACTACACCGCCGGCCTGCTCGACAAGCAGGCCTATCGGCGGCAGCGCGGCGTGCTGCTGACGGCACGGGCCGAGGAGCTGGAGAGCAAGAACCGGGACCTGTCGCGCGACAGCGTGATGGAGGCGGTGAAGCTGGCGCCGACCTTGGTGCCGGCAGCGGTGCTGGCGGCGAAATTCGAGAGCGAGGCGCACCAGGTGCGGCGCGCGATGAAGATCATCGAGGCGGCCTGGGTGGCCGGCCCGCATCCTGATTTGGCCGATGCCTATGCCCATGTGCGGCTTGGTGATTCGGCCAGGCAGCGGCTGTCGCGGGTGGAGAATCTGGCGGCGCGGACCTCGGGCCATATCGAGGGCGCGCTGGCGGTGGCACGCGCGGCGATCGATGCCGCGGAGTTCAAGCGCGCGCGCACCGTGCTGGCGCCGTTCGTGGACAATCCGACCCAGCGGGTGGCGATGCTGATGGCGGAGCTCGAGCGCACCGAGCATGGCGATGCCGGCAAGGCGCGCGAATGGACGCTCCGTGCGGTGCGTGCGCGCCACGATCCCGCCTGGACCGCGGACGGCTATGTCAGCGACCGCTGGCGTCCGGTCTCGCCGGTCACCGGCCGGCTCGACGCGTTCCAGTGGCAGACGCCGGTGGCGAGCCTGCCGTCCGACAAGGCTGGCACGATCGAGCCGTCCTCGTTTGGTGAGGCCGCGCTGGCGCGGCCGATGCGGCCCGCGATCCCCGAGGGCCTGACCGAACCGTCCCGGGAGTTTGCGCCGGACATCGAAACTGCGACCAGCCCGGAGCCCGAGCCGGCACCGGAGCTCGAGGCCGCGCCGGATCCTGCGCCGGCAGCCGCGCCTGTCGAGGCCGAAGCCCCGCCGGAACCGGTGACGGCGCCGGCGGTCCAGGACAATCTGCCGCCGCCGCACATGGCGGCCGAGCCGACCGAGCCCGTCGCGCCGGTCGTCTTGCCGCCTTTGGCCGCGCCGCAGGCGGCGGTGATCGAGGTCGTGCCACCGAACCCGGACACGGCTGTAGCGCCGTCGGCCTCCGCCGGGCCGGCTTCCGCGTCCGAATCGGCTGCGCCGGCGCCGCTGTTCCGCGCCAGGGGCGACCTCGACCGGTCGTCACAGCCGGTTCCCGCTATCGTGCCGATCGTGCGCGCACCCGATGATCCCGGGATCGAGGACGAGGGGCTGCCGCGCGACGAATTTGCCGAGCAGCTCGCGCCGCGTACGCAAGCCAGCGGCTGGCGCGGCTTCTGGTCCAGGCTCGGCGGCTAGGCGGCAAGACCGCGACAGGGGCGCAACGGCGCGGGCCGAAATCGCCGTGTGGACGCAGGCGTCCGACGCGTTGTCCTTGCCAATCGCGGCTGTGCCGGATATCAGGGGCGCGACCGCCGGCCGCCTGTGCGGGCGCGGATGTCACGGTTGGCCGCAATAGCTCAGCTGGTAGAGCACGTCATTCGTAATGACGGGGTCGGGGGTTCGAGTCCCTCTTGCGGCACCACCTCACATTCGTCCTCGTTCTCCATCGTCCGTTTGGCTGATCTAAGATGCTGAGAAAGCGCTGTTTTTCTTGCTGCGCGATCGCGCGCGTTCGTTCCAGCTCGTTGACAGTCGCGAAAAGTGTGGTCCTTTTGGTGGTCCTTTGGTCAACAGGTGACTCCGAAAAGACCACACCTCGGGAGTAGCGACATGGCGGGCGGGAAACTCACGGACAAGGCCATCAAGAACGCCAAGACCGGCGAGCGGCTGACGATTTTATCTGATGGCGGTGGGCTTCAACTTTGGCTCACGCCAGCGGGCGGAAAGGTCTGGAACTACACTTACCGGTTTGGCGGTAAGCGCAGGAAGTTAGCGATCGGGCCGTACGGCAGGGAGCCTGCCGGCATTCCATTGGAAGCAGCGAGAAAGCGAAGGGACGAGGCGGCTGGCCTCTTGCGAGAAGGTGTAGATCCTTCCACGCGGAAGCGCCAGGTGAAGGCCGCACGGGCGGAGGCGAGTGCCAACACGTTCGAGGTGGTCGCTGATGAATTGCTCGCCAAGAAGAAGCGCGAAGGTATAGCCACTGCCACCACCGGCAAGTTGGAATGGTTGTTAGGTCTCGCGAAGGCTGATTTGGGGGCGCTGCCGATCGCCGACATCTCAGCCGGCGAGGTCCTGCGGGTTCTTCGACCATTGGAAGCAGCTGACAAGTTGGAGACTGCAAAGCGACTGCGTGCCGTTATCGGTTCAGTGTTCCGCTACGCGATCGCCACCGCGCGTGCCGACAATGATCCGACACAAGCTTTGCGCGGCGCCATCGCCTCCCCGACGAAGGCGGCGCTGCAACTCATGGCGCTCCTCGCCTGCCGGCGTTCGGTGGCCTGCTGCGCGCCATTGATGGTTTCATGGGACAGCCAACGGTCCTGGCGAGTTGCGGCACGCGACCTGGGTGGAGTTTGATCTTGGCCGCCGCGTGTGGAACGTTCCTGCCGAACGGACGAAGATGCGCCGGCCCCACCGCATTCCGCTGCCGGCGCAAGCCGTGGCTATTCTGAAAGCACTACACCCGGTCACAGGACACGGCGTAGCCGGGCTGGTGTTTCCCGGTTTGCGCAGCGTGAAGCGGCCGATCAGCGAAAACACGATGAACGCCGCGCTCCGGCGTATTGGATTCTCGCACGAGGAAGCTACTGCGCACGGTTTCCGCTCCACGTTCTCCACGCTCGCCAATGAAAGCGGCAAATGGAGCGAGAACGCAATCGAGGCGGCGCTGGCGCACATCGAACCCAATGCTGTGCGCCGGGCCTACGCTCGCGGCGACTATTGGGATGAGCGCGTGAAGATGATGCAGTGGTGGTCCAATTATCTCGACACTCTGCGGAAGGGGGCGCGCGTGGTGTTGTTCAAAGCCGCATCAGCATGAATTGAAAAGACGGCGAAACCTAATTGCTCTTGATCGCCGGGCGTCGCGAACCTATTGGCGACCGCGCAACAAGTTGCCGTAACGGATCCAGAAGTCGCTAAGGACTATGCTGTTGAGCTCACCCCGATGTTGACGTCTGCGCAGCTGCGCGAGGACGTCGTCCGGCAGCGCGGCCAGAAATTCCCACCCCTCGGCCTTATCAACGAATAGCTCCACGATGCTAGCATCCAGGCGAGCGTCGTCACCTTCGGTCGTTAATCTCCGTTCCCGCTTAGCCGGAAAGCCAATCTTTCCTGCCACCTCCAAGTCGGGAAGAGGTTTGCTCTCTCCGTTTTTATCTATTTCTTTATAAGCAGGGCCGTTTCGGACCCGCGGTGCTTCTTTATACGCAGGGTCCTTTCGGACCCGCGGAACCGTAGGTCGGTTTTGGACCCGCGGAATCGACGAGTTTTCCACAGGGATGGCCAATGCCAAGGGCACGTCGCGAACGACGTAATCGAGAGCCCCAAAGCGATGCCCAGCCCCGAAGCGCTGCGGCTCCCGGGTGACGTAGCCAGCGCCAATCAGCTCGCGCACGATCCGCTGGAGCTTTCTGCGGCCTACGTTGAGCGTGCGCGCGACGTAGTCGAGCTGAACCCGCCACTTGTGCGGACGCGACAGCAGGTAGCCGAGGACACCCTTGGCTTCGACTGAGAGGCGCGTATCCACGAAGATGGCGTTCGGCACGATGGTGAAGTGCGCCCTATGCTCGCGACGAACGATAGTCACCGCCGGCGCCGCTCAAACCTTTGGTCGCCGGCTCGACGCGGTGTCGATCGCCGTGCTCTTCAGTCTTCTCAGGAAGGCCGCAAGATCCATCGCATAGAACAGCGTCTTCTTGCCGAATTTGACGGGCGTGAGCTCGCCGCGCTTGACCGCGGCGTAGAGCGATGTTCGCCCGATGCTGAGCAGCTCGAGTGTTTCGCGAACGCCGTAGGCGACCTTTGCAAGACCGAACGCGCGAGGATCGATCTGACTCGCATCGGTGGCGCCTGGGAGATTTTGCCTCTCCGCACCCTGGATTGTGCCCTGTTGATCGTAGGAATAATCACGCGCAGCCATGAACGCACAATGCCACACGTGGTGCGCCTGATCATTACGACGAATCTGCGCTCTTCTGCGCCACGGTTTCCAACCAGGTCACAAGATGACCAATTGAACCGCCGCTGGCTCAATCAGCATGTTCGTTTTGATCAAGAATGGGTTGGCGAACCATCACATGACTTCGGTGCATGCCGAGCTCTTGCCAGGCCGCACGAGACGATCAGTCAAGCCCCAAAGCCCTTAAGGGGCGCGCCAGGAGCGCGCGGGCTTGACCGATCGTCGCGGCCTGGCGAAATGGCCGGCAAGCCTTCGAACTCAATCCAGAGCCAACTGTAGGGCTCTATGAGGCTTATGCCGCGGCTCCTGCCTAAACAAAGCTGTCAGGTAGAGTGCGCTGCGTTCTCACGCCCACGTCTCCCGACACAGTTCTAGATCATCATGTGGCGGGAAACTGCGCATCGCAGAGCATCGCCGCTACCGTTGTAAGAACGAACCGTAAGCGAAGCGGCTTCGTAGTGTCGCTTTCGAAAAGATTGCGTCAATCGTCTGGCGTAACTAACAAATCAAAGAACGCGCACCTTGCAGTCAAATGCTTTAAGTTGCGCCAACTCGTTGGAGCATCACATATACCGACCGGCCGCACTCCTGCGGTTTTATCCTGCAGTCAAACGGTCGATGTCTCGCGCCTCGCCAGTCCCGCGAAATTCTTCGAAAAATTGCGACGAGGCAAAAATCGGAAAGTGTAACCCAAGAGCAGATTTCCCGGCTGCTTTGGTGCCGTCGATGCGCTGACTATCCGCGCCCCTGAGGTGGTCGAGGCTTGGAGCCGCCGCGGTTGCCGGTCGTTTGCAATTCGGCCGCAGGAAGGAGGCAGGCAGACCAGTCCCATCGGACGTGATAATGTCCGGTATTGTGGATAGCGGACGCTAAAGCGGACGTCGCAAAATCGACGCTCGTGACCCGAAGGCGACATTGCCTTCGGATTTCAGGTGACTACGATACCCCGGAATCGATAGGTGAGCTACTGAACAAGGTCATATTGGGGAATTGCTTGATGTCAGTTGGAAGGAAAGTTTTGATAATCGCTGTTGTGTTCGCAACTTCAAAAGCGATGGCCGGGCCCGGTGATCCGACCTTCGACGATGCAAAGGAGGCCTTATATGATAATGCCTGCGCTAACGTCGCTGCGGCTTATGTCAGCAATGCGGAAAAACAGCATCAGGACCAAATTCCGAGTTGGATCAGGCTTTGCAAAGCCCATCCCTCGCGTTCAATCTGCAAGGACGCCGCCGACGTTATCGCGTCGGTAAGAAATGTTAAGCCTTTCACCTGCGACTGAATTGCTTGGGGAACCAAGGATGCCGCTTGGAAGAACGCTCTTTTTCGCCGCACTCGTGTTGATCTCTACCCGGAGCTTCCAGACAAGAGCGGAAGACGGTGTAGTCTCAGCCAAACATAGCAGAGCTTGCGCTTAGGCTGCGACTATAATTCTTATGCAGAAAGACGGCAAAACCGATACTCAGTCGGACACCTTCAAACAATATGTCGCCGAACTTCCGGCCCTGATCAAATTATGCAGCGAGCATCCGAGTCGGTCGGAATGTGAGAATACGGCAGACGTTCTTAGAGATGTGGCGCACGTAGAGCCGCTAAAGTGCATGGGCAGCCAACCTTAGGGCCTTAAGGTTTGCCGCAAGAAAAAATATGCAGGCCCCGAGTGGCGACCACGATTTCGTCGTAAGTCTGACACTCGTCGTGAGCAGGGTCTGCGTTGCAGAGCTTGATCAAGCTTGGAAGTTCCGGATGATTGTTTTCTTGTTTGATCCCATAGGTTGAGGCAACTTGCTCGCATGCGTCCCTGTATTTGGCCGTTTTAGCCATCTCTGCGTTTATTCTGTCGCCTGCTTCCTTCATTCCTTTTTCGATTTCTTTGCAGCCTTCATCGCCTTGATCGCATGCAGCCCAGACAGGGCCACACATCAAACAAAGTAGCAATCCGCTAACGATGCGAATCATGGCTTCTCCTTTTGAGGTCGTTCGTGAGCGTTACGATACCCTAGATTGGATAGCCTGACGATGTCGGCTATTGGCCCTGAGCGTCGCTTTATCAGGTGCGTCTTTACGTCCGAACCTGGGGGTAGACCGGACCTCAACGAAGCCGGGCTAAACCGTCGCGAATGACCCGTTGCAGACGTGCGCCTTTGGGACGTGCTGCTACGCAAGACTTTTCCTCCCGAAACCCTGTTTCGCCGGCGACCAGTTTCTGCTCTAATTCCCACGAGGGTCGGGCATTGGGGGAACGCAGTGCGGCGGCGCGAATTCATTGCAGGAGTTGGCAGGATGTTGGCGGCGTCGCCGTTCGCCAGCCCGGCGCTGCTCGCAGGTGTTGCAACAGCGTGGCCGTTCAATGCTCACGCGCAACAGCAAGAACCGAGGCGGCTGATCGGCGTCTTGATGGGTTTTGCAGAAGCCGATCAGGACTCGCAGGCTCTGATTGTGAAATTTCGTGCTGCACTTAAGCAGCTAGGTTGGGGCGAAGATCGCAATCTGCGCATTGAGGTTCGCTGGGGCGCAGGCGATCCGAATCGTATCAAGGCAATGGCCAAGGACCTGGTTGCGCTGCAACCCGACGCAATCCTCGCTCAAACAACTCCGGTCGCCAAGGCGCTAGCTAGCGAGACCAAGTCTATTCCAGTCGTGTTCGTGACTGTGTCTGATCCAATTGGCAGCGGTCTTGCATCGAGCCTCACTAACCCCGGAGGCAACATCACGGGCTTTACCTTTGTCGAACCCGCAATGGGTGGCAAATGGGTGGAATTATTGAAGGAGGTAGCGCCCAGCACGTCGCGCACAGCACTGCTCTTTAACCCAATGACGGCCCCACCATTAGCGTTTTACATGCCTTCCATCGAAGCTGCTTGTGCGTCGTCCAATGTCACGCTCCGGACCGCCCCGGTTCATGGAAAGGACGAAATAGAGGGCGTTATTGCTGGCGAGGCAAGCGATCCGGGCGGCAGCTTAATTGTCATGCCTGATGCATTTAATGTAATGCCGCAAATCGAGAATTGATCACCGCTTCTGCGGCTCGTCACCGCGTGCCCGCAATCTATGGCAACAATTTTTCGAACTCCGGAGGCCTGATCTACTACGGTCCCAATTTTCCGGAGTCCTTCCAGCTTGGGGCGGGGTACATCGATCGCATAGTCAGGGGCGCTAAACCCAGAGATTTGCCGATCCAGTTGCCAACCAAATTTGATCTCGCAATCAACTTGAAGACAGCCAAGGCCCTAGGCCTGTCTATCCCTCCGACACTGCTCGCTCGTGCTGACGAGGTGATCGAGTAATGTCGCCTTATGGCCCTTCGCGTCTATCTGGGTGGCTGATCGAGATTACCGTTATTGGGGGGTAAGCGGACCACGCCGTCGGGAGATCCACGATGCGTAGTGCTGGATGGCGGAGCATCGCAGACATGTCGATTGTAGCGCATCGCGGGCTTCGGCATCATAGCGGAATCGCGAGGGAGTGGTGCCCATCTTCATCGGCCGTAGCGCGCCTTCCAGCGAATGGCTGACGGTACGCAAAGTTGGTTTGCGCCAGGCCTCAGTTTTTCACTGACCGCTCTCGCCACCCCGTGGTCCTTTTCGTGGTCCGTTTCGCAAATCGCGCAGAGAATAGCGAGCGAATTCAAGCTTGTGCGCCTATAGTGCGACGCCCTCTTGCGCACCAGCCTTCGCCTTGTCCGGCCCTGAGACATTGGTAACGGAACATACCTAAGACATGGGTGACAACCTCGTGCCGAACGGGTTGTCGAGAGGTTGCAGGGTTTTCTGCTCCAGGTCGAAGTATCCCAAATCATAGTGCATGAAGCTGACGAGCCAAATGCCCTCGTCGACTTCTTTGATGCCGAGTTTCTGGCCGGCCAGGACGGTTGAGAGGTTGATCCTCTTGCGATGGAGGCAGAGGCGGCCGCAGGCCGTGACGGTGACGTCGCTGCCGTGGAAATCACGGGGTGCACCCGTGAGCGATCCGGGTTAATCTTGCTTCGAGAGCGAATCAGCGCGGGACTGAATGTCTCCCGCGGCGTGCGTATCGCCAGGATGGCGATGGAGTTGGTGTTTTCGTAACCCCCATCGATCGCGGCTGGCTTGGCGCGCCCTGGTTGCTTGCGCGAGCGGACGTGCCTTGGCGGGTCAAATCAAACGCAAGGCGCATCCCGGACATGACCACCGCAACTGCCACCGCCGAGACCACCCAGACCGCCCAGCAAACCTTCGATTCCCTGGTCGAGCAGATCAGGCAGCTGGCCTACAAATACATCGAGGACAAGGACTTCGTCAGCGCGCAGCTCGCATTCAAGAAGCTGCTCGAGCTGACCCCGAAGGACATCAACGCCCGCTTCGTCTATGCGCAGCTGATCGATGACGGCTCGCACAAGCGCCGCGCCGAGGCGCGCGACATGATGCTGGCGATCCTGGATGAGAATCCGCAGATCTTCGCCGATCCGACCGAGGGCAATCTGCATCTGATCCGTATGACTGCTCTGCGTTGCAGCCATGTCGGCCCGTTTCCGAAGTCGATCGAGCTGTACCGCAAGCTCGCCGCAGGCTCGAACCGCGGAAGCGATTATTTCCAGCTCAGCGAGATCCTGACGCAGGGCAACTATTTCGAGGAGGCGGTGGCGAGCCTCGAGAAGGCGATCAAGCTCGATCCTGCGACCTACGATACGCCGACAAACCGCGAAACCCTCGAGCTCGCCAGGACGCAGGCCACGAAGACCCCGGCCAAGGAGGGCGACAAGGCCGGTGGCCGCGCCAAGGTCGGCCGTTATCCGCAGACGGCGGATTTTACCGGCGATCTCGAGAAGCTGATCCGCGATCACATCGCGGTCAATCTCAACAGCATGCCGAAGTTCGTCAGCAAGGCGACGCGATTCTTCACCATGGGCTCCTGCTTCGCGCGCAATCTTGCCGGCAGCCTGAGCCAGAGCGGCTACGTCGCCCATCACATGGAGATTTCCGAATATATCAACACGACCTTCGCCAACCGCGTCTTCGTGGATTGGCTGCGCGGCGCCGATATCGATCCGGCGATTCGCGACCGGATCGTGGAGCTGTTGCCGCAGGGCTGGAGCAAGGAGAACACGCTCGAAGTCATCAAGAGCAGCGACGTCTTCATCCTGACGCTCGGGGTCGCCGCGGCCTTCTTCGATCGGTCGACCGGCGCCTTCGTGCTGCCGCGGCCGAGCGCGCTGAACTCACGGGCGCTGGCGGAGAAATATCAGTTCCGCACTGCCAGCGTGCAGGAGAACGTCGACAATGTCCGCTATCTCGTCGACTTCATCAGGAGCATCGCGCCTAATATCAGGATCGTGGTCACGGTGTCGCCGGTGCCGATCCTGGCATCGTTCGAACATGAGTCGGCGGTGCAGGCCGACTGCCTGTCGAAGAGCACGATGCGGCTGGTCGCCCACGAGATGGTGAACAATTCCGGCATCGAGAACATTCTCTATTGGCCCTCGTTCGAGGTGTTCCGATGGGGCGGGTCGAATGCCAGCAACTTCTACGCTGCAGACGATGGCGCCGCCTGGCACGTGTCGGAGGCGAAGGTGGCCGGTACGATCCGGGCCTTTGTCGACATGTTCTCGGCGGGATGAGCGGTAGTCTGACTAGCTCCTTCGGGGGGCACATCTCGGTATGCCCGCCAACCGCGCCGCGCCTGCGGGGAGAGGCCGGATTGCACCGAAAGATGCAATCCGGGTAAGGGGGGTACAGGTCTAACTACTTACACTGATCGGGCGTCTGCCCCGCACCCAACCTTCTCAGCGCGAACGAAGCTCGTCGCGACCCGTAAAGGACGGGGAGAAAGGGCGCACCGTGTTCGACGCTCCATTTTACGGCTTGCGGCGCTTCCATAACCGGACCACGACGAACGCCGCCTGGTTGTAGCCCGCAGGCGATGTCTCGGTGCCGAACGGCGTCCGCGAGTAGAGCGAACTCGAGACCAGGAAGCCGCCGACATAAGGCTCTGGCAGGCCCGACAGCGACAGCCAGCAGCGATGGGTGAGCAGCCCCTCTTCCGGTTGGTTGCCGCGCACCAGCCGGCAATCGCCGACGCCGACATAGGGCATGCCGGCGATGTGTCCTTCCGAATAGGTGCCGAGCACGGTCGGGTCCATCGCCTGCCCGATGCAGACATGCATGTCGCCGATGTCCTTGTCGTTGGTGGCGGTCACGCGACCGTCCTCGGCGCGGGTCGAGATCGATTTCATCACGAGGTGATCTTCGAGCGCCGGAGCAAAGCCGGTCTTGGCCGGCGCGCAAAAATCCGACGGTACCACGCGCGACACCCGCAGCGAGCGCGCAACATAGATCTCCTCGACATTGTCGTCGGCGGATTGTGCCCATGCGCTGGCGTGACCGAGCAGCAATGCGCAAGCGATCGCCGACAGCATGATACGCATGGGGAATCTCCGGGGCAGTTGAGAGCGCGATCAGCGCAACGCAGGGAATTCAGGACGCCTTGGATTCCCGCATACCAACATACCGCGGTTACCGGGATGTGAACCGTTGCCGATACGCGCGCGCCTAAGGTACAGACCGTTGCCCCGTGACGGGAATCACATCAGCGGATGCGTTGCACGGCTAGTTTCCCTCGCGAGTGACAGGGAGACCTCGGGATGCGCGACAAGATCCTGATCGCATGTGGCATGATTTTGTCCGTGGCGGCTGGACCAGATCCCGCATCATCAGCGAGCTGCACCGCCACGGCATTTATTAGTAAGTTAGAAGCAGACGCGCTTCGCTCAAGTGAAGGAGCCGTCTCGTGCTCGTGAGCCCCCGCCTTCGCGGGGGACAAGCAGCTTGAAGAGCTTTGGCCGGTATACGGCCTGACGAAGTCCGGCCGGTTGTTACTGCGAGATGGTCTGGATCACGCTCGACAGCGGCCGGGCATTGGTCATCGTGGTCGGCAGCTTCTCATCCTGGCGGATCATCGCGTCATATTCCGGCAGCGACTCCAGCGTGCCCTTCGGCCGCATCGATACCACCTTGTAGCCGCCGGCTTTCAACCGCCGCAGCAGCGCCGGCAGGGCCTCGGCCGTGTGCTTCTGGAAGTCGTGCATCAGGATGATGCCTTTGCCCTTCTTCTCCAGCCCGGCCATCACGGTGTTGATGACCTGCTCCGGATCCTTGGACCTGAAGTCGAAGGAGTTGATGTCGCAGGAGAACATCGCGACGTTGCGGGTGCCCAGATAGGCGACCGTGGACGGCCGGTGCTGCAACTCGGGGAAGCGGAAGAACGGCGCCGGATTGGTCTCGAGCGCAAACTTGACCGCGCTGATCCCCTTCTCCACCTCGTCCTGCGCCATCTGATCGGTCATCTTCTTGCCGTTCATATTGGGATGCGACCAGGTGTGCACGCCGACGACGTGGCCTGCCGCCAGCACCTGGCGCAGGATCTCAGGATGATACATCGCGTGCTTGCCGATCGAGAAGAAGATGCCGGTGGTGCACTCGTCCGCCAGCGCCTTCAGCACGGCCGGCGTGTTACGCGGCCACGGGCCGTCATCGAAGGTCAGCACCACCTCGTGGTCGGCCAGGAAGTCGAACTGCTTGAAATGGTCCATGCCGAAGCCGGGACCGCCCGTGGTGTCGACCATGACGGTGCGGGAAATGCCGAGCGCGTCCGGATTGGTGCAGGCCGTTTTCTGGACTGCGGGCAGGGGCAGGGCGGCGGGCGCCGGCTGCGGCGCGGCGACCTGGTCGGGAACCGCGGCCGTGACGTCGACATCGTCCTTGGCGGCGAGCTTCGCCGAAGCCACGTGTTCGGAGGGGTAGGCGGCGGTGGTCTGCGGCACGGAGGCCTGCGCCGCGTGCGGCGAGGTGAAATAGTGCCACGTTCCGGCGATGATCGCTGCGGTGGCAACGGTGGCCAGCATCAGGCCTAACGCATTACGCATGTGACTTGTCCTGAAAACGCGAAACTGGTGGCAGCGGGGAACAGGATGGCCCCCGTCCGATCCGATTACGTTCGATTAATGCCAATAAAACCTTAACGCGACCCCAACACGCGTGAGTTCCGCGAAGATTTCCAGCGACATGGCCACGGGATGAACTTCGCCCGGCGCAAGACCGGCGTGATGGCGGTCACGGAAGTTTCAGCACGTTGTCAGGATGATGGACCTCATCGAACAACCGACGCCGCGTCCCGCGGCGCTGCTGATGGAGCCGATCATGACCGCTGTTCCGTTCCTGCTGCGCAAGGCCGTGCTTGCAGTCACCTGCGTTGCAGCCTTCACGATACTGAGCGACCGCGCGAGCTTCGCCTTCAGCGCCGAGGCGCAGCAGATGTGCTCCGGCGACGCCTTCCGGCTCTGCGCCAGCGAGATCCCGAACATTCCCGCGGTCACGGCCTGCATGATCAGGAAGCGCTCATCGCTCAGCCCGAGCTGCCGCGCGGTGCTCGACCGCGAGGTCACTAAGAAGAGCGGCAAGGTTGCCGACGCGGATTGATCGGATCAAAGCGCCGAGCAGCAGCGCGGATGCGCTGCCGCGATCGTAACCTTGCGTTGCGCTCGATCGGCGCAATGCCTTGCGAGGCCGGGCCTCCCTCACTAAAACCCGATCAATGATTGAAGTTCGGGAGCGAGGCGTCATCCATGAGCAGAATTCTCGTCGTCATGTCACTCGTCATGCTGGCTTCAGCAGCCCGGGCAGAACAGCCCGGACATGACGCCTGCGCGCGCGACGTGTCGCGTTTCTGCCGCTCGCTGATGGGCGACGGCGATCAGGCCGTGCTGGCCTGCCTGAAGGAGCACCGTACGCGCCTGTCGAAGGCCTGCGAGCGGGTGCTGACCGAGCACGGGCAGTAGGAATGATGGAGTAGAATAGCTACGGCCCGCTCCGTGTCGCGGTCGCCAGCGCCGGTGCCTGCTCGGCGGCACGATCCGGCCGCATCTCGCTGGCGTGCTCCCGCATGTCCTCCTTGCCGCGCACCGAGCCGAACGGCCGCTCCAGCATGCGGCGGACGTGCACCGGATCGGGACCCCTGTGAAAGCTCGATGCGCGCTGATAAAGCTCGCGCTCGGAGCGCGTGGCGCGATTGCGCTGGCGCAGATAGTCGAGCCAGGTCGGGCAGTGGTAGCGCTCGGTCCATGCTTCCGGATCGGCGATGTCGCGCGCGATCGACCAGCCATAGGCGCCGTTGCGCTGCCGGCTGAGCTGCACGTCCTGCATCACGCTGTGGAAGGCGCGGGCATCGTCCTGGGTCACGCGGTACTCGATCTCGACCACCAGCGGCCCCGAGCGCGGCGTCAGCGACAGCTGCACCTCGGGGTCGGCCAGCGTCTCGGTGGCGTCCTCGTTGCGGGCGCCGATCGGCGGCATCCGCAGCCACAGGCCCAGCAGCGGCGATAGCGCCATGAGCCCGCCGGATACCAACAGGGCGACCTCGACGCCATAGGCGTCGGTCAGCCGGCCCCAGCCCCAGCTTCCGATCGCGATGCCGCCGGAGATCGAGGCCTGGTAGGCGGCGAGCGCACGTCCGGCCACCCAACGCGGCGCCGACAGCTGGATGCCGATGTTGAACAGAGCCACCGCCAGCATCCACACCGCGCCGGCCAGCACCAGCGCGGCCGACGTCAATACCGGGCTGACGCTGAGCCCGACCGCAGCGATGGCGGCGCCCATCGACAGCGTGCAGGCGCGCACGGCGGCCTCGCCGCTCATCCGCTGCCGGATTGCGCCGATATTGAGCGCGCCGATCACCGCGCCGACGCCGAAGGCGCCGAGGATGACGCCATAGGTCAGCGCGCTGCCGTGCAGCAGGTCGCGCGCCACCAGCGGCATCAGCGCCGAGATCACGCCGCCGATCACGCCGGTGACGAAGGTGCGGGTCAGCACGATGCGGATCGAGGGCGAGTTGGCGATGTAGCGGATGCCGGAGACGATGGCGCGGTTCAGCCGTTCGCGCGGCAGATGCTGCGGCTCGACCACACGTCGCCATAGGAACAAGGCGACGATCAGCGGCAGATAGAGCACCGCGTTGCAGGCGAAGGCTGCGACCGCGCCGGCCGCGGCGACGATAACGCCGCCGATCGCGGGGCCGAAGCTGCGGGCGATGTTGTAGCTGATGCCGTTGAGCGCGACGGCGGCGGGCAGGGTGTCCGGCGGCACCTGCTCGCTCACCGAGGACTGCCAGGCTGGGCCCATCAGCGCCATGCCGCTGCCGACCACGAAGCACAGCGCCAGCAGGACATTCGGCGTGACCAGGTCGAACCAGAACAGCACCGTGAGCGTGCTCGCGCCGGCGAGCGCAATGCAAAGCGCGATCAGCGCCACGACGCGGCGGTCATACATGTCGGCGATGGCGCCGGCCGGTATCGAGATGAACATCACGGGCAGCATCAGCGCGGTCTGCACCAGCGCAACATCGTCTGCCGAGGACGTCATCTGGGTCATCGCCCAAGCGGCGCCGACCGCCTGGATCAGAAGCCCGAGATTGGACATCAGGCTCGCCAGCCAGATCCGCCGGAACGCCTGATGCCGCAGCGGAGCCGCAATGCCGTTGGTCGAGAGAATCGGGCGTCGGGCCGGGGCGTTCATGTCCGTCGTCGCTCCTTGTCGCAATGTCGCCAGCCTGTCGTCGACTGGTGCTTGATTCCGGCAGGTCGTATGTGATGCCTGTGAAGGTCCGCCCCTGTCCAGCCTGTTTCCGGTGCTGAATGGCTGCAGGGGAACGATCATGACCAACCCCGGGGGAACTGCCGATGAAGCTGACGCGACGCACAATGCTGCAGGGTCTAGGAACCCTGCCGCTGCTCTCCGCCGACCTGCGCCATGTCGCGCTGGCCCAGGCCGCACCGGCGGCAACTGCGGCGCAGGAGATGCCGCCGATTTTGTTCGTGCACGGCAATGGCGACCACGCCGCGCTGTGGCTCACGACCTTCTGGCGCATGGAATCCAACGGCGTGCCACACGCCCGCATGGCCGCGATCAACTTCACCGATCCGCTGGCGCGCAATGACGACAATGTGGCGCTGGCCAACCACTCCTCGACCGAGGACCAGCGGCGCGAGCTCGGTGAAGCCGTCGCAGCCTTGCGCAAGGCCACCGGTGCGGCACGCGTGGCGCTGGTCGGCAATTCGCGCGGCGGCAATTCCATCCGCAGCTACATCAAGGCCGGCGGCAACGACATCAGCCATGCCGTGCTGTGCGGCACGCCCAATCATGGCGTGTTCAATGCGGACGAGCAGCTCGGCAATGAGTTCAACGGCCGCGGGCCGTTTCTGAAAGGCTTGAATAGCGGCGACAGCGAGGTCACGCCGGGCACCGATTTCCTGACCCTGCGCAGCGACGGGCTCGACAAATATGCCCAACCCGATGGCCGCTTCATCGGCAAGCCCGGTGTGCCCACTGGCGTCACCGCTGAGGGACCGGAGCTGAAGGGCGCGACCAACCTGGTGCTAGGGCCGGTCGATCACCGCGAGACCGCCTATTCGCCGCGCGCCTTCCGCGAGATCTACAAATTCATCGCAGGCCGCGAGCCTGATCGGATCGCGATCCTGTCCGAGCCGAAGGTGCGGCTGAGCGGGCTGGTGACGGGAACGCCGGGCGGCGTGCCCACCAACCGGCCGGTTGATGGCGCCAAGGTCGAGGTCTACCGCGTTTCACCCGACACCGGCGAACGGCTGGGCGAGGCGCTGTATCGGGTCGAGACATCAGCCGACGGGCGCTGGGGCCCGGCCGAGGTCGATCCGTCGGCCTATCTGGAGATCGTGCTGACCTCGCAGGGCGAGCCGACCACGCATTTCTATCGCTCGCCGTTCCCGCGCTCGTCCGACATCGTGCATCTGCGGGCGGCTCGCCCGATCGGACCAGCCGACAACGGCGCCGGTGTCATCGCCATCATGACCCGGCCGCGCGGTTATTTCGGCCTGCCGCGCGATATCGTGCTGCTCGACGGCAAGGAGCCGACCGACGTGCAAAAGGGCGTTCCGACCGATTCGGTCACCACCCTGCGGCTGCCGGCATCGGAGGCCGGCCGCAGCGTGGTCGGCCAGTTCAACGAGGAACGGATCGCCGCCCGGCTTTGGCCGGTTTCGGAAGGCAGGATTGCGGTGATCGAGCTGACGACTTAGCTGATGGAAGCAAGAACAATTGAGCTGACGGACTGAAGCGGCGCCGCGAACTGGCTGCACCCTCTCCCCTTGCGGGAGAGGGTGGATCGTCGGCGCGGAACGCGGCGGCGAGCCGGGTGAGGGGTCTGTCTCCGCGGAGAGAACCCCTCACCCGCCTCGCTTCGCTCGGCACCCTCTCCCGCAAGGGGAGAGGGTGTACTGCCGGTGCCGACTAGTTCGCCTCGTTTTGGTGACACCACGGACGTCGGATCGCGTCTTACTTCGAGGTCTCGAAATGAGCATCGCCGAGATCCATGACCTGTCGCGCGCCCGGCGGCCACTTGTGCCGCCGACGCCGCCGCGCGCGCCGGACAACATGGGCGTGCTCCGGCGCGTCCTGAAGATGGGCGACAACGCGATCGCGACCTGGAGTCAGCGCGCCTACGAGGAGGACGTGATCCGCGGCCGCTTCTTCGGCCGCTCCAGCTTCATCCTCAATACGCCTGATACGATCAAGCATGTGCTGGTCGACAATTACGAGAACTATGCCCGTACCCCGGCCGGCATCCGCGTGCTGCGTCCGATCCTCGGCGAAGGCCTGCTGACCGCCGAAGGCAAGGGCTGGAAGCATCAGCGCCGGACTCTGGCACCGGCCTTCACGCCGCGCGCGGTAAGCACGCTGATCCCGCATATGGTCGCGGTATCAGACGAGACGGTAACGAGGCTCAAGCAGCAATGCGATCGCCCGATCGATCTGCGCGAGATCATGCAGCTGATGACGCTCGACATCGCCGGGCGCACCATGTTCTCGTTCGAAATGGGCCGGCACGGCGCCACGTTACGCGAATTCGTCTTCGAGTACGGCACGCGGCTGGCGAGCCCGCATCTGCTCGACATGGTGCTGCCGCTGTCCTGGCCTAGCCCGCGCGATTTCGCCCGCGCCCGCTTCCGCAAGCGCTGGACCGCCTTTGTCGCGATGCTGATGGCGGAGCGGCGAGCCGCCGGCAAGAGTGGCGATGCGCCGCCGCAGGATCTGTTCGACCTGATGGGCGCGGCGCGCGATCCCGAGACCGGCGCCGGCTTTTCGGACGAACTCCTCGCCGACGAGGTCGCGACCATGATCCTTGCGGGACACGAGACCACCGCGACCGCCCTGTTCTGGGCGCTCTATCTGCTCGCGCTCGATGGCGAGAGCCAGGAGCGGCTGGCGCGAGAGGCACAGGACGCGCAAGAATCCGGTAAAGGCAGTAGCGATCCGGAGCGGCTGACATTCACCCGCGCGGTGGTCGACGAATCGCTCAGGCTGTATCCGCCCGCGTTCCTGATCGCGCGCGCAGCCGCCGGCACGGATCAGGTTTCGGGTTTCCCGGTGCGCCCCGGCGATGTGATACTGATCGCGCCATGGCTTTTGCACCGGCACGAGAAGCTGTGGCAGGCGCCGAATGCCTTCCTGCCGGAGCGCTTCATGCCGGGTGCGGCACCGCCGGAACGCTTCGCCTATTTGCCGTTCGGTGCAGGCGCGCGGGTCTGCATCGGAGCGCACTTTGCTTTGGTCGAGGCGACCTTGGCGCTGGCGCGGCTGGTTGGCGCTTTCAGGATCGAGCTCGTCGATCGCCTGCCGGTGCTGCCGGTCGGCGTCGTCACGACGCAGCCGAACCGATCACCGCTGTTTCGCATCACGCCGCGCTGATCGGCGTGGCGCCTATTGTTAGTTGTTGGGGTCATCATGAGCGACGCACTTTCGCAGTTTTCCGCCCTTCACGAGGCCGCCGATCCCGCAGTGGCCGACGCCATCGTGCAGCTAATCCATGATGGTGCGGATCCCGAATTGAACCGCATCAACGTGCTGGACTTCTCCAGCCGTACCGGCCTCGATGAAGAGCGGGTCATCTCCGGCTTCATCCATGCGGCGCGGCTGGGTCTGTTTGACCTGAACTGGAATGTGCTGTGTCCGGGTTGCGGCGGCGTGCTCGGCGCCCACGACACGCTGAAATCGTTGCGCCCTGACGACTATCACTGCGGATTATGTGCCTGCGGCTATGAGCCCTCGGTCGACGAGCAGGTGGAGGTTGCCTTCACCGTCAGTTCCAAGATCCGGCGCATTACCGCCCATGATCCGAACTCGCTGCCTTTGTGGGACTACTACAAGCAGATCTTCTGGAGTTCGGGGATCGACCTCAACACGAAGAATTTCGCTGCGTTGACCGAGGAGATCGTGCTGGATTCTCTTGAATTGCCGGCCGGCGACAAAGCCGTGCTGTCGCTGCAATTGCCGGCGCAATTCATCATCGTGTTCGAGCCGGTGACACACGCGGCGCATTTCCTCGATGTGCAAGGTGAGCCGACCAAGGAGCGTCAGCATCTTTCGCTGGTTTACAACAAGGCACATCCGCCGACCGGCTCCATGACCTTGCGGCCCGGACCGTTGCGGCTGTCGCTCGACAATCAGGCCGACGCGCGGGTTTTGCCTGGTGTATTTGTCGCCGGCGACGCCCTCCACGAACTGCTTGGTAAGCGCAGGCCGTTCCTGACCGCGAAGCGGATGCTGTCGAATTAGACGTTCCGCGACGTCTTCAAGGCGGATAATCTCAGTGTCGACCAGCGATTGAAGATCACCTCGCTGACGTTCCTGTTCACCGACCTGAAGAGCTCGACCGCACTCTACGAGCGCGTCGGCGATCTCGCCGCCTTCGACCTGGTGCGCGCGCATTTCCGGGCGCTGCTCGACATCATCAATGCCGAGAAGGGCGCGGTGGTGAAGACGATCGGCGATGCCGTGATGGCGACCTTCATCAAGCCCGAGCATGCGCTGTCGGCCGGCTTGCGGATGCGCGATGCGATGGCCAGGCTCAACGCCGAGCGCGGCACCGAGGAACTGGTGGTCAAGATCGGCATCCATGAAGGTCCGTGCCTCGCGGTGATGCTCAACGACCGGCAGGACTATTTCGGCCAGACGGTGAACGTCGCCTCGCGCGTGCAGAGCCTGTCGACGGCGCAGGAGATCCATCTCACGGCGCCGATCATCGAGGCCCCCGGCGTCGCGGCCATCCTGGCGCAGGCGCACATCCTGCCGATCAAGAAGCAGGCGGCGCTGCGCGGCATCGCCGACAAGATGATGGTGTACGAGATTCCTTGAATTTGCGTTGTCATTCCGGAGCGCGCGAAGCGCGAATGCGGAACCTCGCGCTTGCTCTACATCCTCTGGATTCCGGGTTCGATGCTCCGCGCAAAGTGGCTTAGCCATTTTGGCGCGCTCGCATCGCCGCGGAATGACAGGATGGCGGTAATCGGCGCCAACCTTTACCGAAATGTCATGCGGCTGAAACGTCGCAGCGGATTGTCAATGCAACGCGATGACCGCATATCTCGTTGCAATGACGCCGTCATTCGGCAGCATGGGGCGAGATTCAAAATCAGAGAGAAACAACGACATCATGCTGGAAGGGTTACGCCAATTTATCGCCGATGTGGTTTCGCCGCATGAAACACCCGCCTTCGACGACCACGGCTATCAGCTCGCCGCCACCGCTTTGCTCATCCACGTCATCTCGCTCGACGGCGAGCCGAGCGCGGTCGAGAAGAGCAAGCTGCATGGCCTGATCGAAGCGCGGTTCGGGCTCGATGCCGGCAGCGCCGACAGGCTGATCTCGCAGGCCATGCTGGCCGAGGGCGAGGCGGTCGATCTCTACCATTTCACCAGCGTCATCATGCGCGAGGTCGACGAAACCGGCCGTCTGCGCATCATCGAGATGATGTGGGAGCTGGTTTATGCCGATGGCAAGGTCACCGAGTTCGAGGACAATGTGGTCTGGCGCGCGGCCGAGCTGCTCGGCATCTCCACGCACGACCGCATCGATCTGAAGCATCGCGTGGCGGCCAAGATTCCCGGCGCGACCGCGGAAGGCTGACAGGTCGCGTCGGGCGCTCACGTGACATGGATAAAGTTTAATATGGGCCGTCGCCCGGCGCGGCTGCTAAGCCCGTGTAAATCCTCGTGTTACCGGCTGTAGCGCAAAGCGCGCCGCGGCCGGCGGATATCTTGCACGTTCCCTCGCGCCTATGCTCTCGTCCGTTCATCGCAAGATGTCCTGCCGTTGATCGAGAGCGCAGCTATCGTGAGTGAACATGTGACTCTGGTGACCGGTGCCTCGGCAGGCATCGGCACCGAATTGGCCCGCGTCTTCGCCGCGAATGGACATCGCGTGGCGCTGGCCGCGCGCCGCGAAGATCGATTGCAGGCGCTGGCGCAGGAACTCGTCGGCAAAGGCGCCCCATCACCGATCGTCATTCCCTGCGATCTCAGGGCGTCCGACGCGGCTGATCGCATTGCGTCCGCGCTCGCCGAGGCCGGCGTCGAGCTGGACTATCTTGTCAACAATGCCGGCTTCGGCCTGTTCGGCCAAGCCATCAAGCTCGATCGCGCCGAGCAACTCGACATGATCGCGGTCAATGTCCGCAGCCTGACCGACCTGTCGCTGCGCTTCACCGATCAGCTGATCAGGCATCGCGGCGGCATCCTCAATGTCGGCTCCGTCGCAGGCTTCCTGCCGGGCCCGGGCATGGCGGTCTATTACGCATCGAAAGCCTATGTGAACTCGTTCACCGAAGCGCTGCACAAGGAGCTTGTGCCGCATGGCGTGCGCGTCACCGTGCTCTGCCCCGGGCCGGTGCCGTCCGAATTCCAGGTGCGCGCCGGCCTCAAGCCCGGTACCGATCCCGCCTTGCTCGAGGTCTCGCCGCGGGCGGTGGCCGAGGCCGGCTATCGCGGGCTGATGGCCGGCAAGCGCGTGGTGCTGCCGGGCCTCGGCATCAAGATCGTGCCGTTCATGCTGCGCTGGTTTCCGCGCAGCTTCATTCTGAACGCGGTCGGACGGTTGCAGCTCCGCCGCAGCTGAGATTCATCCCCGTATTGGCCCGGGCTTTGCTTGGGAAGGTGAGGTTGCTCACGCAGCGTTAACCTTCGCTTAGCTATCATCAGAGCGCGATGATCAGGCAATATCCATCACTTGTGCCGATCGGGGCCGTCGGGCCTGGCATTCGGCAACAAATTCCGGTGACAGGCGAGGCCTGTACGCCGCTACGTCCCGTCCTCGTCATCCTGCACCAGGAGACATCGAGCCCCGGCCGCGTCGGCAATGCGCTCCGCGCGCTTGGCCACGCACTCGACATTCGCCGGCCGCGGTTCGGCGATCCGCTCCCCGAGACGCTCGATACGCACGCCGGTGCGGTGATTTTCGGCGGCCCGATGAGCGCAAATGATCCGGACGATTATGTCCGCCGCGAGATTGATTGGATCGAGGTGCCGCTGCGCGAGCAGCGGCCGTTTCTCGGCATCTGTCTCGGCGCGCAAATGCTGGCGATCCAGCTCGGCGCCAAGGTCTCGCCGCATCCGCAAGGTCGCGCCGAGATCGGCTATTACCCAATCCGCCCCACGGCTGCCGGACGCAAGCTGTGCCCGCTCTGGCCGGAGCACGTCTATCACTGGCATCGCGAGGGGTTCGAGCTTCCTGCGGGCGCCGACCTTCTAGCCGAGGGCGGCGATTTCCCGATCCAGGCCTATCAATACGGTCACGCCACCGGGCTGCAATTCCACCCCGATGTCACCTATGCGATGATGTGCCGCTGGACCACGCGCGGCCATGCCCGGCTCGATACGCCCGGCGCGCGGCCGCGGCATCACCATTTCGAGGGCCGCGCGATGCACGATCCCGCCGAGCGCGCCTGGCTGGCGCATTTCGTCGATGGCTGGCTCAAGCGCGAACCGATGCCCGCGTTGGCGGAGGCGGCGGAGTAGGGCTGCACGACAACATCGCGCGATCAATCTCAACGGGATTTCAATTATCAGCCCGGCTTCGCCAAGCGGCTACGCCGGGCACCGCGATTCGCCCGTCGGGCGCTGCGCGGCTGCGCCACGCGTAGCCCGAACGGCGAAGCGTGGTGGAGCCAGGCGGGATCGAACCGCCGACCTCGTCATTGCGAACGACGCGCTCTCCCAGCTGAGCTATGGCCCCATGAACTTCTGCGTGATCAACCGAATCACGCCCCGGTTGCCGCACATGCGCGGGATGGCAGCCGGGAAGTCGGGGCCATTTACAGTCCCGTCCGAGGTCAAGTCAAGAACCGTCACATTCCCCGTTAGCCTTGACGTCCGCCTTCCCTTGTTCGGACCCCGGGGAACCGATATCTAGCTCGAAATTCCTGGTCGAATCCACGACCGAGCCCCGAGTAGGACCCGCATGCGCGCCGTTCTCGACATCATTCTCATCGTTCTCGACCTTTATGTCTGGCTGCTGATCGCAGCCGCCATCCTGTCCTGGCTGGTCGCCTTCAACGTCGTCAACACGCGCAACCAGTTCGTGGCCGCGGTCGCCGAGTTCCTTTACCGGATCACCGAGCCGGTGCTGGCGCCGATCCGCCGCGCGCTGCCCAATCTCGGTGGCCTCGACATCTCGCCGATCGTGCTGATCCTGATCATCATGTTCATCCAGCGCGTCATCACCTATTACATTTATCCCGTGGTGTTCTGAGGCCGGCGCGCCGGCAGGGTATGAATGGAGCCGTGGCGCATCGTTGCCGATGGCGTTCATGTCGCGCTGCGGGTGACGCCGCGCGGCGGTCGTGATGCCGTCGATGGCATCGAGACATTGTCCGACGGCCGCCGCGTGCTGAAGCTGCGGGTGCGCGCGGTGGCCGATGGCGGCGAGGCCAATCGCGCCGTAATCGCGCTGCTGGCGAAAGTGCTTGAAGTGCCGAAGGCCACGGTGCAGCTGATGTCGGGCACAACCTCGCGGCTGAAGCAGGTCGCGGTGTCGGGCGATCCAGCCGCGCTCGACATGGCGCTGCGCAAGCTGACGTCGGACAAGACGGATTGAGAAGGATCTTTAAATGACCGCCCGGATCATTGACGGAAAGCTCATTGCCGCCGATCTGCGCGGCAAGGTCGCCAGCGAGGTCGAGCGGGTCAAGCGGGAGCACGGCCTGACGCCGGGGCTGGCCGTGGTGCTGGTCGGCCATGACCCGGCGAGCGAGGTTTATGTCCGGTCCAAGCACACCCAGACCCAGGCCGCCGGCATGGCCTCGTTCGAGCACAAGCTGCCGGCCGACGTCACTCAGCACGATTTGCTGGCGCTGATCGACCGCCTCAACCACGATCCGGCCGTGCATGGCATCCTGGTGCAGCTGCCGCTGCCGAAGGGCCTGAGCACGGAAGCCGTCATCAATGCGATCAGTCCGGCCAAGGATGTCGACGGCCTGCATCCGCACAATGCCGGCCGGCTCGCCGCCGGGCTCGATGCGCTGTCGCCCTGCACACCGCTCGGCTGCATCATCCTGAGCAAGACTGTGCACACCTCGCTCGAGGGCATGAACGCAATCGTGATCGGCCGCTCCAATCTGGTCGGCCGCCCGCTGGTGCAGCTGTTGCTGAACGAGAACGCGACCGTGACCATCGCGCATTCACGCTCGCGCGACTTGGCCGGGCTCGTCTCGCGCGCCGATCTGGTCTACGCGGCGGTCGGCCGGCCGGAGATGGTCAAGCGCGACTGGATCAAGCCGGGTGCCACCGTAATCGATGTCGGCATCAACCGCATTCCGCGCGATGACGGCAAGACCAGGCTCGTTGGCGATGTCGCCTATGCGGAAGTCTCGGAGGTTGCCGGTGCGATCACGCCGGTGCCCGGCGGCGTCGGCCAGATGACGGTGGCGTGCCTGCTCGTCAACACACTGCGCGCCGCCTGCGCGATCGCGGGGCTGCCGAAGCCGGGGGTGTGACCTTTGCCCGTCATTCCGGGGCAGCCGCATAGCGGCTGAACCCGGAATCTCGACATTGTCGAAATGAAATCGTCGAAATCAGATTGAGATTCCGGGTTCGGCTTTTCGAGCCGCCCCGGAATGAAAATAGAAGCGCTGGAGCGCTTCTATTTTCATTTCTTCCCAGCCTTCGCCCGCGCGATGCCTTCGCTGATCAGCTGGTGCGCATCTTCGGCCGAGCCCCAGCGCAGCACCTTGACCCATTTGCCGGGCTCGAGGTCCTTGTAGTGCTCGAAGAAGTGCTGAATCTGATGCAACGTGATGTCGGGCAGGTCGCTATAGCTGCGCACCTTGTCATAGCGCTGCGTCAGCTTCGAGGTCGGCACCGCGATGATCTTCTCGTCGCCGCCGGCCTCGTCTTCCATCATCAGCACGCCGACCGGACGCACCGCCATCACGGCGCCCGGGACGATCGCGCGGGTGTTGGCGATCAGCACGTCGCAGGGATCGCCGTCGTTCGACAGCGTATGCGGGATGAAGCCGTAATTGCCGGGATAGCGCATCGCCGTATAGAGGAAGCGATCGACGATCAGCGTGCCGGCTTCCTTGTCCAGCTCGTACTTGATCGGCTCGCCGCCAACGGCCACTTCGATGACCACGTTGACTTCGCGTGGCGGATCTTTCCCGATCGGGATGGCGTCGATGCGCATGGATGGCTCCATAGAACTTGAACGGTGACAGGGCGGGCGCCCGCCGAGCAAGCGCCGTGCTTCGCAGTCGCAAAAAACTTGCGGCTCTGCAACAGCTACTTAAGCTCCGGACCTGCGTTCAGTTCGATTGGCCACTGCGCGCACGACGCGTCAGGCCTGATGCGTCCAGGCGAATGCGACCTTGTCGAGCGACTTCGGCCCGAACCGCTCTGACGAGCGCGCTACCATGCGGCCGCCCAGCGCGCGGTAAAACTCGGTGGCGGGATCGTTGTCGGACAACGCCCACACCACCATGCTCTTCAGGCCGCTCTGCGCGAGGTCGCGCTTCGCCGACGTGAAAAGCCGGCGGCCGAAGCCCAGCCCCTGAAACTCCGGCCGCAGGTAAAGCTCATAGATCTCGCCGTCGAAATGCAGGCTGCGGGCGCGATTGCGACCGTAATTGGCATAGCCTGCGACCTTGTCGTTGAACACCAGCACGCTGACGCGGCTGCCCTTGCGGATCGCGCTGTCCCACCACTGCGGACCACGCCGATTGATCAGCTTCTCGAGCTCGGCGCCGGGAATGATGCCCTGATAGGCGGAGCGCCAGGCTTCGTCATGGGCAGACGCCACCGCGGCCGCATCAGCAGCCTTGGCCGGACGGACTTCAATCAGGGTTGTGCTCATGATCGGATCAAAGCAAGTCGCCGCCGCCGCTTCAAGGTCCAACGTTAAAGATCGGTTAACCTGTGGACTTTCTGCATCAGGTGGTCGGAGTTTTGTACCGAAAAGAGACAGTTCGGCACCGCCCATCGGCGAAAATCGAACGCGTTGCGACCACGCTTCGAAGTAATAATCGGTATCGTTCCTTGGTTCCATCTGGGGATGCGTCATACTGTTCGCCGACGCCTGCGTTGTGCTCCAGCCTCTGCCGGTGCAATCGCCGGCCAGGCGCAGGCAAGCGAACCACGCGCCGTCGTGGGGTCACCAAGGACAGGGCCGTATCGCGCGAAGTCTCATGACGCTGTATTTTCTGATTAAATATCTGCACGTGCTCGGCGCCGTCGTCATCCTCGGCACCGGTACGGGGATCGCCTTCTTCATGCTGATGGCCCATCGCAGCTTTGATGCTGCGTTCATCGCCCGCACCGCCGGCGTGGTGGTGATCGCGGACATGCTGTTCACCTTGTCGGCGGTGCTGCTGCAGCCGGTCACCGGCGGCATTCTGATGTGGCTGTCGGCGACCACGCTGGCCGATCACTGGCTCGCGACATCGCTCGCCCTCTATGCGCTCGCCGGCCTGTTCTGGGTGCCGGTGATCTTCATGCAGATCGAGATGCGGGATCTGGCGCGGCTGGCGGAGGCGACATCGCAGCCGCTGTCGCCGCGCTATCATCTGCTGTTTCGCCGCTGGTTCCTGTGCGGCATCCCCGGCTTCGGCTCGGTCATGGCCATCCTCTGGCTGATGATCGCGAAGCCGTTTTGAAGGTGAATCATGGTGATTGGGGACGACACACCAACAGCGAGCTCGGTCCACCCTTTCCCCTTGCGGGAGAGGGTGGCGGTGCGCGAAGCGCGCCGACGGGTGAGGGGTTGTCTTCGCGGAGACAGACCCCTCACCCGTCTCGCCGCCGCGTCCCGCGTCGGCGATCCACCTTCTCCCACAAGGGGAGGGGGTGGCACCGAGGTCGTCACCAACGTGTCGTTCATTGGCTCGCAGCGCGTACGCGCCCGATGAATTTGCAGCCTCCTCCCCGCATCCTCGTGCTCGGCGCGTCTGGCCTGATTGGTCGCTTCGTCACCGACGAGCTGCGCCGGCGTTGCTTTGCTGTCCTCGGTGCCGCGCGTCGTTTCTCCGACGCGCAACGTATCTCGTCTGACGATCTCGAGTTGCCGATCATAGCGATGGATGTCGCCGCTTTGGCGGAGCTCATCCGCGCGCATGATGTCGGCGTGATCGTGAATTGCCTCGGCGTGCTACAGGATGGACCCGGCAACGATACCGGCGCGGTGCACAGGGATTTCGTCGCGCGGCTGCTGTCCGGCATCAAAGAGTCCGGGCGCACCGTGCGGCTGGTGCACATCTCGATTCCCGGTAACGCGGCGGCCGATCGCACGGCTTTCAGCATCACCAAGCGCGAGGCCGAGCGTCTGATCGCTGCGTCCGGCATCCCTCATGCGATCCTGCGTCCGGGCTTCGTGATCGCGCCGTCGGCCTATGGCGGCAGCGCGATGGTGCGTGCGCTGGCGGCGCTGCCCTTCGATCTGCCGGCGAAGGAGCTGGTGACGCCGTTCCAGCCCGTCGCGGTTGCGGACATCGCCGCGACCATCGCCTTTCTCGCCGCGCGTCCGCTCGACGACGAGACCGTGAAGGCCGTGACATGGGACCTGATGCAGCAGGAGCCGGCGACGCTCGGCACTGTGATCGGTCGCTTCCGTCTCGCGTTCGGCACCGCGCAAAAGCCGCGCATCACCTTGCCGAAAATCCTGCTCGATCTCGGCGCGCGCGCGGGCGATCTCGCCAGCCGGCTCGGCTGGCTATCGCCGATACGCTCGACCGCGATCGCAGAACTCCGTCGCGGCGTCAGCGGCGATCCGCAAGAATGGATGCGCGCGACCGGAATCGTGCCGAAGCGCATCGAGGAAACGGTGGGCCGCAGCGACGCCAGCATTCAGGATAAATGGTTCGCAAGGCTCTATCTCGTGAAGGCGCTGGTCATCGCGAGTCTGGTGCTGTTCTGGGTCGCCTCCGGCTTCATCGCGCTCGTCGTCTCGTTTCCCGCTACCACCGCGATCCTGACCTCACGCGGCTGGCCGGACTGGTTCGCCGTGCCCTTCGCTGCCATCACCAGCATGATGGATATCAGCATCGGCTTCCTGATTGCTGTCCGCCGTACGGCCGCTTTCGGCCTCGTCGCCGGCATCCTGATCTCGCTCGGCTACATGGCGGGCTGTGCGGTCTTCACTCCGGATCTCTGGCTCGAGCCGCTGGGCGCGCTGGTCAAGACCGGGCCCGCGATCGTGCTAATGCTGGTGGCGCTGCTGATATTGGATAACCGCTGATGACGCAGTGGCCCGACGACGACGTGATCCTCTATGACGGCGTCTGCGTGTTCTGCTCGCGCTGGGTCCGCTTCGTGATCGCACGCGATACGGCGAAGCGCTTTCGCTTCACGCCGATCCAGTCGGTCTATGGCACGCGGCTGGCGCGCGCGTTCGACATCGATCCCGCCGATCCCGACACCAACGCGGTGGTGCATGGCGGGCGCGTGCACCTGAAGTCCGATGCCGCGCTGACGGTGCTGTCGCAGTTGCCCGGCTGGGGTTGGACCCGCGTGCTGTTCGTGGTGCCGAAGCGGCTGCGCGATCCGGTCTACAGCCTGGTCGCGCGCAACCGCTACCGCATCTTCGGCCGTTACGACGTGTGCTTCGTGCCGGACGCCGAGCTGCGGACGCGGGTGATGGAATAATTTGCGACCTTAGTCGTGCTGCGAACTCCGGCACATCCGCCCGGGTAGGAACTCGGTGCGTCTCAATCCACATCCGTCGTCCCGGGCAAGCGAGCGGAGCGAACTGGAGCTGCAGCCCGTCGCCACGCAGACAGGTTGTGGGGTTATGGCTCACGGCGTTCGCCGGGACGACGAACGCCGGGTTGCGGTCGGCGATCATTCGCTTCCATCGATTGATTCGTCATATATAATGCGTTATCTCGATTGGTAGGAGCATGGAATACTCTCCCGGAGCTGAAATTCGGGAAGTTATTTCATGACCGCCCCTTCGCACGATTTTATCGCCGATGAACCCTCAACCCCCGTGCTCGCCGTTCCCGCTGCGGCCAGGCCAGCCGTTACGGCGCTGCTGCCCGGTCTGCTGCTGGCGGCGGCGATCGCCGGCGCCGGCTTCAGCCTGCGCCAGCTGCCCGGGCTCACGCTGTTCAGTCCGATGATCCTCGCGATTCTCAGCGGCATGGTCTTCCACAATGTCATCGGCACGCCTGATCGCGCCAAGGCCGGCGTGACCTTTGCGCTGCGACGCGTACTGCGGCTCGCCATCATCCTGCTCGGCCTGCAATTGACGGCGGTGCAGGTGGTCGAGGTCGGTGCGCGCGGGCTCGCCGTGATCGCGCTGACCCTGACCTCGACCTTCCTGGTCACGACCTGGGTCGGCCGCCTGCTCGGCGTCGACCGCAAGCTGACCGAGCTGATCGCGGCCGGCACCTCGATCTGCGGCGCCTCCGCCGTGATCGCGACCAACACGGTTACGCGCGCCCGGGACGAGGATGTTGCTTATGCCGTCGCCTGCGTCACCGTGTTCGGCTCGATCGCGATGTTCAGCTATCCATGGCTCGCGGGTCTCTTGCAGCTTGACGCGCATGCCTATGGGCTGTGGAGCGGCAGCTCGATCCACGAGATTGCGCAGGTGATCGCCGCCGCGTTTCAGGGCGGCAAGGAGGCCGGCGATTTCGGCACCATCGCCAAGCTCGCGCGCGTCACCCTGCTGGCGCCGGTCGTGATCACGCTCGGCCTGCTCGCCGCGCGCCGCGCCCGCCATGACGGTCACGGTCACACCGGCGCACAGGCGCCGGTGCCTTGGTTCATCCTCGGCTTCGTCGCGCTGGTCGGCGTCAACAGCGTGATCACGATTCCTGCGCATATCCGCCTCGACATCGTCACCGCCACGACCTTCCTGCTCTCGATGGCGCTCGCGGCGATGGGGCTGGAGACCGACTTTGCCAAGCTGAGGGCCAAGGGCCTGCGGCCGCTGCTGCTTGGACTATTATCTTTCCTGTTCATCGCGAGCTTCAGCCTGACGCTGGTGAAGCTGATGATGGTACTGAGTTTGAGGGATGACGCTCGAGCAGCTCCGGATCTTCGTTGCGGTCGCGACCCGCGAGCATGTCACGCAGGCGGCGCGCGACCTCAATCTGACCCAGTCGGCAACGAGTGCGGCGGTGGCCGCGCTCGAAGCGCGTTATCAGACCAGACTGTTCGATCGCGTCGGCCGGCGCATCGTGTTGACCGCTACCGGTAAGGCATTCCTGGTCGAAGCCAAGAGCATCCTTTCCCGTGTCGCGGCGGCGGAGACCGTGCTCGACGATCTTGCAGGGCTGCAGCGCGGGCATCTTGCGCTCGCCGCGAGCCAGACCATCGCCAATTACTGGCTGCCGGCGTTCATCCATCGCTTCAATGAAGCCCATCCCGCGATCACGCTGCAGCTTTCGATCGGCAACACCGAGCAGGTCGCAAGCTTAGTGCGTGAGGGCAGCGCCGATCTCGGCTTTGTCGAAGGGCGCGTCGACGATCCCCTGCTGGTGCCGCAAGCCGTCGCCGAGGACGAGCTGGTGCTGGTCGGGCCGGTTGGCCACGCGCTGTGCGACGGCAAGCCGGTCACGGTCCGCTGCCTTGAAGCGTGCGCGCTGGGTGCTGCGCGAGCGGGGCTCGGGCACGCGCGCGATGTTCGAGCAGGCGCTCGAAGGGCTCGGCATGTCCCGTGACGAACTCGACATCGCCTTCGACCTGCCATCGAACGAGGCGGTGCGCGGCGCGGTCGAGGCCGGCGCCGGCGTCACCGTGATCTCGAAACTCGTCGTTGCCCGCGCGCTCAAGGCCGGCACCCTGGCGACCGCCGATATCACGTTCCCGCCCCGGCACTTCTATAGCCTGCGCCACCGCGAGCATCACCAGACCCAGGCCGCGCGGGAATTTCTGCGCATGGCAGGGGAGGCGGACACACGCTCGCTACAAGCTCCGTCATTGCGAGCGTAAGCGACGTGTCCGCCACAGCCCCGCAGGGCGACGGCGGAAGCAATCCGGATTTCCCGTGGAGGTAATCGGGATTGTTCGTCGCCTTCGGCTCCTCGCAATGACGACGAGAGAGGCGATGTGTCCTCTGTTATGCGGCCGTCTGTGATTGAGGTTGGGCGACAAGTTCGATGCCCATGGCATGCAGGACTTTGATGACGGTCCCGAATTCCGGCTTCGCTTCCCCGCCGAGAGCACGATACAGGTTCTCACGCGACAAGCCCGTCTTCTCGGCGATCGCGGCCATGCCGTAGGCGCGCGCGATAGCACCGATCGCCATTGCGATCGCGGACGCATCGTCGGATTCAAGGGCTTCGGTCAGGTATGCGGCGATCATCTCCGGACTGTCGAGGTATTCAGCCGCATCAAATGGCTTGGCTTTCGTCATTCTTCAATTCTCCAACTTGCGTGCCAACGTCTTGGCCAAAGCGATGTCGTTCTCCTGAGATCCTTTGTCTCCGCCACAGAGAAGAACGACAACCTCTTCGCCGCGCCGAACGAAGTAGACCCGGTAGCCGGGGCCGTAATGAATTCTCATCTCGCTGATGCCGTCCCCGACGGGAGCCACGTCGCCGGGATTGCCGAGAGCCAAGCGGTCAATCCGAGCGACGATTTTTGCCTTGGCGCGAATATCCCTCAGGTGCTTGAGCCAGCCGGAGAACTCATCCAGTCTTTTGACCGTAGGCATGCTGTAGTTTATGCGCTACAATTTGCGGATTGTCAAAAGGGGGCGATTTGGGCGGCTAAGGCCCGGCCGAACGCATACCGCCCATGTCAGCTACCGCTTGGCCGCGTTCAGCGCCTCTATCGCCGCGCGCTCACCTAAATCGCGGGCGCCGTGAGCGGTCGAGTAGAAATCCGGGGAAGTCGCTTCGCCGGCGAAGAACAGCCTGTCATCGACGGGCGCAGCGAGCACCGCGCGCATGCCGGCCTGGCCGGGCAGCGCGTGCGAATAGGCACCGCGTGCGAAGGGATCGGCGCCCCAGCGCGACTCCGCGAGCGGCTTCAGCTTCCGTCTGATGTCGCTGCCGAGCAGCTTGACGACGTCATCGATCGCCTGGGCGCCGAGCGCGCCTTCGTCTGATGCTTCGATCTCGCGGGCAAAGCTGCCGCCGTAGAAACCTTCGATGCAGGGCTGGCCGAACGGGCGCAGCTGGAAGCCGCCGACACGGGCGGTTGCGCTGATGCCACGCAGACCGCTGTCGCTGGGAAAATCCTCGCCGCTATCGAGTGCCAGGACAACCTTGTTGTCGAGGCCAAGCGGCAGGCCGCGGGCCGCCGCGACCTTGTCGGGTAGCGCCGGCGAGAACCGGATCGCCTCGTCGGCGATCAGATTGGTCGGCACGGTGACGATCACTTTGCCGGCTGTGAGCGTGCCCTGCGAGGTCTCGATGCGCACGCGCTGATCCGAATGGTCGATCAGTGTGACGTTGCATGCGAGCACGACCGGGCAGCCGGCGCCATAGGCGGCGACCAGCGCGCCATAGCCGCGGCGGACGCGCCAGTTCAACTCGGTGTCGCGATACGCCTCGAAATCGATCGTCGACATCTCGTCGAGCTCGCAGCCGTTGAGATAGGTGCAGATCGCGTCGATCATCCCGTTCCAGCGATCGCCAGGTTCGAGATAGCGGCTTGCCGGCGTATCGACACCCGTTTTGGCGCCCGCGGCGGTGCGCTCGAAGAAGGCGTCGAGCGCACGAATGAAATCCTCACGCTCGGTCGATGGGAATGCCGCGTTATAGGGGCGTTCGCGCCAGTGCGGACGGACCTTGTCGATCGCAAAGCCGAGCTGCGTGGCGATGCCGACGAACGAATTCTGATCGGCCGAATGCAGCCAGCCGCAACCGATGTCGAAGGTGACCTCGGGTGAGGCCTGGATGGTGTAGGCGCGGCCGCCGACGCGGTTGCGCGCTTCCAGCACGATGGTGGAAAGGCCGGAAGCCTTCAGCGCATGTGCGGCGCCAAGACCGGCGGCACCGGCGCCAATGATCGCGATGTCGACTGTAGAGGGGAGGGACATGGAAACGGGCGAGTAGCGAATGGGGAGTAGCGAGTAGGGTAGTAGGAGTGGTCGAAACGACCCTGCTCGCTACTCCTACTCGCTATTCGCCTATTATTCTTACGCCACCGCTTCCTTGGCCTTCTCCGCGCGCTTGCGCTCGTTTGGATCGAGATGCTTCTTGCGCAGCCGGATCGACTTCGGCGTCACCTCGACGAGCTCGTCGTCCTCGATATAGGCCAGCGCCTTTTCCAAGGTCATCTTGATCGGCGGCGTTAGCCGCACGGCCTCGTCCTTCGAGGTGGTGCGGATGTTGGTGAGCTGCTTGCCCTTGAGCACGTTGATCTCGAGATCATTGTCGCGGGTGTGCTCGCCGACGATCATGCCGCGATAGACCTTCCAGCCCGGCTCGATCATCATCGGGCCGCGGTCTTCGAGCTTGAACATGGCGTAGGCGACGGCCTCGCCCTGGTCGTTGGAGATCAGCACGCCGTTGCGGCGGCCGGCAATCTCGCCCTTGAACGGCGCATAGCCGTGGAACAGGCGGTTCATGATCGCGGTGCCGCGGGTGTCGGTGAGCAGCTCGCCCTGGTAGCCGATCAGGCCGCGGGTCGGCGCGTAGAACACCAGCCGCAGGCGGTTGCCGCCGGACGGCCGCATCTCGATCATCTCGGCCTTGCGCTCGCTCATCTTCTGCACGACGACGCCGGAATGCTCCTCGTCGACGTCGATCACGACTTCCTCGATTGGCTCCAGCCACTGGCCGGTGGCCTCGTTCTTCTGCAGCACGACGCGCGGACGCGACACCGACAGCTCAAAACCCTCGCGGCGCATGGTCTCGATCAGGATCGCGAGCTGCAATTCGCCGCGGCCCGAGACGTCCATCGAATCCTTGTCGTCAGCCTCGACGACGCGCAGCGCGACATTGCCTTCGGCCTCGCGCAGCAGGCGGTCGCGGATCATGCGGCTGGTCACCTTGTCGCCTTCGGTGCCGGCCAGCGGCGAGTTGTTGACGATGAACGACATCGACACGGTCGGCGGATCGATCGGCTGCGCCGGCAGCGGCGTGTCGACGGAGGGGTCGCAGAAGGTGTCGGCGACGGTGCCCTTGGTGAGGCCCGCGATGGCGACGATGTCGCCCGCTTCGGCCTCATCGAGCGGCACGCGCTCGATGCCGCGGAACGCCAGGATCTTGGAAATGCGGCCCTGCTCGACCACCTTGCCGTCGGCGCTCAGCACCTTGACGGACTGGTTCGGCTTGATGCTGCCCGAGGTGATGCGTCCGGTGATGATGCGGCCCAGGAAGTTGTTGGCTTCCAGGATGGTGCCGATCATGCGGAACGGACCTTCTTCGACCTTTGGCGCCGGCACATGGCGCAGCACCAGGTCGAACAGCGGCTGCATGCCCTGCTCCTTCGGGCCTTCCGGGCTGTCGGCCATCCAGCCCTGCTTGGCCGATCCGTATAGGATCGGGAAGTCGAGCTGCTCCTCGCTGGCGTCGAGCGCCGCGAACAAATCGAACACCTCGTTGATGACCTCGGTTGGGCGCGCGTCGGGACGGTCGACCTTGTTGATGACGACGATCGGCTTCAGGCCGACCTTGAGCGCCTTGGAGACCACGAACTTGGTCTGCGGCAGCGGGCCCTCGGCGGCGTCGACCAGCACCAGCGCGCCGTCCACCATGTTGAGGATGCGCTCGACCTCGCCGCCGAAATCGGCGTGGCCGGGGGTATCGACGATGTTGATGCGGGTGTCTTTCCACTGCACCGAGGCCGCCTTCGCCAGGATGGTGATGCCGCGCTCGCGCTCCAGATCGTTGGAGTCCATGGCGCGCTCGGCCACCTTCTGGTTCTCGCGGAAGGTGCCGGATTGCTGCAGCAGGCGGTCGACGAGGGTGGTCTTGCCGTGGTCGACGTGGGCGATGATGGCGATGTTGCGAAGGTTCATGGTCGGCTTTCTTCGGCTCGTGCTCGGATGCGGAGCGCGGGTTTCCTTCAGGGAATCAGGCTGTTAGCTACAGGCGCGCGCTCGCGAAACTTTGTGCTGCGACAGGGACCCCGGGGTCCAAAAAGGAAGCCCGGCCAATAGGACCGGGCAAACCTGACGCGTTGCGGCGCAATATAGGCAGAAAAGGCCAAAAAACAATGACAATCCTGGGAATCAGACGCCCGAAATTCCCCGGTCTCGAACGTGGTGAACCGGCCGGTTGGACCCTCAGCCCGTCTCGGCCTGGTCGGTCGGGTAGACACCGCTCAGCACCTCCTCGAAATGGCCTTTCACCGCCTCGTTGCAGTGGCAGGACCGCCGTTTCAGGCCTTCGAGATCACGGACCCGGATCGCGCCACGCCTGGTCTCCAGGACGCCCTCGGTCCTGAAACTCTGCATCACGCGGCTGGTGTAGGAGCGGCCGACACCGAGCAGGGTCGCCAATTGCTCATGGGTCAGTGGCACGGCCTCGGCGTCGCCGGTGCGCTCCATCGCCGAGATGATCCATTTCGCGGTGCGCTGCTCGATCGAATGGATCGCGTTGCAGGCGGTCGACTGGAACATCTGCGCCAGCATGCAATCGGCATAGCGGGCGAACACGTTACGCAGGGTTTTCGACTGCAGCTTGGCCGCTTCGAGCTTGCCGACCGGCATGCGGACGAACGGGCCGGCAAACTTGACCACGATCCGCGTATAGGCCGGCAGGAAGCCTTGGCTGACGATGCCACCCACCGCACCCTCGCGCCCGACCAGGATGGTCTCGACATCGCGGCCATCCTCGCTCGGCACCAGATAAGAGGCGAGCGCCGGCCCACAGGGGAAATGAACCGTCTGCACGTCGTCGCCGGGGCTGTACAGCAGGTCGCCGGCCGCCACCTCCTCCTCGGTGAGATGCGATGCAATCAGCGCAAAATCGGCGGCGCTCAGCCGTCGCAGCAGGTTGTTGTAAGGCCGCTCCTTGGCAATCACCGTTACGCCCCGCGCCAGCATGTTCGTTCCCTCGTCCCCTTTGATCAAACCGCCGCCCTTGTGTGTACAAGTGCACCGACAAGGGAACTCCGGTGTGATGAATTGGGTTCCAAAGGACCCGCCGGTGCGCTTCGCTAAAGGTGCCGGCTGCGGGGCCATCCTCCTTTTTGGAACCCCGCCATGACATCCGACCTGGATGACAGCTCACCCGAGCTTTATCGGGACGTCTTGATCGTCGAGGATGATCCCATCATCGCGCTTGGATTTGAGGACACGGTGCACAGCCTCGGCGTCGCCGTCGTTCGCGTGGCGTCCAATGTTGCCGGCGCGTTGCAGATGATCGACCAGAGACCGCCGGAGTTCGCCCTCCTCGACGTCGGCCTCGCCCGCGAGAAAAGCTTCGCGGTCGCCGAACGGCTCGCGGCGCTCGAAATTCCCTTTGCTTTTGCCACCGGCTACGGCGCCGATCGGGTGCCGCCGGCCTTCGCGGATCGGCCGCGGCTGGCGAAGCCATGCACAACCGACGCGCTGCAGGCCGCGCTGCGGCGGAAGGTGTGATGTAGCCGCTTCTTACCGCGGGATCGATTTGACGAAGAAAACCTCTCCGCGCTTGCGGGGAGAGGTCGGATTGCATCGTCAGATGCAATCCGGGTGAGGGGATACAGGTCTAACAACTAACACCGAGCGAGCGTCTGCCCCTCACCCCAACCCTCTCCCCGTAGAGAACGGGGAGAGGGAGCGCACGGTGCACTCGGTGCCAGGACGACTTCTAACAGTTGGTTGCGCGCTCACCCCAGCTTCGGGTCGAGCGTGGTCGACCACAGTGCGACGTCGGCGCGGTCGCGCAAGGTAACGGTCATCTGGCCCGTCGCGCCTTCGATCTTGACGTGGCCGAAGAACTGCATGCCGGCCGACGGCGGCAGGTTCTGCTTGTCCTCGCCCGGCGCCTTCACGAAACGCACCTCGGGGCCGAAGGTGTTGTCGAGCTCGTTCGGCCCGAACGTGCCGGCGTGCAGCGGGCCCGACACGAATTCCCAGAACGGTTCGAAGTCCTGGAATTGCGCCTTGTTCGGATCGTAATAGTGCGCGGCGGCGTAGTGCACGTCGGCGGTCAGCCACACCGTGTTCTGGATCGGCGCGGTCTTGATGAAGCGCAGGATCTCGGCGATCTCGAGCTCGCGGCCGCGCGGCGCGCCATCGCTCTGTGCGAACGCTTCCGAGCCCTTCTTGTTGGCCGCATCGTCATAGACGATCAGGCTGAGCGGCATGTCGGAGGCGATCACCTTCCAGGTCGCGCGCGAGTCGAGCAGCGCCCGCTTCAGCCAGCGCATCTGCTCCGGTCCGATGAAATAGGCGTCGGGGCCGTAGCTGCTCTGATCGTTCGGACCGTTGGGGCCGCGATAGCTGCGCTCGTCGAGCACGAACACGTCGAGGTGCGGACCGTAATGGATGGTGCGGTAGACGCGGCCCGGCTCATTGATGCTCTCGCGCATCGGATACATCTCGTGGAAGGCGCGCGCGGCGCGGGCCGCGAGCAGCTGGATGTTGCGCTCCTTGTACGTCGCCGGCAGATCCTTCGAAGCCGACCAGTTGTTGGTCACCTCGTGATCGTCCCACTGCACGAAGATCGGCACCTCGGCATTGAAGGCGCGGACATTGTCGTCGAGGAAATTGTATTTGTGCGCAGCGCGGTACTCGTCGAGCGTCTCGGCGACCTTGGCCTTCTCGGGGATCGTGACGTTCTTCCAGATCTTGCCGTCGGGGAGCTTCACCTCTGATGTAATGACGCCGTCGGCATAGATGGTGTCGCCGGAATGCAGCAGGAAGTCGGGACGATGCTTCTTCATGGTCGCGAAGGTGACCATGCCGCCATCGTCCGGATTGATGCCCCAGCCCTGGCCGGCGACATCGCCACCCCAGACGAAGCTGACGTCGCGCTTGTCGGATGGTGCAGTCCGGAAGCGGCCGACCACCGGCTCGCTCTCGATCCCGGTATGCGAGAGATCGCGGAATTTGACGCGGTAGAAGATGTCCTGGCCGCCCGGCAGTCCGTCGACCAGCATCTTGGCGGTGAAATCGCTCTCGGGCAGCGCCGCGATCGGCGGCAGCGCGCGGGCATCCTTGAAGGTATCAGTGGTCGCGACCTCGACCAGCATCTGCGAGGGCCGGTCGGCGCGCGCCCACACCACGCCGCCATCGGTCGAGACATCGCCGGACTGCACGCCATGGGTCACAGCCGGCCGATCGGCGGCGCGGCTCAGATACGGCATGGCGATGCTGCTGACGCCAGCGGCCGCGGCTGTCGAGAGGAAATGGCGGCGGGACATGCCGCGGAAATGGTGGCGTGGAATCCGGATCGTCATGCGGGTCTCCTCATCGGCGCTTCGGAACTGCGCCGCATGGCCTAGGAGACTTTGATGACGTGGCAATTACAGCGCTGCGATCGCAGCATCGGTGGTGCTCAGCTGCCGGTGGCGCGGAGCTGGGCACCCGCCCGCTGCAGGTTTTGCGGCAGGCTCATCAGGATCAGCTTGCGGTCGGCGACCGCATTGTGAAACTGCTCGAGCGCGATGTTGAAGGCTGTCAGCGCGCCGTCCTCGATGGCACCGTTCTCGAAGCAGGTCAGCGTCGAGCGCAGGATATCGTCGGCTTCGGCCTGCAGCTTGTCGAGCTCTTCGGTCGCATCGCTCTTGCGGGCGATCGTGATCATGTCGAGCAGCCGCTCGCGCAACGATGTATTGTTGCTGCGCTCGTTTTTCTTGAGATAGCCGGCGAACCAGGCGCCGACAGAGCCCATCGCCGACAGCGCCATCAGGCTCCACCAGATGTAGTCGCTGTAGCGGTCGAGGAAGGTCTTCTCCTCGCCGTCGACGAAGGCGGCCGCGCCCGGATGCACGGGAATCGCCGCGTCCTTATCGGTGTCGGGCGTCTCGATCTTGGCGGCAAGCGGGAAGTCTGCCAGCAATTGCTGGCGGGCCGCGAACAGCTGACGCGTGAAGGCCGCGACGGTCGTGTCCGACAGGCCCCTGCGGGCAACGATGTGGTGATTGAAGCTGATTGTCTTGACCTCGTCCTCCGGACGGTCGGGCGCGCCGCCGAAGGCCCCGGCCGGAATGTCGGCCGACTTCATATTCGGAGTGGTTCTGCGCGATCGCGTCGGCGGAATCGATCCCCAGGAAGGTCGGCGCCTCGCCATTCTTGGTCGAGGCTGCCACCGCATCGGTGGTGATCTTGCTGTTGACGGGACCCGCTGCGAGATAGACGTCCGCCTTGTGGTTCTTGATCGCGTCCGCCGCTTCGGTGATCGGGAACTGGATGGTCTCGACCTTGTCGGGGTCGACGCCGTATTGCTGCAGGATCACCTTGAGCAGGTTGACGTTGGCGGGGGTGCGGCCGATCACGCCGACCTTATGGCCCGCCAGCTGCGAGATCTTGGTGATCCTGTCGGCCTTTTTCTTGCCCTTCGCCGTGCCGGCCGGCACCCAGAGCACCACGACATTCTTGCGCAGGGTCGCCACGGCCTGCGCGTTTTTCGGTACGTTGAGGTCGCCACGCACGATCGCGAGGTCCACCTTGCCGTCGGCGAGCGCCTGCGCACTCTCGGCCGCCCCTTCGGTCGGCACCGGGCGCAGCCGGACATAATTGTGGTTCTGCGTGAACGACTGGGTCAGCGCCTGCACCACCTTGAGGTCGTCGCTATTGGGCGGGCCGACGGCGATATGCAGGATGACCGGGCGCATCGCGAAGTAATAGGCGCCGGCCACTGCACCGAACAGGGCGAGTCCGGCAGCGATCAGGATGAATACGGCCGGTCTGACCGACGAGCGCGGCATCACCGCGGTCTGACGCTCCACCTGGTCCTGTCCTCCGGTCATCGAACGGCCACCGATCGCTTGAGAGGCAAGTTCATTCGGCACGCACGCGGGTCAATTGAGATTTAGCAGTTTTCTTCTTCCTGCGAGGTTACATCTCCGTCATGGTTACCAGAGAGCGGCACGTCCGCCGGCCGGGAATCGTCACCGGTCCGGGAAGAGGATGGTTCGCGACCTGATTTTCCATCGGAAACTTTCTGTTGCCGGCGGCGTAGGGGAAGGCGAAGTATTTCGGCGCTGCGCGGCGAAACGCCGCTCGGGGATCCAGGTTCCTCAACCTCATCCGGAAAGGAATTCGGCCATGGTGGAACGATTGTCGGCGGATGCCCGGGCCAAGGCATTGCAGGAACTGCCTGGCTGGTCGGAGATCAAAGGGCGCGAGGCGATCAGCCGCACCTTCACCTTCAAGGACTTCAACGAAGCCTTCGGTTTCATGTCCCGTGTCGCCCTGGTGGCGGAGAAGCGGGACCATCATCCGGAATGGCGCAATGTCTACAAGACGGTCGAGGTGACGCTGTCGACCCATGACGCTGGTGGCGTGACCTCGCGCGATATCGATCTGGCGCGCGCCATGGATGCGATCGCAAGGCAACTCGGCGTCTGAGTAGCGCGACCGGTGGTGCCGCAAGCCGTGCAACGTCTTGCAGCGGGCACCAGGGGTCACCACGTTTGCGGCAGGATTTGAACGTGCCGCAGATGCGGCGCGCAGGAGGCCGCAGTGGACACGACCGACACCAGCACGGGATTTGCGCCGGCCGACCGGCTGGCGCGGGACCGCGAGAGCGTGCGCCGGCGGTTCTGGACCAAGTTCAGGCGCGTGGTAGCCCATCTGCCGTTCGCCGAGGAGCTGCTGGCGGCCTATTATTGCGCTTTCGACAAGGAGACGCCGCGGCACGTACAGCTCGCTTTGTTAGGGGCGATCGCCTACTTCATTCTGCCGTTCGACTTCATCCCCGACATGTTGCCGGTGCTCGGCTTCACCGATGATGCCGCCGTGCTTGCCACGGCGCTCCGCATGGTGGCCTCGCATATCACGCCCGACCACCGCGCCGCCGCCCGCGCGACGTTGCAGCGTGGGCTGCAGGGACAGGATGAGACAGAGTCGGCATAGTTGTTAGGTCGTAAATGTTAGTTGGTAGAGTGCTGCCGCACGAGCTGATTTTACTAACTTCGAGGCATGCGCCCGCTGAACGGTGGGTCGCTCCTCGCCCGCAAATAAAAACCCCGCGGCATCGCCGCGGGGCTTTATTCGCTGATGACGTCGATCGGCCCTAGCGCTCAGCGCTGGCGCGGCCGGGTGGCGCCGCTCTTCTCCGCCTCCCAGGCTTGGAACTGCTTGAACAGCGCATCGCGATCGACGTCCGATGGCCCGCTCTTGGCCGCCGCGTTCTTGTTCATGAAGTCGTCGAAGCGGTCACGTGTCGTGCCTCCGGCCGATCCCTCCATCGCGTGCAACTCCAGCCACTTCGTGGCGTAGGGAAAACGCTGCCAGCCCGCCAGCGGCGCCGACAGCGACACTTCCTTCCACTTCGGATGGAACGGCGGCCTCTGGAAGGACGGGAACTTGGCGAAGAAGGCATCAACGAACAGGGACAGCTTGCGATAGCGGTCGGTGTTCGGCGCCCAATTATAGGCCGCGAGGACGGCCGGAACCGCGATGGTGTCGACCTTGTCGCCCTCGGCGATCAAGTTCGGATAATCCTTCGACGTCAGCGTCGCCGGCAGATAATCGCTCTGCAGCGGCCGCTCGTAGTCGACCGTGACGAGATGGAAACGGCCGTCATTGACGAAGTTGCTCACCGACTTGTAGGGCTTGCCGCCGACCACGATCACGGCGTCGAGTTCGCCCTTCTTCAGCCTCTCCATCGCGATCCGCTGCTCGATATAGCGGAAGTTGGAGGCGTTGAGCCCGAGCCGCTCGAATGTCGTCAAGGCCGTCACGAAGGTGCCGCCGTCCGGAAGATCGACGCTCACCCGCTTGCCGTCGAGATCGCGCAAGTTATGGATCGCGAGCGGCGCGATGACCTGCATCTCTTCGTTGTAGAGCTTGGTCACATAGGTGAACTGCTTCTTGATGTCGTGCGCGAAGCCCTTGCGCTCGAGATAATCGAGCGTATCGGCGCGCACCACGCCGAGGTCCACGCCCTGCAGGAACAGGATATCGGCGACGCTCTGCACCGATCCGCGGCCGACGATCGGCAGCACGCGCAGCTTGTTTCCGTCGTCCAGCACGGAAGCAAGGTCGGCGCCGAACTGCACATACGTGCCACCGATCGTGCCGGTGATCATCGTCACCGTATTGGCGTTGAGCGCCTGCTTGGTCTGGGCCGAGCCGAACTGGAAAATGGCCTTGAGGCTGTCGCTGACCTTCGCCGGATCGTATTCCTCGGCCGCCTGCGCGCTGAACGCGCTCATGACCATGATGGCAGCCAAGGCTGCCAGCCTGTTGAAACGTTTCATCTGTTCCCTGCCTTGGAAGTCTTGATTAGTTCTGCAGTTGGCTGAGACGGCGCTGCGCCTCGGCGGAGCCGAGCTGCGCGGCGCGGCGGTACCAATTACGGGCCGCGTTCGGATCGGCGTTGATGTTGCGCACGTCCCGGGTGCCGAGCACCTGCGCATCATAGGTCTGGGCCAGGATCAACGCCGCGGTCGGCTCCTGGGCGTCGGCGGCGCGCTCGAGCAGGAGGCGGGCCGGCGGAATGTCGCCCGAGGCGAGCAGGCTCTTGGCGCGCTTCATGATGCCGGCGAGCTCGTCGGGATCCATCCGGCGGGCGGCCTGCTGCTGTTGCGGCGGCGGGGCGTTGAGGGCGGGCGTGACGAAGGTCGGGGTGACGATCGCAGCGGCTGCGCCGGGCGCAGTGATCGAGGTCGGCGCGGTCGCCACCGGAGCGGCGGCGGTCGGTTCGGGCGCGGTCGTTACCGTCGGCTCGACTGCGGCACGGTTCTGCAGCGCAGACTGATAGGCATTGGCGATGTCCTCGCGGCTCGGTGCAGCGGATGCGGTCTGCACCGGCTTGGTCACCTCCGCCAGCACCGGCGCCGGCGGCAGGCGGGCCGGCTCATTGAGCTGCAGGTCGCGCGCGGTGAGCTGGGTCCCGGTCGGCTGCGGCGCCGTCGGATCGGGCGTCGCGCCGATGATCGAGGCCTTGGCACTCGCCACCAGGTCGCGTGTCGCATCCGAGGTCATCAGCGCAAACAGCACCGCCACCGAGGCGGCTGCGACGACGGCAAGCAGGATGCGCGAGGACACGCTCGCGCGGCGGGGACGCGCCGGCCAGTGCTCCGCCTCCTCGAACTCGAGCTCCTCCCGCTCGTGCATCTGCATGTGGACGTCGTGATGCTGCTCTTCCTCGTCGTCGTAGCCGGACAGGAACATCGGCATCAACTCTTCGGAAGGGTATTCGTCGCCGCGCGTCGCGCGACCAAACCGGTAGGATTGTTGTGCCCGCGATCCGATCGGCTCGTCGCCGAAGGCATCAAGATCAGGAACGCGTGAATTGCTTCTGTCGTGTGATCGACCGTAGGTCGTCCGCTCACCCATTGGCGATGTTCCCCGCTTCAACTCTGACGCAACGATCGGGGTATCCAAGCGGTCAGGTTCGAAAGCACCAACGCACGCAAAGATAACCCTACTGCCCGGTTGCTAATTGACTAACTGAATCGGCCCAAAAGTGGACGGCAGCAGGCGCGAATCTGGATATATTTTGCTCAGATTGCGGCAGAGGCCGGCGAACCGTACTGCGTCGAAGGTCGAAATCTCATAAGTAACAACTACTAATATGGCTAATTAACCATGCCTTAATTTGGCTCGGTTGCATTAACCAAAGTGCGCGCGTTTTACGATTTTTTAAGAGATTTGATTTTGAAGCCGGTAAAATCGCCTGGCGTGTGCCCGGCCTGCATCGTTCAACTACAACTAGCACTTGTGGCTACGCTGTCCTACCGATCGACGCTTGGTGTTTCGTGACGCTTTCGTCGTAGGCGCGGTGCGGGCGGCAGCAGGCGCCGCCCGCATTATTGCCATGATTGCTCAGGGATGCAGGATGACCTTGCCCATCGCCTGGCGACCGGCGAGCACCTTCAGCGCCTCAGCGGTCTGCGCCAGCGGGAAGGTGCGATCGACGTGCGAGGAGATCTTGCCCTCGGCGGTCCATTGCACGAGCTTCTGCAAATTGGCGCGGTTCTTCGCCGGATTCAGCCGCGTCCAGGCGCCCCAGAACACGCCGCGAATATCGCAGCCCTTCAGCAGCGCGAGATTGAGCGGCATCTTCGGAATGTCGCCGGCGGCGAAGCCGATCACCAGGAAACGACCTTCCCAGGCGATCGAGCGCAGCGCGGCCTCGGCATAGCTGCCGCCGACCGGATCGAAGATGATGTCGGCACCCTTGCCGCCGGTGAGACGGCGCAAGCCTTCCTTGAGATCTTCGGTCGCGTAGTTCAGCGTCAGCTCAGCGCCATGGGCCTTGGCAAACGCCAGCTTCTCGTCGGACGACGCGCAAGCGATCACCTTCAGCCCCATCAGCTTGCCGAGCTCGCAGGCGGCAAGGCCGGTGCCGCCGGCAGCACCCAGCACGGCCAGCGTCTCGCCCGGCTTCGGGCTCGCGCGATCCTCCAGCGCATGCAGCGCGGTGCCGTAGATGATGATGATGCCGGCTGCGCGATCGAAATCGAGGTTGTCGGGGATCTTTACGATCGAGGCCGCCGGCAGCGCGATCTTTTCGCGCGCACCGTTGTGGCCGCAGGAAGCCACGACGCGGTCGCCGACCTTGAGATCGGCAACACCCTCGCCGACGCTCTCGATCACGCCTGAAACCTCCGCGCCCGGCGAGAACGGGAAGGGTGGCTTGATCTGATACTTGCCCTGGATCATCAGGATATCGAAGAAGTTCAGCGCGGCCGCCTTGATCGCGATCACCACTTCACCCGAAGCAGCCACCGGATCGGGCACGTCTGCATAGACGAGATCGTCGGGCTGGCAATATTGCGAGCAGAGAATGGCTTTCATGGACGCTCCCGTTGGGCTTGCATGTCTTGTTGATCGCTCGGGTCTGGCGAGTGAAAATCCGCTGCGTGAGCGCGGAACCGAAAAGCTTCATGCCGGATTTACGCGAGCGCGACAATCGGCTTGAGCCGCGGCGATTGTCGGGGCGACATCAAACAAATGCTGCAGCTCGATATGCACATGGCGTGCTGCCTGCCGTTCACGCAGCGCGTTTGCATGAAGGGATTGTGCGCTCGTGACACATGCGAACCATCGCGCGATTGCGGGCGGCAATCCGTCGTGCATGCGTAAGCCGGGTTCCGGCTGTAGCTTAACCGTCTTTGCAATAATGTACTTTAATGGTTATTCCATCCCGCGCATTTGGCGCGGGTTCCGAGCCATCTTCCAGTCACAATATTGGTGGAATCAAGCCGTCGGGGGATCTGTATCTGATATGTTTCGGCGGTTACTGACAGCGCTGGCGACCGGCGGGCTGGTGTTCGGGGTTCCGAGCCTCGCAGCAGCGCAAAGCGGGGCACCGAAAGCGTCCAATTCTGCCACGTCCAAGGCGGCTGCGCCGAAAGCGGCGCCCAAAGCCGAAGCCAAGCCTGCGGTGCCGAGCGTCGGCGGCGTAGAGCCGACCCTGATCGGTCAGTTCGGCGGTTGGGGCGCCTACACGGCGGCGCCCGGTGGCAAGAAAGTCTGCTTTGCGCTGGCCAAGCCGACCTCGTCGAAATCCAATCCGCCGAACCGTCCGCGCGACCCCGCCTATGCCTTCGTCTCGACCCGGCCGGCCGAGAAGGTGGTCAACGAGGTCTCGATCATGATCGGCTACGCGCTGAAGCCCGGATCGGAATTGACGCTCGAGGTCGGGGGCGCGACCTACGCGATGTATACGCAGGGCGACGGGCTCTGGATCAAGAACGCAGCCGAAGAGGAGCGGATGGTGGAGGCGATGCGCCGGGCTCCGGACGCGGTCGTCAAGGCCGTCTCCGCCAAGGGCACCGAGACGACGGATACCTTCTCGCTCAAGGGCCTGTCGCAGGCGCTCGATCGCGTCGCGCAAGATTGCAAACGATAAGATTGCAAACGATAAGATCGCCGACGGTAAGATCGTCGGCCTTAACCAGAACCATTTCCTGCGCGTTCCCGTCGCAATCCCGGCCTGAAATACTATATAACGCAGCTTGAAGCGTCCGGCCGCTGCGGCCCATCAGCACTTTGGATCACTTGAGATGTCGTCGACTGCCGAGCTGCGCCAGCCCACCGCGCCCCTCGAAAAGACCCCGCTCGAAACCTATGTGCCGCCGGCCCGGCCGTCGCTGATCGGGCTGTCGCGCGAGGAGCTGGCCGCGACTCTCGGCGAGATCGGTGTGCCGGAGCGGCAGCGGAAGATGCGCGTGCAGCAGCTCTGGCATTGGATCTACTTCCGCGGCGCGCGCAGCTTCGAGGAAATGAGCTCGGTCTCCAAGGACACGCGCGCCGGCCTTGCCGAGCGTTTTACGGTCGATCGGCCCGAGGTCGTTGCCGAGCAGATCTCCAACGACGGCACCCGCAAATGGCTGCTGCGGCTGCCGAGCGGCGATAATCTGCAGAAGGCGCATGAGGTCGAGTGCGTCTACATCCCCGAAACCGATCGCGGCACGCTGTGCGTCTCCTCGCAGGTCGGCTGCACCTTGAACTGCTCGTTCTGCCACACCGGCACGCAGCGGCTGGTGCGCAATCTCACTGCCGGCGAGATCGTCGGCCAGATCATGGTGGCGCGCGATCGCCTCAATGATTGGGCCGATCGCGAGACGCCGCATGGCAACCGCCTCGTCACCAACATCGTGATGATGGGCATGGGCGAGCCGCTCTACAATTTCGACGCGGTGCGCGATGCGCTCGCGATCGTCACCGACAATGAAGGCATCGGCATCTCCCGCCGCCGTGTCACCCTGTCGACCTCGGGCGTGGTGCCGAACATCGTTCGCGCCGGCAAGGAAATCGGCGTGATGCTGGCGATCTCGCTGCATGCGGTGCGCGACGAGCTGCGCAACGAGCTGGTGCCGCTGAACCGCAAATATCCGCTTGCCGAATTGCTGCAGGCCTGCCGCGACTATCCCGGCGCCTCCAACGCGCGGCGCATCACCTTCGAATATGTGATGCTCAAGGGCGTCAATGATTCGCTCGACGACGCCCGCCTGCTGGTCAAGCTGCTCAAGGGCATTCCGGCCAAGATCAACCTGATCCCGTTCAATCCGTGGCCGGGGACGGCCTATGAATGCTCGGACTGGGAGCAGATCGAGAAGTTTTCCGAATACGTCTTCAATGCCGGCTATTCCTCGCCGGTGCGCACGCCGCGCGGCCGCGACATCCTCGCCGCCTGCGGCCAGCTCAAGTCGGAAACGGAAAAGCTCTCGGCCCGCGAACGCCAGGCGCTGCGCGCCATGGCGATGACGGATTGAGCTTGATAGTTGCGCTCGACTGCCAACCGTCGTCATGGCCGGGCAAAAAACGCGAAGCGCGTCTTTATCAGGTTGACCCGGCCATCCACGTGGTTGTTTCAGGAAGAAAGACGTGGATGCCCGGGCCTTCGCCGCGCCGAAGCGGCTTCGGCCGCGCAGGCGGGACGAGCCCGGGCATGACGGGTGGAGAGAGCGGAGCCCCGATTGTTCAGTGTGGATAGCTTGCCATGGCGCTGATCGGCCGCCTGTTCGCGATCGTGTTCGGCTTTATTGCGGCCTGTTTCGTCGCCGGCCTGATCGTGGTCATCGCAATCCTGTTTCCCGAATTCTCCGATCTCGGCGAGGGGCCGATCGATCAGGGCGCGCTCAACGTCGTCATTGGATTCGGCTTCATCTTCGTGTCCGGCTTCGCGCTGATGCCGGCGCTGCTGATTGCGCTGATCACCGAAGTCTTCTCGATCCGCGCCGTGCTGGCCTATGCAATTGGCGGCGGCCTGGTCGGGCTCGCCTGCTATCTCGGGCTCATTCCGTTCGATCCCGAAACCTTGCACTTCGAAGGCATCGTGCGGCGCCATTTGGAAATCATGACCGGCGCCGGGATCGTCGGCGGCGTCATCTACTGGATGATTGCCGGGCGCAATGCAGGTGCCTGGCGCCGGCCGCGGCCGCCGCGTCTGCCGCCTCCGCCGCCATTGCCGTCGGGAACGCCGCGGTGATGACAGGAACGGGACTTTTCCAGCCTCGCGCCCTCCGCTAAACGCTCCTTCATGAATCGCACCGGACTCTTCATCGCGCTGGCGCTGGCGCTCGTCGTCGGGCTCATCTTCGGGATCTATCCGGAGCTCGATCTCAAATTGGCCGCGCTGTTCTACGATCCCGCGACGCGCAGCTTTCCCCTGAAAGCCAATGAGTTCGCGTCATTCGCGCGCGACGCCGCGATGTGGATCACCTGGGCGCTCGCGCTGCCGTCGATCGTGGCGCTGGTGGTGAAGTTCATCCGCCCGGACCGGCCGCTGCTGGTCAGAGGCCGCACCGTCGCCTTCCTGCTGCTGACCCTGTCGCTGTCGGCCGGCGTGCTGACCAATTTTACCTTCAAGACCTATTGGGGCCGGCCGCGTCCGATCGCGGCGGCCGAGCTCGGCGGCGACCTGCCGTTCATGGCTTGGTGGGATCCGCGCGGCGGATGCCCGCATAATTGCTCATTCTTCTCCGGCGAGGGCGCCACCGCGTTCTGGACCATCGCGCCGGCGGCGCTGACGCCGCCCGCCATTCGCCCCGTGGCCTATGCCGCGGCGCTGCTGTTCGGCGCAGCGACCTCGGTACTGCGGATGTCGTTCGGCGGGCATTTCTTTACCGACGTCGCCGCCGCCGGCCTCGTCAGCTTTTTCGTGATCTGGCTCGCCCACGGCTACATCTATCGCTGGCCCTCGACCCGGCTGTCGGACGAGGCGATCGACGCCGCGCTGACCCGCCTGGCCTGGCCTGGCTATCGCTTCGCCCGCCGGCTGTTCCGGCGCCGCCGCACGGCGGGCGCTCGCTCTCATTGAGAGCCTGCCCAAAAACGCGTGCTCAGGCCCGCGAAGTTTGATATGCGCGGTGCCAATTTGGCACCGCCATTTTGGCCAATGCGCCATTACGACCGATTGGAAGCTCCATGACGACGATCCTGAAAGGCCTGCCCAAAGGGGACAAGGTCGGCATTGCATTCTCGGGCGGCCTCGATACCAGCGCGGCACTGCTGTGGATGAAGCAGAAGGGCGCGCGCGTCTTCGCCTACACCGCCAATCTCGGCCAGCCCGACGAGGCCGATTACGACGAGATTCCGCGCAAGGCGCTCGGCTTCGGCGCCGAAAAGGCCCGTCTGGTCGATTGCCGCACGCAGCTGGTTCATGAAGGCATCGCCGCGATCCAGTCCGGCGCGTTCCACGTTTCCACTGGCGGCATCACCTATTTCAACACCACGCCGCTTGGCCGCGCCGTCACCGGCACGATGCTGGTCGCCGCCATGAAGGAGGACGGCGTCAACATCTGGGGCGACGGCTCGACCTACAAGGGCAACGACATCGAGCGATTCTACCGCTACGGCCTGCTGACCAATCCAGACCTGAAGATCTACAAGCCTTGGCTCGACCAGCAGTTCATCGATGAGCTCGGCGGCCGCGCCGAGATGTCGGCGTTCCTCACCGCCAACGGCTTCGACTACAAGATGAGCGCCGAGAAGGCGTACTCGACCGACAGCAATCTGCTCGGCGCGACCCATGAAGCCAAGGATCTCGAGAGCCTCGATAGCGGCATCCGGATCGTCAACCCGATCATGGGCGTGCCGTTCTGGCGCGAGGATTGCGCGGTCAAGGCCGAGACGGTGACGGTGCGGTTCGAGGAGGGCCAGCCGGTCGCGCTGAATGGCAAGAGCTTCACCGATCCGGTCGCGTTGTTCCTCGAGGCCAACGCCATCGGCGGACGCCATGGCCTCGGCATGAGCGACCAGATCGAGAACCGGATCATCGAGGCCAAGAGTCGCGGCATCTACGAAGCGCCGGGCATGGCGCTGCTACACATCGTCTACGAGCGCCTGGTCACCGGCATTCATAACGAGGATACCATCGAGCAGTACCGCATCAGCGGCATGCGGCTCGGCCGGCTGCTCTATCAGGGACGCTGGTTCAACTCGCAGGCCTTGATGCTGCGCGAGACCGCGCAGCGCTGGGTGGCGCGTGCCGTCACCGGCGAGGTCACGCTGGAGCTGCGCCGCGGCAACGACTACTCGCTTCTGAACACGGAAAGCCCGAACCTGACCTATCAGCCGGAGCGGCTGAGCATGGAGAAGGTGGAGGATGCCGCGTTCACGCCGGCGGACCGCATCGGCCAGCTGACGATGCGCAATCTCGACATCGCCGACACCCGCACCAAGCTGAAGCTCTACACCGACACCGGCCTGCTGTCGGGCCCGGAAGGCGCGCAGATCTTCCAGCTCGAGAACGACAAGGACTGAGGCAATTGCACTCGCGTTCGGTCTTTTCTGTCATCGTCCGCGAAGGCGGTGAGGCGCACCGGCGGTTCAAATAATCGGTGTCGTCCCTGCTTTCGCGGGGACGACAGCCGAGTTTGTAGCTACCGCTCGATCACGTCGAGCTGCACGCAGCAGAACGCATCTCACAAAAATGGCCGGGATTGCTCCCGGCCATTTGCTTTTTGCGTTGATGACAGCGCTCAGCGCGGCGGGGCGACGCCGGGCGGGGGCGGCGGCAGCGCGGCCTGGCCGCCATTGAGCAGCGGCGTGATGCGGCGGACCGTGACGCGCCGGTTGATGCGGCTCGGTCCCTGCGTCTGCTCCTTCAGATATTGCGCGCCGTAACCCTGCGAGGTCAGGTTCTCGGCCGGCACGTTGAACTGCTGGGTCAGCAATTCGGCCGCCAACTCCGCGCGGCGGTCCGACAGCGACAGATTGTCGGTGTCGTTGCCGACCGCATCGGTATGACCCTCGATCAGGAACACCTCCCGCGGGTTGCGCTGGATGGCGCGATTGAGGCCGTCGGCGATCACCTGCAGTTTCGCGGCCTGGTCCGGCGGGATGTCCCACGACCCGGTCTCGAAGTTGATGCTGTTGACATCGATCGACGGCATCAACTGCCGTACCGACGGGCTGTAGCGGATCTCGTCGAGCGAATAGCGGCGCTCGATGCGCTCCACCGGCGGCGCTTCCATCGTGTCGTAGATCAACTCCGGCTGCGCGTCCGCGGCGTCCACGATGTAATGGTCGTAGGGGATGCGGATGACCGGCGGCGGCAGGTCGACATAGAAGCCGCCGACCGCGCGCGGATCGCGATAGGTGTTGTCGATGATGATGATCTCGCGGCCTTGCTGGTCGCGGCGAATTCGGCGCAACAGCTGGCCATCAGAACCCATGACCGTGATGATCTGCGTGCCGTCGGGACGAACCACGATAGTACGGTTTTCGCCGCCGAGCCGCTCGGTGCGGATGTCGCGCGCCCCGAAACGGAAGCGCTCCATCTCATCGTGACGGACGAACTCCTGTCCGCCCGGATCGCGCACGATGATCCGGCCCGGCTCAGTGATCACGGTACGACCACCCTCCTGGACTTCACGACGCTGAGCGCGGAAGTCCTCCAGCCGCTGCGGACCGGGCGTCGGCGCGCCCCGTGGGATCGGCGTCAGCGCCTGCGGCGATGCTGGCGGCGGAGCTGGCAGTGGCGCGGTGACCTGCGGCGGTGGACGGCGGACCTGGGTCGGCGGCGCGCCCGGGGGCGGAGCGCCAGGCGGCAATGCGCTCTGGCCGCCCGGCTGTCCGGCGGGAGGCGTGCCGGGTCGACCAGCGGGGGCTGCAGCAGGCGGAGCACCGGCCGGCGGAGTGGCGGGCTGTGGCGTAGCGCCGCGCGGCGGGACCGCAGGCACGCCGGGAGGCGTCGCCTGGGGCGCGGCTTGTGGCGCCGCGCCCGGACGGCCCGCGGGCGGCTGGCCACCTGCAGGCGGTGCGGGTGGTTGCGCAGGCGCAGCACCCGGCGGCGTGCCGGGGCGACCTGCCGGCGGCGCGCCCGCGGCTGGCGGCGTGGCATGCGATGGCGGGGTCGCTGCTGGCGGAGCCGCACTCGGCGCTGGCGGCGTATGCGCTGGAGGAGCCGCAGCCGGCGGAGGCGTCGGCGCCGCCGGATGTGCCGGCGGAGCAGCAGCGGGCGGCGGTGGCGCGGTCGGATGTGCTGGAGGCTGCGGAGCAGTCGGATGCGCTGGCGGAGCCGCGGCAGGTGGCGGAGGCGCCGTTGGATGGGTCGGCGCCGGCGGAGGCGGCGGAGCGTGGGGCGCAGGAGCCTGTGCGGGAGGAGCGGCCGGATGCAGGGCGGGCGGTGGTGGTGCTGCCGGATGTGGGGCCGGTGGCGGCGGAGCCGCCGGATGCGCGGCGGGCGGTGCCGGCGGTTGATGCGGCGCTGCGCCCGGCGCGCCCGGTCGTTGCGGCTGACCGGCCGGAGGCTGGCCATGCGGCGGCTGCTTCGGCTTTCCGTCCGGGCCGACTTCGCCCTGGCCCTGTGCCTGCGCCATTACCAGTGGGGCAGCATGCGCCTGTGATCCGGAGCTTGCCATTTGCATCGCCGACGCGGCTGTTGTCGCAAGCAGCAAGAGACGAAGTTTGGTCATATGATCTCGTTTCCCAATATGGATTTTGGTCGGGGGCGCGATGAACGAATAAGCGTTAGGCCGGAATGTGGCAGTGTTCAAATGCTGGCTTCGATTTATTTCGGCCACAATGCCGCGGCCGAGCGCACATGTTCATGGCTCATTCAGGCTTATGCTTCAACGGCTTGAGCGGGAAGATCGGGTGGAATGTATCGCGGCCGCTCGAACAGGGATACGGCCACGGGCCGCTCGCCAGCGGCCCGTCTCGGTTGGCGCAATTCGGTCGGTTCAATCGGTCGCGGGGTTCGGTGTCGTCGGACCGCTCGGTCCGTGCCCCGGCGATTCCTGCGGCATTTCACCTGGCAGCTCACGCGGCGGGTTCGGCGCGCCGGGCTCGATAACCGGCGGCGGAATCTCAGGGTTGGGATTTCCCACCGGATCTTCCGGTGGCGGGACAGTCGGATGGCCCGGGGTAGCCGGCGGAATCTCCGGAGGCTCGATTCCCATCACAGCGAGACCTTGCGGTTGTCGCCGATGTCGGGCCGGCTGCCGGTCACAGCCGCGGCCGCCATCTTCACGTAGCTCACAACTGTGCCTGGTGAATCCCAGAACTCGGCGTCATCCGGGGCGATCTTGAGCACACGGATGTCGGGATCGTCTGCGCTCTCCCACCATGCCTTCGCCGCTGTGCCGAACAGATCCTTGATCTTGGCGCGATCGTTGGAGATGGTCGCCTTGCCGGTGAGCGAGACGTATGTCTGGCTGCCGGCATCGGCGAACGACAGGTTGACATTCGGATTGCGTGCGATCTCCGTGTCCTTGTGGCGGCGGGCATCGGTCAGGAAATAGATCGCGCCCTCGTTGCGCTCGACATAGGCGGCCATCGGTCGGGCCCGCAGCTTGTCGCCGTCGTGCGTCACCAGCATCGCGAAGCCGATCTTCTTCATCAACTCCCAGACGCGATCCTGATCGCGCATGTTGTCATTGGTCATGGCTCGCTCCTCGGTCTGGGTCTGGTCCAGAAGCGACAACGCCGCGGCGCCGGATGATGTTCCTCGATCGCGACCGGAACCGATCAGCGCCGCAGCAGCAGCGTGTTGCTGCGGGTGCGGCCGGTCTCGCGATAGCCGCGCTCGATCATGTCTGCGAGGCAATCGTCGAGCCATTCATCGCGCGACAAATGTTCGATCACCACCGCGCGTGGCCAAAGCTCTTGCGGCACGTTGCGGAAGAACGGCATCAGCACCCGGTCCTCGAATCCTTCGACGTCGATCTTCAAGGCGTCGACCTTGGTCGCGTTCGTCTCAGTGAGGATGCGCTGCAGCCGCTGCGCAGGCACTTTGGTCGCGTCGGCGGCAGGGAAGCCGGTTACGATGCGGCTGGCGCCGAGATTCTTGGCATCGGTCGTAATCATCAATTCGCCATCGATATCGGCGGCCGCAGCCGCCACAAGCTTCACCTGCGCAAAGCCCGATGCGGCGCGATTGAAGGCAAGCCGATCATGCGTCACCGGATGCGGCTCGACGGCGATGACGCAGCCGCGCGGACCGACATGGCGGGCGAGCGCCAGCGCATAGGTGCCGACATTGGCGCCGATATCGATGAACACGCCGCCGCCCGGCGTATGAGCACGCAGGAAGTCGAGCTCCGTGCGGTTGTAGTCGGGATTGAATAGTGCGCCGCGCTCGGTCGCGCTGGCCTGATGATGGAAGCGGAAGGACGCGCCCTGATAGGTCACGTCCACGGGACCCGCGCGCAACAGATCGACCAGCCGCGATAGAAAGGGCCGGAAGGCGCCGCGCTTCAAGCCGGAATGGTGCGCCAGCGCTATCACCGCAGCCTGCGCCGCGTTGGGAGCCAGTGCGCCGAACGGCGGCGGCGAAGGATCGTTGTCGGGAGACAATGTGGTATCCTCAGGCTCAGCCCGGGCTGTGATAGCCGGTTTTGACGACGATTCCAACGCGGGGCGACACGCGATGATGAGGTAACGATCCAGCGTCACAACAGCGCTGGAGAGCCTACGCCGCGGCCTGCTTTGCCGACTTGCGCAGGCGCAGGAAGCGGCCGAGCAGCCGGCGCTTGCCCTTGCGCGGAATCAGGTCGATGTCGCTGACCAGCTTGGCGCCGCCCTTGCGCCGCTCCAATACGATCTTGCGGCTATGGAAGGCCTCGAGCTCGACACGGTGCGCGACGCTGACGATGGTTGCTTTCGGCAATTCTGTGGTCACCATCTGCATCATCTTGTCCTGGCTCTTCTCGTCGAGCGCGGAGGTCGCCTCATCCAGCACGATGATGTCGGGGTTATGCAGCAGCAGCCGCGCGAAGGCGAGGCGCTGCTTCTCGCCGCCAGACAAGGTCTGGTCCCACGGTGCATCTTCTTCGATCTTGTCTTTCAGATGATCGAGGCCGACCTTGTGCAGCGCCTCTCCGATTTCATTGACGGTCCAATCCTCGGCGGCGCCGGGATAGGCGACCGCGCGGCGCAAGCTGCCGGACGGCACGTAAGGCCGCTGCGGCAGCATGAACAGCCGCCGGTCGGCATGGAAATTGACGCTGCCGCCACCCCATGGCCACAGGCCTGCGATGGCGCGCACCAATGTGCTCTTGCCGGTGCCGGATTTGCCGGCGACCAGAAGCCGCTCGCCGCGATCGATCACCACCTCGGTTTCGCCGACCACAGCGGTGCCGTCGTCCAGCGTGACCGACAGATCGTTCAAGCTCAGCATCGCCTCGCCCTCGGTCTCGCCGCGCTGGATGCGGCCAAAGCCGTCGCCGCGCTCGGCGCGCTCCAGCGCGTCCAGCGACATCATCAGGGAGGCGATGCGCCGCGCGCAGGCGTTCCAGTCGGCGAGGCTCGGATAATGGTCGACCAGCCAGCCGAACGCGCCCTGCACGATGGTGAAGGCGCTCGCTGCCTGCATCACCTCGCCGAGGCTCATGCTGCCGTCGAGGAATTTCGGCGCGCACAGCAAGAGGGGGACCACCGGAGCAATGAGTCCTGAGCCCTGCGACACCAGCGTGGTGCGCATGTGCTGGCCCGCGAGGCGCGCCCATTGCCGCAGCACGTTGCCAAAAGTCTTGTCGATGCCGTCGCGTTCTTCCTGCTCGCCGCCGAGCAGCGCGATGCTCTCGCCGTTCTCGCGCACACGGGTCAGCGTGTAGCGGAATTCCGCCTCGGCCTGGTTCTTGTCCTCGGAGATCGCAACGAAGCGACGGCCGATCACCAGGATCGAGCCGGAGGCGATCGCGGCATAGACGATCGCGGCGATCACCAGGAAGCCGGGAATGGTGAGCAGCCTGCCGCCGACATGGATGGTCAGCGCGCCGCCGATGGTCCAGAGCACGACGATGAAAGTGGCCGCCGACAACAGCGCCGCCGTGACGCCGGCCATGAAATCGACCGGCGAGTCGGTGGCGACGCGCAAATCCTCGGCGATGCGGTATTCGGGATTCTTGTGATCGCCGCTGACCAGGTTGAGCTGATAGTAGCGGCCATTGGTCAGCCAGCGCGTGATCACGCTGCCGGTGAGCCAGGCGCGCCAGCGGCGCTGGATCGCCATCCGCGCATAGACCTGCGCGACGCCGAGCGCGACGCTGCCGATCGCAAGCGGAAAGAACAGCGCGGAGAGATGGAAGACGGTATCGGCGGCGCGCTTCTCGATGGCGTCGAAGATCGCGCGATTCCAGACGTTGATGCCGTATTGGACCACAACATTGGCAATGATCAGCACCAGGAGGCCGATTGTGAATACCCAGGCAAGGCGGTCGCCATTCTTGCCCCAATAGCCGCGCCCGCTGATCCAGAAGCGGGTCAGCAGATAGCTCTTACGGACCTGCTCGGCCTCTTCAGGCGACAGCTGCGGATCAGGTTCGACCACCTCAGGCGGCGGCGGTTCGATGGCGTCGCCGTCCTCGGTCACGACCTCGGTGTTCACTGCATCGATGTTCGGCGCCTTCGTTTCGGCCGCAGCCGGTCCGGATGTCGGTCGGGACGTCGTTTGCACCTGCGCCATGGTCCGACAACAGAACCGAAATCAGTTGGTTCCCGCATCGTTTCTGCAAGCGCGAACAGCGCAGTGCTGGCTTTATCGATGTGGCGATGACGCAGTGGAATGCGGATAGGCTGGTGCGACCTTGTGCAGCGTGCGCGACAGTTCCTCGATCGTATACGGCTTGCGCAACAGCTCGAAACCCTGCGCTCCCTGCTGCGCCAGCACGTTGCTGTAGCCGGTCGCCAGCACCACCGGCACCGCGAAGTCGAGCCGGCGCATCTCCTCGGCGAGCTCGAGACCGCTCATGCCGGGCATCACCACGTCGGTGAAGACGACGTCGAACTGGTTGTCGCCATCGATCAACTCCTCCAGCGCGTCCTTGGCGTTGTCGACCAGCGTGGTGCGGTAGCCGAGATCGGCGAGCGCGTCGGTGGCGGAGCGGCCGACATCGATGTTGTCCTCGACCACCAGCACCGACATGCCGTTGCCGCCGATCGGCGCCGTTGGCTCGGACAGGGCGTACGGCGCATCGATCGCGCCGGCGACGCGCGGCAGGTACAGCGTGAAGGTCGCGCCAAGCCCTAGCTCGCTGGCGACCTGGACCTCGCCGCCGGACTGCTTGGCGAAGCCGAACACCTGCGACAGGCCGAGGCCGGTGCCGTGGCCGATCGTCTTGGTGGTGAAGAACGGCTCGAAGATGCGGTTGAACTGCTCCCGCGCAATGCCGACGCCGGTGTCCTGCACAGAGATCGCGACATAACCGAGCGGCCGCAGTTCGCCTGGCCGCAGCGGTGCCGGCAGATCGGCAACGAGATGGACCGCGACGGTGAGGCGTCCTTCGCCGGCCATGGCATCGCGCGCATTGACCGACATGTTGATCAGCGCGGTCTCGAACTGGCCGGCATCGGCATGGACGTGGCAGGCCTCGTCGGGGATCTCGACCACGATCTCGATCCGCGAGCCCACCAGGGTGCGGATCATGTCGCGCAGCGCGCTGACGCCGCGGCCGGCGTCGAACACTTCGGGCTTGAGCGCCTGGCGGCGCGCGAAGGCCAAGAGCTGCGCGGTCAGCTTCGCGGCCCGCGCCACCGTGTCCGAGATCGCGTCAATATAGCGCAGCCGCCGCTCCTCCGGCAGGTTCGGCCGCCGCAGCAGGTCGGCCGACGCCCTGATCACAGTCAGCAAATTGTTGAAGTCGTGCGCGACGCCACCGGTGAGCTGGCCCAGCGCCTCCATGCGCTGGCCGTGCTTGAGCGCATCCTCGGCGTCCATGCGACGCGCGGCTTCGGCGTGGAGGGTCTGTGTCCGCCGCAGCGCCAGCATCAGGATCAGGAACAGCAGCGCGGTCGCGGGCAGGCCAAAGATCAGCTGCCGGCTCATGGTGACGAGCCATCGATTGCGTATCGCCGAGGTCTCGAGGCCGGCGCTGACATAGACCGGATATTCGGCCAGCCGCTGATAGCCGATGCGCCGCTCGATGCCGTCGATCGATGAGGTGGCGGTGACGAGGCCGGCCGGACGTTCGGCCATCACCCTCATCGTGCTTCGATCCAGGCCGCGATCGGACGGCAGGACCGGAAACCGGGCGAGCGGCGTACCGTCAGCCCGGCGCACCGCGAAATAGCTGCCGGCCTCGCGTCCGATCCGGGCATAGAAATTCTCGAAATATTGCGGCAACAGCGACGCCTGGACCACGCCGGTGAAGCGGCCATCCGCGCTCAGGCGCCGCCGGCTGACGCCGAAGAACGATGCACCGCGATAGGGAGAGCGCGGCACCAGCGGCGTGCCGATATAGGTGCCGATATCAGCAGCGACGTGCGCCCTGAAATAGTCCCGGTCGGCGAAGTCGGTCGCGGACGGCGGCGAAGCCAGGCTGTTCACCAAGGCGCGGCCCCGTGCATCGAACACCCAGGCCGATTTCATCTGCGGCATGCTGGCGACGAGCTCTTTCAGCCGTGCATGCAGCGCCGGCTCGCGCGCGCGGATCTCGTCGTCGGACAGCCCGCGGATGATCTCGTTGATCTCCGCCAGGCTACGGTCGATGGTCTCGAACACCTTCAGCGCGTGCTCGTGCACGACATCCAGCGAGCGCGTGATCTCACGATCGGCCTCGTCACAGGTTGCGATGTAGGAGATCGCCGAGGCGACGATGAAGAGCCCGAACGGCAACGCCAACGAGGCGATCATCATCCATCGCAACAGTCTCAGCGAATTGCGTTGTGCGCTCTGCACGGTCGCTCCGGCCATCGGTGATCCGAGCTTATATGCAATTGGCCGACCTCACAAAACGGCAACGCCACGGCGTCGGGCCAGTTCCGGGGCGGCAATCCGGTATACACAATCTCAAGTTGCGTTTGTTGCAAGAATTCCGATAGGATTTTCGTCGAAGGCGTCGGCAGGAATGGCCGATGACGTTGCTGCATCCAGTGCACCAGTCGCATGTGCGGCACCGATCAGATCATCGCCATCGCCACGCCTGCGGCAGCGCTGAAGGCGACCACGAGCAGCGGCGGCGCACGCCAGGCGACCAGCAGGACGAAGCCTGTCAGCGCGATGCCGAAATCCTGTGCCGTATGCACGGTAGTCGTCCATACCGGATTATACAGCGCTGCGCCGAGCAGGCCGACGACGGCAGCGTTGACGCCGCGCATCACGGCCTGGGTGCCGCTGCGTTTCCGGAACGCGCCCCAGAACGGCAATGCGCCGAGCAGCACCAGCATGCCCGGCAGAAAGATGCCGATCAGACCCATGCATGCACCCGCGAGCCGATATGGTTCGGGCATGACGACTGCACCGAGATAGGCTGCGAAGGTGAAGAGCGGCCCCGGCACGGCCTGGGCAGCGCCATAGCCGGCGAGGAAAGCGTCGTCGCTTAGCCAGCCGGGTGCAACGAAAGCTTCCCGCAGCAAGGGCAGCACGACATGGCCGCCGCCGAACACCAGCGCGCCCGAACGATAGAACGCATCGAACAGGGCCACATCGACCGATCCGGTCAGGCCGCGCAGGATCGGAAGTCCTGCCAGCAACAGGACGAAGCCAGCCAGTGCGACGAGACCGGCGCGGCGCGACACCGGCATCACGACGTCCCCTGACGCGGCCTGCGCGCCGTCGCGGCATAGCCAGAGGCCGGCGATGCCACCGACGACGATCGCCGCGATCTGCGCCGCTGCCGCCGCGCTGAACAGCACGATCAACGCCGCGACCACGGCGATCGAGGCGCGCGCGCGATCGGGGCAGAGCGTGCGCGCCATGCCAAAGACTGCCTGCGCCACGATCGCCACCGCCGTCAGCTTCAATCCGTGCAGCAGTCCGCTTCCCATCGTTCCACTGAGCGCCGCAGCACCATAGGCGAACAGGACGAGGGCTGCGGCCGACGGCAGGGTGAAGCCGGTCCAGGCGGCGAGCGCGCCCAGATAGCCGGAGCGCATCAAGCCGATCGAAAATCCGACCTGGCTGCTGGCCGGGCCGGGCAGGAACTGGCAGAGGCCGACGAGATCCGCATAGGCGTGCTCGTCGATCCATCGGCGGCGCGTCACGAATTCATCGCGGAAATAGCCGATATGGGCGATCGGGCCGCCGAAGCAGGTCAAGCCCAGCCGGAGGAACACCAGCAGCACCTCAAGCGGCGAGCCGCGCTCGGACGGATGAATATCCGGTGTCGTCGGTGAGCTCATCTTGCCTCTGGACGGCGGCCCGGCGAGCGGTGTGCGATGAAATCGAGATGCATCTAAGCCGCAAACACCAGAAAGCCCGCGCGCGGGAAATGCACCACGACCTCGCCGGCCTGCGGATCGTGGCGGCGGATCGCGATGTGCTGGGCTGACAGTGCGACGATCGCGCCGCTGACGCGCACCTTGCCGTAGTCGTCGGGCATCACCTCGACCTTGTCGCCGACCTTGCGCCCGTTGGGATCGTCGAGGTCGGGCAGCTCCTCAGTCAGCGGTGTCGCCGTCGTCGCGATGGCAAGCGCCTCGGACGACGACATCTCGGTGCGCTCGCCATGGCCTATGGCATGCAGCCGCGCTGCCCAGCAGCGGGCATGGTCATATTCGCCGAGCAGATCGGCGGCATTGTCGAGATTGGTGCGGGCGTACCAGATGTTCATATAGGCATCGATATCGCACAGGCTCGGCGCGTCGCCCGCGATCCACGGCCGCTCGTCGCGGAGCTGGATGTCGATCCATTCCAGGTGGCTGCGAAACTGGTCGCGCATCTGCGGGATCGCGGCTTTCATCGCGGCGACGTCGAACTTGGCGCCGCGCAGCTGCTCGCGATCGGCGATGAAAGCGGCCGGCACTTTGTCCGCCAGCGTGCCGAACACCAGGTTCACGGTGTTCTGGAAGAAGGAGCGGTCGGTCCACATCGCAGATGCCCAGGCTAGTCCCTGATATCCTTTCGGCACCAGGCTCGGCTCGGGAAAGCGCTGCTCCAGCTCCCGCATGATGCATTGCGTGTCGCAATAGATATCGGCGCCGATCTGCATCACCGGCGTGCGCCTGTAACCGCCGGTCAGCGGCATCAGGTCCGGCCGCGGCATGATCCGCGAGATCCTGACCGAGCTCCAGGCGATCTGCTTCAGGCCGAACACCAGCCGGATCTTCTCGGAGAACGGCGACTCGTCGAAATGGTGCAGAATGATATGCGGGTCGGCCATGACGCGATCGCTCCCGGGACGTCTGAGATCAGCGCGAAGGTAGACCGCGCCGGCGAGCGCCGCAATGCAGATACGCCTCCATGCCAGGCGTGCCATCGCACTGCGCCGTGCGAAGTAAGACTGAAGAAACCCTCCCGCACGAATCCCGTCTCGCCTTAACCCGCACGCAACGACGCGCCGCTGAAAGCTACGAAAAACACGGGAACTCAGCGATGCTCGACATGGTTTTCGGCTTCAACGCCCGTCTCGGGCGCTTGAAGTTCTTCCTGAGCTCGATCGCGCTCGGGTTCGTGAACATGGTGCTCCTCCTCCTGGCCGTGTACTACACCTACCGCGTCAACCCGACACTGGGCCTGCAGCCCTTTTTGTTGACCGCAGGCTGGCCACTGCTCGCGTTCATGGGCTTCTACATGGTGAGCAGTTTCATGCTCGCGGCGATGCGCATTCGCGACATCGGATGGGATCCGGTCATCGTCGTCTCCGCCTGGATCGCCGTTCTCGTCATCGACTGGATGATTGCCAGCAAGGTGCCCGGCCTGTCATTGCCAAAGCACAACGGCACCTTCATCGGTGGCCTGATCAATTTCGGCCTGGCGCTGGCGCTGCTGTTCTGGCCGAGCGGCGATCCGGCCGGAGCGCCACCGCGCTCCGATGATGTCGCACCGAGCGGGCCGAGAGGCGCCATGCGAGGCGCGGCGTCTGCAGCCTCAGACCGCATCGCGCGGTTCGGTCGTCAGGACTGATATTCGTGATGCACGATCGTGATCATCAGGCGTCGTAGACCGGATCGTACGCCATGCGCACGGCGCGCAGCTGCCGGGTCTTTTGCCAATCGTCCATCTGCGCGGCCTTGCCGTAGGTGATGAGCATCGAGCGGCGCGGTGCGCCGCTTTGATTGCAGGTCGCGCCGTGCAGCAGATTGGCGTCGAACAGCAAGATATCGCCGGCTTCGCCCTCGACGCAGCTTGCGGGCGGCAACGCCTGTGCCTGCTGCGGTTCGTGGCGATGGGTGCCGGGAATGAGCTGCGTCGCGCCGTTGTGCGGCCCGTAGGCATCGAGGAAGGCGAGTGCGGAGACGCAATCGGCGCGTTGCGGGTTGGTGCCGTCCCGATGCAGCTGCTGCGCGCCGCCGCCCGCGCGCGGTTCGCGACCCTCGACCTGCGCCAGGAAGAACGGCGCCTTGAGCAGATGATAGGTGGCCGCCAGCATGATTGGCAGCCGGCAGACCTGCTGCACGGCGACATCGATGTCGAGCAGGGAATGGCGCCAGTCGCGACCACGGGGCACGGGCCATCGCTCCGACTGCAAGGCGCCGGCCTCGAAGGCCGCCTGCAACGAAGGAAGCCATGACTGCGGGATTGCGCCGCGCAACAGCAGATAGCCTTGCTCGTCCAGCAGGTCAGCATCCGCACCGGCCAGCCGGTCAATCTTCGAGCACGTCGAAAGGTCGGTCACGGCGGCATCCCTGCGAAGTCGCGCACGCGCATTGCGCATCAGCCTACAGGATGAACGTTGTTGCGGATACAGCGGACGATTGCAAGTTGGCGGGCGGGCCGCGCCGTCGTTGGAAATACGCGATGAGCTGCTTAAATCACCGGGATCGATCAGACAGACGGGTTACGAATGTTCGCGCTTACCTTCCTCGGGACGTCGGCCAGCGTTCCGTCGGCCGCACGCAACCATCCCGGGCTTCTGGTCGAGGCGGGGAGCCACCGCATCCTCATCGATTGCGGCGAAGGAACGCAACGCCAGTTGCTGCGGAGTGGTGCAGGCTTCCGACGGCTCGATCGGCTGCTCTTGACCCACGGCCATTTCGACCATGTCCTTGGCATTCCCGGGCTGTTCTCGACCCTGAGGACGCGGCGCAGCGCCGACACCATGACGATCCATGGCAGCCCCGGCACCCTCGATATCGTCGTGCGGATGCTTGCCGGACTATGGGGCGAAGGGCGCGCGCCGATTCCGCTGCGGCTCCTGCCGCTGACGGGCGGCCGGGTCTTCGACGCCGACGAATTCAGCATCGATTGCTTCCCGATCCGGCACCGCGAAACCGACAGCTTGGCCTTTTCTTTTATCAGTCCGGGCCGCCGCCATCTCCGCGCCGACCGTCTGGCGGCGCTCGGCGTGCCCGACGGTCCGGTGCGCAAGGAATTGGCCGAAGGACGGCCGGTGACACTCTCTGACGGCGTGACGATCGATCCCGAAGAGGTGCTGGGTCCGCCAGAAGGCGAGGGGAAGCTCGTCATCGTGGGCGATACCGAAGCCACCGAGGGGCTGGCCGAACATGTTCGCGGTGCCGACCTGCTGGTGATCGAGGCTACCTTTCTCGATCGCGACGCCGATATCGCACGCGACTACGGACACCTCACAGCGGCAGAAGCGGCCGCGCTCGCCGCTGATGCCAACGTCAAGCAGCTGGTGCTGAATCATATCTCCGGCCGCTATCCCGACGAGGAGATCGAAGCCGAGGCGCGCAGGATATTTCCAAACACCCGGATTGCTGCGGATCTCGAGCGCATCACGGTCTGATCAGTACCATGCAGTGCGGGGATGGGTTGAGCGCAGCGATACCCATCGTCGTGCGGCAAACGCGGATGCATGATCGGTATCGCTTCGCTCAACCCATCTACCGGGCTCGATCCACTCTACGTTCTTACAAAACAAAACGCCGGCGGCCTTTCAGCCACCGGCGCTCATCAAATCAGATTGAGATCGCCTAGATCTGCCGCTCGACCAGCTTCAGCTTCAGCTCGGCGATCGCTTCGGCCGGGTTGAGGCCCTTCGGGCAGGCCTTGGCGCAGTTCATGATGGTGTGGCAACGATAGAGCCGGAACGGGTCTTCGAGATCGTCGAGCCGCTCGCCGGTGGCTTCATCGCGACTGTCCTTGACCCAGCGCGTCGCCTGCAGCAGCGCGGCGGGGCCGAGATAGCGCTCGCTATTCCACCAATAGCTCGGGCAGGAGGTCGAGCAGCAGGCGCAGAGAATGCACTCGTAGAGGCCGTCGAGCTTCTCGCGATCCTCGTGGCTCTGCTTCCATTCCTTCTGCGGCGTCGGCGTGGTGGTCTTCAGCCAAGGCTCGATCGAGGCATATTGCGCGTAGAAGTTGGTGAGGTCCGGCACCAGATCCTTGACGACCGGCTGGTGCGGCAGCGGGTTGATCTTGACCGCGCCCTCCTTCACGTCGTGCATCGACTTGGTGCAGGCCAGCGTATTCTGGCCGTCGATGTTCATGGCGCAGGAGCCGCAGACGCCTTCGCGGCAGGAGCGGCGGAAGGTCAGCGACGGATCGATGTGGTTCTTGATCCAGATCAGGCCATCCAGCACCATCGGGCCGCAATCATGGGTGTCGATATAGTAGGTGTCGACGCTCGGATTTTTGCCGTCGTCCGGATTCCAGCGATAGACCTTGAACTCGCGGACCTCGGTGGCGCCGGCCGGCTTCGGCCAGGTCTTGCCGCCTGTGATCTGGGAGTTCTTGGGAAGCGCAAACTCAGCCATTGCAAAAGGCCTTCTTCGTTGTCCGGAGGTCGGTAGGCGCTCAGTACACGCGCGCTTTCGGCGGGATGTACTGGACGTCGTTGGTCATGGTGTAGTTGTGCACCGGGCGGTAATCGATCCTGGTGTTGCCGTCAGAGTCGATCCAGGCCAGCGTGTGCTTCATCCAGGTCTTGTCGTCGCGATCCGGAAAGTCTTCGCGGGCATGGGCGCCGCGGCTTTCGGTGCGGTTGCCGGCGGAGTCCATCGTCACCACGGCCTGGACGATCAGATTGTCGAACTCCAGCGTCTCGATCAGATCGGAATTCCACACCAGCGAGCGGTCCGACACGGCGATGTCACTGACGCCGCTGTGCACCTTGTGGATCAGCTTGTGGCCTTCCTCCAGCACCTCGCCGGTGCGGAACACGGCGCAGTTGGTCTGCATCACGTTCTGCATGCTCTCGCGCAGCTTCGCGGTCGGCGTGCCGCCGGAGGCGTAGCGATAATGGTCGAGCCGGCCGAGCGCCTTGTCGGCGGAATCCTTCGGCAGGTCCGGCTGCTTGCCGTTCGCGGTCAGCTTCTCGGCCAGCCGCAGCGCGGCGGCGCGGCCGAACACCACGAGGTCGATCAGCGAGTTGGAGCCGAGCCGGTTGGCGCCGTGCACGGAGACGCAGGCGGCTTCGCCGATCGCCATCAGGCCGGGCACGGTCGAATTGTCGTCGCCATTCGCCTTGGTCAGCACCTCGGCGTGATAGTTGGTCGGAATGCCGCCCATGTTGTAGTGCACGGTCGGCACGATCGGGATCGGCTCGCGCGTCACGTCGACATTGGCAAAGATCTTGGCCGATTTGGAGATGCCGGGCAGGCGTTCGGCCAGCACCTTCGGATCGAGATGGTCGAGATGCAGGAAGATGTGGTCCTTCTTCTTGCCGACGCCGCGGCCTTCGCGGATCTCGATGGTCATCGCGCGCGAGACGACGTCGCGCGAGGCGAGGTCCTTGGCGGAGGGCGCGTAGCGCTCCATGAAGCGCTCGCCCTCGGAATTGACCAGATAGCCGCCTTCGCCGCGCGCGCCTTCCGTGACCAGGCAGCCCGAGCCATAGATGCCGGTCGGGTGGAACTGGACGAACTCCATGTCCTGCAGCGGCAGGCCGGCACGCAGCGCCATCGCGCCGCCGTCACCGGTGCAGGTGTGCGCCGAGGTGCAAGAGGCGTAGGCGCGGCCGTAGCCGCCGGTCGCAAGGATCGTGGTCTGGGCGCGGAAGCGGTGCAGCGTGCCGTCATCGAGCTTGAGCGCGATAACGCCGCGGCAGGCGCCCTGGTCGTCCATGATGAGGTCGATAGCGAAGAACTCGATGAAGAACTCCGCGGCGTGGCGCAGCGACTGGCCATACATCGTGTGCAGCATGGCGTGGCCGGTGCGGTCGGCGGCGGCGCAAGTGCGCTGCGCCTGGCTCTTGCCGAAATCCACCGTCATGCCGCCGAACGGGCGCTGATAGATCTTGCCGTCTTCGGTGCGCGAGAACGGCACGCCCCAATGCTCGAGCTCATAGACCGCGTCGGGCGCGTTGCGCACCATGTATTCGATCGCGTCCTGGTCGCCGAGCCAGTCCGACCCCTTCACGGTGTCGTACATGTGCCAGCGCCAGTCGTCCGGGTGCATGTTGCCGAGCGAGGCCGAGATGCCGCCTTGTGCTGCGACCGTGTGGGAGCGGGTCGGAAACACCTTGGTGATGCAGGCGGTGCGCAGGCCCGCCTCGCTGCAGCCGACCACCGCGCGCAAGCCCGCGCCGCCGGCGCCGACCACGACGACGTCGTAGGTGTGATCCTCGATCGGATAGGCTTTTCCATTGGTCGCGGGAGCGCCGTTCCCGCTGCCATTCGTACCGCCGGCCATGGGGCTGAGACTCCGGATGATAGTTTCAAGATGGCGTAGATCGAGGCCAGCGCCACGGTCACGCAAAAGAAATTGTTCGCCATGATCAAGACCAGCTTCAGCCGTTCGCTATGGACGTAGTCCTCGATCACCACCTGCATGCCGATCTTCATGTGCCAGGTGCTGGCGACGATGAAGAGCAGCATGATCAGCGCAATCGGGGCCGAGCCAAGGATCTGTGCCGCACCGGCCTGGTTGCGGCCGAGCAGCGTGAACACGACGAACAGCACCGGAATGATCAGCAGCACCATCGCCACCGCGGTGAGGCGCTGGCGCCAGAAGTCACCGGTGCCGGAATGGGCAGCGCCGAGGTTGCGGACGCGGCCGAGCGGGGTGCGCATCGATTTCAGCTTGGTCTCGCCGCTCATCGTCCGCCTCCCACCGCATAGGCCACGATCCAGACCAGGATGGTCAGGCAGATGCCGCCGATCAGGGCGCCCCAGGTCAGCGCTTCGCGCTCGTTGGCCTTGAAGCCGTAGCCGAGGTCCCAGACGAAGTGGCGGATGCCCGAGAGCAGATGGTGCATCAGCGCCCAGGTGTAGCCGAACACGATCAGCCGGCCGATGATGCTGGAGGTGAAGGCCTGCACATTGGCGTAGGCGCTGGGGCCGGAGGCGGCGGCGATCAGCCACCAGGCGAGCAGCAGGGTCCCGAAATAAAGCGCAATCCCGGTGGCGCGGTGGACGATCGACATGATCATCGTCAGCGTCCAGCGGTAGGTTTGGATATGCGGGGAAAGGGGGCGTTCGATCCTGACGGTCATTGGCTGTTTTGACATATTCTTGGGGCTGGAGCCCGTATCAGGCTTGCAGCACGTGGATCGCGAGATGCGCCTCTATTTACGGAGAAGGAACAGGCAGCGCAACGATCAAATGGCCGAAAACCGAACCGGTGTTCAGTCCTAGTGCGCCGAGCGCAAAAGAGCTAATGCTTGCCGTGGTATACCAGGGCGGCGACTGCGCTGTATAAACGAATTAATATTCGGTTCTTGCTTCGCGAACGACGAAGCCTTCCTTCGCGGCCGACGAAATTGCTATTGCGCGCAGCGAGTTGTCGCCCTTCCAACGTGTTGCCAGAAAGTCGATGAAGGCGCGGGTCCGTGGCGAGCCGAGCCGCGCCGGTGGCGTCACCAAATGCACCGCACTGGCCGGCACTTCGTAATCCGGCAGGACGCGTATCAGCCGCCCGGCTGCCATGTCATCGGCGATCTGCCAGGATGGCACCCGCACAAGGCCGGCGCCTTGCTTCGCGGCCGCGACGAGCGCGTCGAGGCTGTTGATCCAGAGCCGGGCCTCCAGACGCATCGTCGAGCTGGTGCCGTCCGGCATGCGAAAGCGCCACTCGCCGGCACCCGCCACATCCGAGAACAACAGGCAATCGTGCTTTATGAGATCGGCAGGGCTGGAAGGCGTGCCCCGCCGCTGCAGATAGCTCGGAGCGGCGCAGACGATCATGGTGAGCTCGGCGAGTTTCCGCGCAATGAGCTGCGAATCCGGGAGCCGTCCGATCCGCAGCGCGGCGTGGATGTCTTCCTCGACAAGGTTGACCGGCCGATCGAGCAGCAGCAGGTCGACCGACACGGCCGGATGCAGCCGCAGGAAATCCGGCAACAGCGGAGCGATCAGCAGCCGTCCCATCAGGCTCGGCGCGCTGACGCGCAGCCGTCCCGAGGGCTGTGACTTACGCGAGCTGAGCGCACGCTCGACATCCCTGAGCTCGGCGATGACAGCCTTGGCGCGGTCGTAGAGCAGTCGTCCCGCGTCCGTCAGCGTCATCTGTCGCGTCGTGCGCAGCAACAGCGCCGTGCCGTAATGCGCTTCCAGGGCTGCGATCTGCCGGCTCACCGCGGTGAGCGAGGCCGGGATCGATCGCGCCGCGGCGGACAGGCTGCCGGCCTGCACGACCCGGACGAATGTCGTCATTGCCGCGAGATGGTCCATCAGCCGGATCCTTCCGCTTGACGCAAGAGAGCTGACCGGAGACGTCGCTTACTCCCGGCTGCAGAACGAGTCTAGATTATACGTGAGTTCAAGATGAGCTGGCGCTGAAAGCGGGAGCGCGCGTCCAAATATGTTCAATGGCATCGACGTCACCGAACTCGTCCAGCTCATGAGTTTGCTCGTGCTGGTCGGCGCGCTCTCCGGCTTTCTCGCCGGCATCTTCGGCATCGGCGGCGGCGCCATCCTGGTGCCGGTGCTCTACGAATGCTTTCGCCTGGCCGGCGTGCCGCTGGAGGTCCGGATGCCGCTCTGCGTCGGCACCTCGCTCGCGATCATCATCCCGACCTCGATCCGCTCGTTCCGCGCGCACTACGCCCGCGGCGCGGTCGACATGAGCGTGATCCGCGCCTGGTGGCTGACGATCCTGATAGGCGTCATCGCCGGCAGCGCGATCGCGCGCATCGCGCCGGAGCGGCTGTTCAAATATGTCTTTGTCGCAGTCGCCTGGTCGGCGGCGTTCCGCCTGATCTTCGGCCGCGCCAGCTGGAAGCTCGGCGACGAACTGCCGAAGGGGCCGCTGATGAAGGCCTATGGCATCGTGGTCGGATTGCTCTCGACCTTGATGGGCATTGGCGGCGGCCTGTTCTCCAACCTGCTGATGACGTTTTACGGCCGGCCGATCCATCAGGCGGTGGCGACGTCGTCGGCACTCGCGGTGTTGATCTCGATCCCCGGCGCACTCGGCTATATCTATGCCGGCTGGCCGGCGGCGGCGCGCTATCCCGATGTCGCAGCATTGCAGTTGCCGTTCGCGCTCGGCTTTGTCTCGCTGATCGGCGCTGTGCTGGTGGTGCCGCTCAGCCTGGTCACCGCGCCATGGGGCGTGCGCGCCGCGCATGCGCTGTCGAAGCGGCAACTGGAAACCGCGTTCGGCTGCTATCTCTTCATCGTCGGCAGCCGCTTCGTGATTAGTCTGCTGACCGGGCACTGACGCCGCTTACGGCAACAGCCGCACCTCGCTAAATCGCCACATGCGCAGGTCGCCCTGATGATCGATCCGGTCATCGTCGGCCAGCGCCAGGATGCGCGCGGCGATAATCTCCGGCTCGATCTGCCATGTTCGTTTCTTGCAACACTCGAGCGCGAGCAGGAGGGTCATGGCCGTCTTCTGCCATCGGGGTTTCAGCGCCGAGAAAATGATTTCGTCCAGACCGGCCTCCGTGATGCCTGCGGGCAGGAGGACCTCGTCCCAGTACAGCTCGCTGTCGATGGCGAAGTCTTCTTCAGGCGGTGGCTTGAGATCGGGAAAGCGCTGGTAGATCGTATAAAGCAATCCCGTATGCAGGCTCTTGCCCACATCGCGGAGATGGCGGCCCAATGCCTCGCGCGCATCAGGACCGGCTTCGGCGATCGCATGCTCGGCGCGCCCTATCGCGGCTGCTGCGTCGAGCAGATGAAGTTGGATGCTCTCAGCCTGATCGCGCGTCATCTGTCCCCACTACTATTTCTTCGCATAGATGTCCTTGTACTGCTCGCGCAGCACGTTCTTCTGCACCTTGCCCATGGTGTTGCGCGGCAGGTCCTCGGCGATGAACACGCGCTTGGGCATCTTGAACTTGGCGAGCCGGCCGTCGAGCGCCTTCAGCACGCTGGCCTCGCTGACGTCCGAGCCGGGATGGCGCACTACCACGGCGGTGACGCCTTCGCCGAAATCTGCATGCGGCACGCCGATCACGGCGGATTCCACCACGCCCGGCATGGCGTCGATCTCGCTCTCGATCTCCTTCGGATAGACGTTGAAGCCACCGGAGATGACGAGATCCTTGCCGCGGCCGAGGATGTGGACGTAGCCCTTGTGGTCGATCTTGCCGAGGTCGCCGGTGATGAAGAAGCCGTCGTCGCGGAATTCCGACTTGGTCTTCTCCGGCATCCGCCAATAGCCCTTGAACACGTTCGGGCCCTTGACCTCGATCACGCCGATCTCGTCGCGCGGCAATTCCTTGGCCGTCTCCGGATCGGTGACGCGGGCGGAGACGCCGGGCAGCGGGAAGCCGACCGCGCCGGGCACGCGCTCGCCGTCATAGGGGTTCGAGGTGTTCATGTTGGTCTCGGTCATGCCGTAGCGCTCCAGCACGGCGTGGCCGGTGCGCGCAGACCATTCGCGATGGGTGTCGGCCAGCAGCGGCGCCGAACCCGAGATGAACAGCCGCATGTGCTTCGTCGTCTCGCGGCTCAGGCCCGGGTTCTGCAGGAGGCGGGTGTAGAAGGTCGGCACGCCCATCAGCACGGTGGCGCGGTCCATCAGCTTGATGATGCGGTCCGGATCGAGCTTGGGCAGGAAGATCATCGACGCGCGGGCGAACAGCGTGATGTTGCTCGCCACGAACAGGCCGTGGGTGTGATAGATCGGCAGCGCGTGGATCAGCACGTCGTCCTTGGTGAAGCGCCAGTAGTCGACCAGGGTCAGCGAGTTCGAGGCCAGATTGTCGTGGCTCAGCATCGCGCCCTTGGAGCGGCCGGTGGTGCCGGACGTGTAGAGGATCGCGGCGAGATCGTCGGGGCCGCGCGGCACGGTTGCAAACGCTGTGTCGGCCTTGTCGGCGGCCTCGCTCAGCGAGCCCTTGCCGTTCGCATCGAGGGTCTCGACCTTGGCGCCGACCTTCGCGGCAATGGCCGCGATGCCCTCGGCCTTTGACGGATCGCAGACCACCACGGTCGGCTCCGCGTCGGTGATGAAGTAGTCGAGCTCGTTCAGCGTGTACGCCGTATTGAGCGGCAGATAGACGCCGCCGGCGCGCACGGTCGCCAGATACAGCACAAGGTTCTCGACCGATTTCTCGACCTGCACCGCGACCCGGTCGCCGGGTTTGACGCCCCGCGCCACCAGCACATTCGCGATCTGGCCGGCGCGGGCGATCAGGTCGCCGTAAGAGATGCGCTTGCCGTCATTGGTTTCGATCGCGAGCCGGGTGGGATCGTCGAGGCCGTCGAACAGGCGGGAAAACAGATTGGCGTTGGCGACGTTTGTCATGCAAGAGTCCCCTGGAGCCATGATCGGCAGCCGCGGCTGCTGCCGCGCAAAACCATCATGCTCGACGATATCGGATAGGGCAGACGGGCGGCCCGAGGGCGCACCGTCGGGACAACGCTGCAATAGCAAAAACGCCCTTTCGAAGGCAACGGGAGAGAACGGATGACGAGCAGCGGAAAACGCGTGGCCTGGGTCACCGGCGGCGGCAGCGGCATCGGCGAGGCCGGCGCGCTGGCGCTGGCGGCGGACGGCTGGACCGTGGTGGTGTCGGGCCGCCGCAAGGAGGCGCTGGATGGCGTGGTGGCGGCGATTGCCAGGAATGGCGGAACTGCCGAGGCCATCACGCTCGATGTCGCCAAGGCCGGTGCCGTGCAGAAGGCCGCCGACGACATCGCATCGCGGCATGGCCGCATCGACCTGCTGGTCAACTCGGCCGGCATCAACGTGCCCAAGCGGCGCTGGGACGACATGACCCTGGAGGGCTGGAACCAGCTCGTCGAGATCAACCTCAATGGCGTGCTCTATTGCATGCGTGCGGTGTTGCCGACCATGCGGAAGCAAAAGGACGGCTGCATCATCAACGTGTCGTCATGGGCCGGCCGCCACGTCTCGAAGATGCCGGGGCCGGCCTACACCACCACCAAGCATGCGGTGCTGGCGCTGACCCACTCCTTCAACATGGACGAATGCGCCAACGGCCTGCGCGCCTGCTGCCTGATGCCGGGCGAGGTGGCGACGCCGATCCTGCAGCAACGCCCGGTGGTGCCGAGCGACGCGGAGCAGGCCAAGATGCTGCAGCCGGAAGATCTCGGCCGCACCATCGCCTTCGTCGCCAACCTGCCGCCGCGGGTCTGCGTCAACGAGATCCTGATCAGCCCGACCTGGAATTGCGGCTTCATCCAGACGCCGTCGAACCGGGACTGAGTATCGGTGCGTAAAAAGTGCGCCCAGGCGGTCTCAAATTCTATCGTCATGCCCCGCGCAGGCGGAGCATCCAGTACTCCGCGGCGGTTGTGATTAAATCGAGGCGTCACGGCGTACTACTGGATCGCCCGCTTTCGCGGGCGATGACACCGGCGAGCCACATTTCTATCGTGCGGTCGCTCACCCCGCGCAGGGCGGCACCAGCTTGGCCGCGATCAGGAACCGCGCGATCGGATCGAGCGGCCGGCACGCTTTAGCCTCGGCGACCTTGGTCGGCTTGGCGGCCGCGCGCGGCTTCGCTGCCACCGTCTTGATCTGTGCGTGCTTGCGCATGATTTCGGATGGCCTGAACTCGGCATGCGCCGCGCGCACGTCGTTCGACTCGACCGGCAGCAACGGCGTGTCGTCGATATCGGGTGCCGCCACGATGCGGTCGGCTTCGGTCAGCGTGTTTTCGCCGGGAATGCTCTCAGCCAGAGTCGATGTGGCCTCGCCCGGCGTGCCGTCGGACGCGGCCGCTGATGTCGTGATCATCTTGACGGCGAGCAGGCCGAGCAGAACCAGCAGAAGAATTCCGGCAAACCAGACTGTTCTGACCACGATCGCAAGCCCCCGCATTGCGCGCGTCACATTGCCGAAGACCCCCATCCGACAACGCCGCGTAGGCCATCTATCAACCTTAAGAGAGTGTTAATCGCAATGATTGCGTGGCAATCGTGCACCTCCGCCTGCGATCGTAGTTAATTCACGCCGCTTGAGCACGATCTGGCGGACGCAAGTCGTGCAATGAACGACCTCCCCATCACCGTCATTGCGAGGAGCCGAAGACGACGAAGCAATCCACAGTTTCAAACGCAGCTCTGGATTGGCTTCGCTTCGCTCGCAATGACGTCGCGGGTTTCGCCCAGTTCATGCGCTTCAAGCATCGCCACACGGCCACGCCGTCAATTAGTTTCGCCCATCACGTTAAATTATCCCGCGAAACCACGGGCAAAATCCTGCCGTAGCTCCGCCCGGCACGACAGGAGAGGTCATCGCGAAATCATCGCATCGACGCTCCGTGTCTTGCAGCCAACGACGGCCATCCGGCCTTTTTCAAACGATAATCGGGAGCACTCCATGTCCAAGCGCTTTGCCCTTCTCTCCGCCGTTGCGTTCAGCGCGATCGCGTTCACCTCGACCCTCGCCCCGCCGGCGCGCGCTGACGAGAAGACCGTGATGGTTGGAGGTGCTGCGATGTATCCGTCCAAGAATATCATCCAGAACGCGGTCAATTCGAAGGATCACACCACGCTGGTCGCAGCCGTGAAGGCGGCCGGGCTGGTCGATACGCTGGAAGGCAAGGGCCCGTTCACGGTGTTTGCGCCGACCAACACCGCCTTCGGCAAGCTGCCGGCCGGCACCGTCGACAATCTGGTGAAGCCGGAGAACAAGGCGACGCTGACCAAGATCCTCACTTATCACGTGGTTGCCGGACGGTATGATGCCTCCGACCTCACCGAAGGCAAGGTGCTGAAGACAGTCGAGGGCGAGCAGCTCACGGTCAAGCACAAGGACGGCAAGATCTGGATCATCGACGCCAAGGGCGACAGCGCGATGGTCTCGATCTCCAACGTCCACCAGTCGAACGGTGTCATCCACGTCGTCGACACCGTGCTGATGCCGGCATCGTAACACCGCGCACATCCGGTTCCTCCCGGATCAAACGGCAGCGAGCCGGGTGCCCTGACCCGGCTCGCTTTTTTGTGATCGCCGCGGCGTCCGCCGGGAAGGAAGTCGCTGTCGAATTGTTCGTCTCACTGTAACGAACATCCCGATATCGACGTATACCGATCAGGATGACGCAAATCACAGAAACCACGGAGCCGTCATGACCAGTCTCGTCGCCACAGACCCTCATGCCGGGGCGGCGCCCGCGCAAGCCGGGCGGAAGGTGATCCAGCCGGGCTGGGTGCGCGTGATGCATTGGATCAACGCGGTGGCGATGATCCTGATGATCGGGTCGGGCTGGCAGATCTACAATGCCTCGCCGCTGTTCGATTTCCACTTCTCGCACAGCATCACCCTCGGCGGCTGGCTCGCCGGCGCGCTGCTGTGGCATTTTGCGGCCATGTGGCTGCTGATGGTCAACGGTTTCGCCTATCTGATCACTGGGCTCGCCACCGGCCGCTTCCGCAACAAGCTGCTGCCGATCACGCCGAAGGGCGTCGCCGGCGACCTCAAGGCGGCGCTGACCTTCAAGCTCGGCCATGACGATCTCTCCAAGTACAATTATGTCCAGAAGATGCTCTATGCCGGCATCATCGTGGTCGGCATCGTAATCGTATTGTCCGGCCTCTCGATCTGGAAGCCGGTCCAGCTGCATTGGCTGGTCTCGCTGTTCGGCGACTACGACCGGGCGCGCTACGTGCACTTCTTCTGCATGTCGGCAATCGTCGCCTTCCTCGTCGTCCATGTCGCGCTGGCGCTGCTGGTGCCGAAAAGCCTGCGCGCGATGATCATCGGCCGCTGACCTCATTCTTTCCACGGAGACCTGCCATGGGCCGTTTGCGTTCGCTTCTGATCCCCGGCGTCGACAAGAAACTGCTGGTCAAGGACGCCGCCAAGCTGCTGCCCGATCCGGCCCGTCGCCGCTTCATCGCCGGCGGCGCCAGCCTCGGCGCACTGACGTTGCTGACCGGCTGCGACGTGCTCGACAGCGATTCCGCCGACGCCATGCTGGCGCGAATCTCGAAGTTCAACGACGCCTTCCAGGCTTGGCTCTTCAATCCGGACGCGCTTGCGCCGACTTTCCCGGACAGTGCGGTCACCAAGCCGTTTCCGTTCAACGCCTACTACGATCTCGACGACGCTCCGGAGATCGAGGCCGACGACTGGAAGCTCGAGGTCTCGGGCCTGGTCGACAACAAGAAGTCCTGGACCTTGCCGGAGCTTTACGCGCTGCCGCAGGTCAAGCAGGTGACGCGTCACATCTGCGTCGAGGGCTGGAGCGCGATCGGCTCATGGACCGGCACGCCGTTGCGCGATTTCCTCAAGCTGATCGGCGCCGACACGCGCGCCAAATATGTCTGGTTCCAGTGCGCCGATAAGGACGGCTACAACTCGCCGCTGGACATGCGCAGCGCGCTGCATCCGCAGACGCAGATGACGTTCAAGTTCGGCGATGAGATCCTGCCGCGCGCCTACGGCTTCCCGATGAAGATCCGGGTGCCGACCAAGCTCGGCTTCAAGAACCCGAAATATGTGGTCTCCATGGAGGTCACCAACACATACAAAGGCGGCTATTGGGAAGACCAGGGCTATAATTCGTTCAGCGGGAGCTGAGGGACGTTCGTCCCGAAAATGATGCCCTACTTTTCTGCTCGAATTTGACCCAGGCTAGCGCCACAAACTCCCCCGTCGTCCCGGCGCACGCCAGGCGTTCGCCGGGACGACATCTGATGTGTTGAGGCGTCTGCGCACTACACTGGCTTCGCCAACTTCCCCTGCATCACCGCGGTGATCGCAGCCACGAGCAAGAGCCCGGCCGAGATGTTCAGCGCATAGGTCAGGCTGCCCAGCGCATCGGTGATCGCGCCGACCACGAACGGGCCGATGGTCTGGCCGATGCCGAACACGATGGTCAGTGCCGCGATCGCTCCAGGCCAGGCTGCCTGTGGGGCGTTGAAGCGCACGAAGGCGGTGGTCGAGGTGGTCACGGTCGAGAAGGCGAGGCCGAAGATCGCGGCCGACAGCGCGAGCAGCGCTGCCGAGTGGCCGAGCATCGGCAGGGCGGCGCCGATGGCGTTGACCGCCAGCACGATGGCGCTCGGCAGGCCGCCGCGGTCCATCGCCAGCACGCGGCGCCACACCCAGGGCGTGGTGAAGCCGGCGAGCCCGATCAGGCACCAGAACGCGGCCTGCGCCAGCGCGCCGCCGCCGAGATCGCGGACATAGGCGATCATGAAGGTCATGTAGGCGATGTAGCCCGCGCCATAGAGGAAGTAGCTGACGAGATAGATCGTCATCGGTCGCAGCGAGAACGCGGACGCGCCGCGCGCCGGCAGTTCGGCCTTGCCGGGAATCGGCGTCAGCAGCAGCGGGATCGTCAGGGCGGCGCCGAGCAGGGTCAGCGCCCACCACACCAGCCACCATGAGCCGGGGCCGAAATATTGCAGCACGAACGGGGCGACCAGGCCCGATGCAACGATGCCGAGCGGCGGACCGGCATAGAACAGGCTCATGATGAAGCTGGCCTGCGCCGGCACCGATTGCGCGATCCGGGCCGCGAGCGCGCCGCCGGCGACGAAGCCGACGGCAGCGCCTATGCCCGCGACCAGCCGGGCCAGGCTCAGCGCCATAAGGTTGCCGGTCATCGCGCAGACCGCGAGCGAGACCAGCGCCGCCAGTGTTCCGCCGCGCAACGTCGCCGACCAGCCGAAGCGGCGGATCAGCCGGGAGGCGATCAGCGCGCCGATCAGATAGCCGGCCGCATTGACGGTGTTCATGAAACCGGCGGTGGAATACGACCAGCCGAGCGACTCCCGCATGTCCGGCAGCACCAGCGCGTAGGCGAAGCGGCCGATGCCGAGGCTGACGATCGGGCTCAGCGACAGCGTGAGGTTCAGTCGCGCCGGATGCGCCGGCGGCGGATCGGGATAGGGATCTGGCAAGAAGAAACTCCCGTCCCGCCGCCGCGGGGATGAATCTGGGCCGTGATCGGCGATTTCATAGAATGTTTATAGCTTTGGCGCGCGGAGCTGTAGTCGGGCCACGGCAATGGTGACTTGCCAATAGCGCAGCGGCGCTTTAGCACTCCCGCCCGTCGGTTTCCGGCGTGCGCGGGCGATGGGATTGATGCGGAGCATCGATCTTGCGCCGATCGCGCGAGCCCGGAAGCCAACGCAGATTTGCCCTCGATAGAGAGCCCGGATCGCCGTGCAGTGTCAGGCGTCCGGAACCACGAACAACAACACGCGGAAGGATTCTCCCCATGGCGACTCACAAGCTGCTTTTGCTGCCGGGCGACGGCATCGGCCCCGAAGTGATGGCGGAGGTGAAGCGCCTGATCGGTTGGCTCAACAGCAAGGGTCTTGCATCGTTCGAGACCGAGGAAGGGCTGGTCGGCGGCTCGGCCTATGACGCGCACAAGGTGTCGATCTCGGAAGGCGACATGGCCAAGGCCAAGGCGGCGGACGCCGTGATCTTCGGCGCGGTCGGCGGCCCGAAATGGGATAGCGTGCCCTACGACGTGCGCCCCGAAGCCGGCCTGCTGCGGCTGCGCAAGGATCTCGGCCTGTTCGCCAATTTGCGCCCTGCCGTGTGCTACCCGGCGCTGGCCGACGCCTCGAGCCTGAAGCGCGACATCGTCGAGGGTCTCGACATCATGATCGTGCGCGAGCTCACCGGCGGCGTCTATTTCGGCGAGCCGAAGACCATCACCGATCTCGGCAACGGCCAGAAGCGCGCCGTCGATACCCAGGTCTACGACACCTATGAGATCGAGCGCATCGCGCGCGTTGCGTTCGATCTTGCGCGCAAGCGCCGCAACAAGGTGACGTCGATGGAGAAGCGCAACGTCATGAAGTCGGGCGTGCTCTGGAACGAAGTGGTCACCCAAGTGCATGGCCGCGAATACAAGGACGTCACCTTGGAGCACCAGCTCGCCGATTCCGGCGGCATGAACCTGGTGAAATATCCGAAGATGTTCGACGTCATCGTGACAGACAATCTGTTCGGCGACATGCTCTCCGACATCGCGGCGATGCTGACCGGCTCGCTCGGCATGCTGCCCTCCGCCTCGCTCGGCGAGGTCGATGCGCGGTCCAAGACCCGCAAGGCGCTATACGAGCCGGTGCACGGCTCGGCGCCCGACATCGCGGGCAAGGGGCTGGCCAACCCGATCGCGATGCTGTCGTCGTTCGGCATGGCGCTGCGCTATTCCTTCGACATGGGTCCACTCGCCGACAAGCTCGAGGCCGCCATCGCCGCCGTGCTGGCCAGCGGCCTGCGCACCGCCGACATCAAGTCGGAAGGTTCCACGCCCGCTTCGACCACGCAGATGGGCGAAGCCGTGCTCAAGCAGCTGGAGAAGCTGCACGCTTGATGCGTGCTCGCTGCCGTGACGCGTAGCTGCGTCCACACTTTCAGTGTCGTCCCGGGCAAGCGCGCAGCGCGCCGACCCGGGACCCATACCGCGTGATCTCTGAAACGGGCGCGCGGTATGTACCGAGCTAACTAATTAAATCCTGCGATTATGAGTCCCGGCTCCTGTGCGCATTGCGCACTTAGGCCGGGACGACACCGTTGATGTGACCGGTTGTTGTGTGATCTCATGTGTGACTGCCCGTCGGGCTAATTAGTCGCGCATGGTGCGTAGTTAGACCTTGCGCCGTCGGGCAAATCAGGTCCACATTTCTGCCCGTCTCGGCTCGGCCAAGAGGGGCGCTTCGCGATCGTCACGAACGTTGGGCCCGAGATGCGGTGGACGCGGCGTGTCGCAGCATGTGTTTCGCATGCAGACGAACGGCACGAGCGCGGACGGCGAAATCGTGTGGTCCTGGCCTCCCGGTGCTGAGGCCAAGCTCGCGATGCTTTGACGAGCACGCGAGCGACGGGGGCAAGAACGCCGGTCCCCGGGGAGAGCACGTATAAGCCAAGTAAGCCATCGCGCAGGGAAGGCCGGTTGTTTCGGCCAAGCCTGTGGTGACGACCGCGTGCTTTTTTGCACGCAACCATGGGTGCGGCCTGCACCCGGCCTTCCCTGCGCCCTCTATTCTGGAGAGGGCGGAAATACTCAGCATCACTCGGACATCTCATGTCGCGAGAACGGGAATACATGTCTGGTCGTGCGACGAACGAATTCAGTGTAAGAGGCGGAAACTTTCTCCACTCGTCATTCCGGGGCGCGCGCGAGCCCGGAATCCATAACCACGATCGGGAGTATGGATTCCGGGCTCGTGCCTTCGGCGCGCCCCGGAATGACGAGCGGAGAGAGTTGTGGACGGCCATCACCCCAAAACGCAAAAGGCCGGGCTGAGCCCGGCCTTCGCGAAAGGACAGATCCGCCGATCTCAGTACGGGACCGGCGGCAGCGGGAAGGCGCGGGGGTAGCCGCCGAGATCGGTCGGCGTCATCAGCGGCTGGCGGTCGATCGGGCGGTTGTTGTTCTCGCGGGCGAAGGACGGATAGCCGTATTCCGACGGGAAGGCGTAATCGGTGAACTTGCGGTCGCCGGGCAGCACCTCGGTGCCGCCATCGAGCCAGGAGCGCTTGGAGATGTAGACGCGCGTATGCGGGCCCGACTGATAGGACACGTTGGGGCCGTTGCTGCCGGTGGCAACATAAGTGCCATACTGCTTGCGCTTGGTCGCGGCGTCAGCGGACGTGGCGACAGCCAGGCCGGTCGCGGCAATCACGGCGAGCATCGCGAGCCGGCTCGCGGCAGAAAATGTCGTCATCACGTCCTCTTCCTCGCGCCAAAAAGCGGCGGGCGCCCGCCGATGCGCATGCGTTGCGCGGCACAATATCTGCGCCGGATGTGGCGTCACAAGGTCATTGTTGCCACACCGGCTCAGATAAATCTCCGCTGTGGCGGGAAAGTTGCATCAATTCCGCGACTTGTCGCCGCGACCGCGGCGCCTGTCACGCCGCTACAGCGTGCCGCGCAGCCGGGGATCGTCGGCCGAGGTGACCCAGTCGGCCGACGTGCCGGGGCTGCAGGTGGCCCGTTTGGCATCAGTGCGGGTGAACAGGGCGGCGAGGTCGCGCTCCCGGTCGGCCGCGAGCAGGGTCAGCCGGTTCAGCATGCAGCCGATCGCGGCACGGCGCACAGGGCCGGTCACGCCCTGGCAGGACCAGCCGGAGAGGCGCAGGCCGGGATTGCCGATATTCTTGAAAAAGCCGAGGCAGCCGTCCGGGCCGTCGGTCGCGCCGGTCATCCGCAACAGGCCGACCGTGCCGAACTTACTGTCGATCACGCCGGCGGCCTCGAAGGCGGAGGGGCCCTCGACGGCCATTCGCCGCGCCAAATCGGCAGCCGGATCGGCATGCGCGTCGCGCTCGCCGCCGGGACGATAGACCTCGAGCTCTGCCAGCGCCCGCCGCCCGGCCGGCTCGCCCCAGCGGATGACGTCCTTGCGGCCGCCCTCGGGATGACGCAGCACGGTATAGGTCGCGGACTTGTCGGGCTGATCGCCGAGGCGCAGCGCGTAGGCCGGCACGGCTTCGTCGGCGACCGCCCAGCCCGAGCTGTCGGCCGGTTCCATGAACGCCGGTCCGCCGACCTGCTGCCAGAGCGCGAGCGCGAGGATGCCGAGCAGCGCCAGCGTGCCTACATAAGCGACCAGCCGCGCCAAGGTGCCGCAGACCTCGTCGGCGCAGCTTTCGAGCGCGAGCATGAATCCGGCTGTGGGAGATCGCGAGGGGGGAAGGATCGAAACAGGGGGCATCAAACGCGAGAGGTCATGGTAACGTTGTGTCAGGGACGTTTCTCGCATAGAAGCGCTGCCGCTTCTGTTTCCGCGTTTTGCGGGAAGCGGCCATTTTTCGTCGGAGAGTGAACGATGGGTTACAAAGTCGCAGTCGTCGGCGCGACCGGTAATGTGGGACGGGAAATGCTCGCGATTCTCGACGAGCGTAAGTTTCCGGCCGACGAAGTCGTCGCGCTCGCCTCACGCCGCAGCATCGGCATCGAAGTCTCCTATGGCGATCGCACCCTGAAGGTGAAGGCGCTGGAGCACTACGATTTTGCCGATGTCGATATCTGCCTGATGTCGGCCGGCGGCGAAGCGTCGAAGGAATGGTCGCCGAAGATCGGCGCGGCTGGCGCGGTCGTGATCGACAATTCCTCGGCCTGGCGCATGGACCCCGACGTGCCGCTGATCGTGCCGGAGGTGAATGCCGACGCCGCCGCGGGCTTCACCAAGAAGAACATCATCGCCAATCCGAACTGCTCGACCGCGCAGCTCGTGGTCGCGCTGAAGCCGCTGCACGACAAGGCCAAGATCAAGCGCGTGGTGGTCTCGACCTATCAGTCGGTGTCGGGCGCCGGCAAGGATGCGATGGACGAATTGTTCTCGCAGACCAAGGCCGTCTACACCAATGACGAGCTGATCAATAAGAAATTCCCCAAGCGTATCGCCTTCAACGTCATTCCCCACATCGACGTCTTCATGGAGGACGGCTACACCAAGGAAGAGTGGAAGATGATGGCGGAGACCAAGAAGATCTTGGATCCGAAGATCAAGCTCTCCGCCACCTGCGTGCGCGTGCCGGTGTTCGTCGGCCACTCGGAAGCCGTCAACATCGAGTTCGAAAATCCGATCAGCGCGGACGAAGCGCGCAACATCCTGCGCAACGCGCCGGGCTGCCTCGTGATCGACAAGCACGAGCCCGGCGGCTACGTCACGCCCTATGAAGCGGCCGGCGAGGACGCCACCTATATCAGCCGCATCCGCGAGGATGCGACCGTCGAGAACGGTCTCGTGCTGTGGTGCGTCTCGGACAATCTGCGCAAGGGCGCGGCGCTGAACGCGGTGCAGATCGCGGAAAGCCTGATCAATCGCAAGCTGATCATGCCCAAGAAGAAGGCGGCCTAGACAGGGGGATGACGCCGGAGAATCTCATGAGCGAGCAGCCGGCGTCACCGCCAGACAAGCACGTCCCCAACGTCGTCGAGCGGCGGATCGAGGGCCTGATCTTCAACAGCCGCTGGCTGATGGCGCCGTTCTACCTCGGCCTGGTCGTCAGCCTCGCAGTGCTGCTGCTGAAGTTTGGCATGCTGCTGTGGGAGTTCATCGTGCATGCGCCGGGCTCGAAGGAGTCCGACATCATCCTCGGTGTGCTCTCGCTGATCGACGTCTCGCTGACCGGCAATCTGATCCTGATCGTGGTGTTCTCCGGCTACGAGAATTTCGTCTCGAAGATCGATCCGGGCGGCCATCCCGACTGGCCTGACTGGATGACCAAGATCCAGTTCGGCGGCCTGAAGCAGAAGCTGCTCGCCTCGATCGTCGCGATCTCGGCGATCCAGGTGCTCAAGGCCTTCATGAACGTCGACACGGTGTTCGAGCCGACCCAACTCGGCTGGCTGGTCGGCGTGCACCTCGTGTTCGTGGTGTCGGCCTTCATGCTCGCGATCAGTGATCGCTGGAGCCGCGATGATCATGGCGGTGAGTAGCGAATAGCGAATAACGAAGTCTATCCCCTGTTCGCCACTCCCTGCTCGCCGTTCGCTACTCGATGATCTCGCGCGCGCTCTTGAATTCCTTGGTCTCGCGGTCGAGCACGAACAGCGAGCCCTCGGCGACGCCGAAATAGGCGCCGTGCAGCTGCAGCTCGCCGCTCTCGACCCGCTTGCGCACGAACGGGAACGTCATCAGGTTCTCGATGCTGCGGAACACCGCGGCCTTCTCGATCCGGGTGACGAATTCCTGCATGGTCTCGTGTGCGCGCTGCTCGACCACCTCGCCGGGCTTGACGAACATCGACATCCAGCGGCCGATGAAATCGCCTGGCGACAGCGGCGCGATCTTGTCGACGAAGGCGCGGATGCCGCCGCATTGGGCGTGGCCCAGGATGACGATGTGCTTCACTTTCAGCACCGTGACGGCAAATTCCAGCGCCGCCGAAACGCCGTGCGCATTTTCGTCGGGCTGGTAGATCGGCACCAGATTGGCGATGTTGCGGAGCACGAACAATTCGCCGGGCCCGACATCGAAGATCACCTCTGGCGAGACGCGGGAATCGCAGCAGCCGATCACCATGGTCTCGGGCGACTGGCCGCGTTCGGACAACTCCCGGTACCGGTTCTGTTCGGTGGGAAGGCGGTGAGTGGCGAAGGCGCGGTAGCCTTCGAGCAGACGTTTCGGAAACAATTTCATGACAGCTGCCTAATCACATGCGACGTGCGGGAACAAGACTTTCAGACCCGGCGCCGAAATGGTATCGCGAGGGCTTCCGCGACGCCAAGGGGAACTGCACGAGAACCCCTGCAGTCGGCGCCCGGAAATCGTCGAGGGAAATGTTCACATGATTCGTCCGCGCCGCAGCCTCCTGTTCATGCCCGGCTCGAACGCGCGGGCGCTGGAAAAGGGCCGCAATCTGCCCGCCGACGGCCTGATCCTCGATCTCGAGGATTCCGTGGCGCCGGATGCCAAGGGAACCGCGCGTGAGCAGATCGCCAAGGCGGTGGCGGCGGACGGCTATGGCGGTCGCGAACTGTTGATCCGCATCAATGCCCTGGATACGCCCTGGTGGAGCGACGACGCCGCGATGGCGGGGCAGGCGGCGCCGGACGGCATCCTGGTCCCCAAAGTGTCGACGGTCGAGGATCTGCGCACCGTCACCGAGCGTCTGGCCGAGGTCGGCGCCGATCCGTCGTTGAAGGTCTGGGCGATGATCGAGACCGCGCGCGCCGTGCTCGACGCCGACAAGCTCGCCGCCACCGTGCATGAAGAGGGCTCGCGGCTTGCCGGCTTCGTGTTCGGTCCCAACGACATCTCGCGGGAGACGCGGATCCGGATGCTGCCCGGCCGCGCCACCATGCTGCCGATGATCACCCATTGCATCCTGGCTGCGCATGCGCACGGCCTGGAAATGCTCGACGGACCCTATAGCGACTTCTCCAATGCCGATGGCCTGGCGCAGGAATGCATCCAGGCGCGCGATCTCGGCTTCGACGGCAAGACGCTGATCCATCCGAGCCAGATCGAGACCTGCAATGCGGTGTTCACGCCGCCGGCCGAGGAAGTCGCCGAAGCCCGCAAGATCCTCGCGGCCTTCGATCTGCCGGAGAACGCCGTGCGCGGGGCGATCCAGCTCGATGGACGCATGGTGGAGCGGCTGCATGCCGAGATGGCGCGCCGGACCATCGCGATCGCCGATGCCATCGCAACTGTCGGCAGATAGTCTCAGAGCGTGCCGTAGTGCTCCGCGGCCCAGTAAAACAGGCTGCCGGGCACCGGCGGCAGCTTGGCGCGCCCCTTGGGCGAGATGTGCAGGCCGATGATCTTGGGGTCGTGCAGCAGCGCGGAGAAATCGCTGGCCTCGAAGAATTTCCTCTGCTCGGAATGCACGGCGTAGAAGGAGCGCATCGGCAAAGCGTGGCGATAGGTGCCGTGACGACGCGCCAGCGCGGTCAGCGCCGCTGGTCCGAAGACCGCTACGCGAATGTCTGAAAGACGTCTGGAGCCGCGCAGGCGGTGCAATGCGAACGTCGCCCGGTGCGACAGCGAGAGCCAGTTCGGCGTCAGATCGTCTTGGGCGATCAGCTGCTCGAACTCATTCACGATCGGGTCATCAGGCGGCAGATAGAGCACGGAATTTCCGAGCATGCGGCCCCGCTCCACAGCGAAATAAGGCTTGGCCGGATCGATCTCGACCGGCTTGCAGCAGCAGCACGTCGGCATCGAGCCAGACGCCGGCGTTCAGCGCCATCAGGCGGATGCGGAAGAAATCGCTGTATTGCAGGGTGGTCCAGTCGCGCCAACTGCCGTCGGGCTGCGGCGGGCGCAGGCGCTCGGAAAAGGCAAAGGGCAGCACCGGCTCGGCTTCGGCGTTGTGGACGCCGTCCGGCAATCCGGGCAGCGGATCGAAGCTGTAGACGATGACCTTGTGGCCGGCGGCCACCTGCGAGCGCAGGCAGGTCTGGCGCAACAGGTCCAGCGGGCCGCGCCAGAAGGTGACGATGTCGGGTAGTGGGCGCGTCACCTGACGGATGATCCTCGCAACAAGGCCCCGGACAGGGCGTCCAGGGCCTTCCAGAATTCAACAGATGAACCGGTTCAGGCCCAGGCGCGCTCGGTCTTCAGCTTGGCCTCATAGCTGTCGATCGACGACTTCTTCTCCATCGTCAAACCGATGTCGTCGAGGCCGTTGAGCAGGCAGTGCTTGCGGAACGGGTCGATCTCGAACTTGACCGTGCCGCCATCGGGGCCGCGGATCTCCTGGTTCGGCAGGTCGATCGTCAAGGTCGCGTTGGCGCCGCGCTCGGCATCGTCGAACAGCTTGTCGAGGTCGTCCTGCGAGACGCGGATCGGCAGAATGCCGTTCTTGAAGCAGTTGTTGTAGAAGATGTCGCCGAACGAGGTCGAGATCACGCAGCGAATGCCGAAATCGAGCAACGCCCAGGGGGCATGCTCGCGGCTCGAGCCGCAGCCGAAATTGTCGCCGGCGACCAGGATCTTGGTGTTGCGATAGGCCGGCTGGTTGAGCACGAAATCGGGGTTCTCGCTGCCGTCGTCCTTGTAGCGCTGCTCGGAGAAGAGCCCCTTGGCAAGGCCGGTGCGCTTGATGGTCTTCAGGTACTGCTTGGGGATGATCATGTCGGTGTCGACATTGATGATCTTCAAGGGCGCGGCAACGCCTTCCAGCGAAGTGAACTTGTCCATCGATTGCACCTTCCGATATGGGGCAGGACGGCAGGTCTATCCTGAATATGCCGTGGAATAAAGGTCTTAGTCGGCAGCCGCCTCGATGCCTGCCATGTCGCCGTCCGAGAGCCCGAAATGGTGCCCGATCTCGTGGATCAGGACATGGCGGATGATGTGGCCCAGCGTCTCCTCATGCTCGGCCCAATAGTCCAGGATCGGGCGGCGGTACAGCCAGATCATGTTGGGCATTCGCGCCACGTCGCCTTGGCTCTGGAACGGCAGGCCGGTGCCCTGGAACAGGCCGAGCAGGTCGAATTCGCTCTCGGCCTCCAACTCGTCCAGCACTTCCTCGGTCGGGAAATCGTCAATCCGGATGACGACGCCCTCGCACATGGTGCGAAACCGGTCCGGCAGGCGCTCGAACGCCTCATGCGCCATGGCCTCGAACTCGGCCAGGGAGGGTGCTTTCAATTCTGTCCACATTGCCGCCTTGTAGCGCGGGTTCTATGACGGTGCATCTTCCGATTGATGGCGGTTGACGCGGTTTGCGAAAACGGGGACCGTCGGGACGCAATTTTTGCAGGTGGGTGGGGCGATGGTGCGGACGACGATGGCTCTGATCGGGACGGCTCTGGCGGGGATGCTGCTTGCGTCTACGGCGGCGCAAGCGGAGCCGCGCAATGCGGCCACGCAGGTGAGAAGCGGGTCGAGACACGGACCTGTCCGCGCAGCGCCGACCAAGGCGCATGCCGATCTATCCGCGCGAAGAAGGCCATTGGCAGCCGGATGTTGTGCCGCGCTATAATCCGGGCCCGAATGCGGTGCGCGTCTGCAACGCGCATTATGTTCAGGAGGCCCGTCCGAGCGGCACCGTGATCGTGCCGCGCATGAGCTGCTATTGGCGCGGTTGAAGCGCGCCTGCAGCTCCGGCTGCGAGCGCAATAAGTGCAATGCGCGAAGCGTAGGCCGCTGTGGCGGATGTGCGACACAGCAGCAAATGTCGTCTCCGGTGCCGGAACATCTCCGCCTCGACACGCATTTCCGTCCCGGCGCAGGTCCTTCATCCCCCTTTCACGTCGCTCGTTCGAGACTTGCGATCTGCGTCGCGTCGGACAGGCTGGGAGATCAGGCTGCACGATGGTCGGCGTGAGATCTTGAACGATCGGAGGAGAGATTTATGACTGTGACTAAGCTTCTGGGCGTCGCTGCTGTCGGCGCAATGCTCGCACTGGCCGCGCCCGCCGCGCAGGCGATGTCGTTGGCCGGCCCCGGCACGGCAACGGCGATGAAGAAGCAGGGAGCCGCGATGCAGACCACGGAGGTGCGCTGGCATCATCGCCATTGGCATCGCGGTTGGCATCCGCACCGGTGGCATCGCTGGCATCGCCGTCATCGGTGATCGCCAGTTGCCTCGCTCGGCCATGATCGAAATCGAACAGGCCCGCATTGCGGGCCTGTTGTTCGTTGTGGGATTGATCTGATCTCGTCACAGGGCGTGGCAGATCTTGATTAGTTTGGCGACGGGATGGTGATGTGCTCGTCCAGCATGCGTCGCCACGACGCAGGTGATTTTCCGGCACCACATCATTCATGCGGCGTTCAGATCGTTATCACTACGTTCATGCTTGGGCGATCGCGCTTTGTCGAAGGCCGGCTCCATGGCTGCACGCTCGCCATTGTCTGCATTCACAGGAGTCACGACGATGATCGGAACGAAGGATCCGAGGCGTAGTCTTGTCCGTCACTTCGGCGTTGCAGCGGCCGCGCTGTTCGCTCTCGCGACACTGTCCGGACGCCCTGCACAGGCGATGTCGCCGATCGCGCCTGGCGCGATGCCGGCAGCGAAATCAGCCTCTCACGTCATCGCGGTGCAAATGCACGGTCGCACGTGGCGGCGGTGGAGGTGGAGGCGGCGGTGGCTTTCATGGCGGCGGTGGTGGTTTCAGGTGGCGGCGGAGGCGGCTTTCATGGTGGCGGAGGCGGCTTCCACGGCGGCGGGGGCGGCTTCCATGGGTGGCGGCGGAGCCTTCCACGGCGGCGGAGGCGGTGCGGCGGTTCATGTCGGCGGAGGCGGTTTCCAGCCTCGGCGGATTCCACGCCGGCGGTAGAGGCTTCCACGCAGCGCCCGCTTTCCATGGCGGAGCCTTCCGTGCCGGCCCGGCATTCCATCACGGCGGCGGCATCCGGTACGGCGGCCTATCATACGCGCGGTTTGGGCCATCGGCCGTACTTCCATCATCACCATCGCCATTTCTACGGCGCGTACTACTATCCGGGACGACGGCTATTACTATTATCCCTATCACCGATGCCGCGTGATCTGGACCCATTATGGTCTGCGCCGCATCTGCCATTATCGCCATTGGCATCGGTGGCACCATTGGCACCGCTGGCACCACTCATCGTCACCATCACTATTGGTGAGTTGTTCAAGCATGATTCAAATGATCATGCTCAAAGCTGATGGTTCAAACGAAAAGGGCGCCCGTCGGCGCCCTTTCTGCGTTCAGCTCGGTCCCTGACCAGTTTTTGAATTGCCAGGCCTTCTGCATCAGCTTCCAGGGCACCAAAGCCTCGAGGCGCCATTTGGCGAGGCGGCCGGGTGGCCAGTTGGAGAGCCGTCGCTTGTCCTTCACGGGCTCGGGCTTGGCGATGATCTTGCGTGGCGGCAGCTTTCCGGCGCTGCGGCGTGGCATCGCGAATCAGGTCGACGAATTGCGGCTTGTTGGCCATCACGGACTCCTCGACGCTCTCGGCAATGCGACGGACTTCGGGAGGTAGAATTGTGCGGCCGGGACCTTTAAGAAGTCCTTGTCGAAACGTGGCGGGTTCGAGGCAAAATCAAACGCGCGCGATGTCCCGGGAAGAGACATCGCGCTGAGCTTGATAGACCGAGTTACGTCCCGGACTCGCGGTCCGGGGCTTGCGAGCCACGGCGATTAACGCCAGTCCCGCACGTCGACGAAGTGACCGGCGATCGCGGCGGCGGCGGCCATCGCGGGCGACACCAGGTGGGTGCGGCCCTTGAAGCCCTGGCGGCCTTCGAAGTTGCGGTTCGAGGTCGAGGCGCAACGCTCCTCCGGACGCAGCTTGTCCGGGTTCATGGCGAGGCACATCGAGCAACCCGGCTCGCGCCATTCGAAGCCGGCCTTGACGAAGATCTTGTCCAGACCTTCGGCTTCGGCCTGCTCCTTGACGATGCCGGAGCCCGGCACGACCATGGCGTTGACATGCGCCGCGACGGTCTTGCCTTCGGCAATCTTCGCCGCTGCGCGCAGATCCTCGATGCGGCCGTTGGTGCAGGAGCCGATGAAGATGCGGTCGAGCTTGATGTCGGTGATCTTGGTCCCCGCCGTCAGGCCCATGTACTTCAGCGCGCGATGCTTGGAGATGCGCTTGGCCTCGTCGGCGATCTGGTCCGGATCGGGCACCAGGCCGGTCACCGAGATCACGTCCTCGGGCGAGGTACCCCAGGTCACGATCGGCGGCAGCTTGGCCGCATCCAGCCGCAGCTCGTGGTCGAAATGCGCGCCCTCGTCCGAGCGCAGCTTCTCCCAATAGCGCAGTCGCCGCGTCCCAGTCCGCGCCCTTCGGCGATTTCGGCCGGTCACGCAGGAAGTCGTAGGCCTTCTCGTCCGGCGCGACGAGACCGGCGCGGGCGCCGCCCTCGATCGACATGTTGCAGACGGTCATGCGGCCTTCCATCGACAGCGCGCGGATGGCGTCGCCGGCATATTCCAGCACATAGCCGGTGCCGCCGGCGGTGCCGATCTCGCCGATGATGGCCAGGATGATGTCCTTGCCCGTCACGCCTTCCGGCAATTTGCCGTCGACGGTGACGCGCATGTTCTTGGCCTTCTTCTGGATCAAGCGTCTGCGTCGCCAGCACATGCTCGACTTCGGAGGTGCCGATGCCATGCGCCAGCGCGCCGAACGCGCCATGCGTCGAGGTGTGGCTGTCACCGCAGACGATGGTGGTGCCGGGCAAGGTAAAGCCTTGCTCCGGGCCGATGACGTGCACGATGCCCTGGCGCTTGTCGAACTCGTTGTAATATTCGATGCCGAATTCCCTGGCGTTGTCAGCCAGCGCCTTGATCTGCTCGATGCTCTCGGGATCGGGATTGGGTTTGGTGCGATCGGTGGTCGGCACGTTGTGGTCGACGACGGCGAGCGTCTTCTCCGGCGCATGGACCCTGCGCCCCGTGGCGCGCAGGCCTTCGAATGCCTGCGGCGAGGTCACCTCGTGCACCAGGTGACGGTCGATGTAGAGCAGGCAGGTGCCATCGTCGGCTTCATGGACCAGATGGTCGTTCCAGATCTTGTCGTACAGCGTGGTCGGTTTGGACATGAGCAAATGCTCCCGGGATGTAGCTATGGCTGAGAAGGAAACGCGTGGGCACGCGCGGAACGGGAAAAGAGCTGGCGGCGCTGCGGTTACAGCGCGGGGCTAAGCTCAGACATCGCCGAGGTCGCGAACCGACCGAAGAAGCGCCCGGGCAACCGGCTGCGATCGTCGATCACGACGCGCCGATAGGCCATGCTGGTGCGATTTAGAACCATTTGAGGTGGGTATATAGCACGCATGCGGCGAAGTGCGAGATGCGTTTGCGCACGGGGGCGGGTGCGCAATGTCACACGCTGTCATTCCGGGGCGATGCTGGGCGCCTCGGAATGACGGTGCCTCAAAACAAAGAAGCGCGGGACCAGCCCGCGCTTCTTCAAAACCTGATGTTGCAGCGCTTACTCGCCGACGGCGGTCTGGCGGTCCTGCTTCTCGACGATGCGGGCCGACTTGCCGCGCAGGCCGCGCAGGTAATACAGCTTGGCGCGGCGCACCTTGCCGCGGCGGACCACCTTGATCGAGTCGATCATCGGCGAGAGGATCGGGAACACGCGCTCCACGCCCTCACCATAGGAGATCTTGCGTACGGTGAAGCTCTCGTTGATGCCGCCGCCGGAACGGCCGATGCAGACGCCTTCATAGGCCTGCACGCGGGTGCGCTCGCCTTCGACCACCTTCACGTTGACGATCACGGTGTCGCCCGGGCCGAATTCGGGAATGGTCTTGTTGGCGGACAGCTTGTCGAACTGCTCTTTTTCGAGCTGCTGGATCAGGTTCACGGGTAAATCTCCATCGGCGGCGCGCCCTGCCGATTACCCGCGGGCTGCGCTTGTTCCTGCCGTCACTTGCGGAATTGGCGCTGCTATAAGGCAAAGCGCAGCGCTTGTCACCCGTCTGTCTTGGTTTTTGGCGTTTTTTGGCCGGTCCCGTTTTGTTCGGTCCAATGAGCCCAGAGATCCGGCCTGCGGGCCTGCGTCAGGGCTTCGGCTTGCGCACGGCGCCAGGCGGCCACCTTGGCGTGATCGCCGGAAAGCAGGACGTCCGGAATTGGCTGGCCCTCAAAACTCTGCGGCCGGGTGTATTGCGGGTATTCGAGTAGCCCGTGGGAAAAGCTCTCATCGGTACCCGATTCGAGCTTGCCCATGACGCCGGGCAGCAGCCGGACGCAGGCATCGATCAGGGCCAGCGCGCCGATCTCGCCACCGGAGAGCACGTAATCGCCGATCGAGACCTCCTGCAGGCCGCGCGCATCGATCACGCGCTGGTCGATGCCCTCGAACCGGCCGCACACGATCAGGGGGCCGGGACCGTCAGCGAGTTCCCTCACGATCGCCTGGGTCAATGGCCGACCGCGCGGGCTCATCAACAGCCGCGGCCGGTCCGGCGCAATCTCGGCCGCATCGATCGCTGCCGCCAGCACATCGGCACGGAGCACCATGCCGGGGCCGCCGCCGGCCGGCGTATCATCGACGCTGCGGTGCTTGTCTGTCGCCGAAGCCCTGATGTCACGCGCCTCCAGTGCCCACAGCCCGGAGGCAAGCGCGCGCCCGGCCAAGCTGATGCCGAGCGGCCCGGGAAACATCTCCGGGAAACAGAGTCAGGACGGTGGCGCGCCAGGGAGTTGCGGGATCGGTCATGGTGCCGTTGTTACGGCACCAGCGCGGTCAGATCGAGCCCCTGCATCAGCGCGGCGGCCTCGACCGCGCGGGGAAGTCGGCGAGCTTGAAGGTCGTCACCGCGATCTTGCTTGAGGTCGAGCAGGTGCTCGCGCGGCAAGCGCCGCAAGCTGGCCGGGCGCGGTGCGGTCATACATGAACTGGCCGACCACCTCCCAATCATTCGCCAGCATCTCGCCGAAGGACAGTTCGAGCGGGGCGGTGGCGCTGCCCATCAGCACCAGCCGGCCGCCCCGCCGGAGCGCGCGCAAGCGTCGCGAGCGTGGTCGACGTGCTCTTGGCCTGGCCGAGCAGGTCGAGCGCGCCGTCGGCCGCGCCGCCTGCGGCATGGCGGATGGTGGCGAGATCCTTCGCCGGATCGTCGCCGGTGACGACGGCCGGAATGACGCGCGGGCCGAAGGCTTCAGCTGAGCCGCTCCAGCGCCTCGCGCTTGCGCCCGACCGCAACGACGCGGCCAGCGCCCATCGCCACCGCCAGCAGCACCGCGCCGGAGCCGAAATAGCCCGACGCGCCGTTGATGATCACGGTCTGGCCGCCCTTGAGATCGAGCCGTTGCAAGCCGCCGAACGGCACGATCAGTTTTGCCAGCCCGATCAGCTCGGTGGCGGGACGATCGTCGAGGCCGTCGAGCGGCGTGACGCAGGCGGCAGGCCAATGCGCCAATTCAGCGAACACGCCGTCGCGCCAGCGCGCCTGCAGGTTCAGCGCGGCTTCCGTCGGCGCCATGCCGGTGAGGCCGATCAGGATCTGCGCGGGCTCGCGATCCGGCACGTCGGCGCGCAGATGCGGGCTGAGGAAGACGCGATCGCCGTCTTTGACATGACCGACATTGGCACCGATCGCGACCACGCGGCCGATCGCGTTGGTGCCGGGCACGAACGGCATCGGCGGCAGCGCGTAGGGCACGGCGCCCGACAGCACCTTGTTGGTATAGGACAGCACCATCGCCGCCTCGATCCGCACGATGACGCCATCGGCTGCGACCGCCGGCGTTGCGACCTCGTCAAAGCGCAAATCGTTGTGGGCGTGCAGGCGCCAGGCTTTATGAGATGACTTGTCTCGCGCGGTCATGGCCATATACCTTCCAATCTGGAACTTGCAGTTCCGTATTTAATACGAGACTTTAAGTCTCGCAAGATGGACCGAAATCAAACCGATGCGATCGCCCAGGACGGATGCCAAGAGCCAGGCCAGGCCCGGCCGCCCGCGCAGCGACGAAAGCCGGCGCGCCATTCTCGACGCGGCTTATGAGCTGGTGGTGCAGCACGGCTACGCCAAGGTCACGATGGATGCGATCGCGGCCGCGGCCGGCGCCGGCAAGCAGACGATCTATCGCTGGTGGGACAGCAAGGCCGATCTGGTGCTCGATGCGCTGGAGGATTGGGCGGCCCGCCAGATCAACATCGTCGAGAACGAGCCGGTGCCGAATTTCCTGCGCAAGGTTTGCCAGGGCGCGACGCGCGCCGGGCCCGTGCTGCGCTCATTGATGGCGGAAGCGCAGTTCGACGAGGCGTTGCGCGAGCAGGTCCGTGCGCGCCTGATCACGCCGCGGCGCGAGGCGCTGCGCCGCTGCCTCGCGCATGCCGGTGTCGCGCCGCATCGTCGCGAAAGCCTGGTGTTCGCGATCTACGGCGCGCTCTGGTATCGGCTGTTCATGGATGAGCCGCTCGACGCTGATTTCGTCAAGCGCATGACCGAGCTGGCGCGCGGTTAGTTGTCGGATCGATCGTCGTCGTCTGGCTCGTCGCCCTCGATCTCCGCCGGCAATTCGATCACGACGCGGCCGCCCTTGATGTCGACGGTCGGCACCACGGCGTTGGAGAACGGTAGCAACATCGTGCTGCCGGAGGGCGGCGCGATCTCGATGATGTCGCCGGCACCGAAATTATGGACGGCAAGCACGCGGCCGAGCGGCTCGCCCGCGGTGGTCTCGGCAGCGAGCCCGATCAGGTCGGCGTGATAATATTCGTCGTCGTCGGGTTCAGGCAGCCGGTCGCGCGCAATATAGAGCTCGATGCCGTTGAGCTTCTCGGCTGCGCTGCGATCGGTAACGCCCTTGATGGTGGCGACCAGATGATCCCTGGCCTCGCGCGCCTTTGTCACTTCGAATGGCGCGGCTGCCGTCCTTGGTGGTGAGCGGGCCGTAATGCAGGACCGCGAGCGGGTCCTCGGTGAAGGTCCACAGCCGCACCTCGCCGCGCACGCCGTGCGCGGCGCCAATCCTGGCAACGCAGATTTTTTGCGCGCTCGAGCTTTGCGAAGAAACCCTCTCCCCTTGTGGGAGAGGGTGCCGGAGATGCAAAGCATCGGAGGCGGGTGAGGGCTTTCTCTCCGCGCCTGCAAATGCCGAGGCAGACCCCTCACCCGGCTTAATCTCACTGCGTTCGATTTCGCCGCCCTCTCCCACAAGGGGAGAGGGTGCATCCGTCGTGCCGTTGGATGAACGCTTGCCCACCGGAACGAAGCCGTCTTAGCCCTTGGCGGCGGCTTCGGCCTGCGCCTTGCGCTCCTTGCGCGGCACGGACTTCTCGGGGTTGTTGCGCGCCTCGCGCTTCTTGACGCCGGCGGCGTCGAGGAAACGGGCGACGCGGTCGGACGGCTGGGCGCCCTTGGCGAGCCAGGCCTTCATCTTCTCCATGTCGACTTTCAGCCGTGCCTCGTTGTCCTTCGGCATCAGCGGATTGAAATGGCCGAGACGCTCGATGAAGCGGCCGTCGCGGGGGAAGCGCGAGTCGGCGACGACGACGTGATAGACCGGGCGCTTCTTGGTACCTGCGCGCGCGAGGCGGATGACGACTGACATAAGGTTCTCCTGAGTGTCGTTTGATTTTACGCGTTGAGTGAAGCCGTCATTCCGCGGAATGACGCATGGAGAGAGGGAAGAAACATCTTCATTTCTTCTTCCCCGGAGGGAGGCCGAGGCCCGGCAGCATCGGCTTGCCGCTGAGGCCCGTGAGGCCCGGCAAATTCGGCAAACCGCCGCGCAGGCCCGCGGGCAGATCCTTCGGCAAATTCGGCAAACCTCCCGGCAAGCCGCCGGCGCCGCCCGGCATCTTCTCGGCCATCGCCTTCATCTGCTCGGGCGAGGGCATGCCGCCGCCAAAACCCATGGCTTGTGCGATGCCGGCGAGCGGACCGCGCTTGCCGGAGCCCATGGCCTTCATCACGTCGGCCATGTTCCTGTGCATCTTCAGGAGCTTGTTGACCTGCTCGACGTTCTGGCCCGAGCCGGCGGCGATGCGCTTCTTGCGGCTCGCCTTCAGCAGGTCGGGATGCTTGCGCTCGTCGCGGGTCATCGAATCGATGATCGCGACCTGGCGCTTGATGATCTTGTCGTCGATGCCGGCCGCCGCGATCTGGTTCTTCATCTTGGCGATGCCGGGCATCATGCCCATCAGCCCGCTGATGCCGCCCATCTGCGACATCTGTTGCAGCTGCTCGCGCATGTCGTTGAGGTCGAATTGACCCTTGCGCATCTTCTCGGCGGTGCGCGCGGCCTTCTCGGCGTCGATGTTCGCCGCGGCCTTCTCGACCAGCGAGACGATGTCGCCCATGCCGAGGATGCGGCCGGCGATCCGGTCGGGATGGAAATCCTCCAGCGCGTCGGTTTTTTCACCAGTGCCGAGCAGCTTGATCGGCTTGCCGGTGACGGCGCGCATCGACAGTGCGGCGCCGCCGCGGCCGTCGCCGTCGACGCGTGTCAGCACGATGCCGGTCAGGCCGACGCGCTGATCGAAGGCGCGGGCGAGATTGACGGCGTCCTGACCGGTCAGGGAGTCCGCGACCAGCAGCACTTCGTGCGGGTTGGCGACCGTTTTGATCTCGGCCGCCTCGCTCATCATCTCTTCGTCGAGCGTGGTGCGGCCGGCGGTGTCGAGCAGCACGACGTCGTAGCCGCCGAGCTTGCCGGCTTCCAGCGCGCGGCGGGCGATCTGCGCCGGCTTCTGGCCGGCGACGATCGGAAGTGTTGGGATGTCGAGATCGCGGCCGAGCACGGCGAGCTGCTCCATGGCGGCCGGACGGTAGACGTCGAGCGAGGCCATCAGCACCTTGCGCTTGTCGCGCTGGGTCATGCGGCGCGCGAGCTTGGCAGTCGTGGTGGTCTTGCCGGAGCCCTGCAGGCCGACCATCATGATCGGCACCGGCGGCACTGCATTGAGGTCGATGGTCTGGCCGTCGGCGCCGAGCGTGTTGATCAGCTCGTCATGGACGATCTTGACCACCATCTGACCGGGGGTGACCGATTTGACGACAGTGGCGCCGATCGCCTGCTCGCGCACGCGCTCGGTGAAGCTTCGCACGACTTCGAGCGCGACGTCGGCCTCGAGCAGTGCCCGGCGCACCTCGCGCATCGCGGCATCGACATCGGCCTCCGACAGGGAGCCACGCCCCGTCAGCCGATCGAGGATACCGCCAAGCCTTTCCGACAGATTGTCGAACAATGCCGTTGTCCTTTGCCTGTTAAGGCGCCCGCTTCATTTCACTCTCGTCATGCCCCGCGCAGGCGGGGCATCCAGTACGCCGCGGCGTCTCGGGTCGAGCCGCGCCGTCTCGGAGTACTGGATCACCCGCCTTCGCGGGTGATGACCACCATCTTTGTCTCGGCAGTCCTGCCGAAACCCGATCATCCAAACACCTTTGCGCCCGAGGGCGCACAGCGCTGTCGGGCGTTGACCTCCGGCCTCGAAGGACCGGTCGGTGGCTCGAAAAGATCACACTTTTCGATGAATTTGGGTGCCTTAAACCCCCTGACCGGCCAAAAGTCAAGGAAACTTGGCCGCAGCGCGCCCGTTGCCGGACTGCAGCCGCCCGCCTACCTGTCTGCTGCACCTCACCTTTTCTTCCGCTTTCCCCTGAGGACTCCATTGGCACGCCGTTCCAAGACCTATTCCGGTCCCGTCACCGATCACTTCGACGGCCGGCACTTTTTCGATCCGGATGGCGTCGCCGCCCAAATCCTTCTCTCACGTGCTGCGCTGGCAGTTCGGGGGCGGTCGAAAACGTTCAGTCTGGCCCGAATGGGTGCCGAGCCCGCATTCGGATACTCCGCCAGCCCGGGTCGATGGCGGTCAGGTCAGGCTGTCCTTCGTTGGACATGCGAGCTGGCTGATCCAGACCGGCGGGCTCAACATCCTGGTCGATCCGGTCTGGTCGGAGCGGGTATCGCCGTTCAGCTTTGCCGGTCCGAAGCGCCACAACGATCCGGGCATCGCCTTCGACGCGCTGCCCAAGATCGACGTCGTGCTGGTGTCGCACGGCCATTACGACCATCTCGATATCGCGACGTTGTCGCGGCTCACCACCAAGTTCGCGCCCCGCGTCGTCACGCCGCTCGGCAATGACCTGACGATGCTGGCCAAAAATCCGAAAATCCGCGTCGAGGCGTTCGACTGGCACGAGCGGATCGCGCTGAACGACGAGGTCGCGGTGACACTGGTGCCGACGCGGCACTGGTCGGCGCGCGGCGTGTTCGATCGCAACATGGCGTTATGGGCGAGCTTCGTGCTGGAGACCCCGGCCGGCAAGCTCTACATCGTCTGCGATTCCGGCTACGGCACGGGCAAGCATTTCCGCGACGTGGCCGAGGCGCATGGTCCGCTCAGGCTCGCGATCCTGCCAATCGGTGCCTATGAGCCGCGCTGGTTCATGCAAGATCAGCACATGAATCCGGAGGATGCGGTGCAGGCGCTCAGGGATTGCGGCGCCGAGTTGGCGCTGGCGCATCATCACGGCACCTTCCAGCTCACCGACGAGGCGATCGACGCGCCGGCGATCGCGCTCGGCGAAGCGCTCGATGCCGCAGGCGTGCCGCGTGAGAAGTTCGCGGTGCTGAAGCCGGGGCAGGTGGTGGAGATTTAGCAGGTGGTGAGGATTTAAAAACTGTCGTCCCGGGCAAGCGCAAGCGCAGACCCGGGACCCATAACCACCGCCGTTAGTTGTTATAAAGGCTGGAGCCACAGCTCGTACTATCATCCGCAACTGTGGTTATGGGTCCCGGCGTTCAAGCCGGGACGACAACGAATTTGTAGCGGGAGCTGTGAGCCTCAGCAGCAGCAACCGCGATGGGGTGCTGAGCCCGAACTACTGCCCCGTCTTGATCCCCCAGATGACGCTCACCGTGATCGAGAGCGTCTCTTCACCTTGCGCAACGGGCGTCGGTGTGGCCGCGCCCATCGGGGCCGCCAGCGTCTTGACGCGGAACATCGGGGTCGGGGTGCCGTCCTCGGAAATGCTCAAGGGAGAGCCGAGCGTGACGCCGGCCGCCTTGGCATAGATCTCGGCCTTGCGGCGGGCGTCGGCCACGGCCTTCTCGCGTGCCTGGTCGAGCAGCTTCGACGGCTCGGCCACCGTGAAATAGACGTTGCCGATATCGTTGGCGCCGGCGCCGACCAGCGTATCGATCACGCCAGCGACCTTGTTGACGTCGTGCAGCTTGATGGTGACGCGGTTGCTGGCGCGATAGCCGACCACGGTCGATTGCCCCGGACGGTTCGGCGCATATTGCGGCTGCAGCGACAGCCGCGAGGTCTGATAGTCCTTGTCGTCGATGGCGGCGTTCTTCAGCGCCTGCAGCACCTTGGCCATCGCATCGTTGTTGGCGTCGGCCGCCTCGCGCGCGGTCTTGGCATCGGAGGCGACGCCGGCATCGATCATGGCGAGATCGGGCGGCGCCGAAACGCTGGCCTCGCCGGAGACCGAGATCGCCGGCGGAAATTCGGGTTGCGGCGTCTGCGCGAAGGCGGGCGCTGCCGCCAGCGAACCGGCCGCAAGCGCGATGAGCGAACGGGATACTGCGCATCATGGGGCTCACTTCAGCGGCACGTAGACATTGATGACGAGCTTGTCCTCGGCGGTCTTCAACGGATCGGTCATGTACTCCTCGATGAAGGTGTCCTTGGCCTCGAGCTTGCGCTCGTCGAGATGATTGGTGATCGCCTCATAGGTGTTGTCCATGTTGTCGTAGGAGCCGCGATGGACGAACTTCAGCGCCTTGCCCTCGGGCGACTGGCCGATGCTCATGCCCTTGCCGAGAGTCTTCGGCTCCTGGTCGACCGGCATCTCGGCCATGAAGGTGAAGCCGGTGTCGTCGGTCGAGGTGTAGACGATCATGCCGTTGCCGGCCGGCTTGATGCCCTGCTTGTCGAGCAAGCTCGATAGCGCCTTGAACGAATCGATCAGCGTGTCGAAAGCATTGTCCCAATTGGCGCTGCCCTTGACGATGACGACTTTCTTGGGCGCGAGCGTGACCTCTTCGCCGAAGGCATCCGCGCTCTGTACGCTGGGGGAGGGGGCGGGTGCCTGGGCAGCGGCAGGCGGAGATGGCGTTGCCGCCGGGGCCGGGCTCGCGCTGGCGGCGGGCGCAGGACTCGCGGCGGGTGCCGGCGTGCTCGATGCCTCGGGGGCAGGTGTTGCGCTCGGCGCAGGGGACGCGGAAGGCGTGGCGGAGACGGCAGGAGCCGGCGACGGCGATTGGGCCTGAACGGTCGCGCTGCCAAACCACAAGGCAGCCGGAACCACGGCCATCACGAGGCGGAAAGTGCTGAATTTCATGCAATTATTCTCCAGGGCCGTGCGTCTTTGCCCGGTTCGTGCCGGCGAATGACCGGTTCCTAACATGCCCCACCGTCCAGCGTCCCATGACAGATGTGTCATGTGCGATGTTGAACCGGCTGGTCAATGGCTCGCCATTCGCCATATAAAGCGGACACAATTTGGATATTTTCATGAGCGCGCTCGCCAACCACGCCTTTGCCAAGATGAACGGCATCGGCAACCAGATCGTCGTCCTCGACCTTCGCGATTCCAAGCATGTCGTGACGGCCGAGGAAGCGCGCGCGGTGGCATCCCAGGTGCCTTACGACCAGCTCATGGTGCTGCAGCCGCCGCGCTACGACGGCACCGAAGCGTTCATCCGCATCTACAACAATGACGGCTCGGAGGCCGGCGCCTGCGGCAACGGCATGCGTTGCGTGGTGCGCCGCCTGTTCGAGAGCACGGGCCAGCAGACCGCGACCTTCGAAACCCGCTGCGGGTCTCTTGAATTGCTGGCAGGGACCGGCGCCCGATCTCTACACCGTCGACATGGGCGCGCCGAAGTTCGGCTGGCAGGACATTCCGCTGGCGGAGGAGTTTCGCGACACCCGCTATATCGAGCTGCAGATCGGGCCGATCGACAAGCCGATCCTGCATTCGCCCTCGGTCGTCAGCATGGGCAATCCGCACGCGGTGTTCTGGGTCGATGGCGACGTCAACGGCTACGATCTCGAACGCTTCGGGCCGCTGCTGGAAAACCATCCGATCTTCCCGGAGCGCGCCAACATCACGCTCGCGCAGATCGTGGATCGCGATCACATCATCATCCGCACCTGGGAGCGCGGCGCCGGGCTCACCCAAGCCTGCGGCTCGGCGGCCTGCGCCACCGCCGTCGCCGCAGCGCGGCTGAAGCGCGCCAACCGCATGGTGCGCATCACGCTGCCGGGCGGCGATCTCATGATCGAATGGCGCGAGCGCGACGATCACGTGTTGATGACGGGCACCGCGAGCTTCGAATATGAGGGCCGGTTCGACCCGTCGCTGTTCGCCAGCGTCGCATGAGTGTCGATGTCGTCACCTTCGGCTGCCGCCTCAACGCCTTCGAATCCGAGCTGATCGCGCGCGAGGCCGATACGGCCGGTCTTTCCGATACGATCGTCATCAATAGCTGCGCCGTCACCAATGAGGCGGTGGCGCAGGCGCGGCAATCGATCCGCAGGCTGAAGCGCGAGCGCCCCGACGGCGCGCATCATCGTCACCGGCTGCGCCGCGCAGACGCAGGCGGACATGTTCGCCGCGATGCCCGAGGTGACCCGCGTGCTCGGCAATGACGACAAGCTGCGCAGCGAGGTATGGCGCGCGACGCGTGCGGCGTTCGATCTCGATACCTCCGAAAAGGTCGCGGTTTCCGACATCATGGCGGTGACCGAGATGGCGCCGCATCTCGTCGACGGCTTCCAGCGCGGACTGCCGCGAGTGTTCGTCCAGGTGCAGAACGGCTGCGATCACCGCTGCACCTTCTGCATCATCCCGTTCGGCCGCGGCAATTCACGCTCGGTGCCGATGGGCGCCGTTGTCGAGCAGGTCCGCACGCTGGTGGAGCGCGGCCATGCCGAAATCGTGCTGACCGGTGTTGATCTCACAAGCTATGGCGGCGATCTGCCGGCTGCACCGAAGCTCGGAAAGCTCGTGAAGCAGATTTTGCGACACGTGCCGGAGCTGCAGCGCCTGCGCATCTCCTCGATCGATTCGATCGAGGCCGATGCTGATCTGCTCGATGCGATCGCTGGCGATGCGCGGCTGATGCCGCATCTGCATCTCTCCTTGCAGGCCGGCGACGACATGATCCTGAAGCGGATGAAACGGCGACATCTGCGCCAGGACGCGATCGACTTCTGTGCGCAGGTCCGGCGCTTGCGGCCGGACATCGCGCTCGGCGCCGACTTGATCGCGGGCTTCCCGACCGAGAGCGAGGAGATGTTCACGCGTTCGCTCGATCTCGTCGAGGAATGCGGCCTCACCTTCCTGCACGTGTTTCCCTATTCGCCGCGCCCCGGCACGCCGGCGGCGCGGATGCCGCAGGTCGATGGCCAGCTCATTCGCGAGCGTGCGCGACGTTTGCGCGTGGCGGGCGAGGCTGCGTTACGGAAGTCGGTTGGATACCGAGGTGGGCGCGGTACGCGATGTGCTGATAGAGAGCGACAGCCAGGGGCGCACGGAGCACTATGTGCCGGTCGCGGTGAGCGGTGAGGTGATTGGCGCGGTGCGGCGGCTGCGTATCGCAGGGCATGACGGCGCGAAGCTGTTAGTCCAGAACTCCGTCATGCCCGGGCTCGTCCCGGGCATCCACGCCCTTCCGAGCGCTCCGTAAGACGTGGACGGCCGGGACGAGCCCGGCCATGACGTGTGGAGAGAGCGGGGCCTCATTCCCCGTTCCACCCGCATGCCCGCAGCCGCTCATGCATATGCGTCGGTGCCGGCGCCACCACCTGAACCGGCGGCTTGTTCTTCGACAGCGGGATCACGATCTGGCGCGCGTGCAGATGCAGCCGCGGCTCGCCGAAGCGCGGGCCGTTGCCGTAGATGTCGTCGCCGACGATCGGCCAGCCCATCGCAGAGGCGTGCACGCGCAATTGATGGGTGCGGCCGGTCACCGGTTCCATGGCGAGCCAGGCGAGTCCCTGGCTTGCCGCGGCTTCCGTGGGAGTGGAGGACCGTCCCATCACCCGCCATTTCGTGGTCGCGGGCTGGCCCTCCGGATCCGGCTTCTGCCACCAGCCGCGCTCGGCGTTGCGGCGGCCGAGCGGCAGTTCGATGATGCCTTCATCTTCCACAGGACCACCCTCGACGACGGCCCAATAGGTCTTCGAAATCTTGCCGTGCTTGAACAGCAGTCCGAGCGAGGCGGTGGCCTTGCGGTGGCGGCCGAGCACCAGGCAGCCCGAGGTTTCCTTGTCGAGCCGGTGAGCCAGCACCGGCGGCCGCGGCAGGCCGAAGCGTAGCGCGTCGAACGAGGCCTCCAGATTCGGGCCGCCCTTGGGCCCCTTGTGCACGGGAATGCCGGCCGGCTTGTCGATCACCAGCATCAATCCGTCGCGATGGAGCACGCGGGCCAGGATCTCGTCGTCGGTCGGCTGGTTGATATCCATATCGGGCGTCAAGGCTTTCGTTTGGGGGTTGAAACGGCTAACACCACCGCATGAACGATACCACCTCCGAAACACCGAAGCTGAGCTGGTGGCGCCGGCTGTCGACCGGGCTGAAGCGCACCTCCAGCGCGCTCGGCACGGCGGTCGCCGATCTCGTCACCAAGCGCAAGCTCGACCGCGCGATGCTCGACGACATCGAGGATGTGCTGCTGCGCGCCGATCTCGGAACCAGCGTGGCGGCGCGAATTGCACAGGCCGTCGGCCACGGCCGCTACGACAAGGCGATCAGCGCCGACGAGGTCAAGGACGTGGTCGCGACCGAGGTCGAGAAGGTGCTGGCGCCGGTGGCGAAGCCGCTCGAGATCGACACGGCGCACAAGCCGTTCGTGATACTGGTGGTCGGCGTCAACGGCTCCGGCAAGACCACGACGATCGGCAAGCTGGCCGCAAGCCTGCATGCCGAGGGGCGCAAGGTGATGCTGGCCGCCGGCGACACGTTCCGCGCCGCTGCCATTGAGCAGCTCAAGGTGTGGGGCGAGCGGACCAAGGCGCCGGTCATCGCGGGCGCGCAAGGCTCCGATGCCGCAAGCCTCGCCTTTACCGCGATGACCTCGGCCAGGGAGCAGGGCCGCGACGTTCTGTTGATCGACACCGCCGGCCGGCTGCAGAACAAGGCCGAGTTGATGAACGAACTCGAAAAGGTGGTGCGCGTGATCCGCAAGGTCGATGCCACGGCGCCGCATGCGGTGCTGCTCGTGCTCGATGCTACAGTCGGACAGAACGCGCTGTCGCAGGTCGAGGCGTTTCATCGCACGGCCGGCGTCACCGGCTTGGTGATGACCAAGCTCGACGGCACCGCGCGCGGCGGCATCCTGGTGGCGCTGGCGGAGAAGTTCAAGCTGCCGGTACACTTCATCGGAGTCGGCGAAGGCGTCGACGATCTCTCTCCGTTCGCGGCCAAGGACTTTGCCAAGGCGATCGCGGGAATCGAGAGCTAGATTCTGCTTGTCAGCGCCCGCGTCGGCAGGCATCCAAAAGCGCCTTGCTTCGGACACCAGACGCTGCTCTGAGACCACTGATCACCGCTTCGCGGTGACGACGGAATAGGACCCGACATGGACAAGACCCAGCCGCATCCGCTGTTCAAGCTTGCGACCGAACTCGGTCCGCTGCTGGTGTTTTTCGTGGCGAACGCCAAGTTTCACCTGTTCGTGGCGACCGGCGCCTTTATGGTCGCGATCGTCGCGGCCTTGATCGCATCCTACGTGGTGACGCGGCACGTGCCGTTGATGGCACTGGTGACAGCGATCATCGTGCTGGTATTCGGTACGCTGACGCTGGCGCTGCATGACGAAACCTTCATCAAGGTCAAGCCGACGATCATCTATGCGTTGTTCGCGGGCGTGCTCGGCGGCGGGCTGCTGTTCGGCCGCTCCTTCATCGCGATCATGTTCGATCAGATGTTCAACCTGACGCCAGCCGGCTGGCGCATGCTCACCTTGCGCTGGGCCCTGTTCTTTGCCGGCATGGCGGTGTTGAACGAGATCGTCTGGCGCACCCAGAGCACGAATTTCTGGGTCGGCTTCAAGGCGATCGGCGTGACCTCGCTGACCGCGCTCTTCGCCGTCGCCCAGATGCCGCTGATCAAGCGCTATCACATCGAGCCGGCGTCGCTGGAAGAGAGCGAGGCGGAAGCCGGCGATGTGAGCAAGGGCTAACTATCTCCGTCATTGCGAGGAGCCGAAGGCGACGAAGCAATCCAGAATTTTTCAGCAGAGACAGTCTGGATTGCTTCGCTTCGCTCGCAATGACGGAAAATCAACTCCCCGCCTTCAACGCCTTGTCGATCTCGGGTTTCAGCGCCGTATCGATGTTCTCAGGCGTGATCGGGCCGACCAGCTTGTAGACGATGGTACCGTCTCGGCCGACGATGAAGGTCTCGGGCACGCCATAGACGCCCCATTCGATGCCGGCGCGGCCGTTGCCGTCGACGCCGACGACATCATAGGGGTTGCCGTAGCGGCCGAGGAAGCGCCGCGCATTGTCGGCGCCGTCCTTGTAGTTGATGCCGACGATCTGGAAGCGCTTGTCCTTGCCGAGATCGACCAGCAGCGGGGCCTCGTCGTGACAGGGTATGCACCAGGACGCCCAGACATTGACGACACTGACCTTGCCTTTGAAATCGGCGGGATCGAGCCCCGGCACCGGCGTGCCGTTAGTGGCGAGCCCCGCGAGCGGCGGCAGCGATGTCTGCGGCGCCGGATGGCCGATCAGCGCGGAGGGAATCCGCGACGGATCGCCGCTGCCAAGCCCGTACCAGAACAGCACCGCGAGGCCTAAGAAGACGACCAGCGGCAGCAGCATCAGCAGGGAGCGGCGGCGCGGCGCCTCCGCGGCTGGCTCTGAGAGATGGCTCATCGGATCTCCGTCGCGGAACGGCCCGAGCGCCTGCTGATGCCGCTCTGTTCGAGCGTGCGCAGCCGCGCTTTGAGGGCGCGATAGTCGAACGCGATCCAGCCGATCAGCAGCACGACCACTAGCAGCACGGCGAGATAGGACGTCGCGATGAAGGTTGTGTAGGGGCCGAGGTCGATCATCATGCAGTTCCGGCAATCCGGCTCGGTGCGGTGCGGGCCGGGACGTCGCTGGCATAGCCGCGCGCCTGCTGCATCTGCAAGCTGCGCACGCGCCGGCGCAGGATCTCGTTGCGCATCGCCGCGACATGCAAGGTTACGAACAGGAACGAGAACGCGATCGCCATCACCAGCAGCGGAATCAAGAAGGCCTTGTCGAGCGTCGGGCCGCCCATCCGCATCACCGAGGCCGGCTGGTGCAGCGTGTTCCACCAGTCGACCGAGAACTTGATGATCGGCAGGTTGATCGCGCCGACCAGGGTCAGCACCGCGGCGGCGCGTGCCGCGCGTGCCGGGTCCTCGACCGCGCGCCACAGCGCGATCAGGCCGAGATACATCAAAAACAGGATCAGCACCGAGGTCAGCCGCGCATCCCATTCCCAATAGGTGCCCCACATCGGCCGGCCCCACAGCGAGCCGGTGACGAGCGCGAGGAAGGTGAAGGAGGCGCCGATCGGGGCGGCGGCCTTGGCGGCGACGTCGGCCAGCGGATGTCGCCACACCAGGGTGCCGAGTGACGCCACGCTCATGATCGCCCAGACGAACATCGACAGCCAGGCGTTCGGAACATGGATGAACATGATCTTGACGGTGGCGCCCTGCTGGTAATCATCGGGGGCCGTCGCCGACATGTAGAGCCCGACCGCCAACAGCGCGATCGTGACCGCCGCCAGCCACGGCAACAGCCGGGCCGCCAGGGTCAGGAACCGGGAGGGATTGGCGAGGTCGATAAGGCTCATTGGCACCTCATTAGAGGTGGGAAGGGTTCGAGGCAATTAACATAGAACCGCTCTAGAAGTTTTGATCGTCGTCAACCCAGGTCAATCAAGGCCGTGCCGCAGGCTCGCGGCGGCTGCGAACGGGCCGACGACCAGGCTGACCAGCGACAGCGCGCACAGGATCGAGAACGGGCCGCCAAACGAGAGCGGGCCGGAAATCGCGGCCTGCGAGGCTGCGACGCCGAAGATCAGAACCGGAATCGACAGCGGCAGTACCAGCACCGCGAGCAAGAGGCCGCCGCGATGCAGGGTCACGGCGAGGCCGGCGCCGATCATGCCGATGAAGGTCAGCGCCGGGGTGCCGGCGAGCAGCGTCAGCGCCACCGCGCCGGTCGCGGTGGCGTCGAGGTTGAGCAGCAGGCCGAGCACCGGCGTTGCGATCACCAGCGGCAGTCCGGCGGCGAGCCAATGGGCCAGGGCTTTGGCCGCGCAGGCGAGCTCGAGCGGGGTGCGGCTCATCACGATCAAATCAAGCGAGCCGTCGTCGTGGTCCGCGGTGAACAGCCGGTCGAGCGTCAGCAGGCTTGCGAGCAGGGCGCCGAGCCAGAGGATCGCAGGTCCCAGCCGGCTCAGCAGCGGCAAGTCGGGCCCGAGCGCAAACGGCATCAGCACCACGACCGTGAGAAAGAACAGCACGCCGATCAACGCCCCGCCGCCGACGCGCAGCGCAATTCTGATGTCGCGGCGGATCAGGGCCCCAAGCGCGGTCATGCGGGGAGAGCCTCGGTGAGGCGAATGGCTGCAAGAGCGTGGCAGGGCGGACGGCAGTCGCGCCGCAGCGAGCGGTGCGCTCCCTCCCCCCTTGTGGGGGAGGGCTGGGGAGGGGGGTAACCCAGGAAGCGGTGCGCGCTTGGGTTAGTAGGATCTTGCCAAGCAGATAGGCTCGTCGTGTGGCACCCCCCTCCCTGGCCCTCCCCCACAAGGGGAGAGGGAACGGTGAGAGCGGAGCTCGTGGTGTACGGCAAACGGCTCGGGTAAGCAGTGCAGGTCCATCACCCCGCGCCCCCGATCCGCAACTCCTGCGATTCGATGCCGAGCGGGCCGTGGGTGGCGGCGACGATCAGGCCGCCAGATCTGAGGTGATCGCGCATCAGCTCTGCAAACATCGCTTGTCCGGCGACATCGAGCGCAGTGGTCGGCTCGTCCAGCAGCCACAGCGGCCGCGGCACCGCGAGCAGCCGGGCGATTGACAGCCGGCGGCGCTGGCCCGCCGACAGCGTGGCTGCCGGCAACGACGATGGCATGGCCGAGCCCGACCGCGGTCAGGCAATCGACAAGTCCGCGGCCCGTGCCGCCGCCGAGGAAATCGGCCCAGAACGAGAGGTTCTCGGCGACGCTGAGCGCCGGCTTCAAGGCATCGCGATGGCCGAGATAATGCGCCTGCTCGGCGACTGTCAGCTCGCTATCGCCGCCCTCCAGCGCGATCGTGCCGCCGGCCGGCATCAGCAGGCCCGCGATCAGCCGCAGCAGCGAGGTCTTGCCCGCGCCGTTGCGCCCGGTCACTGCCAGCGCCTCGCCCGAACAGGCTTGGAAGCTCAGGCCGTCGAACACCTCGCGCTCGCCGCGCACGCACCTGACGTCGATTCCTGAGAGCTTCATGCGCGCCGCATCGTCCGTCGTCACAGCCCTTCGAAAATGATGGGTACCGCGTGAGAATTTGTGGGTCATGCCACGTCGCGGCTTGCTTGTCGCTGTGGCGGGCTGGTTAGAAAGCTTCTATAAGCCGGAGCTTGATGCAGCACACAATGCCCCGCTGCAAGCCGTCCGGCGCTTTGCGCTGACGGTCCTTAAGTACCCCCTCCGGGTATAACGATCAATTGGGATTTCCACGCATGACCTCGCTCGACAGCTTCAAGAGCCGCAAGACCCTCAAGGTCGGTACGAAGACCTACATCTATTATAGCCTCGCCGCCGCGGAGAAGAACGGTCTCAAGGACATCTCCAGGCTGCCGTACTCGATGAAGGTGCTGCTCGAGAATTTGTTGCGCAACGAGGACGGCCGCAGCGTCAAGAAGGAAGACATTCTCGCCGTCGCCAAATGGTTGAAGAAGAAGACGCTGGAGCACGAGATCGCCTTCCGCCCGGCGCGCGTGCTGATGCAGGACTTCACCGGCGTGCCGGCGGTGGTCGACCTCGCCGCGATGCGCAACGCGATGCAGGCGCTCGGCGGCGATGCCGAGAAGATCAACCCGCTGGTGCCGGTCGATCTCGTCATCGACCACTCGGTCATCGTCAACTTCTTCGGTGACAACAAGGCGTTCTCGAAGAACGTCACCGAGGAATACAAGCAGAACCAGGAACGCTACGAATTCCTGAAGTGGGGCCAGAAGGCGTTCTCCAACTTCTCCGTGGTGCCGCCCGGCACCGGCATCTGCCACCAGGTCAATCTCGAATATCTGGCGCAGACGGTCTGGACCAAGAAGGAGAAGATGACGGTCGCCAAGAAGACCGGCACCTTCGAGGTCGCCTATCCGGATTCGCTTGTTGGCACCGACTCGCACACCACCATGGTCAACGGCCTCGCCGTGCTCGGCTGGGGCGTCGGCGGCATCGAGGCGGAAGCCTGCATGCTCGGCCAGCCGCTGTCGATGCTGCTGCCCGACGTGGTCGGCTTCAAGCTGACCGGCAAGCTCAAGGAGGGCGTCACCGCCACCGACCTCGTGCTCACCGTCACCCAGATGCTGCGCAAGCTCGGGGTGGTCGGCAAGTTCGTCGAGTTCTTCGGCTCCGGCCTCGACTTCCTCTCGGTGGCCGACAAGGCGACCATCGGCAACATGGCCCCGGAATATGGCGCGACCTGCGGCTTCTTCCCGGTCGATGCCGCGACCATCGACTATCTGAAGGTCTCGGGCCGCAAGTCCGCGCGCGTCGCGCTGGTCGAGGCCTACGCCAAGGCGCAGGGCCTGTTCCGCACCGCCAAGTCGGCCGATCCGGTGTTCACCCAGACCTTGAGCCTCGATCTCGGCGACGTCGTGCCCTCGATGGCCGGTCCGAAGCGTCCCGAGGGCCGCATCGCGCTGCCATCGGTCGCGGAAGGCTTTTCGACCGCGCTGGCCGGTGAATACAAGAAGCCCGATGCCGAAGGGCAGCGCTTCCCGGTCGAGAACCACAAGTTCGATATCGGCCATGGCGACGTGGTGATCGCCGCGATCACCTCCTGCACCAACACCTCCAATCCGAGCGTCCTGATCGGCGCCGGCCTGCTGGCCCGTAACGCGGCCGCCAAGGGCCTGAAGGCCAAGCCCTGGGTCAAGACCTCGCTCGCCCCGGGCAGCCAGGTGGTGGCCGAATATCTCGACAATTCCGGCCTGCAGAAGGATCTCGACAAGGTCGGCTTCAACCTGGTCGGCTTCGGCTGCACCACCTGCATCGGCAATTCCGGCCCGCTGCAGGAAGACATTTCCAAGTCGATCAACGATAACGGCATCGTCGCCGCCGCGGTGCTCTCGGGCAACCGCAACTTCGAAGGCCGCGTCTCGCCGGACGTGCAGGCCAACTATCTCGCCTCGCCGCCGCTGGTGGTGGCCTATGCGCTCGCCGGCACGGTGACCAAGGATCTCGCGGCCGAGCCGATCGGCGACGGCAAGGACGGCAAGCCGGTGTACCTGAAGGACATCTGGCCGACCACCAAGGAGATCAACGACTTCATGAAGAAGTACGTGAAGGCGTCGATCTTCAAGAAGCGCTATGGCGACGTGTTCAAGGGCGACACCAATTGGCGCAAGATCAAGACGGTCGAGAGCGAGACTTATCGCTGGAACATGAGCTCGACCTATGTGCAGAACCCGCCTTACTTCGAGGGCATGAAGAAGGAGCCGGATCCGATCGTGGACGTCGTCGACGCCCGCATCCTGGCGATGTTCGGCGACAAGATCACCACCGACCACATCTCGCCGGCCGGCTCGATCAAGCTGACCTCTCCGGCAGGAAAATTCCTCAGCGAGCACCAGGTCCGTCCCGCCGACTTCAACCAGTACGGCACGCGGCGCGGTAACCATGAGATCATGATGCGCGGCACCTTCGCCAACATCCGCATCAAGAATTTCATGCTCAAGGGCGCCGACGGCAACATCCCGGAGGGTGGCCTCACCAAGCACTGGCCCGACGGCGAGCAGATGTCGATCTACGATGCCGCGATGAAGTACCAGGAAGAGAAGGTGCCGCTGGTCGTGTTCGCCGGCGCCGAATACGGCAATGGCTCCTCGCGCGACTGGGCTGCCAAGGGCACTCGCCTGCTCGGCGTCCGCGCCGTGATCTGCCAGAGCTTCGAGCGCATCCATCGCTCCAACCTGGTCGGCATGGGTGTGCTGCCGCTGACCTTCGCAGAAGGCACCTCATGGTCGTCGCTCGGGCTGAAGGGCGATGAGACGGTGACGATCAAGGGCCTGCAGGGCGACCTCAAGCCGCGGCAACAGCTTACCGCCGAGATCAAGGCGGCGGATGGTGCGGTGCAAAAGGTGCCACTGCTTTGCCGCATCGACACGCTCGATGAGCTCGACTACTACCGAAACGGCGGCATCCTCCACTACGTGTTGCGCAAGCTCGCCGCGTAACGGTTGCTGCGGCAGATTGGCTCACCTCGAAGTGAGTAGCGGGTGATGAAGAAGGCGGCCTAAGACAAAGGCCGCCTTCTTGCGTTCGATGATCGATCGAACTCACAGGCCCTTCGGAAATTGTTAACGCGGCACGGTTCGACGCCCAGTAGCTCAGGTACGGTAGCGATGATGGCCTTTACCAGGATTGCGCGATGGTCAGGTGCGGCTCTGGGTGTTTGTGCGATCGTTGCCGTCATACGTCCGGCCCACGCCGATCCGAAAGCGGTCGTCGAGCTCTTCACCTCGCAGGGCTGCTCGTCCTGCCCGCCTGCCGACAAACTGCTCGGTGATCTTGCCAAGGACCCGTCGGTGATCGCGCTCTCGATGCCGATCGACTATTGGGACTATCTCGGGTGGAAAGACACGTTGGCCGACGCGCGGTTCTCGGCACGGCAGCGCGCCTATTCGCGAATGCGCGGTGATCGCGAGGTCTACACGCCTCAGGCCGTGGTCAACGGCGAGGTGCATGTAATTGGCAGCGATCGCGAGGCGATCGAGCATGCGATCGAGAAGACCGGACACGGTCCTGGTGTCATGTCGGTGCCCGTGCATATGGCGGTCGAGGGGCGGGAGTTGACCGTCTCGGTGGCGGCTGCCGACGAGCATACGCCGCGCAAGCGTGGCGAGGTCTGGCTCTGCTCGATATCTCACGCCGTGCCGATCTCGATCGGCCGTGGCGAGAACCAGGGACGTGAGCTCACCTACTACAACGTGGTTCGAAACCTGACCAAGATCGGCGACTGGAACGGGACTCCCGGAAGCTGGACGGTGCCGTTGGACAACATCGCGCATGACGGGATCGACGGCGCTGCCGTCTACGTGCAGGACGGCAGCCGCGATCGGCCCGGCCCGATGCTCGGCGCGGCCTATACCTCGCTGCACTGATTCGCTTTTTCCAATCAGATCGAACGTCGCCGCAAATTGCTCTCGCGGGCATTCGCGCGGACGATGGTAGACGCCGGCGGTCGAGAACGACCTTACGCCCATCTGGTAAGCAAGCCTGAAAAAGCAAAAGGACCAACTTTCGTTGGCCCTTCATCCGGAGGCTTGTGAATAGGCCCGATCCCGACGGCTCCGGGGGGCTGGGGGCTGAGGAATCCGGAACCGAAAGGACCGGGCCAACTCACACTGAATTTATGCCGGGCTACAGGGGCGCGCGCTGGGCGGAAGTGGGGCGGCATTATGATCCGGCTAACGATCCCGTGACGTTACGGATTCCGCGACAGGGGCGCGTCCTGACAGCCGGCGAAACGGCACCGTCGCCCAAGGCCTCTTGCGGCAACCGCCGGATGGCGCGATCATGTCAGGGTGATGACAGGAGACGCGCGATGACTCTCGTACCGGAGGATGCCGATCCCAGCGAGAACCGCGCGGTGGCCCGCAGTGCCACCGCGGCAGCTGTACCGAACCGCGTGACGTTCAACCGTCTCGAGCTCAATCGCATTCTGAATCTCTACGGTCGCATGGTCGCCGATGGCGAGTGGCGCGACTATTCGATCGATTTCCTGCGCGACCGCGCGGTGTTCTCGGTGTTCCGGCGAGCCTCCGAGGTCCCGCTATATCGCATCGAGAAGGACCCGCGGCTCGCGCGCAAGCAGGGCATGTACAGCGTCATCTCGGCGACCGGCCTGATCCTGCGCCGCGGCCACGAGCTGGAGCGCGTGCTGCTGGTGCTGGCGCCAAAGCCGGCGCTGGTCTAGCCTCTCGCCGTCATTCCGGGGCACGCGAAGCGTGAACCCGAAATCTCGAGCTGACAAGATCTCCGTCCATCATCTCGGGATTCGTGGGTGATACGGCGATCGCTGCTACGCCGCCGGCACCGTGGTCGCGCCCTCGCCGAGCGGGAGCTGCATCATCACGGTGTCGAGCCAGCGCCCGAATTTGAGGCCGACATTCGGGTGAGTGCCGATCATCTGGAAGCCGCATCTGGTGTGCAGGCCGACCGAGGCGGCGTTGGCGGAATCGCCGATCACCGCGATCATCTGGCGGAAGCCGCGCGCCTCGCAGGCCGGGATCAGCTCCTGCATCAGCTTCAACCCAATGCCGCGCCGGTGACTGATCGGATCGAGATAGACCGAGTTCTCCACCGTGAAGCGATAGGCCGGCCGCGGCCGATAGGGCCCGGCATAGGCGTAGCCGGCCACGCGGCCATCAAGCAGAGCTGTGAAATAGGGGAAGCCGCCGTCGCTTAAGCTGCGGAAGCGCCGCGTCATCTCAGCGAGGTCGGGCGGGTCGAGCTCGAAGGTCGCGGTGCCTGTACGCACCGCCTGCGCGTAGATCGCGGTGATGGCGGGAAGGTCGGAGTCTTGCGCGGGGCGGATTTCAACTGCGGACATGGCGTGGAGATTATTTTCGCAAAGGCCAAAAGAAAAGCCCCGGCGGTGAGGCCGGGGCTCGATATTCGAAGATTGATCTTCGATCAGTCGCGCTGTCCGAGCAGCTGCAGCAGCAGCGTGAACAGGTTGATGAAGTTCAGGTACAGCGAGAGCGCGCCGGTGATCGCCGCACGCTCGGCGATGTCGCCGCCGGCGGAAGCGTAGCCGTAGATGTACTCGCTCTTCAGCCGCTGCGTGTCCCAGGCGGTGAGGCCGGCGAACACGAACACGCCGATCACCGAGACCGCGAACTGCAGCGCCGAGCTCGCCAGGAACAGGTTGACGAGGCTTGCGATCACGATGCCGATCAGGCCCATGAACAGGAACGAGCCGAACCCGGTCATGTCACGCTTGGTGGTGTAGCCATAGAGGCTGAGCGCACCGAAGGTCGCCGCGGTGATGAAGAACACCCGCACGATCGAGGTGTGGGTGTACACCAGGAAGATCGACGACAGCGACACGCCCATCAGCGCCGAGAACACCCAGAACAGCATCTGGGCGGTCGAAGGCGCCAGCCGGTTGATGCCGGCAGACAGCGCGAACACCATGATCATCGGCGCCAGGATGAACAGCCATTTCAGCGGGCTGAAATAGATCGCATAGCCGAACGAGGTCAGCCCAAGGTCGCGGAAGTGATAGGCCACCTGGGACGGGTCGCTGGTCACGGCCGCCATGTAGACGCCGAGCGCCGCCAGGCCGGTGATGGCGAGGCCAATGCTCATGTAATTGTAGATGCGCAGCATGTAGGCGCGCAGGCCGGCATCGACGGCCGCGGCATCCGTTCGACCGGCGGCCCGGCCGAAGGGAGAAGCGTAGTTGCGGTTGAGGTCCGACATGGTCGAATTCCCGTCTGGTTGTCCGGCGATCCACCCGTGAGGCGCGTCCCGCCGGCTCTCGAAAAACCCTATCTCAGATGCCTCGCGCTGCTGACATTAAATTTGTGTCATCAACGTCAATAGCGGGGCTCTGGACCATCCATAAATGGGAAACTAGCACATTCGTCGCAAGCTTCCATGCGCGGCTGAATGTCGCCCCGCGCGCATCTGCGCCCCGCAAATGCGCGTTAACTGTGCGGATGCACGGCAAGCAATATCATAAATTCCGTAATACCGCGGCCGGTTTCTGGTTGAGCGCCAGCAGGGTGCCAATGAGGCCCAGGCTGACGGTCACGACCAGTGCGGCCGCGACCACGATCGCCGCGCTGCCGGCCTGCCAGGCGAAGCTCAGCGTCATCAGCCGGGTCACGATCAGCCAAGCGGCCACGGAGCCTGCGAGGACGCCGAATGCCGCCGTGGCGAGCCCGATCAGCAGATATTCCAGCGCATAGGCCCCGAGCAGGCGGAGCCGGGTGGCGCCGAGCGTCTTCAGGATCACGGCATCGTAAACACGGTGGCGGTGGCCTGCGGCGAGCGCGCCACCGAGCACCAGGATTGCCGAGATCAGGGTCACGGCGCTGGCGCCGCGGATCGCCAGCACCAGGTTCGCGACCACAGTGCCGACCGTCTCCATCACCTCGCGGACGCGGACGCTGGTGACCATCGGAAACGCGTCCGCCACCTTGCGGATGATCTTGGCGTCGCTTTCGGCGCTCGAGCTTGGCTGCGTCAAGGTCGCGACATGGGTATGCGGTGCGCCTTTGAAAGCGCCCGGCGAATACACCAGCACGAAATTGATGCCGATCGCCTGCCAGTCGATGTTGCGCATATTGCCGATATGCGCCGGAATGTCGCGCCCCAGCACGTTGATCACGATCTCGTCGCCGAGCTTCAGGCCCATGCCGTCGGCGATCTTCTTCTCGATCGAGACCAGCGGCGGACCATCATAATTCGGTCCCCACCACTTGCCCTCGACGATGGTGGATCCTTTCGGAATCTCGCCGGTATAGGTCAGGCCCCGATCGCTCTGCAGCACCCATTCGGCATCCGGCGATGCCTTGATGTCCTCGGCGCGAACGCCGCGCGCGGAGACGATGCGCCCGCGCAGCATCGGCACGTCCTCCACGGTCGATTGCGGTGAGGCCTGCTTGAGGAAATCAGCGAAATGATCGGACTCGGCTGCAGGAATGTCGACGAAGAAGAAGGACGGCGCATGCTCCGGCAGCGCCGCCAGGAACTGGCGGCGGAGGTTGCCGTCGATCTGCGTGATCGTCACCAGCACGGCGAGCCCGAGGCCGAGCGACAGCACCACCGACGGCGTCAGCGCGCCGGGCCGGTGGATGTTGGCGACCGCGAGCCGGACCATCGGGAAACGGCTGCGCGGCAGGCGGCGCGCCACGCTCATCACGATGGCCGCAATGCCGCGCAACAGCGCGAACACCAGGGCGGATGCGACGACGAAGGTCGCCGCGATCCGCTTGTCATAGGCGAGGCCGATCACCACCGCGACCAGCAGCGCGACGACGACCGCCATCAGCACCAGATAGCGCCAGCGCGGCCGGTGCCATTCGGCGATCACGGCTTCCCGAAACAGCGCGGCGACCGGCACGTCGCGGACGCGGCCGAGCGGCCACAGGCCGAAGGCGAGCGCGGTCAGCAGGCCATAGACGAAGGACAACGCGAGCTCGTGCGGATGCACCGCCGGGATCACCGGCAAGGGCAGCAGCTTGCCGAACAGGCCGACGATCAGGAACGGCAGCGCAGCACCTGCGGCGAGCCCGAGCACAGAGCCGATGCCAGCGAGCATCATCACCTGGGTGAGATAGATGCCGAATACGTCGCGACTGGTGGCGCCGAGCGCCTTGAACGCCGCAATGACCTCGGTGCGGCGGTCGACATGGCTCTTGACGGCGTTGGCGACACCGACGCCGCCGACCAGGAGCGCGGCAAGTCCGACCAGCGTCAGGAATTGGGTGAAGCGATCGATATTGCGTTCGAGCTGCGGCGAGGCGTTGCTGCGGCTGCGGGCTTCCCAGCCGGCGGACAGCTTGCGGGCGTCGTCGATCAGCGCCGTGACGGCGCGGTCGTCGGCGGCATTGTCAGGCATGCGCACGCGATAGATCCAGCGCACCAGGCTGCCGGGCTGCAGCAACTGGGTGGCGCGCAGTCCGGCTTCGCTGATCAGGAAGCGCGGACCGAGGCCGACGCCGCCGGACAGCTTGTCCGGCTCGGCTTCGAGCTGGCTGCGGATCTGGAAGCGCGTGTTGTCGAGCGTGACGGTGTCGCCGACCTTCAGATCGAGGCGGGCGAGCAGAACGGGATCGGCCGCCGCGCCGAAGGTGCCGTCGTGCTCGGCGAACAGGTCCGTGGTCGCGCAGCGCCGGCTTGAGATCGAGCTGGCCGAGCAGCGGATAGGCCTGGTCGACGGCCTTTAGTTCGACCAGCGCGAGCTGCCCGTTGGCGGCGCGGACCATGGCGCGCGTGGTCGCCGCGACCGACACCTGGCCGCGCCCGCGCAGCAAGGCGATCTCGTCCGGCTTCGCCTCGCGCTGGAATAGCGAGAGGGCGACGTCGCCGCCGAGCAAGGTGCGGCCCTCGCGCGTCAAGCCGTCGCTCAGGCTGGCGGCGACCGAACCGACACCGGCGATCGCCATCACGCCAAGCGCGATGCAGGCGATGAAAACGTAGAAGCCGCGCAGGCCGCCGCGCAGCTCGCGCAAGGCATAAAGGAGCGGCAGCGAGGCCGAGCGGGGAGCGGCGACGCGGTTCGGACGATCGTGCTCATGCGTCGAGCGTTTGCCTGGGCTTGGCTGTCGCTCTCGACCCGGCCCGAGCGCAGCCGCACCACGCGGTCGCAGCGATGCGCCAGCGCGCTGTCGTGGGTGACCAGCACCAGCGTCATGCCGCGTTCGGCATGCTTGGTGAACAGGAGGTCAACGATCTGCTTGCCGGTGGTGTCGTCGAGATTGCCGGTCGGCTCGTCGGCGACCAGGATCGCCGGGTCCGGCGCCAGCGCGCGCGCCAACGCCACCCGCTGCTGCTCGCCGCCGGACAGCTGGCTCGGATAATGATGCAGGCGGTCGCCGAGGCCGACCGATTCCAGCTCTTGCGCGGCGCGCATGGCGGCATCGTCATGACCGGCAAGCTCGAACGGCACCGCGACGTTCTCCAGCGCCGTCATGGTCGGGATCAGGTGGAACGATTGGAAGACGATGCCGACCTGGCGGCCGCGGAACCGCGCCAGCCCGTCCTCGTCCAGGGCATTGAACGGCGTGCCGTTGACCACCACCTCACCGCTATCCGGACGCTCCAACCCCGCCATCACCATCAGCAGCGTGGACTTTCCCGATCCCGAGGGCCCGATCAGGCCGATCGTTTCGCCCTGGCGGACGCGCAGGCTGATATCCTTCAGGATGTGAACCCGCGCGGCACCGGCGCCGAGCGAGAGGTTGACGCTGGAGATGGCGATGGTGTCCGGCGCCAGTGCCGGCAAGCGGAGACGATTCGATGAGACTGTCCATGGCTCGGTCATATGGCACTTCGGCAAGCCGGGTCGAGGGGAGGGCATCACGTCTCGTGCACATACTCGTGTTGATGCTCGGCGTGATGACGGTGGTCCCGGCGCCGCCCGCGCCGACGCCGTCAAGCCGATCAAGCTCGTGGTGCTCGGGGATTCCTTGAGCGCTGGCCTTGGCCTGCCAAGCAATGAGGCGTTCCCGGCGAAGCTGCAAAAGGCGTTGAAGGACAACGGGCTGGACGTCGCCATGACCAATGCCGGGGTGTCCGGCGATACCGCCTCGGGCGGGCGCGACCGGCTGGACTGGTCGGTGGCTGAGGGAACCGAGGCCGTCATCGTCGAGCTCGGCGCCAATGACGCGCTGCGCGGCATCGATCCCACCGTGACCCGTGGTGCATTGACCGAGATCGTGACCCGGCTGAAGGCGCGCGGCATCGCCGTGATGCTCTGCGGCATGCTGGCGCCGCCGAACTATGGCAGCGACTATGCCGCGAAGTTCAACACGATCTACCCGGATCTCGCCAAGCAGTTCGGCGTGACGCTCTATCCATTCTATCTCGACGGCGTTGCCGCCGATCCCAAGCTCAACCAGGCCGACGGCATTCATCCGACCGCGGCGGGCGTCGACATCATCGTTGCGAAGATGTTGCCCACGGTAGAGGCATTCCTGCGCCCACTTCGCGGGCAATGACACGAAGGAGGGCGCCGTTAGACTAAAATAACCTTAAGCGGCAGGGTTTTCCGCAACTTTCCGGCGCGTTAAGGCTCGTTCCGTCGCAGAGTCATATAATTTCGGTAAAAAGTTGACATCGGCGATTCGCCGCCGGAATTTTCGAGGCATGATCTCGTCGCACTTCGGGGTCAGCCTCAAGCATCGGGAGCCCTCAACGATGCCGCGTTTGTTCACTGGACTGGAAATCCCGACCGAAGTCGGTCAGACGCTTTCCAATTTACGGGGCGGCCTCCCCGGCGCCCGCTGGATCGATCCCGAAAATTACCATGTTACCTTGCGTTTCATTGGCGACATCGATGGCATTTCGGCCAACGAGATCGCCGCGATGCTGTGGCGGGTCAACCGCGCGCCTTTCGAGGTGACCGTGCAGGGACTTTCGAGCTTCGGCGGCCGCAAGCCGCGCGCAGTGATCGCCAACATCGCGCCGAGCCGGCCGCTGATCGAGCTGCAGGCCGAGCTCGAGCGGATGATGCAGCGGATCGGGCTCGATCCGGAAGGGCGCAAATTCGTGCCGCATGTGACGCTCGCAAGGCTGCACGACGCTTCCAGCCAGGATGTTGCCGACTACCTCTCGGTACGCGGTTATTTTCCGAGCCGGGTGTTCAAGGCGGAACGCTTCGTGCTGTTCTCCTCGCGCGCCTCCACCGGTGGCGGGCCTTATGTCGTCGAGGACGCCTACGAATTGTGTGCGTAAAAAAGCCGCGCTGGTTTCGAACCGGCTGCGGCATTCTGACCATGTTTGCGCGCTGTATACCAACGCCAGCGATTGAACCCGCATGGCCGCCTCGACCAATTGGCGGCTTGCAATTTTCGTAAGTCTCGTGGCCTAAAGTGGGCTGATGTTGTCCACTCCCTCCGACGCCTTCCGCGCCCAATATCAGGCGCTGGTCGATTCCGGCACAATCGAAGCAGATCCGGCCCAGGCCGAGGTCGCCGATGCTTTGGCCGAACTCGAGCGGCGGCTGTCGAGCTACAAGCCTGTCCGCAAGCAGGGCCTGCTCGGGCGGCTGTTCTCGGACAAGAGCGAGCCGCCGCATGGGCTCTACGTCCATGGCGAGGTCGGCCGCGGCAAGACCATGCTGATGGACCTGTTCTTTGGGGCTTGCCCGGTCGAGCACAAGCGGCGCGCCCATTTCCACGAATTCATGGCCGAGGTGCACGAGCGCATCCACGGCTACCGCCAGAGCATCGCCCGCGGCGAGCTCGGCGACATCGACGTGATCGCGTTGACCGCGAATGCCATTTTCGACGAGGCGTGGCTGCTCTGCTTCGACGAATTTCACGTCACGGACATCGCGGACGCGATGATCCTGGGACGGCTGTTCGCCAAGCTGTTCGAGCTCGGCACGGTGGTGGTGGCGACGTCCAACGTCGCGCCCGAAGATCTTTATAAGGATGGTCTGAACCGCGCGCTGTTTCTGCCGTTCATCAAGCAGATAGCAGACCATATGGACGTGGTGCGGCTGGACGCCCGCACCGATTTCCGGCTGGAAAAACTCGCTGGCGTCAAGATGTGGCTGGTGCCGCCAAATGCGGATGCGGAAGCCGTGCTGGATAAGGCCTGGGCCAGGTTGACCGGCAACGCCAGATGCAAGCCGCGCGATATCACCATCAAGGGACGCGTCCTGCATGTGCCGTGCTCGGCGAATGGCGTGGCGCGGTTCTCGTTCGCCGAATTATGCCAGCAGCCGCTTGCCGCCTCCGACTATCTGCGGCTCGCGCGCGACTATCACACCATCATCATCGATCATGTCCCGGTGATGGACTATGCCGACCGCAACGCCGCCAAGCGCTTCATCACCCTGATCGATGCGCTGTATGACAATACGGTGAAGCTGATAGCGTCTGCCGAGGCCAATCCGGTGTCGCTCTACCTCGCCCATGAAGGGGTCGAGGCCAACGAGTTCAAGCGCACCTCGTCGCGGCTGATCGAGATGGGCTCGGAATCCTATCTGGCGCTCGCGCACGGTCGCAAGGATTCCGCCGCCAGCGGCAGCTCGACTGGTCTGGTCGAGACCTGACGGATTGGCGCTCTCCAGGCTCTCCTCCACGCACTTCCCGCCAACGGGCACAGCGGCGTCAAAACGCCATTGCGCCGATGCCGAGATGGTGGCCGCCACCGGCCCGTCTCGCCTGACTGACCGAAAACGAGGCAGCTCTGCCGATTGGGCATAGGTTGACTTGAACGCTTCAGGCGAAAGGGATAACCAGCCAGTCGACTTTTCAACCCCCCTCCACCCGTTCGGGTTCAAAGGAAGATTCCCATGGCGCGCGACAAGATTGCTTTGATTGGCTCCGGTCAGATCGGCGGAACGCTGGCTCACCTCATCGGGCTGAAGGAGCTCGGCGACGTCGTGCTGTTCGACATCGCCGAAGGCGTGCCGCAGGGCAAGGCGCTCGACATTGCCCAGTCCTCGCCGGTCGACGGTTTCGATGCCCATTACTCCGGCGCCAATTCCTATGAGGCGCTCGACAACGCCAAGGTCTGCATCGTCACTGCTGGTGTGCCACGCAAGCCCGGGATGAGCCGCGACGACCTGCTGTCGATCAACCTCAAGGTCATGGAGCAGGTGGGTGCCGGCATCAAGAAGTACGCCCCCAACGCCTTCGTCATCTGCATCACCAACCCGCTGGACGCGATGGTCTGGGCGCTGCAGAAGGCCTCCGGCCTGCCGCACAACAAGGTGGTCGGCATGGCCGGCGTGCTCGACTCCTCGCGCTTCCGCTACTTTCTGGCCGATGAGTTCAACGTCTCGGTCGAGGACGTCACCGCTTTCGTGCTCGGCGGCCATGGCGACACCATGGTGCCGCTGACCAAGTACTCCACGGTAGCCGGCATCCCGCTGCCCGACCTGGTCAAGATGGGCTGGACCTCGCAGGCCCGGATCGACGAGATCGTCGACCGCACCCGCAACGGCGGTGCCGAGATCGTCAATCTCCTGAAGACCGGTTCGGCCTTCTATGCGCCGGCGGCGTCGGCGATCGCGATGGCCGAGAGCTATCTGCGCGACAAGAAGCGCGTGGTGCCCTGCGCCGCCTACCTCAACGGCGAATTCGGCGTGAAGGACATGTATGTCGGCGTGCCCGTCGTGATCGGCTCCAAGGGTGTCGAGCGCGTGGTCGAGATCGAGCTGGCCGGCAAGGACCGCGAGGCCTTCGACAAGTCGGTCGCTGCGGTGCAGGGCCTGGTCGACGCCTGCAAGAAGATCGCGCCGGACCTGCTCGGTCGCTAAAGGCGCCGGTTGCGGGCGGCGATCCCGCCCGCAATGACCGGGTTGCAGTCTCCTGGTATATGGTATACCAGAAGATTGAGGTTGTGGAACTTTGCAAGTCACCCCACGGCGGGGTCGGGAGCATGCTCGGATGAACATTCACGAATACCAGGCCAAGGCGCTGCTGCATGAATTCGGCGTGCCGATCTCCAGAGGCGTGCCGGTGCTGCGGCCGGAAGATTCCGACGCCGCGGCCAAGACACTGGGCGGCCCGATCTGGGTGGTGAAGAGCCAGATCCATGCCGGCGGTCGCGGCAAGGGCAAGTTCAAGGAGGCGTCTGCCGGGGACAAGGGCGGCGTGCGGCTGGCCAAGTCGGTCGCCGACGTCAACGAGTTCGCCAAGCAGATGCTCGGCGCGACCCTGGTCACGGTGCAGACCGGCCCCGAGGGCAAGCAGGTCAACCGCCTCTACATCGAGGACGGCTCCGACATCGAGAAGGAATTCTATCTCTCGCTGCTGGTCGACCGCGAGACCTCCAAGGTCGCCTTCGTGGTGTCGACCGAGGGCGGCGTCAACATCGAGGACGTTGCGCATTCGACGCCTGAGAAGATCGTCACCTTCTCGGTCGATCCGGCCACCGGAATCATGGCGCATCACGGCCGCACCGTCGCCGAAGCGCTGAAGCTTTCCGGCGATCTCGCCAAGCAGGCCGAGAAGCTCGTCACCCAGCTCTATACCGCCTTTGTCGGCAAGGACATGGCGATGCTGGAAATCAACCCGCTGGTCGTCACCAAGCAGGGTCAGCTCCGCGTGCTCGATGCCAAGGTGTCGTTCGACTCCAACTCGCTATACCGTCATCCCGACGTCGTTGCGCTGCGCGACGAGACCGAGGAGGACGCCAAGGAGATCGAGGCGTCGAAATACGACCTGAACTACGTCACGCTCGACGGCACCATCGGCTGCATGGTTAACGGCGCCGGCCTTGCGATGGCGACGATGGACATCATCAAGCTCTACGGCATGGAGCCCGCTAACTTCCTCGACGTCGGCGGCGGCGCCAACAAGGAGAAGGTCGCTGCGGCCTTCAAGATCATCACCGCCGATCCGAACGTGAAGGGCATCCTGGTCAACATCTTCGGCGGCATCATGAAGTGCGATGTCATCGCCGAAGGCGTAGTCGCTGCCGTGAAGGAAGTCGGCCTCAAGGTGCCGCTGGTGGTCCGCCTCGAGGGCACCAATGTCGACCTCGGCAAGAAGATCATCCGCGAATCCGGCCTCAACGTGCTGCCCGCCGACGATCTCGACGACGCCGCGCAGAAGATCGTCAAGGCGGTGAAGGGCTGATCCGCATGGACGTTGCGCGGCTCCTGCTCTCGCGTGCGGGCCGCGCTCGTCCTGGTTCTCATTGTCTTCGACGGATGAGGAGCTAGCCATGGCAGATCATCTCGACGCACCCACGCCCACGGAAGAGCATCGCCGGCTTGCCGCGTTTGCCGGCGAGTGGCGCGGCGAGGAGACGGTGTTCGCCTCGCGCTGGGTCGAGGGCGGCGAGGCGGAGGCGCTGGTCTCCGCGCGCATGGACCTCAACGGCTTCTATCTGATCCAGGATAGCAGGCAGACCCGCGCCGGCGTGGCGAGCTTCGCCACCCACGCGGTGTTCACCTACGACCGCGAGGACCGGCTCTACAAACTGTTCTGGCACGATTCGCTCGGCTACTTCGCGCCGGCGCCGGCTTCGGGAAACTGGGTCGGCAATTCGCTGGTGCTGGTGCGCGGCTCGCTGCGGGGAAATGCGCGCCACGTCTACGAAGTGATCGACGACGACAGCTACGCGATGAAGATCCAATACTCGCCGGACGCCGAAGGCTGGTCCGACGTGCTGACCGGCCTCTATCGGCGGATCCATTAGGCCGCCGGCCCCTCTTCAACAAACCCCTCTAGGGAAACGACATGTCCATCCTGATCGACAAGAACACCAAAGTCATCTGCCAGGGCTTCACCGGCAAGAACGGCACCTTCCATTCGGAAGCGGCGATCGCCTACGGCACCAAGATGGTCGGAGGCACCTCGCCGGGCAAAGGCGGCGCGACCCATCTTGGCCTGCCGGTGTTCGACACCGTGAAGGAAGCCCGCGAGAAGACCGGCGCCGATGCGTCGGTGATCTACGTGCCGCCGCCGGGCGCGGCGGACGCGATCTGCGAGGCGATCGACGCCGAGGTTCCGCTGATCGTCTGCATCACCGAGGGCATTCCGGTGCTCGACATGGTGCGGGTCAAGCGCTCGCTCCAGGGTTCCAAGTCGCGCCTGATCGGGCCGAACTGCCCGGGCGTCATGACCGCCGGCGAGTGCAAGATCGGCATCATGCCGGCCAACATCTTCAAGCCCGGCTCGGTCGGCATCGTCTCCCGCTCCGGCACGCTGACCTATGAAGCCGTGTTCCAGACCACCCAGGAAGGCCTTGGCCAGACCACTGCGGTCGGCATCGGCGGCGACCCGGTCAAGGGCACCGAATTCATCGACGTTCTGGAAAAGTTCCTCGCCGACGACAAGACCACCTCGATCATCATGATCGGCGAGATCGGCGGCTCGGCCGAAGAGGACGCGGCCCAGTTCATCAAGGATGAAGCCAAGCGCGGCCGCAAGAAGCCGATGGTCGGCTTCATCGCGGGTGTCACCGCCCCTCCCGGCCGCCGCATGGGTCATGCCGGCGCCATCATCTCCGGCGGCAAGGGTGATGCGGGCTCGAAGACTGCGGCGATGCAGGCTGCTGGCATTGCCGTCTCGCCGTCGCCCGCGCGGCTCGGAAAAACGCTTGTTGAAAAACTGAAATCTTAATTCAGCTCTTTGTCCTTTTGGGCGCGAATATTTACACTAAATAAGGTAAACGGTCCTAACCGAGCCTGATCCGCTCCCCGCGGGTCAGGCTGCGCCATTTCGATTGCGCGCAGCGAAATTACCAGGACGTTACCATGTCTCGCCAAGACGCGAACGCAGCCTTCGCCCTCTCATCTTTTTTGCAGGGCACCAACGCCACCTACATCGACGAAATTTACGCCCGCTACGAGAAGGATCCGGCCTCGGTCGATCCCGATTGGCAGGAATTCTTCAAGAGCCTGAAAGACGCGCCGGCTGACGTCAAAAAGAATGCCGAGGGCCCGTCCTGGGAGCGCGCCAACTGGCCGGTCTCCCCGCGCGACGACCTGACCTCGGCGCTCGACGGCAACTGGGCCGAAGTCGAGAGGAAGCTCGGCGACAAGATTTCCGCCAAGGAGCAGGCGAAGGCACAGGCCAAGGGCGTCGATCTGGCGTCGGCCGATGTCCATCAGGCGACGCGTGATTCCGTCCGTGCCCTGATGCTGATCCGCGCCTACCGCATGCGCGGTCACTTCCACGCCAAGCTCGATCCGCTCGGCATCGAGGCCCCGCGCAACCGCGAAGAGCTCGATCCGCGCTCCTATGGCTTCGCCGAGACCGATTTCGACCGCAAGATCTTCCTCGATCACGTGCTCGGGCTCGAATACGGCTCCTTGCGCGAGATCGTCGCGATCTGCGAGCGCACCTACTGCCAGACGCTCGGCGTCGAGTTCATGCACATCAGCAATGCCGCGCAGAAGGCCTGGATCCAGGAGCGCATCGAGGGCCCGGACAAGGAAATCTCGTTCACCCGCGAGGGCCGGCGCGCGATCTTGCAGAAGCTGGTCGAGTCCGAAGGCTTCGAGAAGTTCTGCGACGTCAAGTTCACCGGCACCAAGCGCTTCGGTCTCGACGGCGGCGAGGCGCTGATCCCGGCGCTGGAGCAGATCATCAAGCGCGGCGGCAATCTCGGCGTGAAGGAAATCGTGGTCGGCATGCCGCATCGCGGCCGCCTCAACGTGCTGACCCAGGTGATGGGCAAGCCGCACCGCGCGCTGTTCCATGAATTCAAGGGCGGCTCCGCCAACCCCGACGCGGTCGAAGGCTCCGGCGACGTCAAATATCACCTGGGCGCCTCCTCGGACCGCGAGTTCGACGGCAACCGCATCCATCTGTCGCTGACCGCCAACCCCTCGCATCTCGAGATCGTCGATCCCGTGGTGCTCGGCAAGGTTCGCGCCAAGCAGGACCAGCACGGCGATCCGCCTGACATGCGCATCTCGGTGCTGCCGCTCCTGATGCATGGCGACGCGGCATTTGCCGGCCAGGGCGTGGTCGCGGAATGCTTCGCGCTGTCGGATCTGAAGGGCTACCGCACCGGCGGCTCGCTGCATTTCATCGTCAACAACCAGATCGGCTTCACCACCTATCCGCGCTATTCGCGCTCGTCGCCTTACCCGTCCGACGTGGCGAAGATGATCGACGCGCCGATCTTCCACGTGAACGGCGACGATCCGGAAGCCGTGGTGTTCGCGGCCAAGGTCGCGATCGAGTTCCGGCAGAAATTCCACAAGCCGGTCGTGATCGACATGTTCTGCTATCGCAGGCACGGTCACAACGAAGGCGACGAACCGGCGTTCACCCAGCCGGTGATGTACAAGAAGATCGGCGCGCATCCCTCGACCCTGGAGATCTATTCCAAGCGTCTGGTCGCCGAAGGCGTGGTGACCGAAGGCGAGGTCGAGAAGGCCAAGTCCGATTGGCGGGCCCGGCTCGATGCCGAGTTCGAGGCCGGCACCAGCTATCGGCCGAACAAGGCCGACTGGCTCGACGGCAAATGGGCCGGCATGAAGACCGCGGATCAGGAAGAGGAAGCCCGCCGCGGCGTCACCGGCGTCGAGATCGATCGGCTGAAGGAGATCGGCCGCAAGATCACCAAGGTGCCGGACGGCTTCCGCGCCCACCGCACCATCCAGCGCTTCCTGGAAAACCGCGCCAAGGCGATCGAGAGCGGCGTCGGTCTCGACTGGGCGACCGGCGAGGCGCTGGCGTTCTGCTCGCTGCTGCTGGAAGGCCACAAGGTGCGTCTCTCCGGCCAGGACTGCGAGCGCGGAACCTTCTCGCAACGCCACTCGGTCCTGATCGATCAGGAGGACGAGGGCCGCTACACGCCGTTCAACCATCTTTCGCCGGAGCAGGGACACTTCGAGGTCATCAACTCGCTGCTGTCGGAAGAGGCCGTGCTCGGCTTCGAATACGGCTACTCGCTGGCCGAGCCCGCGGTGCTGCCGCTGTGGGAGGCCCAGTTCGGCGATTTCGCCAACGGCGCCCAGGTCGTATTCGACCAGTTCATCTCGTCGGGTGAGCGCAAATGGCTGCGCATGTCCGGCCTCGTCTGTCTGCTGCCGCACGGCTATGAAGGCCAGGGACCGGAGCACTCCTCCGCGCGCCTGGAGCGGTACCTGCAGATGTGCGCCGAGGACAACATGCAGGTGGTCTATCCCACCACGCCGGCGAACTACTTCCACGTGCTGCGCCGCCAGCTGCATCGCGAGATCCGCAAGCCGCTGATCCTGATGACGCCAAAGTCGCTGCTTCGCCACAAGCGGGCGGTGTCGCGGCTCGAGGAGCTCGCCAAGGGTACGACCTTCCACCGCATCCTTTACGATGATGCCCAGATGCTGCCGGACGAGAAGATCAAGCTGGTGCCGGACGACAAGATCCGCCGCATCGTGCTGTGCTCGGGCAAGGTCTATTACGATCTCTACGAGGAGCGCGAGAAGCGCGGGCTCAGCGACGTCTACCTGATGCGCGTCGAGCAGCTCTATCCGGTGCCGCTGAAGGCGCTGGTCACCGAGCTCAGCCGCTTCAAGAACGCCGAGGTCGTCTGGTGCCAGGAAGAGCCGCGCAACATGGGCGCCTGGCACTTCATCGAGCCCTATCTCGAGTGGGTGCTGAACCAGGTCGGCGGCAACAGCAAGCGTCCGCGCTATGCAGGCCGCGCCGCCTCGGCTGCGACCGCCACCGGCCTGATGTCGAAGCATCTCGCCCAGCTCAAGGCGCTGCTCGACGACGCGCTGAACTAAGCATGATTCGGAAAAATGGAAACCGGTTTTCCGAAAGATCATGCTCAAAAAATGAGATGAGATCATCAAACACGCGCGCTCCGTATCACGCGGGGCGCCGACTACGTCGTTTCGTACGTGCGTCAGGATCGCCCGCCATTTGCGCGGGCGATGGCGTCAGGATTTTATGACCGCAGGGTTATTGAGGACAGAAGACCATGACTGAAATTCGCGTTCCGACGCTCGGCGAATCCGTGACCGAGGCCACGATCGGCCGCTGGTTCAAGAAGGCCGGCGATGCGGTGGCGGTGGACGAGCCGCTGGTCGAGCTCGAAACCGACAAGGTGACGATCGAGGTGCCGGCACCATCGGCCGGTACGCTCGGCGAGATCATCGCCAAGGACGGCGAGACGGTCGCCGTCGGCGCGCTGCTCGGCCAGATCACCGAAGGCGGTGCTGCCGCCAAGCCGGCCGCCGCTGCTGCCAAGCCCGCCGCCACTTCAGCGCCAGCTGCTGCTCCGGCCCCGGCTGCCAAGGCGCCGCCGACAGACAAGGCACCGCCGGCCGATGCGCCGCTGGCTCCGTCGGTGCGCAAGCTCTCCACCGAGAGCGGCATCGATGCCACCACCGTGCCAGGCTCCGGCAAGGACGGCCGCGTCACCAAGGGCGACATGCTGGCCGCGATCGAGCGTGCCGCCTCGGCGCCGACGCCGGTCAATCAGCCCGCCGCCGCGGTCCAGGTCCGCAGCCCCTCGCCGGCCGATGACGCCGCGCGCGAGGAGCGGGTGAAGATGACCCGGCTGCGCCAGACCATCGCGCGCCGCCTGAAGGATGTGCAGAACACCGCCGCGATGCTCACGACCTTCAACGAGGTCGACATGAGCCACGTGATGGCGCTGCGCAGCCAGTACAAGGACGTGTTCGAGAAGAAGCACGGCGCCAAGCTCGGCTTCATGGGCTTTTTCACCAAGGCCGTGGTGCAGGCGCTGAAGGACATCCCGGCTGTCAACGCCGAGATCGACGGGTCAGACCTGATCTACAAGAACTACTATCACATCGGCGTCGCCGTCGGCACCGACAAGGGTCTGGTCGTGCCTGTCGTACGCGACTGCGACCATAAGTCGATCGCCGACATCGAGAAGGGCATCGCCGATTTCGGCCGCCGCGCGCGTGACGGCCAGCTCAAGATCGACGAGATGCAGGGCGGCACCTTCACGATCACCAATGGCGGCATCTACGGCTCGTTGATGTCGACGCCGATCCTGAACGCACCGCAGTCCGCCATCCTCGGCATGCACAAGATCCAGGAGCGGCCGATGGTGGTCGCCGGCAAGATCGAGGTGCGGCCGATGATGTATCTGGCGCTGTCCTACGATCACCGCGTCATCGACGGCAAGGAAGCCGTGACCTTCCTGGTGCGCGTCAAGGAGAGCCTGGAAGATCCGGCGCGGCTGGTGCTGGATCTCTGAGCCGAACAACGTCTCGATCAACGGAAGCGCGCTTTCGCCAAGCGCGCTTCAGCATTATGGGGCACTCATGACCGACAAAGTTGCAGTCATCACGGGTGGCAGTCGCGGCATCGGCCGCGCCGCCGCGCTCGCGGCCGCCACGCGCGGCTATAGGATCGTGGTCGGCTACGCCAGCAACGAGGCTGCCGCAAAAGAGGTGGTCGCGGCCATCGAGGCCAGGGGCGGCAAGGCGATCGCGGTGAAATGCGACGTCGGCCGCGAGCACGACATCCTCGAGCTGTTCAAGGCCGCCGACAAGTTCGGCACGCTGGGCGCGCTGATCAACAATGCCGGCATCGTCGGGCCGACCACGCGGGTCGATCAGATGAGCGCCGAGCGCATCGAGCGGCTGATGGCGGTCAACGTCACCGGCAGCATTCTGTGCGCGCGCGAGGCGGTGAAGCGGATGTCGACGCGCCATGGCGGCAAGGGTGGCGTCATCGTCAATCTGTCATCGGTCGCTGCCAAGCTCGGCTCGCCGAATACCTATGTCGATTACGCCGCCTCCAAGGGTGCGATCGATTCCTTCACCATCGGTTTGGCCCAGGAAGTCGCCAGCGAAGGCATCCGCGTGGCGGCGATCCGCCCGGGTCTGATCGACACCGATATCCATGCCTCCGGCGGCGAGCCCGACCGCGCGCACCGGCTCGCGAGCACGGTGCCGATGAAGCGGGTCGGCTCTGCCGACGAAATCGCCAATGCCATCGTCTGGCTGCTGTCGGACGAGGCGTCCTACGTCACATCCGCCATTCTCGACGTGTCGGGCGGCCGCTGACCGCCGGCATCTGTTCAGATATTGCAAGCTTACGGAAAATTTGATCATGGCCACTTACGATCTCGTCGTCATCGGTACCGGACCTGGCGGCTATGTCTGCGCGATCCGCGCGGCTCAGCTCGGCATGAAGGTCGCCGTGGTCGAGAAGAATGCGACGCTCGGCGGCACCTGCCTCAATGTCGGCTGCATGCCCTCGAAGGCGCTGCTGTATGCCTCGGAGATGTTCGAGGAAGCCGGGCATTCCTTTGCCAAGATGGGCGTCAAGGTATCGGCGCCGGCGCTCGACCTGCCGTCGATGATGAATTTCAAGCAGCAGGGCATCGACGGCAACGTCAAGGGCGTCGAGTTCCTGATGAAGAAGAACAAGATCGACGTGCTCGCCGGCAAGGGCAAGATCTTGGGCACCGGCAAGCTTCAGGTCACGGGCAATGACGGCGCGAGCCAGACGGTCGAGACCAAGAGCATCGTGATCGCCACCGGCTCCGACATCGCGCGGCTGAAGGGCATCGAGATCGACGAGAAGCGCATCGTCTCTTCCACCGGTGCGCTGTCGCTGGAAAAGGTGCCGGGCAAGCTGCTCGTGGTCGGCGCGGGCGTCATCGGCCTCGAGCTCGGCTCGGTGTGGCGTCGGCTCGGCGCTGACGTCACCGTGGTCGAATTCCTCGATCGTATTCTTCCGGGGATGGATGGCGAGATCGCCAAGCAGTTCCAGCGCATTCTCGAGAAGCAGGGCTTTGCATTCAAGCTCGGCGCCAAGGTCACCGGCGTCGACACTTCGGGTGCGACCCTGAAGGCCAGCATCGAGCCGGCCGCGGGCGGCGCCGCGGAGACGCTGGAGGCTGACGTCGTGCTGGTCGCGATCGGCCGCGTGCCCTACACGGACGGCCTCGGCCTGCAGGAGGCCGGCGTCGCGCTCGACAATCGCGGCCGCGTCCAGATCGATCACCATTTCGCAACCAGCGTGCCGGGCGTCTACGCGATCGGCGACGTCGTCGCCGGTCCGATGCTGGCGCACAAGGCCGAGGACGAGGGCGTCGCGGTGGCTGAGATCATCGCGGGCCAGGCCGGCCACGTGAACTACGACGTCATTCCCGGCGTGGTCTACACCACGCCGGAAGTCTCCTCCGTCGGCAAGACCGAGGAGGAGCTGAAGCAGGCCGGCACAGCCTACACCGTCGGCAAGTTTCCCTTCACCGCCAACGGCCGTTCCAAGGTCAACCAGACCACGGATGGCTTCGTCAAGATTCTCGCGGATGCGAAGACCGATCGCGTGCTCGGCGTGCATATCATCGGCCGCGAGGCCGGCGAGATGATCCATGAAGCCGCCGTCCTGATGGAGTTCGGTGGTTCCGCCGAGGATCTCGCGCGTACCTGCCACGCCCATCCGACCCGTTCGGAAGCCATCAAGGAAGCCGCGCTTGCGGTCGGCAAACGCGCCATCCATATGTGACCGACGCCAGCGCGGCATGTTCCGGACGAAGCCTCTTTAAGGGCTTCGTAGGAGCGAGCTGCGAGATTGGCCGAAGCGCGATGCGCGTCGTCTCGACCGCATCACGCTTGGACCGCGGGGCGGAGATGGGATGATATGCTGCGCCGCCTGCTTCAGCCGCTCTGGGTCCTGCTCGCGATCATCTTCCTGATCGAGGCCTGGTTGTGGGATCATCTCGAGCCGATCGTGGCGCGGGTGGTCTCTGCGATTCCGTTACGCGCGTTCAAGCATTGGCTGGCCGAGCGGGTCGATACGCTGTCGCCGGCGATGACGCTGATCGTGTTCATCGTGCCGGTGATCCCGCTGTTCCCGCTGAAGCTGATCGGGCTGTGGCTGCTGACGCATCAATACTGGTTCAGCGCCGTGTTCACGATCCTGTTCGCCAAGCTGCTGGGCGTCGGCGTCACCGCCTTCGTGTTCGACGTGACGCGTCACAAGCTGCTGCAGATGGGCTGGTTCGAATGGTTGTATCAGTCGATCCTGGCGCTGCGCGCCAAGGCTGCCGAGCTCGTCGATCCGATCAAGGCGCGCATCCGCGAGTTCGTTCACGGCAACGGTGACGGCTGGTCCGCGCGCCTCGTGCGCCTGATCATGCGCTTCCGCAGGAGCGTGCAGGCGCGGTGATCGTGGCCTGCTTTCCTCTAATAATAATCCGATCTGTCACGGCAATGGACTGTACCCTCTCCCCTTGTGGGAGAGGGTACACCGTCGTCGGTGAAGCAGATCGGATCGATCGGCGTGAAGCTCAAGGCAGATGCAGCAGATGCGGCTCGAAGATGCCGAGCAGCATCATGGCGAGGCCGACCAGGGTCAGGCCGCCCGAAATCCATGCCAACGTCAGGATGCCGGTGATGATGGTCGCTGAGGCCAGCACGATCCCGATCTGGAATGCGGCCGACGCCAACTCATAATGGTGGTATTTCGCGGTGGAGAGGTCGCGCTCCTCCTCGGCATGCCTGGCGCGCTCGGCGAGCTGCTCGCTGCCCTCGCCGGTGTCGGGCTCCGAGCGATAGCGCGCGGCGTTCTTCTGCCATTCGTCGATCTGCTTCTGCAACGCCGCCTTGGTGGCGTCGTCGGTCGACCGAGCCCAGGGTCAGCTTGCCCTGCTCGGCAGCGGTCTGCACCACGGTGCGGCGGATGGTCTTGGCCTGGAAGAAGGCCCACGAGTTGGCGGCCTCGACATTCTTGCTGATCGATTCGGTCTGTGCGCCCTTGCCGAGCGTCTCCGACAGCGCCAGGCACAGCGCGATGACCGCGATCAGCAGTGCGATCTTCTTGTTCTCGCCCGACGCGTGCTCGGCGTGCTCGGCCTGCTCCATGCTTTCATGTGCGCTCATGAATCCCCTCCGGTATGGTCCCGCAGCCACGATTGCCGGAACCAGCGGGAACGCGCAAGCGGAAACGATGTGACGGACAGGTGTCCGCGGCGCAGCTCACGCGCGCGGATGCGCTGACGCATAGACCTCGAGCAGGCGTTCGCTATCGATGCCGGTATAGATCTGCGTGGTCGACAGCGAGGCGTGGCCGAGCAGCTCCTGGATCGCGCGCAGCTCGCCGCCGCGCGACAACAGATGCGTGGCAAAGGAGTGTCGCAGCGCATGCGGCGTGGCGCTGTCCGGCAAGCCCAGCGCGCCGCGCAGCCGCTCCATCGCGAGCTGGATGATGCGCGGGCTTAAGGGGCCACCCTTTGCGCCGAGGAAGATCGGCCCTTCTGCCGGGAGCGGGTAGGGGCACAGCGCGACATAGTCGTCGATCGACCCGCAGCACGTTCTGCAGCACCGGCACCATGCGGGTCTTGTTGCCCTTGCCGGTGACGATCAGCACGTCGCCTTCGCCGGGCCGCGGCACTTCGCGTCGTTTCAGCCCCAGCGCCTCGGAGATGCGCAGGCCTGAGCCGTAGAGCAGCGCTAGCACGGCGGCGTCGCGCACCAGCACCCAGGTCTCGCGGGTCTCGCCGGCGCGCTCATCGGCATCGGTGACGCGTTTGGCGGCGTCCATCGGCAGCGGCTTCGGCAGGCTCTTGGCGATCTTCGGCGCCCGGATCGCCGAGAACGCGCCGACCTTGCCCACGCCCTCGCGTTCCAAAAAACGGCCGAACGAGCGCAAGTCCCGCCAAGGCTCGCATCAAGGAACGACTGCCAATGTCCTCGGCGCGGCGCATTGCCATGAAGGCGCGGATGTCGGTCGCCTCCAGCGCGGAGAAGCGCGACAGGCTGACGCGCTCGCCGAAATGCGCGCTCAGGAACTGGAGGCATTGCCGCACGTCCCGCGCATAGGCCTCAAGCGTCTTCGGCGATAGCCGCCGCTCGGCGCGCAGATGCGCGAGCCACTGCATCATCGGCCGGATCAGGTCGGCCTCGGCGCAAACGAGGTCGAGCGTCTCGGGCGCCTTCTCGGTCGCTTTTGCCGTCTTTGCCATCACGCCATCCGAGCTTGCCCGATTCATCGAACTCATCACGTTGATCGAAGCCTGGCGGCTTGCACGGTCTACCCTCTCCCCTTGTGGGAGAGGGTGCCGAGCGAAGCAAGGCGGGTGAGAGGTTCTCTCCGCACATATGCCTGCCGAGAGAGACCCCTCACCCGGCGCGAATTTCGCTTCGCTCATTCTCGCCACCCTCTCCCACAAGGGGAGAGGGTGCACCGTCATCGCCGAAAGTGCTCGACCTCAACTCATGCTAACCCATATATCGCATCACCTTCGTTTACCGTTGGCTAACTTTCGCCCCGCGAGGGGCACTCGATCAACAACAGCTCTTGAAGCATGGACCGCGCGACCGATCTCTTTCCAGGTGCAGCCAGCACGACCCGGGTGGTCGATGTGCTGGTTCCGGTCGCGCTCGACCATACCTATTCCTACCGCGTGCCGCGCGGCATGGAGCTCACGCCGGGCGACGTGGTCGCCGTGCCGCTCGGCCCGCGCGAGGTGCTGGCGGTGGTGTGGGCCAATAACCCCAATCCCGATCCGCGCCTGCACAACCGGCTCAAGGATGTCTCCGAAAAGCTCGACGTGCCGCCGCTCAAGGACGAGCTGCGCGTCGCTGGTCGACTGGGTCTCGACCTATACGCTGTCGGCGCGCGGCATGGTGCTGCGGATGTCCTTGCGCATGGGCGAGCATCTCGGCCCCGAGCGGGTCCGGCTCGGCGTGCGCCTCACCGGCGAGCCGCCGAAGCGGTTGACGCCGGCGCGGCAGCGGGTGATCGCGGCGATGTCAGATGGCCTGCTGCACGGCAAGTCGGATCTCATGCGCGAGGTCGGCGTCTCGCCCAGCGTGATCGATGGGCTGGTCGACGAAGGCACGTTGACGGTGGAAGCGATGCCGCCCGCGCCGCCGCCGCCCACGCCCGATCCGTCCTTTGCGCAGCCGGAATTTTCGCCGCTCCAGCGCAGCGCGGTCGATGCGATGCGCGCACTCGCGGCCAACGGCACCTTCCATGTCGCGCTGCTCGATGGCGTCACCGGCTCGGGCAAGACCGAGGTCTATTTCGAGGCGGTGGCCGAGACCATCCGCCGCGGCAAGCAGTCGCTGCTGCTGATGCCGGAGATCGCGCTCACAGGCCAATTCCTCGAGCGCTTCTCGCGCCGTTTCGGCGTGCGTCCGCTGGAGTGGCATTCGGAGCTGACGCCGCGCACCCGTCAGCGCAATTGGGCCGCGATCGCGGCCGGCGAGGCGCCGGTCGTGGTCGGCGCGCGCTCGGCGCTGTTTCTGCCTTACGCCAATCTCGGCCTCATCATCGTCGATGAGGAGCACGACCAGGCCTACAAGCAGGACGAAGGTGCGCATTATCACGCCCGCGACATGGCGGTGGTGCGCGGCCACATCGCGAAAATCCCTGTCGTGCTGGCCTCCGCCACGCCCTCGGTCGAGAGCGAGGTGAATGCGCGCAAGGGCCGCTACCAGCGCGTGGCGCTGCCGTCACGATTCGGCGGCCAGCACATGCCGCATATCGAGGCGATCGATCTGCGCCGCGAGCCGCCGCCGCGCGGCCGCTTCATCTCGCCGCGGCTCGCCGGCGAGATCCGGCAGGCGGTGGAACGGCGCGAGCAGGCGCTGCTGTTTCTCAATCGCCGCGGCTATGCGCCGCTGACCTTATGCCGTGCCTGCGGCCATCGCTTCGCCTGCACCATCTGCGACGCTTGGCTGGTCGATCATCGCTTTCGCCAGCGGCTGGTATGCCATCACTGCGGCTTCTCGATGCACCGGCCGCAGGCGTGTCCGCATTGCGCGGCGGAGGAATCCCTGGTCGCGGTTGGCCCCGGCGTCGAACGGCTGCAGGAGGAGGCGGCCGCGCTGTTTCCGGAAGCGCGCAGCATGGTGCTGTCGAGCGATCTCATCACCTCGATCGAGACCATGCGCGCCGAGTTGACGGAGATTGCGGAAGGCCGTGTCGACATCATCATCGGCACCCAGCTCGTCGCCAAGGGCCATCATTTCCCAGAGACTCAATCTCGTCGGCGTGGTCGATGCCGATCTTGGGCTGGGCAATGGCGATCCGCGCGCCGCCGAGCGCACCTGGCAATTGCTGAATCAGGTGATCGGGCGCGCCGGCCGCGATCAGGGCCAGGGCCGCGGCTATATGCAGACCCATCAGCCCGAGCATCCCGTGATGAAGGCGCTGATCGCCTGCGATCGCGAGGCCTTCTATGCCAGCGAGATCGAGGCGCGGGAGCGCACCCTCTATCCGCCGTTCGGCCGGCTCGCGAGCCTGATCATCTCGGCCGGCGATCGGCCGACTGCGGAAGGCTTTGCGCGCAGGCTGGCAGGCAGCGCGCCGCGCGAGGAGGGGGTGACGCTGTTAGGACCAGCGGAGGCGCCGCTCGCGGTGATCAAGGGCCGCTATCGCTTCCGGCTGCTGCTGAAATCGGCGCGCAATTTCGATCTGTCGGATTATTTGCGCCATTGGCTCGCGCATGCCGAGAAGCCCAAGGGCAATCTCAAGCTCGAGGTCGACGTCGATCCGCAGAGCTTTTTGTAGCGAGTTGCACTGTCATTCCGGCGCACGACACAGTCGTGAACCCTCAGGTGCGCAATTGCGCACCGAGAATCTCGAGATTCCGGGTTCGGCTCATCGAGCCGCCCCGAAACGACGGAAACAGCATCCCTCAGCACGCAAGCTCTGATCTGCGCTCCGTGATTGCGGAGCAAGCATTGCCTGAACTCGTGCTGAGGAGGAGAGGCGATCGTCGAGAGTGTTATCCGACGACTTCGGCAGTGACACGGCCGACGCCGGCGCCGATCAGGCCGATGGCGCGGGCAGCCCCGGTAGAGAGGTCGAGCACACGGCCGCGGACGAACGGGCCGCGATCATTGACGGTGACGATGACGCTGCGATCGCCATGGGTCACGCGCAGCCTGGTGCCGAAGGGCAGCGAACGATGGGCGCAGGTCATGGCGCTCGCGTTCATGCGCTGGCCGGAGGCGGTGCGGCTGCCGGATTCGTTGCCGTAATAGGACGCCATGCCGGAGAAGCTGTGGCCGCCGGAGGTCGGCGCGATCGAGGCATGGGCGTTACGCCAAGAGCCCTGAGACCATTCGTTCGCGCCACCCCAGAAATTGTTCTGAGCCGTCGCGGCTTCCGACGCATCACGCGCAGCGTGATGATGATGGTGGCGATAATGATGATGGTGCCTGGACTTGGCCGAGGCTTCGGTTGCGGTACCCCCGACCAGCAGCGTGGCGGCAATGACGGCGAGCGCGGTACGCGAGCGGGTGATCTGTCCCGCGAACAAGGTCTTTCTGATCATTGAGTGCAGTTCCTTTGACTAGTATTGCCAACTTCGATGGCCAGTGAACCCCCGTCAGGTTTTGAGGCGGGCGCCGTTTGGTGGCGCAATGCGGCACGAATTGGGCAGTAGATTTGTTCCGGCCCTGTCTGAAATATCTTGTGATCAGGTGAGCGAAATCACGGAAAATTCCGTAATCTATCGATTTAACGAATTATTAACTAATACAATACTTCGAATTACTTGAAATATAAGTTTTCAAGGACGTCAGTAAGTTTTCGTCAAGTAAACCGGCCAGTGCCCGTTCCAGTGCACAAAAGGGTGCAACCCCCTCGATGTCATGGCCGCCATGCATCAACGTGAGGAACCACAATTTCGCATCTCAGGTGCGATAACACCGATGGCGTGGATCACGGTCCGGGGGATATCGTTGAAGCCTCTGCCGTCCGCAGCCGGTGCACCGCGGCGATAAGGCGCCATTCGAGTGCCGCGTCTTATTGCGGCTGCGCTTTCGCTATGTTAGCAAAGCGCCGTTTTTCGTGATCGCGCGTCTCACGCGGCGGTCGGAAATCAAAGTCCTGCTTGAATCCCAAGGGCTTGACCGTTTCGCACCGCACGGTGCGACGGTTTTGCCTTGCGGGTTTGACATCTATAAAAAGAGCGCGCCTGTGGCTGCTGAAGATCCATCCGTATCCGGTGTGTCCGGTCGTTATGCGACGGCTCTGTTCGAGCTGGCGCGCGATGAGAAATCCGTCGATACGGTCAAGGCCGATCTCGACAAGTTCAATGCCATGCTGAGCGACAGCGCAGACCTGAAGCGGCTGGTCCGCAGTCCGGTGTTCGGTGCCGACGTGCAGCAGAAGGCGCTGGCCGCCGTGCTCGACAAGGCCGGCATCACCGGCGTCGCTGCGAATGTGCTGAAGGTACTCACTGCCAACCGCCGCCTGTTCGCGGTCACGGATGTGATCCGCGCCTTCAATGCGCTGGTCGCCAAGTTCAAGGGCGAGGTCATGGCCGACGTCACCGTCGCCGAGGCCCTGTCTGACAAGAATCTCGACGCTCTCAAGGACGCCGTGAAGTCGGTGGCCGGCAAGGACGTCACGCTCAACGTGAAGATCGATCCTGCGATCATCGGCGGTGTTGTCGTTAAGCTCGGCAGCCGCATGATCGACAGCTCGCTTCGCACCAAACTCAATTCGATCAAGCACGCGATGAAAGAGGCAGGCTGATGGACATCCGCGCCGCGGAAATTTCCGCGATCCTCAAGGACCAGATCAAGAATTTCGGCCAGGAAGCCGAAGTCTCCGAAGTTGGACAGGTGCTGTCCGTCGGCGACGGTATCGCCCGCGTCTACGGTCTGGACAACGTCCAGGCCGGTGAGATGGTCGAGTTCGAGAACGGCACGCGCGGCATGGCGCTGAACCTCGAGACCGACAATGTCGGCATCGTCATCTTCGGCGCCGACCGCGAGATCAAGGAAGGCCAGACCGTCAAGCGCACCCGCGCCATCGTCGACACGCCGGTCGGCAAGGGCCTGCTCGGCCGCGTCGTTGACGCGCTCGGCAACCCGATCGACGGCAAGGGTCCGATCCAGGCCACCGAACGCAAGCGCGTCGACGTCAAGGCGCCCGGCATCATTCCGCGCAAGTCGGTGAACGAGCCGATGTCGACCGGCCTCAAGGCCATCGACGCGCTGATCCCGGTCGGCCGCGGCCAGCGCGAACTGATCATCGGCGACCGCCAGACCGGCAAGACCGCGATCGCGCTCGACACCATCCTGAACCAGAAGCCGCTCAACGGCGCGGGCGCGCCCGAAAGCCAGAAGCTGTATTGCGTCTACGTCGCGATCGGCCAGAAGCGCTCGACGGTGGCGCAGTTCGTCAAGGTGCTGGAAGAGCAGGGCGCGCTGGAATATTCGATCGTGATCGCCGCGACTGCGTCCGATCCGGCGCCGATGCAGTACCTCGCCCCGTTCACCGGCTGCACCATGGGCGAGTACTTCCGCGACAACGGCATGCACGCCGTCATCATCTATGACGATCTGTCCAAGCAGGCCGTCGCCTACCGCCAGATGTCGCTGCTGCTGCGCCGTCCGCCGGGCCGCGAAGCCTATCCGGGCGACGTGTTCTACCTGCACTCCCGCCTGCTCGAGCGCGCCGCCAAGCTGAACGACAGCCAGGGCTCGGGCTCGCTGACCGCGCTGCCGGTCATCGAGACCCAGGCCAACGACGTCTCGGCCTACATTCCGACCAACGTCATCTCGATCACCGACGGCCAGATCTTCCTGGAGACCGACCTGTTCTTCCAAGGCATCCGCCCCGCGGTGAACGTCGGCCTCTCGGTGTCGCGCGTCGGCTCCTCGGCGCAGACCAAGGCGATGAAGAAGGTCGCCGGCAAGATCAAGGGCGAACTCGCGCAGTACCGCGAAATGGCGGCTTTCGCGCAGTTCGGCTCCGATCTCGACGCCGCCACCCAGCGCCTCTTGAACCGCGGCTCGCGCCTCACCGAGCTCCTGAAGCAGCCGCAGTTCTCGCCGCTGAAGATGGAAGAGCAGGTGTGCGTCATCTGGGCCGGCACCAACGGCTATCTGGACGCGCTGCCGCTCAACAAGGTCAAGGCTTTCGAGGACGGCCTGTTGTCGGTGCTGCGCGGCAAGAACGCCGACCTGCTCAACGCCATCCGCGACAGCAAGGATCTCTCCAACGACAGCGCCGACAAGCTGAAGGCGGTGGTCGAGGGCTTCGCGAAGACGTTCTCGTAAGACGACTTGTTCACCTCTCCCGCTTGCGGGGGGAGGTCGACCGGCGAAGCCGGTCGGGAGGGGGCGCTCTCGTTCGGTGCTGCCCCCGCCCGGACCCTTCCCCGCAGGCGGGGGAGGGGGCGCAACCGAGGTGCTGTGAGCTAGAAAATGCCGTCACTGAAAGACATGCGGGTCCGCATCGCCTCGACCAAGGCGACGCAGAAGATCACCAAGGCGATGCAGATGGTGGCGGCCTCGAAGCTGCGCCGTGCGCAGACTGCGGCCGAAGCCGCGCGTCCCTATGCCGAGAAGATGGATGCGGTGATCTCGAACATCGCAAGCGCCGCGGCCGGTTCGTCGACGGCGCCGAGGCTGCTTTCGGGCACCGGCCAGGATCGGGTGCACCTGCTGCTGGTCTGCACCGGTGAGCGCGGCCTCTCCGGCGCGTTCAACTCCTCGATCGTGCGCCTGGCCCGCGAACACGCGCTGTCCCTGATGAACCAGGGCAAAGAGGTGAAGTTCTTCTGCGTCGGCCGCAAGGGCTACGAGCAGCTTCGCCGCCAGTTCGACAAGCAGATCGTCGACCATGTCGAGCTGCGCTCGGTGCGTCAGCTCGGCTTTACCAACGCCAACGATATCGCCAAGAAGGTAATCGCCCGCTTCGAGGCCGGCGAGTTCGACGTCTGCACGCTGTTCTATTCGCAATTCAAGTCTGTCATCGCGCAGATCCCGACCGCACAGCAGCTCATTCCGCTCGTGATCGAAGCGCCGGCCGCCAATGCCGGCCCGGTAGCGCTTTACGAATATGAGCCGGAGGAGGACGAGATCCTCGCCGGACTTTTGCCGCGCAACCTCGCGATGCAGATCTTCCGTGCACTGCTTGAGAACAACGCATCTTTCTACGGTGCTCAGATGTCGGCGATGGACAACGCCACCCGCAATGCCGGCGAGATGATCCGCAAGCAGACGCTGATCTACAACCGCACCCGCCAGGCGATGATCACCAAGGAACTGATCGAAATCATTTCGGGCGCCGAAGCCGTCTAAGGTCGAGGATGCCCGCACCATCTGCCTGTACGTCAAGGCAAGCGAACACAACATCCCGGTCGAGCTGACTGTGGTCTAGAAATTCGGATCGTAAGGAGAGACATTCATGGCTACCGCAGCCAACCAGATCGGTCGCATTACCCAGGTCATCGGCGCCGTCGTCGACGTGCAGTTCGAAGGCTACCTGCCGGCCATCCTCAACGCCATCGAGACCAAGAACGGCGGCAACCGCCTGGTGCTCGAGGTCGCGCAGCATCTCGGTGAATCCACCGTGCGCACCATCGCGATGGACACGACCGAAGGTCTGGTCCGTGGCCAGGAAGTCACCGACACCGGCGCGCCGATCCGCGTTCCCGTTGGTGCCGGCACGCTCGGCCGCATCATGAACGTGATCGGCGAGCCGATCGACGAAGCCGGCCCGGTGCAGGCGGAAGGCCTGCGCCCGATCCACCAGGACGCGCCGTCCTACACCGACCAGTCCACCGAGGCTGAAATTCTCGTCACCGGCATCAAGGTCGTCGACCTGCTCGCGCCCTATGCCAAGGGCGGCAAGATCGGCCTGTTCGGCGGCGCCGGCGTCGGCAAGACCGTGCTGATCCAGGAGCTGATCAACAACGTCGCCAAGGCGCATGGCGGTTACTCGGTGTTCGCCGGCGTCGGCGAGCGAACCCGCGAAGGCAACGACCTCTATCACGAGTTCATCGAGTCCAAGGTCAACGCCGATCCGCACAATCCCGACCCGAGCGTCAAGTCGAAGTGCGCGCTGGTGTTCGGCCAGATGAACGAGCCGCCGGGCGCCCGCGCCCGCGTCGGCCTCACCGGTCTCACCGTCGCCGAGCATTTCCGCGACCAGGGCCAGGACGTGCTGTTCTTCGTCGACAACATCTTCCGCTTCACCCAGGCCGGCTCGGAAGTGTCGGCGCTGCTCGGCCGCATTCCCTCGGCGGTGGGTTATCAGCCGACGCTCGCGACCGACATGGGCGCGCTGCAGGAGCGCATCACCACCACCACCAAGGGCTCGATCACTTCGGTGCAGGCGATCTACGTGCCGGCCGACGATTTGACCGACCCGGCGCCGGCGACGTCGTTCGCGCATTTGGACGCCACCACGGTGTTGAACCGCGCGATCTCGGAAAAGGGCATCTATCCGGCGGTCGACCCGCTCGAATTCGACCTCGCGCATGCTGTCCCCGCTGGTCGTCGGCGAGGAGCACTATCAGACTGCGCGTCAGGTGCAGCAGATCCTGCAGCGCTACAAGTCGCTGCAGGACATCATCGCCATTCTCGGCATGGACGAGCTGTCGGAAGAGGACAAGCTCACGGTGGCGCGCGCCCGCAAGATCGAGCGCTTCCTGTCGCAGCCGTTCCACGTCGCCGAAATCTTCACCGGCTCGCCGGGCAAGTTCGTCGACCTCGCCGACACCATCAAGGGCTTCAAGGGCCTGTGTGAAGGCAAGTATGACCACCTGCCGGAGGCCGCCTTCTACATGGTCGGCAACATCGACGAGGCGGTCGAGAAGGGCAAGAAGCTGGCCGCCGAGGCGGCGTAAGAGAGTGAATAGCAAATGGGGAGTAGCGAATAGTTCTTCGCTGCTTCCCTTTGACTACTCGCCATTCGCCACTCGCTATTCGCAAGGTTTCCCATGGCCACTTTCCATTTCGATCTCGTCTCGCCGGAAAAGATCGCCTTCTCGGGCGAGGTCGATCAGGTCGATGTTCCCGGTCTCGAGGGTGATTTCGGCGTGCTCGCCGGCCACGCGCCGTTCGTCGCGGCGGTGCGGCCGGGCATCCTGACCGTGACGACGGGTTCTACGCGCGAGAAGATCATCGTGCTCGGCGGCCTTGCCGAGATCTCCGAGAAGGGTCTGACCGTGCTGGCCGAAGTCGCAACCTCAATCGACGAGCTCGATCGCGAAGCCTTCTCCGAGCAGATCTCCGCCATGGAGGCCAAGCTCGCCGAGAAGGAAGGCAATGAGCTCGACCGCGCGATCGAGCGGCTGGATCACTTCAAGACCATCCAGCATCAGGTCAACACCACAGCGCTCCATTAAGCCGGCGGCGAGCCCGAGAACTCGCAAAACATCGATCGGAAAAATGGCCAGGGCATCGCCCCGGCTATTTTTGTTTGTGGGCGGACATCTCGCCGTGCACTCACTTTAACCTCGCCCCGTGAAGGACGGGGGGAGGGAGCGCACCGCATCCGGCGCGACGGTTCGCAAAAGCAGATGTGGTCTTCACCTCAGCCCGCCGTCCGCGCAAAGCCCGCGAACTGCTGCGCCACCGTGCGATAGATGTCGCGCCGAAACGGCACCACGAGATCGGCGACGCGGTCGAGGCGCTCCCAGCGCCAGGCATCGAATTCGGCAGGCTGGCCGTTGCGCGGCGTCAGCGGATCGATGTCGGCCTCATCGCCCGTGAAGCGCAGCGCGAACCATTTTTGCCGCTGGCCGCGGAATTCGGCGAAGCGATGCGGCGGCCCGTCATAGGGTGGGAATTCGTAAGCCAGCCAGTCGGTCTCGCCGAGGAAGGAGGCGTCCCGGACATTGGTCTCCTCCCACAGCTCGCGCCGCGCAGCCTCGCGCAGATCCTCGCCGGGATCGACGCCGCCCTGCGGCATCTGCCATTCCAGGCCTGGCAGGATGATCTCCGGACCGTCATCGCGGAAACGCCGCCCGATCAGCACCTCGCCGGAGGCATTGAACAAGGCGATCCCGACGTTCGGACGATAGGGCTTGTCGCTCAACGCGATCCGCCCGCGAGTGAAGCGAATTCCTTGACCACCCGGTCATAGACAGGCCGCTTGAACGGCACGATCAGCTCGGGAAGATTTTGCATCGGCTCCCAGCGCCAATTGATGAACTCGGCCTTGTGGCCGCCGCCGGGATGCTCGACATTGATCTCTCTATCCTTGCCGGTGAAGCGCAGCGCGAACCATTTCTGGCGCTGGCCGCGATAACGGCCCTTCCAGGCGCGGCCCGCCACGGTGCGCGGAATGTCGTAGGTCAGCCAGTCCTCGACCTCGCCGAGCTTTTCGACCGAGCGGACGCTGGTCTCTTCGTAGAGCTCGCGCCGCGCGGCTTCCCAGGCGTCCTCGCCGGGATCGACGCCACCCTGCGGCATCTGCCAGACATGGGATTCATCGACATGTTCGATGCCGCCGGCGCGTCGCCCGATGAAGACCAGCCCTTCCTTGTTAATCAGCATCACGCCAACGCAGGTTCGGTAGGGCAGGTCTTCGTAGCGTGTCATTCCGTCAAAGCCTTCCAGCGGCGACAGCCCGAGGGTCTGTCATGGCCCGACCACGCCGCCGGCATCGTTTGCCGGCCGTGCTCAGCTCGATTTTGATTTCAACATCGCCGTTGTCAATGGCACAAGCATTATACCCTTGGCGTCCAGCCCCTTGATCCAGGCCCCGACACGCTCGATCGACACCGGCAGCGCCGAGGCCGTTCCGATCGCGGTGCCGCGCTCCTTGGCAAGGCTTTCGAGCTTGGCCAGCGCGTGGTCGATCTCGACTGCGGTCGGCACCGCATCGATCGCCACGTCACCCTTGGCGAACGGCATCGCCTGGCCGGTCGCGAGCGAGCTTGCGACGCTGCGCGGCGCCGAGCCGTCGTCGAAGAAAGCGAGGCCCCGCTTCGCGGCCTCGCTGATAACAGGCTGCATCGCGTTCTCGGTGGCGACGAAGCGCGCACCCATGAAATTGGCGACGCCGACGTAACCCTGCAGCCGGCTCATGTGCCAGTACAGTCGGTCGAGATTCTGGTCGGGCGCGAGCGTCGCGAGCAGGGTCTGCGGTCCCGGATCGTTGTCCGGATAATCGTAGGGCTCCATCGGGATCTGCAGCAGGATCTCGTGGCGCTGGGTGCGCGCCCGCTCGGCGAGTTTGCTCGGCTCTGCGCCGTAGGGCGTGAAGGCCAGCGTCACCGCCGGCGGCAGCTTCATGATGGCGTCGGTGGTCTTGGCGGCGCCGACCCCGAGCCCGCCGATCACGATCGCGACCACCGGCATTTTGGCGGCCTTGGCGCGATCGGCATCAGCCGCATAGGCCGTGAACGGCTTCAACCCGTCGGCGGCAACCGGGATCATGCCGTAGCGCGACTGCTCCAGCAGCTTCGGATTGATGCCGGGCATGGCGGCGGAAGGAGCTGTGGGAGCGGCGGCGCCGGGCTCGGCGTTATCAGCGCTGCCCGGGCCGATCGGAACCTCCTGGCGGGTGCCGCTGGAGCCGTCGATGATGGTGACGGTCTTGTGCTCGCTACCTGCCTCCTGCTTGGCCGCTGGCGCCGCGCCATGTTCGTTGCCATGCTCGCCCGCTGCGTCGGGCTTGGCAGGCTTGCCGACCGCTTTGGCCTTGTCGTCCGCGGGCTTGCCGCCTTCATTGATCGCGACACGCGCGACCGGTTCGCCGCCGAGCGGATTGTCGCCGAAGATGGCAAAGCCGGCGAAGGTCACCAGAAACAGGCCGAGCAGCACCGCGAGCGCTTGCAGGGCGGTGAAGGGAAGCCGAAACCGGCGCTTGCGACGTGTCTCAGTCCGTCCGAGCGGAGCGCTCAGCTCGTCAGCCGCTTCTGTCATCGATTTTCCCGAATCAGTCGGGCGTACGATACCACGGTAGGCCGCGGCCGCGGCAGAGCCCATACCGGATCACCGTAGCAGGGCGGATGCCGCGGCCGCGCGGCCCGTTCGGCAAAAAGGGCGGCCCGAGGGCCGCCCTTTTCGATCGAGTCGATCAGACTGATGCGGCGTCCGACTCAGTTCCGCTTCGACGTCGGCTGGTCGGCCGCAGCCGGCTTGTTGTCGTTCGCAGCCGGCTTGTCGGCGGGGGCCTTGTCGGCCGTCACGGTGTCGGCCGCAGCGGGAGGAGTGGCGGGATTCGCGTTGGAGCTGCTCTTGATGCCGTGCAGCAGGTCGTCGGCCATCTTCAGCGCCTTGTCGTCCTTCGCATCCGGCGGCACGTAGGACTGCGAGCCGGTCTTCTCGTCGCCATCGTTCTTGAGATGGCCGCGCAGCGAAGCCTCGCCCTTGGTGTCGGTGCGCGACTTCAGCTCGTCCGGCACGTCCTGCAGCACTTCGATATCCGGCACGATGCCCTTGGCCTGGATCGACTTGCCCGACGGCGTGTAGTAGCGGGCAGTGGTGAGACGCAGCGCGCCGTTACCGGCGCCGAGCGGGATGATAGTCTGCACCGAGCCCTTGCCGAACGAGCGGGTGCCGACCAGCGTCGCGCGCTTGTGGTCCTGCAGCGCGCCGGCCACGATCTCGGATGCCGAGGCCGAGCCGCCATTGATCAGCACAATCACCGGCTTGCCCTTGGTGAGGTCACCCGGATGCGCGACGCGGCGCTGGGTTTCCTCGGCGTTGCGGCCGCGGGTGGAGACGATCTCGCCCTTGTCCAGGAAGGTGTCGGAGACGGTCACCGCCTCTTCCAGCAGACCGCCCGGATTGTTGCGCAGGTCGATGATGTAGCCCTTCAGCTTGTCGCCGATCTGGCCCTGCAAGTCAGCGATGCTCTTCTTCAGGCCTTCGGTGGTCTGCTCGTTGAAGGTGGTGATGCGGATGTAGGCGACGTCATCGGCCTCGACGCGCGAACGCACCGAGCGGACACGGATGTTGTCGCGCATCAAGGTGATGTCGAGCGGATTGTCGACGCCCTTGCGGATGACCTTCAGCTTGATCTTACTGCCGACCGGGCCGCGCATCTTCTCGACCGCCTGGTTCAGCGTCAGGCCCTGCACGGCCTCGTCGTCGAGATTGGTGATGATGTCGTTGGCCAGGATGCCGGCCTTCGAGGCTGGGGTGTCGTCGATCGGCGACACCACCTTGATCAGGCCGTCTTCCATCGTGACCTCGATGCCCAGCCCGCCGAACTCGCCGCGGGTCTGCACCTGCATGTCACGAAAGCTCTTTGCGTCCATGTAGCTCGAATGCGGATCGAGGCCGGACAGCATGCCGCTGATGGCCGATTCGACCAGCTTTGAATCGTCGGGCTTCTCGACATAGTCGCTGCGGACGCGCTCGAAAACGTCGCCGAACAGATTGAGCTGGCGATAAGTGTCGGCGGTCGCCGCGCGCGCAGTCGATCCCATCAGCACAGCACGTGGCTGGGTGGCGAACAAGGTCAATGCCGCGCCGGTTGCCATGCTCAGGAGAATTACCGAAGTCTTACGCATCATCCGCGAACCTTCTCGCCTTCGTTGGTGGCCCACCATGGGCCTGGATCGATTGGAGTCCCGTCTTTCCGGAACTCGACATAGAGCACTGGTTGACTCGCATTGGTAGCGAGAATGGAGGCGACCTGAGAGGTCGATCCCATGGTGGCGACCGGCTCTCCCGTCTGAACAAACTGCCCGATATTGACGGAAATGCGCTCCATCCCGGCGATCAGGACATGATACCCGCCCCCGGCATTGAGGATCAAGAGTTGTCCGTAGCTGCGGAAGGGGCCGGCATACACAACCCATCCGTCACACGGGGTTGTGACCTGGGCGCCGGGCCGGGTCGCCAGTGAAATACCTTTGTCGATGCCGCCCGCGCCGTCGGAACCGCCGAATTCGCGAATCTTCGTTCCATTCACGGGAAAAGCGAGCATGCCCTTGGTCGAAGCGAACGCGATCGCGGGGCTCTTGCGGCCGGGGTTCTTCAGCGCATTGGCGTCCGGCTTGCTGTTGACCGGAGCGCCTTGCAGGCTTGCGGTCACCGCCGCCTTCGCCGCGGTCTTGACCTCCTGCTCCATGGTGGAGATCAGGCCCTGCAGATTGTCGATCTGCTGCGCCAGCGCCACGGCGCGCGCGCTCTCCGCCTGCATGTCTTTCTCGGCATCTGCCTGCTTGCGCTGGCGCTCGTCGATCAGGGCACTCAGTCGCACCTGATCGCTCTTGAGCTTATCGCGGTCCTGCGCGAGGGAGTCGCGCTCGGCCGCGATGGTCTTGTGCAAGGCCATCAGCTCGCCGAGATCGCCCGAGAGCTTCTGGGCGCGCGAGCGCATCTCCGGCACCACCGAACCCAGCAGCATCGCGGTCCGCAGCGATTGCAGCGCGTCCTCGGGCCGCACCAGCAAAGCCGGCGGCGTCCGGCGCCCGGCACGCTGCAGCGCCGCCAGCACCTCGACAATCTCGGACCGGCGTGAGTTCGAGCGAGAAGCGGATCTCCTGCTCACGCGAGTCGAGCCCCTGCAGCCGGGTTTCCGCATCGCCGATCCGGCCCTCGACGCTGCGCACCTGGGCGGCGACGTCGATCAGTTGCTGATTGAGCTTGCTGCGGTCCTGGCCGATCTGGGCGATGTCGGCCTTGAGGCGCTCCTGCGCCTCGGCGGCGCTCTTCTGCGCGGCGCGGGCGGCTTCGAGCTCCTGCGCGCGCTGCTTCAGCGCCTCGGCAGATGCGGGCGCAGCCGGCGCAGCGGCCGGGCCGGGTGCGCCCGATATCGAAGGGCGCAATGCATTCTGCCCGACGGCGGGCGCAAATCCGATCAGGACGCCGGCCGAGATCGCCGCCGGCAAAGCGAGCGCCGGCAGCACACCGGTCCGCAGCCGATGGCTACGGCCGGCGCCGGCTGGGGAGGATCGGAAGGGCCGCGCAGCGGACATCAGTTCCTTAAATGTGCTCGTCTCGCGCGCTTCATCAGGCGCGGTGATAGGGGTGACCTGCCAGAATCGTGGCGGCCCGGTAAAGCTGTTCCAAAAGCAGGACACGCACGATCTGGTGCGGCCAGGTTGCAGCCCCAAAGGCAACCCTGAGCTTGGCCTTGCGCTGCAATTCGGGCGAAAGTCCGTCAGCGCCGCCGATTACGAAAACTGTCGAGGTTACGGATTCGTCACGCCAGCGGCCGAGATGCCCGGCAAAGGCTGCGCTGTCAACGTTCTGGCCCCGTTCGTCGAGCGTGACAAGCACGGATCTTTCCGGGATTGCGCCGGCGATGGCGGCGGCCTCTTCGGCGATCCGGGTCGCGGTGTCGCGGGCGCGGCTTTCCGGCAATTCCTGGATGTCGAGGCCACGAAAGCCAAGCTTGCGGCCGAGATCGTCGAACCGCTCGCGATAGCGCTCGGCGAGCTCACGCTCGGGCCCCTGCTTCACGCGGCCGACGGCAATAACGATGACACGCATGCGCATGCAGGTAGCATGCGCTGCAGTGAAATGACATCGACCGCCGCTTCAGGCCGTCCTGCTCAGACTGTCTCGTTTCAGACAGTCTTGGCGGGCTTCGGCCCTTAAGTCCACATCCGCTCGAGGTTGTAGAACTCGCGGACCTCCGGCCTGAACACGTGAACGATCACGTCTCCGGAATCGATCAGCACCCAATCGCAATTGGGCATACCCTCGATGTGAGGCGCCTTGAGACCGGATTCTTTCAAGCCCTTGGCGACATTCTCCGCGATCGAGCCGACATGCCGGTTCGAGCGGCCGGTCGAGATGACCATGTAGTCGGAGTAAGCGGATTTGCCGCGAAGGTCGATGGTGACCGTCTCTTCCGCCTTCATGTCGTCGAGGCGGGCGAGGATCGTGCTCAGCGTCTTGTCGGCGTCAGGTTGCGCCTGCAAGGCCGCAGCTTGGGTCGATGTTTTACGCGCCGACTTGCCAGTCTTCGGTAAAACCGACTGAGACAATACAGATGTGGTCAGGGACCATTCCTTTCACTGTATCGCAGGCGACGAATCCCGCCCGCAGAGCATTCTAGGCATGTGGTGTTAACCGTTTCAATATTCCAGTCGGTGGTTTCCCTCTGGCCTCATTTCCAGCTTCGTAACCCTATCCGTTCCATCGACCGGCCCCGGCGAGTGTGAGGACGACCTCTCGGAAAGGGCCTAACGCGACTTCCAGCTTCCATCCGGGTTCCGTAAGCCAGTCGAGGACAGGTTCATCTTCATGCCGGTGAGGAAAACCCAGGCCGGCGCGCGCCGGTCGGCCAGCCGACGGGCTTGGGTCTCGGGAATCCGGTAGCTCGCCAAGGCTTGGGCTGCCGGAGCGGACAGGGCACGGAAGCTCTGAGGCGGTCGGTCGATGACCGCGATCGGGACCTGGCTGGCGATGCGCTGCCAGTTCTGCCAGCGATGGAACTGCGCGAGATTGTCGGCGCCCATGATCCAGACAAAGCGCACGCGCGAGGCGCGCTTGCGCAGATAGTTGATCGTGTCGGCAGTATAGCGGGTACCGATGACGGATTCGAGACAGGAGATGTCGATGCGCGGATCTGCCGCCATCTTGCGCGCGGCATCCATCCGCTCGGCCAGCGCATGCAGACCGCCATTGTCCTTGAGCGGGTTGCCGGGTGTCACCAGCCACCAGACCCGGTCGAGCTGCAGGCGTTTCAACGCAAACAGGCTGATCGCGCGATGCGCCTGGTGCGGCGGATTGAAGGAGCCGCCGAGCAGGCCGACGCGCAGGCCGTCGCCATGCGGCGGCAAGGCTTGCGTCATCACGTGCGGCGAGGCCGTGAGACCGTTCAATGACGTCTCCGCTTCAGGCCCTGAAAGCTGCGCCGGATGCTCACGCGCGATCCACCCCGGGCATCGTCACGGCCGGGTCTGCCCGCTGCCATGGATGCGGTATTTGAAGCTCGTGAGCTGATCGACGCCGACCGGCCCGCGCGCGTGAAACTTGCCCGTGGCGATGCCGATCTCGGCGCCGAAACCGAACTCGCCGCCGTCGGCGAATTGCGTCGAGGCATTGTGCAGCACGATCGCGGAATCCACCTCGTTGAGGAATTTCTCGGCGGCCGCTGTGTTCTCGGTCACGATCGCATCGGTATGGTGCGAGCCGTGGTCGTGGATATGCGCGATCGCCTGATCGACGCCGTCGACGACCTTGGCCGCGATGATCGCATCGAGATATTCGGCATCCCAATCGTCGTCGCTTGCGGGCTTCACCCGTGCATCCGTTTGCTGAACATCGGCGTCGCCGCGCACCTCGCAGCCGGCATCGAGCAGCATCTCGACCAGCGGCTTCAGCGTCGAGCCCGCAGCCGCGCGATCGACCAGCAGGGTCTCGGCTGCGCCGCAGACGCCGGTGCGGCGCATCTTGGCGTTCAGCACGATCGACTTCGCCATGTCGAGCTTGGCGGCGCCATCGATATAGACGTGGTTGACGCCTTCGAGATGCGCGAACACCGGCACGCGCGCCTCGGCCTCGACACGGGCAACGAGGCTCTTGCCGCCGCGCGGCACGATGACGTCGACGCCGCCATTGAGGCCGCTGAGCAAGAGGCCGACCGCAGCACGGTCGCGGGTCGGCACTAGCGTGATCGCGGCCTCCGGCAGACCCGCCTCGCGCAGGCCTTGCGTCAGGCAATCATGGATGGCGCGGCACGAGCGGAAGCTATCCGAGCCGCCACGCAGGATCACGGCGTTGCCGGACTTCAGGCACAGCACGCCTGCGTCGGCCGCGACGTTGGGGCGGCTCTCGAAGATCACGGCGATGACGCCGAGCGGCACGCGCACGCGCTCGATGGTCATGCCGTTCGGACGCTGCCAGCTCTCGGTGACGATGCCGACGGGATCCGCGATCGCGCGCACGGCTTCGATGCCTTCCGCCATCCCTTCGATGCGCGCCGGCGTCAAAGTGAGGCGATCGAGAAACGCCGAAGTGGTACCGGCAGCCTTGGCCTCGGCGACGTCCTCGGCATTGGCCGCCAGGATGGTTGCGGCCTTGGCGCGGATCGCCTGCGCCATCAGCTCGAGCGCGCGGTTCTTCTGCTCGGTCGGCGCCAATGACAGCACCCGCGCTGCGGCGCGGGCGCGCATCGCGAGATCATTCATCAGCGCGGGCAGATCGGCACTGCCGTCGATGGCCTTCAGAGGGGCGGTCATGGGCGTTCCAGACGTGAATTAAGATGAGGTCCTAGCATGAAAATCAGCTTCGTGCGAAGCCGACGGCCTCTCAGACCACTGGGCTGACCCCTGCCGGGCCGATCACCAGATCGTCGCGATGGATCATCTCGGCGCGGCCGGAGATGCCCAGGATGATGGCGACATCGGGCGAGGAGCGGCCCTTGATGCGCTCCGCGGCATCGGCGTCATAGGCAACCAGGCCGCGGCCGATTTCGTGCAGATCAGGCCCGCGCACCACGACGGCATCGCCGCGGGCGAACTGGCCTTCGACGCCGACCACGCCGGCCGGCAGCAGGCTCTTGCCGGCGCGCAACGCCGCGACCGCCCCGGCATCGATGGTCAGTGTCCCCTTCGGCTCCAGCGAGCCCGCGATCCAGCGTTTGCGCGCGGTGACGGGATTGGCCGGCGTCAGAAACCAGGTGCAGCGGCCGCCATCGGCGATCGCCTGCAACGGATGTTCGATCTTGCCCGACGCAATCAGCATATGCGTGCCGGCCGTGGTTGCGATCTTCGCGGCCTCGATCTTGGTGCGCATGCCGCCGCGCGAATATTCGGAAGCCGCAGCTCCCGCCATCGCCTCGATATCGGCGGTGATGCTCTCGACCACGGGAATGAGCCGTGCGTTCGGATCCTGCGCCGGGGGTGCGGTGTAGAGCCCGTCGATGTCGGAGAGCAGGACGAGAAGATCGGCGCTCGCCATGGTCGCGACGCGGGCGGCGAGGCGATCATTGTCGCCGTAGCGGATCTCGGCGGTCGCCACCGTATCGTTCTCGTTGATGATGGGCACCGCGCGCCATTCCAGGAGCTTGCCGATTGTCGAGCGGGCGTTAAGATAGCGGCGGCGCTCCTCGGTGTCCTGCAAGGTCACCAGGATCTGCCCGGCGCCGATGCCGTGCGCGCCCAGCACCTCCGACCAGATCCGCGCCAGCGCGATCTGGCCGACAGCGGCGGCGGCCTGGCTCTCCTCGAGCTTGAGCGGTCCGCGCGGCAGCCTCAAGCGGCTACGGCCGAGCGCGATCGAGCCGGAGGATACGACCAGCACTTCGCCGCCCTGCGCGTGGAGCTTGGCGATATCTGCAGCCAACGCCGCGAGCCAGGGGGCATGGACCTCACCGGCGTCGGAATCGACCAGCAGCGAGGAGCCGACCTTGACGACGATGCGGCGGAAATTCTCGAGTTTGGGGTGGGTCATGACGGAGGTCGGGATCGAAGGTGCGATAGCAGCGCCAGCCAAAAGTTTTGCGCTGATGCAGCTGACGAGGCAAGCGTGAGGCGTGGGCTCAGCCTTGCGGCGGTGGCGGCGCCCACGGCTCGTCGGTCGCGGCGCTCTCGATCGCGCTCTTGGCCTTGGTGGAGACGGGCTGCTCGGCGACCACATCGGCAAGCTTGCGCAGGGCCTCCTTGACGCCGTCACCGGTCGCGCCCGACAGCAACAACGGCGTCTGCTTGGCGGCGCGCTTCAGCCGGTCCTTCTGCTTCTTCAGCTCGTCCGGTTCGACCGCATCGATCTTGTTCAGCCCGACGATTTCGATCTTCTCGGTGAGCTGTCCGCCATAGGCATTGAGTTCGTTGCGGACGGTCTTGTAGGCCTTGCCGGCGTGCTCGCAGGTAGCATCAACGAGGTGCAGCAGAACGCGGCAGCGCTCGACATGGCCGAGGAAGCGGTCGCCAAGGCCGTGGCCTTCATGCGCGCCCTCGATCAGGCCGGGAATGTCGGCAAGCACGAATTCGCGGCCGTCCGCGTTCACGACACCGAGCTGCGGATGCAGGGTGGTGAAGGGATAGTCGGCGATCTTCGGTTTGGCGGCGCTGACCTTGGAGAGGAAGGTCGACTTGCCGGCGTTCGGCAGGCCGACCAGGCCGGCATCGGCGATCAGCTTCAGCCGCAGCCAGATCCAGCGCTCCTCGCCGGTTTGGCCCGGATTGGCGTTGCGCGGGGCGCGATTGGTCGGCGATTTGAAATGCGCGTTGCCGAAGCCGCCATTGCCGCCCTCCGCGAGCACGAACTTCTCGCCCAGGGCGGTAAAATCGTGGATCAGGGTTTCCCGGTCCTCGTCGAAGATCTGGGTTCCGATGGGGACCTTGAGCGTAATGGATTTGCCGCCGGCGCCATGGCAGTCCTTGCCCGAGCCGTTGCCGCCTTTCTGGGCCTTGAAGTGCTGCTGATAGCGGTAGTCGATCAGGGTGTTGAGGCCGTCGACGACCTCGATGATGACGTCGCCGCCGCGGCCGCCATTGCCGCCCGACGGTCCGCCGAACTCGATGAACTTCTCCCGCCGGAACGCAACGCACCCGTTGCCACCGTCGCCGGAGCGGATATAGACCTTGGCTTCATCGAGAAATTTCATGATGCGCCTTACGTAGGCGAGGCGGAGGGCTGCGGCAACCGCCGAATCCCGTTATTTCGGCCGAAAAGCTTAATCCCGGACGTTCGGCCGGCGCGAATTGCGCCTTTGTTTCAGGCTCGCCTCGGATTCGGGCTGGCTTGACCGGGCGCAGCGTCAGAACGAGCCGAATACACTGCCGATGGCGATCAACCCAGCGAGAGCGACCAGCGAGCTCACGATGCCGACCATCACGATGTCGACATAGCTGTCGCGATGGGTCAGGCCGCAGATCGCGAGCAGGCTGACGACCGCGCCGTTATGGGGAAGGATGTCCAGGGTTCCGGAGCCGATCACGGCCACGCGGTGCAGAAGGTCGGGACTGATCCCGTCCTGGACTGCGATGTCCAGATAGGTCCGGCCCAGCGCATCGAGCGCAATGGTCAGGCCGCCAGAGGCCGATCCGGTCAGTGCTGCGAGGATGTTGGTGGCGACGGCCAGCGACACCAGCGGGCCAACCTCGATGCCCAGCACCCAGTCCCGCACCAGGTCGAAGGCGGGCAGGGCGGCGATGACCGCGCCGAAGCCGACCAAACTCGCGACGCTCAGGGCGGGCAGCACGGAGGCGTTGGCGCCGGCATCCACGGTTCGCCGCAGCTGCGGCAGCCGCGACCAGTTGCAGGCGATCACCGTCACGATCGCAGCTGCCAGGGCAACGATAACGGACCAGACGCCGGCCACGGCGGCCAGTGATGTTTCGCCCCAGCGCGGCTCGGCGAGGTATGAAACATCGAGCCGCGGTAGAATGAGCAGCGACATCAGAAGATTGACGACGACCACGACGATCAGCGGCAGGAATGCGTTGAAAGCTGGCACCGCTGCCTTGTTGTGGTGGCCGTGGCAAATCTCCGCCGGGTCGAACTCGCGCGCGGTGCTGGCGCGCTCGCGCAAATATTCGTCGTCAGGGGGCACGCCGGATAGGACCGCGGGCGTCTCGCCGTAACCCTCTCCTTGACGACGTGCTGCGGTCTCCGCGCGATGCAGCCACCACAACCCGATGAGCAGCATGATGACCCCGGCGATGATGCCGAGGCCCGGCGCGGCAAATGGCGTCGTGCCGAAGAACGGCATGGGGATCGCGTTCTAAATCGAAGGCGTGCCGGGCAGCGCCGACATCGTGAAGGTCGACGTGCCCAGAATGACGGTCGCCGGAACGAGGCGACGCGGAATGCCGGCCGTGTGAAACAGCGATTGCGCCATCGGCACGATCACGAAGAACGCGACGAACAGGCTGACGCCGCCATAGGTGACCAGCGCGCCCGCGAGCACCACGCCAAGAATGGTCCTGCGTGCGCCCAACTGGCGCGTGATGACATCAGCGACTGCCGTGACCGCGCCGCTGTCGTCCATCAGCTTGCCAAAGATGGCGCCGAGCAGAAAGATCGGAAAGAACTGGGCGAGAAAATTCGCCGCGCTCTGCATGAAGGTCTGGGTCCAGCTCGCGAGCAGCGGCTGCCCGTCGAAGGCTGCAGCGATCAGCGCGCAAAGCGGTGCAAGCAGCAGCACGCTCCAACCGCGGAATGCGAGCCAGACCAGCAGGCCCAGCCCGACCAGAATGCCGAGAAGACCCATGCGCTCAGCACTCCGCGAGCAGGGCGTCGAGATCGGCCGTCGAACGCTCGCCGAGATCGGCACCGTGCGCGTCGAGGAATTCGCTCGCCGCGCGCCGCCCTTCGTCGCGCAGCTTGGCGACGAAGGCCCATTCGGCATTGAGCTTGGACGATGCACCGAATGTCGCCAGCATCTCGCTCTTGATCCGATGGGCCTTCATTTGCGCCCAGCGCGCGCCCTCGCCAGCGCCGGGGTCGACGACCTGACGGAGCAGGGCAATCATCCGCAGCTCCTTGGCGAGCGGCGAATTGAACGAGATCTCGTTGAGGCGGTTGAGGATGTCGGCAGCGCTGCGCGGCGCCTCTAGCCGCTCGGTCGGATTGATCTGCACCAGGATCGTGTCCCGCGCGTCGGTCTCGCGCACCAACGGGGTGATCGTGGGGTTGCCGGCGTAGCCGCCGTCCCAATAAGGCTCACCATCGATCTCGATTGCGCGAAACATCGTCGGCAGGCAGGCCGATGCGAGCAACACGTTCGCGGTGATCTCACCGTTGCGGAAGATTCGTCCGCGGCCGGTGCGCACCCGCGTTGCGGTCACGAACAGCTTGATAGGCGCCGCCGCAAGCTGCGCAAAGTCGATGCTGTCGGTCAGGATCTGGCGCAGCGGATTATATCCGAGCGGATTGAGGTCGTAGGGCGACAGTACCCGCGACATCAGATCGGCGAAGATGTAGGCGGGCGAGGTGTCAATCGACCATCGCCCCAGCAAGCGGTCGAGCGGCGAGCGTTGCAGCGGGCTGAAGGCAGCGGCGCGTGAGATCGCTCGCCAGTATTTGTCGAGCGCCTCGCGGGCGCCGGCGGCCTGACCCTCGGCCCAGCCATGAATCAGCACGGCCGCGTTCATCGCGCCGGCCGATGTCCCGGAGATGCCTGCAATCTGCAGCCACGGTTCTTCGAGCAGCCGGTCGAGAACGCCCCACGTGAACGCGCCATGTGAGCCGCCGCCCTGGAGCGCCAGATCGATCAGCACGGGGCTTCGGTCCATCGGGGTGTCCGCCTTGCCTGAGCAGCCGCAGGTTGAGTTATGTCGCAGCCGGGGCGAATTTGCGAGGTAAAGTTCGTATTCTCATGCGCCTGTGATGCCGGCGCGGATACAGATCCGGCTCTATCGAGGCACTTCATCGTGCGCCTTGCGCAGACGAGACAGCGCGCTGCGGCAATCCAGACCGGCGCCGATCACGGCCGATCGCGCAAATCCCCGCATACGCTCGATGTAATTCCGGAGCTATCCGGAGAGGTGTTGGTCGGCCACCGTCCTGACCAGCCGCATGAACAAGCGGTGGCTCTCAAGGTCATGGCGCCTCAAGATCGCCGGAGCCTCGCTTTTCCGTTTCCAGCAGAGTTGACGGCACGTTGCTCGGCGGCGGGAACGTAGCACCGATGTACTTGGTAAACAGCCGGGCCAGCTCTGGTGCCGCATTACTGGTGCCGATCATACGAAAAACGCTGCCGCTCCTGGTGCCTCCGGCAAGTATGCCCGCGAGAGCATAGGATTCGTCGCAAGGCAGCACGTAGTCGGGACCAGCACGAGGCGTAACCGGATAGCCGCGTGCCGGACCGGCCGACGAATAGGGTGACTTGCACTCGTCCAGAAGAATGTAACCGCCGGCCACATGTACAGCGGACTGGTCGGCCGTGGCGATCCCATTGAGGGTACCGAAGCGAGAGACGAGGGATCCGGTCTTGTCGAATTCGCCGTTGACGAAAGTGCAATTCGCCGCCGCCGACCGGTCTCGTTCCCAAACGGGGTCGATAAAAAGCGAACGCTTGGAGCCGGTCGTCACGCCCATATTGGGATCCGTTCGTGCGACATACCCATCGATCTGCTTTCCTGCGCCAATGCCGGTGATCCTGATGGTCCAATCGCCGTGCTCATTGGCTGCAACTCCGGGCGCGGCGACCGTGGGCCCGACTTCGAGTAACCACATTCTGTCGCTGCCCCATACGATCGGGCCGATCAGTTGGGGAACGGTGCCGCCAGCGGTTGGCAGGGTGGTGCTGACAACGCCGCCCGCAGATATCAGCTGAATCTGGCCGCTGGGTGACGTCAATGTAACTGAAATGCCACCGGCGCTGGTGTCGTCCGTCCATATCTCCGCGAAGCACAGCACGGTATTGTCGGGAGGAAGGCACCAAATCCATTCAACGTCGGGGTGTTGATTGTCCCCTGTGAAGACGACATGCTCTTCGCTGAGATATGAATTGCCCGCCGCCAGGAAGATGTCGAGCTTCGGCTTTCCTGAACTGCCATCGTAATAGGTGACGAGTTGGGTCAGGGCTGTCTCGAGTTCGGCTGTGCCATCATGTGGTCCCGTCGTCGGACCATAGCTGAGATTGATGATCACATTCTCGGTCACGTTAGGCTCGGCGAAGGACATAATGTAGCGGATGCCTTCCAGCACATAGGCCTTGAGCCATACGCCGGTCGCATCACGGATGCAGTCATTGGAAAACTGCACGAACACCACGTCGGCATCACAAGCCGGGTCTGTCGTTGGATTTCCGGGCGCCCAACTCGGCGGATACCGCCGGTCCCCGCCGGGACTGATCCGGGACGAGAGCGGCGTGCTTCCTGCAAGCAAGTCCATGACATGCGCGCCGTGCGATTGCTGGCTGGCGAGCCGAGTGAATTTTGCATCAGCGTAGCAACCGTCCTCGTTGATGCTGCCGGCTGGCGTCGTATGCATTGATAGCCACTCGTCCAGCCCGATCTGGTTGGCCGAAAGCGGGTTGCGGAGGTATTCCAGTCCAAACGCGAAATCCGCCAATTTTTGTCCGAACGAGCGCGTGTTGACATCGACCGGATTCCTGTGCCGGTTCTGGTCCCAAATTCCCCGCACCCGGGTGCTGACCTGGCTGTTCGCCGCGATCCTGAGAAACTGCGCGGCGGCAAAGGGGCAGCCATCGTCCATCGTGCCGATCAGCAGCGGCTTCGAACCTCCGTCTCTCCAGCGTTGGTTGACCGTCCGCTTGTTGTCGACTGGCGGTGCCACCGACAGTTTCAGGGGAAGCGATAGCTCGACTTTGGAGACGTACTGTTCCCACAACGAGAATATGGGGTCACCCGGTTCCAAGGGTGTCACCGCGGCCGTCGGGGCACGCAAGGTACCAAACGAAATGTCGTCGTCGGCCGGGCCGAGTTCGACGGATCGGCTGGATGTGTCTGAATGAGGCCCGCGCAAGGCGCTATTCAGAAGGTCCACAAACGCTTCCTGTTTCTGCCGTCCCGGTTCTTTGAACTCGACGAGAAGGAACAGCTTGAAATTCTCCTTCTCGTCGAAAAACTCGAAATCTTCAAAGCGCGTGGAAATTGCGTACCGGAGGTATGGGCCAAAGCAATTTGGGTAGCTGTCACGGTCGGGCATGGATTGCTCTCCCCGTCAGTATGGCACGCCAAATCTGCCAGCCCACTCCTTGCGAGCTTTGTGCCACACGTGCTTCATCACATCGGATCGCACGACGCCGGCGCCTCCAGTTGCAGAATAGAACGGCCCCTGGCCAAGGTCCTAAATCGGGGCGATTGTCGTGTTGAACGGATTGAAGTCCGTCGTGGCATTGGCGCCATCTATTCCGGTGGCCAGGAATTTCCGGTTCATGAATGTCTGGTCACCGGTGCAGCGGCCGTAGAAGTACTCGCCAAGTGCCACGCCCAACATGCGTCCGGCCATGCTGTCGACGGGGAAATGAACGCCCGCGACGACGCGATTAGTAGCGATGCGCGCCGTCAGACGGTCCAACTGGTCGATCGCCCATTGGTGTGCCGGGTGTACGGCTGGATCAAGGCTGACCAGCTTCTTGAGCACGCAGGCCACTGCGTAGGCCTGTGTCGCATGTCCCATCGGGAAGGTGTTGTGACCCGGGGTCGTGATCATCGGCTGCACCTCGGCGTTGTATTCGACCGGGCGATAGCACGCCAACGCATGTTTGAACCGCATCTCCACATAGATGCAGAACTGCAGCACCATGTTGATGAGTTCGAAGGTACGCCTGGTGCGATCGGGATGCAGGTAGAGGATCGACGACCAGAACGCGTATTGCGGATCGATCTGCGCCATGATTTCCGTAGCCCGCTCAGTGCGTAGCCGCGCCCAGCTTAAAACCAATGGAATCTGGCTCTCGAAGGTCGCCTGTGCCGGTCGTTGAACCTCCGCAATCAGGTTGCCTGACGATAGGACCTGAAATCCATTCGCGCCTGAGGTCTGAAACGTGATGCCCTGCAGCATCTCGCCGATCGCAACATAGGCACGAACCCATGGCTCCCAGCGCTCCATTTGATCGGGGTCGTCGATGCCCGGGAAGGGTGGTTCGTAATGACTCGTGTCCGTGGGGACGATGATCCCTTCTCGCGAGTGGATCAGCGCATCCACCATCACCGGATTGACATAGGCATCGCCGAGCGTGCCGACAACTCCGCCGCCCGCACCACCTACGCCGCCCGCACCACCTGCACCGCCCGCACCGCCGGCGCCACCTGCACCTCCGGCTCCGCCCGCTCCACCTGCACCGCCCGCTCCGCCCAGTTGGCTCATTTCGGCCTCCCTGTGAGTTGAGTCAGCTTTTCGATGGTAGATCTGCCGTTGCTAGGAACCTCGCCCGGTCGTCCATATCCCGAATGTGGTTTGCTTCACACGAGCAATATTTTTCCATTAATGCCGGTGGGAGTTGCCGTTTCCCGACGGCAAACCTGCCATCGCCAAGCATCGTGCCCAGTGCCGGCCTGTGTCGAGTTGCGCGTTCGGCATGCGTGCAAGATATGTCTCGACCGTCAACGTCGGGTCGACCTCCCGCACCTTGGCCAGTGCCGCCTGCGCCTCATCCATTCGCCCCTGCGACACGAGCGCGATGGTTAACGCCCGCCACGTGGAGGGATGCATGCGATTGAGTGCCAGCGACGAGCGCGCAAGTCTTTCGGCGTCGGCATATTGATGGGCGGATAGTGCAGCCGTAGCGCTAAGGGATTCAAAGTAGTAGCGCATCGGATCGAGCGGGGAGAGCTCCATCGCGCGTCGCGTTGCCTCAACGGCCGCTGGTCCTTGACCCTTGAACGCCTCGACGGTTCCAAGGAAGAGCCAGCCATGCGCATGGCTTGGGTTTACGAGCACCGCTTCATCGCAGCGCTTGCGCGCCATGTCCAGGTCCTTGAAGAGGTGGCAATAGACGAAGCCTTCTGTTGCCAGCGCGAGCGCGTCAGACGGATCGCGATCGAGTGCGGCATGCGTAGCGCTCAGCGCCTCCGCTGCGTCGCGCTGCCGGTCATCTGACCAGCCCCGCGTCACCCGCAGGATGTACCAGTGCCCAAGCCATGCCCGCGGTGCCGCGATCCGACTATGCCGACTGATAAGTTCATCAAGGATTTTACGAGTCTGGAGAAACTCCTCCTTGCTAGACCGATGCATCAACTTGATCGCACCGAGCAGCAGCGAATAGCTCTCGAGAGTCGGCAGCGGCTGCGTCAAGATATGGTCGGCCTCGGCATCGAATACTGCGAAGTGAACGGCCCGCGCGATGCGGTCGGCCAGTTCGCTTTCGGACCTCAGCAGATCCTGGAGTGGCCCGTTGAGGCGATCGGTCCATATCACCTGATTATCGCGCGCCGCAGAGAGCTCCACGGTCACCATGATCTCGCTGCCATTGACGACATAGGCGCCGCTGAGCACGTAGGCCGCTCCGAGATGAGCCGACACCCGATCAACGTCACTCGTCCGTCCGCGGAACACGGCTGTCGAAAGGCGGGAAATCACCTTGAGGTTGGCCGACTTCGACAGGCGCCAGATAACGCTGTCGGCGATCAGGTTGCCGATGTCGAACAGCCGGGGAAAATCAGCTCTTGCCGATAGCGGAATCACGGCGATGCTGGGCCGCATCGCTGCTCCATAATCGCGCCGCCCAGTAATGGTCGGATGCGGACTTGCCGGACCTACGCGATATGCCCGAACCGGCTTATCGAAATGTTTGAGGATGCAGTTGCCGAGATCTTCGCAAACCGCGTCCACTCCATGCGTCAGTTCGTCGCACGCAGCGGCGCTGCCGATCGTCTCGCCGGGATTAGCCAAACTGGCCAGGGCGAGTGCGAGTTGCTCATGTGCCGAGGCACTTGCGATCGTCTCACCCGGACCGGCCAGGGTTGCCAGCCGTTGCGCCAGGTTTACTCCAGTCCCGTAAATGTCGATGCCGTCGCTCCATGCCATCGCAGCATTGACGCCCGCGCGAAGATGGAAATGTTCAGCCTCCGGGAGTCCGGCATTGCGCGCGGCGAGTGTCCGGTGCATTTCGGCGGCGGCATCGACGGCGTTGCGTACGGTGTCGAAGCGCGCCAATAGGCCGTCGCCGAGGCTTTTGACGAGGCTGCCTTGATAGCGCGGCAATATCTCGGATGCGGTGAAGCGGATAAACTCTGTCCACCGATGAACGGTCGCGGCCTCGTTCTCGCTCATCAGCCGCACCGACTCCACCATATCAATCAACAGAACGACGGTCGGCTGAAGCACGAGACACGAGCCAGCGTCAGCTGTGCCGGACCGCTCGGTTCGGACAACTAGCTTGTTGTCTCTATCCTCCGCATCACCGTTCATGTTGATCCGGTACACGATCACGAGGGGCAGGCATCTTAGGTTTTATAAGCTGGGCGGCCAAGGGGCCTGCTCCAATGTCAGATGCAGGTATCGCAAGGTGAAATGCTTGTCGTGTGACGATGTCGCTGATTGGTGGGAGGGGTATAAGGGTATGTGGCGTCGCCAGGAGGTTGTCCTCCGACATGTTTCGAGCGGCCGTCGTCACCTGCTCGAAGCGCTCTGCATCGCGCAATCAATCGCTTTTCGTTAGTATGCGCGACGGCCGAATGGTTCAGGTTGGAGAGATTCTCGTGTCAGGGGGTCCGCTGCTGACCGGCAGCATCAACTTGGCCGGCGCCGGATCAAAAATCTCTGCAGGCCCTCCAGCACCAGCTCGCGACGCTGATTGAAGATGGTGCTGCGCAGAGCGACGACGCCGGTGCTGCGGCCGCCCTCCAGTTCGCTCACCTCCAGCGCCGGGTAAATGGTATCGCCGGCATAGACCGGCTTGAGGAACTTGCTCGACTGTTCGAGGAAGCCGACCAGCGATTCCTCGACCAGGAACGGAAACAGGCCGGCGCCGGGCGCGGTGTGGATCAGGGTCTGGAAGCCGTGGGCGAGCAGGTCCGGCATGCCGCGGGCGCGACAATATTCCACATCGTAATGCACGGGATGGGTGTCGCCGCTCGCAGTCTGGAACGCTGCGAACACCGCCGAGGTCATGGTGCGGCTCGGCAGCACGAAGCGCTCACCGACGGTGAAATCCTCGAACCAGCGCTGCTCGCTCACCATCCGGTGATGGGCGGGATCGAAGTCGGACATGGCGGTTCCTCAGGTAACGGTGTTGTTCGCTCAAACCGGTAGCGCGGGGCGGCAGCTGCTTCAATCATCCTCCGTCATTCCGGGGCACGCCTGAAAGGCGTGGGCCCGGAATCCATTAAGTTTGATGTCGCGTGATTAGACGGATTCCGGACTCGCGCTACGCGCGCCCCGGAATGGCACCGGAGCGAACGGAGCGCGGAATGACGCTGGAGAGAGAGGCGCGAGCCTGATAAAGCACGCTTCCTTTTCGCGGCTGACGACCATGACCTTCCTCTCCCGCATTTCCGTTGACAATGACGAGCGCGCCGCGCGGCTGGCCGGCATCGGCTTGATGCTGCTGTCGATCTCGATGTTCTCGTTCGGCGACGCGCTCGGCAAGTTTCTCGTCGGTACTTATGCGGTCGGGCAATTGTTGTGGCTGCGCGCCTGTGCCGCACTGCTGGCGCTGTCGCCGGTGATCTGGCAAAACCGCGCGCAATTCCGCAATCTCGAACGGCCGTGGCTGCAGCTGTTCCGCGTCGTGCTGTCGACCCTGGAGGTCGCGGCGTTCTTCCTCGCCACTGTCTATCTGCCGCTCGCCGATGTCGTGACTTATTACCTCGCAGGTCCGATCTTCGTCACCGCGCTGTCGGCGCTGGTGCTGCGCGAGCATGTCGGCTGGCGGCGCTGGTGCGCGGTGCTGGTCGGCTTCTGCGGCGTCGTCATTGCACTGCGGCCGTCGGCGCAGACGTTCAGCCTGCCGGCGCTGATCGCGCTCGGCGGCAGCTTCTCGTTCTCGGTCCTGATGCTGATCACGCGCTCACTGCGGGCAACGCCCGATGTCGTGATGGCATCGTCGCAATTCGTCGGCACCTTCCTGCTCGGCGCCGTGATGGCGCCGTTCGGATGGGTGACGCCGACATATGGCAGCCTGCTGCTGTTTGCGGCCGCCGGCCTGATCTCGGTGACGGCATTGTTCTGCGTCAACCGCTCGCTGAAGCTGGCGCCGGCCTCGGTGGTGGTGCCGTATCAGTACACGATGATCGTTTGGGCGGTGATGTTCGGCTTCGTCGTATTCGGCGATGTGCCACAACCGGCGACGATCGCCGGCGCCGTCATCATCATCGGCGCCGGGCTCTACATCTTCTTGCGCGAGCGCAAGCTCGGGCGCGAGGGTGGCGCGGTCAATCCGCCGGCGTGAGGCCGTGATCGCCGTCGCGCGCCGACCGTGCCACGCCGGCCCAGCGTTTCAGCGAGGTCCAGGCATTGCGAGGCAGGCGGAACGAATCGACCGGGGCAGACGATCCCAGCACCTCGAACCGATGCAACTCAACGCCGGTCCATTGGAAGCCGCACTTCTCCAGCACGTTGCGTGAAGCGGGATTGGACACGCGCGCATAACCGAGCAGGAGCTCCGCATCGAACGTCTCGAAGAAGAAATCGACGGCCGCGCGCGCGGCCTCGGTGCCAAAACCCCGGCCCCAATGTTCGACGCCCAGCCAGTAGCCGAGCTCCGGCGCGTTGGGCTTGCGCCAGACGATGCCGGTCATGCCGATCGGCTCGTGCTGGTGCTCGATCAGGAATGCGGTCTCGCGTCCGCCATTGGCCAGCTGACGCACGAAATCGACGGCGTCATCGGTGACATAGGGATGAGGCAGGCGGCGGGTATTGACCGCAATGCGGCGATCGTCGGCGAGGCGGGCGATGGCGCGGGCGTCCGCCAATGTCGGCGGACGCAGGGTCAGCCGCTCGGTCTCGAGCACGCGCGGTCTCTGCTCAGGCAACGTCGATGTCGGGATGTCCTGCAGCATGTCGGGCTCCATCAACGCAACAAAACGCATCGAAAACAAAAGGGGGAGGCCGGTGTCCCGCCTCCCCCTTAGAGCCAGTTCATGCTCCGCCGGTTCATCAGGACCCGGCGGACGTATTGACATCCACCGCTATTCGGCAGCCTCGGCGGTTACCGGACGCACGGAAATGAACGTGCGGTTCGCGCGGGCATGGAATTCCACGACACCTTCGATCTTGGCGAACAGAGTATGATCGGTACCCATGCCAACATTATGGCCGGGGTGCCACGTCGTGCCGCGCTGACGCGCAATGATGTTGCCGGGAATCACGAGTTCGCCGCCAAACGCCTTGACGCCAAGGCGTTTGCCCTTCGAATCGCGTCCGTTGCGCGAGGATCCGCCTGCTTTTTTGTGAGCCATGGCCCGTCTCCGATCTGGATGATCTCTAGATCAATTCCTTGAAGGAATCATTCACGATTTGTAGCGCGCGAACCTCGCGCGCAGATTCTGTCGGACCGGTGCTTTTTCGCGACCGGAAAAAACCTTACTCGGCGGACGCCGCTTCAGCCTTCGGCTCTGCCTTGGCTCGCTTCGGGCGCGGACCGACGCTCGGCTTGGCGCCATCGGTCAGGATCTCGGTGATACGCAGCAGCGTCAGCTCGTCGCGGTAACCGCGCTTGCGGCGCGAATTCTTGCGGCGGCGCTTCTTGAACGCGATCACCTTGGGGCCGCGCTTGTGGTCCAGCACCTCGGCTGCGACGGTGGCGCCGGCCACCGTGGGCAGGCCCAGCACCGGCGTGTCACCGCCGACCACGAGCACTTCGGCGAGCTGCACGATGGTGCCGACTTCGCCTTCAATCTTGCCAATCTCGAGCACATCATCCGGTGCGACGCGGTATTGCCGGCCGCCGGTCTTGATGACTGCGAACATCGTTGTTTTCCTTCGTGTTCGATCCCGGCCTCAGAGCGCGCAGGCCCCGGGTCGGCTTCTTGTTCAGTCGTTATGGTTCAGTTTTAAGGCCGGGCTTGTCACCCGGTTCATCTTGCGCGAATGCAGGAAAGGCCTGCCAAATCCACGCAAACGACAAGCGGCGCGAGAAACCCGCGCCGGTTGAAGGCGGACTTATAGCCGCGCCCGGCGCCGAGTCAAGGTGAACGAGCCGGAAAAGGCGAATGGCGAATAGAGAATGGAGAAGGCGGTTTGGCCTCAGCGGTACCCTATTCGCTACTCCTTTACTCGCCATTCGCCCTTTTGAAACCAAAGAGTTCCCCCGCCGTTGCCCCTCGGTACAGATGAACAGGGCAGGGTATATGGCCGACGACGTGATTATCACCACCGGGATTGCCCGGCATGGCGCCGCGCGGCTGCCGTCGGTCGAAATCGACAGCTTCAATATCGAGCTGAAGGACGACGAGGGTTTCCTTGGCGATCGCGCCTCCAAGGGCGCGTTCCGCAAGATTTTCGACCGCTGGCGCAAGCCGCTGCGCAAGTCCGGCAAGGACCCGTTCGGCGACGAGCCGTCGGAGAACATTTCCAAGAAGACGCTGGACGCGATTCTGATCAGTGACGACACCGAGGCGTCGGCCGTGGTGCACTCGGCGATCGAGGAATTTGCGCAGGAGCTCGCCCACGTCACCCGCCGCTTCCTCAGGACCAAGGCCTGGGCCGAGACCGAATGCATCGTGGTCGGCGGTGGCTTTCGCGACTCCCGGCTCGGCGAGCTCGCGATCGCCCGCACCGAGATCATCCTGAAGGACGAGAAGTTCGACGTCGATCTGGTGCCGATCCGCTATCATCCCGACGATGCCGGCCTGGTCGGCGCGCTGCATCTGGCGCCGTCCTGGATCTTCGAAGCCTTTGACAGCATCCTCGCGGTCGATATCGGCGGCACCAATATCCGCTGCGGCGTGGTCGAGACCGGCTGGAAAAAGGCGCCGGACCTCTCCAAGGCGTCGGTCTGGAAATCGGATCTGTGGCGCCACGCCGATGACGAGCCGACCCGGGAAGGCGCGGTCAAGCGCCTGGTGAAGATGCTGAAGGGCCTGATCGTGGAGGCCGAAGCCGAGGGCTTGCGGCTGGCGCCCTTCATTGGCATCGCCTGCCCCGGCGTCATCAATGAGGATGGTAGCATCGAGAAGGGCGCGCAGAACCTGCCGGGCAATTGGGAGAGCAGCAAGTTCAACCTGCCGGTCAGCCTGGTCGAGGCCATCCCGCTGATCGGCGAGCACGACACCGCGGTGCTGATGCACAATGACGGCGTGGTGCAGGGGCTCTCGGAAGTCCCCTTCATGCAGGATTTCACCCATTGGGGCGTGCTGACCATCGGTACTGGCCTGGGCAATGCGCGCTTCACCAACCGCCATAAGGAGAACGGCAAGAAGGGTAGCAAAGACGACGAGAAGGGCGACGACAAGAAGGCCAGCAAGAAGAAGGCGAAGGATTGACCGCGGGTGCGGCTCGGGAGAGGCGGCGCGCACCGTCGTTAACAGCGCGGCCGGTAACCTTGACCGGTTAGGTTAAGAGGGGGTTTGCGTTGCACCGCATGGGCCGATGGCCCACGGTTGCCCGGTCGCTCAGACCGGCCGGATTGACCCCCGTCTCTTCCGTTCGGTTCCCCAAGATGCAGCGGCACGGGACCGCCATTGTGTCTTCGCGTATGGCGGTCCCACGCTTCTGATCCCGCGCTGGTTTCGTGCTTCTCCCGGCTTGCTTTTTCGCTGCCGGTCGGATGCGCCGGAAAACCGCGATTCGCGCGCTATTCATTGCGAAATATCCGGCCTGCCGCCTTGTCACCCCCGCCATCGTGCCCTAGAACACCGCCCGACCCGGGGGGCTCGAGCCTCCTGATTTGCGCCCGGAGAGGTGGCAGAGTGGTTGAATGCACCGCACTCGAAATGCGGCATAGGTGCAAGCCTATCGGGGGTTCGAATCCCTCCCTCTCCGCCATCGCTCACGAGTTGGTCCGGCTATCTTCCTAACCGAGATTCACGCCAAAAGACGGTCGTGCATCATAAGGCGGTTGCTCTACGAGCCGCCTCGCCAGCGGCGAAGCTCGCCGACGCCGCGGCGCAGGTATCGACCAGGCGATTCGTGATGATCAGTTGCGTCTCGATGGGTCGCGGGCCGACATGCGCGCTTTCTCCTCCTGGTTCGCGCTCAGCATGTTCGCGCAGGCGGGTCGCGAACAGATGAGCAAATTTGAGCTTGTCGCGAAGTCGTAGCGCTGCATTGGACGCAGCAAATGAGCAGTGCCCATCTTCATCGACCGACGCGACCCCGAACACGGAGGGCGAGCGCCGGCCTGGTCGCGGCGCTCGCCCTTCATTTGCGCAGATGATGAGAATTGCGATCCGCTATTCCTAGCGGCGCGGCTCCGGGCGGCTATGCAGCGGCTCTTTCTTGGGCTCGTCCGCGCCCTCCGGATGGGCGATGCCGAGTTCCTTGCCCGACTGATTGCCCGGATTGTAGTGGTACTTGCCTTCCTTCTTCTCGCCGGGCTGCTTCTGGTTCGGATCCTTGTTGTCGGCCATGTCTGAACTCCGTTGGCTCGAGCCTCTCCAGCCGACAACGGCGCCGGGCGAACCCGGTTCCGGGCGGCTGATGTGCCGCCGTTGCAGCGCGCGCGGCGTTTACGCGCGCCGCCCGACCATCAGCAGGATGCCGCCGAACTGCGGCAACAGGGCCAGCAGCACCAGCCGCAGCATGGCGAAGTCGTCGGCTTCCGGCCTGAGCAGGCCGTGCGACAGCCAGGCGACGAGCTTGATCGCGGCCTCGGTCTGCGGATCGGCGGTCTGCGCCACCTCTTGCGTCGCCGCGTCGAAGGCGTGCCGGCGCTCGGCCACCGCAGCCTCGCGCTCCCTGCAATATTTCCCGACGCCGCCTTTGCATTCGCGGTCGCGCGCGGCCATCGCATCGGTGAGCTGCGCCTGCGCGGCCGAAATCGCCGGCGTCATGCGCTGCGCGCGGGCGAACGCGACCTCGCTGATATTGGTGGAGGCAAAGCCGATGCCGGCGGTGACGGCGAACACGAAGGTCAGCGTCCACACCGCCCATCCCGCCAGCGCGGTGGCAAGATGGCGGTCGTGCCACAGCCGTGCGGCGCAGGTCGGCATGACCAGCGCGACCAGATCGGCGGCCAGGCCGATGGCGAGAAACAGCCACCCGGCGACGCTGCTCGATCCCAGCGATTGGGCGAACCAGCCGTTCATCGCCATGCCGACACCAGCCAGCGCCAGTGCGGCCGCCCGCAGCAGCAGTGCGGAGGCGCTCGGCCGTGCGTGCGGTCGTGCAACCTGTTCGTCGGGCGCGACGCGCTCCGATGCAGGCGGCTCCATCGGCAAAGCGGGCTCCGCCGATGCCACAGGCTCCGCCGGCAAAACAGGCGCCGTCGAAGCGGCGGGCGCCGCGGCGAGAGCTTGCGTGTTCGCGCTGCTCTGCCGCCGCGTACTGGCCGGCAGCGCCGGGCGCCTGGCCTGTGCCTCGACCAGCTCCAGGAAATCAGGCGCGATCAGGGCCTCGGAGCCGTTCAGCTCATCATCGTCAGCGGCGGCGGCCTTGGTTTTGGCGGCGTAGAGCTTGGGTTTGCTTTGGATCTTGGACGGCTTGCGCGGCTTGCTTGGTGGCTTGCCGACGCGCGCGGGCTTGGCTTGAGGCTTGGCTTGAGGCTTGGCTTGGGGTGGCTTGGTGGCCTGGGGTGGATGCCAGGGGATGATTGAGGCAACTGATTCATCGGCCATCGGAGCCGCTCCATTCGGTCGTGATGCCCCGGCTGCGCCCGCATGGCTCTTAAGCCACGCCATCGCGCCGGCATCAGGTGATGCAGAATGAGGAGTCAGGCAGCGGCCCGCATTGATCGCGGGCTTTTCATCGATCGCGGCTTGGCAGCCATCGCGCGAAAAAAGGTGCGTCGGGGATCGCGCGGCCGCCCTCGCTGATGATGCGAAGCGGCTCGCGGCGCGGAACGCCACGTTTGATGAAACGGCTGGACGTCCGAAAAACTGGATCCGCGCGGGGCCGGGCCGGCCAACTGAGCGCCCAACACCCACTTCTTACCCAATGGTTAACACGTGATTCGCCCGTGCGAAATGATCGTCCGCACGCCGTGCGCGAGGCCGAGGCCGCGTGCGTCTTTGCAGTCACAGCGGGTGCGATCATAAAAGCGTCACGCGAATCCTGTGATCGCGTTTTTCATCGCACGCCGCCGTGTTAGCCTCTGATCATGCGATGTCCGTGCGGCATCGGTCACCGAGTGCGAGCAGCGTCCATGAAGATCGGCCCTCAACCGGAAAAATGGCTCAGGAAAAAAGCCAAGCAGGGCATGCGAGGTTATCCGGTCGGCACCATCGCCTTCTATGGGCCCGATCGCGATCGTGCTTCCAAGGTCGCCGTCGGCGTCATTGCGCATGAAGGCGCGCAGGCGGATGTGCGGCGTTGGATTTCGGAAAGCAGTGACGTGCGGGAAGATGCGTCGATCTTCTCGGCGATTGCCGAGCATTTGCGTAGCAGCGGCGTGCATTCTGTCTCCATGGTCGATCGCATCATCGGCTGCCCGCATGAGGAGGAGATCGATTATCCGGCAGGCGAGGATTGTCCATACTGCCCTTATTGGGCGGGGCGCGATCGTTGGAGTGACGACTAAGGCGCAGCCCGGATGGTTCGCCGCACGCGGACGAGGCGTGTGAGGCCGTCAGGTCCGAGGCATCTGGTCATAAGGCGGTGCGCCGATTGTTAGTCCCGGTTTTCCGATCGCGCGCGACCGTGATAGCCTCTGATCATGCCATGTCCATGCGGTTCTGCTCTCGACTATGAAGCCTGCTGCGGGCCGTATCTCGCGGGCGAGGCGAGCCCGCCGACGGCCGAAGCGCTGATGCGCTCGCGCTACACTGCTTATACGCGTGGCGACATCGACTACATCGCCGACACGCTTGCAGCCGAGGACCGTGCCGCATTCGATCGCGCCGCCGCGACGGCCTGGGCGACGCAGTCGAAATGGCTTGGCCTTCGCATCCAATTCGTCGAAGGCGGCGGCCGAGCCGATCGGGAAGGCGTCGTCGCCTTCGCCGCCACCTACAGCCAGAACGGCCAGGTCATGGAGCATCACGAGGTCTCGCAATTCCGCCGCGGCGAACGCGGCGCCTGGCGCTTCGTCAGCGGCGACACCGGCGCACGGCTGATCGGTCAACGGCCGCAGGTCTCGACGCCGCAGCCTGCGCGTTCGGGTACGACGAAGGTTGGCCGTAATGATCCGTGCCCGTGTGGGAGCGGGAAGAAGTACAAGAAGTGTTGCGGGGGGTAGTAGCTTGGGCCGCACTGATCGGCGGCTGAGTGTCGAAAGTCACCGGCCTCGGCGTTGTGTTATTGCTCGTCTATTCCGGCTGCCATGGATTGACGAGTGCAACGCCGGTCGCGGCGAAGCCGGCGACTTTCGTGTCACGACGCTCAGGCCGTGAACCAAAGCGGTCGCGGCGATCAGGGCGTCGTGTTCGGCGCGTGGGTCAGCCACATGGAATTGTGCGCATCGCTGAGCCACGACGGCATCGATCGGTAGGATACGTCCATCGAAGCGGGGCAGGATTTGCTGGTCGATCCAGTTTCGCAACGATGCGCCCTGCACGCGATCCCTGCGAGCGATCCTCAGCGCGTCCAGGTTCGATTGCGAGGACCGAGATCGCCGATAGGAAGAACACCGATAGCGGCTTGACGGTCGACCACGCCAGGACATTGCGATCGGCCTTGTCCGGCCGCCTCAACTCGGAAATGACATTCGTGTCGAGCAGGAACATCATCAGATCGCATAGGAAATATGGGAAGCTGGATTGACCGCGCGACCGCGGCGCGCCGGTATGCGGCTGGTCAATCAAAGGGCGCGCTGCAAGTCGGTCCGTGCGAAATCATTGCGGACAAAGAGCAGCGGGGTGCCGCGCTCCATGGCGAGCTCATAGGCGAAGCAATCGCCGAAATTCAGCGCCGCCGGGGTGCAGGCCCTTGCCCAGCGCGTGTAGGCGCGCGCAACGTGCCGCGCCTGAAGCGATGCGGACCCTACTCGACAAGCGGAGCAGCTGTCGCGCGAATGGGCGATGGCATGAGCCCCGGCGCAACCTAACGAGGCTGAAATCACGTTGCGCCCAAAAGCTAGTTTCTATCGTCCTTCCAACACGATCACCCCTGTCCAGATCTCGCGCGAAAAATAATCCGCTTTGAGCTGACCCCAAATCAGCTGCATCCTGCCCCTATCCCGCCTCATGCAGAGGGGCGTACGCGTCGTCACGATACGTGGAGTGCGGGGAGCGGTGGGCCGCGAGGGCGCAAGCGTGATCTGATCACGCGGACGAACGCGCCGTTGCGGACGGCCAAGCCGTGTGGTCCTGGCATCCCGGTGCTGATGCCTGCGCAACGCGTCAGCGTTGTCGCAACGCGATGATGCTTCGCATCACGCGGACGGGGGCAAACAAGCCGGTCCCCGGGGAGAGCGCGGAGCAACTGTCACACCATCGCGCAGGGAAGGCCGGGATGTCTCGGCCGAACCTGTGGTAACCGCCGCGTGCATTCTTTTCGCACGCGGGCCATGGGGGCGGCGAGCTCCCGGCCTTCCCTGCGCCCTCTCGTTATTCGAGGGCGATGATGCCGCCAGGACTCGGGTGCAATGCGCCGCGAGGATGCGCGCGGCTGCGCTGTTTGATAGTGGGATCGGAACGCTCGTCCGCTGTCGCGTCGAAGGCATGGATGGCCGCGCCTTCGGCGCGCCGAAGGGGTTTCGGCCCCGCAAGCGGGTCAAGCCCGGCCATGACAAGGAGAGCGGCCACGATCGCCCGCGCAAGCGCGTGTTGCGCCGCAATCGCAAGCCGCGGCGCAGCATGCAAAATGAGACTGCCCGTCAAGCCGCGCACGCCTGACGCGGCGCGCCGGCCGCCCGTCCTGCGCTAGCCTTGTGACCAACACGAGGGCCGCGCAACGCACACGGTCCCGTCACATCAAGCCGGCAACGATCCGGCGCACAAGGGAGGATCGACGATGGTGAGAGGCGGTTTGGGGCTCGCGGCGCTCACGGCGCTGCTATTGGCGACCACGGCGCATGCGGCCGACAAGATCAAGATCGGCGTCACCGCGACCTTGGAGGGAACCTACACGGTACTCGGCGAGGACGGCATGCGCGGCTTCCAGACCGCGCTCAACGTGCTCGGCAAGAATATCGGCGACAAGGAGCTGGAATTCGTCGTCGCCTCGACCGATGCCACGCCGGATTCCGCCGTGCGCGCGGTGCGCAAGCTGATCGAGCAGGATCACGTGCAGATCCTGCTGTCGCCGCTGTCCGGCGACGAAGGCATCGCGGTGAAGAATTTCGCCAAGACCCATCCGGAGCTGACCTTCATCAACGCCGCCTCCGGCGCGCAGGAGACTACTTACGTCGATCCGGCGCCGAATTTCTTCCGCTACAACATGGACGGCGCGCAGTGGCAGGTGGGGCTGGGCAAATACGCCTATGACACCAAGGGCTATCGCAAGATCGCGACCGTCGGCGAGGATTATTCCTTCGTCTACACCCAGGTGTTCGGCCTGGTGCTGGAATTCTGCGCCGCCGGCGGCCAGGTCACCAGCCGGCAATGGGTGCCGCTCGGCACCAAGGATTTCGCCTCCGTCATCGCGGCGCTGCCCGACGATGTCGATGCGATCTATCTCGGCCTCGGCGGCGCCGACGCCGTCAACTTCCTCAACCAGTATCAGCAGGCCGGCGGCAAGGCGCATCTGATGGGCGGCTCGATCATGATCGACCAGACCATCCTGTCCTCGAAGGGCAGCGCCAAGAACGCGCTGATCGGCACCATCGCGGCGTCGCGGCCAGGCCGACACCTGGGACGATCCGAACTGGCAGAAATTCGTCAAGGCCTATCAGGATGCGTTCCCGCCGGACAAGCGCTTCCCGAGCCCGTCGCTGCTGGCCACCAATTACTATGACGCGACGATGGCGCTGATCCTGGCGCTGCGCCAGGTCAATGGCGACCTCAGCTGACAACCAGGCCAAGCTCAAGGACGCGCTGGCGAAGATCGAGATCGACGCGCCGAACGGCAAGATCAAGCTCGATGCCAACCGCCAGGCGATCGGCACCAATTTCGTCACCGAGGTGGTCGATGACGGCAAGGGCGCGCTGTTCTCCAAGGTCGTGAAGGTGATCCCGAACGTGAACCAGACGCTCGGCTATGATCCGGCGGTGTTCGCCAAGATCGGCCTGCCGAGCCGCACCGTGCCGGAATGCAAGAAGTACTGACCTATTTGTTGCGACTGCGAGGGCCGTGCGTCCGATGCGCACGGCGCTTGCATTCCCGCGTGTGATGAGGAACGCTCAGGCAACACGAGAAGACGACAAGGAAGTGCAGAGCCTCTGCCGGTCCGGAAAGCTCGCTGGGCGCCGTAAGCGCATCCAGCCGCCGGGGCGGCGGTCGAAAGACACCAGCATGCCTCGGGAGGGAGGGCATGAGCAGGGCGCTCGCCGTCTTCCATGGCCGGTTCGGTCGCGCCACGGTCTATCAGCTGAACCGGCCCTTCAACGTGCATGCGCACCGCGAAGGCCATCTGATCTTCCATGTCGGCGGCACGCCGGCGTCGCATCGACGTCTGCGACCGGCGCTTTCGGCTCGACGAGCACGCGATCGTCGCGGTCAATCCGTGGGAGCCGCATAATTTCCTGCCCGCGGACGTCGACGACGGCGCGGTCTTCTTCGTGCTCTACGTCAATGCCGAATGGTTCGCGCCCGACGTCGCGAGCGGCACACCGCTTCGCTTCGGCCGCACCTATTTCCACCGCACTGCGGCGCTGGACAAGCAGATCCGGCGCACCGCGGCGCTGGTGTGCGGCGCGCCGTCGCTCTCCAGCCTCGATTGCGAGCTGCGGCAGCTGATCGACGTCTGCCACGACGAGAGCTGGCAATGCGATGCGGCCGAGCCGGAACCGCGCAGCTGCGCCGGCGTGACCGACTTCCGCGTCCGCAAATCGATCCGGCTGATGTCGGAAAGCCCGGGCGCCGAGCTCGAACTCGATCGCATCGCGCGCGAGTCCGGGCTGTCGCGGCCGCATTTCTATCGGCTGTTCCGCACCCAGACCGGCGTCACGCCCACATCTCTATCTCAACACCCTGATCATGGAGCAGGCGCTGGACGCGCTGGTCGCGACCGAGGCGCCGATCGCCGATATCGGCTTCGACCTCGGCTTCTCCTCGCAGAGCGGCTTCACCCGCTTCTTCGCCGCCAATGTCGGCATGGCCCCGACGGATTATCGCCGTGCAGCCAAGGTGCTGCGCGCCTGACGCAGTCGCGGCACGTGAAAAGAGACTGACGGTCAAATGCCGCGCTGCGCGGCGTCGCTAGGATCGCCGACAACGCGGCCGGGGCAATAGCCCTCCAAGAACAAACAAGGCCGCGGCTCGGGCAGGAAGAGTCCATGCAGCGCGCCGCCGCGAGCCGGCACCGACCATGACCCTGACGCGCTTCATCGAGCGCCATCCGGCCTGGGCGCTGATCATGCTGATCGCGGTCGGCGTGCTGCTCTGGCTGTCTTCGCGGCGTGGCCGCCGGGGCTCGAGGAGGCGGTCGGCCGCAAGAAGGTGTTCCTCAATGCCGTGCTTCAACGGCATCACGCTCGGCGGCCTCTATTTCCTGGTGGCGAGCGGCTTCACCCTGATCTTCGGCCTGATGCGCAACGTCAACCTCGCGCATGGCTCGCTCTATCTGTTCGGCGGCTATATCGGCTACGCCGTCAGCACCTGCGACCGGCTCCTGGCTGCTCAGCTTCATCGCCGCCTTCATCGTGGTCGGCGCTGGTCGGCGTGCTGCTGCAGCTCCTGGTGTTCCGCCGCATGGAGGGCGCAGGACCTGCGCCAGACCATGGTGACGATCGGGCTCTCGATCGTGTTCGCCGACCTGATGCTGTGGGTCTGCGGCGGCGACTTCTACCAGATCGCAGACCCCGAGCTGGCTGATCGGCCCGATCGCAGCTGCCGTTCGTCACCGCGGTCAAATCCTCCGGCGAGGCGGTCTATCTGCAATATCCGATGGTGCGGCTGGTGATTTTCGCTGCCTCGGTCGTGATCGGCATCGTGATGTGGCTGGCGCTCAACCGCACCCGCGTCGGCATGATGGTGCGCGCCGGCGTCGACGACCGCGACATCCTGGCGGCGACCGGCGTCCGCATCCAGCTCGTGTTCGTCGTGCGTGTTCGCGTTCGGCGCGGGCCTCGCCGGCATCGCCGGCGTGGTCGGCGGCACCTTCCAGTCGCTGTCGCCCGGCGAGGACACCGCTTCCTGCTCGCCTCGCTGGTGGTGGTGATCGTCGGCGGCATGGGCTCGATTCCCGGCGCGGCGCTGGGCGCGCTGATCATCGGCCTCGCCGAGCAGCTCGGCTCGGTCTACATCCCGACCTACGCCATCGTCGTGACCTTCCTGATCATGGTGCTCGTGCTGGCGCTGCGGCCGCAGGGCCTGCTGGCGAGGCGCTGACGATGTCGCTTGCCGAACGCGCGCATCTGCAAGCCAAGCCGCCGGCCACCGCGGCGCGGCAGCAGCCCGGCGCGCCGCCGCTGGTCGATCAGCGAACATCCCGCTGCCGTGGCTGGTCGCGGTCATCCTGCTGATCATGCCGCTGATCGCCAACGGCTTCTTCCTGATCGAGATCTTCGGCACGACGCTGATCCTCGGCATCGATCGCGCTCAGCCTGATGTTCCTGGCCGGCTATGGCGGCATGGTCAGCCTGATGCAGCTCACCATCGCCGGCTTCGCCGGCTACATGGTCGCGCGTGTTCGGCGTCAGCGGCAGCGCCAATATCAGCCTGGGCTGGCCCTGGTGGCTGGCGACGCCGATGGCGCTGGCGCTCGCGACCGCTGTTCGGCACGCTCGGCGGCGCGCTCGCGGTGCGCACCGAGGGCATCTACACCATCATGATCACGCTCGCGATCGGCGCGGCGTTCTACTACTTCACCAACCAGAACTAGGCGATCTTCAACGGCCACACCGGCATCAACACCATCGCGACGCCGCATTTCTGGGGCGTCGACTGGCGCGCCGACATCCCGTTCTATTATGTGACGCTCGGCGTCGCCGCGCTCTGCTACTTCGCGGTGCTCTACATCGCGCGCGCGCCGTTCGGCCTCGCGCTTGCAGGGCGTGCGCGACAATCCGCGCCGGATGGCCGCGCTCGGCTTCAACGTCAACGCCCATCGCGTCGCGGCTTATGCGTTCGCGTCGCTTCATCGCGGCGCTCGGCGGCGTGCTGCAGGTCTGGAACTACCGGCAGATCTCGCCGGGCTCGGTCGCGGTCGAGCGCTGCATCGACATCCTGATCATCGCCGTGGTCGGCGGCATCACCCGGCCGATCGGCGCCGTTCATCGGCGCACTGATCTTCGTCCTGCTGCGCACCTTCGCGCTCGACTTCCTGGTCGAGGTCGGGCTCGACGGCAACCGCTTCCGCCTGCTGATCGGCCTCGGCTTCCTCGTCATCGTGTTCTGGTCGCCCGACGGCGTGATCGGCCTGTGGGAGCGCTGGCGCCGCGAACCGGTCGCCGCGCGACGCAGCGGAGGGCGCGCGTCATGGATAGCGTCGCGCAGCGCCTCTCCGCGGTCGGCGCCGGCGCGGCGCTCGAGCTGCGCGGCGTCACCCGCATGTTCGGCGCGCTCGCGGCGCTGACCGACGTCACCATCACGGTGCGGCCGGGCGAGCGGCGCGCGGTGCTCGGCTCCAACGGCGCCGGCAAGACCACGCTGTTCAACTGCATCACCGGCGACTTCCCGCCGACCTCCGGCACCATCCGCTTCTTCGGCGAGGACGTCACCCGCTTCCCGCCCTATGAGCGCATCCGCCGGGGCTTGCGCCGCACCTATCAGATCTCGGCGCTGTTTCCCGGCCTCACCGTGCAGGACAACGTCTATCTCGCCTGCCGCGGCGTCTCGCGCGGACGCTTCTCGCTGCTGCGCCCGCGGCGCCAACGACGCGCTGATGCATGCGGCCGAGCAGCTTGATCCAGGCCGTGCATCTGACGCCGGTGAAGGACCGGCGCGTCGCCGAGCTCGCCTATGGCCAGCAGCGCCAGCTCGAGATCGCGCTGGCGCTCGCCGGCGCGCCGCGCTTCATCCTGTTCGACGAGCCGGCGGCCGGCCTGTCGCCGACCGAGCGGCGCGAGCTGATCGAGATCCTGACCTCGCTGCCGCGCGCATATCGGCTACATCATCATCGAGCACGACATGGACGTCGCGCTGCGCGTGGTCGAGAGCGTCACGATGATGCACAACGGCCGCATCTTCAAGGAAGGCGTGCCGCAGGAGATCGAAGTCCGATCCCGAGGTGCAGGAGCTTTATCTCGGAGGCGGCCATGAGTGAGCCCGCCGCTCCACGCGCGCCGCCCTCGAGGTCCGCGGCCTCGACGTCTACTACGGCCATTCGCACGCGCTGCAGGGCGTCGATCTCACGCTCGAGTCCGGCGTGTTCTCGGTGGTCGGCCGCAACGGCATGGGCAAGACCACGCTGTGCAAGACCATCATGGGCCTGCTGCGCGCCAGCGGCGGCTCGATCCGCGTGCGCGGCCAGGACATCACCTCGGCTCGCTCCGCGCCGGCATCGCCCGGCTCGGCGTCGGCTACGTGCCGCAGGGCCGGCGGCTCTGGCGCTCGCTCACGCGTCGACGAGCATCTGCGGCTGACCGCCGGCATCCGGCGCGGCGCCTGGACCGTCGAGCGCATCTACGACACCTTCCCGCGCCTCGCCGAGCGCAAGAACAATGGCGGCGGCCAGCTCTCCGGCGGCGAGCAGCAGATGCTGGCGATCTCGCGCGCGCTGCTGACCAACCCGCAGCTGCTGATCATGGACGAGCCGACCGAAGGCCTCGCGCCCGTCATCGTCTCCCAGGTCGAGGAGATGCTGGTGCGCCTCGGCGAGGAGGGCGAGATCGTCGGTGCTCGTGATCGAGCAGAACATCGGCGTCGCGACCGCGATCTCGAAGAACGTCGCGATCATGGTCAATGGCCGCATCAACCGCATCATCGAATTCGGCGCGGCTGGCCGCCGACCGCGAGCTGCAGCAGCGGCTGCTCGGCGTCGGCGTGCCATGCCGAGGCAGGCGAACCGGACGCCGAAGCGGCGACGGCCGCGACGGCGGCCGTCGCCGCAGCCCGCGCGCGCCGGCGGGCCCGATCCGCGTCTACGTCTCCAACCCGACGCCGCCGACGCGCTGGTCGCAGCCGGTCCCGATCGCGCGGATCGAGGCGGCGGCGCGCACGCTCTCGACCGGCGTCGCGCGGCTCGAAGAGGCGACGCGCCGCCGAGCGCGAGCCGTCGCGACGCGGCCGTCCGGGCCGCCGGTCGTGCTGGTCGTCGGCACGCTCGACACCAAGGGCGACGGAGCTGCGCTTCATCCGCGACATCATCGCCGCGAGCGGCCTGCGGGCGCGGCTGGTCGACGTCTCCACCAGCGGCAAGCCCGCGACCTGCGATGTCTCGGCGCAGGAGATCGCGCTCAACCACGGCGCGCGGCGGCGCGGCCGTGTTCGGCGCCGATCGCGGCGCCTCGGTCGCCGCGATGGCGGATGCGTTCGCCAACTGGCTGCGTCGGCAGGGCAATGTCGCCGGCATCATCTCGGCCGGCGGCTCCGGCGGCGCCTCGCTGGTCGCGCCGGCCATGCGCACGCTGCCCGTCGGCGTGCCGAAGCTGATCGATCTCCTCGGTCGCCTCGGGCGACGTCGGCCCCTATGTCGGCCCCGCCGACATCACGATGATGTATTCGGTCACCGACGTGCAGGGCCTCAATTCGATCTCGCGCACGGTGCTCGCCAACGGCGCGCAACGCCGTGGTCGGCATGGTCAAGGCGCGGCTCGATGAGCGCGCGCCAAGCCGGCGCGCGATCGTAGCCGATCTGCCCGTCGGTCGGCATCACCATGTTCGGCGTCACGACGCCGGCGGTGCAGAAGATCACGGCCGATCTGCGCGACGATTTCGAATGCCTCGTGTTCCACGCCACCGGCGTCGGCGGCCGGTCGATGGAGAAGCTGGTCGATTCCGGCCTGCTCGCCGGCGTCATCGATCTCACCACCACCGAGGTCTGCGACCTGCTGATGGGCGGCGTGTTTCCGGCGACCGAGGATCGCTTCGGCGCGATCATCCGCAGCCGCCTGCCCTATGTCGGCTCGGTCGGCGCGCTCGACATGGTCAATTTCGGCGCGCCCGACACCGTCCCCGAGCGCTATCGGCAGCCGCAAGTTCCACGTCCACAATCCGCAGGTGACGCTTGATGCGCACCACGGCGGAGGAGAACGACGCGCATGGGCCGCTGGATCGGCGAGCGGCTCAACCAGATGGACGGGCCGGTGCGCTTCTTCCTGCCCGAGGGCGGCGTCTCCGCGCTCGACGCGCCGGGCCAGCCGTTCTGGGATCCGGAAGCCGACGCGGCGCTGTTCCGCGCGCTGGAGCAGACGGTGCGCGCGACCGGCAACCGCCAGCTCATCCGCATCAAGCGCAACATCAACGATCCCGAATTCGCCGCCGCCGTCGTCGGCGCGTTCCGTGCGCCTGCTCGGGCGCGCCGGCGCGCGCCGCAGAGTGGCGAGGTGACCGATGGCGCGGTTTGAACGCAGCGGCGCTGCTGAAGAAATTCCGCGCCATGGCGGCGCGCGGCGAGCCGATCGTCGGCGGCGGCGCCGGCACCGGCCTGTCGGCCAAATGCGAGGAGGCCGGCGGCGTCGACCTGATCGTGATCTACAATTCCGGCCGCTATCGCATGGCCGGCCGCGGCTCGCTCGCCGGCTGATGCCCTATGGCGACGCCAACGCGATCGTGCGTCGAGATGGCGGGCGAGGTGCTGCCCGTGGTGACGCAAACGCCGGTGCTGGCCGGCGTCAACGGCACCGATCCGTTCCGCGACATGGACGTGTTCCTCGATGAGTTGAAGGCACTCGGTTTCGCGGGCGTGCAGAACTTTCCCGACCGTCGGCCTGATCGACGGCATCTTCCGCGCCAATCTCGAAGAGACCGGCATGTCCTACGCGCTGGAGATCGACATGATCGCCAAGGCGCACGAGAAGGACCTGCTGACGACGCCTTACGTGTTCAACGAGGCCGAGGCCGCCGCGATGGCGATCGCCGGCGCCGACATCATCGTCTGCCATCTCGGCCTGACCACCGGCGGCGCGATCGGCGCGCAGACCGCGCTGAAGCTCGCGGATTGCCCCGCGCTGATCGACGCCTGGGCCGCGGCGGCGCTCAGCGTCAATCCGGACATCCTGGTGCTCGCGCATGGCGGTCCGATCGCCGAGCCGGCGGATGCCGATTTCATCATGAAGAACACCCGCAAATGCCACGGCTTCTACGGCGCTTCCTCGATGGAGCGCCTGCCGGTCGAGCGGGCGCTGACGGAGCAGGTTCGCAAGTTCAAGGCGATCGGCGCGCGCTAAGCGCCGACGTCAAGGGAGAGAGAAGATGTCCGGGATTCTGATCGGCGAATTGATCCTCTGGCTGATCGTCGCGATCATCGTGATCGTGATCGTCGTCTATATCGTCAACTGGCTCTATCACCGCTCGTCGAAGGAAGTCTCGTTCGTCCGCACCGGCTTCCTCGGCGAGCGCGTCGTGATCAACGGCGGCGCCTTCGTGCTGCCGTTCATCCACGACTACACGCCGGTCAACATGAACGTGCTGCCGATGGGCGATCACGCGGGCGAAGCAGGACGCGGTGATCACCCGCGACCGCATGCGCGTCGACATCGAGGCCGATTTCTACGTCCGCGTGCAGGCCGACGCGGGAAGCGGTCGCGATCGCCGCCGCGACGCTCGGCCGCCGCACGCTGGAGCCGGAGCAGCTGCACGCGCTGCTGTCCGGCAAGTTCGTCTCCGCGATCCGCTCGGTCGCCGCCGAGATGACGATGGAGCAGATGCACGAGCAGCGCGGCGAATATGTCGCGCGCGTCAAGGCGGCCGCGGCCGAGGCGCTGGCGCAGAACGGCCTCGAACTGGAATCGGTCGCGATCACCGATCTCGACCAGACCGACCTGGAATTCTTCAACCCGTCGAACCGCTTCGACGCCGAAGGCCTGACCCGGCTGATGGAGGACATCGAGGCCAGGCGCAAGCTGCGCAACGACATCGAGCAGGACTCGATGATCAAGATCCGCACCCGCAATCTCGAAGCCGAGCGGCAGGCGCTCGACATCGAGCGCGAAAGCGAGACCGCGCGGCTGGAACAGGAGCGCGACATCGAGATGCGCCGCGCGCTGCAGCGCACCGAAGTGGCGCGCGAGCGCGCGCTGCGCGAGACCGAGGCCGAGCAGGCGCAGATCACCGCGCGCGAGGCGATCGAGAAGGCGCGCATCGCCAACGAGCAGGCGATCGCCGAGGCCCGCATCGCCTCCGAGCGCGAGACCCGCCAGCGCGAGATCGAGCGCACGCGCGCGGTCGAGGAGAAGGAGACTGCTGGCGCGCGAGGAGATCGAGAAGGCGCGCATCGCCAACCAGCGCGCGGTCGACACCGCGCGCATCGCCTCCGAGCGCGAGGTGCGCCAGCGCGAGATCGAGCGCACGCGCACGGTCGAGGAAGCCGAGATCGCGGCGCGCGAGGCGGTCGAGAAGGCGCGCATCCAGCAGGACGCGTCGTGACCGACGCGCGCATCGCCAACGAGGAAGAGACGCGCCGGCGCGAGATCGAGCGCACCCGCGCGGTCGAGGAGGCCGAGATCGCGGCCCGCGAGGCGACCGAGAAGGCGCGCATCGCCCAGACCATGACCGTCAATGCCGAGCGCATCGCCTCCGACGAGCGCACCCGCGCGCTGGAGATCGCAGCAGGTGCGCACGATCCAGGAGGCCGAGATCGCGGCGCAGCAGGCGGTCGAGGCCGCGCGGATCGCGCGCGAGCGGACGCTCGCGGCCGAGCGCATCGGCGCCGAGCAGGCGACGCGCACGCTCGAGATCGAGCGCAACCAGGCGCTCGAAGTCGCCGGCATCGCCGCGCGCGAGACGACCGAAGCCTCGCCGCATCGCGCAGGAGGAGCGCGGTCGCGCGCGCTGCGAGATCGCCCGCAACCGCGCGCAGTCGAGGAGGCCGACATCGCCTCGCGCGAGGCGATCGAGGCGGCGCGCATCGCGCAGGAGAAGGTGGTCGCGGCCGAGCGCATCCGCGCCGAGCAGGAGACGCGAGGCGCTCGAGATCGCGCGCACCGAGGCGATCGAGGCCGCCGAGCTGAAGCGGCGCGACGCGATCGAGCGCCAGCGCATCGATGTCGAGCTCGCGCTGGAGAGCCGAGCGCATCGCCTCCTCGAAGACGCGCGAGGTGCTCAACATCGACGCAGAAGAAGGCGATCGAGCTCGCCGACGAGGAGCGCGTGATCGCGCTCGCCGCCAAGCGCTCCGAGCGCATCGACGCCGACCGCGCAGGTCAAGCAGGCCGAGATCGTCGCGCGCAAGGAGATCGAGACCACCGACGTCGCGCGCGAGCAGGCGCTGGAGGCCGCGCGGCTGGAGCGCCGGCGCGCGATCGAGCAGCTCGAGGTCGCCCGCGTGCAGGCGCTGCAGGAGGCCGAGATCGCCTCGCCGCGAGGAGGTCGAGCGCGCCCGCATCGCCTCCGACCGCGGCCTCGACGAGGCCCGCATCGGCCGCGAGCGCGAACTGCGCAAGCTCGAGGTCGACGCGCGAGAAGGACGTCGAGACCGCGATGATGGAGAAGGCCATCGCGCTCTATCAGAAGTCGCTGGAGGAATCGGCGGCGCAGGCCGAGGCCGAGAATGCGCGCATGCGCGCGACCGAAGCCGCCGAGCGCGTCATCACCGCGCGCGAGAGCGAGATCGCCAAGCGCCGCAAGACCGTCGAAGTGCTGATCGCCGAGAAGCAGGCCGAGGAGACGCGCATCGCGGCCGAAGCCGAGCGCGTGCGCGCCGCGGTCGAGGCCGAGGCGCAGCGGCTGCTCAACGAGGCCGAGAACGTGCTGACCGACCAGGCGCGCTACTCGCTGTTCCGCCGCAAGCTGCTCGACCGCATCGAGGGCATCGTGCGCGAGAGCGTCAAGCCGATGGAGAAGATCGAGGGCATCCGCATCCTGCAGGTCGACGGCCTCAACGGCGACGGCGGGCGGCAATGGCGGGCGCAGCGCCACCGACGAGGTGATCGACTCGGCGCTGCGCTACCGCGTGCAGGCGCCGCTGATCGACTCCATCCTGTCCGACATCGGCGTCGAGGGCGGCAGCCTCGCCAAGATGCCGGGCCTGATCCGCGAGGCGCGCGACATGCAGGGCATCAGGGATCGTCGCGCAAGGGCGACGACGGCGACGCGCAAGCCGCCCGCCGCGAGCCGCCGGCGGCCGAGCTGCCGCCGAGCGCGCGCCGCGCAAGAAGGAGCTGAGGCGCCATGGCCCGGGTCTACGTCTCCACCGTCGTCAACGCGCGCAACGACCGCGTCTGGGCGCGCGTGCGCGACTTCAACGGCCTGCCGAACTGGCATCCGGCGATCGCCGAAAGCCGCATCGAGGGCGGCGAGCCCTCGGACAAGATCGGCTGCGTGCGCGATTTCCGCCTGCGCAACGGCGACCGCATCCGCGAGAAGCTGCTCGGGCCTGTCCGACTACGACATGTTCTGCACCTATTCGATCCTGGAATCGCCGATGGGCGTGGAGAACTACGTCGCGACGCTGCGGCTGACGCCGGTGACCGACGGCGACCAGACCTTCGTCGAATGGACCGCCGGAGTTCGACTGCGCGCCGGAGCGCGAGGCCGAGCTGGTCGGCAATATCGGCGGCGGCGTGTTCCAGGGCGGCTTCGACGCGCTGAAGCGCGCGTTCGGAGGCTGAGCGTGCCGCATATCGTCAAGAGCACGATCCTCGACGCGCCGACCGACGCGCGTCTGGGACGTGCTGCGCGATTTCAACGGCCACGACCGCTGGCATCCCGCGGTCGCGACCAGCCAGATCGAGCGCGCGCAGCCCTCCGACAAGATCGGCTGCGTGCGCCGCTTCAAGCTGAAGGACGGCTCGGAGCTGCGCGAGCAATTGCTGGCGCTGTCCGATCTCGAACAGACCTTCAGCTATTGCCTGCTCGATACGCCGATCCCGATGTTCAACTACGTCGCCCATGTCCGGCTGCTGCCGGTGACCGACGGCGACCGCACGTTCTGGCATTGGGAATCGCGCTTCACCACGCGGCCCGAGGACGCCGAGCGCATCACGCACATGGTGGCCGAGGACATCTATCAGGCCGGCTTCGACGCCGATCCGCCGCCATCTGCAGGAGGCCGCATGAGCGTGGAGACCGATCATGCCGGTGACGGTGAAGACCTTCGCCAGCGCCGGCGAGGCGGCGGCGGCGCTGTCGTCGCGACCGCGGCGCGCGCTATCTCGGCGGCGGCACGCTGGTGATGCGCGCGCTCAACGAGGGCGATATCTCGATCTCGACCATCGTGCGCGCCGGCGACCGCGCGCTGACGCGGATCGACGCGTCGGGCGCGCGCATCGTCATCGGCGCCGGCGTCACCTTCGCGCAGCATCCTCGCCGAGCGCGATCTCGCCTTCCTGCATCGCGCCCGCGCGCTCGATCGGCGGGCCGGCGGTGCGCAACATGGGCACGGTCGGCGGCAATCTGTTCGCGCCCATCGCCGTATCGGCGATTTCACGGTCGCGCTGCTGGCGCTCGACGCCACCGTGTCAGTGCAGGGCGGCTATGGCGCGCGCGACATCCGATCGAGGAGTTCCTGCAGTCGCGCGAGCGGCAACGCGGGCGCGCTGGTGCTGTCGGTCTCCTGCCAGCGGCCCGCGAGCGCCGAGGCGTTCCGCTATCGCAAGGTCGCGCGCATCAAGCCGAAGGGCGGCTCGGTGATCACGCATCGCCGCGCATCTGCCGATCAGCGGCGGCCGCGTCGCCGGCGCGCGCATCGCGCTCGGCTCGATGGCGCCGACGCCGATCCGCGCCAAGGCGCGCCGAGCGCGCGCTGGAAGGCCGGGCGCTCGACGCCGCGACGATCGCCGCCGCCGCCGCGCGCCGCGCTCGAGGGCACTGTCGCCGGCCGACGATGCGCTCGCCAGCGCCTGGTATCGCCGCGAGGTCGCCGGCGTGCATCTGCGGCGGCTGCTGTCCGGTCAGGAGTAGGATCGTCATGGCCAAGACCGCCCTGCAATTCCGCCACAACGGCCGCGACGTCGCGATCTTCGTCGACGGCGGCGCCAATCTGCTGGTCGCGCTGCGCGAGCTGATCGGCGACATGACGCCGAAATTCGGCTGCGGCCAGGGCGGCTGCGGCGCCTGCACCGTGCTGATCGACGGCGAGCTGCATCTCTCCTGCCTGACGCTCGCCGAGACCGTCGAGGGCCGCTCGGTCGAGACGCTGGACGGCCTGAAGGACGGGCCCGAGCCTGCATCCGCTGCAGCAGCGCCTTCATGGACAATTTCGCCGCCCAATGCGGCTATTGCACGCCGGGCATGCTGATGGCCGCCAAGGCGCTGCTCGACCGCAATCCCGCAGCCCGAGCCGCGCCGAAGTGGTCGAGGCGATCTCCGGCAACATCTGCCGCTGCACCGGCTACGAGCCGATCATCAATGCCGTGCTCGCCGCGGCGCAGCGCGCCGCGCGCCCGCGCCTGAAGGAGACCGCCATGCTGGAACTGCGCAAGGACATCTTCGCCGACGAGCGCGACGACAATCTCAAGGAGATCGGCAAGGGCACGCAGCGCCAGGACATGCTCGGCCATGTCACGGGCGCCTCGACCTATTTCAACGACCACAAGCTGCAGGGCATGCTGCATCTGAAGGTGCTGCGCAGCGCGCATGCGCATGCGCGCATCCGCCGCATCGACACGAGCGAGGCCGAGCGTTCGCCCGGCGTGCGCCGCATCATCCGCGGCAGCCGACGTGCCGCGCAATCTCAACACGCTGCTCAGCCTGATCAATTTCGGCAAGGACGACGAGCCGACGCTCGCCGTCGACAAGGTGCGCTACAAGGGCGAGCCGATCGTCGCCGTCGTCGCCGACAGCCCGCGCGAGGCCTACGAGGCGATCGCCAAGATCCGCGTCGACTACGAGCCGCTGCCGACCGTGTTCGACGTCGAGGAGGCGCTGAAGCCCGGCGCGCCCGTCGTCAACGAGACCTATCCGAAGAACACCTTCACCTATCACGACAGCTACGATCACCAGAAGCTGCGCTTCGGCGACGTCGAGCGCGGCTTCGCCGAGGCCGACCACGTGATCGAGCAGCGCTATCAGATGTCGCCGATCGAGCATGCGCCGACCGAGACCAACGGCTCGATCGCGGCGCCCGACACCAACGGCCGCTACGTCGTCTACACCTCGACGCAGGCGCTGTTCTTCTCGCTCGACACCTGCGCCAAGATCCTCGACGTGCCCTCCAACACCTTCCACTTCATCGGCGGCACGGTCGGCGGCGGCTTCGGCGGCAAGGTCGACACGCTGACCGAGCCGCTCGCGATCCTCGGCGCGATGCTGACCGGACGCCCGGTGCGCTACCTGTTCGGGCGCGAGGAGGAGATGCAATACGGCCCGCCGCGCGGCGCCGAGCGCATCTATCATCAAGGACGGCGTCATGCGCGACGGCCGCATCGTCGCGCGCAAGGTCCGCGCCTATTTCGACAGCGGCGCCTATACGCGGCTGTCGAGCTACGCCGTCGTCAAATGCGCCGCGCATCTGCCGGGGCCCTACACGATCCCCAACGTCTATGGCGACGTCTATTGCGTCTTCACCAACCGCACGCCGGCGACCGCCATGCGCGGCTTCGGCGTCACCGGCGATGGATTTCGCGATCGAGTGCCAGATGGACAAGCTGGCCGACCTCGTCGGCATGGACCCGATGGAGTTCCGCATCCTCAACGCCTATCGCGACGGCGACATGAAGGCGCATCGGCGCGAGGCCAAGAACACCGCGCTGATCGAATGCGTGCAGGTCGCGGCCGAGAAGGCCAAATGGCCGCTCCGCGAGGAGTTCAAGCGCGCATGTCGTCGCGCCAGGGCGGCGGCGGCGTCGCGCCGCGTGCCGGCGACGCCGCGCGATCCGCGCGCCGCGCCGGCGCCGCGCAGCGCAGCAGCGCACGAGCTACGACCGCCCGCCTGCCGCGGCCGCGCGAGCCACCGCGGCCTGCCGCCGCCGCCGCCTCCGCCGCCGCCGCGCGGCGCCGTCGCATGGCGCGACCCGGTTCTCCTCCGTGTTCGGCACCAGGAGGCGCTGAGATGACCAGGCATCGCGGACGCGGCATCGCCTCGATCAACTATCCCATCGGCATGAACCTCGGCGGCGACCCCAGCCAGGCGCTGGTGCATTCCAACCCCACCGGCAAGTTCACGGTGGCGCTGTCGTCGATCGACCTCGGCCAGGGCATGAAATCGGTGACGCGGCAGATCTGCGCCGAGACGCTCGGCGTGCCGGTCGAGGACGTCTATGTCGACACCGCCGATTCCGACACCGGCCCGCATTGCATGGGCTCGTTCGCCTCGCGCGGCACGCACCGCGTCGGCAACGCCGTGATGGCGGCGGCGAAGCGAGGCGCGCGGCGTGATGATGGAGGCGGCGGCCGAGGAGCTCGAGGTCAACGCCGCCGATCTCGAGACCGACGGGCGCGGCAACATCCACGTCAAGGGCGCGCCGCATCGCTCGATCTCGACCAAGGACGTCGCGATCGCCGCGCAGTTCAAGCAGGGCAAGACCATCTCGGGGCGCGGCATCTTCCTGGTGCCGCTGTCCGACGTCGATCCCGAGACCGGCGAGATGTCGCCCGCGACCTGCTACGCCCATGCCTGCCTGGTCGCCGAGGTCGAGGTCGACGACGAGACCGGCGAAGTCGCGATGGTGCGCATGGACAGCGCCTACGAGCTCGGCCGCGCGCTCAACCCGCGGCTGGTCGAGCAGCAGCTGGTCGGCGGCGCCTGGATGGGCGTCAGCCACGCGCTCTACGAGACGCCGGAGCCCTATTATCCCGACCCCGAGCACGGCCCGCGCGACTTCGTCGAATATCTGATGCCGGGCCCCGGCGACATCTGCCCGCACGACATCGCGGTGCTGGAGCGCCCGGCGGCCGACGGACCGTACGGCGCCAAGGGGCCCGGCGAGATGTGCGCCAATCCGGTGCTGCCGGCGGTCGCCAACGCGATCTTCAACGCGGTCGGCGTGCGCATCGACGACCTGCCGATCACGCCGGAGAAGGTGCTGCGCGCGATCAAGGCGCAGGGCGGCGCGCGGCCGCAGGCGCGGCGCTGAGGCCAGATGGCGGTCCGCAGCAACATCGTCGGCATCGACAGCCCGGAGGCGCTGGAGCAGGCGCTGCGCGGCGGCCTATTACCTCGCCGACGACGGGCTCGCGACCGCGGCCTATCTCGCGCTGGCGCTCGGCAAGCCGCTGCTGCTGGAAGGCGCGCCCGGCGTCGGCAAGACCGAGGCCGCGAAGGCGATCGCCGCGGTGCTCGGCCGCCGCCTGATCCGCCTGCAATGCTACGAGGGCATCGACGCCTCCGCCGCGCTCTACGAGTGGAACTATCCGCGCCAGATGCTGGCGATCCGGCAGGCCGGCGAGCAATCGATCGACATCTACGGCGAGGCCTTCCTGATCGAGCGGCCGATGCTGGCGGCGCTGCGCGCGCCGGATTCGACCGTGCTGCTGATCGACGAAATCGACCGCTCCGACCAGGAGTTCGAGGCCTTCCTGCTCGAGTTCCTGTCCGACTTCCAGATCTCGATTCCCGAGCGCGGCACGGTGCGCGCGGTGGAGCGGCCGGTCGTCGTGCTGACCTCCAACCGCACGCGCGAACTGCACGAGGCGCTGCGGCGCCGCTGCGTCTATCACTGGATCGACTATCCGACCGCCGAGCGCGAGGCGCGCATCGTGATGATGCGCGCCTCCAGCGTCGCGGAGGCGACGGCGCGCGCGGTGGTCGCCGCGGTCGGCAAGCTGCGGCGCGAGCCGCTGAGCAAGGCGCCCGGCATCGCGGAGGCGGTCGATTGGGCCGAGGCGGCGACGCTTGCTCAACAAGGGCGGCGCGCGCTGGCCGGACGCGTTCCGGCGCTCGATCGGCGTCGCGCTGAAGGACGAGGAGGATCTCGCCTTCATCGCGCCGCGGCTCGACGCGCTGATCGCGGAGGCGGCGGCATGAGCGACGAGCCGAAGCTGCCGCGCGCGGCGCGCGTCTTCGTCGCTTTCGTCGGGCTGCTGCGCGCCAACGGCTTTGCGGTCGCGCCGGAGCAGACCACCGCCTTCCTCGCGGCGATCGAGCTGCTCGGGCCGCGCAGCCTCGAGGACATCCGCCGGGCCGGCCTTGCGACGCTGGCGCCGCCGCCGGAGCGCCGCGCCGACCTATGACGGCTGTTCGACATCCATTTCCTCGGCGGCGAGGCGATCGAAGCCGCCGAGGGCGAGGACGAGGAGGTCGTGCGGCTGCAGGAGGAGGGCCGCGGCGAGGACGAGCCGCCGCTCGCCGACGAGGCCAACGAATCCGGCCTGGCCGCCGCGCGCGCCGAGGCGCTGGTCGAGCGCCGCTTCGACGCAGCGCGCGACGAGCGACGCGCTGCGCCGGCTGTGCGCGCGAGGCGCCCGCGCGCCTGCCGCGGCGGCGCGGCCATCGGCGCATGCGCGCGCGCCGCGGGCCCGTTCGCCGACCTGCGCCGCACCTTGCGCGACAGCGTGCGCAACGACGGCGAGGTGCTGCGGCTCGGCGCGCTTGAAGCGCCGACCGCGGCCGCGCAAGGTGCTGCTGCTGATCGACGTCTCCGGCTCGATGAAGGCGCGCACCGAGGACAACCTGAAGCTCGCGCATGCGCTGGTGCAGGCGGCGCCGCAGCGTCGAGGTCTTCACCTTCGGCACGCGGCTGACCCGCGTGACGCGGCCGCTGCGGCTGAAGCGCCGCGAGCAGGCGCTGACCGCGGCGGCGCATCTGGTCAGCGACTGGGACGGCGGCACGCGCATCGGCGACGCGCTGCAGGCCTTCCTCGCCGTGCCGCGCTTCGCCGGCTATGCGCGCGGCGCGGCGGTGATCGTCGTCTCCGACGGGCTCGAGCGCGGCGACGTCGCGGCGCTGCGCGACGCCGTCGCGAAGCTGTCGCGCCGCGCCTGGCGCCTGAGCTGGCTGACGCCGCTCGCGACCGGACCCGGCTTCACGCCGCAGACCGAGGCGCTGATCGCCATCCGCGCGCTTTGTCGACGACATGGTCGACGGCGGCTCGAGCGCCGGCGATCGTCGACGCATGTGCTGTCGCTGCGGACAGAGGAGGGCCGCATGACCGGCGATCGTCGACGCGCCATCATCATATCTGGCGCCAGGCCGACCTGCCCTGGCTGATCGGGCCGATGCAGCCGCGCATCTTCGGCCCCTACGAGCCGATCCGGCGCGACTATCCGATCGAGGAATATCTCGACGACATCGCCGGCTCCGGCGTCGTCCAATCGGTCTATGTGCAGACCAACTGGGCCGAAGGAGCGGTTCGAGGACGAGGCCGCCTGGGTGCAGCGGACGGCGGACGAGACGCGGCTGGCCGCACGCGATCGTGGCCTATGCCGACTTCACGGTCGAGGACGTGCGGCCGCAGCTCGACCGGCTCGCGCGCTATCCGCTCGTGCGCGGCGTGCGCATGCAGTTGCACTGGCACGAGAACCCGCTGTATCGCTTCGCCGCGCGGCCCGATCTCTGCGACGATCCGGTGTCCGGCGCAACGTCGCGCGTCTCGCCGATTACGGCTGGAGCTTCGACCTGCAGGTGTTCGCGCCGCAGATGGCGAGCGCGGCGCGGCTGGCGCGAGGCCTGCCCGCGCGTGACCTTCATCCTGCAGCACGCCGGCATGCTGGAGGACCTGTCGCCCGCAGGGGCGCGCGGCATGGCGCGCAGGGCATGGTGCGGCTCGCGGCCTGCCCGAACGTCGTCTCGAAACTGTCCGGCGCTCGGCACTTTCATCCATCGCAACGATCCCGCGCATATCGCCGACGTGGTCAGCGAGACGGTGGCGCATGTTCGGCGCCGAGCGGTGCCTGTTCGGCTCCAACTTTCCGATCGAGAAGCTGTGGACCAGCTATCGCGACCTGGTCGCCGCCTTTCGCGCGGCGGCCGCGCCGCTCGAGCGCCCGAGCGAGCAGCGACGCGATCTTCTGCGACCACGGCGCGTCGCGCGTCTATCGGCTCGACACATCGAACAACAAGAAACGAAGGGAGGAAACAATGGCGCTGGAGATCAAGATCCTGGACTACGGCGACATCGAGCTGGAATCGAGCTTTCTGGTGCTCGGGCAGCGATTGCGGCCGCACGCGGCGCGTGCTGACGCTCGGCTTCCTCATCCTCGGCGGGCCCTATCCCGTCGTGGTCGACACCGGCTATCGCTCCAACCAGATCATGGAGACGCTCGGCATGCGCGGCCTGCAGTATCCACGAGAACATGATCGAGAACCAGCTCGACGCGCCACGGCGTGCGCATGGGCGACGTCCGCTACGTGCTGCACACCCATCTGCACATCGACCATGCCGGCAAGGACGATCTGTTCCCGATGAACACGACGGTGGTGCGTCAACCGGCGCGAGCTGGAATATTCCGTCTCCGGCCTGATGCATCCGCAATATCCGGCGCCCGACATCAAGCATCTGATCGACCGCCTGCACACCAAGAGCGCGCTGCGCTTCCTCGATCTCGAGATCACCGGCGCGGTCGAGCTGATGCCCGGCGTCTATTGCGAGGCGGCGAACGCCCATACCGAAGGCTCGATGAACATCCACGTCCATACGGCCGACGGCATCGCCACCATCTGCGGCGACGTGATCTATGATTTCAACGACCAGATCGTGACGCCGTTCAACGAGATCCACGACGTCGAGCCGCGCACGACCGGCAACCACGGCACCAGCAAGCGGGCGGAGAAGGCGGCGATCAAGAAGCTGCTGAGCCAGCTCGCGCTATCTGCTGCCGGTGCACGACCGGCCGGCGAAGATCGAAGGCGGCGATGGTGGTCGGGCGGCTGCACGACCAGGTGCCCGGGCCCGATCGCGCAGATCGCTGCCGCAGCGCAACTGGTTCCCGGCCTGAGCGCGAGTGAGCGGCGCCATGACCCATGTGACGCTGCGGCCCGAGTTCGAGAGCGCTGATCGATCCCTACGCGCCGGTCGGCCAGGTCGGCACCGGCTTCACCTTCACCGAGGGGCCGATCTGGCATCCGGTGGAGCATTATCTGCTGTTCTCCGACATGCCGGCCGACGTGCGCCGGCGCTGGGACGCGCGGCGCGGCGTCATCGAGGTCAAGCGTCCGTCGAACAAATGCAACGGCATGACCTATGATGCCGAGCTCAACCTGATCGTCTGCGAGCACGCGACCTCCTCGCTGATCCGCGAGCGGCCGGACGGCCGGCGCGAGGTGCTGGCCTCGCATTTCGAGGGCCAGGAGCTCAACAGCCCGAACGACGTCTGCGTGCACTCCAGCGGCGCGATCTATTTCTCCGATCCCTGGTACGGCCGCATGCCGGTCTATGGCGTCGAGCGTCCGCGCCAGCTCGGCTTCCAGGGCGTCTATCGCGTGCCGCCGGGCGGCGGCGCGCCGAAGCTGCTGGTCGACCGCTATCTGTTCGACCAGCCGAACGGGCTCTGCTTCTCGCCCGACGAGCGGCGGCTCTATGTCAACGACACCGTGCAGGCGCTGATCCGCGTGTTCGATGTCGAGGCCGACGGCTCGCTTGTCGAACGCGCGCGTGTTCGCGACCGGCATCCGCTCGGAGCTGGAGCCCGGCGTGCCCGACGGCATGAAATGCGACCAGCAGGGCAATGTCTGGGTGCACGGCGCCCGGCGGCGTCTGGGTCTATGCGCCGGCGGGCGACCTGCTCGGCAAGCTGCGCGTGCCCGAAGCTCGTCGCCAATCTCGCCTGGGGCGGCCCGGATTTCCGCACGCTGTATCTGACCGCGACCCATTCGGTCTATGCGGTCCCGACCAAGGTCGGCCCGCGCCACGAGCCCTATATGACCGCGCGCGGCGGCGGCGTCGGCGCACGAGCGGCGCGGCGGCCGTCGGCGCGCGCCAGCCTCGACCTGACCGGCCGACATGCGGCTCGATCCGCGCGCGCTGCGCGCATGATCATCCAGGACATGCAGAACGACGTGATCATGGAGGGCGGCGCCTTCGCGGATTCGGGCGCGCCGGCGCACGCGCAAGCAGCAGCGCGTGGTCGAGAACGTCGCGCCGGCTCGCGGAGGCGGCGCGGGCGCGCGGCGTCGTCGTCATCCATGTCTGGTTCGTCGTCGAGCCCGGCGCGCCGGGCGTGACGCTCAACGCGCCGCTGTTCGAGGGGCTGGTCGACAGCAAGGCGATGGTGCGCGGCGGCTGGGGCGCGGCGCCGGTCGCCGGGCTCGAGCCGCGCGCCGGCGATTTCGTCGTCGAGAAGATGCGCATGAGCGCCTGGGAGGGCACGCGGCTCGAGACCATCCTGAAGGCGACCGGGCGCGACATGCATCATCAACACCGGCGCCTGGACCAACATGTCGGTCGAGCACACCGCCCGCACCGGCGCCGACAAGGGCTATTTCATGATCGTGCCCGAGGATTGCTGCTCGACCATGAACGCCGAATGGCACAGCGCCTCGATCAACTTCGCGCTGCAGAACGTCTCCGTCGTCACCAACGCCGATGCGGTGATCCGGGCGCTGGGCTGAGGCGGAGCGCGATGCCGAAGCTGCTTCACATCGATCTGCTCGCCCCGCGCGCGAGTCCGAATCTCAGCCGCGGCGGCGCGGGTGTTCGTCGACGCGCTTTCGCGAGGCGCGGCCGGATTGGGACATCGACGAGATGGATCTCTGGCGCGAGCCGCTGCCGGAATTCGACGGGGCGATCGCTGGAGGCCAAATATGCCGCGCATCGGCGGCGCGGCCTTCAGCCGATGTCGAGCGCGACGCCTTCGCGGTCGTCGAGCGCATGGCGATGCGGCTCGCGCTCGCCGACCGCGTGCTGATCTCGACGCCGATGTGGAATTTCTGGCATTCCCTACAAGCTCAAGCAATGGATCGACGTCGATCATGCCAGCCGGGCCTGACCTTCCGCTTCGATCCGGCGACAGGCTATCTGCCGCTGCTGAAGGACCGGCCGACCCTCGTCATCATCGCCAGCGGCGGCGATTTCGTCACCGGCATGAACCGCGGCCGCACCGACATGGCCACGCCCTATCTGCGCGAGGCGTTGCGCTTCATCGGCATCCGCAGCGTGCGGTTCGTGCCGATCGGCCCGACCACGGGCCCTGCTGATCCGATCCGCGCCGCGCGCGATGCCGTGCATCGCCGTCTTGGCGAACTCGCGGCGCGATTCTGAAGCTGGCGCGGACAGCCGCGACGCCGATCGGTATCGCGATGACGCCGCGTGCCTTCGCGCGCTCCAGCAGGCTTGCAAGCGCCGTCCGCTGCCGGTAAGCCGCGCTACCACCCAGCGAGGAAAGCGGCGGCACGATGAGCGGAACGACGATCGACTTCACGGTTCACCAGGCTTCGGGCGCGTCGCCGCAGCGGCTGACGATCGGCCGGCTGGTGATCGCCGGTTGGACCGGTCGCGATCCCGTCGCCCGCGACAAGCACATTGCCGAGCTGGAGGAGCTCGGCATTCCGCGCCCGGCCTCGACGCCGATCTACTACGAGGTTGCGGCGAGCCGTCTCACCAGCGCGCGAATCGTCGAAGCCAGCGGCGGCGACTCCAGCGGCGAAGTCGAATTCGTCCTGCTTCGCGCCAACGGCCAACTTTATGTCGGAGTCGGCTCCGATCATACCGACCGCAAGGTCGAAACCTACAATATCACCGTGTCCAAGCAGATGTGCGACAAGCCGATCGCGCCGGAGCTGTGGCTCTATTCCGATGTCGCCGCGCATTGGGACAAGATCGTGCTGCGTGCCTATGCCACGATCGGCGGTAAGCGCGAACTCTATCAGGAGGGGACGCTGGGCGGCATGCTGCCGCCGGAGGATTTGGTCGCGCGCCGCTTCGGTGCGGCCGGTCTGCCCGAGGGGGCTGCATTGTTTGGCGGCACGTTCGCCGCCAAGGGCGGCATCCGGCCTGCCGAGCGCTTCGATTACGAGATTTGTGATCCGGTGCTGAACCGCACCATCCGCCATGGTTACGCGGTGGAGACGCTCGCGGTCGTCGGTTGAGATGATGGGGTGACGGGTTGCGCGATTGGGTCGAGCAGGCGGTATTCTGGCATGTCTATCCGCTCGGATTTGTTGGCGCGCAACATGAAGCAATCGCCGCTGCGCCGGTCACGCATCGGCTGCACCGGCTGATCGATTGGCTGGACTACGCCGTCAATCTCGGCGCCTCCGGCCTGCTGCTCGGACCCATCTTCGCGTCCTCGACCCACGGCTATGACACGACAGATCATTTCCGGATCGACTCGCGGCTCGGCGATGATGCGGATTTCGACGCGCTCATCGCAGCCGCGCATGCGCGCGGCCTGCGCGTTGTGCTCGACGGCGTGTTCAATCATGTCGGGCGCGCGCATCCGCGCTTTCAGCGTGCGATTGCAAGCCGTGCGAACACCGACGACGCAGCCTGGTTCCGTTTGGCCTGGAAGGACGACGGTCACGAGCCTGACTACGCAAGCTTCGAAGGCCATCGCCAGCTGGTTGCGCTCAACCATGATGCGCCCGCCGTCGTCGATTATGTGGCGCAAGTGATGGTCCATTGGCTCGCGCGCGGCGCCGATGGCTGGCGGCTGGACGCCGCCTATGCGGTGCCGCGGCCATTCTGGCGCAAGGTGCTGCTGGCGGTGCGATCGGCGTATCCTGACGCCTACATCTTCGGCGAAGTTATTCACGGCGACTATGCCGGCTTCGTTCGTGACACCGGCGTCGATGCGGCGACGCAATACGAGCTATGGAAGGCGATCTGGAGCGCATTGAACGATCGCAACTTCTTCGAGCTCGCCTGGGCGCTCGAACGGCACAATGCGCTGCTCGATACGTTCATACCGCAGACCTTTATCGGCAATCATGACGTGACGCGGATCGCGAGCCAGCTCACGGACGAGCGGCATCTGGCGCATGCGCTCGTGTTGCTCATGACCGTGGCCGGTACACCATCGATCTATGCGGGCGACGAGCAGGCGTTTCGCGGCATCAAGGAGCAACGCGCCGGTGGCGACGACGCGATCCGTCCCGCCTTTCCGGCAACGCCGGATGGCCTCGCGCCGTTCGGCTGGCCGATCTATCGACTGCACCAGGAATTGGTCGGGTTGCGGCGGCGGCATCCCTGGCTGCATCGTGCGCGCATGCGGCCGGTCGAGCTGCGCAATGCCGAGCTGGTGTTCGAGGCGGCTCACGGCGACGACCGGCTGTTCGTTGCGCTCAATCTATCCGATGTGCCCGTCACCCGCGCGATCCCATCCGCCGTCGCGCGTCTGGCCGGCGATGTTTCCGTCACGAGCAGCGGTGAAATCATAATTCCTGCGCACGGATGGGGCATTCTCGAAACTTTGTTTGACCGCACGGTAACCGGCAGTCCGGACATTGGCAGCGGGGCAGGCCTCGTGTAGCACGGACTATCCGCTGCGGATCGCGAGGATATCCGATGCCCACCTTGGCTCACGCTCTGCTCACCGCGCTGAAAGATCATGGGGCGCGCGAGATTTTCGGCATCCCCGGCGATTTCGTGCTGCCGCTGTTCAAGGTGATCGAGGAAAGCGGCATCCTGCCGAATTTCACCTTAAGCCATGAGCCGGCGGTCGGCTTTGCCGCCGATGCCGCCGCGCGCTATCACGGCGGGCTCGGTGTCGCAGTCGTGACCTATGGCGCCGGCGCGTTCAACATCGTCAACGCCGTTGCCGGTGCCTATGCCGAGCGCTCACCGGTGGTCGTCGTGGCGGGTGCGCCGGGTGCACGCGAGCGGGTCTCGGGCTTCCTGCTGCATCACCAAGCGCGCACCATCGATACCCAGCTTGCCGTGTTCAAGGAGATCACCTGCGACCAGGCGGTGCTGACCGATCCGGCCACGGCGCCGGCGCAGATCGCGCGCGTGCTTCGCAATGCCAGGGAACTGTCGCTGCCGGTCTATCTCGAATTTCCTCGCGACATGGTCGATGCGGCGACCGAGCCGGTTGTGCCGCTGCCGCCACGCCGCGCGGCAACCGACGCATTGGCTGAATGTGTCGAAGAGATCCTTGCGCGCGTTGCGCAGGCATCGGCGCCGGTCATCGTGGTCGATGTCGAGATCCGCCGCTATGGCGTCGAGGACAAGATCGCGGCGCTGGCGCGCAAGCTGAACATTCCGCTCGTCACCACCTTCATGGGCCGCGGCTTGCTCGAGAAGGCCGATGATGTCGTGGCCGGCACCTATCTCGGTGCCGCCGGCGACCCCGCGATCACCAGGCTGGTCGAGGACGCCGATCTCCTGCTGATGCTCGGCGTGATCCTGTCCGATACCAATTTCGCACTGTCGAACCGCGCGCCCGATCCGCGGCGAACCATCATGGCGTCGAGCTGTGAGGTGCAGATCGGCCATCACGTCTATCGCGACATGCCGCTCGCCGACTTGATCGGGGCGCTCGAAGGCCGCGCTACGCCACAGGCGCCGCGCGACCGCCTGCCGCGCCAGCATTCCGTCTATCCGCGTGGCCTGCCCGCCGCCGACCAGCCGATCGCTCCGTCCGACATTGCCACCGCGATCAACGATCTGTTCGATCGTCATGGCAAGATGCCGATGACATCAGATATCGGCGATTTGCCTGTTCACGGCGATGGAGATCGACAATACGGCGCTCGCCGCGCCGGGCTACTATGCCGGAATGGGTTTTGGCGTGCCGGCCGGCATCGGTGTCGCAGCGACCGGCCTGCGGCCGCTGATCCTGGTCGGCGACGGCGCGTTCCAGATGACCGGCTGGGAGCTCGGCAATTGCCGGCGCTACGGGCTCGATCCCATCGTCGTGCTGTTCAACAATTGCAGCTGGGAGATGCTGCGCGTGTTCCAGCCGGAATTGCGCTTCAACAATCTCGACGACTGGCACTTTGCCGACGTCGCCAATGCCGTCGGCGGCGTCGGTGAGCGGGTCACCACGCGCGCCGGCCTGATCGCGGCGCTCGATTGCGCCGTTCTGCGGCGCGGGCAATTCTCATTGATCGAGGTGATGCTACCGCGTGGCAAGACATCCGACACGCTGGCGCGCTTCGTTGCCGGCTTCAAATCGGCGCGGGAGCGAATGGCGAAGAGCTAGCGCGATCCCGCGCCTCGCTGCCGCGTCGGCAGCTGTGTTCTACTTCGTGGCTTTCTCATGCGAGGCGATGCCGACCGCCTTGTAATCATAGGTCGGATAAAATTCGGTGCGGTAGGATCCCCACGCCGTATCCTCCAGCACGCGGTTCACCTCGCGCAGCCGCGAGGCCGGCAACCGCAAGGTTACCACTTGGCCGATGCCCATCATCACGTACCAGCTCACGACCTCGACACCATCAGGCGGAAACGCCTTATAGAAGCCCTGCTTCTCGAGCTGGGCGTTCAACTCGCTCAAGGGGCGGGACTGGTCATGCTTGAAGAACACCGTCAGCAGGACCGCGTTATCCGGCGTCGCCGTGGCTGTGCTCGGCGGCACGCCTTGCGCGTCGCTGCCGGCGTTGAACATCGCAGCCGACGCCAGCACCGCGGCGGCCGTCAGCAGAGCCTTGCTTCGCCTCATCGTCGCCTCCAGCTCGCATGCTTTAGACTTGAACGAGAGATGATCGGCGATGCCGCGCCGGTCTGTAAACCGGAAAGGGTCGGTGCGCGGTCACGTCTTCGCCAATTGTGAAGCGTTTCACAAAGCGACATGACGCAGTGCGATATGAAACGACGATCGCAGCTCTGCAGGCGAGATGCTCAACCCATGTCGACACGACGCATCGCCTATTGGTGGTTCAGATTTGTCTTCTCCGGACGCTTTCTGGAGACGTTTCTGATCGGACGTCGCAGGCCGCTGACGGGCACACGCAGTCTCGATGCCGTGAAGCCGCAGCAACCGCTGGTATCGCCGACCGATGAGGCCGCGCGGACCGTCGCCGAGTGAGCGTGCGGATCGTCGAGCCTGGCTCGCGACGCGATCTGTCAGCCGATCAGGCGCTTGCAGAACGCCGCGCCGTCATTGATGGCGTCACGGGCGAAATAGCTCAATCGTCCAGTGAGCGACCGCTGATTGCGCAGATGCCGCGAGCCGAGCACATGGCCGACGTCATCGGGGAAACGGCGGACCTCGGCCTCGACCATTGCGGCGATCGCCTCCATGACGGCCTGCAGCCGCCGGCCCCAGTCGCACTCCTCGATGCGCTCGATCCGCTCCTGAATTGCATTTTCGGTGTTGTAGATGTCGACGAGAATGTCCTTGGCGGTCACGACCCGATTGTTCTTCAGGGCGACCCGCAACGTGATGCGCTTGTCCTCGATCTGGTCCAGCACCATTGCCACCGCGATCGCGTAGGGCGTGGCAGCGATGTCGACGGCAGTCTTGCTGCGCGCGGCGTTGGTGGCGAGGCGAAGGATCTGCCAGGGTGCCTTCAGTCGCTTGGCTACCAGGGTCAGCGCAAACGGCACTGCTTCCGGATCCTTTTTGCGAAAGGCGTCGAGCAGCGCCGTCATTTTCTTGACCTGTGGGTCGTCGAACTCGACAATGCGCTCCGGCAGGCTTTCATCGAACTGGGCCAGCACTTCGCGCGCCCTCAGCGCCTGCATCAGCTTCTTCAGATCCTCGAACACCGTCGGCGAGGCTGTGTAGGCCTTGAGCTTGGTACGGATCTGGGCGACGCCGTCGGATGCTGCGAGGTTACTCTCCAGCGACTTCGTGACCTTGGTCTGGAACGTGCTGGCCGTCTGGCGGATCTCGCGCTGCTTGTCGCTGGCGATCAGCTCCCGCATCCGTGCGTCGTAGTCGCGCGCCATCGTCGGCAGCAGGTCGCGGCTGATCCATTCCCATATCGGGGTCAACGAAGCGCGTGCGAGCCGGCCCAGATTGGCATGATCCGGGGAGCCATCGACCAAGAGTTGCTCGACCGGCGTGAAGAAATAGCGGGACGGATTCGCGGTCCGATTCTGCGTCGTGCCGTCCTGACGGAATTCGGCACGCAGCCGGGCCAGGATGTCGGATGAGCCGGGCATCCCGGTGCCGCTCAGTTCCAGGCGCTCCAGCTCGCCGAGCAGACAGCTCCGCGTCAGCGGCGAGAGCCGCTGCAGGAACTCCGAAAGCCGGTCGAGCTGATCCATCTGATCGTTCTGTGTCGTGCAAGACGGGCAGGGGCTCGTCTCGTGCTGATCAAAGCAGGAAACAGTTCGTGGTAACTTAAGGCGATTGAGCAACCTCGCAGAAATACGGTCTTGAGACGTGGCTGCCCCGCGGATTTGCAATCAACGGGCGGCCTCACGTCGGCTGTTGCAACCAACAGGAGAATCACTTGTCATGACGTTGCGGGGAGGTGCCGTTCCCCCTGATGCGGCGGCTCCTGGAGCCCGCGAGCGAACGAAATCGTCTTGCGATCGGTCAAACTCGCGCCGGGAGCACTGCAGGCGCGGATCGTGTATTTCGGACAAATCTATAGATAGTCTTCGGCGAACGGACGCGCGCGGGAAGCCGGACGCAGCGCCGGCTGTGCCTTCGGCGGCACCGGAACGATCGTGATGGTCCAGCGCGGCGGAACGCTTGCTTCCTTCTCCATCACCGAGCGCACGAGGCCCGTAACGGTGGCGCCGCCGGACTTGACCGTCGCAGGCCGGCCGTTGAACTGGGCGATTCGAAAACGCCGGACTTCCTTCTGGTCGGCCGTTTCAAAGGTAAACATGGGCATCTCCTATGCTGAGGAGAGTGTCTCAAGTTATGATTATTCGTTTGTGAAAATTGCGAACGGTATAAGTACGGCGCGCAAGCACGGCCGCTTGCGGCTCCGACACTGCTCTCGCGAAGAGGTCTCGGGCCCGAAGCCGCCGCAGTTCAGATCCGCTGCAGATCGAGCTTGCGAGCGGCCGCATAGGCCTGTTCGATATTGTCGAGCGCCTCGGTATATTCGGAAATCGAGATCCTTAGCGCAATCTGTTCCAGTTGCAGCGCCAGCCCGGCAAGGCGACGATAGCCGAACGTGCCTGCTGCGCTCTTCAGGGAGTGGGCTTCTCTGCCGATCCTGATGCGTTCGCGCTCGAGCGAGAGTGTGCGCAAGAGCTTCAGCCTGGCATCGGTCTCGCTGATGAAGACCTCGCGAATTTCCTCCGCCGCTTGCTCGCCGATCTCGCCGACCAGGTCGGCATAGGCCTCCCGGTCGAGCGCGGCTTCCGGTGCGATGGCGGCAGCCAACGCGGGCTCGTTCGCCGCTTCGGCCGTGTCGGCGGGTGCAAGCGAAGGCGCGTGTGCAATCGACGGCAGGTCGCGCGCGGGGAGCACGCGCAGGATCGCTTCGACAAGCGCCTTCTTGCGCGCCGGCTTGACCACGAAGTCGTCCATGCCCGCCTCGCGGCACGCCCTGATGTCTTCCATGAAGGCGTTCGCCGTGAAGGCAATGATCGGCACGGTCGATCGCCGCTCGCCGCGCGCACGGATGGCACGCGTCGCCTGAAAGCCATCCATTTCGGGCATGCGGACGTCCATCAGGATCAGGTCGTAATTGAAGCGACTTGCGGCAGTGACGGCCTCGGCGCCGTCGCAGGCGGTGTCGGTCTGGATGTCGAAATCCTTCAGCATCTTGGCCGCGACCAGACGGTTGCTCGGATTGTCGTCGACCACGAGCACCCGCAGTGAACGGCCAAGTGCGACGATACGGTTATGCAGGGCGACGTAGACGCTCTCGTCACTATGCTCGGGCGCCGCTGCATGTTCTGCGATCGGCAGCGTGAAACGAACGGTGAAGGTGGAACCCTGGCCTTGGCTCGACGTCACCATGATTTCGCCGCCCATCTGCTCGGTCAGGCGCTTGCAGATCGCAAGCCCGAGACCCGAGCCGCCGAACCGCCGGCTGATCGAGTTGTCGGCCTGCACGAAGTCGCTGAACAGCAGTCCGATCTTGTCCGGCGCGATGCCGATACCGGTGTCGCTGACGCTCCATTCGATGGTCGCCCGCTGCTCGGCACGGGCGATGCAGCGGGTCGCGATGACGACTTCGCCTGATGAGGTGAACTTGACTGCGTTGGACACTAGATTGAGAAGGATCTGGCGAATGCGGCCGGCATCGCCGACCAGGGCCGGCGGCAGGTTGAGACCGCCGGCGCTACGGATCGTCAGATCCTTGGCGGCGGCTCGCGGGCCGATGATGCTCAACGTGTTGTGCACGAGGGCCTCGGCCGAGAACGCGATGTCCTCGAGCGAGAGCTGGCCGGATTCGAGCTTGGAGAAATCCAGGATGTCGTTGAGGATCTCGAGCAGGCTATCGCCCGCATTATGGATCGCGACGACCGATCGCCGCTGTTCGGGGTCGAGCTGGGTTTCGAGCAGGGTGGTGGCGAGCCCGAGCACGGCGTTCATCGGCGTGCAAATCTCGTGGCTCATCATCGCAACGAAGGTGGACTTCGCGGCATTGGCCGTCTCCGCCACCTGCATCAGGTGCTCATGTCGATCCCACCAGCGCACGATCATCAGAGCCGCGAGCAGCACGGCGGCGGTGCAGACCAGCGATGTCGTGATCAGCAGCATCGCCATGGTGTGCCAGTTCTTGAGCGCATCTTCTCCGCGTTGTGTGACAACGACCATCGCCGGATAGCCGGGCAGCATCTTGGCTGCGCGCAGCCGCATCTGGTTGTCGTCGCCGCCGGTCTCGCGGATGACGCCGCCATTCGCCAGTGCGCGCTGTCCAAATCCCCCCATCATCCGGCCGAGCTGGTTGGTTGGCGGAAAATGGGCCAGTAACGTGCCGTCCTCGCGGACCAGCGAGATCTTGCCGTCGAGCCCGAGCGCAGTCGAGCCGAAGAAGTTCTCGAGATATTGGACTGATATCGCGCCAAGTATGAGGCCCATGAACTCACCCTTGGCGTCGTTCAGGCGCCGCGCGATATAGAAATTCCAGGCACCGTCGCCGCGATTCGGCGAGGGCGCGGAGATGATGCTTTGCGCAATCGCGTCCGCTTTCAAGGCCTTGAAGTAGTCGCGGTCGGCGATATTGACATCGGGGATCGGCCAGTAGCGCGAGAAGTTGATCAGCTTGCCCTGGGCATCGATCAGGGTGACGGCATCGAGCTGGGGCAGGCCGGCGATCTTCTCGCTGAGTAACTGATGGGTCGCGTGGTCGGAAGCGACGAGGTGGTAGCTCGCGTTGTCGGCGGCACCTCGGCGAGCGAGATATTCGCCGACGCTCGACAGCACGAGGTCGACGGATTTGAACGAGCGGTCGGCATTCTCCGCGAGCGTCAGACTGTGGCGGGCGAGATCTTCGCCGGCCTGCCGGAGCGTGGCGTCGCGCAGATTGGTGAAAAAGAAGAGATTGCTGCCTGCGATGATGCAGATCAGCGCCAGCGCAATGGCGGTTGGAGCACTCAGAAAGCGTTTGTGAGCACGCATGGCGCGCTACCGGATCTCTGGGACCGCGGTCGACGCGCTGCCCGTCGAGTCGGGCGCCCCCTGTGCGGCAATTCCGCGTGGCATCGACGAGGGCATCCTGGCATCTCCGATCGCGAGAAATTCGTTGCGCATTGCTCTTGTTCCGTCGGGGCCCGGCGCGTTGCTCGGCAACCGCTCCCGCGTTTAAAGAGCGCCTCTGACCCCCTCGTAAATTTTCCTTCCCGTGCAAGTACGGAGTCGCGGCCCGCATCCCGGCAGTTCGCCCGCTCCCGTTCACGAAGCATTAACGCTGCGAGAAACAAAAAGCGGCGGCTGAGCGCGCGGGCTCAGCCGCCATTTTGACACGGCAGCGGGAGATGACAGCCGTTATTCGGCGGGGCCGAACACGGCTTCCATCTTGGTTTTCAGCGTCGCCGCGTTGAACGGCTTGACGATGTAGTTGCTTACGCCGGCCTTCTTGGCGGCGATGACGTTCTCGGTCTTGGATTCGGCCGTGATCATGATGAACGGCGTCTTCGAAAGCTCGGGGCTGGCGCGGACTTCGCGGAGCAGGTCGTAACCGGTCATCGGTTCCATGTTCCAGTCGGAAATCACCAAGCCGTATTTCTTCGCCTGCATCTTCGAGAGCGCGGCCGATCCATCATTGGCGTCGTCGACGTTTTCGAACCCGAGCTGCTTGAGCAGGTTGCGGATGATCCGGATCATCGTGGAATAGTCATCGACCACCAGGATCGGCATCGACAGATCAAAAGCCATGTCATTACTCCGCGCGTTTGGTCAAAAGCCGAACACGGGCGAGATATCTCAGCACGAAAATTATTCGACGCTTCTTGGACTCGCGCTCGTCAGCAGCATGACAATTATCATCCGCCGTTGAACAGCGCGTTAATCCGTTGCGCACAAATGCGGCGAGCTTGATTCCGTAATTGCACGGATACACTGCACGATCCGCGTCGTGCCATCCGCTGGAGGTATGACCGGACCTGCTTGTGGAAAGGCCGGGGTGTCAGCTCACCGCACCAGCCGGTCGTATTGGGCCTTGACCGCTCCGTAGCACTCGCAAGCCGTTTTCTTCAGGCCGCTGATATCGGTGATCTCGATGTGGCCGCGGCTGTAGTGGATGAAGTTGGCCTGCTGCAGTGTGCTGGCGACCAGCGAGACGCTGTTGCGGCGGGCCCCGATCATCTGCGCGAGAGACTCCTGGGTCAGATAAAGCTTGCTGCCGCCGGACAGATCGTGGGTCTGCAGCAGGCAGCGCGCGAGACGCGATTCCACCGTATGGGCTGCATTACATCCGGCCGTCTGCTGGCTCTGCACATAGATGGCAAGCGCATGCCTGAACAGCAGTGACCGCAAGGCCGTGCTCTGCTCGGCAGCCGCGCGAAGCCGCTCGACATCGAGGACCGATGCAAGGCCGGGTACCAGGACGACGGCGCTGTTCAGCACGATCGAATCGCCGCTCAGCGGGGACAGGCAGCCGAGCAGGCTATCGCGCCCGATCATCGCGACCTGAACGCGTTCTCCTCGCGCCAGATTGACCACCAGCGAGATCACGCCACGATGGGGGAAATACGCACGCGAAAGCTTTTCGCCGACTTCTGCCAGGACGAAGTCCTGGACCAGATCGACTGTCCGCAGATGTGGCCGGATCAACTCGAAATCGTCTTCGGCCAGGGCCGACAAAAAGCCGTTTGGAGAGCGCGAGGTCGTTTCCAAAACCATCTCCTGCCCTGTTTGACGATAACTCTCCCGCTGGCGAACCGAAATGCATGCTGATCACCGGACAGAATTAATCCCCTGCATTTTCCTGACAAGAAAATCCGCGCTGAGGCAGAATAGTCGAGACTTGTTCACCGCTCCGGCAGATGCCAAAATAGGTATTTTGGTATTCCGGATGCGCTATTTAGAGGCAGCTGTTTTATCTGGCGCCGTTGCAGCGCTGGCATAGGCGATGCCGTCTCGCATCCGACCCCCCGCCAGTGCAAGACCGTCACCACCGCTCGCTCGTGGAGGAGACCGCGCGGTTCCTTTTGGCGCCAACGGCTCGAACGGGAGCACGTTGCGGAGCTGCGAATTGACATCCTCGTGCCGAGCGGCCGAGAGTGAATCGATCGATTCGTCGAGCCGGTGTCTCATTATGCGAATGCGAGCGCAACCGCTGGGAGGCGAGCTTGTTGTCGTTTCATAGCGGTGAGCGATTGTCGGATGATGTGCAGGCAATGGCACCGGCACCAGCGTCGGGGTGATCCGATGCCGCATTCGCAAGTCGGTCGCCGGCCTGGCCAGGCGCGGATGGGCAGCTGAGAAAAATGACAACAACGTTCAAGCACAGGCCCGAGCAACCATCCTTGGAGGATCTTGTGGAAACCGGCCGTCAGGTCGACGAGAGCGAAATCCAGGGCATGGCGATCGTCGGGCAGGTCGCCGGCGGCATCCTGCACGACTTCAATAACATTCTCACAGTCATCACCGGGACGATCGATATCCTGGCTCAGGCCGTCGTGGATCGGCCGGATCTCGCGGCTGTCGCTCGATTGATCGACGAAGCGGCGACGCGGGGTGCTCGACTGACTTCGCAACTGCTGGGTTTCGCCCGTGGCCGTTCGCCGCAGCCCAGCGATCTCGATCTCGATGAACTGCTGGCCGATGTCGGCCGGCTGCTGCGTCCGACGCTCGGCACCGAGATCGAGATCTCGGCACGCGTTGTGCCGGGGGCGCCGACGGCATTTGCCGATCCTGGCCAGTTGATGGCGGCGTTGCTTTGCGTCGCGATCATCGCTCGCGACGCCATGGCAGGCGGCGGCCGGCTCGAATTCGAGGCGAGATCGATGATCGCATCCGAAGCCGGGGCGGACCAGGCGGCGGAAGATGGCGTCGCGATCGTGCTGAAAGCCCACGCCAATGGCGGAGCCATCGGAAGGCCCGATCATGCGCTTTCCGGCAGTCGCATGGTCGACGACTTCGTCGGCCGCTCGAACGGCCGCCTCAAGATCGGCAAGGCCAGTGGAGCGGACTTCGAGGTGGAAATCCTGCTGCCGCGCGGCGAAGCTTTGCTCGCATAGCTGGTGGGGCGCTGACGGCTGCCGTCGCGCTCCTCATGCTGCGGAACCGCGTGTAGGCATCATGGCTGCGGCTGGAGCCGCCCGATCGGCCCATCTTCATTAGATGTTAATCGAACTGATTAGTTCCCGGTTAAACTTAACGGCGGAGGACGGCGCTCTCGCATGAACCGAGCAGCGTGATTTAACCAATGGGTAGGGTCCCGCGCACCAGTCTGGACGTGTCGCCGACAGAATTGCGGCGACATAACACTGTTCATCCAGAAGGGAATGACAATGTCTGGTATCGTCCTCTCGGCGTCCGTGCGCCAGAACCTGCTCTCGTTGCAGTCGACCGCTCAGTTGCTTGCTACGACGCAGAACGACCTTTCCACCGGCAAGAAGGTCAACTCGGCTCTCGACAACCCGACCAACTTCTTCACCGCCCAGGGCCTCGACAACCGCGCTTCCGACATCTCCAACCTGCTCGATGGTATCGGCAACGGCGTGCAGGTGCTGCAGGCTGCCAACACCGGCATCACCTCGCTGCAGAGCCTCGTCGACAGCGCCAAGTCGATCGCCAACCAGGTGCTGCAGAGCGCCGTCGGCTATTCTACCAAGTCCAACGTCACCTCGACCGCGCTCACCGGTGCGTCAGCCAGCGACCTTCTGGGAATCAGCACCAGCGCGGTCACCGGCAGCGCCATCAAGAACGACGCCACTACGGCGGTCGCGATCACCGGCAGCACGCTGTTGTCGGGCACTTCGGGCTCGTCGTCGAACGACCTGGCCAGCAACATCACCACTGGCGACACGCTGGTCGTGAACGGCACCACCTTCACCTTCGTCGCGGGCTCGACCTCCTCCGGCACCAACATCGGCATCACCGACAACGTCACTGACCTGCTGTCGACCATCCAGTCGGCGACCGGCGTCACCTCGTCGATCACGGCCGGTGCGATCACCCTGACGCCGCCTGCGGCAGGGCTCACCCTCTCGGGTACGGCGCTGGCGAAGCTCGGCCTCAGCTCTGTTGGCGACGGTCTGTCTGGCCAGACGCTGTCGATTGCGGCGACCGGCGGCGGTACGGCGACGGCCATCACGTTCGGTAACGGCACCGGACAGGTCTCGTCCTTGAACGGGTTGAACGCGGCGCTCGCTGCCAACAACCTGCAGGCCTCGATCAACTCCTCAACCGGCAAGCTCAACATCACCACCACCAATGATGCGGCCTCGTCCACGATCGGCGCGATCACTGGCACGGCGGCGACAAGCGGTGCGGCCTTCCACGGCCTGACCGGTGCTGCTCCGGTGGCTGATCCGACCTCGCAGTCGCAGCGGGCGAGCCTGGTGGCGCAGTACAACAACGTGCTGAACCAGATCGATACCACGGCCTCCGACTCGTCCTTCAACGGCGTCAACCTGTTGAATGGCGACACCCTGAAGCTCACCTTCAACGAGACCGGCAAGTCGACGCTCTCGATCACGGGCGTGACCTTCAACACCGCGGGCCTGGGTCTGTCGACCCTGACCTCCGGCACCGACTTCCTCGACAACGCGTCGGCGAACAAGGTGATCACGTCGCTGAGCGCGGCAAGCTCCACGCTGCGCAACGAGGCTTCGACCCTCGGTTCGAACCTCTCGGTCGTGCAGATCCGTCAGGACTTCAACAAGAACCTGATCGACGTGCTGCAGACCGGTTCGTCGAACCTGACGCTGGCCGACACCAACGAGGAAGCGGCCAACAGCCAGGCGCTGTCGACCCGCCAGTCGATCGCGGTGTCCGCGCTGTCGCTCGCCAACCAGTCGCAGCAGAGCGTGCTGCAGCTGCTGCGCTAAGCGTCACGACGCCAACAATCGAGGCGGCGGGGGCAACCCCGCCGCCTTTGGCGTGCGCGGTGAATTCGAAGCGTCGCCGAGCTCCTCCCGAGGTACGCGTTGAACCCGACGCACGATGTCGCCGAGCCGGTCGTGCACGCCGATCGCAACCGGCCTCGACCTGAAAATTCCATCAGTTGATCGCAGCCGAGCTCGCAAGCTCCGAATGCGAGTTGCCCTTCAGTCAGGCGATCCGTTCTGACGACGTCGAACAGGTGTATGGCAAGGTTTTCGGCGATGCGCTGCCGCCTTGCGACACGCAATAGCGGCCATACCACGGCCGGCCAGCGGTACCTCGCTCCGTATTTGCACGGACATCAAAATTAACGGGACAGAGAAAGCGCGAGCCTTATCGGTTGCAGGGAGGAAACCCGCTGCACTCGGTCAGGCCATTGCGCTCACTTGTCCATAGTCCGCTCGATAAGCGCATCCGAGCCGCTGCCATGCGTCTTCAGGCAGAAACACCGATCGTTTCGCGATCGCGACGCCCATTCCTGGAAAGCACAGTCTGATGGATGATCTGTTGCGCGAGTTTTTGACGGAGACCGGCGAAAGCCTGGACACCGTCGACAATCAGCTGGTGCGGTTCGAGCAGGAGCCGAACAACGCCAAGATTTTGGACAACATCTTTCGCCTTGTGCACACCATCAAGGGGACCTGCGGCTTCCTCGGCCTGCCGCGGCTCGAAGCGCTGGCGCACGCCGCCGAAACCCTGATGGGCAAATTCCGCGATGGCATGCCGGTGACCGGCGAGGCCGTCACGCTGATCCTCACCACCATCGACCGCATCAAGGACATTCTCGGACAGCTCGAGGCCACCGAAGCCGAGCCCGAAGGCGCCGATCGCGACCTGATCGATGGGCTCGAAGCCATGGTGGAACGTGGCATGGCCGCGATGTCAGGCTCGCCGATCGCGTCAGGGGCAGCGCACCCGATCCCGGCGGCCCTGGCAGAGTCGGCGCCAAGCATAGTCCCGGAGGCCGCGCCAGCCCCCGTAGCCAAGGAGAAGGAGATGACGCAAGGCACGCTGATCGACCAGACGCTGGAACGCCCGCTGCGTCCCGGCGAAGTTTCGCTCGACGAGCTGGAGCGCGCCTTCCGTGAGACCGCGATCGAAGTGCTGCCCGCAGATGAGGACGCCCCGGATCTCGCTGATAAGGCGACCGTGGATGAAACGGCAAAGGCCGATATCAAGCCGGTGGCGGTTAGGAAAGAGGCCAAGGCCGCTCGTAAAGCCGCCGAGGGCGAGGTGGCCGAGAGCGACAAGATCGCCAACCAGTCGATCCGCGTCAACGTCGACACGCTCGAACATCTGATGACGATGGTCTCCGAGCTGGTGCTGACCCGCAACCAGCTGCTCGAGATCGCCCGCCGCAACGAGGACACCGAGTTCAAGGTGCCGCTGCAGCGCCTCTCCAACGTCACCGCCGAGCTGCAGGAAGGCGTCATGAAGACGCGCATGCAGCCGATCGGCAATGCCTGGCAGAAGCTGCCGCGCATCGTGCGCGATCTCGCGACCGAACTGAACAAGCAGATCGAGCTCGAGATGCACGGTGCCGACACCGAGCTCGACCGCCAGGTGCTCGACCTGATCAAGGATCCGCTCACCCACATGGTGCGCAACTCCGCCGACCACGGCCTGGAGACGCCGGCCGAGCGCGTCGCGAGCGGCAAAGGCGAGCAGGGCACCATCCGTCTCTCCGCCTATCATGAGGGCGGCCACATCATCATCTGCATCGCCGACAACGGCCGCGGATTGAACACCGAGCGCATCAAGGCCAAGGCCTTGCAGAACGGCCTCGTCACCGAGGCCGAGCTCGAGAAGATGACCGAAGCCCAGATCCACAAGTTCATCTTCGCGCCGGGCTTCTCCACCGCAGCCACCATCACTTCGGTCTCGGGCCGCGGCGTCGGCATGGACGTGGTGCGCACCAATATCGACCAGATCGGCGGCACCATCGACATCAAGTCGGTGGCCGGCGAAGGCTCCTCGGTCACCATCAAGATCCCGCTGACGCTCGCGATCGTCTCGGCACTGATCGTCGAGGCCGCCGGCGACCGCTTCGCGATCCCGCAGCTGTCGGTGGTCGAGCTGGTGCGGGCGCGCGCCAATTCCGAGCACCGCATCGAGCGCATCAAGGACACCGCGGTCTTGAGGTTGCGCAACAAGCTCTTGCCGCTGATGCACCTGAAGAAGCTCTTGATGATCGACGACGGTTCGTCGATCGATCCGGAGAACGGCTTCATCGTGGTGACGCAGGTCGGCAACCAGACCTTCGGCATCGTGGTGGATGGCGTGTTCCACACCGAGGAAATCGTGGTCAAGCCGATGTCGACCAAGCTGCGTCACATCGAGATGTTCTCCGGCAACACCATCCTGGGCGATGGCGCTGTCATCATGATCATCGATCCGAACGGCATCGCCAAGGCACTGGGTGCGTCCGGCTCTGCCACGCAGGCGGTCGGCGATGACAGCACCGCTCATTACGCATCGAGCGCCGAGCAGCTCACCTCGCTGCTGGTGTTCCGCGCCGGCACGGCACAGCCCAAGGCGGTGCCGCTCGGCCTCGTCACGCGCCTGGAGGAGATCGCCTCCGACAAGATCGAGTTCTCCAACGGCCGCTACATGGTGCAGTACCGCGATCAGCTGATGCCGCTGGTGCAGATGGAAGGCATCACGGTCCGGACCTCGGGCTCGCAGCCGATCCTGGTGTTCGCCGACGAGACCCGCGCCATGGGCCTCGTGGTCGACGAGATCATCGACATTGTCGAGGAGCGTCTCCACATCGAGGTTTCCGGCGCCAAGATCGACGGCATCCTGGGTTCAGCCGTCATCAAGGGGCAGGCCACCGAGGTGATCGACGTCGGCCACTTCCTGCCGATGGCGTTCGCCGACTGGTTCATCCGCAAGGAGATGAATGCGGAATCGCAGACCCAGTCGGTGCTGTTGGTGGACGACAGCGCGTTCTTCCGCAATATGCTGGCGCCCGTGCTGAAGTCGGCGGGCTACAAGGTCCGTACTGTGAATTCCGCGGTCGAGGGTCTCGCTACGTTGCGCTCCGGCCAGAACTTCAACGTCGTCGTCACCGATATCGAGATGCCGGAGATGAACGGCTATGAGTTCGCCGAAACCATTCGCGCCGACCAGAACCTAAACCATCTGCCCGTCATCGCGGTCTCCTCGCTGGTGTCGCCGGCGGCGATCGAGCGCGGCCGCCAGGCCGGCTTCTACGACTACATCGCCAAGTTCGATCGTCCGGGCCTGATTGCAGCATTGAAGGAACAGATCGCAGAGCAGGCGAGGGCCGAGGCTGCCAGGATTGCGGCGTGAGATTTGGGATCAGGGAGCAGGACGCAATGAGCAGCAAGGTCGAAGTCAGCGACGGCAAGGTCGCCGAATACGTCACCGTCGTGATCGGCGGGCAGTTGTTCGGGCTACCGATCTCGCGGGTGCAGGATGTCTTCATGCCGGAGCGAGTGACCCGCGTGCCGCTGTCGTCGGCCGAGATCGCCGGCGTCTTGAACCTGCGCGGCCGCATCGTCACCGTGATCGACATGCGCGCGCGCCTCGGCTTGTCCAAGGCCAACGACACCAAACCGCCGATGGCGGTCGGCGTCGATTTGCGCGGTGAATCCTACGGCCTCCTGATCGATCAGATCGGGGAAGTGTTGCGTCTGCCCGACGACGGCTGCGAGGAGAATCCGGTCAATCTCGATCCGCGCATGGCCAAGTTCGCCGGCGGCGTCCATCGCCTCGAAGGACAGCTGATGGTCATCCTCGACGTCGACCGCGTGCTCGAACTCATGCCCAAGACGGCACTCGCTGCGTAACAAACACGCTGGAAATATCCCACTCCGGGGAGACAATGAAAATGAAGACTTGTTTGGTTGTCGATGATTCAAGCGTGGTTCGCAAGATCGCGCGGCGCATCCTGGAGGAGATCGGGTTCACCGTGATTGAGGCCGAGGACGGCGAGCAGGCGTTGGAAGCCTGCAAGGCGAGCCTGCCGGAAGCGATCCTGCTCGACTGGAACATGCCGGTGATGGACGGCTATGACTTCCTGGGCAATCTGCGCCGCATGCCCGGCGGCGGCGAGCCGAAGGTCGTGTTCTGCACCACCGAGAACGACATCGACCACATTTCCCGCGCGCTGAATGCCGGTGCGAACGAGTACATCATGAAGCCGTTCGACAAGGACATCATCTCGGCCAAGTTTCAGGAAGTCGGTCTCATCGTCGAGGCAATGTCTCCTGTCTCCGCCTGATCGTGGCGCTTCGCTCTTTCACTCTCGCTCGCCCAGAAGAGGCCGTCCGTGAACCAGCCCGAATACGAATTTCTGCGCAAGTTGCTTCGCGACAAATCCGGTCTCGATCTGTCCAGCGACAAGCAATATCTGATCGAAAGCCGCCTGCTTCCGCTTGCGAGAAAGGTCGGCCTCCCGGGTCTCGGTGAGCTCGTCCAGAAACTGAGGGATGGAAATAACGGTCTGATCAATCAGGTGGTCGAGGCCATGACCACCAACGAGACCTTCTTCTTCCGTGACAAGGTCCCGTTCGATCACTTTCGTGAAGCAATCGTTCCGGAGATATTGAAAGCGCGTGCCGGCCGCAGGTCGATGCGGATCTGGTGTGCGGCCGGCTCCACGGGCCAAGAGCCCTATTCGCTGGCGATGTGCCTCAAGGAGATGGGCGCGGCGCTCAGCGGCTGGCGGGTCGAGATCATTGCGACCGACCTGTCGCAGGAAGTCCTCGAGAAGTCCAAGGCTGGTCTTTACAGCCAATTCGAGGTGCAGCGCGGCCTGCCGATCCAGCTGCTGGTCAAATATTTCAAGCAGGTCGGCGAGCTCTGGCAGATCAATGCCGATCTCCGCGCCATGATCCAGCACCGGCAACTCAATCTGCTGCACGATTTCTCGCAACTCGGCACGTTCGACGTGATCTTCTGTCGCAACGTCCTGATCTATTTCGATCAGGACACCAAGATCAACATCTTCGGCCGGCTCGCCAAGTTGATGGAGGGCGACGGCTTCCTGGTGCTCGGCGCCGCCGAGACCGTGGTCGGCCTCACCGACGTGTTCAAGCCGCTCGCGGATCGACGCGGTCTGTACCGGCCGAGCGGAACGGCGCCCGCCAAGGCGCCGGCGTTCGGCACGTTGCAGAAGATGGCGACAATGGCGGGACGTTGATCCCTCACGAAGGACATAGAAAATGGCCGACGAAAACAAGGGCACGGAGCGCGTCACATTCAGCCGCGGTTATGATGTCTGCATCATGGGCATTGACGGCACGTGGCGGCGGGATTGCCAGCTCAATGCGATCTCCGACAATGACGCGATCCTGACCGTCGAAGGTTCGATCCAGGGACTCAATCTGAAGGAATTCTTCCTGTTGCTGTCATCGACCGGCCTCGCCTATCGTCGTTGCGAGCTGGTGCGCGTGAACGGCTCCGAGATGGATATCCAGTTCATCAAGGGCAAGAACAAGAAGAAGCGGGCGAATTCCTCCAATCAGGACGCCGTGACGGTTTGAAATCGTCAGCCACCTCGCCGCAAGCCTCCACCTCGCTCTCAGCCTCGCCGGCGCGCCGACGCCGGTAGGCGCGATTACGTTGGTGCGTCGAGCGCCGCGTGCTGCAGAATTTCTGAAATGAAGCCGACATTTTGCAGACGTTGATTCACGCGGCATCAGGCCGAGGCCATGTATGTAGATGTGGCCAATCGGAGCAATGGGGAGCAGCAATGTCGGCCACCAGCACGGATATCGCGTCCATGTCGCCACAGACGACGCAAGATGCTGAAAGACACGGGCTGCATCTCCTGGTCGTCGATGATGACGCATCGCAACAAGCGTTGATTTCGGTCGCGGCAAAGCAGGCTGGCCATGCGGTGACCGTGGTCGCCACCTGCGCCGGCGCGATCGAGGAGATCAGCAACAATCGCTTTGATTGCGTGACGCTCGACCTGTCTCTTGAGGACGGCGATGGCACCGAGGTGCTGAAGGCAATCGCCGAGGCCAGGTTCACTGGCTCCATCGTCGTCATCAGCGGCATGGATGCAGCGCGCCGCAGTGCCGCGCGGCTTTACGCCCGCTCGCTCGGTATCGATCTGCACAGCCTGCCCAAACCGATCGATCTGGCGGCTCTGCGCATTTTCCTTGCCAACCTCGCCAAGACGACGCTCGGTCTTCCAGTGGTCCACACATGGGGTGGCGTCGCAGCAGATCGCGTGGCCGCCAAACACCGGATGTGACGGGATATTCCTTTTCCGCCTTGATCTCGTTCGCTTCGGTCGAACCGACGCGTCGAGCCTTGCCTCTTTTATAATCGTGCAGCCGACGGCGTAAAGCTCGGGGCCGATAGCCCGTCGACCCCAATGTTAGTTATCGTGCAGAGCACGATCCGCCTGGCATCGCGTGCACCAGCAGGCGGCGCGGCCGCTGTATCGTGACATAAAGCCGCGCAAAACGAAGGGCCATCCGAATCACAACGTGTTTCGCCGTGGCAATCGGGACCCATGTGTTGGAGCAGCGTACGGGTTTGGATACGAGCCGAATCGGCGGCTCGGGTTCCTGGCGTGCCGCGATTCAGACGTCGCCAACCGACAGCTCGTGCATGAACACACTCCCGCAGTGCAGGTTTGTCGGATCGCTGCTACTATTTGTGAGTTAAGGTTATAAAGCCTACAAGTTCGAGTGCGCAAGGTGTACACGGAGTATGGTATCATAACACGCGTGATCAATATATTCTTCCCTTTCGAAGAGCGATCGACATGACCGAACAGACAACATCCCGCGGTGAGATTTTTGTCGTCGATGACGACCCTGCGGTGCGCGACACCCTATCGATGGTCTTGTCGGCGGGCGGATATGAGGTGATCTGCTTTGCGGACGGCGCAGCACTGCTGGCCGTGGCGCGGAGCAGGACGCCAGCCTGCATCTTGCTCGACGTGCACATTCCAGGAAAATCCGGACTCGATATTCTCAAGGAATTGCACGGCGAGGATTATCCGGCGCCGATCTTCATGATTTCCGGACAGGGCGACATTGCAATGGCGGTCAACGCGATCAAGAACGGCGCACTCGATTTCATCGAGAAGCCGTTCCGCGGCAGCGAGATCGTGGCACGGTTGCACGAGGCGATCGGAGCCTTCGCACGGCGACAGAAGGAGAACGCCACGCCGAAGATCGGCTCGCTGCATTTCCCGGGCCGCGAGCCGTTGACGCGGCGCGAGCGCGAGGTGCTGGAGCAGTTCACGGCCGGCGCCTCGAACAAGGAGGCCGGACGCACGCTCGGCATCAGCCCGCGCACGATCGAGGACCATCGCGCCAACATCATGAAGAAGCTCGGGGCTCGCAATGCAGCGGACCTGATCCGCATCGTGATGACGGCTTCGCGTGCCTCCTGAGCTGACACCGCACTGATGGCGGCGCCGCGGTTGCCCCCGGCTTGGACGAGATCGCGTCCGTTTGGCTTCTTCACGTCATGCCATCAGGCCTCCAGCGCCTTGCGAATCATCCGCGCGAGCTCCGACTTGCGGTAGGGCTTCGCGAGCAGCAGGATTCCCGTATCAAGCCTGCCATGATGCACGATCGCATTCTCGGTATAGCCTGAAGTGAACAGCACCGGTTTGCCGGAGCGGGCCTGCTGCACGGCTGATGCGAGCTGGCGCCCGTTCATGTGGCCCGGCATGATGATGTCGGTGAACAGCAGGTCGAACGCCTCGCCGGAATTGACGATGGCGAGCGCCTCGGCGGCATTGGCCGCCTCGAGCGTCGCATAACCCAGCGAATGCAGTTGCGCGAGCACATAACCTCGCACCAGGCGGTCATCCTCGACCACCAGAATGGTCTCCTGGCCGCCCTCGATCGACGCCGAGGTGTCCTCCGTCGTGGCCGACAGCGCGCCGGTGCCGGGCGGCAGATACATGCGGATCGTGGTGCCGTGGCCTTCCTCGCTGTAGATCCTGATGTGCCCGGCGGACTGCTTGACGAAGCCATAGACCATCGACAGGCCGAGCCCGGTGCCTTTGCCGGGCCCTTTCGAGGTGAAGAACGGATTGAACACCTTGTCGATGATCGCGGCCGGAATGCCGCTGCCGCTGTCGCTGACGGCGATCATCGCGTAGCGGCCGGGCCTGACGTCGTCATATAGGCTCGCGTAGTTCTCATCGAGATCGGCCCAGGCGGTCTCGAGCAGCAGCTTGCCGCCCTCGGGCATGGCGTCGCGGGCATTGAGGGCGAGATTGATGATGGCGGTCGCCAGCTGGTTGGGATCGACATGCGCGGCACAGGTCTCGTCCTCGAACGCCGACTCGATCTCGATCTGCTCGCCGAGCGTCGGACGCAGCAGCTTGGCGGTATCGATGACCAGCGTGTTGACGTCGATCTCGCGGGGCTGCAATGGCTGCCTGCGCGCGAAAGCCAGTAGATGCTGGGTAAGGTCGGCGCCGCGGGCGGCGGCCTCGTCGATCATCCTGGTGATAGCGGCGAGCTGCGGCTCCTTGGCGACGGCGGCGGCGAGGATCTCGATCGTGCCGGTGATGACGGTCAATATGTTGTTGAAGTCGTGGGCGACGCCGCCGGTGAGCTGACCGATCGCCTCCATCTTCTCTGATTGCCGGATCCGCTCCTCGGCGGCGACCTTGTCGGTCAGGTCACGGAAGAAGCCGTTGAAGACGAAGCCGCTCCGGGTCCGGAGCGCGGTGACGCTCAATTCCGCCTTGAATTCGCGGCCGTCGCGCCGGCGAACCAGGACCTCGCGCCGCAGGCCCTGGCCGATCATCTGGCTTTCCCCGGTCAGGACGATGTGGCCAAGCCCGGCACGGAATTCCTCTCGTTCCTCCTCAGCTGCGATCAGCTCGAATGCGTCCTTGCCGAGAATGTCTGCCCGCGGCCAGCCGAAGATCCGCTCGGCCTGCGAATTCCAGTTCAGGACGTTGCCGTCATCATTGATCTGGACGAATGCATCGAGCGCGGTGTCGACGATGTTGCGCGCGAGCTGTTCGCTTTCGCGCAAGGTTTCCTGCGCCAGCCTGCTCTCGGTCATGTCGCGGCCGATGAAGAAGTGCCTCTGCACCGGCTCCGACCAGCTCGCCGTCCAGGATAGCGTCACCGCGCGCCCGTCCTTGTGGGTGAAGCGCACGTCGGAGCTGCGGGCATGGCTGCCGCGCCGCGTGGCGCGTAGTTCCTCGCGTGCCGTCTCCAGGTCGTCCGGATGGATGAAGTCGGCCGCGCTGCGGCCAACCATGGCCAGCGGCGTGTAGCCCAGGATGGCTTCGCAGCTCGGGCTCGTCTGGACCAGGATGCCCTTGCGATCGGCGATCAGGATCAGGTCCTGAGACGTCTCGAAGATGCGGCGGCGTTCTTCGGTCTGCTGCCGCAGGGCCTGCTCGGTCTTCCGGCTCTCGGTGATGTCACGCGCGATCGTCGAGGCGCCGATGATCTGTCCGGTCGGTGACCTGATCGGCGAGACGCTGAGCGAGATCTGAATCAGCGCCCCATCCTTGCGGAGCCGCACCGTCTCGTATTGCTGAATCCGCTCGCCGCGGCCGACGCGCTCGAGGATATCGCGCACCTCGGCGGAACGGTCCGGCGGAATGGCCAGGCTGATATTCTTGCCAACGGCTTCTGCCGCTGAATAGCCGAACATGCGCTCGGCCGCCGGATTCCAGGCAGTGATGGTGCCATCGATCGACTTCGTCATGATGGCGTCGCTGGATGATTCCACGGCTGCGCTGTACAGCCGTTCGCGCGCTGCGAAGTGATCGCGTGCGGCTTCGGTCAAATAATGTTCCTGGACCTCGCGCTCGAGTTCGGTGGCCTTGGCCCGGACCTCGTCCATGACGCGAAAGAAGGCCCGCGCCAGCACGCCGGTCTCGCCGCCGGCGTCAACTGGGATGCGGACGTGATCGCCGCGGCTGATTCCCTCGATCGCTTCCGTCAACTGGTGGATCGGGCGCGTCAGCGAGCGCGCGACCAGGACGGCGAGCGCCGCGGCGCTCAGCATCGCGATCAGGCCGACCTGCAGCGCAGTTCGGCGGATCGTGAGCGCGGGGGCCATGAAGGCCGTGTTCGGGATGGTCTCGATGACCGCGACCCATTGCTGTCCCGCGAGCAGCGCCGGCGCAAATGCGACGCCGCCCGGCCGGCCGTGTTCGTCCTGCTCGATATGCGCAAAGCTGCGTGTGGTGTTGACCGCGCTCGCAAGCGAAGGAAAATCGTCCTGCCATCGTGCGGTGCTGCCGTGCTTGGAGGCGAACTCCTTTGCCGGATCTGGATGGAACAGATATTCGCCCTTCGCATCGACGACGTAGAGCTGCGCACCCGGCCGCATGGAGGCGCGTAAATGATCGAAGATCGGCCGCATGTCGATGTCGAGGAGCAGAATGCCGAATGGCTTGCCGTCGGGGGCAGGCAGCGGCGTGCCGACGCACAGCATCGGGATGTCGGAGCCGGAATCGCGGCCGTTGCCATCGAGGATGACCGGCGAGACCCTGGTCTCGCCCGGCTTGAGCTTGAGCGTCTCGGTGAAGAAGGGGCGATCGCCGCGCGCGTTGAGCTCGGTTTCCGGGACGATTCGGACACTGTCATGCTGTCCGAAACGGTCGACCCGGATGAGTTCGCGGCGGTCGTGGTCCATGCCGATCAGGCGAAACATCGCGTAGCTCGGCTTGGCATCGAGCTCGGCGAAAAAGCGCGCCGCCACCCGCTCCCGCCAAACCTGTATGGATGTGCCTTCACGCGGATCGGTGCCGCCGGCGGCCGAGGTCCGGATCATCGCCGACAGGCTTGGATCGGCGCGATAGCTCATCAGGTCGCTGTGTGCGCCGGCCACGTAGAATTCGAGTTCCGTCGCCATCAACCGTGAATGCGCTTCGACCCGATCCAGCGCACGCGGCAGCAGCGCGTGCTCGAGACTCCGGTAGCTGAGCCATCCGACCGCGAACACCGCGATCATCGTCAGCATGATCATCGCCAAGGCGAGCCGGGTGGTCAGCGACATGCCCCGCCCGAACCGGCGGACACCGCTCCCGTGCAGGTCGAGGCCGCCGGAAGCGAGGTGCGACGAGCTTTTGGCGTCAGGAGTTCGGAACAGCATCGCGGTCCGGCCTGGATTGGGCAGAGGACGGGCTCGCGGACGCGAGACAACCGGCGACCATCGCAAGTAGAGCTGCCGGCTTGAACGGCTTGGATAAGGCCTGGACCGCGCCGAGCTTGGTGGCCATGGTCAAATAATCCGGTTCCTGCATCGAGGCGGGGGTGCTCGGCCGGCCCGACATCATGATGATCGGCAGGTCCGGCCGCTGCTGCAGGACGCGCCGCATCGTCTCAAATCCGTCCACGCCGGGCATGAAGATATCCAGCACCAGCAGGTCGCATCCCTCGGCCCGAAACCTCGCAAGCGCTTGCGCGGCGTCTCCAGCCACGATAGCGGCGTACCCGGCCTGTTCGAGCACGCGCTGCACCGTCATCTGCATGACCGGATCGTCGTCCACGACCAAAATCTTCCAGATTTCAACCCCGATTCATTTCAAATCAAGGCCAACAGCCAGTTGTAAAAGGTTTGCGCAATTCGCGGCTCGCCGCAAGCGGTTACGTGCGGCCGAGCCGTCTCATCCCGCACTCGTTGCAGGGAACACACGGCGCTTTCTGGCCGGCTTGCTGCCTCATTCCTTGAGGTAGTCGGGATGGCGGCTGCGGATCGCGGCAAGCTCGCCCAATGTTCCTGAGAGATGGGTGCGCAAATGCGTCTGGGCGTCGTCGGGCTTGCCGTTGGCGATCGCCTGCGCGATCAGACGGTGATGCCGCATGATATTCTGCGCCCGACCGGGTGAAGGCAGATGCAGCCGCCGCAGTCGGTCGATATGGCCACTGCGGCTGCGCACCAGCATCCACAGATCCTGCTTGTCGGCCGCGGCATAGAGGCGGGCGTGGAAGTCATCGTCGGCGACCATGAAGGCTTCGAGGTTGCCGTCTTTGGCGAGCCGCCGCTGGCGCGCGATCAGTTCATCGAGGTCGCCTGATAGTGCCGGATTGGCCTCGAACGCCAGCGCGCGCACGATCTCGAGTTCCAGCGCCTGCCGCAGGAAGTGCGCCTGCTGTGCCTGCCGCACGTCGATACGGCTCACCAGGGTTGCGTGCTGCGGGAACACCTCGACCAGCCCCTCTTCGGCAAGCCGCATCAGCGCGTCGCGAATTGGTGTCGAGCTGAGGCCGAATTCGGTTGCGAGCGCGGTCCGCGACAGCGGAGCGCCGGGCGGCAACGTCAGCGCGGTGATCAGGCCCCGCAATCGCGCAAACACCTGCGGCGCGGCCTGGCGGCTGCGGTCGAGGTGCTCGGCAGCTGATGCCGCCCGACGTTGTGCGGAAAGAGGAGCCATGCGGAATGATAAGCTTGTCAGAGATGCGCTAATGCATTAGTGCATCTCTCTGATCCGGCCGTCAAGCGGCAGCCGGAAACAGCGGAGGAGAAGCGTCCATCGGTTCTCAATCGCGCAGCTTGTCCATTGATGGCCGCATGCGCTGCGCGAATGCGTGGAACCGTGGCGACAGGGAGAGCCGATCATGACTGACACGCGTAAACGTCCAGACCAGCTCCGCAGTGCGCGCTGGTTCGCGCCTGATGACCTCAGATCCTTCGGTCATCGCTCGCGTGCGATGCAGCTCGGCTACGCCCGCGAGGAATGGCAGGACCGGCCGCTGATCGCGATTCTCAACACCTGGTCCGACGCGCAGCCCTGCCACATGCATTTCAAGCAGCGCGTCGATGACGTCAAACGCGGCGTGCTGATGGCGGGCGGCCTGCCGATCGAGCTGCCGGCGCTGTCATTGTCGGAATCGCTGCTGAAGCCGACCACGATGCTCTACCGCAACATGCTCGCGATGGACGCCGAGGAGTTGCTGCGCGGCCATCCGGTCGACGGCGTGGTGCTGATGGGCGGCTGCGACAAGACCACGCCGGCGCTGCTGCTCGGCGCCACCAGCATGAACCTGCCGGCGATCTATCTCCCCGCGGGGCCGATGCTGCGCGGCAACTGGAAAGGCAAGACGCTCGGCTCGGGCTCGGACGCCTGGAAATATTGGGACGAGCGGCGGGCGGGCAAATTGTCCGAGAAGGATTGGGATACGATGGAGGCGGGCATCGCCCGCAGCCACGGCACCTGCATGACCATGGGGACGGCCTCCACCATGACGGCGATCGCGGAAGCGATCGGCATGACGCTGCCGGGCGCCTCGTCGATCCCCGCTGCCGATGCCGAGCACGTCCGCATGGCTTCCGAATGCGGCCGGCGCATCGTCGAGATGGTGTGGGAGGACCTGACGCCGTCGAAGATCCAGACCAGGGCCGCCTTCGAGAACGCAATCGCGGTGGCGATGGCGATGGGCTGTTCGACCAATGCGATCATCCATGTGATCGCGCAGGCCCGCCGCGCCGGCGCCGACGTCGGGCTCGATGATTTCGAGCGCGCCAGCCGCAAGGTGCCGGTGCTCGCCAATGTCCGGCCGAGCGGCGACAAGTACCTGATGGAGGATTTCTACTATGCGGGCGGGTTGCCCGCGCTGATGAACCGCATCCGCGAGCATCTGCATCTCGACTGCGTCACGGCAAATGGCAAGACACTCGGTGAGAATATCGAAGGCGCCGAGGTCTACAATGACGACGTCATCCGCCCGGTTTCCGATCCGATCTACCAGGAGGGCGCGCTCGCGGTGCTCAGAGGCAATCTCGCGCCCGACGGCTGCGTCATCAAGCCGTCCGCCTGCGATCCGCGCTTTCTCAAGCACACCGGGCCGGCGCTCGTGTTCGACGACTATCCGTCGATGAAGAAGGCGATAGACGATCCCGATCTCGATGTTACCGCCGATCACGTGCTGATCCTCCGCAACGCGGGGCCGCAAGGTGGCCCCGGCATGCCGGAATGGGGCATGCTGCCGATCCCGACCAAACTCGTTAAACAAGGCGTGCGCGACATGGTGCGGCTGTCGGATGCGCGGATGAGCGGCACCAGCTACGGCGCCTGTATCCTGCATGTGTCGCCGGAGGCCTATATCGGTGGTCCCTTGGCGCTGGTGAAGAACGGCGATCGCATCACGCTCGATGTCGCAGCGCGCACCATCAATCTCGATGTCCCGGCAGAGGAACTGGCGCGCCGTCGCGCCGAATGGACGCCGCCGGCACCGCGCTTCGAGCGCGGCTATGGCTGGATGTTCGCCCGCCACATCAAGCAGGCCAATGAAGGCTGCGATTTCGACTTCCTGGAGACGGGCTTCGGCGCGCCCGTCGGCGAGCCGGTGATTTATTAGTAACAGCATCGTACGAGCCCTCGCTGTTACCGCGACCAAGGTGCGCTCCCTCCCCCCTTGCGGGGGAGGGCTGGGGGAGGAGGGTACTCCAAGCGACACCGCCATTGTGGACCCCACCCCAGCCCCTCCCGCAAGGGGGAGGGGAGAAGAGAGAGCCCGTCATGACCAAACTTGGCGACACGACCCGCAACAAGTTCAAGACCATCTCCACCGCGACCGTCGCAACCGCGCTGTTCAAGCGCGGCCTGCGTGTCCAGTGCATCCAGGGCGTCCGCCCCTTGAATCCAGATCAGCCGACCATGGTCGGCGAGGCCTTCACGCTGCGCTATATTCCGGCGCGCGAGGATCTCAACAAGCTCGACGTCTTCCGCGATCCCGCGCATCCGCAGCGCAAGGCGGTCGAGGATTGCCCGCCGGGGGCGGTGCTGGTGATGGACAGCCGCAAGGACGCGCGGGCGGCGTCCGCCGGCGCGATCCTGGTCAGCCGCCTGCATCAGCGCGGCGTTGCCGGCGTCGTCACCGACGGCGGCTTCCGCGACGCCGGCGAGATCGCGAAGCTCGGCATTGCAGCCTTCCATCAGCGCCCGAGCGCGCCGACCAACCTCACCTTGCATCATGCGATCGAGATCAACGGGCCGATCGCCTGCGGCGACGCCCCGGTGTTTCCAGGCGACGTCATCCTCGGTGATACCGACGGCGTCATCGTCATCCCCGCGCATCTCGCGGACGAGATTGCGGACGAGACCTTCGAGATGACGGCGTTCGAGGATTTCGTCGCGGAAGAGGTGGCAAAGGGCCGCTCGATCGTCGGGCTCTATCCAGCCACGCAAGAGCAGACGCTGACTGACTTTGCGGCGTGGCGGAAGAAGAACGGCAGATAGCCACATCCTCAATGTCGTCCCGGACAAGCGAGCAAAGCGAGCGCTGATCCGGGATCCATAACCACAGGGAGGCGTTTTGCGAAGAACGCCGCTCCATCGCGCTCAATAATAATGGTCGGTGGTTATGGATCCCGGGTCGCGCTTCGCTTGCCCGGGACGCCAGCTGGAGCTGTATCGGACCGCCTCTGCTCCTCGGTAAGAGCTTTTACAACATCCCCGCGCGAAACAGCCTGCGAAAGCGCCGCGTTTCCTCGCCCGAGATCATGAACTCGCCGTCGCCGCGATAGTGAATCGTCCTCGGCATTTTCGGGCTGGTGGCGACGTGCGCCTTCACCACTTCGAACACGAAGATGTTGTATTTCTTCACCCAGCTCGCATCCGCAAGCCGGCACTCGAAATTCGCGTAGCACTCCTTGATCAGCGGCGCCTTGACCTCGGCCGCCGGCTCCGCGGTGAGGTCGAATTCGGTGAACTTGTCGATGTCGCTGCCAGAGGAGTTGCCGATCTTGACGACCGCTTCTGCGATATCAGTCGTCGGCAGGTTGATCACGCATTGCCTGCTTTTGCGCACCAATTCGAAACTGTGATTGGCCGAGGAGATGCAGCAGCCGACCAGCGACGGCGAGAACTCCATCACCATGTGCCAGCCCATGGTCATGATATTGGTCTCGCCTCTGTGTGCGGAGGAGACCAGCACGATCGGTCCGGGCTCGAGCAAACGCCTGACGTCGTGAACAGGGAAGTCGGTCTTGCGATAGCGTGTCATGCGGCCTCGCGTTCATGCAGGCTATGCCGTCTCCTTGCGCGCGACCAGGCGGTCATCCTCCTTGGTGACGCGGACGGCGAAGTCATAACGGTCGATATCGAGGGCGATATCGAGATCCCTGGGATGCAGATGCGGCTTGGCCGGGTCGGCAAAATCCGGAATCTGCGGGCCGGCCAGGATCACCTCGCGGGTGCCGGCGATGCTGCCGGGCCGTCCTTGCAATAGATTGCGCAAATGGATCGCGCACAGGTCGTCTTCATCGGTCCGCACCTTGCCGTCGAGGCCCATCCCGACCAGCGTCACCTGATCGGGGGCGTGCGCGCGAAGCACGCGCGTGGTCGCGGATGCCGTGATCAGCGAGCCTGCATAGAGCCGCGTCGCCTGCTTTGCCGTGACGATGCCTTGCGTGCCCGCGCTGGTGCGCTGGATGATGGTCTTGCCGGTGAGATCGGCTTGCGAGGCCTCGAACGGCGAGTTGCCGAGATCGAAACCATCCGGCTTGATGCCGCCGACCTCGCCCATGCAGATCTGGCCGATGCCGGCATCGCGCAGGCGCATCGCTTCCTCGACGCCGCCGACCACGATGATCTCCCTGGCGCCGCGCGACAGCGCCACGGCCGCGGTGGTGAAGGCACGGAAGACATCGATGATCACGACCGCGCCTGTCGCGCGCGCCGCACCTTCCAGGAGACTGTCGACACGGACTTGCATCACGCGCTCTTGTCCGTCAGCCCGGCCGCCCACAGTGCGAAGGCATAGACGATCGCGACCTCGTCGAGCCGGTTGAAGCGGCCCGAGGCGCCGCCATGGCCCGCGCCCATGTTGGTGCGCAGCACGATCGGGCCTCCGCCGGTCATGGTCGCACGCAGCCGCGCGACCCATTTCGCCGGCTCCCAATAGGTGACGCGGGGATCGGTGAGGCCTGCCATCGCCAGGATCGCCGGGTAGGGCTTTGCGGCGATGTTGTCGTAGGGCGAGTAGGACAGGATGGTGCGGAAGTCCGTTTCGCTCTCGATCGGGTTGCCCCATTCCGGCCATTCCGGCGGCGTCAGCGGCAGCGTGTCGTCGAGCATGGTGTTGAGCACGTCGACGAACGGCACTTCGGCGACGATGCCGGAAAACAGCTCGCCGGCACGGTTGGCGACCGCGCCCATCAGCATGCCGCCGGCGCTGCCGCCATGGCCGACGATGCGCTTCTCGCTGGTGTAGTTCGCCGGATATCAGCGCCCGCGCGCAGGCCGCGAAATCGTCGAAGCTGTTGGTCTTCTTGGCGCGCTTGCCGTCGAGATACCAGCCCCAGCCCTTGTCGGTGCCGCCGCGGATATGCGCGATCGCATAGACGAAGCCGCGATCGACCAGCGACAACCGATTGGCGCTGAACGAAGCCGGCATCGCCATGCCGTAGGAACCGTAGCCGTAGAGCAGCAGCGGCGCCTGGCCGTCCGGCTTGAAGTCGCGCCGGTGCAGCAGCGACACCGGCACCTCAGCGCCGTCATCGGCCGTAGCCGTGATGCGGGTGGTGACGTAGTCGGCCGGATTGTGGCCGGAGGGAATCTCCTGACGCTTGCGCAAGGCCCTCTCGCGGGTGACCATGTCGTAGTCATAGACTTCCGACGGCGTGGTCATCGACGAGTAGGAGAAACGAAGCGTCGTGGTATCGAATTCGTAGGAGCCCATCGCGTCGAGCGAATAGGCGGCCTCGTCGAATGCGATCGCATGCTCCTCGCCATTAGCGAGATCGCGGATGATGATCGCGGGCAGTGCATTGGCGCGCTCCAGCCGCACCAGATGACCCGAATAGAGATCATGGTCGAGCACATAGACGCCGGCGCGGTGCGGAATGAGATCGCGCCAGTTGGCACGTTCCGGCGCGGCCAGCGGCGCGGTGACGATCTTGAAGTCGATCGCCTTGTCGGCATTGGTCAGGATGTAGAGCTGATCGCCGCGATCGGCGACGTCATATTGCACGCCTTCTTCGCGCGCAGCGACGAGGCGCGGCGGCGCATCCGGAGCGGCGAGGTCGATCAGCCGTTGCTCTGAGGTCTCGTGATCGCCGCCGGCGATCACGCAGAAGCGGCCGGAGGTGCTCTCGTGAAGATGGGTGAACCAGCCGGCATCCTGCTCCTCATAGATCAGGACGTCGTCGTCTTGTGCGGTACCGAGCCGGTGCCGCCACACCTGCATCGGCCGATGATTGTCGTCGAGTTTGACGTAGAAGAAGCTCTTGCAGTCCAGCGTCCAGACCACGCCGCCATCGGTCTCCTCGACCAGATCGTCGTGGTCCTTCCCGCTGTCCCAGTCGCGCACGCGGATGGCAAAATATTCCGAGCCCTTGGTGTCGGCACTCCAGGCGACCAGTCTGTGATCGTGCGAGTGTCGGCTGCCGCCGAACTTGAAATAGTCATGGTCCTTGGCGAGCGCGTCGCCGTCGAGCCCGATCGTCTCCGCGCCACCATTGCGCGGCATGCGGGCGAACAGCTCATGCTGGCCGCCTTCGCGAAACTTACGAAAATAGGCGTAGGGCCCGTCGGGCGAAGGGACGCTGGAATCGTCCTCCTTGATGCGGCCGCGCATCTCCGCGACCAGCGTCTTCTGCAGCTGCGCGGTGTGACCGAGCAGGCGCTCGGCATAGGCGTTCTCCGCTTCCAGATAGGCGCGAATGTCGGCGTCGAGCAGCTTCGGATCGTGCAGCACCTCCTGCCAGTTCTCATCCTTCAGCCAGGCATAGTCGTCCTGGATGGTGATGCCGAAACGGCTGAAGGAATGCGGGCGGCGCGGCGCCACCGGCGCCTGTTCGTTGCTGTTGCTCATCGGATCTCTTACAGCTGGGTCTCGCTGGAGGGGCTGACCTTCTCGCCGAGCCACTGCACCGCGGCATCGACGCCGCCGCGGCCGTGCGGAATCTTCAACGCGGCCAGCGCGACTTCGATCACGCCGAGTGTACCGAGGATCATCGGCGCGTTGACATGGCCCATATGGGCGATGCGGAACGCCTTGCCGGTGAGGTCCCCGATTCCGGCGCCGAGAATGACGCCGCAATGCTCCTTGCAATAGCGGTACAGCGCTGCCGGATCCTGCTTGCCGCCCATCAGCACGGTCGTGACGGTGTTGGAGCGCTCGGCCGCCTCTTGGATGTTGAAGGAGAGCACCTGGCCTTCGCTCCATACCGCGACCGCGCGGCGCACGGCTTCCGCCAGCAGCTCGTGACGGCGATAGGCGTTCTCCAGCCCTTCCTCGAACAGCATGTCGATCGCCTTGCGCAAGGCGAACAACAGATGCACCGGCGCGGTGCCGGCATATTTGCGATAATGCTCCTCGCCCTCGCGCTCGCTCCAGTCCCAATAGGGCGTGCGCAGGCCGGCCTTCTTGTGTACCGCCAGCGCGCGGTCATTGGCGGCGACGAAGCCGAGGCCGGGCGGCGTCATCAGGCCCTTCTGCGAGCCCGACATGGTGACATCGACGCCCCATTTGTCCATCTCGTAGGGCATGCAGCCGAGCGAGGCCACGGTGTCGACCATGTAGAGGGCCGGATGGTTTGCGGCCTTGATCGCCTTGCCGATCGCCTCGATGTCGTTGAACACGCCCGACGCGGTGTCGACCTGGGTCACCACGATCGCCTTGATGCTATGCTCCTTGTCGGCGCGCAGCCGTGCCTCGACCTCGGCGGGACGCACCGCGCGGTGCCAGTCGCCCTTGAGCACCTCGACTTCGGCGCCCATCATGCGCGCCGCAGCCCCCCAGCCGATCGCGAAGCGGCCACTCTCCAGCACCAGCAGCTTGTCGCCGCGCGACAGCACGTTGGAGAGCACGGCCTCCCAGGCGCCGTGGCCGTTGGCGATGTAGATGTAGGTCTTGCCTTTGGTCGCGAACAGCTTGCCGAGATCGGCCATCAGGCTGTCGGTCAGATTGATCATCTGATCCGAGTAGATGTCGAGCGCCGGCCGGTGCATGGCCTGCAGCACCTCGTCGGGCATCGTGGTGGGTCCGGGGATGGCCAGAAACTCCCGGCCCGCGCGAACGGTCATTTCGATTGTCCTTTGAAACTGTCGGTTACAGGGCTCCCTACCGGTCGAGCCGAGCGTGTTTTACGCGCCACGGCAGCGCAAGAAAAGCCGCTGCTGCGCGAGGCTGGCATGTTGCGAATCAGCTAGCGCCGCGTCTCGCGACACCCCGCCGCTTCGGCTTCCTCGACCGAGCAGAACCAGCGCGTGCCCTTGCTGATTTTCATCTTGATCTGCGCGTACCAGCGGCTGGTCGGTTTGTGATAGATGCATTCGCCGGAGCCGTTGACATTGCCCTTGATCGTGCAGTCGGGCGACGGCGCAACCGGGCCCGAGGCGGATGCGAGCAGGATCGCGCGGGCGTTCTCCGGCGGCTTGGTAGCACCCAGGATCGCGGTTTTCTTGTTGCGGACGCGCCAGTCCCAGGGCGCGATGAAGGCGCCCTGCCACATCCCCGCTTTGGCCTCGCGCGCGGCTTTTTCGATCGGCTCGTAATCCTTGGAGAGACGGGCAAAGGCCAGCGCCCAGCCATTCTGGACCAGCCATTTCTGGATATCCTCGCCGTCGACCTCACAGCGCGCCACCTGGCGGCCGCGGCGGTCGACCGAACGTGGGTGGCAGGTCCAGGTCTTGCCGTTGGTGTGCTTGATCAGCTCGTCGCGTGCGGCGACGCCGCAGGTCCAGCGCTCACCCTTGGTGTTGAGGCAGAGCTGGTCGACCGAGGGCGCGTCGATGCCGCCGAGCCGGATGCGCGTGGCGCCGATTTGCAGCGCATCGGCCTCGCGGATCTTCGCGGTACCGGTGATGTCGGCGGCGTGCGCCAGCGACGGGAGCAGCAACAACAGCAAGAGGGTGAATGCGGATCTGATCGACATGAACGGCGCCGTGCATCCTGTATTGTTTCACGGAAACGCGATTGTGAAACAGATCGACCGCGGGCGCCAGAGCCGTTTCAGCAGGGAGCCTCAACTTCGCGCGATACCAGCTTTCCTCATTGCGCCATCGCCCGGCGCGCCAGGACCAAGCCCATCAGCACGAAGGCCGAGGTCACCTCGGGGCCGCCGACCAGGATGCGGGTCGGTGTCTTCATCTTATTCCATTCATAGGCCCGATAAGGCGCGCGGCGGCCGCCTTCACCGAACCCGGTGACGATGCAATGCAGGGCCGGCACGAAGGCTGCACGCTCCGCGCCGAGATGGCCGAGTGCGATCAGCGCCAGCGCCGCGTCGAACACGTTCATCTCGTGCACGATTAGCTCGTCCTGCACATAGGCCAGCACGTGAATCCGGATGATCTCGAAAGCGCCATCGGGGTCAACCAGCCGGCGCGCCGCCGCCGGCAGCATCATGAAGGCGGCGTAGCAGCGGCCGAAATAGGCGCAATAAAGCTCGGGCAGATAGTAGATGTGCGAGCGCGGATCGGTGAAGGCGCCGCTGACGACGAGTCGCTGCTGGAAGGCGACGATTTGCCGGATCATCTGCAGCCGCCGCGGCGTCTCCAGGATCTGCCAGCGGTTCAGGTTCCGGAACGAAACCTCGAGCACGTCGAGATTGAGCGTGGGATCGAGGTCGTTGCCGAAGGGCCGCTCGCCTTTGAGGCTGTCGATCCAGGTAGCAACACCGCCCTCGTAGTCGATGCCGTCATTGATCGGCACGGTGACGCGCGGCTCGTTGCTGCCGGCGCGAACCTGGTAGCCGGCATAGAAATCGACCAGCGGCTGGCTCAGCATCGGATCGTCTGAACCTGCCTGCGTCGCCGCGGAGAAGGCGCACGCCGTGGTGTCGCAGTCCGGCACGTAGATGCCGAAGCCGAGATCCTGCTTGATCTGCGCAAAGAAGCGCGAGAAGCGGGGATGCGGCAGCGGCGCCAGCGCCGTCACCACGTCGTAGGTCGCGCCGTCCGCGCCACGCACGGTCTCGCGGCTGGTCTTGAGGCAGAAATCGACCATGGCAGCGATTGCGCCGCGCGCCGCGCGCGTTTGGTCGGAGGACGCAAGGCCGCTCTCGACGAAGGCGAGCAGCGCCTCGGTGAAGAAGGCGTCGTAATAGGCCGAGCGGTGGCGGATCTGGATTGGAGCCCACATCGGCTCGGCGATGCCGCGCCATGGCGGGTTGATGATCCGGCTTGCCTGCGAGCGCGCGATGAAGACGCGGGCGAGATTGAACAGCAAGGTCGAATTCTTGTAGCCGCGCGAATTCAAGCCTGTCAGCGCCATCAGGAATTCGCGGCCCTTCAAATCGGGATCGCCGATCAGGTTGAAGGCGGCATAGGTCGGAATGAAGCCGTTCTTTGCGAACGAGTGCAGCAGATGTGCGCCGCAGGCGCGGATGATGCGGTCGATCGCTTCGAGCGCCGGGATCGCCGCTGGCGTCGCGCGTCCCGGCTGCGGATGGCTCAGCTCGAAACTGTCGATCAGCGCGGCGACCGGATGGCCGATCGCCTCCCAGTCCGGCGACGCATCGTCGCGGGCGTGCCTCAGCGCATCGCGCAGCGCGTCGAGGCGCGCCGGCTCGCTCAGTTCGGGCAAGCCCGCGCGATGCAGCAACGCACGTAGCGCCGGGTTGCCGAGCGCGGTCCGATAGAATGTGGCGATATGCGGATCGCCCCGCCCGGGGCGCCGCAGCACTGGATCGCAGACGTCATAGAGCGACGGTCCATCTTTCCGGGCTGTCAGGGTTCGGTAAGCAGCACCGGCGAAATACTGAAGATTCATGAGATTTTCGCTCGGAATCGTCGGGCTTTGCGGGTCAGGCGAGGTTGGCGAGCCTGACATGGCGGTTCGGCAAAGACAAATGTGATCCGGTCACATAGGCGGCGCCGGATGCGACGGTTATTTCCAACCGTGTTTTTGCGGTGCAGGAAATTTTCCGTATGATTAATTTACTTGATGTTTCAATGACTTGTAAGTTTGCCGCCGTTTCCATATTGCTCTTCCGCGCAGGTCGGGTTAAGGCTTTCTTCGTTGCGGCGCCGCAAATTGCGCGCAATTCGACGACACATCGTCCCGCAACTTCTCAAACCTTTCGGGAACCCGCGCGACCAATGCGTGCGCACGCATTGGTCTGACAGGGTCCGGCACTGACCGGGTTTGACATCACCCAGGTTCGGCTCTGACCAGGATTGAATGATGACAGCAAGGCAGCCTTCTCGTTCCCGCCGTTCGCTTGCGATCGCCGCCACCCTTATTGGCACGGTCTCGCTCGCCATCGGCGCGCATGCTGCCCTGAACAAGCGCGCGCTCGATCCCGTGGCGCCGATTGCCGCCGAGCGGGGTGTCGAGACCGGCAAGGTCAGCACCAAGCTCGCGCTGGTGATTGGCAACGGTCATTATCCCGACGCGAACGAGCCGCTGCAGCAGTCGATCAATGATGCGCGCGCGCTCGACGGGGCGCTGCGCCGCGACGGCTTCGATGTCGACGTCATCGAGGACGCCAACAAGGACGACATGTCGCGCGCCATCGCGCGGCTGCAGGCGAAGATCAAGCCGGATTCGGTGGTGATGCTGTTCTACGGCGGCTATGCCATCCAGGCCGGCCAAGAGAGCTACATGATCCCGGTCGATGCCAAGATCTGGAAGGAGCGCGACGTCCGGCGCGAGGGCACCAGCGTTGAGCAAGTGCTCGACGTCATGAAGAGCAAGGGGGCCCGCGCCAAGCTGGTCGTGCTCGACGCCTCGCGCCGCAATCCCTATGAGCGCCGCTTCCGCGCCTTCTCGCATGGGCTGGCGCCGATCACCGCACCGGACAACGCGCTGATCCTTTCCTCGGCGACGCCGGGCAAGGTGGTCGACGATTCGTCGGGACGGAACAGCGTGCTGGTCGCCGAGTTGCTCAACAATCTCGACGGCAAATCGGCCGGCGCGGAAGCCGTCTTCAACAAGACCCGCGCGGAGGTCTCCCGCGCTTCCGATGGCGAGCAGGTGCCGTCCGTCTCCTCATCGCTGCTGGAAGACGTCCGCTTCGGCGCCGAGGCGAATGCGGGCAGCTGAGACGGGCTGCTGATATTCGCGACGCCGCGGCCGTATCCACAGCCGTCGTCCTCCGGCTTGACCGGAGGACCCAGTATTCCAGAGACGTCTGTTGTTAAACCGCAAAGCCGCGGCGTACTGGATGCCCCGCCTGCGCGGGGCATGACTACCGAAGGCTCATGGTCGGCAGCTCTCTGCTTATCCGAAATCTAATCCTATTTCCCAGCCGGCTGATCTCCGCTCGCCAGCACCGGCCGGACCAGATCGCCCTCCCGCAACAGCGCGCCGGCGCGGGCGACCACGACGTCGCCTTCGTTGAGGCCGTCGCGGATCTCGACCTGGCCTCCGGACAGCAAGCCGACCTCGACGCGCCTGGTCTCGACCCGCTCCCGACGCACAACCTGGACCACGGTGCCGGCGGGGTCATAGAGCACTGATGTCAGCGGCACCGCGACATTGCAGCTCTGGCCGATCTTGATCAGCGCCCGGCCCGACGAATTGATCAGCAGCCGCCGATCGCCATTGATGGCGATGAAGACCTGGCCGAGCTGGCTGTTCGGCTCGACCGTGGGCGCGATCAGGCGAACCTTGCCGTCGAGATCGCCGGCGCCGACGATGTGGATCGCAGCGGTCTGGTTGACCGCGAGCTTGCCGATGTCGGCGCTCGGCACCAGGCCGACCATGTCATATTCATTGCGTGCGATGATCGTGAACAGCGCCTCGCCGCGGCCCGAGGCGAGGGCGCCGATGGTCGCAGTCGAACTCGCGATCGTGCCGGCAACGGGCGCCTGCGTCATGATCGTCCCGCCTTCGGGCGGGGTCAGCCGCGCCAGGTTCTGACCTGATTTCACGGTGTCGCCGGGGTCGACCAGCACCTCCGCCACTTTCAGTCCCGGCCGGTCCGGACGCACCGCGGTCTCGTCGCGCGCCAGCACCACGCCCGAGACCTCGACCGTGTTGTCGAAGCAGGATTTCGTAGCCTTCAGCACCGTGACGGCAGCCCCCTTCGGCGGCTCGCTGTCTGCGGCGGTCGCACCTTGCGCCAGACAGGCGAAGCTTGCGGCCATCAGCAGCATGCGCGGCAGACGAGAGAGCAGGGCATGTCCCATGGGAATTTCGATCCTGTGAGCTGATCGACGGATAACAGATGCATGTCGGGCGGGCCAGCCGGGATGGATTGGCCGCCGATGGCGCGCGCGATATTCACGGTCGGGCCGCGAATGCCCGAACTTATTTCCGGCACCCACGTTGAAACATCCGGAATGGTTCCTGCTTTCGTGGACGACACCCATGGTTCGGTTCTTGCTCTCGCTGCTTCTGTCCTCGTCCTTGATCGTGCCGGCGCTTGCGGCCGAGCTGAAGGTAGACGCCGTCAACAATGCCGAGCTGCGCAAGCGTCCGCCGGGGGAAGAGAAGATGGATCCCGTCGCGATCAAGGCCCAGGTGCTGCTCGATCGCGCCCATTTCTCGCCGGGTGAGATCGACGGCCGGTTCGGCGACAACGGGCAGAAGGCGCTGGCGGCCTTCGCCGCGTCCAAGGGGCTGAAGACCGGCTCGAAGCTGACGCCGGAACTATGGACCGCGCTGACCTCCGGGGATCAGGACCCGGTTATCGTCACCTACAAGATCACCAAGCAGGACGTGAAGGGCCCGTTCCTCGCGAAACTACCGCAGCACATGGAGGACATGAAGGACCTGCCGGCGCTCGGCTACACCAGCCCGCGCGAGGAGCTCGCCGAAAAATTCCATATGAGCGAAGACCTGCTCGCCGCGCTCAATCCCGGCGAGAAGTTCGACAAGCCCGATGACGAGATCGCGGTCGCCAATGTCGCCAAGCCGGATCAGAAGCTGCCGCAGATCGCGAGGCTCGACATCGACAAGGATAGAGGCGCGGTGCAGGCCTTCGACAAGGACAACAATCTCGTTGGCGTCTTCCCGGCCACCGTCGGCAGCGAGGAGAAGCCGACGCCGACCGGCACCTACAAGACGATCTCGTCCGACGCCGATCCCACCTACCGCTACAATCCGGACTACGAATTCAAAGGCGTCAAATCCCACAAGCCGTTCACCATCAAGCCGGGGCCGAACAATCCCGTCGGCTCGTACTGGATCGGGCTCTCGGTCGGCCAAGGCTACGGCATTCACGGCACGCCTGACCCATCGAAGGTCGGCAAGACCGAGTCACACGGCTGCATCCGCTTGACCAATTGGGACGCCCGCCTGATCGGCGAGAATCTGAAGAAGCACGCGGAGGTGGATCTGCATTGAGGGCTGTCAGGCTTCTTGCTCGTCATTCCGGGGCGGTCGCATATAGCGACGAACCCGGAATCCCGATATTGTTGGAACGAGATCTTTCTCAAGCAAGGCGGGTTGGTCATTATGATATCGGTGTCATGCCCCGCGCATGCGGGGCATCCAGTACGCTCCGGCCCGTCGGTTGATAAACGACTTTCTCTGGAATACTGGATCGCCCGCCTGCGCGGGCGATGACAGCAATTGGCGGTTTGGCATTCGAATCCGATGCTCCAGGCATCAGTTCGTGTCTCGCCCGATCAATTTCGCAATCACAGGAAAATACGCATCTCCGTCGCCGGCATCGATCGCCTCCTGCAGGATGGAGCCGATCAGCTCGGCGCCGCGCAGCGTGAGGCCGGCATCGGAGGCCAGCTCGAGCGCGTAGGAGAGATCTTTCAGTGCGTATCCGGTCGAGAAGGCGCGCTCCGGAAATACGCCGGGCACGATCGCCTTGAGGCCGTGGTTGCGCAATGCAAAGCTGTCGGCGGAGCCCTTCGACAAGGTCTCCAGCAGCAGCTTTGGATCGACGCCGCTGTGGCGCGCCACCGCGACCGCTTCGCTGAGTGCATTCACTGTCTCGAACAGCACCATGTTGTTGAGGATCTTGGTCACCTGTCCGGCGCCGACCTCTCCGCACAAAGTGACGTCGGTGGCGAAGCAGCGGATCAGCGGCTCGACCGCGGCAAACAGCTCAGGCGTGGCGCCGACCATCACGCTCAAAGTGCCGTCCTGCGCCGCTTGCCGCGTCCGCGCGATCGGCGCGTCGATCCAAGTCGCGCCCTTGTCCTGCAAGCCGCGCGCAAAATCGCGGGTCTGCTTGACCGAGGAGGTGCCGAGATCGACCACGATCTGCTGCGGCTTCACGTGCGCGAGAATGCCGTCGTCCGCGAACACGCTGCGCACATGCTTCGCGCTCGGCAGGCAGAGGAAGACGAAATCACTGCGCGTCACGATGTCGGCGACCGAGCTTGCAATGGCGGCGCCTTCATCCGCCATGCGCTTGAGCGGCTCGGTTGCGAGATCAAATGCAAGCACGGGCCGGCCGCTCTTGCGGACGAGGTTGCGGCAGATCGGCTCGCCCATGACGCCGAGCCCGATGAAGCCGAGGTTTCCGTTGCTGCTCATCATGGCACCTCCCGCTCGGCGAAGGAGCGCGACGGCGCGACATGTAGTGCAAAGACATCGCCGCTGTCACCGACCGACGGATAGATCTCGGTCACGATCGGATCATGGCCTGGGATGATGCGGTCGGGATGGCCGGCGAGCCGTTCGGCGGTCTCCCAACCAGCGGCCATGTCACCGATATTGTAGACGATCGGGAACGGGCTGCGCTTGTGCAGATTGGCGTAGTAATGCGCGGCATCGGAGGCCAGCACCACCGGGCCGCGTGCGGTCTCCACCCGCACCACCTGCAGGCCGTCGGAATGGCCGCCGACGCGATGCACGGTCACGCCCGGCGCGACCTCGCCGTCGCCGGAATGGAACGTGACGCGCTCGCCATAGACGTGGCGCACCATCTGCGTGACGTGCTCCACCGAGAACGGATGGCGCAGCAGGCCGTTGCACATGCAGCGGCCGGTCGCATAGGCGATCTCGCGCTCCTGCAGATGGAAGCGTGCATTGGGGAAGCGGTCGAGATTGCCGGCATGGTCGTAATGCAGGTGTGTGACGATGATATCGCTTATATCATCGGCCTTGACGCCGAAGCCGGCCAGCGCCTCCACCGGATTGAGCTTGATGGTGCGGCTGCGCAAGCGCGCCTCCTCGGCGTTGAAGCCGGTGTCGACCAGTATGTCACGGCCGCCGTTACGGATCAGCCAGACGAAATAGTCGAGATCCTGCGCGCCTGTGTCATGCGGATCCGGCTGCAGGAAGTTCATATGCGGCGTGCGCGGCGACATCGTCGCATAGCGAAGCGCGTAGATCTCGGTGGCGTTTCCCATTTGTTGTTCTCGTTCATTGCAGCTGTGGGAACGGCACCAAGCCATCGTCGTCGACAAAGGTCAACGATCGCGCCGGCCCTCGGCGCGGTGTGAAAACGTGAGGGCTGTCACATTCTGCCGCGCGGGGACGCGACATGGTCGGGCAAGCCGGCATGCGGCCAAACGGCCGCGTTGCTCCGGCGACACGGGAAGATCGAGCGGGTTTCATGATGATGACGCGCGCACGTGATTTCTGCGACATTCCAAGCGGTTGACGCGCCATCACCGCGATTTGATAATGCAGTTTGCGTCGGGTAAGGTCACCGTGGCGCAAGCTGGACACGGCGCCTGTTGCTGACCGCTGGACCGCCATCGTGATGACGTTTCGCCTGGTATTGCTGCTTTCCCTGATTGCCTCCGCCGCCCTCACAGTCCCCTCGTTTGCCGCGGGTGATCGTGTTGCGCTGGTGATCGGCAACGCCAAATATCCCGACGCCGACGCGCCGCTGAAAGAGCCGATCAACGATGCGCATGATGTCGCCGACGAGCTGAAGCGCGACGGCTTCAGTGTCGAGGTCCAGGAGAATGCGACTGGCGACGCGATGCGCCGCGCCTTCGATCGGCTCTATGGCAAGATCAAGCCAGGCTCGGTGGCGCTGCTGTTCTATTCGGGCTTTGGCATCCAGTCGAACCGGCAGAGCTACATGATCCCGGTCGATGCGCAGATCTGGCAGGAAGCCGATGTGCGTCGCGACGGCCTGAGCCTGGAGACCGTGCTCGGCGAGATCAGCAGCCGCGGTGCGGGGGTGAAGATCGCGCTGATCGACGCCTCGCGCCGCAACCCGTTCGAGCGTCGCTTCCGCACCTCCTCGGCCGGCCTCGCGCCGGTGATCGCGCCAAGCGGCACGCTGGTGATGTATTCGGCCGCGCTGGCCTCGGCGATATCGGACAATGGCGGCGACCACAGCCTGTTCGTGCAGGAACTGTTGAAGGAGATCCGCGTTCCCGACCTCACCGCCGAGGAGACGCTGAACCGCACCCGCGTCGGCGTTACCCGCGCCTCGCGCAGCGAGCAGGTGCCGTGGATCTCGTCCTCGCTGGCAGAGGATTTCTCCTTCGTCCCCGGCTCGGGCGGTCGCCCGAGCGTCCCGACCGAAGCCAACCTCACGCCGCCTGCACCGCTTCCGGCGCCGCTGCCGCCGAGCCCGACACCGAGCCAGGCCGCGGCGGCGCCGCCCGCCCCTCTCGCGCCGCCGATGCCAAGCCCGGTTCCGACGCAGAAGGCCGAAATGCCAGCCTCACCTGCGCCGGCTCAGTCGGCATCTGCGCCCGCGCCTTTGGTACCTCCCGCGCCCGCGGCAAGCAATTCGCCGGCCTCCAACGCCGCGCCGTCACCGCAGGTCGCGCTCGCGGATGATCCCGCCATCAAGACGTTGAACGATAAGCTCAACGCCAATCCGGGAGACGCCGCCTCGCTCTACCGGCGCGGCCAGCTCTATGCGAGCAAAGGCGTCTATGCGCTCGCGATCAAGGATTTCGATGCCACCATCCAGATCAATCCGAAGGACATCGAGGCGCTCAACAACCGTTGCTGGGTGCGCACCGTCACCGGCGATCTGCATGGAGCCCTGAGGGATTGCAACGAGGCGTTGCGGCTGCAGCCGAACTATGCCGATGCGCTGGACAGCCGCGGGCTGCTCAATCTGAAGAGCGGTGCCACCAAGAACGCGCTCGCTGATTTCGATGCGGCCCTGAAGCTCAATCCGCGCCTCGTCTCCTCGCTCTATGGTCGCGGCCTCGCCAGGCAGCGCAACGGCGCGGCCGAGGCCGGCGCGCAAGACATCGCCAACGCGAAGGCGATGGATCCGAATATCGCCAAGGACTATGAAAACTACGGCGTCCGCTGAGGTTCATGCATCGCGTCCGGCGGCAATCGTTGGTCCGCGCTTCGCTGGGCTTCCTGTTCGAGGCCCGGGCTCGACCCGCCCTCTTGCTTGTCTCATCCCGTCAGGATTGATCGGCCGATGAAGCTTTCCGACACCCTCAAGCCCGTAGGCGTCGCCGTGTTCGCCGTCGCGCTGCTCGGGGGCTATTACTGGTACGAGCACCGCTCCCGTCCGGTGCCGCAGGAGCCGCGGATGCAGGCACTCGTGGTCGTCGCCAAGGCGGTCAATGGCTGCTTCTCCGATCTCGTGCGCGTGACCGGTTTCGTGGTGGCGCGGCGCGAGGCCGTGGTCGGCGTCGATCAGGAAGGCTCGAGGGTTACCGACGTGCTGGTGAAGGAAGGCGACACCGTCACCGAGAACCAGGAGCTGGCGCGCCTCACGCCGCCGCAGCAGCCGGGCACGCCGGCTGCCGCCGCGGCCAAGCCGGTGTCGTTGCGGGCGCCCGCCGCCGGAATCGTCACGGAGGTCAAGACCATGGTCGGTGCGCCGGCTTCGCCGCAGGCCGGCCCGATGTTCCGCATCGCCGTCAACAATGAGCTCGAGCTCGATGCCGAGGTGCCGAGCGTGCACCTGCTGAAGCTCAATCCCGGCGCCACCGCGCGCATCAGCCGCGACGGTGCGCCCGACATCATCGGCCGGGTCCGCTCCGTGTCGCCGCAGATCGATCGCACCACCCAGCTCGGTCACGTCAGGATTACGCTGACCGGCAATCCGCAGCTCAAGGTCGGCATGTTCGCCCGTGCCAGCATCGACGCCAAGCGCAGTTGTGGCGTCGCGGTGCCCAACACTGCGATCGATCACCTTACGATCCAGGTGGTCAAAGATAATGTCATCGAGACCCGCAGGGTCAGGGTCGGACTGGTGTCGGACACCTCGACCGAAATCCTCGAAGGCCTCGATGTCGGCGAGATCGTGGTGGCCGATGCCGGCAGCTCGCTGCATGATGGCGACGAGGTCAAGACCATGTTCGCCGAAGACATCGATCGCGCGCAGGTACGCTGATGGCACTGAACATCTCGGCATGGTCGATTAGGAACCCGCTGCCTTCGGTCGTGTTCTCGATCATCCTCCTGATCCTGGGCTGGGTCAGCTTCACCAAGCTCGCGGTGACGCGGCTGCCCAATGCGGACATTCCGGTGATCTCGGTCGCGGTGTCGCAATTCGGCGCCGCGCCTGCCGAGCTCGAGTCGCAGGTCACCAAGACTATCGAGGACGGCGTCTCCGGCGTCGAAGGCGTCCGCCACATCAGCTCCACGATCACAGACGGCCTGTCGGTGACGACGATCCAGTTCGCGCTGGAGACCAACACCGATCGCGCCCTCAACGACGTCAAGGATGCGGTGACGCGGGTGCGCGCCGACCTGCCGCAGAACGTCACCGAGCCGCTGATCTCGCGCGTCGACAAGATCGGCCTGCCGATCGTCACCTATGCAGCGATCTCGCCCGGCAAGACGCCGGAGCAGCTCTCCTTCTTCGTCGACGATGTGGTCAAGCGCGCGCTGCAAGGCGTGCGCGGCGTCAGCTCGGTCGAGCGCATCGGCGGCGTCGAGCGCGAGATCCTGGTCTCGCTCGATCCCGACCGGCTGCAGGCGATGGGGCTGACCGCGGTCAATGTCAGCCAGAGCCTGCGCGGCACCAATGTCGATCTCGCCGGCGGTCGCGCCGAGATCGGCACGAACGACCAGGCGATCCGCACGCTTGCCGGCGCCAAGACGCTGAACGATCTTGCCGGCACCATGATCCCGCTGTTCGGCGGCGGCGAGGTCCGGCTCGATGATCTCGGCACCGTCACCGACACCATCGCCGACCGCCACACCTTCGCGCGCTTCAATGGCGAGCCGGTGGTGGCGCTCGGCATCAAGCGCGGCAAGGGTGCGAGCGACGTCGTCGTCGCCGCTGCCGTGCAGAAGCGCATCGATGCGCTCAAGACCGCCTATCCCGACGTCGATCTGAAGCTGATCGATACCTCGGTCGACTTCACCAAGGGCAATTACGAGGCGGCGATCTCGACCTTGTTCGAAGGCGCGATCCTTGCCGTCGTCATCGTGCTGCTGTTCCTGCGCGACATCAGGGCCACCGTGATCGCGGCGATCTCGCTGCCGCTGTCGATCTTCCCCGCTTTCTGGGCGATGGATCTGCTCGGCTTCTCGCTCAACCTGGTTTCGTTCCTCGCCATCACTCTGTCGACCGGCATCCTCGTCGACGACGCCATCGTCGAAATCGAGAACATCGTCCGCCATATGCGGCTGGGCAAGACGCCCTATCGTGCCGCATTAGAGGCCGCCGACGAGATCGGGCTTGCGGTGATCGCGATCAGCCTCACCATCATCGCGATCTTCACGCCGGCAAGCTTCATGTCCGGCATCGCCGGACAGTTCTTCAAGCAGTTCGGCATTACGGTGTCGGTGCAGGTGTTCTTTTCGCTGCTCGCCGCGCGGTTCGTGACGCCGATGCTGGCTGCGTACTTCCTCAAGCATCACGCCCATGACGAGCCGCCGCCGGGTCGCATCCTGCGGGGATATCATCGTGTCGTCGGCTGGTCGGTGAGGCATCATTACATCACGGTGATGATCGGCCTCGTGATCTTCGCGGCCTCGATCTGGAGCATCAAGCTGCTGCCGGAAGGCTTCCTGCCGGCGCAGGACACCGCGCGCTCGCTGATGGCGCTGGAATTGCCGCCCGGCTCGCAGCTGGCTTATACCGAAAAAGTCACCGAGGATATCGTCGCGCGCTTGCGCCAGCGGCCTGAGGTGCGCAGCGTGTTCGTCGATGGCGGCCGCTCGCCCACGGGCGTCATGGAAGTACGCCGCGCCTCGCTTATCATCAACTATACGCCGAAGACCCAGCGCAAGATCACCCAGCGTGAGCTGGAGCACGAGATCAGCGACGAGCTTGGCAACATGCCCGATATCCGGTTCTGGTTCCAGGATGAGAACGGGCTGCGTGCGATCTCGTTGATCGTGACCGGCTCGGACAGCAACATCGTCGACAACGTCGCTGATGAGCTGGCATTGCAGATGAAACGAATTCCGGCCATCGCCAATGTGATCGCGGAGACGTCGCTGGACCGGCCCGAGCTGCGCATCCAGCCGCGCGCCGATCTCGCCGCTCGCCTCGGCGTGTCGACGGAAAGCCTGTCGCAGACCATCCGCGTCGCCACGATCGGCGATGTCGGTCCGGCACTGGCGAAGTTCGACGCCGGCGGCCGGCTGGTGCCGATCCGGGTGCAGCTCGAGGATTCGGCACGGGCCAATCTGAAGACGCTGGAGCATTTGCGCGTGCCGCTTGGCGCCCATGGCGAGAAGGGCGGCGTGCCGCTGTCCGTCGTCGCCGACGTCAAGCTCGATCAGGGGCCGACCAGCATCAACCGCTACGACCGCGAACGGCAGGCGACGGTGTCGGCCGATCTCGTCGGCTTCGCGGCGCTCGGCGACGCCACCAAGCAGATCTACCAGCTGCCGGTCATGAAGACCCTGCCCAAGATCGTGAAGGTCAGTCCATCCGGCGATGCCGAAAGCCTCAACGAATTGTCGGACGGCTTCATCACGGCGATGACGTCGGGCCTGATGATGGTCTACGCGGTACTGGTGCTGCTGTTCGGTACCTTCCTGCAGCCGATCACCATCCTGTTCTCGCTGCCGCTGTCGATTGGCGGCGCGATCGCAGCGCTGCTCCTGACCGGCAAGCAGCTCACCATTCCGGTCTCGATCGGCATCCTGATGCTGATGGGCATCGTCACCAAGAACGCGATCATGCTGGTGGAGTTTGCGATCGAAGCGATTCGTGCCGGCAAGCCGCGCAATGAGGCCATCGTCGATGCCGGCATGAAGCGAGCGCGTCCGATCGTGATGACGACCATCGCGATGGTCGCCGGCATGATACCGAGCGCGCTCGCGGTCGGTGCGGGCGGCGAATTCCGCTCGCCGATGGCGCTGGCGGTGATCGGCGGTCTGCTGTTCTCCACCGTGCTGTCGCTGGTGTTCGTGCCGGCGATGTTCATGGTGATGGACGATGTCGGCGCGCTGTTCGCCCGCCTCGGTCGCCGCATGATCGTTTCGTCGGCCGCCCACGACGCGGCGGCGCAGGCGGAGCGAAAGGATGATCAGGCGCCTCCGCCCTCGACCATGTCGCCCGCGGCGGAGTAGGCGAGCCGCACCCGCCTCAGTTAATGGCCGGTCGGGCGCGGCGATTGGCGCTGAATTCGTCGGCGATGCTGCGGCTCGGCGGCCGCATTGGCGGCTGCTCGGCGACCGGCGGGATGATCAGCGCGATAAAGCCCTGGGTCGCGCCTGAAAGGCCGAACAGTTCAGACTGCAGCACGAAATCGGATCTGATGACATGGCGCTCTGGCGCCACCGCGCGCTCCATCGCCATCACGCATTGCCGATCGGTGTCGTAGCAGAGCGCGGCCCAGCCCCGCGCGGACCGGCTGCCGCCGGGCTGCGGCTGCACATTCGCGGTCAGCAGGCGTGGGTCATAAACCGGATGGTCGGGACTGTAGAAGGCGGCTGCGAACGCCAGTCCCTCGTCGCCGCCGACAGCCGGCAGTGGCGTATCGGACAGCGCATGCCAGCGGTGGGTGAGCTCGGCGATCGCGCCCTGGTAGAAGTTGCGGCCCTCGCTGAGGGGATGGGTGTTGCGGTACAGCGCGTGGAGCGGCGCGGCCACGCAAGCAGCCCCCATTGCGATGCCGATCACGGCAGCTGCGAGATTGACGGTCAAGGCGCGCGGCACCGCGTAGTCGGTGCTGCAGACGATCACGATGACGAACAGGAATATGCCCTGCAGCCCCCAGAGCGGCGGCATATCCGTTCGCATGGTAGCCGCTGCGAGCGCCGGCAGGATCAATGTACCAATGCTGACGACCGACAAAAGCTTTACGCCCGACGGCATGGCGCTGACATCGCGGCCGAAATTCGCGATGATGCGATAGCCGGCCATCCTGAGCCAGATCAGCGCGGGCACGGCGACGATGCCGGCGATCGCCAGCACGAAGCCGGTTGCTTCGCCGAGCGCCCGACCAAGCGTCTTGCCGCAATGATGCACCATCGCATAGCTGAATGGCTGCGCGCCGGTTGTCGCCAGCCAGTAGATGTGCGGCGCCAGCACCAGCAGGCCGGCGCCGGCTGCAATCCAGGGCGCGCGCGAGGTGAAATAGGCGCGCCGGTCGGGATGGCAGATTGCGGCAAGGGCAAAGCTGACGATCAGGAAAATCGAATAGTACTTGCCGAGCATCGCAAGCGCCGCCGTCGCGCCGGCCGCGACAGCCCAGCCGGCCGTACGTGCGGCAAATGACCGCAGGAAGCAGTAGGTCGCAAGCGGCCAGGTCGACAGCAGCACCGCATTGGCATTGAAGCGCTGCGCATGCAGCTGATAGATCGGCAGCAGCATCAACAGCAGCAGCGCGATCAGTCGCCGGTCGCCGCGGACAAATTGTCGCACGATCAGGTCGACGATCAGCAGCGCAATCGCCGAATTGGTCAGTGCCAGCAGGTTGAACGACCAGTTGGTGAGTGGAAACAGCGTGGTCCAGGCCCGCGCGCTCCATCCCATCAGCGGCGGATGCTTGGAGGAGCCCCAGTCGAAGCTGCGGCCGAGCGTCCAGGTTTCCAGCACGTCCTGATGCAGATCGCCGCCCGCATAGGCGATAGTCAGATAGGCCATCCACACCGCGACAAAGCCCACGATCAGGAGCGGAATTGCCCAGCCTTCCTCGACGCCATTTATCAGGAGCAGCAGGGGTCTTTGCCAAGTCTGCGACGCGAATGGCGACGTCGATAAAGCCCTCGCCTGTCCGCCTCTCACCAACAACGCAGTACACATCGAACCACACACTCACATTGGCTGCAGGGCAAACGGATCCTCGTCCCGCGCGCTGTCACACACGCAGGCGACGGTTCGTCACCACGGTCAGATTGTCCGTTTAGATTCGTTAAAAACTATTCATGTCGCAAATTTTGAGGAGTAGTGACCCAATTGCGATCATGTTTGGTGCGCGCAGACATCAAACGACGCGCGAGTTATGACTCGCGTCACGCCAGCGACTCTGAAATGCCTCTATTCAGAAGCGTCGCAATCCTTGCGGTTTCCCGCAGGTTGTTGAGATGTCCGGCGCAATCGCGCTGACATCGCGATGCAAACGGTTCATGACACGGCGTCGCGCAGGACGGCCACGCGGCGTCAACGTGGAAATATCGCGGCGCGCCGATTTGTTCAGTCGTTACGCGCGATCGCGTTGAGGCGCGTCAAGTTCTGCAGCAGGATGCGGCCGCGCTGCAGATCCAGGATGCCATCCTTGCGCCAGGCCTGCAGTTGCCGATTGACGCTTTCGCGTGCCGCACCGACGAAGACGCCGAGCTGCTCCTGCGAGATGTGCACTTCGGAGCCAAAATCCTCAGCCAATGCGCAGAGCCGCCGCGCCAGCCGAATCGGCAGCGGCTGCAGCACGGATTCCTCCATGCGCTCGCTCTGCCAGCGGATGCGCTGGCACAAGAGCTGGATGAGCTTGATCGCGACCTTCGGCTCGCGCTCGAGGAAATGCAGGAACTCCTCGCGCCTGAGCACGAACAGTTCGGTCACTTCGCCCGCCGTTGCGTCCGCCGTGCGCTCCTGGCCGTCAAGAACCGCGACCTCGCCGAACAGATCGCCCGGGCCCATGAAGTTCAGCGTCAGGCGGCTGCCATCGGTGGCGCCGGTCTCGATGCGGATCTGACCCCGGCGCACGCCGAATAGTGCGTTGCCGGGATCACCCTTCTGAAACAGCATCTCGCCGGCGGACAGATGCTGGGTGTGGCACAGGTTGGACAGACGTTGCAGCTCGTCGGCACCAAGGTCGGAGAACATCGGGTTCATTTTCAGAATGACCGCAAATTCGGCCTGCTTGCTCATCACGAGACCTTTGTAAAATACGCGCCAAGGCGCGTCGGTTTTTTTGCAAGAACGCGACAGTCTAACTCATCTTGCCGGCGGCCCCGCATATCGTATCGCGGGCTGGCCTGCGACCGACGGAGCGGTGCCGGGAAAAGCCCAGTTACTGAAATCGATCCGGCATAAGTGTGTCATAAGTCACTTAACGATGCCGTCTGGTTCACTATTTCTGACTGTCTTGGAACGGGCCGGCGTTTGCGGGATACACACTCCACGGTCGAACAGCGCCCATCGGGCCGAAGGGATCGGCGCGGCCGCTCGCACGCAATTGGAAGATCAACATGAAGGCATTGAAGATCGCGAGCGTTGTGGTCGTCATCGTGGCGATCATCCTGGCGCTGCCGCTGCTGCTCGGTCTGCCGATCGGCGTCTTCACGACGGCGATCCAGGACCGCGTCGAGCGCGAGACCGGTTACCGAATGAGCATTACTGGCGCGGCCAGTCTCAACCTGTGGCCGTCGCTCAATGCGACCCTGACTGACGTCACACTCCGGGATCCCAGAGATCGCGACGACAGGAGCCGGCTGACGATCGGCCGCATCAGGGCCAATGTGAGTTTGTCGAGCCTGTGGTCGGGACGGCCACGGATCAGCGAGCTCATCATCGAGAAGCTGATGCTCTCGGTGCCGCTGCTGCGCGAGCGGACGCGCGACATTCCGTCGCGCAGTGCCTCGATGACGAAAACCGGCAATCGCAGTCCGGTGCGGATCGATCGCCTGATCGTCACGGATGGGACCGTGATCCTGTCCAATCTCCACGACCGCGTGGAGGATCGCATCGACGGTATCGGCGTCAACGCCGTGCTGTCGGCCGACAACACCGTCACGGTCACCGGCAATGCACGCGCGGGCGCGCATCCGCTCAGCTTCGATGTCAAGGCCGACGCAGGCTCGCTGTCGGCAGACCGCAGCATCGTTCCGGTGGATTTCAAGATCGACATGCCGGGCATTCTGCGCGCCCCGCTATCAGGGCACACGGAGCTGCGGCTCAACGGCAAGGTCGCGATGATCAACAACCTGAGCGGAACGCTCGACGGCGGCGCCTTCAATGGCTGGGCATCGATCGATGTTGCCAGCAAGCCGCTGCTGAAGCTCGATCTTGATTTCCAGCGGCTCCAGGTCGGATCGAATGACGCCGCCGGTTCTGATGGCGCGCAGCGCTGGAGCACGGAGCCGCTCGATCTCAGGGGGTTGAACTACCTCGACGCGCGGATGAAGCTCTCGGCCGCCGAGCTCCACGTCTCGGGTGCGAAGCTCGGTCCGGCCGAGGTGGAGGCATCGCTTGCCGGCGGCGTACTGAAGGCGACGATAGGCAATCTCGGTGCCTATGATGGCCAGGCCAGCGGTGAGGTCGCCGTCGATGCCACCAGCGCCAATCCCACTTACGCCATGCATTGCGATCTCACCGGCATGCGCGCCTTGCCGCTGCTGCAGAACCTCGCCGGCTTCGACAATCTCGACGCCAGCATGCAGGCTAAGCTGACGTTGCGCTCTAGCGGCGCCAGCCAGCAGGCGATCATGTCGAACCTGAGCGGTTCGGCCTTCCTGTTGTTCCAGGATGGTGCCATCCGCGGCATCAATGTTGCGCAGATGATCCGATCGCTGACGTCGAACCCGCTGTCGGGCTGGCAGGAGGCACAGCAGCTGTCGACCGATTTCGCCCAGCTCTCGGCCTCGTTCCAGGTCGCGCGCGGTCAGGCGACGACATCCGATCTGAATCTGGTCGGCCCATTGGTCAAGGTGAGCGGCGGAGGCACGATCGACCTCGGCAACAAGGCGCTGGCGTTGCGGGTCGAGCCGAAGCTGGTGATGACAACCGAGGGGCAGGGCCGCACCTCCGACCCGGTCGGGCTCGGCATTCCCGTCGTCATCGACGGCCCCTGGGCCCAGCCGCGCTTCTATCCGGATGTGGCCGGCATCCTCGACGATCCCACCGCTGCCTATGCCAGGCTGAAGCAGATGGGGCAGGGATTGTTCGGCAAGGATGGCGCCGGGCTGGACAAGCTGATCAACGGGATCGGCGAGCTGATCGGTAACGCGCCGTCGGACGGCACCGCCGCGCCCGACGCTGGCGCGTCGTCGAATATGCCGGCGGCACAGGGAACACCGCCCAACCTGCTGGGCGGCCAGCTCGGCGCCGCCATCGGCAATTTGATCCAGCAAGGGCTGCAGCAGCAGGGCGCGAAAGGGCGCGGCCGCTCGCTGACACCGCGGTCTCCGTCCGATCAGGCCGGCCAAGCGTCTGAGCCCGATCATTTTCAGGACGACCCACCGGATAGCCAGCCCATGAATGACGTGCTGAAGCAGCTGTTCGATCGGTAGGATGTGACCTCGGGGAGCGAGCTATCCTCCGCATTGAGGATGGGCGCGCCGTGGCGGTTGCCTCACCCTGCAAATGCGACGCCCAGGCTCGGCACCAAAGACCGTTGACCATGCAGGCAGCGGCTCGGTCTTCGCACCGCAAAGTGTGCTACATAGACCCTGCCGGCCGGGCCAGCACAGCCCGGCATCTGTAGTCACGCCGATGCAATGAAGCCGGCGCGACGGATGCACGAGCGCTGCGCGGCTCCGGCGATGCCGCGGCGGATGCGCACCCTCCCGATTGAGGACGGCGCGCACGAGGGTTCGGATGAGCGAGGTCGAGAACAAGGTCCGGTCGCGGCGCAGAGGCCTGTTCGCCAAATATGTCGTGTCGCTGGTTGGGCTCGTGGTGTTCGTGCTCGCCGTCAACGGCGCCACCGAGACCTGGATCAGCTACCGCGCCATCAAGACTGGCCTGACCGATACGATGACGGAAAAGGCCGACGCGGCCGCCAAGCGTATCGATCAGGCGTTGTCGGACCTGCAGCGCCAGGTCAGCTGGGTGACACGGGCGAGCGCAACCCGGCAGGAGGATCGGCAGGCCGACTACGCGCAGTTGCTGACGCAGGCGCCGGCCATCACGCAGCTCTATCAGATCGACGGTGACGGCCGCGAGCAGCTCCGGCTGTCGCGCACCTCGGTCACGAAGTCGGCCGGCACGGATCTGTTGCGCGACGTCCGCTTCACCGAGGCGGTCGCGCGCGGGACCAGCTTCTCGCCGGTCCTGTTCCGGGGCAGCCAGCCGACCATGTCGATCTCGGTGGCGCATTCGGGCTTCAAGGCCGGGGTCACGGTCGCCGATATCGATCTGGACTTTCTCGATGACTTCATCGACGACACCCAGGTCGGCAGGTTCGGCTATGCCTATGTGGTCGATCCGCGCGGCCACGTGCTTGCAAGCTCTGCCAGGGGGCCGGCGGTCGCCAAGGATGTCTCGGCCTTGCCGCAGGTCGCGGCACTGATCGCACCGGGCGGGCACTCACTGTCATCGGGCACGGATATCGACGGCCGCGCCGTGCTGACGGCCTCATCCGTGATTCCGAAGCTCGGCTGGGCTGTCGTGTTCGAGCAGCCGACCGCGCAGGCATTGGCGCCGATCCGCGACCAGCTGCTGCGCGGCGCGCTGCTGATCGGGCTCGGCCTGATGGTGGCGACGCTCGCCGGCACAGTGCTGGCGCGGCGTATGCTGGTGCCGATCACCGCGCTGCGGGCCGGCGCGCGCCGGCTCGGCGCCGGGGACTTCGGGAGCCGCATCGAGGTGCGCACCCATGACGAGCTGGAAGAGCTCGCCGATCAGTTCAACAGCATGGCTGGGCAGATCGCGCAGTCCTACTCGGTGCTGGAGGCCAAGGTCGAAGAGCGCACCCGTGATCTGGCGCAGTCGATCAATGAGCTGAAGGTGCTGGAAGAGGTCGGCCGTGCGGTCGCGGCCTCGCTCGATCTCAACGCCGTGCTGCCCACGGTAGCCGGCCGCGCGCTGGAGATCACGCATGCCGACGCGGTCCTGATCTATTCCTATGACGCGCCGACGCGTCGCTTCAACCTCGTCGAGGCCAACGGCATCGATCAGGCCGAGGGCGGCGAGCACCGCATTCTCGATGCGGATAACGGACCGCTCAGTGACGCCGTGCGCACCGGCGAGCCTGTCGCGGTCGCCGAGTTGGTCGATGGATCGGAGCATCCGTTGCGCGACGTCGCTGTCGCTGCGAGGCTTCCATGCCGTGCTGTTTACCCCACTGGTGGACCAGCAGGGTGTGCTCGGCGCGCTGGTGGTGCTGCGCCGTGCCGCTGGCGCATTTCCGCCAAACCTGATCGGCCTGATGCGCACCTTCGCCAACCAGGCGGTGCTGGCGATGCGCAATGCGCGCCTGTTCACCGAGGTCGACCAGAAGGGCCGCGAGCTGGCGCTCGCGCACACCACCGTGCAGCTGCAGGCCGGCAAGCTGCAAGAGCAGACCGAGCAGCTGCGCGAATGGAACAAGTCGCTGGAGGAACGGGTCGAGAGGCAACTCGCGGAGATCGAGCGCATCCGCCGCCTCGAGCGTTTCCTGGCGCCGCAGGTCGCGCAGATCATCGCTTCGTCCGACGGTCACGATACGCTGCTGCAGAGCCATCGCCGCGAGGTAACGGTAGTGTTCTGCGATCTGCGCGGCTTCACCGCGTTCACCGAGACCACCGAGCCGGAAGAGGCGATGAACGTGCTGCGCGAATATCACGCCGCGCTCGGTCAGCTCATCTTCCGCTATGAAGGGACGCTCGACCGTTATGCCGGCGACGGCGTGATGATCATGTTCAACGCGCCGATCCAGCTCGAGGATCACACCAGGCGCGCGGTGAAGATGGCGGTCGAAATGCGCGACGCGATCGGCGCGCTCACCGAGCGCTGGCTCAATCGCGGCCACAGTCTAGGTTTCGGGGTCGGCATCGCGGTGGGCTACGCCACGCTGGGCCAGGTCGGTTTCGAGAACAGGCTGGAATATGCCGCGATCGGCAGCGTCACCAACCTGGCCTCGCGGTTGTGCAGCGAGGCCAAGGCGGGACAGGTCGTGGTGTCGCGCCGCGCCTACGGCATGGTCGAGGCCAACGTCGATGCGGTGCCGATCGATGATCTGCACCTGAAGGGCTTCAACCATCCGGTGCTGGCAATGGAGATCCTGCGCTGGCGCGAGGCGGGTGATGTCGCGGACGTTGGCAATGTGCGGCGGCGGTCGTCGTCGACTTAGGTCGTTCTACGGCAGCATGCTGCCTCTGTTTCTCCCGCCGTCATCGTCCGCGCAGGCGCAGGCGGACGATCCGGTACGCCGCGGCGTTCGTGTTCTGCAACTGCGGCCCGTGGATACTGGATGCCTCGCCTGCGCGGGGCATGACAGCAGAGTTTGAGGCTGCACGAACGCGTATGCGATCTCGACAGTTGCGCCTCAATACGCCTCTTTCGCGTCAGCCTCTTCGCTGGTCTGGATCAGGTCCAGGCTCGCCTCGATCTTGCCGATCAGGCGGTCGAACGCGCGGCGTTCCTGCGCCGACAGGCACGACATGATCTCCCGCTCCTTGATCTGCAGGCGCGGAACCAGCTCCTCATACAGCGCCTTGCCCTTGCGGCTCAGCCGCAGACGAAATTCGCGGCGGTCCTCGGCGTTCTCGACCCGTTCGAGCAACCGCCGCTCCAGCAGCGCTGTCACGGCGCGGCTGATGGTCGATTTGTGCGTGCGGGTGCATTGGGCGATGTATTGCGCGCTGCAGGCATCGTGCCGGAAGCCGAGCGTGGCCAGCACCCGCCATTCCGGAATGTCGAGCCCGTAGCGCTCGCGATAGTCGCTGGCGAGCGCAGCGCTGACCTCAGCTGCGAGGCGGTTGAGCCGAAACGGCGCAAACCTGAACAGATCGAGCCGCTCGGGTGCCGGCGGCACAGCGGTATCGTGCGCGGGTGTGACTGCTGCCGCTTTCGGCTCCCGCTTGTTCCTGCTCGCTGGACTGTTCGGCAAGATCTGCATCCGGATTTTTGAGTTGACGCCACCATGGCTCACGGGTGTAGAATAGTTGCAGATGCGACTATTTGGCAAGATACCTCCGGTCGCATCGAGGAAATGTCGACAAGCGCGATCGTCTACAAGTGCGATCAAGGACAACAGGGCACGGCAGCCATGGCGCAGCGCGAAGCGGCGCAGACCGAAGGACATACGGGCCAGGCAAAGGTTCAGTTCGGCTATCGCCGCCATCCGGATCAGGATCGCGGCATGCCGGCCGAGCATCCTGTCGTCGTGGTCGGCGCCGGCCCGGTCGGGCTGTCGCTTGCGATCGATCTGGCGCAGCGCGGCCAGAAGGTGGTGCTGCTTGACGATGCCGATCGCATCGGCGAGGGCTCGCGCGCGATCTGCTTCTCCAAGCGCGCGTTGGAATATTGGGACCGGCTCGGCGTCGGCGACCGCATGGTCGAGAAGGGCGTGGTGTGGAGCGTCGGCCGCATCTTCCACGGCCCATCCGAGCTCTATCAGTTCAATCTGCTGCCCGAGCCGGGCCATAAGCGGCCGGCCTTCATCAATCTGCAACAATTCTACGCCGAAGCCTATCTGGTCGATCGCGTGCAGGAGCTGCCCGCGATCTCGCTGCGCTGGTGCAACAAGGTCACGGGCATCGCACCGCGCAACGATGGCGTGGCGTTGACGATCACGACGCCGGATGGCCCCTATACGCTGCATGCGAGCTATCTCGTCGCCTGTGACGGCGCGCGCTCGTCGCTGCGGCAGATGGTCGGCGCTGAATTCGCGGGTCAGGTTTTCGAGGATCAGTTCCTGATTGCCGACGTCAAAATGACGGCGGCATTCCCGACCGAACGCTGGTTCTGGTTCGATCCGCCGTTCCATGCCGGCCGCTCGGCGCTGCTGCACCGGCAGCCCGACGACGTCTGGCGCATCGACCTGCAGCTCAGTCCGGATGCCGATCCAGCGATCGAGAAGCGGCCGGAGAATGTGCGGCCGCGGATCGCGCGCATGCTCGGCCACGACCAGTTCGAATTCGAATGGATCTCGCTCTACAAGTTCCAGTGCCGGCGCATGGATCGCTTCGTCCATGGCCGCGTCGTCTTTGCCGGCGATTCCGCCCATCAAGTGTCGCCGTTCGGCGCGCGCGGCGCCAATTCGGGCCTCGAGGATGCAGAGAACATCGCCTGGAAGCTTGACCGTGTGCTGCGTGGCCAATCGCCGGAGAGCCTGATCGAAACCTATCATGTCGAGCGCAGCGCGGCTGCGGATGAGAACATTCGCGAATCCACCCGCGCAACCGACTTCATGGCGCCGGTGACGCGGCAGGAGGCACGGCTACGCCAGGCAGTGCTGTCGCTGGCGAACGAGACCGAGTTCGGCAAGCGCATGGTCAATGGTGGCCGGCTGTCGGTGCCGTCGGTGTATGAGACGCCGTTGTCGACGGCAGATAACGAATCCTGGCGTGCGGGACCGTGCCCCGGCACCTCGATGCCGGATGCGCCGCTCGCACGCAGCAATGGCGAAGCGACGTTCCTGACCGATGCGTTTCGCGCACAGGGCCGGCGCTTCACCTTGCTGTCGTTTGCCAATGGCGGCGCGATCGAATTATCCGATGATGTCGGTCACGTCAGCATTGATGATGCCGGCGGCTTTGCCGACGCGCAGGGGCTGGCACGGCAGCGCTACGACGCAGAGCCCGGCACCTCCTATCTGTTGCGGCCGGACGGCTACGTCGCCGCGCGCTTTCGCCGTCCGACGCGCGACGCGATCGCGGCGGCGCTCGCGCGCGCCGGCGGACATTGAGGGCCTTGTAAAATGGCGCTGTCCACGAGCTCGAACTTCGCCAAACCCGACGACGCGTTTCGCGCCGTGGTCGAGGCACATCGCGGCCTGAGCGATGCCGAGAGTGCCGATCTCGACGCGGCGCTGGTGCTGATCCTTGCCAACCATATCGGCGACATCGCGGTGTTGCGCGAGGCGATAGCGCTCGCCAAACGCCGCATCGTCGACGCTGGCCAACAGCAGCAACAACAACAGCAATGAACGGCCCGCAAGCGGGGCCGAACGAACACAAGGAATGATCCGATGGCGAAGGGCTTTGCATCCACCACCGATCTCACTGAAAAGAAGGTGACGTTCTCGGAGATCGGTCCCGATCTCTATGCTTTCACCGCGGAAGGCGATCCGAATTCGGCTGTGATCGTCGGAGACGACGGCTGCATCGTGTTCGACGCGCAGGCGACGCCAGCGATGGCGAACAAGGTGATCGAGCGCGTCAAGACCGTCACCGACAAGCCGATCAAATATGTCGTGCTGTCGCATTATCATGCCGTGCGCGTGCTCGGCGCCTCCGCCTACAATGCGCAAGGGATCGTCGCCTCTCAGGAGACGCACCGGCTGATCGTCGAGCGCGGCCAGCAGGATTGGGATTCCGAATATGGCCGTTTTCCGCGGCTGTTCCAGGATGCGCAAAGCATTCCCGGCCTGACTTGGCCGACGCTGACGTTCGAAGGCGAAATGACGATCCATCTCGGCAAGCGCGAGGTGCAGCTGATCCAACTCGGCGCCGGCCACACATCCGGCGACATCGTCGCCTGGGTGCCGGATGCCGAGGTGATGTTCTCCGGCGACCTGATCGAATATCATTCGGCCTGCTATTGCGGCGACGCGCATTTGCGCGAATGGCCGATGACGCTCAACGAGATCCTCACCTTCAATCCGAAGGCGATCGCGCCCGGTCGCGGCGACGCGCTGAAGGGCCAAGCGACCGTCCGCGACGCGATTGCGATGACTCGCGACTTCGTCAACTCGCTCTATGGCGCCGCCGAGGCCTCGGTTGCCAAGGGACGCAGCCTGAAGGAATCGATGGCGGCGACCCGCGAGGTGATGGACCCCAAATTCTCAGGCTTTGCGATCTACGAGCACTGCCTGCCGTTCAACGTGTCGCGCGCCTATGACGAAGCATCCGGGATCGATGATCCCGTGATCTGGACGGCAGAGCGTGACCGCGAAATGTGGGCCCGTCTGCAGGGAGAAGGATGATGAATATCAACACATCGCCTGACCAGCTCAACCGTGCATCGGGACAGGTGACGCCGGGCTACATGTCCGGCTTCGGCAATTCGTTCGAGACCGAGGCGCTGCCCGGCGCGCTGCCGATGGGGCGCAATTCGCCGCAGCGCTGCGCCTACGGGCTTTACGCCGAGCAGCTCTCCGGCTCGCCCTTCACCGCGCCGCGCGGCAGCAATGAGCGCTCCTGGCTGTATCGCATTCGTCCGTCGGTGAAGCACTCGGGCCGCTTCACCAAGGCCGATGCGGGGCTGTGGCGCAGCGCGCCGTGCCACGAGTATGATCTGCCGATCGGGCAATTGCGCTGGAATCCGGCGCCGATCCCGCAAGGCGACGTGACCTTCCTGCAGGGCGTGCAGACCATGACGACGGCGGGCGATGCCAACACCCAGGCCGGCATGGCGGCGCATGTCTACGTCATCACCAAATCGATGGTCGATCAGCACTTCTACAATGCGGATGGCGAGATGCTGTTCGTGCTGCAGCAGGGCAAGCTTCTGTTCGTCACCGAGTTCGGCCGCATCGACGCCGAGCCCGGTGAGATCGTGGTGATCCCGCGCGGCGTCAAGTTCCGCATCGAGCTGCCGGCGGGACCTGCGCGCGGCTATCTCTGCGAGAACTACGGTGGTGCGTTTACACTGCCGGAGCGCGGGCCGATCGGCGCCAACTGCCTCGCCAACGCACGCGACTTCCTGACGCCGGTGGCAAGCTATGAGGACAAAGACACGCCGACCGAGCTGTTCGTGAAATGGGGCGGCTCGCTGTTCAAGACCGAGCTGTCGCATTCGCCGATCGACGTGGTGGCGTGGCACGGCAACTATGCGCCTTACAAATATGATCTGCGCACGTTCTCGCCGGTTGGCGCGATCGGCTTCGATCATCCAGATCCCTCGATCTTCACGGTGCTGACCTCGCCTTCGGAGACCGCGGGCACCGCGAACATCGATTTCGTGATCTTCCCCGAGCGCTGGATGGTGGCGGACAACACCTTCCGCCCGCCCTGGTATCACATGAACATCATGTCGGAGTTCATGGGCCTGATCTACGGTGTCTATGACGCCAAGCCGCAGGGCTTCGTGCCCGGCGGCATCAGCTTGCACAATTGCATGTTGCCGCACGGTCCGGATCGCGAGGCGTTCGATCACGCGTCGAACGTCGAGCTGAAGCCGGTGAAGCTCACGGGCACCATGGCCTTCATGTTCGAGACCCGCTTCCCGCAGCGCGTGACGAAACATGCCGCCGAGTCCAGCACCTTGCAGAGCGACTATGCCGATTGCTGGAAGGGACTTGAGAAGCGTTTCGATCCAACCAAGCCCTGAGGTGTCATGACCGTGCCTGATAACGCCGTTCTCTACGGTTATTTCAGATCGACCGCGGCTTATCGTGTCCGCATTGCGCTGGGTCTGAAAGGGCTCGGCGCCGACGCGCGCTACGTGCATCTGCGCAAGGGCGAGCAGAACCAGCCGGCCTACCGCAAGATCAATCCAGCCGGCCTCGTGCCCTACTGGATCGAGGGCGATCTACATCTGGCGCAGTCGCTAGCCATCATCGAATATCTCGATGAGACCCATCCCGAGCCGCCGCTGTTGCCGAAGGGTGCGGCGTCGCGCGCGATCGCCCGCGAAATGGCCCTGGTCGTCTGCTCTGACATCCATCCGATCGGCAATCTGCGGGTCCTCAACCGCCTGATCGAGATGGGCATCGATGACGGCGCGCGCAGCGCATGGTCCCAGCACTGGATCGCAGCCGGTTTCGATGCGGTCGAAGCGCGGTTGGCGGAGCTCGATGCCGGCCCATTCGCCTTCGGTGCGCAGCCCACGCTTGCGGATATTTGCATCGTGCCGCAGGTGTTCAACGCGCGCCGTTTCGGCCTCGATCTCACATCCTATCCACGCATCAGCGCGATTGAAGATACTGCGCGCAAGGTCGATGCCTTTGTCGCCGCCGAGCCGGGCCGTCAGCCCGACGCCGAATAAAGTCAGCTCCAGCCCCGGATATCCCATGCATCCGAACGATCCCGCTCTGCGCGCCATTATAGATGTCGATCCGGCCTCCGATTTCCCGATCCAGAACCTGCCCTACGGCGTGTTCTCGACGTCATCGGCGCCGCAGCCGCGCGTCGGCGTCGCGATTGGCGATTTCATTCTCGATCTCTGGGAGCTGGCGCAGGATTCCCGGATCGATGTTACCGAGCCCGCCGTGTTTGCCGAGCCGTCGCTGAACGCCTTCATGGCGCTGGGGCCGAAGGTTTGGTCGACCACGCGCGTGCGGATCAGCGAACTTCTGCGGCATGACAATCCGGAGCTGCGCGACAATGAGGAGTTGCGTCAGCAGGCGCTGGTGCCGATGGCGGACGCGATGTTGCATCTGCCGTTCGAGGTCGCTGGCTACACCGATTTCTACTCGTCGAAGGAGCACGCCACCAATGTCGGCGTCATGTTCCGCGGCAAGGACAACGCGCTGCAGCCCAACTGGCTGCACATGCCGATTGGCTACAACGGCCGTGCCTCGACCGTCGTCGTATCCGGCACCAAGGTGCGCCGTCCCCGCGGCCAGTTGAAGCCGCCGAACGCCGACGCGCCGAGCTTCGGCCCCTGCAAGCGGCTCGATTTCGAGCTGGAGATGGGCGTCGTGGTAGGGCAGCCCAGCGCGATGGGCGAGATGCTGACCGAGGCGCAGGCGGAAGCGATGATCTTCGGCTTCGTACTGCTCAACGACTGGAGCGCGCGCGACATCCAGCAATGGGAATATGTGCCGCTTGGTCCGTTCCAGGCCAAGGCGTTCGCGACCTCGATCAGCCCGTGGGTGGTGACGCGGGAGGCGCTGGAGCCGTTCCGTGTTGCCGGGCCGCAGCAGGATCCCGTGCCGCTGCCTTATCTGCAGCAGCACCACGCGCAGAACTACGATCTCGCGCTCGACGTCGCCCTGCGCGCGCCGGGCATGAATGCCGCGCAGACCATCGGTGCTACCAATTTCAAATACATGTACTGGTCCAGCGTGCAGCAATTGATGCACCACGCCTCCTCGGGCTGCGCGATGAATGTCGGCGATCTCTTAGGTAGCGGCACCATCTCCGGCCCGGAGAAGCATCAGCGCGGCAGCCTTTTGGAGATCAGCTGGAACGGCACCGAGCCCGTCGAGCTCGACGGTGGGGTGAAGCGCACCTTCCTGGAGGACGGCAATTCGCTTGTCATGCGCGGCTGGTGCCAGGGCAACGGCTACCGCATAGGCTTCGGCGCTGTCGAGGGCACGATCACGGCGGCGGGGTAGGGCCGCACTCTCTCCCCGTCATTCCGGGGCGCGCGTCAGCGCGAGCTCGGAATCCATGCGCACAGGCAGATGTTTGGGGCGGGCTAGGAAAGAGCTGCGCGCGACCACGTCCGCTCGTGGTTGTGGATTCCGGGCTCACCGCTTCGCGGTGCCCGGGAATGACGAGAGGAGGGTTCAGCGGCTCCCTGGCGCTACATCCTTGACGTTCTCCACGAACGTTGCCACGTCCGCGGCCGCAAACTTCAGATGCACCCGCTTGTCCGACGGCACCTGCTTCACCGAGCACACGCCCGTTCGCCATTCGTGGCTGGGGCGGATCGGCCTTGGCGCGAAGCCGCCGCCGCAGTTCGGGCAGACGTTGAACAGTTTGGTCTCGACGCAGTCGGCGCAGAAGGTGCACTCGTAGGAGCAGATGCGCGCATCCGGCGCGGCCGGCGGCAGGTCCTTGTCGCAATATTCGCAGTTTGGGCGGAGTTGCAGCGCCATGATCGCCTCACGGGTGAACGAGTCGATGATCGCAGAAGGCGCGTGATGCGTGGAGGACGAACTTCCCTCGTTTCGCGCCATCGATGAGGGTCAGATCCCGGCGCCGGCCTTGATGGCCGACAGCGGCAGCTTCGCGCTCTCCTTCAGCCGGTCCAGCACGATCGAGGAGCGCACATGGGCGACGCTCTGGTGTGGCATCAGTACGTTGTTGACGATGTCCGAAAGGCTTTTGAGATCGCGCAGCACGACCTTCAGCAGATAATCGGCGTCGCCGGTCAGCGCGTAAGCCTCCTGGATATCATCGACGCGGTTGACGAGGCTGCGGAATTTGGTGGCGTTGTCGGGCGAATGCGTCGCCAGCGTGATCTGGATGAAGGCGATCAGCTCGAAGCCGAGCGCCTCGCCCGACAGCGCGGCGCGATAGCCCGCGATCACGCCGTCCTCCTCCAGCCGCATTCGCCGGCGCGAGCACTGAGAGGCCGAGAGGCCGGCCACGTCGGCCAGCTCTTGGTTGGTCAGGCGGCCGTCATCCTGCAGCGCCGCCAGGATCTTCAGGTCGAAGGAATCGGCTGTAATCATGCATGAAACCTCGGAGGTATGCACAGATCGTGCACATACGATGCCGAAAGGCAAGCGTTTGCATGCTTCTTGCGGGCGCCGAGACGGACAATGACGCCTGAAATTCAGGGAGATTCGCCGATGGGTCCGTTTCCGCACGATGCGCCGCAAGCCGTCATTTCCGCCGACAATCCGATGGGTACCGACGGCTTCGAGTTCGTCGAATTTGCGCATCCCGAGCCGCAAAAGCTGCACGAGCTGTTCTCGCTGATGGGCTTCACCGCAGTCGCGCTGCACAAGACCAAGGCGATCACGCTCTACCGGCAGGGCGACATCAACTATCTGGTGAACGAGGAGCCCGGCAGCCACGGCCGCAAATTCGTGGCTGAGCACGGCCCGTGCGCGCCGTCGATGGCGTTCCGCGTGGTCGACGCCAGGGCAGCCTATGAGCGTGCGATCGCGCTCGGGGCCGAGCCGGCCGATCTGCCGGCCGCCGAGAAGACGCTCAATGTGCCCGCGATCAAGGGCATCGGCGGCAGCCTGCTGTATTTCGTCGACCGCTACGGCGCCAAGGGCTCGACCTACGATCTCGAATTCCACTGGCTTGGTGCGCGCAATCCGCGGCCCGCGGGCGCCGGGCTCCACTACATCGATCATCTGACCCACAACGTGCATCGCGGGCGGATGAACGTCTGGTCGGGCTTCTACGAAAAGCTGTTCAACTTCCGCCAAATCCGCTTCTTCGACATCGAGGGCCGCGCGTCAGGCCTGTTCTCGCGTGCGCTGACCAGCCCCGACGGCAAGATCCGGATCCCGATCAACGAGGACGCGGGCGATGCGGGACAAATCGAAGAGTATCTCAGGGATTATCGCGGCGAGGGTATTCAGCACATCGCCTGCGGCGTGCGCGACATCTACACGACCATCGAGGAACTGCGCGCGGTCGGCCTGCCGTTCATGCCGGCGCCGCCCGAGACCTATTTCGAGCGCATCGATGCGCGGCTGCCGAAGCACGGCGAGGACATTGCGCGGCTCCAGCGCAACGGCATCCTGATCGACGGCGAGGGCGTAGTCGACGGCGGCCAGACCAAGGTGCTGCTGCAGATCTTCTCGGCCAACGCGATCGGCCCGATCTTCTTCGAGTTCATCCAGCGCAAGGGCGACGACGGCTTCGGCGAGGGCAATTTCAAGGCGCTGTTCGAATCGATCGAGGAGGATCAGATCCGACGGGGCGTGTTGAAGGTCGAGGCCGCGGAGTAAGTGTCGCCGTCATTGCGAGGAGCGACAGCGACGAAGCAATCCAGTTTTCTTTCCGGTCGCAGCTTTCTGGATTGCTTCGCTTCGCTCGCAATGACGGATGTGAGAGCCGTCGCGGCCGCGTCAAAACAGATGTCGTCCCGGGCAAGCGAAGCGCGCCCCGGGAACCCATACCGCGTGATCGATCGATTAGAAAGCGTAGCTAATAATCTTCGTCAAACCACGGCCTGCGGCTATGGGTCCCGGCTCAAGGCCGGGACGACGGCGGAGTTTGGGGCGCCAGCATTGGCTAGCGCTGCCCTGTGTAGTTCGAGGCAGCGGTAACCTCAGCGTCGCGTCTTCCATTCCTCCACCAGCGAACCAATCTCCGTCGCCTCCGGCTCGCGAATATTGGATGGCGTGCGCGAGAAGCGCGGGGCGGGGGCGGGCTGGGTGACGCCGTGGCGCTCGACGAACACGCCGCGCGCGGCCATGTGCAGATGTTGCGGCGCCTCCGACATGGTCAGTACCGGCGCGAAGCAGATGTCGGTGCCTTCCATGATGGCGCACCAGTCCTCGCGCGTCCTGCTCTTGAAGGTCTCGACCAGCTTTTGCTTCAGGTCCGGCCAGGCCTTCGGGTCCATCTGCGCGTCATAGCAATCCTCCGACAGGCCGGCGCGCTCACGCAGCAGCGCATAGAATTGCGGCTCGATCGAGCCGATCGAGATGAAATGGCCGCAACTACATTCGTAAACGCCGTAGAAATGTGCGCCGCCGTCGAGGAAATTCTGGTCGCGGCCTTCGCGCCAGCGGCCCATCGCGGTGAGGTCGAAGAACATCGACATCAGCGACGCCGCGCCGTCGCACATCGCGGCATCGACCACCTGGCCCTGGCCGGACTTCGAGGCTTCCAGCAGCGCGGCCAGCACACCGACCACGAGGTAGAGCGCGCCGCCGCCGAAATCGCCGACCAGATTGAGTGGCGGCACCGGCTTCTCCTTGGTGCCGATCGCAGCCAGCGCACCTGTAATCGAGATGTAATTGATGTCGTGGCCGGCGGCCTGCGCCAGCGGGCCTTCCTGGCCCCAGCCGGTCATGCGGCCATAGACGAGCCTGGGATTGCGCGCGTGCACGATGTCAGGGCCGAGGCCCAACCGTTCCATCACGCCTGGCCGAAAACCCTCGATCAGCGCGTCGGCGCCCGCGAGCAGGTCGAGCACCTGTGCGACCGCTTCCTTGTCCTTCAAATCCAGCTCGATGATTTTCCGCCCGCGACCTGCGACCGACTTCATGTTCTTCCGGGCGCCGACGCGGTCGAGCGTGATGACCTCCGCACCCATGTCGGCCAGCAACATGCATGCGAACGGACCGGGGCCGATGCCGGCGAATTCGACGATGCGGTATCCGGCGAGCGGGCCGGTGGCGCGAGCCTGGGTCTGCGATGCGGTCTTGTCGAGCACGTTTATCATCCTTGACGACGTGGCGATTGCTCGATTGATCGCGGCAACGAAGGTGCACCCTCTGCCCTTGTGGGAGAGGGTGGTTTCGAGCGACAGCTCGAAACCGGGTGAGGGGTCTGTCTCCGCGGATGCAGACCCCTCACCCGGCGCGAATTCGCTGCGCTCATTCTCGCCACCCTCTCCCGCAAGGGGAGAGGGTAGACCTCCGACGCCGAGACAGTTTCGACAAATTTCGCTACGCCTGTGTTGGCGTTTCCTTCAGGCGCGATTGTCCTGCCTAGGGCCTTCCATGGCAAGTGGCACCACAGTGCAGAGCCGCCTGCCGAAACAGAAGAACTCAAAAAAATGCGGCGCGCATCGCTGCGCGCCGCACCATTTTGACTGCGCTGCGGAATTAGCCGGCGGCTTCGACCGCGCGCTGCGCCATCACCTTGACGAGGTTGGCGCGGTAGTCCGCCGAGCCATGGATGTCGCTGAGCAGACCGTCCGCCGACACCGTCACATTGTCGAGTGCCGACGCCGACCAGTTCCCCTTCAGCGCCGCCTCGATCGCCGGCACACGCATCACGCCGCTCTGCGAGGCGCCGGTCGCGGCGGCACGCACCTCGCCGCCCTTGGCCTTGGCGACGAACACGCCGGTCAGCGCGAATCGCGAGGCCGGATGGCGCAGCTTGGCATAGCCCGCCTTCTCCGGAATGGGGAACGCGACTTCGGTGATGATCTCGCCGTCCTCCAAGGCCGTCGTGAACAGGCCCTTGAAGAAATCATCCGCCGCAATCGACCGCTTGTTGGTCTTCACGGTGGCGCCAAGTGCTGTCAACGCCGCCGGAAAATCGGCGGCCGGATCATTGTTGGCGATCGAGCCGCCGATGGTGCCGCGGCTGCGCACGGCGGGATCGCCGAGCACCGAGGTGAGATGGGCAATCGCGGGGATCGCCTTCTTCACGTCGGGGCTGGTCATGATGTCGTAATAGGTCGTCGCGGCCTTGATGACGAGCGTGTCGCCCGTCACCTGGATGCCGATCAGCTCCTTGATCTTGCCGATGTCGATGACGTCGGATGGCGAAGCCAGCCGCTGCTTCATGACCGGGATCAACGTGTGGCCGCCGGCCAGGAATTTCGGCTCGCTGCCCTTGCCGAACAGCGCGACGGCTTCGTCGACCGAAGAGGGGCGGTGATAGGTGGTCTCGTACATGGTTGTTCCTCCTCGTGCTCAGGCGTTGCCGTGGATCGCGTGCCAGACGCGGTCCGGCGTTGCCGGCATCGCGAGATTGTTGTTGCCGATCGCATCCGTGATCGCATTGATCACGGCAGCCGACGCGCCGATCGCACCGGCCTCGCCGCAGCCCTTGACGCCGAGCGGATTGCCCGGACACAAGGTCGTGGTGTGGCTCAGCTTGAATGAGGGCACGTCGTCGGCGCGCGGCATGGCATAATCCATGAAGGATGCCGTGACCGGCTGGCCGTTGCCGTCATAAACGGCATGCTCGAGCAGCGCTTGCCCGATACCCTGCACCAGGCCGCCATGGACCTGGCCTTCGACGATCATCGGGTTGATGAGCCGGCCGAAATCGTCGGCCGCGACGAAGTTGACGAAGGAGGTCTTGCCGGTCTTGGCATCGACCTCGAGCTCGCAGATGTAGGAGCCGGCCGGGAAGGTGAAGTTAGTCGGATCGTAGAAGGCGCTCTCCTTCAATCCGGGCTCCATCCCGTCGGGTAGATTGTGCGCGGTGTAGGCCGCGAGCGCGACCATCGGGAACGCGATGGTCTTGTCGGTGCCGGTCACCTTGAACTCGCCGTTCTCGATGACGATGTCGCCTTCGGAAGCCTCAAGCTGATGCGCGGCGATCTTCTTGGCCTTGGACTCGACCTTCTCCATCGCTTTCAGGATCGCGGTGAGGCCGACGGCTGCCGAGCGTGAGCCATAGGTGCCCATGCCAAACTGCACCTTGTCGGTGTCGCCGTGCACGATCTGCACCTGGCTGATGGGAACGCCGAGCCGCTCGGCGATGAGCTGGCAGAAGGTGGTCTCGTGGCCCTGGCCGTGGCTGTGCGATCCGGTCAACACCTCGATGGTGCCGACCGGATTGACGCGCACCTCGGCGGATTCCCACAAGCCGACGCCGGCGCCCAAGCTGCCGACCGCCTTCGAGGGCGCGATGCCGCAGGCCTCGATGTAGCAGGAGAAGCCGATGCCGCGCAGCTTGCCATCCGCCTTGGCCTTGGCCTTGCGGTCCGCAAAGCCGGCATAGTCGATCGCCTTCAGCGCCGCATCGAGCGAGGCGTTGAAGTCGCCGGTGTCGTAGGCCATGATCACGGGCGTCTGGTGCGGGAACTGGGTGATGAAGTTCTTGCGCCTGAGCTCGGCCGGATCGACCTTGAGCTGCCGTGCCGCGGTCTCCATCATCCGCTCAAGCAGATAGCTCGCCTCGGGGCGGCCCGCGCCACGGTAGGCGTCGACCGGCGTGGTGTTGGTGTAAACGCCCATCACCTCGGCGTAGATCGCCGGAATGTCGTACTGGCCCGACAGCAAGGTCGCGTAGAGATAGGTCGGCACCGATGACGAGAACAGCGACATATAGGCGCCGAAATTGGCGTGGGTCTTGACCCGCAGGCCAAGGATCTTGTTGTTGGCGTCGAACGCCATCTCGGCATGCGAGATGTGATCGCGGCCATGCGCATCAGTGAGGAAGGCTTCGGAGCGGTCGCCGGTCCATTTCACCGGACGGCCGACCTTCTTCGAGGCCCACAGCGCCACCATCTCCTCCGGGTAGATGAAGATCTTGGAGCCGAAGCCGCCGCCGACGTCGGGTGCGATCACGCGCAGTTTGTGCTCGGGCGCGATGTTGTAGAATGCCGACAGCACGAGCCTGGCGACATGCGGATTCTGCGAGGTCGTGTAGAGCGTGAAGTGCTCTTCGGCGGCGTCGTAGTCGGCGATGGCCGCGCGCGGCTCCATCGCGTTCGGCGCCAGGCGGTTGTTGGTCAGATCGAGCTTGACGACGTTGGCTGCTTTCGAAAACGCGGCGCTGACCGCGGCTTCATCGCCGATCGACCAGTCATAGACCACATTGCCGGGCGCCTCGGGATGCAACTGCGCCGCGCCTGATTTCAGCGCTGACGGAATATCTGGGATCGCCGGCAGCTCTTCATAATCGACCACCACGGCTTCCGCCGCATCGCGCGCCCGGTTCTTGCTGTCGGCGATGACGACGGCGACGGCCTGGCCGACGAAGCGCACGGTCTCCGGCGCCATTGCGGGCCAGGCGCCCATCTTCATCGGCGAGCCGTCCTTGGAGGTGATGGCCCAGCCGCAGATGAGGTTTCCGACCTTGTCGTCGACAATCTGCTGGCCGGTCAACACGGCGATTACGCCGGGCATCGCCTCTGCCGCGGAAATGTCGATGCCCTTGACCTTGGCATGGGCGTGCGGGCTACGGACGAAATGGGCGTAGGTCATGCCCACCAGCTTGATGTCGTCGACGTAGCGGCCCTTGCCAGTAATGAAACGTTTGTCTTCCTTGCGCACCACGCTGGCGCCAACGCCTTCAATGCCCATGAGATCTTCTCCCTCCCGGAGTTTATCTGTCCCGCCTGCTCCATCGAGACCGGCGGTCGTTTTGTCGTGCGGGGTCGAACGCAGCCTCTATTCGGCGGCCTGCGCGACCTTCATCCGGCCGGCGGCATCGAGCACCGCCTTGACGATGTTGTGATAGCCGGTGCAGCGGCAGATGTTGCCTTCGAGCTCCTCGCGCACCGTCGGCTCGTCGAGCTCGCCGCCGTGGCGGTGCACGATGTCGATCGCCGACATGATCATGCCCGGGGTGCAGTAGCCGCACTGCAGGCCGTGATTGTCGCGGAACGCGGCCTGCATCGGGTGCAGCTCGTCGCCCTTGGCGATGCCTTCGATGGTGGTGACGTTGGCTCCTGCGGCCTGGCCGGCCAGCACGGTGCAGGACTTCACGGCGCGGCCGTCGATATGGACCACGCAGGCGCCGCATTGGCTGGTGTCGCAGCCGACATGGGTGCCGGTCAGGTTGAGATTTTCGCGAAGCAGGTGGACCAGCAAGGTGCGATCTTCGACCTCGACCGAGACCGCCTTGCCGTTCACCGTCAGTTTGACTGTCGACACGTCTGTCCTCCCAATGAAATTTTTATCTGTTCCAATTAGAAACAGTGCGCTTCCGACTTGCAACCGGGATTTTCGTCGCGGTTGCCGGCCGTGCTGTCTTGCGTCGGGAGGTCGTGGTTCGGCGTAAACCGGCCGTCAGGCGGCCGCTCTCAATGGCATGCCAGCCTGCTGGCTGCCCAAATTTACCGCCCTTTATCAATTGTGACGTAGGTTTACGCACGGGACCGGTCGGAAGCGGCGCCTTTCCTTGAGGGCGTTCGACCACACAAACAGATTCCGGGGCTGGAAATGTCTGCGCAAGCGGCGCCGCGATCGCGGCTGAGGAGGTTTCTGATCCTGCGCTTTCGCGCCAAGATCATCCTGGGGTTTGCCGTCGTGCTGGCGATCTCGGCCGCGAGCCTCGCCTTTGCCTATGTCGGCTTCGAGCGAATCTCGACCAAGGTCGGGTCCTATCGCGAGAGCGTGCGAGAGGCCGACCTCGCCCGCAATATCGACCGCGAGCTGATTTCCTACCGCGCGTTAGCCCGTTACTATGTCGTGACCGGCAAGGACGACGACGCCAAGGCGGCGCTCGACGGCGAAGCGGCGCTCAAGACGGCGATCGAGCAGGCCAGCCAGAACGCCAGCAGCGCTGGACGGCGTGACAGCCTGAGCAGGCTCGGCAAGGATTTTGGCAATTTTGCCGGCACGTTCGCCGAGCTGCTCAAGGTCAAGCGCGAGAGCGGGATGGTGGTCCAGAACCAGTTGACGCGCAGCGCCAACATGCTGCGCTACAAGCTGGAGGACGTGGCCAGCACCGCCGCGGCGGCGGACCAGGGCGGCATCGAGGCCAGCGTCAAGCATGTCGAGACGCAGTTCCAGGCCATCACCGCGCTCGCCAGCAATTTCGTCATCGACGCCGATCAGGCGGCCGCGACCAGCGCCACCGCGCGGCTAAAATTCCTCGACAATGCGCTGCATGCGACCAACTCGACCGACGCCAAGATCGCGGGCGGACTGAAGGAGGCCGCGGATCTGCTCGCCGAATACCGCCAAGCCCTGGCGCAGCTCATCGACAATACCAAGACGGTCGCCGACCTGACGACGCGCATGACGGGTGCGGCCGGGGCAATCATGCGTGGGGCGGACGCGCTGAAGTCCGACCTGGTTGCCGACCAGCGCCGGCTGGAGGCCGAGGCCAATGCCACCGTCCACGATACCGAACGCCTGATTCTGATCCTGGCGGTCGGCGGCACGCTGCTCGGCTGGGTCTGGGCGGTGCTGCTCGGCCGCGGCATGTCAGCGCCGATGATCGCGATGTGCGCTGCGATGCGCGAGCTGGCGTCCGGCCATTTCGACGTCAAGCTGCCGGGACTCGGCCGCGCCGACGAGATCGGCGAGATGGCCGCGGCGGTGGAGGAGTTCAAGCTGCAGGCGGTGGCGAAGGCCGAGCGCGATGCGGCGAGCCAAGAGGCGCAGAACAAGGCGGCGGCTTCGGCCCGCCGGACCGAGCTCATTCGCTTTGCCGATGATTTCGAGACCACCGTGGGCTCGATCGTCTCCAATGTCTCGGAGTCGGCGCATCAGCTCGAGCAGGCTGCCGCGACCTTGACCCGCACCGCCGAGACCACGCAGGATCTGGCGGGCCGGGTGGCCGGCAGCTCCGAGCAGGCCACGGGCCGCATCGAGCAGGTGGCAAATGCGACCGGGGAGCTGTCCAACTCGGTCGGCGAGATCGGCCGTCACGTGCGTGAGTCCAGCCGGATCGCCGAATCCGCAGTGGTTCAGGCCGAGGAGACCGACGGGCGGATTGGCAAGCTTTCCAAGGCCGCGCAGGACATCGGCGACGTGGTCAAGCTGATCACGGCCATTGCCGAGCAGACCAATCTGCTCGCGCTCAACGCCACCATCGAGGCCGCGCGCGCCGGCGATGCCGGCCGCGGCTTTGCCGTGGTCGCCTCCGAGGTGAAATCGCTCGCGGGCCAGACTGCGAAGGCCACCGACGAGATCTCCAATCACATCTCGGGCATGCAGGACGCGACGAAAGAATCGGTCGCCGCGATCAAGCAGATCGGCGGCACCATCGGCCAGATCTCGTCGATCGCCGCTACCATCGCCAGCGCGGTCGAGCAGCAGGGCGCGGCAACGCAGGACATCGCGCGCAATGTGCAGGGCGTCGCCACCGGCACCCGCGCGGCCGCGACCGACATCACCGAAGTCAACCGCGGCGCCACCGAGACCGGTGCCGCGTCGGAAGAGGTGCTGCGCTCGGCCCAGACGCTGTCGTCGGAAAGCGCCCGCCTGCGCGCCGAGCTCGGCCGCTTCATGGCGAATATCAGGGCAGCGTAGCCTGCCCCTGACCGCGCCCCACGCACCGCTGTCATCTCCGCGCACGCGGGGATCCATAACCACCGCTACTGATTGTTGACAGATGCTGGAGCTCCAGCTCGGCTTACCAAGCGGCGCCGGTGCTTATGGATTCCGGGTCGCGCTCACTGCGTTCGCTTGCCCGGGACGACAACAGTGGTTATCGCGCGGCCTGTTGGAATTCGCTTGCTTGGGCTACGAGCGCTGGCCGGTGCTAATCCTTGCCGAACTGATGCTTCAGTTCGGCCTTGGCGCGTTCGAGCCGGTCGCGCTGGGTTTTCGGCAAATTCTTGCCCGCGCGATTGATGTAGAAGGTCAGCATCGACAGCGCCGAACGATACGCACCGGTCTTCCGCCGCGCGCTGTGCTCCGCCGACCGCTTTAACGACGCCGCGATCTTCTTGGCGCTGGATTGCTTGAACACGCCATGCTGCAGGTCGAGCGCGTCGCTGTGCTCGGTGACCTGATGCGACCAGCGGCGCGAGGAGCGTGCCGTCGAGCGGGCTGACGTCTTGGTGGCGCGCTTCCGTCCCGTGGGCTTCCGTGCCGTGGATTTGCGTGCGCTCGCCTTGCGCTTCCGTGTTGCCGGCGCCGATTTGCGCGAAGCCGTCTTTTTGCGCGAAGCTGTCTTGCGGCCTGCGCTCTTGCGGGTTGCCGACTTTCGTGCCGCTGCCATTTCTGCTCTCCCATTTGCCGGGCTTATCGGAGCAAACGACGGCATTTGCCGCGCGTTCCGCCGGCATTCCGTCGGGAACTTCGAGCCAAAGCCGAGCGTTGACGCGCGTGGCGGCATCTGGCCGCCACATTGTTGCGTCCAATCTCGGGGAACTCAGGGCTTTGTCGATGTGCATGAGAGCACGCGACGCCCCGTCAACCGGTCACTTCCATGGAACTCGGGCAGGCGTCCACACTCAACTATGGCGATGCCGTCGCCGTGCCACAATCAGGCCACCCTGCTCAGCAGTCGGCAATCGATAACGCGGCCGCTGACCCCAATGTCATCGAGACCAGCATTCCGTTTCGGCTCGACGACCTCCGTTGGAGCGGCTTCCATACCCGCGTGGTGCTGGCGCTCGGTATTACCTGGGTACTCGACGGGCTTGAGGTCACGCTGGCGGGTGCTCTCTCCGGCGCGCTGAAGGCGAGCCCCGCTTTGCAGTTCTCCAATTTCGATGTCGGCCTCGCCAACAGCGCTTATTTGTTAGGCGCGGTGCTCGGCGCGCTCGGCTTCGGCTGGCTCACCGACCGCATCGGGCGGCGCAAGCTGTTCTTCATCACGCTGGCGCTCTATCTGACAGCCACCGCGGCGACCGCGCTGTCGTGGAATATCGCGAGCTACGCGCTGTTTCGCTTCCTCACCGGCGCCGGCATCGGCGGCGAATACACCGCGATCAATTCGACCATCCAGGAGCTGGTGCCGGCGCGCTATCGCGGCTGGACCGATCTTCTCATCAACGGCAGCTTCTGGCTCGGCGCGGCGATCGGCGCCGGCAGCGCCATCGTGCTGCTCGATCCCACCGTCACCGGGCCCGACATCGGCTGGCGGATTGCTTATGGTACCGGTGCCTGCCTCGGCCTGATCGTGCTTGTGATGCGGATGTGGATTCCGGAAAGCCCGCGCTGGCTGATGGTCCATGGCCATCCGGATGAGGCGCACGCTATCGTGGCCCAGATCGAGCGCAGCGTGACGGGACAGGATCGTGCGCAGCGCGCCAGTGCTTTGCCGAAGATCCGCTTGCGCATGCGCGATCACACGCCGCTGTCCGAGGTTTTCAGCACGCTATTCGTGGCTTATCGCAAGCGCGCGCTGGTCGGGCTCACGCTGATGATCGCGCAGGCCTTCTTCTATAACGCCATCTTCTTCACCTTCGCACTGGTGCTGACCGATTTCTACGGCATCCCGTCCGATCATGTCGGCTGGTACATCCTGCCTTTCGCCGCCGGCAATTTCTTAGGTCCCCTGCTGCTTGGCCGGCTGTTCGATACGCTCGGCCGCCGCGTCATGATCACCTTCACCTATGGCGTCTCGGGCGTGCTGCTGGCGCTGACCGGCTATCTGTTTTCGATCGGCGTGCTGAGCGCGCAGACGCAGACGGTCGCCTGGATGGTGATCTTCTTCTTCGCCTCGCCCGCGGCAAGCGCGGCCTATCTCACCGTCTCCGAAAACTTCCCGCTCGAGGTGCGGGCGCTCGCGATCGCGCTGTTCTATGCGATCGGCACCGGTATCGGCGGCGTTGCCGGCCCCGCACTGTTCGGCGCGCTGCTCGATTCGGGTTCGCGCGTCAGCGTCTTCGGCGGCTATCTCTTCGGCGCGTTGCTGATGATCATCGCAGCCGTCGTCGCATGGCGTTATGCGGTGGCGGCCGAGCGCAAATCGCTGGAATCGGTGGCGCGTCCACTCGCAGTTATGGAGTAGAATGACATGACATCTACGACAGATCTAGCGGAGCAGGCCTTGCGCAAGACGATCGAAAAAACGCCGGACAGCGTGCCGGTGCCAGCAAGCCTGGTGCCGCATCTGAGCGAGACTGCGATCCTGCTCGATATCGACGGCACATTGCTCGAGCTCGCAGCGACGCCGCGCGAGGTGTGGGTGCCACCGGGCCTGCGCGAGACATTGAACACGCTGATCGAGCAGACCTCGGGCGCGTTGGCCATGGTCAGCGGCCGCTCGCTCAACGACATCGACCTGATCTTCGCGCCGGAAGTCTATCCCGCTGTCGGCGGGCACGGTGCGGAAATGCGGCTCAAGCTCGACGGTGAGCAGGGTGCGGTGCAAGCACCGGCGATGGACAAGGAATTGAAGCGAAGGCTGGCTGCGATTGCCGCGCTTAGTCCAGGCATTCTGCTCGAGGACAAGGGCTATTCGCTGGCGCTGCATTATCGGTTGGCGCCACAGGCCGAACGCGCGATCTACGAAGCGGTGTCATTGATTCGCGCCGAATTGCCGGAAGCGCCGATCGAGGTGCTGCCCGGTAAATGCGTCTGCGAGATCAAGCATGCCGGCTTCACCAAGGCGAGCGGCGTGCGCGAATTGATGACACGTGCGCCGTTCAAGGGTCGCAAGCCGCTGTTCATCGGCGACGACGTCACCGACGAGAGCGTGTTCGCGATCATGCCGGACTACAATGGACTGTCCTTCTCTGTCGGTCGCCGCGCGGAAGGCGTCAACGGACATTTCGATGCGCCCAATGATGTGCGTGAGTTCCTTGCCGTGCTGGCGCGAGGTAAAGCAACATCGCCGCGTTAATCGGCACCGCGCAAATAGGTCAGCGCTGCTGCCTCGCGCGGATGTGAAGGCGTTGCTCCACACTGTTGCAATGTTGTGCATCCGCATGAGGATGTGTCATTCATCATCATGCATGTCGAAGCTGCGGCAAATTCGTATCGTTGTTGCGGAGATGCGGAAAGATTGTTGCGCAAACGCGCTTGGAGAACACCTCGTCATTGCCTGAATTTGGTTTCATTTCGTTGAAAGGGTGTTCCGGAACCATATTGATGAATGACTGTTAATCGACAGTGACCATCAGGAGGGAGTTCCTGTGAACCTCGTTGTCGTCTCTAATCGCGTGGCACGTGGCAAGGCCAATGAGCCAATGACCGGCGGACTTGCAGCGGCGCTGCTCCCGGTGGTCGAGAATTCAGGGGCGATTTGGGTGGGTTCCTCAGGCAGGGTGCGCGATGTCGCCCAGATGGAACCGATCGTCGAGGTGGAACAGCTCGGTGCCGGCGCGCTCGCGCTGCTCGATCTGCCGGCCGCACACTACGCTGGCTATTACGAAGGATTTGCCAATTCCGCGCTGTGGCCCGCGCTGCATTCGCGCAGCGACCTGATTGGCGTCTCGCATGACGACTATAATTCCTATCGCGAGGTCAACGCCTTCGTGGCGCGCGCGCTGTTGCGGTTCCAGAAGCCGGACACGCTGTTCTGGATTCAGGACTATCACTTCCTGTCGCTCGGCGCCGAGCTGCGCGGGCTCGACGTCAAGAGCCCGATCGGTTTCTTCCTGCACACGCCATGGCCGGCGCGCAGCGTCATCGACAGCGTGCCGCATCATCGCGAACTGGTCGAGGCGATGCTCGCCTATGATTTGATCGGCTTCCAGACCGCGGAGGATTGCGAGAACTTCGCCTCCTGCGTACGCGTCGATCTCGGGCTCAAGATCAGGGACGGCGTGGTGAAGTCGCGTCACGGCCGCACACGCCTTGCGGTGTTTCCGATCGGCATCGATGCCGACAAGTTCGCGCAATCGGCCGCCAAGGCGATCTCGCATCCGGATGTCTCGCGGCTGCGGCGCAGCCTGCATGGCGAGAAGCTCGCCATCGGCGTCGACCGGCTGGACTACTCGAAGGGCCTGGTCAACCGCATCAACGCCTTCGACCGGATGTGGTCGATGCATCCGGGCCTCGCGCGCGGCGTGTCGCTGCTGCAGATCGCGACGCCCTCGCGTGAATCGATCGAGGCCTATGGCAATCTGCAGAGCGAGGTCGCGCGTCTGGTCAGCGAGGTCAACGGCCGCCACGGCGAGGTCGATTGGACGCCGATCCGCTATCTGAACAAGGGGTTTGGCCAGGGCGTGCTCGCGGGTCTCTATCGCACGGCGCAGGTCGGCGTGGTGACGCCGCTCAACGACGGCATGAACCTTGTCGCCAAGGAATATGTCGCCGCCCAAAGCCCGGTCGATCCCGGCGTGCTGGTGCTGTCGAAATTCGCCGGCGCTGCCGACGAGCTCGACACCGCGCTGCTGGTGAACCCGCATGACATTGACGGCATGGCGCGCACCATCGCGATGGCGCTGTCGATGCCGCTCAACGAACGGCGGCTGCGCTACGAGGCGATGATGGCCAAGCTGCACCGGCACTCGATCCAGCAATGGTTCGCCGATTTCGTCGAAGCGTTGCAGGATTCGGATATCGACGAGCCCGAGATCGAGCCGCTACCGGCCGCCACCGCAGGTTTGTTGGCGCAGCGTTCGGCCCCTCCCGGCACGCGGTATCACTGAGCTGTTGTCGCAAGGAGTTCGATCGTCATGGCCGGGATTGATCCGGCCATGACGCGTTTCGTGTCCCTCAGTTGCAATACGAAACCCCGTCCAGAACCGCGCAGCGCAGCTTGTTCGGCGCGCTCGGATTCTCCATCGGCTCCGATGTGCCGTTGCCTCGGCCGACGAACACGCCTGGGCCGATATGGACGGAGGCCTTGTTGCCGATGATGACGCTATCATGGCCCTTCAGCCGCGAGTGGGTGCCGTCCGGCCAGAGGATGGCGTCGCCCTGAAACAGGCCTTTGCGGCCATCGTCGCAGGTGACGTTGACACCCTGCCGGGTGCACTGGTCGGCTCGCGCAGCACCAAGGCCGGCGAGGAGCAGGAGGACCGCGGCCGGGACGAGGCGGTGGCGTTCGATACGGGCGGTCATGGTCTCTCCCTGCGGCATCGCCGATTGGCAGCAAATCAGTCGTCGCTTGGGCCCGATTGGCGGTTCAAGCGGTCGCAAGCTGCCGTCCGGGCGCTCGCGGCCGGCCGGTTTTCGTCAAATCAACCAAATGCTTGTTGGAACTTTGGCGGGAAAGCCATCCCATGGCTTGCAAAAAGCCGCCGACCCCGCCAAGAGAGGGCCTCCGGAGAGATGGCCGAGTGGCTTAAGGCGCACGCTTGGAAAGCGTGTGTGCGGGAAACCGTACCGTGGGTTCGAATCCCACTCTCTCCGCCATTTGCGCGATTTTGTACGCCAGCCAACGATTCCGCTTGCTGCTTGAGCGGGGTGCCCTCTGCGGTCGCTTTGCGTTCAGCCAAGGTTCAGGGACTGATTGCCACGGTGTTGGGCCCATTGGCTTGAAGCCGTAAATTCACGTCGGGTTTTTGCGGAGATCCGAGAGATGCTCTCTGAGACGATGCGGCTTCCGGTAGCGCATCGCGTCGGATTTCTCCTGGCATGCTCGCTGCTCTCGCTGACGCCGCATGTCCGAGCCCAAAGTCCGCTCGCCTCACAGGGTGTCATCCTTCGGTCGATCGATCCCGGCCTCGTCGAAAAGATCGGCGTCGGCGATCCGTCCTATGCGGAGCGGGTTTCGACAGAGCGCGTTGGCAGTTCAGGCGCCCAGCCAGGCGATCGCTTCGTGGCGCCGAACGGCAAGCCCGTCGCCGTGTCGATTGTGCCGCCGAATCTCGACGGCGCCTTTCAGGCGTCGCCGATGCGACCTGGCCAAGACGCAGTGACCTATTTCCAGAGCGTCATTGCACAGGCTGGGCCGCACAAGACAATCGTTCTGCCAAAGGGCGGGATCTACGATTTTACAGGGGCGGGCTGCCGGACCGGCGGCGCCCATTTGAAGCTGAACGATGTGACCGATGTCGTGATCGACGGCAACGGATCACGCTTCAACTTCACCGCTCCCTGCGCCGGCCTGACGCTGATCAATCCGACACGCGTAGTGCTGAAGAACGTCACGATCGACTGGCCCAAGCTGCAGATCGCCGCCCTAGGAACGATCGTTTCGAGCGTCGCGACCGCCCCTCGCCGTAATACCTATGATTTGCAGCTCGACCAGGCCTATGTCGGTCCCGCGACGCCGCCCGCCTACAAGGCCATTCACGCCTGGGACGTCGATCACGGCTACTGGTCCCTGCAACATCCTGAGCATGACCAGGGCTATAATCCCTCTCAGCCGCTGTCGGCGTCCGGCGCGGCGCGCGGTGTGCAGAGTTGGGCCGTGCGCTTCGCACCGGGCGAGCGCGTGCTGGTGCGGCACTACACCACTGAGGGCGACGCGATCGATATCCTGCATGGGCGCGACGTCGCGCTTGAGAACGTCACTATCTATTCGAGCCCGGGCTTCGGGGTCGCCGTGCTCCAGGGGAGTTCAGGCTTTGCGATCTCGCACTCCAAGATCACGCGCGCGCCCGGCCGGCTGATTTCGACCGCCGCGGACGCCGTTCACATTGACAACATGGCCGGCGACGTCCTGATCGAGGACAACACCTTCGCCTACCAGGGCGACGATGGCCTCAACCTGAATGCCACGCTGTTCTTGGTTGCGACGACCGGAGCCTCCGAGATCACCATCCGCGACCCTCACGCCGGGGTCATGAAGGCGGGCGATGCGGTCGCCTTGTTCAACGCCGTCGAGCGCTTCGACGAGGGCGGACCGACGAAGATCGTCGCCATTACGCCAGACGCCGGCGGCGCCCTGAAGCTGACGCTTGACCGTCCAATCCCGGCGACCGATCAGGGCGGCTATCTCGTTGACCTGAACTACGCGGGCGCGCGATACATCGTGCGGAACAACCAGTTCCTGCACAACCGCGCGCGTGGTGCCCTGCTGCAGACGCCCTATGGGCTCGTGTCGGGCAACACGTTCACCGGGCAGACTATGTACGCATTGTTCCTCACGGTCTTTCCGATCGAGGGACCTGGCGCTCAGAATGTCCTGATCGTCGACAACGACGTTTCCGCGACCGGTGTCGGAGGTGGACTGAGCGCGGTCATTCTCTCGCGTGAGCGCAACGCCTATGGGCCGCCGGGCCGCAATCCGCCCGTACACCAGAACATCATTTTCGCCGACAACCGGATAAGGGACGTGCCTGGGCCGGCGTTCTATATTTCATCCGCGAACAACGTGGTCCTCTACCGGAACAGCCTTCAGAACGCGAACGGCCAAGTTCTCAACAACCGGTGGAATGGTGCGGTCGGCCTGAACTTTCCGATCGTGATCAACGATGCGAGCAACATCATTGTGCGGGACGACACGATCGGCGGCGTCCGCCTCGGAAAGGCGCAGGTCTTCGCCGACCCCGTCACGACGACCGGAATTCAGATATCTCCGCCCTAACGCGCGGGATGCGAGAGGACCGGCTTCGGCGCCCGGAGAGGGCGACAGATGTGGCGAGACCCGAGGTTGCGTCCGGGTGCACTCGAAATCGAGTGCTGGATCAATAGTGATTGACTGACACTCTCTCCGCCATTTCTACGCCACAGCTCTCCCCCGTATCCGATTGTTCGAATTTACCGCGAAATCACCGAAGAACTCCGCGATGTTGCGCTAATTCCTAGCGCAAGCTGTCGTTTCTTCGCCGTGGGTTCGGAGGATGGTTCTTCCGCCACTACACTCTTCTTCTCTCAGTCCCACTGCTCAAATCGACAGAAAAACAGCGAGCAACGCGATGAACGCCGTTGCGGCTGGTCCGCGATGGTACCCCCAGCCGCCGCCCAAACCGTAGGTTTTGGCTGTGGGTTCGGAGGATGGATTTTGCGAGCGAGACCAACGGTCACACCCTTCGCGCTGCGCGCGACCATATGTCTTCCGGAGGCAAGGAGAGGACAAAGCCATTCGGCAGTTTGCGCACCATTGCAAGCATCTGTTCGAGAACTCTCCGCTCTCCGATGTGACGCCGCATGTCCTACTCACCGCTCGGCGGCAGAGACCGTATTTCGCGAGTTGGAATGGGTTCGCTTAGCGCGCTGCTGCAACGCTTTGCTGCAATTGAAGGCATCTATGCCGGAAAGGAGAGTCAGCGCCCTTCGTAGACGGGTGGACGCTTTTGAGCTTCGGCATCCCGGCCTTCCTGGAAATCACGGGTCTTGAGCAGTGCGAGATATTGTTCGCCGAGCTTGGCGAGGGCCGCGGTCTCCGATTGCTCAAGTGCCATATGAGACGAGGCTAGAGACGCCTTGGTGCCGAGCGGGCCGCATGCAGCGATCTTCTTGGCTATCTCGATAGCTTTTGCGAGGGCCGCCTCCCGGTTTGGAGCCAATTCCTGAACGGTTCCCATCCGGAAAGCTTCCTTCGCTCCCCAATGGTCCCCCGTCAGGATATATCGCATCGCATTTCCCCAGCCGGCTTCCCTGGGAAAGCGGACGGTCGCGCCGCCGCCGGGAAACCGGCCGTGCGTGTCCTCGTCCTGACCGAAATCAGTGTCTTCCGAAGCTACGCGTATGTCGGCAGCAAGGAAAAGCTCGTGTGCCATGTTCCAGGTGTCGCCATGCACCGCGACCACCAGAGGCTTTGTGAGAGCTGGCTTGGTCCGGCCCATCGGATCGATGAAGCCGGGGCCGTCCATCAACTTCCTTCCGGACTGAACAAATGCCTTGGTGGCGTCGACATCAATGCCTCTGGAGAAGCGTTCGCCATAGCCGAACAGCACGGCAGCGCGGAGCGAAGGATCCTGATCGTAGTTATAGTACGCTCGAGCCAGGCTTTCCGTCGCCTCCGGGTCGAGCCGGTTGTCCATGTAAGGCCGATTGATGCCAATCAGCACGATCTGTCCTCGCCGTTCGACGGTGATCTTCGTCTGCGGGCTGTAGGGAATGTCTGCCATATGCATGGTCTGCGCAGCCTCGTCAGCGGGCGATGTCGTCGGACGGTCTTTGGATTCCTGCGCCTGCAACGAAATCGTGCCGAGGAAGATGATTGCCAAGGCGACCGAGACTTTATCCAAGCGAAACATTTCAGATTTCTCCAGTAGCGCTCTCTTGCGTTGTAAGGAGCGGATCGCTGCGCGACCTTCCTGGGCAGCGTGTACAGCGACGTCAGTCGTCGCCAAAGCGGCCGCGGCAAGGGCCGCCTTCATCACCTTTCGACGCGACTGCATGATCGATCTCCTAGGGCATGGCTTGCTCGTGGGAAGATTCAAGTCGGCCATGGCAGGACCTGCTTATTGCCAGCGTCGAAAGACGATGCTCGCGTTGACGCCCCCGAAACCGAATCCGTTGGAGATCGCATGCTCGATGGGCATGCGCCTTGCCTCGCGGGCGACGATGTCGACGCCCTTGGCGGCCGCGTCCGCATTGTCGAGATTGAGAGTGGGCGGTGCCACCTGGTCTCGTAGCGCGAGGATCGTGAAGATCGCTTCGGCTCCCCCGGCCGCGCCGAGCAGATGACCCGTTGCCGACTTTGTGGCGCTAACGGCAATTCTTCCCTCGCGGCCGAACACGGCTTTGATCGCTTCCAGTTCCGAGACGTCGCCGACCGGTGTCGAGGTGGAATGGGCGTTGAGATGCTGGATATCACCGGGCCTGAGGTTGGCCTGCCGCAACGCGCCTTCCATGGCACGGCGCGCGCCGTCGCCGTCCTCGGGTCCTGACGTGATGTGGTAGGCATCGGCCGTCGTGCCATAGCCGACGATTTCGGCAAGCGGTTTGGCGCCGCGGCGCATCGCATGCTCCAGCTCTTCAATGACGAGGATACCGGCGCCTTCGCCCATGACGAAGCCGTCGCGGTCGCGATCGAAGGGACGGGACGCACGCGCCGGCGTGTCATTGAAGCCGCACGAAAGTGCCCGGGCGGCGGCGAAGCCGCCAAGGCTCACCAGATCGATGCAGGCTTCCGAGCCCCCGCAAATCGCAACGTCGGCTTCTCCGGCCCGGATGAGGCGTGCGGCATCGCCAATAGCTTGCACACTTGCGGCGCAAGCGGTGACCGGTGTGCCGACCGGCCCCTTGAAGCCGTAGCGAATCGAGATGTGGCCGGCCGCGAGATTTGCGAGGAAGGACGGTACGGTGAAAGGCGAGAGGCGCCTCACGCCGCGCTGGTCCGTGGTGCGGACGGCCTCGACAATTGCCGGAAAGCCGCCGATGCCTGATGCGATCACGGTTGCCGTGCGCTGGAGCGAATGCGCGTCTGAAGGATTCCACGCCGCTTGTGCTATGGCCTCGGATGCTGCGGCGAGGGCGAACAGGATGAAGCGATCCATTCTCCGCTGATCCTTGGGAGGAACGACCAGATCCGGATCGAAGCCGCCATCTGCGTCGTTGGCCTTCGTCGGAACGGTTCCACCGACCCGTGCGGGAAGGACAGCCGCCCATTCGGGGAGCGCGGCAAGTCCTGAGCGGGCCGAGAGCAGCCGCGACCAGGCCAGCTCACTGCCACAGCCCAGCGGTGATACGAGCCCCAGTCCCGTAACGACGATACGACGCATGATCAGATGACCTTCGAGATCGGCTTGGCTGTCGGTCGGAAAATTGTTGTCCTTCGGGATCGTCGGCGTTCACAATTGCAATTGATGAACACGATCAGCCGGCCCAACCAGCGTTGCTCGGTACTGGATCTGAAGACCCTCAACCTCGCGCTCTAGCCTTGTGACGCGATCTTCCAGCCTGCGCACGTACTCGCCGCGCCGATCGTCCATGCTGAGGGCCTCGGCCCAGTCGTTCAAGCTTTGCCAAAAGCGCTTGAGCATCGTTGCGCACTCCCGTGTTTGATCAGCGCGCTCATTCTGTCGCCAGTATCACGCGAGCCAGCTCCGACGGATTCTCGACTGCAGAGAAGTGGCCGGTATTTTTCAGCGTCAACATCTGCGCGGCAGGGATCAGCGACCGCGTGCGTTCGCGCTCATCTGGCCGCGACCAGTCACTATCGCCGTAAATGAGGGTCACGGGCGCCGAGATCTGCCGATAGTAATCGCGCGCCTTGCTCCAGGATCGCCAGCCCGCCAGCACCTTGCGCGCGGCGCGCTTGTATCCCGGGCGGTGGGCGACTTCATCGAACTCGGCGAGCAGATCGGAGGGCAGCTTGCGCGGATCGTGATATCCGCCGCCCATGATCTTGCCGAGGACCATCTTGTTTTCGAGCGCTGCGTTGATCGCGCCGAGCACCGGGACCTGCAGACTTCCAATGATAAAATTGGCGAACCAGTTGCCGCGCCGAATGCCATCCCCGTAGCGGCTCTCGTAGTCATAGGGGTTGATCGCATAGACCCGCTTCACGCGGTGTGGCAGGGAGGCCGCCACCGTGAGGGCCAATGCGCCGCCGATCGAATTCGCCGACGATCGTCACATCCGAGAGATTGAGCTCCTCGATGAACCGAATAACAGCCTGCCTTAAGTAGGGTTCGTCGAAGCTCGCGCTTGCATCTATTGGTGAGTGGCCGTGGCCCGGGAGGTCAATGGCGTACACCGTGTGCGATGCCGCCAGGAGGGGCGCAAAACTCCGGAAATATTCGAGCTGCGTGCGGATTGTATGCAAGAGGAGCAACGGTGGCCCGCTGCCAGCCTTTTGAAAACGTACGCTTAGCTTGTCGGATATTTTCAGCAAACTTGGTTTGAGTTCAGTCACGCTGAGTTCTCTGTGCTCTGAGGGGGCGATCTTCAAGCGGCAGCGGCTTCGCGAACGTGTTCGACGGCCGCATCCTGAAAGGCCTGCGCGAGATCCGGGTCGTTGACGGCGCGCGATAGCGTCATGGCGCCGATCATTGTCGACAGAACGACCATGGCCTTCCTGTTGGAATCCTCGCCGTCGGTCTTGGGAAGCAAGGGGCCGAGGACTTCGAGATACGCCTTGATGCCCTCTTCGAACGCAGCTTTCACGCCGGGCCCCTGCCTGGCGGCGTCAGAGCCGAGCGCTACGACGGGGCACCCGTCCAGTTTTTCTTCGCGATGGCCCGCACTCAGATAGAACGCGATCACCGCGCCAAGCGGATCATCAGGATTCTCCGCGATCGCGGTCGACCAGCGTTGGGAGGCGCTCTCCAATGCTCGTCGGGACGCCAGCGCCGCCAAATCCTCCTTGGACTCGAACTGCTTGTAGAAGGCGCCTTGGGTTAGCCCGGCCCCCTCCATCAGATCCTTGAGCCCGATGCCATCAAAGCCGCGCTCCCTGAAGAGGCGGCTCGCCACGTTGATCACGGTCTGGCGGTTCTCCGCTGCCTGAATGCGACTTACGCGCATCTTGGATCTCCATTTGGATTTCGTTCGAACTCTATATCGAAGATAGCGTTCGAATGCAATCTATCAAGTGATCCGCCTGAAAACGGCGCCGTCCGGGGCCGAAAGGGGCGGTGTTCCCGGGATCACATTCTCGTCAACACCATAACTTAGATTGCGGTCGAACTCTAAGTTACTTATAGAGTTCGAGCCAAATCTAAATGGCATGGAGACGGCGATGAAAAAGAGCAGACTTCTGATCTTGGCTGGTGTCCTGATCGCCGCGTCCGGAGCAGCCGTCTTCGCAACTCTTGCCATTACCGCTCAAAAAGCCTCCGCGGCGCGTGACCCGAGGCAGGACCCTCCGATGGTCAGCTTGGTGACCGCGGCGCGGGTGAGCGGATCCGAACGGGGTTTCACTGGCACGATCGGCGCGAGGGTGGAAAGCAATCTTGGCTTTCGCGTCGGCGGCAAGATCGTCGAGCGGCTCGTGAACGTCGGTGAGCAGGTCAAAGCCGGGCAGCCGCTGATGCGGATCGATGAAACCGACCTCCGCCTCGCGCTTACGGCGAAGCGCAACGCGGTTGCCGCGGCGCGCGCAACTGTCGTTCAGACGGATGCGGATGAGCGGCGATACGCCAACCTGGTCAACGACGGATGGACTCCCAAACAGCGCTACGAACAGGCGAAGGCCGCATCCGATACAGCCAACGCACAACTCGCTGCGGCGGAAGCCGAGGCCAAGGTGGCCGAGAACCAGGCGACATATTCTGTCCTGGTGGCGGATGCGGACGGAACGGTCATGCAAACGCTTGGTGAGCCGGGACAAGTCGTCTCAGCCGGCCAGGCGGTCGTTCGGCTTGCCCAGGCCGGTCCGCGCGAAGCGGTTGTCGCGCTTCCCGAAACGATGCGGCCGGCGATCGGCTCGCTCGCCGAGGCGAGCCTGTATGGGAGCGATGGACAGCACTATACGGCACATCTCCGGCAGTTGTCGGATTCCGCCGATGCCCAGACCCGCACCTATGAGGCCCGCTATGTGCTCGGCGGCGAGGCTGCGGCGGCACCGCTTGGCGCGACCGTCACCATTCGGCTTGCAAGTCAGGAGACCCAGCCGGAAGTCCAGGTGCCGCTGGGCGCCGTCCTTGATGACGGCCGGAAGACCGGCGTTTGGGTCTTCGACAGCGCGACCTCGACCGTGCACTTTCGGCCCATCAAGCTTGCACGTGTGACGAGCGAAGCCGCTGTGATCTCCGGCCTGGGCTCTGGTGATTCCGTTGTTTCGCTCGGCGCTCATCTCCTGCAGGAGGGCGCTCGCGTCAGGACTGCCGCTCAGGACAGGAGCAACTGATGCGCTTCAATCTTTCCGCGATCGCTGTTCGCGAACGGGCTGTCACCCTGTTCTTCATCCTCCTGCTGGCCGCCGCAGGCGCCTACGCCTTCCTCATGCTCGGACGCGCGGAGGATCCCAACTTCACCATCAAGACCCTGACGGTCACGACCGTGTGGCCGGGCGCAACGGCGCGCGAGATGCAGGACCTCGTTGCCGAACCCCTGGAGAAGCGCCTTCAGGAGTTGACCTGGTACGACCGTGTCGAGACGACGACACGGCCGGGTTATGCGTATCTGACCGTCACGCTGAAGGACAGTACACCGCCATCCGTCGTCCAAGAGGAGTTTTATCAGGCCCGGAAGAAGCTCGGGGATGAAGCGCGCAACCTGCCACCTGGCGTGCTCGGCCCCTTCGTCAACGACGAATATTCGGACGTGAGCTTCGCTCTCTATGCCCTCAAGGCCAAGGGCATGCCGATGCGCGAGCTCGCCAGGAAGGCCGAGGTGATCCGCCAGGAGCTCCTGCATGTGCCCGGCGTCAAGAAGATCAACATCCTCGGCGAACGTCCAGAGCAGATATTCGTCGAGTTTTCCTTTGCCAAGTTGGCAACCCTCGGCGTGTCGGCACAGGATATCGTAGCCGCCTTGCAGCGGCAGAACACCGTCACGCCGGCAGGCTCGATCGATACCAAGGGTCCGCAAGTCTTCATCCGGCTCGACGGCGCCTATGACAGTGTCCAAGCGATCGCCGACACGCCAATCGTTGCTGGAGGGCGAACGCTCAAGCTCTCCGACATCGCCGAGATCCGCCGCGGCTACGAGGATCCGCCCACCTACATCATCAGACACCAGGGCGAGCCCACAATCATGCTCGCGGCGGTCATGCAGGAGGGCTGGAACGGTCTCGCGCTCGGCAAGCATTTGGAAGAGAGGTCCGCAGCGATCGCCCGGACACTGCCGCTCGGGATGACGCTCGACAAGGTGACCGATCAGGCCGTCAACATCACCTCTGCCGTTGACGAGTTCATGATGAAGTTCGCCATGGCGCTCAGCGTGGTGTTGCTGGTGAGCCTGCTCAGCCTCGGCTGGCGCGTCGGCATGGTTGTGGCGGCCGCGGTCCCTCTGACGCTTGCCGTCGTGTTCCTCATCATGCTGGAAACAGGCCGGTTCTTCGACCGCATCACGCTCGGCGCTCTCATCCTGGCCCTTGGCCTGCTCGTCGACGACGCGATCATCGCCATCGAGGTCATGGTGGTGAAAATGGAGGAGGGCATGGACCGCATCAAGGCGGCGGCCTATGCCTGGAGCCACACTGCGGCGCCGATGCTGTCGGGAACACTCGTGACGGTCGCCGGCTTCCTGCCCGTGGGCTTCGCGCGCTCGACGGCCGGCGAATATGCCGGCAACATCTTCTGGGTCCTCGGGTTCGCTCTCATCGTCTCGTGGATCGTTGCGGTGGTCTTCACGCCCTATCTTGGTGTGAAGATGCTGCCCGCGATCAAACCGATTGAGGGCGGACACCATGCGATCTACGACACGCCGAACTATCGGCGCTTACGGCGGCTCATCACGTTCGCCGTGCGCCACAAGTTCTTGACCGTCGGCATCGTCGCCATCGCGTTCGCGCTCTCCGGCGCCGGCATGGGCGCCCTCAAACAGCAGTTCTTCCCGACATCCGACCGCCCCGAAGTTCTGGTGGAGGTTCGTCTGCCGGAAGGCACCAGCATTGAGACGACGACCGCCACTGTCGAGAAGCTCGAGGGTTGGCTGCACGATCAGCCCGAGGCGAAGATCGTCACCAGCTATGTTGGCCAGGGCGCTCCCCGTTTCTTCTTTGCGATGGCGCCGGAACTGCCAGATCCCGCCTTCGCCAAGATCGTCGTATTGACGCCAGACGCCGAGGCGCGCGAGGCCTTGAAGCAGCGGCTTCGAGAGGCAGTGTCACAAGGGCTGGCACCCGAGGCCTATGTCCGTGTCACCCAGCTTGTGTTCGGACCCTACACGCCATTCCCGGTGGAGTTTCGGGTCATGGGACCCGACCCCGCGCAATTATACGCGATCTCTGAAAAAGCGCTCGATGTCATGCGTGGCGTTCCCGATGTGCGGCAGGCAAATCGCGACTGGGGTAATCGCACGCCCGTGCTCCGCTTCATTCCGGATCAGGACCGACTGAACCTTATCGGCCTTTCGCCAGCCGAGGTGGGCCGGCAACTTCAGTTCCTTCTCACTGGAATCCCGGTAACGCAGGTCCGCGAGGACATCCGCAACGTCCCCGTCGTGGCACGCAGCGCCGGCGGAGAGCGGCTGGATCCGACGCGTCTGGCCGATTTCTCGTTGATGAGCCGGGACGGCCGCTCAATTCCGCTCGACCAGGTCGGCCATTCCGAAGTCCGACTTGAAGAGCCGATTCTGAAGCGTCGCGATCGCACGCCCGTCATTACGATCCGCTCAGACATCAATGAGGCGACCCAGCCTCCAGAGGTCTCCAAGGAGATCAAGACCGCCCTTGAGCCGCTGATCGCGTCCCTTCCTGCCGGCTATCGCATCGAAATGGGTGGATCGATCGAAGAGGCCGGCAAAGCGAATTCCGCGCTTTTTCTGGTCTTCCCGGCCATGATTGCCGCTACGCTGATCGTCATCATGCTGCAGGTGCGGTCGTTCTCAACGATGGCTCTGGTCATGCTGACGGCGCCCCTTGGCGTTGTCGGCGTCGTGCCGATGTTGCTGGTCTTCAACCAGCCCTTCGGCTTCAACGCCATTCTGGGCCTGATAGGGCTGGCCGGCATCCTGATGCGCAATACGCTGATCCTGACCGAACAGATCAACGAGAACCGCGCTGCAGGCCTTGACGAGTATCACGCCGTCATCGAGGCCACGGTGCAACGCACGAGGCCCGTGATCCTGACCGCGCTTGCCGCCGTGCTCGCCTTCATTCCGCTCACGCACTCCGTGTTCTGGGGATCGATGGCCTATACCTTGATCGGCGGCACGGCGGTCGGCACGGTGCTGATCCTGCTGTTCCTTCCTGCGCTTTACGCTGCGTGGTTTCGGATCAAGCCGACTGCAGATCAGGTCCATCATCATTCGGCGGAGCAACCGGAGATACGACCAGCATTGGCTGCCGAATAAAGCTCGCTCAATTCGATGAACCGTCCGATCCGGACGGGAAAAGATTCTGCTTTTGCGGCTGACACGCCTGTCGGCGACCACGACCTATACGATCATGACGGCGGGCTCCGTGACCGGCACCTTCACCGGTGCGGAATTCCTCACCTCAAGTAGCTTCGCCCGCAACGCGTGGCTGACCTATGTCGGCAACGATGTGCTGCTGACGCTCGATCCCGGGCTGCTGTCGCCGGCGTTTTCCTTCATCCGCCCCTCGACCGCAGCAGATGTCCAGACGGGGCGGCCGCATCGGCGCATTCCACGACGACAGGCTCCGTGCGACCGAACGCAGCACGATAGATGACAATGGAAGCGAGCCAGGCGATCGCGAACAGCGCGATCACCGCGAAGCCGAAGGTGGCGAGCGATGCGTTAAGGCTTCCGATCAGCGTCCACATGGCGCCGTCAAGACCAAAGCGCTCGCCGATCAGGCCGAGCGCCTCGATGCCGCCGACGAACAGCGCAACCACGACGGAGGCGCCGGTGATCGCGATGTTGTACCAGAGCTTGCGCAAGGGATCGACGAAGGCCCAGCGATAAGCGCTCACCATCATCGTCGAGTCAGCAGTGTCGATGAGTGCCATGCCGGCGGCGAAGAGCGCCGGAAACATCAGCATGTGCGACAAGGATGCGCCGCGCGCAGCCTCCGTCGCCGAGATGCCGAGCAGGCCGATTTCGGTCGCGGTGTCAAAGCCCAGTCCGAACAGGAGGCCCAGCGGATACATGTGATGGGATTTCGTCACCATCCGGAACATCGGCGCGAGCAGTCGCGACAGAAATCCACGGCCGGCGAGCAGCGCGTCCAGCCGGTCGGCATCGTGGGCGCCATGCGCACGGACCGCGCGCATGGTCCGGCACAGGTTGATAAGGATCGTAAGGTTGGCGATGCCGATCAGCAGCAGGAAGATCGCGGAAACGGAAGTGCCGATCAGGCCGCCGACCGTCTTGAGCAGGCTGTCGCCGCCGAGGCTTACCACGCTCAAGCCGAGCAGCAGGCTCGCGACGACCACCACGGTGGAATGGCCGAGTGCGAAATAGAGCCCCGCGCTCCGCGGCGCTTCATCCGCATGCATCAGTTTGCGCACGACGTTGTCGATCGCCGCGATGTGGTCGGCATCGACGGCGTGCCTGAGCCCCAACACCCAGGCGAGCAGCGCGGTCGCCATCACTGAGGGCTGGTCGGAAAACAGCACGAGGGCGAAGGCCCATGCCGCGACATTGGCGGCAACCAGCCCGCCGAACAGGATCATGGTGGTGAGATCGACGCCATGCAACGACCACTTCGTCAATAGCGTCATCGTAGCCACACCTCGATATGATTTTTGATATGAGCCATCATACGGAAGAAGAAACGCTGAGCAAGCTCATCGCGATGGGATTCTACTCACTAGGTATTTTCCGGCACGAAACTGAGTAAAAGCCCCAATGCTGATTTTCGCGGCGTTGCGCAACTCTCTCCAGGCATCTTCTGTGTGCCGGCGAGGATCCCATGCAGCTAACGCCGAGAGAGCTCGATAAGTTGCTGGTCTATATGATGGCCGATGTCGCGTTGAAGCGAAAGTCCAAGGGACTGAGGCTCAACTATCCGGAAGCCGTCGCTGTCATCTCGGCGGTCGCTCTGGACGGTGCCCGTGCCGGAAAGACGATCGAAGAGGTGACCAGCGACGCGCGGACTGCCCTTTCCAAAACCGACGTCATGGACGGCGTCGCCGATCTCATTCCAATGGTCCAGATCGAAGCGGTATTCACTGACGGGAGCCGATTGGTAACGGTGCACACCCCGATCCAGTAGAACCTGGGAGGTCAACATGGCTGGACCAAAAGTCGGTCCTACTACGCCTGTCAATGTCGATCCCGCGACAGTAGAGGTCCCGGTTGGCGGCTATGTGTGCTCTCCAGGAGCAATCACATTCGATTCCGATCGTCCGGTGACGACGCTCAAGGTGCGGAATACCGGGGATCGGCCGATCCAGGTTGGATCGCACTTTCACTTCTTCGAAGTCAATCGCGCCTTGGAGTTCGACCGTGCGGCAGCCTTCGGGTTGCACCTGAATATCCCATCGTCAACGGCAACGCGATTCGAGCCTGGTGACGAGCGTGAGGTTCAGCTCGTCCCCTACGGCGGCAAGCGTGCTGTTTATGGCTTCAACAACCTCGTTGACGGTCCTACCGCAGGCTCGGATGCCAGTACGGTCAAATCCACGGCGGTGGCGCTGGCGGCGAAGCGTGGCTTTCGTTCGCTGTAACCGAGCTATGAAGCAAAAACGCCGGAGCGAGAGGCGCTATGGCTACCATTTCCCGGAAAGAATATGTCGGTCTCTTTGGCCCGACCACAGGTGACCGGATTCGCTTGGGCGATACGGGCCTGTTCGTCGAAATCGAGCGCGATTTGCGGGGCGGCTACGGCGACGAGATCGTCTTCGGTGGTGGCAAGAGCATGCGCGAGGGCATGGGTATGGACAATCAGGTGACACGGGCGGGAGGGGCTCCCGACCTCGTCATCACCAATGTGACAGTGATCGACGCAGTGCTTGGCCTGGTGAAGGCCGACGTAGGCATCAAGGATGGCCGCATCTGCGGGATCGGCAAGGCCGGGAATCCGCAGACGATGGATCGCGTTACACCCGGCCTCGAGGTCGGTCTGGCCACTGATGCCATCTCGGGCTCGCATCTGATCCTGACGGCCGCCGGGATCGATACGCATATTCATTTCATTTCTCCGCAGCAAGCGCAGGCCGCGCTCTCGAATGGCACCACGACGTTGATCGGTGGCGGCACGGGCCCTTCGGACGGCTCCAATGCGACCACCGTCACATCCGGTCCCGGCAATATCGAGATGATGCTGCGCGCATTCGAGAACTGGCCGCTCAACGTTGGTATCCTCGGCAAGGGACACGGACACGGCAAGGCGGCGCTGATCGAACAGATCGAGGCGGGCGCCGTCGGCGTGAAATGTCACGAAGATTGGGGCACCACGCCGGCCGTGCTTCGGTCCGCGCTCACCGTTGCCGACGAGACGGATACCCAGGTCTGCATCCATACCGATACGCTGAACGAATCCGGCTTTGTCGATGATTCGATCGATGCATTCGAAGGCCGGACGGTCCATTCGTTCCATACCGAAGGTTCCGGCGGCGGCCACGCGCCGGATATCATCAAGATCGCCGGCCTTCCCAACGTCTTGCCATCCTCGACCAACCCCACGCTCCCCTACGGCATCAATTCGCAGGCGGAGCTCTATGACATGATCATGGTGTGTCACCACCTCGACCCTAATATCCCGTCGGATGTTGCATTCACCGAGAGCCGCATCCGCGCCGAAACCATTGCGGCAGAAAACGTCCTTCAGGATCTCGGTGTCATTTCGATGTTCTCAAGCGACTCGCAAGCCATGGGACGTATCGGGGAATGCTGGCTACGTTGCATCCAGACCGCGGATGCAATGAAGACTGGACGCGGCAAGCTGCCGGAAGATGCGCCCGGCAACGATAATTTTCGGGTGCTGCGCTACGTCGCGAAGATCACGATCAATCCGGCAATCGCGCACGGTATTGCCGACGTGCTGGGGTCGGTCGAGGTCGGCAAGATCGCCGATCTTGTCCTGTGGGAGCCGGCGTTCTTCGGCGCGAAGCCGAAGATCGTGATCAAGAATGGTTTCATAAGCTGGGCGGTGATGGGCGATCCAAACGCGTCGCTGCCGACGCCCCAGCCAACCTACTATCGGCCCATGTTCGGTGCCTACGGTGATGCGCTGCCCGCCAATTGCATCACGTTTGTTTCCGGTGCCGCGCATGCAGCCGGGATCAAGGAGCGGCTGGGACTGCGCCGGCAGGTGATGCCGGTCAGAAATGTCCGCAAGATCGGAAAGCGCGACATGGTTCGAAATGCCGGGACGCCGAAGATCGAGGTCAACGCGGAAACTTTCGCCGTGACTGTCGAAGGCAAGCACGCGACCGTTCCCCCTTTGAAATCGGTCTCGCTGAACCAGAAGTATTTCTTCAGCTAGGAGCACGCCGTGATCTTCATTGAGGCAATCCTGGGCAATATCGACGCCCCCGAATGGGCTGAGCGGTTATGTACGGCAGACATCGACCTGATCGAAATCGACCAGTGGGAGGCGCAGAAGAGCCGCTTCCGCAAGACGACCGCGAAGGGCGCAGAGGTTGCAGTCTCGATCGATCGCGGCACCCATATCCGCGACGGGGACGTGCTGCTCTGGAATGCCCAGGTACGCTCGGCGCTCGTCGCGCGAATCGAGCTGCGCGACGTCATGGTCGTCCATTTGGCCGACCTGACGAGTCGCGCGCCCGAAGTGGCCATGCGCACATGCGTCGAACTGGGCCATGCGATGGGCAATCAGCATTGGCCAGCGCTGGTCAAGCACAGTCGCGTTTATGTCCCGCTAACTGTCGATCGCAAGGTCATGGCCTCGGTCATGAATACGCACCATTTTGAGGGAATCCGCTACGAATTCGTCCCGGGCAGGGATGTCATTCCCTACCTCGCTCCGCATGAATTGCGTCGGCTCTTCGGCGGCGCAGAAGGGCCGGTGCATTCTCACACGCACGAGAGCTATGCCGGGATCGAGGCCGAGACGGGCCGCGTCTACGGACATCCGCCGACGCACGTCCACGCCCATGCGGGAGCAGCCGCTGATGGGCAAACATCGCCGGCAGTGACCGGTTCTGCGCATGACCATCGTGAGTGATCGCCTCAGTGCGCCGAGCCGCGACGCATTTCTCGCGCGGATGCTGCAGTTTGGCGATTCGATGTTCCCCATTGGCGCGTTCTCCTTTTCCTCCGGACTGGAATCCGCCGTTCAGCAAGGCGTCGTCACCAGCGCGGCGACGCTTCGTGCGTTCGTGCGCACGGCGGTAGAGCAGGCGGCACGTGGCGACTGCATCGCGCTGATCGCCGCACATCGCGCGGCAAATGGCAACGATGTCGATACCCTCTCCCGGATCGATGCGCAGGTCTACGCGCGCAAGCTTTCCGAGGAAGCGCGGGTGATGTCGGTCCGCATGGGCAAGAAGTTCACCGAGATGGGGATAGCGGTGGTGGGCGCGCCGCTGCTTCGCACGTGGCGTGAGCACATTGAAGCGTCAGTGACTCCCGGCTGCTACCCCGTCGCGCTAGCGATCGGCTTTGCCGTGCAGGGTCTGCCTGCCTGCCAGGCGTTCGTCGTGCATCAGTATGGCGTTGCCACCACGATCCTCGGCGCCGCCTTGCGGCTGATGAAGATCAGTCACATCGAGACGCAGAAGATTCTCTATGAACTCACCGGACAAATGGAAGCGATGTACGCGACCGCCGCCGCGGCGCGGCTTGCGGACATGGCAGGTTTTGCTCCGTTGACGGACATTTTGGCCGCTGTCCATACCAGAGCGCATGTCCGCCTGTTCATGAACTGACATGGGATGGAGCTGTAAATGAAGAATATCACGCGCATCGGGATCGGCGGCCCGGTCGGATCGGGCAAGACCGCGATCGTCGAAGCGATCACGCCACGTTTCCTGGAACTCGGTATCAAGGTGCTCATCATCACGAACGACGTGGTCACGACCGAAGACGCCAAGCACGTCCAGCGTACCCTCAAAGGCGTTCTTGTCCAGGAACGCATCCTCGGGGTGGAGACGGGTGCCTGCCCTCATACCGCGGTGCGTGAAGATCCGAGCATGAACCTCGCCGCTGTCGAGGACATGGAACAGCGCTTTCCGGATAGCGATGTGGTGCTGATCGAAAGTGGCGGCGACAACCTGACGCTGACCTTCTCGCCAGCGCTTGTGGACTATTTCATCTATGTGATTGACGTCGCAGCAGGCGACAAGATCCCGCGCAAGAATGGACCCGGGATCACCTATTCCGACATCCTGGTCATCAACAAGACCGATCTCGCGCCTCATGTCGGAGCCAGCCTCGAGGTGATGAGGCATGATTTGCAGGTCATGCGGGGGACCAAGCCGTTTCTGTTCACGAACTGCAAAACGGGAGAGGGTATTCCGGAGCTCGTCTCGCTGATCGAGCGGGAATTCCTCTTCGATCTGAATCGACAATCGCGGCGGACAGCATGATACCCGCCGCTTTTCCCCCCTGGGCTCGCGCCGAAACGCTCGGCGCATCGATGCCGGAATTCGCGCCCTTTCAGGATGAACCGCCGCAGATGAGGAGCGGCACTGTCGGCAAGACCGGCTTCCTGCGTTTAGGCTTCGAGCGCCGTTCTGGTCAAACGATCCTGGCGAACCTGGAGCGCCGCGTGCCGTATATGGTGCAGCGCGCATTACATTGCGACGAAGCAATGCCGGGTTTGGCCTACATATTCCTGATTACCACCACGGGCTGCGTGCTGCAGGGTGACAGGCTCGCTCTGGACGTCACCCTTGGTCCGGGTGCGCAGGCGCATCTCACCTCGCAGTCGGCGACCAAGATTTACGCGATGGACGCCAACTATGCGGGACAAAGCCAGACGATTACGCTGGCCGATGAAGCGTATCTGGAATTTCTTCCCGAGCCCGTGATCCCGCACCGGCACGCGCGGTTTCTCAGTGACACGCAGATCTCCGTCGCTCCGTCGGCTACGCTGCTCTTTTCGGAAATGGTTCAATCAGGCCGCAAGCACTATCATCCGGACGAGTGCTTCGGAGCAACCGTGCTGTCGATATCCACGTCGGCTGTGCGGCCTGATGGTCGCGCCTTATTTGCGGAGAAGCTGGTCATGGAGCCGCGGCGATATGTGATGCGGCAGACCGGCGTGATGAACGACTTCGACGTGTTCGCCAACGTGATCCTATGTGCTCCCAAAGACAAGGCAGACCGCATCTATGAGCGGACGGACGCCAATGTGAACCTGGAAGAAGGCGTGGCGGTCGGCGCCTGTCGCCTGCCCAATGATGCCGGACTTATCTTCAAGGTTCTGGGCCGCGACACTGCGCAGGTGAAGGCCAAGGTTCGCGAGTTCTGGGAAACCGTTCGAGAGGAGATCGTCGGCGCCGCGTTACCTCCGCGCTACCTATGGCGTTAGTCGAGAGCAGGTGCCGTCACGTCAGAGGAGGCCGCAATGGACCAGATCTTGGCAAGGTGGGAAAGCCTCTCCGCATCGTCAGGCGCATTACGCTTCCTGGACATCAATTTGCGCGGCATCGGGCAAGTCATGTTTCAGAATAATCCGCTGACCGGGGCTCTCTTCCTCGCTGCGATTGCCTGGGGATCGTATGCAGCTGGCGTGCCGCGCGTGGCAATTGCGGGCGTCGTTGCGGTGATCGCGGCAAACCTGACCGCGGAGCTGCTTCACGTCGATACCGAACCGCTCCATGCCGGACTCTATGGCTTCAATGGCATCCTCGTCGGCCTTGCATTGGCGACGTTCCTGGCTGCTGGGCCGCTGCTTTGGGTGTATGTGATTCTGGGCGCGGCCGTATCCGTTGTCGTGATGTTGGGGACAACCAACGCCGTCAAGGCATGGGCAGGCGCCCTCACGTTTCCCTTCGTGCTCACAACGTGGCTTCTCCTGTTGGCCACGTATGGATTTTCCGGCCTCGCGGGAGCAGCACTGCCGGCCGGTCAGGTTGTGACCGCATTCCAGCCCTACGAGGGAAGCCCGCTCCAACTGATTGACCTTGTCCAGGGCGTATTCCTCAGCATCTCGCAAGTCTTCCTGAAGGCGAGCGGCATCGCGGCGCTGCTGCTGCTTGCGGGGCTCGCCGTCAACTCGCTCGCAGCCGCCGCTTTCGCTCTCGGAGGTGCGATATTGGCCGTACTGACGGCCCATCTTTTCGGTGCCGAGAGTGGCCTGATCACCGGCGGCCTCCTCGGATTCAGCCCGATCCTGACAGCGATCGCACTTGGGACCGTGTTCTATCAGCCGAACTGGCGCGTCGCGGTCTACACGGCCTTTGCCACGATGTTCACGGTCATCGTCCAGTCGGCCTTGAACGTTGCGCTGACCCCATTCGCCATTCCGGCTCTGACGGCACCGTTCGTGTTGGTGACTTGGCTCTTCCTGCTGCCCCGGCAACGCTTCGAGCCGGTATCTGCGGTCGCGCGCGATGTCGAAAAGGCTGCTCGACTCTCATGCGACGGCTCGTGAGTAAGACAGCGGCAGCTCGATCATCGGCCTCGGACCTGTCGGAGACAGTGGATCATGGGACTCTTTGGAGTATTGCTTGGCTTAGCTCTCCTCATGTGGCTTGCGTATCGGGGAGTGAGTGTTCTGCTGGTCTCTCCACTCGCGGCCCTCATCGCGGCTATTTTCTCGGGCGAGCCTCTGCTCGCCCACTGGACGCAGACCTTCATGAGTGGGGCAGCACGGTTCGTAGCACAGTGGTTCCCCATGTTTATGCTGGGCGGGTTGTTCGGAAAGCTGATGGGGGACAGCGGTTCGATCAGCTCCATCGCGCGCTATTTGACCGAGAAGTTAGGCACCAAGCGCACGATGCTCGCGGTGGTAATTGCCTCGGCTCTTGTGACCTACGGCGGCGTCAGCGTGTTCGTGGCATTTTTCGTGCTGGTGCCCATGGCTCACCAGATGTTCCGGGCCGCCAACATCCCGCGACGGTTGCTCCCCGCAACCATCGGCCTCGGTGCATTCACGTTCACCATGTCGGTGATGCCGGGGACCCCCTCGGTCAACAACGCCATTCCGATGCCGTACTTCGGCACAACCACCTTCGCGGCTCCGGGCCTGAGTATCATCGCATCGGTTATCATCTTCGTCTTCGGCATGTGGTGGCTCGGCCGCGTCGAGGCGGCAGCGCGCAAGGCCGGCGAAGGTTATGGCGGCGAGGCGGAAACCGCTCCCGTCATCAGCGAGAAGGTTCGCGAGCAGGCCGCTCCAGCGGGCGAGTTCGATCCGGCCGAGTTAGCGCATGGCAAGCCGGCCGAGAGCGGGCCCGGCTTCGCCATCGCCGTGCTGCCCATTGTCGTCGTGATCGTCACGAATTTCCTGATGTCGCTTGTCATATTCCCGCGGATCGATTTTTCATTCCTGTCCGAGGAGCGGTGGGGCGGCACGACGATCGGCGCCGTGTCCGGCGTCTGGTCAGTTATCGTGGCCTTGACGGCAGCAAACTTGACCGTCCTTCTCTTCAACCTTCGACGCCTGCCGAGCTTGCGCGAGAGTCTCGATGCCGGTGCGAATTCCGCGGCTCTGCCGATGCTGATGATCGCCAGTCTTGTCGGCTTCGGCGCGGTCGTCGCCGCACTGCCGGCATTCACGACCGTGCGTGATGCTGTGTTCGCGATTGGTGGAGGACCGCTGATCTCGTTGACCGTCTCTATGAATGTACTGGCGGGGCTAACCGGTACTGCCTCTGGCGGTATGGCGATCGTGCTCAATGCATTTGGCGACGACTTCTTGCGTCTCGCCGCTGAGCATCACATCGACCGCGAATTGATGCATCGCATAACGACGATGAGCGCCGGTACGTTGGACGCCCTTCCCCACAATGGCACGGTGTTGCTGCTGTTGCAGATAAGCGGTCTCACCCATCGTGAAAGCTATCTCGACATGGTGATGACCGTTATCGTCAGCTGCATTATTGCGCTTGTTGCCGTCCTGATCCTCGGGTCGATCTTTGGGTCGTTTTGAGGTCTAAGGTCTGCAGTCGTTGTGATCGCGTGGCTCCAAGCCGAGCTTTTCTACCCGAGCCCGCCGTCGACCTGAAAGCACTGGCGCGTCACGCGCTGGCTTTCGTCGGAACCCAGGAACAGCGCCATGCGCGCAATGTCATCGGGCGTCACCGCGTCCGGTATGGCCTGACGAGCTCGAACGTCGGCAATCGTCTGCTCGTCCGGATACCACAGGCGACGCTGGCGCTCCGTGATGACCATGCCCGGTGCAATGGCGTTGACGCGGATGCGATCGGGTCCGACGAGGCGAGCCAGCGAATTGGTGAAGCCAACGATAGCGGCCTTCGCCGCTGCGTAAGCCGGCAGCGCCGGTGCGCCGCGCATCCACGCGATGGACGACATGTTGATGATCGAGCCGCCGCCGCGCGCTTGCATCTGCGGCACCACGGCTTGCGCTGCGAAGAAGACGTGCTTGAGGTTGACGCCGATCATCCAATCGAACTCAGCTGGCGTCACGTCGGCGAGAACCTGGCGTTGATCGTTGGCGGCGTTGTTGACCAGCACCGCGGCGTCGCCGAGCGAGGTCCGGACCTGCGCCATGGCCGCGCGCAACGCCTCAATGTCCAAGAGGTCACATGGCACGAACAGCGGCGTCGAACCGGACGCGCTCGCCACCTCACGCACCAGCGCTTCGCCAGCCACGGCATCGATGTCGAGGAAGGCGACGCGGCATTGTTGGGCCGCGAAAGCGCGCACGAATGCGGCGCCGATGCCGCTGGCGCCTCCGGTGATCAACACCACGCGCCCTTTGAGGCTGGCATATGTCGTTTCAGTCATGCGATCAATCGCTCCGTCTGCGGGTCAAACAGGCAAATGCGGCGGGTGTCGAGGGCGAACGGGGCAGATGCGCCCGGCGCGGGGCGGACATCCGGTGCGACACGCGCCAGCACGGACTCGCCGCCGAGCCGCATCAACACGATGGTCTCGGCGCCGGTCGGCTCGACCATCTCGACCGGCGCATTGACGACGATCGGCGCACCGGCGCTACCGGAAAACATGCGGCTGCCTTCGGCGATGCATTCCGGCCTGATGCCGAGCACGACGTCGCGGCCGACAAAAGAAGCCGCTGCATCATATCCACAAAGCTGCAGGCGCACCTCATCGGGGCGCCCTGCGCCGATCACGACCACCGGCTTGCCATCTGCGGCCTCGAGCCGCGCCGGCATCGTATTCATCGGCGGCGCACCCATGAAACGCGCGACGAACAGGTTCGCCGGATAGCGGTACACGGTGTCCGGGTCGGCGAATTGCTGCACCTCGCCCTGGTTCATCACGGCGATCCGCGTCGCCATCGTCATTGCCTCGATCTGGTCGTGGGTGACATAGATCATGCTGGCACCGATGCGCTGGTGCAGCCGCTTGATCTCCATCCGCATCTCGACGCGCAGTTTGGCATCGAGATTGGAGAGCGGCTCGTCGAACAGGAACAGCAGGGGATCGCGGACCAGGGCGCGCCCCATCGCCACGCGCTGACGTTGACCGCCGGACAGTTGCGACGGCTTGCGGTTGAGCAACGGCTCGATCTGCAACAGCCGGACGACGTTTGCCAGCGCCGTTTCCTGCTCGGCGCGCGGGACATGTCGGCATTCCATCCCGAACGTGATGTTCTGGCGCACCGTCATCGAGGGATAGAGCGCGTAGGACTGGAACACCATGGCGATGTCGCGATCCTTCGGTGCGACGTCGTTGACGTTGCGCCCGCCGATCTCGATGGTGCCGGAACTTTGGTGCTCCAGGCCGGCGATGATGTTGAGCAACGTCGATTTGCCGCAACCGGATGGCCCAACCAGGACGGTGAATTCGCCCGAGCCCATCTCGAGGTTAATTCCTTTCAGCACCTCGATGGTGGCGAACTTCTTGTAGACATCGCGGATAGTGAGAGCTGACATGTGGGTCCCTACTTGACGGCGCCGGCGGTAAGGCCGCGCACGAAGTACCTGCCGCCGATCAGATAGATTACCAGGGTCGGCAGGGCCGTGATCATCACCGCGGCGCTCTGCACGCCATGCTTTGGGATATCCGCGATCGCTGCGGAGAGCGCGATCAGCGCGGCGGTGACCGGCTGCTGCTGGCCGGTCGTGAATGTCACGCCATAGAGGAACTCGTTCCAGATGTGCGTGAACTGCCAGATCACGGTGACGATCAGGATCGGCGGCGAGAGCGGCAGAATGATGCGCCAGAAAATGCGATAGAACCCCGCGCCATCCATGCGCGCGGCCCTTATCAATTCCTGCGGGATGGCAATGTAGTAGTTCCGGCAGAACAAGGTGGTAAAGGAGAGCCCCTGGATGGTGTGGATCATCACCAGGCCCGTCAGCGTGTTGATCAAACCGAGGTCGCGCAGCACGATGGTCCAGGGCAGCAAGCGCATCTGCTGCGGCAGGAAGATGCCAAGCGTGACGATGCCATAGATCCAGCGATCGCCGCGAAAGCGCCAGAGCGACACCGCGTAACCGGCGACCGCACCGAGCAGTGTGGAGAAGATCGTCGCGGGAATGGTTATGAGCGCGGAGTTCAGCATGTAGGGACGGATGCCGGCGCAGGTCTCCGCAATGCAGAAGTCCGACCAGGCTGTGAGGTAGTTGCCAAAGTCCCAATGCCGCGGCCAGCCGATCATCGAGGTCTGCGCGATCTCCTGATTGCTGCGCAGCGAGTTCAGCACGACGATGATCAGTGGCACGAGATACGCTGCAGCGAGCAGCGACACGACCAGATAGATGAGTATGCGGCCCGGCGCGATGGATCGGTCACGCATGGGCTGCCCGCCGTCGCTGGAGATATCGCCACGCCGCATACGGCAGCAGCACCGCGAGCAGAAGCAGCAACATGAGTACAGCCGCCGCCGCACCACGACCGAGCAAGCCCCGCTGGAACATCAGGTCGTAGACGACGAGCGCGGGCAACTGGGTCGCGAGTCCGGGACCGCCGTCGGTCAGCGCGCGGACGAGGTCGAAGGTCGAAATGGCGAACTGCAGCTCGATCACGACAACAGTGACGGTGATCGGCCAAAGCGTCGGCAGAATGACGCGCCGGTACATTCGGAGCGGTCCGGCGCCGTCGATCTGCGCGGCCTTGACAAGGTCGGCGTCGACGGACCGAAGGCCGGCCAGGAACAGCGCCATGGCGAAGCCTGAGGATTGCCAGACGGCGGCGATCACAATGGTCCAGATCGCCATCTCGCCGTTGACGACCCAGTCGAATCGAAACGAGGTCCAGCCGAGATCATTGACAAGCTTCTGGATACCGATGCCAGGATTGAGCAGCCAGCTCCAGACCGTGCCGGTGACGACGTAGGAGACGGCCAAAGGGTAGAGAAAGATCGAGCGCAGCACATTCTCGCCGCGGATGCGCTGGTCGAGCAGGATCGCAAGGGCCAGGCCGATCAGCAAACTCAGCAGCACGAAAGCGCTGCCGAACAGCAGCAGATTGTCGAACGCGATCTTCCAGTTCCTCGTCGCGATGACCGCGGCGTAGTTGCGCAGGCCCACCCAGCCCGAGACCGGAACGAGCGTCGAAGGCGTGAATGAAATCCAGATCGTCCACAGCGAAAACGAGATGAGATGCGCGGCGGACAGTAGCAGCGGCACCCAGATCATCAGATATTCGGGCAGCCGGCGTACCACACCAGGTTTCGCCAGCCGCCCCGTTCGCAGTGTCGCAGCGACGGTGTCGGTCAACGCGCGCCCTCGACCGCATCGGCGAGGCGTGTGACCGCCTGCTCCGGTGAAATCGTCTTGTTCTTCACGTACTCGGTGATGACGTCGATCATCGCTGCGGTCAGGCCGTTTTCCTGCGCCATGTTGTGCGCGAGGCTCAGGACAGCTTGATTGTTGGCGACAGCGTCCTTGAGCGCGCTTGCGGTTCGCCGTTGACCGTCCGACCAGCCGGCACCGGAGAGGTCGACGTCGGTGCGCACGGGGATCGATCCGGTGATCTGCGAATACATGGTCTGGATCGCGGGATCCATGACGAGCTGTGCCATTAGCGTCTGACCGGCCTGTAGATCAGGCTCGCTGCGCTTCCAGAAGATGAAAGCATCGGCGTTCAACAGGAACACCGGCTTGCCATTGTCGCTGGGGCCGGGAACGATGACATAGTCGTCAAACTTGAAACCAGCGTTTTTCAAAACGCCCTGCGCCCAGCCGCCCATGATCAACATACCCATGTCGCCATCGACGAAGCGCTTCAGGTTGGTGGCATAGGGTTGGGCGCCAACATTGGGGTCTGACCAGTCGGCGATCTTGCGCGTCTGTGCGAAGGCAGCCTTGATCTCGGGGCCCTTCAAGGCCTTCTCGTCGAGATTCATGATGGCTGCGCGATATGCCGCCGGACTGATGCCGGCAAGAGAGGCTTCGAATTTCTGCCCGTCGTCCGGGCGGGTACCGCCGTTGGCAACGGGGTAAGTGATGCCGGCCGCTTTCATCTTCTCGGCAAGAGCATTGAAGTCGGCCCAGGTGACCGGCGGCTTGTCGGCCTTGGCCTTGTCCATCGCGCGCTTGGAGAGAAACAGCATGTTGGTGGCGTAGATCTGCAACGGCAGCGAAATCCACGTGCCGCCGGGCTTGTGCAGTTTCGCAAGGTCCGGTGCGACGACCTTTTCGTAGCCGGCGGCAGCGACGAGGGCATCGAGGTTGACGGTCGGGGCGATCTTCGACCACGCCGCAATCTCGGGTCCCTTGAGCTGCGAACAGGCCGGGGGATCACCGGCGATGATCTCGGCGCGCAGCTTGTTCATCATTTCGGTGGTGAAACCGGGGACGGGCGAATGTTGCCAGATGCCGCCCTTCTCCTCGAATTTCTTGCCGAGCGCCGTGATGGCCGCCCCGTCACTGCCCGCGGACCATTGCGAGATGATAGTCAGGCGCGGCTTCACCGCGCCTTGCGCGCGCGCAAACGCAGGCAATGCTAGCGCGGCCGCGGATCCAGCGAGCAAACGACGCCTTGTTATTGTGATCGGCATGGCATTTCTCCCAAGTGTGAATGAACAGCGCGGGTCGTACTAACGATAAATCAGGCGGCCTCCGTCGATGCGGTCGGCATGCCGCCGCCGGAAGCCAGACAGCAGGCCGCAAATGCCAGCGCGGCACTCGGATCATTGCCGGTCGAAGGCGGCACGAAGGCGAGCGATGCTTGCGCGCGTTCAAGCCCGCCCAGCAAGGCGGCATCGATGCCCTCGATGACCGCCTTTCGATCGCCCTCCGAAAGCAGCGACGGCCAGCCGCTGATGGCCACGGCAGGGCAGGGCTTCACATTCAGCGTGTTGCCGATCGCGAGGCCAAGCCGGAACAAGCGGCGGCGCAACTCGTCCCGCACGCGCGACGAGATCGCAGTCGCCCACCCGGCGCGCGGCTGCAGCAAGTCCGCCTCGGCAACGCCGAAAAGCTCGGCCATCGCCGGAAGCGAGGTGTAGGCTTCGACACAACCATCATGGCCGCAGCGACAGCGCGGCCCGCCATCGGCGAACACCATGTGGCCGAGTTCGACCGGCACCATGACATCGGCCTCGATCTGCTCGTCGATCCAGGTGCCCGCGACACCCTGGCCGACAAAAACGAACAGATGCGGCCCCGTGAGCGGATAGTCCTTGCTGCGGACGCGATGAAACATCGCATGCGCCACGACGGAATTGGTGAATTCGACCGGCACGCCTGCGAACATGTCGGAAGCCCGGCCGCGGACGCGCCCGATGTCACAGGGAATGATCGGATTATCGAGCTCGCTGAACCGGCTCAGGCCCGGCACGGATATCCCGATCTGCCGGAGCGGACGTTGCCTGCTCCAGTCGCGCAGCAACTCCAGCGCCTCGTGAAACGCTCGGCCGACCGATTCAACATTTGGCGTTGTCGGCAGCGACAGTCGTTCGACATGGTGCAGTTCGCCTGCAAGCCCGCCGACGCCCACGCTCAGCTCCTGGCTGGTCAGCTCGAGGGCCGCGAGTGCCACCGACCTATCGAGAGATACCAGAGCGGTCGGGCCACCCACATAAGGTGCCGGCCGCCTCACTTCCTCGATCAGGCCCTCGGCCTTCAGGTCAAACAGGATGCGCGAGAGGCTTGCCTCCGACAGGCGCACAGCCCTGGCCAAAGGAGGCCGAAACGTGCCGCCCGCCTGGAGTAGATGCCCCAAGATGGCCGCGCGCGTCTGCCGCCGACTCCTTGGCTGCTCCGACATTTCCGTCCCGATCGCAATTCTTACTTATTGTAAGAATTAGGGCGCGGAACCGTTCGGCTGTCAAGCCGGACGATAAGCCCAGGGCGACATCTTAATGTATCGCCGCCGCTCGACGACTACATCGCAACCTGTCGGTCGGCCGATGATGGCTGGCCGACCATGTCCGGCAACACCGCTGCCCGCCGTTGCGCGAGCTGGTCGGCGAGGCCGGCGCATTGATTGCGGATGTCGGGAATCGCGATGATCTCCCAGAACGCGGCACGGGTCAGTGGGCCGATCGCAAACAACCGTTGCGACGCGATGCCGTCGGCGCGAACCACCGCGCAATCGCGCGAGATATCGATCCCGATCCGCAAGCGATCCGGACGCGCCAGCCCCTGATCGAACAGGCTGCGCACCGCCGGATTGGTGGTGGCGCGCGGATCGCGCACGATGCCGGTGCAGTCGACGATGGCGCCGACATCCAGGCTCTCGATCTCGGCGCGGCCGCGCCGGCGATAGCGGATTCGTGCGCCATGGGCGCCGCCCTCGGTGCCGATCAGCTTCGCCGCCGTCACCGTCAACTGGCCGTCGGCCATGGCCTGGTCGATACGCGCCTCGACCTCCGGCGCCATGCGGTGGCGATGCACGTCCCACCATGCCCTGGCATGCTCGAGGAAGCTGCGCTGCGCGCTCTGCGGCAGCTCGCGCCAGAGCCGCTGGCTGAACGGCCTGATGGCATCCAACACGCTGCGCCAATCGCCGCCGTCGGCGGCGTGGGCTTTGATGCGGCGCCGCAGCCAACGCAGCAGCGTGGCAGCGCCGGCGCCGAACGGCACGTCCTCTTCCTGGAATGCAAGCGGCGCCGTGCGCCGATGCCCTTTGGCCATCAGGCCGCGACGCGACATCGCGACGATTGGCCCGCGATGGCCTTCGCGCAGCAGGCTCAGCACATAGTCGGCCATGGTCAGGCCGGTGCCGAGGATCAGCACGGTCGCATCCTCCGCAAATCCCGGCACCGACGGCGAGATCCAGGGATCGGCATGCCAGGCCGAGCGTGCAGTCGCCGCATCATGACCTGTCGCCAGCACGGCGATGTCGCCAACAAGACGCGATCCGTCAGCAAGGCTCACCGTGACGTTGCTCCAGCCTTCGCTCACGGCGACACATTCGCCGCGCACGATCGATAGCCGCCGTTCGGCACCGTCGTCCGGAGCGACGAAGGGCTCGATCAGGCTTGCGATGTAGTCGCCATAGAGGCGTCGCGGCACGAAGCAGTAGGGATCAGGGCAGAGCGGATGCTGATCCATTCGCGCCGACAGCCAGCGCCAGAAGTGATCGGGATCGTTGGGCAACGCGCTCATATTGGCGGCGCGGACATTGAGCAGATGTTCGGAATTGCCGGTGTGATAGGCGAGTCCGCGTCCAACCTCGGCGCGCTTTTCGATCAATGTGACACGGAAATCCGAGTCAGGATGTTGCAGCAGCTGATAGGCCAGCAGGACGCCGGAGGCGCCGCCGCCGATGATGATCGCGTGTCGTTCCGGCAAGCAGGTCATGCACAGACGCCTCGTTTCTGGAGGGCGGAAACGCGTGAGAGTCAGCAAGCCTAACATGCGAATAAAGGCATTGTTCAGGAAAGGAGAAAAGTCCCGTGCGGGCGGTGTTCCCAGCCGAGTCATTCCAGGAAAGCGCTGCAGCGAGCGGATTTCTGTCGCGGCTGAGGCATCGCGGACGGCCATCGCAACGCGGCACGCCGTGGAGACTGCGGGAACCACCACCGCTCCGGTCCGTCACCGAAGTGCCCGCGTGCATCAAGTCGAAGCTTTTTTAAGTCTTCGGACACCACTGGTTGTTAGTTTGTTAAGGTCTGCGACGCAGGAGTCGCGAAAGACAACGGAGGGGATGATGGCCAGCAACTGTTTGGGATGTGGCGACGGGTCCGAGCTCCCCTTCACCTTCAAGATGGCATTTCAGCCGATCGTCGACGTGCAGCAGGGCCGGATCTGGGGTTACGAGGCGCTGGTACGTGGGCCGGACGGCGAGTCCGCCTACAGCGTGCTCAGTCAGCTGACCGACGATCAGCTCTATCGTTTCGATCAGGCCGCGCGGGTGCTGGCGATCGAAACCGCGGGCCGCCTGTTCGACGACCCCTCTGCGCGCCTGTCCATCAACTTCATGCCGAATGCGGTCTACGAGCCGCGCGCCTGCATTCAGAAATCGCTTGCCGCGGCCAAGCGGGCCAGCTTCCCCACCCAGAACCTGATGTTCGAGTTCACCGAGAACGAGCGCATGGCGGAGCCGGGGCATGTCGAGTCCATCATCCGCACATACAAAGAACTCGGCTTCTGGACCGCTCTAGATGATTTTGGCGCCGGCTATGCCGGGCTGAGCCTGTTGGCGCGCCTGCAGCCGGACCTGATCAAGATCGACATGGAGCTGGTGCGCAATATCGATGCCAGCCAGCCCAAACAGGTCATCGTCGCAGGCATCGCCGCGATCGCGCGACAGCTCGACATTCAGCTGCTCGCGGAGGGCATCGAGACCGAAGCCGAGCTGAGCGTGCTGCGCGCCGCTGGAATCAATCTGCTGCAGGGTTATTATTTCGCGAAGCCGGCGCTGATGGCCCTGCCGCCGGTCGCAGGGCTCACCGTGTCGGCCCATGCCGCGGCAGCGGGATAGGGACTCCCTCGGTACTTTCATGAGAGTCCAAGGTGGTTGAGGCCTGAGGCTGAAATCGGCGATGAGCGATAACAAGCGACCGAAATCGAATTGGGCCCAGATCGCCTCAGCCTGGCTGGCGATCGTCGGATTCGCGATCATCGGTGCCCAGGTCAACCAGCTCCGGACCAATGCGCGCGAGGCCGCGGCGCGGCAGGTCTACATGTCCTACAGCGAGGCCCAGCTTCGCCATCCCGACTTGACCGAGCCGGACATGGCCGAGATCCGTGCCGATCACCTCAAATGGGTGCTCTACAAGAATTTCGTCGCGCACATGCTGTTCGCTTACGACGAGATTTTCGCGGTCTATGACCATGCGGAGTGGCGGCGCAGCTTCGAGCAGGAAGTCAAATATCACATGGACTACATCTGCTCCGACATGACGCCGGAGGACGATGCGACCTATTTCGCCAAGATGCGCGCCGCACTTGCCGAGCTTCGCAAATCATGTCCGGCGAAGCCGGCCAAGCCCTCGTAGGACCGCGGCTTCGAACGCACCGGCAGCATGGCGCCGGCGGCTGACAGGTGCGCCCTGCATCATGTCATGGCTGCAATGAGAAGTGCCCGGTTGAAAGTCCGGTCGCCCAGCGACACCATGGGAACCGTCGATTTCAGACGGCCGGCGCCGCTGGCCCGCATTCCGGAATGCCGCTCTTGATTGCCGATCCCAGGATATTTCGCGTCCTCGTCGTCCTCGCCATCACGCAGCTCATCGGTTGGGGCGCCGTCAGCCTTCCCGCGGTCATCGGCCGGCAGTTCGCTGCCGATCTGGACATGGACATTGCCGCGGTGTTCGCGGGCACATCCGTGTTTTACAGCGCCATGGGACTTGCATCGCCCTGGCTGGCGGGGCCGTTCACACGGCACGGTGCGCGATGGGTAATGATGGTCGGCACGCTGGTGTTCGTGCCGGGCTTCCTGCTGCTTGCAATTGCGCAGGGGCCGCTGACCTATTTCGCCGGCTGGGTGTGCCTCGGCGTCGCCGGCAGCGCGACCTTGACGACGGCAGGCTTGATCGTCCTCAACGAGGTCGCCGGCCGCAACGCCAAGAGCGCGATCGGCGCATTGATGCTGGTGACGGGTCTCGCCAGCAGTGTGTTCTGGCCGACCACAGTCTTCCTCACCGGTCTGTTCGGATGGCGCGGCACCTGTCTGATTTATGCAGCCATGGTGCCGCTGGTCTGCCTGCCGCTGTTTGCGTTTGGCTTGCCGCGCCGCAAACCCGTCGGGGTCGTCACCGTCCTTGGCTCTGCGGCTGCGGCTCTGCCGCCGTCGCCTTCGCGCGGGACGTTCTATCTGCTGGTGACGACGCTCGGCCTCCATGTGTTCGTGACCTTCGGCATGGGCGCCGTGCTGATCGAGCTGTTCAAGGCCGAAGGCCTGTCGGCGAGGGAAGCCATCAGTTTCGGCTCGATGCTGGGCGTCATCCAGGTTGCGGCACGGGCGATCGATTTTCTCGGCGGCGGCCGCTGGGATGGCATCTCCACCGCCTTCGTCGCCGGTCTCGCGCTTCCGATCGCGATGCTGCTCTTGATGCTGAATGGCGGCGCCACCTGGACGGTCGCGCTGTTCCTGCTGCTCTATGGCATGGGCAGCGGCGCGCTCGCGGTCGCGCGCGCCACCATGCCGCTGATCTTCTACGACAAGGTGGAGTTCACCAGGGCGATGTCGCGCATGGCGCTGCCGCTCAACATTCTCTCCGCCGTCTCCGCGCCGATCCTGGTAACGCTGCTCACCCGGTTCGGCAGCAACGCGCTGCTCGGGCTCGCGCTGCTCTGCTCCTGCGCTGCGCTCGCCATCCTGGTCCTGCTCGGCCGTCGGCGGCCGCGGGCTACGGCGGTCGCGGTCGTGTAACGGCTCCGTCGGCAGCCGGGTCGGCAAGAAGTATGGGGCACGCTCGCGGTGCTTTCGATATCAACGCGGCGGGCAACAACATCATCTGACCATGAACAACGCGACGCCGCGATCATTGTATCGCCACCCGCGGTCCCGCCGCCGGCCCGTCCGACTGCCCGGTGTCCGATGTCGGCGGCAGCAGCGGCTCGACCACATTGAACAGGAACGAATTCCAGATGCGCTGCAGCGCGGTCTGCGGCAGCACGCGGGCATATGTCCCTGCCCGAAAAGCTGCCGCGACGGAGACAAGAACCTGGTCAGATGCGCAGCAATCCAGAACAGCCGGGAGTGGTGGTGTGTGATCCGGTTCATAGAGGCGGCCGCATTTTGGCGGGGATCGCGCCGCAAGTGGGCACTCGTTTGTCGATGGGAGGGGCGCTCGATCCGCGCTAAGCTGGCCTGTGACGCGCGGCGCGTCGGCACTGGTGATCTTATCAAGTCGGAGGCATCCGGATGGATTTCGATCAGTATAGGACCCCGATTGCCATGAGCGATCCAGGGCGTCACGCCATTCTCTTCAACGACCTGCCGCGCGATCCCGCGGCGCTCGCAAAGGCCGTGCAGGGCCTGCTGATCCATGAGCACATTGCACCTGCCTATGGCGTCACGCTCAGCCGCGACCAGCACGCGCAATCGCACATCCGCGCGGTCGAGCAGATCCTGGATCAGATCGTCGCCCGTGACGACCGGCCGCTGTCCGCATCGCGCACGGTCGGCGAGCGGCAGGTCGGCGTCTGCCGGCACTTCACGCTGCTGCATGTGGCGATGCTGCGCCGGCACGGCATCGCGGCGCGCGCCCGCTGCGGCTTTGCCGCTTATTTCGAACCAGGCCGATATCTCGACCATTGGGTGACGGAATACTGGGACGACGAGCGCAGGCATTGGGTCCTGTTCGATGCGCAGCTCGATGATCGTCAGCGCGAACTCTTCGGCGTCCTGTTCGATCCGGCCGACGTCCCTCGTGACCAGTTCGTCGTCGCGGGCGATGCGTGGTCGCGCTGTCGCACGACAGCCGATCGAATCCTTCGGCGTCTTGACATGCACGGGCTCTGGTTCATCGTCGGCAACGTCATTCGCCACCTTGCCGCGCTAGCAACCACGAGATGTTGCCGTGGGACGTCTGGGGCGCCATGCGCTTGAAGGACAGCGAGCTGGATCTTTCGTTGCTCGGTCGGTTGGCGATCGTCAGCTCCGAGCCAGACGCGCACGCGGACGAACTCAGTACGCTTTATACCGATGAGCAGGTGAGCGTGCCGCGCGTCGTGTTCAATGCCGTGCTCAACTGCCGGCAGGAGCTGTAGGTCCGCTTTTCGACGATTGAACGCTCAAGCGGGCCACACATTCGAAATCGTCGGTCAGGCGCGGCAATGCGCGCGAGAACTGCCGGGTTCCAGGACTCGGTTGCTCGCGAGCGACGATTGACCTGTCAGGCAAATCACTGGGCGCGATGCGGTGCCGCACGCCTGTCGCGAGGCCCGCCAGCAGAAAAATCGCTTGCGCAGAAAAACCAATTTCGCCTGCATTTTCAGTCGGATCACGATCGCAAGATCGGGAAGCCAAAATATTCTACTTTCGTTTTTCCGGAAATCGTGCTTCCTTGTCGCTCGTCCCGCCTCGACACGAGGGGCGTATCGCGATCGTCACGACACGCGAGGCGGAGATGCGGTGGGCGTATCGAGTTGCAGCGTGATCTCATCACGCCGACGAACAACGCGATACGCACGGTCAAGTCGTGTGGTCCTGGCATCCCGGTGCTGATGCCCCGCGCAATGCGCACGCATTGTCGCGGACGCGATGATGCGAAACATCGTCGCGGATACGGGGGCAAGAAAGCCGGTCCCCGAGGAGAGCACGAAGCAGCCGTTAAAACCATTGCGCAGGGAAGGCCGGGCCTTGGGCTCAAAGGGTCGTCGCAACACTGGTTCGTTTTGTTTTCACCGATGACAGCAACTCGTCAAGCGCCTCGGCTGGCGTTTTCCAGCCAGGGTCTTTCTCGGTCGGCCGTTGAGAGCCTCGGCCACCGCGGCTATCTCATCGGCGCTATAGACGCTCAGGTCTTCGCCTTTCGGGAAGTATTGCCGCAGCAGTCCGTTGGTGTTCTCGTTCGTGCCGCGCTGCCACGGGCTGTGCGGGTCGCAGAAGTAAACTTGGATGCCCGTATCGATCTTGAGACGCTCGTGCTGAGCCATTTCGGCTCCCGATCCCAGGTCAGCGAACGCCGCAATTCTTCAGGCAGGGTAATGATGGTTCGCGCGATTGCATCGCGCACCGCCTCGGCTCCGTGTCCCGAGAGCGCCGGCCCGCCCTTGGCACGAGGACCGTCGCCGTGCCCCGCCAATCGAGGAAGGTGCAGCAGCATCGTAAAGCGTGTCGTGCGTTCGACCAGCGTGCCGATCGCCGAGCTCTCGCCACCTATAATCAGGTCTCCTTCCCAATGCCCCGGCACCGCCCGGTCTGCCACCTCGGCAGGGCGCTCGCTGATCATGATCTCCGGCGTGACAAAGCTTTTGCCCCGCTTGCCCGTGCGTGCCCTGGGGACCCGTCGCGCACGTCCGTTGCGCAAGCAACTCGTCAGTTCACGGCGGAGAGCTCCACGGCCTTGAACGAAAAGGGCCTGATAAATAGCCTCGGGGCTGATGCGCATCGTCTCGTCATCCGGAAAGTCGATCGGCAGGCGTAGGGCAATTTGCTCGGGGCTCCAGGCCTTCTTCCATGGCCGAACCTTGCACGTCTCTGATGACCGATGGCCCTTCCGATTAGCACGGCCACGCGCTTCGTCTGGCAGCGCGACCATACCGGAAAGCCGTTCTTCCACATAAGTCCGCAAGGCGGCGTTATAGGCAAGCTTCGCCGGTTTGGGGCGACGGGCTGAGCGATCGGCATGCCACTGAGCGGTCGTCGCCCGATAGGCCATCTTGCCGCCGTGGGTGGCCGCATTGCGATCGAGTTCGCGGGAAATGGTCGAAGCGGCCCGGCCCAGCCGGCGCCCGATCTCCTGCATCGAATGGCCTTGCATATTGAGAAGCGCGATCTCCTCGCGTTCGCAAACGAAAGGTATCTCCCCGAGAGCGGCTTTGACGCCGGCCTGAAAATCGATGGGGGCATACCACCTGCCTTCCGGAATAATCTGTATCCGGCGTCAGGGGGCACTCCGACTTCGAGCGCAGCATCCTCGCTGCTCAGCCTCTCGCAATCGCCCGCAAAATGGTTCCTGTTCAGCCGACCAGCAACCGGCGGACGTCCCTCAGAGCCCAGCCGCGCACGTGTCGATCTCTTCCTTCGAATGGCCATCGCAATCTCCAATTCTGGCGTGTTGCGACGACCGATTAAACCACCGGCATTCTCGGCTGAGCCTGTGGTTCTGCCGCGTGCTTCCTGTTGCACGCGGACCATGGGCACCGGCCGGTGCCCGGCCTTCCCTGCGCCCTCGATTTCCGAAAAGGGCGACGCACTGCCGATAACTCGGACGCATGGGCGCCGCGAGAACGACTTCTTATACTTTCGGAAGGCGCGATTATTCGTCGCACCGGGCGCACAGCGAGCGAATTTCACTCTGCAGCTATAACGTGCATGCGTTGGCTTTTCGCCTTTAATTTCCGTTCGCGTTCGAGATTTCATCTCATTTCGGGGCGATTTGTTCGAATTAGTCCCACAATATCAAGAAAGGTCCTCCAGACTTGATCTGTAGAGGCACGCCGAACCAACCTTGCCGGAGGCTTCGCCGCTCCTCCGATGGGAAAGGTATCTTAATAGTTGAGCCCGTAATATCCCAAGCTAGCAAACCATTAATGCCGAGTTGCTAGCGACCAGCATCGCTCAAATTCGAGGCCGATCAGATGCGACATCTCACCGTTTATCAGCGCCTGGCGACGATCATCGCGGTGCTATCACTCACCCTGCTGGCCGTGTCGGCGATGCAGATCCTGGTGCTGCGCGATGCGGTGCTGGAGGAGCGGCGGACCACCGTGCATGATCTGGTGGACGCCGCGACGCGGATACTCACTTACTACGACGCTGAGGCCAAGGCCGGCAAGATCGAGCCTGATCAGGCGCGCCCGATGGCGTTCGCCGCGATCGGCGCCATCCGCTGGGGACAATATGCGGACTATATCGGCGTCTACGGCACCGGCGCGACGGATGCGGGCGTCACCTACGTCCATAGCAATCCGAAATACATCAACGTCAACCGGTGGAATTTCAAGGACAACACCGGCAAGCTCCTGATCCAGGACATCGTGAATGAGGCGCGCAAGGGCGGCGGCTTCGTCGAATACATGGCGCCGCGCTCCGGCGGCGGCGCCGAGCAGCGCAAGCTGTCCTATGTCGGAACCTTCGGCAGCGGCGACAAGATGCTGGCGATCCAGGCCGGCGTCTATGTCGACGACATCGACGCGGTGGTCTACCAGCGCGCGCTGTGGTCGGGTATCGGAGGCTTGGCCGGGCTCGTGATCGCCGGGTTGATCGCATTCTGGCTCGGCCGCGGCATCGTCGCGCCGCTCGAGACGACCTGCGAGGCGATGGATCAGCTGACCAAGGGTAACCTCGCCTTCGACGTGCCGTTCGCCGACCGTAACAACGAGATCGGCCGCATGGCGCGCAGCCTGCAGGTGTTCAAGGACCATCTCGCCGAGAGCGATCGGCTGCGCGCCGAGCAGGAAACATCCAAGCAGCGTGCCGCTGACGATCGTCGCACCGTGCTGGCGGGCATCGCTGACGATTTCGAACGCTCGATCGGCAGCGTGATCGAGGGCACCGCGACCGCCGCCGGCGAGCTCCAGTCATCGGCCAAGTCGATGTCGACCATCGTCGAGGGAACCACCGACCAGAGCGCGAAGGTCGCCGCCGCCGCCGAGCAAACGGCAAAGAACGTGCAAACCGTGTCGGTTTCCGCCGAGCAGCTGTCGTCGTCGATCGAGGAGATCTCGCGCCAGGTCACGCAATCGTCCTCGATCGCGCGAGATGCGGTCGAGCAGGCCACGCGCACCGAATCGATGGTGCAGCAGCTCGTCGACGCCAGCCAGAAGATCGGCGAGGTGATGGCGCTGATCCAGACCATCGCCGGACAGACCAATCTGCTCGCGCTCAACGCCACCATCGAGTTCGGCGCGCGCAGGCGAGGCCGGACGCGGCTTCGCGGTCGTCGCCAGCGAGGTCAAGGCGCTGTCGGCGCAGACCGCCAAGGCGACCGAGGACATCACGAGCCAGATCCAGGCGATCCGCGATGCCACGGGCTCGACTGTCACCGCCATCCGGGAGATCGGCACCACGATCGGCCAGATGAACGAGATCACCGAAGCGATCTCGGCTGCGGTCGAGGAGCAGGGCGCCGCGACGCGCGAGATTGCGCGTAGCGTGCAGCAGGCGGCGCAGGGCACCCAGGGCGTCATGCAGCACATCGTCGGCGTGCGCGAAGCCTCGGGCCAGGTCGGTGCGGCGGCGGCGCAGGTGCTGAGTGCGGCCGGCCAGCTCGGCGCGCAGTCGGCGCAGCTCAAGGGCGAGACCGGGAAATTCCTTGGCAATGTGCGCGCGGCGTAAGGCCGTACGCAGATTGCGGGCTGTTTGATTGGGTGAACTAGCGACTGATGGCGCCGCTCCCGGGCGGCGCAGTCAAGTCGACGCGCGCCGCTTCGTAACTGCCGGCGCGAGGTCGCGCTCCCAACCGAACACCGAGCGCCCGTCGAGATCGGGCGAGGCGGCGCGCTCGGTGGCGATGAAGGCATCGAGCGAGGGACCCGTCGCGACGCGTTCCAGCTTGCGCGCCTGATCATCGAGCCGCTTCAGCGCGCCGAGCTCCTCCTCGCGGCCGAGCTTGGCGCTGCTGACAGCGGATTTCAGCACGCGGATGGTCTCGTCATAGACCTTGATCGGCACGGGATAAGGATGGCGGTCCTTGCCGCCATGGGCCAGCGAAAAGCGCGCGGGATCGGTGAAGCGATAGGGCGCGCCGTGCACGACCTCGGCGACCATCGCCAGCGACCGCACGGTGCGCGCGCCGACGCCGGGCGTCAGCAGCAGCTCGGGGAAATCGACCGGGCCGCGCTCGGTCGCCGCGGCCAGCGTGCCATGCAGGCGGCGCGCGAACACGTCCTTCGGCCTGACGTCATGATGCGCGGGCATGATGAGGTGCGGCAGCAGGCCTTGCGCTGGCGGGGGCTCCGTGCCGCTCATCCGCTCGAATTCGGTGACGATCCGATCGGGGCCGAGCGCAGTCAAGCAGATCGAGCTGGGCGTTGCGCGAGGCGTCCGCCCGATGATCGGTGAGATTGACGATCTCGCCCTGCGGCCGGCCGTCGATCGCGCTGTGCGGCGCATCGACAAAGCTGGTCACGCATTGCGAATGCCAGTGATAGCGGCGGGCCTGGCGCTTGTCGCCATTCATGCCCTGCTGCACCACGACCCATTTGCCGTCATCGGTGACGACGAAGCCGTGCAGATAGAGATCGAAGCCGTCCTGCACCGCGGCGCTATCGACCTTGGCGACCAGCTTGCTGGTGCGCACCAGATCCTCGCCGTCGAGGCCGAGCCGGTCGCCAAAGTGCGTAGCTCGTCCGGCGTCTTGCGCGAATGCTCGCCGCGGCCGCCGCAGACATGGATGCCGAGCTCGCTTGAGAGCGGCTTCAGCCCGCGCTTCAGGGCGCCGATCACGCTGGTGGTGATGCCCGACGAATGCCAGTCCATCCCCATGACCGCGCCAAACGACTGGAACCAGTAGGGATGCGCCAGCCGGGCGAGGAACTCGTCGCGGCCGTAATGATGCACAATCGCTTGCGTGATGATGGCGCCGAGCGACGTCATGCGGGTGCCGAGCCAGGCTGGAACACGACCGCCATGGAGAGGAAGATCGGCGCTGCCGGTGCGTCGGGCCATGCTGTCCTTGAATGAATCTTGCCGGCCGACCCTAGCAGAGCCGGCCGGCAAGATCATCTCATACGAGACGCCGTCGAGCTAATGCGCTGCCGCGCCGCCACCCGCGCGCTTCACCTTGCGGGTGAGCAGGACGGCGATCGCGGCGATCACGAGCACCGCGCCGATCACCGCGAAGGTGTCGCTGTAGCCCATCACCAGGGCCTGGCGCTTCACCGCCTTGCCGAGCGCGATGATGGCCTGCTGCCGGGCGGATGCGGGATCGGGCATGCCGTGGGCCATGAAGTAGCTGGTCATCTGCGCGATCCTGTTCCGCACCTCCTCGCGGCCCAGCGTGACGCTCTGGCCGATGATGTTGGAGTGGAACTGCTCGCGCTTGGTGACGATGGTGGCAAGCACCGCGGTGCCGATCGCGCCGCCGAGATTACGCAGCATGTTGGAGATGCCGGACGCAGCGGCGGCATCCTGCGGCGCGATTTCGCCGGTCATCACCGAGGTCAGCGGTGTCAACACCATGGCCTGGCCGACGGCGCGGACGATGTTCGGGATCCAGAGCTGGTCGCCGGCATAGTCCGGCGACATGGCCGTGTTCATGAAGCAGCTATAGGCAAAGATCAGCAGGCCGGTGATCGCGACATAGCGGGTGTCGAAACGCTGCATCAGCTTCGGGATCAGCGGAATCAGGATCAGCTGCGGCAGGCCGGTCCAGGCCAGCACGGAGCCGATCTGCTCGGAATTGTAGCCCTGCGCCTGCCCGAGATAGGCCGGCAGGATATAGACCGAGCCGAACAGCGCGAAGCCGACCATGGTCATCGCCACCACGCCGAAGGCGAAGTTGCGGCCCGTGAGCAGGCGCAGCCGGATCAGCGGCTTGTCGACCGTGAGCTCGATCCAGATGAACAGCGCGAGGCTGATCGCGGCGACCACGGCGAGCTTCAGGATGAAAGGCGAGGCGAACCAGTCGTCCTTGTTGCCTTCCTCCAGCACGGTTTGCAGCGCCGAGAGCCCGATTGCCATGGTGAAAATGCCGGGCCAGTCGCCCTCCTTCAGCAGCTTGAGCTGCATCGGAGCTCGCTCCAGGGTCGCGTAGAGCGCGCCGACCATAGCCGCAGTCGGCAGCACATTGACGAAGAAGATGGTGCGCCAGCCGTACGTCTCGGTGAGATAGCCGCCTATGGTCGGCCCGATCGCCGGCGCAAAGGTGACGGAGAGCGCGAAGATCGCGAGCCCGGTCGGCTGCTGTGCCTTCGGCAGCTTGGTCAGCACCAAGGTGAAGGCCATCGGGATCAGCACGCCGCCGGCAAAGCCCTGCAGGCCGCGCATCGCGATCATCGACGGCAGATCATGGGTGAAGGCACAAGCAACGGAAAAGGCGGCGAACAGGATCGCGCTCGCCAGCATGTAGATGCGGAACGAGAACACGCGGCTGAGATAGTCGGTCAGCGGAATCACCACGATCTCGCCGATCAGATAGGAGGTCGAGATCCAGGAGCCGTTGTCGGCGCCGGTGCCGATGCCGCCCTCGATGTTCTGCAGCGAGGCGTTGGTGATCTGGATGTTCAGGATCGCCATGAACGAGCCAATCATGGCGGCGAGCACGGCGATCCATGTGATCAGGCTGGCGCGGTCGGGATCGGCGACGATTTGCGCAGGCGGGTCGCGGGGAAGGACGGCGCGCGGCGCCGCCAGGCTGGTGCTGGTCATGTTAGTTCACTCCAGCGGTCTTGATCGTGGTGCCCGGCGCGTGGGAGGGAGTCACAGGCGCGGCCTGCGCTTCGGTGGTCTCGCGGGTGGCGATGGTCGGCACCACCGACATGCCCGGGCGCAGCGCGATGTGGTTGGCATTGTCGCCGTCGAGCGCGATGCGGACCGGGATGCGCTGCACCACCTTGGTGAAATTGCCGGTCGCGTTGTCAGGCGGCAGCAGCGCGAATTCCTGGCCGCTGGCCGGCGCGAGGCTGTCGACATGGCCGTGCACCACCTGGCCCGGGAACATGTCGACCTCGACGTCGACGGCCTGGCCCTGATGCACGTGGGTGAGCTGCGTCTCCTTGTAGTTGGCGACGATATAGGCGCTGTCGACCGGCACCACCGACATCAATTGCGTGCCGGCGGTGACATATTGGCCGACGCGCAAGGTGCGGTTGCCGACCACGCCGTCGAGCGGCGCCGTGATGGTGGTGTAGCCGAGGTTGAGCTCGGCCTGGTGTTCGATCGCCTGGGCATGCGACACCGCCGCGTCGGCTTGGACGATCTCGGCCTTGATCAGGTCGAGCTGCTTCTCGGACGAGGTGAGGCTTGCGTTGTCGCGCGCCAGCGTCGCTTCCGCGCTCGCATTTCTGGCCTGCGCCTGCTGGGCGTTCTGCACGCTGCCGAAGCCGGTTGCGGCGAGGTCGCTGTAGCGGCGATTCTCCTGCGCGGCGAACGTGAAGTTGGCGCGGTCGACGTCGAGCGTGGCATGCGCGGCATTGATCACCGCCTGCTGCACGTCGAGCTGGGCCTGCTTGCTGGCAAGCGCGGCCTTGGCCGCGGCGACGTCGGCCTTGGCCTGGTCGAGCGCGACCTTGAAGTCGCGGACGTCGATCCGCGCCAGCACCTGACCGGCCTTGACGCGCTCATTGTCGCCGACCAGCACCTGATCGAGATAACCGGTCACCTTCGGTGCGATGGTGGTGCTGTCGGCCTTCACGTAGGCGTCGTCGGTCGAGACCAGATACTGGCCGACGGTCCAATAATCCCAGCCGTACCAGGCGCCGCCGGCCAGCACGGCGAGTGCCGCGCCGGTCAGCAAGAACTTGCGGATATTGAGCCGCCGGCCAGCCGGTGCGACGGCGTCCACCGGCGCGGACACGGGCCGCAACTCGGGCTGCAAAGCGGCCGGTGCGGCCGGCGGATCGATCCGGAGGGTGGTCTGTTGAGCGGTCATGGCCTTCTGTCCCCTTGCGGAATTGGGAAACTTGACAATTTCCAAAATAGGCCCCACATTGGAACTGTCAATAGAATGACAGGCATCATGTAAAAGCATGGCTGAACCAGAATCTTCTCCCGACCGGCGCTGCCGCGGCCGTCCGCAACTGCGGAGCGATGACGAGACGCGCCAGATCATCTACGAGGCCGCGCGGCACGAATTCGCCGCCAACGGCTTTGCCGCGACCTCGACCGAAAAAGTGGCCCGCCGCGCCGGCGTCTCGACCAAGACGCTTTATCGGCTGATCCCGAGCAAGACCGCGCTGTTCGAGGGCATGGTGTCCGACCGGCTCGATCGCTTCCTCGCCGACGTCAATCTGCGTATGGCCGCCCGCCACGACGATATCGCGCAGGCGCTTACTGCGGCGCTGCTCGCCTGCATGGACCTGGTGCTCGATCCGGAAGTGGTGGCGCTCCAGCGCATCGTGCTGCAGGAGACGGGCAATACCAGGCTTGCGCAGACCTATTACAAGGACGGCATCCTGCGCACGGCACGAACCCTTGCCGACTGGCTGAAGCTCCAGATCAAGCAGGGCCTGATCGCGCTCGACGATCCGGAGGAGGCTGCGGGCATGCTGATCGGCATGGTGGCGTCGTCACCGCAGCGCGCGACGGTTTATGGCGGCGTGCCGCTGCCCTCGCGCGCCGAGATCGAAAGGCGTGTTGCGACCTGCGCCGCGCTGTTCCTGAACGGCTGCAGGACGAACTGACGTTCGCTATCGAAATCGCGCTCCGACTCGCATACCTCTACGGAGGCAGATCGGAGTTCAGCCATGACCTCATCGCCTGTTGCCGGACCGGTGTTCTCGCCGCCCTTCGCGGAGGACGATGTCGCGATCGCGCAACGTCTGCTGCGGCAGCAGGCGGGCGCTGACCTCACTGCGGTGAAGGCGACCGCGCGGCGCCTGATCGAGGGCATCCGGGCGAAGGCCTCGCGCTTCGGCGGCATCGACGACTTCCTGCAGGAATATGCACTCTCGACCAATGAGGGGCTGGCGCTGATGGTGCTGGCGGAGGCGCTGCTACGCGTTCCCGGCGACGAGACCGCCGACCGGCTGATCGAGGACAAGCTCGGCCGCAGCGATTTCCTGCACCACGAGACCAAGTCGCACACGCCGCTGGTGGCGGCCTCGGCCTGGGCGCTTGGGATCGCCGCGCGCGTGATCGCGCCCAACGAGACGCCGGAAAGCGTGGTCGCGAACCTGGCGCGACGGCTCGGCCTGCCGACGGTGCGGACTGCGGCACGGCAGGCGATGCGCCTGCTCGGCAGTCATTTTGTGCTCGGCGAGACCATCGATCAGGCGCTCGACCGCGCCAATTCAAGCCAGGGCCGGCTGTATCGTTACTCCTTCGACATGCTTGGCGAGGGCGCGCGCACGGCCGCGGATGCCGCGCGCTATCTGCAGTCCTACACGGCCGCAATCGAAGCGATCGGCCGCGCCGCGGGCAATGCGGCGCTGCCGGAACGTCCCGGCATCTCGGTGAAGCTGTCGGCCCTGCATCCGCGCTACGAGGAAATCAGCCGCGAGCGCGTGCTGCGCGAGCTGGTGCCCGACGTGATCGCGCTGGCGCGCAAGGCGAAGTCGTTCGACCTCAATTTCACCGTCGACGCCGAGGAGGCGGATCGCCTCGATCTGTCGATGGCGGTGATCGCACGCGTCGTCGCCGACCCATCGCTCGCGGGTTGGGATGGCTTCGGTCTCGCCATCCAGGCCTATCAGAAGCGCGCGGAGGCGGTGATCGGCTTCGTCGCCGATCTGGCGGAGACGCATGCGCGGCGGCTGATGGTGCGTCTCGTCAAAGGCGCCTATTGGGACACCGAGATCAAGCGCGCGCAGGAGCGCGGGCTCGACGATTATCCGGTTTTCACCCGCAAGGCGATGACCGACCTGAACTACCTCGCTTGCGCACAGCGGATGCTGGCGTTGCGCCCGCGCATCTTCCCGCAATTCGCCACCCATAATGCGATGACGGTCGCGCATATCGTCGAGGCCGCGCGCGACGGCGCGGGCTACGAATTCCAGCGGCTGCACGGCATGGGCGAGGCGCTCTATGTCACCTTGCGCGAGCAGCCACCCGGGTATCGCTTGCCGGACCTATGCACCGGTCGGCAAGCATCGCGATCTCCTGGCCTATCTGGTTCGGCGGCTGCTCGAGAACGGCGCCAATTCATCTTTCGTCTCCGTTGCCGCCGATCCGGATGTGCCGATCGAGCAGCTGGTGCTGAGCGAAGCGGAGATCATCGGCGATGCAGCAGCCGCTCGGCATCCGAATATCGTGCGCCCGCGCGATCTCTATGGCCCGGCACGGCGCAACTCGGCAGGTGTCGAGCTTGGACACCATGCCTCGCTGCAGGCGCTCCGAGAGGAGGTGGCGCGCGGCTGGTACGCCTGAGCGACCGCGGCGCCGATCATCGATGGAGGGGTGGTCTCAGGTCCGTCTCGCGCGCTCGCAAGCCCGTTCGATCCGGCGGTCGTCGCTGGCCGCGTCGTGAATGCCGACATCGCGGTCGCCAGCCGGGCAGTCGCCGCAGCGGAGCGGGGGTTTGGTAGCTGGGCGACGACACCAGCCGCGCGCCGGGCACAGGCATTGCGGCGCGCCGCAGATCTGATCGAGGCCCACCGCGGCCGCCTGATCCATCTGTTGGCGATCGAAGCCGGCAAAACCATCGACGACGCAATCGCTGAGATTCGCGAGGCCGCAGATTTCTGCCGCTACTATGCCGCCGAGGGTGAGAGGTTGTTCGGCGACGCGCTTGATATGCCGGGCCCGACGGGCGAGGCGAACAGCCTGCTGCTCAAGCCGCGCGGCGTATTCGTGGCGATCTCGCCGTGGAATTTTCCGCTTGCGATCTTCGTCGGCCAGATCGTCGGCCGCGCTGATGGCCGGCAACGCCGTGGTCGCCAAGCCTGCCGAGCAGACGCCCTTGATCGGCGCGGAAGCGGTGCGGCTGCTGCACGAGGCTGGCGTTGCGCCGACGGCGCTGCAATTCGTTCCCGGCGACGGTGCGATCGGTGCGCATCTCGTGAAGCTCCCGGCGATCGCAGGCGTCGTCTTCACCGGATCGTATGAGACCGCGCGCGCGATCAACATCGCACTTGCCCATCGCGACGGGCCGATCGTGCCGCTGATCGCGGAAACCGGCGGCATCAACGCCATGCTGGTCGATTCTACCGCGCTGCCGGAGCAGGTGGCCGATGACGTCGTGACATCGGCGTTTCGCTCTGCCGGCCAGCGCTGCTCGGCGCTGCGGCTGTTATGTGTGCAGGATGACGTCGCTGATACCATGATCGAGATGATCGTGGGCGCTGCGCGCGAGCTCAGGCTCGGCGATCCCCGCGACGTCGGCACCCATATCGGGCCGGTGATCGATGCCGAGGCCAAGACGCGGCTCGAGGCGCATATCGCGCAAATGAAAGCGGCCGCGCGCGTGCATTATGCAGGTGGCGCGCCGCAGGCGGGCAGCTTCGTTGCGCCGCATGTCTTCGAGCTGCAAAGTGTCGAGACGCTCGACAAGGAGGTGTTCGGCCCGATCCTGCACATCGTGCGCTATCGCGCCGAGGATCTCGACAATGTGCTGCTGGCCATCGGAGCGTCGGGTTACGGCCTCACTTTCGGCTTGCACTCGCGCATCGGCCATCTCGCCGACAAGGTGCGTGAACTGCCGGTCGGTAACATCTACATCAACCGCAACATGATCGGAGCCGTGGTCGGCGTGCAGCCGTTCGGCGGTTGCGGCCTGTCGGGGACGGGACCGAAGGCCGGTGGGCCACACTATTTGGCGCGCTTCGCGACCGAGCAGACGATCACGGTCAACACTGCAGCTGCAGGTGGTAACGCGGCACTGGCATCGCTCGGCGATCGCTAGGACTGTGGCCGTGCAGGGGCGCTCGCCACTCTGCAGATGGCGCGCGTATGCAACACACGAATGACGTGCGCGGCCGTAGTGTCCGCATTGGCGTCGATATGACGCTTGACTAATAGCAATCGCGATTCGGCGTTGCTCGTCACGCACACTACGTTGCCCGCGCGATACGCTTCGCGTCTTGCCTTCGCCTGAATTCCGACCGCTGTCTGTCGAGTCTTTCGCGATTGTGCGGCTCGCGCCCGGCGCTTTGGCGGATCGCCACAGCATTGACAATCTCGTTTCTGCGTTCGTTGCCCGTGCACCACAGCTTTAAATTGATGTGCCTGTTAACGTGCACATGCGCTGAGGGCACAGTACGCTCGTAGTGCAACTAATAAGCGCGAGTAGCATCACAAAGCGCGAGTAAAGTGTGGGTAGCGTTATGAAACGAGTATTGTTGACGGCTGCAGCCATGTTGGTTGCAGGTTCATCGGCCTTCGCAGCCGATCTGAGGCCGCCGATGGCAGTGAAAGCGCCTCCGGTGACAACGGCCATCCCGTTCAGCTGGACGGGATGCTATCTTGGGGTCGAGGGTGGCGCTCAATGGGGACGCAGCGGTCAGACTGCGCGCTCCGGCCCTGACGCGGGCAGGGCTCTGACCAATGGCTACGACCTGAGCGGTGGGATCGCCGGCGGTACGGTCGGTTGCAACTATGAGTTTAGCAACAATGTCGTCGTCGGCATCGAGAATGACTATTCGTGGACCGACAAGAACGGTAGCGCTAACGACCTGGCACCGTTCAACACCAAGACCTTGAACACGACGAAAGAGAAGTGGATCGACACGCTGCGCGGCCGCATCGGCTATGCGTTCGATCGCTTCATGGTCTACGGAACCGGCGGCGTCGCCTTCGCCGGGACCGACGTTACGGTCGCCACGCCGGGCTTCGCAACCGTGACGGATTCGCAGTCGCGGACCGGTTGGGTCGCCGGTGTCGGCGGCGAATGGGCCGCCTATACCGGCCCGCTCGGCGCGCTCACGGTCAAGCTCGAATATTTGCACGCCGATTTCGGTACCTCGCGCTATATCAATACTCCGATCGATTTCAAGGTCGGCTGCACGACCACGACCATCGTGTCGCGCGACGTCAAGCTGTCGGACGACATGGTCCGTGTCGGCGTCAACTGGAAATTCAACGCGGATCCGATGATCGCCGCGCGCTACTGAGCGCTCTGCATTTCCTGCGAATGTGAGGCCTCGACGGTGTCGGGGCCTTTTTCGTGCGCGTCGCCGCCTGCAGCGCGTCGTTCTGCGAACGCTATCTGCTGGTCGTGCCGGAAGGGGCAAGAAAATGGCCGGTCTTCATCGGCCGTTGTCCCTCGCGCCTTCGGCAAGGAAGCTCAGCCAGTTCCTGAACAGCAGGTTGGCCGCCGCCCCGGCGGCAAGATCGGGCCGTAGCGTAAGGCCTGGCAATTCGGCAGCGAGCGTCGGATCGCGGCTGCGCGCGCGCGCGAGCCTCGAACCGCCTGAGGACCTCTTCGGTCGCGCTGTCGAAATAGGCAGCCGGAAGATTTGGGTACTCGTCGCGCTGACCGTTCAGGAAGCGCGCGATGTCACGCATGTACTCCCGCTGCAACGACAGCGCATCATATTCCGGATGGCCCTGGAAGAAGATGAACCGGCTGGACAGCTGCCGCGCAAAGATATCGGCGCCGATTGCATCCGAACGCGTCAACATCTGGTAGCCGTGTGCGATAAGCTCGTTCTCGTCCAGCGCGTTGTAGCGCGAGTGCGAGACCTTTAGCGGCGAGCGGATGCCGTGGGTCAGCCAGTCATCGGCGGCCTTGCTGCAGTCATAGACGCCGGAGCATTTCGCAGGAAGCCTGTGCCGTGCAACACCGTCGAGATGCAGCACCGCCGCGTGCGCGGCGAGGCACGACCAAATCGTCGAGCGGGTGTGCGTCGCCGCCCAGTCGATCAGCGAGGTCAGCTCGGGCCAATAGGGTTCATCGTGCAGGTTCTCCGCGATCGGCTCGGCGCCGGTCACGATCAGGCCGTCGATCGCGAGTCGACCGAGTGCGCCGATCTCACCGTAATGCTGCGCGACGTGCTTCTGCAGGGCGGGCGTGCGCGCGATCGAGGGCAGAGCAAAGCAATGAAAGTGGATGCGCACATGCGGCGGGGCGGCGCCCTGCAGCAGGCGCGCAAACTGCTGTTCGGTTGCCTTCAAGGCACTGTCCGGCATGTTGTTGACGAGGCCGATCACGAGCTCGGTCTGGCCGCCCGGGCGGCCGTCCTGCTCGCGATCGTCCGGCACCAGCGCCGGGCTCGTGATCGTGCGATGCCTATCGAACAGGAGCGTCACGGCGTTGCCCCTCACTCCGCCGCGGCGAGCCGTGCGGAGCTGGAACAGGCCTGTGCCAGCGCTTGATCGAGATCCTCGATGATGTCGCTGATATGCTCGATGCCGATCGACAGGCGAATTGTCTCCGGCAACACGCCGGCCTTGCGCTGATGTTCGGGCGGCATCTGCCGATGCGTGGTGGATGCCGGGTGGCAGGCCAGCGACTTGGCGTCACCGATATTGACGAGACGGGTCACCAGCTTGAGTGCGTCGTAGAACGCCTTGCCGGCCTCATGGCCGCCTTTGATCCCGAAGGTGAACAGAGACGAGGCTTGGCCCTTCAGATATTTCTGCACCAGCGGATAATAGGGGCTGTCCGGGAAGCCGGTGTAGTTGACCCATGCGACGCGCGGATCGTTGCGGAGGAATTCCGCGACCTTGCGGCCGTTCTCGACATGCCGCTCCATACGCAATGCGACCGTCTCGATGCCTTGCAGCAGCAGGAACGCGTTGAAGGGTGACAGCACCGCGCCCATAGTACGCTGATAGACGCTGCGCGCGCGCTGGATATAGGCGGCCGGGCCGAAATGATCGGTGTAGATCATGCCGTGATAGGAATCGTCTGGCTGGCTGAATGCCGGGAAGCGATCGGCGTGCTGCTTCCAGGGGAAGCGACCGCTATCAACGAGGGCGCCACCGAGCGTGGTGCCATGCCCGCCAAGGAATTTGGTCAGCGAATGCACGGCGATGTCGGCGCCATAGTCGAACGGTTTGAGCAGGATCGGGGTTGCCACCGTGTTGTCGACGATCAGCGGCACGCCGTTCCGATGCGCGACCTTGGCCAGGGCTTCGATGTCGCAGACATTGCCGGCGGGATTGCCGATGGTCTCGGCGAACACGGCCTTGGTGTTTTCATCGATCAGGCGCTCGATCGCATCAGCGCTGTCGCTTTCGGCGAAACGGCCCTGGATGCCCTGACGCGGCAGGATATGGCCGAGCAGCGTATGCGTCGTGCCGTAGAGCTGCGGCACCGAGACGATATTGCCGCCACCGTCGGCGACGTTGACGAAGGCGAAATGCAGCGCAGCCTGGCCGGTGCCGACCGCGAGCGCGCCGACGCCGCCTTCCAGCTCGGCCACGCGCTTTTCCAGCACGGCTGTGGTGGGGTTGGAGATGCGGCTGTAGCGGAAGCCCTCGGCCTCGAGATTGAACAGCGCGGCGCCATGGTCGGCGCTGTCGAACGCGTAGGCGGCGGTCTGGTAGATCGGGACGGCGACGGCCTTCGTGGTCGGGTCAGGCTCGTAGCCGGCGTGAATGGCAATGGTTTCTTTGCGCATCATCGACCTCCGCTGGTACGCGCCGCTGTATGTGTTGGAGATGCGTTTCGCGTACCTGGCTTGTTAGATGGAGGCGGTAAAGCGAGCAATAATTCGCGGCAAGAACGATGAAATAACCCTAATGAAGTGCAGCTATCGAGGGACGAGCGACGTAACGTTAAAACTTGAATCAATTCGTCCGTACTTTCGCAAGCTCGCGCCTGACCTGCTCGCCGATCCGCGCCAGCAACGTGCGCCGCCTGCGGCAGCACCGCGCCGATGCGCATGAAAATTATGCACCATGCCGTCATGGCAGGTGTGATCGACCGCAGACGCCGGCGGCCGCCAGCCGTTTCGCATAGGCGTTGCCCTCATCGCGCATCGGATCGAATTCGGCGGTGTGGATGATCGCGGCCGGTAAACCTGCGAGATCCGGCGCGCGGAGCGGCGAGATGCGGGGATCGGCGAGGTCGATCGCCCTGGGGCAGATAGTCGCTGAGATCGGCTTCCAGCGTGACGCGATCGATCAGCGGATTATCGGCAAAGGCTTCGCGCGAGGGCGAGCGTTCGACGAAATCCAGCACCGGACAGATCAGGCATTGCGCTACATGGCGGGACCGCCGTTCTGCAATGCGTGCTGGCAGGCGACGGTGGCCAGCGTTGCGCCGGCGGAATCCCCGCCGATCACGAGCTCGACGCGCGTCGATGCCGAGCGCGGCGGCATTGCGCGCGACGAAGTCCACCGCTGCGATCGCATCCTCGATCCGCCGCGGGGAATTTGTGCTCCGGCGCCAATCGATAGTCGACCGAGACCAGCCGGCAACCGGTCGAAAGCGCGAGCGCAGCCGCGACGCGGTCGTGGGTCTCGATGCTGCCGGCAACCATGCCGCCACCGTGGAAGAACACGAAGCCCGGCAAGACGTCTTGCGCGTCGATCCAGTGGCGTATAAAGCCGATATCGCAGCTCGCTCGCAGGCCCTCGGAAAAGTTGCCATCGCGCGTGGCAACCGCACTCATATCGGCGCGCGCGAACTGCATCAGCTTGGCGAGCGACTGCCGACGTTCCGCCGGCGTCGGGCCGGGGCCGCTCCGCTGGACGAGGCTGCAGTGATCATGGTCAGCAGGCGTTGGGCGCGAGGATCGAGCGGCATGGCAAGTTTGGTTAATCCGGTATCAGATCCGCTGCACGCGTGCCATTGTGGCCGTTCAATCGTGAATTGATCGCAATTTCACGCTAAACTGATCAAGGAAATCCTTAAAACATTCGCGCGAAGAATGCCGTCGAAAAATATTTGCAAACGATGCCGGGGAGGTCCGTCATGAGCCACATCGTCAAGCCAGTCACTTATTCGCAGACCTGGACCTTCTTCGACGGTGCCTGGCACGAAGGCAACGCGCCGATCATGGGCGTGCGCACGCATGCCACCTGGCTGGCCTCGACCGTGTTCGACGGCGCGCGCGCGTTCGAGGGCACGGCACCTGATCTCGACCGCCATTGCGCGCGGATCAACCGGTCCGCAGCGAATTTCGGGCTGAAGCCGGTCGTCGATGTCGAGACCTGGATCGGGCTGGCGCAAGAGGGCATCGCGCGGTTCGGCGCCAATGCCGAACTCTACATCCGGCCGATGTATTGGGCGCAGCATGGCGCCGGCGGCGGCGTGCTGTTCGATCCCGAGACCACCAATTGGTGCCTGTGCATCTACGAGGCGCCGATGCCGCAGCCGACCGGCAATGCGATCACGCTATCGCCGTTCCGCCGGCCGACCATGGAATGCGCGCCGGTCGATGCCAAGGCCGCCTGCCTTTATCCGAACAATTCGCGCGCTCTGATCGAGGCCGCATCGCGCGGCTTCAACAACTGCCTGATGCTGGATCTGCTCGGCAATGTCGCGGAGTTCGGCAACGCCAACGTGTTCATGGTCAAGGATGGCGTGGTGTTCACCCCGGCGCCGAACGGCACGTTCCTCAATGGCATTACCCGCCAGCGCGTCATCGAGCTGTTGCGCACTGACGGCGTCTCCGTGGTCGAAACGACACTACGCTACGAAGACTTCCAAAATGGCCGACGAGATCTTCTCGTCCGGCAATTTCGCCAAGCTGGCGCCGGTGATCCGGATCGACGATCGGCAGCTTCCGATCGGGCCAGTGTTCACCCGCGCGCGCAGCCTGTATTGGGATTTCGCACACACGATGAAGTGCGCGGCGTGAACTTAAGGGCCGTAAACGACGAGCTCGGTGTCCGAGAGGTCGCCGAGCCGCGGCTTACATCGGCCCCTTGACATATTTGCGCCCGCGCCACTCGGTGTAGATGCCGGCCAATCCCGGCACTGGACCGTTGGCATCGAGGATCACGGCGATTTTGCCGCGCGCAAGCAGCAAGCGGCCGATCGCGCCCGCGCAGGCGACATAGTCGGCGACATCGCGGCAATAAATCAGCTGCATGGCCGGCGGCGCGATGATGCCGCGACGGATCCGCATCGGCTGCAGCACGAACGGCATGGCGCCTTGCGCGGTGTGGACCACGAGACTGAGGCAGCCATTTCGGGCGTGACGAATCAGCAGATCAGCTTCGGCGCCCGGGAGGCCGTCGATGGCCGTGATGTCGGCTGAGATGATCTCGATGCGCGCGCCGGTGCCGGCGCGCGCGAGCAGCGGCAGCGAGAAGAACAGGCCGTTGCAATAGGCGCGAAAACCCTGCGCTTCAATCAGCGGCCAGGTCCAGCGTGCGGCGCTGATATTGACGTAAGTGACTTCCTTGAGCCGCTGCGCGATCTTGGTCAGCATCGGCGCATAGTTGCGGAAGGCCGGCTCGACATACCAGCTCGAGAGGTTGCAGCGGATTTCCGGTATGCCGGCATCGCTGCGGTCGGTGTAGATCAAGAGCAGCACGCCGACCGGCGTGCCGTCGCGATCCAGCATGTAGCCGAAGCGCGGATAGCCGTCCGGCACATCGCGCGCAGCCTGGCGACGAAGGCCCGTCATCCAGTAGTGACGCGAGCGCCCGACAAAGCCGCGCGTCAGGAGGTCGGCGATCGCGTCGAGGTCATCGGACGCGATCTCGCGACACCGGATCATGAGCCTCTCGGCAGTCATGGGCGCATCTGGCGCAGCGGCCTAGCGTTCAGCCGATCACCGGTGCGGGCTGCGCAAGGTCGAGGGCGTCGCGCACCTGCGCCGGCCAGCGGGCGAGGTCCGTCCCATGGGTATGGAACAGCGCGACCGCCAGGCGGTCCATCCCGAAGGCGACACAGCCGGTGTGTGCCGGCTCGCCATTGGCGTCGGCGATACCCCAGGTGATGCCGAAATGCTCGCGATGATAGTTGAAGCTCATGCAGGCCGTCGGCTGCTCTTCCGAGCGCAGCGGCACCAGCAGCTCGAACTTCAGCGCTTGCTGCTTCTGGCTGACCGCCTTCATCTGGCCGACGCGGCCGAAGAACGGATCGCTGGCGTGATCGACCCGGAAGGTCAGGCCGAGAGTCCGCGCCAGGCTCTGGGCGCGCTCCATCCAGCGTTCGCGGAACGCGGCGACGTCGTCCGGCGAGCCGATGCAGACATATTCGCGCATCCGGAATGATTGCAGGCGGTCCAGATGCCGCGACGGCTCGCGGCGGAAGCAGTCGGCGGCAACGTCGAAGCGCAAGCCGCCTTCCGGCAACGGACCGCGACTCGCCGCGATCGGATAGACCGGGTAGCAGGCGGCCGGCGACAGCACGAGATCGGCCGGCGACAGCGACGTCGTCCAGTCGCCACCGGCGTCGAAGCGCCTCACGGCATCGTTGATCTCGCGCTCGCTGCCGTGCAGGCCGCAGACGCAGCCGAGCAGATTCGGGAAGCTCTTGAGGTAGCCGGACTTCTCCAGCTGCGCGCGGCTCATGACCGGCGGAAAGCGCATCACCTCGGTGCCGTCCTCCCGATGCCGCGAGATCAGTGCGGCCAGCCGTTCCACTACGCCCTCATAGAGCGCGGTGCGCGCATAAACGCCGTCCGCGCCCATCCGGTGGAACAGGGCATCGGTGAGATGGTCGAGCGGATCGGCGGGCTGCGGCGCGAGTTCGGGCGATTGCTTCAGAACGGGAATGGTCATGGTGGAAGGTCCCAATGGAATAAGTTCGAAACGGAAGGCGTCAGTCGTGCAGCGAGGTCGGAACCGCGCTCATCAGGCTCGCCGTCGCCACATTGGCCAGGATGCGGTCATTGTTGATCATGATCGGCGCCGACAGCACGTCGCGCAGATGCCGCCCGATCGTGAACTCGCCGTCATTGCGGTAGCCCGACAGGCCGCAGGCGCGCATCGCGCTCAGCACGGTCTCGACCGCGAGTTCGGAGGCTTCGACCTTCAGCAGGGTGATCGACGACTGGAAGTCGAGCGAGGTCAAGGCGCGCTCGTCATATTCATGCGTGACAAAGGCGTTCAGATTCGCTGCGATGAGGGCGCGGAGCTTGGCGAGCGACATCCGGGCTGCGGTGAAATGCGCGGCCGCGGGCGGCATCTGCCCACCGGCACCGCGTGCCGCCTTGCGAATGAAGCGTTGCGCGCGCTGCACCGCTGCGGCGGCGATGCCGGCCCACGCCGACGACCAGGCGAGATGCGCAAACGGCGTCATGGTCTGGGCGTGGATGCGGTCATAGGGTTCGGCGAACACACGGTCGGACGGGCAGCTCACCTTCAGCTCGAAGCCGGTGGAGCAGGTGCCCCGCATGCCGAGCGTCTCCCAGCCCACCGTGCGCTTCAGCGAATAATCCTCCTTGGTCAGTGCCAACAGCACCTGGTCGGACGCAGCCGCATCGTCAGCCCGCCGGGCGACGGTGACGAGGCCGTCGGCCTCGGCGCCATACGAAATCACAGTGGCGTCGCGCAGCAGCGAGATCTCGGCGTCGCTTCTTCCGACCGCGGCGGCGCTCGCTCGAACGTTGCCGCCATTTTGGCCCTCGGTGGTGGACGACGCGAGCAGAAGCTGCTCGCGTGCGACCCGGCGCATCAGCGCTTCCATGTACGGATTGCCGCGGCCATGCCGCACCAGGCAGGCGATCTTGGTCTGGTGCATGGCGAAGATCATCGCGGTGGAGGCGCAGGAGCGGCCGAGCGTGTAGCAGACGTCGGCAACGTCGTGGATCGTCGCGCCGAAGCCGCCGAACTCGACCGGGATCTGCATGCCGAGCAGCTTCTGCTCGCGCGCCGCATCGATCGCTGCTTTCGGGAAGCGGCCTTCGCGATCCACCGCCTCGGCCTCCGCAGCGGCCAGCGCGGCCACAGTCGCGGTCCGCTGCATAAACAGCGAGCCGCGATCGAGCAGCAGCTGTTCCGCATCATCGATGGGAGTGTGATGCTTGACGTCTTGCACGTTCATGACCGATCCGACCTCCGCAATTGCCGTTGTTGGTTCGATCGACGCGCATGCTCGCAATGCTACGCCGATCACCCGGCATGTCTCGCTTTGCGCGCAAGGCTAGGGATTTGATTCAAATTCGTCGACGAAATTCAGGGTAAACGAATTGCAATCCGGGAAGCGGAGTTAATGCCCGGTGTTCGCAATCACGAAAATCGTCCGAGCCGCGTTAGCGTTAAGAATAAACGACACGGCAGATCTGAGACCGCAGGGCTGATTTCGAAACCATTGGAGCTTATCTTCCCTGCCGCATCGTCAGCGAAATTTTCGACGAAAGAGGATTGAGCATGCAAAAAGTCGACAGCGGGATTCGCACCCGGCTTACCGCCCTGGTCCGGGACATTCTCGCGCAGAATTCGGTCACGGCGACTGTTGCGCCTGATGCGCTTCTGATCGATATCGGGCTGACCTCGATGGACATGGTCAACCTGATGCTCGGCGTCGAAGCCGAGTTCGATTTCACGATCCCGCAGGAGCAGATCACGCCGGAGAACTTCCAGTCGGTGCAGACGCTCGAGCGGCTGGTCGCGGAACAGCTGCAGGCCGCCTGGGCGAGCGCTTCAACGTCTCGGTCACTGTTTTCAAGCAGCCATAAAACTGGCATAGCTCAACCCCGACGGACATGGGGTGAGCATGACACAGGCAGTGCTGGGCATCATCGGCGGTTCGGGCATCTACGACCTGCCAGGGCTCGAGGATGCGCGCGAGGACGTGATCGAAAGCCCTTGGGGCGAGCCGTCGGCGCCGCTGCGTCGCGGCAGCCTCGCGGGCCTTCCGATCGTGTTCCTGCCGCGCCACGACAAGGGCCACCGGCTGTCGCCCTCTGACATCAATTACCGCGCCAACATCGACGTCCTGAAGCGCGCCGGCGTCACCGATCTGATCTCGCTGTCGGCCTGCGGCTCGTTCAAGGAGGAAATGCCGCCCGGCACCTTCGTGCTGGTCGATCAGTTCGTCGATCGCACCCACAGGCGGGAGAGCTCATTTTTCGGCAAGGGCTGCGTCGCGCATGTCTCGATGGCGCATCCGGTCTCGCCGCGGCTGCGCATCCATCTGGCGGCGGCGGCCGAAGCGGAAAATATCGCGATTGCGCGCGGCGGCACCTATCTCTGCATGGAGGGGCCGCAATTCTCGACGCTAGCCGAGAGCCTGACCTACAAGCAGCAGGATATTCCGTGATCGGCATGACCAACATGCCCGAAGCCAAGCTCGCCCGCGAGGCCGAGATCTGCTACGCCAGCGTCGCGATGGTGACGGATTTCGATTGCTGGCATCCGGATCACGACGCCGTTACCGTGCAGGACATCATCCGTGTGTTGAATGCGAATGCGGACAAGGCCAAGCGCCTCGTGGCGCGGCTCGCCAGGATTTTCCGCGCGAGCACGAGCCATGCCCGATCGGCTCGGACCGCGCGCTCGATACCGCGCTTGATCACGGCGCCAGAGGCGCGCGATCCCGAGCTGTCTGAAGAAGCTCGACGCAGTCGCGGGCCGCGTGTTGCGGAATTAAGGAGAGGGCGCGCCATGAAGGTCGACGGCAAGCATTATCGCAGCATCTGGCTCGATGCCGACGGCTGGTCGGTCGCCGCGATCGACCAGCGCCGACTGCCGCATGAATTCGTCGTCGCAAAGATCACGACCTGCGAGGAAGCGGCCGATGCGATCCGCTCGATGCTGGTGCGCGGCGCGCCGCTGATCGGCGCCACCGCCGCCTTCGGCATGGCGCTGGCGATGCGCGACGACCGCTCCGATGACGGCATCGGACGCGCCTATCAGATGCTGATCGCAACAAGTCCGACCGCGATCAACCTGAAATGGGCGCTCGACGCAATGGCGACAATGTTGCGGCGGTTGGCGCCATCGGAACGGCGCGACGCTGCCTATGCGCGGGCGGTCGATATCGCCGGGCGAGGACGTCACCATCAATCAGGGCATCGCGAGCCATGGCGTGGCGCTGATCGAGACGATCGCCGCAACCAAGAAACCCGGCGAGACGGTCAATGTGCTGACCCATTGCAACGCCGGCTGGCTGGCGACGGTGGATTGGGGTACGGCGACGGCGCCGATCTATCTGGCGCATGATCGCGGCATCAAGGTTCATGTCTGGGTCGACGAGACCCGTCCGCGCAATCAGGGCGCCTCGCTGACCGCCTGGGAGCTCGGCCATCACGGCGTTCCGCACACCGTGATTCCCGACAACACCGGCGGCCATCTGATGCAGCATGGCATGGTCGATCTCGCCATCGTCGGCACCGACCGCGTCGCCGCCAATGGCGACGTCTGCAACAAGATCGGCACCTATCTGAAGGCGCTGGCCGCCCATGACAACGGCGTGCCGTTCTACGTGGCGCTGCCGTCGCCGACCATCGACTTTGCGGTTGCGGAAGGACGGCAGATCCCGATCGAGCAGCGCGGCGCGCGGGAAGTGACCGAGATGACCGGCCGCACCAAGGAGGGCCGCATCGAGACGGTGCGGGTCGTGCCGGAAGGCTCGCCGGTCGCCAATTATGGTTTCGACGTCACGCCGGCGCGGCTGGTGACCGGGCTGATCACCGAACGCGGCGTGCTGGAGGCGGATGGCCCGTCGCTGGCAGCGGCGTTTCCGGACCGCGCGAAGCAGACGAATTATTAGTTGTTGCCGCCATTAGTTCGTCATGGCCGGCCTTGACCCGGTCTTCCACGTCTTAATTACAAACTCGCGCGTGGTTGGACATGGATGCCCGGCACAAGGCCGGGCATGACGGCGCAAATGGAGCCCGCTTCGCTTCGAGGCCGGCTAACCCAGCTTCATCCCCGTCGCCGCTTCCAGCTCCGCGATCGCCTGCGGGCCGCTCGATCACCTTGATCGTGGCCATGCCCATGGCGCGTGCGGGCTTCAGGTTGACGCCGAGGTCGTCGAGATAGACGCAGCTCTTCGGATCGACGCCAAGCGCCTCCACCATCATCTGGTAGATGCGCGGATCGGGCTTGCGCAGGCCGATCTTGGCGGATTCGATCACGTGATTGAACAGCACCATCACCTCGGCGACATAGAGCGAGCGCCCGCTGTGGCTGCCGATCGCGTTGGCCGGCAGATTGTTGGTGATGCAGCCGGTCTTGAACTTCGCGCTGATGCGCTTGAGCGCCTCGACCATCTCGGGGCGGAGATCGCCTGACAGCAGTGGCAGCACCTCACGGCCACGTACCTCAGCGCCCGCGAGCGCGCGCGACTCCTCGGCGAACAGGCGGTCGAAGGTATCGATGTCGATCTCGGCGCGCTCGAATTTGGCCCAGGCGTTCTCCAGATGATTGGCGGCGTTGGTGTTGCGGATGATGTCGACCGGAAAGCCGCGCTCCTTCTCGAAGCGGGCGAACGCCTCGAAGGGCGAGGTGGTCAGCACGCCGCCGAAATCAAAGATCACCGCCTCGATCATCACGTCCTCGTTGCTGTTTTCCGTTGACCGGATCGCTAGCATGGCCTGTGCCGCTTGGCGATGGCGCGGCGTGCCGCTATTGCTGCACGGATGAAGTCCATCCTGTCCATCGCCGCCGGTGTGGCACTCCTCCTCGCCGCTTCTCCCGCGTCAGCCATCGTCGGCGGCGCGCCGGCATCGACCGATCGCGTCAGCCGTTCGGTCATGACCATCGTCGGCTCCCGCGGCACCTTCTGCAGCGGCGCGCTGATCGCGCCACGGTTGGTGTTGACGGCCGGCCATTGCGTGCAGCCAGACACCGATTACCGCATCTTGGAATACGACGCCGCCCACAAGCCGCAGCTGCGAGATCGTCCGCCGCGCCACGGCGCATCCCGGCTTCAGCATGCAGGCGATCCTGGCGCATCGCGCCTCGGCCGACGTCGCGCTGCTGGAACTCGATGCGCCGACCAAAGACGGCGTGCCAGCCGCGCTCGGCGTGCCGCAGCTTCCTCTCAATGCCGGCAATGCCTTCACCATCGCCGGTGTCGGCGTCACCATTCGCGGCGATGGCAAGAGCGGCGGCACGGTGCGTACGGCATCGCTGATCGCGACGGGCAAGCCCGGCACGTTGCAGATCAGGCTGGTCGACCCGGTGACGCAGGGCGCGAAGCAAGCGCTGGGCGCCTGTACCGGTGATTCCGGTGGCCCGCTGTTCGAGCAGCAGGCATCGGGGCTCGTCATCGTCGGCGTCATCTCGTGGTCCACCGGCGCCAATGGCAGCGCCGGCTGCGGTGGCATGACGGGCGCGACGCCGCTGACATTGTACCGCGATTGGATCGTGCAGACGGCGCGACAATGGGGCCTGCCGCTCGGCGGAAATTGATGGCTCGATCAGGCACAGCGATCTTGGGTCAGAACGGTTGACCGTCGCGGCGATCGGGTTCAGCCTGATAACAGAGGAAACCAGATCAAAGAGCCCAAGGATCACGCCCGTTCATGAACGTCATGGCACCCATCCGTGAAGTCACGGCTTCGCAAAGCGTCGAGCACTTCGATATCCTGATCGTCGGTGCCGGCATCTCCGGCATCGGCAGTGCCTATCAGCTGACGAAGACCCTGCCGAACAAGAGCTTCGTGATCCTGGAAACCCAGGAGGGCTTTGGCGGTACTTGGCGCACCCATCGCTATCCCGGCATCCGCTCCGACAGCGACCTGCACACGTTCGGCTACAGCTTCAAGCCATGGGTTGGGCCACCGATCGCGACCGCCGAGGAAATCCTTTCCTACATGGGTGATGTGATCACGGAGAACGATCTGGACCGCCACATTCGCTACGGGCACAGGATCGTATCCGCGAGCTGGTCGAGCGTGACCAATCTCTGGACCGTCGCGGCGGAAAAGGGCGATGGCACGCCAGCGACGTTCACTGCGAATTTCCTCTGGATGTGCCAGGGCTACTATCGCCATTCCGAGGGCTATACGCCGCAATGGCCCGCCATGGCGAAATTCAAGGGCCGCGTGGTGCATCCGCAGAGCTGGCCAGACGACATCGACCTCACGGACAAGAAGGTCGTCGTGATCGGCTCTGGCGCGACGGCTGCGACGCTGATCCCGTCGATCGCCGGCAAATGTGCTCATGTCACCATGCTGCAGCGTTCGCCGACCTATTTTCGCATCGGCCGCAACGTGATCGAACTCGCCGAGGAGCTGCGCAAGCTGCAGGTCAAGGAGGAGTGGGTCCACGAGATCGTGCGGCGCAAGATCCTGTTCGAGCAGGATGCCTTCACCAAGCTCTGTCTCGCCCACCCGGACAAGGTGGCAAAACGAGCTGATCGGCCAGATCAGCGCCATCGTCGGCGAGGATTATGCGGCCAGGCACTTCACGCCGAGCTACCGGCCGTGGCGGCAGCGTCTCGCCTACCTGCCGAACGCCGACATGTTCGAGAGCATCAGGGACGGCGAGGCCTCGGTGGTCACCGACGAGATCGAGCGCTTCACCGAACATGGCATCAAGCTGAAATCCGGCGACGAGCTGCAGGCCGATATCATCGTCACCGCAACCGGCTTCAATCTCTGTGTGCTCGGCGACATTGCCTTCACGATCGATGGCGCACCGCTGGCGTTCGGCGACACCGTGACCTATCGCGGCATGATGTTCACGGGCGTGCCGAACCTGACCTGGGTGTTCGGTTATTTCCGCGCCAGCTGGACGCTGCGCACCGATCTGGTCGCCGATTTCGTCTGCCGGCTGCTGACGCATATGGATGAGACCGGCGCGAAGAAAGTGGTGCCGGCGCTGCGGCCGGAGGATCACAACATGCCGCTGTCGTCATGGATCGATCCGGAGAATTTCAATCCCGGCTACATGATGCGCGACATGCACCTGCTGCCCAAGCGCGGCGACAAGCCGGAATGGCAGCACAGCCAGGATTACTGGGCCGAGAAGGACGAGTTTCCGGCGATCGATCTGGAAGACAAGGCGTTCGTGTATAGTTGAGCTAACTAAGACACACTGCTGAGTGCCGCAAAATCAAATGTCGTCCCGGCGAAGGCCGGGCCCCATAACCACGGGCGGGTGTTGTGGCACGACCGCGTCAATTAACAGAATGCCTCAAACACAGATCACGCGGTATGGGTCCCGGGTCTGCGCTTCGTTCGTCCGGGACGACAGCCGTATTTGTGGTCGCACTTTTGGCCAATCACAATAGACGTGAGCTGGATCACCGAGGTGGCGCTGGACGGTGCTAGCGCCTACCGCCGCCTCGGTCCGCGCCGCGGGGCTGTGACCACGGGCCGCCCCTCGATCTTGCTGCTCATTGCGTTGGCGCCGTCGCTGACATCGAGGAGGGTCTGGCGGCTGTCGTCCATCACCTTGGCCGATTTCTGCCTAAGGCTGTCGACCAGTTCGCGGAACGATTTCACCTTGTGCAGCAGCGCGTCGCCATTGCCGTCGGAAAAGCCGGGGATCGCATGATCGATCCGGGTGACGAATGTGTCGAAGCCCTTGAAGACGTCCTCGGCCTGGTCGAGCGCAGCGTCGACCGTTTCGTTCTTGCTCTTCAGCGTCTCGGATGCGGCTTCGATCGACTGCAGTGTGTCCTTCACGGTCGCTTCGTTGCTGGTGATGAACTTGTCGACGTCGTGCACGGTCTCGACCAGTGCCTGCTGGTCGTGGAGATCCGCTGATAGCACCGGAATGCCGTCGGCATCGACGGGCACGGGCGGCGCAGTCGGCGCGCCGCCGACCAGCGAGACCGCCGCGATACCGGTCAGCCCCTGAAACTCAATGCCGGCCGTCGTGTCCTGGCGGATCGGCGCGCTGTTGTCGAGCGAGACCAGGACGACGATGCGGCGTGGGCTGTCGAGGCTGACCGAAAGGATCTGCCCGGCGTGGACGCCGTCGAAATTGACTGGTCCGCCCTTGCGCAGGCCAGCGGCCGAGCCGCCGTCGAACACCACACGCAAAGGGCTGCGCTGCTGGGCGGTGCGCACCTTCTGCACCACCAGCAGGTCGCCGAGCGCCGCAGCGGCCGCTGCGAGCGTCAGGGTTCCGATGACGATGTTGGTTGCGCGCATTCAGCTGTCCGGACAGCGACGGCCGTCTGGCCGCCGGATCATGCCGGAGGTTTTAGCCGGAAAGCCGGGCGCGCGAAAGCTCAGTGCTCCCCGGCTTTCTCGGCGCTTTGCCTCGCCGCCTCATTGTTGAGCACGATCAGCGCATCCACCGCGATTCCCTTCTTGGGATTGATCAGGAACGGGTTGATATCGATCGACGCGATGCGGTTGCCGGCATCGGCCATCAGGTTGGATAGCCCGACCAATGCCTTCACCACCGAGGCTTCGTGCAGTGCCGGCTTGCCGCGGTAACCCCCGATCTTGACGCCGGCCTTGGTGCGGGCGATCAGCGCGCGCGCATCGGTCTCATCCAGCGGCGCGCCTGCCAGCGCGACGTCCTTCATCAGCTCGATGTCGACGCCGCCGGAGCCGAACAGCACCACAGGTCCCATTTCGGCATCGAGCGAGGCGCCGATCACGAGTTCCAGATCGGCCTTGACCTGCTGGGCGATCAGGATGCCCTCGAGCCTCGGCCTGCCCTTGAGCTTCTTCACCCGCGCGGTGATGTCGGCAAACGCACGGCCTACTTCGGCAGGTGTCTTGAGGTCGAGCACCACGCCGCCGATATCCGATTTATGCAGGATGTCAGGGCTGACCACCTTGGCCACGACCGGAAAGCCGATTGATTTGGCGATCTTCACCGCCTCGATGGCCGTCTGCGCAACGCCCTCCTTCGAGATGGGGATGCCGTAGGCCTTCAGCAGCTTCTTCGAGGCGACTTCGTCGAGGGCCGCGCCGTCCGCCTGCTTCAGGATCTTGTCCAACATCGTCCGCGCGCTCGACTTGCTGCTGGACACCACGTCCGGCACCTGCTTCGGCAGCGATGCGTAGTCGATCAGCGACTTGATCGCGTTGACCGCGCGATCGAGCCCCTGCAGCACGGTGATGTGAGGCAGCTGCTGACGCAGCTCCTTGGTGTAGTCGGTGAAGCCGATCGACATCGTGCTGACATAGATCACGGGCTTTGACGCCTCGCCCGCCATGTCGTTGACGCGCCGCAAATTGCGCTCGCGCAACTCATGCGGCGTTTTCGGCATCTCCGCGTCGATGATGACGATGTCGGTGTCGGGATCGTCGATCATGATCTTGATCGCGCGCATGTAGACGGTGGGATCGACCACGGCGGCAAAGCCGGCATCGAGCGGGTTGCCGACGATCGAGCCGGGTCCGAGCATCGCGCCGAGCTCGGCGCTTGCCGCCGGCGACGGTGGTGCGAAGTTCAGGCCCGCGGCGTAGAAGGCATCGATCAGCAGCCCGCGCTTGCCGCCTGATAGCGTCACCGCTGCCAGACGATCGCCTGCAGGCGGCGCAGCGTGAACGAAGCATTCGGTGGTCTCGATCAGTTGATCGAGGCCCTGCACGCGGATCACGCCTTCGCGCGTCGCGATCGCGTCAAACGTCTCGATCGAGCCGGCCAACGCCCCGGTATGCGCCATCGCGGCGGCGCGGCCGCCTTCGGACGCGCCCAGCTTGAGCGCGATCACGGGCTTGCCCGCGGCCCGTGCGGCCTTGCAGGCGTCGCGGAACGCCTTGGTGTTACGCACGCCTTCCAGATACACCACGATAACGCGGATGCTCGGATCGGCGGCGAAATAGCTCATGAAGTCCGGCGTCTCGAGCCCGGCCTCGTTGCCGGTGGTGACCATGTAGCCGACGCCGACGCCGCGATCTTCCAGCGTCTGCCGGATCGCCATCACGATCGCGCCGGACTGGCCGGCGATCGCGACCGGCCCCTGTGCCATGGTGACGACGCGGTCATCGATATTGGTGAACAGCTTCTCGCCGGCGCTGAGATTGCCGAGGCAATTCGGGCCGGTGACCGCGAGCCCGGTCTCACGCACGGCTTGCTGCAGCTCGGCGGCCAGCCGCTGGCTGTTCTCGTCCTGCAACTCGGAAAAGCCTGACGTGACGATGGTCGCGGAACGTGCGCCTGCGGCAGCAGCATCCCGGATCACCTGCACCGCGAAGCGCGCCGGCACCAGCACGAGCACGTGATCCGGCGGTTCGGGCAAATGAGCGAAATCCTTATAGCAAGGGACGCCCCAGATGAATTCGCGCTTGGAATTGACCGGAAACAGTCGGCCTTCGTAGCCGTACTTGATCAGATTATTCCAGATGCGCTCGGCGTAATTGCCGGGCTTGTCGGTGGCGCCGACGAGCACGATGTTGCGCGGGTGCAGCATCGCGTGGATGCTCCTGACGGTGTCGCTGGCATCAGGCTGCGGGGACCATGGTTGTGATGATAGCGACACTGGAGCGTCCATAAAGCGTCCTCGAATTCCACGTTGCGGTCTTTTGCAAGACTCTTACGCGGCGAGCTTATGAACAGTCGTCGGCAGTGGCAACGTGCTTGATGGCGATTTACCGTGCCAATCCCGGCCGCGACGGCGCAGCAATGCCTGCCAGCAGAACGGCGAGGATTCCGGTCAGGAAGATGCCATCGAAGGTTCCCGCGCCGCCGATCGAGGCGACCGGCGCGCCGAGGCCATTGATCCGGTCGAGGTTCATCAGGTCGGCGCCGATCAGTGTGCCCATCGATCCGCCGATATAGGCGAGTGGCGCGGCATACTCACGCGACAGCAGAAAGGCCAGGATCGCGGTGACCAGGACCGGCGCGAACACCGGCACCGCGATGCCGACCCCGCGCACCGGAGTCGCCATCGCATGGATGACGAGCGCGATCACGATCACGGCGATCGCGGCGCGCAGCCAGAGTTGATAACGCAGCACCAGGTAGGTCGACATGATGGTCGGGATCACGGCGCCACCGATATTGACTGCGAGCACGGTGCCCGGCCAGTGCTCGACCAGTGGCACCACATATTGCATCCCGAAGTAGTCGATCACCTCGCCGGAGTGGATGTTCTGACCCGGCAGCACCGTCAGGGGGATATTGAAATAGCTGCCGACCAGCGAGCCGAGCAGCAGCACCATCGCCATGCCCGGGCCGAGGCCGAGCTTCATATAGGCATAGCGCAGGATCCGGAGCTGGATCAGGATGACCAGGGCAACGAATGCGAGCGCCAGGATCGCGAACAATCCCGGGGTGATCGGCAGATACTGAACTTGGGATTGCATGATCGATCGCCTCGCATTGCGTGGGGCCATCCTACGGAGCCGCTGAATGACAAATAATCATCGCAAGGGCGGTTCCAAGCGTGCATTTGGGCGAGGTCAGGCACCGTCCCCAATCAGCGTGGCGTGCAGGATGTAACGCTCCGGCCCCGGCGTCACCGCGTCGAACGGCCAGCAGGTCGACAGCACCAGCTCCCGGCCGGAGGTTGCGGGATCGATGCCGGAGGCGTCGAACCGGACGACTCGTGACGCATCCGCGCGATAGCGGAACACCTTGCCGTCGCTGTTTGTGATATCGATTTCGTCGCCGATCCTGACGTCGCGCAGGAAGCGGAAATGCGTATCGCGATGCGCGGCATAGACGGCCGTGCCGCGTTCGCCGGGCTCCGCGGTCAGCTCGACGTGGCCGGGCCCGAAGGCAAGCGCCTGGCCGCTCGAGCCGGCCAGCGCGATGGCACTGGCGCGGATGCGCTTCACCGTGATCCGCGCCACCGGGGTGGTGTCGGCCCAGGACCACGGCTTGACGGGATGGTGGCTTGCGATGGTCTCGGCAAAGGCGCGCTCCAGCAGCACCTGGGCGACGTAGGCCTTGGCATGGATATAGGCGCCATGGCCGAACAGCTCAGCGCCGATGGCGGCGAGGAGGAGAGGGAGGATGCGGGGCATTTGATGGCGCACTCTTTCCAGTCATTGCGAGGAGCGAAGCGACGAAGCAATCCAGAGTCTTCGCTTGGCTTCTGGATTGCTTCGCTTCGCTCGCAATGACGATGTTAGTTGAGTGCCACTCGTCGCCGGCTCGCAGCAAAGGCGATCAAGCTGAGCGCCAGCAATCCCGCGCCCAATATCATGCTGAGCTCCGCATCCGTTGCGGTCTTCGGCAAGGTGATCGTGTTCGGTCCAGGCATCACCACCGGCCGCTTCAGTGCCGCGAGCTGAACTTTGCCGTCGGCTTCGGCCCGACGCTCTGTCGGCGGCGACGGCAAATGCGGGCGCTCGCCGAACACCTTCTCGAAGTCCCAGCCGGCGGGCAGGTTGATCGGCAGCTCGCTCAGCGTGAGGTGCGCGCCTTCGGGGCGGCGCGGCGTCTCGTCGACCGCGACCAGGCTGGTCAGCCGCGTCACCAGATGATGTTCCAGCGCGAGCTTGAGGATCGCCTTGTCGGCATCGTCAGGCGTAAGCTGCCGCATCGTGCGCGCCACCTCGGCATCGCTGATCTTGCGGCGCGCCCACAGTTTTGACAGGCCCTTGCCTTCGGCGGCGTTGGCGAGCGGCAAGGTGACGGTCCAGGGACGGTCGCCGACGCGGCCCTTGATCTGCAAGGAGCCAGCGAGCTTGTCGAGCCTGGCCGCCAGCACCAGCGGCTCGTCGCGGTAGACATCAGGAAGGATCGCCGGCGTCAGGTCGGCGGATGCGTCGGAGAAGGTTGCGGTCAGCCCGGTGACCGCGGGATTTTCGAGCTTGTTGAACAGGTCCCGCATGCGCTCCTCGACCTGCTCGACCGAGCCGACATGGGTGAAGGTGCCGCGGCCAAGCTCGGCGGCGCGGGTCATCAGATAGGTGTTGGGTGCGGAGCCGATGCCGACCATGAAGATGCGCGAGCGGCCGCGCATCGCCGTGATGGTGTCGAACATCTGCTGCTCATTGCCGATGGCGCCATCGGTCAGGAACACGACTTGGCGGATATGGTCGGTGTCCGCGCCGTCATCGGTCAGCGCAGCGCGCATCGCCGGCAGCATCTCGGTGCCGCCGCGCGCCTCCAGTCGCGTTCACGAAGCTGATCGCATTGCCGAGGTGTTCGGCGTCGGCTGGCACGGTGGCAGGAAACAGCACGGTCATGGTGTCGTCGAAACGGATGACGTTGAAGCGGTCGCCGGGTTGCAGCCGGCCGAGCGCATAGAGCAAGCTGGCCTTGGCCTGCTGGATCGAGGCGCCGCCCATCGAGCCGGAATTGTCGATCACGAACACGACCTCGCGCGGCCGTGGTTGCTGGGTGATTTGCGCGGCCGTCGGCGGGGTGACGAAGGCGAGCAGATAGTCGCTGTCGCCGACATGTTCGCGGAACAGCCCGACCGAAGGCGCGGTCGTGGCCAGCGGCATCCAGGTCAGCTCGAAATCGCGGTCGGCCGGCACAAAGCGATCGGCAAGCGTGACGACGCGCGTCTGCTCATCGGGGCTTTCGATCTTGACCTGGTGATACCGGCTCTTGACCTCGCCGAGCGGAAAACCCGCATCGAGGTGCACCGTGATGCTGGTCGGATTGAGCGGCGCATTGTCAGCAGGATTGAGCACCGTGGGCGTGATCCGCGCGCGATCAGGCACGGGATCGTTGCTCGCGACGCCCCAGCCGTTGCCATCGGCCTGCACATCAACGCTCTGCACGATCGGCGCCGGATTGTAGCGCGGCGCCACCACGAGCGGCACGCGCAGCGAAAATTCGTTGCCGTTGCGCGCGACCGGCTCCTGATATTCGATCTGCACCAGCACGGTCTCGCCCGGGCCGATATTGGCGAGCGAATTGGTGAAGATGTTCGGCCGCTCCTGCTCGGTCAGCGCCGCGGTCTTGCCGTCGCGCCTGGCATTCTCGTAGACGATTTTGGCCTCTTCACGCGCCTTGATGTCGCCGACCACGATGTGATCGCCGACTACCATCTTCAGCGTGTCGACCGCACCGCCGGCCGGCAGCGGGTAGACGTAAACCGCCTCCATCCAATGGTCGGTCGGATTGCGAAACACTTGCGTGACCCGCGCCCGCGCGGTCGGACCGGAGACGGTGATGTCGACATCGATGCCTAGCCGCGGCGCGTCGCTAAGGCCCTCGTCGGTCTTGAGGAGGAGCGAGCCGGCGCGTGCATCGGCTGGCTTCATCAGCGTGCCCGATGGTCCCTCGGCCGACCAACCCGGCACGACGTTCAGGAAGAGGGCCGTCAGGCCGACCGCCAGCACGGCGCCGGCCTGCACCAGCAGAAACAGCAGCACGGTGGCGATCCTTGCCAGGATCGAATGAGAAGGGTTGTCGATGTCGTCGTCGAGGGTCATTTTGCCTGCTCCGCAAGGAAGATCGCGTGCTTGCAAAGCTGCTCTCGGGGCCGTCTGGCGGCGAGCGGATTGATCGGCCTTGTCCGGCCGCGGTCCGCCCGGGTGGTGCGCGGCGGCGGCGGCTTTGTCCGGGTTTGTGTGTGAATGTCCGTCTGCTAGAAAGGGTGCGGGTCCGGAGCAGGGGGCAGGATGTCGATCCCGGAGAGCGAGCTATCCGACGAGCAGAGCCGGCAGGTTGCGGACCTCGTGCGCGAGGAGATCGCGCGGCGGCGGATGTCGCGGCAGGCATTGGCCGAGCAGGCCAAGCTCAGCCTGTCGACTTTGGAGAAGGCGCTTGGCGGCCGCCGTCCGTTTACGCTCGCGACGATCGTGCGGCTGGAGCAGGCGCTGGGCGTGCCCCTGCGCAAGGCGGCGGTCGCGCCGGCTGTGGTACCGGTCGCGAATGGCGACATCGCGCCGGACAGCCTCGGTGCCTATTCGCGCCGGGCCGTGACCTGGATCGAAGGCACCTATGTCACGGTGCGGCCGTCCTTCGGCGACGGCGCGGCGGTCTATGCCTATCGCACCGAGATATCATGGGATGCCGCAGCTTCCTCACTGGTGTTTCGCGAGGGCGAGCGGCTGGACAAGGCGTTCACCCAGTTCGGTGAGGTCGCGGTCCCCAACCAGTCCGGCTTCGTCTATCTCGTCACCAACCGCCACGGCCAGCATCGGCTGATCACCGTATCGCGGCCGACGATCACCGGCGAGATGTACGGCATCATCACGACCTTGCTCGCCGGCCGCGGCTCATTGCTGACGCCGGTCGCGGCCCCGATCGCGTTCTTGCCGTCGCGTGCGATCGCCGATCCGACGCTCGGCCGAGTCACGGCTGATGACGCCAACTACGCGGTCTACCGTGCGCATCTGCGCAAGACGATGGAAGAGCCGTTCGCGCTGTTCATGCACTAGCTCCGCCGTCGTCCCGGCAAGCGAGCCGGACGACAACTTGGAGGTCTAGCCCCCGACCTCGGCGCTGATGATGTCGCCGAAGAAGTCCCACTTGCCATTCTTGAACTGCATCATCTTGAGCTGCTCGATCGGGGCGAAATCGGTCGGGCTGGTGTTGATGGTGATGCCCGGGATCAGGGTGTCAGGCGCAAAGCCCTTCAGGCTCGCGGCCTGCTTCATCACGTTCTCGCGCGTGAGATTGTCGCCGCACTGCTTCAGCACCTGCACCATGGTCTGCGCCGCGGCGTAGCCGTAGACGAAATTGAGATCGGAGACGTCGGCGCCGGGCATGTATTTCTGGATGAAGGCCATGAACTTCTTCATGCCGGCATCGTCCTTCCATTGCGGATCGGACGCATCCTTGAGATAGCCGGCCGAGAGCACGCCCTCGGAGGCGTCGAGGCCGGCCGGCTTCATCACGGCGCCGATCGAGATCGAGACGTCGGTCATGACCTGCATCGGCTTCCAGCCGAGCTCGGCGATCTTCTTGATGGCCTGAGCTGCGAATTTCGGCGTGGCGATGTTGATGAAGACGTCGGCCCCGGCGTCCTTCAGCTTGACGATGTGTGACTCGATCGAGGGCTCGGTGGTCTCGTAGCTCTCCTCGATCAGGTCCTTGGCCTTGGCGCCGAAGATTTCCTTGATCCCGGCGACATAGTCCTTGCCGAAATCGTCATTGGCGTAGAACACCGCGACCTTCGCGTTCGGCTTCTCCTTCAGGATATATTTGGCGAAGATGCGGGCCTCGACCCGGTAGCTCGGCTGGAAGCCCATGGTCCAGGGAAATTCCTTCGGATCGTTCCACTTGCTGGCGCCGGTGGCGACGAAGAGCTGCGGCACCTTCTTGGCGTTCTGATATTTCTGCACAGCGGTCTGTGTCGGCGTGCCCAGCGCGTTGAATACCAGGAGCACCTCGTCACTTTCGATCAGCTTGCGGATCTGCTCGACCGTCTTCGGCGGGCTGTAGCCGTCGTCATAGGAGATGAAATTGATCTTGCGGCCGCCGATGCCGCCCTGATCGTTGATCATCTTGAAATAGGCGTCTTCGGTCTTGCCGATGACGCCGTAGGCGGAAACCGGCCCGCTATAGGCCTCGACATTGCCGATCTTGATCTCGGTGTCGCTCGCGCCCGTATCGTATTTCTTCTGCGCGAACGCACCTTGGCTCGCCAGCACCGTGAATGCGGCTACCGCCGCGAGCCGGGATAATGTCTTGGTCGTGATCGACAGCATTCCTTGGCTTCCTCTGTTTGAAGTGACCTTGAGAAATCGGCTTGATCACGACGCCTCTCGCACGAGGTCGGCGCGTGAGGCGGTGGAGAAGATCTGGCGCAGGGTCGGCTTATGGATCTTGCCGGTGGCGTTGCGCGGCAGCGCATCGACAAAGCGGATCATGCGCGGGCATTTGAAGCGGGCGAGATTGGCCGCGCAATGGGCGAGGATCTCGGCTTCGCTCAAAACGCTGCCGGACCTGACCGCGATGATGGCAAGGCCGGTCTCGCCCCATTGCGGGTCGGCGATACCGATCACGGCGGCTTCTGCCACGGCTCCGATCTGGTGCAGCACGTTCTCGACCTCGGCCGGATAGACGTTCTCGCCGCCGGAGATGTACATGTCCTTCCAGCGGTCGACGATGTAGTAGAAGCCTTCCTCGTCGACGCGGGTCGCGTCGCCGGTGTGCAGCCACCCCTCGGTAAAGGAGGACGCATTGGCGTCAGGCCTGTTCCAATAGCCCGGCGTGACGTTCGGACCCTTGACCCAGAGCTCGCCGAGTTCGCCGGCCTCGGCATCGCTGCCGTCGGGCCGCACGATCCGCACCTCCGTGTGCAGCACCGGCTTGCCGGCCGAGCCGGCCTTGCGGGCCGCGTCCTCGCGATCGAGCGCCAGCACGGCAGGTGACGTCTCGGTCATGCCATAACCCTGCTGCAAGGCGACGCCGCGGGCTTCCCAAGTCTCGAGCAGCGGGATCGGCATCGGCGCGCCGCCGACGCCGCCGATCGTCAGGCGGCTGAAATCGGCTGATACGAACGCCGGATGCTGCGCCATGAACTGGTAGATCGAGGGTACGCCGAAGAAGACATTGATGCGCTGCGCGGGATCGCTGATGAGCGCCAGCGCTGCGCCCGGATCGAAGGCGCGCATGATCAACACGGTGCCGCCAGCGTGCAGCACCGGATTGGTGTAGCAGTTCAGCCCGCCGGTGTGGAACAGCGGCAGCACGGTCAGCAGCACCGAAGACGGCGTGATGTAAGCCAATGCGCCCAGATTGACGCAATTGAAGAAGGTCATGCCGTGGGTGATCATCGCACCCTTCGGCCGTCCGGTCGTGCCCGAAGTGTACATGATGGTGGAGACGTCATCGAGCGTGACCGGTTCGATCGCGGTGAGCGGCGTCGCGGAGGCGATTGCCTGCTCATAGGAACCATGAGTGCCATAGCGTAGCGTGCCGGGGATGCTGCACAGCCGACTCACGGCCAGCGCCGTCTCTGCGAGATCGTCGTCATGGATCAGCAGCTTTGGCGCAGCGTCGCCGACGATGAATTGCAGCTCCGGCACGGTGAGACGGCTGTTGAGTGGCACGAAGATCGCGCCAAGCCGGAAGCAGGCAAACTGCACCTCCAGCGTATCGGTCGCATTCAGCGCCAGCACCGCGACGCGGTCGCCATTGCCGACGCCGTGCGTATCGCGCAGATGGCCGGCCAGACGTGCGACCCGCGCATCGAGCTCCGCATAGGTCCAACGCCTGCTGCTGCCGAGATCGGCCACGGCCGTCTTGGCCGGCGTCCGGCGCGCATGATGCGCGATCCAGTCGTAATACCGCACTGGCACGGTGGTCCCTCCTGGCCGCGGGCGGTCTGGCGCCGCCGTTCTTGAAGCGTTGTGTCGGCTCTTTTTGTTTTGCCGAAGTGGGCCGGGATGGGGCCATTCTGTCTTGCGTTGAGTGGCTGGCAAGAGGCGGCGGCTATCACGCTCTCGCCAATTTGGTCGTCAGCCACTGGACGCAAGTGGATACCGTTAGTGTCAGCCATCCTGACGGCGAGCGAAGCAGCCGTGGGACATGTCGCGTATGACCAGTCCGTTCTACACGGCCGAGCATGAAGCCTTTCGCGAAATGGTCAGGCGCTTCGTCGACCGCGAGATCGCGCCGCACGCCAATGCCTGGGACGAGGCCGGCGCGTTTGACCGCGCGCTCTATGCCAAGGCGGCTGCGATCGGTCTGCTGGGGCTTGGTTTCCCTGAAGAATTCGGGGGCGTGCCGGCCGACCAGTTCATGAAGATCGTGGCGTCGCAGGAACTGGCGCGCGCCGGCGCCGGCGGCATCAGCGCGAGCCTGATGAGCCATACCATCGGCGCGCCGCCGATCGCGCGGGCGGGGCGGCCCGAGGTGAGAGCACGAGTGTTGCCGGAGATCCTGTCGGGACAGAAGATCTCAGCGCTTGCGATCACCGAGCCGAGCGGCGGCTCCGACGTCGCGGCGCTGCGCACCAGGGCGCGACGTGACGGCGATCACTACATCGTCAGCGGCGAGAAGACCTTCATCACGTCAGGCGTCCGCGCCGATTATCTGACCGTCGCGGTGCGCACCGGCGGCGCCGGCGCTGCCGGCGTCAGTCTGCTTCTGATTCCCGGCGACACGCCGGGGCTGACGCGAACCAGGCTCGACAAGATGGGCTGGTGGGCGTCGGATACCGCGACCCTGCATTTCGACGACTGCCGCGTGCCGGTTGAAAACCTCCTGGGCGACGAGGGGCAGGGTTTCAAGCTGATCATGCAGAACTTCAACAGCGAGCGGATGAGCATGGCGGCGGGCTGCACCGCCTATGCCCGCGTCTGCCTCGACGAGGCGATCGCCTATGCCAGGGAGCGCCAGACCTTCGGCAAGCCGCTGGTGCAGCACCAGGTCATCCGCCACAAGCTGGTCGACATGGCCCAGCGCGTGGCCGCCTCGCAGGCGATGCTGGAGATGCTGGCGTGGCGGCTGGAGCAGGGTGACAATCCGGTCGCCGAGATCTGCATGATGAAGAACCAGGCGACGCAGACCATGGCCTATTGCGCCTCCGAGGCGGTGCAGATCTTCGGCGGCGCCGGCTTCATGCGCGGCGTCAAGGTCGAGCGCATCTATCGCGAGGTCAAGGTCAATGCGATCGGCGGCGGCACCGAGGAGATCATGAAGGACCTTGCTAGCCGGCAGATGGGATTGTGAAGACGCTCTCCACCGTCATGTCCGGGCTTGACCCGCGTGCGGGAACATTCTCTGCAAGATGATGGGCAAATTGCCGCGCACATCCAAGAAGGGACATTCCTGATGATCACGCTCTACCATTGCGACGGCGCCCGCTCGTTTCGCCCGCTGTGGATGCTGGAAGAGCTCGGCCTCGCTTACGAGCTGAAGATGCTGCCGTTCCCGCCACGTGTGCTGGCGAAAGAGTATCTCGCGCTCAATCCGCTCGGCACCATCCCGCTGATGATCGACGGCGAGAGCAAGATGACGGAATCCTCCGGCATCTGCCATTATCTGGGCATGAAGCATGGTCCGACGCCGCTGATGGTCGATCCGAGCGAGCCGTCCTACGCGGCCTTCCTGAACTGGATGTATTTCTCCGACGCGACGCTGACCTTTCCGCAGACGCTGGTGCTTAGATACAGCCAATTGGAACCGGAGGAACGGCGCTCGGCGCAGGTCGCGAACGATTATGCCAAGTGGTTCCTGGGGCGGCTGCGCGCGGTCGAGGCCGCAACTGCGAATGCCGAAAATTTATGCGCGGGCCGCTTCACCGCCGCCGATATCGTGATCGGCTATGCGCTGCGGCTGGCGGATAATCTCAAGCTCGCCAAGGATTTTGGTCCGAACGTTGCGGCCTACTGGACGCGGCTGCAGACGCGGGCGGGATACCAGCGCGCGCTGGAGGCCGAGCAGCGCGCCGGCATCGCGCAAAATGTGACGCCGCGTGTGCGGGCCTGAGTTGTCTTGCTCGTCATTCCGGGATGGCGCGCTAGCGCCAGATCCGCAATCTCGCGCAGCGATCTCGAAATTCCGGGTTCGGTCGCTGCTCGCGACCGCCCCGGGATGACACGCCTCGTCAGGCGTATCCGACACTATGTCTGCACCGATTAACCGCAGCAAAATTTGCGCATCCCCGCCCATGACAGCGCCGCGATTTGCGCTATGGTCCTTGTCAACAAGGCGGCCGACAGAGCTGCCCAGGAGGAACCACCATGGATGTGAGCTGCGGCCGGGACTCCGGCCATCTGATGCTGATCACGCCGGACCGCGTCTTTTATGCCGGGCTGCTCGGCCGTCCGCGCCAGCGTTGCTTGGGTGCATTTCATGTCTATGTCGCGCTTGCCGGCCATTTGCGGCTCACGCCGGAAGGTGGCGAGATGCGCGAGGGCGAGCTCCTGGTGGTGCAGCCGAACTGTCAGCATACCATTGAAAGCGACTATCGCACCGTGCTCGTGGTCTGGGTCGAACCCGAGAGCGTGCCGGCCGGCACGCTCGATCGGCTGGCAGGCCAGATGTCGCGTGATCCTGCAGGCTTCGCCCGCTGTCTCCGCGCCGCCTATGCGGAACTGCTGCAGCGGCCGCTGAGTGGCGACGTCGACAGCCCAAGCTTCGATCGGCTGTGCCTCGGCGAGGCATTGCCTCGGCGCACGCTCGATCCGCGCGTGGTCAAGGCGATCGCGCTGATCAATCGCTTCTCGGGCGAGCCCGCGACGGCCGAGAGCTGCGCGGCAGCCGTCGGCCTCTCCATGTCGCGTTTCCTGCATCTGTTCAAGGACCAGACCGACATCTCGTTCCGCTCGTTCCGGGCCTGGAAGCGGGCGCGGCATCTGCTCAACTTCGCCAATCAGGATCTCAATCTAGCGCATCTGGCGCAGGACATCGGCTATCCCGATTCGACCCATTTCAGCCATTCGATTCGCCGCTTCTACGGCCTGAAGCCGCGCGCGATTTTCTCCGGCTCGCGCGATCTCGCGATCTATCGCAGCGGCGAGGCGCAGGCTGATCTGGCAATAGCGCGTTGACGCAAGAACTACATTCGCGCGGTTTCGCATGATAGCAGGCGGTCGCGTCGCGGCCGCAGGCATTCATGGTCAGAGCATCCGCATGAGCGACAAGGCCGTCATCACCTGCGCACTGAACGGCGTGCTCACCGATCCCAGGCAGCACAACGTGCCGGTGACGCCCGAGGAAATGGAGCGCGAGGCGAAGCGCGCGTTCGACGCCGGCGCCAGCGTCATGCACATCCATCTGCGCCAGCAGGCGCCGGGCAAGGGGCATCTACCATCTTGGGAGGTCAGCGTCTCCCGCGAGATTCAGCAGGCAATCCGCGACGCCTGTCCCGGAATCATCATCAATCATACGTCCGGCGTGTCGGGGCCGCACTATCAAGGCGCGCTTGATTGCATTCGCGAGACCAGGCCGGAGATCGCCGCCTGCAATGCAGGCTCGCTGAACTATCTCAAGGTCAAGGCTGACAACAATTGGGCCTGGCCGCCGATGATGTTCGACAACTCGGTCGAGAAGATCCAGGACTATTTGAGCGCGATGAAGGATGCGCGCACGATTCCGGAATTCGAATGTTTCGATGTCGGCATCGTGCGCTGCGTCGGCATGTACGGCCAGACCGGCATGTATGACGGGCCGCTGGAGTACAACTTCGTCATGGGAGTCGCCTCCGGTATGCCAGCCGATCCGGAGCTGCTGCCGATCCTGTTGAAGCTGAAGCTGCCGCAGGCGCATTGGCAGGTGACGGCGATTGGCCGTGCCGAGATCTGGCCGCTGCATCAGCGCTGCGCCGAGCTCGGCGGTCATCTGCGCACCGGTCTCGAAGACACGTTCTATCTCGGCGACGGCACCAAGGTGACCTCGAACGGCCAGCTGATCGAGGCGATCGCGGCCTGTGCGCGGCGCGCCGGACGCGAGATCGCGACACCTGCGGAAGCGCGGCAGCAGTTCGGGACGGTCAATTGACGGCCGCCGTCATTGCGAGCGAAGCGAAGCAATCCAAAGACAGGAAGGCAGTCTGGATTGCTTCGTCGCTTCGCTCCTCGCAATGACGAGGTCGTAGTTCACGGGTATTCGCTAAGTCACATGTCCATCATCGACAACACCATCTCTCCCACCAGCGCCGCATTCCAGGCCAATCGCGACGGCATGCTCGGCCTGATCGCGCGGATGCGCGAGCTGGAGGAACGCACGCGCAGGGCCTCTGCGACGGCGAAGAATCGTTTCCATCAGCGTGGCCAGCTGTTGCCGCGGGAACGAGTTGCGCTGGTGCTCGATCCCGGCGCGCCGTTCCTGGAGCTGTCGACGCTCGCTGGCTACATGTTCGATGTTCCCGATGCCGCGAAAAGCGTTCCGGGCGGTGGCGTCGTCGCCGGCATCGGCTTCGTCTCCGGCATCCGCTGCATGGTGTCCGCCAACGATTCCGGCATCGATGCCGGCGCGTTGCAGCCTTACGGCATCGACAAAACCTTGCGGGTGCAGGAGCTCGCGCTGGAGAACCAGCTGCCTTACGTTCAGCTGGTCGAAAGCGCCGGCGCCAATCTGCTGCGCTACCGCGTCGAGGATTTCGTCCGTGGCGGCAACATCTTTCGCAATCTGGCGCGGCTGTCGGCCGCCGGCCTCCCCGTAGTGACGGTAACGCACGGCTCGTCGACGGCCGGTGGCGCCTATCAGACCGGCTTGTCCGACTACATCGTGATGGTGCGCGGTCGCACGCGCGCGTTCCTCGCGGGGCCGCCGCTGCTGAAGGCGGCGACCGGCGAGATCGCAACCGAGGAAGAGCTCGGGGGCGCCGAGATGCATACCTCGATCTCCGGCCTCGGCGACTATCTCGCCGAGGACGATCGCGACGCGCTGCGCATCGCGCGCGAGATCATGGCGGCGCTGCCATGGGATCGTTCGACCGCTGAAGCGCCATCGGCCAAGCCGCCATGCTACGACCAGGAGGAGCTGCTCGGCATCATGCCGATGGATCACAAGCGCCCGGTCGACATGCGCCAGGTGATCGCGCGCATCGTCGACGATTCCGATTTCGCCGAGATGGCGCCGAACTACGGCCCGGCGACCGTGTGCGGCCACGCCCGCATCGACGGCCAGGCAATCGGCATCATCACCAACAACGGCCCGCTCGATCCGGCGGGCGCCAACAAGGCCACCCATTTCATCCAGGCCTGCTGCCAGACCGGCACGCCGGTTCTCTATCTCAACAACACCACGGGTTACATCGTCGGCCGCGCCTATGAAGAGGCCGGCATGATCAAGCATGGCTCGAAGATGATCCAGGCCGTGACCTCGGCCACGGTGCCGCAGATCACGATCTATTGCGGCGCGTCGTTCGGCGCCGGCAATTACGGCATGTGCGGACGCGGCTTCCATCCGCGCTTCTGTTTCTCCTGGCCGAACGCCAAGACCGCCGTGATGGGCGGCGAGCAGGCCGCCGAGACCATGGCGATCGTCACCGAGGCGGCAGCGATGCGCCGCGGCAAGCCGGTGGAGAAGGAACGGTTGAACGCGCTGAAGGCGGAGATCATCGACGTGTTCGACGGCCAGATGGACGTATTCGCGACGTCGGCGCGTCTGCTGGATGACGGCGTGATCGATCCGCGCGACACCCGCGCGGTGCTGTCGGAAGTGCTGGCAATCTGTCGCGAGGCGGATAGGCGCACGCCGCAGCGCATGCAGTTCGCGGTGGCGCGGCCATGAGCGTAGAGCACGCGCCGATGTCGCGCACGCCGTTCCTCAAGCTGCTGATCGCCAATCGCGGCGAGATCGCGCTGCGCATCACGCGCACCGCCCGCCGGCTCGGTCTCGGAGTGGTCGCCGTTTATTCCGATGCTGATCGCGATGCGCTGCATGTTCGGCAGGCGGACCAGGCGGTACGGCTCGGCGGCGCACCGCCGACGCAATCCTATCTCAACATCGATGCGATCATCGCCGCGGCAAAAGCCACCGGCGCCGACGCGGTGCATCCCGGCTATGGCTTTTTGGCCGAGAACGCGGCGTTCGCAGCGGCCTGCAAGGACGCAGGCCTGATTTTCGTCGGCCCCTCAGCGGAGGCGATCGATGCGATGGGGAACAAGGCCGGCGCGAAGGCCATCATGCAGCGCGCCGGCGTGCCCTGCGTCCCGGGCTATCAGGGCGAGGACCAGAGCGAGGGCGCGATGCTCGCCGAGGCGCAGCGCCTCGGCTTCCCCATCATGATCAAGGCGGTGGCCGGCGGCGGCGGCCGCGGCATGCGGCGGGTCACCGATGCGGCGGCATTTCCGGACATGCTGCGCAGCGCGTGCTCGGAAGCCTCGGCTGCGTTCGGCGACGACACCGTGATCCTCGAAAGGGCGATCGCAAATCCGCGCCATATCGAGATCCAGGTGTTCGGCGATCGTCATGGCAATGCTGTTCATCTCGGCGAGCGCGACTGTTCGGTGCAGCGGCGCCACCAGAAGCTGATCGAGGAGGCGCCGTCTCCCGCCGTGACACCGGAGTTGCGGGAAAAAATGGGCGCGGTCGCGGTGCAGGCGGTGAAGGCGCTGCGCTACGAAGGCGCGGGCACGCTGGAATTCCTGCTCGATTCCGACAGCCAGTTCTACTTCATGGAGATGAACACGCGGCTGCAGGTCGAGCATCCCGTCACCGAGGCCATCACCGGGCTCGATCTGGTCGAGCTGCAGCTTCGCGCCGCCGCCGGCGAGGCGCTGCCGTTGCGGCAGGAGGAGGTCACGTTCACCGGGCACGCCATCGAGGTCCGACTGTGCGCCGAGGATGCCGCGCAGGGTTTTATGCCGCGATCGGGCCGGATGTCGCGCTGGGAGATGCCGGAGGGTCTGCGCGTCGAGCACGCGCTACAATCGGGCGCGGAGATTCCTCCGTACTACGATTCGATGATCGCCAAGTTGATAAGCTCGGGTGCGACACGAGAGGAGGCGCGGGCGCGGCTGATTAGCGGGCTGGAGCAGACCACGGCATTCGGCGTCATGACCAACCGCTCGTTCCTAATGTCCTGCCTGCGTCATGGCGCGTTCGCGCGGGGACAGGCGACGACCGCCTTCATCGAGGCGCATCGCGGTGAGCTTTTTGCCCAGCAGACCGCGTCGCCGGACGACATCGCGCTGGCCGCGTTGCTGCTCCATCTCAGCCAGCCGCATGCGCAACGATGGCGCTATGGCCGCTCCCTCGGCGCGAGTTTTCCAGCGCCTCTGCGTTTCCAGATCGGCGAAACGCTGCACGAATGCGACGTCCTGCGCGAGCGCGACGGCGACTATGTCGTCGGCAGCAATGGCGATGCGCAGCGCTTCGCGCTCGATGAGCTCAGCAGCGGCATCGTCCGCTTCCGGCATGGTGGCGTGATGGAAGCTGTGCGTTTCCTTCGCGAGGGCGATCAGCTCTGGCTGCAGCGCCGCGGCGCCGCGCTGGTGGTACGCGATCTCACCCTGGCGCCGCCCGAGGCGCGGGCCGGCACAAGCGGCGACGGCAAAGTTCGTGCCGCGCTCAGCGGCCGGGTCGCGGCCATCCTGGTGCGGCCGGGCGAGCGCGTCGCTGCGGGCCAGCCGGTGCTGACATTGGAAGCCATGAAGATGGAGCACGTGCATACGGCCGGCATTGCCGGCGCGGTGTCCGCGATCGCGGTGATGGAAGGCGAGCAGGTGACGACCGGCCGGATCGTGGTCGAGATCGCTGCAGCGTGAACCGCTCGCTCAGGCGTGCGGCATCTGCCGCTTCAGCTCGGCGACCAGCCGCGCGGTCTGGAACGGTTTTGATAGTAGCGGCACGGCGGCGAATTCGCGCGGGCACTGGTCGATGGAATAACCGGTGACGGCAACGAAAGGGACCTGCGCTGCGGCCAGCGTGCGCGCAATCGGTGCCGACGTCTCGCGACCGAGATTGACGTCGAGGATGGCGACGTCGCAGCCTTGATCCTGAAACAGCGCGAGCGCTTTGGCGACATTCGGTGCCACGCCGACGATGGCGAAGCCGTGCGCTTCGAGTTCGACGGCGAGATCGAAGCCGATCAGCGGATCGTCCTCCACGATCAGGATTCGGGGCCGCTCGGCGTCAGGCATCGCCGCGGCCGCGTGTGATGCGCTCGATCGGACAGGTCAGATGCCAGCGTAATCCGGAAGGCGGAAACAGGACCTCGACCGCACCGTCTAGGCTAAGCCGCACCATGTCGGAGATCACCTTGCTGCCGAAACCGCTGCGGGTCGGCAGCGTCACCCGTGGGCCGTCCTGCTCGATCCAGTGCATGGCGAAGCTCGAATTGTCGCGCGTCCAGCCAATATCGATCCAGCCTTCATTGTTGGCAAGCGCGCCATATTTGGCTGCATTGGTTGCAAGCTCGTGCATCGCCATGCCGATGGCCTGCGCCGACTCCGGCGTCAGCTCGATGGGCGGCCCTTCGATCCGGATGCGGCTTCCGATTACATCGCCGAAGCTGCGCAGTTGCGAACGAATGAGATCGGCGAGCGGGATGAAGCGCCAGCCATTCTGGATCAGCAGATCCTGATTGCCTGCCAGCGCCTGCAGCCGCTCGAGGAAGTTGTCGAGATCGAGCTGCTGGCCCTGCCTGGTCATCTGGCGTGCGATCGCCTGCACCAGCGACAGCAGGTTCTTGCTGCGATGGTTGACCTCGGCGAGCAGCGTGTGGAGCTGATCCCGGGTCTGCCGTTTGTCGGTGATGTCGCGAACGATCTTGGAGGCGCCGACAATGCGCCCCGCGGCATCGCGAACCGGAGACACCGTGACCGCCACGTCGATCAATGCTCCATCCTTGCGGAGCCGCACCGTCTCGAAATTATCGATGATATCGCCAAGCAGCACGGTCGCCAGGATGCGATCCTCTTCCGTCTGCCGGTCGCCTGGGATGATCTTGCGGATCGACTGATTCAGCATGTCGGCTTCGGTGAAGCCGAGGATGCGTTCGGCGCTCTTGTTCCAGCTCGTGACGATGCCGTCCAGCGTCTTGCTGACCACGCCGTCGGTCGTGGACGTGATGATCGCGGCCAGCATCGCGGCGCCGCGTTCGGCCTGCTTCTTCTCGCCGATGTCGCGAATGACGCTGGAGACACCGATCACGACATCGAAGGCGTCACGAATCGGTGAAAGGGTGACCGCTGCCTCGATCGGACGGCCGTCTGCCGCCAGGCGCACGGTCTCGTAGTTCTCGATGGAAGCGCCCGAGGCCGCCCGGGCAAGGGTCGCCTGCTCCTCATCCCACAGCTCGCCGGGAACGATCTCCAGCACGGACTGCCCGATCATTTCCTCGGACGTCCGCCCGAACAGGCGCTCGCAGGCCGCGTTCCAGCTTCTGATCGTACCATCCCGCGTGGTGCCGAGAATCGCGTCGGCGGACGAAGCGACGATCGCGGCGAGATAGGTCGATGAACTCTGGGTCGCGGGCATCGCAGGAGGGGCGCCGGGCTTTCCGTGCACGTGGCGGGCTCCTTGGAGGAACGGGATCGAAGCGGATTCGGCCGGTGTTTACTAACGGCCAGATCCCCGAAAAACTCAAGATGGCACGCGCCCGGCCGAGGCCGGACAGCGCGAATGTGAGCGGGCCGAAGCTCTTAGGAGACAGTGTCTCCTTGCTCTGGTGTATGGACGCAGAACAGCATCACGCTGGGCGGTGACCCGGCGAGTTGTTGCGAAACGCACAGAACGCGAATTGGTTCCGGCGTAGATCGAAAAAAGCCGGCTTGCGCTGATGTGTCCCGCCGGGCACGATTTGCCAAGTGGGGAAATTGGTCGTTCTTCGCCGGTGCTGGAGAGCCCGTCATGCAAAGACGGTTCAAGCAGACCACCACGTTGCAGGAGCGTCTTGCCCGCGAAGCGGAGCAGGCGCGGATACGCGCGACAGCGATGCCATCTGGCAAGGAGCGCGACGCACTGCTGCGCAAGGCCCATCTGGCGGAGACGGCGTCGCGCATCGACGCGTGGCTGTCGTCACCGGGGCTGCGGCCGCCGAAATAGCGGCGCTCTCGTTCGTCAGCGCTGGTCACAGCCCGGCGCCGTCGTTCAGCAGGCAGGCGACCTGATGCCCTGCGCCGACGTCGCGCAGCGCTGGCCGCTCTGTCTTGCACCGGGCAAACGCAAACCGGCAGCGGGTATGGAAGGCGCAGCCCGAGGGCGGATCGACCGGGCTCGGCACGTCACCATCGACCAGCGGTGTCGGCCGCCTCTGCTTCGGGTCGGGAGACGGCACCGAGGCCAGCAGCGCCCGCGTGTAGGGATGGCGCGGATTGTGAAACAGCTCAGTCTTGTCCGCGATCTCGACGATGCGGCCGAGATACATCACCGCAACCCGGTGGCTGATATGGGCGACGACGGCGAGATCATGCGCGATGAACAAATAAGACAGGCCGTGGCGGCGCTGCAGGTCGATCAGAAGATTGATCACCTGGGCCTGGATCGAGACGTCGAGGGCGGACACCGGCTCGTCGCAGACGATCAGCCGCGGTGATAGCGCCAGTGCGCGGGCGATGCAGATGCGTTGGCGCTGGCCGCCGGAGAACTGATGCGGGAAGTTGCGCATCTGGTCCGGCCGCAGGCCCACCTGCTGGAACAGCTCCGCGATCCGCGCCTGCCGCTGTTCGCCGCTCGCGAGGCCATGCACGGCCAGCGGCTCGCCGACGATGTCGCCGGCACGCATGCGCGGATTGAGCGAGGCGAACGGATCCTGGAACACGATCTGCATCGATCGCCTGGCCGGACGCAGCTCGGACTTGGTGAGGCGGGTGATGTCGGCGCCATCGATCGCGATCTGGCCAGAGGTCGGCTCGATCAACCGCAGCACGCTGCGCGCCACCGTCGACTTGCCGCAGCCGGATTCGCCGACCAGCCCGAGCGTCTCGCCGGCACCAAGCGAGAAGCTGACGCCATCGACCGCGTGCACGGTGCCCACGCGCCGGCGCAGCACGCCGCTGCGGACCGGGTAATGTTTGACGAGGTCCTTGACCTCGAGCAGGGCAGGCTGCGCGTCGCTCACGAGGCCTCCACAATCTCGCCGGCGCGCCAGCACGCGACCTGATGATCATGACCGAAGCTCTGCAGCGGCGGCGTCTCGCTGCGGCAGCGGTCGACGGCGAGCGCGCAGCGCGGTGCAAAAGCGCAGCCGGGCGGCAGCCGCACCAGCGACGGCACGGTGCCGGAGATCTCCGTCAGCCGCGCCTGCGCTTCGCCGGCCAGCGGCAGCCTGGGCATCGAGGCCATCAGGCCGCGCGTATAGGGATGCAGCGGCTGTTCGAACAGCGTCTCCACATCCGCTTCCTCGACCTTGCGGCCGGCGTACATCACGACGACGCGCTGGGCGGTCTGCGCCACCACGCCGAGATCGTGCGTGATCAGGATCAGTCCCATGCCGAGCTCCTGCTGCAGCTCCAGCATCAGGTTGAGAATCTGCGCCTGGATGGTGACGTCGAGCGCGGTGGTCGGCTCGTCGGCGATCAGGAGCGCCGGACGGCAGGCCAGCGCCATTGCGATCATGGCGCGCTGGCGCATGCCGCCGGAAAGCTGATGCGGATAATCGCGCGCGCGCCGCGCCGCTTCCGGCATGCGCACCAGCTTCAGCATCTCGACGGCACGATCCCGGGCCTCGCGCGAGGAGACGTTGCGATGCAGCCGCACGGCTTCCGCGATCTGGTCGCCGATCCGGATCACCGGATTGAGCGAGGTCATCGGCTCCTGGAAGATCATCGAGATGCGGTTGCCCCTGACGTCGCGCATCCCGGCGTCGCTGAGCGCGAGCAAATCGGTGCCGTCGAGCAGGACCTGGCCGCCGATGATGCGTCCCGGCGGGTCGAGCACCAGGCGCATGATCGACAATGCGCTGACGCTCTTGCCGCAGCCGGATTCGCCGACGATCGCCAAGGTCTCGCCGCGTCTGAGGCTGAACGAGACATGGTCGACCGCCTTGAACAGGCCCGAATTGGTGAAGAACACCGTCTGCAGGTCTGTCACTTCGAGGATCGGTGTCTCCATGCGGGGTCCGTGCATCAGCTGCGCTGCCTCGGATCGAGGAGATCACGCAGCGCATCGCCGAACAGATTGGTGCCGAACACGGCGAGGCTGATAGCCATGCCTGGGAAGATCACCAGCCACGGCGCAACGCGGACATATTCGGCCGCCGATTCCGACAGCATGCGCCCCCAGGACGGATAGGGCTCGGGAACGCCGAGGCCGAGGAAGGACAGCGCGGCCTCGGTCAGGATGGTCGAGCCGAGCTGCGCGGTGGCGAGCACGATCAGCGGCGCCAGGGTGTTCGGCAACACGTGGCGCAGCGCGATCCGCATGTCGCTCATGCCGATCGACTTCGCCGCCTCTACGAAGGGCTGCTCGCGCAGCGCCAGCGTGTTGGCGCGGACCACGCGCGACACCACCGGCACCAGCGGAATCGCGATCGCGATGATCACATTGGGCAAGGACGGCCCGAGCGCCGCGGTCATCACCAGCGCCAGCACCAGCAGCGGCAGTGCCTGCAAGATGTCGGTGACGCGCTGGAACACCAGATCGACCCAGCCGGAGAGATAGCCCGAGGCCAGGCCGATCGCGATGCCGAAAATGCCGCCGAGCGTGGTCGAGCCGATCCCGACCGCCAGCGAAATGCGCGCGCCATGGATGATGCGGCTCCAGACGTCGCGGCCGAACGAATCGGTGCCCATCCAGTGCCTGAAATCGGGCCGCGCCAGCGCATGCGCGGAATCCACCGTCAGCGGATCGTAGCGGCAGATCAGATCAGCAAAGATCGCCGACAGCACGAACACCAGCATGATGCAAAGCCCGATCGTGCCGAGCAGATGACGCCGCGCCATGAAGGACAGGAAACGCAATCCTTGCGCGCCGGCTCCGGCACGCTTCAGCTCGCGATCGAGATTGATGGCGGTCATGCGGCCTGCCTCACTCCGAATAGCGGATACGCGGATCGAACACCGCGTAGAGCATGTCGACGATGAAATTCGCGCTGACGACGACAACCGCGATCAGCATCACCAGGTTCTGCACGATCGGATAATCGCGCCAGCGGATCGCCTCGACCAGGAAGCGGGCGATGCCGGGAATGTTGAACACGGTCTCGGTGACGATGAGGCCGCCGATCAGGAACGCAGCCTCGATGCCGACCACGGTGATAACCGGCAGGATCGCGTTCTTCAGCGCGTGGTGAAAGTTCACCGACGCGTTGGAGGCGCCCTTGGCGCGCGCGGTGCGGATATAGTCCTGCCGCAGCACCTCCAGCATCGAGGAGCGGGTGATCCGCATGGTCAGTGCCGAAGAGCGAAAGCCGACCGCCATCGAAGGCAGGCAGTAGGTCGAAAACATCTCGCCAAATGTCTTCGGGATCGGGATTGAAGATCGGGATGCTGCCGAACATCGCCACCGATGCCATCAGGATCAAAAGTCCGAGCCAGAACGAGGGCAGCGACAAGCCGCTGAGGCTGACCACGCGCAAGGCATAGTCGAGCCGCGTGCCCTGATAGACGGCACTCAGCACGCCGAGCGGAATGCCGATGGAGGCGGAGAACAGCAGCGCGAAGGCGGCAAGCCGCGCGGTGATCGGAATTCGCGGCAGGATCTCCTGCAGCGCCGGCTTCTCGGAGACGTAGGAATAGCCGAGGTCGCCATGCAGCAGGCCGCCGATCCAATGCAGATATTGCAGCGCGATCGGCTGGTCGAGCCCGAGCTGGCGCTGCAGATCGGCCTTGTCGGCGGGATCGACCATGCCGGCGGCATCGAACAGGATGTCGACGATGTTGCCGGGCACGATGCGCAGCAGGACGAAGATGACGATCGAGATCCCGATCAGGGTCAGGAGCATCAGGGCGAGGCGGCGCACGATATAGGCAAACACCGGCTGCTCCCGATTTCCGTCAGCTCAACGTTTTCCGCTCATTTGTCCAGCCACACATTCTCGTAGCGGTAACCGTTGTAGGAGCTGTTCGTCATGACGGTGATGCCCTTGACGTAAGGCTGCCAGCAGGTCCCCATGCGGCTGTGGAAGATGATCGGCCGGGCGACGTCCTCCTGCAGCTTGCTTGTCGATCTCCCACACCAGCTTCTTGCGCTTCTCGATGTCGGTCTCGGCCGACTGCTCATCGAACAGCTTCTCGATATCCTTGTTGCAATAGTTGGTGTAGTTGCGCTCCGAGCCGCAGGCGTAGTTCTCGTAGAAGGTCTGGTCGGGATCGTCGACGGCATTGCCGGTCAGATTGAGCCCGAGCGCATAGTCCTTGCGCGCGACCTTGGCGAACCAGTTGGCGGTCTCGACCACTTCGAGCTCGGCATCGATATAGATGCTCTTGAGCTGGTCGATCAGGATCACGGCCGGATCGCGATAGACCGGGATGTTGCGGGTCGAGACCTTGACCGCGAGATGCTTGTCGGGGCCATAGCCCGCCTTTTGCATCAGCTTGCGCGCTTCTTCGCGGTTGGCGTTGACGTCGGGCCCATAGCCGGGGATCTGCTCCAGCATTTCCTTCGGCATCGCCCAGAGGCCGGCCGGTGCTGGCTCCATGGCGCCGCCGATGTCGGCCTGGCCCTCGAACATGATCGAGATGAACGCCTTGCGGTCGAGCGCGAGCGCCATGGCGCGGCGAATGTCGAGATTGTCGAACGGCGGCGAGGAGGAGTTGACGATGATGTTGGTGTTGACGTTGGTCGGCGCGACGACGCAGACCGCGTTCGGCGCCTGCGCCTTGACGTCCTTCAACAGCGGGATCGACACTTCGGTCGGGAACGTCATGTCGAACTTGCCGGCGACAAAGGCCAGGATCGCGGTCGAACGGTTCGGAATGATGGTGAACTCGATGCCGTCGAGGTACGGCAGGCCCTTCTTCCAGTAGTCGGGATTACGTGTCAGCTTGATCGATTCATTGGCCTTGAACTCGACGAACTTGAACGGACCGGTGCCTATGGGGTGCGTGCGCATCTCGGCCGGCGAGACATGGCAGGGATAGATCGGCGTGTAGCCGGAGGCGAGCAGCGCTAGCAGCGACGGCTGCGGCCGCTTCAGCTTGAAGGACGCCTCGAAGTCGCCATTGGTCGTGACCTCGTTGACCTGTTCGTACCAGGCCTTGCGCGGATTTTGCCGGAACTTCTGTGGCGACTTGCCCATCAGCATGTCGAAGGTGCATTTGACGTCGGCCGACGTGAACGGCTTGCCGTCATGCCATTTGACGCCCTGCCGCAGCTTGAAGGTCAGCGTGGTCTTGTCGTCGCTCCAGGCCCAGCTCTCCGCGAGGTCGGGCACGATGTCGTCCATGCTGTTCTGCGGCTTGCTCTGGTCGTAGATGACCAGGTTGTTGAAGACCGGCATGAACGGTATGTTGACTGAATAGGTCGCGCCCTCATGGATCGAGGCATTGGCCGGGCTGTCGCGATGATAGATCCGGAAGATGCCGCCGTGCTTCGGTTCATCCGCCCGTGCGACCGTCGCGATCGCAAGCAACGACAAGACAGCAGCGGCGAACGCACGCGCGCTCCGCATGGTTTCCTCCCTTCAAGCCGTCTTGCCTTGATGGCGGTTGCTTCGGCTTGCATGCCAGGACGATACCGAGCGCACCGAGTCCAGGCAACCCGGCAGCCGACGCATAATCTCCGCAATTGGGATGATGCGGCTGTGTGCGCCGCAATCATCGGGAGCGGCGCAGGTTGGCTTTCGTCGGGAGAAATGCGGTGCTGCAGTGCACGGGCATGACTGGATGCGACCAAATGTCCGATCGCGACGGAATCGGACTACCGGTCGTATTCGGTGAACGCGGCGCGACCCGCGCCTACTCGTGATAGCGGACCGTGAGGAAGGCGCTCAAGCCTTCGCCGACGAAACCGCCGGCGCCGTTGGCGGCGATGAAGTAGCGCTCATTGGTGATGTTCTTCACGTTCAGCGCCACGCCCCAATTGGCGTTGTCCCAGCCGACCATCGCATTGCCGATGACATAGCCGGGCACGGAATTGACGTTGGTCGGATCAGACCAGGTCCGGTCGCGGTAGTTCAGGCCGGCGCCGACCTGAAATCCCTGGATGCCTCCGATTGCGAATTTATAGGTGCTCCAGAGATTGGCCATGGTGGCAGGCACGCCCTGCGGGCGATTGCCCAAGCTCGTGACTGCCTGCGGTGCCGAGGTGATCACCGCGTTCTGGAATGTCGCATTGGCGAGCAGGTGCCATTGATCGGTAACCTTGGCATCGAGCGAGGCCTCGACGCCATTGGTCAGCTGGCTGTCGAACACGATGGTGTCGGTCGCGCTGATCAACGTTGCCACGTTGTCCCGCGAGACATTGAACGCCGCGGTGTTCAGGGTGACCTTGTCATTGAGCAGCGCGAACTTGATGCCGGCCTCATATTGCAGGGCCGATTCCGGGGCACCGATGCCGTTCTGGGTGTTCTCCGAGTTGAAATTGGTCAGATAGCTCTTGGACACGCCGACATAGGGCGAGATGCCGGGGAACAGATGATAGAGCGTGCCGACGCTCCAGCTCACCGGCATGTCGCTGCGGGTCAAGGGTGCGCTGGCGATGATCGGCGCGCCGGTCGACGTGAAGCGGCCCGGCACGGTGATCAGTGGATCGAGCTCGGTATCGAACCAGTCCTGGCGCACGCCGAGGCGCAGCTTCCATTTGTCGGTCAGGCCGATCTGGTCGGTGGCGTAGAGACCGTAGAAATTGCCGACCAGATGGTCGTTGTCGCAGGAATGTTTGGCATCGCATTGGAACGACAGCGAAGCCGGCGACAGCTCGGGCGGGGTCGGGTTAAAGATATTGGTAATGTTCGGCAGGTCGGCGGTGACGCGCCGTGTGTCCAGGATTTCGTGCTGATACTCGAAGCCAGTCAGCAAGGTGTGGTGCACGGGACCCGTATAGAATTTCCAGACCGGCTCGAACTGATAGTCGAAGAATTGGTCCGAATCGTCCTGCGAGCGGAGCTGCCGGCCGACCAGCTCGTTGCCGACGATATGCGTGCCCGTGGCGTTCATGCTGTCATTGTTGCGCATCACATCGATGCTGCGCTGGGTATAAGAGAAACGGTTGTTGATGGTCAGGAAATCGGTGACGTCCCACCGATCGCTCACGGTCGGCCGGATGTAGTCCTGATGCGCGAAGGAAAACGGCGTCGAATATTTGGCGCTGGTCGACACGCCGGTGATGGGCTGGCCGCCCAGATAGATCAGGCCGTATGAATCTGGCGTCTGGTCCAGATGCCGGACATCGAGCGAGAAGTTCAGCGTGTGGTCGCCGACGTGCCAGGTGAATTCCGGCCGGATCTCGTAATCCCGGTAGCCGAGATCGCGAAAGCCGTCGGCCCGCGCGAAGGTTGAGTTGATGCGGTAGTTCAGGCCCTGGATCGTGGTCGGCCCGGTAACGTAGTTGCTGTTGACGGCCGTGCCGTAGGAGCCCGCCTGCAGGCTCGTGCCCCAATGGAATACCGGCGAAGGATCGTAATGGATGATGTTGATGGTGCCGCCGGGGGGACCGCTGCCGAACAGCGCCGAACCCGGGCCTTCCAAGATCTCGACCCGCCGCACGCCGTTGAGCGAATGGGAGAGACCGCCGAGCTGATCGCCATCCGAGAAGCCGTCGGTATAGACCTGCGCGTTCAGGCCACGGATCAGGAAATGATCGAAATAGCCGAGCGAGTCCTGTCCGCCGGTATTGATGCCGCTGGCATTGCTCACGGCATCTTTCAGCGCGGTCGCGCCCTGCTCGGTGAGCACCTCGCGCGGGATGATCTGCACGCTGGCGGCGAGGTCGCCGAGTTTGGTGCCGGTTTTGCCGACGCCGGGAATTTGGCTCAGGGGCGGGCCGGAATTGTTGTTGTTCGGGCCGTTGCCGTCGTCGCCCGCCGCCGTCGTGGTGGTTGCGGCGGGACTTGCGGGCGTTGCCACGCGCGTTGAGCGTCGGCGCACCGCCGCCGTCGCACCAGCTGTCGTGGTCCGCTTCGGCGCAGCCGCGCGGTGCTTGGGCGCCTCCACTTGAACCGGTGGCAGCTCGGGTGCCGCACCCTGCGCTCGCGCTGCGTTCACGCCGAGCACGGGCAACATGCAGAGCAGCGCGGTGCAGCCGCTCAGCAAGCGCGCTCGCTCGCTTGTCATATGTCTCGTGTCCAGCGCCGCGGCCATCCGCTCCCCCGTTACGCATGCAATCATCACTGCGACGGTCCGCCGCATCGTTACGGGAAGGACAGATGACGGGCGGCAATATTCCGCGGCTCAACGGGAGGTGAGGCTGGAACTGGTCTAAGAACCGCTCTAACCTCAGCGCTTAGCTGTCATTTGGCTGCCGGAGTGGGCGAGGACGGGCTTATCGCGTAACATCTGCTGGCGCTGTCGAGGCGCTCTAGACAAATCAAACAAAAATGGCTGGGAGAAGCATATGAAATCGGGCTTGTTGGCAGTCGTCGCGGTCGGGGCGCTTGTGATGGCCGCGCCAGCGTCGGCTCAGGTCAAGATCGGCATCCTCAATGATCAATCCGGCGTCTACGCCGATTACGGCGGCAAATATTCGGTCGAGGCGGCCAAGATGGCGATCGAGGATTTCGGCGGCGAAGTGCTTGGCCAGAAGATCGAGATGGTCACGGCCGACCATCAGAACAAGCCCGATCTCGCGGTCTCGATCGCGCGGCGCTGGTACGACACCGAAGGTGTCGACATGATCACCGAGCTGACGACCTCATCGGTCGCGCTCGCCGTGCAGCAGCTGTCGGCGGAAAAGAAGAAGATCGACATCGTCGTTGGCGCCGCGACTTCGCGCATCACCGGCGACGCCTGCACGCCCTACGGCTTCCACTGGGCGTTTGATACCCATGCACTCGCGGTCGGCACCGGCGGCGCGCTGGTCAAGGCAGGCGGTGATACCTGGTTCTTCCTGACGGCCGACTACGCCTTCGGCTACTCGCTGGAAAAGGATACCAGCGACATCGTCACCGCCAATGGCGGCAAGGTGCTCGGCTCGGTGCGGATTCCGCTGAACTCGTCGGACTTCTCGTCGTTCCTGCTGCAGGCGCAGAGCTCGAAAGCCAAGATCATCGGGCTGGCCAATGCGGGTCTCGACACCACCAACTCGATCAAGCAGGCGGCCGAATTCGGCATCGTCAAGGGCGGCCAGAAACTCGCCGGCCTGCTGATGACGCTCGCCGAGGTCAACGGCCTTGGTCTCGAAGCGGCGCAGGGGCTGGTCCTCACCGAAGGCTTCTATTGGGATCACGACGACCAGTCGCGCGCCTTCTCCGAGCGCTTCTTCAAGCGCACCGGGCGGATGCCGAGCATGATCCACGCCGGCACCTATTCGGCGACATTGTCCTATCTCAAGGCAGTGAAGGCCGCAGGCACCAAGGACTCGGATGCCGTGGCGAAGAAGCTGAAGGAGCTGCCGGTCGACGATGCCTTCGCGAAAGGCAAGGTGCTGGAGAATGGGCGCATGGTCCACGACATGTATCTGTTCGAGGTCAAGTCGCCGGCCGAGTCGAAGAAGCCATGGGACTACTACAAGCTGCTCGCGACCGTCCCCGGCGACAAGGCCTTCTTCACCGCCAAGGAAAGCGGCTGCCCGCTGACGAAGTGAGGGTGGCTGCTTCGACGCAGCGATCTGCAGTTGCTAGCAATGTGTCATCGCCCGCGAAGGCGGGCGATCCAGTATTCAGAGAGAGCAGTGATCGATCGAGAAGCCGCGGCGTACCGGGTCCTCCGCATGCGCGGGGAACGACGATGGTGGTGGTCGGCTCCTATCGTCTCATCAGCACTTACGGCTTCACCAGCCCCTGCAAAAATCCCGTCAGGTCATCCGTGACGTGATCGACATGGGGCTCGCCGCGGCCCTCGAGCTCCCAGTCCTCGCGCACCACCTCCTTGGTGCCGTCGGGCACCACCAGCACGGTGGTCATGCCGAGATCGTGCGGCACCACGAGGTTGCGGGCGAGATCCTCGAACATCGCGGCATGCGTCGGATCGACGGCATGCAGCGCCAGGAACTTCTGGTAGGTCTCCGGCGCCGGCTTCGGCGTCAGCTCGGCCGCGATGATGTCGAACACGCCGTGGAAGTGACCGGAAATGCCGAGCCGCGCCAGCACCGCGTCGACATGGTCGACCGAGCCGTTGGTCAGGATCAGCTTGCGCCCGGGCAGCTTCTCGATCGCGGCGCCCATCGCCGGATTGGGCTCCAGCGGCGAGTGATCGATCTTGTGCACATAGGCGAGGAAATCGTCGGCATGCACGCCGTGCTCGGTCATCATGCCGCGCATCGTGGTGCCGTAGCGGCGGTAATAGTCCTTCTGGATCCGCCGCGCTTCCTCTGCCGGCACCTTCAGCCAGTTGGCGACGAACTCGCCGATCCGCGGCATCGACCTGCTGCCACAGATTGACGTGATGCGGATACAGCGTGTTGTCGAGATCGAACACCCAGGTATCGATGTGGTCGAAGGCGCGCGTTGCTGTCATCGTGTTCTCAACTTCTCAGTTAGGCGCACGCCGCATCTCCGCATTCCGCTGTCGTCCCGGCCTTCGAGCCGGGACCCATACGCCGCGGCCCTTATGAGTGAGCACAGTGGGCATCGCCTTCTTTTGGAGCTGGCACCGCGTATCGAAACGCAGGCCGGTGATTATGGGTCCCGGCGCCAGTGCGCAATTGCGCACAAGGCCGGGACGACAGTGCTATATGCAGCGGCATTCTGCCAACTCACGGCGGCGCAAACCGCAGCGTCTTGCCGCCTGGCGATGTCGACGGTGGCGAAGCCGGTCGCAACGAAGCCGCGGCTTGGACAATCGCCCTGATCCGTGGTCTCGAACTTGCTATCGCGGGTGCAGAGTTGCTTCAGCCCACCCCAGTTCAGCGGCTTGTCCTTGGCCGTGATGGTGCGGTTGTCGGCGTCGACCGCCTCCGCGAAGCTGTAGACCTTCTTCGGCTGTCCCGCGATGTCGGGATGCAGGCACTTGCCGGGATCGATGTGGTACCAGCCGCGGCTCGTCACCGCCTTGCCGTCTTCGGTCGCGATCGCCGCCATCACCTTGTAGGTCGTGTCATTGCACCAGGTGAGCCCGGTCGGTGAGGGCGCCTGCGCCGCGTCGACCATGGTCGTGAAGAAATTCGGTTGCGACACGATGTCGGACGACAGGCCGCGGCTTTTCAGGAACGCCGCCAGCGCACCTTGCGTCTTCGGCCCGTCGACGCCATCGATCGGCGAGACGTCGTAGCCCGCGATGCCGAGCAGCCGCTGAATGCCGGCGAGCCGCGCCTGCTCGTCGTCATATTCGGCGGCCTCGGCGAGATAGGTGACCAGATTGCCGTCTTCGGTCTTGGTGGGCGTCACCTGGGTGAACGGCACCGCGGTCTGGCCCGCGCGGCACTGGCGCGCGGCAGCGATGACGAAATTGTCGGATGCCGCCACGCAAAGCGCGTCGTTGCCGTTCTGCGCGATCGGCGAGGCGCCATAGAGGCTGAGCGCGCGGGCGTGCAGCAGAATGCGATCGGCGGTCAACTGTCCCTGCAGCACCACGCGACAAGCGGCGGGATCGATCCGGAACCAGCCGCGCGTCGCGGTCGTCGCCTTGTCGTCGATGCCGATCGCGGCCTCGACCACATAGCTCATGCGGTTGCAGATCTTCAGGTCAGCCGCGGCCGGTGCGGCGGCGGCGAGAAATGCGACGAGGGCCGCAGACAGAGCAAGAGCGCTGCGAATCCACGTGTGTGTTGCGGGTCCAGATATCTCCGCATCGTCATGACCGGGCTTGACCCGCCTGCGGGGCCGAAGCCCCTTCGGCGCGGCGAAGGTCCGGGCATCCACGCCCTTTTTTCTCTGCCGCACACAAGCCGTGGATGGCCGGGTCATCTGCGCGAAGGCGCTTCGCGCTTTTGCCCGGCCATGAGGAGAAGTTGGTAATGCCCGCTCACTTGTGGATCAGCGTGCCGGTGCCCTGGTTGGTGAACAGCTCCAGCAGCACGGCGTGCGGCACCTTGCCGTCGAGGATGACGACGCCCTGCACGCCCTGTTCGAGCGCGTAGATGCAGGTCTCGACCTTCGGGATCATGCCGCCGGAGATGGTGCCGTCGGCGATCAGCTTGCGCGCGTCCTTCACCGATAATTGCGGGATCAGCTTCTTCGACTTGTCGAGCACGCCCGGCACGTCGGTGAGCAGCAGCAGGCGCTTGGCTTTCAGCGCGCCCGCCACGGCGCCGGCGAAGGTGTCGGCATTGACGTTCAGCGTCTGGCCGTCATGCGAGGTCGCAAGCGGCGCCAGCACCGGGATCAGCTCGTAGCCGATAATCTGGTTGAGCAGCGTGAGATCGACCTTGTCGGGGTCGCCGACGAAGCCGAGATCGATCGCTTTCTCGATGTTGGAATCGGGATCGATCATGGTGCGCGTCGTCTTGGACGCCTTCACCATGTTGCCGTCCTTGCCGCACAGGCCAACCGCCTTGCCGCCGGCGGCGTTGATGTAGCCGACGAGCTGCTTGTTGATCGAGCCGGCCAGCACCATCTCGACGATTTCAATCGTTGCGGCATCGGTGATGCGCAGGCCGGCGGCGAATTCCGAGACGATGCCGAGGCGCTTGAGCATGGTCGCGATCTGCGGCCCGCCGCCATGCACGACCACCGGGTTGATCGCGGTCTGTTCCAGCAGCACGATGTCGCGCGCGAACGCCTTGGCTGTCTCCTCGGCGCCCATCGCGTGGCCGCCATATTTGATGACGATGGTTTCGTCATCATATTCCTGCATGTGCGGCAGCGCTTCGGACAGGATTCGGGCCTGATCGAGCGGGCTGATCTCGGTCGCGTCGGTCATGGATATCGGATCTCGGCTGGCAGGGACAATCGCGCAGCCTTCTAGCCGATTGCGGCCGGTGCGGAAAGCGTCCGTTACGCGCGCCGCGGCCAGAGCGCCGAGAGCGTCAGTACCAGCCAGCTCGCGATCAGGAGCGTGCCGCCGGTGGGCGCGGCGAACGGAAACAGCCGGTTGCCGGTCACATGCCGAATCACCAGGTCGCCGGAGAACAGGACCGACTGCGAGGACGAAGCCGCAGGCCGCGACCAATCCGATCCGGGGATGGATCAGGCCGCGTTCGGCCAGCGCCACCGCGCCGAGCAGGGCGCAGGCATGGAAAAGGAGCATGGCAGCGGCCGGCAGCAGCCGCGCGACATCGGCTTCGTGTGCGGCCATCGCGGCGACGGCGACGCCCGACGCGCCCAGCAACCCGGCAGCCGCGATCAGGATGCGCAACGCCCGGCTCACGCGACGCGCTCGTTCAATAGCCGCGCGACCGCTGCGCGCAATTCGGCCATGCCGTTGCCGGCGCGCGAGGAGGTCGACAGCACTTGGGGGAAGGCCGCCGGATGTTTGGCAAGCTCCGCCTCGGTCTCGGCGGTGCGGGCCGCGAGCTCGCCGGGCTTGACCTGGTCGGCCTTGGTGAGGACGATCTGGTAGCTGACGGCGGATTTGTCGAGCGTGGTCAGGATCTCGCGATCGACGTCCTTCAGCCCGTGCCGGGAATCGATCAGCACATAGACGCGCGCGAGCGTCGCGCGCCCGAGCAGGAACTGATGGATCAGCGTGGTCCAGGACGCGACCTTGGTCTTGGGCGCCGAGGCATAGCCGTAGCCGGGCATGTCGACCAGCCGCAGCGGCGTATTCTCCGGCCCTATGAAAAAGATCAGCTCCTGGGTGCGGCCGGGCGTGTGCGAGGTCCGCGCTAGGCTGGCCTGGCCGGTCAGCGCATTGATCAGGCTGGACTTGCCGACGTTGGAGCGGCCGGCAAAGGCGATCTCGATCGGCCCCATCGGCGGCAAGGTCTCGATCGACGGCGAGGCCCAGACGAAGGTCCACTGGCCGGCGAACAGCTTTCGCCCCTGCTCGATCAGGCGGTCGTCGATGTCAGCGTCGGTCATGGAAAATTTCTCTCCGCGTCATTGCGAGCGAAGCGAAGCAATCCAGAATCAGGAAGGAAGCCTGGATTGCTTCGTCGCTTCGCGCCTCGCAATGACGGCGGCCGTTTACGCCGCCTTACTCGTCACGCCGCTTTTTTCTTACCGCCGAAGGTGCCGCGGATGTTGTCGAACAGCTCCACCTTCACGCCGTTGCGGCGCATGATGAAGCTCTGCTGCAGCACCGACAGCGTGTTGTTCCAAGCCCAGTAGATCACGAGACCGGCCGGGAAGCCCGCGAGCATGAAGGTGAAGATCAGCGGCATCCAGTTGAAGATGAGCTGCTGGGTCGGATCCGGCGGCGTCGGGTTCAGCTTCATCTGGAACCACATCGTGACGCCCATGATGAGCGGCCAGATGCCGAGCGCGAGATAATGGCCGAACATCGGCACCTGCGTCGGGTCGTAATGCAGCAGGCCGAACAGCGTGAACAGATTGGTCGGATCCGGCGAGGAGAGGTCCTTGATCCAGCCGTAGAACGGCGCGTGCCGCATCTCGATGGTGACGAACAGGACCTTGTAGAGAGAGAAGAACACCGGGATCTGCAGCGCCACCGGCAGACAGCCTGCGATCGGGTTGATCTTCTCCTTCTTGTAGATGGCCATCATCTCCTGCTGCTGCTTCATCTTGTCGTCTGGATAGCGCTCCTTGAGCGCTGCCAGCTGCGGCTGGACCGACTTCATCTTCGCCATCGAGGCGTAGGACTTGTTGGCCAGCGGGAAGAACAGCAGCTTCACCAGCACGGTGACGAGCAGGATGGCGATGCCGAAATTGCCGACCAGGTGGTAGAAGAAGTCCAGCGCCAGGAACATCGGCTTGGTCAGGAAGTAGAAGTGACCCCAGTCGATCAAGAGATCGAAATGGTTCAGTCCGAGCGCCTGATTGTAGCCGCCGAAGCCGCCGACCGGGAAGTTGAGGCCGACGACGCTGGCCTCCTTGGCGCCGGCGAACAGCCGCGAAGAGACCGAGGTCGTGGCGCCGTTCGCGATGGTCTGCGCCGGCAGCATGTAATCGGCCTGATAGCGCCGCTGCGTGCCGCCGGAGGAGAAGTGCGCGTTCAGCAGCGTCTGGTCGGTCTCGGGCAGCAGCGCCGCCGCCCAATATTTGTCGGTGATGCCGAGCCAGCCGTCGGTGATGTTCGAGAATGCGACGCCCTTCAGGGAGGGCTTGTCGGGCAGCGGCTCGCCGCCGTCGACCTTCTTGTAGGTCAGCTCCTGCAGGCCCTTGTCGCCGAGATAGCCGATAAAGCCTTCATGAAGGATCGAATAGCCCGACACCGGCGGCGTGCCGCCGCGTGAGATCAGGCCATAGGGGTAGAGCGTGACCGGCGCGCCGCTGGTGTTGCTGACGTCGTCCTTGACCGTGAACAGGTAGTGGTCATCGATCGAGATGGTGCGGTGAAAGACGATGCCCTGGCCGTCGTCATAGCTGAGCTTGACCGGCGTCGACGGGGTCAACGCGTTCGAGCCGTCCTGCTGCCACTGGGTGTTCTGGTCCGGCACCTTGATGTTCGAGCCGGCCGCGCTGGTCCAGTTGAACTCCGCGTAATAGGGGCTGACGGTTTCCGATGGCGAGAACAGCACGATCGACGGCGAGGTCGGATCGACCGTGTCGCGGAATTGCACCAGCGAGATGTCGTCGATGCGCGCACCCTTCAGCGAGATGCTGCCCGAAATGCGCGGCGTGTCGATCTTGACGCGCGGGTTAGCTGCGATCGCGGTGTCGCGCGGCAGGATGGTCTCGGCAACGGCCGGCGCGGTGGCGGCCGGCGCACCGGGCGCGGCTGCGTTCGGAGCCTGCGGCGTCGCCGCGCTGCCGGCCTCCGGCTGCGCCTTCTTGGCGAGCTCGGCCTGCTGCTGGCTCTGGGCGCGCTGCCGCTCCATCTGCGGCACATTGTAGAAATATTGCCAGGCGATCAGGACGAGGCCGGACAGAATGACGGCAAGGATGGTGTTGCGATTGTCGGTCATCGGTTTTCTTGGGGTCTCGTCATTCAATCGGGTTTGCGGGCCGCGTCATGCGGGCGCTTGGCCTGCCGGTCGAGCCGGACAAGGGCGCCTTTGAGGTCGTCAAGCATGGTCGAAAAGTCGCGCGACAACGCGGCGCGCCGGCCCACCAGCACATAGTCACTGTGGGGTCGCATGCATAGGGGATCGAGCTGTCCGGCAAGCGCGCGCAGCCGCCTTCGGATGCGATTACGCTCCGTGGCGGTGCCATGCTTCTTGGTGACGGTAAAGCCGATCCGGACCGGGCCCTGATCGCCGCGCTCGCGGCGCTGGACCACGAAAGCAGGGCCGTTCGCCCGCACGCCATCGGCAACGGCGAGGAAGTCCGCCCGCTGCCGTAGCCGATCCATGATGGAATCTCCGGAAAGAGACGTCCGGCTCTCGCTCAGGCGCTCAAACGCTTGCGGCCACGCGCGCGGCGGGCGGCGAGAACCTTGCGGCCGCCCGTGGTGGCGAGGCGCGCGCGGAAGCCGTGGCGGCGCTTGCGCACCAGTTTGCTGGGTTGATAGGTCCGCTTCACGGTTCGATCTCCGCTGACCGGCAAGTTGCCAGCCGGCAATCTGCCTGATTAAATTGTCGAGGATGTCCGGTGGATGCGCCTCTGGCCCAAAGCGGGCCGCTGCCGGCCCAGCAATCGAGCCGCCTCCGGACAAGCCGGGTCATCGCGGACAGTTGGCGCGGCTTATACGGGAGCGCCCTGGCCGCGTCAATCGCGAGCGCGACAGCGGAAGGCCAATTTGCCGCAGTGCGATGTGCCCCAAGTTATGGCGCGTATCCGGCCGGGCGGATACGGTGTGAATAGAACGGTTCTTGCGGTGTTATGAAGGGCTTGGGATGGCAGTAGGGTGCTTCCTACCTAGATAGGTGAAACCGGGAACATGAGCGATCCGTAATTTGACGGGGGTCTTGGCCGGTTTCATGTTGCACAGCCGAAAGGTTGGGAGCCCCTGAAAAGGCGGGACCTGTGAACGACGACCAGCCGATCATTGAGCAGTTGCGGCCGAAGCCGGCCCGCCGCCTTGGGCTGTCGGGCAAGCTGCTGCTGTTGACCATTCCGCTGGTCATGATCGCGGAAGTCCTGATCTATGTGCCGGCGATCGCCAATTTCTGGACCAACCGGCTCAATGACCGGTTGGCTGCGGCCAACACCGCCGCGCTGGTGCTGGATGCGGCCCCTTCCGGCATGGTTCCGGACTCGCTGGCGCGCCAGATCCTGACCTCGATCGGGGCCCGCGCGGTCGCGATCAAGATGGGGCAGCAGCGCCGGCTGCTTGCCAGCGCCGACCTGCCGGCCGGGGTCGACCATGACTACGACATGCGCGACATGACAGTGTGGTCGTCGATCGTCAATTCGCTGCAGATGATGACAGAGCGCGGTAACCAGGCGATGCGCGTCATCGGGCCGGCGCCGGGTAGCGCGCAGTTCATCGAGGTGGTGACCGACGAGAAGCCGCTGCGGCAAGCGATGTTCCGCTTCTCGCGCAACCTGCTGGTGGTGTCGCTGCTGATCGCGGTGCTGACCGCGGCGCTGGTCTATTTCGCCCTGCATTTCCTGTTCGTGCGCCCGATGCGCCGGCTGACCGCGAGCCTGGTCGGCTTCCACGAGAACCCGGAAAGTGTCGCGCGGATCATCGTGCCGAGCCGGCGCGGCGACGAGATCGGCGTGGCCGAGCGCGAGCTCGCCGACATGCAGCGCGATCTGGTCTCGATGCTGCATCAGAAGAGCCGGCTCGCCGCGCTCGGCCTCGCCGTCTCCAAGATCAACCACGATCTGCGCAATCTGCTGGCCTCCTCGCAGCTCTTGTCCGACCAGCTCGCCAGCGTCCCCGATCCGCGGGTGCAGCGCTTTGCGCCGAAACTGATGCGCTCGCTGGAGCGCGCCATCGCCTTCTGCCAATCGACGCTGTCCTATGGCCGGGCGCAGGAGGCCGCGCCTGATCGTCGCATGATTCCGATCGAGCCGGTCGTGACCGAGGTGCGGGAGACCGCGGGCCTGCCCGCCGATGGCTCGATTGCCTGGCTGTCCGCGATCGAGCGCGGGCTGTCGGTCGATGCCGATCCGGACCAGCTGTTCCGGGTGCTGCTCAATCTGGTGCGCAATGCCGCGCAGGCGCTGGAAAGCCAGCCGCGGATCGGTGCCGGCGCCCATCAGATCCGCATCACCGGTCGCCGCGAAGGCGCGGTCGCGATCCTGGAAGTCTCCGATACCGGCCCCGGCGTGCCGGCCAAGGTACGCGACCATCTGTTCGAGGCTTTCCAGAGCGCCGGCCGTCCCGGTGGCTCCGGCCTCGGCCTCACCATCGCAGCCGAGCTGGTCCGCGCCCATGACGGCGAGATCCAGCTGGTCGAAGGCACGCTCGGCGCCACCTTCCGCATCACCATCCCCGACCGCCCGGTCGAGCTGCAAACCATCCGCCGCGAGCGCGCCAGCGCCTGAGCTGGCGCCGCCGCCCGGGGGCTGGCGCAGCCCGCATCGTCATTCCGTGACGAGACCACCCCGACACCGTCATTCCGGGGCGGTGCCACAGGCGCCGAACCTGGAATCCCGGAATTGTTGAAAAAGAACCAACCTCCCGGCCAAAAAATTGGCCGCAAAATCTCCAGCGTGCCACCTTGCCAAGCGCCGCCTGAGCCGTTAGTCAGATGGCCTTCGCAAGGCCTGCCGGCAGATCAGCCGCCTTGGCCTTCCGGGCTGAAGCCGTCCGGCTCCCCGCCCGCCATCGGCGAAAAACGCGCCCGTAGCTCAGCTGGATAGAGCATCAGACTACGAATCTGAGGGTCGGACGTTCGAATCGTTCCGGGCGCGCCATCTATCATTTTGATATATCGTCGCTTTCTGCATCGGTCCAAAATGGCCCCAGACTAAGGTTTCCTTTTAGTCTGGGATTTAGTCTGGGGAGATTTTCCAAAGATTTCGAGCTTGCGCGGCCGACTCTATGAATTCGGGGCCGCGCATTTCCTCGACTGAGCGTGAACGACAGTTGGGGACGCTGCGCGAGACCGTCAGCGCTCCAGTCGAATATCCGTTCGGCACGATGAACGCGTGCGCATGGGCGCGACTTGCGCCCGATCAACGCTGAATGCGATTCATCCTGATTGCATCAGGAAAGGAGGCTCGGCAGAATCGACTACATGCGTATCAATCGCACTGATCTCGCGGATTTCGCCTATTTTCTCGGGCTCGCGAAACATCGCAGCTTTCGGCGAGCCGGACTAGAGCTAGGCGTCAGTGCCTCGGCGCTCAGTCATTCGCTCAAAGGGCTTGAGGCGCGCCTGGGCGTTCGCCTCTTCAACAGAACGAGCCGGAGCGTAACCCTCACTTCGGCGGGGGAAGAGCTGCATGCAGCACTTGCTGTCCCCTTCGACGCGATCGGGACTGCGGTCGAAGCGCTCAACCGCTATAGGGCTGAGCCCGCCGGGCGGATCCGGTTGAACGTGTTGGAGCATGCCAGCTCGCTACTGCTGGGTCCGGTTCTGCCAGCTTTTGTGGACCGCTACCCTGGGATCGAAGTCGATGTCGCGGTCTCGAACCACTTGGTGGACGTGGTCGCGCAGGGGGCGGACGCCGGCATCCGTTACGGCGGCACTGTTCCCGAAGACATGGTAGCGCAGCGCCTGTCGAGCGACATACGCTGGGTGGTAGTCGGATCGCCAGCTTATTTCGATCGTCGTGGCGAGCCTTCGCATCCGCGCGACCTCTACGATCATCGGTGCCTGCGCATTCGCCTTGGCGATGCCAGCATCTATCAGTGGGAATTCGAAAAGGACGGCGAGGAGATCGCGATCGATGCACCGGGCGCGATCACCATCGACGAAAGCCAGTTTGGGCTCACCCTTGCAGCGGCCGGCACCGCGTTGGCCTACCTCCCCGAGCCCTGCGTGGCCTCGCTGACCGCGCAGGGGCAGCTGCGCTGCGTGCTCGACGCCTGGTCACCAATGGGACCTGGGTTCCACATCTATTACCCGAGCCGGCGTCAACTGCCGACCGGGTTGCGCCTCCTGATCGATCTAATCCGGGAGATACGGCCTCTTGGACTTTAGCATCCGCTCGATCGATGAGCCCTGCTCATCGCTTCATCGCAGAGATCGGGCGTAATCGCTGGCCACTACCGGCTCTATGTTCCGTGCACGATCACGGACCTTCCGTGAGCATTCATCGTTGCACGGAGCGGCCGCGTGGCAGAGCAAACTATTCTTCGATACCCGGGTGCCTCCGAATTCGATCGGGGCGCAGCACAATCTGGCTGGGGCGCCGTCCTTGCTCTGACGCTGTGCGTCTCCACCCTGATCGCGTCGGAATTCATGCCGGTCAGCATCCTGACCCCGATCGCGGCCGACCTTCATCTGACCGAAGGGGCGGCGGGCCAGGCGGTCTCGGTATCCGGCTTGTTCGCCGTGCTGACGAGCCTGTCCATCGCTACGACCACCCGTGGGATCGACCGTCGCGCGCTGCTGCTCGGACTGACCCTCCTGATGCTGTTGTCGGGCCTGCTGGTCGCCTTCGCGCCCAACTTCGTCGTGCTCATGGCGGGCCGCGCCCTGCTGGGCGTTGTCATCGGCGGTTTTTGGTCCATGTCGGCGGCGACCGTGATGCGGCTGGTGCCCGAGAAGCAGGTCCCCCGCGCGCTCGCGATGCTCAACGGTGGCAACGCGCTTGCCACCACGATCGCCGCGCCGATGGGCAGCTTTCTCGGCCAGTACATCGGCTGGCGCGGAGCGTTCTTCCTGGTCGTGCCGCTCGCCGCGATCACCTTTGTCTGGCAGTGGTTGACCTTGCCGTCGATGCCGTCCGATCGCATCGAGCGGCAGTCAAGCGCGCTGGGCGTCCTCGGCCGTCCGAACGCCCGATTTGGAATGGCTTCGGTCGCGCTGCTGTTCGCGGGTCAATTCGCACTCTTCACGTATCTGCGGCCGTTTCTGGAGAGCGTCACGCGCCTCCAGGTTTCGCCGCTCTCTCTGGTGCTGCTTATCATGGGAGCCGCCGGGCTGGTCGGCACCTGGCTGATCGGGCGCACGGCGTCGCGAAGCCTGTCACTGACCCTGATCCTGGCGCCGTTGGCGCTCGCGGCCCTCGCATGCGGCCTGATCGCGTTTGGAACGCTCGCGGGTCCGACGGCGCTGTTGCTGGCGCTCTGGGGCGTGATCGGAACGGGCGCGCCGGTCGCCTGGTGGACGTGGGTTGCTCGCCGGTTTCCGGACGACGCTGAAGCCGGCGGCGGCCTCCTGGTCGCGGTGGTTCAACTAGCGATCACGCTCGGAGCGGCGGGCGGCGGAGTCCTGTTCGACACCGCGGGGTATCGCGCGACCTTCCTGTCGAGCGCAGCTTTGCTATGCACCTCGGCGCTGTTCGGCATCTTCGATGCCCGCGCCGACGACGCAAAGAGCCAATACAGCGCAGGCGGCGACTAAGACGCGGCGCGTGGCAGGAGGAGGACAAGATGGCACGCATCTTCATCACGGGCAGCAGCGATGGACTCGGTCGCGCGGCGGCGCTGTCACTTCTGAGGGGAGGTCATCGGGTCGTCCTGCATGCGCGATCGCGTGAGCGTGTTTCGGCGCTTGACGATCTCGCGTCCCGAGGCGCCGGGGTGGTGATCGGCGACCTGCGCAGCGCGGCGGATGTCCGCCGCATCGCCGACCAAGTCAACGCGATCGGCCGAATGGATGCGGTCGTCCACAACGCCGGCATCTACACGGCTCCAAGCCGCGGATCGACGCCCGAAGGACATGCCGTAACCCTGGCGGTGAATACGCTGGCGCCGTTCATGCTGACGGCTCAGATCGAGCGACCCGACCGCTTAGTTTATCTCAGCAGCGGTCTTCACCGCGGGGGCGAAGGCTCTCTGCGCGACCTCGACTGGACCCATCGTCCGTGGGACGGGGCGCGCGCCTATGCCGAAAGCAAGCTGCATGTGGTCGCACTCGCTTTCTGTCTTGCCCGGCGGTGGCCGAAAGTCCTCTGCAACGCGGTCGATCCCGGCTGGGCGCGCACGCGGATGGGAGGAGCGGGCGCGCCCGTCGACATCGACACGGGGCAGCGCACGCAGAGCTGGCTCGCCGCCAGCGCCGAGCCCGCAGCGATGGTCAGCGGCAGGTACTGGCATCACCTCAAACCCGAAACGCCCGCTGCCGAAGCGGCAGATGCCGCCTTTCAGAACGAATTGATCGATCGCCTTCAAGAACTCACCGGCGTGACGCTGCCCTGAAGGGACGACGGCCCGCTCGAACCAAAGGAGAAATTTCGATGGATTACACGCATCTTGGCCGGACCGGGTTGAAAGTCAGCCGCCTCGCGCTGGGCACCATGAACTTCGGCGAACTCGCCGACGAGAAAATCAGCTTCGCGATCATGGACGAGGCCCTGGACGCCGGCATCAACTTCTTCGATACGGCCGACGTCTACGGCGGCCCACAGAAGCCCGACATGGAGAAGGGCTTTGGCGTCTCAGAAGAGATCATCGGCAATTGGCTGGCACAGAATGCCGGCCGGCGCGACCGGATCGTGCTGGCGACCAAGGTCTACCAGCCGATGAATACCGGTCCCAACGACAAGTACCTTTCGGCATATCACATCCGGCGCGCGTGCGAGGCGAGCCTGCGGCGCTTGAAGACTGATCACATCGACCTCTATCAGATGCATCACATCGACCGCGCGACGCCATGGGCAGAGATATGGCAGGCCATGGAGCAGCTCATCCGCGAGGGGAAAATCACCTACGTCGGCTCCTCCAACTTCGCCGGCTGGGACATCGCGACCGCGCAGATGACGGCAGCCTCGCGCAACATGCTCGGTCTCGCCTCCGAGCAGAGCCTCTACAATCTCACCCAGCGCACGGTCGAACTGGAGGTGATTCCGGCGCTCCGTCACTTCGGTATCGGCCTCATCCCATGGAGCCCGATCGGCATGGGGCTGCTCGGCGGCGTGCTGAAGCAGGTTGCGGGCGGTCGCCGCGCGTCGGAGCGGATGCGATATCAGGTGAACAAGTTGCGGCCGCAGCTCGAGGCCTATGAAAAGCTGTGTGCCGATCTCGGCGAGGCACCAGCCGACGTGGCGCTTGCATGGCTGCTTCACAACCCCGCCGTCACCGCCGCCATCAGCGGTCCGCGCACGGTCGAGCAACTGCGCCAGAACCTCAAGGCGCCGTCGCTGGTGCTTTCACGCGAGACGCTGGCGAAGCTGGACGAGATCTGGCCCGGTCCGGGCGGCGAAGCACCGGTGGCCTATGCCTGGTAGAGCCGGATACGCATCGAGGCCAATGGCCGCGAAGAAGACGGAAGGGGCTGCGTTGCTGCTGCCCATCATGGGCGTGGTCTTCGTGGCGTTTCTCGTCATCGGGATCGCCATGCCGGTTCTTCCTCTCCACGTGCACGATGGATTGGGGCAAAGCACGTTCGTGGTCGGCCTCGTCGCCAGCAGCCAGTTCGCCGCATCGTTGATCTCGCGACCCATGGCGGGCCACTATCGGACACGTGCAACGCGAAACGCGCGGTGATCGTCGGTCTGTTCGCGGCCGCGGCGTCCGGGACTGCTCTACTTGTTGTCGCTAGGCCTGATGAAGACACCGTCGATCTCGGTCACCGTTCTTCTTCTCGGGCGAGGCCTGCTCGGCACCGCTGAAAGCTTCGTCATCACCGCCGCCGTGAGTTGGGGACTTGCGCTCGCCGATTCCCGGAGCACGGCCAAGGTCATCGCCTGGTCGGGGCCGCGATGTTCGCGGCCTTCGCGATCGGCGCTCCGGCCGGCTCCGCGCTCTATGCCGGCTACGGCTTCGCCGCGATCGCATGAGCTACCGCCGCGGCTCCGCTCGCTACCCTGCTGCTGGTTGTCCCCGTTCCCGCGGTTGCTCCGGCGCAGCATGCCCGCTTTTCCTTTGCCGAAGTGGTCGGCGCGGTCTGGTGCCAGGCTTGGGCTCGGCGGTCGGCAGCGTAGCTTCGGCGCGGTCACCACGTTTGTCGCCCTGCTGTTTGTGAAGCAAGGATGGGCCGACGGGTGGCTCGCCTACACGGCGTATGCCGTCGCGTTCATCGTGGCGCGGATATTCTTCAGTCACTTGCCTGATAAGATCGGCGGCGCGAAGGTGGCGCTGGTCTGCGCGCTGGTCGAATCCTTGCTGCGCGGGCGCGGATGCGGGCTGCCGGTGATCTGAGCGATGACGTGCGCCTGACGGTCGAACGTGGCGCGCGCCAGTTCGCCGACGGTGACCGCATCATGTTCCTGCAGAACGAACGCGAGCTCGGCGTGACGAACGGCACGCTCGGGACCGTCGAGCAGGTCAGCGCGCAATCCATGACCGTGCAGATCGACGATGGCCGATCCGTCGCGCCCTGATTCCGGGTCGAAGCACCTGCGTGTCAGACCTCGGAAGTTACCAGATTGCGCCCTCAGTCTGCAGCCTGTCTCTGATCCACCACCACGACGCGAACGCCAGCAGGGCGCAGAGTGCCAGAACCAGGGAGACCGGAAGCCGCCTTGGCGGGCCGTTCGCGACGTGACCGGCCGTGACAGGCACTGCTGTCGGGGGAAGGGAATCGGCAACGGACATGGGCCTCGTTTCCGCTGATACAGTCGTTGCGCTGCCGGCATCGGCGCGCTGTTCGGCCGCGCTGTCTGCCGCAGGGGGGCGGTCTGCGACTGGGTCGGCCGGCTGCGACGCGGCGATCTCGACCGGCGGCGAGGCTACCGATGGCGGCGTCGCATCGGCCGACGGGGAAAGCCGCGCAAATGGGTTCAGACCGGGCCGGCGCGCTGCTGTCGCGTGATGAGGAGGCTGCTCTGGCTTTTTGGCGTGAGCCGCGGTTTGCGGCCGGGGCGGTGCCTGGCGTTGCGCCGGATGGAGCCGGGCCATCGTCCGGTCCGACCAGGCCATGTAAGCCTTGCAGAGCTCATTGCAGGGCATGTCGTTGACGAAGTCGCCGGCGGGCGAATTCGCCGCAGCCGCATGTGACGGGCTCAGCCCGGCAAGCGACACTGCGTGGACCATGAGCATGGCCACGATGAGCCGTCGTATCATCGTCCGCTGGTGTCGCCCCGACATTGCATTCCCCCTCCGCCACTTTGGCGTGTGGTGGAAATAACGCCAGCAGCATTGGCCGAAGTTGGATGAGATCGCGTCAATATCCGGATCAGATGCGGTCGTTTTTCGGATTGTCAGGCTATTTTCGCGCCTTCGACATCAAGATGCCGAAGGTATTCAGCCCGTGCTTACTCGGTGGAAGGAAGCTGCTTCTCGATGAGGTCCAGAAAATCCTCTGTTGGCGCTGACGAGAATTCCTCGCCGATCTTGTCCGCGCCGTATTGCTTCAACGCGCGCTTGAATGCCTTCACGAGCGGTGGATCGATCTTGAACGGCGGTCGGGCGCAATTCTTTGGCTTGCGCGCTTGGACCGCCTGGTAGGGGAAATCCTCTTCGTATTCGGGATAGCTCTCGCTCAGCTTGACCACGAAGTCGATGTAGAGCCAGGAAAGCTGCGTCCCATTCGAACAATCAAACGACAGCGCCCAATCGTGGAGCTTGAATTGACCCCGGGCACAGTTGACGAAGTCGTATGGGGATTCGACGCCGAAGGTCTGCTTCGCCTTTTGCATCGCTTCGTCTGCAAATGAGGCGTCGCCGTCCCAGCCTGCCAATTTCCAGCCTTTCAATTGGTGTAGGCGCCACGCACGAAACGAAAGCGCCGGCTCCAGATTTTGTTTGCTCGAGCCTCCGGGCTCGCGGTCTGCCCGCGATTCCAGCTCACGCAAATCCTTGTCTTCGATGGGCTCCGGCGCCGCATAATCCCAGAGCTTGCGGACGTCCACCTGCTCGGCGCTCAACAGCACGCCGGCCTCTTTCTGGGACGAGGCGCCCATGGCTGCCTGAGATGCATTCGCGGAGGTGATCACGCAGCCCTTCGCGCGAGCCCAATACACCTTCATGTGCAGCCGGTCTGACTTGTAGATCACCGCACCGCGGTCGCGCAGCCGGATCAACACCTGCGGGTCGGTCGCGCCGGGTTGCAGACAGCAGACGATCTTCAGCCCATGTGGATCGGGGAGAAATGCTTCTGCCTCGGCCCCGACATAGGCGACCAAAGCGATGCGCTCCGCATCCTTGGACGGGCCGGCGAACACGTCGTGGATCGCCTCGCAGACTTCGGCAGAATTGTAGAGAATTTTCATGATGCAAGCCATCATCCTCGTCAAACATGATCTTGGTCAACATGCGCGCCCTTTCGGCGCGGATGCGTGCGCCCGCGAACGATAGCTGGCGTACTTGAATAGGTATAAATAAGCCTATAAAAGGTTCGAATGTCAAACATCGCACCGGCCGTTTTGGAGCTTCGTCGCGCGTTTGCCGATGGCTGGCCGCCCACCTTGCGCTTTATCGAATGGGCGGGAGCCTCCGAGACGCCTTTGGAGACGAATGTTGCGGACCTTGCCAAGAGGCTTCGCTTGAACCAGCCCGATGCGAAGGGATTGGTCGACGGGATCGTCGAGCTCGAGCTCGCACGGTTCGTTGTCGGGCGCAGGGGGCAGCAGTCGCGCCTGCAGTGGCAATTCACATTGAAAAGTATCGCGGCAGCGGCCCGCGGCGAGGCTGACGCTTTGCAGCCGATTGGAAAAAATACGCTCAAGAACCGGTCCGCAGCGCACAACGTCATTGATCATTCTTATCAACTCCGCCGGGATTTCAAGGCGGTCATCGCCTTGCCGGACGATCTCAGGAAGGAGGAAGCCGCGAGGCTCGCCGCCTTCATCCAGACATTGCCGTTCGAGGACTAGCCGATGCTGCTTGCCAGACGGACATTCCTCTTTGGCGGCGCGCTTTGCTCCGCCGCAAATGCTGCGGTCAGTCCAATCAGCGCGCCTCCCGTGTTGCGGACCAGGTTGCGCCGGGTCTCGCAGGGCGAATTAGACGCGGCGATTGATGCGCACAAGGCCTGGCTGGATGATGACAGCCAGGGAGAGCGGGCCGTCTTCGCGAAATACGATCTGAGCGGACTGGATCTGCATTCGCACGAGGATGTCTTGATCGACCTCCGTGGTTCGGATTTCACGGGCGCCGACCTGACCGGCGTCACAGGCAACCTCGTTGGCTTCAATCATGCATCCCTGCACGGCGCGCGCTTATCCTGGTCCCGTCTCAAGAAGCCGGGCTTTCTTCAGGCCAGTCTTCGCAACGCGCGCTGTGACCATGTCATCTGGGGCTGGGACTCCCGCATGACACCTGATCCCGCCTGGCTCGACGCCGGCGAAGGCGCAGCGCTTCACCATGTCGATGCCGGGCGATCCGACTTTTCGGGAGCGATCATCCGGGGATTGTTCGTGGATTGCAAATTCCTGCTTTCGAACCTCTGCGAGGCAGATCTGTCTTATTCGGTTTTTGCGGGAGGAAGCGCCTGCTCGACGTCGTTTTTCAAAGCCAATCTATCGCGCGCGAGGTTTGCACACACGATCATCAAAGGCGCTCGGTTTTCGACGGACATGTGCGAGGGCGTCGACTTTACCGGCGCCCAGATCGGCTACGGGGTCAAGCCGCCGGCCGGTGCCAACGTCGGCAAGTGGCAATTCGAGGGATAGTCCGAGCAATTGGATGGGCTCGATCGATCCGCCGACCGGGGCGCTCACGCGCCGGGATGCGTCCTCTTGTGCGGGAAGCTACCTGTCAGCAACCAACCAGGAGCGAAGCCCGATGAGCGAGCGGCCGCATCCTCCGCAATCAGGATCGTTCGGAAGACCGCTGTCGTTCCAGCTTGCGCAAATAGCTGAGGCCGCAGACTGTCAGGCGGCCGGGATCCTGCACGCCTTGGGCGGCCAGGCCGCGGATGTGCCGCGCGAGATCGCGCCGCATACACTGGTCCAGATCGTGTCTGGCCATGCGGCGATAGATCTTCATCGCTCGGGAGAGCGGCTTTGCAATCTCGACCTGGGGCATGCAAGACAACTAATGGGCCCGAATATTGTTCCGAACTCATGCCGCGCAATGGATCGCAGCGGCTATGCGACTGCGGCCTTCACCACAGTGTCGCGTCGGTTGCGATCACTTGCTTCAGGCCTAGAGGCTGTCCGGTGTTTTCAGCTCGTGCTTGATCCGCTCTTCTTGAAGCTGTTGCTCCGCCTTGTACCAGTACTTGTCCATCTTGTCGGCAGGCTTGCCTGCCTCTTCCCAGAGATGGAATGCGCGCGTACGCACATCATCATCATTGAACTGAGCCTTGAACTGGGTCATCCCGCGCTCCCACTCCTGCGACGAGGCTCACCGCGATCGGAAGGCATTCGTCATTTGACGAACCTTGCACGTCCGGCATGGACGCTCGTAATGAGCCAACTGATTAGATCGCCGATCCGAGGCTGTGCATGATGGAAACGCTCGGCGGGCTCGTCGGTTCCTATGCATCGCATGGTACGCCGGCGGCGACCGGCACGCGACGCCCACGAATGGAGCACCGCGCGCCTTCAGGAAATACGAGGGCGCTGCACCAAACGCGAACGCTTCGTCACGCGCACCGCGCCCTTTCGATCGTCGCCATTCAGGCCGGTGCGGCTCACGCCTTGCCGCAAGCGCCGTCGATCCGATGCAGGTTGGCGACATCGGCGCGGCCCTGGTTCTCTGTCACCTGAACCAGCGTGATCTGGCCCGGAGTCACGATTCCCATTTGTGGCTCGGCGGAGAGATATGTAGTCGATCCGGCGCGCAGGTCGATGCTAACCTTCTCGCTACCATGTCCGAACAGATTGGTGGTCAACGGCATGTTGTTGACGGCCACCTCGTGGGGGCCGGGAGCCAGATCGCATGCCACGAACCCGGCGGGCTGGCTGCCGGCGACCGCGCGCCCATCGACGAGGTAGTTCGGCTGGATCGCAAACCCCAGCGCTGAACTGCGATAGATCACCAGACGTGTCGCGCCCGGTTTGACGTTGTCCGTCAGAGCCATGTTTCCAGTCGGCCCCGATGCGCATCCCGCCAGGCACGCCGCCGCAACCAAGACCCCAAAACGCCCGCGCATAACTGCCCCCAACCATTTCAATAGCCCCAAGTCGTATCAACCGCAGGTAGGGGTACGGAGTCAATGTCGATTGGAACCGTTTGAGGAGACGCGCGGATTGAAGTGTCGTTGCGGCGACAGTGCACGGACGGGCAATCTGCGCTGACCTCGCGCGAAGTGTAACCAGCGAGAAAAAGGGGGCCAATCGTTCCGTTGCAGGGATCGTCGCGCTATGATCGACGGATCGAACAGGAGAGCGCCGATGAGCCGGGCGGTGTTGGAGCGGATGTGTCCATTCTTCATCGTTAGCAACGTCGCGCAGAGCGTTGCGTTTTACGAAGACATGCTTGGTTTCCAGACGTGGTATAAGGAGCCGGATCGGGATCCGTTCTTCGCGATCGTAGGATGTGACGGCGCGCAGCTTTTCCTCAAGGCTGGCGAAGCCGTGCCGATGCCGAATCCGACGCGCGATCCGGCGATGAGATGGGACGCCTACGTCCTGACATTCGATCCTGACGCGATCGCAACCGAGCTTGCTCGCCGCGGCGCGGCCTTCAGTAAGCCGGTCATGGATACCACTGACATATTGCGGGGCTTTGAGATCAAGGACCCCGACGGCTACGTCCTCTTTTTTGGCTGTCCCAAGGACGACGCGGCGACGAGCTCGGGTTGGACATCGCGGTGACGGCCGGCTCAACCGCGGTCTGCGTTTGGAGGCGCGATGCCTTCGTGCTTGCACGGCACTCGCCGGCGCGCCTTCCCGCATCCACGCCTGCACAAATCGCCCGTCGCGCCGGTTTGCCGCAATTTTGCCGCTTGCCTCGTCGGGCAAATCACAACGATCATCTCGGCCATCCCGCAGCGACCAAGCAACTATGCTGTTGCTAGCCCGGCGATCGGCCGGCCTCAAGGCTGGCGCGCAGGCGCGCCCCCGCCTTCGGCGGCTGGGGACCTTCACCCCGTCCGCTCGCCGGTCTGTGGGCTTGGCATGCGCTCGGTCGGGGACCGGGCGCGGTCAGACGCCCGATCAGTTCACCGCGTCACGTAGCGGTTGGGATCCCATTGCTCGCCGCGTGCGAGCATCGTGTTGAGGATGACGATGAGCTTGCGCATGCAGGCGATGATGGCCACCCTCTTCGGTTTGCCCTTTGCGATCAGGCGTTGATAGAAGGCCTTGAGCATGGGGTTGTGCTGGGTGGCTGCGCCGAGAATGGGCATGTAGATGGCATTTCGCACCCAGCGCCGTCCACCCTTGATGTGGCGCTCACCACGCCGCTTGCCGCTGTCATCGTCATAGGGAGCCGCGCCGATCAGGGCAGCGGCGGCCTCGTCACTGACCTGTCCGAGTTCGGCGGCTCCGGCATGAGGGCCGCGGAGGTGGTTCGAGCGAGACCCGGAACACTCTCGATGATGGCGGCACGCTCGGCAAAAGCCGGCGTGGCCTCGAGCTTGGCGGAGGTGGTGGTTTCGAGCTCATCAATTCCAGCGGCGATGCTCTTTAAGACGCGCGCGAAGACCTTGCGGACCTGTTTTGGTGCGGCATGCTCGTCCTGCCCCCGCAAGCGGGTCTCGAGAGCGACCAGGGCCTTGCGGGCCTTCACCAGTGTCGCGAGTTCCTCACGCGTCACATCCGGGACCTGGCCGGGTGCTTGGCTGAACGTCTCCGCGAACCAGGCGATCATCTCCGCATCGATCGGATCGTTCTTGGCCAAACGTCCGGCCGACCGGGCAAAGCTGCGGACCCGCTTGGGATCGACAATCCGCACCTCGATTCCGGCGTTGTGCAGCACGTCGCGCCATTCGCGCTCGTAGCCACCACTGGCCTCCATCACCGCCTTGCCCACCCGGTTCTTGCGAAGCCAGGCAACCAGATTGCGATGACCTTGAGTGGTGTTGGGGAACGTTTGGCGCAGCGTGAGTTTGCGAATGCAGACATCCACCTTGTCCTTGGCGACGTCGATACCGACGACAATGAGATCGTTCTGTGTCATCATCCACTCCCTTCCTTGCTTGATGCGGGCTCCAAGCCCTTGCAACTGTTCGGGTTGAGGAAGACCACCGGAGCTGTCCCTCGCTCTGACATCAGGCTCGGTCGCCTTTGGGGCGTTACGGGCTCAGCTCCAGCGACGGGCGGTTTTGCCAGAACCGCCCGTCCGCTCATTCTGGCGGAATTTTTAGATACAAGGGACGTTTCGGCCGATCGTCACGATACGTGGGCGGGGATGCGGTGGACGTGGACGGCGCGTTGAGACGATCGCGCCTGACGCGGACGGCGAAGTCGTGTGGTCCTGGCTTCCCGGTGCTGGAGCCAAGGTCGTTGTATCAGGTGAGTTCAACGATCGATGGGGGCAACAAAGCCGGTCCCCAGGGAGAGCGCGTATAAGCCGTAACCCATCGCGCAGGGAATGCCGGATGATCCGGCTGATCCTGTGGTTCTGCCGCGTGCTTTTTTCTGCACGCGGGCCACGGGTATCGGTCTATACCCGGCATTCCCTGCGCCCTCTCATTCCGAGGGTCACCAAGATCGACACTCGGACGCATCCGCGCCGCGAGAAGGCGGCCTCATGGTTGTTTGAAGCGACCATGCCGCCCAACTTCGCCGTTACCCGGCCTTGCGTCGGGACTTATACCCACCGGACGGTGTTTGTTGGGGCAAGGTTCGACTTGCGGTGCGTGCCGCATCCGTCGGTCGGGGCGCATGGACGCACTTTTGCCTCACGGAACCGAATTGCTCGATTGGTGCTTGGTGGCGCGGCGGTTCCGCTCTGAAAGCGAAGGAGACACCCACAATGTCTGACGATCACAGCAAGCCGGAAGGCCCGGATCTGACGCTTGGCGTATCGCCGAACGACCTCGAGAACGACATGCTGCTCGGCCACGTCGGCGAGGACGCCGTGCTGCTGGTGCGCGTCGGTGCCGAATTTTTCGCGATCGACGCGTTCTGCAGCCATTATCACGGCCCGCTTGCCGAAGGGCTCGTCGTCGGCAAGAGCGTCCGCTGTCCCTGGCATCATGCCTGCTTCGACCTGGCAACGGGCGAAGCGACCCGCGCGCCGGCGCTTTCGGCCCTGTCGGTGTGGCAGGTCGAGCAGGAGGCGGACCGCATCGCCGTGCGGCGCAAGCGCGATCAGCAGGGACCCGTCAAAGCGGCACCGGCCAACGCGCCGCGTCGCATCGTCATTGTTGGTGGCGGCGCGGCCGGCTTTGCGGCAGCGGAGATGTTGCGGCGCGACGGCTATGGCGGCGAGATCACGGTGCTGAGCAGCGATGATGCCGCGCCGGTGGACCGGCCGAACCTGTCCAAGGATTACCTCGCCGGCAAGGCGCCGGAAGACTGGGTGCCGCTGCGTCCGGATGAGTTCTATCCGGAATCCAAGATCGATCTTCGCTTACGTACAGAGGTCGCGTCCATCGACGGACAGGCGCGTCATGTCGCGCTCGGCGGCGGCAAGACCGTGCCGTTCGACCGGCTGCTGCTGGCAACCGGCGCGGAGCCGGTAAAGCTGGAGATTCCGGGCGCCGACCAGAGGCACGTTCACCTGCTGCGGACCTTGGCCGACAGCCGCGCGATCATCGCCAGCGCCGAAACGGCCAAACGCGCCGTCGTCATCGGCGCGAGCTTCATCGGCCTCGAAGTCGCTGCTGCGCTACGCGAACGCGAGATCGAGGTGCATGTGGTGGCGCCGGAGCAGCGGCCGATGGAGCGTATTCTCGGCCCTGCCATGGGCGACTTCGTGCGCGCGCTGCATGAGGAGCACGGCGTCGTATTTCATTTGCAGGACAGCGTCACGGCGATCGACGGCAAGACGGTCAGGCTCAAGGGCGGCAGCACGCTCGAGGCGGATCTCGTCGTGGTCGGCATCGGCGTCAAGCCTCGCCTTGCGCTGGCTGAGCAGGCCGGTCTCAAGGTCGATCGCGGCGTCATCGTCAACGCGAATCTCGAGACCAGCATGCCCGGCATCTTTGCCGCCGGCGATATCGCGCGCTGGCCCGATCGCTATTCCGGCGACAGCATCCGCGTCGAGCATTGGGTGGTCGCCGAGCGGCAGGGCCAGGCCGCGGCGCGCAACATGATGGGCCTGAGCCAGCCCTTCGATGCGGTGCCGTTCTTCTGGAGCCAGCATTACGACGTACCAATCAACTATGTCGGGCATGCCGAAAAATGGGACGAGATCGCCGTCGATGGCGACATCAAAGGCAGGGATTGCGTGCTGCGCTACAAACGCAATGGGCGCGTGCTTGCGGTGGCGTCGGTCTACCGCGACATCGACAGCCTCAAGGCCGAGCTGGAGATGGAGCGCGGCGCGAAGCATTAGGTGCGGACGAACGCCGAGCAAGTTTGTTGGAAAGATTGTGCGGCAAATATAGCGACGGCGGAGGGCGCGATGGCCTGCGCGACCTCCGCGCTACTTCCGGATCGGCACGCCCTTGGTCGTGAAGCGCTGCATCCGGCCGGCAGCGCTGGGCGGGGCGCGGCGTGCCGGCGGCCTTGCCGGTGCCGGGCGGCTGATGCGCCGGGACGAGCTGGTCGGGGCCGCGAGCCGATCAGGTCGCGGCGGCCCATCTCCTTCAACGCCTCGCGCAGCACCGGCCAGTTGTCGGGGTCGTGATAGCGCAGGAACGCCTTGTGCAGCCGGCGCTGCCGCAGGCCCTTGATCGCCTCGACCGTGTCGCTGCCGCCGTGGCGCACGCCGCGCAGCGGATTGACGCCGGTGTGGTACATCGCGGTCGCGGTCGCCATCGGCGAGGGCAGGAAGGTCTGCACCTGGTCGGCGCGGTAGCGGTTGCGCTTGAGCCAGAGCGCGAGGTTCATCATGTCCTCGTCGGTCGTGCCCGGATGCGCGGCGATGAAATAGGGGATCAGATAGTATTTCTTGCCGGCCTGCTTCGCGGCCGCCTCGAACATCTGCTTGAAGCGGTTATAGGCGCCGATGCCCGGCTTCATCATCTTGTCGAGCGGGCCGCGCTCGGTATGCTCCGGCGCGATCTTCAGATAGCCGCCGACGTGATGGGTGACCAGCTCCTTGATGTAGGCGGGGCTTTCCACCGCGAGGTCGTAGCGCACGCCGGAGGCCACCATCACCTTCTTGACGCCCTGCACCTCGCGCACCTTGCGATAGAGCCGGATCAGGTCGTCATGCGAGGTGTTGAGGTTCGGGCAGATCTCGGGATAGACGCAGGACGGCCGCCGGCACGGCCGCCTCGACCTTCGGGTCCTTGCACGCCATCCGGTACATGTTGGCGGTCGGGCCGCCGATGTCGGAGATCACGCCGGTGAAGCCCGGCGTCTTGTCGCGGATGCGCTCGATCTCGCGCAGGATCGAGCCTTCCGAGCGGCTCTGGATGATGCGCCCTTCGTGCTCGGTGATCGAGCAGAAGGTGCAGCCGCCGAAGCAGCCGCGCATGATCGTCACCGAGAACTTGATCATCTCCCACGCCGGGATCTTGGCGTCGCCATAGGACGGATGCGGCGCGCGGGCGTAGGGCAGGTCGTAGACCGAATCCATCTCGGCCGAGGTCAGCGGGATCGGCGGCGGGTTCAGCCAGAGATCGCGGTCGCCATGGCGCTGCACCAGCGGCCGCGCATTGCCGGGATTGCTCTCCCGGTGCAGCACGCGCGAGGCGCGCGCATAAGCCTCTTTGTCCTGCTCGACCTGCTCGCAGGCTGGCAGCCGGATCACGACATCGCCGGCCTGGCGCGCCGCGCCCTCGTCGGCGGAGTCGAGATCGTCGGCATGCAGCTCCGTGTAGTCCTCAGGCACGCGGCGGAACAGCGCGACGCCACGGATGGAAGTCGAGATCGCGCGGCGCTTCACCGGCGGCAAGCCGGTGCGCCACCTCGACCACGGCGCGCTCGGCATTGCCGTAAAGCAAGAGGTCGGCCTTGGCGTCGGCCAGGATCGAGCGGCGCACCTTGTCGGACCAGTAGTCGTAATGCGCGATCCGGCGCAGCGAGGCCTCGATGCCGCCGAGCACGATCGGCACGTCCTTGAACGCCTCGCGGCAGCGCTGGGCGTAGACGATGGTGCAGCGGTCCGGCCGCTTGCCGCCTTCGCCGCCCGCCGTGTAGGCGTCGTCGCTGCGCATCCGGCGGTCCGCCGTGTAGCGGTTGACCATCGAATCCATGTTGCCGCCGGTGACGCCGAAGAACACGCGTGGGCGGCCCAGCGCCTTGAACGGCTCGGCCGAGTGCCAGTCCGGCTGCGCGATGATGCCGACCCGGAATCCCTGCGCCTCGAGCAGCCGGCCGATGATCGCCATGCCGAAGGAGGGATGGTCGACATAGGCGTCGCCGGTCACCAGCACGATGTCGCAGGCGTCCCAGCCGAGCGCATCCATCTCGGCGCGGCTCATCGGCAGGAACGGCGCCGGCTTGAGCTGTTGCCCGCTGGCGGGACCAGGAACTCAGCGGTCTTGTCGGCAATGGGGACTTGGATGTTCATGGCGCCACGCATAGGCCTCTGGCCTTGCAAATACAACCGGTCGGCCCGTGCGCGTGTCACGCTTGCGCCGCTGGTTCCTGCTTTGCTGGAGGATGCTTAAATCGGCCGGCGTCAGCTGCACCCGCCGCAGCCACCGCCACCGCCGCCGCCACCTCCGCCGCAGCCACCTCCTCCTCCGTCGCCTCCGCCGCTGCTGCCCATCGTCCGTGCGGCAGCGTAGACTGGAGCATAGGCCGTGCCCGACAGTACGGCGGCACCCGACAGCGCAACGGCAAGCAGCAGCTCGTGATCGCGCGGGGCGCGCGCCGCCCTGGCATGCCTGCTCTGGTAGCTCTGCAGCGCGTCCTTGCCCGCTTGCGTCCTCGCCGGTCGCGACGCGAGTCCGACCCCTGCGACCACGGTGATGGCCAGCAGGAACATCAGGAAACCGATGGGATGGTTCCGCTCGGCGCCGATGACGGCTTTGGTCACTCCGAACAGCAGCAGCGCGCCGACGAATGGCAGCACGCCCATGCGAAAAGACGTCATCTGCGCATCACTCGGGTAGAAGCCAAGCGCTTGCAGCCGATCCCAAATCCGCGCGACGAGCGGATCGATCGCCTGCTGGAACTGTTGTCGCGTCATATCCGACGCAAAAGGCAAAGCGAGGGGCCTGCTCATGAGAGCGGCCAGCGGTGCTTCGTTGGTGATGTTGATCGTGCGCCCCTTGGCATCGATGGTGGCGCCGCGCTGCGACGTCAGGCAGAGCAGGGCCGCGTCGCCGACACGCCGGGCGCCGCCGGCCAGGAATGCCAATTCCAGCTCGCTCAATGGACGGGAGACCTGCGTGGTCGGTCCGATCATCGATTTCTGACGGAAAGCCCAGAGAAAGACAACGGCCGCCAGGACCAGATAGAGCGTCAGGAACGGGCCGGCGGTCCAGTTGAACGGGTTCAAGATCATCGGGTTCACCTCGCAAAGAGATGGCGGATCCAAGCGACGGGATTGGGTACGATCAGCCAGCGGCGGCGGTCGGTCACATGATAGCGCGGTCGTCCGAACCGCAGATGTGTCGCCGGCCAAAGCGCCTCGGGCGGCGCGCCGAAAAATTGTTCATGCAGCGCCAGCGTGTCGGCGTATTGCGCCCGATAGGTCATCTGCGCCTCGGGGCCGCCCGGTGTCGGATCGTGGTGCAACGGGGCCTGCAGCGTCTCGCCGCACCAGACCACCCAATAGTCACGCGAATAGATCAGATGCTGGTGCCAGACCTCGTCGACGATCTCGCTCGGCGTTACCGGCATTGGCGAGACCATCGCGAGGAAGCAGAAGCGGCGATAGGCGTCGACCGCCGCGCGGGCATCCTCCAGGCTCCAGCCATGATCGCGCGCGAGGCGGTGGGTGAAATTCAGCGGCGTCTCGGGCTCGAAATCATGCTCGGCGATGCGGCGCCACAGCGCTTCGCGGGCCGGAGTCCAGGCCGGCTCATCTGTCTCGATCTTGAGTTGCGCCAATCGCAACAAGAGCTCCCGATGATCGTCCATCGCTATCATAACACAGGGCGCCAGGCCCGCACGAGAGGTCTACGCCCAGGAGCTGAGCTAAGCGTTACTTTTCCCGAACCGCTCGACCAGAAAGTCGATGAAGAACCGCACTTTGACAGACAAATGACGCGTCGGCGGGTAGATCGCATAGAGCGCGAGCGGTGGTGCCGTGTAATCGGTGAGGATCGGGCGCAGCGCGCCGGTATCCAGCGCCTGCTCGGCGATGAAGCGCGGGATCAGCGCCACGCCTTTGCCCTTGATGGCGACGTCGCGCAGTACCTCGGCGTTATTGACGCACAGCGACCAGGCCGGCTGGATCCAGTGGTCGCCATCGACGCCCGAAAGCTTCCATTGGTTGCCGGTCAGCAGGAAGCCATAGGTCAACGAAGCATGCGTGCGCAGATCGTCCGGACGGACCGGCGTGCCGTGCTTGGCAAGGTAGTCCGGCGCGGCACAGATCACGCGCTCGATCGGCATGATCCGGCGTGCCACCAGGCTGGAGGATTCCAGCTCGGCGATCCGCAAGGTCACGTCGAAGCCGTCCTGCACTGGGTCGAGCAGGTCGTCGTTGAGCACCAGCTGGAGCTGCAAATCGGGATAGCGGGTCATGAAATCAGCGATGACAGGCCCGAGCCGTATGGTGCCGAACGACATCGGCGCATTGACGCGCAACAGCCCGCGCGGTGCGGCGAGCGACTGCGTCACCGCCTGGTCGGCGGCCTCGATCTCGGCCAGGATCGACAGCGCGCGCTCATAATACAACTGGCCGCTCTCGGTCGGGCTAGCGTGCCTTGTGGTCCTGGCGACGAGCTGCACCCCGAGGCTCTGCTCCAGCTCGCCGATATATTTCGAGATCGCCGAGCGCGACAGACGCAGCTGCCGGCCGGCCTCGGCGAAGCTGCCGCTGTCGACCACCTTCACGAAGGCCCGGAGGCTCGCCAGCTTGTCCAAATCGCGCTCCCGGATTGTCGCCAAATCGTAGACAGATCCGCCACAAAAGCATGGATTGTCCTCGAGTTCAAAGCAGACCAATATGACCGCCAACAAGAGACTATCCTGACAACGGAGAGACAAATGGCTGGACTTCATCACGTGACGGCGATCGCCGGCGATGCGATCCGCAATTTCGGCTTCTACACCCGCGACCTCGGGCTGCGCTTCGTCAAGAAGACGGTCAATTTCGACGATCCCGGCACCTACCACTTCTATTACGGCGACGAAGCCGGCCGGCCCGGCACCATCCTGACTTTCTTCCCTTGGGAAGGGGCGGCTGCCGGCCGCCGCGGTGTGGGCGAGACGCATCAGACGGCGTTTCGTGTGCCGCTGCGTTCGCTCGGTTATTGGACGCAACGTTTCACCGAAAAGGGTATCGCCTATGACGTGCTGGAAAAGCGTTTCGGCGAATCGGTGCTGCCGTTCACCGATCCTGACGGCATGGCGCTGGCACTGGTCGGCGTTGCCGGAGCGGAAAGTGAGCCGGCCTGGAGCAACGGCGAGGTGCCAGCAGAGCACGCGATCCGCGGCTTCCATGGCGTGACCCTGCTGCTCGATGACGCGACCAGGACGGCTGCGGTGTTGACCGATGTATTCGGCTTCCAGGAAACGGGCCGCGAAGGTTCGGTGATCCGCTTCAAGGCCGCCGGCGATCCGCAAGGTAGCGTGGTCGATATCTACGAGGCGAAGGGTTTCCTGCGCGGACGCCAGGGCGCAGGTTCGGTGCATCACATCGCCTTCCGCGCTGCCGATGACGCAGCGCAGGCGGCGATGGCGCAACGGCTGGTCGAAAAGCACGGCCTGCATCCGACCGAGCAGCGCGACCGCAACTACTTCCGCTCGATCTACTTCCGCGAGCCCGGCGGGGTGCTGTTCGAGATCGCGACCGACATCCCGGGCTTTGCCGTCGACGAGCCGGTGGCTGAGCTCGGACAAAACCTGAAGCTGCCCGCCTTTCTTGAATCGCATCGCGCAGAGATCGAGGGCGTGTTGCCCAGCCTCCAGGAGACCGCGTCGTGAGTGAGACCTTCATCCACCGCTTCCAGCCCGAAAGCGCGCTAGGGGCAGCACCATTGTTACTGCTCCACGGCACCGGCGGCGACGAGAACGACCTGTTGCCGCTCGGTGCGGCGCTTTCGCCAGGCGCCGCGCTGCTGTCGCCGCGCGGCCGCGTACTGGAGCACGGCATGCCGCGCTTCTTCCGCCGCCTGGCGGAGGGCGTGTTCGACGAGAACGATGTGCGGCTGCGCGCGGCCGAGCTCGGCGATTTCGTGACTGAGGCAAGGCAGCGCTACGGCCTCGCCGCACCGATCGGCGTCGGCTTCTCCAATGGCGCCAACATCGCGGCCGGATTGTTGTTGCTGCAGTCGGACGTGCTGTCGGGTGCCGTGCTGTTGCGCGCGATGGTGCCGCTGTCGCAGCCACCGGCGGCCGATCTCACGAGCACGCCGGTGCTGATCCTGTCGGGCGTGGCCGACCCGATCGTTCCCGCCGCCAATGCGGCGCGGCTCGCGGCCATGCTGTCGGAGCGAGGTGCCGAAGTCACGCACAGGACGTTGCCCGCCGGCCATCAGCTCTCGCAGACCGATATCCGCCTGGCGCACGATTGGCTTGCCGATCTTGGACAGCGGGCAGCCGCCTGAAGACTTTCATATATCCGCGCGGCATCGTAAAATGGACGTGCGGACTATTTGAGATAGCGGTGAAGACACATGGCCGCCAGTTTTGCGAAGCTGCTGGAAGCGTACGGCATCGTCGATGTCAGGGGAGTGGAAAACGTAGTCTATCTGTGCCGGCAGACCGGCCAGACTTTTTGGCGATCCGACTTCCCTGATTTCGAGGACCTTCAGGACGAGCTTCCTGACGATATCGAGGATGAAACGAAGTACATCCAGGTGCCGAACAAATACGACCTGAGCCTCGGCAAGCGGCTTGTGTTCGATTTTGTCGACGAGTTCTTGCCGGACGACTACAACGATGTTCGCGATTTCATGGGGCGACGAGGCGGCTATCGCAAGTTCCGCGCGCTGGTCGAGCGTCGACGCGTGCTGCAGCACTGGTATGAGTTCGAAAACAAAGCCACGCACAAGGCGCTGCGCGATTGGTGTGAGGCAAACGGGATCGAGCTAGCGGATTGATCGACGGCGGCGCTACTTGCCATCCAAAAACCGCAGCATCGCGCGGTTGAACATCTCCGGATCCTGCAGGAATGCGAAGTGGCTCGTATTCGGCAGGATCAGGAGCCCGGCATGGGGAATGGTCGCGGCGAGATATTCGGTGTGCTCGCGCCGGATCGCCTCGTCATGATCGCCGTCGACGATCCAGACCGGCGCCTCGATGGATTGCAATTGACCGTCCGTCCAGTTCGGCTGCTCCGCCCACATCTTGCTGATCTGTGCCAGGAAATCATCATAGGCATTGGGCGTCGCCGAATGGGCCTCATATTCACGGCCGGCGCGCGCAATATAGGCGGCGAAGGTCGGATTCTTCTCCACCTCGTCCTTGACGCCGGAGGTCAGGCTGTTGGCCGCGAACGCGAAGATCTTGGCGACGCGATCCTTGTGACGCAGCGCGAGGTCGAGGCCGATGATGGCGCCGTCGCTCCAACCGACGATGTCGGCCTTGCGGACCCCGAGCAGATCCATCAGCGCGACCACGTCGTCCGCCATCAGGTCATAGCCGAAGGCATGCGTGTCGCGGGTGCTGCGGCCGTGGCCGCGGCTGTCCATCACGATAACCATGTGATTGGGCGTAAGCGCCGTGATCTGCCGTCCCCAGTAGTCCGAGTTCGCCAACCCGCCATGCAACAGGATCACCGGCGCCCCCTTGCCGTAGACGCAATAGTGGATGCTGATGCCGTTGACCGCGGCGTCGCCGCTGCGGTCCGCTGCGATCGGTGCCGGCGTCGGCGGCAAAGTTTGCCAGGGATCGGCAGCCCGTGGCGCGCCGGCGACAGCGGCCGCCGCCAGCATCAGCGCGAGAGCGAACACAAGACGATGCATGGCATATTCCTCGTCACCGTGACGCCGGGCCACGTGGGACAATAATACCGCCGCAAGCAAGGGTTGCAAAACGTGCAAATCGCGCGACTTTCCGATTTGCACGATGCCTTGGTTCCGCGGGGCCGTCGCGCTATCGTGAAAGTGCTGACGCTCGGACGTCGGCCAACGAGGAAGCTTGAGAAAAATGCCCAACGATCTGCCTTCACCCGGCGCTCGGCTGAACGCGGTGTTCGACCACATCACCGAGCACAGGGAGAGCTTCTTGCGCCGGGTGATGGACTATGTCCGCCATCCGTCGATCAGCGCGCACAATGTCGGCATCACCGAAGTCGCTGCGCTGCTGGTTGGGCTGCTGAAGGAGATCGGGCTGGACGCCGAGACCGTGCCGACATCAGGCCACCCGATGGTGCTCGGCCGTTGGGAGAAGAAACCGGAGGCGCCAACGATTCTCCTCTACGGCCATTACGACGTGCAGCCGCCGGACCCGCTGGAGTTGTGGCTCAGCCCGCCCTTCGAGCCGACCATTCGCGATGGGCGCATCTATGCGCGCGGCATCGGCGACAACAAAGGCCAGCATTTCGCGCAATTGATGGCGATCGAGTCCCACCTTAAGGTGCATGGCGAGCTGCCCTGCAACGTCATCTTCCTGCTCGAAGGCGAAGAGGAGATCGGCAGTCCGCGCATTGCTGATTTCGTCGCCGAACATCGCGACCAGCTGAAGGCAGATTTCGTGGTGACGGCCGACGGGCCCATGCACCCCTCGGGACGGCCGACCATGACCTATGGCGTGCGCGGCATGACCTCGTTCGAGCTGCGCGCGAAACACGCCAGCCGCGACGTCCATTCCGGCAATCTCGGCGGCGTGGTGCCGAACCCGATCTGGACCCTGGTGCATCTGCTCTCGACCATGAAGACGCCGTCGGGCGAGATCACCATCGAAGGCCTGCATGATGCGATCGTGCCGCCCGATACGCTCGACCGTACGGCGGTGGCACGGCTGCCGCTCGATCTCGACGACGCCAAGGCCAAGCTCGGCCTGACGCGGCTCGATGCGCCGGCCGAGCGCGGCTATTACGAGCGACTGATGTTCCATCCGACGCTCACCATCAACGGCTTTCATGGCGGCTATGGCGGTCCCGGTAGCAAGACCGTGTTGCCCTGCGAAGCCTTCGTCAAATGCGACATCCGTCTGGTCGAGGCGATGACGCCCGATGATGTGTTGGCCAAGGTCGAAGCTCACGTGAAGAAGCACGCGCCGGAGGTCGAGTTCATCCCGCGCGGCGGCATGCTGCCGTCGCGCGTGCCGATGGATAGCCCCCATGGCGCGATCATCCGCAGCGCGATCGAGCTGGCGCAAGGCGTCTCGCCGATCGAATATCCGTGCACCGGCGGTAGCCTGCCGGACTATGTCTTCACCAAGATCCTCGGCGTGCCGGCTTTCGTCGTCCCTTACGCGAATGCGGACGAGGCCAATCACGCGCCGAACGAGAACATGAAGCTCGACTGCTTCTATAACGGCATCCGCACCGGCGCCGCTTTGCTCGACCGCGTCGGTGCCCTGCGAGCCAAAGGGTCCGCGCGCGGCGCGGCCCGATGAAAGGTTCAGCGAAGCAATCCAGGCTTCAGGCTGTGGATTGTTTCGTCGTTGGCGCTCAAGCCCCGTTGGAGCCAAATCGGTTCAGCGGCGTTGATCTGTCCGGCAGCAGCGAAGAGTCGGATGGAGAACTGGGACGCATATCTCGCACGAAAGCATGAGGAGCTCAGGCTGCTGAACAGCTGCCTGGGAAAGCCGCTGCCGCTGGCGTCTCCGCGCTCGGTGACGGAGGTCATCAGGCACAAGTTTCAGCTCACGGCCGCGCTGAAGGCCGAGCATGCGCTGCACGATTGGGCCACGACGGAGACAGCTTGGACAGAGCGGGCGATACACCGGTCAGGTCCTTTTGCGTTCAGCTACGACTATCAGCGCGCCGATCTCGACGTGCATGGCCCCTCTTTCTACATGCTGAAGGAAGGTGCCGAGGAGGCGATCTATACCAGCTCCGGCATGGCCGCGATCTCGGCACTGCTGCTGGCGACCAGCCGGGTGATCGAGACAGCGGACATTCTGGTGCTGCCCGGCTCCTACGGCGAGACGCTGGAATTGATCGACAGCCACGCCCGGCATCTGCGCATCATCACGTTGCAACAATCCCTGCCGGAGACGATTGTGCGGCGTTCATCGCCCTTTCGCATCTTGCTGCTCAATTCCAGCGCGCCGGCCTCCGCGTTCGAAGCCACGCTCCGCTGCACCCGCGCAGACATCGATCTCCTGATCTTCGATACGACCTGCTTCTCGAACGGTTCGGGTCGCATCCGTCGCGTGCTGACCTGCGCCCGCCGCTGGGGCGTTCCGGTCGTGATGGTGCGCAGCCACAACAAGCTCGATTCCCTTGGGGCAGAGTACGGCCGGTTGGGCTCCGTCGTCTTCGTCGATTGGCCGACGCACGTCTCGGCTGGCGGTCGATCGGGAATCGGCGAGCTTCCGCTCGAAACCCGCAATGCGGTGCGGTTGTTCGGGAGTGCGGCGCTGCCGGCGCATTTCCCGCCCTATATCGGCATCGCGCGCTATCGCGAGCTGACAAACAAGCGGATCGCAGCCATCCTGCGCAACAGCCGTCGTGCCGGCCGATATTTTGCCGCCGCGTTGCCGGACCTGACGGCGGAGCTCCATTTCGAGCATGGCCTCTATGTTACCCTCGACGGCGGTTCGCCACTCGATGAGGCTGCAGCGAGACAGGCCGCCGCCGCGATGAGCCATGACCTGGGCGAGGCGGGTTTGCCGATCCGGCACGCAGGCAGCTTCGGCTTCGATTTCGCCGCGGCGGAATGGTTTCACAACGTCACGACGGGGCGCTACAGCGTTCGCATCGCCGTCGCAGATCTCCCCACCGCGATCTGGGATGATGTCGCGGCCGCCATTGTTACCTGGTGGTCTGCGCATCATGGCAAGGCAGTCGGCGCGTGACGCTCGCGGAGGCGTGCCTCGTGCGGCCGAACTGATCGCTCTCCGTGCAACTGATCATGTAACAGGCGCGGTCCGCTTAAATTGTGCGCTGCGCCACGCAAAATCACCACGGAAATTTGCACGCTTGGGGTGCGGCATGTTGCACGCTTGTTAAAATCTGCCACACTCGACCAGCCGGGGAGCTTGCGGGGGGAGACAGTATGTCGAACAGGTTTACGCAGTACATCCTGATCGCGATGGTGTTGGGCATCGTGGCGGGAACCTTGATCTTCAACCTGATGCCGGACAGCCGGGTCGTTCTCGGCAACGACATCAACCTGATCGCCATGCTGTTCCTGCGCCTGATCAAGATGATCATCGCGCCGCTGGTGTTCGCCACCCTGGTCGGCGGCATCGCCCATATGGGCTCCGGCGCCAAGCTCGGGCGCATCTTCGCCAAGACCATGGGCTGGTTCGTCAGCGCCTCCTTCGTCTCGCTGCTGCTCGGCCTCCTGATGGTGAACCTGCTGCAGCCCGGCGCGAACTTCCCGGGCACCTTGCCGGACAAGGGCCAGTCGACCGGCCTGCCGGTCTCAGCCTTCTCGGTCGAGAAATTCCTTACCCATTTGATTCCGACCTCGATCGCTGATGCGATGGCGCAGAACGAGATCCTGCAGATCGTGATCTTCGCGGTGTTCTTCTCGGTCGCGATGGGCGCCTTGCCCGAACGCTCCAAGCAGTTGCTATCGCTGATCGACGATGTCGGCCACATCATGCTGAAGGTGACGAGCTACGTGATGAAGTTCGCGCCGATCGCGGTGTGGGCGGCGATCACCGCCACGGTCGCCAAAAACGGGCTTGCCGTGCTGTGGAAGCTCATCGTGTTCATGGGCGGCTTCTACTTCTCGCTGTTCATCCTCTGGGGCCTGCTGGTCGTGGTCGGCTTCGTGGTGATCGGACCGCGCTACAGCCATCTCTTGCGGCTGATCCGCGAGCCCCTGATGATCGCGTTCTCGACCGCGAGCTCGGAAGCCGCCTACCCGAAGACGCTGGAGGGGCTGAACAAGTTCGGCGCCTCGTCGCGGATCTCGAGCTTTGTGCTGCCGCTCGGCTATTCCTTCAATCTGGACGGCACGATGATGTATTGCACCTTTGCGTCGATCTTCATCGCCCAGACCTACAAGATCGACATGTCGCTCGGCACCCAGCTCGCGATGCTGGCGACCTTGATGATCACCTCCAAGGGGGTTGCGGGCGTGCCGCGCGCCTCGCTGGTGGTGATCGCCTCGACCCTGTCGCAGTTCAACATTCCGGAAGCCGGATTGTTGATGATCATGGGCATCGACACCTTCCTCGACATGGGCCGCAGCGCCACCAACGTGATCGGCAACACGCTCGCAACCTCCGTGGTTGCGAAGTGGGAAGGCGAGCTCGGGCCGGAGCACGCGCTCGAGCCGGGCGACGTGGTGCCGCCGGGCATGATCCCGGGCGAGGTGCCCGCGATGGCCGGTCATTGAGGGGAGCCTCGGATGCGCCAGTCCGCACGCACGCCGCTCGCAGCGCTCGGATTGCTGCTGGCCATCTGCTGCCCCGATAGCTTCGCCGCCGCCCAAGGGAGCGGCGAAGGCCTGTCGCCGACCTTGGCCGCGATCAAGGCCAGCCACGTCGTGCATCTCGGCTATCGCGAGAGCTCGCCGCCGTTCTCGTTCCTCGACCAGGCCAACCGGCCGATCGGCTACAGCCTCGAGCTCTGCGAGGCGATCGTGGACGAGATCGGCGTCGAGGTCGATGAGCCGGCTTTGCGGATCGATTATGTCAAGGTGACCTCGGACGATCGCATCGCCGCCGTGTTGCAAGGCAAGATCGATCTCGAATGCGGCTCGACCACCGCCAATGCCGAACGCGCCAAGCAGGTCGCGTTCTCGCCGCTGATGTTCGTCGCCGGCACCAAGCTGATGGTGCCGAAGGCGTCCGGCGTCACGGCGGTGACCGATCTCAAAAGCAAGACAGTGGTGGTGACCAAGGGCACCACCAATGAGCAGGCGATGCACAATGCCGACAAGAAGTTCTCGCTCGGCCTGAATATCGTCACCGCTGATGACCACGAGCAGTCCTACCAGATGCTGGTCGACGGCAAGGCCGATGCCTTCGCCACCGATGACATCCTGCTCTCAGGCCTGATCGCGCGACACAAGTCGCAGGACAAGTTCCGCGTCACCGGCGATTATCTGTCCTACGATCCCTACGGCATCATGTTCCGCAAAGGCGAGCCCCAGCTTGCTGCACTGGTCGAGCGCGCCTTCCGCAAGCTCGGCTCCAACCACGACCTGCTTCCGCTCTACAACAAATGGTTCGTCGGCCGGCTGCCGACCGGCGAGAAGCTCAACGTCCCCGTCTCGCCGCAGCTCGAGGAAGCCTTCCACGTGCTCGACGACAGCCCGAGCGCAAACGATTGACGGCTGACGTCAGGCTCCGCGAAGCAATCCAGGGCGTCCGACTCTGGATTGCCTCGTCGCTTCGCTTCTCGCAATGACGGTGGAGGCGGAAGCGTCCGCCTCTCGTCATTTCAGGTGCAAATCACGCGAACAGCCTGTCCAGCGCCGCCGTGTAGACCGAGCGGACGTGTTCCGGATATTGCTGGCCGAACCGCTCCATCACCACGCCGGAATTGATCTCGAGCACTTGCCAGCGGTCTTGCGCGCGCACCACGTCGACGGATGCGAAGCGGATGCCGAGCGCGTTGGTCGCGGCGATGGCGAGCGCCACGCAGGCATCACGGCTCTCGCCGTCGTCGAGCATGATCGCACGCGCGCCGAATTCCAGATTGTGGCGCCAGCTCAGCAGTCGTTGCGTATCTGATGGAACGATCGCATCGAGATCGCCATCGTCGATTTCGACGCGCAGATTGTCGATCACCTCCACGTGTCGCTCCCGCGGCGTAGCAGCGAGCGCGAGCTCGCGAAACGTTTGCCTGTCATCGCCGACAACCACGATGCGCTGCTTGGCGTAAACCAGTTGCGGTGCGCCATCGAGCAGCACGACCCGGACCTCGTCATCGATCTCGAGCAAGGGCGCGATTGCGACGTTCATGTTCGCCATGAAAATCGCATCGACGGCGCGTGCGAGCGCGTCACGGGTCGTCACCCGGGCCACGAGCCGGCCCGACGTGCCCTCGTTGGGCTTGATCACGAGGCCACCGGGGTGCGCGTCGAGCAGCCGGAGCATCGGTGCCAGCGGCGTGCGTGGTCCCGCCGGCGGGCCGAGGAAGAATGCGTGCGGAACAGAGGCAATGCCTGATAGCGCCAGCAACTCGGCGGTGGCCGATTTGTCGCTGGCTATTCGATGCGCCACGGCGCTGTTGAGGCCGAGATCGTAACCCAGGATTAGGCGGCGATCGCGGCCCCGGTCCAGCACCAGCAGCCAGCCGTCGGCGCGGATATCCAACGCGATGCCGCGCTCGGCACAATACCGCTTGGTGACCTCAACAAGGTGCCGCTGATGGTTAATCATTGCTCAGGGATTCGGCCCATGGGTGCGGAATTTAAATGCTGGAGCAGGGGCATTTCGGCAAGTAAATTGCGGGAGATCGTTCGTATACAAACGACATCATCGGGACCCCCGAATAATCCTCAAGCGGCATGCATTTGACCGCGATCAATTGTGCGTTGCAGCGGGTTGATTATCTCGCATTTTCGGTTACATCAGAGCCGGAATTTACGAGACGGAACAGGGGCTTCTACCGTCCCTGCTCAAGACGAGATGTTTCTTCCAACTTCTAGCCAAGTGAAAAAACAAACGACATGAGCGCGTTCTATCGAGAGAAAGTTCTTGCTGTCCAGCATTGGACCGACACCCTCTTCTCCTTCCGTGCCACCCGCGATGCCGGCTTCCGTTTCCAGAACGGCCAGTTCGCCATGATCGGCCTCGAGGTCGAGGGCCGGCCGCTGCTGCGTGCCTACAGCATGGCGAGCGCCAATCATGAGGAAGAACTGGAGTTCTTCAGCATCAAGGTCCAGGACGGTCCGCTGACCTCCCGCCTGCAAAAGATCAAGGAAGGCGACACCATCCTGGTCGGCCGCAAGGCCACCGGCACGCTGATCGCCGATAATCTGCTGCCCGGCAGCCGGCTGTTGCTGCTGTCGACCGGCACCGGCCTTGCTCCGTTCGCGAGCCTGATCAAGGACCCCGACGTCTATGATCGCTACGAGCAGATCGTGCTGGTCCATGGCTGCCGCCAGGTCGCCGAGCTCGCCTATGGCGAGGCGTTGGTCGAGAAGCTGCGCGAGGACGAGCTGTTCGGACCGCTGCTTTCCGAGAAGCTCCATTACTACCCGACCGTGACGCGCGAGCCGTTCCGCAACCGCGGCCGCATCACCGACCTGATCTCCTCCGAGCAGCTGTTCAACGATCTCGGCCAGCCGCCGCTCGACATCACCACCGACCGCATCATGATGTGCGGCAGCCCGGGGATGCTGGAAGAGCTGAAGATCATGTTCGAATCCGGCGGCTTCATCGAAGGCAGCGGCAACACGCCGGGCCATTTCGTGATCGAGAAGGCGTTCGTCGAGCGGTGATCTCCTCGGCGCCTTGCCGTACCGCACCGCTATTCATTGTCGTCATGGCCGGGCTTGTCCCGGCCATTCACGTTTTGATGGTCTGGAAAGAAGGCGTGGATGCGCCGGACAAGCCCGCGCATGACGCGATCCCATGAACGGGATTGTTGGCAGGCCCGCCGCAGTGTTTCCCCGCCGCACCTTGACCTGTCCTCCGCACGCTCTACGCTTTGGTCAAAGCTGACCGCACAAGGTCTGGTTCGACGAAAGGGTGGGGACTTTGGCTTGCCACGATGGCGGCCATCCCCGGGCAAGAGCAGGGGACATTTATGGATTCCATCGTTCGGCGGCAGACGCTCGGTGATCTCTTGCGGCGGAGCGCGGCGCGCAATCCCGACAAGCTCGCGGTGCTCTGCGGCGACACCGGCTGGAGCTACGCGGAATTCAACGCCATCGTCGATCGCCTGACGGCCGGCCTTGCTGCTCACGGCGTGACCAGGGGCGAGCGCCTCGCCGTCCTCGCTCGTAACTCGCATGCCTTCGTCGCGCTGCGCTTCGCGTTGGCCCGGCTGGGTGCCGTGCTGGTCCCGATCAACTTCATGCTCAAGGCGGAAGAGGTTGCCTACATCCTGCGCCATGCCGGCGCCCGCCTGCTTGCGACCGACAGCGGCCTTGCGCCGCTAGCGCGCGCCGCCAAGGAGCTCGTCCCCGCGATCGAGCAACTGATCTGGCTGCCGTCCGAAGCTCCGAGCGAACGCCAGGGCGACATGATCGATTTCGCCGCGCTCGCGGCCTCAACGGGAGGGGTGCCTGCGGTCGCACTCGATGGCACGGACCTCGCGCAGATCGTCTACACTTCGGGCACGGAATCGCTGCCCAAAGGCGCGATGCTGAGCCACGACGCGGTGATTTCGCAATATGTCAGCTGCGTCGTCGACGCCGAGATCGCCGCCCACGACGTCGCGCTCAATGCGCTGCCGCTCTATCATTGCGCCCAGCTCGACGTGTTCTTCGGCCCCTCGATCTATGTCGGCGGCACCAACATCATCACGGCATCCCCGACGCCGGACAATCTGCTGCCGCTGATCGCGAAATTCCGTATCACCTCGTTCTTCGCACCGCCGACGGTGTGGATCTCGCTATTGCGCTCGCCGCTGTTCGACCGCACGGATCTCTCCTCCCTGCGCAAGGGCTATTACGGCGCCTCGATCATGCCGGTCGAGGTGCTGCGCGAGCTCAAGCAGCGGCTGCCGGACGTGCGGCTGTGGAATCTCTACGGCCAGACCGAGATCGCGCCGCTCGCGACCATGCTCGGCCCGGACGATCAATTGCGCAAGCCCGGCTCCTGCGGCCGCGCCGTACTCAATGTCGAGACGCGCGTGGTCGATGAGGACGTGAACGACGTCGCTCCGGGCGCGGTCGGCGAGGTGGTGCACCGCTCGCCGCATCTGATGCTCGGCTATTTCCACGATGACGAGCGCACCGCGGCCGCCTTCCACGGCGGCTGGTTTCATTCCGGCGATCTCGCCACCATCGACACTGAGGGCTACATCACCATCGTCGACCGCAAGAAGGACATGATCAAGACCGGCGGCGAGAACGTCGCCAGCCGCGAGGTCGAGGAGGCGCTCTATCTGATTCCGGAGGTCTCCGAGGTCGCCGTGGTCGGCCTGCCGCATCCGCGCTGGGTCGAGGCGGTGGTCGCCGTCGTCGTGGTCAAGTCCGGCTGCGTGCTGACCGAGACGCAGGTGCTGAGCGCGGCGCAGTCCCGGCTCGCCTCGTTCAAGACGCCGAAGCGCATCGTGTTCGTCGAGGCGTTGCCGAAGAACCCGAGCGGCAAGCTGCTCAAGCGGCAGCTGCGCGAGGCGCATGCCGGGCTTTTCACGGAGGCGTGAGCCCGGCCGGGCCGGCGGGTCGCCCATGAGCGTCGCGGCGTTTCAGATTCGAACGGCAGTGTTGGTGTCCTTGCGCCGCAAAATGCCGGGACGCGCGTCTATTGAATTGATTTGACTTGACCGGATTGATTAGCGTCGCTTTGAAGCCGCTGTCATATCCATGACGGCGGCTCCGGATAGAACCGGATAGATCAGGTGTGCACTGCGGTCCATCGTGCGGTCTCCATTGCCAGGAGGTCAATCGGTGGCCTTCGCTCGGGGGATGTCATGGACACGCTGCTGCTTCCGTTCTCGCCACGTTTCATCGTGCTGACCATCTGCACGGTCGTGACGGCCCTGCTGCTCATTCTTGGGATTTTCGATCACCGGGTCTTCGACGTTCTGCTGGCGCCGTTGCTGATCTTCGCCGGGCTGACAATCCTCGGCTTCCGCGATCTGCTGCAGCAGAACCACGCGGTGCTGCGCAATTATCCGATCTCGGCGCATATGCGCTTCCTGCTCGAAGAGATCCGGCCGGAGATGCGGCAGTATTTCTTCGAGAGCGAGAAGGACGGCATGCCGTTCTCGCGCGACACCCGCGCCGTGGTCTATCAGCGCGCCAAGATGGTGCTCGACAAGCGCCCGTTCGGCACGCAGGAGGACGTCTACCGCGAGGGTTATGAGTGGCTGCACCATTCGATGGCGCCGAAGATGCATGCGGAGGAGAAATTCCGCATTACCATCGGCGGCCCCGATTGCGCCAAGCCCTATTCGGCCTCTGTCTTCAACATCTCGGCGATGAGCTTCGGCGCGCTCAGCCCCAATGCCGTGCGCGCGCTCAATGGCGGCGCCAAGAAGGGCGGCTTCGCTCATGACACCGGCGAGGGTGGCTACAGTCCCTATCACCGCGAGATGGGCGGCGACATCATCTGGGAGATCGGCTCCGGCTATTTCGGCTGTCGCCATCGCGACGGCAGCTTCAACCCTGACGAGTTCGCGCGGCTGGCGACCGAGGAGCAGATCAAGATGGTCGAGCTCAAGGTCAGCCAGGGCGCCAAGCCCGGCCATGGCGGCGTGCTGCCGGCCGCGAAGGTGTCGGCGGAGATCTCCAAGATCCGCGGCGTCGCGATGGGCGAGGACTGCATCTCGCCGGCCGCGCATCGCGCTTTCTCGACGCCGATCGGCATGATGCAGTTCATCGGCGAGATGCGAAGACTTCTCGGGTGGCAAGCCGGCTGGTTTCAAGCTCTGCATCGGCCATCCCTGGGAGTTTCTGGCAATCTGCAAGGCGATGCTGGAGACTGGCATCTATCCCGACTTCATCGTGGTCGACGGCAATGAGGGCGGCACCGGTGCCGCGCCGCTGGAGTTCATGGATCATCTCGGCATGCCGATGCGCGAGGGCGTCAATTTCGTCCATAACGCGCTGGTCGGCCTCAACATCCGCGATCGCGTCAAGATCGGCGCATCCGGCAAGATCGCGACCGCCTTCGACATGGCACGCGCGATGTCGATCGGCGCCGACTGGTGCAATTCGGCGCGCGGCTTCATGTTCGCGCTCGGCTGCATCCAGTCGCTGAGCTGCCACACCGACCGCTGTCCGACCGGTGTCACGACCCAGGACCCGACCCGCAGCCGCGCGCTGGTGGTGCCGCACAAGCTCGAGCGCGTCTACAACTATCACACCGCAACCTTGCACGCGCTGACCGAGCTGATCGCGGCCGCCGGCCTTGAGCATCCGCAGGATCTGCGGCCGATCCATTTCTCGCAGCGGACCTCGACCACGGAAGTGGCGACCTTTGCAAAACTCTATCCGACGCTGCGGCCGGGCGAGCTGCTGGAAGGCACCCAGGACATCCGCTACCGCGACGCCTGGGCCATGGCGCGGCCGGACACGTTCGCGCCGGCGATGTGAGTTCTGTGGGATATGTAAAGGAGGCCAGCGCCACACATCCGGTGTCGTCCCGGGCAAGCGAAGCGCAGACCCGGCACCCATAACCACCGCTGCTGATGTGATTGCACGCTGGAGCTATCAGCTCATCCTATCACATTGGCCTGTGGTTATGGGTCCCCGCCTGCGCGGGGACGACAGTAGAGTTTGACGCAAGAGGTTGCCTTTGAGATCAGTGCGGGTTCTCCAGGCTGAACGTCTCCGACTGCTCGTCATAGGCGAACAGCTCGGCGTAGCGGCCCCAGGACACGATGGTCTCCAAGGTCTCGTCGGCATATTGCTCGGACATGTAGTCCTCGAGCTCGATGCGGAAGCGCGCGGCGGGCGCGGCGTGTGAGGGCCGGTCGTCGAGCACGCGGCGGATCAGGCCGATCAGTGGCACGGTTTCAGTGAGGTGTTGCGCGAACAGCTTCTTGCGCTCGTCGGTCTCCAGATGCGCGAAGCGCTTGCCGGCCTCGGTCAGATTGAGGTCGCCTTCGCTGAGCTGGGCGAAGCGCAGCAATTGCAGCGCTTCGGCCAGCGGGAAGATCTCGTCGACCTCGAGCTGCAGATGGCCGGCCAGCACCGGCAGATCGGCATGGCCGTTGTAGGGTTCACCGGCCAGGGTCTCGATCAGGCCCGAGATCGAGTTCGACCCGACATGGCTCAGCACCATACCGACGCCGGCACTGGCGGCGCCGTCCGTACTCATCGCCTTCGGTTCGGCGCGCTGCGTCATGCGCGCATAGAGCGTATCGACAAGCTGGCGGAACGCCGGATCGAGCCGGTTGCGCGGATGGACGAGGTCGACCTTGAACTCGGCGGCGACGCGGCCGGGATTCGAGGAGAACACCAGGACGCGGTCGCACATCAGCACCGCTTCCTCGATGTTGTGGGTCACCATCAGCACCGACTTGATCGGCAGCCTGCCGTCGATCCAGAGATCGACGAGGTCGGTGCGCAGGGTCTCAGCTGTCAGCACATCGAGCGCGGAGAACGGCTCGTCCATCAGCAGCAGATCGGGATGCACCACCAGCGCGCGGGCGAAGCCGACACGCTGGCGCATGCCGCCGGACAGCTCCTTCGGAAAGGCGGATTCGAAGCCGTCGAGGCCGATCAGGTCGATCGCGGCCAGCGCGCGCTTGCGCCGCTCGGCGCTGTCGACGCCGAGCGCTTCCAGCCCGAGCTCGACGTTTTGCAGCACCGTGAGCCAGGGAAACAGCGCGAACGACTGGAACACCATGGCGACGCCATTGGGCGGGCCGGCGATGGTCTCGCCGCGGCATTTCGCTTCGCCTGATGATGGCGACACCAGACCGGCGATGATGCGTAAAAGCGTCGACTTGCCGGAGCCGGAGCGGCCGAGCAGGCCGACGATCTCGCCGGCACGGATCGACAGATCCACCTTCTCCAGCACCACGAGATCCTCGCCGCTGGCCTTCGGAAAGGTCCGGCTGACGCTGTTGATGTCGATCAGCGAAGCCTGCTTGACCTGATCGCGCATGACGAAATCTCCTTAACTCAGCCGAGCCGCAGCCGGCGCTCGCCGAAGGTATAGAGCGGCCGCCACAGCAGCCGATTGAACAGGGTCACCAGGATGCACATCACGGCGATGCCGAGCACGACGCGCGGGAAGTCACCCGCTTCGGTCGCTGCCGCAATATAGGCGCCGAGCCCGGCGGCGGTGAGATGCGTATTTCCCCAGCTCGCAACCTCGGCAACGATCGAGGCGTTCCACGAGCCGCCCGAGGCCGTGATGGCGCCGGTGATGTAATAGGGGAAGATGCCGGGCAGCACGACCTTGGCCCACCAGCGCCAGCCCTTCAGGTGGAAGCTCGCGGCAGCTTCCTTCAGGTCCGACGGGAAGGCGCTGGCACCAGCGATCACGTTGAACAGGATGTACCATTGCGTGCCCAGGATCATCAGCGGGCTCAGCCAGACATTCGCATTCAGCCCGAAGCGGACGATCAGCACGACAAACACGGGAAAGGCGAGATTGGCCGGAAACGCCGCCAGGAACTGCGCCAAGGGCTGCACGCGCTCGGCCAATTTGGGACGGAGCCCGATCCATACCCCGACCGGGACCCAGATCAGCGATGCCAGCGCGATCAGCACCACGACGCGCAACAGCGTGATGAGGCCATAGCCGATCGCGATCGCGATGTCCGACAGTCCGAGCGTTGCTGCGAGGTAGTGCCAGATCTGCCAGCCGGCGTAACCGCAGCCGATCACGATGACGGCAAGCCATAGCCCATCGATCAGGCGCTGCGGCGGTGCTTGACGCAGCGTCGCATGCCAACGTGCGGGCCAGTCGAGCCTCAAATTGGAGAATGTGCGGTTGATGGCGGAGAAAGGCAGCGCGAGCGACCGCAGCGCGCGGGTGCGCCGGAACAGGTCGAGCATCCATGAGGTCGGCGGATCGCCCGACGCGGTCTGCTCGAAGCGGAATTTGTCGGCCCAGGCCACGATGGGGCGAAACAGCAGCTGGTCGTAGACGATGATCACCAGCAGCATGGTGAAGATCGCAAACCCGATCGCGACGAGGTTCTTCTGCTGGATCGCGATCGCGACGTAGGAGCCGATGCCGGGCAGGGTGACGGTCGTGTTGCCGACGGTGATGGCCTCCGACGCGACCACGAAGAACCAGCCGCCCGACATCGACATCATCGTATTCCAGATCAGGCCGGGCATCGCGAAGGGCACGTCGAGCCGCCAGAAGCGCTGCCAGCCCGAGAGGTGAAAGCTTTGTGTCGCCTCCTCCAGATCCTTCGGCACGTTGCGCATCGACTGGTACATGCTGAACGTCATGTTCCAGGCCTGGCTGGTGAAGATCGCGAACACGCAGGCGAGTTCGGCGCCCAGCACCTTGCCGGGAAAAAGGTTCATGAAGAACACGACGGTGAAGGTGAGGAAGCCGAGGATCGGCACCGACTGCAGGATATCCAGGAGCGGGATCAGCACCATCTCGGCACGCCGGCTCTTGGCGGCGAGCGCCGCATAGACGAAAGTAAAAACCAGCGAGCAGATGATCGCCAGCCCCATCCGCAAGGTCGTGCGCAGCGCGTAGAGCGGCAGATGCGACGGATCGAGCGAGACCGGCGCACTGTCGAGTGCCGACAGCGGCAGCGTGGTCTGCTCGCCGCCATAGACGATCAGCACCATGGCACCGATCACGATGATCAGCGCGACGACGTCCCAGATGTTGGGCCGGACCGCACGGCCGAGCGTCGTCGCACGAATGTCTTGCAGGAACATGGAGGCGGTCTCGTTCGGTTGTCCCGCGGGAGAGCGTCTCCTTGTCACAAGGTGATGGGTCTGTTCAAGCGCGGCGACGGCTGTTTGTCGCGCGCCCTGCTTTATGAAGGATTTATGATGGAAGTCTTGGTCAGATTCCCGCGACCTGCGACCAGACATCGGCGAGCTTGCGCTTGATTGACTGAGCCGGTGTCGGGGGCGGCGCGGTCTCTTCATCCTCGGGCAGGCGCAGGCCCACGACATTGACCCGGCCGCCAGAGATCGAGCGTGCCACGAGCACGATCGTGTCGAGCGCGACGGTAGCGCCTTCACTCGGCGCGCGGTCGAGATGGACGTCGAAATAGTCGGCGAGCGTCAGCGTGCGCTCATCGTCTACGACGCTGACGCCATAGATCGTCGTCAGCTCATCCAGCGTGTGCTCGCCCGAGACCATGAAATCGCCGAGCAGATGCGGGTCTGGCGCGGATGACGGCTGCATGTCGACGAAGAAGCGGTCAAGTGACTCGGCCTTCTCGGGCGGCGCCAGCAGATAGAGATAGTCGCCCGGCGCGATCGGCTCGGCTTCCGCAGGGGAGAGGATCTGTTCATTCCTGATCACCAAGGTGGGCTTCGACCAGGATGGGATCAGGCCGCGGCGGTAATACAGGCTCTTCGGCCGCACCGGATAGCCGACCAGCTGCTGCTCGAGCTGGCCGGGTAGATCGAGCTCGACCCGGCGCGGACCGCGATCGGTGCGCGGCAGTGCGACGTGCAGCCGCCGCGCGGCGAGGCCGAGCGTCCAGCCCTGTGCCAGCAGCGAGATGATGACGACGACGAAGGCGACGTCGAAATAGAGATAGGCCTTGGATAGGCCGACCAGCATCGGGATCGAGGCCAGGAAGATCGCGACCGCGCCGCGCAGCCCGGTCCAGGCGATGAAGGTTTTCTCCCGCCAGTTGAAGCGGAACGGCTTGAGGCAGATCATCACCGCGAGCGGCCGCGCCACGAACATGAGCGTCAACGCCACCGCGATTGCGGGGAGGAGGCTGCTCAGCAAGCGTTGCGGCGACACCAGCAGCCCGAGTAGCACGAACATCACGATCTGCGCCAGCCAGGTCGCGGCATCGAGGAAGGTCACCACCGAATTATGCGCGCGCGTCGGCCGGTTGCCGATGATGATGCCGGCGAGATAGACCGCAAGGAAGCCGGAGGCATGGGCGATCTGCGCCATGCCGAAAATGACGAGGGCCGCGGTCGTCACGAACGGCGCGTGCAGCCCCTGCGGCAGCGCCACCTTGTTCAGCCCGAGCACCACCAGCCGCCCGCCGATCACGCCGAACACCGCGCCGAGGATGGCTTCGCGCGCCAGCTCCATCACGACATGGCCAGCGGAGGCATGCCCGACCGAGATCAGCTCGACCAAAGTCAAGGTGAGGAACACCGCGAACGGATCGTTGCTGCCGGATTCTGCCTCCAGCGTGGCGCCGACGCGCGGCCGCAGCCGCAGGCCCTGCGCATGCACCAGCAGGAACACCGCGGCTGCGTCGGTCGAGGCGACGACGGCGCCGACCAGCAGCGCTTCGGTCCAGTTGAGGTCGAGCGCATATTTGGCGACCGGCGCGGTGATGAACGCGGTCAGCAGCACGCCGATGGTCGCCAGCACCACCGATGGCGCGAGCACGGTGCGGATGCTTTGAAACCGCGTGCGCAAGCCGCCGTCGAACAGGATCAGCGCCAGCGCCACCGAGCCCACCAGATAGGTGGTGCGCACATCGGCGAATTCGATATGGCCGGGGCCGGCATCGCCGGCCAGCATGCCGATCAACAGGAACACGAGCAGCAACGGCGCTCCGAACCGCAGCGCCAGCAGGCTCGATAGAATGCCGGCCATGATCAGGACGGCACCGAGAAGGATGGCAATGCTGACCGCGTCGAGAGAGGTCATGAAGCGCGCAAATCACTCCGAAATGAGGGTATGGCATCCTTATCGACGCGATCCTTGCCCGCCAACCGGATTTGCTGGAAGCGCGGCGATTTGCCCATTTTTCGGCTCTCGATCTGCCGGATCGGTATATTGCTGTTGCGGCGGGCTCGTCAGCTCCGCTACGGGAACATGGCGGGACGGCGTTTTCGAGACTGCTGCCGTTCTCCCCGAGATGTGACGATGGACATGGACCTGAACGACATCCTCACCGCCCTGCAGACCGCCGCGCGCTCGGTCGGGGCCGAAGTGACCTCGCCCTGGTTCTATCTGCAGCTCGGTCTGGTGATGGCCGGCGCCGGCATCGCCTTCGCGTCCTCGGCGGCGATCCGCGCGCGCATCGACGTGACGTCACTGGCGATGGGCTGGCCGGGGCCGCTGCGGCAATTCCTGCGGGTGCTGCTCGACAGCGTCGCCAATGTCGTGTTCATCGTCCTGATGCGGATCGCGCGCACCGCGATGGTGCTGTGGACCTGGCCGAGCCGCAGCTATCTGCTTGCGGTGTTCCTCAAGCTGGCGCTGGCCTGGCTCGTGATCCGGCTGATCACCTCGGTGATCCGCAACACCTTCATCGTCCGCGTGGTGTCGATCTCGGCCTGGCTGGTGGCGGCGCTCAGCATCATCGGCGAGCTCGATCCGGTGGTCGATGCGCTCGAACTCGGTTTCGGTGGTGCTCGGCGGATTGCGGCTGACGCCGCTGCTCGTCATCAAACTCTGCGTGCTCTTGGTCGCCGCGCTGTGGCTGACCAACATCGCCAGCAATTTCGTCGAAGGACGCATCACCCGCTCGACCGACCTGACGCCGTCGATCCAGGTGCTCCTGATCAAGATGGTCCGGATGGGCCTGATGATCCTGGCGATCACGATCGCGCTCAGCGCGGTCGGCATCAATCTGTCGGCACTTGCGATCTTCTCCGGCGCGGCCGGCGTCGGCATCGGTTTCGGCCTGCAGAAGATCGTCGCCAATTTCATCAGCGGCATCATCCTGCTTGCTGACAAGTCGGTGAAGCCGGGCGATCTCGTCACCATCGGCGACAGCTCGGGGCGCATCAGCGCCATGAACACCCGCTACATCTCGGTCTCCGCAGGTGACGGTCGTGAGTTCCTGATCCCGAACGAGGACCTGGTGACGCAGAAGGTCACCAACTGGACCTACACCGACAAGAACACGCTGGTGAAGGTCAATTTTGGCACCAATTACGATGCCGATCCGAGGCTGGTCTGCAAGCTTGCGAAGGAGATCGCCGCCAGCACGGCGCGCACGATGAAATCCAAGCCGCCGAACTGTCTGCTGACCGAGTTCACCGAGGCCGGCATGAAGTTCTCGCTGACCTGTTGGATTTCCGATCCCGGCGACATGGACAGCGTCAAGAGCGAGGTGATGCTGTCGCTGTGGGACGTCTTCAAGCGCGAGGGCATCCGCGTGCCCTATCCGGTCCGCGAGATCCGCGTCCGCGGCGGGGCGCTGCCGGTCGAGACCACGGTCGAGGTGCCGACCTGATCGTCAAGTCGGATCAATTGCTTACAGTCGGATCACGCCCGGCTTGCGTCGCCCGTCACGATCATTAGATTAGTCGTTCGGATCAACCTCCCTGGAACCCGCCGGAAACCATGAGCTACATCGAAGCTACCGACACCGCCCAGCGTAAGAACGGCCAGATCAAGCTGCATGGCGCAAGCGGGTTTGCCGGCATGCGCAAGGCTGGCGCGCTGGTGTCCAGGTGCCTCGACGAACTCACCGACATCATCAAGCCGGGCATGCCGACCTCGCGGATCGACGAATTCGTCCGCGACTTCGCCTTCAGCCATGGCGCCTATCCGGCGACCTTGATGTATCGCGGCTATCGCTACTCGACCTGCACCTCGATCAACCACGTGGTCTGCCACGGCATGCCCGGCGACCGCCCGCTGAAGGAAGGCGACATCGTCAATATCGACGTCACCTTCATCGTTGATGGCTGGTACGGCGATTCCAGCCGCATGTATGCGATCGGTCCGATCGCCCGCAAAGCCGAACGGCTGATCGAGGTGACCTATGAGGCGATGATGCGCGGCATTGCCGCCGTGCGGCCCGGCGCGACCACCGGTGACATCGGGCATGCGATCCAAAGCTTCGTCGAGCCGCAGGGCATGAGCGTGGTGCGCGACTTCTGCGGCCATGGCCTCGGCCGGCTGTTCCACGACGAGCCCAACATCATCCATGTCGGACGTCCCGGCGAGGGCGTGCTGCTGAAGCCCGGCATGTTTTTCACCATCGAGCCGATGATCAATCTCGGCAAGCCTCATGTGAAGATCCTGTCGGACGGCTGGACCGCGGTGACCCGCGACCGCTCGCTATCGGCACAGTTCGAGCATTCGGTCGGCGTCACCAATGACGGCGTCGAGATCTTCACGCTGTCGGAGCGTCACGGCGAGAAGCCGCTTGTGCAGGTTTGACCGTCGCGGGCGCCGTCATCGACTGCGCCGCCTGATGGGTTGACGCTGGCTCGGTGCGACCGCGTGATTTCACCGCGATGCATGTCGAAACATGACCGGCGTCTGATTGTTGCCACGCCGGATTGATCGAGTGTGCGAAGCTCCAAGCTTTGGAGGACGCACCCATGACCGACGCAAGCCGCCGCAATTTCCTCAGCCTCGTCTCCGCCGGCGCCACCGCGCTGCTGCCCGCGCGGGAGGTGCTGGCTGCAGCCGAGAGCGGCGCTCCTTCCGGCATCGACGATGTATGCAGCGTGACGCCGCAATCGGAGGAGGGGCCGTATTATATCGACCCTAAGCTGGTGCGCTCCGACGTCGCCGAGGGCCGGCCCGGCGTGCCGCTGTCGTTCCGGCTGCGCGTGGTCGAAGCCGGCAGCTGCGCGCCGATCCAGGGCGCGCGCGTCGACATCTGGCACTGCGATGCCCGCGGGCTCTATTCGGCGTTTTCCGAGCAGGGCGATGACCACAACATCGACCAGACCGGCAAGACATTTTTGCGCGGCACCCAGCTAGCGGATACTAGCGGCTGGGCTGCCTTCAAGACCATCTATCCCGGCTGGTATGCGGGGCGCGCCACCCACGTCCACTTCAAGGTGTTCCTCGACGACAGGACCGTGTTGACCGGACAGAGCTTCTTTCCCGAAGCGCTGAACGAGTTCATCTACATCAACGTGCCCGACTACGCGAAACGGCGGCAGCAGCGGCTGGTGATCAACGCCAACGACCGCGTCGCCGTCGGGGCCGACCCCGATCATCGCGCCTGGTGCGCGATCAAGGAAGAGCGCGACCGCTACGTCGCGATGTTGACGCTCGCAGTCGATCGCAACGCCAAGGTCTCGGCCGACATGCCGCCGGGACCGCCGGGCCGCGCGCCTTGGATCAAGGACCGCTTGGCAGCACTGGTGCCGGGCCTGAAGCGCAGCCCGTTCTGATGCGATTGAGATGTCAGTCTGGATGAGATCGAAACTCTGCGGCCGCAGCGACGGTGCACCCTCTTGCACAAAGGGAGAGGGTCAGAAGTCCGCGGAGCGCGTTTCGATTGCATCAGCTGTTTCAGCCGCGGCACGACGTGCTATCGCGCCACTACTCCGTCGCCAGATAGGCCAGCGCCAGCAGCGGCAGTGCGAAGCCGATCGACGACGCCAGTGCCCAGCCGCCGGAGGCGTAGGCCCAGGCGCCGACGGCGGAGCCTGCAGCGCCCGCCATGAAGAAGGTCGTCATATACAGCCCGTTCAATCGGCTGCGGTGCTCGGCGCCGAGCGCAAACAGCACGCGATAGCCGAGCACGACATTGCCCTGCACACCGAAATCGATCGCGATCGCCGCGATCACCAGCAGCGCCATCGACGCGGTCGAGCCTGGCGGCAACGCGCGCGTCAGTGCAAAGCCTGCGGCGGCAATCACCATCGCTGCCGCGGTGGCAGGCTTGATCCAGCCGCGGTCGGCGACGCGGCCGGCGAGCGGCGCCGAGATCGCACCGGCGACGCCGGCTAGCGCAAACAGCGCGATGCCGGTTTGCGAGAGACGAAAATCAGGGCCGGCCAGCAGCAACGGCACCGTGGTCCAGAACAGGCTGAACGCGCCGAACAGCGCTGCCTGATACAGCCCACGCCGCCGCAGCGCCGGCTCCGTGCGGACCAGATCGATCATCGACGCGAGCAGGCGGCCGTAACTCAGGCGCGCCGCGGGTTGCCGCACCGGCAGCACCAAGCGTAACACCAGGCCAAGCACCACCATGGCGGCGGCCGAAATCACGTAGACCAGCCGCCAGGATGCATGCGCTGCGATCAGGCTCGATGCGGGACGTGCCAGCATCACGCCGAGCATCAATCCGGTCGTGACATTGCCGACCGCGCGGCCGCGCGTCTCTGCCGGCGCAAGGTGCGCGGCATATGGAATCAGGATCTGCACCGCGACCGAGCCTAGACCGATGAACAGGGCGGCTGTGAGAAACAGCGTCGCGTCGGTCGAGAATGATGCGCTCGCCAGCGCGAGCGCGGCCACCGCCACCACGCTCAGCACTAGCCCGCGATTTTCCACGAGATCGCCGAGCGGCACGATCAGGAGCAGGCCCGCGCCATAGCCGATCTGGCTCATGGTCACGAGCAGGCCTGCCGAGGCCGCTCGACAGCCCCAGCTCCTGGCTGATCGGTCCGATCAGCGGCTGGGCATAATAGATGTTGGCGACGATCAGCCCGCAGGAGAACGCGAGCAGCAGGGTGATCCAGGCCGACAGCGTGTCGGCGGAGTCGGAGGTCAGGGTTGTCAAGAAGGCACTCCCAGCAGGCGGATGTCCGGACTGATCGAATGTCAGGCGAAGGTTCGTCATCACAGGACGGCCGGCTTCGAACCGGCGCGTTTGCAATGACGATGCCCGCCATTGGACACCCGTCTCTGCCGTCGGCGCGACATCGAGACCGGCACGTTTCCCCTTGACCGCCGATACGGCTGGCTCGCCGCGATATAGGGCACGGCAGCGCCGGCATCAACTCCGCAGCGCTCACGGGAGCGCGATGGCGAGCGCGAGGCCTTCTCAATCGCGCGCTTCCTCAACCGCGGCTATGCGGATGGAAAGCCCTATCCCTTCGAGACGGTGCTGATCGCGCGCCAGCTGGGCAATGTGAAAAGCATCAACGGTCCCTCGGTCGCACCCGATTGGGATTTCGCTCGGGCATTGCAGGAGCGGCTCGATGTGCTGATGATCCCGGGTGGCGGTGGCGTCTGGCCGCTGCTGGGCGGAAATCCGGCCGACGTCCAGGCGCTGCTCAAATGGGTGCGCGACATCGATAAGAGGGTGCCGATCATGGCCTCGGTCTGCAACGGCGCCGCGGTGCTGGCCAGCGCAGGTCTGCTTGACGGCCGGCCTGCCGCCACCAATCATGGCGTCTTCGGCTGGGTCGCGGCGCACGGCCCGCTCGTGTTGTGGGACAACGTCTCGCGCTGGGTCGATGCCGGCAAATATGTCACCTCGGCGGGCGTGTCGGCCGGCACCGATCTCGGCTTCCATCTGGTATCGCGGTTGGCGGGGCGGGCAGTCGCCGAGATTGCGGTCAGAGCGGCCGAATATGACTGGCATCGCGATCCGCAGGCGCCGATCTTCTATCCGCAGCAGGCGGAGTTCGAACCTGCGGACGTCAAGATCTCATCGTCCGCCGATCGTTGACACGATCTCACTTCCCGGTTGCAAAAGCTGTCCGGCGCGGCATTCTGTCGGCGATGCCCGCCAGGACCGACGATCCCCAGCAAGCGAAGGACGCGCCGACAGCGAACGAGTCGCCGCATTATCACGGCCATCGCCAGCGGCTGCGCGAGCGATTTCATGCCGCGGGTGCCGACGCGCTCAGCGACTATGAGCTGCTGGAAATGGTACTGTTCACTGCGCAGCCGCGGCGCGACATGAAGCCGCTTGCGAAAGCGCTGCTGAAGCGGTTCGGCTCATTCGCGGAAGCGATTCATGCGCCGGAGCCACTGCTGCGCGAGGTCGACGGCATTGGGGAAGCCACGATCACGCAGCTCAGGCTGATCGCCGCCGCCGCCAACCGCATCGCCAAGGGCGAGCTGCAGCAGCGCCATGCGCTGTCATCCTGGCAGGATGTCATCACCTATTGCCGCACCAGCATGGCGTTCGCCGAGAAGGAGCAGTTTCGGCTGCTGTTCCTGGACAAGCGCAATCAGCTGATCGCGGACGAGGTGCAGCAGACCGGCACCGTCGATCACACCCCGGTCTATCCGCGCGAGGTGATCAAGCGCGCGCTGGAGCTCTCCGCCACCGCAATCATCCTCGTGCACAATCACCCTTCCGGCGACCCGACGCCATCACAGGCCGACATCCGCATGACCAAGGCCATCGTCGACATCGCCAAGCCGCTCGGGATTGCTGTGCACGACCACATCATCGTCGGCAAGAACGGGCATACCAGCCTGAAGGGCAATGGGCTGATGTGAGCAGATGCCGCGCCGTGCCTCGCCGTCGATGACACGCTGCGTCACGACCGTTTGATCGCGCGGCCGCCATCGGCATTTCATCGGTAACCAATCGGCTGATGTTCGCCACCAAGCGGCAATAGCCACGGGGCAGCCTCGAGTCTCGGCACCACACCATGCGGTCGCCGGCGATTTTCGAGGAGGCTCTCTTGGTTACAAGCAACGTCCAGACGATCCGCATCGAAAGGTGTCTCGCAGCCGCAGCCCGCGGACGAAGCCACTCGCTTGATCACCGCGCTTCGCGCCCTCGCGCCCGAGATCGCAGCCCGCTCCAAGGAAATCGAGGACGGCCGCCGTGTGCCGGGCGACATTGCCGTTGCCTTGCGCAAGCTCGGTCTGTTCCGGAGCCTGCTGCCGCGCAGCGTTGGCGGCCTCGAGCTGACCGCGCCTGATATCGTGGAGATGCTGGAGATTTCTGGCGGCAGCCGACAGCTCGGTCGGCTGGATGGCGATGATCGGCGTGACGTCGCAGATGTTCGTCACCCGAGCGCCGCTTGCGCTGGTGCAGCGTGTCTATCGGGACGATCCTGACGTCTTGACCGTGGGCGCGGGCGTCCCGGCGGGACACGCCGAGCAGATCGACGGCGGCTACCGCGTCTCCGGCCGCTGGCCGTTCGCCAGCGGCTGCCAGAATGCGCAATGGATCGCCGGTCACTGCGTGGTCTGCAAGGACGGTGAGCCTGTGATGTCGGAGCACGGCCCGCAGACCAAGATCGTCCTGCTGCCCGCCGATCGCTGGCGCATCGAGGACACATGGCAGGCCTCAGGACTGACAGGCACCGGCAGTCACCATGTGGTTCTTGACAACGTCGAGGTGCCCGCGGCCGATGCGTTCGATTTGTTCGGCGGCAAGTCGTCGGTGCCGGGACCGCTCGAAAGCGACGTGCTGTCATTCAACGCGAGCTTCCATGCCGCTGTCGCGGTCGGCATCGCGACCGGCGCGATGGCCGACCTCGTCGCGGTGGCCAATGGGGGCCGCCGTCAGCTGTTCGCGGCGATGGAGCTGAAGGACTCGCCGGTGTTCCAGCACGAGATCGGACGGCTCGACGCCGAGCTGCGTGCCGCGCGGGCGCTGACCCGGACGCAGGTCGAACAGCAATGGTCGCGGGCGCTCACTGGCACGCTCGACGGCAAGGCCGATCTTGCCGAAGCTCTCCAAGGCAGCGCCTGGGTGCACGCCGGTTGCACCAATGTCGTGAGCGGTTGCTATACGCTGGGCGGGTCGAGCGCGATCATGAATTCATCGCCGCTGCAGCGTCGCCTGCGCGACGTCCATGCGGCGCGGCAGCACTTCTTCGCTCAAGAACGATTCTATGGCGTCGCCGGCAAGGGCGTGCTCGGCTTCCCGCCCGTCGATCCAATCTCCGGACAGTAGTTCACGCGTAGCGCCGCGCCAGCGCGACACAGGCCACGACGAGGCCGGTCGCCAGGATCATGCTCCAGGCGACCGGTTCGTGCAGCAACAGGCCGGCGAGTGCGAGGCCGAGAAAGGGCTGCAGCAATTGCAATTGCCCGACGCTGGCGATACCGCCGATGGCGAGGCCGCGATACCAGAACACGAAGCCGACCAGCATGCTGAAGACCGAGACATAAGCGAGCCCAAGCCAAGCCGGCATGTCGATCGTCTGCCATGATTGCGGCCACGTTACAGCGGCCAGCAGCAGCATGAAGGGCGAAGCCAGCAGCAGCGCCCAGGAGATCACCTGCCAGCCACCGAGCCTTCGCGATAACACCGCGCCTTCGGCGTAGCCGAGGCCACACAGCACGATCGCCGCGATCATCAAGAGATCGCCGGTCGGCGACACGGTGCCGTCGTTCGACAGCGCAAAGGCGCCGACCGCCGCGCTCCCGATCAGCGAGAACAACCAGAACGGCGGCTTCGGCCGCTCCGCGCCGCGCAGCACACCGAAGATCGCAGTGGCGAGCGGCAGCAGCCCGACGAAGACGATCGAGTGCGCCGAGGTGATGTGCTGGAGCGCCAGCGCGGTCAGCAGTGGAAAGGCGATCACGCAGCCGAGCGCGACGATCGCCAGCGAGGCGAGATCGGCACGCGCGGGACGCGCCTGTCGCAGCAGCAACAGGAGTGCGCCGCCAAGCAGCGCCGCAATGCCGGCCCGCGCCGCGGTCAGGAACAGCGGCGGAAAACCAGATACCGCGACGCGCGTCGCCGGCAGCGAGGCGCTGAAGATCGCCACACCCAACAGACCGCTGCCCCAGCCTTCGACCGATGATTTCATGCCGCTTCACCTCACCTTGGAGCGGGACCATAGCGGCGCGCGGCTTGTTCGGGCAGCCACGGAGCAGTACAATTTCGCCGAACTGTACTGCTCGTGGGAGCCATACACTTGCGTGCCGCGCCATCAACTTCCGTCGGAGGAGGTCGCATCGCCGATGTGATGGATGCGATCCGCGCCCGTGTGGCGGGCCGTGCGCTCGGCCCCGGCGACCGGCTGCCGTCGATCCGCGGTTTTGCCGCGACCATGAAGGTGTCGCCGTCCACCGTCGTGGAGGCCTATGATCGGCTCGCCGCCGAAGGCCTGATCCGGGCGCGGCGCGGCGCCGGCTTCTTCGTCTCGGCCACTGCGTTGCAGCCGCTGGCACTGAGCGAGCCGCGGCGTGCGCCCGCGGTCGATCCGTTCTTCGTGTCCCGCCAGTCGCTCGATGCCGATGATCGGGCGCTGATGCCCGGCTGCGGCTGGCTGCCGCCGGACTGGATGCCGCAGGCGGCGCTGCGCCGGGCAGTGCGCGGTCTGGCGCGCGGCGACGACCATGTTCTGACCAACTACGGCAGCTCGCAGGGCTCTGCGCCGCTGCGGCGACTATTGCTGGCGCGTCTGTCAGGGATGAGCATCGATGCCACGCCGGAGCAGTTGCTGCTGACAGGATCGGGCACCCAGGCGATCGACCTGATCTGCCGCTTGTTGCTGCGCGCGGGCGACACGATCATGGTCGACGATCCCTGCTACTTCAATTTTCTGGCGCTGCTGCGTGCGCATCAGGTGAAGATCGTCAGCGTGCCGATGACCCCGTCGGGCCCGGATGTCGCCCGCTTCGAAGCGGTTCTCGCGGCCGAGCGGCCGCGGCTCTACATCACCAACGCCGCGCTGCATAACCCGACCGGCGCGACCCTGTCGCTGCAGACCGCGCACCGGCTGCTGAATGCCGCCGCGGCGCATGGCCTTGTCATCGTCGAGGACGACATCTTTGCGGACTTCGAGCCCGAGCCTTCGCCGCGGCTCGCCGCGCTCGACGGGCTGTCAAGCGTCATCCTGATCGGCAGCTTCTCCAAGACGCTCTCGGCGTCAGTGCGCTGCGGCTATATCGCCGCCCGCGCCGACTGGATCGAGGACCTGGTCGATCTGCAGATCGCCACCGGCTTCGGCGGGCCGGGCGCATTCGCCGCGGAGACGCTCGCCCGCGTGCTCGCCGCCGGCTTCTATCGCAAGCACATCGAGGAGCTGCGCAGCCGCCTGACGCGGGCGCGGCGTGTCACTGCCGATAAGCTGAAGCACATCGGCATTACGCCATGGCTGATGCCGCGCGGCGGCTTCCAGCTCTGGTGTAGCCTGCCCGAGGGCTGCGATTCGGCCGAGGTGGCGCGCGCAGCGCTGGCCGAGAACGTCGTGCTGGCGCCCGGCAATGTATTCAGCGCCGCGCAATCCGCCGCCAGCATGATGCGCTTCAACGTCGCACATTGCGACGATCCGCGCTTGATGCCGGTACTGCGACGCGCGATGGTCCGCTAGGACGATGCGCGTTATTGCCGCAGCAGGATCAGCGGATCGGCGCTGTCGGGCACCAGGCGCCATTGCGCATTGTCATCGGCCTCGAAGCGCCAGGTCTCGCCCTTGTCGGAGAACAGGATGATCTGGCCGTGCTCCAGCCGCCATTGCGTCGGTGCGAAGGCGGTGACCAGAGGATCGCATTTGGGCTTCAGGAACACCTGGAAATTGTCGTTGCCAGCATCGGTGTTGGTCAATGTCAGCCCGCAGATCGTGTTGCCGTTGCTGCGGACCATGGCCCAGTCGCCGATCATCTGGTCCATCGATTTGACGAGCGAGCGCGCGGCGGCGAGGTTCTGCAGGATATAGACGCCCTCGCCCTGGCGCACGCCCTCGAAGATGCCGGTCTCGACCTCGGTGAAATCGAGCACGGCCTCGCCCCTCGCATCCTGCAAGCGGACGATGTCGAGGCCCTTGATGCTCCAGGCCGTGATGTCCTTGGTGAAGGGCAGGGCGGCAGGACAGCTCGGCTCGAGCTCGAGCTTCAGGCCTTGTGGCGTGGTGTCGTTCTTCAACGTCACCACGCAGGTCTTGCTGCGGTCGGTGGTGGCAAGCTCCCACTGGCCGATCATCTCTTTTCGCAAGCTGGCAGCATCCTGCGCCTGTGCAGGATGCGCCAGGAGGACCGCCAGCAGCGCGGCGATGATCGGCGGCAGGGAGCGGGCCATCAGCGGCCTTTCACCGGCGTTTCCGCGACCGGCGTCAGCGGCGCCTTGCCGGCGAACCAGGACTTGATGTTGTCGACCACGAGCTGGTCCATCGCGTTGCGGGTGACGATCGAGGCCGAGCCGATATGCGGCAGCACCAGCACGTTCTGCAAGCTGGTCAGCTCCGCCGGCACGCTCGGCTCCTTCTCGAACACGTCGAGGCCGGCTCCTAGGATGTCGCCCGATTTCAGCGCCGCGATCAGGGCCTGCTCATCGACCACCGAGCCGCGCGCCACGTTGACGACGACGCCACGCGGGCCGAGCGCTTTCAGCACCTCGGCATTGATGATCTTGTTGGTGCCGGCGCCGCCGGGCACGATGACGATCAGCGTATCGACCGCCTTCGCCATCTCGATCAGGTCGGGATAGTGCTGGTAGGCGACGCCGGCCGCCGGGTTGCGCGAATGATAGACCACGGGCACCAGCGAGGCGTCGAGCCGGCGCGCGATCGCCTGGCCAATCCGGCCCATGCCGACCATGCCGACCTTGCGGTCGCGCAGCGAGCCCTTGCTGAGCGGATAATTCTGCTTGGTCCATTCGCCCGAGCGCACATACCGGTCGGCGGTGATGAACTCCCGCAGGGTAGCGATCAGCAGACCCATCGCGACGTCGGCGACCTCCTCAGTCAGCACGTCGGGCGTATTGGTGACGACGATGTTGTTCTTGCCGGCGTGGGCCGCGGCGACATGGTCATAGCCGACACCGAAGCTGGCGACGATCTCGAGCTTGGGCAGCAGCGCCATGACTTCGGCGTCGGTCTTCACCGTGTGATAGGTCACCGCGACGCCTTTGATACGGCCGAGCACCTCGGCCGGCAGTCGCTCGAGATCGGCGCGCGTCTCCGCCTTGTGCACGGTGAAATTGTCCGGAAAACCCGTTTCCAGGATCGGTCGCACCGGCCCATAGATCAGGAGGTCGACCTTATCAGACGCAGCCATCAGTTGTCCTTTCCAAGCGCGCTTTCGTGCCAGCGCCGCAAAACCGGGTGGGAAATTAGCGCCAGCAGCCCATAGATGACAATCCCGGCGACCGATAGCAGAAACAGCGCCGCAAACATGCGCGGAATGTTGAGACGATAACCTGACTCGGCGATGCAATAGGCAAGGCCGGAACCGGCATTGTGGGAGACGCTGGTCCAGGGCGTCAATGTCGGTTCCTGGAACACGAACCCGATGTGATTGAGCTCTCTTGATCCCGGCCGCGTGACTCCGGCACGCGGTGCTAATGCGACGCTTTCCTTGGTCGGCATCGTCGGCCCCGCGATCAGCCGCAGGGCGGTCGACTTGCCGCAGCCGGTGAGACTGAGCAGCGACACGAACTTTCCTTCGGCGACGCGCAGATCGAGCGGGCCGAGCGCCGCGACGCCGGACTCGTAGATCTTGGTGACGTCGCTGAGCTCGACCGCAAAGCGCGGCGCTTTCCCGTCGAGACTGTTCGCGGAGAAATTCGGCATGAACGCGCTGGTTTACTTGTTGCCTTCGCCCTTTTTCGGCTCGCTCTTCGTTTGGCCCTCCGGCCGCAGGTCGATGCCGACCGCCTTGTTGGTGAAACGGAGCGTGTAGGCTTTGCGGTAGTCGATGTTGGCCTTGACTACGCCGGCGCGCACCATCTTGTCGAAGAAATCTGCAACACGGGCGTCGTTCATGGCGCCGATGCCGTCGCGCACGGAATCACCGGAATCGACGATGCCGTACTGCTTCATCTTGCCCACCGCATAGGCCAGGAGATCGTCGGTCATTTCCGGATTGAGCTTCTTGATCATGGCGTTGCCGGCGGAATTGTCGCCGTAAATGTAGTGATACCAGCCGACGATCGAGGCATCGACGAAGCGCTGCACGAGGTCCGGCTTCTTGTCGATCAGGTCGCGGCGGGTCTCGATCAGGGTCGCGTAGGTGTTGAAGCCGTTGTCGGCGAGCAGGATGACGCCCGGCTTGAACCCCGCGGCGCGCTCGACCGCGAACGGCTCGGAGGTGACATCGCCCTGCATCGCGCTGTTCGGCGTCGCGATGAAGGGCTGCTGGTCGAACGTATAGGGCTGGACGTTCTTCTCGGAGAAGCCGTATTCGGATTTCAGCCATTGATAGTAGCTGGCGATCCCCTCCTTGGAGACGAACAGCGTCAGCGGCTTCAATTCCTCGAGCTTGGTGATCTTGGCTTCCGGATGGGTCAGGAATACCTGCGGGTCCTTCTGGAACATCGCAGCGACCGACACCACCGGCAGGTTGTTGGCGACGGCATCGAAACCCATCAGCGTGTTCGCGGCGAGAAAGAAATCGATCTTGCCCGCAATGAGCAACATGCGGTTGTTCTCGTTCGGCCCGCCCGGTACGATCGTGACGTCGAGCCCGTATTGCTTGTAGGTGCCGTCGGCGACCGCCTGGAAGAACCCGCCTTGCTCGGCCTCGGCGACCCGATTGGTGCCGAAGGAGACTTTGTCCAGGGTCTGGGCCGCCGCAGGCGTCAGCGCGGCGGTCACGCCGAGCAAAGCCGCCGTTAACATTCGCGCGACAAGCGCCTGCGTCATGGTGGGACTCCCCGATATATTCGCGCGGATGATGCTATTGTCCGGGATAACTACCCTGCTCGACGAATGAAAGAAACCGCCCCGCAATGACTGTTCCGCCGCGCAACTGGATCGACATTGACTGGCCTGCGATCGACAAGGACGCAGCGGCCGGTTGGATTGCGGTGCTGCCGCTGGCTGCCACCGAGCAGCATGGTCCGCATCTGCCGCTCGGCACCGATGTGATGATCGCGGAGGCTTATCTGGCGCGCGTGCATGCGCAACTCGCAGCTAATCTCCCGGTGACGTTCCTGCCCACGCAGCCGGTCGGCATCTCCACCGAACATATTGATTTTCCGGGCACCCTGACGCTGCCGGCCGAAGTCGCGATAAGGAGCTGGATCGCGATCGGCGAGAGCGTCGCGCGCGCCGGCATCAGGAAGCTCGTCATCGTCACCAGCCATGGCGGCAACAGCGCCGCGATGTCGCTGGTGGCGCAGGATCTACGCGCATTCCACCGCATGCTGGTGGTCACAACCTCATGGTCGCGCTTCGGCAGTCCCGATGGGCTGTTCGATCCGGACGAATTGCGTCACGGCATTCATGGTGGCGCGGTCGAAACCTCGATCATGCAGGCTGCCCATCCGACGCTGGTCCGCACCGCGGCGATCGCCAGTTTTCCGTCGGCGGCCCGGGACATGGAGAAGAGATATCGCCATTTGTCGACACAACGTCCGGCGCCGCTCGCCTGGCAGGCTCAGGATCTCAATCCAGAGGGCGCCGTAGGCGATGCCACGCAGGCGAGTGCGGCCAAGGGCGAGGCACTGCTCGCGCATGGCGCGCGCGCCTTTTGCGCGCTGCTCGGGGACATCGACAAGTTCGATATCACGACGCTTGGTGATGGACCCGGCGCGCGGCGATAGGCCTGCGCGCCCGCGAATCATGAGGCGTGAAGGCGCAGCCGAACGCCGTCCTGGCCGTTTAGCCTGTTGCGCTAACGTCACAGAACCATGCGAACGAGAGCAAACCATTTGCGGTCTGTTGATATTGCGAATTAGTCGCAATAAAGGTGTTGTCATCGTTGAGAAATTTCGCTTCGTTTGCGCCTATGGCGGGCCAATGCGTGGAAGCACCGATCGGCCATAACCGATTTCGTTGATGACAAACCGCGGGCAAATCTGTTGTGACGGTACTACATCCCACGATGCTTCCGTGACCCACGCCCGCAACATGTCAGATCGCAGCGCCCCGAGATGGGACCGGACCCTGGCGGCTTCCGCCGTCGGCCTGCTTGCGCTGGGGAGCCCCGCCGCAGCGGCCGATCTGCCGCTGAAAACGAAGGCTGCGTACAGGCAGGCCTACGACTGGACAGGGTTCTATATCGGCGGTCAGTTCGGCTATGGCGGCGGCAGCCTCGGTCCCGGCACCAACGCGCTGCCCTTGCAAGGCGTCGTATTTCCGCACAGCGTCACCGGCCTGATCGGGGGCTATCAAGTCGGTTATAATCGCGAGCTCGCCAACCACGTCGTGCTTGGCGTCGAGGCCGATGCCTCCTTCCCAAGTCCGATCGACCAGATCGCGGTCGCCGGCATGCAGCCGACCCCGTTCACCACCACGCTCGACTATGTCGGCACCGTCCGCGGCCGGCTCGGCTATGCCTTCGATCGCCTGATGCCCTATTTCACCGGTGGCTTCGCCTGGGGTCATACCCATGCCGAGATCAATAATGGCGGTGAAGCCATCGTCGGACATGACCATGTCGGCTGGACGGCTGGCCTCGGCGTCGAATACGCGGTGAGCGGCAACTGGACAGCCAAGGCCGAATACGACTACGTGGCGTTGTCGCGCCGGAATTACGATCTTAGCGGCTTCGGACTGCCCGGCGTCGCGGTCGATCCCAAGCTTCATCTCGTCAAGTTCGGGCTCAACTATCAGTTCGGCGACAGCCCGTGGTCGCCGCAGGCCTCGGCCAAGTCGATGCTGCTGGACGCGAACGACTGGAACGTCCATGCGCAGACCACCTTCCTGCCGCAGGGCTATCCCAGCTTCGCAAGTCCCTATATGGGACCAAACAGCCTGCCGGGACGCGGGCAGGTGCAGGCGACCTGGACCACGACTGCCTTTCTCGGCGCCCGACTGTGGGACGGCGCTGAGTTCTATTTCGATCCGGAAATCGCGCAAGGCTTCGGCCTGAACGGCACGCTCGGCATCGCCGGCTTTCCGAACGGCGAGGCGCAGAAGGCGGGCGCGGCTTATCCGCGCATCCGCGCGCAACGTTATTATTTCAAGCAGACTTTTGGTCTCGGCGGCGAGCAGGAAGATGTCGCCGACGGTCCGAACCAGCTTGCCGGCAAGCGCGACGTCGATCGCGTGACGCTCGTCGTAGGCCGCTTCGCGGTCGGCGACTTCTTCGACAACAACTCCTATGCGCATGATCCACGCGCGGATTTCATGAACTGGGCGATCTGGGGATCGGCGGCCTATGATTTCCCGGCCGACCTGCCGGGCTATACCAATGGCGCGGTGGTCGAGTTCAACCGCAAGGACTGGGCCATCCGTGGCGCGGTGCTGGAGGTGCCGTCGCAGCCGAACAGCGACAAGCTGACCTTCAAGGGTGAAGGCACGGTGGTCGAATTCGAGGAGCGCCACACCATCTTCGATCAACCCGGCAAGCTCCGGCTCGGTGCGTTCGGTAACCAGGGCGTGACCGGCAATTATCGCCAGGCGCTGGCGATCGAGGCCGGAGATCCTACGCTCGATATCAACGACGTGATGGCGAGCATCCGCCACGTCAATCCGAAATACGGCTTCTATGCCAATCTCGAACAGCAGGTCATGACCGACGTCGGCGTGTTCGCCCGCGTCAGCTGGAATGACGGCCAGACCGAGATCCTGTCGTTCACCGACATCGATCGCAGCCTGTCGGGTGGCGTGTCGATCAAGGGCAGCCGCTGGGGGCGGCCGGACGACACGATCGGCATCGGCGGCGCGATCAACGGGCTGTCCAGGGCGAATCGCGACTTCCTCGCTGCCGGCGGCACCGGGCTGCTGATCGGCGACGGCCAGCTCAACTACCAGCCCGAGCAGATCGTCGAGGCGTACTATGCCTATCAGCTCCGCAAGGGCGTGACATTGACCGCCGACTATCAGTTCATTGCCAACCCCGCCTACAATGCCGATCGTGGCCCGGTGTCGGTGTTCTCCGGGCGGCTGCACGGGGAATTTTGAGGGTTCTTAATTGGATTGCTCGTCATGCCCGGGCTTGTCCCGGGCATCCACGTCTTCATTTCTAGAGCCACCAAAGACGGGGATGGCCGGGTCGAGCCCTGCCATGACGATGAGGAAACACCGGCGCTCATCGGCTACATCGCGTCATATGCGATAGCCCCGCCACCTGCGGCGCTGCTGTCTTGCCATGCGGCAATATGGCTCGGTTCCTGCGATCGCCGTGCTGCGTTTGCTATATGATGCGGCTGATACCGCCCGCAGCCATTCCCAGGACATACCCTCAGAACCGAATGCTTTCAGTCGAACTTGCGATCATCGTCGTCCTGATTGTCGTCAACGGCCTGCTCTCGATGTCGGAGCTGGCGATCGTGTCGTCGCGGCCGGCGCGGTTGGCATTGCTGGCAGAGAAAGGCGTCGGCGGCGCCCGCAGCGCGCTGACGCTGGCCTCGGATCCCGGCAAATTCCTGTCCACGGTGCAGATCGGCATCACGCTGGTCGGCGTGCTCTCGGGTGCGTTCTCCGGCGCCACGCTCGGCCAGCGCCTGTCGTCCTGGCTGCTCGAACGCGGTGTTTCTGCGTCGGTCGCCGATATCCTCGGCGTCGGACTCGTCGTCACCATCATTACGTATGCGACTTTGATCGTCGGCGAGCTGGTGCCGAAGCAACTTGCATTGCGCGACCCCGAGGCGATCGCCGTTCGCGCCGCGCCGGCGATGCATGTGCTGTCCAAGGTCTCGCTGCCGCTGGTGGTGCTGCTCGACGTCTCCGGCAAGCTCATCCTGGCGCTGATAGGCCGCGGCGGTGACGCCGGCGACAAGGTCTCGGAAGAGGAGATCCATCATCTGGTACGCGAGGCCGAGACTGCCGGCGTGCTCGAGCCCGGCGAGAAGGAGATGATCGCCGGCGTGATGCGGCTCGGTGATCGTCCCGTCGGCGCGGTGATGACGCCGCGCCCGGAGGTAGATGTCATCGACCTCAACGACGATCCCAGAGCCATTCGCGAGACCTTCGCGAAGAGTCCGCATTCGCGGCTGCCGGTCTCCGACGGCTCGCGCGACCATCCGATCGGCGTGCTGCAGGCCAAGGACCTGCTCGATGCCTATTTGCGCGGCGAGACGCCCGACCTCAGGAGCCTGGTCCGCGAGGTGCCGATCATTCCCTCATCGGTCGATGCCCGCGACGTGATTGCGATTCTGAAAGCCGCGCCGGTGCATATGGGTCTCGTTCACGACGAATACGGCGGCTTCGAAGGCGTCGTCACTGCCGCCGACATCCTCGAATCGATCGTCGGCGCATTCTCGTCGGAGGACGGCCCGCCGGAGCCGGCCTATGTGCGCCGTGCCGACGATTCGCTGCTGATCTCGGGCTGGATGCCGCTCGACGACTTCGCCGACCTGTTGTCGATCGAGGTGCCGGCGCACCCCGGCTATCACACCGTCGCAGGCCTGGTGCTGCAGCACTTCGGCAGCGTGCCGCAGACCGGCGACAGCTTCGATCTCAGCGGCTGGCGCTTCGAGATCGTAGACCTCGACGGACGGCGGATCGACAAGATCCTAGCGACGAAGCTCGAAGGCGAGGGCGAAGAGCCAAACGTCGGGTGAGCCACCGGTGAACTCATTCCGCCGGCAGGATCGCGACGGAGATCGCATTCTCCTTCGTGCCGCTGATCTGCAGCATGAAGGGTTTTGCGGCGAGATCGTATTTCATGGTCTTGCGGATGCCGTCGCAATCGGTGGCGCCGGAAAAGCCCGCGGGCTTCAGCGCATGGCCGTCTTGCACCACATCGACCCAGCCGCCAGTCGACAGGCTAATGGTATAGAGGCCGGCCTTCGGCGCGGCCGTGATCTTCATGAAGCCCGCAAAGGTGCCGTCTTTCGGCGCCCGTTGGGGCGCGGTCGGCAGCTTGGCGTCGGCGGCCTGGACCAGGTCGAGCGTAAAGCCGGAGCTCGGCAGCGTCGCGAACTCGTTGCCCGACGCGACCTTGGCCCGGTCGGGCGCAGTCAGCGCCGCGCGGGCGTGGGTGATGTCCCATTTGAACTTATCGCAGCCGCTCGGCTCTTCGGCGGCGAGCGCAGACGTCGCACCGAGCAAAGTGAGCGCAAAGGCAAACAGGAGACGCGAACGGGACGGCATGATCATGGGGCGAACTCGCGGGATATGAAGGCGCACTATAGCAGTGCATCTTGAAGCTGGGATGATCGCAATCGCGTTATATATCGCCATGCTCAAGGCTTGGCGTCGGGCGCGTCTAGCACGGTGCGGCAGGCCGGCGGCAGCTGCGCCATCGTCATCGGTGGCACCGGCTTCGGCGGCTCCTTGGGCGGCGGCGGATGCAGCACCGCGTTCGAGAACCAATAGCCGAGGTCGTGGCAGCCGTCGCCGCCCTCCTGATCCTTCTGGCCGTGGCATTTGCTGGCGTCGGCCGGGCAGCGCATCCGGATGTGGAAATGATAGTCGTGGCCCCACCAGGGCCGCACCTTGGACAGCCAGCTGCGGTCGCCCTTGGCTTGACGGCACAGCGCCTTCTTGATCGCGGCATTGACAAAGATCCGCTGTACCGACGGCTCCTGCGCGGCGTCGCGGATCACGGCGAGATGGGATGGCGTGAACACGCGCGGATCGATATCGAGCCGATCCGGCCGCACCATCATCACCGCTGACATCTCCTCGCGCTCGTCGCGCGACAGCCGATGCGCCGGCATCGGCGTCAGCCAGACGTCGGCGTCGAGCCCGATCTGGTGGCTGGCATGCCCGCTCAAAGCGGGTCCGCCGCGCGGCTGGCCGATGTCGCCAACCAGGATGCCGGGCCAGCCGGCGTCCCTGTGTGCCTTGGCCGACAGCCGTTTCAAGAGCGCGATCATCGCCGGATGGCCCCAGTTGCGGTTGCGCGACAGCCGCATCACCTGCCAGGTGTCGCCGTTGATCGGCATCGGCTGGGCGCCGGCGATGCAGCCCTTGCTATAGCTGCCGATCACCTCCAGCGGCAGCGCGGCGGGGAGCTGCTTGCGCGCGAACAGCTCGCGGGCCGGCGTCGAGGGATCATCGGGATGGACCAGCGGCGGCAATGGCTGCGGCGCGAGGCTGCCCTTGTCCTGCGCCCGTGCCGGACCGGCTGCGAGGAACAGGGCCAGCAGCGCTGTGGTCATCGGACGGGCGTGCATTGCATCTCTCTGTCGCGCGCAGGATAGCATGGATCAGGGCACAAATTGTCACATCATGCCGTGATCATCCATGCCGCGATGACATGGCAGCTACATCTTGTCTCAAGAGGGCGATAATAGCCCGCGCTACTTCGGCCGCGTCTTGCGCCGGTGCAGGTGATAGGTCAGCGCCCGCGCGATGCAGTGGCGCAGCTCGGCTTCCGGGAGCGGCTGTCCGGCATCGAGGAGAATGCTGCGGTTTCCCTCATAGGTCAGCGCGGGATAGAGCTCGCGAAAGCCTGCAACAAGGTCGGTCTGGCAGTGGAAGTAGATCGCGACCTGGTCGGGTACGGACTTCACCCGATCGATCCGGACGGTGCTGCCGCTACCGGTCTCGGTGGTCAAATAGCTCGGCTGTCCCCATTTGAGCGCCTCCTCGATCGCGCCGACGCCGTCGGTGGCGCGGGCGGTGTCGAGGATCAGCCGGCGCAGCGCTTTCAGTCTGGCATGGATGCGCGGTGGACAGGATTCGAACACCGCGGCGACATCGGCGGCGGAGGAGGGCGCCGAGCGTCGTCGGTCTGCGCTTTTGCGGGATGTTGCTGACGTCACCAGCGCTGTCCTCGGGGTCGGGTGGCCGGCATGTTAGACCAGGCCATCCGACCTTGTCGTCAGCCGTGTGACCGACGCTGCAAGCTACGCCGCCTCGCGCAGGCCCGCCAGGAAGGTATCGATGCTCGTGAACAAATTGTTGGCGTGCTGGCCGAGCTCGCCCGCCGCCGTCTTGACGCTGTCGGCCAGCAGGCGTGACTGCTCGGCGGCGTTGCTGGCGCCGGTGACGTTCTGCGACACCTCGTTGGTGCCGGCCGCGGCCTGCTGGACGCTGCGCGCGATTTCACGGGTGGCCGAGCTCTGCTCCTCGACGGCAGCTGCGATGGTCGCCGCGATGCCGCTGATCTCCTGGATCGTGCCGCTGATGCCGCCGATCGCGCTGACACAGTCCGACGTTGCAGCCTGGATCGACGAGACCTGGCCGGCGATTTCCTCGGTCGCCTTGGCGGTCTGCCCGGCAAGCTCCTTCACCTCCGAGGCGACCACTGCGAAGCCGCGGCCGGCCTCGCCGGCGCGCGCCGCTTCGATGGTGGCGTTGAGCGCAAGCAGGTTGGTCTGGCTTGCGATGGCATCGATCAGCCGCAACACGTCGCCGATCTTATCCGCGGCGGCCGCGAGGCTACCGACCATCTCGGTGGTCCGCTTGGCTTTCACGACGGCGGCATCGGCGACGTCGGAGGAATGCGCGACCTGACGGCCGATCTCGGCGACCGAGGACGCGAGCTGCTCGGAGGCGGCGGCCACGGTCGAAACGCCGGTCGAGGCCTCCTCCGTCGCCGCAGCCGCTGCGGCGGCGCGCTGCGAGGTGCCGTTGACGCTCGCCGTAATCTCGCTGACCACGCGCTCCATGTCGGTCGTGGCCCTGGCCACCGCGGTAACGACGCCCTTGACGTCGGCCTCGAAGCGGTCGGCCATCTGCCGCTGCAGCATTCTTTTCTCCACGGTGGCTTCGTGCTGAGCCGCCTCCTGCGCCTCGCGCAAGCTCTGTGTCTCGATCATGTTGCGGCGGAAGACGTCGACAGCCTGCGCCATGGTGCCGAGCTCGTCGCGGCGCTCGCCGCCGGGGATCGCGACGTCGGTATCGCCGCTCGACAACCGATGCATCACGGCAGTGATCGAAACCAGCGGGCGCGAGATGCCGCGCGCCACGAATAGCGCAATCAGCATCGCAACGATCAGGATCGCGAGCGTGCCGACAATCAGCTCGTGCTGCGCACTTGCTGCCGCCGCCTCATAGGCGGTGGTGTCCTTGATGACCTCCAGGATCGCGACCGGCTCGCCCGCATAGTTCTTGATCTGGCCGACATAGAGCGCGGACGGGTGCCCGCCGAGCGTGGCGTCGCGATGCAGCGGCGTGCCGTCGAACACGGCCTTCAGCTCGGCCTGGCTGGTGACCGCCTCGTCGCCGAAGGTCGAAGACAGCCGCTTGAACTGGCCATCGCTGAACCAGTCGACGGCCAGATCGATGCCGAAGCGCTGCTTGGCCCGGTCGACGAATTCCTTGCCGAAGGCAGCGCCGATGTCGATGTTCGCCAGGCTCTTACCGTCGCGGCGGATCGGCGTCATGCCGAAGATGCCGAGCGACACTCGGCTCGCTTCGACGCCGGCGATCTGCTTGCCCGTGCTCAGCGCCTCGGCCACGGTTTTACGGCGCTTCGTCACGTCGTCGCCGAAAATCTTCGGTTCGTGGACACGGTAGAAGGTGATGCCGGGTGGCGTCTGGATCGAGATCAGCGGGATGCCTTGGTCCTTCAGCGCCTTGTTGGCGTCGAGGAGGAGGGCGCCCAGCGCTTCGCGATCGCCCTTGGCGATGGCATCTCCGACCGGCGGCAGTGCGGCGAGGGCGGCCGATACGGCCAGTGCCGAGCGGCCCTCATAGTCGACCGCGGCGATGACGCTGTCGAACTGCAGCTTCAGCTGCTGCTCCAGCGCCAATTGCGTTAATGCGCGCTGCTGCAGCACCGAGAAGGTCCCGAGCACGCCGCACGCGATCGCGACCGTCAGTGACAGCGCCAGGATCAGGCGCGCCGAGATCGACCGAAATTTGAACATTGAGACAGTCCTCGCATCTGCAAGGAAGGTCCCAGACAGTTATTAATGTTCGACTACGTAGAACTACGGAAACGCTACTGGCGTACCCCGTTTTTGAGCCCCGCCTATGCTCGGCACGCGGGGCCAGCCGGTGTGTTCGACGCAATTAGTTGTGTTTCTGTCGCTCTGCAACCGACGTAACCGGGGCCGCCTACGCCGTCTCGCGCAAGCGGGAGAGGAACGTGTCGATGCTCCGGGCCATGTCGTTGGCGTGCCCGCCGAGATCGCTGGCCGCCGTCGTCACGTTATCGGCGAGCCGGCGCGACTGGTCCGCTGCATGGCTCGCACCATTGACGTTCTGGGCAACCTGGCTGGTGCCGGCTGCGACCTGCTGCACGCTGCGGGCGATTTCCCGGGTCGCCGAATCCTGCTCCTCGACCGCCGCCGCGATCGCGGTAGCGACGCTGGAAATCTCGCGGATGGTCTGGCTGATGCCGTCGATCGCATGCACGCATTCGCCGGTCGCGGACTGGATCGCGTTGACCTGACCGGCGATCTCCTCGGTCGCCTTCGCGGTCTGGCTCGCCAACTCCTTGACCTCGGCGGCGACCACCGCAAAGCCGCGGCCGGCTTCGCCGGCGCGCGCAGCCTCGATGGTGGCGTTGAGCGCGAGCAAATTGGTCTGACTCGCGATCGCGTCGATCAGCCGCAACACGTCGCCAATCTTCTCGGCGGCGGCGGCAAGGCCGCTCACCATCTCGGTGGTCTGCTGTGCCTTGCCGACGGCGGCTTCCGCGACCTCAGCGGAATGTCCGACCTGACGGCCGATCTCGGCGACTGAGGAGGCCAGCTCCTCGGTGGCAGCTGCGACGGTGGAGACGCTGGTCGAGGCCTCCTCGGACGCCACTGCTGCGGCCGCGGTCTGCCCGGACGTGCCGGCGACGCTTAAGGTGATCTCGCCGGCGACGCGCTGCATGTCCGTGCTCGCCTTGGTCACCGCCGACACCACGCCCTTGACGTCGGCTTCGAAGCGGTCGGCCATCTGCCGCTGCAGCGCCAGCTTCTCGCGCTCGGCCTTGTGCTTGTCGGCCTCCTGCGTCTCACGCAGGCTCTGCGTCTCGATCATGTTGCGGCGGAAGATATCGACCGCCTGCGCCATGGTGCCGAGCTCGTCGCGGCGCTCGCCGCCGGGAATGGCAATGCTGGTGTCGCCGCTCGACAGCCGGTTCATCACCGCGGTGATCGCCGTCAGCGGCCGCGAGATGCCGCGTCCGATCAGCAGCGCCACCAGCACGGCGAGGACCAGGATCGCCAGCGTGGCGTAGATAAGATTGCGTTGCGCGCTCGCCGTCGCGGCTTCGTATGCGGTGGTGTCCTTGATCAGCTCGACCACGCCCACCGGCTCGCCGATATAGTTCTTGATCTGGCCGACATAGAGCGCAGCCGGGTGACCCGCGAGCTCCGCGTCGCGATGAACCGGCGTGCCGTTGATGGCGCTCTTGAGCTCGTCATTGCTGGCGACGACCTCCTGGCCGAAGGTGGATGAGAGGCGCTTGAAGGTCGTGCCGTCATAGGAATGCACGGCGATGTCGATGCCGAAGCGCGTCTTGGCGCGATCGACGAATTCCTTGCCGAACACGGCGCCGACGTCGACATTGGCGAGGATCTTGCCGTCACGCTTGATCGGCGTCATCCCGAAGATGCTGAGCGCGTCATGGCCCGGCTCGACGCCTGCGATCTGCTTACCGGTCCTGAGTGCATCGACCACGGTCTTGCGCCGGTTCGAAATGTCGTCGCCGAAAACCTTCTGGTTGTGCACGCGGCCGAACACGGTCGCGCCCGGCAGCTGCTCGACGGTGATCAGCGGAATGCCCTGTTCCTTCAGCGCCTTCTCGGCATCGCCGAGGAACGCATAGAATCCGTCACGGTCGCCATTGACGATCAGGTCGCCGACCGGCTTCAGCGATGCGAACACGGTGGAAACCGCAAGCGCCGCGCGCCCTTCATAGTCGATCGAGGCGATGATGCTGTCATATTGCAGCTTGAGCTGGTGCTCGAGTGCCAGCCTCATCAGTGAGCGCTGCTGCAGAATGGAGAACGTGCCCAGCACGGCGCAGGCCGCCATGACCGTCAGGGAGATCGCGAGTATCAGGCGCGCCGAAATCGATCGAAGCTGGAACATGCAATTTCCGAATTATGCTGAATGAAAGCTTTCGGAGATTTGCAGAAATGTCTTAACAACCGTTCTCCAGTGGATTTACGGGCGCAGTTATCGGTCTTTGTCGGCGCCTGCGCTCACGCCGTCTCGATCAGCGCCTTGCCGACCTCTTCGAAATGCTGGTCGCGCGCCTGCAGCTGCTGCGCGATCGCGTGCATGTCGCGCAGGCGCCGCTCGAACGGATTGGAGCGGAACACCGCGGTCGCGCCCGCCATGTGATAGGCGGTGTCGACGATCCCGGCCGATTGATGAATGGTCCATGTCGTCGCCAGCCGCACGGCGTTGCGGTGATGTGCGCTGAGCACGCCGGTCGTGGTGAGATCGCGCCACATCGCCTCCGCCGTGGCGTAGAGATAGGCGCGCGCGGCGCGCAGCTGCGCCTCGGTGCGGGCCACCAGGTTCTGCACGGCGTTGTTGTCGCGCATCGCCGTCAGACCCTGCGGCGTCTTGGAGCGCGCCAGCGCGATCGCTGCATCCAGCGTCGCCCGCGCCACGCCGAGCGAGAGCGCGGAGAAGCCGAGGCTGTAGACCGAATTGGTCGGGATCTTGTAGAGCGGGCCCTGCTCGCGCAGCGCGCTCGGCTCGTCGCGCAGCGCGGCGAACCGGCTGGGGACGAACAGATTTTCGACCGAATAGGAATCGGTGCCGGTCGCATTCAGCCCGATCACGTCCCACACCGAATGCATCGTGGCGCTGCCAACTGGAAACAGGATGGTGCGCACCTCCGGCGTGCCGTCGGCTTTCAGCCGTGGCGTGCCATCGGCCTCGACGATCCGCACATGGGCGCCCAGCCAGCTCGCCTGCCGCGAGCCGGAGGCGAAATCCCAGCGCGCATTGGCGCGATAGCCGCCGGGCTCTGTCCTGACCTCGTGGTTGATCGCGCCCCAGGCCAGAATGCTGGATGGCGCGCTGAAGATCTCCTGCGCGGCGTCATGGTCGAGATAGGCCGAGATCATCGCGCAGACCGAGCATTGCCCGAGACACCATGCCGTCGAGGCGTCAGCCTTGGCGATCTCCTCCACCATCTCCATGAAGATGACAGGTGGCGCCTCGGCGCCGCCCAGGCTCTGCGGCAACAATGCGCGATAAAGCCCGTTCTCGATCAGGGCTGCGACGACAGGCTCGGTGAGCCGCCGGTTCCGTTCACCCTCGGGCGCCTCGTGCGAAACCAGGGACTGCAACGCACGCGCGCGCTCGACCAACCCAAGCGCCGGAAGCCTGTTCATCGCGTTTCCTCGCCCTCTTGTCGGGGTCTACAGAGGTGCGATGGTGATGCATCTGGTGCGCGAGGGCAAGGTGGGAAAAGCTTAAGCTGGAAAGCTTCCCTCGCCAGACGTTGCTCTAGCCGGCCGGCGCCTTTTTGCCGATCAGGCCGACCATCATCAGCGCAACACCGGCGCCGCCGACGGCCCCGGTGATCTGGCCGACCCGGTGAATCATTTCGGCCGTGCCCTGTGACGGCGGGAACATGACGAGCATGGCGACGAACACCACGACCGCGAAGACCAGCAACACGCCACCGACATGAATCAGCTGCCAATTCTTCTCACGCATGCAGACCTTCCCCGAGATACCCAGTCACCCAAGCTCAATCCCGCGCAGGGGGATTGTCGCGATGACGCCCGATGAGGTTCGATCAATCCGACGAAAAGAAGGCTATCGAAAGAACGTAGATGGGTTGAGCGAAGCGATACCCATCGCGTGCGACTACGCGCGCAGAAGCAGGATGGGTATCGCTGCGCTCAATCCATCCTACGAAGGTGGTTCAGCTATCCACCTTCAGTGCGGCAATAAAAGCTTCCTGCGGGATGTCGACCTTGCCGAACTGCCGCATCTTCTTCTTGCCTTCCTTCTGTTTCTCCAGAAGCTTGCGCTTGCGGGTGATGTCGCCGCCATAGCACTTCGCGGTGACGTCCTTGCGCAGCGCGCGCACGGTCTCGCGCGCGATTACCTTGCCGCCGATCGCCGCCTGGATCGGGATCTGGAACATGTGCGGCGGGATCAGCTCCTTCATCTTCTCGACCATGGCTCGGCCGCGGCCCTCGGCGCGGGTGCGATGCACCAGCATCGACAGTGCGTCCACCGGCTCGGCATTGACCAGGATCTGCATCTTGACCAGGTCTGCCGGCTTGTAGTCGGTGAGGTGATAGTCGAACGAGGCGTAGCCCTTGGAGACCGACTTCAGGCGATCGTAGAAATCGAACACCACCTCGTTGAGCGGCAAATCGTACTTCACCATCGCGCGGGCGCCGACGTAAGTGAGTTCTTTCTGATTGCCGCGGCGGTCCTGGCACAGCTTCAGCACGCTGCCGAGATATTCGTCCGGCGTCAGGATGGTGGCCTCGATCCAGGGCTCCTCGATCTCGGCGATCTTGACCACGTCGGGCATGTCGACCGGATTGTGGATCTCGATCTCCGAACCGTCGGTCAGCTTCATCTTGTAGATGACGCTTGGCGCGGTGGCGATCAAATTGAGATCGAATTCGCGCGACAGCCGCTCCTGGATGATCTCCAGGTGCAGCAGGCCGAGGAAGCCGCAGCGGAAGCCGAAGCCGAGCGCGGCGGAGGTCTCCATCTCGAAGGAGAAGCTGGCGTCGTTGAGGCGCAGCTTTCCCATCGCGCCGCGCAACGTCTCGAAATCGTCGGCATCGACCGGAAACAACCCGCAGAACACCACCGGCACCGCCGGCTTGAAGCCCGGCAGCATCTCGGTGACCGGCTTGCGATCGTCGGTAATGGTATCGCCCACCCGCGTGTCGGCGACTTCCTTGATCGCGGCGGTGATGAAGCCGATCTCACCGGGGCCGAGCTCGTCGACCTGCGTCATCTTCGGCGTGAAGAAGCCGACACGCTCGATGTCATAGGCAGCACCGGTGCCCATCATGCGGACGCGGCTACCCTTCTTCATCACGCCGTCAACGACGCGGATCAGCACGACGACGCCGAGATAGACGTCGTACCAGCTGTCGACCAGCAGCGCCTTCAGGGTCGCGTCGCGATCGCCTTTCGGCGGCGGCAGGCGCGTGACAATCGCCTCCAGCACGTCGGGGATGCCCAAGCCCGTCTTGGCCGAGATCATCACCGCGTCCGACGCGTCGATGCCGATCACGTCCTCGATCTGCTGCTTGATCTTGTCGGGCTCGGCGGCCGGCAGGTCGATCTTGTTGAGGACCGGGACGATCTCATGATTGTTGTCGAGCGCCTGGTAGACATTGGCGAGCGTCTGCGCCTCGACGCCCTGGCTGGCGTCAACCACCAGCAGCGAGCCCTCGCAGGCCGCCAGCGAGCGCGACACCTCGTAGGCGAAGTCGACGTGGCCGGGCGTGTCCATCAGGTTGAAGATGTAATCCTTGCCGTCCTTGGCATGGTATTGCAGCCGCACCGTCTGCGCCTTGATGGTGATGCCGCGCTCGCGCTCGATGTCCATCGAGTTCGAGCACCTGCTCCTTGCCCGCCATCTCGCGGTCCGACAGGCCGCCCGTCATCTGGATCAGGCGGTCGGCCAAGGTCGATTTTCCATGGTCGATATGGGCGACGATGGAGAAGTTGCGGATGTTCGGAATGGGGACGGTCGTCATGGGCCGCGCAATACCATTCGAGCCCCAAACCAGCAACCATATTGCTGAAATTCAAGGGCCTTTCTTCACGGCAAGCTGATTCCAACATGCCCCAAAACGGGGTACTGACGGGACCATGTCGACCGCCTCAGTCCTGCCTGCCACCGCCCGTCCGCGCAGCCGCTCTCCGGTCGCGCGCCTGTCGGCGTGGCTTGCCGCCCGCGTCAGCGATCCCGCCACCTCGACCTGGCTCGTGATCAGCTTCGCGATTGTCCACGGCGTGATCTGGACCGCGATCCTGATCAATCTGAAGGCGGCGCAGGACATTCACATGGATGTCGCCGAGGCCTATGCCTGGGGACAGAAGTTCCTGCTCGGCTATGGCAAGCATCCGCCGCTGTCGGGCTGGATCGCCGGGCTCTGGTTCATGCTGTTCCCGGTCAAGGACTGGGCCACCTATGCGCTGGCGATGACCACGCTGAGCGTGGGGCTCGTCATCTGCTGGTTCGTCAGCCTGAAAGTGGTCGACCGCCGCCGCGCCTTTTTCACCGTGGTGATGCTCGCGCTCTATCCGATCTTCAATTTCAAGGGCTTCAAATACAATCCGGACCTGCTGCAGCTGGTCACGCTGCCGCTCCTGATGCTGGCCTATCTCAATGCGTTCGAGAAGCGCAGCGCGGTCTCCGGCCTCTGGCTCGGCATTGCCGGCGCATTGGCACTGCTGACCAAGTACTGGGTGCTGACCATGATCGGCGCCATCGGGCTTGCGGCGCTGATCCATCCGGATCGTGTCCGATTCCTGAAGTCGCCCGCGCCCTGGGTCGGCATCGTCACCATGCTGGTGGTGCTGATTCCGCATCTCGTCTGGCTGGTCGATGTCGATTTCGTGCCGCTGACCTATGCCGGCGATGTCTACAGCCTGTCCGACCGCTGGCGGAGCGCGCATCTCGTGCTCGGCTATGTCGGGCACAATCTGGCGCTGCTCGCGCTCCCGGTGGTGCTCGCGGCGCTGGTGATGGCGTGGCCGGTGCGGCATATGTGGCGCAACTGGAAGCGGGGCCCCAACACGGGCGTCGACACCGCGCAGGCGCTGAACGTCTGGCTGGTGCAGGCGATCGTCGCGATCGGGCCGCCGCTCGGCGGGCTGGCCTTCGCCATCTACGTCAAGACCGACTGGGGCATCTCGCTGTTCTTCCTGGTGCCCTTGGCGCTGGCGGCGATCCCGGCGTTAAGGCTGCGCAAGACGGCGGTGGTGCGGCTCACCGTGCTGTGGCTGGTGCTGTCGGTGGCGACGCTGGTCGCCTCGCCCTCGATCGCGCTGCGCGAGATGAAGGACAACCCCAACGGCACCACCGGCTACGGCGCGCGCTCGCAACTGGCACGCGAGCTGACGCAGACTTGGCACGCGCGATTCGGCTCGCCCTGGGCCGTGGTCGCCGGCTATTCGGAAATGAATACGCCGATGACCTTCTACAGCGCGGATCATCCGCGGCCGTATACGGTGCCTTACACGCCGGAGGACGAGACCTGGGGCTCGGGCCTGACCTCGCTCGACGATCTCAAGCGCTACGGCTTCATCGGCATCTGCGACACCACCGACAACAGGATCGCCAATTGCGAGGCCTGGATGAAGCAGCACGCCCCGAACGCGGAGCAACTGGTGATGACCACCCAGCGCTTCTTCCGCGGCGTGGCCGGTCCGTCGATCGAATGGAAGGTGTTCGTGCAGGGGCCAGGGAAGTAGTCCGGAGCACGTCATTCCGGGGCGCCGCCAGCGGCGAGCCCCCCGAATGACGAACTGGGCTCACAAGCCTTCTTCGTGGAACTTGTCGTTGACGAGGTCGGTGATCGCCTGCAACGCAGCTTCCGCCTCTTGTCCGGCCGCCGAGACCAGGATCGTGGTGCCGGGTGCGGCCGCGAGCATCATCAGGCCCATGATCGAGCGGCCACCGACGGTCTCGCCGCCGCGGGTCACCCACACCTCGGCCTGAAAGCGCTCGACGGTCTGGACGAATTTGGCTGAGGCGCGTGCGTGCAGGCCGCGCTTGTTGGTGATGAGGAGTTCGCGAGACAGCGCGTCTGGGGGCACGCCCGGCCCGGCCACATGGTCCTGCGGGGCGTCGTCGTCGCTCATTTGCCGGCCAGCACCCGGCTGGCGATGGTGACGTATTTGCGGCCGGCTTCCTGGGCCATCGCGATCGCATCGGGGAGCGAGCGTTCTTCACGGACCTTGGCGAGCTTGACCAGCATCGGAAGGTTAATGCCTGCGAGCACCTCGACCTTGGGACGGCTCATACAGGAAATTGCGAGGTTCGACGGCGTGCCGCCGAACATGTCGGTCAGGATGGCCACGCCGTCGCCGCTGTCGACGCGATTCACCGCTTCAATGATGTCGCTGCGACAAAGGTCTGAATCGTCGTCGGCGCCGATCGTCACAGAATTCAATTTGCTTTTGAGGACCCATCACATGTTCCAGCGCCGCCCTGAACTCGTCGGCGAGGCGCCCATGGGTCACCAATACCAGGCCAATCATCGGATACTCCTCGCGGGCGCCTTGGGTGCACCGCACGAACGCGCCACTTTGACCATCCAGAGCCCCCGCGCAAGAGGGGATGTGTGCCTTCGCCGAGAGATCTGACTTGCGGAAGGGGGAAGCGGCGCCGGTCTATTCGGTCGCGATAGTGCCGGTGATATGGTTACCAATTCCCTTCACACAATTGGCTGAAAGATTACTGGAACATGAAGTTTCCGCGGTAATCAGGGCACCTGCAACTAGGAAAAACGGCGAAAACGCGGCGCCGATGGGGATTCTTGGTATTTTTATACCATTAAGTGTAGTGCTCAATGCGTCGGCCGAGGGCAGCCGTTCGGCGTCCTCTGCCATCAAATCGACAACGAATCCGACCCTTGCCTCATCGACAAAGTCGCAGGCGCGGATACCGAGCCCGCGAATCTCGATCAGTCCGGCCAATTGTTGGACAGGACGGACCCACACTTCTTCGCCGCGTGTGTCGAGACGGACACGGTCATCGCCGACCAGAATGGCCGGCGGAATCTGTCCTGCGCGGCCAGCCAGGATGAGCTCGAGGGCGAGCCGCGATTTGCCGGCGCCGGACGGGCCGCGGATCAGGATCGCCTGCTCGCCGACTTTGACCGCCGAGGCGTGAATACTCAGACCCGTTCTTGAAATCGGCTCGGATATCATCGCGGCATCCACCCTTCACGAACTTGGGCTCGGCGCGAAGCGCTGACACTGTTGTTTAGACCTTGGCTCGCGCGTCGGCGACAGCCGCGCTCGGCTGCACGGGGACGCGGCGCGGTCACGATGCCGGCAGCCGCACGACAAAGCGAGCACCGTTGACCGTCGGCATGCCTTCGTCATCGGCCGGCCCGAGCCGGTTCTCGGCCCAGATGCGCCCACCATGGGCCTCGATGATCTGCTTGGAGATCGAGAGGCCGAGGCCGGAATTCTGGCCAAAGCCCTGATGCGGCCGATCGGTGTAGAAGCGCTCGAAGATGCGCAGCAGGGCGTCGTCGCGGATGCCCGGACCATCGTCGTCGACCACGATCTCGATCTCCGAGCGGATCCGCCGGCAGACGATGCGCACCTTGCCGCCTGGCGCCGAGAACGACTGTGCGTTGGACAGCAGGTTCGAGACCACCTGTCCGAGGCGCGAATCATGGCCCGGCACCGAGAAGGTATCGCCCGGACCGCGGCCCTCGAAGCGCGCTTCGACCGCGATGTCGTGGCCGAGCCTTGTCTCGTTGGCGACCGCGGTCAGGGTGGTCAGCAGCCTCCGCAGGTCGACCAGGGTCATGTCCTGGCGCTGCAGCTCGGCGTCGAGCCGGCTGGCGTCGGAGATGTCCGAGATCAGCCGGTCGAGTCGCTTCACGTCGTGCTCGATCACCGCGAGCAGGCGGCTGCGACTCGAATCGGTGCGGGCCAGCGGCAGCGTCTCCACCGCCGAGCGCAGCGAGGTGAGCGGATTCTTCAATTCGTGCGAGACGTCGGCGGCGAACATCTCGATCGCCTCGATCCGGTTATAGAGCGCGTCCGTCATGTCGCGCAGCGCGCCGGAGAGATGGCCGATCTCGTCGCGGCGGCGGGTGAAGTCGGGAATCTCGACCCGGGTCTTGATGCGCCGGCGAACCCGTTCGGCGCTGTCGGCCAGCCGCCGCACGGGGCCGGCGATGGTGCTGGCGAGCAGGAGAGACAGCACGATCATCACGGCGGATGCCACGCCGCCGACCTTGAGAATCGCGAGGCGCTCGGCCGTCACCATCTGGTCGATGTCGTCGCCCTGCGTCGAGAGCATCAGCGCACCGTGGATGGCGAGCGAGCGTTGCACCGGCACGGCGACCGAGACAATCACCTCACCGCGCGAATTGACCCGCACCTTGCTGCGGTTATCGCCCTGCAGCGCGCCGGCGACCTCCTCATAGGCGTTGCCGTTCTCCGGTCCCTGCTCACGATAGAGCGGCAAGTCGCCGCGGTTGAGCCAGGTGCGTACCGCGATCAGGACACGCTCGATGATCCCGGGCCGTTGCGAGGACAGCGGCGGCAGGTTGATGCGCACCACGTTCTCCAGGCTGCGGCTGTCGAGCAGCAGGTCGCCGTTCGGATCATAGATCCGGGCGCGGGTCTTGGTCGGCTGGATCAGCGTGCGCAGCACCGGGGCGACGCGCTCGGGATTGATCGGGAAGTCGAGCGGCGAATATTTATCCGGCGCGCCATAGGTCTCGCCGGGCTTGAGGTCGAGCAGGCGATCGGGATCGATCGTGATGGTGTTGGTCTGCACCGTAGCCGAGGCTGCGATCGCGCCGGCGATGATCTGGGCCTGCACCAGCAGGCTCTGCGCGCGGGCATCGATCAGTCCGGCGCGGAACTGCGACAGATAGAGGATGCTCGCGACCAGCGCCAACAGTCCCGCAATGTTCAGCGAGACGATGCGACGGGTCAGGCTGGAGAAGGAGAGCGCGAATAGGAACTGCCCGGCGCGCCGGACCCAACCCAGCGGTCTCTGCCAGCCATGGACTGCCGACGCAGCCTCGGCCGCGCCATCCGGCGTCGGTGGCGCGTTCTGCGAATTCAGGCCTTCGTCAGCAATCGTTCGATCGAGCAATGGCGGGTGCTCCGCTTCCCAAGTTCGCGCGCAATTCAGGAAAGCTCCTACGCGAACTTCGGAAGCATAGGAGCACTGGCAGATCAAGGCGCCCGTCGCGCCCTGTCGTGATCCGGTACTCCGAAGTCGAAGCGCCATGCGGCGCTTCGACCGTCGCTGCACCAGTCGAGACCGATGGTGTCGGCGCCGGCATACGCCGCCGCCTCAGGTTTCCTTGAAGCGATAGCCGACGCCGTACAGGGTTTCGATCATCTCGAAATCGTCGTCGACCATCTTGAATTTCTTGCGCAGCCGCTTGATGTGGCTGTCGATGGTGCGGTCGTCGACATAGACCTGGTCGTCATAGGCCGCATCCATCAGCGCGTTGCGGCTCTTCACCACGCCCGGCCGCGTCGCCAGCGCCTGCAGGATCAGGAACTCGGTCACGGTCAGGGTAACCGGTTCGTTCTTCCAGGTGCAGGTGTGACGCTCCGGATCCATGCGCAACAGGCCGCGATCGAGCGCCTTCGCGTCATTCTCCTTCGGCTGCGCCGTCGGATCCTTCGGCTGCGAGCGGCGCAGCACCGCCTTGACGCGCTCGACCAGCAGCCGCTGCGAGAACGGTTTGCGGATGAAATCGTCGGCGCCCATCTTAAGGCCGAACAGCTCGTCGATCTCCTCGTCCTTGGAGGTGAGGAAGATCACCGGCAGATCAGACTTCTGGCGCAACCGACGCAGCGTCTCCATGCCGTCCATCCGCGGCATCTTGATGTCGAGAATGGCGAGATCGGGCTGACTCTGTGCGAAAGCCGTCCAGGGCCGACGCGCCATCCGTATAGGTCATGATGCGATAGCCTTCGGCTTCGAGCGCGATCGAGACCGAGGTGAGAATGTTGCGGTCGTCGTCGACCAAGGCGATTGTGGGCATGTGCCTGCTTTCAGAGTTCTGGTTAGCTGAAACGGCGAGCAATCCAGCTATACGCCGCATACATGGGCTTCGAACGTGGTCAACGGAGCAATGCAAGCTGGGCTGAAGTGTGACCGAGTTCCGTAAAACGCATGGCGAATTCGTGCGCCGCGTCCCATCAGAGTGCCGGTTTAGCCGAAAAAAGACCTTCATTGCAACAGGATACGGTTCTGATGGCGCTCGATGTCCGTATGTTGTCGGCTCGGGATCGCTGTAAATGATCAATCCGACGCTGCACTGGCAGCAATAAGTTGGCTAATGTTCCCCGCAGCGCCGCTCCCGCCAACGCAATGCTGCGGCGACCGCGAACAGCGGCAACATCGGGTATCACCATGCAGCCGACGTCCGATTTCAATCCTTCTCGACTGGCCCGCTCCCTGCTCCGGCGCAGCCGCCAGGGCGCGCTCGCGACGTTAATGGCCGGCTCGGGGGCTCCCTATTGCTCGCTGGTGAATCTCGCCGCCGATGCGGATGGCTCGCCGATTCTGCTGATCTCAGGACTCGCCGTGCACACCAAGAACATTCTGGCCGACAACAGGGTGTCGCTGATGTTGGATGAGCGTGCGCCGGGCGATCCGCTCGAAGGCGCGCGAATCATGCTGTCGGGACGGGCGGAGCAGGCGAGCGCAGCTAACAAGGGCAGGCTGAGGTCACGATATCTGAATGCGCATCCGTCAGCTACCGAGTATGCCGATTTTTCGGATTTCTCATTCTTCATGATCCGTCCCTCCGGCACGCATCTGGTGGCCGGATTCGGGCGCATCGTCGATCTCGCGCCGGAACAGATCCTGACCGATGTTGCCGACGCGGCGTCGTTGCTGGAAGCCGAGCAGGGCGCCGTCGATCACATGAATGAAGATCATCGCGATGCGCTGGGTCTCTACGCGACCAGGCTGCTCGGCGCCGAGTCGGCCGACTGGCGCTGCACCGGCTGCGATCCGGACGGCCTCGACATGATGGCCGATGGCAAAACCTTGCGGCTGGATTTTCCGGAGCGGGTCGCATCGCCGAGCGCGCTTCGAAAGATGCTGGTCCGGCTCGCCGAGCAGGCGCGGACGAAGGCCTGACGTCCGATGCTGCGTCGCAGCGAGGTGCGGTTGGTGGACACCGCGGCGCATTGTCGCCGCTCGCGTGCAACGCGGTAACCCAATTGCGCCGAATAGGCGCGCCGATTGCACGGTCAATCAATTCGCGCGGATCGTCTTGGCAAGACGAACGTTGATCAGTATTAGGTCCAAGACCGGGCTTTTTTACGGACAACCGCAACGGTGTGACGGTCACCGCGAACCAGACGCAAAGCGGCAGTCGTCCGCCCGTCTCACGCGGTCTCTGAGGAGGAATTTTCGTGCAAGAGACGGGTCTACGCAACGGCGCCTTCGGTGCCGACAAATTCGGCCTCAAAAATCTGAAGCAGGTGCATTGGAATTACGGCGCGCCTCAGCTCTATCAGCACTCGCTTGCCGCGGGTGAGGCCGTGCTGTCGGCAGACGGCGCCCTGTGCGCGGACACCGGAGAGTTCACCGGCCGCAGCCCGAAGGACAAGTTCACGGTGCGCGACGCCGCCACCGACACGAAGATGTGGTGGGCCGGCAATCAGTCGATCACATCAGAGCAGTTCGAGGTGCTGTATCAGGACTTCCTGAAGCACGCCGAAGGCAAGTCGCTGTTCGCGCAGGATCTCTATGGCGGCGCTGATCCGAGCTTCCGCATCAAGACTCGCGTCTTCACCGAGCTCGCCTGGCACTCGCTGTTCATCCGCACGCTACTGATCCGCCCGGAGCGCAGCGAGCTGGCGAGCTTTGTGCCGGAGCTCACCATCATCGACATGCCGAGCTTCCGCGCCGATCCCAAACGTCATGGCGTACGTTCGGAAAACGTGGTGGCCATCGATTTCGCCCGCAAGATCGTCCTGATCGGCGGCTCTTATTATGCCGGCGAGATGAAGAAGAGCGTGTTCACCACGCTGAACTACTATTTGCCCGAAAAGGGCGTGATGCCGATGCACTGCTCGGCCAATGTCGGCCCCGACGGCGACACCGCGATCTTCTTCGGTCTGTCGGGCACCGGCAAGACCACGCTGTCGGCCGATCCGAAGCGAACGCTGATCGGCGATGACGAGCACGGCTGGGGCCGTGACGGCGTCTTCAATTTCGAAGGCGGCTGCTATGCCAAGTGCATCAGGCTGTCGAGCGAAGCCGAGCCCGAGATCTTTGCCGCCTCCAACCGCTTCGGCGCGGTGCTGGAGAATGTCGTGCTCGACGATGCCACCCACGTTCCTGATTTCGACAATGGCTCCAAGACCGAGAACACGCGCTCTGCGTATCCTCTGGACTACATCCCGAACGCGTCGCGGACCGGCCGCGCTCCGCATCCGAAGAACGTGGTGATGCTCGCCGCCGACGCCTTCGGCGTGCTGCCGCCGATCGCAAAACTGTCCCCGGCGCAGGCGATGTATCACTTCCTGTCCGGCTATACCGCCAAGGTCGCGGGCACCGAGCGTGGTCTCGGTAACGAGCCGCAGCCGGAATTCTCCACCTGCTTCGGCTCGCCGTTCCTGCCGCTCGATCCTTCGATCTACGGCAAGATGCTGCGCGACCTGATCGCCGCGCATAATGTCGACTGCTGGCTGGTCAACACCGGTTGGACCGGCGGCAAGTATGGCACAGGCAGCCGCATGCCGATCAAGGTGACGCGTGCGTTGCTCACCGCCGCGCTTGATGGCTCCTTGCGCAACGTCGAATTCCGCACCGACAAATATTTCGGTTTCGCGGTGCCGACGGCGCTGCCGGGCGTGCCGACCGAGATCCTCGATCCGGTCAATACCTGGAAGGACAAGGCCGAGTTCGACAAGACCGCGCGTGCGCTGGTCGGCATGTTCCAGAAGAATTTTGCCAAGTTCGAAGCCCAGGTCGACGCCGAGGTCCGCGCGGCGGCGCCGGATCTCAAGCTGGCGGCGGAGTAGTTCGCCGCTATCGCCACATCACCACTGTCGTCCCGGTCTCGCGCCGGGACCACAGCCACTGGCCTGCGTCATTGAGCAGGCTGCGGCTGCGATCTTCGTAGTCGTATCGTTCGGTGTTTATGAGTTCCGGCTCAAGGCCGGACGACACCTGATGTGTCGATGCAGCGCGGCGGCACTACGCCTTGAAATACGCGATCTGCGTGGTGGTCGCGAGCAGCTTGCCCGATGGCGACCACAACTCGCCGTGCTGATCCTGATAACTCCTGTTGAACACCTTGGCGTCGGCGACGCCGAGCACGTGGGTGATGTTCTCCTGCGCAAGCTCGTCGCGACTGACGTGGAAATACGTCGTCAGCGAAACCGTGCCGAACGGCACGAGCTCGCCGCGAGCCAGAAAGACGCGGCCGAAGAAGGCATCCGACATCGACAGCAGCGACAGCATGTCGACGGTGCGCGGCTTCGAATTGGAGATCCACAGCTTCGAGAAGGCGCTGTGCGGCGCGCTAGCGGGTCCGGCGCCGGATTGCGGCCAGCCTTCGATGAAGCGGAAATCATATTGCCGCGGCCACGACATGCTGGTGTAGGGATGGGGGCGGACCTCATCGAATGGCCGCGCATCGGGCATCGCAGCCGGCTGGTGCGACCAGGACGGCCTGCGCTCGGCGAACACGGCCGTCGCCAATGTCGCGGCATCGCCGCCGCCTTGGCTGAGCTCAGCCGTCCAGTGCTGCGAGGAGCGGTTCGCCTTAGCCAGCCGGACATCGAGATCGAACGGACCCTCCGCGATCGGCGCGCAATAGTTTACGGTGATGGCCAGTGGATCGCCCGAGGCTTGCGGATGCTCGACCAGCGCGCGCAGCACGGTGGCCGCGGTGACACCGCCGAACGGGCCGACAAAGGCCCAATAGTCCGGGCTGGTCTTGCCCTGCCACCGGCTGTCGCCCGCCGTGACGCGCGTGGCCTCGTCGAAGAGATGGCTCGTTATTGTCGTCAGCATGAATGTCTCCTGACGGCCATCGTATGATGGTCATCAGGTGAGATGCAACGACGTCACGCTCATGGGCCTATGGCGTCGTCAGAGCCTCAGCCCTTCACGCCACGCTGCGGCTGGCTCGCGGCCGCGGTGGTGGGCCCGACCGGCACGTTCCAGATATCTTCCGCGTATTCGCGGATGGTGCGGTCGGAGGAGAACCAGGCCATGCGCGCGACATTGAGGATCGAAGCCCGGGTCCAGGCCGGTATCACCTGCCAGCGCGCGTCGATGCCACGCTGGGCCTGGTAATAGGCATCGAAATCGGCGCTGACCATGTAGTGGTCGAGATGGCGCAGCGCGTGCGCGATCGGCTCGAAGCGGCCTTTGTCGTCGGGCGAGAAGTCGCCGCTCTCGATCGCGTTGATGGCGCGCGCCAGCGCCGGCGATCTGCTGATCACGTCGTTGGCGTCCAGCCCTTGCTGGCGGCGCGCCACCACGTCCATCGCCTCCATGCCGAAGATCGCGATGTTCTCCGCGCCCACATGGTCGCGAATCTCGATATTGGCGCCGTCGAGCGTGCCGATGGTGAGCGCGCCGTTCAGCGCGAGTTTCATGTTGCCGGTTCCGGAGGCCTCCATGCCCGCGGTCGAGATCTGCTCGGAGAGATCGGCGGCGGGAATGATCGCCTCCGCCAGGCTGACATTGTAGTCGGCCATGAACACGATCTTGAGCCGGCCGCCGATCGCAGGGTCGTTGTTGACGACCTCGGCGACGTCGTTGATCAGCTTGATGATCAGCTTGGCGTAGCGGTAGCTCGCGGCCGCCTTGCCCGCGAAGATTTTCACCCGCGGTACCCAGTCCGCCTGTGGATTGTCCTTGATGGCCTGATAGAGTGCGATCGCCTCGAGGATATTGAGCAGCTGGCGCTTGTATTCATGGATGCGCTTGATCTGCACGTCGAACAGCGCGCTGGGATCGAGCCGGACGTTCATGCGCTCGCCGACCAGGCGCGCGAGCTGGATCTTGTTGTAGTGTTTTACGGTGCGGAATTTCTGCTGGAACGCGCTGTCGCCGACTTGGGTTTCCAGCGCCGCGAGCTGGGTCGGATCGTCGAGCACGGCCTCGCCGCAGGCTTCGCGCAGCAGATCGGTCAGCTTCGGATTGGCCAGCATCAGCCAGCGGCGGAAGGTGATGCCGTTGGTCTTGTTGGTGATGCGCCCGGGATAGAGATGGTTGAGATCGTGGAACACGGTCTCCTTCATCAGGTCGGAATGCATCGCCGAGACGCCGTTGATGCGGTGCGAGCCGACAAAGGCGAGCTGGCCCATGCGGACGCGGCGGCCACTGCGCTCGTCGATCAGCGAGACCGAGGCGCGATAGTCGATATCGCCGGGCGCGCGCTCTTCCGCCAGCGCGAGGTGTTGCGCGTTGATGCGGTAGATGATGTCGAGATGCCGCGGCAGCAGCCGCTCGAACAGCTCGACCGGCCAGGTTTCGAGCGCTTCGGGCAGCAGCGTGTGATTGGTGTAGGAGAGCGTGGCGACGGTGATTTTCCAGGCCTCGTCCCAGCGGAAATTGTGCAGGTCGACCAGGATGCGCATCAGCTCGGTGACGGCGAGCGACGGATGGGTGTCGTTGAGCTGCACCGCGGCCTTCTGCGCCAGGTTGCGGAGCTGGCCGTCCGAGCCGAGGTGGCGCTTGACCAGATCCTGCAACGAGGCGGAGACGAAGAAATATTCCTGCCGTAGCCGCAGCTCGCGGCCCGCCGGGCTCTCGTCATTGGGATAAAGGAACTTGCAGATCGCCTCGGCCCGCGCCTCCTCGGCGGAGGCGCCGAGATAATCGCCGGTGTTGAAGACGTCGAGCTTCAACGGATCGGGCGAGCGCGCCGACCACAGCCGCAGCGCGTTGACGTGCTCGCCGCGCCAGCCGACGATCGGGGTGTCATAGGCGACCGCCTGCACCGTCTCGCCGGGCGTCCAGACCGCGCGATCCCTGCCCTTGTCGTCGACATGCGCGACGCTGCCGCCGAAATGGACGTGGTAGACCACGTCCGGCCGCTGCAATTCCCAGGGATTGCCGAACGAGAGCCAGACGTCGGGATATTCCTGCTGCCAGCCATCGACGATCACCTGCCGGAACAGGCCATAGTCGTAGCGGATGCCGTAGCCGATCGCCGGGATCGCCAGCGTCGCCATGCTCTCCATGAAGCAGGCGGCCAGCCGGCCGAGGCCGCCATTGCCGAGCGCGGCATCCGGCTCGCATTTGCGCAAATCCGACAGGCCGACGCCGAGATCGCCGAGCGCGGTCTCGAACACCTTCATCAGCCCCATATTGGTCAGCGCATCGGTGAACAGGCGGCCGATCAGGAATTCCAGGCTGAGGTAATAGACCCGCTTGCGCCCGGCGTCGTAGCTTTCCTTGTCGGCGGTCAGCCAGCGATGCACGATCCGGTCGCGCAAGGTCAGCGCCGCGGCATGATACCAATCCTGCGCCGTCGCCTGATTGCCTTCCTTGCCGATCGCAAGCCTGAGCTTGGCCAGGATGTCGCTCTTGATCTCGGCCACCGCCAATTCGTCGACGGGTTGGCCGGAGGCCGGAAAGCTGCGCGGGGACGGGTGATCTGCCACCTTGGGACCTGTGATGCTGACGTCAGTACGACTGAAATCATACGACGGATGGGCTGGAATCGAAACCCGGGAGGGTTTCGGGGCCGCGCGAAAGGATAAATTCGTGCAAAGACCGGGCCGGGTTCCCGGAACTCCGCACGGCCTCCTTTTATGCTAAGGTCGCGGCCGGACTGCGTCACTCCAAAGCGCACGATCAGGGGAGGTGCGTCATGAGGCTTGCCATCGAAATCACCGCGGCGCTGCTGCTGGTTTGCCTGATCACGGTCACGAGCGCTGCCGCCGGAAGCATCGGCCGCAGCGCGGACGGCCTGAGCTGTGGCTACAGCGTCCCCGCCAACGCCTCGCCCGCGCAACGCTGCATGGCGATCAAGCGGCAATGCGGCGGAAAATTCTGGGCCAGCGCCTGCAGCGGCCGGCTGCTCGCGTCGGGGTAGGGCTCCAACTTCGCCGTCATCCCGGCGAACGCCGGGATTCAAACTCACCGGCCGCAGATCAGGCCCGACAGGTCGCTCCAATCGAGGTTATCGCGCTCGATCAGCTCGATTTTTCAGTCGCGATGCCAGTTCTTCAGCTGCTTCTCGCGGGCAATCGCTTCCATCGCCGTTGGATGGGCTTCGACGTAAACGAGGCGATTGAGCTTGTACTTGCTGACGAAACGCGAGCCCTGGCCTGTCCGATGTTGCTTCAGCCGTCTTGGCAGGTCGTTGGTGACGCCGACGTACAGCGTGCCGTGTTGGCCGCTGGCCAAAATGTACACATAGTATGACGCTTCAGTCGTCATGGGCGACGATCGCGCAAAATCGAGGGGCCGGGGAGTTCTGGGTCCCGGCGTTCGCCGGGACGACGAACTTCTCACTTCCCAAGCGCACTAGAACAAATTAAGAACAATTTAGCAAGCTGTCGTTTATCCCTTGATTCGACGATCCCCGTCGGTCCGGCTTCCACGGCATTAGCGTTCTTCAAGCGAGGACATCATGTCCCATATCGCCTTCGATCCCCTGGCTCTTACTCGTATTGCCGATTTCGCGCGGACGCTGTCGCGGCTGCATAAGACGGCGCGTCGCCGCGTCGTCGATGACGACCAGATCGATCGTGCGTTCAATGCGGTCTGCATGTCGGTCTGGGGCTACACCACCGACGACATTTCAGACGAGCTGTTCTCGGCCACCGATCACACCTTCCTCGACGGGCTGGACGAGGCGCGAGCGCGCATCTTCGCGGCCGAGGCCGGCTACGACCTGGTCGACGACGAGGGCATGCTGACCGACTGGTGGGGCTTCTGCTGGATGATTCTCGCCGAGAAGCGCGGGCTGCTGACGGACGAGAACCGCGAGGCGGCGCGGGCGGCGATTGAAGAGAAATATCTGGCGGCACCCAACGTCATCGGCGTGATCGTGGGACGGTAGTCCTTGTCGTCATTGCGAGCGAAGCGAAGCAATCCAGGATCGTTGCTTGGCACTGGATTGCTTCGTCGCCTTCGGCTTCTCGCAATGAGGGGTAGGAAAATCAGTTCAATTCCGCCCGCTTGTCGCGGCCCGGGGCCGGCTTCGGCGTGATGTCTACCGGCGGTGCCAGGCTGACGCTGCTGTCGGCCGCAGGCTGCGCCATGTCGGTTGCGACCGCGTCGGCACGCACCGGCGCGACTTTGAGTCCGGTCAGGCGGGCGCGCACCTCAGGGGTCAGGCCGGGATAGGAGGCGACCGGCGTGAAGTCGCTGGCCTGGGCGGTTGCGCCGCGCGCACCGGAATAGGCAACCAGCCCATCCGACGTGGCGATCACGTCGCCGGGGCGCAGCGAATTGTCGAGCGCGAGGTCGACCGGCGCCAGGCCGGCGGGATCGCGGCCGTTGCAGGTGCAGTCCGCGCGCAGCGCCTTGCGATAGGCATAGGCGTTTTCGCTCTCGCCGTAGCTTTCGCCATTCGCCGCATAGGCGCTGTCGATCGAGGTGCCGAAAAAGACCTTGGTCGCGCTCGCGGGGCAGAAGGCCTGGCAGATCGCCGCGGGCGAAGAGGCGCCGCGCATCAGCGGAAAATAGCGGCCGTCGCAGCTGCGCACGCAGAAGGCGGGCCCGGAGCCGGAGGCGGCGCGCGGCTGCGGTGCTGGCTGCTGGCCTGCTGCCAAGGGATCGGCGCCGCTCGACGGCGCCGCCGGCTGTTGCGCTCTGTTGAACCCGCCGAACAGGAAATCAAACAGGCCTTGGGCGGCCGCCCCCCGTGGCATCACCGCGACCGAGACGGCCAGCACCAACGCGCTGACGAGCACGCGGCGCCGCTTCTGCAAGAACGATCCGCTACGCAACGCTCACTCCATCCAGCGTCGCGCCGGCGGCGCGATCTCATATTGGCATTGCGGTAACCATAATGAGGGATGGTAAATGAGCGGTGAGCGCGGGCTGCGATCTTACAAAAACTCGCTCGCCGTGTAGAGCGAGCGGAACGGCAGCCGGGCCGCCGCGAAGGTTTCCGCCGCGCCTTCCTGGCGGTCGACCATGGTGAAGACCAGCGCGACATCGGCGCCGGCCTCGCGCAGCGCTTCCACCGCCTTCATTGCCGATCCGCCTGTGGTGGTGACGTCCTCGACCACGACGATGCGCTTGCCGGCGAGCGTCTCGTCCCGGGTGAGCCCTTCGATCGCCAGCCGCGCGCCGTGCTCCTTCGGCTTCTTGCGCACGAAAAAGGCCGCGATCGGATGGCCCTTGATCCATGAGATCTGCGCGATCGCGCCGGCGAGCGGCACCGCGCCCATCTCGAGCCCGCCGATATAGTCGTAATTCTCGTCCTTAAGCGCCTCGTAGGTCAACTCGGCGAGCAAGGTTGCGCCCTCCGGATCCATCATGGTCGGCTTCAGGTTGAAATAGAAATCGCTCTTGCGGCCCGAGGCCAGCGTGATCTCGCCGCGGCCGAAGGAGCGCTTGCGGATGATCTCGTGAAGGCGGGCACGTGAGGCGGATTTGGACAAGGTTTTGATCCCGATTGTCGAATTAAAGGCGTGGCCGTGGTTCTACCGGCGGCGCGACGCTCATGCCAGCGCTGGGCTTGGCTCGTCAACAGCGGCGAGACGGCTATGCATGCCGTCCTTAACGGGCCGGCCGCAACTTCGGCCGTTTTGCTGCCCTGGCATCAGGATGCTACAGACGCCTGTCTGAACGAGAGCTGAAGGGGACATAATGACCATCGAGCTGCACACCTGGAACACGCCGAACGGCCGCAAGATCTCGGTGGCGCTTGAGGAAATGGGCCTGCCCTACACGGTGGTCCCGGTCAACATTACCAAGGGCGAGCAGATGGCGCCGGGTTTCCTCAAGATCAGCCCCAACAACAAGATACCGGCGATCGTCGATCCCGAGGGCCCGGAGGGCAAGCCGGTGTCGATCTTCGAATCCGGTGCGATCCTGCTCTATCTCGGCGAGAAGACCGGCAGGTTCCTGCCGAAGCCGCTGACTGAGCGGATTCCGGTCTACGAATGGCTGATGTGGCAGATGGGCGGGTTCGGGCCGATGCCGGGCCAGGTCCATCATTTCATCGCGCTGGAAAACGAGCAGGATCGCGCCTACGGGCTGAAGCGCTACATGGCCGAGACGCGCCGGCTCTACGGTGTGCTCGACCGGCGACTCGCGGGCCACGATTTCGTCGCTGGCCCATTGTCGGTGGCCGATTTTGCCATCCTCGGCTGGGCCTGGCGCCACCCGCGCCACAAGGTGGAGCTGGCAGACTTCCCCAACGTCAAGCGCTGGTACGAGACGCTGATGGCCCGCCCGGGCGTGACGCGCGGGATGGAAGCGAAGCTGGACTGAGCGTGGCGAACGCGCGGCATCGGCGGTACACCCTCTCCCTCAAGGGGAGAGGGTGTACCAAATACGCCGCGATATGCGCGAGCGGTGGCACATTGCAGGCGAGGTCAACTACCCCCGTCTTGCCTCCACCGCCATGCGCACCGCAAGCCCGGCCAGCACTGTTGCCATCAGATAGCGCTGCGCGCGCGCCCAACTCGGCTGCGTCGCCAGGAACAGAGCGATGCTGCCGGCGGCCATCGCGATCACGGCGTTGATGCTGACGCTGATCGCGATCTGGATCGTGCCGAGCACCAGCGATTGCGTCAGCACGCTCCCGGCCGCGGGATCGATGAACTGCGGCAGCAACGCCAGGTACAGCATCGCGATCTTTGGATTGAGCAGATTGGTGACGAAGCCCATCAGGAACAGTTTTCGCGGGCTGTCGATCGACAATTTCTTTACCTGGAAAGGCGAGCGGCCGCCGGGCTTCACGGCCTGCCAGGCCAGATAGAGCAGATAGGCCGCGCCGGCAAACCGCAGCGCGTCATAGGCAAAGGGCACCGCGAGCAGCAGCGCGGTGATGCCGAAGGCCGCGCACAGCATGTAGACGATGAAGCCAAGCGCGACGCCGCCGAGCGACATAATCCCGGCCACGTGCCCCTGCGTGATCGAGCGCGAGATCAGGTAGATCATGTTCGGGCCGGGCGTCAGCACCATGCCGAGCGAGACGAGCGCAAAGGCTAGTAGTGACGATGTGGGAGGCATGGGCCCGGTTCGGCTATGAGGATGGATGCCAATGTCCTAGCGCGAGTTGCCGCGCGCCGTCATCGCGCAAATTGCTCGGAGAGCAATCGCGCAGCAGCTGTCTGCTGCGTATGAGGCGCAAGGGCGCCACGATCGGCGACGGTCGTCGTGGCCCGTGCGCGATTGCGCACGGCCCACACTTCGCAGCGATTGTTTGGTGCGCCGCGCGGTCTTGAATACCAAGGCTGCGGCGCGCCGCCCGATCAGGCGGCGTGCACGGAGTTCAGGAACTTGCTCACCTCAAGCTTCAGCCGGCCGCTGTCCGCCGAAAGCGACCTGGCGGCCACCAGCACCTGCGAGGACGCCGACCCGGTCTCGGACGCACCACGCTGCACGTTATCGATATTGCTCGACACGCGCTGGGTGCCTCGGGCCGCGTGCTGGATGTTGCGGGAAATTTCCTGGGTTGCGGCTCCCTGTTCTTCGACCGCCGCTGAGATCGCCGCCGAGATCTCCGACAGCCGCCCGATGGTGCCGCCAATTTCTTTGATCGAACCGACCAACTCTTCCGTTGCGGCTTGGATGCCGGAGACCTGCTGGGCGATCTCGCCGGTGGCTTTTGCGGTCTGCTCGGCGAGCGCCTTGACCTCGGAGGCGACCACCGCGAAGCCGCGACCGGCCTCGCCGGCACGCGCCGCCTCGATGGTGGCATTCAACGCGAGCAGATTGGTCTGACCGGCAATCGTGCTGATCAGCTCGAGCACGTCGCCGATGCGCGCGGCGGCCTTCGAGAGCGCACCGACGCGTTCGTTGGTCCGACCCGCTTGCGCCACGGCCTCGGCGGCGATACGTGCCGATTCCTGCACCTGGCGAGCGATTTCGCTGACCGAGGACGAGAGCTCTTCGGCCGCGGAAGCGACCGCCTGCACGTTCGCAGAGGCCTCCTGCGAAGCGGCCGCCACCTCCGTCGACAAATCCTGGGCGCGCGAAGCTGTGGTGGTCAACATGCCGGCCGAGGCTTCGAGCTCGCCCGACGCCGAGGACACCGTTTCCACGATTTCACCCACGGCCTGCTCGAACTGGTCGGCCAGCCGGACCATGTCGGCCTTGCGCTGCTCTGCCTGCCTGGCCTCGCCGTCCTTCTGCTCGGCCCGCAGGCGCTCGGTCTCGACCATGTTGTCCTTGAATACCTGGATCGCCTTCGCCATGGCGCCAATCTCGTCGCGATTGCTGCGTCCGGGAATCTCGACCTGGATGTCGCCGCTCGCGAGCGATCCCATGGCGCGCGTCATCGCCGCCAGCGGGCCGACGATGCCGCGGGCGATCAGGAAGGCGACCAGGGAGCCAAACAGGATCGCGACAGCGCCGACCGTCTCCTGGATCGACATCGTGCTCGCAATGACCCTCTCGGCCGTCGCGCGCGACGCCTGATGCTCGGCATTCACACCGCTTTCCGCGCCCTTGAGCTGGTCGATGCTTCGGACGATCAAGGGCTCCATATTGTTTTCGTAGATGTCGTCGGCTTTGAGCATTGCGGCGGACGTCGCCTCAAACGCATTCTTGTTGGTCTCCAGCGACGCCTTCACCGGCGCGATCGCGGCTCGGACATTGTCCGGCAGTGTCGCGCTCTCGAGCGTGGCGAGTCTCTGCTGGACATTGTCGACGCCCGCCCGGAAGGCCGAAGCCCCCTTGGTGTCGCGCAACGCCAGGAAACGCCAGGTCGCTATCCGGACCAGCTGGAGTTCGGATTCGATGTCGGCGACTGGGGTTGCGATGTCCGCATCCTTGGATATGCGCGCAAAGATGGCCAGCTTGGCTGTCTTGGCGGCCAGGTCCTCTCCCCCGGCAACAGGGTCGCCTTGCCCGCCTTTATCTGTCTGACGGCCTCGTGAAGATTGTCGCGCAGCGTCCGAATTTTTGCGACGTCACCCACGAGATCCTCGTAGAGCTTTCGCCGCTCGTCGGAGAATGCGTCCCTCGCGGCCGCCTGAAGCAGCTCGGTTGCCGCGGTCTCCCGCTCTGCAGCCTCCTTGAGCGCAGGCTCATTGCCGTCGTGAATATAGCGGAGGTTCGTCCGCTGGATCGCCTGCAGCTGGTTCGATATTTGCAGGATCCGCGCCGTGTGGTCGGAGAGAGCTGATATCTTTGCGACCTGGTCCCGGACAGTCCACAGGTTTCGGACCGCCACCCCGGACATGATCACACCCACGGCCACGAGAGCTGCGAAGCCGGCGTAAAGACGCCCTCGGATCTTCAAACGAAAGCGCGCCATTTCCACCGTCCGCCACATACAGGAAGTGTGGGGCGGCCGGGCAAGCTGAGGTCGCCAGGCGTCTGCCATGCAGTATCGGTCGCCCGCCCGGCGACTCGCCGGGCTCCGGTACAATGCGCGACAATTGTTAATTGTATCCTTCACGCGCTTCGCGCCGGTTCGCGGGAGACGACAGCTGGGCTCAATCCGCCCCATCCCAACTATTCGCGGAGGCTCCGACTTTATTCATCACCTTGGTGCTCGGAGATCACGGCGGCGAAGCGGGCGATCGCATGGCGGAGCGGGTCGGCGAGGGTGCTGTCGGCAAGGATGGAGGCTGCATCGTTCGCGGTTCCGAGCAACGGCAAGGTGATCGATGCACCATCGACCAGCCGGGCCGACATCGTCTCGAGCGTCAGTGTCAGCGCGGCCAGTGCGTGGGTCGCACGCGGGGATGTATTGATCAGCGCCACCGGCTTGTCCGGGAATTCGAAACTGGCGACCAGCCAGTCCAGCGCGTTCTTCAGCACGCCGGCGACACCGCGCGCATATTCGGGACTGGAAATCAGGATCCCATCGGCCTTCCCGACCTGCGTCCGAAACGCCACGACCGGCGCGGGAAGCAGGTCGCCATCAAGGTCGGGGTTGAAGAACGGCAGTCCGGCGATGTCGTCACACAGCACGATGTCGACGCCGGGAGGCGCGAGACGTGCCGCGGCGCGCAGCACGGCGGTGTTGCTCGATGCCGCCCGCAGGCTGCCGGAAATCGCGAGAATCCTCATGAAATCATCGATCGAAGCGCGTCCGCTAATGCGCCTCGTCCCAATTGTTGGCTGCACGGGCGTCGACCTGCAGCGGCAGCGACAGCACGACGCCCGGGAACGGCGCGTCCTGCATGACCTTCTGCACCACTGGCAAGGTCGCAGCGACCTCGTCGTCCGGCACCTCGAAGATCAGCTCGTCATGCACCTGCAGCAGCATCTGCGCCGAGAGCTTGTGCTGGGCGAGCGCATCCTCGACCCGAACCATGGCGCGGCGGATGATGTCGGCGGCCGTGCCCTGCAGCCGCGCGTTGATCGCGGCGCGCTCGTTGAAGGCGCGTACCGAGGCGTTCGACGCCTTGATCTCCGGATAGTAGCATTTGCGGCCGAACAGAGTGCTGACATAGCCGTTCTTCCGGCAAAACTCCTTGGTCTGGTCCATGTAGTCGCGGATGCCGGGGAAGCGCTCGAAATAGCGCTTGATATAGGCCGAGGCCTCCTCGCGGGCGATGCCGAGCTGGTTGGCGAGGCCGAACGCGGAGATGCCGTAGATGATGCCGAAATTGATCGCCTTGGCGCGGCGGCGGACCTCGCTCGGCATGTCCTTGATCGGCACGCCGAACATTTCGGACGCGGTCATGGCGTGAATATCGAGCCCGTCGCGGAAGGCCTGCCGCAATACCGGCACGTCGGCGATCTCGGCGAGCAGCCGCAGCTCGATCTGCGAATAATCGGCCGAGACCAGCTTGTGGCCCGGCGTGGCGACGAAAGCGCGGCGGATCTTGCGGCCGTCCTCGGTACGCACCGGGATGTTTTGCAAGTTGGGCTCGTTGGACGACAGGCGACCAGTCGTGGTCGCGGCCAGCGCGTAGGTCGTGTGCACGCGATGGGTCTGCGGATTGACGTAGGTCGGCAGCGCGTCGGTATAGGTCGATTTCAGCTTCGAGACCTGACGCCATTCCAGGATCTTGCGCGGCAGCTCATGGCCTTGCTCGGCGAGATCGTCGAGGATTGATGCGGAGGTAGACCACGCGCCGGTCTTGGTCTTGCTGCCGCCGGGCAGTCCCATCTTGCCGAACAGGATGTCGCCGATCTGCTTGGGGCTGCCGACATTGATCGGCTCGCCGGCCAATTCCTGCAGCTCGGCCTCGACGCGCGCCGCGGTCTGGGCGAAATCGCCCGACAGCCGCGACAAGACTTGCCGGTCGATCGAGATGCCGCGGCGCTCCATGCGCGCCAGCACCGACACCAGCGGTCGCTCCAGGGTCTCATAAACCGCGGTCATGCGCTCTGCGACCAGCCGCGGCTTCAGCACGTGCCAGAGCCGCAGCACCACGTCGGCATCCTCGGCCGAATAGGCGGTGGCGCGATCGATCGCGACCTGGCCGAAGGTCAGCTTGTTCTTGCCGCTGCCGATCAGCTCGCCATGGCTGATGATGGCATGGCCGAGATTATGCTCAGAAAGGGAATCCAGCTTCTGCGAGCTGCGCCCGGCGTCGAGCGCATAGGACATCAGCTGCACGTCGTCGGTGTTGACGAGCGTGATGCCGGATTGCGCCAGCAACACGGAACAGAATTTGATATTGAAGCCGATCTTCAGGATTCCCGCCGATTCCAGGATCGGCTTCAGCACACCGAGCGCCGCGCGGTCCTCGATCTGGTCCGGCGCCAGACCTGCGTCGAACAGGCCAACGCCATCGCCGGACTGCCGGTGCGCGAGCGGGATGTAGCAGGCGTCATTGGGCCCAAGCGCCAGCGCGATGCCGGCGAGCTCCGCCTGCATCGGGTCGATCGAACTGGCCTTGGTCTCCAGAGCGAGATGGCCGACGTCGTGGACGCGCGCGAGCCAGGCCTCGAGCTGATCGAGGCTGCGGATGGTCTGGTACTTGCTGCGATCGACCGGGACGGACCTGGCCTGCTCGGCGCGCGCAGCGGCGAGCGCCACCGGCGTCCCCTTGCCGCTGGCGGTCTTGTCGGTGCGCGGATCGCCGGTGCGCCTTTGGGGGCTCGCTTCCCCGTTGCGGGGGAGGGGCGGGGAAAGGGGTAACCCAGAGGCATCGTCTTTGTGGGCCCTCCCTCCCTGACCGAGGGGGGAGGGAATGGAGGCCGGGGTGGATCCACTCTTCAACTGCCCGTCGGCGGCGACATCGGCGGGATCGATCTGCGAATAGTCGGCGACGCGACGCGTCAGCGTGGAAAACTCCATCGCCTTCAGGAAGGCGATCAGCTTGCGCGGATCGGGCTCGTGCACGGCGAGGTCGTCGAGCGGCACGTCGAGCGCGACCTTGTCGTCGAGCAGCACGAGTTTACGCGAGACGCGCGCCTTCTCGGCGTTCTCGATCAGCGCCTCGCGCCGCTTCGGCTGCTTGATCTCGGTGGCGCGTGCCAGCAAGCCTTCGAGATCGCCATATTCAGTGATCAGTTGCGCGGCAGTCTTGATGCCAATGCCGGGCACGCCGGGCACGTTATCGGTGGAATCGCCGGCCAGCGCCTGCACCTCGACCACTTTCTCCGGCGGCACGCCGAACTTCTCGATCACCTCGGCAATGCCGATGCGGCGATCCTTCATGGTGTCGTACATGGTCACGCAATCGGTGACGAGCTGCATCAGGTCCTTGTCGGAGGAGACGATGGTGGCGCTGGCGCCGCGCTCGCAGGCCTGCCGCGCATAGGTCGCGATCAGATCGTCGGCCTCGAAGCCGGACTGCTCCAGGCAGGGTAGGTCGAACGCATGAACGGCCTGCCGGATCAACGAAAATTGCGGGATCAGGTCGTCGGGTGCCGGCGGCCGGTGCGCCTTGTAGTCGGGATAGATGGTGTTGCGGAAAGTGACTTCCGATTTGTCGAACACGATGGCCAGATGGGTCGGCCGGTTGTCCTCGGGCATGTCGCGGAGCAGCTTCCACAGCATGTTGCAGAAGCCGAGCACGGCATTGACCTGCAAGCCGTCGGACTTGCGGTTCAACGGCGGCAGCGCGTGATAGGCGCGGAAAATATAGGAGGAGCCGTCGACCAGGAAAATGTGGTCGCCTTTCCTGGCGCCGGCGGCGGGCACAGGGGGAGCGGACGTGGTGGCGGCTGTCTGGGGAGCTTTGGGCATGGGCGCAATTTAGGAATTTTTGGCCCAAATGACAGCCTGGGAACAGATTTTAGCCCCGGCTTGCACCGCAAATTTGGTTGTCCTCATCCGCGAAGGCGGACGATCCAGTATCCCAGAGGCCATTATGATCAATCGAGAGGCTGCGGCGTACTGGGTCGCCCGGTCAAGCCGGGCGACGACCAAGCTTCCCTACTCCGCCGCCTGCAGCGCGGGCTGCTTCTTCCTCGGCGCGATCCAGAACGCATCGGGACGCTCGAACAGGAAATTGGCGTGAACGGCGAGCGCCGTGCGCCAGATCGCAAGCGCGCCGAATACGCCCACGATGGTCACAAGCAGCGACACCGTGCCGATATCCGAAATGAGGCCGGTCTTGAGCAGCAGCGTGCGGGTCGCTGCCATCGGCAGGAAGAAGGCGAGATAGATCACGATCGAATGCTCGCCGCAGAAGCGCAGGCCATTGAAGAGATGTGCGCGCGCGAGCAGGGTGCCGATCGTGATGATGGCGCAGGCACCAGCAAGGCCAAGCAGCAGCGAGATGCCGGGCCATTCGCTGAAACCGAGCGCAACGAGGCCGGCATTGACCAGCGCCCAGGCGATCAGCCCCGCGATCGCCAACGATGGCCGTGCGCGCGCGCCGTTCGACAGCGCGAACACATAATCGGCGAACAGATAGCCGCTGTAGACATAGACGAAGCGATTGCAGAACTCGTCGATTACCGTCCAGCCGGTCGTGACGTGGGCGGCTTCGAGGATCGCGGCAATGGCCAGAATCAACGGCGGCGGCAGCCTGCGTGTCAGTTTGATGACGACGAAGAAGATCGGCAGCAAATAGATGAACCACAGCGTGCCGAACGGCTCGATGAAGGATTCCAGATACAGATAGCCGGCATGCTGCCAGCTGGTTTCGGCGGCGAAGGCCGGCGCCTTGAAGCCGAACTGGATCGTGACCCACAGCACGTAGAAATAGGCGAAATGGACCATCTTGCGGTCGAGATAGATCCGCCAGTCGCGGTCAATCACCAGCGGCAGGAACAGGCCCGAGATCAGGAAGAAGTCCGGCATCCGGAATGGCTTTGCGAACGCCACGACCAGATGCATGAAGCCGGTCTGACCGGAGGCGGCCTCGACGCCGAGCACCGAATGCATCATCACCACCATGACGATGCAGATGCCCTTGGCGTAGTCGACCCAGTCGACGCGGTCGGTCGCCACAGATGTGCCGTTTGCGGTCATGCTGTCCCTCTCCGGCGCACTGTGGATCAGAGCTATTGCGAACTCCTTATTGTCATTCAAACGTCATGCCATTTTCTAAATTCCCCTCTGTCCGCAAATGCATTAAGAGGCGGACGCATTAACCATAGGGGATCGGGTTTCATGCGAATTGCCATGATTGGCACGGGCTACGTCGGGCTGGTATCCGGCGCCTGTTTTGCGGATTTCGGCCACCAGGTCACATGCGTGGACAAGGCCGAAGGCAAGATCGCGGCGTTGCACCGTGGTGAAATCCCGATCTTCGAGCCCGGCCTCGATGCGCTGGTCGATTCCAACGTCAAGGCCAAGCGGCTCGATTTTACCACCGACCTCAAGCAGCCCGTGGCGGAGGCCGACGCCGTATTCATCGCGGTCGGCACGCCCTCGCGGCGTGGCGACGGCCATGCCGACCTCACTTACGTCTATGCCGCCGCGCGAGAGATCGCTGCCGCGCTGAACGGTTTTACCGTCGTTGTCACCAAGTCGACCGTGCCGGTCGGTACCGGCGACGAGGTCGAGCGTATCATCCGTGAGACCAATCCCGCAGCCGACGTCGTGGTCGCCTCCAATCCGGAGTTCCTGCGCGAGGGTGCGGCGATCCGCGATTTCAAATGGCCCGACCGCATCGTGGTCGGCACCTCGGACGAGCGCGGCCGCAAGGTGATGGGCGATATCTATCGGCCGCTGTCGCTGAACCAGGCACCGATGATGTACACCGAGCGGCGCACCGCCGAGCTGATCAAATACGCCGCCAACGCCTTTCTTGCGACCAAGATCACCTTCATCAACGAGGTCGCGGATCTCGCGGAGAAAGTCGGTGCCGATGTGCAGGAGGTGGCGCGCGGCATTGGCTTGGACAACCGCATCGGCCCCAAATTCCTGCATGCCGGTCCCGGCTTCGGCGGTTCCTGCTTCCCGAAGGATACCAGCGCGCTGCTCAAGATCGCGCAGGACCACGGGACGCAGTTGCGCATCATCGAAGCCGTGATGAACGTCAATGACAACCGCAAACGCGCGATGGCGCGCAAAGTCGTCAGCGCCGTCGGCGGCAGTCTGCGCGGCAAGACGGTCGCCGTGCTCGGCCTCACCTTCAAGCCGGAGACCGACGACATGCGCGACGCGCCTTCGATTCCGCTGATCACGGGTTTGCTCGATATGGGCGCCAAGGTGCGGGCGCACGATCCTGTCGGCATCGAGCAGGCGAAGAAGGAGTTGCCTGACATCGACTATTGCGACGATCCCTATGAGTGCGCGAAAGATTCCGACGCCATCGTGCTGGTCACCGAGTGGGTGCAGTACCGCGCGATGGATCTGGCTCGGCTGAAAGAGATTATGGCGCAGCCGGTCGTGGTCGATTTGCGCAACGTCTACCGCCCCGAGGAGATGGCCGAGCACGGCTTCGTCTATGAGAGCATCGGCCGGCCGGGCGTGAAGGGGGCGTAATCCGCAGTGATTGTCATACCCCGCGCATGCGGGGTATCCAGTACGCCCGATCTTCGTAATCTGCGAGGTCGGTGTTTACTGGATCACCCGCCTTCGCGGGTGATGACGGGTTCCTCAATATTGCCCCTTCGCTTCGACACGCCACTTCCCATCGATGCCGTGCTGGACGAATTGTCCGGCACGCTCGAGCGCAGCAACACCGCGGTGCTTGTGGCGCCGCCCGGCGCCGGCAAGACCACGCGCGTGCCGCTGGCGCTGCTCGATGCGCCATGGGCCAAAGGCAAAAAGATCATCATGCTGGAGCCGCGGCGGATCGCGGCCCGCGCCAGCGCCGACCGCATGGCCAAGACGCTCGGCGAGCGGGCGGGTGACACCGTCGGCTACCGCGTCCGGTTCGGCTCGAAGATCTCGCGCACTACCCGGATCGAGGTCGTCACCGAAGGCATTTTCGCGCGGCAGATTCTCGACGATCCCGAACTCACAGGCGTCGCCGCAGTGTTGTTCGACGAATTCCACGAGCGCTCGCTCGATGCCGATTTGGGACTTGCGCTGGCGCGCGATGCGCAGATTGGCTTGCGCGAGGATCTGCGTATCCTGGTGATGTCGGCCACGCTCGACGGTGCGCGCGTCGGCAAGCTGCTGGGCGATGCGCCGGTAGTCGAGAGCGAGGGCCGCGCTTACCCGGTCGAGACCCGCTATCTCGGCCGCAAGGCCGACGCGCAACTGGAGCGGCAGATGGCGGATGCGATTGCCGCTGCGCTTCGTGCAGATAGCGGCTCGGTGCTGGCGTTCCTGCCCGGCGCGGCCGAGATCCGTCGCACCGAGACGTTCCTGAGGGAGCGCGTCCAGGATGCCTCGACCGAGATCGTGCCGTTGTTCGGCGCGCTCGATGCCGCCGTGCAGGACCGCGCCATCTCGCCGGCGCCGAAGGGCAGTCGCAAGGTGGTGCTGGCGACCTCGATCGCCGAGACCTCGCTGACCATCGAGGGCGTGCGCATCGTGGTCGATTCCGGGCTCGCCCGCGTGCCCCGCTATGAGCCTGACATCGCGCTGACGCGGCTGGAGACGGTGCGGGCCTCGCGCGCCGCGGTCGATCAGCGCCGCGGTCGCGCCGGGCGTACCGAGCCGGGCATCTGCTACCGGCTGTGGGACGAGCCGCAGACCGCGTCGCTGCCGGCCTACACGCAGCCCGAAATTCTCAGCGCAGATCTCACGTCACTGCTGCTCGATTGCGCGCAATGGGGCGTCGCCGATCCGGCGAGCTTGAGCTTCCTCGATCCGCCGCCGGCACCTGCGCTGAAGGAAGCGCGAGAGCTGTTGCGGGAGCTCGGCGCGCTCGATGCCGACGGGCGCATCACCGACGAAGGCAAGCGCCTGCGCGCGATGGCGCTGCCGCCGCGGCTGGCGCGCATGATCGTGGACTCCGAATATTATTCGATGGCCGAGGAGGCGGCCGAGATTGCCGCCATCCTGACCGAGCGTGGGCTCGGCGGCGACAGTGTCGACCTCGAAGTCCGCCGCGACCAGTTTCGCCGCGATCGTTCGCAGCGCGCGCAAAGCGCCCGCGACATGGCGCGCCGCTGGGCCCAGCAGGTGGGGTCGTCGCCGTCTTCCTCGGACGTGGTGGGAGATCTGAGCACCGGCGTGATGCTCGCCTTCGCCTTTCCGGATCGCGTCGCGCGCAACCGCGGCAATGGCAGCTTCGTGCTGGCCAATGGCCGTGGTGCCGCGGTCGAGCAGACCTCGTCGCTGGCGCGTGTGCCCTTCATCGCGGTCGGCGAGCTGACCGGCACCGCGGCGAACGGCCGCATCTTGCTGGCGGCGCCGCTGTCGATCGAGGACATCGAGCGACATTTCGGCGCGCAGATCCAGAACAAGGACGAGATCAGTTTCGATCGCGATGCGATGGCGTTGCGCGGCCGCCGCAAGCGCAGCCTGCATGCGATCACGCTGGCCGAAGCGCCGCTGGCGATCACGCCGTCCGAGCATACCGCACGCGTCCTTGCCGAAGGTCTGGTCGCGGCGGGTCTGGATCGGCTGCCGTGGTCGAAGGCCGCGATTCAATGGCGCGACCGCGTGATGTTCCTGCGCAGGGCCGAAGGCGAGAGCTGGCCGGACCTGTCGGACGGCGGTCTTGCCGAGCGTCGCGAGGATTGGCTGGTGCCCATGCTCGCCGACAAGACGGCGCTCAAGACCATCTCCGCCGGCGATCTCTCGGATGCCGTGATGGGATTGCTGCCCTGGGACCTGCGCGCCCGGCTCGATCGGGAGGCTCCGACCCATTTCGAGGCGCCGACCGGCACCATGCTCGCGATCGACTACGAGGCGGAGCAGGGGCCGACTATCGCGGTGCGGCTGCAGGAGCTGTTCGGGCTCAACGTGCATCCCTCGATCGCGAAGGGCGCGGTGCCGCTGGTGGTCGAGCTGCTGTCGCCGGCGCAGCGGCCGGTGCAGGTGACGCGCGACCTGCCGGGCTTCTGGCGCGGCTCCTACGCTGATGTCCGCACCGATCTGCGCGGCCGCTATCCGCGCCATCCCTGGCCGGATGATCCGGCCAATGCGATGCCCACGCGGCGGGTCAAGCCGCGTGGCACCTAAGCACCGTTAATTTCGGCGTTGCGCGCGCGATTAACGTTTCGCTCATCCTTTTCGCCAAAATAGCGGCCGCGGCCCGTCCGCTTAGTCGCGCATGCGCGACTTTGGTGGTGAGATCGGCTCCCGGGGGCCGGGGCCAAACGTTGAGCGTTGCGTGATGCGTAACTTGATGATCTTCGCGGCCGTCCTGGCCGGGCTCGGCACCTTCATGGCGCAGCTCGCCGACCGGTTCACGCCGACGCCGGCCGCAGCATCTGCACATATCGCCACGATCGAGACGCCGGCATCGGGTCGCAGCCTCAGCATCCCCACCGACCGCGGCGGTCACTTTCGCACCGAGGGCCGCATCGACGGCCAGCGCGTCAATTTCATGGTCGACACTGGCGCCTCGATGGTGGCGCTGAACGAGACTTCCGCGGCGCGCTTCGGCCTGCGTCCCGCGCGCCGCGACTATACCGCGACCGTGACGACCGCGAACGGCACCGTGAAGGGCGCCCGCGCCCACCTTGCGATGGTCGAGGTCGGCGAGCTCACTGTGCGCGACGTCGACGCGCTGGTGCTGCCGGACGAGGCGTTGTCGGAAAACCTGCTTGGCCTGACCTTCCTCTCCAAGCTGAAGCGCTTCGCCTACGCCAACGGCCAGATGGTGCTGGAGCAGTAACGCCTTCCGCTCCGCCTTCGCTTCCGTTAAGCCTCACTGGTTCATTCCCATGAGGCTGTGCCCACATGTTCCCGAAGCCGAGAGACGTTCTGGTCCCCAATACCTACGCCTTCGAATCCGAGCCGATGGTGAAGCCGACCGGCTTTCGCGAATATGACGCGCGCTGGCTGTTCAACAAGGAAATCAATTTGATGGGGGTGCAGGCGCTCGGCCAGGGGCTGGGCGCGCTGATCGCGGAGCTCGGGGTCAAGCAGGAGATCGTCACCGGCCATGATTTCCGCAGCTACTCGTCCTCGATCAAATATGCGCTGATCTCCGGCCTGATGGCCGCGGGCTGCAAGGTGCATGACATCGGTCTCGCGGTGACGCCGATGGCCTATTTCGCCCAGTTCGATCTCGACGTGCCCTGCGTCGCAATGGTCACTGCCTCGCACAACGACAATGGCTGGACCGGGGTGAAGATGGGCGCCAACCGTCCGCTGACCTTCGGTCCGGACGAAATGACGCGCCTGAAGCAGATCGTGCTCAACGCAGAGTTCAGGAGCAGCGGCGGCGGCTCCTATCAGTTCCACGAGAATTTCCCGGCGCGCTACATCGCCGATCTCACCACGCGTCCGAAGTTGAAACGGAAGCTGAAGGTCGTTGCGGCCTGCGGCAACGGCACCGCGGGGGCGTTCGCGCCGCAGGTGCTGGAGGCGATCGGCTGCGAGGTGATTCCGCTCGATACCGAGCTCGACCACACCTTCCCGCGCTACAATCCGAATCCCGAGGACATGAAGATGCTGCACGCGATTCGCGACGCGGTGCTGGCTAACAAGGCCGATGCGGGCTTGGGTTTCGATGGCGACGGCGACCGTTGCGGCGTGGTCGACAACACCGGTGAAGAAATCTTCGCCGACAAGGTCGGTGTGATGCTGGCACGCGACATGTCGGCGATCCACGGGGATGCGCAGTTCGTGGTCGATGTGAAATCGACGGGCCTGTTTGTCACTGATCCGGTGCTGCAGGCGCAAGGCGCACGCGTCGATTACTGGAAGACCGGCCACTCCTACATGAAGCGCAGGACCCACGAGCTGCACGCGCTCGCCGGCTTCGAAAAATCAGGTCATTTCTTCTTCAATGCACCGTTCGGCCGCGGCTATGACGATGGCCTGGTATCCGCGATCGCGATCTGCGACATGCTCGACCGCAATCCGTCGAAATCGATGGCGGATTTGAAGTATGCGCTGCCCAAGACCTGGTCGTCGCCGACCATGTCGCCGCATTGTCCTGATGAAGTGAAATATGGTGTCGCCGATGCCGTCGTGAAGCATTTCGAGGCGCTGCAGAAGAGCGGCGGCACGGTCGCAGGGCAGCCGATCCGCGATCTCGTCACCGTCAACGGCGTGCGTGTCACTGTCGCGGACGGAAGCTGGGGGCTGGTGCGGGCATCCTCGAACAAGCCGGAGCTGGTGGTGGTGGTCGAGAGCCCGGTCTCCGAACAGCGCATGCGCGACATGTTCGCGGCGATGGATGCGGTGTTGCGCAGCCATCCCGAGGTCGGTGCCTACAATCAGACGATTTGAGTGCAAACGACTCTCAGCCGGAAATGTGGCACGGGTGAACCAATGTCGCTCCGCCGGATCACACCGGCGGCACCGGCAGTGCAGTCACCGACTTGATCTTCTCCATCGCGAACCGCGAGGTGACGTTCTTCAGCGGCACCGCGCTGATCAGCTTCTTGTAGAAGACGTCGTAGCTCTGCATGTCCGCAACCACGACGCGCAGCATGTAATCGACATCGCCGGCCATCCGGTAGAACTCCATCACCTCGGGCATCGCGCTGACGGCCTCGGCGAACTTCTTGAGCCAAGCGTCCGAATGGTCCGCGCTCTCCACGGACACGAACACGCTGATGCCGAGCCCGATCTTGTTCTGGTCGACCAGCGCGACGCGGCGCAGGATCACCCCATCCGCCTCCAAGCGCTGGATGCGCTTCCAGCACGGGGTCGACGACAGCCCTACCCGGTCGCCGATCTCGGCGACCGACAGCGAGGCATCCTCCTGCAGGACCATCAGGATCTTGCGGTCGATGGCATCGAGCCGGCGGTTCGGCTCCAGAGCGGCGGCGACATCGGTCATTTCGAAGAACTTTGTTCCATATGAGGGGTCTAAAACCGTCATATAGAGAATAATCTTTCAAAGCAAGTCAATCCCGCCGGCGCGATCAGCCCGCGCGGCTTCGCTTGCGCGAAAAGCCGCCGGATGTCAGCGGGTTATGCGACAATTTTGGTTCGCTGCGATGCGCGGGGAAACGTGGTCGCCTTAATCCGTCGTTTCTCCCTTGAGCCAGCGGCCGACCAGATGGTGGGCGATGGCAAAGGGATGCGGGCCGGCGAGGCCGCCGGGATGCTGGCGCAGCAGCATTTGCCGCGCTTCGTCGCGGCTGAACCAGCGGGCATCCTCGAGTTCGGTGTGATCGACGATGATGTCCTCGTTCAGCGCTCGCGCGCTGCAGCCGATCATCAGCGAGGACGGATAGGGCCAGGGCTGCGTCATATAATAGGTCACGTCAGCGCAGCGGATGCCGGATTCCTCGAAAATCTCGCGGCGCACCGCGTCTTCGATCGTCTCGGCCGCCTCGACGAAGCCGGCGAGGCAGGAATACATGCCGGGCGGAAACTGCTTCTGGCGGCCGAGCAGGCACTTGTCGCCCGATGCGACCAGCGTGATCACGACCGGATCGGTGCGTGGAAAATGCTCGGTCTTGCAGTTCGGGCATTCGCGCTTCCAGCCGCCCTCGCGCATCGCGGTGCGGGTGCCGCAATTGGCGCAGAAGCCGTGGCGCTGATGCCAGGACACCATCGACTTCGCCATCGCGATGGTGCCGAGCTGCTCGGGCGGGACCGCGCCCTGCATCGCCATGCCGCGCAGCTCGGTCAAGGTGGTGTCATCGCGGCCGGCCAGCGCCTCGGCGGCCGCTTGCGGCATGCCCATGCCGAACACCGCTGCGCCGTCGCGTAAGCCTAAGAAGATCGTGCCGGGATTGGCGCCGGCCTTCAGCGCCTCGTCGATGGTCAGCAGCGCCCGCACGCGATCGCCCTCGCGCTTCACCAGCAGTGAGTCGCGATAGAGCACATAGGCGCGGGTGGCAGGATGGCCCTCGAAGGCCATCAGCTTGTCGTCGTGGAAACGGAGATGCGCGGCGCGATCAATCGGATTGATAATGAAGGCCGGTTGCCCGAGCGGAAACAAATCGAATGGAGACATGCTTCAACCTAACCAGATCTTGCGGCGGATCGCGCTGATGAAATTTTGCACTTCCTCGGCATCATGCGCCAGAGGCTCTGCCACGCCCCAGACCGGACGCGGCCAGGCCGCATCGCTGGTTCGGCGTGCGATGATGTGGACGTGAAGCTGCGGCACCATGTTGCCGAGTGCGGCGACATTGAGCTTGTCGCATTCGGTGATCTCTTTGAGAGCACGCGAGACGCGCGCAATCTCGGTCATCAATTGCGCCTGCGCGACCTCGTCGAGATCGATGATCTCGACGGCGTTTTCACGCCGCGGCACCAGGAGCAGCCAGGGATAATTCGCGTCCCGGATCGTCAGCACTCGGGACAGCGGCAGGTCGCCGATATCGATCGTGTCCTTCTTGAGCTGGGGATGCAGCGACCAGGCTGATTCGGACATCGTGGTTCCTGGTAATTTTATGCGGTATGGACCGGGTTTGGGCGCACCTAAAGCCTTTCCTTGTTCCGGCACAAGCCTGTGCAGACGCCGATCCCTCCGGCGAAGCCCGCGCTTGCTTTCCGCTCCGTTTGGCCCCAAATAGGGACCGGGAGATTGGCGGTGGACGAGCCACTCGCCAACCGGGTCAGGTCCGGAAGGAAGCAGCCCTAACGAGGTCCGGATCGGGTCGCTCGTCAGTCTCCTACCTGTTTTCTCGGGCGAATCGCGCAAATGTCGGCGGAGTGACCGCGCAAAGCGCGGCTGCTCGATCGCCGCCCGGCGGATCGCCTTCAGAGATTGCGCGATCGACGCCGGCGGAAAGAGTCACTGAATTGCGGATCGATCGATGACCGACGCCGGCGCTCCTCCTGGTTTGCCTGACAGCGCCGCACAGGCCGGCTCCGATACCGCTTCCTCCGCCGCCAAACCGTACCGGGTGCTGGCGCGCAAATATCGCCCGTCCAGCTTCGAGGATCTGATCGGCCAGGAGGCCGTGGTGCGCACCGTCTCGAATGCGTTCGAGACCGGCCGCATTCCGCAGGCCTGGGTGCTGACCGGCGTCCGCGGCGTCGGCAAGACCACCACTGCCCGCATCCTCGCGCGCGCGCTCAATTACGAGCTGCCCGACGGCTCCGTGAAGGGCCCGACCATTCACATGCCGGTGCTCGGCACCCAGTGCCAGGCGATCATGGAAAGCCGGCACATGGATGTGCTGGAGATGGACGCCGCCTCGCATACCGGCGTCGACGACGTCCGCCAGATCAACGACAGCGTGCGCTATGCGCCGGCCAGCGCCCGCTACAAGGTCTACATCATCGACGAAGTCCACATGCTGTCGACGGCGGCGTTCAACGCCTTCCTGAAGACGCTGGAGGAGCCGCCGGAGCACGCCAAATTCGTGTTCGCCACCACCGAGATCCGAAAAGTCCCGGTCACCGTGCTGTCGCGCTGCCAGCGCTTCGACCTGCGCCGCGTCGAGGCCGACGTGCTGATGAAGCATCTTGCCAATATCGCGACCAAGGAAGGCGTCGCGATCGAACCCGAGGCGCTCGGCATCATCGCGCGCGCTGCCGAAGGCTCGGTGCGCGATTCGCTGTCGCTGCTCGACCAGGCGATCGCGCATGCGGCCGGCGAGGTGCGCGCCGATGCGATCAGGCAGATGCTCGGGCTCGCCGACCGTACCCGCGTGATCGAGCTGTTCCATCATCTGGTGACCGGCGATATCGCCGCCGCCTTCAATGAGTTTCGCGACCAGTACGACACCGGCGCCGATCCGGTGGTGGTGCTGTCGGACCTCGCCGAGTTCGTGAACTTCGTCACCCGCGTCAAGGCCGTGCCGGCCACCGCAGACAACGTCGCCTTCAGCGAAACCGAGCGGCTGCGCGCGCGCGATTACGCCACCAAGTTGTCATGGCGGGTGCTATCGCGGATGTGGCAGATGCTGCTCAAGGGCATCGCCGAGACGCAAGCCGCGACCCGTCCAGCGGCGGCCGCCGAGATGGTGCTGGTGCGGATCGCCTACGCCGCCGATTTGCCGACGCCGGATGAAGCGATCCGGATGATCGAGCAGAATGGCGGCAACTCGCCGATCGTGACCTCCAGCGCTGCGCCGCGCGGCGCGCCGGCGCCTGCGATGTCTTCATCGGCAATATCATCGTCCGCAATGGCGCCGCTGGCACGGCCGCAAGGGCCGACGCTGGCCGCGGTCGGCGGCGGCGCGATGCGTCCACAGATGGTGCAGGCGCAGCCGGCGCCGCAGAACCAGCCGCCGGCGCTCCGGCTGGCGAGCTTTCCCGAGCTGGTTGCGCTCGCCGGCAAGAACCGCGACGTGCTGGTCAAGGGCGCGCTCGAGACCGATGTCCGTCTCGTCCGCTTCGAGGATGGCCGGCTCGAGATCGCGCTGGAGCGCCACGCCCAGCGTTCGCTGGTCACCGATCTCGGCCGCAAGCTCGAGGAGTGGACCGGCCGCCGCTGGACTGTCATCGTCTCTAACGAGGCCGGGCAGGCGACCTTGCGGGAGCAAAACCTGCAAGCCAAGAACGAGCGGGAACGTATCGCGGAAGCCGATCCGCGCGTGCAGGAGGTGCTGGCGCGGTTTCCCGGCACCAAGGTGGTCGAGGTGCGCAGGCTTGCGCCCGAGCCGCCGGAAGCCGAGATCAGCAGCGCGGTCGAGCCGGTCGACGAGTCCGACAGCGACGATGAAGAGACGTTTTGAGAGGGTGTGAGCGATGGCTGATTTTCTCGGCATGATGAAGCAGGCCGCGCAGCTGCAGTCCAAGATGCAGGAGATGCAGGCGGAGCTCGGCAATGTCGAAGTCGAGGGTACGTCCGGCGGCGGCCTGGTCGCGGTGCGCATGACCGCGAAGATGGATGTGAAGGGCATCAAGATCGATCCGTCGCTGATCAAGCCCGAGGAAAGCGAAATCCTCGAGGATCTCCTGGTGACCGCGCTCAACGACGCACGCCGCAAGGCGGAGGTCGCGATGCAGGACAAGATGCAGGCGATCACCGGCAAGCTCGGCCTGCCGCCGGGATTCGGGTTCGGCTAGTTCGCATTATGAGAGTATTGGCTTGACGCGATGGCCGTTGCCGGTCCCGAAATCGAACGTCTGATTCAGCTGCTGGCGCGCCTGCCCGGGCTCGGGCCGCGCTCGGCGCGGCGCGCGGCGTTGCACCTGATCAAGAAGCGCGAAGCGCTGATGACGCCGCTCACTTCCGCGCTGCAGGTCGCGATCGACCGCATCCAGGTCTGCAAGACCTGCGGCAATATCGACACGCAGAATCCCTGCACCGTCTGCACCGATCCGCGCCGCGACGACGCGATGATCGTGGTGGTCGCCGACGTTGCCGATCTCTGGGCGCTGGAGCGCGCCAAGGCGAGCAATGGCCGCTATCACGTGCTCGGCGGCACGCTGTCGCCGCTCGACGGCGTCGGCCCGCAGGACCTCACCATCGATGCGCTGGTGCAGCGCGCGCATGCGGCCGAGGTCAGTGAGATCATCCTGGCCTTGAATGCGACCGTGGATGGCCAAACCACGGCGCATTACATCACCGACCTCCTGCAGGAGGCGAACGTCAAGATCACACGGCTCGCGCATGGCGTGCCGGTCGGCGGTGAGCTCGACTATCTCGACGAAGGCACGCTGTCGGCCGCGATGCGGCAGCGCACCCTGTTCTGATCACATCACTGGATGATTCGATGACGAAACCTGGATTCGGCAAACGGTTTGCTTTGAGCGCGATTCTGATGCTCGCCGCCGGCTCGCTGGCAACGGCGCAAGAAAGCGAAGAGCCAATGAAGGCCGGCAAGCCGATCAATGCCGGTGACGTGCTGTCGGGCGAGCTCAGCGTGCTCAAGCTGCGCTCGAAGAAGCCCGGCGACGTCGCCTATCAGATCACCTCCGAGCCGCGCCGCCTGCCGCCGCCGAGCGGCCTGTGCAATCTCGAGACCGGTCCGGAGACATTCCAGCTGATGACCTCGAACGCCGCGCAGGCCGCGCAGCTCAAGGGCCTGCTCGGCAAGCAGATCGCCGTGAAGATCGGCGAGATTTCCTGCGCGCAGGATGCGACAGAGATCAGCGAAGCCGTGGTGACGAAGTGGAGTTTGGTTAAGCGGTAATCATTGGTTCGTGTCGCGTCGGCGTATGCGGCCGCCATACTCTCCACTGTCATCGTCCGCGAAGGCGAAGGCGGACGATCCAGTACGCCGCAGCCTCTCGGGTGATCACGACTGGCTCTGGAATACTGGATCACCCGCTTTCGCGGGTGATGACAGCTGAGAATGAGGCGACAGCGGTGAGCTAAACCCGCACCGGTCCCAGCGCTTCAAAATGCCCGCGCCGCTGCAGCCAGCCGAGCAGGATCAGGCTCGGGATCGCGACGATCACGCAGATCATGAAGAATGCCGGCCAGCCGACAGCCTTCGCCACATAGCCCGCGCCCGACGATAGATACGTGCGGCCGACGGCGGCGAGCGCAGTGAGCAGCGCATATTGGGTCGCGGTGTGCAGCGGGTTCTGGCACAGCGCGGAGAGATAGGCGACGAAAATCACGGTGCCGATCGCGCTGGTGAAGTTCTCCGCGCAGATCGCCAACGCCAGTGCCCATTGATTGACACCGACGATCGCAAGCCAGGAGAACGTGACGTTGGCGAGCGCCTGAAACACGCCGCCGATCAGCAAGCTCGCCGCGAGCGAATAGCGCCGTGCCACGAAGCCGCCGGCAAAGCCGCCGATCAAGGTCGCGCCGAGGCCGACACCTTTGACGATGGCGGCATAGTCGACCTTGCTGAAGCCGAGATCGATCACGAACGGCGCGGTCATGGTACCGGAGAAGGCATCCGTGAACTTGAACAGCACCACGAAGGCGAGCGCGGCGACCGCGTCCTTGCGGCCGAGGAATTCCGAGAACGCGCCAAAGGCGGCATGCAGCACCCGGGTGAGCGCAGTCTCCGCGCTCATCTCGGCCTCGGCCGTGACGGACTGCGCGGGCTCGGTCGCGAGCAGCGCGGTGACCGTGCCGATCAGCACCAGCGCCGCCATCACCACATAGCCCCACATCCAGGCGGACGAGCGTGGCAGGCCGCCGCTTTCGAACGCGCTGACGATCACCAGTGCGCCGGCGGTCGAGACCAGCATGCCGATGCGATAGGCCGCAACATAGCCGGCCATGCCAGCGGCCTGCTCAACTTCAGGCAGGCTCTCGACGCGGAAGGCATCGACCACGATGTCCTGGGTCGAGGAGGTCGCGGCGACCAAGAGCGCCGCGAGCGCGACGAAAAACGGCGAGCGCGCGGGATCGGCCAGCGCCAGCAGCACGATCGCTGCGATCAGCAGCAGTTGCGCGAACACGAGCCAGCCGCGGCGGCGACCGAAGGCGCGCGTGAACAGCGGCACATGCAGCGCATCGACCAGCGGCGCCCAGAGAAATTTCAGCGTGTAGGGCGTGCCCACGAGGGCAAAAAGTCCGATCGTGCCAAGATCGACGCCGAGCTCGCGCATCCAGATCTGCAAGGTCGAGCCGGACAGCGCCAGCGGCAGGCCCGAGGCAAAGCCGAGGAACATCACCACCAGGACGCGAGGCTGCAGATACACCGCCACGCTCTCGCGCCAGGTGGGGGCGAGGGATTCCTGACTGGACGTTGCGGCGTGCGGCTTTGCAGAGGGCGCGATCATGGGCGTGGTGGTAGCAGATTTGTGCGAGAAAGGCTGCCACTGACGTTTTCGGAGAGGAGCCCGCGTTCGCCGCATTTCTCCGCCGTCATCATCCGCGCAGGGCTTCGCGGGCGATGACACGGTATTTGAGGAGGCAGTAGAGATCTACGGACAAAATATACTACTCTCCCGCCTGCATCCGTCCCGGCAGGGGAAACAGGTCCGGCGTTGCGCCTGGCGCCGCGACGATGCGTGGCGATTCCGCCGGTACATCGGCCTTGCTGAAATCGAGCTCCTCGATACGGCCGGCGCGTTTCTCGATCTTGTCGGCGGAGATCAGGATCAGCCTGACGTCCTCATTGACGTCGCCAAAATGCTTCTGCAGCTTCAGCACGCGCTCGCGCAGACGACCGAGATCGTCGCCGAGATTGATGACCTCGTTCCTGATCTGGTCGGCGGCGTCGCGGATGCGCGCGTCCTTCATGATCTGCTGCATCACCTGGATCGCCAGCATCAGCAGCGACGGCGACACCAGCACCACACGGGCGCGGTAGGCCTTCTGGATCACATCGTCGAAGCCGTCGTGAATCTCGGCATAGACCGATTCGGACGGCACGAACATCAGCGCCGTATCCTGGGTCTCGCCGGGAAGCAGATATTTCTCGGCGATGTCGTTGACGTGCTTGAGCACATCATTGCGCAGCCGTTGCGCTGCCTGGCGCTTCTCCTCGTCCGAGCGCGAATCGTGCAGCGCGGTCATGGCCTCCAGCGGAAACTTGGCGTCGATGCAGAGCGGCCGCGCATCCGGCAGGAACACCACGCAGTCCGGCCGCTTGCCGGTCGAGAGCGTGTACTGGAATTCGTAACTCCCCTTTGGCAGCCCGTCCTGGACGATCGCCTCCATCCGCGCCTGGCCGAAGGCGCCGCGCGACTGTTTGTTGGCGAGCACATCGCGCAAGGTCGTGACCTGCGTCGTCAGGTCGGTGAGGTTCTTGTGCGCGTTGTCGATGATGCCGAGCCGCTCGTGCAGCGCATGCAGCGATGCCATGGTGTGGCGCGTGCTATTCTCCATCGACTGGCCGACCCGGTGCGTCACCGCGTCAAGCCGCTCGTTGACGCTCCGCGACAGCTCCGCCTGCCGGCCGGCCAAAGCTTGGGCCATCGCATCCATCCGGCCGGAGGCCTGGTTCTGCACCCGCATCATCTCGCCGAGGCGTTGCTCGAGTGCCTCGGCGCGCATCGCCTGCGTCGTCGCATGCTCGGTGCCGCGGCGTCCCGCGCGGGCCACCGCGACCGCGATGGCCAGCAGGAGCAGCAGCAGCAGCACGCCGAAACCGATCAGGACTTCGATGGTCCTGACCGGCACGCCGCCGATCATGAAGACGATCTGGCCGGTAAGTTGAGTCATGGGCGGATTCACGGGGCTCATGGCCCATGTCTAGCCGATTCGGGCGACTTTCGAACAAAAAGCGAACATTTATGGTTAACAGGAGGTAAGGATTTACGGTTAACGATGTCTTGAGAAGCATGGTTAGCGAAATCTTGAGCGAGCAAGCCCGACGTTGACCGCGCCAGCCGCCACGCTTAAATCGCGCGCATGGCCCTCAAAGATATCATCATCCTGCCGGACACGCAGTTGCGGCTGGTGTCCAAGCCGATCGAGACGGTGACGCCGGAGATCCGGCAGCTCGTCGACGACATGTTCCAGACCATGTACGACGCGCCCGGCATAGGCCTGGCGGCGATCCAGGTCGCGCAGCCGCTGCGGCTGATCACCATGGATCTCGCCAAGCGCGACGAGAACGGCGAGACCAATCCGCAGCCGCGCGTCTTCATCAATCCGGAGATCATCGCCAAGTCGGACGAGCTGTCGGTCTATGAGGAGGGCTGCCTCTCGATTCCAGAATATTACGAGGAGGTCGAGCGGCCGGCCAAGGTGCGCGTGCGCTTCCTTGATATCGACGGCAAGGTGCATGAGGAGGAGGCCGAAGGCCTCTACGCCACCTGTATCCAGCATGAGATCGACCATCTCAACGGCGTGCTGTTCATCGACTATCTGTCGAAGCTGAAGCGCGACCGCGTGATGAAGAAATTTTCCAAGGCCGCCAAGCGCGCGGCGGAGTAGGTCGTCGCTCTTTCCGTCGTCATGGCCGGGCAAAAGCTGGAAGCGCGTCTTCGCGCAGATGTCCCGGCCATCCACGTCCAGCTCCGAATGAGGAAGGACGTGGATGCCCGCGACAAGCGCGGGCATGACGAGCAAGGGGAGACGATCTTTGCGAGACGAAAGAGCTTAGATGCCCCTTCGCCTGATCTTCATGGGCACGCCCGATTTCGCGGTGCCGACCTTGTCCGCGCTGGCCGACCACGGTCACGAGATCGCGGCGGTCTATACCCGCGCGCCGAAGCCCGGCGGGCGGCGCGGCCTTTCGCTGCAGCCGACTCCCGTAGAGCAGGAGGCGCGGCGACGTGGCTTTGCCGTGCTGACACCAAAGACGCTGCGGACTGATGAGGCGCTGGCCGAATTCCGCGCCCACAACGCCGATGCCGCCGTCGTCGTGGCCTATGGCATGATCCTGCCGCAGGCCATTCTCGATGCGCCAAAACTCGGCTGCTACAATCTCCATGCCTCGCTGTTGCCGCGCTGGCGCGGCGCCGCCCCGATCAACCGCGCCATCATGGCAGGCGATGCCGAGAGCGGCGTCATGGTGATGAAGATGGATGTCGGGCTGGACACCGGCGATGTCGCGATGGCCGAGCGCTTGCCGATATCGGATGCGATGACCGCGTCCGACGTGCATGACAGGCTGTCGCCGCTCGGCGCCGATCTGATGGTGCGCGCGATGGCGGCGCTGGCGCGCGGCGGTCTCATTTTGCAAAAGCAGGCTGAGGAGGGCGTCACCTACGCGGCCAAAATCGAGAAGGCCGAAGCGCGCATCGACTGGACGAAATCAGCACATGCCGTGCTGCGCCACATCCATGGCCTGTCGCCGTTTCCCGGCGCCTGGAGCGAGGTTCAGGTCGACGATGAAGCCATGCGCGTGAAAATCCTGCGTTGCGCGCTCGCCGATGGAGCCGGCGCGCCTGGCGCCGTGCTCGACGATCAGCTCACCATCGCCTGCAATGACGGTGCGATCCGCATCATCGAGCTGCAGCGCGCCGGCAAGGCGCCGATGCAGGCGGCGGATTTCCTGCGCGGCACGCCGCTGAAGCGCGGCATGCGTTTCGGTTGAGCTCCGCGGTATCGGCTCACACCACTGTCATACTCCGCGAAAGCGGAGTATCCAGTACGCCGCAGCGTCGATGGTTAAGCCGAGACGTCATTGAATACTGGATCGCCCGCCTGCGCGGGCGATGACGACACTGGAACAATGCCCCGCTATAAGCTCACCATCGAATATGACGGCGGGCCGTTCTTCGGCTGGCAGCTGCAGGAGACCTTGCCGTCGGTGCAGGGCGCGCTGGAGGCTGCTGTTCAAGCGACCTGCGGCGTGCCGACCCGCGTGCACGGCTCCGGCCGCACCGACGCCGGCGTCCATGCGACGGGGCAGGTCGCGCATTGCGACATCGCAAAGCCGTTTCGCCCCGACCGCCTGCGCGACGCGCTGAACGCGCATCTGCGCCCCAATCCGGTCGCGGTGCTCAATGCCGAGATCGTGGCCGATGATTTCGAGGCGCGCTTCTCGGCAAGGAAGCGGCATTATCGCTACCGCATCGTCAATCACCGCGCCAATTTGGCGCTCGATCGCGGCCGCGTCTGGCGCGTGCCGCAGCGGCTCGATTCCGATGCGATGCACGAAGCCGCGCAGCGCCTGCTCGGCAAGCACGACTTCACCACCTTCCGCGACACCGACTGCCAGGCGAAATCGCCGGAGAAGACGCTCGATCAGCTCGATGTCGTGCGCGAGGGCGACGCGATTACTGTGCTGACCTCGGCGCGCTCCTATTTGCACAGCCAGGTGCGCTCGATGGTCGGTTCGCTGGTGTGGGTCGGCCAGGGCCGCTGGAGCGCCGACGATCTTGCCGCTGCGCTCGCCGCACGCAACCGCGCCGCCTGCGGCGTCGTCGCACCGCCGGACGGGCTGTATCTGGTGAAGGTGGAGTATTGATTTCCGCTGTGCTGCCCGCGCAGGCGGCGCATCCAGTACGCCGCGGCGTTGGTGATTGAGCAGAGACGTTACGGAGTACTGGATCGTCCGCCTGCGCCTGCGCGGACGATGACGGAGAGAGCGGGGATGTCCCTACCCGAAATACCGGTCCAGCATGCAGCGATAGATCTTCGTCAGCGTTTCGATATCCGCCACCGATGAGCGCTCGTCGATCTGGTGCATGGTCTGGCCGAGCAGGCCAAACTCGATCACCGGGCAGTAGTGCGAGATGAAACGCGCGTCCGAGGTGCCGCCCGACGTCGACAGTTCCGGCTTGCGTCCCGTCACCTGCTCGATCGCCGCGACCGCGAGTTCGGTGAATGGCCCGGGCTTGGTCAGAAAAACGTTGGAGTTCGACGGTAGCCAGTCGATATGAGCACGGATGCGGTTGCCGCAGGCGGCCTTCAGCCGCTCCTCGACCAGCGCGCGCAGCAACTCCTGGGTATGGCAATCATTGTAGCGGATGTTGAACTTCGCCCGTGCCATACCGGGGATCACATTGCTGGCGGGGTTGCCGACATCGACCGTGGTGAATTCGAGATTCGACGACTGGAATTGAGCGTTGCCGCGGTCGAGCGGCTCGTCGGAAAGTGCGACAATCAATCGGGAGATGTCCGGCACCGGATTGGCGGCGCGGTGCGGATAGGCGACGTGGCCCTGCTTGCCCTCGACGACCAGCGTGCCGGATTGCGAGCCGCGGCGGCCGATCTTGATGCAGTCGCCGATCACTTCCTGGTTGGAGGGCTCGCCGAGCACGCAATGATCGAACTTTTCGCCACGCTCCGCTGCCCATTGCAGCAGCTTCACCGTGCCGTTGATCGAGACGTCTTCCTCGTCGCCGGTGATCAGGAACGAGATCGATCCCTTTGGCTTGCCGTCGTGATCGCGCAGATAGTCGAGCACGGCGGCAACGCTGCAGGCGATGCCGCCCTTCATATCGACGGCGCCGCGGCCGTACAAATAGCCGTTCTTCACTTCGCCCGAGAATGCGCCGAGGCTCCAGGCACCCTCCTCGCCAGGCGGCACCACGTCGGTATGGCCGGCAAAGGTGATGTGAGGCGCCGCATCGCCGATGCGGGCATAGAGATTGTCGACGTCGGCGGTGCCTGCCTCGGAGAAGGTGACACGGTGGGTTTCGAAGCCGGCGTCCCTCAGGAGGCGTTCGAGCACACCGAGTGCGCCGGCATCGGCCGGCGTCACGGAGGGACAGCGGATCAGGTCGCGGGCAATGGTGAGGGCGTCGGTCATGCCCTCGCTTAACACGCCATTTTATCGGCGTGCTAGTGTCCCGACTTCGAGGCTCGCGTCATTTCGCCGCGAGCACATGGTGAACGTCGCGTCAGTCGCGCAGCAGCTCGTTGATCGAGGTCTTGGAGCGGGTACGCTCGTCGACGCGCTTCATGATCACGGCACAGGCAGTCGAGGGGCCGATCTGGCCGTTCTTCATCGGCTTGCCCGGCAGCGCCCCCGGCACCACCACCGAATATTCAGGTACCTCGCCGACAAACACCTCGCCGGTCTCGCGGTCGATGATCTTGGTCGAGGCGCCGAGGAATACGCCCATCGCCAGCACCGCGCCCTTGCGCACGATCACGCCCTCGGCGACCTCGGAGCGGGCGCCGATGAAGCAATCGTCCTCGACGATCACGGGTTCGGCCTGTAGCGGCTCCAGCACGCCGCCGATGCCGACGCCGCCGGAGATGTGCACGCGCTTGCCGATCTGGGCGCAGGAGCCGACCGTCGACCAGGTGTCGACCATGGTCGCCTCATCGACATAGGCGCCGAGATTGACGAAGGAGGGCATCAGCACGACGTTCTTGGCGATGAAGGCCGAGCGGCGCACGATGGCGCCGGGGACGGCACGGAAGCCGGCATCGCGAAAACGGTTCTCGCCCCAGCCCTCGAACTTCGACGGCACCTTGTCCCACCAGGAGGCCTTACCCGGGCCGCCCGGGATCGCGCTCATGTCGTTGAGGCGGAATGACAGCAGCACGGCCTTTTTCAGCCACTGGTTGACCTTCCATTTACCCGTCGCCTCGCGCTCGGCCACCCGCGCCTCGCCCTTGTCGAGCAGGTCCAGCGCGCTCTCCACGGCATCGCGGACCTCGCCCTTGGTCGCGGTCGAGACGCCGTCGCGCGCATCGAAGGCGCTGTTGATGGTGGATTCGAGGGCGGACAGAGACATCTGATGATCCTGGGCTGGCGAGAAGGGCGAGGCAAAACGGGCTGGCTTTTTCGGAATTTGGGCCGGCGGAGTCAAGCGTCCCCGCTCTGCTCGGTGGGCCTGATCGGCGGTTTCAACCGTGTACGATGCGAAGGACGATCGTGACCAGGGCGCCGATCAACAGCGCGAACGCTGCCAGCGCCTGGATGGCGAAGCCGGCGCGGCGCTTCTCCGGGGCTTCGGCGTAGGCGACCATGTACATGAGGCGGCCAACGATCCAGACCACGCCGAGCAGGGCGGCGATGGGATCGCTGACATAAACCGCGAACAGCCACAGTCCCGGCAGGAAGATCGGCATCCATTCCAGCATGTTCATGTGCGCGCGGAAGACACGCTCGAAATCCGCATTGCCCGTGGTCGCCGGCGCCTTGATTCCATATTTGCCGCGGGCCTTGCCGACCCGGAAGCTGGCATAGAAATACGCGATGCAGGCGAGCACGGTGACGAGTGCGGTGTAGTGATACATGCGGATGGTTCCCCTCGAAGAGTTCTCCGTCGCTCAATACCCCGTCAGCTCCAGATAGCCCACCCCGGTGTGGCTGCCCTTGAAGCTGATCGGGCCTTCCCAATAGGGCACGCTGGTGCCCATCCAGGCCTTCGGATTGAGCGGTGTACAGTCGATGGCGATCGAGCGCGCTGGCAGTTCGAGATGCCAGACGACCGGCAGCCTGCGTCCCGCAATCCCGACGCTGTCCTTCGGCGTCATAACGATGTCAGCGGGGCCGAGTGGGGTCGTCGCCCCACCAGGTTCGATCCAGGTGCCGGACGCGTAGTGATGGCCGTCGGTCTGCCGCATCCGGTACAGCATCAGCTTGCCGCCGGAGTCGAAATGCAGCGAGAACCAGTCCCAGCCGGTCTGGTCGGGGCTGAGTGGCTGGCTGCTCCATTCGCGGTCGAGCCAGGCCTGGCCGGTGACCTCGACCGGTCTGTCGTCGATCGTGAGCTGGCCATGGGCGCGATAGAACGGCTGGCTGTAGTAATAGGAGGCCTGGTTGCGCTCGGATTTCTTACTGTAGCCGTGATCGCCCTGCAGCACCACCGGCTGATCGGCGGTGAGCTCGAGTGCGTAGGAGAAGTCGCTTGCCGCAGCCGTCATCTCGAGCGGTGACAATGCCTGGTCGTCGCCTTCGCTTGGCGCCGTCATCTGCCAGGCATCGATCCAGGCTTGGAACGGTTTTGCCGTTACGCCCGCCTGGCCGACGCCGCCGCGCGCGAATTTCTCCGCAGAGCGGTGCGTGTCGGCGCGTGTCACCGCGGCATGCGCCATCCAGACCTGCTGGCTGGCCCAGCCTTCGCGTTGCGGTCCCGGCTGCGCGGCTTGCCGGAACAAGGTCCATTGCAGGCCATAGGCCTGTCCATTGATGTCGTTGAGATTGGCCGTGACGTACCACCATTCGATACGGAAATCCGGATGCGGGCCGTGATCGGCGGGGAATACGAAGCGTTTGCCTGGCACGACCTGCGCAAAGCCGTTGCCGCTGTCGCCGAGGCCGGCAAAGCCTTGCGCGCGCAGCGGCCGCGTGAGGCCGGCGAGCAGCAGGCCGCCCGTGAATGCGCGGCGGGAGAGTCTGGGTTCAGCGCTCAACGGTGAAGATCCTCACCAGATGGGCCGGCTGCATCCGCGCCAGCCGGATCACCGGCAGCAGCGAGGCCAGCAATGCTGCGAACACAGCAACGACCAGCAGCTTGACCAGCTCCAGCGGAAACACATGGAACGGCAGTCGCCAGCCGAACGCCTTCACATTGACGATCGCGATCAGGCACCAGGCGACCAGCAGGCCAAGCGGCAGTGCTAATAACGAGGTGATGGCCGCAACCGCGAGCGTCTTCAGCAGCTCGATCACCGCAAGCCGCCGCCGCGTGATGCCGATCGCCCACAGCGGCGCCAGCTGCGGCAGCCGCGAATTGGCGAGCGTCAACAGGCTCGTCAGCAGTGCGATGCCGGCGACGCCGAGCGTGAAGGCGTTCAGCGCGCCTGTGACCGCGAAGGTGCGATTGAAAATCTCGGTGGACTCCCGCTTGATCGTCGCCTGGTCCATCAGATTGCGGCCGTCGAGGCCGAACTTGTCGGAGAGGGCCGAGATCAGCGTCGGGATGTTGGCGGGATCGGTGCGCACCGCCATCCGCGTCAGCGGCACCGCCGGAAAGTGCCGCGACAATGCCGCGACATTGACCGCGATCTGGCCCTTCGGATTGCCGTAGTCGGCATAGATGCCGACGATGGTGATCGGCCAGTCGCCACCGGGCGCGGCAATATCGATGTGGTCGCCGATGGAGACGTTCATTCTGCGGGACAGTTGCTCGCTGACGAAGCCGGCTTCGCCCGGCACCAGCTGCTTCCATGCGTCTGATACGGATTGCAGCAGCGGCCAGTGATCGCGATAGGTGGCGTGATCGGGCAGGCCGAGCACGTCGACCGGCGCGCCGCCGAGTTGCGTTTCGGCGCGGCCGCCCAGCAGCACCGCTTGCACGTCGCTGCGCGCGCTCAGCCAGTCGCGCACCTCGCGCGCCTGCTTGTCGTCGGCGGCGCTGACATAGATGTCGGCGGCGAGCCGGCCGTCGAGCCAGATCAGGAAGGTGCGGTTGAAGGTCTCGACCATGGTGGAGACGCCGACATTGACCGCGAGCGCGAGCAGCAGCGCCATCAGCGCCAGCGACAGCCCGGAGATCTGCTGGCGGCTATCGGCCCAGAACCACAGCGTCAGCGGTCGTCGCGCGCCGCGTTCGCCGGCACGCAGCACGACCTCGAGGATCGAGGGCAGCAGCAGCGCCGCGCCGAGCAGCAGGCTCGCGAGCACGGCAAAGCCTGCGAGCAGCGAATGGCCGAACCATAACATGCAGCCGGCGATAGCAAATACGCAGAGCGCCAACATGCCTTGCCGTTTCAACCAGCGCCGCTGCGCGTCCTGCCAGGCATAGGCCTGCGCCGAGCTGAGGATCGGCAATCGCATCGCCTTGACCAGGCTGGTCGCCGCCGCCACCAGCGCGCCGACGATGCTGATGGCGAGGCCGGCGATCCACCATTCCGGCCGCAGGCTCAATTCGCCGGGCACCTGCGCGCCATAGAGACCGCGCAAGGACGCGGCGACATCGGGCAGCAGCGCGGCAGCAATGACATAGCCGCAGACGAGTCCGGCAAGGCCTGCGACGATCGCAAACGTCACCAGTTCGGCGATCATCACTGCGTTCAGTTGACGTGCGGAGACGCCGCAGGCGCGCAAGGTGCGCAGCACCGGCAGGCGCTGCTCGAAGGCAAGGCCGATCGCCGAATTGACGATGAAGAGGCCGACGAAAAATGACAGCAAGCCGAAGGCGGTGAGGTTGAGGTGGAAGCTATCGGTCAGCCGTTCGAGATCCGTCTCTGCCTCGGGCTGCACGAGCTGCAAGCGGTCGGTGACGCTCTCCAGCGATCGCCGCGGCCCCTGCTGCTTGCCGACCAACAGGCGCGAGAGCTGATCCGGCCTGCCAAGCAGCGTCTGCGCCACGCCGATATCGACCACCAGTACGCCGGGCGCGAGCTGCGGCTCCGCATGGAGCGGCGGTAGCGCGCGCTCGTCGCTCATGTGCGGCGTCGTGCCATCCTTGAGGCCGAGCTCGGCGAGCGTTTCCGGCGCGACCAGCGTCTGTCCCGGCGGCGCGACAAAGGCTTCGAGATCGGCGCGGCCGACGCGCGGCGCGTTGCCGACATCTGTCGGCAGCGAGATCGGTTCGACGCCGAGCAGGCGGATCGAATGGCCCTCGATCTGCACGCGGCCCTCGATGACGGGCGATACCGGCCAGCCGGCGCGGCGCAGATCGACGAACAGCTGTTGCGGGAAGCGGCGGCCGTCGCGCGCCACCAGCATCGGCGTGCGCGCGCCGCCGAAGATCGCCGCTGCGCGGTCGTAGGAGCTGCGCGCCTGCTGGTTCAGCGCCTGCACGCCGCTCCACAGCGCGGTCGCGGAGATCAGCCCGATCAGCAGCGTGGCGAGCTGCATCGGATGTCGCCTCCAATGGCTGAGCAGGACGGCGAGGATCCAGAGCACGCGGCTCATGCGAGCCGTCCCGCATGCAGGGTGACGTGGCGATCCAGCATCGCGGCGAGCCGCGTGCTGTGCGTCACCATCAGAAAGCCGCAGCCGGTGCGCGAGACGAGATCGCGCGTCAGGCCCATCACCTCGTCGGCGGTCGCCTCGTCGAGATTGCCGGTCGGCTCGTCGGCGAGCAGCAGCAGCGGCTTCACGGCCAGCGCACGGCCGATGGCAACCCGTTGTTGCTGGCCGCCGGAGAGCTGCTCCGGGTAGCGCGAGAGCAGCGCCGAAAGCCCAAGCCGTTCCACCAGCTCGTCGTGCCAGGCGGCATCGTGGCGGCCAGCAAGCCGCGCCTGGAATTTCAAATTGTCCGATACCGAAAGGCTCGGCACCAGGTTGAATTGCTGGAATACCAACCCTAAGCGATCGCGCCGCAACGCCGCGCGCCCGGCGTCGTCGAGCTTGCCGATACGCACATTGTCGAGATCGATATCGCCGCTATCAGCCGCATCCAGCCCCGCGATCAGATGCAGCAGCGTGCTCTTGCCGGAGCCGGATTCGCCGGTCAGAGCCACACGCTCGCCCGCGGCAACGTCAAGGTCGACGCCGCGCAGCACGGCGACCGGCTCGCCGGCGGCGCGATAGGTCTTGGTCAGGTGACGGATGCTGAGCATGTTTGTTTCGCCATGGTGCTGCGCTGCATATAGCAAGCCCGCAGCGCAAGATCACGGCCTTGCTGCGATCACGCATTGCGATTGCAGCACATTCCCCGGCGGAAGTGGGAAACGCCTTGTTGCCTGCGCCGTCGAACCACGGCTACCATGACCGGATGCCTGCTGAACGGGCCGCATAAGAAGAAGGACAGTGAAGGAACATGGCCGTGCAGACGACGCCGGAGAGCGTGCAACCGACGCCGAAGGGTGCGTGGGGAATCGTAACCCTCCTGTTCCTGTTGATGGTAGTGAACTTCGCCGACAAGATCGTGGTCGGGCTTGCGGGCGTGCCGATCGCGAAGGAGCTTCAGCTCACGCCGGAACAATTCGGCCTGCTCGGCTCGTCCTTCTTCCTGCTGTTCTCGATCTCCGCCATCGCGGTCGGCTTCCTGGTCAATCGCATTGCCACGCGCTGGGTGCTGCTGGTGCTCGCGCTGATCTGGGCGCTGGCGCAGTTCCCGATGCTCAGCACCGTCAGCGTCACGACGCTGATGATCTGCCGTATCGTGCTCGGTGCGGGCGAGGGGCCGGCCGCCTCCGTTGCGCTGCACGCCATCTACAAATGGTTCCCGGATGAGAAGCGCGGCCTGCCGACTGCGATCATGACGCAAGGCTCCGCTTTCGGCGTCATCCTTGCGGTCCCGGCGCTGAATGCGATCATCGTCCGCTATGGCTGGCACTATGCATTCGGCGCGCTCGGGGTCGTCGGGCTGTTGTGGGTCGTCGCCTGGTCGCTGCTTGGCAAGGAAGGGCCGATCGCGGGCACCGCGACCGCCGCCGCGCTGGACGCGCGCGTGCCATACGCCTGGCTGTTGTCGTCGCGCACCTTCATCGGCTGTGTCGCCGCGAGCTTCGGCGCCTATTGGGCGCTGTCGCTCGGCCTGACCTGGCTCACCTCGTTCCTGGTAGCGGGCCTCGGCTTCAGCCAGCAACAGGCCGGCTTCGTCTCGGTGCTGCCGTGGCTGTTTGGCGCGGTGACCGTGCTGCTGACGGGTTGGCTGTCGCAATTGATGATGGCGCGGGGCCTATCGACTCGGATCGCCCGCGGCGTGCTCGGCGCGGCACCGCTGGTCCTCGGCGGCCTGATCGTGGCGCTGGTGCCCTATGGCGGCAGCGCGACGATCCGGATCGCGCTGCTCGTGGTCGGATCGGGCCTGACCGGTGCGATCTACGTGGTGTGCCCGCTGATGATCGGCGAATTCACGCCGGTGTCGCAGCGTGGCGCCGTGATGGCGATCTATGGCGCGATCTATACCTTGGCAGGCATCATCGCGCCGAACGTGATGGGCAAGGTAGTACAGAACGCAGGCAGCGTCATCGACGGCTACCTGCTCGGCTACACCATCAATGCCGTGATCATGATCATCTCCGGCCTGATCGGCTTGTTGTTGCTGTGGCCGAACACCGAGCGCGCCCGGCTGGCGGCGCATCGGACGACACCGCGTCATAATTCGCTGAACGGCGCGGTGATTCCGAGTAATTCCAGAGACGTCGCGCGTCGTGCATTGATCGAGAAGCCGGACGAAGTGCGTACTGGATGCCCCGCCTGCGCGGGGCATGACGACGGTGATAATCTCAGTTCTTATGCTCAAACGTCAGTGCACGGCCGCCTGCGCACCCCTGATCAGCCGTCCGGGCCGCGCGCCGGTGGCCTGGCCGCCGCGGCGCGTCACCTGGCCTGCGACGATGGTCGCGTCATAGCCGTCGACCTCCTGCATCAGGCGGCGCCCGCCGACCGGCAAATCGTAATGCACCTTCGGCGGATGCAGATGCAGCCGGTCGTAATCGATCACGTTGACGTCGGCCTTGTAGCCCGGCGCCAGCAGGCCGCGATCCGCTAGTCCGACTGACAAGGCCGTCTTGCGCGACTGCGCCGCGACCACGAACGGCACCGACAATTTGTCGCCACGGGTGCGATCGCGCGTCCAATGCGTCAGCAGGTAGGTCGGGAAGCTGGCATCGCAGATGATGCCGCAATGCGCGCCGCCATCGCTCAGGCCCGGCACGCTGCGCGGATCGCGCAGCATCTCGTAGGTGGCGTTCAGATTGCCGTCCGAATAATTCAGGAACGGCACGTAAAGCATGCCGCGGCCTTCGTCCGACAGCATGGCGTCATAGGCGAGCTCCTCCGGCCTGCATCCCCTCGCGCAGGCCTGTGCGCCGAGCGTCTTTTCCGGCGGTTGCTCATAGTCGGGCGGATCGCCGAGCAGAAACATCTTGGCGTAATTCGGCTTGAAGAACAGCGGATCGTCGGTGGCGGTTGCGCTCTCGCTCAGGATTGCGGCCCGCACCTCCGGCTGCCGCAGCCGCGCGACGCGCTCAGCCAGCGGCAGATGCGCGATGGCGCGGTAGCTCGGATGGGTCTGAAACGGATTGCGTGACAGCTCGAGCCCGAGCAGCAAGCCGACGGGGCGCGCCGGAATTTGCGCGGTGATCGACAGCCCACGCGTGGCAGCGGCATTGATCTCGGCCAGCGTCTCGCGCCAGCGCTCCGGCGCCTTGTCGTTCTGCGTCACCGAAAACGAGATCGGGCACTTCGTGTTGTCCGCAACCCGCAGCATCATCGGCAGGTCTTCATGGATGGTGGAGAGGTCGAGCACGAACTGCAGCACGCTGCGGCCGGCGCCGTGCATCGCGCCCGCGATCGCCGTCAGCTCGTCCTCGCCGGCCTTGAGCGTCGGCGTGTAGTCGCCGGTCGAGGTGCGGTGATTGAGCGTACGCGAGGTGGAAAAGCCCAGCGCGCCGGAGCGCACGGCATCGGCCGCGAGCGACGCCATCGCGCGATTGTCCTCCGCCGTCGCCGGATCACGGCGCGCGCCGCGCTCGCCCATCACATAGACGCGCAGCGCCGCGTGCGGCAATTGCGCGCCGATATCCATGTCGAAATGGCGCTTGCCCAGCCAGCCCATGTAGTCCGGAAAGCTCTCCCATTCCCAGGGAATGCCGGCCTCGAGCACCGGCTCGGGAATGTCCTCGACGCCTTCCATCAGCTGGATCAGCCGCTGGTGATCGGCCGGGCGGCACGGCGCGAAGCCGACGCCGCAATTGCCCATGATCGCTGACGTGACGCCGTTCTGCGACGACGGCGTGATGTCTTGGCTCCAGGTCACCTGGCCGTCGTAATGGGTATGGACGTCGACGAAGCCCGGCGTGACCAGCTTGCCCTTGGCATCGATCTCCTCGCGTCCCTTGGCTGTGACCTTGCCGACATCCGCAATGCGGCCGTCCTTGATCGCGACATCGGCCTCATACAGATCGTTGCCGGTGCCGTCAGCGAGCGTGCCGCCGCGGATCACGAGATCGGGCTGCTCGGTCATGGCGTTCGTCCCCAATTGCTCTTGTTTGATGCGGCATCATCGGCCGGCGGGCGATGATGTCAACATGCGGGGGATGATGAGCTGGGATGCCGCTATGACAGCAGGCTGAATGCAATCTGGCGCGCGGAAAATAGCGTACCCTCTCCCCTTGTGGGAGAGGGTGGATCGCCGACGCGGGAAGCGGCTCACAACTGTCGATGCGCGCCACCCTCTCCCGCAAAAGGGGAGAGCGTGCACCGAGTACCTGGTGAGAGATCAATCTGCTTCGAGTCAGTCGCAGCGCGGCTTATGCCGCCACTTCCTTCGCCTTCACCGGACGCTCGGTGAAGAATGTCAGCACGATCGTCAGCAGCATGAAGATGACGGAGGCGCCGAACAGCCAGCGCGGCGCGTTGGCGTCCATGATGTAGCCGAATAACAATGGACTGATGATGCCGGCGAAGTTGAAGCCGGTAGAGACCAGGCCGAAAGCGCGGCCCGCAGCGCCGGGAGGTGCCGCGTTGCGCACCATCATGTCGCGCGACGGCGCGATGGCGCCGCTGAGGAATCCCGCGACCGTCAGCACGACGGTGAGCACGATCATCGGCGGCGTCAGGAAGGTGATGAGTAGCATCAGCACCGTGTTGATGGCGAAGCTGACGGCAGCGACCTGGCTGTGATGGCTGATGCGGTCGGCGAGCACGCCGCCGGCCAGCACGCCGACCGCGGTCGCGCCGAGGAAGGCGGTCAGCGCGATATTGGCTTCGGAGAAGGTGACGTTGTAGCCGTTCATCAGCGCCACCACGCCGAAGCTTGAAATGCCGGAACTGGACAGGCTGAGCAGCATGAAGAACGCCGTCAGCATCATCAGCGCCGGCGTCAGCAGGCTCGGCTTCGGCGCCTTGGCGCCATCCTCGTGGTGTTGATGCGGCGGCACCTCGGGCACGTTGCCGATGATCTGCAGCAGGGCGGCCACCAGGCCGACCAGACCTGCTGCAATCAGCGCGCCGAAGCCGCCGATCCACGCCACCAGCGCCGCCATCACGGCAGGCGCGACTGCGCTGCCGAGATAGCCGGCGAAGGTATGGACGCCGAAGGCGCGGCCCATCCGCGATTCCTCCATATGCGCCGCCAGCAGCGCGTAGTCGGAGGGGTGATAGACGGCGTTGGCGACGCCGAGCAGCACGGCGCAGACGATCAGGCTGGCATAGCTCAGATGCAGGCCCAGCATCACCAGCGACAGGCCGCCGAGCGTGAGCCCGACCAGCAGGATTTTCCGCGCGCCAAAGTGGTCGACGACATAGCCGACCGGCGTCTGCACCAGGGCCGACACCACGGCAAACACCGTCATCGCGAAGCCGAGCTCGACATAGCCTGTGCCGAGCTGTGCTTTAAGGAACGGAAACAGCATCGGCAGCACCAGCATATGGAAATGGCTGACCCAATGCGCGAGCGAGATCAGCGACAGCGTGCGCACGGATGACGCGGCCTTAGCCGGAGTCTCGGTGTGTTGCGATGCAGCAAGAACGTCAGCCATATCAGATCCGTGTCACGTCGGGCAGGGGTCTAGAAGCCCGGTGTCTTGAGTTGGATATCTGGAACTTGGGAGCTTGTGCCGGGCGATGCCGATGTCCGGGCCGAGGCGCGGCAAACCGTCACACTAGTCGAATGGGGTCCATTGTCCACGAACGCGGGCGCATGGCACGTGCGCGCGGCTACATATTCGGCGTCGTCCCGGTCAGGCGCGCAATTGCGCGCCGAGAACGCCGGGATCCATAACCGCAACTATTCGCGTGGCGACGCGCTGCGGCTCCAGCGTGCTTATTCAATATCGACGGTGGTTATGGATCCCGGATCGCGCTTGCTCCGCTCGCTTGCCCGGGACGACGGATGAGATTGGCGCGCGTGCGGGGTTCAACGGCGCCAGTCGTGCGTGCCATCTTGGCGGTGTCAGGATCAGCAGCGCCAGCTTTGCAGAGCGACCGGCTCACCCGCGTCCCGCCAACACCGGGCCGCCGGCCTTCTTCCAGGCGTCGATGCCGCCTTCGATATGGGCGGCGTTGCAAAGACCTGCCTCTTGCGCTGCCTTCACCGCCATCGCCGAGCGCTCGCCGTAGGCGCAGAAGAATACGATGCGGCGGCCGGTGGCGGCGGCGACCTCGCGCAGCATGCCGCCGGCCTCCAGGTTTTCTTCGATCGCGAGGTAGGGCGCATGCAGCGCGCCCGACAGCGTGCCGTGCTTGGCCCGCTCGGATGTCTCGCGCAGATCGACCAGCAGCACATCGGGACGGCCGAGGCATTCGATCGCCTGCCGCGCCGACAGCGCCAATCCCTGCCTGGCCAGTTCGTCCTGATGCAGCCCCACCCGCATGTTTGCCGGCACGGCGACATCCATCATCTTCGGGTTGGGCAGGTTCAGATTGGCCATCAGAGTTACGTATTCATCGACCGAGCGCACCTGCAGCCGCGGATTATGGCGCCGCTCCTCGCCAATGGTGGAGACGGTGTCGCCCTTGTAGTCGTGCGCCGGAAACACCAGCGTCTCGTCCGGTAGCTTGAGCAGCCGGTTGAAAATCGACTCATATTGTGCGCGGGAATCGCCGTTCTGGAAATCGGTGCGACCGGTGCCGCGGATCAGCAGCGTGTCGCCGGTGAAGACGCGGTCGCCCATCAGGAAGCTGTAGGAATCATCGGTGTGGCCCGGCGTGAACATCACATCCAGGCTGACGCCTTCAATCGTGATCTTGTCGCCCTCGGCAACCCGCATCGCCACCACGTCGGCCTTGCTCTGCTCGCCCATGATGGTCATGCAATGGGTGCGGTCGCGCAGGCTTCCGAGCCCGGTGACGTGGTCGGCATGCAAATGGGTGTCGATCGCCTTGACCAGCTTCAGGTCGAGCTCGCGCAGCAGCTGGCAGTAGCGGTCGACCTTTTCCAACACTGGATCGATCATCAGCGCCTCGCCGCCGGCGCGGCTCGCCAGCAAATAGCTGTAGGTGCCCGAGACGCTGTCGAACAATTGGCGGAAGATCATCGGTGTGTCCTTCGAGCGGCAAGTGCCAGTGCACCCCTCTCCCCTTGTGGGAGAGGGTGGTTTCGAACGAAGTGAGAAACCGGATGAGGGGTTTCTCTCCACCAGCCGTGCTCGCGGAGAGAACCCCTCACCCGCCTCGCTACGCTCGGCATCCTCTCCCGCAAGGGGAGAGGGTGCGGCAGAACGTTTGGACTGCTACTCGTCTTTATCAGAAACGATTATTCTACAAAATGGGGTTTCGTCGCAGATAGGAGCTGCTATCGCGACGTGGGCCCAGTGGACCGCAGGCGGTGTGCTGGCGGGCCTTACGACGGCTCGGCGATGCCCGGATTACCGTCGACGCCGCTCAGCATGACGTCGTGGACGGCGCCCGCCGGCGCGCCGCGCGCGCGCAGATGATTTGCGACCACGTCCCATACCGGCTTGCCGGCTTGCGGGTTCATTGACGCCCAGCCGGCCACCTTGTAGCGCGCCGAGGCCGCAAGCGGCTTGCCATTGTCGCGCGTCAGCTCGGTGATGCGCTGGCCGATCGCCGCGCTTGGTGCGCAGCGGTAGGACAGGCCGCCGATACGCACCATGTCGCCGCCCTGCTGCAGATAGGGATCGGCGTTGAAGAGATTGTCGCAGACATCCTCCAGCACATTTTTGATGTCGGCGCCGGTCATCTGCTGGACGTAGGTCTCCGGATAGGTGATGGCGGTCTGCGCCAGCACGTCCTCCATCGTCACCGGCTGGCCGGCGAGCACGCTGGTGCCCCAGCGGAAGCCCGGCGACAGCGCAATCTCGGCGTCGAGCTCGCTGCGCAGCGCCGTGCAGATCAGGTCGTCCATGGTCCCTGCAAAATTGCCGCGGCGATAGAGCAGGTGATCGGTGGTCGCGAGCTTGTCGTTCCAGGCTGCGACCTGCGGCTGCTGCATCTGGTCGACCAGGGCGAGCATCGCGGTATCCGGCTTCAGCAGCTCGGAGAACACCGGCAGCAGCCGGTAGCGCACGTCCGCGACGTGGCCCTTGCTGATGTCGAGGTCGAGCACACCGAGAAATTTTCCGTTCGAGCCGGCATTGGTGACCAGCGTGGTGCCCTTGGCGTTCTTCACCGCGACCGGCTGCGGCACCGCGTCGTGGGTATGGCCGCCGAGGATCACGTCGATGCCGGTGACGCGGCTGGCGAGCTTCAGGTCGACGTCCATGCCGTTATGCGACAGCAGGATCACCGCATCAGCCTTCTTGGCCCTGATGTCGTCGACCAATGCCTGCAGCTCAGCCTCGCGAATGCCGAAGGTCCAATCCGCTGTGAAGCGCTTCGGATGCGCGATCGGCACGTAGGGGAAGGCCTGGCCGATCACGGCGACATGGGCGCCGCCGAGCTCCTTGACAATGGCAGGCTTGAAGACGCGGCCCGAGCCAGGGTCGAAAGCCTGGGCGTCGTTGAAGGCGGCTTCCTCGGTGAGAAACACGTTCTGCGCCAGGAATTCGCCCTTGAAGCGGGCGATGTTGGTGCGCAGATCCGTCTCGCCATAGGTGAATTCCCAATGGCCGGTCATCGCTTCGATGCCGAGCAGGTTCGCGGCATCGACCATGTCGGCGCCACGCGTCAGATGGGTAAGGCCGGTGCCCTGCCAGAGATCGCCGCCGTCGAGCAGCAGTGCGTGGTGCTCGCCGACATCGCCGCGCAGCTTGTCGATCAGGGTTTTCAGATGGGCGAAGCCGCCGAGCCGGCCGAACCGCGGCGCCGCCTTCTCGAAATCGACCGATGTGAAGGCGTAGGCGTCCGCGCTGTCGGCGTGGATGCCGTAGCGGTCAAGGAAAGCATGGCCGACCAGATGCGGCGGCTTGCCCCACATCTCGCCGACGCCGAGATTGACGCTGGGCTCGCGAAAGAAGACTGGCCGTAGTTGCGCATGGGTGTCGGTCATGTGCAGGATGCGCGCATTGCCGAACCGGTCGAGGTCGTAGAGGCTCGCGGTATCGGCCGCGCGCGCCACGCGGACCAGCGCGGGCGCTGCGAGCGCAGCTGCTGTCAGTGCCAGAAAATCCCGGCGGCGGATCGTCATCGCGCTATTCCGGTCGGAAGCAAAGCTAGCGGATCTCCATGGCCTTCCAGCGGTCCTTCTCCGAGGTCGCCTGGAAGATCGAGGCCTTGGCAAGCGCCTCCGCCTCTTGTGCCGATTTCACCGCCTGGTCGTAATTGCCGGCGTCCGCGGCCGTCTTCGCAGCCTTCAACGCCGCTTCCGTCGTGGTCCATTGGTTGCGCAGCCGCCCTGCGTCCTTCTCGGCGCTGTCGGCCGCCGCGAATGCCGCCTTGAAGTCGGCCTCGGAGGCAGCGCGCGCGGGCATCGCGGCTGCAACGAGCATGATTGCGGCAAACATGATCTTTTTCATGGCTAGGCTGCGGCGTTCGCTCATGGCCGTGCTCCCGGCCCCGAAATCGGCAGGCCGTTTGCGACATAGGACAGATAATATTCGAGGTCGCGATACTCGTCGGACTGCGGTTCCAGCGGCACGCCGCGGATCTGGCTGTTGCAACTGGTGAAGCGACGGCTGACCGTGCCCATGCCGCCCCATTCCGAGCGGTAGATCGGCATTGCGTTCAGGATGCCGAGCGCCGGCGCCAGGATCTCGGCGCGGATGCGCTCGCCGGGATTTTGCACGTGGCAGCTCGCGCAGGAGAAGTTGAGCTGGCCGCGGCGGGTGTAGAAATATTCCTTGCCCTTCTCGAAGGCGGCGAGCGCACGCGGATCGTTCGGCACCTTGATGTCGAACGGCTTGCCGCGCGAGGTATAGGCCATATACGCGGTCAGCGAGGCCATCTCGTCCTTGACGTAGGAGTAGGGCGGCTCACCATTGGCCTCGCGGCATTTGTTCAGCGCGAGCTCCAGGGTGACGACCTTGCCTTCCTTCTCGTCGAAATAAGGATAGTTCTGGCGGACGCCGATGCCGCCATTCGGGAAGCAGTCCGCATAGGTCTTGCCGTTCTTGAACGGCTTACCGAACATCTCCTTGCCGGCCTCGAGCGCGAATTCATAAGGAGGAAACTCCTCCTTCTCCTCCCACTGCTTTCGCATGTCCTCGTTCATCGAGTAGGGCCCGTTGACGAAGTCGTCGAATTTCACCTTCGGGAATTTCTTGACGAAGAAGTCCTGGAACGCCTTGGCGTCAGCAGCGGGATCGACCGTGTCGGCCGCCGGCGCCGCCGATGTCAGCGCGGCGAGCGCCAGCGCGGCAGCAGCGAGGGAGAGAAGGGAGCGCGCGCGCATGTGGATCTCTATTGGATCTTCTACTGGATCTTGGCGGTCAGGCTGTCGGTCGCGCCCTTGTTGTCGACCCAGCTCACCTTGAGCTCGTCGCCCTTGGCCGCGCCCTTGAAAGCGAATTTGACATAGGGGTCCTTGGAGACCGCGGTGCCCCAATCGGCCAGGAACACGGCCTTGCCGTTGTGCTCGAACGAGAGCTGCTGGATGTAATGCGCCGGGATCACCTCGCCCTTGGCGTCCTTCATCAGGCCGGTGTCCATCGGATGCTGGATCAGGGTCTGCACGTCGGTGGTGTCGCCATTCAGGATCGCGCGAACGCGGATGCTCGATGCCATTGCCTCACTCCTGAAAGAATATCAGCCGCCGCAACCGCCGACGGTGACCTTGACCTCTTTGGTGACGCTGTAGAGCTTGCCACCCGCTTCCACCAGCGCGATCACGTTCGTGGTCTTGGCCATCTTCAACCGGTTCGCGACCGCGGGCACGGTGCCGTCGGGAATCTTGTAAGAGGCGGCGAGCGCGAACGGGTTCTCGGCGACCACGAACGAGATCGAGGTGACGTCGGACAGCGTTGTCGTCACCGAGATCGGGACCACGCCGCCATTTTCGGCGATCTCGGGCGCGTCGAGCTTCACCTTGTCCGAGGGCTCGTGGTCCTTGCCATAGAGCGCCTTGATCGCATCGTTTGCGTTCTTCTGCTTGAACGCGTCTTCCGGATATTTGTCATTGGCGGCGGCGAGCGCCGGAAAGGGGCCCAGCACACTATGGCCGAGGCCGATCAGCGCCACCGCACCGATGCCCTTGACGATCAGGCGGCGCGTCACCGAAGGGCCGAACGAGGCAGTCATCTTGGCTTTCTCCAGAGCGGTATCAGAGGGTCTGCAGGAAATCGACGACGGCGTTGATTTCCTGCTCGGTCAGGATGCGGTCGCGGCCGAACGGCGGCATCACGGTCTGCGGGTTGCGCTTGGTCTCGTCGGTGACGATCGCGGTCAACTCGGCGCGGTCATATTTGCTTTTGAGATCCTCGAGCTTGGGCCCGATCGTGCCGGGCAGGTCGCCGCCCTTGATCACGTGGCAGGTCAGGCAATTGCCCTTGCCGCGGTCGAACGCGATCTTCTGGCCCTCGCTGGGGCCCGATTGCGCCACTGCGGAGCCGGTGCAGGCGACCAGCCATAGCCCGAGCGCCAGGGCTGAAATCGAGACGGATGATGCAAGCAAGGTGGGTTCCGGACATTCGCTGAATGGTCGAACTATAGGGATTCAGAAGCACAAAGGCCACCGCCTGGCAATCGGCGGATCGGCCGGTGCCGAACGGGGTTAATGTTCGCCGCCGGATGCCGTGAATAATCAACTGGCGGCGGTGTTTCCCTGGGCTTTGGCGGCCCGTTTTGCCAATGACGGCGCAGCGGGCTAAGCCTCGATCAAAAGGAGTTCGCCATGGCGGAACACGTCGTCGAATTCGGCAAGAACCGGCGGGTGGCCGAGCCCGATGGTCGGCTCGACGCTGCGGCATTCCACCGCAACCACCAGCCGATCTGGGCCGTGCTGTCGCGACTGCTGGCCGGACGGACCGGCGACGTGCTGGAGGCAGGTAGCGGCACAGGCCAGCACGTGACGCATTTTGCATCGCACACACCTGACGTCACCTGGTGGCCGAGCGACCTCAACGCGCAGCATCTGGAGAGCATCGCGGCCTGGCAGGCCCATGCCGGCCTGCCGAACATCCGCGCGCCTCATCGCATCGATCTCTCCGATCCCGACTGGTTCGCGACGCTGCGGCAGGAGGGCGGGCCGGCGGCGCTCACCGCGATCTTCTGCGCCAATGTCATTCACATCGCGCCATGGACGGTCGCGGAAGGCCTGTTCGCAGGAAGTGCGCATGCTCTGAACTCCGGTGGGCTGCTGGTGCTCTACGGTCCGTTCAAGCGCGACGGCAAGCACACCGCGGTCAGCAATGCGGTGTTCGACACCTCCCTGCGCGAGCGCGATCCGGACTGGGGCGTGCGCGACATCGCCGAGCTGAATGAGCTTGCGGTGCACGCTGGCCTTGCATTGCGTGAGGTCGTCGAGATGCCGGCCAATAATCTGATCCTGGTATTCGGACGAGGTGCGTAAGCCAGGCGCATAGGCCGCGCCCGTTTCGATCGGTTGTCCAGACCATCGCTTCTCCTCATAGTGCGGCGAATCAACCTGATTGCGCGTGCAAGCGCATCAAGCTGGAAACGCCGATGATCGACCTCGCTGCGACCGATGACGTCTCCGACGACGCGCGTACGCGCCGCAACGTGGCGCGGCTCGCCGCGGCGCAGGCGCTGACCGGCGCCAATTCGGCGGTGATCTTCGCGACCGGCGCGATCGTCGGCGCCAGCATTGCGCCCGACGTCTCGCTCGCGACGGTGCCGCTCTCGATGTATGTGGTCGGCCTTGCCGCGGGGACGCTGCCGACCGGCGCGATCTCGCGCCGCTACGGCCGCCGCGCGGCCTTCATCATCGGCACCGGCTGCGGCGTCCTCACCGGGCTGCTCGGCAGTTTCGCGATCCTGCACAATTCGTTCTGGCTGTTCTGCGCCGCGACCTTGGTCGGTGGGCTCTATGGCGCGGTGTCGCAATCCTACCGTTTCGCCGCTGCCGACGGCGCCAGTGCCGCGTTCCGGCCGAAGGCGGTGTCCTGGGTGATGGCGGGCGGCATCTTCGCCGGCCTGCTTGGCCCGCAGCTCGTGCAATGGACCATGGATATCTGGCCGCCTTTTCTGTTCGCCTTCTCCTTCCTGGTGCAGGCGGCGGTGGCGGTCGTGGCGATGCTCATCGTCGCCGGCGTCGACCTGCCGAAGCCGGCGCCTGCGGACCTGCATGCCGGCCGGCCGCTGCTCGAGATCGTGCGCCAGCCGCGCTTCGTCGCGGCCGCATTGTGCGGCACCATCGCCTATCCGGTGATGAATTTGGTGATGACCTCGGCGCCGCTTGCGATGAAGATGTGCGGGCTCACGATCTCGGATTCCAATTTCGGCATCCAGTGGCACATCGTCGCCATGTACGGGCCGAGCTTCTTCACCGGATCGCTGATTGCGCGCTTCGGCGCGCCGGTGATCGTGGCAGCAGGTCTTGCGCTCGAAGCGGTGGCGGCGGTGATCGGCTTGTCCGGGATCACCGCGCCGCATTTCTGGGCCACCTTGATCGTGCTCGGCACGGGCTGGAATTTCGGCTTCGTCGGCGCCTCCGCGCTGGTGCTGGAGACGCATACGCCGGCCGAGCGCACCAAAGTGCAGGCCTTCAACGACTTCCTGGTGTTCGGCATGATGGCGATCGGCTCGTTCTCGTCGGGACAATTGCTCGCCAATTTCGGCTGGTCGGCGGTGAACGTCGTGGTGTTTCCGCCAGTCGCGTTGGGGCTTGTGGTGCTCATGCTGGTCTGGCACGCCAAGCGCCGCGCCGCACGGCTCGACGTGCTGCCGGAACTGCCGGAGCCGATGTGACGCGAATGCCTCGATCGGCATCGAACCTTGTGTCTCATCGAAAGTGATAGCAGTGTCGCGATGACCCCGGCGCACCCTCACCCTTTTTGGGAGAGCGTGACTGAGATGCGAAGCATCGAAGGCGGGTGAGCGGTCTGTCTCAGCGGATAGAGACGACAGCGCGATCAGCAACGAGATCCGAAAATGGACGCGACCTCGCATCTCCCGCCCGACGAAACCTCGCTGCGCTACGAAGGCTGGCGGACCGTCGCGGTCTGCTTCCTGGTCGCGACCTTCGGCTGGGGGCTGGGCTTCTATGGCCAGAGCGTCTATCTCGCCGAACTGCATCGCATTCATGGCTGGCCGACGTCGCTGATCTCGGCCGGCACCACCTTCTTCTATCTGTTCGGCGCGCTGATCGTCGTGTTCGTGGCGGAGGCGATGCGCGCCTTCGGCCCGCGCACATGCATGATCGCGGGCTTGCTCGCGATGGCGTGCGCGGCGCTGGTGCTCGGCCAGGTGCGCGAACTCTGGCAGCTCTATCTCGTCGATGCCCTGCTCGCTTTCGGCTGGGCCGGCACCAGCCTCGCGATGATCACCAACACTGTCAGCCTGTGGTTCGAGCACCGGCGCGGCATGGCGATCAGCCTGGCGCTCAATGGCGCGAGCTTCGGCGGCATCGCCGGCGTGCCGCTGTTGGTGTTCGCCATCGGCCATCTCGGCTTTGCGATGACCATGACGCTGGTGGCAGCGGTGATGGTCGGCCTCGTGATCCCGATCGTCGCCGTCAGCGTCGGTCGCCCGCCGCCAAGGGGCGGCGGATCCAAGGCGGTGCCGGCGTCGGCGCGGCAGGTCCGCAACGACGCGCTGCGCAACATCGGCTTCCTGTCGATCGCGGTCGCCTTCGCGCTGGTGCTGTTCGCGCAGGTCGGCTTCATCGTGCACCTGATCGCCTTCCTCGATCCCGTGATCGGCCGCGAACATGCGGCATTCGCGCTGTCGCTCCTGACGATCATGGCGATGCTCGGTCGCGTGCTGTTCTCCGCGGTAATCGACCGCTTCGACCAGCGCTTGGCCTCGGCGCTGTCCTTTGCGAGCCAGGCCGTGGCGCTGTTCGTCATCATCAATTCGCGCAGTGAAATCCTGCTGATCGGCGCCTGCGTGGTGTTCGGCTTCTCGGTCGGCAATCTGATCACGCTGCCGTCTTTGATCGTGCAGCGCGAGTTCGATCCGCAGAGCTTCGGCGTGCTGATCAGCCTGATTACCGCGATCACCCAGGTCACTTATGCCTTCGGCCCGGGCGTCGTAGGCCTGCTGCGCGATCTCTCCGGCAGCTACACGCTGCCATTCTACGGCTGCATCGCGTTGGAGCTGATCGCGGCTGGGCTGATCATGGTGCGCGGACGGAAGGCGGGCTCTCTGACCGAGGGCTGAGTGAGCACACTCGTACGACGATCGAGGTGCTGACCTCGCCCCGCTCGCGGGGAGAGGTCAGATGACATCCGGGTGAGCGGGTACAGGTCTAACAATTCACACCGCCCGTGCGTCTGCCCCTCGCCCCAGCCCTCTCCCCGTGAAGGACGGGGAGAGGGAGCGCACCGCATTCGCGGCTGTATCCTTGTCAGTTCAGTTCCGACACCTCGCCGTCCGGCAATCCGAATTCGAACGTGTTCAACGTCATCGACACCATCGTGTAGTAGCCGCACAGGCCGATGATCTCAACCACGCCGCGCTCGCCGAGCAGCGCGATCGCGGCGTCATACAGCGGCTGCGCCAGGCCATGGCCTTCGTGCAGCGACTTGGCGACGTCGTAGATCATTGCAGCCTTTGGATCGTCGAAGACGGGCGTGCGGCGGTCGCGGATCGCATCGATGATCGCAACCTCGAGCCCGCCCTTCAGCGCCAGCCGCTTGTGCGCCCACCATTCGTAATGCGCGGTCCAGTGCCGCGCCGTGACCAGGATCGCGATCTCCGACAGCTTTGGCGGAAACATCGTGTTGAAGCGGAGCTGCTCGCCGAGACGGGTGGCATGGCGCGCCATGTCAGGGCTATTCAGCCAGGCCATCATTGGCGCCGGCGCCGCGCCGCGCTTGCCGGCGACCGCCTCGTCATAAATAGCCTTCTGGTCGGCGTTCATTCCGTCCGGCGAAAGCAGCTTGATGCGCATCATGTTTCCTCTTCGGTTGTTGTTGAAATTCGCTGGTGGCTGAGGTTACCTCAGACTCGAGTGATATTGGAAACGCGAGAGGCGCCGATGGCCGATCTGGACACATTCCGCAGCGAGACGCGCGCCTGGCTCGAGGCCAACTGCCCGCCGGAGATGCGCAAACCCATGACCTCGGACGAGGACACGTTCTGGGGCGGGCGCAACGCGAAATTCTCGTCCGAGCCGCAACGCGTCTGGTTCGAACGAATGCGCGACAAGGGCTGGACCGTGCCGCACTGGCCAAAGGAATATGGCGGCGGTGGCCTCGACGGCGAGGAGGCCAAGATCCTGCGCCAGGAGATGGCTGCGATCGGCGCGCGTCAGCCGCTGACTTCGTTCGGCATCTCCATGCTCGGGCCGGCGCTGCTGAAATACGGCACCGAGGCGCAGAAGAAGGAGCATCTGCCCAAGATCACCGCCGGTCTGATCCGCTGGTGCCAGGGCTATTCCGAGCCGAATGCCGGCTCTGACCTCGCTTCGCTGCAGACGCGCGCGCAAAGCGATGGCGACGACTACGTCATCAACGGCCAGAAGATCTGGACCTCCTACGCCAACTACGCCGACTGGATCTTCTGCCTGGTGCGCACCGACCCCGCCGCGAAGAAGCATGACGGCATCAGCTTCATCCTGTTCGACATGGCGTCCCCGGGCGTGTCGACCCGGCCGATCCTCCTGATCTCCGGCCGCTCGCCGTTCTGCGAGACCTTCTTCGACAATGTCCGCGTGCCGAAATCGCATGTCGTGGGCACCGTCAATCGCGGCTGGGACGTCGCGAAATACCTGCTGCAGCACGAGCGCGCGATGATCTCGGGCATGGGTGAGCGCGGCGTCGGCCGTCCCTTGGGCCAGATCGCCGCGGACTCGATTGGCAGCGACGCGCAGGGCAAGCTGGATGATGCATCCCTGCGCGCGCAGATTGCGAGCTTCGAGGTCGACGAGGCCGCGCTCGCGGCTGCCGCCGAGCGCATGGTCGATCTGGCCAAGGCCGGGCAGGCGCATCCGGCATTCTCCTCGGCGATGAAATATTACGGTACCGAGCTCAACAAGCGCCGCTACGAGATCTTGATGTCGGCAGGCGGCATCGATGCGCTGGAATGGGAGAGCGCGCGGTCGCGCGAGGGCGCCCGCCCGCGCGCCTGGCTGCGCACCAAGGCCAACTCGATCGAGGGCGGCACCTCCGAGGTGATGCTCGGCATCGTCGCCAAGCGTATCCTGGATCTGCCGGGGGCGTGATTCGATGCACGTCATTCCGGGATGGTCCGAAGGACCAGACCCGGAATCTCGACGATTCCGGGTTCGATGCCTAACGCATCGCCCCGGAATGACGCCCGCACAACTGACACTGACGTTCGATCGGACATTCCCATGCCTCTCCTCCTCACCGAAGAACAATCGATGCTGCGCGACAGCGCGCGCGGGCTGATCAGCGACAAGGCGCCGGTGGCGCACCTGCGCAAGCTGCGCGACGAGCGCGATGCCGCAGGCTTCTCGCGCGAGCTCTGGGCGACCTTCGCCGAGATGGGATTTGCCGGTCTCCTCATCGCCGAAGAACACGGCGGCAGTGGGCTCGGAGCTGTCGAGGCCGGAATCGTGATGGAGGAGATCGGCCGCACCTTGCTGCCGTCGCCGTTCCTCTCGACCTCGGTGCTCGCGGCCTCGGTGCTGTCGCGCGGCGGTAGCGCCGCCCAGAAATCCGAGCACCTGCCGAAGATCGCCGATGGCTCGCTGCTCGCGTCGCTCGCGATCGACGAGGGTGCAAAACATCGTCCCTTGAACACGGCGATGCAGGCCGCTCGTGCCGGCAACGGCTTCAAGCTCAACGGTGCCAAGGCGCTGGTGGTCGATGGCCATGTCGCTGATCTCCTGATCGTCGCGGCGCGCAGCGCGGGCGCGGCCGGTGAGCGCGATGGTCTGACGCTGTTTCTGGTCGACCCCAAGGCCAAGGGCATCGCGATCGAGCGCACGATGATGGTCGACGCGCACAACGCGGCGCGCATCAATTTCGACAACGTCGCTGTCGATGCCGATCATGTGCTGGGCGAGGTCGATGGCGGCGCCGCGCTGCTCGATGGCGTGCTCGATCTCGGCCGCGGCGCGGTTGCCTCGGAGATGGTCGGGCTGAGCGAGGAGGTGTTCGGCCGCACCGTCACTTATCTGAAGGAGCGCAAGCAGTTCGGCAAGGCGATCGGCGAATTCCAGGCGCTGCAGCACCGTGCTGCCCAGCTCTATATCGAGATCGAGATTACGCGCGCGGCCGTGCTGAAGGCGCTGCAGGCAATCGACAGCCACGCCCCGAACGCGGCTGCCGCTATCGCCGTCGCCAAGGCCCGCGCCGGCACCACCGCGACCCGCGCGGTGCAGGAAGGCGTGCAGATGCATGGCGGCATGGGCATGACCGACCAGTTCGACATCGGCTTCTTCATGAAGCGCGCCCGGGTCTGCGAGGAACTGTTCGGCGACGCCAACTACCACATCGATCAGTTGGCGCGGCTGCGGAATTATTAGGACATCGCGATTTCCACCGCTGTCGTCCCGGGCAAGCGAAGCGCAGACCCGGGACCCATACACACCGAACTTCGTTTTGCGAAGGCTGGAGCCGCATCTCATGCTCTCGCTGATTGCGGTGTTTCTGGGTCCCGGCCTTCGCCGGGACGACGGGGAGGCCGCGGAGGCAGTATCCATAAACCACCTACTGAAACGCCACCTCCGCAAAGCTGCGCAGCTTGCGCGAATGCAGCCGCTCGGATTTCTCGTGCTTCAGCCGCTCCAGCGCGCGCAGGCCGATCTCGAGATGCTGGCCGACGCGCTGGCGGTAGAACTCGCCGGCCATGCCGGCGAGCTTGATCTCGCCATGCAGCGGCTTGTCGGAGACGCAGAGCAGCGTGCCGTAGGGCACGCGGAAGCGATAGCCGTTGGCGGCGATCGCAGCCGATTCCATGTCGAGTGCGATCGCGCGCGATTGCGACAGCCGGCGGATGACGTCGGCGCCGCCGATCTCCCAGTTGCGGTTGTCGACGCTGGCGACCGTGCCGGTGCGCATCAGCCGTTTCAGCTCGAATCCCGACAATCCGGTGACATCGCCGACCGCGCCTTCCAGCGCCACCTGCATCTCCGCCAGCGCCGGGATCGGCACCCATGGCGGCAGCTCTTGATCGAGCACGTGGTCCTCGCGGACATAGCCATGCGCCAGCACGTAATCGCCGAGCCGCTGCGTGTTGCGCAGGCCGGCGCAATGGCCGAGCATCAGCCAGGCATGCGGGCGCAGCACCGCGACGTGGTCGGTGACGTTGCGCGCGTTCGACGGACCGATGCCGAGATTGATCAGGGTGATGCCCTGGTAGCCGGGCTCGACCAGATGATAGGCCGGCATCTGCGGCATGCGGGCCGGCACGACACCGGTGATGCCGCCGCCCAGGCGCTGGCTTTGTGTGATGACATTGCCAGGCGCAACGAAGGCATCGGGACCGGCCTGTCCGGAGGCGAGCCGCTGCAGGCACAATTGCTGAAATGCGTCGATGTAGAACTGATAGTTGGTGAAGATCACGAAGTTCTGGAAATGCTCGGGGTCGGTGCCCGTGTAGTGATAGAGCCGGCGCAGCGAGTAGTCGACGCGAGCTGCGCGGAACAATGACAGCGGCTCGGGATCATCGGGCCCGAGCTCGAAGGTGCCGTCGGCGATCGTATCGTTCATCGCGGCGAGGTTCGGCGTGTCGAACACGTCGCGCAGCGAGCGCATCACGAGCGCGGGATCGTCATTGCTGCGCGCCCCCTCGATGTTGATGTCGCGCCGATAGGCGAAATGGAGCGGGATCGGCTCGTCGGAAACGCCGATCTCGACCGGCCGGCCGTGGTTCTCGATCAGCAGCCGGATCTGCTCGGTGAGGTAGACCCGGAACAGGTCCGGACGCGTCACGCTGGTCTGGTGCACGCCGGGGCGGGCGACGAAGCCGTAGGCAAGGCGCGAATCCACCCGCGCATGTGTCGAGGTGGTGATGCGGACGAACGGGTAGTGCGCGCGCTGGCGTGCTGCGAAGGCCGTGCCGTTGGCATATTGCTCGAAGCGATCGCGCAGAAAGCGCGTGTTGCGCTCGTAGATCTCCTCGAGCCGCGTCACCGCGGCTGCGGCGTCGGTGAAGGCTTCGGTGGCGAAAGGCTGTGGCGTCTGGATGGTCATGGCTGGGAACTTCTCTGGACTGCAGATCACTGGCTTGCCGCTCAAAACAGTACTAGAGGGGCGCGGCGATGGCCATGCGTCGCCTGCGGCAGATAGACGTCAGCAGCCTCGCGACGCGTCCGCGCCCGAGCTTTGCGAAGCGACCGCCCTCTTGAATCAGAGGGCGCAGGGAAGACCGGGCGCTGGCCGCGCCCATGGCCCGCGTGCAGAAAAAAAGCACGCGGCAGAACCACAGGTTTGGCCAAAAACGCCCGGCCTTCCCTGCGCGATGGTTTGAACGGCTTATACGTGATCTCCCCGGGGACCGGCTGTCTTGCCCCCGTCATCCGCGCGCTCGTCGCACGCGGGCTTGGCATCAGCACCGGGATGCCAGGACCACACGACTTCACCGTACGCGGCATGCCCTTCGTCCGCGAAGCAAAGCCCCGCTGCGACACACCGCGTCCACCGCATTCCGTCGCCCACGTCCGTGACGATCGCGATACGCCCCTCCGGCGGAACGGAACGGGTGCGACCATAATGCTGATTTGGCGAAATAGTCAAGCGATTTATGTTTTCGGGAAGAGCTTGACAGATTTTTGAAGGCCCGAGGGGCGAGCCTGTTTACTACAAGCGTCCATTTAGGGCTCATAAAACGGATGTTTGGGGAAGGCAGTGATTCCGTTTTGCAAGGCTTGAACTTACCTAGGTAATATGCGCCTACCTTCCACTGTTGAGGACGCAGGACCATGAGCGCTGCGTTGTCGAAAATTGAGAATCTGCAAGAAAAGGCTGAAGCGGTGCATGTGGCCGCGCTCAACCTAAGCAGAACGCTTGGCGTTTTTCACGGAATCAATAATGCTGTGGAACGGGGAGCGTTGGCTGCGGCAGAAATCCGCGCTATCGACATCATCCAATTTGATTTGCTAAATCTGCTGTTGATCCGCGTTTGTGCGCTCTGCTTCTCCAATCAGAGTGAACGGCCCGATGATGCGTCCATTGACCGTCTCGTATCGGCGCTGAGGGATCAGGCACTTTGCGGCAAGCTTGCCGACGATGATGCGCGCTGGCGTGCCAACATCGGGCCTCGGGCAGAACGCTGCGCGACCGTGCAGAAGAGCATTGAGACGCTTCAGAGCAATTGGCAGTTAATAATGTCACAGCCCGAAGTCTGGAAGCGTTTAAATCACTTTCGCAACAAGCGCCTTGCCCACACAACGGTTGCCGAGAAGCCGCCACAGGAAGCGCAACTAATGGAGCTGTGGAACATGGCGCGGAATGCGCTCAATTCGGCCCGTCAAGTCCGGCTGATTTTTTTTCGTGAGGATTTCGACTACCTCCAATGGTGCGCGGATGCAGAGTCTGCGGGCCGCAGCTTGATCGAGGCGATTGAGCCCGAGACGTCTTTGTGAAGTACAAAAAGCTGATACTAAGGATGTGTGAGCGACAGCAAATTTGCTTGGTTTATTGATGCCAAAACTAGGTCGTTTAGACTCAAAAAAAATGTACCAATATCTTTCTCGCTGCCTGTTATTAAGCTGCCCTTCACTCCCCCAGCCACTACCCGCCGGCCCGTCGGGCGTCGCCTTATGCTGGATGACCAGCGGCTAACGTCGTCCCAGGCGCGACGACGTGCTCCTTGGCAAGCGTGCATCCGACCGAGCGTACCGTCGCGTCGCGCATCTATTTCCCCCGCGCCTTCATCAATCCCCTGATCTTGTCCGCATCCGCTGACGTCGCCGGATTGTAGATCACCATATGAGGTCAGGCCGGCCATCGACGGCGAAGCCGGAAAATTCCATCGAGAGCGGTCCCGGCCATGGGATGATGCAGCACCTTCACGCCATCGCCATGGCCCTGCACATCGTTGTCGCGCCACATCGCTGCGAATTCCGGGCTGGTCGGCGCAGAGCTCATCGACCAGCGACTGCACGTTGCGCGCCGCGCCGGCGCGCGCCACATCCGCGCGGAAGGACGCCACCACATAGCGCGCCACGCTTTGCCAGTTGGGCTGCGCGGCGCGCACGCGGCTGTCGCGGAACATCATGCGCAGCACATTGCGCTGTCCGTCCGGCAGTTGGCTGTAGTCGGTGAGGACCGCCGCGGCGGCGCTGTTCCAGGCGACGATGTCCCATGTCGCCGTGCGGATGAAGGCGGGACTGTGTTCCAGCGTGTCGAGCACGCGCTGCAGGCGGGGTGAGATGCCTTCGGGCGCGCGATAGCGGACTTCCGGCGGGCGGCCGAGACCGAGCAGAAACAGATGCTCGCGCTCGACGTCGGTCAGCATCATGGCGCGCGCAATGCGATCCAGCACATCGGCGGAAGGCGCGCCGCCGCGTCCCTGCTCCAGCCAGGTGTACCAGGTGGCGCTGACATTCGCGCGCTGCGCCACTTCCTCGCGCCGAAGCCCCGGCGTTCGCCGCCGCTGCAGCGGGAAGCCGAATGCCGTCGGATCGAGCTTGGCGCGGCGATCCTTCAGATAGGTCCCGAGCGAGTTCGTGTCCGTCATCCTGTTAGCGATTATACCTGTATAATCTCACTACTTTACCCGCATGAGCAACTTAGCAATATCCGCCGCGATCTGAACAGGGAGTGCTTCTCATGCGCGTATTCGTCACCGGCGCCGCCGGATTTATCGGCAGCCGAAACCACCAAGGAATTGATCGCCAACGGGCATCAGGTGGTCGGCCTGGCGCGCTCCGACGAGCAATGTCCGGACGCTCGAGGAAACTGGGCGCGCAAGTTCATCGCGGCTCGCTGCAGGATCTCGACAGCCTGAAGCGCGGCGCGCGGGAGTGCGACGGCGTGATCCATCTGGCCTTCATCCACGATTTCTCGAAATTCGCGGAGAATGGCGCGATCGACAAGGCGCGCCATCGAAGCCATGGGCGATGTGCTCGAAGGCACGAACAAGCCGTTCATCGTCACCTCGGGAACGGGGCTGGTCGCGCCGGGCGTGGTGGTCACCGAAGAGATGCGGCGCGAGTCCAGCGCGCATGTTCCGCGCGTGTCGGAGCAGGCCGGTCTGGCCTACGCGTCGCGCGGCGTGCGCGCGATGGCGATCCGCCTGCCGCAGGTGCATGGCGCCGACGGCAAGGCCGGGTTGATCAGCTATCTGGTCGAGCTCGCGCGCAAGAAAGGCGCCGCCGCCTATGTCGGCGACGGCACCGAGCGCTGGGCCGCGGCGCACAGGCAGGATGTCGCGCGGCTCTACCGGCTGGCGCTGGAGAACGGCGTCGGCCGACGGGATCTACCATGCCGTCGGCGAGGAAGGCGTGCCGATGCGCCAGGTGATCGACGTGATCGGCCGCGCGTTGGACGTGCCGGTGGTCTCGATCAGGAAGGAAGAGGCCGGCGCGATTATTACGGGCCGCTGGCGATGTTCGCCGGTCTCGACATGCCGGCCTCCAGTGCCTTGACGCAGCAACGGCTGGGCTGGACGCCGACCGGGATCGGCTTGATCGCCGATATCGGCCAGCCGGGTTATTTCAAGGTGTGAGCCGCCGCCGTCACAATTGTCGGGAGCGGCGCGGGTCAGACCTCAACCCGCGCCCTTGCCGCTCGTCGCCGCCTTGCCATGCAGATCGGCACCCGAGGTCTCCGGCAGCGCGATCGCGGCGATGAAGGCCACCGTGTAGGCGGCGAGCGCGCAACCGCCCATGGCGAGGCCAAGCGGGTGGTGGGACGCGACCACGCCGACCATCGCCGGCACCACCGAGCCGAAGCCGCGGCCGCCGCCAAGGCAGAAGCCCTGGCCGTTGGCGCGGATGCGGGTCGGAAACAGCTCGGCGAAGGTCGGCAACATGCCCGACGCCAATGCGCCCTGGAACGCGCCGAGGAAGAAGCTCAGCACGATCGTGGTCGTGGCCCCGATCGGCGCCAGCAGATAGATGCCGGCATTGATCGACTGTGCGACCAGGAACGCCATGAAGGCGGGACGGCGGCCGATGCGGTCCGACAGCCAGCCATACAGCAGCGGGCCGACCAGCGAGCCCATGATGTTCATGGCGAGATAGCCGGTGCTGCCGGTCACGGTGAGATGCAGCTCGGTGCGCAAATAAGTCGGCAGCCAGGTGATCATCACATAGGCGCCGCCGAAGATGCCGGTCGACATGATCGCGGCCGCCAGCGTGCGCGAGAGATGCTCGGCTGCGAAGATCTCCCAGAACGGCGCGGCCTCGATACCCCTGGCCTTGTTGTCGCGATAGATGCCCGATTCCGGCACCAGGCGGCGGATGAACAGCACGAGGAAAGCGGGCACCACGCCGATGGCGAACATCACGCGCCAACCGATCGCTTCCGGAAACAACGACGAGATCACGGGCAGGAGTGCCACCGATACGGCGTAGCCGATCGCGTAGGAGCTCTGCACCGAGGCGGCGACACGGCCGCGCAAGGCCGGGCGCACGACTTCGCTGATCAGAACGCCGCCGACCGCGGCCTCACCGCCATAGCCGAGCCCCTGCAGGAAGCGGATGATGAACAGCGTGTCGAAGCCACTGGCGAAGGCAGCAGCCAAGGTGCACAGCGCCACCCAGACGATGGTCATCTGCAGGATGCGGACGCGGCCGATGCGATCGGCGAGAATGCCGGCGCCCCAGCCGCCGACCGCAGCGCCCACCAGTGCGGCGGAGCCGAGATAGCCCGCTTCCGGCTTGGTCAGGCCGATGGTCGCGATCAGCGCCGGAATCACCAGCGCGTAGATCGTCGAGTTCCATCGAGTCGAGGCCGAAGCCTGCGAAACAGGCCCAATAGGTGCGCCGCTCGACGGGATCGAGCTCGGAATACCAGCCGAGCCGCATCAGACCGTCTCCATCCGATATGAGGGCGCTTGGGCTGATTGGCATGCGCCGCTACGGCGCGTGAAAGGTAATGTCACTGCGGATTTGAGTACTTGCATTTCGATGTTGCAGGCGGCGGATCGTGGTCCGCACGCTGCACGTCCTCCCGAATATGTTGATATCTGGAGCGCAATTTGGGATCGGCTCAACTCACGCAACGGATAAGCCAGATGGCCTCGGATGTGAAGCAATGGAGCTGCACGCAAGTGTTTCCGAATATTCATATGCCGAAGCCGCGGAACCGGCCCGCATTCGAAACGTGGTATCGGGCGTATCAGCCACGATCACCGATAGCATTGACCGCCGCAGCGCGTTACCTATCTCAACTTCCCGACCTGACTGAACGGAAAAGCTCATGACCGAACACCAGCGCAACGTTTCCGCCACCATCGATCCCGTCAAGCTCGATCGCCTCGCCGAGGTCGCGGTGAAGGTCGGCCTGCAGCTTGCAGCGCAGGGCAGGACCTGCTGTTGACTGCGCCTGTGGTGGCGCTGCCGCTGGTGCGCAAGATCGCCGAGCACGCCTACAAGGCCGGTGCCGGCATCGTCACGCTCGTTCTTCTCCGACGAGGAGCTGACGCCTGGCGCGCTACCGCTTCGGCCAGGATGCGAGCTTCGACCGCGCCGCCGACTGGCTCTACCAGGGCATGGCGAAGGCGTTCTCGGAGAACACCGCGCGGCTTGCGATCGTCGGCGACAATCCGATGCTGCTGTCGGGCCAGGACCCGGCCAAGGTGGCGCGCGCCAGCAAGGCCAATTCGAAGGCCTACCAGCCGGCGCTGGAGAAGATCACCAATTTCGACACCAACTGGAACATCATCGCCTATCCGAGCGCGTCCTGGGCCAGGCTGGTTTTCCCCGACGTGCCCGAGGATGTCGCGGTGGCCAAGCTTGCGGATGCGATCTTCGCGGCCTCGCGCGTCGACCAGGCGGATGCGCTGTCGGCCTGGGAACGCCATAACGCCGTGCTGCGCGAGCGCACCGACTGGCTCAACGGCCAGCGCTTCAGCGCGCTGAAATATTCCGGCCCCGGGCATGGATCTGACCATTGGATTGGCCGACGGCCATGAATGGGAAGGCGGCGCCTCGACCGCGAAGAACGGCATCACCTGCAACGCCAACATCCCGACCGAGGAGGTGTTCACGACGCCGCATTGCCGGCGCGTGTCGGGTTACGTCAAAAGCTCGAAGCCGCTGTCCTATCAGGGCACGCTGATCGACAACATCCAGGTGAAGTTCGAGGAAGGCCGCATCGTCGAGGCCAAGGCTTCGCGCGGCGAAGAGGTGCTGAACAAGGTGCTCGACACCGATGAGGGCGCGCGCCGGCTCGGCGAGGTGGCGCTGGTGCCGCACTCCTCGCCGATCTCCAAGAGCGGGCTGCTGTTCTACAACACGCTATTCGACGAGAACGCCGCCTCGCATATCGCGCTCGGCCAGTGCTACTCGAAATGCTTCATCGACGGCACCAAGCTGTCGCAGCAGCAGATCGCGGCGCAAGGCGGCAACCAGAGCCTGATCCATATCGACTGGATGATCGGCGCGGCCGAGACCGACATCGACGGCATCCGCACCGATGGCAGCAGCGTGCCGGTGTTCCGCAAGGGCGAGTGGGCATAAGCGTGCATGACAGAGGGCAGCACGCGAAACGTGCTGCCCTTCGATTTCGGTGCTGCGATCCCGCGTAGGCGGGACCGCAACTCTGAAAGAGATTACTTCTTGGCCTCGTCGCCTTCGACATTGACCGTGATGCGGTCCGACATCACAGGCGTCTTGTGCGGGATATGGCTCCAATCGCCGAGCACGAGCTGCAGCGTGTGCTTGCCGGGCGTCAAGGTGACAGAGGCCTCGGTCTGGCCCTTGCCGTAATGGATGTGGTGCTCGTCCATCGGGATGGCTTCGTTGAGCGCGTCGCCCGTCAGCGGCTCGGCATCGACGAAGAGATGGTGATGGCCGGTGTTCGGCGCTTCGGTGCCGGCCGGCGCGATGCCCATGCCGGAGAGGCCGAAGCGGATCACGACCGGCGAGGTCACGGTGTCACCGTCCTTGAGGTTGATGAAATAGACCTTGGCGCCCTCGGGCGCGGGTGTTTCACCGGCGACCGCAAACGCCGCCGTCGAGAGCATCATGGCGAGCGCCAGGCTTGTTCGTCGCATTGCGCGATTCCTTCTGTGGCAAAGACAATATCCATTAACCGGGCGAGATGACGCCGCCATGATCAATCAGGCACGCCAGATCCCGCAGAGCAGCACGGAGTAGGGCCACCAGTTGAGGCAAAGCCGAGAGCAAATCATGGCGGCGCCATGGTCTTCGCCATCGAACGGTTACAGCTGCGACGGTTCGTCGCCCGCTTCGGCTCACATTTTAACAACCTCGGTAAGTGACGGTTAAGCGCGCATGTCTAGACATTTCCAGGCCGACAACTTCGCGCGGCCATGACCGCTTCCATTTCAGTCCTTACATTTGAGGTCTTCGATGTCTCGCGCCCTGATTGAAACCGCCAATCTCAATGTCGAGTTGAAGCCGAGCCCGATCGAACCGTCGTGGATCATCGAGGGTGACCCGCGGGCGACGTCGTGCCTGGTGTCGAGCAGCAGCGACGGTCTCGGCTGCACCATCGTCTGGCATTGCACCGAAGGCAAATTCAACTGGTACTATGATTTCGACGAGACCATCCTGATCCTGGAAGGCGCGATCGTGCTGGAGAGCGACGGCATGGCGCCGAAGCGGTACGGCCCCGGCGACGTCATCTTCTTCCGCGACGGCGCGCACGCCAAATGGCACGTCGAAGGCCACGTCAAGAAGCTGGCTTATTGCCTGAAGACGCAGCCCTACGCGCTCGGTCTCATGGTCCGCGCGATCAGAAAGCTGAAGCGGATGTTCCTGTCTCCGGAAGGTCGCGGCGGCACCAGCCTCGCCGGCGCGTGATCGGGATCGCGGGGCTCAGACCCCGTCGAGGATGATCACGGTCGGCGTTGCCGGCAGCGTCTCGCGCGAGATCAGCAAGCTGCGCTCGGCGCGCCGGTCGATCTCGAAATCCCGGCCGACCTTCTGCATGAACTCCTCGAGCGGCGTGGCGAAGCGGTGCATCGGCAGCACCACGGAGGCGCGCAGCCGCCTGGTGATCTCGGAGATGCCGTCCAGCGACATCGTGTAAGTGCCGTCGATCGGCACCATCACGATATCGAGCCGGCCGATCGCGGCGAAGTGGCTGTCGTCGAGCTTCACATGCAGATGGCCGAGATGGCCGATGCATAGTCCCGCGACCTCGAAGATGAAGATCGAATTACCGTCCTTGATCATGTCGACGCCGGACGTGTCGCCATAATAGCGGCGGATGTCGGTGGTGACGTTGCGAATGAAGACGTCCCCGATATGCTCCGAAATCTGCGCGGGCTTCCCGTCGTCGCGCCAGCCATGCAGCACATGCGGGATGCGCGGGTCGGGAAACAGCGTGTAGTGCGTCGAATGAGCGCGGTTCATCGTGACCACGTCGGGCAGGCGGCCGATCTGGTAGGCGCCGCTATAATCGGTCGCGATCCTGACGCCGCCGGGTGTGTCGATGAAATAGGTCGAGTGTCCGGCATAGGTGATGGCGACCTCGTCGGTTCGGGCCGCCGCGCTGCGCAGGCTGACCGGTGTGGCGCGCGGTCCGCCCGACATCGCCAGGCACTCGCTCGCGCGCGGCGCCTGTTCGGCCAGCGCGGACGCCATCGACACCAGCATCGCAATGAGAGCGGACAGCGCACGGAGCATGGTGGTCTCCTCGACGTCGCCTTTCATTGTATCGCCTGTTACGGAACAGAACTATCCTTCGTGCATCAACAGAGCGTCAGCGATCCGCGAACAGGGAGAGCGATGTTGGCCGAGCCATCCGGAACTCAGTCGCCCGTGCGGGCGTCCTCATCGACGCGGCTGGAGCCATTGCGCCATGTCGAGGCCGGCGTGCTCGACATCGCCTATCATGAAGCGGGACCGCCAGATGGTCCGGCCGTGGTGCTGCTGCACGGCTTCCCCTATGACATTCATTCCTATGTCGATGTTGCCCCTCAACTCGCCGCACGGGGGTGCCGGGTCATCGTGCCCTATCTGCGCGGCTATGGCCCGACCCGGTTTCGCGACGTTACCACGCCACGCTCCGGGCAGCAGGGCGCTGTTGGCGCCGACTTGATCGCGCTGCTCGATGCGCTCGCGATTCCGCGCGCGTTGTTCGCCGGCTACGATTGGGGCGGCCGCGCTGCCTGTATCGGCGCTGCGCTATGGCCGGAGCGTTGCAGTGGGCTGGTCTCGGTCAACGGCTACCTGATCCAGAATATCGCCAAGGCGCAGCAGCCGGCCGATGTCGCGCACGAGGTGGCCTATTGGTATCAATGGTACTTCCAGGTCGAGCGCGGCCGCGCGGGCCTCGCCGCCAACCGGCGCGAGATCGCGCGCGTGCTGTGGCAGCAATGGTCGCCGAACTGGCACTTCGACGATGCGACGCTGGCGCGCACCGTCGCGGCGCACGACAATCCCGATTATGTGGACGTTGCTGTTCACAGCTATCGCCATCGCTATGGGCTGGCGGAGGGTGATCCCCGCTATGCCGAGATCGAGCGCAAGCTCGCCGTGCAGCCGGCGATCACGGTGCCTGCGATCACGCTCGACGGCGAGGGCGACGGCGTCACGCGCGCCACCGACGGCTCCGCGCACGCGGCGAAATTCACCGATCGCCGCGCGCATCGCGTGATCCCGCGCGCCGGCCATAACCTGCCGCAGGAAGAGCCGGAGGCGTTTGCAGCGGCGGTGATGGAGCTGGTGAAGCGCTAATCCCGCCGCGGGCTGAGCTTCCAGGTCGCGGCCAGCATGGCCAGGGTCATCAGGCCGGAAACCAGCGCCGCCATGGGATGGCGAGCACGAGCGCGGTCGTCGCCGCCCAGCCGATCGAGGAGAAGGCTTCGGCGAAGGTGGCGAGCCGCGAGGAGGTCTGGCGGCGGCGGAATTGGCTGCGGCGGGCCTGGACGCGAAACCAGAGCTGGATCGAGGTCGAGGCGATGGTCGCGATCAGCACGCCACCGGTGGTCACGGCGGCCTGCCATGGCGCGATCCAGGCAAGCGCTGCGATCAGCGGTGCGAAGATGATGCAGATCACCATCAGCACCACCTCGATCTTGGCGCGGACGACACGCGTCGGCGGCAAGGGTGCGGTGGCAACGAGCTCGGGTGCGTCTTCGCCCGAGATGGTCAGCCAGGCGAGGCCGCCGGCGAGCTGGCCGGCCGCCATCACGATGACCGGCGTGATCAGCACGATTGCGGCCGATGAGTCGGAATAGCTGCGCCACAGCAGCAGCGCGGGCGGCACGAGATAGAGCAACTGCATCAGCGTCTGCGAGATCAGCCAGGGGTCGCGCCGCAGCAGCACCAGCTCCTTGCGCCGCAGGGCCTGTTGGCGCGAGCCGCCGCGAAAAGCCCGGATTTGCGCTCCGGCGCGGCTGGAGACGCCTTGCGCGGCGGCGCTGATCGCGGTGTCGGCAAAGCGCGGCGAGAAGAACGCCATCACGACGCCGAGCAGCATCAGGCTCGCTGATAATAGCAGCAGCAATGCCTCGCCATCGCCAAGCACCGCGCGCGCCGGCCACCAGACCGGGCTGTCGGGATCAGGCGCGATCGCGGCTGCGGTGTCAGAGGTGAGAACGGCGAAGCGCGACAGCGTGCCATAGGAGATGATCGCGGCGATCTGCAGCAGGATCACGAAGCCTGCGCCGATCACTGCGGCCAGGATCTGCGCCACCAGCCGGGTCCGCGCCGGGCCGATCAGCCGGAACAGCACGATCGTGATCGCGATCGCGAGCGCCGCAGCTGAGAGGCCGACCGCCGCTACGACCGCGAAGCCGGCGAGCCAGCGCGGACCGCCTTCCAACATCAGCACGTCAAGGAAGGGGGTCGCCAGCAGCAGCGCCATGCAGGTGACGGAGAGCGCGATAGCGGCGATCCGCACCGAGAAGATCTCGGCCAGCCGTACCGGTGACGACATGATGAGATCGAGATCGGCGCGGGCATAGAACACGCGCGTCACCGACTCGATCGCCTGCGACAGCATCAGCGCCCAGGCTAGCGCGATGGTCGCGGAGACGACGATCAGCTCGCTTTTGCCGAGCGGCAATGTGATGTCGGCATAGCGGCCGACCACGGCCCAGGCGGGCAGATGCATCACCGCGCCGAAGGCGAGCAGGCCGATGATGGCGGCGCGCGTGCGCCGGCGCCGTCCGCCGGTGATCATGCCGAGCCATTCGCGCCACGCCAGCCGGAGCTCGTGGCGGGCGAACCACGATAGCGTCGCGGCGCGGGTCACGCGGCATCCTCGACGTCCACCAGCGCGATGAACAGCTCTTCGAGACTGGTGTCGGTATGGCCGTTCTGCTGGCGCAGCTCGGTGAGCGTGCCTTCGGCCAGCAGGCGGCCGGCGGCGATCACGCCGATGCGGTCGGCCATTCGCTCTGCCACTTCGAGGATATGCGTGGTCATGATCACGGTGCCGCCCTGGCGCACGCGCTCGGCCAGCAGGCCCTTCACATGGCGTGCGGACACCGCATCGAGGCCGGTGAGCGGCTCGTCCAGGATGATGAGGCGGGGATCGTGCACCAGGGCACCGGCGAGCGCCACCTTCTGGCGCATGCCCTTGGAGAAGCCCTCGCAGCGTTCGTGCAGATGGCGCTCGAGCCCGAGCGAGACCAGCAGCTCCTGCGCGGTGCGCCCCGAGGCTGGCGGATCGATGCCCCACAGGCCGGCGACGAATTCCAGATATTCCAGCGGCGTCAGCTTGTCGTAGATCATCGGCTCGTCCGAGACCCACGCCATCACCTGCTTGGCCGCGATCGGATCGCGCAGGGCATCGATGCCGAAGATCTCGACCGAGCCGGCGTCGGGCCGCAGCAGGCCGGCGACCATGCGCAACGTCGTGGTCTTGCCGGCGCCGTTGGGGCCGACGAGCGCATAGAATTCGCCGGCGCGCACGACGAGCTCCAGGCCGTCGACCGCAGGGCGGTCGAAGCATTTGGTCAAGCCTCGCACGGCGAGGGCGTTGGCTTCTGATGTCATGATGGCAAGACGATCCAGCTCAAGCGTGCCGGCAGCTTCGCCGGAAGTCGTTTCGGCGCGGTGAATCGGCGGCTGTGCAATTGCACGCCGCAGGCGATCACAACTCGTTGCGAACGGGGCGAACGACCGGCGCCCCGAAGGGACAGCGGGAATGATGCGCCCGGTCCGTTTCCTGACGCAAGCCATCAGATCCGCTCGCGCCAGGTTGTCCGTGCCGATCAGTCGACGGGCGCGGTCTCGCCCGGGGCACTGACGGGCAGCGGCGCCTCGGCATATTTGGCGATGCCGGTGTCGTCGATCACGAACAGCGGGCGCACGTACCGCGCGTCGGCATCCTCGATCATCGCCATCCGCTGGTTGTCGAGAATGAGCCAATGGCCGTCGAGCCGGGCGGCTGCGACCGCGTGGTCCTCACGGTGCAGCGTGTCGTGCAGGATCACGATACGCAGGTCACTCGCGGCGATGTCCGGCCTGGCGCAGCGCGGCAATTTCGCGATGGCGTAGTCCTCGCAGTCGCCGGCGCCGCGACTGAAGGTTGCAAGCGGCGAGCTCCAGACGTCCTCCTCGCCATATTGCGCGAGATCGCTGACAGGGCGGATCGCCAGGTTGATGGCGCGATTGATTTCGCCGAGGCGGGCGCGGCCCTCGCGGGCCCGGGCCTGATCGACGATGGCGAGGAAGCGCAGGGCGGCCGGCGACACGCAGTGCTCGCGATCGCCGTCGCACAGCGCGATCTGGACGCGCTCGTCGTCGAGCTTGCGTGCAAGCTCTTGCCATTTGTCGTTCAGCGGGCCTGCGGAGATGCTCCACGCCTCGCCCTCGAATGGTTCGATGCGATGCATGCCGGACACGAGGCCCGTGGGAAGCCCGATCGGAGTCGCGCGGAGATCGGCGATACCGGTGACCCACGCCGTGGCGCAGGCAAGCGCTGCCAACAGCGATGCGCGCATGCGAGCTCGAATTTTCATTGTGACGCCCCAACGTCCCGGAGCATCGGCGGCGTTTCAATGCGTCGTCGTGCCCGGTTTCTTGTTCGGGTGGGATGATGCGCAGCCGCGGCTTTTGTTCTGTTTAATAGCGCTGCTTGCAGGCCGTCATGATGAACTCAGGCCGAACGGCGGGTTGCGCCATTTCGTACAATTCGAGCGATTTGAGCCATTGCGATGGCCCATCGCTGCGTCAGTGCTGCCAGCAATTTCTCCCCAAGGTTGCAGCGTGGCCGGCTTTTGCGGATATGGCTAATTCGATTCAATTTCGGGCTGAACTGTTAGCCAGATCACACTCCCCTGCACGGAAATGCTGCACGGAGCGGTCGCTTGGCCGCGGGAAATATCGACGCTTCCGCTTAGGCTTAGCGGCTTTTCCGTGAACCTTTTTACGGCACGAAAATACTCATGGTGTGGCAGATTGGACGACAGGAAGGATGTTACGAATGGCAGCTTCGAGGGCCGGGATGTGCGGTCCGGCGCTGCCGTTCGTCCGGCTTGCACAAGCTGAGGATGGTTGGGGAATGCGACCGTCGGTGATATGAGGCCCCGGTCGTCATATTGTTAAATAATTATTAACCAATTGTGGTGGCCCTGTGAATTACGCTGGCAATTTTGACGCCGCGCGTTTCCCTGACGGCCCGGGCGTATCAGCCCATGGGAATGTCGACGGAGCTGTGCGGTTCAGCGCGCCGCCTGCGCATGCGCCGGCGGATGCGATCGTCGTCCCCGACGCGCATTTCCTGTTCAACGGCGACTTCAAGCGCTCGGGCGTCGACCTGGTCCTGTCAGCGGACGGCCACGAGCTCGTCCTGCACGACTACTTCAAGGGCGAGAAGCGCGAGGCGCTGGCCTCGCCCGACGGCGCGCATCTGACCGGCGACCTCGTCAATGCGCTGACCGGGTCATGTCGAGGTCGCCCAGGCCGGCGGCGCGGCGCGCCGCCGGCACGGTGATCGGCCACGTCACCAAGCTGGCGGGCAGCGCGACCGCGATCCGCAACGGCGTCTCGATCATCCTCAACATGGGCGACAACGTCGAAAAAGGCGACGTGGTCCAGTCCGGCTCGGACTCCACGCTCGGCATCACCTTCATCGACGGCACCGTGTTCGGCCTGTCGTCGAATGCGAGGATGGTGCTGAACGAGATGGTCTACGACCCCAACGGGTCGAACAATTCCTCGCTGCTCAGCCTGGTCGCCGGCACCATCTCCTTCGTCGCCGGCGAGACCGCCAAGCATGGCGACATGAAGATCGACACGCCGGTCGCGACCATGGGCATCCGCGGCACCGCGGTGCTGGTCGAGATCGATTTCACCGTTCCCGGGCCAGGGCGGCACGCCCAACGCGAAATTCCAGGTGCTGGTCGAGCCGGACGGCACGCACCGGCTCCTACATCCTGTTCGACAAGGCGACGATGCAGCCGCTGGCGATGGTCAATCAGGCCGGCCAGCAGATCAACATCAGCAACGGCGTCATCAGCCAGACCGACAAGCGGCTGTCGCCGGACATGCAGAAGCTGATCAACGACGTGTTCTCGCTGAAGTTCACCGACAACACCAACCCGAAATCCGACCACGCATTTCACCGATGTCGGGGTGCTGGAGACGACGCCGCTCAAGTTCGCCGATGGCGTCACCGCGGTGGCGAGCTTCATCATCACCAACCCGCAGGACTCGACGTCTAATACACAGGGGATCGAATTTTCCGAATCCGTACCATATTCCCGGACCGCCGACGACCGTCGTGCTGACGCGGCAGGAACGCCAAGCACGCACTTCGCGTTGACCGAGCTGGCCGGCAAGACCGGCGATGTGGTCGATGCCGACGTCGTGACCGGCAAGATCAGCTTTGCCGACATCAACGGCGGCGATCGGCCGTCCGCATCGGCGAAATTCAAGTCGTTCGCCTACCAGGATGCCCAGCATCACGACGTCAGCGGATCGTTGACCGCGTTGCAGCTGCAGGACATCGCGGCGACCGAGATCGGCATCGTCGTGGTGCAGGATCCCAACCACTTGAACTTCGGGACGGCAAGCTGGAGCTACAGCATTGCGGACCACGCGTTCGACTTTCTCGCTGCGGGCGAGACGCTGACGCTGACCTACATCCTGCGCGTCGATAACAATTTCGAACAGAGCAACGAATACACCGAAGTTCCGATCACCATCACGGTGACCGGCACCAATGACGCGCCGATCATCACGACCAATGCGCAGACCATCGCATTCGCCGGCGGCACCGGCACGCCGGGCGGGCTGTTGACATCCGAAGATCCGACCAGGGGCAGCCTTGGCTTTGCGGACGCGGATCTCAGCGATACCCATAGCGTATCGACGAAGCTCAGCGGTGCGGCGCTCGAGGACGGCGGCAGCCTGCCGCCAGCGTCGCTGGCGTTGTTCGAACATGCCCTCAGCGCCTCGCTCGCGAGCGACAGCACCGGCACGGGTGTCGGCACCATCAACTGGTCGCTGGCAGACCTGCCGGCCTATGTGGCGGATGTCATCCCCAAAGGTCAGACGCTGACCTTGACCTACACGGTGACGGTGACGGATTCGCAAGGCGCGACGTCCGAGCAGACCGTCACGGTGACAATCACCGGCACCGACAATCCCGCCGAGGTCTGGATCGCGACGACGAGCGGAACCACCGGCGAGGCGCACGCAGCGTCGGTGCTGCTGTGGCGCGATGGCGCCAACTGGGCGACGGGGCTGGCGCCCTCAGCCGGCGACGACGTCATCATCATCACCGATCAGTTGCATGGCCTGGCGCCGGCTTTCCCGGTGACGATCGATCAGGCGGCCGCTGCCAAGTCGGTCACGATGAACGATCTCGGTGGAGGCGACACGCCCGAGCTGGACAATCTGAGCACGCTCACGATCGTTGGCGCATTGACGCTTCATGCCGACGCCACAGTGCATAATTCCGGTACCATCAAGCTGGGCGGCCAGGCGGAACTGCTCGACCACAGCATGCTCGACAATTCCGGCACGCTGACGCTTGGGAGCGGCGGTGATTTCGGCGCCAAGGCCGGCATCACCAACACCGGCGTCATCGAGCTCACCGCCGGCACGTTGAATGTTGCCGCCGATGTCGTGAACGCCGTCGACCAGACCAAGGGTCTGATCCAGGTCGACGCCAACGCCAAGCTCGTGCTTGCCGCCGGCGCGATCACGGGTGGCGGCATCACCGTGGCAGGCACCCTCGAGCTCGACGGCGGTGGCGTGCTGAGCGACGGGACGCTGGCCAATTCAGGCACGCTGACGGTTTCCGGTAGCGCCAATGCGTTCCATGACGAGACCGTCACTGCCAACCATGCGCTGAACATCCTCGCGCATGGCGCGCTTGCGCTCGACGTCGGCACCAGTTTCGACAATTGCGACGGCGCCATCACGGTCAACAAAGATGCCACTCTCTCCCTGACCGATGCCAGCATCAGCGGCGGACAGATCATCAATGCGAGCGGCGGCACCCTCGCGCTGACCGGCCTGGCCTCGCTGATCGGTGGCACGCTCGGTAATTCCGGAGACATCTCGGTCAAGGCGACGGGCAATGTCCTCGACCGTGAGACCGTCACCAACGATGCGGCTGCGACGATCACCATCGCGATTGGTGCCGCGCTCGCGCTGACGAATACGGCTATCGCCGGCGGCATCGTGCATAATTCAGGCGAGATCGACGTCATCGGCGACAGCGCGTTGGATGGCAGCACAGTCGATAGCGGCGCCATCGTGATCGGTACGCCGACGCAGGACGGCGGCGACTGGATGCTGGAAAACGTCGCGTTTGACGACGGCGGGCCGCCACCGGTCACCCTGACGCTGCAGAACGGTGTCACCATTACGAGCGCCGATCTGACGCTCGAGCCCTGCGGCGCGCTCGATGTCACCACAGCCGGCGGCGCTACGCTGTCGGGCGTGAGCATCACCAGTGACTACGGCGCCGTCGAGGTGGAGCAGGGATCGGTGCTGGTGCTCGATCACAGCACGATCTCTGGCGGTGAGTTCTTCAATGCCGGCACCGTGCATGTCGAGACCGCGCTCGCGACGACCTTCGATAGCGTTCATATCGACAACGGCAGGACCGGCACGATCGTGGTCGATGACGATTCCGGCCAGCCGGTGGCGTCGACGCTGGTGCTCGACGGCGATACGACGATCAGCGGCGGCACGCTCTGCATCGGCACGGTCGGGACGCTCGATATCCACGGCACGGCCGTGATGTTGTCAGATGCTCACGTCGGCAATGCCGGCACCTTCACCGTGGATACCGGTGCGGTGTTGGATCTCGCTGATACCTGCGTGACAGGTGACGGCAGCTTCCATGTGTCCGGTACGCTCGATGCGAGCGGCTTCAGCGCGATCAGCGGCGCCGTCATCAACGACGGGACCATCGAGGTGAGGTGCGGCACGCTCGACATTGGCGGCGCGGTCACCGGAACGGGGTCGATCACGATCGATGCCGGTGCCACGCTGGAGCTCGGCGGCGCCGATGCGCAAGTGGTGAAGTTCGACGGAGACGGCGGCAGCGAGCTGGTATTGGATGCCTGCGGTTCGGCCAGTATCGTCAAGGGCCTCGGAATCTCGGACAAGCTCGATCTCACAGCGATCAAGTTCGCCGATGACCCCACAGCAACCTACGACGCCGTCTCAGGTGTGCTGACCGTCAGCGACAGCGATGGTCACACGGTAAGCCTCACGCTGAGCGGCACCGATTACAGCCGTGCGCATTTCGCGAGCTCCGATGACGGGCATGGCGGCACGCTCATCACGCTCAACGCCAGCGACGAGGCGCCGGTCGTTGCGGTAGCCGACGCGCCCCAAAGTGGTACGATCAACGAGCTGGCCAACACCAAGGGCTCGTCCCACATCGACAGCACGGGCGGCGACGATCCACTTCGGCGACGTCGACCTTACCGACCGGCCGGTCGCGACGATGTCGACGCCGACGCTGACATGGACTGCGGCCGATCACACCGACATGACGGCGTCGCTGACGCCGGCGCAGATCACTGCGCTGGAACAGGCGCTGACGATCCAGCGATCCGGCAGCACGAACAACGGCACCGTCGACTGGAGCTACAAGGTCGCGGACGGCGCGCTGGATTTCCTTGGGGTCGACCAGACTTTGACGGTCAAAGCGACCGTGACCATCGACGACCAGCAGGGCGCCCCCGCCTTCGCCGTGCCCGTGACGGTCACGATTCACGGCGCTGAAGACGCGCCAATCATCCTCGGCGAGACCAACCCTGCGGTGCAGACGGTCATCCTGTCGAAATCACCGACCGTACTGGCTGCCGGCACCATGAACACCGCCGGCCTCTCGACCGAGACCTTCGACCATCAGCAAGCTGGTTCGGCCTCCAACAACGGCCATGGACACGGCGATTTCTACAGCACCGCGCTGCATGCGTGGTTCGACGGGAGCGGTGACGCCGGGGTCGTGCACGGCTCCTCCTCGGTCTCGGCCGCGCCCTATGTCGGCGATGGCGGCCAGGACAGCACCAACTATCTCAGCATCGGCGATTACAGCCACGAGACCATCACCTTCGACCACCAGCAGAACAGTTTTGGGCTGTATTGGGGTTCGGTCGACAGCTACAATGGCATCGAGTTCTACAACGGCGACAAGCTCGTCGCGTCCTATGGCGGCGACGATATCGCGCCGCTGCTCGCCAATGGCGGCCAGGGCTCGCTGGCGTCCAACGGCTATGTCGAATTCCTCGATCTGGCGCCTTTCACCAAGGTGGTACTGGAAAGCAGTCAGAACGCGTTCGAGCTCGACAACGTCTCTGCGGGCTATCTCCACGATTCCCATGTCAAGCTCGCAAGCGCCGTGACCGGCACGCTGACCGTGACCGACAAGGACATCGGCGACACGCTCACGGCTGCGGTGGTCGGCGATGCCGTCGTCAAGTACAACGGCTCGTCGCATCTGCCGTCCAACATCGATGTCGATGCGCTGGCCGAATCCAGCGCGATCAAGTTCGACAGCGTCAGCTCCGACGGCAAGGCCGACGTGCTGCACTGGAGCTATGATCCGACAGACGCGGATCTCGGTTTCCTGGAGCCGGGCGACACGCTGACCATCACCTATCAGGCCAAGGTCAGCGATGGGCATGGCAGTTTCGGCCTGCAACCGCTGACTATCAGCATCACCGGGAACGGTTCATCGACCGTGACCGGTACCGCCCAGAACGATACGTTCGACGACGTCGGCGGCGGCGTGACCATCTTCGGCAAAGGCGCCAACGACACCTTCGTCTTCAATCCGCATTTCGGCAGCGCCACCATCGCCGATTTCGACGTCAACAAGGACGTGCTCGAGCTCGACCATTCGCTGTTCGGCGCGTCGACACAGGACGTTCTGAACGGCGCCCATGCCGCGAATGCGAACCACGATACGGTCCTGGTCGACGCCGCGCATGAGACGATCACGCTGAAGGGCGTGACGCTCGCGCAGCTTACCGTGCATCAGAACGATTTCCACATCGTCTGATGCGCTGTCCCGCCCGTTCGGGACAGGACGTCTGCGGCGTTGCCAAGCCGTGTCGGGTCGATGATAAGGGAGCGGTCGATCCCTTGATGCAACCGACCGCGACGCCGACCCTGGATAGCAGATGAGACGTCTCCGAGCCGTGCCCCGATGGTTTGCGCGCCGGTTCGGCTATGCGCGGGCGATATGCCTGTTGCTTTTGATCGGCTTCGCCGCGTTGCGCGTGGCCGATCCGGCGCCGATTCAGGAGTTGCGGGTCCGCACCTTCGACAATTTCCAGGTGATCGCGCCGCGGGCAAAGACGATCCGTCCGGTCACCATCGTCGATATCGACGAAAAAAGCCTTGCCGATCCCATGCTCGGCCAGTGGCCATGGCCGCGCACACGCCTCGCCGAGATCGTTACCAGACTGACCCAGCTCGGGGCGGCCGTGATCGCCTTCGACGTCGTTTTCGCCGAGCCCGACCGCCTCAACCCCGCGATCGCCGCCGACACCTTTCCTGGTCTCGACGAGGCGACGCGCGACAAGCTGCGGGCGCTGCCTTCGAATGACCAGATGCTTGCCGACGCTCTCGTTGGCTCGCGCGTGGTGCTCGGCGAATCCGGCGGCCCGGACGTTCATGCGAGCCTTGACAAGACGCTGCCGGTGACCGGCTTCGGCATGGTCGGCGAGCCGCAGCAGTTCATGGTCAGTTTTCCCGGCCTGCTGCGCAACGTGCCGGTGCTCGAACATGCCGCAGCCGGCCGCGGCCTGTTCACGATCAGGGCCGAGCGCGACGGCATCGTCCGCCGCGTGCCCATGATCATGCGGGCCCAGGACGTGATCATGCCGTCGCTCAGCTTCGAGATGCTGCGGGTGGCGAGCCGTTCGGACACGATCTTCATCAAGGCCGATCAGAGCGGCATTCTCGGCCTCGGTCTGCGCGGCTTCCAGATCCCGACCGATCGCAACGGCCAGATCTGGATCCGCTATGCCCGCCGCGACCCCTCGATCTATGTCTCGGCGATCGACGTGCTGGAGGGACGCGCGCCGCCGGAGAAGATCGCCGGCAAGCTGGTGCTGATCGGTCCTTCCGCGATCGGGCTCAACGATATCAAGACCACGCCGGTATCGCCGGTGATGCCGGGCGTCGAGGTACATGCCCAGGTGCTGGAGGGCGCGTTGACCGGTGCGACCTTGCGGCTGCCGACATGGGGCATCACCGCCGAATTCGGCGCGGCCCTGCTGCTCGGCCTGCTCGTGATCGTGTTCGCTCCGCGGCTCGGCGCGGTGACATTGATCGTGCTCGGCGCGCTGTTCGCCTCCGTTCTGATCGGCATCTCCTGGTACAGCTACACGCAGCACCAGCTTTTGCTCGACTTCACCTATCCATTGCTGTCGACCACGGCAATCTACCTGACCTTGACCTTCGCGAGCTTCGTGCGCGAGCAGAGCCAACGCCGCCAGATCCGTTCAGCCTTCGGTCAGTATCTGTCGCCGGCGCTGGTCGAGCAGCTCGCGCAGTCGCCGGAGAAGCTCGTGCTCGGTGGTGAGGAGCGCGAGATCACCATCATGTTCTCGGACGTGCGCGGCTTCACCTCGATCTCGGAGAGCTATAAGCACGACCCGCAGGGCCTGACCCAGCTGATGAACCGCTTTCTGACGCCGCTGACCAATGCCATCATCGGGCGCAAGGGCTATGTCGATAAATACATGGGCGACGCCATCATGGCATTCTGGAACGCGCCGCACGAAGATTCCGATCATCAGGTCAATGCCTGTGCGGCTGCGCTCGACATGCTGGAGCGCATCGATGCGGTCAACGCGGCGCGCGAGCAGGAGGCGAAGGACGGCGGTCACGTCTACATTCCGCTCAAGGTCGGCATCGGCCTCAACACCGGCACCGGCGTGGTCGGCAACATGGGCTCCGACCTGAAGTTCAACTATTCGGCGCTCGGCGACAGCGTCAATCTCGCCTCCCGCCTCGAAGGCCAGACCAAGGAATACGGCTTTCCGATCATCGTCGGCTCCAGCACCGCAATGGCGGTGAAGGACCGCTTCGCGATCATCGAGCTCGACTTCATTATGGTGAAGGGCAAGAGCGAGCCGGAGGTGATCTATGCCATCGCGGGCCGCGAGGAGATCATGCATTCGGAGCACTTCCAGCGCCTGCGCAATCTCACCATCGAGATGCTGGCCGCGTATCGCAGCCAGGACTGGGAGGAGGCGCTGGCCGCGATCGCGCGCGGCCGCAGGTCCGACGAGGCGTACACGCTCGCGCGGCTCTACGATCTCTATGAGGCGCGCATCCACGACTACCAGGCCAACCCGCCGGCGGAGGACTGGAGCGGCGCCCATGCATTGCTGACGAAGTAGGTCGCCGATACTTCGTAGGGTGGGTCGCAACGCGCCGCCCCGCCGCATCTTCCGGTGCGACAATGGTGGGCACGCTTCGCTTTGCCCACCGTACATCGTTCATTAGCTCTGTCATTGCGCGGAGCCGCTCTGCGCAAATGCAGTCCCAAAGCTCGCGCCGCTCGATAGTATGGGCCATCAGGCGGCGTGCCGCATGGCGATGCCGGAATCGGAACACAGCCATCTGCCGCTTGCGGCTGAACAGCGAGACACCCCATGACCAAACCGACACCTCAGAACGTGAGCGCGATGGCGGAGGCCGCAGGGGTCCCCGTCGACAAGGAGACGGCGACCCAAATCGCCAATTCGATCGGCCCGGCGCTGGAGGGCTTTGCGGCGATCGCCGGCACTCTGCCGTTTGATCTGGAGCCGGCCAGCTACGTCGTGGCGCAGCATCTGAAGGTGACGCGATGAGCACTGAGCCCGCATTGATGACGCTGGCCGAGGTCGCCAGGGCGATCGCGGAGAAGCAGCTGTCCTCGCACGAGGTGACGCGCGCCTGCCTGCACCGCATCGCGCAGTGGCAGCCGCATCTCAACGCCTTCATGGCGATCGAATCCGAGCCGGCGCTGAAGGCGGCAGCCGAAGCCGATGCTGAGCTTGCCAAGGGCAATCTCAAGGGCCCGCTGCATGGCGTGCCGCTGGCGCACAAGGACATGTACTACGACGCCGGTCATGTCTCGACCTGCGGCTCGCTGATCCGGCGCGACTTCGTCGCAACCACGACCTCGACGGCGCTGCAGCGGCTGAAGGACGCGGGCACGGTCCGGCTCGGCACCCTGCAGATGGCGGAGTTCGCCTACGGTCCGACCGGCCACAACGCGCATTACGGCGCGGTGCACAATCCCTGGAAGCACGGTCGCGTTACCGGCGGCTCCTCCTCAGGCTCCGGCGCGGCGGTTGCCGCGCGGTTGACCTTTGCCGCGCTCGGCTCGGATACCGGCGGTTCGATCCGGATGCCGGCGCACTTCTGCGGCGTCACCGGGCTGAAAGTGACATGGGGTCGCGTCAGCCGCGCCGGCGCGATGCCGCTGTCGCACTCGCTCGACACGGTCGGCCCGCTGGCGCAGACCGCCGAGGATTGCGCGCTGTTGCTCGGCCTGATGGCCGGCGCCGATCCGGAGGATCCGACCGCCAGCGCAGAGCCCGTGCAGGACTATCTCGCCGCGACCAAGGCCTCGCTCAAGGGCCTGAGGATCGGCGTGCCCAAATCCTTCTATGTCGACGACCTCGATGCCGACGTCGCCAAGGCGCTGGATACCACGGTCGCGACGTTGAAGGCCGAAGGCGCCGATGTCGTGCAGGTCGAGCTGACTGATCATCGCCAGCTCTCCGCGGCGTCCCAGATCGTGCTCGCCGTCGAGGCCGCAGCCTTCCACAAGCGCTGGCTGATCGAGCGGCCGCAGGATTATGGTCCGCAGGTGCTGATGCGGTTGCAGAACGCGCTGGCGATCTCAGGCGTGACCTATCTGGAGGCACTGCGCTGGCGCGGTACGGCGTTGGCCGCGCATATCGCGGCGACCTCGGGCGTCGATGCCGTGATCGCCCCGGTATCGCCGGTCGCGGCGCCCACAATTGCCGAGAGCGATGTCGGCGGCGCACCTAGCGCGGAGGCCGTGATCCAGCGGCTGACGCGCTTCACCCGCCCGATCAACTATCTCGGGCTGCCGTCGCTGGCGATTCCCACCGGCTTCTCGTCCGCGGGCCTGCCGATCGGCATGCAGCTGATCGGCCGCGCCTTCGACGAGGCGACGGTGCTGACCATCGGCGCCGCGTTCCAGCGCGCCACCGATTTCCACGCCCGGGTGCCGACTTTGCCATGACCAGTCTCGTCGCGATCAGGGACGTCGCTCTGGAGGGCTGGCGCGCTTCATTGGGCGGAGCCCCGAGTGTTGCGGCGACGTAACGGTCGACGACAAAGCGGCTCGATTGCGGCTCGGGAGCGCGTCTGACGGTCGTCCTGATGCGTCAGCTCCGCTATGCTGAGGTTGCGGCACCGGGAACCGCAGCGCGTGAGGACTTGATCATGTATCTGTCGAGCGAAGGGTTGCTGGTCGTTTTGTTCGTCGGCCTGGTGGCGGGTTGGCTCGCCGGCAAAATCGTGCGCGGCGCAGGCTTTGGCGTCATCGGAGATATCATCGTCGGTATCCTGGGCGCGCTGATCGCGAGCCTGCTGTTCCCGAAGCTCGGCATTCATCTCGGTCGCGGCTTGGTGTCCGAGATCGTCTATTCCGCGCTCGGCGCCGTCATTTTGCTACTGATCGTCGGATTGCTGCGGCGGGGCAGCCGGTTTTAGCGCCCCACCGGTTCCACCATTCATCTCGTGCGCGTCGCGTCGTCGAACGTTTGTTCGGCTGCCGCGACACAGGACCAACGGCGTCATTTAGGTTAATGGCCCCGTAGTTGGACGGTTGTGGCAAAAGCCGGTATATTTCATACCATTGCTGCCGAATCCGAGATCGATGATCGGCACCTCCTGCGATTGCTTGAAGAGATTTGCTGAATGGCGGCCGCACTTGGCGCGAGGCGTTCCGAGTTGAATGAGGCGTTGCGCAGCTGTCGCAGCGCCTTTCTCGGCGTCGGCGTGATGAGCTGCATCATCAACCTGCTCTACCTCACCGGCTCGATCTTCATGCTCGAGGTCTATGACCGCGTGCTGCCGAGCCGCAGCGTTCCGACCCTGATCGGCCTCGTGATCCTGGCGGCCGGCCTCTATCTGGCCCAAGGCGTGCTCGATCTCATTCGCAGCCGCATCCTGGGACGGGTCGGAACGGCGCTGGACGAGAGCCTGAATGCACGCGTGTTCGAAACCATCGTGCGGTTGCCGCTGATCGCTGGGCGCAGCGAGGGGCTGCAGCCGCTGCGCGACCTCGACAATATCCGAGCCTTTCTCGGCAGCCAGGGGCCGAGCGCGTTCTTCGACCTGCCCTGGCTGCCGCTGTATCTGGCGATCTGCTTCGCCTTTCACGTGTTCATCGGCATCACGGCGCTTGCCGGCGCCATCATTCTGGTGACCCTGACGCTCGTCACCGAGTACATGACCCGGCAGCCGGCCAAGGACGCGCTGGCGCTCGCGACCCGCCGCAGCGACCTCGCGCAGGCCAGCCGCCGCAATGCCGAGGTGCTGGTCGCGATGGGCATGGCGGGCCGCCTGCGGCAGCGCTGGAACGAGGCCAACGAGCGCTACCTCTCGGGCAATCAGCGCGCCAGCGACGTCTCGGGTGGCCTGGGCGCCATCGCCAAGGTGCTGCGCATGATGCTGCAGTCCGCGGTGCTCGCGGTCGGCGCCACGCTCGTGATCCACCAGGAGGCGACCGCCGGCATCATCATCGCCTCGTCGATCCTCAGCGCGCGGGCGCTGGCGCCGGTCGATCTCGCGATCGCGCATTGGAAGAGCTTCGTCGCCGCGCGGCAAAGCTGGCGCCGGCTCAACCAGCTGCTGGACCGGATGCCGGTACGGCCCGTGCCGACACTGCTGCAGCCGCCGTCGAGCCAATTGTCGGTCGAAGCGATCAGCATCGTGGCGCCCGGCGATCAGCGCGCCATCGTGCAGGACGTGAGCTTCACGCTCGCAGCCGGCCAGGGCCTTGGCGTGATCGGGCCGAGCGCCTCGGGCAAGTCGTCGCTGATACGGGCATTGGTCGGCGTCTGGCAGCCGGTGCGCGGCAAGGTCCGGCTCGATGGCGCCGCACTCGACCAGTGGCAGTCCGACGAGCTCGGCCGCCACATCGGCTACCTGCCGCAGGATGTCGAGCTGTTCGCAGGAACGGTGGCGCAGAACATCGCCCGCTTCGACCCCGACGCCAATGCCGATGCCATCATCACGGCCGGCAAGGAGGCCGGCGTGCACGACATGATCGTCAAGATGCGCGACGGCTACAACACGGAGGTCGGCGAGCAGGGCACGGCACTGTCGGCAGGGCAGGCGCAGCGCGTGGCGCTGGCGCGTGCATTGTATGGCAATCCGTTCCTGATCGTGCTCGACGAGCCGAACTCCAATCTCGATACCGACGGCGATGAGGCGCTGTCGCGCGCGGTGCGCTCGGCCCGGGCGCGCGGCGCCATCGTGATCGTGGTGGCACACCGGCCGGTCGGCATCGAGGCGGTCGATCAGGTGCTGGTCATGAAGGACGGTCGCGTGCAGGCGTTCGGCCCGAAGGAGACCGTGCTGGCGCAAGTGCTGCAGCCGCGGGTAACGACGCCGGCGCCGATCAAGATCGTCTCCGAGCAGGGAGTGGCGAAGCCATGACGCAGGCCGTGAGCAGCAGCCAGGTCATCGGTGCGCCAGCGTTGGCCGGAAGCCGACCGCTGGGCGTTCGCAGCTCGATCCGGCTGCATCTGATTGTCGGACTTTCCATGGTCGTCCTGGTGGCTGGCGGCCTCGGCGGCTGGGCGGCGACGCAACAGATCTCCGGCGCGCTGATCGCGCCGGGCCAGATCGTGGTCGAATCCAGCGTCAAGAAGGTGCAGCATCCGACCGGCGGCGTCGTCGGCGAGCTGCGCGCCCGCGATGGCGACGTGGTCAAGGCCGGCGATATCCTGGTGCGGCTCGACGACACGGTGACAAAGGCGAGCCTCGCGATCGTCACCAAGAATCTCGATGCGCTATGGGCGCGCGCCGCGCGGCTGGAGGCCGAGCAGCGCGGTCTCGACAAGATCGCGTTCCCGCCGGAACTCACCTCCCGCGCCGAGGATCCCGACGTGCAGGCGCTGATGGCCAGCGAGACCAAGCTGTTCGACGTACGCGTCAATGGCCGCGCCGGGCAGAAGGCGCAGATGCATGAGCGCGTGCGCCAGCTCAACGAGGAGATCGAGGGCCTGACCGCGCAGGTCGCGTCCAAGGATCAGGAGATCGCGCTGGTGCAGAAGGAGCTTGACGGCGTACGCCAGCTCTACGACCAGCATCTGGTGCAGATCTCGCGCCTGACCACGCTGGAGCGCGACACGGCGCGGCTCAATGGCGAGCGGGCGCAGTACATCGCCTCGCGCGCCCAAGCCAAGGGCAAGATCACCGAGACCGAGCTTCAGATCATCCAGGTCGACAAGGACATGATGGGCGAGGTCTCCAAGGATCTGCGCGAGACGCACGACAAGATCGGCGAATTCGTCGAGCGCAAGATCACCGCCGAGGACCAGCTTCGCCGCGTCGACATCCGCGCGCCGCAGGACGGCATGGTGCTGCAATCCGCGGTGCACACGGTCGGCGGCGTCATCAGCGCCGGCGACACCATCATGCTGATCGTGCCGCAGACCGACGATCTGCAGGTCGAGGCCAAGGTCAACCCGCAGGACATCGACAAGCTGCAGATCGGACAGAAGACGCTGCTGCGGCTGTCGGCTTTCAACCAGCGCACCACGCCGGAATTGAACGGCGTGGTCAGCCGCGTCTCGCCCGACGTCACCACCGACCAGCGCACGGGCCAGAGCTACTACACGATCCGCGTCTCGATGCCGCCGGAGGAGATCGCCCGCCTCGGCGAGGTCAAGCTGATCCCGGGCATGCCGGCGGAAGCCTTCGTGCAGACCGGCGACCGCACCGTATTGTCCTATCTGATGAAGCCGCTCAACGACCAGCTGATGCGCGCCTTCCGGGAGAAGTGAGGCGCCGTCATTGGTGGGCAACGGCCGCCCAACAAATTCGGTGTCGTCCCGGCCTTGAGCCGGGACCTATAACCATAGCACGATGTGATTAGGACGAGCTGGAGCTCCAGCCTTCGTAAAAAAGCCTTCGGTGGTTATGGATCCCGGCTCGCGCTCGCTACGCTCGCTTGGCCGGGACGACAGCGGAAAGCTGTTACATGCACTTGCCCGGACGATCGCGCCGCTACTGATCCAACCGCTTCAACAACAACTCCAGCGCCGTCTGCGCGAACAGCTGCATGTTGCCGAAACGGTCATTGTTGCCGCTCTCGAGCGTGATCACGCTGGTCTCGGCGCCTGCCACCGCCATGCAGCTATGTCCGGCAGCGTCGCCATAGCGGTTGCCGGTCGGGCCGGCGGCGCCGGTTTCCGACAGGCCCCAATCGGCCGAGAAACGCTGGCGAATGCGCTCCGCCAAGAGCTTTGCATAAGGCTCCGACGCCGAGCGGATGCCCTTCATCGCGTCATCTGGAATGTCCATCAGGATGCGCCGCGCATCGCGCGTATAGACCACCGCCGAACCGAGGAAATAGGCAGATGCACCGGGCACGGCGAGCAGCGATGCCGCGATCAGTCCGCCGGTCGATGATTCAGCGACCGCGATGGTCTGTTTGCGCGCGGTGAGCCGCTGCGCGATACGTTCTGCGATACCCACGAGATGCTGCATGGTTTCAGGCCTTTCTGGTCAGGCCCTTGCCATGGCAGCAGCGGGCAGACAAGGCGACCGGCCGAACGAGTACCGTCCGGCCGGCGCGCAATCGTCACACCATCACGGGCTCGCGTGCCGCGACCGCCTGGCGGCCGCCGCGATAGACGATCAGCGCGGCGATGATGCCGAGCACGGCGGCGCACATCAGCCAGTAGGCGGGAGAGGCCTTGTCGCCCGTCCACTGGATCAGCTTGGTCGATGCGTAGGGCGTGAAGGTGCCGAACAGCCCGGCCGCCAGTGCGAAGGCAATCGAGAAGCATGTGGTGCGGACATGGGCCGGCACGATCTCGACCAGGCAGCCGAGCATGGTGCCGCTGTAGACGCCGAAATAGAACGAGAACATCATCTCGACCGCAAGCAGCTTGCCGAAGCTCGGCGCGGCAGCCAGCCAATGCAGGGCCGGATAGGCGGTCAGCAGCGTTAGGACGGCGATAGTCAGTAGCACCGGTTTGCGGCCGACCCGGTCAGACACGGCCCCGCCGACGGGATTCCAGCAGAAATTCGTCACGGCAACCAGCAAAGTCACAAGGAGCGAACTCGCAGGCGACAGCTTGAGCTCCTTGCCGAAGCCAGGGCCGTAGACCGTGATGAAATAGAAGGTTGTCGTGGTCAGGACGGCGATCATCATGCCGAGAATGACGATGCGCCAGTTTTCGAGCGCGGATGCAAACACCTCGGATGCCGTCGGATGCTTTTTCATGGCGAGGAAGGCCGGTGTTTCTTCCAGCGACCGGCGCAGCATGAAGATGACCGGGATGATGAGGCAGCCGACCAGGAACGGGATACGCCATTTGGCGATGCCGCCGATCGACCCGAGAACGACATCACCGGGGATGGCTTCGCTCAGGATAAAGCCGATGATCGAGGCGACGAAAATCGCAACCTGTTGGCTGGAGGATTGAAACGAGGTGTAGAAGCCGCGATTGCCCGGCGTCGAAATCTCGGCGAGATAGACCGACACGCCGCCGAGTTCGACGCCGGCGGAGAAGCCCTGCAACAGGCGGCCGAGCAGCACGATGACGGGCGCAGCTACGCCGATGGCCGCGTAGCCCGGGCAAAAGGCAATCACCACGGTGCCGATGGCCATCAGCGAAAGCGTGAAGATCAGGCCCTGGCGGCGGCCGATCCTGTCGATGTAAGCGCCAAGCACGACGGCGCCGACTGGGCGCATCAGCGCGCCGAGCCAGAAAACGCCATAGGCCTTCAGCAATGCGGCAGTGTCATTCGAGGAAGGAAAGAAAGCGTTCGCGATCGGGATGGCGTAGAAGCCGAACAGGAAGAAGTCGAACTGTTCGAGGAAATTGCCGCTGGTCGCCCGCAGGATCGCACCGACCCGCGACTTGAGAGCTGTGGGTTGCGTCGTCGTGGTTTGCGACATGCGAAATCTCCCTCCCCGTCATATTGGCCCGCGCGGAAGAGCGTTCTCGCCAGCCGTGTTGATATCGCTGGGCAACTTGCCACGCCGCCGCGGGCTGGCCAACCGGAATCCGATCTGGCGCAGCAGCATTATCCCGCGTGAAACGTTCAGGACTTGGCTTGCGCTGCGGCTTTGACCCACTGCCGGAACGCGCGCAGCTTCGGCGGATCGGTGCGGCCCTCCGGCGATACCAGGTAGAAGCCGGCATCGGCCGGCAGTGCGATCTTGAAAGGGACCACGAGTCGGCCCTTGGCAATGTCGTCCTGCACGTAGGACGTGCGGCCGAGCGCGACGCCAAACCCATCGATTGCGGCCTGGATGGTCACGAAAATGAGGTCGAAGCTCAGGCCGCCCTGTTTCGAGATCGAGGCCGGCAGGCCGGCTGCGGTGAGCCACAGTCGCCAGTCGTCATCATAGCCGCCGCTGGTGTGCAGTAGCGTGTGATGGGCGAGGTCCTGCGGACAGCGCAGCGGCTTGTTGCCTTGCAGCAGCGCCGGACTGCAGACTGGAAACAGCTCGTCCGCCATCAGCCATTCGGCGCGCACGCCCGGCCAGTGGCCGCGGCCGTAGCGGAGTCGCGGCATCGACGTCGCCGCTCTTGAAATCGACCAGGCTGGTCGAGGTGGTGATGCGGACGTCGATGCCGGGATGCTCCTCCTGGAACGCCGAGAGCCGAGGCAGCAGCCATTTGGCGGCGAGCGAGGCGATCGTGGAGACGGTGAGCACCTTGCCGTCGCTCTTGCGCACCAGCCGCTCGGTCGCGAGCCGCAGATCGTCGAACGCCGCTCGCACCAGCGGCAGATAATCGCGGGCCTGTGACGTCAGTTCGAGACTGCGGTTGTTGCGGACGAACAGGCGGATGCCCAGCTCGTCCTCGAGCCGCTTGATCTGATGGCTGATCGCGGTCTGCGTCACGTTCAGCTCGGACGCCGCGCGGGTGAAGCTCAGGTGCCGCGCGGCGGCCTCGAACGCGCGCAGGCCATTGAGGGAAGGCAGGCGGGCGTTCATTCGGGCAGGCTCAGACCCATGAATTAATCTCATCCGAAGCGGCTTAAAGTGTCGTTTGTGGGCGGTGCAAAACGAGCCTACGTACTGTCAGCAAGTTACCTGTAGGAGGTGTCCATGTCCACTTGCGTCTCCTCACCAATGACAAATCATCATGCAACCGGCACTTGGGCGGGCTCGGTGAGACGCTTCAGCTCTGGCGCGAGCGCTACCAGTCCCGCCATGAATTGGCGCGCTGGTCCGAACGCGATCTGCATGACCTTGGCCTGTCGCGGGGCGATATCGCCTACGAGATCGATAAGCCGTTCTGGCGGGCTTGATGAGCCGCCGCGCCGGCATCGCTCAGCAACGAGGATGCCGGCGGTCCCGTCTTACGAAGCAGCGCGATTGGAGCGGGCCATGTTGAAGCTGAACCTCGCCGATCTCGGTCAATATTCCGACGTGGTCCACACCCCGCGGCGAAGCGGTCGACATTGCGCTTCGTCGACGCCTGGCGATGCCGAGGAGCTGCAGGCCTATGTGCGTGGCCTCAGCTCCGCCTCGCGCTACAAACGCTTCCTCGGCGCCATGAGCGAACTGCCGGCGACGGTGCTCGATGATTTCATCCATACCGGGCGACGACGATCGTTTCAGCCTCGTCGCGAGCATGTCCGACGACGATGTCGAGCGCATCGTCGGCGAGGCGCGATATGCGTTTCATCCCGAGAATGACAGCGTCGAGTTCGGCCTCTCGGTGCAGGATCGCTGGCAGGGCCATGGCATCGGCCCGGCGCTGCTGCAGAACCTGGAGTGCCGAGCCGCCGCGCTCGGCGCCGATCTGCATGTTCGGCGACACGCTGCGCTCCAACGATGTCATGATCGCGCTTGGCGAAAAAGTCCGGCTATGCGTTTCGGCAACATCCCGAGGACTGGAGGCTGGTGCGTTTCGAGAAGCGAATTGCGCAATCAAGCAGTGGCGTTCCCTGCGCGAGCTTGCGGCTCGTTGCGACAACAAAGCCTGCCGTCGAGCTGCCGGCGCACTGAGCTGCCGGAAGCAGGATCAGCTTCCCCTGAACACCGCCTTGCGCTTCTCGATGAAGGCCTGCACCGCCTCCTTGTGATCGGCTGATCATCGTCAGCGGGATCAGGCGTTCGGCCTCGCGGTCACGCGCGGTGTCGAAATCCACCGTGAGCGCATCATCCAGATTGTCCTTCATCGCCCGCAGCGCCAGCGACGGACCCTCCGCCAGCGATCTCGCGAACGCAAATGCCTCCTCCTGCAGACGCTCGTCCGGCACCACGCGATTGACCAGACCGATCTGCGCGCATCTGTCGGCATCGACCTTCTCGCCGGTGAACATCAATTCGCGCGCCCGCGCCGTGCCAATCAGCCGCGTCAGCAGCCAGGCGATGCCGTAATCGCCGCTCAGCCCGATCCGCAGATAGCCGGTGGCGATGAAGGCCGATTGCGCCGCGATCCTGATATCGCAAGCCAGCGCGATCGCCAGGCCAGCGCCGGCTGCCGCGCCGGGCAGGGCGGCAATGGTCGGCTTGCGCAGGCCGATGCAGCGCGCCTGTCAGCAGGCTCTGCCGCTGCTTGAGATCGGCAACCTTCTCCTCATGGGACATCGCAAGCTTCTTGGGATCGCGATGCGCGCCCATGCCTTTGACGTCACCGCCGGCACAGAACGCCGTGCCGGCGCCGGTGACGAGCACCGCGCCGACATCGGGATTGTCGCCGCAGCTCTTGATCATCCGCCGCAGCGCCGGGCTGAGATTGTCCGACAGCGCATTGCGCGCCTCCGGGCGGTTCAGCGTGATGATCGCGACGCGGTCGCGGATCACGCAGAGCAGCTCATCGGTGCCGGTGTCGATGGTGATCTCAGTGGACATGTCGTGCCTCCCAAAGTTTCTTTTCGTTGAGCGATCCATCGCGATCATTATGAGGTCGTCATTCCGGGGCGCGCGAAGCGCGAGCCCGGAATCCATTTGGCCGCTGATGACGTCGTGAGATGGATTCCGGGCTCGATGCTTCGCACCGCCCCGGAATGACAGCGGAGAAGTTGGCGATGTCAAAACTTCTCCACCCACGGCCGCAGCTCGACTTCCCAGCTCCAGGCGCTGCGCGGCTGCTGCAGCACGTTCCAGTAGCTCAGCGCGATGGCGTCGGGATCGAGGATCGAATCCGGCTTGTCGGCCGGGTCTCGGCCGCGCGGCGCTGCGGATGCCGCCGTCGATGACGAAATGCGCGACATGGATGCCCTGCGGCGACAGCTCGCGCGCCATGCTCTGCGCAAGGCCGCGCAGCGCGAACTTGCCCATCGCGAACGGCGCCGATTGCGCATAGCCCTTGACGCTGGCCGAGGCGCCGGTGAACAGGATCGCGCCGTGCTTGTTCGGCAGCATGCGCTTGTGCGGCCTGCTGTGCCACCAGGAAGCCGCCGAACGCGCTGCACCGCGATCGCCTGCGCCACCTCCGCCGGCACCAGATCGACGAATGCGCCCGCGTGCGCGGCCGCTGGCGTTGTAGACCACGAGATCGGGCGTGCCGATCTCGCGCTCGACCAGGCCGAACAGCCGCTCGACCTCATCCGGATTGGTGGCATCGCAGGCAAAGGCGCGCGCGCCGGTCTCGTGCGCAGAGCGCGCCGAGCTTCTCGACCTTGCGCGCGGCGAGCGCGATGCGGATCTTCTCGCGGGCGAACAGCCGCGCCAGCGAGGCGCTGAGGCCCTCGCCGGCGCCGACGATCAGCGCGGTCTTGTATTTCGGACTGTCCATGGGCTTTCCTCCAATGCAGGGCGCTATGCATCTAGGGACAATACGGCCAAGTTCCTATGGCATCCGCTCCACATTCGCGCGAGAACATGGATCGTAGCCAGCATCAGAAAGCATAATTCGGCTTCGGGACGAAACGACCAGGAATTCCACATGCACCAGTTCTTGAAGCGCGACGACATCATGACCGGTGGGGCGCGGCCGGATCTGCTGGCGCCCGACACCACGGGCATGAATTTCTACCGCGCCGATCCCGCCCTGACCGATCTGCTGCGCATCCATCTGCCCGACGCTTTGTTCCGCCACATCGAACCGCATCTCGACCGGCTTGGGCCAGCTTGCCGGCGGCTATCTCGACGAATGCGCGCGGCTTGCCGATCGCCACGGCCCGGTGCTGCACCAGCGCGACCGCTTCGGCCGCGACATGCAGTGGATCGAATATCATCCGGCCTATCGCGAGCTGGAGCGCGCCGCCTTCGGCGAGTTCGGCATTCATGCGATGTCGATCCGCAAGGGCATTCTCGGCTGGCCCGACAAATATCCGGTCGCCGCCAAGCACGCCTTCACTTTCCTGTTCAATCAGGCCGAGTTCGGGCTCGGCTGCCCGATCAACGTCACCGACGGCTGCGCCAAGCTGCTGGCGAATTTCGGCAGCGAGCAATTGCAGGACAAATATCTCGCCGGCCTGACCCAGACCGACATGGCGAAGCTGACGCAGGGCGGCCAGTTCATGACCGAGAAGGAAGGCGGCTCCGACGTCGGCACCTTGACCACGATCGCGGTGCAGGAGGGCGACCATTGGCGCCTGCATGGCGAGAAATGGTTCTGCTCGAATGCCGACGCCAAGGTGGTGATGCTGCTGGCGCGGCCGCAGGGCGCGCGAGACGGCACGCGCGGCGTCGGCCTGTTCCTGATGCCGCGCTTCCTCGACGACGGCTCGCAAAATCACTACCGGATCGTGCGGCTGAAGGACAAGCTCGGCACCCGCTCGATGGCCTCGGGCGAGATCAAGCTGGAAGGCGCGATCGCCTATGCCGTCGGCCGGCTCGATCGCGGCTTCGTGCAGATGGCCGAGATGGTCAATTCCTCGCGGCTGTCGAACGGCGTCAAGTCCACCGCGCTGATGCGCCGCGCGCATCATGATGCGATGACGGTGGCGTCGAACCGCGTCGTGTTCGGCCGCCGCATCATCGACCTGCCGCTCGGCCGGCGGCAACTGATGAAGATCGCGCTGGCCACCGAGCAGGCGCTGTCGATGAGCTTCCTGACGGCGGATGCGCTCGATCGCGCCGAGGCCGGCAGCCAGGACGCGGCCGCGCTGCTGCGCATCCTGACGCCGACCTTGAAATTCCGCGCCACGCGCGATGCGCGCAAGGTCTGCGGCGATGCGATGGAGATGCGCGGCGGCATCGGCTATGTCGAGGAGTTCGCCACTGCGCGGCTGCTGCGCGATGCGCATCTCGGCTCGATCTGGGAAGGCACCGGCAACATCGTCGCGCTCGATGCGTTGAAACGCGCGGTCGGCCGCCATGGCGCAGAGTCGGCGCTCGCGGCCGATCTGCATGCGCGGCTCGACGACAGCAATACGGTGCCGCAGGGCTGGCGCGACCAGCTGCGCGGCCTGATCGACCGCGCCGTCGGCTTTGCGCGCGAGGTCGCCGCGCGGCCCGAGAACGAGGCGGAGGCACGCCGCGCCACCAGCCTGCTTTATCATGTCGCAAGCGCCGTCACGCTGGCTTGGGAAGCCGGCCGCATCCATGAGATGCGCGGCGATGCGCGCCGGTTGCTGCTCTCGCAAGCTCGTGGTCGAACACCGGCTTGCGGCTGCAGATCCGTTCCGGCTTGCGGAAAATAAGGCGGATGACGCGCTTGCGAGCTATCTGCTCGGCGATCGCGCCGTCGGCATGGCGGAGGTTGGCGAACTCGTCACGGCGCAGTAGGCTTCTCCCACGCGAGACAACGCGATTAAAAAAATCCAGGGAGACTGCGATGAAGGCTGCCGTGCTGATGGAGGTCAACAAGCCGCTGGTGATCGAGGACATCAGCGTGCCGAAGCCGGGGCCGCGCGAGGTGCTGATCCGCACGGCAGTGGCCGGGCTCTGTCATTCCGACCTGCATTTCATGGAAGGGCTTTATCCGCATCCGCTGCCCGCAGTGCTCGGCCATGAGTCGGCCGGGATCGTCGAGCAGGTCGGTTCCGACGTCAGCTATGTGAAGCCCGGCGATCACGTCGTGACGTGTTTGTCGGTGTTCTGCGGCACCTGCGACAATTGCACGACGGGGCGGCCGGTGCTGTGCACCGACACCACGGTGAAGATGCAGCCGGGCCAGTCCAACCGCCTGTCATGGGCGCGGTCGGAGAAGCTGCATCAGTTTCTCAATCTGTCGTCCTTCGCCGAGCAGATGCTGGTGCACGAGAACGCGATCGTGAAAATCCGCTCCGACATGCCGCTCGAACTCGCGGCTCTGATCGGCTGCGGCGTCATCACAGGCTATGGCGCGGTGGTGAATACGGCGCGGGTGCAGGCCGGCGAAACGGTGGCCGTGATCGGCTGCGGCGGTGTCGGCATGGCCGCGATCAACGGCGCCGAGATCGCGGGCGCCGGCCGCATCATCGCCATCGACACCAACCCGGCCAAGCTGCAGCTCGCGACCAAGCTGGGAGCCACCGACATCATCAATCCCACTGACGGCGATGTGGTGCAGCAGGTGCGCGATCTTACCAAGGGCGGCGTGCATCATGCCTTCGAGGTGCTCGGCCGCAAGGAGACCGCGGAGCAGGCCTTCGGCATGCTGGCGCCCGGCGGCACCGCAACCATCGTCGGCATGATCCCGTTCGGCCAGAAGATCGAGCTGCACGGCTTCGACTTCCTGCGCGAGCGCCGCATCCAGGGCTCGTCGATGGGCTCCAACCATTTCCGTGTCGACATGCCGCGGCTGATCGAATTCTACCTGCGCGGCAAGCTGCACCTGGAGGATTGGATCTCGGCCAAGCTGAAGCTCTCCGAGATCAACGAAGGCTTTGCCAACATGAAGGCCGGCAAGACGCTGCGCAGCGTGATCATGTTCGACAATTAGTCAACGTCATTCCGGGGCGCGCGAAGCGCGAACCCGGAATCTCGAGGTTCTCGGTGCGCAATTGCGCACCTGAGGGTTCAGCCCTGACGGGCTGCCCCGGAACGACATCATCGCTCAATCCGCAAATATCGGCGGTGGGACAAAGCCGCCGAACTCGCGCTCGATCAGCTCGGCGAGCTTGAGCGGCGTGCGATCCTCCAGCCACGGTCCGACGATCTGCGCACCGACCGGCAGGCCGCCTGCGAGGCCGAGCGGGATCGCGGTCGCCGGCAGTCCCGGCAGAGTGGCGATGCCCGGCCATGCGAGCTGGTCGGTATAGACGTGATCGATGCCGTCGATGTTGATCCGGCGCTGCTCCTGGTCCGGCGAGTGATCATGCGGGAAGGCCGGCGTCGGCATGATCGGACAGATCACGGCGTCGAAGCTGTTGAACAGCTCGCGCCATTGCGCCCGCAGCCGCGCCCGCATGCCGTCGTCCATCACCCAGTCGCGGTGACTGAGCGAAATGCCGCGCAGCCGTTCGACACCGAGCCCGCTGGCTTGGGGCGGCAAGTTTGCCGCCGCCGCCTTCGCGCCATCATAGCTCTCCTGCGGGAAGGTGCCGCCGAGGAACGACAGCAGCATGCGCATGTAGAGCCGGCTCGACGCCGCGAAGTCCGGCAGCAGCGGGCTTGCCCTGACGACATCGACGCCGGCCTTTTCGAGGTTGCTTGCCAGCGTCTCGATCGCGCCGCGCACCGCCGTGTCGGTCGGCATGCAGCGGATCGGTCGCGATCACGCAGCACGCGGAAATCCTTCAAGCCCAAATGCCGCGGCGCCGGGAGTTCCAGCCGATAGGCCTTGCCTGCTTCGAGCGGATCGGGCCCGGCGATCACGTCGAGCAGCAGCGCCAGATCGGCGGCGCGAGCGCGCCATCGGGCCGACCACCGCGAGGTCGCGGTCGATGACGATCGGCGGGAATGGCGGCGGCGTATGGCCGCGCGGCGCCACCAGCCGTAGGTCGGCTTGTGCGCATAGACGCCGCAATGAAATGCCGGCACGCGCAGCGAGCCGCCGATGTCGGAGCCGAGCGACAGCGGGCCATAGCCGGCGGCGAGCGCCGCCGACGAACCGCCGGAGGAGCCGCCCGGCGTGCGGCCGAGGTCGAACGGGTTGTTGGTGGTGCCGTAGATCTCGTTGTAGCTCTGCCAGTCGCCGAGGCCGAGCGGCACATTGGTCTTGCCGAGAATGATGCCGCCGGCGTCCTTGACGCGGGTGATCGACAGCGCGTCCTCGGCGGCAATGAAATCCTTCTGCGCCGGAAAGCCCCAGGTCGTCGGCAGCCCGGCGACGTTGTAGGATTCCTTCACCGTCAGCGGCACGCCGAGCAGCGGCTTGCGCTCGCCGCGCGCCAACGCGGCATCGGCTGCGCGCGCGGCGTCGAGCGCGCGATCGAAATCGCGCACGCAGATCGCGTTGATCTTGCCGTCATGCCGCTCGATGCGGTCGATCGCATGCTGCGCCAGCTCGACCGCGGAAACCTCCTTCGAAGCCAGCGCCTTTGTCGCCTCGACGGCGGTTGCGAAACTCCATTGCGATGTGGCCAAGGCCCACTCCCCAAATGACTGTTCGAGAGGAGAAGATTTTAGCTGATGTCGTCGATCGTCGCTCGCGAAATCGTTAGCCCGGCAGCATGCGTTGCATGACGCGGTTCCGGAAGACGAAAATATGCATCAGTGCGGCGCCGACATGCAGCACGATCAGTCCCAGCAGCAGCCATTCCGCGGCCTGGTGCAGCCCGTCGATCGCCTTGCCGGCGGCGGCATTGTCCGAGGCCAGCATCGGCAATCGAAACAGATAAAAATAGGAGAGGGTCCAGCCGCGATAGGAGGCGAACAGCCAGCCGCTGATGGTCGTTGCCAGCACCATGACGTAGAGCATCCAGTGCACAAGCTCGGAGCTCAGCCGCTGCCAGGCCGGCAGCGAACTTTCCGGCGCGACCGGATGGGTCAGCCGCCAGGCCAACCGCAGCACGATCAGGAGCAGGATCGTGAGGCCGACGGAGACGTGGAACGTCATCGGTGCGCCCGGCTGCATGTTGCGGTGGAGGTCCGGCATAAGCCAGCCGATCGGATATTGCACGGCCAGCAGCGCGACCATGTGCCAGTGGAATATTTTCGCCGGCGTGCCGTAGTGCAGACGGGGCGTCATCGGGTTTCCTCGCACGTTTCTCGATGTTGCTAGCTCAGGCTCGAATATCGGAGCGATGCATGCACCATCGGACGGCGCCCGTCATGAAAATTTTCTAGGCCGCGCCGATCAGGATGCCGACGCCGAGCACGATGACGCCGCCGAGCACGATCTGAAACGACCGCCTGCAGGAATGGCGTGTCCATGTAGCGCGCGCGGATATAGGCGATCGCCCACAATTCGAAGAACACGACGACGCCGGCGATCGCGGTCGCGATCCAGAACGCGTTGGGCCAGGCATCCGGCACCAGATAGGGCAGCGTGTGGCCGAGGCCGCCCAGCGCCGTCATGACGCCGCAGGTCGCGCCGCGCAGCCAGGGCGAGCCGCGCCCCGTCAGCGAGCCGTCATCGGACAGCGCTTCCGCAAAGCCCATGCTGATGCCGGCGCCGATCGAGGCGGCAAGGCCGACCAGGAAGGTCTGCCAATTCTGATGGGTGGCAAACGCCGCGGCGAACAGCGGCGCCAGTGTCGAGACCGAGCCGTCCATCAGCCCGGCGAGGCCCGGCTGCACATATTGCAGCACGAAGATGCGGCGCCGGGTCTGGTCTTCCTTCGCCACGCACGTCCGGCGTGAGGATGTCGTCGGTCAGTTTGGCGGCGAGCTTCTCGTGGCCCTTCTCGGCCTCGGCGAGATCGCCGAGCAGCCGGCGCACGCCGACATCCTGGGCCTGCTCGGCGGCCCTGGCATAGAAGCGCTCGGCCTCGAACTCCATCGTCCGACTCTCCTTGCGGATGGTCTCGAGCGACAGGTTCTTGGTCAGCCAGATCGGGCGGCGGCGCAGAAAGCCCTTGACGTCGTCGCGCCGGATCGGCGGCAGATGCGGCCCGAAGCGCTGCTCATACATTTCCAGCAGCATGTGGCGATGGCCGCTGTTCCTCCTCGGCCATCTCCTCGAACAGTTTTGCGGAATCCGGATAGCGCTCCGCCAGATCCTCGGCGAAGGTCATGTAGATGCGGCTGTCTTCTTCCTCGGCCGCGATCGCGACCGCCAGGATTTCACGCTCGCTGAGATCGGCGAAATTTTTCATCTGGCTTAGGCTTGCACGCCTATAGTTTAGAATAATTCTAAATAGATATAAACGAATGCTGCGGCGCGGTCAAACGGCCGCGGCGACACAGTCCGAAACATTTTCCAGCTGTTGATGCCGCGGTCATGGAACCAGGCCGTGCACGTTCATCGTTCGCGTTCCATCGTTTCACTGCGCGGACGTGTCATGGACAGCGTCAAATATCGTTTGAACGATCCGCGGCTGGCGCCGCGCCGGACCAGGATGGACATTCCCGGGTGGTCCGGAGAGCGCGGCCCCGCGAACCGACGGCTCGCGCGAGCAGGTCTGGCATTGCGTGCCGTTTTCGGAAGGCGCCCAATACGGGATCGAGCTGTTCTATCCTTATGATTTCGAGCTCCATGTCAGCACGTCGGACGGCAAGCTGATATTGTCTGGCGACTGGGGCGATCCGCCCGCCTCGGGCGCTGCGTGGCCGCCGTTTCGCAATTTCGGCGATAGCTTCTACACCTACCAGATCCTGCTCGACCTGAAGGTGCCGAAGGGCTTTGCGATCCGCACCGAGCCGCATCCGCGCTTCTACACCGATCGCACGCGACACCGTGCCGGTCGCCGTGCCCGGCGCTGATCCGCAATTGGTGGCCGATGTTGTTCTTCTGCGTGTTCAAGTCCCCGGCGGAAGGCCGCACCCACATCTTCCGTCCCGGCGAGCCGTTTGCGCAGGTGATCGTGATCCCTGAGGAAGCGAATTTCGCCCTGGAGCCGATGGGGGAGGAGGAGGCGGCCGAACGCGAGCTGCAATCGCGCCGCATTCATGCCAGCCGGCCGACGCTCGCGAAGAGCACCGAGTGGACCTCATCGACCGACACCGTGTTCGACGGCACCTACCGCCATCTCCATCGCGCTGCGAAGGAGAAAGCGCGGCAGTCCTGACCGGCTTTCCATCCAGCCAAATGGACAAGGCGCCGATCTCGGAGATCGGCGCCTTCTTTCGTCACACCATACGTCGCGCTCAGTAGCGATCGAAGTGGTGGTGATGATGGTGGTGATAAAAGTGGTGGTGATGGTGGTGGTACCAGCGACGTGCGGGTGCACCACGATGACCGGACCACGGCGGAAATAGCCGTGATGGTGATGATGATGGTGGTGATGGTGATGGTAGAACTGCGCCACCTGCACGTTGTCTTCGGCGGATTTCGCCGGCGCCTGTTCATCCAGCGCCTGCAGCACCTTCGCCGCGTTCGGGATCGGCTCGAGCAGGTCGGCATAGGAATTGGCCTGCATGACATCGGTCGTGCTGGGCGCCGGCGTAGCCTGAGCCGAGCTGAGCGCGCCGACAGCGGCGACCGCGCCCAACAATCCTGCGATCCTCTTATCCATAAACGTCCTCCACATGTGCATTGCCCAGAGGCCGAAACGCCGACGCGGAGGGGTTCGTTCCGCCGCTCGCTCTTGAGCGACCAGCCAAATTCGGCCGCGATACGATCAACCTGTCAATCTGTTCAGGAAACTTGCAGCAGCAGCCGACTGACTGCCTCGGGCTGCTCCTGCTGCACCCAATGGCCGGCGCCGTCGACCAGTTCGCACAGCGATCATGTTGCTGCAGGCGCGCGTCTGCATCGCCTCGAACGCGCCGGCGCGCTGATAAGTGCCCCAGTCCTGTTTGCCGGAGATGAAGGCCGAGGGCACGTCGATACGCCGGCCCGACCACAGCTGCAGTTCGGCATCGAACGCGCCCGAGGTGCCGCAGCGATACCATTGCAGCCCGCCCTGGAAGCCGGTGCGCCGATATTCGGCGCTGTAATAGGCGAGCTCGCCGTCGGGCAGCCAGCGATTGGCGGCTATCGCAGCCGCATCCGGCATCTCCTCGGCAACCGTCTCCGCCATGGTCTTGTCGCGGTCCATCACGTAGTAGGTCGGCAGCTTCGCGAGCTCCTCTGCCGACCACGCTGCAGCGGATACGGCTTGTTGCCTGTCCAGTCCGCGCTCTTGTGGTGATAATAGGCGCGCAGGAAATCATGCACGCCCTGCGGCGCGCCGTGCATGTCGGCATTGGCTTCGCGCGTCGAATAGTACCATTGATAGTGCTTGCGCGGCCGCGGCAGCGCGGCGAGCTCGCGATGCACGGGATCGTCCTTCGGCGGCGCGGGCGGCTTGTCGACGGTGTCGAACGGCAGCGCCGGCGGGCCGGCGAACGGCGCGCTCATCATCACCACGGAGCGAAACACATCGGGGCGGATCAGCGCGCACCAGGCCGCGACCGGGCTGCCGAAATCATGCCCGATCACGGCATCGACATGCCGGTAGCCGAAGGCTGCGACCAGTCCAAGCGCGTCGCGCACCAGATTGGTAAAACGAAATGGCGCGAGATCGCCGTCATAGTCGGCGCTCCACCCGGTGGTGCGGCCATAGCCGCGCTGGTCCGGCGCGATGACGTGATAGCCGGCCGCTGCCAGCGCCGGCATCACCTTGCGCCAGCTATAGGCCAGCTCCGGAAAGCCGTGCAGCAGCAGCACGCAGGGCCGGCCCTTGGTCTCGAAGCCGGCTTCGAGCACATGCATCGACAGGCCATTGATGTTGTCGACCTGACGCGAGCGGATGGTGGGCGGGAGCGGCGGAGCGGGGAGGGAGGTCTCGGTCATGGCGGCATACTCCAGTGCGCCCTCTCCCCTTGCGGGAGAGGGTGGCAGTCGTCGAGGCGATGCAGAGCATCGCCGGAAGGCTGCCGGGTGAGGGGTTCTCTCCGCATCGTAGATCCACGACTGCAGCACGAACCCCTCACCCAAGTGAGTATGTCGCAGGCAATTGTGAAGCCCTCTCCCGCAAGGGGAGAGGGCGCAGTCATGAAGCCGCGCGACAGATCGCACGCCGATCTGTGGCCACGATCGTGGTTACACCGTCGCCTTCTTCGGCCAGTAGCGCTCGCGCAAGATGGCGCTTTCACCAGCTTGCCGGTCGGGGTGCGCGGCAGCTCGGGTTCGAAATCGACCGAGCGCGGGCATTTGATCGGCGACAGGCGCTTGCGGCAGAACAGGATGAGCTGCTCCTCCAGCGCCTTGCCGGCGCGCGCCATGTCGTGCGGCTGCACCACGGCTTTCACTTCCTCGCCCATCTCCTCGTTGGGCACGCCGAACACGGCGACATCGGCCACCTCGGGATGGGTGATCAGCACGTCCTCGGTCTCCTGCGGGTAGATGTTCACGCCGCCGGAAATGATCATGTAGGACTTGCGGTCGGTGAGATAGAGGAAGCCGTCGCCATCGAGATAGCCGACATCGCCGAGCGTCGACCAGCCCTTGTCGTTATAGGCGCGCTTCGTCTTCTCCGGATCGTTGTGATAGGTGAATACCGGCGCGTCGGCGAAGTAGACCTGGCCGATCTCGCCGGTCGGCATCTCCTCGCCGTCCTCGCCGAGGATCTTGATCTTGCCGACCACGGCGCGGCCGACGCTGCCGCGATGCGCGAGCCATTGCGGCGAGGTGCAGACGGTGACGCCGTTGCCTTCCGAGCCTGCGTAGTACTCGATCAGGATCGGACCCCACCAGTCGATCATCCTCGCCTTGACGTCGACCGGGCAGGGCGCCGCGGCATGGATCGCGCCCTTCAGCGAGGAGACGTCGTAAGCCGCGCGCACCTCGTCCGGCAGCTTCAGCATGCGCACGAACATGGTCGGCACCAGCTGCGACTGCGTCACTTTGTGCGTTCGACCAGCCTGAGGAAGTCCTCGGCGTCGAAATGCTCCATGATGATGGAGGTGCCGCCGAGCACGATTGCCATCATGTTGAAGCGCAGCGGAGCTGCATGATAGAGCGGCGCCGGCGACAGGTAGATGCTGTCGGCGCCCATGCCGCACATGTCGGCGCATAGAATTTTCAGGAATTTGTTCGGTTCGTCGATCGGGAGATTTTCGAACGCCTTCTTGATGCCCTTCGGCCGGCCGGTGGTGCCCGACGAATACAGCATGTCATAGCCTGCGACTTCGTCCGCGATCGGCGTCGTCGGCTGCGTGGCATGCTTCCTTGTCCCAGGAGCGGAAGCCGGCTCCGGCACGTCGAGCATGAAGAACAGGGGCGCGCCGGGATCGCTGCTGATGATTTGCCGGACCTGCTCGGCGCAATTCGGCGAGGTGATGAAGAGCTTGGCGCCGCAATCCTTGATGATGTAGGCGATCTCGTCCTTGGTCAGATAGCGGCTGATCGCGGTGTAATAGAGCCCGGCGCGCTGCGCGGCCCAGGCGATCTCCATGAAGGCGAGCCGGTTCTCCATCAGGAAGGCAATGTGGTCGCCGGCCTTGAGGCCGAGCGCGCGAAACAAATGCGCGCCCTGGTTCGAGAGCGCGTCAAGCTCGCGATAGGTGATGGCCTTGCCGCTGCCCGCCATCTGATAGGCGATCTTGTCGGGATGGCTGCGGGCGTGGATGGATGGGTGGGTCATGTGGCACACCGGCTGAACCAAGGTGGCTGTCGTCCCCGCGAACGCGCGGACCCATAACCACCGGTCTGAATTGCTGAAATGAGCTGGAGCTCCAGCTAGGTATAACCGCGGACATTTGTGGTTATGGGTCCCGGCTCAAGGCCGGGACGACACCATTTGTTGTTGCGTGACCGCTACAGTCTCTCCACGATGGTCACGTTCGCCATGCCGCCGCCTTCGCACATGGTCTGCAGGCCGTAGCGCTTGTTGCGCTGCTTCAGGGCATGCACCAGCGTCGTCATCAGCTTGGTGCCGGAGCCGCCGAGCGGATGGCCGAGCGCGATCGCGCCGCCGTTGACGTTGAGCCGCGTCGGGATCGGCGCCGGTGGTCTTCAGCCAAGCGGTCGGCACCGAGGCGAAGGCCTCGTTGACCTCGAACAGGTCGATGTCGTCGATCGTCATGCCGGCCTTGCTGCAGCGCGCGCTGCGTCGCCGGCAGCGGTGCTTCCAGCATGATCACGGGATCGCCGCCCATCATGGTCATGTGATGGATGCGCGCCATCGGCTTGACGCCGAGCGACTTCAGGCCGCGCTCGTTGACGACCATGACGCCGGAGGCGCCGTCGCAGATCTGGCTGGCGGTCGCCGCCGTCAGCTTGCCATTCTCGGCGATCAGCTTGACGCCCTTGATGCCGTCGAGGCTGGCATCGAAGCGGATGCCTTCGTCGATCGTGTGGGTGTCGGTCGAGCCGTCGGCGCGCGTGATCTGCGAGCGGCACGATCTCGTCCTTGAAAGCGCCGGCCTGCGTCGCCGCGATCGCGCGCTGGTGGCTGTTATAGGCGTATTCGTCGAGCTGGTCTTTGGAGAGGCCGTATTTCTCGGCCATCATCTCCGCGCCGGTGAACTGGCTGAACTGGATGTTCGGGTAGCGGCTCTCGATGTCCGGGCTCTTGTAGTGGCCGAAGCCGTTCTTGGCCGGCAGCGACGAGGCCAGGCCCATCGGCACGCGGGTCATCGACTCCACGCCGGCGGCGATGACGCAGTCCATGGCGCCGGACATCACCGCCTGCGCCGCGAAGTGCAGCGCCTGCTGCGAGGAGCCGCATTGCCGGTCGATCGAGGTGCCGGGCACGCTCTCCGGCAGCTTGGAGGCCAGCACCGCGTTGCGCGCGACGTTGTTGGACTGCTCGCCGGCCTGCATCACGCAGCCCATGATCACGTCTTCGACCTGGTCCGGCGCGGCGCCGGAGCGCTCGACCAGCGCGTCGAGCACCTTGCGCGGCGAGGTCGGCCGGATGCCAGCCGGCCAGACGGCCTCCCTTGCGGCCGCCCGCGGTGCGGGCAGCCGCGACGATATAGGCCTCGGCCATGACGTGTCCTCCCTAGACTTGGTCTGTTCTTTGGTCGCGATTTAAAGGCCGGACGTATGACTTAGTCAATCGATCAATTAACTCTTGAGCTCGTCGTCGGCTTCGGCTTATCTGCCTTCCGGTTTTGGACAGGCTCATGGGACCTCAGTTCACAACGGCGCGCCGAATCAGAGTTCCCGCGGGGCGGAATGCCACCGCGGAGAAGCTTCTGGTCGCGGCCAGCGAGCTGATGATCGCGCGCGCCTCGATCGAGGTGTCCCTGAGCGACATCGCGCAGAAGTCGGGCGTCAATTCGGCGCTGGTGAAATATCATTTCGGCAACAAGGACGGCCTGCTGCTGGCGCTGCTCGCGCGCGATGCCGCGACCGAAGTGGCCAATCTCGAATATCTGCTGGCGCAGCCGATCTCGCCGACCGCGAAGCTGAAGCTGCATATCGGCGGCATCATCCGCGCCTATCACCGGTTTCCCTACATGAACCGGCTGATCCACTATCTGCTGCATGAAAGCACGCCCGAGGCCGCCGACGAGGTGTCGAAGTTCTTCGTCGCGCCGCTGTTGGATTTCCAGCGCCGCCTGCTCGACGAGGGCGTGAAGGCCGGCGAGTTTCGCGAGGTGGACCCGGTGCTGTTCTACACCAGCCTGATCGGCGCCTGCGATCATCTGTTCTTCGGCCGCCACGCCATGTCGCGCGCCACCGGCATCGGTCCCGTCACCGACGAGGTCTGCCGCCAATACATCGTGCACATGGAGGCGATGGTGTGCGGCGGAATTGTAAGCGGCGAATAGCGAATAGGGAGTGGCGAATAGGGTAGAAGAGTTCTTCCATTCGCTGCTCCCTATTCGCCATTCGCCAACAAGAAACGCCCAAGGAGAATTCCATCATGCAACTCAAAGACATTGCCGTCGTCATCACCGGCGGCGGTTCGGGGCTCGGCGCCGCCACTGCGCGCGCCATGGCCGCCAAGGGCGCCAGGATCGGCGTGCTCGACCAGAGCCTGGAGAATGCCGAGAAGGTCGCGGCCGAGGTGAAGGGCGTCGCGTTGCACGCCGACGTCACCAATGAAGAGCAGGTCAAGGCCGCGCTCGCCAAGGCCGAAGCCGCGCATGGCATCGCCCGCGTGCTGGTGAACTGCGCCGGCATCGGCGGCTCGCAGCGCATCGTAGGCCGAGACGGCGTCTATCCGCTCGCCAAGTTCACCCGCATCATCACCGTCAATCTGATCGGCACCTTCAACGTGCTGCGGCTGTTCGCCGAACGCGCCATCACGACCGAGGCGGTCGGCGAGGAGCGCGGCGTCATCATCAACACGGCGAGCGTCGCGGCCTATGAAGGGCCAGATCGGCCAGATCGCCTATTCGGCCTCGAAGGGCGGCGTGGTCGGCCTCACTCTGCCGGCGGCGCGCGATCTCGCCAGCCAGAAGATCCGCGTCAACACGATTGCGCCCGGCCTGTTCCTGACGCCGCTGCTGATGGGATTGAACGAGGAAGCGCGCAAGAGCCTCGGCGCCCAGGTGCCGCATCCGGCCCGGCTCGGCGACGCTTCCGAGTACGGCAACCTCGCGGTCCACATCGTCGAGAACCCGATGCTGAATGGCGAAACCATCCGCCTCGACGGCGCCATCCGCATGGCGCCAAGGTAGCAACAAGCACGCCGCTTACCCTCTCCCCTTGTGGGAGAGGGTGCCGCGCGAAAGCGGGCGGGTGAGGGGTCTCTATCCGCATATGCAAATGCCGAGGAACCCCTCACCCGAGCGCATCTTGAAGCTGGCACCTGCGATGCCCTCTCCCGCAAGGGGAGAGGGCGCCGTAATGAGCACCAGGCGTTGGGCGGTGGCTTTGCGCTGGCGCTCGCGGCCGACATCCGCATCGCCACAAAATCGGCGCGGATGAACTGCGCCTTCATCAAGCTCGGTCTCGGCGGCTGCGATATCGGCACCAGCTATTTCCTGCCGCGCCTGGTCGGCGTCTCCGTCGCGTCCGAACTGATCCTCACCGGCCGTTTCATCAGCGCCGAGCGCGCGCTTGCCGTTGGCCTCGTCTCGGACGTGGTCGAGGAAGGCGCACTTGATGCTGCGGCTGCGCCTTATGTCGAGGCGATGATGACGGCCTCGCCAGTGGGCCTGCGGCTGTCGAAGGAATGTCTCAACATGAGCGTCGATGCCGGCTCGATCGAAGCCGTGATTGCGATGGAGGATCGCAACCAGGTGTTGTGCAGCCGCTCGGAAGATTTCAAGGAAGGCATTCAGGCCTTTCTCGAGAAACGCAAGCCGGTCTATACAGACAGATAAATATCAAGATCCGCAAAGGACGATATTTCGGGAGACGCAAAATGGATGGGACTGCAGCCGGCGTGCTGAACAAGCCGGCCTTTCGCAAGGTCGACTGGCTGGCGCGCGACATCGCGATCGAGCGGCGCGCCGACGGCGTCATCATCATGCAGTCGCGGATTCCGCTGCAAGATTATGGCCCGCATATTCCGGCGTCGCTGGCGAAGTGGGCGCGCGAGGCGCCGGAGCGCACCTGGCTCGCGCAGCGCAGCGGTCCCGAGCGGCAATGGCGCAGGATCTCTTATGGTGATGCGAAGCGGACGGCAGATGCATTGACGCAGGGCCTGCTCGATCTCGGCTTGAACGGTCCGGTCGCGATTCTCTCCGGCAATTCGATCGAGCATGCGCTGATGACGATGGCGGCGATGCAGGCGCGGCTGCCGGCTGCGCCGGTGTCGCCGGCCTATTCGCTTGTCAGCCAGGACCATCTCAAGCTGAAATATCTGTTCGAGCTGATCAAGCCCGCGGCTGTGATGGTGCAGGACGGCCCGACCTTCGCGAAGGCGCTGCAGGCGTTGCCGCTCGACGGCGTCACCGTGATCCACGTCGCGCGTCCCTGCGAGGGCATCAACAGCATCGCGTTTGCCGATCTGGCGGCGACGCCTGTCACTGCCGCCGTCGGCGCATCGATCGCGAAGATCAGGCCCGACACTATCGGCAAGCTGCTGTTCACCTCGGGCTCGACCGGCATGCCCAAGGCGGTCATCAACACGCAAGAGATGATGTGCGCCAATGCGGCGATGATGATGCAGGTGCGGCCGCGCTCGGCCGATGCGTCGGTGCAGACCGTGCTGGACTGGATGCCCTGGAATCACACCATGGGCGGCAACGCGCTGTTCAATCCGCTGCTGATCGACGGTGGCACGCTCTATATCGACGACGGCCGGCCGATGCCGGGCCAGTTCGACGAGACGATCAGGAACCTGCGCGAGGTGTCGCCGACCTATTACGCCAACGTGCCGGTCGGTTATGCCGCGCTGGCAAGCGCGATGGAGAAGGACGACGCCCTGTGCCGCTCCTTCTTCAAGGATTTGGCTTGATGGGCTATGGCGGCGCGCGGCTGCCGGACGATCTCTATGACCGTATGCAGGCGTTAGCCGTGCGCGCCATCGGCGAGCGCATCGTGTTCTATACCGGCTGGGGCTCGACCGAGACCGGCCCGACCTCGACCGGCACCTATTGGAACACCGAGCGCGTCGGCCTGATCGGCCTGCCGTTTCCCGGCGTCGAGCTGAAGATGGTGCCGGCAGGCGCGAAATATGAGCTGCGGCTGCGCGGCGTCAACGTCACGCCGGGCTATTTCGGCCAGCCCGAGCTGACCAAGGCCGCGTTCGACGAGGAGGGCTTCTATCGCATCGGCGATGCCGGCGTGTTCGTCGATGCGGAAGATCCCTGCAAGGCATCATCTTCGCCGGCCGCGTGGTGGAGGATTTCAAGCTGACCACCGGCACCTTCGTCCATGTCGGCTCGCTGCGCACGGATGCGATCGCGGCCGCGACGCCTGTGATCCAGGACGCGCTGGTGGCCGGACAGGATCGCTGCGAGATCGGGCTGCTGGCATGGCCAAATCTGCACGCCTGCCGGCAGATGGTCGGCAATCCCGATGCAAGCTTCGACGACGTGGTGAAACATCCCGCCGTGATCGCCTGCCTCAAGCAGGGGATCGAGCAGCATAACAGTGCGTGTGGCGAGGCCACCAGCCGGCGCATCGCGCGCGCGATGCTGATGGTCGAGCCGCCCTCGATCGACGGCCATGAACTGACCGACAAGGGCTACATCAACCAGCGCGCCGGGCTCGAGCGCCGCGCCGCTCTGGTCGAGCGGCTCTATGCCGATCCGCCGGCGGACGATGTGATCGTGCTGTGATGACAGTGCTGCCACGCTCTCCACTCGTCGTTCCGGGGCGCCGCGAAAGCGGCGAGCCCGGAATCCATAACCACGACAGGGCGTATGGATTCCGGGCCTGGCCCTGCGGGCCATCCCGGAAATGACAGCAATAAAAAGGAGTAGGCCATGAACTTCGATTTCTCCGACGACCAGAAACAGCTCCGCGATCAGGCGCGGAAATTTCTCGCTGAGAAGTGCACGCCGAAAGCGGTGCGCGTCGTGCTCGACGGCAAGGAGAGCTATGACCGCGAGCTCTGGAAGGGGCTTGCCGAGATGGGCTTTCTCGGCGTCGCGATCCCGGAGGAATATGGCGGCGCGGGCGCGGGCCATCTCGAGCTCTGTGTGATCGCGGAGGAGATGGGTCGCGCCTTGGCGCCGGTGCCGTTCTCCTCGACGGTCTATCTTGCCGCTGAAGCGCTGATGCTCGCCGGCAGCGACGCGCAGAAGCAGACCTGGCTGCCGAAGATCGCAAGCGGTGAGGCGATCGGCACGCTGGCGCTGTTCGAAGGCGCAGGCAATCCGTCGCCGAAGGCGATCAAGCTGGAGGCGTCGAGCAATACGCTCAACGGCGTCAAGAAGCCGGTGGCCGACGGCGCCATCGCCGATTTTGCCATCGTCGCGGCACGCACCGCGTCGACCGGCCGTGACAGCGACATTTCGCTGTTCCTGGTGGATATGAAAGCCGGCGGCGTCGAGGCCAAGGCGCTGACCAATCTCGATCCGACCCGCGGCCAGGCCGAGCTCACCTTCGAGAACTGCAAGGCCGAACCGCTCGGCGCCGCCGGCGAGGGCTGGAGCATTCTCGCCCAGGTGCTCGACCGCGCCGCCGTGCTGATCGCCTTCGAGCAGGTCGGCGGCGCGGATCGCGCGCTGGAGATGGGCCGCGACTACGCGCTCGACCGCATCGCCTTCGGCCGTCCGATCGGCTCGTTCCAGGCGGTCAAGCACATGCTGGCCGACATGTATGTGTCGGCGACGCTGGCGCGCTCCAACTGCTATTACGGCGCCTGGGCGCTCTCGACCAATGCGCCGGAATTGTCGGAGGCCGCGGCCTCGGCGCGCATCAGCGCAACGCAGGCGTTCCAGCATTGCGCCAAGAACAACATCCAGGTCCATGGCGGCATGGGCTTCACCTGGGAGTTCGACTGCCACATGTACTACCGCCGCGCCAACGCGCTGGCGCTGGGTCTGGGCAGTCTCTCTTATTGGGAAGATCAGCTGATCGATCGCATGCGCAAGCGGAATGCGGCGTGACGCACCCGCGTCATTCCGGGGCGGTTGCGAAGCAACCGAACCCGGAATCTCGACATAAGTCACCTCTGGATTCCGGGCTCGATGCTGCGCATCGCCCCGGAATGACGGGAAAGAGAAGCGCCAATGAACTTCGACGACACCCCGCAGGAAGCCACGTTCCGCACCAGGCTGCGCGAGACTGGATCGCCGCCAACGCGCCGAAGCAATATGAGGACGAGCTGCGCGCCTCTTCGCTCGGCCGCACCGCGCTGAAGAACGTCAACGTGCTCGAGGTCGCAAAAGCGTGGCAGAAAAAGAAGGCCGATGCCGGCTGGGCCTGTCTGCATTGGCCGAAGGAATATGGCGGCCGCGGTTCGTCGCCGATCGAGCGCGTGATCTGGCAGCAGGAGGAGGGGCCGTTCGGCAAGCTCTCGGCGATGTTCATCATCGGCCACGGCATGTGCGGGCCGACCGTGATGGCCTATGCCTCGGAAGAGCATAAGCGGCGGTATCTGCCGCCGCTGGCGTCGGGCGAAAAGATCTGGTGCCAGCTGTTCTCCGAGCCGGCCGGCGGCTCCGATGTCGCGGGCCTGCGCACCCGCGCCGAGAAGCGCGGCGACGACTGGGTCATCAACGGCCAGAAGATCTGGACCTCGGGCGCGCACTACTCGGATTACGGCATCCTCTTGACCCGCACCGATCCCAATGTGCCCAAGCACAAGGGGCTGACGATGTTCTTCCTCGACATGAAGAGCAAAGGCGTCGAGGTCAGGCCGATCAAGCAGGCGAGCGGGCAATCCGATTTCAACGAGGTCTATTTCACCGACGTGGTGATCCCGGATTCGCAGCGTCTCGGCGCGGTCAATGACGGCTGGAACGTCGCGCTGACCACCTTGATGAACGAGCGCATGTCGATCGGCGCCGGTGTCGCCACCGGCTTTCCGGAACTGTTCGAGTACTGTGCCAACCTGATGCTGGATGATGGTCCCGCGATCGAGGACCGCAACGTGCGCTCCAGGCTCGCGAACTGGGCGGTGAAGGCGAGCGGGCTGAAATACACCAGCCTGCGCGCCATCTCGGCGCTGTCGAAGGGCGAGCGGCCGGGACCGGAGAATTCGATCGGCAAGCTGGTCGCGGCCTCGATGATCCAGGACGTCGCGACTTTCGCGCTCGATCTGCAGGGCGCGGCCGGCGTGCTGAGCGGGCCGGAAGCCGAGCTCGCCGGAAAATTCCAGGCGATGCTGCTGCGCGCGCCCGGCACCCGCGTCGAGGGCGGCACCGACGAGATCATGCGCAACATCATCGCCGAGCGCGTGCTGGGCCTGCCCGGCGATATCAGGGTCGACAAGGATCTGCCGTTCAACCAGGTCCCGACCAAGGGGCGATAGCAATAGGTGCACCCTCTCCCCTTGCGGGAGAGGGTGGCGAAATCGAGTGCAACGAGATTGAGCCGGGTGAGGGGTCTCTCGACATGCGCAATTGCGGATGGAGACCCCTCAGCCGCCTTCGCTTCGCTCCGGCACCCTCTCCCGCAAGGGGAGAGGGGAAGAGCGCGGCGCCAGAGGAGAAAGACCCATGAACTTCGACGACACCCCGCAGGAAGCCGCATTCCGCGAGACCGCGCGGCAATGGATCGACGCCAATGCGCCGAAGGAGCTGGTGGGCGAGTTGTCGGCGTCCTCGCTCGGGCGCATCCGGCTCAAGCACGCCGACATCGTCGAGGTCGGCAAGGCCTGGCAGAAGAAGAAGTTCGATGCCGGCTGGGCCTGCCTGCACTGGCCGAAGGAGTATGGCGGCCGTGGCGCGACGCCGATCGAGCGCGTGATCTGGCAGCAGGAGGAGGGCGTCTACGGCAAGCTGACGCAGCCGTTCCAGATCGGCGAGGGCATGTGCGGCCCGACCGTGATGGCCTATGGCAGCGAGGCCGACAAGCGCCGCTATCTGCCGAAGCTCGCCTCGGGCGAGGAGATCTGGTGCCAGCTGTTCTCCGAGCCTGCCGGCGGCTCCGACGTCGCGGGCCTGCGCACCCGCGCCGAGAAGCGCGGCGACGACTGGGTCATCAACGGCCAGAAGATCTGGACCTCCGGCGCGCATTATTCCGATTACGGCCTGCTGATCACGCGCACCGATCCCAATGTGCCCAAGCACAAGGGTCTGACGATGTTCTTCCTCGACATGAAGAGCCAGGGCGTCGAGGTCAGGCCGATCAAGCAGGCCAACGGCATGCAGGAGTTCAACGAGGTCTATTTCACCGACGTCGTCATTCCGGACAGCCAGCGGCTCGGCAACGTCGGCGACGGCTGGAACGTGTCGCTGACGACCTTGATGAACGAGCGCATGTCGATCGGCTCGCGGCTTGCGACCGGCTTCCCGGAGATCTTTGCGTTCTGCTCCGAATCTGATGACCGAGAACGGGCTTGCGATCGACGATCGTGCGACGCGCTCGAAGCTCGCATCCTGGGCGGTGAAGGCGAGCGGGCTGAAATACACCAGCTATCGCGCCATCTCGGCGCTGTCGCGAGGGCGAACGTCCGGGCCCGGAGAACTCGATCGGCAAGCTGGTCGCCGGCACCATGCTGCAGGACATCGCGACCTATGCGATGGACCTGGAGGGCGCGGCCGGCGTGCTCACGGGCAGCGACGAGGAGACGGCGCAGGGCCAGTTCCAGCAGATGTTGCTCTCGTCGCCCTCGATGCGGATCGCCGGTGGCACCGACGAGATCCTGCGCAACATCATCGCCGAACGCGTGCTCGGGCTGCCCGGCGATATCCGCGTCGACAAGGACGTGCCGTTCAACAAGGTGCCGACAAAGGGACGGAGCTGACCCGCATCCCGATGCGCTGCGCAGCAGCGTCTCCTGGGCGATGCTTCGCATCGTCCGGAACACGGCGCTTTTCGGCGCGATGTCTCGTGGTTCACGAGTTGGCGTTCTCGGCCCTGCCCGGGAGGCGAGTAACCTTAACAATTGGTTTCGATTGTCGATAAAATTTTATCGATTACGATGATCAGCAGTGCAGCGGAGTGTGGCCAGAGCCGAGGACCCAATGCGCAAGATGATTGCGAAAGCTGTTACATGGCGGCTGATCGGAACCGCCGAGATTTTTGCGATATCTTTCTGGACCACCGGGCACATGGCGACGGCTGGCCACACGGCGGGGCTCGTAGCCATCACCTCGCTCGTCATGTACGTGGTCCATGAGTTCGGTATGGGAGGCAGGGATCATAGGTCGCGTTAGGTCGATGGTCGCGGTTTCGACGCCGATTTGCACGCACCAGGCACGACATCTGGCGCAAATCGGTGTAGCCCAATCACAGAGCGCCTTTGACGCTGCGTCTCATTTCGTCTCGCGCGCGCTGGCCATTTTTACGGTGACAAACAGCCGTTAGATCGCAGCTTCATTCCCGATTGTCGGGCTTTTTAGCAGCAGCCCGGATAAGCAACTCGTTCACCCTGGCCCGCAGGGCGACGGCTGAAGCGATACCCGGGACCAGTGCACTGGCAATCATTCCCGGGTGTCGCTGCGCTCACCGGGGCTACGGCACTGTGAGCTGCTCATCAACCTGGGATATGGAGCAGGCGCTGAGGACCGAACTGAAAGTATCTCCATGGACTCCACGCCAACCGATAGCTCGCAAGACCCCATCGCCACCCTCGAACAGCTCATGGCCGCGCGCTTCTCCTGCCGCAGCTTCCGGCCCGAGCCTGTCGCCCGCGCGACCATCGAGCGCATCCTGAAGGCGGCGCAGATGACCGCGTCCTGGTGCAACAGCCAGCCCTGGCGGCTGGAGATCACCTCGGGCGCGGCGACGCGAGAAGTTTCGGCAGGCTGATGTATGCAGCGGCCTCCAGCGGCAAGCCGGCATCGGGCGATTTCCCGTTTCCGCGCGAATACACCGGCGTCTATCTGGCGCGGCGGCGCGAGAGCGGCTTCCAGCTCTACAATGCGCTCGGCATCGCGCGCGGCGACAAGGCCGGCTACGCCAAGCAGGCGCTGGAGAACTACAATTTGTTCGGCGCGCCGCATGTCGCGATCATTCACAGCGACGAGGCGCTCGGCACCTACGGTGCGATCGATTGCGGCGGCTATGTCACGAGCTTCATGCTGGCGGCGCAGGCGCTCGGCGTCGCCACCGTTCCGCAGGCGGCGCTCGCCTTCCATTCCGACCTGGTGCGGCAGCATTTCGGCCTCGGCGACGACCGCCGCGTGGTCTGCGGCATCTCGTTCGGCTATCCCGACCGCGAGCACAAGGCCAATTCCTATCGCACCAGCCGCGCCGCGATCGACGACACCGTGCGGTTCGCCGGCGATTGAGGCTGACGATATCGGCGTTCGCGTGCGTCGCACGAATGGCGCATCGGGAAAATCGGGCCGTGCTCGCGTCCTGGCGCGAATCAAGCAGTGACATCCGCGTCACGCTCAGCGGATGCGACGCGAAAGCGGCGCGCACCTGCCGCGATCGCGGCCTTGCGCCGGAACGGCCGTTGCCTTTATCTTTTAAAGCAATCGAATTTCGTTTCAGTGAGGCCTGTTGGGACGCTCATGTCCTGATTTTTCCTTGAGTTCATGGGCTTCTAGCAGCGATATTGACAAAATGCGCTCCAACATCTTGAGTTGCATGGCCCGCGCGTCCACGATGCAGAATTGCAGGCGTTCGATGATCTTGTCGATTGATGGTTCGCTCACGGCTCAAAACCCGACATGACAGCAATGGACCCAAGACAGATGCCGCCCAACCTTGCAGCGTTGATGGCCGACGAGGCGACGGTCCTCGGCCACCGGCTGTTGAAGTCCTTCCACAAGCTGCGCCTGACGCAGCATCGCGAGCAGCTCATTGCGCTGGCTGAATCGCTGCTGGAGGAGGAAGAAAAATATCCGGCAGAGCCTGGCGCCTGACCTCGTCGAGGCCGCGCCAGGTCAGCGTCGGCTCGGTCAGTCCGCTCTGATTGCATTGCGACTGTCCAGGTCGACCTCGTCGCAATCGACCATCACCGCCAGCACCGACATCCCGTCCATCATGTGAGGCAGCCCGAGCGGATGGGCCTTCCAGCCGCAGCGCTCGAAGCGGGGCAGCCACCAGGATTCCAGCACGATCGAGAAGCCGGTCAGCCCGATCGAGATGCCGTATTCCATGATCGCGGTCAGCAGCAGCGTCTCGACGCGCGGCCCGGCATGCTCGCCGCGCCGCTCCGGAATCACGAAGACACGTGACAATTCGTAGACGTCGGGCCGGCAGATCGGGCCGCGGATGTTGAGATAGGGAAAGATCTCGCTCATCAAGGTCGGCAGCACGGTCGGCACCGCGCGCATCGCGCCGATCAACTGGCCGTTGTCGATGCAGAACAGATAGACCGCGTCCTCGGTGTCGAACTGGTCGATCTCGCGCCCGTCCGGCCGGTCGAGCGCCATCCATTTGCGCTGCTTGACGTAGATGTCATGGCGTAGCCGGAAATAAGGATCGAAATAGGCTTCGTAAAGATGTCTGTTGTCTTTGCGAACGACATGAATTTCTGGCATCGGAGACACCGCTCGATTGTTCAGTGGGGACGATGAGCATGCCGATGCTGACGAGAAGGACTCTACTGGGAGAAGCGCCAGTTCAGAGCGATGATCTCTCCATTGACAAGGGCTGCCGCAACGGTGGCAGTCTTGTTCTTGGTCATCAGCTTGCGCTGAGCCTCTTCCAGGTGCCAGCGCACATTGCGCTCGGAGAGGCCGAGAATTCGCCCGGTCTCCCACGCCGTCTTGCCGCGCGCAGCCCAGCTCAGCACCTCGGCCTCCATCTTGGAGAGGCGCCGCGCGGCGGCGCTTCGGCGAGCGGGCGCGTCAGCGATCGCAGGCGCCCATGGGTGAAGATGCCGATCAGGTGCAGCGCGCTCTTGGCCTCCGCATCGAGATAGGGACGCTCGCCGCCGAGGCTGATGGCGCCGACCGCATCGTCATAATGGATCGGAATGCAGAGACCCTCGTTGAGGCGGAAGTCGCGCGCCCGCATCATGACGTCATGGGCCGCCGGATCGTGCGGCGGGATCATACGGCGCCTCCGTCCAGAGGAAGGGGTTCAGGGTCTGCAGGCAGTGTCGCGGAATCGGATCGACGCGTGGCGAGATTGCCGCGGTTATAGAGGTCGAACCATTCGGCCGGCCAGCCATTGGCGAGCGTCACCTGCCCGAGCGACTGCCCGAAGCTCGGGATCCCGGCCATGATGTAGGCATGGAATCCGAACTCGCCGATCATCTTTTCGAATAGCGAGACGACGCTCGCGCTGGTCTGTCGATGCTTCGATCGCATCGACGAACTCCAGCGCGCGCCGTCCCCAATACGCTTCCGTCCCCTGCATATGACAGTCTCCGCCCCCCAGCCCAAGAGAGGCTAGCTGCCGACAAGTCGTAGTCAATCGTAAACTGATACAATAAGCTGAAGTTGTCACAGCCGCGCGGTTTACGCCAACAGCAATGCATGCGAGCGCAACTCGGCAGATATGCGTCAGGCTGCGGTCGTTCAATATTGATATGTTAGTTAGAATTTGGGCGGACGCTTTTCCGCAAAGGCCTTGATGCCTTCCTTGATCTCGACGCCCTGCATGCTGGCGCGATGCCTGTGAGCTGCGGCCTCCTCGTCGAGCGCCGCCGCGTGCGAACTCGTTGATGGTGCGCTTCATGCCGCGCATCGCGATCGGCGCGTTGCCGGCCAGCAGTGACGCCAGGCGATCGACTTCCTCGTCGAGCGCCTCGGCCGGCACCATCGCGGTGAGATAGCCGATGCGCAGCATCTCGGGCGCGCCGATCTTCTCGGCTGTCAGGAACAGCCGCTTGGCATTATCGGCGCCAAGCCGGGAGACATAGCGCTTGATGCCGCTCGGATAGTAATGCAGTCCAAGGCGCGCCGCCGGCATGAACATCTCGGCGGTATCGACCCCGATCCGGAAGTCGCAGGCGAGCGCAAGATCCGTCGCGCCGCCATAGACGCCGCCATTGAGCCGGCAGATGGTCGGTAGCGCGAGATCCTCCAGCCGGTTGACCATCACCTCGAAGGCCGAGCCTGCGTCCGGCTCGTCGGCTGCCTGCAGCGTCGGCTCCGTCGGCGCGTTCGGCGATCGAACCGAGATCGTAGCCGGCGCTGAAGGCGCGTCCGGTGCCGGTGAGCACGACAACGCGGATCGTCGGCATCGGCCTCGATCTGCTCGAACAGGGCGAGCAGGACATCGAGGTCCTCCGCCTGCAACCGGTTCAGGTGGCGCGGCCGGTTGAGCCGGATCGTGGCGCGGGCCCCCTCGATCACGAGCAGCGGCGGGCTGGCCTCGTCGGCGCTATCGATGCGCAGGGTGGCTTGCCGGTCCGTCGTCATCTACTGATTCTCCAATGCGCGTCGCTGGGCCTCGGCGTCGATGGCGTTGACCAGGTCGGGATGCCGGGCCATCAGCAGGCGGAAATCGACGAGATCGAGCACCAGAAGCTTCGAGAGCCTGGTGGTGGCGATGTTGGCCGAGCGCAGATTGCTGCCGAGCAGGGCCATCTCGCCGAAGAAGGCGCCTTCGCCGAGCGCCACCTTCTTGCCGGGCAGGTCGACCTCGACCTCGCCGGACGCGATGAAATACATGCAGTCGCCGGGCTGGCCCTTGCGGATCACGGTCGTTCGTGCCGGCAGGTCGATGGTGCGCAGCATGTGCGTGACGTCGGCGATCGCCGAAGGGCCGAGCGTGGCGAAGAACGGTACCCGGCTGACGGATTCCCAGGTCTTCAAGAAAGTTGTCGCGCCGCGTTTCGGCGGCAAATCCGGTGGCGAGAATACCGGTCCACAGCCCGAACACGCCGAGGCCCGGAGATCATGACCATGGCCGCGACGAGCCGCCCGAGCGGCGTGACCGGCACGACGTCGCCGTAGCCGGTCGTGGTCAGGGTCACCACCGCCCACCACAGCGCGGAGGGGATGTTGCCGAACGTCGCGGGCTGCTCGTCGCGTTCCAGCACATAGATCGCGACCGAGCCGAGGAACAGGACCAGCAGGAACAGCGCCAGCACCGACAGCAGCGGCCGGGCCTCCACCACCAGCACCCGCCGCAACTGCTGCAGCCCGGGCACAGCCCGGAATGCACCTTCATGACCCAGAGCACGGCCAGCAGCCAGGCCGATCGCGGCTCGATGCCGAGCAGGAGCGCCAGGGGCACCGCAACGATGCAGGCCATATCCAACAGGCCGCGTCCGATGACGAAATAGGCCGCCATCTCTTTCGCCTGCGCCGCATGGTGAACCCGCACCGCCCACTCGACGACGAAGAAGGCAAGGCATGCCCACAGCGCCCCGCCGATCAGGTCGGGCGCGGCCTCATAGGCCGAATCCACCGTGAGCAGGACCATGGCGGCGATGCCGATGACGACCGCGGCATAGGCGGCTTTCGTCATGTTGCGGGCGGCGATTGCCGCGAGAAACTGTCCCAGCGCGGGACGAAGCAGCGGTTTGGACATCGAACGCGGGCGCCTGTCGCTCCAAGAAAGCCCTTCGGGCAAGAAACGGCAAGAAACGGGAATGGCCTCACGGCCGTCTGGCGACAGTGCCTTGACCGGGGAGGAGACGTCAACGTGAGCCGGGGGCGGCCAGAGCGGCGGAATTTTCTCCCTGCCGGCCTGATCCCGGTTTAAACGTCGCTTTTGCGCCGTATATCAGAAGTCTCTCGCGGACATACGAAATATGGCGGCAGGGACGGAGGAACCGATCTGCCTCCGCCCTGTATCCCGAAAGTTTGGTTGATCCCGATGGATACCTCGCATCTGGTCGAACACGCAGGCGCCGCCGGCAGCCTTTTTGCGTCGATCTTCGTGGTCGCGACACTGTCGATGCGCACGATGATCCCGCTGCGCGTGTTCGCCATCCTGACCAATATCGTCCTGATCGCGACCGCGATTCCCAAGCCACAATTATCCGACACTGATCCTGCATGGCGTGCTGCTGCCGCTGAACAGCTATCGCCTGCACCAGATGCTGCAGCTCGTGCGCGACGTGAAGACGGTCGGTGTCCAGCGATCTCTCGATGGAGTGGCTGAAGCCGTTCATGACCGAGCGCAAATGCGCCGACCGGCGAGGTGCTGTTCTACAAGGACGAGAAGGCCGACAGCATGTATTACATCGTCAGCGGCCGCTTCAAGCTGGTCGAATCCGGCATCGAGCTGCCGGTCGGCGCCATCGTCGGCGAGTTCGGCATGCTCTCGCCGTCCAACACCCGCACCCAGACGCTGGAATGCATCGAGGGAGGTCTCATTCTGTCGGTCAGCTACGATCAGGTCGAGCAGCTCTACGTGCAGAATCCGGCCTTTGCCTTCTATTTCCTGCGCCTGGCAAGCGCGCGGCTGTTCCAGAACATCGATACGCTGGAGCGGCGGCTGGCGCTGGAGACCGCCGCGGCGAGGGGCGTGGCCGCCACGACGGCCTGAGCGAAGGAACCTGGAGAAGGATACTGGAGACAGTGGCAGGCGTCCTGTCGTCGTTGCGCTATCTGTTTGCCGACATCCTCGGCGACGATGATTGCGCGCGGCCTTTCTTGCCGGAGGGCTTGCCGGGCGCGGCGGTGCCGGTCGTCAGCGACGGCATCCATCTGTCTGATGGACTATCAGGGGCCGAGCTATGCCCAGCTCTATGTCGACCGGGTCAAGCGCTTCGTCGGCCGGCACAACGTCGGCAGCGAACATGCTCGTGCCGGATTGCGCGTCTGCTCGCCCAGCGCATGGCCTATGAGGACCCGATCCGCAGCGCCCAGCTCAAGCTCGCCGAACTCGGCAGCGGCCCGGTGCGGCGTTCGGAGCCGAAGCGGTTCCGCATCGACGAGCTGGTCGGCGCGCTGCCGGAGACCGCGGGCGATCCGCTGTTCTGTCGTGTGCGAAAAGATGGGCTGGCTGCACCGGCGGGTCACGCTGCGGTTTCCGGCCGGCTCGCGCACCGGCGTGCGCTGCTCTGAAGCTCGGCGCGGGCTTGCGGCGGTGGCGGCTGTTCTCGAGTCCGCTATGCCGAGGAGCGCGCCTGGGTCGAGCGCTGGCTGCACATGATCTCGCGGTGTCTCGACAAGCAGCCGGCGTCTGCTGCCGCCGTGGTGGACACCGCGACCATGGTGCAGGGCTATGGCGAGGCCTATCGGCGCGGCATTGCCGACTGGCATGCGATCATCGATGGGCTTGGCGAAGCCGACCTTCGATGGCGTGCTGCCGATCGCGGATCTGGCCGGCGCGATTGCCGAGGCGCGGGCGGCCGCGATGCCGGATCCGCGGCAGGTCGCGTTGAAGCGGGCCATTGCCCAGATCAGGGCGCGGGCGCTGGCGCATGCACCCGGACGCCAGTGCCGCAGAGTGAGCGGCTGCGGGCGAAAGACCCTTAATCGGCTCAGAACGAATGAGAATTATTCGCGGCCGCGATACGCAGCCCGCGACCGATCGCAAGCGCGGAGAGGGTAACCTTACTGCGGAGAAGCGAGCCGGGAATGGGGATGGCGATGTGAAGCAGCAGTTCCCTTTCACGTGCAATTCGCCACCGGAGATGTCATAAAAGTCCGAACGCGTCGATTGGCCGGGTTTCGAACCAGATTGCGCTGAACGCCTCCAGGTCCCGGTGCGTCCAACGATTTGCCGTAGTGAGAGCGTCAGCCTTGTCGTTTCCCTCATTGTCGTCGTCGGTTCCGGTTGGTGCGCTGGTCGGCTGGATGCTGCTGCTCACCTTCAAGCACATCATTGCCGATTTCGTTCTGCAGACCCGCTGGATGGCGTACGGCAAGGATCAGAAGAAGGGCTGGGCGCTGCCGCTGCTGGTCCACTGCCTGATCCACCTCGCGGTTGCCATGGTGCTGATCCTGATCGTCGCGCCGCGATTCTGGTTCGTGGCGCTGATCGATTTCGCCATCCACATCATCATCGATCGCGCTCAAGGGCATCTGCTCGGCCTATTTCCGCATGACGCCCGAGCATCCCTGGTTCTGGACCCTGATCGGCGTCGACCAGGCGCTGCATCATCTGACCGGGTTCGGCCTGTCGATCCTGATGGCCGCGAACGCCTGAGAGCAGAGCGTTTTCAAGCGAAGTGGATACCGGTTCGCGTCAAGAAAACGCGTCGAGCAAGACGCCTCGCGTAAAATCGGCGAACAGGGCCTCCGTATGACTACCGGCCATCATGGTTAACGTTCCGTTAGCATTTGCGATGCATCTTCCTGGTGAAGGGAGATTTCGCCATGTTTCCAAACCGAGACGCTTTTGACAGCGACTCCTGCCCGGTTGGTGATGACTTGCTGGGCGAACTCTATCGCGCCAATGAAAATGGTCTGCCTGCACTGGTCGAGAGCGTCTCGTCCGATGTGAGGGCGATGCTGGCGTTGTTCTGCTACAAGCCGCAGCCATCTGCATTCGCTGGCGCTCGCGATCGCCTCGACCTGCAGCGAGCGCGAGCTTTCGCAGTTCGGCGGCCGCGTCGGCTCCGTGCTCTACGCGCAGTCCCGCAATCCAAGGCAACGCGGGAGGTTCGTCCACCGGCAGCCGCAAGCCGATCTCGCTGTCGACCAAGCCGCTGTCGGCGATCGTGCCGCTCGACGATGACCTCGACGATCTCGAGCCGCTCACGGCTTGATCTGATTTGTTCCGTCAGGGCAGCGCCGGCAGCCCGAATTTTCGCCGCGCCATCGCGCATTCGGCATCGCCGGGCATGCAGGTGCGGCAGACCTCCGGCCGCAGCGCATAGATCCCGCAAGCGGTGGCGATCACCGACCTTGCCCTGCAAGGCGCAGCAGCGATCGTTCTCGCAGCGCATGCCCGACAGCCGGTCGTTGACGAGCGCGGGCGGAATCAGATCCAGCGCCGCGTCCTCCTCGATCGTGAAGCGCGGCCAGTTGGCCGAATAGGCGCAACAGGCGCCGCAGCCTGGCACGGGCTGGCCGTCGTCTCGCGGTCGGAATCAGACATCCTTCGGCGCCTCCCAGACCAGGCTGCGCCGCCATTTCGCCCGCAGCGCCTCGCGCCTTTCCGGGATATTTCTCCTCGAGATAATCGGCCTCGATGACGCGGTCGGTGCGGAAGCTGCGGAAGTCGCGCCGCAGCTCGCACCATGCGGCGAGAATCCGCACCGCCTCGTGATAGCCGATCGCGATCGGCCAGATCGTGCGCTCGCTGGCGCGGCCCTGCTCGTCGCGGTAGCGCAAGCGTGATCTTCTTGCCTTCGTGGATCTGGGTGCGCGTGCGCACCATGTCGATGCGGTCGGGCTCGCGCTCCCAGGGCGGCCGCGCCCGGCTCGCCGGCTCCAGCACGAACGGCCGCAGCCGCTCCGGCACGGTGTCGGCGATCTTCGCCATCAGGTCCTCGGCGGCGCGCGCCAGCACCGGATCGGCATGCCCGATCACCCATTGCGCGCCGAGCACGGCGGCCTCGATCTCGTCGGGCGTCAGCATCAAGGGCGGCAGGTCGAAACCCTTTTCCAGGATATAGCCCATGCCGGCCTCGCCGCGGATCGGCACGCGCTGGCCGATCAGGGTGGCGATGTCGCGATAGATCGTGCGCTTGGAGGTCTCGAGCTCGGCGGCGATCGCATCCGCCGTCAGCGGCTGTCGCGTCCGCCGCAGCACCTGGATGATCTGAAACAGCCGGTCGGCGCGTCTCATCTGTGTCCCCGTTTCGCTTTCCGCTGCGCGCGCTCGCGGATGCTGACAGCATGTTGGCAGCAGGCAGGCTTTTATACCGGGTCAACACTGCAATGAAGGGGGATTTCCGATGATGATGATTGATGGATTCGGACTTTGGACGGCGGTCTTGCCGCTGCTGACACCATGGTGGCAGCAGGCCCTCGCTAGCATGAGGCAGTTGTTCAAGAAAGCGGGAGCGCTGTGATGATCACTCTGTTTGGCTTGGGCGCGGGCTTCGGCCTGCCGGAGATCAGCCCCTTCGTCACCAAGACGGAGGTGCAGTTGAAGATGGCGGGCTTAGCCTATCGCAAGCAGCGGGCCATGCCGCCATCGTCGCCGAAAGGGCAGCTGCCCTTTCATCGACGATCAGGGCGCGGTCGTCGCCGACTTCGACCTTCATCCGCGCCCATCTCGAGCGCAAATACGGTTTCGACTTCGACGAGGGGCTCGATCTGCAGGCGCGCGCGCAAGCCTGGGCGTTCGAGCGGATGATCGAGCATCATCTCTATTTCGGCCTGGTCGGTGCGCGCTGGGTCGATCCGGTCAATTTCGCCAAGGGGCCGTCGCATTTCTTCGACGGCGCGCCGGAGGAGAAGCGCGAGCGGCTGCGCGAGGACGCGCAGTTCCGCGTCGCCGAGAACTATCTGATCTCGGGGCTCGGCCGCCATGCGCCGGATGAAGATGTCGATCTCGCCGCGCGTTCGCTGCGTGCGTTATCGGTGCAGCTCGGCGACAAGCCTTATCTGTTGGGCGAGCGTCCCTGCGGCACCGATGCCACCGCCTTTGCCGTGCTGGCCGGCGTTCTGACGCCGTTCTTCGAATCCGAGCTGCGCCGGCGTGCCGAAGCTTTCGACAATCTCACGGCCTATGTCGATCGCCTGATGGCGCAGTATTATCCGGAGTTCGCCTGGGGCAAGCTCGCCGAGGCGGCGTGAGATGGCTCCGGCAGCTTGAGGATGAGCTATGGCGCAGACGGCAGCGCGCTCCCTCTCCCCGCTTGCGGGGAGAGGATTGGATTGCAGAAGCAACCGGTTGGAGGGGGTACAGGTCTAACAACTTGCACCGCTCGTGCGTCTGGCGATCACCCCAACCCTTTCCCCGAAAGAACGGGGAGAGGGTAGTCACTGTCGATGCGGCGCAACCAATTCTAACTCATTGCCGTCTCGCCCTTCAGCTTCGCCAGCTCGGCCTCCAGCTCCGCGATCCGTGTATCGCGCGAAGCCAGCGCTGCCGCGACATCCGCCGCATCGAATTTCTGCGGAATGTGCTGCGGGCAATTGGTGTCCCAGGTTTTGATCTTGAACAGGATCACCTGCTCGGGCCGGGCGCGGTAGCCCTGTGGCATCAGCGCGCGCGTCAGCGCCTGGTCGTCTTCGACGATCTTCGCCTCGCCCCAGATCTTCACGCGCCGGCGATGGGCGTAGTCCATGATGAAGATATGCGCCTTCACATTCTCCGACAGATTGCCCTGCGTGATGAATTGCTGGTTGCCGGCGAAATCGGCGAAGGCCAGCGTCTGCTTGTCCAGCACCTTGATGAAGCCGTTCGGTCCGCCGCGATGCTGGATGTAGGGCTGGCCGTCGGCTGACGCAGTCGCCAGATAGAAGCTCGTGGTCTCGCTCAGGAAGCTTGCAAGATTGTCGTCGACCTCGGTGCGCCAGCCGCGGGTCTCTTCGACATGCGCATAGGCCTCGCGCGATCCCTTGCGGGTCTGGATCGCCTTCACCGCCGGGCTGAACGCCACGTCGCTCGGATAGCTCAAAGAAGTCGTCATCGGAGCCTCCATTGGCTCGTGCGGCGATCGCGCCGCTTCATGACCACTGATATGAGCTTGGGACCCTCCGGGACAATCTGGCGCGTCGGCACTTCATAATTGCAGCAGGCGCAATAATCGTCGCTCGCCATGTTGCGTCCTCACTCCTGTGGCGGCGCCTTCTTCACCACCCGGAACGTGCCGTTGGCCCGCGCAATGACGACATCGTCGACGCGGATCAGGCTCTGCGCGAAGCAGATCGTGTGGCCGGCCTTGATGACCTCGCCCTCGACGCTGAGCCATTGCCCGATCTCGCCATTGCCGAGATAGTCGACCGCGAGGTTGATCGTGACCAGGGAGGAGGCCCAGCCCAGTGCCTGGGCGCAATTGTAACCCATCGTGTTGTCGGCCAATGCCGCGATCAGGCCGCCATGGATGCGTCCGCGCCCGTTGGTGTGCGGCTTGCCGACCCGCAGCCCCAGCGTGATGGATGTGTCGGTCTTGCGCGCGTAGAGCGGCTCCCAGGGATCGGTGAACGGGCTGTTGCGGAAATGCGGCGCGAAGCCGGGCGGAATCTCGGTGCTCATCTGCGTCTGTCCATTCGATGCTGATGGCCGCATTGAAGACCAGGCGCGCGCGCCGCGCACCGCCTACAAAGTTTTAAACGGGATTTGCGCAGGCGTTTGAAACGGATTGCAGCCGGCAGTGTCATGTCGCGCGCAGCGAGAGCAGGGCGCAATGTCAGCATGTGTACTTTCGGCCGTGGCCGCACCGCGGAATTCGGCGGCGAAATGGTCGCGCCTGCAACCTTTGTCCGCATTGCCGGCATCCGCCGATGCTATAGGGTCTCGCGCCAGCGGTCGCGGCGGCATCTGCCGCCAGACATGCGGTCATAGACTTGCAATAATGGTTATATCCTATAACAATGATCGAAAGGGCGCGAAGCCCCCGCTTTGGAGGAGACGATCTCGATGAGGAAGACGCTACTGGCGTTGTGTCTGGCAGTCTGCGTGACGCCCGCGCTGGCGCAGCAGGAGAAGACCTTCAACCTGAAGATCTCGCACTGGGTTCCGGCCAGCCATCCGCTGCAGAAGTCGCTCGAGGACTGGGCGGCCGCGGTGGAGAAGGCTTCCGGCGGCACCATCAAATCCACCGTGTTTCCGGCGCAGCAGCTCGGCAAGGCCTTCGACCATTACGACATGGCGCGCGACGGCATCGCCGATGTCACCTATGTCAATCCCGGCTACCAGCCCGGCCGCTTCCCGATCATCGGCGCCGGCGAATTGCCGTTCCTGATCTCGGACGCCAAGGGCGGCTCCGAGGGCCTCGACGCCTGGTATCGAAAATATGCCGCCAAGGAGATGAAGGACGTCAAATATTGCCTCGCCTTCATCCATACGCCGTCGGCGCTGCACACCCGCACCAAGAAGGTCATGGTGCCGGAAGACATCAAGGGCATGAAGATCCGCCCGGCGGACGCGACGATCGCGAACTTCGTGACGCTGCTCGGCGGCACCAATGTGCAGTCCTCCGCACCCGAGGTCCGTGACATCATCGAGCGCGGCGTTGCCGATGGCGTGTTCTTCCCGGCCGGATCGTTGGTGCTGTTCGGCGTCGACAAGGTGACGAAGTATCACATCGATGCGCCGATGTACGTCACCACCTTCGTCATCGTCATGAACAAGGACAAATATGACGAGATGTCCGACCGCCAGAAGAAGGCGATCGATGACAATTGCACCACCGAATGGGCCGGAAAGATCGGCGCACATTGGGGTGAGTTCGAGGACGCCGGCGTCGACAAGATCAAGGCCGAGCCGGGCCAGGAGGTCTACAAGCTGACGCCGGATCAGATCGCGCTGTGGAAGAAGGCGGCCGATCCGCTGTTCAAGACCTGGGCTGACAACGTCAAGAAGACCGGCGTCGATCCGGATGCGGCGATGACCGAGCTGAAGGCCGATCTCGCCAAGTACAACGCGCTGGCGCAGTAACAACGGCCCTCGGTTGTTTCGCAGACAGTGCGCAGCAGACGGAGCGCTCCCTCTCCCCGTTCTTACGGGGAGAGGGTTGGGGTGAGGGGCAGACGCACGACAAGTGCGAGTTGTTAGACCTGTACCCCCCGCATCCGGATTGCATCTAACGATGCAATCCGACCTCTCCCCGCAAGCGGGGCGAGGTCGGCGGCGAGACGTGTGCGTACCTGAGCTTATGGGCAAGGATATTATGACACGCAGCTGGATGGATCGGTTCATCGACGGCATCGAATGGATTGCCGCCTTTTTTGTCGGCATCGTCGCACTCGACATCTTTCTCTCGGTCCTGCTCCGCAACACGCTGAACTACGCGATCCCGGATTCCTTCGACATCGGGCGGATGCTGCTCGGCATCCTGATCTTCTGGGGCATCGCCGCCACCTCCTATCGCGGCACCCACATCACGGTCGACCTGGTCTGGGGCAATGTCGGCCCGCGCCAGCAGCGCTGGATCGACGTGTTCGCGACCCTGGTGCTGCTGTTCGTGGTGACGGTGCAGACCTACACCCTGTTCGACAAGGTGCGCGGCACCTACAACGACCACGTTCTGACCTTCGACCTGCACATGCCGCAATGGCCGTTCTTCCTGGTCGCCTGGATCGGCGACGTCTCCGCCGTGCTGCTGATCGCAATCAGGACCTACCGGCTGATCTTCCATCCGGAAGAGATGCATGACCCGCAGATCAAGGCGACGGAGTAGCGCCTCATGAGTACCGATGTCGTTGCCCTGCTCGGTTTCGCAGCGCTATTTGCCCTGATGCTGTTGCGCGTGCCGGTCGGCATGGCGATGGGCCTCGTCGGCGTCACCGGCTTTGGCTATATCGTCAGCGGTCCGGCCGCGCTGAAGCTGGTCGGACAGACCTCGATGCGGACGGTCACTGACTACACGTTCGGCGTGATCCCGATGTTCCTGCTGATGGGGACCTTCGTGTCCAATTCCGGCATGAGCAAGGAACTGTTCCGCGCCGCCAACGGTTTCGTCGGCCACATGCGCGGCGGGCTCGGCATCGCCACCGTGGCTGCCTGCGGCGGCTTCGCCGCGATCTCCGGTTCGTCGGTCGCGACCGCGGCGACCTTCTCGGCGGTGGCCTATCCGGAGATGCGCCGCTTCGGCTATCCGCAATCCTTCGCCACTGGCGTGATCGCAGCCGGCGGCACGTTAGGGGCGATGCTGCCGCCCTCCACTGTGCTCGCGGTCTACGGCATCATCACCGAGCAGGACATCGGCAAGCTCTTCATCGCCGGCATCATTCCTGGCCTGCTGGCGATGACCATGTACATGATCACGATCGGCCTGATCGGACGCCTGAAGCCAGGTTTCCTGCCGAAAGGCGATCCGCTATCCTGGCGAGAACGCTTTGCCGGGTTGAAGGACATCTGGGCGCCGGTGCTCTTGTTTCTGTTCGTGATCGGCGGTCTTTACGGGTTGCCATTCCTGCCGCGCTTCACGCCGACCGAAGCCGGCGGCGTCGGCGCCACCGGCGCCTTCCTGATCGGCCTGGTCACCGGCCGGCTCGACAAGGAGAAGATCCTCACCTCGCTGTTACAGGCCACCCGCACCGCAGCCGCCGTGTTCACCGTGCTGATCGGCGCGCTGATCTTCGGCTATTTCCTCACGGTGACGCAGACGCCGCAAAAGGTGACGGAATTCCTCACTGGCCTGGGCTTGGGTCCCTACGGCGTGCTGGCGCTGATCATGGTGATGTATCTGGTGCTCGGCTGCCTGATGGATGCGATGGCGATGATCATCCTGACCGTGCCGATCATCTTCCCGGTGGTGTCGCATCTCGGCTTCGATCCGATCTGGTTCGGCGTCATCATCGTCATGACGGTCGAGCTCGGCCTGATCCATCCGCCGGTCGGCATGAATGTCTTCGTCATCAAAAGCGTGGTGAAGGACGTATCCTTCGCCACGATCTTCAAGGGCGTGCTGCCCTTCGTGGTGACCGACCTCGTGCGGCTGGTGATCTTGATCGCGTTTCCGATCCTGGCCACCTGGCTGCCGCAACAGATGGTGGCGCATTAGAGCTTGATCCGGAAAAGTGCGATGCGGTTTTCCGAAAAAGATCATGCTCATAGAGAATCTAAAGCGCCATGGATTTGGAGATAGTCATGACGACACCGTCTCTGCAGACCAGATACGTATTCACCATCACCGCGCTGATCGGCGGCGTGACCTCGGCTGGCGAAATCGGCACCGGCGTGCGCCGGATCATCCCGATCCACGGCGGCGAGGTGACGGGGCCGGGTCTGGACGGTGAGGGCATCTCAGGCAAGGTCTGCGCCTTCGGCGCCGACTTCCAGATCATCCGCCCGAACGAGTTGATCGATCTCGAAGCCAAATACGCCTTCGAGACCGACGACGGCGCCACTGTCTATGTCGAGAATCGCGGCATCCGCTTCGGGCCGCTCGACCTGCTGGAGAAGCTGAAGCGCGGCGAGCCGGTCGATCCCGCGCTGATCTATTTCCGTACCCATCCGCGCTTCGAGACCGGCCACGACAAATATCGCTGGCTGATGCAGCATATCTTCGTCGGCTCCGCCGCCCGCCACGCCGAGCGCGTCGTCATCGACGTGCATGTGGTGTTGTAGTTATCGGGTGGTGCGCCGAGAGCCGCCACGGATTGGATGTCGTCCCGGCGCAAGGCCGGAACGACGCTGTTTGTGCGGCTGTTCGTCAGACCGGCTTAGTACGCCCAGCAGCGATGCCGGCCCGGGTGCCAGCGCATTCCGGGTCCGCAGACGACGCCCCGTGGTGCAACAACGACCGGCGGAGCGACAACGACTGCGCCAGGCTCCACGACCACGCCGCGGTTGAAATGGCAACGACCGTCCATGCCGCGATGTGCGCCGCGTCCGCAACCTTCCGCGGCCTGCGCACCGAAGCTCGTGAAGCATAACAGGGCGGCGAATGCCGATATCGACAATAACTTTCGGATCATTGGGTATCCTTGCTCCCGGATCAAACACGTATTCGGACGCTGTCCGCTCGTCGTCCGCGATAAACTCTTATCTGACAATCGTGACGCGCCCTACGTATTTCGTGTCAGGTCTGATTGCGGGTCAACGTTTTTCACCGATCATCAGGTGGAAGCCTGCGGTCGCTTGGCCGGGATGACACCATTTGTGTGACCGCTTATGTGATGGACCGTCGGGCAAATCACCCAGCGGTTTTTGCGCGATCCGGCTTCGCGGCACTGCGATGAGAGGCGAAAAACACCTGCGTGGAAAAACTCATTTCGCGAGGCAATTCAAGACGAAACCGAAAGCGCGGCCCTTGCCGCCAAATTTTTATCTTTCGTTTTTAAAGAAATCATGGATGATGCCTGCATCCCGCCTCGACGAGAGGGGCGTACGCGCGGTCGTCACGATACGCGGGGCGGGGATGCGGTGGCCGCATCGCGTTGCAGCGTGATCTGATCGCGCCGACGAACAACAGCATGCGGACGTGAAGTCGTGTGGTCCTGGCGTCCCGGTGCTGATGCCAAGCTTCGCGATGCTCTTCGTTGAGCACGCAGGTGACGGGGGCAAACAAGCCGGTCCCCGGGGAGAGCACGTATAAGCGTAAATCCACCGCGCAGGGAATGCCGGATGACCGGCAGCACCTGTGGTACCTGCCGCCTGCATTTTTTTCTGCAGGCGGGCCATGGGTGAGGCCTTCACCCGGCATTCCCTGCGCCCTCTCGATCTCGGAGGGCGATGACGATGGATAGCTCGGACGCGAGATGCGTCGCGGGAATGCGAGCGTGTGTCTGCTATTTGAATAGTAAATGGGAGAAGGGCCATGACTTTCTCCACTCGTCATTCCGGGGCGCCCGTAGGGCGAGCCCGGAATCCATAACCATGATCGTGAATATGGATTCCGGGCTCGTGCTGCGCACGCCCCGAATGACGAGCGGAAAGAGTGGCGCACATCGCAACGAGCGAAACCACCCCTCATGCTGCAGTGCAGCGACGCCGCGCCAACATCCTTCCTCATTGACTCCCGCCGTAATCGTTATAGAACATAACTATTCAGAACAGGACACAATGGTTCAGATGGGAAACGCCGAGACGCCAGCGCCCGCAGCCGATGCCGCGCTGCTCAAGATCGAACGGCAGGGCGCGGTGCTGACTGTGGGCCTCAACCGTCCGGCCAAGCGCAATGCACTCAATGACGGCATCATCCTCGCCATCGGCGAGTGCTTCGCCAATCTGCCTGACGACGTCAGAGCGGTGGTAATTCACGGCCTCGGCGACAATTTCTCCTCGGGGCTTGATCTGTCGGAGCTGCGGGAGCGCGACGCCACCGAAGGCCTGCTGCATTCGCAGATGTGGCATCGCGTGTTCGACCGCATCCAGTACAGCCGCGTGCCGGTCATCGCCGCGCTGAAGGGTGCCGTGATCGGCGGCGGGCTGGAGCTCGCCTGCGCCGCGCATATCCGCGTCGCCGAGCCGCAGCGCTTATTTCGCGCTGCCCGAGGGCCAGCGCGGCATCTTCGTCGGCGGCGGCGGCTCGGTGCGGCTGCCGCGCCTGATCGGCGTCGCCCGCATGGCCGACATGATGCTCACCGGGCGCGTTTATTCCGCGACCGAAGGCTCGGCCTATGGCTTTGCGCAATATCTGGTCGAGGATGGCGGCTCGCTCAAGAAGGCGCTGGAGTTGGCCGAGAAGATCGCCGGCAATGCGCCGCTGACCAATTTCGCGGTGCTGCAGGCGCTGCCGATGATTGCGGAGGCCAATCCGCAAACCGGCCTGCTGATGGAATCGCTGATGGCGACCGTCGCGCAGAGCGACGAGGAAGCCAAGCGCCGCATCCGTGCCTTCCTCGATCACAAGACTGCAAAAGTAAAGCCGACGTGACATGAATGCGCCAATAACAAACACACAGGGAGGAGACGGAAAGACGCAGGCGCGAGCTGCCAGCGTGCATCCGTTACGCGCGATCTCGTTCAACGATCCCGCTGTCAGCGTCGAGCGTCGCGCCGACGGCACCATCTATCTGCGGCCGAAACAGCCGCTCGAGGACTATCCAAGGCGCATCACCGATCGGCTCCATCATTTCGCCGAGGCCACGCCGGATCGCGTCTTCATGGCGGAGCGCCAAGGGGGCAGTGGCCAAAGCGGTAAAGGCTGGCGCGAGCTGACCTATGCCGAGCTGCTGGCCGCAAGCCGGCACATTGCCTCGGCGCTACTGCAGCGTGGCCTCACAGCCGACCGGCCGGTGATGATCCTGTCGGGCAATTCGATCGACCATGTGCTGGTCGCGTTTGGCGCGCTTTATGCCGGCATCCCGTTCTGTCCGGTGTCCCCGGCCTATTCGCTGGTGTCGCGCGACTACGGCAAGCTGTCCTATTTGATGAAGCTGCTGACGCCGGGGCTGGTGTTTGCCGACGACGCCAGTGCATTTGCCGACGCGCTGGTCGCGAACGTACCCGAGGGCACCGAGATCGCGGCGGCCTTTGGCGCGATCCGCGGCCGTGAGGTCACGCGGCTCGCGGATTTGATGGCGACACCGCTCCATCCCGGCCTTGGCGCTGCGCATGAGAAGATCGGCCCTGACACGATCGCAAAGTTCCTGCTCACCTCGGGCTCGACCGGCAATCCGAAGGCCGTGATCAACACCCAGCAGATGATCTGCGCCAACCAGGTGATGATCCGCGAGACGCTCGCTTTCCTGAAGGACGAGCCGCCTGTCATCGTCGACTGGCTGCCGTGGAATCACACCTTCGGCGGCAACCACAATATCGGGCTGACGCTGTACAATGGCGGCTCGATGTATCTGGATCGTGGCAAGCCGGTGCCGGGCGGCATCGAGGAGACCGTGCGCAATCTGCGTGAGATCTCGCCGACGGTCTATTTCAACGTGCCCAAGGGCTATGAATCGCTGCTGCCTTATCTGCGCGAGGATGTGGCCTTGCGCAAAAAATTCTTCCTGCGCCTGCACGCGATGTTCTTCTCCGGTGCGGCGCTGGCGCCGCACGTCTGGAACGAGCTCGACGAGCTGTCGGTCGCCGAGACCGGCACGCGCGTGCCGATGCTGACGGGCCTCGGCGCAACTGAGACCGCACCATTCTTCATGTCGGTCAATCCGCGCACCAGCCGGTCCGGCCATGTCGGGCTGCCAGTGTCGGGCAATGAGGCCAAGCTGGTGCCCAACAACGGCAAGCTCGAAGTGCGTGCCAAGGGTCCGAACGTGACGCCGGGCTATTGGCGTCAGGCCGAAGTGACGGCGGCCGCGTTCGACGAGGAAGGCTTCTACAAGCTCGGCGATGCGCTGAAACCCGCCATTGCAGACGATCTCGACGCCGGCTTCGACTTCGACGGCCGTATTGCCGAGGATTTCAAGCTCGCCAGCGGCACCTGGGTCTCGGTCGGCCCGCTGCGCGCGCGCTTCATCGCCGCCTGCGCGCCGCTGGTACGCGACGTCATCATCGCCGGCATCAACCGCGACGAGATCTCGGCGATCGTCGTGCTCGATCTCGACGGCTGCCGGCTGATCAATGCGACCTTGCCGCAGGATGATCTCGCCGCGACCGCGGCCGATCCCCTCATCCGCGAAGAGTTCCGCGAGCGTTTCGCGCGGTTTCTTCGCCACTGCGACCGGCTCGTCGAACCGGATCACCCGCGCGGTGCTGCTGGGAACCCCGCTCTCGATCGATCGCGGCGAGGTGACCGACAAGGGCTCGATCAATCAGCGCGCGGTGGTGGAGAATCGCAAGGACCTGATCGAGACGCTGTACGCCGATACGCCGCCGGCCGAGATCATCTCGGCCCGCTGATCGTTGCATCAATCTGAAGGAGATACATCATGTTGTTGAAGGATCAGGCCGCGATCGTCACCGGCGGCGCCTCGGGTCTTGGCGCTGCGACCGCGCGAAAACTCGCCGCGCAGGGCGCCAAGGTCGCCGTGTTCGATCTCAATGCCAAGCTCGCCGAAGAGGTCGCCGCCGAGATCAAGGGCACGGCTGTCGTATGCGACGTCTCCGATGCCGCGGCAGCGGAAGCTGCCATCGCGTCAGGCCGCCAAGGCGCACGGCCCGGCGCGCGTGCTGGTGAACTGCGCCGGCATCGGCGTCGCCAAGCGCGTGATCGGCCGCGAGGGGCCGATGGCGCTGGCCGATTTCGACCGGGTGATCAAGATCAACCTGATCGGTACGTTCAACATGCTGCGGCTGGCGACGACCGAGATGTCGAAGCTCGAGCCGCAGGCGAGCGGCGAGCGCGGCGTGGTCATCAACACCGCTTCTGTTGCCGCCTATGACGGCCAGATCGGGCAGGCGGCCTATTCGGCGTCCAAGGGCGGCATCGTCGGCATGACGCTGCCGATCGCGCGCGAGCTCGCGCAGTTCGGCATCCGCGTGCTGACCATCGCGCCCGGCCTGTTCCTGACGCCGCTGCTCGCCAATCTGCCGCAGGAGGCGCAGGATTCGCTGGCCGCCGCGATCCCGTTCCCGCGCCGGCTCGGCCACGCCGACGAGTTCGCCTCGCTGGCGCTGCACATGATCGACAATCCCTATCTCAACGGCGAGGTGGTGCGCCTCGACGGCTCGCTGCGCATGGCGCCGAAGTGAGTTCGGTATCGAAGGCTGAGGTTGGCTGTGATGTGGTTGGTCGTGCTGCGCACTCGCTGTAACCTCGCCCCGCTTGCGGGGAGAGGTCGGATTGCATCGTTAGATGCAATCCGGGTGAGGGGGTACAGGTCTAACAACTCACACCACTCGTGCGTTTGCCCCTCACCCCAACCCTCTCCCCGTGAAGGACGGGGAGAGGGAGAGCACCGGCGGAGCGCACCGTCATCGAGGCTAACAGCAATGTTCGTCCATCGCCGCGACGTGCAGATCCAGTGGGGCGACTGCGACCCCGCCAACATCGTCTACTATCCGCGCTACTTCGCGATGTTCGACGATTCCACCTCGATCATGTTCGAGGCGGCGGGCTGCTCCAAGCAGGAGCTCGTGCATCGCTACGGCCTGGTCGGCATTCCCATGGTCGACACGCGGGCGAAATTCTACATCCCCTCGACCCATGGCGACTGGATCACGATCGAGAGCCGGATCGAAAGCTTCAAGCGCTCCTCCTTCGAGGTCACCCACAAGGTATTCAAGGGCGAGCAGCTCGCGCTCGAAGGCTTCGAGACGCGGGTGCTGGTCGGCCGCGATCCCAACAATCCCGACAAGCTCAAGTCGGCACCGATCCCGGAGGAGATCAAGGTCAAATTCATGCAGGGCTGACTCCTGCGTCGTTGTCGCCTAAAGAGGGGCTCGACTTGCCCCGAAGATTGCGCTGTGAACTGAAAAACATAGTTTGGGAGGACTGGAATGAAGAAGACGTTTTTGGCGGCCGCGGCGTGTGTTGCGACGCTCGCAGCAGTGCCCGCGCTGGCGCAGACCAGCGAGATCACGATCGGCATCACCACGACCACGACGGGGCCGGCGGCTGCGCTCGGCATCCCCGAGCGCAACGCGCTCGACTTCGTGCCGAAGGAAATCGGCGGCGTGCCGCTGAAGATCATCGTGCTCGATGACGGCGGCGACCCGGCCACCGCGACCACCAATGCGCGGCGTTTCATCACGGAGTCCAAGGCCGACATCATCATGGGCTCGGCTACCACGCCGCCGACCATCGCAGTCTCCAACGTCGCCAACGAGGCCGGCATTCCGCATTTCGGGCTCGCGCCGTTCCCGGTCTCGCCCGAGCGCGCCAAATGGTCGGTGGTGATGCCGCAGCCGGTGCCGATCATGGGCAAGGTGCTCTACCAGCACATGAAGGCGCATAACGTCAAGACCGTCGGCTATATCGGCTATTCGGATTCCTACGGCGATCTCTGGTTCAACGATCTCAAGGCGCAGGGCGTGCCGATGGGCCTCTCGGTCGTCGACGAGGAGCGCTTTGCGCGTCCCGACACCTCCGTGACCGGTCAGGTGCTGAAGCTCGTCGCCGCCAATCCGGACGCGATCCTGGTCGGCGCCTCCGGCACCGCGGCTGCGCTGCCGCAGACCGAGCTGCGCGATCGCGGCTACAAGGGCCTGATCTACCAGACCCACGGCGCCGCCAGCATGGATTTCATCCGCATCGCCGGCAAGGCCGCGGAAGGCGTGATCATGGCCTCGGGTCCGGTGATGTCGCCGGAAACGCAGCCGGACAGCGCGCTGACCAAGAAGCCGGGCCTGACGCTCGATAAGGAATATGAAGCCAAATATGGCCCGAACAGCCGCAGCCAGTTCGCCGGCCATTCCTATGACGCGTTCGAGATGCTGAAGCGCGTCATCCCGGTGGCGCTGAAGACCGCCAAGCCCGGCACGCCGGAGTTCCGCGAGGCGATCCGCAAGGCGCTGCTGACCGAGAAGGACATGGCGGCGAGCCAGGGCGTCTACAATTTCACGGAGAAGGACCGCTCCGGCCTCGACGACCGCGCCCGCATCATCCTGACGGTGAAGGACGGCAAGTACGTCCCGGCGCAGTAAGCGCTGCGTGAGGTGAAGAACTTCCCGAGGCGAGCCTAGCTCGCCTCGGTCTCGTGGAAGCCGAGATAGCTGGCGGCGACGCGGCTGTCGGTCGCGATCTCGGTGGCCTTGCCGTTCAGCACGAACTCGCCGAGCTCCATCACATAGGCGCGGTCGGCGACCTGCAGTGCGGCCTTGGCATTCTGCTCGACCAGCAGCACCGAGACGCCGTCCTTGCGCAGCTGCGCGATGATCTCGAAGATGCCGGCGACGATGATCGGCGCCAGCCCCAGGCTCGGCTCGTCCAGCATCAGCAGCTTCGGCGCGCCCATCAGCGCGCGGCCCATCGCCAGCATCTGCTGCTCGCCGCCGGACAGCGTGCCGGCAAGCTGCTTGCGCCGCTCCTTCAGCCGCGGGAACAGCGTGTAGACATGCTCGAAACCGGCCGCCGCGCGCGCCTTCGGCATGCGAAAGGCGCCGAGCTGCAGATTGTCCTCGACATTCATGCTGGCGAACAGCTCGCGATGCTCCGGCACCAGCGACTAGGCCGAGCGCGACGCGGTCCTCGATCTCGAGCCGGGCGAGATCCTCGCCGGCGAAAGCTGACGCGGCCCTTCAGCGGCAGCACGCCCATGATGGCGCCGAGCAGCGTGGTCTTGCCGGCGCCGTTGGCGCCGATGATGGTGACGATCTCGTCGGCATTGACGGCAAGCGACACCGATCGCACCGCCTCGACCTTGCCGTAGGACACATGCGCGTCCGCGACCTTCAACAGCGCGCTCATGCCCCTGCTCCGAGATAGGCTTCGATCACCTTCGGGTTGGTCTTGATCGCGGCCGGCGTGCCTTCCGCGATCTTGGTGCCGAAATCGAGCACCACAATGCGGTCGGCGAGATCCATCACGAAGCCCATGTCGTGCTCGACCAAGAGCACCGACATGCCGCCGGCGCGCAACTCACGCAGCAGCGCCGCAAGCCGCTGCTTCTCCATGTGGCGCAGCCCTGCGGCCGGCTCGTCGAGCAGCAGCAGCATCGGATCGACGCACAGCGCCCGCGCGATCTCGACGATGCGCTGCTGGCCGAGCGACAGCGAGCCCGCGGGCTGATCGATCTGCTCAGTGAGGCCGACGCGCGCGATCTGGCGCGTCGCTTCCGCGAGCAGGCCCGCCTCGTCGGCGCGGTCGAGGCGAAGCATGCTGGCGAGCGGCCCGGCATGTCCGCGCAGATGCGCGCCGATCGCGACATTCTCCAGCACGGTCATGTCGGGCACCAGCTTGACGTGCTGGAAGGTGCGGGAAATGCCGAGCTGCACGATCTCCTGCGGCCGCGCGTGCCGATGCGCTTGCCGAGCACCGCGATGTGGCCCGCGGTGACCGGCAGCACGCCGGTGATCAGGTTGAAGGTCGTGCTCTTGCCGGCGCCGTTGGGCCCGATCAGCGCAACGATCTCGCGCGCCTGCACGTCGAAGGAGACGTTGTTGACTGCGACCACGCCGCCGAATTGCTTGCGGGCGTTGTCGACCTGCAGCAGCACGTCCGGAGCGCTCGCAGGCCGCGCGCGCGCCGGCAGTTCGATCGTGCTGTCGGGCTTCTTGCTGTGCGCGCATCTGCGGCAACCAGCGCCGTCAGCCACGGCCAGACGCCGGTCGGCGCGAGCTGCAGCAGCGCCACCAGCAGGATGCCGAACACGATGGTCTCGAGCTGGCCCTCGCCATGCAGCAGCAGCGGCAGATAGCTCTGCAGCACCTCCTTGAGGATGACGACGATCGCCGCGCCCAGCACGCCGCCCCAGACATAGCCGGCGCCGCCGACCACGGCGACGAACAGATATTCGATGCCGGCCTGCGCGCCGAACGGCGTCGGATTCACCGCGCGGGTGAAATGGGCATAGAGCCAGCCGGACAGGCCGGCCAGCACCGCGGCATGGATGAAGACCAGCAGCTTGGCGCGCGGCGCATGGATGCCGAACGCTTCGGCCGCGACATGCCCGCGGCGCAGCGCGCGGATGGCGCGGCCGGTGCGGGAATCCAGCAGGTTCATCGTCAGCAGTGCCGCGACCAGCACCGCGATCCAGATCGCGTAATAGATGCGTGCCGGGATCGAGCATCCGCAAGCTACCGATCTCGAGCGGCGGGATGCCGGAGATGCCGTCATTGCGGCCGAGGAATTCGAGCTTGCTGAACAGATAGAATAGGCCGAGACCCCAGGCGAGCGTGCCGAGCGGCAGATAGTGGCCGGACAGCCGCACGGTGACGAGGCCGAGCAGCACCGCGACAAGGCCGGAGACGATGAGCGAGGCCGGCAGGGTCAGCCAGGGCGAGACGCCGTAATTGGCCGACAGTACCGCCGTGGTGTAGGCGCCGAAGCCGACGAAGGCCGCCTGGCCGAACGAGGTGAGGCCGCCGACGCCGGTCAGCAGCACGAGGCCCATCGCGACCAGCGCGGACAGGCCGATATTGTCCAGCAGCACGATCCAGAACGGCGGCATGCCCGGCACATAACGGGATCGCCGCCATGATCAGGGCGAAGAGAAGAATGGGCCAGCGCTCGCGCATCGCTCAGTCCTTCTCGTCCTCGACCGCCGCGGGCGCGGCCAACGAGCGCAACAGCAGCACCGGCACCAGTCAGCGTGAAGACGATCACTTCCTTGAAGTTCGAGGCATAGAAGGACGAGAACGCCTCGACGATGCCGACCATGAGCGCCGCGATCGCGGTCAGCGGATAGCTGACGAGGCCGCCGATGATCGCGGCGATGAAGCCCTTCAGGCCGATCAGGAAGCCGGTGTCGTAATAGAGCGTGGTGATCGGCACGATCAGGATGCCCGACAGCGCGCCGATGACGGAGGCGAGCAGGAATGCGATCTGGCCCGACAGCGTGGTGCGGATGCCGACCAGCCGCGCGCCGAGGCGGTTGACCGCGGTGGCGCGCAGCGCCTTGCCGTAGAGCGTGAGTCCGAAGAACAGCCACAGCGCCGACGATGAAGGCGACGGTGATGCCGTAGACGGCCAGCCCCTGGCCAGTGAAGCGCAGCGGGCCGAGCGTAGCGGCGGCATCGAGCAGCGGTCGGGCCGCGCTGGCCCTCGGCGCCGAAGAACAACAGGCCGAGGCCCTGCAGCGCCAGATGGCAGCCGACGGCGGCGATCAGCAGCACCAGCACCGAGGTATGCGCGAGCGGCTGGAAGGCGATGCGATAGAGCGACAGCCCGATCGCGGCGACGATCACCAGCGAGAGCATACACGTGACGCCGACCGGCGCCCGATGTCTCGCCGCCCAATAAGTCAGGCCGAGCACCGACGCCGGCAGCACGACATTGAGCCCGAAGAGCGGACGACCCGCTGCCAGTGCAGCGGCACTTGCGCGCGACATAGAGGTCGAAGGCGAAGGCCGCGATCCCCATCGCCACCGCAAGCTTGGCGGTGCCGGGCATCTGGCCCGGACGATCAGCGATGCATAGGTCAGCGCGCCATAGGTGACGAATTCGCCCTGCGGAATCAGGATCACCCGCGTCACGGCGAAGACCAGAACCAGCGCCAGCCCGAACAGCGCGTAGACCGCGCCATTGGTGATGCCGTCCTGGATCAGGAACAGCATGATCGTCGTAGTTCAAGGCCGGACGCTCCCCCATGGTGACCGGATCGGCCGGCGTCGCGCCTCCGGTCGCAGCAGTTGAAATCGGCTGCGCATATTTGATATGATCGATAACAATTATCAACTATAATCTCAAGGCCGGCAGCCTGGCACTAGGCACTTCAGCGTCGCAGGGATGGGAGCCGCCCGCAATGACCGTTTCCCAGACCGCCATGACCGATAGCGTCAAGGACTACAAAAAGGACGGCCGAGGGCCGCAAGAGCCTGACGGCCCTGACGAAGCGCAATCGGTCCAGCTCGGCGAGTTGTCCGAGCTGCTCGGTTACGCCCTGAAGCGCGCCCAATTGAAGGTGTTCGAGGACTTTCTGCACTGCGTCGCGCCGGTGCAGCTCACGCCGGCGCAATTCTCGGTGCTGCTGCTGCTGGACAACAATCCCGGCCGCAACCAGACCGAGATCGCCAACACGCTCGGCATCCTCAGGCCGAATTTCGTCGCCATGCTGGACAGCCTGGAGAGCCGCGATCTCTGCACGCGGATGCGCTCGGCCAATGACCGCCGCTCGCACATCCTGATGCTGACCGAGAAGGGCCGCGGCGTGCTGGCGCGCGCCAAGAAGCTGGTCGCCAGCCAAGCATGAGGCCCGGCTCAACGAGCTGCTGGGGCCGGACGGCCGCGAGGCGCTGCTGGCAATGCTGACCAAGATCGCGACGGAGTTTTAGGCATGCTGTCATTCCGGCGCTGCGCTCGAAGACGGCCGCAACCCGGAATCCATCGAGATTATTCGGTGCGCGATAATGCGCGACCTGACGGGTCGCGTCCTTCGTCGCGCCCGGAATGACACGTTAAGCGTTCAATCCACCAAGATCACCCTGACGTCGTTCACATTCGTCAGCGTCGGGCCGGTCTGCAGCAGGTCGCCGGTGGCAGCGAAGAACGCGGTGGCGTCGTTGTTGGCCAGAAAGGCCTTGGGATCGAGGCCTTGGCGCGCATCGCGGCAAACGTCGCGGCATCGATCAGCGCGCCGGCCGGGTCGGACGCGCTGCCGGCACCGCCGTCGGCGCCGTCGGTGTCGCCGGCCAGCGCCGCGATATCGGGCGTGTCCTTCAGCAGATCGGCCAGCGCCAGCGCATATTCCTGGTTCGGTCCGCCGCGACCATTGCCGCGCACCGTCACGGTGAGCTCGCCGCCGGAGAGGATCGCAACACGCTGCCCTTTGGCGCGGGCGTCCAGCGCCAGCCTGGCATGATCGCCCGCGACCTCGCGCGCCTCGCCCTCGAGATCGGCGCCGAGGTCGATCACCTCATAGCCGGCCGCCTTGGCGCGCGCGACAGCGGCATCGAGCGAGGCGCGGGGGCGGGCGATCATCTCATAGGAGGCGCGGGCAAAGGCCGCGTCGCCGGGCTTGCAGCTCTCGTTCTTGGGATCGTCGAGCGCGCGCGCAATCGCCGGATCGACCTCGAGCCGGTATTTGGCGATGATGGCGCGCGCATCGCCAGCGTGGTCGGATCAGGGACGGTCGGACCGGAGGCGATGGCCGAGGGATCGTCATGCGGCACGTCGGAGATCGCGAGCGTGACGATCTCGGCCTTCTGGCCGGCGCGGGCGAGGCGGCCGCCCTTGATGCGCGACAGATGTTTCCTAACGGTGTTGATTTCGCCGATCGGCGCGCCGGAGCGCAGCAACGCGCGCGTCAATTGCTGCTTCTGCGTGAACGACACGCCCTCGGCTGGCGCGATCCAGTTGGCGGAGCCGCCGCCGGACAGCAGCACCAGCAGCAGGTCGTCCGGACCAGCCGTGGCCGCAAGCTGCAGCGTCTCCTCCGCGGCCTTCAGGCCGGCTTCGTCCGGCATCGGGTGGCCGGCCTCGATCACCTTGATCCGCCGGGTCGGCACGCCATGGCCGTGGCGCGTGGTGGCGATCCCGGTCAGGCGGGCCGGGTCGAGCTTCATCGCGATCGAGGTAATGTCGCTCGGCGGCGGCAGCCATCGCTGCGGCGCCCTTGCCGGCGGCGAGGCAGATGATCCGCCCTTGCGGCAGGGGGCGCAGATGCGCCGCCAGAACCATATCGGGATGCGCCGCGGCGACTGCGGCATCGAAGATTTCACGCAACAAAAGGCGGCGGTCGGTCATTGGTCCCCGGCGGTTTCCTCTGGATGTGACCCCGCTTATCTCCCTTCACGCGGAAAAAGAAAACCCCCGCGAGCAGGACCCGCGGGGGAGGTGATGAAATGCCGCCGTCAGCCGCCGACGTCGGCGGAGATGACGTCGCCGAACAGCTCCCAGCGCTCGCCCTTGAAACGCATCAATTGGAGCTGGCTGATCGGCGCGTAGTCGGTCGCCGAGGTGTTGATGGTGATGCCCGGCAGCAGCACCTCGGTGCGGAAATCGTGCAGGCACGCCGCCTGCTTCATCACGTTGTCGCGCGTGAGATCGTCGCCGCACTGCTTGAGCACCTGCACCAGCGTCTGCGCCACGCCGTAGCCGACGACGTGCCGTTATCGAGCTTGTCGCCTTCCGGGAAATACTTGTTCATGAAGTCGAGATAGGCCTTCATGCCTGGGTCCTTGGCCCATTGCGGATCGGTGGTGTCCTTCAGGTACTGCGCCGAGATGATGCCCTGCGCATTGGCAAAGCCGGCCGGCTTGATGACGCTGCCGACCGACGCCGAGACGTTATTAAGGATGTGCAGCGCCTTCCACTCGGTCTCGGCGACCTTCTTGATCGCCTGTGCGGCGAATTTCGGCGTTGCGATATCCATGAAGACGTCGGCGCCGGAGGATTTCAGCTTGACGATATGGTTGTCGATCGTCGGCTCGGTGGTCTCGTAGCTCTCCTCGGCGACGATCATCGTGCGCCTTGGCGCCGAGCCCGTCTTTCAGGCCCTTCAGATAGTCCTTGCCGTAATCGTCGTTCTGATAGAGCACGGCGATCTTCGCGTCGGGCCTCTCCTTCATGAGCCATTTGGTGCTCTCTGGCGGCACGGCCGGCCTGTGGGTCGAGGGTCTCCTCCTCGTCGCCGAGGAAATCGACGGTGCCGGCCGGGAAAGGGAGGTCGTCCTGGCGCTCGATCAGGCGAAAGGGGCGGGTTCCCCTGACGACGATGTTGAGCCGCCCGTCCTCCAAGCGCTCGACGACCCGCTCGATCTCACACGCACACCCGACCTGCTTGAGCTCCTCATCGGAGAGCCACAGGATCCCGAACTCGCCGTCCTCGCTGTGCAGGCAGTGCTCGATCATCTTCCGGTAGCGATCCTCGAAGATGTGAAGCGGCACGCTCTCCCCGGGCAGCGCCACGATCCCCAAGGGGAACAGCGGTAACTCCCGCGTTGGTTGCTCGGGCATCTGGGGAGTCTAGAGGTTGATTCTGCGGCGATGTGCCGGTTTTCGGGGTGCGGATGGTCGAGTCGGCCAGGGGAAGCAGGCGCGATGCGGCGCTCTGCCTCGGGCGCGCTTCAGCCGCGCTTGGTGGCGGTCAGCATCAGGTTGTAGAAGATCGCCGGCGGCAGTCGCCGCTCCAGCAGGCGGCGGTCGAGCTCCTGGAAGACGAGATAGCCGCGGTAGGCGTATTGGCGCCATGCCCAGGGGACCTGCTCGGGGTCGGCGGTCGCCTCGAGGGTCCTGTTGGTCCAGCCGAACCAGTTGGCGAGCAGCTCCTCGCCCCCGACCCGTACATCCTGCAGGCCGGCGGCTCGTGCCATCCGTGTCAGCTCACCGGGGGCGAAGGCGTGGACGTCGACCACGCCCTCGAGCGCCTCGTCGGGCTCATCGTGCTCACCGGAGCGCGCCGCTTCGGCACCGACGGCTCGGCGCCACAGGGGGGCGATCGCGGTGGCGAAGCGCTTGGGGACTTTGGCCAGCCGATCGCCGTAGCGGGAGGGCTCGCCGGCGAACATCACGGTTCCGCCGGGTGTGAGCACGCGCTCGAACTCCCTGAGGGCGCGCGGAAGGTCGGGGATGTGGTGAAGGACCGCGTGCCCGAGCACCAGCTCGAAGCTCTCGTCCTCGAACGGCAGGTGCTCGGCATCGGCGGCCATGGTTTGGACCTCGAGCCCGAGGCGCTCGGCGTTGGCGGCCAGCGTCTTGAGCATGCCGGGCGATATGTCGCTGCAGGTCGCCTCCTCGATCAGCCCGGAGGCGAGAAGGTTGAGCGTGAAGTAGCCGGTGCCCGAGCCGATCTCGAGCGATCGCCGCCAGCGAGTCGGCTCGCGACCGATCGCCTTGCGCACCTTGGCGGTGACCTGGGCGCGCCCGATCTCGCCGAAGTCGATGCCCCACTTGGAGTCGTAGTGGCCCGCCGCCACGTCGTGGTAGCGGGTGTTCGCGTCTCGGATCTGCTCGGCGCTGAGGGTCGGCGGCACGGAGCGGCACCATATACTCGCGCGCCGTGTCCCGCCATCCACTCCGGGTCTGACCCTTTCAAGCAAAGGCATCTCTTGAGCACAAGCATCTATCTGCAACGCGACCAGCCGGATGGGCGTGCCGCCGCTTCCCCTGACCGGCGAGCGAACGCTCCCGGACGTCCCGGAGGAGAACTACTGGTACCGCCGTCATCTGGTCGTCTACGAGTGGATCGCCGAGCGGGTGATGGACAGGCGAGTGATCGACATGGCCTGTGGGGAGGGCTACGGCTCGAGCGTCCTTGCACGGGCAGCCTCGGCCGTGGTGGGCGTCGATGCCAACCCGGAGGCCCACGAGCACGCCCGACTGCGCTACAGGGCGCCCAACCTGCGCTTCGAGCGAGCGCTCGTCGAAGGGTTCCGCGAGCCGGCCGACGCGATCGTCTTCCTGCAGACGATCGAGCACCTCCAGGATGCCGGGAGCGACGCTCGAGCACTTCCGCTCGCTGATCGAGGACTCCGGGACGGTGTTCCTCTCGACCCCGAACGTGCTCACGCTGGCTCCCAATGGAGCATCGCGATCGGACAACCCCTGGCACGTCCACGAGTACCGCCAGGGAGAGTTTCGCGAGCTGTGCGAGGCCCACTTCGGCGAGGTCGAGATGTACGGGCTCTTTCACGCTCGCAAGCTGCGTGTCCACGAGCTCGCACTGAGCATCGGCTGGGACCGGGTGCACAAGGCGCTCGGTCTGACCAAGCGCTTCTACGACTGGTTCACGCCGGCCATCGACGGCGAGCGACTTCCGGCTGTGCGCCGCGGATGAGGCCGACCTGGACAAGGCGCTGGACTTCATCGCGGTGTGCCGGGCTTGAGCGCCGGCCGCGTCGACGGCGCGCTGGCGATCGTGCTGCACACCCATATGCCCTACGTGGAGGGCTTCGGCACCTGGCCCTTCGGAGAGGAGTGGCTGTGGGAGGCCATGGCCGGAAGCTACCTGCCGCTGCTGGAGCTGCTGGAGCAGGGCGCCCCGCTGACGCTCTCGCTGACGCCGGTCCTCTGCGACCAGCTCGAGGCGCCGGGAATCGGCGAGCGCTTCAACGCGTTCGTCGAAGGCGTTCGCCGTGAGACCCACGACGAGGACGCCATGGGTCTGCGCAGGGGCGGCCATGAGCAGCTCGCACGGGAGGTCGAGCGCTCCTGGAGCGACTACGAGCGAGCGCTCGCGATCCTGGCGCGAGCACGGGGGGGATCTGCTGGGCGCGCTCGCGCCCTACGCGCAGTGGACCTCATCTGCGACTCACGCCGTGCTGCCGCTGCTGGCCAGCGACGCGGGCGTCCGGGCCCAGGTCCATGCCGGGGTGCGCTCGCACAGGCGGCGCTTCGGGGAGGATTGGCGAGGCGGGTTCTGGCTGCCGGAGTGCGCCTACTCGCCCTGGCTGCTGCCGAGCCTGAGGGAGGCGGGCGTGGCCTCGGTTTGCGTCGAGCTGACAAACGCGCTCGGCCTCGGGGCTCCGGGCCAGCTGCGACCCCAGCTCACCGACGAGGGGGTGATCGTCGTGCCGATCGATCGCGCCACGATCTCGCTGGTGTGGAGCGAGGAGGGCTATCCGGCGGCAGGCGCCTACCGCGACTACCACCACCACACGATCCATCACCACAACCCGTGGAACAACGCGGGCGAGCCCTACGACCGCGAGGCGGCGTTGGCTCTGGCCCGCGAGCAGGCGGCCGACTTCGTCGCTCGGGCCAGAGCGCGGCTGCAGACGGGCGCCGAGCTGGAGGAGGCCTTCTGGTGTGTGCTCTGGACACCGAGCTGCTGGGGCACTGGTGGTATGAGGGGGTGGCGTGGCTCACCGCCGTCGTGGACGAGTGCGCGCGACAGGAGCTGGCGCTGGTGCGGCTGGACGATGGTCTGGAGGCGATCGATCCGGTCCCGGCCGGCGAGGCGGTGGAGGGCGGGCCTGCCTCGCAGCTGGGGCAAGGACGGCGACCTCTCGACGTGGTCCGGGCCGGCCGCGGAGGACATGGCCTTCGCTCTGCGTGCGGCGGAGCTGAAGGTCCTGGAGGCCGGCGGGCGAGGCTGGTCCAGCGGCGGTACGCGAGCTTCTGGCGCTGCAGTCGAGCGACTGGGCCTTCATGGTCTCGCGTGAGCTGGCCGGCCCCTACGCCCGCGAGCGCTTCGACGGGCACCGCGACGCGCTGCGCCGAGCGCTCGAGCGAGGGAGCGGGATTCGAGGTCTCCGAGCTTCGGAACCTCGCGGTGGACGCCGATCGGCCCTCGCTGGTCGCCCTGTAGGCCGACGGCGCTACTCCCAGCGCATCGAGCGGGGCGCCTGGCGCATCCGAATCAGCTGAGCGGGGACGCCCCCGAGCACCGAGTTGGCGGGGAACGAGCGTGTCACGACCGAGCTGGTGCCGACGATCGAGTTCTCGCCGACGGTGACCCCACGCAGGATGCAGGCGCCGTAGCCGATCCAGACGTTGTGCCCGACGGTCACGTCGCGCTTGTAGATGCCCTGCAGGCGGATCGGGCGCTCGACCTCGGCGGCGCCGTGGTCGAAGTCGATCAGCATGACCCTGTCGGCGATGATGCACTCGCGGCCGATCGAGACGTGCTGGAAGGCCGAGATGGTGCACTCCTGGCCGATCACGGTCTTGGCCCCGATGCTCACCTCGCCCTCGTGGACGCGGATCTTGCAGCCGTGCCCGATCCATGCCCAGCGGCCGATCCGAAGCGTTGCGTCGCGGCCGATCTCGAGCTTCACGTTGGGGCAGATGAAGCAGATGCCTTCGGTCTGAAGGCGTCCGCGAAGGCGCAGCTTGAGCCACAGAAAGCGGGCCAGCAGGGCGGCGTAGCCGGGCCGCAGCATGTTGTTGGCGCGCATGAAGCGAAGCAGGGTGAGCGGTCCACCGGCGGGTGGCGGCGGGGGGCGGCGGATGTCGCGTGGGGCACCCCAGCTCGGGGGCATCGGTGACGGGGTCGGCGAGCAGTTCCATCGCAGGGGAATCGTAGGGGACGGGCAGTCTCAGACGAGCGCCGCGCGGGCCGGCCCTGCGATGATGCGCGCTCGATGACCCAGCCATCGCTCGCCAAGCGCCTGCTCGACGGCGACCGCCGTGCGCTGGCGCGCGCGATCACGCTGGTGGAGGACGATCGGCCGGAGGGCTGGGAGCTGGTGCGGGAGGTCTACCCACACACGGGCCAGGCCGAGGTGGTCGGCTTCACCGGGCCGCCCGGCGTCGGGAAGTCGACGCTGATCGGCGCCCTCACGAAGGCTCGTCGGGAAGCTGGAAGGACGGTCGGGGTGCTCTCGATCGACCCCTCCTCGCCGTTCACCCAGGGGGCGCTGCTGGGCGATCGCATCCGCCTGACCGAACACTTCCTGGACCAGGGCGTGTTCATCCGCTCGATGGCCAATCGAGGCGCGCTGGGCGGCCTGTCGGAGGCGGCGCTGCAGGCCGCGCTGCTGCTCGATGCGGCCGGTCGCCAGGACGTCTTCGTGGAGACGGTCGGGGTGGGGCAGGCGGAGATCGACATCATCGATCACGCCGACACGATCGTGCTGGTGCTGATGCCCGGCTCGGGCGACTCGATCCAGGCGCTGAAGGCCGGGCGTGATGGAGATCCCCGACGTGATCGTGATCAACAAGTCCGACCACCCGCTGACCGACACGATGGTGAGGGAGATCCGGGGCGTCCTGTCGCTGGCCAACCTGGAGCGGACGCCCGAGGAGGTCAGGGGCAGCTGGCGGGTGCCGATCGTCCGCACCGAGGCCAACCGGGGCGAGGGGGTGGCCGAGCTGGTTCAGCGTCTGGACGAGCACCGCAAGCACATCCTCGCCGCGGGTCAGCTCGGGGAGCGCCGCGGCGCGCAACCTGCGCAACGAGGTGCTGGCGATCGCCACGGCGCGTCTGCGCCGGCGCCTGGAGGAGGACCTGCGCGAGGACCGGGCTTCCAGGAGCTGCTCGAGGAGGTCGTGGCAGCGACGGCTGGACCCGGCGAGCGCGGCCACCACGCTGCTGGAGCGGGCCGCGATGTGTCGAGCGGGCCGTCGAGTAGGCTCGCCGAAGCGATGGCGACTGGGATCCTCGATCTGGCGGACCGCAGCTGGCCGGTGCTGCTGCGGCTGATGGGCGGGCACACGGCGGTCTACACGCGCCACCGGCGGTCGCATCGGACATCGCGTTCCCGGGCTCGCCACCGATGCTGCTGCTCGACCACGTCGGCGCCCGCAGCGGCGACCGCCCGCACGAGCCCGCTGGTCTACGCCCGCGACGGTGAGAACTTGATCCTGGTGGCCTCCAAGGGCGGCTATCCGAAGAACCCGGCCTGGTTTCACAACCTGATGGCCAACCCCGACACGACGATCCAGGTCGGCTCCGAGCGCCGAGCTTCGTGCACGCGCGTGTCGGCCGACTGCCGAGGAGCGCAAGCGGCTGTGGCCGCTGGTCGTGAAGCGTCTACAGCGGCTATGAGGGCTATCAGCAGCGCACCGAGCGGGAGATCCCGCTGGTCGTGCTCGAAGCCGCGTCTAGCACGCATCTAGGCGCCGAGCGCCCGGGCGATGACCATCTGCTGGACCTCGTCGGTGCCCTCGCCGATGGTGAGGATCTTGGCGTCGCGGTAGAAGCGGCAGACCGGGTACTCCTCGATGAAGCCGTAGCCGCCGTGGATCTGCACGGCCTCCTCGGCGCAGCGCACCGCCAGGCGGCCGGTCTTCAGCTTGGCCTGGGCGGCGGTCAGCGTGAAGTTGCGTCCGGCGTCCTTCTCGCGGGCGGCCTTGTAGACGAGCAGGCGGCGGCGGCGATCTCGGTCGCCATGTCGGCCAGCTTGGCCTGGATCGCCTGGAACTTGGAGATCGGCTTGCCGAAGGCGCGGCGCTCCTTGGCGTACTTCAGGGCCTCGTCGAGCGCGCCCTGGGCCAGGCCCACGCCCATCGCGGCGACGCCGATGCGGCCGATGTCGAGGATGTGCAGGAACTGCTTGAAGCCGGCGCCGCGCGGGCCGAGCAGGTTGGCCTCGGGCACGCGGCAGTCGGTGAAGGTCAGCGGCCGCGTGTCGGAGGCGTTCCAGCCCATCTTGCGGTAGGGCTCGCCCTGCTCGTAGCCGGGCGTGCCGTTGGGGACGATGAGATTCGAGATCTCCGTTGCCCGCGGCGTTGTCGCTCGCCGGTGACGGCGGTGATGCAGACCACGCCCGAGATGTCGGTGCCGGCGTTGGTGATGAACTGCTTGGCGCCGTCGATCATCCATTCGCCGTCGTCGAGGCGGGCGCGGGTGCGCGTGTTGCCGGCGTCCGAGCCGGCCTCGGGCTCGGTCAGGCCGAAGGCGCCGAGCAGCTCGCCGGCGCACAGCTTGCGGCATCCACTCGCGCTTTTGCTCCTCGGTGCCGAACAGGTAGATCGGCTGCGTGCCGAGCGAGGTGTGCGCGCACAGCGTGATCGCCACCGAGGAGTCCACCCGCGTCAGCTCCTCGACGGCCAGCGCATAGGCGAGCGTGTCGCCGCCGCCGCCGCCGTACTCCTCCGGGAAGGGGATGCCCATCAGGTTCAGCTTGCCGAGCTTCTCGACGATCTCATAGGGGAAGGACTTGGTGCGGTCGAGCTCCTCGGCGACCGGGGCGACCTCGCCCTCGGCGAATTCGCGCACGGTGCGGCGGATCAGCTCGTGGTCGGGTGAGAGGTCGAAGTCCATCGCGAGCGCGCATTCTCCCAGCTAGCGCGATCGACGGTGATCTGCAACCGTTACCGCGGCGCAGCCGACCATCAGCATTGCGCCGTGTGACCCGCACGCTTGATCCTCGACTTCATGACGCGCGGGCAGAGCCACCGCTACGGCGAGCGACCGCTCGCAGCGGGCCGATCTGTATCTGCCGCACGGGGCCGGACCGCACCCCGTGATGGTGGTGATCCACGGCGGCTCGTGGCAGACGCGCTACGGCAAGCCCGTGATGCGGGCGCTGGCGGGCGACCTCGTGCGCCGCGGCTGGGCGGTTTGGAACATCGAGTACCGGCGCCTGGGGGACGGGCGGCGGCTGGCCCGCGACCTTCGAGGACGTGGCCGCTGGCGATCGACCATCTGACCAAGCTCGATGCGCCGCTCGACCTCGACAGCGTGAGCGTGCTCGGGCACTCGGCCGGCGGCCATCTGGCGCTGTGGGCGGCGGCGCGCGAGCGTCTGCCGGCGGGCGCGCCCGGCGCCGGAGCCGGCGCTTGAGCATCAAGCGCGCGATCGGCCAGGCTCCGGTGTGCGACCTCGCGGGCGCCTACCGGCTGTGGCACGGCGGCGCGGCGAGAGCGCTGATGGGCGGCTCGCCCGAGGGGGTGCCCGAGCGCTATGCGGTCGGCGACCCGCTGCGGCTGGTGCCGCTCGCGATGCCCGCGCTGCTCGTGCACGGCGTGCGCGACGAGACCGTCTCGATCGAGCTGAGCCGCCGCTACGACCGCGCGCTCGGGCGCAGCGGGCGGCGAGGTGGAGCTGGTCGAGATCGAGGGTGAGGCCGGTCGCACCGCGCCCACATCGACCCGCGCGGGGCGGCATGGGCGCCGTCAGCCGCTGGCTCGGGGCGCCCGTCGGCGTGTAGTCGGCGCGGTGCCCTTGGTGGCGGTGTTGCGTCGAGCTCATCCTCTCGGAGCTCAAGTCCGGTCGGCGAGCGCTCCGATGGGGGCGCAATGGGCATGGTGAAGATCCATTGCTACGGCTGCTCGGCCACCATTGCCGTGCCCGAGGCTCCGAGCAGGGAGGACGTCGAAGGGGCAGGCTGGAGCCTCGCCAAGGGCGAGACCTACTGCCACGAGTGCGCGTGTGCGCGGGGCCTGCCGAGTGTCCCTGTGGTGGCGGGCGAGCCGGACACGCCACTCGAGCCGTTCACGGTGCGCCAGGCGCGCAGCGGCCGCACGATGCGCCTGTTGCGAGCGAGTCTCACGATCCTGCGCGAAGACCCCAAGCTGATCGTCTTTCCCACGGTCAGCTTCATCCTCACGCTCGCCATCGTCGGCCTGTTCTTCGGCATCTCCCTCTCCGGAGGAGGCGGCGCCCAGCATGTGCGCAGCGCCAGCTTCCTCACCGGCCTCATCGTCGCCTACCCGCTCACCTTCGTCTCGCTGTTCTGCAGCGTGGCTCTCGCCTGCGTGCTGGGCGCGCGGCTGGAGGGCATGGACGCCTCGACCTCCGACGGCTGGAAGGCCGCTCGTGCTCGCGCCGGCGCCATCGCCGGCTGGACGCTGCTGATCTGCACTGTCGGGGCCGTGCTGCGGATAGTCGAGCAGTACCTGCCGCTCGGCGGCAGGATCGTCGCGGCGCTGCTCGACCTGGCCTGGTCGCTTGCGACCCTCTTCGCGGTGCCGGTGCTCGCCTACGAGGGAGTTGGGCCGCGCGAGACCTTCAATCGCTCGGCGGCGATCTTCAGGGCACGCTGGGGCACCCAGGTCAAGGGCTCGGTGGGCATCGGCCTGGGCGGCCTGCTGCTCTACCTGCCGGCGCTGGCGCTCCTGATCCTTGCGGTGGCGGCCGGGGGCCCGATCGGGCTGGTCCTGTTGGGGCTCGCGGTCGTGGCGCTCTTTGCCGGCATCGCAGTGCAGGCGACGCTCGGGCAGATCTTCAGGGTTTTCGTCTACCGCAGTGCGGTGGGACTGCCCACGGCCGGGCCCTTCGAGGCCGCGGACCTTCAGACGCCGTTCTCGCGCCGCCGCAAGCGCTAGGCCGAGTGGGCCCGCGCCAGCTCGACGAGCAGGCGCACGCCGTAGCCGGAGGCGCCCTTGCCGACGTAGGCGCGGCCAAGGTCCCAGGCCGAGCCGGCGATGTCCAGGTGCGCCCAGGGCGTCTCGCCGACGAAGTTCGGACAGGAACGCGGCGCCGACGATCGTGCCCGCCTTGCGCGCCTTCGGGCGCGTTGTCGAGATCGCCGTAGGTGCCCTTGACCAGCGCGTCGTACTCCTCGTGCAGCGGCAGTCGCCAGACGATCTCGCCGGTCTCGCTCGCCGGCCGCCGACGATGCTCGGGCGAGCTCGTCGTCGTTGCTCATCATGCCCGGCGTAGGTCGAGCCGAGGGCGACGATCACCGCGCCGGTGAGCGTGGCCAGGTCGACGATGCCGCTCGGCGCCCTGGGCGACGGCGTGGCAGAGGCAGTCGGCGAGCACGAGCCGGCCCTCGGCGTCGGTGTTGTTGATCTCGATCGTCTTGCCGTTGGCGGCGGTGACGATGTCGCCGGGCTTGACCGCTGCGCCGCTCGGGCAGGTTCTCGGTCGCGCCGACGACCGCGATCAGCTTGACCGGCAGCTGCAGCGCGGCGATCGCCGCGACCGCCTCGATCACGGCGGCGCCGCCGGACATGTCGAACTTCATCTCCGCCATCTTCGCCCCGGGCTTCAGCGAGATGCCGCCGCTGTCGAACGTGACCGCCTTGCCGACGAAGCCGAGCGTCGGCCCGCTGTGCGTTCGGGCCCTCGTAGCGCAGCGTGATCAGCGCGGGCTCCTGCTCGGAGCCCTGGGCGACGGCCGCGAAGGCGCCCATGCCGCGCGCGATCGATGCTGTCGCGGCCCTCGACCTCGACCGGCAGCGCCGTGGATCTCGCTCGGCGAGCGCCTGGCGTATTCGCCGAGCGCCGTCGGCGTGAGGTCGTTGGCGGGGCGGTTCTGCAGGTCGCGCGCGCGCGTTGACCGCCTCGGCGACGATCGCGGCGTCGGCGACGGTCCGCTCGACATCGCCGTCGCCGGCGACGATCAGCGCCCTCGAGGTGCTTCGGCGGGGCGTCGGGCTCGCTCGGCCGGCGCGACTTGTAAGCGCTCGAAGCGGTAGTCGGCGAGCATCGTGCCCTCGACGAGCGCGCCGGCCACGGCCGGCGTCCGGCGCGGTCGGGCAGCTCCCAGCAGAGCGTCCGCGTGGAGAGCTCGCGGGCGCGGTCGCGCGGCCACCGCGGCGGCGACGCGGGCGCGCTCGGGCGTGAGGTCCTTGCGCGTTGCCGAGGCCCGACGAGCAGCCAGCGCTTGCCGTCTGCGTGCGCGAGCGCGAGCGACTTGAACGACGCTGCGCGCCTCGCCGCGAGGCGAGCAGCTCGCGAGACTCGCGGCGGCGCCCGGCGGGCGTCCCTCGCCCTCGAACACGCCGACCGCGACCGTGTCGGCGCTCGCTGCGGCAGCTCGGGCTGTCGTGAATTCATCGCGCTGACGATACCGACTGCCGAGCCATGCGGCCGGTGCATCCGCATCGCAGGGCGCCGGTGCGCTCGCGCATGGAGTCAGAGCCGTCCACTACCATTCTCGTCTTCCGTCCCTTCGCACCGACCCTAGGAGAGACCCGCTCCCATGCCCAAGACAGTGATCCTCGGCACCGCGCGCACCCCGATCGGCAAGATGGGCGGCGGCCTGTCCACGCTCGACGCGACCGAGCTCGGCGGCGTGGCGATCGAGGCGGCGCTGGAGCGCGCGGAGGTCGAGCCCGAGCAGGTCGAGCACGTCGTGATGGGCCAGGTGCTGCAGGCCGGCCAGGGCCAGATCCCCTCGCGCCAGGCGCAGATCAAGGCGGGCATCCCCAAGGAGGTCTCCTCGGAGACGATCAACAAGGTCTGCGCCTCGGGGCTGCGCGCCTCGGTGATCCTCGACCAGGCGATCCGCGCGGGCGACATGCAGGTCGGCGTGGGCGGCGGCATGGAGTCGATGTCGAAGGCGCCCTACCTGCTGCCGCAGGCGCGCTTCGGCTACCGCATGGGCGACGCCAAGATGCTCGACGCGATGGTCCACGACGGGCTCACCAACCCGTTCTCGGGCAAGCAGATGTTCGTCGAGGCGACGGAGGTCGGCGAGGAGCTCGAGATGACGCGCGCCGACCTCGACCGCTGGGCGCTGCGCTCGCACGAGCTGCGCGCTGAAGGCGATCGACGAGGGGCGCATGGCCGAGGAGATCGTCTCGGTGACGGTCAAGGGCCGCAAGGGCGACACGGTCGTCGAGGTCGACGAGGGGCCGCGCCGCGGACACCTCGCTCGAGGCGCTCGCGAAGCTGCCCGGGCTGGTCGGCAAGGAGGGCTCGCACACCGCCGGCAACTCGCCCGGCGTCAACGACGGCGGCGGCGCGCTGGTGCTCTCCTCCGAGGAGTGGGCGCAGGCCAACGGCAAGGAGGTGCTGGCGGAGATCGTCGCCCACGCGCAGAGCGCCAACGACTTCGCCTACCTCGCGACGACGCCGGCGAGCGCCGCCAAGAAGGCGCTGGAGAAGGCGGGCCTGCAGCCGGGCGACATCGACGTGTGGGAGATCAACGAGGCGTTCGCCTCGGTCACGCTCAACTCGATCCGCATGCTCGGCATCGACGAGGAGCGCGTCAACGTCAACGGCGGCGCGGTCGCGCTCGGCCACCCGATCGGCGCCTCCGGCGCGCGCATCCTCGGCAGCCTCGTGCACGAGCTGCGCCGGCGCGGCGGCGGCTACGGCTGCGCGGCGATCTGCTCCGGCGGCGGGCAGGGCGACGCGGTGATCCTCAAGGTCTGAGGCGGCCGTGAGCGCTCGTGGCGCGGCGGCGCACGGCCGGCTGCGTCCGCGGCGGCGGCCGCGTTCTTCGATCTCGACAAGACGCTGATGGCGGGCTCCTCGGGCGTGTTCTTCGCCCGCGCGGCCTACGAGACGGGAATGATCTCGCGCTCGCGGCTGGCGCGAGGACCTCTACGAGAACCTGCGCTTCCGGCTGCTCGGCTCGACCGACGACCGCGCCGACGACGTGCGCAAGCGCGTCGGCGAGATGATCGCCGGGGTTCGCGGTGCGCGACCTGCAGCGGCTCTCGCCGCGCGTGCTCGCGGGCGTGCTGCCGCGGCTGTACCCGCAGATGCTCGAGCGCGCCTACGCCCACCAGGACGCCGGGCGTGCCCGTCTACATCCTCACCGCCGCCTCGCAGGAGATGGCCGACCTGCTGGCGCACGTGCTGGCCTTCGACGGCGGCCTCGGCTCGCGCTCGGAGATCGTCGACGGCCGCTACACGGGCCGGCCCGCCGGGCCGTTCAACTATCGCGAGGGCAAGGTGGTCTCGATGCGGGAGCTGGCCGAGCGCGAGGGGATCGATCTCGGCGCCTCCTATGCCTACTCGGACTCGGAGTCCGACCTGCCGATGCTGCGCGCCGTCGGCCACGCCGGTCGTCGTCAACCCCGATGCCGAGCTGCGGCGGATCGCCGCCGAGGAGGGCTGGGAGGTCGTCGAGCTCGACCGCCTCGGCCGGCGGCTGAAGGTGCTCGCCGCGCTCGGCGTCGGCACCGCGCTGGCGTCCGCCGGCGCGCGCTGCTCGAGCGCGATGGCGGCGCCCGGCGCCCGGCCGGGGCGCGCTCGCCGGCTCGATCGCGCGAGCACGCAGGCGTCCGAGCTCGCGTCGGCGCGACCTGGTCGCCGGCGCGCGTCGCCGTCCGTGAGCCGTCCGCGCCGTCGCCCGTCACCGTCCGCGGGACGAGCGCATAGAGTATGCGGCCGACGGGCCAGCCCGGCGACCGTCCGGACCGGCTCGAACTGGCCGTGGCGCTCGACGGCGCCCGCCGCAGCATCCAATCGACACCGACCAGCACCCTCGCCCATGCCTCCAGCAGCCCAGCACCCAGAGCAAGATCCGCGTGGTCGTCGCCAAGCCCGGCCTCGACGGGCACGACCGCGGCGCGAAGATCATCGCGCGCGCGCTGCGCGACGCCGGCATGGAGGTGATCTACACGGGCCTGCACCAGACGCCCGAGCAGATCGTCGAGACGGTGATCCAGGAGGACGCCGACGCCGTCGGGCTGTCGATCCTCTCGGGCGCGCACATGACGCTCGTGCCGCGCGTCGTCGAGCTGCTGCGCGAGCAGGGCGTCGACGATGTCGTCATCACCGTCGGCGGGCACGATCCCCGCCGAGGACATCCCCGAGCTCAAGAGCCTCGGCGTGGCCGAGGTCTTCACGCCCGGCGCGCCGACCCAGGCGATCGTCGATTTCATCCGCGCAGGCGACCGCCGATCGCGACTGATTGACTCGTCAGTCAACCGCGCTAAACAGGTAGAATCTCACCGCAACAGACCCCAAGGAGTTAGCCTGAGAATGAAGATATGCGTCCTGGTGAAGGAGGTCCCGGACGCCGCCGTCGAGAAGAGGATCGATCCCTCGACGGGGCGCATGGACCGCAGCGGGGAGAAGAACCTCAACCCGTATGACACGCACGCCATCGAGGCTGCGATGCAGATCAAAGAGGGCGGCGCGGTGCCGGTCGAGGAGATCGTCGCCGTGACGATGGGCCCGGAGAGCGCCGTGCGCGCGCTGCACAAGGCCGTCTCGCTCGGCGCCGACCGCTCGGTGCACCTCTCCGACCAGGTCGTCGCGGGCTCGGACGTGGCCGCGACCGGCTACGCGCTGGCCAAGACGCTGCAGCGCGAGAGCCCCGACCTGGTGCTGCTCGGCCAGCAGTCCGACGACGGCGAGTGCTACACGATCGGCGCCGTCGTGGCCGAGCACCTGGGCATGCCCTCGCTGACGCAGGTGATCAAGATGGACGTCGACGCCGAGGCGCTGCGCTGCGAGCGCCAGGCCGAGTACGGCTACGACACCGTGCAGATCAAGCTGCCCGCCGTGATCTCCGTCGGCGACGCGATCAACGAGCCGCGCTACCCGTCGCTGAAGGCGATCATGGGCGCGAAGAAGAAGCCGCTCGACACGGTCACGCGCGGGCGACGTGCGAGATCGACGCCTCGAAAGTCGGCGGCGAGAACTCGGCCGCGCAATGGGTCGCCGCGAAGGCCCCGCCGGCCAAGGCCGCCGGCGAGATCATCGAGGACGAGGACACCGGCGAGACGGTCGAAAAGATCGTCGCCTGGCTCGACGAGCGCAAGCTCATCTAGGAGGAGCTGAACGAGATGGCAAACATCCTGGTTTACGCGCTGCACTACGACGGCGCGATCAACAAGAACTCGCTGGGCGCCGTCTCCGAGGGCGCCAAGCTCGCCGCCGAGCTCGGCGGCGAGGCGCACGCGATCCTGCTCGGCGAGAACGTCCCGCAGGACCTCGCCGCTTCGCTGGGCAAATACGGCGCGAAGAAGGTGCTCGTCGCCGAGGGGCCCGAGGGCCTGGCGCAGCCGCTGGTCGACGCGATGGCGGCGGCGATCTCCGGCGGCGGCTACAAGTACGCGCTGTTCGGCGGCGGCCTGCTCGGCTTCGAGATCGGCGCCGGTCTGGCCGCGCGGCTCGGTGCGGGCGTGGCGATGGAGGTCACGGACGTGCGCGCCGAGGGCGGCGAGCTGGTCGCCGAGCGCCCGATCCTCGGCGACTCGGCGATCTCGGAGATCAAATACCGCTCCGAGGTCGGCATCATCATCGGCCGCCTCAACGCGTTCGAGATCAAGGAGTCCGGCGACGCCGACGCGCCGGTCGAGCAGCTCGCGTTCGAGCTGAGCGCCGCAGGCCTCGCAGGCGACGATGGTCACGCGCGGCGAACAGCGCGGAGCGGACGTCGACATCGAGGGCGCCGACATCCTCGATCGCGGGCGGCCGCGGGCTCGGCAAGGCCGAGGGCTTCGAGCTGTGCGAAGAGCTCGCCGCAGGCCTTCGGCGGCAACAGCGCCGTCGCCGCGACCCGCGCGGTGGTCGACGCGGGCTGGTACCCCTACGCCGCGCAGATCGGCCAGACGGGCAAGACGGTCTCGCCGAAGCTGTACCTCGCCGCCGGCATCTCGGGCGCGATCCAGCACAAGGTCGGCATGCAGAGCTCGGAGAACATCGTGGCGATCAACAAGGACGCGAACGCGCCGATCTTCGAGTTCTCCGACCTCGGCATCGTCGGCGATCTGAACAAGATCCTGCCGAAGCTGACCGAGGCAGTGAAGGCCAAGAAGGGGAGCTGAGCGAATGGCGGGAGCCGCTGCACTCACACCGAATCGGCAACCACCACAGGGAGGCTGAAGCGATGCAGCCAACGGTTCCTCAAATGGGAAGGTCGCGCCCGCGGCCTTCCCGCCGCCGGTCGACTCGCAGAAGGAGTTCATCAAGCACGGACTCGACGCCGAGGACGAGCTGATCGAGGTCGGCGTGGCGATCGTCGGCGGCGGCACGGCCGGGCTCGCCTGCGCCAACCGCCTGCTGCAGCTGCTCGCAGACGATCCCGAGACGATGGAGCGCCTCGGCGAAGTGCCGGTCGCGGTGGTCGAGAAGGCCAAGACGTGCGGCGGGCACAACCTCTCCGGCGCGGTGATGCGTCCCGGGCCGCTGCAGGAGCTCTTCCCCGACATGACGCGCGAGGACTGGCGCAAAGAGGGCTTCGCCTACGGCGAGGTGAAAAAGGAGTCGGTGTACATGCTGACCGGCCCCAAGAGCAAGATCCCCGTGCCGGTTCTGGCGGTGCCGAACTTCAAGAACCACGGCAACGAGGTGGTCTCGGTTGCCGCGCTCGCGCGCTACCAGCAGCGCCAGGCCGAGGAGGCCGGCGCCTACATCCTCACCGAGACCTCCGCCACCCAGCTCGTGGTCGAGGACGGTCGCGTGGTCGGGGTGCGCTCAGGCGACAAGGGACGTGGCAAGGACGGCGAGCCGCTCGGCAACTTCGAGCCCGGGACCGACATCAAGGCCAAGGCGACGGTTCTCGCCGAGGGCTGCTGGGGCCATCTCACGGGGGCCGCGATCCAGGAGTTCGACCTCGCCGAGGGACGCGAGCCACAGGTGTGGGAGCTCGGCGTCAAGGAGGTCTGGAAGGTCCCCAAGCCGCTCGACCGCGTGATCCACACGTTCGTGCAGCCCTGGCCGTTGAAAGTCTCGCCCAAGTACGGCCAGCTCGGCGGCACCTGGATCTACCCGATGAAGGACGAGAAGACGGGCGATGACCTCGTCTCGATCGGCTTCGTCGTGGACCTCAACTATCGCGATGCGACGACCTCGGCGCACGACCTGCTGCAGACGTTCAAGACGCATCCGCTCGTGAAGGGCATCCTCGAGGGCGGCGAACGCGTCGCCTGGGGAGCGAAGGCGCTTCCCGGCGGCGGCTACTGGTCGATGCCGAAGCTGTCGATGCCCGGCGCAGTGCTCGTGGGCGACGCCGGCGGGATGGTCGACACGGCGGCGCTGAAGGGCGTGCACCACTGCATCAGGTCCGGGATGCTCGCGGCGGAGTCGATCTACGCAGCCCTCACGCGCGGCAGCAGCGACTTCTCCGACTACGAGGACGCGATCGAGCGATCCACGGTCGGCAACCGAGCTCTACCAGGTGCGCAACACACGCCAGGCGTTCCAGAAAGGCTTCCTCGTCGGCAGCGCGCTGGCGGGTCCTTCGATCATGTCCAAGGGCAAGGTGCCTCCGGGCCGGCAGGAGTGGCACCGCGACGACGCCGAGCCCATGTTCATCGGCAAGACCAAGGATAAGTATCCGAAGCCGGACGGCAAATACACCTTCGACAAGCTCTCCTCGGTCTTCATCACCGGCAACGCGACGCGCGACGACGCCCCGAACCACATCCGGGTGCAGAAGCACGTCCCGCGCGAGATCGCCGAAACGTGGAAGCTGGATGTGTCCCGCCGGGCGTCTATGAGATCCCCGAGGACGCTCCCGAGCAAGGCGAGGTCGACGTGATCGTCAACTACACCAACTGCGTGCAGTGCGGCGCGATCACCGCCAAGGGCGGCCGGCTGACGGTCCCCGAGGGTGGAGACGGACCGCTCTACCAGATCACCTGACGCACCTGCCCTATCCTGCTGAACGCGCCAGAACGCGAAACATGTGCGTACTTGCAGTGTTAGGGGGGTGTGATGAGAAACGGCTTCATTTCCGATGGTGCATCGCGGGGGCGCTCTCGCCGCGCCGCCGCGGCGCTCGTGCGAGCTGCTGATGTGCGTGCTCGCGCTCGCCCCGGGCGCGGCATGGCGCGCGAGCACCACCGCGCTCGGAAACAAAGCCGAGCGGCGTGTCGGCCACGCTCGAGCAGTGCGTGACCTCCGAAGTGCAGGCTGAACGCGCTGCGACTTTCGCCGGGGAAATGGCCTCGATCGCCGGCTCCACGAAGATGGAGATGAGGATCGACGTGCTCGAGCGGGCGCCCCGCGAAATGGCCTTCCACATGGTCAGCGCGCCTGGCCTGGGGGTCTGGCGCACGGCCGCCCCCGGTGTCAAGAGCTATCGCTACCTGAAAGAGGTCACGAACCTCGCGGCGCCGGCCTTCTACCGCGCGGTGGTGCGCTACCGATGGTTCAATGCGCAGGGGCCGGTTGATCAAGACCGCCGAACTGCGCACGCCGCGATGTGCCCAGCCGCTCACGCCGCCCGAAGAAGAAACAACGACGGGCACCTGAAAGCCCCAAAAGGCGCGGCATCCCACCCCGCCGTTCCGATCCGGGCAACGGGGCTGGGGTGGCCCGCTAGAATCATCGGACGATGAAGACAGAGATACATCCCAACTACGCACAGGCCCACGTTCGCTGCACGTGCGGCAACGAGTTCATCACCCGGGCAACCCGTGATGAGCTTCACGTCGAGGTCTGCTCGAACTGCCACCCGTTCTACACGGGTCGCCAGAAGCTGATGGACACGGGTGGGCGCGTCGAGCGCTTCCAGCGCCGCGTTGCGAAGGGCCGCCTGCACACGGCCCAAGCTCGGTCCACCAAATAGTCGGATGTCGGCGCGTCCGGCTGTGGGTTCGCCGAACACGCCGATGACGGCGATGACAGCCGCGACCGCGCCGGCCCCGAGCGGGCCGCCATTGGTCAGCGCGCCGGAAGAGGTGGAGCTGCCCGAGGGCGAGCTGAAAGCGGCTCGCGACGCTCCGCTGGGCGGTCAGGCCGTGCTGGAGGGCGTGATGATGCGCGGAGTCTCCAACTGGGCTGTCGCCGTTCGCAAGCCCACGGCCGAGCAGCTGGCCGAGGGCGAGCGCTCGCCGGAGGAGGCGGCGCTGGGTGAGATCGAAGTCACCACCTACCCACTCGACTCGGTCATGCGCCGTCACAGGCTGCTGCGTCTGCCGATCATCCGCGGCGTGGTCGCGCTGGGCGGCTCGATGGCGATCGGCTTCCGGGCACTCGAGATCTCGGCCAACGCCCAGCTTCCGCCCGACGAGGACGCGCAGGCCGAGGAGGCCGAGCCGCAGGAGATCCCCAAGGTGGTATGGGCCGGCACGGTCGTGCTCGCGCTGGCGCTCTCGATCGTGCTGTTCTTCCTGATCCCGGTCGGGCTGACCAGCCTGATCAAGCATCAGCTGAACTCCTCGTTCCTGTTCTGGCTGATCGAGGGGCTGGTGCGCACGAGCCTATTCCTCGGCTACATGCTGCTGCTCTCGCGGCTGCGCGATCTGCGACGGGTGTTCGAGTACCACGGAGCCGAGCACAAGACGATCTCCTGCTTCGAGGCGGGTCTGCCGCTGACGCCGACGAACGCCCAGCGCTTCTCCCGTCTGCACCCGCGCTGCGGCACCAGCTTCCTGCTGGTGGTGATGATCGTCGCGATCTTCGTGTTCGCGCCGCTCGGCCTGCCGGCCTGGTACTGGCTGGTCGCCACACGGATCCTCGGCGTGCCGGTGATCGCCGGCATCTCCTTCGAGCTGATCAAGTTCGCCGGTCGCAACCGCAGCCGTGGCTGGGTGCGCGCGGTGATGTGGCCCGGGCTGAAGCTGCAACTGCTGACGACCCGCGAGCCCGATCTCGACCAGCTGGCCGTCGCGATCGCGGCGCTGGAGGCCGTGCTGGCACTCGAGCGTCCCGGCGAGCTCTCCGCCGAGGATCTGGTCGGCGTCGAGGTAGTCGCCTAGCCAGACGCCCGGGAGCCGGCGTCAGGCGGCATCCTCGGTCGCTCATGTGCTGGCCGGTTCGGGGATTCGAGCGACAGCGAGTGTCTCCCGGTCCGGCACATTTCGCTCCCTGCGTTCTTGCCTGACTTGGCTCCCCGGCGTCTGGCGCGCAATCCCCTTTCCGGGACGTGGCCGTCAGCCGGCTTCGAGCGGGACGGTCCTCTCGACCAGATCCCGCCAGCCCTGCTTCAGACGATCGAGGGGCATGGTGCGGACCTGGCGCAGGTAGACGAAGAGCTCTGCGCCGAAGGCCGCGAGCAGAGACTCGGCCAGCAGCTCGGCGTCGCAGCTCGGATCGGCCTCTCGCAGCAGCAGCGTGACGTGCAGACGGTGCACACCGTAGGCGGGGTGGGTGTAGCGCGCAGGTCCCGTCTCGGCGGCCAGCAGCAGCTCGGAGTGTGCCTCAAGGGTGTCGAGCATCGCCTCACCGAAGGCGATCAGCCGCGCGTTGGGCGATGCGCCGGGACCGAGCGGGGGCTTCCCTCGGATGATCGCTTCCTGAAATCCCCGCTCGCGCTCGGAGAGCACGGCCGCAGCGAGTGAGGCGCGTGAGCCGAAGCGCCTGAAGAGGGTGCCCTTACCGACCCCGGCCGCCTCCGCCACATCGTCCATCGAGACGCAGCCCGCGCCGCGCTCGTCGAACAGGCGCCGGGCGGCGCAGAGGATCCGCTCGCGGTTGCGGGCGGCGTCCTGGCGCTCGGCGCCTTCGGTCTCGACGACAGGTAGATCGAACATGGTCTTCACATTCTCCATCCTAGTCAAACCGGACCACGGTCCGATTCTGTGCTACGGTGGTCTCAGGCAGTAAACGGACTACGGTCCGCAACCATCGAGCAAGGAGATCAGATGAGCAGCGTCACCACCGAGCCAGTCGCAACCGGGACCTGGAAGATCGACACGATCCACTCGAACATCGGCTTCGCCATCAAGCACATGGTCGTGGCCACGTTCCGAGGCAGCTTCGACAGGTACGACGGCGCGCTGGTAGCCGGCGAGGACGGCGCACCGCGTCTGGAGGGCACCGTCGAGGTCGACTCGATCGCCGTCAAGGACGAGAGCCTCGCGGGCCACCTGAAGTCTCCCGACTTCTTCGACAGCGCCAACTACCCCCAGATCCGCTTCGCCTCGAAGGAGCTGCGGGTGCTCGCGAGGGCGGCAAGCTCGAGGTCGAGGGCGAGCTGACGATCAAGGACCAGACCCACCTGGTCACCGGGCGCGGGCACGGTCGACGGTCCCCACGAGGACATCGCGGGCAACGACAAGCTCGGTGTCGAGCTGGAGGCCGTCATCGACCGCCGCGAGTTCGGCCTGGAGTGGAACGCGCCGCTGCCCAAGGGCGGCTTCGCACTGGAGAACGACGTCAAGCTCGAAGGTCGAGCTCGAGCTCGTAAGGGAGGCGTAGGACGATGCGCGTGCTCGGGATCTCCGGCAGCCTGCGTGCCGACTCTCACAACACCCGCCTGCTGAGGGCGGCGGGCGGGCTGCTGCCCGAGCGACGCCGAGCTCGTAGATGTACGACGGGCTCGGCGCGATACCGCCCTACAGCGAGGACGACGAGCTGGAGCTTCCCCCGGCGGTGAGCGACGTTGATGGCGGCTGATCGCCGGTGCCGATGCCCTCCTCATAGCCACACCCGAGTACAACGCCTCGATCCCCGGCACGCTGAAGAATGCGCTCGATTGGGTCTCGCGGCCGATCGCCACGACGCCGCTGAAAGGAAAGCCGGCAGCGGTGATCGGCGCCAGCACGGGCCTCTTCGGCGCGGTCTGGGCGCAGGCCGAGCTGCGCAAGGTGCTCAGCACGATCGGGCGCCCGGGTGATCGACCGCGAGCTCCCGATCGGGCAGGCCGAGGAGGCTCTCGGCGCCGACGGCCTGCCGCTCGAGGACGACGCCCGGGAGGCGCTCTGCGGCGACCCTCGACGAGCTGCTCGAGCTGGCCGGCCGAGCGCAGCTCGGCCGCCTGATCCGCTCAGCGGAGCGGAGGGCAGGCGTGCCGCCCGGCGGTGCAGGCCTGGCGAATCAGCCATCTAGACTTCCCGGCGATGATCGAAGAGCTCGTAAAGCAGATCGAGTCGCGCTTCGCCGAGCTCGGCAGGCAGATGACCGACGCCGAGGTGATCTCCGACCGCGAACGCTATGCGGCGGTCGGGCGCGCCTACAGCCAGCTCGAGCCGGCCGCCAAGCTGGCCGCCGCGTGGCGCCACGCGCAGGACAATGCGGCGGGCGCCGAGGAGCTGCTCTCCGAGATCGGCGAGGACGCCGAGATGCGCGAGGAGCTCGCGCAGCGCCCGCGCGGCGCATCGAGGAGCTCGAGGAGGAGATCCGCCTCGCGATGGTCGAAGCCGACCCCAACGACGAGAAGAGCGTGATCGTCGAAATCCAGGGCGGCGCCGGAGGGGACGAGGCCGGGCCTGTGGGCGGGCGACCTCTACCGGATGTTCACCCGCTACGCCGAGCGTCGGGGCTGGCAGGCCGAGCCGATGGAGGTCGGCCGAGGGCAAGTACACGTTCGCGATCAAGGGCGACGGCGCCTACTCGGTGTTCAAGTTCGAGGGCGGCACCCACCGCGTGCAGCGCGTTCCGGCGACCGAGTCCCAGGGGCGAATCCACACCTCGACGGCGACGGTCGCGGTGCTGCCGGAGGCCGAGGACGTCGACGTCCAGGTCGACCAGAACGATCTGCAGATCGACGTCTACCGCTCTTCGGGACCGGGAGGGCAGTCGGTCAACACGACCGACTCGGCGGTGCGCATCACGCACAAGCCCTCGGGCATCGTCGTCTCGATGCAGGACGAGAAGTCCCAGCTGCAGAACCGTGAGAAGGCGCTGCGGGTGCTGCGCGCGCGCCTGTACGAGCGGGCGCTCGCCGAACAGCAGGCCGAGCTCGCGGCCGACCGCCGCTCCCAGGTCGGCACCGGCGACCGGGCGGAGAAGATCCGCACCTACAACTACGGCGAGCGCCGGGTCACCGACCATCGCATCAAGCTCACGGTGCACAACCTCGACCAGGTGCTCGAAGGCGAGCTCGACGAGCTGACCGACGCCCTGCAGGCCGACGAGAAGCGCCGCCGCCTGGAGGCGCAGGCCGCCGCGTGAGCGCGAGGCTGGGAGGCACCCCCGCCCGCGAGGCGCTCGACGGCGCTGTCACGGCGATCGGCGCGGCGGGCTGCGCAGACTCCTCGCCTCGACGCCGAAATGCTGCTCGCGCATGTGCTCGGGGTGAGGCGCGAGCAGCTGATGACCGACCGCACGCTGACGGTCGCCGGCCCGGCCGTGCGGGCCTTCCAGGACGCGGTGCGCCGCCGCTCGGTCGAACGCGAGCCGGTCGCCTACATCGTCGGCCGCCGCGGCTTTCGCAGGCTCGAGATCGAGGTCGACCGGCGGGCGCTGGTGCCGCGACCGGAGACCGAGCTGCTGGTCGAAGTGGCGCTCGGCCTGCCACACGGGCGCGCGCGGTGCTCGACTGTGCACCGGCAGCGGCGCGGTCGCCCTGGCGCTGAAGGACGAGCGCCCCGACCTGGAGGTGTGGGGCAGCGACGTCAGCGAGGCGGCGCTCGAGCTCGCGCTGCGCGAACGTCGAGACGGCTGGGGCTCGAGGTGCGAGTGGCTCGCAGGCCGACCTGCTCGACGGGAGTCCCCGACGAGTTCGACGCGATCCTCGCCAACCCGCCCTACGTGGCCGACTCCGAGCGCGCTGTCGCTGGCGCCCGAGATCCTGCGCCACGAGCCGCCGCAGGCGCTGTTCGCGGGCGCCGACGGGCTCGATGTCGATCCGCCCGCTGCTGCGCAGCTCGCCGACGCGTCGAGGCCGCGGCTGGTGGCGCTCGAGGTCGGCGCCGGCCAGGCCGAGGCGGTCGCCGCGCTGGTCGGAGGCGGCGGATTCGCAGAGCGTCTGCTCAGAGCCCGACCTGGCGGGAATCGATCGCGTGGTGATAGGGGAGCGCACGCCGTGAGGCTCTCCCTCGCGGGACGCCGCGGAGCGCTGGCGCGGTGCGTCGACGGCGGCGGGGTCGCGGTCTTTCCCACCGACACCGTCTACGGCGTCTGCTGCGACCCCGAGGACGAGCGGGCGGCGCGCTCGGCTGTACGAGCTGAAGGGCCGGCCGGCCACACGTGCCAGCGCGGTGATGTTCTTCTCCCTCGACGGCGCGCTCGGCGAGCTCGAGGACGAGCTGCAGGACTCCGAGGTGCGGCGCTGCGGACGCTGCTGCCCGGGCCGTGACCCTGCTGCTGGCAAACCGCGCCGGGCGCTTCGGCGCCGGCGTGCACGCGTCGACCCGAGCGACGCTCGGCCTGCGCGTGCCGCGCTGGGAGGCGGCCTCGCGGCGCTCTGCGATCGATCGGCCGGCCGGTGCTGCAGTCGAGCGCCAACATCTCCGGGCAGCCCGACGCGCGCACGCTCGAGGAGGTCCCGCGGCAGCTGCGCGAGGGAGCCGATCTCGTGATCGACGGCGGCGAGCTGCCGGGCACGCCTTCGACCGTCATCGACCTGCGCGAGCTGCACGGAGCAGGGACGCTGGCACGTGCTGCGCGAGGGCGCGCTTCGGCGCTCGAGGAGGTGGAGAGCGGCTCGGCCCGTCCCGCTGAGCGGGTGGCCCGCGCCGCGTGCTAGCCTCGTGACAGCTGCCGCGACTGGCGCGAGAGGTGGAAACGACCACCGGGAAGCGGTCAGCTATTCACGCCGCGCGCCTGGGCACCAAACCTTTCTCGACTGCCAAGGAGAGCGCCGTGTCCGAGCTGAGCCCCGACTACTTCAACCGTCCGCTCGGCCGAGGTGGACCCGGAGATCGCCGAAGCGCTGGACGGCGAGCTGGCACCGCCAGCAGGACACGCTGGAGATGATCGCCTCGGAGAACTTCGTGCCGCGCGCGGTGCTCGAGTGCCAGGGCTCGGTGCTCACCAACAAGTACGCCGAGGGCTACCCGGGCCGCCGCTACTACGGCGGCTGCGAGTGGGTCGACGTCTCCGAGCAGCTGGCGATCGACCGTGCCAAGGCGCTGTTCGGCGCCGAGCACGCGAACGTCCAGCCGCACTCGGGCGCCCAGGCCAACACGGCCGTCTACCACGCTCTGCTGCAGCCGGGCGACACGATCATGGGCCTCTCGCTCGCGCACGGCGGGCACCTCACCCACGGGATGAAGATCAACGTGTCCGGGCGGCTCTATGACATCGCGGCCTACGAGGTCGACCGCGAGACCAGCCTGATCGACATGGACGAGGTCGCACGGATCGCCCGCGAGCGCAAGCCGAAGCTGCTGCTCGCCGGCTGGTCGGCCTACCCGCGCCAGCTCGACTTCGCCCGCTTCCGTGAGATCGCCGACGAGGTCGGCGCGCTGTTGATGGTCGACATGGCCCACTTCGCCGGACTGGTCGCCGCCGGGCCTGCACCCGAGCCCGGTCGCCGCCGGCGCGGACGTCGTGACGACGACCACCCACAAGACGCTCGGCGGCCCCCGCGCGGGGATCATCCTCTGCAAGGAGGAGTACGCCAAGAAGATCGACTCGGCCGTCTTCCCCGGCCAGCAGGGCGGCCCGCTCGAGCACGTGATCGCCGCCAAGGCCGTCGCGCTGCGAGATCGCCGCCAGCGAGCTGTTCGCCGAGCGCCAGCGGCGCACGGTGGAGGGCGCCCAGGCGCTCGCCGAGGAGCTGCTGGAGGCCGGTCACGGCGTCAACGTCCTGACCGGCGGCACCGACGTGCACCTGGTGCTCGTCGACCTGCGCGAGTGCGATCCGGAGCTGAGCGGCAGGCAGGCCGAGGACCGCCTGCACGAGATCGGCATCACGGTCAACCGCAACGCGGTCCCGTTCGACCCGCGTCCGCCGATGGAGGCATCGGGGCTGCGCATCGGCACGCCGGCGCTGGCCACCCGCGGCCTGCAGCAGGAGGACTTCATGGAGGTGGGCAGGATCCTGGCCGCCGCGCTGACCCCCGAATACGAGTCACGAGCCGGCGAGCTGGCGGAGCGGGTCACCGCGATCGTGGAGCGCTACCCGCTTTACGAGGGCTCTCGGCCGCGATCCCGCCTGATCGGCGCCGCGCCGAGACAGCTCCAGCGCTCAGCGCCACGAGCGTGGCACGCTGCCCGCGCGAGAGGCGTTCGTTGAACTGCCTCGGGATCCAGTCAGCTCAAGCGTAATACGTCGGGGCGATCGCCCGTGAGGCTCCCGACCCCCGCGCCTGCGATGCTTTGGCGAGCCGATGGCGCATCCCTCCGAGCTCGAAGCGCTCTACGCGTTCCTCACGGCGCTGGCAGTGACAGCCGTGCTGACGCCGCTGACGATGCGGCTGGCACGCGCCGTGGGGGCGGTCGACCACCCGCGTGAGCGCGGGCTCTCCGAGCGCGAGACGCCGCTGCTGGGCGGCCTGGCGATCTTCGGCGGGCTGATCGTCGCGGGACTGATGTGGCTGCCCTCGGCTACGGCGGATCGCACGAGCTGTGGCACGGGGTGCTGCTCGGGGCCGCGCGTGATCACGCTCGTCGGCGCGCTCGACGATCGCTTCGATCTGCCCCCGGGGGTGAAGTTCGTCGGACAGGTCGCTGGCGGCGGTGATCGTCGTGCACTACGGGGTGGCCGTGAAGGTGATCACGCTGCCGTTCGTCGGCAAACTCCACTTCCCGAACGCGGGTGTCACCAACGCCGGTCCGATCCTGACCGTGATCGGGCTCGTGTTCATGATGAACGTGGTCAACTTCTCCGACGGCGTCGACGGCCTCGCCGCGGGCGTCTGCGCGATCATCGCCGCGGCGATGGCGGTGATCGCCTTCGACCTCGGTCGCCAGCAGCCGGGCGTGCTGGCGGCGCTCGCCGCCGGGGCCGCGATCGGCTTCCTGCTGTTCAACTTCCCGCCCGCCTCGAGCTTCATGGGCGACTGCGGGGCGAACCTGCTGGGTCTCCTGATGGGAGTCATCACCGTCGAGGCCGCGGTCAAGACGACGGCCGTGGTGTCGTTCGTGCTGCCGCTGATCCTGCTGGCCGTGCCGTTCCTGGACACGACCTTCGTCGTGCTCAAGCGCCTGAAGTACAAGCAGCCCGTCTACCGGCCCGACTCCGAGCACTTCCACCATCGGATGGCCCGCATCGGCTTCAGCAACAGGCGCACGATCGCCTATCTCTACGCGTGGACGCTGATGCTCGCCGGCCTCGCGCTGGCTCTGCGCTTCGTCCCCTACAGCGACCACCAGGGGCCATCTCTACACCGGCTGGACGATCGTGATGGTCGCGCTCGGGCTGATCGTCGTCGCAGCCAGCATCTACCTCGTCTACGTGCTGGAGATACTGAAGTTCAGGCGCATGGACGCGATGCGCCTGCGCGTGCTGCGTCCCGACGCCTCACAGGCCGAGATCGAGCGCGGCGTGGCCAAGGACTTCGAGACCGGAGAGTTCAAAGCCGTGACCGAAGAATTCCAGGCTGTGGCCGAGCCCCCGGCGGCCCGGAGGCTCGGAGGCAGAGCCCTCACCCCCGCGGGCTGAGCAGCGGGTCGGCGAGCGGCAGGTGGATCAGGACGGCATAGGCGCAGAGGAGCGAGCGCGGCTCCCCGCAGGCGCCGATCTCCGCTGACGGCCGCTAGCGGCAGCGGCCAGATCGCATACCAGGGCAGAAACCAGGCCGTGCAGACGAGCAGCGCCAGCGTGCTCCAGCCCGCGGCCAGGCGCCAGTCGGCGCCGCGTGGCGGTGCGCCATGCGCGAAGAGACCATGACCGAGACGAAGGCGAGCACATAGAGGCGGCGCCACCAGGCCGGGGTGCCGCCAGACCGAGGAGGCGTGCCGTCTCGGCGGGGATGCTGTGGGTCGCCACCAGGTGCTGCTGCTCGCCCACCGCGCCGAGGAAGCCGAGCGCGTGCGGGCCGAAGCCGACGACGCCGATGGCGAGCACGCCCAGGAGGCCGACGGCGGTGGCCGCCAGCACGCGTGTCGCGAGCGCGCGATGCTCGGGTGGGGAGAGGACGAGGAACGGGATCAGCAGTCCGGCGGTCACCTTCACGCCGACCCCGGCCGCGAGCGCTGCGGCCGCCCCGCGAAGCCGCGGTGAGGGGCCGGCGCTCAACGCCAGCGCGAGGGACAGCGAGAGCGATCAGCAGCGGTGTCGTTGTGCGCGCCCCCGACTGCGAGAACGAGCAGCACGGGGTTCAGGCCGAGGAAGGCGGCGGCATACGAGCCCGAGCCGCCCGAGGCGCTCGGCCGCCCGGGAGGTGAGCCTCACCGCGACCAGGCTCGCGATCACGGCCAGCGCCTTGAGCGCCCACAGCGCGCCGGCGATCCCGAGCGGCACCAGCGCATAGCTGGCGAGGGTGAAGAGCGGGCCGTAGGGAGAGTGCTGATAGGGCCAGCCGATGAACGGGAAGATCCCGTCGGATCGGATCGCGGCGGGGAAGTGGGTGTAGGGGTCGAGGCCGTGCAGCGCGCCCATGCGGGCGAAGGCGAGGTAGCCGAACACGTCCCGGGAGATCAGCGGAGGGCCGAGCAGCAGCAGCAGATGGACCGAGAGGATGGTGGCGAGGATCGCGCTGATCGGCAGCCGGCGCGCGCCCGCAAGCACCAGCAGGTAGCTGGCGCACATGACCAGCATCAGCGCCTGAAAGCCCCCCTTATCGAGCCTCCGCCGAGGCCATGGAGCGGTCCGCTGAGCCAGCGCGGCCAGCCCCCGGCGGAGGCCGGCACGGAGCTCGAGCGGGCGCCGGCCGCGCTCCACCACCAGGATCGCGACCGTCGCAAGCACCCCGAGCAGCCCCACCGCGCCAAGGCTGCGGCCGAGGGCCGTCGTGGGGCGGACGCCCGCGCCGTTGGACACGGGGAGCGGGGGGGCGGACCAGGCGTTGTGGGGTTCAGGGCCCGTATACCGCTCATTCTTGCGCCTACCCTCCCGGCGGGCGTCCAGTCGGGCTCGCTACGCTGTGTGTCACTGCGCGCCCGGCGGGGATTCCGTGCAGGGCGCCTGTCTGTGCGCTGTAACACCTCCGGGTGTGCGTGCTACTTCCGGTATGCGAAGACGTAACCGAAAACGCGTCTTGCGTCAGCCTTCAAAAGCGCGGCGCGTGCTGATCCTCTCTGCTGACGTGGGCGAGGGTCATGCCGCCGCCGCCCGCGCGCTGGCCGAGCAGATCGAGGCCTCGCCGGAGGAGGCCGAGGTCACGATCATCGACGGGCTGCGGGCGATGGGACCGCGTGCTGAGACCGGTCGTCGAGGACGGCTACCGCGTCCAGCTGCGCCTCTTCCCGTGGACCTACACCGTCGTCTACTGGATGCTCGAGCACGTGCTGCCGGTCCGCATCGCGGCGCGCAAGCTGCTCTGCACCCTGGGCTCCCGCCCGCTGGCTCGCACGATCGCCGAATACGAACCGGACGTGATCGTCTCGACCTACCCCGCGGTCACCGTCGTCCTGGCCCGCCTGCGCAGGCGGGGCGAAGTCGACTGCGCGACGGTGGCGACGATCACCGACCTGACCGGGCTCTTCTTCTGGGCCCAGCCGGGCATCGACATGCATCTGGTGATGTACGGCGAGTCGATGTCCTCGGTCGAACAGATCGCCGGCCGTGGCAGCGTCAAGCTGGTCCGTCCGTTGATCTCGGCGGAGTTCCTCGAGCCGCGCTGTCCATCGGAGGCACGCGGCGGGCTCGGGCTGCCTGAAGACGGGCGCATGGTCGTCGTCTCCGGCGGCGGCTGGGGCGTGGGTGACATCGCCGGCGCTGTGAGCGAGTTCGTGAAGGTCCCCGAGGTCTCGAGCATCGTCTGCCTGGCGGGCCGCAACGAGCAGCTCCAGGAGAAGCTCGAATCGGTGTTCGAGGACGAACCCCGTGTCCACATCTACGGCTTCACCGACAAGATGCCCCAGATTCTGGCGGCGGCGGACGTGCTGGTCCACTCGACCGGCGGCGTCACCTGCCTCGAGGCGCGGGCGGCCGGAACCCCGGTCGTCTCCTACGGTCTCCCGGTGGGCCACGCGAGACTCAACACCCGTGAGATGGCCGATCTCGACCTGCTCCGCCTGGCCCACGACACCGACGAACTGCGCGAGCATGTGCAGGCTAGCTTCGCCGAGCGCAGCGAGCTCGAGGGGTCCTCCAGGGAGGGGGCCTCGAGCACCGACCATCCCGCCGCGGTCGATCTGGTCCTCAACGCCCTGCGCAGGGTCAGGCCGATCCCCCGTTGGCGGCTGCGGCTGGTGGCGATGGCCACCCAGTTCGCGATTCTCGTCACGGTCGGCACCTGGATGATGTCGACCGACGAGGTGACCACGCTGGCCGCGAAGGTCCTGCGGGTGCATCCGCTGGCTCATGTGAGCACCAGCCAGAGGGTCGTCGGGGTGGTCGTGCATGCGCCGGCCAAGGACGTCTCGGTGCTCGCCTATGAGCTGGCCGAACGTGGCATACACGTCTCCTTCGCCGACGACGCGGGGGTGCCCACCCCGCAGCGCATCGCCGAGCTCCATGACCTGCGCGACGAGCTGCTGCCCGAAGTGCCCAACTCATCGCCCCTGCGCTGGGAGCGGACCCGCGGGGTCCTGCGCTCGCAGGCGCGTGCCCTGGGCCTCAGCCATCACTTCTTCTATCTGGAGCCGTCCAAGGGGCTGTCGGTGGGCCAGCTGGTGCTGGCTCGCACGGACGGCGCGATCCCGGTCAAGGGCGCGCTGCGGATCAACGCGACCAGCTCACTGCCTCAGCGTCCGATGCGAGCGGGCGACGTGTTGGTCGTCGAACTCGACGGGTCGGCCAGGTCGGTGCTCGGATTGGAACGGATCGTCTCATCGCTTCGCTCCGAGGGGCTGGGCGTCGAGTCGATCGAGTCGCTCACCGGCTGACCCTCCATCAGGGCCAGGAGCAGGGGCGAGCGAGCGAGCATCGCGGCGCCGACCACGAGCAACGCCAGCGAGGCCACCAGCGGCGCGCCGCCGAACGGGGTGGACCCGAAGTGCTCGCCGAAGAGGATCGGGGCGAGCACGAGTGGAACCGCGGTCTGGGTCACGAACACGACCGGTGCCACCTGGATCGCCGGACGTGCCTGCAGCGAGCTCATCTCGCTGAGCACGCCCACCCCGGAAGCGGCTCCCGTGGCGAGAGCCCACACCCCGGCCAGCAGCAGATGCGAGTTCGACAGATCGTCCGAGGCGAGCTTGGTCGCCACGCCGCTCCAGCCGAATGCCAGGCCGGCGCAGATCATCGTGACCTCGGGATGGGGGTGGCGCAGGCCACGCAGCAGGTATGGCGTCAGGGCCGCGAGGGCAAGGCCGATCAGCACCAGCGTGAGCGTCAGGTGCGAGGTGGCATAGCCGGTGCTGCGGGCCGGGGCGCACAGCGCCGCGCCCACCACCCCGATCACGATTGCGCTCACGGCGAGATACTCGTAGCGTCCCGCTCGCTCGCCCAGCATGCGCTCGGCGATCAGCATCAACACGAGCAGCCCGGCAGCCAGCGCAGGCTGAACGACGGCAAGCGGCGCGAGCAGCAGGGCCACCACCTGCAGCGGCCATCCGACGATCGAGAGCCCCGTCCCCAACAGCCAGCGTGCGCGTACGATCAGGCCCCGCGCCAGCGCCAGGCGCAGATGCTCCTCCTGGGGCGCCTCCTTGGCATCCATCGCCTGGAGCGCGATCCCTACGCTGTAGAGGGTCGAGGCGCCGACGGCGGCCACGATACCCAGCACCAATTTGACCATGTACGTCCACGATAAACGCAATCACGGGGCCTCCATTGCGGGCGCGCTCGCCGGAACGGCGCTGGTGGGGTATCTGCTGCCCGGACTGGCGGGCGCCTGGCCGGTGCTCCGACGTCCGCTCGGGGTCGAGGATCGCACCCGTGACGGGGACGGGTACGCACTCACCTTCGACGACGGCCCGCACGCCCAGGGCACCCCCGCGGTGTTGGAGCTGCTGGCCCGTGAGCAGGTACGGGCCACCTTCTTCCTGGTGGGGGAGCAGGTACGACGCAACCCCTCGTTGCCACGCGAGATCCTGGATGCCGGCCATCAGATCGCCCTGCACTGCGACCGCCATCGCAACCTGCTGCGCCTGACCCCGCGTCAGGTCCGGGAGGACCTCGCCCGGGCCCTGGACACGATCGTCACCAGCACGGGCCGCGACCCGCATCTCTACCGCCCGCCCTATGGCGTGCTGAACGCAGCGGCGCTGCGTGAGGCGCGGGCGCCGCCGCTGGAGAACGCTGCTGTGGAGTCACTGGGGACGCGACTGGGAGGCGAGGGCCAGCGCCGGATCGATCGCCGAGCGTGTCACCGAGGGCGCCGGTGAGGGATCGGTGCTGCTGCTGCACGATGCGGACGACTACTCGGCGCCCGATTCCTGGCGTCGAACGGTGGCGGCGCTCCCGCGGGTGCTCGAGACGATGCGCGAGCGTGGCCTGGAGTCGGTCTTTCCCTAGCGTCCGCCGCGTGTCGTAGCCCTCGGCCATCGGGCGTGACGGATAAGATCGTCGGCTTGTCGAGTGCTGTTTCGATCGATCCTGCGGTCACCACCGGCCCGCCGCCAGATGTTGCCGTCGCGGTCCCTACGAGGGAGCGAACGCGCTGGTGGGCCGAGCTGTTGACGATCGGCTGGCTGTTCTGGGTCTATGACGCGGTCAACAATCTTGCGCCGCTCCGTCTCGGCAGCGCGCTGAGCCACGGACGCGGGATCCTCAGCCTGGAGCGTTCGCTGGGCATCGACCCCGAGCTCTCCCTGGACCGTTGGCTGGCGGGGCACAGCACGCTGGCCTCCGTGGTCTCGGACTACTACGACAACGCCCACTTCATCGTGACCATCGGCCTGTTGGGCTACCTGTGGTGGTTCCGGGGCGACATCTACCGGCCCCTGCGCAACATCCTGGTGCTGATCAATGTGCTGGGGTTCGTGGTCTTCTGGCTCTACCCGGTGGCCCCGCCCCGGATGCTCGACGGTTTCACCGATGTGGTTGCCTCGAGCCATGCATTCGGCTCTTGGCACACGGGCATGCTCGCCTCGGAGGCCAACCAGCTGGCAGCCATGCCCTCGCTTCACATCGCCTGGGCGCTGTGGTGCACGATGGTCTTGTGGAGTTTGTCAAGACGAAACCGGTGCGCGTGGCGGCGGCGGTCTACCCCTGCATGACCGCATTCGCGGTGCTCGCGACCGGCAACCACTTCGTGCTCGATATGGTGGGCGGCGCCGCGACGATGGCGGCGGCGCGTGCTGATCGTGAAGGGCATCGGAGGTGTCGCGCGCACGGTACGCAATCCGGCGGTCATCGCCGCGACCGCCTGACGTCCGGCGGCTGTGGCGCATGTCACAAAGTTGTTACGAAGTCCCGGGTGGGGTAGACTGGCGCGTGCCGCCGCAGACCGTTGAGGGACGGTTCGACGGCTCCGTCGCAAGGAGCGCGGGCGCTTCTGCGTCTGTAGGGTGGCCAAGCACATGCGAGACTTCGATTCCAACGAGGAACCCATCCGTCTGCCCGACTCAAGCCAGGGTGGCTCACCCGATGGTGCGCGACTGCAGCCGCCGGTGAGCCGCTGGCTGGGTGAGATCGCAGATCCGCGCCAGCGGCTCTCCCGCCGGCTGGTCGAGGCGCCCGGCGCGATCGTCCGCCGCAGGCGAGTTGCCCGACGTGCCTGTCCTCGGGACGTGCGCGTGATGGTGATCGGACGCGCCCCAGCGCGACGCCGCCGACCGTGGACCGACTGCCCCGGCGATGCCCCCCGGATCTCTGAGCTGACCTTGTTCTTCCTTCGCTACCTCGACGTGTGCCTCGTGCTCGCGACGGCCCCGTTCGTGCCCATTGCGGGGTTGCCGCTGCTCGGCTACCTGGTTGCGGCGCGTGGTCTGGCTGCTCACTCGCGTGGGAACGATCTTCGTGCAGGAGCGCGCACTGCGGGTGGGCGACTTCAAGCTCAAAGCCGGGATGCAGGTTGCTGGCATGATGGGTCGCATCTGGCTCGTTGCGCTGGCAATCCTCGCTGGCGCGGTTCGCCGGCAGCAAGAGCGATGGGATCATGGCCGCTGTCGTGTTGCTCGCCGCCTTCACGGTCTACTTCGTGATGTCCTTCTTCACGCGCACCGGCCCGCTGCAGAGCGGCCCCACGGCGCACGGGAGCCCGAGCACCACATGAGCGCCGCGGAGACGGGGGGGATCCCGCCACAGGACACTCACGCATCTCGCCCGGCGCCCGGTGCGGGCGACCTTGACGCCCCGAAGAAGAGGATGAAACCGAACACTGCTGCACTCGGCGGCGTCTGGATCGCCGGCATCGTCGTGCTGTTCGTGGTGTTCGGCAGCGGCGGGCGCAACAACAGCTACCAGCCGCAGAACGAGTTCAAGCTCGACAACTGGATCCATGCCGGGATCTTCTCGGTCAACAAGGCGGTCCTCTACCTGTTCCTGGCGGCGATCGCCACCTGCGTGACGATGATCTACATCGCCAGCCGCATGCAGGCCCGTCCCAACAAGGTGCAGACGGCCGTCGAGTCGCTCTATCAGCTGATGCGCGAGAACATCACGGGCGGCAACCTCGACGAGAAGATGGCCAAACGGTGGTTCCCGTTCATCGGCACGCTGTTCCTCTTCATCATGTTCTCGAACCTGGTCGGCTACATCCCGCTGCCGACCAACACCGAGCACAAGATCGACGTGCTCGGTCTGCACATCCCCTCCTTCTCCCTGTACGCGGCCACCGCGAACCTCTCGATCCCGCTCGTGCTGGCGCTGCTGGTGTTCATCTCATACACCTTCGAAGGGATCCGCGCGAAGGGTCCGATCGGCTACCTCAAAGGCCTCGTCCCGGGGGGCGTCACGGGCGGCATGGCCGTGTTCATCTTCGGCCTGGAGCTTCTCTCCAACTTCATGAGGCTGATGTCGCTCTCGATTCGTCTCTTCGCCAACATCCTGGCCGGCCACCTGATCATCCTGTTCATGGCGGGGGCGCTCGCGGTGATCCTCGGGGTCTCCGCGCTGGCCTGGTTCACGATCCCGTTCGGCATCGCCCTCTTCGCCTTCGAGGTGGGGCTGGTGGCCGCGCTGCAGGCGTTCATCTTTGCCACCCTCACCGCTATCTACCTCGGCGGCGCAGTCGCCGAAGACCACTAAAAGGAGCCAATCGCCGTGCACATAGCTTTCATCACCCTGCTGGCGGCCGCGACCGAAGAAGTCGCCAAGGCCGGCAAGTCGATCGGCCTCGGGGTCGGAGGCGGACTCGGTGCCGTCGGCGCCGGTGTCGGCATCGGCATCATCTTCGGCAAGGCCATCGAAGCGATCACCCGCCAACCCGAGATGCGCGACGAGATCACCCAGCTCCAGTGGCTCGGGTTCGCTCTGACCGAGGCCTGCTTCTTCTACGGGCTCGTGGCCGGACTGCTCGCCGCGTTCATCGTCTGAGCCGATGCTCGCGACGATCGCAAACATCTCTGTGTCCGGCGCCCAGGTGATCGCCTCCAGCGGCGGCTTCCTGATCGAACCGGGCATCGGATTGATGGTCTGGACGCTGCTGGTGTTCGGCGCGACCATGTTCCTGCTCTCGAAGCTCGCCTTCCCGCGCATCAGCGAAGCGCTCGGAAGGCGTCAGCAGGCGATCGAAGAGTCGATCGACACGGCCGAGCGCACCCGCGTCGAGGCCGACAAGCTGCTCGAGGAGTATCGCGAGCGGCTGAAGGAGGCCCGCGCACAGTCGGACGAGATCGTCCAGCGTGCACGTCAGGTCGCCGAGACCCACGAGCAGGAGGCGAAGAGTCGCAGCCAGGAGATCCTCGAGGAGGCGGCCAAGCGGGCCGAGCGAGACATCGAGGCAGCCACCGCTCGCGCACTCTCCGACATCCGTCGCGAGGTCGCCGACCTGACAATCCTTGCCACCGAGAAGGTGACCCGCAAGACACTCACCGAGGCCGACCAGCGTCGACTGGTCGAGGAGGCGCTTGGGGAGCTCGACTTCTCCGGCATCTCCTCGGGCGCGACCAGCAACTGATGGAGGAGCTCGCCCGGGTATACGCCCGCTCGCTCTTCGAGGTCGCCCTCCAGCAGGGCAAGCTCGACGAGCTGCGCGAGCAATTGGCTCAGTTCGCCGATGCGCTCGACGATCAGCGCGAGCTGGCCGTCTTCTTCTTCTCGCCCTACTTCTCCAGCGAGGAGAAGCAGGATGCGCTGGGACGGCTTCTCGAGGGCGCGGACGAGTCGTTCGTGAACTTCCTCGAGCTGCTGATCGAGAACCATCGCATGCCGGTCATCTTCCGCATCCGCCACGAGTACGAGCGGCTCTGGGACGAGGAGAACCGCACCCTTCCCGTGGAGATCACGAGCGCGATCGAGCTGGACCAGGCGACGACCGAGAGCCTGGGCAGGACGATCGGCGAGCGTGCTGGGCGCAAGGTCACCCTCGCCGCCCGCGTGGACCCCGACATCCTGGGCGGCATCGTGGTCAGGGTGGGCAACTCGATCCTCGATGCATCGATTCGCAACCGACTGGAGCAACTGCGCAGGCACGTTGCCCAGGGAGCCTCTTAGACGGTCGCAGGCCACCGGCCGCGCCCCGCTTCCTCAATCAGGAGAACGACATGCAGATCAACCCAGACGAGATCACGAGCATTCTGAAGAGCCGCATCGAGGGCCTCGACGGCGGCAAGGCCGAGCTGACCGAGGTCGGCACGGTGCTGTCGGTCGCCGACGGCATCGCCCGTATCCATGGCCTGGAGAACTGCATGTCCTTCGAGATGCTCGAGCTGCCCCATGGCGTAACCGGCCTGGCGCTGAACCTCGAGTCCGACAACGTCGGCGCCGTGCTGTTCGGCGATTGGGAGCACATCTCAGAGGGCGACACCGCCAAGCGCACCGGCGCGCTGCTGGAGATCCCGGTCGGCGAGGCCCTGTTGGGGCGGATCGTCGACCCGCTCGGCCGTCCGTTGGACGGCAAGGGTGAGATCAACACGACCGAGACGCGTCCCGCCGAGTTCAAGGCGCCCGGCGTCGTCCAACGCCAGCCGGTGACCGAACCGATGCAGACCGGCCTGAAGGCGATCGACGCGATGATCCCGATCGGACGCGGTCAGCGAGAGCTGATCATCGGCGACCGCCAGACGGGCAAGACGGCGATCGCGATCGACGCGATCATCAACAACAAGGACACCGGGATCATCTCGGTGTACGTGGCGATCGGTCAGCGCATGTCGACGGTCGTGGCTCTGGCACAGACGCTTGATGAAAACGGCGCTCTGGACGAACACGATCATCGTGGCCGCTCCGGCCGATGAGGCGGCTCCGATCAAGTTCATGGCCCCCTATGCGGGCTGCGCGATGGGCGAGCACTTCCTCTACAACGGCAAACACGCCCTGTGCGTGTACGACGATCTCACCAAGCACGCCTATGCCTACCGCCAGATGTCGCTGCTGCTGCGCCGCCCGCCGGGTCGAGAGGCCTACCCCGGTGACGTCTTCTACCTGCACTCGAGGCTGCTCGAGCGCGCGGTCAAGCTCAACGACGATCTGGGTGGAGGATCGCTGACGGCGCTGCCGATCATCGAGACCCAGGCCGGCGACGTCTCGGCCTACATCCCGACCAATGTGATCTCGATCACCGACGGGCAGATCTTCCTCGAATCGGCGCTGTTCAACTCCGGTGTTCGCCCGGCGATCAACGTGGGGATCTCGGTCTCCCGTGTCGGTGGTAACGCGCAGATCGGCCCGATGAAGAAAGTGGCCGGAAGGATCAAGCTCGAGCTCTCGCAGTACCGCGACCTCGAGGCCTTCGCCCAGTTCGGCTCGGACCTCGACGCCGACACCCAGCGCACGCTGGCACGTGGCGAGCGTCTGGTCACCACGTTGAATCAGAACGAGCGTGCGCCGCTGGCGGTCGAGGATCAGACGATCCAGATCTTCGCCGCGACGAACGGCTTCCTGGATCGGCTGAATGCCGACCGCGTACCCGAGTTCCTCATCGGCCTGACCGAGCGGATGCACTCCCAGGGCCAGGAGGTTCGCGAGAAGATCGCCGAGGGTGACTGGTCGGAGGACACGCAGAAGGCCGTCCGAGAGGCAGTCGACGCGTTCGCCCAGGACTTCGGTTATGACCTCGACGAGGAAGGCCAGCCGATCGAGGACGACGCCGCACCCGCCTCCTCTTCAAGCGCCGACGAGGACGCCTCCGACCGCGACAAGGAGCCTCAGGCGGCCTAGCGCCTGCCCGGAGGCATAAGCCATGGCATCACAGCGCGACGTCAAGACCAAGATCGCCTCGGTCAGGAACATCCAGAAGATAACCCGTGCCATGGAGATGGTCGCCGCGGCACGGTTGCGCAGGGCCGAGCAGAGGATCGAGGCGCTGCGCCCCTACGCCGAGGCGATCAGGCGCATGACCCGCCAGGCCGCCCAGGCGGCCGGTGCGGAGGCCTCGCGCCTGCCCCTGCTCAGCGAGCACGACTCCGAGGAGAAGGTCGGACTGCTGCTGGTCACCGGCGACCGGGGGCTGGCCGGGGGCTTCAACTCTCAGGTCATCCGTGCCGGCACCCGCCTCTCGACCGAGCTCTCCGAACAGGGACGACAGAGCATCTGGTACTCGACAGGCCGCCGTGGTGTCTCCTCGCTCACCTTCCGCGGACACGAGCTTTCGGGCAGCTACACGGGTTTCACCGATCGGCCCTCCTACTCGGACGCGCGCACCGTCGCCGACGACCTGATCGAAGCCTACGTAGACGGCCGAATCGACCGGGTCGACATGGTCTACAACTCCTACGTCTCGCCGCTCACCCAGCGGGTGACTCACGAGCGCCTGCTGCCGATCTCCCAGGCGACGATCACCGGGGAGGACGATGAGGGTTCGGGCCCGACGCCGAGTCCGGTCAGGATGGTCCTCGTGCGCTCGTCAACTACGAGCCCGACCCCGAAGCGATCCTCAAGCGGCTCGTGCCCGACTACATTGAGATCTCCATATATCGCGCGCTGGTCGAGTCCACAGCCGGCTTCTTCGGCGCCCAGATGACCGCGATGCGCAGCGCATCCGACAACGCCGGGGAAATCATCACCGATCTGACGCTGCAGATGAACCGCGCCCGCCAGGCTGAGATCACCCAGGAGATCATGGAGGTAGTCGCTGGTGCCGAGGGACTCAGCTGAGATGACCGGTGAGCTGCGCAATACTGCGTCCTCGGTCGCTCGCCTGCGAAGCGGGCCACGCTCCCTGCGTCCTTGTCTTGCTTGCCCCTCGGCCCTCTCAGGTGGCAGATCTGCAAACAAGAACTTCAAGACTTCGAATTAGATAGACAAAGAGGAGAACGAGAAGAAATGGCCAGCACAGCTACCGAGTCGACCGCCACCGGTGACACCCCGCGCAACATCGGACGCATCGAGGAGGTCCAGGGCGTCGTGATCGAGGCCGTCTTCCCCGACCGACTCCCCGAGATCAACCACGCGATCACGATCGCTCGTCCGGCCGCCGCCTCCGAGGAGGAGGCCGAGGGCGTCAGCCCCGGCGCCGGCGAGGCCGTTCTGGTGTGCGAGGTCCAGCAGCACCTGGGCGACGACCGTGTGCGTGCGGTCGCGATGGACATCACCGACGGCCTGGCGCGCGGCGCCGAGGTGATCGACACCGGCGCTCCGATCAGCGTCCCGGTCGGCGAGGCCACGCTCGGACGGATCTTCAACCTGCTCGGCGAGCCGATCGACCTGGGCGAGGACATCCCCGCCGACACCGAGCGGCGTGCCATCCACCAGCCGGCCCCTCGCGTCGAGGACCTGACGCCGACGACCGAAATGTTCGAGACGGGCATCAAGGTCGTCGACCTGCTCGCCCCCTACGCCAAGGGCGGCAAGGTCGGCCTGTTCGGAGGCGCCGGGGTGGGCAAGACCGTGCTGATCCAGGAGTTGATCCACAACCTCGCCAAGGAGCACGGCGGCCTGTCGGCCTTCTGCGGGGTCGGTGAGCGCTCCCGCGAGGGCAACGACCTGTGGCTGGAGATGAAGGAGTCAGGCGTGCTCGACAAGACGATGCTCGTCTTCGGGCAGATGAACGAGCCCCCGGGGCCCGCATGCGCGTGGCGCTCTCCGGCCTGACGATGGCCGAATACTTCCGCGACAAGGGGCAGGACGTGCTGCTTTTCGTCGACAACATCTTCCGTTTCGTCCAGGCCGGCTCCGAGGTCTCGGCGCTGCTGGGACGGATGCCCTCGCAGGTCGGCTACCAGCCGACGCTGGAGACCGAGATGGGTCAGCTGCAGGAGCGGATCACCTCGACCAAGAACGGCTCGGTGACCTCGGTGCAGGCGATCTACGTGCCCGCCGACGACTACACCGATCCCGCCCCGGCCTCGGTGTTCGCCCATCTGAACGCCACCACGGCGCTCTCCAGGGCGATCTCCGAAAAAGGCATCTACCCGGCCGTCGACCCGCTGGACTCGACCTCGACGATCCTCAAGGCCGACATCCTCGGTGAGGACCACTTCCGCGTCGCCAACCGCGTCAAGGAGGTGCTCCAGCGCTACAAGGAGCTCCAGGACATCATCGCGATCCTCGGAATAGACGAGCTCTCCGACGAGGACAAGCTCACCGTGCAGCGTGCCCGCAAGATCGAGCGCTTCCTCTCGCAGCCATTCTTCGTGGCCGAGCAGTTCACCGGCACCCCCGGCGCCTACGTGAAAATCGAGGACACGATCAGGGGCTTCGAGGAGATCCTCGACGGTAAGCACGACGAGGTTCCCGAGAGCGCCTTCTTCCTGAAGGGGACGATCGAGGAAGTCGTCGAGTCGGTCAAGTCCTAGACGATGGCCCGCACCAAATTCCAAGCCGAAGTGCTCACGCCCGAGGGCGAGGTCTTCTCCGATGAGGTGGAGATGGTGTCCACGCGCACCGTCGTCGGCTCGATCGGGATCCTCGCCGGGCACGAGCCGGTGCTGGCGATGCTCGAACCGACGGAGCTGCGGCTCTACCGCTCGGAGGGCGACATCGTGCGCTTCGTCCAGGCCGAGGGCTACCTGCAGTTCGCCGACGACCGCGCGCTCGTGCTCGTCGAGGAGGCGATCGAGCCGGAGCGCTCGACCGGAGCACCTTCGAGACCAAGCTCTCCGAGGCGAAGGCCACGGCCGAGCGCGCCGAGGAGGGCACCGAGGAGAAGGCTCGCGCGCTGCGCGACACACGGCGCTACGAAGCGTTCCTCTCCGTCGGACAGTAGCTTCGACGCCTCGCCTGTCGAGCGTCTAGCCTTCTCCGCCTCATGAGCGTCGCACCCCAGCCCATCGGAGTGATCGGCACCGGCTACGTCGGGTTGGTCACCGCTGCCGGCTTCGCCGAGCTGGGCAGCGACGTCTGGTGCATCGACATCGACGCCGCCAAGGTCGAGCGTCTTCGCGGCGGCGAGGTCCCGATCTACGAGCCCGGGCTCGAGGAGCTGCTGGCGCGCAACAGGGGGCGGATGCATTTCTCGACCGAGATCGTCGATGCGCTCGAGCACGCCCATCTGCTCTTCGTGGCCGTCGGCACGCCCCCAACCTACTCAGGCGACGCGGACCTTTCGGCGGTGCGGGCGGTCGTGGACGCGATCCCGGCCTCGCGCGATCATGCGCTGATAATGAAGTCCACCGTGCCCTGCGGCACCGGCGCCTCGCTGATGCGGATGTTCGGCGAGCAGGGCAAAGACGGCCTTGGATATGTCTCCTGCCCCGAGTTCCTGAAGGAGGGCTCGGCGGTCAAGGACTTCATGAGCCCCGATCGCGTCGTCATCGGCGACGAGGGTGGCTGGGCCGGGGACGCCGTGGCCGAGCTCTACGCGCCGCTCGAGGCGCCCCTGGTGCGCACGGACATAGCCAGCGCCGAGATGGTCAAGCTCGCCTCCAATGCCTTTCTGGCGACCAAGATCTCCTTCATCAACGAGATCGCCAACGTGTGCGAGGAGACCGGCGCCGACGTGGTCGAGGTCGCCAAGGGGATGGGCCTCGACGATCGCATCGGCCCAAAGTTCCTGCAGGCCGGGATCGGCTTCGGCGGGAGCTGCTTCCCCAAGGACGTCGACGCGCTCAAGCAGCTGGCCGGGAACTCCGGCTATCACTTCCAGCTCCTGACCGCCGTCATCGATGTCAACGACCTGCAGAAGCGGCGCGTGATCGGCAAGCTCCAGCGCCATCTCGGCAGCCTGGCCGGCAAGCGGGTCGGCCTGCTCGGGCTCGCCTTCAAGCCCAACACCGACGACATGCGCGAGGCATCCTCGCTCGTCCTCTCCGCACGCCTGCTGGCCGACGGCGCGCGGATCTCCGCCTACGATCCGGTCGCCGAGGAGCAGGCGCGTCTGCTCGTCTCGGGCATCGACTTCGCCGACTCGCCGCTCGATGCCGTCCAGGACGCCGACGCGGTCGTGCTCGTAACCGAGTGGCAGGAGCTGCTCGACCTCGACTGGCCTGCGGTCGCCGAGGCGATGAAGGGCAAGCTCGTCGTCGACGGGCGTAACGCGCTCGACCCCGACGCGATCAGGGCGGCAGGGCTCGTCTACGAAGGGATCGGGAGGCGGTGAGCCCATTCAGGCGGTGATCCTGGTGGGTGGTCAGGGAACCCGTCTCAGGCCCCTGACCTCGACGGTGGCAAAGCCGGTGGTGAGGCTGGTCGACCGCCCCTTCATCTCATTCATGCTCGAGTGGCTCCACGGTCACGGGATCGATGACGTGATCATGTCGTGCGGATTCCAGGCCGACGGCGTGCGCGCCGTGCTCGGTGACGGCTCCGAGCTGGGTATCCGCCTGCGTTTCGTCGAGGAGCCCGAGCCGCGCGGCACCGCAGGCGCGCTGAAGCTGGCCGAGCCGATGCTCGACGAGCGCTTCCTGATGCTCAACGGCGACGTGCTGACCGACCTCGACCTGACCGCCCAGATCGCCCAGCACGAGAGGACGGGCGCCAGGGCGACGCTCTCGTTGGTACCCGGTCGATGACCCGAGCGCCTATGGCGTCGTTCTGCTCGAGGCCGGACTCGTCGGTCCGCGACTTCGTCGAGAAGCCCGCTCCCGGCACGGTCGACTCCAACCTGATCAGTGCGGGCGCCTACGTGCTGGAGCGAGGGATCCTCGATCTGGTCCCGGTCGATCGGAACGTCTCGATCGAGCGGGAGGTCTGGCCGAGGCTGATCGGTGACGGGCTCTACGGCTTCTCCGCGGACAGCTACTGGCTCGACATAGGCACCCCCGAGCGCTACCTGCAGGGCACCTTCGACATCATGAGGGGAGACGTCAAGAGCGCCGTCACGGAGCGACTGGGCGCCGGCGGGGCTCTGCTCGAACCGGGCGCCGAGGTCGCCGGGAGTGTGCTCGCGCCGGTGCTGGTCGAGCGCGGGGCACACGTCCAGGCGGGGGCCACGGTGGGGGAGCTGGCGGTCCTCGCGAGCGAGGTCTCGGTCGGCGCGGGCAGCACCGTCGAACGCGCGGTGATCCTCGAGGGCGCCCGGATAGGCAGGGACTGCGAGCTGCGCGACTGCATCGTGGGGCCCGGCTGCACGATCGGCGATGGGTGCAGGATCACCGACGGAGCGGTGCTTGGAGAGGGAGTCCAGATTGGGGCTGACAACGTGATCGCACGCGGGGCGCGTATCTTCCCTGGTGTGCAGTTGCCCGACGGCGCGCTCGACTTCTGAATGCGCCGCGTGAAGGATCACTCGCCAAACCCGAGAATCGACCAGTCATGACAACCATTTCGACACCAGCCCAGGAGATCAGCCGATGAGCGATGGCAGCGTGAGCACCACATCTGCCGCGCAGGAGATCTCCCGCGAGATGATCGCCGGCGTGGACTCGACCGGACAGCTGGCCGATGTCCTGGCTCTGCCCGAGCACCTGCGCGACGCGGTCTGGCGGGTCGAGTCGGCGATCATGCAGGACTGGGACACCTCGGCAGGCCTGGTGGTGGCCGGCATGGGGGGATCGGCGATCGGCGGAGCCCTGGCGCGAGCAGCGCTGGGCGACCACGCCTCGCGTCCGATCTTCGTCACACGGGCATACGGGATACCGACCTGGACCACACCGGACACGATGGTCCTGTGCGCCAGCTACTCGGGAGAGACCGAGGAGACGCTCGCCTGCTACGAGTCGGCCGGCGCGCTCGGCGCCAAGCGCACGGTGGTCACCACCGGAGGACGTCTGGCCGAGATGGCTCGTGCCGACGGCGTGCCGGTGATCCCGCTCCCGGGCGGATTCCAGCCGCGCGCCGCGGTCGCCTACATGGTCGTGGCCTCGCTGGAGGTGGCAGCGCTCTGCGGGGCCGGGCCGAGGCTCACCTCAGAGATCGACGTGGCCGCCTCACACATCGAGCAGCTGGTCGCCGAGTGGGGCCCGGACTCGGCCGAGGACTCCTTGGCCAAGACCGTCGCCAGGGGCCTGCTCGGCACGACGCCGGTGATCGCGGGCGCCGGCCTGACCAACCCGATCGCCTACCGCTGGAAGACCCAGATCAACGAGAACGCCAAGCAGCCGGCCTTCTCAAACGAACTCCCCGAGCTCGACCACAACGAGATCGCGGGCTGGGAGGGAGCCAAGGACCTCGGCCGCTTCTCGGCGGTCTTCCTCGACGACTCCGATGCCCACCCCCGCGTCAAGCAGCGGATGGACCTGACCGAGCAGGCGATAGCGGGAAGCGCCATCTCGAGCTTCCGCCTGGAGACGCGCGGTGAGACGGCGATCGAGCGGGTGCTCTCGCTCGTGCTGCTCGGCGACCTGGTCTCGATCTACCTGGCCGCCCTGCGCGGCGTGGATCCCGGGCCGGTCAAGGCCCTGGACGAGCTGAAGGCCGCGCTCTCCAGCCTTTAGCCGGGACCTACCCATTCGCCCCGGGCGTTGCCCGGAGCGTGTGATACGGTCACGATCGACGGCCGAGGAGCGCTGCGACGGGCTCCAATCCGCCACGCTCGGTCCACTCTCTGCAGCAAGGGCGCTCACCTGACCAGCCAGGAGGCTAAGTCATGTCAGCAGTCAGTCCCGAGGCAACGATCACCGAGAACGACTTCAAGGTTGCCGACCTCTCGCTCGCCGAGTTCGGTCGCAAGGAGATCACGTTGGCCGAGCACGAGATGCCCGGCCTGATGTCGATCCGTCGTGAGTACGCAGACGCCCAGCCGCTGAAGGGCGCGCGCATCACGGGCTCGCTGCACATGACGATCCAGACGGCGGTGCTGATCGAGACGCTGACGGCGCTGGGTGCCGAGGTGCGCTGGTGCAGTTGCAACATCTTCTCCACCCAGGACCACGCAGCCGCCGCTGTCGCGGTAGGACCCGAGGGTACGCCCGAGGACCCGCAGGGCGTGCCGGTCTACGCCTGGAAGGGCGAGACGCTCGAGGAGTACTGGTGGTGCACCGAGCAGGTGCTGGGCTGGCCCTCGGAAGGCGAGGACGGCTCAGCCGGCCCGAACATGATCCTCGACGATGGCGGCGACGCCACGCTGCTCGTGCACAAGGGCACCGAGTACGAGGCTGCCGGCGCGGTCCCCGACCCCTCGACGGCTGAGTCGGAGGAGCACGAGGTGATCCTCAACACGCTCACCCGCACGCTCACCGAGGACCCCCAGCGCTGGACGAGGATCGGCGAGGGCATCAAAGGCGTCACCGAGGAGACCACGACGGGCGTGCACCGTCTGTATGAGATGGTCGAGTCCGGCGAGCTGCTGTTCCCCGCGATCAACGTCAACGACTCGGTCACCAAGTCCAAGTTCGACAACCTCTACGGCTGCCGGCACTCGCTGATCGACGGCATCAACCGCGCCACCGACGTGATGATCGGCGGAAAGGTCGCCGTGATCTGCGGCTTCGGCGACGTCGGCAAGGGCTGTGCGGAATCGCTTCGTGGCCAGGGCGCGCGCGTGATCATCACCGAGATCGACCCGATCTGCGCGCTGCAGGCCGCGATGCAGGGCTATGAGGTCAAAACGCTCGCTGAAGTGATCGATACGGCCGACATCTTCATCACCACGACGGGCAACAAGGACATCATCACGGCCGCCGACATGGAGCGGATGAAGCACCAGGCCGTGGTCGGCAACATCGGGCACTTCGACAACGAGATCGACATCGCAGGGCTCTCGAAGATCCCGGGGATCGAGCGCGTCAACATCAAGCCCCAGGTGGACAAGTGGGTCTTCTCCGACGGCCACGCGATCATCATGCTCTCCGAGGGACGCCTGCTGAACCTGGGCAATGCGACCGGGCACCCCAGCTTCGTGATGAGCAACTCCTTCTCCAACCAGACGATCGCCCAGATCGAGCTCTTCACCAAGAACGACGAGTACGAGAAGAAGGTCTACGTGCTGCCCAAGCACCTCGACGAGAAGGTCGCCCGTCTGCACCTCGACGCGCTCGGGGTGAAACTGACCAAGCTCTCACAGGAGCAGGCCGCCTACATCGGCGTGCCGGTCGAGGGGCCGTACAAGCCGGATCACTACAGGTACTAGCCCAGGCGCGGCGGCGGAGTCCTCGATGTGAAGCACCAGCGAGGCTCCGCTCCGCGGCAGGGTGGACAGATAGCGGTCATGGCGTCGCTCGGCCACAAGCTGGTCGGCGAGCCTCCGGGAAAGGATGCGCCTCGGGCGGCGAAGCTGCGTTGGATCAGGGGCATCTATCTCAGGCCGCTCCCGTTGCTCCTCTTCGTGTACGCGATCCTGGCGGTGGGGGCCTCCTGGTTGGAGCTTGCGCTCGCCGGTGTCAGCGCTCTCACCTGGCTCCAGGGCTTCGTCTCGCTGAGCCTGCGGATACGGCGCGAGGAACACCGCCCGAACGCACGAACTTGAAAGGATGAGCCGCATATGAGAGCCATGGTCCTCGCGGCAGGCCTCGGGACGAGGCTGCGCCCGCTCACCTACGAGATCACCAAGCCAATGGTGCCGGTGCTGGATCGGCCGGTGATGGAGCACATCCTCGAGCTGCTCGAGCGCCACGGCTTCGATCAGGTGATCGCCAACCTGCACTACTTCCCCGACACGATCAAGGACTACTTCGGGGAGCGCATCTCCTACCGCGTCGAGGAGGAGCTGCTCGGGACGGCGGGCGGCGTGCGCGCCTGCCGGGAGTTCTTCGGCGACGAGCCGTTCTTGGTCATCTCCGGCGACGCCCTGACCGACATCGACCTGAGCGCCCTGGCAGCCCGGCATCGCGACTCCGGCGGGATCGCGACGCTGGCGGTCAAGCGGGTGCACGACACGCGGGAGTACGGCGTCGTGCTGCACGACCGCGACGGGCGCATCACCGGATTTCAGGAGAAGCCCTCACCCGAGGAAGCGCTCTCGAACCTCGGCAACTGCGGCATCTACGTGTTCTCGCCGGAGATCTTCGACTACTTCCCCGACCGCCCGTTCGCCGACTGGGCGCAGGACGTCTTTCCCGCGCTGCTGGAGAACGGAGTCCCGTTCCACATCCACGAGGTGGCGGAGTACTGGAACGACGTCGGATCCCTCAGCGAGCTTCGCCAGGGCACGTTCGACGCGCTTCAGGGCGAGCTCAACCTGCAGATCGAGGGCAAGGAGCTCAGTCCCGGCGTGACGGTCGTGGGCGACTCGCCGCTTCCCGCCGATGCGGAGGTCGAGGGCCCGGTGTGGATCGGCGCCGACGTGAAGATCGGCCCTGGCGTCCGCCTCACGGGACCGGTCGTGATCGGTGACGGCGCGAGCATCGGCGCCCACGCCCAGATTCGGTCCAGCATCATCTTCCCGGGCACTGTGATCGGCGACGAGGCGATCCTGATCGGCGCGATCTCCGCCCACAGCGGCATCGTCGAGAGCCTGCGCCGTCGGTCCTAGACTGCTGCGGGTGGCGAGCACGCTCCCCGCACAATCGTCTCGCCGACTGCGTTGAGCACGCTCGAGGCGACCCCGGCCGCGACCCCGCTCGGCGGACTCCGCGCCGCGTCGGTGTGATCTTCACCGGGCTGATGCTGGTGATGCTGCTGGCGGCTCTCGACTCGACGATCGTCGCGACGGCGCTTCCCACGATCGTGGGCGACCTCGGAGGCCTGGAGCGGCTCTCGTGGGTGACCAGCGCCTACCTGCTCGCCCAGACCGCGGTGACGCCGCTCTATGGCAAGCTGGGCGATCAGCTGGGGCGAAAGCGTGTCCTGCAGAGCGCGGTGGTGCTGTTCCTGCTCGGCTCCGGCCTGTGCGGCCTGGCGGGCTCGATGACCGAGCTGATCGCCTTCCGCGCCGTCCAGGGGCTCGGCGCGGGTGGTCTGATCGTGCTCGTCCAGGCGACCATCGGCGACGTCGTCTCCCGCGCGAGCGTGGGCGCTACCAGGGCCTGTTCGGCGCCGTCTTCGGCGTAGCGAGCGTCGCCGGCCCGCTGCTCGGCGGCCTGATCGTCGAGCACCTGTCGTGGCGCTGGATCTTCTACGTCAACCTGCCCGTTGGAATCGTGGCATTGGTGGTGATCGCCTCGACGCTGCCCGGCGATGAGCGTGCGCAGCCGGCCCTCGATCGACTATCTCGGCGCGGGCGTGCTGGCGGGCGCCCTCAGCGCGATCGTGCTGGTGGCGAGCCTGGGCGGCACGACCTGGGCCTGGGGCTCCCCGCAGGTCGTGCTGGTGGGGGCGGCCGGGGTGCTGCTGTTCGTTGTGTTCGTGCTCGTCGAGCGCCGCGCGCGCGAGCCCGTGCTGCCGATCGCGCTGCTGCGCGATGAGGTCTTCCGGGTCGCCGGCCTGCTCTCGCTGATCGTCGGCTTCGCGCTGTTCGGATCGGTCACGTTCCTGCCGCTCTTCTTCCAGACCGTCTTTCACTCGAGCCCCACGGGGGCCGGGCTGCGGCTGATCCCGTTGATGGGCGGGCTGCTCTTGACCTCGGTCGTCTCCGGGCGGCTGATCTCCCGCACCGGGCGCTACCGCCTGTTCCCGATAGCCGGCACGGCGGTGATGGCGGTGGGGCTCATGCTGCTCTCGCGACTGCAGGTGATGACGAGCTCTGTGGAGGCCGACGGATATCTGCTGGTGCTGGGGCTCGGGCTGGGGCTCGTGATGCAGGTGCTGGTGCTGGCCGTGCAGAACGCCGTGGACTACTCGGTGCTCGGCGCGGCGACCTCGGGTGTGACGCTTGCCCGAGGGGTCGGAGGCTCGATCGGAGCCGCGGTGTTCGGGACGATCTTCTCCAGCCGGCTGCGCTCGGGACTGCACGGTGTGCTGGCGGGGCCGCTGGGAGCGCAGGTATCAGGTGGAGGTCGGCTGACCGGTGCGCAGGTGGCGACGCTTCCCGGCGCGGCCAGACTGGCCTATGAGAATGCCTACGTCCATGCCCTCGAACCCGGTCTTCCTGGTGGCGGCGGGGATCGCGGCGTGTGGCTTCCTCCTCAGCCTGCGCCTGAAGGAGCGACCGCTGCGCGCGACCGCCTCCACCAGCCAGGGACTGGACGATGCGCTGGCGGCGCCGAAGAGCCCGAGCTCGCTGGCCGAGATCGATCGGGCGTTGGGCATGCTGATCGGACGCGATGTGAGAGAGAGCTTCAACGAGCACGTCGCCGCCCGTGCCGGAGTCGAGCTCAGCCCCGGCTCGATCTGGGCGCTCGCGCGCTTTGGCAGCTACGGCGTTGTGGGCACTCGTGAGATGGCACGCGAGCAGGAGATCCCCGACGAGCGAATCGCTGCGGTGCAGGCCGAGCTGCGGGGCCACGGCCTGTTGTCCGACGGGGCCGAGGGCGCGACCCTCACACCGGCGGGCCTCGCGATGGCCGATCAGGTCCTCAGCGCCCGTCGCGAGGAGCTGCGTGCGCGCTTGGACGATCACGCCGCGCATCGTGAGCCCGAGGTCCAGCAGCTGCTCGAGCGCCTCTGCGTGGAGCTGGCCGGCGAGCGCCCCTGAGCGGAGATCCGCCCGAGAACGCAACGAGGCCCGCCTGAGCGAGCCCCGTCACGGAAAGTGAGACTATGACAATAGTCAGCATAGCACGCTGCCAGATCGATGCTGTCAGCGCTGCTCAGACCAGCTCGTAGCGCTCCTCGCGCTGCTGCTTTCGCTCGGACTCGCCGAGTGCCCGCATGAACAGAATCACGAGGGCCACGCCCATCACCATCGACTGCTCCACGGCCATGACCAGGCCTGCGATCGACTGGTCGTCGTGCGCCGAGATCGACCAAACGCGGGCATGGTGGACGTAGTAGGGGTAGATCGCGGAGGGGGCGAAGGCAAGTCCCATGCCGAGCGCGCCGACGAACAGCTTGGTGGCGGCCATGTAGAAGACCGGGCCCATCCCGTCGAGCCGCAGACGGGCGCGGATGGGGGAGAGCAGATGCCACCAGTACAGAGACCCCGCGATCACGAAGGTCATGTGCTCGAGCACATGGACCAGCGGGTGACGGACGGCCAGGTCGTATGCCGCCGGGATGTGCCAGGCCCAGATCACCGCGACGTAGAGGACCACCGCGCAGGCGGGATGAGCCAGTGCCCCGGCGCGCCGCTCGAGGTCGTGCACGACCCTTGTGACCGGTCTCAGGATGACCTTCGTGAAACCCAGGATCGCGAGTATCGGCGTGAGGTCGAGCAGCAGCATGTGCTGGATCATGTGAGCGAAGAAGAGCTGATCGGCCAGCGCGTCGATCGGGGACACCAGCGCGACGATCGCGACCGCCACCGATGCCATGAAGGAGCACAGCCGCCAGACGGGAGCCTCGGCAGCTGCCCGAGGCGATCCCGAGCCTCGAACCTGGCGCCAGCGCCTCAGGTATGCCAGTGCGACGATCGCCGCGCCGATCAGGACGCCGGGGCTGAACGTCCAGGAGAGATCAGGGCTCATCCAAGAGCGATTGTGTCACGCTCGCGAGGGCCGTCCGAGCCAACCTGTCCAGGGGCCATTTACATCCGCCGTCAACGGGCGTAGCATCGCGGGTAGAGCCAGAGAAAAGGCCGACCGAAGGAGTGACGATGCAGATCGACATCAAGGGTCGAAACGTTCCGGTCACCGACGAGCTTCGCATGCATGCGGAGCGTCGCCTGGGAAAGGTTGCGCGCCAAGTCTCAGACCTCGCCCGCCTGGAGATCGAGATCTTCCAGGAGCGCAACCCGCGGGTCACCAACAGCCAGGTCGCAGAGGCCACGCTGTATCTCAAGGGCGTCACCCTGCGCGCCCACGATGCCTCACCGGAGATGCTTCACTCGGTGAACCTGATGGTCGACGAGCTCGCCCGCCAGGTCAAGCGCCACCGCGACAAACGTCGTCACCGTCGTGAGGCTCACGCCGCCTCGGCTCGAGTGGCTCGGGGAGCGGCTTCCGCGACCACGATCCCTCTCACCTGAGCAAGGTCAGAGACGGCGCCCGGGAACGGGCGCCAAGGGCTCGACACGGGTTGATCGCGGCCTGCCCCGGTCAACCCGTCGGTGTGCGAGCGTCTGGAGCTATCCTTGGCCCATGCCCTCACTGCTCGATCGAGCGCTGAACGCCGGCGAGGCGAAGAAGTTCAAGAGCTACCAGAAGCGAGTGGCGCTGATTGGCGCCTTCGAGGGTGAGCTCGAGCACGACAGCGACGCCGAGCTGAGCGCCCGGATGGACGAGTTGCGCGACCGTGTCGCTCAGGGCGAGTCGTTGGACGCCGTCCTTGCGGAGTGCTTTGCGATCGTCCGCGAGACGGGCAAGCGAAAGATGGGGATGCGCCACTTCGACGTCCAGCTGATCGGCGGGATGGCGATGCACGAGGGCCACATCGCCGAGATGAAGACGGGCGAGGGAAAGACGCTGACCGCCACGCTGGCGGTCGTGCTGAACTCCCTGGCGGTCGGGCCCGGCGATCCTGACGATCCCGAGCAGAAGCCTCGGCGCAGGGGGGTTCACGTCGTGACGGTCAACGACTACCTCGCCCGTCGCGACGCCGAATGGATGACGCCGATCTACAACGCCCTCGGTGTCTCGGTCGGGATCCTCAAGACGATGCAGCCCTACGAGGAGAAGCAACGCGCCTACGCCTGCGACGTCGTCTACGGCACCAACTCGGAGTTCGGCTTCGACTACCTGCGCGACAACATGGCCAAGGACCTCTCCGAAAAGGTCCAGCGCGGGCACCCCTTCGCGATCGTCGATGAGGTCGACAACATCCTCATTGACGAGGCGCGCACGCCCCTGATCATCTCCGGCGCCCCGGAACAGGCGGCCGATCTGTATGTCAAGTTCGCCAAGCTGGCACCGCGCCTGACGGCAGGCACGACGCCTGAAGGCATGGACCCCCGCACCAAGAAGCAGTTCATGGCCGACTTCGACTACGAGGTCGACGAGAAGCAGAAGGCGATCTCGATCACCGAGCAGGGCGTCGCAAAGGCCGAGCGCTTCCTCGGCATCGACCACCTCTACAAGGCCGAGAACGGGCACCTCGTCAACCATCTGATCCAGTCGCTGCGCGCGGAGTCGCTCTACAAGGCCAACGTCGACTACGCCGTGGTGGACGGCGAGGTCAAGATCATCGACGAGTTCACCGGGCGCATCCTCGACGGCAGGCGCTGGTCGGAGGGACTGCACCAGGCGGTCGAGGCCAAGGAGGGCGTGCCGATCCAGGAGGAGAACCAGACCCTGGCGACGATCACCTACCAGAACTTCTTCCGCCTCTACGACAAGCTCTCGGGCATGACCGGAACCGCCCTGACCGAGGCGACCGAGTTCATGAAGATCTATGAGCTGCCGGTCGTTCAGATCCCGACCAATATGGACATGGTCCGGGCCGATCGAAACGATCAGGTCTACAAGACCAAGGAGGGCAAGTGGAGCGCGGTCGTGAGGGAGATTGCCGCCCGCCACGAGAATGGCCAGCCGGTGCTCGTCGGCACGATCTCGGTCGAGGTCTCAGAGCTGCTCTCAGAGCACCTGAAGAAGGCCGGCGTCAAGCACACGGTGCTGAACGCCAAGCCCGAGCATGCGGCGCGCGAGGCGGACATCGTTGCCGAGGCCGGGCAGCCCGGTGCCGTCACGATCGCCACCAACATGGCCGGCCGAGGTGTGGACATCAAGCTCGGCGGCAACCCGGAACACCTGGCCCGTCAACAGCTCGCCCGCGAAGGAGTCGACCTCGACGACGACCAGCTACGACGAGCGCCTGGAGGCGATCATGCCGGAGCTCGAGGCGCAGGTCGCGGGCCAACCGCGACCAGGTGATGGCCGCCGGCGGTCTCTACATCTGCGGCACCGAGCGCCATGAGTCACGACGCATCGATAACCAGCTGCGTGGACGTGCCGGACGCCAGGGGGACCCGGGCGAGTCGCGCTTCTTCCTCTCCGCCGAGGACGACCTGGTGCGGCTGTTCGCGGGCGACCGCATCTACAAGATCCTCGACAAACTGGGCGGGATCGACGATGAGGGCAACGAGGAACCGATCGAGGCGGGGATGCTCTCCAAACAGATCGAGAAAGCCCAGAAGAAGGTCGAGGAGCAGAACTTCCTGATCCGTAAGCGGGTGCTCGAGTACGACGACGTGATGAACGAGCAGCGCCGTGTGATCTACGCCTACCGCGACGAGGTGCTCGAAGGCAAGTCGATCGGCGAGGAGGCCAGACGCGAGGTCTCAACGTGATCGAGCGAACGATCGATCAGTACACGCCCGGCGACTTCGTCGAGGACTGGGACATGGGCGGCCTCTACACGGCCATCGGACAGTTCTTCCCGCTCGACCTCGACGGCTCGGACGTCGACGGCAACGCATCCGATCGCAACGGCCTGATCGACCGCGTCGTGGGCGAGGCGATGGAGCGCTACGAGGCACGCCGAGCAGGCACTTGGCGAGGAGCTGATGGGAGCTCTGGAGCGCTTCCTGCTGCTGCAGATCATCGATGAACGCTGGCGCGAGCACCTCTTCGACATGGACTACCTGCGCGAGGGGATCCACCTGCGTGGCTTCGCTCAGATCGACCCCCTCGTCGCATACAAGAACGAGGCATTCACCCTCTTCGGCGACCTGATGAACAGCGTCTGGACCGATTACGCGCGCATGATCTTCAACGTCCAGGTCAACGTCGAAGGCGAGAACGGCGGGGGGCAGGCGCCGTCCTTCGCCGCCTCCGGCAGCTCGACCAGGGCCGGGCGGGTCTCCTACTCCGGCGGGCACAGTGCCGCCGGCGCCGGCGCCCTGGCAGCCGCGGCCGCCGCTGCGGGCGCTCAGGGCAACGGCTCCGGAGAGGGCGAGATGCTCCCCGTCGTCGAGCAGCGGGTCGTCGACCACGAGCACGAAGTGGGGCGCAACGATCCCTGCTGGTGCGGGTCGGGGAAGAAGTTCAAGAAGTGCCACGGCACCTAGGGCGTGCGTGAGCACGATGCGCGCTGTTCGCTTTCACGAATATGGCGGTTTCGATGTGCTGGGGGTGGAGGAGGTCGAGGATCTCGCCCCGGAGGCGGGCGAGGTGCTCATCTCGGTGAGGGCGGCCGGAATCAACCCGATCGACTGGAAGAAGCTGCACGGGTTTCTCGCCTCGGTGGCTCCGATCGAGTCCCCGCCGGTCTGGGCAACGACGTGGCGGGGGTGGTCGAGCAGGTCGGACCTGGGGTGAGCGCGTTCGCCGTCGGTGACGAGGTGCTCGGCTCATCCAGCTCGCCTGCCTACGCCGAGAAGGCGCTGTGCCCGACCGAGAAGCTCACCCGCAAGCCGGCCGACGTCGACTGGCCGGTCGCCGGGAGCCTGGCGGTGGTGGTTGGGACCGCCTACAAAACGCTCAAGCTGCTCCGGGTCGAGGAGGGCGAGACGCTGCTGATCCACGCTGCCTCTGGTGGGGTCGGCCTGGCCGCCACCCAGCTGGCCGTGGCGCGCAGGGTGAAGGTGATCGGAACCGCGGGCCGGTCCAACCAGGACCTCCTCTCCTCGCTGGGCGCGACCCCTGTGCTCTACGGAGACGGCCTGGGTCAGCGCCTGAAGGAGCTTGCCCCCGAGGGGGTGGATGCCGTGCTGGACGCCTCGGGTCGAGGCGAGCTGGGGCTGTCGGTCGAGTTGGCCGGAGGCCCTGAGCGCGTGATCACGATCGCGGCTCAGGACGCGGCCGAGCATGGCGTGACGTTCCACGCCGGCGGCGGGGGCGCCGACACCGTTCCGGCGCTGGAGGAGGTGTTGCCGCTGATAACGGCAGGCAGCTTCATCTTCCCGATCGCTCAGACGTTCGGCCTCGAGCAGGTCGGCGAGGCGTTCGAGGAGAGCGAGCATGGCCACGCACAGGGCAAGCTGGTCGTGCTTCCGGGCTGAGCCGAGCAGACGCTAGGTTCATGGGAAGCAGCTGAACTCGACGCCTCGCGAAGGGAACGCAATGTCCAAACTCTTGTTTCGTCCGGTGGCGATCGTCTCGGGTCTCCTAGCCGGCATCATCGGGCGAAAGGCATTCGCTCTTATCTGGCGCGCGGTCGACGACCAGGATCCGCCGCAGCCGGAGAGCCGCACGGCGGGCCTGGGCAAGCTGGCCCTGGCGCTCACGCTCGAGGGCGCGATCTTCCGTGTCGTGAAGGGCCTCGTCGACCACGTCTCCAGGCAGGGCTTCGCCCGGTTCACCGGCAGCTGGCCCGGCGAGGAGCAGGACGAGGAGAAGGAGAGCGAGAGCTGAGCTAGTCGGCGGGCAGGCCCCAGGGGGCATCGATGGCGATGCGCCAGTGCCCCTCGGAGTTCCTGCTGTAGACCACCGTCGACTGGCTCTCCTGGCTGAAGGGCTCGCCATCGAGCCCGGTGCCGCTCATCGTCAGCGTGCCGAGCACCAGGGCCGTGTCGCCCGCCGTGAACGTCTTGGCCAGCCTGATGTCGACCTTGACATCGTGGCTGAGGATCGCGCCAAGCGCCTGGGCGATCCCGTCCCTCCCGCTCACAGGTTGTCCGTCGGCTCCGACGATGGTGGCGTCCTCGACCCACAGCTCCATCGCAGCCGCGATGTCACCGGCGCTCATGGCGGCGCCGAAGGCCTCTGCTAGGGCCTCTGGTGAGTCGGCTGGCATGCCGCAAACATATCCGTCGCCTGCTTCCCGGGAGCTGCCCGCTTGACACGGGGGACCGGCTGATAGCGTGGAGGCGTGGCTACCAGCGCGCCAAGCGAGTCGATCCCGCAGCGCCTGGCCGCCATCCGTGAGCAGATGAAACTGCTCTCGGACTATCTTTGACCCGGCTGCGCTGGGCGAGCGCGTGGCGGCGCTCGAGGATGAGATGGGAGCGGCCGGGTTCTGGGATGACTCCGAGCGGGCGGCGAGCGTGTCCGCCGAGCATGCTCGCATCACGCGCCGTCTGGATGGCTTTCGCAGCCTGAGCAGCGACGTCGAGGATCTCGACGGCCTGGTCGAGATGGCCGGAGAGGACAGCTCGCTTGCAGGGCGAGGTCGACGAGCAGATCGCCTCTGTCGAGGAGCGCCTGGCGGCGCTCGAGGAGCAGCGGCTCTTCTCCGGCCGCTACGACGCCGGCGACGCCCTCGTCACCGTCAATGCGGGGGCCGGCGGCACCGATGCGCAGGACTGGGCCGAGATGGTGCTGCGGATGCTGATGCGCTGGGCCGAAGGACGTGGCTTTCAGGTCGAGCTGCTGGAGGTGAGCGAGGGCGAGGAAGCGGGCATCAAGTCGTCCACCTTCCGTGCCTCCGGCGAGAACGCCTACGGGCTCTTCGGCGCAGAGCGTGGGGTGCACAGGCTGGTCAGGCTCTCGCCATTCGACTCCGCTCACCGCCGCCAGACCAGCTTCGCGGGGGTCGAGGTGGCGCCGGTCGTCGAAGGACACGGGCGAGATCGAGATCAACGACGACGATCTGCAGGTCGACACCTACCGCGCCTCCGGCGCGGGCGGCCAGCACGTCAACAAGACCGACTCCGCGGTGCGCATCACCCACCGCCCCACGCGGGATCGTGGTGCAGTGCCAGAACGAGCGCTCGCAGTCCTCCAACCGGGCCACCGCGATGGCGATGCTGCGCGCCAAGATGCTCGAGCGCAAGGAGCGCGAACGCCAGGAGGAGATCGCCAAGCGAGAAGGGCGAGGCTCAGGACGTCAACTTCGGCTCGCAGATCCGCTCCTACGTGCTGCATCCCTACACGATGGTCAAGGACCACCGCACCTCGCACGAGATGGGCGACGTGCAGCGAGTTCTCGACGGCGACCTCGACGGCGTTCGTCCGCGCCTACCTGCTGAGCTCTGCCGCCGGCGAGGAGCTAGAGGTGGAGGGTCTCGACGCGCTTGTCGGGTTGGCGCTGCGCGAGGACGTGGGGGCGGGCGACGTGACCACCGCTGGCCACCGTCGCCGAGGGCGCGCGGGCGCGCGCGCGGATCATCCAGAAGGCGCCCGGCGTGATCTACGGGCTCGAGGCCGGCGGAGACCACCTTCAGCGCTGCTCGACCCCGACGCGCAGGTCGAGCGGCTGGTCGAGGAGGGGATCTGGCGCGAGGGCGGGCCGGTGCTCGAGGTCGAGGGGCAGGCCGCGTGCTCTGCTCACCGCCGAGCGCACCGCGCTGAACTTCCTCGCCCACCTCTCGGGGGTGGCGACGCATGGCGGCCCGGGCCGCCGGCGAGGTTCAGGGGACGGGCGCCAAGGTGCTCGACACGCGCAAGACGACGCCCGGCCTGCGGCGCTCGAGAAGGCGGCGGTGGCTGCCGGCGGCGGGGTCAACCACCGTGTCGGGCTCTACGACGCGATCCTGATCAAGGAGAACCACATCGCGGCCGCCGGTGGCATCGCCGCAGGCGGTCGCAGCGCGCCCGCGAGGCGGCGCCCCAGCTCGCGGGCACGCTCGAGGTCGAGGTCGCGCGACCCGGCTGAGATCGAGCAGGCGCTCCGGCGGGCGCCCCTCGCCTGCTGCTGGACAACATGGACGAGGAGCAGCTCCGCGCCGCCGTGGCGCAGGTCGGCGGACGAGCGCGAGCTGGAGGCGAGCGGGGGCGTCACCTTCAGACGCTCCGGGCGGTCGCCGAGGACCGGGGTAGAATGGGTCTCGATGGGCGCCCTGACCCATTCGGCGCCCGCCCTAGACCTCTCTCTCACATTGGAGGCGCTGCCATGAACCTTCCCATGGCTCCCACCGAGGCTCGCCCGCATGGCTCTCTCCCCCCAGGAGATCGCTCGAGCTGGAGCGACGAGGTGCGCGCGCTCGCGCGCTGAGCGCGACGCCGTGATCCTGGCCCACAACTACCAGGTGCCCGAGGTGCAGGACGTGGCCGACTACGTCGGCGACTCGCTCGGCGCTCTCCCGCCAGGCCGCGGCGCGCGCGACGCCGAGACGATCGTCTTCTGCGGCGTGCACTTCATGGCCGAGACGGCCTCGATCCTCTGCCCCGAGAAGACGGTGCTGATCCCCGACCCCGATGCCGGCTGCTCGCTGGCCGACTCGATCGACGCCGAGCAGCTCGCGGCAGTGGCGGGCCGCGCTATCCCGAGGGAGTGGTCGTGATGTACGTCAACACCACGGCCGAGGTCAAGGCGCTGACCGACTACTGCTGCACCTCGGCCAACGCGGTCGACGTCGTGCGCCACATCTACGAGACCCACGGCGCCGACACCGAGATCCTGTTCGGCCCGGACATGTGGCTCGGCGCCTACGTCGAGAAGGAGCTCGGCCGCCGCATGCACGTGTGGGACGGCGAGTGCCACGTCCACGCCGGCATCCGCCCCGCCGACATCGAGGCGACCCGTGCCAGCCACCCCGGGGCCGACTTCCTGATCCACCCCGAGTGCGGCTGCTCGACGAGCGTGATGGAGTACGTCGCAGCGGGCGATGTCGTCGGCGGAGGGCGTCCACATGCTCTCGACCGGCGGGATGCTGAAGTACGCCGCGCGAGGCCGAGCAGAGCGGCGCCCGCGAGGCGGTCGTGGCGACCGAGATCGGGATGCTGTACCCGCTCGCAGATGGCCGCGCCGGACGTCGAGTTCATCCCCGCCAACGCCGAGGCCTCCTGCCAGTTCATGAAGATGATCACGCTGCCGAAGCTGCGCGACGCGCTGCGCGACGACGATCAGTTCGAGGTGCGTGTCGCACGCGGCGACCGCCGAGCGGGCCAGGGTGCCGATCGATCGCATGGTCGCGATCGGCTGAGCAACTGCGCCTGCCCCGACGGGGCGCGGCGGGTCGTCGGGCTAGAACTCCTCGACGGTGTGCGGCCCGACGCAGGCCACGGCCAGCTCGTCGGCCACGTCGGCGGCGACCTCGCGGACCTCGTCGAAGGTGACCGCGTCGAGCGCCGCGATCGCGCTCGTCGGGATCGACGGTCTCGCCGAAGACGACGGTCTGGTTGGCGGCGTGGCGAGCGACCGCGTTGGTGTTCTCGAAGGCCAGCACGAGGCGCCCGGCGGCGTAGGCGCGAGCCCGGTGGACCTCCTCCTCGGTCGGTCCATCGTCGCGCAGCTCATCGACGATCTCGCGCATGCGGGTGTAGGCCTCGACGCACTTGCCCGACTCGAGGCCCGAGCCGAGCTGCAGCATGGGGAAGTCGGCGAAGGTGTGGTCGACGGCATAGACCGAGTAGCACAGCCCGCGCTTCTCGCGGATCTCATCGAACAGTCGCGATCCCATCGAGCCGCCGAGCAGCGTCGGAGTAGATCGAAAGCGCCGCGCGCTGGGCCGGGCTGGTGACGTCGATCTGGGGCCTGTAGATCATCCGCAGATGCGACTGGTTGGTGTCGCGCTGCTCGACCAGCTTCTTGGGCGTGAAGCTGGGCGCCGGCACGTAGGGCTCGGGGTCGGGCAGCGAGGGGAAGCGCCCGAAGCACTCGTGCAGCTCGTCCTGGCCGGGCAGGTGCTCGAGGTTGCCGACCAGGAAGGCGCCGCCGCGCGAGCCGGCCCAGCGGCGCTCGCGGAAGGCGACGATGCCCTCGCGGGTGAAGCTGCGCAGGTTCTCCTCGGGGCCGAGCACGGTGCGGCCCAGGGGATGCTCGCCGAAGGCGGCCTGGTCGATCAGGTACTCGGCGACCATCGAGGGCTGGTCGAAGGCGCGGTTGATCTCCTGGATCACGACGCCGCGCTCGCGGTCGAGCTCATCGGCGTCGATCCTGGGACGCCCGACGAAGTCGCTCAGCAGGTCGATGGCGGGGGCCGCGCTCTCGGCCCGGACGGTGATGTGGAAGGCGACGATGTCGTGGCTGGTGTAGGCGTTCAGCACGCCGCCGAGGCGCTCGGCGGTCTCGTTGACGTCGCGGTAGTGGGGGTACTTCTCGCCGCCCTTGAAGACGAGGTGCTCGAGGAAGTGGGCCATGCCGTTCTCCTCGGGACGCTCGTTGCGCGCGCCCGCGTCGAAGGCGACGAGGATGGTCAGGGCACGCGTGCCGGGCAGGCTGATCGAGTGGATCGGGAGCCCGTTGGACGCCACTGTGGTGGTGTTGACGTTGGCCATCGCTCCAGCCTAGATGGTCTAGATGGTTGATTCCACGGCGATCCTCGCGGGCGCCTCCACTACGCTTGCCCGAGCGATGGCGTCCACCGCGATCCCGCAGAGATCCCCTGACGGCCATCCTCGGCGCGTGCTGCTGCCGGTCCTGCTTGTCGGCGGCGCTGTGGCTGGGAGGGCATCCCGAACACCTCCCCGACTTCCTGCGAAGGGCGTTCGTGGCCGATCACCAGACCCGGGTGGTCGATGAAGCGATCCAGCGTGTGCCAGGACTACTACCGCCCGATCCCCACCGGCAAGCTCTCGAGCGCCTCGATCTCGGGCCTGGTCTCAAGCCTCAGCGACCGCTTCTCCCACTACCTGACGCCGAGCGAATACCGGGAATTCAACTCGCCGCCGCACTTCGCCGGGATCGGCGTCTCGGTCAACCCCGAGCACGCGGGGCCTTTTGATCGCGCGCGTCTTCGATTCCTCGCCGGCGGCCCGCGCGGGCCTGAAGGCGGGGGACCTGATCGTCGCGGTCGGTCCCCACAAGCTGCTCGGGCTCTCCTCCGATGCCGCCACGGCACTGATCAAGGGCTCGCCGGGCACCGACGTCCAGCTGACGATCGAATCGGGACCGCAGGGCCATCGCAGCTCGCGCAGCGCTGAAAATCACGCGGGCGACGGTCTCAGAGCCGGTCGTCGCCTCGCTCTCGACCAAGGTTCACGGGATCAAGCTGGGGGTGGTCGCGCTCGGCGACCTTCAGCCCGGGGCCCATGGCGAAGTTCGCGAAGCGGTCGAGCGCCAGCTGCATGGCGGGGCGCGGGGGCTCGATCTTCGATCTGCGCGACAACGGTGGCGGGCTGGTCTCCGAGGCGCAGCTGATCGCCAGCATCTTCATCGCCAAGGGGACGATCGTCTCAACCCGGGGGCGGACCCAGCCGTCGCAGACCCTGCAGGCGCTGGGCGATGCGATCTCCGGCTCCGATCCCGGTGGTGGTGCTGGTGGACTCCAACACGGCATCGGCTGCGGAGATCGTCACCGCGGCGCTGCAGGACCACGGCCGGGCGACGGTCGTCGGAACCCACACCTTCGGCAAGGGCGTCTTCCAGGAGGAGGAGCCGCTCTCAAACGGCGGCGCGCTGGACATCACGGTCGGGGAGTACTTCACCCCCAACGGGCGCAACCTCGGCGGCGGCGGCGTCAAACAGGGCGCCGGGATCGCGCCCGAAGTGAAGATCGACAAGAACGTGGTCGACACGCGCCCACGGGCCTCGCGATCGCGCTCAAGACGCTGGCCGCGAAGGTGAAGTGAGTCGCCCAGGTCCCGCGCGGCTCGCTGGTGGCCGTGCTGCAGCGCCGAGGGCGCTTCCTGACGGCCGAGCCGCTGTTCCCTCCGGGACGGCGATGCGGGCCGTCGCGTCGCGGCCAGAGCTCCTCGGGGATGGTGGTGGGGCAGGCCCGCTCCTCGCCGCCGTCGGGGAGGCCCGCGAGGGGGATCTGGTGCTGGTGCGGCCGGCGCGGCCGGGGCAAGGGCGCGCACGTCCTGCGCCGGCTGGGTCGCCCCGACGTGGCCCGTGACGTGATCGAGGGGCTGATGCTCGACCGCGGGCTTGAGCCGCGGCTTTCGACCGCGGTCGAGCAGCGAGGCCGAGGAGGCGGCGGGCGAGGGTGATGTCCTCATCCGGGGAGCGTCGCGATCTGCGCGAGCTTGCCACCTTCACGATCGATCCGGTCAGCGCGCGCGACTTCGACGATGCGATCTCGGCCGAGGAGCTGGGCGATGGAGCGACGCGGGTCTGGGTGCACATCGCCGATGTCGCGGCCCACGTGCCCGGAGGGCTCGCGCGATCGATCGCGAGGCGAGACGGCGAGCGACCAGCGTCTACGTTCCGGGCGCGGTCGAGCCGATGCTCCCGCATGCGCTCTCCAGCGAAGCCTGCTCGCTGGTCCCGGGAGTGCCGCGCGCGGCGGTCACGGTCGAGATGGAGCTGGACGGGGCGCAGCGTCGCCAGACGCCTTCTACCGCTCGCTGATCCGCTCGGACGAGCGGCTGGACTACGAGCGGGTGGACCGGATCTTCGCGGGGGTGCGAGCGCGCGAGAGCCCTGGGGCGAGCCGCTCGAGGTTGCCCGCAGGGTGGCGCTGGCGCTGCAGTGCGCGCCGGGAGCGAGCGGGGCGCTCGAGATCGACCCTCCGAGCCGGACTTCGTCTTCGACGCCGAGGGCAACGTGACCGAGATCCACGGACGGGTGCAGACCGAGTCCCACCGGCTGATCGAGCACCTGATGATCGCCGCCAACGAAGCGGTCGCCGCGATGCTGCGGTCAGCGCGGCGGTGCCGTGCCTCTACCGCGTCCACGAGCGGCCCGACAGCCGGAGCGGGTGGAGCGCCTGGTCGATCAGCTGGCATCGCTGGAGATAGCCGACTCCGCCGGTGCCCGAGCCGATGTCCTCCTCGCAGGCGGCGGAGCTCTTGGGAGATCTCTCGGCGCGGGTCGACCGAGCACCTGCGCACGAACGCGGGCAGGGGCTCGCGTGCCCTGAGCTCGCTGGTGCTGCGCTCGCTGAAGCAGGCCTACTACTCGCCCCAGAACCTCGGCCATGCCGGGCTTCGCTCATCGGCCTACTGCCACTTCACCTCGCCGATCCGCCGCTACCCCGACCTCGTCTGCCACCGTGCGCTGCTCTCGGCGGTGGGCGGCGGGGAGCGCGCTCCCCGGGCGGGCGAGCTGGTCGAGCTGGGCGCCTGGACCTCTGAACGCGAGCGCGAGGCGATGGTGATCGAGCGCGACGCCGACGACGTGGCCCGCTGCTTCGCTGCTCGAGCGGGAGCTGTTCGAGGCGGGGCACGAGCGGGCGTCGAGGGCGAGATAACCGGGCTGATCTCGGCAGGTGCGTTCATCGCCTTCGAAGGCCCCGGTCGTTCGGCTCTGGGAAGGGTGAGGTTCCGCCATTCGAGGGGATGCTGCCGGTCAGATTGCTGCGGGCGACCGATGGCGAGAGGCCGAAGGGCAAGCCCCCTGCCCGCGCGGGCCGGTCCTCCTCGGCCAGACAGCGGCAGGGCGGCGACGGCAGGGCGGGAGTGGTGGGAGCTCAACGAGGAGGGAACGATCCTCGAGGGCGAGCGCACGGGCGTCGACCCTGCGGCTCGGGGGACCCGGTGCGAGGTGCGGGTCGGCCCGGGTCGACGCGATCCGCGGGCGTGTCGATCTGGAGCCGGCGCTGCGACTCGACGCTAGGCTCGTGGGATGGCCAAGGGCAAGGGAAGCGCAAGGTCGGTGCGGGGGACGTGGCGTCCAACCGCTACGCCTCCCACCGCTACGAGCTGATCGAGCGGCTGGAGTGCGGGGTGATGCTGGAGGGCACCGAGGTCAAGGCGCTGCGCACCTCGGGCGCGCAGCTGAAGGACGGCTACGCGGCGATCCGTGAGCGGCGAGCTGTGGCTGCACTCCGTGCACATCCCGCCCTACGGGCCGGCCTCGCGCGAAAACCACGACCCCGAGCGCCAGCGCAAGCTGCTGCTGCACCGCCAGCGAGATCGACCGCCTCGGCGGCGCGCGTGGCGGAGCGGGGCTGACGCTGGTGCCCACGCGGATCTACTTCTCCGGTGCCAATGCGAAGGTCGAGATCGCGCTGGCGCGCGGCAAGGACCTCTACGACAAGCGCCAGACGATGCGCGAGCGCGAGACCAAGCGCGACATGGAACGGGCGGTGCGCGAGGCCAGGCGCTGAGCCGACGCCCTCGCGCCGAGAGGGCTAGAGGGAGCGGAAGCTGTGTGAGCCGGTGCTGAGGATGTGGGTGGCGTCCATGCCGAGCACGAGCAGCGCCGATCAGGCCGAGGTAGACCGCGCCGACGAGCAGCCGGTTTCGCGGTGAGACGCGGTAGTAGGCGGCCTGCTCGAGTCGGCGTGATCTGCGCTGCTGCCAGCGGCGGTAGAGCTCGAAGCCGGAGAAGAGGACGATGATCAGGAGGATCGGGTTGGGGGCGACGAAGTCGAGCAGCCACCAGCGCGCCGAAGCCGAGGAACCACATGCCAGGGCGCCATCGCCGCCATCGCCCGGCCCCCGTCGAGCGGGACGACGGGCAGCAGGTTGAAGAGGTTGAGGAAGAAGCCCGATGTAGGCCGAGCGCGCGGAAGAAGTCGGTGTTCGGCGGCCTCGCCGATCGCCAGACAGACGCCGGCGCCGACGGTGCCGAGGATCGGACCGGCGAGCCCGACCCGCGCCTCCGCCAGCGCGTTGTCGCCGAGCGACTTGCGAGGTGACGACAGCGCCCATGAAGGGGATGAACATCGGTGCGCTGGCCTTGATGCCCTCCCGGCGCAGGGCGATCACGTGCCCATCTCGTGGACGAAGAGCAGGATGCACGAAGCCGAGCGCGAACCACCAGCCGCAGAAGAGGCGAGTAGGCGGCGACGGAGACGAGCGCGGTGCCGGCCGTGGTGAGCAGCTTGAGCTTGGGCAGCAGCAGCAGGGCGCCCTTGATCGCGGCGAAGAACTTGGCGAAGAGGGCGGCGATCGCGGCGAGGGCGCTGCCGATCCTGCGGCGCGATGCCTCGCCGGCTCGCGGCTGTCGCGACGGCCGGGTCCGCCGAAGGGGTCCTCGACCGATGGCGCGCCGCGCCGACAGGCGCGGATCGGAGCACCGGTTGGCGAGGCGGGCAGGGAGATCTCAGAGTTCTCCACATCTCCATTGTGGCAGCGTCGATAAGCACCGCCTAATCGGTCCGGTGCAGCCTCCAGGCACCGTTTTTCTCGGAATGATGCGGGATGACGTCGAGAGGAGGTCTTGCAAGGCGAGCTCTGGGTCGAGCTAAGTTGGATCCAGACGCGGAACCGAGCCGCAAAGAGCGAGGCCACCGAGGTGTGAGGCCGCGCCACCCACAGGAGGAAGGCCTTCGGGCCGGACTCCGAGCGGGTTCCTCAAGCGGCCCGGGACCGCGTCGTTTTCGTTCGTGGCCCAGCATGCCAGGCTCGATCCTGTGCGGCTACGACTGATGCGGGTAGTACATACCCCGGGGACGACAGGCTTCGACGTGGTCGGCTCGTGGGGATGGTTGCGAGTCGAGGTCCCGGGCGGCCTCGTTAAACACCCGGGAAAACCATAAGTGCGGACTCTCACGAGTACGCCCTCGCTGCCTAGCAAACACTAGGCGAGTGAGGTCTCGGGCCCCGCTTGCCTGCGGCGGGGAAGGCCGGGATCAGAAAGCAGGCTCACCCGGTGCGGTCCGTCTCCGCCAAGCCGGGGAAATCTAAGGAGGCTGGTCCCCCGACAACCCCGCCGGCGAGGCGAGTTGGGGATGAGATCAGAGCGCCGGCTACGCTCGTAGAAGCCACTCTCACGCGATTGCGGACGTGGGTTCGATTCCCACCGTCTCCATTTCTGAAGGACAGTAGGTTAGACGTATGAACCATCGGGGCGCTAGTTTGCGCCTGCGATCTGGCTGCGACGCTACGGTATCCGCATGTTCAGCGAAGGGGTCATAGCGGAGGCAGCTAGACGGCTGGCGATTGCAGCGCCCGGCGCGCAGGTGATCTTGTTCGGGTCGCATGCCCGCGGCGATGCGGGGCCCGCGAGCGATTTGGACTTCCTCGTCGTCGAGCCTGAGGTCGAGGACGCGGTGGCGGAGTCGGTTCGACTGCGCAGGACGTTGCGCGGCCTGGGTGTCTTTGCGGACGTGATCGTTATCAGCGATCGGGATGCTGAGGAATGGCGTGAGGTGCGCGGCAGCCTGATCCATGCCGCATTCGCCGATGGGCGAGCGATCGCGGCTTGATGTTGGAGCGGCCTGACCTCCCGCGATTGTTGTTGGGGCTCGCTCGCGACGACGAATTCGCAGCGAGATCGTTGCTTCCTGTTGCTGGAGTCGCCGATGCGATCCTCGGCTTCCATGCTCAGCAGGCCGTCGAGAAGGCGCTCAAGGCTGCATTGGCCTCTCGTGAGATCGAGTTTCCGTACACACATGATCTCGACGGGCTGATCGAGCTCTGCCGAACACAGGGGCTCGATGTCCCTGAGACGCTTGACGGTGTCGAGCAGTTGGCGCCATATGGCGTGCACATGCGCTATGGGGCGAGTCACGCGACGAGTCTTGAACGAGACCGGGCCTTGTTGGGCGACTGCAACGATCGCCTGGGCGAGCGGTGTTATCGAGTCAGCTCACGGCGAAGCCGACCAGGCAGACGGGGACGATCTTGACTGAGAAGCCCACCGTTTGGCTAATTCGCGCTGGGAGTAGGGGTCGGTATGCAGCGGATTTCGTCGAACACGGCTTGGTCGCGATTGGCTGGGAGGGGGTCGGATCCGCCGTTGGGCGCGAGCGAGCGAACTTGCTCGCGGCGGTTCGTAGCGCATACGGGGACAAAGGAGCGCCTGGCGTTGCCGGCATGCTCTATCGGTTCGCAAACGACGTCCGCCTCGATGACTTCGTGATCACACCTGACTCCGAGACACGAGAGCTGCACATCGGGCGTGTCCGTGGAGACTACGAGTTTCAACCGAATGGTCCTATAGCTCACTACCCTCATACGCGTCACGTAGAGTGGACTCAGGCTTTCTCACGGGACGAGCTTCCGAAGCGGATTCTCTACCAACTCGGGAGTCTCCTAACAGTTTCGACGCCTACTTCCCAGGATCAACTGCTGGAGTACCTAGGTGGTACGCGAGTTCCTGTCGCAGCCGACGAGGCGCTGGTCGAGGATGTCGTCGAAGCAGAGCCTCTCTACGACGAACTCCGTGCGCAAACCTCCGAACTCATCCAGGCCCAAGTCGCCGCGCTGGATGCATACGAGACGCAGGACCTTGTGGCCGGCATACTCCGTGCACTTGGCTATCACACGCGCACCTCGCCTGAGGGGCCCGATGGCGGTATCGACGTGGTGGCGTCGCGTGACGCACTCGGACTCGAGCGGCCGATCATCAAGGTCCAAGTTTAAGGCGCGTCCTACGACTCACTCAAAGCCGGAAGAGATCCGCGCTCTTGCCGGCCTGGTGACTCCTCCCGAGGAGAGAGGTGTCTTCGTCTCCACTGGTGGCTTCACGCGTGAAGCGCTCAACGACGCCCGCGTGACGCGGATAACGCTGATAGGCATGGATCGTCTCAGCGAACTCCTTATTGAGAACTACGATCGCCTCGACCAAGACACACGAAGTCTGGTGCCGCTGCGGAGACTCTGGGTGCCGTAGTCGACAGCTTGTCGTGTGCTATCCAGACTCCTCAAGCGCGGCTAGCTCGTCAGGAGCAACGCCCGCCTCAGCGTCTCCACGCGGACTTTACGGTTTGATCTTCGTCGCGTAGCTTCCATTTCGACAGACACTAACCTCGCCGTGCAAACCGGTTTTGCGAGCCGCAGCAGCTCGGCCACTGAGGGGCGTAGCATTGGGGCATGTCGCCAAAGGCCAAGGCGCAGCTCGCACAGGAGCATCTAGGTCGTGCCCTGCCGGCTGTCGCGGCGGGGGACTACACGGAGGCCGTCACTTGGCTGTTCGTAGCGCTCGAGGCAGCGATTGCAGCGATTGCAGATCAGCACGGTGTATCGACCCCTCCAAAGCACTGGAGGAAGGTGGAGATAGCCGAGCAGCTGTTCGGCGAAGGACATATCTCGTTCGACTTTGGGCCGGTACTACGGACTCTCAATGACGCACGCAAGGAGGCCGTATACGAAGGCGAGGAGCCAGATCTAGGAGGCCGATCCCTTGAGGACCTAGCAGCCGATGTGGCGACGGCTGTAGATATCGCCGAGGAGGGGTCATGAGCGCCCGGCCAACCGGCGCAGTCGCAGGGGTTCGTCTCCTAATCCCGCCGCGGTTGCGTGCTGCACACGATCTTGTGTGCAGGCGCGCTCGGGAGACGGGCGCAGAGGCCCTGCTGCTGACTGGTTCAACCGCTCGAGGGTCACGCACATCAATTAGCGACTTGGACTACCACCTCATCGGCGTGACGATCCCACACGACGATCTCCCAGCTGATCTCGACATCCACGTCGTTTCACCTGGCCTACTCCGTACTCGTCTTAAGGAAGGCGATGACTTCACGCAATGGTCGTTGCGCTTTGGGCGGGTTATCTTCGATAGTGGGGTCGTCAACGACAGTGTTCGACTCATCGAGCAGCGCGGACTGTGGCCCGACGTGAGCCGCAAGGCCAACCAGTCCATCAAGTCGCTCAAGATCGCTATGGCTATGGTGCAGAGCGGCGATCAGGATGCTGCTGTAGAGCAAGTCCGCACAGCTTTGACCCTCGCCGCACGCTGGCAGTTGCTCGCTGCGCACCATTTCCCGCTCTCGCGAGCGGAGCTTCCGACTCAGCTACGTGAGGTAGGGCTTTCGGACTTGGCTGTGGCACTAGCCGCGACGATCACTCGCTATCCGCAGCTCGAGGAGCTTGAAGGATTCCTCAGCGTCGTGCAGCGCCTCGTGGATGCAGCCGCCGTTGCGGTCGCGCCTCCTGTTCGCTCGCACGCAGCTTGAAAACTGCGTTACTGTCGAGCCGCCTGCCGGGATACTCCCAGAGCTAGCGCTATGTGGTTCCAGGACCGGCCACGTTCCCGAGCGAGGACAACCGTCTCGGACGGCCTTGGTCGGGCTGCCGCCGTGCGTCGAGGCGTAACCTCGCGCTATGGCTCTGGGTTTTTCGATCGCTCTGACGCTCGCAATCCTCGCTCTCGTTGCGGTCCCCGCGGTGCGGCTGGGAAAGCGGCTGGGTACGCCGGCGGCCGAGAGGAACGCGACTCCCGAAGAGCAAGCGGAGCGTAAGCGGCTCCGAGCCGCGCAGAGAAGAGCAGAGCTTGCCGTGCTGACGACGCGGGAGCGCGTCCTCTTTTACGCGTACTACGCGGTGTCGATTCCGGCGATGCCCGCAGGCGTTCTGCTGACGATCTTTGGGCGTGGCACAACGCGAACCGCTGGTCTCGCGTTGCTCGTCGTTGCCGCCCTACTGATGGCGGTTCCCGTCGGGCCAATCCTTGGCGGCAGGGTCAGGCGGCGCAAACGGGCGAGCGCGGCTCAATAGAACCGGATGGTGCGGCGTTCAGGCCGATTGGAATGCGGCTATCTCCTCGGCTAGGCGACGTGGCTCATCGTGAGGGATGAAGGTTCGGCCGTTTTCGATCGTTACGAGGCGAGCGTCAGTGAAAGTCGCGCTCAGCCGTCGGGCGAAGTCGAGCTTGAAGAAACGGTCCGCGGCTCCCCACACCAGTAGTGCTGGACCATCGAAATTGCCCAGACGCCCTGACGCGCCGTTGAGGTCGCTGGGGTCTACCTTTTGAGCGAAGCGAGAGGTGTCTCGACGAATTGCTGGGTCGCTCAGGCACGGCTCGATCCACGCTCGTGTCTGTTCCGCGTCGAGCGGCTGGGTGACGAGCAGCCCGAAACCGGCCGGGGAGTGCCTTACGGCGGCTGCGCGCATCGGGGTCATCAATGCGCGGATCGCCCTGGGGCTGCGAAAGGCCCTGAACAGCTGGTCGAATGGCGCAGGTGGGAAGTTGGTGAACGCGTCGCAGTTGGTCAGCACCACACGGCCTACGCGCGAAGCGTCGATGTCCAGCAGGAGCTGACAGATCGCGCCGCCCGTATCGTTGCCGACAAGGGTCACGTCCTCGAGATCGAGCGCCCGCATAAAAGCAATCACCTGGCGGGCGATGCCGCGGGGGGATTGGTCGGCGTCAGCCCCGAGCGCGATGGTGTGTGAGCCAAGCGGCCAGTCAGCGGCGAAGGAGCGAACGCCGGCGACGGCGAGCGCGTCCGCCGTCTTGGCCCACAGGGTGGAGCTCACGAGGAAACCGTGCACGAATACGACGGGCGGGGCGGCCGCATTCTCGGGGCCGGTAACGCGGTAGCGCACGGTGCCGTGGGGAAGATCGATGGTCGGCATTGTCTGCTCCCTGGTCTAGATTTGCATACAGCCTGCACGCAACCTACATACTGTCTGTATGCAAGTCAACCGCCGATCTCAAGCCGACCGCTCTGCGGCCACTCGTGCCTCTCTGGTGCAGGCCGCGCGTCTGTTGTTCGCCGAGCATGGGTTCGGGGGCGTGGGCACCGAGACCATCGTCGCGGCCGCCGGAGTAACCCGCGGCGCGCTCTACCACCAGTTCGCCGACAAGACCGAGCTGTTCCAGGCGGTCTATGAGGTGATCGAGGAGGATCTCGCCCACCGTCTCGGTGAACGAGTCGCTGTTGCGGGAGCGAGCGACCCGCTCGAGGTGATGACACTCGGCGCGAATGCCTGGCTGGACGCATGCGGCGAGCAGGAGGTCCAGCAGATCGTGTTGCTGGACGGGCCAGCTGTGCTGGGCTGGCAGCGCTGGCGAGAGATCGGAATGAAGTACGGGCTCGGCCTCATTGAGGGTCTCTTGACCTATGCGATCGAGGTTGGGCGAATTCCACCTCAGCCGGTGCGTGCCCTGACCCACGTGCTCGTCGGGGCGCTAGACGAGGCGGGTCTCTACATATCTCGCGCCGAGGACCAGGTCGCCGCGAGCGAGGAGATGCGCGCCGTCATCTCCACGCTAGTCGCAGGACTCGCGGAGCGGGGCTAGGGGTGACTCCCGGTCCGATCTCCGCCTGACGTCGTCGTGCTGAGCGGGCCGACGCGCGTTGTTACACGGCGTTAGCGCAGCCGCGGCGCCGGTCCGCGACGCCGAATCCGGGTAGGCCCTCGATTAGCATCACTCGGGTTCGGCAGGGAGCCCGCATCGACGAGAAAGGGAGGGTGCAGAGGCGTGAGAGGTGCTGCGAGCTCCGCGCTGGCCCGCGGGATCCGCTGGCGCCTGATGGGCTCGCTGCTCGTCGTGATCACCGCCGCGATCGCGGTCGGGACGGCGATCGTCGGGCCTCTCTTCCTTCGAGCCGGCGGCGATTCCCTGGTCCGGCAGGCTGTAGCTGGTGCCAGCGCGTCCAAGACCAGCTTCGAGCTCACTCCCTTGACTCACGCGGCGACGATGGACGGGCTTGCGGCCGAGCAGCGCTCGTTGCTTCGAGGCGGGCACCTGACCGGGCTCTACGGGCCGTCCGTGGTGAAGACGATGCTCAGCACCGTTCTCGTCACCAGTGAGAACAGCGAAGTCTATGCGGGCCGCCTGACCTACCGCACCGGCATCTGCTCGATTCTCCACTTCAGCGCCGGCGGGTGTCGAGCGGGGCCCCTCGATGCAGTCGTCAGCGAACGACCGCACGCGCACTCGGAGTCTCCGTCGGGTCGACGATCACCGTCAGCGACTGCAAGGACGAAGATCCCGTCCGGATTCGGATCACCGGCGTGTTTCATCTCCCGAACCTGCAGAGCGCCTACTGGTTCGGCGACCCGGGACGCTACTTCGCCTTCGGGCAGAACACCGAAAAGCCCCTCGAACTCGACCAGGTCGACGATCTGTTCGTGGCGAGCCCCGCCGCCCTCGCGCTCCCCCCTGCTTACGTGCGCTCACTCACCATTCAGAGTGCCTTGCGGTCAGGGGCGCTGGGCATCGGGAACGCCTCGGCGGTCAGGCGGGACATGCTCACGCTGAAGCAGCGCGCGGCGATCGCCGGTTACGAGGTCGAAACCGGCCTTCCGGCGGTGCTCTCCGGTCCCCTTCATCAGCAGAGCCTGATGAGCACGATCGTCGTGGTCGCCGCAGTTCAACTCGCTCCTGCTGGCGATCTGGGTGCTTACCTCGGCGCTCATGCGCAGCGCCGACCTCCGGCGCGCGGAACTGCGGGTCGCCCGCCTGCGCGGATTCCCGCTTCCCACCCTGCTCGCCGTGTCGATCACCGAGCCGGCAGCTCTGTGCGCGATCGGGGTCGTGCTGGGTATCCTCGGCGCCTGGGGCGTCGTGCTCCTCGCCGCGTCGATCCTGTTCACGCCGGGCACCACCGTGGGGCTCGACATGTGGACGTTCGTCGGCTTCGGGACGGTGGTGCTGACCATCTGCGCCGTTCTCGGTCTCAGCTCGCTGCGATTGTTGCGCGGCTACGGGCTGGCGGGTTCGTCCCGCCCATCTGGCGGGAGCCGGTCGCGACTCGCGATCGACGTCTCCATCCTCGCCATATCGGTCGTTGCGGTGGTGGGTGCCGCCACCAGCGGCGCGCTCAGCTCTCACGGCAATCCGGTCGCGGCCGCCGCCCCTGCGGTCATCGCTCTGGGCACCTCGGTCATCGCGATTCGCATCGTCGAATATCTCTGTCGCCGGCTCAGCGTCGCGACTCTCGATTCCTCCGCCGTGCCCTTCTTCCTGGCCGTCCGCCAGATCGGCCGGCGCCCGACGGCGCTGCGCGAGGGACGGACCCTCGTGATCGCCGTCGCTCTCGCCTGCTTCGCGGTGTCCGCATGGTCGGTCGCGCGATCCAACCGCCTCACCGCAGCGACGTTCTCGATCGGCGCGCGCACCGTCGTCACCGTCACGCCGGCCGGCCGGTCGCTCGATCAAGCGGTCGACGCCGTGGATCCACGGGGGCGATTCGCCATGGCGGCGATGCAGGTCTCCGGCCCGGGCACACCGCTCATCGGCAGTCGATTCCACCCGCCTGGCTGCCGTCGCGGCCTGGCCCGGCGGGACAACCAAGGAGAGCGTCGCCGCGGTCAGCCGCGCTCTGACCTCGAGAGCGGTCGCCGAGGTCAACCTTCCCAACGGCGCGCTGGCGGTTTCGGCCGACGTGTCGTCCTCGGGGGCGGCGAGCCGGGGGCTGGCGCACATCCACCTCACGGCCTGGCTCTTCGATCGGGTGGACGGGACCTTCACCGTCGACCTCGGCAGGTTGCGCGTCGGCCACTCCATCTATCAGGGCGTCGCGCAGAGGAACTGCCCCTGCCACCTGGTCGGCCTGGGGGTGCTGCCCAGTACCAACCGACTGCCGAGCTCCGGTCAGATCCACCTCGGTGTCAGCGCACTCACCTACAGCTCCGGCAAAGAGCGCCCTTGCTCAGCTCACCCGGACGGATTGGCGCTCGAGCATGACCGGTGTCCGCGTCAACGCAACGGGCTCGGAGGTCGGCATCGACATCCCGATGACGGCCGTGACCGGCGAGATCGGCCTCGGGGGCATTCCCCCGATGATGGTCTCCCTCGCCGGCGAACCATCGGTCATCCCCGCCGTCACCGGCAGCTTCGCCGCCTCGCTTGCTGTGGGCGCCGGGCAGCACGGCGCTCTGCCTGTACAGGGGCTCGACGCCTACAACATCACCGTGCGCCCGGCTGTCGCAGCGGCCTCCCTACCGCGTATCGGGTCCAGCGGTGTGATCGTCGACCTGGCCGCGCTCGAACACGCGCAGACGGGCCCCACCTCTCCCTACACCAGCGAGGAGGTGTGGCTGGGACCGGGGGCGCCGGCGAATGCCGTCAGTCGCCTGCGGGCGGCAGGGCTGCATATCGAAGGCGTGGAGCGCTCATCGACGCTCACCCACCAGGCCGAGCACACCGGTCCGGCTCTGGCCTACGACTTCATGTTGCTGGCCACGCTCGTCGCGTTGCTGGTCGCGGCGGTGGGTACCTTCAGCGTGCTTGCCGCCGGTGGCCGCGGGCGTGCTGCTGAGATGAGTCGCGCTGGAAGTCACCGGCGTGCGGCGAGGAATCCTCACGCGCTCGCTGGCGATCGAGGCCGGGATCCTTGCGCTGACCGCGCTCTTCGGGGTGGCTGCCGGCGCGGGCAGCGCCGCCGTCGTGCTGCCGTCCCTGCCTCAGCTCGCCGCGCCGACCGACGCGCCTCTGTCCTATGCGCTGCCGGCCGGGCTCCTCCTTGCCGCAGCGGCGGGGCGATGCTGGTTGTGATGCTCGCCACCGCCCTGGCGGCGCGCGGCATCCTGACGAGCATGTCCCCAACCCTTCTGCGTAACGCTGCCGATGACGTCGATTGAGGCACAGCTCTCGACGGGCGCGGACGTGGTGTGCGCCGGGCTGGTGCACGTCTATCCGAGCGAGCGGGGGTCGGTTGCCGCCCTGCGCAATGCCGACCTCGTCGTCAAGGCAGGGGAGATGATCGCGATCGTCGGGCCCTCCGGATCGGGCAAGAGCACTCTGATGCTGCTGCTCAGCGGCCTGCTCCAGCCGACCGCGGGCTCTGTGTTGATCGGCGGCCAGGACATCACCCAACTCGACGCGACCAGCCTCAGCCGACTGCGCGCCACCGAGCTCTCGCTGCTGCTCCAGGACCCCATGCGGAACCTGCTGCCCCATGCCACCGTCATCCAAAATGTCCAGCTTCGCCTCGCGCGGGGCACGTCGGCGCGGCTGGACGCTGCGCTGGTCGAGCGAGGAGCTGGTGGAGCGGATGGGGCTGGCCGAGCTCGCCGACCGGCCCGTGCACCGACTCTCGGCCGGACAGCAAAACCGGGCGGCGATCGCCGCTGCGCTGGCGACATCTCCGCGCGTGCTGCTGGCCGACGAGCCGACAGGCCAGCTCGATCCCGACGCTCGGGACATGGTGATCGCGGCGCTGCGCGACGCGGGTGAGCTGAGCGGCGCCACGGTCATCGTCGTGACTCATGACCGGGCCGTCTCCGAGGCGCTTCCCCGCTCGCTGGCCATCGAGAACGGAGCGATAGCGGCTGAGGGCAGGGGCGCGGAGCGCTTCGCAGTCGTCGGCGGCTCCGGGACGATCCAACTGCCCCCGGAGATCCTCGCCCTCTATCCGACCGGGACGCTTCTGGGCGTCCATCTCGACGCGGACGGGATTGTCCTGAAGCGCCGACAGGAGCGCACAGGGGAGGCCGGCCATGGTTGAGACGCCCCGCCTCATCGTCGAGTCAGTGACGGTGAGCAACGCGGACTCCGTGCTCGTCAGCGACCTCTCGCTGAGCATCGGGGGCGGCGACGTGCTCGCCATCACCGGCCCCTCCGGCACGGGCAAGTCCAGCCTGATCCATGTCCTCTCAGGGCTGGCCGCACCCAGCTCCGGTCGTGTGCTCCACGACGGGCGTCCGGTGGCTCCGCATGGCGACGCATCGCTGGGCCTGATCCTCCAGCACCACCATCTTCCAGCCATTCTGAGCGCCCGCGAGGTGGTCAGCCTGCCGTTGCAAGCCCGAGGTGTCAGCCGCTCGGAGGTCGCCGAGCGCAGCGACGGCATGCTCCTCGCCCTCGGCTTGGGCGAGCACGCCCATCAGTTGATCGCGGAGCTCTCCGGTGGACAGCGCCAGCGCGTGGCGGTCGCCAGAGCTCTGGCTGGAGATCCCGAGCTGATCCTGGCCGACGAGCCTGTCGCCGGTCTCGACCAGGAGCTCCCGGAGCGCCGTCGTCAATCGTCTGCTCGATGCCGCGCGCGCCGGCGCGATCGTGGTCATCGCCACCAGCGACCCCGAACTGGTCGCCAACTGCACTCGCGTGGTCACGCTCGCCAACGGGTGATCACTGAGGAGCTGGCGACTGGGTGAGGGGTCGGAAGCGCAGGATCGTCACAGAACCCGACCTCCTGCTGCTGACTGGTTCCAGGTCGATCGTGGGCAGGCCCGGCGCCGAGAAGGGGATGCCGTCTCCAAGCAGCAACGGCAGCACGTACACCAAGATCTCGTCGACGAGGCCTCGCTGCAGGCATTGAGAGGCTACATCGGCGCCGAGGATCTCCAAGCTCTTGCCTCCCGCGGCGCGGCGCGCCGTTGCGACCGCCTCGCCTATGTCACCACTCAGGTAAGTGACCCCTGGCGGAGCGGGACTCAGGCGGCCGGTGAGTGAGGACGAACACAGGTCCCGAGAAGGGGTAGTCCACGCTGCCCGGGTTCTCTTCCTCCATCTGGTCTCCGACATCGGAGGTCCGCCGGCCGACAAGCATCGCGCCGGTCGCCGCCGCGATCTCGTGGAGATCCTCTGGTCCGACGAAGTCGACGAGCTGGCGACCGGCGCCCCAATCCATCACATGGCCGACAGCGGCGATGAAGCCGTCGAGCGACATGCATCTGTTCACGACGACCTTGCTCTGTGCGGTGCGCGGGTCGCTCATCCAGACCACTCAGGAAACGAAGGCCGTCATCCGATGGAGACGAGCAGCCCCGGAGGTTCGGCACCCAGCTTGGCGACGTACCGGGCCGGCGGCTGTGAGGGGAACCACCGCGCGTACTCCTCGTTCAGGCCCTCGAAGTCGGCGGGATCGGTCAAGAGCACGCCGACCTCGATGACGTCGTCCAGGCCGGCGCCGCCGGCGCCGAGAATGGCCTCGCAGTTGGTCAATGCCTGTCGTGTCTGATCCTGAATCCCATCTCCGGCGAGGGTGCCGGTGCTCGGGTCGATGCCGACGATCCCCGAGAGAATCAGGTGGGGCCCCGCCTTGACCCCCTGGCTGAAGAGCGGCGAGCCGGGCGCATTCTCGGTTGCGACGATCTGACGTGGCATCTCGGTCCTCCTGTCTTCTCGACGGTGCTCGATGGAGAGAATTGCAGCTCTCGGTGTCTTTCCGGTCGCCGCGTTTATGCTGAGCGACGCCTGCTGAGCCTCTACCACCTCGCGATGCTCCGCACCGCGCGCCTCTCCACCTCACCTCGCTGTATCGCGTCGCTCCTTCATCGTCCTCGGACTGCTGCCTGCTGGCAGCAGCGTATGCCTACCAGCGCCTGCGCCCGCTGCCGGCATGCAACATGTGAACCGTCAACCACGATTTGCGAGGCCCGACGTATGCGCCCAGATCTCATTCGAGGTAAACCACGCCGATCGCGTACGGCGGGGTTTGTGCTTTGGCTGCTGCTGCTCGCCCTCGCCCAAGGGGCCGACGCGGATGCTCCTGCTGTGCCTCGCCGCGGCTTTCTCTCACAGCCGACAGATCAACTCGGCGTTCCGGGCTCGCTCGCGGGCGCAGAGATCACGCCCGAGGGCGACCTCTACACCGGCTGGGCGGAGTACGAGCCACGATTTGGACGGCACCTGAGGAACTGGGACCAGCCGACGCGAACCTCCCCCGACCCTCTGCTGCCTTCACTCAGCGCCAAGCTGAGCGAAGGGAAGGTGCGCTACACGATGACCGTCTTTGCCACCGCCGTCGGTGGGCGGCCCGTCGCGTACGTGACCTTGACCGCTTTCAACTCCTCGGAGCGGCCGCGTGAGGCGCGGGTGGCGATGGGCGTCGCCTACACGCGTGGGCGTCAGACCCGAGGAGTACACGGAATCATGACCGGCGTCTACCGCTTCGAGCGGCCCGCTACCGGGCAGCCACCGGGCTTCTATCAGCAGCCCGGACAGCCGTTCTCGCCGACCTTCCAGTACGGGACGAACGGGCGCGACCTGCTGCGGTCGGGTCTATTGCTCGCCCGGGGTCCGCAGGCGCCGAGCCAGTCCCTGGCCCAGCCACACGCCGACACCGTGACCGCCGTTCACGATGGCAGGGCATTCCGACGTGTGCTCGTGGCGCACTCGCGCGCCAGCTTCACCTGGCAGATACCGCTCGACCCGCCGGCCGCCGGTACCCACGCCGACTCGCAGCTCGACGCGATGACTCTGGGATTGGCGCGCGCGCAGTTGGCGCGAGAATGGAGTGCCCAGGAGGGGACGATGACACGGCTCGACCTTCCCGAGGCGAAGGTGACAGACGCCTACGATCCGCGATCGTTGAGATGCTCGAGTCGCGCGAGCTGACGCCGTCCGGATGGGTGCAGGCTTCGAACAAGCTGCAATACAACGCATTCTGGATCCGCGACGCAGCAATGGAGACATTCGCGCTGGACCTGTCCGGGCTGCACGAAGCATCCGCACAGGACCTCTCCTTCATGGACACCTTCCAGCAGCCCGACGGCTTGCTCATCAGTCGCCCCGAACAGTACGACGGCTTGGGCCAGGCGCTCTGGGCGCTTGGCGAGCACGCGCAGCTGACGGGCAGCGCCGGGTTCGCGGCTGAACAGCTCGTGCGCATCGGCGCCGCCGTCGAATGGCTCTCGGCAGCGACGAGTTTGGACCCGTTGGGACTACTGCCGGCGGGCAATCCCAGAGACGACGAGTTGGCCTACGGTCACATCACGGGCGATGACTTGTGGGCAGCTGCCGGTATGCGCTCCGCTGTGGCCGCGGCCGCTCTCGCAGGCCGCGCCGACCTCACCGCAGCCTGGCAGGCCGTTGACACCCACTTTGAGACCTCACTCGCCCAGGCGCTGTCGGCGGCTGTGGCTCGCGCCGGGCACATCCCTCCGGTGCTCGATGCGAGCGGTGGTCAGGACTGGGGTAACTACTACGGCGCCTACCCCGTCGAGGTTCTCCCTCCCCGAGGTCCTGCGGTCCTCGCCACGATCAGATGGGCTCGCGCCCACAGCATCCAGGGCCTTCCGACCTACGACAACGGGAGGAGCCTGCACGACTACCTCGGCTTCAGCCTCTTCCAGACCGAGCTCGCGGCCGGCGAGCCGGCACGGGCGCTGGAAGGGCTCTACGCGGAGCTCGCGCACACGACCTCGACAGACGAGGGTTGGGAGTGGGACGTGCCGCCCTGGGGAGCGCGTGCGTCCGCGGTCGACCTCTCGCCACACGGGACGTTCGCGGCTGACTACGTGGCATTGCTACGCAACATGCTGGTCTCCGAAGAGCCCCAGGACACCATCGAGTTGCTGCCGGGAGCCAGCCCTGCCTGGCTGAGGCCCGGCGAGCATGTCGCCATCACACGCGCGCCAACAGACCGCGGCGGGATCTCATTCGTCGAGCGCTCCACCCTCCACGGCGAGAGCTTGAGATGGACCAGCTCTCTGGCTCCAGGGACCCGTCTGATCTGGAAGTTGCCCTGGTGGGCAAAGGACGTTCACACCTCGACAGGAAAGTCGATCACAACGACCATCCCCCTCGGCAGCCTCTCGGGCGAGCTCAGCGTCAGCTTCAGCGGACGAGGCCGTCGTTGTCCTACGCCGCCACCGCCGCCGCGCTGAACGACTCCTACCGAGCACATCATCTCGCCGCGCCGCTGGTGTCGGCGACCGGCTGAGCGACGGCTCGCCCAGCTCTCGGCTGTTCAGGATGCTGCCTACCCTGCCGATACCTGTCCGGTGGTGGAGATCCTCGACCTTCAGCGGACACTTGCTCCCTGCGCGGCCATCCTCCGGCGACAGCTTGCTCGGCGCGCCTTCCTTCAGCTGACCCGCTACGCCGGGGTGCTCGTAATGCTCACGACTGTCACATTCGGTGCCGGCGACGCCACGGCCGCGTCCACGGCCGTTTACGTCGGCAACACCGGCGACGGGACGATCTCCCAGTTCTCCCGCCAGACGGGCGGTCAGTTGAGCCCGCTGGCGCCGGCGAGCGTTCCGCTCGTGGACAAGCCTGTCGCGCTCGCCGCAACCCCTGGAGGGCACGATCTCTACGTGGCAACTCAATCCGAATCCGAAGCTGGGTCCGGGGCGATCGAGCCGTTCGCGATCGCAGCAGATGGCTCCCTTCAGCCGCTCGCTCCAGCCGGCCTGCCTCTCGGCGCCTTCCCGACATCGATCGCCACGAGCCCAGACGGACAGCACGTATACGTGACGGAGTTCATCGAAGGCACCGGCATGGTCGCTCAGTTCGCGGTCGCTCCCGGAGGTGAGCTGTCGCCTCTGAGTCCCGCCTCGGTACCTGTCGAAGGCGCCAGCGCAATCGCGCTCACACCCGACGGGCGCTATGCGTATGTCATCGATGGTGAAACAAGCGGCCGAGTGTGGCAATTCGAAGTGGCGCCCGACGGTGCCCTGCAAGCCCTGACCCCCGCGAGCATCCAGGTCGGCTTCAAGCCCCACGGCCTCACCATCAGCGCCGATGGCCATGACCTGTACGTCGTCGACGGGCACAAGGCTCTTGATCAGCTCGCTGTCACAGCAGATGGGACCTTGCAGGCCCTGAACCCCACGAGCGTGAGCACTGTCGACTATCCGGGCTCGATCGGCCTGAGCCCCGACGACGGCGAGCTGATCGCCACCGAGTTGCCGGGAGAAGAAGCGGCCGGTGTCGTTCAGAGCTTCGAACGGCGTGCCGACGGCACGCTGTCAGCCAAGGCCTCCAAGACTGCGCCTCCCGGAGACGTGCCCTGGGAACTGGCGATCAGCCCCGACGGACAAAGCGCATACGTCACCTCCAGGCTCTCATCGGGCGTCGAAGGGCTGTGGCAGCTCGGTTTCGCTCCTTCGTACGAATTCGATGCGCTCACGCCGGCATTCGCCGAAACCGGGTCCGAACCAGGGCCGATCGCGATAGCAACACAGATACCGCCGGCGTCCGGGTCGAGTCCCTCGCCGTCACCGGCCCCGGGGTCCAGCCCCGCAGTGTCGACGGCCAAGGCGAGCCTTCCGCCACCGACGGCCAGCGCCGTCGTCTCCCCGGGAGCACGCATGCGGCGTGGGGAGAGCTTCACGTTCGACGCTTCGCTGAGCGTCGATCCCAGTGGGAGGATCGTCGCCTACCGCTGGATGCTCGGCGGTCGGCTGATCGCGTCCACGGCTCGATTCCACCGCTTCTTCTCGAATGCCCACCGCTCCTACTCGATCACGCTGACCGTGCTCAACGACAAAGGGGTGAGCGCATCCACTGTCCTCACCGTCTCGCCACGGGCCAAGCGGGCGCCGGCACTGAACGTGACGATCCCCGCTACAGCGAGCTTCTGCGTCGAATGCGCTCAGCCCTCACCCGCGGCGACCTCGTTCCTTCGCCGCCTTCGCCGCTACGCGCGCGGCGCTCGACTCGTCTCTATCGCTTCCTACTCCGACGCCACCGGTACCCACGCCTACAACCTGGCCCTCACCCGCCGACGCTCTCGAGCGATCGCTCGCCTCCTGCTCTCGGGGCTGTCTCCCGCACCTCGGCAGGTTCACCTGAGCTGGCATGGTGAAAGCGACCCGATCGCCTCCAACGCGACCCCTGCCGGTCGCGCACGCAACCGCCGCAGCGTCATCGGCATCGTGCGCTGACCGCTGGGGCGCAGAGCCTCAGCCGGCTCCCGTCCCCGCCTGCTGAATCGCTCCAAGGGCCTCAGACCCTCAGCCGACTCCCGTTCACCTGCTCGCCGCGCGGGCGCTCGGCGCGGCGATCTCTGCTTGCAGCCGTCGAGCGGCATCGATGTGATCGGCGGTCCAGACGATCTTCACGGCGGTCGCCGCCGCCCGCCCGTCGGCATCGCTCAGATCGCGGCGAACGACCTCGATCAGACGATTGTCGCCGTCCTCGTCATGACCGAGCTGCTCCGGCACCGCTCCCCGTCCGGCCAGGGCACTGGCGGTTCGCTCGTACCAGTCGATCAAGGGGCCGCGCGCGCCATGCAGCTCCCGTCGGGCCGCCTCGCGATCTCCGCCGACGGCGGTCCCATCGCGCTCCCACAGATCGACCACCGCGTCGGCCGTCAATCTGAGCAGCGACGATCCTCCCACGAGCTTGGCGGCGTCCGCCATCGACAGACGCTTCGTGCCTCGCTCGGCGAGATAGGCGCGAAACGCATCATCCACACGGCGGCCGGCCGCTCCCGCCAACTCGATCTCGTGGGCCGGCCGGGAGATATCGGGACTGCGTGAGTCACAGTGGTTCACGCCGTACTCGACCGCTGCATCCAGATAACGAGCCCCCGTCGAGAAGCCATCGGCAAGCGCATGGCCGAGTGCTCGCCCGGCCCCCCGTGGCCAGAACAGGGCCCCCACCACGATGCTCACTCCGCAGCCGATGGCGACGTCCTCGAAACGGACCAGCCCGGCCGACCATCCGGCCGGGACGATGATGTTGTTCATGATCAGAAGCGCTGTCGTGAAGCCCATCTGCCCGACTGCGAAGGAGATCGTCACGGGGCCCAGCGCGATCAGCGCGATGGCTGGGACCAGGATGAGCCAGGAGGCCGTGCTGTTCGCTCCGAGGAGCGCCACAAGGCCGCCTCCGACGAGGATTCCCAAGACGGTCCCGCTCAGTGCTCGAGCGGCGTCCTGTCCCGGTGGAGAGAGCGCTCGAGCGCAGCACTGCCAGCGTTCCGAAGACCACCCAGAATCCATGCTGGACGTTGCTCAGCTTGGCGACGAGAACCGCGACACCCAGCGCCATGGCGCCGCGAAGGCTGTTGTGCAGCCACACCGAGTGTGGCTCGAGATGGGCGCTTGCTCGTTGCCTCATCGAGGACCACACGGAATCGTGCTCGTCGGGCCCTCGGCCGAGCACTCGCCGCCACCAGCTTCGCTCCCGCGCGGCGGCTGCCAGCTGGATGTTCTCGGCGATCGCCGAGACGATGAAGCTGATCTGCTGTGCGCGGAAGCTCGGCTGAAGGGAGCTCACGAATCCGATCGCCTCGGCATGCGAGCAGTTCTCTCGTAGGTCACGATCGACGATCTCCTCGCTCGCAACCGCCTTCTCCATCGCCTCGCGGGCACCTCGCAGGCGCCCAAGGCCGTCGGCCAACTGGGTGGTTGCCTGTCCCGGTTGAGCGAGCAGCAGCTCCGAGCCCTGCTCGAGCACCTGGGCTGCGACGGCCGTCAGCTCGCATACGGGGTCGCCGGTCGGGGCGGCAGGCTCCTCCAGTGGAGCGCGTGCGAACAGCCGGTCGAGCCAGATCAACTCGTCGGTCGTCCTTACGATCGCCCTTGCGAACGTCGACAGACCGGTCGGGCGGTATGGCGTGGCAAAGAACGCGCTCCGCAGGGCCTCGGCTCCCTGCTTCGATTCCTCGAGTAGGGCTCGGAGGTCATTCAAGGCCATCGGGTCGAAGCGCGCACGTATGCAGAGCGCCTCCGAGCGCAGCTGCCCGGCGTAGCGACGGCAGGCCTCGGCGGCGAGGGTGCGCAGCGGTTCGCGGGTAGGGGCAGGCCACGCCAGGCGCACCGCGAGCACGGACGCGGCGCCCGCCAGCAGCCAGCCGAGCAGCCGATCGGGAATGGCCTGGATGCCTCCCGGAAGGGTGGCGGGCAGCACGAAGCTGATCAGCAGGACCGTGGTGGCGCCTGCGAGCAGCGAGCTGAAGATGCCGGAGAAGAGGATCGCGAAGACGATCACGAGCGTCGCTGAGCCTGCCAGCCAGGTGGTGTCCGAGACGAGCGTCCCGAGGCAGATCAGGACGGCCCCGCTCAGCGCCAGCGTCGTCTGGGCACGGATACGCTCCGGCATCGGGCCGCCGAAGTCGACCAGGATCAGCATCGCGATCGAGCCGAGCGCCGCGAACGTGCCCAGAACAGGCCGATTCAGCACGTCCTTGCCGACCCAGAGGAGCAGCGGGGCGAGGATCGCAGCGCGACCTGCGCGCCGGGTGGCGAGAAAGCCGGGGTCTCGAGCCTCGAGCTCGGCGCGGCGGATGTGCACGACACAGAAAGGTAGTCCAGGGTGATTGGATAGGCGAGATGCCCGACGATGCGCTCAGCACTGGAGAGGACGGCGTCACACGATGCTCATGGGCGGACTCGACGGCCGAGTACCGTGCCTACCACGACACGGAGTGGGGATTTCCGGTGGCCGACGATGTGCGGCTGTTCGAGAAGCTCAGCCTCGAGGGCTTTCAGGCAGGGCTCTCCTGGCTGACCATCCTGCGCAAGCGAGAGGCCTTCAGATCGGCCTTCGCGGGCTTTGACTACGCGCGCGTTGCGAGCTTCGGCAAGCGCGATGTGAATCGCCTGCTGCTCGACGCGGCGATCGTGCGCCACCGCGGCAAGATCGAGGCAGTCATCAACAATGCCCAGCGGGCCCTGGAGCTGGTCGAGGCCGAGGGCTCCCTGGCCCGATACATCTGGTCATTCGAGCCTTCCCATGCTCGCGAGGAGGAGGGGCCGCTCACCTTCACCCACGAGTCAAAGGCGCTCGCCAAGGATCTCAAGCGACGCGGCTGGCGCTTCGTCGGGACCGACGACCATGTACGCGTTCATGCAGTCGATGGGCTTGGTCAACGACCACGCCGATGCTTGTCACACGAGCGCGGCTGTGGAGGTCGCTCGCGCCCGTTTCGAGCGTCCTCGATAGGGCGTCAGCCGGTGAGCCTGCGGGCGCGAAGATTGACGATCCGACTGACCACGGTGCGCCCTACGAGATCTTGCCCGGCAACTCCCTCTAGCTAGGACGCCGGGGTGGCGTTGTACTGCTCGTCGCTGACATGCTCGCCCCAGGTCACGGCGCTGCCCTGATCGTCGACCTGCTGCATCGCCAGATGGGTCATGAAGCGGTCGGGAGCCGCCCCATGCCAATGGCTCTCGCCGGGCTCGAAGAACACTCGATCGCCGGGCCGGATCACCTCGATCGGCTCACCGTCGCGCTGGCACAGGCCGATGCCCTCTGTAACGAAGATCGTCTGTCCGTTGGGGTGGATGTGCCACGCGGTGCGTGCGCCGGGCGTGAAGTGGACGCTGGCGGCAGCGAGGCGGGAAGGCTCCGACGGCGCGGCGACCGGATCGATGTAGACGGCCCCGGTGAACCATTCCTCAGGGCCGGGCGTCGTTCGTAGCGAGTTTCGAGTGATCTGCACGGTTCTGTCTCCTCGGTGGGTGTGTGGGTCCTCAGTGTCCTGCTGCAGAGGTATCTACCCGTCGAGGCTGGGATCTCGCCCTTTGAGAGAATATGCAGCTCCAGCGCAAACAGGGGAGGCATTCATGGATCGCTTCACGGTCGCGCAGCTGGAGGAGATCGAGGAGACCGGCGATGGACGTTGCCCTCTGCGGCCGATCCGTCACCATCTCGGCATCACCGCATTCGGTGTCAACGCATGGACAGCCCGGGAGGCCGGCGATCGGATCATCAACGAGCACGAGGAGGCAGAGCCCGACTCCGACGAGGAGCTCTATCTCGTGACTCAGGGGCGCGCTTTGTTCGAGCTTGATGGCGAGCGGGTGCCTGTGTCCGCGGGTGCGCTCGTGTTCGCTCGTCCTGGTGTCAAGAGAACGGCTGTCGCCGAGGAGCCCGGGACGACGATCATCGCCATCGGGGCCACACCCGGTCAGGCATACGAGCCGAGCGGCTGGGAGCTGTGGGCGCCGCTCAACGCGCTCTATGGCGAAGGCAGATACGAGGAGGTGGCCGACCGTGGGCGCCCGCTGGTCGAGGCCCACCCGCAGTATGCCGGTCTCTTCTACAACCTCGCCTGCGCCGAGAGCCTCGCCGGACGCGCTGCGGAGGCGATCGGCCACCTCCGCTCCTCGATAGAGAAATCCGAGCAATCGCGCGTCTATGCGAAGGAAGACCCGGACTTCGATCCGATTCGTGAGGTGGCTGCGTTCAGGGAGCTCGTCGATTCCTAGCCCTGGATTCCCAGCACCGTCGTCCGGATCGTGACGGTCGAAGTGATCTCGATAGGACACTGTGGACAGGAGCGGTCTCCGTTATTCGCGGCCCCCTATTCACCTCTAGGTGCTGCCCATCGCGAAGCTGAGGATCCCTGCGAGACACAGAAGAGCACCGCAGAAGAGCAGCGTTACGGTGGTGCCGGCGCCCGAGTGAATCGGTCCGGCCACCGCCGAGCCGAGTGCGCCGGCCGCCACATCCAAGCTGAAGATCGTCGCAAATATCTGTGCTCGCAGATGGGATGGGGCGAGCCGCTGACGGACCCCTACGGCGGCAACGAGGCTCGGTCCCTCGAGCACCCCGGTGAGGGCGATCAGCGCCAACGCGCCCCCCAGCCCGTCGGCCAGGGGCCACAGCGCCACCGAGAGTCCCATCACGATGAACGAAACGCAGATCAGGACGTTGGGCGCAATCGCAAGCGCCCTCACCCGAAACACGAATGCGCTCATCATCGAGCCCAGCGCGATGGCCGCCCACATGTAGCCCGACGCGGCCGCCCGGGCGTGAACGCTCTCGGCATAGAGCGGGAAGCCCACCACCAGGCTCCCCCAGGCCGTGACCGACGCCACGCTCGCCAGCGCGTGGAAGCGGAGCGCCCGGATGTGGCGGATATTGCCCATTCCCTCCGAGACCGCCGCGAGCAGTCGGTGAGGCGCCCGCCCGCGGGGGGGAGGGCGCAGCTCAAAGCTCTCATCGCCGGCGATCAGCGGTATCAGCACGAGGCCGGCCACCAGCTGGGTCTCGATCGCGATCGCCGGCCCGGCCAGCCCGGCGAGCAGGCCAGAGAGCACCGGCCCGACGATGAAGGCAACGTTGATGCTCGTGGCCTCGAACGTGTTGGCGACGTCGAGCAGATCGGGTCCCACGATCTCGGGCAGCATGCTGGAGAACGCGCCGTTGGAGAGCGGTGAGCCGGCCCCGTAGGCGACTGCGACGAGCGGCAACAGCCAGTTCGGCGCATGGCCCGCCAGCCCCAGCAGTCCGCCCAGCGCGGCCGCGGTCAGCAGCCGGTCGAGGACCAAGAGGCGGCGACGGCTCTTCGTGACATCCAGCCAGGCGCCGAGGAACGGGCCCGTGATCGCCCCCGGCAGCGTCGCGGCGGCGACCGTCACACCCGCGAGCACCAGGTTTCCGGTCCGCTCCAGGATCAGCAGCACGCCCGCGACGTTGAACATCGTTCCGGTCGCACGAGAGCTGGCGACAACCGCGAAGTATTTGCCATAGCCGGGGCGGCGTAGCAGCAGCCTGATGTCCGAGACGGGCATCGCAACTTCGTAGCAGCTCGGATGGCCGAGCGCATGTGTCGAGGAGGCGGTTAGGGTCTGGTCAGCTTCAGAGCAAACCAGGAGGAGCACGATGAGTGAGGTTCCGACGCTGTTCGTCTGTCACGGGGATGACGGCGGTCCGAAGATCCACCCGTGCCGCCGCGTCCAGGAGGCGCTCCGGGCGGCGGGCATCGAGTACGAGAAGGTGATCGCGGCTCATGGCAGCCCGATCCCGTTCCTGCGCAAAGGCAGCCGGGACGAGCTCCAAGCGGCCACCGGCGCGAAGAAGCTACCGGCGCTGAAGCTCGCCGACGGAACCGTAATAAGCCCGTCGAAGGCGATCATGTCCTGGATCGACGCGCACAGGTAGACATCGCGCTCCGCCGCCGGGGGCCCCGAGGCGCGCCACTAACATCAGCTCCACGATCTGCATCAGACGCACCGTCCAACGGTGGCCGCGCAGCTCTCGCCCTAACGCACACCATCGAAGGAGCCGCAGAATGACCGCCACACAAGCCTTGAGCGCCCCTTCAGCGGGAGCGCCGCTCGACGCCACGACGATCCAGCGCCGCGAGCCGGGGGAGGCCGATGTCGTGATCGACATCAAGTTCTGCGGCATCTGCCACAGCGACATCCATCAGGTCAAGGACGAGTGGGGCGGCTCGATCTTCCCGATGGTCCCCGGCCACGAGATCGCGGGTGTCGTGTCCGCCGTCGGAGCCGGCGTCGAGAAGTTTTCCGTCGGTGATCGAGTCGGCGTGGGCTGCCTCGTCGACTCCTGCGGAGAGTGCGAGTACTGCCAGGCTGGAGAGGAGCAGTTCTGCGTCAAGCGCGCGGTGCCCACATACAACGGCCGTGGCTATGACGGCGAGCCCACCTACGGTGGCTACAGCCAGAAGGTGGTGGTCGATGAGCGCTTCGTCGTGAGGATCCCCGACAGCCTCGAGCTGGACGATGCCGCACCGCTGCTCTGTGCCGGCATCACGACCTATGTTCCGCTGAAGCACTGGAAGGTGGGCGAGGGCACGAAGATTGCGATCGTCGGGATGGGCGGACTCGGACACGTGGCGGTGCAGATCGCCGCCGCGATGGGCGCCGAGGTCACCGTGCTCAGCCAGTCGCTGAGCAAGCAGGAGGATGGGCTCCGCTTCGGCGCCAAGCATTACCACTCGACCTCTGAGAAGGACACCTTCAAGAAACTGAGAAGCAGCTTCGATCTGATCCTCAACACGGTCTCCGCCAAGCTCGACATCGATGCCTACCTCAGCCTCCTGCGCGTCGACGGGACGATGATCAACGTCGGCGCTCCCTCCGATCCCTATTCGGTCGGCGGCTTCTCGCTGATCGGTGGGCGCAAGAGCCTCGCCGGCTCCGCCATCGGCGGTCTTCCGGACACGCAGGAGATGCTCGACTTCTGTGCCGAGCACGACGTCAAGCCGGAGATCGAGCTGATCGGCGCGGATGAGGTCAATGACGCCTACGACCGGGTCGAGCACAGCGCGGTGCGCTACCGCTTCGTGATCGATGTCGCGACGATCGGCTCAGAGGGCTGATCGCGCCTGTGTCCTCAGTGATCCTGCATGGCTTCCCGAGGTCGACCTGGACCCGGACCGCGTGCATGGCCTGCGTGGAGAAGGGGATCGATTACGAGCTCCGGCCCGTGTCCTACGGGAGCGAGGGGCACGGCGAGCTTCACCCCTTCCGCCGCATGCCGATTCTCGAGATCGACGGCCGGATGATCTTCGAGACGTTGGCCATCACCGGTCATCTCGACGAGGCCTTCGAGGGCCCGGCGCTGCAGCCCCAGGATCTGAGCGAGCGTTTGCGCATGCGGACATGGATGGGGGTGTGCGCCGACTACCTGTTTCGCGAAGTGGTGCGCGGAATACCACGAGACCGGCCGGCCACCGAGCCCGAGCTGAGCGCTGCACGGGCCGCGCTCGCCGGCGCCGAGGGAATGCTCCAGGGAGACGGCTTTCTCACGGGTGAGAGTCTCACGCTGGCCGATCTCTACCTCGCGCCCCAGCTCGCCAACTGCCGGGAAAAGGCGCCCGAGCTGCTCGGTGGGCTGGAAGGCCTGGCCAGGTTCATGACGACCATGGGTGAGCGAGAGAGCTTTCGCCTGACCCAGCCCTGAGGATCTTCCAACGCCGATGAGCGCCAATGTCTGAGCGTCGGCTCGACCAGCCGCTGCAGCCGACCGACGCCGAGATCGCAGGAGCCGACTGGTACGCGGAGGATCTCACAGGGCAGGAGCATGTCCGCGTGGCCTTCACCGACGTCGAACTGAGCGAGTGCACGGGCCGCGGGGCACAGTTCAGCGAATGCACCTTCGACGACTGCCGCTTCAACTCATCCGAGCTGTCCGATGCGGCATTCCTCAGTTGCAGGTTCACTCGATCCAGCTTCTTCGACGCCATCTTCAAGGGCTGCAAGCTGATCGGCAGCACCTTCGACCGCTGCAGGTTCGACTCCTTCCGCTGCCAGGAGGGGGACTGGTCCTTCGTCGCTCTCACCGGCGCCGATCTTGGACGAGCCCGCTTCACCGGCGTTCGCATGCGCGAGGTGGACCTGCTCGGTGCGCAGTGCCGGGGCGTCGTGATGCGCCGAGTCGACCTCTCCGGCGCGCTGCTCGAGCGGGTCGACTTCACCGGCGCCGACCTGCGTGGGTCGGACCTCTCCTCACTCGACCCTTCTTCGGCCAAGCTCGGGGGCACGATCGTCGATCCTGACCAGGCGATCGCGATCGCTGGCGCGCTGGGCCTGGACGTCCGGCTCGAGGAAGCGCTCGACTAGCGTCAGGCTCGTGTACTCGATCTTTACCGCTCACCGTGGCGGCTCGGGCGCCCCGATGGTCTGCCTGCACGGCTTCACCGACACGTGGCGCACATGGGAGCTGGTGTTGCCCGCGCTCGAATCTCGCCACGATGTGCTGGCGCTCACACTCGCCGGCCATGCCGGTGCTCAAAGGATCGAGGGAGAGGCCGGCGACGAGGCGTTGGTCGATGTGGTCGCGCTGGCGATGGACAGAGCTGGGACAGTGGGAGCGTGAGCGAGCTGGCCTGGAGCCCGATCGCAACCTCCCGGCTCGAGCCCGGGTCCAGCTACGACGTGGTGATCGTTGGCGGCGGGCACAACGGGCTCACCGCCGCCGCCTACCTTGCGCTTGCCGGCCGCTCATGCCTATTGCTCGAGCGCCGCGATCGCCTCGGCGGCGCGGCCGCCTCCGAGCGGATCTTCCCGTCCTTCGATGCCCTCGTCTCGAGCTACGCCTACCTGGTCAGCCTGCTGCCCGAGACCATCGTCCGCGAGCTTTCCCTTCCGATTCGCCTGGCCGCCCGCAGCGTCTCCTCCTACACCCCTGACCCTCGTGCCGGTGCCGTCCGCGGCCTGCTCGTCGATGCCGGCGATCCGGGCGCGACAGCCGCTTCCTTCGAGGCCGTCGCGGGCCCCGCAGCGCAGGCCGTCTGGGAGTCCTTCTACGCGCGAGCCGCCCACCTCGCCCGCAGGGTCTTCCCGACCATGACCGAGCCGCTTCGCTCGCGTGCCGACATGCGCCGGCTGGTCGGCGACGACGAGATTTGGGAGTCCGTCTTCGAACGTCCGATTGGGGAGGGTCTGCTCGGCCTGCTTCGAGGACGACCTGCTCGCCGGAGTGGTGGCGTACGGATGCCCTGATCGGCACATTCGCCGACCTCCACTCGCCTGACCTGCTCCAGAACCGCTGTTTCCTCTATCACGTCATAGGGCGGGGGACCGGCGAATGGCAGGTCCCCATCGGCGGCATGGGAGCCGTCTCAGAGGCGCTCGCCGAGGCCGCCGCGCGAGCGGGCGCGGAGCTTCGAGTGAGCACCGAGGTGCTCGCGATCGCGCCCGAAGGCGATGGTGCGGAGGTGTCGCTTCGCGACGAGCGAGCGTGAGCTCAGCGTGCATGCCCGTCATGTGCTCGTCAACGCCGCACCGGCCGAGCTCTCACGGCTGCTCGGCGAAGGGATCGGGGAGGGGAGCAGGTGATGAGGGAGCTCAGCTGAAGGTCAACCTGCTCCTCTCCCGCCTACCCCGGTTGCTCGACAGCTCGATCGACTGCAGAGCGCGCGTTCGCCGGAACATTTCATGTCAACGAGTCCTTCAGCCAGTTGCAGGCCGCTCACCGTCAGGCGGCAGGCGGGGCGATGCCGCAGACTGTGCCCTGCGAGGCCTACTGCCACTCGCTCACCGATCCCTCGATCCTCGGCCCCGAGCTGCGTGCTGCCGGAGCCCAGACGCTGACGGTCTTCGCTCTCCACATGCCGGCCCGCCTCTTCGAGCAGGATCCGCGACGGGGCGCGCGAGCGTGCGCTTCAGGCGACGATCGCCTCCTTGCAGAGCGTGCTCGCCGAGCCGCTCGAGGACTGTCTGCTGCACGACCCTCAGGGGAGGCCCTGCATCGAGGTCCGAAGCCCGCTCGATCTGCAGCGAGAGCTGCGAATGCCCGGTGGGCACATCTTCCATCGCGACCTCTCCTGGCCGTTCGCCGCACATGAGGAGGAAGTGGGTCGCTGGGGGGTGGACAGCGAGCACAGCTCGATCCTCATCTGCGGCGCCGGCGCTCGGCGCGGCGGTGGCGTCAGCGGTATTCCCGGGCGCAACGCCGCGATGGCGCTCCTCAGAGCACGATCTGGGTGCAGGTGAAGCTCGCCGCCAGGCGCTCGCCACGATGCACCTGGACCTGCCACACCTGGGTCCTCGAGCCGACATGCAACGGGGTACCGAGCGCGGTCAGCTCATCGCCGGCGGCGGCCGAGGAGATCAGGTTCATCTTCAGCTCGACCGTCGTGAAGCCCCGGTCGGCTGGAAGGTTGCGCATCGTTCCCCATGCCGCCACCGTATCCGCGAAGGCCACCCAGGCGCCGCCATGGACATAGCCCATCGGGTGCAGGTGGCGGCGATCGATCGCCATCCGTCCCCTCACCAGCTGATCGGCGATCTCCGTCAGCTCGATCCCCAGGTCGCCGGGGAAGGTTCCGGCGAGGCGTTCGGCGCTCAGCGCGGTCGTTATCGCCGGATTGATCGTCCCCACATGGGCAAGGCTATGCCAAGCGGCGATCCCGCGACCGCCCACTACGATCGGAGCTCGTGCCCACTCGTTGACAGAGCGACGCCCGCGCCAGGCCTGCTCGAACGCGCGCCGTCCGCCGGTCTCGTGGTCGGCGCCATCGCCTCGGTGCAGTTCGGCTCCGCCCTGGCCGCCACCCTCTTCTCCCGAATCGGGCCGGGCGGGACGGTCTTCCTGCGGATCGCCTTCGCCTCGCTGATCCTGCTCGCCATCTGGCGTCCGTCCCTGCGAGGGCGCACGCCCGGGAGAACTCGGGCAGTTGGCCGTCTTCGGGCTCGTCATGGCCGGTATGAACCTCAGTTTCTACGAGTCCCTGCACCGCATCCCGTTGGGGATTGCCGTCGCGCTCGAGTTCGTCGGCCCGCTCAGCGTCGCCGTAGCTGGGTCCAGACGTCGTGCCGACCTGCTCTGGGTTGCACTCGCCGCGATCGGGATCCTCGCCCTCACCCGCGCGCCGACGGGACGCAGCCTCGATGGTCTAGGCGTAGCGTTGGCCCTGCTCGCGGGCGGCTTCTGGGGCACATACATCGTTCTCAACCCGCGCCTCGGTCGCACCTTCGAGGGCTCCACCGGACTGGCTCTCGCGATGTGCGTCGGCGCTCTCGCCCTGCTGCCGGTCGGGATCCTCGACGGCGGCGCCCATCTCCTCGACGGCGAATCGCTCGCGCTCGGGGCTCGCCGTCGGGGTGCTCTCCGGCGCGATCCCCTACTCATTCGAGGTCGAGGCGCTGCGGCGGATAGCCCCGCCCGTCTTCGGTGTGCTGATGAGCCTAGAGCCCGGCATGGCGGCCCTGGCCGGCTTCCTCGTCCTCGGCCAGCGGCTGGGTCTGCGGGCCCTGCTCGGGATCGCCCTCGTCGTCGCTCGCCTCGGTCGGCGCCTCCAGGCGCGCCCGCGAGGCGCCCCTCACCGCCTAGCTCAGCCTACGGCGGGCTCCGGCAGCAGCCGCTCGATGAGGGCGTGGAGCGGACGTTTGGCCAGCTCGGCTCGCATGTCCAGGCAGTAGGTCAGGAGCGCCAGGCTGGGTGCGATCGTGAAGTCGGCCAGGTTCGGCTCCTCGCCGTTCAGCACTCCCTCGGCGATCCAGCCGTCGACCCTGTCGAGCATCGGCTCGATGCGTCGCACGCAGCTCATCGCTCTTACCGCCCGGGGCGCCGAAGACGAGCCGGGCGGCCGAGCCGTTGGTGAGCTTGCGCATGGTGTCGTTGTGGGAGAGCAGGGCGCCCAACCGGCCTTCGCCGCCCTGCATGTGAAGGGAGTCCAGGCCACCGTCGTCGCCACCCGACAGCACCACCCTTCGTGCTGTCATCTGCAGCTGCTCATCGCCCCATTCGGCAGCCTCCTCGACCGCTCGCCGTCGCACCGGGTCGGCCGGATAGAGCGAAGGCTCGGGCCGGCTCTGCTCCAGGTGGCGCGCGATCTCACGGTTGGTCTGCACCTTGCGCCCGTCGATCGCCAGCGCCGGGACCGTTCCCATCCGGTCCATGAAGCCGAGCATCGGGCCGACCTTGCCCTCCACGCTTCTGATCGGCTTGCGGTGCCCGGGAAAGCCATGCAGCCTCACGCCCATCCCGTGCATCCCTGTCAGCAGCTCGACCGTCCGGTAGGGGACCCGCTTTCGCTCCAGCATCAGCATCGCCGTGCGGCAGGCGTGCGAGCCGGGGATCACATACAGCTTCGCCTGATCGGCCATCTGCTCTCAGTATCCCGAAGCCGGGGCGGCCCCGGCCGGTTGCTAGTCCAGAGGCGTTGTATACGCCCCGCTCAGCCCCCCGTCGACGAGGAATGTCGATGCGGTCACAAAGCTCGACTCCTCGCTGGCCAGGAAGAGCGCGGCATTGGCGATCTCCTCGGCCTCGGCGAAGCGGCCCATCGGCACGTGCACGAGTCGTCGGGCCGCCTGCTCGGGGTCCTTGGAGTAGAGCTCTTTGAGCAATGGGGTGTCGACTGGACCGGGACAGAGCGCGTTGACCCGCACCCCGCGCCTGGCGAACTCCACGCCCAGCTCACGCGAGAGCGCCAGCACCCCGCCCTTGGAGGCGGTGTATGAGATCTGCGAGGTGGCCGCTCCCATCACCGCCACGAAGGAGGCGGTGTTGATGACCGAGCCCCGTGCCGGCCCGTCGTTCTCGAGCAGGTGGGGGATGCCGTGCTTGCAGCACAAGAAGACGCTTGTGAGATTCACCGTCTGGACGCGTTCCCAGGCATCGAGCGTGGTGTCGAGCACGGAGGCGTCGTCCTGCGGGGAGATCCGGCGTTGTTGAACAGCACGTCGATCCGTCCGAAGCGCTCCCTCGCCTGACGGTAGAGATCGGCGACCAGCTCCTCGCTGGTCAGGTCGATCTGCAGCGACATGTCGCCCGGACAGTCGTTCAGCACGTCGACGCCGACGACGCTGGCGCCCTCGCGCTGGAAGCGCTCGACGGTGGCCGCTCCGATCCCACCGCTGGCTCCCGTCACGACGCACACGCGCCCCGCCAGCCTGCCTGTCGCGCTCATCGCTCCTCCGTCGCGTAGAAGATGGTCTTTACCTCCGTGTACGCCTCCAGCGCATGGGGCCCCAGCTCGCGGCCGTAGCCGGATTGCTTGAAGCCCCCAAATGGCGTCGAGACCCTGACCGAGCTGTTCGAGTTGATCGACAGGACGCCCGTCTCGATCGCCCGTGCGACGCGCAGCGCACGGCCGCCGTCGCGGGTCCAGATCGAGCCCGACAGACCATAGATGGTGTCGTTGGCCATCTCGATCGCCTGCGTCTCGTCCTCGAAGCTCATGACGGCGGCGATCGGTCCGAAGACCTCCTCCCGCGCGACCCGGGCGTCCGGCTCCACCGGAGCCAGCACGGTGGGGGCGAACCAGAACCCCTTGCCCTCCGGCGCACTGCCTCTGAAGGCGACCGGCACGCCGTCCTCGAGGAAGGAGGAGACGGTCTCTCGCTGGCCGGCGGAGATCAGGGGCCCATCTGGGTGCCCTCATCGAGCGGGTCGCCCACCCGCAGCGCCTTGACCTGCGCCTCCAGCAGCTCCATGAAGCGATCCATTGCCGAGGACTGCACCAGGATCCTCGAGCGTGCGCAGCAGTCCTGCCCGGCGTTCCCGAACATCGCACCCGGGGCGGCGGCAGCAGCGGCCTCGAGGTCGGCGTCGGCGAAGATGACGTTGGCCGACTTCCCACCGAGCTCGAGGGTGACCCGCTTGATGCTCCCGGCAGCCCCTTCGGCGATCGAGCGGCCGACCTCGGTCGAGCCGGTGAACGCGATCTTGGCCACGTCGGGATGCTCCACCAGGCGCTGCCCGCAGGTGCGTCCGGGGCCGACGACGACGTTGACCACGCCCTCGGGCAGACCCGCCTCGAGCGCCAGCTCACTGAAGCGAAGCGCGGTCAGGGGGGTCAGCTCGGCGGGCTTCAGCACGACCGTGTTGCCGGCGGCGAGCGCCGGGGCGAGCTTCCAGGAGGCAATCGTCAGAGGGAAGTTCCAGGGTGTGATCAGCCCGACCACACCGACCGGCTCACGGACCGTGAACGCCTGCCCGCCGGCGACCGGGATCGTGTCGCCCAACAGCCGCTCGGGCGCCCCCGCGTAGTAGCGGAAGGTCTCCACCACCATTTCAATCTCGCCACGCGCATCGACGATCGCCTTGCCCGCATTGCGAGCCTCCAGCACAGCCAGCTCCTCGTGATGCTCGGTGAGCGTGTCGGCCAGGGAATGGAGCAGCGCCGCACGCTTCCCGGGCGCAAGGGCACGCCATGCGGGCAGCGCCGCCTTGGCCGCCCGCACGGCCGCATCGACATCCTCGATCCCGGCGCGCGGAACCTCGGCGAGCACCGCCTCGGTGGCGGGCTCGAGGACTGCCAGGCTCTCGCTCATGTTCAGCCCAGCCTACGGAGCCTGATGGATCTCGGGCAGGCTCTCCTCGAGGTTCAGCTCGTCGATCGTGCGGACCGGGCCCTTGAAGGTGTTTTTCGCCGACACTGCGTACCAGATCGTCACAGTAGCCATCACGGCGATCGTCACCAGCGGCGCGTAGTTGACGGCTGACCATTCGAAGCCGCTCTTGAAGAACACGCCCGCGGGGGCGAACGGCAGACAGAAGATGATCACGCACAGGCCGACCCAGATGAAGGCGGCCGGGTTCATCCATTTGTACTTCGCGCCAAGTGTCCAGGAGCCGGGCTCGAACTGGTCTTTCATGCGCCAGCGCAGGAACACTGGGATCGTGTAGGCGATGTAGAGCCCGATCACGGAGATCGAGGTGACGGCCAGGAACGCGACGGGCGTGCCCAGGTGGTTCGGGAAGTAGGCCGGGATCGTGATGATCAGGGCAGCAAGGATCACGAACAGCACCGCCCAGGTCGGTGTCTTGTTCGGGCCGAGTCGCCGCCACAGCTTGTGTCCCGGTACGGCGCCGTCGCGCGAGAAGGCGAACGTCATACGCGAAGCGCTCGTCACGCAGGCCATGCCGCAGAAAAGCTGGCCGACCGTGGAGATCAGGATCACTGCCTTGGCGGCCGCCGAGCTCATCGCGGACTCAAAGATGGCGAGGGCCGGGTAGCCGGCTTCGTAGACTTCCGCGCCCGCCTTGCCGGCAGGAATCGCAAAGGTGATCGCCAGCAGCACGATCCAACCGATCACAGCCGAGTAGAAGACGGAGCGCCAGATGCCTTTCGGGGCCTGCTCGGCGGCACCGTGCGTCTCCTCGGAGACGTGAGCCGATGCGTCGTAGCCGGTGATCGTGTACATCGTCAGCAGGAAGCCGAGCGGCAGAACATAGAACCAGTACCTGTGCCCGCCGAAGCCTGAGATGTTGGCGCGGTGCCCGAACACGTAGGACAGGCTCGCGTGATGGCTCGGCACGGCGATCAGCAGCACGATGATCACGCTGACGCCGATCAGATGCCACCACACCGAGATGCCGTTGAACAGCGAGACGAGGTGGCTGGAGAAGACGTTGATCATCCCGTGAATGGCGAGGATGATGGCGAACAGCGCGAAGTTCACATGGGCGCTGTAGTGCACGTCGGTGAACGCTGTCGCCTTGGCGAAGTTGAAGATGAAGTGGACGTCGTAGAGGCCCAGCAGGTTCATCAGGAAGGTCGCGCACACGTAGTCCACGGATGCGACCACGGCGACCAGCCCGATCAGGTTGAACCAGCCGGTGAACCAGCCCCAGCCGGCGCCGCCGAGCTTCGAGGCCCAGTAGTAGATGCCGCCCGCCGTGGGCATCGATGAGGCCAGCTCGGACATGGAGAAGGCGACGAACAGGATCATCACGCTGATCAGCGGCCAGGCGATCGAGATCGCGATCGGTCCGCCGTTCTTCAGTGCCTGCCCGTATGTGGTGAAGCAGCCGGCCAGCACCGAGATGATCGAGAACGAGATCGCGAAGTTGGAGAACCCGCTCCAGCCACGCTTCAACTCCTGCTTGTAGCCCAGCTCGGCGAGCCGCTGCTCGTCGCTTGTCAGAGTCCCGGCTGTGCTCATCGGCTAGCCCCCTGGAGAAGAAAAGGTTTGGTCTTCCGTCCTTCGATCGTGACAATAGGCGCGAACGTGGACAGAAGTCAAGTGCGGCCGGCGCAAATCTCCGGAGCCTCTCCGGACACTTGGCCAAGGGGAGAAGACGGGCCTGAGATGCGCCCGTCAGCCGCTCGGCAGAAGGCCCGCGAGCACGTGCTCGGTCCCCTGGAGATGGTCGGTCACGACCAGTGCGGCGCGCATCGAGTCGCCCTCTCGAACGGCGGAGAGCAGCCGCCGGTGCTGGGCGTTTGAGGAGGCCAGCACCTCGGGAGGATGGGCGATGTAGGCGATCAGGTCGGTCATCGCGCCCTGCACCTCGGTCATCGCCCGAACCAGCCTGGTCGAGCCGGTCGCCTCGGCCAGCCCGACGTGCAGCCTGATGTCCGCCTGGCGGTAGGCGGCGAAGTCCTCGAGCGTGTCCTCGAGCGTCGAGGCGACCTCATCGAGGACGTCCAGCTCGGCGGCGCTCGCCCGGTCGGCGGCCAGCACCGCCACGCCCAGCTCGACGGCCAGACGTTCGTCGCAGGTCTCTCGCCACTGGGACAGCATCAGGGCCGAGGGAGGGTCCGCCGGCGGCTGAGGATCGGACACGAAGGTCCCGCCTCCGCGGCCACGGGTGGCGAACACGTGGCCGCTCTGGGTCAGCGCGGTGAGCGCTTGGCGCAGAGTCGAGCGGGCGATGCCCAGACGGGCGCAGAGCTCACGCTCGGCCGGCAGTTGGGAGCCGGGCGGAAGCAGGCCGAGCTTGATCGCGGTTCCGAGCCTGTCGACGGTCTCCTCGAACGCCGTTTGCGAGCGAACGGGCGCGAACACCGCATCGAGTGGGGCGGGCACGACCTTTCGCTGCTGCCTACCGGCCACCGCTTCCAGACCCGATCACAGCCGCTCGAACCCTCGAAAGCGCTCCCAGTCGGTGACGGCGGACTGGAAGGCGGCGAGCTCGACATCGGCGGCGTTGACGTAGTGAGCGAGGACCTCCTCGCCGAATGCCTCGCGCGCGACATCGCTTGAGGCGAACAGGTCACGCGCGTCGCGCAGCGTCTGGGGCACGCGCGGTCGCTCTGCGGCGGTATAGGCGTTGCCCTCCAGCGGGGGCTCGAGCTCGAGCGCATTGTCGAGGCCGTGCAGGCCCGAGGCGATGATCGCGGCCAGTGCGAGGTAGGGGTTCAGATCGGCCCCGCCGGCTCGGTTCTCAAAGCGCTTGGAGGGCCCGTGCCCGACAACTCGCAGTGAGCAGGTGCGGTTGTCCTGGCCCCAGGCGACGGCGGTGGGAGCGAAGCTCGCCGCCGCATATCGCTTGTAGGAGTTGACGTTGGGGGCCAGCATCAGGGTCATCTCGCGCAGGCAGGCGAGCTGGCCGGCGAGGAAGGAGTCGAACAGGCCATCGTTCTCCTCGCGGGCAAAGAGAGGGGCGGGTGGGTTCGAATTCTCGGCGAGGGAGAAGTGGATGTGACAGGAGTTGCCCTCGCGCTCGTCGTACTTGGCCATGAAGCTGAGCGCCACGCCCTCCTGGGAGGCGATCTCCTTGGCGCCGTTCTTGAAGATCGCGTGCTCGTCGGCTGTGCGCAGCGCGTCGGCGTAGCGGAAGTTGATCTCATGCTGGCCGAAGTTGCACTCGCCCTTTGAGTCCTCGACGACCATGCCGGCGGCGGCCATGCTGTTGCGGATGCGGCGGATCAGCGGCTCCACGCGAGCGGTTCCGAGCAGCGAGTAGTCGACGTTGTAGAGGTTGGCGGGGCGGAGGTCGCGGTAGCTCTTGTGCCATGCCTCCTCGTAGGTGTCAAGGAAGATCATGAACTCCAGCTCGGTGCCGGCGTTGGCGATCCAGCCCCGCTCCTCCAGCCGCGCCAGCTGGCGGCGCAGGATCTGTCGCGGCGATGCGACGACTTCCGAGCCGTCGAGCCAGGCGACGTCGGCCAGGCAGATGACCGTTCCCTCCTGCCAGGGCACCGGGCGCAGGGTGTCGAGGTCGGGGACCATCATCATGTCCCCGTAGCCGCGCTCCCAGGAGGACATCGCATAGCCCTCGACGGTCGCCATGTCGACGTCGACGGCGAGCAGGTAGTTGCAGCCCTCGGCGCCGTGGTCGACGACCTCGGCCAGGAAGTGGGTTGCGGTCAGCCGCTTGCCCTGCAGGCGCCCCTGCATGTCGGTGATCGCCAGCAGCACCGTGTCGACCGTGCCCTGCTCGACCGCCTTCTCGAGTTCCTCGAGCCTCACGGGGATGAAGGTACTGGACGAGGACCCTCGGGGCAAAGGAGGGTGCGCTGTCGGGTGACGAGCTTGCTCAGTCCGCAGGAAAGGAGATAGCTCCGAGCTGCTTGATCGAAGGCGAGGTCTCCTCAGCCGACCGACTCGACCCCGGTCGCGCTCTCGATCCCCCGCCGCTTTCGGAGTGCTGGCGGCTGTCGCGTGAGGAGATCAGGAGCACGGTCAGCACGGCGCCCACCAGCGCGAACCCGGCCCCGACGAGGAAGGCCCGGCTGAAGCCCTGTGTCAGGGCGTAGTGGATTTCGTGCCCGCCGCCTCGGAGGATGTCCTTGGTGCGGGTGTTGGCGATCGTTGCGAGGATCGCCAGGCCGAGCGCGCCGCCGACCTGCTGGGCGGTGTTGACAAGGCCCGAGGCGAGGCCCGCCTCGTGTGGCTCGGTGCCGGTGACGGCGGCGATCGTGACGGGGACGAACGACAGGCCCAGCCCGATCGCGGCCAGCAGCGAGGGCCCGAGCACGTCGACGCCAAAGGAGCCGTGGGTGCGGATCTGGGAGAACCACAGCAGGCCGACGGCGATGAACATCAGCCCGCTCAGGAGCACCGGCTTGAAGCCGACACGGGTGACAAGCACCGAGGCGGCGCCGGCCGAGAGGATGATGCCTACAGCCAGCGGCAGGTAGGAGAGCCCTGCGTGCAGGGGCGTGAAGCCGAGCACCTGCTGCATGTAGAGCGAGACGAAGAAGAACATCGAGAACAGCGACATGCCGATCAAGAGGGCAACCGCGTTGGCGCCGCGCAGCGTGCGCAGGCGGAAGATCGAGAAGGGCATGATCGGCGACTCGCGGCGCTGCTCGATGAAGACAAAGACGATCAAAAGGACGACCGCGCCGGCGATCTTCCCGATCGTCGCGGTCGAGCCCCAGCCGACGTTGACGGCGTCGACGAGCGCGTAGACGAGCAGCGCGAGGCCCGCCGTCACCGTGACCGCGCCCGGGATGTCGAATTCGCGGTTCTCCGATTCCGCATGGCTCTCGACCAGCACGCGGGGCGCGAGCACGGTGCACAGCAGCCCGATCGGCACGTTGACGAACAGCACCCAGCGCCAGCTGAGCCCGCTGGTGAGCACCCCTCCGAGCAGCACGCCGGCCGCTCCGCCCGCTCCGGCGACGGCGCCCCAGACGCCCAGTGCGCGGTTTCGCTCCTCGCCTTCGGCGAAGGTCGTGGTGATGATCGAGAGGGCCGCGGGGGACACGATCGCGGCGCCAAGGCCCTGCACCGCCCGGGCGGCGATCAGCCAGGCCTCGGACTGCGCCAGCCCGCCCAGCAGGGAGGCGAGTGAGAAGACGACGAGGCCGATCATGAACATGCGCCGGCGACCCATCAGGTCGGCCAGGCGTCCTCCGAGCAGCAGGAAGCCGCCGAAGGTGAGGGTGTAGGCGTTGACCACCCAGGACAGGTTGGCCTGGGAGAAGTGCAGGGCGACGCCGATCGAGGGCAGCGCGATGTTGACGATCGAGGCATCGATGACGACCACGAACTGGGTCATCGCCAGCAGCAACAGGGCCATGTTCTTTGCGCGTTGCGTATCCAGTGTCATGGAAGGTGAACTCCGTTTCCGATTGCATCGAAAATCATACGGAGCTAGGATTCCGTTTGCAGTCTCCTCCCGTTCTGACTGAAAGAGACCATGAGCATCCAGCCCATCAAGCCCCCGGTGCGAGCGATGCGAGCCGACGCTCGACGCAACCGCGAGCGCATCCTCGTCGCGGCCCGGGAGCTGTTCGCCAGCGAGCGGCCCGAGGTGGGGATCGACGATGTGGCGCGCCAGGCGGGAGTGGGGGTGGGCACGGTCTACCGCCACTTCGCCGACAAGGAGGCGCTGATGGGCGAGCTGGTGCGCGAGCGCTTCGGCCTGTTCAACCAGCGCATGAGTGAGGCGCTGGCCGACGAGGAAGAGCGACTCTCTGGAGCTTCTGACGGGGACGATACGGGCGAATGCCGCCTCGATGGCCGAGGACGCCGCCACGCGCTTCGCCTTCATGGCGGGCGGGGAGCGCGTCTTCGCCCAGGCCGAGGAGGAGCGGATCGAGTTCATGCGCCTGGCCACTGCGCTGGTCAAGCGAGCGCGCAGGTCGGGAAGGCTACGGCGGGACTTCCGCGCGGCGGACATCCCGATGGTCATGTGCGGGGTCTGCGCCACGATCGACAGGGGCGCCTCGGGCTGGGATTGGCGCCGCCACCTGGATCTGGTGCTGCGGGGGATGAGGTCGGAGTCCTGAGCCTCCGGTAGCCTTCAGCGCAATGAACGCGCTGGCAACCGTGCGCTTCTACGACGTGGTGCTGTGGCTTCACATCACCGCCGTCGTCGTCGCCTTCGGGGCACTGTTCGCCTATCCGGTCTTCCTGACGGTCAATGCGAAGGCCCCGATCGCCGCACGGGCGAACTTCCATCGCCTGCAGATCGCCTTCTCCAAGCGCATCACCGGGCCGACGATCGTGGTGGTGCTGGCGGCCGGCATCTACCTGGCCAGCGACGCCCACCTGTGGTCGAAGGCATGGGTGACGATCGGCTTCGTCCTTCTGGTCGTGATCGCCGGGCTGGGGGCGACGGTGCTTCGCAAAGGCGAGGAGAGCCTGATCGCCCATTCCGAGGCGGGCGATGAGATGGCCTACGCCGCCACGCTTCACACGGTGCTGAGCTGGACCGCGCTGACGCTCCTGCTGATCGTGGTGACGATCTTCCTCATGGCCGTGAAGCCGTTCTAGCGGCCGTCTCGCCCGCCTTCGCACGAGCAGCAATCGTCGCGGCCACGGCCGCCGGGTCGTCGTAGAAGGGGACGTGCCCGGCGCCGAGCGCCACATGCGTCGCCCAGGGCATCAATGCAGCGCGCGCGCGGAGCCTGGAGGCGGTAGGGAAGCAGCTTGTCGCGGATGCCCCAGGCGACGGTGACGGGCGTGTTTCGAAGCTGGTCGGGCTTGTCGAAGGTGTATGAGTCGAAGGCCTTCAGCGCCTCGGCGAAGATCGGCGATGCCCAGGCGTCCCTGAGCGTCGCGACGGCCTCCTCGGCCGGCAGCCGAGCGGGGTAGCCGAAGGTCTGGGAGAAGAGGGCGATGCGTCCGGCGCGGGTGCGGGCGGCCGGCTTCGACCGCGGGACGGGCGGCGGGAGGGGTGCTCGCGAGGGCGCTCAGGGAGAGCTGGCAGAAGCGCCGCTCGGCGGCCGTCCAGAAGCCCGCCGGGGAGATCGCGGTGACCGAGCTGACGGCGCGGCGGCGGGCCAGCTCGAGGGCGATCGCGCCGCCCATCGAGTTGCCGGCCACGTGAGGGCGTTCCAGGCCCAGCTCGGCGAGGAACCACTCGAAGGCGTCGGCGTAGGAGGTGATGGTGGGCTCGATGCCGGCGGGCAGCGGGGGCCGAGCGCCGAAGCCCGGCGAGTCGCAGGCGAGCACGTCGAAGTCGCCCTCCAGCAGCTCGATCACCGGCTTCCAGGCCTGCCAGTGGTGGCCGATCCCGTGCAGGAGGACCAGCGGCGGCCCCTCGCCCTTGCGGTGGTAGTTGAGGTGGATGCTCATCGGTCCTCCGCCATAAGGCTAGGCCCGCCCGCGGATCAGATCGGCGCCCCGCTCGGCGATCATGATGGTGGGGGCGTTGGTGTTGCCGCCGACGATCGTGGGCATGACCGAGGCGTCGATCACACGCAGACCCTCCAGGCCATGGACGCGGAGCTTCGAATCGACGACGGCCTGCTCGTGGGTGTCGCTCATGCGGGCGGTGCCGACGGGGTGGTAGATCAGCATCAGCCGGCGTCGCAGGTCGGCCTCGAGCTCGTTGCGATCGACGGTCGAGGGGCCGGGCTTCAGCTCCTTGACGAGGGTCTGGCGGAGCGGTTCCTGCCCGGCGATCTCGCGTGCGAGCCTCATGCCGGCGACCATCGACTCGACGTCCTCGGGCTCGGAGAGCGAGTTGGTGAGGATGCGGGGCTTGGCGGTCGGGTCGGCGGAGCGCAGCCACACCCGTCCGCGGGCCTTGGGGGAGACGAGGACGGGGGCGATGACCATGCAGTGCCCGTCGTATTCCTCTGCGCCGTGGTCTTCGAAGTAGGCGGCGCCCATGTGGAACTGGATGTCGGGGGCGGGCAGGCCGCCGCGGGTGCGGGTGAAGGCGACCACCTCGGCCACGGTCGAGCTGAGCTTTCCGGTTTTGCGCAGCAGCCACTCGGCCAGCGGCTTGGGCTTGTCGGCGCCGTAGAGGGTCTCCCGGTCGTTGACCTCCCAGATGACGGTGACGAAGGGATGGTCCTGCAGGTTTCTCCCAACGCCGGGAAGCTCGTGGCGAACCGCCACGCCGGCCTCGCGCAGCTCATCGCCGGCCCCGATGCCGGAGAGCTGGAGCAGCTGTGGCGAGCCGATCGCCCCGGCGGAGAGCAGCACCTCCCGGCCGGCCCGCATCACCTCGCTCGCCGCTGCGTCCCTTGCGCACCCTCACGCCGACGGCCCGCTTGCCCTCGAGCTCGATGCCGAGCACGGTGACGCCGCTTCTGACCTGGAGGTTGGGCCGGGTAGGTGACGGGATGAAGGTAGGCGTCGGCGGCACTGAAGCGCTTGCCGTCCTTCTGGGTCACCTGGAACATCGAGGCGCCGTCCTGCTCGGGGCCGTTGTAGTCGGCGATGCGGGGGATGCCCGCCGCCTCGCTGGCATCCAGCAGGCGCCTGTTCATGCGGCCGTGGGGAGCGCTGCTCGCTGACCCGAAGAGGGCCGCCCGCGCCGTGGTACTCCGATGCCCCGCGGACGTTGTCCTCGGACTTGATGAAGTAGGGGAGCACGTCGCGATAGCCCCAGCCGGGCGCGCCCTGGGCCTCCCAGCTGTCGTAGTCGAAGGGCCGGCCTCGGACGTAGAGCATCGCGTTCATCGAGCTCGATCCGCCGATCGACTTGCCGCGGGGGACGAACAGGGAGCGACCGTCGACGTGGGGCTCGGGCTCGGTGGCGAAGTCCCAGTCGAGCTTGGTGTGGAACTGCTGTGGGAAGGCGGCGGGGATCTTGATCTTCAGCGAGCGGTCCGAGCCGCCGGCCTCGAGCAGCAGCACCTTCACCGAGGGATCCTCGGAGAGGCGGTTGGCGAGAACGCAGCCGGCCGAGCCCGCTCCGACGATTATGTAGTCGTGCATCAGGAGGGCCTCTCTGTCGCCTGGGTTTGACCGGCGCCCGCGCCCGCGAGCGCCGGGGATGCGCCGGGCGATGCGAAGCGGTACTCGCTCGCGTCGAGCCTGGGCGGTCTGCTTGGAGTACTCGCGCATGTAGCCGGGCCAGTTGGTGACGATCCGACCGCGGCCGTCTCGATACCAGGAGTCGCACTCGGTCCAGGCGGTGCCGGCGAAGCGGTGCTGGAGGGCATGGTCGCTGGAGGACTCGACCTCCTCGAGGACCTCGATCGAGGCGGCTCCGCGGGCGCCGAGATGCTGCAGGGCCTGGCGGATGTAGGCGGCCTGGCGCTCGAGGTAGAAGATGATCGAGCCACCGGAGGTGTTGGTGTTGGGCCCGTACATGACGAACAGGTTGGGAAAGCCGGGGACGCACATGCCGAGATGGGCGTGGGCTCCGTGCGCCCCAGCTCTCGCTGAGGCTCTCGCCCGTCGCGCCCGACGACCGCCATCGGGAACATGAAGTCGGTGGTCTTGAAGCCGGTGGCCCAGATGATGCAGTCGAGCTCGTGGTTGGCGCCGTCCTCGGTCACGACGCCGCCGGCCGAGACGGAGCTGACGGCGTGGGTGACGAGCTCCACGTTCGGCCGTTCCAGGGCCGGCAGGAAGTGGGAGCTGAAGAGGACCCGCTTGCAGCCGAAGGTGTAGTCGGGCCAGACCTTCTCGCGCAGCGCGGGGTCCTTCAGCTGGGAGCGCATGAAGGCGGCCGAGCGGGCGCGCCCGATGCGCCCGAAGGTGCTGGGGTGGCGGATCAGCATGGTCAGCGACTCGCCGTAGTGGAACACGAATCGCCGTCTGAGCTCCTGCAGGCCCGGAATCCCTTCGAAGGCGGCCTTGGCGAGGGCGGGGTAGGGCCTGTTCTTGCGCGGCAAGAACCAGTTCCCGGTGCGCTGGAAGACGGTCAGCTGAGCGACCTGGGAGGCGATCTCGGGCACGAGCTGGACGGCGCTCGCGCCCGTCCCGATGACCCCGACGCGCTTGCCCTGGAGGGGGTAGTCGTGGTCCCATTCGGCGGAGTGGAAGCTGTGTCCCTGAAAGCCCTCGGCTTCGGGGATGGCGGGCGTGTGGGGTTTGTGAAGCTGACCGGTTGCGAGGATCAGCGCATCGGCCTGCCGGCTGTAACCCTGTTCGGTGTCGACCGACCAGAGATGGCTCTCCTCGTCCCAGCGGCAGCGAGGTGACCGTCTGTCCGCACTGGACGAGCTCCTCGACGCGCTGCTCGCGGGCGACCTGGTGGATGTAGTCGTGGATCTCCCGCTGGGGGGAGCACAGCCGCGACCAGTCGCGGCGCTGGGCGAAGGAGAAGGAGTAGAGGTGGCTGGGGACGTCGCAGGCGGCGCCGGGATAGCTGTTGTGGAACCACGTCCCGCCCAGGTCGGGCGCCTTCTCGAGGATCGCGATGTCGGTGATCCCGTGCCTGCGCAGCTCGACCGCGGCGGCGATCCCGCCGAAGCCGGCGCCGACGATCAGGACGCGCAGTCTTGCGCCCTCGTGGCGGCTGTGGAGCAAAGGCTGTGACCGACACGCGACTCCCTCTCTGAACGTTGCGTGATGCCGCTGGGAACCTTATGCCCTTCGGTCGGTGCCTGCTACGGCGAAACCGCGCCGTCGCGCAGGCGCTCCAGCCACGTGGCGGCGGCGGGCAGCTCGCGGGGATCGATGTGGTGGGAGGCCTCGGACTCGTGGTAGTCGACCGCCAGGCCCCCTGCGCGCAGGCGCTCCGCGGCCTCGACGTCCGAGCTCGACCGGGATCACCGCATCGTGGCGGCCGTGGGCGATGAAGACCTCGAGCCCCCTTGCGGGCGTCCAGCTCGGGCTGCCAGCCGGTGACGGTCGGGATGAAGCCGGAGAAGGCCAGGATGCCGCCGGGCGCCGGGCGCGATCCGTCCAGGCCCAGGGCATAGCTCATCACGCACCCCATCGAGAAACCGCCCAGCACGGTGCGCGCGGGCTCGATCCCGGTCCTGTCGCGGAGCTCGTCGTGCAGCTCGGCGAGCGCCGCATGCGCCGCGCTGAAGGTGTCGGGGTCGGGGTGTCCGACCTTGGGCACCAGATACCAGTGGTAGCCGAGCGAGCCGGGTAGCTGCAGCGGCGCTCGGGGGGTGACGACGTGAAGTCGGCGGCCGGGGTCCAGGACGTCTGCGAGGGGGAGCAGGTCGTGCTCGTCGGCGCCGCGGCCGTGGTGAAGGATCAAGAGGCCCTCCGGCTCGCCGGCGCGCGGGACGCTCGGAGTGGATGAGGCTGCTCATGGCGTGTGGGCCAAAAGGATCGAGCCGATGCCTTCGATCGTCTGCTCGCCGTAGGCCATCGAGGGGTCTCCGTCGGTGAAGACAGCGACGGTGAAGGTGATGCCGGGGCGCTCGAGGCGAGCGACCTCGTTGAAGAGTCCCTCGGAGGGCAGCGCCCCGGTCTTGAAGAAGACCTGCCAGTTGGGCCGGGCGACGGGTGGCACGCCCCAGCTCTGTTCGGGCTCGATCGTCGACATCAGGCCCCGCTCGTAGGGGTAGAAGCGCCGCGGGGTGAGCTTTTCGAGCTGGGCGAAGAAGCGTGCCTGATCGGCGGCGGAGGTCTGGGAGTAGGCCCACCAGCCCACTCCCGGCACGTAGTCGGACATGCCGGCTTCGTGGGCGACCCGCTCGACGGCCGACTCGCCGACGATGCCGAGGACGGCCGAGGCGTCGTCGTTGTTGGATTCGTGGATCATCGGATAGAGCAGGGCGCGGTCGCTCGCCTGCAGGCCGGCGTGGCGGGCTTGGAGCCTCTGCAGGTAGGCGACGAGCATCATCACCTTGATCACGCTCGCGGTCTGGAAGTGCGCGCGTGTGTTCAGTCCGCTGAGGCGTCCGCTGCTGTCGAGGACGGCGAAGGAGGTGCGTCCGGCCCTCCCGGCGAGATAGCGGGCGGCGGCGGAGATCGCGGACTGAGAGGGGAAGGGGGGCTGAGGTCGGCCATGGCCTTCCCCGCCGTACTCGAGCGAGGCGTGGGCGGCGCGTGGGTGTGCGACGGGAAGCCTGAAGGCGTGACCGGGACAGGTGCCATGGCTCGATGGCGAGCCCATGGCGGCTTCCCAGCTCGGGTTCAGGCAGACCCGATAGAGGAAGTGGCGGCTGGGGGGATCGACGATCGCACTGGAGTAGGTGATGCCGGAGCGAGATCTCACGGGTGGGCGTTTCCGCGGCAGGGCTGAAGTGATCGCTTCCGCGGGGGGCGAGGTACCAGTGTGCGGTGCTCGGCGATGAGCCTTGGGTGGCGATGTGGCGGATCCGGATGCTCAGACGCACTCGGCCCGGCCCGAGGCTCTGCGAGTTGATCGCGACGACGGGGTCGACGATCACGCTGATCGGTTCGCCGGCGGCCGGTGCGGCGCCTTCGAGTGTGACGCGCAGGTGGGTGTTCTCCTGCGGACGCACGCCGGTGAACGAGAAGGTTCCGTCCGTTGCGCGAGGTCGTGTGGCCGATCGCGGTGAAGGAGCGATAGGGATAGGGGCTCGCCTGAAGGGCGAGGGGCGTCGAGCCCGCTTCGGCGAGCTTTCCGCTTACCGTCAGCGTGCCTGCCGATCGGAAGCTCGGACGGGGTGGCGGTTGCGGTGAGGGCGGATGCGGCCAGGGCGCTCCCGTGTGCGCCGCAGATGCTGATTGCGGCGCACAGGGAGGCGATGACAGCGGCTCTCATGCCGCCCAGGCTAGTGCTTGAAGGTGACCTTGGTGAACGCCGCCGAGTGGTATTCGTTTTTGTGCTTCGGGTTGAAGCCGACGCGGACTCGCACCTTCAGCTGTCCGCCGGCGGCGAGGGCGTGGCGGCCCTTGATCGAGATCGGGGCCTTGATGGTGATGATGCCCGGGCCTTTGACCTTCTTGTAGACGGTGTGGAGGCCCTTGCCGGTGAGGCTGAGGCGTCCGGCGGTGTAGACCTGGACGCGGGCGATCAGGGTGTGCTTCCTGATCCGGTGGCTGAGCAGCTTGATGTGACAGCTGCCGACCGAGAGGCGAACGTTCTGCTTCATCGTCGCGCCGCTCTGCGCGGTCAGCCCGATGGGGACGTAGAGGGGCTTTGAGCAGAGGCTGCCGAAGGAGCCGAGCGCCGAGTGGGGGCCGGTCGGCAGGTTCAGTTCGAAGCTCGAGACCGGCACGTCGGGCACCGATGCGAACGTCGAGGTCGTGATCCCCTTCTTGATGTTGGTGGTGCCTTCCAGGATCACGCGCACACCGTGGTCGCCTTCGAGGATCAGCACGAGGTTGGGGAACGCCGCGCCGCCGTGGGAGACCAGGTAGGCCGGCCCGGTGAGGTGTTCGGGCAACACCGGTGTGCCGACGTTGGCGCTACCGACCAGCGAGCCCGCGGGGCAGGTCTTGGGGTTGGCGGCGAACGTCGCTTCGGGACAGGCCTGGTGGAGGGTGGTCAGTCGCGAGGGTAGCTGCGAGGGCAGCGTCGCGACGACCGACTTGATGTTGGCCTCGCTGCCGGGCTGGGTGTAGCTGACGATCAGGCTGGCGCCGTTGGATCTGGAGGTTTTCGACGGGCTCGAAGCGCCGAAGACCGGTTTGAAGGCCAGGGCGCTACAGCTGGTGACCTGGAATGGCCGAGGAGAGCGCCTTGGTTGCGCTCGAGGAGGAGCCGAACGTCGTGTCGGTGCTGAGCGCTCCGCAGTTGGAGGGGTTGAAGAGGAACTTCGACTTGTTGATCGAGACGCTCAGGGTGCGCAGCCGCAGGGGTACGCCCTTGAAGATCGTCGGGATCGCGCCGGATGCGATCACCCGAGCGGTATGCGGGTCCACATTGAGGGCGATCCTCGTGTGTGAGAAGGCCGAGATCGATCGGCCCGGCCTTTGCCTCGATCGGGATCGAGAGGCCGTAGGGCGCGCTGCCGGTTGGTCCGGTGAGGTACACCGGGCCGGTGAACGAGAAGGGGGTGCCGGAGCCCGCTGTCGCCGTCGACGGTGCCGACCTGGCTCGTCGAGGCGCAGGAGCCGGCGGCTGCCTGCGGTTCCTGGCACAGCTTCACCGACGGGATCAGGCCGACGAGGCCGGCAGGCAGCGTGGTGTTGATCGAGGACAGGTACTGCTGGCCTTCCGTCCGGGTGGCGTTGAGGGTGAAGTGAGGTGAACGCGCCACCCTTGTTCGAACTGTCGGTCGTGCTCTGCGTGGGTGCGAACAGCAGCGAGGCGGGGCATCCGGTGGTCGCGAAGGGGCTGGAGCTCGCGAAGCTGGTCGTGCTGGAGTAGGGAAGGAACGACGAGCTCGTCGAGGCCGGGCCGCAGCCAAGTGGGTTGGCCAGCGGCGCGTAAGGGCCGCCGTTGAGCTTCAGCCGCAGTTCGCTGAAGGGAAGCTGAGGGTTTTTCAGGAAGCTCACTTCGAGCCTGCCGGTGGCGCGGTTGGCTTCGACCTTGCCTTCCAGCTTGACGGTGACGTTGTAGACGCTCTGGGCCACGAGGTAGACGGTGAACGGGCGGTTCGCCGATCGGCAGCCCTTTCGGCGCCGCCAGATAGAGGCTGCCCGTGAGGCTGTTGGGCGGCAGGTCCGTTTCGATCGTCACGGTGCCGAGTTTCGATCCCGCCGGGCAGCTCGGGGTTGCGGCCGAGCCAAAGGCGACCTGGGCGGGCGTGCAGGCTTCCAGGCCGTGACCGGCGGAGGGGTTGAGGGTCAGCCCTTCGGGCAGCGTCACATGGGCGTCGGCGATGGCCGAGGTGTTGATTTCGCTCGAGTGTTCCTGCTGGGGGACCTTCACGATCGTTTCGGCGCCATCGGGCCCGTCGTGGATGCTCGATTCGGGTTTGACCACGGCGGTCGGTTTGAACGGCACGTTTCCACAGCCCGTGATTCCGACCGGGGGCACGGTGGGAGCCGAGCCCTTTTCGCCCGTCTTGGATTCAAGTTCGACGTAGGAGGTGGACAGCGTCCGCGGCCCACACACGCTGGGCAGCGTGAGGAAGTTTTCTTTGCCTTCCTTGCCCGCCTGCCCATTGAAGAACAGCTTCGAGGTGAGCGTCGCCAGGGGCGCATTGGCGACGGGAAGGGGTCCCACTTTCACGGCGACTTCGCTGGGGATGTTGTTGATTTCAAACCACTCGTGGAAGTCGCCGGATGGAACGCGACCGGCGATCGCCGCTTCCGGTACCGAGCTGACGTGGCCTTCGAGGAACAGCTTGACCGAGGACACCAGCGGTTCGACGCCTTCCACTTCGACCCCGAACAGGAGCGGCAGGCCGGGTTCCTGCGGGAGGCTGTAGACGTTTCCTTTGAGTTTGAGGATTTTTTCGCCGAGCAAGGGCAGCGTGGCGACCGCTTCAAGTGTGGTGAAGCCAGCTTTGCTGTCGGCCGGGCACAGTTTCGGTTCGCTTTCGAACTGGGCACGAGGGCAGGAGCCCAGCGCTGACGGGGTCGGCCGCCAAGCCGGGAGGCACGTCGACGCGAAGGCGCTTGAGCGGTTCGCCGGTCGGCCTGCGGTTTTCTCCTTCGCCGGTGTGCGCGACTTCGAAGCCGGTCAGGCCGAACGGCGGATGACCGGCGGCCTGGGTGTAGAAGACGCTTTCCGGGCTGGAGTATTTGCATGATTCCGCTTCGGCTTCTGTTTTCCCGTTGCAGGTGCCGGCTTCGAAGCTGGCGACCCCGAATCCGGCGGCGTTGGCGCCGGGCGCGAAGGCGGCGAAGGTCAGGCAGCTGAACAGCATCAGCAGGACGGAACGACGAAACCTCTCCATGCGGAAACGGCCTCCACTTCCCTCGTGGTCACGTGCCAAGGACTTCCCGGCCCATGTGGGCTACCCCGGTAGCGGCATCTCTACTCAACCTTTACCGCGTCTAATAAACCCATCCGATCCCCGGAGTTGCGTGCCGATCTGAATCGTGATGGGCGTTCTGGGCAGGTGTGCGAGGCGGGAGCCGCCGGGAGAGGGCGGTCTCAGCGAGGAATGTAGGGCGAGAGCTCTCGTCGGGCGATCGAGAGCTTGTGCACCTCGTCGGGGCCGTCGGCGAGTCGCAGGGTGCGCAGGTGCGCGTAGGCGGTGGCGAGACCGAAGTCCTGCGAGACGCCGCCTCCGCCATGCACCTGGATCGCCCGGTCGAGCACCTTCAGCGCGACGTTCGGCGCGGCGACCTTGATGGCGGCGATCTCGGTGCGGGCGTGACGGTTGCCGACGGTGTCCATCAGCCATGCCGCCTTCAGCGTCAGCAGTCGTGCCATCTCGATCTCGATGCGCGACTCGGCGATCCAGTCCTGGATGTTGCCGCGCATCGCGATCGGCTGGCCGAAGGTGACACGCGAGACGGCGCGCTTGCACATCATCTCCAGCGCCCGCTCGGCTGCTCCGATGGCACGCATGCAGTGATGGATCCGTCCCGGGCCGAGGCGCGCCTGGGCGATCATGAAGCCGTCGCCCTCGCCGGCGATCAGGTTGCCGACGGGCACGCGCACGTCCTTGAAGTCGACTTCGCCGTGGCCGTCCTGGTCCTCGTAGCCGAACACTTTCAGGCTGCGCACGATGCTCACCCCGGGCGTGTCCATCGGAACGAGGATCTGGCTCTGCTGTTTGTAGGTGGCGGCGTCGGGCTGGGTCTTGCCCATCACGATCATGATCCGGCAGTGCGGGTGCAGGGCGTTGGTCGTCCACCACTTGCGCCCGTTGAGCACATAGTCGTCGCCGTCGCGCTCGATGCGCAGCTGGATGTTGGTGGCATCGGAGCTCGCGACGTCGGGCTCGGTCATCGCGAAGGCCGAGCGGATCTCCCCCTCCAGCAGAGGGGACAGCCAGCGCTCCTTCTGCTCGGGCGTGCCGAACTGGTGAAGGACCTCCATGTTGCCGGTGTCCGGGGCCGAGCAGTTGCAGGCCTCGGAGGCGATCGGCGAGCGGCCGAGGATCTCGGCCAGCGGCGCGTAGTCGGCGTTCGAGAGCCCGGCGCCGTGCTCGGCGTCGGGCAGGAACAGGTTCCACAGCCCGGCCTCGCGGGCCCGCACCTTCAGCTCCTCCATGATCGCGGGCTGGTGGTGGGGGTCGCCGGACTCCTCCATCTGGCGCTGATAGACCGCCTCGGCCGGATAGATGTGCTGGTCCATGAACGCGTTCAGGCGCTCCACGAATTCAGTACAAAGCTGGCTCGGCTGGAAGTCCATCGATCCTCCTCGGTGGCGGCAGGGCTTAGGATCATCGCGGATGAGCGGCAACGGCGCGAGCTACCGGGCGGCAGGCGTGGACTACGAGGTGCTGGACGCGGGCAAGCGTCTGGCGATGACCAGCGCGCTGGCGACCTCCACGCTGATGGCGGCCAGAGGCGGCCGGGCGCTGGACGCCTCGCGCGGCGAGCCGGCGTTCGTGTTCGAGCTGGGAGGGCAGACGCTGGCGTTCGTCGTCGAGGGCCTGGGCACGAAGTCGATGATCGCCCGTGCGGTGCTCGAGGAGCAGGGGATAAACCGCTTCGCCGAGGTCGCCTACGACACTGTCGCAGCGATCGTCAACGACCTCTGCTGCGTCGGCGCGCTGCCGATCGTCGTCAACGCCTACTTCGCCACCGGCAGCTCGGCTTGGTACAGCCACGAGGAGCGCTCTCGAGCCCTGGTCGAGGGTTGGCAGAGGGCCTGTGTAGATGCCGGCTGCGCATGGGGCGGGGGAGAGTCGCCTTCTCTGCCGGGCCTGCTGGCCGAGGAGGAGATCGAGCTCGCCGGCGCGGCCGTCGGCGCCGTGCCGGAGGGATGCTCTCCGATCCTCGGGGACGCCTTGCGAGCGGGCGATGAGATCGTGCTGGTGGCTTCGAGCGGCCTGCATGCCAACGGGGCGTCGCTCGCTAGGCTGATCGCCGGGCGGCTGCCGGCGGGCTACGCCACGGAGCTCTCCGACGGGACGCGGCTTCGGAGAGGCTCTGCTGGCGCCGTCGATCGGCTACGTGCCGTTGGTGGCCGCTCTACTCGAGCAGGGTCTGCCGATCAGCTACCTGAGCCATGTGACCGGTCACGGGATGCTCAAGCTGATGCGCCCGCCAAAGGCACTGACCTACCGGATCGAGCGACTCCCGCCGGTCCCGCCGGTCCTCTCCTTCCTGGCCGAGCAGGCCGAGCTGGACCCGGCAGCGGCCTACTCCACTTTCAACATGGGAACGGGCTTCGCCATCTACTGCGCGGGCGGATCGGGGGAGGCGGTGGTGAGCACGGCTCAGGGTCTTGGATTCAGGCGATTCTCGCGGGGGGTGTAGAGGAAGGGCCAAGGCGGGTACTACTGGAGCCGGTGGGGGTCTCGCTCGCCGGCGATCGAGTTGGAGCTGACCCCCGAAGCATAACCCTCAAGTAGATGCTTACACTTATGTCCAGCCAAGCTATTCGGAAGAGCCGCTGCCGGGGCGCCGCAACCGGCCGTTGGGTGACTCTTGCAGGTTGATCGCATCGTTTGGTGCGGATAGTGTGTTTGATCTAGAAGAGGGAACTCGCCAATGTTCTCCGGTCGAATGCCGGAGATCTCGATGTCGCCGGACCGTCAAGGCTCCGGACCTACCCGGATCGAGGCGGACCTGTCCATCAACAGAGGAGAGAGACTGATGCGCAGAGCATCCACCTGTCTTGCCGTTCTCGGCCTCATGGCCGTCGTGCTCGTCCTTCCGGGCGTCGCGGCTGCCGCGCCGACGGTGACCTTCAAAGCTAAACCGGTGCCGATTCCGGGCTTCCCGCACACCGGCAACATCCTTGGCGCAGGAGCTGCGATCCAGGCCGAATACACGATCACGAGCACCGAATACGGCGGGTACCCGCCGCCGCTGATCGGCGTGGAATTCTTCTTCCCCAAGGGCACCGTGCTGCACCCCTCGGGCTTCCCGACCTGCGCCGACTCGGTGCTCGAACCCTCGGACAGGGCCCCAAGGCATGCCCGAAGGGCTCGAAAGCGGGCCCGACCGGGCAAAGGTCCTCGGCGAGGTCGCCTTCGGCTCGGAAGTCGTTCCTGAGACCGCGACGATCGAATCGTTCTACGCCCCCGGTGGAGGCGTGACGTTCTTCACCTTCGGCCACGAACCTGTGCTGCTGGAAATCCTCTCCAAGGCGCACTACACGGGCGCTTCGGTCTCTACAGCAAGACGCTCGTAGCTGCCGTGCCGCTGGTCGAAACGGTCCCCGGGCGCCAACGATGCCTCGGTCAAGACGATCTCGGTCAAGGCCGGCTCGGCAATCAAGAAGGGCGGCAAGACGATCTACTACGGCCGCGTGCCGAAGACCTGCCCGAAGGGCGGCTTTCCGGTCAAGACCGTGCTGACGTTCGCCGGCCTGGGCGGTCTGCCCGAACAGAAAGTCGAAAAGCTCTACAAGGCGCCTTGCCCCCGGAAGTAAGGGCTTGGCGGCGAGCTTCCCGCCTGTGAGGGCGTAAGCTCAACAGCAGCAAAGTGGGAGCGGGCGGCCTCGATGAGGTCGCCCGCCTCGTTGTTCAGAACTCGAGGAAGGATTGGGGTGAGGACGCAGAGCGCCGGGCGCAGGAGAGTGGCGGCAGGGATGCTCGCCGCCGCATGCCTTGCCGGAATCGTGGTCTTCGTCGTGCTCGCCACCTCAGCCGGCGGATCGAACGGTGGCTACTCGGTGCGGGCCATCTTCGACGACGCCGGCAACGCGATCCCCGGAGAGGACGTGAAGATCGATGGGGTCAAGGTCGGGACGATCACCTCGGTCACGCCAACTCCGCAGTTCAAGGCCGCGCTGGTGCTGAAGATCAACAACTCGGGCTTCCAGGACTTCCGCTCGGATGCAAAGTGCACGGTCCGTCCGCAGGCGCTGATCGGGGAGAAGTACGTCGACTGCACTCCGACCCAGCCCCGTGTCGAAGGAACGCCGCTGCCGCCCCCGCTGAGGAAGATCCCCAGCGGTCATGAAGGAGCAGGGGAGCGGCTGCTCCCCGTGCAGAACACGAGCAGCCCGGTCGACATCGACCTTCTGGGTGACATCAGCCGCATGCCCGAACGCGAGCGTCTGACGATCATCCTCAACGAACTTGGGGCCGGTCTCGCCGGGCGTGGGAGCGACCTCAAAGAAGTCATCCGTCGAGCCAACCCGGCCCTGCAGGAATTCGACAAGGTGCTTCAGATCCTCGCTGGGGAGAACCGTGTGCTCTCGAAACTTGCCGTCGACTCGGACAAGGCGCTGGCGCCATTCGCCGCCGTGCGCCAGAAGGTCGCGGACTTCCTGGCGCAGGCCAATCGTGTCTCCCAGGCAACGGCGGCGCATCGTGGCGCGCTGGCGCAGAACCTCAAAGACTTCCCCCCCTTCCTCAAACAGCTCGGACCGGCAATGGAACGACTGGGACGCTTCGCCGAACAGGCGACGCCCGTGTTCACGAACCTCAATGCGGCGGCGCCAGCAATAGACGAGGCGTTCACGAACCTACCCGGCTTCTCGAACAGCTCGACCAAGTTCTTCGAAAATCTCGGCAAGACCTCGAAGAAGACAGGTCCCGCATTGGTCGCCACCAAACCACTGTTGAACGAGGTCCATACGCTCGGTACGGCGGCTCAGCCTTTCTCCACGAACCTGGCGTCCTTGTTCACGAGCCTGCGCGACACCGGTGGGCTCGAGCGCCTGATGGACTTCATCTTCCTGGGTGCTGGTGCAGCCAACGGCTACGACTCCCTGGGCCACTTCCTGCGCACCGAGGGTGTGGGTACCACGTGCCTCAAATACGTCATCACGCCGACCTCGGGTTGCAGCCGCAAACTGGGCACGACGGAATCGTCGGCAACCAAGGCCAGCATCAGCCGTTCCGATGGCCTGGTCATGAAACGGACGCTTGACGTAATCAACGGGGCGAGTCCGGCGGAAGCCATAGCGAAGTATCCAGGCAATCCCACGGTCACCGAAACCGGCACCATCACCCCGGGCGAGTCGTCGACCACGACCCAGCCCGTCGGTGGCTCGACATCGGGTACGACCTACTACGCACCATCCGGCGAAAGCAGCGAAGCCGACGGGATGCTTCTCAACTATCTGCTTGGTAACTGAGCTCGATGACCGTACGCCTACGCCACCTCCTCCCGATCGCGCTCCTGATCCTCGTTGTTATGGGGCCGAGCGCTGCCGCGGCCCTCGAAACGGCTCCGGTACCCGCGGCCACCGCGCCCAGCACATCGACCGAAGTGCCTGCTCCAACGACGCCGGTGGAACCGACGACAGGTCCCGAAGCACCCGAAGAAGCAGCGCCAACGGTCGAAGCGCAGCATTCCCAGGGCACGAGCCCGGGTGTGGGTGCCGTCCGCGCGTTCGCCCACGCCTCCCGGCGGCTCCACCAAAAAGGGCGAAGAATCCAAAGAAGAATCGACCCAACAGGAAAAGCAGGTCCGTGCCAAGCACCGCGCGCAGTCACCTTCGACGCTGACGCCGTCGCTGCCCTTCTCGCTACGCGAATCGATCTCGGGCGTTCCGAGCTTCTTCATCGAAAGCTTCCAGATACCGCCCTTCCTGCTGCCGATCTTCCAGGCCGCGGGCACCGCCTATGGGATCCCGTGGCAGGTGCTGGCCGCGATCAACGAGGTCGAGACCGACTACGGTCGCGACCTGAGCGTCTCGAGCGCGGGCGCAGAGGGTTGGATGCAATTCCTTCCCTCCTCCTGGGCGCAGTACGGGCTCGACGCCAACGGCGACGGCTTCAGGGATCCCTACAACCCGGCCGACGCGATCTTCACAGCTGCTCGATACCTGCACGCGGCCGGGGGCGCGAGCAACATCAGAAGCGCGATCTTCGCCTACAACCACTCGCAGGAGTACGTCGACTCGGTGCTGCTGCGAGCCCAGCTGCTCGGGGGCACGCCGTCCGAACTGCTCGGCGCGATCACGGGCCTGACCGAGGCACGCTTCCCTGTCCACGCCGCCGCTCACTTCAGCGATGGCTTCGCGACCGTCCTCGAGGGAAAGAGCTCGAAGACGCTGGTCGGCACGACCATCTACGCACAACCCGGGGCACCCGTGATCGCCTCCCAGGATGGGGAGATCGTGCAGATCGGCGACTCGCCTGTGCTGGGACACTTCATATCGCTGCGCGACGCCTACGGCAACATCTACACCTATGCGCAGCTGAGCGACGTGTCATCGGTATATCCCGTGCTCGAGCCCCGCGTCCACAGCGCGGTCAGCCCGAAGGTTCAGAGCCCGAGCAGCGAAGCGGCGCCCACGGGCCCGGCGACCGCGGGCGCCCAGCCGCGCTCGCCGATCTCTGAAGGCGGGACCATCTCGGGTCTCGCGCTGGGAGCGGCGGCCAGCCTCGAAACGGCGCCCCCTCCGCCGGCCACGACACCGGTCCCGCAGACACCGGCCCCAAGCGCTCCCCAGACGGTCGCGCCTCATGTCAAGGCATTCAGCGAAGGCTCCAACGAGGTCTTCCTGCACCCGCTCAGCACCGGCGCTCAGGTCATAGCGGGCACGGTGCTCGGGCACGTCGGCTCGGGTGCAAGCGAGGGCCAGCCGAGCGCCCCCCACGTGCTGTTCCAGATCCGCCCCGCCGGGCTGAATGCCCCGCTGATCGACCCGAAGCCGATCCTCGACGGCTGGGTCGCGCTCGAGAACAGCTCGATCTTCCACGCCAAGGGTGAGAACCCGTTCCTTGCCACCTCTCCGACCGTGGGGCAGGTGCTGCTCGAGACCAAGCAGCAGCTCCAGCCTCAGGTGCTCCACGACTCGGGTATCCGTCTCGCTCGCTGCGGACGGCAGGATGTCCAGGAGGGGCGCGTCGACAAGCGCGTGCTTGCGGCGCTGGAGTACCTGTCGGTCTCGGGACTCCGGCCGACGGTCGCAGGGCTCAGCTGCGCTCCCACCACCCCGGTGGCGCTAGCCTCCAACGTCGGCGCCGGCTCCAGCGACGAGTCGATCGACATCACGGCGATCAACGGCGTCCCCGTGGCGGGTCACCAGGGCCAGGGCAGCGTCGCCGACACCGCCGTTCGCAAGCTGCTGATGCTGCAGGGTCTTTCGCGGCCGAAGCGAATCATCAGCCTGATGAGCTATCCGGGCGCCGTCGGCGCGCTCACGAGCCCGAAAGCGAGCGATGCGATCCACGTCGCCTTCGCCGCACTGAGCACAGGTCTGGCGCACGCAGCGGGACTGAATGCCTCGGCGCTCAGCGGCGGCGGATTGGACCAGGCTGATCGCTCGCCTGGGCGAGATTCCCGACCCGACGGTGCAGCGCGGACCGTCATCATCCGCGCTCGCAGACAGCCCGGGCGCAGGCACATCATCTGAAGGGGCGACGGTGGCCACAACTAGCCCTCCCAGCCATCCGGCGGCTCCGCCGACCGCCCAGGCCGCCTGGTGCGCCCTCGAATGAGCCGCGCGCACGTTCGAGCATCGGTCGAATCCTGGCCGTCGGCGCACTCGCTGTCATCGTGTTGGTGCTCGCCTTCGTGCTGTTCGGAAGCGGCGGCGGAGGCACCTATCACCTGGTGTTCGGCGAAGCCGGATCGCTGGTGAAGGGCGATCAGGTCCAGGTCGGCGGGGTGCCGGTCGGCAGCGTGACGGCGATCGACCTGACCAAGGACTTCAAGGCGCGGGTCACGATCAAGGTCAACTCTTCGCTGACGCCACTGCACGAAGGCACCGTCGCGCAGGTGCGGGTGCCCTCGCTCTCGAGCGTCGCCAATCGCTATGTGCAGCTCTCGCTCGGCCCCAACAACAGGCCGACGCTGCCTAGCGGAGCGACTCTCCCCGCCGGGTCGACCAAGGAAGTGACCGACCTCGACCAGCTCTTCAACACGCTGAACCCGAAGACCCGCAAGGGCCTGCAGCAGTTCATCCAGGGATCGGCGGAACAGTACGCGGGGCAGGGCAAGAACCTCGGGCGCTCGACCGAATACTTCGCGCCTTCCTGACGGCCTCGAACCACTTCTTCGCCGAGCTCGTGCGCGATCAGCCGGTCTTCACGAACTTCCTCGTCGAAACATCAAAGGCGGTCACGACGATCGGCGCACGCGCACCGGATCTGGCCAGCCTGATCGAAAACGCCAACACCACCTTCAAAGCGATCGGCGACGAGCAGACCCAATTCGCGCAGGGCCTGCGCCAGCTCCCGAAGACGCTGCAGCAGGGCAACCGGACCTTCGCCGAACTCCCGGCGACCTTCAAGGTCCTCAAACAGTTCGTCGACGCCTCCAAGCCGACCAGCAAGCCGCTGACCGTCCTCTTCGAACGCCTGCGCCCGCTGCTGACGACCGCGACTCCCGCAGTGACGAACTTCAACAAGGCTTTCGACAGCCCCGGACCGAACAACGACATCACCGACATCGCGAAGATCCTTCCGGCGCTGTACAAGCAGCTCACGACCGCCGCGCCCGCCGTCGTCACGGGGGAGAAGGAATCGGTCCCGATCACCGCCTTCTTCGGCCCCTATGCCCCGGACCTGGCCGGCACGCTGCGCACCTTTGGGCAGGCCGGCTCTTATTACGATGCGAACGGTGGCTATGCGCGCGTGAGCCCGATCCTCCCATACTTCACGCTCGGGGGCCGAAAATACCCTCACCCCGTCGGCGAGCCGCAACAGGGACTCGCGAACCTCAAACGGGCCAGCTCCGTCGCTGCCCAGGAGCCGCCACACAGCCCGCGGCCGACGGCTCATCGCCGTTCACAGACGGTGAACTGCTCAGCTGCGACCCGACCGAGGTGCCCTGATGGATCGCCGCCGCCGTAACTCGCTCGCCGCCAGCCCGCTGCTCATCGGGGCGGTCACGACGCTGATCGTCGTCGTCGCGGTCTTCCTCTCCTACAACGCCAACAACGGGCTGCCGTTCGTGCCGACCTACAACATCAAGGTCGAACTTCCCGAGGCGTCAGGGCTGCAGCCTTCCAACCAGGTCCGCATCGGCGGATCGCGGGTCGGGCATCGTCAGCTCCCTCTCCCCGCACCAGGACCCGAAGACCGGACGTCTGACGGCGATCGCGAACCTGAAGCTGGAAAAGAAAGTGGAAAAGCTGCCCGCCGACACCAAGGCCACAGTGCTTTCGGTGTCGGCGATCGGGCTCAAGTACCTCGAACTCGAAAAGGGCAGCTCCAAACAGCAGTTGAGTGCGGGTCAGACGATCCCGGCCAGTCAGACGACAGAACCGGTGGACATCGAGGAACTCTTCAACATGTTCGACCGCAAGACGCGTACGGCGATCAAGGTCAACACGAACAACTTCGGCGACGGCCTTGCCGGCAGGGGCCTCGGCCTCAACGAAACGATTGCCACGCTGCGTCCGCTGGTCAAGAACGCCACCCCAGTGCTGCGCAACCTTGCCTCTCCGAAGACCGGTCTGCACGAGCTGTTCGTGGGACTGGATCGCTCGGCGGCCGAGACGGCGCCGGTTGCCAACGCATTGGCCACCCAGTACAGCGATCTGGACACGTTCTTCACCGCCTTCGCCAGCGTGACCAAATCGCTAGAAGAAGCGACCGAGGGTGGGCCGGCCTCCCTGCAACAGGCCACGCACTCCCTTGCATATGAGGCTCCCTTCGTCAGGAACTTCACCGAGTTCATGCACTTGTTGCGGCCTAGTGCGAGCGCACTGAGGACGGTTGCCACGCCTCTTGGGCACGCATTCAAAGAAGGGGCGATCAACCTCAGCTCCGCCACCGCGCTGAACACGAAGCTGGGCGAATCCTCTGAAGCGCTGGCGCGTTTTGGTCAGAACCCCGTCATCACGTTGGCATTCGAAGACTTCACCAAGACCGTCGAAGTCGGAGGGCCGCTGCTTGCCGGGCTCGCGCCGGAGCAGGCCAAGTGCAACTATTTGACGCTCGCGTTCCGCAATGTCGCGAGCCTCGAGTCCGAGTCGATTGGCGTTGGCACCGTCGCCCGCGCTGGTTTCGTGCTTTCCCCGACAGGGCTGAACAATGAGGGCAACCCATCCTCGGCACCGGCCAACGGCGGCTCGACTGAAGCAGGTGGCATCGACAACAACCACCTCCACGTGAATCCCTATCCGAACGTGAGTGCTCCAGGTCAGAGCCAGGTATGCGAAGCCGGTCAGGACGTCCTTTGTCGCAGGTCCGACCAAAGATGTGATAGGCAACGCGCCAAGCGGCGCGGTCTCGCCGGGCACGGAAACCACGACGCGCAAGACAGACCTCTTCGGGGATACCTACCGCCAGCAGTACGTTGAAGTCCCTGAGCGCACCGAAGGGGACGAGCAAATGAGCCGTAGACGTCTGTGGCGGCGCCGCGACGAAGTGCCCGTGGTGGAGATGAACCGCAGCAACCCGGTCCGCTTCGCGGTGGTGATGCTGTTGGTCGTCGCGATCGCGATCTACTTCGGCTTCACCAAGCATGTCCCGTTCAAACACGGCTTCCGCCTCAAAGCCGAGTTTCCGACGGCCGTCAACATCCATCCCAAGTCGCCGGTGCGCATCGCCGGGGTCGACGTGGGCAAGGTCACCGCGGTTCAGCGCAAGGGCAGCACCGGCCTCGTCAGCATGGAAATCGAAGCCCGTGGGCTGCCGATCCATTCTGACGCCACGTTGAAGATCCGGCCGCGGATCTTCCTCGAAGGAAATTGGTTCGTCGAAGTGCAGCCCGGCAGCCCATCGGCCAAGACGCTCAGCTCGGGGACGACCATCCCGATCACCCAGACGGCAGACCCGGTGCAGCTAGATCAGGTGCTCGATGCTCTCAATACGGACACGCGCGCGAACCTCCAGAAGTTCCTGATCTATTACGGCAAAGGCATCCAGGACAAGCCGAACGCTTCGGCCGACGCGGAACAGCTGCCCGAAGTGCGCGGACAGAACGCGGCCCAGGCTCTCAACAAAACCTACGAACTGGCGCCCGAAGCGCTCCGTGGCGGCGCCATCATCAACCAGGCTCTTGGCGGTACGAAGACCCATGACCTCTCGAAACTGATTGCGGGCGTTGGCAAGCTCACCTCCGCGCTGAACGTGCATGAGCAGCAACTCGGGGAACTGATAGGCAACTTCAACACGTTCTTCTCAGCCTTCGCAGCCCAGTCAACAAGCTTGCGGGCCACCGTGGCGGAGCTGCCGAGCACTCTTCGAGACATCGACCACGGGCTCGCGTCGCTCGACGCCTCCTTCAAGCCGACCAGGGAATTCTCCCAGGACATTCTTCCCGGCCTGCGGGCGACGCCTTCGACCGTCAAGGCGGTGCTCCCATGGATCGAACAGGTCAAGGCGTCGCTTGCGCCCACCGAGCTCGGTGGTGTCGCCAAGGGCCTGGCCGCCGCCGCGCCGTCGCTTGCGAAACTCACGGGCGAACAGATCCCGGTCTTCAAGCAGACCGAAGCCTTCAACAAGTGCCTGACCAAGGTCATCTACCCGGCCGGCAACACGAAGCTTCAGGACGGCGCCAGCACGTCCGGAGTCGAGAACTACAAGGAGTTCTGGTACAGCCTGGTAGGGCTCGCAGGCATCGGGCAGGGCTTCGACGGCAACGGCAACTTCACTAAGTTCCTCGTTGGCAACAGCGGTCAGACACTGGTTTCCCAGCCGGCCAAACCGGTGGGAGGAGAACCAATTAAAAGCACCGGTCTGAAACTGCTCGCGCACTCCCCGCTGCCCCCCGAAGGAACCCGCCCAGCCTTCCCAGCTGAAGAGCCTCCATACAAGCCGCTGGTCCCCTGCGCCACCCAGTCGCTGCCCGAATTCAACGGCCCGCTATCTCAGGGTCCCGCGGACGGGAGCAAATGATGGCTTCCAACGAGCCGCAGAGGAAGGGACGCGAGGGTGGCCTCAGCGTGCGCGATCAGATCGAGCGCTACCGCACAGCGTTCATCTCGGTCGTCACGATGGTGATCATCGCGGCAGCCGTCGGTGGCTACATCCTCGCCCACGAGAACTTCAAGCTCCCGTCCTGGGTGCCGCTGTTGGGCCACAACTACTACACGCTCAAGGCCGACTTCCAGACCGCCCAAGCGGTCACGCCGGGGCAGGGCCAGGCGGTCACCGTGGCCGGGGCGAAGATCGGCGAAATCGCAAGCGTCGACCTTCACGAAGGCATCGCCACCGTGACGATGAAAGTGACACCAAAATACGCGCACTTCTACAAAAACGCCACGCTGCTGCTGCGTCCCAAGACCCAGCTGCAGGACATCACGGTCGAGGTGAATCCAGGCACTCCCTCGGCCGGCAAGCTGCGCGCAGGTGAAGTGCTACCGCTCTCCCAGACTGCCCCCAACATCAACTTCGATGAATTCCTCGCCGGTCTCGATACCGAAACACAGGCCTATCTGAAGGAGCTGCTTGCGGGTGCCGGTGAAGGTCTCGACCACAACAACCTCGCGTTCGCGGCCACGCTCAAGCGCTTCGAGCCGGCGGCCCGCTTCGGCAAAGAGATCCAGCGCGAACTTGCCCGCCGCGATGAAAACGTCGCGCGGTCGGTCCACAACTTCAGTCTGCTGACCGAAGCGCTGGGCACCAAGGACAAGCAGATCTCCCAGCTCGTCGACGCCTCGAACGCCGTCTTTGAAACCTTCTCCAAGGAGGACGCCAACCTGCAGAGCACGCTGCACCTGCTGCCGGGAGCGCTGAAGAAGACCGGGACCAACCTTGGCAAGCTGGGGACTGCTGCCGACCAGATCGCCCCCGCGCTGCACAAGCTGAGGCCCTTCGCCAAGTCGCTTGGTCCCGCGCAGGAAGCGACCAAGCGTCTCGCGATCAAGACGACGCCGATCTTCAAGAGCGAGATCAGGCCCTTTGCGCGTGAAATCCTGCCGACGGTCAACGAACTCGGTCCGGACACCCAGGGCCTTGGCGAAGCCTTCCCCAAGCTCGCCACCAGCTTCTCGGTCATCAACGAATTCTTCAACGAGCTCGCCTACAACCCCGGCAAAGGCAAGGCCGGCTTCGACTTCTTCCTGGCGTGGGCCAACCACAATCTGAACAGCGTTGTATCCAATGCCGATGCCCACGGAACCGTTGGCCGTAGCATCATTTACTTCAACTGCAACCTCCTGCCAATCCTCACTAAGGTCGCAGCCGTAAACGCGACGGTCGAAGTGCTGGTCGGCCTGTTGAAGCCACCGTCCAAGGAAGAATGCGAAAGTCTGGGAGTCATCAAGAAAGGCGCAACCGTGGGTGCCGCAACAATCGAGCACTCCCCCAAAAAGCAGGCCTCTGGCCCGTTTTCAAACTTGAACGAGGCCGCATTCGGAACACGCCGCAGCGGTAAAGTCAAGCACGAAGGCAAGGGCTAGATGCAAAAGCGCGCTCCGACACTCGGCAACATCGCCGTGATAATCCTTTTCGTCCTGAGCTGCTTCGGGCTGCTGATGTTCCTGTGGGAGTCCTTCGGTGGCCCGTTGCCTTTGAAGCCGAAGGGCTATCGAATGACAGTTGCCTTTCCACGTGCTCTGGCCTTGGCGGAAGAGTCCGAAGTGCGGGTGAGCGGAGTGCCTGTCGGCCATGTCATCTCGGTCAAGCTTGGCAACGATGGGCGCACCCACGCGACGATCGAAATCATGGGGAAGTACGCGCCGATCCAGGCCAACATGCACGCGATTCTCCGGCAGAAGACGCTACTGGGCGAGACCTACGTGCAGCTGATTCCTGAGGGCCGCGGAGGTCGCAAGCTTCCGGATGGCGGCCAGCTGGCCGACAGTCAGGTCGAACCCTCTGTGACGCTCGATGCGATCCTGTCGGCGTTCGACCCCAAGACCAGAGCCGACTTCAAGATCTGGCAGCAGGCGGTCGCGGAAGGCATCAACGGCCACGGCGAACAGATCAACGCATCGTTCGCGCAGCTGCAGCCGTTCGCCGAAAACGCCAACAAGCTGGTCACGATTCTGGCTTCGCAAGAAGGAGCGTTGCGCGGGCTGGTACACAACACGGGGGTGGTTTTCAATGCGTTGGCCAGCCGCGATCACCAGCTCGAAGGCATGATCGTGAACGGTGAACACACGTTCAAAGCAGCCGCCGAGGGGAGCCAAGCGTTCGCCGCGGCATTCCGTGCGCTCCCGGGCTTCGAGCGCAACTCGCGCAAGGCCCTCAAAGAACTCGACAGCTTCGCGGCCGATGCGAATCCGTTCCTGACCGAATTCCGCCCTGCCGAGCGCCGACTCGCTTCGCTGCTCGCGGCTGCCAAGCCATTCGCTCCGCAGTTCGACAAGTTCCTGACCACGCTCGGGCCGCTCACCAAGGCAGCCAAGACCGGCCTACCCGACTTGGGCAAGTCGCTGAACCTCACTGTCCCCGTGCTCGAAAACCTGCGTCCGGTCCTTCATAACCTCGATCCGTTCCTGCAGTACACCGGGGAATACGAGCGTGAGCTGCAGGCGTTCTTCGCGAACTTGACGTCAGCTTCAGAGGTTCAGTATCGAAACAGCGACTTCAATGGAGAAGGCCCCAAGCAACATCTCCTCACGACGCTTGCGGTGTTGAGTCCCGAGAGTCTCGCGCTGTATGCGAGCAAAATCGGTACCGACCGTTCCAACCCTTATCGCCTTCCTGGTTCCCTAACCGAACTGGCCAGTGGCCTTTCGGTATTCAGCAACAGCGGCTGCGCGGAATCCGCCCCCGCAATCAATGGGCCCGAAAACGGCGTCGTCACCAAGAAAGTGATCGAACAGATCCTCGCTTTCCATATCGCCAACAAGCCCAAAACCCCCAACGGGATCGAACCCACCAACGCGGCCCCCGCGGGCAGCCCCAACGAAGTGCCGGCCCCTCCCTGCAAGCAGCAGGGCCCGGCCACCTTCAACGGCAAAACCAGCCAGTTCCCCCACACCGCCAACGAAGAAGGCTGATGACCGACGATTTCGAGTACCACGCCAGCGATCTGGACCTCTCGGGTGACCCCGACTCGGGTGAGTGGTCGATCCGCTGCAAGGACGTCTACAAGAAGCTGGGCGGGATACCGGTGCTGAACGGCCTCAACGTGGCCTTCCCGGAGGACACGATCACGGTCGTGCTCGGGCCTTCGGGCACCGGCAAGAGCGTGCTGATCAAGCACATGATCGGCCTGATGTTCCCCGACTCGGGCGACATCATCGTCAAAGGGGAATCGGTTCCCAGCCTGACGATGCCCAAGCTGCTGGCTCTGCGACGCAAGATCGGCGTGCTGTTCCAGGATGGCGCCCTGTTCGGCTCGATGACGGTGTTCGACAACGTCGCCTTCCCGCTGCGCCAGCACACCGACATGGGGGAGGCCGAGATCTCCGAGCGGGTCACCCAGCGGCTGACCGACGTGGGACTGGCCGATGCGATGCAGGACGCCCCCTCCCAGCTATCCGGAGGGATGCGCAAGCGGGCCGGCTTCGCGCGCGCACTGGTGATGGAGCCAGACGTCGTGATCTTCGACGAGCCCGACTCGGGCCTTGACCCGGTGCGCACCGCGCTTCTATGCGAGCTGATCCAGGAGATGCACCAGATCTACAAAGGCACCTACATCGTCGTCACCCACGACATCGCCTCGGCTAGGCGGATCGGCGAGTACATCGCCCTGCTGTGGCGCGGGCGGATCGTCGAAGCGGGAGACGCCGAGCGCATGTTCTCCTCGGAGAACCCCTTCGTACGCCAGTTCCTGGCGGGAGCAGCCGAGGGGCCGCTGACGATGGATTGAGCCCGCCATCGTGATCTAGTGGCGATATGCAATGAGGTCCACGTGGAGCGTCATCAATCTGTAACGCTCCGCACGCTTTAGGCCAATCAAGGGGTATGGAGCAGGTTCCCGGAACCCCACGCCAGTCTTAGTGTTTTTCGTCCCCTCTGAAGCGCTAATCTAGCGTGGTAAAGGTGGTGCTTGGGAGTTTTGCTCCCATCTTTGAGAGGGGACTTATGGAGGTCCTAGGCGAAGGCCGAACCTTCAGAGTCCTTTCAACCGGCTTAGAGCCGGCCGAGCTCAAGCGTGCCCTCGTGCTTCGTGCCGCCGCGGTGATGGTCATTGATGAGTTTGCGGCGCACGAGATTCTCCCATACCTGAGCTCATGCGAGGCTCCCACCGGAGCAGTAGTGCTTGCCGGCGACCCGTCGGTTGTGTATCGCAGGCTTGCCAATGTGTGTGGCGCTTTGTGCCTACCAAGCATGTTTCGCCAGCGGAGTTGCTGTCTGCGGTTCGCTTCGCATCGAGTAAGCCAGTAGGGGTAGAAGAACCCAGGGCCCATCTTGTTGGGTCTGAAATACAGGAAGCAGTCAGGCTAACACCGCGAGAGATAGACGTGCTTGCCCACCTCAGTGATGACCGCAGCTATCCAGAGGTGGCCCTCGCACTGAAGATCAGCGTTGAGACGGTTCGCAGCCACGCTTCAAGCATCCGTCTCAAGCTCAATGTGCGCACACGCCGCGAACTGGTCGGAATGCCTGTGCCTAGGTTTGGATAACTAGAATACGACAAGCAACTAATACGGTGATTCCTGACTATCCCCCCAAGTTGTCAGATCGGGGGATAGACATCGCAGCTTGTCCCCACCTAAGCTGCCAAGCAGTAAAGAGCGAGACGTGGAGTACCACGAATCGTATGGCGGTTAAGTAAACAGACAGGAGTGATGATGTTCATGAAGATCCTCGCCGGGCTCGCGCCCCGTGCGATTTTGCTGACATTGGCTGTGTTCACTGTTGTGACTATTGTGGCTGGGCCCGCGGAGGCGAGTGGAAATTTCGCGGGGCACCTGCCAGGAAAAACTTGGACCACGAACGGGGAATATGACCCGGTACTAAACGAGATAATTGGAGAAGACCGAGGCGGTAAAGGGCAGGTTTGTGTTGGTCCCGCCCAGTACAGTGGCGGGTGGAAATTTCCGTACGGCTGGGACTGCTCGGGCTTTAATCAGACGGTGGACTCGTTTCCGACACTCGGTGGTTACGCAGGCGTCGATAATCCCAGTTCTGCTGAAGTAACATTCGCTGTCGGGTATTATGGGTGACGTGAGGTAGCGAGAAAGCGGCGACCCCTCAGCTCGGCTTGATTCCTCGAAGAATTCGACCAGTGATGGGTCGCCGCCGCTTCTCCGCTTGGTTGGCGCTTAGCGTGACGAGTGCCCTTTTGTGCTCTGGGGGCTGTGTTCTCGCTTCGTGCGGCGGTGGCGCGCGTAGGGCAAGCTTGATGGTCCGTGATGCGGGCTTTTCATTGCTGAGCCAACGGAGAGATCCGGGGGATGCTATTCCCGATGAAGCACTGGCAACGCTTGTGAGTGATACGAATGGCAAATTGAGCCGAGGGGACATCTTTGGTTCGCGTCGGGTTCTACCCTCTGATCCTGCGTGGCTTGTGCCTGCTGCTGACGGTGAACTGTGCCTTGTGCGTCTTCTAAACCCTCTGGTCTTATCCGTTGGTGGAGCTGCTCTGCCGCCGGTTGCCGCAGTCGATTGTGCCTCGCAGGCGAGTGCCCTGGCGGGAAAGCTCGTTGCGACTCAGTCGCTCTCGGCGACGTCCGACAGACCCCTCGGTGCCGATTCGGGTGATCGGTGTGGTGCCGGACGGCGTTAGCCACGTGAGTATTAGATCGCGGCACGACGGCAGAACGAAGGTTGAGGTGCTCCGGAACGGGTACGTGGCGGTTCTTCGCGAGCCTACTGAAGTGCTGTTCGCCGTACGGGAGGGCGGTCGCCGAGTCGAGGAGAGGGTGGGCCTTCTGTCAGCCTCGTTCGACAACGGTAATCCGGTGGGCGGTACTTGAACCGATCAAAGCCAGATGATGCGTGCAGGAGTCGGGGCCACGTCGTCTCCTCGGCGGAGCGGCGAGTACGTCGCGCTCAGTTCCTGGCAGGAGCAGCCGAGGGGCCGCTGACGATGGATTGACGCAGCCGTAGTCAGACTGCGAGGGCCGGGCGCAACATGCTGGCAGCGAGGTGGGCCGGGGGCCACGTGAGCTGAAGATCCCCGTCGCGCTCCAGCGCGGCCCTGACACCAGTCAGCTCGATCCCGACGATCAATCCGTGTTCGTCGTATTCGATCGTATGTCCCTCGGGTGTCTCGAGCGCCCTGGCGGGGGGTCCTTCGGCTTCCCCACATGCAGGTACAGCACGTCCCCTCGCTCGTCATAGTCCTGATAGTCGAAGTCGATGCCGGCGATTGTGATCGTCATCTCACTACTCCTTCAGGATCGTTCTCCCGCACGACGGCAGTCACGATCCAACCTGGCTCATCGTTGAAGTCTACGACCACGCGCAGCCACCGTTTTGGCTCGACGTGTTTGCGATAGAAGCGCTCTCGACCTGACACCGGTTGACCGCAGCCCGGCCGATATGCGAACATATGTTCGTATGGTCGCCTGCGTGTATCTGCCCCGTTTCGAGCTCATGGCGGCTGCCGGGGATCACTCGAGGATCGCCCAGCGGGCGCTGGCGGGCGGGGCCCTGGCGGTTGCGCCGATGGCCGGTGCCGAGGGGGCATCCGGCGGTGGCCGGGTGGGGGAGGTCTCCGGAGCGGCCGAAGCCCAGGGGGTGGCCCGGGGGATGATGTTGGGCGAGGCGCTGGCCCGCTGTCCCGACCTGGTGCTGGTGCCGGGCAACCCCGTCCGGGCGGCTGAGATCTGGGAATCCTCGCTCGTCGCGCTGGAGTCGATCGGGGCGGCCGTGGAGCCGGCCGGGGCAGGCCTCGCCTACTTCGAGACCGACGGGCTGAGGCGGCTGCATGGGAGCGACAGGGAGACGATCGAGGCCGCCCGACGGGCGCTTGGCCGACCCGCTCGCATCGGCGCCGGGCCGACGCGCTTCTGCTCGCTGGCGGCGGCCCTTGCGACCCGCTCGCGGCGGGCCCTGCTGCTGGAGAGCAGGGAGGCGGTGCGCTGGCTGGCCGCCCGCCCGATCTCACTGCTCGCCTTCCGTGAGGAGACCGCGATGCTGGTCGCGCCGCTGACCCGTCTGGGCATCCGCACCCTCGGCGAGCTGGCAAAGCTCGGCCGCTCGGCGCTGACCGATCGATTCGGGGCTCCCGGCGGGCTCGCCCACCGGCTGGCCTGCGGTGAGGACAGCCCCCTGCGCGTCCGCTCGCAGGCCGAGCGTCTCGAGGAGTCGATGGAGGTGGGCGACGCGAGCAGCGGAGCGGCGCTGAAGAGGGTGCTCGGGGTGCTGATCAGCCGGCTGCTGGCAAGACCGGAGCGCCGTGGGCGAACGCTTCGCTCGGTCATCCTCTCCGCCCACCTGGTCTCCGGAGGAGGCTGGCGCGAGCAGGTCGTCTTCCGCCAGGCGCTCTCGGACCCCGAACGGATCTGGCTGGCCCTGTCGCTGCGCCTCCCCGGCCTTCCCGCCCCGGCCGGCGGGCTGCGCCTGGCCGTCGGGAGCTTCGGGCCCCCGGCCGGCGAGCAGGGCGCGCTGCTGGACCAGAGCCGCAGCGCCCGGGCCGCACGGCTGCGCGAGGCCGTGGCCCAGGTGCGGACCGTGGCGGGCAAGGACGCGGCGCTGCGGGCCGTCTGTGTCGATCCCGACTCGCGGGTGCCCGAGCGGCGCATGGTGCTCGCTCCCGTGCCCGAATGAACGGCCATCTGCTGAACGTCCCCCGTCCCGCCCGCGTGCGCTGGGGCGATGGCCGTGCCGGCCGAGGTCGACGGCGAAGGGATCGAGGCGCTGCGCGAGTCATGGCTGGTGGAGGACCGCTGGTGGAGCCCCGAGCCTCTGCGCCGCCGCTACTGGGAGCTGGTCGGCGTGCGGGGACGCAACCTGGTCGTCTTCCACGATCTGTGCTCGGGCGGCTGGTTCGTGCAGGGCTCCTGAGATGAGCGCCCCGACGCCACCCTACGTCGAGCTGCACTGCCACTCGGCCTTCTCCTTCCTCGACGGCGTCTCGCTGCCCCAGGAGCTGGCCCAGCGGGCCGGGGAGCTGGGACACACGGCACTCGCCCTGACCGACCACAACTCGGTCTCAGGCTCGATGGAGCTGGCCCAGGCGGCCGAGAACTGCGGCATCAGAGCGATCCACGGCGCCGAGATCGACCTGGCCGTCGGCGAGGGAGATGCTCCCCGCCACATCACACTGCTGGTCCGCGACGAGCAGGGCTGGCGCAACCTCTGCCGCATCCTCACAGCCGCCCATGCCCAGACCCGCGACGGGCCCGGGCGACGCGAGCGCAGGGAGGCGTCGGTGGGGGTGCAGTCGGTCATCGACCATGCGCAGGGGCTGGTCTGCCTGACGGGGTGCGCCGAGCGCTCGCTGCTGGGGGCCGGTCCCGACGGCAGGCGAGCGGTCGACCGGCTGCTGGAGGGGTTCGGTCCGGAGAACCTCTATGTGGAGCTGCAACGGCCATACGCACGCCACGACCGGGCCCGCAACCGAGCCTTCTCCGAGCTCGCCCGCAGGCTGGGGATCCGGTGCGTGGCGAGTGGGAACGTCCATGCCCACTCCCCCACCAGGGCAGAGCTCCAGGACGCCTTCGTGGCGCTCGCCAACCGCACCACGCTCGATGCATCAGAGCCCCTGCGCCGCGGGAACCACAGCCATGTGATGAGCACTCCTCGGGCGATGGCCAGCCGCTTCGCCGATCACCCGCAGGCGGTTCGCGAGACGCTCGCCCTGGCCGAGCGGCTGAGGTTCGACCTGACCAGGGACCTCGGCTACCGCTATCCGGGCGCAGAGGAGCAGGACGCCCCGCGCGCCTGGGCGAGCTGTGCGCCAGATGCCTGGAGGACCGCTACGGACCCGACGCCCCGCCGAGGCGCGCGCCTCCCATGGCGAGGCGAAGCGGCGTCTGGAGCAGGAGCTGAGGGTGATCGACAGGCTCGGGCTGGCCGGCTTCTTCCTGCTCCACCACGAGATGCTCGAGCTCGCCCGCCAGGTCGCCCTGGAGGTCCGCGGCCCGGACTCCGTGCGCGCGCTGCTGGCCCCGGGACGCGGGCGAGGATCGTCGGTCTCATCGCTCGTCTGCTACCTGACCGGCCTCTCCCACATCGATCCGATCTCCGGTGGACTCGCGCTGGGGCGCTTCCTGCACGAGGACCTGACCGGACTGCCCGACATCGATTTGGATTTTCCTCGCGACATCCGCGCGCGCCTGATCCCCCGCGTGCATGAGCGCTTCGGCCACGATCGCACCGCGCTGGTGGCAGCCTTTCCGACCTTCCGCGCACGCGGCGCGATCCGGGAGCTCGGCAAGGTGCTGGGCCTTCCCCCGGGGAGATCGAGCGGGTGGCCCGCGGCGCCGACCGCTACGGGCCGAGCTCCGAGCACGACATCGACAACGCCCTCTCCGCCGAGCGCCCCGGCCAGAGGGCGGGGGAGGCCCCACCACGCCGTCGGAGCGATGGCGCTGGCTGGCGCGGCTGGTCGAGCAGGCCCAGGGCCTGCCACGCCATCTCTCCCAGCACTCCGGCGGGATGATCGTCGCGACCAGGCCACTGATCGACTGCTGCCCGGTCGTCCCGGCCGCGATGGAGGGCCGGCAGATGGTCCAGTGGGACAAGGACTCCTGCGCCGATGCGGGCTTCCTGAAGATCGACCTGCTCGGTCTGGGAATGCTCTCGGCGGTCGAGCGCTGCGTCGAGGAGATAGCCAGGGGTCACGGAACACGGATCGATCTCTCCCGCATCCCCTACGACGATCCCGAGACCTTCAGGGCGATCCGCGCGGCGGACACCGTCGGGGTCTTTCAGATCGAGAGCCGCGCCCAGATGCAGTCGCTGCTGCGCACCCGTCCCAGGAACCTCCAGGACGTGACGATCCAGGTCGCGATCGTGCGGCCCGGGCCGATCCAGGGCGGGGCGGTGAACCCCTACATCGAACGCTGCCAGCGGCTGCGCGCCGACCCCAGCTTTCAGATCCCCTACGAGCACCCCTCGCTGGAGCCCGTGCTGGCGGAGACGCTCGGCACGATCATCTTCCAGGACCAGGTGATGCAGGTGGCCGAAGCCTTCGCCGGCTTCACCCCGGGCGAGGCGGACAGCCTGCGCCGGGCGATGAGCCGAAAGCGCTCTCACGATCTGCTGCAGCGAGAGCCGCGAGCGCTTCATCGAAGGGGCAGCACGCCACGTCGACGCCGAGCGGCAGACCGCAGAGCGGGTCTGGAGCATGGTCGCGGGCTTTGCCGGCTTCGGCTTCCCCAAGGCCCATGGCGCGGCCTTCGGGCTGCTCGCCTACCAGTCGACCTGGCTGCGGGTCCACTACGGCGCCGGAGTTCCTGTGCGCGCTCCTGAACGAGCAGCCGATGGGCTTCTACGCCCCCGACAGCCTGATCCACGAGTCCGAGAGCAGGGGGGTGGCGGTGCTGGGCCTCGACGTGAACGCCTCCGATGTTCCCTGCACGGTCGAGAAGGGGATCGTGCGCCTCGGCCTCGGCTACATCAAGGGCGCGGCCGCTGAGGAGATGCGCGAGCCTGGTGGCGGAGCGTGAGCGGGGCGGGCCCTACCGCAGCCTGACCGAGGTGGCGGCCCGCTCGGGGATGAGGCGCACGACGCTCGAACAGCTGGCCTGGTCGGGGGCCTGCGACCGTCTGCTGGAGGGCCAGGACAGGCGCACGGCGCTGTGGCAGCTGGGGATGGCCGCGCCTGCCATGACGGTCGGCGAGGCCTCGGCCGGGGAAGCTCAGCTGGCGCTGCCGCTCGATCTGCCGGAGGCGCCCAGGCTGCGCAAGCTGGGGCGCTGGCAGCGGCTGATCGCCGACTACTCCACCAGCGGGGTGACGATCGGAGATCACGCGATGGCGGTCCTGCGCGAGCGCCTGAACGTGCCCAAGCTGACCACCAGCGCCCAGCTCACCCGTCTGCCGAGCGGCTGCGAGGTCGCCCTCGGCGGCCTGGTGATCGCCAGGCAGCGGCCGGGCACCGCTGGGGGGACGATGTTCCTCCTGTTCGAGGACGAGTTCGGGACCGTCAACCTGATCGTCCCCAAAGCGGTCTACGAGCGCCGACGCCATCTCGCCCGAGCCGAGCCGCTGCTGCTCGCCAGGGGTCGGCTGGAGCGCTCACAGGAGGGCGGGACGGTGAGCGTGTGGGGTGCCCGCAAGGCGCAGCAGCTCGGGCGCCCAGTTCTCCCACTCGACGAGGAGGGGGAGGAGATCAGGCCGGTCGTGAACCTGATCGTGCGAGAGCTGGAGCCGCTCGAGCGGTTCCTCGACGGCGGCGCCGACGGGGAGGTCGCGGCGGCGAGGGTGCACCGCCTGCCCGCCTCGATCGGCGCTTCCCCATCCCCTGAGGAGGGCGAGGAAGAGGGCGGCGGCGGTCGGCTCGAGCATCCGCGCCGTGGCTCCACCCGTCCAGAGCTTCGCGGCCGGCCGACGACGCTAGGCTGGAATCAACCATCTAAGGTGGGGGGATCGCACGCCTCGCCGATACCGATCTGGACGTCTTCCCGCTCTGCCTCGGCGGCAACGTCTTCGGCTGGACGATCGACGAGCAGCGCTCCTTCGAGGTGCTCGACGCCTATCGCGCAGGCGGGCGGGAACTTCATCGACACGGCCGACATGTACGGGCGGCGCGGAGACGGCGGCACCGGGCTCCTCCGAGCAGATCGTCGGCCGCTGGATCGCCGCCCGCGGCAACCGCGAGGAGCTGGTGATCGCGACCAAGGTCGGCATGTCCTCGGAGCGGCCGGGCCTCTCCGCGGAGAACGTCAAGGCAGCCGCCGAGGACTCGCTCGAGCCGCCTGGGGATCGAGCGCATCGACCTCTACTACGCCCACCGGGACGACCCCGACACGCCGCTCGAGGAGACCCTCGGGGCCTTCGGGGAGCTGATCGCCGAGGGCAAGATCGCCCACGCCGCGGCCTCCAACTACAGCGCCGCGCGACTCGCCGAGGCGCTGGAGATCGGACGGCGAGACGGGGCGGCCTCCTACGTCGCGCTGCAGCCCCACTACAACCTCCTCGAGCGCGGCGAATACGAGGGCGAGCTCTCACGGCTGTGCGAGCGGGAGGGCATCGCCTGCCTGCCCTACTTCGCTCTCGCACGGGGCTTCCTCACCGGCAAGTACCGGCGCGGGGGAGCGGATGTCGACAGCCCCAGGGCCGACGGCGTGCGCGAGAAATACTTCAACGATCGTGGCTTCGCCGTGCTGGGCGCGCTCGATGAGATCGCCGCTGCCCACCAGGCGAGCGTGGCCGCGGTCTCGCTCGCCTGGCTGCTGGCCCAGCCGACCGTGCTCGCCCCGATCGCCAGCGCCACCTCGCCCGCGCAGCTGGCCGAGATCCTCCCGGCGACGGAGATCAAGCTCTCCTCGGCGGAGATCGACGCGCTCACGGCCGCGAGCGCCTGAGCCGACGCCGGCGTCCCGCCCTCGCCATAGCCTGTGGCGGGCATGAGACCGGTCCACACACTCGGCGTCTTCGTGCCGATCGCGCTGGTCCTGGAAGGCCTCGGCGCCGCTCCTTCGCTGATCTTCGCGAGCTCGGCCCTGGCGATCGTGCCGGCGGCCGCCGTCATGGGGGAGGCGACCGAGGAGCTGGCGGCCCGCACCGGGCCCGGCATCAGCGGCCTCGTCAACGTCACCTTCGGCAATGCTCCCGAGCTGATCATCGCGATCTTCGCCCTGGCCGATGGACTGCAGGAGGTCGTCAAGGCATCTCTGGTGGGCTCGATCGTCGGCAACTCCCTGCTGGTGATGGGCGCCGCCATGCTCGCCGGCGGCCGGCGGCGAACACGCCAGCGCTTCGACCGTACGGCCGCCCGCGCACAGTCCGGGATGCTCGCTGTTGACGGTGCTGGCCCTGGCCCTGTCCGTCCGTGCTCGCGCTGGTGCGCCACGCCGGGCTGCCGAACGTGGCCGAGGTTCGCCACCACGTCGGCTCGGACATCGAAGGCGTCTCGATCGCTCTCGCTCTGGTCCTGATCGGAACCTACGCTGGCGGGGCTGCTCTTCTCGCTGAGGACCCACCGCGACGTCTTCAACCCGGCCGCTGGACGCGAGCAGGCACCGCGACGCATGGACGCTGCGCGCGCTCGATCGTCACACTGGCCCTCGCCGGCCTGCTCGACGGCGCTGATGAGCGACGTGCTGGTCGGCTCGATCGAGCAGGCCTCGCACGACATCGGCCTGTCGCAGTTCTTCGTCGGGGCCTTCGTGGTGGCCATCGTCGGCAATGCCGCCGAGCACTACGTGGCCGTCGTCGCCGCGGTCAAGGACAAGATGGACCTGTCGGTCAACATCGCGATCGGCTCGAGCGCGCAGATCGGGTTGTTCGTCACCCCGGTGCTGATCCTGCTGTCCTTTTTCGTGGGGCCCGTCGCCGATGGCGCGGTCTTCAACGGCTACGAGCTGGCCGCCCTGCTGGGCGCCGGGCTGCTCACCCAGGCCCTCGTGTCCGATGGCGAATCGACCTGGTTCGCGGGCGTGCAGCTGATCGTCCTCTACGTGGTCGTCGGGATCGTCTTCTCCGCAGCCTAGCGGCGGCCCGGTCGCTGTTACGCAGAGAAGCTGAGCAGCTGGCCGTCGGGGTCGCGCAGCGAGAGCCGGCCCGAGCCATCTCTCACCGGCGAGCTGGAGCCGGCGGCCTGCTCGGCGAGTGCATCGATCGCCTGCTCGGAGCCGAGACGAAATCCGACCTCGCGCAGCCCCGGCGCGTCGTCGGGAGCCCGTGTCGATCCCCGGCTCTGCCATGAGTTGAGCCCGACATGGTGGTGATAGCCCCCGGCCGAGAGGAAGGCCGCGGAGGGGATGCTCGCCTGCTCTTCGAAGCCCAGCGAGTCGCGGTAGAAGTCGTTGGCTCGCGCCACGTCTGAGACCTTCAGGTGGACGTGCCCGACCAAGGTGCCCGGCGCGACTCGGGGCGCCGGCGCCGGCGTCCCCTGCTGGAGCAGATCGTCGATGTCGAGCGGCCAGCGTGACCATCTCGACTCCTCTCCCATCGGCGGGCCTGGCCCACTGCTCGCGGGGGCGATCGACGTAGATCTCGATTCCCAGCCCGTCGGGGTCGCTCAGGTAGAGCGCCTCGGAGACGCCGTGGTCGGAGGCTCCGTCGAAGCGCCATCCCGCCTGCACGATCCGCCGCACCGTGTCCGCGAGGGCGGCGCGTGAGGGGTGCAGCCATGCGACGTGGAAGAGGCCGGTGCTGCGAGCCGGGGCGTGGGTGGGCTCGGGGATCGCGCTCAGATGCAGCGCGGGCGCCCTCGTCGGCGCCCAGCAGCTCACCTCCTGCTCGATCGCGTGAGCACTGCGGCAGGCCGAGCACGCGCTCGTAGAAGTCGGCGCTGCGCTCCAGGTCGGCGACCGCCAGGCGCACCGAGGCGATGCTCAGATCCGGATCGATCGTCATCTCCACCCGTGAGAGTAGTCTAAGTCGCGCGATGAAGCTCCGCAAGCTCGGCTCGAGCGACCTCGAGGTCTCGGAGATCAGCCTCGGCTCGTGGCTCACCTACTCGGGCGGCGTCGAGCGCGAGCAGGCCAAGGCCTGCGTCGACGCGGCCTTCGAGGCGGGCATCAACTTCATCGACACCGCCAACGTCTACGGACGGGGCGCGGCCGAGACGCTGCTGGGGCGAGGTGCTCGCCGGGCGCGAGCGCTCCTCCTACGTGCTCGCCACCAAGGTCTTCTTCCCGATGTCAGCGACACCGACTCGCGGGCTCTCGGCGGCGCAGATCCACAAGCAGATCGACGCCTCGCTCGAAGCGCCTGCAGACCGACTACGTCGACCTCTACCAGTGCCACCGCTACGACGCCGACACGCCGCTGGAGGAGACGATGGCGGCGCTCACCGAGGTCGTGCAGGCCGGCAAGGCGCGCTACATCGGCTTCAGCGAGTGGCCGGCCGAGAAGATCGACGAGTCGCTTGCGCTCGCCGGCGTCGAGCGCTGGGTCTCCAGCCAGCCGCAGTACTCGATGCTCTGGCGCGGGCCCGAGGCCGAGGTGATCCCGCTGTGCGAGCGCGAGCAGATCTCGCAGATCGTCTGGTCGCCGCTCGGCGCAGGGCGTGCTGACGGGCAAGTACCTGCCCGGGCGAGCCGCCGCCGTCGGACTCGCGCGCGGCGAGCGAGAGCATGAGCGGCTTCATCGACCGGCTGATCGCGCCGCCGCGTGCTCGAGGCGGTCCAGCGCCTGCGGCCGATCGCCGAGCAGGCGGGGCTGACGATGGCGCAGCTCGCGCTCGCCTGGGTGCTGCGCCAGCCGAACGTCGCCTCGGCGATCGTCGGCGCGAGCCGCCCGGAGCAGGTGCACGCCAACGCCTCGGCCTCGGGAGTCGTGCTCGACGCGGACATGCTCGCCGCGATCGACGAGGCGCTCGGCGACGTCATCGTGCGCTGAGCCGCGCACGCCGGCTCAGCACCGCCTGATCCCGCGCGCAGTGCCTGCTGCTCAGGCGGCCTTGATCGCCGAGATGTCGAGCAGGATCTTCACCTTGTCGCTGACCACGCACGTTGCCCGAGCCGAGCGCCATGTTGAACTTCATGTCGTAGTCGGAGCGGTTGATCTGGCGCGGTCGCCGAGACGCCGACGCGCTCGTTGCCCTGGGGGTCGGTCTCGGTGCCCTCGAGCGTGGCCTGGAGCTTCAGCGGCCGGGTCACGCCGTGGATCGAGAAGTCGCCCTCGATCTCGAAGGTCGTCCTCGTCGACGGGCGTGATGGCCGTCGAGCCGAACGTGATCTCGGGGATGCTTCTCGGCGTCGAAGAAGTCGGCCGAGCGCAGGTGCGCGTCCCGCTGCGGCTCGCGCGTGTCGACGCTCGCCACCTTGACGCTGCCCTTGGCGCGACGCCGCTCGGGCGCCGACCTCGAGCGTGCCCTCGAACTCCTTGAACGGAGCCCTTGACGGTGGCGATGCCGAGGTGTTTGACGTGGAATTCGACGCTCGGAGTGGACGGGGTCGACGTTCCAGGTCCCGGTGGGGAGGGGGACCTGCGAAGCGGTTGCGGACTCGGTGGTTGACATCGAGTCTCCTTTCGAGTTCGGAGGAGGTCGGGCGAGATGGGTCTCGCTTCGACCGTAGCATGTGCTTGCGCAAGCAATTACATCCGTTGTTGAGCGCGAATCTCGAGCGGGCGCCACCATTTCAGCGGGGCTGCGACGACGAGCGTCTGAAAGGCGCGCCCGACGGGCCGCTCGAGGTCGTGCAGCACGCTCTCGGCGAGCGCCGGCCGCCGCCGTGCAGCAGCGTGCGCGCGTCGAGCCCGATCCACTCGCCCTCGCGGCAGGCGGTGCAGGTGGATCGTCAGGTCGGCGTTGATGAAGACGAAGCGCTCGAACGGCAGCGCGGCGCTGACGCCGTTGCCGAAGTCGGCCGTGGCCGCGAGCCGCGCGAGCGGGCTGAGCGGCTCGCCGGGGAGCAGCGGGTGGCGCAGGCGCATCCAGACGCGCCCGGGGCCGAGCGCGCGCGGGTCGTCGAGCCAGCGCATCTCCATCGCGATCGCGGCAAAGCTCGCGCTCGTCGAGCGTCGTCGAGCGCGAAGCGCACCGGCTTGCCCTGCTCGGGGCGGCGGCATCGCTGCTCCAGCGCCGGGCGCCCGCCGGCGCTCGCCGGCAGGCCGGCGGGGACCGGCTGCGACGCGCAGCGCGCTCGCGCGGCAGATCAGCTGCTCGCCGGCGTGCAGCTCGGCGGCGAGCTCCTGCACGCGCCGCCCGGGGCGCACGATGCGCGTCACGAGCGTCAGCGGCGCGAACGGGATCGGGCGCAGCAGCTCGAAGCCGAGCCGCGCGATGCGCAGCTCGGCGCCCGGCTCGATGCGCTCGAAGGCGGCGGCGATCAGCGCGGCCGGCGCGCCGCCGTGCAGCGCGCGCGGATCCCAGGGCCCGCGTGCCTGCTCGGTCGGGACGAAGCGCTCGCCCTCGGCGATGAAGATGCTCTCGCTCATCGTCGCAGCTCAGTCGGGCAGCGCGCGACGAAGTCGGCGAGCTTGCCCGGGTCGCGCAGCGGCGCGCCCGTGGCCGAAGCAGGCGAGCTGCGGGCGCAGCGCGGCGAGCCGGCGTGCGGATTCGCGGTTGCGCGCGGGGTCGGGCGTGAACACGTCGGGCGGCTCGTGCAGGCCGCGGATGCCGGTCATCAGGTTCATGCCGTTGAGCACGTCGCCGAGGATCAGCACGCGGTCGGACTCGCGCCAGTAGGCGACGTGTCCGCTGCGAGTGCCCGGGGCTCTCGAGCACCGTGAAGCCGGCGACCTCGTCGCCCTCCCTCAGCGCTCGCGCGACCGGGTGCGGCGGGCCGGTCCAGAAGCGCTTCTGGAAGCGGTTCAGCCAGCCGGGCGCCTGGCTGTTGGAGATCGCGCCGGGGGTCTCCATCGCGTGCACGTCGTCGCGCCCGCACCACAGCGGGATCTGCAGCCGCTCGCAGATCGCGTGGCTCGCAGCCCTGATGGTCGGGGTGGGCGTGGGTGAGCGCGTGCGCGTTGACTGTGCGTCCTGCGAGCTGGCGCATGATCCGCCGCTCGGCCTGGCGCGTGGCGGCGTCGATCAGGACGTCTTCGGGCAGATACACGTTGATCGCGTTCGGCGGGAAGCCGCGCAGCAGGTAGACAGCCCTCGGCGAGCTGCTTCATGCGTCGGCTCCCTCCGCTGTCGGTCGTGTCATCGCTGCGAGCTGCTCCCACGAGAACCCGCGCACGGCGAAGAAGAGCCCGAAGACGCCCCACAGCGCGATCACGGCGAGCGCGTCGAGGTGGCTGCCGAGCCCCGAGCCGGTGACGATCGCGCCCGAGAGAGCCCGTCGATCAGCGGCTTCAGCGGCAGCGCTTCGGCGATCTGGCGCAGGAAGCCGGGCGCGCTGCTGGAGTCGAACACGTAGAAGGAGACGAACACGACCGGCAGGAACACCGCGTTGACGTAGGCGGCGGTCGACTCGAAGTTGGGGATCACGTGGGCGAAGGCGACGCCGAGCGCGGCGAGCGAGACCACGCCGACGAGCACGAAGACGATCAGCTCGACCCAGTCGCGCGGCCAGCCGATGCCGAAGAACAGCTCGCCGGCGAGGATCACGATGGCGATCTGCAGCGCCGTGTTGGTGACCGCGTTGGCGGCGACGCCGCCGAAGTAGGAGAGCGTCGGCAGCGGCGTGCCGCGGATCCGCTTGAGCACGCCGCGCTCGCGCAGGAAGACGATGTTGTAGGCGAGCGCGGTGAACGTCGTCGACATCACGCTCATGCCGGCGATCGCCGGGATCAGCCGGTTGAGGTCGTGCTGGTTGCCGGTGAGGATCGCGCCGCCGGCGGCGAGGAACAGCAGCGGCAGCACGAAGTTGAAGAAGGCGGCGCTCGGGTTGCGCCAGAACATGCGCCGCTCCAGGCGATACTGGCGCCAGCCGAGCGCGAGCGGTTGGCGCCGTCACGCGCACATCGGCGGTCAGCTCCAGGTAGACGTCCTCGAGCGTCGGGCGCCCGACGCGACAGCTCCTCGAGGCGCTCGCCGCGGCGAGCGCCTCGGCGGTCAGCTCGTGCAGCAGCGCCGTCGGGTCGTCGGTCTGGCGCTCGACAGCTGGCCGTCGCGGTCGCGGTAGGCGACGCGGTAGTTGCGACGCCGCCGACGCCGAGCTCGCGCGGCGGGCCGATCGCGAGGATGCGCCCGTCCTTGACGATCGCGACGCGGTCGGCGAGCTCCTGCGCCTCGTCGAGGTAGTGCGTCGTCAGCAGGATCGTCTTGCCGAGGTCGCGCAGCTTGCGCACGTCTCCCAGGCGCGCGGCGCGCCTCGGGGTCGAAGCCGGTGGTCGGCTCGTCGAGGAAGATCAGCTCCGGGTCGCCGACCAGCGCGAGCGCGAAGTCGAGGCGCCGCAGCTGGCCGCCGGAGAGCTTGCGGCTGCGCACGTCGGCCTTCTCCTGCAGCCCGGCGAGCGCGAGCACCTCCTCGACGTCGCGCGGGTGCGGGTAGAAGCTCGCCCAGTGGCGCAGCGCCTCGCGCGGGGTGATGTGGCTGTAGATGCCGCCCGACTGCAGCACGATCCCGATCCGCTGGCGCAGCGCGATGCGAGCGCTCGCCGGGGTCGTGGCCGAGCACCGAGACCTCGCCGCCGCTGCGCGCGCGGTAGCCCTCGAGGATCTCGACGGTCGTCGTCTTGCCGGCGCCGTTCGGGCCGAGCAGGCCGAACACCTCGCCGCGCTGCACGGTGATGTCGATGCCGCGCACGGCCTCGAACTCGCCGTAGCGCTTGCTCAGGCGCGCTGACCTCGATGGCCGGGGCGGCGTCGCTCACGGCCCGATCATCCCAGGACCGCGCGGCCGACCTGCGCGCTGCTACCAGTGCACGCCGCGCGTCAGCGTCGCCATCGCGATCTGCTCGAAGGAGGCCTGCTCCTCGACGTTCTGCTGGCCCTTGGAGGCGGCGGAGTCGGGGAACACGCGGTAGGCCAGGTGCAGCAGCCGGTCGACGGTCTTGGGCGAGAGCGCGTAGGCGATCTCGCCGAACGTGCCCAGGCGCGTGCCCATGTGCTTGGGCCGCGCGCGCATCGCCTCGCAGATCATGTCGGCGGCCTCGTCCGGGCTGATCGTCGGGAAGGCGTCGTACATTTTCGTCGGCGCGATCATCGGCGTGCGCACGAGCGGCATGTGGATCGTCGTGAACGTCACGCCGTCGCCGACGACCTCGGAGGCGACCACGCGCGTGAACGCGTCGAGCGCGGCCTTCGAGGCGACGTAGGCGGAGAAGCGCGGCGGGTTGGTCTGCACGCCGATCGAGGAGATGTTGACGATGTGCCCGGAGCCGCGCTCGCGCATGTGCGGCAGCAGCCCGATGATCAGCTTGACGGCGCCGAAGTAGTTGAGCTGCATCGTGCGTTCGAAGTCGTGGAAGCGGTCGTAGCTGAGCGCGATCGAGCGGCGGATCGAGCGCCCGGCGTTGTTGACGAGCATGTCGACGTTGCGGTGGTCGGCGAGCACCCGCTCGAGCAGCCGTTCGATCGACTCCATGTCGGAGATGTCGGCGGCATACACGTAGGCGGTGCCGCCCGCGGCGACGATCTCCGCGCGCGCCTCCTCGAGCTTCTCGACGTTGCGCGCGACGAGCAGCGGCACGCCGCCGGCCGCGGCGACCTTCAGCGCGGTCGAGCGCCCGATCCCCGAGGAGGCGCCGGTGATCATCACGTGCTTGCCCTCGAGCGCCTCCTTGAGCGTGCGCCCGCGGCCAGGTCGGGTCCATCTCGCGCTCCCAGTAGTCCCACAGGCGTGCCGGCGTAGTCGTGCAGCGGCGGCGGCTGCTCGAGCGGCGTGCCGGCGAGCGCGCTGCGCCGGTCTCGCGCGTGTCGAAGCGCGGCACGAGCTCCATGTGCGCGAGCACCTCCTCGGGGATGCCCGAGCTCGCGCAGCGCGAGGTTGCGCAGCTGGCGCCAGGGCGGCAGCGCGCCGGCCAGCGCGAGCGGCCACTTCGGCAGCGGGTCGGTCAGGCGTTTGTCGATGCTGACGGCGAAGCGCGGCGCGTGCGCGGCGGTCGGCGAACTCGTTGATCAGCTCGTCGACGCGCTGGGGGCGCGGGTCGGTCAGGTGGAAGGCCTGGCCGTCGAGGTCGGGCTCGTGGGCGATGTGCTCGAGCGCGTCGGCGACCCAGTCGACCGGCACGACGTTGGTGTTGCCGAGGTCGAGGCCGACGAGCGGCACCCACTCGGGCAGCAGCTGGCGCACGCGCTGGATCGCCTTGAAGAAGTAGTAGGGGCCGTCGATCTTGTCCATCTCGCCGGTGTGCGAGTCGCCGACGACGATCCCCGGGCGGTAGACGCGCCACGGCACGTAGGGCTGCTCGCGCACGATCCGCTCGGACTCGAACTTCGTGCGGTGGTAGGGCGAGGGCAGCCTCTGGCCCTCGTCGAACATCTCCTCTTCGAAGATGCCCTTGTACTGCCCGGCGACGGCGATCGAGGAGACGTGGTGCAGGTGCTCGGCGTCGAGCGCGCGCGCCAGTTCGACGGCGTGCGTCGTGCCGCCGACGTTGACGGCCGTGTTGAGCTCGGCGGGCGCGGTCATGTCGTAGACGGCCGCGAGGTGGAAGAAGTGTTCGATCTTGCCGCGCAGCTCGGCGACCTGCTCCTTCTCGACGCCGAGCAGCGGGCGGCGCAGGTCGCCGACGACGGGCTCGACGCGTTTGGCGGCGGACGCGCCGGCGACGATGCTCCAGCGCTCGATCAGGTCGTCGAGGCGCTCGAGCGAGCTCTCGCGCACGAGCACGTAGACCTTGCCCTGGCGTTTGTCGAGCAGCTGCTCGACGAGGCGGCGTCCGATGAAGCCGGTTGCTCCGGTGACGAAGTAGGCCATCGTGAGCAGAGCCTACCTCGCGCTGCTAGCGAGTGCCCGTGGGCGTCTAGGCTCCGGCGCCCGCGCCGCCGCGACCCTCGCCGGCGGCGAAGCGCTCGGCGCCGCGCGCGCCGTCCTCGAAGACCTCCGGGGCCGGCCGCGGCCTCGAGCGCGAGCGCGTCGGCGAGCGGCATGCCGAAGCCCTCGATCGCGGCGCGGCGGTCGGCGAGCATCGTGCGCTGGGGAAAGCGCGCGAGCCCCTCGGCCAGCTCGAGCGCGCGCTCCAGGTGCGCTCCCTCGGGCACGACCTCGGTGAGCAGGCCCATCGCAAGCGCCTCGGCGGCGTCGATCATGCGCCCGGTGAGGATCAGGTCGAGCGCGCGCCCGAGCCCGACGATGCGCGGCAGGCGCTGCGTGCCGCCGTCGATCAGCGGCACGCCCCAGCGGCGCTCGGGGTAGCCGAGCGTCGAGCCCTCGGTGGCGATCCGCAGGTCGCACCACAGCGCCATCTCCAGCCCGCCGGCGAGGCGAAGCCGGAGATCGCGGCGATCGTCGGCTTGGACGGCGTCAGGCGGGTGAAGCCCATCGGGCCCTCTTCGCTCATCAGGCGCGCGACGAACGTCTCGGTCGCCTTCAGGTCGGCGCCCGCGCAGAAGGAGACGCCGCCGGCGCCGGTCAGCACCAGCACGCGCGCCTCCTCGTCGGCCTCGAAGCGCAGAAAGGCCTCGTGCAGGGCCTGCGGCGGTCGGGCCGTCGACGGCGTTGCGCCGGTGCTGGCGGTCGATCGTGATCAGCGCTGCCGCGCCGCGGCGCTCGTAGGCGACGGCCCGGCTGCTGCCGCCCGTCGGATCCGGGCCCGGCCATCGGAGGGGCTCCGGCTACCAGCCGCCGCGCCACTGGGCGTTGCCCAGCTGCGCTTTGTGTGCGGCTTTACGGGCTTCCTTGCGCTTTTCCAGGTGTCGCTGCAGCATGCTCATCGCGAACACGAACAGCGGGAAGAAGACGATCAGGATGAAGCCGGCGTCGGTGACGACTTTGTCGTTGGTCGCGCCGTAGAAGCCGCGGCCGTCGTTCGCCGCGTGGGCGGCGGGCGCGAGCACGAGGCGCGCCAGCAGGGCCAGCCAGAGGAGCTTGTCGACAGGCGGTTGCGCATCGGCCGCGAATCCTATCTGAGGGCCGCCCGGAACAGGTCCCTACCATCAGCAGGCCGATGGCGCTTCTGATCGCATCCGACCTGCACAAGGACATGGCGGGCGAGCCGCTGCTGCGGGGGGTCTCGTTCAAGCTCGAGCGGCGCGAACGGATGACGATCGCCGGGCGCAACGGGGCGGGCAAGACGACGCTGCTGCGGATGCTCGCGGGCGAGACGTCGATCGACCGGGGCGAGCTGAGCGTGGCCAAGGGCGTGCGGATCGCGCTGCACGACCAGCGCCCGCCGCGCGAGCGGGGGATGGCGCTGCGCGACTACGTGCTGTCGGGCTGCGTCGGAGGAGCTGGCGATCGAGGCCGAGCTGGCCGAGCTGGAGGCGAAGATGGCCGCCGGGCGACTCCGAGGAGGCGATGCTGGCCCGCTACTCCGCGCGCAGGCGCGGCTGGAGGCGCGCGGCGGCTATCTGTGGCGCGACTCGCGCGACGGCGATGGCGCACGGCCTGGGCTTTCGCGAGCAGGACCTCGATCGCCCGCTCGACACCTTCTCCGGTGGGCAGCTGACGCGCGCCTCGCTGGCCCGCGCGCTGGCGACCGAAGCGGACGTGCTGCTGCTCGACGAGCCCACCAACCATCTCGACATCGAGTCGCTGGAGTGGCTCGAGCAGACGCTCGTCGACCTCGACTCGGCGGTCGTGCTGGTCGCCCACGACCGCTGGTTCCTGGAGGCGGTCGGCACCGCGGTGCTGGAGCTCGAGGCCGGACGCTCGCGCTTCTTCGCGGGCACCTGGCACAAGTGGCGCAAGGAGCAGGCTGCGCGTGAGATCGCGCTGGGCAAGGCGATCGAGTCCCAGCAGGCGGAGATCGAGCGCATGGAGCGCTTCATCGAGCGCTTCCGCTACAAGGCCTCGAAGGCCCGACAGGCGCAGTCGCGGGTCAAGAAACTGGCGAAGATCGAGCGCATCGAGCGCGACCCCAGGGATGGCCGCAGCCTGGAGTTCTCCTTCGCCGCGCCGCAGCGCTCGGGGCGGGTGATCTTCGAGCTGCTCGACGGCCGCGTCCAGGTCGGCGATCCCAAGGCGCCGCTGACGCTGCTGGAGAACGCCGAGCTGTGGCTCGAACGCGGCGAGCACGTCTCGCTGGTGGGGCCGAACGGGACCGGCAAGACGACGCTGATCGAGACGCTCGCCGGCGAGCGGGAGCTGGCGGCGGGCAGGCTCAGCACCGGGCACAACGTGAAGGTCGGCTACCTCTCCCAGCACGCCGACGAGCTGGGCCGGGGCGGAGCGGCGGAGCAGAGCGTGCTCGACGCCGCCCAGCGTGCCACCGGCCTGACACCGGACAAGGCGCGGGCGCTGCTCGGGCGCTTCCTGTTCTCCGGCGAGGAGGTCGAAAAACCGCTGGCCGGGCTCTCTGGCGGCGAGCGTCGCCGGCTGTCGCTGGCCGTGCTGGTGGGGTCCGACAGGGATCCGCCCAACGTGCTGATCCTCGACGAGCCCACCAACCATCTCGACATCGAGAGCCGCGAGGCGCTGGAGGACGCGCTGCGCGCCTTCCAGGGAGCGATCCTGCTGGTCTCCCACGACCGTGCGCTGCTGGATGCGGTCGGCACCCGCACGATCGCCGTCGAGGAGCGCTCGCTGCACAGCTACGAAGGCGGCTGGCCGGAGTATGTGCGCGTGCGCGAGGAGCGCGAGGGCGAGTCGGGGTCGGCCGGCGCCAGGCCAAGTCACGCCCAGGCACCCGTGACGCCCGAGCCGGTGCGGTCCAATGGCGCTCCGCCGCCGGCGGCCAAGCCCGGACAGCCCGAGCCGAGGAAGGCCAAGGCGAAGCGAAGGGACCCTCGAAGAACCGGCTGAGCGCGCAGGAGAAGGCCGAGCAGGCGGTCGAGCAGGCGGAGGCGGCGCTGGTCAGCCTCGAAGCCGAGCTGGTCGATCCGACCGCCTGGGCCACGCGCTATGAGGCCGCCAAGTCGGAGGCCCGCCACACCGCAGCCAAGCGGGCGGTCGAGCTGGCCTACGCCGAGCTGGGCGAGCTGATCGACTGAGCCGGAGAGTGGCCTAGAATCGGGCCATGGAAAGGTTCAAGACCGCGCGCAACATCGCGATCGTGGTCGCTCTCGGCGCAGCTGTCTACTACTGCCCGGCGGAGGCCGCGCGGCGGCCACGTTCACGGCCTTCCTGTGGGTGATGTTCGGCGTCGGCTATCGGCTACCTGGGTCTGCGCCACTACCGCGAACGCCAGTTCACGCTGAGCGCGCTGGGGGACCGCCACCGCGGGCTGCTCTACGGCGCTGTCGCGATGGTCGCCTTCCTCTACATGGCGAGGTTGCGGATGTGGGAAACGGGCCTGGGCGAGCTGGCCTGGTTCCTCCTGGCCGGGGCGGTCCTCTACGCGGCGATGGAGATCTACCGCCACTACCGCAGCTACGCCTGAGCCCGTAGCCCACGGCCCTATCCTCGGGGACGTGGCGGGCACGGAGACAGAGCAGCAGAGCGGGGCCGAGGAGGGCGGGCTGCGCGAGCAGCGTCGCGACCTGCCCGATCAGCCCGGCGTCTACCTGTTCCGGGACGCCAAGGGCCGAGTGATCTACGTCGGCAAGGCCAAGTCGGTGCGCAAGCGGGTGGCCTCGCACTTCTCAAAGGCCCAGGTGCCGAGCAGTCCCGGGCACGCTGAGATGGTCGCCACAGCCGAGTCGGTCGAGTGCGTGGTGGTCGCCACCGAGGCGGAGGCGCTGCTGGCCGAGCAGAGCTTCATCAAGCAGTACCGCCCGCGCTTCAACATCCGCCTGCGCGACGACAAGTCCTACCCGTTCATCGCGATCTCGCTCGACGAGGACTACCCGCGGGTGTACTTCACACGCGAGCGCCACCGGGCCAGCCGCGCCTACTTCGGCCCCTACTCCAACGCCAAGCGGGTGCGCTCGACGCTCGAGGTGCTGGCCAAGGTCTTCATGTTCCGCTCCTGCACCGGCGTCGAGCCTGGACGTCGCACGGGCAGCCCCTGCCTCGACTACTACATCAAGCGCTGTGGGGCGCCGTGCGTCGGCTATGTGACACGCGAGGAGTACCGGGCCGGGATCGACGGCGTGATCGACTTCCTCTCGGGCCGCTTCGCGACGATCGAGCGCGACCTGGAGAAGCGCATGCGCGACGCCGCCGCCGAAGAGGAGTTCGAGCAGGCGACGCTGGAGCGCAACCGGCTGCAGGCGGTGCGCTCGCTGCTGGAGCGCCGGCGCGTCGCGGGCGAGTCGATGGGCACCTTCGACGCGGTCGCGGTCGCTCTGGACGGGCAGGAGGCCAACGCCCAGGTCTTCCAGGTCCGCGACGGGGTGCTCTCCGACCGCCAGTCCTTCTACCTCTCCAACGAGACCGAGCGCGATCCCGGCGAGGTGGCCGAGGAGTTCATGTTGCAGTACTACGGCGGGCAGATCTCGATCCCGGCGCTGCTGGTGCTGCAGCGTGAGGTGGGCGAGCGCCCGGCGCTCGAGGACGCCCTGGCGAGCCGCCGCGAAGGGCCTGTCGAGCTGAGGGTCGCCGAGCGTGGCGAGAAGCGCCGCATCCTCGAGCTGGCGGAGCGCAACGCGCGGCTGGCGCTGGATCAGGAGAAGCTGCGCTCCGAGCGCCGCCGCCAGGGCCGGGTCGAGGCGCTGGACGGGTTGCAGCTGGCACTGGGCCTGGACGTGCCGCCGATCCGCATCGAGTGCTTCGACATCTCGAACCTGGGCGGCACGCACACGGTCGCCTCGATGGTCGTCTTCGAGGGCGGGGCGCCGAAGAAGTCCGACTACCGGCGCTTCAAGATCCACAGCACCGAGGGCGAGCCCGACGACTTCGCCTCGATGGCCGAGGTGCTGAGCCGCCGCTATGCCCAGTGGGAGCGCCAGGCAGACATCTCACCGCACGATCCCGACTACGACCAGAGCTTCGCCTCGCTGCCCAACGTGGTCGTGATCGACGGTGGCAAGGGCCAGCTGGCGGCCGGCCTCGGGCCGTTGCGCGGCTTCCGCGATCGAGGGGTGGCGGTGATCTCGCTGGCCAAGCGCATCGAGGAGGTCTTCCAGCCGGGACGCCGCGCGCCGCTGGTGCTCGAGCACTCCACCCCTGAGCTGCAGCTGCTGCAGCGAGTGCGAGACGAGGCGCACCGCTTCGCCATCACCCATCACCGCACGAGACGGGACAGGGCGATGACCACCTCGCTGCTCGACGAGCTGCCCGGGCGTCGGGCCGTCGCGCAAGCGCGCCCTGCTGGCGCATTTCGGCTCCCCGGATGCGATCCTGGCGGCTTCGAAGGAGGAGCTGCAGACGGTGCCGGGCCTGCCGGCCAAGGTCGCGAGGGACCTCCACGCCCACCTGCACCGAGCCGGCTGAGCGCGCCGAAGCCGAATCTTCACCGCGCGTCCGCGACAAGCGCCACAATGCACTGACCATGGCTGTCATCAGGCCCCTGCGTCCGCTGAGAGCCTCCGGTGGCAAGTCGAAGCCGGTCCTCGAGTCGCGGCTGGAGGACCTGGTCGTGATCACGGGCTTCTCGGGCGCGGGCAAGTCGACGGCGATGAACGTGTTCGAGGACGCGGGCTACTTCTGCGTCGACAACCTGCCGCCGGAGATGATCCGCTCGCTGGTCGAGCTGTTCGTCCACAAGGGCTTCAAGGTGGAGCGGGCGGCGGTCGTCTCGGATGTCCGTGGCGGGGTCTACTTCGAGGCGCTGCGGGCGGTGGTCGACGACCTCGACGCGCTCGGCCTGAACCACAGCGTGCTGTTCCTGGAGGCCGCCGAGCAGACCCTGGTGACGCGCTACAAGGAGACCCGCCGGCGCCACCCGCTGGCGCCCGAGGGGAGCATCGCGGCGGGCGTCACGGCGGAGCGCAAAATGCTCGAGCCGCTGCGTGGTCAGGCCGACCTGGTGATCGACACCACCGCGCATGTCGGCTGCCTCGCTGCGGGTCAAGATCGCCGAGGAGTTCCTGCCCCGCCAGACGGCGGGGAGGCTGGCGGTGACGTTCATGAGCTTCGGCTTCAAGCACGGCCCGCCGCGGGACGAGGACCTGGTCTTCGACGTGCGGTTCCTGCCGAACCCCCACTACGAGCCAGATCTGCGCGAATTGACCGGGCTGGACCAGCGGGTGGTCGACTACATCGGCCGCGACGGCCGGCTGGAGGAGCTCTACGAGCGGCTGCACCCGCTGCTCGACTACCTGCTGCCGCAGTATGTGACCGAGGGCAAGGCGCATCTGATGATCGCGATCGGCTGCACGGGCGGGCGTCACCGCTCGGTCGCGATCGCCGAGCAGCTGGCGGCCCGTTACCGCGGCCAGGAGGGGATCGACGTGGCGATCGCGCACCGGGACATCGACAGGGCGCCGCGGGGGTCCTGACTCGCAAGCGTGGCGCGCACCGTGGTCCCGATCACACGACCGTTCGCGGTCTCTCGACCGAGGTGCACCTCGACGCCGCAAACGGGCTCGCGGGCCCCTCGGTGGTGAGCTGCGACAACATCACCACGATCCCGGTCCTCTCCCTCGGAGCCCAGATCGGGATGCTGCTCGACAGCCAAGAGCGTGAACTCGGCGGGGCGATCAGAGCAGCGTTCGATCTGGAGCTGTCGAGCTGAAGGACTGGCACGGTGATGAAGGAAGGCATGCCCAAGATCTTCTGCGCGACGAGTGGGAGCGCTCGACCCCTCCCCAACCCCCGTAACCGACTGGAAACACTGGCCGCTGATAGCCTCCCGGCGGCTCGCCGGACCGAGGAGCAGCGCTCCTGAGGCCCGGCATCGTTCGTTTTCGCTCCAGGAGGAATGAATGCCGGTAAGGGTGGGAATCAACGGATTCGGTCGCATCGGCCGGAACGTGTTCCGCGCAGCAAAGGCTCGAGAGGGCGCCGCCGAGGAGATCGAGTGGGTCGCCGTCAACGACCTCACCGACTCGAGGACGCTGGCCCACCTGCTCAAGTACGACTCGATCCTCGGCCCCTATCCCGGCGCCGTTGCCGCCAAGGAGGGAGCGATCGAGGTCGACGGCAAGGAGCTCAAGGTGCTCGCCGAGCGCGACCCGGGAGCGCTGCCATGGGGCGAGCTCGGCGTCGACGTCGTGATCGAGTCGACCGGCTTCTTCACCGACCGCGCGAGCGCCGCCAAGCACCTCGCCGGGGGCGCCAAGAAGGTCGTCATCTCCGCTCCCGCCACCGAGCCGGACGCGACGGTCGTGCTGGGCGTCAACTTCGACGAGGTCTATGACCGCGAGAGCCACGAGGTGATCTCCAACGCCTCCTGCACGACCAACTGCCTGGCTCCGGTCGCCAAGGTGCTCAACGACACGGTCGGCATCGAGCACGGTCTGATGACCACGATCCACGCCTACACGGCCGACCAGCGCCTGCAGGACATGCCCCACAGCGACCTGCGCCGGGCGCGGGCGGCGGCGATCAACCTGATCCCGGCCTCGACCGGTGCGGCCAAGGCGATCGGCCTGGTGATCCCCGAGCTGCAAGGGCAAGCTGAACGGCATCGCCGTGCGGGCGCCCGTGCCGACCGGCTCGGTCGTCGACCTGACCGTCGAGGCCTCGCGCGAGACGAGCGTCGAGGAGGTCAACGGCGCGCTGAAGGCGGCCGCCGAGAGCGGCCCGCTGAAGGGGATCCTCCAGTACACCGAGGATCCGATCGTCTCCAGCGACATCGTGCAAGTCGCCCTTCTCATCGATCGTCGACGCCAAACTGACGGCCGTGATGCAGGGCACGATGGTGAAGGTGGTCGCCTGGTACGACAACGAGTGGGGCTACTCCAACCGCGTCGTGGACCTGGTGCAGAGGGTCCTGTGAGAAGCGCCGTCAAGGAGGGCGGGCGTCACGGCCGGGGATATCGTGAAGGAGCACGAACGAAGGGGAGGGTCGATGAGGAGCATTGACGAGCTCGACGTGCAGGGCAAGCGGGTGCTCGTGCGGGTCGACTTCAACGTGCCGCTGGGCAGCGACGGCGAGGGCCGCACGACGGTCGCCGACGACACCCGCATCGGCGCGGCGCTCGACACGATCGAGGAGCTGCGCGCGCCATGGCGCGCGCCTGATCCTGGTCTCGCACCTGGGGCGCCCGGAGGGCCGGCGCGAGGAGGACCTCTCGCTGGCGCCCGTCGTGGCGCGCCTGCGCGAGCTGACAGACGCCACGGTGACGCTCGCCCCGGAGCGTCGTCGGCGAGGAGGTGCGGGCACTCAGCCGAGCAGCTCGGCGAGGGCGAGATGCTGGTGCTCGAGAACGTCCGCTTCGAGCCGGGCGAGACGACCAACGACCCGCGAGCTCGCACGAGCGCTGGCGGAGCTGGCCGACGTCTACGTCAACGACGCCTTCGGCGCTGCCCACCGCGCGCACGCCAGCACCGAGGGCGTCGCTCACCTGCTGCCGAGCGCCGCCGGCCGGCTGCTGGAGCGCGAGGTGCGCACGCTGAGCGAGATCCTGGAGGAGCCCGCCCGTCCGCTCGTGGCGGTCGTCGGCGGCGCCAAGGTGGCCGACAAGATCGCGGTGATCGACCGCTTCCTGGATGTCGCCGACGTGGTGATCGTCGGCGGCGCCATGTGCTTCCCGTTCCTGTGCGCCCAGGGCCATGCGGTCGGCGACTCGCTGTGCGACGAGGAGGACGTCGAGCACGCTCGCCGAGCGCTCGCCAAGGCGACCGATCCGGGCAAGGCCAGCGTCGAGCTGCCCAGCGATCTCGTGATCGGCGATCGCTTCGCGGAGGATGCCGAGCATCGTGTGCTCGACGGGGTCGAGGTGCCGAGCGGATGGATGGGCCTGGACATCGGGCCCGCAGAGCTCGAGCGCTACGCCGCGGAGATCATGCGGGCGGGCTCGGTCTTCTGGAATGGGCCGATGGGCGCGTTCGAGATGGAGCCGTTCGCGGCCGGCACCCGGCGCGTCGCCGAGGCGGTCGCCAAGGCCCCGGGGGTGACGGTCGTCGGCGGTGGGGACTCGGCTGCCGCGCTCGCCCAGTTCGGCCTGGAGGACGAGGTCGATCACCTCTCGACCGGCGGCGGGGCGACGCTCGAGCTGGTCGAGGGACAAGACGCTGCCGGGCATTCGGGCACTGGAGGGCGCCGGGGTCGACCCTCTGATGGCGGCTCGCACCCCCCTGATCGCGGGCAACTGGAAGATGCACAAGACCGAGCGCGACGCGGAGGACTACATCCAGTCGCTGCTGCCACGGGTCTCGGCCACCGGCGAGGTCGAGGTGGCGATCTGCGTCCCCTTCACCGACCTGCGGGCGATGGTCGACAGCGCCCGGGGCTCGCGTGTCGAGGTCTATGCGCAGAACATGCACCAGGAGGCCGAGGGCGCCTACACGGGCGAGGTCTCCGCGCCGATGCTGAGCGAGCTGGATGTGCGAGGGGTCGTGCTCGGGCACTCCGAGCGCCGCGAGTGCTTCGGCGAGACCGACAAGGCGCTGGCGCTGAAGGTGCCGGCGGCGCTGGAGGCGGGGCTACAGCCGATTCTGTGCGTGGGCGAGACCGAGGAGGAGCGCGACGGCGAGCAGACCGAACGCAAGCTCCGCCATCAGATCAAGGAGGATCTGGCGGGGGTCCCCACCGAGCGCCTGGCGGAGGTGGTGATCGCCTACGAGCCGATCTGGGCGATCGGCACGGGCAGGGTCGCGACGCCGGAGCAGGCCCAGGAGGCGATCGCCTTCATCCGGGCGCTGGTCGGCGGGCCGGGACGCGCAGGCGGCCGAGAGGGTGCGGATCCTCTACGGCGGCTCGGTCAAGGCGGAGAACGCGAGCGAGCTGCTGGCGCTGCCCGACGTCGATGGCGCGCTCGTCGGAGGCGCCTCGCTGGACGCCCAGTCCTTCGCCGAGATCGTGGCCGCGGCGGATCGATGAGCCTGCGGCGCGGGCCCGGCGGGCATGCCGGCGCCGTGCGCGTGCCTGATCGTGCTCGACGGCTGGGGGCTCGCCGAGCCCGGTCCGGGCAACGCGATCTCGCTGGCCCCCACGCCGGTGTTCGACGAGCTGTGGGCGAGCTACCCCCACACGACGCTGACCGCCTGGGGTCGCGCGGTGGGGCTGCCCGAAGGGCAGATGGGCAACAGCGAGGTCGGTCACCTGAACCTGGGCGCTGGGGCGGTCGTGCGCCAGGACCTGATGCGCATCGACGATGCCGCCCGCGACGGGGAGATGGCGGCCAACGAGGTCCTGCGGGCGGCCTTCGAAGACGCCGAGCGGGTCCATCTGCTCGGCCTTGTCTCAGATGGAGGCGTTCACTCCTCGCTGGAGCACCTGCGCGCCATGATCGGGCTCGGCCACGAGCTCGGGGTGGGGGAGCTGGTCGTGCATGCCTTCACCGATGGACGGGACACGCTGCCCCACGCCGGCGCCGGCTACCTGGCCGACGCTCGACGGCATCGAGGGGGCCAGGGTGGGCAGCGTGATCGGGCGCTACTGGGCGATGGATCGCGACCGGCGCTGGGAGCGGACCCAGCGCGCCTATGACCTGCTCGTCCACGGCCGCGGCGCCGTTCCACGCCGACAGCGGCGAGCAGGCCGTGAGGGAGGCCTACGAGCGTGGCGAGACCGACGAGTTCATCGAGCCCACCTCGATCGGCGGGGAGGCCCACATCAGGCCGGGCGACAGCGTGATCTGCTTCAACTTCAGGCCCGACAGGATGCGCGAGCTGGTGCGAGCATTGGCCGAGCCGGGCTTCGGCGAGGGTCCCGAGGAGCTGCCCGGGTGGTCGGGTCGAGAGGGGGGCGAGCCGGTGGAGCGCCTGGCGACGCTCACACGCTACGAGGAGGGCTGGCCCTACCCGGTCGCCTTCTCGCCGGAACATCCGGCGATCACGCTCTCGCGAGGTGTTGGCGGGGGAGGGGGCCGGCCAGCTGCACGTGGCGGAGACCGAGAAGTACCCCCACGTCACCTACTTCTTCAATGGCGGCGAGGAGGCTCCGCTGGAGGGCGAGCGGCGTGAGATGGTGCCCTCGCCGAGGGACGTTCCGACCTATGACCACAAGCCCCAGATGAGCGCCTCGGAGGCCGCCGACGCGTTCGTCGGCGCATTCTCGGAGGAGGAGAGCCTGCGCTTCGGGATCATCAACTTCGCCAATGCCGACATGGTCGGGCACACAGGTGTGATCGAGGCGGCGGTGAGAGCGGTGGAGACGGTCGACGAGTGCCTGGGGCGTGTCGTGACGGCGGTGCACGAGCGTGGCGGCGTCTGCCTGGTGACAGCCGATCACGGCAACGCCGACCACATGCTGGAGCCCGATGGGAGCCCCAACACGGCCCACTCGATGAACCCGGTCCCGCTGATCCTCACCAGCACGGGTGTCGAGCTGCACCAGGATGGTGGGGTGCTGGCGGACGTGGCGCCGACGGTTCTGGAGGCGCTGGGGATCGCCCAGCCCGCCGCGATGACCGGTCGCAGCCTGATCGAGGGCTCTAAGATTTGATGGGACGGCCTTCCGGCCGTCGATCGGGGTTCGCAGTTCACGAAAGGGGCGAGAGTGGGACCAGAGGGCTTGGCTTTGAGCAACAACCGCCGCTCGCGCGGCCTGCTGGGCGCGTTCTTCGTGGGGGCCGGTGTCAACCACTTCGTCAACCCCCGCTTCTACGAGGCGATCGTGCCGCCGCCGCTCACCGACCAGGCCAAGCTGGTCGTCCAGGCCAGCGGGGTGGCCGAGGTGATCGGTGGTGTGGGGGTGCTGCTGCCATTCGCCAGGCGGCTCTCCGGACTGTGGCTGGTGGCGCTTCTGGCGGCCGTGTTTCCGGCCAATCTGCATATGGCGCTCTCGCCCGAGAAGTTCAAGCAGATCCCGCGCTGGGCGCTGCTGGCGAGGCTGCCGCTGCAGCCACTGATGATGCTGTGGGCCTGGAAGGCCACCAGGCGATGAAAGCTCACGCCCTTGCGCTCAGCAACGACGGTGCTATGTTCGAACCAGTGGTAAAGAGCCGCTAAGGACCGCCATGTCGACCGTGCCCGCCGTCAAGATCTCACCCTCCGAGCAGGAGTCGATCACCCTGGGTGAGCTCCGCGCCTGGCGCGGGCTTCTGAGGGCACATGCGTGCCTCGCCAAGAAGCTCGACTCGGCGCTCGATCAGGCACACCGGCTGCCGATGACCTCCTACGAGGTCCTTCACCACCTGGACGAGGCGCAGCGGCGGGCGAATGCGCATGTGCGATCTCGCCGAGCAGGCCCAGCTCTCCCGTAGCGGCCTGACCCGCATGGTCGACCGCCTCGAGCGCGACGGGCTCCTGGAGCGCTGCTCCTGCTCCCACGACGCCCGAGGCTCCTACGCCTGCCTGACCGAGCCCGGCCGCGAGCGCCTGCAGGAAGCTCGGGTCACCCACCTGGCCGTCGTCAGGGAGCACTTCTTCTCGCGCTTCTCCGAACAGGAGCTGGGCGTGCTGGCAGACATGTGGGAGCGAATTGCTCCCTGCGGCTGCTGAGCCGCCGGCACCTGCCTCCTCCCAGAGCTCGGCTGCCGCCGCCGTGCCGTTCCGTGGCCACCAGAGGCGCCGATCGCACGTCTGGGCTCTGCCGCGCCGCTCGCCTCACGCCGGCTCGCCAGCCCGCCGCGAGGTCTCGCGTCTGCCAGGTCTTCCGACACGTCAGTGATGCCCCCGTCTCGGCTCGGCACGGCACGCGATCGGTCGGGCTGGCACCAACCCTGTAGCCCTGGCACAGAGCCAAGTATTCATGCGCGCGCAACCCTCCCTCATAAGACTTGATGAATATCGACTTAGATTTTATACTGCTGGTAATAAAGTAACCACGAGTCCCGGAGGTAACCGAAATGGCATTGATCAGATGGCAGCCCAATCGCGAGCTCGAGTCCTTCCAGCAGGAGGTCAACCGGGTGTTCGGGACGTTCTTCGACAGCCAGACCGGCGGAGAGGTCAGGGCACAGCGCCGCTGGGTTCCCGCAATCGACCTGGTGGAGGAGGATGAGCGCTACGTGCTTCGCGCCGACCTTCCCGGTCTGGGCGAGCAGGACGTGAAGATCGAGGTCGAGGACGGCGTCCTTACGATCTCCGGCGAGCGCAGTCTCATCGCACGACGAGAAGGGCCAGGGCTACAGGCGGGTGGAGCGTGCCAGCGGACGCTTCCAGCGCTCGCTTGGCCTGCCCAAGGGCGTCGATGCGGAGAGCGATCGAGGCGAGCTTCCAGCAGGGCGTGCTCGAGGTCGACATCCCAAAGCCGCAGGAGAGCAAGCCGCGCCGGGTCGAGATCAAGGCGCCGGCCAGAGGCGGCCTAAGCGGCAGGAGGGCTCCCCGGGCTCAGGCTGAGCGCCCGCTCCGGTCGTCGCCGGGGCGGGCCTGCGGCCGTGCGTCGTGCGCGTGGCTGCGGCGGTGCATCACCACGCCGCTGACGATCGCCAACGCGACCGCGACCAGTCCGTAGAGGCCAAAGGCCTGGATCGCGTTGCTCGCCGAATGACCGAGCGAGTAGGCGATCAGTCCGATCGCGGTGGCCCAGGTGATCCCTCCAAGGCCGTTCCAGATCACGAAAGAGCGCCAGTGCATGCGGGTTGCTCCCGCCAGCCAGGAGGCCCACACGCGCAGACCCAGCAGGAAGCGTCCGAAGAAGACAGCCTTGGGCCCATGGCGTTCGAAGAACGGCTCTCCGGTGGCCAGCACCTCGAGGCGCTGGCGGTGGAAGATGCCCGGACGCTGAAGCAGCCAGCGCCCGCCCTTGCGGCCGATCAGATAGCCGATGTTGTCGCCCACGATCGCCCCCGCCGCCGCCAGCGCGATCACCGGCACGATTTTCAGGTTGCCCTGGCTGGCCAGCACGGCCGCGGTGATCAGGCCCGTCTCGCCCGGCACCGGCAGGCCGCCCGACTCGCACATCACGATCAAGAACAGCAGCGGATAGCCCGCATCGCGGACCAGATGTTCGACATTGAGGATCGCGGCGAGCATCGGCGGCCCCTAGCATTGCGCACCGCTCGCCTCCAACCCGGCCGTCGTGCCGAGAAGGCGCTACTTGGTGTTGGCTTCGATCAGCTGCTTGAGCGCGGCCGAGGCCTGCTGGATGTCGGAGTAGACGACATTTCGCAGGGTGACCTTGGTGGGGGCGGGGGAGCCGACGATCACGATCGCAACGATGATCAGAGCCAGCGCCAGCGACGCGACCAGCAGGCCCAGCAGACGGTTGCGCCCCGACGACCTGCGGCGAGGGGGCGCCTGCACCGGCGCCGGCTTGGCCCTTGCCGGCGCCGGCCTGGGGCGTCTGGTGGCGACCGTCGTGGTCGGAGCCTCCGCCGCCCTGCGTCCGCCCGCAAGGACGGTGGTCGCCTGGGTCGTCTTGGCGGTGCTCGCCGTGGCGGGGCGATGCCCGGGCGAGATGCCACGGGCCCCGTCATGCAGCGCCCGACGCATCTCCTGCGCGGTTTTGTAGCGGTCACGAGGGTCCAGTGCGAGGGCGATCGCGACCGCGTCGGCCAGCTCCGGGCTGACGGCGGCGACCAGCGTGTCGAGCGTCGCGCGGCTCCTCCTGCTGCTGCTTGAGCGCAAGCTCGGTCAGCGAGGTCGCCTCGTAGGGCAGCCGGCCGGAGATCAGCTGGTAGGTGACGACCCCGAGGGCGTAGAGGTCGGCACTCGGCCCGGCCTCCTCGCCGCGCGCCTGCTCGGGCGCCAGGTAGGCCGCCGTCCCGAGCACGGAGCCGACCTGGGTGATGCTCGACTGCTCGGTCGCCTTCGCGATTCCGAAGTCGGCCAGCTTGACCACGCCTTCCAGCGAGCGCAGCAGGTTGCCCGGCTTGACGTCCCTGTGAACCACGCCGTGGCGGTGAGCGTAATGCAGCCCCTCGCAGGCCTGTTCGATGATCGAGAGGCCCTCCTCGACCTCGACCCAGCCGTCGTCGCGCAGGATCTCCGCGCCACGACTGGCCCTCGATGTACTCCATCACGATGAAGTACTGCCCGCTGCCCTCATCCCGGCCCGAGTCGAAGACCTGCACCACATTGGGGTGGATCAGTCGTGCCGCGGCCTGGGCCTCGCGCTGGAAACGAGAGACGAAGGCGGGATCGTCGGCCAGGTGCTCGGCCAGCAGCTTGACCGCGACCTGGCGCTCCAGGCGCAGATCAAGGGCCAGGTGGACGGTCGACATGCCGCCGAAGCCCAGCCGGCTCTCCAGCCGGTAGCGCCCGGCTATCTGCTCGCTGCTCATTTGCCGCCGCCCTGACCGTTTTCGCCTTCTTCGGGCAGCGGCTCCGCCGGCGCCTTCGCCGGGCGGCTTGCCCTGGCCTTCCCCGGGAGCCGGCGTGCCGCCGCCCGGACCCGGCGTTTCTTCGGCTTCCGGCGTTTCGGGCGTTTTTTCGACGGGGGTGCTGGTGGTCGGCGTCGTGTCGGTGGGGTTGTGGTGGTCGTCGGCGGTCGTTGTCGTGGTGGTCGTCGTCTGGCGTGGTGGTCGTATTCGTCTTGGCCAGCGGCTGGGTGCACAGCGACAGCGGCCACCGAGCGCAGGTTCGAGATCCCCTGGCGCAGGTTGTTGCGCAGACCCGAGTCCACCGACACCGGCAGGGCCGCGAAGTCCTGGTCGGTCTTCAGCAGCGCCGCTTCGGTGGCGGCGCAGTTGCCATTACCTTCCTGGGCGTCCTGGTCGACGGTTTCGATGTCACTCTGCAGAGGCCCGCCGCTGGAGGCCGGGATCAGGCCCTTGCCGGTGGTGCCGCAGGCGATCAGGACGGCCGCTGCGATCCCCAACGCGCCGGCCAGAGCGAAGCGGAGCAGCAGCGCGAGGCGGCGGCTCGAGGCACGGACCCGCTTGGGCTCGGAAGGCAAGGTCATTGACCGTACTCCAGACGCTCGGCCAGCGAGTCGGGCAGGTGGGCCGCGCGAATCGCGGCGGCGGCGCCGGCGACGTCGTAGTCCTCGCGGTGGAAGGTCGCGGCCATCTCATCGAGGTCGAGCAGCAGCCAGGATGCGCGCGGGTCGCCATCGCGCGGTTGCCCGACGCTGCCCGGGTTGAGCAGCCACTCGCCGTCTCCCACGTCGAGCTGAGTGCCGGCCCGGCGCGGTTCGCCCGTCGCCAGCTCCCCCTCCAGTCGTACGAAGGACAGCGCCACGTGGGAGTGGCCGATCAGGCAGATCCGGTTCTCCTGCTGGTTGAGGCAGAGCTCGGCCAGCAGGGAGGAGAGCACGTACTCCCACACCGGGTCACGGGGGCTGGCGTGGAACAGGCCGACCTCGGCCTCCTGGCCCTGGGGCCTCAGGCCCTCCAGGAAGGCCAGGTTCTCGGGGTGGATCACCTCGCGTGTCCACTGTGCGGCAACACTCGCCCCGCGGGAGAAATCACCGAGTGCCAGCTCTCCGGTCACCGCCATGTCGTGGTTGCCGGCCAGGCAGACGGCGGCATGGCGACGGGCGAGCTCCACACAGGCGTCGGGCTCGGCTCCGTAGCCGACCAGATCGCCCAGGCACCAGAGCTCTGACGCCTCGCTGGAGGCGACCGCGTCGAGCGTCGCCTCGAAGGCATGGCGGTTGGCGTGGATGTCTGAGACGACGGCGACCTTCATCACTGCAGCGTATGAACACCAACGGCGTTCGCAGCGTTCCACGGGATGAGATCCTGCAAGGCGCCGGCCAGAGCGAGCCGTCTCGTGCCGGCTGCCGCGACGCGGCGATCCGCGCACGAACGCCTAGGGGACGTCGGTGCCCGACTCGCTGCCGCCGTACTCGGGCAGGTTCTTGATGCCCTCGCGGGTGAGCCACTTGGAGTAGTTGTCCTCCATCGCGTCGATCAGCTCGCGCATGAAGCGCGGGGAGATATTGACGCGGGAGACGACCACACCGGGTACCTCGTCGGCCTCGACCTCATGGTCGACGCGGGCGAAGGTGACGGTGAACTCGTACTCCGAATGGCTGACATTCGCGAAGTTCGCGTAGACGCCCCCCATGATCTCCGGGGAGAGATGAATGTTTATGTGGCGCTCTTGGCCTGAGTCTTGGTCGTTCACGATGGCTAGTATCGCAAGCCCCGGACTCGGACCCATGACAGAGCACTCCACCGCCGATCAGAAACCCGCCTCAGGGCAGCCCGGGGGCGGCTCCGGGACCCCGCTCGGGAGGCTCAGGGAGACGGTCCTCGAGGCCGCCGCCGAGGTGGCCGGGGAGTCCGGCGCGAGGGAGGCCGGCAAGCGGCGAGGGGGAATCACCCTGGAGCGCCCCAAGCAGGCGAAGTTCGGCGACTACTCGACCAACGCTGCGCTGCTGATCGCCCCGCCACGAGACTGGCGCCAAGGGATGCCGCCGAGCGGCTGGGAGCGACGCTCAAGGAACGCCTGGGAGCAGCCCTGGAGCGCCACGAGGTGGCCGGGCCCGGCTTCCTGAACCTGTTCCTGGCCGACGGATGGCTGCGGGGCGCACTGGCAGACGTCCTCGCCGGCGGATCGCGGTTCGGCGGCGGGAGCGCCGAGCACCCGGAGCGGGTGCTGGTGGAATTCGTCTCGGCCAACCCGACCGGGCCAATGCACGTGGGTCACGCCCGAAACGCGGCCTACGGCGACTCCCTGGCCCGCATGCTGGCCTTCCACGGCCATCGGGTCGAGCGCGAGTTCTACATCAACGACGCCGGCTCGCAGATCGCCAAGTTCGGCGAGTCGATCCAGGCCCTGGCGCGTGGCGAGGAGGTGGCCGAGGACGGCTACCAGGGCGAGTACATGCAGGGGCTCACCGAGAGCCTGCCCGGGGCGGCCCGGATGGATCCGGGCGAGCTGGGTGCGCTGGCCGTGAAGAGGATGATCGAGGACATGGAGGTCTCGCTCGAGGCCTTCCGCGTCGGGGCCTTCGACCACTGGCAGTCGGAGAGCAGGCTTCACGAGGGCGATCCGAGCCTGGTGGATCACACGCTGGCCGTGCTCAAGGAGCAGGGGCACACCTTCGAGCAGGACGGCGCACTCTGGTTGCGCAGCACCGACTTCGGCGATGACAAGGACAGGGTGCTACTGCGCTCCAGCGGAGAGCACACCTACTTCGCCTCCGACATCGCCTACCACCAGGACAAGCGCGAGCGCGGCTTCGAGCGCCAGATCGATGTGTGGGGAGCCGACCACCACGGCTACATGCTGAGGATGAAGGCGGCCTATGAGGCGCTGGGCGGGGACCCAGACGAGCTCGAGCTGCTGATCATGCAGCTGGTGCATCTGGTGCGCTCCGGCGAGCGGGCACAGATGTCCAAGCGCTCGGGCGAGTTCGTGACGCTCGACGAGCTGGTGGAGGAGATCGGGGTCGATGCGGCGCGCTGGTACCTGCTCTCCCGCTCCCACGACACGACGCTCGACCTCGACCTGGACCTGGCGCGCTCGCAGTCCAGCGAGAACCCTGTCTACTACGTCCAGTACGCCCACGCCCGCATCGCCTCGATGCTCGACAGGGCGGGTGAGGCTAGGGTGGGGGCGGCGACGGCCTCGATCGATGCCGAGGACACCGAAGCGCTTCACGCGTCAGAGCGGGCGCTTGATCCTGCAACTGCTGTCCTTCCCCGGCGAGCTGGCCGAGGCGGTCGCCAAGCGGGCTCCCCACCGGCTCGCCACCCATGCCCTGGAGCTGGCGCAGGGATTCACCGCCTTCTACAGGGACTGCCGTGTCGTCGGCGCCGAGCCGGAGAGCGTCGAGTCGTTGCGAATCTGCCTGTGTGTGGCCAGCATGGGAGCGATCGCACGCTGCCTCGATCTGCTGGGAGTCAGCGCGCCTGCAGCGGATGTAGAGCGGGTGGAGGGGGCCTACCGGTCGAAGCGGGCCAGGTCTGACTCCAGCCGTGCGGAGTCCGAGGCGCTGAGGCGGGAGGCGAGGGAGCGGCGGCATCCTGGGCGCGTGCGCTGCGGCGCCAGCGGGGAAGCAAGGTCAGCAGCGTCGCGGCCAGCGCGAGGACCGCAGCCAAGGGGACGAGGTAGGCGGTCAGGTCGAAGCCGTGGGCGCCGGGGAGGCCGAGCACGGTCGCGCCGTACTGGCCGACGAGAGCGTCCTTGACCTCGGCTTCGTCGTCTGCCCGCGGCGATCTCGCGCCGGATGAACGCACGCTCGCGGTCGGCCTGCTTGACTCGGCGACGTTGAGCGGGATTTTGCAGGTCACGCACATGACCTGGCGTTCGATCGTGGTGAGCGAGCGGACGAGCGGCTGCCGCCGCCATCGGGGCGAGGGGGAAGACGATGGCGAGCAGGGCTAGGGCGCTCGCCGCGGAAGCGGCCACGCGGCGAAGACTGGAGAGCAGGGCGCTCACGACGCTCACGAGTTTCGGGCCAATGCGAGGGCCTTGTTCAGGAAGGCCTTTTCGACCTCTCCTCTTTCGAGCGCGACGACGTGGCCGGAGCGATCGATGAGGAAGCTCTCGGGCAGCTGGTCGGTGCCGTAGGCATGGGCGAATTCGCCGGTGTCGTCGCGCAGGTTGGGGTAGCTGAGGCGATGGCTCGCGACGAAGCTCTCGGAGTCGGGGGCGGCATCCTTGTAGGTCACGCCCAACACCGTCGCGCCCGCCTTCTCGAGCTCGCCCTGAGTCCTCTGGAGCTCGGGCGCCTCGGTCTCACATGGAGGGCACCATGAGGCCCAGAAGTTGAGGATCACGACCTTGCCCTTGAGGGCGGCCAGCGAGCTGAGGCCGTGACCGGCGAGGATCGGCAGCTTTCGGGAGGCGTCAGGCGCCAGAGGGTGGATGCCCTTGGCGATCTGATCGTCGAGTGTGCGGCTGGCCGAACGGCTGGAGACGCCATAGATCAGCAGCCCGATCAGGCACAGGCCGGCGAGCGAGATCAGTATCGGCACGAGACGGATCCTCACGCCCAGAAGACTAGAGGGCGAGCCATCGAGGGCGAGCCGCGTAATATCTGGGGCCGTGCGGCGGTAGCTCAGTTGGTAGAGCGCAAGCTTCCCAAGCTTGAGGTCGCGGGTTCGACCCCCGTCCGCCGCTTGTAGTGGCAGAGCGAGATTTGGCTCTGGAACTGCCGATCCGAGGATCGTGTCGCGAAAAGCTCTACCGGGCATACGCGGACAGTAACGGGCAAATCGGACACGGATCTGCTCCCACAGTACTCCCACGGTACGGCCGCCGCGTCTCATGAGGGCGGTTCAATAACTCTTTGGCGAACATAGACGGAAAGGAATCTCCAAGAAGAAGAAGCGCAAGCCCATTCGTTCGCCTAAACCCCGGCGCGAGCCCCGCGCGCCCTGTTCCCAGCCTCGGAGAGGTTTACGCCGTGGGACTCCACTCCGTGGAACTTTACGAGTCAATCGCACAGAATGCTCAGGATGCCTCCCAAGAAGTCCAAGGCCAACCTCGCGCTCGGCGCTGCGATCCGAGCTGAGCGCGAAAGCCAGGGCCACTCTCAAGAGGTCTTCGCGACGAAGGCCGGTATCGATCGCAGCTACTACGGCGCGATCGAGCGCGGGGAGTTCAACATCACCATCGACACCCTCGTGACCATCGCGCGAGGACTCGGGAGCTCAGCTGCGGCTCTGCTTGAACGGGCTCACCTTTAGTGCCTATCGCCAGATGAACTAGGACTGCTGTGTTCGTGGTGCGCACGGATTTTGCGTGATTGGATAGCAGCAGAGCATGTGCCGTACAAGCTTGAGCTTGCGCGCGGTGATTGACTCTGAGGAGTTATTTGTGCGGCTTGTGGGTTGGGCACCCGACGGTGCTGGTGGCGTGTGCTTGGGTTCCGTCTTGGAATGTGAAGTGGGCTGAGAAGACGAATCCTTGGTGCGGGCAGTGGTTGGGGAGTGCGATGCCTCGTGGTGTGTAGGGCACGAATTGTCCGTGCCTTCGTTCGTTGTATGTGAGTCCTTGGGGGCCGATTGTGGATGAGAAGCGGATTACGGAGAGGTCGGGGCCGTAGGCAAAAGCTTCGAGTGTGGGGATCTTGGCGGTTACCCGCCCTCCGAATGGGGGGTTCGCGGGCTGGATCGCGCCTTTGAATACGAGTTCGTCTAGGACTGGTGTGTAGGCTTCGGCGTAGAAGAGCAGGGCGAGGTGGTTGTTTTCGTCCTTGCTTCGGACGACTGTGAGATAGCCCTTCTCGCCGATCACTTCTGGATCGATGGCGACCTCGGCGACTGCGATGCCGTACCCCATGATGGAGTTTGCGGGGCATCCTCGTGGGCCGTGGAGTTCGAGCGTGGTGGTTGTGCAGGTGGCGAGGCCGAGTTCGCTTAGCGCGAAGCCGAGGTGTATCGGGTAGCTGAGTTCAAACCCGGTGAGGGGGGGTGGTACGCCGTGGGTGGTGTCCTTGATGTGAAAGCCGAACCCGATCGTCGTTTCGCCACCGAGTTGCTCGGGTTTGAGGCTGGTTTGGAGTGTGGCGTAGGGGTGCGTGGCTGCGCTGGTGGGCGTGATGAGTGCCGCGATCGTGGCGGCGAGGACGGTCGCTCGACGCACGGGCTCGCCAGCTCGTTCGAGGTTAGTAGGCGAGAGAGCCGGTTGTCTGGACTACGAGGGCGTAGCTGCGGCGGTTGAAGGTGCCATAGAGCCCGGCGGTTCCGTGGGCGTGGGCGTAGAGCCCGGTGCCGCCGGTGACGGTGAGCTTGCCTGAGAAGCTCTCATAGATGCCGGTGCCGTGTGGGGTGGCGATGCCGTGTCCTTTGATCGTGCCGCCGTGGGTGTAGATAGTGAAGGAGGCGGTCACGGTGGCGCCGAGGTCGCAGGAGGCGTGCATGGTCCCGGGGATGGTGCCTTCGGCTCGGCCTTCCTCGTAGAGCAGCGACCCCGAGTGCCTGAGATAGCGCAGGTGCGCTGTGTCTTTGGCGTTCAGAGTGTGGGCGCTGGCGTATGTGGATGTGGCCAGAAGGAAGCAGCTTGCCAGCACCGCAGTGAGGCCTTTGTGGGGTGGATGGGCACGTTTTGGGTTTGGTATGGGGGGCACGGTCCGGGCTCCAAGGTGGGCGTGTTGGATATGCGGAACTATATTCGTCATCCAGGGACTCCGCGCTGGCTAAGGGATGCTCGTGAGGGCGTGCACAGCGCGTTGGTGGGAGTGGCTTTGTTGTGCTGCGAATGTGTCGAGGGAGGCCTCTAGGGCGGCTCTTGTGAAGTCTGGCCACAGCTCTGGGAGGAAGGAGAGTTCGGCGTTCGCGGCTTGCCAGGGAAGGAAGTTGGATAGGCGTTGCTCGCCGCCCGTGCGGATCAGGAGCTCGGGGTCGTGCATGTCGGGGGCGTAGAGACACTCGCGGAAATCTTGCCCGGTATCGCGTTGGAAGCGAGAGGCTGCGTCGAGGATCTCGGCTCGCCCTCCGTAGTTCAGGGCGACGAAGAGATCTAGCGTCTCGTTGTCGGCTGTGAGGCGTTCTGAGGCGCTCATCAGAGCTGCGAGGTGTACCGGGAGGCTGCTGCGGCGTCCGATGAACCTCATGCGTATGCCTTGGCGGTGCAGCCCAGGGGTTTCGCTGGCAATCCGGCGTCCCAGCATCTTGATCAGCCCCTTGACCTCATCTGCCGGGCGCCCCCAGTTCTCGGTTGAGAATGAGTAGACCGTCAGCTGGCGTATACCCAGCTCGGTCGCGTCACGCAGGCGTGCGCTGAGCGTGTCCGCTCCTGCTTCGTGGCCTGCGGTGACGGGCAGGCCGCGTGAGCTGGCCCAGCGGCCGTTGCCGTCGGCGATGATCGCGACGTGTCTGGCGCGTGTGCGTTGGTGCTCGCTGAGAATCGCCATCACGCTTCTCCGCTTGACTGGTGTTTGAGGCCGCGTCTGCGCAGGGTCTTTGCGGCTCGCCAGGTGCGCATGACGGCGAGCGTTGGTGTGACTACGGGTTGCAACTCTCGGCAGAGCTGGCGTGCGATGGGTCGCGCGAATCCTTCTGAAGCGCTCGGGGCGGAGCAGTAGTACGCGGCGACCCCGGTGAGGATCATCAGGTGGTGAGGGCCGTCAGCCAGCCGCTGGGTTTCGTTGATCGCTAGGCCGGTGGCGGCGCTCAGGTCGGCTGAGATGTGCGCCTGGTCCTCGTAGTAGCTGAGGAAGTTGTGTCCCCCGGTCTTGCGGTCCTGCTCGTAGTCGGTGAGGCTGTCGAGGATCGTGCTCACCGAGCCGATCGAGAGATATGCGGAGTCGATCGTCTCTGCAACCTCGACCGTGGTGCGCGGGTTTGCCGCTGCGGCGATCAGAGCATGGACGGAGAGCACCGATGCGGCCGATCCCGCTAGGAACGCCTGCCAGCCAAGGCTCGTGCTGGTGGCTTCGTTTAGCGCCCACTGGCGTAGCTGTGTTTCGCCGGCGGCCGGGATCGAGTGAGCCCGCACCTGCGCCTGGGCGCAGCGGTGCGCCGCTCGGGCCGCAACCGTTGTGACGGCTTCTCTTGCGGGTAGCTGCGCGAACGCACCGGAGACCGCCTCGCTCAGCTCCTTGAGATACCCACCGTCGCTCTGCCCGCTGGGGTAGTAGTCGTCGCCGCGGGGGGATCGGCCTGTTGTTACGGCGTCGATGAACGCGCGGTAGAGATTTAGCCCTGTTGCGATCTGATTCGGGGCGGGCCGCTCGGTGAGGCCGTCTAGGTAGTCGTACATCACCTCGTAGGCGACGATTGCTTCAACGACCTGGGGTCTGTGTGCTCGTGGTGCGAGGGTGGCGAGGGTTGCTGCTACCTCGGAGTTGAAACGCTCCTCGCCGAGCTTTCCAAGCGCCAGAGCCCGGAGGTGTGGGTCGGGGATCGCTCTCGCGCGTTGCTCCCACCGCTTGAGCTGTGCGTGCACGAGTGGCGCGATGGTCGCCCAGAATCGGACATTGGCGGTGAGCAGGGTAAGCCCGGCGCGTGCTGCAAGCCGATGGTCAGCAAGAGCAGACACATTCGGATTAGCCTAACTTCCGAGCGTGTTCCGAATTGCCGGTGAGTTCGGCTGGCTAGTCGTCGAGCGCGAGGGCAGGGGGAGCCTTCGCCGCGATCCAGCTAGGGACCGCGACTATCCCAAGGACGACGGCAACTACTAGTGCGAGGATCTCGATCGGGCGTTGCGCGCTTGCGACGCCAGCAACGGGGAACCCGGCTACTCGCTTGAGGTACCCGTCGATCACGAGCTGCCCGTAGACGCCCGCGAGAGCGCCAGTCGCGCAGCCCGCGCCAAGCATGATCGCTGCCTCGGTGAGTAGGACGAGCCTTAGCTGTCGCCGTGGTGCGCCTTCTAGACGTAGTTCGGCCAGCGAGGCCCTGCGCTGCCAAACGCTTGCGCCGAGCGCGGCGGCCATCGCGAGAATCGCTGCGGCAACCAGCAGGTTCGCGATCTCTCCAAGCTGGCTGAGTCCTTCGCTCGCTGAGGACTCGATTGTTGACTCACGCATGGCTGCCGTGAGCACTTCCAGGCCACTGCTCGGGCCGAGTGCCCGAATCAACGCGGTGCGAGTGGCGCTGCTACTGGCTCCGGCCTTGAGGTAGACGCCGAGAGCCGAGGGGGACTTCGTGCCCCAGTCTTGTTCGTAGTCGCGGGCGCTCATCAGGATTGCACCCGGGCTCCACCCAAAGTTGGTTGTGGTCGCTGCGACCCTGAAGGGCCGCTCGCCTGACGGGGTGGGGAGGGTGAGGGTGCCGCCGACTGATACGTGGTGTTCGTGAGCGATCTGGTCAGAGACAGTGATGGACCCCCGTCCCTTGAGTTGCCCTTCGGCATCACTAAGACCTCCAGAGATGATCTGCGAGCGAAGCAGCGCCGGAGGCGTGATCCTCGGCCAAGCGATCAGCCACACCCGCCGCTTCCCCACGTCGAGAAACCCGCCCTGGAACGCACGGATGGACGCGACACCGGGAACCCCTTGGAGCTGGTTCGTGTAGCTGGCGGGAGTGATGCTTTGGGTGGCTTGGTTGTCTTTCGGGTTGACGAGCCAGACATCCGCGGCGCCTGCGTAGTTGCTGGTGTACTGGTCGATGCCGCGCAGGAGGTCATCGCGTGAGCCACCGAGCGCGACGCTCCCGAACAACGCGACCGCGCCGGTAGCCGCGAGCGCCAAAGACCGCACACTGGTCGCTCGCAGCGAGGCGAGCGCCAACGGCAGGACCGTAAGCTTGGAGCTGCGCTCAGCGAGAGCGCTCGCAGCCGCCAGCACACCGCCAAGCGCGAGCGGCACGGCAAGCATCGTCCCGAGCGCCAGCAGCGCACACGCCGCGATCGCTGCCTTAGGTGCCAGCGCGAGCAGGACGCTCGCAGCGAGAACAAGACCGACAGTGGCGAGCACGAGCCGGCTCCGAGCCTCCCCGCTCGCTGTCATGCCCGCTCCGTCGTTCTCGCTCAGTGCGGCATCCACGGGGCGCCCTCGCCGCAGGTCTTGTAGCGGCACTAGCGAAGCCAGGCAGGTCGCGAGCACACCGCCCGCGAAGGAGAGCGCGATCGGCCATAGCTCGATGACCGTGCCCGTCCCGAGCGTGAACGCCCGTGTCAAGTAGCCAGGGGACTCGTGGAAAGCGCCCTTTGATAGCGCGTATCCGCCTGCGAGCCCGGTGAGGGACGCGACTACCCCGAGGACGATCGCTTGAAAGAGAGCGAGTTGCACGATCGTTGAGCGGCTGGTGCCGTCCAGGCGCAGGTCCGCGATTGCTTCGCGCCGCTCGGGGACCGTCAGCAGCATCGCGTTGAACGCGAACAAGAACCCGAGCATCGCGCTAAGCGCAGCAAACAGCGCACTAGCCTGGTTGCTCGGCCGAAGCGCCTGATCCAGCAAAGCGACATCCTGATTCGCCGCAGTGACTGTCAGCCTGCCGCCCGCCAGTCCTTCTAGCTCTCGCTGGACCTCTGCGCGTTGACCCGGCTTGCTGGCAACCAGGATGCGGCTCACCCGCCCCTCGGCTCCTGCGAGGCGCTGGAGCCTTGCCAGCGGCATCACTGCGATCTGGGCCTGGGAGAGTGCGCCGGCCGCTTCTTGGCCAAGCACTGCCGACACAGCCATCCTTGTGGCGCGACCACCAACCAATACCGACACATACGTGGACTTCTTTGTCTGACTATTGGAGGGGATGTCGAGCTGTGCGGCGCTTGCCTTGCTCAGCCCGAGGCCGCCCGGGGTGAGGGTCCCGATCGGCAGCGTGCGTACGAGCCCATCAAGCAGCGCCAACCCGAGATCCGTACCGGCGAGCTCGACCGCAGCCCGCTTACCATCCCGCCCGACCAAGGTTGCGCTCACTTCTAGAAGGGGTGCGGATTGGTCCACGCCGGGGAGACGTTCTACCTGGCCTAGTAGGTGTTCATCGAAGCCTTCGGCGCTACGCGCGTGCAACTGCAAGTCAGCAGGCCCCACGACGGCCCGCACGACTTGCCTTGCTGAGCCCGACACGCTGGAGCTGGCGACCGTGACCGCGAACACCAACGCGACGGCTATTGCCACGCCGAGGCCAGCGAGCAGCTCTTGCATCCCGTGGACGCGAAGCCGCCGGGTATAGAAGTAGACCAACGCCTGTGGCCGCATCAGCGACCGCCGGACTCCACCGAGACCGGACCATCACTGTGACTGGTCAGTCTGGGCTTCGAGGAGCTTCCCGTCTCGGACGGTGAAGCTCCGATCCGCGAGGGCCGCCGCCTCACGGTCATGCGTCACGAGTAGCACGCTTGCCTTTCGATCCCGCGCGATCTCGCCCAGCAGCCCGACGACTTCGATGCTGCGAGCGCTGTCCAGGTTGCCCGTCGGCTCATCCGCGAGGATCAGATTTGGTTCGCTTGCCAGGCAGCGTGCTATCGCGACCCGCTGACGCTCGCCTCCAGAGAGCCGCTCTGGGGTGTGGTCGACGCGATCGGCCAGCCCGACGCGCTCAAGCCAGGGAAGCGCGCGGTTGCGTGCCTCGCGCAGCCCAACCCCGGAGAGCACGAGCTTACGTGCCGCGTTCTCGAGCGCCGTCACACGCGGCATCAAATGGAAGCTCTGAAAGATGAAGCCCACGTCGCGCAGCAGGTACTCGCTCGCTTCGCGTTCGGAGAAGCGCGAGACCTCCCGGCCCGCGAAACGGATCGACCCGCTGTCGGGCTTCAAGAGTCCCGCGATCAAAAGAAGGAGCGTGCTCTTGCCTGACCCGCTCGGCCCAAGCACAGCGACCATCTCGCCGGGAGCGATACGAACGCTTACGCCGTCTACGGCGCGGACGATCTCGTTCTCGCCGTGATAGTGCTTCACGACATCTTCCAGCTCCAGCAACGCTAAACCCGGACGGTCGCGGCTCAGCCCGTGTGCCGGCGAGTGCCGAGATCAGTGACCTCGGCGAGTACGGGCTTCAAGTCGCCACGCAGGCGCCCTTTACTGAGCGAGAGCACCCGATCGGCACCCAGAACGCCGGTCCCCTCACCAGTGCTGCTCAGCACCGTGACGCCATCGTCAGCCAACGAGCGCAACACCTCAAGGATTCCGTCACGCTCGCCAAGTTCAACGCCGATCGTCGGCTCATCGATCACCAGCAACCTAGGCTCTGAGCAAAGGCCCCGGGCGATCGACACGCGTGCGATCTCGCCCACACTCAGCTCGCCTGTGCGCATCTTCCCGCAACGCTTCACGCCAACGCGCTCAAGTGCTTGCCACCCCCGAAGGATTGCGGTCTCGCGCGGCACACGCCGAGCCATCTGCCCGGTGGTGAGCTGCTCAATAACAGTCGCTCCTGCGGAGACGCGGAACGTCTTGCGGCAATACCCCATAGCGCCACCTAGCCTCGCCGCGCCCTTGCTCGCAAGATCGCGGCCCTCGAAGCGAACCACCCCCGAGTCCGCAAGCTCGATCCCCGCGGCCACACGAAGCAACGTCGAGCGTCCCGAACGTCGCTCGCCCCATACCGCGACCATCTCGCCCGGCTCCACAACGAGCGAGACGCCATCCAACGCGACGCGCGCCCCGGCGCCATACCGCTTGCTTACGCATTCAAGCTCCAGAAGTGCCATCTCGAACCCCTCCCGCCGCTCGCTCGAACAGCTCACGCGCGAAACGAAGCCAAGGCAGCATGGCCCCCATCGAAAGGCGCTGTTGCTCATCAACAAGCGCGTCGAGGATCTCCTGCCGTGACGGCCCCGGCCCAGACCTCACCGGATGCCCAGCCTTCCCCGCGCCTCTGAGGTACTCCTGTTCAAAACGATCGATCACCCTAAGCGCAGCATCAGGATCATCCGCGAACACGGCAAGCTGGCGAACCCACAACTCCTGGTTGCGCCTCTCAACACTGACCTGGGCCACCAACCAATCTTCATAACTTCGCCGCCCATACGCCGTAGCCCGATAATGGGGTCTCGGCTGACGAGCGACCTCTACCACGAGGCCTTGCAGCTCTCCGGCCGGGATTAGCTCGATCATCCCTCGTGCCTCAAGCGCATCCAACGCCGAGTAGACATGGGACTGCGCCACTGGACGCACCTCGCCATAAAGGCGCTTGAATCGCTGCGTCAGCTCCCACCCATAGCTCGCGCGGTCGATCACCAAACCCAACAGTGTCCAGTTGGTGGCCGAGCGCATAGCCCGATCCGTCTGACGCCTAGCCGCCTCCGCTGCCATCGCGCGGACATTAGCCGAACACTGGCCGCCTACATAGCCGGATTTCTATCTCCCGCAATCGAACTCACAAAGTAGTACTCAAAATTTGAACCCTCGAAATAGTCCTAGTCAAGTAGCCCACGACGGGCCATCATCACTCACGATGCAGCCGCCGACTGTTCCCGCCCAAGCCCAACCATCGCGATCCAAGTCGCAAGCCTCGGCTGACCCGCCCAGGTACAGGCGGCCGCTTCGCCAATGAGGTCCGTCGACATCACGCTCTCACCAGAGCAGGTCATCACCGTCGTGGAAAAAGGAGTCGACACCGGGGAGCTTGGGCCCCTAATCAGCCTCATCGACCCAAACCTTCTCACCGACTCCCTGCTGGCCCTTAAGCGGGACCCAAAGGGGCTCTCGCGCTCCACGATTTGCGCCGTACAGCTCCTGAGCATGTTCAACGACGGCGACGAACACGAACTTACAACGCTCGCCCAAGAACTCGGCATCTCAACAGCCACCGCGCACCGTTACCTCAGCACCTGGGTCGCGATCGGACTCCTCTACAGGCACCCCACCACCCGCAAGTACCGCCGAGTGCCGCTCCACCGAAACGAACAAGGAAACCCGCCCCGCCAACTCGACGACCCGGACCGCCCGTCGTGACCGCGAACGTCAGACGCATCGCACCAGGCGATCAGCCTGGGGGCACCCTGAGCACCGTTCTTCGTATGCCGCCAGCCGTCGTCGCTGAGCTACGACGGGCACTCTTGGCTGACCTGCGGTCTCTTAGAGAAGACACGAGCCGGTTCATAGGAGAGCTTGAACGAGCCCTGGAGAGCCCGAATCACTCGACCCTGGCGGAGCGCCGTCGGGATTGGGTGAAGGCGACCGAGGCGATCCAGACACGGCAGAGGCTCCATGAACTTGTTGGGTGGCCTGCCGATCCGTTGCTGGAGCGGACGATCTCAGACCCAGGATGCGTAGCCCTCGCGCTCAGCGTCCTCACCGAGCACCGCGAAGCGACCGTGGCGAAACTCGCGGCAAACCTCGTGCCCGAAGATGAACGAGCGACCGAAATCCGCAACGTGAGCCTTCTGACCCGGTTCCTCAGGCGATCAGGATGCGGCGAGCTAGAGCCACCTCGACGCCTTATGGGCACATGACCGCGCGGGGGGAGAACTGTGCCGCGCCTACCCAGAGGGTCGCGAGTATCCCAGCCTCTCTCGTCGGCGAGATGCGAAGCGGGTTGCTCCGCATGATCAGCGACGTGAGCCTTGAGATCTCTCTGCTCATAGAAGATCCTGCCAACCTTGACGTCCCCGCATACGTAGCAAAGATGCGCCGTCTCGACTTGCTTCGCGCGCTCCTGAACAAGGCAGGCATCACGGCGCGCGGCACGCGGCCCGCACCAGTGGAACTCACAGAGACGGACCATCCGACGTTGGCGTTGAAGGCTCTTGAATCCGAATACCAAAACCGGCTGTCGCGTGCGGAGGATGGCGAAAGCGCTGGCTTCACTGCTTCCACGAGACGGTTGGTCGAGCTCGGCGAACTAGTAGCCGCCCTTCGGGAGTGGCTCAGCGCTGGGACCGATGATGCCCCATGACACGCAGGCTCACTCTCACCAGCAGTCTTGCGATCGGACCGTTGGTGTCGCCGTAGTAGACCTCGATAGAGCTGAATACAGCCACTTCCTCGTCTGCTTCGGTCAGAACCTCCGCACCCTCCGAGCTCACGCTGGCCTGTCTCAGTCCAAGCTGGCCGCGCTGTGCTTTCTTCGGCCCTATGAGGTGTCCGACTTCGAGCGAGGCCAGAGAGTTCCAAATCTCGTCGCGCTAAGCCGTCTCGCCGACGCTCTCGACAGCTCAATCGGCGCTCTTACGCGGGGCTTGATCGCACCGCACCGCGAGTCCAGTTCCCAGCAAGTGTTGGCTCGGATAGTCGAGTGCCCCGGTGTCGAAGCCGCTGAGTTGCGCGCCGCAACGACGTTGCCTCCGGTCTACGTCGACTCGGTGCTGAGGCGTCTCGCCGCGATGGGGGCCATCGTCTCATCGCAAGGTGGATGGAAAGCTCAGCCGAAGGCGCTCCGAGGAACCCGCACACCGAGATCGGGCGTTGGATCGCCCCTGACCACGCGCGAGCAGGAGGTTTTCGCCTTGCTGAGTAGGGCCAGTTCTGATGCCCAGATAGCTCTGGCGCTCGGAATCAGCGTCCGCACAGCGCAGACGCACGTTGCACGCATTCTACGAAAGCACCAAGTCTCTGACCGAACGCACTTGAGACAAGCTGCTGAGGCTGGTCCCTAAGTGACCGGACCGGCATCGAACGTATCTAGTTCTCATCAGTAGAGAAAACGAAATTACGTATAGACACGAGGTGGCTCCGCTCTATACGCTCGCGCGATCATTCCTATTGTCGGACTAATATCGAACACACGGGGGGCAGGATGGGCCGGGTTACGGTTCGCAACCATTGTTCCGACTATCAGGCTATTGCTGGTGATAACTCAACGATCTGTAGGGGGTTGCGCGTGATCTCGATGACACGACTTGGCAGGCTTTTGCTTCACCGCGGGGCGGCTGGGCGGCCTGTGTGCTCTCGTGTCTCGGTGTCGAGGTCCGTCCAGAGTCAGCTGCTTGCGTGCGTCGGGTGTTGGGTGGTGCTTGTGGCTGGCTGTGCGGTCTCGGCGCAGGGCGCGAGTGGTGCGGGGCTGGGCGGGCGGGGTGTTTTGGCGTCTTCGTTGGAATCGTCGGGTGTGCGTGCGCAGATCGCTCACGAGGCCCAGTTGCCTGGGCCGGCTGTCAGCTCAGGGGACGGTGGTGGGGGGTCGACGGTTCCGGGTGGTGTGCCTGACCTGCGGCTTTCGAGCGAGTTTTCGGACACGTGGCGTCTGAAGCGCGGTCCGTTTGTGACCCGGACGTATGGGGTGCCGGTGAACTACATGGCGTCTGATGGTTTGTGGCATCCGATTGATACCAGCCTGGTTAGCGGGCTGGGGGGTTATGAAAATGCCGCGAACAGCTTTTCGCTGCGGCTCCCTGAATCGCTGTCGGCTGGTGTGTCGTTGAGCAAGGAAGGGGATTCTGTGGCGTTCACGTTGCTGGGTGCTACGACGGCGCCTGCGGCGATCGCTGGTAGTACGGCGACCTATCACGAAGTGCTGCCTAGCACGGATCTGTCGTATGTCTCTCGTGCGGATGGTGTTGAGGAGCTTGCGACGTTGAAGGATGCGAAAGCGCCGAGCAGGCTGGTCTATCAACTGTCGGCTTCGGGTTTGACGCCTCGTCAGGAAGTCGATGGGTCGATTGCGCTCCGTGACGCCCAGGGCGCTACGCGGTTTCTGATTCCTGCTCCGGTGGCCTACCCGAGCTCGACTGGTCCAGCTACTGGGAAGGTGCTGCCGATGAGCCTCAGCGCATCTGGTGCTAACTGGTCGATCGGCGTGGACACCGGTCAGGCGTGGTTGCGAGCTGCTCTCGTGGGCGGCTCGGTCGTTGTTGACCCGTCGGTCAAAAGTAATGCCGGGATATCATGCGGTTTGGTTGCGGAATCGCCGAAAGAATCGTTCTGTGAACGCTCGACGTTCCAGGTCGGGTATGACACCACGCATAAAGAGAACCACGCTCTGGTCAACATCAACGCGCCCAGCGTCCCCCTTGGCGCGATTGTTCTCGATGCGAGCTTCGGGGATAAGCTGATATCGCACAGCACTTCCACGGCCAAGGGGGTCGGCGTGTATAGGGTCACGAGGCCTTGGACCTATAGCTTTGGTAAAAGCACAACGTGGGAAACCTATGACGGGACGCATGCCTGGACGACACCGGGGGGCGACTACTCCAATCCCAGCGAAAACTCCGATGCCTCTGTGCTGTCATCGGTCGGTGCCGCGAACGGCTGGTATGTGTGGCCTATCACGAAAATGGTGCAGGAGTGGGTCAACGGGCCGAATGCACCCGTCAACGAAGGCCAAGAAGTAAATGGCTTGTTGATCAAGGACGAAACGGACAACAAAACGCCCAACCTGCTCACTTTCAACGGTGCCGGCGTTAGCGAAGGCGCTTACTTTGAAGTCATCTGGAGGCCCCGCGGCGAGGGCAATCAGCCCCAATACACCCAGCTGTCGACGCCTCTGACTGATCGTTCCTCGATGAGCGTGAACATCGCCAGCGGCAACCTGATGATCGAAGCTCAGGACATGCAGATCGCCGGGGTGGCTGGCTTGGACTTCAATACTACTCGTACGTGGAACAGCATCGGCACCGACCTCGAAGAGGAATACGGCCAGTGGAGCGACTCCAACTACAACATGAACCGTGTGTGGACCAGCACGGATGGCAACCTCTCAATCGAAAACCCTACGGGTGCCTGGGTGACGTTCATCCACCAAAGCAACGCGTCCTTCATCACGCCACCCGGCATCAAGGCGCTGATGTGCGAAGCCGGCAGCCCACCCCCGTGCCCCTCGACTCTACCCAGCGGAACGAAGTACCGGCTCATCTACAACGAAAGCGGCGACTACGTCAACTATGGCGCCGAAGGGCTCGGTTCGGGGGTCCATGACCGCTTCGGCAACGTCATCTCCGTTGAATACGGCAAAACGAGCGGCAAAACCTACACCGACACGCACGGCCACAAAATTGAAGTACTTCAGAACAAAGAATTCTATGTCACTGAAATCAAAGACGTCAGTGGCGCCAGGAACACGAAATACACCTATGAACTCGCGGGGGAAGCTGCTTTCCTGAAGAGCTACACCGACGCCAACGGCAAACTCACCAAATACGGCTATGCCGGGGCCGGGCCAGGAAACAACTCGAAACGATCACCGATCCCGCGGGCGATGTTACGAAATTCAAGTACGACATCAGCGAACGCGTCACGGAAATAGCACGGCAACCGGATATCAATCACCCCGCTGTGGCTGTGACGAAGTTCGTTTACTACGAAATAGGCCATGCGCCTGGGAAATACTGTACGAGCAAGCAGATGGCCACGATTGTCCGCGACCCCGACTGGACAACACCAGCCAAAGAAGAAACCGGTGAAAAATTCACGCTCGCGCCCCACGAAACGCTGTACTGCTCAAACGTCCTAGACGAGGTCGAAAGGACCTTCGACGCCGAAGGCCACGAAACCACCTCCACCTACGACCAGTTCGCGAACCTGACCTCCACCACGGCACCCCCACGCGAAACAGGCGCGAACCGTGGCGTGACGAGCCTGATCTACGGCACCAGTGGACAAAACCTGCTGTGCGAAGTCGTCGGGACGACCGGCAGCCCGCTCACAGAATGCCCAAAAACCGCGCTGGAAACCGGCTACTCGAGCATCTCGAAATACGAAGACACCAAATATGTTTTCCAGCCATCTGGGGAAGTGTCGCCGCGCCGCAAGGAATCGAACATTTGCTATTGGGAAGGCTCGCATGCGTGCACCGGAACCGGCGGGAAAACCGCGGCCGGCAAAAACGGCGCCCTCCGCCGACAGAGCAACGAATTCGTAAGTCAAGACGCCACGAACTTTGGTTACAACGAAAACGGTACCGTCAGCACGTCTGAAGACGCGGATGAACACCTCACGCACTACGAATACGATGCGGCCCACGATGTGGACGCGGTAATCGCACCGGTCGGCTCCAAAATCGACAAGAAGACGATCACCAACGACAGCGATAACCGGCCGCACGTCACCACCCAGTGTCTGGTTGAAAGTGTCGGGACCTGCACCAGCAGCGAGACGGAAACGCTCACCTATGACGCGCTGGACCGGGTCACAAAGGCCATCGACACCGGACCAGGGGCGACCAAGACGTTCGAATACACCTATGACGGCAATGGCCGCCTCGAAAAGGTCATAGGCCCAGCGGCACCACAAAATACACGTACGACTCACTGGGTCGGGTCACTGAAGAATCGCTCCCTGGGCCAGCAACGAATGCCTACGGCTACGACGCAGCATCCAACCTGACGGCCTTCACGGACTCGGGCGGCACCACGCACTACCTCTACAACGGGCTGAACGAGACAGAAGCTCTCTACGAGCCGGAAGGCAAATGCAGCGAAACCGAATCAAAATGCACCCGCCTGAGCTACGACAACGCGGGGTCCCTCAAGAAGATCACCTACCCCTCCAAAGCAACGCTCAACTACCAGCTGGACCCGACCACCGGAAGAACCCAAAGCATCACCGCCAAGAACCCGGCCGGGGAAACGGTCCTTAGCCATAGCTACTCCTACCTCGAAGGAACCCACGACACCCCGCTGATCATGAAAGACACGCTCTCACAGCCCGGCACCGCCACCGGCATCACAAACTACACATACGATCTCCTCGACCGCCTGACCGAAGCCACAACGACAGGCACCTACCCCTCGCACTACGTCTATGAACTCGACGGTGCCGGCAACCGCCTGTTCGTGAAAGCAAACCCAACAGGATCGACCGGCGGCACCGAATCCTCCTACTCGAACAACACGGGCAACGAGACGACCTGCCGTGCGATCGAAAAAAACGAATGCACAAAACTACCTACGACCGAGATCTCCGGCTACTCCTTCGACGGCGCCGGAAACGAGACATCGATCACCGGCTACAACGACCCCGCGAGCACAAACTTCCTCTTCAACAACGACAACCAGCTAGAAGGCCTCACCCCCCCATCAACCGCCGAACAAAAACTGACCTACAACAACGCAGGGCAAAACAGCTTGACCGGCCTCGGCACGACCACGCTCCAGAACAGCACGCTCGGCCTAACCAAGCAAACCAACGAAACCGGGACGAGCTACTACGAGCGCACCCCCGGAGGCCTCCTCCTCGACGAGCGCCTGCCCGCAGGCACCAGCTACAACCCCCTATACGACTCCCAAGGAGACGTCATTGGCCTGCTCAACAGCAGTGGCGAACTCAAGCAAGCAATCCACTACGGACCCTACGGCGAGAACACCAGCACGACAGGCACCCTCCCCTACAGCCCCACAAACGACCCGTTCCTCTTCCAAAGCGGCTACCACGCGCCAGGCGGCAATGCCGGGGCCGGCAACGTACCAAACAACCTCTACCACTACGGCGAACGCTACTACGACCCGACAACCGGAAAGTGGACACAGCAAGACCCCGCAGGCGGCCTAGGAACCTACATGTTCGCAGGCGACGACCCCGTCAACAACGCCGATCCCACCGGGGAATTCTATTCAGCGTGTCACGACCCGACGGCGCCGTGTGGCATCGCCGCGAAGATTGACGCGGAAATTGCGGCTAAGGCCTGCCCGATTCCGACGCAGCACTTTGCCGGTAAACCGATAACCTGCGCCGAAGTTTTCGCGAACGCCGGGAAAACCTTCAACGCGAACTCAAACGCGACCCTTCGTGACATTTGCGGACGTTACATGCGCGCAGCATCTGCAGCTAACGTCCCAAAGATTATCGAGAATAAGGCGGTCGCGGTAATTCTGGGCATATTTGGCTACGAGTTCAGCGGCTCGGTCGCAAAGGGCGCGTGCGGTTAGCGCAGATAGTCAACGGTGGCGTGAGGGACCCCGCGCGTGTGCTGCCAAAACGTGCACTACGACTACGACTGTGGCGGCCACAGTAGCCGAGATCAGACGCGACACAAACGTGCTGTGTTCGACGAGCGGCGCAGTGAGGATACATCCGACGACGATCGCTACCCACATAGCTGCGAGAGAGGGGGCCTCGGTTCTGCGCAGGAAACGTGCGATTCGACGCATACCGGGATTATGCCAGTCGGACTCCGTGGGAGCCGGCGTTAGAAGTTTCCGGGTACTCGAGCGTGACCCTGCCGTCGGAGTTCTAGGTCGCGCGATGCCTGTTGTGCTGGGCGGCGATTGTCCATGTAGTAGCGTTGATGAGGCGAAAGTGATCGAGTCACCGACAGACCGCAGGCCGATGCGGCTTCCCAGCCTTGCCCTGATCTTGTGTCTCGTAGCGGGGCTCTGCGCAGGATGCGGCAGCACGGCGCGGGAAACGGGCGCAAGCAGATCAGTCAGGGAGTTGGTGCTGAGGATCAACGTCGCAGCCAGACAGGGTAGGTTCGGCCAAGTCTGCGCCGAAGACGTTTCGCCAGGGCTGTGGCGCCTCGCTCTGCTGATGGGTGGAAGTTGTGCACGAGACATGGCGAGTTTTTGGGCCGAAGGCGTCCAGCTGGAGGGGGTCGGACCAGGCACGCATGTCGTAGTGCACGACGGGGTAGCCCTCGTGCTCGACGGCGGCACGCCTGATCGATTCGTCAAGGTCGACGGACGCTGGCTGCTTGCCGAACTGCCCCGCAACCGACGCCACCGCGTCCAAGGCGAAGCATGCGAGACCGCAATTTCTCTCCCGCAGACGTTGTTGTCCAGCCCTGCCGCACCAATCAACCCGAAGAGCGAACTAGGCTGTGTCGCGGAGACCGAAAGCTGACCAGCAGACCAAGCTGAACTGGCAGCATGGCGCCGCCACCGCACGTGCGGACTAGAGCTTGACCGCGTCCGCGGCATCATCGCGTGGTGCTGAGGGGCCGGCGGCGAGTCGTGCGCAGTCGATGAACGCTTGGGCCACCCGCTCAGAGCTCCCTCGTCGCCACGCCAGCGAGACGACGGCGGGTTCGGCGTCCCGCACGGGGATGTGGCTCACGTCGGGCCGCCGCGAATGGCTCGCTGCCAGCGCCGGCAGGATGCAGACGCGCCGTCCGCTCGCGACGAGGGTGATTATCTCCTGGATGCTTGCCGCCTCCGCCGCAACCTGCCCGGGAAGGCGTGTCGGTACCGCGACAACGCGAGGTTCCTCGGCGAGGATTTCCACTTCGAGGTCAACTTGGCCGGGAAGCAGACGGGTGAACGCCACGTCGACGTACCCCTGGGTAATCTGACCGACGCCGCCGAGCAACAGGTCTCGGATCGACACCTCGATCGCCGGCCAGGCCTGCGTGAACGAGCGCATGGTGCGAGCCAGCATCGCACCGCCCGCCGATCCGTAGAAGCAGCAGTCCAGTCTCCGCCGCCATCTCAGAGCCCGACAATTACGGGTTCGTGGTGCCCGATACGCCGCGCGAGCCAAGCGGAATCGCTGGGGGCGTCGCTGGGGGATCGGGGTTACCACGCACACGCGATCTTCTACGTCGGTGTACCCGACGTGGAGGCAGCACTGCAGATGGGAGAGAGTCTCGGCGGAACCCGCACGCTGGGACCAGAGCACAGCCCGTCGGGGCTCGTGGTCGGCCACTTCACCGACCCTGAGGGCAACTTGATCGGGCTCGCCGCGGCGGCGTAGTCATGGTCCGGCACGTTCGCCGAGGCGGACCTCTTGCAAGCATCGAAGCGACCGGCGTCAGCGAGGTTGCGCGTTTGTCTGCCCACTCGCGGGCTACATCCTCACGCCCCGCGACATATGGCATCGCCTCGAGCACGGCCCCCAGACGCACACCTTCACGGGAGAGGAGGTGACGGAGGTGCCGCCCGACTCCGAGACGCGCTACCGCTGGGCGAACGGGTTGCGTGCGTCGATCGTCTCGTAGCGGCGCAGATCTCTGTCGCGGGTGTAGATGATGTTGACGCCGTGCTGGCGCATCAGCGCGGCGAGGTGAGCGTCGGGTACGTGGTTGCCGCGAGTTTGGTCGTCGGCTGTGGCGCCATAGACGTCCCAGAACCCGTCCTGCTCGGTGGGTGCACGAACGTTGGGTCGCTGTAGAAGCCCGGTGATTGCGCCGGCAGCCTCCTCGGGGGTGTGAGGGTTGGTGAAGATGGCTGGGTGGGTGCTAATCCGCAGGAACCCCATGATCGTGGGCCAGAACAGGTAGAGCAGATCTGGTCCACCGGCGAGACGCTCGAGCAGGTCGCGGGCGACCTGGTGCGACTCATCGTCGGCATTGGCGGCGTAGAGCAGAATGTTGGTGTCGACGGTTGCGCTCATGATGTTGTGCTGACGGCGGCGGGCTCTCTCGGATCAGCGGCTCGCGGGGTCGGTCTGGCTGGCCGGGGGTTCTCAGGGTTCGACTTCCAGTGCTTTGCGGGTGGCTTCCTTGTCACCGAGGCTGACCTTTGGTTTACCCATCCGCTTGGTCGGCCAAGACGGAGGCGCGGGCGGGGACGCCTTCTCGCGCAGGGTGATGGCGAGTTGCTCTGAGGCGAGCTGACCCATGCTCTTGTGCTCTAGTGCAGCACGTCTTCGGAGCTGCTCCAGCACCGAGGCGTCGATGTCGATCGTCGTGCGCGCCATGATGTGTGATGTTATCGCACGCGACATCTGATGCTTGAGCGATTGCTTCGCGTTGGCGCGGCGGACTACGCGTCGGCTACTGGTCCCAGAAACCAACCGGCCTGGTATTGCACGGCATGACGGACATCCCGGGGGTGGCGCTCAGCGGCACCATCCAAGAGAGCACCAGCCCGACCGGACTCCCCCTGGTCTCCGGCCACCTGACGGTCCGCGGAGACCAAACCGGCACGCTCGCCCTACACGACCTCACGCTTCGTGGACGTGTAGGCGGAGTGCCCGTGCATGCTCACCTCTCGGCACTGTAGATACTCAGCATTCCTTGCTGGCGTGTGTTGTCCGACCGGTGGGCTGAGAGGGATCACACTCGGCCTTGGGCCGACCGGGGGATGTCGCCGCCCTGAGGCCGGCTCGCATGCTTGATTTTCGGGCGCCCATCCAAAAGCTCCCGAGTCTCGTATCAGGGTCGAACCCAGTTGGGAAGCTCTCCACCTTGCGCTACGCTCAAGTCGTCTCGGGCTTCTGGCAAGGGCTCGCAGATCCAGTCTCGTCGATGGGACATTCGTGGCCCCCTGGTGAGCCGCGTCGGACCGTCGCAACCCCTCATTTCCCGGAGGTCTGCGACGTTGGCCGTGTCTAGCTTGTCCCTTGCGATCCGTCCGCCCGTGTTGTGAGCGACGCGGGCCTGTCGCTGGCTCGGCGAGAGCCGACGGAGCTGTTTCGCCGCTGGCGATCGGACAAAGACCCACGAGCGCGCGAGGCGATCGTCGAGATCTACCTGCCGCTCGCCCACAAGCTCGCCGGTCGCTATTTCCGCTCCCCCGAGCCCCGCGAGGACCTTGCCCAGGTCGCCGCGCTCGCGCTGCTGAAGGCGATCGACCGGTTCGACCCCGAGTACGGGAGCGCCTTCGGCGCCTTCGCCACGGTCACGATCCTGGGCGAGCTCAGACGACACTTCCGTGACACCGCATGGTCGACGCACGTGCCCCGTGGCGCCCAGGAGCGAGCGATGGAGATCCAGAACGCGATCGACGAGCTCAGCTCGCTGGAAGGACATACGCCGACTGCACAGCGGCTCGCCGATCACCTCGGGCTCTCGTTGGAGAGCGTTCTCGATGGGCTGCTCGCCCGCAACGCTCGCACGGCGACCTCCTTTGAGACGCCGGTCCGATCGAATGGGGCCGAGGAAAGCTTGACGGTCGGCGACACCCTCGGCGCCGAGGACGAGCGACTGGAGTTGGTCGAGTCGGTCGTCAGCGTGCAGGACCTCATTCGGGAGCTGCCGGAACGCGAACGTCGCATCTTGCATCTGCGTTTCATTCAGGAACTGAGCCAGCGAGAGATCGCCGATCAGGTTGGTCTGTCTCAGATGCAGGTCTCTCGGCTGCTGCGCGAGATGCTCGACGGCCTCGGCCAGAAGGCCGACGCGGACTGGACGAGCCTCGAGCTTGCCGGCGAGGTCGGCTGACGTAATCGGAAATGCGCATCGCGGCAGGAGCGGTTCGGTGCCGCTACCTCTGGGTAGGGCATGACCAATGGCCCCGAGTGACAGCAGCGGATATGCGATCGTCGACCCCGACCAGGTCTCCGACTCCTACGCGGACTCCGACGTGCCCGGTGAGTTTCGTCGTTTGACGGACGCTCTCGGGGCGCAGCAGATCGCCGCAACGCTGATCCGCGTCCCGCCCCACTCGGACTTCGAGCAGGGCACAGGCCACTTCCACGAGGAGGTGGAGGAGATCTACCTGCTCACCTCCGGGTCTCTGACGATGCGACTGGGCGATGACATCCACCCTGTCTCGGCCCCGGCGGTCGTGCGGGTGGACCCGCGCACCCCGCGCTCGCACCGCAACGAGGGTGACGCGCCCGTCGAGATGTGGGCCATCTCGCGCCGCATCGACCACGCCGACTCGACCAAGATCGACGACTTCTGGGACGCCTCAGCGGAGGCCCGACGGCACGCCGAGCAGCACTGACCGGATCACCCAGCACCGTTTCACCCGGGCACGCCGGGGATATGTGAAGCAAGGACGCGACACCGCTCCGTGTCCGCACCCCAGCGAAAGGACTCTCTCGTATGAAAGCTCTTGTCTACAACGGCAGTCGCGATGTCAGCATCGCGGAGGTCGATGACCCCAAGCTCGAAAGCCCGACCGACGTCATCGTCAAGTTGACGACGACGAACATCTGTGGCTCGGATCTGCACATGTATGAGGGGCGCACCGAAATAGAGCAGGGCCGTGTGCTTGGACACGAGAACCTCGGCGAGATCGTGGACGTCGGCGATGCGGTGCAGAGGCTGAAGAAGGGCGACCTCGTCTGCATGCCGTTCAACATAGGCTGCGGGCACTGCAAGAACTGCGAGCGGGGCCTGACCGGGTACTGCCTAACTGTCCTGCCCACGGAGGTTGTGAACGCGGCTGAGGGGTGGCTGGTTGGCGATCCCTGAGTGTGGTCTGCGCGTGTTGTAGTGCTCGAGCCAGTGTGGCAGCGCTTGGTTGCGGTGGTGGTGTGAGCGGTAGGCGAGGCCGTAGCCCCACTCTCTGGCCATCGTCTGATGGAAGCGCTCAACCTTCCCATTGGTCCGCGGGCGGTAGGCCTGGGTGCGCAGGTGCTTGATCTCGCGGGCGGCGAGGAGCTCTGCCAGTGAGCGGTTGTGGGTGTAGCTCCAGGCGTTGTCGCTCATCAGCCGCCGCGTGGTGATCCCATGCTCAGCGAACCAGCTCAGCGCGCGCTCGACGAACGCGGTGACAGTCGCGGCACGCTCGTCTGGATGCAGCTCGACGTAGGCCAGTCGCGTGTGATCATCGACGATCGCGTGAGCGAATTCGTAGCCCAAGCCAGCGCGCTTCTCCGCGGCCGTCTTGTTGCGAACGCCAGTCACCGCGTGCCCTGGCCGCTCGAAGCGGGCGTAGCGCTTGGTGTCGATGTGCAGTAGATCTCCGGGGCACGGCCACTCATAGCGTCTCGCCGCCTCTCGAGGCGCTCGGGGTTTGCGTGAGATCCCGTGACGGTGCAGCACCTTCCAGACAGTCGAGTGGGGATGCCCGGTCTTCCCCGCGATCAGCCGCGGCCCCCAGCCGGTGTGCACTCGCGCGTCACAGATCCGCTCCTGGGCGCCAGCATCCAGCAAGCCGGGAGAGCACCGAGGACGACTCGAACGATCAGCCGCCCACGCCAACGAGTGTCGTTCAGCCAGCGAAGCATCGGTATATCGATGCCACCATCGGTGCGCCGTCGCCGGCGAAACACTCAGCGCGCTCGCCGCCTGCCTGAACGTCATCCCGCTCTCGATCGCCTGGCACAGCGCCAAGCGCCCTGCCGGTCCGAGCTTCGCTCTACCGTGGATCTGCATCCGGGTCCTCCTAGGTCGTGAGCCTTCGCAGACCCACAGCCTGGGATGAGGCCCGGATGCCTCCTCAACCGTTCACAACGTATGTAGGCACGTCAACTAACCGCCAATCCGGGCACGGCGGGCGCGGCCTACGGATTTGCCGGCATGGGTCCCTACGAAGGCGGCCAGGCCGAGTACCTGCGGGTCCCCTGGGCCGACTTCAACTGCCTACTGCTCCCACCCGACGCCGGGGAGAAGGAAAACGAGTACGTGATGCTCTCCGACATCTTCCCCACGGGGTGGCACGCGACCGAGCTGGCCGGTGTGAAACCGGGCGACTCGGTGGTTATCTACGGAGGCGGACCGGTGGGCCTGATGGCCGCCTACTCGGCGACGCTCAAGTCTGCCGCCAAGGTGATGCTCGTCGACCGTCACCCCGACCGTCTCAAACTCGCCGAGCAGATCGGCGCGATCCCGATCGACGACTCCAAGGGCTCCCCCACCGACGCGATCCTTGAGCAGACCGGAGGGGAGGGCGCGGACTGCGGATGCGAGTGCGTCGGCTACCAGGCACACGACCACGAGGGCCACGAGGTTCCGAACCTCACCATGAACAACCTGGTTGCATCGGTCAAGGCGACCGGCAGCATCGGCGTGGTCGGCGTCTTCATCCCCGAAGACCCCGGCGCCGAGGACAAGCTCGAGCAGGAAGGCAAGCTCGCTTTCGACTTCGGTGAATTCTGGTTCAAGGGCCAGCGCATGGCCACCGGGCAGTGCAACGTCAAGGCCTATAACCGGAAGCTGGGCGACCTGATCGAGGCGGAGAAGGCGAAGCCCTCCTTCCTGGTCTCACATGAGCTGCCGCTGGCCGAGGCGCCGGACGCCTACAAGCACTTCGACGATCGCGACGAAGGATGGACCAAGGTGGTTCTCAAGCCCAACGCCTGACGCCGTCCTGGGGCGGGCTCACCTCAGTAAGATCCTCGTGAACGTGCTGCTCGGGCGGGGCCGGTAATCGCCGAGTTCGCGCACGTTGTTCGCCTCGGGGTCCTCGATCGAGATCTCCCTGGCCGGCACAGGCGAAAACTACGTCACGGGCTGGAAGGATGCCCTGGTGCTGATCGCGATCATCTCCGATACCCACATGCCTCGCGGGGAGCGCAGGCTGCCACAGGACTGTCTCGAGCAGATCCAGAAGGCCGAGCTGCTGCTGCACGCCGGCGACGTCTCGACGGTGGCGGTGCTCGAGCAGATGGACGCGATCGGGCCACCTGTGAGGGCGGTCCACGGCAACGTCGAGGAGCCGGCGCTGATCCAAAGGCTCCCGGCCGAGTTGGAGCTGGAGCTGGCCGGCATCAAGCTGGCCATGACCCACGACGCCGGTCCGTCCGCCGGGCGACTGGCCCGCATGAGGCGGCGGTTCCCCGAGGCGCACGCCGTCGTCTTCGGACACTCCCATATCCCCATGCTCCAGGGTGATGAGGGCTTTCAGATCTTCAACCCGGGCAGCCCGACCGAGCGCCGTCGCGCACCATGCCACACCATGGGCCTCGCACGAATCGCCGGTGGCACGATCTCTTTCCGCCACATCGAGCTGGCCGGATGATTCCACCACGTTGCACCGCCGGGTGGCCACTCTGGCGAAGCATCTAAGCGGGCTGGGCCGCTGGAGCGGTCTGGCCGCTCCCTGACGGGAGCACGACCAGCGCGACGAGCAGACCCACGCCGAAGATCGCCGCCGCCCAGTAGAAGGCCGTCGTGTAGCCATGGATCGTCGCCGCGGCAGCGAGGCCCGCGCTGTGCGCGTGGCTGGAGGCATAGCTCGAGACGGCGCTCGCGAACAGCGTGCTGAGCAAAGCCGTACCCACCGAGCCGCCCACCTGCTGGGAGGTGTTTACCATCGCCGATGCCACGCCTGCCTCATGGGTCTTCACTCCGAGCGTCGCGGTGCTGAACCCGGGCGCGAATATGCAGCCCATGCCCAGTCCGATCACGAGCAGCCCAGGTAGGACATCCGAGGCGTAGCTTCCACCCGGGCTGAGACGCGTGAACAGCAGCATCGCGACGATCGCCAGCACCATTCCGAACGACACCAGCGGCTTGGCCCCGACACGGCCCAGCACCTTGGTCTGGACGGTGGTCGAGGTGATGACGATGACCGCCGTCATCGGCATGAAGGCGACACCCGTGCTGAGCGGAGAGAAGCCCAGGTTCTGCTGCATGTAGAAGGTGAGAAAGAGGAAGACCCCGAAGACGCCCGAGCCGGCCAGCGCGATCGAGGCATAGGCCCCTCCGCGGGCTCTGTCCCACACGATGTGTGGTGGCAGCAGCGGATGCTCGGTACGTCGCTCGACCATGACGAAGGCCGACAGCAGGATCGCGCTGGCGACCAGTGCGACCACCGTGACGGGGGCCGACCAGGAGTTGGTCTCGGCGTTTGAGAACCCGTAGACCACGGCGAACAGGCCGCTGGAGGCGAGCAGGACGCCCGGCAGGTCGATTCGCGGACGCGATGGGTGGCCCTGGTTGCGCAGCAGCCTGAGCGCCACGAGAGCGGTGGGCAGCGCGATCGCCAGGTTCACGTACAGACACCACCGCCACGAGAGCGCCTGCGTGAGCAGGCCGCCCAGCAGCAGCCCGACAGACGCGCCGCCGCCGGCTATCGCCCCGAATATCCCGAAGGCCTTGGCTCGGTCCTCTGAGCCCGCGAAGGTCACCGTCAGAAGCGAGAGCGCGGAGGGTGCAAGCAGAGCGCCGAAGGCGCCCTGCAGCGCTCGGGCGGCAACCAGCATCCCGAAGGACTGCGCGAGGCCACCGAGAGCCGAGACGGCTCCGAAGCCGAGCAGGCCTGCGATGAACGTCCACTTACGGCCGAACAGGTCGCCGATCTTTCCGCCCAGCAGCAGCAGGCTTCCGAATGCGAGCGCGTAGGCGGTGATCACCCACTGGCGGCTGTCCGTCGAGAAGCCGAGCGACTTCTGAGCCGACGGGAGCGCGATGTTGACGATCGTCGCGTCCAGCACGACCATCAGCTGTGCCACGCCCAGCAACGCGAGAACCGCCCAGCGGTTGGGCTCGGACGAGTGCTCCTGGGCGGTCATCCCAGGAGCTAAGCAGACATCTGAGTGCTTTCCGGTCAGGCGGCGCGGCGGCCTGTGGCGAGCACCCGAGCGCCGCGGCCGGGGATCATCGTCACGTTGCGGTGCTGGGCGTGCTCCGGCTCGGGACGGTCGGCCTTCAGGTCCAGGCGACGGGCCATCGCCTCCAGCACCACGCGCTGCTCCGCCATCGCAAGCGAGGCTCCGAGACAGCGCCTCGTGCCGCCTCCGAAGGGCAGCCACTCGTAGGTCCCCGGAGAGTGCTCGAGCCAGCGCTCGGGCCGGAATGCGAATGGGTCGGGATACAGGTCCGGGCGATGGTGCACCAGAAGGATGCTGATGCTGACCGCCTGCTTGGCCGGCACCACGTACTCGCCGAGCCGCCAGGGGACCGCCACTCGCCGCCCGATGATCGGGATCACCGGGCGCGAGCGCATGCCCTCGACGATCACCGCCTCGACGTTCTCCTCGGCATTGGTCTCGGTGCGTACGGCTTCGCGCAGACGCTCATGGGCCTCCGGGGTGCGCACAAGCCGCTCCCATGCCCATGCCAGTGAGTTTGCCGTCGTCTCAAAGCCCGCCAGGACGAGCGTCAGGAGCTCGTCGCGCAGCTCGTGATCGGTCAACTGCTCACCGTCCTCGCTTCTTGCCCGCAGAAGCAGCGAGAGGATGTCGCCGCGCTCCTCCAGATCCAGAGCGCGCCTGCGCGCTTCGATCACGGGGTAGGTGGCGCGGTCGAGCAGCCCGACGGCACGCCGCATCAGGCCGACCGGCTCCGCCCGCCCCAGGTTGGCGAGTTCGCCCACTATCGCGATCGGCGAGGTCGACGCCGAGGCGAGCTGCTTGACGGTCAGGCGCAGACGGTGCTCGGCCGTCCCCCGGGCGGGGCGGCCCTGGATCCCGAAGATGCCTGACATGATCACCTCGAGGGTGATCGCCTGCATCCGCGATGCCAGCGCGAAAGGCCGTCCGATCGGCCAGCGGTCGATCTCCCGTTCGGTGACGTCGCGGATCATCTGCGAGTAGCGCTCGATCGCCTCGCCGTGGAAGGGGGGGAGCAGGAGCCTGCGCTGGCGCAGATGGCTGGGTCCGTTGGCGGTCAGCACCGAGTTCGGTCCCACGATCGGGCGCAGCGGTGACTCCGCCGTCAGCGACGGCACGAGATCCGGCTTGGCGGTGAACAGGGACCGCACGTGATCGGGGTGATCGGTGATCACGACGCCACCCGGGATGACGACGAAGCGGACTCCGAAGACGCCGCCGAGCTCTCGCCGGGCGCGGAACACGAACTGGATCTGACGCCGGCTGAAGCGCAGGGTCTGCATGCTCCGAGACAGCGGGATCTCGGGCGGGGGACGCAGCAGCGCGCCCTCCTCGGCGGGACCGGCGGGGGAGGCATCGGCCTTTCCGATCAGCTCGTCCTGCGGGGGCGGCGGAGACTGCACGGCGTGCGCTGCGGACACGGAGCACCTCACTCGGGACGCTGGGGCAAGGAAGATCTTGTCGAGGTGGGGGAACCTCGCCGCCCATATCTTGTCAGGAAGGACGATTCGACCTGTTTGATGGACACCGGATGGAGAGTGGCCCGGGCTCGACTAGACTCAGAGCATGCAGAGCACCACCATGCCCTCGGACGGCACACAGCCCTCGGATGAGATCGGTGCGCTGGTGCGTCGCCTCGCACGTCCCCATCCCTCCGGTGGAATGGTGATCGAGCGCTCGGTGATCATCGCCGAGGGCTCGCGCTCGAAGGCGATCCTCGGCTGGGTGGACGATCACGACGGCGTCGCCGACGCAACCGTCGCCGGCTCGCGCAGCGCGGGCCTGCACGGCCGTACGGATGTCATCAGCCCCAACGCTCAGGCTGCGCCCGCACGACGGTACGTGCTGCCCGCCCGCGCTTTCGACTGAGCTCTTCGACGCGATACAGTCAGTGGGTCGACTGTCTGGGTCCAACCGGCCCCTGTTGTCAGGTCGACACGGGAACCCGGCCGCCCGTCGAAGGCCGGTCGGCGCGCGGCCATTCGCGCGCCATGCCGGCGCCGCCGGCCAAGGGAGAGAGAACGATGATCTTCAGTTCAAATGCCGAGCGCACGCCGCTCGAGGCCACGCCATGATCGGGCTCCGACGGATCGAGGAGCTCCAGGCCGAGGCCACCTACCACAGCGAGCGCTATGAGCTCTACAAGGCGAAGATGTACGGCCCCCGCCCGAGCAGCGGCATTCGGCTGAGGGAACTGGAGCGCAGGTCTCTCGGGGCCGACACCAGGCTACGTCACGCGCTGCACGAAAACAGCCCCGGCTACGCTCCCGCGCTCGAGGAGGAGTAGGGCGAGGGCGAAGCGACAGGCTCGCTCAGCGGCCCGTCAGTCGTACCACCAGACGTCTTCCTCTTCGGCCACGCTCTGCTCGATCTGCTCGAGGCTGAGGTCGGTCTGGCGGTCTTCCACCATTGCCTGCAGCGCATCCTCGATCGTCGCTGCCCACACGCGACGTGCGACGACCACACGGCCCGGCTCTTCGTCGAATTGCTTCCATTCGAGCTCGACCAGCGGAGTGCGCGAGGGGGGAGCATCGTCTGGCACCGGCGCGCCCCAGCCGTACACCGTGAACTGCGCCTGCCAGCCGTGGGGGCACAGCTCGCCCATCACGGCCAGCGCCGACCACTGGTCGCTCACCGGCCCGCGACGCCGAGGGTGCCGGCGAAGGTAGACGAAGATCGCGAGAGCGATCAGCGCAAGCCCCCCGATCAGCAGTGCCACGAGCAGAGTGTCCTGACTCAGCGGGTGGCCCGGGGGGCCGCCCTGCACTCCGCTGGCCGGGATCAGCGCGCTCATCTGCACCCGCCCGATCCGGCCCGAGAAAGCAGATGCGATCCGCTCGCTCCCATCGCACTCCCACAGTAGCCTGTCAACTTGGATTCATGCGGAGGTTGGACGAAAATGGCTCCAATCCGATCGTTTCGGCGTCAAAACCAGTCGGTCGGATTCGCTATTAGGGTGCCCTAACGGACTGCTAGCCTCGGTGGCATGAACGAGCATCTGCTCCAGCGACAGCAGCTGATTCCGCGGCCGCGCTCGGAGGTCTTCGCCTTCTTCGCCGATGCCCACAACCTCGAGGCGCTCACGCCGCCCTGGTTGCGCTTCGGGTTGACCGGCGCCGGCACCGTCGAGATGGCGCCGGGCACGCTGATCGACTATCGGATGCGCGTGCATGGCCTACCGGTGCGCTGGCTCACGCGGATCGAGGAGTGGCAGCCCGAGGAGCGCTTCGTCGACCGCCAGCTGCGCGGGCCCTACAGGCTCTGGCACCACACCCACACTTTCCAGACCCATCCCGAGGGAACACTGATGGTCGACCGTGTGCGCTACGAGCTTCCCTTCGGAGCGCTGGGCCGCCTGGCGCACCTCGGCTTCGTGCGCCGCGATCTGCGCAGGATCTTCGACTATCGCCGCGAGACCGTCCTGCGACTTTTGGGCTGAGCGGGAGTCGAGCGTCAGCCGTGCAGGGCGGCGGGCACGAACGCCTCTGGTGAGCGACAGCTCGCCCATCGTCGCATCGGCCAGGGGATCGCCCCCGGCGCCCGCGGGCATCGGCCGTCGGCTCGCCGGCGACGCGGTTGCGCCCGCCCCGCTTGGCGTCATAGAGGAAGCGGTCGGCCGCCCCGAAGAGGCGCTCGAAGTCGACCTCGCTGCCCGTCGAGGTCGCCACCCCGAAGGACATCGTGACGTGGATCCCGCGAGGCTCGCAGCTCTCGACCGCGGCTCGCATGCGCTCGGCCAGGAGCATTCCCTCATGTCCGTCGAGGCCCGGGAGCACGGCCACGAACTCCTCGCCACCCATCCGATAGAGCAGCGAGAAGCTCCTCAGGTTGCTCCTCAGGACATCGGCGACATCACGTAGCACGACGTCGCCCACATCGTGTCCATGGGCGTCGTTGATCGCCTTGAACTCGTCGATGTCGGCGGCGATCAGGCAGAGGATCCCGCCGCTCATCGCCGCCTGGGTGCGAAGCTCCTCGAAGCGTCGGTTGAGCGCAAGCCGGTTGAGCAGGCCGGTGAGTGGGTCCAGCAGTGACTGGTGCCGGTAGTGCCACTCGGCTCTCATCAGCCCGACGATTATCGCCGCGGCGCCCAGCAGAGTCGCCAGATCGGCAGTCGGTCTGCGCGGTCTCGCTGTCGATGCCGTGGTTGATCGCCACCGCGCTGGCGAGCAGCGGCGTGGCCACGCACAGTCCGGTGAAGCAGGCGAAGACAAGCGGGGTGTGGCGTCCGGCGACCGCCAGCAGCGGCAGCACCAGGAGCGGGATCAGTGGGCTCTCAAAGCCACCGGTCAGCGCCACTCCCCAGCTGATCGTCAGACACCGAGACGCAGTCGCCGCCCAGGATCCATCGCTCGGGGCTCCTCATGCGCGGGAAGACGAAGCCGATCGCCAGCTGGCCGGCCGCTCCGAAGGTGAGCGGGATCAACAGGACTGGCCCGACACGACCGAGCAGGGTGAAGGCGGCAACGCCGCACAGCGATGTGGCAAACAGCGTCGCCGGAAGGATGCGCCGTGTCATGTCCAGCAGACGCGTGCGGTCGAACTCCGAGGTTCGAAGCCATGCACCGCGTCGAGGGCGATCGGTCACCATTTGACATCTTCTCGGCCACGGACCGGGGGGATTTGAGGTCGAACCGTGAATTCGGACGCATCGGCCTTGCGGCCTGATTTCAGCTCACGCAGGCGGATATGAGGCGGGCGGCGGCGGGTTGTCGCGAATAGCCATCAGTAGTGCCAGCAGTTGGCTCCCGGTGGTGCCGCGCAGCACGCGCAGCCGAGGCAGGCGGTAGGGATCCTCGCTCCGCTGCGCCCAGCCCGGCACGACGGTCGTCGAGCCCGTGTAGCCGGCCGATTTGACCTCGGCCACGACGGCTTGGTCGTAGTGGCCCGACGGATAGCAGAACCAGTTGACCGGGACGTGGAAGCGCCGTCTGATCTGTGCGCGTGCGCCGGCCACCTGTTCGCGCAGCTCCTGCGCGATCGAGCGTGATCAGATCGGCGTGGCTGATGCCCTGGGTGTCGAGCTCCCATCCGGCCTTCACCATCGCGCGGATCTCGCCGTCGCCGAGGCCGCCCTGCGACGGCGGCAGGCCGCTCAGCTGGATGTTCTCCTCGCCGACCCAGCCGAGCCGGCGCAACACCGGCAGCGCCTGCGTGAACTGCGACTGATAGCCGTTGTCGAAGCTGATCACGATCGGTTTTCCGCTGCCGAGCGGTCTGCCGTGACGCCAGTAGGCCTCGACCTGGTCGGGCGTGACAGCGTGCCAGCCGCCCTTCGAGCGCCTGCATCTGTTCGGCGAACTCGGCCGGGTCCACGTAGAGCCCCGGGAAACGGCGCGCCCGCCGGTGGCGGGGCGATCACGTGGTACATGAGGATCGGCACGGCCTCGCTGACCGGGAGGCCCGTCTCGGACGCCGGGCGGCTGGGGTGGGGTGGTGAGCTCGCCGCCCTGCCGCGGCTGGCGAAGGCGGTGGCGACCACCGGCTTCCGCCGGCGCCGCCGGAGCTCAGCGCAAGCACCCCGATCGCGATGGCGGCGATCGCCGCCAGGCCCAGCCGCCCGCGATGCGCCGGCGCCGGCGGAGCTCGCGTCGCCGGCCGGCCCGCGTGCGCGCCGGTCCTCGAGCTCCATCAGGCGCTCGCTTCTCGTCATCCGCTCCGCTCACGGACGCGAACGATAGCCCGACAGCCCGAGGCGAAGTTAATGAGACTTGATCTCATTTCATGTTAACGTGCCGGTCGTGAGCTGCGCACCGCGTCAGATCGTCCAAGGTCTTTCTCGCTCGGGCTCGGAGTCGCGCTCGCGGCGATGGCGCTCGGCTGTGGGCGCTCCGGTCCGGCCCCGGTCGCCAGCGGCGGCTCAACGGGGGCCTCGCTTCGTCGTCGTCGCCGCGGAGAACTTCTGGGGCAGCCTGGCGGCTCAGCTCGCGGGTACGAAGGCGAGCGTTCGCAGCATCATCGTGAATCCCGCCACCGATCCCGCACAGCTATCAGCCCTCCGCCCGCGATGCGCGCCTGGTCGCCGGCGCGAACATGGCGATCGTCAACGGCCTGGGCTACGACGACTGGGCCTCGCAAGCTGCTCCAGGCCAGCCCGGCCAGGAGCGGCGTCGTCCTGAACGTCGGCAGACTGCTCGGCCTCGAGCGAGGGCGCCAACCCGCACCGCTGGTACTACCCCGCCGACGTGGCGCGCGTGATCGGCGCGATCGTCGCCGACTACGACCGCCTCGACCCAGCCGACGCGGGCTACTTCGCCGCTCGCGCGCCGCTGCCCTGATGCGCGAGCCTGTCGGCCTACGACGCGCTTCGCGCACAGATCCGCGCTCGTTACGCGGGCGTGCCGGTCGGCTACAGCGAGAGCATCTTCCAGGGACTGGGCGAAGACCTCGGCCTGCGCCTGCTGACGCCCCCAGCTTCGCCCGGGCGGTCGCCGAGGGCACCGACGTGACGGCTGCCGACAAGCAGACGGTCGACGCCCAGGCCGAACAGCCGTCTGATCGCCGTGTGGGTCTTCAACAGCCAGAACGTGACGCCGGATGTCCAGCGGGTCAATGAGATCGTGCGCGCCGCGGGCATCCCGATCGTCGACGGTGACCGAGACGCTCTCGCCGGCGAGCGCAAGCTTCGAGCAATGGCAGACGACCCAGCTGCTGGCACTGAAAAGAGCCCTGCACGCGGCTACCGGGCGCTGAGGTCGAGGATCCGATGCCCACAGCCGGCCGCCTCACACGCGCATAGAATCGAGCACATGAGCGCTAGCTCCGAGTGCTCGAGTTGGGCCGACGCGCGCGACGTTGGCGCTCGCCGATGCCGGCTACCGCCGCGGCGGCGTTCGCCGCGCGATCGTCGGGCTGCTCGACGAGCAGCCGTGCGCGCTGTCGGCGGAGGAGATACGCGACGCGCTGGAGGCGCGCGGACGGGCGGTCTCGCGCGCCAGCGTCTACAGCGTGATGGAGGAGCTCGAGGAGATCGGGCTGCTGCAGCGCGTCGAGGTGGGGCAGGGCATGGTCCGCTACGAGCCCGCCCGCGGCGGCTGAAGGACATCATCACCATCTCGTCTGCGAGCGATGCGGGCGTCTGGAGCCGTTCACCGACGAGGGGCTGGAGCGCGCGATCCAGCGACTCAGCGAGCGCCTGCCGCTGCAGGTCTCAGAGCACGAGATCGTGATCCGCGGGGCCTGCGCTTCGTGCGCGGAGGATCAGATCCCGGACGCCGACGGCGCTCGCCCGGTCAGTCTCCGCTGAGGTTGGGCGGCAACGGTTCGCCCGAGCGGCGGCGGGTCGTCCATCAGCAGACGCGGCACCGTCACCAGCTCGATAGCCCGCGCTTTCGCAGCCCGTCGATGATCTGAGGCAGCGCTTCGATCGTCTGCGTGCGGACCCCGCCGGCGTCGTGCATCAGGATGATCGCGCCCGGGTGTGCGCCTTCGAGCGCGCGTTCGACGATCGTCGAGACGCCGGGCTGCAGGTAGTCGTCGGTGTCCACCGACCACAGCACCATCAGCAGGTGCAGCTTGCGCGAGCAGGCGCATGGTGGTGGCGTTGAACGAGCCGTAGGGAGGGCGGAAGAGGACCGGGCGGTGCCCGCCGAGGAGTTCGACGCGGGCGATCTGTTCGAAGAGCTCTTCGTACTGGTCGTGAGCGGGAGAGGTGAGCCAGCTCGGGGTGGCTCTCGGTGTGGTCGCCGATCACATCGCCGTCTTCGATCTCGCGCACCGTCGAGGTGCCGAAGTAGCGCAGCATCTTGCCGATCGCGAAGAACGTCGCCTGCACGTGCATGCGCTCGAGCACGCTCAGGACTTCCGGGGTGTAGGGTCCCGGCCCGTCGTCGAAGGTCAGTGCTACGTCGCGTCCGTGCGTGCCGCCCTCTCGAACGAAAGGCGTGTAGGCCAGCACCGATTTGACCGCCGCGTACTCGTCCTTTTCGGGATCGCTCGGCGCCCGTTTGACGGCGACAGGGTTGCGGAGGACGCCCGGGTTCGAGCCGGGGCCTTTGCCGTGTGAGCTCGAGGCGACGGCGACCACCAGCGCGAGCACCACCACGGCGACCAGTGCGGCCGTGGTGCGCCGTCTGCGAATCTGCCCGTGCCGAGCTCCAGGCTCGGTCTGGAGGGGAGCACCGGGCAGGCTCTCCGACGGGATCTCCGGCGCTTGCCTGCGGCGGGCGCATCCTCGAAGTCCCAGCTCCAGCGCGGCGCCATGGACAGATGCTAGAGGTCGACTCCACGGTTACCTGGGCCACTGCTGGTCACGAGTGCCCTTCCGGGTCGGTCGAGGACGGTGACCTGACCCCGTGCGCTGACCGTGACGAGGGCGCCGACGGGCAGCGCCTGGTCTCCCTGGACCCGCGCCAGCAGCAGCTCGGACGATGTCCCGATCGGCACGGATGTGGAGGAGCGCGTCGTGGCCGTAATAGCGGCACTGCTCGATCCGTCCCTCCAAGCCGGGCTCGGAGTCGGTGTCGCGCTCCCCGCGAATCCGCACCTCGAGCTGCTCCGGGCGGACCATCACCGTTCCCTGCCCGGCCTCTCCGCTGCCACCGCGGCTCGCGCAGCGCCAGCGCGCCGAGCGACGTGCGAGCGGTGGCGCCCTCGAGCTCGGCCTCGATCAGGTTGACGGCGCCCAGGAACCGGGCGAGGCGCTCGTCGGCGGGCCGCTCGTAGAGATCCTCCGGCGAGCCCTGCTGAACGATGCTCCCGTCGCGCAGCACCGCGACCGAATCGGCCAGCGAGAGCGCCTCCTCCTGGTCGTGGGTGACCAGTACGGCGGTGACGCCCTGTCCTCGCAGCAGGCTGTTGACCTCCTCGCGAACCTGCGTGCGAAGCGAGGCGTCGAGCGAGGAGAAGGGCTCGTCCAGCAGCAGCGCCTGAGGCTTCAGCGCAAGTGCTCGGGCCAGCGCGACCCGCTGCTGCTCGCCGCCTGAGAGCTCGTGCGGCATGCGCTTTGCCAGCGCGCCGATGCCGACCATCTCGAGCAGCCCGCCGACGGTCTCGCCGCGTGCGCTCGCGGCGCGAGAGCCCGAAGCCGACGTTGGCCTCGACGTTCAGATGTGGGAAGAGGGCGCCCTCCTGGGGCACATAGCCGACTCCGCGACGCTCCGGGGGCACGTAGGTGCCGCCGTCGTCGAGGGTGGCGCCGCCGAGTGAGACGACGCCTCGTTGCGCCCGCTCGAAGCCGGCGATCACCCGCAGCAACGTCGTCTTGCCGCAGCCCGAGAGTCCCAGCACGGCGGTCAGTGAGCCGGGGGGGACTTCGAGGTCGAGGTCCCGCAGGACGGGCTGCTCGCCGTAGCCCTTCCAAAGCCCGCTCACGGTCAGGCGGCTCATGTCTTGCTCCGCAGTTGGGCGACGGTGCGCATGCGCCGGCTGAGCAGGAGGGCGGGCACAGCCGAGATGAGGACCATGAGCCCAGCGTAGGGGGCGGCCGCGCCGTAGGCGAAGTTGCTGGTGTAGGTCCAGAACTGTGTTGCGAGCGTGTCGACGCCGGTCGGACGCAGCAGCAGCGTTGCGGTGAGCTCGGTCGAGCTGGAGATGAAGACGAGCGCGAATGCGGCACCGAGTCCGGGGGCGATCAGCGGCAGCGTGACACGCCTGAAGACCTCCCATGGGCGGCTGCCGAGCGAGCGTCCGACCTCCTCCAGGCGAGGCGAGGACTGCGCCATCGCCGAGCGCACGCCGACGACCGCCAGCGGAAGGAAGAGGATCGCGTAGGCGACGATCAGCTCGAGCGAGCTCTGGTAGAGGGAGAGGGCGTGACGGACCGTGAAGGAGACGAGCCCCAGCGCGATGACCAGGCCCGGCAGCGCGTATGGAAGGTAGGCGAGGCGCTCGATCGTGAGCGTGAGGCGGTTGCGATGACGCAGGGCGAGGTTGCAGACGGGAATCGAGAGCGCCGTCGCGATCGCGGCGGCAGCGGCGCTCAGCTCGGCGGTGTGGCCAAGTGCGGCGAGGATCGAGGTGGAGGGCAGCGTGCTCGAGTTGCCGCGTGTCATCCAGTAGATCAACGAGCCGATCGGAACTCCCAGTGCAAGTCCGGTGAGCGCTGTCAGCGCCACCAGTGAGGGCGCTGTCCAGGCGCCAAGGCGTACACGGGAGCTCATGCGACGCACTCCCGGGCCCGAGCGCCAGGCCCGTCCGCGTCCACCCAGGGCCAGCTCGCCGCCCAGCACCAAGAGGCCCAACAGCACCAGAACCAGCGAGAGGGCGCATGCGCCCACTGTGTTGAAGCCGAGCTTGAACTCGACGAAGATCTCGACGGTGAAGGTGCGGTACTGGAGGATTTCAAAGGCTCCGAACTCGGCCAGCAGGCCAAGCGTCACCAGCAGGCAGCCGCCCAGCACCGCCGGCCAGATCTGTCGCAGCGTGACCTTGCGAAACGTCTGCCACGGTCCCATCCCGAGACTCCGCGCGGTCTCCTCGAGCGCGCCGTCGAGGTTCGCCATCCCGGCCGCCACAGGCAGATAGACGAGCGGATAGAGCGAGAGCGTCATGATCAGCACCGCGGGCAGATAGCCGTGCAGGGCGGGGTCGATCGAAACCCAGCCGAAGCCCACAACGAAGTCGGGGATGCCGAGGGGCAGGACCAGCGCCACAGCCCACAAGCGGCGCAGCGGCAGCTCGGTTCGCTCGACGAGCCAGGCTGCGCCGACGCCGAGCAGCGCACAGAGCAGCGTGCAGGCGACGGTCAGGCGGACGGTGTTCCAAAGCAGCACGGCGACCGAGCGGCGAAGGATCAGATGACGCAGCTCCGACCAGCCGGACTGCTGGGCCTGGTCGATCAGGAAGACGAGGGGCAGCAATACGAGCGCGGCCACGATCATGGCGCCGACGACGCTCACCAGCGGCCAGCGTCGACGGCCGGACCATTTGTAGGTCAGCCGCTTCGCGAACGGCTCGATGGGCGTGAGGGTGCTCATCGTCGGCCTAGAGCAAACCCAGCCTCTGCTCCATTGCCAGCGGCGCGCTGCCGTCGCCCAGTTGGGCGGGGGTGAGCGAGTTGCGCTTGACCTCTGACAGGGGGCGCAGCCCGGAGGCGGGCCTCACGCCGGATCGAAGTGGATACTCGAAGCTGTCGCTGCGGGCGAGCGTGCGCTGTCCAAGCTCACTGACGAGGAAGGCCAGGAAGCGCTGGGCGTTGGCCTGGTGTGAGCTGGACTTCAAGATCGCCGCGCCCGACACGTTGACGAGGTCCCCGGGGTCTCCGGCGGCGTAGTAGTGCAGCGCCGAGTGGGTGCCGCCACCGCCGAGCTCCTGGTGCAGGCGGTACCAGTAGTAGTGGTTGATCGGCCCGATCTCGCTCTCGTCGTTGTTCACCTGCGAGACCACCGACTCGTTGTCGGGGTAGACCTTGCCGTTGGCCTGCAGCCCCTTCAGCCAGCTTTCGGCGGCCGCCTTGCCGTCGAGCTTTTCGATCGCGGTCACGAGCGGCTGGAAGTCGGTCTCGGAGGGGGCGAACCCGACCTTTCCCTTCCACTTCGGCTGGGCGAGTTCGAGAACCGAGCTCGGCAGTTCTGCGGCCTTGAGCCTGGTGGTGTTGTAGACGAGCGCCGACACGCGGGCCGAGACACCGACCCACTCGCCCTGGGCGGAGTCATAGCGGCTGGGGACCGAGCTCAGCGTGGAGGGCTGGACCGCGGCGAGGGCGCCCTTCTCCCGCAGCAGTTCGAGTACCGGCGTGTTCTCGGTGAAGAAGACGTCGGCCGGGGAGGCGCCTCCCTCTTGCAGGATCTGGCTGCCGAGCGTCGCCTCGTCGGCGAAGCGGACCTTGACTTCGATTCCCGTCTTATTTTCGAATGCCTTCACCAGGAGTGTTGTCGTCTGTTCGTGCTGCCCGCTGTAGAGCGTGATCGACGGCTTTGAAGAGGAGGCCCCGCCGCAGGCGCCGAGAACGAGCGCAAGAGCGATGAGGAGCGATGACAGCGTGATGGGTCGTTTGAGGCTCATCGACTAAATCCGAGTTTTCCGGTCGGGATGGGACGAGCCAAGGTACCACAAGCTATTAGGGTTACCTAACTCGCCACTCGGCGCGACCGTTCGCCGCCGGATACGTGAGAATCCCCCGCATGCACGTCACAGCCAAGGCCGACTACGCCGTGCGAGCGGTCATCGAGCTCGCGGACAGCAGCCAAGCAGCTCCGCGAAAGGTCGACGACGTCGCCCAGGCGCAGGGCATACCGGTCTCCTTCCTGGAGAACATCCTGACCCAGCTGCGCTCCTCGGGCGTGGTTCGCAGTCAGCGTGGCCCGGAGGGTGGCTACTGGCTCGCCCAGCCCGCCAATGAGGTCAGCCTCGCGCAGATCATCAGAGCGGTCGAGGGCCCGCTGGTGGGGGTCCGCGGACAGCGTCCAGAGGAGATCGAGTACGTCGGCTCCGCCCAGATGCTGCAACAGGTCTGGATCGCCCTGCGCGCCAACCTGCGCAAAGTGCTCGAGGAGGTCACGGTCGCCGACGTGGCGTCGGGGAAGCTGCCCAAGGGCGTGCTGGCGCTGACCAAGGCCGAGGAGGCCTGGCAAACCCGCTAGACCTGCTTTGGGGGCGGCTTGGAGAGGCGCGCGTCGGCGCTCTAAGTTCAGGACCATAAAATTCAAAGCGTGGATCAACCACCCGACGATGTGTCCAACGCGATTGGACAGGCATCGAGGCCTCCACCCACTCGCAGCCGCTGGAGTGGGGGCAAACTCGCTTTGCGTTGGGAGTTCAACGTCGTGCTTGCCGCTGTCTACCTGGCTGTCGCCGTGATCAAGAACACCAGCGGTGCCTACGCCTTCGCGGGCGCGGCGAGCGCCTTGATGCTTTTTCGGGCGCTACTTCCTTGGATGCGCTCCAAGGGCCTGCCCGAATGGGCCGCCGATGAGGCCTACATCACACGCCTGCGACGCTGGCGGCACTCGCAGCGGACCCAGGACTGAACGCCAGAGCCTTCTAGGAGTGCCGTCGGCCGCGAAGACGCGTGGCGTGGGCAGGCGGACCGAGAGGATCTGTCCCTCGTGGAGCTCCAGCTCGTTGGCCTGCTCGCGGGTGACCTGGGCCCACAGTTCGCGTGCGTCGTTGAGCTTCAGTTCGACGCGGACCTCAAAGCCGAGGTGGACGACTCGCTCGACCAGGGCCTCGGTCCCGCTGCCGTCGGACTCGGAGAGGATCTGGATGTCGTGGGGGCGAACGAAGGCATCGCCGAGGCGGTTGACGGGCCCGATGAAGGACATCACGAACTCGTTGGCCGGGGCCTCATAGAGGGTGCGTGGAGCGCCGGCCTGCTCGATCCTGCCCTTGTTCATGACCACGATCTGCTCGGCGACTTCCATCGCCTCCTCCTGATCGTGGGTGACGAAGATGGTCGTGACGTGGATCTCTTCATGCAGCGTGCGCAGCCATTCGCGCAGCTCGGCCCGCACCTGTGCGTCGAGCGCGCCGAAGGGCTCGTCGAGCAGCAGCACCTGGGGCTGAACGGCGAGCGCTCGAGCGAGCGCCATGCGCTGCAGCTGGCCGCCCGAGAGCTGGGAGGGATAGCGTCCGGCGAGCCCGTCGAGCCGTACCAGCCCGAGCAGCTCCTCGACGCGGGCACGGATCTCCTCCTTGGGACGCTTGCGCACGCTGAGCCCGAAGCCGACGTTGTCGTGCACGGTCATGTGCTTGAAGGGCGCGTAGTGCTGGAAGACGAAGCCGACGCCACGGTTTCGGGCTGGCGCGGAGGTCACGTCGACCTCATCGATCACGACCTGGCCGCTGTCCGGGGTCTCCAGGCCGGCGATGATCCGAAGCAGTGTCGACTTCCCGCTTCCGCTGGGGCCCAGGAGCGCCGTGAGAGCGCCGTCTTGGACGGTGATGCCGACATCCTCCAGGGCGACGAAGTCTCCGAAGCGCTTGCTTACGTCACGAACCTCGATGGCCATCAGTGGGCTCCCTTTCCGTGAGTGCGGCGGGTGAGCAGGTTCATGGCGAGCAGTGTCCCAAGCGCCAGCAGGGCGAGCACGACGGCGGCCGTGTAGGCGCCGGTCGAGTCGAAGTTCTCGAAGCGATCCTGCACGTACAGCGGGAGTGTCTGGGTCTGGCCCTCGATGCGGCCCGAGACGATGCTGACGGCGCCGAACTCGCCCAGCGCGCGGGCCATTGTCAGCACGACCCCGTAGACGACGCCCCAGCGAATGCCCGGCAGGGTGACACGCCAGAAGGTCTGCCAGGCGCTCGCGCCGAGCGTCTCGGCCGCCTGCTCGGCGTCCGTTCCCAGCTCGCGCAGAACGGGCATCGTCTCGCGCACGACGAAGGGGAGCGAGACCACCGCGGTCGCGATCACCATGCCCGGCACGGAGAAGATCACCTGGATGCCCTGTGTCGAGAGCCAGTCGCCGAACCAGCCCGGTTTTGCCGTAGACCAGCACCAGCGAGAGCCCCACCACCACCGGCGAGATCGCGAACGGGCAGGTCGATCAGGAGGCTGAGCAGGCCCTTGCCGAAGAAGCGTCCGCGCTCCAGCAGGATCGCCATGCCGACGCCGAAGACGGTGTTCAGCGGCACCGCGATCGCCACGATCTCCAGCGACAGCCAGAAGGCGTGCATCGCGTTGGGTGCCGTGATCGAGCTCCAGACCGGGCTCAGCCCGTGTTCGAAGGTGCGGTAGAAGATCATCAGCACCGGCGCCAGCAGAAGCAGCGCGAGGTAGCCGAGCGCCAGCACCCTGACCGTCAGCCGGCCCGCTCGCGACGGTTGGGCGCCGGCTCGGGCCGGCTGGGGACGGCGGCCGATCGGTCGGCGGGCCGAGCCGGGGGCGAGCGTCGATCGCGCTCTCGCCGCCGCTAGAGGACATGTTTGCTTCGCCAGCGCAGCAGCAGGCTGAGGGCTGTCAGGACGAGCAGCGCGATGATCAGCAGCACGACCGAGACGGCCGCGGCCGCCGGCAGGTCTTCGTTCTGGATCTGGCTGAAGATGTAGACGGAGCCGGCCTCCGTCTTGAACGGCAGGTTGCCGGTGATCAGCACCAGCGAGCCGAACTCGCCGATCGCGCGGGCGAAGCTGAGCGCGATGCCCGAGATGATCGCGGGGGCGAGCGTGGGCAGCACGATCCGTCGCAGCACCGTGCGTGGTCCGGCACCGAGCGAGGCGGCCGCTTCCTCCATCGAGGTGTCCAGCTCGAGCAGCACCGGCTGCACCGAGCGCACCACGAAGGGCAGCGTCACGAACAGCAGGGCCAGGCCGACTGCGGCGCGCGTGAAGGCGACGTCGATTCCCAGCGGGCTGCCCTTGCCGTAGAGGGCCAGCAGCACCACGCCGGCGACGATCGTGGGCAGCGCGAAGGGCAGGTCGATGACCGCGTTGACGATCGACTTGCCGGGGAATTCGTCGCGCACCAGCACCCACGCGACGAGCGTCCCGAAGACGCCGTTGATGACCACCACGATCGCCGAGACGACGAGCGTCAGCTTGATAGCGGCGACCGCCTCGGGGTTTGAGACCTCGCGCCAGAAGGCGCTCAGCCCGCCGCTGTCGGACTTGGCCAGCAGGGCCGCGATCGGCAACAGCACCAGGGCCGTCAGGTAGATGCCGAGCAGGCCCTTTCCGACGGTTCCCGCGCTGCGCATGCCCACCGCGGGCATGCGCCTGCGCGGAAGCGCGACCGTCCCGCGACTATTTGGAGGTGGAGACGCCAAGTGACTGCTCGATCTTCGTCACTATGCCGGTTTCCGGTTCGAAGAACTGCTTGGTGACGGTCTTCCATCCGCCGAGCGAGTCGATCGTGAACAGCCCCGATGGGGTGGGGAACTTCGAGGCGCCTGGAACGCCGGAGATCACCGGGCGGTAGCCCTTGGAGACCCAGATCGCCTGGCCGGCGGGGGAGAGCAGGTATTCGACGAACTTCTTGCCGCTGGCGCTTGAGCCGACGACCGCGACCGGGTTCTGGATCTCGATCGTGTCCTTGGGGATCACGTATTCGATTTCAGCGCCCTTCTTCTGGTCTGAGATGGCCTCGTTCTCATAGTCGATCAGCGCGTCGCCCCTGCCCGCGAGGAATGTCTGGAGCGCGTTGCGCGCGGAGCTGTCCTGGCTGACGACGTTGTGGAACAGCGTCTTGAGGTATTCCTGGCCCTGAGCAGGGGTCTTGCCTTCCTTCAGCTGAGCGCCGTATGCGGCCATGATGTTCCAGCGCGCGCTGCCCGAGGTGAAGGGGTTGGGCGTCAGCACCTGCACGCCCGGCTTGACCAGATCGGACCAGTTCTCGATGTGCTTGGGGTTGCCCTTTCGCACGATGATCACGGCCACCGAGTCGGTGACCATGCCCTTGGTCGCGTTCTGGTTCCAGCTCGCGGAGACCTGACCGGACTTGACCAGCCGTTCGACATCCGGTTCCAGGGAGAAGTTGACGACGTCCGCATGCAGCCCGTTGGCCACCGCACGGCTCTGTTCGCCCGAGGGCCCGAAGGATTGGCTGAAGCTCACTCCCTTGCCGGCCGGGGTGGCCTCGAATGCCGGAACCAGCTTTTCGAAGGCGGCCTGGGGTGTCGAGTAGGCCACGAGCGTGACATGGCTGCCGCCGCTGCTTGAGGATGAGCCGCAGGCGGTGAGGCCGAGTGCTGCGGCGAGGAGGCAGAGGGCAACGGTGGCAGTGCGTTTGGGCATGGTCACTTTCTACGTGGGAAAAATTGGAAAAAGCGTCAATGTAAACCTTATCGGAATTCAGCTGATTGAACAAATGGCAGTCGACCTGCCAGGGGGTGTCCTGAACGGCGAAGAGGAATCGGCTTTGGGCCGACAGGCGCCAAGGCGTGACGGCACCTGGGCAACGCGTGACAACTTAATTGACAGCCCTGGCTGCTCGTGTAAACTGAGTGCATTCGGAGGCCGCATAGGTCTGTCAAGCTTTCGCGCCCGCAGCGCACCAATTCGGCGTTCCCCGCGCCCGTTCCAGCAAAAGGAGATTCTCTCGATGTCAGCCCCCACGTCGACCGACACAAGCGATGCCCCCGCGACCGAGGCCGCGGAAGCCGCCGCGGCGGCGATAGCCGGCTCGGCAGGACAGGAGGTCAGCTTCTCGTTGGCCCTGACCCAGGAGCAGAAGGACATCCGCGACTGGGTGCATGGCTTCGCCGCCGATGTCATCCGCCCGGGTGCGCAGGAGTGGGACGAGAAGGAGCGACACCGTGGCCGATCATCCAGGAGGCCGCGAAGATCGGCCTCTACAGCTTCGAAGGACTGGCCCAGTTCTTCGCCGACCCGAGCGGACTGACGCTGCCGATCGTCAACGAGGAGCTGTTCTGGGGCGACGCCGGCATCGGCATGGCGATCATGGGCACCGGCCTTGCGGTTGCCGCGATCTTCGGCCAGGGCACGGCCGAGCAGATCGGCGAATGGATTCCGCGCTGCTTCGGGACCGTCGAGAGGTCAAGGTCGCGGCCTTCTGCTCGTCCGAGCCGAATGCCGGGTCGGACGTTCGGGCGCTGCGGACTGGCGCCCGGTTCGACGAGGCAGCTGGCGAGTGGGTCCTCAACGGCCAGAAGGCCTGGGCGACCAACGGCGGTATCGCGGACATCCACGTCGTGGTCGCGACCGTCGAGCGCGAGCTGGGTTCCCAAGGCCAAGCGGCCTTCGTCGTGCCGATGAGCGAAGCCAAGGGCATCTCCCAGGGCACCAAGGTCACAAAGCACGGCCTGCGTGCTTCGCACACGGCCGACATCTATCTCGACGACTGCCGCATCCCCGCCGACTACGTGCTCGGCGGCAAGGAGAAGCTCGACGAACGCCTGGCGCGCGTCCGCGAGGGCAAGAACGGCAAGTCGCAGGCCGCGATGGCGACCTTCGAGGCTTCGCGTCCCTCTGTCGCCGCACAGGCCCTGGGCATCGCCCGGGCTGCCTACGAGTACGCGCTCGACTACGCCAGCGAGCGCGAACAGTTCGGTCGCAAGATCATCGAGAACCAGGCGATCGCCTTCACGCTCGCGCGCATGAAGCTCGAGATCGACGCCACCCGGCTGCTGGTCTGGCGCGCCTCCTGGATGGGGCGCAACCAGGTTCCGTTCGAGAACGCCGAGGGCTCGATGTCAAAGCTCAAAGCCGGCGAGGTCGCCGTCTGGGTGACCGAGCGGGCGATCCAGATCCTGGGGGGAAACGGCTACTCGCGCGAGTTCCCCGTCGAGCGCTGGCACCGCGACGCGAAGATCTACGACATCTTCGAGGGCACCGCCGAGATCCAGCAGCTCTTGATCTCGCGAGCGATCAGCGGTCTGTACATCCGTTGAGCCCTTGCCGGCTCGCCCCGTCGGCCTCGCGCCCGCTGGCCCGGTGCGGGCCCAGCCGCTCGCTCGGCGCGGCCTCTCGCGCTTGCCCGGCGCGGGAGCGCTCTACCAGGCCTGCGTAGCCTGGCAGTTCGGGCAGACGACGCTGGTCGAGACCGGCGCCCGGAAGACGATAGCCGCAGTGGCAGGTGTAGCAGGCCAGGTCCGATGGCCGCCCGCTCGCGGACCCGCACGAGCGCCGGATCGCGCATCAGGGCAGCGTGGACTCCGTGCTCGACGTGCCGCGCCGAGGGCTCCTCGGCGACCGCCCTGGCTTCGGCCGCGATTGGACCGGACGGATCCTCCGCTCCTCCGCGACGGCGCTGCCTCTCGACGGCCGCTCGCCGCGGGCCATCGCGATCACGCGCGCCGGGCCGGCCGGCACGAGGCTCCCCCTGTAGACCTTCAGATGACGCATTTTCCGACCCATGTCGTTCCAATCATCGTGCCCGCCCCGACGTGTCTGGGCGCTGCTGGGACCCCTTGCACCTTGTCTGCTCTCTATGAGCAAAGACCCCTGAGAGGCCCGGATGTTTCGCTCGACCCGCCGCGACCTGCTCGGGGGGCCCAGACCGCTCGGCGAACCTGCACCCCCCCTGTGCCGTTGTGAGATACTGCTGGCGATGAATCCTGCCCGCAAGCGAACAGATCAGCCTGGTGGTGGCGCTGGGAGCCGCCGTCATCCTCGGCTCGGCGCTGATCTACACGACCTTCCGCGGGTCCAGCCCGAAGCTGTCGTCCCGACGCAGCTGGCGCGGAGGCCCAACCAGGGCGCAGTTATCAGCTGACGGGCACGGTCGGCGCGGCACCGTCCGTCGCGAAGGGGCGGTGCTGCACTTCAGCGTGGCTGACCGGGCGGGCGGAGGTGACGAAGTTCCGGTCGCCTACACGGGGACCGTCCCGGACCCGTTCCACGAAGGACGCGAGGTGATCGTGACGGTCGAGAAGCAGGGCGGCAGCTACGTCGGCGAACGCAACTCCCTGATCACCAAGTGTCCCTCCAAGTACAAGACCGCTCCGCCGGCGAGAAGCAGAACGCTTGAGATCGCGTGCTGGTCTCGGTCGGGCACGGCTGACCGAAAGAGGTGAGAGCTGATGGCGGGCCTCGGTAGAGCGTGCCTGCTGCTGGCGCTGGTCGTCTGCGTATACGGCATCGGAGCCTCGCTCTACGGAGTCCGCAAGGGTCGCATCGAGTGTCGCGACTCCGGGCGGCGCGCCGTGTACGCGCTGGCGGTAATCCTGACGGTTGGCTATCGCGATCCTGGAGATCGCATTCCTGCGCAACGACTTCGCCTTCAACACGGTCGCCGACACCTCGAGCGCCACGACGCCGACCTTCTACAGGGCCGTGGCGGTGTGGTCATCGCAGGAAGGCTCGCTGCTCCTCTGGGCTTGGCTGCTGTCGCTGTGGTCGAGCCTAGCTTGTTCCTCACGCGCAAGCGGATGCGCGAGATCGCCCCCTACGCGACGGCCATCCTGCTCGGGTTCGGCGGTCTTCTTCATCAGCCTGATGATCGTCTATGCGAACCCCTTCCACGACCCGGCCCGGCGCCGGCCGAAGGGGTCGGCCTGGATCCGCTGCTGCGCTTTCCCGAGGATGGTGATCCATCCGCCGATGCTCTACTCGGGCTACACGCTGGGCATCATCCCGCTGGCGTTCGGCATGGGCGCACTGCTGGCCGGCGGGTCGACGCCGAGTGGATCAGCGCGGTGCGGCGCTTTGCGTTCGCTGCGTGGCTCTTCCTCGGCATCGGCATCCTGCTGGGCGCCCGCTGGTCCTACTCCGAGCTCGGCTGGGGCGGCTACTGGGGCTGGGACGCCGGTCGAGAACGCATCCCTGATGCCGTGGCTGACCGGGACGGCCTTCCTGCACTCGCTGATGATCCAAGAGAAGCGGGGGATGTTGAAGGTCTGGAACGTCTCGCTCGTGCTTGCCACGGGGGTGCTGACGCTGATGGGCACCTTCCTCGTGCGCAGCGGCGTCTTGGACTCGATCCACGCCTTCGGCGGCCATACCCTGGGTGTGCCGTTCGTCTGCCTGATCGGAGTCCTGATCGTCGCGTGCATCTACCTGGTGGCGACGCGAAGACCGATCCTGCGCCCGACCACCGACTCGACTCGCTGCTCTCGCGGGAGTCGATCTTCCTCGGCAACAACATCTTGCTCGTCGCGGTCTGCTTCGTGATCTTCTGGGGCACCTACTTCCCGCTCATCTCCGAGGCCGTGACCGGCCATGAAGCCTCGGTCGGGCCGCCCTGGTTCGACCGCTACACGGTACCGCTGGCACTGATCCTCGTGCTGCTCAGCGGCATCGGCCCGGTGATCGCCTGGCGGCGGGCGACCCTGGCCAACGCGCGGCGGAACTTCCTCCTGCCGCTCGCGGCCGCGTCTGGTCGACGCTCGCGGCGCTGCTCGGCGCGGGCATCGAGCACAAGTCGTGGGCGATCGCCATGTTCTGCTTGCTGCGTTTGTCTTCACCTGCATCGGCCAGGAGTTCTTGCGCGGCGTCCGAGTGCGGCGCGCGATGGCTCGCGAGGCCGCTGCCGCTGGCGCTGCGTGGCGCTGGTGCAGCGCAACCGCGCCGCTATGGCGGCTACATCGTCCACCTCGGGAATCGCCGTGCTGTTCGTCGGGGTGGCCGCCTCGTCGTCCTTCCAGCACGCCAGCCGAGCGCGGTCTCAACGCCGGGTCAGTCGGCCCAGCGTGGGCGCCTACACGATCCGCTATGTCCGCCCGACTGCCGACGATCACGCCGAAGTCAGGACGTCGCGCACACCGGCTCGACGCTGAGCCTCGGAGCGGTGCTGGATGTGACAAAGGGAGGTCGCCACGTGGCGACGCTGGAACCCAACGAGGGTTACTACGCGTCCCAGGAACCGAGCCAGGGAGCTGTGGGAGCACTGATCGGCGGGCAGGCGGTCAGTCACATCAGCATGGACGGCGGAGTCACTCAGCGGGATGTCTGGAGCGCGGTCGAGCCCGAACATCGAAGCGCCCAACTTCAATCGCTACGTCAAGCTCGGCAACTCGAAGACCGCTGCCAGCCCGGATGCGGCCGGCCGTGGCGCTCACTGCTCGCGGCGATGGCCGGAATACCTCAAGCACCCGCCGCCGGCGCAGTTCCACTTCATCGTCTCGCCGCTGGTGATGTGGATCTGGATCGGCGGGCTCATCGTCTTCGGTGGCGGGCTGATCGCGATGTGGCCGGCGCCGAGCGCGGTTCGCCGGCGTGTCGGCGCCCGCTCGCGGGCGCGCAGCGGGCGGGGCTGGCCCGCGCCTGAGCCGCGAGGGCACTGGCCATGAGCGTTCTGGTCGTCATTGCATCGCCGCCGTGCTCACCGCTGGTGGTCATGTTCCGGTGCGCCGTTGGCGCGGCCTGCGAGACGCCCTCGGGCGAGACCGCCGTCGAGCATGAAGTCGCGCCGAGGCTCGGCGCGAAGAGCTCGAAACCGCCCGCGAGTCCAAGTACCGCGAGATCCGCGACGCCGAGCTGGACTTCCGCACGGGCAAGCTCTCCGAGCAGGACTACGAGGCGACGACGACGCCCTGCGCGCCGAGGCGCTGAGGATCCTCGAGCCTGGAGCGCTCTACTCCGGCCGCGAGCCGGGGCCGCCTGATCCAGCGGAGTCGGCTCAGGCCCAGGGGCGCTTGAGCAGGAGGATCGCGTTGAGGAAGAAGAGGACCGCGAAGAAGATCGTCCAGCGGTTCAGGTTGCGCTCGACGATCGAGCCGCCGCCGAGCGGACCCGTGCCGCTGCCCACGCCGAAGGCGCCCGAAAGCCCTGAGTCCTTGCCCGAGTGCATCAGCACCAGGAAGACCACGATCACGGCCAGGACGACCTGGATTATCGAGTCGATCGTTTCCACGACTTAAGACTATCGCGAAACGGCGCCTTCGTGAGATGTGCGACGGCGGGTCGATCGGAGACGGCGGTGAGCAGGTCTGAGCAGGTTTGTAGGCTCCGGGGAAGGCGCAGGAGAGGGCCGTTCGTCCCCGAAAAGCAACCTTGCACGCCGTTGTTCGCGCAGGAATCCGATGCATGAGAATTGCCAGATTGATTACGAATCCTTTACGGAATCCTGATTGCCTGCCGATATGACTCCCGGTGGGCGCGTCCCGCAGTCGCGGAGCAGTTGCGCCGGCCCTCAAAATGGGACGACCCGAAGATGACCGACAATCCACGCATGATGCCGCCGAGCATGGCTCGGCGTCGAGCGCTGCGCGCCGTGCTGTCGGCTCTCGCCGGCGGCGGGATGACGGCCGTCGCCCTTGGCGGGCCGCTCGCCGGAGGCGCCCTCGCGGCCTCGCCGGTCGCGGGCGAAGAAGCAGCCGGCACGAGCACCGGCGGCGGAGCCGCCGAAACCGCCGCGCGGCCCCACGACGAGCCCCGCCACCACCTCGACCCCCGCGCCCACGCCGACACGCGCCGACGACCACCACGGGCACGACGCCGTCCCACCGGCGGCGACGACCCCCGCCGAGCCCGCAGGAAGCGCCGGCGGTCGTGCTCCAGCGCAGGCAGAAAACGACGGTCGGAAAAGCGAGCCCCGGCACCACCTCCACCAAAGCCCAGAAGGAAGCCAACAAGGGCTCCGCCAAGAACAACGTGGCGGGCTCGCCTCAGAACGTCGCCGAAGCGGGAGCCCTGGCCGCCGTGCTGGCCTCATCTCAGGCCTCGGTCCAGGCGCTGTCCTTCTACCGCGTCCCCCTGTTCCTGCTGCCGATCTACAAGGCAGCGGCGGTGCAGTACGGGGTGCCATGGCAGATCCTCGCCGCGATCAACGAAATCGAGACCAACTACGGCACCGACCAGTCGGTCTCGAGCGCCGGAGCCGTCGGCTGGATGCAGTTCGAGCCGGCCACCTGGCTGCAGTACGGGGTCGATGCCCTCAATGCGGGCTACGCCGACCCCTACAACCCCGTCGACGCGATCTTCGCCGCCGCCCGTTACCTGCGTGCCGCAGGAGCCGCCACCAACCTGCGCGGCGCGATCCTCGCCTACAACCACTCCGAAGAATATGCGAGCTCGGTGCTGCTGCGGGCCAAGCTGATCTCGACCTACCCCAAGCCGGTGATCGCCACCCTGACAGGGCTGGTCGAGGGGCGCCCCCCGTCACCGGCAAGGAGCTCGCGTGGAGCGCGCTGTTGAAGGAAGCGTCGCGGGCTCAAGCGCCACGGCCGGCGCGAGCGCCACCGCGGCCCAGCCCGCCAGGTGGCTCGCCGACGACCGCTGAAGCCACGACGCCGCAAACACCTGGCTCCTCGGCGGCGGTGACCCCGACCACGGCTGCCTCGGCGGCCGCCCACGCCGCCCAGGTCGCGCCGGTGCTGCAGATGGTCGACCTGACGAGCTCCCCAACGCGTCGGTCGTCGCGGTGCAGGATGGACGCATCATGCAGATCGGCGAGTCGCGGCGAGCTGGGCAGGTTCATCGTCCTGCGCGACGTCTACGGCGACGTGTTCACCTATGCCGGTCTCGGCAGCATCGCCCCCACCTACACGATCGCCAAGCCCAAGCGCGCGCAAGTCGACCTCGAACGTCGTCAAGGCCGCCGAGCACCCACGACCCCGCTCCGAACGCAGCCCGCCAGCGCCGGGGCGCAGGCGCCTGTCACGCTGCAGGTCAAGACGCCCGCGCCGCAGAACAAAGGCTCGGGCGGGGGAAGGATCGCGATCCCCACCACATCCGAAGACGCCGTGCCAGCGGGGATGGAACGGACGCGCCTGTTCGCCAAGCCGGACAACCCGGACGCACGCGCTCGCGCGCTGACGGCTGCCGCAGGGCAAGCGCGACAGCGCCGGACCGAAGCTCGCTGCGCAGCGGCTGCCGTCTCGAGTGGCACGGTGCTGGGCGCGGTCGGCGTCCCGAAGGGCGCGCACGCGGGGCACGTGCGCTTCTCGATCCGGCCGGCCGGCGACGCTGCGCTCGATCGATCCGGCCCGATCCTGGCCAACTGGGCACAGCTGCGAAGGCGGCTTCGATCCGGACGCCAAGGCCGCCAAGCGCTGCTCGGCGCTGACCGCCAGCGACGTGTTCCTGCACTCAAAGCCCGCTCGGCGCGACCGCAGCGGTGCTCTCCGATCCCAGCGAACTCGATCTACGCCTGCGGCGTCCGGGTACTCGCAATCTCCGGGGCGATCGACAAGCGCGTGCTGGCACGTGCTCGCCTTCCTCTCGCGCAGCGGGCTCAGCCCCCGTCGCGCCTCGCTGCGCCAGACCAGTACGTGGCCCGCGGTGCTCGGGCGCTGGGACGGCGACGCCCTGCGACATCACGGCGATCAACGGCATCCCGGTCGCGCGCCACCTGGACCCGGCTCGATCACCGACCGCACGATCCGCACCCTGTCACGCTCCCCGCCGAGCTCGTGCACGCGATCCTCAGCTGCTGCACTATCCGGGCGCTGCCTCCACCCGTGCGGGTCCGCCTTCTGGGCCACACCAGCTCGACTCCAGCCCGCCGAAGCACCGGAAGCTCGCCGCCCTCGGCGTCCCCAATGCCGCCCATCGCCGGCAATGGGCATGAGCACGTGCCCCGGCCCCGCCATGCATTCGCGCAGCGGTGGCTAGAAGCCGCACATCGGCGGGGCCTGATCGCCGCTCGCGGGGCACCGATGCCTCGCCCCGAGTGCTCGCCGCAGGCCAACCCGAAGGCGGCGAGCGCCGTGACAACGCACCGACGCAGCAGCCCGCGCCGTCGATGGCTGCGTCCGTCCAGCTGCAGTGCTCCGCGATCGCGGAGGTCAAACAGTCTCAAGGCGCCTACGGCGCATGACGCGGCCCTGCAGAGGAGGGCTGTCAGGCGTTCGGCGGCACCATTGGCTGGCGTCTGCGATCATGCCGCCGCGATGGCCAACCTCGGCGGGATCGATCTGGGCGGGACGAAGATTCAGGCGGCGGTCGTCGAGCGGGACCACGAGGTGCTGGGCCAGGCCCGCCGTCCGACGCCCACCAGCGGCGGTCCGGCCGACGTCGCCGGGGAGATGGAGCGGGCGCTTGCGCGAAGCGGCCAAGGCGGCGGAGGTCGAGGTGGCGGAGCTCGCGGGCATCGGGCGTCGGCTCTCCCGGGACCGATCGAAGACGGCAAGGTCACCAGCGCCCGCAACCTGCCCGATGGGAAGGCAGCTTCCCGCTGGCCGACACGCTCAAGGAGGCGCTCGGACCGCGCGGTGAAGATCGGCAACGACGTGCAGGTCGCAACCCTCGCCGAGGTCGAGCTCGGCGCCGGCAAGCAGTTCAGCTCGATGCTGGGCGTGTTCTGGGGCACCGGCGTCGGTGGCGGGGTGATCCTCGACGGCAAGCCGTGGAACGGTCGCGGCGGCGGCCGGGGAGATCGGCCACATGGTCGTGGAGCTCGAACGGCGCACGCTGCAGTGCGGGCGGCGTGGCTGCATGGAGGCCTACGCGGGGCGCTCGGCGATGGAAGCGCGCGTCAGAAGCTCGTCGAGAAGGGCAGCAAGACCGATCTCTTCAAGATCATGAAGGACCACGACCGCACGCGTCTGACAAGCGGGATCTGGGCGCATGCGCTCGAGCACGGGGACGAGCTCGCGACGCACCTGATCGAGCGTGCGTGCGCGCGCTGGGCGCGGGCGTCGCATCGGCGCTGAACGTGCTCGACGTGGAGGCGTGATCATCGGCGGCGGCCTGGGCGTGCGTCTCGGCGACCCCTTCGCCAAGCGCATCGAGCAGGAGATGATGCCCCACCTGTTCGCCGACTTGCGTCCGCCCGATGTGCACGTCGCCGCGCTCGGCGATCTCGGCGGTGCGATCGGCGCCGCGTTGCTCGTCGAGCGACGCGCTCACCGCGAGCGCGCGTCCTGAGCCGCGGCGCTCAGAGATCCGCCGACGGTGATCACCACCAGCGCGAGCGACAGCGTCGAGGCACGGCGACCGTGATCGCCGGCCGTGCCGTCGAGCATGCCGCGGCTGCGCTGCTCGCCCATCACGTTCGGAGCGCGCCAGGCGCCAGATGAAGAACAGGTTGATCGGGAGCAGCAGCCCGTTGACGACCTGCACGCCGATCGAGCAGCGAGATCACCGGAACGCCGGGGATCATCGCCACGAAGGCGCTGAGCAGGATCATGGCGGTGATGATGTTCACGAACACCGGCGCCTCCTCGCGGCGGCGCCCGACGCCCTTCTCGTAGCCGAGCGACTCGGAGACCACGTAGGAGGTGGCGATCGGCAGGATCGCGGCGGCGAGCAGGCTGGCGCCGAGCAGGCCGACGCCGAACAGCACCTCGGCGTACTGTCCCGCGAAAGGCGTCAGCGCGCGAGCCGCGTCGGCTGCCGAGTGAGATGTCGTGGATGCCGTGCGTGTAACAGCGTCGCGCCGGTCGCGATGATGATGAACCCGGCGATCAGGTTGGCGAACACCGCGCCGGCGACCGCCTCGCGTTCCTCGCTGCGGCAGGTCCTCCTCGCGCACGCCGCGCTCGACCACGGCCGACTGCAGGTAGAGCTGCATGTACGGCGTGATCGTCGTGCCGGCTAGTGCGATCAGCAGGAGCGATGAACGCCGAGCTGGCGTGCAGGTGGGGAACGGCGATCGCCTTGCCCACTTCGCCCCAGTGCGGATGCGCGAGGATCGCCGCGATCGGGTAGGCGAAGAAGGGGATCGTGAACCAGATGAAGATCCGCTCGGCCGATGCGGTAGGAGCCGCGCACGATGATCAGCCAGATGCCGACGGCGGCGATCGGCACCGTGAGCTGCACGCGGGATGCCGGCCAGGCCGAGCGCCGCGCCGACGCCGACGAAGTCCGAGATGCAGATGCCGAGGTTGGCGATCAGCACCGCGCTGGTGGCGAACACCGACCAGCGGATGCCGTACTCCTCGCGCACCAGCTCGGCCAGGCCCTTGCCGGTCACCACGCCCATGCGCGCGGCCAGCCGCTGCACGATCGCCAGCGAGATCGTGATCAGCACGATCGTCCAGAGCAGCCCGTAGCCGTACTTGGCGCCGACCGAGGAGTAGGTCGCCATGCCGCCGGCGTCGTTGCCGGCGTTGGCGGCGATCAGCCCCGGGCCGAGCAGGCCGAGGAGGGCGAAGATGACGGGCGCGTCTAGGGTTAAGCCGGGCAGGCAGGCGCGGTCGGCCACGCGTGGCCGACCGGATACGACGCATGACGGGCGGTACTCGGACCGCCATCGAACTGTCCGCTCAGAGGTGCTCATCGCGGGCCAGTGTATTCAGTCCTCGCCGAGCAGCCCGAAGCGCCGCCGCCAGCCGCGCGGCAGCATCGCCTCGAGCACGTCGTCGACGGTCACGACGCCGAGCATGCGCTTGTTCTCGTCGACGACGGGGATCGAGGTGAGGTTGTAGTCGGCCATCAGGCGCGCGACCTCCTCGAAGGAGGCGTCCGGCGAGAGGCAGGGTGATCTCGTGCTTGACCTCGGCCTCCAGGCGCTGCGCTCGGGCTCGGCACGCAGCAGGGCCGTTACCGGGACGCTGCCCGCCAGCGGTCCCTCGGTCGAGCTGACGAAGACCGGCGTCAGCAGCTCGGGCTCGATCTGGCTGGCCCGCACGGCCGCGAGCGCGTCGGCCGGCGGTGGTGGTGCCGCGCAGCAGCACGAAGTCCGGGCTCATCAGCCCGCCGGCCTCGGCCGGGTCATAGCCGAGCAGCGCGCGCACCTTGACGCGGTGGCTGACGGGCAGCAGCGCCATCACCGGCTCGCGGCGCTCCTCGTCGAGCTCGCCGACGACGTCGGCGGCGTCGTCGGGCGCCATCCGCGAGAGGATCTCCGCGACCTGCGCGTCGGGGCGATCCTCGAGGAACTCCCGCTGGTGGTGGTCGTCGAGCTCCTCGAAGACGTCGGCCTCCAGCTCGCGGTCGTCGTCGCCGACCGCCTGGATGATCTCCTCGCCCTCGCGCCGCGAGGCGGCCTCGACGAGGTCGGCGATCTGCGCCGGATGAAGCTTGGCGAGCTTGGGGTGGGGGACGCGCAGGCGGACCGTCGGCACATGGCCGACGAATGGCTCGACGCCCGCCCAGTCGAGGAACTCGCCGGTGCGATGTGCGAGCCGAGGCCCTTCGGCAGCAGGCGCCGCAGGCCGCCGCGCGGACCCGTGTCGACGCCCACCACGCGCCACGAGCCCGCGACGAGCGCGAGCTCGATCTCGTTGGCGCGCACCAGGCGCGCGCCCTGCACATTGATCAGCTGGCGGTCGAGCAGGTCGCGCTTGAGCAGGACCTCCTCGGGCCGGCGCTCGAAGCGGCGCAGGTCCAGCTTGGCCTTGCGAAGCACGACCCCGCTGCGAGGCCCATGTCCGACACGCGCTCGTCGCCGAGGAAGGAGCGTGTGCCCGGCGACCGTCACCAGGAACCCGTGATCGGCGGGTAGCCGACGCCGCCGAGCCGCACGATCAGATCCTCGACCTTGCCCAGGCGCTCGCCGTCGGCGTCTCTCAGCGGGCTGCCCGACCACCGCGGAGAGGTGCAGGATCGGCGGCGCCTGGGTGGCTGCCGCGTTCATGAGGCCATCCTACGCCGCCGCGTAGTCATCGGCCGCCGGGCGGCCACTCCGCGCTAGCTGCGTCGCGCCGTGCCGGCCTCTATGTTCAGCGGCGTGCTGCCCTTCTGGCTATCGATCGGCCTGCTCTGTCGCTCGTCGCAGGGCGCGATCGTCGCGCTCGCGCGCGTGGCTCGCGTCGCGGCGCTCACGCGGCTGCGCGGCCGGCGCTGGGCGGTCGTCCTGCCGCTCTCGGTGGCTCGGCTTCGTGCTCGTCGCCGGCGCCGCCGAACAGGCCAGCGCGCAGGCGCTCACGTACCTCGCGCTGATCGCCGTGCCTCTGCTCGCCGCCGCTGCGCTGGCGATGGCTGATGCCCAGGCGGCCGCCCGCCCGCTGCGCTGGCGGCGCCGGGCTCTGTTCGCGCTGGCGTGGGCCGACCGCGGCGGCGCTGCCCGGGGAGGCCGCGCGCTGATCCTCTCGGCGCTCAGCTGCTGTCACGCTCGGCGTACTGCTGGCATGCGTCACGCCCCCGCGCTGGCTCGGCCGCGGGAATCGTCGCGATGGCTGTGGCCGACGCGCGCTGGTCATCTCCGATCTGCTGCAGCGCCCCAACAGACGCGCTCAACGCCGCCCATCCGGCCGCCGGACCTGCCGCGACTGCAGAGCGCGCAGTCTCGGCTCCGCCGTGATCGGCTACGGCGATCTGTTCGTCGCCGGCATGCTCGGCGCGCTGCTCGCAGTTGCGTGGGGGAGCCGAGCGCAGCTGCGCGGCGCCGTGCTGTGCGCCGTGCTCGCGCTCGCCTTCGACCTGCTGTTCTTCCTCGTCGACGAGCTGCCCGGCCACGGTGCCGGTGGCGCTCGCGCTGATGCTGGTGCTGCGCGCCGGAGGAGATCTCGCCGCGGAGCCGAGCTCCAGCGCCTGCAGCGTCTGCGGCGCCGGCTCCAGCTCGCGGCTCGGCGCTCGCCAGCCGCGCGGTGATCGTCCGCGCGGTCGATCTCGACCGCCGGCGGCGCGCTGCACCTCACGATCCGAGGCCGCGCCGGCCTGCTCGATGCGGCGCACCTGCGGCATCACCCGCGTGTCGAAGGAGCCGACCGCCTCGTTGTAGGCGCGCGATCGCCGAGTCGAGCTGGCGCCCGACCTTCGCCAGCGGCTCGACGAAGCGCCCGAGGCGCTGGTGCAGCTCGCGCGCGGACTCTGCGATCTCGCGCGCGGACTCGGCGATCAGCTCTTCGCGCCAGCCGTAATGCGCGGCCCACAGCAGCCCGATCAGCGTCGTCGGCGTGGCCATCAGCACCTGCTGCTGCACGCCGTACTCGATCAGCGCCGGGTCCTGCGGCGAGCGCGGCCTGGTAGATGCCATCGGAGGGCACGAACATGACGACGAACTCCGGCGTCGCGTCGAGCTGCGCGCTGGTAGCCCTTGGCAGCGAGCTTGACGATGTGCTCGCGCGTCTGGCAGGCGTGGCGCGCGATGTGGATCTCGCGCTGCTCGCCGTCCTCCTCGGCCTCGAGCGCCGAGAGGTAGGCGTCGAGAGGAACCTTCGAGTCGACGACGACCAGCTTGCCGCCGGGCAGCCGCACGAGCATGTCGGGCCGCAGCGCGCCCTCGCCGGTGCTGGATCGTGCTCTGCTCGACGAAGTCGCAGTGCGAGACCATGCCCGCCATCTCGACCACGTTTCGCAGCTGGATCTCACCCCAGGAGCCACGCGTGGACGGGCGCTTGAGCGCCGAGACGAGGTTGCCGGTCTCCTTGCGCAGCGTGCCGACGCCCGTCGCCGAGCTGGCGCACCATCTGGCGCCAGCTCGCCCTGGGCCTGGCGCCGCTCGCGCTCGAGCCGGCTGATCTCGCTCTCCATGCGCCCGAGCTTCTCCTGCACCGGCGTCCACGAGCCCCTTGATCTCCTCGGTGCGCAGCGCCATCTCGCCGGCTGCGCGCTCCTGGTCGGCGTTGCGCGAGCGCGGCGACGCTCTGGGCCAGCGAGGCGCCGGTCTGGGCCAGCACGTCGAGCGAGATCGCCTTCAGCTCCTCGCTCATGCGCTGCTTGTTGGCGCGCGAGAAGAAGGCTGCGCCGGCGGCGCCGAGCAGGAGTCCGAGGATCAAGCAGAAGGGCGGTCATCGAGGCGTCTCCGTGGTCCGATTTGGCGCGTCCAACATGGCGATTCAGACCCGGACGGGACGCAACGGAGCGGTGCGTCGGCACCCGCTTGACAACTGGGATTACCAGGTCTATGTTGGCCTTTAGCTGCCACCTGTGTTCGTGGACGGCTGTTGTGTCCATTGAGGGACAATTCAATTGAGGGGCCGTGCCGCTCGCGCAGTGTTCTGCGGGCATGGGCCGCAGAAACGAGGAGGGGTAAGAATGTCAGCCAAGCATGGCTTGACTAGGTCGTCGATCCGCATGATTGCGGCCATCGCGACAATCGCACTTCTGGGCTCGGCGCTGTTCGCGTCCGTGGCCAGCGCCAAAAAAGCGGCACCCACGCCGACGGCCTACGTGGCGCTCGGCGACTCGCTGAGCTTCGGCTACAAAGCCGTCACGTTCAACGAAAACAAAGCGGCTCACAAAGCCAACTGCGAAGCCGCCATCGCGGCCGCCGAAAAAGGCGAAACGACCGTCGCCAAGGAACAGGACGCCCTGTGTGAGCCCACGGCCTCATTCGAACCGGGCTTCGTAGGCCTGTTCGGCAAGAAGCTCGCAGCGACAGAAAAAAAGGCCGGCAACGCGCTGACCACGGTCAACCTCGGTTGCCCCGGTGAGACGAGCGATGGCCTGATCGGCCACCTGCTCGGCGGAGAAGGCGCGCGAATACAACCCCTGCAACTACCACGACTTCCTGCCGGAAGCGGCGGGCTACCCGCTGAAGACCGAATATCGGCACCGCCTCGGAGCTTGAAGCCGGCTGTCGGCTCGATCACCAGCAAATCAGCCGGCACGGTCACGGCCGTCTCGCTGCAGATCGGCAGCAACGACGAGCTCGCGGTCGTCGCAAATGCGAGGTCCCGGCATATGACGCCGAACACGGCTTCGCGAGCCTGACACGCCTGCATCGAACACGAAGCCGGCCCCGAAGGCTACGCCTACTCGGGCGGGCTGTTCCACCACATCCTCGTCAACATCGGCACGACGATCGGCGTCCTGCGCGAAGGCGCGGGCTACACCGGCAAGGTGCTCGTGATCGGGTTCTACAACCCCGACGCGCAGCTCCTTCCGGGCAGCGACCAGCTGGACAAAGTCCTCAACGAATACCTCGAAGGCGCGATCGCCAAAGGCGAATACGGCCCGGGCGTGGAGCTTGCCCAGCCGTTCACGGTGATCAACCCCGAGGCCGCCCTCTACAAAGAAGGCGAAACCCGCAAGGAACACGAAACAGAAGGAAGCAAGAAGGAACGTGCCAAGGCTGCTGTGCAAGTACACGGAAATCTGCGCGTCACAACGACATTCACCCGACCGAAAAGGGCTACAAGCCATCGCCAAGCTGATGACCGAAGCCTTCTGACCCTCTCGATCGGATGGCGACCGCTGATCGACTCGGGGCGTCCCGCCGAAAGGCGGGGCGCCCCGCGTGCTTTAGCCCCTGCTCGCTCAAGCCCGCTCGCTCAAGCCCTGCTCTCCGCCGTGCTGCTCGAGGATCCGCAGCATCGCCGTGGCCGCCGGCACCAGCCTGGCCCCCGCGGGCGCGGCCGCGATCACCTGGCGCACCGGCGGGGCGGGGGAGAGCTCGCGGGTCGACGATGTCCTCGCGCACGGTCGAAAGCGCCATGCTGCGGGATCAGCGCGACGCCCACCCCTGCCGCCACCAGCCCCTGGACGGTCTGGTAGTCGTCGCTCTCGAACGCCACATTGGGCTCGAAGCCCGCCACATGGCAGCTGCGCACGACGTGACGGGCGCAGGGGCTGGAGCTGGAGGTCTGCACCCATGCCTCGTCCTTCAGCTCCTCCAGGCGCAGCCGCTTGCGCCTGGCCAGCCTGTGCTCGGCCGGCAACGCCAGGAACATCGGATCCTCCAGCAGCTCGGCGCTCGTCATCTGTCCGCCGACGATCGTTTCGCCCTCGAACTCGAACAGCAGGGCGAGATCGAGCTCCCCCGCGCGTAGCCGAGGCGCGATCTCCTCGGGCTCTCCCTCGGCCAGGCTCAGCTCGACCTCCGGGTAGCTGGCGCGGAAGGTGGCGATCGCCAGCGGCATGAGCGTCGCTCCCGCGGTCGGGAAGGAGGCCATGCGCAGACGGCCACCGCGCAGGCCCGCGATCGCCGACAGCGCCACCTCGGCGGCCTCCAGCTGGGCCAGGATGCCCTCGGCGTGGCCCACCAGGGCCTGCCCGGCGGCCGTCAGGCTGACGCCGCGCGGGTGTCGCTCCAGCAGCGCGAGCTTGGTTTCCGCCTCGAGCGTCGCGATCTGCTGGGAGACGGCGGACTGGGTGTAGGAGAGCGCATCGGCGGCCTCGGAGAGCGAGCCGCGGTAGGCGACCTCCTTCAGCACGCGGAGGCGGGCAACACTAAGCATAAGCAACACTAATAGCAGAAATAAAAAGCTTCACTTGAACTGATGGCAGGAGCGTGCCACCATCAAACGAAAGGCACGAATTGAAAATCAACCTCCGGCCGTGCCAGCGGCCAACGACAGGAGAACCACCATGTCCAAGATCATCGTTTCCTACGACGGAACAGCCAACGAGGACGACGCCATCGCCCTCGGTCGCATCTTCGGCCAGGCCGGCGCCGAGGTGGCGCTCGCCTATGTCGCCCACACCAACGACTCGGCCGGGCGACACCCAGAACCTGCTCGACCGCGGCGTCGAGCTGCTCGGCATCGCGGGCGCAACCGCACACGTCGTGACCGACCGCTCGACCCCGGACGGGCTCGCCGCCCTGGCCGAGGCCGAGGGCGCCGACATCGTCGTGTTCTGCTCGGACTCGCACACCGCCAAGGGCCACGTCTCGATCGGCAACTCGGCCGAGCGCCTGCTCAACGGCGGCCACGTGGCCGTGGCGATCGCTCCGGTCGACCTGGCCGAGCGCACCACCGCGATCTCCCAGATCGTCGCGGTCGGCGACGGCGACGGCGGCGCACGCCAGACCGCGGAGGCGCTGGCGTCCGCGCTCGGGGCACACGTCTCACCGGTCGCCAACGAGGAGACCGACCTGCTGGTGATCGACTCCCGCGCCGACGCCGAGCAGGGCAGGGTCTCGATCAGCTCGTCCGCCGGTCACCTGGTGGAGATCGCCCGCTCCGCGGTGCTCGTGCTTCCGCGCGGCCACAAGCCCGCCTTCGGCCGCAGCACCAGCGCCGTCGCCTAGCCGGACAGGGGCCCGAGAGGGCCAGGCGATCGGGCCCTCAGCCGGGGGCCCGGTCGCGCATCCTGGCCAGCCAGTAGGAGGCGAAGGCGCCCAGCACATCCAGTGCCTCCGCCCAGCAGGTGCCCGAGCGGGCCGGTCCACAGCCACGCCTCGGCGCGTCTGAGCGCTGGGGCTCGGGGCAAGTCCTCCACTGAGCGGCACGGTATCGTGGCGCTGGTGCCCGACGCGCTGACGACAACCCTCACCGAGTTGGGCGACTCGCGCGTGCGCCTGCAGGTGCTCGTCGCCCCCGACGAGCTGGAGGGCCGCCTGGAGCGAAAGGCGCGCCAGCTCGGCGGCCAGCTGAAACTCCCTGGCTTTCGCAAGGGCAAGGTGCCCGCTCCCTGGTGATCCAGCGCATCGGTCGCGAGGTGGTGCTCGAAGAAGCCGTCCGCGACACGCTCTCCAGCTGGTACGCGGTGGCGATCGAGGAGGCCGGCATCGTGCCGGTGGGGGATCCCACGGTTGACGTCGACCTCGGCGAGATGCCCGCAAAGGGGGAGTCGCTCGAGTTCTCGATCGAGATCGGAGTGCTGCCCAAGGCCGAGCTCGGCCAGTACAAGGAGCTCGAGGTCGGCCGCGGCGAGCCCGAGGTGGACGAGGCGAGGATCGACCAGGAGGTCGAGGGCATGCGCGAGCGCCTGGCTCGGCTGGAGACGGCCGAGCGCGCCGCCCAGACCGGTGACTTCGTCGTGATCGACTATCTCGGCAAGATCCCGGTCGAGGGCGATGGCGAGGAGCCCGTGCTGGAGGCATTCGCCGGCGGCGAGGGTCGCGACCAGCTCGTCGAGCTCGGCTCCGGCAACCTCATACCGGGCTTCGAGGAGGGGCTGGTGGGCGCTTCGGCCGGCGAGGAGCGCACGCTCTCGGTCACCTTCCCCGAGGACTACGGCAACACCGAGCTGGCCGGCCAGGACGCCACCTTCGAGATCACCGTCAAGGAGGTCAAGCTCAAGCAGCTGCCCGAGCTGAACGAGGACTTCGCCGCCGAGGCCGGCTTCGACGATCTCGAGGAGCTGCGCGCGGACATCCGTACCCGCCTGCTCGAGGCCGACGAGGCGCGCGTGGAGTCGGAGTTCCGCCAGGCGGCGCTCGACGCCGCCGTCGCCCAGGCCAAGGTCGCGGTCACGCCCGAGCTGAGGACGGCCAGGGCAAAGGAGATGTGGGAGCGGATGCTGCACTCGCTCTCCCACCGCGGCATCACGCGCGAGGCCTACATGCAGATCACGGGTCGTCAGGAAGCGGAGATCCTCGCCGAGATGGAGCCCGAAGCGGAGCTCGGCCTGCGCCGCGAGGCCGTGCTGACGGCGGTCGTGGCCGCCGAGTCGATCGTGCCCTCCGAGGAGGCCCTGCTCGAGGCGCTGGCCCCGACGGCCGAGCGCGAGGGCATCGAGGCGCAGACCCTGCTCGCCGATCTCGAGAAGGCCGGGCGCCTGGATGAGGTGCGCGAGGATCTCGCGGCACGCGAGGCGATTGAGCTGATCGCCTCTTCGGCCAAGCCGATCCCGATCGCCCAGGCGGAGGCGCGTGAGAAGCTCTGGACGCCCGAGAAGGGCGAGGATCAGCAGGCCGCAGAGCAGCAGCCCGCCGGTCAGGCGGGCGGTTTGTGGACGCCCGATCGCTAGCCTCTAGAGGAATCCGGTCGGCTAAGCGAAACAAAGCGAGACTATGAGCCCACTTGTCCCAATGGTCGTCGAGCAGACCTCGCGCGGTGAGCGAGCATTCGACATCTACAGCCGGCTGCTCAACGAGCGGATCATCTTCCTCGGCACCCCCGTGGACGATCAGATCGCCAACCTGATCGTGGCTCAGCTGCTTCACCTCGAGTCCGAGGATCCCGAAAAGGACGTCTCGATCTACATCAACTCGCCCGGCGGCTCGGTCTACGCCGGCCTCGCGATCTACGACACGATGCAGTTCATCAAGCCCGACGTGCAGACGATCTGCGTCGGCATCGCGATGTCGATGGGCGCTCTGCTGCTGGCCGGCGGCGCCGCCGGCAAGCGTATGGCGCTTCCCAACGCGAAGATCCTGATCCACCAGGTCTCATCCAGCTTCCAGGGCCAGGCGACGGACATCGAGATCCACGCCAAAGAGATCATCGAAGTCCGTCACACCCTCGATGAGATCATCGCCAAGCACACCGGCAAAGACCTCGAGCAGGTCGGCAAAGACACCGAGCGCGACTACTTCATGAGCTCCGAGGAGGCCAAGGACTACGGCATCATCGATCGTGTGATCTCCGAGCACTAAAAGGCGCTCGGCGAGCGGCGCGAGGCTGTCCTCGATCGCTCGGCTGGTGCCCGCGGGGATGGGTGAGGCGCACACCTGCCTCGCTTGCTCAGCGAACGCCTTTGCGGTGAGATCACAACTCAGCTTCAGGGACTAGGGACATATGGCCCGACCAACAGATTCCAACGAGCAGCTCCTCTGCAGCTTCTGCGGCAAGTCACAGCGGCAGGTCAAGAAGCTGATCGCCGGCCCCGGCGTCTACATCTGCGACGAGTGCATCGATCTCTGCAACGAGATCATCGACGAGGAGCTGGCCGCCCCGCCCGCCTTCGACATCGAGAACCTCCCCAAGCCGAGGGAGATCTACGACGTGCTCGACGAGTACGTCGTCGGTCAGGATCCCTCCAAGCGCACCCTCTCGGTGGCCGTCTACAACCACTACAAGCGCGTGCAGATGATGATGTCCGGCGACTCCGACATCGAGCTGCAGAAGTCGAACATCCTGCTGCTCGGTCCCACCGGCTGCGGCAAGACGCTTCTGGCCCAGACGCTCGCGCGCATCCTCAACGTCCCCTTCGCGATCGCCGACGCGACCGCGCTGACCGAGGCCGGCTACGTCGGCGAGGACGTCGAGAACATCCTCCTGAAGCTGATCCAGGCGGCCGACTACGACGTCAAGAAGGCCGAAACCGGGATCATCTACATCGACGAGGTCGACAAGATCGCCCGCAAGGCGGACAATCCCTCGATCACCCGCGACGTCTCCGGTGAGGGCGTCCAGCAGGCGCTGCTGAAGATCCTCGAGGGCACCCAGGCCTCGGTGCCCCCGCAGGGCGGGCGCAAGCACCCCCACCAGGAGTTCCTGACCGTCGACACGACCAACGTGCTGTTCATCTGCGGTGGCGCCTTCGCCAACCTCGACAAGGTGATCGAGCGCCGTGTCGGGCACAAAGGCGTCGGCTTCGCCGCCGCGATCGAGTCCAAGGCCGAGCGCGACGCGGGCGAAGTCTTCGAGCAGTGCCTGCCCGAGGACCTGATCGAGTACGGCCTGATCCCCGAGTTCATCGGCCGCCTGCCGGTCGTCTCCGCGGTGCACCAGCTGACCCGCGAGGACCTCGTCTCGATCCTCGTCGAGCCGCGCAACGCCCTGGCCAAGCAGTTCCAGCGCTTCTTCGCATTCGACGGCATCGAGCTGGTCTTCTCCGACGAGTCGCTGGTCGCGATCGCCGAGAAGGGCCTGGAACGCGAAACCGGCGCTCGCGGGCTGCGCTCGATCATCGAGGAAATCCTGCTCGACGTGCAATTCGAGCTGCCCTCGCGCCGCGACGTGAAGAAGTGCGTGGTGACCAAGGAGACCGTCGAGAAGGGCCTCACGCCCACGCTGGTCACCGAAGCCGCCCCCGAAGATGCCGAGGACGGGGCGCTCCACGAGGAGTCCGCCTAGCTCGGGCTCTCGCACGGCGAGGACGCCACGACCGGGAGCGCCACGACGCGCCGTCAGCCGCCTCGCTACCATCGCCATCCCATGTCCAAATCCGTCAAACCCCCGAAGTCCAAGCTCGATCGAGCCAAGGATCTCCCGTGGCTCGGGATGCTTCAGGTCGGCATCGCCTTCGGCGAGCGCTGGCGCAACCTGTCGGAGAAGGAGCGCGCGCGCTTCACCGGCCTGCTGCGCGAGTCGGGTGGACGGGTGAGCAGCCTCACCGAGAAGGAGCGCAAGGAGCTGCGCAAGCTGGCGGGCAAGCTCGACATCAAAGGACTCGGCGGCGATCTCGTGGCGCAGGTCCGCCGTGGCGGCTTCCCTCGCGGCCGCCGACGCGGCTAGTCGCGCGGAGGGGAGAGGCTCGATGACCGACGAGACGACCGACGCCCTCGAGCGGCTTTCAACCAAGGAGCTGCACGACCGCGCCATCCACCACGCCGAGCGCCATCTCGACGTCAGGTTCTTCTGGTCGCTGCTCGAGCTGATCCCGGCGGCCCAGGTGGCCGGCGGTGACGAGCGGGAGGCCGATGTCGACATCCAGTCCTCGATCGGCCTGATCGGCGACGCGATCCACAGCGGCGAGGGCGAGCTGGCCGAGGCGCTGCGGCCTGTCTTCATCGACTACCTGCAGGGGCACCCCGACGCCTGACCGGCCTGGCCGGGGCGAGCAGGGCCACAGATGACGTCCTCCTCTCGAAACAGGGAAGCGGCAACCGGGGGGGCCGGCTGGAGCGAGGCACGCGCCGAGGCCCAGCTGCGCTCGCTGGAGCTGTTCGGGATGCGCTTCGGGCTGGACCGGATGCGCCGCATGATGACCGCCCTCGGCTCTCCCGAGCGCAAGTTCGACACGATCCAGGTGCTCGGCACCAACGGCAAGTCCTCGACCACCAGGATGACCGCGGCCATTCTCGCAGCGCCATGGCCTGCGCACGGGTGTCTACACCTCTCCGCACCTGATCGCCTATCGCGAGCGGGTGCTGATCGCCACCCCCGACGGCACAGGGGAGCAGGAGATCGAGGCCGAGGACTTCGCCGCCGGGATCGCTCGCGCGACCCATGCCGCCGAGCAGGTCAACCGCACCCTCTCCGAGGACGATCATGTGACCCAGTTCGAACTTCTCACCGCGGCCGCGCTCTGGGTGATGGCCGAGCAGGGCGTCGAGGTGGCGGTCATCGAGGCCGGCCTCGGCGGTCGCTATGACGCCACCAGCGTGATCGACGCCAAGGTCACCGTGCTCACCAACGTCGGCCTCGAGCACACCCGTTGGCTCGGCCCCACCCTCCGCCACATCGCCGAGGAGAAGCTGGCGGTCGTGCGGCCCGGGGGAGCGCTGGTGCTCGGAGAAGGCCTCGCCGAGCCCGCACTCGAGGTCGCCGAGCGCATCGCCGGGGAGCGAGGCGCGGAGATCGTGCGCCCGGCGCCACTGGCCGCGGATCTCCGGCTGCGCTCGCCCGGCGCCTTTCAGCGACGCAACTTCGCCCTCGCCCGCGCGAGCGCCGCCGCCTATCTCGACAGGATCGGACGGTCGCTCCAGGAGCGGGCCGTCCTCGCCGCAGCCGCCGAGACCCATATTCCCGGGCGCCTGCAGCGTGTCGGGGAGCATCCCCCGACCGTGCTCGACGGCGCTCACAACCCCGCGGCCGTGCAGGCCCTGCTCGAGACCCTGCCCGAGACATTCGGCGGGAGCCCGATCGCGCTCGTGCTCGGTGTGCTCGAGGACAAGGACGCGGCGGAGATGCTCCGCATGCTCCTGCCGGCCTGCGAGCACGCCTGGTTCACCGCTCCGCCCAGCGAGCGGGCGCTGCCTCCGTCCGCTCTGCAGTCGCTCGCCCGGCAGCTCGACTTCGAGCGGGTCACGTGCCAGGCTCGTCCCGATCGTGCCCTCGCCGAGGCCCAGGCTTGGGCGCTGGAGCACGACGCCGTCGTCCTGGTCTGTGGCTCGGTCTATCTCGTGGGCGCGCTGCTCGGGCACCTGCAGGACTCCCGCCCCTCCGGGCTCGAGGCCTCCGATTCACCCCGGCCCGAGGCCCGCGCCGGTAGCTCCAAAGAGCCTCGCAGCCACCACGGAAGCCCTGCCCGATGAACGAAGACGGCCCTTCGGTTCTCACCATGATCGGCGCCGTCGCGTTGATCGTGGCGCTCGTCATCCTCGTGTTCTTTGGTGCAGGCTATGGTTTCGGCCGCCTATTTCTCTAAACTCAGCCGGCCGATGCCCCCGCTCGCTTATTTCGGAATTGAAAGCAGCGGACTGAACCTCGCCGTAAGCCTGGTGATCGTCTTCATCGTGGTGGTCTACCTGGCGCTGATCTACTGGACCTTCGCGGACGCCAGGCGGCGGATCGAGGACCCGATGCTCGTCGGCTGCGCGACCGTGGCGGCCCTCTTCCCCTTCGTCGGGCCGATCGTCTACACGATCCTGCGTCCGCCCGAGTACCTGCAGGACGTGCGCGAGCGGGAACTGGAGACACAGGCCGCCGAAGCCCGCCTGCACCAGCTCGACCTGGTTCTCTGCCCGCACTGCGACTATCGCATCGAGCGTGACTTCGTGCGCTGCCCCAGCTGTCTGCGAAAGCTCAAGGAGCGTTGCGTGAACTGCTCGCGCCCGCTCGACCAGGCCTGGACCATCTGCCCCTACTGCGAGGCCGACGTCCCGGGCCTCTCGAGCCAACGGCCGCGTCGCAGACGCCCCGCCTCCCCGGCCGATGCCGAGCTGGCTGAGCTCGACCCGGCGCTGAGCGACGGAGACGAGCCGGCCGAGCCGGTCGTGGTCGCTGAGCCGGCGGCCGCAAGGCCCCGTTCCGGCGGGCGCTCCAGCCGCTCCGGCGGCCGCACGCGTCCCACCTCCTGACACCAAACGCCGCACAAGCAAAGGAACCCATGGACCGAACTCTGATCCTCGTAAAGCCCGACGCCTTCGCCCGCTCCCTGAGCGGTGAGATCATCGCCCGCTTCGAGCGCAAGGGCCTGAAGATCGTCGCCCTCAGGCACATGACCGTCACCCGCGAGCTGGCCGAACGCCACTACGCCGAGCACGCCGAGCGTCCCTTCTTCGGAGAGCTGGTGGAGTTCATCACCTCCGGCCCGATCCTGGCGATGGTGCTCGAGGGCAAGGACGCCGTCAAGGCCGCCCGCCAGCTGATCGGCGCCACCAACCCGCTCGAGGCGGCCACCGGCAGCATTCGCGGCGACTTCGCCACCGAGATGGGCGCCAACATGGTCCACGGCTCGGACTCCCCGGAGTCCGCCGCCCGCGAGGCGGGGCTCTTCTTCGAGGACCTGTAGGCCATATCCATCGAGCTTCCGCCGCTGGTACTCGCCTCCCGCTCGCCCCAGAGGCGGGCGATCCTGTCTCGCCTTGGGCTCAAGTTCAGCGTCAGGGTCAGCGAGGCGAGCGAGCTGGAGGTGGGCGATCCGGCCGAGGTGACACTCGAGAACGCCCTCCGCAAGGCCAGGGCGGTCCGTCGGGAGGATCGGCCGGAGGCAGTGCTGGGATGCGACACAATCGTCTCGCTCGACGGTCGGATCTACGGGAAGCCGGAGGACGAGCAGCAGGCCAGAGCCACCCTCCAGGCCCTCTCCGGGCGTACCCACGTGGTGGTCAGTGGGCTGGCCCTGCTGCTCGGAGGCGAGGAGCGCACCGCGGTCGCCCGCACAGAGGTCTCCTTCCGCGAGCTCCAGCCGTCCACGCTCGATTGGTACCTGGCCCTCGGCGAGTGGCGCGAGCGGGCAGGCGGATATGCGATCCAGGGAGCGGGAGCGGCGCTCGTGCGATCGATCGCCGGCGATTACGAGAACGTGGTCGGCCTGCCGCTGCCGGGTCTGCTGGACATCTACCCCGAGCTGCTGTGCCACTGAGCGTCGCGGACCGGCCAGGGGGCCCGCCACGGCTGCAAACCCGCTGGCAGCCCTGTTGGGCGGCCGTGGACGTTCGCTAGACTGGCGCCTCTGCACGCCCCGGTGAGCGCCGGCCGCCGAACGCGACCGCCAGGCACGTGGTGCCAGGCGCCAGACCGGAGGTCCCAGACCTCTCAATATGAGCATCTTCAGCTACCTCACGGGATTTGGCGGCCGCGACATGGCCGTCGATCTCGGCACCGCCAACACGCTGGTCTATGTGCGCGGCCGGGGCATCGTCCTGTCCGAGCCGAGCGTCGTGGCGATCGACTCCCGCACCGGTGAAGTTCACGCCGTCGGAATCGAGGCCAAGCGGATGCTCGGTCGCACACCCGGGACGATTCAGGCGATCCGGCCGTTGAAGGACGGTGTGATCGCCGACTTCGATGTGACCGAGCAGATGCTCCGTCACTTCATCCAGAAGGTTCACCAGAACCGCTTCGCCCACCCACGTGTCGTGGTCTGTGTCCCCTCGGGAGTGACCGGCGTGGAGAAGCGGGCCGTCGAGGAGGCCTGCCTGTCGGCCGGCGCTCGGACCGCCTATCTGATCGAGGAGCCGATGGCTGCCGCGATCGGCGCCGGGCTGCCGGTGGGAGAGCCGACCGGCTCAATGGTCGTGGACATCGGCGGAGGAACCTCCGAGGTCGCCGTCATCTCACTTGGCGGGATCGTGGTCTCGCAGTCGATCCGTGTCGGTGGAGACGAGATGGACGAGGCGATCATCAACTACGCCAAGAAGGAGTACAAGCTCCTGATCGGTCAGCAGACGGCCGAGGAGCTGAAGCTGGAGATCGGCTCGGCCTGCCCGATGGCCGAGGAGCTGCAGGCCGAGATCCGCGGTCGTGACATGGTCGCCGGACTGCCCAAGACGGTCGTGCTGACCAGCGAGGAGATTCGCGACGCGCTGGCCGAGCCGCTCAACCAGATCATCGACGCGGTCAAGGAGACTCTCGACCGCACTCCGCCGGAGCTGGCCTCGGACATCATGGACCGGGGCATCATGCTGGCCGGCGGCGGCTCGCTGCTGCAGGGCCTGGACGAGCGTCTTCGTGAGGAGACACAGATGCCCGCTCACCTCGCCGAGTCGCCGCTGACATGTGTCGCCGTCGGCTCCGGACGCTCGCTCGAGGAGTTCGAGGCGATCCATCGCTCCAACCGCACCGGCCAGCGCAACCGGCGCCGGCGCTACGGCTGACGCGCCCTGACCGTCCCCCGGGTACGCTGTGCCCTGAACGCTTCGGAAGGTAGTCACAGGTGTACGACAAGACTGTCCGTCGCCGACGAGCCGTGCTCGTATTGCTCGTCGTGCTGTCCCTGCTTCTCCTGACCGCCTACTTCGGTGAGGCGCCTGGAGGGCGGCTGCATGCGGTCCAACGTGACTTCCTCGCGATCGTCTCGCCGATCCAGGACGGCGCCAACAAGGCGCTCAAGCCGGTACGCGACACGATCGGCTGGTTCGGCGACACCCTGCACGCCAAAGGCCAGCGCGACCAGCTGCGCAAGCAGATCGACACCCTGCGCCCGAGACTGGCCGCCGCGGAAGCCGAAAAACGTCAGTACCAGCAATTGCTCTCGCTCTATCACCTCGATCAGCTGAGCGTCAACGACTACCACCCGGTGACAGCCACCGTGGTCGGGAAAACGCCCAACATCTGGTATTCGACGGTGAACATCGACAAGGGCTCATCCGCCGGGGTGCAGCTCAACGACCCGGTCGTCAACGGAGAAGGGCTCGTCGGCAGGGTCACCGCCCTCGCCCCCGATGGAGCCCAGGTCGACCTGATCACCGACAGCTCGATGGGGGTCTCGGCGCGCATCGGCTCAGACCGTGCCACGGGACTGGTGCAGCCGAAGGTGGGAGAACCCAATGACCTGCTTCTGCAATACCTGCCCGACAACGCTCAGGCCAACCCCGGCGAATACGTCGTCACCTCGGGCACCGTGGCCAGCACCGATGACTCGTTCTACCCACCGGGCCTTTTGATCGGCACGATCACCTCGGTCAACGAAGAAAGCGCCTACAAGTCGGTCAACGTGCATCCCTTCGCCAACCTTCACAACCTCGACATCGTCCAGGTGCTGACCGTCGGTGTGGGCAGCCGCGCCGCCAACCTCGCCAGTCTCAACAAATCGCTCCCCGGCGCACAGAGCTCGGGCACACGGGCTCAGGGCGAACAGCTCGCCTCCACCGGGGCGGGCGGATGAGCGAGATGCCGAGCGGCGCGCTGCTGCTCCGCGTCTCGGCGCTGGCCGTCTTCGTCGTCTTCTTTCAGATCGGCGTCGTCTCGGAGGTCCCGGTCTTCGGCGTCAACGCCGATCTCACGCCGCTGCTGGTCGCCTTCATAGGGTTGCTGTGCGGATCGATGCTGGGCGCCGTCGGCGGCTTCGCCGTCGGGCTGCTCGTCGACCTGGCCCTGCTGCAGACCCTTGGCCTGACGTCCCTCGTCTTCACGATGATCGGATATTGGTCCGGACGCCTGCGCGAACTGCGTGACCCACAGGCGGCGCTTGCCCCGCTGCTCGTCGGCGCGGGCGCCTCGGCGGTGGCCCTCGTGGGCTACTCGCTGATGGAGTTTCTGCTCGGCGTCGACGCCCCGGTGAGCCTCGAGCTGCTGCGTCAGATCGTGCTCGGCATCCTCGTCAACGCGATCGTCGCCCTGCCGATGTGGGCGATCGTGCGGCGTGTGCTCGAGGGGGCGCTGCCCGAGGATCCCCGGCGGCGGCGCACCCGTCGCGCCTACACCACCGGCGGCCTCAGCCCGCTGTCCAAAACCCGCCCCTCATGAGCGCGATCGAGCCGGCCCGCAAACGCGACCCGCGCATCCCCGTCTCGCAGGGGCTGGCGCTGCGTGTGGCGATCATCGGAGGCGTCGCGATCGCGATGTTCAGCGTGATCTTCTTCCGCCTCTGGTACCTGCAGGTGCTCTCGGGCGAACAGTACGTCCAGCAGTCCAACGCCAACCGCGTGCGCGATCTGCCGATCCCCGCGCCGCGCGGGGAGATCCTCGACCGCGAAGGAAAGGCGATCGTCGACTCCACAACCACAAACGCGGTGCAGATCGTGCCCTCCGCGCTGCCGCCGGCGGGGGCGCCCCGCTTCGCTCTCTACCGCAAGCTCGGTCGCGTGCTGGGCATGAGCGCCGCCCGCATCGAGGCGATCGTCGTCAAAGAGCGCCTCGCCGTGCCCTACGCGCCGGTCACGATCAAGGCCGACGCGGGTCCCGTGGCCCTGTCCTACCTCGGCGAGCGCCAGAACGAATTCCCCGGCGTCGTGCAGGAGCCCGTCTCGATCCGCGACTACCCCTACGGTGAGATGGCGGCGCAGGTGATCGGTCACGTCGGAGAGGTAACCCCCGAAGAGCTCAAGAAAAAAGCCTTCAAGGGCACGCTCCCCGGGACGATCGTCGGCGAGGAAGGCCTCGAGTACTACTACGACCGCTACCTGCGGGGGCGCACCGGCGTGCAGCGCGTCGAGGTCGACGCCTCCGGCTATCCCGTGCCGAGCAAACTCGCACCGACGATGCCGCTGGCCGGGCACAGCCTCAAGGTGACGCTCGACATGGGCCTGCAGCGCGAGTCCGAAAAGGCGCTCCGGGAAGGCATCGAACACGCCCGCGCGACCAAACCCGCCGTTGCCGGCGCCTTTGTGGCGATGGACCCCCGCAACGGGGAAATCCTCGCGATCGGCTCGACTCCCAGCTATGACCCCAACAAGTTCGCAAGGCCCTTGACCCAGCCAGAATATGAAGCGCTGGTGGGCAACGGGACGAACGGCGGCCCGCTCACCGACCGTGCCGTCAAGGGCGCCTATCCCACCGGCTCGACCTTCAAGCCGATCACCGCGATGGCGGCCCTGGAAGCCGGCGTGCTGAACCCCTCTGAAGGGCTCGGGGCGGGACGCTGCATTCAGGTGAACGGCAAAGGCCGGGAATTCTGCAACGCCGGCAAAGTCGACTTCGGCGCCGTCGGCCTGGTGGAAGCGCTCAAGGTCTCCTCCGACACCTACTTCTTCGAAGTCGGCGAGCGGGCCAACGCGCGCGGGCGGATCATCCAGCAGAAGGCAGAAGAACTTGGCATCGGCCCCCGCCCGACCGGCATCGACCTGCCCAGCGAGCTGAAGGGCGTGATGCCAGATGCCGCCTGGCGCCGGCGCCAGAACGCGCTGGAGGTCAAATGCGAGCGCGAAGAACACAAGGCCTCCTGTGGCATCGTCGGCGAAAAGAAGCCCTGGACCGTCGGCGAAAACATGAACCTGGCGGTCGGGCAGGGCGACCTGATCACCGACCCCCTGCAGATGGCGGTCGCCTACTCCACGCTCGCCAACGCCTACACCCACGGCGGCGAAGGCGCAGTTCCGACGCCCCATCTCGGCAAGGAGATCGACGAAGCCAACGGCGGTCTGCTGCAGAGCCTCAGCTTCCCCGCGGCTCGCCACGTGCACCTCAACCCCACCGACCTGGGCTACGTGATGGAGGGCATCCACGAGGCCGCATCGCAGACCGGCGGGACCTCTGCCGAAGTGTGGACCGGCTGGAACCAGGCCGCACATCCCGTCTTCGGCAAGACCGGGACCGCCCAGCACGTCGGCAAAGAAGACCAGGCCTGGTACATGGCCTACATCGGCGACCCCACGCGTCCGATCGTGATCGCGGTGACCGTCGAGCAGGGCGGCTTCGGGGCCGAAACGGCCGCGCCGGTCGCCCGCCTGATGGCATCCAAGTGGTTCGGCGTCAAGGGCAAATTCGTGGTCGGCAGCTCGAAGACCTTCTGATGCCCCTCAGCCCGATCCAGCCCCCCGACGACGCGCCGCCCGAGCCTCCACGGACGCTGCGCCTGCCGTTCGACCCGATGCTGACCCTCGCCGTGCTGGGTCTCGCGGCCTGCTCGATCGTCACCCTCAACGCCTCCACCCGCAACCTGGTGCCCGGCGATCCGCGTTACTACGTCGATCGCCAGGGCGTCTACCTGGTGGTCGGGCTGCTGGCGATGCTCGGCCTGAGCCGCCTCGACTACTCCGTCCTGCGTCGCTACAAAAACGGGATCTATGCGGCTCTTTTGGTGAGCATCCTGGCGGTGCTCGGCCTCGGGCACGCCGCCCGCGGCTCCCAGCGGGCGATCAACTTCCCGCTCTTCTCCTTCCAGGCATCCGAGCTCGGAAAGGTGCTCCTGATCCTCGCCCTCTCGGCCTTCGTGGTCGAGCGCTCCAGGCACCTGCGCGAGCGCGACACGACCGTGCGGGTGATGATCGCCGCGCTCGTCCCGACGATGTTCGTGATCGCCCAGCCGGACCTCGGCTCGGGGATGGTCTACATGGTGATCGCCTACATGCTGCTGTTCATCGCCGGCGCCTCCTGGCGCCATCTGGTGGCGCTGGCGGCGCTCGTCGCCGCCTCCGCGGCCTTCGTCCTGGTCGCCGCTCCCGCCGCCGGGGTGCATGTGCTGAAGCCCTACCAGGTCGAACGGCTGACGGCCTTCCTGCACCCCTCGCAAGGGCTTCACAACACCAAGGGCGAACTGGAACCGTCCTACCAGCAGCAGGAGTCGAAGATCGCGATCGGCGCCGGGCAGAAGACCGGCCGCGGCGAAAACGCCAGCCAGATCCCCAACGGCTTCGTGCCGGAGAGCCACACCGATTTCATCTTCGCCGCGGTGGGGGAGCGCTACGGCTTCGTCGGTGCGGGGCTGGTACTGCTGCTCTACGGCCTATTGATCTCACGAGCGCTGCGTGTACTCGTGATGGCAAAGGACCTGTTCGGCTCGCTGATAGCAGCCGGCGTAGCGGCTATGCTCATGTTCCAGGTCTTCGTCAACGTGGGAATGACCATTGGGATCATGCCCATTACCGGCGTCACGCTTCCGCTCATGAGCTACGGCGGGTCATCGGTGATCACCACCCTGTTGGCAGTCGGCCTGTTGCAGTCGATATACGTGCAGGCGCGCGCCTCAGCAGCGCTGAAGAACCGCGTCACACGCTTCTAGACACCAGGATGTCAGCCGAGCACCCCCCACCAGACACGCAGCCCAGCATCGCTGCGCGCCTGAACGAGACGGGTGCGTCCTACGCGACGCTCACCATACGTGCAGGCATCGATCGCGGAGGCGCCCACGCGCCGGCCGCCGAGCGGGTCGATCGAGACCCGACGGCGATGCGCCGGCCAGGCCGCCGATCGCCGATCGCACGCCCACCCGCCCGCCCGGCTCACACCAATACCGAAAGACTGGATCACATTGAAAAAGCAAGTGCTCGTAAGCGTCGATCGCGCGGAGACGCGCGTCGCGCTACTGGAGGCCAGCGGAACGCCCGCCGCCTCGCGCTCGGCCTCTGCCGCCAAGGCCGCCGACGGCGGCAAGCGAGGCGGGCGACTTGAGGCCGGCTACCGGGTCGCCGAGCTCTACATAGAGCGTCGCGGCGGTCGCTCGATCGTCGGCAACATCTACAAGGGCAAGGTCGACAACGTGCTGCCGGGCCTGGAGGCGGCGTTCGTCGACATAGGTCTCGAGAAGAACGGCTTCCTGCACGTCGACGAGATCGTGCTGCCGGGCGTGGAGACACCCAAGCGCGGTCGCGGCGGGGGCTCCGGGCGCAAGATCTCAGATCTCCTCAAACCCGGCCAGGAGATCGTCGTGCAGGTCGTCAAGGACCCGCTGAAGACCAAGGGCGCGCGCCTCTCGATGGAGGTCACGATCGCCGGGCGCTACATGGTCTACGCGCCGACCGGCGAGGGCATCGGCGTCTCGCGCCGACTCGAGGACAAAGAGCGCGAACGACTGCGTCGCCAGACCGCCAAACTGACGCTCGACGGCGGTGGGGTGATCATCCGCACGGCGGCCCACGGCGCCAAGCGAGAGGACTTCGAGCGCGAGCTGAAGTACCTGCACAAGCTGCACGAGGTGCTCGAGAAGCGCGTCGAGCAGACCGCCGCCCCCGACCTCGTCTTCCAGGAGGCCGACCTGTCGGTGCGCGTCGTGCGCGACATCTTCTCCGCTCACTTCGAGCGCGCGATCGTCGACGACGAGCAGCAGTACCACCGGCTGGTCTCGTTCTTCACCCGCACCGCGCCCGAGCTGGTCGAGCGGGTCGAGCTGTGGGACGCCAAGGAGCCGCTGTTCGAGGCGTACAAGGTCGACAAGGCGATCGAGGGCGTGCTCTCGCGTCGCGTCGATCTGCCCAGCGGCGGCTATCTGATCGTCGACTACGGCGAGGCGCTGACCGTGATCGACGTCAACTCCGGAAGCTTCATCGGCCGCGGCAAGGGAGCCGGCCTGGAGGACACGATCACCAAGACCAACCTGGAGGCGGCCGAGGAGGTCGTCAACCAGCTGCGCCTGCGTGACATCGGCGGGATCATCGTGATCGACTTCATCGACATGGCACGCGCGCGCAATCGCGACGCGGTCATGAAGACGCTGCGAAAGACCCTCGACGAGGACCGCACCAAGACCTTCACCGCGGAGATCTCAAAGCTCGGGCTGGTCGAGATGACGCGTCAGAACGTGACCGAGGGCGTGCGCGAGATCATGAGCCGCCCCTGCCCGACCTGCGAGGGCGAGGGCGTGATCCGCTCCGAGGAGACGATCGCGATCGAGTTCGAGCGAAAGCTGCGCGATGTGGTGCTCGAGCACCCCGACGCCGAGGCCTTCCTGGTCCAGGTCAACCCGCGTGTCAGCACCCAGTTCACGGGCAGCGCCTCGCGCGTGCTGCACGCTCTGGAGGCCGACACCGGCCGCTCGTTCCTGTTCGAGGGCTCCGAAGGCCTCGCGCTGGACCACTTCGCGATCACCTTCACCGGCACCCGCATGGAGGTCGAGGAGCGGGCGCTCCCGTTCCGCCAGGGCGATGAGGTGCTGGTGGAGATCGTCGAGCCGCACATGTACGACGTCGACGACGCCGTCGCCAAAATCGACGGCTACATAATCTCGATCGCCGGCGCCGCCCGCCACGTGGGGGAGAAGCGCATGGTGCGAATCGACGAGGTCGGCCGCACCGCCGCCACCGCCCTGCTGCTCGACGAGGCGGGCGAGGTCGGTCGCCGCGCCCGCGCGGCCCACCCCCAAGAGCTCGGCGCGAGGCGGACGCGGCGCAGGCAGTCGCAAGCGGACGGGGCGAGCCCCGCGGACGTCGCGCGGGCTCCAAGGCCGACGGCGAGGACGCCGAGGCGCGCCGCGAAGCCGGCCTCGCGGGCCCCGCCGCAGCCGTGGATTCCGAGCCCGAGCAGCCCTCCGTCAACGGCTCCTCGCCCGTCGACGCCGAGGAGGGCGGCGAGGGGGCCGACGATGGCCTACAATCCAAGCCTCGGCGTCGTGGCCGCAGGGGCGGGCGGCGCCGTTCGGCTGCCAAGGCCAAGGCGTCGGAGTAGCAGCCCAAGACAAGCTTTCAGAATCGAGACCAGAGCGCCATGTATGCGATCGTGAAGACAGGCGGCAAGCAGTACCGCGTCGAGCGGGGTCAGACCCTGCTCGTGGAGCGGCTGCCTGTCGAGGAGGGCGCGGCCATCGCGCTGGAGCCGCTGCTCTACCGCTCCGATGAGACGGTGTTCGACAAGGACTCCCTCTCAGAGGTGAAGGTGAGCGCCAAGGTGCTCGAGCACGTCCGCGGCGAGAAGCTGCGCGTGTTCAAGTTCAAGCCCAAGCGCGGCTACAAGCGTCGCACCGGCCACCGCCAGGAGCTCTCCCGCATCGAGGTGACAGACATCACCTCGGGCTCAGGCAAACCGGCCAAAGCGCGCGCCAAAGCCTCCGACGGCGAGGCGACTGACCACCAAGACCGAGGGAAAGGCCGACGATGGCTCATAAGAAGGGGCTCGGCTCGAGCCGCAACGGCCGTGACTCAAACGCCCAGCGCCTGGGCGTGAAGACCTTCGCCGGCGAGGCCGTCACCGGCGGTGAGATCATCGTGCGCCAGCGCGGGACCCGCTTCAAGCCGGGCACGGGCGTCGGCATCGGCAAAGACGACACGCTCTACGCGCGCGCCGCCGGGACCGTGCAGTTCAGCACCGGCCGACGCGGTCGCGTCGTGAGCATCCTTCCCGCCGGCGAGTAGGGAAGGCAACGCAATGAGCCCCCGACGTGGAGCATGGCTGCTCGCGGCGGGCAGGGCTCTGCTGGGCGTGGCCGTGCTGGCGGCGCCCGAGAAGGTGACCGAGCACTGGCTCGGCGAGGACAACGCGCGCCTTCCGGTCGTCGGCGATCTGGCCCGCTCGCTCGGCGCCCGCGACCTGGCGCTCGGGCTCGCCGTGCTGGCGAGCCTCGACGATCCGGTCCTCGGCCCGCGCGTGCAGGCCGCCTGCGCCTTCGTCGATGGCGTCGACACGGTCGCGACCGTGATCGCTCGCAAGGGTCTGCCCCGCAAAGGCGTCATCGGCACCGTGCTCGTGGCCGGCGCCTCCTCCGCGGCGGGCTTCTACCTCTCCCATCGCCTCGCGCACGATTAGCGAGGGTCCCGCTCCGATCGGTGGCTCCGATCGCGGTCTGGGTCTATCCCTGCTGGGCGGTCGGTCGCACCAGGATCTCGTTGACGTTCACATGCGGTGGCTGGGAGATCGCGTAGATGACGGCGCGGGCGATGTCGTCGCCCTGCAGCGCGTCGGTCGGCTGCTCATCGAAGAACGGCGTGTCGACCATGCCGGGCTCGATCAGCGTCACGCGTATGCCCGTGCCGTGCAGATCCTGACGTGCGGCCTCGCCCATCGCGGTGACGGCGTGCTTGGTCACCGAGTACAGCGAGCCGGGAAGGACACGCCGCCCCGCCACGCTCGAGGTCAGCAGCAGATGGCCCTTCGATGAGGTGAGGGCGGGGATCGTGGCGCGTATGGTCAGGGCGGCGCCGTAGACATTGGTGAGGATCATCTCGCGCCACTTCTCCGGGGTGTCCTTGAGGAAGCCTCGCGGCGCCGCCGAAGCCGGCATTGGCGAAGGCCGCGTCGATGCCTCCGAAGGCGTTGAGGGCCGACTGCACCATCTGCTGCTGGCTGTCCCAGTCGGTGACGTCGCAGACGACCGCAAGCGCTGACCTCGGGCCGCCAAGCTCCTCGGCCAGCTCCTGGAGCTTGTTCTCGGAACGGGCCGCCAGCACAACCCTCCAGCCGGCGTTCACGGGCGTGACGCGCCGTGGCCGCCCCGATCCCCGAGGAGGCTCCGGTTATCAGCAGCACGGGCTCGGTCGAGTCGGTCGTCTGGGTCATCTGCGCTCCGCTCATCGGCTTGAAAGGGACAACTGGGCTTTTACCCGCATCCCGCCTGCATTCCTCATCGCACGTACGATGGGAGCGATGCTTCACGACCGAGCGCGAATCCATGTCCAGGCCGGCGGCGGCGGCGATGGCTGCATGAGCTTCCGTCGCGAAGCCCACGTGCCCAAGGGCGGCCCCGACGGTGGCGACGGAGGCCGCGGCGGGGACATCGTGCTGCTGTGCGATGAGTCGCTGCGTGACCTGCAGGGCTTCCGCCGCCGCAGCCACTTCCGCGCCGGACGCGGCGGTCACGGCGAGGGCGCCCTGCGCCACGGCGCCGACGGCGAGACGCTGATCATCCGCGTGCCGCCCGGAACCCAGATCGTTGCCTGCGAGGAGGAAGGGGTGGACCTCGAGGGTCGCCGCTGGGAACTGCTCGCCTCGGGTCAGCGCTCGACCGCCGCACGCGGCGGCTCGGGCGGCAAAGGCAACAAGCACTTTGCCACCGCCACCCGTCAGGCTCCCCGCTTCGCCGAGCGCGGGCTGGTGGGCGAGGAAGGCTGGCTGGAGCTGCGTCTCAAGCTGCTCGCCGACGTCGGCCTCGTCGGCCTGCCCAACGCCGGCAAGTCCTCGCTGCTCTCGCGCCTGACCCGGGCGGCCCCGAAGATCGCCAACTACCCCTTCACGACGCTCTCACCTGTTCTTGGCGTGCTCGAAGGCGAGGAGCGCCAGCTGATCGTGGCCGACATCCCCGGCTTGATCGAGGGCGCCAGCGAGGGCGCCGGCCTGGGCCACGACTTCCTTGCGCACGTCGAGCGCACGCGCCTGTTGGTGCACGTGCTCGACATGGCCCCGGAGATCGGCATGGGGGAGGGAGCGGATGCGGCCGTGAACCACGCGACGATCGAGCGGGAGCTGGCCGCCCACGACCCCCGCCTCGCGTCGCTGCCACGGATCCTCGCGCTGTCCAAGTCCGATCTCGTCGACGAGAAGCGCAGCCGGGCCACGGTCGCGGAGTGGCAGCAGCGCATGGGGCCTGGAGTGCCGGTGATCGCCACCTCGAGCGCCACCGGCGATGGCCTCGCGGAGCTGACCCTCGAGCTGATTCGCCGAGTGCCCACGCTCAGTGCCGCCACCGCCGAGGACGGCCTCGGCACGAGCGCGATGACCGGCGATGAGGAGATGGTCGAGCACATGGTCTTCAGGCCCACCGGACCGAGCGGATTTCAGATCGAGCAGCTCGGCCCGAACGCCTTCGGGGTCAGGGGCCGAGGGATCGAGCGCCTGCTCGAACGCTACGACGTGGAGAACGAGGAGGCGATGGCCTTCTTCGAGAGCCGTCTGCGGCGGATCGGCGTGATCAGGGCGCTGGAGGCCGAGGGCTTCGAGCCGGGCGATGAGATCGAGATCGCAGGTGTGAGCTTCGAGCTCGATCCCGTCGAGGACGAGCAGAGCGCCCGCAAATAAGCTCTCCGGCATGAGGCGCGTGGTGAAGCTCGGATCGAGCGTGGTGGCCGATGCAGACGGCACACCGCGCCTTGAGGTGCTGGCTGCCGTGTGCGATCGGCTCAGCGCCCTGCACGGCGACGGGGATGAGGTGATCGTCGTCACCAGCGGCGCGATCGCGCGTGGGATGAGGGTCATGGACCTGCCTCAGCGGCCCACCTCGATCGGTGCCCTGCAAGCGGCCAGCGCGGTCGGACAGGGCAAGCTCTACCGGGTCTACGACGAGTTGCTGCGCGAACGCGGGGTGACCAGCGCGCAGGTGCTGCTGACGTTCTTCGACATGAGCGCCCGCACCCACTACCTGAACGCCCGCCAGACGCTCAGCACGCTGCTGGAGTGGCGGGTGATGCCGGTGATCAACGAGAACGACACCACCGCCACCGACGAGATCTCCTTCGGCGACAATGACTTCCTGGCCGCTCAGGTCGCGGTGCTGATCGGCGCCGACGAGCTGATCCTGATGACCGACATCGACGGCCTCTTCACGGCCGATCCGAGAATCCGCACAGACGCGCACATCGTCTCCGAGGTGAGCGACTTCGCGCGACTCGACGAGCTGGAGATCGGGCACACGACCTCGCCACTCGGCTCGGGCGGGATGCGCTCCAAGGTGGTCGCCGCCGAGATGGCCACGGCGGCGGGAATCCCCACGGTGATCTGCAACGGCCTGCGGGCCGAGGCTCTTTCGGCCGTGCTGGCGGGGGAGCGCGAGGGGACCCGCTTCGCGGCCGGGGAGGCGCGCTATTCGAGCTTCAAGCTGTGGCTGAAGTACGCCAAGCCCTCACGCGGCACGCTGACGGTCGACGCCGGCGCGGCCCGAGCGGTGCGGGAGGGCAGCGCGAGCCTCCTGCCCGGTGGGCATCGTCGCGGTCGAGGGCGGCTTCGACGCCGGCGACGCGGTCGAGATCATGGAGCGCGCGGTCACAGAGGGGCAGCGTCCGCGTCCGCTTGCCAAGGGGATCTGCAACTACTCCGCGCAGGAGCTCAGACGAGTGATCGGCATGAAGTCCGACGCCGTGCGCGAGATCCTTCCGCGCGCGACCGACGAGGCGATCCACCGCGACTACCTCGTCGTCGACTGATCGGTCCTACCCTGTAGACCATGGCAGTCGCCGTCACATCCGTCGCAGAGACATGCCGCCGGGCCAAGCGGGCCGCGGGCGTGCTCGCCCGCACCGACTCCGCGATCAAGGATGCGGCGCTGGAGGCGATCGCGCGTGCGCTCGAGGACCGTCTGGAGGAGATCCTCCAGGCCAACGAGCGCGACATGCAGCTCGGCCGCGAAGCGGAGATCGGCGAGGCGCTGCTGGACCGCCTGCGGCTCGACAGCGGGCGGGTTCAGGCGATCGCTCGGGCGGTGCGACAGATCGCCGCGCTGGCCGACCCGGTGGGCGAGGTGATCGACGGTCGGCGACTGCCCAACGGACTGGACGTGCGCAAGGTGCGGGTGCCGCTGGGCGTGATCGCCGTCGTCTACGAGGCCCGGCCCAACGTGACGATCGATGCCGCCGCACTGTGCCTGAAGTCCGGCAACGCGATCGTCCTGCGCGGCTCCTCCTCGGCGATGCACTCCAACCTCGCGCTGGCGAGCATCGCCTCCGAGGCGGCGGTCGAAGCCGGCCTGCCCGAGGGCAGCGTGAGCCTTGTGGCAGGAGGCGGGCGCGCGGAGCTGGCGGAGCTGGCCACCCAGCGCGACGTCGGTCGATCTGATCATCCCGCGGGGCGGCGAGAGCCTGAAGGAGGCGCTACAGGCCGTCGCGACCGTGCCGGTGATCTACGCGGCCTCGGGCAACTGCCACGTGTACGTCGACGAGAGCGCCGACCTCGAGCAGGCCGAGGCGATCGTGCGTGAACGCCAAGACCCAGCGCCCGGGCGTCTGCAATGCCGTTGAGACGCTGCTCGTGCACGAGCGTCGCGGCGGCGCGGTTCCTGCCGCGGATCGCTGAGCGTGCTCGGCGAGGCCGGCGTCGCTGATGCGAGCCGACGAGCGCGCACTGCGAGCTGGCCGAAGCGGTGGCAGAGGGCGCGCTGCTCGAGCCGGCCGGGGAGGAGGACTGGGACACCGAGTACCTGGCGCCGATGATCGCGGTCGCGATCGTGGGCTCGGTGGAGGAGGCGATCGAGCACATCGCGCGCCACGGCAGCGGTCACTCCGAGGCGATCCTCACCCGCGACAGCGCATCCGCGCGAGCCTTCCAGCTGGGCGTGGATGCCGCCTGCGTGTACGTCAACGCCTCGACCCGCTTCACCGACGGGGGCGAGTTCGGGATGGGCGCGGAGATCGGCAACTCGACGCAGAAGCTGCACGCCCGCGGTCCGATCGGGCTGCGCGAGCTGTGCACCGTCAAGTACCTCATCGAAGGCGACGGGCACGTCCGCGCTTGAGGAGTCGATGGCGTCCTCCATCGGCATCCTGGGGGGAACCTTCAACCCGCCGCACGTCGGGCATCTCGCGCTGGCGCGTCACGCCCGCGATGAGCTCGGACTGGAGCGGGTGGTGCTGATGCCGGTGCACGCCCCTCACAAGCCGCTCACGGCAGGATCCGGGGCCCGAGCACAGGCTGCGCCATGTGTCGGCTGGCGAGCGTCGGACGAGCCGGGCGTGTCGGCCTGCTCGCTGGAGGTCGCTCGCGGTGGCCCGTCCTACACCGCCGATACGCTCGCCGAGATCCATGCGAGCCACCCCAAGCCGAGCTGACGTTCATCGTGGGCGCAGACACGGCACGGACGCTGCCCTCCTGGCACGAGCCCGCGAGCGTGATGCGGCTCGCGCGCCTGGCGATCGCCGAGCGCGAGGGAGCCGAGCGTGAGCAGGTGCTGAGCGCCCTGGCCTCGATCGGAGCCGGCCGCGACCGCATGGAGAATGCATCTAGGGACCCTCGCTTTCTTGCCATGTCTCCGATCGACGCGTCCTCGTCGCTCGATCCGCCGCCGCGTCGCAGATGGAGCCGGGATAGAGGATCTGGTGGGGCGGGCGGTCGCCGGCTACATCGCCGAGCACGGTCTCTATGAGGTCGTGGAGAAGGAGAGAGGCTGATGGAGCCGGAGGAGCTGCTGCAGGAGATCTCCCGCTACGCCGAGGACAAGAAGGCGATCGACATCGTCGAGCTCGATCTGCGCGGGGTGCTCGGCTACACCGACTACTTCCTGGTCTGCTCGGGCAACACCGGCCGCCAGGCGAAGGCGATCCACGACGGCATCATGGCGGGCCTGAAGAGCGAGCACGAGCGCGTCCCACGCCGCGTCGAGGGCTCGGGCGAGGGCGGCTGGATCCTGATGGACTACCTCGACGTGGTGGTGCACATCTTCACGCCGGAGGCGCGCGAGTTCTACCGGCTGGAGCACCTGTGGGGCGAGGTTCCGGCGCACGCGGCCGCCGAGGATTGACCGGCGCGCCGGAGCAGGCGTTAGGGTCGCGCGGACAGCGCCGCTGAGGGGCGGCGCGCGGAGAGAGGGGACACACATGCACCACCCGATCGCAGCTCGTCGGGTATCAACCGCTGCGCTGATCGCGGCGCTCGGCGTCAGCGGCGCTGCTCTACTGCCTCGAGCTGCGCTCGCGCCGCCGCGCGCGCCGACGGGCCGGGGACGGGCTCGCCGTGGACCGCCAGCCTGGGCGACTCCTACATCTCGGGAGAGGCCGGACGCTGGGCGGGCAACACCGACGAAAGCTCGTCGAAGACCGATGCGCTGGGCTCGAGCGCCTACTACGACAACGCAGGCGGGACGGGCGAATCGATCAAAGGCTGCCACCGCTCCAAGTCGGCTGAGGTCTACATAGGCGGCGGGGTGAGCGGCATGAACCTGGCCTGCTCGGGAGCGAAGACGTCGAGCTTCACCGAAGGCGAAACCTTCAAGCCGGGCATCGACTTCTACAGCTCCGGCGGCAAAGAAGGCCAGGCGCTGATGCTGCAGCACTTCGCGGCGACGCACAACGTGAAGCTGATCGCGCTCTCGATCGGGGGCAACAACTTCAACTTCGCGGGCATCGTGACGACGTGCATCGAGGACTTCCTCGAGTCGACGTGGTTCTACGACTTCTACTGCAGCAAAGAAAGCTCGGTCACGAACAACTTCACAACCGCGCAACGTCAACAAAGTCAAGGGCGAAATCACGACGGCGATCCAGAACGTCGCCACCGCGATGACGAGCGCGGGCTACACCAGCTCGCAGTACACGATCCTCGTGCAGAACTATCCGTCGCCGATCCCCAACGGGTCGGAATTCCGCTACACCCAGAGCGGCTACAGCCGCCAGACGACCGGCGGATGCGGCTTCTGGAACACCGACGCCAACTACGCCAACGCGACGATGCTGCCGACGATCGACAACACGGTGCTCGGCGCGGCCGCGGCGGCCGGCCTGTCGAACGTGAAGACGATGGAACTGGGCTCGGCGTTCAACTGCCACAGGCTGTGCGACAAAGGCGTGGGGCTGCTGGAGGAAGAGGGCCTGTCGAACTGGAAATCGACCGGAGCGGTCGACAAAAGCGAGTGGTTCAACCAGATCCGCACGCTCGAAACACTGATCGGCCCGTATGAACTGCAGGAAGACATCCACCCCAACTACTGGGCTCAGCTCGGGCTTCGCAACTGCCTGACGCAGGCCTACAACGCGGGAGCGCCCAAGGGCGGTACGTGTACGATCTCCGGATCTGGACTCAACTCAGCGGGCGAGCCGAACATGTCGCTGCACTGATCGGCCAACGGGGGCGCCGGGGAGAGGGTCTCGCACCCGCCCCGGCGCCAAGCCCGCTGCGCGCCCGCTCGGACCGGCGCGGCGAACCGGCGGTGATCGACGGGTGAGCGCCTCCGAGAGCAGAGTCGGACCGCGGGTGCGCGCGGTGATGCGAGAAGGCGAGCGGGTCACGCCGCTGGAGCTGTTCTTCGACCTCGTGTTCGTGCTGGCGTTGACCCAATGCACGACGCTGATGGCCGCCACCCCGACCTGGGAAGGCCTCTTGAAGGGCATTCTGGTGCTTGGGATGCTGTGGTGGTCGTGGGTCGGCTACGCATGGCTCACCAGCGTCGTGGACCCCGAGGAGGGGCTGGTCAGGCTGGTCATGTTCCTGGCGATGGCCGCCTTCCTGATCGCGGCTCTGTGCGTACCTGGCGCTTTCGGCCCAGATGCGCTCGCCTTTGCGCTCGCCTACGGGGTGGTCAGGCTCGCCCACATCCTCCTGTTCGTACTGGCCAGCCGTGAGGATGGGGCGCTGCGCAGGGCGGTCAACGGCCTGGCCGGCAGCACGGCGATCGGGGCCGGGCTGATCCTGGCGGCGGCGTTCACCGACGGTGCGCTGCAGCTCGGGCTGTGGGGCCTCGCGCTGGTGCTCGACGCGGGCGGCCCCTATTTCTTCGGGGCCGACGGCTGGAAGCTCGTCCCCGGTCACTTCGCCGAGCGTCACGGGGCGATCGTGATCATCGCGCTGGGCGAGTCGATCGTCGCGATCGGTGTCGGGGCGAAGGAGAAGATAGACGCGGGGATCATCACCGCGGCGGTGCTCGGGATGGTGCTGGCAGCGACTCTCTGGTGGACCTACTTCGACGTCACCGCGATCGTCGCCGGGCGGCGCCTGGAGCGCGCCACGGAGGGCCGGGAGCGCAACGAGATCGCACGCGACTCCTACTCCTACCTGCACTTCCCGATGGTCGCGGGAATCGCGCTGATGGCTGTTGGTCTGAAGCTCACGCTTGCCGCACGTCGGTGAGCCATCTGGCGCTGGTCCCCGCCGCTGCGCTGCTCGGCGGCCCGGCGCTCTACCTGCTCTCACACGTCGCGTTCCGGCTGCGCAACATCGGCTCGATCAGTGTGCGCCGGCTGCTGTGCGCCTGCGCGCTGCTAGCACTGCTGCCGGCCGCATCTTCGTTGCCGGCGCTGGCGCTGTTGGCGATCCTCACGGCGCTGCTGGTGGCGATGATCGTCTACGAGGTGCTGCGCTACGCCGAGATGCGCGACCGCGTGCGCCACCAGATCGTCGATGCAGATCCGGGTGCGGCTAGCGGCGGGGCGCCCTGTCAGGAGGGCCGGCGTGCGGGCAGCAGAGCGCCCTCCGCCGTCGGAGTGGCGGCGCGGTCGCGGCCCACGATCGAGAACACGAGCGCCTGGGTCCCGAGCGCGATCCCGGTGGCGAGCGCGAAGGCGGCGCCGGTGCCGAGGCCTCGCAGGGAGACCGCCAGCGTGAAGCAGAACAGCGCGAAGGCCCCGAAGCCGGCGACCATGCCGCGCAGGAGGCGCAGCGCCTCGGCGGTTCCCCGCTGCGCGTGGGTGAAGGTCGCAAGCACCGTGGCGATGATCGGAAATGGCGCCAGCAGGCCGCTCAGCCGGGGGCCGAGCCAGCCGGCGATGGCGGTCAGCGTGAGCACGAGGACAAGCGCGCAGCCTGCTCTGAGGGGCAGATCCCAGGACGGGCGGATCGCCACCGGGCACGCCGCCCGGGGCGGGATGGGGAAGCCATGTCAGCCCGGCAAGCAGGGCGAGTGCGGCGAGTGCGAGAGCGACGCCGTCGGAGATCGAGAAGGCGCTGAAGATGGCTGTGCCGATTCCGAACGCGAGCCAACCGCAGAGCATGCTGAGGACCCAGGGCAAGGGCGCGGGCGAGGCGGCCGTAGACGACCACGAAGCCGATCAGCGAGACCAGCCCGAGCAGGGTGCCGGCGGCGGCCCCGGCCGCGAAGGAGTCGCCGTGCGCGAGGGCGTAGGCCAGCAGGATCGGGCCGGCCACGACGGGCAGCCCCCCGACTAGGCCGCCGATGCGAGGCCCGAAGCGCCGCGCGGTGAGGGAGGCGCCGACGACGAACATCGGCGCGAGCAGCAGCTTGACGGCCAGCAGGGTCACCACTGGATGATGACCGAAGTCCTACGTGGAGACGGCCGGGGCCACGCGAGTCCCGTCCCAAGAAAAGACGGGCGGCGGGTCCGAGCGACCCGCCGCCCGCTGAGGGAGTGGCGATACCGAGAAGGCGCTTGCGGCGCCCGGCCTATTTCCCGGCTTCTTCCTTGGCCTTCTGCTTGAGCAGCTTCTTGTCGTACTTTTCGACCCAGCTTGCCTGCGTCGAGAACTGGTTGCCGGTCAGGATCGCGTGGCTGACACCGGGTGCCGAGGGGAGCCCGACGGAGGCGTTGACGGCGGCGGTGACGATCGGTTCGACCAGTGCGTTCGTGCCGCAGCCTTTGGCGGCCGGGACAGCGAACGTGTTGTCGACGAGCGTGTTGTTGATGAACGCGATCAGACGACCCTTGTCACGACCTTCGTTGACGCCGATTTTGCCGGTCATCGGTTCCACGCCCGACGGCGGTTTGGTGGTGCCGTCGGTCAGTTTGAGGACGATAGGTTCCGTATCGGAGCCGATGTAGCAGTTGGGTCCGAGCAGTTCGTTTTCGAGGTGCACCTTGATCGGCAGTTCCACCGCGGTGTCGTGGCCGAAGCCGAGGAACACGGCTGTCACGTAGGGCGTGCCCGCGAGTTCGGCGGTTGCCGAGGCGGGTCCGCCGATCAGTTCGGAGGCGCCGGTGAGACCGCCGGGGATCGGCTGGGAGACGGCGCTCAGCTCTTCGGCTCCGTACAGCGGCGGCGTGATCGGCAGCGTTTCGGTGCCGATGTATGCGAAGCCGCCCTGCAGGATCGTCGGATTCACGATTGGGGTGGCCTTGTTCCCGAGCTTGAATTCGCCTTCCAGCGTTTCGCCGTAGATGCACGCTTTGCCCGTGTGGATCGGGCAGTTGATGAATTTCGCGAATTCAGCCTTGTTGATCTTGTTCAGCGGGTTTTTTTCCGCCGAGGCGGGGACGGCACCGGCGGCGAACGCGATGCAAACCATTGCGATGATGCCGATCAGGCGCACTCGGCGGTCGGCCGACGCACGTTCATGCGGCGTCTTGGAAGCTCTCATTCTCCTGGTCTCCTTTGGCGATGGGACGTTCGGAGTCCCTTGATCGGTTTTTGCGGGCCCTCCGGCCCGCTTGGTCACATGCATCCGCATCTGTCATGCGGGACGAGACAGAGCCTCTGCGAGCGCCACGGAGGAGGGGTGTGTCGCGACGCTCGCACAAGCCCTGTCTCATGCGTCCAGCTGGCGGCAGCGGTAGCTGCTCGGACACGGCACGTGCAGAGGTCGAAGCTCACATCCCCCTGATGTTCCCCGGCGAGCAACCCTTGTCATTCAAGTACTCCAATTTCCCCACTTGAGTCGATCTCAAACACGTGTTTTCAAAAACACTTGCGACTCCACGCCTGAACGGCGGCGTAAGCCAATCACAGTGAGTACTACGTGTCAACCCCTCGGACACAAAACGATCTCGTGGCGCAGGAGTTCATTGTGTTTGCAGGCTTTCCCGTCGTGAGTGAGGGTTGGGAGACGGCGGGCAGGAGCGCGGCCGGTTCGAACATGAAAGTCGCCGGGCGCAGATCGCATATGGGGATGGTCGTTTGACAAGCCTCCTGTATCGTGGGCAGGGGATGGCGCAGCCGGCACGAAAGTCGAGTGGGATGCGACGCGATGCCCGGTCTCGGCGAAGCGTTGCGGTCTCGAGGCGCACGGCCAAGCCCGCTCAGCGCGACCGTCTGATCGAGGCGATGATCGAACTGGCCGGGCAGCTCGGTTACCAGACGCTCAGCATCGCGCAGATCAGCGCACGCGCAGGGGTCTCCAGCGCCACCTTCTATGAGCAGTTCACCGACAAGGAAGAGTGCCTGCTGGCCGCCTACAGGAGCGTGACCGAAGAGACGCTCGCACGTATGCAGAGCGCCCTGGAGGAGGGGGAGTGGGCGAGGGCCGCAAGGCCGGCCTTCGGGGAGCTGCTGCGGAGCGTGCAGAGCAATCCAGACGGGGGAAGGGTGATGTTCGTGGAGGCGCTCACGGGTGGCCCGAGGGTGCGCGAGGAGCTGGGAGTCGTACTCGATGCGATGGAGCAGAGCTCCGAAGCTCTGCTGGACTCGGCTCCGCAGGGAGCGAGCACGCTCGACATCCCGGGCCGGGCGCTTATGGGAGCGGTGCGCCATGTCGTCTCCCGCCACCTGCGCACGCACAACGAGGATCGTCTGGGGGAGCTGACCGAGGACATCCTCGCCTGGATGGCCAGCTACTCGGTGCCTGCGGGCATGCCGAGATGGAGCACCGGTCCGGACGCGGTGCTGTCGGCGGGCACGTTCGCGCCCGCCAGGCGAGCCGAGGCGCCGCTCGCCGAGCTTCCGCGCCTGCCGCGCGGGCGCCATGGGCTCCCGCCTGGCGTGGTGGCACGCAGCCAGCGCACTCGAATCCTGCTCGCGACGGCGTCTGTGACGATGAGCAAGGGCTACGCCGGCGACCACCGTCGCCGACATCGTCGCCGCCGCGGGGGTCGCCAAAGAGGCGTTCTACAGGCACTTCGGCGACAAGGAGGAGGCATTCCTCGAAGCGCAGCAGCACCCGACACAGCACATCCTCGACACGCTCGTCGCCGCCTACTTCTCGGTCGACGAGTGGCCCGAGAGGATCTGGCGTGGCCTGCGGACGCTGCTGGCGCTGATCGCCGAGAACCCGGTGTTGGCGCACCTGCGCCTGGTCGAGTGCTATGCGGCCGGGCCTGCCGCGATCAGGCGGGCGGAGGACATCACCAGGTCGTTCACGATCTTCCTCGAGGAAGGCTACCGACGTCGGCCACAGGCGCAGGAGCTCCCACGCCTGTCCTCGCAGGCGATCGCCGGCGCCATCTTCGAGATCGTCCAGCGTGAGGTGGGCGCCGGACGTGTGAGGGAGATCGCTCGCCTGTTGCCTCAGCTGGCCTACATCTCGATTGCGCCGTTCCTGGGCCCGCAGGAGGCGATCGAGCGAGTGCGGGAGTTGGCCGCGTGCGAGCCGGCTTCGGCGCACTCTGCATAGCCTCGCACGAGGAGTGGGAAACCCGGCGGCTGAGATCCGTGGCCGGTGTAGCGCTCAAAACGGGGCGTTGGGGCGTAGAGCACGGCGGCTCTGCCTGTCTGGACAGAGCGGCGGGTAGCTTCTCCGCGTCGTACCGATCACTCTGGTCAACCACCCCGTCTGGGGAGAGGGAGGTGCAGGAAGTCATGCTCGCCAGGCCTACCTCAACGGGATGGAGAAGATGCGATCTCGGTGCATCCCAACGAACTGGGGATGGCGGCCGACGCCACCGACCTGGAGGCTGCGACGAGGGCTAAAGGCATCTCCTGAAAGCGTCCTGACGCGCCGGGCTCGGCCGGGGGGCCGGGTCCGGCGCGGCGCGATATCAGCGGAATGGGTCGCGGCTCTATGGCGCCGTGAGCGCCCAGGTGCCCTGGCTGAAGGCCCCGTTGGAGGTGTAGATGATCATGCCGGTGTGCCCGGTTTCCCCACCGAAGGCCGTCTCGACGTCATAGGCGATGACGTTGGAGCCAACGGTGGTGCCGAGCGAGGTGTAGACGCAGAGATGTCCCGGTGCGGCTTGTGGGTTGGCGACCGATCCTGGGCAGTGCGCTGTCGCCGGGGTGCCTTTGATCACCACTTCCTCCGGTAGCGGTTCGGAGAGCAGGTACCCGAAGGACACCACGGTCTGATGGTGCGGAGAGACACTGCTGTCCGCTTCATAGACGCCGCGGAGTGTCGCGCCACTCGGAAGGAGGCCGCCGACCGCACCGGTGACGCCGGGTGGACCTGGGAGGCCGGGTGTACCTGGGAGGCCGGGTGCGCCCGGGAGGCCGGCGGGACCGGTTGAGCCCGGCGTTCCCGTCGCCCCGTTCGCGCCCGCGGGTCTCTTGCCCGCCAATGAGCGCAGCAGCGCCTTGGAGATCTTCGCCGGCGTGACGGCGCCGGCCCGCAGCTGCCGTGTGCCGACCGAGTTGGCGGCGAGCTGGGTCGCGGCGTAGGCGCCTCCGGCCAGCGAAAGGAACAGCGCAAGCGTCGCCGTGACGTTGGCGTAGGACACGTGCCTGCGAAGCGAGCGGAACATAAAACCCCTTTGACCCAGTTGTCCCGACGAATTGACGGGATGTCAACCTATAGTGCGGAGCGGGGGAGTCCCCGAGGGCTGTCGGTCCTCTACGGGAAGTGAGGAACAGGCAGAGTCGTTCATTCGCCGTTCGTGTTAGAAAGGCAGAGGGCGCGAGGGGTGCCCACTCGCCACGTTGGTGCAATGCAGCTCGGAGGAGGCTCGAATGCGCAGGGGTTTTGTTGGATGTCTCGCTGCTCTCGGCCTTGTGGCGCTCTCGTTGCCTGCTCTGGCCGCTGCTGTCCCCACCGTCACGGTGAAAGCGAAGATCGTTCCGATCAAGGGGTTCCCCGGCACCGGCAACATTCTCGGAGCCGGCGCTGCCGTGGAAAGCCAGGTCACGATCTCCGGAACGGAATACGGGGGCTTCCCGCCGCCGCTGATCGGGGTCAACGTGTTCCTGCCGAAAGGCACCGTGCTGCATCCGAGCGGATTCCCGGTGTGCCCACCAGCGGAACTCGAACCGTCGGGTAGAGGTCCGAAAGCCTGTCGTGAAAAAGGCGCGTCGGCGGGCCCGGTCGGCAAAGCGACCGGCGTCGTGGCCTTCGGCTCGGAAGTCGTGCCCGAGACGGTGACGATCGAACCCTTCTACGCGCCCGGCGGTGGCCTTGAGTTCTTCACGTTCGGACACGAACCGGTGCTCTTGGAAATCCTCTCCAAGGCCCACTTCACCGGCGCCAGCGGCCTCTTCAGCAAGGAGCTGATCGCCGAGATACCACTCGTGGAAACGGTGCCCGGCGCCCAGGATGCGTCGGTCAAAACCATCTCCGTGAAGATCGGTTCGGCGATTCGCAAGAATGGCAAGCCGGTCTACTACGGTCGTGTGCCAAAGAAGTGCCCCAAGGGAGGGTTTCCGGCGAAGGCGGAACTGACCTTCGCTGGGCTCGGTGGGCTGACGCAGTCCACGGTGACGAAGACGCTGAAGGTGCCCTGTCCACGGCGCTAGAGGAGCGCGGCGGGCCGGCGAGTCGCCATTGGCCTCGGACGCTTCCTAGATGGAGCTAGAGGGGCTCGAACCCTCGACCTCCGCCATGCCATGGCGGCGCTCTCCCAGCTGAGCTATAGCCCCAAGCGCAATCAATCCTAGCGTCCCGTCGAGCGCCGGCGTCGAGCGGAGCGCGACTCAGCTACGGGGAATGAACTCGGGCACCTCGAGGTCGTCGCTGGGCCCGTCCTCACCGGGCTCTGAGCGACCCTTCCGGTTGGTGTCCTGCCCCTGGCCCTGCGGCTGCTTGCCGGAGGGGGCGGCCTGATCCAGCCGGGCGGTCATGCCGCCGTGTGCCAGGCGAACGTCACGTAGCAGGCGCTCGGCGTTGTTCCGCAGCGAGACGGACAGCTCGCGCATGTTGCGGGAGATCTCTGTTCCCTCCTGCAGCACCTCATGGGAGACGGCGTGCGCCTCGCCGGTGATCTCGCGCGCCTCGACTCGTGCCTGGGCCTTGATCTCGCGGACCTGATCCTCGGCCTCTTTGTGCAGGCGGGCGAGCTCCTCGCGCCGTGCCAGCAGCAGACGCTCGGTCTGCTCTTTGGTCTCCTCGGCAATCCGCTTGGCCTCCTTGCGCGAGCTCTCGAGCAGTTTCGTGGACTCCTTCTCGGCCGATGCGCGCACCTTCTCAGCCTCGGAGGACGGCGGCGGCGCGCATCTGCTCGGAGTCGGTCTTGGCGCTGGCCCTCACCTGCTCGGACTCCTCGTTGGCGCTTGCGCGGACCTGTTCGGACTCCTCCTTGGCGCTGGTGCGCATCTGCTCGGAACTCGGCCTTGGCCTCAGACAGCAGACGGTCGGCCTCTTGGTTTGCCTCTGCGAGCGTCTGGGCCGCCTCGTCTCGCGCGGTCTCGGCCTCGGCCGTCAGCTTCGCCGCGGTGGCGATCGCCTCGCCGCTGGTCGCCTCGGCCTGGGTCTGGGCCGTGGCGATGATCTCCTCGGCCTCGTCCTCGGCGGCCTGAACGCGGATGTCCGCCGCACGGTCGGCCTCGGCGATTCGCTCCCTGGAGCGTTTGTCGGCCTGTTCGCGCAGATCCTTGGCGGCCGCTTCCGCCGCGGCGACGATGCTCGCGACGCGACCCGGCGCCGAGGCGAGCGAATCGGGGTCCTCTTCGTCGGCCAGCTGCGAGACGGTGAACTGAGGCTCCTCCACGGCGCGCATCGTAATGCTCGGGTCAGACCGCACGACTGCCGCGATTGCCGTGTTTGCGAGTCGCAGCGTGAGCGATTGTTCGTCCGGCCCGAAACTCATGTCCGGATATGTGGGAAATCTGTCCTTGCGGACAGAGCTGCGCTCGGGGAAGATCGACCGATGGCGAAGCAACACCCGAACCCCGACGGATCGCGATCCTCGCCTACCCGGGGGTGCAGAGCCTCGATGTGACAGGGCCGCTGGAGGTGTTCGTGGCCGCACGGCAGGTGCTTCAGGCCACTGACAGCGCCGGACCCGGGGTACGCAGTCCAGATCCTGGCGCCGTCGGACGAGCCGCTGCTCACCTCCAGCGGGCTGACGCTCGTCCCCGACGCCTCCATCGGCGACGCACGGGAGGGGATCGACACGCTGCTCGTCGCCGGAGGCAGCGGGCGGGCGGCTGTGACGAGGGACCCAGCCCTGCTCAAGTGGATCGCCCGCGCATCGAGGAGCGCCAGGCGCACCACATCGGTCTGCACCGGCGCCTTCCTGCTGGCCGATGCCGGCCTTCTCGACGGCCGCAGGGCGACCACGCACTGGGCTTACGCCGCGGAGCTGCAGCGTCTGCATCCCGAGGTCGAGGTGGACCCGGCGCCGATCTTCGTGCGCGACGGGCGGGTGTGGACATCGGCCGGGGTGACGGCGGGCATGGACCTGGCATTGGCTCTGGTCGAGGAGGATCTCGACCGCGACGTCGCCCTCACGATCGCCCGCCATCTGGTGCTCTTCCTGCGCCGGCCGGGCAGCCAGTCGCAGTTCAGCGCGACGCTCCTCGCCCAGCAGCCGGCACGCGAGCCGCTGCGGGAGATCCAGCGTCTGGTGCTGGAGAACGTCGCCGGCGAGCACACGGTCGAGGCGATGGCCGCCCGCGCTCACCTCAGCCCCCGCCACTTCGCACGCGCCTTCACGGCTGAGACCGGGGTCACGCCTGCTCGCTACGTGGAGCGGGTGCGCTTGGAGGTGGCCCGCAGGCGCCTGGAGGAGACGGGCGAGCCGATCGGCGCGATTGCCCAGGGCTGCGGCTTCGGAACGGATGAGACGATGCGACGCGTCTTCCTGCGTGTCCTTCAGGTCGGCCCGGCGGAGTACCGGCGTCGCTTCAACACTCACGCAAAGGAGACAGTCACATGAAGATCGCCGTCGTTCTCTATGACAGGTTGACCGCGCTCGATGCGATCGGCCCATATGAGGTTCTGAGCCGTCTGCCGGGCGCCGAGCTTGCGTTCGTGGCCGCCAGGACCGGGCCGGTCACGACCGACAACGGAATGCTCGCCCTGCACGCCGAGCGCTCGTTGGGCGAGTTCCCCTCGCCCGACATCGTGCTCGTGCCCGGGGGGACCGGGCGAGGTCGCCGAGCGGGCTGGGGGAGAGGTGCTCGAGTGGCTGCGCCAAGTCGACCGGACGACCACCTGGACAACCTCCGTCTGCACCGGCTCGCTGATCCTTGCCGCAGCCGGTCTGCTTGAGGGCAAGCGCGCCACCAGCCACTGGCTGGCGATGGACGAACTGCGTCGTCTCGGTGCGGAGCCCGTGTCCGAGAGGGTCGTATTCGACGGCAAGATGGTGACCGCCGCAGGTGTCTCGGCGGGGATCGACATGGCGCTCACGCTCGCTGCCCGCGTCGCCGGGGATCAGGTCGCCCAGGCGATCCAGTTGGGGATCGAGTACGACCCCCAACCGCCCTTTCAGGCGGGCTCGCCGCAGAAGGCCCCGGCTGAGATCGTGGCGCTGCTGAGCGGTTCCAGCCGGTTCGCTCAGGCCGACCGCTAACCTGCGGCTCTGCGATGACAGAGCACCGCTATGACCCCCATCGGATAGAGCCTCGCTGGCAGGCTGTGTGGGCGGGCGAGCGGACCTGGGAGGTCCTCAACGAGTCCGACCCGGCAAGTGTCGAGCAGGTGCGCGCGGGAGGGGAGAAGGCGGCTCGCGAGCGCCCCAGCTCCTATGTGCTGGAGATGCTGCCCTATCCGAGCGGCGAGCCTCACATCGGGCATCTCAAGTGCTACGCGGTGGGCGATGCGATCGCCCACTTCCATCGGCGTCTGGGGCGCAGGGTGCTGCATCCGATGGGCTACGACGCCTTCGGCCTGCCGGCCGAGAACCACGCGATCAAAACCGGCGTGCACCCACGAGAGTCGATCGCCGAGTCGATCGCCTCCTTCCAGCGCCAGTTCCGCTCCTGGGGCATCTCGATCGACTGGTCGCGCGAGCTGGCCACCTCCGAACCGAGCTATTACCGCTGGACCCAGTGGATCTTCCTGGAGCTGTTCAAGGCGGGCCTGGCCTACCGCAAAGAGGCGGCCGTCAAGTGGTGCCCCAAAGACCAGACGGTGCTGGCCAACGAGCAGGTCGACGCCGAGGGTCACTGCGAGCGCTGTGGCGCGCTCGTCGAAGTGCGCCAGCTCGAGCAGTGGTTCCTGCGCATCACCGACTACGCCGAGCGCCTGCTGGGCGATCTCGAGGGGATCGAGTGGCCCGAGCACGTCAAGACCATGCAGCGCAACTGGATCGGTCGCAGCGAGGGCGCCGAGGTGACCTTCCGCTGCGAGGCGCTGGGGGTCGACTACCCCGTCTTCACGACCCGTCCCGACACGCTCTTCGGGGCGACCTTCTTCGTGATGGCACCCGAGCATCCGGACGTGTCGCGCCTGGCCGCCGGCACCGAGTACGAGCAGGCGGCGCGAGACTACGTCAACCAAGCGCTCAACGAGTCGAACCAGGAGCGGGGCAACGTCGAGAAGGTGAAGACGGGAGTGCCGCTGGGGCGCACCGTCACCAACCCGGTCAACGGCGAGCAGATCCCCATGTACGTCGCCGACTACGTGCTGATGGAGTACGGGACGGGGGCGATCATGGCGGTCCCGGCGCACGACGAGCGCGACCACGACTTCGCCACCACCTTCGGACTCCCGATCCGCCGCGTGATCGCGCCGGCCCAGCCGCAGGAGGAGGAAGCGCTTCCCTACATCGGCGATGGGCTGCTCGTCGATTCCCACCCGGACTTCGACGGCCTGCCCAACCGCGAGGCGCTGAGCGCGATCGTCGGCTGGCTCGACCGCGAGGGAAAGGGCCACTCATCGGTCAACTACCGGCTGCGCGACTGGCTCGTCTCGCGCCAGCGCTACTGGGGCTGCCCGATCCCGATCGTCAACTGCGAGCAGTGCGGGATGGTCCCGGTCCCCGACGATCAGCTGCCGGTCGAGCTGCCGGACATCGAGGACTACATGCCCAAAGGCCGCTCCCCACTGGCCGCGGCCGAGGACTGGGTCCAGACGAGCTGCCCCCAGTGCGACGGTCCGGCGCGGCGCGAGACCGACACGATGGACACCTTCGTCGATTCCTCCTGGTACTTCCTGCGCTACTGCGACGCCCGCAACGACAGCGCCGCCTGGGACCCGGCGGTGCTGCGCGAATGGATGCCGGTCGACCAGTACATCGGAGGAGTCGAGCACGCGATCCTCCACCTGCTCTACGCACGCTTCTTCTGCAAGGCGCTCGCCGACCTCGGCCATCTCGACTTCCAGGAGCCCTTCAAGGCGCTGTTCACGCAGGGCATGGTCACCAAGGACGGCTCGAAGATGAGCAAGTCCAAGGGCAACGTCGTCTCGCCGGCCTCGATCGTCGAGCGCGTGGGCGCCGACACGGCGCGCTGCTACATCCTGTTCGTAGGCCCTCCCGACCAGGACGCAGACTGGTCCGACGACGGGCGTGGAGGGAGTGCATCGCTTCCTGGGCCGGCTGTGGCGCCTGGCGGCGGAGACCGCTGAGCGCGGCGGCGCGCTCGCCGGAGCTTGTGGGTCCCGAGAACGCCGGCGGAGATGACCTGGTGCTGCTGAGAAAGACCCATTGGGCGATCGAGAAGGTGAGCGGCGATCTGCGCCGCTTCGCGTTCAACACGGCGATCGCCGCCGTCATGGAGCTGCTCAACGAGTGCTCGCGACTGCGCGAAGCGGTGGGGATCGAGAGCATGCGCTTCGCGCTCGGCACGGGGGCCTCGCTGCTGTTCCCCTTCGCCCCCCACACGTGCTCGGACATCTATGACCTGCTGACCGGCGAGCGCGTATGGGAGCAGCCCTGGCCCCAGGCCGATGAGACGTTGCTGGAGAGCGACACCTACGAGCTGGTGTGCCAGGTCAACGGCAAGGTGCGCGACCGCGTTCAGGCCGCCTCGGACGCGAGTCCCGATGAGCTCAAGGAGCTGTGCCGCGCGGCCCCCAACGTGAAGGTGCATCTCGAAGGCAAGGACCTCGTCAAGGAGATCGTCGTCCCGGGCAAGCTCGTGAATCTCGTGTGTCCGTCTAGATGCCCGCCCTCAAGCCCGCCTACCTGATCCACGGTGACGACCACGGGGCGGTGGCCGAGCGCAGGGCGGGGCTGCGCACGCTGGCCGAAGGCCAGGAGGGTGCCGGTGTCGAGATGCTGGAAGGCGATGGGGGCAACCCCGGCGGGGGTGGCCGCGGCGTTGGCGGTCATGACGCTGGCGGTTGGCAGGCGGGTGATCATCGTCGAAGGCGTCGAGCGCTGGCGGGAGGCGGACGTCGCAAAGCATCTGGAGCCGGCCCTTGCGTCAGATGCCGCCGGAGACGACGCTCGCGCTGTTCGCGCGCGAGGAGGCCAAGGCCAGGACGCCGGCCTCGCTGCACGCCCTGATCAAACGGGCGGGAGGTCAGGTGGTCGCCCAGATGACCGTCAAGCCCTGGGAGCTCGCCAAGTGGGCGCGCCGGCAGGGCGAGCGAATGGGTCTGGAGCTCGATCCCGGTGCCGCCAGGGCGCTGGTCGCACAGGTTGGCGAGCGTCAGCAGCGCCTGTTGCGAGAGCTCGAGAAGCTGGCGCTGGAAGGGGAGCACTCGGCCGGCTCCCAGACGTCGCGACGGATCGACGCCGATGAGATCGAGGCCCGCACCTCCCGTTCGGCCGAGTGGCGCGCCTAGGGCTTGGCCGACGCGCTGGCGGGCGCGGACGGGAAGGGGGCGACGATCACCTATCTGCGGCTACGAGAGCAGGGCGAGCGCCTGTCTGGCCTCAGCTACCTGATGGCGGGTCGGTTGCGCGAAGCGCTTTCGATCTCACTGCGCCTGAGCGCCGGGGAGTCCACGGCGGAGGTCAAGCGGGGCCTGAGGATGCCGGCCAAGGCGGCCGAGCGGCTGGTCGCCGATGTTGCCCGCAGCGATCCTGACAGCCTGCGTCGTGCCCTGGTCGCGTTGAGCGAGCTCGAGCTGAACCTGCGCGGCGGCGCGCCGCTCCTGAGCGCCCGCACGGCGGGTGCGGGCATGAGCGAGGACACGCTCGCGCAGCGCACCTTTGAAGCGATCTCGGCGTAGGGAGGGCGGCTCGGCCGGCGCGTCGGAGCCGGCGCCTGCACGCAGGCGGGCGGCACGGGACTTCTTGCGGGCGCCGGTGTTGCGGTGCAGGGCACCGCGCTTGACTGCCTTGTCGATCGTGCTGACGAGCTCTTTGTGGGTCGCGTCTGCGTCGGAGGCCTCACCCTCCTGCATCAACGACTCCAGACGACGGAAGTGGGTCTTGATCGCCGAGGTGTAGCGACGGTTCTCCAGGCGCTCGCGCTCCGAGCGGAGGATGCGCTTCTTCTGTGAGTGGATGTTGGCCATATCGACGTTTGGGGCAGCACGGTGATTGCCGTGGCTGGCCGCGCAGCGCCGTACTATAGCGGCCTTGGCCCCCACCGTTGACGCCCCCGCCGAGGAGCCGCCCGCCCCGGTGCAGCCGGGCGGCGGTCGCGTGGCCCGTAACACGGCGATCTTCTCGATCGGAACGGGCTTCTCGCGCATCGCCGGGCTGCTGCGCGAAATCATCTTCGCCAAATACTTCGGCACCGGCGGCAGGGCCTCCGCGTACACGATCGCCTCCTGGTGCCCAACCTGGTGGCGAACCTGTTCGCCAAGCGGCGCTGTCGGCCGCCTTCGTGCCGGTGTTCACGGAACTGCTCCAGAAAGGCAGGCGCCGAGGAGGCCGTGACGCTGGCCTCGAGCCTGTTCTGGATCATGCTGATCGGGCTGGGCGCGGTCACGGCCTTCTTCATCCTCGCCGCCGGGCTGATCATGCCGCATGTTCATCGGCGCCTAGTTCAGCCACGAGCTGAACATGCTGACCGTCGGGCTGTCGCAGGTGCTGTTCCCGGTGATCCTGTTGCTGGGCCTCAACGGCCTGCTTGTCGGGGTGCTTCAGTCCTACGACCAGTTCACGATTCCCGCGATCTCGCCGGCGATGTGGAACATCGTGATCATCGTCCTGCTGGTCGTGCTGCGCCCGCACTTCCAGGCGGCACAAAACGGCGAGGTCTACGCGTATGCGATCGCGATCCTCGTGGCGACCTTGGTGCAGCTGATGCTGGCGCTGGCGGCGCTCGGGCGGATCGACTTCCGCCTGCGGCTCTCGATCGACTGGCACGATCCGCGCATCCGGCAGGTGTTCATGCTGATGATGCCGGTGACGATCGGGCTGGGGATCGTCAACCTCGACCAGCTGATCAACTCCGATTTCGGCAGCCTCGTATCCGAACAGGCTCCCCGCGCGATCGACAACGCGTTCCGCGTCTACATGCTGCCCCAGGGGATGTTCAGCGTGGCCGTCGCGACGGTCCTGTTCCCAACGCTCAGCCGCATGGCGGCCAGCCGGGACAGCTCACGGGATGCGCCGTGCCGTCGGCAACGGGATGCGCCAGATCAACCTGCTGCTGATCCCGGCCGCGGCGTTCATGGTCGTGCTGCCCTCGCCGATCGTGCGGCTGCTGTTCCAACGCGGCGCGTTCAAGGAGCGAATCGACGCACCTCGTCTCGATCGCCCTGTTCTGGTTCGCCTTCAGCCTTCCCTTCGGCGGGTCTGAACCTGCTGCTGACGCGGACCTTCTTCGCCGTTCAGAGGCCCTGGATACCGACCGCCTGGCCGCGCATGAACATCGTCGTGGACATCATCGTCAGCGTCGGCCTCTATAAGCCCCTTGGGATCGCCGGGCTGGTGATCGGCACGGTCGTCGGCCAACGCGCTGATGACCTGGCTTCTGCTGCACCGGCTGCGGACCGGCTTCGAACGGCCGCCTCGAGGGCGCACAGACGATGATGATCACAGTGCGGATCGCCGTCGCATCTGCACTGCTGGCGCGGGTCTCCTGGGCGGTCTGGAGGCTGTTCGACGACCTCCTGGGGGCCTCGCTTCCGGCCCAGATCGTCAGCCTTGGAGCAGCGCCGGCGCCGGCGTCTACGTCTACGCCCGAGCGGTGCTCGCGATGCGTGTCCCCGAGGCCCACCAGGTCGGCAACATGATCCGCGCCGCTCGGGCGGCCCTGGGTCGCTCACTGCGCGCCTGAGCCGAAGAGCCGAGCAGAGGCCGGGTGGACCGAGGCCCACCCGGCTTGCGCCCGATCAGAGATCGCCGCTTACTACATACGTCCCAGGACTGTGTGTTTCGCCTGGGCGGCTTAACACTCTCGACGCCTGGACAGGCCGCCTCCCGCAGGAGGCGCGTTGCCGCGGCTGGATGATCCCTTGTCGAGTTGGCGATCCGCCGGACCGTTAACGCTAGCGCGCCTGAGCAGATCCACCCGATCCGACTCGCCCATTCGCCCCGCCCGAGCCACGCGCCCGTAGGCTTCGGAGGCATGGAGGTGAAGCTGCATCACGTCGGAGACAGCCCGCCGCGCATCTTCTGCGCCCGCTCCCCGGCCCACTCCGATGAGGCCACGGTGCTGAGGGAGTGATCGACGAGGGGTCTCTGATCGGCGGGCGCGAGCACCGCGAGATCGTGATCGTGGACTACGACCCGAGCTGGCCCGTCCGCTTCGAGCTCGAGCAAGAGCGGCTTGCAAGCGCCCTCGGACCGCTGGCACTTGCGATCGAGCATGTCGGCTCGACGGCGGTGCCGGGGCTGGCCGCCAAGGCGATCGTCGATCTGCTCATCACGGTCTCCGACCCCGGGGAGGAATCGCTGCGCGGCCCGCTCGAGGCGGCCGGCTATGAGCTGAGGGTGCGTGAGCCGGCGCACCGCATGTTCCGCACTCCGGAGCGCGACGTCCACGTTCACCTTTGGGCCGCGCATGACCCTGAGGTAGAGCGTCTGCTGCGCTTTCGCGATCGGCTGCGCGCCTCACCGGCGGACAGGGTCGCCTACGAGCAGCTCAAGCGCGAGCTGGCACGGCGGAGGTGGCCGGACATGAACGCCTATGCCGACGCCAAGGGCCCGCTGATCGAGTCGATCCTCTCGCGCGCGGAGGGCTGAGGAGACGCGGGCCAACTATCGTGACTCGAGGCTCATGGACCAGGCACACATCCGCAACTTCTCGATCATCGCCCACATCGACCACGGCAAGTCGACGCTGGCCGACCGCATCCTGGAGCTGACCCAGACGGTCCAGGCGCGCGACATGCGCGCCCAGCTGTTGGACTCCATGGACCTGGAGCGCGAGCGGGGGATCACGATCAAGGCCCAGGCGGTGCGGGTCTTCTTCACGGCGTCAGACGGGGAGACCTACCAGCTGCATCTGATCGACACGCCGGGCCACGTCGACTTCACCTATGAGGTCTCACGCTCGCTGGCCGCGTGCGAGGGGGCGCTGCTGGTGGTCGATGCAGCCCAGGGGGTTGAGGCCCAGACGGTGGCCAACACCTATCTGGCGGTCGAGTCGGGCCTGGAGCTGATCCCCTGCCTGAACAAGATCGACCTTCCCGGCGCGGAGCCGGAGCGGGTGGCGGGCGAAGTCTCGGATCTGATCGGCGAGCCGACAGAGGGGATCCTGAAGATCAGCGGCAAGACGGGCGAAGGCGTGATCGAGGTGCTGGAGGAGCTGGTGAGGCGGGTGCCGCCGCCGCAGGGCGACCCCGATGGCCCCGCCCGGGCGCTGATCTTCGACTCGGAGTTCGACCAGTACCGCGGAGTGATCGCCTACATCAGGGTCGTCGACGGGGTCTTCCGCAAGGGCGAGGCGATCCGGGCGATGGCGACGGGAACGGAGGCCGATATCGACGACATTGGCTTCTTCAGCCCGCAGATGATGCCCACCGATCAGCTCTCGGCGGGCGAGGTCGGCTATCTGATCACGGGGCTGAAGGACGTCACGTTGCTGCGTGTCGGCGACACGCTGACGACCCGGACCCGTGTCAGCGGGCCGGGCAGCCGTACGGGACAGACGGAGGCCACCGAGGCGCTGCCGGGCTACCGGGAGGTCAAACCGATGGTCTTCTGCGGCCTGTTCCCGATCGACTCCGACGACTATCCCGACCTGCGTGACGCGCTGGAGAAGCTGGTGCTCAACGACGCGGCCCTGTCATGGGAGCCTGAGACCTCCGACGCGCTCGGCTTCGGCTTTCGCTGCGGCTTCCTCGGCCTGCTCCACATGGACATCGTGCGCGAGCGCCTGGAGCGGGAGTACGACCTGGAGCTGCTGGCGACGATGCCCTCGGTGGAGTTCGACGTGACGCTGACCAACGGCGAGGAGCTGGAGGTCCACAACCCGTCGGACTTCCCCGATCCTGGAACGATCGAGGAGATCCGCGAGCCGTTCATCACGGCCTCGGTGATCGCGCCGAAAGAGTTCGTGGGGGCGGTGATGGAGCTCTGCCAGGAACGCCGTGGCGAGCACTCTGGCATGCACTACCTCTCCCCGGAGCGAGTGCAGATGACCTACGAGCTGCCGCTTGCGGAAATCGTGCTGGACTTCTTCGACCAGCTCAAGTCGCGGACCAAAGGCTATGCCTCACTCGACTATGAGATCAGCGGGATGAAGGTCTCCGATCTGGTCAAGCTCGACGTGCTGTTGGCGGGCGACACGGTCGATGCGCTCTCGATGGTGGTGCACCGGGAGAAGGCCTATGAGATGGGCCGCACACTGACCGAGAAGCTGCGCAAGCGGATCCCCCGTCAGCAGTACGACGTGCCGATCCAGGCGGCGATCGGCGCCCATGTGATCGCCCGTGAGACCGTCAAGGCATTCCGCAAGGATGTGATCTCCGGCTGCTACGGCGGTGACATCACGCGCAAGAAAAAGCTGCTCGCCAAACAGAAGGAGGGCAAGAAGCGGATGAAGCAGGTGGGTCGCGTGGAGGTGCCCCAGGAGGCCTTCCTGGCGGTTCTGGAGCTGGGCGAGGAGTAGGGCTTGAAGCTGCTGTTCGTCTGCCTGGGAAACATCTGCCGCTCGCCCACGGCCGAGGGAGTGATGAGGGATCTGGTCGCCCGCGAGGGCCTGGAGGATGAGATGGAGATCGATTCCGCTGGCACTGGCGCGTGGCATGTGGGAAGCGCGCCGGACTCCCGCGCCACAGCGGCCGCGAGTGGACGAGGGGTGACCCTCGAGGGACAGGCACGCAAGGTGACGCCGGCGGATTTCGAGGAGTTCGACCTGATCCTCGCGATGGATCGCTCGAACCTGCACGACCTGAGGCAGCTGGCGGCAGACGAGGAGCAGCGCGAGAAGGTGCGCCTCCTGCGCGAGTTCGACCCGGCGAGCGACGGGGAGCCCGACCTGGACGTGCCCGACCCCTACTACGGCGGCGAGCGGGGCTTCGAGGACGTGTTCGACTTCGTGCAGGCTGCCTGCGAGGGGCTGCTGGCTCAGATCCGCGGAGGCGAGCCGGCGTGACGCTTCCGCCCGGCGCGAGCCAGGCGAGCGCCGTCTCCGGCGGCTCCATCAACGATGCCCACCGGGTCAGGCTGGCCGATGGGCGCGAGGCGTTCGTCAAGAGCCGCGATGAGACGATCCCCGGCGAGTATGCCTCCGAGGCGGCGGGCCTGGCCTGGCTGGCCGAGCCGGGCCACGTGCGCACCCCGGCGGTGCTGGAGCTCGACGAGCGCTACCTGGCGCTCGAGTGGATCGAGCCCGGTCGGCTCAGCGAGACGGGCGCCGAGGAGCTCGGACGTGGGCTGGCGCTTACGCACCTGGCGGGCGTGGACTGCTTCGGCGTGACGGACGGACCGGCCGCGACAGCGGGCTTCGGCTCGCTGCGGCTCTCCAACGAGCCGGCGACCGACTGGCCGAGCTTCTACTCCGAGCGCCGTCTTCTGCCCGTGGCCCGGATCGCCGTCGAGCGCGGCGCGCTCTCGGCGGACGGGATGCGCGCCGTCGAGCAGGTGTGCGAGCGGATCGGCCGAGCTGTGCGGGCCGGCCGAGCCTCCTGCGCGCCTGCACGGGGATCTGTGGTCGGGCAACGTGCTGGGCGATGAGGGCGGTCGGCCATGGCTGATCGATCCCTCGACCCATGGGGGGCACAGGGAGATGGACCTGGCGATGCTGCGCCTGTTCGGCGCTCCCTCGGAGCGGATCTTCTCCGCCTATGAGGAGGCCGCGCCGCTCGCCGACGGCTGGGAGGAGCGCGTGGAGCTGTGCCAGCTGGCGCCCCTGCTGGTTCACGCGGCGCTGTTCGGCGGCCGCTACGGAGCGGCGGCCGAGCGGGCGGCGCGACGCTACACCTGAGCGTCCCGTCGCGTGCACCCTCGTCGGAGTGGGGCAGGTGCGCGAGGACACGATCACCAGCAGGCGACGGCTGTATCTGCTGGCCCGAGTGGTGGTGGCGCGCCACTACCGCGACCCTCTGACGCTGCCCAGGGTCGCGACGGCGCTCTCCAGCTCCCCGCGCCAGCTGCAGCGCTCCTACGCCCAGTTCGGCGGTCTCACGTTCCGCGAGGAACTGCGCAGCAGGAGGCTGCGGGTGGCGGCCGATCTGCTTGTGGAGCAGCGCTACATCCCGGTGGCCGACGTGGCTCGTCTGGTCGGCTATGAGAGCGCGCCGCACTTCGCGCGGGCCTTTCGCCGCCGCTACGGGCTGCCACCGGGGATCTTCCGAGAGCGGGCGATCCGCGCCGGCGCTCAGCGCCCCGCTCGGACTCCGATGGCAGGGGACGGAGATGCGGGCTCCTGCTCGCAGTCCTGGCGCTTCGAGATCGCCGTTCGAGCCGAGCGCTTCGGCTCCGGGCAGGCGCAGGCGCATCAGCGTGCCGCCGCCGGGCGCCGGCTCGGCGGTTACGCTTCCGCCCTGCTGAATCGGCGACCTGGCGCACGATCGCCAGGCCCAGGCCGGAGCCGGGCCGGCCACGCGCCTCGGCGCCGCGGTAGAAGCGGTCGAAGACATGGGGCAGGTCCTGCGCGGAGATCCCCGGCCCATGGTCTCGGACGGCCAGCTCCTCGCCGTGGAGGGAGACCTCGACGGGCTTCCCCGGCGGGCTGTACTTCAGGGCGTTGTCGATCAGGTTGCTGACGGCGCGCTCCATGCGGGCCGGCACGCCCGGACGATCGTCGGCTCGAGCTCGACGGTGAGCAGGGTCGGCGCCGCGCGGTGCTGTGCGCGCTCGACGGTCTCTTGGACGAGCAGGTCCAAGCGCAACTCCTCGGCGTCGGTGTCGGGCTCCTCGCCGCGGGCCAGTTCGATCAGGTCGTTGATCAGGCCGGTCAGCTCCTCGATCTGCTCGACCACGTCGCCCAGCAGCCGGCCCTGGTCGGCGCCATCCATGTGAGCGCCCTGCTGCTGCAGGATCTCGATGTTGGTGCGCAGGCTGGTGACCGGGGTCCGCAGCTCGTGGGAGGCGTCGGCGACAAGCTGGCGCTGGGCATGGACGGAGGCGTCGAGCGCTTTCATCGAGCGCTCCAGGGCGTCGAGCATCGCATTGAAGCTGCTCGCCAGGCGCCCGATCTCGTCTTCCCCGCTCGGTTTGATGCGCCCACTCAGATCCTGGGTCAACGCCACATGCTCGGTCGTCCTGGTGAGGTGCTTCAAGCGGGGCGACCGCGGTGCCGGCCACGAGCCGGCCGAGCAGGGCGGCCAGGGCGATCCCGCCGACGACGAGCAGGGCGAGGATCAGACGCAACCGTCCGAGCAGGCTGTCGACTTCAGTCAGGGGAAGGGCGAGCTCGACGGCGCGTTTGCTGCCGAAGGGCTCGGCCAGCACACGCAGGTGCGCATCGCCGTACGCGGACGCTGCGGAAGAACGGGACGCCACCCTTGGAGGCGAGGACGCGGGTGCCTGCATCGACGGGAAGGGTCACATTGGGGACCGAGCGGGCCAGCACCTTGCCGCTGGGTTCGACCACCTGCTGATAGCCACGGACCTGGTCGGGGCTGTGGGGGAGTTTCCCGAACAGGCTCCCCGGCCGCGACCCTTCGGGGCTCGGGGTGATGGTCTTGTGGGGCAGGGAGTCGCTGGTGCCCTTGGAGGCGTCTGAGGCTTCATCGCCGCGAGGGGCGAGGTCGCCTTCGGCCGCTCTGGTGGCGACGGCGAAGGCGCCGGGCGCGGTCAGGCGAAGGCTCGCGCTCCCGTCGGCTCCGACCTTGATGCTGCCGACGGAGAACAGACGTTTCAGCCGGGCGGTCTCGTGGGCTCGGTTCCGAAGCTGGCGGTCGACCTGGCTGTGCAGCTGGTTGGACGTCAGGACGTAGGTCAGCAGCGAGGCCAGGACGACGGCGATCGCCACCGCCGCCGCCGAGACGATCGTGATGCGCTGGCGGAATGTCATGTCGGGGTCCTGAGCACGTAGCCGACGCCACGGATCGTGTGCAGCAGCCTCGACTCCTCCCCGTCCTCGGTCTTGCGGCGAAGGTAGCCCATGTAGACGCCCAGCGAGTTGGAGCTCGATCCGAAGTCATAGCCCCACACGTGCTCGAAGATCGCCGAGCGGGTCAGCACCTTGCGCGGATGGCGAAGGAACATCTCCAATAGAAGGAACTCGGTTCTGGTGAGCGCGAGCAGACGCTCCCCGCGCCAGGCTTCGTGGGCGTGGACATCGAGCCTCAGATCCTCGAAGGAGAGGATGCGTTGACCTCCCTCCTCGTCCTCGTCCTCCGCACGGCGGAGCAGCGCCCGCACCCTTGCCAGCAGCTCTCGCAGCGCGAAGGGCTTGGCCAGGTAGTCGTCGGCCCCCGCGTCCAGGCCGGCGACGCGATCGTCGACCTCGCCCCGGGCGGTGAGCATCAGGACCGGTGTGCGGTCCCCACCCTGGCGCAGACGTCGGCAGACCTCCAGGCCGTCGATGCGGGGCATCGAGATGTCGAGGATCACCGCCTCGAAGGGGGCCAGCCCAAGCTGTTCGAGGGCGTCCTGGCCGTCGGTGGCCTGAGCCACCTCGTAGTGTTCGAGCGTGAGCGCTCGCAGCAGCGCGCTCTGCACCGCCGGCTCATCGTCGACCACCAATATGCGTGCCTGCTCAGCCATGAACGGTTTGGCCCCCCGGGCGTCTGCTCCGAGATTGCCGGAGGGGCTCCGCCTAAGAGGCTAGCTTGATGGGTAGTGCGGAGAGATGACCAATGAACTGCAAAGCGAATGCTGAGAGTCGACCCCCAGCCCGACGATGTGCTCGTGGGGGCTGACATGGAGCCCTCGACGGGGCCGCCTCCGACATCCGACGAGGGCGGTGACGTGCTGGCCCAGCAGTCGCGCACGCTGCGCAACAGCCTGCTCAGCCTGACGATCTTCTTCGGCCTGGTGGTGGGGCTCCTGCTGAGCGTTCCCGGCCTAGCTCGGCGGCCGACCGCATCTCCCACGCCAGCGTCTCCTGGATCCTCGTCGGGGTTGTCTTTGAGATCCTGGCCTGTGTCGGCTACGTGGTGCTGTTCGGCCTGGTGTTCGGCCGCGCTGAGCTCAGATCTGGGCTCACGGCTGCCGCTCTCCGAGCTGGCGGTCAACTCGATCGTCTCGGTCAGCGGGCTGGCGGGGATCGCGCTGGGCGCGTGGGTCCTTCGCAGCAAAGGCGTCTCGGTGCACCGGATCGCCAAGCGCTCGGTGCTGCTGTTCGTGCTGACGAGCGCGGTCAATGTCGGTGCAGTCGTGGTGATCGGCCTTGCGATGTGGGTGGGGCTCGTGCCCGGCTCGCGCAATCCGCTGCTGACGCTGCTTCCGGCTGGGGTCGCACTGGCGGCGATCCTCGGCACGGTGTGGCTGGCGGGCTGGGCGCGGCGCACGGCCTCTCGCCGAGAGGACAGAGGGGGTCGAAGGACGGTCGCCCTGGTGGCGATCAGCGGGGGAGTCGAGGAAGCGCTTCACCTGATCGCCGCCCGGGAGTGGCGGCTGCTGGGTGCCCTGGCCTACTGGCTGTTCGACAACCTGGTCCTGTTCGCCTGTCTGGCGGCATTCGGCCCGACATTGTCCTTCTGGGCTGTGGCGATGGCTTACCTGGTTGGCATGATGGCCAACTCGATTCCCATCCCAGGCGGCTTCCTGGCGGTGGAAGGCGGCCTGGCGGGGATGCTGGCGCTGTTCGGAGCCCGTCCGGCCTCCCTGGTGATCGCCGCGGTGCTGGTCTACAGGGCGATCTCGCTGTGGATCCCCGCGACGATCGGCTCGGTGGCCTTCCTCAGCCTGCGGCGGGAGATGAGCAGGGCCACCCCCCAGGCCGCCTAGGTAGAGACGTGCCATCCGGCGGAGTGCAGCGCCGCGGAATCGATCACCTAGGTCGAGAGGGTCTGCGCGAAGGCCGTCCTCGGCGGCGTCCGACTGGCAGGCATGGCGGGGCAGGCGCTTCAGCGCCCTGGCAAGCGAGGGGCCGATGGGGCCGTGCAGGCCGGGGCAGTAGATCGGAGGGGGCAGGTCGGCGGCGCCGGTGTCGGGCGCGTTGAGCGGCTCGAGGTGTTCGATCGCCTGCAGCTCGTGGGCGAAGGTGTCGGAGAAGACATCGATTGCGAGCCGACCGGTGTAGAGCTCGATCGAGTGCCCGCCGTCGTAGACGGTCGCCGGGACGCCGCGGATCAGCATGTTGCGCTGCGGGCCGAGCGCGGTATTGGAGTGCAGGCGATAGATCACGGTCGTGACCTGGAGGGGCAGCATGCAGGTGCCCCCGCCGAAGATCCCTTTGCCTTTGACGCAGTCGCCGTAGTAGACGCTGTCGCCGATTCGCTCGATGTAACCCCGCAGGCCGTCGGCGGCGACCAGGGGATGGCCGTCGAAGGTCGGGCCGGCCCAGTAGACGGGGTAGTAGGGAAAGCTCTGCGCTTCGGCCAGTTCGGTCGAGGAGATCGCCTTCGGGTGGCCTCGGCCGCAGCCGCTTGCGAGCAGCATCAGGCCCAGCGCCGCCGACGAGCGTGAGCGGCCGCCTTGCGGTGAGGCGTCTGCGGGTGGGTGTGGCGAGGCTCATCGCCGTCATTATCTTGGCCGTGGCGTCCAGAGGCACAGCTGCACCCCAATCGCCGGTGAGCGGTGTGGCGCCCGAGGAGCCGCCCGATCAGCCTGCTCGAGGGCTCGGGTATCGGCCGCCTGGCCGCGCCGGCACTGGCGGCGGCGCTGGTCGCGGTGTGGCTGGCGGTCTACCCCCACACCCCCGATCTGGCCGCCCAGGTCTACCGGGTCGGGCTGTTCGGGAAGCTCGGCTTCGCGGTGTGGGACGAGCACTGGTACGCCGGCCATCATCTGCCGGGCTACTCGCTGCTGTTTCCCGCCTTCGGCACCCTGGTTGGGATCAGGGCGGCGGGGGCGATCTGCGTCTGGCCTCGACAGTCCTGTTCGGTGAGCTGACCGGCCCCTTCTTCGGGCGTGGCGCATGGTGGGGCAGCGGCGCCTTCGCGGTGGCGGCGGTCGGGGACATCTGGCTGGGCGCCTGGCGTTCGCGCTGGGGGTCTCGCTGGCGCTGGCCGCGGGGGTGGCGTTCCGGCGGGGGCACCCCTTGTGGGCCTCGGTGGTGGCGGTGCTGTGTGCGGCGGCGAGCCCTGTGGCGGGTCTCCTGCTTGGGCTGGCGGGGTTGACGGTGGCGCGTCTCGGAGCGCTCGCCGCGGCCGCTGCTGGCGTTGGCGCTGGCTCCGGCTCTGGTCGTGCTGCCGCTCACGGTGCTGTTCCCCGAAGGGGGCTCGGAGCCCTTCCCGATCCTCTCCTTCGGGGCCACCGCGCTTGTCGTGCTTGGCTTCCTGGCGGCGCTTCCCAGGGAGGCTCGGCTGCTGAGGATCGGCGGTTGGGTCTACCTGCTGGCGTGCGTGGCCTGTCTGGCGGTGAAGACGCCGGTGGGCAGCAACATCGAGCGCTATGGGGTGCTGCTGGCGGCGCCGCTGCTCCTGTGCGCTCTGTTGCGATCGGTCGGCTCAGAGGGGAGCGGGAGGCGAGGCGGCTCGACGGCGCTGGCGGGCCTGGCATTGAGCGCGATCGCGGTGTGGGTGATCTGGGGGCCGGTCAGGGAAACCGAGGCGGTCGCCCACAGTCCGGCGACGAGCGCGGCCTACTACCTGCCGGTGGAGCATTTCCTCGATGGCCTGAAGGGGGGGCCGGTTCGTGTCGAGGTGCCGCTCACCCGCTCCCATTGGGAGGCGGCGCTGTTGGCGCCGACGGTCTCGCTGGCGCGGGGATGGGAGAAGCAGCTGGACAGTCGCTATGACGGGGTGCTCTTGCGAGGATGGGCTGAGCGCTCTCGGCTATGAGGAATGGCTGCACCGCGAGGCGGTGTCCTACGTGGCGCTCCCCGATGTGCAGCTGGACCCATCGAGTGCGCGCGAGGGACGGCTGATCGAAGCGGGACTGCCATACCTGCGCGAGGTCTTCTCCAGCGCCCATTGGCGCATCTACGCGAGTCCAGGGCGCGACGCCGGTGGCAAGTGGGCCGGGACGGCTGACGAGGCTGGGCCATGACAGCTTCACGGTGCGGGCCGACAGGGCCGGGAAGCTTTCTGGTGCGAATCCACTTCACCCGCTACTGGACGATCACGGAGGGCTCAGGGTGCATCGCCCGGGGCCCGGAAGGCTTCACCGAGCTGACCGCCCGGAGGGCCGGTGCGGTGACGGTGGCGGCGCGCTTCTCCTTGGCGCGGGCGCTGGAATCGGGGAGCGGGTGCAGTCAGCCCTAGCGGGGTTCGAGGCCATAGAGGCCGGTGAGGCCGGTGAGGTAGATGTCCTTGCCGTCGCTGATGACGGGGTCGAAGGCGCCGGTCGCCTTTTCGAAGAGGACACGGCCGGTGGAGATGCCGAGGCCGTATGTGCGGTGCTCACCGAGGTCGGCGAAGTAGACGAGCTTGCCGACGATGGTGGCCGAGCCGGAGATGCGGCCGTGGGCGTTGAAGTGCCAGCTGATGTGACCGGAGCGGGCGTTGAGGGCGTAGAAGTTGCCGTTGTAGGAGCCCAGGTAGAGGGTGGGGCCGAGGCCGGGGGCGTTGGTGACGGCGGGGGAGGCGTAGACGTAGGCGCCGGTCTGGACGGCCCAGTCGAGCCTGCCGGAGGAGGCGTCGTAGGCGTAGACGCGGCCGTCGGTGTTGCCGAGGAAGACACGGCCGTAGAAGACGGCGGCGGTGGAGTAGAAGGTGCCGCTGCCGAGCAGGGCGCCTTCGGAGTTGCTGCGCCAGATCCGGCGGCCGGTGCGCTCGGAGATCGCCTGGACGTGGCCCGAGTAGTCGCCGAAGTAGAGGACGCCGGCGGAGAGGGTGGGGCTGGCCTTGACCGAGCCGGATGCGTGGTAGGCCCAGATCAGATGGCCGTTCTTGTCGTTGAGGGCATAGACGGTGCCGGATTGGGAGCCGAAGAAAATGTGACCGTGGTCGATCAATGGTGAGGACTCGCTGGCGCTTGGTAGGCCCCGATACCAGCGTATGGCGCCGGTCTTCGAGTCGAGGGCGACGATCCGGCCGGGGACGCGGACATGGCCGCTGGCGAGGACGGTGGCATAGACGGTGTTGGAGGTGACGGCGGGGGAGGAGGCGGAGAGGCGGCCGAGGCTGCGGGACCAGATCTTGTGCCCGGTGCGCTTGTCGAGAGCGACGATGACCCCGTTGTCGCCGAGCTGGAAGATGCGCTCGCCGTAGATCACGGGGGGGAACTCGAGCAGGGCGTGGTTGTTGCGCTCCCACAGCTGCCTGAAGGGCGGCCGGACCCTTTCAGGGGCGGGGAAGTAGCGGGTGTGGTCCTTGGTGTAGCCGAAGATGGGCCAGGTGAACCTGTCGGGCTTGGTCTTGACCAGCGTCGGGGTCGGCTGGGGGACGAAGCGGGCGTGGGGGTGGTAGATGCTGCCGGTGCGGTTGTTCTCGTATAGATGGATGCCAAGGGCGACGGCACCGGCGAGCACGAGCAGGGCGATGAAGGCGCCGAAGAGGCGTCGGCGACGGCGGGATGGGCTCCTTGAGGGGGAGGGCTCATGGTGTGCGGAGGCCGGTGCTCAGGCGGCGATCTTGCCGGAGGAGCCGCTGCTCTTGCCCTTCGGGGCGGGCCTGCCCTGCGCCTGCGGCTCGGCGCTCGCCTGTGAGGCCGCGGGAACGTCGGCGCGCCTCGCGTGCAGCCTGTCGGGCGGGCGCCCGACGGTCGCGGGAGCGTGTGGTGAAGGCCAGCAGGCGGCCGAGCTGAGAGGGCTAGTAGCCATAGGAATGCAAGAGCGAGTGGGGGTAGCGTCAGGCCCGAGACGAGGGCGATCAGGTCGTGGTTGCCATTGAGCGACCAGTTCCAGAGCAGGTAGTCGCCCAAAGTGAGCCCGGATACGAAGACCAGCGGTCTGAGGGACACGGGAAAACCCTAAATGGGTCAGGGGACGGACAGTCGGCCGATCGTCAAGCCGAGGGCGCCGGAGACCTATGATCGGCGGCGATGAGCGATCTGGGCGGCCCTTCGGAGATCTTCGCGCCGGGAGCGATGGACGGGCCTGTCGGTACTGGTGACGGGCGGTGGAACGGGGCTGGGCAAGCAGACGGCTCTCGAGTTGACGAGGTGCGGCGCGCAGGTGACGATCGCCGGAAGGCGCTCGGAGGTGCTGGAGCAGACGGCGGCGGAGATCGCGGGCCACGGGCGGGCGGATCGACTGGGTCTCGGGCGACGTGCGCGATCCGGTCGACGCCCAGAGGATGGTCGAGACGGTGCTGGAGCGCCATGGCCGGCTGGAGGTGCTGGTCAACAACGCGGGTGGGCAGTTCTTCAGCCCGGCGGAGCTGATCGCGGCCAAGGGCTGGCGTGCGGTGTGGCGACTGAATGTGGAAGGGATGCTGAACATGTCGGAGCGAGCCTATGAGGCGGCCTTCGAGCCGGCTGGGGGAGGCCGGGTGATCAATGTCACGCTATCTCCCCATCATGGGATGCCCGGGATGGCCCATTCGGGAGCGGCGAGGGCGACGGTCGAGGCGCTGACCCGCGAACTGGCCTCGCGGTGGGCGGAGAAGAGGGTGACGGTGGTTGCCGTGGCGGCCGGCCACTTCGCCACGGAGGTCACGGCCAAGTACCCGGAGGCGTGCGGGCGGGAGCCTCCAGGACGGTGCCGATCCAGCGTCTGGGACGCTCTGAGGAGCATGCCTGGCTGGTAACGCTGCTGGCCTCGCCGGTGGGCGGGGCCTTCAACGGCTCGACGGTCACGCTGGACGGGGCGAGGGACAACTGGTTCGGGCCCTGGCCCCCGCCGGGCCTGGCCGATGAGGGCGGGGAGGTGCCGGTCGAGGCCCGCAAGCCGGGCGGCGACGGGCGGCCGCTGGCCTAGGGGCGCTGTGGCCTCAGCCGGGCGCCGGTAAGATGGCCTTCGGGCGTGTGCGGGCGAAGTGTTGTGGTTGCACAAAAGCCTTCCAAGCTTTTAGGGCGGGTTCGATTCCCGTCGCCCGCTTTGTTTGCCACGGGGAGTGGCGCAGTCTGGTAGCGCACCCGGCTGGGGGCCGGGCGGTCGCAGGTTCAAATCCTGTCTCCCCGATTCAACAAAACACCTGGAAATGGGCCATTTTTTGGCCTAAAAGGCCTAAGAGCACCGCCCACTCATGTTCCGTCTGTGTTCTGTTGATGTAGCGGAAGCTCTAGCGGGCCGGGCTTCGTCAGCCGAGCATCAAGTCTGCGCTGTTCTGGATCCAATTCAAATCGCCCAGGCTCATCGTCTCGGTGTCGTTCGCTTGCGAACCGCGGGACTCGCTGGCACGGTGACGCGAGTGAGTGCCGGTGCGGCCAGCCGGCTATCGTGGGCGCTTATCGCGCGCAGATGAAGACTCGGGTCGCGTAGGTAAGCTGCCACTGTGGTTGGAGTTGATTGGTTCGAAGATGACCAGAAGTTTTTAGAGCGGCTCAAGACTGGCCATCAACATGCCGAGAGCGTCGCCGAGATCTTCCGGTCACGGGGGCTGGAGGCGGTCCTCACGCCAATGCGGTTTCGAGAGGACATCGAGTCAAGGCACGAATTCGCCGATGAGTTCGATCTGCTGGTGAGTCGTCGGCGACGTGTCGTCGACGTCAAGTCACGGAAACTCAGCTTCTCCGGACCGCAAGACTTTCCTTACCGGACCGCACTGGTGGACACGGTCTCAGGATGGAGGCCAAGCGCCATAAGCCCTGCGCAATCGTACTGATCTCCCAGCTCACAGGCGGCTTGGCGGTCGTCCCAACGAGCACGGGACCTTGGTCCAAGTGCAAGCGATACGACCGAGACCGCAACATTTCGGACTGGTTCTTCGAGGTACCGCGATCGAAGTTGGCGACCTTCGATGATTTCGTCGAGTGGCTGCATGCTCACGATGCTCCGGTCACCAATTAGACCTCGTATGTGTTCGCTGCGGCTGCGGCGGCACGGCAACGACTCCGCTCGACGCGGTTCGCCACTTCTTCCACTGGCTCATGCTCCCAAGCTCTGATAACGGTCCAACCTTGGCGTTCAAGGCTCAGATCGAGCAAGACCTGAACGAACCAAGGCACCACTGATGGGGAGCCGGGCGCCGCCCGACGTGTCGGTCACGACGCCGCCCGCGTCGTCACCGGCCTACCGCTCAAGCTCTCCGACGCCTCGCCGGAGCAGCGACCCGCCGACGGGTGCTCCGTGATGGCCGTCCACCTCACCCCCAAGGGCACGGGCCTCGGCGACGACGGCACCACCGCCCTGGGCGACATGTCCCGGGTTCCCAAGACCGACCCGCGCATCGAGGCCTACTCGACGGTCGAGGAGGCCAACGCCGTCCTCGGCCTGGCCCTCGCGATCGGTGACCTCCCCGGCCGATCTGGCCTCCGTGGTCCGCGACGTCCAGAACGACCTGTTCGACATCGGCGCCGACCTCAGCACGCCCGTGGTCGCGGACCCGGAGCACCCGCCGCTGCGGGCGACCCGGGCCCAGGTCGACCGCCTCGAAGGCTGGTGCGACGAGTTCAACGAGCGTCTCGGCACGCTCGACTCGTTCCTGCTCCCCGGCGGGACACCGGGTGCGGCCTACCTGCACCTCGCTCGCATCGTCGTGCGTCGGGCGGAGCGCGGCGTGTGGCACCTCCTGCAGGCCGACGCCGAGCACACCAACGAGCTCGCCGCCACGTACCTCAACCGGCTCTCCGACCTGCTGTTCGTCCTCGGCCGCTGCGCCAACCCCGCGGGCCACACGCTGTGGCAGCCGGGACGGAGTACCGGCACCTCGGAGTCGTCGACGAGCTAGCCCAGCGCCGGCTCCACCACCACCCGCAGCGCGTCGCACCCGGTCTCCACGCCCCGGCGCAGCCGGTCCGGGTCGGTCTCGAGCGGGTTGATGGTGTTCGCGCCCTCTGGCTGGCGGATCTCCAGCAGGCGCGGCGGATCGTCGACGCCCTCGATTTGCCCGCGATCGCACTGGCCTTCGCCAGCCACTCGTCGTCGGCGCGCCGGTTCTCCAGGGTGCTGCCGAGGGACCGGCCCGCACCAGACCGGGCACGCGGGCCTCGCCGAGCCGCGCGACGAGGGCCTTCTCCAGCCGGGTGGCGTCGATGAAGTTCTTCTGGTCCGCGAAGGTGTCGGGTGCGCAGCATGAGCACGTGGGTGGCGCCCTGGTGCAGCGCGGTGTGGAACGGCAGCGGCTCGGACACGGCGGCTCGGTCCACCAGCCCGGCGGCCGCCGATCTCCAGCGGGAGCCCCGCCAGCACCGGCACGTTGGCCGAGGCCTGCAGGGCGCGCTTGAGCGACTCCTCGTCGGTGATCGTGTCGTGCAGGTCGACGGCCTCGCCGGTGTCGACGTCCGTGGCCACCGGGTGCAGCGGCACCTCGGACTCGAGGATGTCCTGACCACCGCACCGGGATGATCTTCTCCCCGACGGTGTGGATGAGGTACTCGACGTCCACGACCGGTCCGCCGCGCAGCCCGCGCGTCGGCTTCGTCACCCGCTGCATCAGCCCGGGCTCCCACCAGCCCGCGCAGCACTTCTCGCACTGGCCGCCGACGAGCCAGCTCCCCGCGAGCGCACCCGCCGACGCCCCGTAGACGGCGTCGAAGCAGCGCGCCAGGCCGAGCCGCTCGAGGCCGAGCACCATCCCCGAGGAGTACGTCGCCCGGCTCCCGCCGCCCTCGATCGCGAGGACGAGGCGGTGGCCGTCGGTGCGGTCGCGCGGGCCGGAGCCCTCCGCCCGTCGGGCGGCGATCACCTCGAGGACGCGATGGAGCCGGGGCACGGGGAATCCTGTCGGGCATCCCGCGCCGCGGCGACACGGGAGTCGTCGGGTCGGCCCGGGGCCGCCGGTCAGTGACCGCGGGGGTGCCGGTGCGCCCAAACACCTCGGCCTAGCGACCCTCGACGTGCGGGCTGACTGTGTGCACAATACCAAGCCGGCGCACACCACCCAAAGGGCACGTCACCCACCCGCACCACGGGGCTGCCCCACGTGCTCCTGATCACCGGCGCCGGGGGCCGGGCGCCCGGGACCCGACCCCTCAGCGCGCCCGGCGCTCCAGCACCACGCGGTCGATCTCCTGGCCGGTGTCGGTGATCGTGCGCAGCGTCAGCGTCGTCGGCTGGCCCGGGCCGGGCGGGGGCGCCACGTCGACGGTCACGTACGCGTAGTCGAGGTAGCGGACCTGCGACCAGTCGGCGGCGTCGGGGATCTTCGACTTCGCACCTGTGGCCTGGAAGCTGACGACGTCGACGCCGCTGTCCGGGTTGGTCGCGCCCCGGTAGCGGTCGGTCTCGTTCGGCTGCCAGCCGTAGCGCGGGCGTCCGCCCGACCCGACGCACACGTACGTCGTGCCGTCGGTCTCGGGCCGCACCGTCGCCCCGTCCGGGGCCTGCACGGTCGAGCGGCCCCGCCGGATCGGGTTGGACCGCTCGTACTGGTGGTTGTGGCCCTGCAGCGCCAGGTCGACGGAGAACTCGTCGAACAGCGGGGCGACCGCCGCGCGCACCCCGGCGTCGGACCCGTGGGTGGACGACGTCGTGAACGCGCAGTGGTGGAAGAACGCGACGACGAAGTCGATGCCCGGGTCGGCGCGCATCGTCGTGAGCGTCTGCGCAGCCACGCCGCCGGCGAGCCGCCCGAGTAGCCGGCGTTCGTGGGGATCTCCATGGAGAGGTCGTTGGCGTCGACGCGCACGACCCCGACGTTGCCGTAGCGCATCGAGTACACGCTCGGGCAGGCGCTCGGCCCGGTGCGCGGCAGGTCGAGCCGGGCCGCGTGGCCGCCGTAGCCGTGGGCGGCCCCGTGACCGTGGTCGTCGTCGTAGAGGGCCTCCATGTCGTGGTTGCCGGTCGCGAACATCCACGGCGTCGAGGCGGCGCTGCGCTCGATCAGCCCGAGGTAGGTCGTCCACACCGTCGGGTCGAAGCTGTCGAAGCCCGTCGGCGACGTCGAGGTCCCGGTGCTCCTCACGGGCTGGCCCATGCCCGAGGGGTCGGCGTAGCAGATGTCACCCGCGAGGAGGTGGAACGCGGGGCGGGTAGCGGCGATCCGGTCGACCATCGACGTCGAGGGCGTCATGGTCCGGCGCGTGTCGTCGGACTTGTAGTAGCCGTTGGTGAACCCGGACAGCCCGCTGGGCGGCACCATGTCCACGCCCTGGTCGGCGAACGCGGTGAAGCTCCACGGCGTGGTCACGGTGCGCGGCGCGGTCCGGAACGTCGCGGTCGCGGTGGTCGTGCCGTCCGGCAGCCGGAAGCGGTAGTCGTAGCTCTGGCCCGGCGCCAGCCCGCTCGCAAGCGCGTGCACGAATAGTCGAACCCCAGGCAGTCCGGCGCCAAGTGAAGTCAGTTCGGACAGCCGCCGTGCTTCCCAAGCTGACTCGCTGCCGCGAGAGTCACCGGCCACCAGCGAGTTGGGCAAAGCCGATGGCAGCAAGCCATCACGCGGTAACAAGGCCATCAGTGTGACCGTCGAATCCCAGGTGGGAGGCTGCATGAAAGGTGATTACATACCTGTCAAAGTCACCATCTCGCACACCAAATTCGTGAGGAGCATGTTCGGCGTCATTCTCACACTCTACCGGCAGGGGCGCGTCGATACGCGACCGATACTTCCATCGGAGCCCGGTGAGAAGGGCAAACCCGCGAAAGCAGAGGAGTACTACCCCAAGTCAGTTACTGGCTTAGGTGGACTCTCACTGTCTGGTACCGGACCAACTCACGTCTTCCGCAAAGACTTGGCCCAAAGTATCACGCCCTTGCTCGTTGATCCACAGACTCTCACAGCCGAAGTAAACGCCAAGGTGCGGATGCCAGAAGATGCCTTCCAGACCATCTCGACCGTCCCGGGAGGGATGATTAGCTTCAAGTACCATGTCGAAGTCGTGGTGGATATACAAGGCAAGCTCCAGAATCAAGACCGGAATCTTGGTCAGCTTGACGGCCAAGGCCCGCAACCAGAATTCCAGCTTAATCCGGATGGCCAGGAGGGAGCACCGTTGCCTCCTGCACCATTTGGTTCGACCATTTTGGACACTGCATCCATACGACGGGACAAGGGCGTTGTAACTTGTCTCTTTGAGGTGATCGTAGGAAGGTGTGACAGTGAGCGCCGGAAAGGCAAAGGGAAGGTGATAGAGACTTCGGTGGAGCCGATGCAGGCTCAGCCACAAGCTCCGCGAGCTCACCAACACGCGGAGCAGCACACGGGTCCTGACCTTGGCCAGCCCGAATACCCCGAAGGCTACGCGTACGGATATGACTGGTATGACGAGCAGTATGCCTCCTACTACTCGCCCCACTCCCAGATGTACTATTCGCCGTACGAAGAAACATATGCTTCTCCGCCGCCATTGATGCCAATACCGTCGTTGCCGGATGAAACGCAGATGACGGAGAAGGAGCGCATCCAGCAGGCAGAAGCGCGTCTTCTTCCCAGCCAACCACCCGGCATCGATGATGGAGTTGGTGACAGCGTTGATGGAGCGACGGCTCCGTATTTACCGGACGAAACCAGCGAGGACCCGAATGCTCGCGCGTCTTACACGGCGCCCGAGTCCAGCGGGGAAGCATCGAGCTCTGCCGTACAAGGGTTCACAAGCATAGCGAGCCGGGAGCACCTACCGCAGCTAACGCCAGCCGATCCGAACCGCACAACTATCGATGTTCCTTCTTCCTCGCGCACTGCGCTGAATGCCGGCGCAGATGACCAAGTGTTGCAAGGACAACTACTGCAGGCTGAGGCATCGGCACCTCCTGCCGCAGGAGACGAACCTGATCTCCATGCACCTCCCGCGCCCACATTGGACGAAACGGAAGCCCTGCCGCACGGATCTCATGACAGCCACGCGGACGCTGCTGGCTTCTCTCACCTACCACGATATGAATGAATGCAATGACCACGGCGTTTGCGGAGTACACCGGAGCAACGTGATGTGTTTGAAAGGAAGCGTGTCAGGCGACATGTGAAGGTGAACGAGGTTTTTGGAAAAGAAAAAGCTTTTTGATGCTTGATGATGATATCCCCAAGTCGAGGCCAAAAGGTTGGATGATGGCCCCAGAGCGGCCAATTGTGTCGGCGCACTTTGTTCTGTTTTATCGACTATCGCAAGTACAACGTGCGGAAGCTTGGAAAGCCTATATCGAACCCGATCCAGTCCATCTTGCGTCTCGCTCGGAAGCTGACACGCATTATTGAAGTATAACGGTCAGGATCACCTGAGGCGGAAGCGAGAATGTAGCTATCCGTCAGGCGAGAGAGTGCGAAGGCGGGTGCAGATCATCCCTCCAGCCCTGCTTTAGCCGGGCAGAGTCGTCTATCTGGCGTTCCAGACCTTGGAGCTAGAGGAGAGCAGGACAGGCGCTTGGTGAGCGTCTTGAGGGAGGCTCATGTGGCCCACAAGGGAACTATTGTGTAGTTTGAAGCTTCAGGTGCCGACGTCCCGCTTACGCTGGCTCGTCCATCACGGCTTCGGGTTCGTTGTAGTGTCTGCGTATAAAGATGTCCGCGAAGGTTGAAGACGCGGGATCCAGAGCAAGGGCGCGTGGGCTCTCGCGCAACTGCGTGTACTTTGCAGCGGACACGACGGTGGACTTCTTCGTCAGGAAATGATTTAGACATCGGGAGTGCCAAAAATGGACATCAGGAGACGGAGCCAAAGCTCCGACGGCGCCAGTGGAAAAGCGAGGAAAAGCGGGGGGATGCAGGCGAGCGGGACGTGTCGAAGGGCAAATGCCGCTAGCCGCAGCAATTCGGGCGTTCTAGACCGGCGCCTCCCGTTCGAGACGAGAGCCAGCGGCGGGCGAGAATGCTACCTTCACCTCACCTGCTCCCTCTCGCTCCACTATCCCAGCACCACTGACGTTTGTCGCCCGGCTGACTGGCTCTGCAGCCCCGTCGAGGCTCGAGTTTGCCGGGTAAGGTGATCGTCAGGCGTTGCTGGAGTTCTTCCCCTGCGCTTCCATCTGAACGTCTCCCGCGCAGGGACGGGGAGGAGATGTGTCTTCTGCTCACGTCTGGGAATACGGCTGCCCGATTTACGCATTCGCTCGCGGGGTGTGGGGATCGGTGCTGGCCCAAGCCTGTCCCTCGCTCTGCATCTCGAGCACCCCCGGAGCTCGCTACCTCCTCCGCACCCCTACCACACAACTTCAAGGTAGGGAGGAGGGGCGAAGTTTCGATCATCTGGAATCAGACTCTCACCTCCCTTGCGGGCGGGGCATTAACAAGCCCGCAGCACCGCCGCCATGGAACGACAGACCATCTGCCTTCCGCACCATGGCACGCCAGATGTCCTGCGGAATGGCCACCCCAAGTTCCGGAATGAACTTGCCCGACTGTACGCTCCAGCGGAGAACATGGCGCTCGAGGGTCTAATCCACATGAAGGCGCACCTGCAAACTCTGTCTACCGATGACTTCTGGTCGTCCGTTACGGAACGCATCTCCGAGCTGTTGGGCGCCGACATGGCCTTCGTGAACAAGCGGGTCCTCGTCGACGACTACCACTCTGCAGTGGAGATGCCGCCTCACGGCGAGCCCGGCTCATGCATGATGGGCGTGTCCTTCCATTACTGCGTCAACGGCGCGTCGAAGGAGACCATCAAGCAAGCCAAGTTTGCCGCTTACAGCTGTCCTTGCGCGTACATGCGACACGACAAGGTCTTCCTTGTCCCTGAACGGCTCAACGACTTCATCATCAGCAACCCAAACAAGCTCCCAATGCCCGCCGAGGCGTATATTGCCGTCCCGCTCTTCGCGGAAGGCAAATGCTTCGCACACTTTGGCGTCATGTGGTCGAAGGAAGCGGCGGCGCGGCGAGTATTGTCCTGGGCCTTCATAGAGATGCTCCTACATTCACTCGAAGACATGATACTCCAACGGCTTCTGCAGTCCTCGATGGCCGCACGCCCTCCACCTTCACCGGAGAACCAACGTGTCGTTCCTCACGACGCGGTCTCCGTGGCTCAGTCGCTAAGACCCTACGCTGGCAGCCTCTCCCATGAATTGCGAACGCCGATGCAGGGCATAGTTGGGATGCTCGATGTCATGTATGCCACAGTGCAGGAAGCCGTCCGCCGTGAACCCGACGTCAGACTGCGCAAGGTTTTCCAAGACTTGAAAAGCAACATCGAAGTGGTCCAGGACAGTTCTAGGCGGGCAGTAGAGGCCGCAGATAATATCGTGCACGCCTACGACATGGACATGAGCGTGCCAGAGCCACCGCCATACTCACTCTTGGACGACTTCGACGCCGCCTCGCCCCTGTCGGTGAACACGGCGGAGAAACGTCCGGAAATCTTCGTCGCCGGCAGCAATCTTCCACTGTCTCGCAAACGGCGGAGAGGTGACACCTACTCGTGGCATGACGGCAACGAAAGTAACAATGTCAAGATACAGAAGCTCGAGAACGCAGCGTCGACGTGGCCACGAACATCAGACCCTATGCAAGAGCCTGAGAAAGTAATATACAAGGTTGGAGACGTACTCGATAGAGCCGACCTGAACGAGACACATGTGGATGCTCCATATGTCGATGACGCGGACCTTCTCGCCAGTTCGACACCGGTGGGGAGTCGAGCTATTGTCCCAGGATTGCGGCACACCAACATACGAGACGTGTTCCAGTATGTCATCAACGAGGGACTGAAGATGGGTGGACGGCCGGAATCTGCCTTGGGCCAGGAGACGCAATTTGGAGAAAGGATAGAGGTTCGAAGCCGAGGATCGGATGGCACGGCCAAAACGAAGATGATTGAGTGGAGCGTGGACCCGAACACGCCGGACACGATGTTTATCGATGAGAAAGACCTCACCAAGCTCATCTCGTGCGTCTTCCTCAATGCCGTCAAATTCACGAGCCAGGACGGAGGGTGCGTCGGCGTTCACGCACGCATGAGTTCGAGAGGGCGATACATCTCCATCAAGATTTCCGACAACGGGCCCGGCATCCCTCCCGCTTTCCTGCCGAAGCTGTTCAAGCCTTTCTCGAGAGAAAACGACTCGACAACGAGGCAGGCTGAAGGACTCGGGCTGGGCCTGATGGTGGCAAAGGGGATTGCGAGAAAGCTTGGAGGCGACCTGACGTGCACTCGGACTGAGACCGAAGGGCCAAATCAGGGCAGCGATTTCGAGATACGAGTGCCCGTCATTGCGGGAGAGGCCATCAGCAGACCTGCCTCGCCTTTCGGCTCACCTGCGCCTCGTCGGCTGACTTTATCAGAGCTGGATCTTCCTACCACACCACCAATACCGTACATATCAGGGAGTCCAAAAAGTCCCGCCAAGCTCTGTCACAACCTCCTGGAAGCGGCCGACGAGGCGTCACTGAACGGCACCTACCGCACGTCAACGCCTCCATCCCCCAGGAGTCAGCCACAGCCGCACCGCCTCGACGTTCCTCCACCCGACCCCACCGTAACCGTCACCTCCTCCCCACCCACGCCACCCAACGTCCCTCTCGCTCCCATCCGGCCCCGAATCCGCAAAAGCGTCTCCAACCCCGAAATCGACCGGGACCTCGCCAACAAGTATCCCCTCAACTTCCTCGTCGCCGAGGACAATAAAATCAACCGCAAGCTGCTCGTCTCGATGCTGGGGAAGTTCGGGTACAAGCATGTCCACGAGGCGCACGATGGCGCGGAGGCGGTGAAGCAGATGCGGATAAAGCGGGAGTCCAAGGAAGGAATCGATGTAATTTTGATGGATCTGTGGATGCCGCTGATGGACGGGTACGAGGCTACGCAGCGGATTCTGAATGAACGGACGGACGCGAGTGGGGAGGCGGGAAAGCCGACCGTGCTTGCCGTGACGGCGGATGTGACAGACGGCGCGCAAGAGCGAGCCGCGCGGGTGGGCATGAAGGGGTTCATGACGAAGCCATACAAGATTCATGACTTGCAGCGGCTGATTACGGAGTACTGTGCGCAGCGGGAGGGGACGCCGATCCATATGGAGACATAAAATCAACCAGCCAAACCCCCTGTGCCGGACTTAGGATTATGATGTAGATAGAAAACCGCGACTAGACGGTGATACACACAGCACACAAAGACATAGAAGCCAGAAGAAATTAACACAGTCTTGACAGAACAGTTGCTTTCATTCTCACAGCACCCGTCCCATCACAGTAACACTCCCCTCTTCCTCCTCCGCTCCCTGAAGCCAGACTTCGTACTCGCTCCGCCGGTACGCCCGGATCAAGCCCCGTTCGACATCGACATCGGACTTGCCTTTCGCAAGCGCCGTATTACTTGATCGCGCCGGGGAAAGAAGCGCAGTCGTCGCACTCGTTGCCTCACCGTCTTCCGCGTGAAGGAGGCCGAGGACGAGAGCGTGGTAGCTCTGCAAAGCGAGCGGCGCGATCCCCTTCCCCCTGTACTCTTCGTCCAGTTTGATGGTATCGAGGAAGAGGAGGTTCGACGCGAGCAGGTGTTCACGGAAGGCTTTGACATTGGCACGCGGCCGGCCGGGTTTCGTGAAGAGCGTTTGCAGGATCAGACGGAGCTCGCTCAGGGCCTTCTCCGCCTTGGGTTTCTTCTGCTCGGCCTGCTGCTCCAGCAGCTGCGATCCAGCAGCTCGCTGATCCACGCTGCCTTCTTGCCTTGGGCGGGCAGCACCGTCTTGTCGACGAGCCAGGCGACGGCGTATCCGATGTTCTCTCCGCCGGCGGTCTCGGAATCTTCGGTATGCAGTTGGATCGTCACTTGGAGACGTCTGACGCATCTGTGGTTAGCGTGTGTTGGATTTCAATAGAGGTGAGTTACGGTGCCGGAGAGCTCACCAGTGCGGTCCACATACTCTTGTTCGTCGGTGAGTCTTGGAGCAGCGGCGGCACGGAGCGCCGGGAATGGTTGGAGGCTGGGGCTGGAGTAGGTGCCGTAATAGCCGCCGCTTTGCTTCGTGTGTTTGGCGCCATGACCGTTCAGGGTTGTTCGAGTATACGTGATTGTTGCTTGGTTTGGTATAGAGTTGGGCAGGGTCGAGAAAGATGACATATAACTCGCACGCACACAAAGAGAAACGGAAGCATTGGTACGTGCTGACACAAAGACGAGACAAAGGTGGCCAGGATGAAGTTGACATCGGACCATTGTGCTCGCTCGCCATGGTCCTCGGACCTGGAGTAGGGACAAAGAATCTCATGGTCTTTCTTGCATTGTGTGCTCGAAAAGTGGCCTTTGTGTAAGATGGTGGAGGAGATTCCCAGTAATCTCGTCGATCAATCACGGCGGCCTGGTCAACGTATGTAGAGATATTGGTAGTATATAGAACATAAGAAATGCAGTTGAAGAATATGGAAGAATCAGAGAAGGATGGGTTTTGGTGGTGAAGAAGGCACGACCGAAGTATATTTATGTGTTCCAATGTACCGTAGAGCGAGAGGCTTGGCTCTTTTCGGAGACATCGGACTGAGACGAGACAGAGTGTGCCAACATGACTGTCTCAAGAACCAGGATGTGGTTTGCACGGCTCGAAAAATAGAAGCTCGAGACAGACTTACCTTACAACCTTCTACGACGGGAGAGATACTACGACCCAGCCGTTCAATGAATCCGAATCATTGGCGCAGATGTGAGATTTTTTGCCTGCCAGACATGTTATGGTCTAGAGCTTCGATCTAGCTGAGAAGTTGGTCAGTCCGCCTGCTTACAATGCAAGATAGACATACTAGCTCACTTTTGCTGATACTTCTCCCCAATGCCCCTCTTGACCGCCTCCCTCTCCGCAACGCGGTCGATCCACTTCAGCAAATGCGGCTTATCCTGCATGTCTTCCTTGCTGAAATTCCTCTCCCAGCCCTTCACCCACGGCCAGGTCTTGATGTCGGCGACGCTGTACTTGCCGCGGCCCTTGCCGGCGAGATAGTCCTTCTCCTGGCCCGTGTACTTGCCGCTGAGCTGCAGCTCGAGCACGCCGAAGACGCGCAGGGTCTCGTTCTTGAAGCGGTTGATGGCATACTCGATCTTCTCGGGGGCGACGCGGGTGAAGTGGGTGGTCTGGCCCTGGTAGGGGGCGCCGCTGCCGTGCCAGAAGAAGGTCCACTGCAGGCACTCGCTGCGCTCGCGGTCGTCGGTGAAGCCGAAAGCGTCCTCCTTGTCGACGTGCTTGAGCAGGTAGAGCAGCTCGGCCGATGTCTCCATGACGGAGAAGGGCGGGGATGCGGTATTATCTACAAGGACGGGGATGCGGCCTGCATGAATATCATTAGCGCCGGTGTTGAGATTAGGGGGATGAGGGGAGGGGTGGGTTTGACAGACCATTGGGATCCAGCCTCAAGAACCAATCCTTCTTCTGCTCGTTCGTGCTGATGTTGATGAGGGTGGTGGTGAAGTCGAATCCATACTTGTCTTTCAGTTCTTCCATGTAGATCTGCACCGCCTGCCCATTGGGCGTGTTTTGGGTAATCAGATGCCAACCTTTGGCATTCCTGACATCGTCTGGCGTGTCATCGCCGTACAGGTTGTGGGAGGCCATCCTTGCCTTCTCCGATGCTTGTGACTCTCGTTCACTTCGACGGAACCCAATGCGTTCAAGAAAGGAAGTTGCAGGATGAGAATGGAACGTAAACTCTTTGGAGAAGGAGCGAGAGGGAAAGGACAGAGGGCGGACGGGGAGGAAGGGGCGACGATGAGGTGATGGATGAATTAGTAAACATGAAGCTGCTCTCCCCTCCATCCATCCTCCTGCATCCGCTCGAGCCCCGCCATGAATAAGGGGCCATGCGGGAGTGGGCCGCAGCCATGGCATTGGTATCCTCCCTCTCTCTGCCAAACAGAATTTCTACGGGAGACTAAGGTAAGGTACCTTGACCGTTGGTGCGGAGAATAAGGTCCAGCTTTGAAATCCATCTCCCTCCTTCCGCATGTGGAAGTTGGCGAGCTCGGACTCCTAAACGGTCATTGCGAGACTTCCCGCAGTTCATCTTTTGCACGTGAAGAGGCAGAGGCAGGTCAGTGAATCTGTACCCCCGCACCCCTACACCATCACCACATCTCCCATCTTTCTCAAACAAGAGCAAGAATGACAGCCGACACGCACATCACCGACCCCCTCCTCCTCTCCGTCCTGCACTCCGCCGCGCAAGCCCGGCAGCAGAGCCTCGCCATCCTCCACCTCATCGACTCCCTCCACGCCTCCGCCACCCCACCCACCGACGACACCCTCCTCCACCTCTCCAAACAACACAAGATCCTCAACACCCACCTCGCCCACCTACGCGGCTTAAATCGACAAGCCATCCTCGGCGTCCGCAACACCAAATCCGAAACATCTGAGGCGCGGCAAGAAATCGACACGCTGCACCTACAGCTCCAGAACCTCTACTACGAGCAGCGCCACCTCCGCGGCGAGATTGCCGCGTGCGAGGACTACGCGCATACCTATGAACAAATCTCCATGCTGCCCGAGTCCGAGTTTCGCGCCGCACATCCGGAGTTTGCGCAGGCGACCGAGCATGAGGTGACGGTTGCGCGCATCGAGGATGAGCATCGGCAACGGCTGGCGCTGGAGGAAGCGAGACAGGGGTTGGTGAGGAGGAAGGAGGCATTGGTACGGGAGACGACGGGGAAGAAGGAGGAGCTAAGTAAGCTGGACGCGGAGATGGAGAAGTGCGTTCTGGGATTGGAAGGAGTGAGGAAGGTGTTTGACGCGAGGGAGAAGAGGTTGAGCGCGGAGAAGGAGTCTGGGTGAGGGGACGACATCGACGAACGAAGAGGATTGCGGTCCAAGACAGGATGGTATCAACCCATTTTGCGTCGAGAAGGCCTTCTGCCACTGCGTCCCAATTCTCTGCCATCGCACGGGTGGCGCATGGACGGAGCTACCCTACCTGCGGGCCCAGATGCTGCAAGAAATTCGGGAAGCCACTGTGGGCAACCGAGCCTCCGTCGATCACCATGGCTGTTTCAAGCAGTCAGCCAACGACAAAATCTCACCAACACGCCAAACGGGGTGCTCTGCCCACCATGTCCAGTAACAAAGCTCGCCTCATCCGACGCCAGAAACAGCACCGCGCGTCCAATCTCCTTTGGATCCGCCCCCCGTCCCATAGGGATCCGCCCCAGCAAGTCCTTCAACACTCCGTCGTTTTCGCGGAACGCGCTCGTCATCGGCGTGATCATGTACCCCGGACAAACGCAATTCACCCTAATCCCGTCCCTCGCATGATCGATCGCCATGTCCTTGATTAAGCCTACCGTGCCGTGCTTCGCGGCGGTGTACGAGCACAGGCCGTAATCTCCTCTCAACCCGGCCGTGCTGGCCGTCGCGACGATGGCGCCTTTGCCCTGCTTCTGCATGTGCGGAATTGCGTAGTGCGCGAGGTAGAACAGCCCGCAGAGATTCGTGCGGATCACATCGTCAAACAACTGCACATCGTGATCCACGACCGACGCGGGTGGAGCGAGGCGCGCGCCGTTATGAAATAGAACGTCTAAGCGGCCGAACTTGGCGATGCAAGCTTCGATGGCAGTCTTGCAAGAGTCCGCGGAGGAGACGTCACACTCGTGGAAGGCGGCAGCTTCCTTGGAGGCGCCGAGGCGGGAGAGGATGTCGCGTTCTAGCACGTCTGTTACGAAGACGTGGGCACCTTCGGCGAGGAAGAGGGCCGCGGTATCGGCACCCAGGCCGGAGGTGCCGCCTGTTATGAAAGCTACGCGGCCGGTGAAGCGCTGTTGGGACATGTTGGTGGAGGGGCTTTAAGAAATCCGGAGTTTCACTCTGTGAGGGTGAAGGAATTGACGGGAGGCTTAGTTAGTGAAAAGGAGGTGTCGAAGGAAGTGACGAAGAAGGGGGATATAGGAATGGTGGAGAGAAGGTATGGTCTTGGATTAATGTACCTAGCTAACTGCCTACCTCTAAGGCGGCCGTACCTGCATCATTTTCTCCTCATGTGCCGCTCTCACTGTTGCAGATGCGCAGAGATGTGGACGTCTGCATCAGGGCAGAGGTCGCTACTACGAGGTGAGGTCTGCGGGGTCCAAATGCAGGCAGAAAGCATGTCGGACACGAGCAACCGATCAACAACCGCACCTCATCTCGTCGATCCTACGTCGCCGGGTTGACGGGAGAACGATTGACGTTTACGCAATGACAGAAGCCGAACTTGAGAAAGCGTATAAGGGTTATCTCAACGCCGTCAACGCTGGACGATTCCATCAACTATCAGAATTCATCGCGGAAGAAGCCGACTTCAACGGGCGGAAAGTAAGCCCAAGGGGATGGGATGAATACATCGCATACTTCAGCGATCGATGCGAGAAAGGCTTGCATTTCGAATTGCTCGACCTGGTTATCGACGCTGAGAAGGGCAAACTAGCGTCGAAACTGATTATGACTGGCAAGCCGGTGAAGGAGTTCTTCGGGATGGAACCGAATGGGGAGACGATATCTTTCAATGAGGTACATGACTGCTGCATCATTGAAAAGATCGGTTTCCGTGATTTGAGATCTCTTCAACAGGCCGCATTTTATCATTTCGAGAAGGGGAAGATTGTGCGGGTCAGAACAATCGTTGATCGAGGTGACATCGCCGACGGCCTCGTGAAGAAAAGCTAAGTGCGGTGTGAGGTGTTGCCCTGGACTAAGGCAACTCTTTTTGGAGATACATGTGTTAGAATTACTCGTTGCCATGTTGAAAGGCGTCCCTTGCGTATTTCCGGGTTAGGAGATTGAAAAGCGAGCGGCATTCAAACCCTATCCTCAGGCATTGTCGAACGAAGTGCTAGGCATTGTGGAAACGAACCTCACCTTCTTCAACGCTGATTTCAACCCATGATATTCAACTGCTTGTGCCAATGAGGACGATCAAAATCGCAGCGAAGGTGATCGTCGAGACCAGTGTGTCAGGCATCGCTTGCGCAGATTGCTAAAGACAATGTGGTGACGAATTAATGTGACGGCGACAAAAACGGTGAAGTTTTGGTCAAAAGCAGTAGATTTTGTAGTAGAACGGTATTCTAAAGGATAGGTTAGGCATAACTAGGTAGAAGTAGGGAAGTTTTCTAGTACAGTAAGGTAATATTGTCGCACATCTGTAGTAGCTACAGTACCATACTCCAATTACCATACGAAAAGGGAGCGAACAATTTCTTCGTAGTATTGCACCCACACGTTCCAGAAGCCTGATACGCTGCCGGCACGAGCAATTTAGCTTGCTGACAGCCGACGTATACGTTACCCACCAATCTCGCGTTCCTACAGTCGTAATAGTTTTCCTGCGAAGCCCCGACGCTGACCGCATTCGCGATTACTGCCAGGGCGCCACCGAACAGATTGATGAGAAGACCACTTTTCAGCAGCGCTCTATTATTATAGAGAACCCGGGGGTGGTTTGCGTTGTGATTGGCATAGGTAAGAGCCAAAGACAACACTGTCAGGCCGTAGATGCCGCCCATTACCCACAGGATTTGGGGGAAGTCTGTGCTGGAGCTCTTGTCCGAATAGGTATAATGGGGCTTAACGGTTGGACATTCGAATGAGTTGGGGTGAGTCCAGCTCCACTTGATCCCATTGGGACAGCCTCGGGTCACCACCACCGTAATCAACGGGTCGCTAAAGCTGTAATGCACGATACTGAGTACACCGTCGGTAATGTACACGCCGAACCCAAGAATGGCGACGGTGTACCCGATCACCTTCAATACGGCCTCGAAGAAGCCCACCGAGTGGATGGGCCCATGAGCATCGGAGGAGAGGGTGAGGTTTAATAACATCTGTGCGACCCCGATACTGGGCACCGCGCCCCCATAGGTAATGTCCAGCAGCATCCACGCTGCCGCACCCGCGCCGCGCACCACGTTGATGACGTGAAGGATGGCCCATTTGATCCGAGAGGGAGTGGCCTCCGTGGCGACGAGCATTTGGTAGACGTATGTCGCGCACGTCACGATTAATTGACCCAGCACGAAAGGCCACGGGGTCAAGATTCGTCGTGTGGCGGTCGCACCAGGCGTGTCAGTGGTCACGTTCAAGTCTCGTGGGGCGAACATGTCTTGGATCTCGTGGGGATCACCGGATCGGGCGTAATGGGACACCCATATGTGCCGTACTACCACCCAGGGCATTAGCATATTACAATCTCGGCAAGACCGCGTGATAAGAAAGTTGCATTCTAAGAGCGTTCATACCCGGTCCAATGGGCGCGGCCGGATAGAGGTGGTGCTGCCGAATGTGGGCGGATAGTGGATCAGCGTTGAATGGCGTGTCTGTTGATATTGGTTGTAGCAGCAGAGCGCGCGCCAGCGGAATTAGCAGGAGGAAGATACGGAGTGTGTGCCATGGCGAACGGCGAAGGCTATATTCTGACCAATGGTGTTGCATAGACATATCGTCGTCCAAAGGTGTGTTAGGACCGGTAGAGGCGGTCTAATAATTCTTTGGTGGTTGGAACGGTGAGCTGCTGTAGCTTTCGCCCAGATAGGCGAATGATAAAAGAGACACGGACTCTTCGATGGCCATGAAGAAAATTGGACTGGAAAGACATAAATGCGCGCACAGCATAAGTAGTTTGCATAAACGAGGCTGCGACAGTACGGTACCAAGCCGAATGTAGGGAAGTGCAGCGCAGCCTCGAGGAAGTTCAGGTACATGTATGGAAACTTGTTCATGCGCATTAGCATCCGCGCGAAAGCAGCCATGAGTGAGGGTGCTGTCGACTTCGATAGAGGCATGGAACATAGCCAATCTTGCTCGGGGCGCAAAGATGAGGCTCTACGGCCCTCTCCTGCAATGGTTGCCCCGGAGCACTCTGGAGGAGTGGTGTGGGACGGGGAGATGTCAACGCCATATGTCTTCGACCGGCCTCGGGATGGAGAAAGAGATTGATAGTGGTGAAACTGTCGAAGGCACATCTCATTCATTCTTGCGATGAAAGGCAAGGGCAGGGGCATGTCGTTGAGGAGGGAGAAGGCGCAGAGTGCAGCGGGGCAAGAATAGTAAGCCTGAGGCAACAGCGGATGACGTCCTTGGCGTCGGCGCGCGACATTTCGAAAGTCGGATTCCATCAACGACAAGTCCGCCAGGGACCTCATCCTGCCAACCACTGCCTCCCACGCGAATCCACGCGTCAAGCTGCGAATCGTCCACTCCTTTTCGTGTGTTGTCGAGCGATGTGAAGCCGACGGGGGCGACACACCATCCAGGCAGTCACGGAGGAGGAAGGCATCCTTTGACGCACCTTGACCCCGGCTTTGACCCTCTCTTTCCCCGAACCTTCTCGACGAACACCGCCCCAGCAGCCTTCAGCCGGCCCAGCGAGCCTGCTTCCCATCCTTCTTCCTCCATCGCCTCATTCCCGACAACCAACACCAACTCTCCACAGTAAACACCGCGGTTCGCTGTCGCCCCGACTGCTCCCTCTTGCCCGTCAACAACTCGTCCAAGATGGCGGACGAAAACATCTCCATGTTCTGCTCCTTCACCAGTGCATCTCCCGAACAGGCACAACAGTACCTCACCCTGACGGACGGCAACGTCGAGCAGGCCGTCGAGCTCTTCTTCAACAGTCCCGATCTCGGAGGTGCTGCACCTTCGCACCACCCACCCGCGTCCAGTCACGCCCACCCGGTCACGATAGAAGACGATGACGAGGAGCAGATCGGCGACATGCAAGACGTGAGAAGCGAGACTGCGGGTGGGCCGTCTACAGAAGACGATGAGTCACTCGCCAGGCGCTTGCAAGAAGAGGCGTACGGAGCGGGTGGAGATGGCGGAGGCGGCACAACCGACCCGGACGGAGTGAGAGCGCCAATGGCGCGCACCACCGAGACGCTCGTCGGCCCGGGCAGCGACTGGCGGGATGACCCCAGCGAGATGCGAGCGGCGATAGCGGAGCAGATGATGGCGCGGCAAAGGAGGAGAGCGGGACCGGGCATCTTCAACCAGCGGGAGACGCCGTCCATATGGGCGCAAGATGACCCCAACGACCCCGAGGTTCACCGTCAGGTCCTATCACGCGCTACCGGCGGTGCTTCCGACCAGACATCCAAGTCCAACCTCCTCGCCGATCTCTTCCGTCCACCCTTCGACCTCATATCCCACCACGCTTCCTTCTCTGCCGCGCGTGACGACGGCAAGGAAAACGAGAAATGGATACTCGTGAACGTGCAAGATCCGTCCATCTTCGACTGCCAAGTGCTGAACCGGGATATCTGGAAGAATGCGCAGGTCAGGGATACGATTAAAGAGCACTTCATCTTTCTGCAGTATAACAAGGACGATCCTCGCGGGCAGGAATACGTGCAGTACTATTTCAGCAACATGCGTGACAACGAAGACGCCTATCCGCACATCGGTATTGTGGACCCGAGGACGGGCGAGCAGGTAAAGACGTGGTCGGGCAGCCCGGCACCTAAGGCGGCAGACTTCATGATGGACCTACACGAATTTCTGGATCGGTACAGCTTGAAGATGGACATGAAGAACCCGGTGCAAGCGAAGCGGAAGGAGAGGAAGAAGGACCTTGCCCAGATGAGCGAGGAGGAGATGTTGGAGATGGCGATGCAGAACAGCCTGGAGAACGGCGGGGTGGCGAAGGAGGAGGATCCCGACGCTCTCACGCGGCCTCCGGACGCAGTCAACGGCAAGGGCAAGGGGCGGCTCAGCGTGCAAGAGGCGACGGATACGACGGATACGGGTCCAGCGACGCCGAACGGCAGGGCGGAGCCGACCGCAACTTCGCCGACGCAAGCAACGCCCTTCTCCTCCATCTCATCGTCGAAACCACACGAAGAGCCGACATCTACAGATGCAAAGGAAACCACACGCATCCAGTTCCGTTACTCAGGCGGCCGCATCGTCCGGCGCTTCGCGCTCTCCGACCCCGTGCGCCGAATCTACGAATGGCTCAAGGCGTCGCCGATCGAGGGCAAGGAGCGCGCAGACTTCGAGCTGATCAGCATGGGCAAGAATCTCATCGACATGCTCGACGTGCCGATCGGCGAGGCGGGGCTGAAGCAGGGGACGGTCATGGTGGAGTCTCTGTCCGATTGACGCAGGGGGGAATGGGAGGCTCCGTGAGAGAATGGCATGCATAGCGTTGGTATGGCGTTGCTGGATCATCATCATCATCACGGGGGTCGGTAGTAGATCGTCGCGGCGGCGTTAGAGCTGCGGAAACTCGACGTATCAGCGCTGGAATGCGTGATGCTGTCTTCTTCATTCTCATGTTCCTTATGTTTCATCAAACCGCGCAACCTGAGGCATCAAACCGAACAACTGAGCCTCGGCAACTCTCGCGAGAAAAGATTCGAATGCAAAATAAGATACACAAGACGTCCGTCTGTCGTTCGCGTTCATACATCTCCCTGCCCCTTCTCTGTACATATTAGTTGGGCTTGTGTCAACTTGAGTGACCACCCAGAACCCCCGGATGACGTCCCGACGAACGTCGTCCGCGCAGGTGGATGTCGTCCTCCTCCCCAGCCTGAAGAACTGCCTCGTCAACCTGCCCTCCTCCCTCGTCGCCGTGCTGTTGAACTCGAACGCGCTCGCACAAAACGTCGTCGTCGAACTCAGCTACCGCGTTTCCGCACCGCAAGGCCAGGATGCAAAGCAGCGGGCGCCGCCGGGGGCGTCGAAATCGGTCTTCCTAGGATGGACGGGCTTGCAATCGCAGGCGAAACTGGTGCCCGTCGTGGGGAGAGATGGGAGTCTGGCCACCGCGCGGGCGGGCGGGCGACAGGAGCAGGAAGTGCCGACGGTGGAGGTGGATGCAACGTTCGGGCGGGTGCTGGGGCTCAGTGAAGGGATGCGGGTACGATATATATCTCTCCCATTATATAACTATACAGAGCCGATGGTTCGCTGATACGGGCACAGTAGGTCAGCATTGCGTTGCACCTCGACCCTCCACAGGCGCACACGGTCAATGTTGAGCCCGTTACTGCGACGGACTGGGAAAGTATGTACAGCCGAAGAGATGCAAGCACGATTGAACGGATGGCTGACTCGCACATCCTCAGTAATCGAGCTCCACGCGCGTTTCCTGGAGACGAACTTCCTCTCCCAAATCAGAGCACTACCCAATCCCGCTGCGGGAGACCCTCACTTGCTCACACTGCACCTCACTCCAACTGCTACAGCGAACATTACTGTCTCGTCCTTAACTCCAGCCGCAGCAAGTACCCAACCGTTTGTGAAGATATCGCCAGATGCGGAAGTGATTGTGGCACCAAGGACACGGCAATCGTCTCGCCCAACAAGTTCTAGAGAGAACAGAAGCGTGACGGGTGCGAGCCGCCGGAGCGCAGGCACGGCAGGACCAACACGACATAAAAGCGGCCATGAAGACGAGAAGACGCGACCGCCGCTGTTCCTCCGAGGAGTCACGAGAGGACTGCAGAACGAGTGGTTTGACGATGAGAGCGCCGACATGAAGGATGAAGGCCTGAAGGTATGGCTGGACCGCGGGCTTTTGACCTCCAGAACCTTGCGAGGCATCACGTGGGTTTGTGCCAGCGTTATCACACCTGCAGGCTTGCAGGAGCAAGTCGATCCTCAAAGCCAGCCTTCGCCGGAGCATATGCCCGCTTCTAAAGTAGTGGCCAAGGTATACCCGTGGGACGATGCTCCCGATGCCCGCCACGTTGCGCTGTCTAGCATGCTGTGTGCCGTTCTGGGGTCTGAGAGTATGGTGGGAGGCATCGTGCGCATTGAGCCGGCGCCGGCTCCTCTGCCCAAGGCGGCTTCGGCGCTGAAAGAGCCATCTCAGTATGCGAGCAAGGACGCCATCGTCAAGCGTTTGCGGCTCACGCCTTTCGCTGGCGGAGAGGCGAAGAAGCCGCACGGCTTCAAATTCGGCGGCGAGTCAAAGGCGGAGAAGGATCAGGCTGTCACACGGATCAGCTCTATATTTGGCAAATCGTTACTAGATGGCCCACTGACGGACGGCATGATGCTGCCCAAGCAAGAGGACTGGCCAGGTGGTGTCCTGGATTTCGATCCCACACCACCAGGCGATCCGTCAAAACCACGGACGAATTGGCTCTTGGGGTCGGGTCGGAAACTGGACGTTATCGTCCAACCTGAGAGACCACCGCCTAAGCTACCGGAGCCGCTAGGCGAGCCAATACCCGCGCAAGCGCCTTCTTTGGTAGGCGTTGATGCACTCATCGACCAAACCCGGTCACGTCTGCTTCATAGCGCTTCTGTCTTATTGACAGGTGGCTTGGGCTCTGGAAAGACCGCTCTCGCGCAGCATGTTGCACGCCAACTGCACGGCGAACACCTCTTCCACACCATCTACTTCCCCTGTCGGAGCGTGGTATCCGAGGAGATGAGGGTGAAGACGATCAAAGACACCCTCCAGCGGATCTTCGCCTCTGCATCTTGGGGAGCTCGGCTCGGTGGCCGCGCAGTAGTGATCCTTGATGACCTTGACCGGCTATGCCCGGTCGAGACAGAACTGCAGGTGGACGCGAATGGACGCAGCAGGCAGGTCAGTGAGCTTCTAATATCCACTGTACGACAATTTTGCGGCAGGGACTCGGGAGTTGTACTCCTCGCTACGGCGCAGAGTAAGGAGGCGCTCCACAATCTGATCGTCGGTGGCCATGTGGTGAGGGATATTCTGGCACTGAAAGCACCGGACAAAGATGGTAGACGGAAAGTACTGGAGATGCTGGTTCGACAAGCTGGACGAGGCGCGAAAGATGTGCAGTCACCTCTGGCTGATGTCAACGGCAGTGCTGCGAGCGAGTGGATGGAAGGGTCTGATGATGGCATATCGCCAATAGCTATTGGTCATGAGGGCACAGCCGTTGACCCGAACCTGGATCTACTTGACATCGCCGGCCAGACTGACGGATATATGCCGGGTGATTTGGCTTTACTCGTCTCCCGAGCAAGGAGCGAAGCCTTAATCCGCGCTGTCTCGGACGATTCGCTGTCGGACAGTGTGGAGCTGACGGAGGGAGATTTCACCGCGGCGCTCGACGGCTTCACTCCCGCTTCTTTACGAGGCGTAACGCTGCACTCGTCTACAACCACTTTCACATCCATCGGCGGGCTGAAGCATACGCGGCAAATTCTGTTGGAAACTCTACAGTACCCAACGACGTATGCGCCACTCTTCGCGAAGTGTCCTCTACGATTGCGGTCTGGACTCCTCCTCTACGGCTTCCCAGGCTGTGGAAAGACTCTGCTCGCTTCTGCTGTTGCTGGCGAGTGCGGCTTGAACTTCATCTCCGTCAAAGGCCCGGAAATCCTGAACAAGTACATCGGCGCGTCGGAGAAGAGCGTGCGTGACCTCTTCGAACGGGCTGAGGCGGCAAAACCGTGCGTCCTGTTCTTCGACGAGTTCGATGCCATCGCACCGAAGCGTGGGCATGATTCCACCGGGGTGACGGATCGAGTGGTCAACATGCTCTTGACGATGATGGATGGGGCTGAAGGTCTGAGCGGAGTCTATGTTCTCGCGGCCACGTCGAGGCCAGATCTTATCGATCCTGCCCTCTTGCGACCCGGGAGATTGGATAAGAGTTTGCTTTGCGACATGCCGGACGAAGAGGACAGATTGGACATTCTGCGAGCGATCAGTGGGAAACTAAAAACCGATCCCGCAGTCCTCGGTCAGAATGAGCACAGCCTCGTTGAAGTGGCCCGAAGGACAGAAGGCTATTCCGGCGCTGATTTACAAGCTGTGCTGTACAATGCACATCTTGAAGCCATCCACGACGTCCTTGGGCCTGCAAACGCTAGTTCTCAAGACCTTGGGAAGAGAAGACCGGGGAGTGCAGGGCGCGGCAGCAAGCATTCGGAGTTCACATACTTCCGCCTCAATGACAGCGACCAGCAAGCAAACGGTGTCCAGTCAGCTTCCGCTGTTGCGGCGGAGCGGGCACAAATCGCAGCCAGAGTTTCCGCCTTGCAGCAAGCTCGTCGAAAGGCGAAAGCCGAGCGTCATGCACAGCAGCAGCAGCAGCGTCCCACGTCGGCGGGTGGAGGCAAACAAATGAACGGCGCTGTTGTCGAGGAGGCGAAGCACCCGCAACCCGTCATTTCATGGCAGCATCTGCAGAAGAGCCTGGCGGGTACTAGATCCTCGATTGGGGTTCGCGAGCGGAGAAGGCTGGAAGCAATTTATAAGGAGTTTGTGGTCGGGAGGAATGGCGAGATGTCGGATGGGCAGGGCAGTAGTGAGATTGGGGGGAGGACGAGTTTGATGTAACTCAGGCACCCGGCAACTCGAATTTGGGAGCGGTCACGTCAGAAGCAGCACGCGGAGGACCGGCAATCCGCGGATCAACTGGCACAGATACTTCGTACGATCTGAAATAGACCGATTGCCAAAGTTCCGACAGAGCGAGGTGCAGGAACAGCAATCGCAGATCTACGCGAAGTGAGAGGGATACGAGAGGTCGAGAACCAACACCGGAGCTTCTGCTCTCCGGCAAACTCTTTTGGTCAACGAGAAGTTCCGCTTTGCCGTTACGCACGACCTCTTCAATGCACTGAAACGTCTGGAATCATACTCAAGGGCACGTACGTCATGCGTTGCCAGGAATATGCGTGGCCAGAATATGCGTCAACCAGTTCGACTTTCAGAAGCAAAGCCACCACGTCGCTCATATAAGTCTACCGTTTCGATGGAGCGTGTTGAGCAAATGCACGGTGAAGTGAATCGTGCTATTCGATTCGGAAGACCAACGATCAACAAGTCGTGCCCCATGTCAAATGAGCACTGAGTGCGAAATGGGAAGAGACTTGGGTGCGATAGAATAAGGGCGCATGCAGCCCGCCCCCCTGCGACCGATCTGATTAGTTCGCTTCGATGTAACATGCACGATGCGTTTTCAAACTGCTGTGGATGAGCTCTTGCCTCGTCCTGAGTCACATTTGAGGCCGCATTGACACCTGTTTCACGATTCAGCGAAGCCGACAGTTTACCTTCTCCCAGAGATGAAGCTAACAGTTGCAGATGCGCCAGTCGGCCGCTCAATATGGGATGGACTGAGTCGAGCTAAATTCGAGAAAGCAATGCAGGACCTGGAGAATGCAAAGGCACACGTTCCACAATCTTTCGTTCTCGCCGAGCAGGATTGGCCAAAGAACTCTGGGCTCTACCAGATGTCCTTTGTAATGGAGCAGCAGCTCGCCAGCGGCATATCATTCATCGCAGCCCATAAAGCCAAGGCTACCGCCGTTACAGCGTGCGCTGTTCAGGAATTGCACGGCTCGCTGCTCATTCGCGTTGCGGCCAACGATGGTTTGGATTCAGAAGTCGCGACCACCCTCCATAATGCAGTCCATGCAATGCAACAATGTGCGAGCAAAAGTGAGTAATGACTTCAGAGCCCTTTTAAGCCCGAAATCTAACCATATGTGAAGAGCTTCGGCGACATGAGTGCGCGGAGTTGATATATAACGCCGTCTTATCGCTCGATTTAAATCGAATACTCGGGAGGCTAGGCTCGCAGCATTATGAACGGCCGGTACATGAAAGGGGTCGAAGTCAATCCGCGCCTCTTCACACGAGACTCAGCGCGCTGCTCGGGAAAGCAAAGACTACATGGTACGAACCGGAAACTTCCACTTATGCGACTCTCCTATCAGAAGTTGAGGAGCTAGAACGTCTGTTTACCTACCTCGAGCGCCTTGACCAAAATGATTGGCAACCGCAGGTCCGCAAAATAGTCGATCTCGCTTTCCTTATGACAAAGGACGGCGCGTCGTTAATAGATAGCCTCTTAAAAACAGGGGCGATTCCATACACGGCAGATCGCCGCGCCGTTCAGGATCTGCTGAAAGTCGCGCAATACTCCAAGGTGTGTCGCGGCCTCGTGACAATGACACGTGCCCACCGTGAACTATGCTCGAACATTCAACTTCGGATCCTTGAACCCTTCACTCCGCATTACACGGGAGGGAAATCGCGATATGTCCACGCAGAAGTGCAAATTATCGTGGACGTCGAGCTTCATGCGCCCAAACCGTGGCCTCGGATTATCGCTGCGTCCAAGGAGGCGTGTTTCTTGTGCAACGCTTTTATTCAGAGCCACGGTATGTTCGTAACGGACAAGGCGCATCGGCAGGTATTCTCACAGTGGACCGTTCCAGACCTTGCGCAGTATACCCACGAGACACTCAAGCGCTTCAGGAAAGCCATGAAAGGCGTACACGCGCGATTAGATGGGGAGATTCGACTTGCGAAGAGGCGCACCGCATTTCGCCCTTACCCTTGTCAGAGCTCTGCCAACCTGATGAGCGAGCCATCCCCCAGCTTGTCCGTGACAACCGTCTCAGCGGTATCCTGCACGAAGAGCACAACAACTCTCTTAGAAAGGGGCTCCCCATCATGTTCCTCTCCTCAGCCCAATTCCGCAAGTCGCCAGGAGCTCCGACTATGTGGTGCCGAGGAAGTAGAGAATGCTGACCTTATCAACCGCTCCACGTTCCAGAGACCCCAAAGGCCGGAGCATAACCTAGGAACAGCACATGGGTCCTCTAGTCTTGCCCCTACAGAGCCATCTTCAAGTGTATCGGATGAGAGCATTAGCCAGAGGGCATCAAAACTGTTGTTGTCTGTGCCTACGTTCGTCGCGACCAGTTGGCTCCATCTGCATCTTATAGGAGAGAACCGTACTGGTTCCAAGAAAACCGAGGGCATTTCTGAAGTTCAAAGCCCTGAAGTTTGGACGGAGGCCATATGGACCGCACAATGCCAGGAGGTCGATCCGATTCGAATTCTCAGCACAGATCAGGAAAATATTACTCATGTTCCACTGGAGAGTCTTGCCGTTGGCGAGGAGATTACACTCCCAAATTACCGAGTCTCCGAAGAAGCAAACGGGCATCGTAAGACAGGAGTGGACATCCTGTTTACTAAGGGTGTTGATCACGGATTGCTATTGCAGTGTAGGTAGCGTGCAGATGAGTCCCAGCGTTTAGCCATATATGTATTGAATGCTGTTATTCCACTTCACGTTAGGCGACGACTTCGCTCACCGAGCTCTTTCAGGTTGCAGAGATATGTTACCCTTCTCGGCTTCACGTTGCCCGACCACGGCTTGTGCACAGTTTTATCATGGGCGAATGTAGGCGCGTCTGACTGAGGTTTACAACATCATAATGTAGCCACTGTAGAAAATCAACCATTTCCTGACATTCGGTGAATGGGGTTAGATTGCTGTGTAAACACTACCGTGCAAGGTGGAGACCGGTATCGAACCGGCGAAAGTGTTTTATGGAGGCTGGGAGAGAAGAACTTCAAGTTCGGTTGTTGGGTTTGAAGCTAAAGCCACGCGAAATCCGCGAGCTCAATCCTACCAGCACTGCTCTTGGAAAATAATCGCTATCATCAATCAAAGTGACGTGTTCGATGCCCGAATTGAGAAGAGGTTCGCCTCCAATGTAAATGATTACCCACCGCGGATGCTAGAAATTCTCGCTTCCGCTGCATCCCATTATGACCGAACGCTAAGGCGCTCGCCCCGCTCAGCGCAACAGGCAGAGTAGCCTACAGCACAGGGTAACTACGATGCATCTAACATCTCGTAGACAGCCTTGACATCTGGCACTTTAGTCTCCAGTTCCCGCCTTGTCTCATCCCAAACCCTCTTCTGGGCTGCTTTTCCATGCTTCCTGCTCATGAAAGGAGGATACCTGCCATCGCCTCATCAGTGAACAGATCGAAAAGCTTGCTGAACGCATTTGCAATCTGTAATACTTACGGCGCAGTGTCGAAATCCTGCATGATCTTCCCATGCCCATCCTCCGAAGCCGAAACCCCATTCACCAAAGCAGTGGCGCAAATCTGCGGATCTCTCGCTCCAAAATTCATGATCAACCTCGGGATCAACTTGGCCTGGTTTGGATTCGTGAGTGGCTGTCCACGCTGAGCCCGGGTCGGCGCTGTTGATCGTCACTTTGCGTATGCCTTTGCCTTGCGCTTCCGCGGCGGAGACTCGGGCTGCGAGTTCGCGGGCGAAGTACAGAAGGAGGGCCTTGGAACGTCCGTACTGATGCCCTTGCTCCATTCCGTCCTTGTTGTTGCTGAGGCGTTTGAGATAGGAGCCGGTCTTGGGGACGGACATGGTGAGCGAGGCGGGATAGACGCCGAAGGTGGTGACAAAGGTCAGGACTGGAGGGTTGGGATTTGTTGGAGAGGATTTGAGAAGGGGGAGGAGAAGAAGCGCGATGAGTCGCGTTGGAGAGGAAGTTGACTTGGATTGCTATGTGGGGACGTTAGAATCCTGTGGTTGTATAGGCGGTGTGGGAAAGAGGGAGACTTACAAGTTTCCCAGCCTTCAGGTGATTCGCGGCGATTGAAGGAGAGGATACCGGCGGTCATCAAGACGTGATCGAGGCTCTTCAGCTCACGTGCTTTCTTCTCCAACGCCTGGCATCCTGCGAAGGTCATCATGTCGACTTGCCAGACCAGGATTTTGGGCTTTGTCTTGTTCTTCCCAATGAGCTCTGGCCTCAATTTGCTCCTTCACGCCTGCACAATCTTTGACATCAACCAAAATCGAGAGTTTCGACATCGCGGTGAGCAAATATTTTGGCAGCCCTGGAGCCAAATGCGCCGTTTGCGCCAGTGATCAGGACTGTCCTGCCTTTGTATGAAGTTTCTCTGACAGTAGGTCTACCATGACGCTGATTCCATAAACTTCGCCAAGGGAATACCTCGGCCAGGAGCAAAGGTATTCCAAAAGTGACAATGGCAACGACGCCAGTCACGGCCAGAAGGGTCCAGTAGTTGGTAGACATTTGTGGTACGCTGCAAAGGTGGGAGGGAAGAAAATTCTTGAAGTTGCGGTGGAATTATAGTCGAACGACGCGCACAGGCCGAGTGGCCGGATCAGGCATAGCCGGGACGGGATCAGCCCGTGCCCGACTACTTTAATGCAACAACCTGTGAACTAGCTCCCTTTGCACGCCAATACTTGACGTCGGAATCGCTCCTTGATGAATCCAAGGACGGGATATCTCCCGTTCTGGCGACATTGCGGCTTGGAGCACCTTAGCTGTGAGAACTGGGCGTCGGTATTGCGAATCACCCACATCCATCAGAACGGAGTATCAGACTGCGTCATGCTGGCCGTACGATAAGATGTGTTTCTTGAGACTTGCGCTTCTCAGAAAACGACAACGTGTCGACGGCTCAACAACTTCGATGGCTTGTCTTTGGTGGTTCAATTCGACCTCACGTATCTGCGAATGCGGGCAATTTGAAAGCTTATCGGCTATGCGATTGTAATAATTAGAAAAGATGACCTGCAGATTTTGCCAAACTATTCTGACATCTAGGGAAAACTGATGTGGAGACTTCGTCAATAGGAAAAAACAGTCTTGTTGGCAGGGCATTTTGACCCTTGCCATTCAGCTGTAAACGACTGCCCCGCTTTGTTTCGGCCTCACTGCATCAGCGGCCTACTCATCGTCAAATGCGCGGCGGCAGCTCGCGGCTGTTAGCGTGATCCCGCAAAGTCTTTTCCAAGTCGTGAGCGAACGCTCATGTGCATGGAGTCAAGGTAGTTGAAGAGCTTAAGGCCCTGCTCTCCTTCCCAGTCTCAGCGACAAAAATTTGGCCCCCTGGCCCAAATAGCTCTGTATTAACTTTGCAATCGCCTAGTCCTTTGGCTTGTAGGCACTCTCTTAGCTCTTTGTCCGTCGACACTGTACTGCTGACGAGTAGGGAGTCGAAGGAGTAGAGCTGCGCAATACTGTGCCAGTAATTTCCCAGTAGAGTATGTCGTGACCAAAGAGCAAAGCCCACCATGATGACCGCTATGATGGCCAAATGGAGAAATAGCACAGAGACGAGCAGGGCGAGTCCGCGATAGGTTTGTGGAAACAGGACCGTTGTATAGTACACCTGTTTGGATTCGCTTGAGGCTTCATATTGCGGCATCTGATCATAGTATACCTGCATTGAAGAACAAAGCCGTTAGCAAAGCTTTGACAGACGTAGGGCATTGGGAACCACTGCAGAAGAGGCTTTAGGGCGCAACACACCATAGTTGAGAGAACGGTGATCAGTGACGACAGTGAGCGCGCCAGCGAGCCGCTAGCCTCCATGAATTCGTTGAAGAGCTCTGTAAGTGCAGCATCAGGGTTCAGGGCCCCGAATAGAAGCCGATCAGGGCTATAAGGCGTGAATTCTTCGAATACTAGGTCTCCCATGACTTTATTTGCCTGAGGAAGCCATATAGCACTAACATTTGTTTCCATGGTGCTGCCCGTGTCCTGAGGTTCCACGGAAAGCATGTGACTAAGTCGTTGGGATGGTGGTACGACTAATGCCGGTATAGCGTCCTCCGGGAGGGGAACGAAAGACTCTTTATATGCCATGCGCAGGATCCCGCGCGAAGACAGATCTTGTGGACCCGAAACCCGGTTTCCAAGCTGTAGGCCGACATCTGGGATTGTGTGATATCCTTGAGCTGCGCTCCAGTGTGCGATCGGCTATTAGAGAACATCGCGTGGTTAGTAAGCTTCGACTAAGAGATATGATGACAACTTATGCCTCTAAATATGCTTGCCGCCAGGCCGTGCCGCAATAACTTACCTCTGTACGATTAGAATCCGAACTTGCTTCTATGGCCAGTCTGGCCGTATCCCAGGCCGCATAACATAGAGAGATGCTAATATTGGCCGGACCGTTCTGGGTGGCGACGTCCAACCAGGAACCGCGTCTACTCATGTGCAGACTATCATCGTGTGAGATGCTGTAGTTCCTGAAGAGCCCTTCCGGAGCGTCTGGGTACAACGATTCGGTATCCGCGTACCACTCCAAGTAGCTATGGAATGGTTGGTAATAACGGCTTGTTACGTTAAGGACGAGGAAAGCTCTCCCCCATGTAATCGTTTCGTTCGCGTTCTGCGACCACATGTTTAAGTCCGTAATATTGGTGTTGTTTGCAAATTGGCTGACTAGGACAGCCGTAAAGATGGAGGAGTTAGCAAACACCTGACCCTCGTAGAATGGCTTTGACGGTGATCAACGTACTGAGCCCTCCTCCTCGATTGGGCTGACCGATCCAATAAGCCGTTTCATTGGTACCAGTGGTGGCAGCTATTGCACAAATTGTGAGTGATGGGCTGGCAACAAGATATGCGCAGTCGAATGGGACGGTGTCGTCGGGAGCCCAAAGTCGATCGGCCGCGATCGATGGCGACACGGCGCCTCTCACCGAGCTTACTATTGGCATACTAGTCAGATCGGTGATGGGCCAGGTCCGCTCGCTGCCAAATCTTGAGCCCGTCGAGAGCGACTCCGCTTGTATATGAGGTGCCTGGCATGAAACCTACCGATGATGCGTTATTATGCCAGTCACACGTGAAGCCAGTGAGGCCACGTACACGAGAGTCAAGGACGAAGGCTTTGCCTGTGTAGTTACGAATTGTTTCACGCGACAATGCGTCGGGAAAGGGCAGCAGTGCTCGAAGCAGAACGCCCGTATCATCAACACCATCGACGGGGACTGCCGGTTCCGAATACTCCGCGAATGCTGGAAAGGCTGGAGGGCTACGACGCCAAGTCGTGGTCCGGACTTGGAGAGGATATTGCGCCTATACCCGTTAGCGGCTGTTGCGGGAGTGTTGTGGAAAGCGAGAGCGAACGTTGAACCAGTGAGCCCAGCCACTAGGCAGAATACCCAGATACCGCTCGGGCTCGTATGCAAAGTCGTACGTTGCAGTTCTTGTGAGGTTCAAACCTGGCATCTGACCAAGGTGAAGGTCAGACAGTAAGACAGTGCTGCTGAACTGAAGCGCCAGAGTTGTGAAGCACAACAGTGTAAGCGTGCCGAGATTGAATGTATTCTTCAGGTACCTGCCCGCGGCTCCTCGGACAATGGGAAGGAAAAGTTTCCTGGGTCTTGTGCGGTCTGCCCGCGCTGTAGATATCAGGGGAGCGTGGCGAAGTAGTACTGAACCACCGCTCTCCAGAGCAAGGCCGGCCACCATTGCTGCTACGTATCCGCTCTGAAAGTCTACAGCAGTACGAAGAAAGAGCGTCGGAATAGAGATGGCTCGAGTGATCCAGCCACTAACCATAATGGAATGCCATAATTGGTTACTGGGGTCCGATGCCCACAAGAATGCCAGCCATGCGACTATGGCAATCTCAACCAGGAAGGTTAGCAGTAAGACGAAGAGTGTCTTCCGCCCGAAGCGGCGTAAGAGCATGCTTGGTAGAGTCGAAACCGATGAAGAATCTTTCTCCATTTTGGCGACCTGGCTGAAAGGGATTGCAGAGTCCAGTAACAGGTGGAAGGGATGCTGTCTCTGGAGGGTAAGCTCGAGGGATCTGAAAGAGGTTGTCGCATTTGTCCATCCATTCTGAAGTATATTCCTTCTGCCCTTTATAAGTCCGCTTAGGGGCTTGCTCCGCGTTTCATTGCTGAACTAACCATCTCGCTCCGCTTGGTCAGGAGTGGTGTGAAGCTACTAGGCATGGTGTGTCTCTCCATCGTGGGAAAAGGCTCTTGCGGAGTTTCCGGATACGCCCTGGTTTGCATACCCCATGCATGAGTTGCACACTACGCGAGAAAGATGCGATGGCAGACAGATGCTTCCAAGCATCGGGTATCTTCGAGCAACATCTCGCGCCGGCTCAGTAGCCACTCAAAAGGTGTCGGATTCCTACTATCGGCCTACATTTCCTTGTGTGCTTGCAGCAGGTGAACACCTCCTGGAATAGTGTCCTCGTGATGAGTGCCTATGACGGCGGCCACACCGGCACAAGAGCCGTAGTGAGAGGGTGTTTCCTAGTACTGGACGATGGAAGTCGAAGATCTCAAATCATTTTCGGGTTTCCAGCCTTAATATTTCAAATTCTGGGGTTTGGCCTGCATTAGTCGCCATCTTCTTGCGCTTATCGACTTTAAGCTCATTAGGCACCTTAGGTACCATGATAAGATTTCCGGAGCCGGGTACCCTTGGGCACGTTCACACTGCACGAGATCTCTTCGCACATTCTCTTGACGCCTTTCCGCAACTCATATTTATACGAGATTACATGCTCTGGCAGCCTATATATTAGCAATCAATACACCACTGCTGAAAGGGAAAGAGTGTGCTACATAATGGATCTATTAACGATGGTAGTTCCCGTCCCAGGTATTTTTTTTCCAGGTCTCGCGCGAGCCAGTGAACGTTAAGTCAGCAGGTATTGTCATGCATTGCACTAGATTAGTTTAGAGGCGATCTGGGTTCCGATTATGTGATGTCTTCCTTTCGCACCCAACTGGCTACCTTCTCAAAGAAAATGTCAAGAACTTCGATCTGAGAGAGCCATTATGCTACCATGTTTCTGATTATCTCAGCCTTCTAACGATCTGATAGAGCAGAGTACCGCCAAGTATGACCGCGGAGATCCTCTGCAACCCGGTGGGGAAGAAGTTTGCCGGTTTGAAGCTTACCATTTGCAGTTTTGGGAATTGCACACGTTCATCGACGTCCTGTGATATCACGGCTCGCGAAGCTTGCCGTGACTCGAAAGGTCGCGTGTGCTGGAACGTTTCTGCGGACATGGCACGATATAGCTGACTGGGCTTGAATGCATTGATCGAAGCTGACGAGACGCGTGGAAGGTATTTGAGCATGTATTCGCCGTAGATGGCGTCGCCGAAGTAGGCGAAGTGATCGATGTTACTGTGATGTCGATTAGCTTATGAAACACTTATAAAGCGACAAAGAGTAATTTGACATACCATTGTGGTAGCCGGAGCATAGCCTCTTCTGTCGACGAGACGGGGATGAACACAAGGCCCGAAGCCTGTTGTGCAGATAGCAGATACTGAGGATCCCTAATCTCGTACGACGACCCGGTTGTTTTGCTCAACTCTGCTACCAGAAGTTCAGCCTCTGATTGACGGACAAGCGCTACATTGATTGCTGCTTGAGGACTCCAATGCCTCTCAAATAAGGCAAGTGCTGCCAGAAGATGCTTAGGTCCCACACTGTTCGCGTCCAGAGATGTGACGACGTTGATCCCAGAGCCATAGTCAATCGTTTGCTGTTGCATATGTAATAAGGGCGCAGAGGGCAAATCGCCTCCATGGGAGACGACTTCGAAACTGAGCTGTAGCACCTCATGCAAGGGAGGAGTCGTGACTGGGAATGCTTCTCGATCGAGATAGGTTGGAAGCAAGCCTTCGATGAGCCGAGAGACTTCCAGCGCGCCTTCCTTCGGTTTCACGATTGCACATGATCCTCCAGCAATGCTGGAGGCAAGTGGACAAACGAGAGATCCAATAGGATCTTGTAGCGGTTACTCAGTCAGCATCACTATCGAAGTAATCGAGAAGGCCTCACCTTGGGCATTTCCGAGAATCAACACAGAGCTTGCTGAGACCGTTGCTAGGTCACTGGCCTTTTTCCGGCTAAGGTCGTCGAAAACTCGCCTGGCCACTTCGCTCACAAAGTCCACTACGTCTTCCAGGCGTTGGGAGCGGCGCAAGTCCAGTTTGGAAGTGTCGGCAGTACTGGCATTTTCAAGTTTTGCTTTGTTCTCTTGTAACAGATTATGCAGTCCCCTTAGCTGGAAGAGGCGATACCCTAGCCGTTGGGTTCGGGCGTCCCGATATGCGCTCTGGGCCTGCTTCAGTAGTTCTGATGGGTTGGACATGACCAACACTGGATATAAACAATAACAAGAGAGCTTTCACTAAACATGCTTTAAAAAAACAGTTCTTGACATGTCGTTGACATAAGTTAAAGATGCATTTCGGCTATCAGGCTTAAGCTGGTTGAAGAAGCCAACCTCTGCGCTCGGCTCCAACGCGGCCACTCATGTGAGACGTGCGTGAATCAGGTCCGGTGCAATTACACTGGTCATCAAGGAATTGGGTCTGTCAAATCCAGTCCAAATTAGCTGCGCATAACGACAATCCAAGGACGGATAAGATTCATGGTAACCCTCATCCTCGAGATTCAGCCCTAAGAAATAGCACTGTGTACTTTGCGGTGCCACCCGAAATCAATCTTTGTCTTCACTGCGTCGTACGACCTAAGTAATGGTGCAGTGGTGGCGCCATCAACCGCAGATACATTCTAAACGCATATTGCATCTGCCCCCTGCAAATTTCACCGCCATTAGAAGCGACTCATCACCACAGTCCGTCCTCAACGGACACTTTATATCTCCGAACTCGGTCCGTAAATTGACCTACAGTCGCCCTCCATCCTCGGTTCAAATACTGCAGTGATGTTGGTTAGTCAGTGCTTCGGAAAGCACTATCGGTAGATCCGTAGGGTTACTTACTCCATTCATGTTGACACCAGCAAAGAGGAAGTATGTATGTTAAGAGCCATTGCCGCGGGTGGCAGTATTCTGTCCTTGCCATAGCACGTTCGGAGGGTTGCCATTAGAGTAGTCCCAGTCTGGGTCGTTCGCTGCCCAGTAGCGATCTGGATCAACGGCATCGGGGTCATATGGACTTGCGAATTGCCATTGTTGCTCGTTGGAATTCGCTGTAGCGGTGGCGCCTGCTCCCCTCAGACGCAGCACCGAGCCGGAGTTGTCGCCTTGTTGAGTTGTTGTGGATGTTGCGATGCGGTTGGCGTTTGAACTTATTCTGTCAATTCTGGTGAGCCTGATGCTGTTAACCGCAGTGCCAGATACTATCATGACTGATTGTGCATTATTGGACCTAGACTAAGTCCACGTGATGAACGATTGCAGGTGGCCAAATGGACGCCTCGGCGCCCGGCTTTCCAACTGCCTGCCCGGCATTGTTGGGGAAGGCTTGACATCCAACCTGCGGCTCTGGAAGTCGGCGAGGATCTGCTTCTGAAGATGGCCTCTTCGCCATGAGGATGATGAGTCCACAGTGAATTTAAGAAGACGTACAGCACAGCTGTCGTCGCATGTAACCATAATAGAAGCCAAGATGGACAACTACATTGTCGAAAAGAATGTGGATATCACGCTTCAAGGCAAGCAAGCTGGCGGCATAATTCGTGCCAACGTCTATCGGCCGAGAAGTGAAGGGCGCTACCCTGTTCTCGTGACTTACGGACCATGTACGTACACCGATCGAATACGGATGGGAGTCAATGACTGACAGCGTTTCTGCAGATGGTAAAGACATTCCATATGCCAAGTACGCATCTGTCTCTTGTGGTTCACCCTGACCAGCCATTGCAATAGGCCAGATGATCACGGCTAACATCAGAGCAGCTTCCGACCAAAATCATTCGCCGACGTCAATCCGAAGCACAAATCCAAAGATGCGGCCTGGGAGACACCTGACCCTGCGTACTGGACAGCCCACAACTATGTCGTGGTACAAGCCGACGAAAGATGCACGGGCCAGTCTCCGGGATTCCTTGATACTATGAGCGCAGGCACGGCAGACTGCTTCTTCGATGTTATCAAGTAAGTAACATCTCAAGACTAGAGCTCAGGGAAGATGGGCCTGCTAGGGATCAGCTATTATGCGGAATCGCAGTGGCGGGCAGCCGCGCGCCGGCCGAAAGGTTTGGCGGCGATGATACCCTGGGAATGTTTGTGCCGCCGTTTTACGAAGATCTGGCTCAGCGTGGACTCACTGTGCATAGGAATGTCCGATTACTATCGCGATAGGGTCCGGCATGGCGGCATTCTGTCAAACACCTTCATTGATCGGTGGTGGAATATGCAAGTCGTGACCAACCAGTACGGCCGGCCCGGGCGTGCAGCTAAGGGTTGGGGTGAGGACACTCTCGACGGTGACCTCCAGGACGATGTTCGCGAGCGTAACTGGCAAGACCAGACCGTCGATACCGCGAAGTTCAAATTTCTTGATGAGCCATACTATGCAAGCAAAGATTTCGATCTGTCCGATATTGAGGTACCTTTGCTGAGTGTGGCAAATTGGGTTCAGTCTCTCGGGCAGCAAATCGTCGTACGTGAACCTCTAGCTAACTTTGCGCACACGCGGAATAGGGCGGTATCCTTCTCACACCTGCGCGGTAATATTCAGGGTTACATCCACGCTGGATCCGAATTCAAATTCTTGAGGTGCATAACTGGGCGGCATGACTTGCCCTTCTATTACGATCAAGAAGTAGAAGTGCAGCGCTCGTTTCTCGACGCCTTATTGAAAGATCAAGATGCCAACGGTTGGAAAACGCATGGCAAGCGTCGTATCCCAGTCGATCTGGTGCTCCGGAAAGGGGCTCCGAGGTACAACTGTGCAGAAGACGAGCTTCGTACTTTTCCTCGGCGGCTTGAGAGCGAATGGCCAATTGCGAGGACCGAGTATCGAAAATTCCACCTTCGAAAGGACAAGACTCTTGGGTCGATGGCAGAGTCAGAGAAGGGGCGGATATCGTACAGTGCTCCCGAGTATGTTTTATAGCCTCCGTCAAGTATCATAACCAGGGACCCGGGTGTTTGCTAACTTGAAGTAGCGGCGAAGTACAATTCTACACTGATCCATTTGTGGAGGAGACAGAGATCACCGGACATCCAGTCCTGAGAGTCTCCATGTCGCTGTCAATTTTGGATGGGAGCCAACCCAGGGAGATGGACATTTTCGTGACCCTGAGGCATCTCAGGCCTGACGGCAATGAGAGTGAGTCCAGCAACTTGTTCGACATCGTCCAGTTTCCGCTGACTGACCTTGACTAGTCTTCTATACCGGCATAGCCGGAGATCCAATACCCATTGTTAAAGGCTGGCTCCGCGCTTCTCTGGGGAAAGTCGATGAGTCCCATCCTAAGCACAGACCCTACCTGCCACACCGCAACTATCGCTCCGCCGATGTCGAGACCGTCGAGCTGAACAAGGTATACACAATGGACGTCGAAATCTGGCCGACCAATGTTATGATTGAGCCAAAGGGTCGTTTGGTGCTCGAAATCGCGAGCCACGACACTCAAGGCTCCGGATACTTTACGCACAACCAACCCGATGACCGTTCGGAAGCGAAGCTGAAGGGCCTGAACAATATCGAGCTTGGTGCTGGTCGAGAAAATTATCTGGTGCTCCCGGTTATTCCACCACAGGCCTCTTGATTTGCCAGCAGTTCAGCAAAGCGTAGCTGTGGCGGGTTGGTAGCGCACGTTTCGGATAAAAGATACAGATCAGGGCGTGTTCATAGAAAGCGAGATGTAAATTCCGTTCTCATTAGAGCCACTAAGTTGTTGTGGTGCAAGTAACAACTTGACATTAGAATCTCCGAAATAGCGACATTCAATGCCTCGACCCTCACCCAATCGTAGTTGCAGTGCATAGAAATTGGATGGTAAGCTTTGACTCAGCCACGTGCCCTGTACATATCGACCAGGATCGAGCGGAAACAGGCTTGAATGTCGCTTGACGCCTCTGTGCTCTCCAGGATGCGGATACCACGCATCAACTGTTCTTTCGAGGCTTGCACGCTGGCTGCCGTCTCTCCATCACGGAGAGCGTCGCACCACAGGGCGAGGGTGGCGGACATTACGCAGTGCGGGAAGTGAAGTGCCACCGCTCGGCCCTCGATGTGAGCATTTCCATTTGATCGATTGGCCCTCATCGGTTCAGCCTATGGTTCCTCCATACACAAGAGGTAGTGTCCCGGTCGTACGATGAGTGCCGTTGTTGAACATTTGAGCTACGGTGATGATATGGTTCGAATGCCAAACTGCCTCCAAGCGGTGTCTGTCACTCGTGAAGGGATCGATGAGGTCCAATTTCGCGGCGAGAGGGCGATGACGACTGTTCTTTCCGAAGTGCTACCCCAACTTCGACTCCTTGCGTCCTTTCAAGTACTTGACTGCCGAGTTCTGAACAGCCGTCAGGGACACGAAAAGATTCATGCTAATGCCGTGGAATAGCATCATGATGTTACGCTCCGGAGGGTTAGTGCAGGCGCAGCGACAGCGATCGAGCATCAGTTCGATCGCATCTGTAATCAAAGTGTCATTCACATAGCCGGTCGGTTCACCTGGCGCTGCAGTCCAAGAGAACCATGCTAGAGCACAAAGTGCACTCAAACTGTTCGGGGTTGCGTCAAGGGCCGCACCTGGTAATGGATGCATCATAATCTTGTACACAACCTCTGGCAGACGGTCTGGGGATGACCCAAGAGAGGAAAGATCATGAGGGAACAGACGGTGAAAGGCAATCCCGGGCGGTCGTTGAAGTAGGACCTCTCGGTAGCAATCGAGAACAAGGAGCGCTTCCCGGATACTGTAGCCGGAAAAATCTATCAATTTGGTGGCTTTCAGCGTGTGGTCACAACTTCCAAAAGCTTACCTTTGCCTTTTGTTCTCGCCCATGCCAAGCTCACTCCTATCGTACACTGCTGCATTGACGGCAATCTGACGCATTCAGTGGCGGCTTGCTTATGGGCCTTGGTCGGAAGGATGCCACTCACCTGTATCAAGTGGCGATGAGGTACCTCGATAAGCTCGTATATGCGCTTGTCTTCGCAGAGATAGCCGAAGAGCTCGAGAAGGACGAACTACAGCGATCAGCAAGTGGTACGTGGCTAGCCGTATTCTGTTGAAGGTATAGATACCGCTTCAATTGTGGCTACAGCTTCTGGCTTGCTGAAGTCGAAAAATGGCCTACCAGTAGCCTACGTCACAAACGTCAGGACAAGTGCGATTTCAAGAGTGCTATACAACTTGCCGTTGACAGTAGATATTGTTTGCCAACGTGATAGAGCCACTTCGCGATATCGGTGGCCCTTTTTGCGCTACAGAATAGTGCTCCAACGGCCGCCATCAGCAAGTACCATTCCCGCTTGGTAGAGGAAGTAATTCGGATTTCTTGCTCTCGGAAAAGGCTGAACCATCCCGCGACATGGTCGTGGAAATGTCTGCGGATCTTGCAGCACAGCCGGATTCGGACTTTGGGGTGCATCGTCTGAGAACCAGCGCTCTTTGGCCTCGACGGCGCGAGGAGAGCTTGGCCGGGACATCTCGTCGCCTGCGTGGCTGCGGAACTGCACGTATGCTTCCGCGTTGCTGCTGCTGTTGCTGCCGGCCGCTGTACGCGGAGTGTGGGTGTCGGCAAACAGCATAGGGTCAAAGTTGAAGGGGGCGAAGGATGTATCTCCGGGAGCAAAGGCGTCCTGCATGGCGGACGGCTCTTGATAGTAGCCCAGCAGCCTGCCCCAGTCGACGTGCTCCTTATGAAACTGCAAGTTGTCGAAGTCACTGATTCCTGAAAGAGGTTGCACTGGCTGTTGTGTATCGTACAGGCCCGCAGCGTAGATGTCATGGTTGCCGATGCCGACGCTGAGAGGGTCGCGTGGCTCCGGCTCCAAACCGAAGTCCGCCGTTCCTTCCGCCCCGATGCCGCCAGCGTCGTAGCCGGGCGCAGTCTGCCCCACGAGTACGTCCAGAGAAGCGTCACTGTGGGCGCTCGGGAAGGTGGCAAGTTGTATCCTATCACTGGCCCGCTCCGCGCCTCTCCCGGCCGTTACTTCACAAGCCATGCCCCCCATCCGGCACCTTTGACAGGGCCGAGATGAATCACATCGCAGCTTCCGCGCATGGCAATTGTCACATGCCTTTCCGGTCCGCGGACGCTTCCGCGGCCGGCCAGAGAGGCCATCATCGTCGGACGTCGGCGAGGCGGTGCGCGGAAAGTGCTCGGGATGGCGGACCAGCGCGTGGCGGCGGCGGAGATCGGTGCGGGCGAAGCTCTCGCTGCAGTATTCGCAGTGGTACGGCTTTTCACGCGTATCTGCCTCTGCTACTCAGCCTGTGTTGGGGCGAGAAGACCAAGCGGGCGCCATACATACGTGTTCGGCGATGACGATCCAGGTGCTCCGCGCGCGCAAAAGCTCGTAGACACAGATTGCATTCGAACGTTCTCATTCCGCCCGCGGTGCGCTGTTCCAGCAGTGTGTCCGAAGCCGAGCAACCTACAATTACCCGGTTGTTATTGCGAATGTCAGTCGAACTTCCACCGCCTGCACTAGCTCCCGTCCCCGGATAGCCACGCGGTCCAAAGGCGCGGTGCACGAGCGGGGATACTAGCGAGACGTCGAACCTGTATCACATCTTCACGCAGCATAGTCCGCTTGGTCGGCGCTGTGGCACGGACGTGGGCATGGAGGATTACGCCAATCGCACGAGTTGCATCAATGGCATGGGTGGAGGTGTGAGCATAACTGCACGCCTGCAACTGGCGACTCGTCAACTGTGAGAAGATGCCGGTAACGGCGCCTTCAGACAGCACAAGCCCGTTCCCACGTACGTCTACCATACCTACATACGTATGTAATGTTGTCGTGAGGAGCTCATCCTACGCTAGACCAACGGGACCCGCGCAGCCTCGACAGCGGTTGAGACTCGCTGCCGCCGCAAGAAGCCTTCGTCAAGGCCTTCCAAGCAGCCCTTCCACCCTCCGGCAAGCCATCGTTCTTCGACCGAGCCGGGGTCGAGCAGAGTGCGCGCCTCGACTTCCAAGAAGGCTTGGATGAGCTTGAGGGACGCTCGCCCCCGGAAGTCGCGCCGTTCATGCACAATCAATTCCAACTTCGCTACCCTGTCTGCCTTTTCTTCAACTTTCCGGAACTGCCACCAACCGCGGCGACCCATCAGCTGGCCGAGACATGTAATCGCAATTTCTGGCAGCGTGTCCCTTTCTTGGGCCCGTCCCAAAGCACGATCAAACCTGCCGCGCTACCTGGTGTTTGCCATGACAGCGGTTGGAAGTATGCTGAGCAACGACGCTGACTCAAAGCAATTTACTCAACGCCTCTGGCAGGCAGCCGTGTACGTCCATTCGGCATCCGCCGAAATTAACAATCGTAATGCCCGATGATTGAACTGGATCACCAGCTTCGTGCTCATCCAGGTCTACGGCATTGCCAATTTGGACCAAGCCACAATGTCGTGGACCAACGCATGGAATGGACACGCCGACACTGCTGCACGAAGACTCAGAATGACCAATCCCATCAACCAGCCCGGTGGCGGACACGCCGAAGCGCATACAACGAACACCAACTTGCAGACCCGGCGAAGCTCATGAGCTTCTGGTTTGTGCTGGACACCCTGCGCTACCTTACGTACGGGTCTGCGCCCTCCTTCAAAGCTTCTGAGCTGTCTCTGCCGCTCTCCACTGGTGCTTCATTGCGCCAGGCCTACAGTGCGCTTCTGATCCAGCGAGTTGTCGCCTTGGGAGACATGAACTCCGAAGATGCTACTCTGCTGTTGACCATTGTCTTGGCCGATATCCTTGGGATACAGCTCGGGCTAGGCATCATGTGATTTCACGAGGCACAAGCTTCTGGCTTAAATATCTCGACTCTTGTTCGTGGCGATATCATCTCATCGCGAGAGGATGTCGAGCTCGGCTCGTACAGATCGAAAGGGCCGCAGCTCGTCGCATCAGATGCGCATGTTGTGACACAGGAGTCTAATGCTGAATACTTCAACCCATTCCTCGCCACCTCTTGCACGGAACAATACATTCGCATGGCTCGATCCCTGCTGCCTGCGTTGGATCTGATCCATCAGCATTGCTTCATTAGGCGGAAACCAAGAGAGTCAGCATTTAACGCCAGCCCGCGGGTACTCCATGCGTTTTGTCGAATGTTGCTTGTAGCTGGTCCACAGCTACTCGCATTTGCGAGACTTGCTGGCTTGCTTCGTCGACGAGCATTTTGGTGAGCCATCGCCCGTCCGATCAGCCGACCTTCCAAGTCTTCCCGATGGCACCATGCAAATCGCTTGGAAGATTTTTGACTTACTGGAAGAATATCGGACGAAGCGCAATGCTTCGAGTATGAAATCGGGTCCCACGCTCCTTTGGCATCCGATCACAACATTTTACGCCGGCCTTGTGGCGTGGATCCGGGTTCAGAAAGCGGAGCGTGGAGCAGGCGGCACAGATATCGCACAGTCTGCAGGCTTGCTGAAACTGATCATGTCGGAGCTCGAAGACATGGAGTGGCCTTCAGGGAATCGTTTGTCGAATTTTCTACAGAGCCTACAGTGCTCAGAGCGGGAATGGAGCAATTTAGCTACCATACGCGCCAGAACCTAATACTAGCCAACTCATGGACAGCTAGCATCCGATCATTTGCATCATTCGATCACCGGAAGTCGTACACTCTTGGGATGGAGACCCAGACCGAGATGATATATTCAATTTCAGTGCCGCTCAGCGCTCAAATGGTCGGCTTTGCCCAGTATCTTGTGTGCAGATATCACCGCACTCCATTCTGGAGACTCAGATTGTCACCGGTCTTCGGGAGTCCGTTTGCACAACCCATCGCATTCGAGCGCTCCCTCTTCCGACACTCCTCCAATACCTTCTCAGCCTCCGAAATGATATGGTACGAATACATAAACTCGTGGAATTCGCCTTGATTCGCTATCAAACGAGCGTCAGCGTCTCATCACATCTCCCAGCACGCTCGACTATGTACTTACCAGGAACATGGCCGTCCACATACGGTCGCGCGGCTTCCTGACTCTTATGCGCTTGGTCTTGCCCGTGGTTGGACAGAATTTGGATCGCTGAAGCTCTGCGATATCGTAGCCTTTCAAATGCAGGGAGCCTCTCCGTGGCATCGGTTGTGAAGTCTAGATCGCGGAGAAGGATGCCAAGCGCAGCCGCATCTTCGATCGATTGACCTCCCCCTTGACCAGAATGTGGCAGCATTGGATGCGCTGCATCGCCAATGAGACAGACATTACCGTTGACCCAGCGAGGAAGAGGCGTTCTGGATAGCAGCTTCCAGAGCTTCAGGTCGTCCAGTGCTTCTGCCTTCCTAATGGGGGTTAACAGAAGTGTCCACGTACGTGGCTGTCTCGTCGAAGCTCACCTGAGTACAGCTTTCAGCTTGGGGTCGAACATGTTGTAGGCTTCGAGCAATCCTTCAAGAGATGCGGCAATATTCCAATCTATGCAATTATCAAAACATGTCACAGGAGACTCGAAATGTGCACTCTCTCTCACCCTCGATGGCCGTCGAATTCTCCTGGTCTGGGTGAATGCCAACGAAATTCATCAGAGTGTAGCTGCGGATGCTCATCAGCTCGAGAGAGTCAAAGAGTACAGGAAGAGTCGGTCCCTACTTACTCGCGACATGGATAACAAGCGATTCTTCGGTCCTCGATTGAGAAGATATTCATCGTCACCGGCTGGTCTTCCACAAGCCAAGCCGTTTCCGGATCTTCGAGCAGGGTGGCGACGGAAATCATGAATCGATATGCTGCTTGACCTGTGGGCTCAGCTTTCGACTCTTCGCCGTTTACAGCGCGGACGACGCGCGACTGCAGGTGCCTCGTTAGCCAGGTCTGCTTAGGATAACGATCAATGGGTTGAACATTCGCATACATGCACACCATCGGCGCCGATTATCACATCTGCCACAACAGTCGACCCATCGTCAAGTGTCAGGCTCGTGCTCTCGACATCCTTGTGCCGTTTGTTAGCTTCATCGCGTCTCCCGTCTGGACCTGAAACCATACCACGGAGAGCACACGACAACCGAGCTTCAACTCTACCGGGACACCTTCTCCGTCTCCGAAGGCAAGGAGTTTGAGCTCATCATGCAGATCGACCCGGTGAAACATGTACCATGGAATCTTAAACTGTTGCTCAATATAGTCCATGCTGCGCGACCAGTTCTCCTTCATCGTCACGCCGTCGGCGTTATAGCTCTGCACGGAGATCAGCCAATGTGAGATTCAATTTCGATCCGGTACAAACCCAGGCATTTTTGACAGCTCTAGCACGAACAGGGTCGAGGCCGAACAGTGTCAGGACGCGAGCAGCGTTTGGCGCCAAGTGGATGGCAGCGCCAACTTCGTGCAAGAAGCGTGATTGTTCATACACCTGTTTGAATCGTCAGTTCGCCTCGGCGCTCCTTCCGGACAAAATATGTCGCCTCACAGTGACTCTATGTCCAGCCCGGCGCAATGCGATTGCCGTTGCTAAGCCAGCAATGCCTACAATTGTCACTGCTGATCAGCTCACCAAATCATTCGAAAGTGTACAGTGTACTGCGAAGAATAAAATACATGCCTCCTCCCACGATAGCGACACGAAGTGTCATCCCCACCGCATTGTGAGTAACGCCTGAGCCGTTGTCGCCATTGACTCCCTGAAGACTCGACATGCTGGAGTGCATCACGTTACGAAATGCTCAAGAGTACGAGTAATAAATGGCGATATTGCAACGCCTCGATTCTGCCAAATTCGGCACGAAGTTTTGTGTTCAGCATAACGTATTCATCGTTAATGACGGTACTTGGCATTCCGTTCCACGAATGCTGTGCGCGTTGGATGTTACAAGCAAGGGCAGGACGGAAGGCCGGCTCCGCGGCTTCGGCCGTTGCCTAAACTGGTGGATTGCCACGACTGCGTACCGTCGGCTCCAATTGTGGATAGCTGGGACGAACGCAACCCGTGCAACGTCTTCCACGTCCCGGCCGAAAAGAGCGCTTAGGGTATACCGGTACCGAACCTGAAGTCGTGCAATATTTCAAAAAGTATTGGACCACGACTGTTACCGCTTTTGCACGCCCAGCAAGTCGCTGAACCTCCACGATACCATGGATTCTTCATACGACCAACTTCCGAAACTTCGGCGCTTTGTAACTGGTCACACGCAATATGGGAAGGCCACTGCACAGATCGTCGATACTCCGGATCCGGTGTTGTACCCCGAACGCGGACGAGCCTTCAATGTGCTCTATACGACGCAAACATCACCCGTTCGCATGGACGGCGACGACGACCTCAAAAGGCACGAAGACCTTGTTTCGAAAGGGGAGATGAGTCTAGTGAACCGGCATGGAACGACTCTCCGAATTGTCGACATCGCTCCAAACAGATCCCCGGCAATGCACCGGACGCAATCGTTGGATTACGGCATCGTGCTGGAGGGCAGTATTATCATGGTCCTCGACGATGGAGAGGAGCATTTGCTCCGTCGTGGGGACGTGGCTATTCAGAGAGCAACGATGCATGGGTGGAAAAATCCATCCAAGACGGACTGGTGTCGCATGGCATTTGTCTTGATGGCCGCCGAGGCATTCGATGTTAATGGCAAGTCGATGGGGGAGGACCTCGGAAAGGATATGAGCTTTTTGCCGCCAAGTGCGCAGAGTTAGTGAGGTTTGAGATTTCTGTCGAAGATACTTCAATGCGTTGATCGAATATAGAGAGAGAACTGGGGCGTCTAATTAGACATGCAATGCCTTAAACGAGCGCAACGTTGAGTCCGTGATTTTACCACTCGCCTAAGGTATATTGCGAATTGCACGTATTCCTCAACTCCCAGATCTCACTCGTCTTCTTACCCACATCACCCTTCCGCGCCGCCCCAGCGATGAAACAGGCCGCCATATAATGCTCGTCCGCTCCATACGCGTCCCGAAACAGGGGGTGATGCATCAACCGGATTACGCCCTCGCGGAGTTGCTCTCCGTCATCCTCCACGGGTCGTTTGGTCATGACGTCGTATACTGCCTGCCGGAAGTCCAGGGCCCACTGGCCTGGCGGGACATCTTGCGCGAAGTTGTTCTTCCAGATCACGATCTGCGGCCAGTAGTTGCGGAATAAGTTATGGACGGCACCTCCGCTGCCTAGCAAGAGGATATGTTGGTCGCCCAAGCGGCCGAGCAGTTTGCCGATGTATGAATGGAAACTTGGGTCGTATCGGTTGTTGAGGGAGATCAAATTACAAGGCGGACACCGTGTCGGGAACATCCACTTCAGCGGTATGACAGAATCGTGAATCGAATTCGTCTACCCTTTCGAATCAGTTGGATACGCATGTTGGGGGCGGATACGGACTGCATACTTTCGGATCCAACGTGGCTTCCACGCCACCTTCTTGCAAGATTTTCGCAACCTTCTCGCTGAGTTCCGGCGACAGTTGACTTGAAATCCCCTGTACTTGTTCGGACCGACCCAGGCAATCGGATCCCATCCTGGGTTGACCTTTGTCGAGACTCTGACGCAATTCCTGCCGGAACATCCCAGTGCGCGCCCTGAAGGTTGTGAGCTTGAATTCAAGGAGAGGATACGGCGTGTTCATACCATAACAACCACACCTTTAATCCCTCTCAGTTCGGCCTTTCTGCCAATGTCTTGCCAATCCTTGGTTACCCATGATTCCTCCGCCATCATCATGGTGGATCCATGAGAGACGAAAACCAACGGGACCGGTTTACCCATGCTGCTGGAGGCGTAATCTGTTTCTCGGTGCGCCGAATGTTTAAGCGAAAGTAATCGATCGTGTTCACGGACCGACAGAAGTACATTTGAACGCCACCGATCTTTAGACCCTGGGGCAATGACTTGCCGAGTCGTCGGTTTCCTGCAGTCCATGACAAGGGTAGTCCATTTCGCCAAAAATCGTTTTGGAGCCGAGCACGCAAATCAACCCACGAAACGGTTTGCCGATCACCCCAACCTCGTGGGCAAAGGCGAGACTTTGCTCTAGCCCCTTCACCTTGCTCCAAATATGTCTACTACATAAACCCCACGTCTTCGTAAGGTAACCTGCAACACCTTTCTGCCATCGACCTTGTGTTCTCGTGCAATACAGAACTGATTACGATGGCTGAGAAGCAGCAAGATGTGGAAGCCTTTGCGCGGACAGTCCCCGTCGAAAACGGCAAGGCTGCGGACGATTTTGCGTTCGACTTCATCAACGATGTTTCCCGTCGTGGAGCAGTGGACTCGACCCTCCATACCGATCCAGCTTATGCTTGTCGACTTCGACGCAAAGTCGACCTGCTTGTCATCCCACTGCTCATGCTGTGTTATGTGATGAATTCCCTGGACAAGACTCTGCTGAATGTAAGCTCCTCCAAGCATCTTGGCCGTGGACCGTTGCCTTGGAAATGCTGACGCAGAACTGCAGTACTCGGCAGTGATGGGTCTGATTACCGATCTCAAATTGATGGGGAATGACTTCACGAACGCATCTTCAGCCTTCGATATCGTCGTTCTCGTCATCATGTTTCCCAACAGTAGGTCCCTTACCCGCCAAGACGTAACCATAGGGACTGACCATGCTTCTCCGGCAGTTTGGCCTCTTCAACGCCTGCCGACTGGCAAGTACTTGGGATTCTGCATCTTCTCTTGGGGAATTTGCACCGCATGCCATGCTGCCCTTCATGAATTCAGTGGACTCCTCGCCATTCGCATCTTCAGCGGCATCTGCGAAGCTGCCCTGCCCAGCTCGTTGATGCTACTCAGCTCCCAGTACTACACTCGCTCAGAGGCAGCCATTCGCTTCTCGTACTAGTACTGCGGACTGGGCCCGGGACAGATCTTCGGCGGCCTGTTTTCCTGGCCCTTCCAGCATGTTAGTCTAACTGCGCCGTTCGCCGGATGGCTGATCATGTTTCTGGTGCTTGGCCTGTTCACGCTTGTGCTTGGCGTGGTGATATTCATCGGTGTCCCGGACACGCCGATAAAGGCCTGGTTTCTATCGGACGAGGAGAGAGTCAACTTGCTCGAGCACGTCAAGGTCAACCAAACGGGTATTGAACCGCACAAATGGCGACCATTGCAAGTGCTCGAAGGAGCACTCGGCGTGCAACTTTTGTTAATGGTCTTTATCGTCGTCTTGGTACGTCTCAACCATGGGTAGGGGATTACTGATGCTGACGTCTGCGATAGCAAGGGACCGGGGGCGGCACCATCGTCGCTTACTCCTCGCAATTTCTTGTGTCGTTTGGCTATTCTAGCCGTCACGCTGCGTTGCTTAACATGGGAAGTGGGGCCATGAACATTTGCTCCACCCTGTTCTGCAGGTTCATGTCGCGTTACTTCGGGCTGCGGTGGATCTGGACTGTCAGCGTCACCAGCCTTGGCGTCACAGGAGCAGCATTGATGTTATGGATCCCGCAAAGCGATATCTCAGGTGAGTGAAATTCCTCTCGTCCTTCCCGCCCCGACCGCTGCCTTATGCAATGGACCGCCGAATCGCTAATAGCAATCACAGGCCGACTTGCGGGCATGTACCTTCGCAAACCTCATCGTGGGTGCCACGCCAATCGACTACCAATGGATCACGAACAACACTGCCGGCCACAGCAAGCGTGCTCTTGTCACCGCCATGATGAACGCCGCATTCGCAGTGGGGAATATCATCGGCCCACAGACGTTCCGGGCGAAAGACGCACCCGTCTTCCAGCCTGCCAAAATCTCGTTGGTGTGCACGTGGGCCGCGTCCGGGGTGCTCCTACTACAGGTGGCAAAACCCCCGACGAAATCGGAAGCATGGGGTTGCCAGGCAGGAGGATTACGCGATCAGCGAGAGCCACTGGAATTACGGACAAGCAGAATCCGGCGTTCCGATACACTTATTAGTCGAGCCGGTAGTAGTGTTTCCGGTCTCGAGAAACCAGAATGGCTGTTTCAAATCCTTCTGGCGCAGATATGATAGAGCTGGCACATAGCTGTCACGTTACCGCCCGAGGTGCGCGATAATAAAGGGAAAGTTCAGATGCACGTAGTCTCAGTATGTTATATTCTTCAGACCAGGAGAATCAGAGCGCAAATCTTCAAGCCGAGCTCAATCTCTGTTACCCGTTCGAGGAGGGTGTTGGCGAGGTGAAGTTGAGATCCTGACCCCACCAAGCCGTGCGGTCCGGATTAACGTTTTGCCGACCTCTCCCATCCCTCACATCGCCAGCTACTCCAAAGCTACGTCCACGTCAACGTTAGGTACAAGAGATGGTTGCTGTATGTATGCTTCAAAGGTAACTTCCAACACTCTTCTCTCTGCACTGCTCGTTTGCAAACCAGCATTTGGCCGTGTTCCGTCGGAAACAGAGCCGGCAGCTATTTGTCTCTTGCTGCAGGCCTGGACTGCGGGGTTCGACGGCGGGTGGCTGTCCTCAACTTCCCTCATCTTGTCATAGCGCATGCACACCATGCGGCTCTCCGGCCTGTGCTCCCGGCGGAGGGGGTGCATGCGTCGCAGATTGACAGCATCCTGGCTAAACTGGTTGAATGGCTGGTCGAGCTGCGGCGGTGAAGCTGTCACCAGACCAAGCTTCCCATTTCACAGCTGTAGTTGTGCAGTACTTTGACATCGTATCACAACGACAAGCTGCGGCTTGATTGTTCGTGTAACAGTTCACTCGCTTGTAAGGTACCGTATTAATTATCCACGCATTTCTCGCAGTCCACGTAGAGGACAAGAGCGAGGCGTGGGCGCAGGAGTTAAGAGAAGATGAAGCTCCAGGCAGTCGCACTTGCTCTCCTGGGCTTGCCAGCGGCATTGGCAGGTATGTGGCGAGTACACCGTTGGACTCATATCGAGGAAGAACACATCTTCGAGAAGAAGCAGAAGGCTAACAAGAGCATGCATAAAATAGCAGCCGCAGCAGCAAACCACCACCCGGCGCGAGTCGTGCCTACGAGCCTGAATTCCTCCCAGAGGAAATCCCTCATCTCCGGCTTCGCGTCCAATTCCGCCTCCATCGCTCCTCCTCATCCGCCGCCCCAGCACCAACCCCGCCTCCCGCAGGCGCAACCGCCATCGCCGTCTTCACCGCGGCCAACGTACCCTACACCGTCACCTCGCTCGACGGCTCCGAGCTCGTCGACGGCAAAACGCTGGTGGCCGGCGGCTCGCCGCAGCTGATCGGCGGCGTCGACGTCGCCGAGGCGACGGGGTCCAGCGGCGGAATCATCGCCAACGGCCAGCATATCCCCTTCACGGTCGTGAGTGCGTCGAGTTCGATGGCGCCGGCGGGCGCGAGCAGTAGTACGAGTGGGGCCGCATCAGGGAGTAGTGCGGCGCCGAGTGCGAGTGCGAGTGCAAGTAGTAGTGGGCTGGGCGCGGCACCGACGGCTTTGGGGCAGGCGAAGGCGGCGGCGGTTATTGTGGCGGTGGTGGGGGTTATGGCACTGTGATTGATGAGAATAGCGGGTGGGTCATGAAAGGAGCGGGTGGAGTTGGTGATGATGGTGCTCTTTGATGCTGATGATTAGGCTGATGAGGTAATTTGGTTAATGATGAGATGGACGTGGCATGTCGATAGCATCCGCGGCGCGGACATACTTCTAGCGTAAAGCGGGTAGTTGAAATGAAGAACTGGCTCTTTCTTGGAAGTTACTACGGACCCGTTTCCTAGCCCAATCCCCGCGTATAGCAACTTCGCAGTATCATTCTCCGTCTCCCGCCTCCGTCTCGCACTTGGGATGATCGCCAACGGCGACTTTGAAGTCGCTACGTCCCACCTTGCCGTCGTTGCCTGGGGCATCGCAATTCATCTGTGCGAGCAACAGTGCAGAGGCTGATCTCAAGATTGCCCATTGTCGATCACAACGGCATTTCACCTGACCCTAATATCCCAGCCCGTCTCCAGCTATGTCCCTCATCTCCCTTGAAAGCCAGGCGGAGGGCCACCCGGGAAGCCACGGCCGCCCGGCGGAGGCTGGAAGCCTTGCGGCGGGAAGCCAGCTGCGATCCATCGTCAGCATGTCTAATAGAACGTCCCTCAAGTTAACATTAGACTTACGCGGTGGTCCACCACCAGGCGGGAACCCAGCGGGAGGGAAACCAGGCGGCCCCGCTCCTCTCCCAGGGAAGCCAGGCGGCGGGGCCCCTGGGAACCCCGGCCCACCCACACCCGCCGCTGGTCCTTGTAGCCCTATCCCCGCCCCTCTCCCCGCGGGTCTCGATATGCCCGGGCCAGCCTGCATCGCCGTCGGAGTGGCCGCCGCACCACCAGGCGCGCTCGTGCCCAGCCGTGCCGCGGGATCGGAGGGCGGAGGGCCTTCGACGGAGCAGGAGACGACGTTGGCGCCGCGGACGATGGCGAGTCCGAGCATGCGCTTCTCTTCCGTCTCGATCGTTTGGCCGGCCGTTGCGCCTGTCGCGCCGGGCGCGCCGGAGGTTTTGGGCCGGCGCTTCACCTTGCGGAATTCTTCGCAGTCGGCTAGGACGAGGTTCATGTGCTGCATTCTCATTTAGCGTTTACGGCGTAGTGAAGGGGGAGAGGGGAAGGAGGTGGGACTGACTTTGTCGAAGGCGAGCATCTGCCCGACCAGTTGTCTTCCGTCATTCATCGTGGCTCGCATGCGGTAGTTGACCTTGGCAGGAGTTAGTGCCGAGTTCTCCATCGCCCGCGGGTGAAGAAGGTGAGACTCACAAAGCCGGTCTGTCATCCATATCAGCCCTCTGTCTCTGTCAACGCGCCACTCTCTCTTGGAGCTGGAAGGGGGAGGGACTCACCATCTTGCCCTGTTTGTTGCCCGTCGCCATCTTTGCGCAGTTGGCGTGCCGGAGCACGATTTCAGTCGCTTTGGATGGGGACAATGCGCGGATATTAAGATCTTCAAGGGGCGTTTGTGTTAGCGATTTCTCCGTCCACATAGGGTGGTGAGGGTTGTGGACTGGGCATGCGCTGTTCTACTGTGTCTTTCGACATTCAATCTTCGCGCCAAAGTTTCCTCGTTCGGATCGGATGCGATGTCTTGGCACGCCAAGGCCACACTTGGCCAAATCGTGCCGCGACTTCAGCGAACATTTGAACGGCATCTCTCAGCGCGATACACTCAAGCTCCCTCCCCCTCTTCCCTCCAACCCATCTGCTCACCGACGCAATGGTAAGTCTACAGTTCATGCACCGTGTATTCCACCGCATGGGGAAATCCAAGAGGAATACGACAGGCTAACGGGGATGTTGCTGGATTCGTAGGCCAAAGGAGAGAAGTCGCGGCAGCAGGCCGATGGGCAGAACATCAAGACGCAAGGCGCGGCGGAGAAGGCGGCCAACCCGATGCGCGAGCTGCGCATCCAAAAGCTCGTCCTCAACATCTCCGTCGGCGAGTCTGGAGACAGATTAACTCGCGCGGCCAAGGTGCTCGAGCAGCTGAGTGGGCAGACACCGGTGTATAGTACGTCTCACTCGACAACCCCCTTCCCGATTTCATTCCCTGCCGCGCTGGATATGAGCAGGAAGGAGCCATGAATGGGGTAATGGGGCTGACCGAGGGTTCGTAAAACAGGCAAAGCCCGCTTCACCGTCCGCACCTTCGGCATCCGACGCAACGAAAAGATCGCCGTCCACGTCACCGTGCGAGGGCCCAAGGCGGAGGAGATCCTGGAGCGCGGGCTGAAAGTCAAGGAGTACGAGCTGCGCAAGCGCAACTTCAGCGAGACGGGCAACTTCGGCTTCGGCATCTCCGAACACATCGATCTCGGCATCAAGTACGACCCGGCGATTGGCATCTACGGAATGGACTTTTACTGCTGCATGTATGCCACCCACACCCCGGCGCTAGCGAAGCGAGAGACAATCGGGAGGAAGAAGGGCTTTTGCTAATATTAACTGCAGGACACGTCCTGGCGAGCGCGTAGCCAAGCGTAGACGATGCAAGTCGCGCATCGGCGCCTCGCATCGCATCAACCAGGCGGAGACGATCAAGTGGTACAAGAACCGGTTCGAGGGGATCGTGAGATAGAAGAATCGGGGCACGATAGGGGGTGGACATGAAGGATGGCTGGACTCAGTGCATCATAGCACGGCGCAAGAGGAAGGGGCAGGGTATTGTTGCAGATAGCACGAACCTCGGAATGGCCTATCGGAGCTGAAAACTGCTGCTTCTGTCCTTCCACCAGAGCTCGAGCAAGATCGTATAATGGAGGCTCTTAACCACGGAACATGTGGATCCAGCCGTGTAACCATTGATCACTGTCTCCAAACTCGCCGCCAGCGTTTAATGGTCGCCGTCGCTGACCCTGACGGCGACTTCCGCTGCGCCGTGCTCGGAAGTGATGCCCCTCGACTTCCTCGCGACGTGAGTGATGATTTGTTCTGCTCCCGTGCGGAAGAAAGAATACCTTGACGCGTGATATTCACGGGTGCGGAACGCTGCTTTGTACTGTCCTTCGCCCTGTATTGTGTGATTACATGAACGCTCCGCTGCACTCACGGTGTCAAGGGGCTGAACTCTCAAATGCAACCTGTGCAGATGGTGTATGCTCCTTCGCTCCCTGGGTCGATACGATACGCTCCATGGTCACCTCGTCCAATCCAAGAAAGGGAGCAGCGGGAAGCGTGGAGGTACCTTAGAAGCCGAATGCCTCTCTTCCGTGACAAATTCGGGCGCCGTGTCGCTCCCATAAGCACAACGAAGTCAGTCTTCACATGAAGAGCGTGGAGCTGACGAGCTGGAAGCAGGATAGCGATGGGTCTATTCTCGCCTAACGTCAAAAGCGCCTTGCTATGCATCTTCCATGTAAGCTGCAAGGGATTTATCTTACAACGTTCTCCCGCTGCGCTCCGTCCTCACTCCTCCATCTTCCCTTCGTCCTCCTCCTCCTCCTCCCCCTCCAACGCCTTCCTCGCCAACCGCTCCGCCTCCTCGCGCAACTCCCGCGGCACCTCCTCATGCCTCCCCCTCGTCGGCCCACTCACAGCGCTCACCCACGTCATCTCCAGCTCGAACTCCTTCTCCTTGCTGTCCTCGTGCGCCACGTAGATGATGCGCGCCGCCTCCTTCACCCCTTCCTCCAGGCTAATGCACTCGCCGTTCTTCGGGTCGAGCTTCAACTTCTCCAGCTCCGCCTTCGCCGCCTGCCGCCCCTTCCCCGTCGCCGCGCCGTAGTACCCCCAGTACAGCCCCGACGGCTCGATCATGTAGAGGAACGGCCCGCCCTCCTTCACCCCCTGCGACTTCCCGCCCGCGCCCGTCTTGGGCCCGCTGCCCACGGAGCCGTCGACGCCGATCTCCGTCTCCGCGTCCCAGCCGCCGATGATGGCGGTGATGCCGAAGGGGCGCACGGAGTTGTAGAGGGTGTAGGCCTGCACGTACGCGCCCATGCGGTTGGCGAGCGAGGAGCCGGGAATCGGGGCTTTGTAGGTGCTCCGCCAGCTCGAGGCTTCGTCGCGCGCGCGGCTGACGAAGTGCCGGCCGTCGGGGAGGAGGCCGGAGTGTACCTGATACGAACATCGTTAGCACGCAGATGGATGTTTTGGGGTTTAGTATGCCAGCAGAGCTTTTCAGTCACCGGGGTGCAGGGGAGCATACCACGCCGACGTTCCGATCCACCGTAGCTATCCTCTTATTCGCGTCCTTCTTCAGCAGCTTGCTCGTGACGAGCTTCTCCAGCGCCAGCACCACGCCATCTTTGCACCGGATGCCGATGGCCGTCCCTCCGTTCTCCACTGCCTTCACCGCGTATTCCACCTGGAAGTTGCGGCCATCGGGGGAGAAGACGGAGTTGGAGAGATCGTAGCCCGTGCCTATCGAGGTCTGGGGGGAGCAGTTAGTATAGGGGGTTGGATCGGGATGCGGGTGCAATAAGGATATCGTATCATACCATGGCCGGCTGCTGTGATTACGATGGTTGACCGATGGAGCGAAATGTTCAGGGGGAGATTAGACGGATTTGTCTCTGGGAGGGTGGTAGAGTGTGTAGTTACCGAATTTGGGAAACGGGGGAGAAGGGCGGGTGTTGAACGAGAAGGAGGTTTAATGGGGGAATAGGTGTAGTTTGGAAGTTTGGGAAATTGGCGAAGGCTTCAACGGCTGACGCGCTGGGCGAGGTGCTGTTCGTGTTAGGCGCAAACGTGTGGCTTGCGAGTCGAACCTTCGCTTCTCTTAGCACTGAACCAAAACCCATAATCTATCGACGCCCGATGCTACTGCATCATGCTCATCCAGGAGACGGCCGACACTGTTGACCTCAAAATCTCGACGAGTCGATCGAGCTGTAGAACCACGAAAGCGCTTCAGTGGCTGCCCGCTATGCATTCACACTTGGTGTTAGCGAGCCCACGAATGTCACCAACCCAGCCCTGCATGTAGCAACAGCAAACATCTAACGAAATGCTGGTGACTCGAATTATGCGCCAACGCAATGAAAGCTGGCGCCACAATATTCGATGTCAAGAAGGCAGAGCAAGTCCATTAAACCATCATTAATACAAGAACAGCCGCACTGGCAAATCCGATATGCAATCTTCTCTGGTTATTGAGATTTCCACAAATCGCGGAATGCTAGAAGTGATTACGGTTATTGATACGAAGATTCTCGATTGCATCCAGGATCTCTGTCGGGTCGGGTGCAACTCTTTTCAGTCTATTCCGTGCCCATATCGTTGACCAGAGACGCCCCGTTCTCCGCTGCCATACAAGAGGCTGCGGAGTTGAAAGCAAGATACCTAGAGTTTCCGACTACATGGTTGGCTTCATCAGACAGGCTTTAATCTGCCCAAGAATCCAAGCCGGATTTCAGAGGACAGCAACGAGAAGGGCATCAAGGGCTGCCACGCCCGTGAATTTCATTCTTTCGAGCCGCCCAACGTTGCAAGCCCGGGGGCAGAGGACAGCATCGAGGAAGGAATCAAGAGCTACCGCGCAGGTGGATTTCACCCTGCTGCTCTTGGTGAAACCTACAGATCCAAGTACATAGTCCTTCGCAAACTAGGATATGGGCAGTATTCGACCGTTTGGCTTATGCAAGATGAGCAGTAAGGTCGCACCGTATCATTAACATATTCACGGCCTCACACGAACACAGGACACGCAACTTCTGGGCCATGAAAATACTCAATGCTGATTGTTACGGCGCGAAAGACGGAATTGATATATTCGAAGTGGACATTCTGAAGCATCTCAAGAGCAAGCGCTCTGAGCATCCGGGCTCTGGCTTCATCACGATGCTGGAGAATTATTTCGAGCATGTTGGCTCCAACGGACGTCACCCGTGTCTCGCTTTCAAGATCATGGGCGAAAGCCTTTCCTCCTTTCGACGGTGGTTCCCTGACAAGCAGCTGCCGAGCCTACTCGTGCAGAAGTTCACTTCTCAGCTTTTGAAGGCCTTGAGTTGCGCTCATTCTTGCGGCGTTCTCCATACAGGTACCGATTGCTCGCCTCTATACTCTCAACAGCCCCAGCTGATGCTCGATGCAGACATCCAATCGGGGTACGGCATGATCCGTAACTCGGACTATTCACATCTTCTGGCCTATTTCGAGAGAGAATATCCTGATTTCCAGTGCGATGACAGCGCCCGACCCTCGGCACAGAATAATAAGAAGCGAACCACTGAGGGATCATTATTTTGGCAAATCGTTCAATCTCCTGTCGCTGGACGTTGTGCTCGTAGACTGGGGAGTGGCGAGCTGGAGCGACAAGCACTTGACGGAAACGATCCAGCCCGTCCTCCTTCGGGCACCGGAAGTGATCGTAGAAGCGCCGTGGGACCAATCCGTGGATATCTGGAATCTCAGTGCTCTTCTCCCGGAACTCATCTAGTGACAACTCATGTTCAGCGGTGGTGATGGGTCGAATTACTCCGTCGAAGGCCATCTCGCAGAGATCAATGCCCTATTGGGACCATTTCCTGTTCAGCTACTCTCCGAGGCGCACTTGCAAAGCACGCGCAAGATGTTCGATGTAGAAGGCAACATCCTCCAGCCCAAGCTGGAGATGGTCGTCTCTCTGGCCGAACGATTCGAAGATTTGGCGAACGGCGAAGGACGCAAGCTGGAAGAGTTCATCCGCTCTCTGCTTGCCATAGATCCTATTGCTCGCCCAGCAGCAAGTGAGGCACTCAATATGCCTTGGCACTCGCATATGTATACCCAGAGTGTGGAGGTAGAGAGAGTGAGTTGAATGCGGCATAAGGTGCCTTGCCCAGGCTTCAGAATTGCTCGCAGAATCCCTATCCTCGCTTACCTGATGAGGGCGGAAGCATCCCAGAGATATGAAAGTTTTGAACACGTATCTGTTTTGGATGGTGCTTGCTGCATTGTGACACGTGTTTCAAAACACTTCGAGTTTCACATCCTCACCCTCTCCCTCCGTACATACAACGGACCTTTCAACCCCCGCTCCGGACCACCAAAGAGCTGCACGTGCGACTCTCGTCGGCAGTTGGCCTCCGCTAGCTCTCGAACTAACTAAAGCACCATCTGCCCACTCGGGCCACGCTTCTCATACCGCCTTATCATCTTCTCTCCACCTCTCTCGACTTTCCATCCGCTTTTCTCCCTTTCCAGATACTGTAGATAGCATCCGTAGCCTTGGGAGACCCTACAACAACTTCATTCTTTGTTCGCGCAGAGAAAGAAAGCACTTGTTACGCTGCGTCATCGCCGTTCTTCCGGTTCCATCCTCCGCACTTGGCCAGGTGATTCGCGTCGAGAAGCCAAGGGAGGTTGTATCGACGAGATTCACCTACCAAGCGCGAGGTCTTCTCTCCACGGCTGTACGCTGGGAAGCTTTGCTATAGAATATATCCGCTTTACCTGTGGAGGACCTATTAGCCAGGAAGCGCCGGAGAGCTGCCTACGCCGGATATCCGGACGGCGTCACTACGATCCATGTTCGGTTGGCCATTACTGGTCCACTATTGCGACGATTGCCACTATAACACAGCGGTCTCGTACTCTTCAACTGTTTGGATCGAGCATCACATCTGTAGCTACGTAAGATTGGCCTCGGGAGGCCGTTACCCTCTCCCCGTCTCACTAACTTCTCCCCCCTCAGTGCGGAACAAGCAGTCCCGGCGCAGACATCGCTGGCCACAGCGTCGCCGAGATGAACCAATCCCAGCATGATGAGCTCGCGCAGCTCTTCGCGCAGAACATGCAACTATCGCAGGCAGCTCAGCAACAGTTTCAGCACCTTCAACAACCCGCAGCGACCGAGCGAATATTCGAAGTATCGGACAAGGCTGTTGGCGAACAGCCCGTCCACTTCATCTCCAGCCACTACACCGGCACATCACACGTACGGTCAGATACAACATCTGAACCCTCCCGCTCCCCTCCGCCCCCGTACCACGAAGCGCTCATGCCGCAGGCCATGTACGACGTGCTTCGGCAGCACTCGATTGACCCTTCCGCTCTCCTCCCCAACCAAATCCATCTCTTCCAGAACGCTGACGACGAGCAGAGAATGCGACTCATCGAGCTCTGGCGCATCGCGCCGCCCAGCTACCCCCTGGAGGAGCATCTCAATGGTACGTGGATCTCCACTACTCTCGAGCGCGAAGAGGCGTTGGCTCGCGTGCGGTTTGAGCAGCAGATGGTGGGCAGCCAGCGGTATCGGGAAGAACATATGTTAGATACGCATCGTCCCGCAGCAACCGCAGCAGCAGCACATAGGGGCCCCTCAGACGCCAGAACCCCTCAGTCCGATCAGGGAAGCGGGCGAGCCCGCTTGGCCGCCAGCGGCGAGGATGAGGGCGGCGTCCATTGCGGCGAATTCGAGGCCGGAGAGCAGATTCGGTGAGCCGGAGCCGTATATAGTGAGAGGCTACCAAGCAGACCCGCCCGCAAGAGCCGTTGACCCGGTATACGCGGCGGCAGCAGAGTTGTGGCAGGCCCCTAGCTATGCGCAGGCGATGGAGCAGCAGAGCGCGACGATGGAGGATCAGTACGGGATGTATCAGCAGATTCGGAACCATGCCGATTGGGAGCGGATGAATGAGCAGATCGCGCGGGAGAAGCTCCAGCAGGGGCAGCGGCCGGTGGAAGACTTCGACATGGAGTTGTGATTGCATTGCAAGCGGACGTGATGGGTCATGATGGGAGCGACTATGGTTTGTAGATATGGTTGATCGGACATATCAGGGCATTGCGGGTGTATCAGCGGGGCCGGCCGAGATGGGAAGCGTGTTCCTAGGTCCACAGAGATGAAGCGTTGTTATAGACCATGCATACCCACACTCATATATTCATTGAAAGGCCACGCTGGCTGGGATGCCGATCTTGCAGAGCATACAATGTTCGAATTCCACTTTCTTCATCCCTTCCTCGTATAATCATCGGACATCAGCCATGACAATAAGGAGCAGCGCCACACCAGAAGGCACCTGCGGTCTGTGTCGACGTCTGTAAGTCAGTAAGGAGGATACCACGAAGCCCCTTGCATGATCTGTCCAGACGTGGGAACTTTGAACATCACCTTGACCTTGTACATTCACTTATGAGAGGAGTCAACTGTTCAAGACTTGGTCGAAGGGCATCTCGTACTGCGTCTCCGCTGCGTGTGTCTTGTTTGGTCAATGTCTTGTTGAAGGCAATGTTGCTCGTCAGGTAGCCCATGCGCCTTGCTCTCGGGGGGTGCTGGCCTTAAGGACTCTGTGACTGGTTTCCGAGCTCATCGGCCGGATCACGTTCGACAGGCTGACCGCCAAATCACATGGCCGTCGAGCGGTCGTTGCACGATTCGACATGGGGATTGTGATCTCCGAAGCATGCGAGGACAGCATACTGAGCCCACGGATGTGGAGTTGAGGCATCCCGGGGCCAGTGGATCCAGTTCCGAGAGACGACTCTACCTAACCCGGAGTTACTTCTGGCGAACTTAGGAATTTGTTCTACGGTCCTCGTATTGAACAAAGAAGTACTACATTACTGGACCTGCTTCTTGGAACAAGGTGGTTCTCGGCCGTTCGACGATTTCAACCTCTCATGTGGCTGTCGCGCAGGGGTTCAAGGGCCGGCTGGGGCGACAACTGGTCCTCAGAAGCCGACCTCCACGTTGGCAGCAGGCGGCACATATCAAGGTTTGGTGCGCTGCGGACCTCGTGCGAATCTTCTGTTTCCGCTGACCTTTGCGGACAACGTGTCTCGTTGCTATCTGTTAGGGAGAGTCTCCTTTCAGGGCTTGGCTTCCACCCTAAAAGTTCATGCAGACAAGCAATCAGAAAATGCTAAAATGGGCTGTGGCGTTTCTCCCTTTTCGCCAGGCCTGACCGGAAGGGGCTGATCAGCATTAGTTAGTCTATCCCCGCGTTCGCGGTGATTTACTCGGACGACTTCTCTTCCATCCTCTCCGTGTCGACTGTATCATCACCTTCCCCGTGCTCACTCCAGTCGCTCTTTGATTGTCGTGCGCACCATGGGGCGCATCTCTTATCTTTTCGCATTTCTTTCATCTTTGTCCCATCTAGCCAGTGCGCAGTCGAAGCACTACGATGGCATGCAGAAATATGTCTCCGTACGTGGCCTGACGAGCGCGCCGTTGTCTCGCGCTAACTCTCCTGCAGAGACCTGACATAGAGAACGCGAAATGGAAGGTACAAATATACGACAGAGACCTCCTCGCGCCGGGGTACTGGTTCGTCTCGCCCTACGAGAAGAATGGCTACCAAAAGCCAGGGGGCTCGTGGATAGGGCCTCACATCTACGACGACGACGGCAACCTGGTCTGGAGTGGGTCGCATTTGTTCAATAGGATCAATGTCATGGATTTCAAGGTCATGAACGTGCAGGGCAAAGATATGCTGTCCATGTTGTACGCTGTGGAAGGCAATGCGTACATCCTGGACAACCAATACAAGGTCAAGCAGACACACTTCACGGGCATTACCGGCAAGACCTTCAACATGCATGACTTCCACTCGGTGGAAGACGGCACACACTTCCTGTATTTGCAGCGAAACTTGACCGAGGCCTCGGAGGAGATGTCGTCTGAAGAACTGGGCTTCGATGGCAAGTGCAAGGTCTGCTTCGCCGGATTCGAAGAAGCGGATATCGACAGCGGAGAAACTCTTTTCAAATGGGACGCGACCGGCCATATCACGTTCAATGAGAGTACCATGGCGTTTGCGCCTGTACAAGAGCGGTGTAAAATATATTGGGACTATCTGTTGGTTTGACCTCGCCCCCATTTCCAGTCTTCTCGCTGACCTCGTGCAGACATTCCAACGCGATAGACAAGTTCCCAGACGGCAACTATCTCCTATCTACCAGACATTCTGACACGCTTTACAAAGTTTCAAAAGACGACGGCTCCATCATCTGGCGGCTACACGGCCATATCCCCGAAAGATCCGACTTCGAAATGGGCAATCTCAATTTCTCCCGCCAACATCATGCCAGATTTATTGAGCAAAACTCAACCCATACCATCATCTCGCTATTAGACAATGCGATGGGAGCGGATAAACAGCCGAACACGAGTAAATGGACTCGCGCTCTCAAAGTGGCCTTAAGAGAAGACCTGACGCCAATGACGGCCGAGATCATCGCAAGCTACGATCATCCGCGTGCGCAGCATTCGTTTCGTCGCGGGAGCTACCAAATTTTGCCCAATGGTAACGCATTCATTTGCTGGTCGGAACGCGCGCTTCAATCGGAGCATACGGCAGACGGAAAGCTTCTCATGGAGGCGGAGCTGGAATCGACGGTTTTGGGTAAGTCTTTCCCTGCAGGACGAAGTGCGAGCAGAATGAAAATTTTCAGCTCGACACATTCTGGAGGAATGCTAACCACTGTCCTTTCTTTTAACTATAGGCACGTACCGCGCTTTCAAATACCCTTTCGTTGGCGATCCAGACTACCCTCCAGATGTCCACTCAGCCGCGCACAGCTCCAGCGCTGCAAACTCGACGACCACGCTGGTACATGTGAGCTGGAACGGCGCAACGGAAGTCACGCAATGGAAATTATTCAAGTCGGACGACAGGAGCGAGAGGGCGCTGGAAGTGACAGTTGTTCCGCGCTCCGGCTTCGAGACCGCCATAGCATATAACGGCTACGCCAGCTATGTCTTCGTGGAAGCGCTCGACAAGACGGGGAAAACGCTCGGCAAGTCGCGAGTGATAGAGACGATCCAACCTGAGGATATGTCTACGGCTGCTGTAGCCGAAGAGATGGCGTGGCTTCAAGAAGGGCACGGTGAATCGCATGACCAGTCCTGGAAGGGCGAGGCGAAAGAAGTCCTAAGCAACCCAATGGTCACCTTCGTTAGCGGCATTGTGTGCGGCGTCGTTATCTTCCTAGCGGTACTGGTTGTGAGGAGAAGAGGTCTACCATGGCACCGGACGAGGTCCAGAAAGGGTCCTCTGTACGAGCCAGTGGCGGAGGGAGACGCGTACGAGTTCGATGAGGCGAAACTGGACAATGCTTCGCCTCTAGGAAGACATCGGCGGGGCCTGAGCAGCGACGTGTATAGGCTGCCGGAAGACGACGAGTACGACGACGACGATGATAGTGGCAGTACCGTGAGTGGGCGGACGCCGTTTGTACGGCAGACTTCTGGAGCATGAGCGTTTTGCGTTGCATGCACATGCATCGGTCGACATTGAGTTCGACGACTCCTGGATCCCGCAGTCAGACTGTGGACGCAAAGGATAACCGATGTTCTCAAGGCTTGATCAAGGGGCTCTGCTCGCTTCTTAAGTCCACCCAGGCTGAGCAACTGAATAGAGAGCACCGAGCGCCCAGGCGATGCGGATGAAATCCGGGTCTCACGACATCGCGCCGTGCCTTTTAGCCGCAGAAGACTTCCCATCAGCATCGTCTGCAAACGGAAGCTCGAATCAAGCTCGTCGGCGAAAGCAGCCAGTCGACCGCATCCGCGAGTGGGCTATCTCCGGATGGGGCAGCGTCGAGGGCAGAACGGGGTCACCGAGGGCTACGTGCATCTTCATCTGTTCTAACTACTTCTATCCAGTTTCACTTGTCACTTCTGGTGAAGCTGTTATGAACCGTGTGACGGGCGGATGGCTCATCGCTATATACATTAAGGTCGTTACTTTATCGGTACATCGACTTCTCCGATTCACTCTTCATTCAAAACACAATACGACACAGCGTTCAGCCGGACAGATATATGTGAAGAGACTCCATTTCACTATTCTCACCGGTGCCGTCCATAAGTTGCCCGCCTGATTGTCTATCCTACGGCGCGACTCAGCAACGCAACCCTCTCGCATTGCTACACCCACGCCGAGCAATCATGGCTCTTATCTCTCTGGATCCGAATCCAGTCGTCGAACTCAACGAAGAGACCCCTTCCGCAAGCGAAGTACCTGTCGACGAAGCCGAGCCCGTTTACGAACCGTACTCCCCATCACTCGGAAGCATGGCTGAACAGCCAGCGCCACTGCCTGATGAAGAGATGCACCCGAGACCAATCCCTCACTTTCTCTTCCGTGCTTTCAGTTCACAGTCGAATGGCATCAATGAGCCAGACCACTTTGGACCGGAGCTTGCAAATCTGGAACAATATGAGTGTCACCGTGGAGTGAAATCGGGGATTGAATATCACACTTCCCAGGGTCCGCTCAAACTGCAGTTGGCAGTGGCTCTTAACGAGAAATTGGCGCCGTGGAACCCGACAGTCTTCTGGACGAATTCTTTGATGGTTGTAATCCTCCATGCTCACAGGAAGAACGCAAACGGTCTTCCTAATGTCCACATCGAGGTCATAGACACCAGGACGTCTGAAACAAGACTCGGAAATCCGGTCAGATTCCGCAGGATGCCTAACCTGCATGATGAACTAGGCATGAGGGAGCTAAAGGCCAGGTGGACCGGAGAGGCCCTTTTCTATGCTGATGTTTATGTCACTTCGGACGAGATCTTCCCAGGCCCTGACGCCAGGGTTGTTGAGCTTTTCACTCTTCAGGATCAGGACCTATATGATCTCTTACCAGAACTCAGAGTCACTCGCGACATCTCCCGAGTTAATCCCGGTCTGGAGGCGCCAATGCGAAAGGTACGCAAGCACTGGTACGAGATCAAGAACTGGGAGGAAACGTACGAGGAAATTACACTCGCAGCCAAGCTCGCGTCCACCTTTCAACCAGTTCATCGCATCGAAAACTTCGACGGTGATGATCATATTGATCCGCACATCTTCGCCTGGTTTCTCGCGTGCAAGAATGTGGCTAAAGACAGCCCTCGGCTTCTTGAGTGGCTCGAGGAGAATGGCATTCATTCCGGTGGCCACGTCTCAAGTCCGACTATGGATCCGAGTGTTACCGAGTTCGATCGCTACACCAAAACCTACGCGGTAACTAGTGGTTGGACTGTCCGATGCAGAGACATCTTGTGGCTCGATTCGACCATCCCAGAGGAACGTGAAAAGCAGCAAAGAGAGCTGTTTCTACAAAAGCAGTACTCAGGCGTCTGGGACAGGTTGAACGGGAGGCAAAGCATAGTGATGCATTCGGAGGGAAGAGTGCTTTCCAACGACGAGGAAGCGCAACACTTGGCCGAACTGACACGACCTTGGACCTCAGAGCGAAGCGAGATGCAAAGGTTCGGAGGGGTGGCGGCTAGCGCACCTGAACGCGACTCAGAATGAGACAGTGGTTATTATATCTAATCGCGAAGGGCGGAGAGGTTGGGTATGCGAAGGGCAACCACATCACTCGGAGGGAGTCGGTATAATGATGCAGATGCGAAGATGGCGAAAGCGACGTCCGGAGCTCAGTTATGACTTGCCATTTTGACGAAGAGCGTTGAAAGAGCACGGAGAAATCCTTCGAACCCAGATATTATTCGCTTACATGAGCACAACTCGGGCGAAGGATGGTCTGGGAGCATGCCGGGTCACACAGAGCTCAGCATTCAAATATTTTAGTAGTGCTAACATTCACCCTGCTCCACTTCTTCCGAAAGCGTAATACGTTCCAGAATTGCTTCGGCCAATAGACATGATACAGCCACCACCATGGAGCAGGATCCCATCGTGCGAAGGTCCCATCTCGCCAGATGAGCATGTGCTCAAGGAATGTGGTGAGATTTTCAACAAAGCGCTCCATAGACATATCTCGTTGAAAGGTCAGCAATGAGAGTAGTGGCAGGAGGAAGAGTTCGACAAGATCGTGACCAATCCAGTAGTATTTGTCGGTTCGCAAGGGCGTAATTACGATGGTCGAGCTGTCCTCCGAGGTGACACTGCCATTTGACGGGTTCGCTGGTTCGCATAGCGATACGTAGGCTTTCGCCAGCTCTGGCGTTCTGCTGAAGAGCACCACGGAGGTATGAGCTCGTGGGTTGCATTCTATCGGGTACAAAGCCGGTTCTGCTTGAGCCTCTTCGCTCTGCGAGTCATACGCGCCGACCTCGCTGAGGAGAAAGTCGAAACTGAGGTGGCCGGTGAAGTCCTTGCCCTGTCTTGCTGCGAAAGTTCGAGTAAACTTCAGCATGGCTTGACTGAGCCTTGAATCAGGCGGCAAGGCTCGGTAATGCATGAGCAACTCGGCGCTAGGGCAGGCCACGAAGGCTTTGACCTGTCCTTTGACAACAAGTGCGTGCGTGCAGAATTCTGGTCCGTTGACGAATTGCTGCAGAATCCAAGGTGATCGATGTGAGATCTTGAGCTTGGAAAGATGCCTCTTGGTTTCATCGACGGTCGTTTTCGGCAGTAGCGTCATGTCACCCCTGTTTGAATCGTCCATACCGATGGGCTTCATGATAAACTTACGGTCAGGGAGTGCGTTGTGCAAAGCTCTTTCGGCTTCCAGTTGACTCCTGATGGTGTGCGTTTCTGGTACCGTCAGACCAATACTCCTCGTGTAGTCAATGAAAGTATCCTTTTCGTGAAGCAACTGGGTTGTGGCCACATCGAACTGAATGGCTTTGCAAGACGTGCGGGCCTCTATGATCTCTTTCGCCTCCCCGTCCTCCAAGGCAGATGCAACACCGGAGCAGCTCACCCATATGTCGATCTGTTCCTCTAGTACGATCCTTAACAAATCCTGGATGTAGGACGCTGGTGCAGATGCCGATTTGGACTTGAGGCTCCGGAATGTATGAAACTTGGCAAGAGATTTAGAGACGCGGCCGCAGACGAGGGCGCCATTGCTCTCGAAATCAGCGCCAATAACATTGTGACCGGCTTCGTAAAGGAGGCGGGCCAACGTCAGGCCCTTTGACATGCCCACTCCAGTGACGAGAACATTTCTGGGTTTGAAAGAAAGGCTTTTTCGTGCAGCATTTCGGCTGCGAATGGCGGACGAGGAGGTAATGCTATTTAGAGCGGAAGTGCAGAAGACGATGAATGTGTCTAGGGGAAGAAAGACAAGACTAAGCGCAATTAGGGCAGTATTTTGGATTGCGTGTTGAAGATGACTGTTCTTGGCGTCCAACATCCCGTGCAATGCAATGTGTAGAGCCGGCGGTGTATACAGTCTGCCGGCTGAGTAGCCCTTTTGGTGCTCAAAGGGTAAGGAAATAAGTAATGTCTCCCAATACAAGCTATCCACCTGCTAAAGCTGTCCAGGCTGGATTCAGAGTCTTCGGAAAATTGAATACGTGACGATGACTTAACTCATGAATGTAAGCGTCACTCGTATTTCAGACTGTGGAGCCCAAAACCACAACTCGTCCATAGCGATGGGTGTGCTCTGCTTTATGTACAAAAGATTGGCCGGAGATGATGGCGGGGAGATGGTTCGGAGAAATCTTGAGATCTAAAAGCTGGCGACACCAAACCTAAATCGCGTCGCGTCTTCCTCCTTCGCAATTCAAAGATTCCAGTCATTTCGCAGTAAAAAGCCTTCTTCCTTCGGAAGGCTGAAGGCGAGACCGTTTTGGCATCAAATGATAAGAGACGCATCAATGCAATCACTCTGTTATGGACTGAATCAGAATAGCGCTCTCGTATCGCGACTGTCTCCCCAGATCTTTTATCGCGGAGGCATCCGGACCGCGCACCTTATCTGAACGAGAGGCTATCTTACAATCGGTATCTCATTGCTATGGCTTCTCCACAACGCACCGAGTGATCTCGACTCCATCCTGATCGTCGTTAGCGAGTTCGAAGCTTAGCAGCCACGCGGACATACCGGGATGCCGTTCGGTTCAAAGCTGTCCACAAGCCGGCTGTCATACACGAGATTCGGATCGCCTACCCGGGTCTCATCCAGCTTTTCAGTCCCTTCTCGTGACTTGTACTGATTGGCAGTGCGATCTTCGAAGGGCGCATCGGCACCATTGATACCGTTGGCCTGCTTTGCTTTGCGTCGCTTTTGCTCGCAAGTACTCCTCACGTACTCGAGATATGGTGGGTTGCCCGGATGGACAACGTTGTCCGCTGCGAGAATCGAACCAGGGATTATTAGCTTCAGCTCTTCGCACAGGTTCAAGTCAGTGGTATACGCGGGTTTGTAATGGTCCAGGAACATCAAATCGATGTGCTTGAGGACACCGGATGCGTGAAGTCGCTTGATAGACTGATCACTGGAGCCCACTACCACTTTCACGATGTCGCTCAAACCGGCAAGATCGACCAGTGAAGCTGTAACTGCTGCGAACTCCGGATTCCGCTCCAAACTCCAGTATTGCTGACCTCCTGCGTCCCGGGTAGCAGTACTAAAAAGGATCGTCGAATATCCGATGTAGGCACCCAACTCGATCATGGTCTTCGGCTTGGCCTCTGTTATGACATCCGTGACAATTCTGCCTTTGTCCTCGCCAACATTCATCAGGTACTTCTTCGTCCGAGCAAACTCGTCTATGGCAGCTAGCACATTGGTCGGGTTGTTTCTAATTTTCTCAATGTCCGGCCTGCTGTATATGAAGTGCAGCAGCTCGATTTCTCTGCCATCGTCAAACTGTCGAAGCTTAGTTTCATCCTCGCAACTCGACAATCTCGCTTACGAATACGTCCTCCTGCTCCTGATATTTCTTGCTTTGATCGAACCCGTTTGTCACAGCCATTTTCTAGTTTCAAGTATGACAAAAGCTCAAGTGGCGTAAAGATTGCTTTCTTTACATAAAAAACCGGGTTTGTATCTACATTTAGACGCCGCCTACGATTGTTGGAACTCCAAAAGGGCATCACAAACCTACCTTATCAAATAACGATATTGCGCATGCCAGATCTTTTGCAGGTTTCGTTCGTCAGACTGGACCTGCATGCCACTAAGCATGAACGCCAGGGACGAAATGTGGGGCGAGACACAGAGCAGAAAATTTCAGACCTCGTCTTCATGATGGCATGAAGACGAGGAAGCCACCTCAAATGGCGGCGTCATTACTGTAACAATATGGTTTCCCAAGCCTGCTACTCGGGATCTTCCGGTTGGATGACGAGAAACATGCATGCACGACTGTAACCGTATCTCACGACCCCGGCACTTCTCCGATCATTCAACTCAATCTCTACCCAGGCACGCTAAGATCTCGCGTTCCAAGATCGCTATCCCCAATCACGTTCACTACGGAGCAAATGCCGTGAGGCTCCTAAAGGCGTCATCCTCAATGATAATTGCAGCTCTTCATTCCGTAACTAGGCCACAAAAACATGCATTTCCAGCTCCCACTCAGAGCGGATTTCGATGCAAGGCACGACATTCCTCCGGCTTTGTATGGAAGACATCATCAAGTCTCTTGACTCGACCCACGACTCGACGCTACTGTACAATCGTTGGATACGTTGAGGTGCGGCGCCGTGGTCAGACTCGCCGGACTCTACCTTGCTCTTGACGGTAACAGTGGTGGGTCTGTATATCTCCAAACGGGCTGGCGCCTCGGCGAAACATGGCCAGATCCTCGAAACGGCGGCAGCGACGAACTCCACGCCTACAATGTTTCGTCATGTAAACGTCTTTGGAAAACATGCTTTCATGTCTCCGGCACAACGACGGTCTCTCTTAAATCGGCTGGAAACTCTCCAAGAGGTACTTGGTTTCCTAGTCATCATTGGTTGTCATTGTCTTCCACTTGACCTTTCCCTCTAAGTCACAGGCACACATCCTTGCTTTATCATTATGTCTGATCTCAAAGCTACCGTCTCTGAACGGCAAGACGGATTCCATGTGGAAGGATACGAGAAGATTGAATACGACTTCGCGTTCATAGACAATGTCTTCGACACTGCGCAAAGCGATCTTGCGGATTGCTACACGAGATGGGGTCGGTGCCTGGCCGTCATGGACATGAACATTTTCAACATGTACGGCGAACGAATGCAGAAGTACTTCGACTACTTCGGCATCGACCTCGACGTGCATAAAACCATGATTGGCGAGAAGGCAAAGAGTATCGATACATTCTTGAGCATAGTTGATTCAATGAACAAGTTTGGCGTCTATCGGAAGGTTGGTATCCGAGAGTGGACATGGACTCATTTCCGCGTCCGCTAACACTGGCGCACAGGAACCGATCCTCGTTGTTGGCGGTGGACTTGTCACTGACGTTGCTGGGTAAAGTACTCTGGCTAAGCAACTTCCTTGCCAAAACGGAAAGGTTAGAGAAATGTACTAACATTGACGCAGCTTCGCTTGTGCGGCATACCGGCGGAACACGAACTACATCCGCATTCCTACCACTGTAATTGGCTTGATCGATGCATCTGTCTCTATCAAAGTGGCTGTCAACTACGGCAACTACAAGAATCGCTTGGGTGCGTACCATGCACCGATGAAAACTTTCCTTGACTTTACGTTCTTGCGGACTTTGCCGGAGGCCCAGATTCGCAATGGCTTTGCGGAATTGATCAAGATCTCATCTTGCGCTGATTTGTCGATTTTCAATCTACTCGATCGGTACTGCGAGCAGCTCATCAGTACAGGTTTTGGCCGCAAAGACAGTGCTACCAAGAAGCTTCGCGCCGCAGCTGACATAATCAATTATTCAAGCATTTACGAGATGCTGAAGTTGGAAACTCCGAATTTGCACGAAATTGGTCTGGACCGCGTGATTGCATACGGCCACACGTAAGTGGTACACTCGAGCCGACTCATCTCCCACTGCTGACTGCCTATTAGCTGGTCTCCTCTCCACGAGCTTGTTCCAGAAGTTCCTCTCCGCCACGGACACGCAATATCCATTGATATGGCATACTCGGCCACCCTTGCGAACATGCGGGGCTTGCTCAGCAATGAGGAGCACCGGCGGCTCCTGAATTTGTTCTCGAAGGCGGGCCTTTCTATGGACCATCATCAGTTCGATGAAAGTGTGCTCGACAAGGGCACCAAAGCCATCCTTAAAACCCGCGATGGACTATTAAGAGCGGCCGTGCCCAGTCCTCTAGGCTCTTGTGTCTTTGTGAACGATGTGTCTGAAGATGAGCTCTATGCTGCTCTTCGTAAGCACAAAGAGATAATGGAAGGGTACCCCCGAAACGGCGAAGGAATCGAGGCCTTCGTAGACGCCAGCGACACGGGCTACACCGTAAACGGCGAGAAAGCCGAGATTACGAATGGCCACGCGGAAGGTCTGAAGGAAATCAGTGTCCTGAACGATGATACATATCCAACGAACGGCGTCAACGGTCACCAAACTAATGGTACCCCCGAACCAAATGGGATACAGGCGTCTGAAAAGCATGCTTCGAGGTCCGAGGGTGCGGATGGGATGCAGAACGGGATAGACGGAATGTCGAATGGATTGGACTGGAAAAATTATGGCCTAGAGCTTTCAAATGGCGTATACGGTATGCAGCACGACATGGGAGGTATGGAGACGAAGTGGCTCAGATGAGTGGGATATGGTGCACTGGGAATACAAATTGGCTCCTTCCACATTGAAGTGAGTGCGATGGAGAGGATGGGTCTACCGTGCCACGTTATGTTAGAATTGCTAGAGATAGACAATTGCCTCTTGGTGCAACAATGCTACTGCTCGCGAGAAGAACGATGCGCTTCAGTTACGGTCTCGCGCCAAATTAGAGGCGTATACTGGAGCTCCTGGATAATCCATGGTTTCCACTCTCGATTTCCACAATCGATGCGGTCAACTTGGCGTTGCTCGAGCGTGGAGACCATGAGGAAGGTTTCAGGCACAAGTCATGGCATCATCGATCTCCTTTCAAAGCTCCACTTGCAAGTCAGGAACGAGAAGCGTAATTAACACCTATGCATATCAGTTCACAATCAGAGGCGGCAATGATTCGCCTTCGATGTCCGAGTAGCCTGATTCGACAGCGACATGGCTCAGAGACTACGTGCCGACCGCTTTTGCGAGTGACTCTTGCCCCCACAATCTGTACTCTATATCAATGTCCTCCGTAACGGTCCTTCATCAAAGAAGGTAGGAGTTAACTTCGCAGAAGCCATGTTTTCTGCTTGCTCTCGCATCGAACACAATGCTGAAAGATCTGAATTATTTTACGTGCACTCTTGGAGAGGCTGAGACTTCAGGCTGTGAGCGGCCTTTTCAGAATGTAAACTACCTCATCGATCAACAGTCGAAGAATCGACCTCGACTTCCTGCTGTGGGTTTCTACCATGTCTCTGTCGGAACAGACGAGGCGCGGATACACCACGAAATCTTCACCTTCAGGGATGTACAACAACGCGTCTTTGCCGCGGCTGAACGCCTTTCAGAGGTGATCTCGGTTGAACCGGGCAAAACAGTTGGACTACTTTGCTCGAGTTCTGCGGAGTTCCTGTTCACATGGCTCCGCTGCATCAGGCTAGGTTATCCTGTCTTACTTATTGCTCCGCAATGCCCGCCTTCGGGAATCGTTGGACTGTGTGATCAGACAGGTGTGTCTTGTCTCCTAGTGGATGACAAGAATGAAGCACTTGGTCGTGACGCCGTTCACCAGGCGATTAAAACAGGCCAATCGACGCTACAATGTGTTCGCATCCCCACCGAAGGGTATAATGTCTTGAAACCCGTGGAAACGGACAAGAGCAAACGAGTGTTTTCGGCAGAGATCAAAGGAACAGACATAGCATACTTACATCATACCTCCGGAACATCGTCCGGGACCCCAAAACCAATTCCACAATCCCACCGAGCTGCAGTCGGCGTGTTACCCGCCCTCGACGGGAAAGATAGGGCCACCTTCACGACAACTCCCCTCTACCACGGCGGGCCGGCCGACATTTTCCGTGCTTGGGCAAGCGGTGCCATGATCTGGCTGTTCCCAAGCAAAGACTTACCGATAACCGCCGCGAATGTTATACGGTGTCTGGACTGTTCTCGAGAAGCTGCAGATCAAGGTCTAGCCCCTCCGGTCGCGTACTTCGCTTCCGTGCCTTATGTGCTGCAGATGACGGCTGCGGATGAAAAAGGCTTGAAGTGGCTGCAAAGAGCAGATCTTGTCGGCGTGGGGGGAGCTGCCCTGCCACGAGATATCGGCGACCAGCTCGTGAACGAAGATGTCAATTTGGTTTCGAGATTCGGAAGTGCTGAGTGTGGATTTCTTCTATCTTCAAACAGATATTTTTGCAGGGACAAAGCGTGGCAATATCTAAGAGTGCCTCAAGCATCGTCACAACTTAGCTTTGAGCCGCGCGAGGGGAACCTGGCAGAACTCGTCGTTGTGTCAGGTTGGCCGCATATGTCAAAGACGAACCGCGAAGATGGGTCATTCGCGACCTCAGATCTCTTTGAAGCTCACTCGTGCATTGAGAATGCCTGGAGGTACCACTCTCGAGCCGACGCACAGTTGACTCTTACTACCGGGAAGAAGTTCGATCCAAGTCCGCTAGAAGAGGCACTTTTGGCGTCAACAAAGGTGATCTCGGAGGCGTTCGTCTTTGGCAACGATAAACCTTACCCAGGCGTTTTGCTCTTCCGGTCTCAAGAAGCCGCGAGGCTCACGGATGACGATGTTCTCCAGGAGATTGTGCCAGTTGTGGAGAGAATGAATTCAGAGAGCCAGTCTCACTCAAGACTCCCAAAGAACATGCTTCTCCCCCTGCCATATTCTCAAGTGCCTCTGGAGAAGAGCAGTAAAGGTACGGTGATTCGAAATAAAGCCGAACAAAGCTATGCAACGGTGATTGATGATGCATACGGCAAATTGGACAGGCCACTCGCAGAGCAATGTTCGGATGATGAGCTTCCTGGAATCATTAGAGGAATAATCCTGGAGGTCTTAGGAACTTCGAAAGATTTGGCCGAAGATATGGACCTTTTCTCCTTCGGTGTCGATTCGGTGGCAGGAATGCAAATCCGACATAGGTTACGGCAACTCTTGCCTTCAGATGCGCCAGCCCTTGCCGTCAATATCGTTGAAGATTGTGGTACCGTTAAAGATCTGGCGGCGCACACTGTGCGGCTAAGACACGGCCACGCAGTTCATAAGCACAATACGCAGATCGACGAGACCGAATTAATGAAGCAATTGGTCGAGGGGTACAGCACGTTTGCCTCGCCGCTCGGCGACAGTCCAGCCATCAATGGATGTAGGGAACGCTCAGTTGATGGGGAGACAGTTCTCCTAACTGGTGCAACTGGTGCCCTTGGCGCGCATGTCCTGGATCAGCTAAGGAACAAGCCTAATATTTCCAAGATATATTGCTTGGTACGGGGTGCAGACGAGCATGCTGCTTACGAGCGTGTCAGCAAGGCCTTGGAGCAGCGGCTGCTGAGGCCGCTGACAGCTTCGAACGGGCCGAAAGTGTTTGTACTCCAAGCACAGTTGAGCGACCACAGGCTGGGGCTTGATGAACGGTCCTACCGGCAACTCGCGCGAGAGGTCTCGATCATGCTGCACCTTGCTTGGTCCGTTAATTTTCGAATGAAATTGCGGAGCTTTGTTAACGATAGCATCGCCAGTGTACAGAATCTCATCAACCTGGCTTTGTCGAGCTGTCGAGCCAGTTGCCCGAGATTCGCATTCTGCTCGTCTGTAGCAAGCTCGATGGCATACAGCGGGGACCGCGTCCCAGAGGCGCTGCTTAACGATCCCTCAGCATCGACGGATATTGGATACTCACAGAGTAAATGGGTAGCGGAACAGATTTGCGGTCGAGCCAGCAAGTATCCGCGCCTCCGAGGAAAATTATCGATCTTCCGGGTAGGCCAATTGAGCGGCGACAGCATCAACGGCGTCTGGAATAAAAAGGAAGCGTGGCCACTACTTCTGAGCAGTACTAAACTCACTGGAGTCCTGCCAGACCTGGGAGATGAAGTATTGAACTGGGTGCCCGTAAACATTGCTGCGACTGTGGTAATAGAAGGCGCAATGCTGCCAGCGAGACGAGATCGGGACTTGGATGTATACCATGTGTTGAATGACCGTGAGCGTCCGTATTGGACCGATATGCTTAACTGGCTCCGAAAGAAAAGTTCCTTCGCAGTTGTTAATCCCGTGGAGTGGATATCACAACTCGAGGCCGCTGCTGAGCGCGGAGAGGACCATGCAGCTCTTCAACTGTTGGATCATTGGCGAGAAGCGTACAAGGACCGTGGAACGGGAGGTCAGCAAATCCACAGCCCAACGTTTGACATGATTCGAAGTAAAGACCTTTTGCCCAGCCTGCGAGACGTAGGGCTGGTCAACGATCAGTACTTCTACAAACTCTGGACTTGGATAGAAGCAAATATGTAGGAAATTATGCGAGCATCACTCACCTTCGTTACGTACGGTGGAAGCGCGAAGGCGGGTCGACGTTTCCTGGTGCTGGTGGTCGTGGATGGTGTTCAGGCGTTCGACCGCACGCTGGAATATTCACTCTAGTCGGCGAATAGCGAGGTGAGCAGCGATACTTATGCCGTGTGGACCATGTTTGATAGACAGTAGAGCACACGTATATGTTTATGTGTCTCCTCAACGATCCTGTCACCCAACCATGGCTTTGCAGAAGTGATGGTCAATTTCCACAAAAACATCTTGGTTGGAATGACCTCGCACCGGGATGCTATAAAACACGTCAATACTCAGACAAAAATTGACAAAAGAACCAACAAAGATTCAGATCGTTTACTATCGCGCCAAGGTGAGACAGAGACCGTAGAGGTGCACTTCAGTGTTCGGACGCAAATTGCCACTTGGATTCCAGGCAGGAGAGGAAAACGGATTGGTGATGCCTACTTTTCGTTGAGTGCGAACAGGGTACGCAGGTCCGCTTTTGAGCTATCTCAAGCAGGAGTTTTTCTCTAGCAGAGAAGAGAGCGGCGAGGGCCAGTACCAATCGGTTCATACGGGGAGAGAAATATAGGAAGATGCAGAAACGGCCAGTAGCAGCTGAGTAGGACGTCATTCAATGCGAACCAAGCTCGTTCGACACATGGAAAAGCGGTGCAGAACTCCGCGTGTTTGATCACCTTCCACTACCGTAAACGGGGATGAGATTGAACGATTCCAGTGAACTGCGCACAAGTAGAGGTGACATTCTTCTTTCGAGCTGTTCTCCTAAACCGTGGTGTATGGGCGCGCATGGCTGCCGTAAGAACTCTCCGATAAGATTTGGCAATAGCCGAACCAAGTTCTATCATTCGTGCTTCGTCTAAATAGTCACAGCTTCACAGCTGAAAGCCGGCGTGACGGCACCCGCATAGTCGTAGATGATCTCCTTCACTGCGGCGTAGAGCCCAGGACCCAGCAGGAAGAGGCCAACCGCCATGACAATAATGTGGACGACGGTTGACGCCGATCTGAAAGCGCCCTTGAAGAAGCCGCCCTTGTGGAGTTGCCAGTAGGCAACAGAGAAGTAGATGAAGCCGAAGAATGAGTCGAATGCTGCTCCAAGCAAAGAGAGGAAGTCACCCATGCTTGGAATGACTTCCGAGAATATGAAGGCAATGACCCATATCCCGGCCATCACCGCAATCCAGACGCCCCAGCCGATGAAGGTGTTGCTGTGAGCGTGTCTCGAGTTGCCCATGATACGGAAGTAGACGAATTTGGCGCTGACGTTCGCGTAAATGACACCGATGACGAGGGTGGGGACAATGACGAAGGCGAACGAGCCTTTGATGTATCGCAGAGGCCCCAGGCTGCCGAAGAATGGAGCAGTGGAATACTGTCCCAGGTAATGATAGCCGATGGCGGGAGGGACGATGAAGAGGAATGCCGAGATGCCAGTCAGGACGGCGAGAGATTTGGGAAAGTCCTGCGGCTTTTCCATCTCGGAGATGAAGGTCGGGAAGAGAATCTGAGGAACCCAGAGGAATGTAATGTTGAGAACTGCGTTCATGCAGGAGACGAAAGAAGTTCCTTTTGGGGGGACAACCATGGTCCGCACGGGGTCGCTCGGGATCCATTTCCCATCGTCGCCGGCGCTGGCGTAACCCATACCAGGGTGAGCTTCGATGCCAGCGAAGATAAGGAAGAGCAAGATGGCGATTGCCATGCAGATAGAGGAGCCTATCGACATGAACGAGACGTGCTTCAGCGTTCTCGGGATCGACAGTACGATGCCCATGAGCATCGCGATGATCGAGAAGATGACCTGGCAAAACGAAGGACCAGATAGCGTTGCAAGGACCTTGGCACCGGTGTAGACATGGAAGCCGATTAGAAGGATGTTATTGGCGAGAAGCATGAAGCCGGAGAACTCGTACGCGATTCTGCTTTTCCCGAAGGCGTAGTATGCAAAGTCGCAGATGTCCATGATCTGAGGGTATTTCATAATGAATTTGTGCATGGTCATCGAGGTGATCCAGAACAGAATCCCAGCACCGACTGAGGTAAGAATGCCGGGAACCCATCCCAGAACGGAGAACGACCATGTCTGGGCAGCAATTGCAAGGCACACCTGTGTGGTTGTCAGTCACAAACCATTCATTCAAACCATAGTCACTGTGATCTTGCTATCGCTGGCCATACCTGATCACCTGCGAGCAACCAAGCTGCTTTCTGCCATGACATTGTCCGGAGTTTGATCTCGTGAGAATGATCAACGGTAACCAGCTCGTTGATTTTGGCGACCGAGAAGCGCCTGTCAACATATGATGGCACATCCTCTTCACTGATAACTTTTACCCCGGCCTCTTCAGCCTTGTAGTTCTCGGCGTCGCTATAAGCAGACATTTTGCAGTGTCGTTTCGCGGAATGAAAGGAAAGTCGATATGGGCTGATTTGGCCTTGAAGAGCGGATCCATTGCATTCTTTCTAGCTTTATGTCCTCGCTTGAGTGCATCAATAAAGTCCAGACTGCAGTTGGAGGCATATGGCGTGCTTTGCGCTATCAGCAGTAGAGCACGCCTCGAACCGGGGACGCCGCGTCTGGAACCCACTCTACGCTTACCTGGCCTTGCCTGCTTAGCCAAACTCACGTGGACGACGCTCCAAGGCGGGCATGGTGTCATTCCCTGCGATACTGCATTCGAATAAGTCTGAAGTTTTTGTTTTCTTCATCGCCTGCAATTGGTTAGCGACGATCTTTATCTCGAGCTTATTGTTCCAATTCGCCTTGACCACGCACAGACGGGCATGGGTCATTTTCGCGCTACGCTCGTTTGGCGTCCCAATAGCCGAGGAGCCAGCATCCTCTTTTCCTCCTTCGAGGCAAGTACCTTCAGGCAAACTTCGTCGCTCGTAAGCCCACAGAGTTTGGGGCGAAAGGAAACTTAAATGCAAGGGTACAGGGCGATGTAGCGTGGTGGCACCGTTAAATCTGTTGTCTCCCCGTTACATCAGTACGCGCAGCCAAGATCTGTATTTGTGTTTAGCACTCCCCGTCATCCGCGATAAGTTGCTTGCCATAAGATATGTCGTGCGAAGAGGGTCTGGAACAAACAAATAACGGTGGCCATTGTCCGTAGGTGATTCTTACGTTCCCGCTGGCAATGAGAGAAGGCGATGGGCCATCTAACATCAGCCAATGTAGTCCTGCGATTTTCCTTCGAAGCAAAGGTTCCACTCGCACCCGTGTAACAAGGATAACATCACCGCGATGCTGAATTTCCTTTCCACTGAGTACCACTTCCCTTGTTTGGTGCGCCATTGACGCGGAAACCGAACTGTCGAGTTTAGAGTGCCCCACGGACTTTTGCGTATGCTTTCGCTGGTGGGAATGACATCCATTCATATCAGTTCAGAGGAAGAAGCCATATCACTCCAAAGATGGCGATTGCTTCTACTTGAACATTCCGAATAAATTGGTTCCTTTTGCGTGCTGATGATACCATGACCTCAAGCCACAATAAGGATTGAATCTCGCGAATGACACGACGGAAGAGATCGTAAACAAGGACGGAAGGGCTTCAGACTCGCACTTTTGGGAAATCCCCCAGCGAACAGCTGAGTCAGCCAAACCTCACTTCTTACAGTCCACTGAAGAAAACTTATAGAATGCCCTGACAAACGCGGGTCAAACGTGATAACGGGCGTGGAACTTTGGACCATTTAACTTTGTGCATACGCACAAGTTGAATCTTTCCTACCCCATGAGCTACGTCATGAAAGCGGTGGAAAGCGAGCGAGGAATGGAGTAACATATTCAAACCCGTCCTGGAACTGGAACTCAAATACAGGCGGCGAGCTCTGTATCACATTCGCTAGACGTCGCGTACGAAAGTATCTGAGAGAACTTCGACGCAACCACAGCACCCGCTTCAAACATTATCATGAGCACGCGACTTGTGGCCGTGGGCGCCGTTGCCATCGACAGAATCCTGAGCGTACCTCACTTTCCCGAGCCGGATTCGAAGACTCGGGCGACATCGCTTATGAAGCGGCGAGGCGGAAACTCGGTTAACACATTTGAAGTTCTGCAGCAACTCGTAAACGACGACCGGGAGAGCCAACGTGCAACAAGTGGATTTGCGAATGCTGCCCGCAAGAGCTCACCGTCTCTGAACCCAGAGCTCTATATCATCGCAGCCCTCCCATCACGTTCCTCTGCCGAGACGAATTTTGTTGCTACTTCCTTCGCCAGCCGAATCTCCAACGATGACGAATGTTCCAACGCTGCAAATGTGAACCTGTCGCTCTGTCTCTATAGGGAAAACGAGACCGAAGCCGTGTCATCGTACATAATCTTCGACCAGTCGACTTCCTCCCGTACGATCATCAACCACAATGCGTTACCCGAAATGACTTTCGAAGAGTTCAAGTCGGCTGCGGTGGGCCTCATTGATCCGGCCGGCACCGAAGGCATCGCCCACCTCTGGTTCCATTTCGAAGGCCGTCTCCCGCCCATCGCCCTCGAATGCATACGTTGGCTTCGCGCTCACAGCAGCTTTGCGGGAACGCAGCTCCGACTTACGATCTCGGTCGAGGTTGAGAAGGCCGGTCGCGAAGGTCTTCAGGAGCTTGCACTTGAAGCAGACGTTGTGTTCTACTCGAGAAGCTGGGCCGAAGCTGCTGGATACAGCGGCGCCGAAGATTGTCTGAGAGATCAAGCTAATCTTCTCGACGTTGGTCGTGGCGAAAAGAGCGAAGAATTGCGGGGAAGAGTTCTGATCTGTACCTGGGGTGCTCAAGGAGCTTGCGCAGTGACTCTATCTGATTCTCCTTCGGCTCCGACGGCTGTATCCGGACCGCAGGACCCCTTTGTTCACAGCCCAGCCTATACATACCCTGACCAACCCATTGTCGATACAACTGGAGCAGGCGATACATTCATCGCTGGCGTTCTGTACGGCATGATCTGTAGAGTCGGTGCGCCCCTAAGCTCTCGGTCGTGGACCCTGGAAGAGACATTGGCCTTCGCAAACGGACTCGCCGGTCGGAAAATCTTGCAAGCCGGATTCCGAGGACTAGGAGACGCGAGCCGGATCTTGAAAGGAACCCTTGACGAGCGTGCGAGGAAGCGCGAGGGTAGATGAGGTAGGCCCTGCGATGACCGGGCACCTAATTTGGCGGATGGGCTATTGCCTCAGGTTGCATGACATGAACGAAATGTCGGAGGATACGTTGTGAGTCCTCCCGAATAGCTGGAGCCCCAAAGGACGCCTCGACACAGAGACTCGACAATACCTCATACGCCGCACTGCGCGGATGTCAGTGTCGCAGAGGCCGAATATACGAACAGTCCTTGCTGTATCTTTGGGGAACTGCTGTCCGCCCCCGTAACCTATGACCCGCACGCTGGTGGAGACGCCGCAATTTTGATTCATGAAGATTACTTCTGATAAACGAACGTGGTCATGTAAATTCAGGAGGTGCTTTAAACGAAATTATGCGGAGCGTATCGGATACAAATTATCCACGAAAGGAACCGGTGGGAAGGAGAGGATGAAAGCGAATACAAAGTCTTCGGCCATTTACTTCAGCCCACAAGTAGTATGATACGAAGCCAACCGAAAACCGAAGCGGAACAAATGCAGCGCTAGCCCGTTCTACCAAAACCTCTCGTTAACGCGGTATCAGCATGTACACTTGCCTGCCCAACGCACCCCCTTTCCATCAGAAAAAGCCGCAGCGGCATCTCCATCCACATCCCCTCTCCCCGGTGCCAGACACGAAAAAATCACTCACTCCAGCACCTCCTCGCTCTCCTCCAAGATCTCCTCGAAAATCTCCTCCACCACCTTCCCCTCAGCCGCCGCCCCGTCCGCCTCCTCCACGACCAGCGCCTGCCGCTCCTCACTAAGATCCGGCAGGCCCAGCTCGCGGCGCTCCTCGAGCAGCCTCTCCTCCGTCTGCGCGCGCCACGCGAGCCACTCGTCCAGCAGGCGCCTACGCCCCGCCACCACAGCCGCGTCGGCGGAGTCCCGGCGCGCGGCGTCGAGCTCGTCGAACTGCCGCCCGTACTCGCGCAGGTTCTTGCGCACGTTCTTCATCTCCTCCTTACTGAGCAGGCGCTCCGGGCGCGGGCGCCACCTCCATTGCTTGAAGCCTTCGAGCGGCTCTTCGCGCAGCGGCTGACCTGAGAAGGTGTAGAGGTGGTAGCCGTTTTCCATCTGCGGCGTCGGTTAGCATGGCCGCCATGGCCCAGGGGAATAGGGAGGACGAACTCGATGTTTCCACACACTCGCGCTGGTCGCGACGTAGCGCCCGCTCGGATCCCACTCGATATCCGTCACGCCGTAATGATCCGCACTCGCCATCAGCTGCAGATTGGCCGTGAGCTCGCGATCCTTCTCCTCCTTCTCGCCCTCGAAGTCGAAGTCCCAGAAGTCGAGGTCGAAGCTCTGCTGGTTGAGCACGGTGGCGACGACGACGAAGCGACCGGATGGGGACCACTGGATGGTATTGTTGTTTTTCTTGTCCACGGTGCGGATGAGCTTGAAGTTGCCGATAGTATTGCCCTTGCTCTTCTCCGGGCAGAAGAAGGAGACGGCGGTTTTGGGCGGGACGGCGGAGCCGACGGGGACTTCACCAGCGGTGATCAAGACGAATCGATCGCCCTTCGGTTCCCAGGCGAAGTTGATGACGGTGTTGTTGATGTTGTCCACGACTTCCACTGGCACGCCCTTCTCTCTCACGCGGAAAATCTCGAGGTTCGTCGCCATGCTCTTCTTGCTTTTGCTGTGTCGGTCGACCTTCACGCAGACGAAGGTCGATTCGGATTGCCAGTGTAACTTGGCGTCGGAGACGTTGAAGAGGTTTCGCGTGCGCACGATTTCCTTGGAGGGGATGCTCATGAGGCCGACTTTGGCGGGATTGCTGCCCATTTCGGGCGTCCAATAACAGAGCAGCTGCTCGTAGTCTTTCATGTTGTCGCGTTGAGGAGTGGTCGGGCACCATTCGAAGTCCATGACGCCTTCGATTTTGATGCTCTGCTTGTCCATGAGGTTCATCCGCGGCAGCTCGTAGACACTGATGCTTTGGCCTTGGGTCATGCGTGCGACATATTTCGCGTCGGCGGACCATTTGAAGGCGGGCCACTGGATCTTCTTCTTGATCGGGTTGCCCTCGGCGTCGGTGCTTGGGCCGGGTAGATCGAGAGTGACAAAGGAGCGCAGCGGTTTCGCCGTCGCGATATCCCAGATGATATAGTTCTTCCCGTCCTCCTCCAGGCTCAGCACTGGATTGCCTTCCTCCACCTGCATTGGCCGATGGCTCCACGTGGTCAAATAGCGCTCGTCGGGCGAAAAGTCGACCAAATTTACCGCGGGATGCATGAACCTCTTCTGCCGGCTCCAGTTTTGCCCACCCCACAGTTGTACGCCTTGGCTATGCATACTGGTAAGGTAGGTGCCCTTGGGGCTCCACTGCACGTAAGACTCAGTCCAGTGCATGCGGTCCACCACCTGGTCGGGGGGATTTGAGCCTTCATTCCAGTAGACGCTGACGTGGTCGCCGCGGTACATAACAAACTGATCGCGGCCTTCCTTGTCGCCGAGCCACCAGCGAAGATGCTCTTTCTCTTCGAAGGGGGCGATTTCCGGGGGGTGATAGGTCTCGTCTATCCGCCCTTCTCTCCCATATCTCTCGATATCCGTCAGTTTGTTGACGGCAATAGTGTGTCTCTTGTCCAGCGGCGTGGCATGGAGAGCCTTGACTGCGGCGGCAGCCTGGGCGGGAGTCTCGTACTCGACGAAGGCAAAGCCCTCGCTCATGTCTCCCTCCTCGTTCATCGGCATGAAGACATTCTCCTCGCGCGTGCGGCCGACGGTGGTGAGTTTGCGCAGGAGAAACTTGACGAGCTTGTCCTTGCTCCCCGGCGGGACCTTGGGCAGGCCATCGATGACGATGAAGGTGTCCAGGCCTTCTTCCATGCGGACTTCATATTGTTCTCGGAGGTCTGCACGGCATCAGCGTTGGAACAATGTGCGAGGCATAAGAGAATGAATACCAGAATAATCGATCTCTTCGGTGCCATCGTCGTACTCCGTCTCCGGGTCGAGTTGCTCAAATGATGGGGCCATGTTTGCGGATGGATATCCTTGTGTTCGGAGTTCGCCTTTCGCTCGTTTGGTATGGATATTGATATTAATATGAGTAGCGCGGTTGGGCGAGGCGGCGTGCTATGTGGGAGTCAGGAGAAGATGGGGACAGGCGGCATGCACTTTATGACTGTTGCTGTCTGGTCGTTGCCCTCCCTCCTTTAATCCACCCCCATCTCCCTCTCATTTCTGCACTTTGCGTGCGGTCGGCACTTTCGAGGCTGAGTCAGCATGCCAAGGACCTGCATCTCTGCCTGAGTGCCTGGCGAATGAGATGCGATGGCGATGGAGAGAAGAAGCTTGATCGGATCTTGCGGGGGAGTGAACGCAAGTGAATGCGAGTGAAGTGAAGTGAAGGCTGCCCACTCACTCCATCCTGCATTCTGATCTTCACTTGCCATTCACTTGCATGCGCCTGTCTGCGCGCCCCCAATATACATGTAGTCACGGCCACTGCTGCAGAGACACACACACCTCCCGCATCCCTTGTCCTTCCTTCCATCGCCTTTCTGTCTCCCCCGTCATCTCCGCATATCATCTTGCTGTATAGCGGAAGAAAAGCTGTGGCTGGTTGGACGGCACCCACTACCAATATCGATCTGTGAAACCCATCCCAACCACCATTTGCAGGCTTTCGCGTCCACACTCGCGAGGTGTTCGCCGAGCGACTATTCCTGTGCGCGCGGCATCCAAATCGCAACTTGATCTCCCCCTGCACCATGGCGACAGAACGTAAGTTACATCCAAGCACTCAATTGATCTACCAAGCTACAGTCTATACGACCGTCGCATTCATACGGCTCGCTGATGACCACGCAGTCCCCCCCGAGCAACAGGCCTCATACAGCGCCATCATCGACGAAATCCTCGCTTCCTCCGATCTCAATACTGTCTCCGCCAAGCGCATCCGCAAGGGCTTGCAGGAGAAGGTCGACTATGACATTACGCCGCAAAAGGTATGTGCACGCTACTGCAATGCCCCTCCTCATACCCTGAAGTGGAGCTGGTGCTCGGAACAAGGGAAAGTATGCGCTGACAGGATAATCGTTGTTATAGCAAGCCATCACCAACCTCATCATGGTGCGCTTCGACAAGTTCCAGCGTGATCAGGAAGCCATCGCCTCCGCTGCAGCACCGGAGCCCGCACCAACGACCAACGGCGTCGTCGATCACTCTTCCACCAAAGCCGGACATGTCGACCGCAAACCCGAGCCACCATCACCAGGCAAGCGCAAAGCTGGCGCCGCAGTAAATGGAGACGAAGATATGAGCGATGTTATCGACGCGGCACCGCCAGCGAAAAAGGTGAAGAAATCGAAACCTGCATCCCACACCGAAACCGACGAACAAATCGCGAAGCGCATGCAAGCCGAGCTGAACGCACCCAGCGCTCGATCAACCCGCGGCGGCGCGACGAGGAAGAAACCCGGCGCGACGAAAAAATCCGGCACCGCGAAAGCGAAGAAGCAAAAACAAAAAAGCGCCGCGAAAATCCACTCCGACAACTCCGACTCCGAGCACTCCACCTCCTCCACCGCGCCGCCGAAGGAGCGCAAAGGCGGCTTCCACAAACCCATGAACCTCTCCGCGCCCCTCGCCGACCTACTGGGCGAGCCGCAGCTGTCGCGGCCGCAGACCGTGAAGCGCATCTGGGCGTATGTGAAGGAGCGCGCATTGCAGGACCCGGCGGACAAGCGGCAGATCCGCTGCGACGACGCCATGCGCGCCGTCTTCAAGCAGGAGCGCGTGCACATGTTCACCATGAATAAGTTGCTTGCGGGACATCTATATGCGGTGGACGAATAGTATTGACTACCCGCAACAGAGGGGTGGGGAGGTTGAGGTGAGGTGCTGGGTTGCAACAGTAGTATTCGGCATGCGATGGGGGACTGGTTGGGAGGTCCAGATGAGCGTCATTCGCGTGCAATATTATGAAGAGCGGGCGGTGTTTTGCTCCACCAATGCGGAACGGACGACCAGGCGCGTAATACAGCGACTACGAGGGACTCAGTTTCGGGCGGAGAGCGCAAGATCTTATATGTGCCTCCCTTTCTATTTGGGGAACGTTAGCGAGGCGTCGCGTTACGGGCGATCAGGATATGTTGCTTGCTGGGACGCGGCAGCGAAAGGCGGCGGAACGTTTGAGATCTCGTCTAGATTGGAGGTTGTATATAGACAACAACTAGGCCGTGGTGTTGCATTCGACGGCATGACTCAATGATACAGGAAGTCTGAGACTGGCATGCGAACCGCCAAAGCGTCGAGATACGCCAGACTCTTTGACCACGACCGTCGGAACCTGGTATTATGGCCGTCTATGTTCAGGAAGCCTTTGACAAACTCCACGCGGCGTTAAGCGGGGATAACAGCTGCAATGCAAGTCCTCCCACAGCTGCAGAGTGGCTTTCAACTCGCCCACACATTGCGCTCGGATTAACTCTGGCCCGGTATGGGTCTTAAGTCCTTGAGTGTAGCTTGCTCTTCCCTATGCCACTGGCTAAGAAAGGACGAGCAGGAGGGTATACATAAAGGACGCGAGAGCTGCTCCTCGGAACGATGGCTTCGTCAACTCATTCGACAAGCAGACCACACCGCAGACGGAAGAAAGATACATGTACAAAGTAGCAATGGCCGCCGCTTCTTCGAAAGTCGTCTTCGTCACCGGTGGCAACAATGGCATTGGATACGAGACGGTAAAGGCACTACTCAACTCCAACAACCCCTACCACGTCCTCCTGGGCAGCCGCTCCGTCGAGAAAGGCGAGCAGGCCATCGCGCAACTCAAGCAGGAATGCGCCTCCTCTCACAACACCGTCGAACTGGTCCAGGTGGACCTCACCAGCGACGCCTCGATCGAGCGCGCCTTCGCGCAAGTGCAAGCCCGCCCGGGCCGCCTCGACGTCCTCGTCAACAACGCCGGCGCCACCTTCGACATCGCGCACCTGCGCGCCCAGGTCTCGCTGCGCGAGAGCTTCACCCGCGCCTACGACGTCAACGTCGCGGGGACGCACGTGCTGACGCATGCGTTCATGCCGCTGCTGCTGCAGGCCGCGGACCCGCGGCTGATTTTCGTCGCCGGGCTCGCGCAGATCACGAAGGCCGCGGAGTCGTATTTCCCCACGCCGCCGCAGCCGGCGGGGTGGCCGAAGCCGTGGCCGGAGTTTGAGACGATCGGGTATCGGTGCAGTAAGGTGGCGTTGAATATGCTGATGCTGGACTGGAATCATAAGTTGAAGGCTGATGGGGTGAAGGTTTGGGGGGTCGGGCCGGGGATGCTGGCGACGGGGTTGGGGGATATGCCGAAGGAGGTGCTGCAAAAGATGGGGACGGGCCATCCTAGTGCGGGAGGGAAAGTGCTTCTGAGCGTGGTGGAAGGGGAGAGAGATGCGGATGCAGGAAAGTTGATTAATAAGGATGGGCTTTCGGCTTGGTGAATGGACTCCAGAATCTCACGGTTGTTAAGGCGGTTGTCGAGAAGGCGGACAGCCTTACAAGGTACCTTATAAGGCCGTCCTCATTATCACCTTCCATGCACCTTTCGTCCCAAAGTGGAGCGCTCAAGCTGCCATTTCAAGTAAAGAGCGGGTGTAGCTTTCCGGCGAGCGCCATCTCAGTCGTCCACGCCTTCGATAACTTCCTTCTGCACAAATCAGTTGCGCATACAGAAAGTCGTGCTGGTCTTGACGGGGGCTGCGATGTCTTGAGGAGCAAATTCAGAGCGAACTTCATGTAACCGAATACTCGAATGTCGCTGATCTCCACTAAAACGAGAACTGGGTTCTGAGCCGGGAAACCGGGAAAGCTTGGCTGAGCTTGGCGGAAACCTTGTCTAGGGCCAGGGTCCGAGTAATACCGCGACCTCGTAAGATTGCGTCGCGCTGCGGGCGGGGAGTAGGTCCGTGGCATGGGCAATGGCACCAACTCTCCGCGTGCTACTCTGCCGCGACAAAGTCCTGTTGTCGTCTGAACGTGGCGTTGGACCTCATCTCTCAGCAGCACGCGAACGTCCGGTGGTGGTTATTTCGCATGTGAAAGGCTGCTCGGAAGCGTTGTTCTGTTTTGAGACACCTCTGTGATGGCAGCAGGGCGAGATAATCAGGAAACATCTCCGAGGGCGGAAGAATCGGAGAGTGCTGCATGGCCAAATGAGAAGTCGCACCACAATGCTGGAGATCAAGCCGACGGTGTCCTGAACGGACAATTCGGGCAAGCGCAAGACGAGGAGAAGCACCAGAAGAATGGGGACAGTCAAGAGCAGAAGAAGGGGCCAGAAGGAGGGTTTGACGGCACTCCAATACCCTCTCCACCCGCGGGCACTGTAGGATATACAATCAAAATCACCATCCATAGAGCGACAAGCCTGGCAATTGGCGATGCTCATGTGATGTCGTCCGACCCCTACGTCCATGCTCAACTCAATACCGACCTCCCGCAGCGGCACAAGGAGGATCCCAACCTCCGCTTTAGAACGCCCACCATACGTCGGACCACAGAGCCCGAGTGGAATGAAGAGTGGATTGTGGCCAACGTTCCATCTACCGGCTTCAAGTTGAAGATGCGCGTCTACGATGAGGACCCGAACGACCACGATGATCAGCTGGGAAAGATCCACATCACGGTGCCGGAACTGACTGACGACTGGGCGGGAATGAAGGACCAGCCGCACAAGTTGGTTGTTCGAGATAGCAGTAAACGAGCGTTGCTCATCCGAGCGGTGGCTAGGTGCTTCCGCATGGTAGCGCATATGCAGGGCGAACTTTACGTGAGCATTGAGTTGCTCGGGCGGACGGGAGAGGACGGTCAGAATGGGAGAGCGTACACGGTCGGGCCATGCCGCTGGATTCGACATTACAGTCCGCTTCTTGGACGGCTAACTCACATCAAAGAGCCGGACCAGAATGACCAGCCACAGACACCCGCCGCCCATGGGGAGTCGAACAAACAAATACAGCGCTACAACTTTCAAGCCAACCAGATGCAACTTCCGGGCCCGGTGCCTCCCGAGCTGTACCATCGTTTCGTCGAGTTTAAGCCATGGGTGAAACGGATGTTTACGACCAAGGGAGTTCGAGGCGTTGTCCTTGGCAAAACTCTACATCACCAGCACACGCGCGTGTACAATTTCGGCCGGCAAACCGCCTGGGGGCATTTCCCGCAGGGGGCATGTGAGAACATGACCAAACAGTTTCTGGATCTCGTACACTACGACAAAGGCGGCCGAATCTTCACATATGTCCTGACTTTGGACGCCTTATGGCGCTTTACGGAAACGGGCAAGGAGTTCGGCATCGACATGCTGAGTAAACATACCATGCACAGCGATGTCTCCATCTACATCGCCTTTTCCGGGGAGTTTTTCATCCGACGCTTAAAGCACCGGCACCGTCCGCCCCCTCCGCACCCTACAGACAAGACGAGCCAACAGCACCCGCCTGAACATCAGCAGAATGAGACACATCCGCCGAATGACCTTGAAGGCGGACCTCCAGACGAGGATCCGCCCACTGACCCAAGCAACTACGAGCTCGTCATCGACAACGACTCCGGCACCTACCGGCCGAACGCGAAACTGCTACCAATACTCGCCGACTACCTCTCGCGATCACTACCAGGCCTTCACATCATGACACTGGACTGCAGCGCCGACGCGGAGAAGATGACGCAAATGAAAGACGAGCAACGGGAGCGGAAGAAGCGAGAGGGCGCGGCGATCGTGTATACGCAGGGCGATGACTCGTCATCGATCTCGTCAGAGGAGGACGAGAGACTCGCGGAGATCGAAGCCGGGTACGCGCAAGAGCACGATCAGTATCATGCGCACGTCGCTACGGGCGGTGGGCCGTCGGCGGGGGAGCGCGGGCATCTCGAGCAGGTCGCGAAAGACGTCAAGTTGCAGCAGAAGGCGAAGAAAGATAAGATCCAGCGGAGGACGGCGCGTAGGCCCAAGACGGAAGATTTGGAGGTTGCTGGCGGTGGAGATGGTGGGGAGCTTGGGGCGCAGGATGATGGCCACGAGAGACTGGCTTCTTAGTCACTGCTCGGCTTTGTCTTTCGTTCAAGCGAAAGGTTTCTGGATACCCCGGCTTAATGTATGTTTCTGGAAGAGCGTGGCGTCCTTGGGCGAAGCCTCATGACGGCTGTTTAATACGGGCTGGTGCCTGTACTCTAGGTTTCCGAGAGATTTGCCGAAGAATTCAATTACAAGAGTAGACCTGTCCAAGTGTGTCTCAGGTCTCTTCCAGTAGCTTGAAAGTCAAGGCCGCTTGGGTGCAAACAACGGCAAAACTTGTTCGAATCCGTGCAGTGGGCATGTACTCCCTTCTCGGACACCTCCTTCTCATTGCCACAATGAAGTGATACAAGAAACAGGCTTCCTATATCCAGGAGCGTCGTCTATCTCCGGAGCCAAAGTTCTCTCAATCGAAAGACTGGCAACGCGGTACCGTAGTGGGGAGGTACCGGTCGTGGCTGGCCCCGTTGTTTTTGATCTGAAGATTTCGCAAAGGAGTTGGAAGTGCGGACAGAACTTTGTTGTGGTAGAGGCGGTGAGTGTTGGCAGAATCTCGAGTGGCGCTAAACCAGAAGTGTCGACATGGCCCGTGCTTCCCAGATTTCGGTGCGCCTCTTTCCTCATCATCCAATCGTTCCGACCTGGGAACATGAAACGCCTTTCTGAGACGATCAAGTCGATCGTCGGCGCCAGACATTACTTATCAAGAGCGAAAGAATGAAGCATTTTTGAGACGTGAAGGCCATTGCGTATAGTGCGAAGCGTTCACCAAGAGTAGAAGACGCAACAGTTAGGTACACAATCTCTCGACTTCTCCCCTTCCCAGAACCGCAACAAATGTCCTATTTCCTACTAGCAAGAGCCGTGATCGACAATTGATTGATCTCCGTTTTCGAAACAAGGCCGACAAGGCTCGGCGAGGCGCAAGAGATGACGACCACGACGACGCAGAGTTCCAGAGTTGGCGCACTGGCAGTGCTGGCGCTTTTTCTTTTCGTCCATGTAATAGCTGCTTCCACCACCACGACTTCCACTACGAGGGTCACGTACACCTTAGCATTCGGCACAGCGACTACGACCATCAGCGACGGCAACGCGAACGAGGGAACGAAAACGGCAACACCAACACCGATGTCGAACAGTCAGGGTTATTCCGGCCCCGCGCTCAGCTCGGCGGTGCTGAACAGCACGAACTACTTCCGCGCAAAATATGAGGCAAAACCATTGAGCTGGGATCCGAAGTTAGCCAGCTACGCGCAGCGATATGCGCAGAAGTGTATCTGGGGTCATTCGGTGAGTGATGTGTGCTGCAGAACCTCGGTGCAAGGCTCCTGGGGAGGAACTGATCGAGATAAAGGGCGGCCCATACGGAGAGAATTTGGCCCTAGGTTTCCCCACGGCGGCGCAAGGAATTGATGCCTGGGCGGCGGAGGAGCAGCAGTACAATTACGCGAAGGCAACTTTCTCGGAGCAGACCGGTCACTTCACACAGCTGGTGTGGGAGGACACGACCAAGGTCGGCTGCGCAGCGGTGCAGTGCGCCAACGATGCTACCGATGGCGCCAATGGGCTATATCTCGTGTGCGAATACCATCCGCGTGGGAATGTGCTTGGAGAGTTTAAGTCGAATGTCCGCAAGCCTGGGGAAAGTGCCAACGGGCAGGAGGGTCTGGGCGCAGCGCCGAGGTTAGGGGGATGCTCGCGGTTGCTCGTGGCGCTGGTTGCTGTGAGCTCGTTTGTCGTGACATATATGTGACATGCTCTAGTCGAAATCTTTGCTTCGGAGTCGGTTGAGCGAGCATCGGGGCCGGCGCTGCCAGTGGATGAAAGGTGCATTTTATGGCTGTACAGCTATACGAAGAAACCAAGCAGCCATGCGAATGAGCTGCTTTACCCCCCAACTTCATTCCCACCCCTCCAGTTTTATCTAGTAACCTTCTCCACCTGTTTCTTCGCCTCGTCCGCGACATCCTTCGCGCCCTCTTGCACCTTCGTCGCCGCATCCTGCGCCGCATTCTCCGCCTTACCCAACCCCTCTTTCGCCTTCTCTTCCGCGACCTTGTCCTTGCCGCCCATGTAGTGGTAATTGATGAACCGATACGCTTGCGTATTTTGCGCGCCGAAGTTGACAAAGTGCATGCCGAAGAGGAGGTAGTTCTTCGGCGTCACCATCATAGAGTAGCGCATGAAGACGCTGCTGTACCCGATCAAAGCGGCGGTCATGCGGCCGGAGATGCTGGAGGTTGGGGCCATATGTCAGTCCAGAGCGGGTCGACGGGGTAGCAAAAAGACAAGACGGTAATGTGCGGGAACTCACATTTCAGGATCCTTCTGCGTGTCCATAACCGCCGCTATGGGTATGCCAAAGTTGGACGCCGGGCCCCAGAAGTCTGCACGCAAACGACATAGTTAGCGAGATGCTTCCCAGCATTGTCAGGGCCATCTGTCCGTTGTCCCCCGTGCCAGCCGCGGAGATAGGGAGTTGAAGCTGTGTGGGACTCACGTGTCGAGCAGAAGTAATCGAGGGCGGGATTGGCGCGTATGCGCGCATTGAGCGCCTTAATTGCCGCCGCCATATGTGCGCCTTTTCTCAAAGGATAGGCGACGGGCGCTCTGGAGTTGGTCAGGTTGAGTAAGCTCGTCGTCAGGGCGTGCAAGATGTACTTTGCTGGTGAGAAGGCCCCAAGAGCTTGATTGAGTTTCGGTCCGCTACGGGGTTTGTCCGGCTGCCCAGTCACTTGGGCCGACAACTCCAGCTGGCAATGCCAATAACCTGACCTCCTACTTCCCACGCACATGGGACTAGGGATTTCACATATGTGACCGATTCACTACAATCATCAAGGAAAGATAACTCACATGACACATCTCGTTGTATCGCCTCCGCGGCGTCTGCGAGCAGAGGCTCCAAGACTTCGTGGTAGATGGCTTGCGATATATTCCCTCCTGCTGCGATCTCTCGATCTCCAAGCGGTCACAGCAGGCCGTTTCGAAATTCGGCGGACCCATCAGTGCAATTCGCTTTCATATCCGAAGGCATCTAATGTACGATCACTCGTGGAGCGGAATATCTGCGTCAAACGTCGATAGTGGAAGTCAAGACATATGTTATGGGGCAGTGGCCTACAGTCGCCTTCGGACTGATCATGGAAACGTATATAACAAGGTAACCGTATTCTATCTGTTAAATTCACGATGTTCCTTCAACCATTATTGTACGTTGTTCAGCCGTTATATTGAGCGCATTTCATCGTGCTTTTCACATGAAGCATCACAAGGCTCAATCTCACAGTATAAAGCGTCAATCTAACTGCGCGATCAGAAGAGACGGGATACAAAATCAACCTTTGGCCTATATCTCTTTTTGATTTCATCTACGCAGACTGCGACAGGCTTGTCGTTTTTTCCGATCATTGACTATGGCGCCGAAGGCCAGCCCCCTTGAAAAGATCCGTCGACAAGTGGCTGCACAGAGAAGGGTAACTCCAGTGAGTAGAACCTGGGCATCTCAATACAGAAGACGTTGTTTAAGCATACGTAGGCAGCAAGGAATCAATCGGCTTATGCAACGCTGGCACAAGCAAACGAACGGTTCCGGACAGGGAAGCGTCAACGGTACGATGACGAGGACGATGAGGACGCAGAGATAGCACCAGTGACATTGCAGCCTCCTCCGAAAAAGAAGGCGAAGAAGGTGAGGGATACATGTCTTGTCTTTCATTTCCATGAACGCAGCGCTCTTGAGGCACATTCGCTCACAAACAGCAGGCGCCAAAGGTCACCAGGACTGACAAAGCAAAGATCAAACATCCTGCAGAAGCACCGGCGCCTATGATCGAGTCCTGGCGTCCAGCAGGTGGACACAACTTCTCCATAGGCCAGAGTGGAGAAGATGAGAAGATCAGCGCAACACTAGGGATAGCCCGGCTTCCAACGTGGCGGCGAGATCCGTTTACGGGCGCCATCAAAACGTTGATAGACCAGTATGGTGAGATCGAAGAAATATTGATAGAGGAAGCCGACTACGGCGGCGAACGCGCCAGCGATATCTTCGTCAAGTTTCGAAGCGAGCTAGTTGCCGAGATGGTGAAGGACAGGATCGACGGGGAGCTGGTCGACGGCCGGAAGCTGCAAGTGATGTATGCGTAGAACGGAGAACCATCCTGCGAAGACCAGGAGGGTGCAAGGTCATGCAGACCAGCGTAGGCACGTTGGGCGTGCAAGTTAGAGCGGGACATCTTAATTTTGACGAGCGAAAAGCGGTTTCGCGCTAATGCTATGTTTTTCAGCACGATCAAGTTGACTTATTGTTGACAGCCACGACAAGTGCGGGCTCCTGCTTCTGCCCGTCCAATGTCTCCATATCATCTCGATCTAAAGCAAAGTTAAATACATCCGCATTCTGCTCGATCCGCTTAGGATTGTCGCTCTTCGGTAATGGGATCCAACCCTTCTCGAGGCTGTATCTGATCAACACCTGCTGTGTCGACTTCCCATGTTTCTTTGCGATCGATGTCAGCGTCGGGTCGTTGGCCTTCTGATTACGTACGAGTGGGCAGTATGCTTCAACGGCGATGTTGTTCTTATGGCAGTACTCGACAATCTCGCGTTGCTGGCACCATGGATGCAGCTGAACCGGTCTATGTCAGCGGCAGATGTTTATTACGTGATGCGGTACATACCTCCAACTGGTTGACCGCTGGTGGCCAGGTTTTGGCATAAGACTTCATATGCTCGATCTGTGCAATGCCGAAATTGCTGACACCGATGCTTTTGAATTTGCCTTCACTTTGCTGCCGTTCCATGGCCTGCCACAATTTCGTAATTCCAGCCGCGCCAGGAGAGGGGCTGTGGATCAACATTAGATCAAGATACCCATCCCTTCCGGCAATCTTGTTCACACTGTCCTCCAGTCTCCGCGTCGTTGCCGCATCATCGGAGCTTGGGGAGACGATTTTACTCGTAACGAAGAGCTCCTTCCGTGGCAGACCGGACTGCTTGACAGCTTCTCCAACTTCGGCTTCGTTGCCGTATGCTTGAGCCGTGTCAATGTGTCTGTAGCCAGTCTTTATTGCGGAAAGACATGATTTCGTAGTGAGGTTGGTTGGCGAATCCCAAACACCAAAGCCCAGCGCGTGGATTTGGTGTCCGTCACGCAGCTTCAGGGTAGTTTCAATGTCGAGCGAGGACATAGTAAGGAGACGATCAGTGGATGACAGCTGGCGATATTGTACACAAAGGTTAAGGCTGGGTACAAGTCCAGATCCGTTCTGCTCAAGTCTAGGATTCAACTTTCGTATCGTGGCGATGATGATGAGGTGGATAGACCATCCGAGAAAGGCAGGTGAATCAACCAATCAAATGGCTTTGTGATGGGGAATCAGACGTCGAGGCGCCACAAGTTCGACTTCTGTCGGAGGAGTGAAAACCGGCGTTGATTGTCCAAAACCTTTCCTATGCCCGATCTTGATCGAAACCATACTATCGCCATACCGCCATGGTACTCGAAGCCATTCTGTACAACCGTGGACACCTGCAGATACTGAACCAGCTCAAACTCCCGCATCAAGTAGAGTACGATGACATTCGTAGCGCCGAAGATGGATGGCATGCGATCAAGGAAATGCGTACTCGCGGCGCTCCAGCTATAGCCATAGTTGCTGCACTGGCGCTTGCGGTAGAGCTGCAGAGTAATACAATCTCGGACAAGGCAGAAGAAGTCGCCGCATTCATTGTCGAGAAGCTGAACTACCTTGTTACAAGTCGACCAACTGCTGTAAACCTCGCTGATGCCGCTAGAAAATTAAAGCAAATTGTCCAAACCGCTGCTAAGCAGAACAGTAATGATGGAGCCGCCGTATTGCAGGCTTACTGTGATGCGGCTGCGCAGATGCTGATTGACGATGTCTCCGATAACGAAGGCATCGGCAGGTATGGCGCAGAGTGGATTGGTAGGACTGCCAGGGGAGGTCAGGTTAGCGTTCTCACGCACTGTAATACGGGGTGAGTCTTCTTTGGGCCATGCAACTGGCGTCTATTGACCACGATAGCTCTCTCGCCACCGCCGGGTATGGGACCGCGTTAGGAGTGATTCGATCTTTGCATGCGAACGGTTCTCTCAAACGGGCATACTGCACCGAAACTCGTCCATACAATCAAGGCTCTCGCTTGACCGCGTTCGAGCTGGTTCATGACAAGATCCCGGCAACCCTGATCACCGATTCTATGGCTTCCGCGCTACTGCAGCTTAAAGGTCCTCAGGACCGTATCGTAGCGGTCGTAGTCGGCGCAGACCGTGTAGCCGCAAACGGTGACACGGCGAACAAGATTGGCACGTATCAGCTTGCCATCGCTGCAAGGCATCACGGTGTAAAGTTCCTCGTTGCCGCACCCAGAACTACAATTGATTTGCAGACCAAGTCAGGCGCGGATATTGTCATCGAAGAGCGTGCGGGCAAGGAGGTGACAATGGTCCGGGGTCCGAGATTTGACGGTGTGGATCTGGACCTCAGCCAGACAGAGACTGTGAGCACTGCCGCGAATGGAATTGACGTATGGAATCCGGCATTCGATGTCACGCCGGCAGATTTGATAGATGGTATAATTACCGAGATAGGTGTAGTAGAGAAGGGAGAAAGTGGTGGGTTTGATTTGAGCTTAGCGATGGAGGCGCACAACGAGAGTATCAAACCAACCACGATAGGTGGCCTCTAACATGTATTCAATTTGCGCGTAATGGTCGTCGTTGCAGAAGACCTTTTGTGTTCGTATGAGCGTGCAAGTTCCGAGTCGACAGCCAAACCCGAAAAGGTTCTGTGCTCTCGTGATTTCGAAACCAGCACTCAGAAGTCGGCAAAAGAGTTCGGCCAGCCTGTCAAGTGGTCAGACTGCCTAATCTCTACTCCCCGTATTCGGTCTAAAGATTGCCGTTCGTGTGATCAGTGACTCACACACGCTTGGCCTAGCGAGTCCAGAGGTATTCGCATTTCAACTCGTCTGCCAGTTCTTTTCGACCGCACTGCAGGAGCGGAAACCCAAAGCTTTCTAGTGAATAAATACCGACAATTTGCTCGACGAAGAGACGCCGAGCCCGCGCACGTTTCCAACTGTATTGCGAATGCCCGCGGTGCATCAGATCTAGTTCAATACGAGCAACCAGCATCTTCTCTGCGCTTCCTCGTGCTGTCCACTTAGTACAGTGACTACCTGCCCCGGCTATATTCGTGAGTATGTCATTACACAGTCTGCGAAGAGTGAAAACTCACAGCTACCGGAAGCTTTCCATCCCGCAGATGTTTAATGCGCTGCGCGCAAGGCTTGTGAGATCGCTCCGATCATGTCTTCTTTGCATCAGCCCTATATTGGGCACCAATTTGGCCGATCTCAACTTATTTCTCCTCGGGGATAGAGCTGCCGTTTGAGTCCGAATCAGCATCTCTACCGGTCCTGATCTCTTGCTGGTCTCTTTCCGCCTGCGCCAATAATGCCTCGATCTTTTCCTCCATGGTGCTAAGCTGGCTCTCCAATGCTGCTGCAGTCTGCTCGCCTTTGGCTAGTTCTTGAAAAGCCTACATAACGATCAGAAGACGTCTTGGGAAATACCCTTTCAACAATGCGCACCTTTGCAAACTCAGCATCTCCAGCCTCATTGGCAGATTTGCTTGGCTTTTCAGAGGCCATGATGAAAGCCTCTATAATTTCGAACCGTGAGGATACAGCGAGAGCGTCTCGAGGAGGAAGGAGATAAGTGGAAGTCCGAAGCCTTGGCAGATCCGGATGAACTCGACCCCGTTTGTTCCGAGACAGCTTTGATTCAGTAGTTCAATAGGACTGTCTATGACGGAAGGTCTCAGTGTGCTTGGAAACGGAGTCTTTTTCCGCTCCGATGCCCGCCAGAAGGTGGTTCGATTTCAGTTTAAAGGATGCCATGTTCGAGCAGAGGATAGCATGTCTTGTAGGGAGCTGTCGAGTACCTCGACTGTCATTCAATCAATTGGCGGAATGACTTTCAGACCAAAATCTCACGCCGAGCACCGTCGACTTCCGCATCCTTCGGCCGCACGATTGAAGGCTTCCTTGAACGACACATCATACAACATCCATCAGTATGTTCACGAAGCGAAGTCGAAGCGCGAGACAGTCCTGTACCTTGCCTACGGGTCCAATCTCTCAACGGAGACCTTTAGAGGCAAGCGCGGTATTCGACCCCTCGCGCAGATCAACGTGCAAGTGCCTACTCTGCGATTGACCTTTGACCTGCCTGGCCTTCCTTATTATGAGCCATGTTTCGCGAATTCGGGGTTGCGAGACCCAAACAAGGATCCTTCGGTCCTCTCGGAGCCGCATCTTCAGAACAATGAGAAAAAGCCATTGCTCAGGGACGAAAGTAGTCGGAGTGGATATCGAAAGGACAACTGGCATAAGGGCTTGATCGGCGTTGTCTACGAAGTCACGGCGAAAGACTACGCACATATCATAGCCACGGAGGGCGGTGGTACGTCGTACCAAGACATTGTGGTGGATTGCCATTCATTTGTGTCCGACGATCCATCTGCACCGGTGCCACAAAATCCAACCCTGCCTCCTTTCAAAGCGCATACGCTCTTTGCTCCCGCAGTCCCACCAGAGCAACCTCCGCCAGAAGATGGAAGTCGCTTTCAGCGCCCAGACACGAGCTATGCACAAGCTTCAGCCAGATACCTCAAGCTGATGAAAGATGGTGCAGCAGAACTTGGACTGCCGTACGAATATCAGGACTACTTGCACTCGCTAAGACATTATAGGATCACGACGGTCAAGCAGCGTATTGGCCAATTCGTCTTCATTGGGATGTGGGTACCACTAATACTCTCGGTCTTCACACTGGGGAAGTTGTTCGCAGACAAGAAGGGCCGTCTGCCGGGGTGGCTGCGCCAACTCACTGCTGCACTTTTCAAGGCAGTATGGAGTAGTTATGACAAATTCTTCAAGGGCATATTTGGAGATGGCGAAAGGACGTTGACGGACAATGATGAAGTCCGCGATGATGAGAGTCGCGCGATGTTGAATCCACCAAGGCGAATGTCCAAAACTGACTCGACAGGCCATGCGGCCATTTCAGAACTCGAGAAAACCATATCTTCGGCAGAAGGGCAATGAAGAACACAACGTTGGAATCAACTGCCCATGGGTTCACGTGCATAAATATGTGTCTGCCTTTTGACAGTGCGTTGCGTGCCTTCCTTTTCTGATCGAGCCTCCGTCATCAGGCCGGAATCTAATCTTGACTTCATCTCTTCTCTTCGACTCGAATTCCTTCCCAGAAATGCTTCAAAGGCCATGACACAGGGGTATGGCTCTGTCAATTGTGGCGTCTCAGAGTGAAGACGTTATCAACGTCAGCCTAGGGGCGCAGTCATCTCCTTTCGCTGTCGCAGAACAACTCCAAAACCAAGATGCAGTGGAGGTGGTCGAAGACTCCATCAAGGAAACAGCCGAAGCGCCACAGCCAGCAACTCTAGAAGCATCGCTACCGCCGCAGCAAGGTGAATATCACGACGAACTCTACTCGCTCAGCCCTCAGGGCAGAGCTTCGCTTGAGAAACGAATGGCCGCTGCATCATTGGTCGCATCGCCACCTGCAAAGCGAGGCGAGCTCCAACAGTCAAACGCTCGCCACAGCACTACCGCGCGCAACAAGCAGGACAAGCCTAATCTCGCGGGCGCTGTGTCGGAGAGTGGCATGTTTAGAGATCTTGTTACCAACGGCGCAACGGTGCACAAATCAAAGCAAAGCAATGCACTTCAAACACCTCAGGACTCACACGCTGATTTTGTGAACGGAAGGAATGGCGAAGGTCCACAGAGCGACCCATCGCTGAACTCAAAACTGGGAATGTCCGGCGGAGGGCTGGTGAACAGTTCTAGGATGAACAAGCCTGCCAATACGCAAGCGGAGTACATGTCGAAACCGAGTCAATCAGCATCAATTCACCTGACTGGTGCCGCAGATAAGACTACGAATCTGGCGAAGAAACTCGCATCCACAATGGCACCCGCAGTTGTGCCAACATCAGCAATGGCAGCTTTACAAAAGAGGAGGCAAGGTCGAAGGACTAGCAGGCAAGAGGACTCGCGGGGAATTACAACGTCATCCCCTATCACGAACTCAAAATCTACCAGTGTTGCGCCGCACGCTACTCCTACCCTCCAACGTGATCCCAACCTGCAGACTACTGCTCGTCCTGGTTCAACGAAACAACAAGCAGAAGAGCGACGCTCTGCTGGAAAACAACAACCGCGAACGCACGTGGAATCCACTGGAGCAGCCAAATTCGAGAGGTATGGACTTTTACTGAAGCCGGCTATTTCAAAACCATTGTCACGGAAGAACGGGATGCTTGCTGGGAATATCCCGACACCGACAGAACCTGTTGGAGAACCTCATCGCGAGCGTAAAGCTGCAACACAGGCGACAAGTGAACGCAGGAATATGGCTCCTTCTTACAACCTTTTGGAAGTGAACGGTAGCGACCATGATCACCGATTGAAGTGTTCTTCCAACTCTACAGCGCAGTCGAGACAACGTAAGCGCACGATCTACGACCTCCCGCAATCTTTAGACGAAGAAACGGCATCAAGACCGGCGAAGAAGCCTAAAACGAAAGCCGCTCCGAACTCGAAGCCTCGAGTGGAGGCTCGCTCTTGCAATGGAGAACCAAAGACCAACCTCTCTTCGCCTAGGCGGAACCCAAGACGGAGCGTGCGCCAAAATCAGGGCGGTGGCACAATTTGGGACATCAAGACCAATAACACCTCCGCCCGGACCAAATCAGCACGAGAATCAGCAGAAAGGGAAGCGGCGACTCCTTCTTCGACCAGAAACGAGAATCCCGAAGCGTTCGAACAATCTGTCGTGGACGACGGCAATGCTGTTGCGAAGCCCGCTGGTAGTCTGGTTGGTGTCAATGCAACTGCGATGGACGATGACCCGTCTCCCTTGGACAAGGCAAGAGAAATGACTGTGACAACACCGGCCGCTCAAGATACTGCTCCACGGAAAGTCTCAACTTCGCCGCAGACTCAAGGAGCCACACAGCAAGACGCTATCATCCTCTCAGACGGGAATGAATCAAACTCACCCTCTGCTACAACCCCACGCAGTGACAAATCACCGTCGACTGGCCCCCTTGGCACCGTTCTTCACCACGCAGCTCCAATGACAGCGAAGACGCCAACTATATACCACTCTTCTCCACCCTTAGGGCCTGGCAGAGCAGCTATGCTAAACGGTACTGGCCTCATGGACATCAAGACGAGTCAACGGGCGACAATCATTAGCTTTGACAAGGCTGGCCCTCGCAACCAAGGATCTATTTCTTTCGAAAAACAGCGAGGTCCGGACGCCGCTCGCAGCAATCGATCATCGCTTGCGCCCTCGGCATTATCAGAAGCTTCTAAGACAGAGCACAGGTTTAGACCGGTAACGAAGCAGCAGGCTGGAATGTCTCCAACGCCGACAAGTGTGAAATCGTTCAAAAGGGTCCGACAAGCGCCACTGCCCAATGTTGCAAAAGATGTATCTGATGCGCTTACTGGATTCATGAAGAATTCCTCACGATGCACGGACGAAGAGATGGGTGCAACACACCGTCGGCCTGCGATTGCTGCTTCTGCTTCGCAGAGTAAGCCTTCAACATTGCCACAAGTGGAAGACGACGGCGTCGCTCTGGTCGACAATTTCGACGATCGCCTTTCAGTCAAAGGAGGGCAATTTCTGAAAGCGAAGCCCACGCCCAGCGCAACTTTGGAGCGTACGGCATCGCAATTGGCGATGCCACCTCCACCTCCACACGCTGCAAAACTTCCGAACTCAGACCCGGGTGAAACCACCAAGTTCATGCCGGATTCCAGAAACATTGTATCACTGCAACGTAAGCTGGCGGACGATGCTATTGAAAGGGGAGATAGGAAGCGTAGTAGAGACGCTATTGGCAGAGAAATGTCGAACGAGCTACGTGTGAGAAAGGAGATCAAGGATTCCGAAGCCATCCAGAGCCAGCGTAAGCCGACGCCATCAGAAAACGGAGCCTCTCATAAGTTTGAGTCTTTTATGAATAGCTCGCGGAAGGCAAGTAGACAAGGATCGCATGGCTCACAAAAAGTGGATATGCACGGCAGTCCGGTTCCTGAAGGCATGAACGTACCCGAGCAATGGACGGCGTTGGAGACATTCTCCCAACTGGCGCGGCTATGTTCAGACTCGGTCGAAAACACAATCGTCAAGCGTAAAAGCCGCAAAGCATCGGAGTCCCAAATCGTGGGCCTATCCGTAAAGGAGCCAGAGGTTCTGCTGAGTAACAGCAAGCCATTACCTGCTGCACCTCTAGAACCCTCACGAACAATGACAAGTGTCGTTGCAGCTCACCACAACCACCCTTCGAAGGAACACCAGATTCAGCCTCAGATGAGCGATCCATTCGCTCGCTCCGAAGAATCTCGCAAGCAAACATTGCAAGAGAGCACGACTTCGAGCTTCGTGCAAAAACTCAGACAGGCGATCACTGATAAGCACGCGTCGGACCAACCCTCTACAGGTTTGCGAAAGGCATCCGAAGACCTTGACGAAACTTTGGTGGCTTCCGAACAAACCCATCGAGAATTCAGAGGGCAACCTAGTCTGAGGAGCGAGTCTTCGTCATCGGTATCGTCATCATCCTCGAAGCCCGAGGACACCTCGCACAATGATGTAGGGTCGTGGCGGAAAGCACTTCAACCGCACCAGATGAATTTGTTCGACCAGTTAGTCGTCGTATCTCACACGCTTGTCCGGCATCTTGTGGACAGAGAGACCGCTGCGAGAGGCATGGTGGAAGAGTACAGGCTTCGAGGCACGGCACTCATTGAGCAGATGGAACTCGACCAGGCAAGAGAATACCAGCAACATGTCCAGAGGTTAGAGGAGAATAAGAAGCGGCTGAGTAAGGAGTTGAGTGACTGCAACAAAAGCCTGAAGGAATCTATGGCGGCCGTTAAGGACATGCAGGGTCGTCGTTCGGCTGCTGGTCGGGGCGTTGTCGCGAAGAAGCTGGAAAGTGTCATGGCCACCTACTGTTGACGGCGGAGAAGAAGCGAGTTATACGAGCCTAATCTTATAGGCAAAGTGCTGGGAATCATCGGAAATTTGCTCAGTGAACATCGAGTATCTAGCAATATCTCGCTACTGACAGCTCTTTGTCGAAGAGCACAAGGGCAATCTTTCGTCTCACTTGCGATTCCTCCCAGCCGTGTCCCTTCCAATGTAGAATTCGCGTTCACTCCCTGGCTCAGACGTAAAAAAGGTTCCCTTGACGATTCACCGCGCAGCAGGTCCAATGCAACCAAGTCTGAGAACAATTCTCCGCTGTGCTCTACGGCAATGGCAATATTGCCGTTTCTCAATTTCTCTGGCTCGTTTAGATCCGCTGCAGGTCTTTCAACCAGTGCCTCAGCAGGCAAAATTCCCGCACTCTTCAGCCAGGGCAAAGCCATTGACTAACAATAGGACGTTGCCAATGTAGGACATTTGTAAGAGGTATTATTTACTGGATTGATATCAAGGGCAAGTGCACCACGCTTGCATGAGACTCTCTTGAATGACCAGATAGAGTGAGATCGTCCAATTGACTTGAATATCTTATGCAGCTCGCAGGAAGGCCGGCATACGCAAATGCATGGCTGCTCTGATGGCGACGCCAATGGTGTGGAAGCAGTTGTAGGCGCTCGAACTGCTCATTCGTGTAGACGGCCACCAGGAGAACCGGACAGCATCAATCTTCTCCCATATCTTCATCCTCGTCATCGCCTTCACTCTCGTCATCCGGATCAACCTCACCCAAGAGCTCCCTATCCTCCTCGTCTAGTTCGGGTCCTCCGTTCTCGTCGAGCTCCAGTTCCATTTTCTGCTCGACTTTCACCCTCTCCGAAGCGAGTTGATGCGAGCTACTCCTGCCTGTGCCGCTCCGATGGCGATGAGAACGAGGACTGCGCTCGTTGTACGCGACTTCAGCGCTGTCTTGATCCATCGAAGCCTCGAGAGCCATCAGCCTCCTTCGCCCGGGATGCCGGCTTTCGCTCTGCGCCTGTCGCCTTTGTATCACCACCTCACCAGGAAAGTCCGCATTCTCCCACCTCTCCAGCCTCCTCGAGCACCGACGGAAAGCCATGGCCAAGCTCTTCGCCTCCTCGCCAACGTCACTAGGCTCGCCGGGAAGACGGACAAATCCAGCCATCAGAATGCGCGGGCGACCCAACAATTCGACATCTCCGTATGACTCCACGTTTTCTTTGCCCTTCTGCCCCGCCCGCCAGTCCTCTTCCGCTTCCGCGCGAGTTTTAGCCTTGCGAATTCTGATTTGCTCTTCTTCCGAATCGTAGTCCTTCGGCATGAGGCGGATCCGCTTCCACGGTCGGAGGAATGAGCCTTCCACCTCTCGCTTTTCGGTAACGAGAAGGTGGACCTTGCGAATGCGGCGGTCCAGGGTGTAGTCTATTTGCTGTCTTCGGTGGCTGATGACCGCTGACTGGTGCTGAGTTATTCCGCGATGTCTCTTCTGTGCTTGATAAGATGGCGTTGGGACGTGGTCGCGTCCGTCATTTGAACGATTCGGGTTTGATGATGCAAGGCCATGGCTCCGAGGTGTCGCGGGTTGGCCATGATGCGGTCCTTCGTTCACGAAGCTCAGCTGGCTTGTATTTGGCAACAATGGCACGTGGTGTGAGCGCTCGTCGTGTGGCCGACCTTCCAGCGGTGCCTCCTGCTTCGGCCTGCTTCGGCGCCAATTACCTCGGCCGGGACCTTTCCTACCAGTCGGTCCAGTTGCTGCCGGTACTCCTCCACGTGGAGGAGATGTCTCTGACGTGGCCTCGTCATTGTTCAAGATATTATTGATTCGCATGCCTCCTCCAGGCTTGGCATTGACGGTGTGAAAACTGCGATTAGCCGGAGGCGATGGAGAGCGAGTGTAGTCGCTGGCAGTCTCGCGATTGAGACCCGTGCTCCTGCCGGCACTCGGTCGATGCGCCTTGGACCAGCCTGGTTCGCTTATCTCATCCTCGGATAGCACGGAATGTGGATCGCGACCACTGTCAACAAGTTCTCTCTCTTTTCTTGCCCGTTTCAGTGCGGTCATAGCAGGACTTGGTTCGCTCGCAAGGATCGCTATCCGCTCCTTCCTCTTTACTTCACCGTAGTGCTTCTCTTCTTCCGTGTCCTGGTTTTCGGCCCGCGTCTGTTCCTCCGTCAGGCTCTCCAACGGTGGAACCTTCAGAGGTAGCACGCCGCTATCTTTCTCTCCATCGGCCAATTGTCCAGGTCCAAACGGATTGCGCTGTGAGTCTTCGTAGCTGAAATCACTTTCGAGATACCACCACACCAGCCACAGGAACGCTCGTGCTCTGCTTGCACTGCTCAAAGTTGACCTCATTACGAGGTCAAAGAAGTCGCGAGGTGGGTGAAAGTGAGCCTCACTGATCTTAGGGGCGTATTGGCTCATTACAAAAATGAGATTGACAGGGTTCGTCCTTGGTAGGGAGGCAGCTTTGATGTCCTCAATATTGCCCGGCTGCGGTACATCTTCTGTCGCGCCCTTTAGAATGGACTTGAGACGAGGCGCATCTTGCAGCTGTTTGTAAGCATTCGGATCTTGGTGCGCTTGTAACGCTGGGATGGAGTGGTAGGTCCGGAGCATGGCCCGCATTTCTGGGAAGACTACAGACTGTTAGCAGCTTGTCACGGTTCACATAGAGGATCCACGGCCCATACAATTAAGAGTAGTATTCATGCGGCCCACATTGACCAGCAAACACACCATAGCCACACAAATGGCGCCGTCCATGTCTTGCAACAATTTCTCCTTCAGGACTTTACTACACTTGCTGCTCTTCGCCATTGCATCGATGTATATCTCCGCAAAAGTGTGATCCTTAGTCTTGTCGCTGTACTTGGTGAAGCACCTGGTCTGGTCGAAGAAGACCAAGCGCAAGAAGTCGTACTGAATATCTTTCCGCCATAGCGGCATGCCATCCTCTTTCTTTAGATGCCGTATTTTATTACCGGAAAACACCGAGGACACACTCCCACTTGCGTTGCGCCTCGTCGATGTTGCGGCAGAGGTCGGCATTGCCTGCTTTGTGCTGCCACGGCCCTCGCCGGCTGCGTCTGCCCTGTTTGCGTCCACCGCAGATTCCTCAACATGATCCTGCGCTGGGTTGGCTACTGGAGGTGGCATGTCAGGGGGAGGTTCGGCCAGTATATCGCTTATCGCAGACATTGTGAGTGAATCAGGAGCCGGTTATGTGGAGGTGTCTGGGATAGCCGCAGAACATCAATCCCACGGGAGCTTCATGGCGTCCTTTAGCTGCGTTTGCCAGGTAGATGTTCCAGGTGTGTAACAGTAGCTGAAGCGTGGTACTGTCAATGCGCAATGCGTCATCGAGCAATGTCGTATTGCGAAAGGAAGAGTTTGGTGGGCTTGCGACCCGATATAAGGTGATGAAGACGGCCCAGACTAACTTTCGGACGTTCCCGTGTCCCTGCGGAGGCTTGAAGTCTAATCCAAGAGCGAACCCTTAAAAGGAAACCTGAGGCACAAGTGCCATATCCGCTCCAGCTTCGAAAGCAGAACGGAGATCCTCCTCTTTCTGCGTCCAACGTTTCGCCGCAACGACATCTTTCCGCAAGACTCGGCGACCATATAGGGGCGTGCCTTACCGACCTTCCTCAAGGGTATTCGGTAGATGCCTTCAGCATAGTACCAGCGTCCCCCACCCTTGGAATTCCCGATTGCTACTGTTGACTCCCACGAGCCACAAGAGACGTTCATTCCCGTCCACATCAGCACGACTAAGTATTTCTTAAAGCCTGGCCCTCACGATGCCTGCAGCCAAAGAGCGCCAGACGTTCTTCCGAACCATTCAAACCCTAAGCCTGGATTATGCACCGGTTACAGTCACCCAATATGAATCGACTCGGACCGGCATGAGAGTTGTGGTCGTCGACCAAATGGGCCCTAAAGTCAACGGCTATTTTGCTCTTGCAACCGAGATCCATGACGACTCTGGCGCCCCACACACCCTTGAGCATCTTTGCTTCTTAGGATCCAAGAGCTACCAATTCAAGGGCCTGCTGGATAAGCTTGCCACACGAGCGTACTCCACAACCAACGCTTGGACGATGACAGAGCAGACGGCGTACACTCTCGATACCGCTGGCTGGGATGGCTTTGCTCAGATTCTGCCGGTATATCTCGAACATGTCATCGTGCCGACATTGACAGATGCCGGCTGCTATACCGAAGTCCACCATATTGACGGCACTGGCAATGACGCCGGCGTTGTGTATTCCGAAATGCAAGGTGTGCAGAATACGCAAGAGGAGCTCATGGAGCTGCGGGCTAAACGACTCATGTACCCAGAAGGCAACGGCTTTAGATACGAGACTGGTGGGATGATGGAGCAGCTTCGTGTTTTGACTCCCGATAGGATTCGCGAGTTCCACAAAGAAATGTATCAACCGAAGAATCTTTGCCTGGTACTTACGGGTGAAGTCAACCATGAACAGCTCCTTCAGATCCTGGACGAATTTGAGACGACTATTGTTAACGATGTTCCGGCTTACGACGCACCGTTCAAAAGGCCATGGGCTGACTCAAAGCGTGCTCCACCTCTCGAGCGGACAGTAGTTGAGAGGGTGAAATTCCCGGAAGAAGATGAATCTATGGGAGAAATCATGATGGGCTTCTTCGGACCGGATTGTAACGACCATAAGGCTTGTGCTGCGCTCGGAATACTGTTAATATACCTCTGTGGCTCATCGATTTCGGTGCTTGAGAATACCTTGGTAGAGAAAGAGCAGCTGTGCAGTATGGTTTTTTACAGCACCGAGGCACGACCAAACGTCGCAGTATGGTTTCAAATGAGCGCTGTGGAGACCGGAAAGCTTTCGCGGGTGGAGCAACGGCTTATCGAATTATTGAACGAGACTGCGGCGAAGGAGCTAGATATGGGTTACATGCATGATTGCATTAGACGGTGGCGGAGGCAAATCAAGATGAAATGCGAGAATGCGGGTGACTTCTTCGCTGGCCCGATTATCGAGGACCATCTTTTTGGCGACCGAAATGGTCGAGATCTCAAAGAACTTGAGACGATACAGGAGCTTGATGAGCTGGAGGACTGGACCGAAGGAGACTGGCTCGCTTTCTTGAGGAAATACTTCACAACTGCGAATCATATCTCTATCTTGGGCGAGCCATCTCAAGAGCTCGCAGAGAGGCTCACACGGGAGGAGGAAGCTCACGTCAAGGCTCAACAAGAGCGATTAGGCCCGGAAGGTCTGAAAAAGTTGGCGAAAAAGCTGGAAGAAGCTCAGGCAGAGAACAACAAGCCCATTCCGGAATCTGTCCTTGGAAAATTTCACATTCCGAACGCTGACTCGATTCACTTCATCCAGACAACCACAGGGCGCGCGGGCAAAGCAAGAAGTGCCGGTATTTCTGAAACCAACGACATCCAAGAGATCATCGATGCGGACGATGATGGATCACCGCTCTTCATCCACTTCGAACACGTGCCCTCAAATTTCGTGCGGATCAAGATCGACCTATGCACGGGTTCTATACCGCTGGAACTCATGCCCCTGCTGTCAGTGTATATGATGAACTTCTTCACGACACCGGTAATGCGGAATGGCAAGCGCATCGAGTTCGAGGACCTTGTCCTGGATCTCGAAAGGGAGACTGTCGCCTATGGAATTGACTCGGAACGAGCAAATTCCGAATTGCTCTCTATCGCGTTTGAGACTGAGCCTGAGAACTACGAAAGCGTCATCAGCTGGCTGCGAACGCTCCTATTCGACGGAATTCACGATGCAGAAAGACTCTATTCTTCGTTGACCAAGCTTCTCGCCGACATCCCGGACGAGAAGCGTAGCGGCGACAGTATGGTTGTGCAAGTGAACAGTATGATCCAATACCAGCAGCAGTCGAGCGTCAGAGGAAGGAATACATTGTCCAAGGCGCTCTACTTGAAACGCATACGGAAGCTGCTCGAAATCGACGAGAAGGCTGTCATTGACCGCTTTAATGGTCTGTGCAGAGCGGTATCGCGCCCCGAGAACTTCCGCATCTTCGTTTCTGCCGATATTAAGAAACTACCGAAACCGGTATCGGCTTGGAAAGCGCTCAGTACGGGCCTGGACACGAGCCGACCGCTCGACCCTCTCGACGACCGACAAGCCCTCTTAAGCGATGTCGGGAAGCACCCTGGCTCCTCAGCTTACATCATTCCGATGTCGACTGTCGACTCGTCGTTCGCACTTTTAGTCGCCAAAGGCCCAGACTCATACAATCACCCCGACCTCCCGGCTTTGATGGTAGCTAGAGCATACATGGATGCGGTAGAAGGTCCCTTGTGGGTTGCTGTCCGTGGCACTGGCCTTGCATACGGCACCGGTTTCATTCGATCGACGGACACGGGACTCATCATGTTCAAGATCAGCCGCTCCCCAGACGCGTATAAGGCCTACGTCGCCGCCAAGGAGCAAGTCGAAGGCCACGCAACGGGCAAGCTCCCATTCGACAAATTCGCTCTCGAAGGTGCGATCAGCGAGATAGTTCTCGGGATGGCCGACGAGCAACCTACCATGGCCTCTGCTGCAGAGTACAGCTTTGCGAACCAAGTGATCAGAGGCATCAGCAAGGACTGGAGTCATCAGATGCTGTCGAAAGTTCAGGCAGTCAATGCGGAGCAAATCAAGGAGGCCATGCAGAAGTACATGGTACCCATCTTTCGGCCTGAGTCATCGAACTTGTGCATTACATGCGCGCAGGTCATGAAGGAGACGCTGGAGGCAAACTTCGCAGAGTACAAACCTAAGGTTCGTGCGCTGGAGGACTTCCAAGACGATTATGGCCTTAGCGCGGCCGAAGGAGACGATGAGGGTGAGGATGACGAGGAGTATGTGGAGGAGGATGACGAGTCTGAGGAGGACCGTGAGCCAACAGGAACTCCACCAGCCAATGACGGCGGCAGGTAAGACTCATGCCAGATTTAACGCGGAATTGAAATGCAATGCAGCCATGCTCGAGGTCGTTCGTGCGAGACACTCATCGTGCAGACATGTACTTCGCTTGCTGACCCACATAGGTACATGCAGCAGGCTTGAGCTCTAAATCAGCCCTGCAGATATTCGCACATATCTTGAAACACAACAACCCCTTGGACGGGCGCTCCGAATTTTCTAGATAAAACTCACCCGGGCGGCAGGTTGAGTTTGCATCGTGTTAGGCTGTCAGTTGCGTGACATTGCACAAGAAAACGCTGAGGAAATAGAAGACAATCGAAAGTGCGGTATCTTTATTTTCAGGCTCGGTGCGGCTGTGCTCCGGCCGCCCATCGTCGTTGACCATGCGACCATGAGCTGTCATTGGTCGCGGTAGCTTTGGCTCGACAAGCTCCACTTTTCTTCTGTACACTTTTAGAGCTGTTCGCTGCAAGCGCGCTAGCGACGTTGAAAGCGCAATGCTTGGTGATCCCTCCGTGGTTGAATGGTTCAACGGGCCTCTCGTACCGGACGCCACTCATTGCGACCGTTCGTTACGCGCGAAAAATAGGTCGCATCACCGGCCGCAAGGCACTGAGGAAATCGCAGGCGGACAGCCAGGGCGCAGCGGAGAATGCCGCCCAGAGCCAGGCAAACGCGGGGAGGTCGCAGCGAAAACGGCTCAACCGTTGCAAAGCGCTGGTGAGTGAAACTTGCGGATGAGGACGTTGGATATCGCCAGAGATCTCCGGTGCAGCAATGCGCAATGCAGGGCGTGCTTGCGTACAGAAGCGTGGGATTGTTCCTGCAGCCACGCAACGTGCCCATGGGGGTGGTGAGAGAGAATCCTACCCCGGGCCCGGCTGCTGGGATCCGACGCCGATGCGTTTTGCGGGAGATCAGCTGCGGGCGGCCAGATTGCCGAGACCCAGCACGGCGGCCTGGGATTGGTGCGTTTGGACCTCACGCGTCCGGTGAAGGCGTACAGCCCCTCCTTTCACTTGCTTCGGAGTCACAATTTTTCATGCGCAGTTATCAGCGATGCGTTTGGCAACAAAACCGAGTGCGTCGCAACTGCGTTGTTGCTCATCGCTTGGGCCACTCGTGGTGAGCCGAGTTTGGCGCAAGCATCTTCTCGTTGCCTGACCGTTGGTCCCCTCTTGGGGACCTCGGTCATGGCCGGGACCAGGCTTCCAAGGCATCAAGGTCTACCTCGGACTGCTGTGATTCTTGACTGCTGTGCGCCTGTCATGGCGCCAACCAGCAGTTGAGGACGTCAGTCATCATTTTAGCTGCAGGATACTTGTCCGCTTGGACCTTCATTGCGGGTATGGTTGCCTTTGCTCAGGCTTCACTCGCTATTTTATCCGGAAGAAGCTCTGGCCGAAACCTACCCCGGCCAGCGTCAATGCGATTTCCTCTTGTGTTTGGATCGTTGAATCGATCAAGGCAATGAAGGCGCCGTCTCGCATGACCGATGTGGTCTGTGTTTTCGGTTGCAGCAAGAGGCCATGTTGCTCTTTTTTTGCGGGCCTGTGTCGCTGCGCCTCCGGCTTCCTGAGGCCGCCGCCTGCACTGCAGGCATGAATCACTCAGCGACTCTTATTGTGATGTTGTCACCTCCGCCACCTTTGAATTTATAAATCTCATTGTTTCCTACTGTTCCCTCCATCTGAGACATTGTGAAACAAAAAGTACGCCGGAGCAATCTATTCAACTTCAACGCCTGGAGGTTTCAACAACCAGCCCATAGACGTCGCCTTCGCCGAACGATCAGCACCTACCCGACACGACGCCGCCCCTGTGCCTACGGTCAGACCGCCGTAAGCACACAGAACATTCCCCCGACGCAATGACACAACACTTCTTCGACACGATGGCACAACGCCTCCCGATCGACAACTTAACCCTGGCGGCTGGTCCGCAACCAAGGGATCCCCCAAATGGACGAGCACCGCCGACGCGGCCTCAGCCGTCGACAGGCCCGCAGCCAAGAGATGATGGAAGCCATCGTTTCAGTCGTACTGCTTGCTTCGCGATAGGCCCTAAGCCAACCCCCAACCCCAATGATCCGTGGCCACGTGACCCGGGCAATGGGAGGTTATATTCTGACCCAAACCCTCGCGATGACGGGAAAAACCGACCGAGTCGGCAACTTCAGCTGCAACACGACGGTTGGCCGCAGCCAAGGCATGTTAGGAAAGGACCGCAACCTCGAGATATCGGTACGCTTTATATAAGAGAATACTACTGCCTACCACCCACCCTTCTGACTGTTCTCCAGGCTTTTGAGACAATTTCCCCAACTAGAGTGCAGCCAAGCCGTCAGGCACGAGCTTGGCCGCACTGACGTCTGATCAATGTGACTCGATCTTCGGGCGGAGTTTAAACCAAAAAGCATCGTTTGTTCCAGTTGATAGCGTTACAGCGATGACGGTGATAGAGGGGGGATACGAATAATCGTCGGCGTTTTAGCGATACCAAAAAATCATGAAGGGTGGGAAAGTTGCTTGAGATTGTTTGCATAGCTTAGCGTTGATATCTGATTAGCATAGCGACAGGCGTTTCATCGGACGCAAGGTTTTGACTGTCGAGGCTGGGACGGGGAAGTGCAAGAGCAGTATCATCTGTGGGAGAGGATCGTGGCGTGTGACTGTTATGGCGCAGGCGTTCGGAGTCTGGCTTCTACCTCCTCAAAAGAAAGACAAATGAAAAGATCGCGGGATATTGTTCCAGGTTATCCCGCCAATGGTGGAAACTAAGAAAGAGCGGCATTTCCTTCTACTTCCTGACTCTAGGCCCTTCGCGAAGAAAGGTAACCGGTGGCGTCCTTTGACCACCAGACGGACCCAACTCAGACATCGTCGGTCGGCTCGGCTGTGCAGCGGAGTCATCGGCGTCGATGTTGTGTCTGTGATTGTTGAAGTTCGAGTGGTGAGCTTCTGGACGAGCCTTTGAACGAGCACTGGGCCGGTGAAGATAGGTTGAGATATATGTTGGGATGTTGGCCTGAGTATCATAACTCTCAGCAATATCAATGGGTGTGCAGCCAACGCATCGGCATCGCTTGCCGAGCGCGCCGTTTTCCCTTACGGAGAGAGCTGTCTTTTGAATATTTATATTTCATTCATCTCAGCACCACTTTCGAGGTGTGGCTGAAAGCGTGGAAGCAGATGTACCCACGTGGAGCTCTTCATTGCGGAGAGAATAGCGAGCCACGGTGCATCGCTGCCAGAACATAATCATGGAGACCTTGGCGCCATGACTCTTACACACTATGGTTCCTATGGAGAACAAAGCCGCCCATCTCGTCCTGAAACGCCCGCTAGAACGCACCACCGCATCTTGTATACAGTTTCATCCTTTCCTATCGATCTTGTTGAGCTTTCTCGCCGTCATAATCTGTCGGCCCGTCAGCTTCGCGCCTTTCGGATTCACTGTTGACAGTTGACTCACTTGTGTCCTCGTCCTCTGTCCCCTGACAGGCAATCCCATCGCATGCCGCCGCCCCCGATACGTGCCCATGTCCCGCAGTCGCTTGATATTCTCCACCAGCTGCCGCCGCAGGTCATTCTCCAACGTCATCGTGCTAAGCTCCGCAGCGAGATCATTGATTTGCCTGTCGCTCAGTGTTCCCACCCGGGCCGTTTTGTGGATGTGGAATTTGGCCATCAGCCGGGTGCATATTTGCGGACCGATGCCGTAGAAGGACTGGAGGGATCTAGAGACGAGGCGGGCTTCAGGGAAGTTGATGCCGAAGATGAAGACCTGCCCGCGGTGATTAGCGTGAGAAGAACTTGGTTGCTGCACGGGTACTTACCATGATGAAGCCAAACACCTACACCGAACGAATAAATGAATGTGCTCATGAAATCCAAATCAATGGGTGAGTCTCGAGGGTTTGGGAGGAAAATGCCATGCCAAGCATCCCGCATTTCGTTCGGACAGATCCGCCTGTCCCTTGCAGCGACACCAGGAACGCACAGTTGTTCCCGTACACCTTTCGTCCAATCTCCTTTCCTCTGCCCTGTCGAATGCCATTGTTCAGTATGGCGAGCCTTCAACGCATCATAGTCAGTTTACTGCTGATCTGCGCAGCCTCTTTTGTCTACTTCGCACAAGCAAGCGAAGCCGCGAAAGGGCCCAAAATCACCCACAAGGTCTACTTTGACATCAAGCATGGTGATGAGGATCTTGGACGAATCGTCATGGGCCTCTACGGCAAGACCGTACCGGAGGTAAGACTCTGCGACCCTGGAATGGAAAGAACGTCGCTGACTGGCGCGTGCAGACAGCTGAGAACTTCCGCGCTCTGGCTACTGGCGAGAAAGGGTTCGGATATGAGGGCTCGACATTCCATCGCGTCATCAAAGCTTTCATGATCCAGGGCGGTGATTTCACAAATGGCGACGGGACTGGCGGAAAGTCGATCTATGGGCAGAAGTTCCCAGACGAGAACTTCAAGCTCAAGCACAGCAAGAAAGGCCTACTAAGTGCGTGAACACACTCTTTCGCCTCTGACGATTCGCACTGACGTGCATTCTTCCAGGCATGGCCAACTCCGGCAGAGATACAAATGGCTCGCAATTCTTCATCACCACCGCCATCACGTCCTGGCTAGACGGTAAGCACGTCGTCTTCGGCGAAGTGCTCGAAGGGTACGACGTGGTGGAGAAGGTCGAGAACGTGCCCAAAGGCTCGGGAGACAAGCCGGCGAAGACGGTGAAGATCGCGAAGAGCGGGGAGCTGGAAGTGCCGGACGAAGGTATTAGGGCGGAACTCTAGGCCAGTACGTCAAACGTACTGGTAACTCATGGGTGGGATGGAGTGTGACTGATGACTGGACTAGGGTATACTGGCACTGCGGAACCGGCTGAGCCGCTGAACGAGAAGAAGAAGACGGACAAGCGAAGGTGGAACCGACACATCAGCCGGCGGTGGATTACGAAGAGACGAAGGCGGTGTTCGAGGATCCATCTACGCAAGACCTTAGTCTGCTTACCAAATTCGTTCTTCTCGCGATCATCGTCGGCGCGTGCTACGCGTATATTAAAGCGCATAGTCGTCGGCGGACAGGCCCGGCTGGACGGCATGGAGCATATGAGAAGGGCGGATTGCCACGGTGACACCCAATTGCGTAATAACGATGGACCAATCAAAGCCTTCTTATTTTATTGTCTCCGCATCTATTTGCTCTTCTTCTCATTTACACCCCACTGCATGTCTGGTTAAAGAGCACGATGAGGAGCCGGAGTCGTCAGGTGATTACTCGTTCGCAGCAAGTGGATGTAAACGGTAGTCCCAGCGCGGAGGAGATGCATCATTCATCGCGGGCAAGTGTGTCCGAAATCTTCACATGCTTTCGTAAGGTCATATTCGAATGCATGGAAATACGTATTCAGTAAATACATGCCGTGCATGGCCCTGATTCAGCTGCCTCATGCTTATGTCAGGCATCGGAAGGAACCGCACGAAAAAGTCAGATGAGAGAATTCTTGGCGTTTCGGTGAATTTCGCCACCGCGTAATAGGCCGGAAGGCGCGACTCACTCGCGGCGGCAGCTTCCGAAGCCCTTATTAGCGCCGACGCCCAAAAATTCTTTGGGCATCTCTCGCCGTCTCCTCACGACAAACACTCCACACAACACTCCACCCTCAGTCTCCCTTTTTCACCATCAACGGTCTTTCAGTCACCGCAGCCCTTTCCATTTGTCTCTTTGTGGGCGTTTCCTGCATTTGAGACTCCGGCGACATTCATACATCTCGCCACCACTTCACCGACCCACGTTCACTCACTCACTCACCTCCACACGGCAACACTACCTCATCCACCACCAAAGAACGGTATAATCACCATGGCTGAGTCCCTCAACATGAACGGACTGTCCTTGAAGGACTCGCAGCACGCTCCTCCGAACGGAGCGCCGCAGCCAAACGGCTTCAACGAGCGCGCCGCCTACGTGCCACCACACATGCGGCACCGCCCCCCCCCACCATCCGCTGCCCCGAACGGCTACGACGGCGGCCCCGCTCCGATGAGCAACGGCCTGGACCACAGTGCATGGGCACCGCAAAAGTAAGTTCCAACCTCACCTCCGCCAAGACTTCCGGTTTTGCATGTGACAGTGACTGACTTCGATGGACAGTGGCTATGATCACCCTCCTCGCAACAACTGGGCTAGCGCTCAATCCTTCACTCCCCGCGGCAACTGGGACAACGCTCCACAGCTCCCACGCAGCTTCGACAGGAACGCGTACGGAGCGCCTGGCGGCGGTAGCGGGTCCGCCCGCGCCAACACCGGCTCAGGAGACGGACAGTGGAGGGACGGAAAGCATGTTCTCGCCCCGGCGAATGCCCGCTTGGAGCGTGAGCTCTTCGGTGTCGCCAACGATCCCACCAAAGCACACACCGGCATCAACTTCGAGAAGTACGACGATATTCCGGTGGAGGCATCCGGCCAAGGCGTGCCCGAGCCTGTCACCTCCTTCGCGAACCCGCCTCTCGATGACCATCTCCTCACCAATATCGACCTCGCTGGATACAAGGTCCCGACACCAGTGCAGAAATATTCCATCCCGATCGTGATGACTGGCCGCGATCTGATGGCCTGCGCGCAGACTGGTTCTGGAAAGACGGGCGGCTTCCTCTTTCCCATCCTCTCGCAAGCTTACAAGAGCGGTCCTATGGGGCAGCTGCCGCAGCAGTCCGGCTTCGCACGTCAGCGCAAGGCGTACCCGACCACTCTCATCCTTGCCCCAACCCGTGAGCTTACGTCTCAAATTTATGAAGAGGCTCGGAAATTCGCATACCGTTCGTGGGTCCGGCCATGTGTGGTCTACGGCGGTGCAGATATCGGCGGCCAGCTCCGTCAAATCGAGCGTGGCTGTGACTTGCTCGTCGCCACCCCAGGGCGTCTTGTGGACCTGATCGAGCGCGGAAGGATCTCACTTGCTAACATCAAGTATCTCGTTCTCGATGAGGCCGACCGCATGCTCGACATGGGTTTCGAGCCGCAAATCCGCCGCATTGTCGAAGGCGAAGACATGCCGGCCACCGCCAACCGTCAAACGCTCATGTTTTCCGCCACCTTCCCCCGTGACATCCAGATCCTCGCTCGCGACTTCCTCCGAGAGTATATCTTCCTCTCTGTTGGGCGTGTGGGCTCGACGTCTGAAAACATCACGCAGAAGATCGAGTATGTCGAGGACAACGACAAGCGTAGTGTGCTGCTCGACATCCTGCACACGCACGGCGCCGGCCTGACGCTCATCTTCGTGGAGACGAAGCGCATGGCCGACGCCCTGTCGGACTTCCTCATCAACCAAGGCTTCCCAGCCACCTCCATCCACGGTGACCGTACGCAGCGCGAGCGCGAGCGGGCTCTGGAAATGTTCCGGACCGGTCGCTGCCCGATCCTCGTCGCCACCGCCGTTGCTGCTCGCGGCCTCGACATTCCGAACGTGAAGCATGTCATCAACTACGACCTGCCGACCGACATCGACGACTATGTCCACCGCATCGGTCGTACCGGTCGTGCCGGCAACACCGGTCTCTCGACCGCCTTCTTCAACCGCGGGAATCGTGGCGTGGTCCGCGACCTCATCGATCTCCTGAAGGAGGCCAACCAGGAGGTACCCGGCTTCTTGGAGAGCATCGCTCGCGAAGGCACCGGAGGCTTTGGCGGCCCACCTCGTGGCGGTCGTACGGGTGGCCGCGGCCGCGGTGCCGCTGCCATGAAGGACGTGCGTACTTTCGGCGGTGGCCAGCGCCCGCAGTACGGCGGCGGCATGGGCATGGGTGGCTACGGCGGAGGTGGCTACGGCGGCGGCGGTTATGGCGGGTCTAGCGGCGGCGGCTACGGCATGGGTAGTTACGGCGGTGGCTACGGCAACCCGAGCGGTCCCACCGGACCGAACAGCTGGTGGTAGAATCCCAGCTGACGAACGCACACGACGAGCGATGAGAGGGCCATCTCTCCCTTTCGACATTTCCTTTGCTACTAAATTCTGGCGTTACGGACTTGCTTCTTTTACTGGACGGCTCTTCGGGAATTCGGCGGACGCCGGACGAGCGTGCAGCAACAACGATTATACCCAAATCAGCATGATAGACAGCGTTGACTTTTCATCGACCGAACTGCATTACTTTCGGCGTGCAGGAGTCGGCGCTCTATATATTTTCGACACCGGCGCGTGTCCACGGTGCATCCTCTGCTCTCGCGGAACCGAGCGAGTTCAGCAGACACGGCACTATCGGGCATCCTCCACGGCTGCTTTGGGCAGACAAAAATGTCGCTGCTCATTCTATCCTACGGCGTTATCCTAGACGGTTATATCTTTCTCGGGGCACACAACAATCTGGGGTTTCGGCTTTTCTCTTTCTTGGGACATGCGGCTTTTTCTCTCAACCAAATCCACTCAGCACTGATCCTGCATCGTGGTTTACCAGATCATCGATTCTTTCAACAAAACCGGCGTTTTATTAGCGGGAAGGGCTTTGCATGAAGAAGGACCGGCACCGTCCGACAATCGGACGCTTCCCGGTCAGTGAGGCACGGGTGCCGTGCTGCAGAGCGAAGCAGCTTCTGCTGAAACAACACATACGTTTTCTTTTCCATGAGCTCACAGATGATACCAAGATAGATTGCGGCCGGACAGGCACACAGGTGGGGAGACCACAAAGAAGGAGAGGTGCATCATCTGGGGAGCTTAGTACTCTTTTCCTTCTTCGCTGCCGAGCTCACAAAGATATGAGCGCGCGTAGGCGATGGGGTGATCTGCATTGTGGGATGCGGGATCATGATGGCTCAAAAAAAGGGGAGTATCTTAGCTATATAGAGGATTAATTTGGGATGGAGTTTTTGCTACCTATTTTTCTGGCTCCGGTTCTCGTTTCCGTTCTCCTTCATCGTCTATCTTGTCAGACGTGCGTGCTGTTGAACAACGGCATGACTCGTGAACGAGTCGCTTGATGGGCTGGCAGGGATATCGTTATCCTTGAGATGAAGGTCATCGTGCAGCATTCTGTAGGGGCTCTCCGAAAATCCGGCAAGGAGTGAAGGTGGAGGTAATGAGCGAGGTGAAGTCATGCATCCGCGGGCCCCAGCTTGCCAGGATCGAAAGAGCCAAGCGAGCGAATCAGGAGTGGGTGTGCAGTGCTTTTGCATCGACAGATCCGCTGCACCTTATCCCACACACACTCGATCTCTTAATAGACAGCATTTCGGAGGGCAATCTATCGCCGTCACGACACGTGGGAGGCATCGCCATTGCTGCCGGATACAAAACGACGCCTGGCTGGTCCAGAGGCTAACCGACTCACGGGCAAAAGTCTGTCCTCGCTCGGCATCCCCTCTCCGCACTCATCCTCCCGCGCCACAATCGCTGCATCACCGACTCGCATTCACTGCACGGGAGAAGCGTGGCGACGGTGCAACGGATGCGCGCTGCTGCGTAGGGCTGAGCAAGAGTAGCTGCAAGGCAACGCGCACCTGTACAACCTCGCACGTGGCCACTCCGCCCCTGCAGGCGAGGAGGAATCCATCGCCAAGGCTTTGCCGTCGCCCCAAAGACCATCTCCCTCGCCCCAACATCCGCCACACGACCCATCCCCCATTTCGCCCACCACCCAGCGCCGCTGATGTGACACAATGGCGGCGGTAGCGAGCCACTCACAACCCCCACTTCCCTCCAACAACCCCCGAGACTCGCCCGCCTCCACGATGGATTACAGTCGAGATGCTTCCGCATCCGAGGCTTCGCCCGCCCCGCCTCCCCCTCCCCCAGCTGCCACATCCGCCCCCGCTCCGGCGAAAGGGAAGACGAAAGGCAAGAAAGGCGCGAACAACAGCAACGACCCCGCCGACGCCCACAAAGCCCTCCTCTCCAAGATCTCCCAGCTCGAGGCATCATCGACCGAGAATGCGCACGAGGCCGCGGAGATCGAAGCGGAAGTGAAGAAGGCGAACCGCGATCTGAGCCAGCTGCTCAACACGATGGAGCCGCACAACAGCAAGCTCGACACCGTGCAGCGCAAGTACTCCGAGCTGCTGAGCGAGATGAAGAAGGTGGAGCGCGAGCACGTCAAGGCGAAGAAGCGCGGCGATCAGCTGCAGAAGGAGAAGGAGGAGATTGGCAAGGAGCGGACGCGCGAGCGAGGTTTAAAAGATAAGCTGGAGAAGCTCAGTCGGGAATTAACGAAGGAGAATAAGAAATTGAAGGAGGATCTGCGCGATCTCAAGGAAAGCTCGGCGGACCGGAATGAAGAGCTGCATCGGAAGCTGGAGAACATGGTGCTGGATGTGGAGGAAGTCGTCTCCGACCGACGAGCGCCCGAACGGCCGGTGCAGGAACTCGAGCAGGACAAGATTTTCCGGGAGAAGTTCACGTCATTCTTACATCAGTACGAGCTTCGCGAGTTGCAGTTTCAATCGCTGCTACGCATGAAGGACCTGGAGATCGCGTATCAGGTGGCGCGGCACGACCAGCTCAAGAAAGCGCAGGAGTCGGAGTTGAGTAAAAGTCATCAACTCACGCGGCAGGTGAGCACGTTCAGTCAGACGGAGAACGAGCTGAGAGGGCAGCTGAACGTGTACGTGGAGAAGTTCAAGCAGGTATGTCCTTCCCTCTCCACAGACGTCCTCTCCGTATTCCTTCTCACAGCCTGATTCTCCGCTCCCCCCGGACCAGTTTATCGTCGTGGGTAACTGACTGACCCCCCTAGCAGGTGGAAGACACGCTGAACAACAGCAACGACCTCTTCCTCACCTTCCGCAAGGAGATGGAGGAGATGTCGAAGAAGACGAAGCGGCTGGAGAAGGAAAACCTCGGGCTCACGCGCAAGCAGGAGGCGACGAACAAGAACATCTTCCAGATGGCCGAGGAGCGCTCGCAGAGCCAGCAGACCATCGACCGCCTGACGCGCGAGAACGAGAAGCTGAAGAAGCTGTGCCGCGCGATGCAGACGGGCGGGTACGGGGGTGCAGGCGGTGCGACGGGGGCGAACAACGCGGATCTGCAGAACGCGGAGTTCGACGAGGGGCTGGAGGACGGCGACACGGAGAGCGAGTACGAGGACGAGGAAGAGTACGACGAGGATGAGGAGGGGGAGTACGACGACGATGAGACGGAGGAGGAGGGCATGATCGAGGTCCAGCCGAGGACTTATGGCCCGCCTCCGCCGCCTCCGCCGCCGCCCTCGACGCAGCAGGATGGTGCCCTGCCGAATGGGAAGCTTGCCGGGCAGCAGCAGCCGAATGGCGCGACGGTGAATGGGACGAGGCGGCGGGATGGGATATGAGAAGGAGATGGAGGGAGGGAGGGATCTTTTTTGGTGCGTGTGTTTTGGGGAAATTCATTTCCCTCCCGCCTTTTGCTAAGGGTGCCTTGTCATCGGCCAGTACACACCGCGCAAGAAACAGCGAGTACTTTCCTCATTCCCCCGGCCCGTTTTTCCTCCCAAAGCTGTTCTTATCTCTTCCCCTCTCGCGCGTTGTGTGAATCCTTTTCCTTCCAAGCTCGCAGGACAAATTTCCCTTCGAAGTCTTGGCATTCTATCACCTTTCCATTTATCTCCCCCTTTCCGGCATCCCTCTGACAAACAAACTCCACGCGCTGCAAAGAACAGATCACAAACGCCCACTGCACGCACACACTCCACAGCAGTGCGGTCACTCAGCCGGGCCTCCTTTCCGAGCCGAGCCCTTAAGCGCAAGATCGACGGGCGCGCTGCACGAGTCCCCGCCACCCGCTGCCTGCGAACCCTCCTTTCTCCCACCTTCTTTCCACACAGGGGAAGGGGGTGGTGTGATGGGTCGCTCGCAGGCAATGCGCGGTGTTGTCTCGTGCGGCCGCGCCCGCCTCAGGCTATTTCAGACCCGCTTTTTCCCGCGAGGATCATGGGGGGCGGACTAAAGTCCTGCGGACAAGCTTGCCGTTTTTTTTGTGCGTGCGCACACCCGGCAACATCGGACGGACGGACGGACGGCGTTGGGGATATGCGCGCTGCATGCGGACTGGATACGCATCAGAGGGAGTGCAAAGGTCGCATGCGGCCCCTGTGGCGGAGTGATGTGGAGCCCGAGACAAGGGTTTGCGGTGGGTTGGGCGGGCGTAGCAGGCGGCCGAAGAGGGAAGGAGCTGTATATGGAGAGAGGGGCTCTGATGCGCGCTTTGTTGTCGATCCGAGCGGAGGATTCTCGTCGTATTATTGACACAAGCGAGGTTCGTATATCAGCTTGCATCGAAATCGGCGAGCTGGGGCCATTGGGTGTTATATGGGCAAGGGTACGTTTTCCTCCTGCCTCCCTCTTCCGCAGGCGTGGGGGCTATGATGCAGAGTTCGCGTCGAGTCGAGGCTTGCTATACCTCAGCGAGCAGGCATAGCCAGGTACCGTCGTCTTCTGAGATGGGATTTGGCACGGTCTGCACTGCTCCCTTATGTCCCCGGCGTTTTGCTCTCGAAGGGCCATTTCAACGCGAAGGCAGGGAAAATCTGGGCGTATTTTTTGAAAATGTGGAAATAACATATCTATTCGCTCCGTGCATTTCGTTACAACTTCACCTCTATTGAAGGGCGTCATTAGCTCTCCTGCCTGAGCCTCTCAAGGGCTCAAGCGGCGATGTCATCTCCGTCCACAACACTGGCCAATGATCTAGCTCCCGAACTCGAGAATTCCGATCTACTCCACCTCCACCGCGACCGGCGGCGCATTCCTCTCATTCCTCTGCCTCCTATCCGGCCTGTACCCCTGCCGCTCCGCGCCCGCCGCCGCCAACGCCGCGCTCTGGAGCTCCGCCTCTTTCTCCCTTACAAACTCCTCCTTCTGCGTCCTTATCACGCCCAGCACACTCACCAAACTCCGCCGCCACGTCTCCAACCGGCTCGCCACCTCCCGCCACTGGTTCTCCCCGAACACCCGGTACGTGCTGCGGTGGATCAGGAACTCCGAGCGCTGCTGCGACAGCTTGCCCTCGACGAGCCCGGACCGGATGCAGTCGATGACCCACACCTCGACGTCGTCGGCGGGGATGTGCAGGGCGTGCGCGATGGAGGCGTAAGGGAGGGTGCGGGACTGCGCGGCTTGGTGCGCGGCGAGGGAGGCGAGCGTGAGGAGCCGCATTTTGCGATCTAGCATTGCTTCGTCGAGCCCGGAGTCGGAATCATCAGACTCAGAGGAGGAGAGGAAGGTGGGGTTGGATTCCTTAAAGTCCTGTAGATCTTCGTACGTCTCCGAGCTGAAGAGTTCGAGCAGCTCGGACCAGACGGGGTCGGATTTGCGCAGCGCCTGGACGCTGTCGAGCGCGGTCAGGTCTTGGAAGTCGAAGTGCGTGGGGTCGAGGAGGGCGAGTTTGAGGGCGCGGAGGGAGAGGTCGCGGGCGTCGGGGCTGGAGGCGGAGTCCTGCAGGGTGCGCAGGGCGCGGAGGAGATAAGCGTAGCTGTCCTGCGTCTCGTTGGCGGCGGCAGCGGCGTCGGCGACGGCGAGGTAGAGTTTCCGGCTCTCCTCCGGCGCGAGTTCCCATTGCTGCGCCCAGTTGTCGAGGTGGGGGAGCTGCGGTTGCAGGGTCTCGTAGTTGCGCGAGGTCTGGATCAGGTCGATGATGGCGAGGAGGACGTGGTAGCGGGTGTCATCGTCCGGGGGGATGGCGTTGAAGAGGGTGGCGAGCACGCCGAGCGCGATGCCCGTGCCGTTGTGCGGGGAAGAGGGGATGGGGTTGGTGAGGTACTTGCACACCGGCGGCATGTACCGGCCGGGCTCGGGGGCCTGGGAGATGAGGTGGATGAGCAGGTTGTACGCCGCTTGCAGCTCGCGTTCGGGCGCGGTGTTCAGCACGGCGGCGGCGGTGACGAGTCGTTTGAGCACGCCATCTTTGTCCGTCTGCCGCTGCTGCTGCCCGCCCTCCGCTGTTTCCGCGTCGGCGAGTAGGGGTGCGATGTCTGTCGCTACGCTTGCTCGTCCCGGCGTTGCTCCTGCGCTTTTCAAGCCGTCAAGATAAACGCCGAGTTCGGAAGCGAGCTCTTCAAACGAGCCCTCGACGAGCGAGAGTCGAGGCATGCCCGGCATCGCCACCTCGTTTTCCAACAGCACGCTGCAAGCCCAAGGACTGCTTCTCTTCGTGGGCGCTCAATATCTGATATAATTCGTTATCGGCAGAATGGGGTATTGCCAGGCTTCTTGCAGTTCACCACTCTACTGAAGGGTAAAGCCTTTGAGTTGTGATGTAGTTGTTGGTAGTTATGGGGGTTGGTCGAAGAAGTGGTTTACCGTATGCACAACTGTTTCGGTCTTCAAATTCATCGGATGTCGTTGTGAACACGGCGAAATTTCCGCCTTGGCAGGTCCATGATTGGCTGCTGACAGCGCTCAATATGCAGCACCTCCCAAGCTGCATCGCCGAAATATAGCGTACTTCTTCCTTTGCCGCTCTGGATATGCACGCTTTGCTTGTTTTCACGCGAGATCTGGTATACAAATCACTAGTCATATTCCATGTATCATAGGATGTCGCTAATGCGCGAGAAATAATGGGTCGAGCTAATCGAAGAGCCAGAGATTCTTCAATTCTCATGCATCACTTGCCACATGAAAATGCAGCTCACTCCATGAAGTTTCGGGATAACAGCATGACTCTTGCGAGTCTTCGTGCTCTCTTCGTGCACACATGCAAACTAGCTCGCAACCTTGTCGTCATTTCATCCCTCCCCTCGACACATGGTGCCCGTGTACGCCCATTCATGCATGCCATTTCGATGGCCCATTCCGAAACGCCGCCGCTTAATTGCAATGCCCGAATCTAAATCATCCTCTCACCTCACGTGTTGGGGCGGAGGGTGCCATGCAAAATATCCTCATACCAGTGCCGCCTTTACTCGTTCTCGTCGCCGATGCGTGGCGGACTCCGGGATTTCGACTTCGACTGCGAGGCCGAGTAGGGGCTGTGACTTCGCCTGCAAATCCAAAACGTCATTAGTCGCGCCTCCAAAAATGCCTCGCCTTCAAGCGAGCATGTTCAAGCGATAAGAAGTTCACTTACGACCTCCTCTTCTCCCCCTCCTTCCGCCTCGCCTCAATAATCCGCAACATCTCCTTCCGGCCTCCTGTAGCATCGACGTCCATCCCGCGCATGCTCATCGAGACTTTATCCTGCGCCTGCGCCTTCAGCAGCCGCTGGATCAGCAGGTGCTGCATTAGCAGGCACACGAAGACGCCGCAGTCGCTGCCGTTCTCCTGCTGCGGCGAGTCGCCGAGGTTATTGAAGTAGAGAGGCTTGCCGAGTAGAATGGAGATGCGGTGCGAGACCTGCTTCGCCTCTTGCATGTTGGAAGGGGTGAGGCTGTCGTAGTGGAAGGCGACGCCGTCGATGATGCTGACGAGCAGCAGTGACCAGTGGGAGCCGCCTTCGGCGACATCGTACGGAGCGGCAGTCGTTGATGGGGAGGAAGATGTGCGTCGTCTTTGCGAAGTCCGGCAGCGCGCTCTTCAAGCTCAGGGGGTCGCTGGTCTTCATGAGGAGGAAGCTCATCGAGGGTCGGAGGAGGACGATGTTGGCTTTGGGGTACTCTTTCAGCTTTTCATGCTCGAGGTACTCCTCCCAGAAGGCGATGGCGTTGTCGGTCAGCCAGTCGTTCTTGATGCATTGCACGTCCTCGCGCGTCAGACGCACGTCGTGGTAGGAGAGGTAGGCGTCGTCGGGGGAAAGCTGGGAGTTGTTAGACAGTTCGTCCTGCGAGCGCGTGCGCATTCCTCTCCCGAGGAGAGCGGGGAAGAGACGCATAGCTGGTGGCGCTTAGGGCGGTGGGGAGGGACTTACGGATTCGCCAAAATGTCTGCTCACTCGGCCGCCGAAAGGGTGGAAGCCAGAGCTCGAGCCGGATGTCCTTTCCTTCGGTTGTGGTGATCCTCGGGAGGGGATGGAAGGCGCGGGCTTTGTTAAGGGCATCGTGGGTCTTGCCTGCCGTCGAGATGGAGGTGGGCTGGTGATTGGAGACTGCGCGAGGTAGGCTGGAGAAGGGAAGCGGCGATGAGGGGCAGGAGGGAGGTGGAGAGGAGGGGATGTGTCGACAGTGAAACGGTTTGGAAACGGCAACGTGGAACCCGCGTTTAGAAGGGCAAAGAAGCTTTTCGGAAGCGCGGGAGATCGGCAAGATGGAGAATGACGCGTTCGGACTCGTGGCTCGTGCGGCGGGGGATTTCTCGATTCGGCAGACACCTCCTTGAGCCGCATTGCTTGGCTACGGCGTTCCTATCCACCACCACACATCCCTTTCTACCGCCTCGCTCCCCCGGCAGACTCCCAATTCAAAAAGATGCAGTAGTCACACATCTCGTCCGGTTATCATCCTTCCCTTACGTCAAACCCTTCGGACTCCTTCGACAGCCGCAAGCAGGACGAGAAGATGTCCGCCGACGTGCTGACCCCAGCAATCCTCTCCTACATCACCCACACCACCTACCCCGACTCCGAAGCCGTCTCCTCCGCACACGTCGACTCCTCCACCCTAACCCACCTCCTCGCCGCCCTCCGCCAGGAACAAGATGCCGCGAAAGAGGAAATCCGCGCGCTCAGCAAATCCGCCGCGCCCGACATCGACGCCTGGATCGCACGCGCCAAGGACCTGCAGGCCGACATCCTGCGCTCGCGCGAGACCGCACGCCGAATCGTGGAGGAGGCGGAGGCGGGACGCGATCTGAGGGCGGATGTGGAGGATAAGGCGAAGAAAGTCGCGTTGTTGGAGAAAGAGGTCGCGTTCCAAGACGTGCTGGCCGGCACGCTGGAGCACGTGCAGTATGCGAATGGGCTGCTCGAGGCGACGCAGGAGGCGGCGGTGCGCGGGGATGTGGAGAGTGCGCGCGCGGGGTTGGAGGAGGCGTACGCTTCCATTGGGGGCTTGGAGAGTATTCAGGGGACACGGGCGGTGGGGGTGTTGAGGGAGAAGGGCGAGGAGTTGAAGGGCAATCTGATGGAGACGTCGACGGAATGCTGGAATGCCCTATTGCTCGTTGATGCTGATGAGCACAGGATTACAGTCAGACAAGACGGGCTGGCGGCGGAGTTGCTGGACGCGGCGGTGTCGGAGATCTCGTTGGAGCAGATCGTGCATGGGCTGAAAGGGCTCGATGCTTTCGACGCGCTGGTGCGGAAGTTTGGGAAAGATATCGACCGAACGATTCTGAAGCCGAGGATGACGGTGAATGACGATGGCCTGATAGCGAAGCTCACGGTCTCCGGAGACGACATCACCGCTGCTGGAACGGCCAACGATGTATCTTCGACGGCGCTGTTTGGGGATCTTCACAACGTGCTCGACTTCTTCGCCACGCGCCTGCCGCCCTCCGTTGCCGTCCCTGTTTCCGAGGCGCTCATCCCGGCCCTAACAACCCGTTTAGAAGATCAATGGCTCGAAGCTGCCTTTCCCCTCCGGATGTCGGATATGAGTGCATTCACGTCCCTCCTCAACGATGTTTCCGCCTTGGCCGAGCAAATTGACAGTTATGGCTGGCACGGCGCTGATGAGCTCCGGAAGTGGATTGAGAATGCTCCGCGCAGTTGGCTTACGAAGCGGAGGGAAGCCGTATTGGGCGAGGTGAGGAACTTGGTTTTTGCTGGACTTGGGGAGAGGAAAGTTGTGGAGAGGGTGGAGACGAGGATGATGAGGAAAGAATATCCGGCCGTTGCGGCATCCGCCGGAGGAGGAGGCACGGGCGGTGCTTCGGAAGGTGTTGGCGGAGAGGATGATTGGGATACGGCTTGGGATGAGGCTCAGGAAGAGCCAGCGCCCGCTGCCGTTCCGCAACGTCAGGCTCGGCAAAGAGACAATGACGATGAGGATGATACCGCGTGGGATGAGGAGGAGGACAGTCGCAAGAGGAAAGACGGGAGCGAGGAGGGTGATGCTGAGGATGACGCCTGGGGCTGGGGTGACGACGACACACCTTCAAAGAATCCACCGAGTCCCGTCTCGACTAAGAAACAGCCATCCGCGCCATCAACCAACCCGAACGAGAACCCCACCCCGCCCGCCGAGCAAGAAATGACTCTCCGCGAAACCTTCACCGTGACCTCCATTCCGGACGGCATCCTGGCCACCCTCCAGCAGATCGTCTCCGACGCCGAAACCCTCTCCGGGCCCGCCTTCGCACACTCCCCCGTCGCCCCCACAGCACAAGCGCTGTACACCCTGCCTACGCTCGCGCTCGCCATCTACCGCGCCACCGCCCCGACGGCCTACGGCAAGCTCGCCGTGGGCAACATACTCATCTACAACGACGCGCTGCGCCTGTCCGACCAGCTGCGCACGTGGCAAACCACCCGGCCCGCATCTTCGAAGCTCCGCCTCGACGCCGACCTCGCCGCCCTCGAAGCCTTCGCCAAGCGCGCCTACGCCGCCGAAATGGACGCCCAGCGCACCATCCTGCGCGACCTGCTCGACGGCGCGCAGGGGTTCGCGAACTGCACGACCCCGCCATTTAAGCGGGAGTGCGAGAGCGCGGTCCAGGGTACGATCGACAGGCTGAAGGACGTGCGGGAGCTGTGGAAGGGTGTTCTGAGTGAGGGTGCGCTGCTGCAGAGTCTGGGCTCGCTGGTGTCGACGGTGACGGGGAAGATGGTGAGTGAAATTGAGGATTTGGGCGATATCGGCGAGGCGGAGAGTCGGGGGTTACGCTCGCTGTGTGATCGGGTAGGGGAGGTGAGGGCGTTCTTCTCGTCGCACAATGGGCCTGAAGGTAAAGGAGGAGGGGAAGGAGGGCAGCAAGAGGAAGGAGAAAGGAAGGGGGAGGGGGAGGAGCACGATATGACCTTCATCTACGCGCCTACCTGGCTCAAATTCCAGTACCTCGCGGAGATCTTGGACTCGAGCCTGGCGGATATCCGGTGGATGTGGAGGGAAGGGGGGCTGGGGCTGGAGTTTGAGGCGGAGGAGGTGGTCGAGTTGGTCGAGGCGCTGTTCGCGGAGAGTGAGTTGAGAAGGCAGGCTGTAAGGGAGATTAGGAGAGGGAGGTGAGGGGTTTGTTTTGTTCGCTTGGAGTGGTCCGCGCGACGGGGGTTATGGCACGTCCTGTGCGAGAGGGGGATGGCATTCGGTTGTGTAGGCTTCGCTCATATTCGTGGGGAGCTGTGATAAATACCGTTTCTCCTCGCCGAGTCACCAAAGATGCTTGGTAGACTCGGTTATTCCGCCACCGCTGCGATCGCGGTTGCCTTTATCATCATAATGGTCCACACGTTCGGGGAGGATTATTAGCTGTGTCAGGAGGTGTGGGCCAGGTCTTGTGGAATCTTTCTTGTGGGATGACATTTGGGAGAATCTGCAGTTGGCGCGGACGGAAGCGAATTTCCTCTCACCGCCATCCTCCTTCCGTCGCGGTGAGAATACTCAGCTCTTGTCACGCGGGAGCCGTCGAACTGAAAGAATCTGCCCGTTCGGCTGTGCGAGAGGGAGGTACCCGCGGAAATTCCCCAACAATATTAAACGCCCATCTCGCCAAAGAGGAACCCCCGGGAGAGATGGGACAGAGCTGTGAGCCACATCATGCCTTATGCAGCCGATATCGCCCAATAGCAGGGAGAAGAAAGCAATGAGCGGGAAAGAGGCCAAAGTGCCAGCTCCAGCTGGTTCAACGGAAATCTATGCCCACCCTTGATGCTACATGCCCAAACACCCTCCAAGCCTGCCTCGCATTTTCCCCTGCAACCTGCCTTCCTCTCCTCTTTACCTCAAGGCGCATATATCTGCTTATCATCCTCGTACGGCTCATCCCTTACCCCGTCCTTCGTGACGACCTTGACATACACGCCCTTGAAATCAATCGGCAGCCGCCTCTTCAGCTCGTCCGTGCACATCCTCAGAATCCTCATCCCTTCCTCGAACGAAATATCAGGATGGTGATGCTTGTCCAGCGTCGACAGGCAGTAGTACTGCGCGTAGCCGTGCGCGGCGTAGGGGACGGGGGCGCAGGAGGCGAGGTAGTCGATCCAGTATAATTGTGGTTTGGCGGTGCGGGTGTCGAAGCCGCCGAGGAGCAGGTTGACAGTGTAGGGGGAGCGGGAGCGCAGGGATTTGGCCAGCTCGCTGCGCACGAAGGAGGAGACTTCGTAGGGGGTGAGGTCGGAGCCGTTGCGCATGCTGTAGAGGTGGATGTTGGCTTGGATGTATTCGGCGAATTGCACTAACAGCCAGTGTTAGGAGATAGCAGATTGTAGGATGCTGGTGGAAGATGGTCTACCTGTGTCTCCGGCCTCTCCGCTATAGGCCATGAGGGTGTGCTTGGTGAGGTGGCGGGTCTTGTCGTCGCTGGCCTTGAGGATGGTCGCGCCTCGCATGGCTGCTTTCGAGGCGGCGATGATGCAGAAGTCTTTGCCTGTTATCCCGAGTAGCACCTCCCTGAGAAGCAGTCTTGTTAGCGGATAATCCTCCTACGCACATGGGATATCCTTACATGTTGGCGGTGTTGAGTAGAAGCGATGTCCCGCTTCTCTCGTTCGACTTGGATGAAGGATATATTGTGAGGCAGCTCACCTTGACGCGGCGAGGATAGACGCGAAAGTCGTGGGATGGCGGAGGGAAGGTCTGCCGAGGCCGACGTCTAAGAAAAAAAGTTCGAGACATCGATTCAATCGCATATTGTTCTGCGAGTGCGAATCGATCGAATAAGGTACCTGAGCTGGATGGTTGGAGGGAATGCAAGAGCGCAGTGATATGGACTCTGTGACATCGCTGGCGCAAAGAAAGAATGGCTCTTAAAGCGGACATCAAGACGACATTCGAGCCAAATCGAGTGATCCAGCCCATCTACACCGGAGGGAGCGTATCGTTGAGCGAGGACGGCAAGGTGTTGGCTACCTGCCTCGGAGATGAAGCACTAATCACCAGCCTCGACAGCGGCGAGCACCTTGCGCAAATAGAAGGGGTGAGTGAGACTGTCCAGCGCATCACGTTCTCCACCACACTGACCATTGACACAAGACGATAGGATGGCGAACCGATCACCACTCTCTCCCTGACCCCCGACGCATCATATTTGATAATCTGCTCCCGATCGCTCTCCGTGCGCATCTTTGCACTGCAATCTTCGGGAAGGGGGATAGAAGCAACGCTCGCTCGAACGTTGAAGCCGCATACGACGCCCGTCGTCACTTCGGCCGTCGATTCTACCAGCTCACTCCTAGCTACTGGTAGCGCAGACGGCGTGGTGAAAGTATGGGATCTGCAAGGCGGCTACACGACGCATACCTTTCATGGCCACAGCGGCGTCATCTCCGCCCTGCATTTCTTCCATGTCGATGCGGCGGTGGAGGAAAGGCCTGCCAAAACCAAGAAGCGGAAGAGTCGATCGGGAGAGGACGACGTTGAAGAGGCTCGAAACACCGCAACAGTAGGATATCGACTAGCATCCGGGGGGGAAGGCGGAAAGATAAGAATATGGGACTTGCACAAGCGGAAGAGCGCCGCAACACTCGACTCCCATGTTTCCGTTGTCCGCAGTCTGGATTATTCTACGGATCTTGGATTGCTGTTGTCGGCGAGTAGGGACAAGACGGCCATCATCTGGGACTGCCGAACATGGCAGATTCAATCCATGATGCCCGTGCTGGAGAGTGTTGAAAGCGTTGGCTTTATCTCTGGCGGTCCGCTTTTTTATACAGGAGGCGAGACGGCTCACTTACGAATATGGAGCACGGAGTCTGGACTTGAAGTCACCGAAGAACAGGAACCCGGCGCGGAGACGGAGGCAATTCTAGATATCTTGCATTTTCCAGGCCTGCCGTTCCTCCTCTCCGTTCATGCAGATCAGACATTACTGCTACATTCGCTGCACCCGCTCGGCGAAGCAAGCTCGGCACCACTCAAACCCCTTCCCATCCTTCGGCGAATATCTGGAACGCACGACGAAGTCATCGATCTCGCCTACATTGGCAAAGAACGCAACCTTCTCGCTCTCGCTACGAACCTCGAAGACATCCGCATTATTTCACTCGACGTCCATCCAAGCTCCAACGACACCACAACGACCGCCTCGCCTTATTTCGGTGCGGATGTCGCCTTACTCAAAGGCCACTCCGACATCATCATCACCCTCGCCACCGACTGGTCCGGCCATTGGCTCGCCACTGGGGCGAAGGACAACACCGCCAAGCTCTGGCGTCTCGATCCCGCACACGAATCGTATACATGCCACGCCACGTTCACCGGACACGCGGAAAGCATCGGCGCGGTGACGCTTCCGAACGCCGCACCCCAGCCAGGATCGAAAGAACACGAGTACCCGTTGGATCGCCCGCCAAAGTTCCTCCTCACCGGCAGTCAGGACAAGACGGTCAAGCGGTGGGATGTCCCCTCGCACCCCAGCAAAGCACCGAGAGCGGCATATACACGCAAGGCGCACGACAAAGACATCAACGCGCTCGCGACATCCTACTCGATCTCGTCTCCGCTTTTCGCCTCTGCGTCGCAGGACCGCACGGTCAAGATCTGGGACGTCGAGACGGGCGAAACGGTGGGCGTGCTGCGCGGACACAAACGCGGCGTCTGGTCCGTCGCCTTTTCTCCGCCTGGAACGCCTGCGCTCACGACGGGCGCGAGTGGGGGCGCGAGCGGCGCAAGGGGGATGGCGGTCACGGGCTCAGGCGACAAGACAGTGCGGATATGGAGCTTGAGCGATTACAGCTGTCTGCGCACGTTCGAGGGGCACGCGAATAGTGTGCTCAAGGTTGTTTGGCTGCCGCTGCCGGCGTCCGAGCAGGAGCGAGGCGGGAGGGGAGGCAGAGGCGTGCAAGTCGCCAGCGCGGCCGGGGACGGCTTGGTCAAAGTCTGGGATGCGCAGGTCGGCGAGTGCGCGGCGACGCTCGATAATCATATTGATCGGGTGTGGGCGCTCGCTGTTAAGCCTCCGCCCATTCTATCATCTGAGGAGCAACAGAAACGGACCACGGCAGATGCAGAGATGGCAGATGTAGACGGTGAAGCCGACCTCTCTTCCCCAACATCGCCATCATCATCGCCATCTCTCGAGCTCGTCTCCGGGTCCGCAGACAGCACCCTCACCTTCTGGACCGACACCACGGCTTTCACGGCCGCGCAAGCGTCCACGCAAGCCACGGCGCGCATCGAGCAGGACCAGGAACTCGCGAACCACATCCGCTCGCGCAACTACCACGACGCGATCGTCCTGGCGCTGCAGCTGGCCCATCCGCGGCGCCTGCTGGAAGTTTTCACGGCCGTTGTTAACGGGCCGCAGGAGCCAGGGAGTTTGACCGGGAGGAGGGAGGTGGATGATGTTATTGCCGCGCTGAGCAATGCGCAGTTGTGGGGTTTGCTGCGGAGGTGCAGAGACTGGAACGCGAATGCGCGCACGTACAATGTGGCGCAGCGGGTTCTCCACGCCGTCCTACGCTTACACTCTACGGAGCGATTGCTCGGGCTGCAGAGGCGGCGGAAGAATGCGGCGGCGGCGGCGGGACAGGACAGGGAGGCTTTGGTCGAGGCCATGGCGGACCTGAGCACGCGCGAGCAGCAGCGAGAGCGGCGGGGGAAGGAGAGTCTGAAGGACGTGTTGGATGGGTTGAGAGCGTACACGGAGAGGCATTACTCGCGCTTGGAGAAGACGGCGGAGGAGAGGTTCGTGCTGCTGTGGGCGTTGCAGCAAATGGATGAGGTTGGTGTTGGAGGAGATGGAGGAGTGGCGAATCGGCGTATGGCGGAAGAAGACGACGTGGTGATGTTGAATGGTTTTGGGCCGAAGTGACGGCTCGTAGCTACGACGTCTGCACATTAGAGATGTACCTATATCTATTTCTATGCCGTCCGAAGCAATTCCACCAAACCCGCCCGCTGCTCCCCCGTAACACCACACCCCTCCAGATACTCCTCCACTCCACCAAACGTCCCGTCAATATACGCACGAACCCTCTCCACCCAATCCACCGGACACTCGGCAAACTCGTCGGGGAGTCCAATACTCCTGATCTCCGCGAGCTTCTCCTCACGCTCCGGCCGCAACGCCGCCTCACTGACCCCGTAATCCGCCTGAATAGCCTGGACCTCCACCCCGCACAGCAGCAGGACCAGCAAAACGACCAGCCCCGTCCGGTCCTTCCCCTGCGTGCAATGCACCAGCACGGGATACGCGTGCACATCGCACAGGACGCCGAACACAGCGCGCACCTCCGCGCGGGAGTGCGCGAGCGTGTCCTCCGCCAGCCCCGCGAGGCCGCGCGCCGCCATCACGTTCGCGCCTAGGACCCCGATCGCTTCGCGGCGGTAGCCGAGCGCGTAGAGGCCGAAGAGCTTGAGCATGTTTGCGTAGCTCAGTTGCCAGATCAGCGCGTTGGAGTAGGCGGGCCGTTGAGGTTGATGGCGTGGTATGCGATGCCGGGGATTTGAGGGGGTTGCTCGGGCGGCACAGGCACTGAGGAGGAGGTGGTGGCCGCGGCATACTTGCGTGCTTGCTCGAGGTGTTCGGTTGGAGTGCACAGGTCGATGATTGTGCGGATTTTGAAGTCGGTGAGGAGACGGCGCCGGTCTGTCAGTGTGGCTTCGTCAGGTCGGGCACTGCGGTAGAAGAGGCCTTGCTTCAGGATGGGGTGGTTGCCAGTGGCGTTGTTAATGGATTGGGCTACGTCGCGGAAGTTGAGGAGGTTCTCGAAGGGGATTGAGGGTCCATGGGGCTGGCGGGTCATTGTTTCCCTGAAGGTGTTTGCTGTTTGTAAGCAGCGATGGACACGGGAATCAGACTACCTTATTGACGGCCGATGTCCACGCTTGTGTCGTAATGCCTCTGTAAAGATCTCGGGATTACGACAGCAAACGCTGTTCTTAAAATACTTCTTTCGTAGCATGGACATGCGTGGTCATATACTTCAAACGTTGCTTGAGCCTATTTGTTGACTAAATATTGAAAAGAGTATTAACATAACGAAGAAGTTACTGTGTTCGCTATATACGCCTGTGCAATCGGCCACCGATGCAAGGAGGAGGGACATGTATATTCCGTGTTCCTCGCGGCTGTCCGGCATGGACATCTCGTCCCTGGCAGCTACCGACATTCGGCCCATGTGGCGCAAAGTCTAACGCCACGAACCGAGAAAGTGACAGGCACGGCACGAATGCATTGGACTAGTGGGGTTTGGCAGGGTACGTCACCTCCCGCTCGTGGCAACGATCAACCGGGTTCCTCGCCAAACCAAAGTCAAGCCGCCTCTGCAACCAGTCTTTAGAACACCGTCGGCACCCGTCTGCGAGATGGAAGTCCCGTCGCTGACCTCATTGGCTTGGCCTGCACCTTGGGCATTGAGAGACGGGAGAAAGTCAACTACAGTATGTCGGATTCCTCAAGTTGCTTCACTTCATTCTCTTTACATACCCACCGCATATTATCGCACCCGGTACAATCTCTACGCCCCACCTCCCACGCCCTGGATGATCTCCATCGTGACTCGGGCTCCGCCATCGTCCAGTTATAATGAAATCCCATGACAGCAGCTTCGGACCGAACATGCGGAAGAGGAAGGTTTTCGAGCGTGCCCTCGCCAGTTCGAGAGCCGTTTCGAGAGATCTATTACACACCACGCGGTCGTTGTACCGGCGGGACCACGTCAACGAGCTTGTTCCGAGGATGGAACCTCGAGCAGACGTATTGCAAGCGAAGCCACCATTGGCCCGTGAAGACGCTGGAGCTATAAGACCCTTGAATGGCGATGATGGAGACTTGACATTGCAGTTGAGGAGCTTCATCCCAGGGATCACACTGGTCACGGACGAGAACGAAGAGTATCCGGACTCCATTCGCCGCACGCGTCCCTTGACTCCTCCAGAAGACAGCCGTGGACGTGCAAGCCCAATCCTCGAGATTCACTCCCTGTTTCCACGCCCGCCTTCGTCTGTGAAGAGATCGGACTCCACTCGGCGCAGCCGTCCCTTGACTCCAGAAAACGGCGACGGACGTCAAAACTCAAGCCCGGAAACCCATTCACTTTTTCCACGCCCGCCTTCATCCGTTAAGGGCCCACGCCCGCCTTCATCCATGAAGAGATCGAAAACAGAATTCAGCCCACCCCATTCGAAGACCCCGTCTGATTCGAAAAGCCAACCTAAATCGAAAAACTCGTCCAAGTCGAAAATCTCATACGACGCATCCCAGCCGACAGATTCACCGCTCAACGTGAACTCGCGTCCTCCGATCCCACCGCGAAAGGACTCTCTTCCTCAGCGGCGCGTGGGCTTCAATCTCCTCGACCAAGTTACAAACGGCGACATGCGAGACTCCATCCAATCCGTCACGGCCTATGTGTCGGCAGACTACTCCGAAATCCCCACGACGCCGCCCCTGACCATGACATCCTGGCTGTCCGATCCGGACGGTCCGCCCGACGACCTGGCGTCCTGGAACCAGCCCTCCACAGCCCAACAACGGCGCGGTGACAGGAGCAAGGGCTCTGCACCTGCCGCGACGCGGCCGCAAATGGCGCCCAGGAGCAAGACGACGCCTACATTTAATACAGCCGTGCCTCCCGCCGAGCTGCCCGACGCACGCTACGAAAGAATCCTGCGAGAGAAGCTCCGGCACCACGCGGGACAGGTCAAGAAGAGGTTGGACACCTCCACGTATTATTCTCCGACGGTGAGGCAGAACGAGGTCGAGATCCATCTTGCTTTCGTGCGGGCGGCAGAGGAGATCCTCAAGCAGAGTCCCATCTGGCACGGGGCGCAGGATGATGCGATGAAGTTGAGGTATCTCTTGGAGGTATGAAATATATGAAAGATCCGCCGTTATGACACATGTAGCGAGATGAAAGGCGTGTACACGCAGCCTTTTTCGAAATATACTTTCTCTCTCCCCCTCTCTAATCCTTCTTCTCCTTATGCACAAGGAACAAAGCCTGCAGCGTAACGAAAGTCTGTGCCGCCGACCCCAAGTACCCAATCGTGGCGCTCCACTCCGTCGGCCAGTACAGGTAGGCCGGGATCGGCGCAATCGAGCACGCGAAGCTCAGGCCGACCAGCAGCCACGTCCAGAACCACGTCCGGAAGCGCAGTCTTCCGTCCATGGCTAAGGGGAGGATGATGGTGACCAGGCCGACGATCTGCATCATTGAGCTTTGCACGAGGAACCAGAAGTCGGCGTCGGAGACGGTGCCGGGATGGCCGGGTGAGCGCTGCCAGGCTTTGTAGCCGGGGATGGTTGATATGATGATCCCGAAGAGGACAGCGAGGGTGGCGGTAACGGAGGAGTTCCACTTTTTGGGTTGAGAAGCCACGGAATCAAGCGGAGTACTGGAGGCCTGCTGCGTATTCGGTACAGTGGCTGTATCATGTGCGGTAGTCGATGCTGACTCAGAGGAGGCATCACCTTCCCCCCAGTCTATGTCAATGCCCTCGTCAATCGCCCTTCGTTTTCGGATTTCGCGTCTGAAGGCGATTATGCGCTGCTTGTCGAGCGGCGCGTATCGGCCGGCTTGCTGGGAAAACGTAATGACCGCGGATCTCCGTAGAGATTAGTATGAGTAACGTATGGAACATTCAAAATCCGACGTAAACAGGAGTGCACGTACATCGTGTCATGAAACTCCTCTGAGAACTTGACTCTTCGTCCTGGCTTCAACAGGTGTATTCGCACCACATCCAAGACCCTATCCAGCGCAGCAAATTTATTCGTAAGGAGGCTGATCGTTTCATCATTCATCGTATTGGTGCTGAGAATAAAGTTGTTCGTCGGGACCGCCGCCCTCCAAGCGGCGCTTCCGATCGCTTCGGTGCTGTCATACCAATTTCCCCAGGGGACGCGCTTTGCGCTGATACCACCCACGACATTCTTGAGAATAATGAACGTCGCGTAATCAAAGGCTCTATTCCTATCCCCCTTCTCCAACTTCCAACGGAGAGAACGCACCAGCCGCGCTAGCTCATCACCGTGCTTTTCAGTGTTGCGCGGTGCCGAAGGCTGAAGCAGTGCGAGACTTGCTTGGGTTGTCAAATTCCACCCTCCAGGGGAACACAGAAGTGCGGCTTCGGCAATCTTTGCATCTATGCTATCCAGACCATCATATAGTTCTTGAACAAACCGACTGATTTGTTTGGTCGGGGTGTCGCCCATCTCATTTGCGATGTGTTATCAGGCGAAATCAGAAACAGCTACGAGGAGAAGTAACGATGAAAGGTTTGCAGTGAAAGTAAGACTGAGGAAAAAGGAATCAGATAGACATCGATGGCTAACTTGACATGCGCATAAGGGCAGAAAGGCTCGAGCGAGGCTGTGTTCTGCGGGCGCTCAGGCAGCATCCAATCGCTCGTTCGCCAGCGAGATGAAGAGGTACCTCCACCACCTGACACGACCGAGTATCAGTCGAGCCCTCCAGACATATTTGTCACCGGCCTTTGACATGGATGTCAGATGAATAGGGCAGTCCATCTCGTAAACATGGACGGGGGACGACGTACACATGGGAGGAGGCTTGACGCTGCACGGGACGTTTGGCTTTCAAGAGCCGAGACGAGAGACGTCAACCCCTGCATCGCCGGAGCGGGCCAAGCCGCAGCCATGCTCGAAGCAGTGTAGCCCACTTCAAACCACCCAGCCTCATCCATTCATTCTCGCAGCTGGCGGTGAAGGCAGCTCGCAGAATTTCGAGGCCACTCGTCTTCCCCACTTGTTCCTCCAATCCCGCCCACTCGAGCGCAACCACGTCTATTGGCCATTGTCGCACAGCATTGACACCCAGCGGCCCAGCAAGGCTTTAAAGCCTTCTCCCACCGCTCCTCGCACGAGCGAGCCACCGCCGCAACCGCAGCCCCGTCCCACCCGCAATCGCACTGTCACACCACCACCGCCAAAATGGTAAGTTTGAGCGGTATGCCCCATCAACGTCTCGGACAAAGACTAATCATACCCTCCGCTATCGCCAGGGCCTCCTCGACGGCCGCTCCTACTCCTACACCGAAGGCGACCGCAAACGCTCGACGTCCTACAGCCACGGCAGCGCGCGCGGCTACTCGCCCAGTCGCAGCAGCAACGGCCGCGGCTACTACGTCCGGCCGGCCTCCGGCTCGCGCCGCAGCAGCAGCTCCTTCTTCGGCTTCGGCGGCGGCGGCGGAAGCAGTTCCCGCGGCCTGTTCGGCGGAGGGAGCAGCTCGTACTACAAGCGCTCGCCGCGGCAGGGGTACGTGTCGTACCTGTTCGCCAAGCTACGGCGGATGCTGCGGGACCTGTGGCATTATGCGCGCCGCCACCCGCTCAAGGCGTTCTTTGCGCTGCTTGTTCCCCTGCTAAGTGCGGGGGGCGCGATTGGCGGGTTGATGCGGCAGTTTGGGGTGAGAGTTCCGGGGATGAGTGGGGGCGCGAGGACGATGAGGGGTGGGTATTATGGCAGTGCGGGGTATGGCGGGAGCAAAGGGATGGGAGAGGGGTTGTTGGGCGGTGCGGGGAGCTTGATGTCGATTGCGCGGGCTTTTATGTGAGATGATGATGTGATATGATGATGGGCGGCCATTTGTATTGGGAATGGATAGTATGGAGTGCTCAGAGAAACTGGGCAGGCGCAAGCCGACCTTCTGGCGAATTTTGGTCCTCTACGACATGAGCGCTTAATCCCAATGCGGCCCACGCGGGAGAGAGCTGGACGCCTTCTGAACGAAGGGAAATGCGATCCTGATATCAAGTCTGGGGAAGAGATTGAGATTCACGTAGCCATGAAACCGCATCAACCTCATGAAAGCGTCTCGCAGTCATTGCGAGTCTGTTTCTGTTCCTTCCTTCTCGATGCGTCTGAGTCGAATCTTCCGTTCAGAATGAGAAGCCACGCTACGAAGAGCTACGATACCACATCGTAAACCTGCGCGCCTCAAGGCCAACGCGTGCTTCCACTTTCACAGTAGTAGCATCCCTTCATCGCGAACCCCTATTGACCTGCACCCTCCGATCCTCCCCGGCGCTCACAATCCCCACGCCCGCATCCCAAGCGACGGAGAAAACCTTCACGCCCTCGCCCGCCACCGTCCTCGCTTTCCCCTTCGCACTTTCCCGCTCAATCACGTAAACACTCTCCCCCACCCTCTCCGTCCCCGCCTCCCGTCTGACGGACCGCAGGTCCCAAATCCGACACGTCCCGTCATGGCCGCCAGAGACGAGCTGATAGCTCGAAATCGGATCGCGCGCCAAGCTCACTACGGCATTCGTATGGCCGCGGAGAGTCATTGCCGCGACCGTCGTCGCGGACGCGCGGGGGTCGACGAGCGTGATATGCCTTGCGGATGTGCCCGTCGCGAGGAGGCCGGCGTCGGGGAGGTGGCAGAGGCTGAATAGGCTCTGGTTGGTAGTGCGGGTGTCGACGCAGGTGCTTGTGGCGAGGTCCCAGGTTTTGACCGCGTGGTCCCAGGAGGCGGAGTACGCGACTGTTGCGTCGGTCTCGTCGAAGCAGACGGAGGAGACTTGGCTTTGGTGGCCGTGGAGCAAGGTCAAAGGGCCCCGTTGGGGGATGGGCTTTGATTGGGAGAGCTTGCGGCGTTTGTTGGCTGCGGGGAGGAGAGATTCAGGCGCGGCTGGGGCGTTGTTGCGCTTTGTACTCCATAGCCCCACGGAGTGGTCGGAGGAAGCGGATAAGATGTGCGAAGAAGGCTTGTGTACCGCGAGGTCGTCGACGGAGGATTTGTGGCCATAAAGTTCTAGTGAGGCAGTGAGCGATCCGGATCCGGTCTCGGCATCCTCGTATTTCCACAGACGTAGCGTCCTGTCGATACCCGAGGAGACAACTTGGGTCGGTGAGAGGAACTTCGCCGCCTTGACGGCAGACGTATGGCCCTGGCCGGTAGCCACGATCTCCGAACTCATATTCCACACGCGGAGCATGCCATCGTAGGAGCCGGATAATATCCTTTCCGGGACCGTGCCGGCATATCTATCGGCAGACCACTGGCCAGCTTGGGAAGAGGCGGACAGGATGTCAACGGAAGACACCCAGTCGTCGTGCTCGTAGCTCGCCTGGTACAGAGGCGGGATGAGGGCCTTGACATACTCCACGCTCAAGGTGGTTTCTGCGGAAATTCCATTACGAGTCAAGAAGTCGTCTAGGGAGGTGCGGAGGAATTGGCCGTTGATGAGGAACTCTAGCGGGACGGGCTGCTCGGTTTCGAGCAGGCGGTTGACCAACGTCGACAACTGATATCGTCGGAATGCTGGAGGAAGGGTTAGTAGAGGGCTCATGTTTGAAGGCCGAGAGCTTGAAGGAGCATCGGATTCGTCATGCAAATCCCCTCGTTCGTGCTTCACGGTTGCAGTGTTCGGAGACATTATGTGCGACGCACATCCATATTCATGGCTTACCAGTCGAAACTAAGATTGGACCGGTCTCTGGAGTCGAATGTCGTCGCTGCCCGTTCTCAGATGGATGCGGACTTGTGCTGCTCCGTGATGTTCTGGCCGCGCAGGAGGTGGGGCTGGAGAGAGCGTCTCCGTCGCCATCGTTCTCTCCATTGACCGGCCCGAGTTCTCAGATACTGCCTGCCGTCTTGAAGGTCAAGGCTTTTGATATTTGAGCATCAAACTTTTGCTCGGACGGAGCGGGAAGAATGTGGAGAAACCCTGCAGGCGCAAAGTCAAACGCCGGTTTTCACATGCTTCGGATTGTTCCCGCTTACAGACCCTTTCTCCGCCAGGACAGTGACGCCAGAAGGCAGCTGCGAGGATTGCATGTTGCATGTGCATGTGATGCTGTTGAGAAAGGCGTCTCTCCACTCTTTATCTGCTGCGTCTCACCTTCATCCTCTTCCATTCATTGTCTCTTCACTTCTCCATCCATTCTATTTCCAAATTACTTGCTTTTGCTAGCCGCCGAGCTTGGGGCCGCACGCTAGGAGCGAGTGCCGTGAGCGCGTGCCCATCATCCAAACCTAAATTCCAGCTGGGATCTACAACATGAGCCATCCGCAACCTCATCATGGCCGCGATGAAGACGGCGACAGCAGCGACACCGACGAGCCTCTCCTTATGAAACCCAAACCGCGCCGCCCCTTCGAGCTCACCTCGCCTCCCTCCTCCGCCCCCTCCACCCCCCCGACCGCCGCAACTCCCTCCGCCTTCCCGCCCTATCTCCAACCGCCCACAAGCGGCTCCATGGACGGCGCGACCACGCCCTCGCGCACACGCAGCTTCCTCAACTTGACCAGCTCGACGCTCTTCGGCATCTACCAACCGACGGGCTATGCAGCGGACCGCGAGGGACTGAACACACCATGGGGCACGGGCGCGCAGACTCCGTCGCGTAACCTGAGTCGGCAAAACTCCTTAGAGCTGTCAAGAGCCGATGCGGCGCTGCGGGACAGCAACGGACAAGCGCCAGCCTCGCCGTTGACGAAGACGAGGCGGAGATCTACAGCCGCCTATCAGCCGCGACTCCCACGAAGGCCGCGGCCACGGCGACGCTTCAAGACGTTCTTCCTCCCGCTCCTCGGGAGGATGGTCGCCCTCTTCGGCGTCGGAGTGCTATACGGCCTCTTGATCACGCACCTCCACGACCGCCAGGAACTCGCGCCGGTGAAGGTGGACATCCAGCGATCCAGCTGGACGTACCTCACCTGGTGGGGCGTGGCGGGCATCGTCCTCGGCGAAGCACTCCCCCTGGTCGATACGCTGTGGGCGCGCTCTGGCTCGGAGGAGCACGACGACGCCGCGCAGGAAGAGGAAGGAGATGGGAGGCGAGGCGGCTGGATCGACGCCGTCCGCTCCATCGGTGCCTTCGTCGGCGTCGCCTTCGCCATCCGCAAATTGCCGTGGCAGTCGACGCTGCAACTCTCCCTCACGCTTGCGCTCGCGAACCCTGCGATCTGGTATATCGTCGACCGCTCGCCGCCGGGGTTCGTGCTCGCGGCTGCGTTCGCGATATGCGGGACCAGTGTCCTGCTCGGGATAAACCCGGCGCTCATCCCTTCGCCAACGCCGGCGGAGGTGCTCAGGGGTCATGTCATGCGCAATGGAGGGCTGGTTAACAACCGGACGGCTGGAGCTGCTGCGAGCAGTGGTTTCCGAAGCGAAGAGCTGGTGCTCGGCATCTTCACGCACGAGTCGGTCGGCGTGGCGACGTGGATTGCGAGCGTGTTGTTCGTGAGCTCGGTGTGCTTCGGGAATATTGGGCGGCGGTTGGCATCGTAGAAGCGTTGGACTGAGCGATTGAATCACCTACAGCATACATTGTCGAGATATTCTTAGCGCATAGGCATATATACCCCCGGTTTGGCATTGTTCACAACTTCCGCTCCCAGACAGATGCATCGAGGTTTCCCGTTTTCATTCATGCTTGACGTACTATAAGAGGTAGTACTGCACAAGGTTGATATACGTACTCTACTTCTCGATGTCCGGCAAGCGTACTTGAGACGACAAGATCCTCTTTGCGCGCTGGGAAATTTCCATATCGCGAGGAACCTTCAAGGACGGGTTGGTGGGGCAACTTTTCTCACATGTTCACCACTCCATTGGCTTTCTGATTCACAGCTTCTGGTGCTGGCGAGAGTGAATGCGATTCCAATGCCAGCGATACATTTACAATAACGCTTCTGAAATAACATTGACAACTCAGAGTGTCGCTTTTGGCTAACAATGGCGTCCGATGGCGGACGGAAAATCGGTTCGATCCAAGTATGCATACGACAGAAGAGCACCTGCTAACAAGAGGGCAGCTATCCTGTCCGTCTATGACAAGACGGGACTGCTGGATCTGGCGAAAGGGTTGGTAAAACACAACGTCCGACTGCTGGCCTCGGGTGGCACCTCGAAGCTCATCCGCGAGGGTGGATTCCCCGTCGAGTATGAGATCCCCCAATATGAGACGGAACGGAATATGCACCTCTAACAACGACAGCAGAGATGTCTCGGCCATCACGAAGGCGCCCGAGATGCTGTCAGGCCGAGTCAAGACTCTCCACCCTGCCGTCCACGCCGGCATCCTTGCGCGCGATCTCGCCTCCGACGAGAAGGATCTGGCGGAACAGAACATCAACAAGGTCGACTACGTGGTATGCAATCTGTACCCCTTCAAGGACACCATCGCCAAGATCAATGTCACCATACCGGAGGCGGTCGAGGAGATCGACATTGGCGGGGTGACGTTGATCCGAGCGGCGGCGAAGAATCACAGTCAGAGTGACCATCCTCAGCGACCCGGAGGACTACCCTGACTTCCTCAAGAACTCGACAAGGGCGGCGTGACCGAGAAGAGCAGACAACTCTACGCCCTGAAAGCCTTCGAGCATACCGCCGATTACGACACTGCCATATCCGACTTCTTCCGCAAACAGTACGCCGGCGACGGCCTGCAACAGCTCAGCCTACGATACGGCGCCAATCCGCACCAGAAGACCTGCCGCGGCTTATGCGCCGGAACGCAATCTCCCCTTCAAGGTCCTCAGCGGCTCGCCCGGCTACATCAACCTCCTCGACTCACTCAATGCCTGGCCATTGGTCAAAGAGCTCAGAGAAGCGCTCGGCTATCCCGCCGCCGCATCAGCTTCAAGCACGTCTCGCCCGCCGGCGCCGCCATCGGCGTGCCCCTCGAGCGAAGTCGAACGCAAAGTCTACATGGTCGACGACATCGACGGCCTCTCCGCCTCCAGCCTGGCGCAAGCCTACGCTCGCGCCCGCGGCGCAGACCGCATGTCCAGCTTCGGCGACATCATCGCCCTCTCCGACGAAGTCGACATCCCGACCGCCAAGATCATCTGCCGAGAAGTCTCCGACGGAGTCATCGCGCCCGCCTACCAACCCGGACGCCCTCGAGATCCTCCGCAAGAAGAAAGCCGGCAAATACCTCGTCCTGCAAATGGACAAGTCATACACGCCTCCGCACGCAAGAAACCCGAACCGTCTACGGCGTGCACGCTGACCCAGGGCCGCAACGACGCCCAGATCACGCCCCACAGACACCTTCACCTCGATCATCGAGCCGAAGGACAGCGCCGCCACTGCCGGAACCCGCCCTCCGCGACCTGACCGTCGCCACCATCGCGCTGAAATACACGCAGTCCAACTCAGTCTGCTACGCGCTGAACGGGCAGGTCATCGGGCTCGGCGCGGGCCAGCAGTCGCGCATCCACTGCACGCGCCTCGCGGGCGACAAGGCGGATAACTGGTGGATGCGGTTCCACGAGCGCGCGCTGGGCATCCGTGGAAGACAGGGACGAAGCGCGCGGAGAAGGCGAACGCGATCGATATGCTGTGTTCGGGGGTGGTGCCGGGGGCGGGGACCGAGCGGGAGGAGTGGGAGCGGAATTTCGAGGCGGGCGAGGCGCCGGCGCTGTTCACGGCGGAGGAGCGGCGAGGAGTGGCTGCGGCAGGCTGTAGGAGGTCGCGTGCAGCAGCGACGCCTTCTTCCCCTTCACCGATAATGTGTACCGTGCGGCGCGCAGCGGGGTGAAGTATCTTGCGGCGCCGACGGGCAGCCAGAACGACGCGGCGTGCTTTGAGGCGGCGGGGAAGCTGGGGTTGGTGTTTGTGGAGCAGCATGTGCGGTTGTTCCATCATTAGAGGGAGGGACGATGAGGCGGTGAGGAGGGTTTAATGGGGGGAAGGAACGCGGCGACGGGACCTACTGCTATGTGGGTGTGAGGTCGGGAGGGTAAGGTAGATACCAAAGCTTCAGGGCAGCGCAGACAAAGCACGCAACGCGTGAGAGCGTACGAATAGATGAATGGTCTCGACGATCCTTCACTTCTGCTTTCGAATATTTCGCGTTTCTGCCCTGCATACCTTATATATGCAATCTATCCTTGCACCAACTCCCATCCAAGCGCTATGCTGATAATCGAGTTATATAGACCCGCTTGATGGACGGTGTAATCCACATACTTTCCGATTGCGCCTTGTGCCGCCGCAGTACTGCGAACTGTGCTTCCCCATGCCTGCCCTCCACGCCGTCATGGCTATCTCCCCAATAGCAGGGGCTGCTCGGCGCGACGGCCGCGGAAGGACACGCAGAACGGTTAGCCTCGTTTCGCCTCTCGCGCTCTCATCCCCCTTCTCCCTCACTCTCTTCCTTGCACTCTTCACTCATCGTCTTCCTGCGGCTCGAGAGTCGTCCCTCTAATATCGTCGCCCTAATCCACGTGAACGAAATCCCGTCAGTAACGGCCGGACCATCACGTCGCACAAACTGCGCGACGGGGAATGGGAAGGGGGGGAAAGAAGGGGCGAAACTCACCATCCAATCAACCGCCAGTGCTTCTCAATCCGCCTGCTCAGCGCGACCTTCTCGCCAATCTCCGTGCACGCCGGACTCGTGAGCGTGCAGCTTCGCCGCGTCGGCCTTAACGCCCATGACCTTGGCGCCCGTAGCGGTGGAGCCGATATTCACCATCAGCACCTCGTTCTTCGCCAGCTTCGCGACCTTGGCCTGCTTGCCGTCGGCGGTCTTGACGCCGAGGAGGCGGCGGAGGAGGAAGTAGTTGACCTCGAGCTCGGTGTAGATTTCGGGGAGCTTGGCCCTTCAGGCCGAGCACGAAGCCGACGAGCCGGTCGGCGCGGCAGAGCGTCGGGTCGACGCGCGTGCCCACGCCGATGAGGCCGCCGGGGACGGCGAACTTGAGGTCGTTGTGTCTCGGCGAACAAGCGAGACGACGCGGGAGTAGATGGGCCGGCAATGGTCCGGCCCTGCTCGTCTTTCGACACGATCCCGGGCCGGATTTCGATTTCGTCGCCGAGCTTGAGGATGCCGGTTAGGATACTGCCGCCCGCCACGCCGCCTTGCAGCTCTTCGATCTCCGCGCCGGGCTTGTTGACGTCGAAGGAGCGGATGACGATCATGTGCGGGTCGTCCTGGAAGTTGCGAACTGGGACGGGGATCTTGGTGACGAGGCATCTCGTTGATGGCGTCGATGTTGAATTTCAGCTGGGCGGAGATGGGGATGATGGGGACGCCGTCGGCGACGGTGCCGCGGATGAACTTGAGGATGGATTCGATAGTGCGTCGACGCCGCCTCCTTCGCGCATCAGGTCGACTTTGTTCTGGAGGATGATGATGTGGTTGAGCTTCATGATTTCGATGGCCGCGAGATGCTCGGAGGTTTGCGGCTGCGGGCAGGTTTCGTTGCCAGCGATGAGGAGGAGGGCGGCGTCCATGACTGCTGCGCCTGATAACATGGTGCTCATGAGAATGTCGTGGCCGGGGCAGTCGACGAAGCTGGGATAGCATGTCAGTCGTCCATCCGTCTGGACAGCATGGAAAGAAGGGCCGACTCACGAGACATGTCTCAGCAGCCGATATGTCCCGCCGCAATCCTCCCTCTCACACGGAGGATCGACCTCCTTCTCGCTTTTGAAACTCTTGTAGCACGTCGGCCGTGGACACTCCGGATTATCACACTTGTAGATCTTCGCATTCGCATAGCCCAGCTTGATCGTGATATTCCTCTCCAGCTCGTTCTTGAATCGCACCGTCTGCACGCCGGATATCGCCTTGACCACCGTGACTTTTCCGTGCGCGACGTGGCCGATGGTGCCGATGTTGATGGTGGCTTGCCGAGCGATGATCTCGGGCGACAGCGGCGTGAGTGATGCGACGTTCAGTTGGTCTGGATTCGGTTGCTCGGGGAGTTCTGGTCGAGCAGCTTGCGCCGCCGCCGCCGCGTTGCTCTTTTTCAGCGCCGACTTGGGCATGGGTGCCGGGCCTTTTGCCGGCTTCTCTTCGAGTTCATCATCCGGCTGCGGCTCGATGCTGGGGGAGTGAGGGGGCGTCTCCTCGTCTGAGGGATAGTCGCCGTTCGTTGCCATGATTGCGGGAGAGGGTGCTCTCTGTGCGAGCACCGAGTGTGATCCTTCCCCCTCGATTGCTATTTTTCTTCTTTGTCCAAACTCCCGTGGAGGTGCTTTTATTCAGATGTTCGTTGCGCTCCCCACTTCCCCTTTGCTTGTCCTCGTCTGATTGCTTTCTCTTAGGATGATGTGTTGGGATGGAATCGTGATTGTTCGCAGTAGTCCGGAGATGTTCGGGTGGTAGCACGAGAGCGACGGGATACACGGAGTGCTTGTACAAGCCTTGCAGTCATGAGCAGTGGCTCGGTGGAAAATTCGCAACCATTCTCTTTGGGCCCCACGTAAGTTGATATATTAGCTAATCAAGATTCCAAAGGCGACCTTTGATGAGGTCCGCCAAATTTTGATGAACCGTGAAGGACACAGCTGGAAGGTCGTGGATGCTACCTGGAAACACGTGATGTCGGAAGCATAACATATCAATATGATAGCAGTGGAAACAAAAGGGTAGCGGAATGAGAGATTCACATTTAGATTCTCAGTCGAAATATTAGAACCACACCATGCAGGAAGATCCACAGTTTCTGCGCCCAGGCGTGTCCGCCCAATCTATATGCATGGCCCTCCTTACTCCGGATGCACAAGCACTTGCCAATGGAAACAGGCCGCGCCCCGGGGCCCGAAAATACAGATCCGATAACCCTCCATCTTCCCTCTTAAAGGGCAGCAACGAGCCCAAAGATAGCAAGAATGCCCGCCCCCGCAGCCGCGCCAGCTTTATGCGCCGCATTGCCGCTCTGGCTCTGGAAGGGCGCGCCGCTCGTGGACGAGGCGGCAACGGACGAAGCGGGCGTAGCATGGCCTGACGACGGCTTAGCGTGGCCTGCAGCAGTGCCGTTAGAGTGATACGGACCATGAGCATGCGAGCCATCCACGACATGCCCGGCCCCAGCCGGCTTGCCGCTGCCCTTCTTAGTGGAGCCGGAGCTCTTACCGGTGCTCTTCTTGCAGGTCAAATCATACAACGGGGCGCTGTTGAGGTTGGTGCCGACGATGCCGAACGAGGGGTTGGGCGTGGTCGGGTCCGCGTCTTGCAGAGTGTACCACCAGGTGTTGTAGTTGCCGACCAGCGCGCAGGCGACTTCTTGCCAGTACGTCTCGGCGTTGGCGATGGAGGGAACGGCCAGATTCTCCGTCTTGCCAGACACGGGCCAGCCAGTCTCGGTGATCCAGACTTCCTTGCCGCCGCCGGAGCCGGCAGTGGCGTCGTACGCGTCCCAGAAAGTCTTATTGGAGGTCGTAATGCTGTTGTCGATGGTGTTTTGGAAGTAAGGGTACGTGTCCATGCCGAGCCAGTCACAGGCGCTGATGACGGCATCATTGGAGCCGTTCACCCAAGCGGTCCACGTATCTACGTGTCCGACGCTGGCCCCTGAAAGTCCGGTGCCTTTAATGGTTGATCGGACTTGGTTGATGTAGCTCACAAGCTGCTGGGGCGTCGAGCCGATGCCGCTGTGGTTCTCGATGCCGGTAGGGGAGACACGGTACAGATCTTCGCTACCAACGGAAATGCCAACTACCAGGCTCGTGAAGGCGCTTCCGTATTGCTGAATGGCGGAGCTGAGCGCGCTGAGTTCGTTGTTGAAGCCATCCTGGTCTAGACTCGCCCACATGCCAAGTAAGAGCGTGGTCTGAGTGTCGATTGCAGCTTGAATAGCGGAAGTTGGGGTGTTTGTAGTATCTCCTTGGATCATAGTATACAGTCGCGCAGACGTGAACGCTCCATCTGTGCCCTGCAGACTTTTTGCCCTCTTGAACTCTGCTTCGAAGTCGCTCTGTTGCCGCGGCGTAGTGCCATCACTGAGAGTCGCGCCGTAGTTGAATCCCGTGGAGACTGCGTGTGCCGAGGCGGTGATGGCCGCAAGGCCCAGGACGGAAGAGAAACGCATGGTGTGTAGGAGATGCAATGTGATGCTTTAGATCCTGAATGTTACGGGTTCGAAAGGCCGCGTCTGATAGGAAAGAATTAGAATACGTTGGCCAAGAAAGAGGTCCTTAAAAGAGTGACGATGGCCAGCGAATGGAAAATGGATGAACGAAAAGGTGGTTGCAAAGGTGAATGCAAAGAATAGAAGTCTCTGAACAGCAATTGAAGGAAGGAAACGCGCTCCTTGCGCCGCGCATGCCGGCACATGACTGGTCGGCCATTCAATCAACCAGCGCCAAATGCTCCACATACCGAGACTAGCTCAACGTCAGCAAAAAGGGGCGCAGCTTGGCAGGGACTCATCTTGCCAAAAGCCATTCCTCAGTCCGCCGGAGACGACTGTAAGATGGAGGTGAAGACTCATGTCTCCATCCTCCGTAGCACATGCTCTCCGCTGCGTACATATGTGGGAGCTGCTTCGATCAAGGTAGTGTCCGAAGCTTCCAGTAAGACTGAAGCTTACTAGGTAATGTATCCGAGAACTTTTGCCTCGTCGAAACTGCAGGAGTATTCACACGAATTTTCCCGTTCCAAAGCTTTTCCCCGAAGGCTCATTTTCACGAGGAGATGATACGAAAATTCCCAGTCTCATACTTATAAACAACCCTCCGCGACGTCTCTCTACTTGACGACTCAGATGCAGGAACAGCCGAACTACTACCAGCTTCTGAATTTGGAAGCCAGACAGCCTCCTCTCGAGCTCTCCGCACAGGAGGTAAAAGCGGCATACAGACGCGCCTTGCTCCAATATCATCCAGATAAGAAGCCTCTCGACGTATCTCACCCCAGTCCGGCGACGGTCAAATTGGCGGTCTCTGTCGATGACATCGCACTAGCCTACAAGACGCTTTCTGAGCCCAAACTGAGGGCCGAGTACGACCGATGGCTCCAACAGAAATCCAAAGGGGCTTCAGGAATGCCAACGGATAGGTCACACCGTACTGGACTAGAGACAGTGGACCTCGATGACTTATCATACAATGCGGAACGTTGTCTGTGGAGCAGAAGCTGTCGCTGTGGGGATGAGGAAGGCTTCATCGTCTCCGAGTCGGAGCTCGAACAAAATACCGAAGATGGGGAGCTCTTCGTCGGCTGTAGAGGATGTAGTCTGTGGCTGAGAGTACTCTTCGCCTTGGAAGCATGAAGGAAGGGCTCCGTACCGGAGCGTCGACAGATCTCCAACTCAGGCCGGCGTAACTGTGAGATCGAGCTTTGCGCCGCGGTAATAATATCCGTCCACGCGCCAGTTCAAAGACGATGCACGTGCTGTTACGACCGTGGCGCCACCGAGAGTCTTCTTAGAACTATATGCAGGCGACGGTAACTGCGTGGAAGGAAGCGAATGCCGAGTGCAGACTCCGGCGCGCATTTATATTCGCGATCTTGATCCGCGAACGCACTCTCTCAGCAAGGGACCCTCTCGTCATTCGACGCACATCGACAACAGATTTGCAATCCCAACGATGTTGGCGCAGTCAGACCAAGACCTGCGTTGAGTCTTCCCGATAGCGACGAAGGGGAAATCTCGTGTCTACTCCCAGTGGGTCAAACCATTCTCAGGGACGACTACGATGTATTAAGGTGTCACCCAAAGCGACGACAACGGAAATTGTTTCTCTGCTCTCTTGACAAGAACCTCACTATTTATATGGATACTGTATTCGACAACACTGTTCAGAAAGCAATAGTGGTGGTCAAAAGCGGTGGCGCTGAAAAAGGCTGCGCTTTGCGTGGCTTGTTCCTTCGCCAACAGCCACGCTAGATCCGCGCCGCGAAAAGACCGAACCGAGAGGCGTCGCTCCCTTAGCAACCAACCATCGATCTGAAAACTATAAATTTTCTTACCATCCTTCTCTTTCGACCTTTTCTCATCCATCCAACTTACAATCCGAAACTGCCTCATATCTTACACATTGAACATATCAGATCTAACTTCAACAGAAACAAGATGCATTTCACCAGCTTGGTCCTCGTCCTCACTACCGTGTTCATGACTGCTTCTGCACAGTACGTGTCGTCTCTCTCCTCCGCTCACCAGCAGTCACCACTAACACGATGGCAGATACACCACCTGGGAATACTCCAGCACGCCCGTGTCGCCGGTCTCGGTGTCTTCCAGCCCGTGCTCTTCAAGTATGTATCCTTCATCTAGTACATGGCTTACGTCTAGTATCCCATCTCCCATCTCGACATCATCCTATCCAGCCCCGTATGGTACTGCTGCATATCCATATGGTACTGCTGCTGCGTACGGTACGGCCGCTTATGGAACCGCGTCGGCTGGCTATGCTCCAAGGCCATGGCAAACGATCGTCCCGCCTGTCAACGGCGCCGTGAGGCAATACTCAGGTGCGGCAATGGGAGGAGTGGTGCTCGCGGGCGCTGTTGCACTTGTACGTATGAGTTCCACCCTTTTCCGAAAGAGATCGGTACTGACCTTGTACAGGTACTATAGTTTGTTGATATGGCATTGTGTTGCAACCAGGGCGTCGGATGGGCAGGGATGGAAGCTATGGGCATTGCGAGCTGGAACTCATTGCGATGACTGGAGATGTATGACTATCAGGATACTTGGGAGCAATGCGACAGGAATGACCACGTCCGAATTCGGTTTTGTCTCAGCTCTCCACGAACGATGGAATTGTACGACGTTGAATCCGATGAAACAAATTCAAGTGATGGGTTGTGTTTGGGAACACTGCTCTTGTCGATGCCCTTAGTTTCAACCAATTCGTTGCCATCGCGTCGAGTGAAACCTGGCATTTGATCGTAATGCAAACACGAACATCGAAGGGGAGTTGTACATGATTGAGAATTGATGTTGACAGCTTTTCCATCTGCATAAATAGCCTTACCGACTTAGCGCGGTCACACTGTCCAAAATTTGTTTCACAATGTCCCTGCATTCTGGTCACCGCTAGCAACATGTGAGATTTGCAACGCTTTGCGGATACGTATGCACTTGCAATTGACCTTGACCACGTGTTATTGACGAGAAAATAAAATCAGGAAGTCTTCCTCATTCCGCACGAATCGACGCAACGACAGCCTTTCGTTTTCTGATTACCTCAATCTTGCGATTGAGTAGAAGTCCTCAGTTACATTGGGAATTGACTTGAGGATTTTCCAAACCGATTCATCATGGATGTTCCGGCAGTAGCAGGCAGTGTGGTGCCGGCACTCTCAGATCGTACGGTCAAGAACACTATCTGCCTCTTCGACGTCGATGGCACCCTCACGCCCGCCAGACGAGTGAGTTAAATTCTTCCCTCGAGAACACTTGTCCCGACTGATCGATGTCCAGACTGTATCACCTGAGATGCTCCAACTGCTCTCGCAACTCAGACACAAGGTCGCCATAGGTTTCGTCGGTGGGTCCGATCTCGCAAAGCAGCAGGAGCAGCTCGGGACGGCCTCGATTCCGGTCACGACGCTCTTCGACTTCTGCTTCGCAGAGAACGGGCTCACGGCGTGGCGCATGGGCCAGCCATTGGCGAGCCACAGCTTCATCAAGTGGATTGGTGAGGACAGCTACAAGAAGCTCGTGCGCTTCATCCTGCACTACGTCGCCGATCTGGACATCCCCATCAAGCGAGGCACCTTCGTCGAGTTCCGCAACGGCATGATAAACGTGTCTCCCATCGGGCGTAATGCGAGCGTGCAGGAGCGCAATGAGTACCAGACGTTCGACCTCGAGCACAAGGTCCGTGAGAAGTTCGTGCTGGCACTCAAGAAGGAGTTTCCGGATCTCGGCTTGACGTATGTATCAATATGCTACGGGTTGAGACCGCCGAATTGACAGCGCACAGCTACTCCATCGGAGGTCAAATATCATTTGACGTCTTTCCAACCGGCTGGGACAAGACGTATTGCCTGCAACACGTGGAGAACGAGAAGAATATGCCAGGTGCTGTTGATTACACAACTATCCACTTCTTCGGCGACAAGACGTTCAAAGGCGGCAACGACTATGAGATCTACGAAGACCCACGGACGATCGGGCACAGTGTCACTGGGCCGGAGGATACGATGGAGATTCTGCGGAAGCTCTTTGATCTTTGAGGTGAAAGAGAGCCAAGACTTGATCGTTTCTGCCACAATTCAATGCATTAATTAGCGTCGGCATTGTTACGGGCGCATTACATACTAGATGAGCGACAGTTCAACGGACAGAGGAAGGTCGAAATAGATGGTACTATTATCACACCACTGTCGCATTAGACATTCCACGCGTCTCCAGGGAAGTGCCCGTTCATCATTACTTCCCGAGCGCGTGGAGAATTATCCGCTCATACCCCTTGACAGATCCGAATAGCTGTTCTTCTGTGAGTGCTTCATGATCGCTGTGTGCCACTAGAATACTCCCAGGTCCATACAGATATCGTTTCTGTCCTTCGACGGTTTTCTCCAACCAAGGCACATCGGTTCCATAGTTCACGGTTAGGGTATCGAACCCTGGGATATCCGTGTCGAGATCGATTGGTCCATATCCCTTACCGCCGAAGTCCAAGTCGATCACGTCCTCGGGCGCCATGCCGTCGTCGAGGAACGACTGCACGGCGAGGTGGACAGCCTTGGTGATCTCCCGCTCGATCATTTCAGGGTCGCCCGCCGCAATTCGAATGGCTACATTCGCCGATGCGGATTCTGGAACGACGTTTGCGGCCACGCCGCCTTCCATCCTACCGATGTTGATGGTGGTGACGCCATATTTGTCGCTTTTGGGCAGGTTCGGCCCAAGTTCCATCAGCGCTGCCAGAGCCCTGACCAGGACTTCGTTGGCTGAACGCCCGAGCCAGGGATATCCACTGTGAGATGCTTTACCCCTGGCGTAGATTTTCATTCCGAGATTGCCTTTGTGGCCGGACACCAGTTTGCCTTCTGTGGGTTCGCCGAATACCACAACCTTGGGCTTCAAGTCCAGTTCATTGGCCTTGCGCATGCCGTCGCCGCCAGTCTCTTCTCCCACGACGAATAATAGTGACAGATCATCTGCACTGACCACGTTATTATGGAGGAGAGTGTTGACGGCTACGAGCTGCGCTGCGACGCTCCCTTTATCATCAACGCTTCCCCGTCCGCTGATCGTATTGTTGTGGTGTTTGTACGGATAGAATGGCGGAACCTATGCTCCGTCTTTAGTAATAGAAGGCAATCTGTTCGCTGAGGGAAGTCTTACAGTATCTATATGACTTGATATGAGCACTCTGGTACTTCGGGTCTGTCCAGGATACGCAAAGACATTAAATCTACCGCTTTCGTCGCCTACATATTGTTTCTCAACGGTGTAGCCCTGCTTCTCAAGGCTGCTGGCTAGCCAAGAGCCAGCTTTTCCCTCGTTGTATGTAATTGACTCAATTTCAGTCAAGTTCTTGTGGAATTCGACGAGATCCTCCCTCAATACTGGGCGCTGGGATGAACCATTGTCCAGCAATGGCGCTTGGCGCAACGGCACACCTTTGGCCGCGGCCTGATACGCAAACGTGCCCAGGAGTAGAACTATGTTCGCCTTCATACTCAGTCTTTCTCTATTTCAAAATATTCCACATACGGTGGAGGTATGAGAAGTGAAAATCGTGTTGGAGATCTGCGCGTGAGGAAGCAGAATTGAATTGTCGTTTCGCAGCCAATCACATCACTCGAACTCAATCGTTCGGAAACGACATCGGAAACAACATCCGTTGCATCGTGCATGGATCTCTAGAATAAACAAGCAATCCCAGTCCACCCACTTGCCGCATTACAGGTCTGACCAAAGGGCTGTGTTCGTTTCCGCTGTGTCACGGAGGCGTGTTTCAACAGTGCTCATCATAGCAATGGAGTTTTGGTAGTCTTGCGATAGGCGTCGGCGGTATACTTCTCAACCATTGTCTTATTCGGAGACAACTCTACCGCAGCGGCAGCGACACGAATGCGGAACGCCCAGGGGGCCGGTCATTCGAGATCATTCACAGAAAGAGCAGGCCTTCACGCCCACCGGAGGAAGAGCATCAGTGACCTGCTTGGTTGCATCGTCTGCTGGCACATTTAACCCTTGGCCCAACAATGGCAGCAGACGATTCGAACGGCGGACACGCAGATCCAGAGGCACTATACACTAAGCAAGCATGCATAGGAGGAGGCAGCTTCGGCAAAGTCTACAAGGGCGTCGATAAGCGGACGGGGCAATCTGTCGCAATCAAGATCATCGACGTGGAGAATGCCGATGACGAGGTGGACGACATCATTCAAGAGATATCCATCCTGGCGGGCCTCAACTCCCCCTATGTCACGAGATACTTCGGCTCGTATCTTAAGGGCTCGGATCTATGGATCATCATGGAATACTGCTCTGGAGGCAGCTGCGGTGATTTGTTGAAGCCAGGCTTGATACCTGAAGATTACATATGCATCATCGCTCGCGAACTGTTAATGGGCCTGGAGTACCTACACAGTGACGGGAAGCTGCATCGTGACATAAAGGCTGCCAACATACTCTTGGGTGCGAATGGGCAGGTGAAGCTGGCTGACTTTGGCGTGTCCGGTCAATTGACGGCAACGATGACGAAAAAGAACACATTCGTCGGTACGCCTTTCTGGATGGCACCAGAAGTCATCAAGCAATCTGGCTACGACCATAAGGCCGACATTTGGTCGCTCGGCATCACTGCACTGGAGTTGGCGCTGGGCGAGCCGCCATATAGCGACATCCATCCAATGAAAGTGCTCTTTCTGATTCCGAAGAATCCGGCGCCGGTATTGGAAGGTAACTTTAGCAAAGAATTCAAGGACTTTGTGTATCGGTGTTTACGAAAGGAGCCTAAGGAGAGACCGAGCGCGCGTGACCTCCTCAAACACCCGTGGATACGCAGAGCCAAGCGGACTGCGTATCTCACCGAGCTCATCGAACGATACGAGCGGTGGCAGGCCATGCACCGAGACGACAGAGAGCGGGAAGATGACGACGCCAGGGAACTGTCGCCGGCGAGAGACAGCGAGGAAGAAGATCTGTGGGACTTTGGGACGGTCAGGCCGGCTGCCAGGCGGCCGAACGGCACGTTGGGTCTCCGCCCAATGGATGAATCTGGTATGAACTCTCAAAGGTCGCAAGCACCATCATCTCCAGCCAATCGGTCTGTGTCGAACAAGGAGAACGCCGTCGTAGGCGACGACCAGATCGCCGAACGGTTCACAGTGAAAGGCAACATGCCACCTCCGCCTTTGCCCAAAACACCTTCTCCTACCAAGAAAAGCGAGCCCTTACAGTCACCCAGTGCGGCAGCGAAAGTGCCGTTACCATCTTCACCAACCAGGAAACCAGTTCCACAACCCCAGACACCGAGCCAGAGCAGACAAACGCCGACATCGCCCAAGCCTCCTGAAACCCCTCAGACGCCGGGTTTCTTAAACGACGACTTCCTTCAACAGTCAATCGCAAGCGACATGTCTCGGTATATGAAAAGCTTATCAATTTCGGGAGAAACGCCGAGAGCAGCGCCGATAGAACCGCCGAAACTACAACCACCAGCTCCGCACAAGACCGCATTCCCACCGACCGGTCTAGATGCCCAGAACACTCCGCGCGCGCCTATGCAGGAACAATCTGCAGCAAGCGAAGGTCGAACGTCAAGCACTAATGAATTGTTCCAGAAGCCCTTGCCAAGCTTCGCTCCGGTAAAAAGCGGGCTGAGCACGGGTGACGCTGGACCCGGCCGGGATTCGGCGGGACGCGAACATCCGGTTTCAAGCCAACCAAACGAAGCAGGTCAACCACAACTGGAACAACCCATCACCGCGCTCAGCTCGGTCGTGTTGCCAGCTCTCGAGGCCGCGCTACATCGTCGTAGCTATCAACTGGCGCTATTGCAGAAGAAGCACACCGCGTCGCAAGCCACCCGGAGCTCCAGCGCCGGCGCTAGCGCGGTGGAGGTGGATCAAGATATCCTCCTCAAGCGACAGGCGCATGAGCAAATCCGGAAATGCATAGGCAAGATTTCCCGATTGTTCAAGGAGATCGATCATTGGGACGGAGTTTCACCTGTGGGAATGGGCGATGGTGTCGAAGGGCTTCTGGAAGGGTTCCTGGAGGAGGTTCTGTGTCGAGTAGAGGCAGAGGACGCGTAATAACGACTTCCAGAGCAACTGCATCAGGCATGGCGCTCATGGTGTTTGGGAGCTGGATACCTGGCGAAGAAATTGACATCAGTCGTTGCAATACTTCAGAATTCTGGGAGCGGCCCAATGCTCTCGATGCTTCGCCTGTGAGCAACAGTAAATACTTCGATCGAGGTTGTGACCTCCAATCGAAAACCAACTACACTTGGTGGATTCGTAATGCGCTCGTCGCTAAGAATCAATCGCCAATCGAAACGCCAATTCTAGCTGCCGACGATTGCTACAGCCCACAATGATTAAGCATCAAAGAGCGCTCTTTCGTCAGCACAAGCCAATCAACGTCCTCCATCTGCTCGCCAGCATTCGCCTTACGTCTTTGCTCTTCATACACGGCCGTGAGAAGTTGTCTCGTACGATACGTATTCTGCCCTATGCCCGAACCTTCATACCCCTTGATGATGCCGAGAGCCTGGATTTTCATGTCTGGCTGAGAGGTCGCAAAGCCCGCGATGAACAGAGGGAAAATGATGTCCCGACGTTCCAGGTGTCCGTCTTCAAGTTGCTTCACGGCTACGGCGATGATCGACATGACGCGGCGTTCGGTATCGGCGTGGAAGTCGGTTTGGTTGGCGACGGGGATGAGGCGCTGTCTCGGAAACATACTCGTGCGGCTATATATTGTTGCGGCCTGGTATAATGCAAACGCCTGGCGCGTAGAGTTAGCGCTATCCTTAGTCTCAAGCATGGAATATTCTTGTACGTACATGCTCGAAGATGTATCGGGCCTGGGAGGGTAAACCTTCGCCAGATTGGAAGTCCTCGGGATCCATGTATTCAGGGACGGAAGTTTCCCAGAACGTGCTCAACTCATTCTGAAGTTGGTTTACGCGCGCTTGCCACCTGGCAATGTTCCCGGGGTCCATATGATCCCGGATGGCCTCATGGCGGAATCTCTGTGCAATCTGAGCAATCTTCGCCGTCAAAATGAGAACTCCTTGATTCAAAGCCAGAATTGTCTTGAGGACGGGGCTCTCATCTGCCGGAAAATAGGTGAGCGGTAGCTGATGGTTCAATGGCGGCAGCATGTTGTACTGCAAAACGGTCCGGAAGAAATCGCAACTCCCGCTGCCGAGAAGGCACGCATACGTATCCAGTCCGCATAGCCTCCATAGGACGAAGGCGTGAGGTTCTCGACCAAATCTCTCCTGTCTCAGAATGGCAATCTGCTGTAGATGGTCCAAATGGATTTTCCACATTCCCGTGCTGCCGTTATCATCGGACATGGGAACACAAAGATCGTAGATGAACAGTAGGAAATGTCGCAGAAAGACGCCCTCCGACAGCAGGTCATTGGCGCCAGAGGTGACTGTTTGTGCAGAGAGCGCCCGATGGTAATGTTGCATTGCCTCCTCTAGAGTTGATTCGCCACTATATGTGAGATTCAGCGCGCTTACGGCACATATCGCATGATAGAGCTGCATGTTACTGTCAGTCAAACCTGTCAAACACTCTCGGCGAGAGAAGCACTCACCGGCTGGAAACGCGTGGCTTCTGTTTCGAAAGAGTCCGCCGTCGACCATGGTGAGATGTGATTGTTCATTCCGATGGCTGCTTGCGGTTGAACTAGACGTGGGATTATATAGTGCCGGAAATGTGCGATGAGATGGCTGTCGCTCCTAGCGGTCGATGGCAATACGTGATTCCGTGTTGCCGCGCTCCCAGACAACGACTTCGAGATCGACAAGTATTCCAGTCCTTGCGGTAAGCTGGTCCGTCGGGCCGGTGAGGTGATTTGAAAGGGGCCCGTAGGCGTAACTGGGACATCTTCAAATCGATCCAGCACCACCACGTTGGGATCGGTGAGTGTCCTTGACAGCGGATTATCAAAGACCTGTGTGGGGAGGCTGCTCGCACGAGACTGGAAACTCATTCGACGACTGTTCGGAGAAGATATGGCATATTCCGGCAGGTCTGCAAAGCTTTCCGGCGTCACGACGACACCGAAGGTGCCCGGACTTTGCGTTTCTGCTTTCTTTTCCCTCTCATCATCTGTCGTAAGCGCGTGAAACGGTGGTAAGTCGTCATGATGCTTTGGGCTTCGTTTGTGATCGGAAGATCGTCTCACTTGCGCTGTCATACCATTAGCCTTGATGAACAGTCATGTAGAAGAGGCCAAAGCATTGTTGACGCGTAGAAACTCACGATCCCAGACTGCGTTGCCCGTGGTCAGCACGTTTGAATGCTTCACTTGTGTACTTATGGTCGCATCGCTAAACTGTGATGCGTAAGCCTATGCACAATGTCGGGATTGCACGCTGCCCTTGGTAATGGAGCGGGATGGGTGAAGGCGGTGTATCAACAACCTTAGCGAGAGTTCTCGTGCTCGGTTGTTGACTTCACTATAACGTACATTCCAGCGGTGCTCCCAGTCACACTCGCGATTCAGCCTAGTGCATGGCTGTAGCATGGTCAGCCTTCAAATATTAGGGTGTGCACATCCCGATAGCAAGGACGTCGAATGCCCTTGTCTTATAAGGTTAAATGGGCAGGAAAGTGAGAGCTGGGAGGGAGCAGAACGCACGCCACACTTTGGATGTACTTCATCGCATTTGACCTGTACTGGAGGTCAGTCATATACTGCACGAATCACGGACCATTGTCAACGGACCTTGCGAGCCCTGCAAGTCCAACAACCCGCTCTTGAACGATGCGAGAGTCGTGGGGGACGGTTTGAGCCAGAACCTCGCGTTTGGTCGCGAGTTGGAGGCAGTTGTGCTTGACGGGGCGCCAAAGGCGGCAGTTGATTTCTTTTAGTTTGCGAAGAGGACGACTCTTCGCGTTCCTGCATTCTGCATCAAAGATAGGAGTCCAGATCAAAAGACCGGGTGGGGCAGACGTCCGTAAACCCTAAGAGCAAGAGAAGCCAATAACGGCAAGGAGAGGTAGGAGGTTTCGTGCAAGGAGCTGTCGATGAGGGTATCTGAGCCGATATATGAACTAGGTAAAAGCTACACTCTCACAGCTGTCGTTTTGAAATGGTTTTCGTGAAGCCATGCAGCCAGGGGCAGACAAACCGACCATTTGGGTTGAATGACCTAGCACTTGCAAATCAGTGTCGAGGCGAGATGCAGCCAAAGTCAAGAAAGGTAAGTTTTCAAAATCCTTCCTCGACTCAAGAATCACCTTACATACACCGCCGGTTTTCGGGGCTTGTTGGGCGACTGGCGCTGGAGCAAATCAAAGGGACAATGCAGACTCCAGAACAAGCCCGCGACTGCAGACTAAGCGAGACTGGCTGAATTGCTAACGCCCCAGCAGACCGGTGCAGGGCTGACCAGAGGCAGCTACGAGGATCGGCGCGAATGTGAAGCCTCTGCTAGTGCGGTGCATTGTATCGGAAGTGTGAGCAGCCTGCACCGGTGATGCATGATGAGCTCAATCTTCCCCAAAGACAACCAGATAATCGTTATTTCCGGCCAGTGTAGAACTTGAGTCGCGGCATATCGCCGAATGGTCAATGAATCGTCGTGGGTGCACCTAGACCGGCGAGTTTCGGGCACGCCGTTCATCGCCAATGGAGGGCTCCGAACGGCAATCAATCGAATCAGCGAGTTCTCCGCTCCTGTTCTCACCCAGCCATGCCATCCATGCAACGCGCACATGTCGATCCGGAAGCAGCCAGAGTAACACAAATAGTTTGACGTCTTCTGGTGTCTGGGCTGTGCCACCCATGCCATGTGGTTGCAGGGGGTTTGGGGAAGCAATTCCGCCTCCCCCACACGCAGCCACCTCGCCAATCTGGCCGGCGGGTGTTCCCGGGTTGTCTCGGCCTGCCGGAAATGGCTCGCCGTCGCTAACGTGGCCACAAACATCAACTACACCTACAGCCAAGTACAACTCGAGGTAAGGCTGAGATAATTGACACTGATGTAATCAGGGCAAGCCACGCTGAGCACGCACGGGAGGGACCTCGTCTCTGTCTGCTTCGACGACGCGGCATCGACAAATAGAATCATGTTAGCTTTCACAGGAATTGATTGCACCGGAAAAGCCACGAAGAATCCGAACAACCATATTCCTAATTCGTAAACTCACTACGTTGACCGACAGAGGTTAGATGGATGGCTGGATGTTTGTTAATTTGCAAAACCCTTGTGGAGACAGGTATTATCACCGTCTTTCTTCTGCCGGCGGCGTTTGAATTCGGCCCAAATTCCGAAACCCTGCGAAACCCTGCGCTTTGGGTTTCCCACATTTCCGGGCATGCCACGTGGGTTAGACTTTGTGGCGTGAAATCTGGAAGGTCTGGAACTCCATCGGCTCACGTCTGCTGGGGGTTTTAGCTCGAGATATTCTTCACCATCTCCGAAGCTACTGTCGGTGCCGCTCTTCTGATCGCCAGCATGGCGTCTGCCCTAGCTTGGCGCAATGCTTCGGTTTCAGGTTGGTTTAACATGAGTGAGGTCAGGTTGGTCACATCAAAACCGAGAAGAGCGCCTTTGCCAGCGTGGCCTATGCGATCGAAGGTCTTGGTGATGCTGGTGTAGACAGCTCGTGTCGTGCTGTTAGAACGAGATTGCATGGATGCGATCAAGTACACCGCCCGCACTAACGCGTCTCCGAGACCTTTCTCCTGCATGATAGTGGGATTGATCGATGCGAAAAGGCCTTCTGTGGCGGCCACATGGGTGTTCTCCGTTCTGCAAGGGAATCAGCCATCGTATGACCAATAACGGCGCCACTCAACTTACAGTTCATCAGCTTTTCGTGCACTTTCGCCATCGACCTCCATGGCGCTGGTCTCGGTGTCGGTCGATAATAACGGTTCGACAATGTCGTAGGTCTCCTTGCTCAAATCTTCGTCGGTGCGTGCCAACGCCACCCGACCCAGAGCCTTCACCGAGTATTGTCTGTAGGTCGTGTTCTGGCGCCTGGCTTCCCGAAGCGCGATCTTCGTTATGGCAGATTTCACGTCTTTCCGGGACATGTAAAACGCCTGAGCTTTCTCAACGAAGGTTACGAATGCGAAGAGTACGACCTCCTTGCCCTCCCAAGTCTTGCCGCCCAATGACGCCTCTATCGCGGGCCAGAGTTGCTCACCGACTTTCTCGGAAATGGTGGCCTCTAAGGAACAAACAGCAGTAACGGCATCCGCAACTGCTCTGGCAGAAGTGTGTTTGAGTGTCCACTGCGGAGAGTTGAGGTACGCCACCGACAGGTCGAGAATCTCGCGGAGATAAAGGAGAACCGCTCTTGACCCACCAACAGATTCATTCCATGCATTTTGGAATTGCTCTTTCACTTGTTCGTGCAGGTCATGCTTTGCCACGAAAACGAATGGCAGCGCAGCCGATGCAAGCGAATTGAACCGGTCACTTGCATACTTGGCGAGAGCGTACATTATCTCTCCCGATGTAATGCTGCGCCGCGGAACAGCAGCCTCTCTGTCACCCTCGGACTCGAAGTACAGTCGCTTCGCAAACGATATTAGCCGCAAGATCTGCTTGTCGGTGGCACCTCGTGCGACGTAGCCAGATGCTACCGCGTAGGAGCTTGAGACAGTCTCATTCCGGTCAAGGACGAGATTCTCGATGAGCCGGAGAGAGTCGCCGGCAAAGGCTTGGTATAACACCATACGGCGGGTACTGAGTGACACGAGGACGCGGCTTGCTCCGACCTTTGAAGGCAAACCCACTGCGCTCTTCATTGCCTTTTCAAGCCGAGGTTGCAGCTCGCGCATCGTGGCTTCGTCTAGCAGGTCGACGCAGCGCTCAATCGCCTCCATTAGCGGGCTGCCTCGCACGCTTGAAAGTCTCATGTCATCAATCTTTTGCTCGGAAAGGTTGTATTTTGATGCGTTGAGGTAGATGTAATTCACGGCTTCGGGCTCGAGGATGCTCAGCTGACCGATCAAACGTTCCACAAGCTCCGGAATGAAGGGTCTAAGTGAGCTTCCATTCCCTTTCTTGACGATCTCGAGCAGAGTGTGGACAGAGAAGGCTTGCACTTCCTTGGCGCTCGACTCCATGCCAGACGGCGAAAGAAGGAAGGGTAAGACATGTTTCAACATTGTCGAAGCGTTTTTGTTGGCAGAGTGATCGGTCTCAAGAGTCCTTGTGAGTACACCGGTAAGAGTTCTTGCAAGCATTGCGGCTGCAGCACGAACAGACTCTTTTATGTCATCAAGCACCTTAAAGCACTGCTTCCAGATCTGCTCGAGGTACTTTGCATACATCTCCAAGGGCCGGCCTGACACCAATTCAGCAATGGCAGCGCAGCTAGCCTGTCTGACTCGCCATTCATGGCCAAGGATGCTTGTGAGCAAATCCTCCATGATGGCGTCGAAGTGCTTGTCAATGGTGGAAGACGAGTCCTTGACCAGGGCATTCCAAATATCATTCATCGACCGCTGCACACCACTGCTAGGATCGAACCGATAGCGGAAGAGCTTTGGGTATAATTTGGGGTTGTTGACGAGGTATCCTTCAACGCTGGAGTCGGACAAGACACTGCTCAAGCCAAATCTGCCGAATGCAGCTCGACTTGACCAGATAGCGTTCGATGAAGCCATCGACATGAATCTGTAAACCAAGGTGGGATCACCCACCTCCGACGCAAGGCTCATGATGTCTTTGTAAGTTGACACGGATCCGTCGCCAGTCGGTAGCGCGCCGGGTTCGAACAACTGCGTGTCTGCCGAGACGTTTCCCGCGAGCTTCGATTGTCGGTCGGATGAGAAGGAAGAGACGAGGTCGCGCACGAGGTCGTCTTTCAATTTCCGATCACCCTTCTCGTACACCAAGCCAAGCCCTCTCGACGCGGTCTCCTGCACAAGTTCATCCCGATCCGACAAGCACCGTTTGAACGCTGTCTGACACTCGGATAGCCGGTCTTTGATTTCCGTTTGCCCTCCACAGAATTGGACCAAGCAAAGTAACCAGATGACGGCGGCCTTCTTTAGTGACGGCTTTGTGTTTCTACAGTCCACAAGGACCTGTTCGATGAGCGCCGAAAGTGTGGACGATCTTGCTGCTGTAGCCGGCATCCGGCCATCGATCTCGAGCTTGGTTGCAAGTGCGCTTGATTCCCAGCCAGACGCAAGATAGCTCATCGCTTCACCAACCGTGAAGTGCACTTCCGCTTGCCGGATCTCATGCAGTCTGTGAAGCTGATCTTGGACACCTCGAAGATCGCTCTCACCCTTGTCTTGATGCTCGGGCAGGACCATCGACAGCTGACCAAGGCAGATAATCGCAGCTTCGTTGCCGTCCTTTGCAGACCCGTATAGCTTGTCAACGACTTCTCGAACTTTCACATGGCTTTCGATGAGTTCGGTCGACAACGCGCCAAACATGCACAGCTGCCCCAGGAAAGTATAACTTGCTTCCTTCAGCTGGCCATCTCGAGCTTCCAAAAGCACCTGGAAAATTGTCTTCAAGCTTGAATCATATGGCTCGTTCTTCGAGAGATCTACCGAGCGGTATGTGGCTCTGCTGAAGTAGAATCCGAGTCCCGTGATCGCGCCATGGACGTGATTAACAGTTGAACCAACTGCAGATTTCCACGAATCTGAAATAGATTGAAGCTCCCGTAATTGTGCATTCGTCTTCGTCAGGTTTGCAGTGGAATGCGACGCAAGTATCCCGAATGCCCTGGCAGCTTCGATCCGCCTGGAATGGATACTTGCTCGTAAGACTGGAAGAAGTGCGGCGGTGTGAGGCACAAGTGCCTGAACCACAGAATCTGGCGCGAGTCCCAGGAACTCCACAAAGTGTTCGTCCGTTGCAGGTGCTTCTCCAGTGATCAGTCCGAACAGAGCGCACTGCAAGATCTCCAGCTTCCTGCCCGACTGTTTCACCAAATCTCGCATGTGGGATCTGATTGCTTCCCGGGCTTTCACGTCTGTCTCCGCAGCAACATCTAGCCTTCTTTCCCATTCAGTATCGATAGCTATCGCAATATTGGCCTTCTTGGTCGCCTCCTGGAAAAGCATGTGGCGTGAGAAAGCTACTAGACTGCGGAAGCTCTCCGGGATACGCTTTTGGGCCTGTCGAGCAACTGCTAATGCCTCGATGACCCGGCCCAGTGTTTCATCTGGGAAAAATTGCTCCATCACTGCTTCGAATTTGGGAAAGGAGATTCCTTCGGCATTTGGTTCATTAGCGCTTCCGTGGAGCATCCGATACCAGTACGGGCTAAGTCCGCGCTCAGCTTCTTCTCGGACTTCTGCTCGATCGTCCATGGCTCCTAAGCCAAGTATATCAATCCAACGGGCTCGAACGGATTCGTAAGGCAGGCATCTATTGGCGAACCGGATCGCAACATAGCTTGTACTTCGTAATCTGCTGTTGCGACGAAGGTCAGCCGACTGTTCCATCTGGTCAATCAAAAGATCTTCCAGTACGGTTTGCTCTGACGCTTTCAGGTCGAGTCTTGACATAGCACCGAGCAATGTGGACATGGATTCCTCTAAGGTCACGGTGATAGCGCTACCTGACGAGCCCTTTGAGAGCGCTGTGAAAAGCCAGCGTAAAAGGTCCATAGTAGGTTGATCATCTTCTACGAGGATGTTTCTTGGTCCAGCTTTGGCGAGTAGAGCAATCACTTCGTAAGCGTAGCCGCGGCTAACTAGATCCTCGTTTGCGCCAGGCTTCGGCCAGCCTTGGTTCTCGATGAAATCACGTAGCCGGGCGACCACCTGGGGTGCGATAGCGTGCAATGTGTCTGTTGAGCCGGATCTGGCTACAAAGTTGACGTATGCAAAGATCGCGGAGCGAAGCTTCGTTGCTTCTCGGCCAAGTACCGCATTCCTATATGAAAGTTAGTTATGCATAGCAAGTCGCAAGCGGGAGGAAGCGAGCTGGCATTGGTAAGATGCTAGGAATGCTAAGCACCACAATAACGTCGAAAGGAAGGTCGATCTTACCTATTGACCGCACCAGACATTACTACATCTTCACCATCCATCGCTGGCGAAGCAACACCATCTTCTACGGTTTTCATAATCTCATCTGCAAACGTCGTGCTGATGGTTGATTTGCTGAGCAGCCCAAGTATCTTCAATCGAAGTGGCGGACGGACCCTCGGTGTACCTTCTGATCCAAAGTAAAGACCAAACAGTCTCCGAACCATCGAGGTCTCTTCCAAATCGATGCTGGGCAATGCCCGTTTCAGGGTATCTTCTCCCACATCACTTATGGTTGATGCGGTGTCCGCAGAAGCAACCAAAGCGGGGAGGAAGCGTTCGTTATCGGTGAAAATCCCACTTGCAAGTAGCGTCGCAGCTTGTACCTTCGTTCGGATGAGATTGAGACCGCCAGTTGAAGAATTCCATACGTCGTCCTTATTCTGAAGAGTTAGGAAAGCGTAGTCCTCTTGTGTCAAGCCCGGACAAGTCGGATTTGGTCCTTTCTGCGGAACGAAGAGCAATAACTTGCCCAACCAAGATACCACATAGATTGTATCCTCGTCTGATACTCCCATCCGTCCGCGCAAGTCTGCATCGTCCTTAGACCCACGGACAGGTAAGACGAACGACTCCAGCAGTCTCAAAAACAAGTTGAAAATCTGGGGGCCATGGCTGCCACTCTCCGTGATCCCTTTGATGACGGCCGGCAGTAACTCTGCTTTCTCAGGACCTGATAGTCGACCAAGTCCTTGCTGAATATACAAGAGATCAAAGTGGCGAATCAAAGAACTCTTTTGCTCCTTGAACTGCCGGACCAGGGCAGCTACAGGAAGTTGGACAGACTGTGGTTTGGCTCTCGCGTTGATATGCTGGCACACGGATATGACTTTGTTGCGCACGCTTTGGTGTTCGGAAGCGAGTTTCAAGAGCAGCGGGGCCAAGTAGGTCTTGAGAGTTGATCCCAGTTTCGCATCAGAATCTGCAAGGGCGATACGCATTTCGACCTTGCCAACCAACTCCAGCTCGCGCTGTTCTGTCGAACTCGGCGCTGCCATCTTGTCTGTTCCTGCCCACTCCACGAGTCTTAAGGGTCATTAATCGTTGTTTGCTATCATGATGCGGATTCCGAGTTCAAGGCCGCAGGGTAATCGATAGGACGCAACCTGGCCTGAATCTTGGTTCAAACTGAGAGAAGAGAGAGAAGTCGGCCCAGTTTGACCGTAGGTATATAATCCGGGAGGCAAAATGTAGAAAAAGTCCACGCAAACAACTTTGTCGCCTCATGGCTTACATAACACGCAAAGTCGAAATAAGCTCAGGAAACTAGGGTGCACATCCGGACTCCGATCAGCACTCGCTGCCTTGTGTGTTCAGTTTTTGGAACATGACGAGAAAAGGCCAGGGCTTCAGCAACCACAGTCGGTGATGAACAAATGGACATCGACGACCCGGCGGTGGAGGAGCTGGACTCCTTCAGCCTGCTATTACCGCTTCCTTTCCGGCTGGCGATCCTGGTCGTCCTCGGAGTATGGCTCTGGGGCCTGAATCTGCACGGCCTTCGTCTCTTGAACATTGTGCGTTGCCAGAAGCGCGAACATATGCGTCTGGACCATGCTGACCCCCAAGCTCTCACGTAGGACGTTCCACACCTCATTCGATATCCCGCCCGATCTTCACATTCGCAACCGAACCATCATTCGTCCGTGTACCACTTCGCGACAATCCTAACACTCCCTCTCGCCGCGTCGATCCTCACGTTCTGGACGCTTACTCGCGGAAATACTGCGCGCGTCACAGGGTGGAGTATAATACCGAATCTCTATCTACTCTTCCTCCTCGCCGCCTTCGTGGTCCCAATCAAGCAATTACCACGGGCAGGGCGCTCCCGCTTCCTGTCTACCTTCCGGCGAATCTCAATCGGAGGATTGGCCAGGACAGAAGATGGCAAATTCGGCGACGTGCTTCTCGCAGACGCGCTTACATCTTACGCAAAGCCGTTGTCGGAGCTCTTCGTGGCCCTTTGCATGCTTGTAAGCGGGCAGCGAACTACGAACAGACCGGACAGGAACTGCGGAGGTACATATATGGTTCCACTCCTCATGTGCGTCCCGTTCGTCATCCGACTACGGCAGTGTATCATCGATCGGCAGCCGGCCAACGCTCTCAAGTATGCTACCGCGTTTCCAGCCATAGCATTGAGCGCCATTGCTAGGGACGCTGCAGCTGTGGGCATGAGTGACACAGCCCTTTTCAGATTGTGGTAATGTTGCCCCTTCCCATTGCTTCCGGGTCTTACGCCAGAGCAGACACCCACATACTGACCCACCCATGAAGGCTCCTCGCAGTCATGACGAACTCGCTGTATTCCTTCTATTGGGACGTGGCGAAAGACTGGGACCTCACCCTCCTATCACCAGCGCGTGACCAGCCGGCATTCCCATACGGCTTGAGACGCGTGCGGGTGTTCGACATGCCACAGCTCTACTACGCCGTCATCGCAGTCGACCTGCTGTTGAGGTGCTCATGGTCGATGAAATTGTCTGTGCACCTAGAGCACTTCAACGACATCGAAGGCGGGATCTTCCTACTGGAGATACTGGAGGTTTATCGTAGATGGATGTGGGTCTACTTTAGAGTTGAGGCGGAATGGATAAGAGCGAGGAGCACTGGCGATATTCTGCTGGATGATATGGGTCCGAAGATAGATGAAGACTAATTTGGTCAGTTCGAAACGATATATCCAGTTTTGAGTACTGTGAGTCTGGGTACTGTGAGCGTCATGGGTCATGAAACACACCCGACCGTGCAGCCATGCATTTCCTGCCGCCACCGCCTTCGAACATCGAGGAAAGATATCTAGTACACAAAGATCCCATATGACCAAACAAATCAACTTCAACTTCCACACTCATCACAACAGTGCCCTCAAACCCGGCTCATCCCTCCTCTCCAGCCCCAGATGCTCCACAACCTGCCCCAAATGATCGACGCCCCAGAAACTCTCCTCCTCCCCCTTCGCATTCGTCGCCACGAACCACGGCAACCCGAACGCGCCCTTCTCCATCGCCCAGTCGCTGTTCTCACTCAGCCGCTTCTTGACCTCCGCCGACCCCACCTTCTCCAGGATCTCCTTCGCCCCGGCCTCGCCGAACACCTGCTGCAGCGCCGGGCCTATGACTTCCGGTTTGCCGATCGTCTTGCCCTCGACCCAGAAGGCGTGGTAGAGCGCGGCGAAGGAGTCGGGCAGTTTGTCCGGGTGCGCCATTTCGATCGCACAGAGGGCGCGTTGGGTGTTGAGGGTGGGTTGGGGGAAGGGGTTCGGGGGCCCGTCGGACATGGGCACGTTGAAGGCTTTCCTGTGCCGCTGACGCTCGATGTTGATCCATTTGTCTTTGTCTATGGGTGGGATTAGTTCGGGTTGGGACTCGGAACGTAGGGGAGACGGGCTTGCTTACTTTTGATGTCTAACGGTGCCGTGTTGCCGCATGCTTTAAAGACACCTCCGAGGAAGATCGGGACGTATGTAACGTCGCATTGCTTGAACACCTTCGAGTTCTGTGTTCATTCCATTAGTTCTTCTGACTGATACGGGGCGAGCGAGAAAAGATGAAACGACCTCTTGAGCAGTGGGTGGGTAGTCTGGAGGAAGACGATGTTGCTGTTACGAAAGGTATGCAGTATTCCGCTTCTCATGGATAGCATTTACAGATATACACTTGCAGAAGAAGATTAAGCCAATGCTTACCCTTGTAACATGGAACGCAATGTACGCAAATGGACTGATAACGTCTAAGAAGAGCGTCAATTTCGGCCTGGCCATTCTGTCTCAATTGCGCTGTGCTGTTGTGGTGCCAGAGGGTGTATCAAGCGGCGACCGTCGAGTAAAATATATTGTATGGGGATGAGGTGAGATGAGGTGAGGTGTGAAAGATGCCGAGGTGCGGGCATAGCTCGGCGGTGCGAGATGAAGGGCGTGGGGCGGGGTGCCTCTTGAGCGAATGCGAACGCGTCCACTGCTGGCGGCGTAGATCGGCATGTGGAATCTTGGTCAGGTAGACGGTACACAGACCGCAGGGAGAGAATTGCCTGGAACACCACTGGCCGAACGATGCCATTGTTTCGCCCATCTATCTCATCTCACCTCACCCAATCCTCCCCTTGCCCTTTCCCCTCCTCCGCTCCCAAACCATGACATAGCTCTCCTTTGTCGCCAACAAATCCGCATTCACGCGCTGCACGAACAAATCCTGCATCTCCCACCATTGGGCCCCATCGCCGCCTTCCTTCACCTGCACCTTCCACACCTTCCTCTCCGCCTCGCCTTCGACGGAATCATCGCGCACTTTCACGCCCTCGTAGGTGATATTCGCGACCAGATCGTAGATCAACGGCTCACTCACGCCGTGGAGCTGGGGGTTGGGTTCGACGTAGGGAGAAAGGTCGAGGGCGCGGGGGTTGAAGGTCACGATTGTCGGGTTGCGCTGGGACTGCAGGAACTTGTTCGGCTGGAAACGCTTGATGTGCATGATCAGGTAGGGCGGCAGCGGATGGAGCAAGCGATAGCGCATGCGCGTGTTCATCTTCTCCTGCGCCTTGACGCCGTTGTATTTCTGCAGGATGGTGGTGAGGGCGACTTGCGGGATGATGTTCTTCTCCACGTCGTCCTGGAAGAGCGGGGCGGGCGGCAGGTCGAGGGTGAGGATCATGAAAGGGGAGGTTTGCGATTTGATGGCCGCGTCTTCGAAGAGGAGACGGTCGCCAGCGTCGGCGCGGGCGGTGATGGTTTGCGATTCGACGCGGAGGGAGCCTTGGAAGATCTTCTGGATGAGGGAGCTGCGGGGTTTGGTTTTGCTGCCACCGAGGGAGAGGTGGAGGTTGTTTAGGAACCAGCTGAGGAACTCTACCGGATCCGCTTGTTCGGTGAGTAAGTACTTTTTGTTACTGCGTAGGCTGATTTCTTGCATGAGCTCGTGAGGCGAGACGTGGTTCTTGAATGCGCGTGGGTTCCACATCTTGCGCACGAGGATGCTGAACTGCTGCGGGAGCTGCGGGCGCGATGATAGGTCTTCCAGCATGAGGAAGTTACGCAGTGGCGAGACGTGAGCGAGCGCCTGCGCGACGACGTTTAAATAGTCGTTGGCCTTGATGTTGTTCAGTCCCACGAAACCAGGATAGTACTTCTTGCCTGCCAGATCCCATGAAGGGCTATTATCTCGGTCGAGCGCCTTCACCTCTTCGGGGGTAAAACGCGGATCGACGACGAACTTGATATCGTCCAAACTTTTGTTCTTGACCTCGTAGCCCTCGGGCAAGACATACACTTTCTTGGTTTCCATATTGATGTAGACGTGATGTCCCACCTCGAGGGCGTGGAAGTAGGCGGGAGTTTTGACGCCCCTTCCGGAGAAGTACTTTCCGCATACTAAGCAAGCGTATACATTCTGGTTTGAAAGTGTCACCGAGCATTGCCTCAGGAAGTCGAAGTCGAGAGCGGAGCGGGTGACGCTGTCGAGGTACAAGTCTTGATATCCTTCCGTCGCTTCTTTCTGCCGTGATGTGAGGGTTTCCTCATCTTCATCTTCTTCGTCCGGTGCGTCTGCTTCCTCAAGTGCGACAACTGGATTCTGTTCAATGCCATTCACTACTGGATGCCCGTTCGCGAACACTGACTCCTCCCCAATATCTGTCTCTGGCGGCGGAGGAGGTGGAGGAGGGAGGGCCTCGTCTGCAACATTCTGGACCCTCGCCTTTTTCGAAGCTGGTGATTCTGATGGGATGCTATCCTCCAGTGGCTGTTCCGCAGCTCTTTTTGCCATCCTGATGCTCTCGCGATATTAACAGTTCCGAATGTTCCTGCACCGTTCGGGAGTCCGCACAGTCCTAGTTTCAGCGAATCTGGAGATATGCCCCGCCGTATCTAATACTGGCTTCGCGTAAAAAGTCGCGTGGGGATCTTTTTCGAAGCGAAAGAAAAAGAGCCTCTTGACCTTCACTCAGAACATCCGAGTTGCAAACATGGTGGGTAAATGCATGTCGAAGGCGGAAGGAACCACAGCTAACACCGTCGCAGGCACAAGCCCCAGGCCAGATTTTCGCAGAGGACACTGTGGAGGAAAAAGGCGAGAATGTGAGTTTCGACATGTCGGGAGATATGAGAGACTTCGCTGAATGAGAATGGGTAGGCTCGCCTCTCCGCCTTTGTCGGCGCCATCGCCGTCGGCGACCTCGTAAAGAGCACACTCGGACCGAAGGGGATGGACAAGATATTACAATCAGCCTCAACCGGAGAGATCATGGTGACAAACGACGGCGCGACAATCCTGAAGAGCATCGCCCTCGACAACGCCGCAGCCAAAGTCCTCGTGAACATATCGAAAGTGCAGGATGACGAAGTCGGCGACGGGACGACGAGCGTGGCCGTGCTGGCCGCAGAGCTGCTACGAGAGGCAGAGCAGCTGGTCGAACCAGAAGATCCACCCGCAGACCATAATCGAAGGCTACCGCATAGCAAGCGCCGCCGCGCTAAAGGCGCTCGAGGAGCACGCCGTCGACAACAGCAAAGACTCGGCGCGCTTCCGCAAAGACCTCCTCTCCATCGCCCGCACCACCCTCTCCTCCAAAGTCCTCTCGCAGGACCGGGACTATTTCGCAAACCTCGCCAGCGACGCCGTCCTGCGTATGCGAGGCTCCACCGATCTCACCCACATCCAAATCATCAAGAAGGCCGGCGGCAAGCTTTCCGACTCCTATCTCGACGAGGGCTTCATCCTCGACAAGAAGTTCGGCGTCAACCAGCCGAAGCGCCTCGAGAATGCCAAGATCCTCGTCGCCAACACAGCCATGGACACGGACAAGGTCAAGATCTTCGGGGCGCGGGTCAAGGTGGAGGTCGACAGGCAAGCTGGCCGAGCTGGAGAAGGCGGAGCGAGAGAAGATGAAGGCGAAGGTGGAGCGCATCAAGGCCCACGGCATCAACTGCTTCATCAACCGCCAACTCATCTACAACTGGCCCGAGCAGCTCTTCGCCGACGCCGGCATCATGTCCATCGAGCACGCCGACTTCGACGGCATCGAGCGTCTCGCCCTCGTCACCGGCGGCGAGATCACCAGCACCTTCGACCACCCGGAGCACGTCAAGCTCGGCCACTGCGACCTGATCGAGGAAGTCATCATCGGCGAAGACACACTGATCAAGTTCTCGGGCGTCGCGGCAGGCCGAGCCTGCACCATCGTGCTCCGCGGCGCGACGGAGCAACTGCTCGACGAAGCGGAGCGCAGCCTGCACGACGCCCTGGCCGTCCTCTCCCAAACCGTGCAAATACCCCCGCACCACGCTCGGCGGCGGCTGCGCCGAGATGGTCATGGCGAAAGCGGTCGACCAGGCGGCGCAGAACGTGGCGGGCAAGAAAGCGCTGGCCGTCGACAGCTTCTCGAAAGCGCTGCGCCAGCTGCCCACCATCCTCGCCGACAACGCGGGGCTGGACTCGTCGGACCTCGTCGCGCGGTTACGGAAAGCGGTGTATGCGGGCATGAGCAGCAGCGGGCTGGATCTGATGACGCCCGGCGGCGGCATCGCGGATATGCGCGAGATGGGGGTGGTGGAGAGCTACAAGCTGAAGAGGGCGGTGGTGTCCAGTGCGAGTGAGGCGGCGGAGCTGTTGCTCCGCGTGGACAATATCATCCGGGCGGCGCCGAGGAAGAGGGAGAGGATGTGAGTGAGGGTCTGGTGCGGTGCATTTACCAGGCGTCATGCATAGGATTGGACGGGGTGTTAGGAAGGGGATGGGAAGGTGGCCGGTATAGACGTGAGATCACGCAACTGCATGTCCCCAATGAGCAGTACGAGTATCCGTGTGGGGTACCAGCGGTAACTATCAGTAAGATATATAACACACGACGAAGCCTGCGCGAAAGAGGGAGAAAGGTGCCTCTAAAGACTCGTCCTGAAATACCCAACTCCCTCGCTCTTAAACATGGCAACCGCTAGATTCATTTCAGATGCAGCATCTTCAAAATATCGTGTCTCGCAAAGAACGAGCGATTCTTCTTCCCAAACACATCTGCGTAGGAATAGGTATCAGTAATCTTTTTCATTAATAATGGCATGAAGGTCTTCGAACTTACACAACACCAGCGTCGAGCAGCAAATCACCACCTGCACGCTCCCGATCGCAAGGAAAACCGGCTTGATGCCCGCGCGCACCAGCCACCCGTACCCGCTGAACGTCAGCCCGAAGGAGAAGATGTTCTTGAACACGAGCAAGCACGTGAAGCCCTCGACGGCGATCTCGCGGTGCGCGTCGACGATGTACAGCGCGGACGCGACGGCGCCGAGCACCATGCCCATGACCTCGAGGGCGAAGAAGAAGTCGGGCCAGAACCAGCCGTAGACGCGCGTGTTGTTCGCGGTGATGCCGAAGCCGTACAGGCCCGCGCAGCCGAAGACGAGCTGCGGGATGACGAGGATGAGGCGGAATTCCGGCTCGTAGATGCCGCGGTTGCGCTTCGTCATGATGCGCACGCAGCTGTCGCTCAGCAGGCCCGCGAGCAGGAAGCCGAGCAGGGCGCCGACGAAGGCGCCGGTGTACATGTAGCCCGTTTGCACTTCGTTGAAGAAGAGCGGCGGGCCGAGCATGATGGCCGCGAGCACGATGCCGATCAGCACCGTCCAGCCGATGAGGGTGCCTTGGATAAGACAGGCCCAGAGGATGCCCGGGTGCAGGAAGAGCGGGAAGGGGCGGAGGAGGAGTTTGAAGAAAGAGTCGCTTGTCTTGCGGCCGTTGAAGATGCGGAGGTTTTGCTTGGAGATCATCTTTGCGGGAGGCGGGGACTCAACAGGGTGTGCCGGGGGCTGGTCCTGTTCGTGGACGGTTGGACTTGCTTTGCGCTCCTCCACGTCCTCGGTCATGGCGGTATCGGTGTTGAAGTGGGCATCGCGCACGAACGCCGTCTCCGGGACGAAGAGCACGACCAACGGCAGCATGGCCGCCGTGAAAATCGCAATGAAATAGAACGTCCACTGCCAGCCCAACGTGGCCGTCATCTTTCCGACAATCACCGGCGTAAAGAACGCGCCTCCAAACAACGACAGATTACTCAGCGCCATCCGCTTCCCCCGCTCGTGCACGAAGTACAAGTCGCCCACACTCGCATTTACCAGCGCTTCGAAGGGGGCAAGCCCGATGCCCTGAAAGAAGCGCGCGCCGAGCAGTGAGCCGTAACTATGGCCGCTTGCGCCGCCCCACGCCGAACTCCAGATGATCGTGAGCGTGCCGAGCAGGTAGAGGTGGCGCTTCCCCCAGACGCGGGCGCTGGCGACGAAAATGAAGCCAGCCACCCCTACGCCGAGGAGATGGTAGCCGGTCAACAGGGCGATGTCGGTGAAGGAGCGCTCATACCAGAGGGTGAGGGTGAGGGTGTTGGCGGCGAGCAGGGGGGAGAGGGTGGAAGCGATGATGGAGAGGAGGCAGAGGATGGCGGTGATGAGGTCGCGGCGCCATCGCGGCCAGTTGAGCGGGTCGTTGGGGTCGTCGCTCGGTTGCGGCACGAGGATGATGCCGTCTTTGCTGTGCTTCAGGCGGTCGTGGCGTCGCGGAGCGTTGGCGGGTTGGTCGAGGTCTTCCAGCGTGGCCGTACCTGGGAAGTGTCATGTCAGTGGCACAGCACTCCGGGTAGATAAGGTTGATTGGTGCTGACCAGGGACATGCTGGAGCTTGGTGTCGTTCAGTACTCCAAGCCCCATTTTTGCGACAGCGCCCTTGTCGTCTATCTCCTCTGCTCAGCGCAGCGTTGTCGCAAGCCTATTGCAACATGTTGAAAATGAGCAGCACGGAATTGGCCTGCCCCTCGACGGAGAGGGACACAATTGAAGCGGCTCGCTGACATGCCTCTGCTGTCGTACGTGTCGTGTCGACATCCTCCGGACCCTTAGCTGTCCTGCCCTGATCGAGTATGGTTCCCTCCCGCCTCCCGCCGCCGTCCCGCTACCGTCGTACGTCACATTGGGGCTGTCGAGTGGGTGTTGTGGCTGCAGTTGAGAAAAAGCCGGTTGACGACAGAAAAGTCGCGGGTTTCACACAGTTGCCATGTTTTGCATGTGATATATGTTGGGGGGGAGTAGTGCGAAGCTGGCCTTCTCCTTAACCACCGCTTCTGCTCAGCCCAGTCTGACATCCTCCTTGTGTCAGCGCTATATAAGAAGCTTCTCCTTCCTCTCCATCCCCCAATTCAACAATTCCACCTCTCTCACACCTATTCTCAGCCCAAGACGTCCTCGCGAACACTACATTACACCATCCCCTTCTCGAAGTTGTTTGCACTCATTAATTCGAAGAATGGCTTCAAACTCAAGTCACTCGAAGAAGCACAAAGTATGCGTCGTCGGCTCGGGCAATTGGGGAACGACGATCGCCAAGGTGGTTGCGGAGAACACAAAAGAATATGACGACTTGTTCGAGGAAGAAGTGCAGATGTGGGTGTACGAAGAAGAGTACCAGCTCCCCAAAAAGAACAAAAACTACGATTCCAACTCCAGCCTATCCACCAAGCCGCAGAAGCTCACCCACCTCATCAACCATTTCCACGAAAACGTCAAATATCTCCCCGACATCCCTTTACCGAAGAACATCGTCGCCAACCCCGACATTGCCTCCGCCGTCAGCGACGCCACCATCCTCATCTTCAACCTCCCCCACCAGTTCATTGGCCGCATCTGCGACATGCTGCAGGGCAAAGTCCTGCCCTACGCGCGCGGCATCAGCTGCATCAAAGGCGTTGCCGTGTCGGATGAGGGTTGCGACCTCTTCTCCGACAGCATCGGGCACAAGCTGGGCATCTACTGCGGCGCGCTGAGTGGAGCCAACATCGCCAACGAAGTCGCGCGCGAGAAATGGTCAGAGACGACAATCGCCTACGACCCGCCCTCCATCGACTCCAAGCACCCCACCCCCGCGGGCTCGCCCTCTGGCTCCCCTTCGCGGGCGCCACAGGGCATGACGACACTCAATGGCGAGGTCACCACGTCGAAAGGAACGAAGACCCGCGCCACCGCTCTTCCGGCAGAGTACCCGCCGCTCAACCACAGCAACATCAAGAAGCTCTTCCACCGGCCCTACTTCCACGTGCGCATGGTGCACGACGTGGCCGGCGTCTCGCTGGGCGGCGCGCTGAAGAACATCGTCGCGCTGGCCGCGGGCTTCGTCGACGGCCTGGGCTGGGGCGACAACGCGAAGGCGGCCGTCATGCGCGTCGGCATCCTGGAGGAGGTGAAGTTCGGCAAGCGCTTCTTCGCCACCGTGCGCACCGAGACGTTCACGGAGGAGAGCTGCGGCGTCGCCGACATGATCACCTCGTGCTCCGGCGGCCGCAATTTCCGCTGCGCGAAGATGAGCGTCGCGGAGGGGAAGCCGATCGGGGAGATTGAGGAGCGCGAGCTGAATGGGCAGAAATTGCAAGGGACGAGCACGGCGCAGGAGGTGAATGGGTTTTTAAAGGCCCAAGGGATGGAGAATGAATTCCCCCTGTTCACGGCGGTGTTTAATATTTTGGAGGGTAATAATAGACCGGAGGATATACCTGCGCTTATTGAGGGGCCGGACCCGGATGAGGAGTGAGGACGGGATGTCAGAGAGCGGACGGGCCACGGCGTTGCAGGCGATTGCTGGGAAGCTGAGGACAGGGTACAGCTTAGAAGTTAGAGAACTGTGATACCCAGGATCGTATATGGTGCAGATCAAAGAATCTCTTGCACGGCGGTCACGTGCCACATGGAACACAATAGCAAATCTGTGCTCGGGATACTGACAAAACAGTAGTCGCTCCAAGAGCCACAGAATTTCTCACAGACAAGATAATCAAGAGCAGATATGAAGGTAGGCTGGCAATTTAATGGCTTCACCACCAAGTCGGTTGTCTGAAGCAGGATCGGTCTTTCATGTCAGGGACATTGCACTTCCCTGCGGTGTTGCATAAACACCATGGTGCCTTCATCTTAATGTGGGAGATTGTTGAACTCCAGTCTTAGACACAGGATCGGCCACGTTCAATTTCCGTGTGTCTCGTTGCACCTTGGACAAGAGGCGGCAAGAGTTTGATGCAAGTCTGGACTTAAAGGCTTCGATATGTTACGGCCACACGCAAGAAAATAGCGTCAGTGTTGACTCTGCGAGAGATGACGTCGAAAACATGGATCTGCGCCGCGAAGCAAACCGTCCATGACACGGAAATCCCTAACTTATCCATCAGTCAACGACAAACTGAGAGTCCTGAGCAAGGGTTGGCGGCTACTCACTAGCCTACAATCTCTGAGATCTTTCAAGCACGTGATTCTACCCACCTCTGGAGAAGTCTTGCCATGCCCTCGGCCACTTAACATCTGTCAGCTCATCCAGCCATTCCGAAAAGAAAATCGTCTTTTGTCCTTCAAAACACATCCCTCCGGCTTCGGTAACACACCAGCCGTCCACGGCACCGCGGACGTACTGATGACTAGCGTTACAGTAATTCGTCCACGTCCATGAAGAATTGTCGGAAGTCCTCGCCGTATGACAAGCTTCGCACCAATCCGTATCGCAGATGACGCATTTGTACAGTCGTGCGTCCCAGCGTGCGAAGCCCTCGTCACTATGTCTGGCGCAACCCCCGTCGCAGTTGATTCCCGCCACGACTCGCGGACGCAAGCGCAGAACCGAGGCCGTGTTGGTAATTCCTGCCGGACTCACTGCGTCGTCTTCATTAGTATCATCATGCATGGAATTCTCCTTAGACCATATCTCAAAGAACTGTACTGTGAGAGCCACTTGAGCCTCCCTTTCAAGGCCGGGCAGACAGACTAATACATCGCAAAGCCGCCGAAGAGCCGACCGATCGTTCCATGGATTACCGTCTCTTACACAGGAGACGCAAGTATGGAAAGTTTGATTGAGGATGTCGTAAAACTTCGGCAGGGGACCAAGTTTCTTGTACATCCTGGCTATCAGGATGGAGTCTGGGTCCAGTTGAATTTCATCATTCGAGAATGTCTGACCAAGCGATCTGTACGGCAAGCTCTCCGCTTCCTCGAGAAATGCCTGCTTTTCTTTCAGCTGGCACGCCGAGCGAAACTCTTCATAGATGATCTCGGTCAACTCCCGTCGCGCAAGGTGCGGTATATCGGCCGCAAATCTGTTTGTGGCGGGGTGGAGGCACGTTTCCCCATCCAGAACCTCGTACAGGAGCGTCTTCGCTTTGATTGGGTTACCAATGCTGCGGCGGTATGCCAACGCCAGCTGATACCGTGTTGGCGCTGCCAGTTTCAGCGGGTCAAGATTCCGGATCAGGTCTTCGTAGGTGTCAATCATCTTCGATGTGTTTCCAGTTGTGTGCGCCGCTCTTTGGTATATTTGGTTGAGTAAACGATTCGTCGTTATCGCGAGTCGTACGGAGCCCCATTTATCTACCTTCTCGATTACCAACTCAGGCTTGCCAGTGTTGTAAAGGACTTTGATGAGTTCCTCGAACCCCGCAATTGAGTCGCTGGGCCATTGAGTCATTGACGCTTCGAAATCTCGGACGAAGTCGTCAAATTGCCCCAGAGCCCAGTGACATTGCGCGCGAGTCATGAGGGCCCACGCGACTTGCTGGTCTGGCCGGCGAAGTTTCAATGCCTCGTTGACGAATTCCAAGGCTTCTCCGGGGTTTAACAAACGAACGTTGATTTCTGCCGCCGTAGTCAAGGAAGCGAACCTTTCCGTGTCAGTGCTGGCCAATTCTACGCTTTTCTTCCACGCGGCGGGCGCGCCCATAAGTAGGCGAAGTGCAGGAATGCCGGGCGGCATGATTTCAGATTTCTCGAAAGAGATGACCGCCATGACTCTGTGAGCGTTTGCATCCTGCATCCATCCCTCTATTGAAGAGCATAACGCTCGAGGCTCTTCTTCTTCCTTGGGGGCCTCCTGTTCAGATCCTGCTCGGACAGCAAGGAGACGTTCATCATTTGTAGATTGCGTTTGCGACTGAGCTTGAATCAGTTAAACTCCAAGCCGCTTTCAAGGCCAAGTTTTAGGAGACCTACGGTTTTGGTTGCTTTCAATGCAAGCTCATATGATTTCATGATTGGTTTGTGGAGGACCTGTTCGAAGCATTGAATGACGTGTCCTCTGGCGAGTGTCTGCAGGAGATTCCATGGCTGCGCGACCGTCCTTTCTGCCCAAGACCGGAGGTCGACTGGTAACTGTTCTAGCTCTAGAGCTCGCGCAGCGAAGCCCTTACAGATCTTGAAGAAATGGAAACCAATGTTGTCGTAACATGAGTCGGCAGCTCGGCCAATTACCTGGGAGACGCGGTTGTTATTGTTGGATGTGATTTGGTAGAGCGCATCCACAATCAATCTGGCCTGTTCATCCGATGCTTTGATTGGATTCCCTTTGATTGTCGACTTCTCCATGGCATGCTGGATCCGCTGTAAAACATCCATCCACGACATTGCTGCATAAGACTCAAGCCTTTTCCGCACGTTCTCCTTCGCCAGATTGAAACTATTGTCGGGCGTACACAAGACGTCGGCTAGTGTCGAAAGAGTTTCGATAAGCGCGTCAAGTTCAGGTGTGCGAAGATCGTTGCTCCGTACTTCTCTTGCGCTGACGATGTGCTGCCTCAATAGATTGGTTCGAAACTTCAGTAGCGAATCTTTATCTGATGTTGCTTCCACCTCTGTTGATGAGATATTGGTCTGATCCGTGCCTTCCTTGTGTTCTGCTTCCTTGTTCTTATCTAATTTCCCAATCACTGACTCCGCCCCCACGGCACTGTGCGATGCAGAAGTGATCATGTCGAGTACACTGTGTGCTTGTCAGTAGCAACATGGCCAACGTGTTGCAGCTGACAAACCTTGAGCACTTGCCGGCGATCTCATCCTCAAGGTCCACAGCGATCGTCCCGAACTTGTACAACATCAAAGCGTTCAATTCGTCCAAAGTTAACGGCCTCGGTGATACTGCCATCCACAAAATATGATTCTCAGAGCTGCCGATTCTTCCACACTCCGGTTTGAATTGCACAGGTACAAGGTATCCTGCAGCAGCGAGGGCAGATCATTCGGCATGATGGTGCGGTCGATAGCTCTGAGTGCTGGTCTCTCCAGACCTTTGGAATCGAGATTGCGAAGAAAATGATCAACAAAAAGCAGTCCTTTCACGCTTGATTAGCTCGGGTCGACGCAGTTTCCTTGGAAACTTACCCTGATCACTATGCATCAGTGCTGAGCGAATCCGAGTCTTGGACATATCACTGAATCTTGCCAGCTTGGGGAGACCGCTTAATCTGGCTGCAAGCAAACTGCTCAAACCCAGTGCGAGACCTCTCCCAAGTAAAATGAATTTCAGAGGTACTCCAAGAAGGCTTCGAGATATGGGTGGGGCCGAATATTCTGGAAATAGCGTCGGGGTCGTTCCTTTGCAAAAGTTCTACCCTCTCTTCCCGTGCCACAGTGAACATCGCCTGTAATCGAAGTCCCGCCTTTTGCACGTTGTCGATGGCGAACAGGTTCATGAAGCACCAGAATTCATTCGATTCCGAGCTCATCGACCCCATCGAGAACAAGACACAATTTTGCGGTCGACTCAGGACCGAAATAAGATGGCATTATCGCCTTCCAGATATCCAATGGCTTCAAATCCGCGCAGTATTTATCTTTCCATCTGGCGGCAAGAGAGCAATACCAACCGAACGAAGCAACAGGAAAAAAAAA
>CAWJDW010000005.1:0-20000 GCA_963841665.1 uncultured Alphaproteobacteria bacterium
GTGCAGCACGCCTGGAATCCCGATGCTGCTGATTTCGTAATTTCATGGGCTATCAATCGCGCCTGGCTCGAAGACAAGGGCTCGGAGGACAGCCACGGGCGAACCTTTGGGCGCTGGGCGAATGCACGCGCAAGGAGCTAACCCGTCGCGGCGTCGATGGGCCGCGCTTGTTCGCGGAGGCGATGCCGGCTGTGGAGGTTTTCGTTCCCCGCGGGCGTGGGCCTTCACGTTGCTGGGACTGGACGCCTACTGCGCCGTAGTCGCGGACGATCGTCGCGCCAGGCTCCGTCGGTCCTTGCCGACATTTCTGTCCGGACTCGACACGGTCGAGACGCCGACTGGGTCTGGTTCGAGGCGGCTGGCCTACGATAACGCTCGTTTGCCTCAGGCCCTGATCGTCACCGGCATCGCGAGCAAACGCCGCTATGTCGATGTCGGATGAGATCGCTGCGCTGGCTCTGGCTCGGCAAACGACCTCGTCCGGCCAATTCCGGCCGGTCGGCACGCCGGTTTCGGCGAGCTGCGTCAGCCGCCGCGCGCCTTCGACCAGCAGCCGCTGGAGGCCGCGGCGACCATCGCGGCCTGTCTGGCCGCGTGGCGCGCCGACGGTGATGCCGAATGGAAGACCGACGCAGCAGGGTTTTCGCCTGGTTTCTCGGCAGCAATGACCTGTCGGTCGCGCTGGTCGACCTGGAAACCGGAAGCTGCCGCGATGGACCTGCACCTGACCGTCCCAATGAAAACCGCGGTGGCGAATCCGTCGGTGTCGTACCTTCTCGGCCTTTCCGAGATCCGTCAAATCGCGCGCCTCAACGAAAGCCGCGACAAGCCCGCGCCGCTTCGCGCCATCGGCGCTGATCCAGTCCTTCAGCTCAGAGGGCACTTCGTTGCAAGCCCTTTCCTCAATCGCCAGGCCCTCCATTGCGGCCCGACCCGCGCGCGTGATCGTGCGCCCGTTCAAGCCGGCAACCGAACCGCGCGACCTCAATCCGACGGACAAGACCCGCGCCAACCATATCGTCGAGCGGGTTCTCGCGCTCGACCCCGAGACGGCAGCAGCGTCAATTGGCCGACGTGCTGGAGAACTTCCTGGGCCGTCACCGCAACCTGCTGCAGACCTTCGAGGCTCGCGCCGCGGAGATGGAAGATGCGCTTGCGACGCATGCCGCGTTCACAAGTCCAGCGGCAACTCGTCGGCGCGTATTTCCTCAACGAATATTCGTTCGAGGCGTCGGCACTGTTCAATCCGAGCATCGTAGCGCATCCCGATCAGTCCGGAACGCCGGAAGGCAGCCTTCGCTTCATCCTGAGTCTTCGTGCTGTCGGCGAAGGCCATGTGTCGTCCCTGACATTTCGCTCCGGACTTGTTGCCGCCGACGGCACATTCGCGTCGACCCGACGGCGCGTCTTGCTTCCAGTCCCGATATTGTCAGGCTGACGTCGGACCCGGGCGGCGACGATATCGACGTCAGCTTCAAGCCGGAGGAGGACATCAGCGAGCGGGTGATCTTTCCGGTCACCGAAGCGCAGTCGAACGGCATCGAGGATGCCCGCTTTGTGCAATTCAGCGATGGCGGGCAGAAGATCTACTACGCGACCTACACCGCCTATAGCGGACGGGCGATCCGATCGGAGCTGATCGAGACTCGGATTTTGTCTCGTTCCGGCTGTCGACCTTGAAGGGCGCGCCGCGCGCAACAAGGGCATGGCGTTGTTCCCGCGAAAGATCGACGGCAAATACGCGATGATCGCGCGGCAGGACAACGAAAATCTCTATCTGATCTATTCCGACGATCTCTACACGTGGGATGGCGGCCAGCCGATCCTGAAGCCGCGATATCCCTGGGAGTTCGTGCAGATCGGCAATTGCGGATCGCCGATCGAGCTGGATGAAGGATGGCTGTTGCTGACGCACGGCGTCGGCCCGGTGCGAAAATATTCGATCGGCGCGGCATTGCTCGACAAGCGCGACCCTCAAAGGTGCTGGCGCGTTCGAGCGAGCCGCTATTGCGGCCCGAACCTTCCGAGCGCGAAGGATACGTTCCGAACGTAGTCTATACTTGCGGCGCGATGCGGCACCATGACCAGATCATCTTTCCTTACGCAGTCTCAGACACCTTCTGTAACTTTGCGACAATGAAGATTTCTGCGTTGATGCAAGCAATGTCTTGAATCCGAAATCGCTAGAGAAGGACAGCCCCATGGCTCGCGAAACAAGCCATTTCGTGCAACGTTCAACGCCGGCCGAGGAGGAAGGCTGAAAGCCGACGCTCCGATCGCCTGCAAGAAGGAGCTGGCGCGATCCGCGCAGCCGAGAGACTCGCGTTGAGCAAAGTGGGCGTCATTGCCTTTTCATCCACCGGCGATCCCGAGATGGGCGACTGCGACGACGAGCCGACCGTCATCTTCCGAAAAGGCGAGCTGCCGTCGGCCTTCGACCGAGCTTGATTGCTTGAGCGGCCATCCTGCTCGAAGCGCAGCTACCATGGCCATGGTGCCCCAAAGAATCCGGAATTAGGACGCTCTAGAACGCACAACGTCGCCAGGCCGAATATTGCCCGGCGACGTTGCGTCAGATCCGGGCATTGCAATCCCCCGGTAGTTATCTGTCTGGAAGACGCTGCGGAGGTTCACGCTCGCGCCCGCGGCTCTCGTATACAGGCTGGATGCGAATTGGCGCGTTGTTTGACCCCAATCCGCCTTGACGTTGCCCGCCTTCGCCACGCGCTAACCACCTGTGGCGTTCGCGATTGGTCGCCGAAAGAGGTCACTGTTCGAAGCCGCGTGACCCGGCGGCGGGCTTCTCTCCGCGTCCACCAATAAACTCGTAGAGTTTGAGCGGCTTTGGCGGAGAGCATTCAGAATATCTTCTCGATCATTCAGCACAACAAGAATCCTATCAGGCGCCACAAATCACTGAAAGGAAAGCTGATCTTCGGTAACTACTCGCTCGATATTCTCCAACTTGCTCTTGATTTCATCTGAGACGCCCATCTGCCTCGATTGGCATACGTTGAACGATCGTGTAAATCGTTGGTGGATCGGTTGCGGCGCGACCTTTAGGACCTTGGGGTGGGTGGCGAACGTCTTGATTTAGCTTGTAGGCATATGGCATGTGTCTATTCACAATCGACAGCTGCATTAGCGTAGACCGTGCTGTGTTGCACGCACATCGTTGCCGTTCTGGCGCAGCATCCTGAAAGCAAGACAAGCGCTTCAGTGGCGCGACCGGCAAGTTAACGGAGGCGTATGAGCGCGTCAGCACCGATGCGTTCTGAATGTCCTTTGAAAGTCCGTAGTCGCATCGAAATGGGGGCATGGCGAGGCAAACAAGCGCCCTTAGCCCATCCCGCTCCATTCAAGCTATGCAGTGCAAAGTGCATTTATCGAGCGCGCACTGGGTGCGATTTGGTCTTGGCGAGTGCATGTCGTCGACGCAAACGCGTGAAAGGACAGCATGACAAGGCAACTCTCGACAAAAATCGCCACCGTAACAAGGAAAGCGAAAACAGCGCCAAACGCGGAAAACACCTTCATTCGCTCTTGCAAGATGTAGGGCCAGATGTCACGGCTGGTTACCCTTAAACTGAAGAGCTCCGCGACGCACAAGCACCCGTTTGGCAAGGCGCAGGCCTGCAGACCTTGACTTCGCTCCAATTCGCGTCCATATGGTATACATTGACACTTGGCCGAACGAACTGGGCCGCATCGCCTCGTCACAGACGGGCGCGCGCGTTTTAGACCCCTTCTCCAAAAATCGATCAACCGACGAAGGTGCCGATCCCTCGGCGCCTGGGTCTTACGTGTACGTTGTCAGTGAAAGGACATTTGTATGAATAAGGGAATTGTGAAGTGGTTTAACAGCCAAAAGGGTTTCGGCTTCATTCAGCCTACCAATGGCGGAGCCGATGTGTTTGTTCATGTCAGCGCGCTCGAACGCGCCGGCATGAGCACCCTCAATGAGGGACAAACTGTCAGCTTCGATATCGCCGCAGACCGCCGCACCGGCAAGTTTGCCGCCGAAAATCTGCGCGCCGCCTGAGCGACCGCGCGAACGGCCATGGTGCTCTGACCACGGATGTACTGGCAGAGCTTGTGGTTTCGAAGTCCCGCGGCCGATCCGTCGGCACGCGGGATCTTCTATGTGCTCCGATCGCATTAGGAGTTGATGGCGACATTGCAAGTCGATGAGCCGCTAACCGGTGCGACCGCGCAGAAAGCGGATCTGGAACCCGAGAAAGGCGCAACCCCAGCGGGCTGCACGGCTGAGAGCCCAGACCATCCAGCGCGCGAGCCTTGGATATCATCTTGAGCAGTGGACATCACTCAGGTCTGGCGGCGCCCGACATTCGGCGCTGGACGCGCATTCTGAGCAGTTATCGCACGCCAAATCATGTGCGCAGCGTCGCCGAGTTGGTGATCACGGCGTTGCCGCTCGTGACGTTATGGACCGCGGCCTGGTTCACGCTGTCCGCTAGGCCATGGCCTGGGCTTCATTCCTTATCGTGATTCCAGCTGCAGGTTTCTCCTGCGCCTGTTCATGATTTAGCACGATTGCGGCCTGGCACCTTTTTCGCCAACCGTCTGGCGAACGACTGGGTCGGCCGCCTGATTGGCGTGCTCACATCGACGCCGTACGACTGGTGGCGCCGCACGCATGCGATCCATCACGCCACAACCGGTAACCTCGACCGGCGCGGTATCGGCGACGTCAACACCTTGACAGTGCGCGAATACCAGGTCCGTTCCTGCTGGGGCCGTCTGAAATATCGTCTTACCGCAACCCGGTGGTCATGTTCAGGTTGGGGCTAGCATATCTGCTTCTCGTGCAACACCGCCTCCCGGTCGGCCTCATGCGCGATGGCTGGCAGCCTTGGGCCAGCACAATGGCAGCCAATCTCGCGATTGCCTTGGCCATCACTGCTCTCACGTGTTTCATGGGCATGAAGGCGTTGCTGCTCGTTCATCTTCCGATCGTGCTGCTCGCTGCGAGCGTTCGGCGTATGGTTGTTCTACGTGCAACATCAATTCGAGCAGACGGCATGGGAGCACACCGAGCGCTGGAACCTGCATCAAGCCGCTCTGTGCGGCAGCTCGCATTATGATCTGCCTTTATTGCTGCGCTGGTTCACGGCCAATATCGGCATTCACCACGTGCACCATCTCTGCAGTCGTATTCCTTATTGCCGGCTTCCGCGTGTGCTGCGCGACCATCCCGAACTGCGCGACGTCGGCCACTCGAGGCTTCTGCAAAGCTTTCGCTGCGTGCGGCTTGTGCTGTGGGATGAGGGGCAGCGCCGCCTGATCTCATTCCGCGAAATCAGAGCCCGGGAGTTTCAGGAAACGCAAATCTCTCGGCACCATGGCCGGAGAGGTCGCGCTTACCCTCAATCCTAATCGTGCCTTCGCGACGCTCGGTCCGTGGTCAGCCACGCCGGCTGAGGGCACGCGGTCTGGCTTCAGCTCGGCGACGTCCTCGCGTCGAGTTAGTGCAGAATTTCCTTCAAAGAGATGACAACACCCGTCGGTTCGGGCGCATGGGCACTCAGTTTGGTGAGTGTCGCATCGCTCCAATCCGCGATGTTTACCACCTCGCCGCCCTGAGGCTCCATTTGGGGCGTTTCGATCAGCACCAACACGTTGAGCCTCTTGTCGTCGAGAAAGAAAGTGGGATTTCCAAATGCCTTCGTCAATTGCGCAACTGCCGGATGATCTTCGGCAAGCACCTGGGCATCAAGCTGACTGAGGGTCCGCTCGTTCGTTGCCGCGGCCGGAAAGCACAGCGATGACGTTGATGGTTTCCGCAATCAGGGCGCGTGGCACGGTGACGACCGGTTCCTGAATGAGCTGCTCGAGCCGGCGCAAAGCACCGATTGCGCTGCCTGCGTGAATTGTACCGATGCCCCCGGAGTGACCTGTGCCCCAGGCCTTGAGCAAATCGAGAGCCGAGTTTGCGGACTGAAGGCTCCTGGATTTGCAACGGGAGCTCAGCGATGCCGAGGACCGCCTTAAGCGTCTTTATCGTTCGATCGAAGAAGGCATCGTCGAACTGGACGACATCCTCCGGGGACGCACCGCCACGCTCAAGTCGCAGCGAGAACGCGCCAAGGCGGCGCTGGACCATGCTCGCGCCCAATGCGGCACCGCAGCTGCCATCGATGCTGGAAAGATCGATGCGTTCGCCCGGCTGGTGAATGAAAAGCTCGACACCGCGGACATTAACACCCGGATGGGCTACATCCATTCCATCATCGATGGCATCGAGGTGGACGATAAAGCCATCCGGATCGTCGGCAGCGAGGATATCCTCCAGGCCGCCATCGCCGGCAGACAGACCGAGAACGGAAATGTTCATGGTTTTGTACCGAAGTGGCGCGCCCGGAACGATTCGAACGTCCGACCCTCAAATTCCTAGTAAAGGCAAGGTTCTGTCGCGAGGACGCCTATCCTTCACGCTCGATGAATCCCAACGATAGCGCTAGGCGAACCTGGACCATCGCGATCCCTCACTCCCGGAATCCGTCCTAGCGGTTAGACTGGGACGGTGAGTGAGTTATGACAGAAGTGGTTGCGGGGATAGGATTTGAACCTATGACCTTCAGGTTATGAGCCTGACGAGCTACCGGGCTGCTCCACCCCGCGATAAACCGTGCCGCACATTTCAGGTCACCAATGATGGAAGCGATCCAGGCTAACGCTCAGCGCGCGCCGGTCGATCCGTCCAAAGCTTCCTGAGAAGGCTTACCCCCGATGGCCGGGCCGGCCGTGGGGTGCGGGGGGTATGTACCAACGCAAAGGGGGTTTGGAAAGGGCCTTGCGCAAAGTTTTTTCCAGTTTTGTGACGCATGGCGCGGCGCAGGACAGCGCCGCGGGATTTTAATGCAGGATCAGACGGATAGGATATCGCCAAAAGACATCCGGAGCCGCGCCGCAAGGCGCACACATGGCCCCGGCGACGCCCTTCGGGAACCGCTCTGTGGCGCACCTCCGCGGCTGCTTCAGCGCCCTTGCCTTCGGTTCCATAACGCGCGAGCCTGCCCCATCATACCGATGGCTTTGCCCTTCGCACTGCCCAGGAGACGTCGATGGACCAGCCCCTGAAAAGTCCCTCGCTGTCCGCGCTCGACGATGCCTTCCACGCCATGGTCGCGCTGTCGCGCAGCGCTGCTCCGCCCGATCTCGCGGTCCGGCGCGCGCGGTTGCAGCGGCTGCGCGACCTGCTCGCGGCCAACGAGGCGCGCTTCGTCGCGGCGATCTCCGCCGATTTCGGCCATCGCGCCGGCGTCGAGACCACGATCGCCGAGACGCTGTTCCTGCTCACCGAGATCAAGCACACGATGAAGCAGCTTGCCCGCTGGATGGCGCCGCGGCGCATCGCCACCGCGCTGCAATTCTGGCCGGCCCGCAATCGCCTGATCCCGCAGCCGCTCGGCGTCATCGGCATCATCGCGCCCTGGAATTACCCGCTGCAGCTGACCTTGGCGCCGGCGATCGGCGCGATTGCCGCCGGCAACCTCATCATGATCAAGCCCAGCGAGCTGACGCCACGCTTCGCCGAACTGCTGCGAGAGCTGATCGCGAGCGCGTTCGCGCCGACGGAGCTTGTCGTCACCGGCATCGAGGATGGCGTCGCCCAGGCCTTCGCGCAGCTGCCGTTCGATCATCTCGTCTTCACCGGCTCGACCCGCGTCGGGCGCATCGTCGCGGAGGCCGCCGGCAAGCAATCTCACGCCAGTGACGCTCGAGCTCGGCGGCAAATCGCCTGTCATCATCGACGCCTCGGCCAATCTCGACGGAGGCCGCACAGCGCATCGCCTATGCAAAACTGCTCAATGCCGGGCAGACCTGCATCGCGCCGGACTATGTATTCGTGCCGGAACCGCAGCGCGACACCTTTGCGGCCCAATTGCGCAACCACATGCTGGCGATGTTCGGCAGCAGCCCCGCCAATGCCGACTACACCTCGATCATCTCCGATCGCCACTATGCACGGCTGGAAGGCCTCGCCAGCGACGCGGCGTCGAAAGGCGCAAAACTGCTGCAGCCGGGCGACCCTGAAAATCCGGATTGGCGGCGCCTGCGCAAATTCCCGCCGACGGTAGTGGTCGGCGCGACACAAGAGATGGCGATCATGCAGGAGGAGATTTTCGGGCCACTGCTTGCCGGTGATAGGCTATCGCGAGCGCAGCGAGGTGATCAGCCACATCAACGCCCATGATCGGCCGCTGGCGCTGTACTGGTTCGGCACCGACGAGGCCGCGCGCGACGAGGTGCTGGCGCGCACCGTCTCCGGCGGCGTCACCGTCAATGACTGCCTGCTGCATTTTGCGCAAATCAACCAACCGATGGGCGGGGTCGGCGCGTCCGGCACCGGGGCCTATCACGGCCAGTGGGGCTTTGACACTTTCTCCAAGCTGAAGCCGGTGTTCTACCGCTCGCCCCTCAACCGCATGTCGGATCTCTATCCGCCGTATGGTGCGAAGATCGCGCGGATCGAGAAGTTGTTGCGGTGGATGTCGTAGGTCACGAATGCCGTCATTCCGGGGCAGCCCGCCAGGGCTGAACCCGGAATCTCGAATGAGTTGAGTGCAAACCAGCTTCTAGATTCCGGGTTCGACGCTGACGCGTCGTCCCGGAATGACGGCGGAAAATAGCCGCCATTGCTTCGCTCCGCTCGCAATGACAAAAACAACGAGTGAAGAACGACATACATCGGGGACAAACGCAGGTGACGGACGAGGTCGATTTCATCATCGTGGGCGGCGGCTCCAGCGGGGCGACGCTTGCAGGACGGCTGTCGGAAGATCCGAAGACGTCGGTCGCCCTGCTCGATGCCGGCGGCAAAAACGACAATTGGGTGGTGACGACGCCCTACGCGCTGGTGCTGATGGTGGCCGGCCCCGTCAACAACTGGTCGTTCGCGACCGTGCCGCAGCAGGGGCTGAATGGCCGCATCGGCTATCAGCCGCGCGGCAAGGGGCTCGGCGGCTCCTCGGCGATCAATGCCATGGTCTATATCCGCGGCCACCGCGCCGATTACGACCAATGGGCCGCGCTCGGCAACACCGGCTGGTCGTTCGCCGACGTGCTGCCTTATTTCAAGCGCGCGGAGAACAACGCCGATTTCGGCGGCGAATATCACGGCCAGGACGGTCCGCTGCATGTCAGCAAGCTGCGCACCGGCAATCCCGTGCACGAGATCTTCCTGCAGGCGGCGCGCGAGGGCCAATTCCGCGTCCGCGAGGACTTCAATGCCGAGGACCATGAAGGGCTCGGCGCCTACCAGGTGACGCAGCACAATGGCGAGCGCTGGAGCGCGGCGCGCGCCTATATTCATCCGCATATGGACAAGCGCAGCAATCTGCGGGTTGAGACCCATGCGCATGCGACGCGCATCCTGTTCGAGGGCAAGCGCGCGGTCGGAGTCAAATATCGTCAGGGCAAGGACGTGAAGGAGCTGCGCGCGCGGCGCGAGATCATTGTCGCGGCCGGCGCTTTCCAGTCGCCGCAGCTTTTGATGCTGTCGGGCGTCGGCGATCAGGCTGCGCTGGCACGGCTCGGCCTCTCGCCGGTGCATCATCTGCCCGGCGTCGGCAAGAACCTGCAGGACCATCCGGACTTCATCTTCGCCTACACGTCGGACAATCCGAACTTCGCCTCGCTGTCGGCGAAGGGCATCGGACGGCTGCTGCGCGGTATTCTGCAATACCGCCGCGAACGACGTGGCATCATCACCTCGAACTTCGCCGAATGCGGCGGCTTCCTGAAGACGCGGCCCGACCTCGACATTCCCGACATCCAGCTGCATTTCGGCATGTCGATCGTCGACGATCACGGCCGCAAGCGCCATCGCGGCACCGGCTTCGCCTGTCACTTCTGCCTGCTACGGCCGAAGAGCCGCGGCACGGTTCAGCTTGCGAGCCCCGATCCGCTGGCCGCGCCGCTGATCGATCCAAACTTCCTCGGCGAGGCGGAGGATCTGGAGGCGATGGTGGCGGGCTTCAAGACCACGCAGCGGCTGATGCAGACCCCGGCAATGCGGAGCTTGCAGACGCGCGATCTGTTCACATCGGACGTGCGCACCGACGACGATATCCGCAACGTGCTGCGCGAGCGCGTCGACACGGTCTATCACCCCGTCGGCACCTGCAAGATGGGCGTCGATGATCCCATGGCCGTGGTCGATCCGACGCTCAGGGTGCACGGATTGTCCGGACTGCGCGTGGTCGACGCCTCGATCATGCCGACCTTGATCGGCGGCAACACCAACGCGCCGGCCATCATGATCGGCGAGAAGGCGGCGGATATGATCAGGGGCGAGATGCGGGCAAACTAATTAGAGCCCGATCGCCACTACAAACTGCGCCGTCATGGCCGGGCTTGTACCCGGCCATCCACGTGCTGCAAATAGCTAGCCGAAAGGCGTGGATGCCCGGGTCAAACCCGGACATGACGGAGAATGTTGAACTAGCGGCACATCACGTCAGCAAAAACCCGCCATCGACCGTCACCACGCTGCCGGTCATGTAGCGCGAGGCGTTGGAGGCGAGCAGCAGGATGGCGCCGTCGAGATCGCTTTCGTGGCCGACGCGCCGCTGCGGAATGCGCTTGACGAGCTTCTCGCCCGCCGGCGTCGCCCAGACATCGTGGTTGATCTCGGTATCGATATAGCCCGGCGCCAGCGCATTGACGCGGATGTTGCTGGCCGCCAGCTCCAGCGCCAGTGCCTTCGTCGCCTGCACCACGCCTGCCTTGGAGATCGCATAAGGCGAGATGAACTTGACGACGCTAAAGCCGAGCACGGAGGCGACATTGATGATGTTGCCGCCCGACCGGCGCGCGATCATGCGGCGCGCCATTTCGGTCGCGGCGAAATACGCGCCCTTCAGGTTGGCGCCGATCACAGCGTCCCAATCGGCCTCGCTCTGCTCAACCGCGGCTTTCTCGACCGCGATGCCGGCATTGTTGATCAGCACCGTGACCGGGCCGAGCGCCGCTTCCGCGGCATCGATGGCCTTTGCGATCGAGCCGTTGTCGGTCACGTCCATCTGCACCGCGGCCGCGCGTCCACCCTTGGCCCTGATCTCCTCCTCCAGCGCCTTCAGCTTGCCGGTCTGGCGCGCCGCCAGCACCACGGCCGCACCGTGCGCCGCCAGCACGCGCGCGAATTGCCGTCCCAATCCCTGGCTCGCCCCGGTGATCAGAACGGTTTCGCTGCTGACGTCGAACAGATCGGACATGCTGGTTTTCCCGTCGTTTCCTCACTTGTTGCAGCGCATTGATACAGACGATTTGAAGCAACGCAAATCCGAATTGTTTACCGACCAGCGGCCTACAACCTGAGCGGTGCAGCCATGAACAATTTCGATCTTGCCGTTTGTAGCGCGCTCGTCGTCGCCGTGGTCGGCGGCTTCCGCACCGGGCTGTTGCGCAGCGCGATCACCATCCTCGCTTATCTGCTGGCGATGCCGCTCGCGGTGGGCGCGGTGGCGGCGATGGCGCCGGCTACGCCGCCACCGGACGCGCTGGTCCAGCAGAACTGGGTGCAGTTCTTCGCCGCGTTTCTGGTGATCGGGGCTGCGCTCGGCAAGATCGGCCGCATCATGCTCGACGAGGCGATCGGCCCCGATGCCGGCATCGGTGACCGGCTCGGCGGGGCCGCGCTCGGCGCGATCAGGGTCGCGATGGTCGCAACCACGCTGGTGCTGGTGTTCGACCGGATCGTGCCGCCGGATCGCCAGCCGACATTCCTCGCGGGATCGCAGCTCAGGCCGCTGCTGTCGCTTGCGGGACAGAAGGGTTTCCGCTCGCTGCCGCCCGAGGTCGCCGACATGATCGACCGGCTCAAGCAGGAACACCGAATCTGACCACCGCGCTGCGGCGAAGCCATGCAATTCGGCCAGGGACGTTTGCCCTTATCAGCGGCAGCGCGCTTGGCTAGAATGCCCGCCTTCGAAGTTTGCTGACATTTTGGGAGTGACATCGTGGATCTCGGGATCAAGGGCCGCCGCGCCATCGTCTGCGCATCCAGCAAGGGACTGGGCCGCGCCTGCGCCATCGCGCTGGCCAATGAGGGCGTGCATGTCACGATCACCGCGCGCGGCGCCGAAGCGCTGGCGAAGACCGCGGCCGAAATCCGCGCCGCCAATCCCGGCGTCACCGTCACCGAGGTGGCCGGCGACATCACCACGCCGGCCGGGCGCGAGGCCGTGCTGAAGGCCTGTCCGGAGCCGGACATCCTGGTCAACAATGCCGGCGGCCCGCCGCCCGGCGATTTCCGCAACTGGACCCGCGACGACTGGATCAAGGCGATCGACGCCAACATGCTGACGCCGATCGAGCTGATCAAGGCGACGGTGGACGGCATGATGGCGCGCAAATTCGGCCGCATCGTCAACATCACCTCGGCCGCGGTGAAGGCGCCGATCGACATCCTCGGCCTCTCCAACGGCGCCCGCGCCGGCCTCACCGGCTTCATCGCCGGCATGTCGCGCAAGACCGTGATCAACAACGTCACCATCAACGGGCTGTTGCCGGGACCGTTCGAGACCGATCGGCTGCTGTCGACGGCGAAGGGCGAGGCCGAGAAGCGCGGCATCACGCCCCAGCAGGTGCTGGCCGATCGCGCCAAGCTCAATCCGGCCGGCCGCTTCGGCGATCCCGAGGAATTCGGCCTCGCCTGCGCCTTCCTGTGCGGCGCCAAGGCCGGCTTCATCACCGGCCAGAACATCCTGCTCGACGGCGGCGCCTTCCCGGGGACGCTGTAGGCAGCTGATGCTTCTTAGACCTCTCCCCGTAAGGACGGGGAGAGGGAGCGCACCGCGTTCTTGGCAGGCTACCGCTTCGTGATCTCGTCCTCGTCGCGCTCGCTGTCGCTGGATGAATCCGGCGTGGTGCGCTCGTCGGTCCAGTCGATGCCGAACGCGTCGAGCCCTTCGGCAAGCAGATCGCCGAGCATCGGCTCGCCCAGCAAATAGCGCGCGGTGTGGCGATCGCGCTGCCCGGCGGCCTCAGAGCGCAGATCGTCCCATTCCTCGATGGTGCCGTCGCCGCGACCGATCCGCATCAAGGCGACCAGATCGGCCTGCTCGTCTTCCGACATCGCGTTGATGAAGCCCGTGATCTCGCGCACCACGGGATCGTTGCCGTTGTCCTCCAGCACGTCGACCATGTCGTCATCGGCGGCATTCGAGCCGGAATCCGGATCGCTCGCGGCCTCCTTGACGTCGAACTCGCGCGCCTTCTCGATCAGGAAGGCGACCTTCTCGGCCGATATCGTCAGTTCGGGCATCTGTTCCATCCTCTCGCTGTTGCGCCGATAACGTCTATCCGCTGCAGTCGATCCATTGCGCGGGAGCACGGAAAGCCGCATCCTGTGCGCAAAAAGTGGAATTGAGGACATGCCGATGCAATGGACGGTGGGACGGGTCAGGATCACCAAACTGGTCGAATTGGAAACGATCGGCTCGACCCGCTTCATCCTGCCGCTCGCGGGCCGGGAGGAAATCCTTGAGCTGCCCTGGCTGATCCCGCATTTCGCAACCGAAGAAGGCCGGCTGAGGATGTCGATCCATGCGCTGGTGCTGGAGACGCCGAGCGCGGCGTATCATGGTCGATACCGGGCTCGGCAACGACAAGCAGGGCCGCGGCGTGCCGACCTGGAACGACCGGCAGTCGCCATTTCTGGAGACGATGACGACGGCGGGCTTTCCGGCCGACAGCATCGACACCGTGCTGTGCACGCATCTGCATGTCGATCACGTCGGCTGGAACACCAGCCTGGTCGACGGCCGATGGGTGCCGACCTTCCCGAACGCGCGCTACGTGTTTGGCAAGACCGAATACGAGCATTGGCGCGATCACAGCGAGACGCCGGACAAGGTCGCGGTGTTCAAGGATTCCGTGCAGCCGATCGTCGATGCCGGCCGCGTCGAGCTGGTGGCGAGCGATGCCCGCCTGACGGACGAGATCACCCTGATCCCGACGCCGGGCCACAGCCCCGGCCATATGAGCCTGCACATCCGCTCCGACGGCGCCGAGGCGCTGCTCACCGGCGACGCCGCTCACAGTCCCTGCCAGATGGCGCATCTCGACTGGTCCTCGACCGCGGACTCGGACCCTGCGCAATCGGCGACGACGCGACGGGAGCTGTTCTCGCGCTTTGCCGACCAAGACGTGCTGGTGATCGGCGGGCATTTCGGTGCCGGGCACATCAAGCGGGATAGCGATGCGTTCCGGTTCGAGGCGTTCGTCTGATCGACAATATCGCCATCGTCATTCCGGGGCGCCCGACGGGCGAGCCCGGAATGACAACAATTAGGAACGGGCCTGCCATGCGCGGCCGCGGTTGAATTTCCGCCCCACTTGTTCCAAGAACGTCCCCTGGAATGCCAGAGACTTCCCAGGGAGAGAAACGAGATGAAGCTTGTTCGCTATGGCGCCAAGGGCGCGGAAAAGCCCGGCCTGATCGACAAATCCGGCCAATTGCGCGACCTGTCGGCCCATATCAGGGACCTCGACGGCGCTGCCTATGCGCCCGATAGCCTGAAGAAGCTCGCCGCCCTCGATCCAGCCTCCCTGCCCGCAATATCCGGCCAGCAGCGCCTCGGGGCGCCGGTCACCGGCATCTCGAAATTCGTCGCCATCGGTCTCAACTATTCTGACCATGCCAAGGAAACCGGCAACCCGATTCCTGCCGAGCCGATCTTCTTCCTCAAGGCCAATACCGCGCTGTCGGGCCCGAACGATCCGGTGGAGAAGCCGCGCGGCTCGACCAAGCTCGACTGGGAGGTCGAGATTGCGGCGATCATCGGCACACAGGCGAAATACGTCTCCGAGGCCGATGCGCTGAACCACGTCGCCGGCTACTGCGTCTGCAACGACGTCTCCGAGCGCAACTTCCAGATCGAGCGTCTCGGACAGTGGACCAAGGGCAAGTCGCACGACACTTTTGGCCCGCTCGGCCCGTGGCTCGTCACCAAGGACGAGATATCAGACGTGCAGAAGCTGTCGATGTGGCTCGACGTCAACGGCCAGCGCCGCCAGACCGGCTCGACCGAGACCATGATCTTCTCAATGGCCAAGTGCATCTCCTACGTCTCGCAATTCATGACGCTGCTGCCCGGTGACGTCGTCACGACAGGCACGCCGCCCGGCGTCGGCATGGGCATGAAGCCGCCGACCTTCCTCAACGTCGGCGACGTCGTCACCCTCGGCATCGAAGGTCTCGGCGAGCAGCGCCAGCAGATCATCGAAGCTTAAGCTAGCCCAAACGCCTGATGCCGTCATGGCCGGGTCAAGTCCGGCCATGACGAAGGAGAGAGCGCTCAAGGAGCAGCCACATGAAACTCACCTATTCCCCGGCTTCGCCGTTCGCGCGCAAGGTGCGCATCGCCGCGATCGAACTCGGCCTGATCGACAAAATCGAATTCGTGCCGACCGCGGTGGTGCCGGGTCAGCCCAATGACGATTACAGCCGCATCACGCCGCTGAAGAAGCTGCCGGTGATGATCCTCGACAATGGCGAGGTGATCTTGGATTCCTACGTCATCGTCGAATATCTCGACGAGCTCGCCGGCGGCGACAAGCTGATCCCGGCGTCGGGCGCGTCCCGCTGGAAGGTCAAGAGCGAGCACTCGATGCTGCAGGGTATGCTCGATTCCATGCTGCTCTGCCGCTACGAGGGAATGGTCCGCCCGGAAGCGCTGCGCTGGAAGGCCTGGAGCGACGATCACTGGCACCGCGCCTGGATGGGCATGGCTCGCTTCGAGCAGCAGCCGGATCTGATGAACCGGCCGCTCGACATCGTCTCGATCGGATTGGTGTGCGTGCTCGGCTATGCCGATTTCCGCTTTGCCGATTGCGGCTGGCGCAAGGCCTATCCCAAGCTCGATGCGTTCCATCAGAAGATGCTGGAGCGGGAGTCGGTGAAGATCTCGGTGCCGCCGCCGGCATAACATCGGAGGATCGATCGTGAGCCTGAAATTCGCCGTTGCCGATCTCTCCATCCAGCGCGTCGTCGAGCAGGAATCGCCTTACTTTCAGGCGCTCGACCTGCTTCCCCGCCCTGACGCCGGAAATGCTGGCGCGAGCATCGAGCCTGGCTGAAGCAGACCAACGCGCTCGATGACAACGACGTGCTGATCCTGTGCTTCCAGTCCTATGTGGTGAAGACGCCGCACCACACCATCCTGATCGACAGCTGCATCGGCAATGACAAGCCGCGGCCGGGACGGCCGGCCTGGAATATGAAGACCGACGAGATTTATCTGCGCGATCTGGCAGCTGCGGGTGTCTCGGTCGACGACATCGACATCGTGATGTGCACGCATCTACATGTCGACCATGTCGGCTGGAATACACGGCTTGAGAACGGCCGCTGGGTGCCGACCTTCCCGAAGGCGCGTTACGTCTTCGGCCGGCAGCGAATATGATTACTGGACGGCGCAGAATGCGAAGGCCGAGGTGCCGCCTTTCGCCGACAGCGTGCTGCCGGTGGTCGAGGCGGCAAGGCCGACATCGTCACCAATGATTTCGCGATCGGCGATCACGTGCGCATCATGCCGACACCGGGCCACACGCCGGGGCATTTTGCCGTGGCGATCGGCAAGGGCAAGGACGACGCGGTGTTCGCCGGCGACCTGATGCATACGCCGTTGCAACTGCGCCATCCGGAGCTGTCGCCGAAATTCGACGTCGATCCGGTGCTGGCCGCGACCACGCGGCGGCAATTCCTGGAGCGCTATTGCGACACCGACACGCTGTGCTGCACGGCGCATTTCCCCTCGCCGACGGTCGGCAAGATCCGCCGCAAGGGCAATGCGTTCAGCTGCGAGGCGGTGTAGTCAAGCGCGAGAACGCGGCGAGTATCAACCGGTGTCATGCCCGCGCATGCGGGGATCCAGTACGCCGCGGCCTCTCGGCCAAACATCGACCGCCTCTGAAATACTGGGTCACCCGCCTTCGCGGGTGACGACAGCAGTGCGAATTGCAGGTTGATCGGCTTTCTCAACCTCAATCAAACAAGCTCGGCGTGTAGTTCACCGCAGCGCCCTTCGATCGCCAGCATCTTCAGCTTGGTCTCGACGCCGCCGCGAGCCGAGAAGCCGCCGGGCTTGTTGCCGGCCGCCAGCACCCGATGGCATGGCACGACGATCGGGCACGGATTGCGGCCGAGCGCCTGGCCGACGTCGCGCGACAGCTCGACGCCGCCGAGCCGCTTGGCGATGTCGCCATAGGTCAGGGTCTGTCCCGGCGGGATCTGCCGCGCGATGTCGTAGACACCGCGGTTGAATTCCGGCACGTCGTCGAGATCGAGCGCGATGTCGGTGAGATCGTCCGCCTTGCCTTCGAGCAGCGCGACGATGCGATCGATCGCGGCCTTCACCTCGGCGGTCGGTTTGCCTTCCGCAATGTCGCCGTGGCGCTGGCGGATGCGGGCGCGGATCTTGTCCTCGCTGCCCATCGGCAGTTGCACGCCGTTGATGCCGCGCGGTCCCCACTCGATGCCGCAGATGCCGATCGTGGTGTCGAACAAGGTGTAAAGCTGGTGGTCTGTCATGGTTGGCTCCAATCCTTCCCATGCGCTAACGTTTGAGCGGAATCTAGGCTTGGAGATTGTTGCGATCCACCCGGATTCTGGGAATTTTCACAGCCGGTTCCGCCCGCCTCGGCGGCAAGCTCACCTGCGTTTTCGGCAGGGTGATTGTTGCGCCCTTCGCTGCTAAGCTCGGATCAGAGTTTCTCGCTCGAGCATAAGAAGGACGACAATGAGGCGCTCCCTGCTTGCCGCAACCACCATGCTCGGTCTGATCGCCACGATCCCGATGGCCTCGGCCGCGCCCGACGAGCAGCTCAAGGCCGCCGCCGAGAAGGCCAAGCCAGCCCTGATCGAGACGCTGCACGACATGGTCATGATCGAATCCGGTTCGAGCGATGTCGATGGCCTGAAGAAGATGGCCGATTTCACCGAGGCGCGGCTGAAGGCGCTCGGCGCCACCACCGAGCGGCGCAAGACCACACGCGGCGCCGGCGCCGACATGGTGATCGGGCATTTCGAGGGCACGGGCAAGCGCAAGCTGATGCTGATCGCGCATATGGACACGGTGTATCAGCCCGGCATCCTCAAGACCGAGCCCTATCATATCGATGGCGACCTGATCTATGGACCTGGGATCGCCGACGACAAGAGCGGCATCTCGGTCATCCTGCACAGTCTGCAGATCCTCAAAGACATGGGCTGGCGCGATTACGCCAAGCTCACCGTCTCCTTCAATCCGGACGAAGAGGTCGGCTCGATCGGCTCCGGCGAGATCATCTCGGCGCTTGCCGATCAGCACGATGTCGTCTTGTCCTGCGAACCGACCGCGGCACGGCCCGCCAAGACGCACGAAGCGCTGCGTTTAGGGGCAAGCGGCACCGCGACGGGCACGCTCGAAGTCACCGGCCGCGCGTCGCATGCCGGCGCTGCGCCCGACCGCGGCCGCAATGCGCTGATCGAGCTCGCGCATCAATTGCTGCAGACCAAGGACGTCGCCAAATCGATCCCGGGCACACAGTTGAACTGGACCACGGCCAAGGCCGGCACCGTGCGCAACCAGATCCCCGAGAAGGCGGTCGCCGGCGCCGACATCCGCCTCACCATCCCCGACGGCATCGCCAAGCTGCAGGCCGCGATCGAGGAGAAGATCAAGAATCATCTCGTGCCGGACACCGAGGTCAAGATGACGATCGAGCCCGGCCGGCCGGCCTTCGTCGCCGGCGAGCGCGGCCGCGCGTTGGCCGAGGAAGGCAAGGCGATCTATGCCGAGATCGACCGGCCGCTCGACATCGTCGGCGCGACCGGTGGCGCGACCGACGCCGGCTACGCCAACCGCAGCGGTAAGGCGATCGTGGTCGAGAGCTTCGGCCTCGCCGGCTTCAACATGCATGCGCATGACGAATATATCGACACCGTCTCGATCGTGCCGCGGCTCTATCTGATGACGCGGATGCTGATCGAAGAAGGCAAGAAGCAGTAAGCGAATCGACGAAGCGACCCGGCACAAGACCGGGCGCGGAGAAGACAAACCAAGGAGAACACGCCATGAAGCTGTCTCAAGAGCAGATCGAGTTCTTCCACCGCGAGGGCTGGCTGTTCCTGCCCGAGCTGTTCAGCCCGGAGGAGACCGCCTATCTCGCCCGTGAGGCGGAGGGCATCTACGCGGCCAATCGGCCGGAGGTCTGGCGCGAGAAGAGCGGCGCGCCGCGCACCGCCTTCGCCGCGCATCTCTACAACGACGCCTTCGCCGCGCTCGCCGCGCATCCGCGCATGATCGAGCCGATCGAGCAGCTGTTCGGCGAGGGCGTCTACATGCATCAGTTCAAGATCAACGCCAAATCCGCCTTCACCGGCGACGTCTGGCAGTGGCATCAGGATTACGGCACCTGGAAACGCGACGACGGCATGCCGGAGCCGCGCGCGATGAACATCGCGATCTTCCTCGACGAGGTGATGCCGATCAACGGTCCCCTGATGCTGGTGCCGCAGAGCCAGCATGCCGGCGATCTCGAAGCCTCGCATGATCTGCAGACGACGTCCTATCCGCTGTGGACACTGGATGAGGCGACGGTGACGCGGCTGGTCAAGCAAGGCGGCATCGTGGCGCCGACAGGCAAGCCCGGCGGCATGCTGATGTTCCACGGCAATCTGGTGCACGGCTCGGCCGGCAACATCACGCCCTATCCGCGCAAGATCGTCTACCTGACCCTGAACGCGGTCTCCAACTACATCCGCACCCCCACGCGGCCGGACTACATCGCGCATCGCGACTTCGCGCCGATCAAGACGGTCGCCGACGACGCGCTGTTGCGCCTGGCTCGTGCCCATCGCGAGGCGGCGGAGTAGAGATACACGCCGCCAACCCCACGCTCTCCCGTCGTGCCCGGGCTTGTCCCGGGCATCCACACCTCATCACGATTGCGGGGCGCGTGGGTTGACGTGGATGGCCGGGACAAGCCCG
>CAWJDW010000005.1:25000-455984 GCA_963841665.1 uncultured Alphaproteobacteria bacterium
CGCTGAGGAGTACTTAGGCTTGGAGGGTGGTCCCCCCATGTTCAGACAGGATTGCTCGTGTCCCGCCTTACTCGAGCATGAATGCTTCGCATTACCCATACGGGGCTATCACCCTCTGAGGCCCTGCTTTCCTGACAGGTTCTGGTTGTCGCACATTCATGACTGGCCTGGTCCGCGTTCGCTCGCCACTACTAGCGGAGTCTCTGTTGATGTCCTTTCCTCCAGGTACTTAGATGTTTCAGTTCCCTGGGTTTGCTTGAAACCTCCTATGGATTCAGAAGTCTCATACCTTCTCTTGATAACCGGAAATCCAAAACCTCGCTTATCGGCCTCGAATTCTGGCTTCCGAGTCATCTCCGATAGAACCCCAGAACCAGGTCTGATTAAACTCTGACAAGGTCTTGGAGTTCCGGCTATCGAAGGTGGGTTTCCCCATTCGGAAATCCGTGGATCAAAGCTTCTTCGCAGCTCCCCACGGCTTATCGCAGCGTAGCACGTCCTTCATCGCCTCTCAGCGCCAAGGCATCCACCGAACACCCTTAAGGCACTTGATTGCTCTCATTATCAATGTCCACACACTCGGCAGAATGTTGTCCGCTCCCTGCCCTGAAGGACCGAAGTCCCGAAGACGCGCGCACCCTCGATGAGTGCTGATGGAAGCGGCTGGACAATGATTAGAAAGACCAGCTTGCTTCGTAAGATCGAACCGATGGCAGTGCGGTCAAGCGTCGCTAACAAGGTCATTTACAACAACAGACAAGCTTCACAGCTCGCAAATTGCGCCGAAATGACCTGGAGATAGTGAAGGCGCCGGCGCAAAGTCCGAAATGCGGACCGATTGCGCGGTGGCACTTCATTGCACGACCCCAACTCGGATCGATCTCCTCTTCACGATGTCAGAATAACCCGCAGTCCACGTCATCAAGACAATGGATGCAAAGCGATGTTTCGCGGACGATGGCGGGTCTATCAGGCGTCAAAGTCAGTCAACTCAGGTCAACCTCCAGAGCCACGCGCCAAGGCGCGAAGGCTGGTGGAGCCAGACGGGATCGAACCGACGACCTCATGCTTGCAAAGCACGCGCTCTCCCAGCTGAGCTATGGCCCCGTAACCAGAAGACGAATGCTGACGCCAGAGCAAGTGGTGGGCCTGGGAAGACTTGAACTTCCGACCTCACGCTTATCAAGCGCGCGCTCTAACCAACTGAGCTACAAGCCCGTGACGCCCTTGCTCGACGAAGGATCCGCGCCCATCGCGCGCCCTCGCCGGCTTGACAGCCGGCAACGACGCAGCACGAGCGCGCGAGCCTTCCAGGCTTGCGTGTTCGTCCGCGAAGAAAGAGAAACGAAGACGGCGAAATCCCGCCAATGGAGCTCACATCGATCTGGCGATCCAAATGGCCCCTGAATGTTTCTAAAACAGCTCGATAGACGCACCGATCCGAAGACCGGCACTTCTGAAGAGCCATCCTTAGAAAGGAGGTGATCCAGCCGCAGGTTCCCCTACGGCTACCTTGTTACGACTTCACCCCAGTCGCTGACCCTACCGTGGTCGGCTGCCTCCATTGCTGGTTAGCGCACCGCCTTCAGGTAAAGCCAACTCCCATGGTGTGACGGGCGGTGTGTACAAGGCCCGGGAACGTATTCACCGTGGCGTGCTGATCCACGATTACTAGCGATTCCAACTTCATGGGCTCGAGTTGCAGAGCCCAATCCGAACTGAGACGGCTTTTTGAGATTTGCGAAGGGTTGCCCCTTAGCGTCCCATTGTCACCGCCATTGTAGCACGTGTGTAGCCCAGCCCGTAAGGGCCATGAGGACTTGACGTCATCCCCACCTTCCTCGCGGCTTATCACCGGCAGTCTCCTTAGAGTGCTCAACTAAATGGTAGCAACTAAGGACGGGGGTTGCGCTCGTTGCGGGACTTAACCCAACATCTCACGACACGAGCTGACGACAGCCATGCAGCACCTGTGCTCCAGGCTCCGAAGAGAAGGTCACATCTCTGCGACCGGTCCTGGACATGTCAAGGGCTGGTAAGGTTCTGCGCGTTGCGTCGAATTAAACCACATGCTCCACCGCTTGTGCGGGCCCCCGTCAATTCCTTTGAGTTTTAATCTTGCGACCGTACTCCCCAGGCGGAATGCTTAAAGCGTTAGCTGCGCCACTAGTGAGTAAACCCACTAACGGCTGGCATTCATCGTTTACGGCGTGGACTACCAGGGTATCTAATCCTGTTTGCTCCCCACGCTTTCGTGCCTCAGCGTCAGTATCGGGCCAGTGAGCCGCCTTCGCCACTGGTGTTCTTGCGAATATCTACGAATTTCACCTCTACACTCGCAGTTCCACTCACCTCTCCCGAACTCAAGATCCTCAGTATCAAAGGCAGTTCTGGAGTTGAGCTCCAGGATTTCACCCCTGACTTAAAGACCCGCCTACGCACCCTTTACGCCCAGTGATTCCGAGCAACGCTAGCCCCCTTCGTATTACCGCGGCTGCTGGCACGAAGTTAGCCGGGGCTTATTCTTGCGGTACCGTCATTATCTTCCCGCACAAAAGAGCTTTACAACCCTAGGGCCTTCATCACTCACGCGGCATGGCTGGATCAGGCTTGCGCCCATTGTCCAATATTCCCCACTGCTGCCTCCCGTAGGAGTTTGGGCCGTGTCTCAGTCCCAATGTGGCTGATCATCCTCTCAGACCAGCTACTGATCGTCGCCTTGGTGGGCCGTTACCCCACCAACTAGCTAATCAGACGCGGGCCGATCTTTCGGCGATAAATCTTTCCCCGTAAGGGCTTATCCGGTATTAGCACAAGTTTCCCTGTGTTGTTCCGAACCAAAAGGTACGTTCCCACGCGTTACTCACCCGTCTGCCGCTGACGTATTGCTACGCCCGCTCGACTTGCATGTGTTAAGCCTGCCGCCAGCGTTCGCTCTGAGCCAGGATCAAACTCTCAAGTTGAACTTGAAGCTTGAACCGACTGATCACTACGTTTGACGAGGTCCCACCAACTAATCTCCACGCTTCACAGCGCAAAAATCATGGTGTTACCTTTAAAACGTCGACCGTCGAAGTCTTCTCGTCCGATCCCAGAACTTCGAAAGCCGCGCCTTCAGCCGACCCGAGATCCGCAAGGACCTCGCCGTCCACGTTTCTCTTTCTTCATCTTCACTTGTCAAACAGCCTGGGACCGAAATCCCGCTCTCATATAATGGGAGTCTCGCTCGACCTACCCGACGGCAATGTGCAACCGGGTTTTACCGGTTGTGCACCACTCATCAGAAGTGAGGAGCAACACGGGCGCGAATGCTTGCCCCGGTGAGTTCCGAAGCAGCGCCGCGCTCAGTGGTGGTGCTTATATGGGGGTCCAATCCGGGTGTCAACGGTCAATGTCAACAAATCGTCGCATCGAATCATTTTTCTGCGGCGCGCCATGATCGCCGCTGGGCACCGTAGTTTTTTGGAGCCGACATGCCGCACTTGGGCCACAATCCTGCGACGATTTGTTAATACGTAACCATTGTGAATCGCCGGCTGCCTGCGGGGACCACACCGGTTGTTCATTTCCTGAAGGAGACGGCGATCCCATCGCCTGATCCTGGGCTTTGAGACCACTGCTTAAGACCCTATCGAGAGATCCTGATCAACGTCATGGTTCGCGAGCCTAGCCGATCCAATCGGCTCTTCGCTTCGAACCACTTGCGGCACGCCATCATCCTGAACCTTTCTTGGATAGAATGGTGCACGCAGAGCCGCCAGATGTTCGGTTTGAAGCGCTTCGATATCGGCTTATGAACTTGGGGGGACTCGGGTTGAACCATCGGACGTCACGCGGGGCTTATGGGCGCGAGGTCGGGATCATCGATCTCGGCCACGAGCCACCGCTATCCGTCGATGGCTCCGAGGCCGCGGTAATCGATCGCCGCCGCGTCTCCGTACAATGGTTCAGCGGCACCATTCTCACCGGCCTGTGCGGCGCAGCCCTGATCGGCGGCGCCGTCTTCGCATCTCTCGATGGCGAGCTGACGTTTGCGCGCATGCCGGAGCGGGTCGAAAGCGCGCTGCGCGGCGCATTCAATGCCAATGATCACGTCGCGACCTTGCGCAAGAGCGACCGGTTGCCGCCGCCGAACGAAGCGACCGCTGCGCGCACCATGGTCCGGATCTCCACCGTGACCCGGGTCGGCTCCCGCGACGTGGTCCGGGTGCGTCCGTTCGTGCACATCTCCGGCAATCTGGCGATGGCGACCAGCGATCTCTCCGCGAAGATCCCGCCATTCAACGCGCAGCGCCTGCTCGCCGACAGCGATCCGGCCACGCCTGCCACGGCCGAGGATCCGAACAATCCGGACGCCGTGGAACCCGACGCCGAGGTATCCTTCGTCACCAAGGATCTCGGCGCCGTGCTGCCGAAAGCGAAAATCGCCGCCTCGATCGGGCTCGACGAGATCCTGATGCGGGTCCGCGACGCAGCCAACTGGCGCGGCAGCGGCACCGGCGTGCGATATGCGGCCTTGGCCAATGCAGCCGCTGACGTCAGTGGCGCCCAGACCGGCGATTTGAAGCTCGCTTATGCCAGCGAGGGCAGCACCCCGGCCGATCCCTATGCCGGTTTCGAGACGCGCGTGGTTCCGGAGAACGTCACGCTGCTGCCGAAGACCAAGGAACAGATCACCGGCGGCAATCCGGTGGCCGAGCGCGTCCACCTGGTGAAGAAGGGCGACAGCGTCACCTCGGTGCTGCGCGACCAGGGCGCAACGCCGGACGAGGCCAAGGCGATCGCGGCGCAGCTCGGTCCGCGCGGCCGCGACGGCGGCCTGAAGGAAGGCGAGAAGCTGCGCATCCTGATGGCGCCGGCGACGCCGGGCGCCCGGCTGCAGCCGTTCCGCGTCATCGTCGCCAACGACACCACGGTGGAGGCGGTCGCTGCGCTCTCCGATCTCGGCAAATATGTCGCCGTCGACGTGCAGAGCATGAACACGGCCACCGAGACGGCCGACAACAAGCAGCGACGAGGACGATGACGGCAGCGGCGTGCGGCTCTACCAGAGCATCTATGAGACCGCGCTGCGCAACAAGGTGCCAACCCCGGTCGTCGAGGACATGATCCGGATCTACTCCTACGACGTCGACTTCCAGCGCAAGGTGCAGCCCGGAGATTCCTTCGACGTCTTCTATGCCGGCGACGATGAGACCAATAACAACGCCAACGCCGACAAGAACGACGTGCTGTACGCCGCACTCACACTGGGTGGCGAGACCAAGAAATATTACAAGTTCCAGACCCCCGACGACAGCGTGGTCGATTACTACGACGAGACCGGCAAGAGCGCGAAGAAGTTCCTGGTACGCAAGCCCGTCAGCAACGCCATCATGCGCTCCGGCTTCGGCGGCCGCCGCCATCCGATCCTCGGCTACGTCAAGATGCATACCGGCGTCGACTGGGCCACCGCCTACGGCACGCCCATCTTCGCCGCCGGCAACGGCGTGATCGAGAAGGCCGGGCTCGAAGGCGGCTACGGCAAATATATCCGCATCCAGCACAATAACGGCTACGAGACCGCCTATGGCCACATGTCGGCATTCGCCAAGGGCATCGAGCCTGGCAAGCGGGTGCGGCAGGGCCAGGTGATCGGCTTCGTCGGCTCGACCGGCCAGTCGACCGGCCCGCACGTGCACTACGAAATCCTGGTCAACGGCCGCTTCGTCGATCCCTTGCGCGTAAAACTGCCGCGCGGCCGCTCGCTCGAGGGGCCGATGATGGCGTCCTTCGAGAAGGAGCGCGACCGGATCGATGCCATGATGACCGGCCGCAACGGCTCCAGCGCCCGCCTCTCGGACGCCGGTCCGCTGCAGATGCAGGCGACGTCCGCCAGCCGCTAGGTCGGCGAACATCCCTCCCTCAGATATCAAAAAAAGGCCCTCTCCGCTGCGAGCGGAGAGGGCTTTTGTTTCGGCAGCAGAGCAGCTCTCGCGAGCCAATGGCCTCAGTTCAACTTGCGCTTCGGAATTGGCGCCTCGAACTGGGCGATCTCGGCGGTGCGGTGCGCCTTGCCGTTGAAGGTCAGCACGTTGCCTTCCGCGGAGATCGCAACGTTGTCGCCGTCCCGCACCTCGCCGGCGAGAATCATCTCGGCCAGCGGATCCTGGACGTTGCGCTGGATCACCCGCTTCAACGGGCGCGCGCCATAGGCCGGATCCCAGCCCTTGTCCGCGAGCCAGTCGCGCGCTGCCGCATCGAGCGTCAGCGTGATCTTGCGATCCTCCAGCAGCTTGGTCAGCCGTCCGAACTGGATCTCGACGATCCGGCCCATCTCGCTCTTCTGCAAGCGGTGGAACAGGATGATCTCGTCGACCCGGTTCAGGAACTCGGGCCGGAAATGCGCCCGCACCGTGCCCATCACCAGCTCGCGCACCTCCGACGTGTCCTCGCCCTCCGGCTGGTTGACCAGGAATTCGGAGCCGAGATTCGAGGTCATGATGATCAGCGTGTTGCGGAAGTCGACGGTGCGGCCCTGGCCATCGGTCAGGCGGCCGTCGTCGAGCACCTGCAATAACACGTTGAAGACATCCGGATGCGCCTTCTCGATCTCGTCGAACAGCACGACCTGATAAGGCCTGCGCCGCACCGCTTCGGTGAGCGCGCCGCCTTCGTCATAGCCGACATAGCCGGGAGGCGCGCCGATCAGCCGCGACACCGAGTGCTTCTCCATGTACTCGGACATGTCGAGGCGGACCATCGCGGTCTCGTCGTTGAACAGGAACTCGGCGAGCGCCTTGGTCAGCTCGGTCTTGCCGACGCCGGTGGGCCCCAGGAACATGAACGAGCCCATCGGCCGGTGCGGGTCCTGCAGGCCGGCACGCGAACGCCGCACCGCGGTCGCGACCGCATGCACCGCTTCGGCCTGGCCGACGACGCGCCGACCTAAGCCCTCCTCCATCTTGAGCAGCTTGTCCTTCTCGCCTTCCAGCATCTTGTCGACCGGCACGCCGGTCCAGCGCGAGACCACCTGCGCGATGTGGTTGGCGGTGACCGCCTCCTCCATCATCTCGCCGGCATTCTCTTTGGCCTCGATGTCGGCCAGCCGCTTCTCCAGCTCGGGGATCCGGCCATAGGCCAGCTCGCCCGCCTTCTGGTACTCGCCGCGGCGCTGCGCGTTGGCGAGCTCGATGCGCAAGCCATCCAGCTCGCTCTTCAGCTTCTGCGCGTTCGACAGCTTGCTCTTTTCGGCGCTCCACTTCGCGGTCAGCACCGCCGACTTCTCCTGAAGCTCGGCAAGATCCTTCTCCAGCGTCTGCAGCCGGCTCTTGGAGCCGGGATCGCTCTCCTTCTTCAGCGCCTCCTGCTCGATCTTGAGCCGGATGATCTCGCGATCCAGCGAGTCCAGCTCCTCGGGCTTGGAGTCGACCTGCATCTTCAGCCGCGCCGCCGCCTCGTCCATCAGATCGATGGCCTTGTCGGGCAGGAAGCGGTCGGTGATGTAGCGGTTCGACAAGCGTGGCCGAGGCCACCAGCGCAGAGTCGGTGATGCGCACGCCGTGATGCTGCTCGTATTTGTCCTTCAGGCCGCGCAGGATCGAGATGGTGTCCTCGACCGACGGCTCGGTGACGAAGATCGGCTGGAAGCGCCGCGCCAGCGCGGCATCCTTCTCGACATGCTTCTGGTACTCGTCGAGCGTGGTGGCGCCGATGCAGTGCAGCTCGCCGCGCGCCAGCGCCGGCTTCAGCAGGTTGGACGCATCCATCGCGCCGTCGGCCTTGCCGGCGCCGATCAGCGTATGCATCTCGTCGATGAAGAGGATGAAGTTGCCCTCGCCCGCGGTGACTTCCTGCAGCACGGCCTTCAGCCGCTCCTCGAACTCGCCGCGATATTTCGCGCCCGCGATCAGCGCGCCGAGGTCGAGCGACAGCAGCTTCTTGTCCTGCAGGCTCTCCGGCACGTCGCCATTGACGATGCGCAGCGCCAGGCCCTCGACGATGGCGGTCTTGCCGACGCCGGGCTCGCCGATCAGCACGGGATTGTTCTTGGTTCGCCGCGACAGCACCTGAATGGTGCGGCGGATCTCCTCGTCGCGGCCGATCACCGGGTCGAGCTTGCCGTCACGCGCAGCCTGGGTCAGGTCGCGGGCATATTTCTTCAGCGCGTCATAGGCGTTCTCGGCCGTGGCGCTGTCGGCGGTGCGACCCTTGCGCAAGCGTTTCGATCGCCGCGTTGAGGCTTTGCGCCGTGACGCCGCCCTTGCTCAGGATGCCGCCGGCTTCGCTGTTCTTCTCCAGCGCCAGACCCAGCAGCAATCGCTCGACGGTGACGAAACTGTCGCCGGCCTTCTCGGCCGCCTTCTCCGCCGCATCGAAGGCACGCGCCAGCTCCGGCGACAGATAGACCTGCCCGGCCCCGCTGCCCGAGACCTTCGGCAGCTTGTTTAGCGCGTCCTCGGTTGCTTTCAGGATGGCGCGCGAATTGCCGCCGGCGCGGTCGATCAGACCGCCGGCCAAACCCTCACCGTCGTCGAGCAGCACCTTGAGAAGATGCAGCGGCGAGAACTGCTGGTGGCCGTCGCGCACGGCCAGCGACTGCGCGGATTGGATGAAGCCCCGCGCGCGCTCGGTATATTTTTCAATGTTCATGGATCATGTCCCTCAGCCTGCCGCGTCAGCCCCGAAGGCACTTGCTGCGGCATCTTCATTGGGTTCCGTGCGGCTCGCATTGACGTCCGTCAACACGAGGCCGAGCGGCCGCGTCGCCGGCATTGTCGCCGCCGGCTTGAGGCAAATGTGGGAAGCACGGGCCTTGAACGGAAGGGGCGCCGTCACAATTTCGTGTTCCCGTATGCCGCGGAATCTTTTACCTAAAGTGGATGACCGAAAATCGCGCCGCCACCATCGCCGGCCTGTACCGCTACCCGATCAAAGGCCTCAGCCCCGAACGGCTGACGTCGGCTCCGTTGCGGATCGGCCAGACCCTGCCCGCCGATCGCCGCTACGCAATCGAGAACGGCCCGAGCGGATTCGATCCGGCGGCGCCGGCCTGGAAGAGCAAGACCGTCTATTTGATGCTGATGCGCAATGAGCGGCTGGCCGGCTTCCGAAGCCGGTTCGACGACGCGACGCACGTGCTAACCATCAGCAAGGACGGCGAGGTGGTCGCGCGAGGCGATCTGGAGACAGCGTCCGGGCGCGCGTCGCTCGAAGCTTTCTTCGCAGCCAACTTCGCCGACGAGCTCCGCGGCCCGCCGAAAGTCCTCTCCAGCCGCGGCCACAGCTTCTCCGACGTCGCCCGCAAGGTGGTCTCGATCATCAATCTCGCAAGCATTGCGGAGATCGAGACCATGGTGGGCGCAACCGTCCATCCGCTGCGCTTCCGCGCCAACGTCTATGTGACCGGCTGGCCGGCCTGGCGCGAAGCCGGCATGGTCGGCGAGACGCTGCGCATCGGCGCGGCGCGGCTCAAGGTGGTCAAGACCATCACCCGCTGCGCCGCCGTCAATGTCGATCCCGAGACTGCGGCGCGCGACCTCGAGATTCCGCCCGCGCTGCTGCGCCACCGCGGCAACAACGAATGCGGCATCTATGCCGAGGTGATCGAGGATGGCGACATCGCCATCGGCGATCAGCTCATGGTCGAGCAGCCGAGCCTGGTGTGAGTACCTGCGCGAAGGCCGATTGCAATTTCTGTCGTCGTTCCGGGGCAGCTGCGTAAGCGGCTGAACCCGAAATCCATCTTACCGGCGAGCATGAGGCAAAACGAATTCCGGGTTCGCGCTGACGCGCGCCCCGGAATGACAACGGAAGAGATCCGCACCAACGATCAGTTCGGCATCACGTAGGCGTAGATCCGGCCGCGCGACACCGGCGCTTCGCGAACGCGATTGCCGTTGTTGCCGGAGATCAGGATCGGGTTGCCATTGGCATCGATGCCCGAGACGACGCCGACATGGCCGCCGCCGCGACGGCCCATCACCGCGATGGCGCCCACTTCCGGGCCCGCGACCCGCTGGCCGTAGCTCGCAAACGAGCGCGCCAGATCGGAGCCGGTGCCGCGATGGCCGGTTTGCTCCAGCACCATATTCATGAAGCGCGCGCACCATAGGCTGCGGCGGCTGGTCGGATTGCCGCCGAGATAGCGCCGCGCCGTCGGCGACGACGTTCGATCCACCGAAGCCGCCCGACGTCGCCATACCCTGTCGTGCCATGCCCTCAGATGCGCTGCCCGGCATCATCAGGCTCGCCTGCGTGTCGGCAAAGCCGCCGGAGCGCATTTGCGCCACGCCGCGCTCCCAGCGCGATGCACGGGCGTAAGACCTGAAATGATGGACATGGCGCCGGGCGAAATGTCTGATGATGACTTGCACGGGCGTGATGCCCTGCGCCGTGATGATGCGAACGGGCCGAGGCCGGAGTCGCGGAGGCGGCAACGACCGCCGAACAGATGACGAGCGCTGCCAGCTGCAGCAATCGACGCAAACGAGACACAACCATACTCACTCAATCCTTTTTCGTCTTGCCCCTGTACGTGACGTGGACACCCCCTTGTTGCCGGCCGGCTCCCAACTACCGACTGCGGGTCGTCCGTTAAGTGGCGCGATGTGACGAAAAAAAGGCGGGGAGCGGTAAAACAGCGACGATGGACAGGAGGGTCTGCGCTGACTGCATGACTGAAGCCGAGCGCGCGGTGCCAAAGTTGCCGCCCGAAATGTGAACTGCGATGCTCACTTCGCTTGAGACACGCGACCTAACAAGAAGGACGTCGACAATGCCCCACGCGGTCACGCAGGACGGTGTACGTCTTTATTTCGAGGAAGCCGGCCATGGCACGCCGATCCTCTTTCTGCACGAATTCGCGGCCGACCACACCAATTGGGAGCCGCAGATGCGCTACTTCTCGCGCGGCCATCGCTGCATCGCCTATTCGGCGCGCGGCTACACGCCGTCAGACGTGCCGCCTTCCGCGGACGCCTACACCTATGAGCATTTCTATACCGACGCGCTCGCGGTGCTTGACCATCTTCAGATCGCGGCGGCACATTTCGTCGGCCTCTCGATGGGCTCCTACTCGTCGCTGCAGGCCGCGCTGCACGCGCCCGCGCGCGTGCGCTCGATGACGCTGGCCGGCGTGGGCTCGGGCTCCGCGCTCGACAATCTCGACGCCTTCCGCGCCCAGTGCCGCACCAATGCCGAGCAGTTCGAGACGCTGGGATCGGTGGAGGTGGCCAAGGTGACGCGCGAGGCGCCGGGCCGGATTCCGTTTCTGGTCAAGGACCCACGGGGACACGCGGATTTCTACGCCGCGCTGGCGCGCCACGACGCCAAGGGCTCGGCCAACACCATGCGCGGCTTTCAAGGCGGCCGTCCGTCGATCTACACGATGACGGACGCGATCAATAAGGTCACCACGCCGGCGCTGATCATCTGCGGCGACGAGGACGACGCCTGCATTGCGCCGAGCCTGTTTCTGAAGAGGCATCTCCCCGCCTCCGGCCTAACCTTCTTCCCGAAATCGGGCCACGTGCTGAACCTGGAGGAGCCGTCGCTGTTCAACGCTAGCGTCGAGCGCTTCATCGCGCTGGCCGAAGCCGGACGCTGGGGTCAGCGCGATCCGCGGTCGGTAGTCTCTTAAACCAAATCGAACGCAGTCAGCGACTTACACGCTTGCGTCACGCGGGGGTCGTTCTCCTATCGAGCAAGAACGGCCGCCTCGCGGCGGCCTCAGCTCATGTAATAATCGAACCTGCTGATCCACTTCTGCTTCGAGGTCGCAAGGCTCCCGGGACAACGCTCTGCAGGGTATGCTTTCCTGCACTTCAGGCTTGGACGCGTCGTCACACGAAAAGGAGACGTCAGATGGAGGTCGCCAGCCTGGTTCTGCCCGTGTTTGCGATCATCGTCACAGGTTGGCTGGCCGGGTGGCTCGGTTACCTGTCCCGTTCGCTTGCCGATGGGCTGGTGCAATTCGCCTACAACGTTGCAATGCCGGCGCTGCTGTTCGTCACCATCGCGCAAGAGCCGGCGCGCAACCTGCTGGAGTGGCGCTTCCTGCTCGCATTCGGAGGCGGCTCCCTCCTCTGCTTCGCGCTCGTGTTCCTGCCGGTTCGCGCTGGAGGGAAGCATGATCTGGCCAGCAGCACGATGCAGGGCATGACGGCGGCGATGACCAATACCGGATTCGTCGCGCTGCCGATCCTGCACGCCATCTACGGCCAGCCAGCTGTCTTGCCCGCGGCGGTCGCGACCGTATTCGTGGCGGCCGTCATGTTCCCGGTGACGGTGGTCCTGCTGGAGAGCGACAAGAGCGGCGCGCGCGCATCGAAAGCGCACCCGATTACCTTGGTGAAGCAGATCGTGCTCAATCCGATGGTGCTATCGACCCTGCTCGGCTTGGCGTGGGCGATCGCGGGCCTGCCGATTCCGGCCCCCGTTGCCGGCTATCTGAACATCATCGCGGCCGCACTTACGCCTTGCGCGCTCTTTGCCATCGGGCTTGGCCTGTCGGCCGAAGGACTGCGCGCGAACCTTTCGGCGTCGCTCGTGCTCGCGGCCGTGAAGCTCGTGATCATGCCGGCAATCGTCTACGGCATCTCGGTGGCTTCCGGCCTCAATCCACTCTACACGGTCGCGGCCGTCGTCTGCGCGGCCGTGCCGACCGCAAAGACAGTGTACGTCCTGGCACATGCGTACAAGGTCGAGGAGCCGCTGGTCGCGGGCACCGTTTCGATCACGACGATGTTGTCCGTCGCGACCTTGCTTGGTTGGCTATACTTGCTTTCCGATCTGCCCACAGGCACGAGATGATACCGCGCCAACAAACGCTATCCGGCGATCCCGGCCGCTCGCGGCGAAGGCGGCGCAAGGTACGGAAGTCTCCCTGCCTTTTTGGGACGGGAGATGTGGAGTAATCTTCCCGCCGCAAGCCGCCGCCCCGCGCGGGGCCGCACGCTCGCACATGACGGGCAGCAATAGCGTCGTCGCCGGGCAGCATCACGCAAATTTTCTCCGGCGTCGTTCGCGCTGCACGAGCCAACGTGCTCAGCACCATGCTCGGTGCGGCAATCGAATGGAAACGTTTGCGGAAACGCGGCAGACCGAAGCGTGGCGAGCGGCTCGAACAGGCTCGCGCGCGATCAGGCGACGGGAGACATACGATGAGCACTCAGTCCGCGCGGATGGCGTTTGTGACCGGGCTGGTCACTGCCGCATTGGCAAGTGGCGCGATCGGCCAGCAGGACCAACAACTCGGCAAGGTGACCTTCCCTACCTCCTGTAATCCCGCCGTGCAGGATGAGTTCGACCGCAGCGTCGCGATGCTGCATTCATATTGGTTCCTGATCGCACGACGCAAGTTCGAAGCAATTCTGCAGCAGGATCCGAGCTGCGCCATGGCCTATTGGGGGGTGGCGATGGACCTGCTCGGCAACACGCTGGCGACCACACCGACGCGCGCCGAGGCGCAGGCGGCCTGGGACGCATTGCAGAAGGCACAAGCGACGGAGCCGAAGACCCCGCGCGAGCGCGACTGGATCGACGCACTGAGCGCCTATTTCCGTGACTACGACAAGGTGCCGGTGAATGCGCGCCTGGCGGCGTACAACGCCGCGATGGAGCGGATGGCGCAAACTTATCCCGACGATTACGAGGTCCAGGTTTACTATGCGCTGACGTTGCAGGCCTCTGCGCAGAAGAACGACCTCACCTATGCCAACCAGCTCAAATCCGCATCAATGCTGGAGAAGCTGTATGAACAGAACCCGCAGCATCCGGGCGTGACGCACTACCTCATTCACGCCTACGACTTCGCGCCGCTGGCCGAAAAGGGCGTCGCAGCGGCGCGCCGCTATGCCGCTATCGCCCCGGCCGTGCCGCATGCGCGGCACATGCCCTCGCACATCTATTCCATGGTCGGGCTGCGGGAAGACTCCATCGCCTCGAATGCCTCAGCGCTCGAGATCCAGCCGGACTATTATCACGCTGCGGATTTCACGGTCTATGCGCATCTGCAGCTTGCTCAGGATGCCAAAGCCGACGCGATGATCAAGAAATCGCTCGCGACCGCCGATCGCGGCGACCGGCCGATCAACTTCGTCAATTTCACCGCCAAGGCCGCCATGCCTGCGCGCTACGTGCTGGAACGGGCAGACTGGGTCGGTGCGGCAGCCCTGCCGATGACCTCCACCAAATATCCGATGGCCGACTCTCTGATCCGCTTCACGCGCGGCCTCGGCATGGCGCGCACCGGCGATCTTGCTGGCGCAAGGGAGGAGATCGACGCCATGAAGGCGCTGCGCGCGACCCTGCAAAGCGCGGATCAGTCCTACTGGGCAGACCGCACCGAAGAGCAGATGCTCGCGATTGCCGCCTGGGTAGCGCTGAAAGAAGGCGATCGCGATCGCGCCGTGAAGATGATGCGGGCGGCCGCCGACAGCGAAGGTGGCAGCCTCAAACATGTTGCGATGGAGAACCGTCTGTTTCCGTTCCGCGAGCAGCTCGGGGAGCTGCTTCTCGCGGTCGACCAGCCCGCAGCCGCCTTGAGCGAGTATGAAACCGCGCTCAAGCAGACTCCCAACCGCTTGCGCGGGTTCTGGGGCGCCGCCCGCGCGGCGGACGCCGCTGGCGACCGCCAGAAGGCAGCGCAGTACTTCGACCGTCTCCTGGAGCTCACCAAGAACGCCGATACGGAGCGGGCGGAAATACGCGAGGCAAGGGCATATCCTCGTCAGGGCGACACGGTGGGTGAATCACGCAAATGACATTCGGCCAGCCGACGGAAGCCATGCGGCCGGCAATGGCCGGACGACGGCTGTGACCCGTGCGATCACCGTGGCTGCGGTGCTCGGGCTGCTGGTCGCCGGAGCCGCGGTCTCCCCCGGAAGCCTACCGGAGCGGTGGACCGCACCGCTGTTCGGCGGGCCTGACCGCCGCGCCGGGACCTCAGTTGCGCCGGAGGCCTGGCCGATCTGCACCACCATGACCTCCGCAGTGCCGGATGCGGATTGGGCGCAGCTCGACCCCGATTTCAAGGGCGGCAAACAGGCGCTCGCCGCAGAGGATTGGCACGGTGCCATCGCGGCGTTCGAACGCGCCGCCTTGCGCGATCCGGAGAACGCCGACATCCAGAACTACATCGGCTATGCCTATCGACGACACGTCAGCTTGGTCCGGCGATCAGCCATTATCAGCAGGCGCTGATGCTCAATCCGCGCCACCGCAGCGCGCACGAGCATCTCGGCGAAGCCTATCTGGTGCTTGGCGAACCGGCCAAGGCCGAGCAGCTCCTGGGCGCGCTCGAAGCCCTCTGCCTCATCCCTTGTGATGAATATGCCGACCTCGAGCGAGCCATCGACATCTACAAGAAATCGGCCGCGCGTTGAAACGCAACGGCCTTGGCTCGGCGGCAAGGAGCGGTTCGCCGGGACGACTTAGTGAGCCAAACATCGTCACATCGGGGACTGCGGGTCCGGCGCAGTCGTGAGGCTCAACCGCAACTCAATCGGGAAGGTCGCAATTGGTGTAGCACGCCAAGAACGCATAAATCCCGTTGGAATCGCCCGCCGTCAACAACCTGCATCGACATCAAGTCGACGTCGCGAGCGGATTGCCCGGCTGGCGCGATCGGCCTAACGTCAATAAAAAAGCAGGGAGGGACCGAAAATGGCGCGCATCACGACGACCGAGACCGGACTCTACCGCATTCCCCTCACGGTGACGTTGTCCGACAGCACGCATGGTGAGATCAAGGCGTTCGAGCTCGTCACCTGCCGCGTTCGCGATGCCGATGGTGCCGAGGGCGTGGGATACACTTATACGGTCGGCCGCAATGGCGGCGCCATTGCCGACATCCTGCGCAGGGAAATCCCGGAGCTGGTGGAGGGCCGCGAGGCCGACGACACCGAGGCGCTCTGGCATCAGGTCTGGTGGGGCCTGCATTATGGCGGGCGCGGCGGCGCCGCCGTGCTGGCGCTCTCGGCGCTCGACATCGCACTGTGGGACCTGAAGGCGCGGCGGGCCAATCTGCCGCTGTTTCGCCTGCTCGGCGGCTTCGATGCCCGCGTGCCCTGCTACGCCGGCGGCATCGATCTCGATCTGTCGGTCGAGGCGCTGTTGATCCAGACCGACGACAATCTCGCAAAAGGCTTTCGCGCCATCAAGCTGAAGGTGGGTCGTCCCGATCTCGCCTCCGACGTTGCCCGTGTCGCGGCGATGCGCAAGCATCTCGGCGACGGCTTTCCGCTGATGGCGGACGCCAACATGAAGTGGACGGTGGAGCAGGCGATCCGTGCAGCCCGCGCGCTCAGGCCATTCGACCTCACCTGGCTCGAGGAGCCGATCATTCCCGACGATGTCGCCGGTCACGCCCGCGTCCTCGCGGCGGGCGGCGTGCCGATTGCCGCGGGTGAGAACCTGCGCTCGCTCTGGGATTTCAAGAACTACATCGCCGCGGGCGCGGTGTCCTATCCCGAGCCCGACGTTACCAATTGCGGCGGCGTCACATCCTTCATGAAGATCGCGCGGCTCGCGGAAGCCTTCAATCTTCCGGTCACCAGCCACGGCGCGCACGACATCACCGTCCATCTGCTCGCCGCCTGCCCCAACCGCTCTTACCTGGAAGCGCACGGGTTCGGGCTCGACCGCTACATCGCGCACCCGCTGGTGCTCGAGGATGGTCTGGCTTTGGCGCCGACGCGCCCCGGTCACGGCATCGATTTCGACTGGACCGGACTGGCACGGCTCGCGCCGTAGCTCGGTACGCCGATCGGCAATCGGGCCGACCACGCCCTCACCGCGTCGAGGCTGTCGAAAAGCCGATCAGACATCCGGGGATGGTGCGGCCGAGCCCGACGCCTCGCCAGCACCTGGGTCAATCGCGGGCGCAGATGGACAGCTCGCCGGCGGCTCAGGATGCCAGACCGCGGGAACACCGAGCCTCAGCAGCGCTTCCGATTTCGCGAGCTGTTCGTAGGAACGGCTGAGCATCTCACGCGCCAGTTCGTTCGCCGCCCTGATGCGCTCGATCTTGGCGACCATGCATCTCGCGAACCACTCCGCGTCGTCGTTACTCATGGGCGTGCTCCGGCAGATCGGCCGCGAGGTTAACATGGATCAAGACCCAGAGGTCGGCGGCCGGCCGCGACTCGGCATATTGGCCCGCGACATGCTCACGCGTCCGGAGTTCAGGCTGGAATCGCCGCTCATTGCCCAGAGGCCGCCGCTCGGCGTCCCAAGGGAACGGTTCGAAGGTCTTGCGTCCCAGGAACGTGTCCGGCAGCGATGCCTGCAGCAAATCGTTAGCCTCCTGCAACAGGCGCCGCACCTCTGCGCTCTGATCGGAATGGCTGCCAAATGGGTGATAGACTGGTGGACGGCTCGTCATGAGCGTCTCCCTCTGCTTGTGCAGGCGGGAGCGCTCTCGGTCTCTCAGCCACTGACGCCTACGGGCAAGAGCCTGAGTCAGTGATAAAGGTAGACTAGCACGGGTCCGGTTGGTTCCAAAGGCATTCAACACGCCGGCGCATCACCGCGACGCTCACCGGAACAGGCACGCCAGGCGCGCCCGCACCGCCGTCGCAACAGGCCGACAACCGGGCGTCGCCACGACGGTGCGCCTTAGGAACGTTGAGCGCGACCATCAATTGCCTGCGACGGATCGAACGATGGGCCGGGTAACTCAAGGACGCCGCCTGACGGAATGGCAGATCGTGACGAGCTTCTTGAACGTCAGCGCGCGCTCGCCCGATTCGGCGAGTTCGTGCTGCGCTGCGACGATCTGGAGCCCATCCTGACGGAAGCATGCCGGGTGATCGCAGACGCGCTACGGACTGAATTTGCAAAGGTCGTCGAGATCGAGCGCGACAGCGGCTCGGGACTGATTCGGGCCGGCATCGGCTGGAACGAGGGCATCGTCGGACAGCAGCGGCTTGGCCTGAACGAGCGCTCCTCCGAGACGTATGCCATCCAGCGGGCCGCGCCGGTCGTCACCCAGGACATCAATGCAGAGAAGCGGTTTGATTTTCCACCCTTCATGAAAGCCCACGGCATCATCGCGATCGTCAATGTGCCGATCTTCCTGCCCGGCGGCGAAGCCTATGGCCTCCTGCAAGTGGATTCGCGCGAAACGCGCGAGTTCGGTGATGACGATATTCAGTTCCTGCGTACCTACGCATCGCTTCTGGGCCCAGTCATTGACCGCCTGCGTCACATCGGCGAGTTGAAGCGCACCGCCGAGCGCTTCCGGTTGATCGTCGACAGTGCGCGTGACTACGCCATCTTCATCACCGATCCGGATGGCATCATCACGGACTGGCTTCCCGGCGCTGCCGCAGTGTTCGGTTGGCGCGAGGACGAGGTCGTCGGCAAGCCGGCAGCGGTCACTTTCCTGCCAGAAGACCAGAAAAGCGGTGTGCCTGAACGCGAGGTCGAGCATGCCCGCGGCCACGACACCGCACCGGATGTGCGCTGGCATATGCGCAAGGATGGCACGCCCATTTTCATCGATGGTCAGACCGTCGCGCTCCGCTATCCCGGCGGTCGCGTGCGCGGCTTCATGAAGATCGGCCAGGACGTCACGGAACGGCGGCGCGACGAAGAGCGGCAAGGGGTGCTGCTGGCCGAGTTGCAGCACCGTGTCCGCAATGTGCTTGCCATGGTGCGGTCAATCATCAACCGGGGCGCCAGCAGCGAGACCGTGGCGGAATTCCGCGCCGAGCTCGATGGCCGGATCGCCGCGATGGCAAGAACCCAGGCCTTGCTGACACGAGGGACCGATGTCGGAGTCGATATCGAGAGATTGGTGCATGACGAGCTCCTAGTCCACAGTCCGAACGAGGCGCGCCTGGCTATATCAGGGCCTTCAGTCACGCTGGCCGCCAAGGCCGCCGAAATCCTCACACTTGCCGTTCATGAGCTTGCGACCAATGCCGTGAAACATGGTGCGTTCAGCCAGCCGGCCGGTCATGTCGACATCCGCTGGGACGTCGTGCAGCGAGCCGATGACAAATGGCTGGAGCTGACATGGCGCGAAAGCGGCGTGGCGGTCGCGACCGACACGATGTCAAGGAAGGGCTTCGGCACCGAGCTGGTGACGCGCCGCGTGCCGTACGAGCTCGGCGGGCGGGGCCGCATGACGTTCGATCCGGGGCTTCGCTGCGAGATCGCCTTCCCGCTTCGCCCCGGCACAAGCACACTTCAGACAAATGCGCCTGCGGCTTTTCGCAACGCGAACCCTTGGAAAGGATAATGCCGTGAATCCCGTTTCGCTCGATGGCCTGGATGTTCTCGTGATGGAAGACGACTACTACATCGCCGACGACATGCGGCAATGGCTTGAGAATGCCGGCGCTCGCGTGCTCGGTCCCTGCCCGGATGCCGAGACCGCGTTGCGGCAGCTGGAGCAGCATCACGCCGATTGCGCAGTGGTCGACGTCAATCTCGGACAGGGGCCGTGCTTCGATCCAGCAAGGGATTTGCTGGCCCGCGGCATTTCCGTGGTGCTGGTGACCGGCTACGATGCCCATGTCATTCCAGCGGAGCTTTCGCATCTGCCTTGCCTGCAAAAGCCGACGGAGTCGTACCGGATCATCAAGGCCGTTCACGATCTTTGCGGCGCAGCCGGTCAGCTCTAGCCGCGACGTGGCTTCGCACGCCTTCGTCGAGAGCTTCCGACGTCAGGAGGTGCCCGAGCGCTGCGATTCGAGTCGCAGATCTGACTTTGCCGCGCTCAGTGCCGCGGCGAGCTCGTCGATATGGTAGGGCTTCGGCAAGATCTGGACACCTGCGCCTTCGGCGTCATGGATCGCGGCTTCGGCATATGCGCTGGTCAGCAAGACCGGTATGTCGCTTCGTCGCCTCTTGATCTCTCGTGCGAGCTCGACCCCATTCATGCCGCCCGGCATCATGATGTCCGAAAACACCAGATCCACGGCGCGACCGTCGGCCAAGGCGCCGAGGGCTGCCGCGGCACTCGCCGCGCGGGTGACTTCGTAGCCGAGTTGCGCCAGCATCTCGCTGACCAACGCGGCGACTTCATCATCATCCTCGACCACCAGAACCTGGCCGTGAGTGCCCTTCTTCGGCCGCGTCCTGACCTCGTGCAACTCGATCAAATGACGCGCCTTGGCAGGGGACTTTCGTGAGCGGGGCAGATAGAGCTCGACGCTCGTCCCTTTGCCGATTTCCGATTTGACGCGTACCGCGCCGCGCGACTGGGTCGACAAATCCATGGACCTGTGCGAGGCCCAGTCCCGAACCCTTGCCAATGTCCTTGGTCGTGAAGAATGGCTCGAACACGCGCGCCAGCACGTCTGCGCTCATGCCGGTGCCGGTATCGATGACCGACAGGCACACGTAGTCGCCGGCGATCTGCTCATCCCTGAGGTCAGGCAGATTCTCGCCGCGGACAATGATGGTGCCGCCGTTGGGCATCGCGTCCCGCGCGTTGACGGCGAGGTTGAGAATGACCAGCTCCAGTTCACCGGGATCGACCTCGACCGGCCATAGAGTCTCCGGAAAATCGAACTCGACATGAACGTCGCCTCTCAGGCTTCGATCGAGCAGCTCGCGCATGCCGCCGATCTGCGAGGCGACCTCGACAGGCTCCGGCCGGAGCTTTTGGCGGCGTGAGAAGGCGAGAAGCTGCCGGGTCAAGCTGGCGCCGCGCTGCGCCGCCTGGATCATGCCGTCCATCAAGCGTCGACGGCGATTCGGATCGGCTTGGCGGTCGAGCATGTCGAGCCCGCCGGAAATCACCATCAGCAGATTGTTGAAATCGTGGGCCACGCCGCCAGTCAGCTGGCCGATGGCTTCGATCTTCTGAGCGTGGCGAAGCGTCTCCTCGACCCGGGCGCGCTCGTCCATTTCGATGCGCAGCTGCCTGTTGGCTTCCGCGAGCGCCCGCGTGCGCTCGACCACAAGCTGCTCGAGTTGCTGGGCGGTCTGCTCACGCGCCTTGAGCAAGGTCCGAATCTCGTATTGCCGCCGGCGCGCCCGCATCGCCGACTGAATCGCGCTGGTCAGCGTGATCGGCTGCACCGGACGCTCGAGCAGCGAAACGTTACGGAGCAACTCGACTATGCTGCGGCGCCAGGCGACGACCGCCGGCTGCTCGCGATGACTGGTGAGAACCACGAACGGAAGGTCGGACCAGGGCGGTTGCGTCTCGATCCACTGTGCCAGCGGCGCCGTATCCTTGCCGAACAGACCTTCCTCGGCAAGAAAAACGGCGCCCACCCCGGCCGTCATCTCGGCGACCAGGTCGGGAAGACTTCGCACAGCTGATCGCCTCGAGATTCGAGCTGACGGAAGAGTTCGGCGGAGGCCGGTCCGTCCCGGCCGATCGGAGCAAACACGAGAACGCGCGTGATCCAGCTCGGTGCTCATCCGGCCGGTCCTTCCGGGATGGCAGTGCCGGTATAACGCGGATTGCCGGAGAAGATGCCGCTGAAGTCCTTCAGCGGCGGTCCGAGCGTGATGCCGTTGCTGCTGAGGCGGAATTCGCGGATCGTATGTTCGTGATTGCCGCTGCGCTTCTTGACGACCGACAGGGCGCGCCGCACCGTTCCGCCCAACTCGAAGTAGCGCAGCATCAGCACCGCATCGCTCAAATAGCTGATGTCGAGCGGCGTATCCATTGGACCGACCAGGCCATGCTGGGCCAGGACCAGAATGGTCAGCACGCCCTGCTGCCCGAGATAGGTCAGGAGCTCATGCATCTGCAGAATGAGAAATCGCTCATCCGGCATCGCGTTCAGATAGCCGTTCAGGCTGTCGATGATGACAATGCGGGCGTTGTCCACTTCGACGCTCTTGCGCACCAGTTGGCGGCGAACTCGCCGGGCGACAGCTCGGCAGGATCGATCTGCTGAAATCGGATAAGCCCTGACGTCGACATGTTTTTCGAGCGGCAGGCCGAGCGTGCGGGCGCGGGCTTCAACCGTGCCGCGGCCTTCATCGAAGGCGAAGAACACGGCATGCTCGCCGCGTTCGGCGGCGGCGATCGCATAGGTCAGGGCAACCGACGATTTGCCGACGCCGGCCGCGCCGATCAGCAGGGCGTTGGTGCCGCGCTCGAGGCCGCCGCCCAGGAGCTGGTCGAGCTCGGCATTGCCGCTTGGCGTCACCTCGCCGACGAAACGGCTTGTGATGCTCGGCCGCGATCAGGCGCGGAAAGATCCGCAGTCCGCCCTTTTCGATCGTGAAATCGTGGTAGCCGCCGCGAAACTGGATGCCGCGCATCTTGATCACGCGCAGCCGCCGCCGCTCTGCGCCGTAATCGATGGCGAGCTGCTCGAGCATCACCACGCCGTGCGCGATGGAATGAAGCTGCAGGTCGTCCTGGGACGAGGAGAGATCGTCGAGCAGCACGACCGTGCAATTGCGGCTGGTGAAGAAATGCTTCAGGGCCAGAACCTGGCGGCGGTAGCGCAGCGGGCTCTGCGCCAGCAGGCGCAGCTCGGAGAGGCTGTCGAGCACCACGCGGGCGGGATTGATCCGCTCGACCTCCTTGAAGATCAGCTTGGTGGTTTCGCTCAGCTCCATCTCGGCAGGATGGAATACGGTCAGCTCGCGCTCCGGATCGAGCGTCGTCTCGGGCGGGACCAGTTCGAAGATGTCGACGCCGTCCAGCGACCAGCCGTGCCGCTGCGCGACCAGGTTCAGCTCGCGCTTTGTCTCGGACAGCGTGATGTAGAGCACGCGCTCGCCGTCGCGGGCGCCCTCGAGCAGGAATTGCAGCGCGATGCGTGGTTTTGCCGGTGCCGGGCCTGCCCTCGTAGAGGTACATCCGGTTGGCGTCGAAGCCGCCGCCCAGGATATCGTCCAGGCCGTCGCTGCCGGTCGAAACTCTCGGCAAATCACCGGGTTCACCGTTCTGAGCCGCGTTGATCGTAGCAGTCATTGATTTTCCTGCCGCTTTTCCCCGAAAAGGGCGTTGATGACGCCGCACGAGCACGCAGATTAGCGACTCGGATTGCGGCCGAAAAGGAACATGAATAACGAATTCGGAACCAGCGGGTTCCGTTACCGACGAAGGTACACGTGGCGATCGCAGCCGGCTGCATTCCCCTGGGCCGAGAGCCCAATTCCCGCTGCTCTTGCCAACGGCCGCCATGCGGTATAGGGTTGCGCATTCGATTAGCCGCTGTGCCTTGTTGAATGCGCGCCCGCGGGCTCCTTTTTCCAAAGACATCGACATAGTTGAATCTGACTTGCGTGATTGTCACGCGGGATATGCGCGTGCGCGCTTTGGAGAGAAGAATGCCGACAGGTACTGTCAAGTGGTTCAACGGCCAAAAGGGTTTTGGCTTCATCCAGCCCAACGACGGCGGAACTGATGTGTTCGTGCACATCAGCGCGGTCGAGCGCGCTGGCCTGCCGGGCCTCGCCGAGGGCCAGAAGGTTTCGTACGAACTCAAGACCGACAAGATGCGCGGCAAGGTCAGCGCGGAAAGTCTGTCGCTGGCTTAGTTCGCTGCGCCATTTCACGGATGTACTGAAATGGCCGCATTGCCCGCTCGGTCCCCAGGATTGAGCGGGCGATACCCGTTCGGAAGCCGGCAAAGAGATGAGCAGCAAGAAGTCCGCCGAGCCGTCCCCCAAAAGCGTAGCGCGCGCCGAACGGCAGCGCGTAGCCAAAGTCGAAGGTGCGCAGGCGATGGCGGAAGCGGAGCGCCGAGCCGTCGAGCTGCGTCAAAACATGCAGCGTCTGCGTGCCTTGCGAGAAGCCAAGGAAGCGGACGAGAACAGCGCTGAACCGCTCGCGCCAAAGCCTGCAAAGAAAAAACGCGTGAAGCGAATTGTGAAGTGACCGCATCGACCTTGGACAAGAGGTCGCACTTCAGACAGCCGCCCCGGAATGTCCGCACCAGTCGAGGCGCGCCAAAGCCTCCCGTAAGATTTAAACCCAGCCAATAAGCCAAAGCAAACCACTCGCGACCATACGCTTGACGCCTGCCCGGCGCTCGAAGATAGATCGAGGTTGAGACTAGGGCTGCTTGGGCCAAGTTGCGGTTGAGCCTCACGACTGCGCCGGACCCGCAGTTGCCAGTTTGACGACGTTTGGCTCACTAAGTCGTCCCGGCGAACCGCCCCGCCTCATTGGCTCATAATGGCGTTGTTTGCACGATCAATTCCTCTGCGGTCCCGGGCAAGCGAGCGTGTCTCACAGGCACGTCATTCAGGGGGCGCATGCAATGCGCGAACCCGGAATCTCGAGATTGGTTAGCGCAAGACAAGTTCGAGATTCCGGGTTCGAGGCCTGCGGCCTCGCCCCGGAATGACGATGTGGAGGTTGCAAGCTGATGCGGCTCCGCCGTCATTGCGAGGAGCGAAGCGGACGAAGCAATCCAGATCACAAGAAGGCAGCTGTACGACCGGCAGCCTGGATTGGATTGCTTCGCTTCGCTCGCAAATGACGGAGAAAGCGTCAGCGCCCCTTCCCGGCCCGGCTGAGCAGAAACACGCCCTGCTCGCCGAACATGTTCCAGAACCACCAGGGCATGTTGACGCGCAGCGGGCGACCGTAGGAATCGAGCGCCACCGCCCGCTCCATCTTGACGTTGATCTCGTCGCAGAGCTGGATGAAATCCTTGATGGTGCAGAAATGGATGTTCGGCGTGTCGTACCAGGTCGCCGGCAGATTTTCGGTGCGCGGCATGTGGCCGCCGATCAGGAGCTGCAGCCGCATCCGCCAAAAGCCGAAATTCGGAAACGTCACCAGCGCGCGGCTGCCGATCCGCAACAGGTTCTCCAGCACGACCTTGGGCTGCCGCGTCGCCTGCAGGGTCTGGGACAGGATCACGTAGTCGAAGGCGTCATCGGGATAGTTGACGAGATCGGTGTCGGCGTCGCCTTGCACCACGGCGAGGCCCTTGGCGACGCAGTGGTTGACGCCCTCGCGCGACAGCTCGATGCCGCGCCCATCGATGCCGCGGCTTTCCAGGAGTTGCAGCAGATCGCCATCGCCGCAGCCGACGTCGAGCACGCGTGAGCCGCGCTCCACCATCTCCGCGATCAGGAGGTGATCGGCGCGATAGGCCAGCGGTTGCGCGCCCGTAACGCCGTTCAGGGGCAGCACCTGCTGCTGCATCGACATGCTCAACTCCCGGCGGTCAGCCCGCGTGCATGGCCCGCGGAATTGAGGAAAGCGCTGGCGATGTCGAAGAACTCGGGCACGTCGAGCAGGAAGGCATCATGGCCCTTGTCAGTCTCGATCTCGGCGAACGACACCCGCGCGTTGGACGCGTTGAGCGCATGCACCAGCGCCCGCGACTCCGAAGTCGGAAACAGCCAGTCGCTGGTGAAGGACACCACGCAGAAGCGGGTCTGAATGCCACGGAACGCCTGCGCCAGCGCGCCGTCGTGATCGGCGGCGATGTCGAAATAATCCATCGCGCGGGTCAGATAGAGATAGGCATTGGCGTCGAAGCGCTCGACAAAGGACGAGCCCTGGTAGCGCAGATAGCTCTCGACCTGGAAATCCGCGTCGAACGAGAAGGTCGGCAGCTCGCGGTCCTGCATGCGGCGGCCGAACTTGCGATGCAGTGCCGCGTCCGACAGATAGGTGATGTGCGCGGCCATCCGCGCGACCGCGAGCCCGCGATGCGGATGCACGCCGGTCTCGGCATAGCGGCCATGATCCCACTCCGGATCGGCCATCACGGCCTGCCGGCCGAGCTCGTGGAAGGCGATGTTCTGCGCCGAATGCCGCGTGGCGCAGGCGATCGCAAGCGCCGCGAACACGCGGCTCCGGATAGGCTGCGGTCCATTGCAGCACCTGCATGCCGCCCATCGAGCCACCGACCACCGCAAACAGCGTGTCGATGCCGAGCTGATCGATCAGCATCGCCTGCGCGCGCACCATGTCGGGAATGGTGATGATCAGGAAAATCCAGGCCCCAGACCTTGCCGGTCGCGGGATTGATCGACGCCGGACCGGTCGAGCCCATGCAGCCGCCGATCACGTTGGAGCAGATGATGAAGTAGTGCGCGGGATCGAGCGGGCGGCCGGGACCGACCAGCGTCTCCCACCAGCCGGGCTTGCCGGTGACGGGATGGGGGTTGGCGACGTGCTGATCACCGGTCAGCGCGTGGCAGACCAGGATGGCGTTCGATTTGCTCGGCATTGAGCTCGCCATAGGTCTGGTAGGCGATCTGGAACGGCGCGAGATCGACGCCGCAATCGAGCCTCAAGGGCTGATCGGCGCCGAACGTCGCGAGCAGCGAGTGCGGATGGTCGACCTCCTGCGAGCGCTCTTCCGGCTGGATCGCGCGCCGCGTCGACGCCTTCGATTTGGACGCCTGGGATTTGGTTGTCAGGCCTGTCATCTGCTCCGTCCCCGGCTCACGCCAAGGCTCCCGAACCACGCGACATATCAGGCCATAAAAAACCCGGCCTGAACTAGGGTTCGGCCGGGATCGAAATCGTCCCCGGCCTGTTTAGCGAGTTTTTTAACGTGGCTGCAAGCCGGCCGGCTCAAATGACCACGGAACCGTCATAAACTAATCCCGGTCACCGCCTTCGTCAAGGCAAGTCGGGGCTAACCGCCTCCGGTCCCGGTACGCGCAGCCGGGCCGGCACCTGATCAGGATCAGGTAAACTTGATATTGCGCCGTCCTCATTGATGCGACAGAACCACGGTGTCCTCGTAGAGACGTTGCGCGCCAGCGCACCTGACGAGAACAAGTAGCGAGATCCCGCCGATGTCCCAGACGCCTCCCGCCCCGCCATCGCTTGCCGATCTGCGCAAGGAGATCGATACGATCGACGAGCAGATGCATCGGCTGTTGATGCAGCGTGGCGACATCATCGACCGGCTGATCAGGGTGAAGAAGACCCAGGAGGTCGGCTCGGCGTTTCGCCCGGCGCGCGAGGCCGACATGATGCGGCGCCTGGTCGAGCGCCATCGCGGCATCCTGCCGCTCGATACCGTCGAGAGCATCTGGCGCGTGATCGTCTCGACCTTCACCTATGTGCAGGCGCCGTTCTCCGTACATGCCGACGTGTCGGTCGGCGAATCCGCGATGCGCGATTCCGCGCGCTTCCATTTCGGTTTCCTCGTGCCTTATGTGGCGCATTTCAGCGCCCAGGCCGCGGTCGAAGCGGTGGCGAACTCCAAGGGCGATCTGGCGCTGGTCTCGGCGATATCGGGCCACACGCCCGTGGTGGATCACGCTGGAGCCCCTCGGCGCGCCGAAGATCATCGCGCGGCTGCCGTTCCTCGAGCGCGCCGACCATCCGGCGGCACTGCCGGTGTTCGCGATCTCGCGCGTCGCCGACGACGCGCTGCTGATTGGAGGTCGAGACCTGGAGCATCCGCGTCTCCGGCTGGAACGCGCAGGTCTCCCGCGCGCTGTCGCCGCTCGCCGACGTCGTGGCCGTGCCGGATACCGCCTTCGACGGCGCGGCGCTGCTGGTCTCGATCGCGGCTCCCGCCAGCCTCGAGCAGATCAAGGCTGCCTTGATCGCAGCGGGGGCCTCGGTGCGCTCGACGGCCCTCGTCGGCGGCCATGCAACGCGCTATACGGTCCCGCAGCTAGGGCTGCCTCGCCCGCGCCTTTGATACCTTCCGGAGTTTGATAGATGTCCCGCCCCGTGCCGAATCCCGGCATCCTCGATATTGCGCCCTACACGCCCGGCAAGAGCCCGAAGCCGGAGCCGGGCCGCAAGGTGTTCAAGCTGTCGGCCAACGAGACCCCGTTCGGGCCGTCGCCGAAGGCGATCGAGGCATTCAGGGCGGCGGCCGGATCATCTGGAGGATTATCCGGAAGGCACCTCGCGGGTGCTGCGCGAGGCGATCGGCCGCAGCGTTCGGGCTCGATCCCGACCGCATCATCTGCGGCGCCGGCTCCGACGAGATCCTCAACCTTCTGGCGCACACCTATCTCAGCGAGGGCGACGAGGCGATTTCGACCACGCACGGCTTCCTGGTCTATCCGATCGCGACCATGGGCCGCGGCGCCAAGAACGTAGTCGCCGCCGAGAGCGAGTTCACCTGCGACGTCGACGCCATTCTGAAGGCCGTGACGCCGCGCACCAAGCTGGTGTGGCTCGCCAACCCGAACAACCCGACCGGCACCTACATCCCGTTCGACGAGGTCAAGCGGCTGCGCGCCGGCCTGCCCGCGCATGTCGTGCTGGTGCTGGATGCGGCCTATTCGGACTACGTCTCGCGCAACGACTACGAGCTCGGCATCGAGCTGGTCGCAACCACCGAGAACACCGTGGTCACCCACACCTTCTCGAAGATCCACGGCCTCGCCGCGCTGCGCGTCGGCTGGATGTTCGGCCCGGCGCACATCGTCGATGCGGTCAACCGCATCCGCGGACCGTTCAACGTGTCGACGCCGGCCATGCTGGCCGCGGTGGCCGCGATCGAGGACACCGCGCATCAGCAGATGTCGAAGGCGCACACCGAAGAATGGCGCAACTGGCTGACCGAGGAAATCGGCAAGCTCGGGCTGAAGGTGACGCCGAGCGTGGCCAACTTCATCCTGATCCACTTCCCGACCGAGAAGGGCAGGACGGCCGAGGAAGCCGATGAGTTTCTGACCAAGCGCGGCCTCGTGCTGCGCGCGCTGAAGAACTACAACTGCCGCATGCGCTGCGCATGACCATCGGCACCGAGGAGGCCAACCGCCTCGTGGTCGACGCGCTTGCGCGACTTCATGGGGGCGAAGTGAGCGACGCGCCGCATTTCAGCGCGTCGCGCTGATCGGCTTCGGCCTGATCGGCGGCTCGATCGCGCGCGCCGCGCGGCTGCATGGGCTCGCCGGCGAGATCGTCACCACCGCGCGCTCGGAGCAGACGCGCGCGCGGGTGGCCGAACTCGGCATCGTCGACCGCGTGGTCGAGAGCAATGTCGAGGCGGTCGGGGATGCCGACCTCGTCATTCTCTGCATTCCCGTCGGCGCCTGCGGGCCGGTGGCGCAGGAGATCGCGCGCGCATCTGAAGCCGGGCGCGATCGTCTCCGACGTCGGCTCGGTCAAGGGCGCGATCGTGCGCGACATGGCGCCGCATCTGCCGACGGCGTGCATTTCGTGCCGGCGCATCCGGTCGCCGGCACCGAGAATTCCGGCCCCGATTCCGGTTTCGCCGAGCTCTTCATCAACCGCTGGTGCATCCTGACGCCGCCCGACGGCACCGATGCCGCCGCGGTCGAAAGACTGCGCGCGTTCTGGGCCGCGCATGGGCGCCAAGGTCGAGATCATGACGCCGGATCATCATGATCTGGTGCTCGCGATCACCAGCCATCTGCCGCATCTGATCGCCTACACGATCGTCGGCACCGCCGACGAGCTGGCGCAGGTCACGGAGTCCGAAGTCATCAAGTTCTCGGCCGGCGGCTTCCGCGATTTCACCCGCATCGCGGCCTCCGATCCGACGATGTGGCGCGACATCTTCCTGAGCAACAAGGAGGCCGTGCTGGAGATGCTCGGCACCTTCAACGAGGATCTGTCGAAGCTGACGCGTGCGATCCGCCGCGGCGACGGCGAGGCGCTGTTCGACCATTTCACCCGGACGCGGGCGATCCGCCGCGGCATCGTCGAGGTCGGGCAGGATTCGGCGGCGGCGGATTTCGGCCGGCCGGTGCCGCAGCTCAAGACGCCTTGACGGCGAGTCGCCTAGAATAGCGGCGGGATCTGCGCGACCTTCAGCGGGCCAACCATCACCGCACCGTCGGAGAAGCGCAACGGGAAGGTCCGCGCCTTGCGGCCCTCCAGCACGGCCTCCTTGCCGAGCGCGTTGATGCCGGCGGCAACGCCGACATTGGCGTTCTGCTTCACCACCTTGCCGAGCCCGGGAATGGCGCGGTCGAGCGCGCCGAACAGATTGTTGAGGTCCTGCGACTTCACGCCGGGCGCGACGCGATCCAGCGTCGATTGCGGCACGCCCTGCTCCAGCATCTTGTCGATGCCGAGTGCTGGGATCACCTTCTCGATCCCGGCGACCGTCATCTGCAGCTCGCCGTCGATATTGCCGTTGGCGGTGAGGCCGAGCGTGCCGGTGGCGACCGCGATCAGATCGCCCTGCTGAATGCGCGACTGCACGATCTCGACATGGCCGCCGGCCGCCTGGATCTCGCGAAACCGCTCCGGCCACGGTTTTGGCGCAATGATCCTTCAAGCCGGTGAGGCGCGTATCGATATCGGCGTTAAACGGCTCCGCGAGCATCGGATGCTGGCCGAGAATGCTGCCGCGCATTGATCTGCACATCGGTCTCGATGACGGGATGATCGGCCGGCGATCCGTCGACGAGGCGGCCGTGCAGCTCGACATGGCTCAGCGCGCGCGACCGGCGTCTGCGTGCCGCCCTCGATTGCGATCGATGGTGGGCGCGTCGAACACCAGGGCGCCGCGCTGCGGCACCGCAGGCAGGCCATAGACGCTGGCTTCGCCGAGACGCCAGTTCACGGCAAAGGACGATGCTGGATCGCTGCCGTTCGTGATCGTCGCGGGTCCCGTGAACAACGCGATCAGGCGCTTGGGATCATAGACCTGCGCGACGACCATGATCTCGCCGAGCTTGGCATTCATCAGCGCCGTGCCTGCCGCCTGCGAGAACAGCGATACGGTCGGGTCGTCGCAGCGGACCTCGAGCCGGAACGGGAAGCCCGCGACCGAGCGGCGGGCACAATCATACACCCGCCCGGATTTCGCCTCGCGGGCGCGCCACGCGTCGGCCTGGACATCGACCTGCGAAGCAGCAAAAAACCAGAAGACGCTCCAGGCGACCGCGGCGATCAGGAGCAGGACGGGAGCAATGAAGAGCCCCCACAGCGGGCGCCGTCGCGGCGCAGGCATCATATCGGTCATGCGGGGAGCCTTTGAGCAGCAATTTTGGCAATTACGCGTTCACGGAATCATGCATTTGCGTTAACAAATATCCATCGATCTCCCAGATAGGCCTCGATCGGCATGTCGGCAATGACCGTCTCTGACACCGCGTTCCCCAAGCGGCGACCTCTGGGTGTTCGGCTATGGCTCGCTGATGTGGCGTCCCGGCTTCGACTTCGTCGAGCAGGTTCCGGCGCGGCTGATCGGCGAGCATCGCGCGCTCTGCGTCTATTCCTTCGTCCATCGTGGCACGCCGGAGAAGCCGGGCCTGGTGCTCGGGCTCGATCGCGGCGGCGCCTGCCGCGGCATCGCTTTCCGCGTCGCCGAAGCAGGACCGCGGGAGCGACACGATCGCCTACCTGCGGGCGCGCGAGCAGGTCACCTCGGTCTATCGCGAGGTGATGCGCTCGGTGTGGCTGGAGAACGACGCCAGACAGCGCGTCAGCGCGCTCACTTACGTGGTCGATCGCGGCCACGTGCAATATGCCGGACGGCTGTCGCTGCACGAGCAGCTCAGCCATGTCCGGCAGGGCCATGGCCAGTCCGGCGCCAATCGCGACTATGTGACCGCGACCGTGAAGGCGATCGAGGCGCAGGGCTTTCGCGACGCGCAACTGCATCGGCTGGCGATGATGCTGCATGACGACGGCCATTCGCTGCATCCCACCAGGACGACAAGGCAAAGCGCCGACGAGCATGGTGCGATTAGCAAGATCGCATCATGATCTCGTCTCTTTGATCGGGCATGATCCTTTCGAAAACCGGTTTCCACTCTTCCGGATCATGTGGCTTTCGCGGCCTGCGGCACGCGGCCGAACAATCGCGCCTGCTCGGCCTGGCCCGCGGCCACCAACCGGTCGGTCGCCTCCTCGATGACGTTCTGCACGCGCGCAAGAAACTCGCCTCGCGGCAGGCCCGGCGGCAGCGGATCGAGAAACTCGACCACCAGCGTGCCGGGATAGCGCAGGAAGGTGCGGCGCGGCCAGAACAGGCCGGAGTTGAGCGCAACCGGCAGGCACGGCACGCCGCAATCGGAATAGATCAGGCCGACACCGGCCTTGTAGTCCGGCGGCGCGCCGGCGGGGCGCCGCGTACCCTCGGGGAAGATCACGAACTGCCGCCCGCGGCGTACCTCCTCGCCGGCCCGCTTGGCGATCTTGATCAGCGCCTGCCTGCCCGAAGCAGCGATCGATCGCGACCATGTTGGCCTTCATCAGATACTGGCCAAAGAGCGGGATCCGCAGCAGTTCACGCTTCAGCACGAAGAACGGCGCGTCGAAGAAGTGCAGCAGCGAGATGGTCTCCCACATCGACTGGTGCTTGGCCGCGACGATCAGGGGTCCCTTCGGGATTTTCTCGACGCCGCGATATTCGATCCTGATGTTGCAGATGATGCGCATCATCAGGATGTTGCTCTGGCCCCACCAGTTGGCGACGCGCAGCAGCGCCTTGCGCGGCATCACCAGCGTCGGCAGCGCAATGATCGCCCAGAGCACGAAGTTCGGGTAGAATAGGAGGTTGAACAGCAGCGAACGCAGGAAGATCAAAACCATCGAGAACCTGTTCAGTTGGCTTGCGCCGTCGCCGGACGGCGCGGAGAGCAAGCCGCTCGGCGGCTCGGTCTCAGGCGCAAGATCGAGGCCGAGATCGGCAAGACGAATCCGAGGCCTCGGCGGCGACATATTTCGCATATTCGGACAGCAGCAGCCGGACGGTCGGGCCGCTGGTCCACCATGGCTCGTCGCGCCATTTTTCGCCAACGACCGCGAAGGGAATGAGATCGATATCCGGCATCGCGTGGGACAGCTCCACGATGGCGCGCGGCATGTGATAGTTCGAGGTCACCACGATCAGCGACTTGAAGCCGCGCTCATGCGCCCAGCGCCTGGTCTGCGCGGCATTGCTGCGGGTGTTGATGGCGGAGTAGTCGAGATCGACACAGCAATTGATCAGCGGCTTGCTCTCGGGCAGCGAGCGCGAGATGTCGTTGGCGTCGTTGGTCGGATGCACGCCCGAGATCAGGAGCCGCTTGCCATAGCCGCCGGCGAGCAGGTCCATGGCATCGGAGACGCGCGAGGAGCCGCCGGTCAGAACCACGATGCCGTCGGCCTGCCGCTCCGGCTTGATCTCCGCGCCGCGCAGTTGCGACAGGAAGCCGATGAAGCCCATCGTCGCGGCGAAGAAGCCGACCGCCAGAACGCGACCAGACCCGCGCAGACGCGGGCTGCCGCGACATGCAGCGGCGTCCGCTTCGGCTTATCGTCGATCTCTGGCGCCATGCGACGGCGAATGATCCTGTTCCTCTGGAAGCGCGTGGCGCCCTCCCTGAGGGTCGCCACTCGGCCTCGGCTTTTCAAGCCTGCCCGGTTTTAAAGCACAGGCCGGTCGTCAGTCGATGCCCTCAATCGATGCTCCCTGGGATCAATCGATGCTCTCCAGCGTCGCGAACAGGGTGCGGCGTGCGGCCCAGCCGGTCACCGCGGCGATCACGACCGCCTGCACGGCGATGACGAGATAGCCGCTCGGCCGCAGCGAGAAGGTGCCGAGCAGCGCCGCGAACTGGTCGCCGACCGGCGTGCCGGAGAACCAGTTGGCGATCGACTCCGAGAAACCGAAGCCGAGCATCGCGATGCCGCCGCCGATCACACCGCCCTCGAGCCCGAGCCGCAGGAAGTGCCGCAGGAAATGGTTGGCGATGTAAATGTCGCCGGCGCCGACGAAATGCAGCACCTCGACGATCGGCCGGTTCGCCGCCATCGCGCCGCGAGTCGCGAACGACACCGAGATGATGGTGGCGACGATCACCAGCGCCAGAATGCCGACACCGCCAAACAGCGTGGCGCCGGTCATCGAGCGCATCCGCTCGATCCAGGCGCGATGGTCGTCGACGCTGGCATTCGGCGCCACCTGCGTCACCCGGTTGCGCAAGGCGGCGAGATCGAAGCTGGTGCCGGGCTGAATGCGGGCGACGATCACGCGCGGGATCGGCAGTTCGTCGAACGACAGGCCGGTGCCGAGCCACGGTTCCAGGAGCTTGGCGGACTCCTCCTTGGTGAACGGCTTGGTCTCGAGGATGCCGGGCTGCGCCCGCATCGCCTCGACCACGGCCGCCGTGTCGCGCTCGAGATCGCGGCCCGGCTTGGGCCGCACCTGCACCGTGATCTCGCTGCCGACGTCGGACTGCCATTCCGCGGCGGACTCGCTGATCAGGAACACCCCGCCCGTGGTGATCGAGGCGAGGAAGGTCATGATCGCGACCACCGCGACCAGCGCGCGTCCCGCGATCGAGGCCCGTGGCACGATCGGCGAGACGATGCGGGCCTGCGCCGGCAGTTGCGGGCGTTCATCGCCGAGGTCGACCAGCAGGCCTTGTTCGTCCGAGCTACTCATAGATGTGCAAACGTCCCTGGTGCAGCACCAGCCGGCGGGCCTCGTACTGGTCCATCAGCGTGATATCGTGGGTTGCGATGATCACCGCGGTCCCTGAACGGTTGAGCTCGATGAACAGGCGCAGCAGGCGACGGCCGAGTGTCGGATCGACGTTGCCGGTCGGCTCGTCCGCGAGCAGCAGTTGCGGCCGCGAGATCACCGCGCGCGCGATCGCCGCGCGCTGCTTCTCACCACCAGATAAAATGGGCGGCAGCGCGTCCATGCGCTCGCCGAGGCCCACCCATTTCAGGAGGTCGATCACCTCCTTGCGATAGGTCGATTCCTCGCGGCCCATGACGCGGAACGGCAGCGCCACATTCTCATATGTCGTCATGTGATCGAGCAGCCGGAAATCCTGCAGCACGATCCCGATCCGCTTGCGGAGGTCGGCGATCTCTTCCTTGCCGAGCAGCGAAATGTCGTAGCCGAACAGATTGACCAGTCCGCGGGTCGGCCGCAGCGACAAAAACAACAGCTTCAACAGCGAGGTTTTGCCGGCGCCCGACGGGCCGGTGAGGAACTGGAAGGAATGAGCCGGCACCTGGAAGCTGAGGTCGCGGAGGATTTCCGGCCCCAGTCCATAGCGCAAGCCGACATTTTCGAACCGAACCAAGACTTCAGCTCCGTTCGCAGGCGGATCGGACCGGACGCGGCCAAGGGGGAACCACGGCTGCAAGCCTATCGTTGCTCCGCTTATGGTTTCCGGTTCGTTAACGGTCACCTTGTACCATCTGTGGGGCTGGGTCCCGAAGTTCGTCGTCAACATTGCGGTCCTTGTAGCACGGACTTTTGGAAACAAGGCGGCACCGGCCGTTGCTGGAGAACAGGCTCGATGTTCATCGTTTGCCCTCATTGTACAACATCCTACGCCATCGAACTGGCAACTCTGGGCGCCACCGGCCGCACCGTCCGCTGCTCCCGTTGCAAGGAGGAATGGCTGGCGCATCCCGAGGACGCAGTGAACACGCCGGCCCCTCTGGCGATGGCCGAGGCCGGCGACGGCACCCTGCCCGATAGCGCCGAGGCCGACTGGGAGGCGCTGGCGCGCGGCGATGCCGACGAGCAGCCTCCCATGGTCGATAGTCCTTCGCTCGCCGCCGCCTGGCCCGACGATGATTTTTCGGAGCCTGCCGAGGACGGCTTGGCCAGCTCGGACGAGGACTTCGCCGAGACAAGTCCCCGTCGGCCTTGGCACCGCAGGCTTCTGACACGGCCTGCCTCATCTCGCGCCAGCGGTAAATCCGTATTCAACCTGCCCGCGGTCACGGCTGCCATGGGTGCGCTTGTGATCGCGCTGGTGTTCTGGCGCGCCGATGTGGTCCGGCTCATGCCGCAAACCGCGTCATTCTACAAGATGGCAGGTCTGAACGTGAACCTGCGCGGTGTTTCCTTCAAGGACTTGAAAGTCGCCACGGAAACTGTAGACGGCAAGCCGGTGCTGGTGATCGAAGGCATGATCGTCAGCGCCAACAAGAAGCCGGTCGAGCTGCCGCGGCTGCGGTTCAGCGTCCGTGACGCCCAGGGCGCGGAGCTCTACGCCTGGAACGCGGTGCTCGATCAGTCGGTGTTGAAGCCGGGGGAGCGCGCCGCGTTCAAGTCGCGCCTCGCCTCGCCTCCGGCCGAGGGACGCGCTATCGACATCCGCTTCTTCAACCGGCGCGACCTCAACGCCGGCAACGTTTAGGATTTCAAGGTCTCGCGCGATCCGAGGCTGCAGGATGAGATGAAAGGCAACGAGATGGCGCGCGTTCTGATCGCGGACGACGAGGAGTCGATGCGGACGCTGGTGGCGCGCGCGATCGCGATGGACGGCCACGACACCGTCACCGCGCAGGACGGCGCCGAAGCGCTGGATATCCTGACGCAGGAGGCCGGCGCGTTCGACCTGCTACTGACCGACATCCAGATGCCGATCATGGACGGCATCGCGCTGGCGCTCTCAGCGGCGCGTGATTTCCCGAAGTTGACTATCCTGTTGATGACGGGCTTCGCCCATCAGCGCGAGCGCGCCTCGAACTTGTCCGCGATCGCGCACGACGTGATCACAAAGCCGTTCTCGGTCGCCGACATCAGGACTGCGGTCGCCGACGCGCTGGCCTCGAAGAAGGCGTGATCGGACGACGTGCCGCGACTGCACGTAGTCTCCTGGTCATTCGCCCCCATGGCGAGGAGGCTGTCAGCGCCGTCTCGAACCATTGAGGCTGACTCACCGTCCAGCCTTGTCCTTCGAGACGCTTGGCTTTTGCCAAGCTCCTCAGAATGAGGAGATGAAGCCGATCATCACGCGGTACGATCAGTTGCTGCTTCACGTTTCAAACAGTAGCTGCATAAGAGAGGCGCGCTCTCGCCGCGGATCCGGCCGAGCTTTTACGCCACGACGCGCGAGCGTGGCAGCAAGCTTGGTCTCAGAAACTTTGTATTTCCGCACGCCCAATCTCTTCGCGCTCAGCCAACCGGTCCCGGAGTCCAGTCGTCGCCGGGCAGCGGTTTGACTTTGACGTCATGAAGGACCCCGAGATGCATGCTCGGATCGAAATGGCGCATCGTGCGCTCATTGAGGTCGATGATCCGGCCAGGCGTGAGTGGACCCACGTCATTGATTTTGACGATGACCTTCTTGCCAACAGCCTCGACGAGGGCAAATTTCGGCTTCGCGCCATATTGGACCCCGCCAAATTTCCGACGAAGACTCGTCTTGATGGCAGCCGCCCAGCCAGAGGGATCGTAACGCTCGCCGGACGCCGTGCTCCGGCTGCCCTCCCGCCATCCGGGTCGGAACGGATTGTACGTGGATGCCGCGCCAACGATCGCCTTCCCTGAGGCCGCATTGACGACAGCGCTTGAATGAACTGAACCGGCTTCGCTTCGAGCAGCGGTAACGGAAATAGCAAGCACAGTGACAACGCCGCACATCGCGGCGCTCGAGCGAAACACCATCATGTCTCCTTGACTGATTTTTCGGTCGGTTCCCGATGCCGCAAAACAGGATCAAGCGAACGCGGTAGGAACTAGCGCCGACCTTTTTGCGAACTCACGCCAATCCTGGCGACGGAACCGTTGTGGGAACCAATTTGATTCTCGCACAAGCTCTTCGTTGTTCAGCGATTAAGACAGAGAATGCGTCAGCAACATGACTTCCAGCAAGCATGGCTGAATTCAGTCGCATGACTGAAATGAGCAACTCGAACCGCGCTAGAGCACGCGAAGCGTTTAGCTGATGTTCGCGAGCAGGTGAGCCGGCATAATACGGGATCGATGAATGTCGGATGGGCTCATTGAGCTGACATCTGCTGCATCGACGGACGATATCAAATGAGACATTAGCGGACAGTATTATTAGTTTATCCGGCGACTATCATGTGGACGCATCGTGCTGGCGCGGCTCTCTCGGGGCCAACCACCCAAACGACTTCGTCCGCTTCAGTATCTACAAACTACAAATTATCGAATTTTCGCTTCGACCAAAACTGGGTGGCTCGTACGCTCGCGCGATAACTTTGACATGCGCAGCGCCACATGCTCTCGGGACCGAGAAGAGCCGCATGCCCCGCGCCGCATCCTTGAATCTCTCAATGGGATTCAGATGCATGTGCGTCGGATAGCGCGGAGAATCTGCCGTCTGTCCGCGATTAGATTCCGCGCCCCCGAACTAATGAGCGAGCGGGCTGGGACGCAGTTGGAATTGCACCACCAAGGGGCTCGATCGCGTGGCGTCGGTCGCACCCGGCGCGCCGGGGTGAGGTGCGTCGATGCCCTCGATATGAAACGGCGTGCGGTTGCCTGAGGTGACCCAGAGCGCACGGCCCTTCCAGCCCGCTGCCGGGATCGTCGATGCGGCCATCGATCTGCTTGGCGAAGAAGCCCATCGGATAGGGCACACGTAATTCGACGATCTTGCCGCCGGCGAGTGCGTGCAGGGAATCGGATTGGTTGCCGGTGGCGATCGGCGTATTCGCGCCGAGCCCCAGGATGTCGTGCTGATCGACCCAGAGATAATACGGATTCTCAGCCGCACCCGTGTCGCCCTGCAGCGGCGGCCCCGGCAGCGGATAGAAGCTCCACCCTTCGCGGCATTTGTCACCCGTCTCGGCGCCGGGACCGTTGAGAGGTCCCTTGCATTTGCGCCGGTCGAAGCTTCCGATATGACCGCTATCGAGCGGCACCCACACGACGCCGTTGCGATCGATGTCCATGCCGCGAATGCCATAGCCCGGCAGCGGCACCTTGTAGAGCTCGGCAAGCGCGGTGTCCGGTGGATTGGAGCCGGGATCCACGCGGACGATATAGCCGGGATGCGGCAGGCTAGAGCCCCAGATCGAGCCGTCCAGCGGGCTTGCGGAGATGCCGTAGAGCCCGAATGGAATCCGCGTGTCCTTGGTCGGATCGACCGGCCGGCCGGGCTCGTTGGTGTTCTCGTCGCGCCGGCCATTGCCGTTGGTATCGACGATGAGCGCGGTCCAACCCTGCGCTGCAGCGGCATCGCCGGTCGCCCAGAACTGCTTCGTGTTCACCCAACCGACCACGGCGTTCTTGCCTTGCGTGTTGTTGCTGAACCAGAGTGTGCTCGCGTCGTCTTCAGCAAAGTTCAGGTGCTGGGTGCCGAAGCAGGTATCGATGAAGGTGAACTTCCCGCTGCGCGGATCGTAGACAGTCACTTGTCGCGAGTTCTGGCTGAAGCCCTTAGGCCGCGTCGTCAGCGGATAGAGCTGCGCGGAGCGAAGCGATGAGTCCTTGTCGCAGTACGCCGGGACCGCCGTCGGCGGTCGCATTTGCGCCGTGAAATAGATTCGACCCTCGCGGTCCATGACAGGCGAATGCGCGTTGACCTGGCTGTCCCATACCTGCTCGCGCCCGAAATAGGGCGAGGACGCAAACACCGGATTCGCCAGTGCCGAGCTCGGCGTGTCCTGTGGCTCGCGGACCGGCACCGAAACGACGCGTTTGACGTTGTGGACGGGATCGAGCACCGGCATCGTGTTGCTGGACAGCTCAGTCGCGCCGTAGAGCGGACCGTTCGCATTCACCGTCGGCTGACGCTTGTCGGTCGCGGCGAGGTCATGCAGATAGTGCTTCGGATCGAGCCAGTCACGCACTGTGACGACGAGATTCCGCTCGATGCCTGAGGGGCGTGCTGGTGCCGCTTTCGGCAGCTCGCCAGCCCTGATGCGATCAGTCCAATCCGCGAGCGCGGCGAGATGGCCACCATCCGGCGCCAACAGCCGCCCCATGGTGCGAACCATGGTGGTGCCGCCGGGTCCCGACTGCAGACGCCGCGCCCACGCGGCGATGCTGGATTGGAAATGGGAGAAGGCCGGGGGCATCGTGCGGGTGGCGTAATTGCCGATCTGATGACAATTGCCGCAGCCATTGGTCTTGATGACATCGAGCCATTGATCGCGCGTCTTGAACTCGGATGGAATGCCGTTGCCATTGGGCCCCGTGCCCGGAAATTTGTCGCCGCCGGGCGGCCGCAGCAGCGAGAACCAATAAATAGCGGGATAATATTGCGCGGCCGCTGCGCGATCCGGCGCGATCATCGCTTCGAGATCGAGGCGCCGTCCGATCTCTCCGGACACTTTTTGTGAGTCGACCAGACCGTAGCCGCGCACCCAGACCTGATAGGACGCGTCGGGAAGATCAGGAATGACGAAGCGGCCCGCATCATCGCTGACGACCATCTTGGCGAAGCGCGTGCCGAAATCGCGAGTCTCGGCGATCACCCAGACGCCGCCCTCCGGTCCGTTCGCGCTCCTGACGACACCGCCGATGTCATGCGCGCCGATCTCGGGCGGCGGCGCGGCATCCTGCGCCGGCACGGCCGCCGGGAAAACGAAGAGTTGAACGAACGTCACAGCCGCGAGCAACCCGATCGACCGTCGCATGGGCGCCTCTATTTCTGGGCCGCCAGATAGGCGATGAGATCGTCAACGTCGTCGTCCGCAACACCGGGGAAGACCGACATCTTGTTGCCGGGAATGGTCAGGCCGGGCGCGACGATGAACGAGGCAATGGCGTCCGGACTCCAGGTCCAGATCGCCATGGTGATGAATTCGGGCGAATAGTCGTAGCCTGGCGCAGTCCCGGCCTTGCGCTCAGTGATGCCGGACAGATTCGGTCCGAACCGATTGGGCTCGCCTTTGCCGATGCTGTGGCACAGCGCGCATTGGCGCACGAAGATCGCCTCACCCTTGGCAGAATCCTTGGCAGAATCGCCGGCCGCAAGGGCGACGCTCGTGCCGAACGCGGTCATGGCGGCTGAGACGGCAAGAAGGTGCGTGAATGCGAACAAGGCCTGGCGCACGGGCGCAGCTCCTGGCTCTGACCGCGGCGACAACATTTCGTGGCGCGGTCGGTTCCTGCCGCAGGCGTCAGGAACTCCGGCCTATCGGCCCGGTTGGGTTGCGGGCCGCGCGGCCGCGTCGCCGCGGTCTTGCCGAGACGCCGGGAGGGAGCAACGTGATGAAACCCGTCCTCAATCGTCGAACCCTCGTCCACGCGGCGTCGGGACTCCTGAGCGTCGGCGCCTTCACCCTCGCAGGCGGCGCGCATGCCAAGGAAGCGGAGGGACCTGCGGATGTGACGCCGCCGGAAGATCTGATGCGCGAGCACGGCGTGCTCAACCGAGTCTTGCTAGTGTATGAAGCGGGTCTGCAGAGATTTGCAGGCGGCGAGGACTTTGATATCGCCATCCTGTCCCGCGCCGCGGGTATCGTTCACGAATTCATCGAGGACTATCACGAGCGCAACGAGGAACAGCAGCTCTTTCCCCGCTTTCGCAAGGCGGGGCAGATGGTCGAACTGGTCGACGTGCTCTACCAGCAGCATCAGGCCGGCCGTCGCCTGACCGATACGATCCTCGCGCTCGCACCAGACAGCAAGGCTCCAGGGGACAGCCGCAATCGCTTGATCACGACCGTGCAGAGTTTCATTGCGATGTACCGGCCGCATGAGGCGCGGGAAGATACCGAGCTGTTTCCGAAGCTGCGCAGCATCGTCTCGCCGCATGAATTCGACGCCATGGCGGAGGATTTCGAGCGCGACGAGCATCGCAAGTTCGGCGAGGACGGATTCGAACGCTACGTGGCGAAGGTCGCCGATCTCGAGCAAGCGCTCGGCATCCACGATCTTGCCCGCTTCACGCCCACCTGAGCGGGGACGCTCGCGGCAACCCGCATGATTAATCGCCGCTTAAGGTTGCGGATAGGCTGCCGGCTTGAGAATTAACCGTGGCGAAAACTGTCGTCCCTATGATGCGCGATGCGGACGCGTTCGCAACGGCATGCGCGCGTGTTATCGCGATATCGGGGGAAGCAGGTATGAGCAAAGCGTCACTGATCTCGGCTGTCCTGCTGATCACGCTCGGCGGCGGCTCCGCTGCGGCTGACCCTCGTGTGATTTCGGTCCCTCAGTCCCAAGCTGACGCGCCGCGGACGGCGCCGGTCGCACTCTCCGAGTATCGCGGTTATCGCTTCAATCTTTCCGAGAACGCCGGACGCAAGGATGACAGCGCGATCGCCGATGCGCTTCGTCGTCAGCTGGACGTGGTCGAGAGCGTGGGATTGAGCCCCCGGGTACTGCAGTTCTTCCACAGCGTCCCGATCGTTGCGAGCGAGATGGCCTGCCTCGACGAAGGCGCGGCTGCGGCCTGCTACGGCAATCTGGCGCCCGCGCGCGACGGAACTCGGCGTGACCACCTGGGACGAGACGACGCACCAGTGGACCAACCCGGACGCGGTCGCGCTGGCCGCCGATACCGGGATCGGCGTGATCATGCTGCGCCCGAACATGATGCGCTATGAGAAGGATCCGGTCATCCTCCACGAGTTCCTGCACGCCTACCATGCCAAGCTGATGCCGCGCGGATACGACAACCCGGGCATCACCAACTTCTACAGCGAAGCGAAGCGGACGGCCACGTTCGGCAAGGACGCCTATGCGCTGAAGAATAATCGCGAGTTCTTCGCGGTGACCGCGAGCATCTTCCTCGTCGGCAAGGACTCGGTCCACGAGCCCTATACGCGCGCCAAGCTGAAGGAGCAGATGCCCGACTACTACAAATATCTCGTGGGCGTGTTCGGCTTCGATCCGGAGGCATCTGCCGCCACTCCGGTGGCCTCGAACTAAGGTCGATTGCATCCCGCGTGCGGACCGGCAATGTGACCGTGGCGCTGGACGGGATCGCTCTGCGGCCTCCGCAGGTTTGAACTCCTGGCCGCTATGGTAGTTGATATCACTGGATCGGCGCCGCCGCTGATATCGGGAGTTCGAAGCTTGAGCGTTGCATTCACCAAGGAAGACAGTGCCGAGACGGCGTCCGAGACGCTGCTGCCGGATCGTCCGATCTCGCCTCATCCCAATCTCGTCACCGAAGCGGGGCTGAAGGCGCTCCAGGTGCAGCTGCAGCAGGCGCAGGAGGCCTACGAGGCGGCGCAGCGGATCGAGGACGTCAACGATCGGCGCCGGCAGGGCGCGCTTCCGCTGCGCGACGGGCGCTATTTCGCGGCGCGCCTTCGCACGGCGCAGGTGATGTCCGACCCGGTCTCGGCCGAGCGCGTTGCGTTCGGCAGCACGGTCACCTTCCGGCGCGACGACGGCCGGGTCCAGACCTATCGCATCGTCGGCGAGGACGAGTCCGATCCCAAGGCCGGCATGATTTCCTTCGTCTCGCCGGTCGCCAGGCTGCTGATGGGCAAGGCGGTCGGCGATGGCGCCAAGGTCTCCGGACAGGAGATCGAGATCGTCGCGATCAAATAAGACGACCTTCGCACCACCGGGCAGCTGCGGGAACCGCCTGTCACAGGCGGGATTAGCTTCGATTGTGAACCGGCCTTGGGAAACGAAATGACTGATCTTTCGATCGATGCACGGCTGCTGGCGCCCGACAATGACCGGCACAATGCCAACGCCAAGGTCGTCGTCATTGCGGTCGCAGCCCTCATCCTCGGCGCGGCGGCTCTGAGCGCCGCGATCGCGTGGCGCCAGGGTCTGTTGCTGCTGCTCGGCGGCGCGCTCGGGCTGGCGCTCTATCACGCGCTGTTCGGCTTCACCTCGGCTTGGCGCGTCTTCATCGTCGCCGGCCGCGGCGCAGGCTTGCGGGCGCAGATGGTGATGCTCGCGATTGCGGTGGTGCTGTTCTTCCCCGCGCTGGCGCACGGCACGTTGTTCGGCGAACACGTCCACGGCGAGTATGGCGCGGTCGGGATCGGCATGTTGACCGGTGCGTTCCTGTTCGGGCTCGGCATGCAGCTCGGCGGCGGCTGCGCGTCGGGCACGCTCTACACGGCAGGCGGCGGCAACACCCGGATGCTCGTGACATTGGCCGCCTTCATCGCCGGCTCGACCATCGGCGCGCTGCACCTGCCATGGTGGAGCGCGCAGCCGAACATCGGCCCGGTGTCGCTGATCGACAAGCTCGGCTGGATGCCTGCGCTTGCGCTTTGTCTGGTCGTGATGGCGCTGGTCTATCTGGTCACAGTCCGGATCGAGATGCGCATTCATGGCGAGCTCGAGCCGGGCGCGCGCACGTTGCGGCGCGGCTGGCGACGGCTCATGCAGGGGCCATGGCCGTTGCTCGCCGGCGCGGTCGCACTCGCGATCGGCAATTTTGCGACCTTGTATCTCGCAGGACGGCCCTGGGGCATCACCTCGGCGTTCGCGCTGTGGGGATCGAAGATCCTGATGGTGTTTGATCCGAACGTTGCGTCGTGGCCGTATTGGCAGGGCGCGCGGGCGGCCTCGCTGCAGCAGAGCATCTTCTATGACGTCACGTCGGTGATGGATTTCGGCATCATGCTCGGCGCGCTGCTGGCTGCGGGCCTGGCCGGCAAATTCAATCCGACTTGGCGCATCTCTGCATCCTCGCTGCTGGCCGCCGTCGTCGGCGGGCTCCTGCTCGGCTACGGCGCGCGGCTCGCCTATGGCTGCAACATCGGCGCCTATTTCAGCGGGATCGCCTCCGGCGAGCCTGCACGGCTGGTGCTGGTTCGTGGCGGCCTTCATCGGCAACATGCTGGGAACGCAGCTGCGTCCGCTGTTTGGCCTCGCGGTCGAACGCATCCCGGTGCGGCAGGCCAAAGCCTGATCGCCGCTGCCGCGCGCCGCACAGGCTCAAAAATCCTTCAGCAGCCGCTCGAGATAGTCGAGCTCGAGCTGCGGCCGGTTCGGATCGCCGAGGCGGCGGCGCAGCTCTTCCAGGATGCGGCGGGCGCGCTGCACGTCGATCTCGCCGGGCACCTTCTGCGAAAAATCATCGACGTTGCGATCGGCTTGCATCGGGCGTCCCAGCGGATCGGTCTGCGAGCCGTTCGGCTGCCGGCCGGCGCGGTTGCCCGGGCCGTCGCCCTGCTGGTCGCCATCGCCCTGCTGCATGGCATCGGCGAGGCTCTGCTGGCCCTTGCGCAAAGCGTCCAGCGCCCTGCCCTGCAACTCGACCGCGCCGTCGGCGTTGTTGTCGCCGAGCTGGCTGCCGGCATCGCCCATCGCGCCGTCGGCCTCGTCGAGCCCATTGCCGTCATCGCCCTGGTCGCCTTGATCGGCGCCCTGGTCGTCGCCTTGCTGCCCCTGCTGGCCTTGTTGTCCCTGTCCCTGCTCTCCCTTCTGGCCCTTCTTGCCGCGCTGGCTCTGGCCGAGACCGCGCTTCGCCATCTGGTCCTGCAACTGCTTCAAGCGGTCGCGCAGCGACTGCTGATCCTGCTGCAGGTCGCCCATGCTCCTGGTCCTGGTCGCCCTGCTGATGGCCGCGCATGCGGTCGCGCCTGGAGTCCTGGCCCTGCTTGAAGGTCTTGTCGCGCAACTGCTGCTGCTTGCGGATCATGTCGTTGAGCTCGTTGAGCGCCTGCTCCATGTCGTCGTCGCCGCCCTGGCCGGGCTGCGCCATCTGCAGGTTCTCCAGCATCTGCTGCAACTGATCGAGCAGCTCGCGGGCGCCCTCCTTGTCGCCTGATCGGGACATCCGCTCCATGCGGTCGATCATGTTCTGCAGGTCCTGCTGGCGCAGGACCTTGGTGTTCGGATCAAGCGGCCTTTGCGCGAGCTGCGGATTGTTGCGCATCTGCTCGGCGAGCTGGCGCATGTAATTGTCCATCGCCTTGCGCAGGTCTTGCGCCAGCTTCTTGATCTCCTCGTCGGTCGCGCCGCGGTCGAGCGCCTGCTTCAGCGCGTCCTGCGCCGCGCGCAGCGCCTTGTCGACATCGGTGATATCGCCGTCCTCGATGGTGACGGCGAGCGCCCACATGCTGGCGACCACCGCGCGCAGCGCATCGTCGGTGTGCGCGGCCTCGAGCTGGCTGGCGACCGAGCGCAGGCCGAGATATTGCCCGGTCTCCGGCATGAACAATTCGGGCGCGATCAAGAGCGCATCGAGCGCGGCGAACACGTCGCCATTGCGGTTGGCGTCGAGCGCCAGGATGCGGCGCTGCTCGATCAGCGCCCGCGCCAGGGGCTTGGTGAACAGCCGCTCCGGCAGCCGCGTCTCGAACGGCTCGCTCTTGCCCTCATTGCCGGCCTCGTCCTTTGCGGTCAGCGTCAGCGTGACGTCGGCGCCGGCATAGGGATCTTCGCTCAGATCCTTCACGGTCTGGCCTACGCCGTTGCGGGTGCGGGCGTTCGGCAGCGCCAGCGCGAATTCAGGCGGCTGGAACAGCGGCCGCGGCTGCTCGGCGCCTGCAGCGGCGTCGACTGGGCATCGGTCTTGCGCGCCACCACATGGGCCTGCGCTTCGGTGACGCCGTAATCGTCCTCGAGCTTGTAGGACAGTTTCAGCGCGCCGCGCGCCTGCCGCTCCGGATCCTTGGCGAGCGCGATGGTCGGCGGATGATCAGGCGTGGCGCTGAAGGCCCATTGCGGCTGGCCCGAGGGCGCGCGGACATGGAGCGTGCCGTCGCCTGCGATGGTGAAATGCTTCTCGGTGGTGCCCTTCGGCGCCTGCTCGGTCGGCGCGGCCTCGGCCACGCCGCCTGAGGTCACGACATCGAGCGTGCCGCCGGAGGAGCGCACGATCAGCGTGCTGCCGGCGGGCACCGCGAGCGGACCGCTCGGCGGCAGCGCGCCTTCCTTGTTGGCGGCGGAGAGGATGATCGGCGGCTTGCCGGTATAGAGCGGCGGCGTCACCCAGGCATCGACGCGGATCGCGACCGGCGTCAGCATGCCGTTAAAGTCGAAGGCGGAGCCGACGCGGAACGCCCGCTCGTCGCCGGCGGCGACATAGGTCGCGACCAGCAGCACCACGACCAGCGCCCGCAGTGCCCAGGGATCGTGCAGCGACAACCGCGGCCGCGGCAGGCCAGCCTTGATGCGCTTGATCGAGGCGAGCGTGCGCTCGCGCTGCGCCAGCCACAGCGCACGCGCGATCGGGTCCTGCGTCGTCAACGTATCGGTGAGCGCGGTGGCCGGACGATGCGCGATGCCCGAGCCGCGATCGAGCCGGGACAAACCCTCCTCGCGAGTAGGCCAGCGGAAGCGCAGCATCGGCACCATCGCGGCCAGCGCCAGCACCACGAACAGGCCGACGCCAATAAGGCGCGCCGCAAACGGCAACACCAGCCAGAGGCCGGCCCAGGACAGCACCAGGAACAGGCCGATCACGGTGAGCAGCCGCGCGAGATGCGGCCAGCCGCGCTCCCACGCGATCGCGACGCGCGAACGTTGCAACGCCTGCGCCAGCTTCAGCCGCGCCAATGCATCTGGTGTGTTCACCGGCTGCGCCGGGTCAGGGGTGACGCCGCTCAACAAAATCTCCTGATAGCCCGCAACATGAAGCTACCACAAAGGCGCCAGTGAGGCACCCGTTCCAATGAGGCTTTCCCACCCGCCTGGCGCCTCTCACACGAGAGTGTGACCGGCGAAGGTTCCCGCGCATCTGCAGGGCGAGCCGCTGCGGTCCCGCTCGCATGTCCAGCTGATCCGGACCGAATGTCCGTCCCGGTCGGCGCCTGAAGAGAGCGATTGGACCTCCATAAGCCGGGACGTGCTTCGATCGCGCAACGCGTTCGCATATCGCATGCGCCTTCGTTCTCGCGACGCATTTCGCCCGAGTTGTCCAGGAATTCATCGCCCTCCGGAAAACTGAGGGCGCAGGGAAGGTCGGGAGCTGGCCTCTCCCATGGCCCGCCTGCAACAAAAAACGCAGGCGGCAGGTACCACAGGTTCGGCTCAGGACATCCCGACCTTCCCTGCGCGATGGTTTTGCGGCTTATACGCGCTCTTCCCGGGGACCGGCTGTCTTGCCCCCGTCGCCGGCGATATGCGTCGTCATCGCCAACTTGGCATCAGCACCGGGATGCCAGAACCACGCGACTTCACCGTCGCATCGGATCGTTCGTCCGCATGAAGACCATGCTGCGACCCGACGCGCCCACCGCATCCCGCACCCGACGTCCGTGACGACCGCGAAGCGCCCCCTCAGTGGGACGGGATGCGGGGATTGAAGCATGATTTCGGATAAATGGCAATCAGAATATTTTTGCGGAGGGGACTGGACAGGGTGAGTCGCGCTGAAAGCATTCATCAATTCAGTTGTTTCGCGCGACAAACGGCGCAGGCGTTGCGGCGGCAATTTCCGCCGGACTATTCGGCCAGGACAGCCCGCTTCAACCGCTCAACTTGTAGCCGGACTGACACTCACCGACGATCCATTCTCCTCGGGATGTCCCCGGCCGCCGCCCTGTCGGGCGCAACATGGGGAATGCCCCTCTCCACGCTGGTTTCGCGCACTTTCAGCACGCCTCGTCAGACAACGCACTACATCGAGTGCGGGCCGGCCGACGGACCGCTGATGATCTTCCTCCACGGCTGGCCCGAGCATCGGTTTGATCTGGCACGCCCAGATGGACGCGTTCGCCGCCGACGGCTGGCACTGCGTCGCGCCTGATCTGCGCGGCTACGGAGGATCTTCCGCGCCTGCAGCCAACGATGCCTACACCATCAAGGAAGTCGTGGCAGACATGGCGGAGCTGCATGACCATTTGGGCGGACAGCCTGCGATCTGGGTCGGCCACGACTGGGGCAGTGCTGTCGCCGGTGCGTTGGCCGCGCATGAACCCGAGCGCAGCCGCGGCGTGGTGCTGACCTCCTTGGCATATTTTCCCGATGCGTTCGCCCTGCCCACGCTCGTGCCCGCTGGTCGACCGAACGCTCTATCCGGCCGACCAGTATCCCGATGGCCAATGGGACTACTACCGCTACTACACGACGCATTTCGAGGCGGCGGTCGCCGACCTCGATGCTGACGTGGCGGCAACGCTGGCGTCGATCTATCGGTCGGGCAGACCCCGCCGCCATCGGCAAGGTTTCGCCATCGGCGGTGGTCACGCGCAACGGAGGGCGCTACGGCGCCGCGCACCGCGCCCCGCCGACCCAACCCGACCCCGCGCTTTGGCCGCCTGATGATTTCGACGCGCTGGTGCAGGCGTTCAAGGCGCATGGCTTCCGCCCTGCCTGCGCGTGGTACCTGAACGGCGACGCCAACATCGCCTATGCGCGCAAGGCGCCCAATGGCGGCCGCCTGTCGCAGCCGGTGCTGTTCGTCAACGGCGACTTCGATCGGATCTGCAGCATCAGCGGAAATCGGCAAGGCGACCCGATGCGCGCGGCCTGCGCGGACTTGACCGTGACGAGCTTGCCCGCCGGACATTGGCTGCCGCTGGAACGCAAGGCAGAGCACATCCAGGCCATCCGCATATGGCTCCGGAGCAAGGGGCTTTGATGGTAACAACCGAAAAGGACGCATCACGGCGACGCCGCATACAGCTGTCGGGGTGATCCCGCACATCTTCGTGGCGAATGAAATCGACCAGCCCAGTTTAGTGCACTGTCTCCGCAATTCTGATACGCGCTCTTCCTGGGGACTGGCTGTGTTGCCCTCATCGCCGGCGAATTTGTCATTCGCCCGCTTGGCATCGGCACCGGGATGCCAGAAACCACGCAACTTCCCCGTCAAAGCATGATTTCGGATAAATGGAGGGAAAATAATTTGGCGCGAGGGCTGGAGACGTGAGCGGCATTGAAAATATTCGTGAATTTAGTTATTGGGCGATTCAAAATACGAACGCGCAACTGAACAGTTAAGAGGCAGTCCGGCTGAATTAAAAATGTGACTGGCTGCAGTCAATGATCGCAAAGATCCGAAAGCGCTTTAAGATCGCCGCCTAGGTCCAGTCTGCTATAGTGCCGTCGTAGGAGTGATTGACTATGGCACCCGTGAACCGCTGTGTTCGCTGCGACTATCTGATCGATGACAGCAATGATTCAGAAGAACACATCATTCAGAATTCCGTAGGTGGCCGGCTGACGGTTAAAGGATTCATCTGCCGCGCCTGCAACAACCGCACCGGTGAGACTTGGGATGCGGTGTTCGCCGAACAATTGAACTTCTTTTGCCAGTTTTTTGGCATCGTCCGAGATCGGGGTACGCCGCCCCCGCAGCCGATCGTAACCACGGCAGGCGAACATCTGTTGATGCAGCCCGGAGGGGGCTTCAAGATGAAGAAGCCGATTTATCGCGAGGCCCTAACAGGAGATGGTAAACGGCAGATTCAAATCACGGCGCGCGATCGACGCGAGGCCTCGATCATACTCAAGGGCCTTGCGCGGAAATATCCCAATCAAATCGATATTGATGCCGAACTAGCTAGGGTTGCCGAAAGCTACACTTATCCGAAAGGCATAGTGCAGCACAGCCCGCAGTTTGGCGGCGAACTAGGCGGACGATCGGTCGTTAAGTCCGCGATCGCCTTCGCCTTCTATAGCGGAGTTCCGGTCGAACACTGTGATCTCGCCATGAAATATTTGCGCAACGAAAATGCCGAGCCCTCATTCGGATACTATTACGAGAGAGATTTGGTTGCCGGCCGGCCGGCCGGCATTCCAATTCACTGTGTAGCAGTCGTCGGCGACCCGATAACGGGCATGCTGCTGGGATATGTTGAGTATTTTGGTGTACATCGCGTTGTAGTCTGTTTCTCGCAATCCTATGCTGGGCCTCCACTCGCGCAATCTTACGGGCTTGACCCGACAACAGGTGAAGCCGTCTCTCTGCGGGTTGACCTACCGTTCACGTCCGCCGACATTCAGTCGATCTACGATTATGAGAGAATTCCGGATGGAGGTATGCAGCTTGCGTTTGCCGAGGTCGCGCCAAGCGCGCTGAAGCGACATTTTGATCAAGAGCTGGCCCGTGTCTCCGAGCGAGCCGCCCGATACGGCATGGAAAACTGCGGCGCGAAGCCAGGAGACGTACTGACCCCGAAGCAGGCGCTGAAGGCTGCCGAGCTTGCGACGGAGAAGATGATGCCGTTCATCCTGCGGCATGCTCGGCGGCAATAAGCAAGCGTAGCTCGCATGAGCGCCGGCGCCATGGAGGAGGATGGGGCCCCCGATGTCGCTTCGCAGGCGTTCTGCGTCAAATTGATAGGCCCGTAGTTGTGAAGTCGATCTCAGAAATTATCACAGATCATGGCTTTGGATGGACGATGGGGAGCCGCAGTTGCGTGGCAATTACGATAGCGACGCAAGGCTCTGCTTCTGAAGAGGATGCTGGGCGAGCGCCGAGCGTCTTCGCGATGCGCAGCGTTGTACGGCTGAGCCGACCCTGTTCGACCGTGCCTGCTGCGGCACGCCAGATTAGGGCTGGCAGACTGTCCGAGTTTATTTCGTAGCCTCGCACCAGAGACGATCAAAAATCTCTCGGTGGTACCTCAGCCACATCCGAGCGCGAGCCCGCTGCACCAGCCAGTAGCCAATCGCAAAAAGGAGGACGAGGCTGTCGATCAGGTAGCCGGTCCGGTGGCGCACGCCAGCGAAGCTGGCGAAGACGCTCAGCAGCAGCGCGCAGCCACCAACGGGCAGAATGAGACCTGCGATACTATCATCTGGCTGGCTATGACCAAATCGCGCAGTGGTCAGGCGCGTAGCCTCGGCGTCAATCGTCTCGGTCTGCTTTGGTGTCATGGCACATTTTCGTATGGACGGACTGGACAGCCAAGCTACGCCCTTGCTGTTATGGTCGCCCTGTGAATCTGTGGACAAGTACCATCCGACCAGCCTCCCTTTAACGGGAGTGTGGGTAACGTCGCGGATCTAACGAATCAGGAGCTATCCGATGTCTGGACAACAGGAAACCCGCGAGATTGCAGCAGCGACTTTGGCGGCTGTTCTCATTCAAGGGCAGTCCTTGGGCCCTACCGCAGAGCAAGCCGCGCGAACCTACTACGACGTGCTCGAAGCGCTCAACGCAGAGCACGACAAGCGCGCCCAAGCGAAGCATGTCCCGGGCTTTGATCGTAAGCTGGAGTATCCTAAAGGCGGTCATTAGGATCACTCCGTCCGGGCAATCTCGGCAGCCTTTTGCATTAACGGATAGAGCCGCGTCCGCACATGATCGAGCCGATTGAGCAATCAGACTGGCCAGCGTATCATACTGGTCCGCGCGAGAGCATTTTCGCCCTGGGGGTTGTCAGCACCAAATTTGCGGAATTGGAATCAATCCTGATCTTCATGTTCGCAACGGTGGTAGGCATCGGCATGGAGGCGGCAACAAAGATTGCTTCGAAGAGTGGCACAGGAAACTGCCTGCATCTAACGAGAGAGCTACTGTCTCAAAACGGCTGGCCGGACACAACGAATACATTGGTGAATCACTTCCTGAAGGGGCTGCAGATACTCGCAGAGAATTGAAATCTCCTAATGCATTCCAATATTCTTTGGGATGGCGGTGGACACACGATTTTGGCTAAGACATCCAAGGCAGGGAATACCGAGATAGCTGTTCCTAAGCTTAGTGAGCTTCGACAAGTGGCGGATGACATGAACGCTTATATTTTGTTTGGTAGGCAACTCGCGAATGCGATCCAGAACACTTCATCAGGAGTCACAATCTTCCCAGCTTTTCCGTTTCCGGACGAGCCGCCGACTGTGCCGAGTCCAATCAGGTTCTCGACTAAGCCGCAGGTCTTGCAGAAAGGCGATTATTAAATCACAGTGACGTTTCACAAAAACTCGCGGCTGGCCGGAGGCTGTTCGGCCGACAAATACCGGCCGGCAAAAAGCTGCCCCTCACAACCACGGCGCCGGCTTATCCATCGCGATCAGCGCCTCGACGTCGATCCGCGGCCGGATCACCGCGGCCTGGTCGCCCTTGACCAGCACCTCCGGCACCAGCGCGCGGGTGTTGTAGGTGCCGGCCTGCACCGCGCCATAGGCGCCTGCGGTCATGATCGCCAGGAGGTCGCCGGGCTTAGGCTCGGGCAGCGTGCGGTCGAGCGCGAGATAGTCGCCGCTCTCGCAGACCGGGACCGACCACGTCGGCCGTGAAGCGCGGCGCGCCGGCCGGGGCTTGCGCGACCGGGAGGATGTCGTGATGCGCCTCGTACAGGGTCGGGCGGATCAGATCGTTCATCGCGGCGTCGATGATGACGAAGTTCTTGGCCTCGCCGCGCTTCACATAGATCACGCGCGCGACCAGGATGCCGGCATTGCCGACGATCAGGCGGCCCGGCTCGAACAACAAGGTGCAGCCGAGATTATGGCTGATGCGCTTGACCATCGCCGCATAGGCCGGCGGCTCCGGCGGCGCGGCGCGGTCCATGTAGTAGGGAATGCCAAGGCCCCCGCCGAAATCGACGTGGCTGATGGTGTGGCCATCGGCGCGCAGGGTCTGCACGAACTCGGTCAGGATCCGGAACGCGGTCTCCATCGGCCCGAGATCGGTGATCTGGCTGCCGATATGGACGTCGACGCCGGTGACCTGGATGCCCGGCAGCGCGGCGGCGCGGGCGTAGACCTTGCGCGCATGCACGAGCGGGATGCCGAACTTGTTCTCGGACTTGCCGGTGGAGATTTTTGCGTGGGTGCCGGCATCGACATCCGGATTGACGCGCACGGAAATACGCGCGGTGCGGCCGGTCTCGACCGCGAGCCGCGACAGCAGCTCGAGCTCGGGCTCGGATTCGACGTTGAGACAATGGATGTCGGCGGCTAGTGCGGCGCGCAGCTCGGCCTCGGTCTTGCCGACGCCGGAGAATACGATCTTGTTCGAGCCGGGATGCCGGCCGCGAGCGCGCGCTTCAATTCGCCGCCCGAGACCACGTCGGCGCCGGCGCCGAGCTTTGCCAGCGTGCGCAGCACCGACTGGTTGGAATTGGCCTTCATCGCGTAGAGGATCTGCACCTTCTCGCCGGCAAAGGCATCGGCGAACACGCGGTAGTGCCGCTCCAGCGTCGCGGTCGAGTAGCAGTAGAACGGCGTGCCGACCTGCGCGGCCAGCGCGGACAGATTGACCGCCTCGGCATGCAGCACGCCGTCGCGATAGTCGAAATGATTCATGACCTCAGGTCCGGTCTCAATGGTCTTGATTGACGGCGATGGATGGATGTCAGAGCCGGACGCGCTTCGGAGCACGTCCGCTTGCATTGTCGACAATCAACAATCGCGTGGACGACATGCGAAGAAACCGGCGCGAATGTCAAATCGGCTGTCGACGTTCAGGGCACCGTTCACCCTCCCCTGGAGGGGGAGGGTCGACTTACATGAGCGAAGCGAAATGGGAGGCGGGGTGGGGTGATCTCACCACGTGCACCACCGCTCCATTTCATGAGCGGCGACCCTCCCCCTCCAGGGGAGGGTGAAGGCACGCAGCGGGGGCGTCTATTTGCTGTCCAGCAGCGGATCGAGCACGAACGGCTTCTTGGTGCCGCGGGGGGCGGCCGGCGCGGCGTCGGTGCCGTAGTTGGAGTTGAACAGGCTCGGCTTGCTGGCCTGCTCGGCCGCGGTGTCGGGCGGCGCGGCCGACAGTTGCGGCGCCGGCGGCGCATTCGGCGGCAGTTCCAACGGACCCTTGCGCCCGCAGGATGCGAGCAGCAACGCGGCGGCACCCACGACAACAATGGTCCAGCCGGCGGAGGTCGGACGTCGGATACGATTCACGGTTGAAATCCCCAATGCGGCCGGCACCATACCGGGATTGCCTTGATCTGGCGAGTGCAGGAGTGCCACGGATATCAGGTCAAATTTCGGGCAAGAGCCCTATTTCCGCTGCTTTTCCAGCCGCTTCAGCCAGCCCTTGGCCTGCGCGGCCACGTTCTTCGGCGCGGTGCCGCCGAAGCTGGTGCGGCTTTTCACCGAGGATTCCACGCTGAGCACGCCAAGCGCCTCGGCCGTGATCCTGGGCTCGACCTCCCGCATCGCCTGCAGGGGCAGCTCGTGCAGCGCCACGCCCTGCCCGGCGGCCAGCGCCACGATCCGCCCCGTCACGTGATGGGCGTCGCGGAACGGCATCTTCAGGCTGCGCACCAGCCAGTCGGCGAGGTCGGTCGCGGTGGCATAGCCCTCGCCGGCGGCCATCTTCATCCGCGCCTCCTCCGGCACGAGGTCGATCACCATGCCGGTGGTCGCCCGGATCGCCAGCGACAGCGCCGTAAACGCCTCCATCGCGCCCTGCTTATCCTCCTGCATGTCCTTCTGATAGGCGAGCGGCAGGCCCTTCATCACGATCAGGAGCCCGTTCAGCGCGCCGATCACGCGGCCGGTCTTGGCGCGCACCAGCTCGGCGGCGTCCGGATTGCGCTTCTGCGGCATGATCGAGGAGCCGGTGGTGAACTTGTCCGACAGCTTGAGCATGCCGACCAGCGGCGAGGTCCAGATCACGATCTCCTCGGCGAAGCGCGACAGATGCACCGCGCAGATCGAGGCGGCCGACAGCACCTCCAGCACGAAATCGCGGTCGGAGACCGCGTCCAGCGAATTGGCCATCGGACGGTCGAAGCCGAGCGCCTCGGCGGTGGCATGGCGGTCGATCGGGAACGAGGTGCCGGCCAGCGCGGCGGCGCCCAGCGGCGATTCGTTGAGACGCTTGCGGGCGTCGGTGAAGCGGCCGCGGTCGCGCGCTGCCATCTCGACATAGGCCAAGAGATGATGGCCGAAGGTGACGGGCTGCGCGGTCTGCAGGTGGGTGAAGCCGGGCATCACGGTGCCGGCATGCTCCAGCGCGCGCGTCGCCAGCGCCTGCTGATAGGCTGATAGCGCCGCATCGATCTCGTCGATCGTGTCGCGGACGAACAGGCGGAAGTCGGTCGCCACCTGGTCGTTGCGGGAGCGCGCGGTGTGCAGGCGGCCTGCGGCCGGGCCGATCAGCTCGCTGAGCCGGCTCTCGACGTTCATATGGATATCTTCGAGCGCCCGCTTGAAGGCGAAGGAACCCTTGGCAATCTCTGACAAAATCGTGTCTAGACCCTTGCCGATGTTTTTTGCATCACTTGACGTGATGATGCCTTGCGCGGCCAGCATCGCCGCATGCGCCTTGGACGCGGCGATGTCCTGGGCGTAAAGGTGGCGGTCGACGTCGATGGAGACGTTGATCTCTTCCATGATCTCATCGGGACGCTCGGAGAACCGGCCGCCCCACATCTTGTTGCTCATGTCTTGCTGCCGCTCTTTGCCCTTGGCCACTCGTGACCCCTGAACCTGTCTTGCCCTTGCCGCGATCCGATGCGCACGGCGGTGCGCGCGATTTCGGCCTCTGATAGCCATAACCGACCGGAAATGACAAACGATATACCCGCCCCATCCCCCGCCCGGCCGCCCAACACGCGCTGGCGCAAGCTCGCCGTCGCCGGAGTGCTGATCGTCGTCGCGGCCGGCTTTGCCGGCGCCTACGGCGGCGGCCTGCTCGGGGCACGCCCCTCCGGCGACCCGACCTGCCGGCCGGCCGTCGCGCTTGCCGGCAAGCTCACCCCGCTGATCCATGGCGAGGTGGCGGCGCTGACGCCGGCGACGACGCCGCTGCGCCTGCCCGACCTCGCCTTCGAGGACGGCAGCGGGGCTGCGAAGAAGCTCTCGGACTTCCGCGGCAAGACGGTGCTGTTGAACCTGTGGGCGACCTGGTGCGTGCCCTGCCGCAAGGAGATGCCGGCGCTGGACCGGCTGCAAGCCAAGCTCGGCAGTCCCAATTTCCAGGTCGTCGCGGTCAACATCGACACCCGCGATCCGGAGAAGCCGAAGACGTTCCTGAACGACGCCAAGCTGACCAAGCTCGACTTCTTCAGCGACCAGAAGGCGAAGGTGTTCCAGGAGCTCAAGAGCGTCGGCCGGGCGCTGGGCATGCCGACCTCGGTGCTGGTCGACGGCAAGGGTTGCGAGATCGCGACCATCGCCGGCCCCGCCGAATGGGACAGCGACGACGCCATCAAGCTGATCACGGCCGCGATGCAGCCGGTGGCGGCGGGATTGTAGGGCAGAGCACGGTGGTCGCTGTTCAGGCCGTCAAAGCGCAATCCTGGTCTTACGTCATTGCGAGCGGAGCGAAGCAACTCCCGATCGCGCGAGAGGTAAGCCTGATCTGCGCTGTCGCTTCCGACGCGCAAGTGCAGCGCGCGAACGAAATCAGGCCGAGATGTTCAGATTGCCGCCGATGCCGGGGCCGACATTGGCGAGCGACTGCTGGGCGCCGCCGAGCAGCGTCAGGACCGTCGACTTCTGCATGTCGAGATTCGACTTCAACGTCGTGGTGGCGATCTGCTGTTGAAGCGCGCCTTGCTTCTGCGCCATGACGGCGGCGACCAAACTCATATCCATACGCGTGTACCCTTTACCCGTAAGGGCACGTTAACCGACGGACCTTAACGAGCGGTAACGGGTGCCTGCGCGGATCGTCGCAGGCCGCACGATTATCGCGTCGGGACCGGCTTCGGTCCGCGATAGTCGTAGAAGCCGCGCTGGGTCTTGCGGCCGAGCCAGCCGGCCTCGACATATTTCACCAGCAGCGGGCACGGACGGTATTTGGAATCGGCCAGCCCCTCATGCAGCACCTGCATGATGGAGAGACAGGTATCGAGGCCGATGAAATCGGCGAGCTCCAGCGGCCCCATCGGATGATGCGCACCGAGCTTCATCGCCGCGTCGATCGCCTCGACGTTGCCGACGCCCTCATAGAGCGTGTAGATCGCCTCGTTGATCATCGGCAGCAGGATGCGATTGACGATGAAGGCCGGGAAATCCTCGGAGACCGCGACCTGCTTGCCGAGCCGGTTGACGAACTCCTTGGAGGCTTCGAAGGTCGCATCGTCGGTGGCGATGCCGCGGATCAGCTCCACCAATTCCATCAACGGCACCGGATTCATGAAATGAATGCCGATGAAGCGCTCCGGGCGATCGGTGCTCGCCGCAAGCCGGGTAATCGAGATCGACGACGTATTGGAGGCGATCGAGCGCCTCCGGCTTCAGGACCGCGCAGACGTCGTGGAAGATCTTGCGCTTGACCTCTTCCTTCTCGGTCGCGGTCTCGATCACGAGATCGCAATCGGCGAGACCGTCGAGCGTCTCGCTCAGCGCGATGCGCCTCACGCGCCTGGCTGCGGGCGTCCTCGGTGATGATGTTCTTGGCGACCTGTCGCGACAGGTTGCCGTTGATGGTCGCCATGCCTGATTTCAGACGGTCGGCGGTGACATCGTTGAGCACGACGTCGAGCCCGGCGAGCGCCGCGACATGCGCGATGCCGTTGCCCATCTGCCCCGAGCCGATCACGCCGATCTTGTTGATCTGAGCCATTTTGCTTGTCCACCGGATGGCGCGCATATCGCGCCTCTCCATGCCCTTCACTTAACTCGAGAAACACCGGCCGGGATCGCCCCTCCCGGCCGGTGTCGATCACGTTATTTGCCGAGCTTGCCGAGCGCCTCGGTCAGCTCCGGAACCGCCTGGTAGAGATCCGCCACCAGGCCGTAATCTGCAACCTGGAAGATCGGCGCATCCTCGTCCTTGTTGATCGCGACGATCACCTTGGAGTCCTTCATGCCGGCGAGATGCTGGATCGCGCCGGAAATGCCGACCGCGACATAGAGCTCGGGCGCCACCACCTTGCCGGTCTGTCCGACCTGCCAGTCGTTCGGCGCATAACCGGCATCGACCGCGGCGCGCGAGGCCCCGACGCCGGCGCCGAGCTTGTCGGCGAGCGGCTCGATGTACTTGGCGAAGTTCTCGCGGCTCTGCATGGCGCGGCCACCGGAGACGATGATCTTGGCCGAGGTCAGCTCGGGCCGGTCGCTCTTGGCGACCTCCTCGCCGACGAAGCTCGACAGCGCCGGATCGGCGGCAGCCGCGACGCTCTCGACCGGCGCACTGCCGCCGGCGCCTGCCGCGGCGAAGGTCGAGGTCCGCACCGTGATCACCTTCTTGGCGTCCTTCGACTTCACGGTCTGAATCGCGTTGCCGGCATAGATCGGCCGCTCGAACGTATCCGGAGCCACCACCTTGATGATCTCGGACACTTGCATGACGTCGAGAAGCGCTGCGACCCTCGGCATCACGTTCTTGAAGCGCGAGGTCGCGGGCGCGACGATCGCGTCATAGTCCTTGGCCAGCGAGACCACGAGCGCGGCCAGCGGCTCGGCGAGATCGTGCGCATAGGGCTCGCCTTCGGCGACCAGCACCTTCTTGACGCCATCGAGCTTCGCGGCCGCCTCGGCTGCTGCCTTGGTGCCCTGCCCGCCCCCGGCGATCAGCACATGCACGTCGCCGCCCAGCTGAGCAGCTGCCGTCAGCGCCTTGTTGGTGGAGTCCTTGAGAACCTCGTGGTCGTGTTCAGCGATCAACAGCGTGGTCATCTCAGAGCACCCCGGCTTCGGTCTTGAGTTTGGCAACGAGCTCGGCGACGTCCTTGACCTTGACGCCCGCCTGGCGACCCGCCGGTTCCGCGGTCTTGATGATCTCGAGACGCGGGGTGAGATCGACGCCGGTATCCGCAGCGGTCTTCTCCGCGATCGGCTTCTTCTTCGCCTTCATGATGTTGGGCAGCGACGCGTAGCGCGGCTCGTTGAGGCGAAGGTCTGTCGTGACGATCGCAGGTCCCTTCAGCTTGACGGTCTGCAGGCCGCCATCGACCTCGCGCGTCACCTTGAAATCAGTCCCTTCGACCTCGAGCTTGGAAGCGAAGGTCGCCTGCGCCCAGCCGAGCAGCGCGGCCAGCATCTGGCCGGTTTGGTTGGAGTCGTCGTCGATCGCCTGCTTGCCCAGGATGATCAGGCCGGGCTTCTCCTCGTCGGCGACGGTCTTGAGGATCTTCGCCACCGCCAGCGGCTCCACGATGCCTTCGGCTTTCACCAGGACGCCGCGATCGGCGCCCATCGCGAGCGCTGTGCGAATGGTTTCGGAAGCCTGCGCCGGCCCGATCGACACCACGACGACCTCGGTCGCCTTGCCGGCTTCCTTCAGCCGCAGCGCTTCCTCGACCGCAATCTCGTCGAACGGATTCATCGACATCTTGACGTTGGCGAGCTCAACGCCCGATCCGTCGCTCTTGACGCGGACCTTGACGTTGTAATCCACCACCCGCTTCACCGGCACCAGAACCTTCATCGATCCTCTTTCGCGTATATCTGGGGGGTTTGACCTGTTCGGGCGCGGAACCTAAAGCCCCCGTCCACCCCGGTCAACGCGCGACCGGGGAAAAATAGCCCTCTTGCTCCAATTCCGAAGCTCGCATCATACCGCGCCACCTCCGTTGCGGACGACGGAATTCGAGAGCACCGGCAAACCTTTGAATTCCAGTGTGGCTTTGGAAGTTCCGATCATCTCAGGCAGGAACTGATCAGAACCTGGAAGCCGCCGCACCGGCTCGTCCGTTAACGGTTCTGCCCGGGGATCCAGAGCACGTCGCCGGCGCCGTTTCCATTCGCCGCGCGGCTGGCGACGAACAGGAAATCAGATAACCGGTTCATATAACGAAGTGCGGCATCGCTGACGGTCTCGTCCGGCCGGCCCGCGAGTTCCGCCATGATCCGTTCCGCCCGCCGGCAAATCGTTCGCGCCAGATGCAGATAGGCCGCCGCCGGCGTGCCGCCCGGCAGCACGAACGAGGTCAGCGGCGCGAGGTGTTCGTTGAGCGTGTCGATGTCGCGCTCGAGCCGATCGACCTGGCTCGCCACCACCCGCAGGCGCTCAGCCTTGCCCTCGCGCTCGGGCACCGCGAGATCGGCGCCGAGGTCGAACAGATCGTTCTGGATCAGGCCGAGCATCGCATCGATCTCAGGCGCATCCGCAAGATGCAACCGCACCACGCCGATCGCGGCATTGGTCTCGTCCACGGTTCCGTAGGCGGCGACGCGCCGATCGTGCTTCGGACGACGCTCGCCATTGCCGAGCGCCGTCGTGCCGTCGTCACCGGTCCGGGTGTAGATGCGGTTGAGAACGACCATGTCCCTAGTCCTCGCTGGATCAGTGTTCCGCTGCCCAGAGCGCGACCATCGTGATGACGATGGCAACGAATTGCAGCAGCACGCGCCAGCGCATCAGCTTCTGCGACAGGTTCGGCGAGCCGCCGCGCATCATGTTGACGAGGCCGAGGAACAGCACCAGCGCGACGGCAGCGACGGCGACGGGAAGAATGAATTTGCTCAACAGGGAAGCCATTGTTGGCTCAGATAACACCGCAAGGCGGGAAGCGCCATGGCGGATGGCGGCGACTGGCCCGGCCGATCTGGCTTTTTGCCGGAGAATGTCAGATGGTGACGCGGAGCGAGGTGCCATCGGCGGCACGCGTGCTGCCCGCGGGCGAAGGTGCAATGTGAGGCCGCTGCGCTACATCTTTCATGTCTGCCTGGACGCGTTCTACACCTTCCTCGCCGACGACGGCTGGGCGATCGCGAGCCATATCGCGCTATCGACCCTGATGGCACTGTTTCCGTTCCTGATCGTGCTGACCTCGCTGGCCGGCTTTCTCGGCTCCAAGGACCTCGCCGACCAGGCCGCAGGGCTGTTGCTGGAGACCTGGCCGACTCAGGTCGCCGACGCCTTGTCCGGACAGATCCACGACGTGCTGACCACCACCCGCACCGGCGTGCTGACCATCGGCGCGGTGCTGTCGCTCTATTTCGCCTCGAACGGCGTCGAGGCGCTGCGGGTGGCACTGAACCGCGCCTATGACGTGGTCGAGCCGCGACGCTGGTACTGGCTCCGCCTGGAGTCGATCGGCTACACGCTGGTCGCGGCGTTCACTGCGCTGGCGATGGCGTTCCTGATCGTGCTCGGGCCCCTGCTGATCGAAGTCGGTGCGGCTCTATATCCCGCTGATCGTCAAGACCAACGAACATTTCCTCAATGTCGCCCGCTACGGCATCACCATGGTAGCGCTGATCGGCGCCTTGTTCACCCTGCATGCCTGGCTGCCTGCGGGGCGCCGCAGCTTCCGGCAGATCCTGCCCGGCATCGTCTTCACCTTCGTCGCTTCGCTGGTGTCGGGCATCGTGTTCGGCCAGTATCTGGCACGCTTCGCCAACAACTACGTCACCATGTATGCGGGGCTCGCTTCGGTGATCATCGCGCTGGTGTTTCTGTATTTCATCGCCGCGATCTTCGTCTATGGCGGCGAGTTGAACGCTGCGATCATCAAGTCTCGGCTGCCGCACGGTGTGTCGCTTCAAGCAGCGCAGTCGCTAGCGCACGCGGGGAAACGGGCTTGAGCAGGAAGGCGTCGGCGCCGGCAGCGCGCGAGGGCGCCTCGTCCTCGCCGCGGCCCGATACGCCGATGATCGGGATCTGGCCGTAAGGCGCTGCGAGCTTGCGGATACGGCTGATGGTCTCGACGCCGTTGATGCCCGGCAGCACCATGTCCATCAGCACCGCATCCAGCCCGCCCCGGGAGATCCGCTCCGGCGCGGCCTCGCCGCGGCCGATGAACTCGGCCTGATGTCCAAGCTCATTGAGAATGGTGTTCAGCACCACCCGGCCGAACGGATTGTCCTCGACGCCCAGCACCCGCAATTGACGTGCCGGCACCAGCGTCACGCCGTCCTCCGCATGGACCATGTCGGGGCTTGGCGCGGCAGCCTCGTTCAGGGTCACGGTCAGCGTGAAGGTGGTGCCGCCATCGGCATCCGAGGCGACCGTCACATCGCCGCCCATGGCGCGCGCGAGTTGCTTCACCGAGGACAGCCCGAGGCCGGCGCCGCCGAAGCGGGTGGCGATCGAGACATTGGCCTGGCTGAACGGCCGGAACAGACGCTTGATCTCCGGCAGGGTCAGCCCGATGCCGCTATCCGTCACCGTGAAGGCAATGCTGGCCCGGCCAGTGTTGGCCTTCCCGCCCGCACCGCGCTTGCTGCGCTTCGCCCGCGCCACCGGCTCGACCGTGAGCGCAACGCCGCCGTGTTCGGTGAACTTGACGGCATTGTCGATCAGGTTCTCCAGCGCGGCCCGCAAGCGGACGGGATCGCCGACCATCAGCGCCGGAAGCGCGCTCGAAATCTCCACGTCGGCCTGCAGCCCCTTGGCCGCCGCGCGCCCGGCCAGCAAGTCGCCGACGGCCCGCGCCAGCACCCGCAAATCGAACAGATCCTGGCGCGGCACGGTGCCGGTGGTCTCGTCCTTGGCGGCGTCGACGAACAGTGTGGCGAGGCTCGAAAGATGTTCAGCGCCGGCCTTGATGGTGTCGACCCAGCGCCGCTCCCGCTCGCCGAGCTCGGAGGTCGCCAGGAGATCGCTGATCGCCAGGATGCCGGTCAAAGGCGTGCGCACCTCGTGGGCAAAGACGGCCAGTGCCGCCTCGACCACGCCGGTGGCCGGCGCCCGAACCGCGGAGCCACGGGACTGCTTGCCCCGCGCCTTGGTGGTCACCTGGGGGGTGCGCGCCTTCAGCAGCCCCGTCTTGGCAGCCGTGGTCTTGGCAGCCGTGGTCTTGGCCGGCCCGGTCTTGACCGGAACCGTCTTCGACGATTTCGTCTCAGACGATTTTGCCTTGGACGATTTTGCCTTGGACGATTTTGCCTTGGACGATTTGCCGCGGACAATTTTGTCTTGGACGCGCCTGGCTTGGCCATCTGAGCCCGGCGCCCCGTACCTCGCTTCCGTACGCGCTTCATCATGGCCCCTCTGACATGAACTCCGGAAACGAAGGGGCACTTGCCTCGTCATGTCTGGTCGTGCCGCTTTCGACTGAAGCTCCCGATCAACCCGCGCTGAGACCAAGCATGGCACGGCCGGACCTCGGGTGTCACGATGGGCTTTGGGTTGTCCCCCTTGAAACCATGAAAGAATTGGCCGGGACGCACCTGCCAGCGGCTATATGATGCCGATGGTGTGACGGATTTTCGCCGAAGTTGCGCCAGCGGCGCGAAGGGCGCGCAATCCGACCGCCTGACCGGACTTGGACAGCTTGTGACCTTCGGCGTCGCGAATCAGTTCGTGGTGCCGATAGGCCGGCGCGGGCAGGCCGAGCAGGGCCTGCAGCAGCCGGTGCACGCTGGTGGCGTGGAACAGGTCCTGGCCCCGCACCACTTCGGTTATCCCCTGCAGGGCGTCGTCGACCACGACCGAGAGATGATAACTGGTCGGGCGTCTCCTTGCGGGCCAGGATGACGTCGCCCCAGGCCTCCGGGCGCGCCGCGGCCGTTCCACGCTCCCCGTCCGGCCCTTGCCCCAATTCGGTCCAGTTCAGATCGCCAATGCGGTCGGTGGCCGCCGCCATGTCGAGCCGCAGCGCATAGGGCATGCCACCTGCCAGCATCCGCTCGCGCTCGGCCGGCGGCAGCGCCTTGGCGTGTCCGGGATAAAGCCGCGCGCCATCGGGATCGCGCGGCCAGGGCCGGCCGGTCTCCGCCTCTCGTTGCGCCACCAGGCGCGCGATCTCCGCCCGGCTCTCGAAGCTCGGATAAAGCAGCCCCATCGCCGAGAGTCGCTCCAGCGCCGCGCTGTATGCGCCGAGATGCTCCGACTGCCGCCGCACCGGCTGCTCCCAGGTCATGCCGAGCCAGGCGAGATCCTCGTACATCGCCTGCTCGAACTCGGGACGGCAGCGCGTCGCATCGATGTCCTCAATGCGCAGCAGGAAGCGTCCACCGCTGGCGCGTGCCAACTCGAAATTGAGCAGCGCCGAGTAAGCATGGCCGAGGTGGAGATAACCGTTCGGGCTCGGCGCGAAGCGGAAGATGGGTGGGGTCATGAGCACACTGCCGTCATGGCCGGGCTTGTCCCGGCCATCCACGCCTTGCGTTCTCCGGTCAGAAATCTCATCTCGTCTGGACCTCAACTCAATTTATTTCGCGCGCGCCCTACTAATCGTGCTTTGTCAAAGCCGGCGAGATCAGAAGAACGTGGATGGCCGGGACAAGCCCGGCCATGACGACGAATGGAAAGCACACTAAGCACTTTAGCATGACCGAGCATCTCGACAGCCAGGCCGACCTCGACGACGCCATCCGCGCGCTGGTGAAGCTGGACCCCCGGCTGCAGCCGGTGCTCGACATCGCGGGCATGCCGAGCCTGCGGCGGCGCGAGCCGGGCTTCACGGGTCTCGCCCATATCGTCACCGGCCAGCAATTGTCGACCGCGAGCGCCGGTGCGATCTGGGGCCGCTTGCAGCTGGCCTTCGAGCCGTTCGAGCCGGACGCCATCCGGCGTGCCCGCGCCGATCGCCTCGGCCGGCTCGGGCTGTCCGCGGCCAAGATCAAGACGCTGAAGCATGTCGCGCGCGAGCTTGCCGCCGAGCGGCTGAACCTCGACGTGCTCGCCAATGAGGACGCCGACGCCGCGCATAACACGCTGACCACACTGCCCGGCATCGGGCCGTGGACGGCGGACGTCTATTTGCTGTTCTGCCTCGGCCATGGCGATGCCTGGCCCGCAGGCGATGTCGCCATCCAGGAGGCGGTCAAGGTCGGGCTCGGCCTCGCCGCGCGCCCCAACGCCAAGCAGATGATGCCGCTCGCCGAGCCGCTGGCGTCCATTGCGTGGCGCGGCGGCGCATCTGTGGTGGACCTATTACCGCGCCATCAAGAAGCGTGAAGGCGTGCTCGGCGCCGATGCAACGCCGGCGAAAGCGAACGACGTTTCAAACAATGTTGTCGTTGCAAAACGATCGTCATCGCAGGACAAGATCGCGGCGAGGACCCCGCCGAAATCGGCGAGGATCCGGCCGAAATTGGCCAGGACATCGCCGAGATCGAAATCATGAGATCCATCGACTTCGTCGTCGCCCGCAACGATCTTCAGAGCTGCAAGACAATCGAGACCACGCTACCCGATGCCGACGCGTTGCCCGCGGAGGCGCTGCTGATCAAGGTCGATCGCTTCGCCTTCACCGCCAACAACATCACCTACGCGCTGCTTGGCGATCAGCTCAAATACTGGCAGCTGTTTCCGGCACCCGACGGCTTCGGCATCATCCCGGTCTGGGGCTTTGGCGACGTGATCGCCTCGCGACATCCGCTCGTGCCTCAGGGCGAGCGGCTGTTCGGCTATTTTCCGATGGCGACGCATCTCGTCATCGAGGCCGGCGATGTCAGCAAGCGCGGCCTGCGTGATGCGGCGCCGCACCGCCAAGGCGTAGCACCGGTCTACAACGCTTATGCGCGCGTCGGCAGCGACGACGCCTTCGCCGGACCTCGCGGCGATCAGCAGGCGCTGCTACGGCCATTGTTCATGCTGTCGTTTCTGGTCGACGACTATCTGGCCGAGAACGACTGCTTCGGCGCAAGCACGGTCATCCTCTCCTCGGCCTCGAGCAAGACCGCGTTCGGGCTGGCGCATCTGCTGCATACGCAGCGCCAAGGCGTGCGTGTGGTCGGCCTGACCTCGCCGGGGAACGCGGCCTTCGTCCGCTCGCTCGGCTGCTATGACGATGTCGTCGCCTATGACGACACCGAGGCGCTCGATGCGACCGCGCCGTCCGCTTTCGTCGACATGGCCGGCAACGCGGACTTGCGCACCCGGCTGCATCGCCATCTCGGCAATCATCTGATGCAATCCATCCGCGTCGGCATGACGCATCAGGATGGCGCCGGCGATGCGCCCGACCTGCCCGGCGCCACGCCCAGCTGGTTCTTCGCGCCCGACCAGATCCGCAAGCGCGCCAAAGAGTGGGGGCCCGGCGGCATCGAGAGCCGGCTCGGCGCGGCCTGGCAGGGCTTTGCGCCGATGCTCGACCGCGCGCTCACCATTGTCGAAGCGCGAGGTTCCGACGCCGTGCGGCGCGTCTACCTGGACACGCTCAGCGGACGCATTCCGCCCGATCAAGGCCACATGCTCTCGATGACGGAGTAACGCGCTTCCCGGGCGCCGCCGAACCGGGCTAGTCTTCGAAGGACGCCGCGACACAAGACGGCCCGAGGAAGCGCCCATGCTCGACAAGACGCAGGATATCGCGACCGGCGTTGCCAATTGGCTGACGGAATTCGAGCAAGCGCTCGCAGCCGCCGATGCCGGCGGCCTCCGTGATCTGTTCCATGCCGACAGCTACTGGCGCGATGTGCTGGCGTTGAGTTGGCGCATCAGAACGCTGAACGGCCGCGATGCCATCCTGCAGGCATTTCCGTCGGAAGCGCGCGCCGCAGCCCCGCACAGCTTTGCGCTCGCAGCCGAGCGGGCGCCACCGCACTGGGTGACGCGTGCCGGCACCGCGAGCATCGAGGCGATCTTTCGGTTCGAGACCGCACAGGGCCGCGGCTTCGGTCTCGCTCCGGCTGATTCCGGATCCTGCAGACGGCGACCGGCTGAAGGCCTGGACGCTGCTCACCGCGCTCGACGAACTTAAAGGCTTCGAGGAGCCGATCGGTGCGCGCCGGCCGCGTGGCCAAGCCTATTCGCGCGACTTCCGCGGGCCGAACTGGCTCGACAAACGCAACGCCGCGAACGCCTATGCAGACCACGATCCGACGGTGATTGTTGTCGGCGGCGGCCAGGCCGGGTTGTCGATTGCCGCGCGGTTGAAGATGCTGCAGGTCGATACGCTGATCGTCGATCGCGAGGCGCGGATCGGCGACAACTGGCGCAAGCGTTATCATGCGCTGACCCTGCACAACCAGGTGCAGGTCAATCACATGCCCTACATGCCGTTTCCGCCGAACTGGCCGGTCTACATTCCGAAGGACAAGCTCGCCAACTGGTTCGAGACCTATGTCGACGCCATGGAGCTGAACTTCTGGACCGCGACCGAGTTCGAAGGCGGCAGCTACGACGCGGTGCAGGCGCGCTGGACCGTGACGCTGCGCCGCGCCGACGGCAGCCGCCGCACCATGCATCCGCGTCATATCGTGATGGCGACCGGCGTCAGCGGCATTCCGAACCGGCCGGAGCTGCCGGGCCTCGATACGTTCAAGGGCCGCATCCTGCATTCCAGCCAATATGACGACGGCGAGGCCTGGAAGGCCAAGCGCGCGCTCGTGATCGGCACCGGCAATTCCGGCCACGACATCGCACAGGACCTGCAGTCCAGCGGCGCCGAGGTAACGCTGGTGCAGCGCGCGCCGACCCTGATCACCAATATCGAGCCCTCCGCGCAGCTTGCGTACGCACCCTACAATGAAGGCACGCTTGAGGATAACGACCTGATCGCGACTTCAATGCCGCTGCGGCTGGCGCGACGCAGCCACCAGCTGATGACCGAGCAGTCGAAGATACTCGACCAGGCGCTGCTGGACGGACTCGCAAAGGTCGGTTTCAAGCTCGACTTCGGCGAGGACAATACTGGCTGGCAGTTCAAATATCTCACCCGTGGCGGCGGCTATTATTTCAACGTCGGCTGCTCGGACCTTCTGGTCTGCGGCGCGATCAAGCTGCTCCAGTTCGCCGATATCGAGCGCTTCTCTGCCGGTGGCGCGCTCATGAGGGATGGCCGCACCATTCCGGCCGACCTGATCGTACTCGCGACCGGCTACAAGCCGCAGGAATATCTGGTGCGCAAGCTGTTCGGCGACGAGGTCGTCGCGCGCCTCGGTCCGATCTGGGGCTTTGGCCAGGAACAGGAGCTGCGCAACATGTACACCCGCACCAAGCAGCCGGGCCTCACTTTCATCGCCGGCAGCCTGGCGCAATGCCGCATCAACTCGAAATATCTGGCGCTGCAGATCAAGGCGATCGAGCAAGGCTTGCTGCCGGAGAGCTGTCCGGACTGAACGGCCGTGGTGCGACGTGTCACTGGCGCACGTGGCATTCCGGCACGCGGGGCCGGCGGCCTCGATCACAATAGGTTGTCCGGCGGCCCCAATCCGCTTGCGCTGGAACCGGCAGGTCAGCCGATTTGGTCGCACCCGGACGATCCGGCGACAAGGACTGTGCCTCTGCAGAATACGCTGCCCTTACGGCGTCAGCGTCATGGCCAATGTTGCGAGCCACTTGCACATAGGCCTGTTCCTCCCCTTGTTTGCGCTCCGCTTTGCCACGGTTCTGACGCGCTTTTTTGAGCCTGTGGATGCGGGATAAGCTGTTCTCGGCTCTTCACAATCCCGTCACGCTGCATGTAGTATGTCATCATATGCTGCTTCGCAGCCGTATGGAGGCCAGGAGCGTTACTTGAACGCACATGTCTCGCAAGGCGGTTGGCCGGTGTTGGTGCTGAATGCGGACTTCCGGCCGCTGAGTTACTACCCGCTGTCTCTCTGGTCGTGGCAGGACGCGATCAAGGCGGTGTTTCTCGATCGCGTGAACATCGTTGAATATTACGACCGGGCGATCCGAAGTCCCTCCTTCGAGATCCAGCTGCCCAGCGTCGTGTCGCTGAAATCCTTCGTCAAACCGAGCACGCATCCGGCCTTTACGCGTTTCAACGTCTTCCTGCGCGATCGCTTCGCCTGCCAATATTGTCACTCCGGCGACGATTTGACCTTCGATCACGTCATTCCGCGCAGCAAGGGTGGCCAGACAACCTGGGAGAACGTCGTCGCCGCCTGCTCGCCCTGCAATCTGCGGAAGGGCAACCTGACGCCGCAACAGGCCAAGATGTTTCCAAAGCAGGCCCCCTACGCGCCGACGGTGCACCAGCTGCACCGCAATGGCCGCCTGTTTCCGCCGAACTACCTGCATGAGAGCTGGCTCGACTATCTCTATTGGGATACGGAACTCGATCCGTAGCGATTGCTCGCTTTGATTTGGTTCAATCGTCAAACAGCCCGCACTGTCATCGCCCGCTTCAAGCGGGCGATTCCGCATTCCGTGACGCTCGTGCTTCACTGAGAAGCCGCGGTATACTGGATGCCCGCCTGCGCGGGCACGACGTCGCAGCGTGCGGGCCTATTGCCTTGGGACGAACGGTTGCTTCCCAATTTCCCGGATGACATCGCACCCGCGAACCGCTAAGCGAGCCGGCTCGAACGGACTTGAGAGACGAGCATGGCGGCGGCCTTCTGCGGAATCGATTTTGGCACCTCGAATACCACCGTCGGCATCAGCGATCATGCGAAGGCCCAGCTATTGCCGCTCGAGCAGGATCATCTGACGCTGCCGAGCGCGATGTTCTTCGATTTCGAGGACCATGGCGTTCACTATGGGCGTAGCGCGGTCGATCTTTATCTAAAAGGCCACGACGGCCGCTTCATGCGCGCGCTGAAGAGCATCCTCGGCACCACACTGATCCATGAGAAGACCTATGTCCGCCAGAAGGCGGTGCCGTTCTCGACGATCCTCGGCTTCTACTTCGCCAACCTGAAGCGCCGGATCGAGAGCCATCTCGGCCGCGACATCTCCGAGGTCGTGCTCGGCCGCCCGGTCCGCTTCGTCGACAAGGACGATGCCGCCGACGCCGAGGCGCAACGCGCGCTGGAGGACATCGCGCGCGAGCAGGGTTTCAAGCGCATCGCCTTCCAATACGAGCCGATCGCCGCCGCGCTCGACTACGAACAGCAGGTCGCGCGCGAAGAGCTGGTGCTGATCGTCGATATCGGCGGCGGCACCTCGGACTTCTCGATCGTACGCGTCTCGCCGGAGCGGCGCGGCAAGGCCGATCGCGGCGACGATATTCTCGCCAATGGCGGCATCCATATCGGCGGTACCGATTTCGACCGGCTGCTGAGCCTCAAATGCGTGATGCCGCATCTCGGCTTCGGCAGCTATACGGCCGACCGCAAGCGCCACCTGCCGACGCTCTATTACCACGAGCTCGCGACCTGGCATCGCATCAACCAGCTCTACAAGAAGAACGTGCTGGGCGAACTGCGCCAGATCCGCTTCGAGGCCGAGCAGCGCGAGCTGGTCGATCGCTTCATCAGAATCGTCGAGGACCGGCAGGGTCACACCATCGCGATCGGCGTCGAGCAGGCCAAGATCGCGCTCACCGCTGCGTCGAAGGCCACATCGGCGCTCGCCAATCAAGGCGAGTGGGCCAAATTCCGCTTTACGCGAAAGCAATTCGACGCGGCGATCGCCGACTTCGTCGAGCGCGTCGTCGCCACCGTGCGCCGCCTGCTCGACGATGCGCGGATCGGGGCCTGCGACATCAACACGATCTTCCTGACCGGCGGCTCCAGCATGGTGCCGGCGCTTCGTACGGGAATTCTGTCGCTATTCCCGGACGCGCGCACCGCCGAATCCGACCTGCTCGGCAGCGTCGGCATCGGGCTTGCGCTCGATGCGCGACGGAAGTTTGCGTGAGCCGCGATAGAAGGCTGACGGACGCATCGGGTCAGCCCGCTTCGGTCTGGGCGACGGGGTCGACCGCGATCACGGCCTTCAGGTCGGCGCCGTTGTGCCGCAGCCATTCGCAGACCAGCACGAACATGCCGCCCCGGCGGCAGCCGATCTCCATGAAGGATTTGACATCCGTCATCATCGGTCTTGCCGCCTCTGACCTGATGCCTCCTGCCCCTCACACGCCGATGCCGGATGTCAAGACGACGCAGACCGTCACTAACAACGATCATTACCTGCAAGGACTCCGGCGATCGCCTGCTTGACGACGAACAGGATCGTGGAGACCCGGCTCAAAATGCCGACCAGCAGCAGGACGGAGAAGATGTCGAGATAAGCCAGCACATCGCCGACGAGCATGAATTCCGGTGGAATCGGAATGTTGTGCCCGTAGGCCAGGAGAAGGATGACGACCGGGATGAAGGCGATCACCTGCCGCACCGTCAGTCGATCGAGCCAGGCCGCGAACTGCACGACGAGGACATCCCACAGCCAATCGCCAAGCTTCGCCGGCTTGTCGATGGTCCAGATCTGCCAAAGCATCTTCAGCCGCCGCCACATCGGATCTGTCCCTTTGCACGTCAACAGCATAGCGTTAATCTTGCGTCGAACGCTATTGTCATGTCGAACGTGCCGGAGATCGTTGTGACGGCAACTCCGATTCTCTACACGAAGCGCCTCATCCTGCGCCCGCTGGCAATGTCGGATGCGCCCGCGATCCAGCGCCATTTCAACAATTGGAATATTATCAGAAATCTGGCAGTTGTCGTGCCATGGCCTTACCCTGCCGATGGCGCCTTGAACTTCGTCAAGCTGATGCTCGACAAGATCGCCTGCGGCGAGGAGATCTATCAATGGGTCCTGGTGCTGCAGGACGGTGATGGTGAGGCGATCGGCAACATCCATTTCCGCCCGCACATCGATAGCGCGAAGGGCAATCGTGGGTTCTGGCTTGCCGAGCCCTACTGGAATCGCGGCTTGATGAGCGAGGCCATCGAGGCCGTGAATAGCTTCGCGTTCGGCAGCTTGGGCATTGAGCGCTTCTACGTCTGCAATGTCGCATCGAACGTCGCCTCCCGGCGAGTCAAGCAGAAGACGGCCGCCGAATTCGTCGGCCACATCGAGCTTGCGCATCATAACGGCGAAACCAGATCCGAGCGATGGATCGTGAGCCGCGCCAACTGGCTGCGTCTGAAATCGGTAACTCCGGCCGACGGGCCAGCTGAGAAGTAAGCCCGGCGTGCACCATGCTTTGACTTGCATCGGATCCAACAGCCGTGTCCAACAGGATCGACCCGATATCGCGCAGCAGTCAGAGAGGACATCATGAATCGCAGACACATCCTGGCAGGCCTGTTCGGCGCTGCTGCCCTCGCCCCGCTGGCAGCCAAGGCCGAAGCACGGACGCAGCGACAGCTCGCCGAGGCGTTTGCCGCGACCTTGTCGGCACATGACATCGATGGCTTCGCGGCCCTGTTCGCAGACGATTACGTCAATCACCAGCTCAGCGCCGCCGCCCCTGCACGGACGGCCGGCGTCTCTGCCAAGCAGGCCACGGTCGGGTTCTTCGCCGCGCGGCTCAAGGGCCTTCCCGACCTGAAGGTCACGATCGAGACGATCGTGGCCGGCGACGACAAGGTCGCTGCGAGCTTCGTCTATGAGGGCACGCAGCAGGGCATGCTGCTCGGCGTGGCGCCGACCGGCAAACACATGCGCTTCACGTCCTGCGACATCTTCCGCATCGCCGATGGCAAGATTGCCGAGCACTGGGGCATGGGCGACATCGCCGGCCAGCTCGCCCAGATCAAGGGCTGAGCCGCCGGCGACGCGCGACGCTTAGTGTCCCGCATGCGATGTCACGCCACCGCGCGTGAGCGTCATGGTGCCGATCAGCGGCCATACCGCGTGAAGACGAAATCATGGGCACTGGCATGGGCCTCATGACAGGCAAAGCACGTTTCATGCTGCGCTTTGTCGACCGGCTTGCCATCGATGAAGCGGCCAAAGCCCCAGCCGCCGGTCGAAGCATATCGCTTCGCATCCTTGACCATGACCTGGACCGTGGTCGGAGTATCGGAAGTATAGGCGCCCTTGAGACCCTCAATCGGCACGTGCTTCCACGCAAGCTTCACCAAAGTGGTGCCGTCGGGAAATGGCCCCTCGCCCTTCTTGTAGGCGTCGACCGCAATGCTGTTGCCGACAATGCCGCGCAGCTCCCCGAGCCCGTCCTCGCGACCGACGCCGATCAGGGTCCAGTCGCGATAGCCTTGCGGAATGGTGACGCCGAAAATCGGCGAGGCGTCGTCGTCGGCCAATCCCGCTGATAGTAGCAACAACAGGCTGCCTCCGGCCACCGCAGCAGCAATTGCCGTCTTGGTCAGTTCATTCATTTCGATAGGTCCATATATCGCCACAGCCGCCGTCATTGCGAGGAGCGACAGCGACGAAGCCATCCAGACTTTCTTGCTGGCTCTGGATTGCTTCGCTTCGCTCGCAATGACGGTGGCGAGAGACGCGGATAAATCGCCCTCAGGCCGCGCTGACGTCGATCACGGCCTGGGTGAAGGCCTGCGGGGCTTCCTGCGGCAGGTTGTGGCCGATGCCGCCGGTGATCGTGCGGTGCTCGTATTTGCCGGAGAACTTCTTGGCGTAGGCTGACGGCTCCGGATGCGGCGCACCGTTGGCATCGCCTTCCATGGTGATGGTCGGCACAGTGATCACAGGGAAGGTCGCGAGCTTCTGCTCGAACGCGTCGTATTTCGAACTCGCCTTTTGCGAGGTCCATGCGCCAGCGATAATTATGGATGACGATGTCGACGTGATCGGGATTGTCGAAAGCCTGCGCGCTGCGATCGAAGGTGGCGTCGTCGAACGCCCATTTCGGCGAGGCGATCTGCCAGATCAGCTTCGCAAAATCGTGGCGATATTTCGCATAGCCCTCGCGACCGCGCTCGGTGGCGAAATAGAACTGGTACCACCACTGCAGCTCGGCCTTGGGCGGCAGCGGCATCCTGCCTGATTCCTGGCTGCCGATCAGGTAGCCCGAGACCGACACCATCGCCTTGCAGCGTTCCGGCCACAGCGCCGCGATGATATTGGCGGTGCGCGCACCCCAGTCATAGCCGGCCAACGTCGCCTTCTCGATCTTGAGCGCGTCCATCAGCGCCACGATGTCGGCCGAGACTGCCACCGGCTGGCCGCTGCGCAGCGTGTCCTTTGACAAGAAGCGAGTGGTGCCATAGCCGCGCAGATAGGGAATGATGACGCGATAGCCGGCTTGTGCCAGCGCCGGCGCCACGTCGGCATAGCTGTAGATGTCGTAGGGCCAGCCGTGCAGCAGGATCACGACCGGGCCATCGGCCGGGCCGGCTTCGGCATAACCGACATTGAGCAGCCCGGCATCGATCTGCTTGAGCGGACCGAACGAGGTGTGCTCGCCCGCCTTGATGGCGCCCACGGTCGCCTTCCCCTTGAAGGGTTCCGCCTGCGCTGGACCGGCGAGGCCCATTTGCGCCAGGGCGATGCCACCGGCGGCAGCGCCAAGGAAGCGGCGGCGATCGGGGTTGATGATGTCGGACATGTCGGTCGGTCTCCTTAAATCTTGATGGCCATCTTTTGCCTCATCTCCAGCCGGTCCGCTTGGAGATGGCCTTGAGGTTTGCTTCAGATGGTTCTGATTTTGGCGTATCCCAAGCCGTGATAGAGTAGGCCTTGCCCTTCCGAAGACAGTCGGCAGAATCGGTTTTTGCTTTATCTTTTCAACGACTTCACCCTCGATCCGGACCGCCGCGAGCTGCGCCGCGGCGAGCAATCCGTTGCGGTCGAGCCGCAGGTCTTCGATCTCCTGGAATTTTTGGTCCGCAATCGCGACCACGTGGTCAGCCGCGACGATGTGCTGGAGGCGGTCTGGCATGGCCGCATCGTCTCCGACGCAACGCTGTCGAGCCGGATCAGCGCCGCGCGTTCTGCGATCGGCGACACCGGCGAGGAGCAGCGGCTGATCAAGACCATCGCCCGCAAGGGCCTTCGGTTCGTCGGCGAAGTGCGCGAGGAGAGCGGCACGGCCGAGAGCGCAGCGGGGCGTCCCCTCGTCCCACCGGCTACTGGCCCGGCGATCGCGGTGCTGCCCTTCACCAATATGAGCGGCGATCCAGAGCAGGACTATTTCGCCGACGGCATGGTCGAGGACATCATCACCGCGCTGTCCCGCTGCAGCGGCATCATCGTGATCGCGCGCAACTCGACCTTCATCTACAAAGGCCGTGCGGTCGATGTCCGCGAGGTCGGGCGCGAGCTCGGCGTCGCCTATGTGCTGGAAGGCAGCGTGCGCCGCGCCGGCTCGCGGCTGCGCATCACCGGGCAGTTGATCGATGCCGTCACCGGCGGACATTTGTGGGCCGACCGCTTCGACGGCGAAGCCAGCGAAGTATTTGCCCTGCAAGATGATATCACCGAGCGCGTGGTGGCGGCGATCGAGCCGACATTGGAGCTCGCCGAATCCGAACGGCGGCGCGCGATGCCGCCCGACGCGCTCGATGCCTACGAGCTGCTGCTGCGCGCCTCCAGCCTGCGCGACACCTTCACCGCTGACAGCCTGAAAGACGCGGTCGGTTGCCTCGAACAGGCGCTCGCGATCGATCCCGCCTATGCGCCGGCGATGGCAGCGGCCGCCTATTGCCACGCGCTCCGGCATTTTCAGGGCTGGCTGGCGAGGGACGACGACTATCGCGACAAGGCCGTCGCGCTGGCCTGGCGCGCCACCGAGCTTGCGCCTGTCGATGCGCAGGTGCTGTGGATGGCGGCGTTCGCGATCTGGAACATGGCCGACGAGATCGCGCCGGCGCGCGAGCTGTTTCGCCATTCGCTCGCGATCAATCCGAATTCGGCGATGGCACTCGTGCTCGCCGGATGGATCGAGGCGATGGCGGGCAACCAGGCCGGCGGCCGCGAGCTGATCATGCGCGCGCAGCGATTGAACCCGCGCGATCCCCGCGGGTGGTTCGCCTCCGGCGCCATGGCGATCTGCGCAGTCGCCGATGCGAATTTCGCAGACGCGATGCTTTGGGCCGACAAGGCATTGGCGCAGAACCGCCGCTTCGCAGTCGCGCTACGCGTGCTGATCGTGGCGCTGGTGAAGACTGGTGCATTGCCCCGTGCCGCACAGGTTGCACAGGAGCTGTTGGCGGTCGAACCCGAATTGACCGTCTCCGGCTTTCGCTCTCGGATTCCCTTCCCCGTGGCGTCGATGGCTGAGACCTATGCCGAATGCCTGCGCGCGGCAGGCGTGCCGGAATGAGGACGAGACGAATGTGTGCGATCGAATTCACACTACCTTAGGTTTTCAGTCCGCAATCTCCCGGGCTGTAAATCAAGGGGAGCGCTTGCGGTCCGGGATCGCGGCGGAAAGTCATGAAGTCATTGCTCGTCAGATTCCTGAAGGACGAAACCGGCGCGACCGCGATCGAATATGGCCTGATCGCGGCCGGCATTGCGCTTGCCCTGATCGCAATCCTGAAGCAGCTCGGCCTGACGCTGGCTGGCGTTTTCACGACGCTGTCGAACGAGCTTGGACCCGGCTGAGATCTCCTGACTGTCTTAGCCCGCGCGCCGGGCATCGGGCGCCACAAACGCAGAGGCTTGATGGGTGCATCGGCGGCAATCACGGCCCCGTCGACCCGACGCGCGATTGTAATCTTCCGGTCGTGAAACGCCTCGAGCTCCGGCCGATGCCCGACGCTGATCAGCGTCGCGTCAGGCAATTGCCGCGCGATGACAGCCATCAGCTCTGCTTGGCCGTCGACATGCAGCGCCGAGGTCGCCTCGTCAAGCGCAATGACATCGGGCCGGTGCAACAATAGTCGCGCTATGCCGAGCCTTTGCTTCTCGCCTTCGGAGAGGATCCGGTCCCATGCCGCCACATGGTCGAGCCGCGGCAGGAATGGACCGAGCCCTGCCGATGCCAAGTGCTTGCGCAGCATCTTCAGAGCTGATCTCGCAGGCGGAGCGCGGATAGCACACGGCCTCGCGCAAAGTGCCGGCCGGCACGTAGGGACGCTGCGGGATCACCATGACGCGCTGGCCCGCCGCGATGCTCACCTGTCCGTCACCCCATGGCCAGCAGCCGGGAATGCGCGCGCAACAGCGAGCTTTTGCCGGTGCCGGAGTCGCCGGTGACCAGCACCTTCTCGCCATGACGGATCACTGCGATTGGCGCGGCGCAGGATTGGCCGGCCATCATCGAGCGCGACGCGCAATTCATGCAGCTGCAGTGCCGCTTCGCCATCCTGCGCGTGCGTGATCCCGGCCGCGTCACTTCATCCGCTTCGGCAGCATCGATCGCCAGCATCAGAGGCGCCGACGCGGCGTGCGGACGCGGTCCAGTCGGCCAGCCGCGTGTAGTTCTCCATGAACCAGCTCAGCGCCCCCTGCACGATGCCGAAGGCGGATGCGACCTGCATGATCGCGCCGAAACTCATGCTGCCATCGAAATAGCGCGGAGTGCAGAGCAGGATCGGCACCACGCCGCAGAGCTGCGCACTGCCTTGCTGAGACGATCACGGCACGCATGTTCTGCACCATCAGGTCGCGCCAGCGCGTGACGACGCGCGCGAAGCTGCCGCCGAGCCGCGCCTGTTCCGCGTCGCACCGCCGAGCAGCGCGATGCTCTCGGCATTCTCGCGCACACGGGTGAGCGCATAGCGGTATTCGGCTTCGGCCTGGTTCTTCTGCTCGGTGAGCGGAATAAAGCGGAACGCAATGCCCAGCATCGATCCGTTCGCGATCAGCGCATAGACGACCGCTGCGATGACAAGGAATCCGGGGATCATCACCGCATGACCGCCGAGATCGAGCGTCAGCGTGCCGCCGACGCTCCACAGCACCACGATGAAGGTGCCGGCCGACAGCAGCGAAGTGACAAAGCCGGTGACGAAATCGACCGGCATGTCGGTCGCGATGCGCAGATCATCGTTGATGCGCTGCTCGGGATTGGCGTGATCGCCGCCGACCAGTTCGAGCCGGTAGAAGCGGCTCTTCGCAAGCCAGCGGCGGACCAGACCGTCATTGACGACCGCGCGCCAGCTCCGCTGCATGGTCATGCGCGCCCACATCGCGAAGACGCAGAGCAAGAGATGGAGCCCGACCAGTAGCGGAAACAGCAGAGTCTGATGCAGCGCGACCGATCCGTTTTTGGCTTCGAGCGCGTCGAAGAAATGCCTGTTCCAGAGATTGAGGCTGTAAGTGATGCCGAGACTGGCCAGCACCACTGCGACGAGACTGGCCGTGACGAGCCAAGCCTGCGGCGCGCTGGGCCCGGTCCAGTAAATTGTTGCGCTGCGAAGGAACCGATAAAGACGTGAGGATGATGCGCCCGCCGTCGTCTGCGCAGCAGACACTTCTCGCCGGATCACGCTCATCGCCCCGCCCCCTTTTGACACGCAACGGGAGAAAACATTCTGATTGAAGCCGAGTTCCTAAGCAAGCGGCTCCGGCGCGCGCGGAATGGCCGAGGCATCGACGTCGTTGTCGATCGGGCCGCGGTGCTGACGCCGGACCAGTCGAGGCGTAATAGCCGTCCTGCCGCATCAACTCGGCGTGGCGGCCGCTTTCGATGATCCGGCCCTTCCTTCAGCACGATGATGCGGTCGGCATTCACCACGGTCGACAGCCGGTGCGCGATCACGAAGGTGGTGCGTGCCGTGATCAGTTGCTCGATCGCAGTCTGCACCGCCTCCTCCGATTCCGCGTCAAGGCCGAAGTGGCCTCGTCAAGCACCAGGATCGGCGGGTTCTTCAGCAGCGCCCGGGCAATGGTGATGCGCTGCCGTTCGCCGACCGACAACAGCGCGCCGCGTTCGCCGGCGAGCGCGTCATATCCGTCCGGCATCCGCATGACGAAATCATGTGCATGCGCGGCTTTCGCAGCGGCTTGGATCTCCTCGTCGGTCGCATCGGGACGGCCATAGGCAATGTTGGCCTTGATGCTATCATTGAACAGCAACGGATCCTGCAGCACGACCCCGATATGCCGCCGCAGCGAGCTCTGCCTGATGCCGCGCAGATCGCGCCCGTCAATCGTGATGCGGCCCTCCACCGGATCGTAGAAGCGCATCAGCAAGGCCATCATCGTGGTCTTGCCAGAGCCGCTGGGACCGACGATCGCGATCGTCTGCCAGCCGCTGCATGCAACGTAATGCCGTCGAGCAGCGGGCGTTGCGGCTGCTCGTAGCGGAAGTGCACGTTTTCGAAGCTGACCGCGCCTTTGACGTCCGCAAGGTCGACCGCATCAGGCGACTCGCCGTGATGCTCCGGGACGTTGAGGATGCCGAAGATCTCGTCCAGCGACACCGAGGCCTTGCGCAGGCTGGAATAAACGCCGCTCAAGCCCTGCACCGGGCCGAACAGCCCACCGATGTAGCCCAGGAACGCCACCACGGTGCCGACCGTGATCTCTCCCTGAATCACGAAATAAGCGCCGAGGCCGAGCCCGGCGAGGCGCGCCAGCGCCGACCACCAGATTGCTGGCAGAGGCATAGCCGGCATCGACGGCGACGCCCTGGATGACGACCTGGTTGGCCGCGGCGACATCATGCAGGAAGCGCGCCTTCTCGGTGTCCTCCATTGCGAAGCTGCGCACGATCAGGATGCCGGACAACACCTCGTTGAAGCGCGAATAAATCCGCGCCCAGCGATCCAGCAGCGTCCGTTCGCGCTGCATCTGCTCCGGACCCGCGCGCGCCGCAATCAACGCCGGCAACGGCGCGAAGGCGAGCACCAATAGCGCCAGGCGCCATTCCAGCCGCAGCATGATCGCGATCGCGATAATCAGGAAGATCACCGCGGGCAGGATGTTGAATAAGATCGCTGTCACCGCGCTGCGTGAAGCCCTGGATACTGCGATCGAGCCGCGTCATGATGGCGCCGATGCCTTCGCTGCGCTGAACCCGCAACGGCATCCGGTGCAGCTTGCCGATGGTCGCCTCCAGCAGCGCGTATTGCAGCCCGATCCGGGTGCGCCAGGTCAGCCAGTTGGCGAAGCCGTCCATGGTCTCGCGTGCCACGGCAAAGCCGAGCAGTAGCAGGATCCCGAGCAGGATGGCCTGTCGCATGTTCGGGGCCGGTCGAGCTGGTCGAAGACGTTCTTGAGGATCAGCGGCTCGAACGCGTTGAGGCCGGCCACGGCCAGCACCAGCACCACGATAGACAGAATTGCGTACCGCTGTGGCAATGCGAACCGGACCGCCGCATGCAGCCGCTGCAGCCGAGCGATCGTCCGTGACGTCGCTGCTTGAAATCAGGATTCGAGCTGGACGCTTCCACATTCGCCATCGTTCCTACCTCTTCGATAGCCGGATGGACTGGGGGGGAACTCCGCTTGGCGTGGCTGGTTGCTTTCGTTCCGCGAAGGTGCGCCACACGGCACGTGGCCGAAAAGATACGCGCGGACAAAGGCCAGCGCGGAATGAAACCCCGAACATCCTGATCTCGCCACGTCATATGCCGGGATCGCGCCATCATCTTGCGCGAGATCGCCGGCAGCCACGCGCTCACGATCATGGTCTCGAAAAAAGATGCGAAGCTGGCAGCTTGCGATGGCAGCCCTATATTCAGTCTGCCGGTCCGTCACCGACCCGGCGCGCGCCGCATCGACATTCTGCCTGAGCGACATGCATCTCGGCGAACACGTCGGAGTTGTTTGCGGACGCGCATGAGGTTCGTCTCGCCGTCAACGTTGATGCCGGACAAATTCGCGTGCGGGGCGGAACTGGTGTGGCGGCGCACGATGGTGTTATTCTGAGCTGGATTGGTCGCCTCAAGAGGCATCCTCAGGGGTTCGAGACATCGGCGGCGGCCGCTGAACGAGATATCAGAGAGGCGCAAGACCTGCGCCGAGAGAGCGGGAGAGTTACGATGCCCTCTTTGACCGAATGGAAAGTGCCGTCCGCGTTCCAGCCGCGTCCCAATGAATATAGTTTCGATCTCGATCGCGCGCTGTCAGCCGTCGTCGGATTGCACGCGATCATTCCGCCCGATGCGTTCAGTGCCGAAACACTGGGCACCGAGCGCGCCGGCAATGGTGTGGTGATCGACCACGGGCTGATTTTGACCATCGGCTACCTGATTACGGAAGCCGAGAGCGTGTGGCTGCATCTCAATGACGGCCGCGTCATCGAAGGCCATGTGCTCGGCTTCGACTTCGCCTCCGGCCTCGGCCTCGTGCAGGCGCTCGGCTCGCTCGAGATCGAGCCGCTGCCGCTCGGCTCCTCGGCGGCGACCGAGCTCGGCGATCAGGTCGTGGTCGGCGGCGCCGGCGGACGCTCCCGCTCCGTCGCCAGCGAGATCATCGCCAAGCAGGAGTTCGCAGGCTACTGGGAATATCTGCTGGACGAAGCCATCTTCACCCATCCCGCTCATCCGAACTGGGGCGGCACGGCCATGATCTCCGCCAAGGGCGAGCTGATCGGCATCGGATCGCTGCAGCTCGAACGCGAGCGTGACAACAAGAGCGAGCACGTCAACATGATCGTGCCGATCGACCTCTTGAAGCCGGTCATCGACGATCTGCGCAAGTTCGGCCGCGTCAACAAGCCGGCGCGTCCCTGGCTCGGCATGTATTCGACGGAGATTGACGACCGCGTCGTCGTCATCGGCGTCTCCAACAACGGCCCCGCGGCGCGCGCCGAGCTGAAGGCAGGCGACGTCATCCTCGGCGTGAACGGCGACAAGGTGACCGGGCAGACCGATTTTTACCGCAAGCTCTGGGCGCTGGGCGCGGCTGGTGTCGATGTGCCGCTCACGGTCCATCATGAAGGTGTCACATTCGATGTGACCTTGGCCTCGATCGACCGCACCAAGCTGCTGAAGGGTCCAAGGCTTCATTAGGCCTCCATCACCAAAGCTGCATGAGTTCAGGAGTCCGGCAATGAGCGAGGCTGTGGTGGACGACATCGTGGCCGTGCTGCCGCCGCTGCTGCAGACGCTCGATGCGCTGTCCTTCATCGTCCGTCATCTCGATCCTCCCGAGCTTCGCTGACGTGATGGATGCGGCCGGCACGCCGGACGAGGCATTGCGGGCCGCGCGCGCGCATCTGACCGAATGGCCCGAAGACTTCGCCGTGGCCCGCACGGCGCTGGATACGGCCGGCGAGGCTGCTCTCGCGGCCTTCAAGGGCCTGCGCGCCGTTCGCAATGGCGAGGGCGATCTGATGGCGGCCTTCCGCGCGCTCCGCTATTTGCCGCGCGCCATGGAGGCGCTCTACCCGCTTGCCGCGACATTGCCGCCGGTGAGCGACTATTTTCTCGATCCGTCATTGCGGGATGACGCCGCGCTCGAGACGCGTCTCGCCGCAAGCACCGGCGGTCATACCGGCGTGTTCCACGATCAGAACGAGCTCGGCAATCGCGGCGGCTTTTCGCTCTATGTGCCCGAATATTACGCGCCCGAGCGCGCCTGGCCGCTGGTGGTGGCCTTGCATGGCGGCAGCGGCAACGGCCGCAGCTTCCTGTGGAGCTGGCTGCGCGATGCCAGGAGCTTCGGCGCGATCCTGGTGGCGCCGACCGCGATCGGGCCGACCTGGGCGCTGATGGGCGACGATAGCGGACACGCCGAACCTCGTGCGCATCCTCGATCTCATCCGCGCCCGCTACAACATCGATCCGGCACGCGTGCTGCTGACCGGGCTCAGCGACGGCGGCACCTTCTGCTATGTGAGCGGGCTGGAGCACGGTTCGCCCTTCACGCATCTGGCGCCGATCGCCGCCACCTTCCATCCGCTGATGGCGGAGGTCGCGGACGCCGAGCGGCTGCGCGACCTGCCGATCCACATCGTTCATGGCGCACGCGACTGGATGTTTCCGGTCGAAGTCGCGCGGCATGCGAGCGCCCTGCTGACCAAGGCCGGCGCCAATGTCACCTACCGCGAGATCGACGATCTCAGCCACACCTACCCGCGCGAAATCAATCCGGTTCTGCTGCGCTGGCTGACCAGCGTGTGATCGGGCACCGCGTGATCGCGGGCTCTCGATGCCTCCCCGAAGACGGCGGAAAACGGGCCACGGCGCGACGGACATAATCTCGTCGGATTTTCTCCGCAATGCTCGGACCCGAGCCAAACAGCGGGGGCGCTGCTTAAGGCGGTCAATGGACCGCCCAGGGATCGTTCATGTCCGCGTCCTCCGCGCCCGTCTCCCAGCTCTCGCTGGCCCGCTCTCCGACATCCGTCCTGCTCGCCAACGGCGTCCAACGGCTCGAGGTTACGCTCAAGCTCACCACCGCGATCCTCGCACTGGCAGCCGGCGTCTATACCTATCTCGGCGTTCGCGAACTCCTGAACGGCAGCCCGACCACCGTGCTGTTCGCCGCCGTGATCTATTCGGTTGCGGTCTCGGTCGGCATCTACTCGCTTCTGGGTCTTCATGATGCAGTTCATGCCGCATGTCACGCATGCGGCCGGCCGCAGCCTGATGGCAGGCTGCATGCTGCTGGGCTCGCTGATGATCGTGGCCATGTCGTCCTGGCTCAATGCATCGGCGCTTGCCGGCGCGGCAGCGATTCAGCAGCATCTGGCGATCACCGTGCAGAACTACACGCACGACCTCGATGCGGCCAACACCAATGCCATCGCAGCGCAGGGTCTGCTGCCCGACATCCAGCTCGCGTCCTCCCGTTTCGCGAAGCTGGCGGAGGCGGAGCGCGCGGGCTCGCTGACCGGCACCTCCGGCTCCGGCACGGTGGTGCAACTCCTGACCCAGATGTCCAGCCAGCTCGACGGCCTCGGCCAGCAGGTGCAGGATTCAGGCAAGCGTGTCTCCGGGCTCTACGACCAGGGCACCAAGAGCCTCGCCCGCATGCGCGAGCTGATCTCCGATCGTGGCCCCATCGCCAGCCGCAGCGATGCGTTCGCGACGGAATCGCTGACCTTGATGGGCGTGATCGCCAATCTGCAGCAGACCTCGGTCGCGCCCGCGGTCAAGCGCGCCGCCACCTCGCTGGTCTCGGGCTTCATCGCGCCCGCCGCCGGCGGCCGCAGCGGCGATCTTGCCGACCGGCAGACCGCGGTGGTCGGCAAAGTCGAGAGCTCGATCGCGACGCAGGCCGCTTCGCTCGCCGATGCGGCCGACAAGATCCTGGCCATGCCGCGGGTCGAGCCGGCACGCTATCAGACACTGTCGCCGGCCGAGGCGGTGCTACGCTATGCCGGCGATTTCATTCCGAGCTGGGCCGGCGCCATTTCGATCGACCTGATGCCGGCGGTGCTGGTGCTGATTCTCTGTGTCGTGCATGCCGCGATCCGCCGTGAAGGGCTGCCGGCAGTGAGCGCATCCAACCTCACCGCGGGCGACCTTGTTGCCGCAATGCAGGTCGCCCGCGAAGTCGAGGAGGCCCGGCGCGTCGCGGACGCAGCGTCGGTTCCAGCCTACACCCAGGCAGCGCCTGCGCAGGCCGCCATCGCCGAGGAGCCGCCTCCGGCCGTCGCCGAGGAGAACGTCAAGTCGCTGTCCTCCGCGCGCTTAGGCAAGTAGCGCCATGTCCACCGCTGACCGGCTCCATGCCTGGCTTGCCGATCGTGCCGATGAAGTCGTGCTGCGCTGGACGTTCCGCGGCATCCTCACGGCTGCCGTCATCCTCCTCGCCCTCGACCTGACACGGATCGACGGTGGGCGCGATACGGCCGGCGTATCCTCGCCGGCCCCGGAATCCGGGCAGGACATGCCTGCGTCGGACATCCCCGCAGTCCCCGAACGCCTGGTGACATTGCCGCAGCCCGATCGTGCGCAGGCGGAGCCGATCAGCTTCGAACTACGCGGCGGCGGACGCCTGATGGCGAGCGGCACCATCACGGCGGGCAGCGCGCAGGCCTTCGCGGCCGAGGTTGAAAAACATGGCGAGTACATCAAGACCGTGGTGCTCAATTCGCCCGGCGGCTCCGTCAACGACGCGCTCGCGATCGGCCGGCTGATCCGCGCGCGGAAATTCGCCACCGAAATCGAACCCGGGACCTATTGCGCGTCGTCCTGTCCGCTGGTGTTTGCCGGTGGTGTCGAGCGGCGCGTGGGTGCGCGCGCCGTGATCGGCGTGCATCAGGTCGCAGCACTGAAGTCGGCAACCGCTGCGCCGCCACGCGACGAGATGAGCCTGGCGCAGAACGTCTCGGCGCGATGCCAGCGCTATTTGCTCGAAATGGGGGTGAATCTGCAGGTCTGGGTGCACGCGATGGAAACGCCGCATGACCGGCTGTTCATCTTCAATCCGGATGAGCTGAAAGCTCTCAATCTTGTCACCGCACCGCCGGAATCGCCGCCCGAAAAAGCGCGCACTTAGTCGATGACCTCGCAGGCTCGGCCCGGGGCTGACCGCGGAACCATCGTTCCGCGCTGGCGTTGTCGGCCGTCACTGGAGGATTTTCGTCATGCAGACATTCGTCGGGATGATCCTGGGCGCGCTGCTGCTGGGCTTCGGCGTCTACATCTATGATTCCATGCAGACGTCCGAGGTCGCCAATGGCCAAACGGCGGCAAGCCATCGCACGATCGTGAACTGGGACGTCGCGGATACGAAATGGCAATTGCTGAAGGAACGCGCCCATGATGATTGGGTGCGGATCTCGGCGCGGTAATCGCGCGCGGCACGCGTAAGCGCGAGAAGAATACGGCAGGCGCCGTCGCGGAGAGCGATGGCGCCTTTTTCCTGGCTGCTATTGAGTTCAGGAGGGCCGCGCCGACCTCACTGTGCGGCTTTCACCTTGCGCGCATCCGAGATCACCTGCTCGAACTGCGCCATGGTCAGCACACCCGGCACCCTGAATTTGCCGACGATGAACGACGGCGTACCGTTGAAACTCAAGCCGCGGGCCTGTGCATTGTTGCGCGACAGCAGGCCATCGATCGCCGCTGCATTGGCGTCGCGGTCCCGTCGCGCGCGATCGACGTCGATCCCGGCGCCGGCCAGCAGCTCGTCGATCCGCGGCTCGGTCAGCTTCGAATTGGTGCCGATCAGCGCATCATGCGCCTGGACGTATTTGTCCTGATATTTGCAGGCGATCGCCATCCGCGAGGCGACCACGGAGACCGGCCCGAGGATCGGCCACTCCTTCAAGATCCAGCGCACTTTGCCGTCGTCAAACACCACCTGCGCCAGCTCGGGCTGCAGGCGGCGGCAATACGGGCAGTTGTAGTCGAACCATTCGACGATCGCGATATCGCCTTGCGGATTGCCGGCAATTCCGCTGTCGGGATCGCGCAGCACCGAGGCTTCGTCGGGCTCGCCGGACGGCGTCTCGTCCGCACGGGCCCGGCGCGGCAGCATCAGGCTCGCACCCGCGGCAGTTGCGCCGAGCCCGACGAGCAGAGCGCGACGGCTTGGCGATGAAGCGATCAAATCGGTCAAATTCCGCATGTCCCTCGTCCTGGCTCGCAAGCCGATTAGATCATGTTGCGATTAAAAGGAATCGCAACATGATCTAATCTCTTTGATTGAGCATGATTTCTTCGGAAAACCGGTTTCCACTTTTCCGGATCATGCTCTAGGTCCAGATGTGCAACAGGCTGCGTGTCAGCATATAGAGCGCGACCACGACAATGACACTGGCGAAAACCACATTGAGCGCCCCGCGCCGGGCCGCGAGCTGCCGCGCCAGCCTGGTGCCGACAAGTCCGCCGACAATACCGCCCGCGATGAACAGGCCGGCCAGATCCCAGGCGACGAGCCCCGACCAGGCATAGCTCGCCGCGGTGGTCAGGCCGAACGCCGTCACCGCGACCAGCGAGGAGCTTACTGCGTTCATGATCGGCATGCCCGTCGCCAGCATCAGGGCGGGCACGATCAGGAAGCCGCCACCGATGCCGAAAAAGCCCGACAATGTCCCGGCGGCGAGCCCGAGCCCGACGATCGCCGGCAGATTGTCTCTGCTCATCTTGACGTCGGGGATACCGACCCGCGCGCGTGTCTTGAGCATCAGCATCGCGATCATCAGCATCACCAGCGCGAACAGCGCCAGCAACTTCTGGCCGTCGAGCATCTTGCCGAGCAGCGAGCCGCAAAAGGCTCCGATGATGCCGGCCGCGGCGAAGGCAACCGCCACCGGCCAGATCACGGTGCGGCCGCGAGCGTGGTTGAAAAGGTTGACCGCCGCATTGGTGGCTACTGCGATCGCGCTGGAGCCGATCGCGATATGCGGCTCCGGCACGCCGACCACGTAGACCATCAGCGGAACCGCCAGCACCGAGCCCCCGCCGCCGACCAGGCCGAGCGAGAAGCCGACGCTGGCGCCCGATGCCAGACCCAACACGCCCTGTAACGCGGAAATCATCAGCTGCCGTCACCCTGGAAGGTCAAATCCGATCGGCCTGAACTGGCTTCGGACGGCCTCCCTTGTCAATCCGCGACAGCGCGGGATGGCAATGCGCAGGCGACGGTCCTCATGTTGCGGCCGGACCGCGCAGGATCCGGCTGCAAGGTCGATCATTGGTCTCAGGCGGCGCCCTTCAGCTTCTTGGTGCATTCGCTGTAATAGCCGCCGCCCTTCTGGATCCATTTCAGGCCGCCATTGCCGTTGGTTGCCTTGTTGGCATTGTACTGGTCGACGCAGGTGTGCATGCGCGCCTTGCCGGCCGTCTCCTTGGCGTATTTCGGATCGACCGCGTTCGGGAAGATCGCATTGCCGGTCATCGCCGGGGCAGCGGGCGCGGCGGCCGGCGCGGCTTCCTTCGCTTGCTTGGCCGCAGGCGCTGCGGGTGCGGCAGGGGCGGCCGGGCTGCAGCGGCAGGCGCGGCGGCCGTCGCGTCGGCGCCGCACTCGGCCTTGCGGAAATCATTCCACTTCTGGCCATTAAGGGTACCGGCCGCCTTGGCCTGCTTGTATTTCGCGCTGCACTCCTGCGAGCTCAGCGCCTGCGCCGGCGCCATCGCGGCGGCAGTGGCAATACAAGAAACGGCGGCAACACATAACAACTTCGCTCGAAAGATCATCGTTAGTCTCCTTGGAACGGACGTGCAAAAGAGGCGGCAAGTCTAGCGCTGCCGCTTGCGTGTGACAAAGGCGGCTTGCGCCCGTGCGGCGAAAATATAGTCAGCCCGGCATCGCCTCCTTTGCTACTTCATTCATGTACGGTTCAGCATCGAAGGCCGAATTTTTCACTTTATCCATTCAAGGGGTCTACCACATGACACTTTCCGCCCGTCTCGCCGCCACCGCCCTCGCATCGCTGCTGCTCACCGGCTCGGCGTATGCCCAAGCGACCGCAACGCCGCCCGCCGCCGAAAAGGCCGCTCCGGCCGCGACCGCGAAGAAGGCCCGCAGCGCGGCCTCGCTCGAATGCTCCAAGGAAGCCGACGATAAGGGCTTGAAGGGCAAGGAGCGCAAGAAATTCCGCAGCGCCTGCAAGAAGGAGCACGCCGCCGGCGGCGCCGCTGCAGCGCCGGCGAAGTGATCGCACGGTTCGTCCCCTGCGGCGGACCGGCCAATCCTCGCTTCCAATCGGGAAGTCATAAGTCCTTCACGTGCGCGCGCGATCGACCGCTTCCCTGCCCTCTCCTCGGACCACATTCCAAGGGGAGGGCCTACCCCGTTGCTGCACCGCATTGTCTGCTTTGGCGCGATTTGTCATAACGCATCGTGCGCCAGCTCATCTCGTCCCTTCCGTTCGACCTGCCCAGCCGTGCCAAGGTCCTCGGTGCGCTGGAGACGCTTGCCTTCGGCGGCGCCGGCGGCCTGATCTTTCTGGTCGCCCACCTGCCGGGCGGCCTGATCTCCGGCGCCATGATCGCGGTCGGCATTGCCGCGATTGCCGGGCGGCCGCTGGCGGTGCCACCGATCGTCACCCAGACGTTGCTGCTCTTGCTCGGCATCTCCATCGGCGCGGTGGTCTCGCGCGAGCTGCTGACCCAGGTCAGCGCCTATCCGCTGACCATTGGCCTATTGGCGCTTGCGACCTTCTGCTCGACCTTCGGCTCCAGCACCTATCTGCAGCGCGTCCATGGCTGGGACCGCACCTCGGCCTTCCTGGCCGCAGCCCCCGGCGCGCTGTCGCAGATCACCATCCTCGCGGTCGAACGCGGTGCCGACCTGCCGGCGATTGCGGTCGTGCAGACCCTGCGGGTGATCATCCTGACAGCGGCGCTGCCGATCGTGCTGGCGCTCGGCGGCGTCGTCTCGGCGAGCACGCCGGCGATGATCCAGGCGCCCGCCTCCGCGTCCGGACTCGCCGCGATGCTGGCGTGCGCGCTGATCGCCGCAACGGCGCTGCAGCTGATCAAGTTTCCTGCAAGCTGGCTGTTCGGCTCGATGCTGGCCGCCGGCCTACTGCACGGCGCGGGCCTCGTCGACGGTGGACTGCCTGCCTGGATGCGCGGTGTCGCGCTGGTCGGCATCGGCGCCCTGATCGGCAGCCGATTCGCGCGGGTGCGGGTCAAGACCCTGCTCGGTCATCTCCGCGCGGCGCTCGGCTCATTTCTGATTGCGGTGGCGATCTCGGTGGCGTTCGTGCTGGTGATCGTGCTGTCGACCCATGTGCCATTCTCCGACACCATCGTGGCCTTCGCGCCCGGCGCGATGGACGCCATGATGGCGCTGGCGCTGACCCTGCACATCGACCCGATCTTCGTCGGCGCGCATCATCTGTCGCGCTTCGTGTTCGTCACCATCGCCACCCCCGGTATCATCCATCTGTTCGGACGGCCGCAGGACGATGTCGACGATTAAGACTTGATGTTGCCCGATTAGGCTTTGGCGCGACTGACGCCCCAGGCGGAAACCGCCGCCATCAGAAGCGAGATCAGCACGCTGTAGCCGGCGAGCGACAGTCCGAGGAAGCGGTATTGCACCTCGTCGCAGCGCACCACCTTCACCTTGTCGAGCTGCTCCAGCAGGCTTCCAGCACTACCGAAATTACCCACGGGGCCGGTGCATTCGGTCGGTCCCTGCCAAAAGCCCCATTCGACGCCGGAGTGATAGACGCCCAGGCCCGCATTGCCGAGCGCGAAGAGCGCGATCAGCCCAAGGCCGATGACCAGCAGTGGCCGAGCCGCGCCGCGGCTTGCCAGCCACGCGACCAGCAGGCCGAGCGGCACGATCGCGTAATAGGCGTAGCGCTGCTTGAGACAGAGCTCGCAGGGCTGCAGGCCCCAGACCAGCTGCATGTACCAGGCGCCGGCCAGGGTCGCAGCGGCGATCGCTGCGGTCACGAGCGCCGCCGTCAGCACCGGACTTAATGCGCCGCGCGCCGGATGCGCCATCGCAGAGCTATCGGTGGTCACATTCGCCTCCCTCGCGGCCGGTTCATGCCACTGCGCGGCCGGTCCGCTGCGCCGTCGTAGCCTCACCCTCGATAGCTGTCGAGATGCGGAACAATCACATCGGCGCGGGTTGACCCCGCTCCGCCGCCCGCTATAGTCCGCCCGCTTCGCCAAACCCGGCCACGGGATGACGCGAATGCCCCTGTGGCGGAACTGGTAGACGCGCTCGAACTCAAAATCGAGTTCCGCAAGGAGTGCTGGTTCGATTCCGGCCAGGGGCACCAACTCGAGGACCGAGTCCGGCACGGACAGCCGGGCAGGCAGTTCGTCCGCGATGTCCACCCCTGATCGATCTCGCGCCAGGCGCGACCGATAGAGCCGAGCGACATAATCCCTAAGCTATTGAGCTGGTCCGACCACCTCGCCAACAGCCGCTGGCTCCATGTCGATCGCAGCGGTGATCATTGACGATCACTCCGGTAGGCTCAGAAGCGCGGTCTGCGACAAAGTCACACAATGCCAACCGGCGGAGCGCAAGCCCTCGGCGGCCGCCACTGGAACTCTTCCTCCGCAGTCGCGTTTGCAATGCCGTCAGGTTACCTACCCTCGTGGTAGCGGCCTTCGGAACGCCAATCCGCTGCCTTGCAAGGGACGCTCGTGAGCTGCTTGAAGATTCGGTTCGAGCGACAACGGCCGGTGAAATCGGGGGGCCATGAGTGCTCTCGTGACCCACGACAATGACTCCCCTCCGCCTCGCCGCTCGCGATGGGTTTACGTCTTCGCTGCGCTCATGATTCTCATTTGCTTCGCAACGGGCGCGGCGACGGTCTGGTTCCTGACAAGCATGCGACCGTATTTGCGCGAGGTGACCTCCCAGCGGGTGATCGAGCTGACAACGGCGGACGGCCGCGACCTGTTTCGCAGCGGCCAATTGAAACTGGCGCCGGTCGCAGCACGGGACATGCCTCCCGATGTCATCAATGCCGTGCTGAGCATCGAGGACCGGCATTTCTATGAACATGGCGGACTCGATTTCAGCTCCATGGTTCGCGCGTTCATGCAAAACACCGAAGCCGGCAAGGTCGTCGCCGGCGGCAGCACAATCACCCAGCAGCTTGTCAAGATCACCTTCCTCGGTCCGGAGCGAACCTACCGCCGCAAGATCCGGGAGGCCGCGATGTCTTTCTGGCTCGAGCATCAGCTGAGCAAGGACGAGATCCTGACGGCCTATCTCGACGACGTCTATTTGGGCGCTGGCGCGGTCGGCTTTCCGGCGGCAGCAAAACTCTATTTCGGCAAGAAGGTGGCCAATCTCTCCTTGCCCGAGGCCGCAATGCTGGCGGGCATGATCAACGCGCCCAGCCAGGACGATCCATTCCACAACCTCGACGCAGCCCACAAACGAGCAGGCGTCGTGCTCGACGCGATGGTCGACAACGGCAAGATCACGTCAGAGACCGCGATGATGGCGAAACTGCACCCGGCGATCCCAGCACCGACCGAGATGTCGCCGCCCTCGACCGGCTGGTTCGCCGACTGGGTCTATGACAAGGCGGCGGCCGTCGCCCCGGCCTATGGCGGCGCCGTCAAGCTGCGCACCACGATTGACCCGCGCCTACAAGAGTTGGCCGCCAATGTCGTAGATGCGACGCTCGCCAGATATGGCGGCGAGAAGCATGCGAGCCAGGCGGCACTGCTCGCCATGCGGCCTGATGGCGCGGTGCTCGCCATGGTCGGCGGACGAAGCTACGCCGACAGCCAGTACAATCGCGCGGTGCAGGCCGAGCGGCAGCCCGGCTCGGCCTTCAAGCTGTTCGACTACTATGCCGCCTTCCGCCACGGCCTTGGTCCGCAGGACAAAATCCTCGATGCGCCCGTCGATCTCCATGGCTGGCATCCTGAGAATTACGGTCATCGCAATCAGGGCGAGGTAACACTCGCGGACGCCTTTGCCAATTCGCTCAACGATGCCACGGTCCGGCTGGCGCAACAAGTCGGCATTCGCCAGGTGATCGCGGCCGCGCGCGACCTCGGCCTGCACGCGCGGCTGCAGAACAACGCTTCCCTCGCGCTCGGAACTAGCGAGGTGAGCCTGCTCGATCTCACCTCAGCCTACGCGGCCGTGCGCGCTGGCAAGGCGCCCGTCACTCCTTACGGCATTTCCGGCATCAAGACCGCAAACGATCCGGATTTTGTCGCGGTCGATCGCTCCGGTGAGGCGCAGCACAGCCTCGGACAATACCAGGGGCAGCTCATCGGCTTGCTGCGGGCCGTGGTCGAGCATGGCACCGGCCGCGCGGCGGCGCTCGACCGTTTTGCGGCCGGCAAGACCGGCACCGCACAGGACTACAGGGATGCCTGGTTCATCGGATTCGACGACTACCTCGTTGTCGGAGTCTGGGTCGGCAATGACGACCATAGTCCGATGAAGAGCGTCACCGGCGGCTCGCTGCCGGCCAGGATTTGGAAGGATTTCATACAACAGGCGGACATGCCGAACGTAGCGGGCGCGGCACCGGACGCAGCGGCTACAACAGTCGGACAAGCGAGGGCACAATCGCAGATCTCGTCCGACGCCTCCGCGCTGGCCGACACTCCGCGCACGGACACGCAAGGCGGCCAATGCAACGTTCCCGCTTGCGAGCACTTCTACAATTCGTTCCGCGGATCGGACTGCACCTATCAACCCTCTTCCGGCGGTCCGAGACAGCATTGCGACCGCTAGGCGCGATGAGATTGGGTTGAACTACTTTCACTGCGAGGGTGCGGAAGCGCGGACGCCTCCCAGCATACCAGGAAAACGATCACCGACCGGCCATGGATCAGCACAGACGATAATGAAAGCGTAATGGCGGTATCGCCGGCCTCACCTGAGATGACCGCGTGAGCCGTACCAGCTGCATTCGAAACTTGCGGCGCGTGCGTCCCGAACGCAGTGCGCACCTGCTAAGCTGTTGATCTTTCTTGCTTGGCGACCGTTCCTGGCCCCCTTTGTTCACGGTCGTTTCACCCAATTCATTGCGATTCCGTTTGCGGCGTTCCTTATGTCCAGTAATGGCACGAACATGATTGTGCGAGGAGAACGGACAGCCCAGCGTGATAGCCGCGCCGCTGCGCGTGGAACCATTCGAAACTTCGCGACATTGGTGATCTGGACAAGCATACAAGCGCATTGCACGGGATGAGAAACAATCATGAGTGACGATCCGTCGCTCCCGCCGTTCATTTATGAAGGGCTCTATCCTGTCGAGGACAAGAAATCCGCCATCGATTCCTTTGCAGGTGTCGTAAAGCGCGCCGCGAAGCAGGTGAGCGATGCCATAGGGTCCGGACGCAAGCCCGGAATGCCGCTCAGCATCCTGAGCAACAGCGCCCGCAAGGCCCCGCTTGCCTCTGTCCTGATTGCGTTTCTTCTGGGTGTTGCAATAGCACGTCGCAGGTGACGGCCCGTGGGCCAGGCCATCGCGTCCAACGTACCTGCCGCCACGCTCCCGATGCCGCCGCGGGTTCGCCCGATGCCAGTCAGCCAGCCGACGCCAGGCAGTCCAGAGCTCGTCGGGCGGGTCCAACTTCGATCAGACCGTCCAGAGCATCGGGTCCACCGTCACCTCGGTTCTCGGCGCCATGGGCACTATCGCCGCCTTCTTTTGATCGCGACCGATGGGCCGACCCAATCGGCCCGCCTTTCCCCGGATTCAACTCGCCCTCATCGAATGGAGAACGACAATGACGACAGCTGGACTCCACGCGGCTGACTTCGGCCACGCGCCTTGAAGCTAGCCGTCTGCGAGGGCATTGAGTTCCTGCACGCAGATGCGGATCTTCGAGCACAGCTCCGAAATCGTTTGCTCGCCACGGTGCGCGTCAGGCCTGACTTCCGGCTCGATCTTCAGATGGCGGCGATGTCCAGCTTCGAGCCGTCGGTCAGACGCGACAGCCGGAACGGTGTGGGATCGACGCAAGGCGTGTCGTTGACGACAAGCTGTGCGGCCAGATAGCCGAGCCCCGGGCCCAAACCGAAGCCGTGACCCGAGCAGCCCGCCGCGAGGACGAGGCCTTCCACCCCGTCCACTTCGACACGACAGGCACTGCGTCCGGCGTGCAATCGACGAAGCCGCCCCAAGCGCTATCGATCTTTATTTCGCCGAGTTGGGGGAAGGTTTTCCGGACACTCTCCACCACTTGGCTCACCAGCCATTTCAAGGGCGGAGGATCCAGCACGCGATTCTGTTCAAAGATCCGATCGTCGTTGGTCAGCAGCGCCGACATTGAATCCGGCCCCGAAACGAACGATTGGCCGACGCCAAGCCTGACGTTCTTCAGGCGACGCAAGAACTGCGGCATGAATTCCCGGCTATACCGGATAGCCTGGGGCGTGATTTCGAGGTTCGCCTTGCCGCTGATCGCAAGCGTATAGCTGCCGTCCAGTCGGCGCGTGATCGTGCAGTAGGGTGTGGAGATCGCGTCGCCTATGTTGATTGTCGGGGTGGAACGCAGCGCGGTCTGCCGGATGCTCGCCTGGGGGAAACTGATCCCGAGCGGCCGAAGGAAGCGCGAGGACCAGGCGCCGGCGGCGCACAGCACCGCGCTGGTTCTGATATAGCCCTTCTCCGTGTGCACGCCCGCGATCTTGCCATTGGCCAAGTCGAGCGCCCGAGCGGCGCATCCCTGGTGGATCGTGGCGCCCAGAACTCTTGCCCCCTCGGCGATAGCCGGCGCCGCCAGCGCAGGTTCGGCCTTGCCGTCCCGCTCCGAATAGGTCCCGCCGACCCATTTGCCGCGCGCTTCGGGGACGCGCTCGGCCACCTCCGCCCGGCTCAGCACGCGGGTGTCGACGTCGTACTCCCTGGCGACCTCGCGCCACTTTTCCCAGCCCGCGAGCACAGCCTCGTCGTGGGTCGCATAGACGAGGCCGCAGCGCCGAAATCCCAGGTCCCGATTGATATCGCGCGTGAGCTCGTCCCACAGCCGCATGGAGATCACCGAGAGCGGCAGTTCGCGCCGGTCGCGGTTCTGCTGGCGGCACCAACCCCAGTTTCGGCTCGATTGTTCACAGGCGACGTGGCCCTTCTCGAGGAGCGCCACAGAGAGGCCGCGCTTCGCCAGGTAATAGGCGGCCGTAGAGCCGAGGATGCCGCCGCCGACGATGACGACGTCGGCCTCGGCCGGGAGACGCTCGACGCGGCATCTTATGCCGGTATGGTGCGGAAAAGGCATCACCGCTAAACGAGAAGAGCTGTCGTCGCGCAACTCTCTGCCACGGCTTCAATGTCGTCGTGGCGGGGTCGGCAAAGACCCTGGATTTTCCGAGGTGGACGCCGCCGATCGTATCATCCTGCACTAAGACATTGCTTGCATCATTGATCACTATCGGAAAGTTCAACCCGCCGGCGCTATTCCACCGGTTCTCGAGAGCCCGGCCGTTCGCGTTCTGCACGCTGTTCCGGAGGAGGACCAGTCGTTCGCGGAGATATGAGAACGCCGGCCCAGTCATGTCCTCAACCCGGTGGCCGGCGAAAATGATGTACTGGTGCACGGGTGGATTACGGGCCGGCGGACCATAGGCGTTGCGCTCACGTGAGAGAATAACCGCGCCCAGACCGACCTCCGACGCCGGTCGCGGGAAACGTCGTTGTCGACGATTAGTATGTTCTGAGCGCCGGGTCCCTCGATCGGAAAGACAGTGAGGAACAGAGCGTACATGGTTTGCCCAGTGAAGGTGTTGCCCGTAACGAGCCCATAGGGCGTCTGTAGCAGGGCGCCGCGCGCGCGGTTGTGCAAAAACTTGTTGTTGCGCACGATGTAGCGCGCGCCCGCGTAGTTCAGGTCAACGAGATAGCCGCCCTGATCGCCCGCCGGAATGGGACGGTCAAGCGTCAGCTTCAGAGCACCGCCCGAGTTCTGGCGTGATAGAAACGATCTTCATCGGCACGCCGTCGTCGAAGCGCTCGACGGCATCGAACAAAGCGATCAAGTTGCCCGCCTTCATGACGCCGGCGTGTTTGTCGCGGATGATAATCTCGGAGGTCCCGGTCGTCGCAATCGAAAACAGCGTGGCGTTCACGTTGAGGCCGTCATCACCCTGGTAGGCGAAAGTGTTGTCCTCGATCAGGACGTCGCCGGCCATGTTGTCGATGTGAACGGCGTCGGCGGCGGTCGAAATTAGCCGGCCCGGCGCACGCGTGATCTTGGAGTGCGAGATCGCAAAGCCTGAGCTTCCCTGTAGAACGGCGATCCCGAAGCCTGGGCTCGAATAGATGGTGACGTTCTCAAGTGCGACGTCGCGCCCATGCAGGATGTCGATCGCGTCGCCTTCGGTGGTGTAGTGCCGCACCAGCACGCGCTCGCCCGGCGCAAAACGGACGGCCCAACTCTGCACGCCGCGCGCCGCGCCTGAGGCCGACAGCAGCTGAGAGGGATTGTAGCCCTGGTCATGATCAGGGTACTGGAGGGACCAGTAGCCGTGCTCGGCGTCCCAGGCGTGAATGGCTTTATAGGCGGGCGGCGTCGCGGCACCGACATAGGCCGGGTCGAGCTGCAAATCGTAGGTATTGCGGCGAGGCCCGGTCGTGGCGCTAGAGACGATCGTTCCCAGGGCGGCGATCTGCAATTTGGGCCAATCGATCGTGACGTACTTCAGCAACGGCGTCGAATTGACCAGGTCGACCGGCGCACGGCGGCGGTAAAGTTAGGACCGATCCGTTGCCTCGAGCACGACGTCCGGTCACGTCGTTCAGCTTCAGATGTCGCCGCTCGGTCACGGCGATGACTCGCACGATGAAAGAATCGCAGATCCCGACCTTGGGCAGGACGATCGTCTTGTGCGGAGCCGGCCTCTGCGATGACGCTCTTGAAATAGACCGCAGCGTCCTGGTCGAGGCCGCATCGGCGGCGCCTGAAAGACGCCGTCAACTTTCGGCGGCGCGATCGACACGGCGACCGGCTTGCCGTTCGGCGCGGTGAAGCGATCGCCCGGCCGGGCGACTGAACCAGCACCGCGCTCTGTCAAAACCCGCTCGGCATAGGACGGGTCGCCGGCGCCGATCTTTTCGACGAGGCCGGGATCGATCGAGCGCAGGATGACGCCCTGTGAGGCGAGCGGACTTTGTGCTCGGACGTACGGCGTCAGCGCGAGCAGCGAGCCTGCGAGGAGAAATCCGACGTTGGCGCGTAGCCACGGAAAGCGTGGACGATTAGCGCGAAAGGAAGGCCTCGGTATGCGCGAGATTATTGGCGTATCACTCAGATCGTCGCTGAAGGTGTGCCGCGCCAGAGCCGCGCGCCCTGGGCGCGGCGAAGCCGGAAGACGCGCCGTCGCAGACAGTATCCCCGATCTCCGCATAAGAAGAGCCCAGTACGAATTTATGCCTTCAGCCAAGGGGCCGAAAGCGTGGCAAGCTGGCCATGAACCTTGGCTGAATGCAAAGCGGCCGCAGAGGCGCACCGGAGCGCGTAAGTCGAAGCGACTTGCCCTCCTGCCCACGATGGCAAACCAATGGACTGATCCTGAACGCCGTCCGACTGCGGCAGGTCGCTCAAAGAGGAGTAGACCTAGCGTTGACACCGATCAAGCCAAATCCCATTAGTGCGACAACTTCACCGTTATCGTTCAGCCACCGTTCGGTGGTTTCGGTGCGGCGAATTGCCGTGGCCCTGCCAGTGGCGTGCATTCGGCACAACAACCAAGTGAAGTGCGCAAGATCGTCCAAAATCGTAGTTGGCGTACAAAATCGTAGCAATGGCGGAGAGAGTGGAAGTCAAGCTCACGATTTTTAATCATTCCACTTCGATGAAGACCTGAAGCTGGTGAGAGAAGCGCCCGCCCGCCTCGTGCGGAAATTTCGAGTTTGAACCGGGTTCGGTTACGGTCGGGCGGTTGTTGAGACAAGAACCGCAATGGACGTGCCTGCTGCCGAGCGCTTGTTAATTTATTCTTGCCAGCTAATGCCGTCCGCCATCTTGTTGGCATTCCTGCTGGTATCCGCAGTAATCGGCGACTAAGACCATTGCAAATTCTATTCGTTACACTATCAGGCGATTATCGGCCAGGGGCACCAACCAGGCTGTTCGAGCACGGCCCAGAGCGTCCGCAACCGTGCGCGCAGTGCTCGAAAACCATTCAAAAATAGCTTCCGCGTATATCGGTTTTCGTCACCGTTTGTTCTTATGCTCTGAGCGGTCGCGTCTCAGCCGAACTTGTAGGGAAGCAGGCGTTGGCCAAAAGGTTCGCCCCGCCAGATCAACTGCAGGCCCGCAACGATCTCTGCGCCGTAGATCGCGTAGGGAATTTCGATCGATTTCAACCACGGTGCGACCCATTGGTTGAGAGGCGTGCCGTCGATGCTGACCAGATCGCAGTCGTCGGGGATTTTCAGGCCGCGTTCAAGCGCGCGCCGGTTCACGCCATAGGCGATTTGGTCGCTTACACAGAGAATGGCGTCCGGAGTGTCGCTGCCGGCGAAAATTCGCGCGCCGGCATCGTAGCCGATTTGAAGATGCGATCGTCCTTCCCCGGCGGCCCGGATGATCGCCTCGTCGGACCATCCACGCTCCCGCAGTCTGGCCAGAAAACCTGACACGCGGTCTCGCGATGCAGACGAGCCGAGCCGCGGAAAAACGACGGCCGGGGCTTGCCGTCCGAGATCGGCGAAGTGGTCGGCGACGGTTGCACCCGCCGCATGATCGTCGATCCCGACGAACGGGCCAGTCCCTGTCGGATTCCGGCGGGTCACGAACACCGCCGGCGCGCCCGACGTGGAAAGCTCGCTCAACCCGGGGCTGGGCACCGCCGCGACAAGGATATAGCCGCGCACCATCTGAGCGCGCATCGCGTACAGATATTCGTCCTGAAGCTCGGCGCGGTCGTGCGTATCGCACAGGACCATCACGTAACCGGCCTCGCGCAGTGCCGCCTCCGTAGAACTTGCGATGGTCGCCATGGCCGGATTGTCAAGATTGGCCGCGATCATCGCCACAAGCTGACTTTGGCCGCGCTTGAGTGCACGTCCCACCGGATTTGGCCGGTAGCCCACCGCCTCGATCGCGTCGAGCACCCGCGCCACCGTGGCCGGAGCCGCACGGCGCATCTGACCGTTGACGATCCGCGATACGGTCGAAACTGATACGCCGGCCCTGGCCGCGACTGTCGCGAGTGAGACCTCCTCCGGTATCGGCCTCCAGGGGGACTGGTCCGACTGCTTGCCCATTGTGATCCGCGCGTCTGTGGTCGGGTCTCCAGAGACAAACCCATAATTCAGATCATATTGACAGTTTGGCAAACGTTTGCCAACGTTGGTTTTGTGCTTCTAAGACGATGCCGGCAGTCCTGCAGGTTCTTATCGGCGGCTGTCAAAACTGCGCTGAATTCGCAAGAATCGGCGTCCGACCGGGTTGGACGCCGATGTGGAAGGAAACGGCTGCGCTCAAGGGTCCATCGAAGAACGGACCGGTTGCGCTTTTTCGCACGGCCACACTGGGCCGGCGAGCGTGGAGGAAAAACAATCATGCGTACCGCGACGCCGCTTATCACGTCTCTTGCGCTGTCCCTTCTGTCCGCCACCACGTTCGGCGCGCCAGCCGCAGCCGAGACGACCACGCTCCGAATGACATGGTACTCGGACGGGAACGAGGGCGAGGTGATGGCCGACTTGCTCAGGCGTTTCCACGAGCAGAACAAGGACATCGACGTCGTCCTCGATCAGGTGCCCTTCAAGGCGATCAACGAGAATCTACCGGTGCAACTGGCCTCCGGCCAGGGCCCCGACATGGCGCGTGTCGTCGATATGGGCGGCCTGTCGCGCTACGCACTCGATATGCGCCCCTTGCTCAAGGATCCCGGTTATTGGGAGACGAACTTCGGCCCCTTCCTCGAATGGATGCGACCGGCGGGAGACACGCAGTCAATCCCGGGCTTCATGACCCAGCTCACCGTCACCGGCCCCTTCGTCAACAAGACCCTGTTCGAGCAGGCCGGCGTCGCGATGCCAGGCGAGAAGTCGACCTGGGAGGACTGGGCGAAGGCGGCGAAGGAGGTTGCGGCCAAGGTCCAGGCGCCGTTCCCGCTCGCGCTCGACCGCTCGGGCCATCGCTTCTATGCGCTTGCCGTGTCGCAAGGCACAAAGGTCTTCGGCGCGAACGGCGAACCGGACGTCGTGGACGAGGGCTTCAAACGCGCCGCGCAGCTCGTCTACGACTGGCACAAGTCCGGCGTCATGTCGAAGGAGTTGTGGGGCGCGGTCTCCGGCACGGCCTATCGCGGCGCCAACGACGAATTCAAGAATGCGCAGGTCGTCATGTATCTGTCCGGGTCGTGGCAGATCAGTCAATTCGCCAAGACCATCGACAACGCCTTCGACTGGGTGGCGGTCCCCAATCCCTGCGGGCCGGGCGGGTGCAGCAGCATGCCGGGCGGCGCCGGTCTCATGGCATTCAAGACGACCCAACATCCCAAGGAAGTCGCGCGGGTGATGGAATATCTCGCGAGCGAACCGGTTCTGGCCGAGTTTGACTCGCGCTCGCTATTCGTGCCCGGCCACCTTGGGCTCGCGAAGAAAGGCATCGACTATCCGACGGCCAGCCCGGAAGCCGCCGCCGCGCTAAAGGTCTTCACCGCAAGCGCTGCCAACATCTCGCCGCTCGCTTACCGAATCCAAGGCTACAGCAACAGCCGAATCATCTTCAACGCGGTGATCAGCCGGCTCGGGCAGGCGGTCTCCGGCGAAACGACGCTCGACGATGCATATAAGCGGATCACCGCAGACGTCGCGCAGCAGATCGCCGAGCGCAACAGGAAGTGAAGGAAACGAGTTCAGGGGACGGAGGATCACCGCGATGTCGGACACGCCGTCCGTCTCTCGGCCGGAGCGCGGCATAGGCCCCGGAGGGCTCGCAGAGCTCCGACGCGTCGCGGCCCTGCCGCTCGACGTCGCGATGCGCCTGTTCGATCCGCCGATGCGCTGGCTGCAGCGCATGATCGGCGCACGGCGCATGGCCTATGTGTTCCTGCTGCCCAACTTCGTATTCTTCGGCCTGTTCGTGTTCGTGCCGATCGGCATCAACATCGTGTTCTCGGTGACCGGCGGCACGGCTCTGTTTCCCTCACAGCGTCCCTATGTCGGCGGCGACCAGTTCGCCTATCTGTTCGACTGTGGCTCCTATCTTGATCCGGCGACCTGCCGCGAGGATCGCTTCTGGCGCGCCGTTGCCAACACCGCAAGGTTTGTCGTGTTTCAGGTGACAGCGATGGTGCTGTTTTCGCTCATCACCGCGCTGGTCCTCAACATGAAGATCCGCGGGCGCGGCTTTTTCCGAGCGGTTTATTTCTTCCCCGTTCTCCTGTCGCCCGTCGTTGTCGCGCTCATTTGGAAATGGATCCTGCAGCGCGACGGACTTCTCAACGGCGCTATCACCACACTCGGCGGTCAGAAGATCCTGTTCTTCATCGATCCGAGCTGGGCGATGTTCTGGGCGGTGTTCGTATCGGTGTGGGCCCATATGGGCTTCTACACGCTGATCCTGCTCGCCGGGCTTCAGGCAATTCCGGCCGACCTCTACGAGGCGGCGGAGATGGACGCGACGCCACGCTGGCGCGTGCTGACATACATCACGCTGCCGCTGCTGTGGCCGAACATGATCGTCGTGATCGTGCTCGCGCTCATCAAGGGCGTGCAGACTTTCGACGAGGTCTTCGTGCTGACTGGCGGCGGTCCCGGCACGGCGACGCTGATGGTCGTCCAGTACATCTACGAGACCGGATTCTCCAGCCAGGTGCAGAATTTCGGCCTCGCAGCCGCCGCGTCGGTCGTGCTCGGCGTCGTGCTTTTCGTTCTGACGCTCCTGCAATTCGCCGCCGCCCGGCGCAAAGAGATCTGAGAGGGCCACCATGCGCCTTGGACGCTTGCTTGGTCAGCGACGAAACGGACCCGGACGGCCGCTGCACTGGACGGACATCGCGGCCTACGCCTATCTCGCGCTCGGCGTCGTCCTGATGTTCGGCCCGGTGCTGTGGCTGGTGCTGTCATCGTTCAAGACCGAGAGCGCGCTGCTGGAATTTCCGCCCTCGCTTCTGCCGTTCGCACAGGTCGAAGTGACGGTGCCCGGTCAGCCACAGAAGCTGCCGCTGTTCCGCACGACGCTTCCCGACGGCTCGGTCCGCGAGCTGGCGCAGGTTCGCCGTATCGGACTCGTCGCCCAGATGGTCGATCCCGCCGATCCCTCGAAGCAGTTTCGCGTGGCGATCGACAAGCGCGAACCGGTGCGTCGCGTCGCGTTCGCGACAGAGAACTACACCGAGCCGTTGCAGCGCTTCGCCTTCCTGCGCTTCCTGTTCAATTCGGTCTTCGTGACGGTGGTCGCCACGCTGATCACGTTGCTCATCAATTCCATGGCCGCCTATGCGCTTGCCGTCTATGCGTTCCCCGGCAAGCGGGCGGCCACCCTGGCGGTCGTCGGGACCCTGTTGATCCCGATCACCATCATCCTCGTGCCGGTCTATCTGGTGGTGACCGAACTCGGACTCGCCAACTCGCTTTGGGCGGTGATTCTGCCGGGTGCCGCGACGCCAACCGGCGTGTTCCTGCTCCGGCAATACATGCTGACGCTGCCGAAGGACCTGATCGAGGCTGCGCGCATGGACAAGGCGTCCGAGTGGCAGATCTACTGGCGCATCGTCATGCCGCTGACCCTGCCGGCGCTGGCGGTCCTGGCGATCTTCTCGATCATGTGGCGCTGGAACGAATTCCTGTGGCCGCTCGCGGTCCTGACCAAGACCGAGGTCTACACGCTGCAGATCGCGCTCAATGCGTTTCAGGGCGAGCTCCAGACCCAATGGCACTACCTCCTTGCGATGACGGTTGTGACGCTCGCACCCGTCGCGCTCGTCTTCGTGTTCCTCCAGCGTTTCATCACCACGGGCATCGGCTCGACGGGCATGAAATGACCGATCGGGCTATCGACCATGGCTGAACTGAAACTCACGGGCGCGCGCAAGTCCTTTGGCACCATCGACGTGCTGCACGGCATTGATCTCACAGTGATGGATGGCGAATTCGTCGTCTTCGTCGGCCCGTCGGGCTGCGGAAAATCGACGCTCTTGCGTGTCATCGCCGGCCTCGAAAACCTGACGAGCGGCGAGGTCCATATCGACGGCGAGCGCGTCACCCACCTGCCCGCCTCCGAGCGGGGGCTGGCCATGGTGTTTCAGTCCTATGCCCTCTATCCGCATATGAGCGTGCGCAAGAACATGGCCTTTGCGCTCGAGAACATGGGGCTGAAGCCGGCCGACATCGAGGCGCGGGTCGCCCGCGCCGCCACCATGCTGCGTCTGACGGACTATCTCGACCGCAAACCCAAGGCGCTCTCCGGCGGCCAGCGCCAGCGCGTCGCCATCGGCCGGGCCATCGTGCGCGATCCGAAGATCTTTCTGTTTGACGAGCCGCTGTCGAACCTCGACGCCGAACTCCGCGTCGCGACGCGCAAGGAACTTGCCGCCCTCCATGCCAATATCGGCGGCACGATGATCTATGTCACGCACGATCAGGTCGAAGCCATGACGCTTGCGGATCGGATCGTGGTGCTCAATGCCGGTCGGATCGAGCAGATCGGCACGCCACTCGAGCTCTACAATCGGCCCTCGAATGCCTTCGTCGCCGGCTTCATCGGCTCCCCGCGGATGAACTTCCTGCCTGCGGTGGTGATCTCCGACGACGGCACGCTCCGTCTCGACTGTTGGCGAACGCGAAGTCGCCTTGCCGCGCGCAGCTTCCGGCCTCGCCGCAGGGGCGAGCGTGACGCTCGGCATCCGTCCCGAACATGTCGACGTCGCGGCGGGCACCGGCATGCTCGCGGCAAAGGTCGATCTTGTCGAACAACTCGGCGGCGAGACGTTCGTCTATGCCACTGCTCCCGGACTACCGCAGATTACGCTGCGCCAGGATGGCCAATCGAACTTCTGCCGCGGCGATGCAGTCGCGATCCGCTTCGCCCCCGACCACCTGCACATCTTCGATGCGACCGGCGCGGCTCTCGCCCGGCCCTGATCGACCTGGAGCCTGATCTCATGAAAGCCCTGACCCACGGCCGCTTCCGTGGCCTCGACGGTGACACCGCGCTCTTTGACCTCGCGACCGGACCGGGGGCGGCGCCGCTCGCCAGCTTGCGCGTCGCGATTCTCGAGCGCGACATCGGCCGCGTCACCCTGCGCCGGCCGGAGGGCTACCGCCTCGACCGCGGCTGGGCGATCGCCCCGAACCGGGCCGAGCCGCCGTTCGAGGGGCGGTGGCGCGACGACATGTCCGGCTTTGCCAACCCGGCTTCGACCGTCTCGGAGGCTGACGGCATCGTCACGCTCGCCGCCGCGGGCCTCAGCGCACGAGTGCGGCTGGATCCGTTCGGCATCGCCTGGTACCGCGACGGCGAGGACCAGCCATTCCTGCGCGACCGCCCGACCCAGGCTTATTTCCTGTCGCGCAAGTCCGGTACGTTGCTGCACGCGATGGAGCGCCACGAAGGTGAACGCCATTACGGCCTCGGAGACAAAGCAGGTCCGCTCGATCGGACCGGCCGCCGCTTCGCGATCGATGCCGTAGACCCCTGCGGCTTCGACGCCGAGCTGTCCGATCCGCTCTACAAGATGCTGCCATTCTTCATCGTCGACGGAACGCGGCGCGCGCACGGCATCTTCTACGACAATCTCGCGCTCGGCTCGGTCGACCTCGGTTGCACGATCGACAACTACCACGGCCTCTTCCGCAGCTATCGTGCCGAGGACGGCGACCTCGACTATTACGTGCTCGCCGGCCCGACCGTGCCCGATGTCACGCGCCGGTTCTCCTGGCTGACCGGCGGACAGGCCTTCGCGCCGCGGTGGACGCTCGGCTTCGCGATGACGACGATGACCATCGCCGACGCGCCGGATGCGGACGCGCGCATCACCGCCTTCATCGAGGATTGCAAACGTCACGGCATTCGTTGCGACAGCTTTCACTTCGGCTCGGGTTACACCTCGATCGGCAACCGTCGCTACGTTTTCAACTGGAATCGCGACAAATTCCCCGATCCGGCGGCGACGATGGCGCGTCTCAAGGCAGCCGGCATGCAGCCGGTCACCAATATCAAGCCCTGTCTTCTCGATGATCATCCGCGGCTCGAAGAAGCGCAGCGCGCGCGGCATCCTGGTTGCGGACGACGACACCGGCGAGCCGGCTGATCGCGCAATTCTGGGACGGCCTCGGCTTCCATGTCGACTTTACCAACCCGCAGGGCCGGCAGTGGTGGGCCGACGGCATCCGCGACGCGCTACTCGCCTATCGGCGTGTCGGCATCTGGAACGACAACAACGAATACGAGATCTGGGACGAAGATGCGGTCTGCGATGGCGATGGCCGGCCGTTTCCGCAGGCGCTGGCCAGACCCGCGCAGGCGCTCTTGATGCATAAGCTCGCTTACGAGACCCAGGCCGCTCACGCACCGGACAAGCGCCCCTATACAATCACGCGCGCCGGCGGCGCCGGCATCGCCCGCTACGGCCAGACCTGGAGCGGCGACAACGAAACCGCCTGGAAGACGCTGCGCTACAACCTGATCCAGGGCCTGAACATGAGCCTGTCGGGCCTTTACAATATCGGTCATGACGTCGGCGGCTTCCATGGCCAGTCGCCAGGCCCGGAATTGTTCTGCCGCTTTGTCGAGTTCTGCGCGCTGTGGCCGCGCATGGTGATGAATTCGTGGAAGGCGAGCGGCATCGTCAACACGCCCTGGATGCATCCCGGGCGTGCTCCCGGAAAGGTTCGCTCCGCCATGGACCTTCGCCACAGCCTCTCCCCTATCTTTATACGCAGATGTGGCGTGCGGCGCTGGACGACGTGCCGCCGGTCCGGCCGCTGTTGTGGGATTTCGAATTCCGACGCGATGGCGGCGACCGTCGAGGACGCATTCATGCTTGGCCCCGATCTCCTCGTCGCTCCGGTGCTGGATGAGGGCGCGACGACCCGCGAAGTCTATCTTCCCGCCCATCCCGGCGGTTGGTACGACTGGCATGACGGAACGGCGTTCGAGGGCGGCCAGACCGTCACCGTCGTAGCGCCTCTCGGCCGGCTCCCCCTCTTTGCACGCGCCGGCGCGATCGTTCCGATCGAGGACGGAGCGGGCTGACGGCGATTGCGTTCGGGATGCCGGAGGGTGCCGGCTCCGGCCTTCTCTATATCGACGATGGCGAAACGGCGGATTGGCGCAAGGCCGGAAGCGCGATCGAACTCCGCCTGCGCCGCGACGATAGCGGCTTCGTTCTCGATGTCAGCGGAGGAGAGTTGCCCGCACCAATCCGCACGCGCGGCGTCGACGTGCCGAATCTGCGTCTGGCCGGCATGGCGTAGTAGGCGCGACGAGTCCGCCCTCGGCGCCTCTTGATCCTGATTCAATTGTCAAACAGCCCTGCTGGCATGAGACAACGTTCTCGCGGCGCAGGACGCCCGAGTTGTGTTGGCAAGCATGCCGCCCTCGATAGCGAGAGGGCGCAGGGAAGGCCGGGAGCTCGCCGCCCCCATGGCCCGCGTGCAGAAAAAAAGCACGCGGCAGAACCACAGGTTCGGCCGAGACATCCCGGCCTTCCCTGCGCGATGGTGTTACGGCTTATACGTGGTCTCCCCGGGGACCGGCTTGATTGTCCCCGTGTCACGACAATGCGCTACGCGCATTGCAGCTGGACGCCAGCACCGGGGCGCCAGGACCCCACGACTTCACCGTCCGCGCCATGCCGTTCGTCCGCGTGCAACCGCACGCTGCGACATGGCCCGTCCACCGCATCCCCGCCTCGCGTGCCGTGACGATCGCGATACGCCCCTCTCCCCGAGACGGGATGGCGGCGATGAAACACCTGATTTGGGGTACAGGTCAAGAAAAATTCTGATAAGCGGAAGCTTACGCGAGACGCGCTGCGTCCTGGACCCGCGCCGTTGCCCTGTCACATCGCGAGTAGATTAGTGCACTATCGGTGTTGCGCTCGTGGCGCTTAGTGCCCTTCAACCTATGCGCGGCTCTGGTTTTGCATTTCTGGACGGCCATATGAGCCGAAGCACGCAACCGGCGGTCGGCAGATGGGCCAAAAGGAGCGCCGCCTTCTTGATCAGTTTCGGTGTCACGCCGTCCGTCTCGGCGAGTTCATCGAAAGGCGCAAATTCTGCCTTCGTCAGCGCCACGGCCGGAAGAGTTAACATCGTTCGACTGCGATGCCTATGTTATGGCAAATCGCCTGCGCCATCGCCGCCGAACACCTCAGCAACAAGGGCGGGGCCCATGCGCTCGCGTACGTAGCCGCCTTCGGGCGGATGATGGCGGATCCAGTGGCGCGCGATGTCGAGCCGCGTCGCCACCCAGACGTCGGTCGTGGCTCGCACATAGTCGAGAAAGCGCGCAAGCGCCGCCGCGCGGCCGGGCCGACCGACCAGGCGGCAATGCAGCCCGACCGACATCATGTTCGGCGCCGCTCCGCCTTCGGCGTAGAGCACGTCGAACAAATCCTTGAGATAGGCGAAGAACTGATCGCCGCGAGTTGAAGCCTTGCGGCGTCGCAAAGCGCATGTCGTTGGCGTCGAGCGTATAGGGCACGATCAGTTGCGGCGGCCTGCGGTGCCCTCGACCAATAGGGCAGCTCGTCGGCATAAGCGTCGGCAAGATAAAGAAAGCCGCCTTCCAACGCGCCAAGCGGCAGCGTGTTGACTGAAGTACGGCCCTGGTAGAGGCCGAGCGGCCGCACGCCGGCCACCTCGGTGTGGATCCGCACCGCCTCGTCGATGATGCGCACGCTCCGCTTCCGGCGTGTGGTCGCGATAGTCGATCCATTTCAGGCCATGGCTGGCGATCTCCCAGCCGGCCTCGTTCATCGCCGCCACCGCCTCGCGGATTGCGCGCCATGGCAGTGGCGACGCCATAGACAGTTACCGGCATGTCGCGTTCGGTGAACATCCGCCACAGCCGCCAGAATCCGGCGCGCGAGCCGTATTCGTAGATCAACTCCATGTTCACGTGTCGCTGTCCCGGCCATGGCAGTGCGCCAACGATCTCCGACAGAAAAGCTTCCGACGCCGCATCGCCATGCAGGATGTTGTTCTCACCGCCTTCCTCGTAGTTGATGACGAACTGCACGCGCGACGCGGGCCTCGCGAGGCCACGCGGCTCAGGCCGGCTGCGGCCATAGCCGATCAGATCGCGCGGATATTCCTGTTCAATGTCAAACAAGCGGCTCAGCTCCCAACGTTGATCGAGACGCTTCGTGCATGCGCTCGTCGCCAGAATTGTATACTACAGCCGGCGCAAATTGTTTACAAAATATAATTCGATTGTTGACAATCGTGAGGTGGACGCGTTTGATCCGTCCAAGACCTGCGACGGGGTGACCCCGGAACGTCGGGCGTTGACTTTTTTAGCGGAGGAGACGTGTGATGATCAGGAAGCATTCTGCTGTGCAATCGGCTCTGATCGGAGCCTCGCTGCTGGGCTTGATGGCAGCCGCGCAGCCAGCGCGGGCGGCGAACACAGAACTGAAGATCGGCTTCGTCGGCGTGACCAGCGGTCCGGCCGCGGCCTGGGGCACATCGAACGTGCGCTCGATGCAGACGCTTGCGGCGCAATGGAACGAGGCCGGCGGCGTCAAGATTGGCGACCGCACCTACGACATCAAGATCGTCACCTTCGACGACCAGAAAGATCCCAAGCGCGCCATCGCCGGCATGGAGAAGATGGCCCAGGAAGGCATCCACTATGTCGTCGGGCCGAATGTCGACGACGGCGCTGCCGCGGTGCGCCCCGTGGCGGAAGCCAAGGGCATCATCTATTTCCCCTACGCTTTCCCGAAGGCGCTCTACACCAAACCCGCCTCTAATGCGGTGCTCGGCATGGTCGCAAACTATCAATCCGGGCCGGCGATCTACAAATATCTCCGCGACAAAAAGGGCGTGAAGACGATCGCCTTCGTCGCAGCCAACGAATCCGATCCGCTCAGTCAACGCGACGGCGGCGTCGCGGCGGCCCGCGCGCTTGGCCTCCAGGTGGTCGCCGACAAGGACACCTACGAGAACGACACACGCGACTTCACGCCGGTGCTGACGCCGATCGTCAAGCTGAAGCCCGATCTCCTGGTGCTGTCCGGCGTCTCCCCAGCCAACGCGCCGCTCTTGATCCGCGCCGCGCGCGAACTCGGCTATCAGGGCCTGATCTCGACCGAAACTGCGCAGGATGCCAAGGTGCTCGAGGAAGGCGCGGGCGAGCTTGCCAACGGCTTCATCTCGGTCGGCGGCGCTTCGACCCCGGAGATCCGCTCCAAGGCGATGGAGGACTTCATCGCCCGCTATACCAAAATGTTCGGCGAGTACAACGACGAGTCGAACACGAAGGTATACGCCCTCCAATACATCGTCGATACTCTGAAGGCGAACCCCAAGGCGATCGACGATATCGCCGAGTACAAGAAGACCATTGACGGGTTTTCGGCGCCCAATCCCTACGTCAAGGGCGACAAGATGCTGCACTATGTGGGCACCACCTCGTTCGGCCAGAAGCGCCAACTCGCCGTGCCACTCGTCGTCACGGAATATAAGGACGGCAAGTTCGAGACGCTGTTCGTCGCCGACGTCGATTGAGACGTCTGACCGGGTGCGGGCGACGCCAGCTGAGTGCTGGCATCGTTCGCCCCTCGCCTCGCCGCCGCTCACGCAAGCCGCAGCGCGCAACGGATCGCGCGCGCTCCCTCGAACGGGACCGGACATGACACAAGTCGTCGTAAACGGCCTCTACCTCGGCGCACAATACGCCCTGATCGCGCTCGGCCTGACGCTGATCTTCGCACTGATGAACGTGCTGAATTTTGCGCATGGCCAGATGTATGTGTTCGGCGGCTTCATCACCTACACGGTCTACGGCCAACTGCACCTGCCGTTCGTGGTGGCGCTTGCCTGTTCGGGCGTGACGCTGGCCATCATCGGCGCGCTGTTCGAGCGGTTTTTATTCCGTACAGTGATCCGGCGTAGCGTGCGCGAAGAGAGCACCATGCTACTCGCCGCGGGTACAGCCTTTTTCCTCGATGCAGTAATCCTGCTGCTTTTCGGCGAAAAACAGCGCGGCGTTCCTAAGATCGTCAACGGCGTGCTCAACGTCGACTGGCTGATCATGCCTTATGACAAGATCGCGGTCGGCCTCATTGCTCTGGTGTTGATCGCGAGCTTTATGGCTTACATGCAGTTCAGCCGTCCCGGACGGGCGATGCGGGCGCTGGCCCAGGACCGTATCGCGGCACAGCTGATGGGCGTCAATGTCGATCGCTATTCCATGATCGGGTTCGCGCTCGGCGCGATGTTGGCCGGCGTGGTCGGCGGCCTGCTGGTCGCTATTACGGGTGTCAACTCCGGCATTGGCGGGCCGATCTCGATCAAGGCGTTTCTGATGGTGATGATCGGCGGCGCCGGCGTGGTCGGCGGCGCCATAGCCGGTGGCTTCATTCTCGGCATGCTGGAGTCGGTCGGTCTATCGGTACTGCATGCCTACGGCGACATCACTTATCTGGTGATCTTCGCCGCCTTGATGGTGTTCCTGAGTATCCGCCCCAATGGGCTCATGGGCAAGCCTTGGGGCTAACAATGACGAGCACCGCATCCAAAATCTCGGCCCTGGCGCTGTTTCTGGTCGTCGCCTTCGTCCTCATGCCCTGGCTGATCACGGTCAGTGGCCGCAGCGATCTCTATTATACGCTGACCTCTGTCGCGCTTCTGAGCATCGCCAGTGCAGGCGTGTGGCTGACCTTCTTCATCGGCCGCATCAATATCGGCCAGGGCGCCTATGCGCTGCTCGGCGGCTATGTCTCGGCGATCCTCGTAACGGCCGGCGGCGTCTCGTTCTGGCTCAGCTTGCCGCTTGCCGGACTGCTTTGCGCCGGCGTCAGCATCCTGATCGGTTGGCCGATCCTGCGACTACGCGGCGTCTATTTCGCCATGGTAACACTTGTTCTCACCGAAGTGGCGCGGCTCTCGGCGCTCGCGGTGCCGCTGACCAACGGCGCCAAGGGCATCACCGACATCCCGCCTCCAGGCGCGATCCGCCTGTTCGGCCTCACGCTGCTGCCGGATTTTGCAACGCTATCCAACCCGCGCCAGGCGTTCTATTTCGTGACGGTGGCGCTGATGGTGCTGGTATTCGCAGGCGTCTATCGGCTGGTACATTCCCGCATCGGACAACTCTGCCTTTCGCTGCAGCAAAACGAGGAGCTGGCCTCCTCGATCGGCGTCAACGTCGCCGCCTTGCGTATCATCGCCTATGCGATCTCCTCGTTCCTGGGCGGTATCGGCGGCGCTATGTTCGTCGCCATCGCGCAATCGATCTATCCGTCGAGCTTCGCGGTCGCCGACTCCATAAATTTCATGCTGAACTGTTTCCTCGGCGGTTTGGGGTACGTGATGGGACCCTTGGTCGGCACCTTCGTGTTGTATTTCGGTTGGGACTTCCTATTCAGGACCGGCGCATACCAGCTGCTGATCTATTCCACGATACTGATCGCGCTGATGCTGATGCTACCCAACGGCATTCTCAGCCTGTTCGCGCTGCGGCGGAAGGAGAGCTGAACCATGCCGGAGTTGCTCGAGGTCAAATCCCTGACCAAACGCTTCGGTGGCCTCGTCGCCGTCAATGGCGTCTCCTTCTCCGTTCGCGAAGGCGAGATCCTTTCGGTGATCGGGCCGAACGGCGCCGGCAAGTCCACCCTGTTCAAGCTCATCGCCTCGTTCATGCGTCCGACCGATGGAGAAGTGCTGCTGCATGGCGCCCGCATTTCCGGCCTCGCCCCGCACGTCGTGGCGCGCGCCGGCGTCGTGCGCACCTTCCAGGAAACAACCATATTCAAGACCATGAGCGTGCGCGACAATGTCATCATCGCCCACCATTTGCGGTCGCGCGCCAACTTGCTCGGGTTCTACACCGGCTCCGAAACCGCGCGCGCGGACGAGCGCGAGTTTGCCCGCTCTGCCGATGAGATCCTGGGTTTTCTCGGTCTCGGCGCGATCGCCGGACAGTTGGCCAACACCCTGCCGCAAGGCCATCTGCGCGCGCTAGGCATAGCCATCGGACTCGCCACCAACCCCAAAATCCTGCTGCTCGACGAACCGTTTGCCGGCATGAACCATGACGAAACGCGACGTGCGGTCCAGCTGGTGCGCGCGGTACGCGATCGCGATGTCACCATTCTCTTGGTCGAGCATGATATGCCCGCCGTCATGAAGATTTCCGACCGCGTTGTCGTGCTGAACTTCGGCGAGAAGATCGCAGAGGGAACGCCTGCGGAGATCCAGCAAAACCCGCGCGTGATCGAGGCCTATCTCGGCAGCGCCGACGAATCGATCGGGATGTAGTCGATGGAGCCGCTGCTCACCTTCTCCGGCGTCGAACTCTACTACGATCGGGTTTACGCCCTGCGAAACATCTCGCTCGAGGTCAATGAGGGCGAGACGGTGGCGCTGATCGGCGCCAACGGCGCGGGAAAGACCTCGATCTTGCGCGCCATCACCGGCCTGCGCAAAATCCGCAAGGGAGAAATTCGCTTTCGCGGCCGGCGCATCGATGGCTGCGCCCCCGATGAGCTGGTGAAGATGGGTATCGCCATGGTTCCGGAGGGCCGCCGTTCGTTTCCGCTGATGTCGGTCAAGGACAACCTGCTGATGGGCGCCTTCACCCGCCACGACAAGGCCGAAGTCGCGAGCACACTCGAGGCGGTACTGACGCGCTTTCCGCGGCTGCGCGAACGTTATAACCAGGCGGCGGGAACTATGAGTGGCGGCGAGCAGCAGATGCTGGTCATCGGCCGTGCGCTGATGAGCCGACCGACGCTGCTCCTGCTCGACGAACCCTCGCTCGGCATCGCCCCCAAACTGGTGCAGGACATCGCCCGATCGATCGTCGCCATCAATCGTGACGAGCAGGTCAGCGTGCTGCTCGTCGAGCAGAATTCGCGCATCGCGCTCAAGATATCCGCCCGCGCCTATGCGCTGTCGACGGGTGCCGTGGCGATCTCCGGGCCTTCGGCCGAGCTAATCAACGATGAACGCATCAAGACCCTCTATCTTGGCGGAGAATTGTGATTTCAGGTCGAACATCCATGCGCATTCTGGTCATCAATCCCAATACTACCGCATCAATGACGCACAAGATCGGCGCGGCGGCCGAAGCGGCGGCAGCCGCCGGCACCGCGATCCAGGCCGTCAATCCGACCGACGGTCCGCCGAGCATCGAAGGCTATTATGACGAAGTGTTCTCAATTCCAGGCCTGCTGGCGCAGATGCGCGCCGCGCCAGACGTGGACGCTTATGTAATTGCCTGTTTCGACGACACTGGGCTGGATGCAGCGCGCTGCCTCACCACCGCGCCGGTTATCGGCATTGGCGAAGCCGCTTTTCACATGGCGAGCCTGCTGGCAGGTCGTTTCAGCGTTGTGACGACGTTGTCGCGCTCGGTCTCGGCAATCGAGCACAACCTCACCAAATACGGCTTGGCCGGCCGCTGCGCGCGGGTACGGGCATCGGAAATACCAGTGCTCGATCTCGAGATTCCCGGCTCGGACGCACGCCAACGCATCTCGGCCGAGATCGCCAAGGCCGTAGTCGAAGACCGGGCCGAAGCAATCGTGCTGGGCTGCGCCGGCATGGCCGATCTCGCTGCGGAGCTATCGCGCGAGCACAACCTTCCCGTCGTGGACGGCGTCGGCGCGGCGGTGAAACTCGCTGAGGGGCTGGTGAGCCTCGGTCACAAGACATCAAAGCATGGCGGCTATGCCGCGCCGCGGGTCAAGCCTTATGAGGGTCTGTTTGCCGCGTTCGCGCCGGAAGCTCCGCAGCCAGAGCATGCGCCTGACGTCGCGCCGCGCCCGCTCGCCGCTTCACCTGCGGGTAAGCACACGATATGATAACGGTGAAAGCGTGTGCACAACTTTAATCGCCCGCTGCACCGTCGTGATCTCCGTCTAACTCCTGATGCCATGCGCACGCCCGAAGACAGACAGACCCACTCCCTGAAGCCGGCCGCGCGGTGGTCCGCGACCTACACCCGCCTGCGGGACGCGATCTTTGCCCATCGGCTGGCGCCCGGCACCAAATTGCCCGAAGACGAACTCGCCTCGATCTACGCGGTGAGCCGTACCGTGATCCGCTCCGCGCTACAAGCGCTCGCGCACGATCGCCTCGTGCGGCTGGAGCCGAACCGCGGCGCCTTCGTGGCACACCCCTCGCAAATCGAGGCCCGCGAGATCTTCGAAATGCGCATGCTGGTCGAGCCGCGTGCGGCAGCCCTTGCCGCTGCACGCGCCACCTCTGCCGACGTGGCGCGGCTGCGCGCTCATCTCGATCAGGAGCACGAAGCGGTGCGCGAAGGACGCGACAGCGACGCGCTGATGCTCTCGGCCAATTTCCATGTTGAGCTCTCGCAGATCACCTCGCAGTCGATCCTGTGCGAGTTCATCGCTGACCTCGTCACGCGCTCATCGCTCATCATCGCATTGTACTGGATCCGGCGCGACACCATCTGTGCAAGCCACGCTCATCATCACCTGGTCGACGCCATCGCCCGCCACGAGACCGACGCCGCGGCCGAACTGATGACAGACCACCTCGCCGATCTGCTGACCGGACTGGACCTGACGCCACGACAGCGCGACGAAAAGAGCCTGACCGACATTCTGATACAGGATGCTTAACGCCCGTACGTCGCGCAAGCTCGCCTTCGAGAGGTTCTAAGGCCGCAGGAGCAGTCGAAGATCCGATCGCTTCCCTTACGTATTCAGAACTCCCAGCACGCCGGCGGCTCTCCGGTTGAGATTGTTGCACGCTTGAACGCCCTGACGGGAGAGGAGGCCTACGCGCCAACACCGACATCCGCTTCAAGTATCGCTTTGACTTATCCCATTTCGCAGCGCAACCGGGAGACAGATCGGAGTGACCGCTCAAGGCTTCCCGTTGACACGCTTTTCAAGCTGCAACGTTCGCTTGACCAAGTCATCCAATTCAAAAGACTGCAAATCGATGAATGCGATAGACCCATTGTTGGGGTCAGTAGCCAGACGGCGGGTCTCGCTCAAATGATGTTTGAGCCAAGCCCTCTGCTCTTGCTGCAATTGCGTTCGCATCTCGTCCGCGGACCTATGCAGAAGGGTCTGATAGGCGGCATTCAGCCTCGCGTCCCACTTGTCAATTTCGGCTTTGCCGCAATCCAGCATTTTCGAGGAAACGCCGTCGGCTTGGGCCATGCACGCATCGAACTCAGCGCTCTGCTGTGCGCTTGCAGGAAATGCGGCGATATAAAGGGCGGCTCCCAAAACGAGAGATGATTTACAGAACATCGTGACGGTCCCAAGTGTCTTTCTGACTGAGTAAAACCTAGCCCGCTTGGTATGGCTATTTCGCGATGACTTTGAAGGGCAACGACGACGGGAGCATCGCTCTCCTCTTACCATTCGAATCGAGCGACGACACGACAATCGGACCGAAGCGGCGGGACTCTCCGAGAGATCTGATTTGGCAAATGGTCTTGCGGCCGCCCTCATCGACGAAATGGACGCGGCGCTTCACTGCGAATTGGCGTAGCCGTGGGTTCGAAGCAACGAGAAGAAGGCAGAAACGAAAGCCCAGCACTGGCGCTCCGTCACCTCACACCGGAATCATGCCATGTCGCCGCTTGGTCTCGGCGGTTTCGGCCGAGGCGAGATAGGCGATGAAGCTGCGGGCGGCGTCGGCACGCGCTGCCGCCTTGCAGAGCGCGGCGGCAAAGATCGTCCTCGGCTGCAGCGCGCCGGGCAACAGGCCCACGATCTCGATGCCTGGCGCGCCCTGCATCTCGCTCAGTTGCTGAAAGCCGATGTCGACCGCGCCGTCGGCGAGCAGCTTGGCGACGGGGATGCCGGGCTTGGCCTGGACGATGCGGCTCTGGACCTCGCTCTCCAGCCCCCAGTCGCGGGCGAGCTGCACCACATGCGCACCGCTCGGGCCGGTGGAGATGCCGATCGAGGCGGCACTCGCCAGCGCCGTGCGCACCGCGGCCTCATCCAATGGGTCGGGCCGCCTCGCGCCCGCGCGCACCGCCATCGCCATCGGCAACTCCGCGATCTCGACGATACTGCCCGGGGCCAGCGCGCCGTCGGCCTCGAGCTTAAGCAGCGCGTCGGAGGCGAGCACCGCGAGGTCGAAGGGCTCGCCGGCGCGGATGCGCTTGGCGGCATCGACGCCGCCGACGGATTCGATTGCGACGGCCTGCCCGGTTGCCTGCTGATAGGCCGTGGCGAGCTCGGCGAGGATCTGCCGGGTCGCCATCGAGGAAATGCCAGTCACCGTCACGCTCATCGATCGCTCCGTCCAGACAGCCTGTGTTGCGCGCTTAGGGCCGCGTCCGCCCCATCGACTTTCCGCATATTGCAAATGTCACAAGCGAGCAAGCGGCCGGCGCGCATGGGCCCGTCCCGGCCGATCGGCCATTGCGTCCGTCGCGGTTCGATTGGCGCGGCAACCCGAGATCGCCTGTTAGTTACATCCGTAGTCAGGTGACACGCCAGTCACGGGCTGTTGACGCGACGATCAGCGATCTCATGCCGAAAATGAATTGTCACACGAAATTCACAGAGCGGCGCCCGAAACCGGGACCGGAACGCCCCGTACTAACAAGGAAGGAGACGCGGACAGCCGCGACGTTCACGCCGAGGATTGAACAAACAACATTAGCGCCGACCCGCCGCGAACGGCGGTCAGCATGGATCATTGACATGACGAACAGCAGCGGAAACCCATTGCAGGAGCCGCAACCCGATCGGATCGCATGGCCGCGGAATGGCCTTCTCGACCTGCTCGGCATTGCCCATCCCATCATCCAGGCCCCCATGGGGCAGCACGCGGGTCCCGCGCTGGTCGCGGCCGTCTCCAACGCGGGCGCGCTCGGCTCGCTCGGATGCGGGCCGATGTCGATCGAAAGCGCGCGGCGCCGGATCGCGCAGGTCAGGCACGGCTCAGCGAGGCCGTTCAACCTGAACTTCTTCGCGCATCCAACGCCGCTGATCGATACCGAGACGGCCGACCTGGTGCGCGCCCGGCTTGCCTTCTACTACGGGCTGATGGGGCTCGGCGCGGTGCCGCGGCCGACCAATCCGCTGCCCCGTTTCGACGAGAAACGATTGCAGCTGATCCTGGCGACGCGTCCGCGGGCCGTCAGCTTCCACTACGGCATGCCGCCTGCGGCCATCGTCGCGCGGATCAGGCAGGCCGGCTGCGTCGTCATCGGCTCCGCCACCACGGTCGCCGAAGCGAGGGCACTGGAAGCGCAAGGCGCGGATGCGATCATCGCGCAGGGCATCGAGGCCGGGGGACCGCGCAGCACCTTCACGCGCGATGACGGTGCCGGGCTGATCGGCACGATGGCGCTGGTGCCGCAGGTCGCCGACGCAGTGCGGGTGCCGGTGATCGCTGCCGGCGGCATTGCCGACGGCCGCGCCATCGCCGCCGCCTTCGCGCTCGGCGCCAGCGGCGTGCAGATCGGCACCGCCTTTCTCGGCTGCCAGGAGGCGGTGGTCTCGGCGCCCTATCGCGACGCGATTCGCCAAGCGAGTGACGACGATACCAGGCTGACCCGCGTCTTCACCGGGCGGCCGGGGCGCGCCCTGCGCAACCGCATGACCGACGAGCTCGCCGACGCCGAGGTGATCGACTTCCCGGCGCAGCTCAGCCTGACGCGGGCGCTGGCCAAGGCCTGCAGCGACCGGGCGCGCACCGACTTCGTGCCGCTGTGGGCCGGCCAGGCGGTGCCGCTGGTGCGCAGCCTCCCTGCAGCGACGCTGATCGAGGCGCTGGTGCAGGAAAGCCGGGTCTGGCTGCCGCGCCAGCCGGTCCATTGACCGCATGCGCACCTCGAAAGGGAACGAGATCGATGCGCGGCATGCCGCGTTGATTTTCTGCATCTCAACAACTTGAGCGAGTATACCTCTGGACAGCCGATCGCGTTTTCCGCAAACTGTGCATGCTGGCGTGCAGAACACCTTGGCAACCTGTGAGATAGTCACTGCGCTGCTGCGTCGGGCGCGCACCCATCGGACTCACGCTGAGATCGCTGCCGACGTCGGCAGCCGAAGTGGCGAGAATGGACGACGCACCGCATCTGGCTCCAGGACCATCCAAAGGGACATCCTTTTATGCCAGCGACGGCTGGCGGGTGCCGGCGCTGCTCGTCGTCACCATGGTCGGCCTGGCAATCGCCACCGCCGGCGGCGTCGCTTTCCTGATCATGACAAAGCTCGATGCCGCGCTGGTGCCGACGCAGCTCCACATCGTCGCGCAAAATGCCGACGCGAGCGCCAGGGCATTCGAGGCCTACAGCGCGACCGCGCGCGCGGACGTGCTGACCTTTTCGCACAGCACTTCACTCGACGATATCGTGAAGATCGCATCCGCGCCGGCGCCGGTCGATCTCGCCGCACTGAACGAATGGCGCGACCGCCTCGCCGCCCGGCTCCTCGGCCAGCTCCGCCTCAAGTCGGTCTACGACAAGTTCCGGCTGATTTCGGCGGCGGATGGCGGCCGCGAAATCGTCGTCGTCGAGCAGACGCCCGCGGGCCCGCGCATTGTGCCGGACGCAGAGCTGCAGCAGCAGGGCCAGCGCAACTTCGTCCGTGAGACGATGAAGCTCGCCGACCGCGAGATCTACGTCTCGCCGATGGGTCTGACCCGGAAGAATGGCGCGATCACGCAGCCGCCCGTGCCCGTGGTCCGTATTGCGACCCCCATCGTCCGCCCCGACGGCAGGCGCTTCGGCGTCCTCGTCGTCAACCTCAAACTGGGGCCGATCCTCGCGGAGATGCGGACCCTCGCGCCGCCCGGCGGAGATATCCGTGTCGTCAACGAAACCGGCGACTATGTGCTGCATCCCGATCCCGCGCGCGAGTTTCGCTTCGATCAAGGCGGCCATAGCAGCCTCGCCGACGATTTTCCCGAGCTCGGCCCGCTGCCGCTCGATGTCGCCTCCCAGCACCTGACGCGCGCCGTCGACGGCAAGCGTTTCGGCATCGCCATCGCGCCCGGACGGATCGGGCAATCCCGCCGCTTCAGCGTGGTCGAGCTGGTGCCGTATGCGGCGCTGGCCGCGGCGCCGCTGCCGGTGCGCGAGGCCACGCTGCTCGCCGGCGCGATCGCGGCGGCCTGCGCCACCCTGATCGCCGTCGTGCTGGCCAATCTGCTGTCGCGGCGGCTGCGCAAGGTCGTGGCCACGGTCGACAGCCTGTCGGAGGAGCAGCTGGCGGCGGCCGAGCGGACCTCCGATGCCGATCCGGATTCCGGCCTGCAGCGCATCTTCAGCCTGACCACGCCCGGAGCGTGAGTTCGAGCGCGAGCTGATGCGGCGGCGGCACAACGAGCTGTTGCTGCAGACCTACCTCGAGCGCGACCAGCTCTATGCCGCCGTGGTGCGCTCGGCGAGCGATGCGATCATCACCAGGACGCCGGAGGGCAAGATCACCGGATGGAACGCTGCCGCCGAAAATTTGTTCGGCTATTCGGCAACGGAGGCGATAGGCCAGCTGATCGGGATCATCGTGCCGCGTGAGCGGCTCGCGGAGAGCAGCGCCATCCTCGACACCGTCCGCAGCGGCGAGCATGTCGAGCATTGCGAAACCGTGCGCCGGACCCGCAACGGCCGGCTGATCGATGTGTCCCTCAGCGTCTCCCCGGTCAAGGCGCCATCGGGCCAGATCATCGGCTCGGCCGAGATCGTGCGTGACATCTCCGAGCAGAAGTTCAGCCAGCGCAAGTTCGAGCTTGCGGTCGAAGCCTCGCCAGGCGGCGTGCTGATGATCAATCAGAGCGGCGAGATCGTGCTCGCCAATGCCGAGCTGGAGCGGCAGTTCGGCTATGGCCGCGACGAATTGCTGGGCGCTTCGGTCGACATGCTGCTTCCCGAGGCCATGCGCCGCCAGCACGCGGCGCACCGCGCCACCTTCCTGTCCGCGCCTGCCGCAGGGCGGATCGGCACCGGGCGCGAGCTGCATGGCGTGCGCAAGGACGGCTCCGAGTTTCCGCTCGAGATCGGCCTCAATCCGATCCAGTCGCGCGACGGATTGCTGGTGCTGGCGACGGTGATCGACGTCACCGATCGGCGGGAGGCAGAACGGGCGATCGAGGCGCAGAACGAGCGTCTGCGCCGCTCCAACGCCGAGCTCGAGCAGTTCGCCTACGTCGCCTCGCACGATCTGCAGGAGCCGCTGCGGATGGTGGCGAGCTACACGCAGCTGTTGGAGGAGCGTTACAAGGACAGGCTCGACGACAAGGCCAACCGATACATCGCTTACGCAGTCGAGGGGGCGCAGCGGATGCAGACGCTGGTGCGCGATCTCCTGTCCTATTCCCGCGTATCGTCCAAGGAGACGGCAAACCGCGCCGTCGACAGCACCGCGGTGGTCACGGCGACGCTGGCGCGGCTGTCGCCCTCGATCGAGGAAGCCGGGGCGGAGATCCACGTCGGACGCCCTCCCGGTCGTGCTCGGCGACGAGATCGAGCTCGGCCAGGTGTTCCAGAACCTAATCAGCAACGCGGTCAAGTTCCGCAGCGGACGGCCGCCGCGGATCGAGATCTCTGCAGAGCGACGCGAGGCAATGTGGGAATTCACGATCCAGGACAACGGCATCGGGATCGAAGCCAAGCACGGCAGTCGCATCTTCCAGATGTTCCAGCGCCTGCACGAGCGCGGCAAGTATGACGGCAGCGGGATCGGGCTTGCGATCGTGAAGAAGATCGTGGAGCGCCATGGCGGCACCATCTGGTTCGAACTCGGTGCCCGGCGAAGGCACCGCATTTCACTTCACCGCCCTGGTGCACTCAGGGCCAATGACAACAAAAACAACGATGGAGACGGCGGCATGAGCCCTGACACGCGCAAGGACATCCTGCTCCTGATCGAGGACAATCCTGCCGACGCCGACCTGACGCGGGATTCCTTCGCACAGGCCAACAGCCAATTGTCGGTCGAGGTCGCATCCGACGGTGTCGAGGCGATGTCCTATCTCAATCGCGAGAACCAGTATCATGACGCGGTGCGTCCGCGAGCTGATCCTGCTCGATCTCAACTTGCCCGGGCTCGACGGTCGCGAGGTGCTGCGCGAGGTCAAGGCCGACGAGCAGCTGCGCCCCATTCCGGTGATCGTGTGGAGCTCGTCCCGGGCACACAAGGATATCAATGACTGCTACGAGCTCGGCGCCAATTTCTATCTGGTCAAGCCGCTCGACCTGCACGCCTACCGCGACGTGATCAATACGGTCGAGCGGTTCTGGCTCGGCACCGCCTGCCTGCCGAACAACAATGGCGGGCCGAGCCGCCCATGACTGACAATTCCGGCCACCCGACCCTGCTGCTGGTCGAGGACAATCCCGCCGACGCCGAACTGGTGCGCGAGATGCTCGACTGGCCCGGCGTGCCCACGCGCTATGCGATGCGCCACGTCAGCCGGCTGTCGGATGCCGAACGGATCCTGCGCGCCGGTTCGGTCGATGTCGTGCTGCTCGATCTCCGCCTGCCCGACTGCTCCGGCGTCGAATGCGTGCAGGCGCTGCTGAGGATCTCGCGCGCCAAGCCGATCATCGTGCTGAGCGGCGTGTCGGATGAGACCCTGGCGCTGAGCTGCATCGACGCCGGCGCGCAGGATTATCTGAACAAGGAAGAGCTGCGGCCGGCCATGCTCCGCCGTACCATCGACCGTTCGATCCTGCGGTTGAAGGAGGTGCGCGCGACCGAGACGCTGCGGCGTCAGTTCGAGCATCTGGTCGGCTCGATTCCGGACGCGGTGGTCGTCACCGACCGGCGCAGCACCGTGCTGTTCGGCAACGACGCCGCGCTCGCGCTGTTCGGTCGCAGGCGTGAGGATTTCATCGGCAGCCGGTTCGGCCTTCATCTCAAGGATGGTCCGGTCACGGAGCTCAGGATTCCGGACACCGATGAGCGGCGCGCCTGCGACATGCGCGTGGTCGACTGCGAATGGAACGGTGCGCCGGCGCGGCTCGCGCTCATTCATGACATGACCGAGCAGAAGCGGCTGGACGATCATCTCAAGCATGCCCAGAAGATGGAGGCGATCGGCCTGATCGCCGGCGGCGTCGCGCATGACTTCAACAATCTCCTGGCGATCATGCTGGTCTATGCCGAAATGCTGCGCACCGAGTTCGATGCCGACGATCCGCGAATGATCGAAATCATCGAGATCGTGAATTCGATCGACCGCGCCCAGGCGCTGACGCGCCAGCTGCTGGCCTTCTCGCGCAAGCAGGCGAGCGAGCCGGCCGTGCTCAACATGGTCGAGGTGGTGGCCGGCGTGCATTCGATGCTGCAGCGGACCTTGCCGGCCAGCATCGATTTCGTGGTGCTGCCGGGCGACGACATCTGGCCCGTGCTGGCCGACAAGGGTCAGCTCGAACAGGTCTTGATGAACCTCGCGGTCAACGCCCGCGACGCCATGCTTTCGGGCGGACGCTTCGCGATCGAGATCGAAAACCGCAGCATCGCGAGTGCCGAGCAGGGCGTGCCGCCCGGCGACTACGTGGCGGTGCGCGTCACCGATTCCGGCACCGGCATCGCCCCCGAGCATCTCGACCGCATCTTCGATCCCTTCTTCACCACCAAGGCGCGCGGCCACGGCACTGGGCTCGGGCTCGCGACCTGCTACGGCATCATCGCGCAGGCCGGCGGCCGGCTGACGGTGGAGAGCAGGCTTGGTGCCGGCACCAGCTTTCTCATCCTGTTGCCGCGCACGCACCGCACCGAGGAGCAGCCGTCGGCAGCGGAAGCCGAGCAGGAAGAGCTGCGCGGGCGGGAGACGATCCTGGTGGTCGAGGACGACCAGGCCGTGATGCGCGCCGCCGCAGCAGCGTTGATACGCGGCGGCTACACCGTGCTCACCGCCGCCAACGGCGACGAGGCTCGCCGGCTGGTGCAGAACCAGCACGGCAGCATTGACCTCGTGCTGTCAGACGTGGTGATGCCGCAGCTCAGCGGACCCGAATTGGCCGAATTCCTGGCCGCGACGTCGCCCGGTCTGCCGCTGGTGTTCATGACCGGCTATTCCAACTATCCGATCACCGGCGAAAGCGGCGAGGGCCGGATCGCCAATCATCGTGCGATCATGAAGCCGTTCCGGCCTAACGTGCTGCTGTCGACCATACGCGAGGTGCTCGACCAGTCGGAGCGCGATCGCCTGCTCGACCTGTAGCGGTCCTGCGATATTGCCGGCGCGGCCGCCGGCGTCGTTCACCCGACAGGGGCCGGTCGGCAACCCACACTTCGGTGTGATTGTGAGCCGGCCGCGAAACACGGAGATAATGAAGCCAGCCATCATAGGAGGAGCAAGGCTTGGCATTGGGTAACCGTCAATCGGGACCGGCTGTCTTGCGCGGCCTGCGCAGGCTGTCGTTGGCCGCAACATGTGCCGTGCTGCTGGCGAGCGCCGGCGGATCGAGCCGCGCCGCCGGCCTCTCCCCACCGGCACCGGCGCCGGACAAGCTTGACCGCATCACGCAATTCTTCGACCAGGAGGTCGCGACTGGCCGGCTGCCCGGCGCCGTCATCCTGATCCAGCAGCATGGCCAGGTGGTCTATCAAAAGTGCTTCGGCGTGCGCGACGTCGCCACCGGCGTGCCGATGACGCCGGACACGATCTTCGCGCTGCATTCGATGACCAAGCCGATCACCAGCCTCGCTGCGATGATGCTGATCGACCAGGGACGGATGTCGCTGTCCGATCCGGTCTCGAAATATATTCCGTCCTTTGCCAAGGTGACGGTCGGCGTCGACACGGTGGCGGCCGATGGCAAGCATGTGCTCAAGCGCGTGCCGCCGAACTATCCCGTCACCATCCGCGACCTGATGCGGCATACCTCCGGCATCACCTATGGCTATATCGGCGGCGAGCTGATCGAGCACGCCTACATGGCGGCCGACATCTTCGCCGGCCATTTCGACAACGCCGAATTCGCTGACCGTATTGCGAGCTTGCCGCTGGCGCGCCAACCCGGCACGCTGTGGCGCTACGGTCATTCCACCGACGTGCTCGGCCGCGTGATCGAAATCGTATCGGGCGAGGCGCTGTATGATTTCGAGAAGCGCAACATCCTCGATCCGCTTGGCATGACGAGCACCAAATACGTCCTGACCTCTCACCAAGAGCGCGCGCGCATGGCCGAGCCGCTGCCGAGCGACCACATCCTGCTCGCGGCCGAGCAGGAGCGGCGCGCCCATCCGGAATGGCAATCGGGTGGCGGCGGACTGGTCTCTACGGTGACTGACTATGCGCGCTTCGCGCAGATGCTGCTCAATGGCGGCGAGCTCGATGGACGCCGCTATCTGTCGCCGGCGGCGTTCAAGGCGATGACGACCGACCAGATCGGTCCCGGCTCCGGCGTCGGGCGCGACTACTTCTATTTTCCGGGCGACGGCTTCGGCTACGGCTACGGCCTTGCGGTGCGGGTCTCACCCGGCGACGCCCATCCGCCGGCGGCGGGCTCGATCGGCGAATTGAAATGGGACAGCGGCAGCGGCACCTATTTCGGCGTCGATCCGAAGCTCGACATGATCTACATCATGCTGGAGCAGACCCAGAACGAGCGCGGCCGCATCACGCCCGCCTTCAAGAAGCTGGTCTATGATGCGTTCGAGACGACGGACGACGCCACGCCCCGTGACGAAGCCGCGGCGCACCCAATCAGCAAATAAGCATCGTGACGCACCACCCGGCAAATGAAAGAGGCCGCGCAACGCGCGGCCTCTTCGTCTCAGGCAGATAGGAACCAGTTCGTCAGATCGCGGCCGCGACCTGGTCGAGCCCGATCAGGCGGGCGAGCTTTCGGACTTCGTCCTTCTGGTCGTCGCGGAGCTGCCACAGCAGCGGCATCGCCGCCGATTTGAGCTGCTGCACCTCGTCGGAATCCGGATCGATCGGCATGCTGCCCGGCTTGGCATTCGCATGGTGCGTGGCGTGGATCTTCCTGGCAACGGCGCGCAACGCGGTCTCCACCGCCGGCCAGTAATATTCCTGGCTCGAGGACAGCTTCAGGCGTTCCTTGATGCTGGCGATCTGGCCGTCGCTGAGCAGCGCATAGGCCTTCTGAACCTCGGGCTTCAACGCCGGCTTGTGCTTCGGAGCTGGCGCCTCCGGTGCCGCTGCGAGCGCTGCAGGTTTCGCCGCCTCGGCCGCCGCAGCAGGCGTGGGCGCCTGGGGCATCTCGGCATCCGCCGGCGCATAAGCGAGCGCCTCGCGCACCGGTTCGCTGATGCTTGCAGTCGGTTCGGGCTCTTCCGCCGCCGCAGCCACGCGGTTCACCGTCAGACGATCCCCCTTGGCCTCCCGATTAGATATCGGACTCCTGGCCGCCACCGCCGACATGTCGAGACCGGCCGCAGGCACGCTGTCACGCGCCAGAATGCTGGTCGCCGCAGCTCCTGCAACGAGCAGGCACACCAGGGCGACAAGGGTTATCGACTTCGTCACTCAGATCTCCGTATCCCCGGCGGGAACGCCGCACTTTGCCGAAAACTGGGAGTTAATTAAGGCCGGACCGCGCCAGCTCCGCGAATTGCCACCGCTCCCGTGTTTGACACGGGCGGAAAAGCCAATGAACTCAGGCTGATGCGGAACTCAAATCGTAGGCGGCCTGGATGTCGGCCACGATATCCGAGGCTTCCCAGACGGCCGCCGGTTCCAGCGCATGCAGACTGATGGTCCAATTGCCGCCCCTGGCCGTCCGCGGCACGCTGATGATGTCGAACTGAACCTGGCGGCACATCGGGTGACGCTGCAACGCGTGGCTGACCCGGATCCTGATCTCGTCGAGCGTGGCCGTCGTCTTGCCCAGTAGCCTCTCGATGCTCATCGCACACCCTGTAAGTGATTCGAGCCCCGCTAGTCTCCCGCAGATAGCGGGATACCGACACAGACCGATTGTCGCTGTGCGATGGTTAATGGCGCGTTAAAGTTGTGCTCCGCAGGATGTCCGGACCTTTACTCGGACGCGGCAGCCCCGCCGGCATCCCGATATTGCAAGGTCGTGCGGGCGATCAGCTCCTCGACCGAGAGCACGTCGGAAACCCCTGACGTCGCATGTCCCGCGCTCCAGATGTCGCGCCATCGGGTGGGCCGCGATTTGCGCACGCCAACGTCGATGTCCTTGCCGATATCGATCGCGCCGCGCGCGGGCAGATTGTCGGGATCGAGGCCGGCCGCGACGATCGAGGGCTTGAGCATGTTGGTCTGCAGGCCGGTGAAGGCGGTCGTGAGCAGGACATCGTCGGCAGAGCTTGCGACCAGCATCGCCTTGTGGCGCTCGTCGGCCATGCTCTCGCGCGTCGCGATGAACCGCGTGCCCATGTAGGCGAGATCGCAGCCAAGCACCTCCGCCGCGCGCAGCGCGTGACCGTCGCTGATGCCGCCGGCCAGCACGATCGGGCCATCGAAGAAGGCCCTGATCGCACGCACGAAGGCAAATGGATTGAGCCATCCGGTCTGGCCGCCGGCGCCCGCTGTCAGCAGCACCAGGCCGTCGGCGCCTGCCTCGACGGCGCGCTCCGCGTGGCGGATCGAGGCGACATCGGCCAGCACCATCGCGCCCGCGTCGTGCAACGGTTGCAGGACCGGCGCCGGCGAGCCGACCGATGTAATCACGATCTCCGGCTTGTGGCGCAGCAGCACGGCGAGGTCCTGCGACAGCCGGGCATTGGAGCGATGCACGATCAGGTTCGCACAGGCCGGCGCCGCGCGGCGACCCCTGGCATCTCCGTCGCGGGCGAGCCGCGCACCGATCCAGGACAGCCAGATGTCGAGCTCCTCGGGCGTGCGGCAGTTCACCGTCGGGAACGCGCCGATCACGCCATTGATGCAAGCCGCCGCGACGAGGTCGACGCCGGAGACCAGAAACATCGGCGCTGCGATCAGCGGCAGGTCGAGACGGCCGCGAAAGCGAGCAAGCGAATTTGTACGCGAAACTGTCCCTGGCACCGGCGCTGCTCCCGATCTCTGTCGTTGAGATCAGGATTATACGCGCGGGCGCGGTGCATCAATTGTCGTCATCGTCGAACAGGTTGAAGCGCGGTTCGGCGGGCGCAGCGGGCTCCACGACAACTTCGCGTTCGCGCGGCGGCGCATCGCGATAGTCACGAACGTCGCGATAGTTTCGGGGGTCGCGCGCATCGCGATAATCGCGCGAGCCGCGCGGTCCGGCGTCGCGGTCGCGCAGGCCGGAGTCACGCTGCGCCGACGCACGTTGTCCGGAGTCGCCCTGTCCCGCATCGCGCTGAGCCTGGTCGCCGCCGCGCTGGCCTTGGTCGGGTTGAGCCGAAGCGCGCTCAGTCGAGGCGCGTTGAGCCGAATCGTCGCGCACCGCCTGTTCGACGTCGCGCATGTCAGGCTCGTGGCGCTGGTTGCGATGACGCTCCACCCAGCGCTGATGACGTTCGGCGCGGCGGCGCTCACGCTCGGCGCGCCGCGTGTCCGCGTCGTGGGATTTCGCGTCGCTCGATTGCAGGTCGGCATCCGACGCCTTGGCGTAGGCAGCCTCCGGCGCATTAGCCTGCTGATGCGTCGCCGGCGGCGCGGAGCCCGAGGCCGCCGCTGCAGTGACCGGCGAAGGCGAGGGCTGCGGTTGTGGCTTGTTGTCGGCCGCGGCCTGCTGCGGTTTGGCGTCGGCTGCGGACTGCGATTGGGAATCGCTATTGGCCGCAGGCTGTGGCTGCTCGGCCGGCTTGCTATCGGCCGACTTGCTATCGGCCGACTTGGCGGCGGCCGGCTGGACTACGACCGCCGTCGTGGCCGCACCTTGCGTCGCCGCGAGATAGGAGTTTGGCGCTGCACTCTGGGCCGGCGGCGCATCGGACGACCGGCGTTCCAGCTTGCTCACCTCTGGTGCCGCCGTCTTCGGATTCATGATATTTGCGACCAGAAGCCCACCGCCCAGGCCGACCGTAACGGCGACGACGACGGTTCCCGCTCCCGCGAAATAAGCTGTCGACATCCGCATGGCCGTGCTCCTTGGGTTCGCGCGGGCAACGCGGTGTGAGCAGCGATGTTCCGGGAACATTGCGATGTGCCAAGGTTGGAACACGCCTTGAACTGCGCAGAAATACGAGCGCTGACACGTTATTCGTCGCGCACTGCGTTCAGCTGGCCCAGTGGATCATGTCCTATCAGGGCGCGACCGGATCTGATCGACCGCATGCAAAGCGTGTTCATCGAGAGATTGCACGGCTTGAGCGCCAGTGCGCAATTGCGCACAAGGCCGGGACGACGGCGGAGCACTATCGCCTCTCGATCACCAGGCTCTGCGTGACGCGGCCGAAATAGCCCTTGAGGTCGCCAAGCCGCGCCATCGCGAGCCCGGCGCCGTCGGGCCCGATCCAGCTGGTGGCGTCGAGCAGCACCCACTCGCCGATCGGCTCGCGCGCCATGTTGACGGTGAGATCAGCATTGAGAAACGTGTAGTCGTTGAAATCCAGCGCCGCGCCGGTGCCGTTGCAGAAATCGGCGGCGACGATCGCGCGCATCGCCTGCGACACGGTGTGGCCATCGACCAGCGGCCGATCGAGGCGATACCAGATCGCGCCCGGTCCCTGCGCGCCGAAGCGGCCGCGCGCGGCGCGGAGCGACATGCACTTGACGAAGGGGCTGGTGGAGAAGTCAGCCGGCTCCGGCCGCGCGGCCTCCGGCCCCGGCAGATCGACCGGCAGATCGGCGACATCGTCGGGCAGCAGCACGTCCGCCTGCCGCACCTTGAGCACGGTCGCCGCGACGACGACGACATTGTCCGCGCGCAGCCGCACCGCACAGAGCTGGATCTTGCGGCCGTCGCGCAGCACCTCGGTCTCGATCGACAGGTCGCGCAGCGGCACCGGCCGCATCAGATCGACGGTCACCCGGGCGATGCGCATCGGCGAGGCCGTCGCAATGCGCTCAGACGCCCACGTCACCAGCGCTGATGGCGCCGAGCCGTGCTGCATCGAGGGGTCCCAGGGACCTGCGGCATCGGGGCTGACGGTGACGCGCCTGCCATCGACGCGAAAGATCGGCCGCATCAGCGCAACACCCGCAGGTGCTGCGCGTCAGCCGGCGTTTGCGAAGGCGCGGTCGGCACCGACAGGCAATTCGATATCGACCTCGAGCGTCGAGACATGCTTTCCCCGATCCATCCGCACCAAGACCTTGTCGGGATCGAGTACCACATGCTTTGAGACGACGGCGAGGATTTCCTCGCGAAGCTGCATCAACAGATCCGGCTGGCCGCGCAGGCCGCCGCGCTCATGCGCAAGCAGGATCTGCAGCCGCTCCCGCGCGATCGGCGCCGTAGCGGCCTGACGGCTGGAGACCTGACGGCTGGAGAAAAGCCGCAACATGCTCATGCCGCCCTCCGTCCACGCAGCAGTCTCATGAATCCCTTGGGCTCGGCCGGCACCAGCATCTCGATCTGCTCGCCGAGGAGGCGGCGCATCGCATCGGAATAGGCGCGCGCCGGGGTGCTCGCCGGATTGGTCAGGGTCACCGGGCAGCCGACATTGGAGGCGCGCAGCACGTCCTGGCTTTCCGGCACGATGCCCAGCAGCGGCGTCGCCAGGATCTCCAGCACGTCATCGATCGAGAGCATCTCGCCGCGCGCGGCGCGCGCCGGATCGTAGCGTGTGATCAGGATGTGCTTTTCGACCCGCTCGCCGTTCTCGGCGCGTACGGTCTTGGAATCGAGCATGCCGATGATGCGATCGGAATCGCGCACCGAGGAAACTTCCGGATTGGTGACGATGACCGCCTCGTCGGCGTAGCGCATCGCCAACATGGCGCCGCGCTCGATGCCGGCCGGGCTGTCACACAGCACCCAATCAAAAGTCTTGCGCAGGTCGGCGATGACACGGCCGACGCCCTCCTCCGTCAGCGCATCCTTGTCCTTGGTCTGAGACGCCGGCAGCAGCCAGAGATTCTCCAGCCGCTTGTCGCGGATCAGGGCCTGCGGCAGCTTGGCGATGCCCTGCACGACGTTGATGAGATCGAACACGACGCGCCGCTCGGCGCCGAGCACCAGATCGAGATTGCGCAAGCCGACATCGAAGTCGACGACCACGACCTTCTCGCCGGCCTGCGCCAGCGCAGCGCCAAGCGCGGCCGTCGTCGTGGTCTTTCCGACGCCGCCCTTGCCGGACGTCACAACGAGCACCTTTGCCATTTCATTACCTCCTAATACTTAGTTTAACGGCATGATCTTCATGGAATTGCCGTCGAGCCTCGCCTGCGCCGGCTTGCCGCGCAGCGCCGCATCGATCTGCTCCGCAGTCTGATAGTAGCCGTCGATGGCAAGCAGCTCGGCCTCGATCTTCTGGCAATAGATCCGCGCTGACGCATTGCCGTTGACGCCCGCCATCGCACGGCCGCGCAACGCGCCGTAGACATGGATTGAGCCGCCGGCGACGATCTCGGCGCCCGAGGACACAGCCCCCAGTACGGTGACATCGCCGTCGGGAAACACGATCGACTGGCCGGAACGCACGGGCACATCAAGCAGCAACGACGTCGGCTCTCGCAGCGCCGGCTTCTCCGGCTCAACGTCCTGCACGACGCATTGGCGGCCTCCCGACAACAGTGGCGGCATGCCGATCGATAGCCGTGCGGGCTCCACGCCTTCGAGGCCAAGCACGCGAATGCTGCGCGCCTCGATGCTCTTGATGAGATGTGTGATCGCAAGCGGGCTCAGATCGACCGCTGAGAGATCGAGCACCACGGGCTTGCCGATGAAGAAGCCCGGCGAGCCCGCGAGCGTCGCGTCGAGATCGGACAGCCAGCCGGCAATGGGCACGACCGGCGAAAACACGAACGCGACATAGGAGCGTCCGCGCAGACGGATGAGCTGACGTGTGGCTTCTACGCTGACATTCATGACCATCCGACCAACCTTGGTTATCGAATGGTTAACTGTCAGTGCGTAATGGTTAATGGGTAGTTAACGCGCACGCCGAGATCGGCAAAAACAGGCAGATGTCTACAAACATCTTTCGATGTCGATCGAATATAGACTTTTTCATGTCAGAACAATGACACAAATCCACGACACCGCGGCGAAGCTTAAAACGCGCCTAAATTTGATCACATCGCCGTGTCACTACCTCCAAATAGTTCCGCGTGATTAAGCATAGCAGGTCTGCACAAACGATTGACACTCGTCAGGGGGCTGGGCATGGGATCGGCTGAAGCACAGCGGGCGCGCATTCGGCCTCGGCGAGCGATGCCGGTGACGGCACGTAATGCGCGACTCGTTTTGCGCATCGGCACGGATTCTGCGCAAACGCGCATCCCGATCGGAATGTTGGCAGACCGTCATGCGGTCATCCGCTCTTGTGTGGCAAACTTTGTCTCGTGCGATCAGGGCTGCAGGGAAGCCGTGCGCCCGCAGTAAGGTGTTGGAGGAGTAGCGTATGAGTTCGATGGGTGAGCCAAATCCAACGAGTCCGCAGGATCCGTTGCACTACGCGCCTCGTTATCTGCGCGAAAAGCCTGAATCCGTACGGCTCTCGCTGGTCAAGGAAGCGCGGAACCCGACCGATCCGGGCGAGCGCCCCGATCGCGCGGTGACGCCCCTCTCGCCGCCCGAAGGCGCCGGGTTCGATAAGCTGCGCCATTCGCTCGATCCCCACGTCATGCGCGAGCCGCCGGACTTTGCGCGTGAGCGCGACCGGCGCTCGGTGATACTCAAGATCGCGGCCCGGTTCGCCGCCGCCGCCGGCGTTGCAGCGGTCGTCGCGCTGTTTTTCGTCAACATCGTACCGGCTGCGCGACAGAGCGATGCGAGTTCGTCCTTCGTGGCGGCAGTGCGATCGATGAAGGCGACCACGCCTCCGCCGGCCGCCACGCCTGCTGCGGCAGTGGCGCCTGATGCCGCCGAGGTCAAAGCCGAGCAGGCCGACGCAAAGCCTGACAAGGCCGATGTCAAGGCGACGCCGGCGTTGTCGCAGTTCCAGTCGCTGCTGGCGTCGGGTGACGCGAGCCAGATCCCGGCACAGGCGCCGAAGACCGAGCCTGCGGCCGACAAGCCGCTGCTCCAGCAGTTCATGCAGTGGAATCAGAACACGGCGCAGCCGGATAAGGGCCAATAAGGACACCGGCTCGTCCGGCATCACCTGAACGAAGATCGCATCATCATGACCACCATGCCTGACCACCGAGGTTTGACGGCGGCAGCGCGCTTTCGGCGCATGCATGTCCGCCTCTCCACGCTCGCGCTCGGAATGCTGTTCTGCTGTCACGTCGAGGCCGCGCCCGGCGACAGCCTTAACGTGGTGCGCGATCTCGGCGGCCGCGTCGGCCCGATCATCGGCTCGGCGCTGGCCTGCCGCGACATCGCCCGGCCGCGCATCCAGGTCATCATCGAAAAGTTTCAGGAGGTGATCAGGGAAGCGTCAACCACTGATGCGGATCGCGACGATCTGACCCGGCTGCTGGATCGCTACGTCGCCGACGGACGCAGCGCGGTGACGAGCGGCCGAATGGACTGCACCGGCGCCGAGCGTGAGCTTGCCGATCTGGAGCGATCGATCGCGACGCCGCGGCAGCGTACCTCGACGCTGCCGCGGGTGACGCTCGGGCCTCCGGCGGCGATGGCCGCAACCGCGCCGACCGAGAACCTGCCGCCTCCGGTGAACGTCCACGGCGTCACCCAGAGCGACGTCAAGTTCGGCATCGTCATTCCGTTCTCGGGCCCGAGCAAGGAGACCGGGCGATTGATGAAGCTCGGCATCGAGGCCGCTTTCGACCGCGCCAACGAGAGCGGCGGCGTCAACGGTCGCATGCTGAAGCTGGTCGCGGCCGACGACGGCGACGATCCCACGCGCACGGTCGACGCCATGAAGCAGCTCTACGAGAAGGAGCAGGTGTTCGGCTTCATCGGCAGCAGCGGCAGTGCCAATGCGGCGGCAGCAATTCCCTACGCGCTCGAGCATCGCGCGCTGTTCTTCGCGCCCGATACCGGCGCCAATGTCGCGCGGCACGATCCGCCGGACCGGTACGTGTTCAACTATCGCCCGAGCTATGCCGAAGAGACCCAGACGCTGGTGAACTATCTCGTCAAGATACGCCGGCTGCAGCCGAGGCAAATCGCGGTGTTTGCGCAGAACGACGCCTATGGCGATGCCGGTTTCGCCGGCGTGGCAAAGGCGTTCCGCGCACTCGGCGTCAACGACGGCAGCATCCTGCGCGTGAACTATCCGCGCGACACGATCGAGGTCGACCGACGCGCTCAATCAGCTCAAGGCGCAGCGGCAGCCGATCAAGGCCGTGGTGATGGTGGCGACCAGCCGGGCGGCGGCGGAATTCATCGAAAAGGCGCACGGGCTGTTTCCGGGCATGATCTTCGCCAACATCTCGTCGGTCGGCGCATCGCTGCTCGCCAGCGAACTGATGCTGCTCGGGCCGAGCTACACCAACGGCGTGATCTTCACGCAGGTGGTACCGAGCATCTCCGGCTATTCGAGCCTCGTGCTCGACTACAAGAACGCACTCAACAAGTATTTCCCCGGCGAGGCGCCCGACACCACCTCGCTCGAGGGCTACGTCTCGGCCAGCCTGCTGATCCAGGGACTGAAGCGGGCCGGCCCGACCTTCGATACCGAGACGCTGATCGACACGCTGGAGAACCTGCGCAACGTCGATCTCGGTCTCGGTGCCAATCTCGCCTTCGGCCGCGACGAGCACCAGGCCTCGCACAAGATCTGGGGCACGGCGCTCGACCAGACCGGCGCCTTCCAGGCGATCGATCTCGAATAGCGAGGACTTGTCGACGGTTGCAGTTTACCTCAATACACGCGAGGACAGATCATTAAAGCATGACATAAAACGTGCAATTCAGATTACCAGAACGATCATGCGCAGCTGATACGGGCTGCAGTGCGGAGCCGGTTCAACCTGATATCACCGCGCCGCCGGCTTTTATGACCAGGCGCAGACCTCGACGAGGTCAGATTTAGGATCAACGACAATGAACTTTCGGTGGAGCGTCTTCCTGATTGCGAGCATGCTGGCAACGCCGGCGGTTGCCGCAGGAAGCAATGCGGATGTGGTGCGGGGCCTCGCAGCCCGGGTCGGGCCCATCGTCGGCTCGGCCTCCGCGTGTCAGGCCGTCGACCAGGGTCGCGTGCAGGCGATCGTCGATAAGTTTCGCGAGGTGATCCGCGAGGCATCGAGCAACGGTTCGGACCGCGACGACCTCACCCGGGTCTTCAATGGCTTTGTCGCGGAGGGCCGCAACCGGGTCGGCGCGTCGCAGACCGACTGCACCAACGCCGCACGCCAGCTGGCGGATCTGGAGCGCTCGCTCGGCCAGGCAGCCCCGCCGCAAACCACGTCCGCGGTGTTGGCGCCCTCAGCGGCGGCGGCGGCGACTGCGCCGACCGCGACACTGCCTGCACAGGGCGCGGGCAGCGTGCAGGGCATCACGCCGAACGAGATCCGCTTCGGCATGGCCGGCCCGTTCTCCGGCGCCTCCAGGGAGCTCGGGCGGCAGATGAAGCTCGGCATCGAAGCTGCCTTCAACCGCACCAATGATGCCGGCGGCATCGGCGGACGATCGCTGCGCCTGTTCTCGGCCGACGACGGCTATGAGCCATCGCGCACGTTGGACGCGATGAAGCAGCTCTATGAAAAGGACAAGGTGTTCGGCTTCATCGGCAATGTCGGCACGCCGACCTCGGCGGTCGCCATGCCCTACGCGCTGCAGCACCGCGCGCTGTTCTACGGCGCGTTCACCGGCGCCAACATCCTGCGCAACGACCCGCCGGATCGCTACGTCTTCAATTTCCGCGCCAGCTATGCGGAAGAAACCGACACCGTCGTGCACTATCTGCTCAAGATACGCCGGCTGCAGCCGCGGGACATCGCGGTGTTCGCGCAGCAGGATTCCTACGGCGATGCAGGCTTTGCGGGCGTTGCGAAGGCGTACCGCTCGCTCGGACTGTCCGACGCCTCCATCGTGCGCCTCAACTACAAGCGCAACACGGTCGATGTCGACGAGGCGCTCGGCCAGTTGAAGGCGATGAAAATCCCGCCGAAGGCGATCGTCATGGTCGCGACCTACCGGGCGGCCGCGAAGTTCATCGAGCGGACGCGCGACCTCTACCCGAACATGATCTACACCAACGTGTCGTTCGTCGGCAGCACGGAGCTCTCGGACGAGCTGATGCTGCTCGGCCCGCGCTACGCCAATGGCGTGATCGTGACGCAGGTGGTGCCGGCGGTCGGCGGCTATTCCAGCGCCGTGCTCGAATACAAGAGCGCGCTGGAGAAGTACTCCCCCGGCGAGGCGCCGTCCTACGTGTCGTTCGAAGGCTATATCTCAGCCAACGTGCTGATCCAGGCGATGAAGCGGACCGGGGCGCAGCTCGATACCGAGGCCCTGATCGACACGCTGGAGAACATGCGTGACCTCGATCTCGGCCTTGGCGCCAAGGTGGGATTCGGCCGCGCCGAGCATCAGGCGCTGCATAAGATCTGGGGCACCGCGCTCGATGCGCAGGGCAAGTACCAGGCGATCGACCTCGAATAGGCGCCACCCCAAGACCGGAACTCAGAAGCGCGGCAGCTCCCACTGCCGCGCTTCTTGTTTGTAGTAACTCTCAGAGCGGCGGGTCGAACGCCTCGTCATATTCCCGCTTGAAGCGCGCGATCAGTTCGGCGGCCGGCAGAACCTTGTCGACGGCGCCGATGCCCTGTCCCGAGCCCCAGATCTCCTTCCAGGCCTTCGGCTTGTTGCGCTCGCCGGAGGCGTCGGTGCCGAAGCTCATCTTCGAAGGGTCGGATGTCGGCAGGTTCTCGGGATCGAGCCCGGCCGCCGTGATCGACGGCTTCAGATAGTTGCCATGCACGCCGGTGAACAGATTGGAGTAGACGATGTCGGAGGCGCTCGATGCCGTGATCATCTGCTTGTAGGCCGCGACCGCATTGGCCTCCTCGGTCGCGATGAAGGCGGAGCCGATATAGGCAAAGTCGGCGCCGAGCACACGCGCGGCGCGGACGGCACGGCCGTTGGCGATCGCCCCCGACAACGCGATCGGTCCGTCGAACCAGGCGCGGGTCTCGGTGACGAAGGCGAGAGGCGAGATCGTTCCGGCGTGACCGCCGGCGCCGGCGGCGACCAGGATCAGCCCGTCGGCGCCCTTCTCGATCGCCTTGTGCGCAAAGGTCTGGTTGATGACGTCGTGAAAGACGATGCCGCCCCAGCGATGCGCGGCCTGGTTCAGCTCCTCGCGCGCGCCGAGCGAGGTGATGACCATAGGCACTTTGTATTTCTCGCACAGCGCAAGGTCGTGATCGAGCCGGTTGTTGGAGCGGTGCACGATCTGGTTGACCGCAAACGGCGCCGACGGCTTGTCCGGATGTGCGCGGTCATAGGCCGCGAGCTCTTCGGTGATGCGCGCCAGCCATTCGTCGAGCAGCTCGGGCGGCCGCGCATTCAGCGCAGGAAACGAGCCGACGATGCCGGCCTTGCACTGGGCGATCACGAGATCGGGCACGGAGATGATGAACAGCGGCGAACCGATCACCGGAATTGAAAGGCGGCCCTTGAACAAGGCAGGCATGGACATGTCGGGAAATTCCTCGTTGCGGAAGGCCAAAAAAGGCCGTCCATCAGAATGCCAGACGGCGCACCATGAAGGCAATCACGTCAGACGCGGATGAGATAGCCGCGATGAGGTCCTGCGTCGAGGTGCTGCCGGCGCGCGAGGCAGCGAACGCATCGCTCCTCACACGCGCCGATGCGACCATTGCTACAATGCTGACGCGATTATTGGCATAACGCTGATGTCACGTAGGTATCGGTGCGGCAGTCATCCGGCTTGCGCGCGCGGCCGGGGATCAGCACTTTCGCCGAACAGGTCTCGGCGGCATCGGTGTTGAGGCTCTTGCCTTCCTTGTAGCCCTTGCTTTGGCAGAGCTTGTCGGCGCCCGTCTTACAGTCGGGCGTGCGGTTCGTGGCGAGCGGACAGACCGAATGTCCCGACACCATCGCGGAAGGCCTGGTCAATCGCGATAGCGCGTCCTCGGCGCTCTTCATCGTATCGCCGGGACTGGCAGGGCTTGCCGCGGCAGGTAGAGCGCTGGCGGTGCCCTGGTCCGATTTCTTTTGCGGCAGGATCTTGTCGAACAGCTTGCCCATTTCCTGGAACAGACCGGGATTGTCGTGACGCGGAGGTGACGGTGTTGGCTGCGGCTCGATCGCCGCAGGCGGCGACGGCGGTGGCCCCTGCTCCTGCAGGCCCAGCGACGGCTGGCCGCTCGGGCTCTGCGCCCAGCCTGTCCCGGCGACCGCCGATCAGTGCCGGCGCGACCAGAAGCGCGGTGACGAGAGGCACCAGCGCAAGCCGCGGCGGACGAACCAAATGAGCTGACAGCACAGCCGTTCCAGGAGGTCGACAGATCGGGGCAGCATAGCAACAACGGGCCGGCCAAGGCGAGCGGCGCAGCTGACGAGCAGCTATCCTGCGATTGCCAGTATGCCAGTCAGATCAGCTTGAAAGCGATGACGAAGCCGGCCACCAGCACGGCGACGCCGAGCAGGACCCACAGGCCGAGATGCCGCTCGATCCGCACCCTGATCCACTCGCCGTAGCGATTGAGCAGCACTGCGGCGATGAAGAAGCGCGCACCACGCGCCACGATCGAACACAGCACGAACAGGACGAGATTGTAGCGGGCGAAGCCGGACGTGATGGTGACGAGCTTGTAGGGGATCGGCGTCAGGCCCTTGAGTAGAATGATCAGCGCGCCCCATTCGGCATAGGAGGCCCTGAAGGCCTCGACCTTGTCGCCGAGCCCGTAGAGATGGATCAGCCATTGCCCGAGGGAATCATAGAGCAGCGCGCCGATCGCGTAACCGAGCAGGCCGCCGATGACCGAAGCGACGGTGCAGACGCCGGCGAACAGCCAGGCGCGCTGCGGCTTCGCCAGCGACATCGGAATCAGCATCACATCCGGCGGAACCGGAAAGAACGAGCTTTCAGCAAAGGCGACCGCAGCCATGATCCACAGGGCATGTGGCTTGTGCGCGGCGTCGATACACCAGTCATAGATCCGTCTGAGCATGGATCGCGATGAAGCAAACCACGGCCGATTTGTCCATGGCAAGGAAGCCTGGAAGAAGCCTGCCTGGCGCGTCAGCGGCGCTTGCGCAGCGCGCGGGTCTCCAGCGCGACAATTGGCCGCCGCCGCTGGACTCGCCGGGCTCGGTCTCGGGTCGGTCTTCGGGCACCTTGATCGGCTGTTTCGGCATCTTCTCGGCGATTCCGAGCAGCAGCTCGCGCCGTTCCATCTCGCGCCAGACATCATCAGGCCGAACCCCGGTCTCAGCCCACAGCACCGTGAGATTGTAGATCAGGTCGGCGCTCTCGCGCACCACGGCCTGGGCGTCGCCGCTGACGGCATCGATGGCGACCTCGATCGCCTCCTCGGCCAGCTTCTTGGCCATCTTGGCCGTGCCGCGCTGCAAAAGCTTGGCCGTGCGCGACCGGCCGGGATCGAGGTCCCGGGCCGCCAGCACCGCCTGGTAGAGCCGTGCGATCGAATCACTCATGACGACACGTTAGTCGAAAGCAATGGCGGGCGTATTAACGCGTCTGACAAAAAGGTAAAAATCCGCCGGCGCGAAAGCGCACCGGCGGACGTCCTCGGGAGCGAAGCTCACTCACCAGCCGCGATAATACGGGCCGCCACCGTAATAGCCCGGGCCGTAATAGGCCGGCCGGCCATAATAATAGTGGTCTTCGTAATAATCGCGCCGGTTCTGCTCCGCTGCGATGGCGAGCCCGGTGCCGACGATGCCGGCAAATGCCGCAGCGGCAGCCGCACCGCCGCCGCCATGACGATAGTGGTGATAAACCCTGCGGCGGGCGCTGACATCGGTCACGCCGCCATTGGCCTGGCCGGCGCTCGCCGACATGTCCTTCCGGGCCGGTGCGGCAGTGGCCAGCGACGGCGCGATGGCAGTCAGGCCGACGGCCGCGACCGAGGCGAATACCGTGGCGCGGCCGAGCCGCGAAAACATCCCGCGTTGTGCGAACATCTCATGATCCTCCTTGCGATAAGCTCGGAAGGGCAATTCCGAGGATAGGGCGCGGGTTCCCGCCTCGAAACTTCAGTCGCAGCAGCAAAACGCCGCAGCCAGCGCTCATTGGGCATTCAGATTGCATCCGGCACGATCTTCGGTCCGACAGGGCCGCGAGATCGGCTTTTGACGCCGCCGCCGTGACAGGACAGGTTTTTGCCGACGGGCCGCCGCCCTATGGTCAGGCAGGCCTGCCTCGCCGTCCGGTAAGGCCTGTCGCTAGCGGCTGGTCCCGGGTTAAATGCCTGACCAATCCCGCGCGGCACGCCGATCCCTTCCTGGATAACGAGATACCGATCCCATGTCCCTGCTTCGCCTCTATACCCGCGTTCTGCAACTGCTCGGCAAGGAAGCACGCCTCGGCTGGATTCTGGCAATCGCCAATCTCGCGCTCGCCGGCGCGCAATTCGCCGAGCCAGTGCTGTTCGGCCGCATCGTGGACGCCTTGTCGGGGCGCAGCGCCGGGGGCTCCGCGTGGCCACTGCTGGCCGCCTGGGCCGCGTTCGGCCTGTTCACGATCGTGGCCGGCGCGGCGGTCGCGTTGCATGCCGACCGGCTCGCCCATCGCCAGCGCCAGGCGGTGCTGACGAGCTATTTCGAGCACATCCTGCAGCTTCCGCTGACCTTCCACTCCGGCACGCATTCCGGGCGGCTGATGAAGGTGATGCTGAACGGCACCGACGCGCTATGGCGGCTGTGGCTATCGTTCTTCCGGGAGCATTTCGCCGCCATCATGTCGGTCGTGGTGCTGCTGCCGCTGTCGCTCTATCTCAACTGGCGGCTCGCGATCCTGCTGTTCGTGCTGTGCATCGTCTTCACCGTGCTGACCACGTTCGTGGTACGCAAGACTTTCAGCATGCAGAGTGAGGTGGAGGAGCACTACAGCAATCTCTCCGCGCGTGCCTCCGACGCGCTCGGCAACGTCGCGCTGGTGCAGAGCTTCGTGCGCATCGACGCCGAGGTGCAGGGTCTGCGCTCCGTCTCCACACAGCTTTTGTCGGTGCAGATGCCCGTGCTCGGCTGGTGGGCGCTGGTCACCGTCATCACCCGCGCCTCCACCACCATCACCGTGCTCGCGATCTTCACCGTCGGCATCGCGCTGCATGATGCAGGCCTCTCCTCGGTCGGCGACATCGTGATGTTCGTCGCGTTCGCGACCATGCTGATCCAGAAACTCGAGCAGGTCGTCGCCTTCATCAACAGCGTGTTCATGGAGGCACCACGCCTGAAGGAGTTCTTCATGGTGCTCGACGCCGTGCCGGCGGTGCGCGACCGTCCTGACGCTGTCGACACCGGCCGTCTCTCCGGCCTGGTCGAGTTCAACGACGTCTCGTTCTCCTATGACGGCAAGCGTCCGGCGGTGGAGGATCTGTCGTTCACCGCGCTGCCGGGACAGACCATCGCGCTGGTCGGCCCACCGGCGCCGGCAAATCGACCGCGATCGCGCTGCTGCATCGTGCCTTCGATCCGCAATCCGGCTTCATCAAGATCGACGGGATGGACGTACGCGGGCTGAAGCTCTCGGCGTTGCGGCGGAATATCGGTGTGGTGTTCCAGGAGGCGCTGCTGTTCAATCGTTCGATCCGCGACAATCTGCTGGTCGGCAAGCCTGACGCCACGGAAGACGAAATGCGCACCGCCGCCGCGCGGGCGCAAGCGCTCGATTTCATCACGCGCGGCGAACACGGCTTCGACACCAATGCAGGCGAGCGCGGCCGCATGCTGTCTGGCGGCGAGCGGCAGCGGCTGTCGATCGCGCGCGCACTGCTGAAGGATCCGCCGATCCTGATTCTCGACGAGGCGACCAGCGCGCTCGACGCGGTGACCGAAGCCAAGGTCAATGCGGCGCTGGACGAGGTGATGAAGGGGCGCACCACCTTCGTGATCGCGCATCGGCTGTCGACGATTCGCAACGCGACACGGATCCTGGTCTTCGAGGCGGGCCGCGTGATCGAAAGTGGAACTTTCGATGAACTTGTCGCGAAAGGCGGTCATTTTGCGGAACTCGCGCGGGCTCAGTTCATGGTCCAGGAGGACGCGCGCGGCGCCGTCACCAAATCGGACAGCGCAAGCCCAGTGATCTTGATCGTGGAATTGAACGGCTTGGCACTATTCCGAAGCAGCGGGCCGGTATAGTTTGCGACTGCCGCGAGGTGGGGTTCCGGCGTGCGAAGCGCTCGCTCGACGAAGTGCGTCAGCGAATGTTGAGCATCTCAGGGAACACCGGCCGAGTGATCGTCGTTGGCGGCACCGGAGACGCTTGAAACCCGAACATCAGATCGCCCTCCTCTCCATCCGAGGCGGGGTCTCGAAGGACCGGAATCCGATAGTGCAGCTGCTTCGCTCCCTGCTTCGTCGTTCGCCGCTTCAAATTCATCGTGCTCGTTGCCGCGCTTGCGCTGGCCGGCAGCCGCGCTGCGCAAGCCGAAGCGCTGCTGCTCGTCGAGGCCGATAGCGGCAAGGTGCTGGAAGCGCAGAACGCCACCGTGCCCTGGCATCCGGCGTCGCTGAGCAAGCTGATGACGGCCTACGTCACCTTGAAAGCGGTCAAGGACGGCAAGATCACGTTCGACACGCTGTTTACGGTCTCGCCGCTGGCCGCCTCACAATCGCCATCGAAGATGGGATTTCGGCCCGGCACCCAGGTCACGGTCGACAATGCGCTCAAGATGATGCTGGTGAAGTCGGCGAACGACATGGCGGTGGTGCTGGCCGAAGGCGTCGGCGGCTCGGTCGAGGGCTTTCGCGCGATGATGAACGAGACCGCGAGCAGTTGGGCATGACGCAGACGCAGCTTCGTCAATCCGAACGGCTTGCCGGACGATGCCCAGATCACCTCGGCCCGCGATCTTGGCCATCCTGGCCCGCGCGATCATCCACGACCTGCCGGAATACGAATATTTCGTGCACATTCCCTCGATCCGCTACGGCCGGCGGGTGGTGCAGAATTTCAACAAACTGATCGGCCGCTATCCCGGCGCCGACGGATTCAAGACCGGCTTCATCTGCGCGTCCGGTTACAATCTGGTGGCCTCCGCGACCCGCAACGGCCGCCGGCTGATCGCGGTCGTGCTCGGCGCATCCTCGGGCAAGGCGCGATCGCTGCGCGCGATGCAAATGCTCGATCGCGGCTTCAATGGCACGTCGCTGAGCTGGCTGAAGCCGTCGCTGGGCACGGTCGAGAGCCTGGTTCCGGCGGACGTCCCGCCGCCGGACTCCACGACGAGGTATGCAGCGGCAGGCGCCATGCCCCGCGAGCGACGAGGACGAAGACACGGTGGCGAGTTCCGCCGCTGAATCGCCCGGCGCGCGCTACTGGCGGGCCTGCAGCAGCCGGCGCTAAAACCAGCGGACATGCTCGCGGCGCAAGCTGCGCCATCGGAGCCCATGGTGGTCTATACCGGGCCGACCCGGACCGGCGCGGCGCTGATCGCCGCCGTGGCTGCGGATACCGACAGCCAGACGCCTCCGAAGCGTCGCGGCAAGAAAGTTCGCATCGTGGCGAAGAAGCCGGACGGCGACAAGGCCGCGGCGAAGCCGACAAAGGGTGCGAAAGGCGAGACCAAGACCGAGGCCAAGACCGAAGCCAATACCAAGCCCGTCGCCGCCCGCCACGCCGGCGCCAAGCAGGAGGCAGCGCCAAAGCGGCGGCTGCAGCTGAGGCCAAGCCGTCAAGCCGGCTAAGCCAGAAGGCCGCCGCCAAGCCAAAAGTCGAGACCAAGCCGAAGAGCAACAGCTAGGACAAGACGGCGTTACCACTCTGCAGTGCGTCAGGCCATTCGCCTGGCTCGGGCACTGCGTGCCACGCGATGCGGCTGTTGATCCTCCTGCCTTGGGGCGGGTCCAGCCGCTTGCCTTGCGCAGCGGCAGGTTCGATACTCGCCGCCGAACAGCGATCGCCGCGACAGGCGGACGAGTCGGACAGGCAGAGAGGAAAACCATGGAGCGCATCTGGCTCAAGCATTATCCCGCCGGCGTTCCCGCCGATATCGACCCCGCGCAATATTCCTCGCTGGTCGAGCTGCTGGAAGAAAGCTTCAAGACATTCGCTGCGCGTAAAGCCTTCATCTGCATGGACAAGGCGATCAGCTATCGCGAGCTCGACGAGATGTCGACGGCGCTCGCCGCCTATCTGCAGGGCCTCGGCCTGCAGAAGGGCGCCCGCGTCGCGCTGATGATGCCGAACGTGCTGCAATATCCGGTCGCGATATCAGCAGTGCTGCGCGCAGGCTTCACCGTGGTCAACGTCAATCCGCTCTACACGCCGCGCGAGCTCGAGCACCAGCTCAAGGATTCCGGCGCGGAAGCGATCATCGTGCTGGAGAACTTCGCCCACACCGTGCAGCAGGTCATCGGCCGGAGCGCGGTGAAGCACGTCGTCGTCGCCAGCATGGGCGACCTGCTCGGCTTCAAGGGCGTCATCGTCAACCTGGTGGTGCGACGCGTCAAGAAGATGGTGCCGGCCTACGCGCTGCCGGGCGCGGTGCGCGTTCAACGACGCCGTTTCGGCCGGCCGGAGCAAGCGCTTCGACGAAGCCCACGATCGGCCCCGACGACGTCGCGTTCCTGCAATATACCGGCGGCACCACCGGCGTCTCCAAGGGAGCGACCCTGCTCCATCGCAACATCGTCGCCAACGTGCTGCAGAACGATGCCTGGCTGCAGCCGGCGCTGGCCAAGCCGCCGCATGATCGACCAGCTGCTGGTCGTCTGCGCGCTGCCGCTCTATCACATCTTCGCGCTGACCGCGTGCTTCCTGCTCGCGGTGCGCGCCGGCGGCGCCAATCTGCTGATTCCCAACCCGCGCGACATCCCGGGCTTCATCAAGGAATTGACGAAGTATCAGGTCAACAATTTCCCGGCCGTGAACACGCTCTACAACGCGCTGCTGCACCACCCCGATTTCAAGAAGCGTCGATTTCTCCAAGCTCAAGATCTCCAACGGCGGCGGCATGGCCGTGCAGCGTCCGGTGGCCGAGCAGTGGCAGCAGGTGACCGGCTGCAGCATCGCCGAAGGCTACGGCCTGTCGGAGACGTCGCCGACCCTGACCTGCAATCCGCCCACGGCAACCGCATTCAACGGCTCGATCGGCATCCCCGTGCCATCGACGCTACATCTCGATCCGCGACGACGACGGCAATGAAGTGCCGCTCGGACAGCGCCGGCGAGATCTGCGCCAAGGGCCCGCAGGTGATGGCCGGCTACTGGAACCGGCCCGACGAGACCGCGAAGGTGATGACAGCGGACGGCTACTTCCGCACCGGCGACATCGGCATCATGTCAGAGGACGGCTACACCAAGATCGTGGACCGCAAGAAGGACATGATCCTGGTCTCCGGCTTCAACGTCTATCCGAACGAGGTCGAGGAGGTGATCGTGAGCCATCCGGGCGTGCTCGAGGCCGCCGTGATCGGCCTGGCGGACGCGAAGTCCGGCGAGGTGGTGAAGGCCTTCATCGTCAGGAAGGACCCCAATCTCAGCGCCGAGGACGTCATCAAGTTCTGCCATGCGCAGCTGACGAACTACAAGGTCCCCAAGCAGATCGAGTTCAGGACCGAGCTGCCCAAGACCAATGTCGGCAAGATCCTGCGCCGGCAGCTGCGCGACGAGAACAAGCCGGAAGCCGCCTGAGCCGGTCCGCCGCCGGGCGGTCGCGCGCGAGGGTTGGAATTGGCGCAGCCACGAACGCGGACGGCCGTTGCCGTTTCCGCCCGAGCGAATATGGTAGCGCCGCCTGACCACCCAGTTTCATTCGAGGGAGAACGAAGATGACCATCCAAGTCGGCGACAAGCTGCCGGAGACCAAGTTTCGCGTCATGACCGCCGAGGGCCCCAGGTCAAAACCACCGACGACATCTTCAAGGGCAAGAAGGTCGCGCTGTTCGCGGTGCCCGGCGCCTACACCGGCACCTGCCACAAGATGCATCTGCCGAGCATCTTCCTCAACGCCTATGCGATCAAGGACAAGGGCGTCGACACCATCGCCATCGTCTCGGTCAATGACGCCTTCGTCATGAACGCCTGGAAGCGCGACACCGACCAGCGTGACGAGGCCACCTTCCTGGCCGACGGCAATGCCGATTTCACCAAGGCGATCGGCATGGAGCTCGACGCCTCCGGCAACGGTCTCGGCATCCGCTCCAAGCGCTATTCGATGCTGGTCGAGGACGGCGTGGTGACGAAGCTCAACCTCGAGCCCGCGCCAGGCAAGGTCGAGGTCTCCGGCGGCGACACGCTGCTCGAGCAGCTGTAAGCGCAGGGACCTGGTACGTCGCGTCGAGGCACACTCGCCTCCTTGTAGGACCGCTGTCAATCCCGCGAAGGCGAGATTGAGGCAGGGTGACGCGGCGTCTCGGTCGATCTGACGTGCGCGCGGAGAGATACCGGATCGCCCGCCTCGCGCCGGCGATGCACCGTTCGTGATGGGCCGCAAGGGGAAGCGTCTCGTCCTAGCGAGCACCTCGTAGCTCATAGCTGCCATCAGCCTCGCACCTTCTGCTGCATCCTCGCCATCGCGACGCCGTCGCGGGCGAGTTGGTCGGCGCGCTCGTTCTCGGCATGGCCGGCATGGCCCTTGACCCAGTGCCAATGCACCTGGTGCGGCTTCAGCGCCGCTATCGAGCCGCTGCCACAGCTCGGCATTCTTCACCGGCTTCTTGTCGGCGGTCTTCCAGCCGTTCTTCTTCCAGCCGTGAATCCAGCCGGTGATGCCCTGCCGCACATATTGGCTGTCGGTATAGAGCTCGACCTGGCACGGCTTCTTCAGCGCTTCCAGCGCCGAGATCGCCGCCATCAGCTCCATGCGGTTGTTGGTGGTGTGCGCCTCGCCGCCCTTCAGCTCCTTTTCCTTGTCGCCGAATTTGAGGATCGCGCCCCAGCCGCCGGGACCGGGATTGCCGGAGCAGGCGCCGTCGGTGTGGACGGTGACGAGCGGCAGCGCTGTCATGCCACGACTCCGGCATCAGTCAGGCCGTAGTCGCGCGCGCTCGCCACGCTCTGGTGGAAGCGCAGCTTGCGAACATATTCGAGCGGATCCTTCGGCTTCACCAGCGCGCCGGGCGGCACGTTGAGCCAGTCGACGAGCCGCGTCAGCAGGAAGCGGATCGCAGCGCCCCGCGCCAGCAGCGGCAGCGCGGCCTGCTCGGCCTCCGTCAGCGCGCGCTCGCGGCCATAGGCATTGAGGAAGGCGCGCGCCTTGGTGACGTTGAAGGAATGATCGGCCTCGAAGCACCAGGCGTTAAGGCAGATCGCGACGTCATAGGCGAGGATGTCGTTGCAGGCGAAGTAGAAGTCGATCAGGCCCGACAGCTTCTCGCCGAGGAACAGCGCGTTGTCCGGAAACAGGTCGGCATGGATGACGCCCTCCGGCAGATCGCGCGGCCAGGAGGCTTCGAGATGATCGAGCTCGGCGGCGAGAAAGACCGACAGGCCCGGCTGCACCGTGTCGGCACGCGCCGCCGCCTGCTCGAACAGCGGCCGCCAGCCGCCGACCGACAGCGCATTGGCGCGCCGCATGGAGAAGTCGCCGCCGGCGAGATGCAGCCTCGCCAGCGCCTGGCCGATGCGCAGCGCAATGCGTCGCGTTCGGTTTGCGCGGCCACACGCCTTCGAGGAAATCGATGATCGCGGCCGGCCGGCCGGCGAGCTCGGACAGCGTCTCGCCGTCTCGCATCCGCACCGGCTGCGGACAGACGATGCCATGGCGCGCGAGATGCGCCATCAGGCCGAGGAAGAACGGCAGATCGCCCTTCGCGACGCGCTTCTCATAGAGCGTCAGGAAGAACGAGCCCTTGGTGGTGTGCAGCAGGAAGTTGGAGTTCTCGACGCCCTCGGCGATGCCCTTGTAGGAGAGCAGTTCGCCGATGTCGTATCGGCTGAGGAAGTCCGCAAGCTCGTCGGCGGCAACGTCGGTGTAGACCGCCATGTAAAGCTATTCCGCAGCCGCTTCGGGCCGCAGCGAGCGCGGCAGCGGGAAGAACTCGTTCTCCTCCGCGGCCGAGACCGTCTCGACGTGCAGCGTGAAAGCGCTCGGCGAAGGCGCCCATGATCTCCTCGACGATCACCTCCGGCGCCGAGGCGCCGGCCGTGATGCCGAGGCTCGTGATGCCCTCGAAGCGCGCCCAGTCGATGTCGGAGGCACGTTGAGCCAACACTGCGATGGGGCAGCCCTCGCGCTCGGCGACCTCGCGCAGCCGCTGCGAGTTGGACGAGTTCGGCGCACCGACCACGATCAAGGCGTCGACCACGGGCGCCACCTTCTTGACCGCCAGCTGGCGGTTGGTGGTGGCGTAGCAGATGTCTTCCTTGTGCGGGCCCGGAGATGTTCGGGAACCGGCCCTTCAGGATCGCGACGATGTCCTTCGGTGTCGTCGATCGACAGCGTGGTCTGGGTCACGAAAGCGAGATTGTTGGGGTCCTTCGGGGTGAAGCTCGCGGCATCCTCGGCGGTCTCGATCAGGGTGACCGCGCCCGCCGGCAGCTGGCCGACCGTGCCGACCACCTCCGGATGATGGGAATGGCCGATCAGGAGGATTTCGCGGCCGCGCTTGAAGTGGATCGCCGCCTCCCGGTGCACCTTGGTGACCAGCGGGCAGGTGGCGTCGAGCGAGAAGAAATTGCGCGACTGGGCCTCGGCGGGAACCGATTTCGGCACGCCGTGGGCGGAAAATACCACCGGTGCGTTGGTACTGTCGGGGATCTCGGCCAGTTCCTCGACGAAAATGGCGCCTTTGGTCTTCAGGCTGTCGACGACGTATTTATTGTGGACGATCTCGTGGCGGACATAGACCGGAGCGCCGTAGATGGTCGAGCGCCCGCTCGACGGTATCGATGGCCCGCACCACGCCGGCGCAGAAGCCGCGCGGCGAACAAAGCACGATTCTGAGGTCTGGTTTGGCTGCCATGAAGCTGATCTGTGCGGGCTGATTTCGGCGGACCCGGTCCCCCGGGCCGGCATGCGGGGGACGGTCGGAACATGGAAGACGGCGTTTTAATAGGACTTGGGACCGCTTTCGAGCGCTGTCAAGGCGTTTCGCAAGGCCATTGCGCCGCGGCCCTGGAAAGGACTATATAGGGCCAATTCCCGTCATCGTCGATGACCGCAGGTTTCGCCACCGAGGTGGAGGCGGAGCACAAAGGAGATTTGCCATGAGCAACGCCCCGCTGATGCCGAAGGCAACTGCCGTGTGGCTGGTTGACAATACGGCGCTGACCTTCGACCAGGTCGCGGATTTACCAAGATGCACCCGCTCGAGGTGCGCGCCATCGCCGACGGCGACGCCGCCCAGGGCATCAAGGGCATGGACCCGATCTCGACCGGCCAGCTGACCCGCGAAGAGATCGAAGAAGGCCGAGCGGGACGTGAATTACCGCCTCCGGCTGCAGGAAAGCAAGGTGGTGCTGCCGCCGCAGCCGAAGCGCAAGGGCCCGCGCTATACCCCGGTGTCGCGCCGCCATGAGCGCCCGAGCGCGATCCTCTGGCTGGTCCGCAACCACCCGGAGCTGAAGGACGCGCAGATCATGCGCCTGGTCGGCACCACCAAGAGCACGATCGCCAGCGTCCGCGACCGCACCCATTGGAATGCCCAGACGCTGACGCCGATGGACCCGGTGACGCTCGGCCTGTGCTCGCAGATCGAGCTCGATTTCGAGGTGCAGCGCGCAGCCAAGGAGAAGCCGATCGATGCCAATTACGGCGGCGCCACCCTGCTGCCGGCCTCCGAAACCACCCGCAAGGACGAGTACGAGCCGGCCGACGCGTGATTCCGACGACCTCAATGTCGACGCCGTGTTCGCCAAGCTGAAGACGATCGGCGGCAAGAAGCCGGACGAAGACGAGGATAGGTGAGGCGGCCGTGCGGCCTTCCCTGTTTCACGAAAATGGCGCCGGATGCCTCCGGCGCCATTTTTTTGCAGGCGGGCGCTCGCGCCAAACTCGGTGCGCTCCCTCTCCCCGTCCTTCACGGGGAGAGGGTTGGGGTGAGGGGCAGGCGCGCGAGCGGTGCGAATGGTCGAACCTGTGCCCCCTCACCCGGATTGCATCTTGCGATGCAATCCGACCTCTCCCCAAGCGGGGAGAGGTTTAAGAAGAGGCAGCGCATCGTCGTTACGGATGATCCGGATGGTTCATCATGTATTCGCCGAGGTCGCGCTGCCGGCGGTCGGCCTGGCTTCCGCGCGCTGGCGCATCACGTCGCGGTCCTTGCGGCAGGCGACATATTCCGGTGAGCCGAGCCGCCACGTGTTGTTGGCGCGGCAGTAGGAATCGTCGTCGTCATTGCCGACGGCGCGTGACCGCGCCCTGATTGCGGGCGGCACAGCCGGCGAGCGACAGGGCAACGAAGGGAACGATGAGAAGCGAATAAGACAGGCGCATCGGGCTCTCGATCGGAATGGGCGCCCTGTTTAGCCGAAAATGCGGAGTTTGTAAGTCAGGGATGGTGTGCGACCTGCGGCTGTCATTCATGACGATCACACAGACCATTCCGAACTGGATCGTCGCGCCCCGCGTCCAGAAAACAGCTGTCGTCCCGGGCAAGCGAGCAACGCGAGCGCCGACCCGGGACCCATATCCACAGGGTCCGTCATTGCGATGGCTGGAGCGACAGCGGGCTCTCACCACGCCAGGTGGTGGCTATGGGTTCCTGCGTACGCAGGGACGACACTGTGCGCGAGGCGGCAATGCGCCTCGAGCAAGCTGTCATCCTCGTCTCGCCAGCCATCGGACGGCCAGATCTCACACCCTTCCCTTCAGCGCATCGCCGATCTCATCCAGCACCTTGGGATCCTCGATCGTGGCCGGCATGGCCCAGACCTCGCCATCGGCGATCTTCTTGATGGTGCCGCGCAGGATCTTGCCCGAGCGCGTCTTCGGCAGGCGGCCGACTGTGATCGCGAGCTTGAATGCAGCGACCGGACCGAGCTGCTCGCGCACCAGCGCCACGGCCTCCTTCTCGATCTCCTCGTGGCTGCGCGTCACGCCGGCCTTCAGCACCAGGAAGCCGCAGGGCACCTCGCCCTTGATCGCATCCTTGATGCCGAGCACGGCGCATTCGGCGACATCCGGATGCGAGGCCAGGATCTCCTCCATGCCGCCGGTCGACAGCCTGTGGCCGGCGACATTGATGATGTCGTCGGTGCGGCCCATCACGAAGATGTAGCCGTCGTCGTCCTTATAGCCGGCATCTGATGTCTTGTAGTAGCCGGGAAACTCGCCGAGATAGGATTCCCTGAAGCGATCCTCCTGCTGCCACAAGCGTCGGCAGGCAACCCGGCGGCATAGGCAGCTTGATCACGATCGAGCCCATCGTGTCAGCCGCCACAGGTTTGGAGGCTTCGTCGACCACGTCGACCTGATAGCCCGGCATCGGCACCGTCGGCGAGCCGTGCTTGATCGGCAAAAGGCCAAGACCGACCGGATTGCCGGCGATGCACCAGCCGGTTTCGGTCTGCCACCAATGGTCGACCACCGGCACCTTCAACTGCTGTTCTGCCCATTCCACCGTCGGCGGATCGGCACGCTCGCCGGCCAGAAACAGCGTGCGGAATTGCGACAGATCATATTTGCGGATCTGCTCGCCGTTCGGATCCTCTTTCCTGATAGCGCGAAACGCGGTCGGCGCAGTGAACAGCGCCACGGCCTTGTGCTCGGCGACGACGCGCCAGAACGCGCCGGAATCGGGCGTGCCGACCGGCTTGCCCTCATACATGATCGAGGTCGCGCCATGGATCAGCGGCCCATAGACGATGTAGCTGTGGCCGACCACCCAGCCGATGTCGGAGCCGCACCACCAGACCTCGCCGGGCTTGATGCCATAGAGGTGGAACATCGACCATTTCAGTGACACCAGATGGCCGCCATTGTCGCGCACCACGCCTTTCGGCTTCCCCGTCGTGCCCGACGTGTAGAGAATGTACAGCGGATCGGTCGCGAGCACCGGCACGCAAGCAGCGGCCTTGCCGGCGGCGCGCGCGGCCTGACGCAGGCTGGCCCAATCGTGATCGCGGCCGGCGACGAGCGCGCAGGCATGCTGCGGCCGCTGCAGAATGATGCAGGCCTCCGGCTTGGCGCCGGCAAGCCCGATCGCTTCATCCAGCAGCGGCTTGTATTGCACGATGCGGCCGGGCTCGACGCCGCAGCTTGCCGACAAAATCAGTTTAGGCGTAGCGTCGTCGATCCGGGTTGCGAGCTCCTTGGCAGCGAAGCCGCCGAACACCACCGAATGCACGGCGCCGATGCGCGCGCAGGCCAGCATCGCCACCACCGCCTCCGGCACCATCGGCATGTAGAGGATGACGCGATCGCCCTTGGTGACGCCGAAATCCTGCATGATGGCAGCAAGCGTTTGCACCTCGTGCAGCATGTCCGCATAGGTCAGCTTCGTCACGCTGTTGGTGAGCGGCGAATCGTGGATCAGCGCGAGCTGCTCGGCGCGGCCACCCGCGACATGACGATCGAGCGCGTTGTAGCAGGTGTTGACCACAGCGCCGGTGAACCAGTGGCCGTAGGCGCCGCTGCTGGGATCGAAGATCTTCGTCGCCGGCTCGATCCAGTCGATCTCACGCGCCGCTTCTGCCCAGAACCCCTCGGGGTCTCGAAGCGAGCGTGCATGGACCTCGTGATACCGGCTCATCGCTTGAGCGCTCATGACGTTTCCTCGCTTTTCTCTTCGTCATGGCCGGGCATGACGATGCGGATAAACCGCCCTATTTCGTCGCCATTGTCATGGGATGAGCAGCCATTTCAAGCGGGAACAGCTACGCCTTTCGGCGATGGAGCGACTCGCATCTCCTTTTCCGGCCGAAGCCGATACCGCCGAGCGGCATCAGCGAGGCCGTCATTTCTCCTCTCTGGCAAGCCGGTTCAATGCGTCGGCCGGCATGATCCAGCGCCGCCATTCCGGATCCTCGATCGCGCCGATGCCGCGATAGAATGACTGGGCGGGCGCATTGTCATTCAGCACGAACCAGCAGAAGCGCTCGTGCCCCGTCGCGCGGGCATGAAGGGCCATCTGTCGCATCAGCCTTTGACCGACGCGTTCGCCCCGCCAATCCGGATCGACATAGAGCCATTTCAGCATCAACAACGGCTGCAGCGTATGCATGAACGGAATCTCGTAATGGACCGCCATGCCCGCGAGCGCGCCCGAGCCGCTATCTGCGACGAAAGCGCCGAACTCGGGCCGCTCGCCGAAGCCGTGGCGGTGCAACGCCGTTTCGTCGAGGTGGAAGTTCTCGCCGCGCTCGAAGCTGACAATCGCGCGCATCAGCCGAAGCAGCTCCGGCACGTCACTCTGCTGCATGGGCCGTATCGTGATGGTCCTGCTCGTACCGCAACGGGACTTGACCGGCTTTGCCATGGAAGGGTTTTCTGCAGTCATGGATGGACAGGAAAAAGTTTCATGCCGAGTCTCGCTCCGTGACTCTCGAAGACGTGGATGCCCGGCCAAAGTCGGGCATGACGATGCGAAATGCCGCCTCTATTTCGCTGCCATTGTCATGGGATGGAGAGGTATTTCAAGCCGAAAGGCCCTGCCCGATCGATCAAAGGAGCAGCTCAAGACCCGCCGACGGCCTGAAGCCGCTCGAGCCGGTCGCGCATCTCCTTCTTCAGATCGAAGCCGGGCTTGCCGAAGCCGGCGTCGCGACGGGCGAGAAACTGCTCCTGCTCCCGCCGCCTGGCCTGCCCATCGCGCGGGCTGGCGCTGGTTGCTTCCCGCACCACCCTGGTATTGGCAGCGAAGATCTCACGGTCGAGATCGGCGAGCTCGGGGTCGGCACAGATCGCCTTCTCCACCGGGCGCCGCGCCTGCGCGCAGCTGAAGCTCGGCTTGCCTGCCACCGCCATCTGCGCGCCCAGCCGTTCCAGCTCCAGGCCGAGCGCACGGTAATTGGCGCGCGCGCTGGCATGCGCTGGATTGAGCTTCAGCGCGGCGGCGAAATCCGACAGCGCTCGGACCCTATCGCCTTTCATGTGCTCGAGCTCGCCGCGGGCATTGAAGATGTCGGCCAGCGCCGGATCAAGCTGCAGCACGACGTCGTAGTCGGCGATGGCGCGATCCGGCTCGCCTTTCCGGATCAACGCGGAGGCGCGCGCGATCAGCGCGTTGATACGGTCGGCGCGCGCAGTGTTGGCGTTGTCGATCAGCTTGCCGCATTCAGCTCAGGATCTTGTCGGCGTCATTGGCCTCGGCAGCCGCGACGCATGCCGCGGGATCGACCACCGGCTCCTTGATCGGCTCCGTTGCGCCGACGGCGTGCGCATGGGCGGCGAGCATGAGCCATAGTGCCGTGATCAAAAACAGACGATGCAGGCTGCGGCGCTATGATAGCGCTGCGGCTTCTGCCAATGCGCGAACGGGCACGATGATCGGATTTTTCAAAATTCGGCAACCCAACGATGGCTGAAGAGACTGCTGACGCAGCGCTTTGCGGCAAATATACAGGCTTCGCACCCCAAGCATAATTCGGGAGCCGGACATTGACGACATTTGAATGGACCATCGGCCTGCTGCTCGCGGCCGTCGTGCTGTCCGCGCTGGCGAGGCGGATCAAGGTGCCCTACCCGACGCTTCTCGCTGTCGGCGGCGTGCTGCTCGCCTTCGTGCCGGCGGTGCCCACCTGGACGCTCGATCCGGACCTGACCCTGGCCGTGTTCGTCGCGCCGGTGCTGCTCGATGCCGCCTACGACACCTCGCTGCGCGACCTCCGCAACAACTGGCTGCCGGTGTCCATGCTGGTCATCATGGCGGTGGCGGTGACGACGGCCGCGGTCGCAATGGTGGCTCATTGGCTGGTGCCCGACATGCCGTGGTCGGCGGCGATCGCGCTCGGCGCCATCGTCGCGCCGCCCGATGCTGCCGCGGCCGTCGCCATCCTGCGCCAGGTTCACCTGCCCTATCGCATGCTGAAGATCCTGGAGGGCGAAAGCCTGCTCAACGACGCCAGCGCGCTTCTGATCTACCGGTTCGCGGTGCGCATCGCGCTGCTGCATCATGTCAGCTTGAGCAGCCTCGTGCCCTCGATCATGCTGGCGCTGGTCGGCAGCCTGGTCGCAGGCAATCTCGCGGCACGGATCTGGCTGCGGATCACGGAGCGCGTGACCGATACGCCGACCGCGATCATCCTGCAATTCACCGGCACTTTCGTGGTCTGGATCGCGGCCGAGCACGTCGGCCTTTCCAGCATCCTGACCGTCGTGGCCTATGCGGTCACGATCGCCCGCACCGCACCGGCGCGCACGCCGGCGCGGCTGCGCATTCCGTCCTATGCGGTCTGGGAGACCGTGGTCTTCATGCTCAACATCCTGGCCTTCGTGCTGATCGGCATGCAGCTCGGCCCGATCTGGTCCCGGCTCGACGACGTGGTCCGGCTGCAATATGCAGAGATCGCCGCTTGCGTGCTCGTCACCGTCATCCTTGCGCGCATCGTCTGGGTGATGACCTACGGCGTGACGATGCGCACGCTCGCCGTCAGCGGATGGTTGAGATCGCAGACCGCGCGCGAGGCGCCGTCGCTCAGGGGCGGCGTCGCGGTCTCCTGGTGCGGAATGCGCGGTATCGTGACGCTCGCCTCCGCCTATGCGCTGCCCGACGGCTTTCCCAATCGCGACCTGATCCTGCTGGTCGCCTGCTCCGTCGTGCTCGGCACGCTCGTGCTGCAAGGATTGACACTGCGGCCCCTGATCCTGGCGCTGCAGCTCAAGGACGATAGCCCGGTCGGAAACGAGGTCGCGCACGCCCGCGGTGCCGCCTATCGCGCCGCCTTGCAGGAGATCGACGGCGAGAGCTCGCTGGAAGCGGAGCTGTTGCGGCGGGAATATCGCGAGGTGCTGATCCAGGCCGAAGGCAATCCGGACGGCGGCATCACCACGACCGAGCTGCCGGCCGATCCGTTGCGGCGGCGCGCGCTGGCTGCCGCCCGTCGCGCCATCCTGTCGCTGCGCCAGTCCGAGGATATCGGCGACGACGCCTTCCATCAGATCGAGGAGGAGCTCGACCGCGCCGAGCTCAGCGCGCAGGGCTAGAGTGAGGCGAGCGCGTCATGGCCATGGATCAACCAACAGGCATCAGCACAGCGCCGGTGACGCCGCGCGATGTCGTCTCGTTCTGGCAGCAGGCCGGCAAGCCGATGTGGTACGCCAAGGATGCCGGCTTCGACCGCCGTTTTCGCGAGCGATTCCTGGGCGCGCACGAAGCCGCGACGCGTGGCGAGCTTGACGGCTGGCTTGCAAGTCCGGACGGCGCGCTGGCGCTGCTGATCCTGCTCGACCAGTTTCCCCGCAATGCGTTCCGCGGCACGGCCTGGATGTACGCAAGCGATGCGAAGGCCCGCGAGATCGCAGACCGCGCCATCGCGGCCGGCCATGACCGACAGGTTTGCTTTGAGCTGCGCGACTTCTTCTATCTGCCATTTAGTCATTCCGAGGATCTCGCCGATCAGGAGCGCGCGGTGGCGCTGATCGGCGAGCTCGATGAGGAGTCCGTGCGCTACGCCGCGTGTCACCGCGACATCATCAGGCGCTTCGGCCGCTTCCCCCATCGCAACGCCGTCCTCGGTCGCATCACGACGGCGGAAGAACGCATCTTTCTCGATCAGGGTGGATTTGCGGGATGACGCGCCATCGACGGTGATCAACCTCTCCCCGTTCTTTACGGGAGAGGTTGAAGTGGCTCGCCGCGAGATATGTGCGCACCAGATGCGTTCGCCGGGGCGACGGCGGCATTAGCTCCTACACGTCAGCCCGCCATCGACGATCAGCTCGATGCCGGTGATGTAGCGCGACTCGTCGGAGGCCAGGAACAGCGCGGCGTTGGCGACGTCCCAGGCTTCGCCCATATGGCCCATCGGCACCTGGGCGTCGCGCTTCTTCCACATCTCCTCGACATTGCCCTTGGCGTAGCTCGCGGCCAGCCCGGCCGAATGCTCGACCATCGGCGTCTTCATCAGGCCCGGCAGGATCGCGTTCACCCGCACATGCTTGGGTGCGAACTCCACCGCCGTGGTGCGCGTCATCTGGTTCATCGCCGCCTTGCTGGCGCCATAGCTGACATAGGAGATGCCGACCTGGCGGATCGAGGCCACCGAGGAGATGTTGATGATCGAGCCGCCGCCCTGGCCGACCATCACCGGAATGACGTGCTTCATGGCGAGATAGGCGCTCTTCAGATTGACCGCGAAGACGCGGTCCCATTCGGACTCCTCGACATCGACGACGCTGCCCATCTCGGCGATGCCGACATTGTTGTCGAGCACGTCGATGCGGCCGTAGCTGTCCAGGCAGGCCTTGACCATCGCCTCGACCTCGCCGGCGCGCGACACGTCGGCAGTGAAGGCCCTGGCCTGGCCGCCCTCACCGGTGATGATCTTTGCGGTCTCCTCGGCCGCGGCGCCGTTGCGGTCGACGCAGAACACCTGCGCGCCCTCGCGTGCAAACGTCACCGCGGTCGCCTTGCCGTTGCCCCAGCCCGGCCCGATCGAGCCGGCGCCGACCACCATGGCGACCTTGCCCTTGAGACGATCCATCGCTTTCTCCCTTGCTCTTCTGCTTGCCGGCAAATTGGACGGGCCCGCCGGCCCGCGTCAACCAGCCCGAATGGCGGGCTCTCACGCCATTTCCGCACGCCTTTCGCTCTGGCAACAACGCGGCCTCCCGCATAGGCTGCCCGACCGAAGCCGGCCCGTCAGAGGCCGGCCATTCTGGGAGAACGCCGATGCCTGCACCTCATCTTTCGCGCCTGCTCGTAGGAGCTTTGCGGGAAGCCTTGCGCTGCTCGCCGCCAGTTGCCTGACGTCGGCGAGCGCAAAGCCCTTCATGATCGTCGGCCTCGACGAGAAGACGAGCTGGGATGCCGACGGCAAGGTCGTGCTGGCGCCGGCCGGCAAGGATCAGGTGCTGATCGTCGATCTCGCCAATCCGGAGAGCCCGAAGATCGTGGCCTCGCTGCCGCTGAAGAATTCGGTGGTCGGGCCTCCCGTCAACGTCGCGATCGACCCCACCGGCGCGGTGGCGCTGGTGGCCGATTCCGTCGACGTCATCAAGGATGGCGACGCGTTGAAGCAGGCGCCGGACAACAAGATCTATGTGATCGACCTCAAGGCCAATCCGCCGAAGCTCGCCGACACCATCACGGGCGGCAAGCAGCCCTCGGGCCTGAGCTTCAGCCCGGACGGCAAGATGGCGCTGGTCGCCAATCGCGGCGACAACTCGGTCAGCGTGCTGTCGGTCGACGGCACCGACGTCAAGGTGACCGATACCGTGAGCTTCCCGGACAGCGTCGCGCATGTCCAGTTCACACCGGACGGCAAGCGCGCGCTCGCCGTGCGCTTCCCTGCCAACAAGGTCTCGATCCTCGATGTCGCGGGTGGCAAGGTCACCTACAACAAGGTCGACCTGCCGACCGGGCAGTGGCCCTACAATGTGGTGGTGACGCCGAACAGCAAGCTGGCGCTGACCTCCGACAATGGCGCCGCCGGTGCCTCCGACGGCAGCGTCGACACCACCAGCGTAATCGATCTCAGCGCCAATCCGCCTGTCATCATCGACCGCGTCGTGGTCGGCGACGGGCCGGAGGGCGTCGCGATGAGCCCAAAGGGCGACCTCGCCGCGTCTGCGATCCTGCGCGGCTCGAACATGAAGAATGCGTTCTTCTACCAGAAGAACGGCAGCGTCTCGATCCTGAAGATCGACGGCAAGAAGGTGACCAAGACGCAGGACATCGAGGTCGGCGGCCTGCCCGAGGCGATCCTGTTCACGCCCGACGGCAAGTATCTCTTGGCCGGCAACTTCCTCGATCAGGATTTCTCGATCCTGAAGGTGAACGGCACCAAGGTCACCGACACCGGCAAACGCTTCAAGGTGCCGGGCCATCCGGCCTCGGCGCGGATGGGGTACTGACGGCGGCCTTCGTCATTGCCGATATCAGAAAAGCAGCCCGGATGAGCGAAAGCGACATCCGGGCGTCTGTGCGGCAAGCTCCGGGTATCGCTGACGCTCACCCTAGCTACGGAAGCGTCACCGGAACGTCATGTCCAGGCATTTGGAGATGTCGGAGCCGAGACCCGAGGAGATGGTGATGCAGCCGCGCACCTTCTGCTGGGTGGTATCGGCGACCCAGATCGAATAACCGCCCGAGCCGAAGAACGAGGTGGTGTCGGCGGGCTCGGATTCGGTGGCGTCGAAGGTGTAATTCGAATCGGTGTCGAACACGCGCGGCTTCTTGGCGCAACCGCCGTCGGTCTGCACGTTGATGACTTCCTTGTTATCCCGCGTGAGCGACAGCGAGACCTGGCAGCGGAAATATTCCGACGTCTTGACGTTGAACACATAGGTGTAGGACTTGCAGGTCGCGGTGTTGAGCTTGCCGGGGGACAAGCCGCGGCTGCAGGCGATGCGCTGGCTGTTGGACAGCTTGAATTCGTCCGCGTGCGCAGCGGAAACCAGCGTCACCAGCGCCCATGCGACATACACAACCGACTTCGTGACCTGGTTCATTCGAATCGTCCCCCACAGGCAATTTCCCGGAAAGATTTGTTCTATCGTATGGATGGAAGATAGTCGCGTGGCGGAGTACGAGAAATCACAAAGTGATGCTTGCATGCCGCTGCGGCAGAACGCCCGATTGCAATGGCACGGCAATTGCGTTCGTGATTTGTTCAGAATGAGATGGCTGCTTCGGTGCAAGGAGGATGAGATGACGATCGCAATCTTGAGAATCTTGGCCGCGGCGGCCCTGGTCGGCTGCGCGACAATCACCGCCGCCAGCGCCGAGCCGGCCGCGCCCACACCATGGGAGCTCAAGCCCGACATGGGCTATGGCTACGGCAAGGACGGCAAGACTTTCGCCTACAAGATGGGCACCAAGAACGCCAACCTGCTGCTCAAAGGCGCGAGGAAGGTGCCGAAGGGCACCCTGTTCTTCATCGGCGCGAACGGCCAGCTCTATATGCGAACCGGCCCCTATCTCGAAGGCGACGGCAGCTTCATGTTCGGCGCGGATTGAGCGGCGCGCCAATTGGGCGGGGCGCAAGAGATTGCTCGCCTTTATTGCCGCATGGACGGTGCACCCTCTTCCTTGCGCGAGAGGGTGCACCTGACTCGCTGCAGCAGCTTCTCAGTGCGCGGGCCGCTTAATTGAATGCCCCGACCAGCTCCCGCGACCCCGGCAGATTGCTCAGCGAATCCATCCGCGCGTTGGTGACGGCCAACAGCTTCGCCACTGTGTTGTGCCTGACCGCGACCGGATTGCGCTCATAGCCGGAGCGTCCGAAGAAGTTCGTGGTCGGCACCTGGTCACGCATCTCGAGCGGCATGGTCACCATGTCGTAGCCGGTGCCGTCGCCGGTCAGGTTCATCATCTCGAGCTCGGCGGCGGTCAGCGGGCGGGTGAAGCCTCTGGCACGGGCGAATAGCACCGAGGTGAGGAGCTTGTAGGTCTGCAGCATCGGCCCGACATCCATGTCGAGCACCATCGCATGCAGCGCCCAGCCCTGCAGGCTGCCGCCGATCTGCTCATGCGCCGACCAATCGTCCGGCACCGAGCGGGCGATCGCCACCATCTTCTTCAGCACGGCAAGCTTGTGCTCCATCGCCTGCCGGGCCGGTCCCGAGGTCTGGCTGACGCGCTCGCCCAGCACGCGGATGAACAGCGGCCCCTGCTCGGCCAGCAGCTCGACGGTGTTGGTGGTGAGCAGCTGGTTGTAGCCGATCGCGGTCGAGATCGCGCGGTTGCCCTTGAAGCCGGATTGCGAATCGTGCCGGCCGTTGCCGCCGGTCTCGAAGGCGTAGACCCGCACCGCCTGCTCGCGTGTCAGGCCGCTGGCTGCAGCGAAACGCGCATAAGCGCGCTTGAAGTCGATGTCGTTGGCCGGCTGCTGCGGCGTCCATTGGAACTGATCGCGCGCCGCCTGCAGCAGGTCCGCGACGACGGGCACATATTTGGGCTCGTGCCGCTCGCCTTCGGGCTCGGGTATCGGACTGACCGGCCGCTTCGGCCCGGTATAAACAGGCGGCTGCTCCAGCACGTAATCGTCGAGCTCGATCGGCACGTGGTCGCGCCGCTTGGCGTTGCGGCCCCGGCGCTTGTCGGCAATCGCCTTCCAATAGGCGCCCGCGTCCGCGTCAAAGGCGGTGCGGGCTTGCTTGTATTCCGCGAGCCGCTGCTGATAGTCGGCGATCGCTTCCGGCGAGACCGCCTGGGCCATCGCGTTCATGGGCGCCGCCGGCCCGGCCGCGCGCAGCGGCGGTCCTGCAAGCGACAGGGACAAGGCGGTGATCACGAGAAGGGAACGAATCGGAGGGAGATGCATGGCCCGGTTGTAGCCGAAACCACGGCTACTTCCAGGCAAAGACCGGCTGTTCCAGCAAATCGACGCGGGTATCGCGTCCGGCCAGCACCTCGCGGAACTGATAGATCAACGCCGCGGTCGGCGCGTGGATCAGGCCTTCACGGGCATGGAAGCGGATCACCCGCCCTGTACTTTGCGGGATATTGACGAAGTCGAAAGCGTCATGGGCCGCGATCGCAGCGAGAGCGACCCGGTGCACGGAGGCGACTTCGGCCGGGTTCGGCACCGGCGCGGCATCTTCGCCCACCCACGTCACGACAGGCGTGATCAAATAGCCTGAACGGGTCGGATAATCGTCGAGCAGCCCGAGCACCGCGTCCGGCGCAAGCGCCAGGCCGAGCTCCTCATGGAGTTCGCGCAAGGCCGCCTGGACCGGCGTCTCGCCGGCGTCGCACCGCCCACCCGGCAACGCCCATTGCGCGCGATGCGTGCGCAGCGACGCGGCACGACGGGTCAGCAGCAGCGCCGTCTCCGCCGCGCCGCGATCGGACGGGACAAGCGCGATCGCCACCGCCGCGCGCTTCAACGGCAACGTCGCGTCGCCCTCGCGCAACCGCACGAACGCGGCGCAGCGCTCTGCAATATTCCGTCGGGTGGTATCGTCAAATGGCAGGGCCATGTCGCTTGACTACATCACGGCTGGCCGTGATGAAAGCAGCCGGATTTCATTGAAGGGACGCGGTGGCGCATGACGAAGACGGCCTTGGCCAAGCTCGAATCCGACGGCTGGGAGATCGTCGACACCACCGGCTTCTTGCATCTGATCGGCCCGGTGTGGCAGCGGAATGTCGACGGCGTTTACGAATATGCGCTGCACGCCGAGGACAAACATCACAATCGCCGCGGCCTGGTTCAAGGCGGCGTGATCATGACCTTCGCCGATCGGGCCTGCGGCATGACCGCCCGCTTCGTCTCCGGCAAGCCGCATCTGGCCACCGTCCAGCTCGACGTGCATTTCGTCGATGCCGGCAGGATCGGCGAGACCCTGATCGCGCGGCCGCATGTGGTCCGCACCACCAAGACCCTGATCTTCATCACCACCGAGGTCACGGCCGGCGACCGCGTGATCGCGATGGCGAGCGGCGTGTTCAAGATCTTGAAGAGCGCGTAAGTTAGTATGTCGCGTCACATCAACCATCGAGGCATCCTATGCACTACCGCCAACTCGGCCGCAGCGGCCTGAAGGTTTCGCCGATTTGCCTCGGGACCATGATGTTCGGCGGCCCGACTGACGAAGCGACGTCTGCGCGCATCGTCGCCAAGGCGCGTGATGCCGGCATCAACTTCATCGACACCGCGGATGCCTACAACAAGGGCGGCTCCGAAGAGGTGGTCGGCCGGGCCATCGCCGGAGAGCGAGACCGGTGGATCCTCGCCACCAAGCTCGCCAACCCGATGGGCGACGATCCGAACCGTGTCGGCCTGTCGCGGCGCTGGGTGCTGGCTGCAGCCGACGAGAGCCTGAACCGGCTCGGCACCGACGTGATCGACATCTACTATCTGCACAAGGAGGACCACGCGACGTCGCTGGAGGAGACCGTGCGTGCGCTCGGCGATCTCCTGCGCGCCGGCAAGATCCGCTATTTTGGCCTCTCCAATTATCGCGCCTGGCGCGTCGCGCAGATCTGCAACATCTGCGACCGGCTCGGCATCGACCGGCCGATCGTCAGCCAGCCCTATTACAACGCCATGAACCGGATGCCGGAGGTCGAGCATCTGCCGGCCTGCAGTTTTTATGGCCTCGGCGTCGTGCCCTACAGCCCGCTGGCGCGCGGCGTGCTCACTGGCAAATACAGCGTCGATGCCGCGCCGGACAAGGACAGCCGCGCCGGGCGCAACGACACCCGCATGATGCAGACCGAGTGGCGGCCGGAGTCGCTTGCGCTGGCGCAGCAGATCAAGCGCCATGCCGAAGCCAAGGGATTTACTGCCGGTCAGCTTGCGGTGGCCTGGGTGCTGAACTCCTCGCTGGTCTCATCTGTCATCGCCGGCCCGCGCACAGAGACGCATTGGGACGATTACATTCGCGCGCTCGAATATCCGTTCGCCGCCGATGACGAGGCGCTGATCGACCGTCTCGTCGTGACAGGCCATGCCTCGACGCCCGGCTACAACGATCCGGCCTATCCGATCGAAGGACGTAGGCCGCGCGTGGGGTGACTACTCAGGCTGCAACGGCGTCGGCGGTGTACCCTCTCCCCTTGCGGGAGAGGGTGGCTCAAGATCGCGCAGCGAGATTGAGCCGGGTGAGGGTTCTCTCCACGAGTTCGTGCACGCGGAGAGAGACCCCTCACCCGGCGCCTTCGGCGCCACCCCTCTCGCGCAAGGGGAAAGGGTGCATCTGTTCTGCCGCGCGATCAATCAGGCATGAACCGACGAGCAATACCTATCCCTCCGTCTCCAGCCCGGTCGGTGTCGGCACGTTCTCCGGCTGCAGGGTCATGCCGGCGTTGCGGGCCACGGATTCCAAGAGCGTGGCGAAATCCTTGGCCAGGTAGGCGGCCGGATCTCCTTGCAGATGCGCGGTGCCGATATGGGCCTGCAGCGCCTCGCGCGCGGTCGCCGTGATCGGCATCGCGACCCCGAGCTCGCGCGCGGCCTGCAGGCCGAGATCGAGATCCTTGCGCAGCAGCGGCGGGGTGAAGGTCGTGGTCCAGTCGAGGTTGACCAGCGCGTTGCTCTTGTACTTGGTGAACACCGAGCCCATCACGCTGGCATTCATGAAGTCGAGGAAGGCGTGGCGCGGCACGCCGGCCTTCTGCGCGAGCACTGTAACCTCGAGCAGATTCTGGAATACGACGCCGAGCATGACGTTGTGGGCAATCTTGCAGATGCGCGCCAGCTCGCCCTCGCCGACATAGGACACCCCCGACGCGGCCACGACCTTCAGATAGGGCGTGATGGTCTCGAACGCGCCCTTAGGGCCGGAGACGACCGACGACAGCTTGCCGGCCTTGACGCATTTGCCGTTGCCCGACACCGGCGCGCGGACGAAGGCGCAGCCGATCTCCTTGAGCCGTGCGGCGATGTTTTCCGATTCATCGACGCCGATCGACGAGCAATCGACCAGGATTTTCGGCCGCGGACCGTCACCGGCGACGAGGCCGTTCGGACCGAAATAGATCTGCTCGAGATCGTTGCCGGTCGAGACGATCGAGAACACGATGTCGCAGGACGCGAGCTCATTGACGCGATCAACGACGCGACCGCCCTTGGCCGCCAGCGGCTCGGCCTTGGCGCGGGTCCTGTTCCAGATCGCCACCTTGTGGCCGGCCTTCAACAGCCGCTCCGCCATCGGGAAACCCATGCGGCCCATGCCGATCCAGCCCAGCGAATGCGTCGCGGTCATTGCTCTCTCCCCTATCTCTCAAAGCTCAGTAGCGGTTGGCGATCGGCAGCTCTTCCGCTGGGAACAGCGTAATCACCCGGCAGCCCTTGTCGGTGACCACGACCTCCTCCTCGATGCGCGCGGCGGAGAAGCCGTCAGCTGCCGGGCAATAGGTCTCCAGCGCGAACACCATGCCGGTCTTGATCTCCATCGGATTGTCGAGCGAGACCAGCCGCGAGATGATCGGCCGCTCGTGCAGCGCCAGCCCAAGCCCGTGACCGAATTGCAGGCCGAACGCGGCCATCTCGCTGGGGAAGCCGAACTCCTCCGCCTTCGGCCAGACGCTCGCGACCGTGTCGGTCGAGACGCCCGGCTTGATCAGCGCGATCGCGTTGTCGAGCCATTCGCGGCAGCGCTTATAGGCATCGTGCTGCACCGGCGTGGCACGGCCGACATTAAACGTACGGTAATAGCAGGTGCGATAGCCCTGATAGGACTGCAGGATATCGAAGAAGGCCTGGTCGCCCGGACGCAGGATGCGATCGGTGAAATTGTGCGGATGCGGGTTGCAGCGCTCGCCGGAGATCGCGTTGATCGCCTCGACGTCGTCGGAGCCCATCTCGTAGAGCATCTTGTTGGCGAGCGCGACGATCTCGTTCTCGCGCACGCCGGGCTTCAGATGTTCGTAGATCGAGTGGTAGACGCCGTCGACCATGGCCGCCGCCTGGTTGAGCAGCATGATCTCGTCGATGTTCTTGATCTCGCGCGCATCCAGCATCACCTGCTGGCCGTCGACCACCTTCATCCCGGCCTTCTGCAGCTCGAAGAACATCGCGGTCTCGGCGAGGTCGACGCCGACCGGCATGTCGGCGACGCCGGCCGACCGCAGCAGGCTCATCACCTCTTCGGCATGCGCCTTCATCAGCCCGACCGCGGGTGGCACCGTGCCGCGCATGCCAAGCATGCCGGCGCGGCAATTCTCCGGCTCCAGCCAGTCGCAGAAGATGCGGTGATGCACGGCCGCCGAGCCGAAATCCCACACGATCGGCTCGCCATCGCCCGCGAGCAGCGCGAAACGGCAGAGCTTGTCGCGCTCCCATTCGCCGATCTTGGTACCCGAGACGTAGCGGATGTTGTTGACGTCGAATAGCAGCAGCGCGCCGCAACCGGAGGCCTTCAATGCCGCGCGCGCCCGCGCCAGGCGATAGCGCCGCAAGCGATCGAAGTCGACCCTGCGCTCGAAATCGACCGAGATGTGGCCGTGCGAGGGAATGGCGCGATCCCAGCGCCAATGCGGATCGAGGTGCTCCGGGCTGACGAGATGCGGCTTGAGCGCGTTGCCTGTCATGTGCGGATATCCAGCTGAGGACATTTTCGATTAGCTATTGCAATCGATTGCAATGGGCCGTTTATTGCATGCACGCGTGAGGTGTCAAGCTGCGCAACAGACTAATCGTCGTTGCATTGCGGAATGAAGACGGACGAATGGAGCAGAAGCGAGCAAGGCTGAAGCGCGATCGCGCCATTGTGATGGGCGCGCCGCGTCCGACCATCAAGGACATCGCGGAGCGCTGCGGCGTGCATCCCTCGACGGTGTCGCGCGCGCTCAGCCCGGCGATGAAGCATCTCGTCGCCGACGATGTCGCCAAGCGCATCCATGCTGCCGCCGATGCGCTCGGCTACCGGCTGAACATGGCAGCGGCGGGGCTGCGCACCGGTCGCAGCGGGTTGATCGGCGTGCTGGTGCCCGACATCGCCGACCCCGGCTTTCCGCCGATCCTCTCCGGCATCGCCGATCAGCTCGATGCCGCGGGCTATGCCACCATCGTGGTCGATGTCGGCGCGCACGGCTCACAGCAGCAATTCGTCGATCGGCTGATCGGGCGCGGCGTCGACGGGCTGGTGCTGGCGACGGTGAGCCTGCGTGACACCATCGTGAAGCATTGTCTCGATGCTGCGATCCCGGCGGTGCTGGTGAACCGGCTCGACGGCAGCGCGCGATTGCCGTCGGTCGCGAGCGACGAGACTGAGGGCATGCGGCTTGCGGTCGCGCATCTCACAGCGCTCGGCCATGTCAGCATCGGCCATGTCGCCGGCCCGGCCAACATTTCGACCGGCGCGCGGCGCCGCGCCGGCTTCGAGACCGGCGCCGCGCGCGCCGGCCTTACGACGCGCGACACCATGGTGGAGATCGCAGCTAGCTACACGCGTGAGGCCGGCCGCGAAGCGGCGCTGCGCCTGTTGGACCGCAAGAGGCGGCCAAGCGCGATCGTCGCCGCCAACGATCTGCTCGCGCTCGGTGTCTATGATGCGCTGGCGGCGCGCTCCCTGAGATGTCCTTTCGACATTTCCGTGGTCGGCCACAACGACATGCCCTATGTCGACATGCTGTCGCCGCCGTTGACCACCGTGCGGATCGCCCAGCGCGACATGGGCGAGGCGGCGGCAAAGCTGTTGCTGGATCGCATCTCCGGCCCGTCGGCGAAGCGCGAGCAGGTCGTGCTGGCGCCGGAATTGATCGTGCGAGGGTCGACGGCGGCGCCGGGCGGGTGACCTCGACCAAAACTGTTTGGAATCCACTCATCGCGAACGCGGTGCACCCTCTCCCCTTGCGGGAGAGGGTGCACCGCGCATGCGGCAAAGATCCGAGTGCCCCAATTATTTACGCCGCACGTCGAGCACGCCGTACGGATCAGGCATCGGCGGCCGCTCCCGCCCGCGCTACCACCTGTCCTGCCCTGGCGCCCTGATGCTCGCCCTGCCACCAGGTCAGCGCGCCGTTGACGATCACGGCCTCGATGCCGGCGGCCGGCACGCACGGTTCGTCATAGCTCGCGGTGTCGCGCACGGTGGCGGCATCGAAGATCGTGATGTCGGCATGGTTGCCAAGTGCGATGGTGCCGCGCTGTCTGATGCCGAAATTCTGCGCCGTCAGCCCGCTCATCTTCCACACCGCGGTCTCCAGCGAAAACAAGTTCAGCTCGCGGCAGTAATAGCCGAGCACGCGCGGGAACGTGCCCCACAGACGCGGATGCGGCCGCTCGCCGAACGGCAGGCCGTCGGAGCCGATCATGGTCGGCTCGAACGCCAGGATGTTCTGCACGTCGGCCTCTTCCATCGAAAAATAGATCGCGGAGGCCGGCTGCAGCTGCTTGGCCGCCTCCAGCCGGTCGACGCCCCATTCCCTGGCGATGTCGGCGAGATCGCGCCCGGCCATTTCAGGATGCGGCTTGGAGGCTGCAACCACGACCTTGACCCCGAGCTTGGCGGGATCGGTGTGCAGCATGGTCGAGGATGCGTTGTACGGATAGCAATCGAGCGCGACGCACTGGCATTGCATCGCCTTGCTGATCACCGGCAGCGTCGCTTTCGAGCGGCCGAAATTGACAGGCCCGGTCACCTTGTGATGCGAGATCACCACCTGCACGTCGAGCGCCTTGCCGATCGCAAAGCTCTCCTCCAGCGAATCCAGCACGCGATCGCCCTCGTTGCGCATATGCGTCGCGTAGACCGCGCCGGTGCCGATCAGCGGACGGCAGATCTCGATGATCTCCTCGGTCGGCGCGGCTTCCGCCGGCGGATAGAACGTGCCGGTTGAGACGCCGATCGCGCCGGCATCCAGCGCCTCCTGCACCAGCGCGCGCATCTCGGCGATCTCGCTCTCGGAGGCCGGGCGCGCGAGATCGCTCATCACGGAGGCGCGCAACGCGGTGTGGCCGACCATCGGCGCGATGTTGACCGACGACGGATTTGCACGCAGCGTCGCCATGTACTCGCCGAAGGTGGCGAACTCGGTCTCGCGTCCGCCGCCAGCCGAGAGCAGGCCAAGCGGCATCGGTCGTGGCGTGCCCGGCTTCAGCGGCGCGACGCTGACGCCGCAATTGCCGGCCACCACGGTCGTCACCCCCTGCGAGATCTTGAACGGCATCTCGGGCTCGATCAGCACGGCGCTGTCGTCATGGGTGTGGGAATCGATGAAGCCGGGCGCGACGATCTTGCCCTTGGCATCGATGACAGCAGCCGCATGTGCGTTGGAGAGATCGCCGACCGCCGCGATGTGCCCCTCGCGGATGCCGACATCGGCCTCGAAGCGCGGCGCCTTGGTGCCGTCGATCACGGTGCCGCCGCGGATGATGAGGTCGAAGGATTCTCGGGACTCGGTCATGAGAGCTCGCGCATCGTCCGGGATGAAATGAGTGTGTTCAGGAGATCGGCCATTTCGGCTGACGGATCTTCTTGTAGGGCAGATTGGCGTAGTTCGGATCGGCGGAGCCGGGCGCGCCGACATAGAGAATCTCGCGGGCGATCCTGGCAAACGAGGCATGAAAATGCTGCGCCGATTTGACCACGATGATCTTTTTCGCCGTGGGATCGCAGCCGAGCTGTGCGAACAGGCCATAGTTCAGCGCTTGCGTGCGCACCGCATTGAGCACGATGTCCACGCCGCCAGTGCTGACCAGCGCGCAATCCCCCATCGGCGAGGGCGTGCCGCCGGCCTGGCTCGCCTGCATCATATCGGGCATCAGCGCCCGTATCGTGCATTCGGCATCGACGGGATCGCCTGATAGCGGTCCGGTCTTGCCGCCGATCCGAAGCGCGATGCGCGCGCCGACACCGGCATCGAAGGCGATGCGCACCGCAATCGGATCCCAGAGCGGACCGAGCGCCACATTGGTGATGCCGCGCTCCAGCAGGCGACGCAGGATGAAGGTGGAATCGCCCGACGCACCGCTGCCGGGATTGTCGGAGCGGTCGGCCAACACGATCGGGCCGCCTTCCGTGCCAAGCGCGCGATCAAGCGCGGTGTCGATATCGAGATAGCGCACCATAAGCTGGTCGCGTAAGGAGATCACATCGTCCGCCAGCTGGCGCGCGAGGGCCTGCGCTTTCATCCGGTCGCCATCGGCATAGACCAGCACCTTGCTGCCCATGTCGGGAACGTCGCCAGTGGCAAAGCCCTGGATCATCGAGATCGACAGAATGCCGTCCTGGCCTTCCAGCGCCTGCAAGCGCGTGACCAGCGCGCGGCCGGGATCGCGCGTGGTGTGGATCGGCACCACCATCTCGCAATCGACCAGCGCCGGCGCGAACGCGACCTCGCCCTTCGCCCTGCGCTGGCACAAGGTCACGAGTTCCTCGGCGCGCTCCCGCACGTCGATATGCGGATATTCCTTGAACGCGATCAGAACATCCGCGCTCGCAACCATCAGTGCGCTGACATGGGCGTGCGGATCGAGCTCCGCGCCGACAACCGTGCGCGGACCAGCGAGCTCGCGCACGCGCGCCAGCAGATCGCCCTCGCAATCGTCATAGCCGTCGGCGACCATCGCGCCATGCAGCCCGAGCAGCACGATATCGACCGGCAGCGCGGCCTTGAGATCCGCAAGCAGCTCGTCGCGCAGCGTCTCATAGGCTGCGCGCGTCACCAGTCCGCCGGGATTGGCGGCCGCGACCACGCCCTCGATCAAGGTCCAGCCATATTGCGCGGCGCGCTGTCGCGCCACGAACAGGGGACCTGCGAACATGGTCATGTGCTCAGGATGGGTTCCGGCAGGGAAGTAGCTGCGCTCCTTGAAAGCCGAGAGCCCGGTCGGCATCGGCGCAAAGGTATTGGTCTCGGTGGCAAGCGTCCCGGTGAAAACGCGCATGGTTCCTCAAGCGTGCGCCGCGTCGAGGCGCGATATCGCAGACATCAGAGCCGGACTATCGGATGCCCCATACGGAAGCGTCCAGCGCAAAGATCAGGACGTCGATGCCTGGTTGGGATGCCGGCCATGCGAATGTGAATATGAAGCGCGGCTCTCTCCCACTGTCATTCCGGAGCGCGCGGAACGCGCGAGCCCGGAATGACGATGTGGCGAGAGCTCGCCTTCTCAACCAGTCGTCATTGCGAGGAGCGAGGAGCCTTTACTAACCCTACACGATCACCCGCCGCGCTGTGCGACGATCTGGCGATAGAGCTCGGCATAACGCGCGGCGCGATGGCGCCAGGAGACGTCGGTCAGCATGCCGTTGAGCTGCATGCGGAGCCAGTCCGACCCCTGGCCGCGCGAGGCGAAGAACGCCGCGGCGGCGCGCCGCAGCGCGTGGTCGAGATTTTCGGCCGTGACCGGCGAGAACTTGAAGCCGGTCGCATCCGACACTTCGCTGCTCGTCGATCACGGTATCGGCAAGGCCGCCGACGCCGGCAACGATCGGGATGCGCGCCGTAGCGCAGCGCGCAAAGCTGGGTCAGGCCGCACGGCTCGAAGCGCGACGGCACCACCAGCGCATCCGAGCCCGCCTGAATCAGATGCGCCAGGCTCTCGTCATAGCCGGTGACGACGCCGATCAGGCCGGGATTGGCGCTGGCAGCGGCACGAAACGCGTCGCGCAGATCCGCGTCGCCATCGCCGAGCAGCGCCAGTTGCATGCCGCCGCCGGTGATGGTCGGCAGGCAGGCAAACAGCAGATCGAGGCCCTTCTGCCAGGACAGGCGGCTGACGACGCCGAGCAGGAAGGCATCCGGCGACACCCGCAATCCCATGCGCTGCTGCAGCGCCGCCTTGTTCGACGCCCGCGGCTTCCAAGTTGTCGACGCTGTAGGGCGAGGCGATGGCGGGATCGTGCGCGGGATCCCAGACGCGAGATGTCGATGCCGTTGAGAATGCCCTGCAGAGCACGCCGGACCTTGCACGCAGCAGGCCATCCAGCCCCATGCCCTGCTCGGCGCCCTGGATCTCCTGCGCATAGGTCGGCGACACCGTGGTGATGCGATCGGCGAATTGCAGGCCGGCTTTGAGGAAGCTGATGCTGCCGTAATATTCGACGCCATCGACCGAGAACGATTCCGGCGGCAGGCCGAGCCGTCCCAGCAGCTCGTACGGGCAGCGGCCCTGAAAGGCGAGATTGTGCACGGTCATCACCGTGCCCGGGTGCGCGCGATGGCTGTAGTGCAGATAGGCCGGCAGCAAGCCCCGCCTGCCAGTCATGGCCATGGACGATGTCGGGCACGAAAGCCGGCACAGCACCGAGCCCGATATCCGCCGCGACGCGCGCCAGGGCTGCGAAGCGAAAGGCATTGTCCGGCCAGTCCTTGCCGTCGGGACCGAGATAGGGATTGCCGGGACGCCCGAACAGATGCGGCGCATCGAGCACGAACAGATCGAGATGCCGCATGCGTGCCGCCCAGCAGCCGCGCCGGTCCGCCGAACAGATCGCGGCCATGACAGCACTTCGGTCGCCGATGGCAACGCCTCCATCGCGGCGGGATAGCCGGGCATCAAGGTGCGTACCGCGACCCCTTCGCTGCGCAGCGCCAACGGCAGCGCACCGGCGACGTCGGCGAGGCCGCCGGTTTTGACGATCGGATAGATTTCCGAGGCGACCGAGAGGACGCGCAAGCCGCTCATTTCAAATCACTCACTGATTGAGGCCGTCGATCATCGGCTGCGTGATCAGCGAGATGCCGTTCGGCGAGGTGCGGAAGCGCTTGGCGTCGAGCTCGGGATCCTCGCCGACGACCAGACCTTCCGGGATCTGCACGCCGCGATCGATCACGACGTTCTTCAGCCGCGCATGCCGGCCGACCTGGACATAGGGCATCATCACCGCGCCCTCGAGCTGGGCGTGGGAATGCAGATGCACGCCGGTGAACAGCAGCGACCGCTTGACCGATGCGCCCGAGACGATGCAGCCGCCCGACACCAGCGACGAGATCGCCGTCGCCGCGCCGGCCGTCCTCGTCATGCACGAACTTGGCCGGCGGCGTGATTTCGGAATAGGTCCAGATCGGCCAGGAGCGGTCGAACAGATCAAGCTCCGGCACCACATCGGTGAGATCGATATTGGCCGACCAGTAGGCGTCGACAGTGCCGACGTCGCGCCAATAGCTGCGCGGATCGTCGCCGGTGCGGACGCAGGAGCGGCGTGAACTGGTGCGCCACCGCGCGGCCGTTCTTGACGATGTAGGGGATGATGTCCTTGCCGAAATCATGGGTCGAATTCGGATCGGCGGCGTCGCGCTTCAGCTCGTCGTACAGGAACTTGGCATCGAACACATAGATGCCCATGCTGGCGAGCGACATGTCCGGCTTGCCGGGCATCGGCGGCGGATCGGCCGGCTTCTCGATGAAGGCGCGGATGGTGTCGTCTTCGTTGACATGGATGATGCCGAAGCCGGAGGATTCCGCGCGCGGCATCTCCAGGCAGCCGACGGTGACGTCGGCTTTCTGGTCGACGTGCTGCTGCAGCATCGTCTCGTAGTCCATCTTGTAGATGTGGTCGCCGGCCAGCACCACGATGTATTTGATGTTGTAGCTCTCGAGGATGTCGATGTTCTGAAACACCGCGTCGGCCGTGCCCGAATACCACCCGGTCTCGGTGACGCGCTGGCTCGCCGGCAGAATATCGAAGCTCTCGTTGCGTTCGGGGCGGAAGAAATTCCAGCCCATCTGCAGATGGCGGATCAGGCTGTGCGCCTTGTATTGGGTGGCGACCGCGATGCGGCGGATGCCCGAATTGACGGCGTTCGACAGTGCGAAATCGATGATGCGGGATTTGCCGCCGAAATAGACCGCCGGCTTGGCGCGCCTGTCGGTCAGCTCCAGCAACCGGCTGCCGCGCCCCCCTGCCAGCACATAGGCCAGCGCATGGCGCGAGAGCGGCTCGGTTCCGGTTGGTGCCATCTGTTCCTCCCTGTTGACCGGACGCAATCACCCAGCCGGACGCCGGGATTTCGGTCCCGGCCCGGCAATGCTATCCCGCCGCTGACTGCCTCTATATGACGGGTAAACAGACAACCAGTTCCGAAAGTGCAACGCAATGGTCCGGATCAGTCTAGGCGAGCGTATCCCACGTCGCCGACATCTCGGACCAACGCGGCGGGTCGGCACCGGGACGGGTGCAGGTCACCGCAGCGCAGGAGGCCGCAAAGGACAGTGCGCGGCGCAGCTCGGCCTGCCGTCATTGTCGGCAGTTCGGCCTTGGCGAGCCGGCCCTGCTTGTGCAGGGCGAACAGCAGCGCCGCCTGGAAACTGTCGCCGGCGCCGATCGTGTCGACCACGTTGATCGCAGGTGCAGCAATCTCGACAGCGCCGGCGGTGCAATGCCAGGCCAGCGCACCGCTCGGACCCCGGGTGACGACGAACAGGCTTGCAGCCGGCCGCGAGCAGCGCCTCGGCCCGTTCGGCGTAGCGGTCGTGGCCGTGGAGGTAGTCGAAATCGACATCCGACATCTTGATCATGTCGGCGTTTGCGGCAAAGCCGTCCATGCGTGCGCGGTAGGCGTCCCGGTCCTTGACCAGGTTCGGCCGGCAATTGGGATCGAACGAGATCGTCGCACTGCGGCTTGCGTCCGCGATCATCGCGAGCGTCTCGGCGGCGCCCTGGTCGTGCACCAAGGTGGTCGAGCCGACATGGACCGCGTCGATGGTCGCAAACGGAATGCGGCCCGTGGGATAGGTCCAATTCCGCGCTGCGGTCGCGGCGTCATAGAAGGCGTAATGCGACTCGCCGGCGACGATGCGCACGAATGCCAGCGTGGTCTGATCCTCGCCGCGCGTGGCGTAGCTGCAGATCGACGTTGGAGGCGGTCGCATGATCCGCGATCATGCCGCCCCACAGGTCGGTCGAGAGCGCCGCCGACGAAGCCGGTCGGCGCGCCCAATCGGGCAAGCCCGACCGCGACGTTGAGGCAGGAGCCGCCGACCGCCGGCATCAGCGCATCGCGCCCTTGCGCTGTTTTCGCCGGCACGAAATCGATCAGCGCGTCGCCGCAGCTCAGGATCATGCCGTGCGCCTCCGCTCTGCTCGTCGCGCATGATGGCGCGGCTGTCGCGATCGAGCGCGCGCAGCATCTTGTGAATGCGGCGCTTGCGCTGATGGAAGCCGGCGACATCAGGATCGGTCGGATCGCTGACGCGCCCGAGCGCCGACATCGAGGCCATGGTTTCGGCGAGCGAACGGAAGCCGCCGCTCGCGACCGCGCCCAGCATGGCCGCGCCAAGCAGCACCGGCTCCTGCGTGCGCGGCAGCGCCACCGTGAGCCCGGTGGTATCGGCCATGATCTGCCGCACCAGCGGGCTGCGCGACGCGCCGCCGGCCATCACCACCATGCGGCTGCTGACATCGTTCTCGGCAAAGGCGTCGATGACGTCGGCAAGGCCATAAGCCAGCCCGCAGAGCCCGGCGACGAACAGCCGCTCCAGCGCGCCGATATCGGCATCGAGATCGAGGCCGGCGATCACCGCGCGCGAATCCGGATCGGCATAGGGCGAGCGGTTGCCGAGGAATTCGGGCAGGATGTGCAGGTCGCGCGCCAGCAGCGCCGCCTCGCCGACATGCTTGACCCGCGCCATGATGCGGCGCTCGAGAAACTCGATGACGTCGAGCCCGCCGCAATGCGCCGCAGCGCTGGCCTCGGCGAAGCGCGGGATGCGAGCGCAGCAGATGATCGATCGCCGCACCCGCCGCCGATTGGCCGCCCTCGTTGAGCCAGAAGCCCGGCACCATGCCCTGATAATACGGCCCCCAGACGCCCGGCACGAAGGACGGCTCGCGCGTGGTGGCCATGATGCAGGCCGAGGTCCCCATGATGTAGGCGAGGCGATCGCGGACATCGACCTCGCCGCCGTCGGCCGCCGGCCGCCGATCGCACCGATGCCGCCGGCATGGGCGTCGATCAGCGCGGCGCCGACCGGCGGTGCCGGCGACCAAGCCCGAGCTCCTGCGCGGCTGCCGCTGACAGCCCGTGCCCGAGCGGCGTGCCCGGCGCGACGATCTCGGTGCCGATCCGCGCGTAATTCTCGGCCGCGAAATCGGCAAGCCCGATGCGCTCGAAATAGGGGGCGCTCCAGCGCTGCTCATGGGCGAGATAATTCCACTTGCAGGTCACCGTGCACATCGAGCGCGCCAGCGAGCCGGTGGCGCTTGTAAGTGAGATAATCGGCGAGATCGAGGAAGTGGCCGGCCGCATCGAAGCTCGATCGCAGATGCCGCTTCAGCCACAGCAGCTTCGGCATCTCCATCTCCGGCGAGATCGAGCCGCCGACATAGCGCAGCACCTCGTCCTGCGTCGCATTGATGTCGCGCGCCTCGTGAGATGGCGCGATGATCCATCCAGACGATGACGTTGCGCTGCGTGATCGCCTGAGGTGCTGACGGTGAGCGGCTGCGCCTTGCCTGTCGAGCACGACCAGCGAGCAGGTGGCATCGAAGCCGATGCCCTTGACGGCCTCCGGCGGGATGGCGGCTTCCGCCATCGCCGCCCGCACCGAGGTGACGCAGGCGTTCCAGATGTCGGCGGACGACTGCTCGACGATATCGCCAGCCTCCTGCCAGAGCTGGATCGGATATTTCGCAGAGGCGAGCAGATTGCCCGCCTCGTCGAACACTCCCGCTCGCGTGCTCGATGTCCCGACATCGACGCCGATATAGGCTTGCCGCATGGTCGCTCCCGTCAATTGTGACGTGAGCTTACCAGCAAGTGTAGCCGCCATCGACAACAACGACGCTGCCGGTCATCAGGCTCGCCGCCTCGGACGCCAGGAACAGCACGACCGAGGCGATCTCGTCGACCTGCCCCATCCGCGCCATCGGCGTTCCGCCGATCCAGGCGTCATACATGCGCGGGCTGTTCTTGACGAAGGCGTTCAGCGGCGTCTCGATATAGGTCGGCGCCACCGCGTTGACCCGCACGCCCGCGCGCGCCCCATTCGGCGGCCAGCGACTTGGTCAGATGGTGCACCGCGGCCTTGGAGGCGTTGTAGAAGCACTGCTCCTGCGGCTTGTTGACGATGAAGCCGGACATCGAGCCGATATTGACGATGTTGCCGGCCTTCGCCGCCAGCATGTGCTTGCCGAAGGCGCGGCAGCACCAGAAGGTGCCGTTGAGATTGACGTCGAGCACGTTGAGCCAATGCTCGTCGGTCACGGTCTCGGCCGGCGTCTCGCTGCGCGCGATGCCGGCATTGTTGACGAGGATGTCGACCTTGCCGTGGCGCGCGACCAGCTCGTCGGCGACCTGCGTCACCCGCGCGGAGTCGGTGACGTCCATCAGCGACGGTCTCGGTGTCGTGGCCCTTGGCCTTCATCTCGGCCTGCGCTTGCCGCGGCGACCTGCCGCATCGCGATCGGCGATCACGACCCTGGCGCCGGCCTCCGCCAGCGCCTCGACGCAGGCGAGCCCGATGCCCTGGCCTCCCCCGGTCACCAGCGCGGTCTTGCCGTCGAGCTTGAATTTTTCCAGATACATGGCCGTCGTCCGTCTTTCTCGTTGACGCCACGGATGGTGGCGCCCTCTCTTTCACGCAAAAATCGCGTTGCCGTTGGCGTCGAAGCGATGGATCCGGTTCGGATCCGGCACCAGCGCGACCTGGTCGCCCGTCTTCACGCCGATCTCGCCGGCGCCGCGCACGGTCAGCGTTCCGAGCGGCCCCGCATCGACATAGAGGAAGGTGTCGCTGCCGAGATGCTCGGCGATGACGACCTTGCCCGGCCAGCCCTGGCCGTCGCGCATCGACCTTGAAGTGCTCGGGCCGCACGCCGATGGTCGCCGCGCCGCGCTGCGGCGGCGGGCTCGCCGGTGATGAAGTTCATCTTCGGCGAGCCGATGAAGCCGGCGACGAACAGGTTGGCGGGCCGTTCGTAGAGCTCGAGCGGCGAGCCATATCTGCTCGATCTGGCCGGCGCTCAGCACCACGATCTTGTCGGCCATGGTCATCGCCTCGACCTGGTCGTGCGTGACGTAGATCGTGGTGGTGTCGAGCTGCTTCTGCAGCTCGCGTCGATCTCGAGCCGCATCTGCACGCGCAGCGCCGCGTCGAGGTTGGACAGCGGCTCGTCGAACAGGAACGCCTTCGGCTCGCGCACGATGGCGCGGCCGATCGCGACGCGCTGGCGCTGGCCGCCGGAAAGCTCGCGCGGCTTGCGGTCGAGATAGCGGTGTCAGGTTGAGCGTCGCCGCCGCCGCCTCGACCTTGCGGTTGATCTCGTCCTTGGGCAGGCCGGCCATCTTGAGGCCGAAGGCGATGTTGCCGCGCACGCTCATATGCGGATAGAGCGCGTAGGACTGGAACACCATCGACAGCCCGCGCTTGGCCGGCGGCACGTCGACGACGTTCTTGCCGTCGATCAGGATCTTGCCGCCGGAGACGTCCTCGAGCCCGGCGATCAGGCGCAGCAGCGTGGACTTGCCGCAGCCGGAGGGGCCGACGAACACGACGAACTCGCCGTCGTCGATGTCGAGATCGGCGCCCTTGATGATGTGGACGGGCCCGAACGATTTCTGCACGCCTTGCAAGTGTGAATCTGCCCATGGTCCAGCCCTCCCGTTACTTCACTGCGCCGAAGGTCAGGCCGCGCACGAGCTGCTTCTGGCTGAACCAGCCGAGGATCAGGATCGGCGCGATCGCGAGCGTCGAGGCCGCCGACAGCTTCGCCCAGAACAGTCCTTCCGGACTGCGAATAGGAGGCGATGAAGGTCGGTCAGCGGCGCGGCGTTCAGAGGTCGACAGGTTAAGCGTCCAGAACGCCTCGTTCCAGGCCAGGATCAGATTGAGCAGCATCGTCGAGGCGATGCCCGGCACCGCCATCGGCGTCAGCACATAGATGATCTCGCTGCCCGAGCGTGGCGCCGTCCATGCGCGCCGCCTCGAGGATGTCGTTCGGGATTTCCTTGAAATAGGTGAAGAGCATCCAGATCACGATCGGCAGGTTGCCGAGGCATCAGGATGAAGATCAGCCCGGCGCGGGTGTCGAGCAGGCCGAAATTCTTGAAGATCAGGTAGATCGGCACCAGCACGCCGACCGGCGGCATCATCTTGGTCGACAGCATCCACATCAGGATGTCCTTGGTGCGCTTGGTCGGCGAGAACGCCATCGACCAGGCCGCCGGAATGGCGATCAGCAGCGCGATCAGCGTCGAGCCGCCGGCGATGATGATCGAGTTGAAGGCGTGATGCAGATAGTCGCTGCGCTCCTGCACGTCGGCGTAGTTCTCCGTGGTCCAGTGGAAGAACAGGAACGATCGGCGGCATCGCGAACGCGTCGAGCTCGGTCTTGAAGCTCGTCAGCACCATCCACAGGATCGGGAAGAAGATCAGGAAGCCGACCAGCCAGGCGCCGGCGGTCGAGACCGACGACGCTTGCCGGTGGTGACCTTGCGTGCCATCGCTTCAGGCCTCCAGGTTCCGGCCGACGATGCGCACCAGGAAGAACGCGACGATGTTGGCGAGGACGACCGCGACGATGCCGCCCGCCGAGGCGCCGCCGACGTCGAACTGGATCAGCGCCTGCGAGTAGATCAGGAAGGCAATGTTGGTGGTCTGCAGGCCCGGGCCGCCGCTGGTGGTGACGAAGATCTCGGCGAACACGGTGAGCAGGAAGATCGTCTCGATCAGGATCACCACCGTGATCGGCGCGCGCCAGATGCGGCAGCGGTGATGATAGATGAAGCGCGAGAGCGCGCTGGCGCCGTCCATCTCGGCCGCCTCCTTCTGCTCCTCGTCGAGCGACTGCAGCGCGGTCAGCAGGATCAGCGTCGCGAACGGCAGCCATTGCCAGGCGACGATCAGGATGACCGAAAGCAGCGGCGCGTCGGTGAACCAGTCGATCGGCGTCAGCCCGAACGACCGCGCGATCCAGGCGAACAGGCCGGAGACCGGGTGCATCAGCAGGTTCTTCCAGACCAGCGCGCTGACCGTCGGCATCACGAAGAACGGCGCGATCACCATCAGCCGCACGAAGTTGCGGCCGAACACCGGCTGGTCCATCAGCAGCGCGACGGGAATGCCGACGGCCGATGGTGAGCAGCGAGCACCGAGCCGACCAGCACCAGCGTGTTCTGAGCGAGGCGAGGAAGGCGGGGTCGGTGAGGAAATACCGGAAATTCTCGAAGCCGACGAAGCTGCTCGGAGTCGGGATCGAGCAGGTTGTAATGCAAGGTCGAGAAGTAGATCGTCATCGCCAGCGGCACGATCATCCAGATGAACAGCAGCATGACCGACGGCCGGCGACGAGCAGCGCCCGCGCCAAGGTTTGCGTCTGTCTGGTGGCCATGCCTTGCTCCCCGTCGACTGATCGCGAAGGTCGAGCTGCGCCGCTTGCGCCGCTCGAGACCTCGCCTCGCTTGCGGAGTGCCGTCACGGCGATCAAGTGATGCGACACGTATCGCTCGCTGCGACGCCGGCGTCGCCGTCACGCCCTCTCCCCGTCAGAACGGGGCGAGGGAGCGCACCGCTTCGCGGAACGGAGAGTGAAAAGGCGGCCATCCCGAGCTGCGCCGAGGGATGGCCGCAGCGATCAGCTCGGGAGGACGTTGAGCTGATTCGGACGCGCTTACTTGATGTAGCCGGCGCTGCTTCATCTCGCGTTCGGTCGCGGCCTGCGCCGCGGCCAGCGCCGCATCGACCGTCATCGAGCCCGGCGAGCGCCGCCGAGAACTCCTGGCCGACCGTGGTGCCGATGCCCTGGAACTCCGGGATCGCGGCGAACTGCACGCCGACATACGGCACCGGCTTGACGGTCGGATGGTTCGGATCGGCCGCGTCGATCGAGGCCAGCGTCATCTTGGCGAACGGCGCAGCCTTCAGATAGTCCGCGTTCTTGTAGAGCGAGGTGCGGGTGCCCGGCGGCACGTTGGCCCAGCCGTCCTTCGAGGCGACGAGCTTGGTGTAGTCCTTGCTGGTCGCCCAGGCGATGAACTTCTCGGCCGCGTCGACCTTCTTGGAGCCGGCGGGGATCGCGAGCGTCCAGGCCCACAGCCAGTTGGCGTTCTTGCCGAGGCCGGTGTTCGGCGCCAGCGCAAAGCCGACCTTGTCGGCGACCTTCGAATCCTTCGGGTTGGTGACGAAGGACGCCGCCACCGTGGCGTCGATCCACATGCCGCACTTGCCGGCGTTGAACAGCGCGAGGTTCTCGTTGAAGCCGTTCGAGGACGCGCCGGGAGGGCCCGTCTTCCTTCATCAGGTCGACATAGGTCGACAGCGTCTTCTTCCATTCCGGCGTGTTGAACTGCGGCTCCCACTTCTCGTCGAACCAGCGCGCGCCGAAGGAATTGGCCATCGCGGTCAGGAACGCCATGTTCTCGCCCCAGCCGGCCTTGCCGCGCAGGCAGATGCCGTAGACGCCGGCCGACTTGTCGGTCAGCTTCTTGGCGGCGTCGATCGATGAAGTCCCAGGTCGGGCTGTCCGGCATCTTCAGGCCGGCCTTCTCGAACAGGTCGGTGCGGTACATCGACCATCGAGCTCTCGCCGTAGAACGGCGCGGCATAGAGCTTGCCGTCGACGGAGACCGCGTCGCGGATCGTGGGCAGCAGGTCGTCGACGTCGTAGTCGGCGCCGAGATTGTCGAGCGGCACCAGCCAGTTCTTCTTGGCCCAGATCGGCACTTCATAGGTGCCGATGGTCAGCACGTCGAACTGGCCGCCCTTGGTGGCGATGTCGGTGGTGACCGCTGGCGCAGCACGTTCTCTTCGAGCGTGACCCATTTCAGCTGTGATGTCGGGATTGGCCTTGGTGAAATCGCCGGTCAGCCCCTGCATGCGGATCATGTCGCGGATTGTTGACGGTGGCGATGGTCAGCGTGGTTTCGGCGAATGACGGCGCCGACATCGCGAGTGCGGCTGCGCCCACGAGGGCGCCCAAAGCAACTTTCGCAGTGAAGATTGTCTTCACGGTTGTCCTCCCTCTTCCCGCGCGAATTTTGAACATATGCTCACGCGTTGGGCTTATGTTCACTATAGAGAGGCGACTTTGTCAAGCATGCTGCCGCGCCCTGTAGTTGTGCGACGCGGCACGGCGTACGTCGCGATGGCGCAACGCGAGATACAGAGCATGGTCATCGCGCTCAGGCCAGGATCGCGTGCGCGGTCGCTTCGTCGGTGATCAGCCCGTTGATCAGGCGGCCGGCAAGCGCGGCGCCGATCGCGGGGATCTTCGCCGGCCCGAGCGCGGCGGCGATCGTCAGCGCCTTCGCCGGCACATCGCGGCGGAATGCTGGTGAGGCGGCGGTTGGTGCCGCCCTTGATCAGCTTGCCCTTGGCGTCATAGGCCCAGCCGGTGATCTCGCCGACCGCGCCCAGCCGCATCATCTCGGTGAGTTCCTCGCGGGTGACGAAGCCATCGACATGCATCTGCGCCTTCTGGTCCATCTGGCCGATGCCGATCAGCTTCAGATCCGCCTTGTCGGCGACCGCCTTCACTTTCGCGATCGCGTCGATCCGGACCATGCGGTCGCGCTCGTCCTGCGACTCCATCAGGAACGGCAGCGGCATCGGATAATGCCGTGCGCCGGTGCGGTCGGCGAGCCGGCCGACCGTGTCGAAGAAGCTCGCCGAGCCGTCGGCCAGGATATTGCCGACCAGCGACACGATCTGATGCTCCGGCCGATCGATCGGCGATCACCCGCTCGACCGCGGCGCGCACCGCGCGTCCGGTGCCGAGCGCGATGATGACCGGCGTCTCCGAACGCAGCGTCAGCTCCAGCAGATTGGCGCAGCGCTCGGCGATGCCGGCGGCGGACGCGGGCGCGGCCGGATCGGTCGGCACCACGTCGCAATGCACGAGGTCGAACCGGCTCTTCAGCCGCGCGGCGAGCTCCATGCAGGACGCGATCGGATGTTCGAGGCGGAAGGTGATCAGCCGCTCGGCCAGGCACAACGAGACCAGCCGCTGCGCCGAGGCGCGCGACACCTGCAGCATTCTTGGCGATTTCATCCTGGGTGTGGCCGGCGATGAAATAGAGCCAGCCGGCGCGCGCGGCGTCGTCGAGCCGGGATTTATCGTTGTCGCTGGTCGCCATGACGCCGCTCTTCGATCCTCCCGATGCCGTTGCATCCATCACGCACGCCTTCCGGCCTACGCGGAGCCTGGAACAGAACATATGCTCAAGCGCCGGGCAATAGTTCTGTTGTTTCGGGCGCTTTGACCGTCCCGGGACCAACCGTCCCGGCGAGCATCCCGCGTGACGCAAGGCGGCCACGCCGACGTCGCCGTGGCGAGATCGGGGTCAGATGCCTAGCTCTGCACCGATGAAGAAAATTGCCGTCGTGCACCCGCGCCGGGCGCCACCCGTCTTCGTATGTCGCAAATGCCTGAAGCGAAGCTGCGATGCCAAGGAGATCAGGCGTGCGTTGAAATCGGAAACGAAGCGCCGCGTCGGCGACTGGTTGAAGCCGGCGCGCGTGATCCAGACCGGCTGCTTCGGGATCTGCCCGAAACGGGCCGTTGTCGTGACCGGCGGATCCGCCGCCGGCCAGGGCGATTATGTGCTGATCTCGTCCGCGTCCGAGGCCGCAGCGGCGATCGAGCGGATGAACCACAAGATAACGCCGTGCGCCTCGACTTCCGGTGACGTCGACGAGCCATCGCGAGACCCGTCGCCTCCTTGGCTTAACCCGCAGCCCTGATGCCGGAGACCTCCGGCATCGCGGCGCCCGCGAGCAGCGCCCGGCCCGCTTCGGCGAAGTGACGTTGATGGATCGTGGCATGGAGCGCGGCGGCATGAAGGTCGCGCATCCGCCGCTGCAAAGGCGAGCTGTCGTATACAGCACTGCCGCCACCGAGCGTGAAGCAGGCATCGGCGGCGCGAGCGCAGATCGTTGCGACCCAGGCGCCGCGCGCGGTGGACTCGGCCAGCAGCGCGTCGGTACGCAGCGTGCCCGCGACCGCATGGGCCCATAGTTTCGCCGCCTCGCCTGCAGCTGCGAATTCCGCCGCCGCGATGTCGGTCGCGACACGTCCCACCTCGTATTGGAACGTTTCGGAGTCGCGCATCGATGTCATCGCCCGCTGTTGCTGCCGGCCGCTTGCCGCCATCGCCAGGAGATCATCGAGTGCGCCACGCGCGACGCCGATCGAGAAGGCGGAATGAAACTGCGGAAGCATCTGCAGGACCGACTGGTACAGCGGCCCGTCCAGGCAGGCGACGCTGTCGGGGAAATCACAGAAATGTTCCGGTGAAACCAATTTGTCCTTGAGGATGAGGTGATGGCTGCCGGTGCCCTTCAGCCCGGCCGCAATCCAGGTGTCCTCGATGATGAACTCGCTTGCGGGCAAGGCGACCGCGCGGATCTGCGGCGGACCGCCGGCACCCATCGGTCCCGGCAGCGGCTTGCCATCCCTGGTCATCACGCAGATCACGAACATCCAATCGGCGTGCTGGCAGCCGCTGGCGAACGGCCAGCGTCCGTTGACGCGAAAGCCGCCAGGCACAGCCTCGGCAGTACCGGCCGGCTGCGCCGAACCGCCGGAGATGACGTCGGGACCGGACGCGTAGATGCGCTCCAATGTCTGCTGCGGCAGCGACGGCAGCACGATCGTCGCGCCACTGCCGATCATCGCGGTCCAACCCAGCGATCCGTCGATCCGGCTCAACATCGACAGGATGTCGAGGCCGAGCGGCAGGTCCAGCTCAAGGCCGCCGAACTTCGCGGGGCGAACAGCGGAAGACGCCGATCGATCGCAGCGTCTCGATCACATCCACCGGAACGCGGCGAAGAGCTTCGTATTCCATCTGCGCGCGCGTAGTGCGGGCGCGACATCATGAATCCGCGCGGCGATCTCCGCAGCAGCAAGCGCGAAACGATCGGCGCGCGGCGCGGATAGCGTTACCGGGCGAGACTGCAAGTCGTGTATCGAGTTCCGGCTTCATATGCGTGATCTCCGTTGATGAAGCGACCACGCTGGGCTGTCGATGTTGCCGCACGACTTCCGGGCGGCGGATTTGGTTACTGGGGTAACCCATCGATGGTAAACGAAGCATGAAACGGCTTGCGCGGATTCACGCAGCGGCCTTCAGGCTTGCTTATGACCACCGGGTTATCTCGCGACGATATCCAAATGAAGCGTCTTCCGATGAGCAACATCTCGACCATCGCATTGTCCGGCATGAACGCGGCAACCCGCCGCCTGGAGGTGTCCGCAAGCAACGTTGCGAACGTCGGCAGCACCGGCGCGCTGCCGGCCGACGGCACGTACCGATCAGGCGCACCGCAGGCCTATACGCCGCTGCAGGTCGTGCAAACCGAAAGCGCGACCGGCGGCACGCAGACGGCGGTGACATCCTTGACACCCTCCACCGTCACGACGCAGATCCATCCGCGCCCTTCGCCAACCAGGATGGCCTCGTTGCTGCCCCCAATGTCGACCTCGCGCAGGAGATGGTCAGCCAGCTCGTCGCCAGATACAGTTTCGCCGCCAACGCCAAGGTCATGGCGGCCGGACGATCGGATGACGAAGACCCTGATCGATACGATGGCATGACCCGCCCTGAAGGCGGCGCGCCGCCTTGTCGACCGGACAAGACGGTGCACCGCAGCTAACGCCTGCGCACAAGCAGGACTTGTATCAAGTCGCAGCGACGTCGCGGCGATTGTAGAGGCGGCGGCGCTGTTCGACACACGCGCGCCATATGCCGGCGCTACGAATCAGGCCGGAATGCCTCATGAGGAACGACATGGCCGATAACGAAATTGAAATCCTGACAAACGCGCGCGCAGTGTTGCTGGAGCTTCGCCGAAAGCTTGGCCAAGACCATCGCAGCCGGCTACAAGAGCGGCGAGACCGAAACCGCGATCAAGAGCCTCATCGAGACCCAGCATGCCATCGACGTGATCGACCATGCGGCGTGAGGAGCTTGAGGACGCCGAGGAGGAGGAAGATGAAGACGAGGACTGACACCGCGCCTCGATGAGCGGCCCTCGACGGGCGGCGTCGCGCCAGTTGCGCGCGACGCCGCCGCGCAACAGCCAGCGGCAGCCACCGCACGCTATGGGCGGGCCGTTGCCGAATTGGGGCGTGCACGCTGGCGATGTGACTGACGTCGCAGCCGCCATCTCCGCCGCAAGCAGCACGCCGCGCGGCTCGCGCCGACTGACGCGATGCCGCGCCCTGCGATGTCATACGCCGTGCCGTGCGCCGGGCGTGCAGATCGGAAACGGAAAGCCGCCGAGCAGCGTCACGCCGCGATCGAAGCCCATCAGCTTCATCGCGATCTGGCCCTGGTCGTGGTACATCGTCAGCACCGCATCGAAGGCGCCGGCTTTGGCGCGCAGAAACACCGTGTCGGCTGGAAACGGCCCCTCGGCAGCGATGCCGTCGCTGCTGGCCTGCCGCAACCACCGGCGCGATGACTTCGATCTCCTCGCGGCCGAAATTGCCACCGTCGCCGGCATGCGGGTTCAGGCCGGCCACCGCGATGCGCGGCCGCGCGAAGCCGGCATTGCGCATGCAGGCATCGGTCAGCGTCAGCGCGCGGTGGATGCGTTCGCCGGTCAGGCGCGACGGCGACGTCCTTGAGCGGGATATGCGAGGTGACGCGCGCGTTCCAGAGCTGGTCCAGCACGTTGAATTCGCTGGCCGGCGGTCTTGAGTCCGACCACCTCGGCAGAGAACGCGATCTCGTCGTCATAGTCGGCGCGCGCAAGCCGCATCGCCTGCTTGTTGAACGGCGTGAAGCAGACCGCATCGACGCGGCCGTCGCGGCCGAATTCGAGCGCGTGTCGGTAATTCGCCGAGCGCAAATGTGCCGCCGCGAAGGCTCGCAACGCCGCGCTCGACTGTCCGCCGGATCGAGATGGCCGAGATCGACAAACAGCGCATCGCCGTCTTCGCTGCGGAAGTTGGTGCCTGCTCTGCCAGTCTTGAGCTCCGGCGTCGACGCCGGCAACGCGCGCGCCCTCATCGAAGATGCGCCGGTCGCCGATCACGACGAGCCGGCAGCTGCGCGCGGATGTCGTCCAGACGCGACGAGCTTCGCCGTCAGCTCCGGGCTGATGCCGGCGGGATCTCCCATCGCCAGCGCAATGAGCGGCCTCGATGGTCATATGATCGCGTTCTCCTGATTCGGCGTATCGGCCGCGGCTGATTGCAGGCTTGCGCAGCAGACTGCACGAGCTGCAAAACAAGCGGCAGCAGCAGCAGCGCGATGCCGGCGACCACCAGGCTCGTCACCAGCCGATTCGCAAAGAATATCCCAAGCGATCCCTTGGACATCAGCATCGATTGCCGGAACGCATCCTCGGCCTTGTCGCCGATGACGATCGCGAGCACCAGCGGCGCCAAGCGGATAGGACAGCTTCTTGAAGAGATAGCCGACGACGCCGAAGCCGAGCATCAGCACCACGTCGAGATAGGAGTTCGACACCGAATAGGCGCCGACGACGCAGATGATGACGATCAGCGGCGCGATGATGGCGAAGGGAATCCGCATCAGCGCCGCAAACACCGGAACCGTGAGCAGCACCAGCGCGACGGCGACGATGTTGCCGACATACATCGACGCGATCAGTCCCCAGACGAAATCCTTCTGGTCGACGAACAGCATCGGCCCGGGATTGAGGCCCCAGATCATCAGCCCGCCCATCATGACGGCCGCAGTGGCCGAACCGGGAATGCCGAGCGAGAGCATCGGCAACAGCGCGCTGGTGCCGGCGGCATGGTCGGCCGTCTCCGGCGAGATGATGCCTTCGACCTCGCCGGTGCCGAAGTATCGGCCGCGGCGCGAGAACCGCCGCGCGATGCCGTAGCTCATGAAGGAGGCCGCGGTCGGACCGCCGGGCGTGATGCCCATCCAGCAGCCGATCGCCGCACTGCGCAGCAAGGCGACGCCATGCCGCGGCAGGCGGCCGACCGCGCGGAACACCTCCCGCCATTCGATCTTCGATGAAACGGCGCGGGCGTGAAATTCCTCCTCGACCGCGACCAGCAGCTCGCCGATGCCGAACAGGCCCATGACCGCGACGACGAAGCTCACGCCCTTGACCAGTTCATCGATGCCCATGGTGAGGCGCACGCTGCCGGACACGGTGTCGATGCCGATCGCCGCGATGCGCAAAGCCGATCGCCAGCGCCACCACGGTCTTGATCGGCGCCGCGCCGCCCATGCCGACGAAGCTCGCAAAGGCGAGGAAATAGACCGCGAAATATTCCGGCGGCCCGAAGGCAAGTGCGACCTGCGCCACCCATGACGCGAGGAAGGTGATCAGGATCACGCCGACCAGCGCGCCGAAGGCCGCCGAGCCGAAGGCGGTGGCGAGCGCCGTCGTCGGCCGCCCGTCGCGCGCCATCGGATAGCCGTCGAAGGTGGTCGCGACCGAGGACGGCTCGCCGGGAATGTTGAACAGGATCGAGGTGACGGAGCCGCCGAACAGCGCGCCCCAATACATGCTCGAGAGCAGGATGATCGCCGAGACCGGCTGCATGCCGAAGGTCAGCGGCAGCAGCAGCGACACGCCGTTCGGCGCGCCGAGGCCCGGCAGCACGCCGACAAGAATGCCGAGCAGCACGCCGATCACCATCAGCACCAGATGCGGCACGGTGACCGCGATGGTGAAGCCGTGCAGGAGCTCTTGGAGATTATCCATCGGTCCTCTCCGTCAAAAGCCGAGCGCGGCGGCCGAGCGCGCCGTGCGGCAGCGTGACCTCGAACATGCGCTCGAACACGACATAGAGCGCGAGCGACGTCACGACCGCCATCGCCAACGCGCGCAGCAGAGATTGATGCCTCGGCACGGCGAGCACCGCGAAGATGTAGCCCGCCGAAGCGAGATACATCCCGGCCAGCGGGATGAGCCGCAACGAAGATCGCGGCCGGCACGAACAGGCCGGCGAGCCGGCGCATCTCGAAGGGCGTGATCGCGATGGGCACGCTTGCGAGCGTCGCGGCCGGCAGCACGCCGCGCACCAGATTATAAAGGCTGCCGAGCACGATGATGATGCCGGTCAGGAACGGGAACGTGCCGGCATCGACGCCGTCGCTCGACCAGCCGATGCCGTTGTCGAGGCTGGAGACGACGCACCGCCACGCCGAAGCTGCCGGTGAGGATGGCGGTTGCGAGTTCGAGAGCGCGGCGCGATATCATCGCTGTCTCGAGCCAGACGTGAGACGACAAGCCATTCTTGCGCAGTCCTTCACCGGCTCACTTGATGAGCCAGCCCTGCTCGCTCGCGACCTGCTTGAGGTGCTCGAGATCCTGCTTGATGAACTTGTCGAACTCGGCACCCGGTCAGGAAGGTGTCGACCTGCGAGGTCTTCTCGATGTAGTCCTTCCATTCCGGCGTCGCCTGCACCTTCTTCATGAGGTCGACATAGTAGGCGGCCTGGTCCGGCGTGACCTTGCCGGGCAGCCACACCGTGCGCGGCTGCTCATATTGCGCGAATGTCGAGGCCCTGCTCGACGCAGGTCGGCACGTCGCTCCAGCCTTCGGTCGCCGTGATCTTCGGCCCTTGCCGGCAGCCGCTTCGGGCTGAAGGCGCACAGCGGGCGCTGCGTCCCGCCACGCCATTGCCCGAGGCTTTCGCTGGGATTGTTGACATGGGAATCGATGTGGCCGCCGGCGAGCTGCACGGCGGCCTCGGCGCCGCTCTTGAACGGGATATAGGTCAGCTTGACGTGCCCGACCTTCTCGATCATGCGCGTCAGCACCTCGTCGGTATCCTTCGACTGCGCGCCGCCCATCTTGAAGTCGTGGGCGGCGGCGGCCTTCAGATAGTCGCCTGCGGTCTTGTACGGCGCGTCCTGCTTGACCCAGAGCAGGAACTCGTCCTGCGCCATCGCCGCGATCGGCGTCAGATCGGTGTAATTGAAGGCGACCTTGGAGACGAGCGGCTGCTGCCAGGCGTTCGACGTGCCGAAGATCACCTTGTAGGGATCGCCCGCGGATGCCTTGCCGTAGACATAGCCTTCCGCGCCGCTGCCGCCGCCCTTGTTGACCACGACGACCGGCTCGTCGGTCAGCTTGTACTTGGTGATGATGTTCTGGACTGCACGCGCGAGATTGTCGGTGCCGCCGCCTGGTCCTGCGGTTGCGACGAACTCGATCGGCTTCTGCGGTTGCCAGGCCGCTGCCGCCTGACATTCGTGCCGGCCGAGCATAGTGCGGCAGCGAACAACAGAATTTGCGTCGTGATCGCGCATCATTTCCTCCGTTTGGTATTCGTTTTTCTTTTCGTTTGCTGTGCCGTATCAGGCGTCAGTCGGGCGAGCTGCTCAGCGCCCCGTCAGTGCCGACACGATCGCGCCTTCTTGTTCGAGCGCTTCGATCTGCTTCTCGTCAAACCCGTGCTCGCGCCAGCACCTCGCGGGTGTGCTCGCCGTAAACCGGCGCGCCGGTGCGCACCTTGCCCGGCGTCTCCGAGAATTTGACGGGCAAGTCCGATCGTCTTCACCGGACCGAGCGTCGAATGCTCGACCTCGACGACCATCTCGCGCGCCAGCGTCTGCGGATCGCTCAAGGCTTCCAGCATGTCGTGGACGGGACCGCAGGGCACGCCCTTCTCGTCCAGCGCCGCCAGCCAATGCGCGCGCGGCATGGTTCGGAAACGCGCGCTCAAGACCGCTTCGAGCTCCTTGAGATGCGCCATGCGATCGGCGCCGGTGACGAAGCGCGGATCGGCGGCAAGCTCGGTCGCGCCGAGCGCTTCCAGCATCAGACAGCCAATGCTTCTTGTTGGCGCCGCCAACCACGAGCCAGCCGTCGGAGGCCTCAAACGCCTGATAGGGCGCATTGAGCGGATGCGCCGAGCCCATGGCGCGGGGCGCCGTGCCCGCCGCGAGCGCGATGGTCGATTGCCAATAGGTCTGTACCAGCGCCGCCTCATAGAGCGAGGTCTCGACCCATTGTCCCTCGCCGGTCTTCAGGCGGTGGGTATAGGCGGCAAGGATGCCCATGCTGGCGAGCAGGCCGGCCGTGATATCCGACAGCGGCGGGCCGCATTTCACCGGCGGGCCGTCCGGCCGTTCGCCGGTAAAGCTCATGATGCCGCTCATCGCCTGCGCGACCAGATCGAAGCCGCGGCGATGCTTGTACGGGCCGGTGCGGCCAAAGCCCGACAGCGAGCAGTAGATCAGCGCCGGAAATTCGCTTGTGCAGCTCCTCATAGCCGAAGCCGAGCCGCTCCATGGCGCCCGGCGCAAAGTTCTCGACCAGCACGTCGGCGCTCGCGATCAGCCGCCGCAGCACCTGCTTGCCGCCGTCGGTCTTCAGGTCCAGCACGATGCCGCGCTTGTTGCGGTTCATCATCAGGAAGGAGGCGGCCTCATCGCCGATCTTCGGCGGCACGGAATGGCGGGTGTCATCGCCATTCGGCCATTTCTCGATCTTGATGACGTCAGCGCCCATGTCCGCGAGCATCAGCGTGCAGGTCGGCCCCGCCATGACATGGGTGAGATCGATGACCTTGAGGCCCGCGAGCGGCCCGATGCGCGCGCTGTCCCTGCTTGGGATCGACATGCAGGCTCTTCCTGCTCCGACATTTTGTTTTTCACAATCTGAATGCAAAATCTAGCGCTCTTCAAGCAAAATTTCGTAGTTTTAGGCGCGCGAGACCCATTTTGAATGCAAAGATGGAACCATGCTCCATGCTTCATGAGGAGGTCGTCGGGCGCATCCGGGCGATCTTGCTCGACGGCGAAATTCCGCCCGGCGCGCGGATTCCCGAGCGCGACCTGTGCGAACGGCTGCAAATCTCGCGCACGCCGCTGCGCGAAGCCCTCAAGGTGCTCGCGGCCGAAGGTCTGGTGCAGCTATTGCCCAACCGCGGCTCGCGCGCCGCCAAGTTGACCGACAAGGACATGCGGGACTCTGTTCGAAGTCTGCCAAGGCCTCGAGGCGCTCGCCGGAGAACTTGCCTGCGAGCGCATCTCGGACAGCCGAGATCGCGGAGATCGCCGCCGCGCACGCGGCGATGGTGCAGCATTATCGCGAGGGCGATCTGATCCAGTACTACCACTGCAATCGCGCCATTCACGAAGCGATCGTCGCCGCGGCCTGCAATCCCGTGCTCGTCGGGACTCTATGCGTCGGTGACCGCGCGTATTCGGCGCGCGCGCTATGTCACGCCGATGACGACGACAGCGCTGGGCGCTCGCGGTTCAGGAGCATGAGGCGATCCTCAATGCGCTGCAGCGTCGCGATGGCGTCGGCCTTTCCCACATCCTGCGCACGCATCTGCGCCACAAGCGCGAAGAAGTCCTGCAAGCCGGCTTTGCCGAAACGGAAGGTCGCGACCTCACGCGCCAGACCGCGTGAGGATTTACCCGACCGACGGATTTCAGCGACTATGCGTCGCGAGGAAGTCGCGGCTGAAAGGTGGCGACGAAAGCGCACCACTGTCGGCTCGGATCAATCGGCAGAGTCCAGCGCGGCTGCCGATGCTTTCGGCACACGCGGAATCAATGGACACGCCGCGACGTCGGCATTCGCGGCGCCGGAGATGCGCAGGCAGGCGCGGGCCGGATCGACTTTGAGATCGTAGGCATCGAGCAGATCGAACCGCGCCGGATTGCCGTCGGGGCTCTCCGCCAGATACAGCGCCCAGAGACCGCCCGGCAGCGGCTGCGCGAGGCCGGCGCGAATTCGCTTGTCCAGCACACCGCCTGGCACGACCGGCAGCACCACATCGGAGATCTGATAGGCGCGCGAGCCCGCAGGTAGCATCGGCACGATGTAGCCGAGCGGCTTCTGCAGCAGCAGGAATGTCGCAGGCCGCTGCAAGGCTTCCGCGAGCTGCGGCCGATAGGGGTCGGACCAGGGACGGCGCATCCAATCCGTCGGTTGCGACCACAGCGCGATCGCGAGCGCCACCACGATGATCACGGCCGGCAGCGTCCGCAACGCGATCACATGCTGCGCATCGTCCTTGGCGTCGCCACGCTTCGATCAAGCGCGTCAGCAGCAGGACGATCACCGGCGCCGACAACAATTCGAGCGGGATCGCATAGCGCTGGATCGAGAAAGCGAGCAGCCAGGGGACGTAGCTGCCCCAAAAGAAAAGCAGCAGGCGGCGATCGTTCGGACGCCACAGCGCGCGCTTGAACCAGACGCTGGCGCCGAGCAACAGCAGCATCAGCACGATGACGAGCGCAAAGCGCGGATCGCGGAACGGCCATTCCGATGACGGATGCTCGCCGATCAGCCAATCAAATGGATAGGCCAGCGCGTCCAGGACGCCATGCGGCATGAAGCGGGTATCGACGATCGAGTTCGAGCGGCGCTTCCGGTGAACGGAAGAGCGGGTTGTAGAACGGAAACAGCGGGCTGCCGAACTCGCGCCACAGCTTGAATGCCCACGCGCCGCCGCTGGCGAGCAGGCCGAGTCCGCTGCCCGCGCCGAAGCACAGGAGCGCTGAGAACGGCCGCGTCAACAGCAGCAGCGAGATGCCGGCGCCGATCAGGAAAGTGGCGTTGGTGAGCTTCAGCCCGGCAGCGGCGCCGAGCAGCAGGCCCGCGATCACGAGCCGGCGCGTCTGCACCTGCCCTTCGCCATCGACAAACATCAGCGCGACGCCCGCGATGATCGGCAGCGCTGTCAGGATGTCGGCAAAGCTGGTGCCGACCTCCGACAGCGTCATTGGGCCGAACGCGGCGATCACCATCGCAGCGAGCGGCCCGGCCGGATGGCCGCTCTGTCCCTGCAGATTGCGCGTGAGCCAATAGATCAGTGCGAGGTTGAGGCCGTGCAGCGCGCCGAGCACGATGCCCCACCAGGGCGCGGCCAGGCCATGGCGCAGCACATAGGGCAGCAGATAGATCAGGGGATTGAGATAGCTCTGGAAGCCGCCGGGCGCGACATCGACGTCGAAGCGGCCGTGCAGCAGCGCGAAGCCGGCATAGTCGTGGTAGTTCTGCCAGTCCCAGTTGATGTCTTCACCGGCTGACAGCGCGTAGAGCGCGCCGACTAATAGGGAGGCTGCGACCACGACCGGCATCGCTGGGAATTTGCGCGCGATGACCATGGAGGAGATACGCCTGCGTCATGATTGCGCGCCAAGCGCTGCAATCAGAAAGGAGCCTGGTCTCAGGATGCGGATCAGCCGTGAAATCTTCTTTAAGGCCGCGCTTTACGCGCCGACCAGGCTCTTCACCGGCAGCACCGCCTGCACCACGAGCCCGCGCGCGCGAGCATCCATCACGCCGACCGCGCGCAAGGCCAGAAGCGTCACCGCCTGCACGGTGTCGCGCAGCTTGCCGGCATCGTCGAGATTGTCAGGCGCCAGCGGCCCGACCAGCGCCTCATGCAGCGCGCCAAGCAGCGCGGTTGCGCCCAACTGGGAATCCTGTGCCGGCAAATGCCCGGCGCGGACTGCGGCATCGATCCGGGCCGCGATCTCGCCGGCAATCTCGCGGCGGCTCGCCACCCGCGATGCCGTCACGTCGACATCGACCGGCTCGGCGAGGATGCCCCAGGCGAGCTTGCGTTGCGACAGCACATGCACGGCAACGGTCGAAACCGCCGCGGCCAGCGCCGAGGACGGCCCCGGCGCAGCGTCGGCGGCGCGACGGATCGCAGCGAGCTCGTCGCGCGACACCTCGGCGATCAGCTCGGAGATCAAATCAGCCTTGGAGGGGAAATAGCGGTATACCGTTCCGGCGGCGACATTGGCACGGACCGCGACCGGCGCGATCTGCACCGCGGCCATGCCGCCTTCAGCGGCAGTTTCGCGGGCGGCGGCCAGGATGGCGCTGCGACGCGCAGCCAGCCGCTTCACCACTTGGTGGGTTCGCCGATACACCATTGACGCTTCTCATCCCGGTCGGGCAACCCGGCCTCGTGCCAGGACGCACATGTCCAGTGTTCTTGTTCGTGCTTTGGGCGACTTTCCCCCATCGTCGCAGCGGAAGAACTGAACACCTATTCAGGCCGGATGACAAGTCGCAAATGAACCGCTCGTCAGAAGGTATGAGAGGATAGCAAAGTGCTCGTCAGGCGGCGGCGACCACTGCCCCTGCGGCGGCCGGCTGGCGCCGCCACCAACACCCGGCCCGGCGCAGAATCAGGCCGGCGACGATCAGATTGGCGGCAAAGCCGGCGGGAATGCCAGACAGCATGAACACGACCGGCAGCAAGAGCGCGGCACGCCAGCGCCGGCAGCTCGTAGCGGCCGAAACCCTCGTTGAGGCCGATCCGCACCAGGAAGGCGACGGCGATCGCGAGCACCATGATGTCGTACATGAAGAGATACGGCGTGGTCAGCAAGGTCCCGACCGCGAGCGCCGCGGCCTTGACGCTATAGCGCACCGGGCTGCGCCACAGCAGCACCAGCACCACCGCGACCGTCAATGTCAGCACCCATTGGCAGGCCCAGCCAAGCTGCTCACCGCCGCCGAGATAGCGGATCAGCGAGTAGAGGCTCTGCAGCTTCCACCAGGTCGCCTTGCCCTCGACCAGGAAGGCCTGCGAGAAATGCGGCAGCCAATGGAAGAAGGCCTGCCAGCTTTCGAGACCGAAGGCGAACGCCGAAATCGCGGCCAGCGCCACAGCCGTGATGGCGGCCGAGACGAAGGTGGTCCAGCGCTGGGCCGCAATCAGCACGATCGGAAACAGGAAGCCATATTGCGGCTTGTAGGTCAGGAGGCCGAGACAGATGCCGGCGAGCACCGGCCGCACCGGCAGCAGATAGAGCGTGCCGCCGACCAGGGCGGCGGTGAGGAAGCCGTTCTGCCCGACCAGCGCATTGGAGAACACGATCGGAAAGCCGGCGGCGAGCACGAAGCCGAAGGCGCGGCCGACGATGGCGCGCATCACGACAGCATAAGGCACGAAGCTGGCGGAGACCCAGCCGACGAAGGCGACGGTGTAGGGAAACTGCGCGAGGAATGCCGCCACGAACAGGAAGGGCGGCGGATAGTGCCAGGCGAAATAGCCGCCGGGCCAGTCCTGCCCCAGCAAGTCGATCTCGACCTTGCGCTGGATGTCCCAATCCCAGGCCAGCGCCGGGTGGCCCTGCAGCGCCAGCTTGCCCGCGGCCCAGACATTGACGAAATCGGTGGGGATGCCGAGCCCGTCCTTCTGCCAGATCCAGCCGCCGGAGAACAGCGAGGTCGGGAAGAAGGTGGCGTTGACGCACAACAGCGCAAAGCACAGCACGAACAGGCCGCCCGGGACCGCGTTCGACGGCGGCTTGATTCGAGAGGCGGGAAAGCTTTCGGCCATGCGGGTCTCGTCCTGCACCTGAAGGCACACTCGGACATCAGCCATAGGCGGATAGGCTTGAGGAAGGTTTAAGGAATGGATGGGCGCGGTCGGGCGACCACGAGGCCGCTGCCATGCGCGTTCAGTTCCCCGTCTCCAGCTCGCCGAAGCGATCCCAGCTCTTGCCGTTGAAGCGCATGAATTGCATCTGGTCGACCGGCACGTGGTCGGTCGGGCTGGTGTTGACCTTGATGCCCGGCAGCAGCATCGGCAGCTCGAGGTCGTGGATCGCGAATGCCTGCTTGAGGATGTTCTCGGTCGAGAGGTCGTCGCCGCAGGCCTTCAATACGGCCTCCAAGGTCATCGCGCTGTTGTACGCATTGACGTAGTTGGTGTCGTGCTGATCGGCTTCGGGCACGTACTTGGTCATGAACGCGCGCCAGGCCTTGACGCCGGGATCGTTGTCCCAGGCGGGATCATCCGGATCCTTCACATAGGCCGTGGAGATGATGCCGACGCCTGCTTCGAGCCCGGCCGGCTTCATCACGGTGGAGATCCAGACTGCGGTGCTGGAGAGAAACGTCAGCGGGCGCCAGCCGATCTCGTAACTTTTGCGGATTGCTTGCGCTGCAAATTTCGGCGTCGCGGCGATCACGAATACGTCCGCACCGGACGCCTTCAATTTCACGATCTGGGAGTCGATGGTCGGATCGCTGACCTCATAGGTCGCTCCGGTGACGACGGAGTCATAGGTGTCGCCGAGCACGTCCTTCAGTCCCGCCAGATAGTCGCGCCCATAATCGTCGTTCTGCGACAGCACGGCGAAATGCGCGTTCGGGTTCTGCTTCAAGCGCATAGCGCGCATAAAGCCGCGCCTCGTAGCGGAACGGCGCCTGCACGCCGACCGTCGCCTGCGGATATTGCGCGACGTCGGCGAATTTCGAGGCGCCGGAGCCGACAAACAGTTGCGGGATATTCTTGCTCTGCAGATATTTGGCGATCGCGGTATTCTGCGCGGTGCCGATCGAGGAGAAGATCAGCGCGACCTCGTCGCTCTCGACCAGCCGTCGCGTCTGCTCGACCGCTTTCGGCGGCGCATAGGAATCATCGAGCGAGATCAGATTGACCTTGCGGCCGTTGATGCCGCCGCGCTCGTTGAGCATCTTGAAGTAGCCGACTTCGCCCTTGCCGAGCGCGCCAAAGGCGGAGACCGGCCCGCTATAGGGCATGGTCTGGCCGATCTTGATCTCACTGGCGCTGACGCCGCGCATCTCGGCGGCATGAAGCGCCGACGTCGGCAAGCACTGATGGCACAGGCCGCACCGATCCCTGCGAATGAGCGCATGGGCAACCTCCCCGGTTCGTTCCTCGCGAACACTCGGCGCCGGCTCTCCAGCCGCAGTCCCGGCATTCTGCGCGCGAGGATGCCATGCGCGCACCCCTGCGGCTATCGCCTTCGGCCGATTCGCCATGCCCAACGAAAAAGCCCGGCACGAGGCCGGGCTTTGATCGGATGAGGCAGTTCAGGATTACGCCTGCGGCTGCGGCTCGAGGCCGGGATCCGGATCGGGACGCGGCCGCGGACGGCCTGCCGGCGGCACCGCAGAGGCCCGCGGGGTCGAAGGCTCGGTTACCGACTCGCGGTTCGGCTTCTTGCCCTTCAACAGATCGGCGATCTCGTCGCCGGTCAGTGTCTCGTATTCGAGCAGCGCCTGGGCAATCGCCTCCCAGTCATCGCGCCTCTCGGTGATGATGCGGCGCGCCTCCTGCTCGCCGGCCTCGATCAGGTTGCGGATTTCCGCATCGATCAGGCGCGCGGTGTCGTCGGAGATGTTGGTCGAGCGCGCCACGGAGTGGCCGAGAAACACTTCCTGCTCATTGCTCTGGTAGCGCACGCGGCCGAGCTTGTCCGACATGCCCCACTCCATCACCATCGCACGTGACAGGTTGGTGGCCTGCTGGATATCGCTGGAGGCGCCGTTGGTGACCTTGTCGGAGCCCGACAGCGCGATCTCGGCTTCACGTCCAGCCAGCGTGATCGCAAGCCGCGACACGCACCATTGCCTCGTGTAGCTGTGACGATCCGCCTCGGGCAGCTGCATCACCAGGCCCAATGCCCGACCGCGCGGAATGATCGTCGCCTTGTGCAGGGGGTCAGCACCCGGCACTGAAATCGCGACGATGGCATGACCGGCCTCGTGATAGGCGGTGTTGCGCTTGTCGTCTTCCGTCATCACCATCGACGCGCCGCTCGGCGCCCATCATGACCTTGTCCTTGGCCTCCTCGAACTCGGACTGCGTGACCATGCGCTTGTTGCGTCGCGCAGCAGTCAGCGCCGCCTCGTTGACGAGGTTCATCAGGTCAGCACCGGAGAAACCGGGCGTGCCGCGCGCGATGGTCTTCAGGTTGACGTCCGGCGCCAGCGGCACCTTGCGGACATGCACCCGCAGGATCTGCTCGCGGCCGATAATGTCGGGGTTCGACACCACGACCTGGCGGTCGAAACGGCCCGGACGCATCAGGGCCGGATCGAGCACGTCGGGACGGTTGGTCGCGGCGATCAGGATCACGCCCTCATTGGCCTCAAAGCCGTCCATCTCGACCAGCAACTGATTCAGCGTCTGCTCGCGCTCGTCATTGCCGCCGCCGAGGCCGGCGCCGCGATGACGACCGACCGCGTCGATCTCGTCGATGAAGATAATGCAGGGCGCGTTCTTCTTGGCCTGCTCGAACATGTCGCGGACACGGCTCGCGCCGACGCCGACGAACATCTCGACGAAGTCGGAGCCCGAGATGGTGAAGAACGGCACGTTGGCTTCGCCGGCGACGGCGCGCGCGATCAGCGTCTTGCCGGTGCCGGGAGGGCCGACCAGCAGCACGCCGCGCGGAATGCGGCCGCCGAGCCGTTGGAATTTGCCGGGGTCACGCAGGAACTCGACGATCTCCTGCAAATCCTGCTTGGCTTCGTCGACGCCGGCGACGTCCTCGAACGTGACGCGGCCATGCGCCTCGGTCAGCATTTTCGCGCGCGACTTGCCAAAGCCCATCGCCTTGCCGGCGCCGCCCTGCATCTGTCGCGACAGGAAGATCCAGACGCCGATCAGCGCGATGAAGGGCAGCCAGGAGACCAGCAGCGACACGAACCACGGCACGTTATCGCCCGGCGGCTTCGCGGTGATCTGCACCTTGGCGTCATACAGGCGCTTCACCAGGCCCGGATCGTTCGGCGCGTAGGTCTGGAACGAGGTGCCATTGGTCATGGTGCCGTGAATCTCAGGCCCCTGAATCTGCACGTCGCGGACATGGCCCTGCGTCGACCTCGTTCAACAGCTGCGAGAACGAGATATCCGTCGAGGAGGCACGCTGACCCGGGTTCTGGAAGAGCGTGAACAGCGCCAACAGCAATAAGACAATAATGACCCAAAGGGCGAAATTGCGCAGATTGGCGTTCATCGATTTTCCTTCGTGGTCGCGCGGATCGCGGCCGTCTGTCCTTCGACCTTTTACGGACTTTATGTCCAGGTAGCCACGAGGGAATCCCTTGGTCGACGTTCCCTAATTTAGGTGCCGCTCGCAATAATGCCAAGGGAACCACACGGGACTATTTAGCGCATCCCAACCCGATTCCCGCGTAAAAAATGGCGCAGGAAAGTTGCGTTCTTGCAGGTGGTTAAGGCGCTGCGAAAGCGTTCGCGACCGGTCCGAAGCTGCAGGCTTTCACCGCCGGCCGCGTGCCGGTGCCGGCGTGATCCGGATCCGGCCCTTGCCGACGCTGACCAAGGCCCCGGCCAGGGTTTGCTTTAGCGTACCCCGGACGGCTCCGCCACCACCGGCAATCCCCGCAAAGATCCGGTCCAGCGCAGCCAGCAGCGCCTCCGCCTTGCCCAGTTCCACCGGACCTTCGGTGCCGAGACCGATTGATCGCGCGGATCAGAAGCCGCAGCCGGATCTCGTCCGGCATACCCGCAAAAGCGCTGACGCTCGAAACTCTGGCCCGGCGTCTGGCGCCATCGCTGCCGCCCGCCCCGTCACGGCAAGGTAGCGTTCGGCACCGTCGGCCAGCACCTCGATCGCGGCATTGGCGCGGGCGAGCCGTGCCGGCAAGGCGCGCCAGGTTGCGCGCATCGCCGCCTTCTGCGGCGAGCGCCGGCATCAGCGCCCGCAGGCGCGGCCGGGTGAAGGCCGGGTCGCGGTTGGTCGGGTCGTCGGCAAAATCGAGCTGCGCCGCCTTCAGCGTCGCAATCAGGCGCGCCTTGGACACATCCAGCAATGGACGGGCGAGCAGCAGCCCCTCGCGTTCACTGACAGCGGCCATGGCCGCCAGCCCGGCGATGCCGCTGCCGCGCAGCAGCCGCATCAAGAGCGTCTCGGCCTGGTCGTCGCGGGTGTGCGCGGTGAGGATGTGGCTCGCGCCCGCCGCCTTCGCAGCCCTGGCGAGCAGCCGGTATCGCATCGCGCGCGCCGCTTCCGGCACGCCGGTGGCCGGCTTGTCGCCGCGCCAGCGCAGGGTCCGGTGCGCCAGATCGAGGTTGCGCGCCGCGTGCTTGACCGCGCGGGCTTCGCGCGCCGCCTCAGGCCGCAGGCCGTGATCGACGGTCACGGCGACCAGTCGCGGTCCTTTGCCGCGCGCTTTCCGCCAACGCGCGGCGAGCCACATCAGCGCCATCGAATCCGGCCCGCCCGACACGGCGAGCACCAGCGCCGGTGCATCGGCAAAGCCCGCGAACAGCTGCGCGGCCTCCGCTGCCGAGATCGGGCGGTCGTCGTCAGGGGTTTTGTCGTGCGCCGTCTTCTGCTGTGCCATGCGCGGAGATTAGGCGGTCACCGGTGGATCGACAAACATCCCTGTCGTCCCGGCGAATGCCTGGACCCATAAACGCAGCGGGTCGCGATGGATGGCAGCCGTGGCTCCAGCATATCTCAACAAAGTCTGTCGGTGGTTATGCGTCCCGGCGCAACGCCGGGACGACAGCGGTGGTTGGCGCGGCGTCGCGGCTAACCGAGCCCGCGTCATCGCACGCGCGAGCCGCGCATCTCAGGCGCGCAGCCCTCAGCACTTCACGCGCTTCTGCTCGCGGTCGATGGCGGCTTTGACGCCGGCGGACGCCTTCGGATATTTGCGTATCACTTCGCCGAAAGCGGCGCAGGCGGCTTCCTTCTCCTTCAGCGCGGCCAGCGATTCACCGAGCCGCAGCAGCGCGTCCGGCGCCTTGCCCGATTTCTCGTATTTGGTGCTCACGGCAAGGAAGGTCTCGGCTGCTTCACGATATTGCTGACGCTGGTAGAAGCTCTCGCCAAGCCAGTATTGCGCGTCACCGACCAGCGCATCGCTGGGATATTTCTGGGTGAAGTTGCGCATGGTCTGCTCGGCAAGCGCATAGTCCTTGCGCTGCATGTAGCCGATGCCGAGGTCGTATTCGTCGCGTGGCGTCGCCGTCGGCGGCAGGGTGTCGAGCCCGCCTGCGCCGCCGCCCGGCGCTGCAGGCGGCGGTCCGCCCTGCGGATAACGCGCGCCGCCCGCATTGGCGAGGCCGGTCGGCGCGCCACCGCCGCTCTGCATCGGCATCTGGCCGCCGCCGAGCGCGCGCGGTGCGCCAGGAGCACCCGGATTTGCGCTGGGATCGAAGGCATCGCCATGGCCGCGGCCACCGCCGGCCGGCTGTTCCTGCGCGATCGGTGCGGGCGCGCCGCCTTGCGGCTGGCCATACGACTGCTGCGGATAGCCTTGCGGCGGATAGAGCTGCTGGGGCTGACCGGCGCCATATTGTTGCTGTTGCGGCGGCTGGTTATAGGCCGGCTGCGCGCCCTGCCCGTAACCGCCGCCGGGCGGCGTCGCGGCAACAGCCGGCTGACCGGCCGGCGCGCCGGGTTGACCACCCCCGAGCGCCCGCAGCCGCTCCTCGAGCTGGCGGTTCTTGTACTGCAGTTCCTCGTTCTGGCCGGTCAGCTGCCGGAGCTGATTCTCCAGCCGCTCGATGCGAACCTCGGGATCCTCGTCGGCCTGCGCCAGCACCTGGGATCTGGCCGGCAACGACAACGCCTGCGACGACAACAGCACCAGCGCGGCGATCGCCGCAGTGGCGCGTCCTTGATGGAATTTGGATGACATCTTGCCCTGACGACCGGATCAGCGTGACGCGTGCGGTGAACCAAAAGCCCGCTTCATTGGCAGACGGACTACGGCAAAAATGCGATTCATACAAATGACGTTCGAGCGAAACGCAAAAAAGAAAAGGCCGGCGCGAGGGAGCGCCGGCCTGATGACTTTAAGCTAACGTGCAGTGTCGTTCAGCTTCATGAACTGGCGTTCAGGACCGTCACCGCGCGGCGGTTCTGCGACCAGCAGGAGATGTCGTTACAGACTGCAACGGGCCGCTCCTTGCCGTACGAGATGGTGTGCATCCGGCTCGCATCGATGCCGCGCGAGGCCAGATAGTTGCGCACCGACTGGGCACGGCGGGCGCCGAGTGCGATGTTGTATTCGCGGGTGCCGCGCTCGTCGGCGTGGCCCTCGATGGTGAACTGATAGCGCGGATAGGCCTGCAGCCACTGCGCCTGCTTGTCCAACGTCGCGGTCGCCTGCGGCGTGAGATCCGTCTGATCGCTCTCGAAGAACACGCGGTCGCCGACATTGACCACGAAGTCCTGCTGGCTGCCCGGCGTCGCGGCGCCCGCCATGGCGTTGGCATCGTTCAGACCGTTTTTGGCGCAGGCGCCCATGGACAGCGCGACCGCGAGTACGGCGGCCAACTTCAATCCCTGGAGGATACGCATCTGATATTTCATTCCGGGAGCCTCCACGCTCACGTTCTAGACTGTGATCCGGTCTACAGGGCGATGGTTAAGCGAACGTTCCGTCAACCTTGATGAGGTCTTGCCAGCCCAGCCCAAATGCCAACGATCGGCGAAAAGCGACCGGCATGGTTAATCGGTTGTAAATGTGGCGCAAGGGTGAAGGCAAGCGATGGCCAGCCCGGAACCCGTGCCCTTTGCGTCGATTTTCGCGCACTATTGCAGCCGTGCCGCACCAGCGGCACGCGTGATCCAGCTTTTTACGCACAAAGCGCGCCGAATCGGCCCGCTTTGTGCGTTAGCGATTCAGAGGTTGGCGTGGGCCAATTGGGGAACCGGAGGCTTGACGAAAATCGCCTGGTCTGGACGCTCGAACAGCATGCGCCGCTCGAACGCGCTCGAACGCATAAAGGGAAAACGTTGAAATACGCGATCACGGATCGACGGATAATGCGCGGCGACGAGACCGACCGGCTTTATCAACCCCGAATAGTGCCGGGGCTCGCCCCAGGGCTCCTGCAGGAACACCTTGCGATAAAAAGCACGGTGCTCGGGCCGGACATTAGCGAGGCCGATGTCGGCGTTGAAATGCGCACAGGCAAGATAGCCCAAACGAACGGTGACATAAGGCAACCCGGGAAGCCCGCGTGCCTTTTCATAATCAGCAACAAAGCGGGTTGGATCAACGATCACTCTGCCCTGATCCAACTCCGGACGGATCAGATCTGAGAACATTCCCGCCGACAACGACTCGCGCCAATGCGGAGTAAGAATGCTGATTCGAATCGAACTGCAGAGTTCGCCGCTGACATAGACTGCGAAAATGAAGCTGTTCGGCAGGTCGTCATATTCGTCGGTGACCCGACCACTGTAGGACGGAAGGATCGCTCCCTCGCGCAAATAAGCACGATACCGAAGCCTGTAGACCTGCTCTCTGTCTTCAGCCGTCTGCACCAATCGATAATCGACGTGGTTCAGTAAGTCCGAGCCCCTCATGCTAGCTGCGTTTTTCGTCTCAGCAGCCGACACCATTCCGCAACCCCTTTACGCCTACACAACTCCGACGAGCAGGGGAAAACGTTAACAGCCCTTTAATGAAAAAGCAAAGAGTAGACCGGTATAGGGTTAACCCCCGCGCCAACGCGACATCACTAAAAATTGCATAACCAAAAAATGCAATCAAGCGATCGAACGCGCCACGACCGCAAGCTTCGGCTCTTCTGCCGACCGGCGGCCGTGCGACGCATTCAGCAGCTGGCGGACGCGTACCGCCGGCACCGGGCGGCTGAACAGATAGCCTTGCGCCTCGGTCACGGTGCCGTCGACGCTGATCAGCTCGAGCTGCTCGTTGGTCTCGATCCCCTCCACCACCACCGACATGCCGAGATCCGCCGACAGCCGCGCGACGCCCCGCAGCAGGGTCAGCGGACGGTCGCTGTCGATGCCCTCCAGGAAGGAGCGGTCGATCTTCACTTTCTGCAGCGGGAAGTTGTGCAGATAGCTCAGGCTGGAATAGCCGGTGCCGAAATCGTCCAGCGAGATCCGGACGCCGATCGCATGCAGCTGCGACAGCACATCGTGGGTCAGCTGGGTATTGCGCAGCAGGGAGGATTCCGTGATCTCGATTTCCAGCCGGTGCGGCGGCAGGCCGGAGACCTCGAGCGCGTAGCGCACTTCGCTCAGCACGTCGCGCTGATGGAACTGCTGCGGCGAGAAATTGACCGCGACGCTGACGCCATCGGGCCATTTCATGCATTCAAGACAGGCGCGGCGCAGGATCCAGCGGCCAAGATCGACGATCAGACCCATGTCCTCGGCGACCGGGATGATGTCGACCGGGGACACGGTGCCGCGCACCGGATGGTTCCAGCGCAGCAGCGCCTCGCAGGTCGAGATCTTGCCGGACTTGAGATTGACCAGCGGCTGGAAGAACAGCTCGAACTCCTCATTGGCCAGCGCCTTGCGCAGGTCGAGCTCGAGGATGCGGCGTGCCTCGACGGTCTGGGCGAGCTCGTCGCGGAAGAAGCAGAAGGTGCCGCGGCCGTCGGCCTTGGCGCGATAGAGCGCCATATCGGCGTTCTTCAGCAGCGTGTCGGCGCTGATGCCCGGCGCGGTCAGCGCAATGCCGACAGAGGCGCCGATCTCGACCAGATGGTTGTCGATCTTGTAGCGCTCGCTCAACTGATCGACGATGCGCCGGGCCAAGGTCGCGGCGTCGTCGTTGGAGCGGATGCCGCGCTGGAACACGACGAATTCGTCGCCGCCGAAGCGGGCAACGAAATCCTCCGGCCGCAGCATATCGCGCAATCGGTCGGCGACCGCGCAGAGCAGCCGGTCGCCGCAGGGATGACCGAGCGTGTCGTTGACCTGCTTGAACTGGTCGAGATCGACGAACAGAAGTGCCGACAACTCGCCATCGGATCGCGGCTTCTTCAAGAGCCCTTCGATCTCGTCGCGGAACGAGACGCGGTTCGGCAGCGTCGTCAACTCGTCATAGCGGGCGAGATGGGTGATGCGGTCCTCGGCATGGCGGCGCTCGGTGATATCCTCGAGCAGCATCACCGCCCCGCCATCGGCCATCGGCTGGAAGCTCCAGGATAGCGAACGGTCGCGCCTCGCATCGGGATCGCTGGTCACGATGTTATGCGGATTGGTGTTCTTGATCTCCTCAAGGATAGCCTTGCCGTCTGCCGCCGAGATCGAGCCTGCGATCACGCAAGCATTGACGATGCTCTCGGCATTGGCGCCCCGACTCATCAGATCGTCGGGCAAGTCCATCATCACGCTGAAGCGATGGTTCATCACCGCGAGCCATCCACCCGCGCGGAACATGCAAAGCCCGTGTGGCATGTTGTTCAGCGCACTATCGAACTGGCTGGCGAGGGCCGCCTCGCGCTCGCGGGCGACGAAGGCCCGGACGAACATCTTCTGCAGATTGGTCGAGATGTGCTTAAGCGACAGAAAGAACAGTACACAGAAGGCTGCCATCCCAAGATAATAGGGGCTGCCATTGGTAATCAGGGCGATCGTGAGCGGCCCGCAGGCCAATAAGATTTGGACGTGGAAGATCCAGGGACGTCCGTAAGTCCGCCCGGCGCCAGCGGACATGTAGCAGAGCGTGACGGCGCTCGCGATCAGATGAACGACCGCATCTCCGCTGCCGATCACGGCAGTGGCGCACCAGACACCGAGCACCAGTCCATAGATCATCGCGCTGACTTGGTACCGAAACTCCCAGCGCGCGATCGTCGGCTGGGACACGTGATCGGAGTTCCGCAGGCTCCGGTAGTAGCGCATGTCGAGGGAACGAAACGCGCCAATAACGATCAACAGGATGACGCAAGGCCACAGATGGGGATTGCCGCTCTTGACCGCGGTCATGACAGCCGCAACCGCCGCGCAGAGCGCGCCAGCGAACATTGGCAAAGGATCTTGGAAGAGAGAATCAATCAACGCCGCCTAAATCGCGGGTGACATCTTCTGGTCCGTATCCGCGTTCTGAGTTGCAAGCTGCATTCGATCCGCGCATCCTGTTCGGCGCGCCAGTATTACCGGTGGCAGATGAAGTCTTTCTGAGGGAACATCGTTACCGGAACCTTGCCGCTGCCTGCGCTGGATCTGAATCTGCGTGCAATATCAGCAGAGTCCGACAGCGCTGCAAAAATGGCCAAATTTGACTCAAAGCACATGGCCTCAAAATCGTCACGTCAACAACGGCGACCAGGCGGGATCGGAGGCGTAGCCCTGCGTCGGTACCTTCAATTCGTTGCGGCCGGAGATGTCGATCGTGTAGAGCGACGGCCCGGCATCCCCGCCGGGATCGCGGACAAACATCAGCACACGCCCGTTTGGCGCGAAGGTCGGGCTTTCGATCCGGGAGTTCGCATTCCGCGCGCCAGATGTCAGGCTGCGCTCGCCCGAGCCGTCCGGCTTGATGAGGCCGAGTTCGGACCGGCCGCCGTCCTGCTTGGTAAATGCGATGGCATCGCCGCGCGGCGACCAGACCGGTGCCGAGGAGGTGCCGCCAGCGAACGAGATGCGCTGCGCCTCCCCACCGCCGGCCGGCATCACATAGATCTGCGGCTTCCCGCTGCGATCGGATTCAAAGCAGATCTGCTGGCCATCGGGCGAAAACCAGGGCGCGGTATCGGCCGCCGCCAGATCGGTGAGACGAGAGGTCTGCTTCGAGTCCAGGTCCATCGTGAACAGGTTGGCCCGGTCGCCCTGGACCAGACTCATCACGAGGCGCTTGCCGTCTGGCGAGAAGCCCGGCGAGCACAGCGGCGCGCCCGGAAGCTGGTCGATGATCTCGCGCCGTCCAGTCTCGATCTCGTACAGACAGACCTGCGGACCGCTCTGCCCGAAAAGGGTGTAGCAGATTGTCTGACTTTGCGGCACGAAGCGCGGTTGCGCGACGATCTCGGTGTCCGGGGTAAGATAGCGCGGATTGCCGCCATCCTGATCGACCATCGCAAGCCGCCTGATCCGCTGCGCTGCCGGCCCGCTCTGCTCGACGAACACGACGCGGCTGTCGAAATAGCCCTTCTCCCCGGTCGGGCGTGTGTAGATCTGGTCCGAGATGATATGCGCAATCCGCCGCCACTGGTCCGGCGAAGTGACGTATTGCTGGCCAGTGAGTTGCAGGCCAGAAGACACATTCCACAGTCGAAACTCGACCTTCAATCGGCCGTCGTCCTGGTGCGTCACCTGCCCTGTCACCAACTCGTCGAGTGGCTTCCAGTCTGCGAACTGCGGCACCTTGCCGAAATCAACGATGTGCTCGGCGAAGCTTGCGGGATTCAGCGGCGTGAACTGCCCGCTACGCTTGAGATCGTCGGCGATGATATGCGCGATGCCGGTGGCGGTCTCTTGGTCCACCGCCGCACCGGGCACGAACTCAGGAATGGCGATCCGGATTGGGAGAAATTCTTTCAGCACCGGATATTGCCTGAGCGGATCGGCCAACGCATCGTGGCCGGAGACAGCAGCCGCAACGACGCAGCTTCCGAGACCCGCAATGATGTGGCGCCGCGTCAGCATCGATGAACTGCCCGTCCTGGTCGAAATGGCCCGAACCGGGCCTATGTCAGCAACGGCGACCAGGCGGGATCGGAGGCATAGCCCGGCGTCGGCACCTTCAATTCATTGCGGCCGGAAATGTCGATCGAATAGAGCGACGGCCCGGACTCGCCGCCGGGATCGCGAAAGAACATCAGCACGCGGCCGTTCGGCGCGAAGGTCGGGCCTTCATTGTGGAAGCCGGAGGTCAGGATGCGCTCCCCGGTGCCGTCCGGCTTGATGATGCCGATCGCGAACTGGCCGCCGCCCTGCCTGGTGAAGGCGATGTAGTCGCCCCGCGGCGACCACACCGGCGTCGAGTAGATCGCGCCGTCGTCGCTGGAGAACGAGATGCGTTTCGCCTCGCCGCCGCTCGCGGGCATTACATAGATCTGCGGCTTGCCGCCGCGATCGCTTTCGAAGCAGATCTGGCTGCCATCTGGCGCGTAGCATGGCGAGGTGTCGATCGCCTCCGTGTCGGTGAGCCGCGTGGTCGCGCGCGTGCGCAGATCCATCACGAACAGGTTGGAATTGCCGCCCTCCTGCAGGCTCATGATGATGCTCTGGCCGTCGGGCGAAAAGCGCGGCGAGAACGACATGCCGGGAAAATTGCCGACGACGTCGCGCTGGCCGGTCTCCAGGTTGTACAGGCAGACCTGCGGATCGTCCTGCCCGAACTGCATATAGGTGATCGCCTGGCTCGACGGCGAGAAGCGCGGCGTCAGCACCAGTTCGGCGCCGCGGGTCAGATAGCGCAAATTGGCGCCGTCCTGGTCCATCAGCGCCAGCCGCTTGATGCGGCGGTCCGCCGGACCGCTTTCGTCGACGAACACGACGCGGCTGTCGAAATAGCCCTGCTCGCCGGTCAGCCGAGTGTAGATCTGGTCGGAGATGATGTGGGCGACGCGCCGCCAGTTCTGCGGCGGCGAGCTGAACGCCTTGTCGACCATGTCCTGGCCGGTCTCGATGTCCCAGAGCCGGAAGCCGACCTGGATCTGGCCATCCTCCTGCTTCTTCGCCTGACCGACCACCAGGGCCTGAGCCTTCGCCGCGCGCCAGCCGGCAAGTTGCGGCGCCGTGTCGATGTCGGCGATCCGCTCCGGGAACGCCGAGGCATCGACCGGCGCGAACATGCCGCTGCGTGCCAGATTGTCGCTGATGATCTGCGCGATGCCATTGGCGACTTCGGTGTCGTCAGGGCCGCCGGGCAGAAAGGGCGGAATCGCGATCGGAGTTGGTGCGATCTCGCCATTCTGGATGACGACCTTGCTTTGTGCCATCGCGTCGCGGAACGGCGCGGCGGCAGCCAGGGCACCGAGCCCGGCCAGGATCACGCGTCGGCGTGTCGGCCCCCGATACGAAGCAGCAAACTGGTCGCGATCGGACATGACTGAAAATCACTGACAGAAAAAACTGAGATCGGAAAGGTCGAGGCGGTGCCCGGCGGGATAACCGCCGGGCACGATCTTATCAGGCCAATAGCGGAGACCAGGCCGGGTCGGACGCATAGCCCGGCGTGGGCTGCTTCAGCTCGTTACGGCCGGAGATGTCGATCGTGAACAGCGACGGCCCGGCATTGCCGCCGGGATCGCGGAAGAACATCAGCACGCGGCCGTTCGGCGAGAAGGTCGGGCCTTCGTTATGGAAGCCCGAGGTGAGGATGCGCTCGCCCGAGCCGTCCGGCTTGATGATGCCGATCGCAAACTGGCCGCCCCCCTGCTTGGTGAAGGCGATGTAGTCGCCGCGCGGCGACCAGACCGGCGTCGAGTAGGTGCCGTCGCCGAACGAAATGCGCTGCGCGTTGCCGCCGCTTGCCGGCATCACATAGATCTGCGGCTTGCCGCCACGGTCGCTCTCGAAGCAGAGCTGGCTGCCATCGGGCGAATAGGACGGCGAGGTGTCGATCGCCGGCGTATCGGTGAGTCGCGTCGTGGTGCGCGAGCGCAGGTCCATCACGAACAGGTTGGAGTTGCCGCCCTGCTGCAGGCTCATGATGATGCGCTGGCCATCGGGCGAGAAGCGCGGCGAGAACGACATGCCCGGAAAATTGCCGACGATCTCGCGCTGGCCGTTCTCGATGTTGAACAGATAGACCTTCGGGTCGCCCTGCCCGAACTCCATGTAGGTGATCTCCTGGCTCGACGGCGAGAAGCGCGGCGTCAGCACCAGGTCGGCGCCGCGGGTCAGGTAACGCACGTTGGCGCCGTCCTGGTCCATCAGCGCGAGCCGCTTGACGCGGTGCTCGGCCGATCCGCTCTCGTCGACGAACACGATGCGGCTGTCGAAATAGCCCTTCTCGCCGGTCATCCGCGAATAGATCTGGTCGGAGATGATGTGGGCGATGCGCCGCCAATATTCCGGCGAGGTGACATATTGCTGGCCGGCGAGCTGCTGCCCGGACGCCACGTCCCAGAGGCGGAATTCGGCTTTCAGCCGGCCGTCGCCCTGACGCGTCGCCCGCCCGGTGACCAGGCCCTGCGATGTTGAGCGGCTTCCAGCTCGCGAACTGCGGCACGGCGTCGAAATTCGTGATGTGCTCGATGAACGCGGATTGATCGAGCGGCGCGAACAGGCCGCTGCGCTTGAGATTGTTGTTGATGACCTGCGAGATGCCGTTGGCGACGTCACCGTCAGCCGGCGTGCCCGGCACGAAGGGCGGGATCGCGATCGGGATCGGCGCGAACTCGCCTTCGGTGACCTTGAAGCGCGTCTGGGCCAACGCCGGCGGGACCGCAAGGCCGCCGAGCACGCCCAGGCTGGCCATGCCGGAAATGATCTGGCGCCGGCTCGGACGGAACGACGTCATGTGCAATTTATCTCGATCGGTCATCTCGTCAGACCTCGCTTGAATCGGTCGGGCGCACGTGTGGTCAGTGCGCGCATCAGGTATTTCGATCGGTGAACACCGGCTCGAAGAACTTCCATTGGTCAAACATCGTGGCCGGAAGGTTGTAGGGCTGGCAGGCAATGATCGCCCGCAAGGCGCTGTCCTGGTAGGCACGCAGATAGGGCGTGCCGGGCGAGCCGACCGGCACCGGCATCGCCTCCAAGGTGCCGTCGCGCTTCAGACGAATGTCGAAGGCAACCTCGGTCTTCTGCTGGTCAAGCGCGCCATAGGGCTTCTTCCAGCAACGTTCGACCTGGGCCTGGAATGCCGAGGTCCAGGTCGCGGAATTCGCCGATGCTGCGCCCGTCGCCGTGCCAAGCGCCGCGTTGGCGTTGAGTTCGGCGCCGGTGACCGCCTGGCGGCTGGGATCGCGCTTGTCGAGCAGCGCCGCGATCTTCGACTCGTCGAACACGCGGTCGGCCTTGGGCTTGGGCGGCGGTGCCGGCTGGACCTGCTTCTTTGGCGGCTTCTTCTCTTCCTTCTTGATGGCGTCGGCGATCGGATCGGTCTTGGGCTGATCCTTGGTCTGATCCGGCTTTTTCTCGTCGGCCTTCTTATCGTCGGGCTTGGGCTGATCCTTCGGCTTGCTCTCGGCGACGGGCTTCGGCGGATCAGGCTTCTTCTCGACCGGCTTCGGCGGGTCGGGCTTCTTCTCCACCGGCTTTTCCTTGGTCTCCGGTGTCGGCGGCGGCGCGGTGTCGGCGACCACCGGCGGCTTGTTCGATATCTTGCCGACGATGTCGTCCAGCCGGCGTGGGATCGCCGACCTTCTCGACCAGCGGCTTCGGTGTGCTCCTTCTTGCCGTCCTTGGTGCCCTTCATCGCCTTGGCGACGTTGTCGTCGGCGACGAGGTCGACCGGCACGACATCCTCGATCGGCGCTTCCACCGAACGCGCGGAGAAGGAGAACAGGCCCCAGCCGATCACGAGCAGATGCAGGGCGACGGACATGGCCACGCCCTTGCGCGTCCGAAGGAAGCCGATGACGTCCCTTGCCGTCATGAGCCCTGGTCCGGAATCACCACGATGCTGGCGCGGTAGCCGGCGTCGCGCGCCATGCCTAGCACCTTCATCATGTCGGAATAACAGGCGTCGCGATCGCCGCGGATCTTCACCGTGGCCTCACCGCCGGCATTGGCTTCCTTGATCGCCTTGATCTTGGGCTCGAGCTCGTTCAGCGGAATCTGGGTATCGCCGAGATAGACATCGACCTTGGACTGGCAACCGCCGCCGGTCTTTTTCACCGTCACCTCGAGCGGCGGCTTGGCTTCGGCATTCGAGGCCGAGCCGCCCTGCGCCTGCGGCAAATCGACCTGGATGTTCACGGTTAGCAGCGGCGCCGCCACCATGAAGATGATCAGCAGCACCAGCATCACGTCGACCATCGGGGTGACGTTGATCTCCGCCATGACAGCCTTGCGCCGGCCGCCCCGACGGCCACCGCCGCCGGATGCGCTTCCCATGCTCATGCCCATGTGTATCGTGGTGCTCACCATGTGGTCACACTATACCCGGCCTCAGCCGCGCTCGTCGATCTGACGGGACAGGATGGCCGAAAATTCATCCGCGAAGCCTTCCAGCCGCTGCGCCTGCCGGTTCACCTCCGAGGTGAACTTGTTATAGAAAATCGTCGCCGGGATGGCGGCGATGAGGCCGATGGCGGTGGCGAACAGCGCTTCGGCGATGCCGGGCGCGACCACCGCGAGCGAGGTGTTCTTCGAAGCGGCGATCGACTGGAAACTCGACATGATGCCCCAAACGGTGCCGAACAGGCCGACGAAGGGGCCGGCGGAACCGACGGTGGCCAGCACCAGCAGGCGCCGCTCCAGCCGTTCGATCTCGCGTGCGATCGAGACGTTCATCACCTTCTCGATCCGCATCTGCAGGCCCGCAAAGGAGCGCGCGTGGCTCTCGAAGGAGCGCTTCCACTCGCGCATCGCGGCGACGAAGCAGGCGGCCATCGACTGCGTCGGCTTGGCCGACAGCGCGCGGTAGAGCTCCTCGATCAACTCGCCGGACCAGAAGGCCTGCTCGAAGCGGTCCATCGAGCGACGGCTGCGGGAATAGAGAAAGACCTTGTCGATCGCGATCGCCCAGACCCAGACCGAGCAGGTGAGGAGGCCGAGCATGACCAGCTTCACCACCCAATGCGCCTGCCAGAACAGTGCGATCAGCGAGACGTCGCCGGAGGCAACCGGAAGGGCGGATTGACCCAGGTCGGCCGGATTCATTGACAGCATCCTCTCAAGTGTCCCGCTTTTGCGGGACCATGCGGCAGCCGTTCCACGGCGGCTGCAATCGCGGCGGTTACGCGCCTACGCGAAAAGCCCTGTCCTGGTCGCTTGGGAGGCCCGCCGAAGCCTTGGCCTCATTCTCCCGCCATCATGTCAAAACAAGGGCTGTTTGCGCGATGCGACGCGCCCAACCAAACCCCAGTCGCGGTTAACGCGAGGTTACCAGGGACGGCTTTGGCCGGCGAAAGCCCTGCCGCCGCAGCCATTTATAGGCTTTTACAATCAAATGCTCGCGATTTAAGCCGATGTTGCCGCCCCGCGCCGACACGCCGCAGGGCGACCGATCATCATCTCGCGACGGGGCCGTCCGACACCGGATGATTCCGGGGCCTGCTGAGGATGTCGAAGTTCCATATCCGCAGCAAAACGCCCGCCGGGCTTGGTAAGCCGGCGGGCGCTTCGCTGCCATCAGGTGGGGGGCTGATCGACCTGAGGCTGAACCTTCAGCAGATCGACCTTGATTTAGCCTTGCGGCTGATCGTTCGGCGGCGTCGGGCGCTGCCGGTGCTGGTTCATGAACGCGTCGAACTCTTCCTTATCCTTGGCGTGACGCAGCCGGCCCAGAAACTCGTGGAACTCACGCTGCTCTTCCTCGAGGCGCTGCAGCGTCTCCATGCGGTACTCGTCGAACGCGCGGTTGCCGCTCGAGGCTTGCGGGAAGCCGAAGCCAAATCCCTTGCGCTCCATCTTGTCGCGCATCCGCTCCATCTTCCACTGCATCCGCTCCATCCTGTTCTGCCAGCGATCAGGGCTCCAGCACGACATCTTTCTGCTCCCGAGTGTGAAAAAGAGAAGGGCAAGTCCGATCGGCCACCAGATAATGAAGCCGAGCACGGTGACGGCGATCCAGCCGGGATGCCAGGGTGTGTCCAGCATATGCGGTCGTCGATACTGGTCGTCCTGGCCGCGCCATCGATTGACATCTGCGGTGTAGGCCATGTGGCTCTCCATACGGCAAGCGCCGTTGTGAATGTAAATAACATTCACATAGCTAGCGCAAGCCGTATTTTTGTCAAGGCGGCCGCCTGACGCAGTCTCGGAATTATTTGCGCAATATTATTTCGGCTTGCCCCAAGGACTCGGGGGCGCGTCGTCCGGCGGAAGTGGCGGCGGAGCCGGTGCCGCGCCGGCACTGCGATCGGTCGAGAAGCCGAGCCCGCGCAGATAGATCAGCACCTCGGCTTCCAGCAGCTCTTCCGGCGACATCGGCAGCTTGCGCCGCGACGCATCGCCGCGCGCAAACAGCGACGCCACGCCGTGCGCCATCGACCAGATGTGCAGCGCCATCATCAGCGCCGGCGGCCGCGGCGTGCCTGGAGGCGCCAGTGCCGCGAGCCGCTCGGCGGCGGCCCTGATCACGCCGAACGCGCGCTCCCCTGCAGCCATCAGGCCCGGTGTCGAAATCCATCGGCAGGCTGGATTCGAACATCGCCGAATACAGCGCCGGCTCCTCGCGCGCGAAGGCGAGATAGGCCTTGCCGACCCGCTCGAACGCCGAGACCGTGTCGGGGCGACCGTCGTCCCAGGCGGCGCTGAGCTGGGACTCGAACTGCTCGAAGCCACGCTGGGCGATGCTGGTGAGCAGCTCGTCGCGATCGCGGAAATGCCGGTACGGGGCTGCGGGGCTGACGCCGGCCATGCGCGCGGCATCGGCGAAGGTGAACCCGGCCGCGCCCTTCTGCGCGATCAGATCCAGCGCCGCCTGCAACAACGCCTCTTTCAGATTGCCGTGGTGATAGCCGCGCTCGGCGCGGCGCTCTTCCTTGCGCCAGCTCATGTGAATGGCTTTTACATGAGCCGCACCGCGAGAAGCCAGAAACTTTTCACATGCCGAGGAAGTGGGCGAGGATTCGATTTGCTGCTGCGACGGCGAACTCCCATTCCCGCTGCTGGGATGGAGTCCACATTGGTAGTCTTTCCTGGGTACCCCCCTCCCCGACCCTCCCCCGCAAGGGGGGAGGGAGCGCACCGAGGGTGCCGCGAAGGATTCGCTCCATAACCGAGCAAAGCCGCCGCATGACGCCGATCAGCTAGCCGCCCGGGATCGGCAGCACCGGCATGATCTCGACGCGCTCGCCGGGGAAGATTGCAAAATGCGGATGGTTCTCGAACATCTTCGCCGCGTCCTCGTGCGACGCCGCGCGGACCACGGTGAACGCGCCCATCTCGTTGCTGATGTCATTGATGCCGCCGGCGTCGATCCGCTTGGTCTTGCCGAGCGGGCCGCCCATCGCAACGATGGCGCCCTTGTGCTTCTCGACCCAGGCGTGCCAGGCCGCCATGCCCTGCTGTCCTTTGGCGTTACGTTCGGCTTCGGACAGAGCCTCCCACGCCTTCCACTGCGCGCTGGTCCGGCTGCCAAGGAACACGGCGAGATAGCTGTTGCTGTTGTCTGTCATGTGGTTTCCTTCCGTTCGAATTTATGAGTTTGCAGTTGTGAGTGGTGTGTTGATCTCGCATGGCGTCCGAGGTTCACCTCTCCCCGCCGGGGAGAGGTGAACCGAATCCGTAGTCGCAGTTCCTAACCTCATCGCCGGCCGGCATGCTTCAGCCCGTCGAACCCGGCCGCCGCCTCGCGCACCTCGTCGGAAAAGTCCGCCATCTCCTGCACCTGGCGGATCTCGATGATCTCGTTGTCGGAGGCCGGACATTTCTTGGCCCAGGCGATCGCCTCGTCGCGCGAGGCAACGTCGATCATCCAGTAGCCGCCGAGCACCTCCTTGGACTCCGTGAACGGTCCGTCGGTCACCACCGGCTTGCCGCCGGCGAACGAGACCCGCGCGCCCGATGACGGCGGATGCAGGCCGTCGAGCGTGATCAGCACGCCGGCCTCTTTCAGCGCCTCGTTGTAGCGCATCATCGCCGCCACGCGTTCCGGGTCGGGCTGGGTGCCGGGCGCCGCACTCTCATAGCCAAGGGGGATCATCAGCATCATGAATCGCATCGGTTGCTCCTGGTTTGGAAATCGTCGAAGGTCCAGTGCTTGCCGACCTTCATTTCTTTACAGACTTGGCGCGCAGGCCTTCCTCCTGCTCGCGCAGCTCGGGCGTCAATGCCTCGCCGAAATCCTCGGGCGCAAACACCTGGCGAATTTCGATCTGCGCGCCGGCATCGAACGGCGCACGCTTCATCTGCGCGATTACCTCATCGAGCGATGCCGCCTTGAGCAGCCAGAAGCCGGCAACGAGATCGGCCGTGCCGGGAAAGGGCCGCGCGTGACGCTCGCCGTGCCGCCCGCATAATCGAGCCGCGCGCCTTTGGCGCTCGGATGCAGGCCTTCGCCGGCCTCCATCATGCCGGCCTCGACCAGCTCGGCGTTGAACTTGCCCATCGCGGCCAGCATCTCGGTGCTCGGCATCAAGCCGGCTTCCGAATCCCTTGTAGCCTTGACGATCACCATGAAACGCATTTCCGCTCTCCATCTGCTCCAAAGCGTCGTGCCTGAAAGACGAACGAGCCCGGACACCGCCGACATGTCCGGCGAAAAAAATTCGCCCCGCGGGTCGTGCCGGTGCGCGTCGGGTCGCCGCTCCGATCCCGACCGGAGCTCGGACCAGACCGGGACGACGAGCACCTACCCCTGATAGCGGACGAATTCGCCATGCGCGTAGGTCGCGCCGAAATAAACGTCGATGCGGCGGATTCGATCGCCCTCGAGGACAAGAACCTCCGTATTGCGGAAGGCCTTGCCGTCCTTGGCAACGCAGTGATAGGTCACGAAGGCGACGTCGCCGTCGACGCAGATCCGCTCGAGCGTATGCCGGGCAATCCAGCCGCTGCCGCGCCAGCAGCGCACGAAATAGGTCGCCTTGTCGATGGCGTCGTCATAAGGGCTGGTAAAGCGGAAATCCTCGGTCAGCATGCCGTCGACCGTCTGGCGGTCACCGGCGAGATAGGCCGAAAACAGCGCGCGGATGATGTCTGCCTTGCGCTCCATCTCGTCATCCTTCCCTCGGAAACAGATGAAAATACGGCTCGGCCTCTTTCAGCACGCGCGCCACCGACGGCCGCGCCTTGAGCCGATCGAGATAGGCCGTGACGTGGACAAGGCCCTCGCCGAACGGCTCGACTTCATTGGCGTAGAACAGTGCCGGCAACGCGGCGCAATCGGCCATGGTGAATGATGCGCCGGCCGCCCAGCCGCCGCCCGCAACCTGCGCGTCGATGATGGCATAGGATGTGCGCAGCCGCGCGTGCGCGTTGCGCACGCCGTGCGGATCCCTAGCATCCTGCGGCCGCAGCCGGTTGTCGACGATGGCCTGCGTCTGCAGCTGCACATAGAGATCATAGAAGCGGTCGCGTGACCGCGTCTGCAGTGCGAGCTCAGTATCCTCGGGAATCAGTCGCGTGCGTCCCGGATAATGCCGGTCGAGATATTCGATGATGATGCTCGATTCCGGAACGGTCTGCCCGCGTGCCTCGTCGCGCAATACCGGAAACTTGCCGATCGGCCACAGCTTCAGGAATGCAGCACGCTCGTCCGGATCGCCAAAATTCAAGAGCTTCGGCGTGAACGGAACGTCGTTCTCATAAAGCGCGATCAGCACCTTCCAGCTGAACGACGACAGCGGATGATAATACAATTTGAGCGACATGACCCCTCCCGCACAGTTGGACGCTTGCATACCAATTGCATTTTGCAACTAGTTGCAGATTGCCCAAACCGGTGCAATATCGCAAGCGGTTTTTGACGCGCCTATCGCCGCATCACTGGAACGCCCCCATGACCGAGGCCCATCGCTCTGGCTGCCCGATCAATCTCTCGCTCGAGGTGCTCGGCGACAAATGGAGCCTGCTGATCATCCGCGACCTCATGTTCGGCAACCGCCGGCATTTTCGCGAACTGCTGACCCGCTCGGAGGAAGGCATCTCCTCCAACATCCTCGCCGACCGGCTGAAGACCTTGCTGGACGAAGGCATCATCACCCGCGAGGACGATCCGAGCCACAAGCAGAAGGGAATCTATTCGCTGACCGAGAAGGGCATCGAGCTGTTGCCGATCCTCGCCCAGATGGCCGTCTGGGGTTATAGACACCTGCCGGTCTCCGAGGAGCTAGGTATCCGCGCCAGGCTGTTGCGCGACGGCGGCCCTGACATGTGGAACGAGCTCATGGACGAACTGCGCGAGGTGCATCTCGGCGCGAGGCCGAAGCGCAAGGCTGGTCCGAGCGTCAGCCAGCGCCTGCAGGCAGCTTATGAAAAGGTGATGGCAAAGAAGGCCAAGGCCTGAAGAAGAAGGCCTGTATTGCTGGCCAATCCGGCGCCATCATCCCCTGAGGGAGTGATCCAGGAAAAACCGCAACATCTCCCGCGTCGCGTCCGGTCCTTTCGGATCGGTGTAGGAGCCGGCGGGACCTCCGCCCGACCAAGCGTGAGCAGCGCCATGGATGGTCCATTGCTCGGACGTCACGCGCCCGCCGGCGTCCGTGACGATCGTCCGCGTATAGGCGTGGCCGCCGGGCACCCGTCCGCGCACAACAGATGTCTGCCCGCCGGAAGCCGCGTTCGCCTGCGCGACGATCCGATCGCTGTTGTCAGGATGCACCGTCACATCGCGATCGCCATGGAACACGATGGTCGGCACCGCCGATCCGCCACCCGCGGCGACACCGGCCCCGCCGCCCTGGCGCATCGCCATCAACGCCGAGGGAAGGTCGCGCGCGGCCCCGCAGGCCAGACCCGAATGGATGCCGACCGCAGCATACAGATCGGGATAGGTCGCAGCCATGATCGCAGCCGCGGCGCCCCCGGCCGAGAGGCCGGCGACATAGACGCGCTTCGGATCGACCGGGTGGTCGCGCATGACCTGCCGGGTGATGCCCGCGATCAGCGACGGCTCGCCGCCGCCGCGCTGCTGATCGCCGGTGCGAAACCAGTTCCAGCATTTCGACTGATTGGCGCCGCTGGGCTGCTCGGGATAGACCACGAAGCAGTTCTGCTCTTCACCTGCGAAGTTCATCCGTGTGCCGGCTGCGAAATCGTCCGCCGACTGGGTGCAGCCATGGAGCATGACCACCAGCGGAAGCGGTCCCTGAGCGCGGCTCGGGCTGAATAGCTTGTAGGCGCGACGCCCCGCCGCATTGCTGAAATGACCTTCGATGAACGTCGCACCAGTCGGGTGCGATCTCACGAGATCGAGGGCGCACGCTTGATCGGGCTTCGCAGATCGAGACCCGGGATCTCTACCGATGTCCACGCGCGGCCGTTTGCGTGCCTGAGCGGACGCGGCTTGCGCAAATGCGTTCGGTGCGGCTCGAGGTTCACGTTCTCCGACGCGCGTTGCCTCCCCCTCGATGGTCGGCGGCGCGAGCCGCGCCGGTGCGGTTGGCGATGTCGGCTGGCGTATCGTCACCGCGCAACATGCGCTGCAGCAGCGCGGTGGCCTCGGCCAACTGGCCTGATCGCGTCAGCCGCGTGGCTTCGCGCATGATGTCCTGGTTCAGCATCGCATTCACCTCGTTCTGTCGGCGAGAGCGGCCTTGACCGCGGGACTGGCGTGCAAAGCGCCCAGCACCGAGACCGAGGCGATGGTGGCGCGCGCGAGTTCGGGCGTGACGTCGAGGGCGATGGTCGCAAGGCCCAGGACATTGATCTGCAGCATCTGACCTTTGCGCTGCGCCGCCTCGAGATCGGCGCGGCTGTAGTGTCGCAGGCCGAGATCCAGGCTGTTGCGGACCGTCGACTGCTTGACCACGTCGGCGTGCCGTTCGAGCTGGTTGCGGATCGCGGTGCGGATGAAATCGGCGCGGTTGGAGTAAAACCCCTCCTGCACCATTAGGTCGACCTGGCCGAGATCGACATAGCCGAGATTGACCGTGATCTTCTCGGTTTCCGGGACCTTGGGGCGCAGCTCGCGGACGTTGTCGGGCATTGGAACCATCCATATACCATCCGCATGGATGGCTCATGGATGGCATATGGATGCTCCACAACAGTCATGCAAGGGGCTTCGCACGCGCCGGCCGCTCGGTCCCCTGCTGATCACGTGCAATGCCGCGGCAATATCGCCGGTCCGGCGCGCGCCGGGGCGGAACATCCCTCGGCATATCCCACTTGAGCCTGATCCCGTTCACGAGGACCAAGCCATGCGTATGATCTTCAGGACGCTCGCCGCATTCGCTTTCGCGTTCAGTTCCGTGCCGGCCCAGAGTGCCGAGGCGCAAGGCAACCCGCCACCCGCGACGGCAACCCGTCCCTCTCCCACCGGTCCGGAGCAGACCTCCGTGCCGGGCAACGCACCCGCGGCGGCGCGCAAGCAGACCAATCAGGACCCGACCATCAAGCAAATGAACGACAGCGCGAAGAGCAAGGTCGAACGGGAGGGCAAATGAACGTCGGTTTGACTGCATGGATCATGGTCCGACGGTACGAAGCGACATCACGATCTCGTCGCCTGGCGTGAGCACATCTCCGCGCAGATGGACATGGCTGCCAAGTGCGATGCGCGATGAGCCCGTCATGGAGCCGCCCGTCGCTGGCTCGAATGGTCGAATCCGCTCGCGCGCAAAAATAATGTTCGCGAACAGATTCAATCGGATCACCTCTGTCAGGCCCTTCGCCTCAAAAATTCTTCTTTCTTTTTTTCAGAATTTATGTTCTCTTGACCCTGTCCTGTGCCCGATCAAGAGGGGCGCTTCGCGATCGTCACGAACGTTGGGTGCGGGATGCGGTGGGCGTGTCGGGTTGCAGCACGATTGTCGTGCGGACGAACAACACGATACGCACGGCGAAATCGTGTGGTCCTGGCATCCCGGTGCTGATGCCTGCGCAACGCGTCAGCGTTGCCGCAACGCGATGATGCTTCGCATCACGCGGACGGGGGCAAGAAAGCCGGTCCCCGGGGAGATCACGTATAAGCCGTCAAAACATCGCACAGGGAAGGCCGGGTGTTCGGCTCGTACCTGTGGTTCTGCCGCGTGCTTTTTTGCTGCACGCGGACCGCGGGTGCGACCAGCATCCGGCCTTCCCTGTGCCCTCTTTCTCGAAGAGGGTGACCTGATTTGAACAGCTCGGGCGCCGCATGCGTCGCGAGACTGCTGACATGCGCGCAGCCCGCAACACATGTGGTAAGAAAGCTGCATGAAAATCCTGCCGGTAGGAGTGAAAGTCCCTCGATGACCTCGCGTTCCGAAAAAGTTGCCCTCGTGACTGGTGCCGCGCGCGGCATCGGGCTTGCCACCGCCAAAAGATTTCTCGACGAGGGCTGGCGCGTCGCGTTGCTGGACATCGAGGACGAGCTACTGAGGGACGCGGTTGGCGCGCTGGGGCGGCCGGACGATGCAATGGCGCTTGCTTGCGACGTCGCCGACGCAATCGCCGTGGAGGCGGCGATATCAGCGATCGCAGGGCGGTTCGGCCGGCTTGATGCGCTGGTCAACAACGCCGGCGTCGCGACCTTTGCGCCGCTGCTGGAGACCACGAATGAGGACTGGAGCAGGATTCTCGCGGTCAACCTGACCGGCCCGTTCCTCTGCACCAAGGCCGCGACGCCGCTGATGCGGGCGCATGGCGGCGGCGCCATCGTCAACATCACGTCGATCTCGGCGGTGCGTGCCTCGACCCTGCGCTCGGCCTACGGCACCAGCAAGGCCGGCCTCGCCCATCTCACCAAGCAACTTGCGGTCGAACTGGCCGCGCACGGCATCCGCGTCAACGCGGTGGCGCCCGGGCCGGTCGAGACCGCGATGGCGAAGGCCGTGCACACCCCCGAGATCCGCGCCGACTATCACGATGCCATTCCGCTCAACCGTTACGGGCTTGAAGCGGAGCTGGCGGAAGCCATCTTTTTTCTGAGCTGCGACCGCTCCAGCTATATCACCGGGCAGGTGCTGGCGGTCGACGGCGGCTTCGATGCGGCCGGCATCGGCCTGCCGACCCTGCGTGGCGAGCGCAAAGGATGAGACCATGGTGAGCTGGACGCGGATCATCCTGACGGTTTTTCTTGGTGTCGCGCTCTGGATCATCGCGACCCTGATGGCCCATGCCGATATCCGCATACTTGCCTCACCCGGCGGCGAGGTCGGACCGTTCCTCAAACTGTTCGAGAAGGTGCGCGCCTCCGGCGAGCGCGTCGTGATCGACGGCCCCTGCCTGTCGGCCTGCACGCTGGTGCTGAGCGTGGTGCCGGAAGACCGCATCTGCGTCACCAAACGCGCCGTGCTCGGCTTCCACGCCGCCCGCTCGATCGACCGCCGCGGCCGCCTCTATGCCGAACCCGAGGCCTCGCAGCTGGTGCTGCAGACCTATCCCGACCCGGTGCGCGTCTGGATCGAACGCCGCGGCGGCCTGACGTCGCGGATGCTGCTGCTGCGCGGGCGCGCGCTCAAGGCGATGTACCCGTCGTGCCGGTAGCTGCCGATGCGCCATTGCGAGGGGCGAAGCTCGCAATGACGATGCCCATCGGCAGCCCGAGAATGAATAGAGCGCTCAATACCCCTCGGCCGGTACGTTGACCATCCAGGGGATGCCGAACTTGTCGACGCCCATGCCGAACCCTTTCGACCAGAACGTCTTACCGAATGGCATCATCACGCTGCCGCCGGCGAGCAGAGCGGTGAATTTGCGCTCGGCCTCCGCCGGATCGGCGATCTGCAAGGAAACGGAGAAGCCCTGCGGCTTCTGGAAATGTTCCGGCGGCGAGTTCGGAAGCCATCAGCACATCGCCATCAATCGAGAAGCGGGCGTGCATGATCTTGTTCTTGCGCTCCGGTGCGTAGGGCACTTCCGGCGGGGCATCGGCATTGCGCATGATCATGTCGATCTTGGCGCCGAGCGCCGAGACGTAGTGATTGAGCGCTTCCTCGCAGTTGCTGTCGAACATCAGATAGGGACTGATCATCGTCTTCTCCTTGGTGAACCTGTCTCAGTTACCGGTACTTTTCGTACTATCGCGCTTGAGCCGATCGATCTGCATGCGGATATGCGCAGCCTCGGTCGAGCTGTGCGCCAGCGCGATGGCGCGGTCGAAGGCGACCCGCGCCTCCTCGGTGCGATCGAGCTGCATCAACAGCGCGCCGCGCACGCCGAAGAAATAGAAATAATTGGACAAACGCGTGGCGAGCGGCTCGATCATGTCGAGCGCCGCTTGCGGGCCGCGCGCTTTCGACACCGCGACGGCGCGGTTGAGCGTCACCACCGGCGACGGCTGCACCACCTCGAGCGCGCCATAGAGCAGGTCGATCTGCGTCCAGTCTGTCTCCCCGGCGGTCGCTGCGCGCGCATGCAAAGCCGCGATCGCCGCCTGGATCTGGTACGGCCCGCTGCGCCGGTGTCGCATCGCCTTGTCGATCAGCGCGAGGCCCTCCGCGATCAGGGGCTGTTTCCAGAGCGAGCGGTCCTGATCCTCCAGCAGGATCAGCGCGCCCTCGGCATCGTAGCGCGCCGCCGCCCGCGCATGCTGCAACAACAGCAGCGCGGTCAGGCCCATGATCTCCGGTTCGCCCGGAAACAGCCGCAGCAACAGCCGCGCCAGCCGGATCGCCTCTTCCGACAGCGGCATGCGCAGATCGGCGGTCTCACCGCTGGCCGAATAGCCCTCGTTGAAGATCAGATAGATCATGGCGGCGACCGCCGTCAGCCGCTCGCTGCGCTCGACCGCGCCAGGCGTTTCGAACGGCACGCTGGCCTGCGCGACGCGGGCTTTCGCGCGCGTGATGCGCTGCTCCATCGCGGCCTCGCCGACCAGGAAGGCGCGTGCGATCTGCTTCACCGAAAGGCCCGAGACGACGCGCAGCGCCAGCGCGATCTGCTGCGTCGCCGGCAGTTCCGGATGGCAGCAAATGAAAAGAAGCCGTAGGATGTCGTCGCGATAATGCGATCCATCGAGCCGCTCGGCGACTTCGTCCTCGGCATCGTCGAGATCGGAAATCGCCTCGTCGTCCTCCGGCAGCGGCTCCTGCTTGCGGTTGCGCCTGACCTCGTCGATCGCGGCATTGCGTCCGACCATGATCAGCCACGCGGCGGGATCGCGCGGCGGCCCGTTCTGCGGCCAGCTCTTCAGCGCGCGCAGGCAGGCGTTCTGGAACGCTTCCTCGGCGGTGTCGAGATCGCGGAAATAGCGCAACAGCGCGCCGACGGCCTGGGGACGCGCCGAGGTCAGTGCCGCATCGATCCAGGCGGTACAGCTCATGTCAGCTCACCGGGCGCCGGAGGTGAACACGCCGACGGGGCGGATCTCGTAGGAGCCGCCCGGATTGGCCGCGCCGAGCTCGCGCGCCACCTCGAGCGCTGCATCGAGGTTCTCGCAGTCGACGATGTAGAAGCCGAGCAGCTGCTCCTTGGTCTCGGCATAGGGGCCGTCGATCACGAGCGGCGGATCGTCCTTGCGCAGCGTGGTCGCCGCAGTGGTCGGCAGCAGCCGCGCCACCGGGCCGAGCCGGCCCTGCTTCACCAGTTTCTCCTGCACCACGGCAAGCTTGGCCATGACGGCAGCATCGTGCTCCTTGCTCCAGGAGCAGACGAGATCCTCATCATGATAGCACAGCAGGGCATACAGCATCGGGCAGCATCTCCATCTGATCTTAAGACGATGGAGTATGCCCGCCGCCGACAACGCGGCGAAGAAAATTTGGCTGGTTCCCCCCGGCGCCTCGGCGCCCCGGTTGGACACCGCGCGCGATCTGCTATGGGGTGCAGATCGCGTATTTTTGGCGTGCAGATGAAGGACGAACGATGAACAAAGGCGCATTGGCGCTCCTGATCCACGGCGGGACCGACAATTGGTCGCCGCAGCGCTGGCAGGCGCGGTTTACCGAGGTTTGCGGCGACCGCCGTATCGTGCTGCTGCCGGATGCCGCGCTCGATCCCGCCGAGGTGCATTACGCTGCGGTGTGGAAGCCGGTGCCGGGCGAACTGGCGGGCTTTCCGAACCTGCGTGTGATCTTCAATCTCGGCGCCGGCGTCGACGCGCTGATGGCTGGCAAGACCCTGCCCGATGTGCCCCTGGTGCGCGTCGCCGTCGATGATTTGACCTCGCGCATGACCGAATATGTCGTGCTGCATGTGCTGATGCATCATCGCCAGGAGCTCTATTTGCGCCAGTCGCAGCGTGAGAAACGCTGGGCGCCGAAATACCAGTGGCCCGCGGCCGCGATCGGGGTCGGCATCATGGGGCTGGGCACGCTCGGAGCCGATGCGGCAGATGTGCTGAAGCGCCTCGGCTTCCGCGTCGCCGGCTGGAGCCGCAGCGAGAAGCGGATCGACGGCGTCGAATGTTTCCATGGCGCAGCGCAGCTCGACGCGTTCCTGCAGCGGACCGACATCCTGGTCTCGCTGCTGCCACTGACGGCGGACACCAGACACATCCTTAACCGAGATGTCTTCACAAAGCTCCATCGCAGCAGCCCGCTCGGCGCGCCGATCCTGATCAATGCCGGCCGCGGCGGCCTGCAGAACGAGGCGGACATTCTGTCGTGCCTCGATGACGGCACGCTCGGCGCGGTCTCGCTCGACGTGTTCGGCCAGGAGCCGCTGCCGGCCGACAGCCGCTTCTGGATCCATCCGAAGGTGGTGCTGACCCCGCACAACGCCGCCGACACCGATGCCGACGCGATCTCGCGCTATGTCGGAACGCAGATCACCCGCTTCGAGCAAGGCCGCGCACTGGAGAACGTGGTCGACCGCGGGCGGGGATATTGATGCCGTCGTTGGAATTACTTCCGCAACATCACGTCCAACGCGCCCTTGACGATTGCCTCCAACTCCGCGCGCGGCGCACGGGCTCGGGCACGGATCGCGATCGAATGGACGGTGGCCGACGCCAGCTGCGCCAGCACGACCGGGTCGGCGCTCGCCGACAGCTCGCCTGTGTCCTTGGCGCGGCGGAAGCAATAGGCGAACGCCTTGTCGAGTTCGGACAGCGCATCCTGCACCATGGCGCGAATGTCGCCGTCCCGCACCGCTTCCGAGCCGGCGGTCATCACCGTGAAGCAGCCGCGCGGCCCCTCCTCGCCGGACAGATAGATGTCGAGCGCGGTGGCGAACAGGCGCTCGAGCTGCTGTCGCACCGAGGAAATCGCTGCGGAAGATATCGGCCATCGCGGCACGCGCCTCGTCGCGATAGCGCTGGTAGCTCTTGATGTAGAGCTCGCGCTTGTCGCCGAACGCGCCATAGAGGCTCGGCCGATTCATGCCGGTTGCGGCTGAGAGATCGTCCAGCGAGGTCGCGGCGAAACCGCCCTGACGGAACAGGTCGAGCGCCCTGCCGAGCGCCACGTCAGGCTCATACGCCCGCGGCCGGCCACGGCGCTTGGGCTCGGCGGGCGGCGCCTCTGGCGGCGACGTATCGTCGCCTTTTCTTTTTTGTACCATTTCGAATTAAATTCCTTGACGCCCCATATATTATGCGAGACAGTATAAAAATCAACAACGCTCCCGCCGGGAGCCCGAAGGAGGCGTCCATGGATCTGTATTTCTCGCCGATGGCCTGCTCGCTCGCGACCCGCATCGCGATCTATGAAGCCGGCGCCGAGGTCAATTTTCTCGAAGTCGATCCGAAGACCAAGACCGTGCTGCGCGACGGCTCCGACTTCCGCGCCGTCAATCCGCTCGGCCTAGTGCCGACGCTGCGCACCGATGACGGCCAGGTGCTGACCGAGAACGCTGCCATCCTGCAATATGTCGCCGACCATTTTCCGCAGGCCCACCTCGGCACCAGCCCCGGCATGGACCGCAGCCGCCTACATCAATGGCTCTGCTTCATCGGCACCGAGTTGCACAAGGGCCTGTTCATCCCGATCCTCGACAAGACTGCGCCAGAGGAGATGAAGGCGCATGTGTTGAAGAAGAACCTGTCGCGGCTGGATTACCTGGAGAACTACCTGAAGGGCCGGGAGTATCTGCTCGACCATTTCAGCGTCGCCGACGCCTATCTGGTCACGGTGATCAACTGGACCATGGCGACGCCGCCGGTGGAGCTTGCGAAATGGCCGGTTGTGAAAGCCTATCACGAGCGCCTGAGGACGCGGCCCGCGATTGCAAAGGCCGTCGCCGAGGAGTTCGAGCTCTACAAGGCCGAGCTAGCGCGCCACAAAGCAGCGGCGTGAGGTGCCTTAAGCCCCGCCCATCGCAAGGCGCAACGCCCTGGGAATGCGTTGCGCCTTGCCGCCGGAGATGAAGGCCACACGCACGCTGGCCTCGACCAGCAAATCATCGCCTCGCTTGCATTGCTGCAGCAACGTGATCGAGGCGCCCTTCACCTCCTGCGTCGTCGTGACGACGTCGAGCACATCGTCGAGATAGGCCGGCTTGAAAAAGTCGAGCTGCATTGAGCGAACGACGAAGGCAAATCCGGGCGCTTCGCCTTCGGTTTCCTCGATCAGCCCGCGCTGGTGGGTGCCGAGCAGACGAAGGAAGTTCGTCCGCCCTCGCTCCATGAAGCGCAAATAGTTGGCGTGATAGACGATGCGCCCCGCATCGGTGTCCTCGAAATAGACGCGGGCCTGCATGTGATGGCGACCGTCGCGGATCTCGCCGTCGAGATGGAACGTCATTGGGACATTTCCGGAGCCATATCCATGCGACCATCGAGAACACGCACAATCACAATACGCTCAGCCTCCACCAAATAGAATACGACGTAATTTTCGACCAATAGCCCACGCAACGAGGCTCCTAATTCGCTTCGGTCTGCCCGAGCATCGGGAAGCGACGCCGCCCTTCGAAGCGTTCGGAAAAGCGGGCCAAGAGCCGATCTGCTGCGTCGGGACTTCTTTCGACGAGGTATCCATAAATGCCACGAAGATCATCACGGGCACGGAATGAAACCTCGATTTCCAAAGGCCGTCCCTATAACTTCGTTTCTCGGCGCACTTGCGCCAGAAACTCTTCCAGATCCCACGGCACCGTGCGGCCGGCTTCAACATCTGCCAAGCCCTCGTCAACCTCCGACTTGAGGGCGCGAAACTTGCTCGCCTGCGCCAGCAAGTAATCGGCAGCAGATTCCTGCATATCTTCCGGAAGCATTTCTAGGGCCGCCACGGCCTTATCAAGGGCTGAACTCATGGTCAGATGCTACCATGACCGAAGCAAAATGCACAGCTTGCGCGGCGGCTAAGTTACGACATCACCACCGGGGTCGCGCTGACCGTGACCTGCACGATCTCGGGCGGCACGCCGATCCGCACCGGCAGAAAGCTGCATCCGAGACCACCCGAAACGACGACGTCGCAGGCGGTGCGCGCATGGCCATAAGCGAACTTGTTGCCGTAGCGGGACGGCACGACCGGCGACCAGCCGAGCAACCTGATCTGGCCACCATGGGTGTGGCCGGAGAGCTGCAGCGCGACCCGCGACGGCACGCGCATCGCCACGTCCGGCTCATGCGCGAGCAAGATGACCGGCGCGTCATCGGTCACCTTCGCAAGCGTCGCCTTGAGATCGTCGACGCCGACGCGCGGCACCGGCCGAAACCGCCGCGCCGGCCAATAGGCCAGTTGATCGCCAAGGCCGGCCAGCCAGAATGGCTGCCCATCCTTGCTCAGGCGCACCACATCATTCTCGTAGACGGGAATCCCGACCGCCTCCAGCGCACGCCGGGCCGCGGGCACGCCGCGACCCGCGCGCTGCACGATGTGATCATCCCAGTAATCATGATTGCCGAGAATGGCGTGTACGCCGAGCGGCGCCTTCAGGCCGGCGAGCACCGCCGCCCATTCAGGCGCCTCGATGCGACCGGTGAGATGACGATGGCCGGCGACATAGTCGCCGAGCATGACGACGATATCGGGCCGAAGCGCGTTGGTGTGCGCGACGATGGTCTCGATATGGGCGAGCGACATCCAGGGATCGCAGGCATGGACATCGGCGATCGCGGCGATCTTCAATGTCAGGCCGGCGGGCCAACGTTGCGGCCGCACATCGTAGTCGGCGACGCGCAGCCGCAACAGCGGCTCGATGCCGACGCCATAGCCGGCGGTGGAAAACGCCAAAGGCGGCGACACCGGTAGAGAGCTGGATAAAGCGACGGCGGGACAACATGAACGTCTTGAACCTCTGCTGTGTGCCCGTCGTAGCGCCTGATTGCAGCCGCTTTCGGGTGCGTTCGTGCAGATCGTCAGCAGTTTCTACTCATCATCCGTGCTGTTGCTGCCGAACAGACCGAACTGCGCTGGATCGCGGCTCGGCTCGGCGAGGCCGAGGTGACGGAACGCATGCGCAGGTCAAGAGACGGCCGCGCGGCGTGCGCTGCAGATAGCCGCACTGGATCAGATAGGGCTCGATGATGTCCTCGATGGCGTCGCGCGGCTCGGACAGCGCCGCGGCGATGGTCTCGACGCCGACCGGCCCGCCGCCATAGTTCATCGCGATCATCGTGAGATAGCGCCGGTCCATCGCGTCGAGCCCGGCGGCATCGACCTCCAGCGCGCTCAGCGCGTGATCGGCGATGGCGCGGTCGATCGCCTCGGCAGTTGGCGGCGGAGGCGAAGTCGCGCACGCGGCGAAGCAGGCGCCCGGCGATGCGCGGCGTGCCGCGGGCGCGGCGCGCGATCTCGTTGGCGCCGTCGGCCGTCATGCCGACCTCGAGCACGCGGGCGCCGCGGGTGACGATCTTCTCCAGCTCCTCGATGGTGTAGAAATTGAGCCGGATCGGAATGCCGAAACGGTCGCGCAGCGGATTGGTCAGCAGGCCTGCGCGCGTGGTGGCGCCGACCAGGGTGAACTTCGCCAGATCGATCTTGACCGAGCGCGCCGCCGGGCCCTCGCCGATGATGAGGTCGAGCTGGAAATCCTCCATCGCCGGATAGAGCACCTCCTCGACCGCCGGGCTGAGGCGATGGATCTCGTCGATGAACAGCACGTCGCGCTCTTCGAGATTGGTCAGCAGCGCGGCGAGATCGCCGGCCTTGGCGATCACCGGTCCCGAGGTGGCGCGGAAGCCGACGCCGAGCTCGCGCGCGACGATCTGCGCCAGCGTGGTCTTGCCGAGGCCCGGAGGGCCGACGAACAGCACGTGATCCAGCGCCTCGCCGCGCTTGCGCGCCGCCTCGATGAAGATCGAGAGGTTGGCGCGCGCCTGCTGCTGGCCGACGAATTCGGCAAGCTGCTGCGGGCGCAGCGCGGTGTCGCCGACATCGTCGGAGCGGCGCTCCGGGCTCAGCATGTGGTTGGGCGGCTTCGTCATGGCTGCTCCGTCGGCAGCCGCCGATCATTTGTCGAATGCAACATCATGGATACGTACCGCGCGCAGAGCAGTTCGGCGGGAGCCACAACCAGCGTCCAGTATAGCAGCTTCGTGATGTCGCTCGGCACGATGCGGTCGCAGCAATCCGAAATGTCTCTGTATGTGACGATCAGAGCGCAGACGGGGATCATGAAGGTCAGCACGAACAAGAGCGGCATCCGCTTCGCAAATGAGAATACAAGGGCTGCCGCTGTGGCATTGAAGATCTGCGCAGGCAGCACCCAAATCAGACCAAGCGTGAAGGCGGCGAGCCAGCTGGCCACGACCAAATTGCTCTCACCGGGACGCTCGACAAGGGACAGCAAGGGGACATGTCAGCCATATCATTAGCAAGGAGAGCAGCGTGCCTCCGAGCAGGAAAATCGCAAATACGCGCGGCGTGGTCGATGTCATCCGGAACGTCCCGATTTCAGGACACGTGCCACATCGTCCCTGTCGAATCGACGCTGCGAATTCACCATGCGGTTGGGCGCAGGCTGCTTCATTCGCTGCCGCGCCTGTATTTGTTCGGCAGCAACTCCCCGATGGTCACGACCTTCGGCGCGCTGCCCGTTGTCGGGCACGATCACCTTCGCCTTGGCATCGTAATCGTGAATCAGTTCGCGGCAGATGCCGCAGGGCGAGACCACGGCGACCTTGCCGGGCTCGCCGGGCTTCGGGTGCCGCACTGCGACGATGGTCTCGATGCCGTGATCGCCATGCTCGGTGATGGCGCGGCCGATCGCAATCGCTTCGGCACAGACCGCGATGCGGCCGAGATAGGCGTCGATATTGACGCCGGTGATGATGCGGCCGTCGCGGGTGCGCATCGCGGCGCCGACTTCCTGCCAATCATTGCGATAGCGATCGCTGATCGACAGAGGTCGCGGCGTCGATCAGTTCCTTGTCGGCCTTACTCAGCATGGCAGCTACAGTCCCCTTCCGATCGGCACCGCGCCAGCGATAGCCTACTTCGCCAGTTCTTTCAGGCCGAGCCGGATCAGTTGCGCGGTCTCGGCCTTGTCGCCTGCGCTGCGCGCAGGCAGCGGCAATCGCTGCCGCCGCCTGCGGCTGGCCATAGCCGAGATTGACCAGCGCCGAGATCGCGTCCGCGATCGGGCTTCGGCGCACGCGCCTCGTCGATCGCGCCCGACAGGCTGACGACCGCTCGGATCGACATCGGCAAAATGCGGCGCCTTGTCCTTCAGCTCGGTGACGATGCGCTCGGCCACCTTCGGCCCGACGCCCGGCGTGCGCGCCACCGACGCCTTGTCGCGCAGCGCGATCGCATTGGCGAGGTCCGACGGCGGCAGCGTGCCGAGCACGGCGAGCGCGACCTTGGCGCCGACGCCCTGCACGGTCTGCAGCAGACGAAACCATTCGCGCTCGACATCGCTTCGGAAGCCGAACAGCTTGATCTGGTCCTCGCGCACATAGGTCTCGATCGACAGCATCGCGGCCTCGCCCGGCGTCGGCAGCGCCTGCAGCGTGCGCGCGGAGCAATGCACTTGGTAGCCGACGCCGCCGACGTCAAGGATCACGAAATCCTCGCCGTAGGAATCGATCAGGCCCTTCAGCTTGCCGATCATAGGCCGGCCACCTTCATCCGCAGCGCCTGTCCCTGGCGATGATGGGCATGGGTGATCGCGATCGCCAGCGCGTCGGCCGCATCGGCGGACTGCGGCTCGGCCTTGGGCAGCAGGATCTTCAGCATCACCGCGATCTGGTTCTTGTCGGCATGGCCGGCTCCGACCACGGTCTTCTTGACCTGGTTCGGCGCATATTCCGCGACGTCGATACCGAACATCGCGGGCGCCAGCATGGCGACGCCGCGGGCCTGGCCGAGCTTCAACGTGGCGACGCCGTCCTTGTTGACGAAGGTCTGCTCGACCGCGGCTTCCATCGGCTTGAATTCGCCGAGCACCGCGGCAAGCCCTTCATGGATCGCGAGCAGCCGGCTCGCCAGCGGCAGATCATCCGGTGGCTCGACCGAGCCGCAGCCGACAAAGATCAGCCGATTGCCCTCGCTCTCGATCACGCCCCAGCCGGTGCGGCGGAGGCCAGGATCGATCCCGATGATGCGAACAGAAGAGCGAATCGGCTGCGAGGTCATGCCCCAGTGATAACCTTCGGCTGGCCCGCGGGGAAACATAAACAGAACAGCCGCCGGGCTTGGTCAACAGCCCGTTAACCGCCCATCTTGGCCATCAGCGCGTCCGAGATCTCGAAATTGGCGAACACGTTCTGCACGTCGTCGTGATCGTTCAGGAGATCCATCAGCTTCAGCAGCTTCTCGCCGGTCTCGTCGTCGACCGCCACGGTGTTCTGCGGCTTCCAGGTCAGCGCCGCCTTGCGCGGCTCGCCGAACTTGGCCTCCAGGTTCTTGGCGACCTCGCGAAAATTCTCCGGCGAAGCGTAGACTTCATGGCCGTTCTCGCTGGAGATCACGTCGTCGGCGCCGGCCTCGATGGCGGCATCCAGCATGGCGTCATCGGAGGCCACGCTCTGGCGTCGTATTCGATGATCGCCGGTACGATCGAACATGAAGGACACCGAGCCGGTTTCGCCGAGATTGCCGCCGGACTTGGTGAAGAAGGAGCGGATGTCGGAGGCGGCGCGGTTGCGGTTGTCGGTCAGCGCCTCGACGATGACGGCGACGCCGCCCGGGCCATATCCCTCGTAGCGGATCTCGTCGTAATTGTCGCCCTCGCCGCCGAGCGCCTTCTTGATCGCGCGCTCGATATTGTCCTTCGGCATGTTTTCCTCGCGCGCGGCAATCACGGCGGCGCGCAGGCGGGGATTCATGGCCGGATCCGGCGTGCCGAGCTTGGCCGCGACAGTGATTTCGCGCGCCAGCTTGCCGAACAGCTTGGATTTCATCGCATCCTGCCGGCCCTTGCGATGCATGATGTTCTTGAATTGGGAGTGGCCGGCCATGCGAAGATCTCTTGAAGGTCTTGTGGGGTCGAGGGTAAGTGGGAAGCGCGGCGTTATAGGCCGTGCCTCGGTAAAATCAAAGATGGTCCAATCTTCGGTATCTAGACACTCTCACCCGAGCTTTCCAGGAGCCATTCGTTAACCATGGCTTCATGAGAAGGTGAAAGGATACAGCCCTCAACCGACAATTGTGAAGCATCTGATTTTTCCGGGAGAGCCCCATGGCGTTCGCCTGGTTCGGAAAGCGCAACTCCCCGGCACCGATGGCGACGGCCAAGGCGCCGGTCGCCCGCCGTCTGCGGAACCCGCTCCGCTCGGCGGACGCCGAATCGGCCAAGGCGATCCTCGACCTGCTGGAACTCGAACTCGGCGGCATGATCCGCCAGCTCGAGCGCGCCGCCAACTCGGTCACGAGCGGCGCCGACGCCACCGCCGGCACCCTCTCCGACATCCGCCGGCGCACTGAGGCCCTCAGCGGCCGCTCGAGCGCGGCCCAGGGAACGGCGGCGACCTTCGCGCAGGCCGCCGACAAGGTCACGCAATCGGCCCAGGGCATCGGCGCCCAGGTTCGCGACGCCGGCCAGCTTGCGGATGCCGCGAGCGCGGCCGCCGACGAGGCGCAGGCCAATGTCGATCGCCTGCGCGAATCCTCGGCCGCGATCGGCAATGTCGTCAACCTGATCTCCCAGATCGCCCGCCAGACCACGCTGCTCGCCTTGAACTCCACGATCGAGGCTGCCCGCGCCGGCGAGGCCGGCCGCGGCTTCGCGGTGGTCGCGACCGAGGTGAAGGCCTTGGCAGTGCAGACCCAGCACGCCACCGAGGAGATCAGCCGCAAGATCGAGGCGCTGCAGAAGGACGCCATCGGCTCCGCCGATGCCGTGCATCGGATCGCAGAGGCGATCGAGGCGATCCGCCCGGTGTTCACCAACGTCAACGGCGCAGTGGCCGAGCAGAACCACACCACGGGTGAGATGTCCGGCAATGCGGCGCAGGCCTCCCAGTTCATCGCCTCGGTGGTCGAGAGCGCAGCCGAGATCGATCAGGCGACCCAGCAGGCCGAGGCCTATGGCGAGCGTGTCACCAGCGCCGGGCGCGCGGTGACGATGCATGCCGAGAAGCTGAAGGCGCGCTGCGCGGTGCTGTTGCGCCAGGGCGACCGCAACACCAAACGTCGCGACGAACGCCTGCCCTGCCATCTCAAGATCGAGTTGAAGACGGGCGGCCGCAACATGGCCGCGCCGGTCTATGAGATCTCGGCCGATGACGTCCTGATCACCGGCCCCGAAGCGGCACGGCTGGCCATGAACGAGCGTTTCGAAGCCACGCTCGAAGGCGTCGGCGCCTGCCGCATCCGCATCGCCGAACAGCTTCCGGCCGGTGCGCGCGCCCGCTTCGATGCACCCAATGCCGAGCTGCGTGAGAAGATCGAGGACCGGCTGTGGGCGCTGCACGAGGAGAACAACGAGTTCGTCGCCCGCGCCATGGAGGCGGGCAGCGAACTCAACAGAATCTTCGAGGGCGCGATTGTCAGCGGGCGAGATCACGCTGGAGGAGATGTTCGACACCGACTATGTCGAGATCGCCGGCACCAATCCGCAGCAGCACCGCACCAAAATTCTCGCCTGGGCCGATCGTGCCTTGCCGTCGTTCCAGGAGGCGTTGCTGGCCAGGGACACGCGGATGGCGTTCTGCGTCGCCATCGACTGCAACGGCTATCTGCCGGTGCACAACCGCATCTACTCGCAACCGCAGCGGCCCGGCGATGTCGCCTTCAACACCGCCAACTGCCGCAACCGCCGCATCTTCAACGATCCCGCCGGCCTCGCCGCCGGCCGCAACCAGCGGCCTTATCTGATCCAGAGCTACGCCCGCGACATGGGCGGCGGCAACACGGTGATGATGCGCGAGATCGACGTGCCGATCCGCGTCCGCGGCCGGCATTGGGGCGGCTTTCGCACGGCCTATAAGCTTTGAGTGAGTACGGACGTCGGAAAATGGCCGTGTTCGACGGCTTGATCGAGGAGTTTGAAGACATGTCGCTCGCGCAGCGCGCAATACTTGAAAATGCAAATGCGCGATCGGGCGCCGAAAATCTGATCGAGGAGCTCGCAAGCCGGATCGGCGGCCTCGGCGTCGAGCTCGCCGATGTTGCCGGCAATGTCCAGGAGGTCGCGGGCCGCGTCAGCCGTCAATCGGAGCGCCTCGGGCATCTGCAGCGAGACCGCGCAGACCATGGTCGCGGCCAATCACAACATCGCGGTCGCCTCGGAGGCCGTGCAATCCGCCACATCGGCCGCGGTCGGCGAAATCACCCAATCCCGCGGCGTGGTCGAAAATGCCGTCAGGCATATCGGCGAACTGATCGAACTCCGTGGAGCGGATCGAAAACAGGCTCGGCGCCGTCGGCTCGGCGCTGTCGCAGGTTGCGAAGGTGTCGGTCGCGATCGAGACGATCGCCAAGCAGACCAACTTGCTCGCGCTCAACGCGACGATCGAGGCCGCCCGCGCCGGCAGCGCCGGGCGCGGCTTCGCGGTGGTGGCGAGCGAGGTGAAAAGCCTCGCCGAAGCGACGCGCCAGGCCACGCAGCAGATCGGCGACACGCTCCGCGGCCTCGACGGCCAGATCAAGAGCCTGCTGGGCGAGAGCGGAGAAGCCTCATCGCGCGCCAAGAACGCCGGCAATGGCGCGCAGCAGATCGAAGGCATCATCGTACGCGTGCAGGATGGCTTCACCAATGTCGGTCAGGAGATCGACGCTGTTGCCCGCGCCGCGACGTCGAACCTCGCCCATTGCGACATGGTGATCGAGGAACTGGCGGAACTCGCGCAAGGCGTCGATCATTCCTCGGTCGAGCTGAAGCAGGCCGACAGCCGGATCACCAAGCTTCTGGACCTGTCCGAAGGCTTGATCGCGCTGATCGCCGAGAGCGGCGTCGAGACCTCGGATGCGCCGCTGATCCGCACTGTGGTCGACACCGCAAAGGCGATCTCGGCCGCATTCGAAAGCGCCATCGACCGCGGCGAGATTGGGCTCGCGCAATTGATGGACGAAGCCTATCGACAAATCCCCGGCACCGACCCCGCGCAATATTTGACCAACTACGTCACCTTCACCGATCGCATCCTGCCGCCGATCCAGGACCCGATTCAGAAATCCGATTCCCGCATCGTGTTCTCCGTGGCGTGGGCGAAGGGCGGTTATCTGCCGACCCACAATCCGAACTATCGCCTCCCGCAGGGGCCGGACCCGGTCTGGAACAATGCGAACTGCCGCAACCGGCGGCTGTTCAATGACCGCGCCGTGAAGAAGGTCGCGGCCAACACGACAAGCCGTTCCTGCTGCAGACCTATCGGCGCGACATGGGCGGCGGCAAGTTCGTGCTGATGAAGGACCTCTCATCGCCGATCTTCATCAAGGGCCGGCATTGGGGCGCATTCCGGATCGGCTTCCGTCAGACCTGACGAGCCCGGATTGCCACTCAAGGCCCAGAACTCCGGCGTCGCCGCCGACAGCCGGCCGCCGATCCGCACCGGCGCGACCTTGACCGCGAGCCCGGTGGCATCATCGGTCTCGACCGCGACGCCGCTCAGCGTCGCCACGCCGCCCGCCGGCTCGAAGCGCGCCGACGGAATGCCCGACTGGAAACGGCGCAGCGGCTCGTCCTTCTGCATGCCGATGACGGAGTCGTAATCGCCGGTCATGCCGGCGTCGGTCATGTAGGCCGTGCCGCCGCGCAGGATCTGATGATCGGCGGTCGGCACATGCGTGTGCGTGCCGACGACGAGACTGGCGCGGCCGTCGCAGAAATAGCCGAGCGCCTGCTTCTCGCTGCTCGCCTCGCAATGCACATCGACCACGATCGCGTCCGCCGCCTCGCGCAACGGACAGGCGTCGAGCTCGCGCCCGATCGCCGCAAAGGGATCGTCGAACGGCGTCATGAAGACGCGCCCCAGCGCGTTGACCACCAGCGCCCGGGCGCCGTTCTTGGTGTCGACCAGCGCCGCGCCGCGGCCCGGCGTACCCTTCGGATAATTCGCCGGCCGCACCAGCTTCGGCGCGCGCTCGATGAACACCAGCGCCTCGCGCTGATCCCAGGAATGATTGCCGAGCGTCACCGCATCGGCGCCAGCGTCGACGAGCTCCTGATAGATCGCTTCCGTGATGCCGAAGCCGCCGGCTGCGTTCTCGCCGTTGACGACGACGAGATCGAGCGACCAGTCGCGGATCATGCCGGGAAGATGGTCCGAGATGGCGGTACGGCCGGCGCGCCCGACCACGTCGCCGACGAAGAGAATACGCAAGTCATGTGCTCCGGAAGTCGAACATGTCCTGCTCGGTTAGCACATAATCCAGCGCCGCGTCGTGCGCCAAAGCCGGAACGGCAGGGATTTCCTGCACGGCGAATGCCAGCCCCACGCCGATCACATGCTTGCTCTTTCGCAAATGCGAGAAAGTGTAGTCGTAGTAGCCGCCGCCATAGCCGATGCGATGGCCGATCCGGTCGAAGGCGGCGAGCGGCACCAGCATGACATCGGGAACGAGTTCGGCTGCGGCCGGCGATGGTTCGGGGATGCCGAGCGGACCCAGCACCAGCCTGTCGTCCGGCGACCAGGCGCGAAACGACAGCGAGTGGCCGCGGGCCAGCACAACCGGCAGCGCCAGCCGCGCGCCGAGCCCGGCCAGATGCAGCATCAAGGGCGTCGGGATCGAGCTCGTTGCGGATCGGCGCATAGCCCGACACCACCGCGCCGGCATCCAGCGCAAACGGCAGGCCCCGCGCGGCAATCGCCTGGGCCGCATCCATTCGCGTGTCCTCGTCGAGGCCATCGCGCGCCGCGAGCGCTGTCGCACGCAGCTGCTGCTTGGACGGCTGAGCAATTTGGAGCGCCATGTTTGATCACCATCGGCTGTCACCGCCCGCGACGGCGGGCGATCCAGTATCCACAAGCGGCGCGGCTGAAACCAACTGGTACGGAGTACTGGACACCCTGCATTCGCACGGCGTAACGGCCGAGAGACATAAAGCGCGAAGCCGCGGTCGCCGTTGAAGCGCTCGATCCCGGAGTTCCCTACGAAAGTAGGTGGGCACCATATGTCCGGATCCACGGACCCGGCCAGGGACAGTTCCCTAAAGGATCGATAAGGCCCCGGGGATATATGGCTCCTGACGCGCGCCACAGCCTCGCTGGATCCCAATGTAGCAACGATGGCGCTGTTGCGCCAGCGGCGCGCGCGGCGTGATGGCACGAATTTCCCTATCCCATGTCAAACAGCGGGCGCTCCATCCTCGCTGTCGTCACCCGGCTTGACCGGCTGACCCAGTATTCCAGAGGCCATCGTGATTCACCGATGGGCCGCGGCGTACTGGATGCCCCCGCCTGCGCGGGGCATGACCACCGAATATGTGGCCACCACTTTCCAAAGGCCGCGCGTCAGCGTTCTCGCGACATGAATTGCCCGAGTGATGCCCGTCGACCCGCTCTCGTCAAGAACGGAGAGCGCAGGGAAGGCCGGGTGCCAACCGCACCCATGGTCCGCGTGCAGAAAAAAGCACGCGGCAGAACCACAGGTGACAGCCGAACATCCGGCCTTCCCTGCGCGATGGGCTTACGGCTTATACGTACTCTCCCCAGGGACCGGCTCTTTTGCCCCTGTCGTCCGTGCGCTCGTCAAAGCATCGCGAACTTGACCTCAGCACCGGGAGGCCAGGACCACACGACTTCGCCGTCCTATCGGTATTGTTCGTCCGCCCGCGAACAGCGCGCTGCAATCCCGATAGGCCATCGCATCCCACCTCGCGTCTCGTGACGGTCGCGATACGCCCCTCCTGCCGAGGCGGGATGTGCGAGAGCATGGTTGTGATTTGCCCGACGAGGCAAGGCACGCAGCGTGCGACAAAGTAACCCGACGGGCAATTTGCGCATGACCGCCATGCGCCGGCATTCTCTCCGTCATTGCGAGCGAAGCGAAGCAATCCAGTCTTCCTTCTTCACTCCGGATTGCTTCGTCGCTGACGGCGCCTCATTCTCGGTCGTCATTCCGGGGCGCGCGAAGCGCGAGTCCGGAATCCATAACCACCGCTATCAGTGGTGACAGATGTCGAAGCTCCATCCCGCGCTACAAGCTAGGTCTGGGGTTATGGATTCCGGGCTCATCGCTGCGCGATGCCCCGGAATGACAGCGGAGAGTTCTGCTGCGTCGGGCCACAAGCATCAGTCCAACAGCAGCTTCATCCCCGGATCGCCCTTTTCCATCGCGCGCTGATAGGCCGGCCGGGCGCCGATCCGGGCCAGATAGGCGCGGACGTTCGGAACGCGGCCGAGATCGTAGGTCTGGAAATAGCGCATCGTAGTCAGCGAGAACACGGCCATGATGTCGGCGGTGGTGAAGGCGCTGCCGGCCAGATAATCCGCCTCGCCACAGCGCGCCTCGACGAGATCGAATGCGCGGTCGGTCCGCGCCTTCATGGCCAACAGCACCGGATTGTCCTCGGCCAGGTTCAGCCGGTTCAACAGCATCAGCCGACCCAGCCCCGGCTGCAGCGTGCCATTGGCGAAATGAAACCAATAGAGGAACGCTGCGAATGCTGGATCGTCGGCGCGAAGCGTCAGCCGCCCCTGCCCGTGCTTCGCGACGATGTAGTCAACGACGGCCGCGGATTCGGCCAGTACGAGGTCGCCATCGGTGATCACCGGCGCCGATCCGATCGGGTGAAGCGCCTTGTACTCCGCCGGCGCCAGCATGGTCTTGGCGTCGCGCGTGTAGGTCTTCAGCTCATAGGGGATGTCGAGCTCCTCGCAGAGCCAGACGATGCGCTCGGACTGCGAGCGGCCGAGGTGATGGACGGTGAGCATGGATGGCTCCGATGGGTCATGAGTAGCCCGCATAGCGCCAGCGATTGCGGACGCAGCGGACCCGGGGTCGCTGCGCTCGCCCGGGCTACGAAAACTTATCTACTTCACCATCGCGCCATAGACGAGGTCCTGCACCTGCTCGCGATAATATTTCCGCAGCTCACCTGGCGCGGCGGTGCCGACGACGACAACGAGGCGCTCCCGGGGATCGCAGAAGAACTGCGTGCCGAAGGCACCGTTCCAGGTGAACTCGCCGGGATTGCCGGGCACCGAGGACAGGCCCTCGCTGGTGCGCACGGCCACGGCAAGGCCGAAACCGAAGCCGGCGCGATGCGGCTCGATGTTGGCGACGTTGTTCTTGATCTCCGGCCCGAGATGATTGGAGGTCATGTGGTGCACCGTCTGCGGACTGAGGATGCGCTGGCCATCGAGCTCGCCGCCATTGAGCAGCATCTGCCCGAACCGCAGATAATCGCCGACGGTGGCAAACGAGCAGGCGCCGGCGCAATCGAATTTGGTCGGCGTATCCAGCAGCTTGATCGACTGCGGCTTGCCGGTCAACGGATCCTCCGCGAACGGTCGGGCGAGGCGCGCGCGCTGCGCATCCGTCGGCGAGAACGTCGCGTCGTTCATGCCGAGCGGCTGCCAGACGTTATTCGACAGATAGTCGCCGAGCCGCCGCCCGCTGACCTTCTCGATCACGGCGCCCAGCACGTCGACCGAGAAGCCGTATTCGAATTCCGTCGAGGGCTGATGCGCCAGCGGCAGCTTGGTGATGCGCTCGATAAACGCCTGCGTATCGCCCTCGATCGCCGGCGCCACGCCATCGGGATAGAGCCGCGCGATCGGGCTCGCGCTGTCAGGCCGGCCGCCATACATCAGGCCGGAGGTGTGGCGGTAGAGGTCGTGGATGTAAATCGGCGACAGCTGGGTTTCCAGCTTCAAGGAGCCATCCGGCTGCGCGACTCCGACCTTCATGTCGGCGAAGGCCGGAAAATAATCGGACAGCTTGGCCTGCAGTGGCAGCCGGCCCTGCTCCATCAAGGTGAGACCGGCGACGGCGGCCATCGGCTTGGTCATCGATGCGAGCGCAAACATCGCATCGAGCGGCATCGGCGTATCCTTGGCCGGATCGAGCTTGCCATAGGCCTTGTAGTGCACGAGCTTGCCGTCACGGGCGATCGCGACCACCGCACCCGGCACGCGCTTGGCGGCGATCTCGCGGGCAAAGAAGTCATCCATTCGCGCCAGGCCTGCCTGCGAGAAGCCGACGTCATCGGGCTTCGCTTCAGGCAAGGGTGCGGCGGTGGCGGCGTGAAACGCGAATGCGGCCGCGGCCGCCGACATGACGAGCGTTGTTGTTTTCATGAAAGCCTCCCGAGCGGCGGATCGGATGCGCTTATGATGCGATCTCGGTGACGTCCGCCTCAGGGAGTAGAACAGGCCACGGTGACGGCGACAAGGCGGGGCGGCGCATGGCCGCTCTCTCCGCCGTCATTCCGGGGCATCGTGCAGCGATGAGCCCGGAATCCATAACCACGAATGTCCGTTGTGATGGTCGCTGAAGCTCCATCCCGCGCAGCAACCGAAGCCTGGTTATGGATTCCGGGCTCGCGCGTTCCGCGCGCCCCGGAATGACGAAGAGAACTTTTGGCCGGTCAGCTCGCCCAGTTCTCGCGGAATTCCGGAAACAGCGTGATGCCGCCGCAGGCATAGAGGGTCTGGCCGGTGATGTAGCTCGCCTCGTCGGAGGCGAGGAAGGCGAACACGCCGGCGATCTCCTCTGCGGTGCCGACGCGGCCCATCGGGATGTGCGATTCGACGGCGGCGCGCTTCTCGGCGTCATGCGTCCATGCCGCGTTGATCGGCGTGTCGATGGCGCCGGGGCCGACCGAATTGACGCGGATGCCGCGGCCGGCGAATTCCAGCGCCAAGGTGCGCGTCATGCCGGCAAACGCGCTCTTGCCGATCGAATAAGCGAGATAGCCAGGCTTCGGAATGATCTGGTGCACGCTCGATGTGTTGATGATGTTGCCGCCGCCGCGCTCGACGAAATGCGCCAGCGCATGGCGTGCGCACAGCACCGCACCGGTCAGATTGACGTCGATGATCTTGCGATAGGTCTCGACGTCGAGCGCCTCGCTCGGCGATTCCCGCTGGAAGCCGGCATTGTTGACCAGGCAATCGAGCCGCTTCCAGCGCTTGAACAGCGTCGCGAACATCGCATCGATGTCTTTTTCGACGCCGATGTCGGCATGCACCACGAAATGGTTGCGCGCCTCGTGTCCGTGCGCGGCCGACGCCGCCCGCACCTCGCGGAGCGTATCTTCTGCGCCGTCCGAGGGCCCGACATAGTTGATCGCGACATGTGCGCCTTCCTGGGCGAATCGGACCGCGACCGCACGGCCGATGCCCTGCGAGGCGCCGGTGACGAGCGCGTGACGATCGATAAGGCGGGAACGTTGGATAGACGAGTTCGATTGCGGCATGAAAGGTCTCCGAGGGCCGGACGCGGCGCGAGCTTTAGCAGAATCGCCGACGGCAATGAATTGCCGAATTCGATGCGTTTACGCTTGACCGGCCCTGCGCTCGCAGAACATCCGGGCAACGGAACCGATGTGATTTTCACGATGTTGTCCTGCTCATCCCCGTCTCGAGGCAGGACGATCGCCGTGACCGGAGCCGATCTTGCAGACATCTATCGCGCCTACATCGCCTGCCTGAACGCGCAGGACTGGGCGAAGCTTGGGCAATTCGTTCACGACGGCGCGTCTCACAACGGCCGGCGGTTCGGCCTGTCGGGTTATCGCGAGATGCTGGAGCGGGATTTCGCCGAGATTCCCGACCTGCATTTCGACATCGCGCTGCTGGTCGTGGATCCACCTCACGTCGCGAGCCAACTCCACTTCGACTGCACACCTAAAGGCAAATTCCTCGGCCTCCACGTCAACGGCCGGCGCGTCGCCTTCACCGAGAATGTGTTCTATCAATTCCGTGACGGAAAGATCGCTGAGGTCTGGTCTGTCGTCGACAAAGCGGCGATCGAGGCGCAGCTCAAATAAGGATCGTAGGATGAGCGCAGCGATACCCATCATCTTTCTGCCTATGTCGATGCAAGTGATGGGTATCGCTTCGCTCATCCCATCCTACGAACTAACCGACCCGCTCGATGTCCAGATCGAGCCCGAGATGTCCCAGCATGCGCCGGAAGTCGGCAATGTCGTAGCCGTCCCGCTCCGACACCAGCGTGCGAAACGCGCCTGTGCCCGTGGTGACATGCGGCGCGAGCTGCTCGACGACGTCGTCAGCAGGATCGAGGAACAACATGTCCGGCCTTGCCTCGCGAAAATACGACGCCAGCCAGGGCAGATGCGTGGATGACAAGGTCGCTGCGTCCGTCTCCGGGTGAAGGGTTTCGAGCTTGGCTTGAACGGCCGCCAGAGTCCCCGGCCGATCGGTGAGGAAAGCGCCGTTCTCGACCAGCTCGACCAGATCCGATGCGTTCACCAGATCGACCTGCCCCAGGCCTGCCGCCTCTCGCTCGGCATAGGCGCGGATTTCCGGGCTCGCGATCAACGAGGCGACGCCGAGGACCGTGATGCGCTTGGTGCTCGATTGCACGAGCGCCCGCCGTACCGGCGGAAACACGCCGAACAGCGGCGTCCTGATTTCCGGCTTCAGCTCATCCAGCACCATGACCGACGGCGCGTTCGAGGCGATCACGATGGCCGCGGGCTGGTAGCTTTCCAGCCGCGCGATCGTGCCGCGCATCGCAGCCAGCAGCTCCGTCCGGCTCTTGCCGCCATAAGGGAAGTTGGCGCGATCGGCGAAGTAGAGCACGTCCTGGCCGGGGAAACGATCAGCAATCTTTCGCGCGACCGCGTAGCTACCGATGCCGGCATCGAACACGGCGATTGGATGATTGAGGGCGATTTGATTCACGGAAGGGGCTCAAGTGACATGCGAGAAGCTGGCGCCCCAATATCGCAACTCTGTTGATGCGATATGACAAGAACGCGCGATGGATCCGCATTTCGAGCCACGCGTATGATTGGATGGCAAGCAATCCACCAGATGACTCACTCTGCTTATGTGCGCATAGGGATCTGAGAGTTAAACACGCGAGCATGGGCGTCCGGAACGCCCGCATCTGCAAGAGTGGAAACGAAGGCATCCCACATAGTGAACGGATACTGAGCGAAATTGTTGGCGAGAGCACTAACGCAGCGCCTTCACCCAATCGCCACCCCACCGCCGATCGTGCGGTTGAGCACTTGCGTGGTCTTCTCGATCCGCTCGGCGGCGGCGTTGAGCGCATTGGCGACGGCAACCTGGGTGGAGCGGGCGCGGTCAGTGGCGGCGTTGCGCACGTTGCGCAGGCTCTCGACCTCTTCCTCGAGCTTGCGCACATGCTGGCCGGCATCGAGCAGTTCGTCGCAGACGGTGAGCGCGGCCATCACGGTCAGCCTGGCATCACCGATCTCGCCGAACTTGCCGCGCAGATTGGTGATGCGCTGCTCCAGCGTCTCGGCGAGCTTCAACAGCCGCAGCTCCTGACCTTCCTCGCAGCCCATACGATATTGCCGGCCGTTGATGGTGACGTTGATGTGGCTCATTCCTCAGCATCCTCGTCTTCGTCCTCGGCGTCTTCGTCCTCGGCACCTTCGTGCTTCGGCATCCTCGTCGTCCGCATCCTCGTCTTCGAGCAAGGCAGCTTCGTGCGGGACGTCCTCATGCAGGGGCTCGTCGCGGAGGGATTGGGCCTGCACGGCGGCAGCGCCGCTGAGCACCGAACGAATGCTGCCGATCGCGACATCGAGCCGTTCGGCGATCTCGCGATTGGCGCGCTCGAGCTTGCGCGATTTCATCAGCGAGCCGTCGAGCTCGTCGGCCAGCCGCGAGCGGTCGGCGCCGAGTGCCTGGATGCGGGTGGCGAGCTCATCCTCGTCGCGGTCGGCCTCGCGCCGGCGCTCAACCGCGCTCTCCAGGGCATCCAGCGCCGCCATCAGCCGACGAGTCGCCAGTTCGAGATCCGCGGCGGCGGGTTCCAGCTGGCCGGGATACATGGCTGTCTGATTGCTCATGGAATCGAACACATGGGGTCGAACGCGGGCCCTCAACTCTGCCGGCCGTACGGGACAAAAGCTCCTGTCCGGCAAACGGTTACACGAGGAAATTTACGTGCGCGCGCAGGCGAGCGCAACGCTGTGTCGAAACTATGCACCGCTAAGCCGGCTTTGGCGGCTTGGGGTTTGCGCGCGTTCTGCCCATATCCGCTCTCGGCTGCGGCCTCCGAGGGAGGAACGTCCAAAATGGCGAACTTGGGAACAGGCTCGCCGGTTTTGACGTTTCATTGCCTTGGACTCAAGGAACCGAGGTGCTATTCCCCCCTCGAAACCCTACCTTCCGCTGCTGCCGGCGGCGTACCACCCACCAAACATCTCATTTCAGACGGAATTTCACTATGACGCAGGTCGATCACACCCGTATGGCCAATGCGATCCGGGGACTGGCGATGGACGCCGTCGAGAAGGCGAAGTCCGGCCATCCGGGCTTGCCGATGGGCGCGGCCGACATGGCCACCGTATTGTTCACACAGTTTTTGAAATTCGACGCCGCCGATCCGGCCTGGCCCGATCGCGACCGCTTCGTGCTCTCGGCCGGCCACGGCTCGATGCTGCTCTACGCGTTGCTCTATTTGACCGGCAACAAGGAGATGACGCTCGACCAGATCAAGCAGTTCCGCCAGGTCGATTCGCTTACCCCCGGACACCCTGAAAATTTCCGCACCAAGGGCGTCGAGACCACCACCGGTCCGCTCGGCCAAGGTATCGCCACCGCTGTCGGTATGGCGGTAGCCGAGAAGATGCTGCAGGCCGAATACGGCAAGAAGATCGTCGATCACCACACCTATGTGATCGCTTCCGACGGCGACCTGATGGAAGGCATATCGCAGGAAGCGATCGCGCTCGCAGGTGTCTGGAAGCTCAACAAGCTGATCGTGCTGTATGACGACAACGGCATCTCGATCGACGGCCCGACCTCGATCTCGGACGCGGTCGACCAGGTGAAGCGCTTCAAATCGGCCGGCTGGGCGTCGGAGCTGATCGACGGCCAGGACCAGGCCGCGATCGCAGCGGCAATCACCCGCGCGCAGAAGTCATCGAAGCCGACCATGATCGCCTGCAGGACCACGATCGGCTATGGCGCGCCGACCAAGGCCGGCACCGCCAAGGCCCATGGCGAGGCGCTCGGCGCCGAGGAATTGAAGGGCGCCAAGGAGAAGCTCGGCATTTCGCTGGAGCCGTTCTCGGTGCCGGACGACGTGCTGAAGGCCTGGCGCGAGGCGGGCTCCCGCGGTGCCGCTGCACGCACCGAATGGGAAGGCCGCATCAGCGAGATGGGCCCGCGCAAGCGCGCCGAGTTCGAACGCCGGTTGCGCCATGAGCGTCCGGCGGCGCTGGCGAAAGCGCTGAAGGATCACAAGAAGGCGCTGCTGGAGAAGCCGCTCAACGTCGCCACGCGCAAATCCTCGGAAGCCGCGATCGAGGCGATCTACGCCGCCATGCCGATGGAATTCCTCGCAGGCTCAGCGGACCTCACAGGCTCCAACAACAACAAGGCCAAGGAAGCGACCTCGTTCACCGCCAAGACGCCGAAGGGCCGCTTCGTCCATTACGGCGTTCGCGAGCACGGCATGTGCGCGGCGCTGAACGGCATCTTCCTGCATGGCGGCTTCGCGCCGAACGGCGCCACCTTCCTGTGCTTCACCGATTATGCCCGCGGCGCCATCCGCCTCTCGGCGCTGATGGGCACCGGCGTGGTCTATGTCATGACCCACGACTCGATCGGGCTCGGCGAAGACGGCCCGACCCACCAGCCGGTGGAGCATCTTGGCGGCGCTGCGCGCGATCCCGAACATGCGCGTGTTCCGGCCGTGCGACGCGGTCGAGACCGCGGAATGCTGGGAGCTGGCGCTGAACCGCATCGACGGTCCGACCATCCTGGTGCTGAGCCGGCAGAACCTGCCGCAACTGCGCACCTCGGCGCCGGCGGACAATCCCTGCGGCCATGGCGGCTATGAGCTGGTCGCAGCCCAGGGCGAGGCCAAGGTGTCGCTGTTCGCCACCGGCTCGGAGGTCGAGATCGCCGTTGCCGCGCAGAAGCAGCTGGCCGAGCGCGGCATTGCGTCGCGGGTGGTCTCGGTGCCGTCGCTGGAATTGTTGCTGGCGCAGCCGGCCGAGAAGAAGGCCGCCATCATCGGCAATGCCCCGGTCAAGATCGCGATCGAGGCCGCGGTGCGCTGGGGCTGGGACGCCGTGATCGGCATCGACGGCGGCTTCGTCGGCATGCACGGCTTCGGCGAGAGCGGCCCGGCCAAGGAGCTCTACAAGCATTTCGGCATCACCGCGGAAGCAGTGGTCGAACTGGCCATGAAGAAGCTCGGCTGAGTCACAGTCGAGACTGACGCGGCGGGCCGCGTTGGTCCGTCTCCCGTTTGAAGTTCAGAGCCTTCTTCGTTCCAATTGAATTGGAATGGAGAAGGCTCTAGCTTTTTGTCTGGATGCGTTTTCCTGACGCAAACCGGGGTCCACGTCGCTTGAAACCGCTCTCGTCAGCCGCACGCCCCACCATGGCCTCAGCCCCAACGGACGAACCGGCCACCGACGCGCTGGCGGTGCTCAACTCTGTGTTCGGGCTATCAGGCTTTCGCGGCGCGCAGGAAGCTGTCGTCAGGCATGTCACCGACGGCGGCAATTGCCTGGTGCTGATGCCGACCGGCGGCGGCAAGTCGCTGTGCTATCAATTGCCGTCGCTGCTGCGCAAAGGTTGCGGCATCGTGGTGTCGCCGCTGATCGCGCTGATGCGCGACCAGGTCGCAGGTCTGCTCGAGTCCGGCGTCAAGGCCGCGGTGCTCAATTCCACGCTGTCGCGGGAGGAGGCCGATGCGGTCGAAAGACGGCTGGTCACAGGCGATCTCGATCTGCTCTACGTCGCGCCGGAGCGGCTTTTGACCCCGCGCTGCCTCGCTTTGCTGGAGCGCGCACAGATCGCATTGTTTGCCATCGACGAGGCGCATTGCGTGTCGCAATGGGGGCACGACTTCCGCCCCGAATATATCGGCCTGTCGGTGATCGCCGAGCGCTTTCCCGACGTGCCGCGGATCGCGCTGACCGCGACCGCCGACGAGCTGACCCGCAAGGAGATCGCGGAGCGGCTCGGGCTTGCAGGCAGCCCGCAATTCGTCGCGAGTTTCGATCGTCCCAACATCCGCTATGAAATCGTCGACAAGCAAAACGCGCCGGCCCAGCTGAAAACGTTTATCAGCGAACGCCATGCCGGCGACGCCGGCGTGGTCTATTGCCTGTCGCGCGCCAAGGTCGAGGACATCGCGGAGACGCTGACCAAAGCCGGGATCACGGCACTGCCCTATCACGCCGGGCTGGATGCCGGCGTGCGTGCCCGCAACCAGGACCGCTTCATCAACGAGGACGGCGTCGTGATCGTTGCCACGGTCGCGTTCGGCATGGGCATCGACAAGCCTGACGTGCGCTTTGTGGCGCATCTCGATCTGCCGAAAAGCATCGAGGCCTACTACCAGGAGACCGGACGCGCCGGCCGCGACGGCAAGCCCTCGACTGCCTGGATGGCTTATGGGCTCACAGACATCGTGCAGCAGCGCCGGATGATCGACGAGTCGAACGGATCGGAGGCGTTCAAGCGGGTGTCGATCCGCAAGCTCGACGCGCTGGTCGCGCTGACCGAGACCGCCGACTGCCGGCGTCAGCGCCTGCTCGGCTATTTCGGCGAGACCGCACGACGGCCAGCTGCGGCAATTGCGACAATTGCCTGTCGCCGCCGCGGGTCCGCGACGGCACGGTCATCGCGCAGAAGCTGTTGTCCTGCGCCTACCGTACCGGACAGCGTTTCGGCGCGATGCACCTGATCGATGTGCTGGTCGGCCGCCTGACCGAGCGCGTCAAGCAGTTCGGGCACGACAAATTGTCGGTGTTCGGAATCGGCCGCGAGCTCAACGAGCAGCAATGGCGCGCCGCGCTGCGCCAGCTGGTCGCAATGGGCCATCTTGCGCCCGACAGCGAGGCCTTTGGCGCGCTGAAGCTGACGGAAACGTCGCGCGGCGTCTTGAAAGGCGAGACCGCGGTGATGCTGCGCGAGCAGACGGCGAACGCCCGCGCCAGCCGCAGCAAATCGCGGCGTGGCGATCTTGCGCCGCGGCCGGCCGGGCCGGGCCAAGCGGGCGACGCGACCTTGCTTGCGAGTTTGCGGGCGTGGCGTTCAGAGATCGCCCGCACGCGCGGCGTGCCGGCCTATGTGGTGCTGCACGACACCACGATCGACGGCATCGCGAGCCGCGCGTCCGACCACGCTTGGGCAGCTTCGCAACATCCCCGGGATCGGCGACAAAAAGCTCGAACATTACGGCGACGAGCTGCTGGCCCTGGTTGCAGCCGGCCGCAATCAGGCACCATCCTGAGACGCGAAGGGATCAACGCGGGGAGCCCACAGTGGTTCACGCGGGACGCTAAAAATCGGCACATCGCGTGCGCGGCCGGCCAAAACGGTAAACCGCATGCCTCGCGCGCAAGGCTAAGGCGCCAGATCGTTCAGCACAGGCTGTTGAGATGCCCTGAAAAAAGGACTACCAAGGAACCATATTGTCGCTTTCCGCTCGGCAGAACCGGGCGCAGACACCTCATCCCCCTCGTGATGGGACCTGGCATGGGTCTTGTGCGGGGCTGACAAAAGGCATTGAAGGAGACGCAGATGGCAGTCCGGGTTGCAATCAACGGGTTTGGCCGCATCGGCCGCAACGTGCTTCGCGCCATCGCCGAGTCCGGCCGCAAGGACATCGAGGTGGTCGGCGATCAACGACCTCGGCCCGGTCGAGACCAACGCCCATCTGCTGCGCTACGACTCCGTGCACGGCCGCTTCCCCGGCACCGTGACCGTCGAAGGCGACTCGATCAGCCTCGGCAACGGCAAGATCAAGGTCTCCGCCGAGCGCGACCCGTCCAAGCTGCCCTGGAAGGATCTCGGCGTCGACATCGCGCTGGAATGCACCGGCATCTTCACCGCCAGGGACAAGGCCGCCGCGCACCTGACCGCCGGCGCCAAGCGCGTGCTGGTCTCCGCGCCGGCCGACGGCGCCGACGCCACCATCGTCTTCGGCGTCAACCACGACTCGCTGACCAAGGAGCACCTCGTCGTCTCCAACGGCTCCTGCACCACCAACTGCCTGGCGCCGATCGCCAAGGTGCTGAACGACACGGTCGGCATCGAGACCGGCTTCATGACCACGATCCACGCCTATACCGGCGACCAGCCGACGCTCGACACGATGCACAAGGATCTCTACCGCGGCCGTGCGGCCGCGATGTCGATGATCCCGACCTCGACCGGCGCGGCCAAGGCGATCGGCCTGGTGCTGCCGGAACTAAAGGGCAAGCTCGACGGCGTCGCGATCCGCGTGCCGACGCCGAACGTCTCGGTGGTCGACCTCAAGATCGTCGCCAAGCGCAACACCGATCCGAAGGAGATCAACGAGGCGATGAAGCGCGCCAGCGAGCAGCAGCTGAAGGGCGTCCTCGGCTACACCACCGCGCCGAACGTCTCGATCGACTTCAACCACGATCCGCACTCCTCGACCTTCCACATGGACCAGACCAAGGTCATGAACGGCAATTTGGTGCGCGTGATGTCCTGGTACGACAACGAGTGGGGCTTCTCCAACCGCATGGCCGACACCGCCGTCGCGATGGGCAAGCTGCTCTAATTTCTCCACCGTCATTCCGGGGCGGCCGAAGGCCTAACCCGGAATGACAGTCAAAGGGAGCATCATGACCCTTCCCAACTGGCTCGGAATTCCCGGCGTGATCCTGCTGATTGGCTTGATCGTGTACGGCTTCCGCCAGGGCGCGAAGGTGACGACGAAACAGGAAGGCGATCCGCCGGAGCGCGGCGGAAGCCTGCTCTGACTACATTGTCCTCAAGCATGTTTTTGCGGTGAACGAGCGATGACAAAATTCCGCACTCTCGATGACGTCGACGTCAAAGGCAAACGCGTGCTGCTGCGCGTCGACCTCAACGTGCCAATGGAGAATGGCCGCGTCACCGACGCCACGCGGCTGGAGCGCGTCGCGCCCACCATCACCGAGATCTCCGGCAAGGGCGGCAAGGTCATCCTGCTCGCGCATTTCGGCCGGCCCAAGGGCCGCGACGACAAGGATTCGCTGAAGCCGGTCGCTGCGGCACTGTCGGACGTCATCAAGAAGCCGGTTGCGTTCACTGAGGACTGCATCGGCGAGCCGGCCGCAAAAGCCATCGGCGCGATGAAAGATGGCGACGTCCTCTGTCTGGAGAACACCCGCTTCCACAAAGAGGAAGAGAAGAACGATCCGGCCTTCGTAGCGCAGCTCGCTGAGCTCGGCGACATCTGGGTCAACGACGCCTTCTCCGCCGCGCACCGCGCCCATGCCTCGACCGAAGGTCTCGGCCACAAGCTGCCGGCCTATGCCGGCCGCACCATGCAGGCCGAGCTCGACGCGCTGGAGAAGGCGCTGGGCACGCCGGCCAAGCCCGTGATCGCCATCGTCGGCGGCGCAAAGGTCTCGACCAAGATCGACCTGCTGGAAAATCTCGTCACCAAGGTCGACGCGCTCGTGATCGGCGGCGGCATGGCCAACACCTTCCTGCATGCGCAGGGCGTGCAAGTCGGCAAATCCCTGGCGGAGAAGGATCTCGCCGCCACCGCGCTGAAGATCCTGGAGAAAGCGGAATCGTCGAACTGCGCGATCATCCTGCCGGTCGACGCCACGGTCGCCTATCATTTCCAGGCCAACGCGCCCTCGCACGCTTACGGCCTCGACGCTATCCCGGCTGACGCCATGATCCTCGACGTCGGTCCGCAATCGACCGCGCGCATTCACGCCGCCATCGACGATGCCGCGACCCTGGTCTGGAACGGGCCGCTCGGCGCCTTTGAACTTACGCCGTTCGACCGCGGCACGATGGTGGCCGCCAAGCACGCGGCCGAGCGCACCAAGGCCAAGAAGCTGATCTCGGTCGCCGGCGGCGGCGATACGGTCGCGGCGCTCAACCAGGCCGGCGTCGCCGGTCAATTCACCTATGTCTCGACCGCCGGCGGCGCCTTCCTGGAATGGATGGAGGGGAAACCTCTGCCGGGCGTCGAAGTTCTCAAGGCACGCTGATTAGTCGGGCGACAGGCCCTGAAAGGGAGATTGGACAGATGGCGCGGATCACGTTGCGGCAATTGCTCGACCACGCGGCGGAGAACGATTACGGCGTCCCCGCCTTCAACATCAACAACATGGAGCAGGCGCTCGCCATCATGGAGGCGGCCTCGACGGTCGATGCGCCGGTCATCATTCAGGCCTCGCGCGGCGCGCGCTCCTACGCCAACGACATCATGCTGAAGCACATGATGGACGCCATCACCGAGATCCATCCGCAGATCCCGGTCTGCGTGCATCTCGACCACGGCAACGGTCCCGACACCTGCATGACCGCGATCCAGTCCGGCTTCACCTCCGTCATGATGGACGGCTCGCTGAAGGCCGACGGCAAGACGCCGGCGGACTGGGACTACAATGTCGGCGTCACCCGGACGGTCACCAGCATGGCGCATCTCGGCGGCATCTCGGTCGAGGGCGAGCTCGGCGTGCTCGGCTCGCTCGAGACCGGCATGGGCGACAAGGAGGACGGCCATGGCGCCGAAGGCAAATTGTCGCACGATCAGCTGCTGACCAATCCCGACGAGGCCGTGAAGTTCGTCAAGGAGACCCAGGTCGACGCGCTGGCGATCGCGATGGGCACCTCGCACGGTGCGTACAAATTCACCCGCAAACCGGACGGCGACATCCTCGCCATGAAGGTGATCGAAGAGATCCATCGCAAGCTGCCGAACACGCATCTGGTGATGCACGGCTCATCGTCGGTGCCGGAGGACCTGCAGGAGATCATCAACGCCAATGGCGGCAAGATGAAGCCGACCTGGGGTGTGCCGGTTTCCGAGATCCAGCGCGGCATCAAGCACGGCGTGCGCAAGATCAACATCGATACCGACAACCGCATGGCGATGACCGGTCAGATCCGCAAAGTGCTGACCGAGCATCCGGAAGAGTTCGATCCGCGCAAATATCTGAAGCCGGCGATGGAGGCGATGACCAAGCTCTGCAGGCAGCGCATGCAGGAGTTCAACACGGCCGGCCAGGCCAGCAAGATCAAGAAGGTCCTGACCACAGCCGAGATGGCCAAGCGCTACGCCAAGGGCGAGCTCGCCCCGAAGGTGGCGTGATTACGCACTAGGTTCAGGCCAGCCGGCGGCGATTTCAATCGCCGCCGGCGTAAATTTTTCTACGCCTCGCGCAGGCTCGCCTCGAACTTGAAAATTTTCGCGCCCGCGCCAAATTCATCTTCGCTTGACCAACCTTGATACCGATAGCTCGGAAGGATGCCATGCGAGGATTAGTCTTGGCGGCCGCCATCTTTGGCGTGCTGAGCACGACCTGCCAAACTGAAGCCACTCCCACCCGACATGCGGCGCTCTCGAACAACCCGGTCCAGCCGCACCAACAACTGGTGTCCGCGTCAGACCGGCCCGCGCCGCGGAGCACCCGGAAGCAGCGCGCTGCGCCGCCGGAACAGCTGATTCCCGACATTTGCCGCGGCTGCTGAACCGTCGAGCCGGCTGCAGGGCAACGAGGAACGGCGCTGCATCGGCTTTGAGCCCGACCGTGCGATCGGTCGGGGTTGCGACGCTTTCCCGGTCGTTAGATCTGAATTGTAGATCCGGCCCTGCAGTAAATGTTTGTTCACAAACATGAAAATTGAAGTTCGTTAGAACCTCCGCGCCGTCTTCGCGTTTTGCGATTAGTCCGTTGTACAGAGGAGGTCTCAATGAAGCTGAGAACAGCCCTTGTAGGTCTAGCGGCTTTGGCCGCGACCGCAATTGCGGCTCCCGCCGCGAACGCCATGCCAAATGGCCTGCCCAGCGCGAAGGTGCTTTCCAAAACCGACACCGGGATCGAGCAGGTCCGATGGGTCTGCAATCCCTGGGGCCGGTGCTGGTGGCGTCCGAACTTCTATGGCGCTTATGCCTACTACCCCGCACCGCTGCCGCCCCGCGTCTTTTTCGGTCGGCCGTGGTGGCATCATCATCGCTGGCACCACTGGTGGTGATAACAAGCTTTGGGGGCCCGGCGGGCCCCCATTTTTTGACTGCGAGCCTGTCAGTTCATAGCCGGCTCCGGAGCCTGCTATGCGTCGATACCCGGAAGGGCTGGGACCGCAGCATCAGACACGCGGGCGCGGACCGCACGCTTGACCCGATCGAAGGCGCGCTGCTCGATTTGCCTGATGCGCTCGCGCGAGACCCGGTGCTCCCGGGCGAGTTCGTCGAGGGTCTTCGGCTCATCGGCAAGATACCGAGCTTCGAGGACGGCGCGGTCCCGCGCCGGCAAGCCGTCGAGCGCCTCCGACAGCGCCGCCCGCCGGTGGCGATACTGATCAGCATCCGTCAGGGCGCTTTCCGGATCCGGCGATGGGTCGATCAGCCGGTCCTGCCACTCCTCGGTGCTGTCCTCGTTGCTAATCGCGAGATTGAGCGAAGCGTCTCCGCGCAACCTGCGATCCATATCGATCACGTCCGGCGGGCTCACCTTGAGCTGTTCGGCAATGTAGCCCACCTGGTCCGGACGCAGATCGCCTTCCTCGAACGCCGAGATTTTGTTCTTGATCTGTCGTAGCTTGAAGAACAGCTTCTTCTGCGCATTGCCGGTGCCCAGTTTCACCAGCGACCATGATCGCAGGATATACTCCTGGACCGATGCCTTGATCCACCACTTGGCGTAGGTCGCGAGCCGAAAACCCATGGCAGGATCGAACCGCTTCACCGCCTGCATCAGACCCATGTTGGCTTCCGAAACAATATCTGCCAGCGGCAGGCCGTAGTGGCGGTACTTCATGGCGATCTTGGCCGCCAGCCGAAGATGGCTGGTCACCAGGCGGTATGCGGCATCCCGATCGCCGCAATCCCGCCAACGCGTGGCATAGGCCGATTCTTCGGAGGCCGTGAGCAGTGGAAACTTCTGGATTTGAGCCAGATAGCGCGAGAGGACTCCTTCCGCGGCAACAGAGGGGAGTTTCGCGATAGTCGACATACGCCCCCCCTTCATCCCGGGTGATGACCGTGAAGCGACCCCGAGCCGCCCGGCATCCGAGCCGTCAGCTTGCGTTGACCCAGCAGGAATTTGAGCTTGCCGCGCAGGCGCCGAAGCCGCGTCTTCAGGCCGCGTCGGCTGACGTCAAGGCCTCGCTCGACGAGCGAGCGTGATGTCGCGGTGAGCGTATGGATCAAGCGATTGCGTGCGATACTGGATCGCCTGAGCAAGGGCGAGAGTTGTCCCATATCCAAATCCTCCATGAGCAAAATGGGTACGAGCATGCCATCTCCGGTTCTGTGGACCCATGCAGGCGTCCGTGGCGGACGAGGCATTCACCGAACGTCAATCGGGCAATGTAGTTCCTGACGCGTAGTTACGGCTCGCCGAGATGGAAGCGTGGCGCACACGGCGTGCAACGGCTTCGAAAGGGCTCTTGAAACGTCGGACGCTGCGCCTAATTTCATCGGTGCACGCACGAGCATCGTGCGGCACCGGGCGCCTCTCCAAGGGCCCGGTCAGCGGGCGCCGGACACGGTGTCCGTGGCGCTCGTATCCATGTTGCTCATAAGGAGGATATGGCTATGACCACCTTTGACCTTGCTCCCCTGTGGCGATCGACCGTTGGATTCGATCGCACTGATCGACCTCATCGAGGACTCCGTCCGGTGGGCGGGCAATGACAATTACCCGCTCTACAACATCGAACGCGCCGGTGAGGATCACTATCTAGATCTCGCTGGCGCTGGGCGGCTTCACGCCTGACGAGATCAGCGTCACGGCCGAGCAGAATGTGCTGACCGTGGAAGGCCGCAAGCCCGACAAAGGCGAGCACGAATACCTCTATCAGGGCATTTCTGTCGCGCCCGTTCCGGCGGATCTTCAATCTGGCGGACTACGTCCAGGTGAAGGGAGCTTCATTCGAGAACGGGATGCTCAAGATCGACCTGGTACGTGAGGTCCCCGAAGCTATGAAGCCGCGTCAGATTGCGATCCAGACCGGCAACGACAACAAGCAGATCGAGCAGAAGCAAGCTGCATGAGCAGGCTGACTGCCTGCTTCCGACTTGCGTCCCGCGGCGCGGCCTGCGCCGCGCTGCGGGTGTTCGTTTTGGCAGAAGGAGGATAACAGATGGCTATCACTGATCTCATTCCCTGGAGCCGCGGTCGTGACATGACCACGCGCCGGAGCGAGGACTACAACCCGATCCTAACACTGCATCGGGAGATGAATTGCTTGTTCGACGACGTCTTCCGTGGCTTTGATGCTCGCGCCCGTTCGGCAGCCGCTTGTTCGAGCGGCGCAATGAACTGGCCGAGCATCGAGGTCAGCGCGACTGACAAGGACGTGAAGGTCACGGCCGAGTTGCCGGGGCTTAACGAGAACGACGTCCAGGTCGAGCTCGCCAATGGCATTCTCTCGATCAAGGGCGAGAAAAAGACCGAAACCGAAGACAAGGATCGGCGGTTCAGCGAGCGCTACTATGGCCGCTTCGAACGGCAGGTTCCGATCGAGGACGTCGACCCGGAGAAGGTCTCGGCCGCATTCAAGAACGGCGTGCTGACGGTCACCATGCCGAAGCTGCCGCAGGCAGAATCGAAGGTGAAACGTATCGCAATCAACTCGAAATGAGCGAATGGCGGGAGCGGGTCTCCGCTCCCGGCTCGCTTCAATCCCGGAAGACCTACAACGCGCATCGGTCGTCGCTCCAATCGCCAGCTGAGGGGCTTTGCGACGGCCTACCGCTGCCGGCAGACTTGCGGTACACAGCCTTGATGTTGTGCTTGATTGCCTGTTCCGCACCCCGGCCACTTTTCCCGCAGCCCGTCCCAAAGAGCTGGTGGGATCAAAAGAGCCGTCGAGGCGCCTGCCTCCGACCAATGTTTTCTCGGCAACTGCCCGAGAACCGTCTATTTTGATGGGCAGGGCAGGTGCAGCTGGAGCAGGCCGTCATGAACCTTTCCGATCTCAACAAAGTCGCGACTGCCATGGTGATGCCGGGCAAGGGGCTGCTGGCGGCTGACGAGTTCACTGGCACGATCAAGAAGCGCTTCGATGCGATCAAGGTGGCGTCGACCGAACAGAGCCGGCGGGACTATCGCGAGATGCTGTTCCGCGCCAAGGATGGCATGCAGCACATCTCCGGCGTCATTCTCTATGACGAGACGATCTGGCAGAATGCGGCGGACGGCACGCCGCTGGTCAAGCTGATCGAGCAGGCCGGCGCCATCCCCGGCATCAAGGTCGACGAGGGCACACAGGCCCTATCAGCCTGTCCCGGCGAGACCGTCACGGTGGGCCTCGATAAGCTCGCCGAGCGGCTGGCCAAATATTACGAGCGCGGCGCGCGCTTCGCCAAATGGCGCGCGGTGATCGATATCGGAGCCCACATCCCGACTGCGACCGCGGTTCACGTCAACGCACATGCGCTGGCGCGCTATGCCGCGCTGTGCCAGGCAGCTTCGATCGTGCCGATCGTCGAGCCCGAGGTGCTGATGGATGGCGATCACGATATCGATCGCTGCTATGAGGTCACGCATCGCGTGCTCAACCACGTATTCCAGGAACTGAGCGCCCAGCGCGTCGCGCTCGAAGGCATGATCCTGAAGCCCAACATGGCGATTTCCGGCATGAAATGCGCGAAGCAGGCATCGGTCGGTGAAGTGGCGGAGAAGACCATCCGTCTGCTCAGGGAATGCGTGCCAGCCGCGGTGCCGGGCATCGCCTTCCTGTCCGGCGGCCAGTCCGACCAGCAGGCGACCGCGCATCTGGACGCGATGAACCGCATCGGCCATCTGCCCTGGAAGCTCACCTTCTCCTATGGCCGCGCGTTGCAGGCGGCGCCGCAAAAGGCGTGGTCGGGCAAGGCGGAGAACGTGCCGGCCGGCCAGCGCGCCTTCACCCATCGCGCCCGCATGAACGGGCTCGCAAGCCTCGGCCAATGGACCGACGAGCTGGAAAAGAAAGCCGCATAAAGTGTCGAACAAGACGGCCCCACCGCGACCCGCGCCGCGGCTCTATCTCGCCACGCCCATTGTTGCCGATCCGGCTCCCCTGGCAGCCCAGCTGCGCGGCCTGCTCGCGGAGGCCGATGTCGCGGCCGTGCTGGTGCGGCTGAAGCAGACCGATCCGCGCAGCATGATCTCGGTGGTCAAGGCCTTAGCGCCCGCGATCCAGAGTTCGGGCGCGGCGCTGTTGATCGACGGCCATGCCGACCTCGTCGCGCGATCCGGCGCCGATGGCGCGCATCTGAACGGCATCGCCGCGCTCGACGAAGCATTGCCGACCCTGAAACCGGACCGGATCGCCGGCGTCGGTGCGCTGACGACCCGTCACGATTCGATGAATGCCGGCGAACGCGGCGCCGATTACGTGCTGTTCGGCGAGCCCGACACCCACGGCAGCCGGCCCTCGCCGGACGCAATTGCCGAGAGGCTCGGCTGGTGGGCGGAACTGTTCGAGCCGCCATGTATCGGCTACGCCGCCACGTCCGAGGAGGCGGCGGAATTCGTTGTCGCCGGCGCCGATTTCATCCTGGTCGACGATCTCGTCTGGAACGATCCACGCGGCCCGGCCCCGGCATTGGTCGAACTTGGCGCCGCCATCAAGGCGGCCTATACGGCGGCCGGACACGGATGAACTTGCCCTCATGATCATGCTGCGCCTGACACCGATCCTCGCGGTTCTGCTGCTGGCTGGAACCAGCGCGGTCGCGCAGATGTCGCTGACCCCGCCCGGCCTGCAGCCGCCGGCGACTGACAAGCCGAAGCCGCTGGAACGGCCGGCTGAAAAACCAAGATCCGCCGAGAAGCCGGTCGAAAAGCCGCCGGCTGCGGCGGCGAAGAAACCGGCGCCGCCGCCTGCGGCCGCCGCCAAGTCAAGCGCGCCCGCCGCGACCACCGCTGCACCGCCGCCCGACGATCCCAACGTCGACCTGGTCTACGGCGCCTATCAGCGCGGCCAGTACAAGACCGCCTTCGACCTCGCCACCGCCAAGGCACAGACCGGCGATCCCAAGGCGATGACCATGCTGGGCCAGCTCTACGAGAACGCGCTGGGCATCAAGCGCGATTTCGACAAGGCGGCCTCGTGGTACAAGCGGGCGGCGGATGCCGGCGACCGCGAGGCGATGTTCGCGCTGGCGATGATGCAACTGGCCGGCCGTGGCGGCCCGGTCGATCAACAGGGGGCGGTGAAGTTGTTGGCCTCGGCGGCCAAGCTCGGCGAGCCCAAGGCGGCCTATAACCTCGCGCTGCTCTATCTCGACGGCCAGACCCTGCCGCAGGACGTCAAGCGTTCGGCCGAGCTGCTGCAGATGGCCGCCGACGCCGGTAATCCGGAGGCCCAATACGCGCTGGCGACCTTCTACAAGGAAGGAACCGGGGTCCCGAAGGATCTGGAGAAGGCAGCCCAGTTGCTGCAGGCCGCCGCGCTTGCGGACAATGTCGATGCCGAGGTCGAATATGCCATCGCGCTCTACAATGGCACCGGCACGCCGAAGAATTTACCTGCGGCGGTGGCCCTGCTGCGCAAGGCCGCCAAGCAGAACAGCCCGATTGCCCAAAACCGCCTGGCCTGGGTGCTGTATTATGGCTCGGCCACGCCGGCGGACAAGGTCGAGGCCTACAAGTGGCACCTGGTGGCCAAGACCGCCGGCAAGGGCGATCCCCAGCTGGATGAAAAATTCGCCAATTTGAGCCCGGAAGACCGCGCCAAGGGCGAAGCGGAAGCCAAGCGCTGGTTGGGGGCGGCGAAGTGAGTGGAGACTATCCCCCGCGGAGGGTGACGACGTCGCGCAGCAGACCCGCCATCCATTGGCTTGACGGCGAGGCCTGAGCAGGGCACCCACTCCCCTTCCCGCGGCCACTGCGCCCGCCTGCCACAAAGCCCCATCACCCATGCTGTACTCCGCCCTCATCAACGTCATGGTCAAGGCCGCGCGCCGCGCCGGCCGCAGCCTCAAGCGCGATCTCGGCGAGATCGAGCATCTGCAGGTCTCGCTGAAGGGACCGGCGAATTTCGTTTCGCTGGCCGACAAGCGCGCCGAGGAGATGCTGTACGAGGATCTCACCAAGGCGCGCCCCGGTTACGGTTTCATCGGCGAGGAAGGCGGCAAGCGCGAAGGCAGCGACAAGTCGCACACCTGGATCGTCGATCCGCTCGACGGCACCACCAACTTCCTGCACGGCATTCCGCAATTCGCGATCTCGATCGCGCTGCAGCGCGAGGATTCCATCATCGCCGGCGTGATCTATAATCCCGGCAATGACGAGCTCTACATCGCCGAGCGCGGCAAAGGTGTGTTCCTCAACGACCAGCGGCTGCGCGTCGCCGGCCGCCGTCAGCTTCATGATTGTGTGATCGCCTGTGGCCTGCCGCATATCGGCCGCGGCGACCATTCGCTGTTCAATCGCGAAATGAATTCGCTGCAGACCAAGGTCGCAGGGCTGCGCCGCTTCGGCGCCGCCTCGCTCGATCTCGCCTTCGTCGCCGCCGGCCGCCTCGACGCCTATTGGGAGCGCGACCTGCAGCCCTGGGACATCGCGGCGGGCCTGTTGATGGTGCGCGAGGCCGGCGGCACCGTCTCCGGTATCGACGGCAAGGACGACGCGCTCACGACCGGCCACGTCGTCTGCGGCAACGAGGTGATCCACCACGAGCTGCTGAAGGTGTTGAAGGCGGCGGGTTAAGGCTCGCCTCTCCCAGCGTCGTCATTGCGAGGAGCCAAAGCGACGAAGCGATCCAGAGTCTTCGATGCGGCTCTGGATTGCTTCGCTTCGCTCGCAATGACGGCTTACGGTGTTTCTGCCGCGCGTCAACGCCGCCCGCTGGTGAACGCCGCCGGCGTTTCGCCGGGCAAAGCCGGCGAGCGGATGTCGCTGTCGAGGCGATCGGATCCTTGGCCCGTGTAGCTGAAGCCGAACGAGAGCGTGGTGTTCGCTGTCGGCTGGAACGCAACGCCACCATGCGCGCTATAGACGGGCAGCGTCGCGGAACCGGAATCGAAGGCCGCGAACGCGTTGCTGCCGCGATCGGCGTGCAGCGTGTCGAACCCGCCATAGAGCGAGACGCCGCTCTTGAACGTGTAGCCGAACTGCGAGCCCTCGGTCGTCAACCCGCCGAACGATGCGGCATACGGGCTGATACCCTGCAGGCCGAGACCGCCGCCAAGCGCCGACCAGTTGTTGGTATAGCTGTAGCGCCGCGAGAAGAAGCCGCTGTCGCCGCTGGCGATGAAGCCCGGGAAATTACCGTAGGATTCGACACCTGCGCCATCGGCGGAGCCGCTGAAGCCGGCGGGCCAGCCCGGGATCCAATATTGCACCGGAGCGGTCTGGGCATTGGTATTGGAGCTGGCGTCGGAGTTGGCCGTTGTGCGGCCGATATCCATCGCGCCAACGGCCGTCATGCCAAGACACGACATCAATACCGATGCGAAAGCGAACCTGACTGGGAATGTGAACATGGGTGTGATCGCCGGATGTTTGAGAAAATATACATCCGAGCCGTGGGGAACGCCAGCGTAACGGCGTCGATCATCCGTCGTCATTATCCGCGAAGACGGATGCTCCAGTACGCCGCGACGACAATGATGAACTCGACTGGCTGCGTTTACTGGATGCCCGCCTTCGCGGGCATGACAGCTTTTCAGAACGCACGGTCACGACCTCACCGGCGCCGGCGGACCGTAAACTTCGCCTTGCGGCTCCGTCGTCTCCCGATCGCCCGATAGCACGCGCTGCACCGAGACGAAGAACACCGGCACCATCAGGAGCGCCAGGATGACGACGGCGATCATGCCGCCCATCACGCTGGTGCCGAGCGCCTGCTGGCTGGCGCCGCCCGCGCCCTTGGCGATCACCATCGGCAGCACGCCGCAGACGAAGGCGAGGCCAGTCATCACGATCGGGCGGAAGCGCAAACTGCACGCCTCGACCGTCGCCGCGATCAGCGGCTTGCCATGGCTGCGCAGATCCTTGGCGAACTCGATGATCAGGATCGCATCCTTCGCGGCCAGTCCGATGATCGTGATCAGGCCGACCGTGAAATAGACGTCATTGGGCAGGTCGCGCATGGTCGCCGCGATCACTGCGCCTAAGATGCCGAGCGGCACCGTGAGCAGCACCGCTAGCGGAATGGTCCAGCTCTCGTACAGTGCCGCCAGACACAGGAACACGACGAAAGCCGACAGCGCCAGCAGGAACGGCGCCTGCGAGCCCGACAGCTTCTCCTGCAGCGACTGTCCCGCCCACTCATAGCCGAAGCCGCGCGGCAGCTTGTCCGCCAGCCGCTCCATCTCGGCGATCGCGTCTCCGGACGTGTAGCCGGGCTTGGCCTCGCCGGAAATGCGCACCGCTGGATAATAGTTGAAGCCCGCGATCTGCGTCGGCCCCTTGGCCCATTCGATCGAGGCAAAGGACGAGAACGGCACCAGCTTGCCGGCGCCGTTCTTGACGCTGTAGTTCAGGATGTCGTCGGCATTCATCCGGCTGATGCGGTCGGCCTGCACAACGACGCGCTGCATGCGGCCGCGGTTCGGGAAGTCGTTGACGTAAGTCGAGCCGAGATTGGTCGAGATCGTGTTGTTGATGTCCTCGAAGGTGACGCCGAAGGCGCCGGCCTTTTCGCGATCGATCATCAGATTGACCTGCGGTCCCGGCGGCAGGCCTTCGACATAGACCTTCTGCAGCACGGGGCTGGCATTGGCCTCCGAGATCAACTGGCTCGCGGCCGCCGACAGCGCCACAAAACCCTTCTGCGCGCGGTCCTGCAGGCGGAAAGAGAAGCCCGAGGAATTGCCGAGATTGTCGATCGGCGGCGGCTGCAGCGCGGTGATCTTGGCGTCGCGGATCGCCGCGAGGTCGCGGTTGATGTCGGCGACCAGCGCGGCGGCGCTATCCTTTGCGCCGCGCTCCGACCAGTCCTTCAACGAGATGAAAGCTTGCGCCGTGTTGATGCCCTGCCCGGCATAGCTGAAGCCCGTGAGGAAGGTGACGTTGTCGACGCCGGCGCGGTCGGAAAGATATTTTTCGACGCGCTGGATCGCGGCCTGGGTGCGGGCATAGGAGGCGTCCGGTGGCGTCTGCACGTCGGTCGTGATGAAGCCCTGGTCGTCGACCGGCAGGAAGCCGCCGGGCATGCGGATGAAAGCAAACGTCAGCCCCCCGAGCAGGATCGCATAGATCAGCATCAGCCGCCCGGTGCGCTTCAGCGCGCCCCGCACGATCCGCGTGTAGCGGTTGCGGCTGAAGTCGATGGTGCGATTGAACAGGCCGAACAGGCCACGCCTGGCATGGGCGTGCCCGGCCGCGACCGGCTTGAGCAAAGTGGCGCACAGCGCCGGTGTCAGCGACAGCGCCAGCAGCGCCGAGAAGCCGATCGCCGCCACCATGGTCACCGAAAACTGCCGGTAGATGATGCCGACCGAGCCCGGAAAGAACGCCATCGGCACGAACACCGCCATCAGCACCAGGGTGATGCCGATGATCGCGCTCGTGATCTGCGACATTGCCTTGCGGGTCGCTTCCTTTGGCGGCAGGCCTTCCTCGGCCATGATGCGCTCGACATTCTCGACCACGACGATGGCGTCGTCGACCAGGATGCCGACTGCGAGCACCATGCCGAACATGGTCAGCATATTGATGGAATAGCCGGCCAGCAGCAGCGTGGCGCTGGTCCCTAGCAGCGCCACCGGCACCACGATGGTCGGAATGATGGTGTAGCGGATGTTCTGCAGGAACAGGAACATCACCACGAATACCAGCACCACGGCCTCGATCAGGGTGTGGATCACCTTCTCGATCGAGGCTTCCACCACCGGCGTGATGTTGTAGGGGATGTCATAGGCGATGTTGGCCGGGAAGAAGCGCGACAGCTCCTTCATCTTGGCTTCCACGGCGCTCGGCCGTCGCCAGCGCATTGCCGGTCGGCGACAGCAGCACCGAGAGACCGGCGGTCGGCTTGCCGTTGAGACGGGTGTTGAACTGATAGCTCAGGCCGCCGATCTCGATGCGGGCAACATCGCGCAGCCGCACGGTCGAGCCGTCGGCGTTGGCGCGCAGGATGATCGACCCGAACTCGTCCGGTGAATTGAGCTGACCTTTGACGAGCACCAGCGCCGAGGTGCGCTGACCTGACGTTGCGGGCTCGGCGCCAATGCTGCCCGATGCAACCTGCGCGTTCTGCGCACCGATCGCTTTGGTCACGTCGTCAGCCGTGAGCCCGTAGCCCATCAGCTTGTCGGGATCGAGCCAGACCCGCAGCGACCGCTCGGTCGAATACAGCGTGGCGCGGCCGACGCCGGGAATGCGGCGGATTTCGCCCAAGATATTGCGGATCATGAAGTCGCCGAGCCCGACCTCGTCGAGGCTGCCGTCGGTCGAGCGCAGGGTGATGATCTGCAGCACGGCGGAGGAGGCTTCCTCGACCAGGATGCCCTGCTGGATCACCGCGCGCGGCAACCGCGCCTCGACACGCTTGAGGCGATTCTGGACCTCGACCGAGGCGTCGTTGGTCGATGTGCCCGGCACGAAATTGGCCGTGATTTCGACCTGCCCCAGCGAGTCCGAGGTCAATTCGAAATTGAGGATGCCGGAGGCGCCGTTGAGTTCCTCCTCGATCAGCCGCGTGACGCTGTTGTAGAGGTTCTCCGGTGACGCGCCGGGATAGCTGGTGGAGATCGAGATCGAGGGCGGCGCGATGATGGGATATTGCGCAATCGGCAACAGCGGAATCGCGATCGCGCCGATCAAACAGATGAACAGCGCGACCACCCAGGCGAAGATCGGCCTGTCGATGAAGAAGCTCGGCATGATCCCTTACCGTGTCGCCGATTGCGCGGAGATGGTCTCGGCCGCGCTGATTTCGCGCCACACCTGCGGCGCGACCTTGTCGCCGGCGGCGAATTTCTGGAAGCCGTCGACCACGACTTTGTCGCCCGCCTTCAGGCCTTCGGTGATCAAGGTCAGGCCATCCTGCACCGGTCCGGTACGGATCGGCTGTGCGACGGCGCGACTGTCGTTGCGGATGATGTAGACCTCACTGCCGCCGGCGACGTTGCGTTGGATCGCCTGCTGCGGCACCGCGACCGAATCGCTGTCGATGCCCTGCTCGAGGCGGACGCGGACATACATGCCGGGCAAGAGTTCGTGCTTGGGATTGGTGAATTCGCCCCGCAGGGTAACCTGGCCGGTATTGGCATCGACCTTGGCTTCGGAAAACAACAGCTTGCCCGCGAGCGGATAGAGCGTGCCGTCGTCGAGCACGAGATGCACCTTGATCGCATCCGGCGCGATGCGCTCGAGATCGCCGGATTCGAAGGCGCGGCGCAGCCTGGTGAGCTCCGTCACCGACTGGGTGAAGTCGGCATAGACAGGATCGAGCTGCTGGACGGTCACGAGTGAGGTGTCGTTCTGCACCGCCAGCGCGCCCTCGGTCGCCTGCGCAGCGCCGACGATGCCGTCGATCGGCGCGCGCACGGTGGCGTAGTCGAGATTGAGGTTGGCGCGGGCAAGCTCGGCCTTGCGGGCTTCGACGTCGGCTGCCGCCTCGCGCTCGGCTGCAACCGCCTTCTCGTTCTCGACCTCCGACGTCGCCTTTTGGCCGAACAGCAGGCTGGTGCGGCGCGCCTGCTGGGCTGCGCGCACATGCACGGCTTCGGCTTTCGCCAGCGCCGCCTTGCTGGAGAGCACCTCGACCTCGAAGGGCTTCGGATCAATCTGATAGAGCGGATCGCCGGCCTTGACCTCGCTGCCCTGCCGGAACAGCCGCTTCACCACGATGCCGGAGACGCGCGGCCGCACGTCGGCGACACGGGTCGGCGCGATCCGGCCCGGCAGCTCGCGAACGATGGCGCGGGCCTGCTGCTCGACCGTGACGATGCCGACATCGGGAACGACAATGGGATCGGTCGAGGCCGTGGTGGCGGTCTTGGCATCATCGCAGCCGGCAAGAAGCGGCGCGAGGCCTGCGAGCATCAAGGCAATGCTGACCGACGGCGCGCGAAAACGAGACATGGAAATGAGAGCCCCCGTGGTGGCGTTGAGTGTTGGCGCGGATAGCGCAACCTTGCTGAGAGGTTGCCGACGCGGCCAACATAGAAAGGCCCTGCTGCAACGCAACGCGAAGCGCGGCGGCTTGATGTCACAGAAGACTATGCAGTTGAGCCGACTTTCATTTTTCCGGACTCACCGGATTGTGAGCCGACTATGCCCCGGCATAACTCGCAGCTTCAGCGGCGAAATGCGAATCGTCCCAAACGTTCCTGCGACATGAGCGCGCAGGTTATTTGGTCGCAGCTTATTAGATGCGTAACTACACCGCCGTCATCCGGTAGTGGCTGACGCCCCATTCGTTGCCGCCGTCGAAGCCGGACAGGCCCGCGGTGGTGAGGAAGAACCAGCGCCAGCGCCGCATCCACAGATGCGTTTCCCCGCCATAGATCGACAACAGGATCGCCTCGATCCGCTCACGATGGGCATCGAAGTTCGCGAGCCAGTCCAGCGCGGTGCGCTGGTAATGCGTGCCGCTCCAGCGCCACTCCTTCTCGACTGCGAGCAGGTCGCCATATTGTCGGATCAGCCCGTGGCTCGGCATCACGCGGCCGTTGAAAAAATGTTGTGCGATCCAGTCGGTGCGGTCGAAGCGATCGATCAGATAGGCGCCGGTGCGGTGCGCGAACACGTGCATGAAGAAGCGGCCCTCGGGCGCGAGCCACGCGCGCACCTGCGTCAGCAGCGCGCGCCAGTTCATGATATGCTCGAACATCTGGACCGAGACGATGCGGTCGAAGCGCGCGCCAGGCGCGAACAGGTTCATGTCCGAGGTGACGACCGACAGGTTCGTCAGCCCGCGCGCGATCGCCTCGTCCTCGATGTAGCGGCGCTGCAATTGCGAGTTGGAGACCGCCGTCACCTGCGCATGCGGAAACTGCCGCGCCAGCCACAGGCATAGTGAGCCCCAGCCGCAGCCAAGCTCGAGGATCGACTGGCCGTCCTGCAGATCGGCATTGGCGACGGTCTGTCGGAGCGCCTCCTCCTCCGCCTCCTGCAGGGTCGAGACCGGCTCCTTGTAGAAGCAGCAGGAATATTTCCGGTTCGGCCCCAGCACCTGGGCGAAGAACGCCGCCGGCAGCTCGGTATGCCGGCTGCCGGTATCTGCAGGCTCGGCGATCGGCCGCGCTTCCAGCACCTTCGCAAAGGCCGGGTCGTTCGCGGCGCCCGCGACCGCAAACCGGGCAGCGGTCCGCGCACAGAGTTCGCGGATCAGGGCACGGATCACGACATCAGGCAGAGGCACGCGCTCGGTGGCGCCGATGATGGTCGAGGTGAAGCTCATGGCGGGGCTCCTCAACGTGACGGCGATCGAAGGGAGGCGTTGGTGCGTAGCAGCACCGAAGGGATCGCACGGCTGCACCTGATCATCAGGGCTGCCGAGGACGAGGCGAACGTCATACCAATCCTCTGGTATTCCACTAAACAAGGGCCGATTGCACGAGCTACGTCCTACAGCCAAGACTGGTTTCACGTCATGGTTCCCCCTGATGCCTGCTGAAATTAGCGGCTTGCGGCTTTTTTCCCGCCACCGCTGTGCCATAGTGAGGCTTAAGACGGTTCTCCCGTAACGGATGTCAGCCCCGATGCCCCAGCCTCCCTCCCGCCGCGCCGCGATGGACGTGGAATTGAGCAAGCTGTCCTCGCCCCGGATCTTCCTGATCCGGATGCTGGTGTTCCTGGTGCTGTGCGGGCTGGTCGGGGTCGTGCTCTACAAGCAGATCACCCAGGCCTTCTTCGCCAATCCAGGCCTGAACGCGTTGATCGGCGCGGTGATGATCATCGGCACCATCCTGTCGTTCCGGCAGGTGATCCGGCTCTATCCCGAGGTCTCCTGGGTCAATAATTTCCGCATCGCCGATCCCGGCCTTGCAGTGGCGCGGCATCCGAAGCTGCTGGCACCGATGGCCGCCATCCTGGGCGGCGAGCGTACCGGGCGGATGTCGATCTCGCAGCAGACCATGCGACACCTGCTCGACTCCATCGCCACCCGCCTCGACGAGGCGCGCGACATCTCGCGCTACATGACCGGGCTGCTCGTCTTCCTCGGCCTGCTCGGCACCTTCTGGGGCCTGATCGAGACGGTCGGATCGGTCGGCAAGGTGATCGAGGGGCTGAAGGTCGGCGGTGATGCCGGCGCGCTGTTCGACACGCTGAAGGGCGGCCTCGCCGCCCCGCTCGGCGGCATGGGCATCTCGTTCTCGTCCTCGCTGTTCGGTCTGGCCGGCTCGCTGATCCTCGGCTTCCTCGACCTGCAGTCGAGCCAGGCGCAGAACCGCTTCTACACCGATCTGGAAGACTGGCTCGCCACCACGGTGCGCGAATATGGCGGCGATGGCGTCGGCACCGGCGGCGGTGGCGAGCTTTCGGTCGCGATCGAGCGGCTGCGCACCGCGGTCGAGGAAGGCTCGAACCGCGGCGCGACTGCTGCGATGGCCAATCTTGCCGAGGCGATCCAGGGCCTGGTCGGCCATATGCGCACCGAGCAGCAGATGATCCGCGAATGGGCCGACGGCCAGGGCGAGCAGAGCCGCGAGATCAAGCGGCTGCTCGAGCGGCTGGCGCGGCAGACGGAGAAGAGTTAGTTGCGGCGCTCGTGAGTTTCGATTGACGGACTGACTATCGCGCGGAGAAGGTGCGCTCCCTCTCCCCGTTGTACGGGGAGAGGGTCCGGGGGTGAGGGGCAGACGCTCGCTCGGCGTAAACTGCGTAGAGTGTACCCCTCACCCGGATTGCATCTGGCGATGCGATCCGAGCCTCTCTCCCGCAAGCGGGGAGAGGTTAGAGTTCGCGGCTTCGATACCATTAGGCATCATTCGTTAGCTGAGATTCAGAGGAGATTCTAATGGCCCTTGCCCGTGCCCGCCGCAGTGAACCCGGCATGAATTACTGGCCGGGCTTCGTCGACGCGCTGTCGACGCTGGTGCTGTCGGTCATCTTCCTGCTCACCGTGTTCCTGGTGGTGCAGTTCTTCCTGTCGCAGGAGGTGACAGGCAAGGACAAGGCGCTGGAGCAGCTCAATGCCAAGATCGCCCAGCTCAACGAGATGCTGTCTCTGGAGAAGCTCAGCAAGCTCTCGCTCGACGACCAGCTCGGCGAGCTGCGCGCCGGCCTCGCCTCGGCCGAGTCCGAACGCGACCGCGTCAAGGGCCTCTATGAGGGCCTCGCCAATGCCGGCAACGATGCCGCCGGCCGCAACGGCGAGCTCAACAAGGCGCTGGAGTCCGAGAAAGGCGTCTCGACCCGCGCGCTGGCGCAGATCGAGGTCCTGAACCAGCAGATCAGCGCGCTGCGCCGTCAGCTCGCGGCGCTGGAAGACGCGCTCGACGCCTCCGAGAAGCGGGACAAGGAATCGCAGAGCCGGATCGCCGATCTCGGTTCGCGCCTCAACGTCGCGCTGGCTCAGCGAGTGCAGGAATTGTCGCGCTACCGCTCCGAATTCTTCGGCCGCCTGCGCGCCATTCTCGGCAACCGGCCTGATATCCGCGTGGTCGGCGACCGCTTCGTGTTCCAGTCGGAAGTGTTCTTCGACACCGGACAGGCGACCCTTCTGCCTGAAGGCCAGACCGAGCTGAACACGGTGGCATCGGCGCTGATCGACCTCGACAAGCAGATCCCGGCGGAGATCGCCTGGGTGCTGCGCGTCGACGGCCACACCGACGTGCGGCCGATCAACAGCCCGGTGTTCAAGTCGAACTGGGAATTGTCCTCGGCGCGCGCGATCTCGGTGGTGCAATATCTGATCACGCTCGGCGTGCCGCCGCAGCGCCTGGTCGCGGCCGGCTTTGCCGAATTTCAGCCGCTCGACACCGGCAACACGGAAGAGGCCTACAAGCGCAACCGTCGCATCGAGCTGAAGCTGACGGAGCGGTGACGACGCCCTTCACCTTACGGCCCTATCACGTTGCGGACGAAGACGCCGCGATCGCGCTGTGGCAGCGGACCTGGCAGGAGGCCTATCCCGCGATCGATTTCGCCGCGCGTGTCGCCTGGTGGCGTGCGCGCTGGCGCAACGAGCTGGTGCCGAATGCCCATATCGTCGTCGCTGAACAGGACGGCGTGGTTGCGGGCTTCGTCACCATCGATGCGTCGGGTTATCTCGACCAGCTCGTGGTCGACAGCGTGCATTGGGGCTCACCGCTCGCGACACGACTGGTCGACGCAGCCAAGCAGCGCGCGCCCGATGGCATCACGCTGCTGGTCAACAAGGACAACACTCGCGCCATCCGCTTCTATCTGCGCAACGGCTTCGAGCACGCCGGCGAGGACGTCAATCCGACCTCCGGCCGACCGGTGCTGAAGATGGCGTGGGCGCCGTAGCGGCAGGCGAACTACACGCCGCGGAACAGCACGCCGATGGTCAGGACGACAAAGGCGATGGCAAGCGCATCGAAGGCGTGCGACGAGGTCAGGAGTGGCAGCGCGGCATGCGTGTAGTGCGAGAGCATCGCGAACAATGCGAGCACCAGCGCGACCAGGAAGATCACCACTGACGGAGGCGTGAGGGCAAAACTGCCGCGGCGATAGGGCATGATCGTTCATCCTGTCTGTGCGCCGCAGCCCACACGGCCGCGCCGCAGGTTTCGCGCAGGGAACGAACGAATCCCGGGAAAGGTTGCAGGATGTCGAGGAGAATTCGCGGTGTTGCCGCGCATCAACGCGACTGATGTTGCCGCGACTCAACACCGGTGTTGCCAAGGGTCCACGCTGTTGCCGCCAGGCATCAGACAGTGTTGCACCGCCTACACGCCCTCGAACTGCAACCGCGCCAGCCGCGCATAGAGGCCATTCGCCGCCACGAGCGAGGCATGCGTGCCCTGCTCGACGATGCGGCCCTGCTCCATGACCAGGATGCGGTCGCACGACAGCACGGTGGCGAGGCGATGCGCGATGACCAGCGTGGTGCGGTTCTGCATCAGGCCTTCCAGCGCGGTCTGCACCAACGTCTCGCTCTCGGCGTCGAGCGCCGATGTCGCTTCGTCCAGCAGCAGCAGCGGCGCGTCGCGCAAGATCGCGCGCGCGATCGCGATGCGCTGGCGCTGGCCGCCCGACAGGGTCACGCCGCGCTCGCCAAGCTGGGCCTCAAAGCCGTCCGGCATGCGGCGGATGAATTCGGTGGCGTGCGCCAGCTCGGCGGCACGCTCGACCTCCGCGTCCGATGCCTCGGGCCGGCCGAAGCGGATATTCTCACGCGCACTGGTCGCGAACACCACGGAGTCCTGCGGCACCAGCGCGATGTGCGCGCGCACCGCGCGCGGATCGGCGGCCCTGATCGGCACGCCATCGAACGCGATCGTGCCGGACTTCGGATCGTAGAAGCGCAACAGCAGATGAAACAACGTGCTCTTGCCGGCGCCGGAGGGGCCTACGATCGCGACCTTCTCGCCGGCCTTGATAGCGAACGAAACGTCATGGAGCGCGGAGACATCCGGACGCGTGGGATAAGCGAAGCTGACATGGTCGAAGCCGATGTCGCCGCGCGCAGGCTTGCGGCAGCGCGCGCGGGCTCGCGGGGGCCGCGATCTCCGGCCGCACGTTCAGGATCTCGAATAGCCGCTCGGCGGCACCCGAGGCCGCCGACACCTCGCCCCAGACCTCGGAGAGCTGGCCGAGGCCCGAGGCGGCAAACGCCGCGTAGAGCACGAACTGGCCGAGCCGGCCGGCGCTGATGGTACCGGCGAGCACGTCGTTGGAGCCGATCCAGAGGATCGCGACCACGCTGGAGAAGATGATGAAGATGATGATCGCGGTCAGCAGCGCGCGCGCCTGCGTCGATATCCGTGCCGCTTCATAGGCCTGCTCGACCTCCTTGCCGAAGCGCGCGCCGGCAAGCCGCTCGCTGGTATAGGCCTGAACGGTGCGCATGGCGCCGACCAGCTCGGCCGCATAGGCGGATGCATCCGCCAGCGTGTCCTGTGCGTTGCGCGACAGCCGCCGCACCCAGCGTCCGAACGCCACCAACGGCAGCACGATCAGCGGGATCGCCAGCAGCACGAAACCCGACAGTTTCGGACTGGTGAACACCATCATCGCGGTGGCGCCGAAGAACAGCAGCAGGTTGCGCAGCGCGATCGAGACCGACGCGCCGGCAGCCGACTTAATCTGGGTGGTATCGGCGGTGAGCCGCGAGACCAGTTCGCCGCTGCGCGCGGAATCGAAGAACGCGGACGACAGCGACAGCAGATGCGCGAACACGTCGCGCCTGAGATCGGCGACGATGCGCTCGCCGATGGTCATGACCAAATAATAGCGCGAGGCGCTGGCGAGCGCGAGCACGGCGACCACGGCGATCATCACGCTGAAATAGCTGTTGATCATCGCGACGCCTTTCGGCGTGAAGCCGAAATCGATCATCCGCCTGACGGCGACCGGCACCACCAGGGTCGTGATCGCCGCCACCGTCAGCGCGATCAGCGCGAGGATCGCCCGGCCGCGATAGCGCGCAACGTAAGGCGACAGCGCCAGCAGCGGCCGCAGCTTTGCAGTGCGCGCGGGCTTGCCCTCCTCGACCAGCGCCTCGGCGGCGACGACGGCATCGATCACCGGATTGGCCTCGGCCGGGCTCTGATCCTGCCGCTCTTCAAGCCGTTCGACTGCACTCATAAGGCACCTGAGATTGCTTCTAACCGACCGACCACATAGGCCTGCCGGGAGGGGCTGGCAAATCCGGAAACATACCAATGGGGTTGGCTTGTTTTAGGCTGGGCCTTGCGTTATAGAGCGCGCCAATTGTCCCCATTCAGTGCTGACAGGAACAGGCGCGCGGCGCCTATTGGATATGCCATGAAGACCGAAATTCATCCGAATTATCATACGATTACCGTCGTGATGACCGACGGCACCGAGTACCAGACCCGTTCGACCTGGGGCAAGGAGGGCGACAAGCTCAACCTCGACATCGACCCCAAGTCGCACCCGGCCTGGACCGGCGGCACCCAGCAGATCATGGATCGTGGCGGCCGCGTCTCCCGCTTCCAGAAGAAGTTCCAGGGCTTCCTCAAGAAGGATTGATCCCTCGCGCCGGCCAATACGGCCCGCTTTGGCGCATGAATGCAAAACGCCCCCGTTTCCGGGGGCGTTTTTGTTTGCTGCGTCTGGATGGAAATCCAGCTTGGAACGGCTCGGCCGATGGCCGAGCCAGTTCGCTTGGTTCGTCTTACTGCTCGAACGCTGCCTTGAGGCGGTTGAGCTGCGGCACCAGCGGATTGCCGATCGTGGCCTGGTCCGGCGGCGGTGCGTGCATGGTGATGTCGAGGCGGCGGACGCGGGCCTGCAGGCTCATCGAACGGGTGATCAGGTCCTGGAGCTGCTGCGGCAGCTTCTCGATGAGGTCGGTCGGGCCGGGGTCGGCGGCGGACAGCTTGACCTTGGTCTTCTCGCGGTTGGCCTGGGTCAGCGACATCTCGCCTTCCTTGACCGCGCGGTGCAGCAGCAGCCAGGAGGCAAGCTGCATCAAACGGGTGGTCAGGCGCATGCTCTCGGTCGCATAGGTCAGGCCGACAGCCCGATCGAGCGCCTTCGCCTCGGTACGGCCGACACCGTCGAGATAGGCCGCGGTCTCCTCGACCAGGTCCATACCCTCGCGGAACAGCGTGCCGAATGCGGCGGAATTGGTGAGACGCTCATTGAACTGGACAAGAGCGCCATCGCCCAGCAAACGGTCCGACATGGTTTACGCCTCTTACGCACTGTTACGGTGTCCGGCTTGAGCCCGCCGGTATGATGAACAAATCATTGCGCGGGAGCATCCCAGAGTCCAGCAGCAAGACCTAATATGGTTTCCGAGAGATGCGGCACGTGTCATTTGTACCGCGCACACGCTCGGCGCTACACCGGATATCCACGGAGAACGTAAAAATAGCGCTGCGGAGAACGCAAAAAAAGAGCCGCCCGTGAAGGGCGGCTTTTGAAGTTGATAACAGGGAGGCGTCAAACAGAGTGGACAGGAGCCACTCGGTGTCCAAACGAGGACAACGCCGGTTATAAAGGCGAAAGCTTAATCGACCGTAAACATCCGAATTTTTTCAGGCTTCGTTAGCCATGTCGGCCATTGGCCGAGATTTCCGCTAACCATCGGGCCTACGATTTGAAGATACTGGCCGCCGCATCGCGCGAGGCGCGCTTTTTGGCCGTAGCGGCCTCCAGCCGGTCGATCTCGCTGCGCAGCAGCGCGATCCGCGCGGTCAATTCCTCGACCGACAGCATCGACAGGTCCTGCCCGATCTCATGCGCCGCGGCTTTCCGCGGCCGGTCCTCATCCTCGTTCGCCATCGTGATGATCTCCTGATTGCGGAGAGTTGCCAGTCGCGACCCGGCTGGCTAAGCAGCTTGCCAGCCCCGCTCCCCGCGTTTCCGGAAGGACAAATCATGGAAAAGCTGCCCGCGCAAATGACCGTGGTCGGTATCAGCAAACCCGGTGGACCGGAGGTGCTGGTTCCCGAGACCAGGCCCGTGCCGGCGCCCGGTCCTGGCGAGATCCTGATCAAGGTCGGAGCGGCCGGCGTCAACCGGCCCGACGTGGCGCAGCGCTCCGGCTCCTATCCGCCGCCGCCCGGCGCCAGTGACCTGCCGGGTCTGGAGATCGCGGGCGAAGTGGTCGCGCTTGGCGCGGGCGCGACGCGGCACAAATTGGGCGACAAGGTGATGTCGCTGGTCGCTGGCGGCGGCTATGCGCAATATTGCATCGCCCAGGATGCCCAGGCGATGACCGTGCCCCCAGCCCTGTCGATGCTGGAGGCCGGCGCGATGCCGGAAACCCTGATGACGGTCTGGCACAATGTGTTCGAGCGCGGCGGCCTCAAGAGCGGCGAGACCCTGCTGATCCACGGCGGCTCCTCCGGCATCGGCACCATGGCGATCCAGCTCGCCAAGGCGTTCGGCGCGAAGGTGCTGGTCACGGTCGGCAGCCAGGACAAGGCCGAGGCCTGCCTCAATCTCGGCGCCGACCACGCCATCAACTACAAGAACGAGGATTTCGTCGAGAAGACCAAGGCAGCGACCGGCGGCCACGGCGCCAACGTCATTCTCGACATGGTCGGCGGCAGCTACATCGAGAAGAACTATGACGCCGCGGCAATCGACGGCCGTATCGTCCAGATCGCATTTCTCGGCGGACCGAAGGCGAGCCTCAACTTCACCAAGCTGATGGTGAAGCGGCTGACCCATACCGGCTCGACCTTGCGCCCGCGCAGCAATGCCGACAAGGCGGCGATGGTGGCGGCGATCGAAGCCAAGGTGATGCCATTCATCCGCGATGGCCGCATCAAACCGCTGATGGATTCGAGCTTCCCGCTCGAGAAGGCTCACGAGGCCCATGCCCGCATGGAGACCAGCGAACATATTGGCAAAATTGTGTTGAAGGTTGAGCACGTCTCTTAACGGAACGTGGCAGGAAACCCTTTGATTTTCCTCACTTTCGTGGCAATGATCGCGCCATCCTATTCGCAGCGGCGCAGGCCTTTCGGGCGCGGCCTTCTGTTTGACCTTTCGCTGGTGTTTGGCGTCAAACGCGGAGATTGACATTGCGTCTGATCAGGTGCCTCGCGGCGCTTGCGCTGGGCCTCATGCCGTTCGTTGCCGCGGCGCCGGCGCATGCGGTCGACGCGGTCAGCGTCCGCGGCGATGCGCCCGCCATCGACCTGACCGGAATCCTGGAACATCAGCACAGCGACGGCGACCGCATCCAGGTCTCCACCGCACCTGGCAATGACGGCATCGTTCGCCGCATCGAGGTCCGCGCCCGCGAGGGTGGCCAGAACTGGGTGGTGTTCGCGCTCGCCAACAATACCGATGACCAGCTCGACCGCCTGATCGTCGCGCCGCATTACCGCATGGTCGGCTCCGGCGTGCTCTGGCCCGATCTCGGCCTCTCCCGCATCGCCACCATCACGCCCTCGGTCGGCGACCTGCCGGAGCGGCAGGAAAGCCCGACTGCCGACGTGTTCCGCGTCACGCTCGATCCCGGCTCAGTCGTCACCTTCGTCGCCGAACTGCGCACCGACAAGCTGCCGCAGCTCTATCTCTGGGAACCGGACGCCTACAAGGACAAGGTCAACTCGTTCACCTTGTACCAGGGCATCGTGATCGGCATCTCCGGACTGCTGGCGCTGGTGCTCACCATCCTGTTCGTGGTCAAGGGCAGCATCATGTTCCCGGCGGCGGCCGCGCTGGCCTGGGCGGTGCTGGTCTATATCGGCGTCGATTTCGGCTTCTGGGGCAAGGTGCTGGACATGTCGAACAACGCCGAGCGCGTCTGGCGCGCCGGCGGCGAGGCGATCCTCGCGGCGACATTGTTGGTGTTCCTGTTCGCCTATTTGAACTTGAGTCGCTGGCATGTGCGCTATTCCCACATCACGCTGGGCTGGCTGTTCTTCTTAGGGTCTCTGGTCGCGGTGGCGCTGTTCGATCCGGCGGTGGCCTCCGGCGTGGCGCGGATGTCGCTGCTGCTGATCGCGTTCCTCGGCTTCGGGCTGATCGTCTATCTGTCCTCGCACGGCTTCGATCGCGCGGTGCTGTTGATCCCGACCTGGTTCCTATTAGTGGTCTGGGTCGTTGCCGCCGGCATGACCGTCTCGGGTCAGGTCACCAACGACATCGTCGGCCCGGCACTGCTCGGCGGCCTCGTGCTGATCGTGATGCTGATCGGCTTCACCGTCATGCAGCACGCCTTCGCCGGCGGCGGCGCCACCACCGGCATCGTCTCCGACGTCGAGCGCCGCGCGCTGGCGCTGACCGGCTCCGGCGATTTGATCTGGGACTGGGACGTCTCGGCCGACAAGGTGTTCACCAGCCCCGAGACCGAGCACCTGCTCGGCCTGAAGCGCGGCGCGCTGGAAGGGCCGGCGGCAAAATGGCTCGAGGTGCTGCATCCGCTCGACCAGGACCGTTTCCGCGCCGCGCTCGACAGCGTGCTCGATCAGCGCCGCGGCCGACTGGTGCAGGACTTCCGGCTGCGCACGCCGGACGGCCACTTCATGTGGTTCGCGCTGAAGGCGCGGCCCGTGGTCGGCTCCGATGGCGAGGTCTCGCGCGTGGTCGGCACGCTCACCGACGTGACGGAATTCAAGAATGCCGAGGAGCGCCTGCTCCACGATTCCGTGCACGACAATCTGACCGGGCTGCCCAACCGCAAGCTGTTCATCGACCGTCTCGCCGCGGTGGCCAATTTCGCCAAGTCGATGCCGAGCCTGCGGCCGACCCTGATGGTGATCGACCTCGACCGCTTCAAGCAGGTCAATGATTCCGTCGGCATCGCGGTCGGCGATTCCATCTTGCTGACGCTCGCCCGGCGGCTGACCCGCATCCTGAAACCGCAGGACACCCTGGCGCGGCTGGCCGGCGATCAGTTCGGGCTGATCCTGCTGTCCGAGCAGGACCCGGCGCGCATCACCGCCTTTGCCGAGACCATCCGCAAGACCATCCGCGCACCGATCGCCTTCAACGAGCGCGAGATCTTCCTCACCGCCTCGATCGGGCTTGCGCTGTCCGATCCGCAAACGCAGCTCTCGGAGGACATCATCAAGGACGCCGAGCTTGCGATGTATCACTCCAAGCGGATCGGCGGCGATCGCATCGACGTCTACAAGCCGGCGATGCGCGCGCGCAAGAACGACCGTCTGACGCTCGAAAGCGAACTGCGCCGCTCGATCGAGCGCCAGGAGATCACGATCCTCTATCAGCCGATCGTGCGGCTCGAGGATCGTTCGGTCGCGGGCTTCGAGGCACTGGCGCGCTGGGATCATCCGAAGCTCGGACGGATGTCGCCGATCGAGTTCATCACCATCGCCGAGGAGATCGGGCTGATCGTCGATCTCGGCACCTTCGTGCTCGATCAGACCGCGCGGCAGCTCGCGGCGTGGCAGCGCGCGATGCGCTCGCGCGAGCCGATCTTCGCCAGCGTCAACGTCTCCTCGCGGCAACTGCTGCGCCACGATCTGATCCACGACATCCGCTCGGTGCTGGCGCGCTCGTCCGTCGCACGCGGCTCGCTCAAGCTCGAACTGACCGAATCGCTGGTCATGGAAAACCCGGAGCACGCCGCCCAGATGCTGGGCCGCATCCGCGAGCTCGGCGTCGGGCTGTCGATCGACGATTTCGGCACCGGCCACTCCTCGCTCGCCTATCTGCAGCGCTTCCCGTTCGACACCTTGAAGATCGACCAGTCCTTCGTCCGCACCACGGCGCGCGGCACCCGTCCCGTGATCCTGAAATCGATCATCGCGCTCGCGCATGATCTCGGCATGGATGTGGTCGCGGAAGGCGCCGAGACGGATTCGGATGCGGTCGAGCTCTACCAGCTCGGCTGCGAATACGCCCAGGGCTTCGCCTTCGGCGAGCCGATGGACGCCGACGCCGCGATGCGGCTGCTGACCGAAGAGCGGTTAGAAACTGCGCATTGAGCAGGACGACTGTGCACAGTGCCTGCATGAGGGCAGCGACATGCAGGGTCAGCCGGTCACCCGGATATCGCTGACGCTCATCCGGGCTGCGGGACTCTTTGCGTTCAAACCATACGATCGCAACGCACTCGATGTCGTCCGGCCAGCGATCGTGCCCGTAGAGTTACGGGCGCCACCGGCACAGTGCTACCAGCAACGTTGATCGTGTCCTACCGGCGACGCAGCGCTTAACGCGGCGTCAATACGCCATTCCCTAGAACAGTCCGCAACTACAACTTCCTTGTACCGGACATCGACATGGCCCGACCGCGACTTTCCCTCGCCCTGCGCATCTACGCCATCATCGGCCTCAGCTTCTGCGGGCTGATCGGGCTTGCTGTGATGCAGGCGCAAAACATGGCCCGCTCGCTGACGGAGCAGCGGGAGAACGAGCTCAGCCATCTCACGCAGGCGGCCGTCAGCATCGCCAAAGAGGAATATGACACGATCGCGCGCGACAAGGTCGCGCCCGAGCTGGCGCAGAAGCGAGCCGCCGAGCGGATCGGCAAACTGCGCTACGGCAATGGCGACTACTTCTGGATCAATGATCTGACGCCGCGGATGATCATGCATCCGGTGAAGCCGGAGATGAACGGCCAGAATCTCGGCGACAACAAGGACCCGACCGGCAAGCTGCTGTTCGTCGAGATGGTCGATATCGTGAAGCAAAAAGGCGGCGGCGTGGTCGAATATCAATGGCCCAAGCCGGGCAAGGAGACGCCGCAGCCGAAACTGTCCTATGTCGCGGGCTTTGCGCCATGGGGCTGGGTGATCGGCACCGGCGTCTACGTCGACGACCTGCAGGCGCAGCTCTGGGAGAGCAAGCGCAGCGTCATGATCTCTGCGCTCGTCATCATCATCGTGCTCGGCGCCATCACGCTCTTGATCGCCAGCCGGATGTCGTTGGCGTTGGCCGCGATGAGCAAGGCGCTCAATCAACTCGGCGCAGGCCGGTTCGACATCACCCTGCCGGGCCTTGCGCGCAGCGACGAGCTCGGCGACATGGCGCGCTCGATCGAGCAGTTCAAGCACAAGACCGAGGAGAAGGTCCGCGACGCGGCGGCGCTCGAGGATGACCAGCGGCAGATGGCCGAGCGCATCAAGCACGAGGCGCTGCAGCAGCTGGCCGAAGCGGTCGAACATGAAGCCAGCGCCGTCGTCAACGACGTGGCGCACGGAACCGGCCAGATGGCCGAGAGCGCGCGATCCATGACCGACAGCACGCTGTCGCTGGAGCAGAATTCGACCAGCGTCGCGGCCGCCGCCGAGCAGGCGCTCGCCACCACGCAGACGGTGGCCAACGCCTCCGCCCAGCTCGCGAGCTCGATCTCCGAGATCTCCGCGCGCGTCAGCGCCTCGCGGGAATTGACCCGCAAGGCCGTCAGCGCGTCGTCGGAGGCGCAATCGACCATCGCCAAGCTGTCCGACGCCGCTAACAAGGTCGGCGCGGTGACGAGCCTGATCAGTGAGATCGCCGGCCAGACCAACCTGCTGGCGCTGAACGCCACCATCGAGGCGGCGCGCGCGGGCGACGCCGGCCGCGGCTTCGCTGTGGTCGCCTCCGAGGTCAAGACGCTGGCCGAGCAGACCGCGAAGGCCACCAGCGAGATCGCGCAGCAGATCGCCGAGATCCAGGCTTCGACGCGCGCTTCCGTCGATTCGATCGGCGCCATCGGCGAGGTGATCAGCAACGTCGAATCCGTCTCGACCAGCATCGCGGACGCGATCGAGGCGCAGAACAGCATGACGCGGGAAATCTCGCGCACGGTGGAGGAGACCTCGCTCGCCGCACGCGAGGTGGCGACCCAGATCGCCTCGGTGTCGCGCGAAGCCGGCGAGGCCGGGCGGCGCTCGACCGACATCCGCGACGGCTCGATCGATATCGCCCGCAAGATGCAGGAGCTGCGCAGCACGCTGGTGCACGTAATCAAGTCCTCGACGTCGGATGTCGACCGACGGCTGTCGTCGCTTCTCAACATCAATCGTCCGGGCTCGCTCAAGCTGGATGGCCGGCAGGCGGCGATCACCGTGCGCAACCTCGCGCTTGGCGGCGCGCTGATCGAGGCCGTCCCGGTGCCACTGGCGCTGCAGGCGAAGGTCAGCCTTGCCATCGACGGTCTGATCTCGAACCTGCCGGGCGTCGTGACCCGCGTAAGCGATCACAGCGCGCTGGTGCAGTTCACCCTCGACGGCGAGCAGACGCGGCTGCTCACCAACGTCCTCTCCGAGCGCCGCGCCGCGTGAGGGATTGAGCCTCGCTCCCTCCTGACGTCATTGCGAGCCGCAGCATTGCGGCCAGGCGAAACTTCACCTGAAGTGGCACGCCACCAGATGCCCGGGCGCGCTTGCCTTCAGCGGCGGCGCCTCGCGGCTGCAGATCTCCTGCGCCAGGGGACAGCGGGTGCGGAAGTGGCAGCCTGACGGCGGATTGATCGGGCTCGGCACTTCGCCCTTCAGGCGGATACGCTTGCGCTTCACGCTCGGATCGGGGATCGGCACCGCCGACAGCAGCGCCTCCGTATAAGGGTGCTTCGGCGCGGCGTAGAGCAGCCGTGACGGCGCGGTCTCGACGATGCGGCCGAGATACATCACCGCGACGCGGCGGCTGATGTGCTCGACCACCGAGAGGTCGTGCGCGACGAACAGATAGGCGATGCCGAACTTCTGCTGCAAGTCTTCCAGCAGGTTGATCACCTGGGCCTGGATCGAGACGTCGAGTGCGGACACCGGCTCGTCGCAGATGATCAGCTTGGGTTCGACCGCAAGCGCGCGTGCGATGCCGATGCGCTGGCGCTGGCCGCCGGAAAATTCATGTGGATAGCGCGTGACATGGCCGGCCTGCAGGCCGACGGTCTCGAGCAGATAGACGATGCGCTCCTCATATTGCGCGCGCGTCTTGGTCAGCCCGTGAATGGTAAGCGCCTCGCCGATGATGGCGCCGACCGTCATGCGCGGGTTCAACGACGCATAAGGGTCCTGGAAGATGATCTGGATGTCGCGGCGCAGCCGGCGCAGATTTTCACCCGACAGCGACAACACGTCCTTGCCTTCGAACGTGACCTCGCCCGAGCTTGGCTCGATCAGGCGCAGCACGCAGCGGCCGGTCGTGGACTTGCCGCAGCCGGATTCACCGACCAGGCCAAAGGTCTCGGCCGGATCGATGTGGAAGTCGACGCCATCGACCGCCTTGACGCTGCCGATCTGGCGCTTCAGGAAGCCGCCGCGGATCGGAAACGCCTTGGTGAGCGCGCGGACGCTGAGCAGCGGTGCGGATGCAGTGGGCGATGTTTCGACAGCGACGCTCATTGCAGCAAGGTCTCTTCGGCACGGATGCAGGCCACCTTGTGGCCCGGCTCGATCTCGCGCAATTCAGGCTGCGCGCGCCGGCACTCGGGAAGCACGAAGCGGCAGCGCGAGGCGAAGCGGCAACCTTCGGGCGGGTTGATCAGCTTGGGCACGGAGCCTGCGATGCTCTCGAGCCGCGTCTTCCTCACCGCGGCAAGATCGATGCGTGGAATCGAGCGGATCAGGCCCTGGGTGTAGGGATGGCGCGGATTGGCGAACAGGCGCTCGACCGGCGCCTCCTCGGCCACGCGGCCGGCATACATCACGACGACGCGCTGCGCGACCTCGGCGACCACGCCCATCGCATGCGTGATCAGCATGATCGACATCCCCAGCCGCTCCTTCATATCGAGCAGGAGATCAAGGATCTGCGCCTGGATGGTGACGTCGAGCGCGGTCGTTGGCTCGTCCGCGATCAAAAGCTTCGGATTGCACGACAGCGCCATCGCGATCATCACGCGCTGGCGCTGGCCGCCAGAGAAGTGATGCGGATAGTCGTGCACCCGGCGTTGCGGATTGGGAATCTGCACCAGCGCGAGCATCTCGATCGCGCGCTCCAGCGCCCCGCGCTTGCCGAGGCCCTGGTGCAGCCGGATCACCTCGGTGATCTGCTCGCCGATCGTGTAGACCGGATTGAGCGAAGTCATCGGCTCCTGGAACACGATCGCGATCTCGCTGGCGCGGATCTGGTTCATCTCGTCCATTCTGAGCGGCACGAGGTCGCGGCCCTGCCACAGGATCTGGCCGCCGACGATGCGGCCCGGCGGCATCGCGATCAGCTTCAGCACCGACAGCGCGGTGACGGTCTTGCCTGAGCCGGACTCGCCGACCACGCACAAGGTCTCGCCGCGGCCGATCGCGATATCGACGCCGTCGACGGCCTGCACACGACCCTCGTCGGTGTCGAAATAGGTTTTCAGGCCCTTGATCTCGAGCAAAGGCGAAACGCGGGCGTCCATCACATCACCTTTCGCGGATCGAGCGCGTCGCGCAGGCCGTCACCGATGAAGTTGATGGTGATGACGGTGAGGAAGATGGCGCCGCCGGCAAACAGCGCCCAGTGCGGAGCGATGTCCAGATAGTCCTTGGCGTCGTAGAGCAGCCGGCCCCAGGTCGGAATATCAGGTGGGAAGCCGAGGCCGAGGAACGACAGCGTCGATTCCGCGATGATCGCGGCCGCGACGTCGATGGTGCCGGCGACGATCACGGGTCCGAGCGCATTGGGTAGGATATGGCGCACGACGAGGCGCAGCTTGGAGGCGCCGAGCGCGCGGGCCGCCTCGACGAACTCCTTTTCGCGCAGCGACAGGAATTGCGCGCGCACCAGCCGCGCCACCGGCATCCAGCGGAAGCCGCCGATGACGAGGACGATCAGGATGAAGGTGCCGCCTTCGGGACCGACCCACGCCTTGAGGGTGTCACGGAACAGGTAGATCACGAGCAACAGCAGCGGCAGTTGCGGCAACGACAGGAACAGATCCGTCACCCACATCAGCGCCGCATCGACCGGACCCTTCGACGCGCCAGCGATGGAGCCGACGACGGTGCCGAAGAACAGGCCGACCGCCATCGCTGCGAAGCCGACCGCAAGCGAGATGCGGCCGCCATAGATCATGCGCGCCAGCAGATCCTGGCCGAGATCGTCGGTGCCGAACGGATGGTCCCAGGAGGGCGGCGCCAGCCGCGCGGTGAAATCGATATCGTTGATCGACACCGTCCAGAGCCAGGGGCCGATCAGGATCGCGAGCGCGAGCAAGCCCAGCACGACGACGCTGATCGTCGCCATGCGGTGACGCCGGAAGCGCCGGAGCGCGTCGCGCCCGGGCGAGAAGCGCCGGCGCGGAGCCGCGGGGATCGCCGCGACTTCAACGGAAGGAGATGCGTGGGTCAAGCCAGCCATACAGGATATCGGCTACCAGGTTGAAGAGGACGACGAGACAGGCGAATACGAAGGTCACCGCCATGATGACAGGCGTGTCGTTGGCGAGGATCGCGCTGATCAGCAGCGAGCCGATGCCGGGAATGCGGAAGATCTGCTCGGTGATGATGGCGCCGCCGAATACGGTCGGCATCTGCAGCGCCACCAGGGTCACGACCGGGATCAGCGCGTTGCGCACCACGTGCTTGATGATGACCTTCCTCTCATTGAGGCCCTTGGAGCGCGCGGTCGTGACGTAATCGAGCTTGATGACGTCGAGCACGGCGGAGCGGACATAGCGGGTGTAGGACGCGGCCTGGAACAGGCCGAGCACCGCAACCGGCATGATCGCCTGCTTGATGTTCTCCCAATACCACAGCCAGCCGCTGGCGTGGATATCGGCGCGGTAGACGAACGGCAGCCAGCCGAGATTGACGCTGAAGATCAGGATGAACAGCAGGCCGGTGAAAAACGTCGGCAGCGAGAAGCCGATGAAGGCGAAGGTGTTGGCGATCTGGTCGAAGATCGAATAGGGCCGCATCGCGGCCAGCACGCCAACCGGTAGCGCGACGGCGAGCGCCAGCAACTGCGAGCTCCCGACCACGTAGAGCGTGGCCGGAATCCGCTGCAGGATCAGGGTGTCGACATTGACACGGCTGGCGAAGGAGAAGCCCCAATCGCCATGCAGCATGGCGACCAGCCAGTGCAGGTAGCGTACCAGGATCGGGTCATCCATCCCGAACTTGAGGCGCAACGCCTCGCGCACCTCGGGCGGGATGTTCGGGTTGCTGGCGAGCTCGCCGAAGGGATCGCCCGGCGCCAGCGCCAGCAGCACGAACAGGATGAGGCTGATGCCGAGCAGGCTCGGCAAAGCGACGAGGAGGCGCCTGAGCAGGTAATTTCCCATCGCTCACCGCCTTAACGATTGGAGGCTGATCATGCTGCTGATATCGGCGCGATCAGGTCTCGCGATACCAGTTCGCGATCTGCCAGAGATCGTTGTCCCAGCCGCTCTTGTTGGCAACCATGCCGTTCTTCAGCCCGATACAGTTGCGGCGGTTGATCTCCGGCTGGACGTAATTGTCGCCGACCACCAGGTCGTTGAGCTTGATGAACAGCGCCGCCCGCTTGACGGGATCGAGCTCCTTCTGCGCCTGACGATAGGTCTCGTCATAGTCCTTGTTCTGCCAGCGCGTGATGTTGCGGCCCTGCCACTTGTTCTCCTTGTTCGCGATCTCCCAGGACACGAACTGGTTCATGAAGAACTGCGGGTCAGCCTGCGGCATGGTGGTCTGATACATCTCCATGTCGCAATAGAAATGCGTGAAGGTATCCGGGTTGGCGGCGTCGGAGGAGAAGAACACCGAGGCGACCACCGATTTCAGCTCGACCTCGATGCCGGCCTTCCCGAACGCCTGCTTGATGATGGCCTGGTTCTTCTGCCGCGGCGCATTGATGGAGCTCTGGAACACCAGCTTGAGCTGCTTGCCATCCTTCTCGCGAACGCCGGAGGAGCCTTTCTTCCACCCGGCTGCGTCGAGGATCTGATTGGCCTTCTCGATCGAGAACTCGAACTTGTTGTTCGGCGAGCGGAAACGCTCGGGGTTGTTGAGGAAGTTCGCGGTGGCAAAGCCGGCGCGCCCGTAGATGTACTTCTGCACCGAGGCGCGATCGATCAACAGGTTGATGGCCTTGCGCACCGCCGGATCGGAGAACAGCGGATGCTTGGTCTTGATGCTGGCGCGCTCGCCATCCACCTCCGTCCAGGGGTCGGTGACGTTGAGCGCAATATATTCGATGTTGCCGGTCGTGGTCAGCGCTGCCCTGCCCTGCCCGCCAGCCTCCAGTTTGGTCAGAATCTCGTCCTCGACCTGGAGATTATAGGCGTAATCATATTCGCCGGTCTGCAGCACCGCCCGCGCCGCCGATACCGCATCGCCGCCGCCCTTGACTTCGACCGTATCGAAATATGGCCGGTTCGGCTGATGGTAGTTCGGATTGAGCTTGCCCGAGACGGTGTCGCCGGGCTTGAAATCGACGAACAGATAGGGACCGGTGCCGACCGGCTTCAGATTGGTCGGCGCATCGCGCGACTTGCCGCCGATATAGTCGGCAAACAGATGTTTCGGGATGATCAGGCCATAAGCAGCGACGAACGCATCGGCCCAGAACGGCGTCGGTTCTGCTGAAGGTCAGCTTCACCGTGTGATCGTCGACTTTCTCGGCCGACTTGATGCCCTTGTAACTGCCGATCGAGACCGCGGCTGTGTCCGGATTGATCGAATATTCCCAGTTGAAGATCACATCGTCAGCGGTGAACGGCTTGCCGTCATGCCATTTGACGCCCTGTTTCAGCTTCCAGATGACGTGAGGCCATCCTCGGCAAGGCCATCATTCTCCTTGCTGGGAATCTCGGCGGCGAGGATCGGAACCAGATTGCCGTCCTGGTCCCAGCCGGCGAGCGGCTCATAGAACAGCCGGGAACATTCCTGATCCTTGGTGCCGATGGCGAAATGCGGATTGAGCAGCGTCGGCGCCTGCCAGAACAGCAGCTTCAGCGTGCCGCCGCCGCCGGCCTTGGTCGGCTTGTAGTCGATCGGCTCGGCGGCAATGGCAACGCCGGAATAAGAGAGCATGGCGCCCGCCATCGGCGCTGTCAGCCCTATGGCAATCATCCTCTGCACAAATGCGCGGCGTGACAGGCGCCCTGCTTTGACATCCGCGATCTGGTTTCGAAGGTCCCGCTCGTTCATTCATCGACTCCAACGTGGTGCTGAGTGCCAAAACGCAGCTCCCCTGCCATCTCTGGAGGAGCACGAAATTGGATCAGCCTTCCGAGCCACTGTCAAAGCAGAATCCGGGCCAACTTTGGACGAAGACAGGACGACGTTCGCGCTTGCGAAGAGCATGACGTGCGAGCACGCTGCCCGCTCGCAACGGACGCCCGCTGGAGTGGCGGAAAAAAGATGCGCAATCAGACCGTGTGACGCGATCGAGCTGGATTGAGCATCCGAACGATCTCGCAGACCGCGACCAGGCCGATCAGCCAGGCCAAGCTGGTGAGGCCGATCTTCGCGACGATCGCCGTGGTGAAGCCCGCGGCACCACCGAGCACTGGCGTCGCGGCCAGCAGCGCGAGCTCATAAGCGGCGTAGGCGCAAACCAGCGCCAAGGTCAGCGCGAGCGGTACGGGCAGGCGCAACGAGACCCGCAGCGCGCCAGAGGCGGTCAGCGTCGCGGCGAGCGCCGCGGCACCGATCACCAGGCCCCACAGCATAGTCGTGACATCGATCGGATAGTGCAGCACGCCAAAACCGATGCCCTGATTGACGAGCCAGCTGCCGAGACACGACCAGCAACGCTTGCCGCAGCGGCAGCATCGCTGCAGCGATGACGGCAAACGCCGCGAACGGCGTGGCGCAGGCCAGCGCCAGGCTCGCCAATGCGCACGACACAGTGAGCAGCGCGAAACAGAAAAGCGGCGCATGCCGCTGCGTCGCGGGCGTCAAACGGGCGTCCGCGGGTGGGCGGGACAGGATGCCGAGAGCCATGGTTGAATCTCCTTTCCCCGACTCTAAACCATTCAGCGCCGCCACGACAGAAGCATCACCTGTCGGACGATCCGCCGCCGAGCTCCGGGTTGACGCTGCGATACCAGTCGTAGATCTGCTCGCCGTTCCAGTGCAGCACGCCCTCGAAGCGGTTGACGTAGTCGTAGATCGCCGCGAGCGGCTTGATGCGGAACGGCTGGCCGCTGATATAGGGGTGGATCGCGATCGCCATGAATTTCGGCCGGTGCGCGCTTTCCTCATAGAGTTGATCGAAGGTCTCGACCGCACGCTTGTAGAGATGATCGCTCTCATGGTGCTGCACGATCATCATCGGAATGTCGTTGAGCTCGACCGTATAGGGCAGCGTGACAAGCGGTCCCTTCGCCGTCTTGATCACGGTCGGCTCGTCGTCATAGACCCAGTCGCCGATATATTTCACGCCGGCCTCCACCAGCAGCTCCGGCGTCTCCAGGGTCTGCGTGAGGCCGGGCCCGAGCCAGCCGACCGGCCGCTTGCCGGTGAATTGCTCCAGCCGGTCCATGCTGCGATGGATCATCGCTTTCTGGTCCGTCTCCTTGTGGACGGGCCCCTGCTCGAAGGCATGTCCCATGAACTCCCAGCCGAGATCGCGCGCCTCGGCCGCGACGCGCGGATAGTCGTCGCAGACCCGCGCGTTGACCGAAAGCGTCGGCCGTATTCCGAGCTTCCTGTAGAGATCGAAGAAGCGCCAGCAGCCGACGCGCATGCCGTATTCGTGCCAGCTCCAGTTCGGCACATCAGGCAATTGCGGCGCGCCGGTCGGCGCCGGGAGCACCTGCCGCGCCATCGGCTTGCCGATATCCCACACTTCGTAGTTGACGATGGTCCAGATCACGACGCGATTTTTGCCCGGCAGCTTCAAGCGGCGGACGATCGACGATGGCGGAGAATTCGCAGCGTTCGCGGGGAATCATCGGCTGGCTCATCAATCAGACCTCTTCGCTTGCGGGGCTCACGGCTCGGCTGGGAAACGTCGCCCTGGCTCCTTCTTCATCCGCTTGAATCTCACGCTGCTGCCATCGGGCATCCGCGTCGCGACATAGCCGGCCGCAAGGCAGGCCTCGCGCTGCGGCATCTTCTCCTGCGGACTGCGCAGGCTGTCCCACCAGGAGGCGCGCTGCGCCGCGCGCGGCAGGCTGGCGCCGATGATCTCCTCGATCGCCTCGTAGCTGAGCACGAGCTCGACCACGGTCTGCCGCTTCAGGTAGTCGCGTAAGGCATCATAATCGTGCAAATCGTCGCTCCATCATATCCCATCATACCATCGGCGCACGCTTTGTGCAGCTTGCGCAGCAGATACCCTGCCATCGCAACCACGCATTAACGCGAAGATGTTTGGTATTTCACGGCTCGAATTATACGGGTGCAGATAAACGGAGAAACGGACGCCCCGATGCGATTGCCAGGTCGACCAGTTCCGGCCAAGCGTCCGTCGCGGCTTTCCGCGAAAACACTCATCATCTCCGCGATCTCCACCGTCATCGGCTTCTCCACCATCTGCGCAAGCGTCATGCTCGACCTGCGCCGCGGCGAGCAGGTGCTCGCGCACCAGTCGCTCGCGAATCTCGCCACCAGCATCGACGCCGATATCAGCCGCAACATAGAGCTCTATGACCTGTCGCTGCGCGCGGTTGCCGGCAACATGTTGCTGCCCGAAATCGACGAGGTCAGCAAGCCGATCCGGCATTTGATCCTGTTCGACCACGCCACCACCGCCAAGCATTTCGGCGCCATCCAGGTGTATGACGCAAGCGGACATCTGAAGGTGGATTCAGCCACGCTCGATCCGCAGCCCGAGGATCGCAGCGGCGAGGACTATTTCCAGGTCCATCGCGACAACCCTGATGTCGGCCTCTATATCAGCCGCCCGACCCTGCATCGCGGCGCCTATGCGATCGTGTTGAGCCGCCGCATCCAGGCCGCTGACGGACGATTTCTCGGCGTCGTGGTCGGCTCGATCCGCTTCAGCTATTTCCACGAGCTGTTCGGCCGCCTCACGCTCGGGCCGGCCGACAGCATCACCGTGTTCCGCCATGACGGCACGGTGATCATGCGCACGCCGTTCGACCTCGATTACATCGGCAAGAATCTCGCCCGGGTGCCGGGCGTCGCACGCGCCCTCAGCGAACCCAGCGGATGGTATGCGAGCGCTGGAACCCTCGACAATGTCGCGCGGCTGATGGTCTGGCGCGACGGCACCAAGCCACTGGTGGTGCTGGTGGGCAAGCCGTGGAGCGAGGTCTACCGCCTCTGGCGGATGCAAGCGATCCAGATCGGGGCAACGATGCTGGCGCTGATCGCTTTCGTCGTCGCCGCCACCTTGGTCGCCGCGCGCGAGATAGCGCGCCGCGCCGAGGCCGAGGCGCAGCTCGAGGAGCTCGCGACCACGGACGCGCTGACGGGCCTGAAGAACCGGCGCAAGTTCGACGCCACCATCGAGAGCGAATGGCGTCGCGCCGTGCGCCAGCACACGCCGCTGGCGCTGCTGATGATCGATGCCGACCACTTCAAGAGCTACAACGACAATCACGGCCATCAGGCCGGCGACCAGATGCTGATCGGCATCGCGATCTGCATCACGGATTTGGTGCGGAGGGCCGGCGATTGCGCGGTCCGCTATGGCGGCGAGGAATTCGCGGTGCTGTTGCCCGGACTGTCGGAGAGCGACGCGCTTGACGTGGCCGAGACCATCCGCCGCAAGGTGCAGAGCTGGTCGGACCAGACCGCGCCGGCGACCGTCAGCATCGGCATCGCCAGTGTGACGCCTGCACGCGACGCCGACTGGGCCGGCCTGTTGCAGGCCGCCGACAAGGCGCTCTATGCAGCCAAGTCCGCCGGCCGCAACCGCTGTATCGTCACCGCGGTGCCGGCGCTGCAGATGGTGGCTTAGATCGCATCGCAATTAGATTCGCGATCGTAGTTGGCGAGCACTCTGCACCCTCTCCCCTTGTGGAAGAGGGTGGCGAAATCGAGCGCAGCGAGATTGAGCCGGGTGAGGGGTTCTCTCGGCACCCAATATGCGGAGAGAGACCCCTCACCCGCCTCGCTCCGCTCGGCACCCTCTCCCGCAAGGGGAGAGGGTGACTGCCGATGCCGCTCAGCCCTTTCCCGCCAGATACTTCTTCATGTCCTCGCGCAGGCCCTCGCGCAGATCGGGCCGGGCCATGCCGAAGGCGATATTGGCGCGCAGGAAGCCCGACTTCGAACCGCAATCATGCCGTTCGCCCTCGAACTCGACACCGTAGAACTTCTGCGTCTTGGACAGGCCGATCATCGCGTCGGTGAGTTGGATCTCGCCGCCGGCGCCGCGCTGCTGCGTTGCCAGGATCTTGAAAATCTCCGGCTGCAGGATGTAGCGGCCCGTGATCGAGAAGTTCGACGGCGCCGTGCCCTTGGCCGGCTTCTCGACCATGCCGTCGACCTCGAACATGCTGCCGTCGCGTTGTCCCACGCCGCAGATGCCGTATTGATGGGTCTGGTCGGCCGGCACTTCCTGGACCGCCAGCACATTGCACTTTTCGGGCAGCCTGTTGGCGGCAGCGATCATCTGCGCCAGGCAGCCCGGCGTGTTCAAGACCAGCTCGTCCGGCAGCACCACGGCGAACGGTTCGTCGCCGACGATGTCGCGCGCGCACCAAACCGCATGCCCGAGCCCGAGCGGTGCCTGCTGGCGGGTGAAACTGACCGCACCGGCCGCGGGCTGGTCCCGCGCCAGGATTTCCATCTCGGCTCTTCTTGCCGCGTGCAGCCAGCGTCGCGTCGAGCTCGTACATCAGATCGAAATGATCCTCGATCGCATCCTTGTTGCGCCCGGTCACGAACACGAAATGCTCGATGCCGGCCTCCTTGGCCTCGTCGAACACGTATTGGATCAGCGGCTTGTCGACGATGGTCAGCATTTCCTTCGGCATCGCCTTGGTGGCGGGAAGGACGCGGGTGCCGAGGCCGGCGACCGGAAAAACGGCTTTGCGGATCTTCATGGGGCGGGATTAAACCTTGCAACGACATGAATGCGAAAACGATCGCATCTTGGTAGCTGTTTTGCAGCCGAGAACAAAGGCGGATGTTGGTCGGCGGTTCCGATCTCACGCACAAGGGACGTCAATGTCTCTCTTGTGAAATCTCGAGCTGTGGTAAGGCTCTGGGTAACCAGGAGCGGGCCTCCTGAAAGCCTGATTTGCGGGCAAATGGGTAAGCCATGACACGACGGGAACCCTTGAGGATGTGGCGGGCAGCGGCCGTCGCCGTCGCTGCTGCGATCGCGTGCGCCGCGCCGGTGCGGGCCCAGGCGGGCAGCGGCCCATTCAACTTCCTCGACAATCTGTTCACCGGCAGCTTCGGCAAGGCGGAAACGCAGCCAATGCGCCTTCGCAGCCCATCCCCGGCATGTCAGGGCAATGGAGCGGCGAGGACGGCGCCTCCGGTCATCCACTGATGACGGCATCCGCGATCCGCGAGGCGGCAGCGAATTTCGACAATTGCATCGCCGGCATGTGGCCCGATGCCGCACGCCGCAACATCTCCCAGGAAAACTTTCAGCGTTTCACCGCGGGCCTCACGCCCGACCTGCGCATCATGGATCTCATGGATGCGCAGCCCGAGTTCACCAAGTCGATCTGGGAGTATCTCGACATCCTGGTGAACGACAATCGCCTCGCCAAGGGGCGCGAGGTGCTGGCGAAGTACAAGGCGCAGTTCGATGCCACCGAGCGCGCCTATGGCGTCGACCGCTACATCATCGCGGCGATCTGGGGCATCGAAACGAACTACTCCACCCAGATCGGCGACCGCAGCGTGCTGCAATCGACCGCGACGCTCGCCTGCATCGGCCGCCGCCAGGACTATTTCAGGGAGGAGTTCCTCTCGGCGCTGGAGATTCTCAACCGCGGTGATCTGCGGCCGGAGCAGCTGCACGGCTCCTGGGCCGGCGCTTTCGGTCCGACCCAGTTCATGCCGACCGCCTTCAAACGCTTTGCGGTCGATGCCGACGGCGACGGCCGCCGCGACGTCGTCGACGACCCGGCCGACTTGATCGCCTCGACCGCCAACAATTTGAAGAAGGACGGTTGGCAGCCGGGCCAGAGCTGGGGTTACGAAGTCGTGGTGCCGCAGGGCTTCAACTACATGCTGGCCGACCGCGCCAAGAGCATGACCTTCGCCCAATGGGAGCAGATGGGCATGCGGCGCGCCAACGCCCAGCCGTTCCCGAACTCAAATGAGAAAGTCTATCTGCTGGCGCCGGCCGGCGCGCAGGGGCCAGGCTTTCTGATGGTGCAGAATTTTCGCGTCATCATGAAATACAATCCCGCCGAGGCGTATGCGATGGCGATCGGCCATTTCGCCGACCGGCTGCGTGGTGGACAGCCTTTCGTGCAGCCCTGGCCGCGCGAGGAACGCACGCTGTCGCGCGCCGAGCGGCTGGAGATGCAGCAGATCTCGGCGCAGCGCGGATTCTATCGCGGCACCCCGGACGGCCAGTTCGGCGGCCAGACGCGGGAAGCCCTGCGGAACTTCCAGGCCTCGATCGGCGCTCCGGCGGACGGTTTTGCCTCGGCGGACGTGCTGGACAGGCTGAGGGGACGCTGATGGCTTTTCAACGGACGGCCCGAGCTTCGCTCACCTCCCTGGAAGAGGCCGGGCGGCAATGCGGACCGCCGGGTGGGGGCCAACATTTTGGCCGCCAATGACCCCTCCCCCCTTTGGAGGGGGAAGGCGAAGAAACACCGCTTGCGTGATTCCCTATTCCCGATTCCCGGCTCAAAAGTAACCCTGCCCGGCAATCGGTGGATGGTCCGCGGGTAGGAACCCCAAATGCCCGTTTGCGGCCGTTTTCCGCAGTCACTATTATGAGGACTGACGAATTTGCCGCGCGACGGGTGCGCATGACCAAGCTGAAGTCCTTTTTCAAGCTCTTCACCGAGCCCGGCCTGCTGGTCGTGCTGGCGGTCGCGGTTGCGATGCTGGTCGGCATCATCAGCCCCGCATCGGCGCAGTTCTTATTTCAATCCGTTCGCCTCGCGCCCGGCCCCGCCGCGTAGGGCGGCGGCGGTGGCGCAGTGGCTGGTTCGGCAGCGACTTCTTCCAGCCATTCCAGCCGCAGCAGCCCAAGAAGGTCTACCAGGATTATTCCAAGGCGCCGCCGCCGGAACGCCACGACAATGCCAACGCGCCCGAGCGTTATGTGCTGGTGCTCGGCGACGCCATGGCCGACTGGCTCGCCTATGGTCTGGAGGACGCTTACGCCGAGCAGCCTGACATGGGCGTCGTCCGCAAGGGCAAGAACAGCTCCGGCCTGATCAGGTATCAGCCGAGGGGCGAGCCGGCCGATTGGGCCGCCGCGGCCAAGGGCATTCTCGCCGCCGACCGCGCCGACGCCATCGTCGTCATGCTCGGCCTCAACGACCGCGCTCCCTCCGCGAAGCCGCCGAGGACAAGAAGACCGAGAAGACCAAGAAGGACGCCAAGTCAAAGGATCAGGGAAAGGATCAGGCCAAAGAACAACCCAAGGATTCGAAGGAGCAGAAGCCGGGCGACACCGCCGCCAAGCCCGACGATAAGCCGGTCGACACCGATCTGCCGCAGGATGATGCCGACAATGGCGACGGGCCGGCGGCGCCTCGAAAAGGCCGCGCGTTCGCCGAACGGCATCGCCGAATTCCATGACGATCGCTGGGTCGAGCTCTACACCAAGAAGATCGACGAGATGATCGGCGTCCTCAAGAGCAAGGGCGTGCCGGTGATCTGGGTCGGGCTGCCGGCGGTGCGCGGCCCCAAGGGCACGGCGGACGCGCTGTTCCTGGATTCGCTCTATCGTGATGCCGCCGGCAGGGCCGGCATCACCTATGTCGATGTCTGGGACGGCTTCGTCGACGAAGGCGGCCGCTTCATGCAGAAGGGCCCCGACTTCGAGGGCCAGCCGCGCTCGCTGCGCTCGCCCGACGGCGTCTATTTCACCCGCGCCGGCGCCCGCTAGCTTGCCCATTACGTCGAGCGCGAAATCACCCGCGCGCTGGCGGGGCGATCGGCCCCGATCGAACTGCCGAGCGAGCCGGCAACGCCGGATGCCAATGCGTCAGCCTGGCCAACCGCCGCCGCGCCCGATCGCCGGTCCGATCCTGCCGCTGGTCGCCTCCTCCGTCGGCACCGATCAATTGCTCGGCGGGGCCGGCGGCCGCCCGGCTGCCGTCGATGCGCTGGCCGCGCGAACGCTCGTCAAGGGTGAGGCGTTGAGCCCGCCCGCCGGCCGCGCCGATGATTACGTCTGGCCGCGCCGCGAAGTCGGCCGCGAGCAGGCCAAGGAGCCGCCGAAAGAACCGGCAAGGAACAGGGCAAGCCCGATACACCTGTCGCTGCGACCACGCCTGGCGAAACAAGCCAGGCGGCGCCTGCCGACGGCCCCCGACGCAGCAGAAGCCAAAGCGGGCGACCGTGCCGACGACGCCGGGCCAGCCGCCGCAGCCATCGGGAGCCGCGCAGACCAGCTCGCGAATTTTTCGGCTTGGGTGCACCCCAGCAGCAGCAACAGAAGCCGACGGCGCGCAGAAGCCAGCGCCGAGCCGGCCGCGGCCGGTCGGCCACTCGGCCGCCGCGCAGGATCAGCCGGCGCGTTGAGCCGCATCCAGAGCCCTAAGTTGATTTAAACCAAACGGCCCGCCTTCGTCTCTCCTTGCGGAGAGACCAAAGCGGGCCGGCGTCTCACCACTCTCGGACTGCGTCGTCCGGAGGTCCGTGTGATGCGCTCAGTTATAATAGCGCCAGCGCGACTGCGGCGGACGGCGTGCCGGGCGCGACATCAGAAGCGCCAGCGCAAAGCCAATGCCGCCGGCGACCAGCAGCGCGCCGAGCGGGTTGTCCTGCACTTTCTGCGTCAGCGCCTGGGTGCCGTCGCGCAGGGTGTCGGTGCTTTCCAACTTGTCCTTGGCGAAATCCATGGCCGCGTCGCTGGCGTCACGCGCCGCGTCCTTGGCCTGGCCGTAGAGGTTCTGCACGACGCCTGAGCTTCGCGCGCACGGCCCGAGGCTTGCGTCTCCTTGTCGCCGGTCATGTCGCCGACGCCGCCTTCGACCTTGCCTGCGACATCCTTGGCCGTTCCTGCAATCCGATCCTTGTCCATCGCCGCACTCCTTGTTTGCCGATTGTTTGCCGGCTGCGGATTTTCTGCACAGCTAACCGGCAAGGGCGGCGGGGGTTCCGATTAAAGAATAAGTCCGCCATCAACCACGATGGTCTGGCCGATGATGTAGGACGACAGCGGCGAGGCCAGGAACAATGCCGCACCGGCCATGTCCTGCGGCGTGCCGAGCCGCTTCAACGGAATGCGCGACAGCGCGCCTTCGAGCCGCTTCGGATTTGCGGTCGTCACCTTCGTCATCTTGGTGTCGACCAGACCCGGCGCGATGCCGTTGACGCGGATGCCGTCCTCGGCCCACGCCTGCGCCAATGTGCGCGTCAGGCCGACTGCGCCGGTCTTCGATGCGTTGTAGGCCGGGTTGCCCATGGTGGAATGATAGGCCGCGGTCGAGGAGACGATGATGAGCGCGCCCTTTGCAGCGCCCAGCATCGGATGGAATTTCGTCGCGCAGGCCATCAGGCTGATGAGGTTGACTTCGAGCACCTTCCTGAATCCGTCCATCGCAAACTCGCCCCGGCGATACAGCACCGCGCCCTGCGCCAGCACGAGGATGTCGAGCCGATCGAACCCTGGCGAGAAAGCCTCGATCGCGTCCATGTTGCTGACGTCGAGTTGCGCGTAGTCGAGCCCCTCCAGATCCGAGCCGTCCTCCGCCGCATAATCCCGCGCACTTGGACGCGTGCCGCAGACCGCGACGTGCGCACCATGCCTGCGGAACGCTTGTGCGATGCCGTTGCCGATGCCGCTGGAGCCGCCGACCACCAGCACCTGCTTGTTCATGAAGTCGAGCTCGTTCACGTCCCACTCCGTTTCTTTGTTGTTTGGCATGTCTGCGAATCGATGCGGGCGTTGTCAATATGCGCTCCCGTCTGCAATTTTCCGCGAGCCGCACAATGCAGAACGACAAGCAGCTCAGCCGTTCGTTGAATACCTGGCCGTTCAGATCGCAGGTGCGACGAGTCCGGTCGATGGCGGGCTGATAGCGCGCAACGCTTGATAGGGCGCGCTCGTGCGCGTTGACAACGCGCTAACCAGGAGTAGCGTTGATCGCAACAGAGCGGGATCCATCCCGCCGTCAGGAGAAACGTGCCATGGCCATCGCAATCCGGCAGCTTCATCCTTGCTTCGTCGGCGAAGTCTCCGGCGTCGATCTCAGCAAGCCGCTTGCAAACGACGAGGTCGCGCAGCTGCAGGCAGGGATCGATGAGTATGGGGTGCTGGTGTTCCACGGCCAGGACATCACCGACCAGCAACAACTGGCGTTTGCGCTGAATTTCGGCGAGCGGGAGAAGGCCCGCGGCGGCACCGTCACCAAGCGGGAAGACTATCGGCTGACCACCGGGCTGAACGACGTCTCCAATCTCGGCAAGGACGGCAAGCCGCTGCCTGCAGACCATCGCAGCCATTTGTTCAATCTCGGCAACTGCCTGTGGCATTCGGACAGCTCGTTCCGCCCGATCCCGGCGAAATATTCGATCCTCTCGGCGCGCGTGGTCAATCCGAAGGGCGGCAACACCGAGTTCGCCGACATGCGCGCGGCCTATGACGCGCTTGATGACGAAACCAGGCACGAGATAGAGGATCTCGTTTGCGAACATTCGCTGATGTATTCGCGCGGCTCGCTCGGCTTCCTCGACTACAGCGAGGAGGAGAAGCAGATGTTCAAGCCGGTGCTGCAGCGCCTGGTGCGCATCCATCCGGCGCACGGCCGCAGGTCGCTGTATCTGTCATCGCATGCCGGCGCTGTCTGCGGCATGAGCATGCCGGAAGGACGGCTGCTGCTGCGCGACCTCACCGAGCACGCCACGCAGCCGCAATTCGTCTATGTCCACAAATGGACGCTGCATGATCTCGTGATGTGGGACAATCGGCAGACCATGCACCGGGTCCGCCGCTACGACCAGTCGCAACCGCGCGACATGCGCCGCGCCACGGTCGCCGGCACCGAGCCGACGGTGGCGCAGCAGGCGGCGGAGTAGCTCACGACAGGTGTCGTCCCGGGCAAGCGCAGGGCAACGCTACGCGTTCTCCGGCGCGCAGACCCGGGACCCATAGCCACAGGATGACGTTTGACGAAGATTGGAGCGACAGCTCGCCCTCACCACCTTAGCCTGTGGCTATGGGTCCCCGCTTTCGCGGGGACGACATCTGTTGCCTTGAAATAGTCTGCGCTCAATCTTGCTTTCACTAGACGACGCAACGCCTGCCGTCGGCCTATGCGTGCCCGGCCTCGTTCGACAGCATGCCGGGGTCGATGCCGATCTTGCGTAGCGCACGATCATATTTGTCATCGACGTCGTCGCCGAAGATCAGCTCGGCGTCGGCATCGCAATGCAGCCAGCCATTGTCCTGGATCTCGGATTCGAGCTGCCCCGGACGCCAGCCGGCGTAGCCGAGCGCGAGGATCGCGTGCTGTGGCCCGTTGCCGTTGGCGATCGCCTTGAGGATGTCGACGGTCGTGGTCAGGCAGACGCCGTCATCGATCTTCAGCGTCGCATTGGCGATGAAATAGTCGCTGGAGTGCAGCACGAAGCCGCGGCCGGTGTCGACCGGGCCGCCCGACAGCACCTTCATGATTTCGGCATTGCCAGCCAGCTTGATCTCTTCGCCTTCCTTGATGATGTTGAGCTGCATCAGCAACTGCGGAAAGTCGATGCTGCCGGCGGGCCGGTTCACCATGATACCCATGGCGCCTTCGGCCGAATGTGCGCAGAGATAGATCACCGAGCGCTCGAAACGCGGGTCGCCCATGACAGGCATGGCGACCAGCAACCGTCCGTCAAGATAGCCTTGACTCGAGACACCGTTGCTGGACGCATCGCTGCCGATGCCGATTGTCCTGCGACCGACGTCGCCGTGCCTTTTTCCCTCAGGATTCATCCGCAAGGACTCTCATGCGTCGTGGCATCCTGATATCGGGATGCACATCTGTCAATCAAGGTTCGCGCCCCGGCGTCGGTCACAAGCAATTCAATGGTTTACGTCCTCAGCACGCATTAAAGACGTCTTATGAAGGCCTTGGTTCCTCCCCATCTCGCTTTTGCTCTGGTTGCCGCCTTGTGCGCATCGTCGTGGTTTGCGACGGCGGCCCGCGCGCAGGACGCCTCACCGTGGCAGCGTGACGGCCATTCGGCGCTGCGCCTGCTGGCGGGTTCGCGCAGCGGAACGGTGCTGCTCGGCGGCATTGCCCTGCAACTGCAGCCGGGATGGCACACCTATTGGCGCAGCCCCGGCGATTCCGGCGTGCCGCCGCGATTCGATTTCTCGAAGTCGGACAATATCGAGGCGGTGACGGTGCTCTGGCCGGCGCCGACCGAGTTCGACGACGGTGCGGGCGGCCATTCGCTCGGCTATCACGACCAGCTCGTGCTGCCGCTCCGCATCGTGACCAAGAATGCCGACAAGCCGGTGACCTTGCGCGCGGATGTCAGCTACGCGGTATGCGAGAAGATCTGCATTCCGGTCGATGCCAAGGCGGAGCTACCCTTCACCAGCGTGGTCTCGACCGAGGATTCGACGCTGTTCGCGGCACTCGACACGGTGCCGAAGCCCGCCAATATCGGCGATCCCAATCCGCTGACGATCCGCGACGTCAAGCGCGAAGGCCAGTCTGTGACGGTCGACGTGGCGACGCCGGATGCGCGCAATGTCAATCTGTTCGTGGAAGGCCCGACGCCGGACTGGGCGCTGCCGATCCCAACCCCGGATACCCACAGTCCACCCGGCGTCAAGCGCTTCAGCTTCGCGCTCGACGGCCTGCCGCCGGGCGCCAAGCCGGACGGCGCGGCGCTGAAATTCACCCTGATCGGGGCCGATAAGGCTTACGAGTTCAACGTCAACCTGCAGTGAGGCGCGTCGCCGTCGTCGCGGCGAGCACTGCCATTGAACGACCTGTTCCACCCAACCAAATCTTAACGATGGGTTGATAGACCAGCCCGTCGCCGCCATCTGCGCGGCCCGCGCAATGGACTGCCACCGTGGCCGTGATGGATGCCGAAACGTCCCCGTCTTCCGCCGGCCTGATCGGACGGCTGAGAGCACGGCTTGCCGGCGGCGGCAACGAGGCGTCGCTGACCCGCAGGCTCGCCGGCATCATCTTCGTCATCCGCGTGCTCAGCGCCGGCCTCGCCTATCTGTCCCAGATCCTGCTGGCGCGCTGGATGGGCGGCTCCGACTACGGCATCTACGTCTATGTCTGGACCTGGGTGCTGCTGCTCGGCAGCATGCTGGATTTCGGCCTTGCCTCCTCGGCGCAGAAGATCATTCCCGATTACCGCACAAGCGGCGAGCAGGCGCTGCTGCGCGGCTTTCTCTCTGGCGGACGCTGGCTGACTTTCGCGGCCTCGACCACCGCCGCGCTGCTGCTCGCCGGCCTGGTCCGGCTGCTGTCGCCCTGGATCGGCGACAACGAAATGCTGCCGCTGATGATCGGCTGCGCCACCTTGCCGGCCTTCGTGGTCGCCAACACGCAGGACGGCATCGCCCGCTCGCATGACTGGATGACGCTCGGCCTGATGCCGCAATTCATCATTCGCCAGGCGCTGATCATCGGCATCACCGCGGGCGCCTTCGTGCTCGGCTTCCATCTCGGTGCTTCCGCTGCGATGATCGCGAGCGCGGGCGCCGTGTGGATCGCAATGATCGGGCAGATGCTGGTGCTCAACCGCAGGCTTGGCACGCATGTCGGACGCGGACCGAGAGCGTACGACATCAAGGGCTGGCTCGGCGTGTCGCTGCCGATCCTGCTCGTCGAGGGCTTCTACCTCCTGCTCTCCTACACCGACGTGCTGGTGCTGCAGCAGTTCCGCCCCTCCGACGAGGTCGGCATCTACTTCGCCGTCGTGAAGACGCTCGCGCTCGTGTCCTTCATTCACTACGCGATGTCGGCGACCACGGCGCACCGCTTCGCCGAATATCACGCGCTCGGCGACAAGGACCGGCTGTCGGCCTATGTCGCGCATGCGATCCGCTGGACGTTCTGGCCGTCGCTGGCCGCGACCTTGCTGCTGCTCGCCGTCGGCAAGCCGCTGCTGTGGCTGTTCGGGCCGCAATTCGTCGTCGGCTATGACATCATGTTCGTCGCCGCGATCGGGCTTGTCGTGCGCGCCGCGATCGGCCCGGTCGAGCGTCTCCTCAACATGCTCGGCCACCAGCATGTCTGTGCGCTCGCTTATGCATCGGCCTTCGCCATGAACGTCGTGCTCTGCCTCGCTTTGGTGCCGCGCTTCGGCGGCTATGGCGCAGCCGCCGCGACCACGCTGTCGCTCACGTTCGAGACCGCGCTGTTGTTCTGGATTGTCAAGCGGCGGCTTGGCCTGCATGTGCTCGCGTTCGGTCAGATCAGCTGACCCGATCAGGAACTCATGAGTTCCCCGATCACGGAAGCGTTGAGATAAGTGCCTTGCTTTTGGCGCGATCAGGCCAGCAAATGGCCCGACGATACCAATGGGGGACTGGGGGATGTCGAAAGCGGGCCTGGCAATATCAGTTCTGGGGTCGTTGCTGCTTGCAGGCTGCATGCAGGCCACGCTGTCACCGTCGACCGACGCCAGCATGACTCCGCGCGACCGGCAGCAGCTGGCAAATCCGCCCTACGCGGAAATCCAGGTCCCGGAGCAGTATCGGCGCCATGTCGTCGACTATGATCGGCCGGAGCAGCCGGGCACGATCCTGGTCGATAGCGATGCCCATTATCTCTATTACGTCATGCCCAATCACAAAGCGTTGCGCTACGGTGTCGCCGTTGGCGAGGAGGCAATGGCCTTCTCGGGCACCGCGACCGTCGGCAAAAAAGCGGAATGGCCGGACTGGGTGCCGACCCAGGGCGAGCAGGAGCGACTCGGACCGTTCCCGAAGCGCGTTGCCGGCGGCGCCGCCAACCCACTCGGCGCACGTGCGCTCTATCTGTTCCAGGGCAATACCGATACTCTGTACCGGATCCACGGCACCAACCAGCCGGAATATATCGGCCAATCGGTTTCATCCGGCTGCATCCGCATGACCAATGCCGACGCCATCGACCTGTTCGACCGCGTCAAGATGGGAGCGCCCGTGGTCGTGCTGCCGCCCGGCCAGAGCATCGCCAGCGGCCGCCTGTTCGGCAATCAGCGGACGTGATCAAGGCGGCGGCGAGCGATTTGTCAGCTCACCGCCTCCGACAGCTTCAAAAATCGTGGCAGCACGTGGTCGGTCAGCCAGACGCCATTGTCGGCGACGTAGAAGCGCATGCCCTCGCCGTGCATGGCCTGCGCATCCACCAGCAGGATCGCTGGCTTGCCGTGGCGCTGACCGACGCGGCGCGCCGTTACCTCATCAAGTGACAGATGCACGTGCTGCCGTGATTGCGGCTTGAGACCCTCAGCGAGGATCGCGTCGAGGAAGCGGGTCGCGGTGCCATGATAAAGCACGGCCGGCGGCTCACGTGGCACGAGCCCAAGCTCGACTGCAACGGAATGCCCCTGCGCGGCGCGAATCTGCAACCCGTCTTCCGAAATCGAAAAGCGCTTTTTGTCGTTGCTCGCGACAACACGTTCGAGATCATCGCGGCTGAACCGTGTACCTGAGACATCGGCTTTTGCGATCAGGTCGTCGATGCCGGCCCAGCCCTGCGGATCCAGCACCAGACCGATTGCGTCGGGCTTGTGCCGCAGCACAAAGCTCAAGAACTTGCTGAGCTGAACATCATCCGATGACATGCTCCTTTGCCCCCTCTTCACCGCCGCCGTGGGCGCGCCCTCACCCGTAGCAGCTTCAGGCAATCGTGATGGCGTCGCGCCTCGAAGGCCGATCATCGTGGTCAGCAAGATCGAATCCCGTGCGCTGAACCACTACGCTTGTACGGTGGGTAGAGCGAAAGCGAAACCCACCGCTGCATGGGAAATCGAGTTTTCGTCATTGCGAGCGAAGCGAAGCAATCCAGAACCGGGAAGGAGGTCTGGATTGCTTCGTTGCCTACGCTCCTCGCGATGACGGCGGACAATCGTGGCGGGTTTGGCTGCGCTCAACCCACCTACGAAACAGTCCCTACTCCGCGGTCCAGCCGCCGTCGATCGACAGATTGGCGCCGGTGATCTGCGAGGCGTCGTCGCTGCATAGGAACAACGCCAGCGCCGCCACCTGCTCCACCGTGACGAACTCCTTGGTCGGCTGCGCGTCGAGCAGCACGTCGTTGATGACCTGCTCCTTGGTCAGGTTGCGCGCCTTCATGGTGTCGGGAATCTGCTTCTCGACCAGCGGTGTCCAGACGTAGCCGGGCGAGATGCAGTTGCAGGTGATCTTGTGGGTGGCGACTTCGAGCGCCACGGTCTTGCTCAGACCGGCGATGCCGTGCTTGGCCGAGACATAAGCCGACTTGAACGGCGAGGCGACCAGCGAATGCGCCGAGGCGGTGTTGATGATGCGGCCCCAGCCGCGCTTCTTCATCAGCGGTACCGCGGCGCGGATGGCGTAGAAAGCTGAGGAGAGGTTGATGGCGATGATCGCCTCCCACTTCTCCGGCGGGAATTCCTCGATCGGGGAGACGAACTGGATGCCGGCATTGTTGACGAGAATGTCGACCGAGCCGAACGTCGTCTCGCCGAGTGCGATCATCCCGGCGATCTCGGCCGGCTTGGTCATGTCGGCCGGCGAATGCACCGCCTTGACAGCGAAGTCGCTCTCGATCGCCGCGCGCTCCTTCTCGATGTCCTCCGGCTTGCCCATGCCGTTCAGTACGATATTGGCGCCTTCGCTGGCGAAGGCGCGCGCATAAGCGAGCCCGATGCCGCTGGTCGAGCCGGTGACGACGGCCGTCTTGCCTGACAATTTACCCATGTTGGTATTCACTCCTGCTTGTCGTGAAGGGTTTGCGTGCCATCCCCGAGGAGATCGTAGGTCACCATGGTCTCTCCCGATTGCGGCCGCTCCAGCCAGTCCTTGTGGCGCATCGACAGGTGCACGTCGCGCGCGCCGGCGCCCCAGTGCTCGACCATGGCCACATGGGAGAAGTCATAATCCTTGGAGGACGTCTCGTAATTCTTGCTCTTGTAGATCAGGTGCACGACCGTGACGGTGTTTTCCTTGGCGGCCTTGCGCAACAGCTCGACCGAAGGATCGTCCTTCAAGTGATCCGGGAGTTTTCCGATCAGGTCGCGCACCGCGCGGCGGGTATTGTGAATCTGGCGGTTCTTGTCGGTGTTCATCCGGGTGCGGCTGGAGTAGCGGATGTCCTTTTCGCGCTCCGCCGCCTCGAGCAGCGTCGCCGGCAGTTGCCCGCGCGCGCTGAACAGATCGACCTGGAAGATCAGGAGATCGCGGTCGGTCTCCGCATCGAGCACATAGTCGAGCGGCGTGTTGGACGAGATGCCGCCGTCCCAATAATGCTCGCCGTCAATGACGACTGACGGAAAGCCGGGCGGCAGTGCGCCGGAGGCCATGATATGCTCGGGGCCGATGCGCTTGCCTTGCCGGGCAAACTCGACATTGTCGAAATATCTGAAATTGCCCGTGGTGACGCTAACAGCGCCGACGCTGAGGCGGCATTTCAGATCGTTGATGCGGTCGAAATCGACCAGCTGCTCCAGTGTGCGCTTCAAGGGTGCGGTGTCGTAATAGCTCTGCGCCTGCGGACTTCCCGGCGGCCACAACGGCGCCGGCGGAAGCCGCGGGGTGAAGAAGCCGGGCACGCCGAAAGCCGCGATCAGCGCAGCGCTGGTCTCGTTGAAACCGATCGCCCCCGGTCGCCGTTGAGCAACGGCTTCCACGGCACCGGCGCCGACACCAGCTCCCAGAATTCCTTCAGGCGCTCCACGCGCTTCTCAGGCTCGTTGCCGGCGATGATCGCGGCATTGACCGCGCCGATCGAGATGCCCGCGACCCATTCCGGATCGAAATGAAAATGGCACAGCGCCTGATAGGCGCCGGCCTGGTAGGAGCCGAGCGCGCCGCCACCCTGCAGCACCAGCACGCGCTGCGCCTCTGATGGTGTGGAGGGCTGGGGCGGAAGGGGATGATCCGTCATGACTGCCGATCGAATATCAAAATGCGGGCCACCGTGGCGTCACTTCGGGGTGACGTCAACCATACCCAAGGCTGGGGTGACACGCGGAGTCGGCACGGTCGGTCCATGCGCCGATGCCGGCCGCGATTGCCGATAGCGGACTAAGACGGCTGCTTTTCGGGCGTGGCCAGGATCATGGTCCAGAACACCTTGTATTTGGTGTTCGGAGCATAGCTCGCCGCGATGCCTAGTTTTGTGACACCGCTTTTCAGCATATTGGCCTTGTGCGGCGGCGAGTCACGCCAGCCGGAAAAGGCTTCCGCCAGCGTATGATAGCCGGCAGAGACGTTCTCGACCGCGATATTGGCGCGATAGCCGGCGCCCGTCAGACGCATGGCCAGCGGCGCGCGGACGTCGTGATCGAGCTTGTTCTTCTCAGCCATGACCTGCGACTGCGCTTCCGCAAGCCGCATCAGCTCGGGATCGACCTCCACGAGGCCGAGGCCGTTGTTGCGGCGGTATTGCGAGATCATGGTCGCTGCCGCGGCTGCATCGAGCCTGGCACCGGCGACGGCCATATCGGCATACATCGAGGGGGCCTCGACGACAGGGCTCTCCGCGGCGCATCCGGCCAGCAATAATGTAACGAAAAGGACGGCGGCCGCGCGCATCACTGAATCATCCCCAAGTCGACAGACGAGCGGGTTGTTGCATACCAACCGTGGCTGAATGGTGAACGGAGGTTAAGTTCCCGATCTGCCCGAGGTACACGGACCTCTCCCCCTTGCGGGGGCCGGGACGAGCGAAGCTCGCCCTGGGTGGCCTAGATGCGGAGCATCGAAGCCGGGTGAGGGGTTTCTATCCGCGGAGACAGCCCCTCACCCGGCTCCCGTCGCATCCGCGCCGGCGATCCACCCTCTCTCACAACCGGGAAAGGGTAAGAGCGCTCTCGAAATTCGTATCACCCCGCAAAAATCCGATAGCGCCGCGGGCGCAGGCCGATGGCGTCGCCGACCCTGAGATCGCGGTCGCGCGGGGCATCGATCTCGATCGTCGTCGCGCTCTCGTCAAGCACGATCTCGGCGCGCTGCACCGGGCCGAAGCTGCGGACATGGCTCACCGCGCCCTGCAGCGGGCCGCTGCCTGCAGGGCCGATCTGCATGTCGTGCCGGCGCACGAACAGCGTCGAGGCGCCGGCCGCGACGCCATCGGCGGCGAGATCGAGCGGCCGGCCATTGAGATGCACGGCGCGGTCCCTCACCTCGACCGGCAGCATGATGGATTCGCCGATGAAGCTGTGCACGAAGGCGCTGGCCGGGCTGTCATAGACGTCACCGGGCGAGCCGACCTGCTCGATGCGCCCCTTGTCCATCACCACCACCCGGTGCGCGACCTCGAGCGCTTCCTCCTGGTCATGGGTGACGAAGATCGAGGTGACGTGGATCTCGTTATGCAGCGAGCGCAGCCATTGCCGCAGCTCCTTGCGCACCTTGGCATCGAGCGCGCCGAACGGCTCGTCGAGCAGCAGGATGCGCGGCTCGATCGCGAGCGCCCGCGCGAGCGCGATGCGCTGGCGTTGGCCGCCGGAGAGCTGGTTCGGATAGCGGTCGGCGAGCCAGTCGAGCTGCACGAGGTCGAGCAGCTCCTTCACCCGCCTGCGGATCTCGGCCTCGCTCTTGCGCGACCGGCGCGGCTGCACGCGCAGGCCGAAGGCGACGTTCTCGAACACCGTCATGTGGCGGAACAGCGCGTAATGCTGGAAGACGAAGCCGACATGACGCTCGCGCGCGCCGCGCGACAGCGCGTTCTCGCCGTCGAAATGCAGCTCGCCGGAATCGGGCCATTCCAGCCCGGCGATGATCCGCAGCAAGGTGGTCTTGCCCGAACCGGACGGGCCGAGCAGCGCCAGCAATTCGCCGTCGGCGACCTTGAGATCGACGCCGTCGAGCGCCTTGAACGAGCCAAAGCTCTTGACGAGATTCCTGACTTCAATGGCCACGCGGTGCCCCCTCATCCAGATGACGTTCGAGCACGGTCTTTGCGATCAGCGTGATCAGCGCCAGCATCGCCAGCAGCGAGGCGATCGCGAAGGCGGCAACGAACTGATACTCGTTGTAGAGAATCTCGACCAAGCAGCGGCATCGTGTTGGTCTCGCCGCGCACATGGCCGGAGACCACCGACACCGCGCCGAACTCGCCCATCGCGCGCGCGTTGCAGAGCAGGACGCCGTAGAGCACGCCCCATTTGATGTTCGGCAACGTGACGCGGAAGAAGGTCTGCAGGCCGGAAGCGCCGAGCGAGATCGCGGCCTCCTCTTCCTGCGTGCCCTGCTCCTGCATCAGCGGGATCAGCGCGCGCGCCACGAACGGAAAAGTGACGAAGGTGGTGGCGAGCGCGATGCCGGGGAATGCAAACAGGATTTGCAGATTATGCGCCTGCAGCCAGGAACCGAAGAAGCCCTGCGCGCCGAACAGCAGCACGAAGACGAGACCGGAGATGACCGGCGACACCGAGAACGGCAGGTCGATCAGCGTGATCAAAAGTGTCTTGCCGCCGAAATCGAATTTCGCGATTGCCCAGGCCGCGACCAGGCCGAACAGCAGATTGAGGCCGACGGAGGTCGCGGCGACCAGCAGCGTGAGCCGGATCGCAGCCAGCGCTTCGGGATCGGCGAGCGCCGCGAGATAGGCGCCAATGCCCTTGGCGAAAGCCTGCGCGAACACGATGGCCAGCGGCAACACGACGAAGATCGATAGGAAGCCGATCGCTACCGTGATGAGCACGATGCGAACCGCCCGCGGCTCGGTGCGTGGATCATGACCGGCGCGCGCGAACTCCGCAGCGGAGTTCGCACGCGCGCGTGGCACTGTCATCTCGATGCTCAATTCAGCCGTCCTAATTCGAGGGCATCCGGCGTTGCGCCCAGCGCTGCAGCCGGTTCACCGTGAAGATGATGACAAAGGACGCAACCAGCATCACCACCGCGATCGCGGTGGCATCCGCATAGCGATATTCCGATAGCCGGATGACGATCAGAAGCGGCGCGATTTCGGAGATGTTCGGCAAATTGCCGGCGATGAAGATCACCGAGCCGAACTCGCCGACGGCGCGCGCGAAGGCCAGCGCCAGACCCGTGAGCAGCGCCGGCGCAAGGCTCGGCAAGATCACCTTGGTGACGATGTGCCACCGGCTCGCGCCAAGGCTGGCCGCAGCTTCCTCGAGCTCCGGATCGAGATCGATCAGCACCGGCTGCACCGTGCGCACCACGAAGGGAATGCCGATGAAGATCATCGCGACGAAGATACCGAGCGGCGTAAACGCGACCTTGATGCCCAGTGCGGCAAGCGGCGCGCCGAGCCAGCCCTTCTCGGCAAACAGCGAGGTCAGCGCGACGCCGGCCACCGCGGTCGGCAGCGCGAACGGCACATCGACGATCGCATCGAACAGCCGCCGGCCGGGAAAGCGATAGCGCACCAGCACCCAGACGATGATGGTGCCCATCACCAGATTGACGCAGGCCGCAGCAAAGGCGAGGCCGAACGACACCCGCAATGCATTGAGCGTACGGCGGCTGGTGATGATGCCCCAGAACTGATCGAGGCTCAGCTCCATCGATTTGATGAACAGCCCGGCGAGCGGGATCAGCACGATCACCGACAGCCAGGTCAGCGTCAGGCCCATGGTGAGGCCGAAGCCCGGCAGAGTGCTGCGTCGTGGTGCAAGACTGTTCAAGAGATCATCCGGCTTGGTTCATTTGCTTCGACGAACGTGAGAGGTTATCGCGCTACAAACTCAAAGAATCGCCGTATCCACCGTCGTTCCGGAGCAGATGCCTGAACCCGGAACCTCGAGATTCCGGGTTCGATGCTAGCGCATCGCCCCGGAATGACGGCGAGCATCACGCACGAAGATCTCCCACCCTACGTATTCATTTCGATCAGTTCTTGTAGATCTGGTCGAAGATGCCGCCTTCGGCAAAATGATCCTTCTGTGCCTTGGTCCAGCCGCCGAACACATCGTCGATGGTGAAGAGCTGCACCTTGGCGAACTCATTCTCATGGGCCTTGGCCACCTCCGGATCGCGCGGACGATAGGAATTGCGTGCGGCGATTTCCTGACCTTCCTTTGTATACCAGTACTTCAGATAGGCCTCGGCGACGCTCCGTGTGCCCTTTTTATCGGCAACGGCATCCACCACCGCGACGGGCGGCTCGGCCAGGATCGACAGCGGCGGCGCCACGATCTCGAACTTGTCCTGGCCGAACTCCCGCAATGCCAGATAGGCTTCGTTTTCCCAGGCGAGAAGGACGTCGCCGACGCCGCGCTCGACGAAAGTGACGGTGGCACCGCGCGCGCCGGTATCGAGCACCGGCACGTGCTCATAGAGGTCGGCGACGAACTGCTTGGCCTTGTCGGCGGAGCCATACTTCTTCAGCGCATATCCCCAGGCGGCAAGATAGTTCCAGCGCGCGCCGCCGGAGGTCTTCGGATTCGGCGTGATCACCTGCACGCCCGATTTCACCAGATCGTCCCAGTCCTTGATGCCCTTCGGATTGCCCTTGCGCACCAGGAACACGATGGTCGAGGTATAGGGCGACGAATTGTCCGGCAGCCGCTTCTGCCAATCGGCGGCGGTCAGCCCCTTGGCGGCGATCGCGTCGATGTCGTAGGCGAGCGCCAGCGTCACCACGTCGGCCTGCAGCCCGTCGATCACGCTGCGCGCCTGCGAGCCCGAGCCGCCATGCGACTGCTTGATCTCGACGCTCTTGCCGGTCTCCTTCTGATAGGCCGCGGCGAACGCCTTGTTGAAATCGACATAGAGCTCGCGCGTCGGGTCATAGGACACGTTCAGCAGCGTCACGTCGGCGGCAAACGCCGACCCTGCCGACAACAAAACCGCTGCGACAACCAGAAGACGCCGGATCATCTCGCTCTCCATTCGACCCGCGCGACGACGCGGGCTCAGCAACGCAAGACGCCGGATCGAACGGCCTAAGTCAACGAAACCGGATTTTCTTGTTTCGGTTCCGGCAACGCAATTCTGCTACAAAGATGCGAGATGTTGCATGCGGCGTTCTGTCCAGGCCGGCATTGCTCATGGAGCGATCAGTTTGATGGCAGTGCGACAAACAATGCTGCCGCTTGCCTCCGCTTGAGCGCACGCTATGGCGCACGATCAGGCCGACGACGCCACCGCCTCCGGTGCTCGCGACGGTGTGGATGCCGCATTCGGTCTTCGGCCGGCCGCGCCAACGGCCGGCGCGCGCATCTTCGTCCGCGGAGCTGCGGCTGGTGCAGGGCATGCAGCCGACCGAGAGGAAGCCCGATGCAAGCAGCGGATGCGGCGGCAGCTTGGCCTGGTCGAAGATCGCCGTGATCTCTTCGCGCGAGACATTGGCGAACGGATTGAATTTCAGCCGTGGCGCCGTCCTGCTCGACCACGGGAATCGCCGCCCGCGCGCCGCCCTGGAAACGCTTGCGGCCGTTGAGCCAGGCCGAGAACGGCTGAAGCGCGCGCGCCAGCGGCTCGACCTTGCGGATGCGGCAGCAGGCATCGGGATTGGAGAACCACAATTCGCCGTCGGCATCCTCGCGCGCCAGCTTTTCTTCCGATGGCTTGATCGAGCGTACATCGCGCAAGCCCAGCCGCTCGATCAAGGTGTCGCGATAGGCCAGCGTCTCCGCGAACAGCCAGCCGGTGTCGAGGAAGATGACGGGGATCGCCGGATCGACATCGGCCATCACCTTGAGCAGCGCCGCCGATTCCGTGCCGAAGGACGAGACCAGCGCCAGCTGCTCGCGTCCGACCAGCTTCAGCGCGGTGGCGACGATCTCGGCAGGCGAGGCCTCGCGCAAGCTCGCGGTCGAGCTCGGCGGCCGAAGGGACAGTATCGTTCGTGGACGGAAGCGGCAGCGGCGCAGACGGTCATAGGCCGGCACTCTCCGAATGGCGAAGCTGCATCCGCCGATGCAGCGCCGTGATGCGGCCGTCGCCGGTCGGCTGATAGAACACCGAGTAGCGCTTCACCGTGTCGGCAAAGGCTTCCGCATCGCTCTGCTTCTTCACCTCGAAGGCATCGAAGCCGGCGCGCAGCATGAACACGAACTGATCGCGCAGCACCTGGCCCGTGGCGCGCAGTTCGCCGCGATAGGCATAGCGCTCGCGCAGCAGGCGCGCCTGGGTGTAGGCGCGGCCGTCGCGGAAGCTCGGGAACACCAGCGCCACCACCGCGAGCCGGTCGAGATAAGGCACGAGATCATCGATGTCGCGGCTGTTCGGCCAGATCACGCCCACACTTGCCGCCGGGCCGGCCGAGCAGGCCTTCCGGATCGGCGAGGAAGCGCGCGGCCGAGACCAGGATGCCGGGCTGCGCGGGCAGCTCGGCATCGTCGGCCACATGGGCGAAAGTATCAGGCGTGATTTTTCCGCCCTTAACGAGTGGCATAGACCCGCTCCCTGAATGGTTCGACGCCGAGCCGCTCAACCGTCTCGATGAACAGCTCGTCCGGGCGCGCGCGCAGCGCGAGATAGGCTTCGACGATATCCTCGACGACGTCGGCGACCTCGCCATACGGCACCGACGGCCCGATCAAGGTGCCGAGTACCGCGCCCTCATCGGCGCGGCCGCCGATCGTGATCTGATAGAATTCCTCGCCGTTCTTCTCGACGCCGAGAATGCCGATGTGGCCGACATGGTGATGGCCGCAGGCATTGATGCAGCCGGAGATGTTGATGTGCAGCCGGCCGATCAAATTGGCGGTGTCGTGGTTGGCGAACCGCCGCGTCAGCTCCTGCGCGATCGGGATCGAGCGCGCGTTCGCCAGCGAGCAGTAGTCGAGCCCCGGACAGGCGATGATGTCGGACACCAGATTGACGTTGGGGATCGCGAGCCCGACTTTGTCGAGCGCCTTCCACAGCGCCGGCAGGTCGCGCTTGGCGACATGCGGCAGCGCCAGGTTCTGCTCGTGGCCGACGCGGATCTCGCCGAAGGAATATTTGTCGGCGAGATCGGCCAGCGCATCCATCTGCTCGGCGGAGCAGTCGCCGGGAGTCGCGCCGACCGGCTTCAGCGAGATCGTGACGATCGCATAGCCCTGCGCCTTGTGCGGAAACACCGAGTTCTTGCGCCAGGCCTCGAACTGCGGATCGGCCGCGGCCTGCTTCAGCTCGTCCGGCATGTGCGGCGAGCTTCTCGTAGGACGGGATAGAAGAAGCGCGAGCGGATGTCCTCCACGACCTCCTCGTCGAGCTTCAGCGCGCCGTCGCGGATCTGCTGCCATTCCTCCTCGACCTCGGCGGCGAACTTCTCGACGCCGAGCTCGTGCACCAGGATCTTGATGCGTGCCTTGTAGATGTTGTCGCGGCGGCCGTACTGGTTGTAGACGCGCAGGATCGCCTCGATGTAGCTCAGGATATCGCGGCCCGGGACGAAGTCCTTGACCGGCTTGGCGATGAAGGGCGTGCGGCCGAGGCCGCCGCCGACCAGCACCTCGAAGCCGGTCTCGCCCGCTTCGTTCTTCTTCAGCTGCAAGCCGACATCGTGGATCTTGATCGCGGCGCGATCCTGCTCGGAGGCCGTGATCGCGATCTTGAACTTGCGCGGCAGGAAGGAGAATTCCGGATGCAGCGTCGTGAACTGGCGGATGATCTCCGACCAGATGCGCGGGTCCTCGATCTCCTCAGGTGCGACGCCCGCCCACTGGTCGGCGGTGACATTGCGCAGGTTGTTGCCGGAGGTCTGCATCGACTGGATGCCGACCGCGGCGAGATCGGCCATGGCGTCCGGCAACTCGGCGAGCTTGATCCAGTGGAACTGGATGTTCTGGCGCGTGGTGAAATGGCCGTAGCCGCGATCGTAGCGCCGCGCCACATGGGCGAGCCCACGGAGCTGGTTCGATGCCAGCGTGCCATAGGGAATGGCGACGCGGTACATGTAGGCGTGTAGCTGCAGATAGACGCCGTTCTGCAGCCGCAGCATCTTGAACTCGTCCTCGGTGAGCTCGCCGGAAAGGCGGCGCTTCACCTGGTCGCGGAATTCGGCGACACGCTCGTTGACCAGCGTGCGGTCGATCTCGTCATAAGCGTACATGATCTGAACTTTCAGATTTGGCTTCGGACACTGGCTTCTAGACGTGGGCCAGCGCCGGCACGCCGATCGTGGTGCCCTTCAGCCGGATGCGCTCGCGCAGATTGCCCGGCTTCAGCTTGCCCTTCTCGTCGACCTCGACTGGGGCGATATAGGGACCGACCGCGCCGAGATCATCGGCCACCGATTCAGCGAGCAGCGCGCGCGCTTCGTCCGAGGCGCGAACCACGGCAGCGGTCGCAAGATCGGTCGACCAGTCGTTGGCAGCGGTCCGGTAGATCACCGCGCCATCCCAGGTCCGGTTGGCGGTCACGATCGACAGGACCGGTGATCTTGATCTTCTTCTGTTCGAGCGGAGAGGTCATTTACGCAGGTTCCAGCAGTTGAGCGATGGTTTGGCTGAGGTTCTGGCGACGCCAGGGCGCGGAATGCGCGACCACGTCGCCGATGATGAGAATGGCCGGACCGCCGTCGATCCGCCCGACCAGCTCGGGCAATTGATCGAGCGTGCCGACCGCGGCTTGCGCGTCGGCGCGCGTCACGCGCGCGAACACGCCGACCGGGGTTTTCGGCGAGCGGCCGGCCGCGAGCAGGCCCGCGCGCACCGACGGCGCCGCCGTCATGCCCATGTAGACCACGACCGTCATCTTGGTGTCGGTCAGAGCCGACCAATCGACGGCCTCGGCATCGCGCTCCTTGTGCGCGGTGAGAAAGGTGATGCGCAGCGCCTTGCTGCGGAAGGTCAGCGGCACCTCGAACTGCGCGGCGGCCCCGAGCCCTGCGGTGATGCCAGGCACGATCGTGTAGTTCACATGCGCTTTACGCAGCGCATCGACTTCCTCGCCGCCGCGGCCGAACACGTAGGCATCGCCGCCCTTCAGGCGCACTGCGCGCTTGCCCGCGTGCGCCGCCTCGATCAGCAGCTTGTTGACGGCGTCCTGGCCGATGCCGGGCTTGCCGACACGGCGGCCGACGGGGATACGCGCCGCATCGCGGCGGATGCGGTCGAGAATTTCAGGCGTCACCAGCTCGTCGTAGTACACGACGTCGGCGTCCTGCAGCGCGCGCAGGCCCTTCACGGTCAGCAGGTCCGGATCACCCGGACCGGCGCCGACCAGCGTGACGTGACCTGTGCTGGCGCCAGCTTCATTTGCGCCCGCATAGGCCGCGGGATCGCCGATCTCGTTCAGCGCAGCTTCGGCCTCAGTGTTGCGCCCGGCCAGCACCAGCGCGCCGATCGGGCCGTCGATGATGCGCTCCCAGAAGCGGCGGCGCAGCGGCATCTCGGCGATGCCTGCATTGATCTGTTTGCGGCGTTCGCCGATGAAGCTGGCGAGATCGCCGATCCGCGCCGGCAGCAGCGCTTCGATCTTCTCGCGCAGCCGGCGCGCCACCACCGGCGAGGTGCCGCCGGTGCCGATCGCCACCACGACATCGCCGCGATCGACGATCGCCGGAAAGATGAAGGTGGAGTGATCGAGATCGTCCATCACGTTGACCGGCAGGCCGAGCGACTTCGCACGCAACGACATCGCGACACCGAGATCGCCGGCACCTGCGCACAGCACGGCAATGACGCCTGTGAGATCGGCATTCAGCGGATCGCCCTGCGCAAGCTCGACACGCGCAGCGTCCGCACCGAGCCCGCTCACATCATGGTGACCGTCGGTCGCATACCACCTGATACGCGCGCCTGCAGACGCGAGCACGCGCAGCTTGGCATGCGCGAGTTCGCCGGCGCCGAGAAGCAGCACCGGGCCGGCAGTCAGGTCGAGGAAAACGGGCAGATAGCGCATCGCGAAGCTTTATCGTCCTTGGAATTCCAGTTTTCTGGTTGACTGGAATTATTTTCTATATATGTGTCAGATCATCCGCGCAAAGAGAAATTTATTCCTTCTCTTTGGCGAGATAAATAGAGAAATTTCTCCTCGGAAGACGGCGGATTGCAGGATGCATCTTCTCAAGAACGACTCCGCGCTAGACAAGTTGGCTGCCCCCAAGGTGGTTCAAGCATCTTCCGTGCCGCGTATTCCCGACCAGGCGCACGCGATGGATCATCTCGACGCCCTGGAGGCGCAGAGCATCTACATCCTCCGCGAGGCCTTTGCACGGCTGAAGAAGCTGGCCTTGCTGTGGTCGCTCGGCAAGGACTCCAACGTAATGATCTGGCTGGCGCGCAAGGCCTTCTTCGGCAAGGTGCCCTTCCCCGCCTTGCACGTCGATACCGGCAAGAAGTTTCCAGAGATGTACGCCTTCCGTGACATCTACGCGAAAGAATGGGGTCTCGATCTCAAGGTCGAGCCGTGCCCGCCGATCGATGCCGTCGATCCCACGCTGCCGCCGGCGGCGCGTTCGGCCGCGCGCAAGACCGAAGGCCTGAAGGGCGCGCTCGCCAAGCATGGCTTCGACGGCCTGATCGCCGGCATCCGCCGCGACGAGGAGGCGACGCGCGCCAAGGAGCGTGTGTTCTCGCCGCGCGGGCTCGACGGCAATTGGGACGTGCGCGATCAGCCGCCGGAGTTCTGGGACCAGTTCAACGCCTCGCCGCCGCCGGGCGCGCATTTGCGCATCCACCCGATCCTGCATTGGACCGAGGCCGATATCTGGGCCTACACCGCGCGCGAGAACATCCCGATCATCCCGCTCTATCTTGCCAACAACGGCAAGCGCTATCGCTCGCTCGGCGATCAGGACATCACCTTCCCGGTCGCCTCCACCGCAACGAGCATTCCGGAAATCCTGGCCGAGCTGGAAAGCACCAAGGTGCCCGAGCGCGCCGGGCGTGCGCTCGACCATGAGACCGAGGACGCTTTCGAGCGGCTGCGGGTCGCCGGCTATCTCTGATGATGACTCTGGCTTGAGCGTGTCCTGATGAACATGATTGCCCCCGCGTCGCTGTCCGCCGTCACCGATAGCACCACCCGCCCGCAACCCCGCCCGCAGGTCCGCATCGTCATCGTCGGCCATGTCGACCACGGCAAGTCGACCCTGGTCGGCCGGCTGCTGCATGAGACCGGCAGCCTGCCCGAGGGCAAGCTCGAAATGCTCAAGGCGGTCAGCGCCCGGCGCGGCATGCCATTCGAATGGTCGTTCCTGCTCGACGCGCTGCAGACCGAGCGCGACCAGGGCATCACCATCGACACCACGCAGATCCGCTTCCGCACCAATGCGCGCGACATCGTGCTGATCGACGCGCCCGGCCACGCCGAATTCCTGCGCAACATGATCACCGGCGCATCGCAGGCCGACGGCGCGGTGCTGATCATCGATGCGCGCGAAGGCGTGCGCGACCAGACCCGCCGGCACGGCTATCTGCTGCATCTGCTCGGCGTGAAGCAGGTTGCGGTGGTCGTCAACAAGATGGACCGGGTGGAATTCTCCGCCGAGCGCTTCCGCGAGATCAGCGACGAAATCACGGCGCATCTCTCCAGCCTCGGCGTCACGCCGACAGCCGTGATCCCGATCTCGGCGCGCGACGGCGACGGCGTCGCCGCGCGCACGCCGCGCATCGAATGGTATGACGGCCCGACGGTGGTCGAGGCGCTCGACCGGCTCGAGCCGGCGCGGCCGCTGGAAACATTGCCGCTGCGACTTGCGGTGCAGGCGATCTACAAGTTCGACGACCGCCGCATCGTCGCCGGCCGCATCGAATCCGGACAGCTCAAGGCAGGCGACGAGATCGTGATCATGCCGGCCGGCAAGATCGCCAAGATCAAGACGGTCGAGGGCTGGCCTTCGACGCCGGTCACGGTGCCGCAGGGTGCAGGCCGCTCGGTCGGCATTACGCTCGACCGCGAACTGTTCGTCGAACGCGGCGACGTCATCGCCCATATCGACCGCAATCCGCAGGACACGCGGCGGCTGCGCGCGCGGATCTTCTGGCTGCACGATCAGCCGCTCGCCAAGGGCGACAGCATTCTGGTGCGGCTCGGCACCCGCGAGACCCGTGCCACCGTGGTCGCGATCGATAAGGCGGTCGATCCCGGCTCGCTGTCGAACGAGCCGGCAATTTCGATCGCACGCAACCATGTCGGCGAGATCGACATCTCCCTGGCGCAGCCGGTCGCCGCCGATCCCTATGCGGCGAATCCGCGCACCGGGCGGCTGGTGATCGAGGTCAATGGCCGCATCGCCGGCGGTGGCCTGGTGTTGTCGGTCGATGCCGGTCAGCGCGCTGCACCTGTCGACATCGTGCCGGTTGAATCGGCGCTGCAGCCTTCGGAGCGCGCCGCGCGCTATCGCCACAACGGCGCGGTGATCTGGCTGACCGGCCTGCCCGGCGCCGGCAAGTCGACCATCGCTCGCGCGCTGGAGCGGCGGCTGTTCGGCCGCGGCGGCGCGCCGATCCTGCTCGACGGCGACACCTTGCGCGCCGGCCTCAACGGCGATCTCGGCTTCACGCCGGAGGATCGCGCCGAGAACATCCGCCGCCTGGCGGAGGTCGCCACCCATCTGGCGCGCAACGGCCATATCGCCATCGTCGCCGCGGTGTCACCCGCACGCGAGGACCGCGCGGCCGCGCGCCGCATCGCCGACGACCTGTTCCGCGAGGTCTATGTCGCGACGCCGGCCGAGGTCTGCGAAAGCCGCGATCCCAAGGGCCATTACGCCAAGGCCCGCGCCGGCACATTGAAGAACTTCACCGGCATCGCCAACGACTATCAGGCGCCCGACGCCGCCGAGCTGGTGCTCGACACCACGACGCGCAGCGTGGCAGAGGCCGTCGATGAAGTCGAACGGCTGCTCGCGAACACCAACGTGCTGTTCGACGACATCGCCGATCTCGCAGCGAATATTTGAGGGCGATACTTTCTCCGTCGTCATGGCCGGGCTCGTCCCGGCCATCCACGTCTTGATTGCTGACCGAGTCAAACCCGCGCCCCGGACAGCACGAGGTAGTCCTCGCGCACGTCGAAAATTGAAATTCTCTCACCACATCAATTCCGGTCCCGTCCTCCTCTCCGTGCAAAATATCATCTTTCTTTTTTTCGGAAATCGTGCTACACTCTTGTGGTCCCGCCTCGTCAAGCAACTATGCTGTTGCTAGCCCGGCGATCGGCCGGCCTCAAGGCTGGCGCGCAGGCGCGCCCCGCCTTCGGCGGCTGGGGACCTTGACCCCGTCCGCTCGCCGGTCTGTGGGCTTGGCATGCGCTCGGTCGGGGACCGGGCGCGGTCAGACGCCCGATCAGTTCACCGCGTCACGTAGCGGTTGGGATCCCATTGCTCGCCGCGTGCGAGCATCGTGTTGAGGATGACGATGAGCTTGCGCATGCAGGCGATGATGGCCACCCTCTTCGGTTTGCCCTTTGCGATCAGGCGTTGATAGAAGGCCTTGAGCATGGGGTTGTGCTGGGTGGCTGCGCCGAGAATGGGCATGTAGATGGCATTTCGCACCCAGCGCCGTCCCCCCTTGATGTGGCGCTCACCACGCCGCTTGCCGCTGTCATCGTCATAGGGAGCCGCGCCGATCAGGGCAGCGGCGGCCTCGTCACTGACCTGTCCGAGTTCGGCGGCTCCGGCAATGAGGGCCGCGGAGGTGGTTCGAGCGAGACCCGGAACACTCTCGATGATCGCGGCACGCTCGGCAAAAGCCGGCGTGGCCTCGAGCTTGGCGGAGGTGGTGGTTTCGAGCTCATCGATTCCAGCGGCGATGCTCTTTAAGACGCGCGCGAAGACCTTGCGGACCTGTTTTGGTGCGGCATGCTCGTCCTGCCCCCGCAAGCGGGTCTCGAGAGCGACCAGGGCCTTGCGGGCCTTCACCAGTGTCGCGAGTTCCTCACGCGTCGCATCCGGGACCTGGCCGGGTGCTTGGCTGAACGTCTCTGCGAACCAGGCGATCATCTCCGCATCGATCGGATCGTTCTTGGCCAAACGTCCGGCCGACCGGGCAAAGCTGCGGACCCGCTTGGGATCGACAATCCGCACCTCGATTCCGGCGTCGTGCAGCACGTCGCGCCATTCGCGCTCGTAGCCACCACTGGCCTCCATCACCGCCTTGCCCACCCGGTTCTTGCGAAGCCAGGCAACCAGATTGCGATGACCTTGAGTGGTGTTGGGGAACGTTTGGCGCAGCGTGAGTTTGCGAATGCAGACATCCACCTTGTCCTTGGCGACGTCGATACCGACGACAATGAGATCGTTCTGTGTCATCATCCACTCCCTTCCTTGCTTGATGCGGGCTCGAAGCCCTTGCAACTGTTCGGGTTGAGGAAGACCACCGGAGCTGTCCCTCGCTCTGACATCAGGCTCGGTCGCCTTTGGGGCGTTACGGGCTCAGCTCCAGCGACGGGCGGTTTTGCGAGAACCGCCCGTCCGCTCATTCTGGCGGAATTTTTAGATACAAGGGGCGTTTCGCGATCGTCACGAGCGTGGAGTGCGGGATGCGGTGGGCGCTTCGGGTTGCAGCGTGGTTGATCCATGCCGACGAACATCCCGGTGCGCACGGTCAAGCCGTGTGGTCCTGGCATCCCGGTGCTGATGCCAAGCCTGCGACGACGATGTCGCGGGCGACGGGGGCAAGAACGCCGGTCCCCGGGGAGAGCGCGGAGTACGCCGTAAAGCCATCGCGCAGGGAAGGCCGGGGATGTCCGGCTGCACCTGTGGTTCTGCCGCGTGCTTTTTTGTTGCACGCGGACCATGGGCGTCAGCCGATGCCCGGCCTTCCCTGTGCCCTCTGTCTTAAAAGAGGGCGCCTCCTGGCAAAGCTCGGGCGCGGAACGCGCCGCGGGATCGCGAATTTATGCCTCGTGGATTATTCCCCAACGCGGTTGAAAGTCAGGTTTCCGTGCGCCGCCCTCCTCCTTTTGCTGCCCCCTTCTCTGCCCGCCGCTTTGACGCTAAATGGTCTCGCCGCCCGCCCCTTCAGGGGTGCGGGCTCCCCAATTGACCTCCCAGACGCGCATCGCCGCCGCCCCGAAGACAGATCTGAAGACCAGAGCCACGAGAGAAACGCCCGACCATGAAACGCATCGATGCCCACGGACTGAAGATCGCCCCCGTCCTGTTCGATTTCATCGCCAAGGAGGCGGCGCCCAAGACCGGGATCGATCCTGATACCTTCTGGGCGGGCCTGGCCGCCATCGTCGCCGATCTCGAACCCAGGAATCGCGAGTTGCTGGCGTTCCGCGACACGCTCCAGGCCAAGATTGACGAATGGCACCGCACCCATAAGGGCAAGGCGTTCGACATCAACGCCTATACCGCCTTCCTGCGGGAGATCGGCTATCTTTTGCCGGAGCCCGCTACCGAGAAGGTCGAGACATCAAATGTCGACGAGGAGATCGGCAAGATCTGCGGGCCGCAGCTGGTGGTGCCCCTGACGAACGCCCGCTACGCGCTGAATGCGGCGAATGCGCGCTGGGGCTCGCTCTATGACGCCTTCTACGGCACCGACGCGATCCCGCACGACCCCAGCGAAACCGGCCGCGGCTACAACAAGGCGCGCGGCGACAAGGTGATCGCCAAGGCCAAGGCCTTCCTCGATGCCGCCGTGCCACTCGCCACCGGCAGCCATACCGACGTCACCTCCTATCACGTGGTCGCGGGCCAGCTCGCGGTGAAGCTGAAGAGCGGCAACGCCACGGCGCTGAAGAACGCCGCCCAATTCGCCGGCTATCAGGGTTCGGCTGATACGCCGACCGCGGTGCTGCTCGTCAACAACGGCCTGCATGTCGAGCTCGTGATCGACCGCAAGCACGTGATCGGCAAGGACGATGCCGCCGGCGTCGCCGACATGATCATGGAAGCAGCGGTTTCGACCATTCTCGACATGGAAGACTCGGTTGCCGCCGTCGACGCCGAAGATAAGGTGCTGGTCTATCGCAACACGCTCGGCCTGATGGACGGCACGCTGTCGGCCGATTTCGAGAAGGGCGGCAAGACGCTCAAGCGCTCTTTGCACCACGACCGCAGCTACACCACGCCGGATGGCAAGACGCTGACCTTGCATGGCCGCAGCCTGCTGCTGATCCGCAATTGCGGCCACCACATGTTCACCGACGCGGTGCTCGACGACAAGGGCCGCGAGATTCCGGAAGGCATCCTCGACGCCGCCGTCACCGGGCTTCTTGCTGTTCATGATCTCAAAGGCAATGCGAAGACGAAGAACAGCCGCACCGGCTCGGTCTACATCGTCAAGCCGAAGATGCACGGCCCCGACGAGGTGGCGCTGACCGTCGCGCTGTTCGGCCGCGTCGAGAAGATGCTCGGCCTGCCCGAGAACACGCTCAAGGTCGGCATCATGGATGAGGAGCGCCGCACTACGGTCAACCTCAAGGCCTGCATCCAGCAGGCGAAGAAGCGCATCGTCTTCATCAACACCGGCTTCCTCGATCGCACCGGCGACGAGATCCACACCTCGATGGAAGCAGGTCCGATGATCCGCAAGAACGAGATGAAGGCGCAGCCCTGGATCAAGGCCTATGAGGACTGGAACGTCGATATGGGCCTGGTCGACGGCCTGCCCGGCCACGCCCAGATCGGCAAGGGCATGTGGGCGGCGCCCGACAAGATGGCGGACATGCTGGCGCAGAAAATCGGCCACCCGCAGGCCGGCGCCACCACCGCCTGGGTGCCGTCGCCGACCGCGGCGACCCTGCATGCGTTGCACTATCACCAGGTCAATGTGCTGGCGCGCCAGCAGGAACTCGCCAAGGGCGGCCCGCGGGCCAAGCTCTCGGATATCCTCACCATCCCGGTGTCGCGGTCGAACTGGGCGCCCGACGATGTGCGCCAGGAGATCGACAACAACTGCCAGGGCATCCTCGGCTACGTCGTGCGCTGGATCGACCAGGGCGTCGGCTGCTCCAAGGTGCCTGACATCCACGATGTCGGCCTGATGGAGGACCGCGCGACCTTGCGCATCTCCAGCCAGCATCTGGCGAACTGGCTGCACCAGGGCGTCGTGTCCGAGGCGCAGGTGATGGAGTCGCTCAAGCGCATGGCCGAGGTGGTCGACAAGCAGAATGCCGGCGACCCGCTCTACAAGCCGATGGCGCCGTCGTTTGACGGCGTGGCCTTCAAGGCGGCCTGCGACCTCGTCTTCAAGGGCAAGGCGCAGCCGAACGGCTACACCGAATTCATCCTCACCGCCCGCCGCCGCGAGGCCAAAGCCTCGGCATGAGACCAAGCGGGCATTCCACGCACATCGAAGCCCCGGCCTGCGGCCGGGGCTTTTGCCATTTTAAGAGACCGCGCTTTTGCCGGTTTCAGATTACCGCGATGTATTTCAACAGCGAGATCACGCCGAGGATGATCACGATCACCCGGCAGATCTGCTTGGCGCGACCGTCGATCGGCAGCAGGTTGATCAGATAGAGGACCAGGATGACGACGAGAAAGGTGACGAGAGCGCTGACAAGCATGGTTTGGCCCCTGCAAAAAATGGAAGACGCTTCGGTGTCTGAATCTTAACCGCCGAGTTCTCAGCCGGTTCCCCGGACGGAACCAAACATGGCTTCTCGGTAATTGTACGGCAACCGTATTGGCTTAAATTTTTACGGTCGCAGGCGATAAGGCATTTCAATCAGGAATTTGGGCATGTTGAACCGTTTGACCATTTCGGCGCTGCTGCGGGCGGTCATCGCGACCACCACGCTGGTGGTGATCGCGCTGTTTTCGGTCAACGCCTGGCACTCCTGGCAGCGTCTGCGGCTGACCGCCCGGATCGAGACCATCGCCGACGCCTCCGGGGTCCTGTTCAAGGCCATGAACAGCCTGCGCAGCGACCGATCGACCACGATCCGCGTGCTGAACGCGGACGGGCCGATGGACAAGGAGGTCCAGGCCTATCTCCACTCCGCGCGCGGGATCGAGAAGCCCGCATTGACGCGGGCGCGACTGCTGCTGCCCGGCGTCGACTTTCCGCAAGCGGACGTGCTGGTGCCGCAGCTGCTGCGCCTGATCCAGACGCTGTTCGACGAGCAGGCCGAGTTCAACACTGAGATCGTCAAGCCCAAGGCGCAGCGGCGGCTGGCGCTGGCCAAGGAATATGGCGAGACCATCAAAGGGCTGCTGGAGGCGCTCGACAAGACCTCCGACAATCTCGCGGCCAGCATCAACACCCAGGATGCGACGGTCGATCAGCTATTGATGGTCAAGCAGATCGCATGGCTGATGCGTAACACCGCCGGCGAGGCCTCGCTTCTGGTCGGCAATGCGACCATCGCAGGCCAGATCAATGCGGGTAACCAGCTCGCCTATACCAAGCTGGTCGGCGGCGTGGAAGCGGCCTGGAAGGCGTTGCAGCTTGCGACCACGGGCATGGCGCTGCCGGCGCTATCCAACGCGATGGCGTCCGTGCAAGGCGCCTATTTCGATCCCCAATATACCGGGCTGCGCGATCGGCTGATCGCTGCGGCGATCAAAGGCGAGAAGGGCGAGATCACGGCCTTGCAATGGAGCCCGATCTCGGTCGCGCACATGTCGAGCGCGGTGACGGTCGCGGAGGCTGCGCTGGACGCAGCCAAGGAAGACGCGGAAACCCAGCATCGCGGCGCGTTTTCGACGTTGATGCTGCAGCTTGCGCTGCTCGCGATCGCAATCGCCGCAAGCGCCGCTGCGATGATCGCCGTCAGCCGGCGGGTGATCGTGCCGCTCAACGCCATCCGGGACGGCATGCTGAAAGTGTCATCGGGCGATCTCGCTGTCGAAACCGGCTACCACACCCGTCAGGACGAGATCGGAGCGCTGGCCGGCGCGCTGGAGACCTTCAAGATCCACGCGCAGGAGAAGCTCGCGATCGAGGCGCAGGAGCGCGAGCGCCATGCTGCGGCGGCCGCGCGTCAGCGCGCCATCGAGGCTCATGTCGGCGAGTTCGAGGGCATGGTTCGCGGCACGCTGCAAGCAGCTCGGCGGCGCCTCCAACCAGATGCGCTCGACCTCGACGGAGCTGTCCGACGTGTCGCGCCAGACCAATGAGCGGGTCGAGATCGCGCGCAAGGCGTCCGGGGACGCCTCGATGAGCGTAGAGAGCGTCGCCGCAGCCGCCGAGGAGCTCAGCGCCTCGATCGGCGACATCAGCAAGCAGGCCTCGCATGCGGCAGGGATCGCCAGCCGCGCCGTCGATCAGGCCAAGGCGACCGACCGCACCGTGCAAGGGCTTGCGCAATCGGCGAGCCGCATCGGCGAGGTGGTCGGTCTCATCAACGGCATCGCGGCGCAGACCAACCTGCTGGCGCTGAACGCCACCATCGAGGCGGCGCGCGCCGGCGAGGCCGGCAAGGGCTTTGCGGTGGTCGCCTCCGAGGTGAAGACCCTGGCGAGCCAGACCGCGAAGGCCACCGACGAGATCTCCGAGCAGATCGCCGACATCCAGAAGGTGGCCGGCGAGGCCATCGACGCCATCAAGGGCATCGGCAGCATCATCGGCGAGGTCAACGAGGTCGCCACCGCGATCGCCGCCGCCGTCCAGGAACAGGGCGCCGCGACAGAGGAGATCACACGCAGCACCCAATATGCCGCTCAGGGCACGCGGAGCGTGTCCGACAACATCAGCGGCGTGAAGTCGGATGCCGACGCCGCCGCAGCCGCCGCAGACAACGTCAAGCGGGCGTCCGAGACGCTGGAAAACCAGAGCCAGCATCTCGATAGCCAGGTCAACGACTTCCTGGCCAGGATCCGCGCCGCCTAATCCGCCGCCGGCTCATTCGGAGGCCATGACAGGAGCGCGCAGGAATTTCGCGCGCAGCGATTCCGGCGCCGGCGAGAAGTTGAGCTCGGCGCGCTTGCCGGCGCTGCGGTTGGCGACCATCAGCCCGTCGTCGCTGGCGACGATATCGCCCTTGCGCACGGTCGGGATCGTTCTCGATCGAGACCTTGGCAAGCCCGAAATGGTCCTTGCCGTTGCAGGTGCAGCCGTCGACGAGTTCGGTGCGATATTTGAAGGCATTCGGCAGCTCGGAATAGGACTTGCCGCCCTCCGTGGCCGCGTCGTCGATGTTACTGCCATAGACGACCTCGGTCTTGCTGGCGGGGCAGAAATTGTTGCATAGCACCGCCCCGCTCTGATCGCCGCCGGACGCCAGCGGAAAGTAGCGCCCGTCACAGGTGCGGACGCACCAGGCCTGCTCGCCGCTGTCGCCATAAGATACCTCGCTGCGCCGGGCGCGATGCCGGACCGGCGCGCCCTCGTCCGCAAAGGGCGCGCGAATATAGGGCTGGGGCGTCTGCTGGCGCGGCGCGTTGAAGCCGCCAAACAGCGCCGAGAGGAAATCCTCCGCCTGCGCGGCGTGCGGCAGCGCCAGGGCGCCCACCATCGCGGCCGCGCCGAGCGCCACTCCCATTAACGATCTGACTGCCACGACGCGCCTCCTGCACCAGTTCAATTCACAACCGAAGCCGGCAGCGTCATCGCCTGCCGTCCCGATGGGCAGCCTCGTCAGCAGAGGCCGCGCGCTGGAGCCGCCACGGGCCTGCACCGTGCCGCTTCTCAATGGCGCGCTCTTCGGCAGCACCACGACGCGAGTGCCGACATTGACCCGGTTGAACAGGTCGCTGACGTCCTCATTGGTCAGCCGGATGCACCCGGACGAGACGAATTTGCCGATCGTGCTCGGATCATTGGTGCCGTGGATGCGATACTCGCTGGAGCCGAGATACATTGCCCGTGCGCCGAGCGGATTGCCGGGGCCACCGGCCATGAAGCGCGGCAGATAGGGCTGACGCTCGATCATCTCGGCCGGAGGATGCCAGTCCGGCCATTCGGCCTTGTGGCTCACCGTTTGCGTGCCGGCCCAGGTAAAGCCCTCGCGACCGACGCCGACGCCGTAGCGGATCGCGCGGCCATTGCCGAGCACGTAGTAGAGATAGGTATTGCCGGTATCAATGATGACGGTGCCGGGCGCCTCGCGCGTATCGAAACTGACGATGGTGCGACGGAAGCGGTCGGGGAGCGCGCTGTCCTCGTCCTGCGCTGCAGGATCATTGGCGATCTGATCCTCCGGGAAGGCACCGGATTGCGCCGACGCGTAGCCCAACGCCTGCGCGCGCGCAGGCGACGCAACGACGGCAGGCACGAGTGCAAGCAAGCTTGCTGCGAGCAGCAGCGAGGTCACGCGCAGGGCGGACCTGCGGCGGGCGAAAACCGACTGTGTCATGGACTGCCCCCTCAAAGACGTGCATCGCGCGTTGCGACGCTTCGCCAATCAAACGCAGGAAGGCGCGACGTAGTTCCTGCGCGGGCGTGACGCTCACGCGCCTGTCAAGCAATATGAGCCTCACGATCTCGCGACGGAACCTTTCGCACAGCTCCACTATTAGTAGCGGGCTGGAAGGCGTGACGTAATCGCGCTGTATCGTCCGTGCGGCGAGAGAAACATGGTGCGCGTACTTCCCACCGAACGGCTCCTGCCCGATGCCCATGAAGGCGCACCGCTTCCGGAGAGCCGCAACGATCAGCCGCCGTTGATCCGCCGCACCGAAATCGTCGCATTGGCGGTGGTGCTGCTCACGGTGATCTGCGTCGGGGCTGTGCTCTATGTCGCCAAGGCGTTCTTTCTACCGCTGGTGATGGCCTTCGTGGTCGGCACCATGCTGTCGCCGGCAGCGAGCTTTCTCGAACGGTATCGCATTCCGCGCGCGGTCGGCGCCGTGCTGATCGTCACGACCGTCGCCGCCGGTCTCAGCATCATCGTTGGCCTGATCTCGGCGCCGGCGATCGAATGGAGCGGCCGCCTGCCTGAGCTCGCAGGGCGGCTGCGCGACAAGCTGCACGTGTTCGACCGGCCGATCGCGCTGTGGCACGAGATGCAGGCGATGATCGGTGCCGGCACACCGGACAGCACTGCCTCCTTTCAGCTTCCGAAATTCGAATGGGTGCAGCCGACCATCGAATTCCTGTCGCCGACCTTCACCGAATTCCTGCTGTTCTTTGCGACCCTGGTCCTGTTCATCGCGAGCTGGCGCGAGCTGCGGCGGGCGCTGATCATGACCTTTGCGAATCACGAGGCGCGGCTGCGGACGCTGCGCATCCTCAACGAGATCGAGGTCCATCTCGGCAACTACCTTTTGACCGTCACCCTCATCAATACCGGCGTAGGCGTTGCGACCGGCCTGGCCTGCCTGATCGCCGGCATGCCCAATCCAGCCGGGCTTGGCGCGCTCGCCGCCACGCTGAACTTCATCCCGATCATCGGCCCAGTCGCCATGTTCGCAGTGCTGGTGGTGGTCGGCATCATCGCCTTTCCGACGTTGAGTGGCGGCCTCGTCGCGCCGCTCGCCTTCATCGGCATCACCTTCCTGGAAGGCCATTTCATCACACCGACCATCATCGGCCGCAGGCTGGCGCTGAATGCGCTGGCCGTGTTCATTGCGCTCGCCTTCTGGACCTGGCTCTGGGGGCCGATGGGCAGCTTTCTGTCCTCGCCGCTCCTGATCGTCGGCCTGATCCTGAAGGAGCATCTGCTTCCGGACAATTCGCCGCAATTGCCGCAGGCCTAGTCGGTTTCATGCCAGGAACTTACCGCATGACGGGGCGTTTTCCGGGGTGAAACACGCGACCTGTCGTCTGGGAGCTTTCGATGTCGACCACTGATGCAGAAGCCGCGAAGCGAGGTCTCACCGACAAAGCGAACTACGAACGTCTTCAGAAGGATGTCTCCGCCGTGAAAAACGATATCGCAGCCCTCACCGAGCAGATCACCGATGCACTGAACGCCTTCGCCGGCCAAGCGAGCAAGCAGGCCCGACACGGCTATCGACAGGCCCGTGACAACATGGATTCGACGTTCGACGACATGTCGGAGCGCGGCAACGCCATGATGAGCGCGGCGCAGGACGCAGCGAGCACGATCGAGGAGACCCTGGAGGATGTCATCACCCAGCGCCCCCTCGCGACCGTCGGGCTGGCCCTCGGCCTGGGCTTCCTGATCGGCTTGACGTGGCGTCGATGAGATTTTGCCGTCGATAGCCGCGCCGGCCATTCGAGTCGCGGCGATCGGCCGGCAACCTCTCCGTTGAGTGATTGAAGACAATGAATGCTCGGCGTCGGACGTCCGGCGCCGAGTTCGATGTTGCCGAGCCGCCGAATTGCGAAACGTAAGGGGGAGTGACGATGTTTCAGCGTCTGATCGACGATCTCAAGGAATCCACCGGTACCACGGTCCGCATGACGTCGCTCGCGGTCGCCGCGGCCGTCGGATTGTTCATCACCATCAGCTTTCTGTGTGCCGCCGCCTTCGTCTTCGTATTGCAGCACTACGGGCTGGTGCAGGCCTGCCTGACGGGAGCCGCGATCTTCTTCATCGTCACGCTGATCGCCGCGATCAGTCTATATGGTCCGCAAGCGCCGGACCAAGACGCGCGCCGCCGCAACGGCGCGCACGGCCACGCAGAGCGCCTTTGCCGACCCCATGCTCATGGCCGCGGGCCTCCAGGTGGTCGCGCGCGATCGGCATCAAGCGCCTGCTGCCGATCCTCGCGATCGGCGGCGTCGCGCTCGGCTTCATGATGAGCCGGCAGGCGGCGGGCGACGAGACACCTGACGAGACACTTGCTGAATGATCGCCGCACCTCATTCGAGCAATTTGCCTCATCGATGCTCATCGACAAAAGCAAATCGCCTCTCCCTTGGGAGAGGCGATTTTGCTGTCGCGGCCGGAATCTCGGTTTTAGCCGCGCATCACGTTACAGGAGCTTCAGCGCGATCAAGTCACGCAGCGGCCGGGCTGCAGGCTCTTGGCAATCTCGGTCAGGATGCTCACGCTTGGCTCACAGGCTATCGGCCGCTTTGCGTCCTTGGCGCCGTCGGTCTTGATCAGAAGCGGCGATGGGGGAGCCGTCGTGCCGGTGCTGTTGCCTGCGGTTTGCGCCGGGACCTGCGCGGCCGGGACGCGCAGCACGAACGACGTATCAGCAAATTGCGACAGATGAAGCGAGATGGTTTTGGTCTGGCCGACGAAAGGCTGGACCTGGGCGCGATCCGCCTTGGCAGACCGATTGACCGAACTGCTCGTTGAAGCCGGGCTGAGCAGAGTCCAGCCGTCAAATTATGCCCCGAAGCAAACTGCACGGCTCCGACGCTCAGTGCTGCTGCAAGCGCACTAAGCACAACAATCTTACTGGTATCTGACATGGCTACCGTTCCCTCGCCCTGCTGGCGACTCACCATCTGCAACGTTGGTCGCGGGAACGGAGTTCTCGGTTTGGCCGATCACTTAACCGTGTGTTAAAATAGCCCCACTCAAGCGAAAGTTTTTATCCGGTAGTTCAAAATGACTTGTCGCAAAAATTTTTGCGACGTCGGGAACGACTCGGGTGCTCGCGAGTCATCTCAACAGCCGGTTGTTCCCCCTGCCCCATTGACCGGCGACGCGGGGCACTGCCGTGGTGATGCCGGCGGTGCCCCGCTTTTATTTTTGGACACCCGTCTGCGCCGTTAAGTGGTCTCGGCATAAAGATCTCGGTACAACAATAGGATCGCGCTGCCTGAAGCTTCTTGAGGCGGGCGCGCCACGTGCTCGCGAAGCATGCGGCATATGCCAGCCGGCGCTCTGTCTTTTGCAGCATCAACGCAGACATGAAAAAGCCGGCGCGCTCATGCCGAGCGTGCCGGCTTTTCTACGCGACCAACCCTTAGGCCGCAGGTTTGGGCATGCGGTTGCGCGAATTGCGCTGGAAGAACAGCGCCTGACTGGCCACCGCCGAAACCATGGCCGGCTGGAACGGCTTTGAGATCAGGAACGCCGGCTCTGGGCGTTCGCCGGTCAGGAAACGCTCGGGATAGGCGGTGATAAACACCACCGGCACCTCGAAAGTCCGCAGCAGTTCGTTAACCGCGTCGAGGCCAGACGAGCCGTCGGCGAGCTGGATGTCGGCGAGGATCAGGCCCGGCTTCTTGTTTTTGGCCAGCGCCACGGCGTCGGCATGGGTACGTGCGACACCAATGACATTGTGGCCGAGATTCTTCACCAGGCTCTCGAGGTCCATGGCGATGAAGGTCTCGTCCTCGATGATGAGCACGTCGGTTGCGATCTCGGCGGCCAGCTCGCGGCCGGCCGTGTCGGCGAGGCGTCGGGTCTCGCCGACCTCGGTGCCGAGGATGAACGCCACTTCCTCCTCCGGAAAACCTTCCAGCGACAGCAGCAGGAACGCCTGGCGGGGCAGCGGCGTAATGTTGGAGAGCCGTCGCTCCGGCGGCATCGGCAGGGTGGTCACCTCGGTATCGTCGTTCAAGGCCACCGAATTCCAGATCTGGGTGAACAGTCGGAACAAACCGGCCCGCGCCCCGTAACGCTCGTCGAGCAGAGAGGGGTCCTGAATGAGGGCTTCCAGCATGGCGCCGACATACGCATCGCCGGAGCCCTGGGCTCCCGTCAGCGCGCGCGCATACCGCCGCAACAGAGGTAAATGTTCAGCAACGAGCTGTGATCGGGACATCCCCACTCCATTCGATCGAACGGGCCACGCAGCGTTGGGGGCGGCCCAGGTTCCCCTGATGGGCAGATTACGCCCGAACCATCGAAAAGTTCCCTTTTCATTGGGAACTTTTACGCAGGCGTCGCATTAGTTCCCGACAGGCCCCTCGACAGCGAGGATATTTCTTGGAGCTTCAGAGACTTAACTCTCGGGGAAACGTGGAAAAGGTCATGAAGGATGTAAAGTCTCAAGCCAGCAAGAATGCGGCACCGCGCAAGCCCGGCGGACTGAACTCGGAGATCCAATCGCGAATTGGCCATCAACTTCGCGCGATGTACGACGATGTCGTGCGTCAGGGAGTTCCGGATCGCTTCGCAGAACTGGTCCGAAAGCTTGATGTCCCGGGGGGCCAACCCCAAGTGGAAGATGGCGGGGGACCCAACGACCAGAACGGGAGGGACTGATGCCTCTCACTGACTCCCTGCGCGACGAGATCCTGGGCTCGGTCCCCAGTCTGCGCGCGTTCGCCATCTCGCTGAGCGGCAACAGTGATCGGGCTGACGATCTCGTGCAGGAAACGCTGCTGCGTGCCCTTGCCAACATCAACTCGTTTCAACCGGGCTCCAACCTGCCGGCTTGGCTGTTCACGATTTTGCGCAATCTGTTTCGCTCCGACTATCGCAAGCGGCGGCGCGAGGTGGAGGATGCTGAGGGCAATTATGCCAAGACCCTGAAGACCCATCCGTCGCAGGGAGCGCATCTGGAGTTCGAGGAATTCCGGACCGCCTTAGACAAATTGCCGCAGGACCAGCGTGAAGCGCTGATCCTGGTCGGTGCCTCCGGTTTCTCCTATGAGGATGCGGCGGCCATCTGCGGCTGTGCGGTCGGCACCATCAAGAGCCGCGTTAACCGCGCGCGCTCCAAGCTCGCCGCACTGCTCTATGTGGAGGGCGCCGAGGATTTCGGCCCTGACGAGACGGTGCGCGCGGTGATCGGCGGCAGTGGCGGCTGATCACCAAGATCACACGATAACCTTGAAACAGAAAAGGCGGCCGATAGGCCGCCTTTTCGTTTGCCGGGATTCTTGTTTGTTCGCTGTTCGGCTCCGTTCGGTCAGCCGCGCCGCGTCAGCGCGACGAACGCACTGGCGCCGAGAGCTGCTCGGTGCGATCGCGCTCGGTCATGTCGACCACGGTCGCCATCGGAGCGTTCAGCTCATACACGTAGCTCGCTTCGGTAAAGTAGCGCTTCGAGGTGCCGCCGAGCGCTTCCGGCGCGACGCGATCGAGCAGGATCAGGCCGAAATCGCTGTCCGGGCCGACGCGTCGCTTCGCTGGTGTTGAGCTCCTCCCAGCGGAAGCTGAACACGGCCTCCGCCCCTTCGCCAGTCACATCCCATTTCGCGGTGATATGCGGATGCTTGCCGACCAGCGACAGTCCCTCATCGGAATGCGAGGCGAGCTCGAAGAACAGCAGCGACAGGCTCTGCGCCGCCCGCGCGCTGACGGTGATGTCCGGGCCGCTCACCGCGATGCGCTCCGCATGCGGGATAGCGCGCGCCTCGAACAGGCCGCGCAGCTGAACGCCCTGCCATTGGCTCTCGCTGAGCAGCGTGACCACGTTGGACATCGCATGGACGCGCCCGATCAGCAGTTCGCGCGCGACATCGATATCGCTGCCGTGGCGCAAGGTCCGCGTCACGATCGACTGGATCACCGCCAGGATGTTCTTGACCCGGTGATTGAGCTCGTCGATGACGGCCGTCAACCGGCGCTCGAAGCCGATCCGCACCTGGATCTCGCGGCTGAGTCGCAGATTGTTGTAGGCGACATAGCCGAACAGGCCGCAGACGATGCCGGTCAGTGCAAGGCCGATAACGCCGACGATCGCAGCCGTCTGTTCGGCCCGCCGGACCGCATTTCGCTTGGCGTAATAGGCGAGCGTCCAATCGCGATTGCCAAACGTCACCGTGCGCGCCGCGGATGGCGGCGCAGCCTCCGGCACGCGCGTCCGCGTCGTCACCACGCCTTGATCATTGGCGATCAGCTCGTCCTCGGCATTGCGCGGGTCCTTGAGCGCGACCGAAAACAGCGACAGATCGTCATTGGTCAGCATCAGCGGCCCAAGCTCGTATGAGAACGCCACGAAGCCGACGATCGGCGTGCTGCTGCCTTCCGGCGCCACCGGTGCTGCCAGCACCAGTCCAACCGGACCATCGACACGGAGCAACGGAATCGGGTCGGACGCTATTGGCTTGCCTTCGGTCATGGCGCGCGCCAGCATCGGCCCCACCGTCGGCTCGTCATCGAGCGCGCGTCCCGGCAGCGACGACGTCTCCGCATTGCGCGGCTCGAGATCCATCAACACGTCGATCGGATGGTTCAGATTGGCGATATCGAGCGGCTTGTCGTCGAAATTGCGGATGGTCGAATTGGGAAAGCCGGCCTGCTGCAGCTCGTTGCGCGCGGCGGCAAGCTCCTCGGGCTTGAGGCGCGCAATCCATGCTGCGACCACGAAATCGGTCTTGAATGCGTAGATCGACGAGCGCAACGGCTGCAGCATGTTGGCTTTGATCACCGACGGCGCTCGAAACAGGCCGGAGGCGACCCGTGCCAACAGCTCGCGCTCCGTGAGGCGGTCCTGCACCAGGCTGGCATGAACATCGATCGCGCGCGCCAGCGCAATGCGGTCGATCGCCAGCTCCTGATCGTGGACGCGATAGGCGGCGAGCCCGGAAAGCGCGGTCCCGATTAGCGCAATCACACCGATAATAACGCCCAGCCGAAGCACGCGCTTACTCTGATGTCAGGGGTTGGCGGAAGGAAGAACAAATCATCAAATGCCCGGGCCGGTCACGCTTGCACGCAGGAAAGAAGCCAACCGACAAATATAATGATCGAGCCATGAGCGCGACGCAATCCGACGTTCGCTTCATTTGATTGCGCCCCCTTGCGCGAACATCGGATTCGAAAGAGACGAAAAATCACAAACCGGTTCGGCACGGCGGTTCAGACATTCGCTCGGCCATTGGACCAGCCGGCGAGAACAAGCGAATGTTTGAACCGTCGCACGCGTGCAGCCTTTGGACGATCGCCCTCAGGCCCACGCCGCAAACCCTCGAGCGGGAATCCGGCGCGATGGCAATAAGCGCAGTAGAAAATTGTTCCGGAGAGCCTGCGGCTTTTTTGGGTCTGCCGTGCGGCCTGATGCAGGAAGGTTAACGGCGGCGCGCGAGCAATCGTTCGGTGCGGCCAGGCCGGCAATGGATTATCCCGCCAGCCCGCCCTTGGCTTCGATGAAGCCGATGATGCGGTCGAGGCCTTGGCTCTTCTTCAGGTTGGTCATCACGAACGGCCGCTCGCCGCGCATCCGCCGGGCGTCCGTCTCCATCTTTTCCAGCGACGCGCCGACATGCGGCGCAAGGTCGATCTTGTTGATGACCAGCAGGTCCGAGCGGGTGATGCCGGGCCCGCCCTTGGACGGGAATCTTGTCGCCGGCGGCGACGTCGATGACGTAGATGGTGAGATCGGCGAGCTCGGGCGAAAATGTTGCGGCCAGATTGTCACCGCCGGATTCGATCAGCACCAGGTCGAGGCCGGGAAACTTCGCCCGCATGTCTGCAACCGCCGCGAGATTCATCGAGGCGTCTTCGCGGATGGCGGTATGAGGGCAACCGCCGGTCTCCACGCCGGCGATGCGATCCGGCGTCAGCGACCCCGAACGGACCAGGAACTCGGCATCCCATTTGGTGTAGATGTCATTGGTGATCGCGGCGATGTCGTAACGCTCGCGCATCGACTTGCAGAGCAGGTCCATCAGCGCCGTCTTGCCCGAGCCGACCGGGCCTCCGACGCCGACACGCAGCGGGCCGTGAGATGATGACATGATCAATTGCCCTTCTGTCGTCCCCGCGAAAGCGGGAACCCATAACTACCGACTTTAATTGTTGCGACGAGCCGTAGCTCCATTCGTACACAAACATGAACGGCCGGGGCTATGGGTCCCGGCGTTCGCCGGGACGACATGCAAGGTTGCATCACGACCGGAACAGCCTCGTATATTGCGTCTCGTGGCGGAGGCTGGCGAGATCGGCGCGGAACGTCGCGCTGCCGAGATCATCCAGCGAAGCAGTTAGCGCGCGCGCAGCGGTCGCCGCAACCATGCTTTCCAGCGCCGCCAGCACCCGCTGGCTATCGGTCTGGCCGAGCGGGATCAGCCGGCTGCCGGCGGAAATCCAGTTCGAGACCAGCGCATGCAGGAAGGCGTGCAGCGCGGACGCGAGCGGAATGCCATGCGCGGCACTGACCAGCCCGACCGCGACCGGGTAAACGATGGTGTCGCATTGCGCGACGGCGTCATCGAGTCCATCGCAATTCCAGGCCGCGCGCGCGATCTCGATGAAGGCGCGGCCCTGCGTGGTGGTCTCGAGCTGCCGCTCGCGCGACGGCACGAAGGCCGCGGCTAGCTCGGCCAATTCGTGCAAGGCGGCCATGTCGCCCAACTCCATCGCGCGATGAGCCTGCGCCAGGAACACCGCGTCGCAGAAGCCTGAGCCATCGATCAGCATGGCCGACAGCCAGTCGCGCAACGATGCGGCATCGGTGATGTCGCCGGCTTCCACGGCCCATTCGATGCCACTGGAATAGGAGAAGGCGCCGACCGGGAAGGCTGGCGACAGAAACGTCATCAGCCGGTACAGCGCCGCGGCTTCAGTATCCGTCATCCCATCAGAGGCGCGCGGCAGCTCATTTGTGGTCATGAGCATGGGAATGGCCGTGATGATCGTGCTCGTGCCCACAATGCTCGTCATGGATGTGATGATCATGGCCATGGCGATGGTCGTGATCATGGTGATGACCATGCGCGTGGTCATGATCGTGATCGTGGGCATGACCGTGATGCGCATGGCCCTCGTCGTGCGCATGGCCGGCCTCGGCGTAGGCACCGCCTTCCGGATCGAACGGCGCTTCGATCTCGACGATGCGTGCGCCCAACCCTTTCACCATCGCCTCGATCACATGATCACGGCGGATGCGCAGGCCTTTCGGCATGATCTGGGTCGGCAGATGGCGGTTGCCGAGATGCCAGGCGAGCCGCACCAGATGCTGCGGATCGGCGCCGCGGATCTCGATCAGCGGCTCGGGTGCTGCAACCACTTCGACCATGCGGCCGTCTTCCAGCACCAGAGCATCGCCGCCGCGAAGTGCGATGGCATGCTCGAGGTCGAGCAGGAAGGCGAGCCCGCGCGTGCCGGTCATCGCCATCCGCCGCCGATGCCGATCATCGAAATCGAGCACGACGGTATCGGCAGCGGCTTCAGTCCACCTGACTTGGCCCAGGACGCGCGTGGCGCGGATCATGCTGACAACCTCATTCTCATCAATTCAACGGACATCGACCTTCTCGGGCGTGATGACCTCGATACGCGGCGGCGCCGTCATGCATTTCACCGCTACCCGACCGAACGCTTTCATGTGCTCCGCCGTGCGATGCGGCACCAGCGCTTCTGCGTTTTCCCACTGCTCGACGAACACCATCTTGGCCGGATCGGTGACGCTCTCGTGCAGGTCATACGCGATATTGCCGGGTTCCTTGCGCGTTGCCTCGATGCAGGCGATGGCGGCGGCAATGAATTCGGCGCGGGTCTCTGGCTTCACCGTCAAGGTGGCAACGACATAGATCACGAACGGGTCCTCCCGGTACTTTCTTATGGATACCGGGAAGACCTTAGAACATGAAATAGCGCTGCGCCATGGGTAGCACCTCGGCCGGCTCGCATGTCAGAAGCTCACCATCTGCGCGCACCTCATAGGTCTCCGGATCGACCTCGATCTTGGGCGTCGCATCGTTGTGGATCATGCTCTTCTTCGAGATCTTCGACCGCGTGTTCTGCACGGCATAGAGCTTCTTGGAGATGCCGAGCTGCCGCGCGAGATTGCCGGTCGCAGCCGCCTTCGAGGTGAACACGACGGAGGACGCGGTCAGCGCCTTGCCGAAGGCGCCGAACATCGGCTGGTAGTGCACCGGCTGCGGGGTCGGGATCGAAGCATTGGGATCGCCCATCGGCGCTGCGACGATCATGCCGCCCTTGATGATGCAATCCGGCTTGACGCCGAAGAATGCCGGCGACCACAGCACGAGATCGGCGAGCTTGCCCTTCTCCACCGAGCCGATCAGCTTCGACACGCCATGCGCGATCGCCGGATTGATGGTGTATTTGGCGATGTAGCGCTTGACGCGGAAATTGTCGTTGTCCTTGCCCTTGTCCTGCGGCAAGCGCGCCGCGCTGCTTCTTCATCTTGTCGGCGGTCTGCCAAGTCCGGATGATGACCTCGCCGAGCCGGCCCATCGCCTGCGAGTCCGACGACATCATCGAGAGCGCGCCGAGGTCGTGCAGGATGTCTTCCGCGGCGATCGTCTCCTTGCGGATGCGGCTCTCGGCGAAGGCAAGATCTTCCGCGATCGAGGGATCGAGATGGTGGCACACCATCAGCATGTCGAGATGTTCGTCGATGGTGTTGCGCGTGAACGGGCGCGTCGGGTTGGTCGAGGACGGCAGCACGTTCTTCAGGCCCGCGACCTTGATGATATCAGGCGCGTGACCGCCGCCGGCGCCTTCGGTGTGGAAGGCGTGGATGGTGCGGCCCTTGAAGGCCTTGATGGTGTCCTCGACAAAGCCGGATTCGTTCAGCGTGTCGGAGTGCAGCATCACCTGCACGTCGTGATCGTCGGCGACCGAGAGGCAATTGTCGATTGCAGCCGGTGTGGTGCCCCAGTCCTCGTGCAGCTTCAGCGCGCAGGCGCCGGCCTTGATCATCTCGACCAGCGCCGCCGGCCGCGACGCATTGCCCTTGCCGGAAATGCCGAGATTGACCGGGAAGGCATCGAATGACTGGATCATCCGCGCGATGTGCCACGGCCCCGGCGTGCAGGTGGTGGCGAAGGTGCCGTGCGACGGCCCGGTGCCGCCGCCGAGCATCGAGGTGACGCCCGACATCAGCGCATGCTCGATCTGCTGCGGGCAGATGAAATGGATGTGGCTGTCGAAGCCGCCGGCGGTGAGGATCTTGCCTTCGCCCGCGATCACGTCGGTGCCCGGGCCGATCACGATGGTCACGCCGGCTGGATGTCGGGATTGCCGGCTTTGCCGATCGCAGCGATCATGCCGTCCTTGATCGCGACATCGGCTTTGACGATGCCCCAGTGATCGACGATCAGCGCGTTGGTGATGACGGTGTCGGCCGCGCCCTGCTTGTTGGTCGCCTGCGACTGGCCCATGCCGTCGCGGATCACCTTGCCGCCGCCGAACTTCACCTCCTCGCCATAGGTGGTGAAGTCTTGCTCGACCTCGATGATGAGGTCGGTGTCGGCGAGCCGCACCTTGTCGCCGGTGGTCGGCCCGAACATGTCGGCATAGACGGAACGCTTGATCTTGACGGACATCAGTAGCCCCCATTCCCATCATTTTGCGCGCACAAGTTGGACAGCGCCTGGTTCACCGCGTGCCCCTCGCATGCGCGACCGTCTCGTCGAACAGCGCGTCCAACTGCGCATTGACGCCGCGGCAGCCGTTCACGACCTGCTCGGCCCAGGCAAGGTAATCCGCCAGCTCCTGCTGCTGCTCGGCATCCGGCTCGAAGAAGATGCGGGCGCGGATGTTGCTGATCTTGTCGGCGATCTTGATCAGCTTGGCGCGAGGGCGATTTCTTCGACGCGTCGATCACCTGCAGCCGGCGGCGTTCGCTCTTCGCCAAGCGTCATGTCGTCGGTCACCTCATCGACCAAGCCGGCGACGCGCGCACCGAAGCGTTGCGCGAGCTCCTCGCGGCAGGCGTCGGTGTCCTCGATCGCGTCGTGCAGCCAGCCGGCCGCGACCAGCTCGGCGTCCTCGCCATCGGTCGCGGCAGCGAGCAGGCTCGCCACCTCGGCGAGGTGATTGACGTAGGGCTCGTCGCCACGGCCCTTGCGCTGCTGGCCCGCGTGAAGCCGTGCCGCAAGCTCGGCAGCTTCACAGACGAGGCGGAGGCCGGTCGGCATGGCGTTACAACTTCCCCATCACATCGCCGCGGAAGCCGTAGATGGTGCGCTTGCCCGCCAGTGCGACCAGTTGCACGTCGCGGGTCTGGCCCGGTTCGAAGCGGACGGCGGTGCCGGCCGCGATATCGAGCCGCATGCCGCGCGCCTTTTTGCGATCGAACTTCAGCGCCGGATTGGTCTCGAAGAAATGGTAGTGCGAGCCGACCTGGATCGGCCGATCGCCGCTATTGGCGACGGTCAGCGTCACGGTCTTGCGGCCGGCATTGAGCTCGATCTCGCCGTCCTGGATGAAGAGTTCGCCGGGGATCATAGTCTACCTCGTATCGTTCCGCTTCGTCATGCGCCGGGCTTGTCCCGGCCATCCACGTCTAACGATCGACGCTGAAGTGCGTGGATGCCCGGGTCAAGCCCGGGCATGACGCACAGCGATGGATGCGCGCACATCACCGTATCGGCTCGTGCACGGTGACGAGCTTGGTGCCATCGGGAAACGTCGCCTCGACCTGGATGTCGTGGATCATCTCGGCGATGCCCGGCATCACCTGGTCGCGGGTCAGAACCTGGGCGCCCGATTGCATCAGCTCCGCCACGGTACGGCCGTCGCGCGCGCCTTCCAGGATGAAGTCGGAGATGATGGCGACCGCCTCGGGATGGTTGAGCTTGACGCCACGATCCAGCCTGCGGCGCGCCACGATGGCGGCCATCGAGATCAGCAGCTTGTCCTTTTCGCGGGGAGACAGGTTCATGCGATATCGCTCACGAAAATTAGCTAATTGAGCCAGAGCCGCGGTAGCGGCACAGCCGATGCGCGGCCGAGCACCGCCATCATGTCGGCGCGCAACCGCGCGGCATCTTGGGCACAGAACCGCGCCATTGCAAATCCATTCCAGGCGGACAGCCCGACCTCCCCACCGAAGGATGGCGCCGCCTCGCGAATGCGCTCGACCAGTGCGGCGTCACCCGGCGCGATCAGCGCGGTGCCGATCGCGGCCGCGCCCTTGGCGATCGCGGCTTGCGCCAACTTTCCGCCGATGTCGCCGGCAAGCCGCACGGTCTCGGCGAAGACCAGCCGGCCGCCGCGCCTCACGCGCCAGCGATCGACGAACGAGCCCTCGCGCATGCGTCTCGCCCATCGCGGTCCGGCCGAACACGACGATCTCACACAGCAGCAGCGAGGCGGTTTCGTCCAGATCGATGTCGATCCGGCGCGCTATCGCCGGCGCGGTCGAACAGGATGGTCTCCTGCGGCAGCCAGGACAGATGCGCACCGGCGGCAGCCTTCAGGGAAATATCAAGCGCAGCCGGCTTGCCGGGCGCGCGATAGACCTTCTCGGCCGCGGCAGTGGTCAGCGTCAGCCGCGTGCCTGGCCGCCGCGATCTCGATCGCGAAATGGTCGCCGCCCGCGATGCCGCCGGCCGTGTTCACGAACATCGCCGACAGGCCGTGATCCTCGGGCGAGGGAAAGCGCACGCGAAGCGAGCCGGATTCATGCAGAGACGGCGGCGGGTCACGCCGTCCTGCAGATGCACGTCGAAGCGCACCGCGCCGCGGGCGCGGTTGGCCTCGAAAATATCATATGCGGCACGGCGGGATCGGCCCGCATCGATCCCCTCCCTGTGAAACCACGTACATGCACCCGTCATCGCGAGGAGCGAAGCGACCACGCGATCCAGGAGGCCACGAAGAAGCACTGGATTGCTTCGCTTCGCTCGCAATGACGATCATAGAGATCATGCTTTGATGAAGCCACGAGAGTTACAGCGCCATCTGCCTGGAGATCTCGGCCGGATCGAGATCGGCACGCGTGCAGCTATATTTCACCGCGCCGCGATCCATCACCGCAAAATTGTCGCCGAGCTCGCAGGCAAAGTCGAGATATTGCTCGACCAGCACGATGGCGATGTTGCCGAGATTGCGCAAGTAGGAGATGGCGCGGCCGATGTCCTTGATGATCGAGGGCTGGATGCCCTCGGTCGGCTCGTCGAGCAGCAGCAGCTTCGGCCGCATCACCATGGCGCGCCCGATCGCAAGCTGCTGCTGCTGGCCGCCGGAGAGGTCGCCGCCGCGCCGGCCCAGCATCGACTGCAGCACCGGAAACAGCGAGAACACGTCGTCGGGGATGTTGCGGTCGCTGCGCTTGAGCGGCCCGAAGCCGGTCTTGAGGTTTTCCTCGACCGTGAGCAGCGGGAAGATCTCGCGGCCCTGCGGCACGAAGCCGATGCCGCGCCGCGCCCGCTCGTAAGGCTTCAGATGTGTGATGTCGGCGCCATCGAAGGTGATCGCGCCGGAGGCAATCGGATATTGCCCGACCATGGCGCGCAGCAGCGAGGTCTTGCCGACGCCATTGCGCCCGAGCACGCAGGTGACCTTGCCCGGCTCCGCCGCGATCGAGACGCCGCGCAATGCTTGTGCGGCACCGTAGATAGAGATTGATGTTCTCGACGTCGAGCATCGGCTCAGCGTCCCAAATACACTTCAATCACCCGATCGTTCGTCGACACCTGATCGATGGTGCCTTCGGCCAGCACCGTGCCTTCGTGCAGGCAGGTGACCTTGACGCCGAGCTCGCGGACGAAGGTCATGTCGTGCTCGACGACCATGACGGTGTGATCCTTGTTGATCTGCTTCAGCAGCTCGGCGGTCTGATGCGTCTCGACGTCGGTCATGCCGGCGACGGGCTCGTCGACCAGCAGCAGCTTGGGGTCCTGCGCCAGCAGCATGCCGATCTCGAGCCACTGCTTCTGGCCGTGCGACAGGCTGCCGGCGAGCTTGCGACGGACATCCTTCAGCCGCACCGTCTCCAGCACTTTGTCGATACGCTCGGCCTCCGCTCCTCGTTGCCGCGCCAGAACAGCGTGCCCTTGACGCTGTGGTCGACATTGAGCGCGAGCAGCAGATTGTCCTCGACCGACTGGCTCTCGAACACGGTCGGCTTCTGGAACTTGCGGCCGATGCCGAGTTCGGCGATCCGGGTCTCGTCGAGCCGCGTCAGATCGGTGATCGCCGTCGAACAGCACCGTGCCTTCGTCCGGCTTGGTCTTGCCGGTGATGATGTCCATCATCGTGGTCTTGCCGGCGCCGTTCGGGCCGATGATGGCGCGCATCTCGCCCGGCTCCAGCGTCAGCGACAGGTTGTTGATGGCGTGAAAGCCGTCGAAGGAGACGTGCACGCCGTCGAGATAGAGCAGCGAAGAGGTCGATCTGGTGTCCATGACGTTCATGCCGATCACTCCGCCATCTTGGGTTCGCTGATGCCGTCCTCGCGGGCGGCGCTTTCGGCGTTGGCATCGCGCCGCTTCGCCTGCAACGGCTCCCACCAGGCGTTGAAGGTGCCGACGATGCCCTTGGGCAGCAGCAAGGTCACCAGCACGAACATTGCGCCCAGCATGAACAGCCAATAGGGCGCGAGCGCACCCGAGGTGAAGAAGGTCTTGGCGTAGTTGACGACGATGGCGCCGAGCGCTGCGCCGACCAAGCGTGCCGCGGCCGCCGACCGCGACCCAGATCACGGCCTCGATCGAGTTGCCGGGCGCGAACTCGCTGGGGTTGATGATGCCGACCTGCGGCACATAGAGCGCGCCCGCGACGCCGGCCATGCAGGCCGACAGCGTGAACACGAACAGCTTGTAGGACTCGACGCGGTAGCCGAGAAAGCGGGTGCGCGGATTCGGCATCGCGGATCGCGATCAGCACCTTGCCGAGCTTCGAGACGACGACCGCCGTGCGGCAGATCAGGAAGGCGAGGATCAAGGCGAGACAGCTCAGCGCGAACAGCGCGGCGCGGGTGCCCTCGGCCTGCACGTTGAAGCCGAGGATGTCCTTGAAGTCGGTCAAGCCGTTGTTGCCGCCGAAGCCGAAATCGTTGCGGAAGAAGGCCAGCAGCAGCGCGTAGGTCATCGCCTGGGTGATGATCGACAGATAGACGCCGGTGACGCGCGAGCGGAAGGCGAGCCAGCCGAAGCAGAAGGCGAGCAGGCCCGGCACCAGCAGCACCATCAGCGCTGCAAACCAGAACATGTCGAAGCCGTGCCAGTACCAGGGCAGCTTCTGCCAGTTCAGGAACACCATGAAGTCGGGCAGGAGCGGATTGCCGTAGACGCCGCGGCTGCCGATCTGGCGCATCAGGTACATGCCCATCGCGTAGCCGCCGAGCGCGAAGAAGGCGCCGTGGCCGAGCGAGAGGATGCCGCAATAGCCCCAGATCAGATCGATCGAGAGCGCGAGGATGGCGTAGCAGACATATTTGCCCCACAGCGCGACCAGATAGGTCGGCACCTGCAGCGCGGAGCCTGTCGGGCAGCAGCAGGTTGGAGAGCGGGATCAGGACGCCGCAGGCGGCGACCACCAGGATGAAGGTGGTCGCGGCGCGGTCCAGCGAGCGGGTGAGCATATGAGACGGCATCATGCCTCCACCGCCCGGCCCTTGAGCGCGAACAGGCCGCGCGGGCGCTTCTGGATGAACAGGATGATCAGCACCAGGATCGCGATCTTGCCGAGCACCGCACCGGCGATCGGCTCCAGGAACTTGTTGGCGATGCCGAGCGTGAAGGCGCCGACCAGCGTGCCCCAGAGATTGCCGACGCCGCCGAACACCACGACCATGAAGGAATCGATGATGTAGCTCTGGCCGAGATTGGGGCTGACATTGTCGATCTGCGACAGCGCCACGCCGGCGATGCCCGCGATGCCCGAGCCGAGACCGAAGGTCAGCGCATCGACGCGCGAGGTGGCGATGCCCATCGAGGCCGCCATGCGCCGGTTCTGCGTCACCGCCCGCATCTCGAGCCCGAGCGCGGTGTAGCGCAGCATCGCCAGCAGGATCGCAAATACGGCCAGCGTAAAGCAGAGGATCCAGAGCCGGTTGTAGGTGATGGTGATCTGGCCGAGATCGAAGGCGCCGCTCATCCAGGAGGGATTGCCGACCTCGCGGTTGGTCGGACCGAACGCGGTGCGCACCGCCTGCTGCAGGATCAGCGACAGGCCCCAGGTCGCGAGCAGGGTCTCCAGCGGCCGGCCGTAGAGGAAGCGGATCACGGTGCGCTCGATCAGGATGCCGATCGCGCCCGCGACCAGGAAGGCCAGCGGCACCGCGATGAACAGCGAATAGTCGAACAGCGCGGGATAGCTGGTGCGGATCAGATCCTGCACCACGAAAGTGGTGTAGGCGCCGATCATCACCATCTCGCCATGGGCCATGTTGATGACGCCCATCACGCCGAAGGTGATGGCGAGCCCAATGGCCGCGAGCAGCAGCACCGAGCCAAGCGAGAGGCCATACCAGGCGTTCTGCACACCGGACCACATCGCAAGCGTGCTCTGGATCGAGGCGATGGCACTGCTTGCGGCCTTGGTCACGTTGGCGGGCTGATCACCGCCGCTGATCTCGGTCAGCAGCGCCAGCGCCTCCTGGTCGCCACGCGCCCGGATGGTGGCGACGGCGGCGAGCTTGTCGGTTTCGCTGGCGTCGGACTTGAACAGCAGGATCGCGGCGCGCCCCTCGGACAGCGCCCGCTTGACCGAGGTATTGGTTTCCTTGGCCAGCGCGGACTCGACGGTCGGCAGCATCGATTCCTCATGCGACTTGAAGACCGATTGCGCGGCCGAAAGCCGCGCCGAGAGATCCGGCGACATCAAGGTCAGGCCGCCGATCGCAGCGTCGACCGCGCGGCGGAGACGGTTGTTGAGGTTGACCTCGGAGGCGCTGTCGGGAATGGCATCGACCGCGTGCGCCGGTCGCGGCATCGATCGCCTTGCCGTCGGTCTGCTTGATGTAGACCTTCTTGCTATCGGCATCGAACATCAGCCGCTCGTCCTGTAGCGCGCTTGATGATCGGATAGGCCAGCGGATTGCCGGATGCGGCGACCTCGCCGATGGCGTCCTCGGTATCGGAGAAATCATCGGTGGCGAACTTGCCGACCAACTCCGCGAAGGTCGCGGCAAAGGCCGGCACGGAGATCGCGATCAAGGCGATGGAAAAGACGAGCGTGCGCAGAAGCGCAGAAACAGTTGCAGGCACTGGACAAACCCCGGCAGGAGTAGAGGGAAGGCGGCGGTGTCGCCGCCTTCCCCAGTCACGTCTGAGCGACGTCGCAGGTCCGCGATCAGGTGCCCGAGCCCAGGCACTTGTTGGTCTTGACGTTGTAGTTGCCGCACTTCTTGCCGACCCAGTCGCCGATCAGGTCCTTGGAGCCTTCCAGCTCCTTCGACCACGCGTCACCAGGAACGAGGTCCTTGGTCTTGTAGACGACGCTGAACTGGCCATCGCCCTTGATCTCGCCGATGAACACCGGCTTGGTGATGTGGTGGTTCGGCAGCATCTTGGCGGTGCCACCGGTCAGGTTCGCGGTCTCGATTCCGGGCAGCGCGTCGATCACCTTGTCTGCATCGGTCGACTTGGCCTTTTCGACCGCCTTCACCCACATGTTGAAGCCGATATAGGACGCCTCCATCGGATCGTTGGTGGTGCGCTTCGGGTTCTTGGTGTAGGCCTGCCAATCCTTGATGAACTTCTCGTTGGCCGGGGTCTTGATCAACTCGAAGTAGTTCCAGGCGGCGAGATGGCCGATCAGCGGCTTGGTGTCGATGCCGGCGAGCTCTTCCTCACCCACCGAGAACGCGACCACCGGAATGTCCTTGGCCTTGACGCCCTGGTTGCCGAGCTCCTTGTAGAACGGCACATTGGCGTCGCCGTTGATGGTCGAGACCACCGCGGTCTTCTTGCCGGCCGAGCCGAACGCCTTGATCTTGGAGACCTCGGTCTGCCAGTCGGAGAAGCCGAACGGCGTGTAGTTGATCATGATGTCGTCGGCGGCAACGCCCTTCGACTTCAGATAGGCCTCGAGGATCTTGTTGGTGGTGCGCGGATAGACGTAGTCGGTGCCTTCGAGCACCCAGCGCTTCACCTTCTCTTCCTTCATCAGATAGTCGACGGCCGGGATCGCCTGCTGGTTCGGCGCTGCGCCGGTGTAGAATACGTTGCGCTCGCTTTCCTCGCCCTCGTACTGGACGGGATAGAACAGGATGCTGTTGAGCTCCTTGAACACCGGCAGCACCGACTTGCGCGACACCGAGGTCCAGCAGCCGAACACGACCGCGACCTTGTCCTTGGTGATCAGCTCGCGCGCCTTTTCGGCGAACAGCGGCCAGTTCGAGGCGGGATCGACCACGACGGCCTCGAGCTTCTTGCCGAGCACCCCGCCCTTCTTGTTCTGCTCATCGATCATGAACAGGATGGTGTCCTTCAGCGTGGTCTCGCTGATGGCCATGGTGCCGGACAGCGAGTGCAGCACGCCGATCTTGATGGTGTCGTCATCTGCCTTGGCCGGACCGAAACCGGCCGCACCGAGCGCCAGACCGGCCGCAGCCGCCAGCGCCAGACGGCGGCTGAACGGCGCCGCTAATCCCTGGGTGAATTTCGTGAACATGAATATCGTCTCCCTGACGCAGGACGCGCGTCGCCGCTAAAAACAGCCGGCGGCCGTCTGCGATGGGAGAATCGCAAGAAGCGTGCCATGGCCCGCGAGAGCCATAAGATGCTGAAGTCACAGGCCAAATCTTTGGGACGGAGCATGGCAGCCGCGCATCAGCTGCACTTTCGTTGCGCATGGCGCGTGTTTAATTCACCGGCAGATATTCTATTTTTTGTGCACGTTTAAACCGATGGCTATTTTTGCAGCAGCCCGTTTTCAGCAAGCCCGGGTGTCTTTGCTAACCAAGACAATCTCCAGATAGCGACACCGGAGAAGCCCGACCTTGAAAGCGCCGTCTTCTTGGTCCATATGGTGCGCAGACGCAGGCAAATCGGCCGGTCATTGCAAGCCGCGTGTTCTTAAGCTCAGCCATGAGCTTCTGGCTTGCTCCTTAAGCCCCCTCGACAGCAGGTGCCCCCAGCACGCGGGCGTCTTCGAAAGTGCATTCACCCCCGCCTCGCGGCTTCGACTCCGCGGAGACGGGCGTCATGCCATATGGAAAGACCCTCTTTTGACATCCTTTCAGGATTTTGGCCTTGCCGACGCAATTCAGCGCGCGCTCAAGGAAGAGAACTACCACACCCCTACCCCGATCCAGGCCCAGACCATTCCCCTCGCGATGAGCGGCCGTGACGTGATCGGCATCGCCCAGACCGGCACCGGCAAGACCGCATCTTTTGCGCTGCCGATCCTGCACCGCCTGCTCGAGCATCGCATCAAGCCGCAGCCCAAGACCACTCGCGTGCTGGTGCTGAGCCCGACGCGCGAACTGTCCGGACAGATCCTGGACAGCTTCAACGTCTATGGCCGCCATGTCCGGCTGACATCCACGCTCGCGATCGGCGGCGTGCCGATGGGACGCCAGGTCCGCAGCCTGATGCCGGGGGTCGAGGTGCTGGTCGCCACCCCAGGCCGTCTGCTCGACCTCGTGCAGAGCAACGGCCTCAAGCTCAACCAGGTCGAGTTCCTGGTGCTCGATGAAGCCGACCGCATGCTCGACATGGGCTTCATCAACGACATCAGGAAGATCGTCGCCAAGCTGCCGATCAAGCGGCAGACGCTGTTCTTCTCGGCGACCATGCCGAAGGACATCGCCGAACTGGCCGACGCCATGCTGAGGGACCCGGCCCGCGTGGCGGTGACCCCGGTCGCTTCCACGGTCGAGCGCATCAGCCAGCGGGTGATCCAGGTCGATCACACCGCCAAGGGCAATGTTCTCGCCCAGTTGCTCAAGGGTGACGGTGTCGACCGCTCCCTGGTGTTCACCCGCACCAAGCATGGTGCCGACAAGGTCGTGAAGGGGCTGGAACGCGCCGGCATCCCGGCCCAGGCGATCCACGGCAACAAGTCGCAGAACCATCGCGAGCGGACGCTTGCCGCGTTCCGGTCCGGCGAAATCCGGACCCTGGTCGCGACCGACATCGCCGCCCGCGGCATCGACGTCGACGGCGTCAGCCATGTGGTGAATTTCGACCTGCCGAACGTGCCCGAAACCTATGTGCATCGGATCGGCCGCACCGCCCGCGCCGGGGCCGAGGGGATCGCGATCTCGCTGGTCGCAGGCGCCGAGGAACTCGGCTATCTCAAGGACATCGAGCGGTTGATCAAGATCAGCGTGCCGCGGGAAGACCGCCGCACGCCGGGCCAGCGCGACGCCGCCCCCGCGGCCGCACCTCATCAGCAGCAGCGCAATGGTCGCCCCGGTGGTGGCGGTGGTCGCCCTGGTGGCGGCAATGGCCGCCCCGGCATGCAGAATGGACGGCCGAATGAGGGGGGTAAAGCCGCAAAAGGCCCTCGCCGCCGGCGGCGTTCCAATGCTATGGTGAACTCTCTGCCAGGCAATCGTCAGGAGCCCCGCCAGCCGCCGCAAGGCGACGGAAAGGGCGGGACAATTCAAGGCGTTGCTTTTTTGCAGCGCGATAGCGGCAGATCCAATAACCAGGCAAACCGCAACCAGCGGCCAAACTAGACGTCAATCGATCTGGAGAGAGACATGGCTAAGGAAGAGCTGATCCAGTTCGAAGGGCTGGTCACTGAAATCCTACCCGATGCGCGCTATCGCGTGCAGCTCGACGCCGGGCACGAAATCGTTGCCTACACCGCGGGCAAGATGAAGAAGAACCGCATCAAGACGCTGGCCGGTGACCGCGTGACGGTGGAAATGTCGCCCTATGACCTGGAAAAAGGCCGGCTGATTTTCCGCCACAAGGATGAACGTCCGAGCATGCCGGGCGCACCGCCGCGGGGGGCGCAGCGGGGCGGCCAGTTCCGCCGCCGTTAAGTTTCGAGCCAAAATGGGGGCGGCCATGCGTGCCGCCCCTGTCATGACGGGTTCATATCGCATGATGGAGCCGCGCCGGGCGTTAAACCCGATGCGTAAAAAAGTCGTGCGCCTGGCGCAGCTCAGGATTGTTTTGGGAGCGTATTTCCCATAACATGCACCGCAATCGATTTTCGGCCGGACGAGATTAGCTATTACCGGTACAGCCGGTTCAGACGCTGACGACCCTTCCAAAAATTCGATCTAACCAACCCACGGACGTGGGTTACGACATTTGATATCTGAGAAGGGACTACCCCCGTGAGCATGGGAACCGTGAAGTGGTTTAACGCGACCAAGGGCTATGGCTTCATTCAGCCGGACGACGGCGGCAATGACGTGTTCGTGCACATCAGCGCCGTCGAGCGTGCCGGCCTCGGCACGCTGCGCGAAGGCCAGAAGATCTCCTACGAGATCGTGGCTGATCGCCGCTCGGGCAAGTCGTCGGCCGACAACCTCCGCGCCGCGAATTAAAGTCGTCGCTGTCGAAGCGTGGTAACACGTTAGCGCATCAACAAGAAAGGCCGCGTCGCACGCGGCCTTTTTCATGTGTCTGGTTGATTGATTGTCCGGCCGACTTGGCTGACGCGCGCGGGGCTGGGCAGGTCCGATGCTCTAGCAGGACGTCGATGGGCTGTAGAAGACGCAGGTCGATTGCCGCGGCCGCGTAAAGGAGACATCGCTCAGGGTCACGCCGGCCTTTGCCATCACATAGCCGACGGTCGGAACGTAGTTGTAGCTCACCTCGCTGAAGATCAGATAGGTGGCGTCGACCAGGAGCGTTGTCGGCACGGTCGTCACGACGGAACCGACAATCCGCGGCGCCGTGCCCTTGCTCCACTTCACCGTGGCCTTGTGTGTGGTCGGATCGACAAAGAGCTCGGTGATCGTGCCGCTCATCGGTGACGTGAAATAAGGGTTCAGCGTTCCGGTCGTGATAGGGCCAGATGATCTTGTTCGCCACCGTAAAGAAAGTCGAGATGTCGGCATCGGCAACCGAGGTGGATTGCGAGGTCAAATCGGACAGGGTGCGCGCCATCAGCGTAACCTTGCGATTCACCGCGATCGCGGAACAGAATTCGACGGTACCGAAGAACATCACCAGCATCAGCGGCACGATGAAGGCGAATTCGGTCGCGGCAACGCCGCGTCCATCCGCCATCCAGTCGCGAAGCAGATGATGCAAGGAGCGACGGCGCAGGCTGATCATCGCGGCCGGTTTCATCCGAACATCCCCCGTCATCGCTCAGTAAGGCTCGTTCCTGAAGGCTGCGCTTGCTCTCAGCAGCCGCTTGCTGCCCGGCAGGTTCGCGATGTTGTAGCCGAGACCGGTCACGAAGATCGGCCATTTGTAGCACAGCTGCACCACCACGACGTCACCGGCGCCGCCGGGATTGTATTGCGGGCTGACGAAGTTGCCGCTGGCGTCCGTACAGTCGTTGATGTTGACGCTCGAAGCCGACGCCGAGCTCTCGACGTCGATAAAGACACTGTTGCAATCGAAAAGTGCCGGGATCTGGCTGCAGACATAGGTCGCGAACTGCGCCTGCGTGGTGGACGCCTGCTGCGCCTGCCCGGTGAAGATCATGCGCGCCGAATCCTGGGTGACGGTCTCCAGCACCTGGTTGGCGAAGAACATCAACGCGGTCTCGATGATCGCAAACAGCAGCCCGAAGAAGATCGGCGCAACCAGCGCGAATTCCAGCGCAGCGGATGCCCGGCGATTGCGTCGGAAGCGGCGTAGCAGCTCGCGAAACGATGTGCGCGAGGAGACGGGCGGAGACATCGGCTGATCCAGTGCGTGGCTGTCAACTTCGACTAAGCGTAGCCGAAACTTCTTGGCGAAGTGTTTCCCACGATGGGAACCGGACGGCCCAGAGTTTTAACGCGCTGTTAACCTCGCGGCCGATGCCACGCCGAAATGCCGCGGATCCCGAGACTTGCGGCGAAGCGCATGCCAGGATGACGCCGGCTTGAGCTTCCTGATCAGTTCGTCTTGGCAGCTGCGCTGCCGCTGACCTGGCCCGACAGCGACCCGGCCTGATCCATCACCTGCTTGAAATAACCGTCGGCGTCGCCGAGCGTGACGCGCTTCTGGCAGATCGGCATGCAGCTATAGGTTTCGCGGTCGACGCCACGATAGACGGTGACGAGCTGATCGGTCGGCCCTGAGACCTGGATCTGCTGGTCCATCAGGATCTGGCCGGAGCGGTCCATCGCGATGAAGTTGGTCGCGCCATAGCCCTTGCCGGTCACCACCAGAATGCCGCCATTCTGCAGCGTCACGTCGGCGATCATGGGGTTGCCGACCACGATGGTCGCCACGCGATCCGGCAGCTTGACGAGCTTGGCCTGATCGACATTGACCTCGACCGCGGCGACGGGATCGGCAAACGCTGACGCCGGCCACAGCAGCGTGGCAAGCGCAACGCACAAAGTCCGAACGAGGCAGGACCGCGAAAACGCAGACGCAGGAAACTCAACGCCATTCTAGCACTCCGGGGCATGTACAAGCCGTCTCAAGCGATACGCAGCGGTGACGGCGCCCGACGCGGCAAATCTGCTCTCAATTGGTGAACGATCCGCAAACAGCGGCGCATTTCGGCGAACTCCTCCGGCCCTCAGCGACGGAACGGAAACGCGACCTGGCCGACGAATTCGCGCGGCATCTCTGCTTCGTCCTTGCCATAATTGTCCGGAAGCCGTCCTTCCGGCATCCGAAACGTGCCGAACATGAGGTCCCAGATCGGGAAGGTGCCGGCGAAATTGGTATTGCCGCCATCGTCCACCGCCGTGTGGTGCCAGCGATGGAACACCGGCGAGGCCAGCACATATCTGAACGGCCCGAGCGTCCAGTTCAGGTTGGCGTGCACGAAGGCCGAATGGAAGGTGTTGAAGGGACTGACCAGGACCATCGCATTGGGCGAGATGCCGGCCATCAGCAGGATGACGTCGACCGCGATGGTGCCGAGCAGCAGGTTGACCGGGTGGAAGCGCGCCGCCGAGATCCACTCGATCTCCTCGGAAGAATGATGGACCGCGTGATATTTCCAGAAGCCGCCGTCATGGAAGATCCGGTGCGACCAGTACAACATGAAGTCGGAGGCCACGAGGAACAGGCCGGCCTGCAGCCACAGCGGCAGCTGCGCCAGCGGGCCATGACCGTTGTCGTAGAAGGCGATCAGGCCATCCGCGTCGCGAATTCCGAATACGACGCCGGCACCCAGTACCAAGAGCCATATCCGGAATACGCGTCCGAACAGCGGCACGAAGAACCAGTAGATGATGTCGGTGACGATCTCGCGCTTCTGCCACCACGGCTTACCCGGGTTGCAAGCCCAGAAATGGCTAAGCACCGAAAAGACGACGGCCAGCACGATCGTGATCGGCACGACCTTTTCGATGGTCTCGCCGAACATGACAGCGACTTCCATGGGCAGACTGGACATCATTTGCCTCATCACAGGACCTTGCCCGACGCGTACTCCTCCGGGCTTAAGGAGCGGTGAACCAGCCGTTCGCGGATGGTTGCGCGGGCGGAAATGCATTGCAGGACACGACGCAGAAATGCAGCGAAACGTTCGTTCGAAATGTCGGAGACTGTGTTCATCGTAAATTTACTCTCTGCAACAACAGGCGTTTGTGACGATGTTTACGCGTTCGAATTAACTACGCCGAAATTGTCGACCCTTAGGGTGACCGCCATGGTCACGGTGCTGAGAACGCCGCAACGACCAGAGCTAGTTCGACCAGCCACGTGTACATGGAGTTACCTATGAAGAATCTTCTCGCTCGTTTCATGAAGGATGAATCCGGTGCGACCGCCATCGAATACGGTCTGATCGCCGCCGGCATCTCGCTCGCGATCATTGCGGCCGTGAACGGCCTCGGCACCAACCTGAGCACCAAGTTCAGCTCGATCAACAGCTCGCTGAAGTAAGCGAGTTCGACGACCGAGCAGAAGGGCCCCGGCAATCGGGGCCTTTCTTGTTTCAATCTTCATTCTCGATCTGCTGCCGGTGAGTTCTCGAATGCGTAAGTCCATTGCGTCCGACGCCGCCATCAAGGAAGCCGCCGCCCTGCTCGATGCGCCGACGCGCCTGGTGTGCCTCGCACTCGGCCTGTCCATTATCTCGCTCGCGATCCGGATCGCCAGCGTCTGGTAAGCGGGCCGGCCGGCGCACGTCGGCACGGCATCGTTTTCCGATCATTTATCTCTTGCCGCTAGACTTCCGTCGGCGGATGCATCTCGCGCCGGCCTGATGATGCGAAGTACCCATGATCCTCGATCTCGCGCGCCTTCTGCTGTTCCCCGCTTTGATGGCGTTCGCCGCTGCCAGCGATCTCTTCACCATGACCATTTCGAACCGGGTGTCACTCGCACTGGTGGCCGGCTTTTTGGTGCTCGCGGTGCTCGGCGGCATGGGCATGCAGGAGTTGCTTTCGCATCTTGCTGCCGGCGGCGCTGTGCTGGTGGTGGCGTTCAGCTGCTTCGCATTCGGATGGATCGGCGGCGGCGACGCCAAGGTCGCCGCGGCGGCAGCATTGTGGTTCGGCTTCCCGCATCTGATGAACTACCTGCTCTATGCCTCGCTGTTCGGCGGAGCCCTGACGCTGCTGCTGTTGCAGTTCCGCCAATGGCCACTGCCCTATCCGCTCGCCGGACAGCATTGGCTGGCGCGGCTGCATGCGAAGGACAGCGGGATTCCCTACGGCATTGCGCTCGCGATCGGCGCCTTGATGATCTATCCGGACACCGATTGGGTGAAAGCCGTCGACCTGACGCGCTTCATCGCGCATTAACCATCTTCGCTCGTCCATCCGCATTCTTCGAGTTCGCCTCGACAGGTCGCGGCGTCGACGCGTGATGTGTGCTTCGCCCGTATCAACGCGGTGTTAAGGCGATTTAGATACGCCTCATTAACCATGCTTTGACGAATAACTGCTCAACTCCCGTCACGGCGGCGCTGATGATCCGGCGCTCACATTCGCAGGTCTCCTCGGGAGCCAGTCCGCGATTGTCAGCGAAGGACCAGCAGCGACCAGATTGACGCCGGTGAAGCTCTGGATTGACGTTCGCCCGACCGGCACCCGGCAGGCAGGTGACGAGCATCAAATCCGCTTCACTCGCGTCGCGGCGTAATGTGGAAAGTGAAGCGTATGAATACCGCACGCATTGTGGTCCTGGCCATCGCCGTGGGCGCCGGCGGCATTGCCGCCTATCTCGCGAGCGGATCAGACGGCAAGCCAGCTCCCACGGCCGCGCCGGTCGTTCAATTGCCGACGGTCGACGTTCTCATTGCCAAGTCCGATATCGGCCTCGGCCAATCGGTCAAGCCGGAGGATCTGCAGTGGCAGAGCTGGCCGTCGTCGAGCGCGAGCAGCGCCCTCATCCGTCGCAGCGATCGCCCCGACGCCACCACCCAGGTGGCAGGCTCGATCGCGCGCGCTCCTTTCATCGCAGGCGAGCCGATCCGCGAGCAGAAGCTGGTAAAGGCCGATGGCTCCGGCTTCATGGCCGCGATTCTGCCGTCGGGCATGCGGGCGGTTTCCACCGAGATTTCGCCGGAGACCGGCGCGGGCGGCTTCATCCTGCCCAATGACCGCGTCGACGTCATCCTGTCTAAGCACGACCGCAATGCAGATCACCCGGGCGGCAGCGACATCGTCAATTCCGAGATCATCCTGTCGAACATCCGCGTGCTCGCGATCGATCAGGCGCCGAAGGAAAAGGACGGTGCGACCACGGCGGTCGGCAAGACCGTGACGCTGGAGCTGAAGCCCGAGCAGGCCGAAACGCTCGCGCGCTCGCGCCAGGTCGGCACGCTGTCTCTGGCGTTGCGCTCGATCGCCGATATCAACGTCGCCGAGAACAGGCCCGATGACTCCGCCAGCAAGCGCGGCGAGAGCATCGCCGTCGTTCGCTATGGCATCTCCAGCACGATGACGACGCTAAAGTGAGGACGACCGTGATGAAAAGCAGCGAAAATCGGCGAACGAAGCGGACCTCATTGGTCCGCGCGCTGTCGTTTTCGGCCGCCGCGGCGTTCACGCTCAATCCGGCCATCACGCCGGTGATTGCCGCCGACTATCGCGCAGCCGTGCCGCAGGCCGCCGACGGCCAGATGAATGCCCGTTTCCTGTCGCTCGGCGTCGGTAAGTCCGTCGTGATCGATCTGCCGCGCGACATCAAGGACGTCCTGGTCGCCGATCCCAAGATCGCCAACACCGTGGTGCGCTCCGCGCAGCGCGCCTACATCATCGGCGCCACCGTCGGCCAGACCAACATCGTCTTCTTCGACGCGCAGGGCCAGCAGATCGCCGCCTATGACATCGCGGTGAAGCGCGACCTCAACGGCGCCCGCGCGACGTTGAAGCAACTGCTGCCGAATGCCGATATCCAGATCGACGGCCTTGGGGACGGCGTGGTTCTCTCCGGATCGGCGTCGAGCCAGGTCGAGGCCCAGCAGGCGGGCGACCTCGCCGCGCGCGTCGCCGGCGGTGCCGACAAGGTCGTCAACAACATTGCGGTGCGCGGCCGCGACCAGGTGATGCTGAAGGTGACGGTCGCCGAAGTTTCGCGCTCGATCATCAAGCAGCTCGGCATCGACCTGTCTGGCCAGCTCAATTACGGCACGTCGGTCATCAACTTCGCCAATTCCAATCCGTTTACGGCCAACGGCAAGAACCTGGTCTCCGGCAACGCCATCAGCGCATCGCTGGGCGCCACGCCTTCCGTGCAGGCCACGCTGCGGGCAATGGAGAGCGCGGGCGTCATGCGTACGCTTGCCGAGCCGAACCTCACCGCGATCTCGGGTGAATCGGCGACCTTCATCGCAGGCGGCGAATTCCCAATTCCAGCGGGCTATTCCTGCGATCCGACCACGCATGTTTGTACGACCCAGATCAGCTTCAAGAAGTTCGGCATCTCGCTCAACTTTACGCCCGTCGTGATGAGCGAAGGCCGTATCTCGATGCGGGTGATGACCGAGGTGTCCGAGCTTTCGAACGACAACTCAATTACACTCTCGCAAGCGGTTTCCTCGTCGACGACAAACTCGCTCACAATTCCGGCGATCAAGACCCGCCGCGCCGAGACGACGCTCGAAATTCCCTCCGGCGGCTCGATGGCGATGGCCGGCCTGATCCAGGATCAGACCAAGCTCGCCATCAACGGCATGCCGGGTTTGATGCAGCTGCCGGTGCTCGGTGCGTTGTTCCGCAGCCGCGACTACGTCAACAACCAGACCGAGCTGATGGTGCTGGTGACCCCCTACATCGTGCGCGCGGTCGCGCAGAAGGACCTGTCGCGTCCGGATGATGGCTTCGCCGCCGCTTCCGATCCGCAAGCGGAACTGCTCGGCAACATCAATCGCATTTACGGCGTGCCCGGCCGATCTGAGGCCGGACGCTCCTATCGCGGCACCTACGGCTTCATTACGGACTGAGTTTGGGACGAGGAATTGCGCCAATGACAGACAGTTTTTCCCAGGCTCGCCAGCAGAAGCTGCGCATGGCCGTCGTCCTCGCCGGTCTGGCCGTGGTGCTCGGCGCCTGCAACCACACCAACGACGCGATAGTGACCGCAGGCATTCCGGAGGACTATCGGCAGCGTCATCCCATCACGGTGCAGGAGACCAACGAATCGATCGTGGTCTTCATCGGGCACGGCCGCGGCGGGCTCACTGCCGAGCAGCGCGCCGACGTCATGGGACTTGCGCAGACCTGGATGCATGAAGGCACCGGCGCGATCAGCGCCGACGTGCCCATCGACACGCCGAATGCGCGGGCGGCGGCGGATTCGATGCACGAGATCGCGTCCCTTCTCTCGGCTGCCGGCGTGCCGCCGCGCGGCGTCACCGTGCGGAACTACACGCCCAGGGATCCACATCAGCTTGCCGCGATCCGGCTGAGCTATCCGCGGATGACGGCAACCGCCGGCCCCTGTGGGCTTTGGCCGGAAGATCTCGGCCCCTCGGTCAAGAACAAGAGCTACTTCTCGAACCGCTCCTATTACAATTTCGGCTGCTCCTACCAGCACAACATGGCCGCGATGGTGGACAATCCAGCTGACCTGGTGCAGCCGCGGTCCGAAACACCGCCCTATACGGCTCGGCGCACGGCGCAATTCGATAAATACCGCAAGGCAACGGCAACTTCTGTCATGTATCCCGACGCCGATAAGGCCAAACTGAGCGACACAGGCAAATGATCAGCTACGCCCGACAGACCCTGGAGGAGCAGACGGACGTCGTGCCGCCGCCGGCCGACGACCACATCGCGCCTGCGCCGCGCGTGTCGGTGCAGGCCTTCTGCGACACCGTCGAAACCGCTGCCACCGTGCAGGCCGCCGGCGAGGATCGCCGGCTCGGCAAGGCCCATCTCAAGGTCCAGATGGGCGGCATGACTGCTGCGATCGAAGCCTATCGCACCGCGCCGACCCCAAACGTCATCGTGCTGGAGACTGACGCCCGCACCGACATCCTGGCCGGCCTCGACCAGCTCGCGACGGTCTGCGATCCCGGCACCCGGGTCGTGGTGATCGGCCGTGTCAATGACGTCACGCTATACCGGGAACTGGTCCGGCGCGGCGTCAGCGATTACGTGCTGGCGCCGGTGACGCCGCTCGACGTCGTCCGCTCGATCTGCAACCTGTTCTCGGCGCCCGAAGCCAAGGCAGTCGGTCGCATCATCGCGGTCGTCGGTGCCAAGGGCGGTGTCGGCGCCTCCACGATCGCCCATAACGTGGCCTGGGCGATCGCGCGGGACCTGGCACTGGATTCGGTGGTCGCCGATCTCGATCTCGCCTTCGGCACGGCGGGTCTCGACTACAACCAGGATCCGCCGCAGGGGATTGCGGACGCGGTGTTCTCGCCCGACCGCATCGACACCGCGTTCATGGATCGCCTGCTGTCGAAATGCACCGATCATCTGAGCCTGCTTGCGGCGCCGGCGACGCTCGAGCGCGTCTACGATTTCGGCGTCGAAGCGTTCGATTCGATTTTCGACACCCTGCGCGCCACGATGCCCTGCATCGTGCTTGACGTCCCGCATCAGTGGTCCGGCTGGACCAAACGCGCCCTGATCGGTGCCGACGACATCCTGATCGTCGCAGCTCCGGATCTTGCCTCGCTGCGCAACACCAAGAATATCTTCGACCTGCTGAAGGCCGCGCGTCCGAACGACCACATGCCGCTCTATTGTCTCAATCAAGTGGGCATCCCGAAGCGGCCGGAGATCAATGCCAGCGAATTCGCGAAGGCGATCGAAAGCCCGCCGATCGCGACGATCCCGTTCGAGCCGCAGATCTTCGGAGCCGCAGCGAACAATGGTCAGATGATTGCGGAGATCTCCGCCAATCATAAGACCACCGAGATGTTCCTGCAGATCGCACAGCGTCTCACCGGCCGCAGCGAGACCAAGAAGCCGAAAGGATCTTTCCTGAGCCCGCTGATCGAGAAGCTGCGGTCGAAATAGCTACGGCGTGGAGTTCTAAGTCGTGTTTGGTAAGCGTAGTGGATTAGACGGCGATACCAGGGCCTCGCGGCATGCCGCGCCGGCCCCGGCCCCCGAACTCGCTGCCCCGGCGGCGAGCGTGCCGCTGCGAGCGACGCCGCCGGCGGTGGCATCGCCGCCGCTCGCGCCGGCCAGGCAGCCGGCGCCCCCGCCTCCGCCGCCTGCCGAGGCACGACGCTCCGACAATTATTACCAGGTTAAGGCGACGATCTTCGGCGCGCTGATCGAGGCGATCGACCTCGCGCAGCTCGCCAAGCTCGACGGCGAGTCGGCCCGCGAGGAAATCCGCGACATCGTCAACGAGATCATCGCGATCAAGAACATCGTGATGTCGATCGCCGAGCAGGAGGAACTGCTCGACGATATCTGCAACGACGTGCTCGGCTATGGTCCGCTCGAGCCGCTGCTTGCGCGCGACGACATCGCCGACATCATGGTCAACGGTGCCGGCACCGTGTTCATCGAAGTCGACGGAAAAATCCAGCGCACCGGCATCCGCTTCCGCGACAACCAGCAGCTGCTCAACATCTGCCAGCGTATCGTCAGCCAGGTCGGCCGCCGCGTCGACGAATCCTCGCCGATCTGCGACGCGCGCCTCGCCGACGGCTCGCGCGTCAACGCCATCGTGCCGCCGCTGGCGATCGACGGGCCCGCGCTCACCATTCGTAAGTTCAAAAAGGACAAGCTGACGCTCGATCAGCTCGTCAAGTTCGGCGCGATCTACGCCGGAGGGCGCCGAGATCCTGCAGATCATCGGCCGCGTCCGCTGCAACGTCTTGATCTCCGGCGGTACCGGCTCGGGCAAGACGACGCTGCTGAACTGCATGACCAACTATATCGACGCACGACGAGCGCGTCATTACCTGCGAGGACGCCGCCGAGCTCCAGCTGCAGCAGCCTCACGTGGTGCGGCTGGAAACGCGGCCGCCCAACATCGAGGGCGAAGGCCAGGTCACGATGCGCGAGCTGGTGCGCAACTGTCTGCGTATGCGCCCCGAACGCATCATCGTCGGCGAGGTCCGCGGTCCCGAAGCCTTCGACCTGCTGCAGGCGATGAACACCGGCCACGACGGCTCGATGGGCACGCTGCACGCCAACAATCCGCGCGAAGCGCTGTCGCGCTGCGAATCCATGATCACCATGGGCGGCTTTTCGCTGCCTTCGCGAACCATCCGCGAGATGATCTGCGCTTCGATCGACGTCATCATCCAGGCCGCGCGCCTGCGCGACGGCTCGCGCCGCATCACCCACATCACCGAGGTGATGGGCATGGAAGGCGATACCATCATCACCCAGGACGTCTTCCTCTACGACATGGTCGGCGAGGACGCCAACGGCAAGATCATCGGTCGCCACCGCTCGACCGGCATCGGCCGTCCGCGCTTCTGGGAACGCGCGCGTTACTACGGCGAGGAGAAGCGGCTCGCCGCGGCGCTCGACGCCGCCGAAGTCGCCAGCACAGAGCTAACGGGAGACGGTCATGAAGATGCAGGTTCTCGCGCTGGCCTTTCTTGCAGCCACCGCAATCGGCGGCGTCTGCTGGGTTTTCCTCTATCCGCTGCTGTCAGGCGAGCGCAAGGCAGAGCAACGCCGCAGTTCGGTCGCCAAGCAGGAACCCGTGGTGCGGCAGGCCGAGAAGACCCAGCGCTCGCGCCGCGAGCAGGTGGAATCCTCGCTGAAGGACTCGAGGCGCGCGCCCAGAAGCAGAGCAAGGTTGCGCTTAGCGCCCGCATCACGCAGGCCGGCCTCGACTGGACGGCGCAGAAGTTCTGGACCATTTCCGCCGTCTTCGGGGCCGCCGTGCTCGTCGTCGCCTTCCTCGCCGGCGGCGGTCCGCTCGGCTCGCTCGGCCTCGGTTTCGCGCAGGGTTCGGCCTGCCGCGCTGGATGCTCGGCTTCCTGAAAAAGCGGCGCGAGAAAGCATTCCTCAAGGCGCTGCCCGATGCGGTCGACGTCATCGTGCGCGGCATCAAGGCCGGCCTGCCGCTGTTCGATTCGATCAAGGTGGTCGCCGCCGATGCTCCCGAGCCGTTGCGCAGCGAATTCCTCGCCATCATCGAGACGCAGGCGATCGGCATGCCGCTCGGCGAAGCCTGCGCGCGGCTCTATGAGCGCATGCCGGTGCCGGAAGCGAACTTCTTCGGCATCGTCGTCGCGATCCAGCAGAAATCCGGCGGCAATCTGTCGGAAGCGCTTGGGCAATTTGTCCAAGGTGCTGCGCGACCGCAAGAAGATGGCCGAGAAAATCAAGGCGATGTCGATGGAAGCGAAGGCCTCCGCCGCCATCATCGGCTCGCTGCCGCCGATCGTGATGTTCCTGGTCTACTTGACCACGCCCGACTACATCTCGCTGTTGTGGACCCACCCCACCGGCCAGGTGATGCTGGTCGGCTGCTTGATCTGGATGTCGATGGGCATCTTCGTCATGAAGCAAATGATCAACTTCGACTTCTAGAGGCGCGTCATGATCGATCTTATCTCTGCCAAGCTACATGACCCCCACTTCATGACCATGCTGTTCGCCGCGATTGCGGTGAGCGCGACGGCTTACACGCTGATCATGCCGCTGTTCGCCGGCGAGAATCTGAACAAGCGCATGAAGGCGGTGGCGAGCGAACGCGAGCGGATCCGCCAGCGCGAGCGCGAGCGGATGAACGCGGGCGAGAAGGTCTCGCTGCGCCAGACGCCGAAGCAGCTGGTCTCGCGCGTGGTGGAGGATTTCAACCTCACCAAATGGCTGGCGCAGGAGGCCGCGCGCGAAAAGCTGGTCATGGCCGGCTATCGCGGCCAGGCGCCCTATATCACCTTCCTGTTCACCCGCCTGGTGACGCCGATTGTGCTGTTCGTCGGCACGGTGCTGTACGTCTTCGTGATCTCGCATCTGCAGAAAACGATGCCGGTCAAGATCGGCATCTGCGTCGGTGCGGCCTATGCCGGCCTGCAGGCGCCGATGCTGTTCCTGCGCAACGCGATCTCGAAGCGCCAGCTCCAGATCCGCCGCGCCTTCCCCGACGCCCTCGACCTGCTGCTGATCTGCATCGAGTCCGGCATGTCGATCGAGGCCGCGTTCCGCAAGGTCGCAACCGAGATCGTCACCCAGTCGGTCGCGCTGTCGGAAGAGTTCACGCTGACCACCGCCGAGCTGTCCTACCTGCAGGACCGCAAGGTGGCCTACGAGAATCTGGCGAAGCGCACCGGCCTCGAAGGCGTCAAGTCGGTCTGCCTCGCGCTGCAGCAGTCCGAGCGCTACGGCACGCCGCTCGGACAGAGCTTGCGGGTGATGGCGCAGGAAAATCGCGACATGCGCATGAACGAGGCCGAGAAAAAGGCCGCCGCGCTGCCGCCTAAGCTGACGGTGCCGATGATCGTGTTCTTCCTGCCGGTGCTGTTCGTGGTCATTCTCGGGCCGACCGGCATCAAGGTCGCAGCGATGCAGTAAGGCGATGGTCGTGCCGGCGCCGATCCAGGCGCCGGCGCAGATCAAGGCCGCTCGACCGATGCGCGAGGTGCTCGCGGCGGCCAAGCGGTACCCGCGCTGATGGACAGCAGCTTTCAGGATGCGATCGATGCCTGCCGCCGCCCGATGAGCGGTCTGATCACTGCGGCGGCTGATCGAGCGAGGCCATCGGGATATTGCCGTGGCCAGGCTGCGGCTTGGCGTTGCCGCCCTTCAGCATCTCCTTGAGATAGGCGACGTTCGCGGCGGCCTCGTCGGGCGGCAGGTCGGCCTTGGCGATGCTCTCCGCCTCGGCAAAGCGGCCCTGCAGGCCGACCACGAGCGCGAGGTTCTGCCTGATGCGGGCGTCGGCGTGCTGCGAGCCATAGGCCTGGCGCAGCACCTCTTCGGCGTGCGGCAGATCCTTCGACAGCATGTAGGACATGCCGAGATTGGACAGTACCGTGGGCTCGCCGGGCACGATCTTGAGCGCGGTGTCGTAGTAGCGCCGCGCCTCGTCGTGACGGCCCATCTGGTCGAGCACGGTGCCCTGCACCGACAGGATCCGCCAGTCCGGATTGGCGGGCGTGTGGGCCTTGGACAGCACGTCGAAGGCGAGCTTGAAATTGCCGTTGTCGGCGAGTGCCCTGCCATAGGCCGCGAGCACCACCTTGTTGCCGGGATTGGCCAGCGTCGCCTGCTCGAGCACGGCAACCGCCTGCTCGCGCTGGCCGTTGGCGCGCAGCGCCTGGCCATAGGCCACCGCGGCATTGCCATCCTTGGGATTGGCGCGATAGCGATCGCCATAGACCTCGGCCGCGCGCTCCGGCGTTGCCGGCGGCTGCGGCTGCGATCGCATGCCAAGCGAACCCGTGACATCGGACATGGTCTGGCAACCGCCGAGACCCACAGCGATGACGGCGATCAAGGCGACTGATGAGAGGAGCCTGACGAGATGGGGCTGCTGACGCATGTCACACGGACTCTGAAACGAGCGGGCCGAACCCGATGCCCCCCAGCAATAAACCGTTAACGCTAACGGCGGGTTAACGCGGCCATTCGTGCCGAGGGCCGCTGCATCTCCGGCTGTTATGCCTCCGGAACCCGGCATCGCGCCGCGTCTGGTGATTGCGGGCGCCGCGAAACTCTGCGAATCCTGCGGCAACAGGATTTGTTCGAGGGAACGAGAAGGCATGCCATCGATTTTTGAGACCGCGCCCGCGCCGTCGGCGATCCCGATCACCTTCGCCACCAAGTCGAGCTGGCCGGCGATCCGCGATGCGCTGCCCGCGGCGGCGCGGCAATTCGCCGAGGCCAATGGTTATGCCGCCAAGCCGGGCGCCTGTCTGGTGCTGCCGACGCCGGAGGGCCAGATTGCGCAGGTGCTGTTCGGCCTCGAGGACGAGGCTGCGCGCTATCGTGATCCGTTCCGCACCGGCAGCCTGCCTGGCCTCCTGCCGGCCGGCACCTACCGCTTCGCCAACGCCCCGCATGATCCGCGCCTCGCCACGCTGGCGTTCGCGCTCGGCAGCTATCGTTTCACCCGTTACCGCAAGGGCGACACGCCCGAGGTCAGGCTGGTGCCGCCCGAGGGCGTCGACGCAGCCGAGCTGACACGCATCGCGGACGCCGCCACCTTGGCGCGCGACCTCGTCAACACGCCGTCCAACGACATGGGCCCCGTCGAGCTGGAGGCGGCCGCGAAGCAGCTCGCCGAGCGCCACGGCGCGCAGTTCAAGTCCATCATCGGCGACGAGCTCACGCAGCAGAATTTCCCGCTGATCCATGCCGTCGGCATGGCCTCGCCGCGCGCGCCGCGGCTGATCGAGCTTGTCTGGGGCGATGCCTCGCATCCGAAAGTGACGCTGGTCGGCAAGGGCGTCTGCTTCGACACCGGCGGGCTCGATCTGAAGCCGTCGAGCGGCATGCTGCTGATGAAGAAGGACATGGGCGGCGCCGCCAACGTGCTGGCGCTGGCGCAGATGGTGATGGACGCCGGGCTCAAGATCCGCCTGCGCGTGCTGATCGCCGCGGTCGAGAACGCGGTCGCCGGCAACGCCTTCCGTCCACTCGATGTCTTTCCCTCGCGCAAGGGCATCACGGTCGAGATCGGCAACACCGATGCCGAGGGACGTCTGATCCTTGCGGACGCGCTCGCTCTCGCCGACGAGGAAGCGCCCGATCTCCTGATCGACATGGGCACCTTGACCGGCGCGGCGCGCGTCGCGCTCGGGCCCGATCTGCCGCCGTTCTACACGCAGGACGACGCGCTCGCTGCCGACGTCGCGCGCTGTGCGATGGCCGAGCACGATCCGCTGTGGCGGATGCCGCTGTGGGCGCCCTACGATTCCTGGCTGGATTCCAAGGTCGCCACCATCAACAACGCACCGTCGGGCGGCTTCGCCGGCTCGATCACCTGCGCGCTGTTCCTCCAGCGTTTCGTCGAGCACGCCAGGAGCTGGCTGCATCTCGACATCTTCGCCTGGACGCCGTCGGCGAAGCCGGGCCGTCCCGAAGGCGGCGAATGCCAGGGCGCCCGCGCGCTCTATCATTTATTGAGCGAACGCTATGGCTGATCCGCGCCTGACCCCGGCCCGCGGCGACATCGCGGCGAAATTCCTCGAAGGCAAGGTCGAGGCCGCGCGCTTCGTCGAGGGCGAGAGCTGCGTCGTGGCCGAACCGATCGCGCCGGTGCGCGCGCAGCCATTTACGGGCGCAGAGCAGATGACGCAGGCGCTGCGCGGCGAACGCGTCACGATCTACGATCGCAACGGTGAAGGCTGGGCCTGGGGCCAGCTCGAAGCCGACAAGTATGTTGGCTGGCTGCCGGAGGCCGCGCTGGCCAAGCCTGCAGCGTCGTCGACACACACGATCCGTGTCATCAGGACCTTCGCGTTTCCCGGGCCGTCGATCAAGCTGCCGCCGGCCGAGACGCTGATGCTGGGATCGACGATCGCAGTCATACGCGAGGACACCGGTTTCGTCGTCACGCATGAAGGCTGGTTCGTGCCGCAGCAGCACGTCGCTTCACTCGGTGCCATCGAGCCCGATTATGTTGCGGTTGCCGAGCGCTTCATCGGCACGCCCTATCTCTGGGGCGGCAAGAGCAGCCTCGGCATCGACTGCTCCGGCCTGGTGCAGGTCTCCATGAATGCCGCAGGCCTGGTCTGCCCGCGCGACAGCGACATGCAGTTGGCGTCCGTCGGCCGCCCGTTGACTGAACACGAAGCCCGCCAACCAGAGCGTGGCGACCTCATCTTCTGGAAGGGTCATGTCGCGATCGTGCGCGATATGGAGACCATCGTGCACGCCAACGCGTTTCACATGGCAACCGCGATCGAGAATACACGCGATGCCGTCGTCCGCATCAAGGCCGGCGGCAGCGAGGTGCTGGCGATCACGCGGCTCTCCTGACCTCTCCTGCTTGCGGGAGAGGGAGCGCACCGTCATCGCATGCGCGACTTTGTCGACCTTACTCGACGTTCATCAGGACCGTCATTGCGGACGAACTTGCGGCGCTCCCCCGCAACATCGCGTTGCCGCCTCTCTTCCGATTCACCTGTCGAGCAGCATCGCGCCCATGCGTCCGCAATCTCGCGACGTCATCCGTCCGAGCTTTGCTGGAACAATGGCCCTCGAAACGGCGGAGGGCGCAGGGAAGGCCGGGTGCCGATCGCACCCATGGTCCGCGTGCAAAAGAACGCACGCGGCAGAACCACAGGTACGAGCCGAACAACCGGCCTTCCCTGCGCGATGGCGTTACGGCTTATACGTGATCTCCCCAGGGACCGGCGTTCTTGCCCCTGTGTCGCGACAACGCGCAAGCACGTTGCGCTGGCCTCAGCACCGGGAGGCCAGGACCACACGACTTCACCGTGCGCATCGGGATTGTTCGTCGGCGCGACTAACCGCGCTGCAACCCAACACGCCCATCGCATCCCGCTTCCCACGTCCGTGACGGTCGCGAAACGCCCCTCCTTGAGGAGACGGGACGTGCAAATAAGTGCACCTGATTTGCCCGACGACACAAGCCGATTCTTTTTCTCCGAAGGGCTGGACAGGTTTTCACAGCGCGTGCCCGTCGGGCAAATCAGTCACGCATCGTAGGCACATATAGTGCCTGGATTGATCAATCCGCAGCAAGCACGTGATCGATGCGAGGCCATCGAAGACGTGATGAACCGTTACAAGCCGGTTATTGCAACGCAGGTAGCGAAGGAATTGGCGGGCACCCGCGTTCCTAACTTCCGTGTCAGAATCTGGCGCATTTGTAAGTTGAAGGAGAGCCTGCTCTCGCCTCATCTGGTCCTCCTCACGCGGCGAGCCCCTTCGCCGCATGGTGATGGAGGACCTTCCAATGACCAATAAGCTTCTCACCGGTCTCATCGCGGCGACGCTCGTTGCTTCGCTGGCGGTTGCTTCGCCCGTCCTCGCTCGCGGCGGCGGCGGCGGCGGTTTTGGTGGCGGCGGTGGCGGCGGACATGGAGGCTTCGGCGGTGGCGGCTTCGGCGGAGGCGCACGTGGCTTCAGCGGAGGCGGCGCGCATTTCGGTGGTGGCGGCATGGCCATGGGAGGCATGGGTGGCGCTCGTTTCGGCGGAGCGTCATTCGGTGGCGCCCGCTTCGCCAGCGGGCCGATGGCAGCGCATGCAGCCTTCGCGCCGCGATTTGCGGGCAGCCCGATGGCCACCCGCGCAGCCTTTGGACCGCGCTTCGCCGGGCGCGGCTTCCGCGGACGGCCCTTTATCGGCCGCCACGCCTTCTTCTTCCGGCATCATCGGCGCTTTGCGTTCTTCGGCGCGCCGTTCATCTATGCCAGCTACGGCTATTACGACGGCTGCTGGCAGCGCAGCTGGACGCCCTGGGGCTGGCAATGGACCAATGTGTGTGGGAACTATTGGTACTAGCATGGCATGACGACATCATTGCTGCGATCGCCACCAGACGGTTCCGCCCTGCCCCGGAACGGGATAGTCTGGCGGTGACCGTCGCGCGGAGTTGAGCCATGACGGGAGATCACCGCCGCATTCTCGTCGTCGAGGACGATCCGGAGATGGCAGGGCAGCTCGCCGAGGAGCTCACGGCCTCCGGTTACGAGGTCGATCTGGCTGCGACCGGCCGTGAGGCGCTCAGCCGCGGCAGTGAACGCCACTATGCCGTCATTACCATCGACCGCATGCTGCCCGATATCGACGGCATCGCGGTGATGCGGGAGCTGCGCGACGACGGCATTGTCGCGCCGTTCCTGATCATCTCCGCGCTCGGCGAGGTCGACGACCGCGTGCGGGGCCTGCGCGCCGGCGGCGACGACTATCTGGTCAAGCCCTTCTCCTTCGTCGAGCTGCTCGCACGCCTGGAAGCGCTTGGTCGCCGCAGCGAAACCATTGCCAAGGAGACGATCCTGCGCGTCGGCGATCTCGCCATCGATCTGATCTCCCGCAGCGCCAGCCGGCGCGGCAAGACGATCCCGCTGTTGCCGCGCGAATTCCAGCTGCTCGAATACCTCGTCCGCAACGAAGGCCGCGTCGTCTCCCGCGCGATGCTATTGCGGCACGTCTGGGATCTGCATTTCGATCCTTCCACCAATATCATCGACGTCTATGTCGGTCGTATCAGGCGCAAGGTCGACGACAGCCAGGCCTATCCACTGATCCACACCATCCGCGGCATCGGGTATCGTCTCCGTGCTCCTGGCTAAGACGCTCAGCTCATCGACCTTCCGCCACGCCCTGATCGCGATCGGGATCTTCGGCCTGATCGTCGGAGCGATCTTCGCCTATGTCTATTTCGGAACCCTGGCCTATGTGGAGAGCCGGGTCGGCAACGTCGGCGATCACGACAGCTTCACAGCGATGATCGAGTTCGCGATGATCGCGGCCGCGGTGCTGCTGCTGATGCTGGCTGCCGTTGCCGCCGTGCTGGTGACGCGGCGGACCGTCGGGCGGATCGAACAGATCAATGCCACCAGCCGCGCCATCATGCTCTCCGGCCTCGACCAGCGCATCCCGCTGCGCGGCAGCCATGACGAATGGGATCGCGTCGCGGAGAACCTCAATCATATGCTGGACCGCATCGAGACCTTGATGGGCGAGGTCAAGCAGGTCGGCGACAACGTCGCGCACGATTTGCGCACGCCGCTCACGCGCATGCGCGGACGGCTCGAGAAGGCCTATCATGCGCCGCGCAACAGCGAGACCGACGCGGCGCTGATCGGCAGCACCATCGCCGATCTCGACGCGGTGCTCGGCATGTTCGCCTCCATCACGCGGATCTCCGAGATCGAGACCAGGGCGCGCAAGGGCGCATTCCGCGAGCTGAACCTGACCGACATCGCAAGCGACGTCGTCGAGCTCTATGATGCCGCGGCCGAGCAGGTTGCGACCCGTCTCAGCCTTGCGGGCCACCGCGAGGTAAAGGTCACGGGCGATCGCGACCTCCTGTTCGACGCCATCGCCAATCTCGTCGACAACGCCGTCAAGCACGGCCGCGTGCACGGTCGGGTCACCGTGACCTGCGCGACCAAGGATGGATCCGCGACGATCGCGATCGCCGATGATGGCCCGGGCATCCCTGCCGACCAGCGCAATCAGGTATTCAAGCGCTTCTTCCGGCTCGAGCAGAGCCGTTACACACCGGGCAACGGACTGGGCTTGAGCCTCGCCGCGGCGGTGGCGCGTCTGCATGGTGCCGATATCGCGCTGCGCGACAATGCGCCCGGGCTGACGGTGGAGCTGCGATTTCCGCCACCGTCCACGCTCTGACGCACAGCGGCGAGGCTGTACAAACCTGATTCCTGGCCCTGAGCCTCATCATCCGGTCATGCCAAATTCAAGCCTGATGGTGCTTGATGCTGTGCTTCATCCTGGTTGCAATGGTCTCAAGGACGATGGCAAAGGCCAGGATGAGATAGGTGATCAGTCCGACCTCCCGCAGATCGAAATAATACCCGCTCGCCATATAGAGATCGAAGCCTACGCCCGATGCTCCGGCTGCGGCGCCCATGACGACGGCGTTAGCGAAATTCATTTCGAAACGCAGGAAGGTCCATGACAACAGATAAGTAAAGGACGACGGAATAACGGCCTGGAAGACGATTTGCCACCAATTGGCGCCACTCGCCTGGAGGGCTTCGATGACGCTTTTATCCAGATCCTCGAATGAACTCGCCATAGGCCTTGGTCAGATAGCTGACGGAGTGGAAGGTCATGCCGATGACGGCAGCCGTAGCGCCGAGCCCTGCCGTCACCGCGAAGATCAACACCCAAAGGATGGTCGGCACCGAGCGCACAAATGCCACGAAGGCCTTGATGACATTGGTCACCGGCCTGGGCGCCAGATTTTGGGCTGCCAGAAGGCCCAAAGGCAGGGCAATGATAGCCCCGAACAAGGTGGCCAGAAACGCCAGCCCCAGCGTAATCACCACCTCGTACAGGGCCTTGAGAAACGAAAGATGCGGGCCACCCGGATGCAAAAAGATGATCTGCAGATTGGCCAGCGTATCGGATACCGCTTGAACCAGGTTGGCGCCGCCATCGTCGAGATGCGCCAGTGCGTAGACGGTCGTCAGCCCCAGCACGGTCAGCAAGAGGCGAATGACGATCTTTTCCTTGGTCAACGGCCTGCCTCGGCAGGCCCGAGACCGATGCGATCGTGCTCCCGGCCAGCCGATCCGCGGCGCCCTGCGCGTTCGTCACAGGATGATCCTTCGAATGTAGTTCGAAATCATCTCGATGGAGATGATGGTGATCACGATCATGAGCACCACCAGGCTGGCCTCATGGAAATGAAAGCTCTTGTAGTAAACATCGAACGAAAACCCGACGCCTGTTCCGGTCAGCAAACCGACCAGCGTTGCGTCGCGAATGTTGGTGTCGATCATGAACAGAAGCCAGCTGATCATCTGCGGGAGGCTCGACGGCAGCACGGCCTGAAGGATGATCGATGGATAGCTGGCGCCCGTCGCCTGCAGCGCCTCCACCGCATGGTTGCTGGCCTCGTCGATCGTCTCGATGAAAGCCCGGGTCAGAAAGCCCAGCGAGCCGAAGAACAGCGCCAGGAATCCCGTCAGCTGGCTCTGGCTGAACGCCAGCATCAGGATCATGGCCCAGGCGACCAGCGGGATGTTGCGCAACACCGAGGCGATCGCCCTGGCGGAGGCACTGAAGACGACGTTGATGCGCGTCGTGCGGGAGCCGACCATGGCCAGCATCAGCGCGAAGATCGCGGCGACCGTGGTCGCAGCGACCGACATGAGAATGGTGTCGCCGAGCTTGCGCGCGATGTCCGGCAGCTTCGTCAGGGATCGGGCGTCCGGGTAGAAATTGCGCGCGCCCCAGACCAATGCCTTGCCGATGCTGGCGAAGCCTGCGACCGGATCATAGCTGGTGATGACGATCGAACCTGCGGTCAGCGCACCCAGGACCGCGATGAAGAGCAGCCTGTCGTTGCGGCGCTTGACGAAGATGTCAGCTGGCATATCTCGCCCTCGGCACGGGAGATTCCGTGCCGTAGATCTCCGCGATGCGGTCGGGCGACAGCTCGCCCGGCCCACCATCGAAGATGATCCTGCCTTTGTTCACGCCCAGGATACGATCGGAATATTTGAGGGCGACATCCACCTGGTGCAGGTTGACGATCAGCGAGATATGCATCTCGTTCGAAAACCTTTTTAACTGCTCCATGATAACTTCGCGATGCTTCGGGATCCAGCGAGGCGATCGGTTCGTCGCAAAGGATCATCTTGGGGTCCTGGACCAGAGCCCGGGCAATGCCGACCCTCTGCTTCTGTCCCCCGCTCAACCGGTCACAACGCTGATAGAGATGGTCGGCAAGGCCCAGCATTGCGATCAACTCCATGGCCTGCCGCTTTTCGTCACGGCTGTATCGGCCGAGCGCGCCGGCCAAGGTCGACTTCGAACCAAGCCTGCCATGCAGAACGTTCTCGATCACGGTCAGCCGCTCGACCAGGTTATAGTGCTGGAAGATCATGCCGATCTTGCTGCGAACCTTTTTGAGATCCCGCGTATTCAGCTGCGCCGACCGAAGCGCCTTCGAAACGCACCTCGCCCTTGCTGACTTCGACCATTCGGTTGATGCAGCGCAGCAGCGTCGATTTGCCGGCGCCGGAAGGCCCGATGACCGAGACGAACTCACCTTTCCTGATGGAAAAGCTGATGTCGTCGAGCGCCGGCTTCGCCGGCTCGTAATATTTCATGACATGGCTGACTTCCAGCAGCGGCCCACCGGGCAGTGGCACTATCTGTGTCCATCCTTGATCACTCATCATGAGGTGCAGAGCCGGAAAGCAATTTCGGGGCTCGACGACCGAGCCCCGAAACAAGTGCAGGACGTTACTTGATCCCAAGGACCTTCCGCATCGGGTCGTACCAGTCATCCGTGACTTTCACGAACCGCGCGGGCGCCTGGAAGTCGGATCCCTTGGTGCCGGCAGGCGCAAAGATCTTGGTGTCCTTGGCGACCTCGTCCGAGCTCAGGACGTCGGCGATCGCCTTCATGGTCTTGTCGCTCAAATAAGCGCTGTTGACTTCGACCGGCGGATTGAGCACCGGGATCGATTTGATGACGACGAACTGCTTCCCGCCGAGAGAGCTGAACGGGGCCTCAGCATTCTGCTTGACCTCATAGACGGCGCCGGCGGTGTTATCGGTACCCGACACCAGCTTGACGTAGTTCGTCACCAGGAAATCGCACACCGCGGCCACGTCGGCGCGACCGGTCAATGCGTTGACCAGCGACAATTGATGCGAGCCGCCAAACACGACCTGCGAGAAGAAGTGGCCGTCACCGCCCTGTGCGAGATCTTCGAAGGTCAGGTTCTTCCACTTCGGATCGCTCTTGAACTGGCCCACGATGGCGGCGGCCGGCATGTTGAAGCCGGAGGTCGAGTTGGTGGACACGAACGATATCCGCTTGCCGGCGATGTTCGCGATGTTGAACTGGCCGTCGGCCTCGTACTTCGTCTCCTCGCCTTTCTTGACCACCAGGCGGCTGTAATAGAGCGCATCCTTCAACGTTCCCGACGGGCCGGTATTGACCACCAGCGGAATGACCTTGGGATCTCGGGCATGTGACGTGAGATATTCATTGGCGCCGAACCAGCCGATCTGGGCCTGGCCGTTTTCCAGCGCGGCGATCGCGATCGCATAATCGGTGGTGAGCTTGTTTTCGACCTTCTTGCCGGTGGCCTTGGCAATCACGGCAGCGATTTCATCGCGCATCCCTGCCAGGCCGTCCGAGGAGTCGTTCGGCAACCAGGCGATCGTGATTGTATCCGGCTCTTTGGCCGTCTGGGCATTGGCCGCCGGTGCAGCCAGGACGCTGCCGATCAAAGCTACGGCGAGCGCAGCGGCGCCTGCCGAAAGAACGTATTTCAGATGCATTGCAATCGCTCCCCCAATATTTGGCCACGGCACGATCATGGATCGGACGTGCAGATGGTAGATATGCAGAAACCCAGGTCGGGACGGGTATGCCCCTGGAGCAGGCGCCGACCGTCGTCGGACGTCTTTGCTGCGTGTGCTCGCCTTGTGATGCTCAGGAACATTCGAAGAAGCAATTGCGGCGACGCGCAGCGACCTGGATCCGGTGGCCGCGAGGCGAAATGTTTGTTCGCACGGGTGCACCACCGCGTGGCGGTCTAACGATCGCACATGACAGTTACGTGAAAGTCGACGTTTATCCGCATAGGTAAAAGGTCATAGCACCTGACAACCGTCTGCCTCGATCATGTATAGCTCCGCGGATCGTTTCGAAGAACTGCAAGCTCCCGTTGATCTACCCCGACGCGACAAGCCGGTTCTCTTTTCCGAAAGGCTGGACCGGTTCCGGCAGAGCGTGCCTGTTAGATAAATCACCCCGACGCGCGGCCGGGAGTCTTCCCGTTTGTCGTAGAAGCAGATCGTGTTACGGCCAGCACGCGCGCCGTTCGGGAAGATTCCGCTGGCCTGGAAACAGCCCGCGCATTAGCTAGTTACTTCTGCAGTCGTTCATCGCTGCCGCACGGGGCCAATCGCTTGCTGAAAACATACCGGACCCATATCGACGATCTCTCTGCCATCGGCGGCCAGCTGCCCGAAGGCGCGATCTGGATCGATCTGCTCGCGCCCACCGATGACGAGAAGGGTTCCGTCGAGCGCCTTCTCGGCATCAAGATCCCGTCGGAAGCCTCCTTGAGCGAGATCGAGGCGTCGAGCCGGCTGATCTCTGATCACGGCAAGCTTTATCTGAGCACGCCCGCCGTGAGCGTCGACGCGCTGGGTGAACCGCATCTCACGCCCGTCGGTTTCATCATCGATTCGCGCGTGCTCGTGACGGTCAGGTTTTCGGCACTGCCGATCTTCGACGGCATCGTCGAACGCGTCGACACCGACGAAAGCCTGCAGACCGGCATGTGCATCTTTGCAGCTCTGCTGGAATCCATGGTCGACCGCGGCGCCGATGTGCTCGAGCATCTCGGCGACGGCCACCGATGCCCTGTCCAAGGATGTCTTCAAGGGCGGCCTTGTCAGGAGCAAGAAGCCGGTCCGGTCCAGCCGCAGGTTGCGCGAAGCGCTGCAGAAGATCGGCGAGCTGGCCGACAAGCTGGCGAGGGCTCGCGACGTCCTGCTCGGTGTGCAGCGGATCGCGGCCTTCGCCAGCGACGTCGGCGGCGAATGGATCATCCCTTCCGCGAAGAAGCGCCTCGACTCGGTTTCGAAGGATGTGCTCTCCCTGAGCGATTACGAAACCCGGCTGTCGGACAAGATCCAGCTGCTGCTCGATGCCGTGCTCGGCTTCATCAACATCCAGCAGAACGACCTGTTCAAGATCCTGACCATCGTCTCGGTCGTCGGCGTGCCGCCGACCATCCTGGTCGGCATCTGGGGCATGAACTTCAAGACCATGCCCGAGCTGAACTGGACATTCGGCTATCCGCTGGCCTGGCTCGCGGTGATCGCCAGCGGCGTGGTGCCGCTGCTGTGGTTCAAGCGGCAGGGCTGGTTTGATTAGTCAGCCGAGGTGCCTGAGCTTCTACGTCGCGACCGCGCCGCCGTCGGCGGCTTCGTTGCGGAAGGCGGCGGCGAACAAGGCGCGCGTGTAGTCGGACTTCGGCGCCTTGAACAGCGTCGCGGCCGGCCCCTCCTCCACCACCTTGCCGTGACGCATCACGATCAGGTGGCTGGCGAGCGCTGCGACCACGCGCAGATCGTGCGAGATGAACATGTAGGTCAGCTCGCGCCGGCGCTGCAGCTCGCGCAACAGATCGACCATCTGCGACTGGAACAGCATGTCGAGCGCCGAGGTCGGCTCGTCGAGCACGATGAAGCTCGGCTCCAGCACCGCGGCACGCGCGATCGAGATGCGCTGGCGCTGGCCGCCGGAGAATTCATGCGGATAGCGGAAGCGCGTCTCGGGATCGAGCCCGACCTCCTCGAGCGCCTTGACCACGCGCGCCTCGCGGTCGCCGCGCGACAGGCTGGGCTGATGCACGCTCAACCCTTCCGCGATGATGTCGCCGATCGACATGCGCGGCGAGAGCGAGCCGAACGGGTCCTGAAACACGATCTGCATGTCGCGTCTGTAAGGGCGGACCTGCTTGAACTTCAGGCCCTGGATGTTGTTACCAAGAAAAACAATAGGCCCGTCGGAGGAGATCAGCCGCAGCAGCGCCAGGCCGAGCGTGGTCTTGCCCGAGCCGGATTCGCCGACGACGCCGAGCGTCTCGCCCTTGCGTACGGCGAGGCTGACGCCGTCAACGGCCTTGATGTGGCCGACGGTGGAGCGGAACAGGCCGCGCTTGATCGGAAACCAGACCTTGAGGTCGTCGGCCGACATCACGACCGGCGCTCCAGGCCGCGGCGGCGCGGGGTCCGGCTTCGGCTCGGCCGCGAGCAGCGCCCTGGTATAGGGATGCTTGGGCGCCGAGAACACCTGCTCGACCTCGCCCTGCTCGACGATCTTGCCGCCATTCATGACGCAGACCCGGTCGGCGATGCGGCGGACGATGCCGAGATCATGGGTGATGAACAGCAGGCTCATGCCGAGCCGCGCGCGGATGTCGGCGAGCAGACGTCAGGATCTGGGCCTGCACGGTGACGTCGAGCGCCGTGGTCGGCTCGTCGGCAATCAGCAGATCCGGCTCGTTGGCGAGCGCCATCGCGATCATCACGCGCTGGCGCTGTCCGCCGGACAATTGATGCGGATAGCTGCCGAGCCGCGTCTCCGGCTCGGGAATGCCGACTTGGGTCAGCAGCTCCAGGGTCCGCGCGCGCGCCGCGCTGTTCGACATCGGCCGGTGCAGATGCAGGATCTCGGTGATCTGCCGCTCGATCGTGTGCAACGGATTGAGCGAGGTCATCGGCTCCTGGAAGATGATCGAGATGTCGCTGCCGCGGACCTCGCGGATCTCGCGCTCCGACAGCGGCAGCAGGTCACGTCCGTTGAAGCGGATGCTGCCCGAGGGATGCGAGGCCTGCGGATAGGGCAGCAGCTTCAGGACCGACAGCGCGCTGACCGATTTGCCGGAGCCGGATTCGCCGACCAGCGCGACGCATTCACCGCGCTTGATGTCGAACGAGATGTGATCGACCGCAAGCGACGTGCGGCCCGGCTGGTGGAAGGCCACCGAGAAATCGTGGACCGCGAGCAGCGGCTGGTTGACGGCGTCCATGCTCATCACCTGAACGTCTTGCGCGGGTCGAAGGCGTCACGCACGGCCTCGCCGATGAAGATCAGCAGCGACAGCATGATCGCCACCGAGAAGAAGCCGGTGAGACCGAGCCACGGCGCCTGCACATTGGCTTTCGCCTGCGACAGCAATTCACCCAGCGAGGGCGAGCCCGGCGGCAGGCCGAAGCCTAGGAAGTCGAGCGCGGTCAGGGTCATCACCGAATTCGAGACGATGAAAGGCAGGAACGTCATGGTCGCGATCATCGCGTTCGGCAGCAGGTGGCGGACCATGATCACGGCATTGGAGACGCCGAGCGCGCGCGCGGCCTGGATGTATTCGAAATTACGACCGCGCAAAAACTCTGCGCGCACCAGGCCGACCAGCGAGACCCAGGAGAACAGCAGGAGGATGCCGAGCAAAGTGAAGAAGCCGGGCACCAGCACCGCCGAGAGGATCAGCAGCAGATAGAGATAGGGGATCGCATTCCAGATCTCGATCAGGCGCTGGAAGAGCAGATCGACCCAGCCGCCGAAATAGCCCTGGATGCCGCCGGCGGCGATGCCGATGATCGACGAGAAGAAAGTCAGGGTCAGGCCGAACAGCACCGAGATGCGGAAGCCGTAGATCAGCCGCGCCACCACGTCGCGGCCCTGATCGTCGGTACCAAGCCAGTTGTATTCGAGGTCGCGGCAGCTCTTAAGGCCCTTCTTCTCGACCACCGGCCTGCATTGCGCCTCGGTCAGCCGCCAGGTCGGCGGCGACGGCGCCGGCGTCGGCAGATCGAGATTGTGGGTGTCGTAGGAATAGCGGATCAGCGGCCAGATCACGGTGCCGCCCTTGTCCGCGATCAGCTTCTGCAGATAGGGGTCGCGATAATCCGCCGCGGTCTCGAAGTCGCCGCCGAAGGCGGTTTCCGGATAGGTGACGAAGGCCGGGAAATAGAGATGGCCGTCGAACTTGATCAGGAACGGCCGGTCGTTGGCGATCAGCTCGGCAAACAGCGAGAGCACGAACAGCACCAGGAAGATCCACAGCGACCAGAAGCCTCGCTTGTTGGCCTTGAAGTTCTGCCAGCGCCGCCGGTTCAGCGGCGACGGCTGGAAGGCGTGCTGCGTCGGCGGCACGGCTTCGCCGATGGCTGAATGCGTGGTTGTTTCGACAGGAGGTGGCGCCGTGATCGTCATCAGACCTCCCGCGCCTCGAAGTCGATCCGCGGATCGATCCACATATAGGTCAGGTCGGAGATCAGGTTGATCACAAGCCCCATCAGCGAGAAGATGAAGAGCGTTCCGAACACCACGGGATAATCGCGGTTGAGCACGCTCTCGAACGAGAGCAGCCCGAGCCCGTCGAGCGAGAAGATCGTCTCGATCAGCAGCGAGCTGCCGAAAAAAGCGCTGACGAAGGCGCCGGGGAAGCCGGCGATCACGATCAGCATGGCGTTGCGGAACACGTGGTTGTACAGCACCTGCCGCTCGCTGCAGCCCTTGGCGCGCGCGGTCATCACATATTGCTTGCGGATCTCGTCGAGGAACGAGTTCTTGGTCAGCAGCGTCATGGTGGCAAAGGCGCCCAGCGACATCGAGATCAGCGGCAACGTCAGGTGCCAGAAATAGTCGATAATCTTCCAGTACCAGGGAAAGCTCGACCAGCCGTCGGAGGTGAGGCCGCGCAGCGGAAAGATGTTGAGGAACGAGCCGCCGGCGAACAGCACGATCAACAGGATGGCGAACAGGAAGCCCGGGATCGCGAAACCGATGATGATGACCGCTGAGGTCCAGGTGTCGAAACGGGTGCCGTCCTTGACCGCCTTGCGGATGCCGAGCGGGATCGAGATCAAATAGCTGATCAAGGTCATCCATAAGCCGAGCGAGATCGAGACTGGCAGCTTCTCCTTGATCAGCTGCAGCACGCTGATGTCGCGGAAGTAACTCTTGCCGAAATCGAAGCGCGAATAGTTCCAGACCATCAGCGCGAAGCGCTCCGGCGCCGGCTTGTCGAAGCCGAACTGCTTCTCCAGGCTCTTGATGAAGGCCGGGTCGAGCCCCTGCGCGCCACGATATTTGGAGTTCACGGCCTCGGCGCCGACGCCGGGCTGGGTCGTGTTGCGCGCCCCAAAATCCCCGCCGCCACCCGAGATGCGCGAGGTGCCGCCGGTGTCCGCGCCGGAGAGCTGAGCGATCACGCGCTCGACCGGACCGCCGGGCGCGAACTGCACGACCACGAACGACACGAACAGGATCCCGAGCAATGTCGGGACCATCAGCAGGATGCGGCGGGCGATATAGGCGCTCATGGATTACTTCGCCTGCTCGAGCTTGGCGGCCTTGGCGGCGTCAAACCACCACATGTCCGGCACGCCGGCGGCCTGCGCATATTTCGGCAGCTTGGCGGGGTGGTCGAATTCGTCCCAATAGGCAAGCGGATGGGTCGAGCGATACCATTGCGGAACCCAGTAGCGCCCGGCACGAAAGACGCGATCGAGCGCGCGGCAGGCGATGGTCAGATCGGCGCGATTGTCGGCGGCGATCGCCTTCTCGACCAGCGCGTCGATGGCGGGACTGGTGATCCCGGCCAGATTGTACGAGCCCTTGATCGAGGCTTGGCGCGAATCGAAATAGGGCCGCAGACTGTCGCCCGGCGTCGCCGACATCGAGAGCCGCTCCATGGCGATGTCGAAATCGAATTCCTCGAGGCGGGCGCGGAACTGCACGGCATCAACAATGCGCAAGGTGGCGTCGATGCCGAGCTGCTGAAGGTTCTTGATGAACGGCCCGTGGTGCGGCTGGAGCCCCACGTCGTCGACCAGGAATTCGACCCTGAAGACCTCGCCGTTCGGCAAAGTGCGCTTGCCGTCCTTGATCTTGAGGCCCGCCTCATTGAGCAGCTGCTGTGCCTTGCGTAGCAAGGTGCGGTCCTGGCCCGAGCCATCGGAGACCGGCGGCACGAAGGGCGATCCGAACACTTCGTCCGGCACCTGGCCGCGGAACGGCTCCAGCAGCTTCAGCTCCTCCGGCGAGGGCGGTCCCTCGGCGACCATGTCCGTGTTCTGGAACGGCGACACCAGACGCGTATAGGCGCCGTACATGATGGTCTTGTTGGTCCATTCGAAATCGAAGGCGTAGTTGAAGGCCTCGCGCACGCGCGGATCCTTGAACTTGTCGCGCCTGGTGTTGAAGAACCAGCCCTGGCCGCCGGACGGCATCTCGTCGGGCAGGGTCTCGCGTTTGACGCGTCCGTCCTTCACGGCGGCGAAATCATAGCGCGTCGCCCAGATCCGGGCCGTGAACTCCTCGCGATAGAGATAATTCTTGCCGGTAAAACCTTCATAAGCGACGTCGCGGTCGCGATAGAACTCGTAGCGCACCACGTCGAAATTGTAGCTGCCGCGATTGACCGGCAGATCCGCGGCCCACCAATCCTTGACCCGCTCGAATTCGACGAAGCGGTTGATCTCGTATTTGCCGACCTTGTAGGGGCCGCTGCCGAGCGGCACGTCGACCGGTAGATTCGTCGAACGGATGCACGGCATAATAGGCCTTGGAGAAGATCGGCAGGCCCGCGACATAGAGCGGCACATCGCGGGCGCGGTCCTTGCCGAACGTGACAACCACGGTGGCGTCATCGGTCGCCTCAGCCTTCTCCATGAAGCGGAGCTGCGTCGTGATCAACGCGTGGCCCTTCTCCTTCAGCGTGGTCAGCGACCAGGCGACATCCTGCGCCGTGATCTTCGAGCCGTCGTGAAAGCGCGCCTCGGGCCGCAGCGTGAAGCGGTAGACCAGCTTGTCCGGCGAGATCGCCACCGACTTGGCGGCAAAGCCGTACATCGCGTCCGGCTCGTCGGCGGCCGATGCCATCAGGGACACGAAGGTCATGTTCATGCCCTGCGCGCCCTCGCCTTTCATGATGTAGGCGTTGAAGGAATTGAAGGTGTAAAAGTTCTGATTGTAGAGCCGCACCGAGGGGATCAGCGAAAACAACCCGCCCTTCGGCGCGTCCGGATTGACGTAGTCGAAATGCGCGAAGTCGGCCGGATATTTCAAGTCGCCGAATGCCGACATGCCGTGCGCTTCGGTGCCGCCCTCGGTGGCCGATGCGAGACGAAACTGCGCGGCGCTGATGGCGCCGAGGCCGAGCCCGAGCACACCGCGGCGCGATACCCTCAGCAGGCGGCTCAAGAGCGGCCACCCGTCTTGGCCGCCTTCGCCGCGTCCCACCACCACAGATTCGGAAAACCGCTGACGCCGTATTTGGGTAGCGGCTCCGGATGGCTGAAGCGGTCCCAGCGCGCGTCGCGCTCGAAGCCTGCGGCGAATTGTGGGACGACGTAGCAATTCCACAGCAACACACGATCAAGCGCCTTGCAGCTCGCGACCAGCTCGTCACGGTTCTTGGCAAAGATGATGCGGTCGATCAGCGCATCCACCGCCGGGTTCTTGATGCCGGGAATGTTGCGCGAGCCGGGACGGTCCGCCGACGCTGAACCGAAGAAATCGCGCTGCTCATTGCCAGGCGACAGCGACTGCGGCCATACGGCCGTGATGATGTCGAAGTCGAAGCTACGCAAACGATTCTGATACTGCACGCTGTCGACGGTCCGGATCATTGACAGTCATGCCGAGCCGCTCGAGCGTAGGGCTTGTAGAACAGCATACCGCGCTCGTCGCCCGGATCCTGGGACAGGAACTCCACGCTGACCGGCTGGCCTTTGGGATCGACAAGCTTGCGATCGCGAATCTCGAAGCCCGCCTCCTTCAGCAGCCGCGCCGCTTCGCGCAGATTGTTGCGCGCGATGCTCCGCGCTGCCGCCAACCGGATTCTTGTAAGGCGTCGTGAACAGCTCCGCCGGCACCTTGTCGCGGACCGTCTCCAGGATCTGCAACTCCTGCCCTTCCGGAACACCGGTCGCCATGAATTCGGGGATGCCGTCGAAGTAGCTGCTGTCGCGATGGTACTCGCCATTCGAGAGCTGCCGGTCCATTCCTCCCAGTCATAGGCATAGTTGAACGCGCGCCGGACTTTGACGTCAGCGAACAATGGCCGGCGCAGGTTCATCGCAAAGCCCTGCATGCGTCCCGAACTCGCGTCGGGGAATTTCTCCTTGATGACGCGCTTCTCCGTCACCGCCGGGAAATTATAGGCGGTCGACCACTCCTTGCCGCTACGCTCGCCAAACCAGTCGAGCTGGTCGCCCTTGAAGGCCTCGCGCGCCACGGTGTCGTCCCGGAAGTACTCGAACCGCATCTGGTCGAAATTGTTCTGTCCGACCGAGGTAGGACGGTCCTTACCCCAGTAATCGGCGACACGCTCCAGCACCACTGACCTCGCGGCGACGAACTCCTTGATCCGGTAGGGTCCGGACGCCAACGGAACCTCCAGCGTAGTCGCGGTGATATCGCGCTTGTTACCTTGCGCGTCAGTGCCTTCCCACCAATGCTTCGGCAGCACATACACCTCGCCGGCGATCATCGGCAACTCGCGATTGCCGGGCGCGTCGAACGTAAACTTGACGTCGCGCTCGCCGACCTGCTCGCATTTGACGATGTGCTGGTAGTACGCGCTGTACATCGGGCTGTTCTTCTTCAGCGCGTCGAAGGAGAAGACGACGTCTTCCGGAAGCACGGGCTTGCCGTCATGCCAGCGCGCTGCGCTGCGCAGACGATATGTCACCTAGGAAAAGTCATCGGGATAGGAGACCGCTTCAGCGAGCTGGCCATACGCGGTCCCCGCCTCGTCCATTGAGGCCGTTGTCAGCTTCTCGACCGTCAGCCCGACGGCACCGGCAAGCGATGCCCTTGAGACCGGAAACCACGATGTTGAAATTGTCGAACGTGCCCAATTCGAACATGCGAACGACGCCGGTCTTCGGCGCATCCGGATTGACGTAGTCGAAGCGCTTGAAGCCTTCGGGGTATTTGATGTCGCCGAACAGCGACAGCGCATGGCGCCAGGCCGGTTCGGTGGCGGCTTGAGCTTGACCTTGGGCCTGCGCGGGACTGGTGATGGAGAGAGCGGCCGTGGCGCCGAGCGCCGGGGTGAGAGCGGCAAAGGTCGTGCTTTGCAGGAGCTGTCGTCGGGTGATCGCCAAATCAAGACTTCCTCTGAACAAGGCCGGCCCGAGGCCGGGGACGCGCCAGGACGAACCGCCTTTGCGCCCCGCTTAATCCCTTGAGCATGACTCCCACAACAAGCCGTGGTTCGCGCCGTGAGGAAAAAACCGGACCTGACTCGTGGGTTCCACTCATTGAGGCGGCAATATACGGCAAGGGTTCGGCAAATAACGTTGCTTTTTCCTCATGATACCGGGTTGTGAACGGCCGCGCTGCGGCGAAAGGTCCCAAATTCGCAGGGAACAATGCACCTCACGCAAAAACGGCCAGGGATGACCCTGGCCGTCGGTATCGCTCTGATGTCCGGCACCGGCATGAGGCCGTCCGGAAAGGCTTTACTTGGCTGCGGTGGGCAGCGGCTTCGGGTTGTCGGACAGCGAGTTCAGGAAAGCGATCACGTCGGCGCGCTCCGAGTCCTTCTGAATGCCGGCGAAGCCCATCGCCGTGCCCGGAATGAAAGCCTTCGGGTTGGTGATGAACTGGTTCAGGTCGTCGATGCTCCAGGTGCCGCCCTTGGCCTTCATCGCGGCCGAGAAGTTGAAGCCGTTGCGGTCCTCGCCCCTCTTGTCACCGACGATGCCAAAGAGGTTCGGGCCGACCTTGTTCGGGCCGCCCTTCTCGAAGGTGTGGCAGGCCTGGCACTTCTTGGCCGCGGCCTCACCCTTCTGCACCGAGGCGCTGGCCAGCAGCTTCTCGATCGGCTCGGCAGGGGCCGGCGCAGCGCCGCCCTTCTCGCCGGCTGCCGGCTCGGCCTTCACGGCAATCTCGAAGCCAGGCTTCTCCGGCATCTTGGGGGCAAACAGCGCATTCGCAGTGAAGCTCGTGACCAAGAGGACGAGACAGGAGGCGAGGACGGCGCCGAGAATCTTATTGAGTTCGAAGGAGTCCATCTTCGGTCAGGCTCCGAGGCGGGAATTGCATTGTTCTGGACCACGGGTCGCACCCGATAGGTCGCAAATGGAGATCGCCTCAGGAATTGGTATTGCTGCCTCCCCCCTTCGGCAGGAGTGAGATATCGGTTTGCCCGTGGTCTGGCAACCCGTATAAGCGGGCCGCTTTTGCCTCTGTCCCCACTGATCCGGCATATCTCAGGACCATTCGTCCAGGATGACCAACTCCCGCAACCTCGTGCTGATTCCCGCCCGCATGGCCGCGACCCGTCTGCCCGGCAAGCCGCTGCTGGATATCGCCGGCCTGCCGATGATCGTGCATGTGCTGCGCCGGGCGGAGGAAGCCGCCATCGGCCGGGTCGCAGTCGCGACTGACACGAAGGAGATCGCGGACGCGGTCACCGCCCATGGCGGCGAAGCTGTCATGACGAGCCCCAACCATCCCTCCGGCTCGGACCGCATTTTCGAGGCGCTGGAGAAGCTCGACCCGCGTCATGAAGCCGAGGCCATCATCAATGTCCAAGGCGACCTGCCGACCATTCCTCCGCAGGACATCCGCGCCGCGCTCGCGCTGCTGGATGATGCCGCCGTCGACATTGGAACGCTGGTGGCCGAAATCCGCGAGGCGGAGGAGCACACGAACCCGAGCGTCGTGAAGCTGGTCGGTTCGGCGGCCGGCCGTGACCGTCTCCGCGCGCTTTATTTTACCCGGGCCACCGCACCTTATGGCGATGGACCGCGATACCACCATATCGGCCTCTACGCCTACCGACGCACGGCGCTCGAGCGCTTCGTCAAGCTGCCGCCGTCACCGCTGGAAGCGCGCGAAAAGCTCGAACAGCTGCGGGCCTTGGAAGCGGGCATGCGGATCGATGCAGCGATCGTCACCTCGGTCCCGCTCGGGGTCGATACCCCGGCAGACCTCGAAACCGCCCGCCGTGCCCTTTCCAAGGGGTGAGCGGCTGCTACAAGGCGCCTCATGAGCACGAAGTTGAAAATCGCATTCCAGGGCGAGCCGGGTGCCAATTCCCACATCGCCGTGTCCGAAGCCTATCCCGACGCCGAGCCGATGCCCTGTCCGACCTTCGAGGACGCGCTGGCGGCGATCGCCTCGGGTGAGGCCGATCTCGGCATGATCCCGATCGAGAATTCGGTCGCAGGCCGCGTCGCCGACATCCATCATCTGTTGCCGGCCTCGGGCCTCCACATCGTCGGCGAATGGTTCCTGCCGGTTCACCACCAGCTGCTGGGCATCAAGGGCAGCAAGCTCGGCGACATCAAGACAGTCGAGAGCCACGTCCACGCGCTCGGCCAGTGCCGCAACATCATCCGCAAGCTCGGCATCAAGGCGATCGTCGCCGCCGATACTGCCGGTAGCGCCCGCATCGTGGCCGAGCGCGGCGACAAAACCTGCGCGTCGATCGCCACGCGGCTCGCCGGCGAAATCTACGGGCTCGAGATCCTCGCCGAGAATGTCGAGGACGAAGCCCACAACACCACGCGCTTCGTGGTGCTGGCGCGCGAGCCGAAATGGGCCGCGCAAAACTCCGGCCCGCTGGTCACGACTTTTGTATTTCGGGTGCGCAACCTGCCCGCAGCGCTCTACAAGGCACTCGGCGGCTTTGCCACCAACGGCGTTAACATGACCAAGCTGGAAAGCTACATGGTCGACGGCGAGTTCTTCGCCACGCAATTCTATGCCGATGTCGAGGGTCACCCCGACGACAAGGGATTGGCCTACGCGATCGAGGAGCTGAAATTCTTCTCCCGCGAATTCCGCATCGTCGGCGTCTATCCCGGCCACCCGTTCCGCGCAACGTTCAGCGAGACGCAGGACTGAAGCCTATCCGCCGACATAGGCCGCCAGCTCGGCAGGCGTTCCCGTAGGAAAGGCTTCCTTCAAGTAGTCGAGGAAGGCGGAGACACGCGTGCTCAACAGCCGCCGTGATGGATAGAGCGCCCACAAAGCGATCTCGGGTCCGTCGACGTCGCCCCAATGGACCAGCGTGCCGGCAGCCAGATCATGACTGACGAGCGACAATGGAAGGCGCCCGGCGCCGACGCCTGCTCGCACGGCGTCGCGGACCATGACGAGCGACGACAGGCGAAGGACCGGATCGATCGCGATGCGCGACCGTCCGCGTGGCCGTCCACTTGCCGTCACATCCCAGGCCGCAATCCGATCACCCACACTGCGCACGACCGCCGGAACAGCTGAATTATCCGTCGGCCGGGCAAGGCTTGGGCTCGCCACGACCACCAGCCGATCGCGCAGAAAGATCCGCCCGACCAGGCTGTCATCGGGATCGGGATTGACCCGGATCACCACGTCGTAGCTTTCCTCGATCATGTCGACGGGCCGGTCCTCGGTCGTGACCTCCAGCCGGACCTGCGGAAACGTCAACGCGAATCCGGCCGCGAGCCTGCCCATCGCGGTCTGCGAGAACAGCAACGGCGCGCTGATCCGCAACCTGCCGCGCGGCGTGGCGCCACCGGAGGCGATCGCGGCCGCAGTCTCGTCGAGCTCCGTGAGAAGCGCCCCGGTCCGCTCGTAAAGCGCCCGCCCTTCCTCGGTGAGCTTCAGGGCGCGCGCGCCGCGCTCGATCAGGCGCAGGTCGAGGCTGGCCTCCAGCTCCGCAACCCGGCGGGACAGAGTTGCTTTCGGGCGCCCGGTCGCGCGTGCGGCGCGTCCGAAGCCGCCATGCCGGGCGACCAGGTTGAAATCGGCGAGAGCCAGCAGGTCCATCGTTCCACCAGTGAGACAGTCTGTCCAGATATAGCGGCTATCGGCACGAATGTGGATCAATCATTTATGGGGTGTCTTCTGCCCCCCAATCCTGGAGTGATCCCATGACCATCCTCGTCACCGGCGCCACCGGCACCGTCGGCCGTCACGTCGTCGAACAGCTCGTCAAACGCGGCGCCGATGTGCGCGCCCTCGTCCGCGATCCCGCCAAGGCCAATCTCCCGGCCGGCGTCGCCGTCGTGCAGGGCGACCTGCTCGATGTCGACTCGCTGCGCGGTGCCTTTGCAGGCGTGTCCACGCTGTTCTTGCTCAACGCCGTCACGGCTGATGAATTCACGCAGGCTCTGATCGCGCTCAACCTGGCCCGCGAGGCGGGCATCGAGCGGATCGTCTACCTCTCGGTGATCCACAGCGACCGCTACGTGAACGTGCCGCACTTCGCCGGCAAGTTCGGTGTCGAGCGCATGATCGAGCAGATGGGCTTTGGCGCCACCATCCTGCGCCCGGCCTACTTCATGAACAACGACGTCACGATCAAGGACGTCGTGCTCGGATATGGCGTCTACCCGATGCCGATCGGCAGCAAGGGCCTCGCCATGATCGACGCGCGCGACATCGGCGAGATCGCGGCCATCGAGCTGATCCGCCGCGAGCAGTCCGCCGCGCCGCTCCCGCTCGACCGGATCAACCTCGTCGGTCCCGATACGCTGCGAGGAGCAGATGTCGCCGCCATCTGGTCGGAGGTGTTGGGCCGTACGATCGCCTATGGCGGCGACGACACCGCGGGGTTCGAGAAGAACCTCAGGCAGTTCATGCCGAGCTGGATGGCATTCGACATGCGGCTGATGAGCGAGCGCTTCCTCACTGAGGGAATGATCCCCGAGTCACGGCGATGTCGCGCGCCTGACCGCGCTGCTGGGCCGGCCGCTGCGCTCCTATCGCGACTTCGCTGCCGAGATCGCAGCTTCGAGCAAATAGGGCGGCGACATCGCCGGCGAAAGAATCCCACCGAAGGGACGGCCTCCGAAGAGGTCGTCCCGCTCCTCAAGGAGGCATTCATGACCAATCCCGAAACCGATAAACTCCAAACCGCGCAACCGAAAATACTGGTGCTTGGAGCGACCGGCGGCACCGGCCGCCTGATCGTCGCCCAAGCGCTGGCGCGAGGGTACGACGTTGCCGCGCTCGTGCGCTCACCCGAGAAGGCCAGCGATTTGAAAGGCGCGAAAGTCATCGTCGGGGACGCCCGCGATGAAGTCGCTTTGCGCGAAGCTCTCAAGGGACGGGACGCGGTGGTGAGTAGCCTGGGTACCCCCGCGAGCCCGTTTCGCGAGGTCACGCTTCTCTCCACGGCCACGCGATCACTCGTCAGCGCCATGACGGCCGAACAGGTCTCGCGTCTGGTTTGCATCACCGGCATGGGCGCCGGCGACAGCGTCGGGCACGGCGGCTTTTTGTTCGACAATCTGATTTTCCCGATGCTCTTGCGCAAGGTGTATGCCGACAAGAACCGGCAGGAGGCGATCGTCAGAGACAGCGGCCTCGACTGGGTTCTGGTCCGCCCCTCCGTCCTGAACGATAGACCCGGCGGCCATGCGCTCCGCGCGCTTACGGATCTTTCCGGCTTCCATGGCGGAACGATATCGCGGGCAGACGTCGCGCGCTTCGTCCTGGACCAGGTGCGCGACGACACCTGGATGCATCGTTCTCCGTTGATCACGTGGTGAGAACAGCTCAGCGCCCGTGGTTCTCGCCTTGCGAGATCGACCGCGTCTATGCCGGCCGCTCCAACCCGAACGCGTCCGCGAGCAGGCTGTACGACCGCTTCCGCGCCTCGTGGTCGTAGATCGCCGAGATCACCATCAGCTCGTCGGCCTGGCTTTCCTCGATCATCGGCTTGAGCTTCGCCATCACCGTTGCCGGACTGACCGACAAACAGCCGCTTGCGGTTGCGCGCGATCACGGCGCGATCCGCGTCCGTGTAGGGATAGGCGGCCGCCTCCTCCGGGCTCGGCAGCGGCGCATATTGGCCGCGCTCCCGGCGCAGGCGGTTGAGGTCCATCGAAGACGCGAGTTGCTCGGCCTCCGCGTCCGTTTCCGCCGTCACCACGGCCACCGCGAGGATCGCATGCGGCATGGCGCGCCAGCGCGACGGCGTGAAACGGGTGCGGTAGTTGGTCATTGCATGGATGGCGTCATGGCTGGCGAAATGATGCGCGAAGGCGAAGCCCATCCCGACCTGCGCGGCGAGCTCACTCGAATAGTCGCTGGAGCCGAGCAGCCAGATCGGCGGCAGCGGCGCGTCGTCCGGCATCGCGATCACGTTGTGATAAGGATGGCCGGCCGGAAACTCGCGGGTCTCCCACAAGGTCAGCTCATGCAGCCGCTCCAGGAAATCGTCGCCCTCGCGGCGGTCGAGCCGGCTCCGCAATGCATAGGCCGTGGTGCCGTCGGTGCCGGGCGCGCGTCCGAGTCCGAGATCGATCCGGCCCGGAAACAGCGCCTCCAGCATCTTAAAGCGCTCGGCCACCACCAGCGGCGCATGGTTGGGCAGCATCACCCCGCCGGAGCCGACATGGATGCGTTTCGTCACCGCAGCGATCTGGCCGATCATGACGTCGGGCGCCGGGCTCGCGACCGACGCAAGACTATGGTGCTCGGCGGTCCAGTAGCGGGCATAGCCGAGGCCATCGATGTGGACAGCCAGATCGATGCTGTTGCGCAGCGCCGCAGAGGCCTTGGTGGCTGTGGTGGTGACGGAGAGGTCGAGGACTGAAAGCGGGATCATGTGCCTAAGCTAGTGCGGATGGAGCGGCGGACAAAGAGCGGCCGTCACAGGTGAGGACTGTGGCTCAGCCCGCAGCAGTCCTCAATCTGAGGTGGGCGACATAGGCTCAATTTTGAAGCGCATGAGGTTCTGCCCACCTTGGTAAGGATCAGATTTGCGCCATTCGTCGATATAACTTCCCGTTTTATGCCATAACTCGGCTAGCACAGCAATCACAGGCCTGGTCTCTGATATCTAAATTCTACCATGTCGTGGGCAATTTCCCATGGTGAGTGGGCTGTTGGTTCCAGCTCGTTTCGCTTATCTTGCCGCCTCAGGTCCCCTCGGAGGGGCCATGAGCCGAAGTTGACGCCCAGCGGAGCGCCTGAGACATGACCGACCTGACGACGCCCATCGCCAATGGACCCGCCGGGCTGACACGGCCGAAAATCTCCTTCGAGTTCTTTCCGCCCAAGACCGAGGAGATGGATCGGACGCTGTGGACCTCGATCGAGCGGCTCGCGCCGCTGGAGCCGAATTTCGTCTCGGTGACCTATGGCGCCGGTGGCTCGACGCGCGAGCGCACCCACGCCACCATCTCCCGCATCCTGAAAGAGACCAGCCTGCTGCCGGCCGCGCATCTCACCTGCGTCGGCTCGGCTCGCACTGAGATCGACGAGATCGTCGACCGCTATCACGAGGTCGGCGTCCGCCACATCGTGGCGTTGCGCGGCGATCCGCCCGGCGGCATCGGCACGCCCTATTTCACCCATGCCGACGGCTATCAGAGCTCGCCCGCGCTGATCGCCGGCATCAAGAAGCGCCATCCCGACATCGAGGTCTCGGTCTCGGCCTATCCCGAGAAGCATCCCGAAAGCCTCGACTTCGAGGCCGACATCGACATGCTCAAGGCCAAGGTCGATGCCGGCGCCACCCGCGCCATCACCCAGGTGTTCTTCGATAACGACCTCTACTTCCGCTATCTCGACCGTGTCCGCGCCCGCGGCATCGACATCCCGGTCGTGCCGGGCATCATGCCGATGCACAATTTCAAGCAGGCCCGCGGCTTCGTGACCCGCGCCGGCACCACCGTGCCGGAATGGCTCGCCGCGAAATTCGACGGCCTCGACGACGATGCCGAGACCCGCAAGCTGGTGGCGGCGACCGTTGCCGCCGGCCAGGTGCAGAAGCTCGCCAAGCGCGGCGTCGACACCTTCCATTTCTACACCATGAACCGCGCTGATCTCGTGTTCGCGATCAGCCATCTGCTCGGCATTCGCCCGAACAGCGCCAAGAAAGCTGCCGCCTGATGTCCGTACCCGTTTCGCCCTCGCGTACCGCCCTGCTCGCCGCTGCGTCGAAGCGCATTCTCGTGCTCGACGGCGCCATGGGCACCATGATCCAGGCGCTGCAGTTCGATGAAGCTGCCTTTCGTGGCGCGCGCTTCAAGGACTTTCATCGCGACCTGCGCGGCAACAATGATCTGCTGATCCTGACCCAGCCGCAGGCGATCCAGGACATTCACGCGCAGTACCTGCGCGCCGGCGCCGACATCGTCGCCACCAACACGTTCTCCTCGACGACGATCGCGCAGGCCGACTACGACCTGACCGACATCATCTATGACCTCAATTTCGAAGGCGCGCGGCTGGCGCGCAATGCCGCCGAGCTGGTCGCGGCCGAAGACGGCAAGCCGCGCTTCGTCGCCGGTGCCATGGGCCCGACCAACCGCACCGCCTCGATCTCGCCCGACGTATCCAATCCCGGCTACCGTGCCGTGACCTTCGACGATCTGCGCATCGCCTATGGCGAACAGGCCAAGGGTCTGCTCGACGGCGGCGCTGATATCCTGCTGGTCGAGACCATCTTCGATACGCTGAACGCCAAGGCCGCGCTCTATGCGATCGCGGAGATCTGCGAGGAGCGCGTCATCGACATTCCGGTGATGGTGTCCGGCACCATCACCGACAAATCCGGCCGCCTGCTGTCGGGCCAGATGCCGGAAGCATTCTGGAATTCGGTGCGGCACGCCAAGCCGGTGACGATCGGCTTCAACTGCGCGCTCGGCGCCGAGGACCTGCGCGGGCATATCGCCGATATCGGCCGCGTCGCCGATACGCTGGTCTGCGCCTATCCGAATGCCGGGCTGCCCAATGAATTCGGCCAGTATGACGAGACGCCGGAATATATGGCGCGGCTGGTCGGCGAATTCGCGCGCGACGGCCTCGTCAACATCGTCGGCGGCTGCTGCGGCACCACGCCGGACCATATCGCGGCGATCGCTGCTGCCGTGGCCCCGCACAAGCCGCGCGAAGTGCCGGAGATCGCGCCGCGGCTGCGGCTCTCAGGTCTCGAGCCGTTCGAGCTGACGCCCGCGATCCCCTTCGTCAATGTCGGCGAGCGCACCAACGTCACGGGCTCGGCGAAATTCCGCAAGCTTGTCACCGCTGGCGACTACACCGCGGCGCTGCAGGTCGCGCGCGACCAGGTCGCCAACGGCGCCCAGGTGATCGACGTCAACATGGACGAGGGCCTGCTCAACTCGGAGGCCGCGATGCGGACCTTCCTCAATCTGGTCGCAGCCGAGCCCGACATCGCCCGCGTGCCCGTGATGGTCAATTCCTCGAAATTCCATGTCATCGAGGCCGGCCTGAAATGCGTGCAGGGCAAGCCGGTCGTGAACTCGATCTCGCTCAAGGAAGGCGAGGAGAAGTTCTTGCACGAGGCCACGATCGCGCGCTGCCACGGCGCCGCCGTGGTGGTGATGGCGTTCGACGAGAAGGGCCAGGCCGACACCTACGAACGTAAGATCGAGATCTGCAAGCGCGCCTACGACTTCCTGATCGGGCGGGTCGGCTTCCCACCCGAGGACATCATTTTCGATCCGAATATCTTTGCGATTGCGACCGGGCTCGAGGAGCACAACAATTACGGTGTCGACTTCATCGAGGCCGTCAGATGGATCCGCCAGAACCTGCCGCACGCCCATATCTCGGGCGGCGTCTCCAACCTCTCGTTCTCGTTCCGCGGCAACGAGCCGGTGCGCGAAGCCATGCACTCGGTGTTCCTGTATCACGCCATCAAGGCCGGAATGGACATGGGCATCGTCAATGCCGGGCAGATGATCGTCTATGACGACATCGATCCCGAGTTGCGCCAGGTCTGCGAGGACGTGATCCTCAATCGCGATCCCACGGCGTCGGAACGGTTGCTGGCGCTGGCGGAGAAATTCCGTGGCCAGGGCAAGCAGGTCAAGGAAGCCGATCTCGCCTGGCGCGAATGGCCGGTCGAGAAGCGTCTCGCGCATTCGCTGGTCCATGGCATCACCGAATATATCGAAGCCGACACCGAGGAAGCCCGCGCCGCGGCCGAGCGACCGCTTCACGTGATCGAAGGCCCGCTGATGGCCGGCATGAACGTGGTCGGCGACCTCTTCGGCGACGGCAAGATGTTTTTGCCGCAGGTGGTGAAGTCGGCGCGCGTGATGAAGCAGGCGGTCGCCTATCTGATGCCGTTCATGGAGGCGGAGAAGGCCGCCAACAAGGGCGCCGTTGCCGAGCGGTCCTCCGCCGGCAAGATCGTGCTGGCGACCGTCAAGGGCGACGTGCACGACATCGGCAAGAACATCGTCGGCATCGTGCTCCAGTGCAATAATTTCGAGGTGGTCGATCTCGGCGTGATGGTGCCCGCGGCCAAGATCATCGACACGGCGAAAGCCGAGAAGGCCGACATCATCGGCCTCTCCGGCCTGATCACGCCCTCGCTCGACGAGATGGCCTATCTCGCGGCCGAGATGGAACGGCAGCACATGCAGATGCCGCTTCTGATCGGCGGCGCCACCACCAGCCGCGTGCACACAGCGGTGAAGATCGATCCGAACTACCGCAACGGCCCCGTCGTGCATGTCAACGATGCCAGCCGCGCGGTCGGCGTCGCCTCCTCGCTGCTGTCGCCCGAACGCAGGGATGCTTACGCTAACGACGTGCGCAGCGAATATGCCAAGATCGCAGAGGCGCATCTGCGCGGCCAGGCCAACAAGAAGCGCCTGACCCTGGCCGCTGCGCGCGCCAACGCGACCAGGATCGACTTCGCCAAGACACCGCCGGTGAAGCCGAGCTTCCTCGGCTTGAGAAGCTTCGCCGATTACGATCTCGCCGAGCTCGTGCCCTACATCGACTGGACTCCGTTCTTCCAGGCCTGGGAGCTCGCCGGCCGCTTCCCCGCCATCCTCGACGATGCCATGGTCGGCGAGGCCGCGCGTGCGCTCTATGACGACGCCCGCAAGATGCTCGATCGCATCATCAAGGAGAAGTGGTTCACCGCGCGCGCGACCATCGGCTTCTGGCCCGTCAATGCCGAGGGTGACGACATCGTCGTCTATGCCGACGAGACGCGCACCAAACAGATCGCGACGTTGCACACGCTGCGGCAGCAGCTCGAGAAGCGCGAGGGCCGCTTCAACACCGCGTTGTCGGACTTCATCGCGCCGCGCGCCTCCGGCATTGCGGACTATATCGGCGGCTTCGTCGTCACGGCGGGGATCGGCGAGGACGTCGTCGCCGACCGCTTCAAGAACGCCAATGACGACTACTCCTCGATCCTGGTGAAGGCGCTGGCCGATCGCCTCGCCGAAGCTTTTGCCGAGCGCATGCATGCGCGCGTGCGCCGCGAGTTCTGGGCCTATGCGCCGGACGAGGCGCTGTCGAACGAAGAGATGATCCTGGAGAAGTATCAGGGCATCCGCCCTGCGCCCGGCTATCCGGCGCAGCCCGACCACACCGAGAAGGCGACGCTGTTCAAACTGCTCGATGCCGAGAGCAATTCCGGCGTGAAGCTGACCGAGAGCTTTGCAATGTGGCCGGGCTCGTCGGTCTCGGGGCTCTATTTCTCGCACCCCGAAAGCTTCTATTTCGGCGTTGGCAAGATCGAGCGCGACCAGGTCGAGGACTACGCTGCACGCAAGGATATGGAAGCGGCGGAGATCGAGCGCTGGCTGGCGCCGATCCTCAACTACATCCCATCGCAGGCGGTGCGACCGAAGGACGCCGCGGCGTCGATTGCGGCGGCGGTGCCCGCCAACGACACCGGCCTCGACGATGCGGCGTCGAAGGAGCTCGCCGGCCATCCGCCCGGCTGCGCCTGCGCCGTGCACCTGGCCTGGCGCAAGAAGGCGGTCGGGGCGAAGTAGCTTTGCCTCCGGCGCGCAGCAAGTCGCCCATGCAACCCTGCTGTCATGCCCCGCTTCAGGCGGGGCATCCGGTACGCCGCAGCGTCTCGGTTCGAGCACTCATGGCTCTGGAATACTGGATCGCCCGCCTGCGCGGGCGATGACAGTGTTGTTAATATCGCGCCCCGCTACGAACTCGCATAATCCCCTGCCTGCGAGAGTGCGACCAAGCGGAGTCCCGACATGAAACTCTATTCCTTCTGGCGATCGCTTGCGAGCTTTCGGGTGCGGATCGCGCTGAACCTGAAAAACGTCGCGCACGAGGTCGTGCTGGTCGACATCGACAAGCAGCAGCATCTCGATGCTGCGTATGCGCGCATCAACCCGCAGATGGCGCTGCCGTCGCTGGTGCTCGACGACGGCCGCGTGCTGACGCAATCGCTGGCGATCCTCGAATATCTCGAAGAAACCTACCCGACGCCGAAGTTGCTGCCGAACGACGCGGCGGGCCGGGCGCGGGTCCGCGCGCTGGCTTCGATGGTCGCCGGCGACATGCATCCGCTGATCGTGCCGCGCGTGCAGCGTTACCTCACCGAGGACTTGAAGCTCGCGCCGGAGCAGAAGACGGCCTGGTTGCGGCATTGGGCCAGCGAGAGCCTGCGCGCGCTGGAAGCGCGGCTCGCGGGCGATCCCGAGACCGGCCGTTTCGCCCACGGCGACGGCCCGACCTTCGCGGACATCTGCATGGTCGGCCTCGTGACATTCGCAACAGTGCAGAAGATCGACTTGGCGCCCTACCCGACCGTCACGCGCATCTTCGATACCGCGATGGCGCTGCCGGCTTTCGCGCAGGCGCGTCCGCTGGCGCAGCCCGATGCGCCGGAGGCGATGCGGCGGACGTGACGGCGCGGCCGAGTATGCTTGAGCCGCGGGACAGCTCGTCTTTTGTTTGCGCCGACTGTAATATGCAACCGCTATGATGACCAAATCGTCACTGGCCGCATTGCGACGAATCAGTTGCTGCTGTTCCATCGGGGAACAACGGAGCATCGCCCGTGTCGCGCCATCACACGCTGCCGCCGATCATCACCACGCCGGAGCCGCCCAGGCCGAGAGAGGCCCGGCGCAAACGCGGCGCAGGCGGCGTCTGGGCCAAGCGCGCGGCCGACGGCTCCGACGAGACTGACGACATCGACGAGGGCCCGCGCCCCGCGCCTGCGCCCCGCTCGAACCGGCCTCCTCAGGGAACGCCCATCGAGGCCGCCGAGCGGCACATCCCCTCCACCTCCGGCAAGCTCAGCGCCGACACGCTGAAGGTGATGCTGGAAGCGCAGGAGGAGACGACCAAGGACGAAACGCAGTCGTAGCTACCTGCCCCTTCACGCGATCAAAGGCACATGCGTGGCCACGTGGCGCGGCAGGGTGCCGTCGAGCCTGGGATCGTCGACCACTTCGACCTGGCGGCGGAAAGGCCGGAAGCCGGCGCGCTGATAGAAGCCAAGCGCGCGGGGCGAATCGAAGGTGCAGGTGTGCAGCCAGACGCGGCCGACCGGCTTCGACCAGGCGCGCCGCAACGCATGATCCATCAGCGCACGCGCGGCGCCGCTGCCGATCAGCTTCGCGGTGACACCGAAGAACACGATCTCGCAAGTGCCGGGCGCGCGGAAATCCAGCTCCAGCAGGCCCTCGTCGCGGCCGTTATGCACCAGCGCATAAACCTCGACGCCGTCGACATCGATCGCCGCGGTAAGATCCGCATCATCCATCAGCAGGCGCGACGACCAGATCCAGTCCGCGCCGACGCGGGTGTAGAGATCGCGATACCAGTCGAGACGCGGCTCTGCGACGCGACGGACCGTCCATGCATGTGACGGCTCTGGCGACAACGCAGGCGGCGCCAGCATTTCGAGATGCGTGACCACCGCCGCCAACTTGCCGGCCGGGACATCGGAATAGCCGTCGGGGAGGACCATCCGGGTGCGTTCTCCTCTCTGATCGCTCGCGACCATCGCCGCCGGCCAGCATGCCGGGGACGTCTCGATTCATCAATGCGGCCGATGGCAGTCTCCAGTCAAAACAAGCCGAATATCGCCGTCGGCGCCACGGAAATGGCCGATCTCCAGCGTTGAAGGAGCATGTTGGGGGTAAAGCCTGGACCGATGAGCGCACCTACCGGCGCAGCTTGCGACTTTTGGTGGCAAGCGGCGAGCCGGCGTGGACATGCGTTCGCGAAGCAGATGGAATGGGGGCCAAATCCGGATGGTTCACAGCTCATGTCGCTGAAGTTCAGGCTCGCCTCCCGAAACCTGTTCCATGACCGGCTTCGTTTCGTTGCAACCATCATTGGAATTGTCTTCTCCATCGTGCTGGTCACGGTCCAGCTCGGACTTTATGTCGGCTTCCGACGCATGGTCACGACCATGATCGATCACGCCCACGCCGATCTCTGGATCATGCCGACCGGCACCAAATGCTTCGAGGATCCGTCGCTGCTGGACGAGCGGCAGCGGTTTCGGGCGCTGGCCGTCAAGGGGGTTGCAGGCGTGACCCCGCTCGTCATCGGCTATGCGCAATGGCGCCTGCCCACGGGCACCACGACGCCGGTCTTCATGGTCGGCGCCGAACTTGACGCCGCGAGCCTGCATCCGTGGAACGTGGTTGCCGGCCGGCTCGACGACCTCGCGATTCCCGGCGCCGTGGCGGTCGAGCAATCCTATTTCGAGAGGCTCGGCGTCAGCGCGCCTGGCGACAATGCCGAGATCCGCGACCAGAAGGTGCAGGTGGTGGCGGTGACCAAGGGCATCCGCTCCTTCACGACCACGCCCTATGTCTTTACCGATCTCGACCGCGGCCATGCCTATACCGGCGTCCCGGCCAACAAGGCGTCCTACCTGCTGGTGCGCGTCGCGCCCCAGGCCGATGTCGATGACGTCCGCAAGGAGCTGCGCGCCAGACTCCCCGACGTCGACGTCCTGACAACGCGCGAATTCCGTCGTCGCAGCCAATCGTTCTGGCTGTTCGGCACCGGCGCCGGCGCAGCGTTGTTCGGCGGCGCCCTGCTCGGCTTCATCGTCGGCACGGTCATCGTGGCTCAGACCTTGTATTCGAGCACCAAGGATCATCTGAACGAGTTTGCGACCTTGCGCGCCATCGGATCGTCCAGCAACTACATCTACACGGTGATCATCTGGCAGGCGGTGCTCAGCGCCATCATCGGCTTTGCCGGCGCGGCGGCGGTCTCCGGCGTCGTGGTCAGCATGACCGCCGGATCCGCGCTGCCGGTAACGGTGACGCCAGTGCTGACGACGGGACTTGTTTCTCCTGACGCTCTTGATGTGCGTCGGCTCGGCGATGGCCGCGATCGTGAAGATCATGCGCATCGATCCTACGCTGGTGTTCACGCGATGACCGAGACCGTGCTCGAGGCAAACGACATCGTGCAATTCCTCGGCCAGGGGGCCGGCCGCGTGCAGGCGCTGAAGGGCGTCAGCCTCTCACTCAAGGGCGGCGAGCTGGCGCTGCTTGATGGGCCCGTCGGGCAGCGGCAAGACCACGCTGCTCTCGATCCTCGGCTGCCTGATGACGCCGGCCAGCGGCACGGTCCGCGTTGCCGGCCAATCGACCGCAGGCGCCGATCCCGAGGAGCTGGCCAGGCTCCGGCGCGATCACATCGGCTTCATCTTCCAGTCCTATCATCTGTTTCCGACTCTGACCGCCGAGGAGAACATCCGCCTGGCGCTGGACGTGCGCGGCAACTCCTCGCGCGCGCAATAGAGGCGGCACGCAATGTGCTCGCCCGCGTCGGCCTCGGCCACAAGCGAAATCGCGGTCCGCTCGAGCTCTCCGGCGGCGAGCAGCAGCGCATCGCCGTGGCTCGCGCGATCGTAGGCGAAGCCAAAGCCATTCTCGCCGACGAGCCGACCGGCGCGCTCGACACTGAAAACGGACAGGCCATCATGACCCTGCTCGCTGACATCGCCAAGGACCCGACACGCGCGGTACTGGTCGTCACGCACGATCCGCGCACCTGCCGTTCGCCGATCGCATCATCCGCATCGAGGACGGCCGGATCGTCGGCGAAGAGAGCCTCAGTCCAGCAAGGAAAGCATCGAACTCATGATCGCGACAAGGGCCGATCCAGACGCCAGGATCATCCGCCTCGCCGCGCTGCTATGCGGCCGGGCTCGCCGCGCCGGTGGCCTGATGGCATCGGCAGCGTCGTACGCCGCCGGCAGCGAGAGCCGCCGACGACAAGAGCTGGCTGGCGGTGGCGCCTGGCCGGGTCGAGCCGGTCTCGGGCGCGATCAAGCTGGCCGCGCCTGTCATGGGTGTGATCGACAAGGTGCTGGTCAAGCGCGAACGACACCGTGTCGGCCGGCGAGCCGCTGGTCCAACTCGTCGACGCGCGAAGCACGCGCGCAACTCGCCTCCGCCGAGGCGCAGGCTGCGATGCGCCAGCGCGTTCGCGACAAGGAGTCGACGCCGTCAGGCGCCGGCCCACGGCGCCGCGCCGAGGATGCGGTCGGCCGATTCCGAGGACTCCGTGTTCGAGCTCGCGCGGCCTGTTCGACAAAGCGAGCATCGACAAGCGCGCCGGCCGCGACGGGCGCGGATGTCGATGCGGCGCGTGCGGCACTGACGCAGGCGCAGGCGCGGCTGGCGCAGCAGAGGAACGAATTGCGTCGGATCACAGCCGATGCGCCGCTGCCGACGGTCACCGAGGGACAGTACAACGCGGCGCGCGCCGACCTGCAGGGCGCGCGGGCGACGCTGGAGAAGCTCACGATCCGCGCCCCGATCAACGGCACCATCCTGCAGATGAATGCGAGAGCGCGGCGAACTCGCTGCGCCCGCCGGCACTCAGCCGCTGGTTCTGATCGGCGACATGTCGTCCCTGCGCGTCCGCGCCGAGGTCGACGAGCGCGACATCGAGAAGATCAAGGCCGGGCAGGCCGCGGTGGTGCGGGCTGCGGCATTCCGCGGCCGGGACTTCGCCGGCAAGGTCTCGTTCGTCGCACAGTTGGTGCAACCGGGCCGCAACAGCACGGTGAGCCAGCGCAGCTTGACCGACATCGATGTGGTGGAGGTGCTGGTCGACCTGAGCGAGCCGGGACCGCTGGTCGCCGGCATGAAGGTGGACGTGTATTTCAAGGAGGACCGCATCGCAGTGATGCGGATAGGCCGCAATGCTGCGCTACAGCGGCGCTGAGCATGAATGCGCCCTCTCCCCTTGCGGGAGAGGGCAACACCGAGTTCGCCACACATCGTAAGGGTGAGGGGTTCTCTCCCTCATCGCAAATCCGCGATTGCCGCACCAACCCCTCACCCGATCGCGTTTGTTGCTGGCAGGTGTGTAGCCCTCTCCCGCAAGGGGAGAGGGCGCAGTCATGGGCGGCATCCTGATCTATTACCCTAGCTGCCAACCGACTCTTCAGCGAAGCTCTTGAAGAACTCGATATAGTAGGCGCGCCCCGACGTCTATTTCCGGCCTTAACGGGTCGTGTCGAAAACGCTCAGTCTCCGCTCGGCGGCGCCAGCGGCTGTACGATCTCCTGGAACGGCGGCAGCGCCTCGCAACGCGCGGCATGCGCAGCCAGCGCCGGATAGCGATCCGCATCGAACAGATGCGGGTGCGCTTCGTGCGTGAAGCGCAGCACGCAGGCCACCGCGATATCGGCATGGCCGATCGTCTTGCCGTGCCAATAGTCCGTCGTGAGCGCCGCGCGTTCGGTCTCGAGCATCGCCAGCACGCCCGAGATCTGCGTCTCGCAGCGCGCGACCCACAGCGCCAGGCGATCCTTGCGGAGCACGCGCTCGTAGATCAGGCTGACCGCCTTGTCGCCGAGCCCGGTGGCGAGTGCGATCGTGCGCAGCGCCTTGCGTCGTGCCGCCCCGCCGCGCGCCAGCATCGCCCGGTCCGGACCGACGGTCTCGTCGAGATGGTCGAGGATCGCGGCCGAGTCGATCAGCGTCTCGCCGTCGTCGAGCACCAGCACCGGCACGCGCAGCAGCGGATTATAGGGTGCGATCTTGTCGGCGTCGCCAAAGGTCGACCACGGCCTATGTTCGAACGGCAGGCCGTAGAGCCGCAGCGCAATGGCTGTGCGGCGAACGAAGGGCGAGTCGTACTGGCCGATCAGGAACATGACCTATTCTCCCGCTCTCCATTGAAGCGCCATTCAGCCGCATTGTCAGCGGGCGCCGCGAGCGCGCAGCAGCACCGCTGCTCGTTGACGCGCCCTCTCCCCTTGCGGGAGAGGGCAGCACCGCTTTTGCGATAACCTCTCTTGGGTGAGGGGTCTCCATCCGCGAGCCGATGCGCCGCGAGAACCCCTCACCCGGCTTCGCCTCGCGAAGCCACCCTCTCCCGCAAGGGGAGAGGGTACACCGAGCAAGTCGCCATTGCATGACACCAGTGTCTCACTCGCCCTCGTCGCTCGCGAGCACGCCCTTCACCGCGCGCGCCCAACCTTTCAGCTTGCGCTCGCGGGTGGCGGCGCTCATCGCCGGCTTGAAGCGATGCTCGAGCCGCCAATTGTCAGCGAACTTTTGCGGCTCCGGATAGACGCCAGCCTTCAGCCCGGCGAGATAGGCCGCGCCCAGTGCGGTGGTCTCCTGGATCATCGGGCGGTCGACCGGCGCGTCGAGCAGGTCGGCGAGCCGCTGCATGGTCCAGTCCGACGCCGTCATGCCGCCGTCGACGCGCAGCACGATGGTGGCGGCGCTGACGCGTCCGGCCAGTCGTCGCGCATCGCGGCCCAGAGATCGTAGGTCTGGTAGCAGACGCTCTCCAGCGTGGCATGCGCGAGCTCGGCAGGTCCCGGTGTTGCGGGTCAGCCCGAACAACGCGCCGCGCACGCGCGGATTCCAATAGGGCGCGCCCATGCCGACGAAGGCCGGCACCAGATAGACCGACTGCGTCGAGTCCGACTTGTCGGCGAGCGGCCCGGTCTCGGCCGCGTGCTTGATGATGCCGAGCCCATCGCGCAGCCACTGCACCGCCGAGCCCGCGACGAAGATCGAGCCTTCCAGCGCATAGGTGCGCACGCCGTCAGCTGATAGGCGATCGTCGTCAGCAGACGATTCTTCGAGGCGACCGGCGTCGTGCCGGTATTGAGCAGCGCGAAGCAGCCGGTGCCATAGGTCGATTTCATCATGCCCGGCGTGAAGCAGGCCTGGCCGATGGTCGCGGCCTGCTGGTCGCCGGCGATGCCGGCAATCTCAATCGCACCGCCGAACAGGTCGGGAATGGTTTCGCCGAAACGCGCCGAGGAGTCCTTCACCTCGGGCAGCATCGAGCGCGGCACGCGCAACAGCTTGAGCAGCTCATCGTCCCACTGCCCGGTATGGATATTGAACAGCAGGGTGCGCGAAGCGTTGGTGGCATCGGTCGCGTGCACTTTGCCGCCGGTCAGCCGCCAGAGCAGATAGCAATCGACGGTGCCGAACATCAGCTCGCCGGCCTCGGCGCGCTCACGTGCGCCCGGCACATGATCGAGGATCCAGGCGACCTTGGTGCCCGAGAAATAGGGATCGATGATCAGCCCGGTCTTCTCGGAGACCCTGGGCTCATGGCCCTCATTCTTGAGTCGGGCGCAGATGTCGGCGGTGCGGCGGTCCTGCCAGACGATGGCGCGATGCACGGCCTGGCCGGTGGCGCGATCCCACACCACGGTGGTCTCGCGCTGGTTGGTGATGCCGATCGCGGCGATGTCCTTGGCCTTGAGGCCCGCTTTGTCCAGCGCGTTGCGGCAGGTGATGATGGTCGAGGTCCAGATGTCCTCCGGCTCGTGCTCGACCCAGCCGGACGCCGGGAAATGCTGCGGGAATTCCTGCTGCGCGACCGCCGCGATCGAGATGTCGGAGCGGAACACCATGGCGCGCGAGGACGTGGTGCCCTGATCGATGGCCAGCACGAAAGACATGAATGCGCTCCTTGGGGTCTCGTCCCGAACGGTTGTTGTGGGAGGCCCAAGCAAGCTGATTGGAACGGGAAGGTCAAGAAGCTTGCGACGCGCGCGTCAGGCTCCTCTCCTTACAAGAAAGTCTGCCGCGCGTTCGTCGCTCCCGATGATGTCGCTGCGACCAGCGCCTTTGCATTCGAACCGCACGCTTCGCGTTGACTGCGCCGCGCATTGCTGCGCCCTCTCCCCTTGCGGGAGAGGGCTGCTCCGCCGCCTGCCACACACTCATTCGGGTGAGGGGTTGGTGCCATCCATCGCGCTCTGAGTTCGGGGAGAAAGACCCCTCACCCGGCTGCGCTCCGCGCAGCCACCCTCTCCCACAAGGGGAGAGGGTGCAGCGGTCGTGTGGATGGAGTTAGACCGCCGCCGTGGTGACGCCGCCGTCGACGACGATGGTCTGGCCGGTCATGAAGGTCGAGGCGTCGGAGGCGAGATAGGCGACGGCGCCGGCGATCTCGTGCGGCTCGCCGATTCGCCGCAGCGGCGTGGTGGCGCAGCGCTGCTTCAGCCGTGCCTCGTCCTCCCACAGCGCGCGGGCGAAGTCGGTCTTGACCAGGCCCGGCGCGACGCAATTGACGCGCACGCCTTTCGGTCCCCATTCGCCGGCGAGGCTACGGCACAGCGAGAAATCCGCCGCCTTGGAGATGCCGTAGGCGCCGATCACGGTCGAGCCGCGCAAGCCGCCGATCGAGGAGACGATCACGACCGAGCCTTTGCCGCGCTCGGCCATCGCCGGGATCGCCTTGGCGCAGAGCCAGAGATTGCTCTTCACGTTGGAGCCCATGATCTTGTCGAAGGCTTCATCCGATGATGTCGAGCAGCGGGCCGTAATAGGGATTGACCGCGGCGTTGCAGACGAGGATGTCGACCTTGCCATAGTGCTTCACGCTGCCGTCGATCAGCCCGTCGACCTCGGCACGGCGCGAGATGTTGCAGGCAATGACATGCGCATCGCCGCCGGCCTTGCGGATGCCCTCGGCGACGTCCTCGCAGGCGTCCGCCTTGCGGCTGGAGATCACCACTTTGGCGCCGAGTTGCGCCAGCAATTCGGCCGAGGCGCGGCCGATGCCGCGGCTGGAGCCGGTGACCACGGCGACCTGGCCGGTGAGATCGAAGGGGATGTTTTTCACGGCGTGTACTCCCTTATGTTTCTCGTTGTCTGTCCCCACCGTTATCGCGGGCTTGTCCCGGCCATCCACGTCGTCGATGGGGCAAAGACGTGGATGCCCGGCACAAGGCCGGGCATGACGATCTTGGTGTGGATGCCGCTGCGCGCGACAATGAGGTCAAATCAACCCGCCCGCTTCAGCCACACGGCGCTGGTGATAGTCGGTGTCGCCGAAGGTGTTCTCGATCATCGCGAGCCGCTTGAAGTAGTGGCCGATCTTGGCCTCCATGGTCATGCCGATACCGCCATGGAGCTGGATCGACTGCTGGCCGACGAACTTGCCGGACTTGCCGATCTGCACCTTGGCCGCGGCGATCGCGGTCGAGCGCTCCTTCGCGTCCTCGAAATCGCTCGCCATGGTCGCGAACAGCGACATCGAGCGCGCCTGCTCCAGCGCCACGAACATGTCCGACGCGCGGTGCTGCAGGGCCTGGAACGAGCCGATCGCGACACCAAATTGCTTGCGCGTCTTGATGTACTCGACAGTGGTCTTGAGCGACTCGTCCATCAGGCCGACAGCTTCCGCACACAACGCGACGCGGGCCTCGTCGACCACGCGCTCGATCAGCGCCAGGCCGTTCTCGGGATCGCCGAGCACAGCTGTCGGCACCGATTTCGACGCCGGTGAAGGTGATGTCGGCCGCATGCAGGCCGTCCTGCGTCGGATAGCCCTTGCGGGTAATACCCTTGGCATTGGCCGGCACGATGAAGACGCCGATTCCGGTCTTGTCGCGCTGCGCGCCCTTGGTGCGCGCGGTGACGATCAGCGTGTCGGCACTGTCGCCATTGAGCACGACGAACTTCTCGCCGTCGATGATCCAGCCATCGCCCTTCTTCTTCGCTGACGTGGCGACATCGAACAGATCGTAGCGCGACTGCTTCTCGAGCTGCGCGAAGCCGAACGTCTTGCTGCCATCGATGATGCCAGGCACGTGCGCGCTCTTCTGCGCCTCCGAACCGCCATGGCGCAGGAAGCCGCCGGCGATCACCACGGTGGCCAGATAAGGCTCGAGCACCAGCGCGCGGCCCATCGCCTCCATCACGATCATGGTCTCGACCCCGCCGGCGCCGAAGCCGCCATCGTCTTCGGCAAAGGGCAGGCCGAGCAGGCCCTGCTCGGCGAGCTTGCCCCACATCGTTCTGCTCCAGCCGCCCTGCTCCGCCATGTACTTCTTGCGGGCTTCGAAATCATAGGCGTCGGCCAGCAGGCCATCGACGCTCTCTTTCAGGAGCCGCTGCTCCTCGGACAGATCAAAATCCATTTTGTTTTCCTCGTACCCCGGAATTCATTATTGGCGTCATTCCGGGATGCGCCGAAGGCGCAGGCCCGGAATCCATACTCCCGATCGTGGTTATGGATTCCGGGCTCGCCGCTACGCGGCGCCCCGGAATGACGGCGAAGAGCGTTACAGCCCCAGCACGGCCTTCGAGATGATGTTGCGCTGGATCTCGTTGGAGCCGCCGTAGATCGAGACCTTGCGGTTGTTGAAGTAGCTCGGCGCGATCTGGGCGGTCCAATCCATGGTCTCGTTGCTGTCATCGTCGCCATGGACGTCGTAAGGCGCAGCGAGCGGGCCGATCACCTCCATCAGAAGCTCGGTGGTGGTCTGCTGGATTTCCGAGCCCTTGATCTTCAGCACGGACGACGCCGGATTGGGCTTGCCCTTGCCGTGCTTGCCTTCGTCGGCGACGACGCGCAACTGGGTCAGCTCCAGCGCCTTCAGCTCGATCTCGCAGGCTGCGAGCTTGTCGCGGAACGCGGGATCCTCGAGCACCGGACGGCCGCCGGATTCGACCTTGGAGGCGAGGTCGCGGATGCGGCGCAACCGCTCCTTGGAGACGCCGACGCGGGCGATGCCGGTGCGCTCATTGCCGAGCAGGAATTTCGCGTAATCCCAGCCCTTGTTCTCCTCGCCGATCAGGTTCTCGTAAGGCACCTCGACGTCGTCGAAGAACACCTCGTTGACCTCTTTGCCGCCGTCGATGGTCTGAATCGGTCGCACCGTGACGCCCTTCGACTTCATGTCGAACACGATGAAGGAGATGCCCATCTGCTTCTTCGCGGCGGGATCGGTGCGGCAGAGGCAGAAGATCATGTCGGCGTGCTGGGCCAGCGTGGTCCAGGTCTTCTGGCCGTTGATGATCCACTTGTCGCCCTTGCGCTCGGCCTTGGTCTTCAGCGAAGCGAGGTCGGAGCCCGAGCCCGGCTCCGAGAAGCCCTGGCACCACCAATCGTCAACACTGGCGATGCGCGGCAGATAGCGCTTCTTCTGCTCTTCATTGCCGAAGGTGTAGATGACAGGGCCGACCATGCTGACGCCGAAGGCGAGCGGCTGCGGCGCCGGATAGGATTGCAGCTCCTCGTTGAAGATGTAGTGCTGCACGGAGGTCCAGCCGGTGCCGCCATATTCCTTCGGCCAGTGCGAGACGCCCCAGCCCTTCTTGTTGAGGATGCGCCACCAGGTGACCATCTCGTCCTTGCTGAGATGGCGCCCCTCGACCAGCTTGCGCCGCGTCTCCGGCGGCACGTTGTCCTTGAAGAACTGCCGTACTTCGTCGCGGAATGCCTGCTCTTCTTTCGTGAATGCGAGATCCATCGGATGCTCCCTAGCGAATAACTTTCGACAAAACTCGGTGTCATTCCGGGGCGCCTCGAAGAGGCGAGCCCGGAATCCATAACCACCATCGGGAGTATGGATTCCGGGCTCGCGCTTCGCGCGCCCCGGAATGACGGAAGATTACTGCAGCACCTCGAACAGGCCGGCTGCGCCCATGCCGCCGCCGACGCACATGGTGACGACCGCGTATTTCGCCTTGCGGCGGCGGCCCTCGATCAGCGCGTGGCCGGTCAGGCGCGCGCCCGACATGCCGTAGGGATGGCCGACCGCGATGGCGCCGCCATTGACGTTGATCTTCTCCGGATCGATGCCGAGCTTGTCGCGGCAGTAGATCACCTGCACCGCGAAGGCCTCGTTCAATTCCCAGAGACCGATGTCATCGACCGTGAGCCCGTGACGCTTGAGCAGGCGCGGTACGGCGAACACCGGCCCGATGCCCATCTCATCCGGCTCGCAGCCATGGGCGACGAAGCCGCGGAAGATGCCGAGCGGCTTGAGGCCGCGCTTGGAGGCTTCCTTGTCGCTCATGATCACGGACGCCGACGCGCCATCGGAGAGCTGGCTGGCGTTGCCGGCTGTGATGGAGAAGCCTTCGCCGCGCACCGGCTTCAACCCGGCGAGACCTTCCGCTGTGGTCTCCGGACGCGGACCTTCATCCTGCGAGAGCGTGATGTCCTTGAACGAGACGTTGCCGGTCGCCTTGTCGGTCACCGCCATCTTGGTCTTGATCGGCGCCAGCTCGTCCTTGAACTTGCCGCCCTGCTGCGCGGCCGCGACGCGGCGCTGGCTCTCCAGCGAATATTCGTCCTGCCGCTCGCGCGAGATGCCGTAGCGCTTGGCAACGACCTCGGCGGTGTCGATCATCGGCATGTAGACCTCGCCCTTGATCTCGAGCAGCGCCGGATCCTGGGCGTGGAAGCTGTTCATCTTGTCGTTCTGGACCAGCGAGATCGAACTCGCCGCCGCCGCCGACCGCGATCTCGACGCCGTCGAAGATCACCGAGCGCGCGGCCAGCGCGATCGCCTGCAGGCCCGACGCGCACTGCCGGTCGATGGTGGTGCCGCCGACCGTGACCGGAAGGCCGGCACGCAGCAGCGCCTTGCGCGCGATGTTGCCGCCGGTCGAGCCCTGCTGCAGGGCCGCGCCCATCACCACGTCCTCGACCTCCTTCGGGTCGATATTGGCGCGCTTCACGGCTTCGCCGATGGCGTGGCCGAGCAAGGTGGCGCCCTCGGTGACGTTGAGCGCGCCGCGATAGGCCTTGCCGATCGGCGTGCGGGCGGTGGATACGATGACGGCGTCGGTCATGAGCGACCTCCTATTGCTGTTGTTGTTAGGCTTGAAGCTGGAGTTGTGGCGGGCTGCTTGGTGCGCAGCTCGTGGCGGGAGAGCTTGCCGACCGGGGTACGCGGCAATTCGTCGACGAATTCCACCGCGGCCGGCAGCTCGTGCTTGCCGAGCTTGCCGGTGAGAAAGGCGCGCAGCTCGTCGATCGAGAACGGCGCTGCGCCGTCGCGCAGCTTGATGAAGGCCTTCGCAGCCTCGCCGCGGTAATCGTCGGGAATACCGATCACGATCACCTCCTGCACCGCCGGATGGGTGTAGATCGCCTGCTCGATCATCTGCGGATAGACGTTGAAGCCGCCGGAGATGATCATGTCCTTCTTGCGGTCGACGAGAAAGAAATATCCGTCCGCGTCGACATAGCCGATGTCGCCGGTGAGGAAGCGATCGCCGACGAAGGCCTCGGCGGTCTCCTGCGGCCGGTTCCAATAACCCTTGGTGACATTCGGGCCTTTGATGCGGATCTCGCCGACTTCGCCCGTCGGCAGCACCTTGGTCGGATCGTCCAGCGAGACCACGTCCATCTCGATGCCGGGCAGCATCAGCCCGATCGAGCCCGGCTTGTCCGGGCCGTCCTTCGGATGGCCGGTGCCGGGCGAGCAGGTCTCGGTCATGCCCCAGCCGCTCTTCAGCTTCATGCCCACTCTTTGCTCGAAGATGCGGGCGACCTCGACCGGCAGCGGCGCGCCGCCGGAGCCGGCCGAGGTCAGCGACGACAGATCGCGCTTGTCGAGATCGGGCAGATTCGCGATCGCGATCCACATCGTCGGCACGCCGGGGAAATATGTGGCGCGCTTGACCTCGATGTCGCGCATCACAGCTTCGACGTCGAAGCGCAGATGCAGCGAGATCAGGTGCCATGCCTGAGCGCCGACAACAGCACCACCGTGAGCGCATAGATGTGAAACAACGGCAACACGCAGATCACGCGCTCGGCCGTCTGCGCTCGGCGCGCGACGATCGTCCCCAGACGTCGTAGATCGAGACCGCGGAGGTGAGATTGCCGTGGGTCAGCATCGCGCCTTTCGGCAGGCCTGTGGTGCCGCCGGTATATTGCAGCAGTGCGACGTCGTCGGCCGAGACCTGTCGGCCATTGTGCCGGCGAGCGCTGCGCCCTCGACGAATTGGCGATGCGTGATCACGGCTGGATGGTCCGGCACCGCCGCCTGCGGCGTGCCGGCTTTGCTCAAGGATTCTGGCCCCAGTGATCGTCCTCGCAGACGATCAGGCGGTCGAGCAGCCCCTTCTCGAGGAATTTCAGCGCGGTCGGCAGCAGCGCTGCGAGGTTCGACGTCACCAGCACGCGCGCGCCGGAATCCCTGAGCTTGTGCGACAGCGCGATCTCGCCGTCGAGCGGCGACAGATGCACGACGCGCGCGCCGGCCTTCAGCGCGCCGAAGAAATTGATCGGATGGTCAGGCGTGTTGCCGAGAAACAGCGCGACCGATGCGCCTGTGCGGTAGCCGGCGCGCAGGAACGCGGCTGCGGCGATTCCGCCAGCGCTTCGAGCTGGGTGAAGGAGAGCGGGCGGTCGCGGAATTCGATCGCGGGCTGGTCGCCATAGTCGCGCGCCGCCTGCGACAGCAAATCGGGCAAGGTGCCGCGCGCGATCGGCTCGTCCCATCGGACGCCGTCTGGATAGAACTGTTCGCCGGGGTGGGTCATGGAATGCTGAACTGGAAATCAAAAATGAAGTTGCTGTCATTCCGGGGCGAGCAGAGCGCGAGCTTTGATGCGCAATTGCGCATCGGAGAATCCATACCCACGATGGTGGTTATGGATTCCGGGCCTGCGCCTTGCGGCGCATCCCGGAATGACGGGCGGAGGGAGCCGAGCGCTCCATCAAGCCGCCTTCGAGGCGGCGGCGAGCGAGGCGAAGGTCTTGCCTTCGTCGGCGAGCTGCTTCAGCAGCGGCGCCGGCTCCAGCGACGGATCGTTGGTCTCCTTGGCGTAGAACGCCAGGCGATCGGCGATGTGCTTCAGGCCCACCGTGTCGGCCCAGTACATCGGGCCGCCGCGATAGATCGGCCAGCCATAGCCGTAGAGCCAGACCACGTCGATATCGGACGGGCGCGCGGCGATACCCTCGGCGAGGATCTTCGCGCCCTCGTTGATCATCGGATACATCATGCGCTCGAGGATCTCCTCGTCGCTGACGGCGCGACGCTTGCGCCCGAGCCGCGTCAGCGTCTGGTCGATCAGCGTCTCGACCTCGGGATCGGGCAGCGGCGCGCGCGAGCCCTGCTCGTATTTGTAGTAGCCCTTGCCGGTCTTCTGGCCGAAGCGGCCGGCTTCGCACAGCGCGTCCGCGATCTCGCTCTTGATGCCGCGATCCTTGCGCGAGCGCCAGCCGATATCGAGGCCGGCGAGATCGCCCATCGCGAACGGCCCCATCGGCATGCCGAATTTCGTCACCACGGCATCGACCTGCTGCGGCAGCGCGCCTTCGAACAGCAACTTCTCGGCCTGCTTGCCGCGCTGCGCCAGCATCCGGTTGCCGACGAAGCCGTCGCAGACGCCGACCACGGCCGGCACTTTGGCGATCTTGCGTGCGATCGACACGGCCGTCACCAGCGCGTCCGGCGCGGTCTTCTCCGCGCGCACGATCTCGCACAGCTTCATCACATTGGCCGGCGAGAAGAAGTGCATGCCGAGCACGTCCTGCGGACGATTGGTCATGCTTGGCGATCTCGTCGATGTTCAGATAGGAGGTGTTGGAGGCCAGCACCGCGCCGGGCTTGGCGTACTGGTCGAGCTTGCCGAACACTTCCTTCTTGACCGCCATGGTCTCGAACACGGCCTCGATGATGAGATCGGCATCGCCGACATTCTCCAGCCCGACGACGCCGTTGATCAGCGCCATGCGTTTGGCCGGCGCATCCGCCGGGATGCCGCCGCGCGCAGCGGTAGCTTCCCAGTTCTTCTGCATCACGCCGATGACCGCGCTTGAGCTGCTCCTCGGCGGTCTCGATCAGGGTCACCGGCACGCCGGCATTGGCAAACGACATCGCGATACCGCCGCCCATGGTGCCGGCGCCGATAATGGCGACGCGCGCGACCGGGCGCGACTTGGTACCTTCCGGAACGCCCGCGATCTTGGCCGCCTCGCGCTCGGCGAAGAAGGCGTAGCGCTGCGCCTTGGACTGGTCGCTGGCGACCAGCTTGAGGAAGCCTTCGCGCTCCTTGCGCAGGCCCTCGTCGAACGGCAGGTCGATCGCATAGCCGACCGCGTCGGCGGCCGCGAACGGCGCCTCCAGCCCGCGCGACTTCTTGGTGATGGCGGCGACCGCATTGGTGAAGATCGAGCGATCGGCCTTGGCGGCCGAGCAGCTTCGGAATCGTCATCGCGCAGCCGGTGCAACGGACGTCCTTCGGCAACCACCTTGCGCGCGAACTCGACGCCGCCGGCGGCAGGACCTTCGATGATCTCCGCGACCAGGCCGTTGCGCTGCGCCTCTGCGGCGCTGATCGGATCACCGCCGACGATCATCTTGACCGCAAGCTCGGGGCCGACGGCGCGCGGCAGCCGCTGGGTACCGCCGGCGCCCGGCAGCAGGCCGAGCTTGACTTCGGGCAGGCCGAGCTTCGCCTCCTTGGTCGCGACGCGGTAGTGGCAGGCCAGCGCCACTTCGAGGCCGCCGCCGAGCGCGGTGCCATGAATGGCCGCAATCGACGGGCTTCGGGCTGTTCTCGATCTCGCTCAGCACGTCGTTCAGCGCCGGCGGCTTCGGCGGCTTGCCGAATTCGGTGATATCGGCGCCGGCGATGAAGGTGCGCCCCGCAGCAGGTCAGCACGATCGCCTTGATCTGCGGATCGGCGACGGCCTGCTGGACGCATTCCAGAATGCCGCCGCGAACCGCGGCACTCAGCGCATTGACGGGCGGGCTGTCAACGGTAACGATACCGATGATGTCTTGACGATCAAGCTTGACCACTTCGCTCACGCTGCGCTCCTTGGGACTGTCCGTGCTCTTTTGTTAATTGATGGGCGTCTTGTTTTGCGTCGAGTAGCTGCGCATTGCGTATACCCGCTGCAACCAATTAAATTCCGCAGTGCGAAATCTAATTCCACATCTTGACATCAAGGGTTATTTTGAAGCACGAGCATTGTCAACGAGGCGCAACAGCCGACAGTCGAGGAAATGAAACGTCCAGGGAAGAAAGCCGCGACCGATCGCAGCTTCGTCGTTGCGCTGTCTCGCGGGCTCGACGTGCTGCGCGCGTTCAGGCCGAATGACGGCCTGCTCGGCAATCAGGAGATCGCCGCGCGCACCGGGCTGCCGAAAGCGACCGTCTCCCGCCTCACCTACACATTGACCAAGCTGGGCTACCTGATGCCCGTGCCGCGCTTCGAGAAATATCAGCTGGCACCGTCGGCCATGTCGCTCGGCTATTCCGCATTGGCCAATATCGGCGTGCGCCAACTCTCGGAACCGTTTCGCGAACAATTGACCAGGGACACCGGCGGCGCCGTCGCGTTCGGCGCGCGCGATCGCCTCACGATGATCTATTTCGGGCAGAGCCGGCAGGGCGTCGTCAATGTTCAACTTGACGTAGGATCGCACATCCCGATTGCAACTACAGCGATGGGCCGCGCCTATATCTGGGCGCTTGCCGACGACGAGCGCGCGCGTTCTGCTGCGCGACCTGCGCGAACATTATGGCAGCCGCTGGCCCAGGATTCGCGAAGGTATCGAGCGCTCCGGCGAGACTGTCGCCAAATACGGTTTCACGATTTCCGCCGGCGAATGGCAGGACGACGTGCACGCTGTCGGCGTCGCACTAAAGTTGAATGACGGGACTGGTCCTTATGCATTCAATTGCGGTGCGCCGGCATTCCGCTTCACGGAAGAGCGATTGCGCACCGACATTGGACCTCGTCTTGTGGCGATGGTAAGAAACATCGAGGCGGCGCTCGGGGGCGTGACGCCTGCAATGAAGCACAACGCATCAACAAACAAAGAACCCAGCAAAAAGCTGAAGCCAGGAGGAAAACTTGCCCGTGTTGCCGAGGGGATCAGGTCATAGCTGTCTTCGTCGTGGCCGGCTGACACCGCGTCGCTCCGTCCTTACGCTTGAGGCGGGCGAGACGAGATGACGCAGGTCCAATTCGCGCAAGGGACCGATCCCTTGCTCGCCGTGCGCGACGTCAGCGTCGTGTTCGGCGGCATCGTCGCGTTGAACGGTGTGTCCTTCGACATGCATTACGGCCAGATCCTCGGCCTGATCGGACCGAACGGCGCCGGCAAGACGACGCTGTTCAATTGCCTGTCGCGGCTTTATCAGCCGAGCTCCGGCGACATCCTGATGGAAGGCACCAGCATCCTGAAGCGGCCGCCGCATCGGATCGCCGAAATCGGCATCGGCCGCACCTTCCAGAACGTCGCGCTGTTTCCGAACCTGTCGGTGCTCGACAATGTCCGCGTCGGCACCCATGCCCGTACCTCGAGCGACATCATTTCGGACTCGATCAGGCTCGCCTGGGTTCGCCGCGGCGAAGCCGCCGATGAACCAGAAAGTGCACGGAGATCCTCGCTTATCTCGACCTCGAAGACGTCGCGCACAAGACCGTCTCCGGACCTTCCGTTCGGCACCCAGAAGCGCGTCGAGCTGGCGCGCGCGCTCGCGGCCGATCCGAAGATCCTGCTGCTCGACGAGCCGGCCGGCGGCCTCAATCACGAGGAAGTCCATGTGCTCGGCGATTTGATCCGCCGCATCCGCGACGAGCGCAAGATGACCGTGCTGCTGGTCGAGCATCACATGGGACTCGTGATGTCGATCGCCGACCACGTGGTGGCGCTGAATTTCGGCAAGAAGCTCGCGGAAGGCACGCCGGCCCAGGTGCAGGCCGATCCAGCCGTCATCAAGGCCTATCTCGGGAGCAAGGATCAATGACGACGCTCCTCAACGTAAAGGACCTGCGTGCCTATTACGGCCAGGTCCAGGCGCTGCACGGGATGACCTTCTCGCTCAACGAAGGCAGCCTGACCACGCTGCTCGGCGCCAACGGCGCCGGCAAGACCACCACCTTGCGCGCGATCTGCAACATGGTGCGCTCCAGCGGCACGATCGAGTTCGACGGCCAGCCGCTCACCAACCGTTCGACCGAGAACATCGTGCGGCTCGGCATTGCCCATGTGCCGCAGGGGCGCGGCACCTTCACCAACATGACGGTGGAGGAGAACCTGCAGCTCGGCGCCATCACCCGCAGCGACAAGGCCGGGCATCGTCTCCGACATCGAGCGGATGTACAGCTATTTCCCGGTGCTGAAGCAGCGCTACCTGCAGCAGGCCGGCACGTTGTCCGGCGGCGAGCAGCAAATGCTCGCGGTGGCGCGCGCGCTGATGCTGAAGCCGCGGCTGATGCTGCTGGACGAGCCGTCGTTCGGCCTCGCGCCGCTGATCGTGCGCGATCTGTTCAAGATTCTCGGCCAGATCAACCGCGAGGAGAAGGTCTCCATTCTCGTCGTCGAGCAGAATGCGCAGCTCGCGCTCGAGCTCGCCGACCAGGCCTATGTGATCGAGACCGGCCGCATCGTGATGTCCGGCGACGCCGAGACGATCTCGAACGACGAAAACGTCCGCAAATCCTATCTCGGCTACTAAGGAGCCGGCCATGGAGCTCTTCATCAACCAGATCCTGGCCGGCATCGCGACGGGCGCAATCTACGCCTGCATGGCGCTCGCCATCGTGATGATCTACCAGGCGATCGACCATCTCAACTTCGCGCAGGGCGAGATGGCGATGTTCTCGACCTTCGTGTCCTGGCAGCTGATGCAATGGGGCGTGCCCTATTGGGGCGCGTTCCTGATGACGCTCGTCTTCTCCTTCTTCGGCGGCATCGCCATCGAGCGCGTGCTGTTCAAGCCCTTGGCGAAGGCACCGATTCTGACCCAGGTCGCCGGCTTCATCGCGCTGTACTTCGATCATCAACTCCTGCGCCGGCCTGATCTGGGACTTCACCATCAAGCAGTATCCGACGCCGTTCGGCTCCTCGCCCTTCCTCGGCAGCCAGCTGATCTCGACCCACCAGGCCGGCATGATCGGGCGTGACCCTGCTGATGCTGCTCGGCCTGTTCTTCTTCTTCCGGTACACCAGGATCGGTCTCGCCATGCGCGCGGCGGCATCGCTGCCGGAGTCGGCACGGCTGGTCGGCATCAATACCTCCTGGATGATCGCGCTCGGCTGGGGCATGGCCGCCGCGATCGGCTCCGTCGCCGGCATGATGATCGCGCCGGTCGTGTTCCTGGAGCCGAACATGATGCTGGGCGTGCTGATCTACGGTTTCGCCGCCGCGGTGCTCGGCGGTCTGACCAGTCCGTTCGGCGCGGTCGTCGGCGGCTTCCTGGTCGGCATCTTCGAGAATTTGGTCGGCACCTACATCCCCGGCGTCGGCAATGAGCTGAAGCTGCCGATCGCGCTTGCCTTGATCATCATCGTCCTCGTCGTCAAACCCGCGGGCCTGTTCGGCCGGCACATCGTGAAGCGAGTTCTGATCATGAGCGCTGTCGAGGACCTTGCCACTCAGGCGCCCGCAGTCGAAGCCGTTCCGAAGCGAGCCATGACGCTCGGCACCGGTACCACGCTTCGCCATCCTGGCCGTGCTCGTGGTCGTGCCGCTGTTCGTCAAGAACTTCGTCATCTTCCAGATGACGATGCTCCTGATCTACGGGATCGCGGTGCTGGCGCTGAACATCCTGACCGGCGGCTCGGGCCAGTTCTCGCTCGGCCAGAGCGCGTTCTACGCCGTCGGCGCCTATACGTCGGCGATCCTGATGGAGCAGTACAACATCAACTACGTGCTGACCTGCCGGTTGCCGGCATCGTCTGCTTCGCGGCCGGCTTCCTGTTCGGCCTGCCCGCGCTGCGGCTCTCCGGGGTCTATCTGGCACTGGCGACGTTTGCGCTGGCGACCGCGATGCCGCAGCTCCTCAAGCTCGGCTTCTTCGAGCCATGGACCGGCGGCGTTCAGGGCCTCGTCGTCACCAAGCCCGACGCGCCGTTCGGACTGCCGATCGGCCAGGATGCGTGGCTGTACTACTTCACGCTGGCGATCACGGTTGCGATCTACATCTTCTCGATCAATCTGCTGCGGTCCCGATCCGGCCGCGCCTTCATGGCGATCCGCGACAACGAGATCGCCGCGAGCGCGATGGGCATCAACGTCTCGCTGTACAAGACGCTGGCCTTCGGCGTCAGCGCCGGCATTACCGGCGTCGCCGGCGGCCTCGGCGCCATCGCGGTTCAGTTCGTGGCGCCTGACAGCTACACCATCCAGCTCGCGATCTCGCTGTTCCTCGGCATGGTGGTCGGCGGCGTCGGCTGGCTGCCGGGATCGTTCGTCGGCGCGGCCTTCATCATCTTCGTTCCGAACATCGCCGAGGGCATTTCCAAGGGCCTGTCCGGCGCCGTGTTCGGCGTGCTTCTGTTCCTGGTCATCTTCCTGGTGCCGCACGGCGCCCGGCAGATCGCGATCGTCGGCCAGCAACTCATCGGCAAAATCAAAAAGAGCTAAGGAGAAATCTTGCATTTGAACTACCGACTACGTTTCGCCGCGCTCACTGCGGCGGTCATCGCCTTCACATCCGGCGCAGCCTTCGCGCAGAAGAAGTACGATACCGGCGCATCCGACACCGAGATCAAGATCGGCAACATCATTCCCTATAGCGGGCCGGCTTCCGCTTATGGCGTGATCGGCAAGACCGAAGATGCCTATTTCAAGAAGATCAACGCCGAGGGCGGCATCAACGGCCGCAAGATCAACTTCATCAGCTATGACGATGCCTATTCGCCGCCGAAGGCGGTCGAGCAGGCGCGCAAGCTGGTCGAGAGCGACGAGGTGCTGGTGGTCTTCAACCCGCTCGGCACGCCATCCAACAGCGCGATCCAGAAATATCTCAACTGCAAGAAGATCCCGCAGCTGTTCGTCGCGACCGGCGCCACCAAGTGGAACGATCCGAAGGGCTTCCCATGGACCATCGGCTGGCAGCCGAGCTACCAGAGCGGAATCGCGGATCTATGCGAAATACATCCTGAAGGAGAAGCCCGACGCCAAGATCGGCCTGATCTATCAGAACGACGATTTCGGCAAGGATTATCTCAAGGGTTTCAAGGAGGGTCTCGGCGCCAAGGCGGCCTCGATGATCGTCGCCGAGGAGGCTTACGAAACCTCGGAGCCGTCGATCGACGGCCATATCGTCAAGCTCAAGGCTTCCGGCGCCGACACCTTCTACAGCATCACCACGCCGAAATTCGCGGCGCAGGCGATCAAGAAGGTGGCCGAGCTCGACTGGCATCCGCTGCAGATCGTCGTCAACGTCTCGTCCTCGGTCGGCGGCGTCATCAAGCCTGCCGGCTATGAGAATGCGCAAGGCATCCTGTCCGCCACTTACGCCAAGGACGGCGCCGACCCGCAGTGGGACAACGATCCGGGCATGAAGAAATTCCTGGATTTCCTCCAGCAATATGATCCCGACGCCAACAAGGCTCGACAACTCGGTCGTGTACGGCTACGGCGCCGCGCAGACGTTGGTGAAGGTGCTGCAGATGTGCGGCGACGACCTGACCCGCGCCAACGTGATGAAGCAGGCGGCGAGCCTGAAGGACTTCGCGCCCGACACGCTGTTGCCTGGCATCAAGATCAACACCTCCGCCACCGACTTCGCGCCCATCGAGCAGCTGCAGATGCAGCGCTTCAAGGGTGAAAAATGGGAGCAGTTCGGGGATATCATCAGCGGCGAACTGCAGAACTAGCCGGCGTCGATCCGCCGCTACGGCAGCGGATACCATCGATGCACCACAAGCCCCCGCGCAAAAGCGCGGGGGTTTTTGTTTTTGACCATAGCGCAGCCAACCACCGTCGGCCGATACCGCACTGCACGCGCCTCGGCGCATGCGGCCTTTGTCGCATGCGCTCTCGCTTGCGCTCCTGATATAGTCGCAGGTTCAAGAAGAGCCTTCGCTGCAAGGAGGCCGCCTATGACACATCATAGCCAATTCATGACAGGAGGAATGCAACATGATCCTCACGCGAAGAGCCGCGCTTGCGTCGGCTGCCCTCGTCATCCTCGGCGGCACCGGAAAGGCGAGCGCCGCCGACAAGAAGTATGATACAGGCGCCTCCGACACCGAGATCAAGGTCGGCAACATCATGCCCTATAGCGGGCCGGCATCGGCCTACGGCATCATCGGCAGGACGGAAGCGGCCTATTTCCAGAAGGTCAATGCCGAGGGCGGCATCAACGGCCGCAAGATCAATTTCATCTCCTATGACGATTCCTACTCGCCGCCGAAGGCGGTCGAGCAGGCGCGCAAGCTGGTCGAGAGCGACGAGGTGCTGCTGATCTTCAACTCGCTCGGCACGCCGTCGAACTCGGCGATCCAGAAGTACATGAACGCCAAGAAGGTGCCGCAGCTCTTCATCGCCACCGGCGCCACCAAATGGAACGATCCGAAAGAGTATCCGTGGACGATGGGCTGGCAGCCGAGCTACCAGTCGGAATCGCGGATCTACACCAAATGGCTGATGAAGGAGAAGCCGGACGCCAAGGTCGCCGTGCTCTACCAGAACGACGATTACGGCAAGGACTATCTGAAAGGCCTGAAAGACGGGTTCGGAGCCAAGGCGACGATGATCATCGCCGAGGAGAGCTACGAGACCACGGAGCCGACGATCGACAACCATATCGTCAAGCTGAAGTCCTCCGGCGCCGACGTCTTCATCAATATCGCAACGCCAAAATTCGCCGCACAAGCGATCAAGAAGGTCGCCGAGATCGAGTGGAAGGCGCTGCACATCCTCAATAACGTCTCTGCGTCGGTCGGCAGCGTCATCAAGCCCGCCGGCTTCGCCAATGCGCAGGGCATCATCTCGGCGCAGTACCTGAAGGACACCACCGATCCGCAATGGGCGAAGGACCCAGGCATGAACGCCTATCTGGAGTTCATGAACAAGTATTTCCCGGAGGGCGACAAGCTCGATAACGGCACGGTGGTCGGCTACGGCGTGTCGCAGACGCTGGTGCAGGTGCTCAAGCAGTGCGGAGACGATCTCACGCGCGCCAACGTGATGAAGCAGGCCGCGAGCCTGCACAATTTCCGCACCGAGGTGCTGCTGCCGGGCATCACCATCAACACCTCGGCGACCGACTTTGCGCCGATCAGCCAGCTCCAACTGATGCGCTTCACCGACGAGCGCTGGAATCTGTTCGGCGACGTGATCTCCGCCGACGTCGCCGGCTGACGGCCGGCATTTCATCGCCTCCCCCGCGGGCTTGCTCGCGGGGGTTTTCTTTTTTCGCGCGACGGGAGATAAGCGGGTAACATCCAGAGGAAACCGCCGGGGACAGATGACCGACCGCCGCCCATTGTTGCGTGAAATCTTCGATGCCGCAGTCGCCGCGGCGCATCCCGATATGGTTCTCGCGGCGCATCTGCGCCCCGTCCCGAAAGGCCGGATCATCTGCCTCGCCGCCGGCAAGGGCGCCGCAGCGATGGCCGCCGCCGCCGAACGACATTACCTCGATCGCGAGAAGCTCGATCCGGCGCGCCTGACCGGGATCGCGACCACACGCCACGGCCATGGCGTGCCGACCCGGCGGATCAAGGTGATCGAAGCCGGCCACCCGATGCCTGACGAGGCCGGGCTGAAGGCCGCCGAGGAGACCCTGCAGCTTGCGGCGACGGCCGGTCCGGACGACCTGCTGCTGGTGCTGCTGTCCGGCGGCGGCTCCGCCAACTGGATCGCGCCCGTCGAGGGCGTGTCGTTCATGCAGAAGCAGCAATTGACGCGCGCGCTGCTGCGCTCCGGCGCGCCGATCGGCGAGATCAACACCGTTCGAAAACATCTGTCGCGCATCAAGGGCGGCCGGCTCGCCCGCGCCGGCCAGAAGGCCGAGATCGTCACGCTCGCGATCTCGGACGTGCCGCACGATGATCCGTCGGCGATTGCCTCCGGCCCGACCGTCCCTGATCCGACCACGCTGGCGGATGCTCGCGCTATCATCGCCAAGTACAGGCTCGAGGTGGATCCGGCGATTGCGCGCGCGCTCGAGGATCCCAACAACGAAAGCTGCAAGCCCGGTGACGCGGCCTTTGCCCGCGCCTCCTACGAGATGATCGCCCGCCCCCGCGCCTCGCTCGATGCCGCCGTCGCGCGCACCAAGGCGGCCGGATACGAGGTGATCGACCTCGGCGCCGATCTCGAGGGCGAGGCACGCGAGGTCGCGGCCGATCACGCCGGGCTGGCGCTTGATGCCCGCGCAAAAGGGCAGCGCGTTGCGATCCTGTCCGGCGGCGAGCTCACCGTAACGGTACGCGGCAACGGCCGCGGCGGGCCGAACCAGGAATATGCGCTGGCGCTGGCTGATCTCCTGAAGGACACGCCCGATATCGCGGCGCTGGCGGGCGATACCGACGGCGCCGATGGCGGTGCCGGTAGCGCCTCCGATCCGGCCGGCGCGTTGATCGATGCAGCGACGTTTGCCGCGATGCGCGCCAAGGGCCTCGATCCCAAGGCCTATCTGGCCAACAACGACGCCACCGCGTTCTTCACTGCCACCGGCGACCTGCTGCAGACCGGCCCGACGCTGACCAACGTGAACGACGTCAGGGTGATCTTGGTGGATTGAACAAACTGTCATTCCGGGCGGTGCAAGCGAACGAAGTGAGCGCGCCCGCGGATCCGTAACCGCAGATTGCTGGACGGCGATGGAGCTCCAGATTCCAAAAGCTGGTGGTTATGGGCCGGCGTTCGCGACGCGCTGCGGAAAGCAGCAAAGCTGCAGCGTTGCCTCAAAACTCCGTCGCGATTTTGGTCAGCATCGCCAGCAGCGCCTCGCGGCCGTCGGGGCCGAACAGCTCGTTGAGCCGGGCCTCATGCTTGGTGGCGACCAGCTTCTTGGCCCGCGCCAGCACGTCGCGGCCCGTCGCGGTCAGCATCAGGATGTGGGACCGGCGGTCATTGGCCGAGCGGACCCGGGTACAGAGCTCGCGGCTCTCCAGGCTATCCAGCATGGCGACGAAATTCGGCCTGAGGATGCCGAGCGTGTTGGCGATCTCAGTCTGGTTGCGGCCAGGATTGTTGTCCAGCAGCAATAGCACCGAGAATTGCGCCGGCGTGAGCTGCACCGGCGCGACGCAGTGCAGAAAGTCCTCGAACACTTTCAATTGGGCGCGTTTCAGGGCGTAACCAAGCAGCTCGGACAGTTCGCCGAGCTGGACCGATTGCGCTTCGTCGGAGGGTCGGCAGGCTTTTGCGGCCCTCCGCGTACCTTTATTGTAGTCTTTGAGCTATCGGGCATGGCAGTCGGCGAACACGGTCATTGGGGAGGCTCCCTCCCTGCAACGCTTAAAGCCGCATCTAGTGTCCCGCACCAGCTACGGCCTTGCGATTATAGTTGATAATTGTTATCGATCATATCAAACACGGGCAGCCGATTTCAACTGCTGCGACCTGACGGCGCGAACGGCCGCGCCGGATCCGGTCACTATGGGGAGCGTCCAGCCTTGAACACGACGATCATGCTGTTCCTGATCCAGGACGGCATCACCAACGGCGCGGTCTATGCGCTGCTCGGGCTGGCACTGGTTCTCGTCTTCGCCGTGACGCGGGTGATCCTGATCCCGCAGGGCGAATTCGTCACCTATGGCGCGCTGACCTATGCATCGCTATCGTCGGGCCAGATGCCCGGCACCGCCAAGCTCGCGGTCGTGATGGGGATCGCGGCGTTCGCCTTCGACCTCTATGTCGCGCGCAAGCCCTGCATTGGCAGCGGGTCGTCCGCTCCGTCGGCCTCAACGTAGTGCTGCCGGCGCTGGTGTTGGGCGTAACCTATTGGGCGGCCAGCGTGCGGGCGCCGGCGGGCCCGCGCGCTCGAGCTGATCACAGCCGCATAGCGGCGCGCAACCTGACCACCACGTCCAGCACGGCTCGGGGGCGCCACTCGCCCCCGAGCCGCCTCCATCCACGACACCGCGGTGCCCTCGCCCACCGACACTTCAGCTACGAAGAGGAGAACGATCAATGCCTACCACCACGCGCCCCATTGCTACGCAACACGCCCCCCCACGTCCGCGCGTTTCACCCAGCTCAAATCGCGCTGTCAAGCGCGCCACCTACACGGTCGACTCCGGCCCGCGGGTGCTGTTCACCATTTCCGCAGACGGTGCCAGCAAGCTGATCGACACGCCCGCTGAGCTCTACGATGCCGCGGCCAGCGGTCTTGCGACCCCGGACACGTTCATCGTCGAGGCGCAGCTGCCCGAAGACGATGCGCAGGAGCTCGAGGCGATCATCAGCGATTACCTCGAGCAGGCCGCCATCCACGCCCGCGTGCCGATGACGTTCTCGCGACTCGGTGACTTCCTCGAAACATTGGCCGCATGACACGCGTACTACGACATGACGCGAGGGCACTGGGTGCGTGCCGGCGGACGGCCTTGCGGTCCGCCGGCCGCGAGCCGACGAACTATCCCTCGCACCATCCACCCTACACAACGAGTAGTCCCGAAGTTCACCTAAAGACACGTCACCAGGACGGGATCATCCATGTCACCACGTGCGGTGCCAGATCAGGCGATCCTGAGGAGCAGCCCTTGGACCTGGAACATCGCGCAGAACCGTCCGGACGTGAGCACGTCCTACGAGGCGAGCAATCACCGACGGCGAGTCCCTCGACTCGCTCTCGCTACCGCGAAAGCGGCAGCACGCGCGCTCGCACGCCGCGCCGGCATCCGAACACACGAGCCAGACCGCTGACCAACTCGACTGCACGGCGGCTGCTGACCCGCTACGAACGCCGAGCTTAGGCGCGCCGGCGCTCGGGCCTTCTCATGCCTTCTGAGCTACGGCGGTCAGCGCGGTGCCGTCCTTGGTGATCAGCCCGTCCTTCACCAGCTTCGGCACTACCCGGTAGAGGTAGTTGGGCTGGATCTTGAGCTTCTCAGCCAGCTGCGGGATCGTGACCCCGGAGTTCTCGCGGATCAACGCGACTGTCTGATCCGCCCGCGTACCAGCCGCACTGCGCCGGCCGCGCGGCCGACCCGGACCACGAACCGTCCGAGTCCGGGTGGCGCGCGGCGCACTCATCCGCGTCTGGGCTGCGCGCCGCGCAGCTCACCCGGCGGGCACCGCCGCTCTGACCTAGCAGCGCAGCACGCGCCGCGTTCAGCTTGCTCTCCTCCGCGCCCAGCTCAGCAAGCCTACGGTCGATCTCGGCGATCGTCCCATCTACGAAATCTGGCATTCGCCTAAAGCTCCTTTTCGTACCAGTTGAGCGGCCGAGCATATGCCACTCCCGAGCGCACTGTCACGACGACTCGCCCAAGCGTGATCACCGCTCAGCCGAGCACGAGTCTCCCCTCGCTGGTCACGACTGTGACTCCCAGTCGCAGACCGCTAGTGCGCGTCAATCCCGCACGTGCATCCACCGCCGCCGGCTGCGCCGGCTCGCTCCTTCGTCGCGACGGTGAACGCACGTCCGAGTTGACCCGCCCGTCGCGCCCTGCGCCCACCGGTTGTCCATCGCACCACAAACAAAGGAGACGAAGCGATGACAACCAAGAACCCCACCCTTCTGCTTACCGGCCAGTGCACCGGCGTCCGCCGCGAACTCGGGCGCTACACCATCGACGGCATCGACCGCGTCCTGTACGGACAGCGCGTCAACCACAGCACCATCCAGATCACCGACAAGCCCGCCGTGCTCGCGCACGGTCATCGCAGCTACCTGGTCGACGCGCTCGACGCCAGCGACGGGTACGCAGCCATCCAGGCGCTCGTCCGCGACTACCTCACCCAGGCCCGCCGCACCCGCCGGATCCCCGCCGCCACCGTGACCGACGAGTGGTTGACGACCTCGCCGACTCGTTCCGCTACGACCCAGATCGCGCCGCCGCGCTCAAGCTCGACGCCGAGACCGACGAGCCGGTCACGATGACGTCGTAAGCAGCACGTTCGCACGGCTACCACCGCTTACCCTCGCCGCTCCCCCAGCAGCACTGATGGTGGGCGCGCGCTGGCCTGTACGTAGACGATCATGTGCCGTCCCTCTTTCACCGGCGGCCGGGTTTCGACCTCGACACCGCGTGCCTTGCCCTCGCGCCGCGCGGTCGACCGGATCGTCTTGCCGTCCTCATTCTCGAAGTCCACACCACACACCAGCTTCCACACACGCCCGTCGAGAACCTCATCCCAATCCACACGCCCCCGCTTCTTCGGGGCCGGCGGTAGCTCCACCAACTCGGTCACCTCAGGCATCAGCGACGTCCCTCCGCGCCCCACCCCAAGCCTTCGCGCGGCCCGCTTTCGTCAACACTCCCTGTAACGCGATCACCAGCACCACCACGTCGATCGACACCCAGTTCAGCTTCTCTGCCATGCGCTCTCCCTCCCACGCTACGTCGCCTGTAGTTACGATCCATAACGAACCGCCAGACCGATTTGCGACACGGTGCGGCGGCAGCTACGAAGGCCGAGCACGAGCAGAAAAACAATGCTGACACCAGCTAGAACGCGGCTGAGTGCAGCCAGAAGAACGCAGTGGCAGCACCAGCCTGGATACCGCATACCGTGACAGTAAGTGCCAGTCACTGTGAGACCTAGGCTGCGAAAGACCGGAGCCGCGAGCACGACACCGAGTGCGAAGTACAACCAACGGCAGGAGCGGCACAGACACTATCATCAGGGATGAGCTGCAGTACCTTGCCAGGCGTGCTCAGAGGCCCGACAAGCGCAAACCCCGGCGATTCCCACGTTTCTGACACCTGCTCGGCGAGTGTCAGCAGGCGGCTCTCACGGTCTCAAAGGCAGTGGTCACCCGGTGGCCGCCTTTGCCAGTTGACTCAGCGGTCGGCCGGGTCGCAAACGAACCAGCTCGAGAGTTCCGCGGAGGTCCGAGCCGGGGCCGCACGTCGCGCCGGAGGCATGGTGCTCGGATGCTGACGATCGGCAAGATCGGCAACGATAGGAAGCAGCAGCTGTATTACGACGACACGGTCGCGCAGGGCGCCGAGGACTATTACTCCGGTAAGGGTGAGGCGCCGGGCTCCTGGCATGGTGAGACCGCGGCGGAGCTGGGTCTGACGGGCGCGCCGACCGCCGGAGCAGCTGCTGCGGATGTTCGCCGGCCGTCATCCGGGGACGGGTGAGCAGTTGGCGCGTCGGCCGAACGGGTCGAGCAAGCGGCCGGTGATCGCCGGGTTTGATTTGACGTTCAAGGCCCCGAAGAGCGTCAGCGTCCTGTTCGCCGCCAACGAGCGAGCTCGCGGATGTGATGAGCGCGGCGCACGAGGCGGCGGTCGACAAGGCGCTCGGCTGCGTTTGAGGACGTATGCGGTGCGGGTCCGCCGTGGGCATAACGGCACCCAGGCGGAGCGTGACGCGGGGCTTGAGCGTGGTTGGGAGACGGCGCGGTCTGTGCAGCCTGAGGGGTTGTTGGTGGCGCGGTACCGGCATCGGATGTGTCGCGGGCGATGGATCCGCATCTGCACACGCATGTGCTGATCCCGAACATGGCCAAGGGCCCGGATGGGCGCTGGACCGCGCTTGAGCACCCGCCGATCTATGAGTACGCGAAGACGGTCGGGTCGTTGTATGAGGCGTTCCTGCGCCACGAGGTGGTCGAGCGGTTGCCGTGGGTGCGGTGGAAGACACCGACGAAGGGATCGCTGAGCTTGTCGAGGAGCAGGATCCCGAGCAGAGCTGCGCACGGCGTTGAGCAAGCGCAGCGATGCAGATCGCCGAGCGGGAGCGTGAGCTCGCGCTCGCCGGCTACAACCATGACGCCAAGGCCAGAGCTTGCGGGCCGCAGGAGCGCGTGACGCGAAGCCGGAGGGCGGGTTGGATGAGCGCGAGTGGCTTGAGCGTGTCCGCGCGGAGATGGCCGAGCACGGGCTCGACAACGAGGCGGTGCAGGCGCTGATGGAACTCGCCGACGCGCCGGAGGTTGAGCGCGGTGAACGAGGAGCACCTGGCTGCCGAGGAGCTGTTCGGGCCCGAGGGTCTTACGCGGATGTCGAACACGTTTCATCGCCGGGACGTCGTGTTCGCCGTCGCGGCCGCACACGCCGGCGGGCTCGCGACACTGGAGCAGGCGGAGCGATGGTCGACCGGCTGCTGGCCAGCGAGTCAGGTCGTGAAGATCGATCACCCGACCAAGCCGCTGTACACGACTGTGGAGCTGGTCGAGTGCGAGCAGCAGATCCTCGACCATGCCCGCAACGGTCGCGACCTGGGTTCGGTCTGGTGGATGAGCGCGAGGTGATCGACGAGATCCGTCGCAGCGCCGGGACCGGGCTGGTGCTGGGGGAGGGGCAGGCAGCCGCGGTGCTTGGTATGACGCGCTCCGGGAACCAGATCGACACGATCGAGGCGCTCGCCGGCACCGGCAAAACGACCACCGCCAGCGTGCTGCGCAGGATGTATGAGAACGCCGGGTTTGAGGTGATCGGCGCCGCACCAACCGGCCGTGCCGAACGTGAGCTCAAGGAACGTGCCGGGATCACCAACACGCGCACCCTGGACTCATGGGACTACCGGCTCGACGCGCAACCCTGACCTGTTGTTCTTCCACGAGCTGACCGAGCAGGGGGTCGGGCAGAAGCCGGCGGTGCTGATCCTGGACGAGGCGACGATGGCGCACACCCGCCTATCCGCCGTCGGTGATCACCGCCGCTGTCGAGTCGGGCGTGAAGGTCGTGGCGATCGGCGACTCCGGGCAGCTCTCAAGCGTGCAGGCCGGCGGCTGGTTCGGCCGCCTCACCAAGCGGTTCGGCGCCTTCCGGCTCGAGGATGTCCGCCGCCAGATCGACCCGCAGGAACGCGCGATGCTCGCGCAGATCCACGCCGGCAACCCCAAGCCCTACATCGACTTCAAACTCGCGCGCGGGGAGCTGCTCACGTTCGACGGCGACCTCGCCGGCCTGCAGGCAACGCAGCAGGCCGTCGAGATGCTGCTCGAGGCCCGCAGGCAACCCGGAGATCGGTGCGGAGCAGGCGATCATCATCTCGCTCGAGAACGAGCGCCGGCACCTGATCAACGACATCGTCCGCGAAGCGCTCTACACCGACGGCGAGCTCGGCGAAACCGTCGTGATCGGCGGACGCGAGTGGGCGGTCGGCGACCGGGTCATCACGCGCCGGAACGACCGCGAGATCGATGTCGACAACGGCATGCGCGGCACCATCAAGACCGTCAGCGAGGACGGCATCCAGGTGCAGATCGACGACTACGAGCTCGTCACGCTACCCGCCTGGTATGTCGCCGAGCACACCCAGCACGCCTACGCGATCACCGGCCACAGCGCCCAAGGCGCCACAGTCAGATGGGCAACGGTGATCGGCCGCCCGGCGACTTCTCCAAGAACTGGGCCTACACCGCGCTGTCACGCGCGCAGCTCCCAACCCACATGCTCGTGATCGACGAGCCCACACCAAGCCAGCTCGAACGCGCCGAAACCGGGCCGCTCGAGACCACGAACACCGACCTGCTCACGCGTCTCGAGTACCGCATGAAGCAGCGCGACGACGAGGACCTCGCGATCAGCCAGATCGACGCAGCCGAGGCCCGCCGGATCTGGGAGGAAACGCTCTCGCCCGAAGCGAAGCGACGCGTCGCCCGCACCAACCGCGCACGCCAACGCCAAGAGCTAGTCGACGGCCGCGAGCGAATGCACACGATCGCCGCGCAGCTCAACGACCCGCGACTACCAGCACGAGGTCCAGGTCGCCCGCAGCCTCGCCGACATTCGCGACCGAATCGCGATCTGGCAACAACACGGCGCGGCCGTCGAAGCCGAAGGCGGGCGGCTCTGCTCGCCGAGCAGCTCGACGAGCTCGACCGTCTGCTCGAGCCAAGAGGACGCCCTCATGGAACAGCTGTCGCCGGCGAACCCGAAGACATCCTCGACCTCGACCTCGCGCTGCGCGACGAGCTCTCAGACCTCACCAACACCAACGTCGATCTGCAACAGGCCGTCGAGCCGCGATGGCTGGTCGAGCAGATCGGCCCGATGCCAAACGACGAGAGTCTGCGCGCAGTCTGGGTGAAGCGGGCCGAGGCGATCCACGAGCACCGCGTTCAACCGCGGCATGTAGACCGCGCCGGTCACGCCGGTGGCGTTGCCGGTGGCGAAACCCACGGTGATCACGCCCATCTGGGAGACCGTGTCGTAGGCCAGCACCCGCTTGAACTCGTCCTGGGCGAGCGCGAGCGCGGCGCCGACCACGGCCGAGGCGAGGCCGAACGACCATCAGCTGCGCCGAGGACGGGCAGGACCGGCCGGGAAGACCTGCAGCGCAGCCGGGCGATCCGATCAGGCCGAGGTTGACCATCAGCCCGGAGAAGAGCGCGGAGACGGGCCCGGGCGCGGCGGTGTGGGCGTCGGCGAGCCAGCCGTGGAAGGGCACGAGGCCGGCCTTCGTGGCGAAGCCGGCGATCAGCAGCCCGAGCGCCACCGCGTCGCGCGGCCCGCGCGGCGCGGCCAGCGCGGTGCAGCTGGCCGAGGTTGAGCGCGCCGGTCCTGGCGTAGAGCAGGCCGGCGCCGAGGAACACGAAGAAACCGGCGATCGTCGTCAGCACCAGGATCTTGAACGCCGCCTCGAGCGCGATCGGGCGCTCGAGGAAGAACCCGGTCAGGCCGTAGCTCGAGAGCGCGGCGACCTGGAACCAGACGAAGAGGTTGAACAGGTCGCCGGTGAGCGCGGCCCCGATCAGCGCCGCGAGCAGCAGCTGGAACAGGCAGGCGAGGCCGCCGAGCTCCCGCGCGCCGAGGCCGCCGAGCTCGGAGAGCGTGTAGGTCAGCAGCAGCAGGCCGATCCCGGCGACGGCGAGCGCGCACAACAGGCCGAACGGATCGGCGGCGAACGCGATGCCGAGCGCCGGGCCGCCGACGGGCCGCCAACCGCCCAGGTAGTGCACGAGCACCGTGCCGCCGAACACCCGGGGCGCGACCATGATCAGCACGGCGAGCGCGCCGCCCATGCCGAGCAGGCAGCCGACCAGCGAGGCGTGCCGGGGCAAGCGGGCCAGCAGCGGGGCGAGGACGGCGCCGCAAAGCGGGATCGCTACGGCGAGCGGGAGCAGCGCGCCCGCCGCCGCGACCGAAAGGCTCATGCGCGGACTCCTTCGAGGCGAGTGGAGGCCCCCATGCCCGCTCACCAGGGCGGTCAATCCTCCCGCCGCGGCGCCTTTGGTCCGCCCGCGCGCGGCGCCGCGGAAGTCGGGCGCATCTCCGGGCGAAAGCGGGGCATCCGGTGCGGGTCCGCCAAAGGAGGTACGCCGATGTCCATCGGCGCGAACATCTCAGTGGTCACCGTGGGGGCCATCCTCGCGTTCGCCCTCGCGTGCATGCCGCCGGATTCAGTATCCAGGCCGTGGGCGTGGTGCTCATGCTCGTCGGCATCGTGAGTCTGGCGCTGCGTATCAGTGCTCTCGCCAAGCAGCGCGAACTGACGATGCGACAGGCCTATGTTCCGCAGGAGACGGTGCTGGTGCGGCCCGCGGGTACGCACGAGCGGCCGTACGGCCCGGCGGGTCGGACCGGAACCACCGCCGACCCCCTGCCCCGGGACGACTCGCCCTACCCGGGCCCCGACGAGTACGGATACGGCAACCAGTACTAGCCACGTACGAGGCAAGGACTAACGAATCATGACTTTGATCGACGACACGACGCTGAGCGGCCGGAAGATCGCGTTCCTGATCGCGGCGGAGGGCGCCGAGCAATCCGAGATGCAGCGGCCCTGGGAGGCGGTGACGAAGGCGGGCGGCCACGCGGTGCTGGTCTGCCCGCAGGACGGCGAGGCGCAGTTGTTCGACCACCTCGACCGCGGCGCGCGGCTGCCGGTGGACGTCAAGCTGGAGGACGCCGACGCCGCCGACTTCGACGCGCTCGTGCTGCCCGGCGGGGTGGCCAACCCCGACTTGCTGCGCCTCGACGAGGACGCCACCCGGTTCGCCCGCGCGTTCTTCGCCGCGGGCAAGCCGGTCGCCGCCATCTGCCACGCGCCGTGGCTGCTGGTCGAGGCGGACCTCGTGCGTGATCGGACGCTGACCTCGTGGCCGAGCCTGCGCACCGACATCGGCAACGCGGGCGGCCGCTGGCGCGACGAGGCCGTCGTGGTCGACGATCAGGGGCCGAACACGCTCGTGACCAGTCGGAAGCCGCAGGACCTGCCGCAGTTCTGCGACACGCTAGTGCGCCGGTTCGCCGCCGTGTCACGCGCACTAGCTGGTCGCGGCGGCGGGTGAGGTACGCGGCTCGGCGGTGTTGCCGGCCAGCCCGATCGCCCGGTCGTAGGCCGCGCGCGCGTCCCGCTGCGGCCGAGCCGGCGCAGCAGGTCGGCGCGGGCGGCGTGCAAGGCGTGATAGCCGTCGAGCGGCTAGGCGCGTCCGACCTCGGCCAGCGCGACCTCGGGGCCGTCGAGTCTCGGCGACCGCGACGGCCCGGTTGAGCCGCACGATCGGCGACGGGTCGACGCGGACGAGCCGGTCGTAGAGCGCGACGATCTGCGACCAGTCGGTGTCGCCGGCGGTCGCGGGCGTCGGTGTGCACGGCATTGATCGCGGCCAGCAGCTGGTACCGGCCCGGCGCCTGCGCCGCGACGGCGAGCCGTTCGCGGACCAGGGCGTGGCCCTCGGCGATCAGCGCCGCGGTCCCAGGCGCCGCGGTCCTGCTCGGCCAGGGTCACCAGCTCGCCGCTCGCCGACACCCGCGCGGTGCGGCGGGCCTCGGTCAGCAGCATCAGGGCGAGCAGCCCGGCGACCTCGCCGTCGTCCGGCAGCAGCGCGCGCAGCAGCCGGGCCAGCCGGATCGCCTCGGCGGTCAGGTCGGCGCGCAGCGGCTCGTCGCCGGGCCCGGGCCAGGTAGCCCTCGTTGAAGACCAGGAAGAGCACGGCGAGCACGCCGGCGAGCCGGTCCGGCAGGTCCTCGCGGACGGCACCCGATAGGGGATGCGCGCCGCCTTGATCTTGTCCTTCGCCCGGGTGATCCGCTGCGCCATCGCGCGTCTCCTGGACGAGGAACGCGCGGGCGATCTCCGCGACGGTGAGCCCGCCGACCATGCGCAGGGTCAGCGCGACCCGCGCCTCCATCGCGAGCGCGGGGTGGCAGCAGGTGAAGACGAGCCGGAGCCGGTCGTCCTCGATGGCGCCGAGCGGCTCGGGCGGGTGTCGGACAGCATCAGCGCCGCCTGGTGCTTCTCGTCGCGCCGGGACTCGCGACGCAGCCGGTCGATGGCCTTGCGGTGGGCGGTGGTGGTGAGCCAGCCACCGGGATTCGGCGGGATGCCGTCGACCGGCCAGCGCTCGACGGCCGTCGGCGAAGGCCTCGGCGGCCGCCTCCTCGGCGACGTCGAGGTCGCCGAACCGCCGGGCGAGCGCCGCGACCACCCGGGCCCACTCCTCGCGGTGGGCACGGGCGATGGCCTCCTCGGCGCGTCACGCTCGCGTCACTCGCGGCCAGGAAGGGACGCACCTCGACCTTGCCGGTTGCACGCCTTGGATCCCTGCGGCGGCGAGCGCCAGCGCCACGTCGAGATCGGGGGCCTCGATGATCCAGAAGCCGCCGAGGTACTCCTTGGTCTCCAGGTAGGGCCCGTCGGTGAACACCGGCTCGTCGCCCCGGCCGTCGACGGTGGTCGCCGTGTTCGGCGCGCCGAGCCCGCCGGCGAAGACCCAGTGGCCGTCCGCCTGCAACTGCTCGTTGAAGGCGTCGATCGCGGCGTCCTCCGCCGGGGTGGCGGGGTCGCCGGGCGTCGTCGTAGAGCACGGAAATCAGGTACTGCGCCATCGGGATCATCTCCTGTCGTCGGGTGGCCGCCCTCGCGGGCCGCCTCGTCACCCCTGACTACGAACGCCGCCGCCCCGATCCGACACGGCTCGGTGACCTCTCTCCGAGAATAATTCGCGCCTCGCGGTTAGCCGGGGTGCACATGAACCAGACCTTTCCACTGCATGTCCTGCGCGAATACGCCCTGCTCGCGGACGGCGAGCGCGGCGTGGTGGTCGGTCCGCGCGGGGAACACGTCTGGATGTGCGCCCCGGAATGGGACTCCGAGGCCGTGTTCGCCGCGCTGCTCGACGGTCCCGGGATCCACGCCGTGACCCCGGTCGAGGAGCCGTTCGTCTGGGGCGGCCACTACGAACCGGGCGGCCTGATCTGGCGGCATCGCTGGGTCACCGGCTCGCAGATCGTCGAGTGCCGGGAGGCCCTCGCGATGCCCGCCGACCCCGGCCACCGCCGTCGTGCTGCGCCGGATCGAGGCGGTGGACGGGCCCACCCGCGTGCGCGTCCTGCTCGATCCGCGCGCCGGATACGGCCGGCACCGGCTCACCAGGCTGCGCCGCCGCGAGGGCACCTGGTACGGACGCTGCGGCTCGCTGTACGTCCGCTGGTCCGGCGCCGCCGAGGCGACCGAGGCGGCCGACGGCGGCCTGGAGATGGTCATCGACGTGGACGGCGGCCGGCACCACGACCTCGTGCTGGAGATCTCCCGCGACCCGCTGCGCGGCGATCCGCCGTCCGCCGAACCGCTCTGGCAGGCCACGGTCCGAGCCTGGTCCGAGACGGTGCCCGCCATCTCCGGAACGATCGCGGACCGCGATGCCAGGCAGGCGTTCGCGGTGCTGCGCGGCATGACCTGCCGAACGGCGGGATGGTGGCCGCGGCCACGACCTGCCTGCCCGAGCGCTCCGAGGCGGGCGCAACTACGACTACCGGTACGCCTGGATCCGCGACCAGTGCTTCGCGGGGCAGGCCGCCGCCGCGCCGGCGGCGCACGTCGCTGATGGACCCCGCGGTCTCGCTTCGTCGCCGAACGGCTGCTCGAGGACGGCCCGAACATGCGCCCGGCCTACACGTGCTCGGCGACGCGATCCCGGACGAACGGCCGCTCGACCTGCCCGGCTACCCGGGCGGCGCACGACGTGTCGGCAACCACGCCCCGGCAGTTCCAGCTCGACGTGTTCGGCGAGGCCTGCTGCTGTTCGCCGCCGGCGCGCGGCAGGGCCTGCTCGACTACGGCGCACCGGCAGGCGGCGAAAATCGCCGAAGAGGCGATCGCCGACCGCTGGAAGGAGCCCGACGCGGGCATCTGGGAGATCGAGACCGCCGGTGGACGCATTCGCGGCTGACGGCGTCGCGGGCCTGCGCGCGATCAGGCGACGGAGCCCGGGCGGCGAGGCCGCGACGGGACCTGCAGGTCGCGGACAGGATCGTGGCGGCCGCGGCACCGCTGCCTGCATCCCGCGGCTACTGGCGCCGGGCACCCGACGACGACGGCATCGACGCGGCCCTGCTGATGCCCGCGGTCCGCGGCGCCTTCCCGCCGACGACCCGCGCACCGTCGCGACCCTGAAGCCGTGCTCGACGACCTCACCAAGGACGGCTACGTCTACCGCTTCCCGCACGACGACCGGCCGCTCGGCGAGAGCGAGGGCGCGTTCCTGCTCTGCGGCTTCGTCGTCAGCCCTCGCATGCAGCAGGCAGGGCGACCCGTGCGGGCGAACCGCTGGTTCGAGCGCAACCGCCGGCCTGCGGCTCGCCCGGGCTGTTCGCCGAGGAGTACGACGTGCACAACGCCAGCTGCGCGGCAATCTGCCGCAGGCGTTCGTGCACGCGCTGATGCTCGAGACGGCGAAGCGGCTGGCCGCATGAGGCGGGACGAATCGGGTACCGCGGGCGCATATGCGAAATCAAGAAGTGGACTCATCAGACCGGGAGAAGGCCAGGGAGCTCATGGCCGAGCGCGGCGAGACCTTCGCTCACCAGGCCGGAATAGAAGGCTGACGAACGAGCCGTCTCCGCTGTTCCGGCTTCTCGTGCTCGACGATGCTGCTCTCGGTCCGCATCAGCTCGACCATCGCCGTCGCCGCGGCCCGCGAGATCTACCACGCCGGATGGCGCACGCCGCAGGCGCTCGCCAAGGCCTCCTGGCAGGACGTCGTCGACGCGCTCGGCCGGGCGCACTACAAGCGCTACGACGAGAGCACCGCGACGGCGCTCGGCGAGGACGCGAAGCCGCTCATCTGGATCGCTGGAACGGCGATCTGCGCCGGCTGCGCGCCGAGGCGGACGGCGACTCGGGACCGCATCAAGGAACTGCTTCAGGAGTTCCGCCGCATCGGACCGGTCGGCGCGGAGATCTTCTGCCGCGAGGCGCAGGGCGTGTGGCCCGAGCTGCGCCCTCCTTCGACCGGCGCACCCTCGACGGCGCCGCGCGCGAGCTGGGCTGCCGCGTCGATCCGGATCGGCTCGCCGCCCTGGTCGAGCCCGGACCTGCCCCGATCGCCGCCGCGCTGGTCCGCACGACGCTCTGAGCGCGATTCGGACGTTTGGCACGCGGCAGGCGGGCAACCCGCGCCGGGACGAAGATCGCGGGAGGTTGTTGAATGCGCTGGCGAAGCAACGGAATTCGACCGGGCCAGGTAGTGATCGTCACCGGCGCCAGCGCCGGCATCGGGCGTGCGGTGGCCGTTCGCCGGGCGCGGAGCCAGGGTGGGGTTGCTCGCCGGGGCGAGACCGGACTGGACGGAGCCTCCCGCGAGGTGACCGGGCCGGCGGCGAGGCGCTGGCCGTGCCGACCGACACCGCCGACTCGGTCAGGTGGAGGCGGCGGCGGCGCGGGTGGAGGAGGCGTTCGGGCCGATCGACGTGTGGGTGAATGTTGCAATGCGAGTCGTTTTCTCGCCTGTAAAACAAATGAGCCGGAAGAATACAAGCGGGTGACCGAAGTGAAGTATCTCGGTTACGTTACGGCACGCTAGCGGCGCTCAAGCGGATGCTGCCGCGCGACCGCGGGCGCATCGTGCAGGTCGGCTCCGCGCTCGCCTACCGCGGCATCCCGCTGCAGATCGGCGTATTGCGGCGCGAAGCACGCGATCCAGGGCTTCATGGATTCGCTGCGTTGCGAGCTGATGCACGAAGGCAGCCACGTGAAGTTTGACATGGTTCAGATGCCGGCGATGAACACGCCGCAATTCGGCTGGGTGAAAAGTCGCGCTGCCAAACAAGGCGCAGCCGGTGCCGCCGATCTACCAACCCGAGGTCGCGGCGGATGCAATCGTCTTCGCCGCCGACCATCCCGGCCGCCGTCAGTACTGGGTGGGCGGCACACGGTC
>CAWJDW010000006.1:0-91475 GCA_963841665.1 uncultured Alphaproteobacteria bacterium
CCGATTGGTTACGGGGGTCTTCTGGCGCCTGGGGTGGTAGAGGATCGCTCTGAACCTTTAGAAGCTACCACACGTCAGGGACCAGGATAGGGGATATGCGTCCGCGTCCTCTTTTTTCTTAGTGTTTGTCTTTATCGGCAACATGGATGGGCAGGACGCGGTTTGGGCTATTGGCACGGCTTCTTCGGCTAGGACTTCTTCATCATCGGATGCCCGGGATCGAGGAGTTGCATACGGGCATTGCGCACGATGATTGCCCACTCCTCACGTTTCGACACGCCTGGCGCTTTGATATCGGTTTCGAAGTACAGGATGTTGTTGTGGATCATGCTCGATGGGACCTGCAGAGCCAGTTGGGCCTTATGCGTTTCGTGGACTGCCTCTTTGAAAATCGGCACTCCAGGCGGTGAGGCGATTGTCCAACGATAGATGCGAAACTTCGGTGCGGGCGGCTCGTCGATTTCCCCCGTCTGAATAAAAGGGTTCACCTGGAACGGATTCACAAGATTGGCGCTCAACGAAATAGCTCGACGATGGCATAATGGGCAGGTGTCGGCGATTTGTTGATGACCGTACAATTCAGAAAAAGTGTCTTCGATACCTCTTGGTGAGAAGCGATCTCTAAGCTGGAGGCGGAGAGTGACAATTGGACTTCTGAGGTCTGGCGTCGTCGACCGCCGCATGATGTCTCGAATTGTCGTAGTCTTCCATGGCTTTGGCTTCCAGCTCGAAGCGCTTGTAGTATTTTTTGTCGGGGGCTTCGTGGGGCCCGGTCAACGACTGCGGAACGGTGATGACGAATTCGCCGCCCGCATCGCTCAGGGAAATCCTCTGGATTGCCAACCGATCAATGCGCGGCTGTATGCGGGAGGAGAGGATCTGGTGCATCCATTCCCGCGAGATCTTGTCGTCCGTGCTACTGTCATCGACCTTCGAAGGCTTGTGGGTCTTCTTGCTTCCTTCTATGCCGTAGATGATCTGACCGCCGGCTGAATTGGCCATCGCGGAAACGTCCCAACAAAGCTCGTCCACGCCTCTTGCTGTTGCGGGTGAACGCCGGTGACGCCTTGTATTCAAGCGTCAGCGTTTCCTCGATCTGGGCATCAACCATTTTCTCAAAGTCAGCGCGGCTTTCGAACTGAAAGTCAGCCATCAGAGTTCCTTTGAATTGGTTGGTTTGAGGATGTGGCCAAGGGCTTGCTCGGTAATCACCCTGTCTGCTGTTGAACCGGTATTCGAGCATCCCCGCGGCATCGTATGGTGATGTGCCCGGCTCGCGCGGCTTGAAAGGGCCGTAGTGATTGAGCCCCGAAAAGGCGGTCAGCAACAGTCGGTAGAGGGGCGGTACGTAATTGAACAGGTTCTTGTTGTACGGCGGGACCGTGAGACGATCGGGCCTGAGCGGATTACCGTGCAGGTAGTCAATTCGAGCGTGGTTGACCTCACCGTAAATCCAGCAGGCGAGATTGCGGGGTTGCCCCTTTTTCCCGCTCCGCCCCTCGTAAGATAAGCGGGTCTTATCCTTGCAAGCCTGAGTTCGGTAGTCGACCTGGTCGAGGAGGGTGTAAATCCGCTTCACCCCGCTCTCATCTGTTTCCGGATGGACGAGGATTTCGAGTGCGCTGACCCATAGGCGAATGTTTCTCCCTAAGGAGTGGTTTCGTGACGCCTACCACTCCGGGGAGCTGTGCGGCTCAATGCGCCATGTTCAGTGACCGGAAAAGGGCTAGGCTGCGCCACGAGGGGGTCTGCGCTCGCCAACCGCCTGGGCCATCGGCCAGCAGGGCTTTCGCGAGCATCTCGTCATAGTCGAGCCGGTCGTGGTTGGAGACCGGCAAGCCGGGGGTCGTCTGCTGGTGGAACTCCTCCACCATGTCGAAGCCCAGCCAGCGCCGGATTGCTGGTGCATGAGCTTCAGGTAATCCGTGGTGAGCGTATAGGCGTAGAAATCGAACGACGTGGAGTACCGGGTGCTTGTGGGGAGGTGATGGATGAGGACCGCGGTGCGGTTGTGAACCGGGCGCAGATGGAACAGGATGTCGCGAAAGCCACTGACGGTCTCCCACGACTTCACCCACTGCGGTGCATCATCCCGCAGAAGCATGACGCTCGGGATTAACCTCCGCCTGAAAGCGTCGGTGAACCGGCTCAAGAACGGCAGAAACGTGGGATGCCCAGAATTGATCTCAACGCAGCGCTCGTCCTCCGGCGCGACGATGGCCAGATACTCGTTCTCGAACGGGTTCTGAATGCGCATATTCGGCAAAATGAAAAGCGGGGACCAAGTGGGCATGGTGAATTAGGACTGAGTTGAAACGCCTGCCCATAGCAGCTTTCCCGTGCGCATAACAGGCCGACGATGCTGGCCCGGCCCACGGGGTACTGGTATCGTCCAATAGCCGGGACCAAGTCTCGGCTTTTTTGTGGGGGACACCCATGGTATCAGGTCTGAGGTACTCCTTGCATTCGTCGCGGCGATGTCGATGTTCGCACTCCTCAGCGCCCTTTATCAGGCTTTCAACAACCAAAAGGGCTCGGCCGTCACGCTGGTGACCATATTTCTCGTCGGAGCCCTGATCGTGTTCCTGCCACAGGTCGAATTCATCAAAACGCTGGGAATCGAAGCTCGCCTCCGCAAAACCGTAACCGAAGCCGTTGCCACTCTGGCAAGCCTCAGGCGCCTGGCCGAAATCAGCGCCCGGGCGAGCTATCTGACCATGGCTTGGGGTAATCGCACGGGCACCCCCCCGGCGAGGGAAAAGCAGGCGGTCCTCGACGACATCGATGCCCAGCTTGCTGAACTGAAGGTGACGCCAGACGAGATTGCGAAGATCCAGCTTCCGTTCGTGAAAATGGTGCGGCTGGATTTCTTCTTCCTGTTTCAGGTGTCCTGATGCAGTACGCGACCATCAAAAACACCAAGCTCGTGGCCGACGCCCATGCCGGAGTGGGTCAGCCAGGGTCGCTCGATCCACGCTCAAGCACAGCGATCTGATTTCAACCTGGAGCGCTCGGACCAATAACCTGGATTGGGGCGCTTCCCTAGAAAAACAATCTCTTCAGGATATTCTGAACGAATTCATTCCTAAGACTGGCGAATGGCTGGATGACAAGGAGCTGGCCGTCTTCCAGAAATTCAAGGCGGAGATCGTCAGGCTAAATGCCGACTGCGAGAAGAAGGGTGGGTACACCGCTGAAGCGGCTACCTATTACGACCGCTATTCGGGCGACAACAACGTCGAGAAAGCAAAGCAGTTGCGCAATGAAGTGCTGCAGTAGCTTGCCAACTGACTCCGGGCTGAGCGCATAATGTGGCTTGGCAAAGAAGGGTAGCCCTGTCGAAATATCCCGAGGCGGGGCGCGCACGGCTTTCTCGAATGAGCAGATAGCCCACATCAAGGCCACGCTTCTCGAAAAATCCCCCAAGGCTGGACCATCCGGCAAGTTCTGGCCGCGCCGGACATGTGCAGCATGACGCACCTGTATCGGGATTGCTACCCTTCGACGAAGATTTCAGCAAGCAATACGCGCGCGCCAACAGATCAGTGGTTCTACGCTATGTCGCTGGGATATCGTTCTAATTGAAGCTGCTTGATACGTGCCTCAAGTTCAGTCGCGCGTTTGATCATGCTGTGAATAATCGTCTCGCAATCGAGCTGGGTCAGCGCACGAACGCCATGCTCTCGCAACTCATCGTCGAGAATCGCGGCCATGATCGATACCATGCTCATTCGCCATGTTCCGTTCCCGGCGCGCTTTGCACAGCTTGTCGAAGCCCGGCGCGGTTATTCGTTTTCTCTCGTACCTGGAGCGGCGTGGGAGCAACGTTGCAAACCGCTTCGACCAGGAGGCGAACTGCCCGTTCGTCCCAATCAAGCTGATCGAGGGGAGGGTCCCAGTACTGGGACATCACATAGGCCAGATGACGGGCTTTCACCCCGAGCCCGCCAATCGTGTGCGCTTGTGTTTGCATAATCGCCTGCTCGATGGGTCCGAGGCGGGTCAGCACCATTTCGATCTGGCGGATCAGAACTCATTGCAGGGGTTCTCCGCGCACAGCCGCTCCATGGCAAGCAATTCCGAAGAGATTGCTTGGAACTCCCGCTCAAGGGCTATGAGTGTGGCGTCAGCGGCTACTGGAGCTTCGGAGGGCGCGGAATTTGCATCGGTACGGATTTCACTCATCTGGCCTTTCCGCATGCTTGCGCGTTGCGCCACCCGTAAAGTATGGCTGCCCAAGCGACATTGGGGCGATGATTTTCACAGCTGCCCTCGTCGTTCCGAGCCTACGGAGCGATTTGGTCGTCACCCAAGCTACCCGCATGCCCACTTGAAGGGCCGCGGGCCTTGGTCCCGAATGTGAGCCCTGAGGTACTACGGTCTGGAGCTGATGTCAATACCTGAGGCATCAAATGATGATAAAGGTATCGAATTGATCGAGCTGACCAGTGAATTGGTTCGGGCTGCTCGAGCATTGCTTAGATGGGAGCAGCGAGATCTCGCCAAAGCTTCCGGCGTGTCTCTTCCGACCATCAAACGGTTGGAGAGCCAACGGGGAGCTTTACGCGCGCACGGTGTGACCGCGACGGCGATCCGCCGCGCGATCGAAGCCGCAGGAATCGAATTCATGAACGGTGGCCGGCCGGGAGTTCGATTGACACCCGGTGCGAAAAATCCGCGCTAAGGCTCCCATCCCTTCTACTCCCGGAGGCTGAGAGTTTCGCGGCCGGCCCCATTCGATACTGCAGGATCAGTTCGTGAAGAGGCTATCTGCGCCCGTACCAATTCGGACAGGGGGAAAATGCTATTGTGGTTGAATAGGCCTTAGAGCTGCCGTTTGTCCGAATGCGCCTTGAAAGTATTCAATCGTCGAAACCCTTCCAAGCTGAATACGAGGGTTCGATTCCCTTCACCCGCTCCAACTCTCGGTCGTAAAAATCACGACAGAACAATGTGTTGCATATGCTCTCGCCTGTAGTCAAATCTGCACGAGAGGCTTGGCTGGTGTGCTTTCGGGCGCACATAGGGCACAGGATTTCGAGAAGCGTTTGATACGTCGGGGTGTTCTCAACTCCCAACATTCTAAGTCATCAGACTGGATGGAAGATGACTTCCGCTTGCGTTGTGATTGTCCACAGTTTGTCACGGCAACTCGTCACAGCTTTCGTGAGACTTTGCGCGCATTCGGGCGAGCGCCGTGACTTCCGAATGGACTCGCATGCAGACGGACGGCGGCTTCCGATTTGATTTTCCAACCGCGGTCGGCCTGCTTTACTCAACATCCGACGCGTCCTAGTTTTTGATAACTCCCACGGGGTTCAGGCTCGGCCATGTCGAAAGCGGACGCGAGGAAAAAACGTGCATTCGCAGCATAGGATTGTCACATGCATGCCGCTCATCGAACTGTGGAACAGCAGCGGTCCCCTAGATGCATGCCGCGTAAGGAATGCAGGGGATACGGATATCGTCCAGCTTCTACGAGATGGTTCAAGCTTTGTGGTCGCCGACGTAGGGCAACCCTTGCGGTGGATATCCGAAGGTGACCGATTTCCATTTTGGAAGTCTGAGGTGAAATGCCGCCTGGTCGCTCCAGATGCAACTGGGTTCTACCTCGACGACTACCCAAACGAGTACTGCTATGTAGCATCTGTCTGGCAATGCGCGCCCTCCACAACGGTAATCGTTCTCGAGAAGCACCATTGATTGGGGAAGGTCTTTGTACCAAATTCTCGGGCGCACAATTCCCAGATTGGACGGGTTTTTGAGTGAACTCGCGAGAAGATCGATTTTTGTCCAAAGCGTTGAAATCGTGAGCACAAGTGATGCTCAGTGAAGTTGGGTGATTCAGCCGAAATTTGACTTCCAAGCTGAATACGAGGGTTCGATTCCCTTCACCCGCTCCAATTTTTCAATAACTTAGCGGGCTGCCGATTTTCTATTCGGACAAGCGTGCTGCTGCTCATTCGACAATTGTCCGTCTTTCGTGCGCGCTGCCTACGCTTCTTGGTGCCGGCGGCGATCTGCTTGGTGGTGCGCTTCACGTATTTCGGCAACACCTTGGGCGAACTGTGCCGCCCTTGCGCCATGATCTAGCAATCGGTCAGTTCGGCGTAATGGCGTCTAGTTCGGCCATCAACTCGGGATAGAGCGGCACGCCCGCATCGTCGAACAACGGAAGCCAACTGACCTTTCTCTTTCTCGTCGACGACGCGCACCATTCGCGGCATGTCCTTCGGTCGATGGTGCTCAACCGCGAAAGTAGCGAAAGATGTCGTTCTCAGCTGGAGCCACCCCCAGCCGATCAGCGCTGCCGTAGCTAGGGAAGGCAGGCCCAACTCGATCGCCTTGGTGCGGAATACAACCAGCTCCTCATAGGTCGCAGTTGGGCGTGTGCATTCCGCTGCCCGTTGCTGAATGGAGGAATTGATCGGACGATGGCGTTTGCACGACGTGTGCACCGGAGATCTAGAAAATTCCGAGGCAGGTATGGACGCCGTTTGACGCGACGTGAATGCGCAGAAGTTTGGACGGCCGACAGCTAGGATCATCCGCGCCTTGCGCGCTGGAGGCTGTCGAAATAAACCACGACGATGATCAGCGCGCCGGTGATGATCGTTTGCCAAAACGAATTGACGTTGAGCAGGTTCGCCCCGTTGCTGATGGACTGCAGAATGAGTGCGCCGATCAGCGGGCCGTGGATCGAGCCGACAGCGCCGAAAAGGCTCGCACCGCCGACGACCGAAGAAGCGATGGCCTGCAGTTCGTCGCCCTGGCCCTGGGTCGGATTACCGATTCCGATGCGGGTCGCGAGCAGCACGCCGACGAAAGCGGCAAGAAACGACGACAGGATGTAGGCCATATAGGTGATCAGTTTGACCCTGACACCGGAGAGGCGGGCCGCCTCCTTGTTCGAGCCGATCGCGAACAGATAGCGCCCCCAGCGGCTGTGATTAAGGAAGACGTAGGCGGGGACGGCCACGAGGACGACCATCCACACCAGCGACGGAATCTGGAACCAGCTCCCGTCGGTCCAAGGAAAGCCGAGGAAGGTCTGGCGCGAGAAATGAGTGAACGTGGTATTGTCGATCGAGATCGTCGCGCCGTTGGTTACGAGAAGGCCGATGCCCCGCAGCGCATACATGGTCGCGAGCGTCATGATGAAAGGCGGCAGGCCGAGCTGCACGACGCCGAAGCCGTGAAAGACGCCGATTGCGATGCCGATCAGCAGCGAGATCGTCACCGCGCCGAAGATGGTGGAAGCGAAGCCGAGATTGTGGGCGAGGAGCCAGGCGACCATCATGCTGATGAAGCCCTCGACCGCGCCGACGGAAAGATCGATGCCTGCGGTGATGATGACGAAGGTCTGGCCGATCGCCAGTATCGCGATAAACGAGGTCTGGCGTAGGAGGTTCGCCATATTGTTCGCGGTCCAGAACGTGCGCGTCGCATAGGCGAGCGCAATCCACATCAGGAACAGCAGGCCGAGGAGCGTCAGCCCCAACAGCACGCTGAGCCCCCTGCCGTTGCGCTTCGATGTCGATAGTTCGCTCATTCGGATCTTGCCCCTGCCTCAGATGCCGATCGCTTCAGTGAGGATCGCCTCGTGCGAGGAATCCTTGTAGGTATGTGTGGCAACGATGCTACCGCGTCGGAACACGTGCAGCGTATCGGCGAGCTCGTAAACCTCGGGAAGATATGATGAGATCATGATGATCCCTGCGCCCTTGTGGAGCAATTCGCCGAGCAGCCGATAGATCTCGGCTTTGGTGCCGACATCGACGCCGACCGTCGGCTCGTCGAAGATGAAAAGCTTGGCGCCGTGGTTGAGCCATTTGCCGATCACGACTTTCTGCTGGTTGCCGCCGGACAGGCTCGAGACCAGGCCGGCGCGCGAGGCGGTCCTGATCCGGATGTCTCGGATCTGCCGCTCCGCGGCGCCCGTTTCCAAGTCGTTACTCAACAGCGGACCCCAGCTCAGCCGGTCGAGGATCGGCAGGTTGAGGTTGAAGCCGACGCCGAGGTTGAGGCAGAGGCCCTGGTCGCGCCGGCTCTCGGGGGCGAGCGCAATGCCAAGGTCCATCGCCTGCCGTTCGCTGCGGACGGCGACGTCCTTGCCGAGCCAGCACAGGCGGCCACTCGTCGCTGGAAAGCGGCCGAACAGGCTCTGCACGAACTCGCTACGCCCCGCGCCGATGAGACCGTAGAGTCCGACGATCTCACCCTCCCGCACCCGAACCGACACGTCGTGGAAGCCGTGGCCGGAGAGGCTCTCGGTCTCGAGTATCGTCCCGCCGATCGGCACGCTTTCCTTGTGATAGATTTGTTCGATCGTGCGGTTGATCATCAGCGCGATGAGATCTGCCTCATTTGTCTCACCGATTTTGCGGGTGCCGACGAGGGCACCGTCGCGCAGGATGGAAACGCGGTCGCACAGCTCGAACACCTCCTCCAGGCGGTGACTGATGTAGACGATCGTCACGCCCCTGGCCTTCAGGCGGCGGATGAGGGCGAAGAGCGACGCGGTTTCCTGACGCGTGAGATAGGCCGTCGGCTCGTCGAAGATGAGGAATTTCGTGCCGCGTCGTTCAGCGCGCGCGGTAGCGACGAGCTGCTGTTGGCCGATGGTCAGGGACGACAGGGGCGCACCGGCGGGCAGATCGAACCCGAGGTCGTCGAGCAGCTTCTGGGCCTCGCGCAGCATGGTGCGGTGCAGAAGCATGCCGCCCGATGTCGTCTCATCGCCGAGGAAGATGTTGGCCGCCACCGTCAGGTGCGGACACAGCACCACTTCCTGATGCACCGCGTCAATGCCGAGATCGATCGCCTCGTGGGGGGTAGCGAGCGCGACGGGCTCGCCGCGCCAGTAGATGGTTCCGGTCGAGCGCGGATGGACGCCGGTCAAGAGCTTGATGAGGGTCGATTTGCCGGCCCCGTTCTCGCCGACAATGGCGTGGATCTCGCCCTCTTCGAAGGCCAGGTCGACCGACCTCAGCGCGTGTGTAGCGCCGAAGCGCTTGTCGAGCTTCTTGAGCGCCAGGATCGGCGGTGGGGTGGGGCGTGCGGCGGCGAGGGACATGGCGATTGGGGTTGGCGACGGAATTTCACCGCCGTACCCGCACCAGAGCCGGCGCAGGGATCGACGGCCGTGTGCCGTCGCGCATCTGCTCTCACCGAGAGATGATGCGCGACGACGCCCGGTTTGAGACTACGCGATTACTTGATGTTCGGATATAGGAGCGCGTGTTGCTTCTCGCCGTCCATATTGGCCTTTGTAATGAGGTTCGCGCCGGTATCGACGTTGGCCTGCACCTTCTCGCCCTTGGAGACGGCGAGCGCGGTCTTGATGCCGTCGTAGCCCATCCTGTAGGGGTCCTGGACGACGAGTGCTGCGATCGTGCCGTCTTTGAGGAAGCCGATCAGCTTGTCGTCGCTATCGAAGCCGATGAGCTTGATGGTGTCTGCCTTCTTGTTCTCGGCGATCGCCTGGCCCGCGCCCTGCGCCATGATGAGGTTGGAGGCGAAGACGCCTCGCAAGTCCGGATTGGCGGTGATCAGGTCGGTCATGATGTTGAGGCCGGTCGTGGCCTTGCCGTCGGCAACCTTGTCGGCGACCAGCTTGAGGCCCGGATATTTCGCCGCGATCTCCTCCTTGAAGCCCTTGGCGCGCTGGTCGAGCGAACCGACGCCGGGGAGCGAGGTGATGAGCGCGACCTCGCCCTCAGCCTTGCCGTATTTCGCCTTGATCGCCTCGGCGAGGCCGTCGGCGGCGATCCGCCCGCCCTGGACGTTGTCGGTCGTCAGGAACGACTTAAAGGCCTTGGAGTCGGCAGCGGAGTCGATGCCGATGATTGGAACCTTCTTCGCCGCTTCGTCGATCGGCTCGCCAAGCGCCTTGAATTCGGTCGGCGCGATCACGACCGCCGCCGGCTTTTCGGCGACCGCATTCTCGAGGATCGAAATCTGGCCGTTGATGTCGCTTTCGGACTGCGCGCCGAGTTCTGGCACATTGACGCCGAGGTCCTTGCCAGCGTGGCGCGCGCCGGCGAGCACGATCTGCCAGTAGAACGACGTCGTGTCCTTGACAATGATCGGTATCTTCGGCTCCGCGGCGTAGCTCGGTGCGCCGTAAGCGGCGAGAGCGGCAAGAGAAGCAGCAATAATCAATCGTTTCATGCGTCTTCCTCCTCACGTGAAGAGCTCTGTTGGCTCTTGTCTGCTTTCGTATGAACTGGGACGACGATAGCGTCTTCGCCAACGATGGTCATCCGCAAAAAGTAGGACGAGCCCTTCCGTTCATTGCGAGCGCCGCCCTCAGCAGCGGCTGGCGGGTATGTAAGCCGCTCGCTTCGGCAAGCGCGATCAGCCCGCCGAAACGCCGTTGCTTCTTGGACTCGTGGTTGACGTGGATGTCGCTCAGGCGGTGGTCGAGAAAGGGATTGCTGAACCGGTCGATCGCCGTGTCGCGATAGGCGCGCGCCTCTGCCGCCATCCCGAGAGCGGCAAAGACGGGCAAGACCTCTCCCTCATAGACCTCGCCGAGTTCGTTCGACATCGCCGCGTCCGTCATCGCCTCGCGTACGGTGAGCGCCGGCGGACCATGGCTCCGGTGCCACAATTCGGCGAGCCAGGTATGGCCCAGGTTGAGGATAAACAACTTCAGGCGCTCGTAGCGCTTGAGGTCATGGGTCAGCTTGACGTCCGGATGAGAGCAGGGGAGCTCCAGGCCAGCGCGATCTTCGATCGCCCATAACGCGTAGGGCTCGGCCACTGCGCCAAGCGGCTCGAGCGGCTGCGAGACGATCCGGTCGACCAGCGAATTGACCCAGAGGCAATCCTGGCCAATCCAGCGGCGCGGCGCAATCGGCGCGTCCCAGTCGCCGAGCACTTTGAGCACCACAGCCCGTAGGGTCGCGCCGTTGTCCGGCGTCAATTCGCAAGGGAAAATCGTGATCGGGTCGGCGCCGGCGCGATGACGGGCGAGCAGCAGCTTGGCGAGCTTTGCCGGAAACGATTTTGGCGGCCGACCGTCGGGTCGGTCCGCGGGATCGGTCTCATATCCGCGGTCGCCGGTATTCGAGACAGCGCAACGCGCATCGATGAACAGGCGCTCGAGATCGGCCCATTGCGCATTGGCGTCGACGCCGTCACCGACGCTTGCGACCTCGACGTCCCTGTCGACTGTAGCGCCGCCAGTCATTCCCTTGATCCGCACCAGATATGGCCTGCCCTCAGCGAATGCCGCGATCCGCCTCCGGCTCTCCGGGGTCCCTGTCGTCTGCACGGCGACGATCCGTCCCATCGCGCGACCTTCCGGCAGCGCCTCACTGACGAACAGGTCGACATGGGCCTGAAGAAAGCGGCTCGTGCCAAACTGAATGATCGGGAAAGCCATGGCCTAGATCTCGATCAGCGCCTTGATTGCGCCCGTCTCGGGCTTGATCCATTCAGGAAAGCGGGACGGCGCTTCCGCGAGCGAGGCGCGATGGGTCGCCAACGCTTCGGTCGGCACGAGCCCATCGCGCATGGCGCGGAACACTTCGTGGAAATCCACCGGCGTCGCATTGCGGCTGCCGAGCAGCGAAATTTCGCGCGCGTGGAATTTTGGATCTTGGAAGGAGATTGTCTCGCGCACGACGCTGACCAGCACGTAGGTGCCGCCATGAGCGACATAGTCGAACCCGGCCTCGATCGAGGCTGCCTTGCCGGTGGCGTCGATCACGATGTCGAACAGATCGCCATCGGTGATTTCCGAAAGAGCCTTAAGCGCCTCGGGTCCACCAACAACCGTATGAGAGACTCCGAGGACCTCTCGGCAGAAAGAAAGCCGGTCCTCGCGCATGTCCAACGCGGTGACCACACCACCGCGGAGCTTGCCAAAGATGATGCAACCGAGCCCGATCGGTCCCGCGCCTACGACGAGGACGCGGTCACCGTTTTGCGTATTGGCGCGGCGATTTGCATGGGCGCCGATCGCCAGGAACTCGACCATCGCCGCCTGATCGAGAGTCACGCCGTCGGCTGCGGCGACATTTGCTTCCGGGACGCAGACGAAGTCTGCCATTCCGCCGTCGATATGGACACCGAGGACTGCGATGCGCTGACAGCAATTCGTCTTGCCGCGCCGGCAGGCGACGCAGGTGCCGCACGACAGATAGGGCATCAGATAGAACTCTCTGACCGACGGCGATGCTGCAGCCGGACCCCGTCTCGGCAACCTCGCCTGCCAATTCGTGTCCCAGGACTCGCGGGTATTCCAGAAAGGGATGCGAGCCTTCGTAGATATGGAGATCCGTGCCGCATACGCCTGCGCGCCGGATGCGGACCAGCACTTCGCCGGGTTTCGGTGTGGGCCGGGATCGCTCGACTATGGCCAGGCGACCTGGTTCGACGCATTGCAATGCGCGCATCCGAGCGCCTCCCACCTTCTTGTCTATTGTCGATAAAGAACCGCACCAGTATCCTGAGGTCAAACTGTTTTTTCTAATTGCGCCGGGGGCAATTAGACAGACGAGTTGTCGGCGGTCCGCGATGAAACCCAACACAGTATTCAAATCGGCCTACAACCGCGGCCTTTCGCGGCTGCAGCGGCTGCCGATTGCGTCCCAGGTCGGATCAGAACCGGCGTGGTCGCGCGCGCTCGCCGTAAGCCGCACGACAGTGCGATCCATCTTCGCAAGATTCTCTGCAGCCGGTTTGATCGCGGACGAGGGGCGACGCAAAGTCGTGCTGTGCCACCCAAGGCCTGCCGACTTCTATCCGGAGATCGAGACTCGGAAAGGCGGCGCTATCGTCGAAAGCCGTTTCATGTACTGGATTCTGCATGAAGACTGCAGGCCCGGGCAGTCGATCAACGTGCCCGAACTTTCGCGGCAGTTTGGTGCGTCGCCCGCGGCGGTCACGCACTATCTTAATCGCCTGAGACAGTCTGGTCTTCTTGCGCGCAACTCAGGCGGCCATTGGGTGCTAAGGGGGTTTACGGAGGAATTTGCTGAAGAGCTCTGCGAAGTGAGGACGATGTTTGAACTGTGCTCCGCCCAGCGTTTTATCACCCTTTCCGCCGAGCATCCGGCCCTGGAGCAGTTGTCCCTTATCAAGCAGGATCATCTCACATTGTTGGGGGAAGCCGAAACTCGTTACACGGAGTTCTCAGCGCTTGACGAGCGACTTCACCGCTGCGTCAACGACGCCTCGCATAATCGCTTTATTCGGGGCTTCTATGATATGATCTCGATGATCTTCCACTATCATTACCAGTGGAATAAGAACGACGAAAAGGAGCGGAACATCGCCGCGATCCACGAACACCTTTCCTACATCGATGCGCTTCAGGAGCGCGTCGCTTCAGCAGTCATTGCGACATGCAATGCCCATATGGCGACCGCGCGATCGACGTTGTTGGCTTCTATCCGACGATCAGCCGATGCTCTCAAGGCGGATCGAGTAGCGCCCATCCTTGTCTGGCCCGACGTCGCACTACCGTGATATCGAACTCCTGACGAAATCCAACATCAACGCCAAATCACTGACGACTTTGCCGGTTGTTCAGTAGACTGCCAGAGCTCGAACCAGGACTCCGGACTAAAAGTCCCGTGTGAGCAGTTTTCGGACAAACTGCAAAAAGACATTTCGGTTCAGTAGCGCCTTGAGCTGGCTTTGTCCGAATGCACCTCGAAAGTATTCGGCCGCCGAAACCCTTCCAAGCTGAATACGAGGGTTCGATCACCCGCTCCAGCCCTTGAGCGCAGGCCTTGCAGGGGCGGTGGGCGCGGAGTGCGTCCACGTTGTGCCTTTATCTCAGCATCGCTGTGCTTCCCCGATGATCCCTGCTAAAGAGCCGGTGAATACCGGGGGGCATGTGCTGTTCAGCCGCGACGATCTCAAGACGCCCGACAAACACGCCGCTGACCAGACAGCAAGCGCGCATTCGTAGCGCTTGCCCGCTCGTGCAAATGCGCGACGGAATAATCATGACGCACGTCGATTTCGCCAAGCTTCCCGCGTTTCATCCCACCAACGAAATCCTCGCCCATCCACGCTTTCCATTCGCTCGCGACGAATTCGTGAAGGCCATGCTCGCGCTCTACGAGCACAATCCGATGCTCAACCGTTTGCTGCTCGAAGCGAGCCGCACCGTTCTGATGGTCGTGATCATGTGCCTCTATGCACGTTACGACGAGGCTGATCGCGCGACCTGGCCGACGCTCCGCCGGGTTGCCGACGCCATGGCGGCGCATGGGCTCGCCAGCCCCAGCCGCGTCCAGGACCTGGTCGTGCGGCTCACCGAGGTCGGCTATCTGGAGCAGCGCGTGGCGACGCAGGATCGCCGCGTGCGGATCCTCACGCCCGCGCAAAGGATGATCGCCCAGGATCTGGATTTCCTGGTGTCGCATCACGTGCCGTTGCAGATACTGTTTCCCGATCCCGGCTATGCGCTGATCATGACGCGCGATCCCGCGTTCCAGCGCAAGCAGCGTCAGGTCTCGGTCGACCTGTTCGCGCACGGCGCCCAGACGGGTGCGTTCTGATCGGCGACGACGACGCAAAGTACATCGGTTCTTGCCTCTGCTGAACCCGTCTCAGAGAGTCTTATGGGCGTCTCCCGGGCGGCTTCGCCGGTCTGCGAAGCTCTGCAATACGCGCTGGGCTGACCGTGGACCCTGGAGGCTGGTTGTAAGCGGAAGCTGTTGGCACCTTCCCGCCGCGCGCCCTGGCGGCGAGGTTGTGCTCCAGGCGCTTCGCGTTCTGGACGTGGACGAACTGTTTGGCCTGCGCGGGATCCTGGATGTCTCGGGTTCGCGTGGTATCGCGCTGTTTCGGATCCGGGTCCAGATGGACCGATCCATCCAGAAGCTCGCGCTGCATCGAGTCCAAAGACCGAGGCTGCGGGGGAACATCGACATCCGGCGTCTGTGCCCGCCATGTATGCGTTCCGTCGTCGATGAGATATTTCTTGGTGAGCTTGCCGGCATTCTTGTCGCGTTGGGTCAGGAAGCCGCCGGGCAATTGCAGGGCGTCGATGATAGAACCGGGTATCGTCGAATGGCTGTAGACGGTCGAGTCGACTTCTGGCTTGAACCAAGGCGAAATCAGGATCGCAGGAACGCGCAGACCCAGCCGCTTGAAATCGAACGGCACGAGGTACGGCGGAACGGTGAGCCCCGGGATGCCGTCCGGAGAGACCGTCGCCGGCGGCGGCACATGATCATAGTAGCCGCCATGCTCGTCGAACACGACGATCAGCAGCGTTTTCTTCCAGACGTCGGGATGCTGGCGTAGCGCGCTATAGATATCGGCGACCAGTTTCTCCGCGGGCCTCACGTCGGCCGGGGCATGCATGCTGTTGATCGGCTGCTGCGGAGTGCCGAAAAACGCCGGCGTAATGAACGAATAGGTCGCGAGCTTGTCGCCCGCGACGTCGGCGGCATAGTTTGCGAACGGGCTGAAATTGCTCGTGTCGGCCTTCAGGTCGGGATACAGTTCGAGCACATCGTTTTGATCGTGAGAATAGACACGCCAGGACTTCGACGGATCGGCGTTGATGCGGTCATACAGCGTCTTGCAGGTGAACTTGGGCTTCCAATCCGCGTTATAGGTGTAACCCTGTGAGGTTGCCGCATGCACAAACGCGCGATTGGGCATCGTCGGGCCAGGTACGTCGGCAAACCAGCGGTCGCACAGGACAAAATTCTTGGCGAGCGTCGACAGCACCGGCAACTGGACGGGATCGAAGCAGTTCATGACCTGCTGCAGTTCGGAAGACGTGGGGGCGCGCTTGAGGTCGTACTGCAGGGACACCTTGAAAGAGGCGACGAATCCGTTGAGGGCCGGCGTGGCCGCAGCGACCGTGGCCGACGGCTTCGTTTGCCCGAACAACTGCTCGTTGGTTTGCTTGAGACTGTGCGATGGACCATCGCCAATCGCGATGTAATCGCCACCTTTCCGGGACGAGAACTTCTCGCTGCTGGCGTCGCCGGGTTTCAGATAGTTCGTTGCGCCTCCGGAGGGGAGTCCGTCACCGATGCCGAGATATCCAAAAAGATGGTCGAAGGAACGGTTCTCGAGCATCAGCACGACAAAATGGTCAAACAGCAATTTCGACATGATATCTCTCTTCGCATAGAGCTTGACGGAAATCGTTGTCACATCGTCTTGGCGTGACGAGCAGAGCCAGCTTTTTGAATGATCGTTTTCGGCTAATGTCGAAGCTTCTCTCACTGGTTTAGGTCGTCAACTTGATCAACCTGTGGATAATGGGGAAACGTGTCAGCTCGCTCCACGTCGGTGCAAAGCATTTGCAATTCAGCTCGCTGGTCATCGGTCTCAGACGGAGATGGATCTGGCAAGCGCCGGAACGATGGTTGGTCACAAAGCAATGGCCCTGTCATTGAGGCTTCGCAATCAGCGGGCACCGTGCGCGCGGGGCGGCTGACGATCCCCAGGGAGCCATGAATGTCGAGCAAAGCTGCGGACCATCATCAGAAAGCTTCGGAACATCATTCGCGCGCGGCGCACCATCACGCCGAGGCGGCCAAGCATCATCAGTCCGGCGACCACGAGAGAGCTGCTCACCACGCCCATTCCGCGCACGGCCATGCCTCGCATGCGACGGAGCATGGTGAGCACGCCAGCCGCGCCCACGGCGAAGAGCACGGCCATAAGTGACCAAGTGAGGTAGTTGCGACGTGCGGTCGAACAGCTGTGGCCTGTTCGACCGCCGGCTTTCGCGCGCCGGTCAATCCCGGCGGCTCTATTCACATGCCCTGCAGCGCGGCACAGACCAAGACGCGCTCACGCGAACGCCGCGTAGCGCGACAATTGGAAAAACGGCTCGACCTCATAGTTCGGATCGGTCGCGAGACGGGCCAGCCGTGCGCCGATGGCGGGCGCGAACTTCGCGCCGTGGCCGGAGCAGGGCGAGGCAACGATCAGCCGCTGATCCCGCCAGCGATCGATGATGAATTCCTCGCCATTGTCAGGCCGGCGATCGGCGGGCAGCGTGTTGGTGTAGAGGCAGACGTCGCGCTCGACAATCGGCCCGGCGGCGCCGGGAATGAGTCTGGCCAGTGCATCCGCCGTGGTCCCCAGTTCGAGATCGCTCGCCGGCGGGTCCCAGTCATCGGCGCCGACCTGCAGCCCATGATTGTGCGGCGCGGCCTTGACCCCGCGCTGCTCGAAATCCGGAAAGCCGTAGACGGTGTTGTTGATCCCGAGGTCGAGAAGGAAGATCGGGAATTGGCCTGTCAGCACCGTCTCGGGCCGGGCCGGCCTGAACCAGCCGACGGCCTGTCGAGTCACCTTCAGCACGGAGCCGAGCTCCGGCAGAGCGCGGCCGAGCCACGGACCCAGCGCGAGGATGACGCGCTGGGCAAGCACCTCTTCGGATGTGCTGCGCACCACCACACCATCACGACGACAGTCGATCCGTGCGGCCTCCGCAATGATGCGCTTGCCAGCGCGTGCGCGCATGATCCGCAAGGCCACCTCCGTCTTCAGGATGGCGCCGCCGTCCTGCACGACCACGTCCCAATCGGCGGGCAGCGTGAAGGCAGGGAATTGCCGGTTGATCTCGGCCGCCGACCGCGCGGGATCGGGCCGGCCTTTGGCGATGGCTGCTGCCCGCGAGGCGCCGACCATATCCGAGCCCGGCCGGCCGGCCTCCAGCACCGGGCAGGGGATGAGGATGGATTCGCCTGTATCAGCTTCGAGGCGCATCCAGCCGGCATGGGCTTCGTCGCTGAGTGCCGTGTAATTGTCGTTTTCGAAGTTGAAGCGTCGGAAAATCCGGCACGATCCGTGTGACGAGCCCCTGTTGGCGCCGGGCCCGAGCGGATCGAAGCCGAGGGCGTCGACGCCGGCATTCAGCAGTGCGTCGAGCGCCGCACTGCCCATCAAGCCCAAGCCCACGACGGCCACGTCGCATCTGCGCATCACGGCACCTCCACGAGCGTCGATGATAGCCGCCCGGCGCGCTCCTGCGCGAGCCCCTTGTTTGCTGGTCGATGGGTTGTTTGCTTGCCCCGAGAAAGTGCAAGCCCTGGTGGGAACGAAGCAATGCATGTCGCGATTATTTCCGCGGGAACGGAATCTTGCGAGGAGCGGACAGTTTCCGGCGCGGCCTTGCGGTGTAGAGCCCGCCCGGCCGCGTTAGCTCGCCTGAGCAGCGACTGAGAGCCGAGGTCCAACATGGACGATCCATCAGAAGAGCAAATTCGCGCCCGCGCGCACCAGCTGTGGGAGGCGGCCGGCCGTCCCGAAGATCGCGAGCAGGAGTTCTGGTATCAGGCCGAACGCGAGCTGAAGGGCACGGCCGACGAGACCGGCTCGCCCACCGCCCCGGATGAGAAATCGGACAGGTTTTTGGAATAGACATCGACGTCAGCCGAGCTGCTCCTTGGACAGACGCGCACGCGGGGCGTGCCGTTGCCTGCCTCGGCTCGTCTCTGCAGTCCGCCATGGATCGATCGGGTTCCAGCTCCGTTAGTGAAGCCATGGATGACAAGGCACACAAAGCGGTCTGGACAAACGACCACGCACCAAGCGGCTTCGTGCGGGTCCGCGGCGCGCGCGAGCACAATCTGAAGAACGTCGACGTGGAGATTCCCCGCGATGCGCTGGTGGTCTTCACCGGCGTCTCCGGCTCCGGCAAATCGTCGCTCGCCTTCGGCACGCTGTATGCCGAGGCGCAGCGCCGCTATCTTGAATCGGTCTCGCCCTATGCGCGGCGGCTGTTTCACCAGATGGCGGTGCCGGAGGTCGACGAGATCGAAGGGCTGCCACCGGCGGTCGCACTGCAGCAGCAGCGGGGATCGCCGACCACGCGCTCCAGCGTCGGCAGCGTCACCACTTTGTCGAACCTGCTGCGCATGCTCTATTCGCGTGCCGGCGATTATCCGCGGTCACAACCGCTGCTCTATGCCGAAGCGTTTTCGCCAAATTCGGCGGAGGGCGCATGCCCGCGCTGTCATGGGCTCGGGCGCATCTATGACGTCACCGAGCGCTCGATGGTGCCTGACAGCTCGCTGTCGATTCGCGAGCGCGCTATCGCGGCCTGGCCGACCGCGTGGCACGGCCAGAACCTGCGCGATATCCTGACCACGCTCGGCTATGACGTCGATCGCCCCTGGCGCGAGCTGCCGAAGAAGGAGCGGGACTGGATCCTGTTCACCGACGAGCAGCCGACGGTGCCGGTTTATGCCGGCTATGATGCCAAGGAGGTGCGGAGGGCGCTGAAGCGCAAGGAGGAACCAAGCTATCAGGGCACCTTCACCGGCGCCCGGCGCTACGTGATGGAGACCTTTGCCAACACGACCAGCGCGATGATGAAGAAGCGGGTGTCGCAGTTCATGCTGAGCACCGAATGCCCGCAATGTCACGGCAAGCGGTTGAAGCGTGAGGCGCTGTCGGTGAAGTTCGCCGGCCTCGACATCGCGGAGATTTCGCGCCTCACCGTTAAGCGGCTGGCGGAGCTGATGCGCGCACGCACCGACGGTGGGCCGCGCGACCGCGATCAGCATCCGGAGAAGGTGGCGGTCGTGCAGCGGATCGCGCAGGACATGGTGGCACGGCTCGGCGTGCTGCTCGATCTCGGCCTCGGCTATCTCACCCTCGAGCGCAGCACGCCGACGCTCTCGCCCGGCGAGCTGCAGCGGCTGCGGCTGGCGACGCAGGTGCGCTCCAACCTCTTCGGCGTCGTCTATGTGCTCGACGAGCCTTCGGCCGGGCTGCATCCTGCGGACACCCAGGCGCTGCTGCGCGCGCTCGACCGGCTGAAGGCGGCCGGCAATTCGTTGTTCATCGTCGAGCACGAGCTTGATGTGGTGCGCCATGCCGACTGGATCGTCGATGTCGGACCGGAGGCCGGCGTGCATGGCGGCGAAGTGCTCTATAGCGGGCCGCTGCCGGGCTTGAAGGGCGTCGAAAGATCCCGCACGGGACGCTATCTGTTCGGGACGTCAGCTTCACGAAACCGGGACAGGCGTGCGCCACAGGGCTGGCTGCGCCTGCGCGGAGTCGTCAGGAATAATCTCGATAAGCTCGATGTCGATTTTCCGCTGGGTGTGCTCACCACCGTGGGCGGCGTCTCCGGCTCGGGTAAGTCGAGCCTGGTCAGCCAGTTTCTGGTCGAGGCGCTCGCGCGTCATTTCGGGCACGAGCTTCCCGTCGATGATCAGGAAGAGGATATTCTGGCGCGCGCGCCGGCGGCCTCGTCCAGCGGCCGCATCGTCGAAGGTCTCGACAGGCTGAAGCGGCTGGTGGTCGTCGACCAGAGGCCGATCGGACGCACGCCGCGCTCCAATCTCGCGACCTATACCGGCCTGTTCGATCATATTCGCAAGCTGTTCGCGGCGACGACGGAGGCGCGCCGGCGCCGTTATGATGCCGGCCGCTTCTCGTTCAACGTCGCCAAGGGGCGCTGTCCCAAATGCGAAGGCGAGGGCTTCGTCTGCGTCGAGCTCCTGTTTCTGCCGAGCGTCTACGCGCCGTGTCCCGAATGTCATGGTGCGCGCTATAACCCCGCCACGCTTGAGATCAGGTTCAACGGCAAGTCGATCGCAGACGTGCTGGCGCTGACGGTCGATGCGGCGTTCGACTTCTTTGCGGCCGAGCTGCAGCTCAGCCGCTCCCTCGATGTCATCCGCCAGGTCGGGCTTGGTTACATCAGGCTCGGCCAGCCGGCGACTGAACTGTCCGGCGGCGAGGCGCAGCGCGTCAAGCTCGCGACCGAACTGCAGCGCACGCAGCGTGCAGGAAGCATCTACGTTCTGGACGAGCCGACTACGGGCCTGCATCCGTCCGACGTCGACAAGCTGATCGTGCAGCTCGACGCGCTGGTGACATCGGGCAGCACCGTCATCGTCGTCGAGCACGACATGAGCGTGGTGTCGGCGAGCGACTGGGTGATCGACATCGGCCCAGGCGCCGGCGAGGAGGGCGGGCGCGTGGTTGCAGCCGGGACGCCGGAGCAGATCGCGACGGATGCGCGTAGCCGCACCGCGCCGTTTCTGGCGCGCGCGATGCAATGATGACCGCATTTGCGGGCGGCAACGAACAAATGGCATGACAGCCATCATGCGATTGCGCGGCGGTCTGGGGGGCTGTTCCGCGGCAGCAGCCGCGCCTTTGACACTTCCTTACAGCGGCAACCAATCAGCCTCGTTGTGAAACTCCCCTGTAGCGGACCGAGCCCAAAACGGCACCGTCACAAGGGAGACCCGCTATGACCCTCACTCCGAACGAGGCCCTGATCCAGAAGCTGCAGGCGATGCCGCAGGATACGGCGTTTATTTTTCACGGGGCCGTGTGGACGTATCAGAAGCTCGCGAACGAGGTCGACCGGCTGGCGCGGGCGATGGCCGCGAACGGCGTCGGGCCTGGCGACCGCGTCGCCATTCACATGATGAACCGGCCCGAATTCGTCGTGGCCTACTACGCCTGCTTCCGCCTCGGCGCGATCGCCACGCCGTTGCCGACCGCCTTGACCTTCAGCGAACTCGCACCGATCCTGCGGCGGCTGCAGCCCGTGCTCTATCTGGGCGAGGCCGGCCTGTACGGCAATGTCGCGGCGGTGGATGGCGTGCTGTTGCCGGCATCGCAGCGCTTTGTGCTCGGAGGTAAAGCCGGGGATGCAGGCCTCCAGCCCTGGGACGCCTTGTTCGACGGCAGCCAGGACGCGGTGATGTTCCCGCCGGTGGCGGACGAGCCCTGCGTTCTGATCACGACCTCGGGGACGACCGGCCAGCCGAAATTCGTCGTGCATACGCAGGCGACTCTGGCGGCGTCGGTGGCCCTGATGCACCGGCATTGGAATATCTCCGGGCGCGATACGATGGTGATGCCGCTCGCGCTCGCGCATATGACCGGCCTGTTCTTCACCGTGGGCTGCGTGCAACTCGGCGTGGGCTTCGTCCTGATGGAAGGCTTCGAGGCGGAGCAGGTGATCGACGCGATGGAGCACTATCGCGCCACGATCCATATCGGCTTCCCGGCCCAATATGCCGCGCTGCGCGATGCACAGACGACCAGGCGGCGCGATCTCGGCACGCTGCGCTACGCGCTCAGCGGCGGCGACAATTGTCCGATCGCGCTGCAGGAGCAGGTCACGTCGCAGTTCGGCGCGCCGCTCTACAATGTCTGGGGCGCGAGCGAGGTGCTCGGTCTGCTGACGTTCGGGCTGCGGCCCGGCCCGGTGACCCGCATCACCGCCGGCGCCGAGATCCGCCTGGTCGACGAGCAGGGCAAGGATGTCGCCGATGGCGAGGTCGGTGAGCTGCTGCTCCGCGGCGACAACGTCTTCATCGGCTATTGGGACGACGAGACGGCAACGGCGGCGGCGCTGCGCGACGGCTGGTATCATACCGGCGACCTGATGCGGCGCGCCGAGGCCGACGAGCTGTGGTTCGTCGCCCGCAAGAAGGATGTCATCATCCGTGGCGGCCTCAACATCTCGCCGGCCGAGATCGAGGACGCGATCGTTGCTGCGCACCCCGCGGTCGAGCAGGCCGCCGTCGTCGGCCTGCCCGACGAGGTGCTCGGCCAGCGCGTGTTCGCCTTCACGACCCTGTCCGATACAGCGGCGGACCACACGGTGATCTCGGACCTCGTCGCCCGGCTCGCGCAACGGCTTGCCGCCTGCAAGATGCCGGAGGCGATCATGCTCCTCGACAAGATGCCACGCAGCGCCGCGAGCAAGGTCGATCGCCAGATGCTGCTGGCGATGGCGATGCAGGCCGATCGCGACCGCAGCTCGCAGACGACGCCGGCGCGGCTGCCGACCTCACAGGCGCCGGCCCGACGCCGCGTCGCGAGCCGCTAGGCTGCGCAAGCATGCAGCGGAGGGCGGCGGCACCTGATGACCGCCCTTCGCGACAGGTCGCTCCCAAGCGAGGAGATTCACTCATGACGAGTCACAAGCTGATCAAGACTTTCGTGCTGGCGGCGCTGATGAACCTGCGCACCGTCGTGGCGCAGACCAACCCACCGATGCCGCCGCTCACTGTCGGCACGGCCGTGCAGTCCGAGCCATTCGATCCCCGCCTCTCGGCGCCGATCGGTCATCGCCAGCCACGCCTCAAGGACGTGACAGTGGGCGAGACGGCCAAGGTCGATCAGATCGACGCGGAGAGCGCGGCCGTCGATCGCAAGCTCACCATCTGCCGGGGATGTTGAGGCGGCCGGGCGCACGTTCATCCCAGAGGGTGCGCCCGCAAGCCGTTTCGAATGTCCCATTATTTCGTTCCCAATTAGCAACGCAGCCCATAGTGACAGTCTCGGCATCGTCTCAATTGGATGACTGCCGGAAATCGCCGTGGCCTTATCGGAGAACCTCTATGTGTCGTCGTTCATGACTGCTGAAGGCGATCCCAACGGGCGCTGTTCGACCGACGAGAGGTCGTCTTAAGGACATTGAGTGTTCGGCACAGGCGTCTGGAGCTAGATGTTGAGCGGCCGCCGCTATCATAACCATTATGGACGCCTGTAGCTGACGGTCTCGACCGGCTTTTCGATGCCCGCTTTAGGACCTTCGCTGCCTGTCTGAATGGCACAGATTTGCCCGCTCCGTGACCGTCGGCGCCAGAACCCAGTCCGTAGCGTGCCTGATCCGCATCACGGTCAAGCCCTTCTGCGAAAAATTTTCTTCTTTCGTTTTTACAGAAATCGTGTTTCCCTGTCGTCATCCCGCCTCACCACGGAGGGGCGTACGCGTCGTCACGACACGCGGGGCGGGGAGGCGGTGGCCGCGATCGGTCGCGCAGGACGAGCGCAATCGGTGCGGACGGTGAAATCGTGTGGTCCTGGCGCCCCGGTGCTGGCGTCAAGTCGGCGACAACGCTCGCGCGTTGCGCTGACGACAGGGGCAATCAAGCCGGTCCCTGGGGAGATCACGTATAAGCCGTAAGCCCATCGCGCAGGGAATGCCGGATGATCGGCTGCACCTGTGGTAACTGCCGCCAGCTTTCTTTGTTGCTGGCGGGCCATGGGTGAGGCCTTCACCCGGCATTCCCTGCGCCCTCTCGCTTTCAGGAGGGACATGACGGCTGCATGACTCGGGCACATCATGCCGCGGGAACGCGAGATTGTGTCCAGCCCGATCGCGCGACGCACGAGGCGCCATTCCGGACTCGCCCCGCAGCGGTTCGGCATGACAACGAGGTGAGCCCTGCGCGACCGAGCATTGTCATGGCGGCAAGCAACGATTATGCAGATTCATTGTTCATGCGCAGGTGGCGATGCCGTGGCCCGATTGGCCTCGATCTGCCGCCGCCCTCCCGGGAAGGCCGCCATGCATCTCGCCCATGATCCTACTGCTGCACCGGCGCCCCAGATCAATTTCGACCAGTTCCTGATGGTCGACATCCGCGTCGGCACCATCGTTGCGGCCGAGCCCTATCCGGAGGCGCGCAAGCCGTCGCTCAAGCTGACCATCGATTTCGGCGCCGCGATCGGCACCAGGCGCTCCAGCGCGCAGATCGCGACGCTGTATGAGCCGGCCGCCCTGATCGGGCGGCAGGTCGCCGGCGTGGTCAATTTTCCGCCGCGGCAGATCGGCAAGTTCATGTCGGAGGTGCTGACGCTGGGCTTCCCGGACGAGCACGGCAATGTGGTGCTGTTCGCGCCGGACCGGCAGGTGCCGAACGGCGCGCGACTGTTCTGACATCGGCGCAGCGAGGCTGTCATGCAAACGCGCGATCCGGATGCTCACGTCTCTGCCGTCACGGCGGGCTCACGCATGTCGCTCCGACAGATGCATCTGCTGCAGGCGCCGATGGGCGGCAATTTGGTGCCGGGCGGCGCCACGTTCCGCGTGTTCGCGCCGCATGCGAAGAGCGTCCATGTCTGCGGCGACTTCAACAAGTGGGTGCAGGACGCCAGCTGCGAATTGGCGCCGATCGGCGGTGGTCACTGGGCCATCTTCATCCCCGCGCTCAGGGACGGCGACCCCTACATGTATTTCGTCGAGGGGCAGGGCTCGTCGGGCTACAAGCGCGATCCCTATGCGCGGCTGCTCACGGTCGAGCCGCCGTTTCCGCAGGCCCATTCGGTGCTGCGCAATCCCGCTGCGTTTCCCTGGCATGAGGCGTCCTTCACGCCGCCGCCGTTCAACGAGCTCGTGATCTATCAGATTCACGTCGGCAGCTTCGATATCAAGCCCGGCAATCCGGACGGCTGCTTCTTCGACGTCATCGAGCGCGTGCCGCATCTGGCCTCGCTTGGCGTCAACACGATCGAGCTTTTGCCGGTGCAGGAATTCCCCACCAGCTTCAGCATGGGCTACAACGGCACCGACCTGTTCAGCCCGGAAACCCAATATGGCGAGGCCGACGAGGCCAAGCTGAAGGCCTATGTCGATCGCACCAACGCGATCCTGACGGCCGCGGGGCAGGCGCCTTATGCCGGCATCGAGGTGCTGCGTCACTGCGACGATCAGCTGCGCGCGCTGGTCGACGTCTGCCATGTCCATGGCATCGGCGTGATCTTCGACGTCGTCTACAATCATGCCGGCGGCGGCTTCGACGACCAGTCGATCTGGTTCTTCGACCGCCAGCCCGCGGGCAACGCCAATGACAGCCTGTATTTCACCGATCAGGGCTGGGCCGGCGGCGAGGTCTTTGCCTATTGGAACGCCGATGTCCGCCAGTTCCTGGTCGACAATGCGCTGTCGTTCTATCGCGAATATCGCGTCGACGGCCTGCGCTTCGACGAGGTCAGCGTGATGGACCGGTTCGGCGGCTGGGCGACCTGCCAGCAGATCACCACGGCGCTGCGCGCCGAGAGGTCGGACGCGATCCAGGTCGCCGAATATTGGCCGGTCAATCCGTGGGTGGTGAAGGACCACGCCGAGGGCGGCGCCGGCTTCGACGCGACCTGGAGTGACGGCTTGCGCGACAGCGTGCGCGGCGCGATCGGTGCTGCGGCCGAAGGCGCATCGGCCGCCGTCTCGATGGACGCGATCGCCAATGCGCTCGCCGATACGAGTCTCGGCCGGCGCTGGCGCGCGGTGCAGGCGATCGAGAACCACGACATCGTCTATGCCGGCCGCCAGCCGCGGATCGCAGCGCTGGCCGACAGCATCGACACCCGCTCCTGGTATGCGCGCAGCCGCAGCCGGGTCGCGACCGGGCTGCTGCTGACGGCGCCCGGCATTCCCATGCTGTTCATGGGCCAGGAGCTGCTGGAGCCCAAGCCATGGAGCGACACGCCGGCGCCGGCGACAGAGATCGCGTGGACAACGCTCGACAGCGGCGACGCGGTCACGGCCGGCTTCGTCGGTTTCGTCAGCGAGTTGATCGCGCTGCGCCGCAGCCGCAAGGCGCTGTCAGGCGAGGGCTGCGCGATCGTGCATGTTCACGACGGCAACCGCGTGCTGGCGTTCGAGCGCTGGGTCGAGGGCTCCGACGACGCGGTGATGGTGATCTGCAGCCTGCACGAGAGCGCGTGGGCCGACTACGCGATCGGCTTTCCCGCCGGCGGCGCATGGCGGCTGGTGTTTGACAGTGAGGCCTACGAGGCCGGCGCTCAGTCCGCTGTTGGCCATGAGATCTCGGCCGACGGGCCGCCGCTGCACGGCCGGCCGTGCTCGTCGCGTGTGGTGATCCCGGCGAACGGGATCGTGGTGTATGCGAGGGGGTAGCGGCGTCAGATGATCAGCCGGCCCTGCCGTTCGGCAATTCCAATGACGGCCTCTGTGCCGGAGTTGAAATCGAGCCGGTCGGCCTCGATGCCATCGGAGAAGATGACGCCGTTCTCCGGCATCAGCGAGCGCAGCCTCAAGGCGTCGGATGTGGTGAGGCGGCCGCAGACCAGATTGACCTGCGAGTTCCGGCTCGGAAACGGCTCGCGCACCGCGAAGCGCAATTCGCGGGCATCCCAGGGCAGGGCGTCGTAATGCGCGTCGGCCTGCGTGGCGCCGAAGCTGCCGGCGATCGCGAGCGAGCCGGTGACGATGCTCTTGAACCAGGCGGTCGAGCCGAGTCCGGTCGCCACGATCAGCCCGCTGGAGGATTGCCGCTCATGCTGCTCGCCGGCCGCGATCTCGTAGTAAGCCGAGACATGCGAGCGCGCGCCGATGAAGAGGTCGTTGACGGCGTAGAGCTCCTGGCCGTCGGACAGGCGCGCCCTGGCCATGGTCACGGATGTTCGCGGCGCGCTTCTCGGCTGCGACCTCCGGCAAGCAGAGCAGGGAGGTCGGCAGGGCGGAACGGCAGCAGGACGCCGTCATAGCGCTTGGCATCGGGATTGAGGCCGATCAGCGGATGGCCGTCGAGATATTTCATCGTGTTGGCGACCACGCCGTCCTGCCCGAGCGCGAGCACGATGTCGGCGGGGCCGAAGATGAAGTTCGGCAGGAAGCCGCGATCGATGACCTGATAGCGGCCCCATTGCGCCAGCGCCTGCACGGTGTGGTGACGCTCGGCCTGGTAGACGTCGTGCTCGCGCTGGTAGTCGGAGAAGTCGGCGCCGAGATGCTCGACATAGAACTTGGCCTGCTCCGCGGTGAGGAACTTTGTGATGAGCTCCTCGAGCCGCGTCCTGCGGGTGACCAGGACTACCTTGCGGTCATTGGCGGCGGGCACGGGCGGCCTCCTTGTCGATCATGGCAGGCTTCTCCATGAGCGCGTTCAGAAGCTCCGGCGAGACGTTGAGCTGGCCGATCTTCTCGGCTTTCTCGGCGAGGCCTGAAAACGCCTGCGCGATCAGCTGTCCCGGCTGCATGCCGGTCGCGGCGAGCGCCTGGATCACCCTGATGTCGACGCCTTCGAAGATCTTCATCAGCGCGCCGACGCGGTACGCCTCGGCATCCGCCAGCATGCGGGTGTTCTCGGCGTTCAGCTCGACGAAATCCTTGCGCCGGCCCTCCAGCGCGATGTCGGCCACCATGCCGGTCTCGCGCAGCTCGTTCTGCTTGGCGGCAACGCTCGCCTCCGCGTCCATCTGGGTCTCGCGGATCGATCGCTTCTTCAGCTCGACCGCGATCTCGGTGTCGAGCTCGCTCTCGCGGATGGCGCGCTCCTGCTCGACCGCGAAATTGCGCCGGGCGAAGATCGCCTCGTCTGCCGTCTTGAGGATTGCCTCGCGCGCCTCTGCCTCCAGCGCTTTCGCCGTGTCCGGCGTCGGCTTCACTGCGCGCACGGCGACGCCGAGGATCTCGAGCCCGAGCGAAGCGATGTCGGCGCGGTTCCGCAGGCCGGTCGCGATCGCATCCGCGATGCGGTCGGAGGCGCGCAGCGCTTCCTTCAAGGTCATCTCCTTCACGAGCTGCTGCGCCAGCACCTCGACGGCGCCGAGGATGCGCTGCGGCAGCTTCTCCGGGTCGTCGGATTCATATGTCTTGCCGTCGCTTTTCAGCGTGAAGTTCAGCATCGCGGCCGCTTTCCGGGGCTCACTGACGCGGTAGGTGACATGACCCTGGATCGTGAGCGACTGGAAGTCGCGTGCGGTCTGCTGGAAGATGAAGGCGGCGTCGCGGCTGCCGATCGGGATCGCGACCAGGGAGGTGGCAGGTCCGTAATAAAAGGTGGACAGGCCGGCGCCCTCCTGGGTGACCTGCCCGGCGCGGTATTTGAGCAGGTAGGTGGTGGGCTGTGCCTTGATGAAACGAAGACCGAACATGGCTGCGTCCTTATAAGTGTGTTACGCCAACTAAGTAAGTTGGACAGTACAACTAAGTATGCTATTGTCAAGCGACAAGGCAAAGAGGTTCAAGGTGGCGGACGAGCGGGCACAAAAGCGCAGCGAAAACAACCGGAAGGCGGGTGCCGCGCTCGATTTTCCGCGGCCCCTGACCACCGTCGATATCGTCATCTTCGTGATCCGGGACGATGCGCTGCAGGTTCTGCTGGTGCAGCGCGGTCAAGGCGAGGGCGAGCCGTTTCCGGGCGCCTTCGCGCTGCCGGGGGGCTTCGTCGATATCAACCGGGATCGCGACCTCGAAGCCTGCGCGCGGCGCAAGCTGAAGGAGAAGACCGGCGTCGTCAGTCCCTATCTCGAGCAGCTGGGGAGCTGGGGCAGTGCGCGCCGCGATCCGCGGGGCTGGTCGGCGACCCACGCCTATTTCGCGTTGCTGCCGGCCGCGGCGACCGATGGCGCGCTCGCACCCGACGCACATTGGTTTCCGCTGACAGGCGACAAAGTGAAGCCGAAGCTCGCCTTCGACCACGGCGAAATCCTGGAGAGCGCCGTGCAGCGGCTGCGCAGCAAGGTCGAATATACCTCGCTGCCGGCCTATCTGATGCCGCCGGAATTCACGCTGCCGGAACTGCAGCGAACTTTCGAGATCGTGCTCGATCGCCCGCTGGAGAAGAGCGCGTTTCGCACGCGGATGCTGTCGGCCGACCTGATCGAGCCGATCGACAAGATGCGCAAGGGACCGAACCGGCCGGCGCAGCTCTATCGTCTGAAGCCGGCGAAGGCGCCGGTCTATTTCGCGCGGACCTTCAATCCGCCCGACTGAGCCGGCCGTCGGTATGCGGTTAGGTGGTGTAGTTCAGCACCAGCGAGGTGCTGCTTGCGTTCGACGATGTGGTGCCGTTGGCGCCATAGGAGGAGGTGGACTGGCTGGCCGACTTCTGCAGCGCCTCGAGCAGCTGCTGCAACAATTGGGCCGCGTCCGTGGTCGTGCTCGACGACGAGTCCGTGCTGCTGCTGTCGTCGCTGCTTGCGCTGTCGGAGGCAGATGGCGGCGGTCCGCCCGGACCCTGCGGCTGGCCCGAGAATGTGTTGGCGAACACGCTTTTCAGCTCGGTGGCCTGGTCGGAGGTGAGCTTGCCGCTCGAAACCTCGCTCTGGATCAGGTCGTCGATCTTGGACTTCATGTCCTGCGGGGAGGACGACGTGCTGGAGCTCGCCGACGCGCTGCTGCCGGCGCCGCTCTTCAGTGCGGAGTCGATGTCGTCGAGCGCCGAGCTCAACGCAGTCTGATCGGTCGAGCTGACGGTGCCGGCGGAAACTTCCTTGGCGAGCTCCTGCTTAAGCAAGGCGAGCGGCGAGGTAGAGGTCGAAGTCGCAGACGAGATGGTCATGGCGTGCTCCAGGTTAATAGATCGGGCCTGGGAGCAGGTAAGATTGCCATGCTTAATGGGACCTTGCGCTGCATTTCGCGATATTTCCATGCTCTGCGCTGCACACACAATGAAGCAAGAAAGTGCGCGAAACTCCGTATAGCTACGGGCTGTCTGCCGCGCCAGCGAGCGCCGGGACGCGATTCCTGATCCTAGCAACGACTAATTAGCAGGTCGCGGTGATTCAAAATTGGTGACGTAATCCGGCGTAGATCGTGCCGGTCAGCGGAAAATTAACGTAAATCGGGAAGTATTTGCCGATCGCAACTGAGTGAACCCTATTGGACATCGCCACATGAAGCTGCTCGCTGGCCTTTCGATCCGCTCCGTCCTGGGTCTCATCATCAGCGTGCTGGCGTTGCTCCTGGTGGTACGACTGACTATCGACGTTACTGACGCGGTCGACCGTAATGCCGCCGCGGGGCGCGTCGAGCGGCTGGCCGGCACGGACCAGCAATTGTTCGCGACACTGCTCGGCTTCCGGCTGGAGCGCGGCGCGTTTCTCGGCGCGCTCGTCAGTGAGCAGCCGGCCAGTGCCGAGATCGAAAGCCGGATATCGAGCAACCGTCAGGCCTCGGAGATCGGCTACAGCGCTGTGCTGGAACGTCTTGCGGGCTTCAGCAATGCCAAGCTCGCCGCCCGTCTCAAAACCATGATCGCCGTTCACGACAGGATCGCTTCGTTGCGCACCAGGGCGGACAGCGCCCTTCGCGAGCAGAAGTCGGCGCGGGACGGCGATCTGATCGACGGGTTTCGCACCGGCGGACAGGAATATCTCGATGCAATCTTCGGGCTCACGGCCGATCTCGAAGAGACCTTGAAGCTGGTTGATCCCACGATCGACCAGCTGATCGGCGTCAAGCAGTCGGCTTGGTCGGCGCGCACCTATGGCGGCTCGCTCGCGGTGCGGATCGAAAGCTCGGGGACGTCCGGAAAGCCGTGGAGCCCGGCCGACTTGATCGGGGCTGCGGAGGATAATGGCCGCATCGTCCAGGCCTGGAGCCAGGTGCTCGACGCAGCCGCGCGCCCCGATGCGCCGGCCGCCATCATCGCGCCGATCGCGCGCGCCCGGGAGCCCGATGCGGCCGCATTGGCTGAACGGCAAAAGGGCCTGATCAAGACGCTGCGCGAGGGCGGCACCATCGACGTGCCGTTTTCCGAGCTGACCAAGCTCAACACGGCCGTGCTCTCGACCTATGTCGACGTCGCCAATGCCGCGCTTGCGGAGATGGTCAAGGCCGCCGGGGCGCAGATGAGCGCAACGCGTATCAGCCTTGTCATCAATGGTACGATGCTGGCGCTCGGCCTCGCCGTCGCGGCGTTGGGCTTCCTCGTCGTGCACCGCCGCATCAGCGCGCCGATACTCAGCCTGACAGAGGCCATGCGTCGGCTCGCCGAACGCGATTATGCGATTGATCTCGGCGACGCCGAGCGCCGCGACGAGATCGGCGAGATGTCGCGCATGGTCGCTGTGTTCAAGGACAACATGATCGAAGGCGATCGTCTCGCCGAGGAGAAGGCGGCCGAGCAGGCGCGCCGGGAGCGCCGGCAGATCGCGGTCGAGGGCCTGATCAAGCGGTTCGAAGTCGACGGTCACGGACTCGCTGCAGACGTTGACGCAGGCCTCGACCCAGCTCGACGGCACCGCGCACTCGATGTCGGCGACGGCCGATCAAGGCCAGGCCAAGGCCTCCGAGGTGGCGCACGTCTCGGAGCGGGCCTCGGGCAATGTGCAGATGGTGGCGGCCGCGACGGAGCAGCTTTCGGCTTCGATCGGCGAGATCAGCCGGCAGGTTACGGAATCGAGCACGATCGCCAATACAGCGGCGGCCGAGGCCGAGAAGACCAACCAGCAGGTCCAGGCCCTGTCCGACGCCGCTCAACGCATCGGAGACGTGGTCGCGCTGATCAGCGGCATCGCCAGCCAGACCAATCTGCTGGCGCTCAACGCCACGATCGAGGCGGCACGGGCAGGCGAGGCCGGCCGGGGCTTTGCGGTGGTGGCCTCCGAGGTCAAGGCGCTGGCGAGCCAGACCGCCAAGGCCACGGAGGAGATCAGCGCCCAGGTCGCTGGCATCCAGGGCGCGACCCGCACCTCGGTCGATGCGATCCAGGGTATCAGCTCGACCATCCAGCGCGTCAACCAGATCACCACCGCGATCGCCGCGGCGGTCGAGCAGCAGGGTGCTGCGACCCGCGAGATCGCACGCAATGTGCAGCAGGCCTCCGAGGGCACCAACGAAGTATCACGCAACATCGCCGGCGTGTCGGCTGCGACCGCCGAGACAGGCAAGGCCGCCGGCGAGGTGCTGGATTCAGCGAAGGCGCTGACCAGCCTGTCGAACGATCTGCGGCGCGACGTCGACAGCTTCATCGGCGATCTGCGGGTCGCCTGATGGGCTGATCGCGGCGGTCGATCAGCTGCTGCGTTCTTGCTCCAGCTGGCGCCAAGTCCGATCGCGCGGCGCATCCTTGACGCCGCCGATCCGGAACGGGCTGTCGAACACAGCCAATGGCCGCCGTTCGGTCGTGAAGGCCGGCCAGCGCGCCGCGCTGTCAGGCCGCCCCTCGCGAATGAAACGCAGCACGCAGGCCTGTAGCCGTGCCGCGACCTCGATGTCAGCAAGTGTCATGGGGCCGCCGGCGCGCTTGAGCACGGGGCGATCGAGGAAGGCGGGCAGGTGCGCCCACAGGCAGGCATTGTCGGCGCCATGGGTCGGCCCCTGCGCGCTGAACGGTGCAAGCTGCGGCGCATGATCGAAGCGGCTCAGCCAGACCGATCCGCCGGCATCGGCCTGAAGCTGCGCAAGCTCCTCCAGCGGCCGGTGCCACATCGCGTCCGACAGCAGGGCCTCATAGGCATCCTCATCGGCACGCGCCGTGTCGCGGTAGCAGGCGAGCAGCCGCTCCCAGCCGGCATCGCCGAACTGTGCGCGAATGCGGGCTTCGGTCACCCGGATCATTGCGGCCGGCGGCTTGCTCTTCAGGAACATCACCATCTCGTCACGGCAGGATCCGAGCCAGAGATTCTGCGCGCGCACGGTGCCGTTGGCCACCGCCTCGCGCGGATCGCAGGCGATGAGAGTGCCGTCGAGCACCGGGCCGAACAACGTGCCATGCGCGGTTTGGCCCGCGACATCGCGGCCGACGCGCTCTGCCGTTTCCAACAGCGTCTGCACGGGAGCATCGACGATGCGCGCCGCATCATGTGGCGCAAGATCGAGCGCGCTGAGAAAGCGGTCGGCGATGTCATGGGCCTGAACCTTCGGCATGATGCCGCGACCGGGCACGCTGAAGGCGATGGCACCGCGGAACTTGGCGCGTGCCTGCGGCAAGGTCATCAAGGTGACCACCAGCGCGGCGCCGGCGGACTGGCCGATTAGCGTGATGGCATCGGCATCGCCGCCGAAGCCGCCGATATTGCTGCGGACCCAGTCGAGCGCGGCGAGCGTGTCGGTAACGGCGAGATTGTTGGCCTCCGACAGCGGGCCACCGAAGCGATCGAGCTGCAGGAAGCCGAGCGGGCCGAGCCGATAGTTGATGGTGACGATGACGGCCGGGCCATGCTTGGCGAGGTAGGCGCCGTCATAGTCGGAGCCGGCGCCGGTGACGAAAGCGCCGCCATGAATAAAGAACAGCACCGGCAGCGGCGCTTCGACCTCTGCCGGCGTCCAGATGTTCAAGGTGAGGCAACCGGCCTCGGCATCATCTGTGACGAGGCCGGGCTGCGGCGCCACGGGGCCGAAGGCCGTGCAGCGCCGCGGCGCGTCCCAGGCGGGGACGGGCACGGCGCGCCGGAAGCGTATGGCCTGCGCGAACGGGATGCCCTTGAAGGCGCGCACGCCGTCAAGGGTCTCGCCGATCACGGCGCCGCCGCCGGTCTCGACCAGCGGCGCCGATGGCGTGTCAGGTGTGGGCGGATGCGGCTGTGCTGTCATGTGGGAGTCCGTTTGAACGCTTCTTGCCGAGATCGTTGATGCCGACCGCATGGGTCTCGTGTGCGGTGGCCGCCGCGGCCGCCGAGATCACGCAGCAGCAGGCGATGAAGATGGCGACCGGGATCCAGCCGTTGGGGCCGTCGCCGAGCAGGCTCTGGCTGATCACCGGCGTGAAGCCGGCGGCGAGGAAGCCGAGCTGGGTGCCGATCGCGGTGCCCGAATAGCGCACCCTGGTCTCGAACATCTCGGCATAGAACGACGGCCAGATTGCATTCGGCGCCGTATAGACGATGCCGGAGAGCACAAAGGTGGCCACCAGGATCGCGGTTGAACTGGCCGTGGTGATCGCCATGAAATATGGGAAGATCAACACGGCGCAGCCGAGCACGCCGCCGATGAACACCGGCTTGCGGCCGATGCGGTCGGCCAGGATCGCCCACAGCGGCTGCGTGACCAGCGCGACCGCGTTGGCCAGCACGCCGGCCCATAGCATGGTGGTGCGCGGCACGCCGAACTTGCTGGTGGCATAGCCAAGCGCGAATACCGCGGTGACCGTGCTGACGGTCGCGATCAGCGCGCAGACGATGACGCGCAGCACGTCCGGCCAGAAATCACGCAACAGCGCCACGATCGGGAATCGCGCCACGGTGTTGCGCGTCTTGATGTCGGTGAAGGCCGGCGTCTCCGGCATGGTGCGGCGGACCAGATAAGCGACGACGAGCACGACGAAGGACAGCAGGAACGGGATGCGCCAGCCCCAGCTCAAGAGCTGATCTTCCGGCATCGCCGCGACCGGGATGAACACCAGCGTCGCCAGGATGGCGCCCGCCTGGGTGCCGCTCAGCGTCCAGCTAGTGAAGAAGGCGCGGCGGCCGTTGTCGGAATGCTCCAGGGTCAGTGAGTTGGAGCCGCTCTGCTCGCCGGCGGCAGACAACCCCTGCAACAGCCGCAGCAAGGTCAGCAGGAGAGGGGCCGCGCTGCCGATCATGCGTGCGTCTGGCAACAGGCCGATCGCGAGCGTCGATCCGCCCATCAGGACCAGCGTGGTGATGAGCACTGCCTTGCGGCCGATGCGATCGCCGAAATGGCCGAGGATCACGGCGCCGATAGGGCGCGCAATGTAGCCGATGCCGAAGCTGAGCAGCGCCAGCACAGTCCCGGTCGCGGGATCGACATTGACGAAGAACACTTTCGGGAAGATCAGCGCCGCGGCGGTGCCGTAGATGAAGAAGTCGTAGTATTCGAGCATGCTGCCGACGAAGCTGACGACGGCGGCCCGGTGAGCCAGGCGGTCGCCGGATCGGTTCTGCGTCTGAGGCGCGCCCTTGGGCGTGGCTGATGTCATGCGTCTCCCCCTTGATGGTTTGCTATGCGCTTTGGCTTGCAGACGATGGGCGGGGGCACGTTTGCGGCATCCGACCCGGTCTGAGCTTGCGTTCTTAACGTGACCACCATAATGTACGAACTAGTTCGTTTCAAGAGAGAAGCTGACGGGACTGGAACACCGGGCGTCCGGATGCGATGAGGAGCGAGGCAGACCGCGAGGGAATGATGTTGGAACGGACGGCGGGGGAGCCGCAGCCAGGCCGGCGCAAGAACGATCCGGAAGCGACCAGGCGCAACATCATCGATGTCGCGACCGAGGAGTTCGCCGCGCGAGGCTATTCGGGCGCGCGCGTCGACGAGATCGCCGCCAAGACCCGCACCTCGAAGCGGATGATCTATTACTATTTCGGTGGCAAGGAGCAGCTCTATCTGGCGGTGCTGGAGGATGCGTATCGCTCGATCCGCGAGCTGGAAGAGAGCCTCGATACCGAGAACTGCAGCGCCACCGAGGCGATCCGTCGTCTGATCGAGGCGACTTTCGAGCACGACGAACGCAATCCGAACTTCATCCGGCTGGTCTCAATCGAGAACATTCATCGCGCGAAACACCTGAAGCACAGCGCGCAGCTGCGCGAAATCAATGCCAGTGTGATCGCCACCCTGCGTCGCATCCTGGAACGCGGCCGTGCCGAAGGGGTTTTCCGGCGCGATGTCGACCCCATCGACCTGCATCTGGCGATCAGCTCGTTCTGCTTCTTCCGCGTCGCCAACCAGCACACGTTCGGTGCGCTGTTCAATCGGGACCTTGCAGAACCTGCGGTGCGCAGCCGCAACAAGCAGCAGATCGCCGACATGGTGGTGGCGTATCTCACCGGCGAGGAGGGTGCGTCCGCGGCTCCGGCGCCGGAAGGAACGGCTGCCGCTGATATCGCGGAGCCGCGTGTCCTCACCGGCCTGATCGGAGCGCCGATCAAGCATTCAGCCTCGCCCGCGATGCATGAGGCGGCCGCTGCGGCGGTCGGTCTGCGCGGCCATTACCAGCTCATCGAAGTCGCCGGTGCCGACCGTGCCCAATTGCGCAGCCTGCTCGATAGCGTGAAACAAATGGGCTTCGCCGGCGTCAACGTCACCTATCCCTACAAGGAGGCGGTGGTGGAGCTGCTGGACGCACTCGCGCCGGAGGCGCAGGCGATGGGTGCGGTCAACACCGTGGTGGTGCGCGACGGCAGACTGATTGGCCACAACACCGACACCACGGGTTTTGCGCGCGCGGCTGCGCCGCTGGTCGAATCCTCCGGCCGCGGACCCGTGGCCCTGGTCGGCGCCGGCGGCGTCGGCAAGGCGATCGCCTTTGCACTGGTCAGCCTCGGCGTCAGCGAGCTGCGCATCGTCGATGCTGAACGTACCAAAGCCGAGACGCTGGCCGCGCTGCTGCGCGATCATGCCGGGGTCAGCGTCGCTGACAACGTCGAGACGGCGCTGCGCGGTGCGGTCGGTCTCGTCAACGGCACCCCGGTAGGCATGCTGCCGAACCGCGACAGCCCGGTGCCCGAGGCCTTGTTGCACGACGGTCTGTGGGTGGCGGATGCGATCTACTCGCCGCTGTGGACGCCATTGCTCACCGCCGCAAAAGCCAGGGGCGCGCGCGTGATGACCGGGCGCGAGCTTGCGATCCACCAGGCCGCTGATGGTTTCAGATTGTTCACCGGCCGCGCAGCGCCGGTCGATGCGATCGCGCTGGCGTTCGACGGTGTGATGGCGAAGCGGTATGGGGCGACGTAGTTGCCCGCAGGGTGGGCAAAGGCGCGAAGCGCCGTGCCCACCGCGATCGAGCGCGCAGGAAGGTGGTGGGCACGCTTCGCTTTGCCCACCCTACAAGAGGGGAAGGACCACCACATGAACCAGCGCTCGATCGCCACGGTCTCGATCAGCGGTGCGCTCGACGAAAAGCTGCGGGCGATCGCGGCCGCGGGCTTCACCATGGTGGAGATCTTCGAGAACGACCTGATCTCGTCGGGCGCACGGCCGCGCGAGATCGCACAGCTCTGCGCCGATCTGGCCTTGTCGATCTGCGCCTATCAGCCGTTCCGCGACTTCGAGGGCATGCCGGAGCCGCAGCGCGCGCGCAACTTCATCCGCGCCGAGCGCAAGTTCGACCTGATGCAGGAGCTCGGCACTGATCTCCTGCTGATCTGCAGCAACGTCTCGCCGCTTGCGCTCGGCGGCATCGATCGCGCCGCGGACGATTTCCGTGAACTCGGTGAGCGCGCCGCGAGGCGCGGCCTGCGCGTCGGCTACGAGGCCTTGGCCTGGGGGCGCCACGTCAATGATCATCGCGACGCCTGGGAGATCGTGCGCCGCGCCGATCATCCTGCGATCGGCATCATCCTCGACACTTTCCACACGTTGGCGCCGAAATTTCCCGAACGATCGATCCGCTCGATCCCCGCCGACAAGATCTTTCTGGTGCAGCTCGCGGATGCACCGCGGCTCGAGCTCGACGTGCTCTCCTGGAGCCGGCATTTTCGCTGCTTCCCGGGGCAGGGCGATCTGCCGGTCACGGACTTCATGCATGCGGTCCGCGCCACCGGCTATGCCGGGCCGCTGTCGCTGGAGATCTTCAACGACCAGTTCCGCGCCGGCAGCGCCGCGCGGACCGCGGTCGACGGCATGCGCTCGCTGATCCTGCTCGACGAGGCGTTGGCGGACGCATCCGACGCGGCGAAGGCAACACCACCGCCGAGGCCGCGCAGCCGCGGCGTCAGCTTTGTCGAATTCGCCGTCGACGATGCCAAGGGCGCGGGGCTTGCGGCTCTGTTCGGCCAGCTCGGCTTTCGGAAAACAGGACAGCATCGCAGCAAGGCGGTGGAGCGCTGGTCGCAAGGCGGCATCGAGCTCGTCATCAACCGCAGTCAGGCCGGCTTCGCTCATTCGCATTACGTCACGCATGGGCCCGGTGTCTGCGCCATCGGCCTCGACGTCGACAATGCCGGCCGCGTCATGATGCGTGCCGAGACGCTGAAGGTCAGGACCTTCCATCAGCCGGTCGGGCCGGGTGAGTTGGAGATTCCGGCGATCCATGGCGTCGGTGGCAGTCTGCTGTATTTCCTCGATGGCGGCGACAGCAACTGGGACGTCGATTTCGTCGGGCTGGACAACGATTCCGGCGCCGATCGCCTGAGCACGATCGACCACATCTCGCAGTCGATGCCGCATGAGGAGATGCTGTCGTGGTTGTTGTTCTATACCGGCATCCTTGATCTCGGCAGGTTGCCGCAGCTCGAGATCGCCGACATCCGCGGCCTCGTAGCCAGCCAGGCGCTGATCAACACCGACCGCAGGCTGCAAATCATCCTCAACGGCTCGACGGCGACGCGGACTCAGTCGGCGCGCTTCATCAACGAGTTCTTCGGCTCCGGCGTGCAGCACATCGCCTTTGCCTGCACCGACATCTTCGCAACTGTTGCCGAGATGCGCGCTCGCGGCGCCGGCTTCCTCGATATCCCCGATAACTACTACGATGACCTCGAGGCCAAGTACGACCTCGATGCCGCCACCCTTGCCAGCCTGCGCGCCAACCGGATCCTCTACGACCGCGAAGGCGAGGCAGAGTTCTTCCAGGTCTATACCCACGTGTTCGAGGAGCGCTTCTTCTTCGAGCTCGTCGAGCGCCGTAGCTATCAGGGCTTTGGGGCCGCCAATGCGGCGATCCGGCTGGCCGCCCAGGCAAGGGAAGCGGCGCCGTCGGATGCGGCGGTGTTGTAAGCATTGAGACCTGTACCCCTTCACCCGGATTGCATCTTGCGATGCAATCCGACCTCTCCCCGCAAAGCGGGGCGAGGTTACATCCCGTCCGCCGCGTCAGCCTGACGCATCGCCGGCATCTGCGGGCAACGCCCGCGGGATGGCGGCATGCCGGAAGAGCAATGCTCGCGCCGGCAAAATGGTGTATCGGCAAGCCTTCGTCACCAGACTTCGCGCCGCGCCTGCGGCCCGCGACAAGCAATAAGGTTTCGGAGGAAGGTTCATGTCGGCTTTGCCGCTCTCTGGCATCAGGATTCTCGATCTGACCCGCGTGCTCGCCGGTCCGTTGTCGGCGCAAATGCTGGGCGATCTGGGTGCCGAAGTGATCAAGGTCGAACGGCCGGGAACCGGCGACGATGCCCGCGCCTTCGGTCCGCCTTATCTCACCGACCCCGAGGGCAAGGCCAACAACAACAATTCGTTCTATCTCTGCGCCAACCGCAACAAGAAGTCGGTGACGGTCAACGTCGCCAGCAAGGAGGGGCAGGAGATCATCCGCGCGCTGGCGAAAGACTGCGACGTCTTCATGGAGAACTACAAGGTCGGCGACCTCAAGCGTTACGGCCTCGATTACGAATTGATCCGCGCCGTCAATCCCGGCATCATCTATTGCTCGGTGACCGGCTTCGGCCAGACCGGGCCTTACGCGCCGCGCGCCGGTTATGACGCGATCTTCCAGGCCATGGGCGGGCTGATGAGCGTCACCGGCCACATGGACGGCGAGCCGGGCGAGGGACCGATGAAGGTCGGCCCGTCCATCGTCGACTACATGACCGGCATGAACACCTCGACCGGGATTCTCGCGGCGCTGTATCATCGCAAGGTCACCGGCGTCGGCCAGCATGTCGACGTCTGCCTGCTCGACACCGTGATCGCCTCGCTGTCGCATTGGGCGCAGATCTATCTCGTCAACGGCAAGTCGCCGCCGCGCCGCGGCACCTGGGGCAATGGCGGCATGCCGGCCGGCATGTTCCGCTGCTCGGACGGTGAGCTGATGCTGGTGGTCGGCAATGACGGCCAGTTCGCACGCACCTGCGAGGTGTTAGGAGCGCCGGAGCTCGCGACCGATCCAAAATTCCTCAGGAACAACGACCGCGTCGTCAACGGCAAGGAGATCATGGCGATCTTTGCCGGGCTATTCCTGAAGAACAGCGTCGGGCATTGGCTCGAGGAGCTGGAGAAGGCCGGCGTGCCCTGCGGCCCGGTCAACGACTTCGCCCACGTCTTCGCCGATCCGCATGTGCAGTCGCGGGGGATGGAGGTGAAGACGGAGCATCCGTTCGAGCCGCAGCTGTCGCTGATCCGCAACGCGCTGACCTTCTCGGAGACGCCGGTGCAGGAATATCGCGCGCCGCCGCTGCTCGGCGAGCACACCGCGGAAGTGCTGAGCGGGCTCGGCTATGACGCGGCCAAGATCGCGGCACTCAAAGAGCGCGGCGCGATCTGAGCGTATCGCATTCAACGACGAAGCTCCGGCAGCGCCGGAGCTTTTTCGTTTCAGGTCACTGCAGCTGCCGCGCGCGGGGCGGCTGTGCCTTCGCAGGCTGCGCCACCAGCCCCATCGCCGCGACCGACACCACGCGCTCGATCACGCCTGAGACATCGTCGAGGTCGCATTGTCCGTCCGACAGCTTGGTCAGCCGTTCGCTGTCGCGGATGGTGTGGTGCGCCATGGCGAGCGCAAAATGCAGGCCCCAATAGAGTTCGACCTCGCTGCGGCCGGGCAGGGCCCGCTTCAGCGCGGCGGCGAATTTGCGCAAATGGTCGATCTCGCGGTTCTTGATGCGGCGGATCGGCGGCACCAATTCGATCGAGGCGCGGATCATGAAGCGCGCGCCGGTCGAGCGCTCGTTCTCCGGTCCTAAACAGTCGCGCATCACAGGTGCGACCAGCGCGCGCAGGATGTCGCGGATGTCGGCCGCGCCGCCGCCCTTTTCCTCTGCCGCTCGTAATTCGCGTAGGCGTTCGCGGTTGAGCGCGATCGAGCGCGTCACGAACAATTCCGCGATCAGCTCGTCCTTGGAGCCGAAATGATAGTTCACCGCGGCGAGGTTGACGTTCGCCGCCGCCACGATGTCGCGCAGGGTGACGTCGGAGAAGCCGCGCTCGGCATAGAGCCGCTCGGCGGCGGCGAGGATGGCGCTTCGGGTCAGGTCGCTCGGCATCGTTTCCTCCTTACCGGATCGTACGACGCGGTTGCATTTCAAACAGCTGTATGAAACTATCGTTTTATGAACCTGGAATGTCAATCCGCGGATTTCACGCGGCGGCATTTCCGGGCTCTCGCGCATGCATCGCCAGCTCAGAAGTACCTTGCGGGTGAGGGCGGGCAGGCGGAGAGTGCGGCCCAACGATCAAGCAAAGCCTGAGGAGCGTCCCATGGACTTCACGATGTCGGCCAAGCAGCAGGAGTGGCAGGAGCGGGTGCGGAGCTTCATCCAGAAGCATGTCCGCCCGGCGGTGCCGATCTACAAGCAGCAGGATGCCGAGGGCGGTCGCTGGAAAGTGATCCCGATCCTGGAAGAGCTGAAGGCCAAGGCGCGCGCCGAAGGCCTCTGGAACATGTTCATGCCGCCGTCCGAGCACGAGGACGACGAGTTCCGCGGCGCGGGCCTGACCAATCTCGAATACGCGTTGCTGTCGGAAGAGATGGGCCGCATCTCGTGGGCCTCCGAAGTATTCAACTGCTCGGCGCCCGACACCGGCAATATGGAAGTGTTCATCCGCTATGCCACCAAGGAGCAGAAGCGCAAATGGCTGCGCCCTCTGATGGACGGCGAAATCCGCTCCGCGTTCCTGATGACCGAGCCGGCGGTGGCTTCGTCTGACGCCACCAACATCGAGACCCGCATCGAGCGTGACGGCGATCATTATGTCATCAACGGCCGCAAATGGTGGTCGTCCGGCGTCGGCGATCCCCGCTGCAAGATCGCGATCCTGATGGGCAAGACCGATCCCACCGCGGCCAAGCATCAGCAGCAGTCGCAGATCCTGGTGCCGCTAGACACCCCCGGCATCAAGGTCGAGAAGATGCTGCCGGTGTTCGGCTTCGACGACGCGCCGCACGGCCACGCCCAGGTGCTGCTCGAGAACGTTCGCGTCCCGAAGGAGAACATCCTGCTCGGCGAGGGCCGCGGCTTCGAGATCGCGCAGGGCCGCCTCGGTCCGGGCCGCATCCATCACTGCATGCGCACCATCGGCAAGGCCGAGGAGTCGCTGGAGAAGATGGTGAAGCGGCTGATGTCGCGCCAGGCCTTTGGCAAGAAGATCATCGAGCATTCGGTGTGGGAGCAGCGCATCGGCGAGGCCCGCACTAATATCGAGATGACGCGTCTGCTGTGTCTCAAGGCGGCCGACATGATGGACCGCGCCGGCAACAAGACCGCGCAGCTCGAGATCGCCATGATCAAGGTGGCGGCGCCGAACATGGCGCTGAAGATCATCGACCAGGCGATCCAGGCCTTCGGCGGCGCCGGCGTTTCCGACGAGGCTGGCCTCGCCCGCGACTATGCCAGCATCCGCACCTTGCGCTTGGCTGACGGTCCGGACGAGGTGCATAACCGCGCCATTGCCAGGCTCGAAGTCAAGAAGTATGCAAATACGAACCACTAAATGAGAAGGAAGGGAGCGCTCCGTGGCGCTCCCTTCTCGAAAATGCGAGGGAGCGCCGATCGTGGCTGATGCCGTGAGGAAGGACGAGGATTTTTCCGGCACCAAGCCGGTCGAGGAGCGCCATCGCGTCGACGAGGCGAAGCTCGCCGCCTGGATGGCGGAGCATGTCGAGGGCTTCGCCGGTCCGTTGACCGTGCTGCAGTTCAAGGGCGGCCAGTCCAATCCGACCTATCGCCTGAACACGCCGGGGCGCTCTTACGTGATGCGGCGCAAGCCGTTCGGCAAATTGCTGCCGTCCGCGCACGCAGTCGATCGCGAATTCCGCGTCATCGCAGCACTGGGCAAGCAGGGTTTTCCGGTCGCGCGCGCCTATGCGCTCTGCACCGATGACAGCGTGATCGGCGCTGCATTCTATATCATGTCGATGGAGGAAGGACGGGTATTCTGGGATCCCTCATTGCCGCATGTAGATGCCGCGCAGCGTCGGCCGATCTTCCAGAGCAAGATCGAGACGCTCGCGAAACTGCACGCTTACGAGCCGGCCGAGATCGGCCTCGGTGACTTCGGCAAGCCCGGCAACTACTTTGCCCGCCAGGTCGATCGCTGGACCAAGCAGTACCGCGCATCCGAGACCCAGCACATCGAAGAGATGGAGAAGCTGATCGAGTGGCTGCCGCGCACCCTGCCGGTGCAGGAGCGCGTCTCGATCGTGCATGGCGACTACCGCCTCGACAACATGATCTTCCATGCCACCGAGCCGCGCGTCATCGCAGTGCTGGACTGGGAGCTGTCGACCCTTGGCGATCCCATGGCCGACTTCACCTATCTGTTGATGCAGTGGACCATGCCGGGCCTTGCCGGCATCGACCACAAGGCGCTGAACATCCCGACCATGGAGGAGGCGGCGCAGATCTATTGCGGCGTCACCGGCATGAAGCTGCCTGATCTCAACTGGTACTTCGCCTACAATCTGTTCCGCCTCGCCGGCATCCTGCAAGGCATCGTCGGCCGCATCCGCGACGGTACAGCCGCCAACGACAAGGCGATCGAGTCGGTCAAGCGCATGGTGCCGATGACCAAGACGGCGTGGGCGTACGCGCAGAAGGCGGGCGCGGTTTAGTTTCCGCGGTAGTCTGTTGCGCCGCCATGAACCTCCGCAACCACGAACCTCCGCTGTCATTCCGGGGCGCCCGAAGGGCGAGCCCGGAATCCATTGGGCCGCATGCCGTGTTCTGAAATGGATTCCGGGCTCGCGCCTAACGGCGCGCCCCCGGAATGACGAGCCGATAGAGTTGCGCGATTCGATGCGTAGTTCGTAGCCTGTATCTCGCTGCCTATCGCCATGGCCTAAGGGGCGACGGCAGAAGCGTCAGCGATACGTCGCACCATTCACTGTCACGAGGTCACCGATGTCACTCTCCTCAGCCAAGAACTACGCGCTGCGCGCCGAACGGTCGCAGGATCCCAAGGAAGCCGCCGAGCTGCTGGCAAAAGCCATACTGGAACTGGCGGCCTCGATCGAGGCGACCGACGCCAAGGTGAAGAAGATGAACAAATCCGGCTGATGGTTTTGTTGCCCGCGCAGAAGGCGGGCACCTCCGCCGTATTGCGAGCGCAGCGACTTGTCCGCCATAGTCCGAAGGGCGACGGCGGAAGCAATCCAGAGCCGAAAAGGAAGTCTGGATTACTTCGTCGCAAACGCTCCTCGCAATGACAGGAGCGTCCACGTTCTCCGCTGTCATTCCGGAGCGATGCGAAGCATCGAGCCCGGAATCCATCCATCCGCGGATGATGTCGTGAAATGGATTCCGGGCTCGCGCCTGGCGCGCCCCGGAATGACGAGAGGACGGATTTGCGCGCTTTCTCTTAATTCAGACGCGTCCCAACCTACTTCACGCGCGCCGCAACGCGTCCAACCCATCCGCCTTCTCGCACTGCGCGATCAGCCTTTCGATCATCTCGGCACAGCGCTCCAGCTCCGCGATCTCGATGAACTCGTCCGGCTTGTGGGCCTGCGCGATCGCCCCGGGGCCGATCACGATCGCGGGGATGTCGGCCATCGCCACGAACAGGCCGGCCTCGGTGCCGTAGGACACCTTGATGTGGCTATTGCGGCCCGCGAGCGTCTTGGCGAACGTCACCAGTGGATGGCTGACCGCGAGGTCGAGCGCCGGATAATCGACGATCTCCTCGAAATCGACGCCGCAATCCGGATGGTCCTGGCGCATCACGGGCTCGAGCTCGGCGCGGACCCAGGCGACGATGCCGTCGGTCACTTCCTTTGACTCATGCACGCCGAGTCCGCGAGCTTCGAACTGCAGCTCGCAAGCATCGGGCACAATGTTGAGCGCGGTGCCGCCCTGCACGACGCTGCTGAGCAGCGTGGTGAAGGGTACGTCATAGAGCGTGTCGCGCGCCCCGCCCGCCGCGATCTGGCGCGCGCGCCGGCGGATCTCGGCAATCAGGTCGGCGGCATATTCAACCGCGTTGACCCCTTGCGGTGCCAGCGAGGAATGGACGGCCTCGCCGCGGACGAGGGCGCGCAGCGCGTGCTTGCCCTTGTGGCCGATCGCGACCTGCATCAGGCTCGGCTCGCCGACGAAGCAGGCGAGCGGCTTGACCTTGAGCTTGTTGATCTCGTCGAGCAGCGGCCGCACCCCGACGCAGCCGACCTCCTCGTCATAGGAGATCGCCAGATGAATCGGCGCAGCGAGCTTGGCGCGCACCATCTCCGGCACCATGGCGAGACATGTCGCGACAAAGCCCTTCATGTCGACTGCGCCGCGGCCGTAGAGCTTGCCGTCGCGCTCAACCAGCGTGAACGGATCATGGCTCCAGCTTTGTCCCGTGACTGGCACCACGTCGGTATGGCCCGACAGGACGACGCCGGGCTTGTCGGCGGGGCCGATCGTCACCCACAGCGCGGCCTTCTGGCCGGTGGGATCCATGATCCGCTGTGCGCCGACGCCATGCGACGCGAGATAGGCTTCGACATGATCGATCAGCGCGAGGTTCGATTTGTCGCTGACGGTGTCGAAGCCCACGAGCTTGGCAAGAATGGTCTTGATACGGTTGGTACGGTCGCTTGGCATCATGGCTCGAAAATTGCGCCCATTACTGCCGAGAGAACGGCGGCGTGCCGCGGCGAGGGGCTGTTGGAATGATTATCGCCCATCGCAGCAATGAATGAAAGGCCGCCCGATGACAGGGTTTCGCGTGCAAAGAGCAGCCGTCTCAGCCGAGCGCGGCGATAGCGCTTGTCGCTGTGTTCCGTGCTATCTGTGGGAGCCGGCAACCGGCTTGCGGAGAGCCCGCCATGATCCAGCAACTGCGCATCTACGAGATCTTCGAGCACAACAAGGCGGCGTTCCACGCGCGCTTTCGCGATCATGCCGCGCGCATCATGCGGAGCAGATATAGCTTCCAGATCGTCGCGATGTGGGAAACCAAGTTCGGTGAGCGCACTGAATTCGTCTATATCCTGGAATGGCCGGACGAGGCAGCGAAGACCGCCGGCTGGGCGGCCTTCATGGCGGACGTCGAATGGTCGGAGATCAAGCGCGCCACCCATGCCGAGCACGGACTGATGGTCGGCCAGATCGAGGATCGCCTGCTGTGTCCCGTCGACTATTCACCAGCGCTAGGCCGCAGCCTGGTTCCGGTCACCTAAATCAGTTCGTCGACTTCGATGCCGCCCTGGAAGAAGTGGCGGTAGCTGTGCGAGAGGAAGCCGATATAGATCGGCACGATCAGCAGCGAGAGCACGAACATCAGCGTGCTCATGATCGTGAAACCAACGGCAGGTACGGCAAATTGTCCGCTGGCGGGTACGAACCTCGAGAAGCCGATCGCCGCCATCACGATCGCTGAGATGATCTCCAGCACGATCAGCGGCGGAAGGCAGCAGGCGACCAAGCCCCAGAACATCCGCCAGATGTTGCCGCGCGTCCGCCTCCAGGCCTGCCGAAAACCAAGTGCGGTGTCTCCGACCGCTTGCGCCGGCAGCAGCACGCTCAACCGGAGCACGACGGCGAGGGCGGCGGGGTAGCACACGATGACGAACAGGACGATCGCCACGATTGCTGCGCCATTCAGCTGCTGCCCGGCCACGCCTTGAACAGCCGATACCACGAAGGTGAAAGGAACGGCGGCGAACACAATCGGCAGAAAGCATATCACCCCGAGCACGATGCCGACGCCGGCATAGCGCCACAGGGCGCTTGTGACGATATTGCCGCCGCTGAGGCCCGGCCGCTCATCCAGAATGATGCGGCGATGCCAGGCGACGGCAATGCTCGCGGTCGCGAACGTCATGATGAGATAAGTGAGCGTCGACAGCCATCCGAGGCCGGACGGAGGCGCGATTTGTGGTCGCAACCCATGGGCCTGGGCCTTTGCTGCTTCGGCGAAGGCGGCGGCCATCCAGGTCCATTGCACCCAGTTCAAGGCGCCGATCATGACGGCGCAGAGCACGAGCCACAGCCAGGACACCCGCAGCACGTCTGCGAATTTCTGGAAGAACCAGGCGTAGGAGAGGCTGATCACCTCTCCGAGCGGCAGTTTCGGAAGCGGCGGGATGTCAATCTGGCTCATGCTTAAAACTCGCAGGCAGGCATATGGGGGCAAGGAATCATCGAGATCAATCGTAGCGATGATAGCCGTCCTGGTTTTGAAAATTACTAAACATACGACCTGAAATTGAGCGCACCGATTTGCCGGACGCGGGTCGTCGGGCAAATCACTTGGAATCTGCGCCGTCACGCGGTCGATTTTTGCTGCCCGGACGACGAAAATCGTCTGCGCGGAAAAACTCATTTCGCCTGCATCTTCAATCCGATCGCCGCTCCGCGCCCGTTATGCGTGTAAATTTCACTTTCGTTTTTGCAGAAAACGTGATCCTCTGTCCGTATCCCGCCTCATCACGAGGGGCGTATCGCGATCGTCACGAGACGTGGAGTGCGGGGAGCGGTGGGCGCATCGGTCTGCAGCGTGATTGTCACGCGGACGAACTGGCTGATGCGACGGTGAAATCGTGTGGTCCTGGCATCCCGGTGCTGATGCCAAGCTTGCGGAAGATGATCCGCGGAGCGACAGGGGCAAAACAGCCGGTCCCTGGGGAGAGCACGTATAAGCCGTTCAAACCATCGCGCAGGGAAGGCCGGGCGATCTCGGCTGCACCTGTGGTTCTGCCGCGTGCTTTTTGCCGCACGCGGACCATGGGCGCCAGCCGGCGCCCGGCCTTCCCTGCGCCCTTCTTTCTTGAGGGCCAAAGACGATGCATCACCCGGACGCTGATCGTGTCGCGGGCAGGAAAGGTTATGTTTGATCGGCGGTTCAACAAAGTTCGCTGTCATTCCGGGGCGCCGCGTAGCGGCGAACCCGGGATCCATACTCACGATGGTGGTTATGGATTCCGGGCCTGCGTGCTTGCGCACGCATCCCGGAATGACGGCAGTGGTGTGCTGTTACACCGGCTTGCCCGTATACGGCATCGACGCTGTCAGACCGCCGTCGACCGGGAATGCCTGGCCGTTGACGTAGGACGCTTCGTCGCTGGCGAGAAACAGGCCCATCGCCGCTATCTCGTGCGGCTGGCCGGGACGCTTCAGCGGGTTGAGCTGGCCGATCTTGTCCTCGGTGCCGCGTTCCTTGGCGCGGTCGAACACCGGCTTGGTCATGCCGGTCTCGATCAGGCCGGGACACACGGCGTTGATGCGCACGCCGGTGCCGGACAGCGAATAGGCGGTGGTCTGCACCAAGCTGATGACGCCGGCCTTGCTTGCAGCATAGGGATGCCCCGATGCGCCGGACTTCAGGCCCGCGACCGATGCAGTGCAGACGATCGCGCCCGCACCTTGCTTGACCATATGCGGCATCGCGTATTTCACCGCGAGGAACGGCCCGATCAGGTTGATGCGCAGGATCTCCTGCCAGTGCTCCACGGTCTGCTCGGCAATCGGCTTCAGCCCGCCGGAGATGCCGGCATTGGCCCAGATCGCATCGAGCCTTCCGTAAGTAGCGATGGCGCGGTCGACGAAGGAGATCACGTCGGACTCGGAACCCGCATCGGCAAGCACGGCTTCGGCCGTGCCGCCTTGTTGTTTGACCAGCTCGGCGGTCTCCTTGACGCCGTCGCTGCGGTCGACCGCGATCAGCTTCGCGCCTTCCTTCGAAAACAGCAGCGAAGCGGCACGGCCGATGCCGCTGCCGGCGCCGGTGATGATGACGGATTTGCCTGCAAGACGGCCCATGGGAATCCTCCTTTGTGATGTTGCGCGCTGCGTGCCGCGCGATGGAATTCAAACGCCGTTTCAAACGCGGGGCGTCGATGCGATGTGACTTGAGACGGTCTTGTGTCTCACGTACAGCGATGAGGCGCATCAGGGAAGGGTGCAGGGAAAGGTAATCGTGATGTCGAACAATCAGAGCCGCGCGGCCGTGATCACACGCTGGTGGTGGGTGCGTCACGCGCCGGTCCGCAATGATGGCGGCAATATCTACGGCCAATCGGACCTCGCCTGCGACACGGGCGATCACGAAGTGTTCGAGGCGGTGGCAAAGATCCTGCCGCGCGATGCGGTGTGGTATGCGAGCAACCTCCAGCGCACGCATCAGACCGCCGAAGCGATCTGGGCCGCGGGTTTTCCGCGGCCAGCGACGATGATCAGGGAGGCCGCCTTTGCCGAGCAGAATCTCGGCCAGTGGCAAGGCATGAACCGGCAGGCTTTTCTGGCGAGCCGCCCGGCCGGCAGCAACTGGTTCGCTGCGATCGACGAGCCCGCGCCCGGCGGCGAAAGTTTCATGGATCTCTATGTCAGGGTCGCCGCAGCGATCGCGCGCGTCAATGCTGAGGAAGCCGGCAGGGACGTGATCGCTGTTGGCCATGGCGGCACCATCAAGGCTGCGGTCGCACTGGCGCTCGGCGGTCTGGTCGAGAAAAGTCTCGCCTTCGACATCGACAATTGCTCGGTGACGCGGCTCGATCATATCGCCGCCGGCGACACCCGGACGTGGCGGCTGCCGATGGTGAACCAGCAGCCCTGGATGGCCGATGCGGCGCATCGCGCCATGCATCAGCCGGCCGGGCCGGAAGTGGCGACGAGCAAGCTTGCCTGATTAGATCGTCAAAAAAGCGGGAGGAAACCGAAATGACTTTATTCGACATGACCGGCAAAGTTGCCGTCATCACCGGCTCGACACGCGGCATCGGCCTCGCGATCGCCGAGCGCATGGCCGAGCACGGCGCCAAGGTGGTGGTCTCATCGCGCAAGGCCGATGTCTGCGAGCAAGTGGCGAAGGCGATCAACGGCAAATACGGCGCGGGACGCTCGGTCGCGATCCCCGCCAACATCTCCAGCAAGGAGAACCTGCAGCATCTCGTCGATGAGGCGAACCGCGCCTTCGGCAGGATCGACGTTCTGGTCTGCAACGCCGCGTCGAACCCGTATTACGGTCCGCTGGCCGGCATCTCCGACGATCAGTTCCGAAAAATCCTCGACAACAACATCGTCGCCAACAACTGGCTGATCAGCATGGTCGTGCCGCAGATGATCGAGCGCAAGGACGGCTCCGTCATCATCGTGTCCTCGATCGGCGGCCTGAAGGGCTCGACCATTCTCGGCGCCTATGCGATTTCGAAGGCAGCCGACATGCAGCTGGCGCGCAATCTGGCCTGCGAATACGGGCCGCACAATGTCCGCGTCAACTGCATCGCGCCGGGTCTGATCAAGACCGACTTCGCCAAGGCGCTGTGGGACAATCCGGACAATCTGAAGGCCTCGACAGCCCGCTCGCCATTGCTGCGCATCGGCATCCCGGACGAGATCGCGGGCGCCGCCGTGTTCTTGGGCTCCGCCGCCGGCAACTTCATGACCGGGCAGACGATGGTGATCGATGGGGGAGCTACGATTAGTTGACCCGAGGCGCGCAGCTCGAATGCAGCGATGTGTCTGATGCGCGCTGCGTTCTCAACTGTCATCGCCCGCGCAGACGGGCGATCCCGTAAACGCAGCCGTATCGAGTCTCACGACCGGCGCGGCGTACTGGATTCCCCGTCTCCGCGGGGAATGACAGCGGTGGGCAAAGAGGCCGCGGCGACGACAGCAACTACTCCACCGCCGCGTACACCACGTCGCGCACCAAGGTGCGCAGATAGTCGCGCTGGCCGGGGCCCTGGGCCATGAACACGCAGAACAGATCCTCCTGCGGATCGATCCAGAAGAAGGTGCCGGCGATGCCGCTCCAGAAGAACTGGCCGGTCGAGCCGGGGAAGGGCGCAAGCCCCGCCTGCCTGCGCACCGCGAAGCCGAGGCCAAAGCCGTGACCCGGTGCCAGCAGCGTGCCCTGAATCGTCACGCCGGGCGCGAGATGGTCGGAGGCCATCAGCTCCAGCGTCTTGCGGCCGATGATCCTGACGCCGTCGAGCGTGCCGCCATTGAGCAGCATCTGGCAGAAGCGGGCATAGTCCATCGTGGTCGAGACCAGGCCGCCGCCGCCGGATTCCATCGCTGGCTTGTCGAGCATGTTGAACAGGTTGACCTGCTCGCCCGACCAGGGATCGTTCGCGAACGGCTCGGCCAGTCGGCCGGCATTCTCTTGCGCAGTCGAGAAGCCGGTCTCGGCCATCGACAGCGGCGCCAGGATGCGCTCGGTAAGGAAGGCGCCGAGCGTCTGGCCCGACACCACCTCGATGATGCGGCCGAGGATGTCGGTCGAGCGGCTGTAGTTCCACTCCGCGCCGGGCTGGCAGATCAAGGGCAGGCTGGCGACGATTGCGGCGTGCTCCGCATTGGTGATCTTGCGGCTGCGCAGCCGCGACTGCTGATACAGCTTGTGCACCGGGCCATTGCCGGTGTGGTCATACGTGATGCCGGAGGTGTGGCGGAGCAGGTCCTGGACCGTCATCGGACGTTCGACCGGTACCAGCGCGAGCTCACCACCCGCGGTCGCGACGCCGACCTTCTGGTCGGCGAATTCCGGGATGAATTTGGCGACGGCGTCGCCGAGCAGCAGCTCGCCATCCTCGAGCAGCATCATGATGCCGACCGAGACGATCGGCTTGGTCATCGAGAAGATGCGGAAGATGGAATCCTTGGCCATCGCGGCCTCAGTGGTCGGGCTCTGGCGGCCGATCGCGTCGAACCAGCCGATCCGGCCCTTGCGGGCCACCAGCAGGGTGGCGCCGGGGATGGTGCCCTTGTCGACCTCGCGCTTGAACGCATCCGAAGCCCGCTGCAGCCGCATTGTCGACAGGCCGAGCGAATCAGGCTTGGCCTCGGGAAGGGACGGGGTCTGCGGACGCGTGGCGGCGCGGGCGGCGGTTTGCGCAGAAGTCGGTGGGTTCATGGGCGCTCCCGGAGGCATTGTTGTTGGATTGCATCAAGCTTGGCGGAGAAGAGCCCGCTTGAACAGCGGATTTGTCCGTTCCGGCCCTTGCTTTTCGGGGGGCGTCTATGCTTGAAACGGCGCGGATCGGGTGCTGGCAGCCGATCCCGTAGGAGTGTAGCTCAATTGGTAGAGCACCGGTCTCCAAAACCGGGGGTTGGGAGTTCGAGCCTCTCCACTCCTGCCAGCAAAATCAAACCCTTAGCCAACAATTTTGTCGAATGCTCCGAGCGTCTGGATCCGAGATGGGCCGGCGTCGTTCCGCAGCAGCACCGGCCACGACACCGAGCAATGCCCGATGGTCGCGGCCGCCGCAGCGCGCGTCAGAGATACCGGTGGCGCGTTGCTGCGCCGTCCGTTCAGGTCAGAAGAACGCTCATATCGAGACCGTACTGGGCGGACAGCAGCGAGATCACCAGACCGGTGCAGCTGAACACGGTCAGAAGCTTCAAGGTCTCGAACTCTTCGGATTTGGATACGCGGTAAAAAGCGCGAGCAATCACAGCAGTCGTCATTGGAAATCCCCCTCTGAGCGTGTCCGAGCCCCAAACGGGCTTCTTGATGCGTGACAGGCCGGGGCCAATTACTAGGGCACGTTCGTTAAAAAGCGTTGAAATTCAAACTAATAGCACAACACGGTTATCAAAACCTAGCCTTTCGCCGATTCACCTGTGGCCGCCAGATTGCGCGAATTCGCGCGGGGCACGGAACCTGCGCGTCCGATCCGGCGTTGCCCGCTCGGTTCCAATCGCGGGGAGTATGCATCATGCTGATGCGCGGGACGTGCGCGCTCGCTCTGCTGCTGGCGTCGATGGGCGCGGCATCTGCCGCAAGCGGGGCCAATCCGTTCCGGCACGTGTCCTGCGTCGTCGTCCGCTTCTATGTCGCGAAATACTCAGCCCCGGCCGCGGAAGCCTGGGCGCGCAGCCATGGTGCGACCGAGGCCGAGATCGAGACCGCGAGACACTGCCTGAACCTGCCGTCGCCGCCGATCCAGGCCGCAGCCCAGATGATGGTGCGCTAGCCCGAACGCGGCGAGATGCTGCCGCCAAGCGCCGAATATCGCAGGCCATGCGAACCGACGCACGCGGGTGGCATCACCTCCGGCAGAAAGACCCCTGGCTGCTGCAACCTTTACGGCGATGCCTGCCTTCGCTAAATCGTCCCGAAGACCTCGTACGGGCCGGCATTCGGCGCACGAATCAACTGAGCAAGCAATGCTGAACCCCGACCATTCGATGAGCTCGACGGATCGCCTTCCCGAGCATCTCGAGCATCCAAAATATCGCCCCGACATCGATGGTCTTCGTGCCCTCGCGGTGCTGTCGGTCGTTTTCTACCACGCGTTCCCGAAAGCCGTCACCGGCGGTTTCGTCGGCGTCGACGTGTTCTTTGTCATCTCCGGCTTTCTGATCTCGACCATCATCTTCGGCAGCCTGTTTCGCTACTCCGGGTTTGACTTCCTGGAGTTTTACGGGCGCCGGGTCCGCCGCATCTTCCCGGCGCTGGCGATCGTGCTGCTGGCCAGCTTCGCCTTCGCCTATTTCTACTTGCTGAGCGGCGAATTCGAGCAGCTTGGAAAACATATCGCCGGCGGCGCCGGCTTTGTTTCGAACATCGTCCTGTGGTTCGAGAGCGGATATTTCGATACCTCCGCCGAAACCAAGCCGCTGCTGCATCTGTGGTCGCTGGGCGTCGAAGAGCAGTTCTATATCGTATGGCCGATCCTGCTTTGGCTCGCCTGGAAGCTCAGGTTCAATTTGCTGACCATCTGCGTTCTTTATGCGGGTGTCTCGTTCGTCCTGAATATCCACAGCGCGCGATCGGACATCGTCGCCGACTTCTATTCGCCGCAGACGCGCTTTTGGGAGCTTATGCTCGGCACCATTCTGGCGCTCGTTCAGCTCCGGCATCATCAGGCCCGCTCGCGATTCAGGCTGGTCCTGAACGACCTGCTCTCGACCGTCATCTACGACAGGAACCGAAAAAAAGATCCGGCGCTCATCAACGATGCCGAGTCCATCCTGGGCGTCGGTCTGATCCTTTTCGGCATCTTTTATCTGCACACCGACAGCAAGTTCCCTGGATGGTGGGCTCTCCTGCCGACCGTCGGAGCCGTATTGTTCATTTCGGCCGGGCCGTCAGCGTTTTTGAACCGCGTCGCCTTTTCGAACCGTATCGTCGTTTGGTTCGGTCTGATCAGCTTTCCGCTCTACCTGTGGCACTGGCCAATTCTGTCGTTCTCTCGCATATTGGCTGGCCGAACTCCGCCGTCGAGCTTGCGGTGGTGTGCGATAGCTGCGTCGATCGTGCTGGCCTGGGCCACGTTCCAGTTCGTGGAGAAGAACATTCGCAGGGCGCGTAACACGCGCCTTGTGTCCGTGTGTCTCGTAGCGATTGTCGCGGTGCTCGGCTGTGCCGGATACTTTGTCTTTGCGAACGCAGTCCGATCCGGCCCGGGTCTCGTTTTCGACGGCCAGATGTCGCAGCTGCAAAAGGTGGCAACCATCAACAGCTACGAGAACCAGTATGGGCCGCGCCCGTGCTTCCAGCTTCCGGGAAACAAGTCGACCGACTGGTTTGTCAACAATGGCTGCCTCACTGTTAAGGATTCCTCGCGCCCAACGGTATTTCTGTTCGGCGATTCGCACTCGGCTGCATTGTCCATCGGATTGCGGAGTCTCGCGGACGAGCATCATTTCAACCTGCTGCAAATAAGTTCTGGATGGTGTGCGCCTTACGGAAACGACACCTCGGATGCCGCGTGCGTCGCATCGAACCAATTCGCATCCGAACAAATAAAAAAGGCCCATCCAGATGTCTTGGTACTGGATGCCTACTGGTTTCATGAATCCGAACCGGTATTCTTCAGAGGGACCAACTTCATCGGGCACCTCGAGGCGCGCTTTGCCGAGTTGGCCCAGCTTGGGGCGAAAAAGATCATCATCGTCGGTCAAATTCCGACCTGGATTGCTGCCCTGCCGGATATCCTGGGACGGAAATATGTTCTCAACCGCCAGCCGATTCCGGAGAGAACGTTTGCCGACCTCGATCCTCACTCGATCGAGATGGATGCCCAGATGAAACGCATGAAGCTTCCTGCGGATACGACATACGTCTCGCTCACTGACAGATTGTGTGATGCGGCAGGCTGTCTCACGATGACCGGTCCGGACCTCGAAAACGATCTGCTGGTCTGGGACTATGGGCATCTCACGGTGGGCGGCTCGCGATGGGTCTCCGATCGCATTCTGAAGGAGCCGGTTCTCGCGGCGCTCGGCATCAACTAGCCGAACCCCCGACGTGAAGCCGACAGAACGGATCAACGTCACACCGGGAGGAGGGCGATGAGATTCTCGGCTCCCGCCGGCAAATCCAATGACTGGCGGCTGCTTCGCCGGATGGAAGGATCGCGTCGAGCGGCGGCGAGCCGTCCGGGGTCACCGCCGATGTCTGTTCACCAGCACACGTTCACGGGCGCGAGGCGCCAACCCCAGCCGGTCCAGACGCGGCGCCATTGGGTGCAGCCATCCCAGCCGGCATCGCCCCATCCCGGCGCGCCCCAGCCCCAGCCCGATCCCCAGGCGGCCGCGCTGGCGAGCCCCAGTCCCAGGCCGATCCCGATCGCGGGCCTGCGCCAGCCCCAACCGCCTCCGCCCCAACCACCTCCACGCCAACCACCTCCGCGCCAGCCGCCGCCTCCGACAAAGCCGCGGCTGAACCCGCCGCCATGAAAGCCGCGCTGCGCGGACGCAACGCTTGGCGCCAGCGCAAGGACCGCGGCAACACCAAGTGCGAGAAACGCCTTTCTGGCCATGACGACCTCCTTAAGGTTGAAGAAAAATGGCCGTCAGCGCGCAATCGCACCAAATCCGGATGCAATTGCGCGCCGCGATCACCACACCCAGCCGCAACGACGACGGCCGCGATGCCACCGGCAAACCCACCTGCGCCTGCGCGGCGGCCCTCTCCAACCAGGACCACCAGGACGAGGAGGAGGACCGGGTCCCCACTGGACTTCAGTCGTGTCGGGATGCGCGTCGCCTTGCCCCAGATTGGGAGCGACCGGCATCGCCTCCGCGCGCTCGAGCAGTTGAACGCTGATGGTGCCGACTGCTGCGGCGACGAGAGCATTCTGAGCAAAGCCAAGGAAAGCGCGGCGGGTCGTAGAACTCATGTGCGGTCTCCTCTGTTGACCAGTCGTGTTGCGACGAAGTCATCACGTTCGAACCGCCTATCTAGTTGCGCTCGCGCACGACCAACATCCGAGGAAACCCTGAGCGCCTAGGCGGAAGATCCTCCGGCTTGCTCGATCGCGAGATTGCCGAATCGCACATCGGCGCATCATCTGCTTCCGTGCGCGACTAACGTCAGGCTGGCTATTCCGGCCGCGACGCTCACGCCAATCGATCGCTCGACTGACAGCGGCTGCAGCATGATCGACCGGCGCGAGCCGCCGATCAGGGCGTTGACGCCGAGGCCCGGTCCTAACGAGAGCTTCCCGCTCGCACCCACATAGCGTCCCCGCAAGCTGCTGGGCCTGATGTGCGAATTCCGGGCGAGAACGATCCACGACAATGAGCTCACGCTGGTGACACCGAGGTCGAGACCTAGTCGCCTGAACCGTCCCGTGTAGACATAGCGCCCCGGTGGATGTCTCGCGTGGAACACGCAGCGAAGCGACTGGGTGGATCCGACCACCAGTCCGACGCGTGGTGTGCCGACGCAGATGAGTTTGCCGACCCTGAACCTCTCTGCGTGCGCGGGTCCAGCGGCGCACATCAAGACGGTCGCGGCGGCGAGCAGCTGCTTGACTTGCATCAGGTCTCCCTCCGGCTCTTGCCCTCGGCGGACGTCGCTTGCACGAGAGTGTCACCAAGGTAGTCCTCGACATAGAACCTGATGATCGCAACCCGGCCGACGGCCACGATCGGCATGGCGAGCGCGATGCCCATGACCCCGAACAGCGCACCAAAAATGACGATCGCGACCAGGATCCAGGCAGGCGGCGTTTCGACCGCCTGACGTTGGATCAGCGGGCCGATCACGTAGCCCTCGATCGATTGTATGACGGTGTAGACGAGGATCGCCCAGACAAGCAGCGAAACACCCAGGGGCATCGCCACAAGCGCGATCGGGATCGCGGCGACGATCGGACCGAGATAAGGGATGAAGTTGGACAGTCCCGCCTGAAGTCCAAGCACGAAAGGACCGGGCAGCCCGATGAGGTACAGCGCCAGCCATACGCACAGCGTCATCAGGGCGATGCGGATGAGCTGCCCGACGAACCAGAACCGTAGCACGTTGCCCATCTCGTCCATTACGGCTCGCATTCGCGGCCGATAGGATTGCCTGGCCAGCATCACCAGGCTTTCGCGGTAGCTGGTCGGATCGAATGCAAACAGGATCCCAAGAAACACGATGACGAGCGCGCCGGTCAGAACGGTCGATGCGCCGCCGAGGACGAACTGGGCATGCCGGAGAAAGCGGCCCTGATCCGATACCAGCCACTGCGCAAAGTCGCGGCCCCATTCCGGGCCGAGCAGGTCGACGCCATATGTCAGAAGATGCTTCTGCAGGATGTCGAGCTGGGTATCCATCACCTTCAGAAGCAGACGCGTCTGTTCCGGCAGCTTGGCCGCGCCCCAGGCAATGCCCAATGCCGTTGCGGCAGCGACCAGCAGAAGCACTAGCGTCAGGCGCAGGGTACGATTGAGCGGGAGCACTGGCCTCAAAGCCCTCGCCGCAGCATCCAGAAAGGCTGCAAACAGCACGCCCGCGAAAACGAGCAACAGGCTGACAACCGTTTGCCACACGATGAAGAGCGCGACGCAGATCGCGAGCAGCGTCAGCCCGGTCGCGAGCATGCTGCGCCCGCCGCCAGCGGCGATCGGTTCGATGGCTTGGTCGCGGATCGCAATGTCGCCAAGCCGCTCCTGCGCTAACCTGGTTTCGCTCATCGATCGCCCAACTCGAAAGCGCGGAATTGATCCGGTGCCGCGATCGGCCCCTAGGTCCGAACGCGGCGGCTGCCATAGTGGGGATGCCGGCCACCCCGATGGCGCCAGTAGCGATGTTTGGTCGGATTTGTGTTGGTGTTGGGCGTCGCACTGGTCGCGTCAGATCCGCCGGCGTCCTTTGGTGCGGATACCGCCTTGTCACCTGACTGGGCCAGAGCCACGGTCGTTGGTAGGATCACCGCCGCCGATCCTCCAAGAAGGAGGAGGCCGCAGACGGTCGAAATGTTCATGTCCGACTCCAGGCGGTCAGAGTGACAACGACGCGACTTCAGCTCGGGATGCGCTGAGAGACAGTCCGGCACCCGCACGGTGATCCCGAGCGTTACAGCCAGCCATGGTGAAGGCGGCCGGCGGCGCCGGGCACGCGGGATGCCAAGCCAAGTCGCGGGCCCGACGATAGAAGTCGGCTTCCGGATCGCAAATCAGGGATTCTCTGTAGAGCGCGGGGGTGGGAAATCGAGCTATCGGTTCCGGCCTCCGGCCTGAAGAGGCCGGCCGGAGCTTGATCACGGTCGGGAATCCGTTCGGGGACAGCCGCCTCCGACGAGCACGAAGCTCTGCCGGCAGAATTCACCACCCTTGGCAAGCTCGGCGGCGATGCGCTTGGCATGGACCACTGCCGCGTCCCGGCTGGCATGCTCGCAGCCGGTCAGGTCTGGAGAGAGACCGTATTTGTCGACGATGTGGAAGAAGTAGCGCATATGACAAATTTATGTCGGCCCGTTGGCGCGCTCTAGTGACAAACCTGTAAGGGACATCAGCAAAAGGTATGAGGAACGCCGAGCCTCAAGCGACGGCCTTGGAAGTCGGGCGGACGATTGCAGCCGGCTGCATGAAGCCGGGAAGGGCTGGGTAGTTGGCCGTGCCGCCCTCAGGTGATCATCCGATGCCCCGGGCAAGCCCGGAAGACTAGCGTCGTCTGCAGCCAAGAGGGAGCGGAGGTGCGCGATGTCGAACTATGACCACAACCTGACAGTCTCCAAGGCCGAGGCGCTCGCGATCGACGGCGGGCGCCGCAGCTACCTGCTGCGCATCTACAATTACATGGCCGCGGGAGTTGGCCTGACCACTGTCGTCGCCTGGATCACCTATCAGCTCACCGGTCCGGAGCTGCTGAAGAATCCCGTGATGTGGGTCTTCGTTCTGGCGCCCCTGGTCCTGGTCTTCGTGATCAGTGCGCGCATCAACACGCTGTCGGTCGCGACGGCGCGGTTGCTGTTCTTCGTCTATGCAGCCCTGGTCGGGGTATCGCTCTCGACCCTGTTTCACATCTACACCAATTCCTCGATCACCCGCGTATTCTTCATCACCGCCACGATGTTTGGCGCACTGAGCCTGTTCGGCCAGACGACGAGGCGAGACCTTTCCGGAATGGGGACCTTCCTGTTCATGGGGCTGATCGGCATCATCATTGCGATGCTTATCAATTTCTTCCTGAGGTCGACCGGATTGGACTGGCTGATCTCGGTGGTTGGCGTCGGTGTGTTTGCCGGCCTGACCGCCTACGACAATCAGCGGATCAAGGCGATGTATGACAGCAGTGATGATGAACTCACGCGGGGGCGCAAGTCAGTGATCGCAGCCCTGTCGCTTTATCTCAACTTCATCAACCTGTTTCTGATGCTCTTGCGGCTGGCTGGGTCGCGCCGCTAGCAACGCACCACGCCGAGCAGCAAGGCATGCAGCTGCCGCAATCCGGTGGCCATGAAAGCCCAGCGATCGAGGCCGTTCGACCCGATCGTTGGGCGTAGCGTTCAATTCGACTCAACTTGGATGCATGATCCGGGGCCGCCTGTCGGATCTCTACGCCGCAGGCTTCGCCGCTGCGGCCGAGAGCGCATCACGCAGCGCCTTTTCTTTTGCGTCATCCAGCGAGGTCTTCAACACGACCCCGCCCGCGTCCTGGATTTCCCGAAGCACCTTGTCCGCGGTCATGTTCTTGATCAGCAGGAACAAGGCGGCATCGCCGGGCTGGATGCTCGCAGCCAGTTGTTTCATGAAAGCGTCGTCGATCCCAAAATCGGTCAATGCGCCGCCAAGCGCACCCGAAGCAGCGCCGATCGCGACCCCCACAATCGGGTTGAGGAACAGCACGCCGATCAGCAGACCCCAGAAGCTTCCCGACATGGCGCCCAGCGCCGTGGCATTAACCAGCTGATTCAGCTTGATATTGCCTGAATCCGTCTTCACCGCGATGACGGCGTCGTTCACGGTGATAAGATATTCCTTCTGCAGTTTGAGGAGGCGCTGGCGCACCTCTTCCGCCTTGGCTTCGGATGGATACACGATCGCGACGAGATCGGACATGCAGACCTCCTGGTGGATTCTTCCGGCGCGAAGCGCGCCGGGTTGCGCAAATCGAGTCAGAGTTAGCCGGCACGGTCGAGGCGCGACATCCCGAAAAACCCTCGGCATCCGGGAGGAAACCCTTGGCATCCGGGAGGAATGTTCCGATCGGTCACCCAGCGCCCGGGGCACGCAAATATGCGTGTTCCTATTGCGTATCGGTGCGCCCGGTAGCACAATCCTACCTAAGCGTGTATTTTTGGGGATGCACATCTATTGGGGCGCGGCGGACTCCGGGGAAGAGGAGACCGAACGAGAAGCAGCTTCTCGATTCCGAGAGGCGATTGCGTGTGAGTGCGTATCATGAAGCAGGATGGTGCTTCCGCCTACGGTCCTCATCGAAGCTACGCCGAGCAATGGAAACGCGTTCGTTCGTCAAATGCGAGCGATCGCCAGTACTGGAACGTGACGTCCGATTTTCTCTTTGTGATGCGCCCTTCGACCGGAGGGCGCTTTGTTTATGTGGACGTCAACCCGGCATTCGAGTCTCTCGTCGGACTATCGTCGCATGACATCCGTGAGATGACTATTCGCGAGTGCATGGGAGCTCGGGACACACGGTCCGTCCAGGATGCGCTCGCCGCGTGTCTTTCCAGACGCGGCCAAGTCCGGATCCGGCATCGGCTTTCGCTGGGGGGATACCCACGCATTGTCGAGACCATCGTCGCGCCGATCTACGAGCCTATCACCGGCACCCTAGTGAGCTTGATCGGCAGTCACAGGTTACTGGACGAGATTTCGTCGCCAAGCCTGGAGCGGATGTGGAGCAGTAGCGAGAACATGAGTGCCGCGCTGCTGTCCATTCAGGAGGACATGCAACAGCGCATCGCCTCCGATCTCCACAACTCGACTTGCCAGCATTTGATCGCCGCGAAGTCTTGGAATCATGCGACTTCGAAATGGCCTGCGCGACCCAACCGGCGCCGAGCGGCTTTGCAATGAGATCGATGCCTCGATCGATCAGGCGCTCAAGGAAATTCGAGGCTACGCCTACCTGTTGCACCCGCAAGATCTGACGGTCGCCGGGTTGAAGGCAACGATCGAGACCTATGCCGAACAGTTCGCAGCGCGCACGTCCATACGGACAGCCGCAAACATCACGGCCGAGATCAATCGATTGCCCTGCGAAACGCAGCGCTCGCTGCTGCGGGTCGTTCAGGAGGCTCTCGCGAATGTATTTCGTCACGCCAAGGCGACCGAGGTCCGCATCGCGATCGAGACGATCGACAGCCGCTTTCAGCTGACGGTCAGCGACAATGGGTGCGGCATGCCATCCGGTCGGGAGCTGGGCGGCAGTGCGGGCTTATCCGGTGTCGGATTTCCGGCGATGAGAGCCAGGCTGCAGAAGATGGGAGGCAGCCTCGAGATCCGATCCGGATCGGCATCGCGACGGCCCGGTACCACGTTATTTGCGGTATTTCCCCGCGGGACTGCGAAAGCGCCGTCGACCAACGGCCACCGTCGTCCTCATCATCCGCGCAAGCGGTCGTGAACAAGAAGGCTCAGTGCTGATCCTTATTTTTGAGCTATTTCCTTGCCGGTTGAAGACATGTGTATGTGATGCGAGTGGGAGGCTCCCGCCATGAAGCGCTTTCTTATCGCCGACGATCACGAAGCGGTACGGTGCGGGCTGCGAGCGGTTCTGGAACTACGCGATGACTGGGAAGTCGTTGCTGAGGCGAACGATGGCAGCAATGCGGTGGCCGCAGCCGTTGTGAACCGGCCCGACGTCGCAATCGTCGACTTCTCGTTGCCGCGCATGACGGGCGTGGAGGTCGCGCGACGGATCAGGGAACATCGACTGCCGACCGAGGTGATGATCTTCACGGTGCACAACTCCAGCCTGCTGGCGCAGCACGCGTTCGAGGCCGGCGCCCGGGCATTCGTGCTGAAATCGGACGCGAACCGGCTCTTGTTGTCGGCGATCGAGTCGCTGCTGAAACATAAGCCGTTCTGCACTGACAGCTGCTCGGCCCAATTCAGTGAAGTCTCGTTCGGTAAGGAGGGAAGGCACCACAAGCTGTCGCCGCGCGAACAGTTGGTGGTCAAGTTGATCGCGGATGGCTACAGCAACAAGGGCATCAGCGCCATCCTGAACCTCAGCGTGAAGACGGCCGAAGCGCACCGGGCGGCCGCGATGCGCAAGCTGGACATCCATTCGACGGCGGACCTGGTTCGTTACGCGGTGCGTGCCGGCCTGCTGCAAGCCTGAGGACGCCAGGTGTTCTGCCGTGAACTCGAAAGTTGAGCCGATGTCGGTAAATTTCCGGCGAGATCCAAGGGTTTTGCGGGATAAACCACCAGGCAGCCGGTCAGTATCGTACAGGATTAATCTTATCCCTTTCGACTGCTCGATTGGCATTCGTGCCGGCCACAGGAACGTCGCCGTGAAGCGGATCTTGATCGCGGATGATCATGAAGTTGTACGTTCCGGTCTTCGCGCCATCATCGAGGCGCGCTCGAACTGGACCGTCGCTGGAGAAGCGTCCGACGGGGAACAGGCGATCACGCTGGCGTTGGAAACGAGACCTGACGTCATCATCGCCGATTACTCCATGCCTGTCGTGAGCGGGCTCGAGGTCAGCCGCCGCGTCAAGGTACTTCAGCTCCGTTCGGAGGTCTTGATTCTGACAATGCACGAGAGTGACGAGCTTCTGACCGAGGCGCTCCTGGCAGGGGTCCGTGGCTTCCTGCTCAAGTCGGACGCCAAGTGGCACCTCGTTTCGGCAATCGAGGCTCTGCTCGAAGGGCGGCCTTATTTCACCAGCGTCGTGTTGGAGAAACTGCTGGTGAACTACCAGCTCAACAAGCAGAACAGGTCGGGCATGCTCCTCACGGCGCGGGAGCAGAACGTGGTTCAGCTGATCGCGGAAGGGCACACCAACAAGGTCATCAGTTCCATGCTGAAGCTCAGCGTCAAGACCGTCGAAACCCATCGGGCCTCGGCGATGCGCAAGCTCGGCATGTCCTCCACGGCCGAACTGGTGCGCTACGCGATCCGCAAGAGGCTGGTGTCGCCCTGAAGGCCAGACCTTTTCGTCGAGGCGGAGATCAACGTCGCTACGCACCCCAATGTGATGGCAGCCACACCGGTCGGCGAGAACGGGGTGTGACATGTCGGCTTCTTCAAAAACGGACGGGGACGGCGTGCTGCTCCTGGCCGGGAGCGGGCGAGCCCCGGGGGGGGCAACGAGGAACGGTTCCCAGATGCCTTCGCGCAGGGGAGCGACGGCCCAGGCTTGGCGCATCGTCGCAGGCTGCCGGGGCCGATCCTGCGCGCCGCGACGGGCGGACAGGGGACTTCAGGTCGGTCATCCGGCCTCGACCTTGACCTTTGCCCGCTTGGGAAGTAGATATCCGCGACCTGCAGCCGGCCCGTCCTTAAGACGGATATCCGGCGCGGCTTTAAACTCCCCGAACAATCGAGCCCGCATGTCGGCTCATCTCTCAGGACGAGGGTTGGGCCAAGGACGGCTGTTCGGCTTTCTTAAACATCTTACGACGGACGCGGACTCTCGACGATGGCCACCAGCCCGTTCAAATTCCTGCAGGAAGTGCGCTCGGAGACCGCCAAGGTCACCTGGCCGAGCCGTCGCGAGACGATGATCACCACGATCATGGTGTTCGTGATGGTGGCACTGGCCTCGATCTTCTTTTTCGCCGCCGACCAGATCATTCGCTACGTCATCACCTTGGTATTGGGCATCCACTGATGGCAACGGGAACGCAGACCGCGGATAAGCGCTGGTACATTGTCCACGCCTATTCGAACTTCGAGAAGAAGGTCGCCGAGTCGATCCGCGAGCAGGCCAAGCAGCGCGGACTCGAGGAGCTGTTCGACCAAATTCTGGTGCCGATCGAGAATGTCACGGAAGTGCGGCGCGGCCGCAAGATCAACGCCGAGCGCAAGTTCTTCCCCGGCTATGTGCTGGTGAAGATGAAGCTGACGGATGAGGCCTTTCACCTTATCAAGAACACGCCGAAGGTGACCGGCTTCCTGGGCGCGGAAAACAAGCCGATGCCGATCGCCGAAGGCGAGGCGATGCGCATCCTGAACCAGATGCAGGAGGGCGTGGAGCGGCCGAAATCTTCGGTGTCGTTCGAGATCGGCGAGAACGTGCGCGTCGCCGATGGCCCGTTCGCCTCGTTCTCCGGCGTAGTCGAGGAAATCGACGAGGGACGTTCGCGCGTCAAGGTCGCGGTGTCGATCTTCGGCCGTGCGACCCCGGTGGAATTGGAATTCGGTCAGGTCGAGAAGGTGGTCTGATCGCGTTATGCGGCGCCAAGTCGCCTTACAAGGTTGGCGCCGCATAAGAGAGGGACGTGGGAGGAGAGGGCGGTCGCCAGCCGCGTCGATCCGAACCACGAAGCCTGAACCGCCGGCGCTGAGCCGGCACAACAGGAGTGAGCAATGGCAAAGAAAGTAACCGGATACCTGAAGCTTCAGGTGCCGGCCGGTGCGGCGAACCCGTCGCCACCGATCGGCCCCGCGCTCGGTCAGCGCGGCCTCAACATCATGGAGTTCTGCAAGGCGTTCAACGCGCAGACCCAGAAGGAAGAGAAGAACACCCCGATCCCGGTGGTCATCACCATCTATGCGGACCGGTCCTTCACCTTCGAGATGAAGACCCCGCCGATGTCCTTCTTCCTCAAGCAGGCGGCCAAGATCCAGTCCGGCTCCAAGGCGCCGGGCCGTGACAAGGCCGGCTCGGTGACCAAGGCGCAAGTGCGCGAGATCGCCGAGAAGAAGATGAAGGACTTGAATTGCGATTCCATCGAATCGGCCATGAAGATGGTCGAGGGCTCCGCCCGTTCGATGGGCCTGGAAGTTGCGGGGTAACGGATCATGGCAATCGGAAAACGTTTGACGAAGGCCCGCGAGGGCGTTGATCGCACGAAGCTTTATGCGCTTCCCGAGGCGATCAAGATGATCAAGGAACGTGCCAAGTCGAAGTTCGACGAGACCATCGAGGTCTCGATCAATCTCGGCGTCGACCCGCGCCACGCCGACCAAATGGTCCGCGGCGTCGTCATGCTGCCGAACGGCACCGGCCGCACCCTGCGCGTCGGCGTGTTCGCGCGCGGCGCCAAGGCCGACGAAGCCAAGGCCGCCGGTGCCGACGTGGTCGGTGCGGAGGACCTGGTCGAGAAGGTGCAGAACGGCAATATCGACTTCGACCGTTGTATCGCCACCCCCGACATGATGCCGCTGGTTGGCCGTCTCGGTAAGGTGCTCGGTCCGCGCGGCATGATGCCGAACCCGAAGATCGGCACCGTGACCATGGACGTCGCCGGTGCCGTGAAGGGCGCCAAGGGCGGCTCGGTCGAGTTCCGGGTCGAGAAGGCCGGCATCATCCAGGCCGGCGTCGGCAAGGCCTCGTTCACCGAGGAGAAGCTGGTCGAGAACATCAAGGCCCTGGCAGATGCGGTCGTGAAGGCCAAGCCGGCCGGTGCCAAGGGCACCTATGTCCAGCGCGTCGCGGTGTCTTCGACGATGGGCCCGGGCGTGAAGGTCGAGCCGGGCACCGTGCTGGCGTGAAGCCGGTCGGGCATACATGAAAGATCGCGAGAGCGGGGCCGGGCAACTGGTCCCGCTCTTTCACTTTTGGAGAGCGCCACGCGCGGAGCGCCATGCCTGACAAAGTCCTGGTCTATTCACGTTTCCCCAAAACCCTGCTGCAGCGGGTCGGCGAGCATTTCGATCTGCTCGATACCGCCGGCAAGCCGCCGCATGAGGCGTTTCCGGCCGATGATCTCGTCGGTATCCGTGCGCTGCTCACCGCCGGTGGCACGCCGTTGCGGGGGCCGGACATGGAGCGGCTGCCGCAGCTCGGGGCCATCGTCTGTTACGGCACGGGTTATGACGGCGTCGATCTCGCGGCTGCGGCCGCGCGCGGCATTGCGGTCGGCCACAGCCCTGGCGCCAATGCGGCGTCGGTCGCCGACGTGGCGATGACCCTGATGCTGGCGGCGACGCGGCGGCTCAACGTTGCCGACCGTTATGTGCGCAGCGGCGACTGGGCCGCGGCCAGGCCGTCGCCATTGATGAAGCCGCCGGTGGGCTTGAGCCAGCGCAAGGTCGGCATCTACGGCATGGGCGAGATCGGCCGCAAGATCGCGGCCCGCGTGGCCGGCTTCGAGGCCGAAATCGGTTATTTCAGCCGCACTCGCTACGACCTGCCGTACCAATATCTTCCGAGCTTGGATGCGCTCGCCGAATGGTGCAGCGTGCTGATGATCGCGGTCCGGGCCGGCGCGGAGACGCATCATGTCGTCAATGCGGATCTCCTGAAGAAGCTCGGTGCCGACGGCTACATCGTCAATATCTCGCGCGGCTCAGTCATTGACGAGGCGGCCTTGGTCGCAGCGCTGAAGGACGGAACCATTGCGGGCGCCGGCCTTGACGTGTTCGAGACCGAGCCGCATGCGCCGGACGAGCTGACGGCCCTGCCCAACGTGGTCTTGACCCCCCATATCGGCGGCAATACCCAGGAATCGCATGTCGCAATGCGGGGCTGCGTTGTCGCCAATCTCGCGGCGTTTTTCGCGGGCAAACCGCTGCCTTATCCGGTACGGGCAGGCTGATCGGGTTCCACGCCGCCGCGGCCAATATCACCGGCCAAGTGTTGGCATTTGGGAACTGGTGCGAAATTTGCTCTTGGCAAGCGGTCACTGACCCGTTAAAGAACCGCCTTCCGGGCGTGCCAGCTTGCTGGCGCGCCCGTGCGTGCATTCCGAAAGCCTGGAGGAGAAATCGTTCCTTTTGAGATGTCCATCTGGATGGCTCGAAAGGAAGGAGGATCCTTCTGCTCTCGAATACCGCAGGGGAGGTCGGTTCGCCGATCGCCTCGATCCTGTCCAAGACTGCAGGCGCCCGCGGAAATCTTGAATTTCCTCTACGGCTTAATCGTATGGCCTGCATAGACGGGTGAAGACCGGATTTTGGCATTCCGCACGCGTCTCGCTTGCGGATGCGGGTTTGGTTCGAACCTCGACACTCCGTGGGCCGGCAGGCGCGCGGAAGGGCAGGCAATTCAAGTCGTCGTCCTGCTCATGTGTTCGAAAGGCCCTTTGGGTCCAGAGGTCATGTTGGCAGGACGGTGGGTGCAACCCGGCGGTCCCGCCTGTTCTTCAAGGCGAAGGCCGCTAACCGGAAAGAGCTTGCTGTGGAACGAGCGGCAAAAAAAGAGGCGGTCGATCAATTGCACGGGGTCTTCGAGACCACGGGCGTTGCGGTCGTCGCTCACTATTCCGGCCTCACCGTGGCCCAGATGCAGAAGCTGCGCATGCAGATGAAGCAGGCGGGTGCGTCGGTGAAGGTCTCGAAGAACCGTCTCGCCAAAATTGCTCTTGAAGGCACGGACGTCGTCGGCATCGGTTCCCTGTTGAAGGGGCCGACCGTGATCGCAACTTCAAACGATCCTGTCGCGGCGCCCAAGGTTGCCGTCGAATTCGCCAAGGCGAACGAAAAGTTCGTCATTCTCGGCGGTTCGATGGGTAAAACCGTCCTGAATGTCGACAGCGTCAAGGCGCTCGCCTCGCTGCCGTCGCTGGACGAACTGCGCGGCAAGCTCGTCGGCCTGATCCAGGCTCCGGCGACCAAGCTCGCCCAGCTCTCCACTGCGCCCGCGAGCAAGCTCGCTCGCGTCATTCAGGCTTATGCCTCAAAGGGCGAAGCGGCCTGACGCCCTTCGCAATCCCTCGACAATCTGGTTTCGAACCAACCATCTTAAGGAAATAGATCAATGGCTGACCTGCAGAAAATCGTCGACGACCTTTCCAGCCTCACCGTTCTCGAGGCCGCCGAGCTCGCCAAGCTCCTGGAAGAGAAGTGGGGCGTGTCCGCCGCTGCCGCCGTGGCCGTCGCCGCTCCGGGCGCTGGTGGCGGTGCCGCCGCTCCGGCGGAAGAGAAGACCGAGTTCTCGGTTGTCCTGGCTTCGGCCGGCGACAAGAAGATCGAAGTCATCAAGGAAGTCCGCGCCATCACGGGCCTCGGCCTGAAGGAGGCGAAGGACCTCGTCGAGGGCGCGCCGAAGCCGGTCAAGGAAGGCGTGAATAAGGAAGAAGCCGACAAGATCAAGGCTCAGCTCGAGAAGGCTGGCGCCAAGGTGGAATTGAAGTAAGCGCGCTTACTTCAATTCCATCCTCGGGCGAGCATAGCGAGACCCGGGGATCTGGAAGACGCGTGGATGGCCGGGTCAAGCCCCGGCCATGACGGGCAGAGAGAGCGGAGTTGGCTCCGCCCCTCTGCCTAAGACGCGAGAGGAGCTATTTGCAGCAGTTCGGGCACCGCAGCCCGCCCCTCGCTGCAAAAGCCGTGCAACAGGATCGCCTGTCGCGCGGAAAACACGAAAAAGTGTGGAGATCTAGGGGCTTCCCCCTCGAATCTCGACTATTGTCAGCCCATATTGGGTCGGCAGCACGAAAAGCCGGTGAGCGAGGGGATGGCGTTTCCCGTCGCGGACCGTTGGGAGATTGGCAATTTCGGGCTTTTGCAGTCCGTAGCGAGATGGTTCTGACGAGCGGGTGCGCCCTTGCGCTCCGCGCGTCGTTTTGCGTTTTGGCGGTTTGAAGAACGGATTTGGGACGCTTTCGTTCCCGAAACGGACTTCCGGCCCTCGAAATGGATCGAAATTCAACCCGAAGGGCGGTCGCAAGCGCTCTTCGGAAGGTCCGCCCCCTCCGGGCGACGAAATGAGAGGCCACGATGGCGCAGCAGACATTCACTGGTCGCAAACGCGTTCGCAAGTTCTTCGGACACATCAAGGAAGTCGCAGAGATGCCGAACCTCATCGAGGTTCAGAAGGCGTCCTATGACCAGTTCCTGATGGTCGACGAGCCCACGGGCGGCCGGTCGGACGAAGGCTTGCAGGCGGTATTCCGCTCGGTGTTCCCGATCTCCGATTTCTCGGGAACCTCGATGCTGGAATTCGTCCGCTATGAATTCGAGCCGCCGAAATATGACGTGGACGAGTGCCGCCAGCGCGGCATGACCTTCGCTGCGCCGCTCAAGGTGACGCTGCGCCTCATCGTGTTCGATATCGACGAGGAAACCGGCGCGAAGTCGGTCAAGGACATCAAGGAGCAGGACGTGTACATGGGCGACATTCCGCTCATGACCATGAACGGCACCTTCATCGTCAACGGCACCGAGCGCGTCATCGTCTCCCAGATGCACCGTTCGCCGGGCGTGTTCTTCGACCACGACAAGGGCAAGACCCATTCGTCGGGCAAGCTGCTGTTCGCCGCCCGCGTCATTCCGTATCGCGGCTCCTGGCTCGACATCGAGTTCGACGCCAAGGACATCGTGTTCGCGCGTATCGACCGTCGCCGCAAGATCCCGGTGACGTCGCTGATGTTCGCGCTCGGCCTCGACGGCGAGACCATCCTGTCGACCTTCTACAAGAAGATCCTCTACAAGCGCGGCAAGGACGGCTGGCGCGTGCCGTTCGACGCCAACCGTTTCCGCGGCTACTCGACCGTCAACGACCTGATCGACGCCGACACCGGCAAGGTGGTGCTCGAGGCCGGCAAGAAGCTTACCGTCCGTGCCGCCCGCCAGCTCCAGGAGAAGGGGCTGAAGGCGTTGCGCATGGCCGATGAGGAGCTGGTCGGCAACTACCTTGCCGAGGACCTCGTCAACCCGAAGACCGGTGAGATCCATGCCGAGGCCGGCGAGGAGATCACCGAGAAGAACATGAAGGTGCTGAACGAGCACGGCTACAAGGAGTTGCCGCTGCTCGACATCGACCACGTCAATGTCGGCCCCTACATCCGCAACACGCTCTCCGCTGACAAGAACATGACGCGTGAGGACGCGCTGTTCGACATCTACCGCGTGATGCGTCCGGGCGAGCCGCCGACGCTGGATTCGGCGCAGGCCATGTTCCAGTCGCTGTTCTTCGACGCCGAGCGCTATGACCTCTCCGCGGTCGGCCGCGTCAAGATGAACATGCGCCTCGAGCTCGATGCGCCCGACACCCAGCGCACGCTGCGCAAGGAAGACATCCTCTCGGTCATCAAGACCCTGGTCGACCTGCGCGACGGCAAGGGCGAGATCGACGACATCGACCATCTCGGCAACCGCCGCGTCCGTTCGGTCGGCGAGCTGATGGAGAACCAGTACCGCATCGGTCTGCTCCGCATGGAGCGCGCCATCAAGGAGCGCATGTCGAGCGTCGACATCGACACCGTGATGCCGCAGGACCTGATCAACGCGAAGCCCGCGGCGGCCGCGGTGCGTGAGTTCTTCGGCTCCTCGCAGCTGTCGCAGTTCATGGACCAGACCAACCCGCTGTCGGAGATCACCCACAAGCGCCGTCTCTCGGCGCTTGGCCCGGGCGGTCTGACCCGCGAGCGCGCCGGCTTCGAGGTGCGCGACGTGCATCCGACCCATTACGGCCGCATCTGCCCGATCGAGACGCCGGAAGGTCCGAACATCGGTCTGATCAACTCGCTGGCGACGTTCGCCCGCGTCAACAAGTATGGCTTCGTCGAGACCCCGTACCGCAAGGTCAAGGACGGCCGCGTCACCGACGAGGTGGTGTATCTGTCGGCGATGGAAGAGGGGCGTTATCGCGTCGCGCAGGCCAACGTGCCGCTCGACCCGAAGGGCCGCTTCACCGACGATCTCGTGGTCTGCCGTCATGCTGGCGAAGTCGTGCCGATGACGCCGGACAAGGTCGACTACATGGACGTGTCGCCGAAGCAGCTGGTTTCGGTCGCCGCGGCGCTGATCCCGTTCCTCGAGAACGACGACGCCAACCGCGCGCTGATGGGCTCGAACATGCAGCGCCAGGCGGTGCCGCTGGTTCGCGCCGAGGCGCCGTTCGTCGGCACCGGCATGGAAGGCGTGGTCGCCCGTGACTTCGGGCGCGGCCATTGCCGCGCGCCGCTCGGGCGTGATCGACCAGATCGACGCCACCCGCGTCGTCATCCGCGCCACCGAGGATCTCGATCCGACCAAGTCGGGCGTCGATATCTACCGGCTGATGAAGTACCAGCGCTCCAACCAGTCGACCTGCATCAACCAGCGTCCGCTGGTGAAGGTCGGCGACATCGTCAAGAAGGGCGACATCATCGCTGACGGTCCGTCGACCGATCTCGGCGAGCTCGCGCTCGGCCGCAACGTGCTGGTCGCGTTCATGCCGTGGAACGGCTACAACTTCGAAGACTTCGATCCTGCTCTCCGAGCGGATCGTGAAGGAAGACGTCTTCACCTCGATCCACATCGAGGAGTTCGAGGTGATGGCCCGCGACACCAAGCTCGGGCCTGAGGAAATCACCCGCGACATTCCGAACGTCTCGGAAGAAGCGCTGAAGAACCTCGACGAAGCCGGCATCGTCTACATCGGTGCGGAAGTTCGCGCCGGCGACATCCTGGTCGGCAAGATCACGCCGAAGGGCGAAAGCCCGATGACGCCGGAAGAGAAGCTGCTCCGCGCCATCTTCGGCGAAAAGGCCTCCGACGTCCGCGACACCTCGCTTCGCGTTCCGCCGGGCGTGCAGGGCACGATCGTGGAAGTGCGCGTGTTCAACCGCCACGGCGTCGACAAGGACGAGCGTGCGCTGGCGATCGAGCGGGAAGAGATCGAGCGTCTCGCCAAGGACCGCGACGACGAGCAGGCGATCCTGGACCGCAACGTCTACAGCCGCCTCGCCGACATGCTGGAGAACCGCCAGGGCATCTCGGGCCCGAAGGGCTTCAAGAAGGACACCAAGATCACCCGCGCGGTGCTCGACGAGTATCCGAAGTCGCAGTGGTGGCTGTTCGCCTCGCCGAACGACAAGCTGATGGCCGAGATCGAGGCCATGCGGAAGCAGTACGACGAGTTGAAGAAGGGGCTGGAACAGCGCTTCCTCGACAAGGTCGAGAAGCTGCAGCGTGGCGACGAGCTGCCGCCAGGCGTGATGAAGATGGTCAAGGTCTTCGTCGCGGTGAAGCGCAAGATCCAGCCCGGCGACAAGATGGCCGGCCGTCACGGCAACAAGGGCGTCGTCTCCAAGATCGTGCCGATCGAGGACATGCCGTTCCTCGAGGACGGCACCCATGCGGACATCGTGCTCAATCCGCTCGGCGTGCCCTCGCGCATGAACGTCGGCCAGATCCTCGAGACGCATCTCGGCTGGGCCTGCGCGGGCCTCGGCCGGCGCATCGCACAGACCGTGGACGCCTATCTTGCCAAAGCGGACATCAAGCCGCTGAAGGACACCTTGAAGCGGATCTACGGCGAGGACGAGACCATCAAGACGCTCAACGACAATGAGCTGATCGAGCTGGGTCACAATCTGAGCCGCGGCGTGCCGATCGCCACGCCGGTGTTCGACGGCGCCAAGGAGAGCGACATCGAGGAGATGCTGAAGCTCGCCGGCATGGATGCCTCCGGCCAGTCGACCGTCTATGACGGCCGCACCGGCGATGCGTTCGACCGCAAGGTCACGGTCGGCTACATCTACATGCTGAAGCTGCACCATCTGGTCGACGACAAGATCCATGCGCGCTCGATCGGCCCGTACTCGCTGGTCACCCAGCAGCCGCTGGGCGGCAAGGCCCAGTTCGGCGGCCAGCGCTTCGGCGAAATGGAGGTGTGGGCGCTCGAAGCTTACGGCGCGGCCTACACGCTGCAGGAGATGCTGACGGTGAAGTCGGACGACGTCGCCGGCCGCACCAAGGTCTACGAGGCGATCGTCCGCGGCGACGACACGTTCGAAGCCGGTATTCCGGAATCGTTCAACGTGCTGGTCAAGGAAATGCGCTCGCTCGGCCTCAACGTCGACCTGCACAACTCCAAGCTGGGACCGGCATCGACGTCGGAAGCCGCCGAGTAATCGACATGTCTGGCCCGGCCGCGCGCTGACAGCGTGGCCGGGTCGGCGTCCTTGCCCCTCGGGTCACGGCAGGACGCTAGCTCCAAGAATTTCGAATTTGCTGCCGGCCCCCGATCGGCATGCGAGGAGAAGACGATGAACCAAGAAATTATGAATTTCTTCAACCCGACGACGCCGGCTCAGGTCTTCGACCAGATCCGGATCTCGATCGCGTCTCCTGAGAAGATTCTGTCCTGGTCCTACGGCGAGATCAAGAAGCCGGAAACCATCAATTACCGCACCTTCAAGCCCGAGCGCGACGGCCTGTTCTGCGCCCGCATCTTCGGGCCGATCAAGGATTACGAGTGCTTGTGCGGCAAGTACAAGCGGATGAAGTACAAGGGCATCATCTGCGAGAAGTGCTCGGTCGAGGTGACGCTGTCGCGCGTCCGGCGCGAGCGCATGGGCCATATCGAGCTCGCAGCGCCCGTCGCGCACATCTGGTTCCTGAAGTCGCTGCCGTCGCGCATCGGCCTTCTGCTCGACATGACGCTGAAGGATCTCGAGCGGATCCTGTACTTCGAATATTACGTCGTGCTCGAGCCGGGTCTGACCGCGCTCAAGGACCGTCAGCTGCTGTCGGAAGACGAGTATCTGAAGGCGCAGGACGAATACGGCCAGGACAGCTTCACCGCCATGATCGGCGCCGAGGCGATCCGCGAGCTGCTCAAGGGCCTCGAGCTCGAGAAGCTCGAAGTGTCGCTGCGTGCCGAGATGCAGGAGACCGACTCCGACATCAAGCACAAGAAGCTCGCCAAGCGGCTGAAGATCGTCGAGGCGTTCCGCCACTCCGGCAACAAGCCGGAATGGATGATCATGACCGTCGTCCCGGTGATCCCGCCGGACCTGCGGCCGCTGGTGCCGCTCGATGGCGGCCGCTTCGCGACGTCAGACCTCAACGACCTCTATCGCCGCGTCATCAACCGCAACAACCGCTTGAAGCGGCTGATGGAGCTGCGCGCGCCCGACATCATCATCCGCAACGAGAAGCGCATGCTTCAGGAGGCGGTGGATGCGCTGTTCGACAACGGCCGCCGCGGCCGCGTCATCACCGGCGCCAACAAGCGTCCGCTGAAGTCGCTCGCCGACATGCTGAAGGGCAAGCAGGGCCGGTTCCGTCAGAACCTGCTCGGCAAGCGCGTCGACTATTCCGGCCGTTCGGTGATCGTGGTCGGTCCGGAGCTGCGCCTGCATCAGTGCGGCCTGCCGAAGAAGATGGCGCTCGAGCTGTTCAAGCCGTTCATCTATTCGCGGCTTGACGCCAAGGGCCTGTCGACGACCGTCAAGCAGGCCAAGAAGCTGGTCGAGAAGGAGCGGCCCGAGGTCTGGGACATCCTGGACGAGGTGATCCGCGAGCATCCGGTGCTGCTCAACCGCGCGCCGACCTTGCATCGTCTGGGCATCCAGGCGTTCGAGCCGGTGCTGATCGAGGGCAAGGCGATCCAGCTGCATCCGCTGGTCTGCTCCGCCTTCAACGCCGACTTCGACGGCGACCAGATGGCCGTGCACGTTCCGCTGTCGCTCGAAGCGCAGCTGGAAGCGCGCGTCCTGATGATGTCGACCAACAACATCCTGCATCCGGCGAACGGCCAGCCGATCATCGTGCCGTCGCAGGACATCGTGCTCGGTCTCTACTACGTCTCGATCATGCGCGAAGGCATGCCCGGCGAGGGCATGGCGTTCGGCAACATGGCCGAGCTCGAGCACGCGCTGCATGCCAAGGTCGATCCATCTCCACAGCAAGATCAAGTATCGCTGGGAGGGGATGAACGAGGAAGGCAAGATCGCCAAGCGTTGGATCGAAACCACCGCGGGCCGCGTCATGCTCGGCAATCTCCTGCCGCGGCATCCGCGGTCACGTTCGAGGTCATCAACAAGCTGATGACCAAGCGCGAGATCTCGGGCGTCATCGATCAGGTCTATCGTCACTGCGGCCAGAAGGAGACGGTGATCTTCTGCGATCGCATCATGGCGCTCGGCTTCTACAATGCGTTCAAGGCCGGCATCTCGTTCGGCAAGGACGACATGGTCGTGCCGCACGGCAAGTGGAAGATCGTCGACACCACCCGTACGCTGGCGAAGGATTTCGAGCAGCAGTACAATGACGGTCTGATCACCCATGGCGAGAAGTACAACAAGGTCGTCGACGCCTGGTCGAAGGCGACCGAAGAAATCGCCAAGGAGATGATGAAGGAAATCTCCGTCACCAAGAAGACGGCGAAGCGGAGCGGATGCCGACATCAACTCGATCTACATGATGGCGCATTCCGGTGCCCGCGGTTCGCCGGCCCAGATGCGCCAGCTCGCCGGCATGCGCGGCCTGATGGCCAAGCCGTCGGGCGAGATCATCGAGACGCCGATCATCTCGAACTTCAAGGAAGGTCTCTCGGTTCTCGAGTACTTCAACTCGACCCACGGCGCCCGTAAGGGCCTCGCGGACACCGCGTTGAAGACCGCGAACTCCGGTTATCTGACCCGCCGTCTGGTCGACGTGGCGCAGGACTGCATCATCACGCAGGACGATTGCGGCACCCATCTCGGCATCAAGATGCGCGCCATCATCGACGCCGGCACGGTCGTGGCTTCGCTCGGCTCGCGCATTCTCGGCCGCGTTCCCTGCGACGACGTGCGCGATCCGGCATCCGGCAACGTGCTGATCAAGGCCGGTACGCTGATGGAGGAGAGCCATATCGACGCCATCCAGCAGGCTGGCGTGCAAGAGGTGAAGATCCGCTCGGCGCTGACCTGCGAGCTCGTCAACGGCATCTGCAAGATGTGCTACGGCCGTGACCTGGCCCGCGGTACTCCGGTCAACCATGGTGAGGCTGTCGGCGTCATCGCCGCACAGTCGATCGGTGAGCCGGGCACCCAGCTGACCATGCGCACCTTCCACATCGGCGGCGCCGCGCAGCTCAACGAGCAGTCCTTCGTCGAATCGAACTTCGAAGGCAAGGTCGTGATCCGCAACAAGGCGATCGCGCGCAACAGCGAAGGCCATCTGGTCGCCATGGTGCGTAACATGGTGATCGCGATCGTCGATGCCGACGGCACCGAGCGTGCGACGCACCGTATCCAGTACGGCGTCGCGCATGCATGTCGACGAAGGCGATACGATCAAGCGCGGCCAGCGTATCGCCGAGTGGGATCCTTACACCCGTCCGATCCTCACGGAAGCCGAGGGTACGATCGGGTTCGAGGATCTGACCGAAGGTCTGTCGATCTCGGAAACGCTCGACGAATCGACCGGTATCGCCAAGCGCGTCGTCATCGATTGGCGCGGCACGCGTGGCGGCGCCGACCTGCGGCCCGCGATCGTGATCAAGGGCAAGGATGGCAAGGTGCTGAAGCTCGCCCGCGGCGGCGATGCCCGGTACATGCTGTCGGTCGACGCCATTCTGTCGGTCGACGTCGGTGCGACGGTCAAGCCGGGTGACATCCTCGCCCGTATCTCGACCGAGAGCGCCAAGACCCGCGACATCACCGGCGGTCTGCCGCGGGTGGCGGAGCTGTTCGAGGCGCGCAAGCCGAAGGACGCGGCGATCATCGCGGAAATCGCGGGCACCATCCGCTTTGGCCGCGACTACAAGAACAAGCGCCGCATCTCGATCGAGCCGGTCGACAAGACCGAGGAGCCGCGCGAGTACCTGATCCCGAAGGGCAAGCACATCCACCTGCAGGACGGCGATATCGTCGAAAAGGGCGACTTCATCGTCGAGGGCAATCCGGCACCGCACGACATCCTGGCGATCAAGGGCATCGAGGAACTCGCTGCCTATCTGGTCAACGAAATCCAGGAGGTCTACCGGCTGCAAGGCGTGCTCATCAACGACAAGCACATCGAGGTGATTGTCCGTCAGATGCTGCAGAAGATCGAGGTCACCGACCAGGGCGATACCGACATGATCTCGGGCGAACAGGTCGACAAGATCGAGTTCGACGTGCTCAACGAGAAGGCCAAGGAAGAGGGCAAGAAGCCCGCCACGGGAACGCCGGTTCTGCTCGGCATCACCAAGGCGAGCCTGCAGACCCGTTCCTTCTTCTCGGCGGCATCGTTCCAGGAGACCACGCGCGTCCTCACGGAGGCCGCGGTCAACGGCAAGATCGATCCGCTCGAGGGCCTGAAGGAGAACGTCATCGTCGGCCGGCTGATCCCGGCGGGCACCGGTGCCTCGATGGCTCGGATCCGCGAGGTCGCAGTCAAGCGCGACAAGCTGATCCTCGACGAGCGCGAGAAGCAGGCGGCGATCGTGCCGGCTCAGCCCGAGCCGCAGCCGCTGGCGCTGCCGCCGGCCGAGTAAGCCAAACAACAGTCAGCGGGAACGAAATACCGTTTTGTTCCCGCTGTTCATCTGGTGGAGAAAAGGCCGGCTGTCGCCGGCCTTTTTTTGACAATTTGTTGCCCTGTTGCGGTCCCGCATCCCTGCTGTTCATCTTCCCTTCAGGGACAAAAGCGCTTCTGGTATCATCCGATCCGCCAAACGATCTTCGTAGACCGCCGAGAGTCCGTGCTGATTCAATGAGTTGGCACATGACCTGCGTGCGGCCCGAACGAATCTGGGCCGATCGAGCCTCAGGGGGGCTCAGAAATCCTGAGACGTGCATTCGTGAATTGGACCAACCGGCGTCGTTTGCGGCGGACGGAGATAGCGGAACGCTGATGCTTGACCTTGCGATTGTGGGCGGTGGCCCGGGCGGCCTGATGAGCGCCTGGTACCTCAAGAAAAAACTGGGCGACCTGTGCAAGGTCACGATCTTCGAGGCGTCCGACCGGCTCGGCGGCAAGGTCGTCACGCGCAAGTTCGACAAGGCGCCGGCGATGTACGAGGCGGGTGTCGCGGAAATCTACGACTACTCGATGACGGGGCCCGATCCCTTGCGCGAGCTGATCCAGCATTTCGGCCTGCAAACGATCCCGATGGATGCGATGCAGGTGCAGCTCGACGGCGTGCTGCTCGACGACGTTCCGGGCTTGCGCCGCAAATACGGCGCGAAGACCGCCAATGCGGTGGAGGACTTCCGCGAGCGCTGCGCCAAATTGATATCGCCGATCGAATATTACGAGGGCGTCGGCGCGCACGACAACGAGCATCCCTGGGCCTACATGACCTGCGAGGAACTGCTCGACAAGGAGGTCGACGATCCCATCGCCAAGCGCTTCTTCAAGGCGATGGCGCGCTCGGACATCGCGACCGAGCCCCACAACACCAATGGGCTGAACGCGCTCAAGAACTTCGTGATGGATGTCGACGGCTATATCGGCCTGTACTCGATCCAGAACGGCAATGAGCAGCTGATCGAATGCCTGCGGTCGGAGGTCAATGCCGACATCCAGCTCAATCATCGCGTGCTCAAGGTCGGCAAGGCCGATTCCGGCCGCTACCGGCTCAACATGATGAACGGCAAGGGTCCGGAGATGCGCGAGTTCGATCTCGTGCTGATGTGCCTGCCGCATTCCTGGCTATCCACCGTGGGCTGGGAAGGCGAGGGCCTGCGCCGATCGATGAGCAAGCACGTCGCCTATTTCGATCGGCCCGCGCATTACCTGCGGGTCTCGATCCTGTTCGACGAGCCGTTCTGGGGCGACCAGATCCCGGGCGCCTGGTTCATGTCGGAAGCGTTCGGCGGCTGCTGCGTCTATAATGAGGGTGCGCGGCACGATGTCGGCAAGCATGGCGTGTTGAACTGGCTGATCGCGGGCTCCGACGCTTTGGCCTTCGCCAATCTCAGCGAGCAGGAGCTCATCGCTGCGGCATTGAAATCCTTGCCCGCTTCGTTCGGCGATGCGCGCGCGCATTTTGTCGAAGGGAAGGTTCATCGCTGGCTGTCGTCGGTCAATGCGCTGCCCGGCGGCCTGCCGGTGCGCGACGTCATGACCAATCATCGCCCCGAGCCGAAGGAACATCCGGGACTCGTGGTGGTCGGCGACTATCTGTTCGATTCGACGCTCAACGGGCTGCTCGATTCGTCTGACGCGGCGACCGACATCATCGTGACCGAGATGATGCGGCTGCGCCGCGTCCGCTCGCAGGCCGAGACGCCGCTGTCGGACAAGATCGACCGCGCCTATTTCGACGATTACCGGGGGCAGGGACCCTACGGCGAAGCCTGGTCGCAATTCACCGACCCGGACTATCTGGCAAACCTGATCAAGATCGTCTGGAATAAGGCCAAGGGCAAAGGCTACAAGCTCCTGGTGGCCGGCTCGGCGAGCGGCGAACTGGTCGGCGCGCTGCGTGATCGCGGCATCGATGCCTGGGGCATCGAGAGCAACCGCTACATCCATGGCAAGACGCCGAAGGCGCTGAAGAAGTACAACAAGCTGGGCTCGATCACCGACCTGCCGTTCAAGAACGGCACGTTCGATTTCGTGTTCGAGACCAGCCTGTGCCATCTCGGCGACAAGCAGGTCGTGCGGGCGATCCGCGAGCTCAATCGCGTGGTCAAGACGGGGCTGGTGTTCGGCTCGATCACCTCGGACATGGCGCCGGCGCTGATCGACCGCTACGACCTGTTGCGCGGCGTCAAGAAGCTCGGCACCTGGTGGGAATGGTCGGAATTGTTCTTCGGCAACGGCTTCGATCTGTCGATGCACCGCCACGACTGCACCGACCAATTGTGGGAAGCGACGCTGGCCGCCAACAAGGGGCCGGGGCAGTGGTATGCGGACTCCGACAGCCTGCGCTACTCGTTCTTCGACAAGGTCGAGGACGACGACGAATAGGCGCCTCGGCGACACGTTCGCTGGGGCGTTGCGAGCCGCGGCTGATTCGCGGGACCGCGCATTGCCCGGAGGTGCCGCATGTGCCGTGTCAAATGCGCATCGGCACGGGCCCCTCTTGATGCTGCCGCGTCGTCCTGTCGCAACAGCGCTAGTCCCTTTGGGACCCAGATGTTAAAGCCGTGACGCAATGCCGGCCCATCGTCGGGCCGGCTGCAGCATCGATTGATTTGAATGGCGCGCAAAAACTCAGTCCCGGATGACCGCAAGTCCGCTGCGGCAGATCCCGCTGCCGAGCTGGAGAAGCGGGCTGCCATCAAGGGCGGCGCGCCAACGGGCTTGCGCGCCCAGAAGCCGCCGGCGCCGCCGCCCGACGACGATGATGACGAAGACGACGAGGACGAAGACCTCGAACTCGACGATGATGATGACGACGAGGATCTCGTCGTCTTCTCGGCGCGCGAGGCCGCCGGCGCACTCGCCACCATCTACGGTTTCGTCAGGCCGCTGCTCGGAAAGTACAAGACCACCCTGACCTTGGTCGGCCTCGGCATCCTGGTCGAGACGCTGTTCAACGTCATCATGCCGCTAAGCCTGAAATTCCTGATCGACGACGCGCTCGGCGAGGAGGATTTCGAGGCGCTGTACCGCATCCTCGGCGTGCTCGCCGCCGCCGGCATCGTCACCTCGATCGTGGCGATCTGGTACGAGCGCTGGGATGCACGGCTTTGCGCCAGCATCATCTCCGACGTTCGCACGCGGCTGTTCGAGCATGTGCAGGACCTGCCGGCGGCGTTTTTCCAGCGTACCAAGCGCGGCGAGATTCTCTCACGCTTCTCGGTCGACCTCTCTGCCTTCGAAGGCGCGGTGAAGAGCTTCGGCAACAGCGCGGCGCTGCCGTTCTTCGAGCTGATCGCCGGCATCATCCTGATGCTGTTTTTGAACTGGCAACTCGCCATCATCTCGCTCTTGGTGTTCCCGATCACCCTGATCGGCCCGCGCATCCTCACCCCGAAAGCGGTGCAGGCCAATTACGAGCAGAAGCTGAACGAGGCGGCGCTGCTGGGCGTCGTCCAGGAGAACATCGCGGCGCAGGCCGTGATCAAGGCCTTCAGCCTGCACCGCAAGGTGTTCGGCTGGTTCTCCTTTCGCAACGACGAGGCGCGGCGCAAGATTGGCGCGGCCATGTTCCTGTCGACCATGGTCGAACGCACCGTCACCGTCGCGGTGCTGTTGCTGCATCTGGTCGTGCTCGCGCTCGGCGCCTATCTCGCCACCAAGGGCCAGATCACCGTCGGCACCTTCGTGACCTTCGAGAGCGCATTCTGGGAGGTGTCCTACAACATCGCCCATGTCATGCACTTCATCCCGGTATCGATCTCCTCGGCCGCGGCGGTGCATCACATGCAGGAGCTCTTGAACGAGCCGACCCGCGGCATCGACCGGCCCGGCGCGCCGGACCTGCCGCGCATCAGCCACGACATCACCTTCGAGCGAGTCACCTTCCAATACGAGGGCAGCGAGACGCCGGTGCTCGACAATCTCAGCCTCAAGCTCGACGTCGGCAAGCGCATCGCCATCGTCGGGCCCTCGGGATCCGGCAAGAGCACGCTGCTGAACCTGATCCTGCGGCTCTACGTGCCGGACGAGGGCCGCGTCACCATCGATGGCGTCGACATCCGTAAGGTCACCCGTGATTCCCTGCGCGGCAGCATGGCGGTGGTGTTCCAGGAGAACATGCTGTTCAACATGTCGATCCGCGAGAACATCCGGCTCGGCAAGGAGAACGCGACCGATGCGGAGGTGGTGGAGGCCGCCAAGAAGGCCGAGATCCACCGTTACATCGTAAGCCTGCCGCAGAAATACGACACCGTGGTCGGCGAGCGCGGCGACACGCTGTCGGGCGGCCAGCGCCAGCGCATTGCGATCGCGCGCGCCATCATACGCAATCCATCGGTACTACTGCTCGACGAAGCCACTTCGGCGCTGGACCAGACCACGGAGGCGGCAATCAACCGCACCCTGCTGAAGGTCGCCAAGGGGCGGACCATGATCTGGTCGACCCACCGCCTGACCTCGGTGGTGGAGATGGACGAGATCATCGTGATCTCCAGTGGCCGCGCGATCGAGCGCGGCACCCATGCCGAGCTGCTCGCCAAGAACGGCAGCTATCGCAAGCTGTGGAACGACCAGGGCCACAAGGTGGCCGCTGCCGCTCAGGCCGATGGCGACAGCGACGATGAGGATGATGATGAGGCGTGAGAGCCGGTGGGCGCGTTCGCGCCTGCCAGCCGGTGCCTGAGGCCGCGACTGAGCGACACGCCGAAGCGGCCCCAGCGCTGCGCCAGCCACATGGGGCCGGTGCCGACCGATACCGATTTGAAGTGCCAGGCCTTGCGCACCGACCAGGCATCGCAGGCCTGCTTGAGCGGATCGTCATAGAACGCCGCGATCTTGGCCTCGCTCATGCCGCCGGCTTGCGAGCCATTGCGGAATGTAGACGTTGCAAAGCCGCTCGACGTCGGTGAACACCTTGTCCGAGCCGGTGCCGGTGACGGGGCAGGTGGTGGCAAAGGCATCGCCGACCAGCACCAGGCCCGGCTGGCGATGGCCGGTGTTCACAACGAGGTCGGCCGGCCGGACCTTGACCTCGCCAGTGACAGCATAGTCGCCCGCAACCCGCCTGAACCCCGGCAGCACCGCGTCCAGCGCCGCGACCGGCGTGCGCCTGATCGCGCGGAGCCAGGGATCGTCGACCTCCCGATAGGCGAACAGATTCGCCCGCATCCGGTCGCGGATCGGAAACAGCGTCAAATATGGCACGCGCGCGCGGGCCCGCTCCTGGAAATAGGTCATGGCCGGGAAGGGGAAGCTATCGCGGCCGACGGGCGCGATATCGAACCCGATCGAGATCGAATGCGCGGCGCTTTCGACTTGCCGGCTGATTCCCAGCATGTGGCGGAGCCCGACATTGAGCCCGTTGGCCAGCACGACCAGGCGGGCGGAGATGGTCTCATCGTTGGAGAGCGCGATTCGCTGCCGGTCCTCGCTCGGGGTGATCGTCACGGCCTTGGCCACGATTCGCTCCACAATCAGGCGGAATCTCGTCGCGCAGGGCATTCACCAGCGTATCGTAGAGGATGCCGTATTGCTCGGCTCGGGTCCTTGTCGAGCACGCAGCCGAATCGGGCGATCCAGTTCTGGCCGCTCGGCGTAGCCTTGCGGAGCACCGAATCGGCAAGCCCAGTGGCGCGGAAGCGCGCCAGCTGAACGGGACCGGCCAGCTTTTCGACTCGGAAATCCGGCGGGTAGACCGGATGCGGATCGACCAAAATGGTCGCGATGCCGGCGCGACCGAGCATGGCGGCTGCGGTCGAGCCGGCCAGCCCCCCGCCAATGATCGCAACGTCGGTCTGTTTCATGGCCAAAGCCTTGCGCGGACGGGCCATGATTGCGCTCGAAATGACGAAAAAAGCCTTAGCCGTCTTGTTTCGTAATATTTACTCCGGGTAAAAATGACGAGCGCCTCTGGAATGGCAGCAAACTTGACCTAAATGGGATGATGCGACGCCGCCGCTGCATCGCGCGATGATGAAGTGAAGCGGAAAGCGCAGGGCGCAGAACACCTTCTTTACGTATCTTCCCGGTCGTTTCGCTTGACTTGGCTATTTGCCGCTTATAAAAGGCGGCCACTTAACGACAGGCGGTGAGCTTCGCTAGCGTCGGAACGGATCACCCATACCACTCGGAAACGAGCAGGGACGGGCACCACCCTCGACGAATGCCGCTCAAACGCTGTCGATATAGCTAGGCAATGCCAGAACGATTTTAGTTCTCTTGAGCGTTTCCTCATGAGACCAAACTCGGATGCATGACCTCGGTGAATGGCTGAGCGGCTCGCGCTGATCGGCTTTGACTGCGGTCCTCTGTGGCGTCAAGCGCTTTCCGTTCAGCAATGAGCGGTTGGCGTGTTTTCGTTTTGCGTGAATTTCGCACGCAGAGCGGCCCGACGGGGCGGGGAGCCTCGAGCAAGAATTTGCGGAGCGCCGTCAAGGCTTTCCGCGCGAACGTTGAAGGGTAAGGCCAAGATGCCGACGATCAACCAGCTGATCGCAAGTCCGCGCGAGGTGCAGAAGTCGCGTAAGAAGGTGCCGGCGCTGCAGCAGTCGCCGCAGAAGCGTGGCGTTTGCACGCGCGTCTACACCACGACGCCGAAGAAGCCGAACTCGGCGCTTCGTAAGGTCGCCAAGGTGCGCCTGACCAACGGCTTCGAGGTGATCGGCTACATCCCGGGTGAGGGCCATAACCTGCAGGAGCACTCGGTGGTCATGATCCGCGGCGGCCGCGTCAAGGACTTGCCCGGCGTGCGCTACCACATTCTCCGCGGCGTGCTGGATACCCAGGGCGTCAAGAACCGTAAGCAGCGTCGTTCGAAGTACGGCGCGAAGCGTCCGAAGTAAGACGTTCAAGACAAGCGGGAAAAGACAACAATGTCGCGTCGCCATTCAGCCGAAAAGCGTGAAGTTCTGCCGGATCCGAAGTTCGGGAACATCATCGTCACGAAGTTCATGAATTCGGTCATGTACGCCGGCAAGAAGTCGGTTGCCGAAGGCATCGTCTACGGTGCGTTCGGTATCATCGAGAGCAAGACCAAGCAGAGCCCGCTGACGGTGTTCGAGCAGGCGCTCGAAAACGTCATGCCGACCATCGAGGTTCGCTCCCGCCGCGTCGGCGGTGCGACCTATCAGGTTCCGGTCGAGGTGCGCTCGACCCGCCGTCAGGCTCTGGGCATTCGCTGGCTGATCTCGGCTGCCCGCGACCGCAACGAGAAGACGATGACCGAACGGCTCTCGGCGGAGCTGCTCGATGCGTCGAATAACCGGGGGAACGCCGTCAAGAAGCGTGAAGACGTGCACCGGATGGCGGAAGCCAACCGCGCCTTCTCGCACTATCGCTGGTAACGGCGAAACGAACGGAAATCAGGAAACAGGTCCATGCCCCGCCAACATGCCATCGAGGACTACCGTAACTTCGGTATCATGGCGCATATCGACGCCGGTAAGACCACGACCACCGAGCGCATCCTCTACTACACCGGCAAGAGCCATAAGATCGGCGAGGTGCACGAAGGCGCCGCGACGATGGATTGGATGGAGCAGGAGCAGGAGCGTGGCATCACGATCACCTCGGCTGCCACCACCGCGTTCTGGAACGGCAAGCGCCTGAACATCATCGACACTCCCGGCCACGTCGACTTCACCATCGAAGTCGAGCGTTCGCTCCGCGTGCTCGACGGCGCCGTGTGCGTGCTCAACTCCAACCAGGGCGTCGAGCCGCAGACCGAGACCGTCTGGCGCCAGGGCGACAAGTACAAAGTTCCGCGCATCGTCTTCGCCAACAAGATGGACAAGACCGGTGCCGACTTCTTCAAGTGCCTGGCCGACATCGTCGACCGCCTGGGCGCGAAGCCGGTTGCGATCCAGCTGCCGATCGGCGCGGAGAACAACTTCAAGGGTCTCATCGACCTCGTGCAGATGAAGGGCGTCGATCTGGAACGACGAGTCGCTCGGCGCGAAGTTCGATTACATCGATATCCCGGCCGACTGGTCGACCAGGCCAAGGAATATCGCGAGAAGCTGGTGGAAGCCGCCGTCGAGCTCGACGACGATGCGCTGACCGCTTTCCTCGACGGCAAGGAGCCGGACGAGGCGACGCTGAAGCGGCTGATCCGCAAGGCGGTGCTGACCGGCGCCTTCTATCCGGTGCTGTGCGGCTCGGCCTTCAAGAACAAGGGCGTGCAGCCGCTGCTCGACGCCGTCGTCGACTATCTGCCGTCGCCGCTCGACGTGCCCGCGATCAAGGGCACCGACGACAAGGGCAACGAGGTCGTGCGCAAGGCGGACGACAAGGAGCCGCTGGCTCTGCTCGCGTTCAAGATCATGGACGATCCGTTCGTCGGCACCATCACCTTCTGCCGCATCTATTCGGGCATCCTGCAGAGCGGCACCGGCGTCGTGAACTCGACCCGCGAGAAGAAAGAGCGCATCGGCCGCATGCTGCTGATGCATGCGAACAACCGTGAGGACATCAAGGAAGCCTATGCCGGCGACATCGTCGCGCTGGCCGGCCTCAAGGAAGCCCGCACCGGTGACACGCTGTGCGACCCGAACCACCAGGTCATCCTGGAAAAGATGGAATTCCCGGAGCCGGTGATCGAGATCGCGATCGAGCCGAAGTCGAAGGCCGATCAGGAGAAGCTCGGCGTCGCGCTGGCGAAGCTCGCGGCGGAAGATCCGTCGTTCCGGGTGTCGACCGACCACGAGTCCGGCCAGACCATCCTGAAGGGCATGGGCGAACTCCATCTCGACATCAAGGTCGACATCCTGCGTCGGACCTACAAGGTCGATGCCAATATCGGTGCGCCGCAGGTGGCGTTCCGCGAGCGCATCACCCGCAAGGCCGAAGTGGATTACACCCACAAGAAGCAGTCCGGCGGTACCGGTCAGTTCGCGGCCGTCAGCCTCGTCGTCGAGCCGAACGAGCCGGGCGCAGGCTATGCGTTCGAGTCCAAGATCGTCGGCGGTGCGGTTCCGAAGGAATACATCCCGGGCGTCGAAAAGGGCATCGAGAGCGTGCTGACGTCCGGCGTGGTCGCGGGCTTCCCGATCGTCGACGTCAAGGTGGCGCTGGTCGATGGTAAGTATCACGACGTCAACTCGTCGGCGCTGGCCTTTGAAATCGCATCGCGCGCGGCCTTCCGCGAAGCGCTGCAAAAGGGCAAGTCGGTTCTGCTCGAGCCGATCATGAAGGTCGAGGTGGTGACGCCGGAAGACTACACCGGTTCGGTCATCGGCGACTTGAACTCGCGGCGTGGCCAGATCCAGGGCCAGGACATGCGCGGCAATGCCAACGTCATCAATGCGATGGTGCCGCTCATGAACATGTTCGGTTACGTGAATAACCTGCGCTCGATGAGCCAGGGGCGCGCGACCTTCACGATGCAGTTCGACCACTACGCGGAAGCGCCGGCCAACGTGTCGGCGGAAGTCCAGAAGAAATTTGCCTGATTGTCGTTAGCTCAGCTTAGCGACTGAACGGAGAGTCAAATGGCCAAAGCAAAGTTTGAACGTAACAAACCGCACTGCAACATCGGCACCATCGGTCACGTCGACCACGGCAAGACGTCGCTGACGGCTGCGATCACCAAGATCCTGGCCGAGACGGGCGGCGCGACGTTCACTGCCTACGACCAGATCGACAAGGCGCCGGAAGAGAAGGCCCGCGGCATCACCATCTCGACCGCGCACGTCGAATACGAGACCAAGAACCGCCACTACGCGCACGTCGACTGCCCCGGCCACGCCGACTACGTGAAGAACATGATCACCGGCGCGGCCCAGATGGACGGTGCGATCCTGGTCGTGTCGGCTGCCGACGGCCCGATGCCGCAGACCCGCGAGCACATCCTGCTCGCCCGCCAGGTCGGCGTTCCGGCGCTGGTCGTGTTCCTCAACAAGTGCGACATGGTCGACGATCCGGAGCTGCTCGAGCTCGTCGAGCTCGAGGTCCGCGAGCTGCTCTCGAAGTATGAATTCCCGGGCGACAAGATCCCGATCATCAAGGGCTCGGCGCTCGCCGCTCTCGAAGATTCGGACAAGAAGCTCGGCCATGAGGCGATCCTCGAGCTGATGAAGAATGTCGACGAGTACATTCCGCAGCCGGAGCGTCCGATCGACCAGCCGTTCCTGATGCCGGTGGAAGACGTGTTCTCGATCTCCGGCCGCGGCACCGTGGTGACCGGTCGTGTCGAGCGCGGCATCATCAAGGTCGGCGAGGAAATCGAGATCGTCGGTATCCGTCCGACCCAGAAGACCACCGTCACCGGCGTCGAAATGTTCCGCAAGCTGCTCGATCAGGGCCAGGCCGGCGACAACATCGGTGCGCTGCTCCGCGGCACCAAGCGCGAGGACGTCGAGCGCGGCCAGGTGCTGTGCAAGCCGGGTTCGGTCAAGCCGCACACCAAGTTCAAGGCTGAGGCCTACATCCTCACCAAGGAAGAGGGCGGCCGCCACACCCCGTTCTTCACCAACTACCGTCCGCAGTTCTACTTCCGCACCACCGACGTGACCGGTGTCGTGCATCTGCCGGAAGGCACCGAGATGGTGATGCCGGGCGACAACATCGCGATGGAAGTGCACCTGATCGTGCCGATCGCGATGGAAGAGAAGCTGCGCTTCGCCATCCGTGAAGGCGGCCGTACCGTCGGCGCCGGCGTCGTCGCTTCGATCATCGAGTAACAAGCGAATAGGGAATGGCGAGTAGCGAGTGGACATCCATTCGCTATTCGCTACTCGCCACTCACTAAGAAAGACACGGCAATGAACGGCCAGAATATCCGCATCCGTCTCAAGGCGTTCGACCATCGTATCCTCGATACGTCGACGCGGGAGATCGTGAACACGGCGAAGCGGACCGGTGCGCAGGTTCGCGGACCCATTCCGCTGCCGACCCGCATCGAGAAGTTCACCGTCAACCGTTCGCCGCACGTCGACAAGAAGAGCCGTGAGCAGTTCGAGATGCGCACCCACAAGCGCCTGCTCGACATCGTCGATCCGACCCCGCAGACCGTCGATGCTCTCATGAAGCTCGACCTGGCCGCCGGTGTCGACGTCGAGATCAAGCTCTAAGTTTTTGGATTCACGTTCGCCTCTCGCGCGGACATAGAGAAGAACAGGAAGCACGCCGATGCGCTCCGGAGTGATCGCACAAAAGGTCGGGATGACGCGGGTCTTTACGGAGACCGGCGAACATATCCCCGTGACCGTGCTGAAGCTCGGCAATTGCCAGGTGGTCGGTCACCGCACCACCGAGAAGAACGGGTATGTCGCGCTGCAGCTTGGCAGCGGCAGCCGCAAGACGGTCTACATGCCGAAGGCCGAGCGCGGCCAGTTCGCGGTCGCCAAGGTCGAGCCGAAGCGCAAGCTCGCCGAATTCCGCGTCAGCGAGGACTCGCTGATCCCGGTCGGCGCGGAGATCCAGGCCGACCATTTCGTCGTCGGCCAGTTCGTCGACGTCACCGGCACCTCGGTCGGTAAGGGTTTCGCCGGCGGTATGAAGCGCTGGAATTTCGGCGGTCTGCGCGCCACCCACGGCGTGTCGATCTCGCATCGTTCGATCGGTTCGACCGGTGGTCGTCAGGACCCCGGCAAGACCTGGAAGAACAAGAAGATGCCCGGTCACATGGGCGTCGATCGTGTCACCACGCTGAACCTGCGGGTGGTGCAGCTGGATGTCGCGCGCGGCCTGATCCTGGTCGAAGGTGCGGTGCCCGGCTCCAAGGGCGGCTGGATCTCGGTCCGCGACGCCGTGAAGAAGCCGCTGCCGAAGGAAGCGCCGAAGCCCGGCAAGTTCAAGGTCGCGGGCGAGCAGGCTGCGGAAGCGCCGGCCGAGCAGGAGGGCGCATAAATGGAATTGAAGGTCACCACCCTCGAGGGCAAGGAAGCCGGCTCGGTCCAGCTTTCCGACGCCATCTTCGGTCTCGAGCCGCGCCAGGACATCATCGCACGTTGCGTGCAGTGGCAGCTCAACAAGCGCCAGGCCGGCACGCACAAGGCCAAGGGCCGCGCTGAGATCTGGCGTACCGGCAAGAAGATGTACAAGCAGAAGGGCACCGGCGGTGCTCGTCACGGCTCGGCTCGCGTGCCGCAGTTCCGTGGCGGCGGCCGTGCCTTCGGACCGGTGGTGCGTTCGCACGCCACCGACCTGCCGAAGAAGGTCCGTGCGATGGCGCTGAAGCATGCGCTGTCGGCCAAGGCCAAGGACGGCAACCTGATCGTGCTGGAGACGGCCGTTCTGGAAGCCGCCAAGACCAAGGCGCTGCTCGGTCACTTCTCGGGGCTCGGGCTCACCAACGCGCTGATCATTGACGGCGCCGAGCTGCATACCGGGTTCTCGAACGCCGCGCGCAACATTCCGAACATGGACGTGCTGCCGATCCAGGGCATCAACGTCTACGACATTCTCCGCCGGCAGAAGCTCGTTCTGACCAAGGCGGCGATCGATGCGCTGGAGGCGCGCTTCAAATGAAGAATATCGATCCGCGCCATTACGACATCATCCTGTCGCCTGTCGTGACCGAGAAGGCGACCATCGCCTCGGAGCACAACAAGGTTCTGTTCAAGGTCGCCGCCAAGGCGACCAAGCCGCAGATCAAGGAAGCGATCGAGAAGCTGTTCGACGTCAAGGTCAAGAGCGTCAACACGCTCGTTCGCAAGGGCAAGACCAAGGTGTTCCGCGGCAATTTCGGTTCGCAGTCGGATTCAAAGCGAGCGATCGTGACCCTCGAAGAGGGCCACCGCATCGACGTGACCACCGGACTGTAAGGCTCAATCGCCATGGCATTGAAGACATTCAACCCCACGACGCCCGGCCAGCGCCAGCTGGTGATGGTCGATCGTTCGGCCCTCTACAAGGGCAAGCCGGTCAAGTCGCTGACCGAAGGCAAGCTCGGCAGCGGCGGCCGCAACAACACCGGCCGCATCACCGTGCGTTTCCTCGGCGGCGGTCACAAGCAGTCGTATCGCACGGTCGATTTCAAGCGCGACAAGGTCGACGTTTCGGCCACCGTCGAGCGGCTGGAATATGATCCGAACCGCACCGCCTTCATCGCCCTGATCAAGTATCAGGACGGCGAACTGGCCTATATCCTGGCGCCGCAGCGGCTGGCGGTCGGCGACACCATCGTCGCGGGCAACTATGTCGACGTGAAGCCCGGCAACGTCATGCCGCTCGGCAACATGCCGGTCGGCACCATCGTGCACAATATCGAGGTCAAGATCGGGAAGGGCGGCCAGCTCGCGCGTTCGGCCGGCACCTATGCCCAGATCGTCGGCCGCGACCAGGACTACGTCATCGTCCGCCTGAACTCGGGCGAGCAGCGCCTGGTGCACGGCCGTTGCCGCGGCACCATCGGTGCGGTCTCGAACCCGGACCACATGAACACCTCGATCGGCAAGGCCGGCCGCAAGCGTTGGATGGGCCGTCGCCCGCACAACCGCGGCGTTGCCATGAACCCGATCGACCATCCGCACGGCGGCGGCGAAGGCCGTACCTCCGGCGGTCGTCATCCGGTCACTCCGTGGGGCAAGCCGACCAAGGGCAAGAAGACCCGCACCAACAAGTCGACCGACAAATTCATTCTCCTCAGCCGCCACAAGCGGAAGAAGTAAGGAACGCCGGACATGGTTCGTTCAGTCTGGAAAGGCCCGTTCGTCGAGGCGTCGCTGCTGAAGAAGGCGGATGCAGCGCGCTCGTCCGGCCGTCATGACGTGATCAAGATTTGGAGCCGCCGCTCGACCATCCTGCCTCAGTTCGTGGGCCTCACCTTCGGGGTCTACAACGGGCA
>CAWJDW010000007.1:0-173428 GCA_963841665.1 uncultured Alphaproteobacteria bacterium
GGTGGGCACGACAGGGATCGAACCTGTGACCCCTACCATGTCAAGGTAGTGCTCTCCCGCTGAGCTACGTGCCCAAGAACCAAATCGTCGTGTTCAGGTGGGGTCCCTATATCGGCTCCCACGCGGACAGGCAAGGACGCAAAGCCACAGAAAGTCGGATAAATTCGCCCCTGCGGCGGCCTCAGGCCGCCAGCATCTTATTGACCTCGCTGACCAGTTCGCGCAGGTGCACCGGCTTGGACAGCACCTTTGCGTTTTTCGGTGCCTCCGAATCGGAGTTCAGCGCCACCGCGGCGAAGCCGGTGATGAACATGATCTTGATGTCGGGATCGAGCTCCGAGGCCCGGCGGGCGAGCTCGATGCCGTCCATCTCCGGCATCACGATGTCAGTCAGCAGCATCTCGAACGGCTCCTCGCGCAGCCGTTGGTAGGCCGACATGCCGTTATCATGGTGCGACACCTGGAAGCCGGCATTTTCCAATGCCTTGACCAGGAAGCGGCGCATGTCGTTGTCGTCTTCGGCGAGGAGAATCTTGTGCATGGCGAGGGGCCGGTTGAATCCCGTTGAGATGAGGGGCGCTGCCGTCACTTAGCCTGACGGGCGGTAAATTTGGAGTGAAGGAGTGCTTCACCCCATCGGACATCTGCAAGGCAATTTCAGGGCCGGACTGCGCCTTCGCTCGAACATGACCGCATCCCGGACGGAAGCGAATGTCGGCGCCGGGGCGCTGACGCAATCTAAGAGATGTTCCATGAAAGCCGTGAACTTTTTCCTTGCTTTTCGCTTGGCAGCGCGGCCGGGATTGCCGACAATACAGACTCAAATCAGAGAGTCCATGTTGCCTGAGCCTTGAATGGCCGCGACATGTTGGTAAAGACCGCGAACTCACGCCGAGGGAATGGCGCCCGACGATGACCGAGTTTGATGGCGAACTGCCGCCGTTCGAGATCGTGGAGCCGGCCAAATGGCGCGCGCCCATCATCTTCAACTCGCCCCATTCGGGTTCGGCGTATCCGGACAACTTCCTGAAAGCGTCGCGGATCGATCTGCCGACGCTGCGCCGCTCCGAAGATTCCTTCATGGACGAATTGATCGCGGATCTGTCCAGCCGCGGTTTTCCCGTGGTGCGCGTCAATTTTCCGCGTTGCTATGTCGACGTGAACCGCGAGCCTTACGAGCTCGATCCGCGGATGTTCGCAGGCCGGCTGCCGAGCTTCGCCAACACCCGATCGATGCGGGTGGCGGGAGGGCTCGGCACCATTCCGCGCGTCGTCGGCGACGGTCAGGAGATCTACCGGGACCGGCTCAGCGTCGAGGAGGCACTGCAGCGCATCGAGATGCTGTACAAGCCTTACCATCGGGCACTGCGGCGGCTGATCAACCGCGTGCATCAGCATTTCGGCATGGCCGTGATCGTCGACTGCCATTCGATGCCGTCGGTCGGCGTCTCCCGCGACGAGCCGCGCCGGCCCGACATCGTGATCGGCGACCGCTATGGCACGAGCTGCGCAGCCGTTGCTGCCCGACCTCGTCGAGAACGTGATGGGCCGCCTCGGCCATTCGATCGGCCGCAACAAGCCCTATGCGGGCGGCTTCATCACCGAACATTACGGCAATCCGGCCAGCGGGCTGCATGCGATCCAGCTCGAGTTCAACCGCGCCATCTACATGGACGAGCGGCGCCGGGAGCGCGGACCGCGCTTTGCCGAGATCGCGTCCGACTTCACGATGTTAGCCGAGGCTCTGGCGACCGTTCCGCTCGGCGAGCTCGGCCCGTTCCAGGCCGCCGCGGAATAAGAACAGACCGTTTGTTATCGATCGGGCTGGACGGCGGATCCGGAATGCCTGTTGCCGGGGAGTGGCGCCGATGCGCGCCCGCTTCCATCGGCGGAAGATCGGGCTTGAAAAAAAAGGGCCGCTTGCGAAAACAAGCGGCCCAAGTCTAGGGAGGAAACGCCCAAGGAGGGCAGCGGTAACGCGAAGCGCTACCGCACCGCAACAATATGCGTTCGCGCTGCACAAAGCGCAAGGGTTTTTCTGTCGAATTCCCATGCAAAAATCGCAAGGCCGGCGTCCCGCTACGCCGGCGGCCCAGGCGGTTTTCATAACGAATTCCAATGGCTTGATTGAGAATTCCAGATGACGAAAGGCACTCAAGTGCGGTTTCGGTATCAGTTTCGTGATCAGCTCGATCGCAAACAAAACGCGCCCGTGAGCCAGTCCCGATATCGCTACCGGTCGTGGACCGGTCCCCGAGATGCCGGCATGCCGTTCCATCGTCCCGATGCGGAGCCGTGCGCGTTTAGTTAGGCATAGACGTGAGTTCCTCGATTCCCTATGAAGGATGTGTTGTGACGGTCATCGACTTCTCCGCCTTCATCGGCCGCCTGGCGACTGCCGCCGGGGAAACCATCCTGCCGTTCTTCCGGACTTCGCTCTCGGTCGAGGACAAGAGCGACCGTCAGGAGTTCGATCCGGTAACGGAAGCCGATCGCGCCGCCGAGGCCGTGATGCGACGGCTGATCAAGGCCAGCTTCCCGCAACACGGCATCGTCGGCGAAGAATTCGGCAATGAACGCGAGGATGCGGATTATGTCTGGGTGCTCGATCCGATCGACGGCACGAAATCCTTCATTGGTGGGTTCCCGATCTGGGGCACGCTAATCGCGCTGCTGCACAAGGGATTGCCGGTGTACGGAACGATGAATCAGCCCTTCATCGGCGAGCGCTTTTCGGGCGACAACGGCTCGGCCAACTACCAGAACAGTCATGGTCAGCGGCGGCTAGCTGTGCGGCGCTGCGGCACGCTGAAAGAGGCGACCTGCTACACCACGAGTTCGCGGCTGATGAACGATCCCGATCGCGCCATTTTCGGCCGCGTCGAGTCCGAGGTGCGGCTCTCACGCTATGGCGGTGACTGCTACTCCTACTGCATGCTGGCGGCTGGCCATCTCGATCTCGTCATCGAGACCGAATTGAAGCCTTACGACATCGCAGCCCTGATCCCGATCGTCGCCGGCGCCGGCGGCATCGTCACCAGCTGGGACGGCGGGCCGGCACAGAACGGCGGCCGCATCATCGCCGCCGGCGATCCCCGCGTCCACGAGGCCGCGCTGAAGCTGCTGAGAGACTAGCTGCGAAGACGGCAGGCCATCGAACGTCTCCGACCGTCGGCCGTCTCGCCCGGCCGTCGGTAAAAATCCCGTACTTCCCCGGTCTCTCCTGATCACGCTGGCGGACATTTGCTTAACCGTGTCTTGACGGGCGTCGCTTAAACTTGCGCCATTTAAACGCAAGTAGCTGCTCTTCTGTGCGACGGCACAGCAGCCGATGGGAGTCACATGATCGTTCCCTCGTTCCGCCTGACCCATAAGGTCATGGCCATTGCCCTCATTGGACTCCTGAGCCTCATCGTGTTCGGCAGCATCTACCTCGTCGGACGCGCCTCGCAGGACGCTTCGCGCACCGCGGCGACGAACGCCCGTGCGCTCGCGGATCTCAATCAGAAGCTCGCAAATGACATGCTCGACGCGCGGCGGGCCGAAAAAGACTTTCAGCTCCGTCACGACTTGGCCTTCGCCAAGCGCCACGCCGATATCAGCGCCAATATTGGGCGCGAGCTCGCCGAGCTTCGCGGCGCGACTCTGGCGGGCGGCTTTACGACGTTGGCCGACAAGGTCGACGCTATCGCGAAGGGGTTCGAGAATTACGACAAGGAATTCACAGCCATGGAGCAGGCTGAGGTCCGCCTTGGACTGAACGAGACACTCGGCCTGTCCGGCTCGCTGCGTAACGCCGTGCACGACATAGAGGCCAAGCTGAAGGATCTCGACGATCCCAAATTGACCAGCGGTATGCTGATGATGCGCCGGCATGAGAAGGATTTCATGCTGCGGCGTGACGCGAAATACGTCGGCGAGCTGACCAAAACCGCCGCCGAGTTCGCGAAAACCGCGGCGAATTCCGAACTTCCCGCTGCCGTAAAGGCCGACATCGCGCAGAAGCTCGCGAAATATCAGGCCGACTTCGGCGCCTGGGCCGAGGGCGCGCAGGAGACCGCACGCCACGGTGCCGCGATGTCGAAGAACTATGCCGAGATCGAGCCGGTCATCGCCGAGATCGGCAGGGATGTCGCGGAGCGCTATCGCCTCGCGCAAGCAACTGAGACCGAGGCCGAAGCTGCGGTGAAGCAGTGGATGCTGATCACGCTCGGCCTGGCGCTCGTCATCGTCGGCGGCGTCTCGTTCCTGATCGGGCGCGGGATTTCCAAGGCCATCCGCGCGATGGTCAATGCGATGACGCGGCTCGCGACAGGCGACACCACCATCGCTGTCCCCGGCGTAGGCCGCCGGGACGAGATCGGCGAAATGGCCGGCGCGGTCGAGGTGTTCAAGACCAACATGATCGAAGCCGAGCGGACGCGCGGTGAGCAGGCAGCAATCGAGCAGCGGCAGCGGACGCAACGAAAGGACGACATGAACCGGCTGGCCGCCGGGTTCGAGGCCGCGGTGGGCGAGATCATCGAGACGGTGTCGTCGGCATCGACCGAGCTCGAGGCCTCCGCATCGACGCTGACATCGACCGCCGAGCGCGGCCAGTCGTTGGCTACGCGGTCGCTTCGGCATCCGAGGAAGCCGCCGCCAGCGTGCAATCGGTGGCGTCGGCGACCGAGGAGCTGTCGGTTTCCGTCACCGAGATCGGCCGCCAGGTGCAGGAATCGGCGCGCATCGCCAGCGACGCCGTCGGTCAGGCACGTCGGACCAACGAGCGCGTCAGTGAACTGTCGAAGGCGGCGAACCGGATCGGCGATGTCGTCGAGCTGATCAACACCATCGCCGGCCAGACCAATCTGCTCGCGCTGAACGCGACCATCGAGGCCGCGCGCGCCGGCGAAGCCGGCCGTGGCTTCGCCGTCGTCGCCTCCGAGGTCAAGGCGCTGGCCGAGCAGACGGCCAAAGCGACCGGCGAGATCGGTCAGCAGATTTCCGGCATCCAGGCGGCCACCGAGGAATCGGTCGGGGTCATCAAGGAAATCTCCCACACCATCGAGCGGCTGTCGGATATCTCGTCGACGATCGCGTCAGCCGTCGAGCAGCAGGGCGCAGCAACGCAGGATATCTCCCGCAACGTCCAGCAGACGCGCAGAAGGTACCCGCAAGTGTTTCCGCCAATATCAGCGACGTGCAGCGCGGCGCTACCGAAACGGGTTCGGCCTCGGCGCAGGTGTACTCGGCGGCGCAATCGTTGTCGCAGGAGAGCAGCCGGCTGAAGCTCGAGGTCGGCAAATTCCTGGACGACGGTCCGCGCGGCGTGAGCAGCGCCAGGCTCTGTCCATTGCTTCAACCGCGTGATAGGTTTGTCGCCGTCAACAAGGCGGCAAGCCTGGATCGAGGGCAAGCGGGAGGAGCACCAATGCGTCGAAGCGGCACGCTGCTGTTGGGTTTGACGCTGCTGCTGTCGCCTTCCCTCGGACTCGCCGAGGAGTTTCCGACCAAGCCGATCCGGCTGATCGTGCCGTTTCCCGGCCGGCGGCCCCAACGACATCATCGCCCGCGTGGTCGGCCAGCGCATGTCGGAGCTGTTCAAGCAGACGGTGGTGATCGACAATCGCGGCGGCCAGGGCGGCGTGCTGGGCACCGACGCGGTGGCGAAGGCCGCGCCCGACGGCTACACGATCGCGATCTCCAGCGCCGGTGCGCTCGCGATCAGCCCATCGATGGAGAAGGTCGCCTACGACACCTTGCGCGATCTCGCGCCGGTGACGCTTGGTCGCCACCGTGCCGGAGATGCTGGTGGTGGCGCCGGACGTCCCGGCCAAGGACATGGCCGGGCTGATCGCATTGGCGAAGTCCAAACCCGGCCAGCTCAATTTCGCCTCCTCCGGTCCCGGCAGCCTGCCGCATCTCGCCGGCGAGCTGCTGCACCTGACCGCCGGGATCGACATCGTCCACGTGCCCTATCGCGGGGCTGCGCCTGCGGTGAACGATCTGATCGGGCAGCAGGTGCAGATGGCGTTCCTCGACCTGCCGGTGCTGCTGCCGCAGGTCAAGGCCGGCGCATTGCGGCCGATCGCCGTCGGCTCGGAGAGCCCGCGCGCCGACCGCCCCGACGTGCCGACATTGGCGGAGGCCGGTTATCCCACGCTGCGCATCGAGAACTGGTACGGCATGGTGGCGCCGAAGGGCACGCCGGATGCGATCATCGCCACCTTGAACCGTGTCGCCCGCGAGGCGATGGCCGATCCGGCCGTGAAGGAAAAACTCGCCGCGCAGGGCGCGGCGCTCGCCGGCGACAGCCCCGAGCATTTCCGCGCCTTCATCGCGGACGAGATCAAGCGATGGGCCGGCGTCATCAAGGATGCCGGCGTCGAGACCGCGAAGTAGGTCTAGACAGCCGCCTTGCGCAGATGATCGACGAGCAGCTTCGCAGGCCGCGGCAGCGCCTTGAAGCTGCGCGCGCAAATCACGAGCTTGCGGTTGGCGAAAGCGTCGCGCAACGTCAGCACCGCGATCGGCATGGTGCGGGCGCAGCGCCGTGCCGCGGCTTCCGGCACCACCGCGATGCCCACGCCTGCCGCTACCATCTGGCAGATGGTGTCGAAATCGCGCAGTCGTGCGCGGACATGCAGCCGCATGCCGAGCCGCGCCGCATGCTTTCCGATATGCGACCTGCAACGCCGTGGCTTGCGTCAAGCCGACGAAATCGTGCCCGGCCGCATCGACGAAATCGATCTGCCGGCGCCCTGCGAATGGGCCGCGGCGGGAGGCCACCAGCATCAGCCGGTCCGCGCCGAACACGAAGCGCTCGATCGTGTCGGGCAGCGCATGCTCGGCGGCAAAGCCGAGATCGGCGGAGCCGGACGCAATCGCCGCCGCGATGTCGGTGCTCTCGCGCTCCTCGACATCGACATTGATGTCGGGATTGATCGCGCAGGAAAGTGGCGAGCGCCTTCGGCAGATGCTCGGCAAGTCCGACCGTGTTGGCGAGCAATTGCACATCGGCGCGCAGCCCCGAGGCGAAGCGCGCCAGCTCGCCCTGCATCGCCTCGACATTGTGCATGATGAGGCGGGCATGATCGAGCAGGCTCTCGCCGGCTGCGGTCAGCTCGACGCCGCGGCGGCCGCGCTTGAACAGCGCCACGGCAAAGGCCTCCTCCAGCCCCTTGATCCGCGCGCTGGCGGAGGCCAGCGCCAGATGCGCGCGCTCGGCGCCGCCGGTGATGCTGCGCGCATCGGCCACCGCGATGAACAGCCTGAGATCGACCAGATCGAACCGCATCGCGCACTTCCTGAGATCATGATGCGATGAGAGGAATGCATCATGATCTCCTTCTTTGAGCATGATCTTCGGAAAACCGGTTGCCACTTTTCCGGATCATGCTCCAGGCTTCGTTCTTGACGAAGGCTTTCTCCGTAACCTCCAGATTGTGCCATGGCGATCTGGTCAATGTGGTTGCCATGACCGACCCATGCTGATCTTCATTGCCGCCGCACTGCTGCTCGCGGGCTTCGTCAAAGGTGCCCTCGGCCTCGGACTGCCGACGGTCTCGGTCGGCCTGCTCGCGGTCGCGATGCCGCCGGGCCGTGCGCTCGCCATCGTGATCGTGCCCGCTGTCGATCACCAACATCTGGCAGACCTTCGTTGGGCCGTATCTGCGCGACATCACGCGGCGGCTGTGGCCGCTGATGCTCGGCACCGCCGTCGGGATCTGCCTGAACGCTGCCGCGCTGAGCCACCCCTCGACTGGCTTCGGCAACATCGCGCTCGGCGTGCTGCTCGTGATCTACGCGTTGATCGGCCTGTCCAAGTTCGCCTTCACGGTGACGCGCAAGATCCGAGAAATGGGTCGGCGGCATCGTCGGCCTCGTCACCGGACTGATCTCGGCCGCGACCGGCGTGCAGGTGGTGCCCTCGGTGCCCTACATGCAGGCGATCGGGCTCAAGAAGGACGAACTGGTGCAGGCGCTCGGCGTGTTTTTCACGGTCGCCACCATCACGCTCGCCTTCAACCTGACAAGCGCGGGCCTGCTCTCGACCGCGACTGCCCTGCCCGGCGCGGTCGCGATGGCCTGCGCCTTCATCGGCATGTATATCGGGCAGATCGCGCGCGCGAAGATGCCGGCAGAAGCCTTCCGCCGGGTCTTCCTGATCGCGATGATCCTGCTCGGGCTCTATCTCGCCGGCAGCGCGGTCTCCAGCCTCTATCTCGCCTGAAGCATCGCGATGCGGATGCCGAAATAGACAAAGCAGCCGCCGATCGTGCGGTTGATCCACAGCACCGCGCGGCCGGCCTGCCTGATCCGTCCCGCCGTGCGCGTTGTCACGACGCTGACACAGAGCAGCCAGATCACGCCGTTGCAGATGAAGGTCACTCCGAGCGCGATGAAGGCCAACGCCTTGTGCGAGGAGTCGGCCGCGACGAATTGCGGCAGGAAGGCCAAAAAGAACAACGCCACCTTCGGATTGAGCACGTCGGTCAGTGCGCCCTGCCAGAACACCGCGCCGGAGCGAGGCCGGCGGCCGATCGCCGCCTGCGTTTTGTTTTGGCACAGCGGACCGCGACAGCAGCATGGTGAGGCCGATATAGGCGAGATAGGCCGCGCCCAGCCATTTCACGACGGTGAACGCCATCGCCGAGGCTGCCAGCAGCGCCGACAGTCCGAGCGCGCCACCAAATACATGGACCAGACAGCCGGCGCTGATGCCGAACGTGGCGGCGACGCCGCCGCGCCATCCCCTCTGCATGCTGCGAGCGACCACATAGGCCGTGTCGGGGCCGGGCGTCACGTTGAGCAGTAGGGCGGAGGCAAAAACAGCCAGAAATCGTGAATTCCAAGCATGGGTGATCCGCCTCGTTTCCGGCCAGTGCCGCGGTCTTGCTAGTCCAGCTGTCATATCCATATCGGCCAGCACGGAGACTCGGCAATGGCGCGGCGCATGTCTAGGTCGCAACCGGGCGGCCGCGCGAGCAAAAGCATTGGATTTGGTGACCCGTACCGTGGTATCGCCGCTATGGGAGCACAGGAGCAATGGAAAGACGCCTCGCTAGCCATTGTCTGCGCCGACGTGGCCGGTTACTCGCGCATGATGGGCGCGGACGAGGCCGGTACGCATGCCGCGTTCAAGGCTCATCGCAGCGCCATCCACCCGATCATTCTCAATCATGGCGGCCGGGTGGTGAAGAATACCGGCGATGGCTTTCTGCTGGAATTCCCGAGCGTCGTCGGTGCGATCGAAGCCGCGGTGCCGATGCAGACGCTGATGGCTGAACGTAATGCTCATCTGCCAGCCGTGCGGATCATGCAGTTCCGGCTTGGCGCGCACATGGGCGATGTCATCGTCGATGAGGATGAGGTGTTCGGCGACGGCGTCAACATCGCCGTCCGGCTCGAGGCGGCGGCGGCGCCCGGCGCCGTATGGGTCTCGGCCAAGGCCTATCATGAGGCCAGCCGGCACCTGTCGGTGACCTTCACCGATACCGGCAGCTTTCGCTTCAAGAACATCGAGGAGACGATCAACGTCTGGACCTGGGCGCCGGGCGGTCCCGAGCGTGAGCGCGGAGCCCCGCGCTGCGGGAAGCCTGCCGCCGCAATATCGGACCGCGATCGTCGGCGTGCTGCCATTCAGCAATCTGAACGACGAGGCCGACGAATATTTCTCCGACGGGCTGGCCGAGGACCTGATCCATGCTCTGTCGCTGCAATCCTTCTTCCGGGTGCTGAGCCGCAACGCCACCTTCGTCTTCAAGAATGCGGGGCTGAGCGCGCGGCTGATCGCCCGCGAGATCGACGCCACCTATTTGATCCAGGGCACGGTGCGCCGCGCGGGCCAGAAGATCCGGGTCACGGCCGAGCTGGTCGCGCCGGAAAACGGCGAGCAGCTCTGGGCCGACCGCTACGACCGCGACATCGGCGATGTGTTCGCCGTCCAGGACGACATCACCGCCAATCTGTGCGCCGCGCTGATCCCGGAGATCTACCGCGCTGAAGCCGCGGTGCCGGTCCGCTCACTGACCACCGATCTCACCGCCTGGGACCGTTTCCTGCGCGGGCTGTCGCACTACTACCGGCCGACCAAGGCCGACTATGAACGCTCGATCGCGCTGTTCCGCGAGGCGATCGCACTCGACCCGGCGCTTGCGATCGCCCACACTTATCTCGGCACCATCCTGATGCAGGGCGGCTCATTTCGGCTGGATCAAGAACAGCCACGAATTGTGGGACGAGGCGATGCGTCTCGCCGAGACCAGCGTCCGGCTCGCGCCCCGCTCCTCCTTCGCCTATTCGCTGCTGGCCTATGTCCAAGCGATGATGGGCCAGCACGAGCCGGGCATGGAGGCCGGCCGCAAGGCGGTCGCGCTGAATCCTTACGACATGGGTGCGCGCGGCGTGCTGGGCGTCTGCCATTTCGCGATCGGCGAGCACGGCCATGCCATCGAGCTGTTCTCGACCGCCGCTCAGCGCGGCAACAGCGATCCGCGCTATCAATGGGCGGTGCTGAGCGCGTTCAGCCACTATCTGCTCGGCCAATATGATGCGGCGCTCTCGTGGGCGCGCGAATCCTACTACGAGCAACCCCAACCACATGCAGTGCATGGCGATTCGCGCCGCCGCGCTGGCCCAGCTCGGGCGGGCCGACGAGGCAAAACAGGCCACCGAGCTGCTGCTCGACCACTATCCGTGGCTCACGGTCCAGCGGCTGCTGAGCAATATCCGCTGGAAGCGGCCGGAGGACATCGCGCATTATCGCGAGGGCCTGCTGAAGGCTGGCGTGCCGGCCGCCCGACGGCAAGGTGGTCTGGATCGAGCCCGCGACGCGGCGCGCCGGCGAATCCTGACCGTGCAACGATGTGGTTGACCACGTAGTCCGTTTACGTTCGTCACAAAATAATTGCGTGATATTTCCGAGTTCTTGTGGGCTGGATCACGAAGTCTGCGCCCAATTCTGCTCTATTCGTTTCGTTGGTGCCGTATCCGGGGGATGCAATTCCATGTCCATGCACGAGGACGACGCCGGCCAGGTGCCAATGTCCAAAGACAATCCCTGCCCGTTCCTGCGCGCGCTGGTGGCCAATGGCTTCGTCGACGGCGGCACCGTGCCGCTGCCGAAGCTCGGCCGATACCATCGAAGCGGCCAGCGGCAAGCGCGGCCTTGCGGCGGCGGAGCGTCGGGATAAAAACCTTCGGCGTGGCGCTGATCGCCAACGGCCTTAGCCCGCTGCGCCTGCTGCGGAGCCTTGTATCGGGCGCAGAACTCGATCATCTGCGCAACGGCCCGCTGGACAAGCATGGCGGAGGCTCGCGCATCCTCGACGTCGAAGCGGATGTGCATGAGGACGAGATCGCGCGGCTCGAACGCTTCGGCAGTGACCGGCCGCTGCCCGGCGGCGGCACCGAGCGCGGCCTCGATGCCGGCCAGATCAAAGCCTTCATGGACGCCAACTTGAAGCGCGACGGCGCACAGGCGCGCTGGTACTTCCCCTTCCTGATGAAGGGCGAATGGCCGGTTCTGCTCGACGTGATGGGCAAGGGCGACGGCAGCGCCCGCTATCTCAGCACGGCCGAGGTCCGCACCTTGTTCGTCGAGCGCCGATTTCCGGAGCGGATCACAGCCCGGCTGATGGCCAAGCCGGCACCGGGCGGGATGATCTGGCGGATCGGCAAGATTGCGGTCGGTATCGTAGGCGCAGTGGTCGTCGGCCTGATCGTGCTGTCGCTGCTGGCGGTGTCGGCCTACATCGCGTTTCCGGACAAAATCAACGATGCGCTGGCCAAGGTCCTGCCCGCGAAGCTGGCAGCTTTCGCGCCGCCGGCGTTGCCGCCGTACCAGCCGGCAAAGACCACGACTTGGCTCGACCAGCGCTGGTCGGACCAGGACCGCCACTGGTTTCATCACGTCAGCCAGGGCACGGCGACCTTCCCCGTTCCGTACGACTGGTTCATGAAGCTGGAGCAGCCGTATTTCTCGCTGTTCAGCTCGCCGGGCCTGATCTCGGACAGCGCCTATCTCGAGCGCTTCGGCTTCATGTCGAGCCCGAAATCCACCGACAGCGAGACACCGGACCTGCAGAAGCTGCCTCCCGCAGCGGTTCCCGACCTGAAGCCGACCGCGGCCGACAATCGCGACGGCCTGCCGGTCGGCTTTGCGCGGTTGAGCGGCGCCAAGAACCCGGTCTCCGGAGTTGCCGAGCCCGATCAGATCGGGCTGACCTGTGCGGCCTGCCACAGCGGCAGCGTCAACTACAAAGGCACCAGCATCCGCTTCGACGGCGGCCCGGCGATGGTCGAACTGCGCAAGCTTGAGAAGGCGATGGGCGTCTCGCTCCTCCTCACTCGCTACTTTCCGGGCCGCTTTGACCGCTTCGCCGAGCGCGTACTGGGCAAGGACGCCCGTGATGCGGACAAGCGCGCGGCGTTGAAAAAGGGACTGGACGACGCAATCGACTTCGCGTTGCTGAAGCAAGGCAAAGCCTACGCGGACGAGGTCGAAAGACAGGGCACAAGCGAGACCGACGAAGGCTTCGGCCGGCTCGACGCATTGAACCGGATCGGCAACCAGGTGTTCTATCTCGACATGGTGACTAGCGGCCTGTCGGGTTTCTCGAAGAACCAGCGCGCCATCGATGCACCGGTGAGCTTCCCGCCGATCTGGACCGTGCCGTGGTTCTCCTGGGCGCAATATGACGCCTCGATCTCGCAGCCACTGGTCCGCAATGCCGGCGAGGCGCTTGGCGTGTTCGCGCAGATCAACCTGTCGCCCGAGCCGCCATCGGCCGCGCTGTTCCGCTCCAACATTGCGATCGAAAACCTCGATACGATCGAGCGGATGCTGCGTGGTCCCGACCCATTCGCGACCAAGAGACGGCCGCGGCGCCGGCATTCGGCGGCCTCGCCGCGCCGAAATGGCCGGACAAGCTGTTTCCCGACGACCCAGCCTGGCGCATCGACCCCGCGCGCGTCGAGCGCGGCCGCAAGCTGTACGCAGAGATCTGCGTCGAATGCCATCTGGGACCCGGTCAATGATCCCGTGTTCGACAAGGCCTATCCCGACAAGAGCTTCTGGAAGGTCAGCGGCGCCGATGCGTGGGACAAGGGCGTGCCGAAGGGTTGGAGCGCCAAGGGGCCGGTGGTCGACCTGGTCGAGAAGCCGGTTGCGGACATGGGCACGGACCCGGCACAGGCCGAGGTCCTCAAGAGCCGCCAGGTCGAGATGCCGAGCTTCATCGGCCTCGATCCGACCAAGAACATGAGCGACTGCAACCTGCCGCCGATCTCGACGACCAAGATGCCCTATGCGGTCGCGCTGATGGACGTGGTGCAGCGCGCCGACGAGAAATGGATGGACGAGCGCAACATGCCGGAAGAACAGCGCAAGCTGTTGCGGGGCGATCGCAAGAACTGCCCGAATCCCGCCGGGCAAGTGCCGATCTATCGCGCCCGGCCGCTCAACGGCGTCTGGGCCACCGCACCCTATCTGCACAACGGCTCGGTGCCATCGCTGTACTGGATGCTGGGGCCGGCCGGGCAACGGCCGACCTCGTTCTGCCAGGGCCATCGCGAGTTCGATCCCAAGGAGGTCGGCTTCCATGTGCCGGCCGGCGGCGAGAGCTCGTGTTCGACCGGCGAGACGTTGTTCTCCACGAAGGGGAGCAACGGCAAGCCGATCCGGGGCAACAGCACGATGGGTCATTCCTTCGAAGGCGAGCGGCGGCCCAACAAGGACTACCCGCAAGGCGTCGTCGGCGGCGCATTCTCCGACGAAGAACGCTAGGACCTGATCGAGTATCTGAAGACATTGTAGGATCGGCGCTCGCACCACGCGTCGTGATTCACTTATCAAACAACGTGAAGACGAACGCTCGCGTTCTCGCGACATGAGCTGCCCGAGCTTTGCGAACTGATCGCCCTCGAAAATCATGGAGGGCGCAGGGAAGGCCGGGAGCCCGCCGCTCCCATGGCCCGCGTGCGAAAAAGAATGCACGCGGCGGTCACCACAGGCTCGGCCAGGACATCCCGGCCTTCCCTGCGCGATGGCTTTACGGCTTATACGTGATCTCCCCAGGGACCGGCTCTTTTGCCCCTGTCGCGCGCAGGACACGTCAATATCCGCGCGCTTGACGCCAGCACCGGGGCGCCAGGACCACACGATTTCGCCGTCCGCATCGGCGCGTTCGTCCGCATGAATCACCATGCTGCGCGCTGATCGCGGCCATCGCATCCCGCTTCCACGTTCGTGACGATCGCGATACGCTCCTCCTGAGAGGAAGCGGGACGGGCGGAAATCTGCAACTGATTTGCCCGACGGCGCAAGCTGATTCTTTTTTTCAGAAGGGCTGGACAGGGTTTTTCGAACCCGGGCCCGTCGGGCAAATCACCTCGCCGCGGCATCGATCCGGGCCAGGACTTTTCCATTCGAAGCGGCGGGTTTCTACCAATGGAAGCCTCGCCGGGAACACCGATACACCAGCCTGCCCGCCTCCGGCGCGCTCCAAAACTGCTCGCCGCGCGGGCCAGGGAGGATCGATATGTCACGTTCGACAACCGCGCTTGCCGCCATGATGCTGCTCGCCATGGGCTTCGTTCTCTATCCGCAAGGCTCAGCCAGCGCCGCGAAGTTTTGTGCGCAGTTGAGAGGGTCCACCGCCGCAGGACAACCCGACTGCTCGTTTTCCAGCCTGGATGCGTGTCGCGCGCGTGTCAGGCACAGGGGCGGCGGGCACTGCTATAAGCTGACCCATTAGCCCGCCGCGAGCGCCACGACCCGGGTCTGCGAGAACGACGGACTGAGAGACATGGCGGGGCGAGCGCGCCTCGCCACGCCTCATGGCTCGATCAGCGGGCCGCGACAGACGTGCTCCGGAATCTTCGCCAGTGCGGAGTCGTCCACCTGCGAGGCGAGATTGAGGACGATTTTCCGGGTGCGCAGCACGTTGATCGGCGTCTGCGAGACAGCGGCCAGACCCAGGATGCAGCGCCAGCCGAGCCAGAATGCCGATGACATCGGCGCGACGTTGTAGGACCCGTCTTCGTTCACGGTCGAAAGCAGAACGACCGGCGTGCCGAAGCAGAGAATGGCGGGTTCGGCTTTGACGAGCATGGGATCCTCCGTTTGATCATCTCGGGGATTTCGGCCCTCGCGTGCGCAGATAGGATCGCGCATCGTCAACACCCACCCGTTTCCCGATCGGAACAGGAGTCGAGTCCGGATATCGCGGCAGGCCGAGGATGAGTGAACAGAGGCCGAAAGCCGGTCTCTCCGCCGCGCATGGCACGGGAGCGTTTCTCATGCGTTGTCAGCGCCCGCAGGAGCCCTCATCATGCGCGCCGTCAACACCGTTTCCGGGAAAATCAGATTTGTCAGCCGGCCCTCTCGATACGAGCTCCATCAGCGTGAAACGGGCAGCGTTTGCCGCCACCATCGGCAACATGCTGGAGTTCTACGACTTCGTCACCTACGCGTTCTTCGCGATCCAGATCGGGCACACCTTCTTTCCCAGCGAAAGCGAGTATGGCAGCCTGATGCTGTCGCTCGCGACCTTCGGCGCCGGCTTCATCACCCGTCCGATCGGCGGCGTCGTGCTCGGCATCTACTCGGATCGCATCGGTCGTCGCCCGGCGATGCTGTTGAGCTTCGCGCTGATGGGGACCGCGATCATCGTGATCGCGATCACGCCATCCTACGAGATGATCGGCCTTGCGGCCCCGATCATCGTGATAACAGCGCGGATGCTGCAGGGCTTTGCGCTCGGCGGCGAAGTCGGCCCGACTACCGCCTATTTGCTGGAGATCGCGCCACCCGAACGGCGTGCACTGGTGGTCTCGCTGCAGCCGACCAGCCAGGAAATCGCGGCCACCACCGGTGCGCTGGTCGGCTTCATCCTGACCCAGACGATGACATCAGCAGAACTCGACTCCTATGGCTGGCGGATCGCATTCCTGATCGGCGCGCTTGCTTTGCCGTTCGGTCTCTGGATGCGCCGGACGTTGCCGGAAACGATCACGCGCACCGAGAACAGCACGGGGCGAGCCGAAGAAGAGGGCCATGTCAAGCTGGCGCGTCGCTATAGCCGCGTGATCGTGCTGGCGCTGATGATCCTGGCGAGCGGCACCATCTCCACCTATGTCACGCAATACATGACGACCTACGCGCAGAACACGCTGCATATCGCGCCGTCGATCGCGTTCGCCACCTCGCTCGTCAGCAACGGGCTGCAGATCATCGGCGCCTTGCTTGGCGGCTGGCTCGCCGATCGCTACGGCCGCAAGCCGATCATGATCGCGCCGCAACTGATCGTGCTGCTCCTGACCTATCCGGCCTTCCTGTGGATCGTCGGTTCGCCTGGCGGCTGGTCGCTGCTGTTCGGCTTCGGCGTGCTGTCGCTGATCGCGGCGCTGCCTTTCACCGCCTTCTACGCGACCTTCACCGAGGCGCTGCCTCAAGCGATCCGCGGCGGCGTGTTTGCCACCGTCTACGCGGTCGCGATCGCGAGCTTCGGGGGCACCGCGCAGCTCGTGGTTACCTGGCTGCTGCATGTCTCCGGCAATCCGCTGGCGCCGGCCTGGTATCTGCTGCTCGCAGCGGCCGTCGGACTGCTCGCGATGGCGCTGATGCCCGAGACCGCGCCGGTGAAGGTCGGCGCACAAAAATGACAGTGAGGCTGTGGCCCGGCCTACGCTTGCCGCGTCATTCGCCAGTGCGCTGCTTCAAGAGCTCGGCAATACGGCCGTCGGAGCGGCGGAGCCGCCGACAGAGCTCGCGGTTGATGTTCTGCATCACCATGACATAGGCGTGGATGTCGCTCTTGTAACAGGTGTAGAGCGCTCTCGCCGTGAGCTCGTACAGCACCGTCGAACTGTTCGCGACCACCGTGGCCGACCGGTTCTGGATCTCGATCAGCGTCATCTCGCCGAAGAAATCACCGGGCGCGAGATCCGCCATGTGAATGACGGACCCTCCCTCCCCGCGCTTGCTGACCACGAGTTGGCCCGTGTGCACGATGAACATCGAATGTCCCGGCTCGCCTTCGGCCACAACGGTGGCGCCGGCATCGAAGCGGCGCTCGGCCAGCATCGAGACCAGGAGATCGAGGCTTGCGTCCACCAGGCCGCCGAAAAACGGCGTGGCGAGCAGGAAAGCTTTCAGATCGGGTGAGCTGACAGCCATCGCGGGAGTATACTCCCGCTGAACATGCCGACAAGCGAGCTCCGCAAGAGGGCACAGCGCGCGAGGCCACGCCTTTGCGTCAGAACGCGCCGGAGCCGCCCACCACGATCTTTTCGCTCAGCTTCTGGTCGACTGTATCGACCGTACGATCGACCTCGGCATTGGTGACGCCGAGCTGATGCGAGATCAGCTTCACCAGGAGGTCGACCCGCTCGATGAAGGGCGCGCCGGCGGCGACCGCGCGCGCCGCCGACGACGGCTTCAGCAGGCTTTCCGCCGCCTTGGCATATTTCTCGAACGGCACCTGATCGGCGGGATCGGCGCCGAGGCGCCGCGCCAGGCCGTCGACATGGTCGTAGATCGACCGCGACAGAGCGAGATCGCCATGCACGGCGTCGCGGATCGAGCGCGGTTCATTCGTCGTGATACAGCGGTAGTTGCCGGTCAGCAGCATCGACCATTTCGCCAGCGGCACGAACAGCGAATCGAACACCTTGAGCTTCACCGGGACGTCCTGTCCGTCCAGCTTCACCGCGTCGATATCGGCTTCGAGCTCGCGCAGCACCGCATTGTGTCGTTCGTCGGCGAAGGCGGCAGCCTTGAAATTGGTCGGCAGCCCGACGTGCAGCACGTTCGGCGCCTCCTCCGGCGGACGGAAGGCCTGCGGGTCCGGCGAGCACAGCGACACCAGCCCCGGCTCGAACCGCTCCCACACTTGCGCGTTGGTGTAGGCTTCCTCCAGCTCCATGTCCGCCAGCGCGGGAATCCGCTTCAGGTAAGGCAGCGGTGGCATGTTCATGATCGAAAAACAAGGCAGCTTCGCCAGCGCAATCCGGACCATCAGCGCACGGATGGTGTGATTGGTATATTGCGGCTCCTGCATCGCGAGGCCGACCAGATCATAGCGCGAGAGGTCGACGTCCTGCGGCGGCGTCGCATCGAGCTTGCCGGGCAGATCGCGGGAAACAATCGCGCGATGCGCCGGCTCGTCGCGCAGCTTGATGCGCACCTCGGTGCCGTCGCGATTGATCAGCTCGGCCGTATTCTTGCGGCAGACCAGCGTGACATTGTGCCCGGCCATCAGAAGCTTCGTTGCCAGCAGGGAACCATAGGAGGCTCCCAGGATCAGAATATTGCGCGCCATGCTCTCCCCTTCCCGGCCGCAGCCGGAATTCCTCCATCGCATCGCCCCCTTCTCGCGGGAGGCACCTCGTCTCTATCGCAAGCGAGTAGGAACTACAACTAAGCGGAGTCCAATCCGACTCCTCCCTCATTCATTGCAATCGCAAATCGACTGATAACAAATCGGCAACGCATAAGGACGAGCACGGTGATCCGTATCAGCCATGCGTCATCTATCAGCGTGTTGTTCCCGGGCGCGCGGAACGCGCGAGCCCGGAATCCACCGAGGCTGCGGCCACCTGCGAACCGCAGCGAGCGACAAGATGCGATCTCACGTCATCCGGTCGGCCGACGTCGCGCGCTCGCGCTGTGCCTTCAAGGCATCGAGCCGCGCTGTCAGTGCCGTCGAGATCGAGTCATAGGCTGTGCTGCCGAGCGTCAGGCGCAGTGCGGGATGCGGTTCGTCCGCAGCCGCGATCATCGCATCGACCGTACGCTGCGCGTCGCCCTTGATGGCAAAATGGCCTTGCGCAATAGCGCGCCTGAGCTCACCGGCCGGCGTGTCCTGATAGATTTGCATCGGCTTCGCATGCACGAGGCTGGCGCCGAAATTCGTGCCCGTCGGGCCGGGCTCGACGATGACGAAGTCGATGCCGAATGGCTTCACCTCCTGCGCGACGGCTTCGATAAAGCCCTCGATGCCCCATTTGGTGGCGTGATAGAGGCTGAAATTCGGGTAGGCGATCTGGCCGCCCTCGGATGACACCTGCATGATACGGCCGCCGCCCTGGCGGCGCAGATGCGGCAGCGCTGCCCGGATCAGCTTGATCGACGCGGTGAGATTGACCGCGATCTGGTGCGCGACCTGTTCGTCGGTCGTCTCCTCGGCCGCACCGAACAGCCCGTAGCCGGCATTGCTGACGATGGTGTCGATCCGTCCCGTCCGTGCGAAAGCGTCGTTCACGGTGGCCTCGATCGCGGCGAGGTCCGTCAGCTCGAGCGTAACCACCGCGAGCCGTTCGCCATGGGTCCGCTTGAGATCGTCGAGCGCCTCCGCGCGGCGCACGGTTGCGCCCACGCGGTCGCCGCGACCGAGCAATCGTTCCGTCATCAAGCGGCCGAGGCCGGACGATGCACCCGTGATGAGCCAAGTCTTATTCATGGGGTCCTCCATCATCTGATGCCCGATAATGTGGAGGCTGGCATTGGTTCAAAAAGGACGCCATTATTGGACAGGCTCGTGAGATAATTTCACCAATGCCGCGTCCGACCCTGAACGATCTGGCGGCCTTCGCCGCTGTGGCCGAGCACCGCAGCTTTCGCAAAGCTGCCGATGCGCTCGGCGTATCCCGCTCCGCGCTTAGCCACAGCCTGCTCGGCCTGGAGAAAAATCTCGGCATCCGGCTGCTCAATCGCACCACGCGGAGCGTGGCGCCGACCGACGCGGGCGCGCGGTTGTTGATGCGGCTCGATCCGGTCCTGCGCGATCTCGACGCCGCGCTCGATATGCTCGCCGAGGCACGCGGACCCAGTGGCGTTTTGCGGATCAATGCCAACAAGGCCGCTGCGCGCCTGCTGTTGCGCAACGTGGTGCCGGCCTATCTTGCGCGCTATCCGGACGTGGAGCTCGATCTCGTCAGCGAGGGACGGCTGGTCGATATCGTCGAGCAGAGTTTTGACGCGGGCGTCCGCCTCGGCGAGGCGGTGCCGCGCGACATGGTCGCGATCCGTCTCGCCGACGATGTCCGCTTCCTCACTGTGGCTTCGCCGATCTATCTCGCCGAACACGCGCCACCCGTCGTGCCGGACGATCTGCGCCGGCACCGCTGCATCCGGCAGCGGCTGCCGAGCGGCAAGCGCTATCGCTGGGAGTTCGAGAGGCGCGGCCAGCCGATCACGATCGATCCGCCGGGGCATCTCACGTTGGATGACAACGACCTCATGGTGCAGGCCGCCGCCGACGGCCTCGGCATCGCCTACGTGCCCGAGAGCTACGCACAGCCGCTGCTGGAGCGAGGCCAGCTGATGACCGTGCTGGAGGATTGGTGTGTGCGAATTCCGGGCTTGATGCTGTATTACCCCGGCCATCGTCACGTACCGTCAGCGCTGCGCGCGTTCATCGATGTGGTGAAGGGGATCGATCGACGACCATGATCTGTATGAGTTGATCATCATCTATCCACTCGTCATTCCGAGCTCGCGCCTTTCAGACGCGCCCCGGAATGACGACCGAGGGAGTGACCCGACGCAACTCCACCAATGATCTCACCCGAACAACGGCGTACCCGGGACAAAGGCGTCGAACGCGGCCCAGAACTGGCTGCGGTAGCGGTCCTGCTCCTGCAGGATCTCGTGCTTGGCCCCGGCGATGACGAGATGCGAGCCGGCGCGCAGATGATAGCTGAACTCCTCGATCGCCGACGTCGACACCACAGTGTCGCTGGAGGCCGCCAGCATCAGGATCGGCTGGCGGATCTGCGAGGGGTAGTTCATGCCGCGAAAGGTGACCATGGCGCTGAAGGCGGCATCCGCCCAGGCCACCGTCGGCGAGGCGATGCCGAGCGTCGGGTCCTCGTCCAGGATCGCGGCGTTGCGCGCATAGCGCACCGGATCCGAGGTGAGCGGGATTGCTGACGAAGGGCTCGAGCCCGGCCATCGCGTCGTTGCCGCCCGGCACGTAGCGGCCGCCCTGTCCGGCGAAGCGCAGCGTGCGCAACAGCAGCCGCGCCGGCAGCGCGGTACGCTTGCCCGGCAGGTCGATCATCGGTGCCGTCAGCACGATGCGATCGAACCAGCGCTTGCCCGCGTGCGAGAGCCGCAGCAGCACCGTGCCGCCCATCGAATGCGCCAGCGCGAAATAAGGCGGCGGGCAATCCGGCATCACCACCTGCTGCACGAAGGTCTCGACGTCGACCTCGTAGTCGGAGAACGAGCGCACATAGCCCTTGCGGGGATCGCGCAGCCGCCGCGAGGAATGGCCCTGGCCGCGCCAGTCGATCATCGCCACCGCGAAGCCGCGGTCGCGCAGGTCCCGCACCGTCTCGAAATACTTCTCGATCATCTCGCTGCGGCCGGTGAACACGCAGACCGTGCCCTTGCGGCCCGAGGGCGGCGCCCAGCGCGCAAAGCGCAGCTCGGCGCCATCAGGGGTCTTGATGGTGCCGGTGACAGCATTTTCGGGGACGGGATTGGCGGGAATGGAGACAAGCGTCATGGAAGGCCATCGAATAGGTAAAACGGCCGGGGAATCAAGGGCGGGAACAGCGAAAAATCAGCCTATGCCGAAACCTTGAACGAGGCCTTTCCGTCGCCCATATCAGCGTTGTGCAGGCCAGATCCGGCTGCACGACAGCCCGGCCCTATGGCGGGCGGGTTGCTTGAAACAGTCGCTCAATGGAGGACTTCGACCATGCGTACCTACGATCTCACCCCGTTTTATCGTTCCACCGTCGGCTTCGACCGTCTCTTCAACCTGCTCGACCAGGCCACCTCGGACGGCAGCCCCGGTTACCCCCCCTACAACATCGAGCGCACCGGCGAGAACGCCTATCGCATCACCGTCGCGGTCTCCGGCTTCGCCAAGGACGAGCTCTCCCTCGTCGCGAAGGAAAACACGCTGACGATCAAGGGCGAGAAGGTCGCCAATGAGAACGGCAAGGCCACGAGCGAGGTGCTCTATCGCGGCATCGCCGCCCGCGCCTTCGAACGCTCCTTCCAGCTCGCCGACCACGTGACGGTGAAGAATGCGAGCCTCGAGAACGGCCTCCTCCATGTCGATCTCGAGCGCGAGATTCCGGAGGCCAAGAAGCCCCGCAGCATTCCGATCTCGACCAGTGCGCAGGCCGCACCGCAGGTGGTCGACGGCACGGCCGAGAAGGCTGCCGCCTGAGCCACCGCGCGATCGCGCTTTGATCATCGTGTGAGTACGAACGCCCCGGGAGACCGGGGCGTTTTTTTATGTGCCCGGACGCAATCTTCGGTTTGTGGGCCTGCCCCCGCATGTTACCGTTGCGGGATTGCTCGATTCCCTATTCCCTCGGCGTCCGGATTTCATCATGCGCGCATTTGCCGTGGCCTCGGTTGCGATCGGTGTCCTCTTTGCCCATCCAGCCGCAGCTGCCGACGACGCCGGGGCCGGTCAAGCGCCCTCTCCCCAAGTGTCGCCTTCCCAAGTGTCGCCTCCCCAGGGTTCGCCTCCCCAGAGCGCGCCTCCGCAGGCCGCATCTCCGCAGCTTCCATCGCCGCAAGCCGCGCCCACTCTTGCCATCGCTCCGATCGTCAAGGCCGCTCACACCATCAACGACTGCGTCGGGGACAACCGGTTCATCTATCATGCCGGCACGCCGATCCTGCGAACCACGACCTTCCTGCCGGCGGGCAACAATGCCGACTTCATCGTGCAGGCGGAGTTCAAGCCGCAGGCGACCTATTACGTGAAGTTCGAGACGCCGTATCTGCGACGACCGGCGGCAAGAACGCGATCTCCGTCGCGCCGATCTCCGAGAACAGCCCCTATGTGAAGGACGGGCGCGCCAACAAGGGCGACCTGCTGGCGACGGTCAACGTGCCGCCCGAGGTCGGCAGCTACTGGCGCAGCGTCAATGTCCACATCTATGCCTGCGAGGATTCGAAATCGCCGTCGACCAACGGCGTCATCCGGATGCGGGCGAGCTCGTCCCAATGGGCCACGCCGGCGGTGGTGGCCACGGTGCTGCTGCTCTATCTCGCCGCGGCCTTCGCCTTCCGCAGGACCTTGCCGGAGGGCGACAGGCGCACGGCCGCCGACGAAGCGGCGCGCCAGCGCTTTCTCGATCCGGTGGTGCTGACCGCCGGCATCGACGGCAAGGGCAGCCTGGCGAAGCTGCAGATCCTGTTCTTCTCGGTGATCGTGTTCGCGCTGCTGCTGTTCATCCTGCTGCGAACCGGGGAGCTCTCCGCGCTGTCGGAGACCGTGCTCTATCTGCTCGGCATCGCCGCGGTCGGATCGACCGCGGCCAAGGGCGCCGACCAACAGCAGAGCCGGCTCGACTTCGATAACTGGTCCTGGCTGGTGCAGAAGGGCTGGATCGGCGTCCGCGGGCTTGTCCGCAGCAACGAGGCGCACTGGAGCGACATCTTCACCAGCGACGGCGAGTTCGACGTCTATCACTATCAGAGCTGCATCTTCAGCCTGATCGTCGGCTGCGCTCTGCTCGTGGTCGGCGTCAGCCAGCTCGCCTCCTTCGAGATTCCGACATCGCTGCTCGGCGTGCTCGGATTGAGCCAGGTCGTCTATGTCGCCGGCAAGCTGGTGTCGCCGCCGGCGATGGCCGACCTCAACAAGGCCATCAAGGCGCTGCGCGATCTCGAGCGCGCCGCGCAGGACGCAGCGCTGAAGGCCGTGCCGCCGGCCAATGACGTCAACGACGCCAGGATCGACGCGGAGGTGCAGCGCTATCGCAGCGCTGCCGCGACCGCGGCCGACCTGCTCCATGTCGTCACCAATCTGGCGCGGCCGGCCAATTTCGAGCCATCGCTACGGTGAGCCGGCCGCCGGCCGGCCCGCGCGCTCAGCGGCGACTAACACCAAGGTTTCGACTGCGCGGCGTCGCGATCAAACGATCGTGACGGTCCGTAACGCCGTGCCGCTCCATGTCGAAGGGAAGAGCGATCCCGTTCGGGGACAAGCACGGAGCCTGCAATGAACGTTCTACGTAGTGTTACACTCGCGGTTGCCGCATTGGGGGCCGCAAGCCTCATGACCGTCGGCGCTTCCGCGCAGGCCGCGCCCGTCAAGGCCACCAATGTCGTGCTGGTGCATGGCGCCTGGGCCGACGGCTCGAGCTGGGCCAAGGTCATTCCCTATCTGCAGGCGGCCGGGCTGAAGGTGACGGCGGTGCAGAACCCGCTGACGTCGCTCGCCGACGCCGCCGCCGCGACGCGCCGCGCGATCGCACAGCAGGACGGCCCGATCGTGCTGGTCGGCCATTCATGGGCCGGCACCGTCGTCAGCGAGGTCGGCACCGATCCGAAAGTCAGCGCACTGGTCTATATCGCGGCGCGTGCGCCTGATGCCGGCGAGGATTTTCTCAAGCTCGGCAGCCAGTTTCCGACCGCGCCGGCGCGCGCGGGCATCGTCGACCATGACGGCGAGACCAAGCTGTCCGAGGATGCCTTCCTGAAATACTTCGCCAATGGCGTCGATGCGACGACGGCGAAGGAGCTCTATGCGGTGCAATGGCCCACCGCAGCCTCGATCTTCGGCAACCGCACCACACAGGCTGCCTGGCACGACAAGCCGTCGTTCTACGCGGTGTCGAAACAGGACAAGACCATCGATCCGGATTTCGAGCGCTTCCTCGCCAAGCGCATGAAGGCGACCACGATCGAGCTCGATGCGGGCCACCTCTCGCTGGTGTCGCATCCGAAGGAAGTCGCGGATTTGATTCTGAAGGCGGCGGGGCAAAGTGAGTAGCAAGAGCGACGACGCTGCGGCACTCCCGAGCCGCTTCAAATGACGCCGTCATGCCCCGCGCGTGCAGGGCATCCAGTACGCCGGGGCAGTCGTGAAGAAGCGAGATGTCGGTGCTTACTGGATCGCCCGCCTGCGCGGGCGACGACAGTTGTTGTGTGGAACCGGTGTCGCATCCCAAATGCAGCGCAAGCCAGCGCGTGCGAGTTCTCAGACAGCCTGCCCCGTTTACTCTAGCCCTTGCACCGGTGGCATCTGTTCGGTCGGCAGGATCTGCGGCGCGGGCTTTTGTGCGGCCGGCGCCGGGGCTGCGGCCGGCGCCTGTGCTGCCGGCGCTTGCGGCGGCGCCGCCACGGCCGCGGTTTGCGGAGCCGGTGCGGCCGGGCGCGTGGCGGGGGCCGCGGGCTTCGGCGCTGGCATCGCGCGGCTTGCCATCTGCGAGCCGATCGGCGCAGCCGGCGCGGCATGCAGCAGGCGCGGATCGGCCTTGATCACGGTCGGCGGCGGCAGACGATCGAGGCTGGCGCGGGGCGAGATCGGAATTGCGGATTCTGGATCGGCAAATCGCGGCCCGGCTCGATAGCGCATCCGCTCGTACTCGCTCGCCCCATTGGAACGCCGGCACGAAGCGAATGATGCGGCCCGAGCGGGCATCGATCAGCGAGCCGGCCGTCCTCGCCGTCGCGGTCGAGCACCGAGACCACATAAGTGGCGCCGCGCTGCCGCGGCGCGCCCAGCGGCGAGAAGCCATTGTCGCGAATGATGGCGTAGAGCTCATGCACCGGCAGGAAAGCCGGCGCGTAGCTGTAATCCGGACGATAGCCGTCCGGCTGATAGGGCTCGGGGCGATAGGGATCCGGCGCCGGATACACCGGCGGCCGGCGGCCGGTAACCATAATCCGGCCCGGACCGTAGCCGTAGCGCGGCGCCGGAACCGGGAGCCGGCGGCGGAGGCGGCGCCTCCGAATAATACGGGCCGTCGAGGTCGGAGACCGGCTGATAGAGCGGGGAGCCGTCGGTTCCCGACGGGACCAGCGGCCCGGCCTGCGCGGCCGCGCTCGCCGCGACAAGCAAGGCCGCCGAGACGGTCCCGATGATTGGCTTCATGACTCAAAGCTCCTGATAAAGCCCCGAAAAATGGAGCGTTTTCGCTCGCATCATTTTCGGACCCGACGTTCGATTCCGATTCCAGGCGGTCCTTGGTCGGACCTGCGGCGGGATCAGGGCACCTCATGTCAACGTGAAACCGGCTCGTGGAGGGCCGCAAGAAAAGTCAAACACAGCAAGGCGGCCCGGGACACTGGAATGCTTGTATGCTAGATAAAAGTTTGGCATGGTTGCGGTTAGGACAGGATGACTGTCTCAAATTTCCTTGCAAAGGCGGTACAGACTTTGCAATGAAATTTCGGCGTCCACGGTCGGGCGCTAAGGAAGTTACCAGGCTTGGCCGTCCGTCGGGGACGTTTCACCCGGACGCCCGCCTGAATTCTGAAAATGCGGCTCGCTGATGAGGACGAGCGTGGGCTCCGAATGAGGGGCCGCGCTACGCCCGGGGTGCGCCGGACGGTGGTGGTTAAAAGCAGGCCCTTGCCGGAACGAAGGGGATGGATATGAGCGGATCGATGTTCGAGCACGACAAGATTGGTGGCGGTGTGCCGGCTCAGGATTCCCGTTCGAAACCGGCCGAACATCACCCGCGAACTGCATACATGGCGTCCCGACGGCCGAAGGCCTGTACGATCCGGCGCTGGAGAAGGATTCCTGCGGCGTCGGCTTCATCGCCAACATCAAGGGTGAGAAGTCGCATCAGATCGTCGCCGACGCGCTGAGCATCCTGTGCAATCTCGAGCATCGCGGCGCCGTCGGCGCCGACCCGCGCTTCGGCGACGGCGCCGGCATTCTGGTGCAGATCCCGCACGCCTTCTTCAAGCGCAAGGCCGCCGAGATCGGCTTCCAGCTGCCCGATCCCGGCGAGTACGCGATCGGCGCGCTGTTCATGCCGCGCGACACCGCCTGGCGCAACGTGATCAAGAGCATCATCGCCGACCAGATCAAGGCCGAAGGGTCTGATGCTGCTCGGCTGGCGCGACGTGCCGATCGACAATTCCTCGCTCGGCGAGACCGTCAAGCCGACCGAGCCGACGCATATGCAGGTCTTCATCGGCCGCAACGGCGCGGCCAAGACCGAGGACGAGTTCGAGCGCCGGCTCTACATCCTGCGCAAGTCGATCTCGCAGGCGATCTATCAGCGCCGCGACCGCGGCATGGCCGGCTATTATCCCGTGCTCGATGTCGTGCCGGACCGTGATCTACAAGGGCATGTTCCTGGCCGACCAGCTCGGCAAGTACTACGCCGATCTGCACGAGCCGGATTTCGAGAGCGCGCTGGCGCTGGTGCATCAGCGCTTCTCGACCAACACCTTCCCGACCTGGTCGCTGGCGCATCCCTACCGGATGATCGCGCATAACGGCGAGATCAACACACTGCGCGGCAACGTCAACTGGATGGCGGCGCGCCAGGCCTCGGTCTCGTCCGACCTGTTCGGCAAGGACATCAGACCGCCTGTGGCCGATCTCCTACGAGGGCCAGAGCGACACCGCCTGCTTCGACAACGCGCTCGAATTCCTGGTGCAGGGCGGCTACTCGCTGCCGCACGCCGTGATGATGATGATCCCGGAGGCGTGGGCCGGCAATCCGCTGATGAGCGAGGAGCGCCGCTCGTTCTACGAATATCACGCCGCCCTGATGGAGCCGTGGGACGGCCCCGCCGCGATCGCCTTCACCGACGGCCGCCAGATCGGCGCCACGCTCGACCGCAACGGCCTGCGGCCGGCGCGCTATCTCGTCACCAAGGACGACCGCATCGTGATGGCGTCCGAGATGGGCGTGCTGAAGATCCCGGAGGACGAGATCGTCACCAAGTGGCGGCTGCAGCCGGGCAAGATGCTGCTGGTCGATCTCGAACAGGGCCGGCTGATCCCGGACGACGAGATCAAGGCGCAGCTCGCCGCCAGCCATCCCTACAAGCAGTGGCTCGACCGCACCCAGCTGCAGGTCGAGACGCTTGCCGGACGCCCGGACCCAGGGCGCGCGCACCAACTTGCCGCTGCTCGATCGCCAGCAGGCGTTCGGCTACACCCAGGAAGACATCTCCATCCTGATGACGCCGATGGCCTCGACCGGCGAGGAAGCCATGGGCTCGATGGGCAACGACACGCCGATCTCGGCGCTGTCGGACAAGCCCAAGCTGCTGTTCACCTACTTCAAGCAGAACTTCGCCCAGGTCACCAACCCGCCGATCGATCCGATCCGCGAGGAGCTGGTGATGAGCCTGGTCTCGATCATCGGTCCCCGGCCGAACCTGTTCGACCTGCAGGGCCTGGCGTCGACCAAGCGCCTCGAAGTGCGCCAGCCGATCCTGACCGACGTGGACCTCGAGAAGATCCGCTCGATCTCGGAGGTCTCCGACAGTCATTTCGTCTCGCGCACGCTCGACACCACCTTCGACTCCAGCCTGGGAGCGGCCGGCTTCGAGCAGATGATCGACGATCTCTGCGGCCGCGCCGAAGCCGCCGTCCGCGAAGGCGTCAACATCATCATCCTGTCCGACCGCATGGTCTCGGCGGGCCGGATGGCGATTCCGTCGCTGCTCGCCTGTGCCGTCCGTGCATCATCATCTGATCCGCACCGGCTTGCGCACGTCGGTCGGCCTCGTCGTCGAATGCGGCGAGCCACGTGAGGTGCATCACTTCGCCTGCCTCGCCGGCTACGGCGCGGAAGCAATCAATCCCTATCTCGCGTTCGAGACCCTGATCGCGATGAAGGACCGGCTGCCGACCGCGCTCGACGACTACGAGATCGTCAAGCGCTACATCAAGTCGATCGGCAAGGGCCTGCTCAAGGTGATGTCCAAGATGGGCATCTCGACCTATCAGTCCTATTGCGGCGCGCAGATCTTCGACGCGGTCGGCCTGAAGGCCGAGTTCGTGCAGAAGTTCTTCGCCGGCACCCATACCCGGATCGAGGGCGTCGGTCTCAACGAGATCGCCGAGGAAACCACACGCCGCCATACCGACGCATTCGGCGAGGCGCTGGTCTACAAGAGCGCGCTCGATGTCGGCGGTGAATACGCCTTCCGCACCCGCGGCGAGGACCATGCCTGGACTGCGGAGTCGGTCTCGACCCTGCAGCATGCGGTGCGCGGCAATTCCAAGGACCGCTACCAGGCCTTCGCCAAGATCCTCAACGAGCAGTCCGAGCGGCTGCTCACGCTGCGCGGCCTGTTCCGGATCAAGTCGGCCGAGGACGAGAAGCGCAAGCCCGTTCCGATCGAGGAGGTCGAGCCGGCCAAGGAGATCGTCAAGCGCTTCGCCACCGGTGCGATGAGCTTCGGCTCGATCTCGCGCGAGGCGCATACGACGCTTGGCGATCGCGATGAACCGGATCGGCGGCAAGTCGAACACCGGCGAAGGCGGCGAGGAAGCCGACCGCTTCAAGCCGCTGCCGAACGGCGATTCCATGCGCTCGGCGATCAAGCAGGTGGCCTCGGGCCGGTTCGGCGTGACGACGGAATATCTCGTCAACTCCGACATGATGCAGATCAAGATGGCGCAGGGTGCCAAGCCCGGCGAAGGCGGCCAGCTGCCCGGCCACAAGGTCGATGCCACCATCGCCAAGGTGCGACATTCGACGCCGGGCGTCGGCCTGATCTCGCCGCCGCCGCATCACGACATCTACTCGATCGAGGATCTCGCGCAGCTGATCTACGACCTGAAGAACGTCAATCCCGACGGTCAGGTCTCGGTGAAGCTGGTCTCTGAGGTGGGCGTCGGCACTGTCGCGGCCGGCGTCGCCAAGGCGCGCGCCGACCATGTCACGATCGCGGGCTTCGAGGGCGGCACCGGTGCCTCTCCCCTCACCTCGATCAAGCATGCGGGCTCGCCGTGGGAGATCGGCCTCGCCGAAACCCACCAGACGCTGGTGCGCGAGCGGCTGCGCAGCCGCATCGTGGTGCAGGTCGACGGCGGCTTCCGCACCGGGCGTGACGTCGTGATCGGCGCGCTGCTCGGCGCCGACGAATTCGGCTTCGCCACCGCGCCGCTGATCGCGGCCGGCTGCATCATGATGCGCAAGTGCCATCTCAACACCTGCCCGGTCGGCGTCGCCACCCAGGACCCGGTGCTGCGCAAGCGCTTCACCGGCCAGCCGGAGCACGTCATCAACTACTTCTTCTTCGTCGCCGAGGAAGTGCGCGAGATCATGGCGGGCCTCGGCTATCGCAGCTTCAACGAGATGATCGGCCAGACCCAGATGCTGGATCAGAGCCGGCTCGTGGCGCATTGGAAGGCCAAGGGTCTCGACTTCTCCAAGCTGTTCGTGAAGCAGACCGAGCAGCCGGGCCAGAAGATCTATCACGCCGAGGCCCAGAACCATCATCTGGAGGCCGTGCTCGACCGCAAGCTGATCGCGCAGGCGCAGCCCGCGCTCGACCGCGGTGCGCCGGTGAAGATCGAAGCCGAGATCAACAACACCGACCGTTCGGCCGGTGCGATGCTCTCGGGCGCGGTCGCCAAGATCTACGGCCATTCCGGCCTGCCGCAAGACACGATCCATGTCAGCCTGAAGGGCACTGCCGGCCAGGCCTTCGGCGCCTGGCTCGCGCATGGCGTCACCTTCGAGCTCGAAGGTGAAGGTAACGATTATGTCGGCAAGGGCCTTTCGGGCGGCCGCATCGTGATCAAGCCGCCGCGCATTTCCGGCATCGTGCCGGAGGAATCGATCATCGTCGGCAACACCGTGATGTACGGCGCGATCGCGGGCGAGTGCTATTTCCGTGGCGTCGCCGGCGAACGCTTCGCCGTGCGCAACTCCGGCGCGGTCGCGGTGGTCGAGGGCGCGGGCGATCATTGCTGCGAATACATGACCGGCGGCATCGTGGTCGTGCTCGGCAAGACCGGGCGCAACTTCGCGGCCGGCATGTCCGGCGGCGTCGCCTATGTGCTCGACGAGGCCGGCGATTTCAGCAAGCTCTGCAACATGGCGATGGTCGAGCTGGAGCCGGTGCTGTCAGAGGCGATGATCGCCGAGAACACCTATCACCAGTCGGGCGACCTCGAGGCGCATGGCCGGGTCGACGTGTTCCAGAACCTGCTGGCCTCCGATGTGGAGCGCCTGCACGTCTTGATCACGCGTCACGCCAAGGCGACGGGGTCGAAACGCGCCGCCGATATTCTGGCGAACTGGGCCAATTACGTGCCGAAGTTCCGCAAGGTGATGCCGGTGGAGTACCGCCGCGCACTGAAGGAGCTCGCCGCCAACGCCGACGCCGAGCCGAAGATCGCGATCGGGGCGTAGCTATTTCCTCATGGCGAGGAGGCGCTTAGCGGCGTCTCGAACCATGAGGCCGAGATCAAGACTTCATCCTTCGAAACGCGGCGCGCGCCGCTCCTCAGGATGGGGAAGGTAGAGCGAAATGTCTGTTCCTCGTGGTGAGGAGGTGCGCAGCACCGTCTCGGACCAGGAGGCTCGAATGGATCAGGGACGTCGTACGTTAATGGGCAAGGTCACAGGTTTTCTCGAAATCGAGCGGCACGATCGCAAGTACGCGCCCGTCGCCGAGCGGCTGAAGCATTTCCAGGAATTCGTCGTTCCGCTGAGCGAAAAAGACCTGCGCGACCAGGCCGCACGCTGCATGAATTGCGGCATCCCCTATTGCCACGGCACCGGCTCGGCCGCGCCGGGCACGCCGGGCTGCCCGGTCAACAACCAGATCCCGGACTGGAACGACCTGATCTATCAGGGCAACTGGGAAGAGGCTGCGCGCAACCTGCACTCGACCAATAACTTCCCGGAATTCACCGGCCGCATCTGCCCGGCGCCTTGCGAAGCGTCCTGCACACTCAACATCGACGACAACCCGGTCACCATCAAGACGATCGAGTGCGCGATCGTCGACAAGGCGTTCGAACAGGGCTGGGTCAAGCCCGAGCTGCCGACGGTCAAGACCGGCAAGAAGGTCGCGGTGATCGGCTCGGGGCCTGCGGGCATGGCCTGCGCGCAGCAGCTCGCGCGTGCCGGCCACGACGTGCATCTGTTCGAGAAGAACGCCAAGGCCGGCGGGCTGCTGCGCTACGGCATTCCCGACTTCAAGATGGAGAAGGGCATCATCGACCGCCGCATCGCGCAGATGGAAGGCGAAGGCGTCACCTTCCATTATGGCGTCCATGTCGGCGCGGCCGGCGGGCTCGATGCCAAGACGCTCTTGAAGGACTACGACGCGGTGGCGCTGACCGGCGGTGCCGAAGCGCCGCGCGACCTGCCGATCCCCGGCCGCGAGCTCACCGGCATCCATTACGCGATGGACTTCCTGCCGCAGCAGAACCGCCGCGTCGGCGGCGAGCCGGTCGATACGGCCGAGATTTTGGCGGCGGGCAAGCATGTCGTCGTGATCGGCGGCGGCGATACCGGAAGCGATTGCATCGGCACCTCGCTGCGCCAGGGCGCGCTCTCGGTGACGCAGCTCGAGATCATGGCAGCTCCCCCGGAGCGCGAGAACAAGGGGCTGACCTGGCCGAACTGGCCGCTGAAGATGCGGACGTCGTCGAGCCAGGCCGAGGGCGCGGTGCGCGAATTCGCGGTGCTGACGCAGAGCTTCGCCGGCGAGAACGGCGCCGTGAAGAAGCTGAACTGCGTGCGCGTCGACGACAAGTTCAAGCCGATCCCCGGCACCGAGTTCGGGCTCGCGGCCGACCTCGTGCTGCTGGCGATGGGTTTCGTGCACCCGGTGCATGAGGGCCTGCTCAAGAGCCTCGGCGTCGATCTCGACCCGCGCGGCAACGTCAAGGCCAATCTCAGGGATTACCAGACCTCGCTGCCGAAGGTGTTTTCCGCCGGCGACATGCGCCGCGGCCAGTCGCTGGTGGTATGGGCGATCCGCGAAGGCCGCCTCTGCGCCCAGGCGATCGACACCTTCCTGATGGGCAAGACCGACCTGCCGCGCTGAGCGCGGCGGCCAACCCGTTAGTTGCAGCCCTAGCGCCGCATACCAGGGCGTCATCGCGCGGCTTGACCGGGCGGTCCAGCACGCCGCGGCTTCTCGGTCGATCACCACGGTCTCTGGAATACTGGATCACCCGCCTTCGCGGGTGACGACAATTGGATTTGCCGGACCAGCACCGGCTCTCTCACCTACACAGAGCAAACTCACGTCGCCAGCGCCGTGCGGATGCCGCGCGCGAGCTCGGAGGAGAGATAGGGTTTTGCCAGCAGCATCACGCCGGCGTCTAACCGGCCGTGATGCACGATGGCATTCTCGGTGTAGCCGGAGGTGTAGAGCACCTTCAGGCCGGGCCGGCGCCTCACGGCTTCGGTTGCAAGCTGACGGCCGTTCATGCTGCCGGGCATGATCACGTCGGTGAACAGCAGATCGATGTGATCGGAGCCGTCGACGATCGCAAGCGCCTCCGCGGCGTTGCCGGCGACCAGCGTGCGATAGCCGAGGCGCTCGATCTGCGCGACGACGTAGTCGCGAACCAGCACATCGTCTTCGACGATCAGAATGACTTCATCGCCATGCTCGCCGTCACGCAAGCCGAATTCGGCGAACGGCGCGTCGTCGTCCATCTCCGGGCGCGGAATTCGCCTGCGGCAGATAGAGCTTCACGGTGGTGCCGTGCCCCTCCTCGCTGTAGATCTTGATGTGCCCGTTCGATTGCTTGACGAAGCCATAGACCATGGACAGGCCGAGCCCCGATCCCTTTCCAACCCCCTTGGTCGTGAAGAACGGCTCGAACACCTTGTCGAGCAGGCTGCCTGGAATGCCCTCTCCGGTGTCGCTCACCGCGATCATGACGTAGTTGCCGGGCTGGACGTCGCTGTTGCGGCCGGCATAGTCGGCGTCGAGCACGACATTCTTGGTCTCGAGCGTGAGCTTGCCGCCATCGGGCATCGCATCGCGCGCGTTCAGCGCGAGATTGAAGATCGCGGTGGAGAGCTGGCTGGCATCGATCAGCACCGGCGCGGCGTCACCCGCCAGCATCGTCTCGATCTCCACCTGCACGCCAAGCGTCGGACGCAGCAGGCCGGCGACATCCGTAAGCAGAGCGTTGATGTCGGTGCTGCGCGGCTGCAGCGGCTGCTGCCGGGCGAAGGCCAGCAGGTGCCGGGTCAGGTCGGCGCCCCGCGTCGCCGCGGCACCGATCATGGCGGTGATCTGGGCCAGCAGCGGCCGGTCCTGCACGCCGTCGCTGAGCATCTCGATCGATCCGGTGATCACGGTGAGCACGTTGTTGAAGTCGTGCGCGACGCCGCCGGTGAGCTGACCGATCGCTTCCATCTTCTGCGCCTGCCGCACCTGGGCTTCGGTGGCTTCCATTTCCTGGAAGCGCTGAACCATGGCTTCCGCCTTGCGGCGTTGCCGGGTCTCCTCCTCCAGCGCCGCGTAGGCCTGCTGCAGCTGAACGCGTGTCGACATCGTCAGCAGACGCGGCAGCCCGATCAACAATGGGACGCCGATCAGCACCGACATCAGCGCCAGCAGACCTTTGACAACGGCCTGGGCGCCATGGCTCGGCGTCTGCAGCGTGAGGATCGACAGGGCGCAGCTCACCGCGCCGAGCAGCGCGAAGACGCCCAGGCCGGACAACAGCGCGACGAAGATCGGCAGCAGGTCCCTGTGGCGGCGCCACACGAAGATTGCAGCCGCAAACGCCAGGGCCGCAAATGTGCAGCCAAGCACGGCCTCGCACGTCAGGTCGAACCCAAGCGACCCCGACTGCCATGGCGGGAAGGTGCCCTGCGGACTGAGCGTCGCCATCTTCGGACTATCTCCAAGCAAATATGCGCCAGCACCGGCGTCGTCCAATCGACCGCGGCAACACTGGAAGAATGCAGGCAGATCATTCAGGTTTCCGCCCGGCGCGCAAGCATGAGGCGCACGTCAACGCAGCGGTTCACGTCGCGGCGCGCACCGCTCTGTCGCCGAATGTTGCCGCGCGCAATCACAACCTAGGAGTGTACAAGATTGTTTGGCGGGGAGCAGGATGGCGACCTGCCCAGCCCCGCTCCGGGACGCGGAACTTATTGAGGCCCAAAACAGTTCCTAAAAAAGACCGTTCCTCAAACGACTGTTCTCAAAAGTAATGCGTGGCGTTGCCGGTTTTCCCGACCCGCCCTTCTGCCAGGTGGAGGACACCATGAGAATTTCCGGCAGACAGGTTTCGTTGCTCATTGCCGCAATGCTCGCGGGTGCTGTTGCAGGCCTCGTGTTGACCGACCCGGCGCAGGCGGCTCCAGGGCGCGGCGGCGGTGGAGGCGGCCCCCACGGAGGCGGCGGTGGTGGCGGCTTTCATGGTGGCGGAGGCGGCGGATTCCACGGTGGTGGCGGCGGCTTCCATGCAGGCGGCGGAGGCGGATTCCACGGTGGTGGCGGCGGCTTCCATGCTGGCGGCGGTGGCTTCCACGGCGGCGGAGGCTTTCATCCGGGCGGAGGCGGCTTCCATGGCGGCGGCATGCGAGCCGCTGGAGGTTTTCACGGCGGCGGCTTTCATCCCGGTGGCGCACCGCACGGCGGCTTTCATGCCATGCACGCCGCGCCAGGCGGTGGACGACACGGATTTGCGGGTCGAGCCCCGTCCGGCCACGGCTTTGCTGGTCATGGTCCATCCGGCCGAAGCTTCGCAGGGCACAATGCGCCGGGCCGCGGCCATGCGCCGGCCAGCATCGCGGCGGGCCATCGCGCAGCGCCGAACAACCATGCCGTATCGAACCGCGTGATGCAGCGGAACGCGCGCGCGGTCGGCCATGCGCTGTCGTCGCGTCAGGTCACGGCCGCCATGCACGCGCGCGGCGGCTTACGCAATCCGGCGAGCCGCGCTGCGATCACCGCGGCTGTCGCAGGGGCTGCCTTCGCGCATCACCATGGCGGGCTGTGGTGGCGCCATGCTCATGGCGGCTTCGGCTGGGTCGGCCCGGTGTTCTGGCCGTATGCCTATGACGATTTCTATGACTACGCCTGGTGGGGCGGCGACTACGATCCGTTCTGGGATTATGGCTATGGCGATCTCTATGCCGGCTTGTTCGGCCCCTATGATTACGGCGCGCTGAATGGCTATGCCGCGTATCTCCCCGAGAGCAGCGGCGCGACACGGCCGGCACCTGCAGCTAGGAATAACACGACATCGACGACGCTGGCCGACATGTGCGGCAGTGACAGCAAGACGACATCGCCGGCTTCCCGGTCGAGCAATTCCGCAACGCCATTCAAGCCCAATCAGGAGCAGGCGGCGGCGCTCGACGATCTCGCCAATGCCTCGCAGAAGGCCGCCGAACTGATCCGCAATTCCTGTCCGAAGGACGTGCCGCTGACCGCGCCGAGCCGGCTCGCCGCCATGCAGCAGCGGGTCCAGGCGATGCGCGACGCCGTCAATACTCGTGAAGCCGGCGCTCGACAAGTTCTACGGGCTGCTCAGCGACGACCAGAAGGCGAAGATCACCGCGCTGGCTTCGGAGCAGCGCACCGCGCAGCACGGCGACACCAGCGCAACGGCGGCAGCTGCAGCGCGGCGCAGTCCACTGTTCCACAGTCGACGACTCCCTGGCCGAGCGAGCAGATCGAGCGCGAGGTGAAGCCGACCGACGCACAGCGCGCGAGCCTGACCGCGTTGCAGGATGCGACGGCGAAAGCCGTCGACATCCTGCAATCGTCCTGCCCGCCGACCGAGGCGCGCACGCCGCCGGCGCGGCTCGATGCGGTAGGCGCGCGGCTCGACGCGATGCTCCAGGCGCTCGGTATCGGTGCGCCCGGCGCTCGACACGTTCTACAATTCGCTCAGCGACGAACAGAAGGCCGCGTTCGACGCCATCGGCCCCGAGCGCAACGGCCCGTCGACGGCATCCGCCGACGAGGACGAAGCGCCCCGCCATGCTCACCACCGCCACCACCATCACGGCGTGAGCATGCGCGGCCTGGTATTTCGCATGATGGGATTGTGAGCCGCGCTATACGCTCCACTGTCATCGTCCGCCACCCGGTCCGGCCTCTGGCCGGCCGGATGACAGGCTCCGGCGGGCGATCCAGTATTCCAGACACAGCAGTGATCCACTGAGAAGCCGAGGCGTGCTGGATGCCCCGCCTGCGCGGGGTATGACGATTAATATGCCGCGCCGGGACTGCGCCTCAGTTCTGCAGCCGCACGCCCAACATCACCACCGTCGCGGCCGAGCTCGCGCCGGCGACGTTCGAGTCCAGCATGTCGCGGCGCAATGAGCCTTTGAGCCAGAGGTTGCGGGTCAGCTTGTAGATGACGTCGCCTTCCAGCGAGTAGGTCTTGTCGCTGCGGCCATAGCCTTGGTAGTCGAGCGTGCCGACCGTGAACTTGCCGATCGCGGTGAGCCAGCGGCGGAAGTCGTGGTCGGCCTCGATCGTGTAGGTGCGCACCAGGATGCCCGAGGCGCCGGCGAGCGTGGTCTCTGCAAGTTGGGTGTCGGTGAAGAATTTTGCCGTCGTCAGCGGCGTCACGGTCCACACCAGCGAGGCAGTGGTCAGGAAACCTTCGAGCCGGTTCAGCCTGGGATCGACATAGTTGCGCGCGGCATAGCCGATCGAGACCTCGCCGGTGAGCAGGCGGGTCAGCTCGAACGAGGTGCCGGCCTTGGCATAGCCGCCATCGGAGTCGCGCTGATAGCCGGAGCGGTCGAGACGCAGATCATGCACGCGGGTGTCGCCCTCGACTTCCGCAAACGGCTTCAGCCATGGCAGCACCTCATAGGAGATGCGACCGACGCCGCCATACTGGTTGAAGTTGCGGTCGTCATTGGAGGAGATCGAGCCGTCGGTCAGCTTGCTCTGCTGATAGCTGGTGCGGTCGATCGTGGCGCCGGCCGAGACCTGCAGCCGGTTGAAGCGCTGGTCGAAGCCGACCGTCGAGCCGAGCGTGGTGTAGACAGGATATTCCGCGAGCCCGGCCTGGATGTTCGGGCTGCCGGGATTATCAGTCGCGGCGCGAAGCCTGAGCTGCGCGGTGATGTCGGTGTCGCGGGTGACGTCGATGCGGCCGTCGACATGGCCGGTGAAATCGGGACGGTCGATATTGGTCGGCGCCGGATTGACGCCGCCATCGATGCTCGCGGGCAAGGTGCCGCCATAGCCGGTAAACGAGCCCCTGAGGTCGGCGACCAAAGCGTGGCGGTCCCAATCCGACGCCACGACCAGTTCCGGCGCCACCACCCAGAACGGCAGGCCGCGCTCATTGGCGAGCCGGCCCGGATTGGAATCGTAGCCGGCCGAGATCTCGACTGCCGACTTCACCATGAACGGGCCGAGATAATCGCCGACCGCGCCGAACGGATCGTCGTCGACCTTGAGCCGCTTGCGCGGCGGCTGGCCCACCACGCTGCCGGCCATGGCCGGTGCGAGCGGCTGTCTGTTGGCGCTCGCCGACGGCGGGATCGAGAGCCGGAGCTGGCCCGTGAGATCAGGCTGCGCGGCGTCGGGGGCCGGCGTGCCGGGTCCCGGCGGCGGCTTCGGCCGCGCCTGGCCGGGGTAATATTTCGGCTTCTTGCGGGTGCGGTTCAGCGAATCATAGCCGGAATCGGCGGCGCCGCTGGCGGCCGGAAGGCCGTACGTCGGCACCTGCCCGATGCGCGACGGCGCCATGGTGTCGGTGCCGGGATCTGGCGGTATTGGGCACGGCATCGGCGGGCGTGTCGGCGGCTGCGGTCCGTCGCAGCGGCGAATCCTGCGGCGCCAGGAACCCGTCGCGCACCGGACTCAGCACATCGATGCTCTGGGCTCTGGCGGGGCCCGCGCCGACCGTGGCCAGCAAGAGACACGCGAGCGACGCGCCAAAGATCAGCGCATGCCGCCCCCGAGCACTGGCAGGCCCCAACCCCACGATCGAAATACTCCAACAAAATCAGAAATTTATCCGAAAGACCCAGTGCCAGCCGGACAATTGCCGTTAAGGGAGTAAAAACAAATATGGTTAATGGGCTGTTGATGGCCCTCTTGCCGCCTCACCCATGGTAAAGGACGGGCGTATTCGATCTCGCTTGTTCCGGATGCCCATGCCCACATCGAAACCTCTGATTGAGCCCCCTGCCGCCCATGCCGACGTGCAATCGGCGCTGCGGACGCTGGAGGCGGGCAGCAATGGCATCGCGGCGATCGCGGCTGCGCTGCAGGGATCGCTGGCGCCAGCGTTCGTGACCGCGGTCGAGCTGATCCGCAAGGCCCAGGGACGCGCCATCATCACCGGACTCGGCAAGTCGGGGCATGTGGCGCGGAAGTTTGCGGCCACCCTGGCGTCGACCGGCACGCCCGCCTTCTTCGTCCATGCCGCGGAAGCCGGCCATGGCGATCTCGGCATGATCACGACTGACGACGTCATCATCGCGCTGTCGTGGTCGGGCGAGCAGCCGGAATTGAAGACGCTGATCAACTACGCCAAGCGTTTCGCGATTCCCATGATCGCGGTGACGTCGAATGCGGCCTCCTCGCTCGGATCGGCCGCCGGCATCGTGCTCGAGCTGCCGAAGGCGCGTGAGGCCTGCCCGCATAATCTCGCGCCGACCACCTCCACTTTGATGCAGGCCGCGATCGGCGATGCGCTCGCGATCGCGTTGCTGGAGAGCCGCGGCTTCACCGCGCTCGAATTCGCCAATTTCCATCCGGGCGGCAAACTCGGCGCCATGCTCAAGCACATCTCAGACCTGATGCGCTCGGGCGACGCGGTGCCGCTGAAGCCTGTGGGCACCGTGATGTCGGAGGCGCTGGTCGAGATGTCGGCCAAGGGGTTAGGCTGCGTCGTCATCGTTGACGGAAGCGGCCATGTCGCCGGTATCATCACCGACGGTGACCTCCGCCGAAAAATGCGGCCGGACCTGCAGACGGCTTCGGTCGACGAGATCATGACGGCCAGCCCGAAGACGGTGCGCAGCGATGCGCTGGCCTCCGAGGCGCTGGAAATCCTGAATTCGGCCAACATCACCACGCTGGTCGTCACCGATGCCGGCAAGCCGGTCGGCATTTTGCACATGCATGATTTGCTGCGCGCGGGCGTGGCGTAAAAGGCAACGTCGTCATTCCCGGGCGACGCGCAGCGTCGAACTCTGGTGCGCAGTTGCACACCTGAGAATCTCGATGTTATGGACGAGATCGCAAAACAATTTCGAGATTCCGGGCTCAGTGCTTCGCACCGCCCCGGAATGACGGACCGGATTAACAGCCGGCAGGAAACCGCGCCGCATTGTCCTCCAGCGGCAGCGCCAGCCCGTTCGCCAGGTACGACACGGTGCGATAGAAGCCGCAGAGCAGGATGATCTCCAGGATCCGGTCGTCATCATAATGCGCCGAGAGATCGGCGAACTCATCGTCGCTCAACGTCGACCGATGATGCAGGGCATCGACCGCTGCGATCAGCGCCCGCTCCGCCGCCGACCAGCACGGCGCATCGGCCCCTTCGACCACAGTTGCACGGATTTCCTCCGCGCCGAGATCTGCTGCTTGCGCGAACACGCTGACATGCACGCCCCATTCATATTCGCAGGCATTCAGCGCGCAAGTGCGGTCGATGACGATCTCCCGCTCACGCAACGACAACGGACCGCGATCGAGCAGGCTGCCGCCGCGAAATTTCTCCCAGGCCCTGCGCATGGCCCGCCATCACGCGAAACAGCGTCAGCGGCGGCGCGCCGCGCATGATGCGCTCGAACTGGGCCTGGATGTCGGGCGGCGTAAGGCGGCGTGAGCGCTGATATCCGTGACATGGCGGAGCTCTCTTCTCGGTGCTACATTTATTGTAGCGATATGCTACACTTTCCGTAGCATCAAACAAGGATGATTCGATGCCGAAGCCGGCAAAGCCGCGTGGCGTCCGTGGCTCACGCACGGGGCGGCCGATCATGGCGCTGCTGGACCTCTTGGGACGGCGCTGGAGCTTGCGGATCCTGTGGGAGTTGCGGGACCATGCCCTGACCTCGCGGGCGCTGCGCGCCGCCTGCGACGAGGCCTCGCCGACCGTGCTGCAAAGCAGGCTCGACGAGCTGCGCGCGGCCGGCTTCATCGCACTCGGTGACGATGGCTATGCACTGACGCCGCTCGGACGCGAACTGCACGCCACGTTCATGCCGCTGCACGGCTTCGCCGAGCGTTGGCGTGGCAGCAAGCCCTAGGTCGTCATTCCGGGGCGGCCCCGACGGGGCCGAACCCGGAATTTCGATGTTCGAGGTCGAGATCGTAAAACAATCTCGAGATTTCTCAGGTGCGCAACTGCGCACCATAGTTCGACGCTGACGCGTCGCCCCGGAATGATGGGCAAAGTCATTACTCTCCCGTCACCGTGAGATTGGCACCGTCGGCCCGCACGATCCGCACGCGGCTGCCGGCCGGTGCGTCTGGCCCGGCGACGCGCCAAATCGTGTCGCCGATACGCACGGTCCCGGAGCCATCGATGATCGGCTTCTCCAAGGTGAAGACGCGGCCGACCAGCGCTGCGGCACGGCGGTTGAGAAACGGGTTGTCGCTGTTGACCCTGGCGCTGCGCGCAACGCGCCGCCACAGCGGCACGGCCGCGGCGGCAAACAGTGCGAACAGCAGGATCTGCAGCTGCCAGGACGGATTGAACGCGAACGACGCGAGCCCGACCAGCAGCGCGGCCAGACCGAACCAGAACAGAAACACGCCGGGCGCGGCCAATTCCAGCGCCATCAGGATGACGCCGAAGATCAGCCAGTTCCAGGTGCCGAGCGTGACGAACATCTCGCTCATGATATGCCTCTCATCTCAGGTCCGCGGTGGCGTGACTGGCGGCGTGGCACCCGCCGACGGGACCGAGGCGCCGCGGCGCGCGGCGGCCTGGGCCGAGCTGGCGCTCTCGCCGAAGGTCGCTTTCGCAATCTCGCCGATGCCGGCGAGCGAGCCCAGCATGCCCATCGCCTCGACCGGCAGCATGATCACCTTCTGGTTCGGCGAGTCCGCGATCTGACCGAACGCCTTGATGTATTTGTCGGCGATGAAGTAGTTGAGCGCCGCGACGTCGCCTTGGCTGATCGCCACAGATACCATTTCCGTCGCCTTGGCCTCGGCCTGCGCCGCGCGCTCACGCGCCTCGGCGTCGAGGAATGCGGATTGCCGGCGGCCCTCGGCCTGCAGGATCTGGCTCTGCTTCGCACCTTCCGCGCGCAGGATCTCCGACTGCCGCTGGCCCTCCGCCTGCAGGATGTCGGCGCGCTTGACGCGCTCGGCCTTCATCTGCCGGCCCATCGCCTCGACCAGATCGGCCGGCGGCACGATGTCCTTTATCTCGATGCGGTTGACCTTGAGGCCCCAGGGCGACACCGCGGCGTCGACCACCCGCAGCAGCCGCTCGTTGATCTCGTCGCGATGCGACAGCACCTGGTCCAAATCCATCGAGCCCATCACCGAGCGGATATTGGTCATGGTCAGCACGATGATCGCCTGCGCGAGGTTGGCGACCTCGTAGCTTGCCTTCGCCGCGTCGAACACCTGGAAGAAGGCGACGCCGTCGACCGTCACGGTGGCGTTGTCCTTGGTGATCACCTCCTGCTCGGGGATGTCGATCACCTGCTCCATCATGTTCATCTTGCGCCCGACCCGGTCGAAATAGGGCACGATGATGTTCAGGCCAGGCGACAGCGTGCGGGTGTATTTACCGAACCGCTCCACGGTCCAGTCGAAGCCCTGCGGCACCGTCTTGACGCCGGCGAACAGCGTGAAGACGACCAAGAGCGCCACCGCAATCGCGAAAATGTCGAAACCGCTCATAAAACCTCCAAGGCGAGAGACGAAGCTCCCACACCATTCCGCCGCAACCATACATGATGGATTGCCGCGTGATTTTGTCTCGGCGGCGGCGGGACCGGTTCAGAGAACCGGCTTGGACGAAGTGATGACGACGCGGGACTTGAAAGTGTCACGCCCGCCGCAGGCGTCAGATCCAGCCCTGCAACTCGCGCAGCACCAATTGCCGGATCACGTCCATGCCTTCATCGCTGTCGTTCAGGCAGGGGATTGCGGAGAACTGCTCACCGCCATTGTGCTTGAAGATCTCGGCGTTCTCGCCGGCGATCTCCTCCAGGGTCTCGAGACAGTCGGCAGTGAAGCCCGGCATCACCACGGCGATGCGCTTGATGCCGTCGCGAGCCAGCTTCTCGATGGTCTTGTCGGTGTAGGGCTGCAGCCATTCGGCGCGGCCGAAGCGCGACTGGAAGGTGAGCAGCAGCCTGGTCTCGTCGAGCCCGAGCCGCCTGCGCAGCAAGCGCCGTGGTCGCAATGCAGTGCTCGCGATAGGGATCGCCCTTGTCGACATATGCCTTCGGCATGCCGTGGAACGAGGCCACGATCAGCTCCGGCTTGAACGACAGCGTCTTCAGATGGGCCTCGATCGAGCTCGCGAGCGCCTCGATGTAGAAGTCCTCGTCGTAATAGGGCGGCGTCACCCGCAAGGTCGGCTGCGCACGCATGGCCGCGAGCACGCGAAAGGCCTCGTCGCAGACGGTTGCAGAGGTCGCGGCCGAATATTGCGGATAGAGCGGCACGATCAGGATGCGATCGGCCCCCTGCGCTGTCAGCGCATCGATGCCGGCCTTGATCGACGGGTTGCCGTAGCGCATCGCCCAGTCGACGACGACATGGGCGCGGTCCGCAATCGCGGCGGCAAGCTTGTCGCTCTGCCCGCGCGTGATGGTCTTCAGCGGGGATTCGTTCTTCTCGACGTTCCAGATCGTCTGGTAGTCCCGCGCCTTCTGCTGCGGCCGCCTGCGCAGGATGATGCCGTTGAGGATCAGCTTCCAGAGCAGGCCCTGGTTCTCGATCACGCGCGGATCGGACAGGAACTCCTTCAGGTACACCCGCACCCCGGCAGCGTCGGCCGTATCAGGCGTGCCGAGATTGACCAGCAGCACGCCGACGCGCGACGGGGCCGTGGCCTCTGCAGGCTTTGCGTTGTCGAGAGGAATAACCGCGGTCATGGTGCCCATGAGTTGTGCAAGGTGACTTGGCGGCTGGCGCCAACCTTGTCAAGATAATGGCTGTTACGATCAAGTCATCGGGCGGAGGAGCCATGACCATTGCCGAGTGGTGCATTTTCGCCAACGTGGTGCTCTATCTGCTGACGATCGTGCCGGTGAAATGGGCCAATGCGAAGCAGTATGACAACGCGCGGCCGCGTGATCCGGCCTTTTATCAGGACGGCCTCCGGGCACGCGCGCTCGGCGCGCACCAGAACGGCATCGAGGCGTTCCCGTTCTTTGCGGTCGCAGTGCTGTTGGCCGAATTCCGCGTCGCACCGCAGAACCTGATCAACGAGCTCTCGGTGCTGTTCGTGATCGTGCGATCGGCCTATGTGCTGACCTATGTCGGCGATCGCCCGGCGCTGCGCTCGATCCTGTGGGCGCTCGGCTTCGTGATCACGGCGGCCATCTTTTTCCTGCCGCTGGTCCGCAATCATCTGCATCTGTGATAGGATTTTACCGTCGCCCGCGTGTTCCGCCGCGCGTGACGCATGTCACGCCTGCATCACCGCCGGCCTGTTAATCATCATTGCGAAAACGCCGGATTTGCTCGCCAAAACTGCATCTCGCGCGCGTTCAGCCGCAAGGTCTATGGCCTCGTGAATTGGCTTGATCGCGGAAATTGCCTATACGGCGGGGTAGATCAAATCCTGAAAAGCCGACCAGACGGGCGCCCGGGGGGCTGCCGAGGGAATTTGTACTGATGACGTTCGATGGCCCGACATCCGAGCCCACTGCCCGCGATCCAGGCAATTATCGAGACGGCCTTGCGATCGACGGTACGGGCGGCGGCAGAATGGCTGATCGCGAACCAGAAGCCCGACGGCCATTGGGTCGGGCGCGCCGAATCCAACGCCTGCATGGAGGCGCAATGGTGCCTCGCGCTGTGGTTCATGGGGCTCGAGGATCACCCCTTGCGCAAGCGGCTCGGGCAGTCGCTCCTGGATACGCAGCGGAGCGACGGCGCCTGGCAGATCTATCACGACGCGCCGAACGGCGACATCAACGCGACAGTCGAGGCCTATGCGGCGCTGCGCTCGCTCGGATTCCGCGACGACGAGCCGGCGCTGCGCTCGCGCGCGCGCATGGATCGAGGCCAAGGGCGGTTTGCGCAATGTCCGCGTCTTCACCCGCTACTGGCTCGCGCTGATCGGCGAATGGCCGTGGGAGAAGGTGCCGAACATCCCGCCCGAGGTGATCTGGTTCCCGGTCTGGTTTCCGTTCTCGATCTACAATTTCGCGCAATGGGCGCGCGCCACCCTGATGCCGATCGCGGTGCTGTCGGCGCGCCGGCCGAGCCGGCCGCTGCCGCCGCAGAACCGGCTCGACGCGCTGTTTCCGCGCGGACGCGACGCGTTCGACTACGAGCTGCCGGTCAAGCCCAATGCCGGCGGCTGGGACAAGTTCTTCCGCGGCGCCGACAAGGTTCTCCACGCCCTGCAGAACTTCGGCAACAGGCTCAACCTCGGCCTGTTTCGCCCCGCAGCCACCAGCCGCGTGCTGGAATGGATGATCCGCCACCAGGATTTCGACGGCGCCTGGGGCGGCATCCAGCCGCCCTGGATCTACGGCCTGATGGCGCTTTATGTCGAAGGTTATCCGCTCAATCATCCGGTCATGGCCAAGGGGTCTCGATGCCCTGAACGATCCGGGCTGGCGCGTCGATGTCGGCGAGGCGACCTACATCCAGGCCACCAACAGCCCGGTCTGGGACACCATTCTGACGCTGCTGGCCTTCGACGACGCCGGCGTCACGGGCGAATATCCCGAGGCGGTCGACAAGGCCGTGAACTGGGTGCTCGAGCGTCAGGTGCGGGTCCCCGGCGACTGGTCGGTCAAGCTGCCGCACGTCAAGCCCGGCGGCTGGGCGTTCGAATACGCCAACAACTACTATCCCGACACGGATGACACCGCGGTGGCGCTGATCGCGCTGGCGCCGCTGCGGCACGAGCCCAAATGGAAGGCCAAGGGGATCGACGAGGCGATCCAGCTCGGCGTCGACTGGCTGGTCGGCATGCAGAGCAGGAGCGGCGGCTGGGGCGCCTTCGACAAGGACAACAACCAGCAGATCCTGACCAAGATTCCGTTCTGCGACTTCGGCGAGGCGCTCGATCCGCCGTCGGTCGACGTCACCGCCCATGTCGTCGAAGCCTTCGGCAAGCTCGGCCTGTCGCGCAACCATCCCGCCATGACGCGTGCGCTCGACTTCATCCGCCGCGAGCAGGAGCCGGAAGGCCCGTGGTTCGGCCGCTGGGGCGTCAACTACGTCTACGGCACCGGCGCGGTGCTGCCCGCGCTGGCCGCGATCGGCGAGGACATGAGCCAGCCCTACGTCCAGCGCGCCTGCGACTGGCTGGTCGCGCACCAGCAGGCCAATGGCGGCTGGGGCGAGAGCTGCGCCTCCTACATGGATGTCTCGGCGGTCGGCCGCGGCACCACGACGGCCTCGCAGACCGCCTGGGCGCTGATGGCGCTGCTCGCCGTCAACCGTCCCGGGGATCGCGAGGCGATCGAGCGCGGCTGCAGCTACCTCGTCGAGCATCAGTCCGCCGGCACCTGGGACGAGCCGGAGTTCACCGGCACCGGCTTCCCCGGCTATGGCGTCGGCCAGACCATCAAGCTCACCGATCCGAGCCTATCGGAGCGGCTGATGCAGGGCCCTGAGCTCTCTCGCGCCTTCATGCTGCGCTATGGCATGTATCGTCACTATTTCCCGCTGATGGCGCTAGGCCGCGCGTTGCGGCCGCAGGGGCATGGGCAGGCGGCCAAGGCAGAACAACGCACGGCCCATGCATTGGCCTGAGGCACGTCCTCTTACTCGCGCCGTCATGCCCGCGCAGGCGGGCATCCAGTACGTCGCGGCCTCTCGTTCGTGCTCACTGCCTCCACGTCGTCATGCCCAGGCTTGTCCCGGGCATCCACGCCGTTCCGAGTACGCGGTGTCGCGTGGATGGCCGGGTCGAGCCCGGCCGTGACGAAGGAGAGAGCGTCGCGCCAACGCGCTACGCCGCCGTCGGCAACAGCCCGCGCCGCCGCAACAGTGCATCCGGCTCCGGTTCGCGGCCGCGGAAAGCGACATAGGCCGCTTCCGGATCGACCGAGCCGCCCGACGCATAGATGTTGTCGAGCAGGCGCTTCGCCGTCGCCGGGTCGAAGACGTCGCCCACCTCCTCGAACGCGCCGAAGGCATCGGCGTCCATGACCTCCGACCACATGTAGCTGTAATAGCCCGAGGCATAATGGTCGCCGGAGAAGATATGGCCGAACTGGGTCGGGCGATGCCGCAGCACGATTTCCTCGGGCATGCCGATCTTGGCGAGCTCGGCGCGCTCGAAGGCCGCCACGTCCTTGCTGGCTGACGCCGGCTGGGTGTGGAATTCGAGATCGATCAGGGCCGAGGAGACGAACTCGATGGTGGCAAAGCTCTGGTTGAACTTGCGGGCGGCGAGGAAGCGCTTGAGCAGGTCTTCCGGCAGCGGCTCGCCGGTCTGGTAGTGCGTGGCGAACTTCTGCAGTACCTCGGGACGCTCCTGCCAGTGCTCGTAGAGCTGTGAGGGCAGTTCGACGAAATCCGTGAACACGGATGTGCCCGACAGCGACGGATAGGTCACGTTCGACATCATGCCATGCAGGCCGTGGCCGAACTCGTGAAACAAAGTGCGCGCCTCATCGGGCGACAACAGGGCCGGCTGGCCGTCGGCGCCCTTGGCGAAGTTGCAGACATTGATGATCAAGGGCGCAATCGCGCCGTCGAGCTTCTGCTGGTCGCGCAGCGAGGTCATCCAGGCGCCGGAGCGCTTCGAGGGCCTGGCGAAGTAGTCGCCATAGAACAGCGCCTTGTGCTCGCCCTTCGCATCTCGGACCTCGAACACCCGGACATCCGGATGCCAGACCGGGACGTCGTGACGCTCGGCGAAGGTGACGCCGAACAGCCGGGTGGCGCAGTCGAAGGCGGCCGCGATCATGTTCTCCAGCGTCAGATAGGGCTTGATCGCGGCATCGTCGAAATTGGCTTTGGCCTGCCGCAGCTTCTCGGCGTAGTAGCGCCAGTCCCAGGGCGCGAGCTGGAAATTGCCGCCCTCGGCCGCGATCAGCTTCTGCAGCTCGTCGCGGTCGGCGAGCGCCTTGGCCCGCGCCGGCTTCCAGACCCGCTCCAGCAGGCCGCGCACGGCCTCCGGCGTCTTCGCCATGGAGTCCTCCAGGCGATAGGCGGCATAGGTCGGGAAGCCCATGATGCCGGCGGCCTCCTGCCGCAGCGACAGGATCTCGCCAATCACGGCATTGTTGTCATTGTCGTTGCCATTGTCGCCGCGTGCGGTGAAGGCGCGGAACACCTTCTCGCGCAGGTCGCGCCGGGCGGAGCTCTGCAGGAACGGCTCGACCGAGGAGCGCGACAGGGTCACGATCGCCTTGCCCGGCATGCCGCGCTCGTCTGCCGCGGCCTTGGCGGCAGCGACGAAGCTGCCGGAGAGCCCCGCGCGATCGTCCTCGCCGAGCTCCAGGAACCAGCCCTGCTCGTCGCCGAGGAGATGATGGCTGAAGCTGGTGCCGAGCTGCGCGAGCTTCTCGTTGATCTCGGCCATGCGATGCTTGGCGTCCTCGGTAAGGCCGGCGCCGGCGCGATGGAAGCGGGTATAGGTGCGTTCGAGCAGCCGCTGCTCCTCGCCGGTGAGCGTCAAATTGGCGCGGTTGTCGTGCAGCAGTGCGATGCGGCCAAACAGCACCGCGTTCATCATGATCGGATTCCAGTGCCGCGCCATCCGCAGCGAGACCTCCTTGTCGATCTCCAGGATCTCCGGGTTGGAATGCGCCGAGACCAGGTCGTAGAACACCGCCGACACCTTGGAGAGCAGCTTGCCGGAGCGCTCCAGCGCCGTGATGGTGTTGGCGAAGTCGGGATGCGCCGGATCATGGGTGATGGCGTTGACCTCCGCGGCGTGATCGGCGAAGGCGCGCTCGAAGGCGGGCAGGAAATGCTCCGGCCTGATCTCGTCGAAGGGCGGGGTCTGGTGCGGCGTCTCCCAGGCCTTCAGCAGCGGATTGGTCTCGGCGGCAACGGTGGTGCTGGCTGTGTCTGACATCGCAAAAGGCCTGTCTCTGTCCCGTATTATCCCGACTAGATATAGCATCCGGGCGGCCATTTTCAGGCCCCTTTTGCCCTTGCGGCGGCTTCCCATTTCAGAGAGATTGCGCCCGTTAAAAGGACCTTCAGACCATGAACGCACAGACTTCGCCGACCGCCTCCCGCCAGATCGTGTGGACCAGCGTGATCACCGTCCTCTCGGCCGCGATCCTGATCGGCGCCGAAGTGTTCGGCGCGGCGTTCGCCGGCGGCTGGGCGCTCTCGATCCTGCTCGGGCTCGGCGATACCGGCACGCACATCGTGCAGGCGCTGCTGTTCGGGCTTGGTGTGCTCGTGATGATCGGCTTCATCCGCGCCGCCCAACGCGTCGAGCCTTTCATGAAGCGCGCCTGAGCCGCGCGCGAAAACGCTAGCCGGCTAGCGTGAGCGTTACATCTCATTAAACTTGCTTAACGCCCGTTCAGACTCCCATCGGCTCCGTTGCTCGCGCTGTGCTCTGCAAGCACACGCCAGGGAAATCCTCTCGCGACGCTGAAAATTTTCTTGCGATCAAGAGTCAAAACCCTTATGTGCGGACTTGCCCAATTTCGCACGTGCCTGTGGTCGTGTGTCAGTCGGTAGGTATCCGGACAAGAGGCCGGACAGCCGCCAAGGGATGAGGAACCGAGGGGCGCAGGGGTCGATGACCCAAGCGCCCAGCATCTCTCTCAAGAGATGCCGTTGAAGGTCCCCTCACCTCTTGCAACCGTGACTGGCAGCCGGAGGCGAACCGGCGCACCCCGCTCTCAACGGGGGACGCGACTTAAAGCAACGACGGATCGGGCTTTTTTGGTCTCTACCGGCAGTCCAAAGCCGGCGCGGGCTACTGAAAAGGCTTGTCCTTCATTGCCAGGTGTGCGGGCGGGAAATTCCCAACCAATCCACGGCAGCACAATTCGGCTCTAGGTCCGAGGCTTCTCCGCGTCTCCATCACGCGGCGGCGCCAGAGCACCTATGCCGCGATCATTTTGAACGGGCTCCCGTCGCTGGGGCCGTTTGGAGGGTGCTATGACCGATCGTATCCGGGAATTCCTGCGCAACCGCCGCGAGGAAGGTCTGGACACCGAGCCCTGTCTCGTTGTCGACCTCGACATCGTGCGCGACAACTACGTGACCTTCGCCAGGGCGCTGCCGGACAGCCGCGTGTTCTACGCGGTGAAGGCCAATCCTGCGCCCGAAGTGCTGTCGCTGCTGGCTTCGCTCGGCTCCTCCTTCGACACCGCGACGGTGGCCGAGATCGAGATGGCGCTGGCCGCCGGTGCGACGCCCGACCGCATCTCCTTCGGCAACACCATCAAGAAGGAGCGCGACATCGCGCGCGCCTACGCGCTCGGCATTCGCCTGTTCGCGGTCGACTGCGCCGCCGAGGTCGAGAAGATCGCGCGCGCCGCGCCCGGCGCCAAGGTGTTCTGCCGCATCCTCTATGACTGCGCCGGCGCCGAGTGGCCGCTGTCGCGCAAGTTCGGCTGCGACCCGGAGATGGCGGTCGAGGTGCTCGACCTCGCCAAGCGTCTGGGCCTCGAGCCGTGCGGCATCTCGTTCCATGTCGGCTCGCAGCAGCGCAAGGTGAAGGCGTGGGACCGCGCGCTGGCGATGGCCTCGACGGTGTTCCGCGACTGCGCCGAGCGCGGCATCAACCTGACCATGGTCAACATGGGCGGCGGCTTCCCGACGCAGTACCTGAAGGACGTGCCGCCGGTCATGCAGTACGGCCGCTCGATCTTCCGCGCGCTGCGCAAGCATTTCGGCAACCAGATCCCGGAGACGATCATCGAGCCGGGCCGCGGCATGGTCGGCAATGCCGGGATCATCGAGTCGGAAGTGGTGCTGATCTCGAAGAAGAGCGACGAGGACGAGGTGCGCTGGGTCTATCTCGACATCGGCAAGTTCGGCGGTCTCGCCGAGACCATGGACGAGTCGATCCGCTATGCCATCCGCACGCCGCATGACGGCGCGGACATGGCGCCTTGCGTGCTCGCCGGCCCGACCTGCGATTCGGCCGACGTGATGTACGAGAAGCTGCCGTATCCGCTGCCGGTGACGCTCTCGATCGGCGACAAGGTGATGATCGAAGGCACCGGGGCCTATACGTCGACCTACTCGGCGGTGGCGTTCAACGGCATCCCGCCGCTGAGAGACCTACCACATCTGAGCGCTCGCATTTCCTGAAGCGCCGGGTGGGGCCTTCCCCGCCCCGACCCTTCCCCGCATGCGGGGCAGGGAGCGATCGATCTTCCCCTGACCTGACATGACGAGCTTCCGCGCGGGCAAAGCCTGCTGCGGCGAGCCGGGGACTGACGTGCCATGACTGCTGTTCGGACCAATCAGACTGCGCCCCTTCGGACTGCCGCTCCGTTCGTGATCCGTGCGGAACATGCCTCCGACGTGCCGGCGCGCGAGGCGCTGCTGGATGCCTGCTTTGGCGACAATCGCCACGAGCGCACCTGCCAGCGCCTGCGCGACGGACGCGCGCCCGCCGCAGGCCTCGCCCTGTCGGCGGTTCGCGATGGCCAGCTCATTGGGACCGTGCGGTTGTGGCACGTCAGCGCCGGTGGGCGCGAGGCGCTGATGCTGGGGCCGCTGGCCGTCGATCCGGACGCGCGCGGCCTCGGCGTCGGCGCCGCGCTGATGGACGAAGCGCTGGCGATTGCCACGGCCCGCGGCCATGGCGCCGTGATCCTGCTCGGCGATGCGCCCTACTACGCCCGCTACGGCTTCACGGCCGAGAAGACCGCCGGCCTGCAGCTGCCGGGACCGTTCGAGCGCGAGCGCCTGCTCGGCCGCGAGCTCATCAGCGGCGCGCTCGACGGCGCCGCACGGCATGATCATGGCGACCGGTGCCTCCGAACGGAAGTCGCGCCGCGCGCGCAAGGCGACGCTGATCTCATGCGCGGCGTGAGCGCCGGCACGCCCCGGAACGGGACAGTCCAGCGCCGTCGCACCTTGGTGCCGACGCTGGTCCTGATCATGCTCGCGGTCATGATCGTCCGGGATATCGTGGTGCGGCGCTGGAGTGGAACGGCGGCGGCCCGATCGGATGTCACCCGCTGGCGCTAGCTTCTCGCGAGCCCCTTCCGGGGTTGCGCATCTGCAGCAAAAGCCCTTAAACCCCGCCCATTCATCCGAGAGGCCTGCCATGACCCGACGCCTGATCTCCACCGGTTCGCCGTTCGAAAAGACCGCCGGCTACAGCCGCGCCGTCGTCGACGGCGACTTCGTCTTCGTCGCCGGCACCACCGGGCTATGATTACACCACGATGACGATGCCGTCGGATGTCACGAGCCAGTCACGCAACTGTTTCAAGACCATCGAAGCTGCCCTGAAGGAGGCCGGCTTCGACATGGCCGATATCGTCCGCGCGACCTACTACCTCACCGATATCAAGGACGCCGATGAACATTTCGCCGTCTGCGGCGAGGTGCTCGGCGACATCCGGCCGGCGGCGACCCTGGTGGTCGTCTCCGCGCTGTACAAGCCCGAGATGAAGGTCGAGATCGAAGTCACCGCCAAGCGCCGTAGCGTTTGATCCAGCCGCAGCGCCTGATCCATCTATCCTCTTCCGCCAGCACGTTCCGGAGAAACCATCCCAATGAGCCCTCCCTCGCAGATCTACGCGAAGATCACCGGTCCCATCGTCATGGTCGGCTTCGGCTCCATCGGCAAAGGCACGTTGCCGATGATCGAGCGGCATCTCGATTACGACAAGTCGCGCGTCACCGTGATCGATCCCAAGGACGAGGGCCGCAAGGCGCATTGCGAGAAGCAGAATGTCCGCTTCATCCAGAAGGCCGTGACAAAGGACAACTATCGCGAATTGCTGACCCCGTTGCTCACCGAAGGCGGCGGCCAGGGTTTTTGCGTCAATCTCTCGGTCGACACCGGCTCGACCGACATCATGGAGCTCTGCAACGAGCTCGGCGCGCTCTATATCGACACCGTCAACGAGCCCTGGCTCGGCTTCTATTTCGATTCCTCGAAGGGTCCGGAAGCGCGCTCCAACTACGCGCTGCGCGAAGTGACGCTGGCCGCCAAGCGGGCGCGTCCCGCGGGTTCGACCACGGCCGTCTCCTGCTGCGGCGCCAATCCCGGCATGGTCTCCTTCTTCGTCAAGCAGGCGCTGCTCAACGTCGCCGCCGATCTGAAGCTCAATGCTCCCCGAGCCGAAGACCAAGGCCGAATGGGCCGACCTGATGCGCCAGGCCGGCATCAAGGGCATCCACATCGCCGAACGCGATACCCAGCGCTCCAAGAAGCCGAAAGAGCCGGATGTCTTCGTCAACACCTGGTCGGTGGAGGGCTTCCTGTCGGAAGGCGTGCAGCCGTCCGAGCTCGGTTGGGGCACCCATGAGAAGTGGATGCCGGAGAATGCGCGCACCCACGAAGCCGGCTGCGGCGCTGCCATCTATCTGATGCAGCCCGGCGCCAACACGCGCGTGCGCACCTGGTGCCCGACCCGCGGCGCGCAATACGGCTTCCTGGTCACCCACAACGAATCGATCTCGATCTCCGATTACTTCACGGCGCGTGACGCATCGGGCAAGGCGGTCTACCGGCCGACCTGCCACTATGCCTATCATCCGGCCGACGATGCCGTGCTGTCGCTGCACGAAATGTTCGGCCGCGCCGCGAAGATGCAGGAGAAGCATCACATCCTCGACGAGAACGAGATCGTCGACGGCATTGACGAACTCGGCGTGCTGCTGTTCGGCCACGACAACAATGCCTACTGGTACGGCTCGCAGCTCTCCATCGAAGAGACCCGCAAGCTCGCGCCCTATCAGAACGCCACCGGCCTGCAGGTGACCTCCGCCGTGCTCGGCGGCATGGTGTGGGCGCTGGAAAATCCGAAGGAAGGCATCGTCGAAGCCGACGAAATGGATTTCGATCGCCTGCTGGAAATCCAGCTGCCCTATCTCGGACCGGTGAAGGGCTACTACACCGACTGGACGCCGCTGACCGATCGTCCGGGCCTGTTTCCCGAGGACATCGACACGTCGGATCCGTGGCAGTTCCGGAATATCCTGGTGCGTTAGTTCAGACTGATGCTCCCTCCATCGTCATGGCCGGGCTTGACCCGAGCCGGGATGACGGCGAGGGTGACGCCGACTACTTCGCCAGATAGTCGAACGCGACCGTGCCGAGCCCGAGGGTCAGGTCGGCCTTGAAGTGCAGCGCCGAGAGCACTTCGCGCACGGGCAGCCGCGAGACGTCGGCGAGCGCGTGCGGAAACAGGCCGAGCGCGGCCGGGCCGGTCCAGGCTTCCTTCAAGGTGATGTCCTCGAGGTGAAAGCGCACCAGCTCGCAGATCCGCGGCGAGCCGTCGACATGCGGAACGATTTTCAGAATGAAGTTCGGCTGCTTCATGCCGGCCACGACCCCGTCGTGGTCTACCGGGCGATGCTTGTAACCCATGGTCGCAGAGGCGCACAGCACCGAGCCATAGTGCAAGGTGCCGACCAGCACATCGCTTTCGATCTCGAGCTTCGGCGTGGCGCGCTTCTTGGGAAAACCCCAGAGCTCGCGGCCGCCGGCGATCGGTGCGTCGTCATCGAGATACATCGCGTGGGTGTAGGCGCCTTCGACGCCATTGAAACGAACCGGAATCACCTGCCCGGTCTCGGTGTAATCGCCGAAGCCGGTTGAATCAGGCATCCGGATGAACTCGTATTTCACGACGGGCTCGACGACTTCCAGCGGCTCCGGCACCACGGCGGCCAGCGCCTCCGGATCGGTCCGGTAGGCGATGACGAAATATTCGCGGTTGTAAAAGCGATAGGGCCCCGGCGGGAACGACGGGTTGGTCAGCGGCATCGAATAGGCGGTACGCCGGATATCCTCGATCTTCATCATCTGCCTCATGCGTCATCTCGACGCGCGATTATGGCGTGCGCAGGTGACACAGGCGAGACTGTAAAATCGGCAGAGCTGCTACGATCACACCGGGCATCGTGCTGATTGACAAAATGCTGTCATTCCGGGAATCGCGCGGCACGACACTTACAGGCTCGTCATGCCCCGCGCAGGCGGGGCACCAGTACGCGCGGCAGTCGTGAGACTCGATGCGCTCGTATTTACTGGATCGTCCCGTCAAGCCGGACGATGACAGCCGGACTGGCTACTTCTTCTCGATTGGCGGGGCGACTTTCTCGGCGGGTGCTGGCGGCAGCGCCGCCTTGGCGCCTTCCTGCTGCGCTGCCGGGCCGGGCTGCGCGGGCTCCGGCGCCGGCGTGGTCGGGCGGGTACCGCCGGGCTTCGACTCCGCCGGCGTGCTCGACGGCGTCGGCGAGGCCGACGGCGATGGCGTCGCCTGTGCCATGCGATCCAGATGCTGGGCACGAATCTCGGTCAAGGACAGCGCAGCCATGACGGTCCCGATCACGAACAGGCCGACCGCCAGCGTCAAATCCTTGCGCAGGGAGCGTTTGTCGTTCTCTGAGGCCATCATCGTCACCCGCATGCTATGTCGCGGATCAACGAACAGCGACGGGCGCGGTTCCCACGGAAGCACGCGAGGGAACCGCGCCGCGACCTGTCAGAGCAGATCAAAGCTTGAGCAGTCCTGCCTCGCCGGTCTCGTCGGTGAAGGCAAGCCAGCTGCCGTTTGCGTTCCACGCGAGGCCTGCGATCGGCGGGGTGCCGTTGCGGCGTACCAGGATCTCGGCGCCATCATGCATGCGCACCATCAGCACCGTGCCATCCTCGTAGCCGGCCGCGAGCACGTCCTCCTTGGGATGGCAGGCCACCGCGGTGACCTTGGCCTGCAGCGGCGCCAGCATCGCCGGCTCCTTGCCCATCGGCCCGTCCTTGCCGACGAACGGCCACATGATGACCATGTCGGCACCCGAGGTCGCGAGATAGCGGCCGCCGGCGCCCCAGGCCATCGAACGCACCCGCGATGGATAGCCGGTCATCCGCATGTGCCTGGAGTCGGCAAGCCGCCAGCCATGCAGCGCCGGCTCATGCATCGAAGTGACCAGGAATTTGTTGTCCGGGCTGAAGCTGACGCCGAGATGCGAGCCGGCCCAGGCGAGGAATTCCGGCTCTCCGGCCATGTTGGGAAACCACAAGGTGGCGCCGTTGTAATGCGCGATCGCGAGCCGCAGCCCCTTTGGCGCGAACGCCAGGCCACCGACGGTCGACGGCACTTCCAGTGACTTCTCGTCACCCTTGGGCGGGCGAACGAAGGCGGTCTTGCCGACCGACCATGCGACGGCGCCGTCGCCGTGCAGAGCGACGTTGTCGATCCAGCGCCGCTTCGGATCGGTCGCGAGCACCGCTGTCTCGCCCGTCTTGTCGAGCGAAACCACCTGGCCGTTGTCGCAGCCCATCAGGATGCGCGCGCCGTCGGCGACATTAGACAGGATGCCGCCATTACTGACCTCGACCTTCGAGACCTCGCCTTCGTGATCGACGAAAGCAACGCTCTCCTCGGTGCCGACGAAGGCCGCGCGATCGCCGAGATAGTGCACGGCGGCCGCCGGCATGCCGAGCGAGACAGACTTCACCTTGTCGGTGACCGAGACGATGGATGCGGCCTCACCGCCTTGTTCGAACGAACTCATCAGGTCACGATGCAGCTTTCGAAACCGTCGCGGATCGCCTGCTCGGGCAATTCGCGACCGATGAAGACGACGCGGCTTTCGCGCTTCTCGCCGTCCTTCCACTTCCGCTGATGGTCACCCTCCAGCATCATGTGCACGCCCTGGAAGACGTAGCGGTCGTCATCGCCCTCGAATGCCAGGATGCCCTTGGAGCGCAGGATCTTCTGCCCTTCCGTCTGCACCAGGTTCTGCAACCACGGCATGAACTTGGTGGGGTCGAGCGGCTTGTCGGACCGCAGCGACATCGATTGCATGTCTTCGTCGTGATAGTGCTTCAAGCCGTGGCCATGATCATGGTCGTGATCATGATGGTGATGATGGCCGTGATCATGATCGTGGTGGTGATGATCATGGTCGGTCGTCGACTTCGAGGAAGTCGGGTTCGATCTCCAGGATGCGATCGAGATCGAAGGCGCCGCGCTCCAGCACATCAGCAATGCCGACCTGGCAGCGCTCGGTGCGATGCAGCTTGGCATAGGGATTGATGCCGCGGATGCGGGCCTCGACCTCGGCAAGCTCGCCCTTGGAGACCAGATCGGTCTTGTTCAGCACGATGACGTCAGCGAACGCGATCTGGTTCTTGGCTTCGGGTGCATCCTTCAGGCGGTCCGACAGCCATTTGGCGTCGGCCACGGTGACGACCGCGTCCAGCCGCGCATTCTTCTGCACGTCCTCGTCGACGAAGAAGGTCTGCGCCACCGGCGCCGGATCGGCGAGCCCCGTGGTCTCGACAATGATGGCGTCAAACTTGCCCTTGCGCCGCATCAGGCCCTCGATGATGCGCACGAGATCGCCGCGCACCGTGCAGCAGATGCAGCCATTGTTCATCTCGAACACTTCCTCATCGGCGCCGACGATGAGGTCGTTGTCGATGCCGATCTCGCCGAATTCGTTGACGATGACGGCGTATTTCTTGCCGTGATCCTCGGAGAGGATGCGGTTCAGAAGTGTGGTCTTGCCGGCGCCGAGATAGCCGGTGAGAACCGTCACGGGGACTTTTTGGGAGGTCGCGTCAGGCATACTTACTCCGGAGAAAGGTGCTGAAACGTTCAAGAATCGCTTCGCGCGCAACGGCCTCGGCGTCGGGGACTCAAGGACCGGGCGCGAGCGCGTTGGTCAGCGTATTTATATTGTGCCTGACCATGTCAATGTAAGTGGGGGCCGGGCCGTTTTCGTCGCTCAGGGCGTCGGAATACAGCGTTCCGCCGATCCTGGCACCGGTCTCGGCTGCGACACGGCCGATCAGCCGGTCATCATTGAAATTCTCCAGGAATACTGCCGAAATCTGCGCCTGCTTGATCTGGCCAATGATCTCGGCGAGATCGCGGGCGCTGGGCTCGGTCTCGGTGGAAACGCCGAGCGGCGCGATGAACTGGATGCCATAGGCGTCGGCGAAATAGCCGAACGCGTTATGCGTCGAGATCACCTTGCGCCGTGCAGGCGGGATCTTCCCGACCGCCACGCGAACGTCGCGATCGAGTGCCTCGAGCGCGACGAGATAGCGCTCCGCATTGCCCTTGAAGGCCGCAGCATCGGCAGGATCGGCCGCCTCGAAGGCAGCACGGATGTTGCGCACGTAGATCATGGCATTCCTGACCGACTGCCAGGCATGCGGATCGGCGTCCGCACCGCGCTTGAGCGGCGTGATGCCCTCCGTCGCGGTCACCACCTGCGCCTTGCTGCCGGAGGCCTGCAATAGCCGCGGCATCCAGCCTTCGAGGCCGAGTCCGTTGATGATGACGAGCTTCGCTGCGCCGACATCGCGCGCGTCATGCGGCGATGGCGTGTAGACATGCACGTCGCTATCGGGCTCGACCAGCGACGTGATCTCGACCTTGTCGCCACCGACCTGGTGCGCAAAGTCCGCGAGGATGGAGAAGCTCGCAACGACCTTCAGCGGTTCGGCCGCAAAGGAGGGCCGCGCGGTCAGCGCGAGCACAAGGCAGATCAGGGCAGAACACAAACGCATGGGCAGTCTTCAGGCCTCGAGATGGCGGCCCGGGAACAGTTGCGGGACCACACCGCCGATACGGCCGAACAGCACCGAACCCAGATAGAGCCCGGCTGCGACCAGGATGATCGCGGGGCCGGAGGGAATGCGGGTCTGAAACGACAGCACCAGGCCGATATAGCCTGAGACGATTGCGGAGGCCACCGCAATGCAGATCATCGGCGTGATGTCGCGCGACCAGAACCGGGCGATGCCGGCGGGCAGGATCATCAGCCCGACCGCAAGCAGGGTGCCGAGCGCCTGGAACCCGCTGACGAGGTTGATCACGATCAGCGCCAGGAACACCAGATGCGCCGGCGCCCCTGCCCGGCTCACGGTGCGCAGGAACAAGGGATCGACGCTCTCGATCACCAGCGGGCGATAGATCACCGCGAGCACGAACAGCGTGATGGTGGCGTTGATCGCGACCAGCAGCAGGGTCGGATCGTCCATGGCGAGGATATTGCCGAACAGCACGTGCAGCAGGTCGATGTTGGTGCCCTTCACCGAGACGATGGTCACGCCGAGCGCGAGCGAGGCGAGATAGAAGGTGGCGAGCGATGCGTCCTCCTTCACCCCGGTCGAGCGCGAGACGAGACCGGCAAGCAGCGCCACGGCAAATCCGGCGACCAGGCCGCCCGTCGTCATCGCGAACAGATTGAGGCCGGAGAGCAGGAAGCCGATCGCCGCGCCCGGCAGGATCGCATGCGCCATGGCGTCGCCGACGAGGCTCATCCGGCGCAGCATCAGGAACACACCGATCGGGCCGCCGCCAAGCGCTAGCGCAATCACGGCGGCGAGCGCGCGGCGCATGAACTCGAACTCGAAAAAGGGGTTGAGAAAAATCTGGCTGATCATCACGCCGCCTGCGACGGCCTGTGCGCCGGCACGCAGGCCGCGGCCGTGTCGTCGAAAGCTTCGCACATCCGCCGTGCCGCGATCAGGTTCTCGGCCGTCAACACTTCTGATGTCGCGCCCCAGGCCACGGCTTCGCGCGCCAGCAGCAGGGTCTGCGGGAAATGCGCGCGTACCATGTCCATGTCGTGCAGCGCCGCCAGCACGGTGCGCCCCTCCGCGTGCCAGTGTCCGACCAGCCCCAGCAGATCGGCCGAGGTCTTCGCGTCCATCGCGTTGAACGGCTCGTCCAGCACGATCACGCGGGCGTCCTGCAGCAACACCCGCGCGAACAGCAGGCGCTGCATCTGGCCGCCTGAGAGGGTGCCGATGCCGCGGTTCTCGAAGCCGGTGAGGCCAACGGCGGCGATCGCCTGCGCGATCGTCTTGCGGGCCACGGGGCCGATGCCGCCGAAGATGCCGGTCGCGCGCCACAGCCCGGTGCTGACGAAATCGATCACCGAGATCGGGAAGGAGCGGTCGATATCGGCGATCTGCGGCAGATAGGCGATCGTTCGCGCCGCGTGGCCCGGGGTCACGATGCGGCCCGCGAGCGGCCTGAGCAGGCCGACGATGCCGCGAAACAGCGTCGACTTGCCGGCACCGTTCGGCCCGACCACTGCGAGCAGCGCGCCGGCCTCGACCACGCCGGAGAGGTGATGCACCGCCGGATGGCGGTCATAGCCCAGGGTGATGTCCTCGAAAATCAACTGCGCAGCCATGGCTCTCACCGCATCGCCAGCCAGACGATCGCCCACAGGCCGGCGCTCACCGCAGCAGCAGCCGCCAGCCGGGCTGTCACCGGCATGCGCAGGATCGACCAAGGCGCGGCCTGCGCCGGATGCGGCATCGCCGGCCCGTGACCATGCGCGTGGCCGTGGCCGTGATCATGGGTATGACCGTGCTGAAGGTGGTCGGATGGAACCATACGAATACGTTATATTATAACATAACATCTGTCCAACGCGCGACCATGCGGACACTACGGTATAATACAACCATCAAAAGGGTTCGCAGCTTCAGCTAAGGCCGCGCACCAGCGCCAATCCGGCGAAAAGCCCGGCGATCGATAGAACGACCGACCCCAGCACGTAGGCTGCCGCAAGTCCGAGCGCTCCGCGCTCATAAAGCAGCGCCGTGTCCAGCGAGAACGTCGAAAACGTCGTGTAGCCGCCGAGAATGCCGGTCATCAAAAACAGCCGCCAGGGCTGCGAGGCTTCGCCCTTGAAGGCGAGATAGCCTGCGATCAGGCCCATCACGATCGAGCCCGTGATGTTGATGATGAAAGTGCCCCAGGGAAAGGCGACCCCGATGCATCTGGCGCAGGCGATGTTGATGGTGTGGCGGAGCGAGGCGCCAAGCCCGCCGCCGACGAAAACCAAGAGATAATTGAACACGCCGCGTCCGCTCGTTGCATCCGGTTCTGATGTTTTGCCGCATGCAGGTGGATGCCGCAAGCAGAAGGGCGGCAGCTTGCGCTACCGCCCCCTGAACGTCCGCGTCATTGTGAGGAGCCGAAGGCGCCTCAGCCCGCCTTGCCAAACAGTTCGTCGACGTATTCCCAGTTGATGAGGTTCTCGACGAAGGCCTTCAGATAGTCCGGGCGGCGGTTGCGGTAGTCGATGTAATAGGAATGCTCCCAGACGTCGCAGCCGAGGATCGGGGTGGCGCCGTGCACCAGCGGGTTCTCGCCGTTCGCCGTCTTGGAGACTTCCAGCTTGCCGTTCTTGACCTGGAGCCAGCACCAGCCGGAGCCGAACTGGCCGGCGCCGGCGGCGGCGAAATCGGCCGCGAACTTGTCGAAGCCGCCGAGGTCCTCGTTGATCTTCTTCTCGAGCCGGCCCGGCAGCTTCTTGCCGCCGCCATTCGGCTTCATCCAACTCCAGAAGTGGATGTGGTTGTAATGCTGGCCGGCATTGTTGAACACCGCCGGGTTCTTGCCGAACGATCCCTTCACGATCTCTTCGAGAGACTTGCCTTCGAATTCAGTCCCCTTGATCGCGTTGTTGCCGTTGGTCACGTAAGCCTGGTGGTGCTTATCGTGATGAAATTCCAGCGTCTCCTTCGACATATAAGGCCCGAGGGCGTCATAGGCGTAAGGCAGAGGGGGAAGGGTAAAGGTCATGGCGTGATTTCCGCAACTTGTGGGAGGACTGGACTTAACGGGACCTCCTTATAGAAGGTTCCATGACCGTAAAACACCGTGAATTTGGAAAAAGCAGGTCCGCGCCATGAGCATCGAGATCGAGGTTTTGAATGGCGACGCCGCCTGGCCGCAGGTCAAGCCGCTGTTTCACGCGGTCTGGCCGCCCGAGGTCGTCGCCACCTTGCCATGGGCCGGCATCGCCTTCGCCAATCCCGATCTGCGCGTGCTGGTGCTGGATGAGGCCGGCGACGTCGTCTCTCACGTCGGCCTCTATCGCCGCATCGTCACCTGGAACGGCCAGAAGATGAATGCGGCTGGCATCGGCGGCGTGCTGACCCGCGCCGACCTGCGCAACCGCGGGCTGGCAACGATCGCGCTGAACGCAGCGATCCAGACCTTGCGCGCCGAGGACTCCGTCAATTTCGCAATCCTGTTTTGCGAGCCGTATCGCGCGCCGTTCTATATGGCGCGCGGCTTCCAGCCCTTCGAGGGCCAAGTCTATATTGAGCAGCCTGGCAAGGGCCGCGTGCGATTCGAGGCGACCGGGCCCTATGTGCACGATCTGAAACGCAGCGCGCCGACGCGCGGCACGCTCGATCTCTGCGGGCTGCCCTGGTGAAGCGCTACGCTCACCGTTGAGACAAGACATCAACGCGTTGAGACGAATGCCGGCTCAACCTTGGCCGACACCGGCTCGTGATGCCCTAAGCATGGGACAAAGCGGCGCAGGCTGATTGCGTGGACGCGGTTTGCTGTTATGGAGACCACCTTCATTCTGGGGGCACCATGAACAGTCAATTGCGTTTCGCCGGGCTCGCTCTGGCGGGCTTCTTCATCGCTGCGCAACCGAGTTTTGCGGCCGACGATCCGGCCGGGACCTGGCTCACGCAGGCCGGCGACGCCAAGGTGAAGGTCGCGAAATGCGGCAGCGGGCTGTGCGGCACGGTGATCTGGTTGCGGCAGCCGACGGATACTGACACCGGCCAGCCTGCGGCCGACAGCAAGAATCCCAACCGCGCGCTTGCCACGCGTCCGATCATCGGCCTGCAGCTGTTCGAGACCATGCGCGCCGACGGCCCCGGCAGATGGTCGGGCCGCATCTACAATGCCGATGATGGCCAGAGCTATGACAGCCACATCTCGGTAGCCGGTCCCGATGCGCTCAAGGTCGAAGGCTGCGTCGGCTCGCTGTGCGGCGGCGAGACCTGGACTCGCGCGAAATAACATCAGGCCGGCGCGGCTTTCAGCGCGGTGGCGGCGGAGGCATAGCCGCCGCTTGCGCCGTCGATGAAATGCACATGATCGGATCGCACCGCTGACGGCGTAAAGCAGGTCATCATCGCCGCATCCTGGCGGTGCAGGCCATAGCGCACGATGCCGCGCGCGGCAGCTTCCGTCAGCCGCGCGTTCAGCTCGTTCGCCAGCTCCTCGGTGCAATCGAGGATCATGCGGAGCGCATCATCATATTTGCGGAAGTCGGAATTTTCGACCACTTGCTGCCGGTAGATCGCCGGCACGAAGCGGCCGACGGGGATGCCGAACCGCATGATCGCATAATAGAGCAGCGTGCGGCCGAGCACGTAAGCGCGCCGCCGCAGCAGCGAACCGCCGCGCCGTGCACGCGCCTCGAAATCGAGCCCCTGCGGCGGCCAACGCAGCGGCGGTCCGCCTGCCGGCACGGGGCGGCCGGCCTCCGGGCTGCGCTCGACCAGCGCAACGATCGTTTCGATGAGCTCGCGATAGGCTGTCGGATCGGCCCCCCGCGCCGGCAGCACCAGCACCGACAGAATCTGCCCGCGCGATGCCGCCATCTCCTCGAACCGGCAGGATAGCCCGGTGAGGTCAGGCTGGGTGCCCGGCGACGCCGGCGCCACGGCGAATTCGCCGCGCTTCATCGCGACCTCGGCCCAGCCAAGACCGCCGCCCGAGAACATCGCATAGGACAAGTTGGCCGATGGACCATAGCGCGCGACGCGGACGTCGAGCCGCTCCGCGCGGATCGCACCGACCGGCACCAGCGCCACCCGCAGCTTCAGTCCGAGATCCTCAGCGACCCAGGTCGCGGTCGCGGCCAGCGCGTCGCGCGCGGCAGCGAGATCGCGCGGCGCAACCGCGAAGCTCGCGCCATCGCCGCCGAACACGAACGGAAACTCCCTGCCCTCCAGCGCATTGGTCACGGCCGCGATGACCGCCGCGCCCGCCATGTTCACCGCCTTGTAACGCCGCTCGGCGATCGCCTTGGTCGATTCCACGACATCGGCCACCCCGACCGTCCAGTCGTCCGGCAGCGGCCTGTAGAGTGCAGGGTCCATCAAGCGGCCGAAACCGCGAAAGACAGGAATCGATGCATAGAAGTCGGAGGCAGTGGCGTGCGACATGGATCGATCATCCATCCCGATTGCGACCTCTGCAAGGAGATACGGCGCTCGCGCCGGGCAGGTTCAATCTTTGAATACATTGATTTCGAAATGACACGAAGGCAAAGACCTGCCAGCAAGATCGCGCACGCGCCGTCATCGAAATATCGCCGCACCCCTGCTAGGTTTGAGCGATGAATGCACCCAATCCGCCCGTCCCGAACCTCCACGCTCACGCCGTGCAGCTCGCCGACCGCATCAACACCGCGGGCTTCGAGGGAGACGTGTTGTCCGCGACGCCGCTCGCGGTGCGGATCGGCGAGAGCGGTGTCGCGGTGGTGTTTCGTTATGGCGTCGTGGTGTTCATCGGCCTGTCGACCCAGGAGGAGAGTGCGTTTCTCGAGCGGCTGAGGCCGCGCCTGTTCGGCCTGATCAATCCGCACGAGGAGGAGACGGCGAAGATCCAGGTGGCGCGCGAGTCCGAGGAAATCCCGGTCGGCGGCCCGGTGCTGGTGCGGGAGTTCTCGCTGGAGCGGCTGCTGATCGTGGCCGACGCGCTGGCCAAGAGCGTCGTGCTCGGCCGCGGCGAGCGCGACGTCGCAGGCGTGTTCGACATCATCGAGCCGTTCGCGCGCGAGCTCGCCAGCTTCGGCCGTACCTCGAAGAGCCGCACCGCGATGCTCAAGCTGCTCGGCGAGGCGCTGCTGGTGCAGCATCGCGTGTCCGGCCGCGTCGCCGTCGGCGAAAAGCCGGACGTGCTGTGGGACCGGCCCGATCTGGAGCGGCTCTATGCCCGGCTCGAGGACGAATATGAACTCAGCGAGCGCGTCGACACTCTGAATCGCAAGCTCTCGGTGATCGCCGAAACGGCGACCACACTCGCCGACATCATCGACACCAAGCGCTCATTGCGGCTCGAGATCGTCGTCGTGATCCTGATCGCGTTCGAGATCGTGGTCGGCTTTTACGACATCTATCTGCATGCCGGGCATTGAACCGAACGCGCCGTACCACCGACAAATCTTTGGTTGTATTTGCGCAATGGGTCGCTCCATCAGACAATCGCTGATTGATGGAACGGGAACAGGGGACACTGCCGTGACGCTGCCTTATGGATTTGTCAAAGCCAAGATGGCTTCCGAGCCCAAATTGAAGCCGAGCCGCCATCATCACGAAATCCAGTATCATTTGCATTTCAGCCTGCTGGTCGACGGCGCGAACTGGGACGTCGCGGTCAATGTCGGCACCAATGATGCCGACGACCTGCTGAAATACAAGCTGGTGTTCGACTTCCGTCACCCGATCATCCAGACGCTGGCGAGTGCCGAAGCCGGCTCGCAGGACCTGACGGACAAGGACGCGCTGCCTGCGCTCGACTTCCTGCGCAGCACCGACCTGCTCGCCAATACCGGTAAATGGCGCGACAGCGACGTGATGGACGGCTCCGACCAGACCGAGCCGGTGGCCTCACTGAAACGGCTGTTGACGCGTGCCCACCAGGAAAGCCGCGACGTCTACATCTTCGGTCGCTTCTACAGCGAAGGCAGCGGCATCCACGACGTCCATCTCAACCAGGGCTCGACCTCGGGCTTCATTCATCGTGCCGGCGACGATTCCAACGACCACAACGATGTCTGGCAGGACGGTGCGGTCATGGTAGATGTCGGCGAGCCGGAATGGGCGGCCTATTTCTCGGCATTCAACCAGCAGCTGGTGCCGACTGACGATCTCGGCAATCCGCTGCCGGACAGCGCGACGATCTAGCGCCGCTACTCCAGCGCGCTGACGTTCCAGGTCGCGTGCCGCACGCCGGGCACCTTCGCGAGCTCTGCCGCAACACGGTCGAGCTCGGCGGCATCGACCGCCAGCGGCACCAGCTCGGCGACGATCTCGACTTGATCGTCGGTGCGATAAACCAGCGCGCTCTCGCGCACCGGATATTTGGCGATCTCCAGCCGCTCGTTGAGGATGTCGCGGATTTCCGCGCGCATGCACGGCGTCCGTGGTGACGACGATCTCGTAGCTGGCCTCGGACGATTGCTCGTTGAGCGGAATGCGGTCGATGGCGTTGACCAGCGGCCGCAGCAAGCGTATTGCCGGCGAGCACGAATACGGTCACCGCCGCCGACTGCGCCACCATGTCGGCGCCGGCGCAAGCGCCGACCGCCGCCGAAGCCCACAGCGTCGCCGCCGTGTTGAGGCCGCGCACATTCATGCCTTCCTTCATGATCGCGCCCGCGCCGAGAAAGCCGATGCCCGACACGACATAGGCAATCACGCGCACGCTGCCGTCGGTGCCGGTCAGATGATTGGCGAGATCGACGAAGGCGGCGGCGCCCACCGACACCAGCACATTGGTGCGCAGCCCGGCGCTGCGCTGCCGGTACTGCCGCTCGGCGCCGATCAACGTGCCGAACACGAAGGCCGTGAACAGGCTGACCAGCGTGTCGAGAAAATCGAAGAGCTGGAAGGTGTGCAGGAACTTCATCTGGTGCTGCTGATCCGAATTCGAAATCGGGCGATCGACAGCAGCTATGCTGTCATCTTTGACAGCCGGATGACAGTCAGGCGGTATTGCCGGCGTCGATCGTCAACACGCGTGCCGGTGATGTTGCGGCCGCCGTCGCCGAGCAGATATTCGACCATGCGCGGCGACGTCGTCGGTTTCGGGCAGCCGGCGCAGCGCGCTGCGGCTGGCGATCCGCTGGCGCTGCTCGTCCGACCAGGCTCTGCGTCAGCTCGGTGTCGATGAAGCCGGGCGCGATCGCGTTCACGGTGATGCCGAGCTTGCCGACCTCGCGCGCCAGCGAACGGGTGAAGCCGGTCGCGGCCGCCTTGGTCGCGCCATAGACCGACAGGCCGTTATAGCCGGTGCGACGCGATGATCGAGGAGATGTTGACGATGCGGCCCTCGCCATCGGCCATCATGTGGCGCACGACATATTTGGTCAGGATGATCGGCGACAGCACGTTGAGCCGCACCAGCGCCTCGATCTCGCGAATTGTGCATGGTCGCGAGCAGGCCCTCGGTGCCGATGCCCGGCATTGTTGACGAGGCCGTAGATCGGGCCGAACTCGTCGCGCAGCGCTTTCACGAAGGCCGGGATCGCGTCGATCTCGCTGAGATCGCAGGCGCGGAAGCTGATACTGCCACTGGCGGATTCAAACTCCGCGATCGCCGCGCGCAGCTCCTCGCTCTCGCGGCGCGCCACCGCGATCACGTGATAGCCTGACCGCCGCGAGCCGCCGCGCGATCGCAAGCCCGATGCCGCGGCTGCCGCCGGTGACGAGGACGTTATGCATCGGTGCGCGCCAGCTTGCCGGCCGGCGTGACGTCGAGCGCGGCGACGAAGCTGATCACCGCCGGCACCTTGTGCGGGCGCCAGCGAGGCGCTGGCACTCCGCCGAGAATCTCGTCGCGGATCGCGTCACTGCGTGCCGGCATCGCTGCCGTCGGCCAGCACGACGTCGGCCACCACGATGCCGCCGGTGATCGGGCTGCGGCGCGATTTGGCGCGCGACATCCGCACATCGGGCATGCCGGTTGATGACGGCCTCGATCTCCTCGGGATGAACCTTCAGGCCGCCGATATTGATGATGCCGCCGCGGCGGCCGACGAAATAATAGCGGTCGCCACGCAGCTCGACCATGTCGCCGGTATCGACGAAGCCGTCGTCATCGGTGAGCGCAGCCGCGTTGCGGCCGACATAGGCGTGCGCGGCGCGCTTCGAGCGGATCCGCAGCGAGCCGTCGACCACCTTCATCTCGACGCCGTCGCGGTTCTGCCCGATCAGCGCGGCCGGGAAAGCCTTCCCGGCCGTCATTGACGGCAAAGCCGACGCCGGCTTCGGTCGAGGCATAGGCATGGCCGATCGAGGCCGCCGGAAACGCCTGGCTCAGGCCATCGAGCACGGCCTGGTCGGCGATCTCGCCGGAGAGGCGGACATAGCGCGGCGCAAAGCCTGCAGCCGCGCCGCTCATCAGCAGCTTGCGCCAATGCGACGGCGTGCCCGAAATGTGCGTGACGCCGCGCGCGTTGCAGCCGCGCGACGTGATCGGCCAGCGCCTCGCCGGGTCCGACAGCACCATCGAGCCGCCGCCGATGATGGCGCGCAGGAAGATCTGCAGGCCGCCATAGCGGCGGATGTCATAGAAGGTCGCCCATACCGGCGTCGCAGCGCCCGGCGCCGGGCTGTCGGCGACGATCGCGCCGGTCAGGCCTTCCAGCGTATGGCCGACGATCTTCGGCACGCCCGACGTGCCCGACGTCAGCATCAGCCATTCGGTCGCGCGCTCGGTCTGCGCGCGGTGCTCGACCGGCTGCGGCAGCGGCACGGCAAGCATCAGCTCGACGTCCGAGATCGGCCCAGCGCTCCGGCTGGTCGGTGACGACGGCATCGATGTCGGCATCCGTCATCAGGCTTGCGAGATGATCGGCGTTGAGATCGGGCGGACACAGCAGCATGCGCCGCGCCACGCCGTCGATCTCGATCATGGCGAGCCCGGCCAACAGCTGGCCCGAGGTCGCAAGCAGCACCGAGCGGCCGGCAAGCTCGCCGCCGCGTCCGCCGAGGCAGGTCTGCGTGGCCAGCGCGGTCAGCGACAACGATGTGCCGCGGATCCGAGATCGTGCGGCCGGTCAGATCCGGGACCGAGATAGTCGCGAAGCGCGAAGATCTCACGCGGGGACATTTTCATAGGCCCTGATGAAGTCGCCTATCGTGTGAGGGAAACGCCGCGTCCTCGGCGATGCGTAAACGGATCGATGCCGAGATCGTCCTCGAGGCGCGCGACCAGGATCGCAAAGGCGAGCGAATCGAAGCCGGTCTCATGCAGCGACAGATCGTCGTGAGCGGCGGCAGCGTGACCTTCTGCTCCTCGGCGATCTGCTTGCATCGCCGCAATAATCCTTAACCTTACCGACATGGACTGACCTTCTTTTTGTTTAAATTGCTGAGTGCCGATCATAAACCGGAAATCTGAAGCCGAGCTGTATCGCGGTATTCTTTCGGCGCGTTGGTAAATCGCTGTTACCGCCGACTTCTCGATGCGAAATAGCTAGAACCTGACATCGAGCCGGATCGACGATGCGCGCGTGGAGCGCCGCATCGAGCGGACGATATGCGCCTGACTTCGCTGTCCGCTGAAATAAAGCGGATCGTGCACGATGGCGCGGATCGAAGCCGTCGCGCATCAATTGCTGCTTCTTCTGCTTGAAGGTCTCGGTGGCATCGAGCGCGGCGCAGATGCGCAACGCAACCGGCAGCGCATAGGCCGGCAGCCGTCGCGCAAGATCGGCTGGCGAATGCTGCGATGATCGAACTGCTGCTCGATCACGAGCGCGGCCATGCCGGCGCGGCCATCCGCGCCCGGCACTGTCACGCCATAGGTCGTGGCCTCGACAACGCCCGGCGCATTCGCAGAATCGCGTCGTTGACCTCGCCGGTCGCGACATTCTCGCCCTTCCAGCGGAAGGTGTCGCCGACGCGGTCGACGAAATAGAAAAAGCCCTGCTCGTCCAGCCGCATCAGATCGCCGGTGCGAAACCAGGCGTCGCCCTTGGCGAACACGTCGCGCAGGACTTTCTTCTCGGTCTCGCGCCGCGTCGGTGTAGCCCTCGAAGCGGCCGCCGCCTTCATTCGGCCGTGCCGATGCGCCCGATGGCTTCGCCGGCCTCGCCGCGCGCGCAGGCGATGCACAGACCATCGGCGTCCGCGCAGCGGGCGCGCCGTCGTCCGGATCGAGCCGCACGATCGCCGCCGGAAAGCGATGCGCCAGCAGCGGCGGAATCCGGCCGATCGCGCCGGGCTTGCCCTCGACATTGTAGAGCGAGAAATTGCCTTCGGTCGCGGCGTAGAATTCCAGGATTTGCGGGATCGCAAAGCGCGCCTGGAACGCTTCCCAGATATCGCCGCGCAGGCCGTTGCCGCAGGCGAGCCGCAGCCGGTGCTGCGCGCTCGAACTCGGACGGCGGCGCCTTGAGCAGATAGCGGCAGAGCTCGCCGATATATTGGAACAGCGTGCAATCGAAGCGCACGATGTCGCGCCAGAAATTGCGCGCCGAGAATTTGTCCGCGAGCACCACGGAGGCGCCCGCGCGCAGCATGCTGCAGGGCGCGACGATGCCGCCGACGGAGTGATAGACCGGCAGGCAATCGTAGAGCCGATCGTCGGGCGCGGCGCCGGTGAGACCGGCAAACCAGCCGCCCCAGTTCAGGATGCGGCGATGGCTGATGCGAGGCCGCCTTCGGCAGGCCGGTGGTGCCGGAGGTGTAGATCAGCAGCGCGCGGTCATTGATGGTGACGTCGCGGCGCTCGGCCGTTTGTCAGCGGCGCGTCGTCTGATGCCGTCCAGCATCGGTGTCGTGCTGCCCAGACCGTCGGCGTACCCGCGATATCGGCCGCGGCACCGGCATAGGTATCCGCAAGCTCGTCGGCGAGGATGATGTGCGCAGGCTTTGCCACGTTGATGCAATGCGCGAGCGACGGTCCGACCAGATTGATGTTGATCAGCGCCACCACGCCGCCGACGCGGCTGATGCCGAGCCAGGCCGCGACGTAGTCGGGACGGCTCGGCATGATCAGGCAGACGGTATCGCCCTTGCCGACGCCGGCAGCGAGCGCCCAGCGGGCATATTGATTGATGCGGGCGAACAGCGCGCCATAGGTCAATATCTCGATGATCGGAGACCAGCGCCGGACGTTCGGACTGCTTCTCGGCCCAATCATCGACGACGTCGGCGAACAGCCTCGCCGGCTCCGCTTCGATGCGCGCGGTGAGCTCGATCGCCTTCAGCCAGGTTTTCGCCGTCGAAGCCCTTCGGAGGCGAAGGCTTGGCATGCGAAAGATCGCCGCGCTCCGGCGTCAGTTCCGCCGATTGTTGCATGACACCTGCATTCATGGCCGACCGCCAGCTAACTATACGCTGTTATAGGCCGGCGGAGCTGCGCAGGTGTTAATCCGCAGGGTTAACGGGATGAGAGTTTTGCGGGGATGATGCGAAATGCGGCCTTTACGAAGTTGAGGCGAATACGCGTTATGCTGCGCGTCGGGAAACAGCCGAGGCGAACGCCGGCATGCCGACTGGGATGATCACGAGACGAGGGCTGCTGCACGCGGCTTCCTGCACCGCAATGGCAGCCCTTGCGGGTCCTGCACGGGCCGTGGCGGCCTACCCGTCGCGCCCAGCGAACGTGGGTCGTTCCCTACGCGGCTGGCGGCGCCACCGGTCATCTGGCGCAGCCGATCTGCGAGCGGCTCTCTGGCCGCCTCGGCCAGCCCTTCGTGATCGAGAACAAGCCGGGCGCCGGCGGCAATGCCGGCACCGAGAGCGTGGTTCGAGCCGCGCCTGACGGCTACACCATCCTGGGGACGTCGACTGCCAACGCCATCAACGTCACCTTCGATCCGTCGCTGCCGTTCGACGCCGCGCACGACCTCGTCCACGTCGCTGTGCTGGCGCGGATGCCGTTGTTGCTGCTGATCAGCAACGAGCTGCCGGTGAAGACGCTGGCCGAATTCGTCGATTACGCGAAGGCCGATCCCGGCAAGCTCAGCGTCGGCTCGGCCGGCCTCGGCACCGTGCAGCATTTGTCGGCGGAACTGTTCCGTGCCATGGCCGGACTGGAATGGACCAACGTCCATTACCGCGGCTCCGGCCCCGGCCTGGTCGACCTGTCATCGGGGCACGTCCACGCGATGTTCGACAACATCGCCTCGGCGTTGGGGCCGCTGCGAAGCGGCAAGGTTCGCGCCCTTGCCGTCACCACCCGTGAACCCTGCGCCGTGATGCCCGACCTGCCGCCGATCTGGACCGCGCTGCCGGGCTACAACACATCCGGCTTCTACGGCACCGCGGTGCCACGCGGCACGCCGCAGGACATCGTCGACCTGCTCAATCGCGAGATCAATCTCGCGATTGCCGATCCCGTCGTGCGCAAACAGTTCGACGCGGTCGGCGCCATTCCGGTCCCGTGCAACGCCCGCGACTCCGGCGGCGTGTTCGGCGCCGAGATCGTCCGCTGGCGGCAGCTCATCGCGCTAGCGCGCGTGCGCAAGGACGGCTGATCACGTCGTCACGCCCTGCAGCACCAGCCGATTGAGCCGCGCCGCGAACGCGGCCGGATCCTCCGGCAGTTCGCCGTCCAGGATCTGCGCCTGCTCCAGCAGCAGGAACGACAGATCGTCGACCTTGCTTTGGTCGGAAGCGGCCTTGGCGGTCGCCAGCACCAGCGGATGACGCAGATTGATCTCCAGGATCGGCTTCGAGCGGCTACCTCGCGCCTGCTGCTGCAGGATCCGCTCGAGCTCGCGATCCGGTCCCATGCCGCTGGCGACGAGACATGAGGCGCTGGTGGTGAGCCGGGTCGAGGCCTTCACATCGGTGACCCGCTCGCCGAGGCTCGCCTTGATCAGCGCGATGGTGTTGGCTTCATCGGCCGCCGGCTCGTCCTTCTTCTCCGCCATCGCTTCCTCGGTCAGCGGAATCGGATCGAAGTCGATGTCGCCCTGGCTCAGCGACTTCAGCGGCTTGCCGTCGAATTCGAGCCGCGCCGAAGTCCAGAACGCATCGACCGCATCGGTCAGCAGCAGCACCTCGATGCCGCGCGCCTTGGCGGCCTCAAGCCGCGGATTCGACTTCAGCCGCTCGATGCTGTCGCCGACCAGGAAGTAGATCTCGGTCTGATTCTCCTTGAGCCCTTCGACATATTGCTTGAGCGAGCGCTTCTCACCCGATGTGGTGGTGAAGCGCGCCAGTGCCAGCAGCTTCTCGCGACGCTCGAAGTCCTCGTAGATGCCTTCCTTGATGACGGCGCCGAAGGCCTCCCAGATCTTGTCGAAATTCTCTGCGTCCTTGTCGGCGAGCTGCTCCAGCTCGCCGATGACGCGCCCGGTGACGGCCTTGCGGATCTGCGCCAGCTGGGGATTATTCTGCAGCATCTCGCGCGAGAGGTTGAGCGGCAGGTCCTCGCTGTCGACGACGCCGCGGATGAACCGCAGATAGGCCGGCATCAGGTCGGCATCATCGGTGATGAAGACGCGCCGGACGTAGAGCTTGACCCTGCCCTTGCGCGCCGGCTCGAACAGATCAAACGGCTTGGTCGACGGCGCGAACAGCAGCACCGCGTAGGAATAGCGGCCTTCGGCGCGATAATGCAGCGTCATCGCCGGGTCGTCGAAGGCATGCGCGATCGACTGATAGGCCTTCTTGTAGTCTTCCGGCGTCAGCTCGGATTTCGAGCGCTGCCACAACGCGCTGGCCGAATTGATCTGGCGCGGCTCGCCCTCCTCCGGCACCAGCTCGATCGGGAACTGGATGTTGTCGGAATAGGCGGTGACGATGCGCTCGATCTCGTGGGTTTCTAGATATTTCTTCGCATCCTCCTTGAGATGCAGCACGATCTCGGTGCCGCGGGTGACGCGCGTGGCCTCCTCGTCCGTGGCTTGCGCGACCTCGAAGCCGGAACCGCCGGACGATGTCCAGGTCCAGACCTCATGCGAGCCGGCGTGATGGCTGATGACGCGGATGCGGTCGGCCACCATGAAGGCGGAATAGAAGCCGACGCCGAACTGGCCGATCAGGCCGGTGCCGTCCTTGGCCTCAGATAACTTCTGCACGAACGCCTTGGTGCCGGAGCGGGCGATGGTGCCGAGATGATCGATCAGCTCCTGCCGCTCCATGCCGATGCCGCTGTCGGCCACGGTCAGCGTGTCGGCCGCCTTGTTGGGAATAATGCGGATCTTCGGCGCCTCGCCGTCGCCAATCAGCTCGGGGCGCGCGATCGCCTCGTAGCGCAGCTTGTCGCAGGCGTCGGAGGCGTTGGAAATCAGCTCGCGCAAAAAGATGTCGGTTTCCGAATAGACCGAATGCACCATCAGGTGCAGCAGCTCGGACACTTCGGCCTGAAAAGGTTGGGTCACGGGGGCGGTGTCGGTCGTCGTCATACGTTGGCCCAAGGCTGAGAGGGAAAACGTCGATATAGCGCCGACACCGCAGGGATCAAGTCTCCTGAACCTATGCTGGGACGAGGCTTTCGCGTTGCGGCCGTGCCGTGAACGCAAAGGCAACCGCGACCGCACCGAGCGCGACGCCGGAAGCGCCGAGATAGAGCCACATATAGCTGTTGAAGGCATCGAAGATGCGCCCGCCGGCCCACGGGCCGAACGCCATGCCGAGGCTCGAGGCCATGGTCATGGCGCCGAACACCGTGCCCATGATGCGTTGGCCGAAGGACTCCCGCGCCAGCACCGCATAGAGCGGCATCACCCCGCCATAGGCGGTGCCGAACACCACCGCCAGCGCATAGAACTGTCCGAGCCGGTCGACCAGGAGATAGGCCGCGATTGCGAAGGCCTGCACCATCAGCCCGGCGATCAGCACCCGCTTGGCGCCGTAGCGGTCGGCGAGCAGGCCGAGCAGCACGCGGCCGCCGAGCCCGGCAAGGCCCTCGACGCTGTAGATCGAGACCGCCTGCATCGGCGGGATGCCGCAGCCGATGGCGTAGCTGACCATATGAAAGATCGGGCCGGCATGCGCACCGCAGCAGAGGAAGAAGGTCGAGGTGAGCGCGATGAATTGCGGCGAGCGGAACGCTTCACCGAGCGAGGGCGATGGCGCCGTGGCGGCCGCACCGGCTACCGGCTTGTCCTGTGCCGCCACAGGCGGCCGGCGAACCAGCATCGATGCAGGGATCAGCAGCGCCCAGGCACCGATGCCGACGACCAGCATCGCGCTGCGCCAGCCATAGCTCGCGATCAGCCAGCTCGCGAAGGGCGAGATCGTCATCGGCGCAACACCCACACCGGCCGACACCAGCGACACCGCAAGACTGCGATTCTCCGTGAACCATCCGGTGGCCGCCGCGATCATCGGCGCGAAGAAGGCGCCTGCGGCAAGCCCGACCAGTAGCCCATAGGTGAGCTGGAATTGCCAGAGCTCATGGGTGCGGCTCGCGAATACCAGCCCTGCCCCGAGCAACACCGCGCCCGCGAGCGTCACCCAGCGCGGACCGATCCGGTCGCTCAACGTGCCCCAGCCGAATCCGGCCGCGCCCATCGCCACGAAATCCAAGGTCATCGCGGTCGATATGCCCGTGCGCGACCAGCCGGTCTCGGCCGACATCGGCGTCAGGAATATCGCCAGCGAAAACATCGCGCCGATGGCAATGCAGGTCATCAGCGCGCCTGCCGCCACAATGACCCAACGATACGACAAATTCATCTGCTCTCTCCTTTCATCCCGTTCCCCTACAAGACGAATGGAAGACGCGATTTGCGACAGCGCCTATGATCTTTCTTAGAACGAACGGCTTCCGTGCCGGCGACGCGCAGATCGCGCGGCTCTGTTGCGCAGCGCAAACCGATCGACCGGCCGCGGAAGCCGTGCGCTGGTCGTGGAGAGGAGGCACGTGTCGAAGCCGAGCAGGCCACGCGTGACGCCCAGCCCTAAATCACGCGCCCGGGATGGAACAAGTGCGCGCGTCTGCCGTTGCGGCCATAGCTGGTGGGCATTGAGGAGCTCCTTCCCATGTGTGACTACAGCTTGCATACCGTCGCCTCTCGAGACGCCGAGCTCTCCGACGTGCTGGTGTCGTGCCGCTTCCCTGATACCGAGACCCGCGGCTTCTGCACATCAGATGATCCATTGACGGCCGTTTGCCTGCGTCCGGGCACCGAGCTTGCCTTCGAGGCCGACGTGCGGGTGAAGGGCTTCATCTTCCGCCGCAAGATCGGTGCCCATCTGGCGCGCTTCCGCCAGGTCGACACCCACAGGCCGACCGAGCACCACGACGCGCTGGAATTCTCCAATGGCCGCATCGTCAAGGTCACCGACCTCGCCACCGGCCAGCGGGCCCGCGTGCTGCAGCTTCCGGCCGAGCCTGCCACCAAGCGCGTCGCCACGCCAGAGATCATCGACCTGCGGGCGGCACCGCTGCCTTGATGGTGGTCAATCATCATTTGTGCCAAGGCGGGGTTGGGAATCGACCAGCCTTGGCGCATATCCGCCTTTAGGGTAGCCTCACCGTCACAACGCCCTGAAGGATTAGGAAGATGCAGACGACCGCCACCGGCGAAGCTGCAACACGCGACTTGAAAGCGTCGCCTTTTTCCGGCTGGACCAGCGAGCAGAAGCATGTCGTCGCCGCGACCTTTCTCGGCTGGACGCTGGATGCGTTCGATTTCTTCCTGCTCGTATTCGTGCTGAAGGACATTGCGGCCGAGTTCAACGTCGAGATCGCCGACGTCACCTATGCGATCCTGCTGACGCTCGCGATGCGTCCGATCGGCGCCTTCATTTTCGGCCGCGCCGCCGACCGCTGGGGCCGCCGGCCGACACTGATGGTCGACGTGCTGCTGTACTCGATCCTCGAATTTCTCTCCGGCTTCTCCCCGAACCTCACCGCGCTGATCGTGCTGCGCGCGCTCTATGGCATCGCGATGGGCGGCGAATGGGGCGTCGGCGCGTCGCTGGCGATGGAGACGATCCCGCCGCATGCCCGCGGCTTCGTCTCCGGCCTGCTGCAATCGGGCTATCCGACCGGCTATTTTCTCGCCTCCATCGTTTATGGCCTGCTGTTTCAATCTATCGGCTGGCGTGGCATGTTCATGATCGGCGTCATTCCCGCGCTGCTCGTGCTCTACATCCGCCGCAACGTGCCGGAATCGCCGGCCTTCGAGCGCAGCCGCGCTACTGCAGGCAACGGCGGGACGCTGCAGGTGCTGCAGTCGCATTGGCGGCTCGGCATCTATGCCGTCATACTGATGACCGCGTTCAACTTCTTCAGCCACGGCACCCAGGACATCTACCCGACCTTCCTGCAGGTCCAGCACAAGCTCGATACGCATGCCGTCAGCCTGATCGCGATCATCTACAATATCGGTGCGATCTGCGGCGGATTGCTGTTCGGCGTCATGTCCGAGCGCTACGGCCGCCGGCTCTGCATCGTCATCGCCGCCGTCCTGTCGCTTGCCGTCATCCCGCTATGGGCGTTCGCCCAGAGCATCGTCTTGATCGCGGCCGGCGCGTTCCTGATGCAGTTCATGGTCCAGGGCGCCTGGGGCGTCATTCCCGTGCATCTCAACGAGCTATCGCCGTCGAACGCGCGCGGCACCTTCCCCGGCTTCGTCTACCAGCTCGGCAATCTGATCGCCTCGGTCAACGCACCGTTGCAGGCCGGCATCGCCGCGCATTTCGGCGGCAACTACGCGCTGGCGCTGGCCGGCGTCGCCGGCACCGTGGCGATCGTAATCGCCATTCTCACCTCGCTCGGCCGCGAAGCCCGCGGCGTCGATTTCGCGCAGTGAGCCGCGCAGCGCGTCATGCCACGGGCTCGCCGAGCGTATGCATCAGCCGGTTGGCCCAGCCGAAGATCGCCGCCGACAGCACCAGGTCGAGCTGATCCAGCGCGCTGAGGCCGGCATCGTTCAGCGCACGCGCGTCGCCGCTATCCGCCTCGATCGGCGTAGTCGAGAGTTTTGCTGCGAAATCGAACAGCACCTGGCTGCGAGGCTCGAGCCTGGCTGCGCGCTCATCAGCAAAGATGGTATCGATTACGTCTGTGCGCTTGGTGTGATGGATGAAGCGCGAAGCGTGCACGGCGACGCAATAAACGCAGCGATTGACGATCGATGCGCCGATGGCGCCGAGCTCGCGTTCCGCCGCCGGCAAGCCGTCCTTGCCGTACATGATGAGGTTGAACAGCGGCGAGCGCACCTCGAGCGATTCCGGATCATGCGCCAGCGTTCGCACATAGGGCGAGGCACCGGTGTTGGACGGCGTGACCTTCATCGCAGCGAGCTGCGCGGGCGTGGCGGTCGCAAGCTCGACCGGCGCCACATAGGGCGACCAGGTCGGGACCTTGGCGGTGAAGCTGTGAATCGGCTCACTCATTGCACGTCCTTCAAGAGCTTGAGACCGGCGATCACGCGCAGCTGATAGTTGACGAAGGCCGCGAGCTCGGAAAGGCGGACGATATCCGGCTCGCTGATGCCGGCAGCCTTCAGCGTCTCGATGTCGCCCCGCGTGGCCTTGCGCGGCGCGAGCGTCAGGAGATCGGCATGGCGCGCCATCGCATCCCGGCGCGGCTCACCGCATGTCGCGCCGGGCCACGCCAGAGCGGCGACATCCGCATCGTCAGAATGCGCCAGATAGACGTCGTAATGCGCGGCCGCGGCCTCATTGCCAATGTGACGGCACATCCGCGCCGCAAGCGCGGCGCGCAGCGCGTGGCTCAAGCCGCCGGGCTCGCGGGGCACCAGCACTGCATCATGCGCGGCCTCGCTCAACCGCATCACCTCGGCGCGCATCTTCAGCGCCTCGCCGAGCTTTGATCCGGCAGGCACGCCGGCCAGGGTTTCGATCAGCGTGGTCAAGCAGCACCTCAGGAAAGACAGGGATTTGCAGCATCGTCGATGGCAAGATCGAGCATCTCGCCCTGCTCCAGGAACGCCGTCAGCGCAGCCTCATAAGACGCAGGATCGAGGCCGCGCGCGGCGAGCCAGTCCGGCGCGTAGTAGCTCTCGCGGTAGCGCTCGCCGGAATCGCAGATCAGCGTCACCAGCGCGCCCGTCTCGCCATGCTTGCGCATCTCCGCGGCCAGCCGGCACAGCGCCAGGAAATTGGTGCCGGTCGAGCCGCCGACGGCGCGGCGCAGCCGGCGCGACAGCACGTTCATGGCCGCGATCGAGGCTGCATCCGGCACCTTCATCATGCGATCGACAACGCCCGGCACGAAAGACGGCTCGCAGCGCGGCCGCCCGACGCCCTCGATCAGCGAGGGGCGCTCGCAGACCTGGGTGCAGTCGCTCTTGCAGAACGCATCGAAGAAGGCGGAATGCTCGACATCGGCGACGCACAGCCTGGTCGGGAAGCAGCGGTAGCGCAGATAGCGGCCGATGGTCGCCGAGGTGCCGCCGGTGCCGGCGCCCATCACGATCCACTCCGGCAGCGGATGCCGCTCGCCGGCGAGCTGGGTGAAGATCGACTCGGCGATGTTGTTGTTGCCGCGCCAGTCGGTCGCGCGCTCGGCGAAGGTGAACTGGTCCATGTAGTGGCCGCCGAGCCGCATGGCGAGCGCAGCAGCCTCTGCATAGAGCGCGCGGCCGTCGTCGATCAGATGGCAGTTGCCGCCATAATGGGCGATGGCGGCGATCTTCTCGGCCGAGGTCGTGCGCGGCATCACCGCGTAGAACGGCACGCCGATCATCTGCGCAAAATACGCCTCCGACACCGCAGTCGATCCTGACGACGCCTCGACCACCGGCGTGCCCTCGCGGATGTGGCCGTTGCACAGCGCATAGAGGAACAGCGAGCGCGCCAGCCGATGCTTGAGGCTGCCGGTCGGATGGGTCGATTCATCCTTGAGATAGATGTCGATGCCGGACAGCGCCGGGACGATCAGCCGGATCAGATGCGTATCGGCGGTGCGGCATTGGTCGGCCTCGATGGCCGCCACGGCCTCGTCGACCCAGCCGCGCCGGTAACGCGGCGCGGACGCGCAGGTCTGGACAAAAGCGGCGGGTCCGATCGGCATGGTGACAAAAGGATCATAATTCAGTTTACGCATCAAGCTTAATCCGTCATTCTGTTACCGAATGATGAGGCCCAGGACCTCGGACGGACAGGACGGCAGATCCCACCGATGCAGGATGACGTGATCGACATCAGGCTGCTCGAAGCCTTCACAGCTGTGATGTCGGCCGGCAGCATCACCGGCGCGGCGAGGCTGCTCGGCCGGTCGCAGCCGGTGGTGACGCGGCAAATCCAGGATCTCGAGGCCGACGTCGGCTATCTGCTGTTCTCCCGCAACGGTCCGCGCATCAGCCCGACGCCGAACGGCATCCTGTTCCACGCCGAAGTCGAGCGGCTGCTGCGCGGGCTGAAGCACATCCGCGCGCGCGCCGCCGCGATCGGCGCCGGCGCGCTGCCTGTGCTCAGCCTCGCCGCGATCCCTGCGCTCGCCGCCGGCATCGTCCCGGTCGCGCTGGCCGCGATGGACCGCGACCTGGTGCCGAACCAGGTTCATGTGCAGGCGCTGTCGGCGGAGAACGTGGCGCAGTCCGTGCTGGCGCAGTCGGTCGATTTCGGCCTCGCCAGCCTGCCGGTGCAGCATCCCGGCCTCGACATCAAATGGGTCTGCGAGGTGCCGTGCGTGGCGTGCCTGGCGGCCGATCATCCGCTGGCCAGGAAGAAGGTGATCCGGCTCAAGGATCTCAACGGCCGGCGCCTGCTGACGATGGCTAACCCGTACCGGCTGCGGCGCCGGGTCGAGACCGCGCTGGAGCGCGCCGGCGTGGTGCCGACGGAGCTGATCGACACCAACGCCTCGCTGACCGCGATCGCGATGGCCAAGCAGTCGCTCGGCATCGCCATCGTCGAGCCGGTGCTGACCGCGAGCTCTGCAGCTGGATGGCGTCGTCACCCGCCGGCTCGACGAGACGATCCCGTTCCTGTTCGCGGCGATTGCGCCTGCGGGACGCGAGCTCACCCCGACCGTCGCCGCGCTGAACGATGCGCTGCGTGCCGCGGTCACGCTGATGCCTGGCGCGAAGCTGCGTCACGGCGGCGCCGCGCTCGATGAGGCCGCAGGCGACGCAGATCAATTCGAAAGCACCGAGTAGATGACAGCAACGACACCCGATGCCGCCGGCCTTGCGGCCCTCGAAACGAGGCTGCGCCAGGATCTCGCCTGGCTGGAATGGCCGGCCAAATCCTGGGTGCCGCGTCGGGTCGCCGATGGCGAGGCTGTGATCGATGTCGTGATCATCGGCGCCGGCATGGCGGGCCTCGCCGCCTCCGGCCTGCTCAAGCGCATGGGCGTCGACAATCATGTGGTGCTCGATCGCGCCACGGCCGGCCGGGAAGGCCCCTGGATCACCTTCGCCCGGATGCGCACCTTGCGCTCGCCGAAGGAGCTGACCGGTCCGGCTCTGGGCCTGCCGGCGCTGACCTTCCGCGCCTTCTATGAGGCGCAATTCGGCAAGGAGGCGTGGCAGACGCTCGACCGCGCGCCGCGCACGCTGTGGATGGATTACCTCGCCTGGTATCGCAAGGTGCTGAACCTGCCGGTCCGCAACGAGGTCACCGTCACCGGCATTCATGCGCGGCCTGACGACCTGCTCGCGCTCGACATCATCGAAGGCGGCGCGCCGCGGCGCCTGTTGGCGCGCCATGTCGTGCTGGCGACCGGCCGCGACGGCCTCGGCGGCGCCTATGTGCCCCGGGTCGCTGACAAGATCGACCGCCGCCTCTGGGCCCACACCGCCGATCCGATCGATTTCGCAGCGCTCGCCGGCAAACGCGTCGCGGTGGTCGGCGCCGGCGCGTCTGCCATGGACAACGCTGCGACGGCGCTGGAAACGGGCGCCGGCCGGCTCGATCTCTTCATCCGCCGTGCCGACATCCCGCGCATCAACAAGTTCACCGGCATCGGCAGCCAGGGCGTCGTGCACGGCTTTGCCGGCCTGCCGGACGATTGGAAATGGCGCTTCCTCGATCACACGCTCAAGGCCCAGACCCCGCCGCCGCGTCCCAGCGTGCTGCGCGTCGCGGCTTTCCCGCAGGCGCATTTCCATCTGGCGAGCCCGATCACCGCGCTCGCGATGCGGGACGACCATCTCATGGTCACGACGCCGAAGGGCCGCTACGCGACCGACTTCATCATCTTCGGCACCGGCTTCACGGTCGACTTCGCGCTGCGGCCGGAGCTCGCCGAATTCGCACCTTACATCCGGCTGTGGCGCGATTGTTTTCCCACGCCTGAAGGCATGGACAATGCCGAACTCGAGACCTCGCCCGATCTCGGCGAGGCCTTTGAATTCCTCGAGAAGGTGCCCGGCACTTGCCCGGCGCTGTCGCGCCTGCACTGCTTCAACTATCCGGCGACGTTGAGCCACGGCAAGCTCACCGGCGACATCCCCGCGATCAGCGAGGGCGCCGATCGGCTGGCGCGCGGCATCGTCCGCAGCCTGTTCGTCGAAGATCGCGCACGGCATTTCGAGAACCTCAAGGCGTTCGCGACGCCGGAGATTCTCGGCGACGAATGGACCGACGCCGACGCGGCGCCGGCGAACGCTTCTCATCTCGACGCTTCCTCATAGACATCTTCACCTCATTCACTGCCACGGGGGCATTCGCACATGCAGAGGACGAACAGGACGGCCATCGTGGCGGCAATCGCCGGCAACGCAATGGAGTGGTATGACTTCACGGTGTTCGCGCTGATGACCCCCGTCATCAAGAACCTGTTCTTCCCGGTCGATGGCAACGTCCCGGGCAGCGAGATCAATGCGCTGCTGCTCACCACGGCGCTGTTCGGCAGCGGCTTCGTGATGCGGCCGATCGGCGGCATCGTGCTCGGCTATGTCGGCGACGTCAGGGGACGCAAGGTCGCGATGACGCTCGGCATGGCTCTGATGGCGCTGTCGGTCGCGCTGCTGGCGCTGACGCCGACCTACGCCACCGCCGGAATCGCTGCACCCTTGATCGTGCTGCTGGCGCGCCTGCTGCAGGGATTTTCGGTCGGCGGCGAGTTCGGCACCTCGACCGCTTATCTGATCGAAGCCGCCCCTCCCGGCCGCACTGGCTATTACGGCTCCTGGCAGATTGCCGGCCAGTTGATGGCGAATGTGCTGGGCGCCGTGCTCGGCGCCGGCCTGACGCTGACCTTCACTCAGGAGCAGCTCAATGCCGGCGCCTGGCGCATCCCGTTCCTCGTCGGCCTCATCATCGTGCCGATCCTGTTCGTGATGCGCGCCCGCATCGTCGAGCCCGAGGTGTTCCGGCAGACCAGCGCGGCCGCGCACAAAGAGCGCTTCAGCGCCGCGCTGGCCTATCCCGGCCGCAACTACCTGATCGGCATGGGCATGGTGGTCGCAAGCGCGGTCTCCTTCTACGTCACCTTCGGCTACACCGTGACCTACGCCAAGCAAGTGCTGAAGCTGCCGCTGATGCAGAGCTTCCTGGTGCAGATGATCGCGGCCATCGTGATGGTGATCGTGGTGCCGCTCGCGGGCGCCGTCGCGGACCGCTATCCGCGCAAGCCGCTGCTGCTGGCCTCGCTGGCGGGCTATTTCGTGCTGCTGTATCCGCTCTATGCCTGGCTGATCGCCGCCCCTTCGATCGGCAGGCTGCTGGTGTGCCAGGTCGTAATCGGCTGCTTCGGCGCCTTCTTCCTCGGCGTCTACTGCACCACGCTGGTCGAGCTGTTCCCGGTCCGCATCCGCTCGACCTCGCTGTCGATCGTCAACAATGTCGCGGTGCTGATCTCCGGCGGCTTCGCGCAGTTCTTCGTCACCTGGCTGATCGCGCTGACCGGCTCGCCGCTGGCGCCGATCTACTACGTGATGATCGGCGTCGGCATCGGGCTGATCGCGGTGATCGCAATGCGGAGCGAGCCGGCCAAGGCGTGAGCGTGCGTTAGACGGGACGTACAGATTTACATTTCAAACAGCCTAATATCGCTGTCATCACCCGCGAAGGAAGGCGGGGGATCCAGTATTCCGGTGACGCCTGGGCTTGAACGAGAGGCCGCGGCGTACTGGATGCCCCGCATGCGCGGGGCATGACGAATGGAGGATAGGGAGCGTCCGCAATCTCGCGGCACTGGATCTGCCCGAGCTATGCCAAACGATCGCCCTCAAAATCAAAGAGGGCGCAGGGAAGACCGGGTGCTGACCGCACCCATGGTCCGCGTGCAACAAGAAAGCACGCGGCAGAACCACAGGTGACAGCCGAACAACCGGCCTTCCCTGCACGACGGTTTTAACGCTTATACGCGCTCTCCCCGGGGACCGGCTTTCTTGCCCCCGTCGCCCGCGACGCTCGTCAAAGCATCGCGAGCTTGGCATCAGCACCGGGATGCCAGGACCACACGATTTCGCCGTCCGCGTCATGCCGTTCGTCCGCATGTGAAGCACATGCTGCGACATGCCGCGTCCATCGCATCTTCGGCTCAACGTTCGTGACGATCGCGAGGCGCCCCTCTTCGAGCGAGCCGAGACGGCCGGAAATGTGCACCTGATTTGCCCGACGGGGCAAGCTGATTTTTTTATCAGAAGGGCTGGACGCGATTTTAGATGCAGCCGCATCGTCACTACGGTCACGATGTCGTCCCCCGGCTTGACCGGGGACCCAGTATTCCAGGGACGATCGTGCTTGACCGAGGCGTCACGGCGTACCGAATGCCCGCCGGAGCCTGTCATCGGGCTCGCCGAAGGCGAGACCCGTTGACGGGCATGACGACCGAGAGAAGTAGTAGCTCGGATAAGCGTAGCCTGCGGTTATCGCGGAATCCCGGATACCGCTTCGCTCATCCAGGCTACGCGCCGCTGTCAATCCAGCTGCCCTCGACGGAAACCCGCGAGCGTCCTACCGCAACCGAGTTATGCAGACCGGGCGGTTGTCCCGCGACGCCGCGGCCTATACGCATAGTCTCGCGCAGAAGCCGCGATGGCGCCCCTTCAGCACCGCATCGATCATGACCAGCGAAGCCATCCCCGAGATCGAGACTTCAGACGAATCCGGCCCGTGGCTGCGCAATCTCTGGGTCTGCCTGTTCGGCTCGTTCACGACGATCGTGGCGATGACGCTGCTGCTGCCGTTCCTGCCGCTCTATGTCGAAGAGCTCGGGGTGAGCGACCATGCGGCGATCGTGCAATGGTCCGGCATTGCCTTCGGTGCAACCTTCTTCACCGCCGCGCTGACCGCACCTTTATGGGGATGGCTGGCAGATCGCTACGGCCGCAAGCTGATGCTGATCCGCGCCAGCCTCGGCATGGCGGTCGCAATGTCGCTGATCGGCATGGCGCATAATGTCTGGCAGCTGGTTGCCCTGCGGCTGCTGGCCGGCCTGCTTGGCGGCTACGCCTCGGGATCGACCGTACTGGTGGCGGCGCAGACCCCGAAAGCGAAGACCGGATGGGCGCTCGGCCTGCTGTCGTCCGGCATCATGGCGGGCAACCTCGTCGGGCCGCTGATCGGCGGCGTGCTGCCGCCCCGGATCGGCATCCGCGCCACCTTCTGGCTGGCGGGCGCCGTCATCTTCATCACCTTCATCGGCACCACCTTTCTGATCCGCGAAGAGAAGCGGCCGCCGAAGGAGCGCAAGGCGCAATCGCGCGGCGGCTGGGCGCTCGTCCCGGACAAGCGCCCAGTTATCGCGATGCTCGCCACCGGGGCGCTCTTGATGATCGCCAACATGTCGATCGAGCCGATCATCACGGTCTATGTCGCGCAACTGGTCGCGCCCGCGCAGGTCACCTTGATCGCAGGCGTCGTGATGTCGGCCACGGCGTTCGGTGCCGCGCTGTCGTCGTCGCGGCTCGGCAAGCTCGCCGATCGCGTCGGGCATTGGAATATCGTGATCATCTGTCTCGCCGTCGCAGCGGTGTTGCTGATTCCGCAGGCCTTCGTGACATCAGGCTGGCAACTGATCGTGCTCCGCTTCCTGATGGGGCTGGCACTCGGCGGCCTGCTGCCCTGCATCGCCAGCGTGATCCGCCACAACGCGCCGGAAGCCGTCACCGGCACCCTGCTCGGCTATTCGGTGTCGGCCCAATACACCGGGCAGGTGATCGGGCCGCTGGCCGGCGGCTATGTCGGCGGCCACATCGGCATGCGGTCCGTCTTTCTCGGCACCTGTGTGCTGATGGCGCTGGGGGCGATCGGCAATATCGTCGTTGCCAGGGGCGGGAAGAAGCATTAGCCGTCCCTCCAACCGCTATGCGACCCCATCCTGCGCAACCGGCGCAAGGCGAGAAGACGACCCATGATCAAGAACGTCATCTTCGATGTCGGCAACGTCTTCGTGCGCTGGTCGCCGCCTGACATTGTCGAGCGCTGCTTCGGGCTTGCGAAAGGCTCTGCGGAGAATGTCCAGCGCGCCGACGCCCTGTTCCGCGGTCCGCTGTGGCGCCGCCTCAACATGGGCGAGCTGACCCAGGCCGAGGCGGCGCGGATCTATCAGGCGGAATTCGGCCTCTCGGAGCAGCAGGCCGGCGCGCTGTTCTTCCATGTCAGCGATCATCAGGAGCCGATTCAAGGCACCGAGGCGCTGGCGCGCCGGCTCAAGCTATCCGGCTATCGCATCTTTGCATTGACCGACAACGTCCATGAGATCGTGGCCTATCTCAAGTCGCGTCATCAGTTCTGGCCACTCTTCGAGGGCGCGGTAGTCTCGGCCGAGATCGGGCTGATGAAGCCGGACCCGGCGATCTTTCATCATGCAATCGAACGCTTCGGCCTTGTCGCGGCAGAGACGGTATTCCTCGACGATATCGAGGCCAATGTCGAGGGTGCGCGCTCTGCCGGCATGGCAGCGCTGCTGTTCACGACGGCGGAGCGCGGCGAGGCCGATTTGCGCGGGCTGGGACTGAGGTTCTGATCGTGCGGCCGCCTCGCCCTCTGCTGGCGTCCCGGCCTCGCGCCCATAAGCGTTAAGGTAGCAGGACCATAGTTTGATAGCGTCGCTTTCGCGGCGGCTCGCGAAGATGGCGGCGAAGAATGGAGAGAGAGCGCCGAAGGCTATCGATTGTGGGCTGCGGGATGATCGCCTGCCGAAGTGAGGCGATCAACTGGCGAAGCAACCGCCAGGTGTCCTGCTGGGTTAGGCGGCGTCCGCCAAGCGGGGAGAGTCCTCGAGTTCGTCCATGAGCGGCTCGAGCAAGAGTATGACGAGCAGATGAGCGAGGATATGGGGTCTGGCAGACCGCCGGTCGGTGCCCGGCGGACCTTTCAGACCAATCAGGCCCTTCAGCCGCTTGAAGCCGAGCTCGATCCGCCAGCGCAGGCGGTAGAGAGCAAGAACATCATCTGTTGCGAAGTCGTTCGACGCAAGTGAGGTGACCAGGATCACCCAGTCGGCAGCCTGAAGCGTTCGTCCGGAGAGCTGATGACCTCCCTTCTGCGCGCTCCGCCGAGCCTTGAGCCTCGCTTTGGCTGCAGCCCGTGGTGGCTTCTTGACGGCGACTATATCTCAGGGCGAGAGGCGCACCTCGCTTGGGCTTGATCCATATCGGACGATCGAGCAGGCCTCGTTTCGTTGCCTTGCGCAGTTCTGCGATGAGATCGAGGGCGCATCCCTTATCATCGAGCCAGCGCGCACCCTTCCAGCCAGCCCGAATGACGAAGTCTGCCCCGGCCTCGATCAGGCGTGCCATGCGCTCCGGCTGCAAATAGGCGCGATCAGCAAGGTGGATCTCGCCCGCAACCGGGGCAATCCGGTCCAGCCTCTCGCCTTCCTGTTGATCGGTTAGCTCGAAGTGGCCAAAACGCTCCTGTGGAAGATCGAAGGCGCTGTGAACACGCCACACCCCGTTCTTGTTCCTGCCCTGTGGCCCCTTCTTCCGAACCGTGGTCGCATCAACGATGCGGATCAGGCGACTCTGGCTTGCCTTCGGAGCTGCGCCAGCAAGTGTCTGCCCTACCAGCAGCGCCAACCAGTCCCCGCACTGGCGCAAGCGGTACAACAGAGCCACGCAGGAAATATCGACAAGGCCGACCGAAGTCGCCCATGCCGCTGTAGAACGCAGCCCCTGCTCGCCAAGGCAATAGGCCATGATCAGCCGCAGCAAATCGACCGCGCTCCCGATCTCTCGTGCACGGACGAAAGCCTTTGTCTGCCGCGCAGTCAGCTTGAGCGCTTCTGCGCCGCCGAGCCGGGCCACTACGCCCGCCCAGTCACGGTTCACTAGCGATTCGGATCTCATCCCGTATTGGAATTACAGACCGCTGCAAACCCACAAGCTTATTTTAACGCTTATGGGCCTCGCGCCGGGACCCATAACCACAACTGTTCGTGTGGAAACGCGCTGCGGCTCCAGCATGCTTACACGCTACCAGCGGCGGTTATGGATCCCGGGTCGCGCTCGCTTCGCTCACTTGCCCGGGACGACGGCGGAAGTCGGAGCCGCCGCTGACCTTACTCAGGCGATCGCGGCGAGATAGCGCGCGACCGATGCATCGAAGGCCGCCTTTGCACCTGACGCGATGTTGCGATCCCACCAGGCGCCGTAGATGCGATCGAAGGCGAGCGGCGCGACGATTTCGGCGATGCGGCGCACGGCGGCGGCGCCGAGCGGCCAATAGTTCGGATAGGAATACATGAAGCTGACATGGCGGCGGTCCATCGCCACCATGGCGATGTCGCCGACCAGCAGCGCGCCCTTGCCGTCCGCACCCTCGCGCCAATGCAGCACGGTGGCGCCGGAAAAATGACCGCCGGTACGATAGAGCTGGATGTCGTCGGATATCTGCAGCTGTCGCCGGTCCACGGCACGATCGAAGGGTGCGGCCGTGTCACGAAGGCGCGGTCGTCGCCATGCAGATAGGCCGGCGCGCCACCGAACGCCGCGCTCCAGTCGGCGACCGCGCCATAATAATGCGGATGCGAGATCGCGATCGCCTTCAACCCGCCGAGTGCACGCACCTGAGCAATCGCCGCGTCGGTCGCGAGCGGCACGCAATCCCACATCACACAGCCGCCGGTGTCGGGAATGAGCAGCGCACGCTGGCCGATGGCAAAATGCGGCTCGACCTGCAGCCCGATGAGGCCGAGATCGTCGCGCCAGATCAATTTGTAGCGCTGCTGCATCTCCTCGCGGCTGAGAAAACTCTGTCCGCGCCAGTTCACATATTGGCGCTCGTCCTCGCAAACGAGGCAGGCGGAGGGCGGCGCGGGCGCATCAGGGAACTGAGCGCCGCATTGAAAGCAGGTCCAGAGGGGCATGATGACGACCGGATGCAGGGCAAGAGGATGGTCGCCAGATTATCACATTGTGCAGCGGGCTTCGAGGTCTGCACAAGGCGCGGCCCAGTCATCTTCATTCAGGGCGTAGGGCGGGTTGAGCGCAGCGATACCCATCAACGCTTCCACCGCGGCTACCGGCGTCGATGGGTATCGCTTTCACCGTCGCTCTGCGAGCGACGGCTTTCGCTCAACCCATCCTGCATTTGTCACACGTTCAGATTTATCCACACGGCCTTCGGCTCGGTGAAATTCTCCAGCGCCGCGGTGCCGTGCTCGCGGCCGAGGCCGGAATCGCGCTCGCCGCCCCAGGGCAGCCGCACGTCGGTGTAGCCATAGGTGTTGATCCACACCGTGCCGGCGCGCGCTCGCTTGGCGAAGCGCTGCACGCGGCCCATGTCGCGGCTCCAGACGCCGGCGGCGAGGCTGTAGGCCGTGCCGTTGGCGATCCGCAGCGCATCGGCCTCATCCTTGAACTTGATGACGCTGACGACGGGGCCGAAGATTTCCTCCTGCGAGATCCGCATCTCGTGCGCGACGCCGGCGAATACCGCCGGGCTGATGAAGAAGCCGCGACGGCCGACGCGCTCGCCGCCGGTCACCAGCGAGGCGCCCTCGTTGCGCCCGATGTCGACATAGTCGAGGATCGATCGCATCTGCTTCTCGGAGATGACCGGACCAAGCGAGGTGGCGCGATCCATCGTATCGCCGATGCGCAAGGCTTGCGCGCGGGCGGCGAGCCGCTCGACCACCGCGTCATAGACGCCTTCCTGCACCAGCACGCGCGAGCCGGCCGAGCAGACCTGGCCGGCGTTGAAGAAGATGCCGGCAGCGGCGGCCTTGGCGGCGGCGTCGATATCGGCATCGTCGAAGATGACGTTGGCCGACTTGCCGCCGAGCTCGAGCGAGACGCGTTTGAAGTTGCAGGCCGCGCCCTTCATGATGCCGCGGCCGACGCCCGGCGAGCCGGTGAAGGTCACTTTGTCCACGTCGGGGTGGTTGACCAGCGCATCGCCGACCACGCGACCGGGGCCGGTCACGATGTTGAACACGCCCGCCGGCAGGCCGGCCTCGAGCGCGAGCTCGCCGATCCTAAGCGCCGACAGCGAGGTCAGCTCGGCCGGCTTCATCACGATGGTGCAGCCGCAGGCCAAAGCCGGCGCCAGCTTCCACATGCCGATCATCAGCGGGAAATTCCACGGCACGATCGCGGCGACGACGCCGACCGGCTCGCGCACCGTATAGGTCAAAGCGTCGTCGCGCGTCGTCACCACGTCGCCGCTGATCTTGTCGGCCCAGCCGGCGTAGTAAGTGAGCGTGTCGATCGCGGCCGGAAAATCCTGGCGCAAGGTGGCCGAGATCGGCTTGCCAGCATCGATGCTTTCGAGCTCCGCGATCTCGTCGGCATGGTCGCGCATCAGCTGCGCCCACCTCAACAGGATCTGCCCGCGCTCGGACGCACGCATGGTGCGCCACGGGCCTTCGAAGGCGCGCCGGGCGGCCGCGACCGCGCGCTCGACATCCTCGGCGTTGCCTTCGGCCACGGTGGCGATGACCTGCTCGGTTGCCGGATTGAGCGATTTGAAGGTGCGCCCCGACACCGATGGCACGTGGCGGCCGTCGATCAGGAGCTTCAGGGGCTTGGCGAGCCAGGCCTCAACCGGGGAGTGTCGGTCATAGTCATATGCAGTCGACATCATATTTCCTCCGTATCTTGTATGCCAAGATAGGAAGTAATTCATGCTCGTAAATATGATATCTTCTGCCTATGCCTGCCAAATATATGAACTCAGACTTCATAAACAGGTCACAAAAATGCTGCGAATCGAGATCGAACCGGTCTGGCGCTTTCATAAGGACGGCCATCCGCAAAGCGTCGTGGTGATGCTCGGCGTACTGAGCGAGATCAGGAAGACCGGCAAGATCACCAGCGCGGCTTCCGACGCCCACCTGTCCTACCGGCATGTCTGGAACCTGATCGAGCAATGGTCGGCTTTTTTCGGCGTGCCGCTGGTCGAGACCCAGCGCGGCAAGGGCTCGCGGCTGACCGCGTTCGGCGACAAGCTGGTGTGGGCCGGCGAGCGCATGCAAGCCCGGCTCGGCCCGCAGCTCGAGAACCTGGCACAGGAGCTCGCCACCGAGATCAAGCCGTTCCTGCAGCAGCGGCCGTCCGTGATCCGCGTGCATGCGAGCCACGGCTTTGCGGTGGCGAAGCTGCGCGAGCTGCTGGATCGCGAGCCCGGCATCGGCGTCGACCTCCGTTATGTCTCGAGCCAGCATTCGCTGGTGTCGCTGGCGCAAGGCGCCTGCGACCTCTCCGGCCTGCATCTGCCGCGCGGCGAGTTGCGCGCGGACGGCATCCGGGCCTGCCGCGAATGGCTCGATCCGAGACAGGATCGCGTCATCAGCTTCGTGACCCGCGAGATGGGATTGATGGTCAAGCGCGGCAATCCGCTTGCTATCAACTCCCTTGCCGACCTCGTCGCAAGCCAGGCGCGCTTCGTCAACCGCGATCACGATTCCGGCACGCGGATCCTGTTCGACCAGTTGCTGGCGCTGCGCGGCATCGATCCCGGTGCCATCAACGGCGCGCAGCAGATCGAGTTCACCCACGCCGCCGTGGCCGCCTATGTGGCCAGCGGCATGGCGGATGCAAGCTTCGGCGTCGAGGCCGCCGCCCGGCAGTTCGGGCTCGATTTCATCCGCATCCTCACCGAGGATTATTTTTTCGTCTGCCGGCAGGCCTTTCTCGAGACCGAGCCGATGCGTCGTGTGATTGCGCTGATGAAGGGCGCCGAATTCCATCAGGCGATCGCAGCGCTGCCGGGCTATCAGCCGGCCGAGACCGGATCGGTGCACACCGTGCGGGCGTTTCTCGACCGGCTGGACGCGAATGCGTAGGCCTCAACCGAACGTAAACGCGTAGGCCTGCACGCCGGGATCCAGGAACTGGATCTCGAACGTGTGGTCCGCCACGGCACCGGTATCGCGAACGAGCTGGTAGAGCCGCTGCTCGGTCACAGTGCCCTCGCCATTGGCGTCGGCATCCATGCCATGCGCCGATGCCGGCGGCTTGCCGTCGATGGTGACGCGAAACCGGACCGGCTTGCCCTCCTCCGACGGCCCGAGCACCAGATGCAGGTCGCGTGCATGGAAGCGATAGACGATCTTGCCGTCCGGCTCGTTCAAGGTCGCGCGCTCGCGGACCGACGGTCCAGTTGCCAGCCAGCGACCATGCGTTGAGCTCCGGTGTCGCCGGCGGCATAGGTGTGCGCGGCATCCTGCACCACGCCGCCCGGCGAATTGAACGGTTCGCTGCGGTCGTAGCCGACATAGGTCTCGGGCGATTTGACGTCGGCGGCGTCGGACGCTGCTTCCGCGCCGGACGCATTGACATCGACCGATGCCGCCGGGAATGTCATGCTGGCCGGCTTCGGCGAGCAGCTCCTGGATCACCCGTTCGGACTCCTCGTAGTCGCCCTCGCCGAAATGGTGGTGGCGGATATTGCCCTTGGCATCGATGAAATAATGCGCCGGCCAATATTCGTTCTCGAACGCGCTGCCAGATCTTGTAGTCGTTGTCGACGGCGACCGGATAGTCGATCTTGAGCGTCGAGATCGCCTTGCGCACGTTGTCGACGTCGCGCTCGAAGGCGAATTCGGGCGCATGCACGCCGATGACGACCAGGCCGTGGTCGCGATATTTCTCCGCCCAGGCGCGCACATAGGGAATCGAGCGCAGGCAGTTGATGCAGGAATAGGTCCAGAAGTCGACCACGACGACCTTGCCTTTCAGGCTCTCGGTCGTCAGCGGCGGGGAGTTCAGCCATGCCGTGGCGCCGTCGAGCGGCGGCATCGGGCCTTCCGACCGGCAGGTCCGCATCTGCGGCGTCCGATGATTCGCGGCTTGGCCGGCGGTCAAGGCGGCTGCATTTTGGCGCGGATGCAGCTTGTCGAGCAGGCTCTGCTCGAGCGAATTGGTGCTGGCGAGCGAGAGGTTGGTCAGCACGCCGGTGTCGAGGCCGAGCGCGATCGCTGCGACGCGACCAGCACGGCCGCGCCGAGGCCGCGCCGGATCCATTCGCCGGCGCCGAGCGAGCGCTTCATCGCCGCGAACACCCGGCCGCCGACAGCAGCGCCAGCGCCAGCGAAGTCGCGGCGCCGGCGGCATAGGCCAGCAGCAGCAAGCGTGGTCCGACGCTCGCGCCCTTCAGCGCCGCGCCGGTCAGGATCAGGCCCGAGGATCGGACCGGCGCAGGGCGCCCACAGCAAGCCGGTGGCGACGCCGAGCAACGAGCGGCGCCAGCAGCGAATCGTCGGCGTGCCCGTCGCCGACTTGCGACAGCCGCGCGCCCACCGCGCACCAGCGGCCGCATCAGCGCGATCGGCGAGCGACGGAAACAGCAAGGTCAGGCCGAACAGCGCGAGCAGCACCAGGGCCGCGATACGGCCGTATTGATTGGCCGCGACCACCCAGCCGCCGGCGACCGCTGCGAAGCGTGGCGACCACCGCAAAGGCCAGCGCCATGCCGACCAGCATCGGCAGGCCGTTGCTGCAGGAACGGCCGGTCGGCCCGCGCGAGAACGAACGGGATGCACGGGCAGGATGCAGGGGCTGACGATGGTCAGCACGCCGCCGAGATAGGCGAGCAGGAAAAGCAGCATGGCACGGACCGTCGATCATTCGTGAGAAGCGCCACCAATATACGGCGAATTGGGCCGCAATTGTTACACGCTTGCGGATTTTCGAGCGCGGTCGGTGATAATCCTTATGTCGATCCGGCTATAGCGCTTGCGACGGACTGTTTCACGACGTCAGCGCGACCCAACGCTCGGTCGCGGCGAAGGCTGGGGGCCAGAGCGGGCCCGCGGGCTGGCCGCGATGCAGCGCCTTACCGAGCTCGCAGATCGCCAGAAATGCGCTGGCTCGCGCTTCGTCGACCTCGAGCGGCTGATCGCCGCTCTCGCTGCTGACGAGGCCGATCAGCCCGTTGAGCATCGGCAATGCGGCGTCCGGGCTTGCGGCTTGCGCCGCCTGCAGCGCCGCGTGCACCTGGCTGGCTTTCTCGGATTCCGTCACGTCGCCCTCGCGCTTGACCCGTTGCGTATCATTAGCAAGCGAATGGAAACGAGGCAACGCGCAGGATGAGACCGAGGCCGCGTCAGACGTGTTGCCGTGCCATGAACGCGAGAATGAGCGCGGCGATCTCGTCATTCTTCTCGTCGAGCGCGAAATGGCCGGCATCAAGCAGATGGATCTCGGCATCCGGCAGATCATGGCGGAACGCCTCGCCGCCGGCGGCGATGAAGGACGGATCGTTGGCGCCCCACACCACCAGAGTCGGCGGCTTGTGCTGGCGCAGCCACGCCTGCCACGCCGGATATGAGGCCACGTTGGTCCGGTAGTCATAGAGCAGATCGGCCTGGATCGCGCGCTGTCCCGGCCGCGTCAGATGCGCGAATTCATCGGTCCATGTATCCGGATTGTAGCGTTCCGGATGCGAGCTGCCGAGCGTGTGCCGCTGCTCGGTTGCAGCCAGCGACATGAAGGTCTCGACCACGTTCGCGTGCGCGTCGCGATCGGCCCAGTATTGCGCGATGCCGGCCCACTTCGCACCAAGCCCTTCCTTGTAGGCGTTGGCGTTCGAGATGATCAGTGCCTGCAACCGCTCCGGATGCGCCAGCATGATGCGAAAGCCGACAGGGCCGCCATAGTCGTGCACGAACAGGCTGTATTTTCTGATGCCGAGCTGCTCGAGCAGGTCATTGGTGGTTTCGGCCAGATGGTCGAACGTGTAGGTGTAGGACGCAGGCGGCGGCGCGTCGCTCTGGCCGAAGCCTGGAAAATCCGGCGCGATCAGATGATAGCGCGTGGCGAGCAAGGGGATCAACGTATCGAACTCGCGCGAGGACGACGGAAAGCCGTGCAGCAGCACGAGGGTCGGCGCATCTTTCGGCCCGGCTTCGCGATAGAACACCCCGACCCCGTCGACATCAGCGCGATGATAGGTGGTGGTCGCAGTCGTCGATTCCATGGGGGCCGCCTCCGTAGCACATCCAGCAATGAACGCGGCCGCAGCCGCCAGCAGCAATCGGACCTTCATCTCAGTCTCCGTCGCCACCTGCGAAGCAGGTGATAAAGCATCGTGCTGACGACAATGGGGACCCGCGGCGTGGCCGGCTATATCTGGTTTTCGGACAGTTTATGCTACGGACTGCAATAATATCGCCGGAGTGCCCTTCATGGACCGCCTCGATGCCGTGACCGTCTTCGTTGCCGTGGCCGAGCAGGAGAGCTTCGCAGCAGCGGCGCGCAAGCTGTCGCGCACGCCGGCGGCGGTGACCCGCGCGGTTGCCGAGCTGGAAGCAAGCCTCAGCAAACGGCTGCTGAACCGGACCACGCGCTCGGTGGCGCTGACCGAGGCGGGCCAGCTCTATCTCGACCGCGCGCGCAAGCTGCTGGCCGCGCACGCCGAGTTCGAAGGCGCCGCGCCCGACGATCACGAGCCGAGCGGCGTATTGCACGTCACGGCGCCGGTGAATTTCGGCCGCCAGCACGTGATGCCGCTGCTGTGCGACTTCCTGGAAAGATATCCGCGTGTCGACGCCCGCGTGCTGCTGCTCGACCGTGTGGTGTCGATGGTGGAAGAAGGGCTCGACGTCGGCGTCCGGCTCGGCCGGCTGCCGGACTCCTCGCTGCGCGCGACCCGCGCCGGCACCGTCAAGATGGCGGTCTATGCGAGCCCGGCCTACATCGCCCGCCACGGGACACCGACCGGGCCCTCCGAACTGATCCGGCACCAGACGATCTCGGCCGGCAACATCAATCCGAATCCGGACCGCTGGACGTTCGAGGGCGAGAGCGGCGCATTGCACGTCGCGATCAAGCCGCGACTGGTGGTCAATACAACCGAGGCGGCTGCAGACGCCGCAGCCGGCGGGCTCGGCCTCGCCTTTCTGGTCTCCTACCAGGCTGCGCAGCACGTCGCCGCCGGACGGCTGGTCGAGGTGCTGTCGGACTACAGCGTCGAACAGCTTCCGATCCAGATCATCCAGCCTGCGGGCCGGTTCACGCCGGCCAAGGTGCGCGCCTTCATCGACGAGATCGGCGCCGGGCTGCGACGGCAATTCGGCTGAGGATCAGACCGACTTGACCTCACCGCCATCCATGCGCAGCGTCGAGCCGGTCATCCAGCGCGCGGCCGGCGAGACCAGGAACGCCATCAGCTCGGCGATCTCCTCCGGCTCGCCATAGCGCGCGATCCCGGCCTCCTTGGGAAAATTGACCGTGGCGTCCTCGACCGTCATGCCGTGCAGCGGCGCCCAATGCTGGAGGTAGGAGCGACGCCGCCCGGTCATGACCGGACCCGGCAGGACGCTGTTGACTTGCACGCCATCGACGATGCCGCGGTCCGAGAAGGCTTTGGCAAGTGCGACGATCGCGGCGTTGATGGTGCCGACCGCCGCATAGGGCGCCTTCGGAAACAGCGCAGAATTGCCTGACATCAGCACGACGGCGCCCTGGCTCGCCTTCAGCGACGGCCACGCCGCAATGGTGAGGCGCCGCGCGCCATGCAGCTTCAGCGCCAGCCCTGCCTCCCATTGTGCGTCGGTCATCTCGAACAGGTCGATCTGGGGCACCGCACCGGCGATATTCAGCAGCGCGTCGATCCGGCCAAAGGATTCCAGCGTTTGCGCGACCACCGTCGATGCGGTCTCGGGATCCGCCAGATCGGCATCGATCACCAGCGCTTCCGCACCCGCGGCGCGCACCGCTTCGGCCGTGCGATCCAGATTGGCGCGATTGCGTGCGACGAGCAGCGAGCGCAGAGAAGTCGCGCGCCAGCCGCACCGCGGTGGCTTCGCCGATGCCCTGGCTCGCGCCGGTGACGATGGCTACAGAATTCTGCATGGCAATGCTCCATACCGGCAGGGAAGTCGAGATCGCATCTCACTTGATCCGATCGAGAAAGCCGCGGATCGCGGTCGCAATCTCTGCGCAATGGGTCTCGAGCGCGAAGTGGCCGGTGTCGAAGAAGCGCACCTCCGCCTCGGGCATGTCGCGCTTGTAGGCGTCCGCGCCGGGCGGCAGAAAGAAAGGATCGTTCTTGCCCCACACCGCCAGGAATGGCGGCTTGTGGGTGCGGAAGTAGGCCTGGAATTCCGGATACATCGCGACATTGCTCTTGTAGTCGCCGAACAGATCGAGCTGGACCTCGTCCGCGCCGGGACGCGACAGATAGAAATTGTCGAGCGAATAACCGTCCGGAGACACCAGGGACGTCGTCGGTGACGCCATGGGTGTATTGCCACACTGGTGGTCTCGGGCGAGAGGAATGCCCGCAGTGCCGCCCTGTTCGCGTCCGACGGATCCTGCCCAATAGGCGCGGATCGGATGTCCAGCCGTCGCTCAGTCCTTCCTCATAAGCATTTCCGTTCTGCGAGATGATCGCGGTGATGCGCTCGGGGTGCCGCACCGCCATGCGCAAGCCGGTCGGAGCGCCATAGTCGAAGATGTAGATCGCGAAACGAGCGAGCCCGATGATTTCGGTGAACCGTTCGATCACCTCGGCGATCTCAGCGAAGGTGTAGGTGAAGGCTTCGCGCGCCGGCATGGCGGTTTGACCGAAGCCCGGCAGATCCGGCGCAATGACGCGGAAACGATCCGCAAGCAACGGGATCAGGTCGCGAAACATGTGGCCGGAGGTCGGAAAGCCGTGAAGCAGCAGCAATGCCGGCGCATCCGCGCGGCCCGCTTCGCGATAAAACACCTCTAAGCCATCGACATCGGCCTTGCGATAGTGAACTTTCATCATCGGCAATCCTCGCAATCGTTGCGTCGGCATTCTGCTGCGAAGCAGCAATTTCGCGTCGCGCGCGCGCCGTCTTCGCCTGTTTTCGAAAATCACCCCCGCGGCGTTACAGGGAGCACATGATTTTTATTCGGCAACGCCTCGAGCCAGGGGAACAAGCGCACCATGTCTTGAGACGATCCCGATCAAAAAGCAGTCCGGCCCTGTAACGTGCGTCGCCTCGCCTTCGAATATCCAGACATGAATGCGTGACCGGTGCCAGCGCAGCCCGGCGACGGGCGATGTCGCCCCCATCCATCATCAAATCGGAGTGAGCCATGAGGGCATCAAACGCTAAGCCCGCGGTCGTTGTGGTGCACGGCGCCTGGGCCGACGGATCGAGCTGGGCCAGGGTCATCCAGCGTCTGCAGTCCGAGGATGTCGACGTCGTTGCGGCGCCGATCCCGCTGACGTCACTGTCGGACGACGTGCAGGCGCTCGACCGGACGCTCGAGCGGATCGCGGGCCCGATCCTTCTTGCCGCTCACGCCTATGCCGGTGCGGTGATCGGAGCGAGCAGAAACGAAAGGGTGCGCGGGCTGGCCTTGGTGGCAGCGCTGGCCCCCGATGAAGGCGAGACCGTCGCCGACGTGTTCTATCGCGAGGCGCCGCATCCGATGGCACCGCAACTGGCACCGGATTCCAATGGGCTGATCTGGATGCCCGATGCCGGATTTGCGTCGGCGTTCGCGCAGCACGCCTCGGATCAGGACAACGCGCTGTTCGCTTCCGTCCAACGCCCCATCCACGTCGCCTGCATCCAGGAGAAGGCGCCCGCGCCGCTCTGGAAGCGGTTGCCATCCTGGTACTTCCTCGCCGGCCAGGATCGCATGATCAGCCCGCGCACCCAGGAGTTCATGGCGTCACGCATGAAGGCGAAGCTGCGGCGCACCGATGCCGACCACGCGCCGATCGCAACCGCACCCGACGAGGTCGTCGGCTTCCTTCGCGATGCACTGAACGCCCTGTCCGGCTGAACTCGCGCCTGCCGTCGGATCAGCGTGGCAGCTCGCACCGCCCTGCTAGGCGGCGCGCGATCAGTTGATAGCAACCGTCCCAGTCGTTCCGCTCGATCATCCTCAATGTCGCCGACGAGTTGAACGAACATCCCGCGCGCGGCACCTCATTGTCGTCACGCCGGTACAAACGGAAGTCCATCTCACGTGCGTCGACACGCTCGCAGCTTTAGAACGGTGTCTGCTCGGCGTGAGCTTGGTAGTTCATGCTGGCGCACGTCACGCTCTAATTGGTTCCTATTTCAGCCGAAAATTACGTGCACGTCGATACGCTACGAAAGAACATGATTTCAGTCATGACGGCGCACAATCCGCTGGTTATGATCCCTGCATCATATCTTTGTATCGGTGCGGCGGCCTCGTTCACGCAGAACTGAGCGGGAGTGATCGAACGGCTTCCCACCTCAATCTTCGTCGTGGCGGCGCGGCCGAAAGGCCGGTCCGCAACCAGACGAATTCTGCGGGTCAGAGCAGCCGGGCGAAGGGGAGTCATGAGCAACAACAAAGGTCTTCTGATCTGTCGGCGGCAACTACTCGCCGGCGCGGCCTTCTTGGCTCTCGGCATGTCGCGCTCCGGCGCGACGGTCATCTTCGATCATCTGCCGTGGATCGCCCAATGCGGGCAATCCGCCGCCGGCCGTCGGCACCGGGCCCGTGGCTTTTCTTCAGCGGTGACGAAGGCCGCGACGGTCGAAGCACTCGCCGATCGCATCATTCCGCCCGACCCGCAGACACCCGGCGGCAAGGATGCCGGTTGCGCTGTACTTCATCGACCGCCAACTCGCCGGTCCCTACGGGCGACAGGAAGGCCTCTATGTCGCGGCCGCCGTTCCAGAACGGCGCCAAGAACCAGGGTCACGCAGTCCGACAAGGGACCCGCACAGCAATATCGCGAAGGCCTCGCTGCGCTGGACGCGCGCCTGCAAGTCCAAGCTCGGCGGCAAGGCATTCTCCGAACTCCCGGATGCCGACAAGGACAAGGTTCTGCGCGGGATCTCGAGAGCGGCGAGTTCAAGCTCGACGGCGTCGACGGCAAGACGTTCTTCGAGCAGGTCGTCAAGGACATTCAGATGGGCTTCTTCGCCGATCCGATCTATGGCGGCAATCGCGACATGGTCGCATGGAAGATGATCGGCTATCCGGGCGCCCGCTACAACTATCTGGATTGGGTCAGCCGACACAACGAGGCGTATCCGCTGCCGCCGGTCAGCATGACCGGACGCGCCGAATGGACGCAGAGGGTGACGTCATGACCAAAAAGCTTCCCAAGAAAGACGTCGTCATTATCGGCCTCGGCTGGACCGGATCGATCATGGCCAACGAGCTGACCGACGAAGGCCTCGACGTCATCGCGATCGAGCGCGGCCCGTGGCGCGATGCGCCGACCGATTTCCCGCCGACCTACATGCAGGACGAGCTGCGTTACCGCGTCCGGCACGAGCTGTTTCTGCGCCCGGATCAACTGACCTTCACCTTCCGCAACAAGATGGACCAGACCGCGCTCCCGATCCGCAGCTGGGGCGCGTTCATGCCGCCCAACGGCGTCGGCGGCGGTGGCGTGCACTGGAACGCCGAGACGTGGCGCTTCCTGCCGTCCGATTTCGTGCTCAAGACCCATCTGACCGCAACGCTATGGCGCGTCGTTTCTGCCTGAGGACATGACGATCCAGGACTGGGGCATCACCTACGACGAGCTCGAGCCGTACTACGACCGCTTCGAATATCTGTGCGGTACGTCAGGCACCGCGGGCAATCTGCGCGGGCAGATCATGGAGGGCGGCAATCCGTTCGAAGGCGCGCGATCGCGCCCCTACCCGACGCCGGCGCAGCCGCAGCCCTTCAGCCACACGCTGTTCGGCAAGGCCGCGCGCGAGCTCGGCTACAAGCCGTTTCCGCAGCCTTCGGGCAATCTGTCCCAGGCCTATACCAACCCGCTCGGGCTGAAGATGGGGCCATGCACCTATTGCGGCTTCTGCGAATGGTTCGGCTGCGCCAATTATTCCAAAGCGAGCCCGCAGACCACGATCCTGCCTTACCTGGTGCGCAAGCCGAACTTCTCGGCGCGCGACAATTCGGAGGTGATCAGGATCAATCTCGACAAGTCCGGCAAGCGAGCGACCGGCGTCACCTTCGTCGATTCCAGCGGCCAAGAATGGGAGCAGCCGGCCGATCTCGTGATCCTGTCGGCCTATACGGTGTTCAACGTGCATCTGCTGCTGCACTCGAAGATCGGCCCGCCCTACGATCCCGCCAAGGGGACCGGCACGGTCGGCCGCAACTTCACGCACCAGACGATCTCGACCGTCAACGGCTTCTTCGATCCGAAGAAGTTCAACTTCAATCCCTTCATCGCGTCCGGCTCGATCGGCATGTGCATCGACGAGTTCAACGGCGACAATTTCGATCACGGGCCGCACGGCTTCGTCGGCGGCGGCTATATGGGCCAGGTGCAGACCGGCGGCCGTCCGATCGAAAGCACGATCGTGCCGCCGGGCACGCCGAAATGGGGCGCGGCATGGAAGAGCGCCGTGAAGGAGAACTATCTATCGACGGTGAAGCCAGGCACCGGCGTGCACGGCAGCTTCTATTCCTATCGGGACATCTATCTCGATCTCGATCCGACCTATACCGATCGCTTCAGCCGGCCTCTGATGCGGATGACGATCGATCTCAAGGAGAACGAGATCAAGCAGAACAAGTTTCTTACCGACAAGTTCGCCGAGATCATCAAGGCGATGGGCGCGCAGAAGCTCCATGTCCAGTACCGCACCGGCCCATATGACATCACCACCTATCAGACGACCCATCTCAACGGTGGCGCCATCATGGGGACCGACCCCAACACCAGCGTCCTCAATCGCTATTTGCAGAGCTGGGACGTGCCGAACCTGTTCGTGCTCGGCGCCAGCGCGTTTCCGCAGAACGCCGGGTACAATCCGACTGGCACCGTCGGCGCCCTCGCCTATTGGGCGGCGACCGCAATCCGCGGCAAATATCTGAAGAGCCCGGGGAGGCTTGTCGATGCGTAAGCGATCGAAGCTCGCCCTCGTCGCCGCGGCCGGTCTGCTCAGCGCTGTCGGCTCGTCCGCCGATGCCGGCAGCCCGCAGGACTTCCCGCAGATCGAGCGTGGCCGCTATCTTGCCGTGCTCTCCGATTGCGCGAGCTGCCACACCGTGGCCGGCAGCAACCAGCCGTTCGCCGGCGGCCGCTCGATCGAGACGCCTTTCGGCAACATCGTCGCGCCGAACATCACGCCGGATGCCGAGACCGGCATCGGCAGCTGGACCGATGATCAGTTCGACGCGGCGGTTCGCAAGGGCATCCGGCGCGACGGCTCGCGGCTTTATCCGGCGATGCCCTACACCGCCTATACCAAAATGTCGCGCGACGATGTGCTGGCGATCCGCGCCTATCTGAAAACGGTCGCCGCCCGTCCGCAACGCCGTCGTCGCCAACACGCTGCCCTTCCCGTTCAACGTCCGCGCGGCCATGCGCGCCTGGGACGCGCTCTATTTCACCGAGGGCGAATTCCGGCCGGATCCTAACCAGTCCGCCGAATGGAATCGCGGCGCCTACCTCGTCAAGGTCCCGGTCATTGCGGCGCCTGCCATACGCCCAAGACGTTTCTCGGCGGCGACAAGAACGATCAATATCCTGCGCGGCAGCTATCTGCAGGGCTGGTCGTCGCCGGATATCACCAACGATGCGCGCTTGGGCCTCGGCCGCTGGTCGAAGGAGGACATCGTCGCCTATCTGCGCTCGGGCCACAATCGCATCACGGCGGCAACGGCGCCGATGGGCGAGGTCGTCACGCTGTCGACCTCCCACATGACCGATCCCGATCTTAACGCCATCGCGACCTATCTGAAGTCGCTGCCCGGCAAGAACGACGGCAGCCTCGCAACTGGCCGCGAACGAGCCACGGATGGTCGCCGGAGCGGCGATCTATCGGGACCAGTGCTCGGCCTGCCACGGCCTCGATGGCAAAGGCGTGGCGGAGCTGTTTCCGTCCATCGCCGATTCCTCGATGGTGCGGTCGGATGATCCGACGACCGCGATCCGCATCATCCTCAGAGGTGCGCGAAGCGTCGGGACCGATGCACAGCCCACGGCGCCGGGAATGCCGTCCTATGGCCGGCAGCTCGACGACGCCGAGATCGCTGCTGTTCTTACCTACATCCGCAACAATTCGGCCAACGTCGCCGGCGCGGTGACGGCCGACCAGGTTGCGAAAGTCCGACGCGATACCGCGACGCGACCGGACTAAGTCTCCTGCGGCGAGCGACAGGGAACGGCCGGCATCCCCGGTCGTTTTCGTCGATCACCCTGCCATTTTGCGGGTTCCCGTAGCCGGGCCAGGAACAGGAGACACATCATGAGCGATGCCCGCGACATCCAGCACGGCGTCAACGATCCGGTGCACGGCGTCGACGTCAAGCGCCAGTTCAACGAGAACCAGACCACCCATGAGCGAGCCCAGCAGGCCGCCGATGTCCGCGCCATGCCGAGCTCGGTGCCCGACGAGCCGTTCCTGCCGGAGCGGCTGCGGCGGGAAGCAACCGATCCGCTCAACGCCCGCACCGGCCGCAGGCCGACCGACTGATGCGTTACGTTTGAACCGGCGCGCGCCGTTCCCTGATTAGGAACAAACAGCTCCAGACAAAGGTTGACGCGCCACACCATTGTGCCGCGCGCATCCGTCGGATGGCCGGCTGAAGTCAGAGGGAATCCGGGTCATGAAACGTGTTGTCATCGCCATCGGCTGCGTGCTGCTCGCAGGCCCCGTACTTGCCCAGTCCATGGGCGAGAAAACCGGAGTGAATTCCGCGCTCGGCGTAGCCCCTGCGACGGCTGATTTCGTCAAGGAGGCCGCGACCAGCGACATGTTCGAGATCGAGGCGAGCAAGCTGGGCGAGCAGAAGGGCACCACGCAGGAGAAGACCTTCGCCCAGCAGATGGTCACCGATCATACCAAGACGACGAACGAGCTGAAGAGCATGGTCGAGGGCGGCAAGGTGCAGGCCACGCTGCCGACGGCGCTCGACAGTTCGCATCAGAGCAAGCTCGACAAGCTCAAGAGCGCCTCGGGCAAGGATTTCAGCTCGGATTTCGATTCCTATCAGGTCAGCGCACACAAGGACGCGGTTTCGCTGTTCGAACGCTATGCCAAGGGCGGCGACAATCCCGAGCTGAAGGACTGGGCCGGCAAGACGCTGCCGACGCTACAGCATCACCTCGACATGGCGGAGGAGCTGGGCAAGGCGCCGAACGTCGGTCAGTCCAGCAAGTAACCGCACGCAATGACGACGACGATCCTGGCGGCCGCGTCAGGATCGTCGGCGCGTGAGCGCCAATCAGCGCAAGGAACAAGTTATGCCGAAACCGGACCTCACCGATCCGACCAGCCGCTATCCCAAGCCACCGTTCAAGAAGCAATCGCAGCCGTGGCCGGGCCTTGCGAGCCGGATGGATCCACCGCCGGATCATGGCGAGACCAGCTACAAGGGCTCTGGCCGGCTGACGGGCCGCAAGGCGCTGATCACCGGCGGCGATTCCGGCATGGGCCGCGCCGCAGCCATCGCGTTTGCGCGCGAGGGCGCGGATGTCGCCATCAACTACTTTCCGACCGAGGAGCCGGATGCGCAGCAGGTGATGGCGCTGATCAAGCAGGAAGGCCGCACGGGCCTTGCGATCCCGGGCGATCTGCGCGACGAAGCGTTCTGCAAGAAGCTCGTCCAGCAGGCCGTCGAGGGCCTCGGCGGGCTGGACATCGTGGTCTGCAATGCGGCGCGTCAGCAGGCTCATGCGTCCATCCTCGACATTTCGTCGGAGGATTTCGACGCCACCATCAAGACCAACATCTACGCGCCGTTCTGGATCATCAAGGCGGCGCTGCCGCATCTGAAGCCCGGCGCCTGCATCATCGGCACCGCATCGGAGCAGGCCTACGATCCCTCGCCAGATCTTTACGACTACGCGCAGACCAAGGCCGCGACCATGAACTACGTGAAGTCGCTGGCAAAGCAGCTTGGGCCGAAAGGCATCCGCGTCAACGCGGTCGCGCCGGGGCCGATCTGGACGCCGCTGCAGGTCTCAGGCGGCGCCACGATGGAGAAGCTGGAGAAGTTCGGCGGCCAGACGCCGCTCGGGCGTCCGGGCCAGCCGGCCGAGCTCGGCTCGATTTATGTGCAGCTCGCGGCCGCGGACGCGAGCTACGCCAACGGTCAAGTCTACGGCGCGGCCGGCGGCTCGGGTCAGCCATAGCCGTCATCTTTCGGCGCGGCCGCATCGGCCGGCGGATGGAACCAGGCAATAGGAACCAATGCCCGCCGTTGAGCTTGGTGAGGCGCATCGCTTGGCGGGCGGTGCACTCAAATCCAATCTCATCTCAGGGAGGCGAGTATGGGTCTCGAGACGGCGTTTTTCATCGGCGCGTTCATCCTGCTCGTGGCCCTCATCTATGGGACCATCAGCTATCGCTACCGCAGCCGCGCAGCCAACAGGGTCGGCGACGATATCGCGCGCGAAAGATATCGTAACGATCAGGCCTGATCCGCATCAAGCCCGGCCGTTCGCGTCGGCCGCCGATTAGGCTCAATGCATGCCGAGGGCGTTTTCCAGTTGCCGCTTCGTCATCTTCGAACGGCCCTCGATGCCGCGCTTCCTGGCGCGCGCGTAGAGCTCCTGTCGGGTATGACCATCAGCCTTGCGCGCCCGCGCGGTCGCTGCACGACGGCCGCGTGCGGTGGTCTTCCGCGCATTGCGTCCGCCCATGGCGCGGGTGCTCTCGCGCTTGCGCGACGCGCCGACATGGGACTTACCTTCGCGCTCCTGCTGCGCGGTGCGGCCCTTGGCTTCCTTGCCTTCGGTGCGACGCAGATTTCGCTGGTTGCGTCGGCCGCTCTCATATTTGGAGGCGCCTGCTTCCTCGAGTGCGATCGCGATCGCCTGGCGCCGGCTCTTGACCTTGCCGGCCTTGCCGCCGCGGCCGCTCTTCAGCTCGCCATGCTTGAATTCGTGCATGACGCGGCCGGTGATCCGGCGCTGTCGTGGAGATTCTTTTGCCATGCTGATCCTCCTTCGAGGAAAAACCGGCGGCAACGCGGGATGTTCCGTGGCGCGGTCGCTTTTCGAGAGCACGGCGAGCAGCCAGAGGCTTCGTTTAGCTGAGTGCGGCATAGTGCAGGTAGTCGGGATTGAACATGGCTGCGCTCCTCAGCGCATCGAGATCGTTCACCGTCAGCAGACGATCGCGCATCACGATCAGGCCCGAGGAGCGCAACTCCTGCAGGGTGCGATTGACGTGCACGGCCGAAAGGCCGGTGGCATCGGCCAGATCGATCTGGGTGACCGGAAACGCGCAGAGAATTTCCGTCCCACAGTCCGACGAGCCGCAGCCGCTCGAACAATTCGCAGATGAGATGCGCGACCCGCTCGAAGCGCATCCCGGCGTCCGAGATTGATGGTCCATTCGCGCTGGATCGCCGCATTGGACAAGCGTCTCGCACCGGAAGCGCTTCGGCGAAGGAACGGTCGCTCGCGATCAAGCGCTCGAAGCGCTCACGATCGATCTCGGCAAAGCTGACCGGCGTCAGCGTCGCGATCGAATGATCCATCCGCCGAAGCAGATAGATGTAGGCATCGCAGGTATCGCCGGGCAAGGATGAAGTTGAAGATCTGGCGCCGACCATCCTCCAGCGTCTTGTAGCGGCAGGCCATCCAGCCGGACAGCACGAGCGAATGCGATCGGCAGGGTCGCCCTCGCACGCCACGTTCCTCGTCCGGCGCAGCACTCGACGATCCGGCTCGCGAACGGCGTGATCGAGGCTCGCAGCGGCCTGCTGCCGATATCTGCCGGAACGCGCTCAAGCGGCGGATGACGATGTCCGCCGTCCGTCCGCTCGTCCGCCGCCGGCATCACTGCACCGATCGCCGGGGTGTGAACGATTCCCGCGGCTCAGCGGCATCGCGATGCGTGCAATGCAACGCCGGAAGGGTCGAACGACAGCGATGGTCCTGCCCTTGAGCTCGAAGGCGAGCGTCCGTTCGCAGCGATTCGCGTTCCGAATCCCTTGCGCTTCGGCGGCTCACCGTGAGGCCCTCCCCTCTCCCGCCAGTCGAACAGCAGCTCGGCGGGTCGCTGCTGTCATCGATGCGCCAGTCGATCTCGACCCGGCCGGACGGCTGGCTCAGCGCGCCGTATTTGATGGCGTTGGTGGCCAGCTCGTGGATGGCCAGCGACAGAAGTCTCGGCGGCCTTCGGCTGCAGGCGCAGCGGCGGGGCCGGAGACGCGAAGCTGCTCGCCTTCGCGGGCGTGATAGGCCGAGCAGCTCCTCACCAAGCAGATATTCGAGATCGACGCCGGCCTTCGGGATCGCGCGTCACCATCGCCTGGGTGCGCGCGAACGCGTTGAGCCGGCCATCGAGATGCGCCGCATAATCCTCGACACGGTCGAGCTGGTCTGCGCCGAACGGCGCGCGATCGAGCGCACGACGCCGAGCGTGTTGCGCACGCGATGCTGCAGCTCGGCGAGCAGCAGGCGCTGGCGCTCCTCGGCGCGGGTGATCGCGGTGACATCGATGAAGGTGATCGACGACGCCGGCGATGAAATTGTCGATGCTGCGATACGGCAGCATGCGGACGATGTAGCGCGTGCCGCTGTCGCGGCGCGGTCAGCTCGCGCTCGGCGCTCGCCAGCGTCCGCAGCACCCGGCGGACGTCGTCGTAGAGCTCCTCGATCGGAATGCTGCGCCTTGATATGCGCGATCGGCCGGCCGACATCGGTCTCCACCAGATGCAGCACCTGGGTGATCGCGGGCGTGAAGTTCATCACGCGCAGGTCGTTGTCGAGGAATACGGTGGCGATCTGGGTGCTTTCCAGGAAATTCTTGAGGTCGCTGGTGGCGCGCGTCAGTTCCTGCACCCGATGCGCCAGCTCGCCATTGACGGTCGTCAGCTCCTCGTTGACGGATTGCAGCTCCTCGCGCGAGGTTTCCAGTTCCTCGTTGGCCGATTGCAGTTCCTCGTTCAGCGACTGATATTCCTCGTTGGAGGATTTCAGCTCCTCGTTGGTGCTTTCCAGCTCCTCGATGGTCGCCTGCAGGCGCTCGCGCGTGGCGCGCAGTTCGCTCTCCAGCCGTTCGACATGCTCGGTTCGCACCAGCGTGTTCGGGCTAGCGTCGCCGTTGTCGACGGCGCGGACCGGGCCTTCCTTGAACAGCACGACGAAATTGCGCTGCCCTGCCGGTCCGTCCAGCGATCGGCTCGACGGTGATGTCGACAATGACGCGATGGCCGTTCAAGCCGAGCTGGACCTGCTCGGCCTGCGCCGATTCGTTGGTCTCGAGCGCGCGGCTCAGCGCGCTGCGCAGCTCAAGCCGCAGGTCGCGGTGCACCAGGCCCAGCAGATCGAGCGTCGCAGCGCCCGCGGTCGGCTCGATGTAGCGGCCGGTGCGGCCGGAGAAATGCAGGATGTGGAAATTCTCGTCGGTGATGACATAGGCCGGCGCATAGCGCTCGGCGATGCGCTGGGCGCGCCGCTCCAGGCCGACATCGGGGCCGACGCTGCGGACCGGCGGCAGCTCGACCGGCGGCGCGTCCCGCCGTCGTCGTGATCGGAAATTCCGGCGGCAGCCGCGTGCCGGTGTCGAGCTTCTTGAAAATCCGGGCGCGGCGATCGACCGGCACGAACAGCTTCGGATGCCGCGTCACGTTCTCCGAATTGCCGAGAAACAGGAAGCGGTCCGGGCAGCAGCGCGAAATGGAACAGCGGAATGACGCGGTTCTGCAGCTCGGCGTTCAGGTAGATCAGGAGGTTGCGGCAGGAGACCAGGTCGAGCTTGCGAAAACGGCGCATCCTTGATGACATTGTGCTGCGAGAAGATGCACATCTCGCGCAGCTCCTTGACGACGCAATAGGTGTCGCCCTCGCGCACGAACCAGCGCGCCAGCCGCTCGGGCGACATGTCGCCTTCGATGTCGGTGCGGTAGCGGCCGACCCGGGCGGCCGCCAGCGCGCGGCCGTCGATATCGGTGGCGAAGATCTGCACCTGCGGCGCGGCCTCGAGCTTCGCCATGTGCTCGCGCAGCAGGATGCCGATCGAATAGGCCTCCTCGCCGGTGGCGCAGCCCAGCACCCAGATGCGGACCTGCTGGCCGCGCCTCTTGTCCTCGAAGATCTGCGGGATCACCTGGTTCTCCAGCACCTCGAATTCGCGCTTGTCGCGGAAGAACTCGGTGACGCCGATCAGGAGATCGTTGAAGAGGTGCTGGGCCTCGTCCTTGTCGGTGCGCAGGAAATCGACATAGGCGCGAGATCTCGTCGATCTGCACCACCTGCATGCGCCGCTGGACGCGGCGCAGGAAAGTGTTCTGCTTGTAGCCGTGGAAATCGTTGCCGGTCTTGCTGCGCAGGATGTCGGCGATGCGCGCCGAGCGATGGCGGCCGCGGCTGCGAGCACCTCGTCGAAGCCCTGCCTCTCCTCCAGCCGGCGCAAGTGGCGGGCATAGACCTGGATATGCTCCGGGAATGTCCTCCGGCCGCAAGCACGAAGTCGGCAATCGCGGCCGCCGTGCTGCTGTCGGCCAGCTCATCGCTGCCTTCTCCGGGCACGCGTTCGGCAATCGCCAGGCCGCCGTGATCCTTCAGCGTCGCAACGCCGAGCGTGCCGTCGCCGCCGGTGCCGGCCAGCACCACGCCGATCGATTGCTCGGCCCGGTCCTCGGCCAGCGAGACCAGGAAACTGTCGATGGTCGCCCGCTCGCCCGGCGCCTGCTCGGCCGGGCGCAGCGCAAACCGGTCGCCATGGATGGTCACGATCATGTTTGGAGGGCAAAGATAGATCGTCCCCCCCTGGACCTCGGTTCCGTCCTTTGGCTCCTCGAGCCGGGCGCCCTCGAGCTGGCGTACGACGTTCCGCAACCAGGCTTCGTCCAAAGCCTCGCGAAGGTGCATGACGAGCACCACGGCGAGGGCATCGCCAAAGGCCAGCTTGGAGACGAAGCGCTCGATGCTGGCCGTATTACCGGTAGAAGCACCGACGCCGACGATCAACGGCCGCCGCGCTTTGGCGACGTCCGCCGATTGGGGTTCACCAATTTCAGTCATACCGTGCCGTATATCATGGCATCTCACCGGAAAGAACGGGGCCAAGATAACCCGGTCAATATACGAACGAAACAGTGGTTCCTTCTGCCTCCCGGGGCTGGCGCGTGAGCGCGCCGCGGGCATCGATGCCCCTTTTGGGCTGCCAAGCCGGAGACCGGGCGGGCTGCGCTTGAAATGGCTCTGGTCGCTTGGCGGACGCATGTGGAGACTACGTCAGCCGTGCGTCGTCATCCGAGGCTCGCGGTCAAATAAGCCAGCCTTTGCACGATCAGGCCACGGTGGTGTTCCCATTCCGCCAAGGTCTCACGGAACAACATCGCCAGGCGCTCCGCTTCCGCGCTCGGTCTATCGCCCTGCCGCAACGCCCGCACCAGACGTTCCTGTTCGTCGAGCCGCTGCCGGCCTGCTACAATGTCTGCGTCGGCCTTGCGAAGCTGCGTTTCCTCGGCGTGTCGGTCGGCGATCATCTGCTCACGCGAATAAGGGCAAGGAATCACCATGGCGGTCATTCCCGCGGTGGTCGAAGGTCCAGCGATTGTAGCACGGCCTGCCTGATTATTTCGGACTGTCTGCGATATTCGACCGCCCGTGCATGATACATTTCGGCGACCGCAGAATGCCCCCTCGCGCGCGCGTCGTCGGCCATCCGCTGGACCAGTTGAACGCGCTCCTCGATAATTCGCAGCGCGACACGCATCGCCTCGTCGATGCGGCCCTCCTGCTCCTTGGCCAGCACGTCGGCAGCAAAGGCATGCCCAACCTGGCAGCGGAACCGCAGCGGCTTCTCCGGTTTCACGGAGGACAAGACCCCCCCGCAGCTTGGGCAGGTCAGCGCGACTGGCTCGGCGATCCTGGACAGCGCCTCGCTGTCGATGCGTTCTCCCGCCGCGATCTGAACTTCAAGCTGGATGTCGGGAGGGACCGGGCCAGCCAGATCAACCTGCTCGCCCGCCAGCTCTGCCAACACATCGCCGATCTGGGCACCGGGGATGCAAAAATCGACCGAACTGGCCTCCAGCGCCCGGCGTGGCATCTCGTCGGCCAGGGCGTCTGACGGATCCTGGACGACGGCAAGGCCGCCGCACCTCTTGATGGCCGCAAGCCCGGCTGCGCCGTCGGACAGAAAGCCGCTCAGCACCACCCCGATGACCCGTGGCCCATAAGCCATTGCTGCAGAGCGGAACAAAGGATCGATGGCGGGACGAACCATGTTTTCGCGCGGTCCGCGCCCCAGCATGAGATGCCCGTCCTCGATAATCAAATGGTGGTCTGGTGCTGCAAGATAGACCGTGCCATGCTCGATCTGCAGGCCATGCGCCGCTTGCCTCACCGGAACGGGCCCGCAGCGGCGGCCACGGTCGACAGGATGCCGATCCCACGCGCGGGAATGTGCAACACGATGAAGATGGCCGCCGGTATGTTCACAGGCAGCCGCCCGAAAATATCTTTCAGCGGCGCGATGTCGCGCCGGAAGAGCCACCGATAACGATGATGTCGCGATTGGCCACGGTCAATTCCTTGACAATCGATGGTTCAGGAACCCGGCTCTTGCTATACTCGTTGTACAACAAGGTCCCGGCACGGGGTTGTTCCTGAGACAGTCGGTCGGCTGGCGACAGGAGAGCATCATGCCGCAAAACGCTGCCACGGCCCGCAACACTGAACAGCCTTTCGCCGGGCGAAGAATCCTCATTATCGAGGATGAGTATTTCCTAGCCGACGATCTCGCCAACGAGTTCACGCAGTGCGGCGCCGACATCATCGGACCGCTCACCAGCGTCGAGGAGGCGATCGAACTGTTGCAATCCGCTGCCTGCATCGATGCCGCCCTGCTCGACATCAATATCCGCAATGAGACGATCTTCCCGGTGGCTCGCGCATTGCGGGAGCTGCAACATTCCATTCGTCTTCACCAGCGGCTATGACAAGGGCTGGCTCTGTCCCGAATTCGCCGACGTTCCGCTATGCGAAAAGCCGTTCGATCTGGCCGCCGTGGTCAGCTGCCTGGCTCAATTGATGCCGCAACGCTGAAGCGTCCCGCCAGAGCATGGCTGTATCAGCCGCGCCCCCATTTCCTGACGCGAGACGGCAGTTCACACACGAAATGGCTGTCGTTGCCGCAACCGCCGCACCGATAGAGATGCCGCTCATACGCGTCGTCGTGGTACAGCCGTCGCGGCTCGACGAACGCCAGCCGCATGGGCGATCGACCAACCGGCAGTACCCACCTCAATCGGTCTGCCAATCCTTGGCTCGCGATGGCAATTCGAAGACGAAGCGGCTGTCGTTACCACAGCCGCCGCATCGATAGAGATGCCACTCATAGGCATCCTCGCGATGGAGCCGTCGCGGTTCGACGAATTCGAGCCGCATCCCGAGCTCACAGCGCGGACAAGTCCGATAATCGAATTCCTGCATGCTGGTCATGAGCCAACATATAGCCCGGCTCCGGACCGCTTCAAATCGACTAAATCAGAAATCTGCGCGCCGCGACAAGCGGGCGCCGACTGACGTAGCCACGGTGCGCCGACAGCATCACGTTGCCGGCTTTTTGAGAAATTCGTCCAGTCGGGCGACGGCATCGGCCTCATGTGCGCGCTGCAACAGGCGGCTCTGATCCGCTCCGGGCGGCAACAGCCTTGCTGCATCGCGTGCCTCACGCGCAGCCTGTAACAAGCGGTCGCTGAGAGACGTCGTCTGCTTGAAGCGGCGGCGCCGCTTCTTCGGCAGGTCCAATGTCATGAAAGATTGCCTGCAATAATTGTTGCAACTGCATCGATCTTACGTTCCGGCCTGCTTGCCGCACCAACATGAGTGAATCTGTTGACATCATCGGCCCGCTATGCGGCGACGTCTGCGGGTTGCGCCGCGCGCATTGGAACGTCCGCCCCTACACCTGATTGAGCCACGCGGATCTATGGATAGCTAGGGAGCGTGGATATGCTGAAGACAGTGACGGCAATCGTGCTGGCCGCGTCGCTTGCGGCCGCATCGGTTGGTCCAGCCTTCGCGCAAGGCGGAGGCAGCGGTGGTGGTGGTGCTGGCGGAAGCGGAGCTGGCGGCAGTGCGGGCGCGGGAGCCGGCGCTGGTGCCGGAGCTGGAGGAACCGGCGCGTCTGCCGGGGCTTCGAGCGGATCAGGCGGAGCGAGTGCCGGCGGGCTCCAACCGCATAGTGGAACGCGCAGCACTCGGCACCGACACTAGGCTGGCGTAGCGACGTCTGCGTTGCGCTCCGACGTGTCGCGGCGCAACGCGCTGTCGCTCAGTGCGGCTTCGCGGTCCCGGGCTCGGCCATGCTGCGATGCTGCTTGGCCAGCATCTCCGCGGGTGTCACGTTGGCGACCGACGACTGGATCTTGTTCTTCATTCCCGTGACGACATCGCTCTCACCGGCCATCATCGCATCAAAGCCCTGCCTGGCGACGTCGGCAGCGTCGTCCTTTTTTTCGGTGCCGACCTTGGTGTCCATCATGTCGGCGCGCGCGAAGAACGCTGTCTCTGTCGCGCCCGGCATCAGGCAGGTCACGCTGATCTTGGTGTCCTTCAGCTCCTCCCGGAGCGCGAATGAGAAGGAATTGAGGAAGGCTTTCGTACCGTTGTAGATCGCCTGGAAGCTTCCAGGGATGAAGCCCGCGATCGAGCCCGTGATGAGGATGCGGCCCGAGTTGCGCATGCGCATGTCGTTGCCGATCTTGTGGATCAGACTCCACGGTGCCGGTGACATTCGTATCGATGACGCGCCGGACATCCGACAGGTTCTGGTCGAGGAAGGCACGCCCGAGCCCGCGACCGGCATTGGCGAGCAGCGCATCGACCGACGGCCGCGAACTGCCGCATAGAGCTTCTCGACGCCTTCGCTGGTCGCGAGATCCGCCTGCACCGTTTCGACGCTCGGCACCGTGCGCACGCAACGAGGCTGCCGCTCGCTCGATCTCCGGCTCGTCTGCCGCGATGAGCAGATCGAAGCCATCCTTTGCACAACACTGCGCAAGTTCGAAACCGATGCCGGTCGACGCGCCGGTGACGACTGCCAATTGGCCGTTGGATGCCATGATGATTCTCCGTTTTGGATGTCGGCTTTGCAATGGCAACGCGATGTTTTCGTTCCTAACAACTTCCGCCCGCTACGGTAAGCGATTAGGAACTCCTTTGTCTCTCGCCGCTTGTGCTCCTCGCAGCCGACCGGAGGAGTTCCCATGAAAGCGCTGACCTGGCATGGCAAGGCCGACATTCGTTGCGAGACGGTCCCTGACCCGACGATCCAGGACGGCCGCGACGCCATCATCAAGGTCACCGCCTGCGCGATCTGCGGCTCCGATCTGCACATCTATCGGCGGCCTGATCCCGAGCATGGAAAGCGGTGACGTGGTCGGTCACGAGACGATGGGCGAAGTCGTCGAAGTCGGACGCGACAACACCAAGCTGAAGGTCGGCGACCGCGTCGTGGTGCCCTTCACCATCTCCTGCGGCGAATGCTTCTTCTGCAAGCGCGGCTTCTATTCGGGCTGCGAGCGCAGCAACCCCAACAGACGCAAGCTGAGAAACTCTGGGGCCATTCACCGGCCGGCCTGTTCGGCTACTCGCACCTGCTCGGCGGCTTCGCGGGCGGACAGGCCGAATATCTGCGCGTGCCCTACGCGGATGTCGGACCGATCAAGGTGCCGGATGGCCTGACCGACGAGCAGGTACTGTTCCTGTCCGACATCTTCCCGACCGGCTTCATGGCCGCCGACTTCTGCAACCTCAAGGGCGGCGAGACGGTCGCGGTCTGGGGCTGCGGACCGGTCGGGCAGTTCGCGATCAAGAGCGCTTTCATGCTCGGCGCCGAGCGCGTGATTGCGATCGATACCGTCCCGGAGCGGATGGCGATGGCGCGCGCATCGGGCGCGGTCATCCTCGATTTCAAGACTGAGGACATCTACGAGCGGATCCAGGAGCTGACCGGCGGCCGCGGCGCTGATGCCTGCATCGACGCAGTCGGCACCGAGGTCGATACCGGCTCTGGCGCCGACGCAGTAGTCGACCGCGTCAAGGTCGCGACCTTCCTCGGCACCGACCGGCCGCATGTGCTGCGCCAGGCGATCCATTGCTGTCGCAACTTCGGCACGGTCTCGATTGTCGGCGTCTACGGCGGCTTTGTCGACAAGATCCCGATGGGATCGGCGATCAATCGCGGCCTCACCTTCCGGATGGCGCAGACTCCCGTGCAGCATTATCTGCCGCAGCTGATGAAGCGAATTCAGGACGGCGAGATCGATCCATCCTTCGTCATCACCCACCAGGCCCCGCTGGAGCAGGGTCCGGAGCTCTACAAGACCTTCCGGGACAAGGAGGATGGCTGCATCAAGGTCGTGCTGAGACCGTAAGAGGAACGATGGCGCGCATCCTGATCGGCACATCGGGCTGGCACTACAATTCCTGGCGCGGCGCGTTCTTTCCCAAGGGCCTGCTGCTCCGGCATCAGCTGCCTTACTATGCGAGCCAGTTTCAGACCGCCGAGCTGAACGGCGTATTCTATCGCACACCCACCGAAGCCGCCGTGCGCGGCTGGCGCGAGCAGACCGGCCCCGACTTCGTGTTTGCCTGGAAGGCCTCGAAGTTCATCACCCACTGGAAGCGGCTGACCGAGAATTCGGTCAACAGTCTCGAGCTGATGGAAGGCCGGCTATCATTGCTGGGGGACAAGGCAGGACCGATCCTGTTCCAGCTGCCACCGCAGTTTCATGCCAATCCTGACCGGCTCGCGTCGTTCTTCAAGCTGCTGTCGAAGAAGCGGCGCTACAGTTTCGAATTCCGGCATGAGAGCTGGTACGACCAGCGCATCCTGCGCATGCTGACCGAGGAAAACATCTCGCTGTGTCTGTCCGACCATCACGACGCGCCAGCGCCCTGGAAGCGCACGGCCGACTTCGTCTACGTGCGCGGCCATGGCCCTGGCGGCCGCTACAAGGACAATTATCCCGCTGCAACCTTGTCCGCCTGGGCCAAGCGCATCCGTTCCTGGACCCGGCAGGGCTGCGACGTCTTCGTTTACTTCGACAACGACCAGAAGAGTGCGGCGCCGGCCGACGCGCTGAGGTTGCGGCAGACCCTGAAGCCTGCGCGCTGAATGCGGCACCGGGCCACACGACAGACGGGCCCGGCATACCGCCTCATCTGTAGTCAGGCGGAACTTGACCTGACGTCAGCGATTTAGTTCCACTGAGGCTATCCGGGGCACCTCAGCGACGCTCGCCCCGCCAGTGGGGTTTTGCTGCGTGAATCATTCTTCGGGCCGACCGGCCATTGCCGATTTTCTTTCGGGCGGCGGTGAACTCGGCGACCTGCTGCGAGGCTATGACTGGACCACGACACCGCTCGGCGCGCCGACGATGTGGCCACAGAGCCTGCGGATGGCAATCCGGATCATGTTGACCTCGCGGCAGCCGATCTGGATCGGCTGGGGCAAGGAGCTCATCTACTTCTACAACGATCCCTACAAATCGATCATCGGCGGCAAGCACCCCTGGGCGCTCGGCAAGCCGACCATCGAGGTCTGGCGCGAGATCTGGGACGACATCGGACCGATGCTTGCGACCGCGCTGGGCGGCGAACAGGGCACCTATGTCGAATCCCAGCTCCTGATCATGGAGCGCAACGGTTATCCGGAGGAGACCTACTACACCTTCTCCTACAGCCCGATCCCGGACGATGACGGTACCGTCGGCGGCATCTTCTGCGCCAACAGTGACGACACCGCGCGCGTCATCAGCGAGCGGCAGATCGGGCTGTTGCAGGAGCTCGCCGCCAAAACTGCGAACACGCGCAGTTGGCAGGAGGCCTGCGAGCAGAGTGCCAAAGCGCTTGCGACCAACCAGCGCGACCTGCCATTCGCCCTGCTCTATGTGACCGATCCCGCAGCATCGGCTCTATCGCTGGTCGGCACATCGGGCATCGCGCCAGGCCACGCGGCCGCCCCCGCCACACTCGATCCAGCGGTCGACACGCGCTGGCGGATCGCGGAGGCACTCGGCTCACACGAGGCCCCGCTGGTCGAGAATCTGGCCGAGCTGTTCGATGTGCCGTTGCCCAAGGGCGCCTGGCAGCTGCCGCCGTCGCGAGCCGTCGTGCTGCCGTTCTCCGGCACCGGCGAGGCCACGCGCTCCGGCGTCCTGATCGCCGGCCTCAATCCCTATCGGTTGTTCGATGACAATTATCGCGGCTTCCTCGGCCTGGCCGCAGGCCAGATCGCGGCTGCGCTGGCCAATGCCGAGGCCTATGAGGCCGAGAGACGGCGCTCGGAGGCATTGGCCGAGCTCGATCGCGCCAAGACGACGTTCTTCTCCAATGTCAGCCACGAATTCCGCACTCCGCTGACCTTGATGCTCGGACCGCTCGAGGAGTTGCTGGCAGGCACTGCAGATACCAACAGCAGGAACAAGCTGGAGCTCGTGCATCGCAATGGCATGCGGATGCTGCGGCTGGTCAACAGCCTGTTGGATTTCTCCCGGATCGAGGCCGGGCGCATGCAGGCGAGCTACGAGCCGACCGATCTCGGCAAGCTGACCGCCGAGATCGCCGCGGCGTTCCAAAGCATCATCGAGAGCGCCGGACTTTCCTTCACCGTCGAACGCGGCGAACTGCCCGAGGCTTTCATAGATCGCAAATCCTGGGAGAAAATCGTCTTCAACCTGCTGTCGAATGCGTTCAAATTCACGCATGACGGCAATATCACTGTCAGCATCCGGCCATCGGCGGATGGTCGGAAAGCGGTCCTGCGAGTCAGCGACACCGGGATCGGCATCGCCACGGAAAATCTGCCGCGCCTGTTCGAGCGGTTTCACCGCATCGAAGGCGCGCAGGGCCGCAGTTTCGAGGGCACCGGCATCGGCCTCGCGCTGGTACAGGAGCTCGTCAAGCTTCATGGCGGCACCGTCGAGGTCGAAAGCATCGTCGGCCAAGGCACGAGCTTCATCGTCCGGATTCCGTTCGGCTCGCGCCATTTGCCCGCCGACCAGTTGCGCGCCCGCGCAACGCCTGTGCCGGTCGGCGCGCGCAGCTTTCTCGAAGAGGCGGTGCGATGGTTGCCCGGCGACGGCAAGGCACAGCCGCCGCTCAATTCCGCACTGGAGCTGCCGCGCAGCGCGGCGGCGACTGGCGGACGTCGGATCCTGCTGGCTGACGACAATGCCGACATGCGCGACTACGTGCGCCAGCTACTCGAGGCACAGGGCTATCTGGTCGACGCGGTCGCCGACGGCGAAACCGCCCTGATGACGGCACGCGCGACCCGCCCGGACCTCATCCTCACGGATGTGATGATGCCGCGCCTGAACGGCATCGAGCTTCTGCGACTGATCCGCAATGATGCAGCGCTGGCAAGCACGCCTGTGGTGATGCTCTCGGCGCGGGCCGGCGAAGACGCGCGGGTGGAGGCGCTCGATGCGATTGCCGATGACTATCTGGCCAAACCCTTCGCGGCACGCGAGCTGCTGGCCCGCATCCACTCCAATATCGAGATCGCGGCGCTGCGGCGCCGCACCGAGATCGAGCTGCAGGCGATCAATGCCGATCTCGAACGGCGGGTCGAAGCCGAGGTGGCGGAGCGGCTGCACGTCGAGGAAGCGCTCAGGCAGGCGCAGAAGATGGAATCCATCGGCCAGCTGACCGGCGGCGTCGCGCACGATTTCAACAACCTGCTGACTGTGATCATAGGCGGGCTCGATACGATCAGGCGGGCAAAACCGGAGGACCAGGCGCGCATCAAGCGCGGCACGGACATGGCCTTCCACGGCGCACAGCGTGCCGCGAGCCTGACCAGCCGCCTTCTGTCGTTCTCCCGCCGGCAGCCGCTGTCGCCCAAGCCGCTCGATCTCAACGTGCTGGTGCGCGATCTCAGCGAGCTGCTGCACCGGACCTTAGGCGAGACCATCGAGCTTGAGATTGTCGGTTCGCCGCGGCTGTGGACCACCGAGGTCGACCAGAACCAATTGGAGAGCGCGATCCTCAATCTCGCCGTCAACGCCCGTGACGCAATGCCGAAGGGCGGTCGTCTGACGATCGAGACCTCCAACACCCTGCTGGACAAATCCTATGCCGCCCGCGACGTCGAAGTGCAGCCGGGACAATATGTGATGCTGTCGGTCAGCGACAATGGTCAGGGCATGTCGCAAGAGACATTGGCACACGCCTTCGAGCCGTTCTACACGACCAAGGAGGTCGGCAAGGGCACCGGCCTCGGGCTCAGCATGGTCTACGGTTTCGTCAAGCAGTCGCGCGGCCACGTGACGCTCTACAGCGAGGTCGGGCACGGCACTTCCGTCAAACTCTACTTCCCGCGCCACGATGGCGAGCCGGGCCTCCCGTCCAGGGAGCAGATCGTCGAGCCCCTGTCGGCCAGTCGTGACGAGGTCGTGCTCGTGGTCGAGGACAATGACGGAGGTCCGCGCCTACAGCGTCGATATCCTGAAAGAGCTCGGCTACAGGGTGTTCGAAGCCAATAACGCCGACGCCGCCTTGCGCGTGCTGGAGACTGGGGATCGCATCGACCTGCTGTTCACGGATGTGATCCTGCCCGGCGACAACGGCCGAACGCTCGCCGACAGGGCACTTCAGTTGCGCCCCGATCTGCATGTGCTGTTCACCACCGGCTATTCCCGCAACGCCATCGTGCATCACGGCCGGCTCGATTCGCACCTGCATCTGATCAGCAAGCCGTTCACCTTCAACCAGCTCGCAGCCAAGCTGCGCGAGCTGCTGGACTGATTGCACGGCAGCAACAGAGGCTGACGAACATGGCCGCAAAGAGCGCCGGCATCCTTGCGTTCCGGAAGAACCGCGGGACAGCTCGAAGTGCTGCTGGTTCATCCCGGCGGTCCGTTCTGGCGCAACAAGGATTTCGGCGCGTGGTCGATCCCGAAGGGCGAATACGTTCCGGCGAAGATCCGGAAGCGGTGGCGCGCCGGGAATTTCGCGAAGAGCTCGGCATCGAGATATCACGCGGCGCTGTCATCCGCTCGGAGACATCAAGCAAAAGGGCGGCAAGGTCGTCACCGCTTTTGCCGTCGAAACCGAAATCGATGTGAGCAATATCAAAAGCAACACCTTCGAGATCGAATGGCCGCCGCGCAGCGGCCGCAAGCAGACGTTTCCGGAGGTCGATCGCGCCGAATGGTTCGACCTCGCAGCCGCGCGCGCCAAGATGAACGAGGCGCAACGCATGTTTGTCGATCGGCTCGCGGCGCTCGGCGATGTCGCGTCGCGACCGCTCGACTAGACCGCCTTCGCTTCACCTCCGGTGTGATCGAGCGCGACGCGGACCGGGATCGATTTGGCCGCCGGCGTCTTGCTCTTCTCTGCGTGGTGCCAGAGCGGAATCAGCGGATTGCACTCCGGGTAGTAGCCGGCGATGCAGCCCTCCGGGATGTCGTAGCGCGACGACGCGCAGGCCGCCGACCTTGCGGACGACGCCGTCGTCGACGGCGGTCGACAGCACGATGACATCGCCCTCCTTCAGGCCGAACCGCTCGATGTCGTTGGCGTGCATCAGCACCACGTGGCGCGAGCCGTAGATGCCGCGGAAGCGATCGTCATAGCTGTAGACCGTGGTGTTGAACTGGCCGTTGCTGCGCAGCGTCATGAGCTGCACGATGTCGCGCTGCCTCCGGCAGGCGTGTCGATGTCGGTCGGTCAGCGACTTCGGCACGATGAAGTTGGCCTTGCCGGTCTTGGTCTTCCATTTGCGATGCGCGCGCGGCGAGCGGGCGGTGGAAGCCGCCCGGCTGCCACATGCGCTCATTGAAGTCGTGGAAGATGTCCGGATAGGTCGCGGCGATCGCGTCGCGGATCTTGCTGTAGTCGGCGACCCAGTCGTCCCACGGGATCGTCGATTTCGGCGGCACCGTCGCCTTGGCGAGCTCGGCGACGATCTTCGGCTCCGACAGCAGATGCTGGACTCGCCGGCGGCACCTGGCCGCGCGAGCCGTGCATGCAGCCGGTGAAGTCCTCCATCGCGACGGCCTGCGGACCGCTCGCCTGCTGATCGATCTCGATGCGGCCGAGGCACGGCAGGATGTAGGAGACCTCGCCGTGGATCAGCGCGCTGCGGTTGAGCTTGGTCAGGATCTGGACGGTGAGCCGCAGCTTGCCGCCAGGCCGGCTGCACCACGCTGTGGTCCGGCACCGCGCGCACCAGATTGCCGCCGAGCATGCACCATCGCGCGCACCGAGCCCTTGACGATGCCCTCGCAGGCCTCGACGGTGTTGACGCCCTTCTTCTCCGGCACGTCGAAGCCGAACTGCTGCTTGAGCTTGTCGGACGGCACCTTGTCGGGCTTCTCGGTGATGCCGACGGTGCGCTGGCCCTGCACGTTCGAGTGGCCGCGCACCGGGCAGATGCCCGCGCCCGGCCGGCCGATGTTGCCGCGCATCAGAGCGAGATTGACCATGGTCTGCACGGTCTCGACGCCCTTCTCGTGCTGCGTCAGGCCCATGCCGTAGATGAACATCACCGATTTGGCGTGCGCGTAGACGTGGCCGCGGCCTCGAGCGCGCCGCGCGTCAGGCCCGAGCGCCGCTCGATCTTCGGCCATCGGACATTCGCGCACCGCGGCTGCGAACTCCTCGAAGCCGTGGGTGTGCTCGCGCGATGAAATCGTGGTCGATGACGCGCGGTGGCCTCCGTTCGTCGCCTCCAGCGCGAACAGCGCCTTGGCGATGCCCATGATCGCCGCGGTGTCGCCGCCGGCCTTGACCTGGTGATATTGCGAGCGTGATCCGGGTCGCCGACCCGCTCAGCATCTCCACGGGCGATTGCGGATTGGTGAACTCCACCAGGCCGCGCTCGCGCAGCGGATTGAAGGTCACGATCGGCACGCCGCGCTTGCGACGCTTCCTGCAGCTGGTGCAGCATGCGCGGGCTCGAGGTGCCGACGTTCTGGCCGAAGAAGAAGATGCAGTCGGTCTTGGCGAAATCGTCGAGCGTGCACGTGCCGACGGGAACGCCGATGGTCTCCGGCAGCGCGACCGAGGTGGTCTCGTGGCACATGTTGGAGCTGTCGGGCAGGTTGTTGTTGCCGTAGGCGCGCGCGAACAGGCCATACATGAAGGCGGTTTCCAGCGACGCGCGGCCCGAGGTGTAGAACACCGCGCTCTCGGGCTCGAGCGCCTGCAGCTCGCTTGCCGATGTCGGCGAAGGCCTCCTGCCAGCTCACCTCGACATATTTGTCGGAGGCTGCGATCCTAGCGCATCGGATGGGTCAGGCGGCCCGCGGCCTCCAGATGATGGTCGTCCCAGCTCTCGAGCTCGGTCACCGTGTGCTGCGCAAAGAACTCCGGCGTGACGCGCTTGTGGGTGATCTCCCAGGTCGTCGCCTTGGCGCCGTTCTCGCAGAATTCGAACACGTGCGGGTCGGCCGGCTTGGCCCAGGCGCAGCTGACGCACATGAAGCCGTCGGGCTTGTTCTGCTTCAGCAGCACGCGCGGCCCGCGGAAAGGAACGTGGTCGCGCGTGAGGCTCTGCGCCAGGGATTTGACCGAGCCCCAGCCGCCGGACGGATGATCATAGGGCTGAACTTCGAGCTTGTCGCTCAGCTTGCGTTTGGCTGTCATGACGACCCCTTCACCTTGTCCGTTCGGCGTGCGCGACACCGCGCTCAATCGTTCGCCCTGCCCTTACGGGGCAGCCGCGTCCACGGGTGACGGCGTTGCGTTGGACAGTGAAGCGGCTATGGGGCGAGTAGTCCTTTCTCCAAGTCATTGCCGTGGCTATCGTTCCTTCCTGCACCGCGAACTACTCCTGCGGCCAGAGGTCGAAAAGTTCCGGAACCGTGAGCAGATCGATCTGCTCATGCATCCGCATCCGGTACATCGTCATCAGCGCATCGTGCCCCTCGTCGGAGGAGCTGCAGAGCGCGTCCTCGACGATGACAACGTGAAACCCGAAATCGACGGCGCTGAGCGCGGTGGAGAGCACGCAGACATCGGTCTCCGCCCCGGTCAGCACCACGGTCTCGATGCCCTTGCCGACCAGAAGCTCGTATAATCCCGACCGCGCGAACGCCGAATAGGCCGGCTTGTCGACCACCAATGCCGGCGGTGCGTAGCGCGCCAAAGCCGGCACGAGATCGAGCTCGCTTCCACGCAGATGCGCCCGCGTGGCCCGCTCCCAGCGCTTGAAATAATGACGCCAGCGACCCGGCCTGTCTTCCGGATGGAGCGGCGGGATGAAGCGCGTGAAGATCGTGCGCTCGGGATAGCGCGCGGCGACCGCCTCGATCGCCGGCAGCACCTTGGTCATCCAGGGCGTTGCCCAGAGGCCTCCAGGCGCGAAGATGTTCTGCATGTCGGTGCACAAATGAACCGCGTTCCGGATCTCATGCATCGTGTCCCGTCCTGCCTTTCCGCTCCGCAGACGGAGGGAACAGTTCGGCCGGAACCTCGTTCCATTTGGGCACGGCCGGCGCGCGCGGCGCTGCGACAGCGGGGAGCCCAGCATGGATAAAACGAACGCAGACTTCGTCGTTGCCTTGGGACAGGCCGCCCTGACGATGTGGGGCGATCTGCCGCGGGATATCCAGGAGACGCTGTTCGAGACCGCGATGAAGGGCCGCGACGACCAGCGCGAGGCCATGGCGCGGCTGCTGCACGAGCGGCATCCGCGCACGGCGCATCCGCAATTGCCGGCCTGAGACGAACGCCAGGTCCCTTCCGCCAAACTGCGGCATCGGGCCGTCATTGGTCCAGCAGATCGCAGAAATTCCTCGACCCGCTTCAACGGATCCGCATCGCTCTTGCTCACATAAATAATGCGATCGCCATCGCGCTGCAGCAGCTTGGACTTCATCTTCCTGAGCCGTCCTGCAAGCAGCATCGCGGCGATCGCCTCAGGTCCGACATCGAGCCGGACGATGCCCCGGTCCCGGCAATTGATCCTCAGCCTGGCAATCGCGAAGAAATCCTGCGCCGCCGGCGGCAGCTTGCCGAGGCGACGGATGCGTTTCGTCCTCCAGGTCCTCCAGTTCCTCGTCGTCCCGGCATCGCGCAGCCCGTGCGTAGATTTCGAGGCGCACCGCTTCGGATTGCACATAGCTCGACGGCAGCAGCTCCGATGTCGGCAGGTTCAGCTCCGGGATCCAAAGCCCGGCCATGCCGTCATGGTCTTTCTCCACCGCCAGCTTCAGCAGCTGGCTGGAGAGCGCCGGACCGAACACCTGCATATGGCCGGACTGCTGATCGGACATGAAGTTGCCGCCGCCGCGAAGGTCGAGGTCCCGCGCACTGATCGCAAAGCCCGCGCCGGGCCTGTTGAGTTCTTCAAGAACCGCCAGCCGCTTCTCGGACTGTGCGGAAGCTCGCATCGGTCAGGAACAGCGCGAAGGCGCGGATGCCGCCGCGCCCCACCCGGCCCCTGAGCTGATGCAGCTGCGCCAGCCCGAACTTCTCCGGCCAGCACACCACGATGGTGTTTGCGCGCGGAATATCGAGGCCGCTCTCGACGATATTGGTGGCGAGCAGGACATCGGCCTCGCCCTCGACGAAGCTCATCATCCGCTCATCGATCTCATCGGCTGGCAACTTGCCATGAATGGCGACGATCCGAAGCTCGCGATGCCATGGACTGGATCCGCGCCAGCATCGGATCGATATCGCTGAATTCGCGGGCAGATGACGAAGCTCTGCCCGTGACGCCTATGCTCGCGCAGCAAGGCCGCGGCAATCGCGGCATCCGACAGCGGCGCGACCCTGGTGACGACAGGCACGCGATGAACCGGCGGCGTCGCGATCACGCTGATGTCGCGCAGGCCCGCAAGGCCGGCCGCAAGCGTTCGCGGAATCGGTGTCGCACTCATCCAGAGCGTATGACCGTGCTTGGCCATGGCCGATAGCTTTGCCTTCTCGGCGGCGCCGAAATGCTGCTCCTCATCGACGATGACGAGACCGAGATCATCGAACTTCACATCATCAGCGGCGAGCGCCTGCGTTCCGACCACGATCCTCAGCTCGCCGCTTCGCAGGCGCTGCTTCACATTCCGCAGCTCGGAGGCCGATCCGATCCGCGACAGGTTTCCGACCTCGATGCCGAGCGGCGCAAAACGCTTTGCGAAGGTCGCAGCATGCTGGCGCGCGAGAACCGTGGTCGGCACCGCGATCGTCACCTGCTTCCCCGCCAGCACGGCCGCGGCCGTCGCGCGCAACGCCACCTCGGTCTTGCCGAATCCGACATCGCCGCAAATGATCCGGTCCATCGGATGGCCTGACGCGAGATCGTCCAGCACGTCGCTGATGGCTTTCGCCTGGTCGACCGTAGTGAAATACGGAAAGCGGGCCACGAATTTTTCGTAAGCTGCGCCGGGCGGCACCAGCTTCGGTGCGCGGCGTCGCCGCCGCTGCGCCATCTGCTTCGACAGCTGCTTGGCCGCGGCATGGATGGCGCTCTCCGCTTCGGCGCGCCGCACGCGCCACGAGCTCCCATCGGCCTTGTCCAAAGAGACGTCGCCGAGCTCCGACGCATACGGCCAGATCAGGGCCAGCTCGGCGAGCGGAACAAGAACGGCGTCATCGCCGGCAAATTCGAGCCTGACCATCTCACGTGCCGGCATGCTGCCGCCGCCGACCGCTTGCAAGCTGCCGAGGCGCGCCAGCCCGCGCTGCAGATGAACGACCACCGAGCCGATCTCCGGCAGGTCGACCGCATCGAAGGCCGCAGTCCAGGCCCGGCTCATCGGTTGCGGATGATGCGCCCTGCTGCCGAGCACGTCGGTCGCGGTGATCACTACCAGCGGCTTCGGGCCTGAGACCACGAAGCCCTTGTCGAAGTCGGCCCGCAGCGCGGCTTCGCGCCTGCCTTTGGCAGTCGCGTCCGCCCAGTCGGAGAAGCACTCGGCGCGGACGCCGCTCATCCGTTCCATCAGGCGCAGATCTTCGTCCACCGCGGCGACGAACAGCAGGCGCGCACGGCTGCGTTGCATCTCACCGACGAAGGCGCGCAGCGCCTTCCTCGGCGCAGCGAGCTTGGAAAAGTCCGGCGTCTCGCGATAGGCCGCATGGCGGGGCAGCACGGCGATCTGCTTTGCTTCCTGCTCCCAGTCGCGCCTGGTCAGATATTCGCGCTCCCTGTCCGCGCGGGCCGACGCTTCCTCGATCGTGCTCAGCCAGGCGCCGGCATGCGCCGGCACCGTGGCATCGGCAATCCACTTCGCATCCGCGCAATAGCCGAACAGGCTCGACTTTTTGCGCCCCTGGCTCGCAAACGCCAGCCGCTCCGACATCGGATCGATCACAAGCTCATTGACCTCCGCAATGACTTCCTGATCGCTCGGATCGAATGCGGCGATCCGCCGTATTTTTCCACCGGAATGTTCGATCCGGAACGGACCGAGCGCCCCTGCGGGAAAGATCTCGAACGTATTGCCGTGAAACAGCATGCCGCCCGGATAATCCGGCTCATCATCCGGATCGTATCCGAGCGCCTCGAGCTGCGCCTGAAGGTCGGCCTCTGAAAACGCGCTTCCGACTTTCAAAGCGAGGCTGATCTTCGACCAGCTCGCGGGCATCGGCAATCGCTCCATGATTGCTTCCGCCGTGGTGATCAGAAGCGCGGGCTTCTTCGACTTCGCGAGGCGCCGCAGGACCGAGCTGCGTCTGCCGGCAAGATCGCGCGACGGCTCCAGCTGATCGAACGGCAATGTATTCAGCCGCGGAAAAACCAGTACGTCGCAGCCGGGCTCCAGCGCATGAACGATGGCCCCCAGCCGCTCGGCCCGGTTCTCGTCTTCAGCCAGGAAGACCAGCCCATCGCGGCCGGCCTTGCGCCACTGTGCCAGCAGATGGAGCGCGAGCATGCCGAGCGGCGATGAGGAGGAAATTGCGGTCCGTGCCGAGGGCGCCTTCTGCTGCTTTTTCTTTGCGCGACTGATAGTGCGGGGAGAGGTGGTCACAATGATCTCGTGATTGATCGACGAAGGGCCAGATCTGGCGGCGAATCACCGGGAAGCTTTACCGGATTTGAGATGCGAAGCGAGCGCCAAATCTTTCTCGTTCGTCAAATGACAAGCCGTGCTCGATCCGTTCGTTCCGCTGATGATAACAAGCCTCAGGACCATGCGTCGCGCGCGCCCGAAACAACGCGACCTTACGATCGAACATGCTCAAGCATGCGGACGCGCTCTCGCGGCATGTGATGCCCGAGCTACGTTTGCAAATCATCGCCCTCGATGGTCGGAGGGCGCAAGGAAGGCCGGGTGCCGTTGGCACCCATGGTCCGCGTGCAACAAGAAAGCACGCGGCAGAACCACAGGTGACAGCCGAACAACCGGCCTTCCCTGCACAACCGGTTTACGGCTTATACGCGCTCTCCTCGGGGACCGGCTTTATTGCCCCCGTCGCTCGCGATGCTCGTCAAAAGCAACGCGAACTTGGCCTCAGCACCGGGAGGCCAGGACCACACGACTTCGCCGTCCGTGCAGGCCCGCGCTCGTCCAGCGCAGCCCTCACGTCCAATCGCAGCCCGCCTCTACGTATCGTGACGACGCGTACGTCCCTCTTCGATGAGGCGAGATGATGACAACAAATCACACTTTCCGAAAAAACGAAAGCGAATTATTTTTACGTACGTCCCTTGAAATCGCTCATCGCCCTGACAACACGACAAAAACGTCTTTTTCCGCGCAGGTCAATCGCTATTGGATTGCGGTGTTGCGCTACAGGTGGGCGACGTGCGTCCTTACGCCTGCAGCGAGTTGGCTTTCGCATGCAGCCGCACGACGATATCGGCCGGCGCCAGCACGTCCTGCTTCGTTACCTCTGGCGGCCACAAAGTCTCTCCGTCGATCAGAGCCGGCATCGATAGATCACCATCTGAAAAATTGGCGACGATCTGCAGCACATCGCCGCTCGCGGTCTGCCAGCGCACATCGAGCCCGCCTGTCGCATCGCGGCTGCCGAGCAGGTCGGCTTTCGCCGCGGTGAAGCCCTGCTTGATCAGCGGCACGATCCTGTCACGCCTGACGCGCAAGAGCTGCTGCGTCAGCGCACGAAACTCCACGCACGGCCGCCGCCTGATCGATGTCGCGCCAGTCGAGCTTCGAGGCGCGAAATGTCCGCTCGTCGCAGGGGTCCGGAATCGTCGCGCGCATCTCGGGCGTCGAGAACGCCTTGAAATGGGCGAACTCCTTGCGCCGACCCTCGCGCGTAAGGTCGGCGGCCTCGCCGGACCAATCGGCGAAGAACAGGAACGGCGTTTCGACCACCGCCTCCTCGCCCATGAACAGCAGCGGGATATGCGGATTGAGCAGCACCAGCACCATGGCCTGCGTGAGCTGCGCGCGGCTGACCAGCTTCGACAGCCGCTCGCCGCAGGCGCGATTGCCGACCTGATCGTGGTTCTGCGCGAAGCAGATGGTCGCCTCGGGCGGCAGATGCGCGCTGGCCTCGCCGCGCGGCGCGTCGTGCAACGGGAAGAGCTCGCCCTGATAGGCGAAGCCCTCGGTCAGGGATCGCGCCAGATGCGCCAGCGGCTTGTCGGCGAAGGCACGGTAGTAGCCCTCGCGCTCGCCGGTCAGCAGCACGTGCAGCGCGTTGTGGAAGTCGTCGCCCCATTGCGCGTCGTAGAGCCTCGTTTGCTCATTCGGCCGCTCCAGCAGGCGGGCCTGATTGGCCTCGTTTTCCAGCATCAGGTGCACATGTCGGCCCGGCAATTGCGCGCGGACGGTCTCGGCCAGCTCGACCAGAAAGTGCCGATCGGAGTCGTCCTTCAACGCGTGCACGGCGTCGAAGCGCAGCCCATCGAAGCCGTAGTCGCGCAGCCACATCAGCGCATTGCCGATCAGGAATTCGCGGACGAACGCGCCGTCCTGGCCTTCGAGATTGACCGCTGGGCCCCAGCCGGTCGTATGCCGCGCATTGAAGAATGGCTCGGCGTAGCTGTGCAGATAATTGAGCTGCGGGCCGAAATGATTATAGACGACGTCGAGATACACCATGATGTCGAGATCATGCGCTGCGCGCAGCAGCCGCTTGAGATCCTCCGGCCGACCATAGCGGGCGTTGGGCGCATTGAGCAGCACGCCGTCATAGCCCCAATTGTGCCGTCCCGGGACATCGTTGAGCGGCATCAGCTCGATCGCGGTGACGCCGAGATCGCGCAAATATGGCAGCCTGTTCTCGACGCCTGCATAGGTGCCTTCCGCGACTGAAGGTGCCGACATGCAGCTCATAGATGACGGCTTCGGCCCAGGGCCGGCCCGGATAGAGAATGTCATCGCGGAGCGCCGCTGTGTCGATGACCTCGCTGGGCGCGCCGACATCGTCGGGCTGAAACAACGAGGCCGGATCGGGCACGACCAACTCGCCATTGATGCGGAATTGATAGCGCGTGCCGACGCGGGCAGTCGCACTTCGCAGCTGATACCAGCCGTCATCGTCGCGGGCCATCTGGCGCAGCGGCTGACCGACCTCGAGCAGCTCGACGGATCGGGCGGTCGGCGCCCAAAGATTGAAGCACACGCCACCATCCACAAGCTGCGGTCCATGGCGCCTGCCCTGCTCCGCACGTCCCAAACTCTGGTTCAACGCTCTCGCCTTTTCCGTCCGCCTGCCGGAGCTGTGTCGTCGACAGGCTCTCCCGGTTCGCGGACTGACAAGCGACACTTGGTCCATTCGTTCCAGAAGCGCCGGCGCGCCCGCGCTTGGAGAGACGCCGATGCGCGAGGATCGCGCATGCGGATGATGACCGCCCGAGCCTATCGAAGCGCGCGGGCGGCGATTTTCAAATCATGCGTGCCGACGCGGCCGCAACGCGCGGTCGCCGGACCCGATGCTCGACCACAACGCCGGCATCCGTCCGGCTGCTGCGCGCGGGCGACTTGGTCGTCCGCCAGGCGGCCGCCTGTTGTTGCAGCCTCTCCGCCCATTTCTTCTCAAGCGCCTCGACGATGTGGCGCGGCAAATTCACCTCCTGCATCGGACGCCTCCTCAAGCCGCCGCGCGCCGCTCGGTCGAGCGCAGGCGCATCGGCTTGCCGCCGGGCGGATTGCGCGGACCACCGTCAAGCGCAGAGAGCGCTTCGAGAATGTCATCGATGCTGACAGGCGCCTTCAGTCCTGCGGGCGCACGCAGCGCCGGGCAGGACGCGATGGCAGAAGCGTCGGATGCCCATGACGCCAGGATGGCGCGCTTCTCCGCGACGGTCAGGCGGGTGTCCGCCACGACATCCCGCGGATGCTCGAAGACGGTGCCGGGATGAAGCAGGGAATTGAAATCGAAAACGTTGTCGCTCGGTGCGGTCGTCGTCCGCATGGATGCCTCCAATGTCGACGAGTTGACGGTGTGCCGCCGCGCACCGTGGGCACGGCGGCGATCGGTCACATGTCCGGCCGGCTAGGCCGCCTTTGCTGCGATCTGCTTCGCGCCGGACGCGCCGGCCTCGGTGATCGCGATGCGGCGCGGCTTCATCGCCTCCGGGATCTCGCGCATCAGGTCGATGATCAGAAGCCCGTTCTCGAAGCGGGCGCCCTTGACCTCGACATGATCGGCTAATGTGAACTGGCGCTTGAACGAGCGCGCCGAAATCCCGCGATGCAGGAATTGCCGCTCATTCGTCTCGGCCGCCTTGCGGCCTTCGAGCGTCAGCACGTTCTGCTCGACCGTCAGCGCCACCTCGTTCGGGGTGAAGCCCGCGAGCGCGACCGAGATCTGAAAGCGGTCGTCGCCGGTCCGTTCGATGTTGTAGGGCGGATAGGTCTCGTCGCTGGTCCGCTGGACCTCGTCGAGCACGTCGAAAAGACGGTCGAAGCCGATGGTCGACCTCCAGAGGGGAGTCCAATCATACCTCATAGCCAAATCCTCCTGCGAGCAAGATGGGTACGAGCCGGCGCCGGACACCTCATCCGGCGCCCGTCTCAGTTAACGGAGCCCCGAAGGCACTCCGGCCGCGTACAGCGACGCCAAAAAAATTAGTGAGCCATTCGGCGTTTCAAGAGGTCTCCGCAAAATTTTTTTGCAAAGATTATTGGAGAGACTCGGCGAAGCGAGCGGCACCGATTCCGGAGAGCGCCGGGGACCGATGCCAGGCCGACCTACGCCCGAGCACGGCGCAGGGCGTCGTCCAGGCGCCGTTTCTCCTTGTCCCACCGCGTCTCCTCGGCCTGCGATTTTGCCTCCAGGACCTCGCGCTCGGCATCGATGGCGGCGACGCGCGCCTCATGCTCCCGCTCTGCCTCGTCCAACGCGGCCTGTGCCTTGGCGACGGCCTGCTCGCGCCGCGCGCGCTCTTTTTCCTCGGCGGCCTCTTCTTTCCTCCGCTTGGCATCCCGACGCTTCTGCTCCTTCTCATAGGCCAGAGCCGCCTTGCGCGCGGCCTTGTCGTCGGTCTTGCGGGACGCCTGCTTCTTCGGCTTGGCGCGGCGCGCCTTGGCCGGCCTGCGGTTGTCGCCGCCGTCCAGATGCGTCGGCAGCTCGGCGTCCTCGGCGAAGGGCTGATCCGATCCGACGGGGCGCTTGAGCACCACGCCGGGCTTGGCCAGCGTCGCCGCGACGATTTCGGGATCGCTGCTCGCGCGCGCCGCGCCCTGATGGAAAAGATTGCTATCGGCCCCCCAGGCCTCCAGCGCCGCCTTCATCGACGGCGCCGCGATCGCCAGATCGAAGAAGCCGAGCGAGGTTTCGAACGTCTTGAGTTTTCTTGCCATGACCTCCAGCCAGCAGCCCTGACGCATCCACCGCGTGCCCGACCCCGAACAATTATTCGATCCGGCCCGTCAACGCCAAGCTCAACACGGTGGCGTTGCGCAAGGGCGTCAACAGCAAGGCCTCGCACGCCTGATTGTCCGAGGACGGATCAGCGGCGCCGCGGCAGCGCGGGGCCGCGGCGCTCCGCGCTGCCCGCCTTGCCGCGCACCAGCCGCGTTTTCCGCCGCACCAGCCAGGCCGTTACGGAGACGACCAGCCAGGCCAGCGAGGCGCCGATAAAGGCGCCGGCAATGCTGGTCTTGACCAGCGCGAAGAAGACCATGGCAAAGGCCAGCATGCCAAGCGCGCCCAGCGCGGCGCCGGCGGCATCGAGCGCCGCCGCCTGCTGGCCGCGTCGCGCACCGGATAGACCCGCTTCCCGCTTGCGCCGGATTTCATGAGACTCGATCAGCGTCGCGCTGGCGCAGAAGATGGCCGGCAGCGCCAGGAACAGGCCGCCGACGGAGGCGCCAAAGTAGCTGCTGATCAGGCCGGTGAAGACCGTCGCCGCACCGCCCAGCGCGAAGCGGACCAGGATATTCGTACCACCTGCCTTCCCGCAGTGATGACGGCGACATCCGGATCGGGATCATGTCGCGCCTCCGGCGAGCGTGAGCAGGCCGACGGCCACGGCCAGCCAGACCACGAGCGACAGCAATGTCGCCGGCAACGCGCGCAGCCGCGCACGGATCAGGAGCTGGCAGACCACGACGCTATAGACCGCGAGCGCGAGCGCCCCCGCCATCATCGCATGGCTCTGCACCGCCGCGTAGTCGACGCCGTGCTGATAATGGCGATCCCGAGCGTGGCGAGCGCGACCGAGGGCGCAGCGCCGAACAGGCCGGCAAAGCTCTTCGGACGCAGCATGTCTCCCAGCATCGCGAACGCCGAGACCACGGCGCCGCCGACCAGGAAGCGGATCACGATATTCGGTCATCTCGCTCGCCGGGGTTTCGATCCGCAGGTCATGCTTCGCCGTGATAGCCGGTCCACAGCCGCAGCAGCCGCTCCAGCCCGGCTCCGAGCGCGAAGCCCGCGACCACGTCGCTTGTCCAGTGCGCCAGCACCGCAACGCGGGTCAGCGACAGGCCGACCGCGAGCGCGCGGACGGTCCAGCGCGGTCCCGGCGGCAAGGTGCCGGCCGCGGAGGCCAGCGCGCCCATGTGCAGTGCATGACCGGATGGGAAGGCATCCTCGCGCTTGCCGGAAAACGGGATGCCGTGCATATGGCCGAGCACCGTCTTGCGATCCGGCCGGGTCTGATCGAACAGCAGCTTCAGACCGTGCGGCAATAAGGAGGCGGCCACCGTCACCAGCAGCGCATGATTGCCGGCACGCCGCAGCGGCTCGCTGCCGCCGCGCGAGGCGAGCCAGCCGACCGCGGCGAGCGCCAGCAGGACCTTCTCGTCAGCGCCCCAGGTCAGCGCACGGGCGAGTTCTTCCGGTGCAGGCCCGGTGTTGCGCGCGACCGCGTTCGCGATTGTCACATCGACCGCGGTCGGCTTCACGGTGACGGGGAATGGATCGCGCAGCGTCCGGCGGACGCGACTGGCGGAAGATCTCAATGCGGTACTCATCGGCCTACGGATTCAAAGGTTTGTCTCTACCCAACGCCGACCCTGCCGATCAGGTTCATCAAACTGTCACAATGGGCTGACGGCAGCCTTGCTCATCCCCGGGGCGACGCGCCGTACTGATGACCGAGCAGTCATGGCATCGCCGGGGTAACGTGCGGCAGTCATGGCGCAAGCCCCCACGGGCAGCAGGGCGAGATCGCATTGATGGACCGGATGCAGGGCTTTGCCCCGTGCAGAACGGCCGTCCGCAACATGCTGGCGGATAATGTCAATCCGCGCGGCGCTGCAGGAACCCGATAGGAACCCGCCCGGACGTCGAGGATTGTACCTCCCCAGGAGGGGCAATCACAATGCGGACAGTGCTGCTGTTGCTCTGCATCGTGACGTTGTGTGGGTGTGAGCGTGAGGAGCGAGAGTTGCGGCTCGATCCTCCTGTGGCTGCGGCGTTGGACAAGATCGCGCTTGATGCCGAACGGCATCAGCGGGCGCCCGCCGCAGGTCTATTTCGCGCTCGACAAGCCCTACGAGACCAACGCCTACGATCTGAGCCAGGGCAAGCGGCTCTATGCCTGGTTCGGCTGCAAGAGCTGCCATGGCGACGGCCAGGGCGGCATCGGCCCGTCCTTCCTCGACGGCTGGTGGCTTTACGGCCCGGAGATGGTCTCGATCTTTGCTTCGATCCGCGACGGCCGGCCGCACGGCATGCCGGCCGTTCCGGGACAAGATGACGACCGAGCAGATCTGGCAGCTGGCGGGCTATGTGCAGACGATCGGCGCCTATTCGGCGAAGACGGCAGCGCCCGAGCCGCAACGACGAGAAGCAGACCCGGCCCGCCGAAAATCGCGCGCCCGCGGCGATCCTGTTCGATCAAGGCCCGACGCCGGTTCATCCCGACCAGGGACCGACGCCGTGATCCGACGGGCTTCAAGCGTCGGCGCTGCGTGCCTGCCTGTCTGCTGCTCGCAGGCTGCACGCGGCTGGCAGTCGGCGCTGGATGCGCACGGCGCGTCCGCGCTCAGCCTGAAGCACTGATCATCTTGATCGTCGTCGGCTTGCTCGATCGTCTGGATGCTGGTGATGATCGGCACTGATCTGCGCGCTGTGGCGGCGACGAGGCGGAGCGGCCTCGGCCGACCGAGCTCGATCCTGCGCCGCGAGCGCCGCATGACGGTACGCGTCGTCGCCGCGACTGGTCGGCCACGACCGCGATCATCATCGCCGGCTTCACCGTCGCGAGCTTCATCACGACGCGCGCGCTGAACGTCGCCGGACCGCGACGATCTCACCATCAAGGTCCGCGGCCTGCAATGGTGGTGGAGCGTCGAATATGTCGGCCCGGCATCCGGCGCAGTCGTTTCGAGACCGCCAACGAGATTCACATTCCGGTCGGGCGCAACGTTCGCCTTCAGCTCGAAGGCGACGACGTCATTCATTCGTTCTGGGTGCCGAGCCTGGCCGGCAAGCAGGATCTCATCCCGGGACGGCCCAACGAGCTCACGATCCGTGCCGAGCACGCCGGCGTCTATCGCGGCCAATGCGCCGAATTTTGCGGCCTGCAGCACGCCCATATGGCGTTCCTCGTGATCGCCGAGAGCGCCGGCGGATTTCGAGCAATGGGCGCGATGCGCAGCGCGCAGCCGGCCGTCAGCCGCGTCGCGATGAGGAGATCGCGAGCCGGACGCGATGTGTTCCTGGCGAAGCCCTGCGCCGCCTGCCATACCATTCGCGGCACCGCCGGCCGCCGGCACCACCGGGCCCGATCTCACCCATGTCGGCAGCCGCAGATACATCGCCGCCGGACTGTTCGAGACGACCCGCGGCTCGCTCGCGGCCTGGATCGCCGATCCGCAGACGCTCAAGCCCGGCAACAACATGCCGCTGGTGCCGCTCACGCCGGACGAGCTGCGCGCGGTCTCGGCCTATCTGGCGAGCCTGAAATGACGGACGACGGCGCCACGGCCGAGACGCGCGATGTCGAGCTCGAGCGACGCCGCGCTCGAGGCGGCGCTGGCGCAGACCTGGAGGACGCCAGCCCGGCCTCTGGGGCGCGCTGACCACGGTCGATCACAAGATCATCGGCCGGCGCTACATCGTCACCGCCTTCGTGTTCCTCGCGCTCGGCGGCGTCCTGGCGCTCGCTGATGCGCCTGCAGCTCGCGCAGCCGGAAGCGCGCCTGATCGGCCCCGACCGCTACAACCAGATCTTCACCATGCATGGCGCGAACATGATGTTCCTGTTCGCCGTGCCGGTGATGGAAGCGATGGCGCGTCTATCTGGTGCCGCTGATGGTCGGCACGCGCAACATCGCCTTTCCGCGCCTCAACGCGTTTTCCTACTGGATGTATCTGGCCGGCGGCGTGCTGCTGTGGATCGCGTTTGCGCTCGACATGGGGCCCGATGTCGGCTGGTTCGCCTATGTGCCGCTGTCCGGGCCGCAATACGGCGCCGGCAAGCGCGCCGACATCTGGGCGCAGATGATCACCTTCACCGAGGTGTCGGCGCTGGCGGTCGCGGTCGAGATCGTCGTCACCGTCTTCAAGCAGCGCGCGCCCGGGCATGACGCTCGACCGCATTCCGCTGTTCGTCTGGGCGATGCTGGTGACGTCGTTCCTGATCATCATGGCGATGCCGGCGATCATGGTCGCCAGCACCAGCGCTGATCCTCGACCGGCTGGTCGGCACGCATTTCTTCAATCCGGCCGAAGGCGGCGACGTGCTGCTGTGGCAGCATCTGTTCTGGTTCTTCGGCCATCCGGAGGTCTACATCATCTTTCTGCCGGCGGTCGGCATGGTCTCGACCATGGTCGCGACCTTCGCGCGGCGTCCGGTGTTCGGCTATCTCGGCGCTGGTGATGGCGCTGATCGCGACCGGCATTCTCGCCTTCGGCCTCTGGGTCCACCACATGTTCGTGACCGGACTGCCGCGGCTCGGCGAAAGCTTCTTCACCGCCTCCAGCATGGCGATCGCCGTTCCGGCCGGCATCCAGATCTTCTGCTGGCTGGCGACGCTGTGGGACGGCCGGCCGGTGTTCAAGACGCCGCTGCTGTTCGTGATCGGCTTCATCGTCACCTTCGTGATCGGCGGCCTGACCGGCGTGATGGTCGCCTCGGTGCCGTTCGACACCCAGGTGCACGACACCTATTTCGTCGTCGCGCATTTCCATTACGTGCTGATCGGCGGCGCGGTGTTTCCGCTGCTCGGCGCCGTCTACTACTGGTTTCCGAAGATCACCGGCCGGATGATGAGCGAGCGGCTCGGCGCTGGGAGTTCTGGCTGATCTTCATCGGCTTCAACCTGACCTTCTTCCCGATGCATATCCTCGGGCTCGCAGGGCATGCCGCGGCGCGTCTACACCTACCAGCCCGAGCTGCCCTGGCACGGGCTGAATCTGTTCGTCAGCGCTGAGCGCCGTCGTCCTGGCGGCCGGCTTCCTTGTCTTCTTCATCGATGCCATTCGTCAGCGCGCGCTCCGGGCTCCTGGCCGGCGCCAATCCCTGGGAGCGCCGACCCTGGAATGGGCGACGTCGTCGCCGCCGCCGGCCTACAATTTCGCGCGCATTCCGGTCGTGAACGGCGCGACCGCTGTGGGAGCAGCCGGACGTGCTTGCCGGTCGCGAGCGGCTTGCGCGTCGATCGCCGCGAAATGCGTGGTCACGTCGATTGTCGACAGCCGAGCCTGAGGCTCGCGAGAGTCCTCGCCGCGCAATTCGATCTGGCCGCTCTGGACCGCGATCGCGACCACGATCATGCTGATCTGGTCGATCTTCTCGCCCTGGGCGGTGGTGTGGGGCTCGATCCCGATCGCCATCACGCTGATCGGCTGGTTCTGGCCGAAGGGCACGCCGGAGGACGAGTCATGAAGGAGCGCATCGTCGCTCGATCTCTCCGAGCTTGCCGCTGCACGGCCTGGGCACAGCCAGCCTGACCTGGTGGGGCACGCTCGGCCTTCATGCTGATCGAGGGCACCGGCTTCGTGCTTGGCGATCGCCGTCTATCTCTATCTGATGAGCCTGGCGCCGACCTGGCCGATCGAATGCGCCGCCGCCGCGATCTGCTGCCCGGCACGCTCGTCACCGCTGCTCCTGCTCGTCAGCGTCGTGCCCAACTATCCTGATCTCGCGCTGGGCCGGAGCAGCAGGATCTGCGCAAGGTGCGGATCGGCCTGGTGGTGATGTCGCGTGCTCGGCATCGTGCCGCTGATCGTCCGCGATCTTCGAATTTCCGGCGCTTGCACGTCAGATGGGACACCAACGCCTACGGCTCGGTCGTCTGGATCCTGCTCGGGCTGCACACCACGCATATCCTCACCGATCTCGTCGACACGCTGGTGCTGGCCGCGCTGATGTTCACCCGCCATGCCGACAACCCGCGCCGCTTCGGCGACGTGCAGGACAATGCCATGTATTGGAACTTTGTCGTGGCTGCGTGGCTTCCGATCTATGGCTGCATCTATTGGGTGCCACGGCTATGAGATTGCCTAGCACCTCAGCGAAATTGATGGCCTGGGCCGGCCTCGTGATCGGCGGCCTCGCCTGGGCGGTCAATACCCAGCTTGGCCAAATTCTCCCGACCGCGGACTGCATCGGCAAGCACCACGTCTCCGCGATCATCTCCTTTGCCGGCGCCTGCATCGTGCTCGGCTGCGGGGCGCGTATCCTGGCGCCTCGACAGCCGGCCGTCGATCGGCGACGACCGCAGCCTGCCATTTTCTTCGCGGCTCAGCGCGTTGGCGGCGCTCGTCTTCGCCTTTGCGCTGCTGATGCAAGGCGCGGCCTCTCTGGTGCTGACCGGATGCGAACGCTGATCCTCATCATTCTCGTCATGGCCGCGTTCAGCCGCGCGGCCTGCGCGCATGGCGGTGCGGACGCTGACCTGCATGCGGCCTGGACTTTCGATCCCTGGATCGTCAGCCCGCTCGTCGCGGTCGCCGTTCTCTACGCGCTCGGAAGCTGGCGGCTGCGCTTGCGCAGGAGACCGCGGCCGACGCAGGACTGGCGGCCACTCGCGTTCTGGTCGGGCTGGATCAGCCTCGCCGGCGCGCTGGTGTCGCCGCTGCATTGGCTCGGCGAGCATCTCTTCACCTTCCACATGATCGAGCATGAAATCCTGATGGCGATCTCGGCGCCCTTGATGGTGGCGGCACGTCCGCTCGGCACCATGCTGTGGGCGCTGCCACGTACATCCCGACAGCGGACAGCCACGCTGCTGCGCAGCTGGCCGGTCGCGCTCCACGTGGCAGGCGCTGGCAAGCGGCGGTACCGCCACTCTGCTCCACGGCCTCGCGATCTGGGTCTGGCACGCGCCGCTGCTGTTCGACGCTGCCGTCGAGAATATCGCGCTGCATCGGCTGCAGCATGTCAGCTTCTTCGCCTCGGCCGTGCTGTTCTGGTGGGCGGTGTTGTGGCGCAGCCCGGCCGGGGCCGCGGCTTGGCATGTCTTCATCACCATGCTGCACACCAGCGTGCTGGGCGCCTTGATGGCGCTGGCGCCGCGGGTGCTCTATGGCGCGCAGACTGCTACCGCGGTCGATTGGGGCCTGACGCCGCTCGAGGACCAGCAGCTTGCGGGCGTGATCATGTGGGTGCCGGCAGGCACCATCTACGCCGGGGTTGCGCTGGTGCTCTTTGCGCTGTGGATCCGGACCTCGAGCGGGAAAGCGAGGCAGGCCGATGTCTTCCATCCGCTCTAGCGCGATCTGGCTCGGAAGCGTGATCGTCATTGTCGGCGCCGCCATTGCGATCAGCGGCGGCGTGGCATGGTCGTCGCGACAGCAGGCCGAACGCGTCGCACGCGCGCATGACCGGCGGCGATCCCGCGCATGCGCCCGCGATCATGCGCCGCTATGGCTGCGGCGGGCTGCCACACCATTCCCGGCTTCCCGGTGCCGACGGGCAGGTCGGACCGCCGCTCAACGGGCTGGTTCACCGCGTCTATATCGGCGGCGGCGCCACCAACTCGCCTGACAATCTGGTCAAGTGGATCGTGTCGCCCCAGACCTTCTCGCCGCGCACGGCGATGCCGGCGACCGGCATTACCGAGGCCGAGGCGCGCGATGTCGCTGCCTATCTGTACGCGCAGTGAAAAGATCTACGGCTTTTCGGTCGGCCGCGCCGGCAACGACTTGATATAGGCCGCGATGGCGTCGCGGTCGGCCTGCGGCAACTGGGCCGTGTTGGTGACCACGTCCGCCATCGATGATCCGACGCGACCATGGTCCGGCGTATTGCCTGACGTCAGCACCTCGGCAATCTGAGCCTGCGACCAATGGCCGATCCGCGCCGGCGTGATGTTCGGATAAAAGCCCGTGCCGTCCGGATCCTGTCCGCCGGCAAAGCGGGTCTTGTCCTTGATGCCGCCGAACAGATTGCGCGAGGAATGGCATTCGGCGCAATGTCCCGCGGCTTCCACCAGATAGCGCCCCCGATTCCATTGCTCGTCATGTGCGGGATCGGGCGCGATCGTGCCCGGCCTGAAGTAGAGCAGCTTCCAGAAGCCGACGAAGCGGCGGATCGAGAACAGCGGATTGAGATCATGCGGCGGCGCGCGACCGCTGACCGCGGGCAGCGTTCGCAAATAGGCCATCAGGTCCGCGACATCCTCGATTCTGAGATGCGCGTAGCTCGAATAGGGAAACACCGGATAATAGTGGTGGCCGCTCGGCGACACGCCGCTGAGCAGCGCATTGGCGAGATCCTTGGTGGTCCAGGCGCCGATACCATCCCTGGGATCGCTCGAGATATTGGGCGCGCGAAACGTGCCGTAGGGCGAAGCCAATGCGAGCCCGCCGCCGAGCCGCAACCGGTCGCCCTGTCCCGGCGAGGCATGACAGGATGCACAATCACCCGCCAGGAACACCTGCTCGCCGCGCTTGGCATCGCCGGCCTGATCGAACAGGGACGTGCTGTCAGCGGAGAACGCTGGTCGCGGCGCGGTGACGAACCAAGCGCCGGCCGCGGCGATCAGGCCAGCGGCGCACAACGTCGCAAGCGACGCGGCTACGGTCCCCGGCTTCATCGCAGCTCCCCTACGCTGCTATTCACTGCATTGCCTCCCGCGCTTTGCCTCATGCCGACCACGCACTCCGACGCAGGGGCGCGGCATGGCGCGCCGGCAAGGAATGATGGACGTGACACGCCGCGACGGCCGCATGCCCGAAGGCAACGCTGATTTGATGCAGGTCCGTGACCACGTCGCCGATGCCGTAGATGTGGGGGATGCTGCTCTGCTGCTTGTCATCCACTAACAGGAATCCCTCGGGCGTATGACGCGGACCGAGCCGGAGCAGCGGCTGAGATCTGACATCGGCGCCCATCGCCGGATAGATCACGTCGAAACGGTCCACCGAGCCGTCGGCGAGCAGTGCTTCCATTGCGTTCGCGGCGCGTTGAAGGCGACGCAGCGGAGGCGCGATGTGGATTCCGGCCTCGCGCAGACGCGGTTCGATCGCCGAGGCGCGATCGTCCGTGGGGATCAACGTCACATCGGCGCTGTAGGTGCGCAGGAACAGCGCCTTCCGAGCGGCATGATCAAACGGACCAAGCACGCCGATTCGTCGATCGATGGCCTCATAGGCATCGCAAACCGGGCAATAGCGCAAGAGGCCGCACGCAACGGCGTCGACCCAGTCCGGAAAAGGGACCTGTCGGTCAACGATGCCGGTCGCCATGACGATGCGCTGAGCTGCAGTTGCCTGACCGTCATGGCGCGCCAAGAGCAGACCATCCGCTTGCTCGACCGTCGTCACCTCGCCGCGAGTGAGCGGGACGCCGAGATCCGCGACCTGCTTTTGCATGTGTCCCAACAGCTCACGCCCGGACACGCCGCCGGGGAAGCCCGGGAGATTGTGACTGCGCGGGATGAGCGCGGCCCGGCTTGCGCCCGCATCGATGACCTGCACGCTGCGTCGAAACCGGGCCAGATAGATTGCGGCCATCAGACCGGCCGGTCCTCCACCGACGATCAGAACTTCGGACTGCGGCATGCAACGATCCTGCTGGCATTGAAACAAAAGGCGCTTTGGCGCTTACGCATGCGGCCGAATGAAGTTCCAATGCCCCCTTTGCTCGGCCGTTCAACGGCATGCCTTGTGCATCGTCGTGCCCAGCTTGGAACCGACGGCGAATGCAGGATTTAAGCTGCGTGGCGGGAATCTGTCGGAGGCTGTCATGCCCTACGCCGTGTTCGAAGGCAGTGAGAGACTGACCCGCGTGTTCGAGAACGAGCAGGAAGCCTGGGACGCGGCGGAAGGTGCCGGCCTGGTGGAGATCGGCCCGGACGGCATCGAATTCCTCGAGGACCATCTCGAGATCAGGCCTTGCACGGCAGATTGTCAGGAGCCGGCCGATGCCGGTTCCAACTCGACTATGTGATTTCCACCGGCATGAGCCGCACGACGCGGGGGATTTGACGATCATGACGAATGCGAGCGAGCGACCGCGTGCCCCCGTTCTCGGCGTCACGATCGTCGTGATGCAGCTGATGAGCATCGCGCTGTTCGTGGGAGGCCTGTGGCTCGCGACGCTCGGCGGCTCGCTCTATTACGTGATTGCGGGCGTCGCGCTGGCGATCACGAGCTGGCTGCTGATGCGCCGCAGCGCGTTGGCGCTCTGGCTCTATGCGGCACTGCTGCTCGGCACCTTGATCTGGGCGATCTGGGAAGTGGGCCTCGACTTCTGGTCGCTGGCGCCACGCGGCGACATTCTCGTCCCGCTCGGCGTGTGGCTGCTGTTTCCGTTCATCGTCGCGCATCTGTCGCCGGGCTGGCGAACGGCACGACGCGCGCTGGGCGTGGTGCTGGTGGCCTCGATCGTCGTGCTCGGCGTATCCCTGAGCTCCGACCGGTTCGCGATCGCCGGCAGGCTGCCTCAGGCGAATCCCATCGCCGATCTCGCGGATGCGCCGGCCAAGGCCGACTGGACCGCCTATGGCAGCACAGGCGCCGGGACGCGCTATTCCGACCTGACCGGGATCAACAAGGGAAACGCCAAGGACCTCAAGCTCGCCTGGGAATTCCAGACCGGCGACCACAAAGGCCCTGACGATCCGAATGAGTTCACCAACGAGGCGACACCGTTGAAGATCGGCGACCTGCTCTACACCTGCTCGCCGCATCAGATCGTGTTCGCGCTGGAAGCCGCGACCGGCAAGCTGCGCTGGAAGTTCGATCCGCAGATCCAGCACAACAAGAGCTTCCAGCACATGACCTGCCGCGGCGTCGCCTATCATGAGACGGCGTCCGGCGCCGTCACCGCCGACGGCGCGCCGGCGCCCAGCGACTGCCCTAAGCGCATTTTCCTCCCCACCGACGACGGCCGGCTGTTTGCGCTGGATGCCGAGACCGGCAAGCCCTGCGACGGCTTCGGCGATCACGGCCAGATCGATCTGAAGGAAGGCAACGAGATCACGACGGTCGGCTTCTATGAAGGCACCTCGCCGCCTGTCGTGACCGACAAGGTCCTGATCATGGCCGGCGCCGTGATCGACAATTACTCCGACAAGGTGCCGTCGGGCGCGATCCGCGGCTTCGACATCTACACCGGCAAGCTGATCTGGGCGTTCGATGCGGGCAATCCCGATCCCAACGAGATGCCCTCCGCAACTCATCACTTCACCGCCGGCTCGCCGAACGCATGGGCGGTTGCTTCCGTCGACGAGAAGCTCGGCCTGGTCTACGAGCCGCTGGGATCGAGCTCGCCGGACATCTGGGCCGGACATCGCACGCCTGACGAGGAGCGTTATGATTCCGCACTGGTGGCGCTCGACATCGCCACCGGCAAGCTGCGCTGGTCGTTCCAGAACGTGCATCACGATCTCTGGGACATGGACATGCCGTCGCAGCCGAGCCTGATCGACCTGCACAAGGGCAACGATGTGGTGCCGGCGATCTACATCCCCGCGAAGACCGGCAACATCTTCGTGCTCGATCGCCGCGACGGCCATCAGCTGGTGCCGGCGCCGGAGCGCCCGGTGCCGCAAGGCGCAGCGCCCGGCGATCGCACCTCGCTCACGCAGCCGTTCTCCGACCTGAGCTTCCGTCCGCAGAAGATGCTGACGGAGGCGCAGATGTGGGGCAGCACGATGTTCGATCAGCTGATCTGCCGGGTGAAGTTCAAGCGGCTGCGCTACGAGGGGCCGTTCACGCCGCCCTCCGAGCAGGGCACGCTGGTCTTCCCCGGCGATTTCGGCATGTTCGAATGGGGCGGCATCGCCGTCGATCCGCGCCGGCAGATCGCGATCGCCAATCCGCAATCGATCCCCTTCGTCTCGCGCCTCGTGCCGCGCGGCAAGGACAATCCCTCCGCGCCCGATGCCGCGCACCCGCCGGGCACGGAACTCGGCGTGCAGCCGATGTATGGCGCGCCATACGGCGTCGACCTCGGCATCTTCCTGTCGCCGCTTCACATCCCCTGCATGGCGCCGCCCTGGGGCAGCCTGGCGGCGCTCGACCTGAAGACCAACAAGATCGTCTGGCAGCATCGCGTCGGCACCATCCGCGACGCGACGCCGCTGCCGCTGCCGTTCAAGCTCGGCGTACCCATGCTCGGCGGCCCGATCGTCACCGCCGGCGGCGTCGCCTTCCTGACAGGCACCATGGACGATTACATCAGGGCCTTCGACGTCGAGGACGGCAAGCTGCTGTGGCAGGACCGGCTGCCGGCCGGCGGACAGTCGACGCCGATGACCTATGAAGCCAACGGCACGCAATATGTCGTCACTGTCGCCGGTGGGCACGGCTCGTTCGGCACCAAGCTCGGCGATTACGTCCGCGCCTACGCAGTGAAGCAATAGGCATTGCGCTACTTCGGATTCGGATCGGAGAGTCCGCGCCCGGGCTCCTCGAGCTTGCCGGCGCGCGCGAGCTTCACGGCCTGGCCGAGCGCACGCGCGGCGTTCTCGACGACCTGCTGAAACGCCCGATCCTTGTCGAGCGCGTCGTGCGAGGTGGCATAAGGCTCCATATAGCCGACATAGCCGTTGGCTTCGCTGATGCGTCCGGCCGAAATCATCGACATGTCCGTCAGCCAGTCCGACAGCGATCGCCGCAACGTCTCGGCACCGATCACGTCGCCATGGACCGCAAGGCTGAAGAACCGCCCTTCGAGATGCCGCGGATAAGGCCAGCCCTTAAGCTCGATCGCCTTTGCCTCGCTTGCCACCTTGCCATGAGTTGAGCTCGGGTCCGGATTACCGCCATCGGCACAAACCAGACGGTCCATCATCGCCTTCAGCACCGTTGGCGCCTGATACCAGTGCACGGGCGTGATGATCATGATGCCGTGGGCTGCGACCCAGAGCGGATAGATCTCGTTCATCCAGTCGTCGGTCTGACCCAGCGAATAGTTCGGATAGCAGCTGCAGGGCCAGTGGCAGAGCGGCATCGCGGTCGACACACAGGACTTGCATGGATGGATCTGCTTGCCGAACTCGGACGTGAGCCGCGACAGATCGAGACCGTTGACGGCAAAGCCCATCTCGCTCAGGACATCACGGGCGAGCTCGAGCAGCCGCCAGCTCTTCGACATCTCGCCCGGGCAGGAATGCTCGCTGCGCGGTGACGCGTTGATGACCAGGATACGAGGCGGTCCGCTGGCGTCGTCGTGCGCACGCTGCGCCTGCAGGATCGCCTCGCGCGCGTCCAACCAATCCACTGCGATCTCGTAATCGGGATCGGCAAACCCTGGGCCAGCCTTCCGCGTCACCGGCGCCTTGCGCGAATGACTGATAAGCGTCCCATGCGGCATTGATGATGGCGTCGAGCTCATGCGTCAGCGGAGCGAATGCCGGATCGGCAAAGCGACGCCGATATCGCTGCTCGAATTCCTCGCGGGACAATTTGACCGGCGGCATCCCCTTGCGAATGTCAGGTGTCGGCATGCGGCTCCCTTCCGCCTCGAACATGATGTCGCGCGACGCGGCGCGAACCATGGGGAACACCGTTCATCGGAGCCTTGTTCCATGAGATGATCCGGCACGCCGGTTGCCGAAGCGCCGTGACGTGGAATCAGCGAAACGCGCTCACACGAACCGATCCGCGTCCCGGACCTTCATTGCGCTCCGATGGCACGCGCGTGACCGGCTTGTCCCGGTGCGACGATCGAATGACGCGAGGCAAAATCGAGCAAGGCCGATCGCGTCGGACTACCGGGCTCCATCAGCTCCCTGTGCGTGCCGAACAAGGTTATCGCGACCTCGATCTCTCCCTGCCAATTCGTGATCGCCGACGAGATCGCGTTGAGCCCGGGAATGAAACGCCCGTCGACATGCGCGATGCGCTCGCGCCGGATTCCTTTCACCAGGGCCTCGACGCTTCCGAGATCAGGGGACAGATCCGGCCAGCTCACACCGGCTTCGGTGGCGCGCTCGAGTTCGAGTTGCAACCGAGCCGTCAATTGCGGACGCGGCAAATAGGATAGAAAGACCCGCCCGGTCGCCGAATGCAGCAAGGGAAACGTGCTGCCGAGACCGATCGATGTCGTCGTCAGATTGGGGCCTCGCTCCAACCGGACGACGGTCGGGCCAGCGTTGCTCCAAACTGCGAGCAGCGCGGCTTGACCGGTGGCCTCGGCGAGCTCTTCAAGTCCCTCCGCAGCCCGCAGCACGAAGTTGTTGCGGCTGATCGCTGCGACTCCGAGCTCGGCCGCCTCGGGACCCAGATCATATCGTCCAGAGCGCTCCCTTTGCACCGCGAGGCCTGCGTGAATGAAGCTCGCGAGATATCGATGCACCTTGCTCGGCGGCATTCCGGCCTCACGGGCGATGTCAGACAGCGACGCCGGTCCATCGAAGGACCGCAAAACGCGAAGGACCGAGAGGGCTGCGTCCAGAGCCTGAATGCCGCCGGGGGCTGTGCCCGCCGTCGTCGCCGGCTTCCTTCGGAGGTGCGCGTTTCATGTCATCAGGTCCTTGAATTCGGCCGGCACAGCCGCTCCGCGGAGTCCGCCCGCCGCGGTCAGCTCTGCCCAGGCCCGCTGCTCGAAGCCGGTTGCCACGGCTACGGCGCCTACCGAAAGCTTGTAGTCGATTCTAAATCGCCGCTCCTGCCATTCAGTCACTTCGGCGAGGACACGCAATTCGTCGTCGTAGCGAGCCGGCGCCACGAATTGGGCACCCACATCGACCAGCGGCGTCACACCCTGGAATCGCTGCCGCAGCGCGCGCTGGCTCAAGCCGTGCTGGCGCAGCCAACGCTGATAGGTGCAGTCCAACCAGTAGAAGTAGTTGGGATAAAACACGATTCCGGCTTCGTCGCAGTCGCCCCATTCAATCGTAAAAGCTGTCTCGAACATCCGAAAACCTCCATCCGAGCGACTCCGGGCTTCGAAATTAACTCAGCTACCGATTTGCGCACAGTGGAAACTATTCCCTAATACGAAAAACATCTCTTGCGCTCACGGGAATAAATTGCATACTGCGCAATAAATAGGTTAGGGAAAGGAAACGCCATGCGGCTCAGTCGCATCGCCGTGTTGGGGGGCGGACCAGCCGGGCTGTATTTTGGCTATCTCTGGAAGCGCCGGCACCCCCAAGATCAGGTCGACGTCTACGAGCAGAATCCCGAGGGTGCGACCTGGGGATTTGGCGTGGTCTTTTCGGACAAGGCGCTCGAGTTTCTTCGGGCGGACGATCCGGACACGGCGGAAGCCGTCTCGGCCCGCATGGAGACGTGGCGTGACATCACGCTGGTTCACCGCGGCGAGCAGGTCGTTCTCGATGGGGTCGGGTTCTCCGCAGTCGGACGGCTCGATTTCCTCACGCAATTGACCGACCGCGCACGATCCGTCGGCGTGAACCTCCAGTTCGGCACTGTCATCCGCTCCGTCGACGAACTCGCCGGATACGATCTGATCGTCGCCGCCGACGGCGTGAACTCTCTGGTCCGAAGGACCTACGAGGGTGACTTCAAGACGTCCCTCTCCTATGACGACAACAAGTTCGCCTGGTACGGCACCACCAAGCGATTCGAGACGCTGACCCAGACCTTCGTCGAGACGGAGTTCGGCTGCTTCAACGCCCATCACTACCGGTACTCGCCCACGATGAGCACGTTCATCGTCGAGTGTGATCGCGCAACGTGGTTGCGCGCCGGCTTCGCGGACAAGACAGAGGAAGAAAGCCGGGCTCTTTGCGAGCAGGTGTTCGCTGATACCCTCGAAGGGCACCCTCTGGTCAACAACAAGTCGGTCTGGCGGAATTTCCCGTGGCTGTGGAGCGAGCGCTGGTCGCATCGCAACATGGTGCTGGTCGGCGACGCGCTTCACACCGCGCACTTCTCGATCGGATCGGGTACGCGCCTCGCGCTCGAGGACGTCATTGCCCTCGTCAATGCCCTGGACGGCGAACCGCACGATCTGCGCCGCGCATTGGAGGCTTACGAGGCCGCGCGACGCCCCGTGGTGGAGAAGCTGGTCAGGGCCGCAAAGACGAGCGCCGCCTGGTACGAACGCTTTGCCGAGCGCATGAAGCTGTCGCCATTGGATTTCGCCTACAGCTACATCACCCGTTCCGGCCGGATCGACGACAGTCAGCTTCGTATCATGTCACCGCGCTTCATGGCGCGCTACGACGCGCAGTCATCGGTCTCCAACACATCACGATAGCGAGGAGCGCGCTCATGACGGACGGAATCGGTCACGCGATCGTCGACAAAGTCCCCGACGATGCTCCCGGCACGCGGGAGGTGGGATTCAACATTCCCGAGCGCTACAATGCCAGCGAGATCCTGTTTGGCAATCTGCAGGCGGGCCGCGCCGACAAGATCGCCATCTATGCTGCGACGGGCAACACCAGCTACGTCGAATTATGCGCGAAAGCCGCGAGTGCCGGGAACGCGCTCAAATCGCTCGGCCTGGCGCGAGGCGAGCGAGTCCTTCTCCTTCTGAACGACACCAAAACCTATCCGGCGGTCTTCTTCGGTGCAATTCGCGCCGGCTTCGTCCCCATGCTGATCAACACGCTTTCGCCAAGGGACCTCATTCAGTTCTACTTGCAAGACTCGGCAGCACCGGTGGCGGTTGTCGACGCCGAGTATGCGCCTCTGTTTGACGAAGAGACCGTCGCTGGAACGCCGCTACGGACCCTGGTCGTCGTCAACGGAGATCAGTCGTCCGGGCCGGCCTCCATCCAAATTCTCAACGGCGACGGATGGTTCGACGAATTCCTTCCCGCCCTGGATGCCGCGCCGACGTGCCGCGACGACATGGCGTTCTGGATGTACAGCTCGGGCAGCACCGGCCGGCCGAAGGGGATCGTGCATCTGCATCACGACATGGCCTACACATCGGAAAGTTTCGGCCGCCACATCCTGGCAATCCGGGAGAACGACATCTGCTTTTCCGTGCCGAAGATTTTCTTCGCTTACGGCTTCGGTAACTCGATCACGTTCCCGTTCTCCGTCGGAGCAAGCACGGTCCTGCTCGCCGGGCGGCCAGAGCCGAACGCTGTTTTCGACATGATCGAGCGCTTCAAGCCGACACTCTTCTTCGGATTACCTACTCTCTACAACGCACTCCTTCATCATCCTCGCATCGACTCCGCCGACCTCTCGAGCGTGCGTCTTTGCCTGTCCGCGGCCGAGGTCCTGTCGCAGGATATCTTCAACGATTGGAAGCGACGCTTTGGGCACGAGATCCTGGAGGGGCTCGGATCGACCGAAGTTCTGCACATCTACCTTTCGAACAGGCCCGACCAGAAAAAGCTGGGAACGGCCGGCAAGCGCGTCCCCGGATACGAAATACGACTGACCACGCCCGAGGGCGAGCCGGTTGCGCAGGGCGAGGAAGGCGTGATGTGGGTCCGCGGCCACTCGAACGCGCCGTGCTACTGGAATCGGCCGGACAAGACCGAGCAGACCATGCGCGAGGGCGGGTGGATCTGGACCGGAGACAGGCTGGTCGAAGAGAGCGACGGATTCTTCACGTTCGTCGGCCGCGTCGACGATCTCATCAAGGTCAGCGGTCAATGGATCTACCCGCTCGAGATCGAACTGTGCTTGTCCGAACATCCGGCGGTTCGGGAATGCGCGGTCCTCGGAATGGAGCTTCCCGATCGCCGGATGACCACCAAGGCATTCGTGATCCTTCGCGATGGTCATACGGCCTGCGAATCCTTGACCCGTGAGCTGCAGGATCACGTCAAGTCAAAGCTGCTTCCCTACAAATATCCGCGCCTGGTCGAGTACTGGTCCGATCTGCCGACGACGGGAACGGGCAAGATCGATCGTCAGAAACTGCGCAACGCACCATCGGGATCCTGAGCGACGGATCCGCCTCCTCCGACCTTCACGGCATCATTCCCGCGTAGCAGCGTCCGCTCATCGGAGTTCGTGATGCCGCCAAATAGATATTGTGAAAAGGAGACAGACCTTGCCCCACGACACCATCATGGCCCCGACGGCCGACACACCGGAACGCCGAGCGTTCTACGATAAGATCGACAAGAAGAATCTCACGGCTCTGTGGCTATCGCTGGCCGATCTCGTGACTCCCGAGCCGCGGAGCGCCTGTCGTCCCGCGTCCTGGCGCTTCGACGATATTCGCGCCTATATGCTCGAGGCAGGAAATCTCATTACCGCCAAGGAGGCGGAACGGCGGGTTCTCGTGCTCGAGAATCCCGGCCTTCGCGGGCAATCCAAGATCACCACGGATCTCTATGCCGGCGTGCAACTGGTCATGCCGGGTGAAGTGGCGCCAGCGCATCGCCACACACAGTCCGCCCTGAGGTTCATTCTCGAGGGCGAAGGTGCCTACACTGCTGTGAACGGGGAGCGCACCATCATGCATGAGGGGGACTTCATCATCACCCCGCCCTGGGCTTGGCACGATCATGGCAATCCCGGCACAAACCCGATCTTCTGGCTCGACGGTCTCGACATACCCGTTATCCAGATGCTGGACGCGTCGTTCGCCGAGCATCTCGACGTTGACGAACAACCGATCGCCCGGCCGGTTGGTGACAGCGATGCACGCTATGGCCATAACCTTCTTCCAGTGGACCACAAGGGCGGCGGAGGCACCTCGCCCGTGTTCAATTATCCCTATGCGCGGACCCGCGAGGCGCTCGAGCAGTTGCGGCGCTCCAATGCGTGGGACGCGTGCCACGGCCTCAAGATGCGCTACACCAACCCGATCACCGGCAATCACGCCATGGCGACGATGGCGACCTTCATCCAGCTCCTGCCGAACGGCTTTGCGACGTCGACCTATCGCGCGACGGATGCGACCGTGTTCGTTCCGATCGAAGGCAAGGGCCGCAGCGTGATCACGTCTCGATCCGGTGAAGACACCGTCGTCGATTGGGGCAAGCGCGATATCTTCGTGGTGCCGTCCTGGCATCGCGTCCGTCATGAGACACGCGATGGAGACGCCGTGATCTTCTCCTACTCCGACCGGCCGATCCAGGAAGCTCTGCATCTCTTTCGTGAGGACCGTGGCAATGTCTGATATTCTCCGCCACACCGACTTTGTCATCCCGCTTCCGCAGCCCGCTTCGGTGGCTGTCCATGGGTCGGAAGCACGCTTTCCGGTGCGCCGTATCATCTGTGTCGGCCGCAATTATGCGGCGCACGCGCGCGAGATGGGCCGGGATCCTGATCGGGAACCGCCGTTCTTCTTCATGAAGCCGGCTGACACGGTCGTCGATGACGGAACGACGATTCCTTATCCGCCGGAGACGCAGAACTTCCACCACGAGATCGAGCTGATCGTCGCGATCGGAAAAGCCGGGACCAACATCCCGGTCGACAACGCCCTCGATCACGTCTGGGGCTACGGCGTCGGAATCGACCTGACCCGTCGCGATCTGCAGCTCCAGGCCCGCGAACAAGGCCGGCCCTGGGATTGGGGCAAGGGCTTCGATCTCTCGGCACCGATCGCGCCATTGCGACCGGTGTTGGAGGTGGGACATCCGAAGGCCGGGCGCATCTGGCTCGCAGTCGACGGCATCGTCAAACAGGACTCCGACATCTCCAAGCTGATCTGGCCGGTGCCGGACATCATTTCGATCTGCTCACGTTCCATGGCGCTGAGGCCGGGCGATATCATCATGACGGGCACGCCGGAGGGCGTGGGTCCCGTGCAACGCGGAGAGGTAATGACCGGAGGAATCGACGGGATGGGCGAGATACGGATCCCGGTGGCGTAGCCTCGGCCGCGCGATCGATATAGCCCTCAGCAGATCGGGCGCGACAACCCTCGCTCGCAGGAGCAAGAACATTCAGGGCCCGTGTATGCTTCGGCTCGTCCAGAGTCATTCCACGATAGCGAACCACAACCTTGCTAAGCGCGCACTTCAGGCTACCACGATGGCCGCCATCGACGTCGCGGCCCTCGATAAGGACCTGCTGTCGCGCGGCATATCGAATTGCGGAAGTATCGCCGCCCATGCCCGGCGCTACAAGGAATTGAAGGGCAAGGACGTCACCTGGCCGTTGCCCGCCTAGCTGCCCGCCATTTTCTGTTACGGTCCTTCTATCGGAGAACGGTTTCGGCGGAACGATAGGATTGTTTGCCAGCAACAGTTCGATGGAAGGACTTGTAAGCCGGCCGCCAGCGCTTCCGCGCAGTGTGCGTTATCATCTGACGTCAGTAACCAACGGCGGCGCCATCGCTGCGCGGATCGGAGCCGCCGCTCAGCGTTCCCGAATGCGGGTCGATCGTGATCCCGTGCGCATGGCCCGCCATCTCTTGCCATGCCGGCCAGCGATCGATCAGATGTCCGCGCCGTTCGAGACTTTCCAGCGTGGCAGCGGGAAAACGGCCTTCCATGTGCAGCGTATCTCGTGGCTCGCCGAGCCCAAAGCGTCCGGACAGAAAACGCGGCATCTCGATCGCTTCCTGGATGTCGAGGCCGAAATCGGCCAGCGCGGAATAGAGCTGGAGCTGAATCTGCGGCTGCCCATCCGCCCCCATGCAGCCGAGCACCGTGCTCAGCTTGCCGTCGCGTTTCGCCATCGACGCGATCAGCGTGTGCAGCGGGATCTTCCCCGGCTCGAGCCGGTTCGGGTGACCGGGATCAAGCGAGAAGTACGCGCTCCGGTTCTGCAGGATGACGCCCGTTCGTCCGGCAACACGGCAGGAGCCGAAAAGCCCATAGAGGCTTTGAATCAACGAGGCCGCGTTACCGTGCCGATCGACTGCGGCGATGTAGACGGTGTCGCCGGACAGGCTGCCATAGGATGGCACCTGGTCCCAACTGAGGGCGGACCGCGGATGGACCAACGCGCCGCGCTGGCGCGCATAGTCCTTGGAGATCAGGCGGTCGATCGGGACATCGGCGAAATTCGGATCGGCGAGCACGCGGTCACGGTCGTGATAGGCGATCTGCTTGGCCTGCACCAGCAGATGCACGTGATCAGGCCCGAGCGGCTCCATCCGGTGCGGCTCGAACGGCTCGATCAAATTGAGCATCTCGAGGACTGTAAATCCCTGTGTCGGCGGCGGCGTGTTGTAGATCGTCAGATCGCGATAGCGACCGGCCAGCGGCGTATCCCAGCTCGCCTTCTGGTTCGCCAGATCCGCATGCTGGAAGAAGCCGCCGGCCTCGTCCGACCACCGCACCAGTTCGGCCGCAATGGGACCTTCATAGAAGCCCGACCGGCCGTGATCGGCGATCGCCTGCAACGTGTCCGCAAGCGCATCATTATGCAGTTTGCCGCCGGTCTTGGGCACGCCGTTCGAGAGCAGCAGACGCGCGGCTTCCGGCTGCTCGGCCAGTTCCTCGCGCATCATCTGGATGAAGCTCGCGAGCCGCCCGGTCACCGGAAAGCCATCGCGTGCATAGCCGATCGCGCTGTCGAGCACGCGGGAGAGCGACAGCCTGCCATGGGCTGCGTGCGCCGCGGTCCAGCTCGCGACCGCACCTGGCACCGTCAACGTAGCCGGTATAATGCCACGCAGCGGGATTTCATCGACGCCGCGTTCGCCAAGCGCCGCAAGCGTGGCGGTCGATCCCGCCTTGCCGCCGCCGTTGAGATATTTGACCTCGCCGCTCGCGCCGTCATGGATCAGCCAGAACGCATCGCCGCCAAGGCCGGTCATGTGCGGATAGATCACGGCGAGCACGGCACTGGTTGCGATCGCGGCATCGATGGCCGAGCCGCCGGCGCGAAGCACGTCGCCGCCCGCCGCCGAGGCGAGCGCATGCGGCGACGTCACCATGCCCTGAGTGGCGAGCGTTACCGGACGTCCGGTTCGAATGTCCAATTGCCAACTCCCATCATCGTCAATTGCGGCCGTCAGCGATGCGACGGCCGAGCCTCATCCGAGCTGTCCGGCGCTGGCGCCGAGCTTGGCCAGATCCGGTTTGCGCGGCGCCTTGCGTCCGACGTTGAGCAACTGGAAGCCGAAGCGGTCGCGCAGCGGCGGCCAAAGGCCCCGCGGCGACGACAGCATGACAACGACGGCCACGGTCCCGAGCGCGACCAAGTACCAGCCTGCCGACAGCCCAAGCTGGTCGGTGATCAGCTCGCGCGTGCCGAAGAAGATCGCGGCGCCGAGCACGGGACCTTCGAGCGTGCCGATCCCGCCGATCATCACGATGAACATCATGTAGACCACCCAGTTCACATCGAAGGCGGCCGCCGGGCGAAACGTAGAGATTGCCGAGGAAGGAGACCGCGCCGGCAATCCCGCAGCCGGCTGCGGACAGGACGAAGACGATGAACCGGTTGCGCTGGACGTCGACGCCGACGCTCATCGCAGCAAGGTCGTTGTCGCGCACGCTCATGAGGCCGAGACCGAAGCTCGACCGCATCAGCAGGAACAGCCCGCCGATCGATCCCAGCGCCAGCGCACCCGCGATCCAGAACATCACCGGCTCGAACCAGTCGAGATCGATCAGCCGGCTCGACGTCAGCGGCAGCCCGGCGCTGCCGCCGAGCCACGATGCCTTGGTCACCAGCGCCGCGACGATCTCCGAGAACACCCACAATGCGATCGAGAAATAGGCCTCGCGCAAGCCGGAATAGCGGACGCGCGATCACGGACGCGATGATCGCGCAAACCAGTGGCGCGATGGGCAGAACCCAATAAGGCGACAGATCGAGCGTATCCGACACAAGGAACACAGCGTAGGCGCCGACGCCGACGAAGACCTGATGGCCAAACGAGACCAGCCCGGCATAGCCGGCCAGCAGATTCCACATCTGCGCCATGCTCAGGATCAGCAGGCATTCGGTCGCGAACCGCAAGGCGCCTTCGCTCGCCAGCCAGGGCGCGGCGGCGACGAGCAGAACGACCGCGCCATACATCACAATCGCAATCTTCGACATCGGATCAAGCCTTGCTTGCGACGAGACCGGCGGGCCGGATCAAGAGCACGACGAAGAACAGCACATGGGCGTAAAGCAGGCCCGCGTTCGCGTCCCATTTCAGGCCTGCGAGCTGGGCCATTCCCAGCACGATGCCTCCCAGCAGCGCGCCCCAGAACGAGCCGACGCCGCCGAGCACAACGACCTCGAACGCGATCAGCAGCCGCTCGACGCCGGAGAACGGCGTGAAGCTGGATCGGACCGCGAGCAGCACGCCGCCGATCGCGCCGAGCGCCAGCGACAGTCCCATGACGCAATTGTAGACGCGCTCCGGCTTGACGCCGAACAGCCGCACGATGTCACGCCGATCGGCGGTGGCGCGCACGATGCGGCCGAAATTCGTGCGCTTGATCGCCCATTGCAGCAGCAGGAACAACAGCACCGCCGCGAGCAGCGTCATCAGCGGCATGACGCCGATCCGAAGACCGAGCAGATTGATGCTCGAGCGCGAGAGTTCGCCGAGCTGAAGCCCTCTGACGTCGGCGCCGAAGACTTCCACCATCAGGTTGCGCAGCACGATGGAGACGCCGAATGTCAGCAGCAGCGGCGCCAGCGGATCGGGCGCCCGCGCCACCCTGTTCATGATCGCCGCCTGATAGACATAGCCGACAATAAAGGCCGCGATCACTACCGGAATCAGCACGAAGAGCGGATGGACCTGGGGAAACAGGCCGACCAGAATTACGGCGAGATAGGCTGCGAGGACCATGAACTCGCCATGAGCGATATTGACCAGCCGCATCACGCCGAACACCAGCGCAAGCCCGATCCCGAGAAGGCCATAGAGCCCGCCCAGCAAGGCTCCATTCACCAGCGTCTCCAACCAGGCCATGTCCCCTCGCTCACGTTCCGAAATAGGCTTGTGTCAACTCGGCGATGCTGACCGCGCCGGCATTGGCCGTCAGCGATACGCGCCCCTTGAGCAGGCAGTAGATTCGATCGCTCGCGCTGGCGGCGCGCTTGACGTCCTGTTCCACCAGCACCAGCGCCGTCCCCTCCTTGCGAATATCGGCAAAAGCGCCGTAGATCTGCTCGACCATGACCGGCGCAAGGCCGAGCGAGATCTCGTCGCACAGCAGCAGCCGCGGATTGCACATCAGCGCGCGTCCGATCGCGCACATCTGCTGCTGGCCTCCGGAGAGCTGCCGCGGCAGATGGTTGCGCCGCTCTTCGAGCACCGGAAACAGATCGAACACGCGCCGCTGCGTCCACGCGCCGCTGCGCTTGCCCACTTTGCCCATCAGCAGGTTTTCCTCGATGGTCAGCGTGTCGAACAGCATGCGCCCTTCCGGGACCATGCAGAGACCGAGCCGCGCGATCCGCTCGGCCGGCGTGCTCAGGACGTCGTCGCCGTCGAAGCGGATGCTGCCCTGCTTGCTATCGATCAGGCCGACGAGCGCGCGCAGGAACGTGGTCTTTCCCGCGCCGTTGGCGCCGACCAGGGCCACCGCCTCGCGATCGGCGACCGAGAAATCGAGGCCGAAGATCGCCTGCAGGTCGCCATGAAAGACGTCGAGGCTTGCGACTTCAAGCAGCGTCATCGGCCGTCAGCCCCATATAGATCTCCTTGACCGTGCGGCTCTCCATTACCTCGGCCGGCGGGCCGTCGAGCACCTTGCGGCCGAAATTGAGCACAAGAATCCGATCGGCCACCGCGCGCAGCGCGTGCGGAATGTGCTCGATCCAGATCATCGCGTGCTCGGCTTTGACGCCTGCAATCACCTCGATCAGCCGCTCGACCTCGGGCTCGGTCAGTCCCGCAGCGATCTCGTCGAGCAGGATCAGGCGCGGCTTCGATGCGAGCGCCTTGGCGAACTCCAGCCGCTTGCGATCGATCAACGGCAACGCGCCCGCGATGCGATCGGCCTTGCCTTCGAGCGCGGTGCGGCCGAGCACATCCATCGCCCAGTCGCTCGCTTGCGCGCCGTGCAGACCGGCGCCATAGCTCACCGCTGTCAGCACGTTCTCGTAGACCGTGAGGTGCGGGAAAGGCTGCGGAACCTGGAACGCGCGACCGATGCCGAGACGAACGCGGCGGTGCGGCGGCAAGTGCGTGATGTCATGACCGTCCAGACTGATCGCGCCCGCATCAGGTCTGAGCAGCCCGACGATCAGGTTCAGCACCGAGCTCTTGCCGGCTCCGTTCGGCCCGATCACACCGAGGCACTCGCCCAAGCCGAGCTCGAAATCGAGCTCATCGGCAACCCGGATGACTCCGAATTTCTTGTTCAGGCCAGTGACGCGCAGCACGTCCACCATCTGGATGCTGTTCCGTATCGAGCTAAGCTCAGGTCAGTTTCGACAGCAGGACGAGATCGGCCTGCTTTGGAATGAACGGCGCGGTACCGTTGTGGACGATCAGGAGCTCATAGGGCGATTTGCCACCCTTGCTCTTGCGCCACTGCCCTCCGGACAGCGACGTGACCGCAACGTTCTTGATCGGGCTGCCCTTGAACTTGACCGGACCGACGATGGTCTCCAGGTCGAGCCCGGCAATGCCGTCGCGCAGCGAGTTCTTGTCCTTCGGATCGCTGTTGCGGAGCGCCGCGAAGCCCACCTCCCACAGCGCATGCGCGTAGCCGATCGGCTGCGTCCATTGCTTGCCGGTCGCCTTCTCCCATTCTGCCGCGAGCTCGGCTGCGGTCTGCCCCGTCAGCGATGATTTGAACGGATAGGCCGGCGTCCACCACACCTCGGTCGACATGCCGTCGCCGCGATCGCCCAGCGCATTCACCGCGCTCGGAAACAGGAACGCCGCGGCCACGGTGCAGATCTGTGGCTTGAAGCCGGCCTGAGCCGCCTGATTCCAGAGCGTGACCCAGTGATTGCCGTAGGCGAAGCCCGAGACGATATCGACGCCCGCATTCTTGAAGGTCGACACCTGGTTGGAGAAATCGTCTGTCGCAATCTGGAAGCTGCCGGTCGAAACCTCCTGAAAGCCGGCCTGCTTGATGCCTGCCGGCAGGCCATGCTTCTGGTCGGAGAAGGCCGTGCCCGCCGGATTGTCGATGTAGAACGTCCCGACCTTCTTGTTGGTCTCGACGGACTGCCACATGCCGACGTAGTTCTTCGTGACGTCGTCGGCGCCCCAGAAAAAATGGAACGTGTACGGAAAGCCTTTATCCGGGGTCGATTTGCGCGGGAACATCCAGCCCTGCCAGGGCAGCATGGTCGAGATGGTCGGCACGCCACGCGCATCGGCCAGCTCGCCGATCGGAATCTCGGCGTCGCCGTCCTCGACAAGAATCAGGTCGCAGCGCTCGCGCAGCACCAGCTCGCTCGCCACCACCGACGAGCGGTTGGGATCGGACTGATTGTCCTTGATGACGAATTCGACCGCATAGTTCTTGCCGCCGATCTTCAACCCGTCCTTGACGAGCGCTTTCATCCGCTCGTGGATCCAGGGATCCGGTTCGGCGAAGGCAGCACGCACGCCCGACAGGCAGCCGCACCAGCCGATCTTGATCGTGGTCGAGGCCGCGCCCGCGATGTTGACCAACGGCACGTTGCTGGCCGCCGCCAACCCCGCCGTACCGGCAGCCTTGAGCAGACTGCGCCGGCTGAGCTTGCTGCTCGTTGTCGCTGTGACCTTCGCTCTATCGCTCACGACATCTCTCCTGCAAAGTACCGGTGGATCGAAAACTGTTGCGTCTCAGGCCGCCGGACGCGCGATTCTGTCGCGGCTCACGCCGCCGAAGCGCGCGAGCGTGCGCTCGATCGCCTCCATCGGGATATCGCGAACGATGAACACCAGACGCGAGCTGCGGTCGTCGGATGGCCAGCCGTCCAGCGTGATCGGCGGGTGGATGACGTGCTGGACAGCGTGGACCACCACCGGCCCCTGCGGCCGGTCCGCCACGTTGACCAGAGCCTTGAAGCGCAACAGCTCGTCGCCTTTCAGCGCGGCAACGTAATCCAGCCAGCGCTGGAACGCGGACCAGCGGATCGGTTCCTGCACGATCAGGCTGAATGACGAGATTCCGCCCGCGCAGTTGAATGAGCGCCCGTGACTTGCTGCGTGCGAATTGGCCGCGGTTGCCCTAACGGCCGACGAAAACCAGTTCGTCACCTGCTCGACCTGGTGGCCAGGTGCGAACAGACCGGCTTCCAGGATTGTCTCCAGCGCGACACGGCCGTGATCGACCCTCAGGACTGCGGCGGTGGGATTGATGAGCGCGATCCTGCGCTCGACCTCCGCCAACGCGACATCATCGACCAGATCGGCCTTGGTCAGCAGAATGCGGTCTGCTGCCGCAACCTGTCTGCTCGCCTCGGCATGATTGTCGAGCGAGCCGGCGGCGTTGACGGCATCGACGGTGACGACGACGCCGTCGATCCGGAAGCGCGCGACGACGACCGGCGCCGTCATCAGCGTGTGCAACACCGGGACCGGATCGGCGAGCCCTGTCGTCTCGATCAGGATGCGCCTGATCGCCGGAATTTCGCCGCGGGTCTCGCGCGAGGCCAGGTCGCCAAGCAGCGCGACCAGATCCTGCCGCACCGAGCAACAGACGCAACCATTGTCGAGCAGCGCGAAGCGCTCCTCGCTGGTCTCGACCAGCAGATGATCGAGCCCGACCTCGCCGAACTCATTGATGATCGCGACCACCCCGTCCATGCCGGGCTGATGCAGCAGGTGGTTGAGGACCGTGGTCTTGCCGCTGCCGAGGAAGCCGGTCAGCACGGTCACAGGAATGAGCGATGCGCTGGCGGAATTCATCGGTCGCGCTCATAGACTTTGCGGCCTTCGAAGAAGGTCATCTCGACAGCGGTCTCGGCGATCTGGTCGGCGGGGATATCGAACAGTGCCTGATCGAGCACGATCAGGTCGGCGGATTTGCCGACCGCGATCGATCCGGTGATGCCGCCGAGCCCTGCCGCACGCGCGGCATTGATGGTGTAGATCTCGATCACCGTTTCGAGGTCGAGCGCCTGCTCCGGCCACAACGCGACGCCAGGAAAATCGCCTGCGGGATTGCGGCGCGTCACCATGCCTTCGATCCCGTGCCAGGGATCGGGATTAGGAATGACAGGCCAGTCGGAGCCGCCCGCCATCAGCGCGCCGGCATTTTTCAGGTCACGGTTGGGCCAGAAGCGTTCGGCCCGCTCTGCCCCCATCGCGGCCTTGTGCGCCTCGAGAAAAATGGTCGGAAACCAGATGATCGGCGACAGGTCGGCAACCACGCCGAGCTCGGCAAAGCGCGGAATGTCATCGGGCGCGATGTAGCTTGCGTGAGCAATGTGGTGGATCAGCGCGGTGGGTCCGTTGAACGAGCGCACCACCTCGATCGCGTCGAGCGCCTGCGTGACGGACGCATCGCCCGCGCAGTGAATCTTGGCCGCAATGCCGAGCTTCTCGCATTTACCCAGCCAACGGATCAGCTCGGGCACGCTGAGCATGGTGCTGCCGCGGAAACAGCAGCCGCGTACGGCATCGGCGAGATAAGGTTCGTGGAAGGCTGCGGTCTTTGCGCCCGGCACGCCGTCCAGGAACATCTTCGCGTAGTCCGGCTTCACATGCGCCGAACGGTAGCTGTCACGCAAGGCAAACAGCTCGTCGCCTGCCATCCCGAACATGAAACCGGGCTCGACGATCGGCATGGCGCAGACGGCCCAGGCGGAGAGCTCGCCCCGGTCGTCCAGTCCCTTGAGGGCCGCCATGATCGGCTGCATGCTGGCGGCATCGACGAAGCCGGTGACGCCGAACGAATTCAGCACGCCGATGGAGCGCGCGACCGCGGCACGATCCATCTCCGGCGTGTAGTGCCCAGCCCTGGCCAGCGCCCGCTCGACGATGCCCGAAGCCGCCTCCACCATCAGCCCGGTCAGGCGCCCACTGTGAAGATCCCTGCCGATCTCGCCATCTACCGGATTCGGCGTCTCGGCCGTCACCTCCGCCAGCCGCAACGCCTCGGCGCTGGCCCATCGGTTGTGATAGCTGTCGTCGCGCAGCAGCACGGGATGACCGAGGCTCGCCGCGTTCAGCTCGGCAGAGGCGTCATCGGTGTTGAGCCTGGACAGCAGATCGTTGCCGAACTGGCCGCCGACGATCCAAGCACCGGCCGGCGCCTTGACCGCGGCGTCCTTGACCACCGCAGCGATCTGGCTGATCGAATAGTTCGACGGAAAGCGCAGCTCGTAGAGATCGGCCTGGCCACCCATCATGATGTGATTGTGGATGTCGATGATGCCCGGCATGGCCATGCGGCCGCCGAGGTCGATCACTTCGGTGCCGCCCCCGACGAACGCCTGCACGTCGCTCTGTGTGCCCACTGCGACGAAGCGTCCGCCCTTGATCGCCACACAGTCTGCCCAGGGCCGCTCCCGGTCGACCGTGTAGATCCGGCCGTTGCGCAGGAGCGTGTCCGCACTGGTCTTGATCTCGCTCATTGCCTGATCCTGATTGTGATCGCGAGCTTGTTCCCCGCTCTCATCCGTCACAATCAGCCGTTCGGTTGATGAGGTCGGCCCCATTGTCGCTCGACCGCAAAGCCGGTTTCTGGAAGCATCGCGCCGCCGTCGAGGACGAGCGTCTGGCCGGTGACATAGCTCGCCTGCTCGGATGCCAGATAGAGCATCGCGAAGGCGACGTCGTCGGGCGAGCCGATCCGTCCCATCGGGAGTTGTTGCGCGATTCGCGCCAGATTCTCCGGCGAGCTCAGCGTGCCTCGCCCCGGCTTGGCGATGAAGCCGGGTTCGACGGCGTTCGCGGTGATGCCATCGCGCGCCAATTCGAACGCTGCACCGCGAATGAATGCGTTCACCGCCAGCCTTCGCGGCCGAATAATGCGCGCCGCCACCCATCGCCAACCGCGCCGAGATCGACGAAGTGACGAGGATGCGGCCAAATCCTCCGGCTCGCATATGCGGCGATCGCCGCCTGCGTCAGCCAGATCGGCGCTGTCAGGTTGATCGACAATGCCGCGTCGAGCTTGTCCTCGTCGAGCCCTCGAGCGAGGCCCAGGGACAACCGCCAGCGTTGTGGACCAGGATATCGAGCCGGCCATGGTAAGCGACGACGTCCGCGACGAATTGATGCAGGGAACCGCGATCCAGTTGGTCGAACGGCGCGGCATGGACCTGCAGTCCAAGCTTGTTCAATTCCGCGGCCAGTTCATCGGCACGGCGCACGCGACCGATTGGCGATGACGACATGCGCACCGGCCTCCGCGAAACGCCTGACGATGGCGGCTCCAATGCCGCGCCCGCCGCCGGTGACGATCGCCACCCGACCAGTGAGATCGAACGGCGGCTTCGACATGATCAGACCGCTCCGGCCGTCAGCAGCATCGTCACGAAGCGGGCGAAGACCTCGCCGTGCCTGTCGACATCGGCCGATGACGTGGCCGGACACGTCAGCAGCATGCCGTGAAACGGCGTGATCAGGATGCCTTCATTCATGTAGAACGCATGCAGAGGGTCTCCAGACCGGGCTGCCGTCCGGCAATCACGTCGGCGCCGCTGCGCGGCGGCCGCGGCGAGAACATGATCTCGATCCGCGCGCCGATCTGGGTCACGTGCCAGGGCAGACCGTTCCGCGCAATCGTTGTGCGAACGGCCGCCGCGAGCCGCTCGGCATGCGTGATCATCCCCGTATAGGCCGAGGGGGTAAGCACTTCTTCCAGCACGGCGCGCATCGCAGCGATCGTCAGAGCGCTGCCGGCGAGCGTGCCGCCGAAGCCGAGATGCGCCGATTGGCGCTGCCGCGGATTGACCAGGGGAACGATCTGCCAAAGCCGTTCGGCGGTCGGCCGATCGAGACCGAAGATGCCGGCCGGAATGCCCCCCGCGATCGCCTTGCCGGCAACGAAGATATCCGGCTCGAGGCCGTGCAGCGCCGCGTAGCCGCCTACCCCGCACGACAGCGTGTGGGTCTCGTCGATGATCAGCAACGAGCCGGTCTGCCGCGTCAAGTCGCGCAAGGTGCGATGAAAGCCGTCGGCGGCGGGGATCATGCCGAAATTCGTCATGACGGGCTCGGCAAGCACGCAGGCGACGTCGCCCTCGACAAGCGCAGCGGTCAAAGCACTGACATCGTTGAATTCGACCACCCGCGATACGGCAGCATGGTCGATGGCGTTGGGATGGATCATGTTGCGCAAGCCCGACCCGCCCATCGCGGATCTCGACATGAGCCTCGTCGACGCCGCCATGATAGCAGCCGGAGAACACCAGCACCTTGCTTCGGCCGGTGATCATCCGCGCAATCCGGATGGCCGCGCGATTGGCATCGGTCGCCGACGTCGTCAGCGTCCAGTGGCGCGGACCGAATCGGCGCGACAGCTCCTGCGCCGACCCAAACGCTGTCCTCGGTCGGCAGCATCATGGTCGCGCCGCGCTGCATCTGCCGGGTCACCGCCCGCGTCACGGCCTCGGGCGCGTGGCCGCACATGCCGCCGGTATCGCCGAGGCAGAAGTCGACGTAGTCCAGACCGTCGACATCGCGGATGTGCGCACCTTGGGCCGTCGTCGACATAGATCGGAAAACCACCCGCCCAGCGCCGCATCCAATGCGACGGCCCGCCGTAAAGATAATGCTCGCTGGCCTTCCTGCCAGGCCGCCGCGGATCGCGGATGCAGACTGGCGAAGCGCGCCTGCTCGGCGTCGACAAGGCGATCGACGTTCGCCACGCGTGCTTCGACCTCCGTCGTCACAGCGCGATCCAGGCGGTCTTTCGGTCGGTATATTCATCCAGCGCATGCAGCGACTTGTCGCGGCCGAAGCCCGATTGCTTGAAGCCGCCGAGCGGCACCGTCACGTCGGCGCCGCCATAGGTGTTGACATGGACCACGCCGGCGTTGATGGCCCTGACCATGCGGTGCGCGGTGCCGAGCGATCCCGTCCACACCGCCGCGGCAAGCCCGTAGGCGGTGGAATTCGCCAGCCGCACCGCCTCCTCTTCGTCCTCGAAGCGCGTCACCGCGAGCACCGGGCCGAACACCTCCTCACGCCACAGCTTCATGGTCGGCGTCACACCGGCGAAGATCGCCGGCGTCATGTAATAGCCGCCGCTTTTCTCATGCAGCCGCTCGCCGCCGGACAGCCGCTCGCCGCCCTCCTCATCGGCCTGCGCCACCGCATCGAGATTCCTACGCAACTGCGCTTCGCTGGCAACGGCACCGATGTCCAGCGAGAGGTCGAGCGGATCGCCGATCCTGAGCTTGCTGGTGACGGCGATCAGCTCGCTCGACGAATCGATCGTAGACGCCGGATTGCACCAGCAGCCGCGAACCGGCCACGCAGACCTGTCCCGAGTTGCGGAAGATGCCGTTCGCCGACACCTTGGCCGCCTGCTTCAAGTCGGTCGTATCATTGAACACGACGTTCGGCGATTTGCCGCCAAGCTCGAGATAGACGCGCTTCAGGTTGGACCGGGCCGAAGATTCCAGCAGGCGCCGTCCGACCGGGCCCGATCCGGTGAACGCCAGCACATCGACGTCCATATGCAGCGCCAGCGCCTCGCCGGCAGTCGCGCCGCGGCCCGTGACCACGTTCAGAACGCCGTCGGGCAAGCCAGCTTCGCGCGCCAGCGCAGCTATTCGCAGCAAGGTCAACGATGCGCCCTCCGGCGGCTTCACCACCACCGAATTGCCAGCAGCAAGCGCCGGCGCGATCTTCCACGCGCCGATCATCAAAGGGAAATTCCAGGGCACGATGACGCCGACCACGCCGAGCGGCTCGCGGTGAACCAGTCCGAGCACGTCGCGGCCGGTCGGCGCGATCTCGCCGTAGACCTTGTCGATCGCTTCTGCGTAGTAGCGGATCGTCGTCGCGGCCGACAGCGGCTCGGCCTTGTAGGCCATGCCGATCTCGGTGCCGTTGTCGCGCACACCGAGCACCGCGAGTTCCAGTGCATGGCGCTCGACGAGCTCGGCAAACCGTTGCAAGGTCTTCTTGCGTGCGGCAGGCGCTGCGCGCGACCAGCTCCCGCTGTCGTAGACTTTTCGCGCGGCACCGACGGCGCGATCGATATCGTTGGCGTCGCCATCGGCGATCGTCGTCAGCAGCTTTCCATCGATCGGAGAGATCACGTCAAGCTGCGCGCCGCCGAAAGCTTTTGTTTCAATGCCGTCGATGAAATGATGCTGAGGCGGGATGATCGCTGCACGCAGCGCGTTGATTTCGGATTGCAACATCAGCGGGCTCAAGCGTGGATGGCTGCACAGCCAATCGTCATCATGAGCCTCATTCAGCTTCGAGGCGCCTTTTATCGCAATCCACCGATAGGTTGATGCCAAGATTCCCGCCAAATCCATAACGTCTGCCGCGACGATATCCTGCGCACCGCCCCGTGCCGTTGCGCTTCGGCTTCGCTTCGACATCGGGGCTTTGATAGACGATGACCAGCTCGCGACCACGCATTCTGTTGATTGGCACCGGCGACACCAAGGCCGACGAGCTCCTGTTCATGCAGGAGCGCATCAAGGATGCCGGCGGCACGCCCGTGATGATGGACATCAGCGTGCTCGGCGATCCGCCCTACGAGGCGCAGCTACGACAAGCATGCAGTGGCCGCCTCAGCGGACACCACGATCGCCGCCGTCATCGCCAGCGGCGATGAGAACTCGTCGATGATCCTGATGGCGCGCGGCGCCTCCCGGCTGTCGCGGCAACTCTGCAACGACGGCGAAATCGACGCGCGTGATCGCGATCGGCGGCACCATGGGCACCGATCTCGCGCTTGATGTCGCGCAGGCGTTGCCGCTCGGCTTTCCCAAGCTGATCGTATCGACCATCGCATTCTCTCATCTGATCGCCGCCGGAGCGCATCGCCGCCGATTTGATGATGATCCTGTGGGCCGGCGGCCTCTACGGCCTCAACGGCACCTGCAAAGCGGTGCTGTCGCAGGCCTGCGGCGCGATCGTGGGCGCAGCCCGCGGCGTCATTCAGCCGCGTGCGGAACGACCGGTCGTGGCCATGACCTCGCTCGGCAAGAGCTGCCTGAGCTACATGGTCGAACTGAAGCCACAGCTCGAAGCGCGCGGCTATGAGGTCGTTGTCTTTCACACCACCGGAATGGGCGGCCGGGCGATGGAATCGATCGCCGCGCAGAGCGGGTTTGCCGCCGTACTCGATCTCAGCCTGCAGGAGGTCGCCAATCAACTGATGGGATCGGTGGTGAATTCTGGCGCCGACCGCCTGACCAATGCAGGCCGTCGAGGCATCCCGCAGATCGTCGCACCCGGCGCGATCGACATGGTGGACTTTCCTGCCTGGCTGCCGGTGCCGGCCGAGCTTGCTGATCGTCCCTTCCATGCGCACAACCGGCTGCTGGCCTCGGCGACCTCGCAGGCCGGATGATCGCCGCCGGATCGCGCGCGCGATCGCGGACAAGCTTGCCGACGCGAAAGCGCCGGTCGCGTTCGTGCTGCCGCACGGCGGCATCCAGCAATGGGATCAGGATGGCGAGCCGCTGCACGATCCGGAAGGGCTCGGCGCGTTGGTCGATGAGATGCGCGCGGCGATCCGCGCGCCGGTCGAGCTGCACGAAATCAGGGATCACATCAACGATCGCGGCTTCGCGCGACAAGGTGCTTGCCATCTTCGACCGCTGGGTCGCAGCGGGAATCGTGCCGGCCGGCAAAATCGCGGTCGAGCAGTCATGACGACAGCCGCTCGGCAGGAGCTCTGGTGCTCGATTTCGGCGGGGTGATCTCCAAGACCCTGTTCGAGACCCACGCGGCGACGGAGGCCGCGCTCGGCCTTGCGCCGGGATACGCTGACTTGGCGCGGTCCGTTCGCTCCGGACAGCGATCCGCTCTGGGCGGCGATGCAGCGCGGCGAACTGTCCGAGCGCGACTACTGGCGAGACGCAGCGAGGAGGTCGGCCGGCTCGTCGGCGAGGACTGGCAGGACATGCAGACCTTCGTGCGGCGCGCGCGTGGCGCCGATCCGGCGCTGGTGATCCGGCCCGAGGCCGACGCGCGCCATTCGGCATCGCGCACGACGCCGGCTGCAAGCTCGCCATTCTCTCCAACGAGCTCGACCTGTTCTACGGCGCCGAATTCCGCAGCAAGCTGCCGCTGCTCGACCTGTTCGATGTGGTCGTCGACGCGACCCATACCGGCATCCTCAAGCCGGATCCCCGCTCCTATCATGCGGTCTGCGAGGCGTTGGCGATCGAGCCCGGCGCTTGCGTGTTCGTCGACGATCAGGATCGCAACATCCAAGGCGCGATCGCCTGCGGGTTCGAAACTATCTGGTTCGACGTCACAAATCCCCGCGAATCCTACCGTCGAGCCCTGGCGCGCCTGGATCTTGACTCTCGACTGACAACAAGCGGAGTTTCGCATGCGCGACGACAATTTCCTGATCGAGAACAATGCGCGCCGGATCTGGCATCCCATGGCGCATCCCCGGGATATGCAGGCCCATCCGCCGCGCATCATCATGAAGGGCGAAGGCATTCACGTCACCGATATCGAGGGCCGCAGCGTGCTCGACGCGGTCGGCGGCCTCTGGAACGTGACGCTCGGTTACAGCTGCGATCCGATCAAGCAGGCAATCATCAACCAGCTTGCGGAGCTACCCTATTACTCCGGCTTTCGCGGCGTCTCGACCGGTCCGGCGATCGAGCTCGCCTATGAGCTGACGGAATGGTTCAAGCCGGAAGGCATGGTGCGGACGTTCTTCACCTCGGGCGGTTCCGATTCAGTCGAAACCGCGCTGCGGCTGGCGCGCCAATATTGGAAGATCAAGGGCGAGCGCGACCGCACCAAATTCATAGCGCTGAAGAAGGGCTATCACGGCACCCATTTCGGCGGTGCATCTGTCAACGGCAATGCAAATTTTCGCCGCAACTACGAGCCGCTGCTGCCGGGCGTCCACCACATTCCCGCGCCATGGACCTATCGCAATCCATTCAACGAGAGCGATCCTGCCAAGCTCGCACAGCTCTGCATCAATGCGCTGGTCGACGAGATCGAGTTCCAGGGCGCTGATACGATCGCCGCCTTCATCATGGAGCCCGTGCTCGGCGCCGGCGGCGTCATCGTGCCGCATCAGAGCTTCATGGGCCTCGTGCGCGAGATCTGCGACCGCTACGGCATCCTCCTCATCTCGGACGAAGTGGTCACCGGCTTCGGCCGGACCGGGGCCTGGTCCGGTGCCCGGCTCTGGAACGTGAAGCCGGACATGATGACAATCGCCAAGGCGGTCACATCAGGCTATTTCCCGCTCGGCGCCACCATGATCGGCGACAAGATCGCCGAGGTCTTCGAGAGCTGACGACACCAGCTTCGGCTCGATCGGTCACGGCTACACCTATTCCGGTCATCCCGTCGGCTGCGCGGCCGGTATCGCGGCACTCGCCGAGACGCGGCGGCTGCAGGTCGACGCGAAAGCCGCGGCGACCGGCATGGTGCTGAACGAGGCCCTAGGCAAGCTCAAGGACGAAGCACGAAATCGTCGGCGATGTCCGCGGCAGGGGGTTGATGGCAGCGCTCGAACTGGTCGCCGACCGCGGTACCAAGAAGGCGCTCGACAAGAAGCGCGTCGGCAGGATCGCGGACGCGATCTACGATGCAGGCGTGATGGTGCGCGTCTCCGGCAGCAACATCATCCTTTCGCCGCCTTTGATCATCACGGCAGACGATGCGAGGTCGATCGCAGCCGCTATCGATCAAGGCCTCGCGGCGACCTGAGCGGAATGAGCGCGGCTGCACTGACCTAGTGCAGCTGCGCCATCATAGCAACGACGGCGGAGCGGGTCTCGACGCCGAGCTTCTCGAAGATGTGGATCAGGTGCGTCTTCACCGTGGCCTGCCCGATCTTCAGGCACTCCCCGATCTCGCGATTGGTGCGCCCGCAGCACAATAGGCGCACCACATCCATCTCACGGGCGGTGAGGCCGTAGCGCTGACCGTCATCCAAGCTGGTCGCAGCGGCCGACCAGATTGAACTGCAGATATTGATGAATCTTCTGGGCGAGCGCCACGGCGCCCTCGGGCTTCCTGGCGTCCTTTCCCCATACGACGCTCATGCCCGCGACGATCTGATCGTCGCGGCGGAAGAAGAAGTCGATCATGTCGACGATCCCGCACTGGCCCACGAAGCTATGGTACATGGCGGTCTCGCACGGCTGGTCGTGTCCGAACGTGTCGCTCAGGCAAGCGACGGAGCGTCCGGCCGCACGGCGCGGATGATGCGGATCCAGCTCGCTCATGCCTTCCAGATACTGCCGATGAAATGGCTCGGGTATCCCCAACACCAGGAAGCGCTGGAGCTTGAAGGCCACATCGACTTCGTAGAACGCCGTTGCCGACCCATCCAGCATGGACTGAGCGAAACGAAGCGCCTCGCTCGTCGCGGGGTCCGAACGGCCCATGAGCATCAGCATGCCCTACCCTCCTCGATTTCACTCCGTTGGGGACATCTGACGTGTCCGCGCGTCGCTGACGCTGGACAGACAGATCGTCCAAGTCAAGCAATTTTCGGACCAGGGATCGGGAAATTGCCGTTCAAGCTCTGCGCCGTCTGGCGGCACACGGCTTTTCGCGACCTCCTCCACCAGCCGGTTGATTGCGGAAATCGCTATCTGTGCCGACCATCATCCGTCTCGAACATTGGACAAGATCAATAATGACGGCGCGCATGATGGCCAGCTTCCCGCCGGCCGCAGACGGACAGGTCACACTGGCGAACTGGCGGCAACATCCATTCAGCCGATGGTCCTTCCGCAATGTCCGCGAATTGTTACCTACAGCCAACATCGCACGGGCACCGGCACCGAGCCCGTTGTCATTCGCTCCCATCTATCTCGATGACGTCAGCTTTGAGACGCCGCGTGGCGAGACGATCAAGTTCGGTCGGGCGCTCCATGAAAGCCACACCGACGGCATGATCGTGATGCATCGCGGGCAGATCGTGTTCGAATGGTATGCCCATGATCTAATGCCGGACACGCCGCATTTGATCTTCTCGGTCAGCAAGTCGATCGCCGGCACGCTGGGCGGCATCCTCGCCGATCGCGGCGTCCTCGACCCGGGCGCCGCCATCACGGACTACGTCCCCGAGATGGCGGGGTCGGTCTATGGTAACGGCTGCACCGTGCGGCACCTGCTCGACATGAGTGTCGGCATCCGCTTCGACGAGGATTACATGGCGCGCGACGGCGACGTGATCAATTATCGCCGCTCGACAGGCTGGGAGCCGCCGGATGCGTCGTTGCCGCCGACGCACCTGCGGCAATATCTGCAGACATTGCGGCCGGACGGCACGCCCCACGGCCAGAAATTTCACTACGTGTCGACCAACACCGACATGCTTGGCTGGGTCTATGAGCGCGCCTGCGGCATGCCTTATGCGAAGATTCTGTCGCATCATCTCTGGCAGCCCATGGGCGCGGAGCACGACGCCTATATCACGCTGGACTCGCGCGGAGCCGCGCGCGTCGCCGGCGGCATCTGCGCGACGCTGCGGGACCTTGCGCGGCTTCGGCGAGATGATGCGCAACCGCGGTGTCGGCAACGGGCGGCAAGTGGTGCCGGGATGGTGGATCGACGACATCAGGCAAAACGGCAATGCCGAGGCATGGTCGCGCGGCGATCTGACCAAGATTCTTCCCAACGGAAACTACCGCAGCAAATGGTATACGATCGAGCGAGGCGAGACGGCCTTTGCCGCCATCGGCATTCACGGCCAGTGGATCTACATCGATCCGGCACACGAGACCGTCATCGCCCGCGTGTCCTCACAACCTCTGCCGATGGACCTGGATCTCGACCGGATGTGGATGAACGGCTATCGCACCATCGCAGAGAGACTGAGCGGCACGGCCTAGCCAACATCCGGAGCTGGCAGCAGTCACGCCTCTCGTGGTGCGATCGGCATTTACGGATTATGACCGCCCGGTGGCGTTAGACTGATGGCGGCGGCCGAGACGTTATGAAAGCCAATTGCTGAGCCAACGCCAAGCTCCGAGGGAAAAGCTCCGCTTCACTCTGGCTCCAACACTAGGGGGCCGTGGCCCATTCATCCTGTTGCTTCTTGCAGTCGCTCATTCCGGCCGCCTTGAGAGGAAGGACCGTCCGGCCTCCGCGGTAATCGCGTGACGTCGACAGGCGGTCCCGGATCGCGCCGCTGGTGCTTGAAAAAGCAGCTCGCTCTCTGCGCGGACCTGCTCGCCCCGGAGAATTCCGGCGAATGTGTGAGCCAAGCACATGCACTACGACGCAAGTTGAAGTCCCCATTTCCGTTCATCTTGTGCGCCACAAGGTGTCAAATTCTGAGCAAGAACGGCATGAAGACAAAGATAAGTAAGTTTGTGCCGCGTCTTCGCAATGTTTACGCCCGTTGGCCCTAATTTGCTGATGCTTTTTCGGCCCTGATGGACCGGCCGCACGTTGCGGCTTTTATCCTGCCCTCTTAATCGGTCGAGTTTTTCTGCTGGGGGTTACCCATTCTCGCTTCCTTTCTTTGTTACGACAAGGCCCTCTGCGTCGGGCTCGAACACGCCTTTCTACTCCAGCCGCGAGTCCCGGTGCGCCGTGCACTCTTCCGCGCTCGTCGACGGCGTGAGTGTCGCTGCAGCAAGGCAGTGCGGATGCCATCGCGGCGCAATTTGACGTCGGCGCGACGGAGCCACATCACAGGCACTCCAGCGTGCTGCTCAGCTTGCCCTTCAAGTGCGCGGCCACAGGCAGGATAGCGTTCGTTCCGTTGTCGTTGATCTGCACCGAGGCTTCTTCCGCTGTCGCGGGAGCTCCGTGTTCAAAACTGTTGCGGTCAACGCGTCATCGCCGCGCAGACGCTCCGGTTTCGGTTCGCCGTCACCGCCGCGAGCAGCTCGCCGGCCCTGCTGCTGGCGTGTGCTCGACGCCTCCGCCTCGGCCACGCCGAGCCGCGTCCGCACTGCGAGCGCGGCAGCGTTGGCGAGGCAAAGGATGATTCCGCCATAGAGATCGGACTTGCCCGCATCGTGAGCTGCCATAGGTCTTCTCCCGAAAAACTCGATACGGCGACGCATAACTATCCGTGGGGCACGGCGCTGAAGGCCTTCACTTGGTCCGCGGCCAGGAAGTGCTCCGCAGCGCACTGTGCGCCGAGCCGATCCTGGTTGCGTTTCATGAAATCGAAACTCGTTTTCTGTGCCGAACCGATCGATCCAGGAGATGCTGCGCTGCTCGTTCCGGGTGGCCAAACGCGCAAGCCGATTCCCAGCGCTGTCTGCTCATGAGTTTTGGGGATGGCCGCTGCTGGGTCGGCCCTATCGGACGTGCAGACGAGGATGATCGGACGCCGCTGTTGCAGCGACGACGAACATTCTGTCCAGAACCGCGAGATGAAACTGCTGCAGTATCAGGCTGACTGCCGCGAGGTCGCCTTGCTCGATCGCTCCGTCATCGTAGCAATCGAGTGTTTCGCGGATCAGCTCCTCGACCTCGCGTTGCATCGCAGTCAGGTCTTGTAGCGATTCTGCCCGACCAACCTTCGAAATGGTTGTCAGCAGCTTGTTTCGATGTAGCGAGTTTGATCCCGTCGTTCGCCTTTCAGATAGTATCGCAACCATGCGCCGGCCGACCCGAGCCCTGAGAGAAGCAGAAACGCAAAACGACACGACGTCGCTGTATTTGTCGAGGAAGGTGCGTTCAGTTCCATCGATATAGGCGGCCGCTCCAGGGTGTGCCGGCAAGGCCGCATCCTTCTCAGTGTCCGGCTTGCGGATATTCTCAGCGCCCAGCTACTTCCCCGATGAGGGAATGTCGGATCACGAAAAGCTGACGGATAAAGGTGCCGACCTTCGTCTCCGAGAGATACTTTGGCGCGATGATCAAATGGTTCACGCTTATCGTATCAATCTTGTCGTCAGGTCTTGGCGGACTCGCTCCAAGGAGCTGCCCGGATATTCTCTCATTCATAAACAGAATGTTGATGAGCAATTGCTTCCGCAAATTCGATAGGGAGAAACTTTGGTTCGCCCCGGACCCGAGCGGTTGCAGCAAGCGCGTCAAGGATGATCTTGCTGCCAATGGGCGCAACTGTCATGAACGCGTCGATCTTCGGATTTTTCGTCATCCCGCTCAGGTTGTTCGCGGCAAACAGCGATATGCCGACCTTATCCGGATCGACACCGGATTCCGTCAAGATCATGCGGGGCAGCAGCTTCACATTTTCGTCCGGCCGACAACGCCTACGCTGCGACCCGCAAGATCATCGATTTCTTTGATTTTCGGTGGACGTTCCTTCTTGTTGCTCTTGGCTCGGAGGCCGGAGAATGACCACAGAACCACGACGTTCTTGCGCATGATTGTGCGACCGAACCGACATCGCGCTACATTTCCGAATAATCGGCACGGGCGACAGCGAGGTCGGCGCTTTTCGATCGAAGTAGCGCAACGCTGTCGACCGGCCCGGCGCTTGTGATCATCGCGAGTCGAACCGGACTTCGTCCAGTTGCAAGGGCTTCTGCGAGCGCCTCGATCAGCCTCTGATCGTCACTTCCTGCCGGCCCGACAGCAATCCGCAGCGTGCCTGGCCGCAAAGCGAACTATAACGCGCCGGCCGCCGCGGCGAAAATGAACAGCCCGGCGGCCAGTCCGAGTAACCCACGAGTTTTATGGTTGCCACCGCAAAGAGGCATCATCATCGCCTTCATCGCCTCATCAGTCACTCAATTGGACGTTGGTTAGTTACCGAGCTGACCGAAATCAATCTAAGCCAGACTTTCAGTATAGCAGCTTTTCGGCGCTGGTTAGGCCGCCATTCATCCAGAGGGCTTGGCCGCTGGTGGATTCGACGTCCCGCTGGCCGAGTGCCGAGACAGAAGCTCGGTACTCCCTCCGATAAAACCGAGCAGATCACGATGGAACGACGTCGGGAAGACGATAGACGTCGGGCCGTCGGCCGGACTCCGTAGTGCCGGGCTGGTGCCGGGCTCATTAAACTTGGAGAGTCTGGTCGAAGACCGCTTGATCTGGCCTCAATCTGAGGTGCATGATCTTGCCAGCGGATTGTGAAGGCTATGCACGGCGCCGGTTGAGCGGGAGGCAACGCTCAATCAGTTTAACCGCCAGCCGCGATTTCTGTCGCCAACACAGTCCCGCTTATGATGCCGGCAATTCGAAAGCCAATCGTCCTTTCAAGGGGAGGCTGCGATGCGCTTGTTCGTCTGGGTCGTATTGGCCTTCTATGGGGTTTCCTTTCCTGTTCGCGCCGAATCCAATCAGTCGTCGGTCATCGGCGATCAGATAAATCCAATAGCAATACGTAGTTGAACGAATAAACGTACACAACAAG
>CAWJDW010000008.1:0-1285210 GCA_963841665.1 uncultured Alphaproteobacteria bacterium
GTGAGACGACAACAATTCAACTCAGGGAAATCCATTAATGTCAGCCAAAGACGTGAAATTCGGCGTTGACGCCCGCGACCGCATGCTGCGCGGTGTCGACATCCTCGCCAATGCCGTGAAGGTCACCCTCGGTCCGAAGGGCCGCAACGTGGTGCTCGACAAGTCGTTCGGCGCTCCCCGCATCACCAAGGACGGCGTCACCGTCGCCAAGGAGATCGAGCTCGACGACAAGTTCGAGAACATGGGCGCGCAGATGGTGCGCGAAGTCGCCTCGAAGTCCGCTGACGCGGCCGGTGACGGCACCACCACCGCGACGGTGCTCGCGGCTGCGATCGTGCGCGAAGGCGCCAAGTCGGTTGCCGCCGGCATGAACCCGATGGACCTCAAGCGCGGTATCGACCTCGCGGTCGAAGCCGTCGTCGCGGACCTCGTCAAGAACTCCAAGAAGGTCACCTCGAACGACGAGATCGCCCAGGTCGGCACCATCTCGGCGAACGGCGATGCCGAGATCGGCAAGTTCCTGGCTGACGCCATGAAGAAGGTCGGCAACGAGGGCGTCATCACCGTCGAGGAAGCCAAGTCGCTCGAGACCGAGCTCGACGTCGTCGAGGGCATGCAGTTCGACCGTGGCTACATCTCGCCCTATTTCGTCACCAACGCCGACAAGATGCGCGTCGAGATGGACGACGCCTACATCCTGATCAACGAGAAGAAGCTCTCCTCGCTGAACGAGATGCTGCCGCTGCTCGAAGCCGTGGTGCAGACCGGCAAGCCGCTGGTCATCGTTGCCGAGGACGTCGAGGGTGAGGCGCTTGCGACCCTGGTCGTCAACCGTCTGCGTGGCGGCCTCAAGGTCGCGGCCGTCAAGGCGCCGGGCTTCGGCGATCGCCGCAAGGCCATGCTGCAGGACATCGCGATCCTGACCGGCGGCCAGGCGATCTCGGAAGACCTCGGCATCAAGCTCGAGAACGTCAACCTCTCGATGCTCGGCCGTGCCAAGAAGGTCATGATCGACAAGGAGAACACCACGATCGTCAACGGCGCCGGCAAGAAGGCCGACATCGAGGCGCGCGTGGCCGCAGATCAAGGCGCAGATCGAGGAGACCACCTCGGACTACGACCGTGAGAAGCTGCAGGAGCGTCTGGCCAAGCTCGCGGGCGGCGTCGCGGTGATCCGCGTCGGCGGCGCGACCGAGGTCGAGGTCAAGGAGCGCAAGGATCGCGTTGATGACGCGATGCATGCGACCCGTGCGGCGGTCGAGGAAGGCATCCTGCCGGGCGGCGGCGTCGCCCTGCTCCGTGCCTCCGAGTCGCTGAAGGGCGTGCGCGCCAAGAACGACGACCAGAAGACCGGCGTCGAGATCGTCCGCAAGGCGCTCTCCGCTCCGGCCCGCCAGATCGCCATCAATGCGGGCGAGGACGGCTCGGTCATCGTCGGCAAGATCCTGGAGAAGGATCAGTACGCCTACGGCTTCGACTCGCAGTCCGGCGAATACGTCAACATGGTCTCCAAGGGCATCATCGACCCGACCAAGGTCGTGCGTGCCGCGATCCAGAACGCTGCCTCCGTGGCCGCGCTGCTGATCACCACGGAAGCCATGATCGCCGAGCTGCCGAAGAAGAACGCCGGCGGCCCCGCGATGCCTCCGGGCGGCGGCATGGGCGGCATGGACTTCTAAGCAAGTCCACTCCCTCTCAAGCTACGAAGGGCGCGGTGCAACCGCGCCCTTTTTGTTTGGGCACATGCCAACAGCAGCTAACGCGGACAACTAAATGTCGTGGTGATGGATTCCGGGCTCGACGCTCCGCGTCGCCCCGAATGACAGGAAGGCAGAGCGGTCATCTATCCTCTCGTCATTCCGGGGCAGCCCGTAGGGCTTCGAAATCATCGTTCAGATAGATCATGAAGGTGAACTGGCTGCGCTCGCCATTGTCCCTTTCGAAACAACCGTCGCGGTGCCAATCGAACTTCTGGCCGACGTCATAGCGATAGAGCCGCAGCCGTTCGTTCAACCCAGCTGGCGTCCACTTCTTCTGGAAGCGCGGCGACAAATGGGCAGACAGCCTTTCGAATAGCGCCTGCGCACGAACAGCATCGTCGATCATGAACCGATCGCGTTGAGGCTGCCCTCTCGCCCGCGTGCAGGTCGATACGGCCGACCTTCTCGACCAACCGCTCCAGCAACTCCAGCTCCTTGAGCCGCAGCAGCAGCGGGTTCTCCTCCATCAGCCTGGAGGTGTTGAGGAGCGAACGCGTCGCCGCGATCTCCTCCTGGCGGCGGATCAGGTTGGCCTTGGCCACCCGCTCCGCCTCCACCCCATTTTGACGAGACTCGCCGGCACTTGACTGATGGCTTGTTTATATTCGCGTCGGTCGACGACGTCATGTTTCGCTTGCAACCGAAATGCGTCGGCCTGTCGTCGAGGCGTAACGTGCGCTGAACCACGCTTGCCGCGGAAATTCTTGATTGCAAACGGCAGGGATGAGCATGAGGTTCGAGGACAAGGTCGTCATCGTCACAGGGGCAGGCAGCGGCATTGGCGCAGCAACCGCGCGCCGCTTTCACGCCGAAGGTGCGATCGTCGTGCTGTGCGGACGACGGGCGGCAAAGCTGGACGACGTCGGCGCCGCACTCAAGGGCGAGCGACATCTGGTAAAGCCGGCTGATGTCACTGTCGTCGCGGAGGTCGAAGATCTTATCGCTGAAACACTGCGGCGCTTTGGCCGCATCGACGTCCTCGTCAACAATGCCGGCACGGGCGGCGTCGGCGGCTTCCTGGAGCTGTCCCGCGAGCAGTGGCGGCAGGTCTTTTCGATCAACGTCGACGGCGTGTTCAACGTGACGCGCGCAGCGTTGCCGCACCTCATCGAGACGCGCGGCTCCATCATCAACGTGTCCTCCGCTTCCGGGCTCGGCGGCGATGACGGACTGAATTTCTACAACGCCACCAAAGGCGCGGTCAGCAATCTCACGCGCAGCCTGGCGATCGAGTTCGCACGTAAGGGCGTACGCATCAATGCAGTCTGTCCGACCACGACGATGACTGACCTCGTCGCGGCCGCTTTCGAAGCCTACCCGGATATGCTCGGCCGGCTCGTCCAGCGCATTCCGCTCGGCCGCCCCGCGGAGCCCGAGGAGATCGCCAGCGCAATCGCGTTCCTGGCCAGCGAGGATGCGAGCTTCATCACCGGCGTGAACCTGCCGATCGACGGCGGGGTGTCCGCCTCGAGTGGACAGGCATCATTCCTCGGCTAGCGTGGCCCCGGCGGTTCAGAGCTTGTGCCCCTTCTGCCGCAGCGTCTCCGTCAAGCGAACCTTCAGTTCATCAGCCGCTTTGCGGCTGATGTCCTGAACCAGTTCGTCGCTCTGCTGCGCAATGGCGGGCTCATTCTCCAGCAGCTTCTGCCCGGTCGGCGTGCGATAGAAAGCCTCGATCTGCCGCAACTCGTCGGCGCTGAATGTGCTGGCATAGAGCGCGGACACGCCGTCGAGCATGGCATTGTAGTACGGCGTGTAGACGTCGGCAGCCGTCGCAGCCATCGCATCATAGTCGCGCTCGATTTCCGGCCTGTCCTGCACCAGCACGGGCTTGAGGCCGAGCAGGATGGTCGGCAACATCGCCTTGTACCTGGCATCGAGCCTCATGGTCGCCACCAGCGCACGAGCTGCCGTCATGGCCTCGGGTGACGGCGTCTGCGCCGCCACCTCGCACCCCAGCGCCAGGATCAGCGCCAGGATCAGCGCCAGGATCAGCGCCAGCACCAGGCCAGCCATCATCAGGACGCGTCGGAGCATCGATCTCTCCTTAAAAATGGCGCGATCGACCGCGCTCACGGTCCGCCGCCTGCGACCGACGGCTGGGCTGACAAAGCCGGCCCGCCTTCGGTGACGGGCGCAGCCGCGCTGTCGCCACCGTCCAGCACTTCGACGAACAGCTCAGGCACGTCCTCCGCACGATCCAGCACCCAGGCGATAGCCACCATGATCAGGATGCCGGCGCCGCTGACCGCGAGTTGCTCCCAGACGCCGCGCGTATATTGCATCAGGATCCAGTGCGCGGAGAACGACAGGAACACGCCGATGCAGAAGATCGGCAGCGAATGCTGGCCGCACAGCAGCATCGGAGCGGCCCAGCTGGATTTCAGCGGGGCCCAATTGCGCGGCACGAAGCGCGACACCAGTGTCGCCAGCGCCAGGAAATGGGTGAAACGCAGCATGTCGAGATCGGTCTTGTCGATCGGATAGATCACCTTGATCATCCATTTCGGCACCAGCGCTTCCAGGGCGTGGACGTGCCAGGTCATCACGATCAGGAAGGCGAAGACCAGCCAGGCCGCGGCAATAACCATCGCGGCACGCGACCAGGCGAATTTGGCGATCATGGCGAAGCCGCCGATGCCGCACCAGGCCGCGAACACGAACATCAGCTGCCAGCAGAACGGGTTGAAATACCAGGTCGTGCCCGGCGGATAGGACGCGACATTCCAGTCGAACCAGCGCGACAGCACGTAAAGCACGGCCGAGCCGGCCAGCGCCAGGTTGGGCCGGCGCACCAGGCACCACAGCATGAAGGGCGATGCCGCGACCAGGGTGATGTAGAGCGGCAGCACGTCGAGATCGACCGGCTTGTAGCGCAGCGTCATCGCCTGCCCGATCAGCACGTCCGGATGCTGCAGGAAATTGGCGACGTTGAATTCGTCCTCATACATCGGATTGTCGAACCTCCGCGCGGTGCGCGCGATCTGCGCGGTGAACAGCAGGAACAGCATGATGTGGGCGACGTACATCTGCAGCGCCCGCCGCAGCAGCCGCTTGGCGGCGGCAAGAAACAGACCTGCCCGCACGATCGGCGCATAGATGAAGCCGACCAGATAGCCCGAGATGAAAACGAAGAACTCGGCGGCGTCGCTGAAGCCGTAATTGCGCAGCGTCAGCCAGCCGACCACATCATGCGGAATATGATCGAGAAAGACCATCCACAGGCCGACGCCGCGAAACAGGTCGAGCCGAAGGTCGCGTTCGATCCGGCGCAACCCGGCCGGGGTTTGCTGATTGGCCATCGTCGCTCCATGCAATCGGATTGTCTGGTGCGGCCATCACGCATCAAGATGTGGCATTCTCCGCCGAATTGACCCGTTCTGTAAATGGGTCAATGAAGGCAATCGAACTGTCCGGCGCGAACCAGATTTGGTGATCGTAAAATACCGCTGCAACTCGTCGGGCAAATCAGGCGCGCGTGACGCATCGGCTGCGGCTTGAATTGCCGCCGGGCAGCGAAAAAACGCCTGCTCGAAAAAATTCATTTCATCAACGCGATCAATCCGATGGTTCTTCCGTGGCGATCGGGCGCAAATTTTCTTCTTTCTTTTTTACAGAAATTGATGTTTTCTCAAGCCATCCCGCCTCACACGAGGGGCGTACGCGTCGTCACGAAACGTCGAAGCGGGATGCGATGGCCGTGAGACGTGCGCCGGACGAGCGCCGTACGCACGGACGACGAAGTCGCGTGGTCCTGGCGTCCCGGTGCTGACGCCCGCGCAATGCGTTGACGCATTGTCGCGAACACGATGATGCGCAGCATCGTCGTGAAAACGGGGGCAACAAAGCCGGTCCCCGGGGAGAGCGCGTATAAGCCGTAACACCATCGCGCAGGGAAGGCCGGCGTGTTGATCGCCTTACCTGTGGTTCCTGCCCCGTGCACTTCTCATCGCACGGGGGCCGCGGGTGTGGCGGACACCCGGCCTTCCCTGCGCCCTCCTCCCTGTTCGAGGGCCGAAGCTGCAGCATCGCTCGGGCATCTCGGTGCCGCGAGAACGCGAACCTACTGAAAATTCATCAATCGTCATGCCCCGCGCAGGCGGGGCATCGAGCACTCAGCGGCATCTCGGTGAAGAACAGCTGCCTCTGGAATACTGGATCATCCGCCTTCGCGGATGATGACATCGGAATGTGAGGCCGCTTATTTTACGACCATGCCGCGAAATGAAAGCTAAACGCGCGCCACGAAGCCAACTCAGGCCCCCTTCACTAGATGTGAGCGACCACGGCAAGCTTGCGGATGCCCTTGTTCTTATAGGCATCGAGGAAGGCGTAGTAGTCGCGGAACGAGACGCAGCCGTTGGAATCGCCGCCCGGCCCGAGCATGTAGGTGTGCGCGAGCAGCCCGTCGCGGCCATGGATCGACTCGCTGCCGCCGATCGGATTGAGACGCAGCGCCGGGACGCCGTGGAACAACGCCTCGCGGGGCTTCAGCTCGTAGATGTGCGGCGGGGTGACGCCGCGCATCTTGATATTCTCCGAGCGCGGATTGTCGAGATTGTCGCCGAGGCCCGAATGCGCCTCGAGCTTGCTGCCGTCCGGCAGGTAAACCGCGTGAGCCGAGATGTCGTAGACCGCAGTCGAGCGATCATACGGCGCCTGGCCGCCCTTGGTCGGATCCTGGTTGATGCTGGACGTGAAGCTGGCATCGGCCGACGCATAGGCCAGCAACCCGCCCTGCTGATCGGGCTTGCCCCACAGCCTCTCCTGGATCGAATGGCGCTCGCCGGTGATCGACAGCACCGCCGCCTTGGCGCGCTCGGTCATCGCGCGGAACGCGCTCATGCCGCTCCTCGGCGTGGCGCCATCAGGCGCGGCGCGCTGCGGCTCGGCAGACGGCTGCGTCCGCGGCGACGCGAGCGCGAGCTGGACCGGCTTGGCATCCTTGGTCGGTGGCTCGATCCTCTGTGCCACGGCCGCCTTCTCCGGAATCCTCGGCGCGGGTGGCGCGGCTTCCGCGAGCTTCGGCAGCGGCGGTGCGCCGGCGGCGGCGTTGGAAGCAACGCTGTCGGCAACGCCGGCGGCGAAGCGGTCGTTGAACATCTCCGATGTGATCGCAGGCGCCGATGCCATTTTGGCGATCGGCTGTTCCGGCAAGACCGAGAAAGCCTGGCTGATCGCCTCCGCAGTGGTGCGGGTGGCGAGCTTGGGGGTCACGCTGCGCGACCGGGTCGTCATACCCGGCGGTTCCCAGGGTCGGATAGGCGCTGGCGTTGATGATCTTGCTGTAGACCGTCCAGCCACTGCCGACGACGAGGCACATGATGGCCGCCCCGCCGATGAATTTATGAGAAAGGGTTTTCAGGGACGTTTTCCTGCGGTTCCGTGCAGCCAACGCAGTTCAACTCTTACTCATGTACTGACGCCCAGAACGGTGACCCACAAACTCTGACTCGATACCGTGCTGGATCGAACTGCCGCACAGCATCTCGCAAAGACACAGAGCGGCATTAAGGCGAGTTTTAGTTAAATGCCGATTAAGTCCCGGCAGATCTGAGATATGTTAGTCTTAACAAGCTCTCTCGCCGGTAATGGCGGCAGAAAATGGACCGAAATACGGCGCGTTTGCCCGCAAAAGCGCGGTGTCCCGGGATGATACGGGGTCAAGCGAATCCGTAGAATGCCCTGGACCGCGCCATGGAATTCGCGGGGCTCGCGTTAACGCATCAGCTCCGGCGGCGGCGAGTTGTCGAGCACCTCGCCCTTCGGCTCCGAGAGCAGATAGAGCGCATAGGTCTCGATCACGAGCGGGCCGCGCTGACGCGTCAGTTGCGCCGCCTGCTCGATGTGACCAAATCGCTCGGTCACGTAGGGCCGCAGGCCAAGCTGGGCCTCGTCGACGAACAGCAGCTTGCCCTTGAGCAGTTCGGGATCGGGCGGCGGAAAGTTGACCCAGCGGATGCGCTGGATCGCCTGCTGCACGCAGGTGCCGGGCGGCAGATAGAAGCTGAGCCAGGCCGTGGTGCCGTAGTCCATCGCGATGACGCAGGACGCGCCGGTTCGCGTGCGCACCGCCTCGATGCCATCAGCGAGCTGGCGCCAGCCGACGCCGACGCTGCGCACGGTGGCATCGCGCTTATAGCCGGACAGCCAGCCGGTGTTGGCCTGCACGATCAGCGCGATGAACATCACGATGCCGATGGGCGCAGCCCAGCGCAGGCAGACATCGATGGTCCGCTGCTCGCGCTTCTGCCACGGCACCAGATGGGCTGCGACCGCGGCTGCGACGACGAAGGCCGGATAGATCGGCGCGAACCAGTTGGCCTCGACCCGTGCATGCAGCGAGTGCCAGACGAAATAGGCGACGATGACCCAGACCATCACCTCGATCAGCACCCGCGCGGCCGCAGTCCCTGCCCGTCGCATGATCAGCGCGTACAGCCCCATCACGCCGAGAACGAAGACGAGCGGCGTGGCAAAGGCGAACTGGGTCGGGATCAGCTCGGCAATGTAAGCGGGGCGGAAATCCTCGATCCGGGCACGCCCGAGCTGCTTGACGAATGAGACCCAGCCGTGATCGGCGTTCCACAGGATCACCGGCGAGAAGATCGCAAACGAGATCAGCCCGCCGAGATAGGGCCATGGCGAAAGCAGCCAATGTCTGTTCTTCGGCACGGCAACGAGCCAGATCAGGATCGCAGCACCGAAGAACATCGCGGTGTATTTCGCGATCAAGCGCGGCGCCGACCGCGACGCCGACGGCGAGCCACCACGCGCCCCTGCCCGTCTCCAGCACCTTGGCGAGCGCGAGCAGCACGAAGCTCGAGGTGACGAGCAGCGGCGCGTCCGGCGTCACGATCATGGTGCCGACCGCCGCCATCAAAGTGACATTCAGCAGCAGCGCAGCCGTCGCCGCCACACGCACACCGCCAAACAGGATCTCGGCCGTACGATAGACCGCGTAGCTCATCGGCAGCGCCAGCAACACCGAAACCAGCCGCACGCCGAGCGTGGTATCGCCGGCGATCATGGTGCCGAGCCGGATCACGATCGCGACCAGCGGCGGATGGTCGTAATAGCCGCCCGCCAGATGCTTCGACCACATCCAGTAATAGGCTTCGTCGAAGGTGATCGGCGTCACCGCGGCGGCGATCAGCCGCATCGCCACCAGTGCAATGATGGTCAGCCAGACGTTGCGGGCCAGCCGCGCATCGTCAGCGGCCGTCGCAGGTGTCATCGCTTGCGCCAGACGAACAGACCGGAGATCGCGTAGTTCCAAACCACGCCCATCAGCGCGCCAGCGGCGCCCGCCAGCCACCAGATCGGCTCCTGGTCATAGACCGAGAAGGCGACGCCGACATTGGCGAACAGGCCGACCGAGCAGACCAGATAGAACACGAAAAGGCCGCGCAGGACAGCAAAGCCCTTCAGCCGCTGGTCGCGGTAGGTCAGGAAATTGTTGAGGACGAAGTTCGAGGTCATGGCGACGAACGCGCCGAGCGCCTGCGCCTCGGCGAAGGACATGTCGAACAGATTGAGGCCGAGGAACAGTGTCGCCAAATGAACAACAAGGCCGGTGCCGCCGACCATCGCGAACAGAAGGAAACGCAGCGACAGCGCGTCGTTGGTCAGCTTGGCGAGCACGAGGCCGAGGAAATCCAGCGCAACCATCGAGTCGAGCTTGCTCTCGCCGTGCAGGCGGGTGCCGAAGGTGAAGGGAATTTCCACCGTGCGCAGGCCGCCTTCGGCGCTGGCGATGATGTCGAGCAGGATCTTGAAGCCCTGGGTCGAGAGCTTCGGCGCGATCTGCTCGAAGCGGTCGCGGCGGATCATGAAGAAGCCGCTCATGGGGTCGGCGACCTCGACCTTGAGCGCCTGCTGCGCGATCCTTGTGGCGAAAGCCGAGGCGCCCGCACGCTGCTTGTTGAAGCTCGCAGCGCTGCCGCCCTCGATATAGCGGCTGCCGACCACGAGTTCGGCAGCGCCGCTCTGCAGCAATTGGACCATCTTCGGCAGCTGCGTCTCATCATGCTGCAGATCGGCATCGATCACGGCGGCATAGGGCGCGCTGGCCGCAAGGATCCCCTCGATGCAGGCGCCGGAGAGGCCGCGCCGGCCGATGCGGCGGATGCAGCGGACACGGTGATCGGCGCGTGACAGTTCCCGCACCACCTGCCAGGTGCCGTCGGGCGAGTTGTCGTCGACGAACACGACCTCCCACGGCATATCCTTGAAGGTCGCCTCCAACCGCCGGTAGAGCGTGGTCACGTTGTCGCGCTCGTTGAAGGTCGGGACAACGACCGAAACGACCGGCATATCAGCGGGTTGCGGTGGCACCGGCGGAGCCGGTCGGATCACTTCGTTCATGGTGGGCAAGCGTATATCCGCCGCCTCCCCCCATGCCAAGGCCGCCCCGGCCCGGGACATCTAAAAAGCCCACGGTGTGACGTCCGGGAAATGCCACCCGAAAATGGCAACGACCACAAACAAAGGGTGCGCGTACATCCGGCGCTTCCGCTCTGTCGTGGTCGTCTCGGACGATGGAACCCCGGGGGACGGGCTCGACATCGTCGTTGTCAGGGATATGGGAACGCAGGATGCGTTCCGCAAGGGCCTAGTTCGGCACCTCGCGGACCACCGGGCCCCGCGGCGCCGGCGCGGCCGGAGCCGCCTCGGCGGGCGGCGCTTCGACCTTGGCCGGCGCAGGCTTCGCGAACGGCCCGACCGGCACGTAATAGAATGCGGCCGCCAGCACGACGGCTGCGACGATGGCGCCGAGAATGCCGCCGATGGATTGCGATGTCATCTCGAATGTCTTTCCTGCTGCCCCGCCGGCACAGATATCATGATCCGACCGCCTCCCGGAAGAGCAGCACGGCAACAGGTCACGAACTGGTCAAGCCCGCCGCCTTGGATTACTCTGCCGCCTTCGATCTCGATCTCCCCTCATTGTCAGACGGAAACGCCCCGTGAGCAAAGCTCCAGCGCGCGCCTCGAAGCAGACGAGCCACATCTATATCGGCATCGGCGGCTGGACCTTCGCGCCATGGCGCGGCGTGTTCTATCCGGAAAAATTGCCGCAATCGAAGGAGCTGGAATATGCCGGCTCGAAGCTGACCTCGATCGAGATCAACGGCACCTATTACGGCTCGCAGAAGCCGGAGAGCTTTCGCAAATGGGCGCGCGAGGTGCCGGACGGCTTCGTGTTCTCGCTGAAGGGGCCGCGCTTCGCCACCAATCGCCGCGTGCTGGCAGAAGCCGGCGATTCCGTGAAGCGCTTCTACGACACCGGCGTGCTCGAGCTCGGCGATCGCCTGGGGCCGGTGCTCTGGCAGTTCGCGCCGACCAAGAAATTCGACGAAGCGGATTTCGGCGCGTTCCTGGAGCTGCTGCCGCGCAAGCTCGACGGGCGCAAGCTGCGCCATGTGGTCGAGGTCCGGCACGACAGCTTCTGCGTGCCTGAATTCGTCGCCCTGCTCCGGCAGTTCGAGACGCCGGTGGTGTTTGCCGAGCATGGCAAATATCCGGCGATATCGGATGTGACCGGCGATTTCGTCTATGCCCGGCTGCAGAAGGGTGATGACGAGATCAAGACCTGCTATCCGCCGAAGCAACTCGATGCCTGGGCCAAGCGTTTCCAATTATGGGCCGAGGGCGGCGAACCGGACGATTTGCCGCGCGTTGGCGACAAGCCCGCGAAGAAGACGCCGCGCGATGTCTTCGCCTACGTCATTCACGAGGGCAAGGTGCGCGCGCCCGAGGGCGCGATGGAGCTGATCAAGCGGGTCGGCTTGAGGCGGATGGTCATGGCCAAGGCAAAAACGCTGTTCACCATCGGTTACGAGCAGACGCCGGCCAAGGCAGTGCTCGACGAGCTGCAGGGTGCCGGCGTCAAGCTGCTGGTCGATGTCCGTGCGGTGGCGTCGTCGCGACGGCCGGGCTTCTCCAAGAGCCAGCTCGCCGCCGGCCTCGACGATCGCGGCATTGCCTATGTGCATCTGCGCGGGCTCGGCACGCCGAAGGAAGGCCGCGAGGCCGCACGCAGCGGCCAGTACGACACGCTGCAGAGGATCTACGATGCGCACCTCAAGACGCCGCAGGCCAAGGAGCAGCTTGATGAATTGTCGGCGCTGGTGAAGACATCAGGTCCGATCTGCCTGCTCTGTTACGAGCGCGACCACACCCATTGCCATCGACAGATGATCGCGGAGATCATCGAGGACCGCGATCACGTCAAGGTGGAGAACCTGGTCGCGCCGCAGATCTAAGCAACACGCAACGTCGCCTATCCCAACTGCCACACCTCGACCGGGTGGTCATAGCCGCGCACCGGGACCTCGCCGAGCGAGCGCGCGTCGCGCCCTGTCTCGCCCAGCGCCGCGCGCACCTCCGACGAGATCAGGAGCTGCGAGTCGAACTCCTTGTTCAGCGCCTCGAGTCGCGAGGCGAAGTTCACGGTGTCGCCGATGACGGTGTATTCCTTGCGCCGCGGCGAGCCGATGCTGCCGGCGACGACCTCGCCGAGATGAATGCCGATGCCGATCCGCAGCGGCCAGTCGGTATCGGCGTTGACGCGCGTCATCGCGGCCAGCATCTCGCGTCCTGCCGCGACCGCATGGTGTGCGGCATCCGGCGTCTCGAACGGCGCGCCGAACAGCGCGAGAAAACCGTCGCCCAAGAACTTGTTGACGATGCCGCCATGGATTTCGAGCCGCTCGACCAGTACCGCGAATGCGCCGTCGAGCCGGTCGACCACCTGTTGCGGCGTGCGCGATTGTGCCGCCGCCGTGAAGCTGCGGAAATCGACGAACATCACGGCGACCTTGCGGATGTCGCTGGCGCCGCGAGGTGCCCTCGGCCATCAGCCGCTCCACCACCTGCGGCGAGACATGCTGGCCGAACAGGCTGGTGACGCGATCGCGCGCCGTCGCGGCGCGGATGCTGGCCGCGAACTGCCGGCGCAGCTGCACGCCGACCGCGCCCGCAAGCACGCCGCAGATCAGGATGGTCACGCTGCGGGCGACATCAAAATAGAGTTCGGGCTCAACGCCATCGGAAGGCCGGTAGTGCATGGCGATCACAAACAACTCGGCCGCGGCGACGAAGCCGGTGAACGCCGAGAGCCAGAAATCGAGCCGCAAGGTCGAGCTGATGACGAAGATGAAATAAGCGAACGGCATCACGAAGCCGAGCGCCTTATCCGCGCCCATGCTGTCGATCTGCAGGATCAGGACGACCGATGGCAACGAGGTCTCAATGAGCGCGCTGACGTAGCGGCGGAACGTCGGGACGTCGCGGTCGCGTTTCAGGTAGAGCGCGACCTGGGAATGAACCCACCACTCGAACAGGATGAACGACAGCAGGATCGCCTGGATGAGGATCGGCCTTGCGCCCGGAGTGCCAGACGTGTGCGACCACTTCAGGCTCGAAGATATCGATCAGGCCGAGCAGGACCAGGAATGCCGCGGCCGTGACGATCAGCACCTTGACGCGCAATTGCTGCGTCAGCAGCAGCTCGCGCATCAGCGCCCGGCTGAATTCAGCCGACGCCTCGTCCTGCCCTGTTGCTGCCCCACCACCAGCTCATCGCGCCACGATCGTTGGTCTTGCCGCCGTGGCAGGCATTCTGCCTCAATCCAGCGTGCGGCGGAAGCGCAACACGGCGACCGTCATCGCAAACAGCGTCAGGGCCAGCAGCGCCAGTGCGTCGTAGTGCAGATTGTGCAGCGTCGAGCCCTTCAGCATGATCGCCCGGACGATACGCAAATAATGCGTCAGCGGCAGGCACTCGCCGACATATTGCGCCCATTGCGGCATGCCGAGGAACGGAAACATGAAGCCGGAAAGCAGGATGCTCGGCAGGAAGAACATGATCGAAAGCTGCATCGCCTGCAGCTGGTTCTGCGCCAGGGTCGAGAACGTATAGCCGATCGCAAGGTTGGCGGTGATGAACAGGGTCGAGAGCACGGCCAGCAGCGCGAGGCTGCCGAACACGGGCACGCCGAACAGGATCACGCCGATGCCGAGAATGATCGCAGCCTGCAGGAAGCCGACGATCACGTAAGGGAAGATCTTGCCGAGCATCACCTCGACCGGCTTGATCGGCATCGACAGCAGGCTCTCCATGGTGCCGCGCTCGATCTCGCGGGTCACCGACAGCGCCGTGAAGATCAGCATGGTCATGGTCAGGATGGTGCCGACCAGGCCCGGCACGATGTTGAGCCGCGATGAGGCCGCCGGATTGTAGCGGGCATGGGCGCGGATCTCGAACGGCAACGAGACCGGGTCGCCGGCATAGAGATCGTGGCTGAGCGCGGTCTGCACCACGGCGCCGAGCGAGGACAGTGCCGACGAAGCCGCGACTGGATCGGTGGCATCCGCCGCGACCAGCAGCGCCGGATGATCGCCGCGACGCACCGCACGCTCGAAGCCGCGCGGGATCTCGACGCCGAACAGCACCTTGCCGGACAGCAGAAGATCGTCGAATTCATGCGACGTCGTGCACCTCCTCGGTGAACTTGAAGTAGGCGGTATTCTCCAGCGCCTTCAGGATCGAGCGGCCGAGATCGGTGTCCTCCTGCAACAGCACCGCGGTCGGCAGATGATGCGGCGTGGTGTTGATGGCGTAGCCGAACAGCAGCAGCTGCATCACCGGAATCATCACGATCATCGCGAACGAGACCCGGTCGCGGCGGAGCTGGATGAATTCCTTGATCACCATGGCATGAGCTGCGGCGCCAGAAGCCGAAGCGCGGCTCGCGAATTTCGCCTGCCCGGGCATGTGGCTCGGCTGCGCTCATTGGAAATTGTCCTTCGAGCGGTTCATGAGATCGATGAAGACGTCTTCCAGCGACGGCGACGTCTGCTGCCAGTGCAGACCCGGCTTGTCGCGCCAGGGCGCGATGCTCGCCTCCAGCGCCGCCTTGTCGCGGCCGGAGACGTGCAGGCTGGTGCCGAACGGCGCCACCATGTCGATGCCCGGCTTGCCGGCCAGCGCGTCGGCAAGCTGGTGCGTCTCCTCGCCGTTGACGGTGTAGGTCGTCAGCGCCGATTGCGCGATCACCTGCTCCACCGAGCCGCGCGCCAGCAGATGGCCATAGGCGATATAGGCGATCTCGTGGCAGCGCTCGGCCTCGTCCATGTAGTGGGTCGAGACCAGCACGGTCAGCCCGTCGGCGGCGAGCGCATGGATCTCGTTCCAGAAATCGCGCCGCGCCTTGGGATCGACGCCGGCGGTCGGCTCGTCCAGCAGCAGCAGCTCGCGGGCTGGGCAAGGTGCAGGCGCCGAGCGCCAGCCGCTGCTTCCAGCCGCCGGAGAGCTCGCCCGCGAGTTGCTCCTCGCGGCCGTTCAGGCCGAGCCGCTTGACCATGTCGCGCGCGGCGCCGCGTGCGTCCGGCATGCCGTAGAGGCGCGCCACGAATTCCAGATTCTCGCGCACCGACAGGTCCTGATAGAGGCTGAAGCGCTGCGTCATGTAGCCGACCCGGCGCTTGATCTTGTCGGCGTCGCGGCGGATGTCGAAGCCGAGGCACGTCCCCTCGCCGCTGTCGGGCGTCAGCAGGCCGCACAGCATGCGGATGGTCGTGGTCTTGCCGGAGCCGTTGGGCCCGAGGAAGCCGTAGATCGAGCCGCGCTTCACCTGCATCGACAAATCATGCACGACCTCGCGGCCGCCGAACGATTTGGTCAGGCCGTGGACGTCGATCGCGATAGCAGCTTCGGATCCGGTCGTCATCGCCCGTCCGCCACCGGTGTCTTGGCGTTGGGATAGATGCTGACCGGCTGGCCGACGCGCAGCGCATCTGGCTTCGCGGGCCGCGCCTGGATCAGATAGACCAGCTTGTTGCGCTCATCGAGGCTGTAGATGACCGGCGGCGTGTATTCCGCCGAGGTCGCGATGAAGTAGATGCGTGCGGTGAGATCGGCTGCGCAATTGTCGCAGGTGACCCGCACCTCGTCGCCAATCGCGAATTTCGGCAATTCGGTCTCGGAGACGTAGAAGCGCAGCTTCATGTTGCCGGGCGGCATGATCGAGAGCACCGGCCGCCCGGCCGCGACCATCTCGCCTTCGCGGAAATAGATCTGCTGGACGGTGCCGGCGACCGGCGCAAAACCATTGCGCCGCGCCAGCCGCGTCTGCGACGTCACGACACGGGCTTCAGCGACCCGCAGCGCCGACACCGCCGAGTCCAGCGTTGCCTGGGTGCCCGCGCCGGTCTTGCTCAGCGGCAGCGGCGCGATCATAGGTCTGCTGCGCATTGGCGAGCGTCGCCTTGTTCTGGTTGAGATCGGCCTGCTGCAGATCGTCGTCGACCGAATAGAGATGATCGCCGACCTTGACCTCGTCGCCCTCGCGGACGTCGAGCTTGGTCACCCGCCCGGACTCGTCGGGGCTGACGAAGATCATGTCGGCCTCGACCCAGCCCTGATAGCCGGGATCGCGCTTCTCGTTGCAGCCGGCCAGCGTGACGGCGAGTGCCAGCATCGCGATAGGACGCCATGTTGCTCATGTCGCACTCCTTTCGCCGAAAATCAGGTCCAGATGCGTGCGCAGCATTGCTTCGGCATCGAGCGGCGCATGGCGCTCGAACAGGCTCTTCCAGATCACCGCGATCATCGCCGGCGCGATCACGATCTGCGGGAATTGCGCGAGCTGCGATTGCCGGATCTCGCCGCGCGCGACGCGCGAGCTCGATCAGCGCGCGCAATGCCGGCCGAGCCCGCGCGACACCACCTCGCGATAGTAGAAATCGGCGATCGCCGGAAAGCGCGGCCCCTCCGCCACGATCAGGCGCACGAGGTCGCCGCGCCGCGTGGTCGCGACCTCCTGGATGAAGATCCGCGCCAAGCGCTTCGATGACATCGCGCACCGAGCCGGTGACCGGCGGCGGCGCGGTCATCCGGTCCGACGAACGGCACGATCGCGGTGCGGATCAATTCCTCGAACATCGATTCCTTGTCCTTGAAGTGCAGGTAGATCGTGCCCTTGGCGACGCCGGCGCGCTTGGCGATGTCATCGAGCCGCGTCGCGGCAAAGCCGCGCGCGATGAACTCCTCCATCGCCGCGTCCACGATCGCCGCGCGCCGCTCCGCCGCGCGTTCGGTGCGGCTGGCCGGCGCTCGCGCCGCGACCTTCGTGGCTTTCGGCTTCGGCGAACCGCCGCTGCATCCGCGCGCCCGACTGCCCTGCTTCCCGGAGACCGGTTGTTCTGGTCCTGCAGCCATCGTCGTCTCCTGTGAGCACCGCTTGCCGATATATAATGACTGACCAGTCAGTCATATGTCAAGCTCGAAACAGAACCGCTTGGAGCGACCGCCGCATCGCACCGTGATTCAGAGCGCTTTGCTACAGGCAGCGGATTGGGATCGCTGGCGCGCTACCGTGCTAGCTGTGAAACTTCAGACCGTCGACGATCTTGTCGATCACTTTGCGCTCGGCACGCATCGCGAGTGCCGACCAGATTGAGGTCGGCGCGGGCGACCGCCTTCACCGCCGCGCGGTTGGCCTGCGTCATGCGTGGTCTTGAACATGTCCTCGGTATAGACCGCGGGCTTGACGCTGCGCGCCAGGGCCCGTTCCAGCGCACGCGACAGCGCGGCGCCATCGGCGCCATAGATCAGGATCGGCTGGCCGATCAGCGGCAGATATTGCGTGCCGGAGCCGTCCTCGTAAGGCGCGCCGATGCACTCCGGAAAGGCTGCGGCGATGCCGCTCGACGAGAAAGGCGGCGACATTCAGCTTCTGCCAGGCTTCGAGATCGGTCCGGATCACGAGCGCGATCTTGGTATCGAATTGCATGTGGCTCCCTCAAACAACGTCATTCCGGGGCCATGCGTCAGCATCAGCCCGGAATCTCACGTCATTATATCGGGATTCCGGGTTCGCGCTAAAGCGCGTCCCGGAACGACGGCACGACTCAGCCCTTGGCGTCGCAGGCCCAGGCGCGGATCACGCATTCCTTGCCGCCGATACTTGTAGCATTCGCGCGTGGCCTCATTGAGCGAGCCGAAATCTGCGGCCGCACCGCATAGCCGTGCGGGCCGCAGGGATTGGTCATGTCGACGGAAAACGCCGCGCAGGCCTTCTTCATCGTCGACGGCCGTGCAGTCGCCCTTGCACTGCTTCAGCGCCGCGGCCTTGGCCTGGCTCTCCGCCGGATAATCATAGGCCTGGCCGTAGGCGCCGCATTGGCCGATCGCAAACGCGCCCGCGGCCCTGGCTGCGTGACGAAATTCTCGCCGTCGAAGCCCATGGCGCCGACGGTGAGCGTCAATGCGAACACAACAAGCGCGAAGCGTCGCGACAGCCGTTGAAACGATCAAGTTCCCCTCCCCCGAGGTCCAGCGGGGCAAATCTAGCCGGGCGGTCGTTTCAACTTGGTGAACGGGAGGTTGAAATGAAAAAGATGACCAACAATTGAGATCGTCATTCCGGGCCAGTCGAAGGCGCTGAGCCCGCGAATCCATAACCACGGGATTGCATTGTCTCGCGAGATGACTGCTCCAGCCTTCGCATACGGGCGGAGGTGGATATGGATTCCGGGCTCGCTTGCTCCGCAAGCGCACCGGAATGACGACGGAGCTGATTCTAGGACCGCCGCGCCGCTTCCAGCGCCTGCGGCGTGTCGATGTCGAGGAAGGCGCCGTCGCCTTCGACCGGGACTTCGGCCACCGCCTCGCCATGCTTGGCGATCAGGTGCCGCGCGCCGATATCGCCATCGAGCGTCATCAGTTCCTGGAAGAAGCGCCGCGACCACAGCACCGGGTTGCCGCGGCGCCCGTCGGCGACCGGCACCACGATCAGATTGCCGCGGTCCGGCGCGAAGGCGTCGATCAGATCGGTCGAGCAGATCGGCGACGATCATCGGCATGTCGCCGAGGCAGACCACCGCGCCGTCGGTTTCGCTTCGACACGGCGGCGATGCCGGCCTTGACCGAGCTTGCAAGCCCGCCGGCGAAATCCGGATTGCGCACGAACCTGACCTTGAGCCCGGCCAGCGCCTGCTCGACCAGCTCGGCCTGATGGCCGGTGACGACGATGACCTCGCTGGCCTTCGAGGCCAGCGCCTGCTCGGTGACGATGCGCACCAGCTTCTTGCCGACGAGCTCGGCCAAGCAGCTTGTTCGGGCCGCCCATCCGGGTCGAACGCCCGGCCGCGAGCACGATGGCCGCGACCTTGCGTTGCCCTCGGCTTCCGGCTTGGCGCGCGGCTGCGGCCGGGTCACGATCTCCATCAACAGGCCGCCGACGCCCATGCCCATCAGCTCGGTGCGGGTGACCTTGATCCCGGCGAGCAGCCGCATCAGCACCCAGTCAAAGCCGTTCTCGACCGGCGAGCGCGCGCAGCCCGGCGCGCCCAGCACCGGCACGCCGCCGGCACTGCCGATCAGCAGCAGATTGCCGGGATCGACCGGCATGCCGAAATGCTCGATCTGCGCCGCCGATCTCGGTGATGGCCGCCGGGATCACGTCGCGGCGGTCGGCGATCGCGGAGGCCCCGAACACGATCACGAGCTCGGCGCCCAGCGCCAGCATCTCCTTGACGGCGGCGGCCAGCGCCGTCTCCTCATGCGGCACGCGGCGCTCGGCGATGATGGTGGCGCCGGCCGGCGCCAGCCGCTCGGCGGTGACGCGCAAGGTCTTGTCGATCACCTTGGACGCCAGGCCCGGCAGGATGCGTCGAGACCACGCCGACGCGCTTGATCACATAGGGCGCGATCGTCAGCGCGCCGCGGCCGGCAGCCTGCGACCGCGGCATCGCGCAGCCTGCTTTCGACGCCGAACGGGATCAGCTTGACGGTCGCGATCATCTCGCCTTCGACCACCGGCTTGAACGCGGCCAGCGTCGCGAACGTGATGGCCTCGTCGACGCGCATTGATGCGGTCGACCGCGGCGCGATCGATCACCAGCACGCCGGCACGCGCCGCAAACAGATTGGCGCGGCCGGTGAAGGCGCGATCGACATGGATGCCTTCGCCGGCGACCGCCTGCGCGATGCTGCGCAGCGGCCTGATCCTCGGAGACGTCGCCGTCCTCCAGGCGCACCACGACGATCTCCTTGACGCCTGCCTTGGTAAGCGCCGCGACCTCGGCCGGGCCGATCGTGGTGCCCTTCTTCAGCACCAGGGAGCCCTGGCGCAGGGTGTGGACGGTCACCCCGCCAATCGCCTCCGCCGGACTGGCAGGACCGAACTTCATGCCGCCGCTTCCTTTTCGCGTCGGCGGCAGCCGCAAGCGTCGCGGTGATCTGGGCCATGATCGAGACCGCGATCTCCGACGGCGAGACCGCGCCGATCGCAAGCCCGATCGGCGCATGGATGCGCGCGATGTCGGCGTCGCTGGCGCCCTGCGCCGCGCAGCCGCTCGCCGCGCTTGGCATGGGTCTTCCGCGAGCCGAGCGCGCCGATATAGAAGCAGTCGCGCGCAAAGGCGTGCAGCAGCGCCGGATCGTCGATCTTGGGATCATGGGTCAGCGCCACGAACGCCGTGTAGTGATCGATATTGAGCGGCGGCAGCGCCACGTCGGGCCATTCCGCGATCAACGGCACGTCGGGAAAGCGCTCGGGGCTCGCAAACGCCGTGCGCGGATCGACGACGGTGACGTCATAGCCCAGCGACTGCGCGATCGGCGCCAAGGCCTGGCTGATATGGACCGCGCCGATGATGACGAGCCGCGCGGTCGGCGCGTAGACATTGAGGAACAGCCGCTTGCCGCGCGGCCTCGATCATGCCGCTCTTGCCCATCCGCAGCTGCGTCGCGAGTTCGGCGCGCAGCGGATCGGCGGCAATGTCCTTGGCCTTCACCAGCCGCTGCTCGCCGGTCGCGATATCGGTGACCAGGATCGCCGGCCGGCGCGCGGCGCGCTCGGCATTCAGCTCGGCAAGCGTGGCGAGCTTCATTTAGCCGACCTTCTCGACGAAGACGCGGATGGTGCCGCCGCAGGACAGCCCGACATTCCAGGCGGTCTCGTCGGCGACGCCGAATTCCAGCATCTTGGGCTCGCCGCTTTCGATCACGTCCATCGCCTCGGTGACGACGGCGCCCTCGACGCAGCCGCCCGAGACCGAGCCCAGGAACGTGCCGTCATCATTGATGACCAGATTGGAGCCGGCGGGGCGCGGTGCCGAGCCCCAGGTCTCGACCACGGTCGCAAGCGCCACGCCATGACCGGCCTTCTGCCAGTCCTCGGCGGCTTTCAGGATGTCCTCGTCGCGATTGAGCATGGCCGTCATCTGAATCTCTCCTCAGGCTGCGGAGCGGATCGCGCTGCGCTAATGCGGCGGCAGTGGCGACGACAGCGCCGAGATCAGTCCCTCGATCGAACTCAAATTATGTACCGGGCGAAATTCGTCAACGTGGGGCAGCATCATTTTGATGCCCTGCGCCTTGGCCTCGAAGCCGGAGTAGCGCAGCAGCGGGTTGAGCCAGATCAGCCGGCGGCAGGAGCGGTGCAGCCGGTCCATCTCGAAGGCGAGCTTGGCGTCGGCCTCGCGCTCCAGCCCGTCGGAGATCAGCAGCACGATGGCGCCCTGCCCGAGCACCCGCCGCGCCCATAATTTGTTGAACGTGTGCAGCGAGGTCGCGATCCGTGTGCCGCCGGCCCAGTCCTCGACCGAGGCCGAGCAGCTCGCCAGCGCCTCGTCGGGATCGCGCTGCCGCAACGCCCGCGTCACATTGGTCAGCCGGGTGCCGAACAGGAACACCGAGACGCGCTTGCGGGCGTCGGTGATGGCATGCAGGAAATGCAGGAACAGGCGGGTATACTCGCTCATCGAGCCGGAGATATCGAGCAGCGCCACGATCGGCGCCGGCTTCTCGAGCCGCCCGAGCCGATGGAAGTTGATGATCTCGCCCTCGGTGCGCAGCGCCTGGCGCAAGGTCTGGCGCATGTCGATGCGGTGAGCCGCGCGGGTCCGGCCGGTAGCGGCGGGTCTTCAGCTCGGCCTGCGGCAGCCGCATCTTGGCGATCGCGCGCGTCACTTGCGCGATCTCGGCCGCGCTCATCTGCGCGAAATCCTTCTTCTGCAGCACCTCGCGGTCGGACACCGACAGCCGCAGCTCCTGCTCCTGGGCCTGCGGCTCCTCATGGGTGCGCGGCTGCGCCATCGCCTCCTGCACCCGGCGCGAGGCCGGCGGCGGCTTCTTCTTGGCCTGGTCCGGCAGCGGCACCGAATCCAGCATCGACTTCCATTCTTCGGCGGCGCGGAAGAACAGGTCGAAGGCCTGGGCGAAGATCAGCGCGTGCTCGTGGCGCTTGACGAAGATCGCCTCCAGCGTGGTGAAGACGTCGGCGCGCTTGCCGATGTCGATCGCCTCCAGCGCCGTCAACGCATCGAGCACCGCGCCCGGCCCGACCGGCAGGCCGGCCGCGCGCAGCGCGCGGGCAAAGCCGGTGACGTTGTCGGCCATGGCGCCGGTCGGAGGCGCGAGGTGATTGATGGGCATGGGCCACTCTATCCACTCGTCATTCCGGGCACGCCTCAGACTGAGTCCGTCATTCCGGGGCATGCGAAGCATGGGCCCGGAATCCATACTCCGATCGTGGTTATGGATTCCGGGCTCGCGCTGCGCGCGCCCCGGAATGACGAGCGATGTTGTGGCACCGACGTGCCTCAAATCTCGCTCGTCGCGTCCTTGATCACCTTCTGCAGCGCGTCGCCCTGCATCCGCGCGATGTCGTCCTGATACTTGAGCAGCGCGCCGAGCGTGTCGCCGACCACCTCGGCGGTGAGCGCGCGCGCATCGAGCTCGGTCAGCGCCGTCGCCCAGTCCAGCGTCTCGGCCACGCCCGGCGACTTGTAGAAGTCCTGGTCGCGCAGCGCCTGCACGAAGCGCACGACCTGCTGCGACAGCCGTTCCGGGATGCCCGGCAGCCGCGTCCGCACGATCGCAAGCTCGCGCTCGGTCGAGGGATAATCGACCCAGTGATAGAGGCAGCGCCGCTTCAGCGCGTCGTGGATCTCGCGGGTCCGGTTCGAGGTGATGATGACGATCGGCGGCTGCGGCGCCTTGACCGTGCCGAACTCGGGGATCGTGACCTGGAAGTCGGAGAGGATTTCGAGCAGATACGCCTCGAACGCCTCGTCGGCGCGGTCGAGCTCGTCGATCAGCAGCACCGGGCTGCCTGCCATATCCGGCTCCAGCGCCTGCAGCAGCGGGCGCTTGATCAGATAGCGGTCGGCGAAGATGTCCGAGGTGAGCTGGTCGCGATCGACGTCGCCGCCGGCTTCCGCCAAGCGGATCGCGATCATCTGCGCGGCGCTGTTCCACTCATAGACGGCGGAGGCGACGTCGAGGCCTTCATAGCATTGCAGGCGGATCAGCTTCCGCCCAAGCGCGGCCGAGAGCACTTTCGCGATCTCGGTCTTGCCGACGCCGGCCTCGCCCTCGAGGAACAGCGGCCGGCCCATCCGCAGCGACAGATACGTCACCGTCGCCAGCGACCGCTCGGCGAGATAGCCGCGCGAGCCCAACAGCTCGAGCATCGCATCGACGGAAGTTGGCAATGCCGCCGCACTCATGGGCTAATCCGTTTCGCTGGAGCCTGACGCGGCGTCACGAAGCCGGAGCCTCCGGCTCGGCGGACTCGGATCGACCGAGCCTTGGCCCCGGCATTGGCGGCATCGACGGCGCGGCGCGCCAGCACGCCGATCAGATGGGCGCGATATTCGGCGCTGCCGTGGATGTCGCTGTTGAGGCCGTCGGCCGGCACGTTGATGCCCTCCAGCACCTTCGGCGAAAAACGCTTCTGCAGCGCCTCCTCGAAGGCCGTGACGCGGAACACGCCGTCGGAACCGGCGCCGGTGACGGCAACGCGCACATCCGAAGGGCGGCGCGCGACGAACACGCCGACCAACGCATAGCGCGAGGCCTGGTTGCGGAACTTCACATAGGCCGCCTTCTTCGGCAGCGGGAAGCTCACCTTGGTGATGATCTCGTCGCCCTCGAGCGCGGTGGTGAACAGGCCCTGAAAGAACTCCTCGGCCTTCAGCTTGCGCTTGTTGGTGGTGATGGTGGCGCCGAGCGCGAGGCAGGCGGCCGGATAGTCGGCGGTCGGATCATTGTTGGCGAGCGAGCCGCCGATGGTGCCGCGATGACGCACCGCGGGATCGCCGATCAGGCCGGCGAGATGGGCAAGCGCCGGGATCGCCTCGCCGACGACGGCGGAATTGGCGACCTCGGCATGCTTCGCGGTGGCGCCGATCACCAGCGCACGTCCTTTGAGCTCGATCGTATTGAGCCCCTCGATATGCGAGAGATCGACCAGATGCGGCGGGCTGGCCAGCCGCTGCTTCATGACCGGAACCAGCGTGTGGCCGCCGGCGATCAGCTTGGCATCCTCGTTCTTGACGAGGAGATTGGCGGCCTGCCGCACGGTTTCCGGGCGGTGATATTTGAATTCGTACATGAGTGATGTCCTGACCGCAGGAAAGCGGTTATGCGAGGTCCGACTTCGCCAGCCATCGCCTTGGCGCCGGCGGCGATCGACTGCACGATGTTCTGGTAGCCGGTGCAGCGGCAGAGATTGCCTTCCAGCTCCTCGCGGATGGTGTGTTCGCTGAGATCGTGGCCCTTGCGGTGCACCATGTCGACCGCGGTCATGATCATGCCCGGCGTGCAGAAGCCGCATTGCAGGCCATGATGCTCGCGGAAGGCTTCCTGCATCGGATGCAGCGGCGCGCCGTCCGCGGCCAATCCCTCGATGGTCTTGACCTCATGGCCATCGGCCATCACCGCGAGCGTCGTGCAGGACTTCACCGCCTTGCCATCGAGATGCACGACGCAGGCGCCGCATTGCGAGGTGTCGCAACCGACATGCGTGCCGGTCAGCCGCAGATTCTCGCGCAGGAACTGCACCAGCAGGGTGCGCGGGTCGACATTCGCCGTGACGGGATTACCGTTCACAATCAGGGAAATCTTGGCCATTCAGGACTCTCTATCGACAGCACCACGGCGTTGCACCGCAGCACAGTTCAGCAAAAATCAGTCGAAAACCATCATATGGGCCATCCCGGCAGCGGGCAACCTTACCGGCGCCGGGCCCCACCAGAGACTGAGCTTATCCCTGCACCGCCTTGGCAAAGTTCGCGAAAAACTCATCGGCCAATTTCTTGGCGGCGCCGTTGATCAGCCGCTGGCCAAGCTGGGCCAGCTTGCCGCCGATCTGGGCCTCGACATTGTAGGACAGCAGCGTGCCGCCGTCCTTGTCGGTTAGCGCGACGGTGGCGCCGCCCTTGGCGAAGCCGGCCACGCCGCCCTCGCCCTCGCCCGAGATCTTGTAGCCGTTCGGCGGATCGAGATCGCTCAAGGTGACCTTGCCCTTGAAGCGCGCGGACACGGGGCCGACCTTCATCTTGGCGACCGCGCGAAAGCCGCCATCCTCGGTCTTCTCCAACTCCTCGCAGCCGGGAATGCAGGTCTTCAAGCACCGCAGGATCGTTCAGCTTCTCCCACACGGCCTCGCGCGGCGCCGCAAGCTGGACCTCGCCTGTCATCGTCATCGCCATGTGAGAGCTCCCGGGACTGGTTTTGAGTTTGGTTTTGGGCGTGGTTGAGGAACCTCAACTAATGCACTGGCGCGGCAAAAGGAAGGGCGCATGCGACGGGTGGCGATGCAGAATCGGATGGGACCTGGGCGATCGCCCCGACCCGACGCACCGCTTTGCCGAGTTGGCAGATTCGGATAGGAGTGTTTAGGTCGCGCGAGAATCAGCGCCAATGCTCAAGGACGCAATGCCATGCCGATGATCGATGCCGATGGTTGCCTGCTCAACGTCACGGTCGAGGGCCGCGACGGTGGCCCGACCCTGATGCTGTCGAACTCGCTCGGCTGCACCCTGCAGATGTGGGAGCCGCAGATGCGCGCCCTCACCCAGGTGTTTCGCGTCATCCGCTACGACCGCCGCGGCCATGGCAAATCGGGCGTGCCGGCCCGGGCCCTATTCGATCGAGCGCTTCGGCCGCGACGTGCTGGCGATCCTCGACGACCTCAACATCGAGAAGGTGCATTGGTGCGGGCTGTCGATGGGCGGCATGGTCGGGCAATGGCTCGGCGCCAACGCGCCGGAGCGGCTCGGCAAGATCGTGCTGTCCAACACCTCGTGCTCACTATCCCGGATCCGAGCTATCTGGGACGCCCGCATCAAGGCGGTGAAGGAAGGCGGGCTGGCATCGGTCGCCGATACCGTCATCGGCAGCTGGCTGACGCAGGATTTCCGCGAGCGGCAGCCTGACGTCGCTGCGAGGATGAAGGCGATGCTGATGGCGACGCCGGTCGAGGGCTATCTCGCCAGTTGCGAGGCGCTGGCCACGGCTCGATCTGCGCGACGACCTGCCGAAGATCAAAAGCCCGACGCTTGGTGATCGCCGGCCGTTACGACAAGTCGACGCCGATCGCGATGGCGGAGGCGATCCGCAGCCAGATCCCGGGCGCCAGCATGACCATCCTCGACGCCGCCCACATCTCCAATGTCGAAGCGACGCTCGACTTCAACGACGCCGTGCTCGGCTTCTTGACCCAGCGCTGACGGTCCAGGCCGCGGCTCCGCGGCATAGCGAACTATTGAGCAGGCAAAGCCTGCCGATCGGTGGCGCTCGGCTCGCGCGTTACATCTGGAACGCGAACGGCATTTTGCGCCGGCGCTTCGACCAGCAGCACGACCGCGGTGCCGAGCAGCATCATCAGTTCGGTCGCATGCAGCCGCAGCGCCTCGATCTCGTGGGCGTGCGAGGCCATCAGCATGCCGGCAAAGCTGATCAGGCTGCCAAGGCCGAGCGCGATCGCCAGCGCCTCATTGCAACCGCCGGCCCTGCGGACCCGCGGCAGGCTGATCAGAACCAGGAAGATCGCGAAGAAGGCGGCCACCGTCAGCCGGGCCAGTGCCAGCAACCAGGCCACGCGCACCATGCCCATGCCGGACATCTGCAAGGTGTCGCTGATGAACAGCGCGACCGAGATGTTCGGACGTTCAAACAGGCCGTGAACCGGCGACAGCATGATGTGCCAGCTGATGACGGTCCAGACCGGAATGAAATAGGCCGCGAGCAGCGCACCATTGAAGGAACTGAGCCGCCAGTTTCTGAACATGTCACTTCCCACCGTCATCTCGCGCCTCTGCCCGGGACTGAGCGTTCGGGGAGCTAACGCGCAGGACATGCGGCCGGCAATTTAAACCCTTTGTTTACCTTAATGGGCGCGTGGAGGTTCCGGGCATCCGCTACGGGCGGCCTCCCTGGAACATGAAAAAAGGCCCCGCCTTGCGGCGTGACCTTTCTTTCTCTGGCTTGAGCGCTTTTCCTCTCACGCAGTCGCAAAATATTCGCGCCGTGAACTCAACCTGAACTGGCGCGCTGACCCGGCGGCTCTCCGCTCGCCATCACGGCTAGCGATCCTGACGTCCCGGATCCTGCTGCTGCTGTTGACCAGGCCGCTGCCCGCCGCCCTGCTGCTGCTGGCCGGGTTTCTGGCTCGGGTTCTGGCTCTGCTGGCCGGGATTCTGGTTCTGACTGCTCATCGGGATCTCCCTGTTTGAACGTCGCGCTGAGCAAACCAGCGAACAGCGTGTGCGTTGCATTACATCGGTAGTTCCGAACGGATCATTCCGTGTCCTCCCTGTGGCGTTACCGTGGCAATCGGAACACCGCTACCAAAGAAGGCGGGACAAGCCCGCATTTGCGGCACTGCACGCTGTTGCCGCCCGTGGTTCCTACCTGTTAGGTATTGCTCCGACGCATGGTCCAGAGGCCTACTTGTGCCGGAGGGCTCTTGCTGCGTTGCGAACAAACGATCGGCGGTCCATGGATTATTTTGCTCAGCAGCTCATCAACGGCCTCGTTCTCGGTTCGATCTACGGCCTGATCGCCATCGGTTACACCATGGTCTATGGCATCGTCGGCATGATCAATTTCGCACACGGCGACATCTTCATGATCGGCGGCTTCATCGCGCTGATCTCGTTCTTGATCCTGGTCTCGCTTGGACTGACCGCGGTGCCGGTGATCCTGCTGCTGGTGCTGCTGGTTTCGATGGCCATCACCGCGCTCTATGGCTGGACGGTCGAGCGCATCGCCTACCGTCCGCTGCGCCATTCCTTCCGGCTGGCGCCGATGCTTTCCGCCATCGGCATGTCCTTCGTGCTCTCGAACTATTCGCAGGTGGCGCAGGGCGCGCGAGTCAAGCCGGTGCCGCCGATCATCACCGGCGGACACACCTTGCACGAGAGTGCCGACGGCTTCGTGGTGCGACTCTCCAACGTCCAGATCGTCGTCGTCATCACCACCGTCGTGCTGCTGGCGCTGTTTACCTGGCTGGTGTCGCGCACGCGGCTCGGACGCGACATGCGCGCCTGCGAGCAGGACCAGACCATGGCCTCGCTGCTCGGCGTCGACGTCGACCGCACCATTTCGATGACGTTCGTCATCGGAGCCGCGCTCGCCGCTGTCGCGGGCATGATGTATCTGCTCTACTACGGTTTGGTCGATTTCTACATGGGCTTCGTCGCCGGCATCAAGGCCTTCACCGCCGCCGTGCTCGGCGGCATCGGCTCGCTGCCGGGTGCAATGCTCGGCGGCTTGGCGATCGGCCTGATCGAAACGCTGTGGTCGGCCTATTTCTCGGTCGAGTACAAGGACGTCGCGGCGTTCTCGATCCTGATCGTGGTCCTGATCTTCCTTCCGACCGGCCTGCTCGGCCGGCCCGAAGTCGAAAAAGTCTGACGGCGGTTTCGCGTGGGCGCATCCCTTCCTGTATCCACAAACGAAGACCAGCCGACAGGCATGGCCTTCATCCTCAAGAAGGCCTTCCTCAGCGCGCTGATTGCGCTCGGCCTGTTCTCGCTGATGGTCGGCATCCGGACCGAAGCGGGTCCGACCGGGCAGCTCGTATTCTGGACCCGCTTCGAGGAGCTCGCCGAGCTCGTTGCTGCGGTGTTCGTCGGCTCGATCGCGGTCGAGCTGTTCCGGCGCTGGCTCGGTCCGCTCGCCGGCACGGCGGGCCTCATTCCAAAGCCGGTGCAGCGGGGCGTCGCCTTCGCCGGCCGCTTCCTCGGCCCGGTGATGCTTGGTATTCGCCCTGCTGGTCCCGGTGATCTTCTACAATCAGCGCTACCTTCTCGATCTCGGCATCCTGGTGCTGACCTACGTGATGCTGGGCTGGGGCCTCAACGTCGTGGTCGGTCTCGCCGGCCTGCTCGACCTCGGCTATGTCGCCTTCTACGCAGTCGGCGCCTATTCCTATGCCCTGCTGTCGACCACATTCGGCCTGTCGTTCTGGGTTTGCCTGCCGCTGGCCGGGCATCCTCGCCGCCTTATGGGGCGTGCTGCTCGGCTTCCCCGTGCTGCGGCTGCGCGGCGACTACCTCGCCATCGTGACGCTTGCCTTCGGCGAGATCATCCGCCTCGTCATTCTCAACTGGCAGGATTTGACCGGCGGACCGAACGGCATCTCCGGCATTCCGCGCCCGACCCTGTTCGGCATTCCACTGAATCCGGGTCCCGACGGGCTCGCCGCCAGGCTCGGCATTCCCTTCTCGGCGACCCACCGCATCGTCTTCCTGTTCTATCTGATCTTGGCACTGGCGCTGCTCACCAACTGGGTCACGATCCGGCTGCGGCGGCTGCCGATCGGGCGGGCCTGGGAAGCGTTGCGCGAGGACGAGGTCGCCTGCCGCGCGCTCGGCATCAACATCACCACCACCAAGCTCACAGCGTTCGCGACCGGGGCCATGTTCGGCGGCTTCGCCGGCGCCTTCTTCGCGACGCGGCAGGGCTTCATCAGCCCGGAATCCTTCACCTTCCAGGAATCGGCGCTGGTGCTTGCGATCGTCGTGCTCGGCGGCATGGGCTCGCAGCTCGGCGTCGCTCTCGCAGCGCTTGGCGATGATCGGCGGCTTCGAGCTGTTCCGCAGCCTCGAGACCTACCGCATGCTGGTGTTCGGGCTTGCCATGGTGCTGCTGATGATCTGGCGTCCGCGCGGCATCATCGGCCATCGCGCCCCCACGGTCTTCCTCACGAAGGCCGAGGCGATCTCCTCCGACCTCGTCAAGGAAGGCCACGGATGAGTGCGCCCCCCATTCTCGCCGTCGAGCATCTGACCATGCGCTTCGGCGGCATCGTGGCCGTCAACGATTTGTCGTTCGAGGCACGGCGGCAGCAGATCACCGCGCTGATCGGGCCGAACGGCGCCGGCAAGACCACCGTGTTCAATTGCATCACCGGCTTCTACAAGCCGACCTCGGGCGCGATCCGGCTGACCCATGTCGACGACACCCAGTATCAGTTGCAGACGCTGAACGATTACAAGATCTCCAAACAGGCCAAGGTCGCCCGAACCTTCCAGAACATCCGGCTGTTCCCCGGCATGACGGCGCTCGAGAACCTGATGGTCGCGCAGCACAACGCACTGATGCGCGCCTCGGGATTCACGCTGCTGGGGCTGCTCGGCGTGCCCTCCTACAAGAGCGCGGAGAAGCGCGCGATCGATGCGGCGACGTTCTGGCTGAAGCGGATCGGCCTGCTCGACCGCGCCGACGATGCCGCCGGCAACCTCGCCTATGGCGACCAGCGCCGGCTCGAGATCGCGCGCGCGATGTGCACGGAGCCCGCGCTGCTGTGCCTCGACGAACCGGCGGCCGGCCTCAACGCGCGCGAGAGTGCGAGCCTGAGCGAGCTGTTGCTGTCGATCCGTGCCGAGCACGGCACCTCGATCCTCCTGATCGAGCACGACATGAGCGTGGTGATGGAGATTTCCGACCGCGTGGTCGTGATGGATTATGGCGTCAAGATCGCCGAGGGGACGCCGGACGCGGTGCGCGACGACCCCAAGGTGATCGCGGCGTATCTCGGCGCCGACGAAGAGGAAGCGATCGCGGTGATGGGGAGTGGGACGTGATCGCGCCGCACGACAAAGCTCCCGTCTTCCCCCTGCTCGCGATCCGTAACCTGCGCGCGGCCTATGGCAAGATCGAAGCGCTCAAGGGCGTCGATCTCGAGATCAAGCCCGGCGAGATCGTTGCCCTGATCGGCGCCAATGGCGCCGGCAAATCGACGCTGATGATGTCGATCTTCGGCCGGCCGCGGGCGAGCACCGGCCAGATCCTGTATGACGGCGCCGACATTACCCGGGTGCCGACGCATCAGATCGCGCGGCTGCGGATCGCGCAAGCGCCCGAGGGCCGGCGGATCTTCCCGCGGATGAGCGTCGCGGAAAACCTGCAGATGGGCGCGGACGCCACCGATACCAGCGAGGCCGAGCGTGCCAACAGCCTTGAACGGGTGTTCGCGCTGTTTCCGCGGCTCAAGGAGCGCATGGAGCAGCGCGGCGGCACCCTGTCGGGCGGCGAGCAGCAGATGCTGGCGATCGGGCGCGCGTTGATGAGCAGCCCGCGTCTGCTGCTTTTGGATGAGCCGTCGCTCGGCCTGGCGCCGCTGATCGCCCGCCAGATTTTCGATGCGATCCGCACGCTGAACAGGCAGGACGGCCTCACCGTGCTGATCGTCGAGCAGAACGCCAATCATGCGCTGAAGCTCGCCCATCGCGGCTACGTGCTGGTCAACGGACTGATCACCCTCGCCGGCTCCGGCGCCGAGCTGCTGCAACGGCCCGGAAATTCGCGCCGCCTATCTGGAAGGCGGCCGCCACGGCTGAGATGCCGAGCGCCTGGCCGACCGAATACCGGGCTGCGAACGTCATTTGCCCGAAAATTGCCGGTGACTTCGCGGTAAAATCAGCCACAATGCACGCGATCTGACGATCCGGTCCGCCGGATCGTTCGTATCGATCACCATCGGGGATTTCTCATGAAACCACTCAAACTCATCGGCTTGGCTCTGGGCGCGACCATGGCGCTCTCGACTGCGGCACTGGCGGACGACATCACCATCGCTGTGGCCGGTCCCATGACCGGCACGCAAGTCCGCTTTCGGGCGGCAGATGAAGAACGGCGCCGACATGGCGATCGAGCAGCTCAACGCCTCCGGAGGCGTGCTCGGCAAGAAGCTCGCGCTCGACAGCGAGGACGACGCCTGCGATCCGAAGCAGGCGCGCTCGGTAGCGGAGAAGATCGCCTCCGCCGGCATTCCATTCGTCGCCGGTCACTACTGCTCGTCATCGTCGATCCCGGCATCGGAAGCCTACGCCGACGGCAACGTGCTGGAGATCACTCCGGCCTCGACCAACCCGCTGTTCACCGAGCGCAACCTGTGGAACGTCGCCCGCGTCTGCGGTCGCGACGATCAGCAGGGCGCGGTGGCTGCCGCCTACATCGCGAAGAACTTCAAGGGTAAGAACATCGCGATCCTCAACGACAAGACCACGTACGGCAAGGGTCTTGCCGACGAGACCAAGAAGGCGCTCAACAAGGCCGGCGTCACCGAGAAGCTCTACGAGAGCTACAACAAGGGCGACAAGGACTTCAACGCGATCGTCTCGCGGTTGAAGCGCGAGAACATCGATCTCGTCTATGTCGGCGGCTATCATCAGGAAGCCGGCCTGATCCTGCGTCAGATGCGCGACCAGGGTATGAAGACCATCCTGATGGCGGGCGATGCGATGGCCGACAAGGAATTCGCGTCGATCACCGGTCCGGCCGGCGAAGGCACGCTCTTCACCTTCGGCCCCGACCCGCGCAAGAAGCCGACGGCGGCTGCGATCGTCGAGAAGTTCAAGGCCAAGAACATCGATCCCGAGGGCTATACGCTCTACACCTACGCGGCGATCCAGGTCTGGTCGCAGGCGGCGAAGAAGGCCGGCACCACCGATCCGAAGAAGGTGATGGCCACGATCAAGGCCGGCTCCTGGGACACCGTGATCGGCAAGCTTGAGTATGACGCCAAGGGCGACATCAAGCAGCTCGACTACGTCGTCTACAAATGGGACGCCAACGGCAACTACACCGAGGTCAATCCCAAGGGGTCCTGATACCCTGAAGCGACTAACTGCAAACGCCCCGGCATGCCGGGGCGTTTTTTTGTCGCCATTGCTGTCCCGCAGCAGAGCTACCGATGCGAGCCGCTAAATACCCTGCGCCGACAACCTGCGGCGCCTGCACTGCAGCACCGGCAGCGGCGACGGCACGCAGCAGTTCCGCGGGACGGAACGGCTTCTGCAGGTAGACCACGCGGGCCAGATCGTCCGACATCGCCGCGCCGTCGAAAGCAGCCATGCCGGACACCACGACCACGGGGAGTTCGGGAACCAGTTCGCGCATACAGGCTACGAGCTCGAGGCCATTGGACTCGTCGAGGAAGACGTCCACGATCGCCGCGTCGAAATGCGCTTCGCCGAACGCCCGCAGAGCGGCAGCGGCACTGGCAGCCTCGACGACCTCGAAGTGATTCACCCGCAGTACCATGCTGATCATGGTGCGGACGTCCTTCTGATCATCGACCACGATGATGCGCGGCATCGCCAGCTCCAATATTTTCTTTTGGACAGCGTACAACGTAAAAAAGAAACAGGTACAACTACGGAGTTATTATTCCGGTGAGGCAGTAAAGAGGCGGTTACTGCATCGGTCACTAAACTGCAGGCAATCTGCAGCGCATTGGTACAATGTAACCTCTGATTGTTTTGACGTACTAATTATTTGCGATCGGCCCGCCGGGTTTCCGGCGGACATCACGGCCGTCGCGCGGGGATTTGAAATGCAGGCGAACGACGACCACAATATCTTCCTTTCGACGGCTCCCCCCGGTCGTCGCGATCGCATCGCGGCGCTTACGGTCATCGCGGCGTCGGCTGCCGCCTTCGTGGTCACGGTGCCGTTCGCCAAAGTGCAGCTCGCAAGCGTGCCGGCGCTGATCGCAGGTAATCAGTCTGCGCTCACGATCAACGACTTCGTCACCGCGGTGCTGCTGTTCTCGCAATTCGCGCTTCTGAGGTCGCGCGCGCTGTTGTTTCTCGCCTGCGGATACCTGTTCACGGCCGTCGCCGTGCTGCTTCATACCCTGGCGTTTCTTGGCCTGTTCACCGCGACAGACCCGCTCGGCGCGGGACCGCAGAGCGTCGCACGGCTCTACGTGATCTGGCATTTGGGCTTTCCGTTGTTCGCGATGGCCTACGCCCTTTCAAAGAGCGATGGCAGCGGCGACCGGGTGGGCGGATCCGCAATGTCCGCGATCCTGCGCAGCGGCGCGGCGGTCCTGATCATGCTTGCGATCCTGACCTGGCTGCTCGTCGCCTGGCATGATCGGCTTCCCGTGCTGACCGTCGGCGACAAGTCGATCCCATCCCTCATCTTCGTGATCTCGATGATCGCGCTGCTCACGGTCGCGACGCTGCTCGTGCTGTGGATACGGCGCCCGCACAGCGTGCTCGATATCTGGCTGATGGTCGCATTGATTGCCGGGTTGCTCGACATAGCGCTCACCACGATCTTCAATGCGACGCGGTTCGACCTCGGCTACTATGCCGGGCGGCTCTACGGACTTTGCGCCGCGAGCGTCGTGCTGGCCGTCCTTCTGGTCGACAATGTCGGACTGCAGGTCAAGCTGTCGCGCCTGCTTCAGCAGCTTCGCGAACGGCACAGCGAGCGCGAGCGGCTATTCAGCGCCGTGGTAGAATCCTCGAACGATGCCATCCTCACCATGACGCTCGACGGGGTCGTCACCTCATGGAACAGGGCGGCCGAGCAGCTGTTCCGTTATTCCGGAGCGGAGGCCGTCGGCCGCCACATTTCGCTGATCGTTCCGCTTGAGCGCCATGTCGAGGTGGACAGCATTCTTGCGAAAATCCGCCGCAACGAAATCGATCGAGCAACACGAGACGGTCCGACAGCGCAAGGACGAGCGGCGGCTCGAGGTCTCATCGACCATCTCGCCGATTCATGCAGCGAACGGAACGGTCATCGGGGCCTCCAAGGTGGTGCGCGACATCACCGAGAGCAGGCGGACGCAGCTCGCGCTCAGTCGCGAGATCGAGGAACGGCAGCGCGTTTTCGAGACCTCGCAGGATCTCATCCTGGTCACTGACGGCGCCGGCACGGTAGTCCAGGTCAGCCCGAGCTCACTCACGATTCTCGGCCGTCGTCCCGACGAGATGATGGGCCACAACGCCGCCGAGTTCATTTATCCCGCCGATCTCGACCGCGCGCGCAGCGAAATGCGCGCAGCCCGGCAGGACGGCCGAGTGCGCCGGCACGAGGTGCAGTTGCTGCACAGGGACGGCCGCGCCGTCGTGCTCAGCTGGGTCGCGACCTGGTCGGAGCCGGTGCAGCGCTACTTCTTTGTCGGCAGCGACCAGACCGAGAAGCGCGCGGCCGAAGCGCAGGCCCGCCAGGCGCAGAAGATGGAGGCAATCGGCCAGCTTACCGGCGGGGTCGCCCACGACTTCAACAATATCCTCACGGTGATTACCGGCTCCATCGGTATCCTCGCCGACAGGGTTGCCGACCGGCCGGAGCTTGCCGCGATTGCACAGCTGATCGACGAATCCGCCGAGCGGGGCGCGCAACTGACGCAGCAATTGCTGGCCTTCGCCCGCAAGCAACCGCTGCAGCCGGTCGATCTGGACGTCAATGCGCTGGTCGTCGAGGCCGCCAAGCTGCTGCGGCCGACGCTCGGCGAGCACATCGATGTGTCGGCCCGTCTCACCGACGATGCCTGGAGCGCGATGGTCGACCCGAACCAGCTCACCACCGCGATCCTCAACCTCGCGCTCAACGCGCGCGACGCCATGCCGCAGGGTGGCAAGCTGACACTCGAGACCGGCAACGTATCGCTGGACGACGATTACGCGCACGCCAACAACGAGGTTCTCGCCGGCGACTATGTGATGATCGCAGTCAGCGACACCGGCGTCGGCATTCCCCGCGCCTATCTGGAGAAGGTGTTCGATCCCTTCTTCTCGACCAAGGGCGTCGGCAAGGGCACGGGCCTCGGCCTCTCGATGGTGTTCGGCTTCGTCAAGCAGTCCGGCGGGCACGTCATGATCTACAGCGAGGTCGGCCAGGGCACCTGCGTCAAGCTGTATCTGCCGCGTTCGCGCGAAGAGAAATCGCGGACGGCTGTTACGGCGGCGGCCAGTGAGGTCGTCGGTGGCGACGAGAAGATCCTGATCGTCGAGGACGATGCACTGGTCCGCAAATATGTCGTGGCGCAGGTGAAGAGTCTCGGCTATGCGACATTGTCAGCCGCTGACGCCGCCGAGGCGCTCGACATCATCGACGGCAATGCCGAGATCGATCTCCTGTTCACCGACGTCATCATGCCGGGCGCGATAAACGGGGCCCAGCTTGCCGACGCCGCCCGGCGACGGCGCCCTGCGCTGAAGACGCTGTTCACGTCGGGCTATACCGAGGACGCCGTGATCCATCACGGCAGGCTCGACGACGGCGTCCTGCTGCTCGCAAAACCGTACCGAAAGCCGGAATTGGCCCGGATGATCCGGATCGCGCTTGCCCGTTGAGCGGCGGGCGCGCCTGTTATAACGATCGAGCAGTCCTTTCAGCTCAGTGCGACGGTCCTACCCCGTGAAGAATCTGCTCACCGACATCGAAGGCGTCCACGTCGGCCATGCGGACGACGCCAGGCTTGCCTCCGGCGTCACCGCCATCCTGTTCGATCAGCCTGCGGTCGCCGCGATCGACATCCGCGGCGGCGGACCCGGTGTGCGCGACGATGCGCTGCTCGATCCTGTCAATACCGTGGAACGCGTCGATGCGATCGCGCTGTCCGGCGGCTCGGCGCTCGGCCTCGACGCCGGCGGCGGCGTCCAGGCCTGGCTCGCCGAGCAGGGCCGCGGCTTTGCGGTCGGCGCGGCGCGCGTGCCGATCGTGCCCGGCGCGGTGGTGTTCGATCTCCTGAACGGCGGCGACAAGGCCTGGGGCCGTTTCCCGCCCTATCGCGATCTCGGCTATCAGGCAGCCGCCGCAGCCGGCACGGCATTCGGGCTCGGCAGCGTCGGTGCCGGGCTCGGCGCCACCACGGCGACCTTCAAGGGCGGGCTAGGCTCAGCGTCGGCAATGACCGCCGGCGGCATCAAGGTCGCGGCGCTTGCGGTGGTCAACGCCGTCGGCACCGTCACGGTCGGCGATGGTCCCTGGTTCTGGGCCGCGCCGTTCGAGGTCGATGGCGAGTACGGCGGCCGCGGCCTGCCGGCGCAATTCACGCCAGGCATGCTGGCGATGCGGATCAAGGGCGGATCAGCAGCGACGGCCGTCGAGAATACGTCGCTCGCCGTGGTCGTCACCGATGCCAGCTTGAGCAAGGCGCAGGCGAAGCGGCTGGCCATGGTCGCGCAGACCGGGATGGCGCGCGCGATCTATCCGGTGCACCTGCCGCTCGATGGCGACGTGGTGTTCGCTGCGGCAACCGGGGTCAAGCCGGTCGAGCCGCTGGTCGGCCTGAGCGAGCTCGGCATGGTCGCGGGCAACGTGCTGGCGCGTGCGATTGCGCGTGGCGTCTATCACGCTACCGCCCTGCCCTTCCCCGATGCGCTGCCCGCGTGGCAGGGCCGGTTCGGCAAATAGCGCGTTTGGCCGGCGGCGCTTACACGCTGAGCGAGGTCGTCGATCCGACCGAGTTCGACAGCGAGTTCGCCTCTTGCTGGAACATCTTCTCGATCAGATTGTAGGACGAGGTTGCCGAGTTCGACGCGGTCGATGCGGCCGCTGACGTCATCGACACTTTCGAGCCGTCGGCATAGGTGATCGTGGTGGTGGTGGAGCCGTCGCTGTTGCTGGTCGACGAGCTCGATGCGCCCGATAGCGCCTGCAACAGCGGATCGCTGCTGCTCGACGAGCTATCCGAACTGCCGCTCGTGCTCGCGGTGGAGCTGTCGGAATCGGAGGCCTGTGCGACGTGATGATGGCCGCCATGGTGGCCGCGGGCGCCCTGCAGCGCCGTCTTCATCTCGTCCATGCTGACGCTGCCGTCGCCATTGGTGTCGAGCTTGTTGAAGACGTCGTCGGCCTGGGCAGTGTTGGTGCCGCCGGCGCCGAGCGCACTCTCGAACTCGGACTTGCTGATCGACCCGTCGCCGTTGCCGTCGATCTGCGAGAACAGGTCCTGCAGCGGATCCTTGTAGCTCGCATTGGCACTGGCCGTCGCCGAGGTTGACGCTGTTGCGATTGCCGAGTTCGCATCGCTCTGCGCCGAGATCAGCGCGCTCATCGTCTGCGGCGCGATCTGCGAGGTGGCGCTCGCGCCCGACAACTGTCGCCGGTGACGTGGCCGTCGCGGCGTTCGAATTGGAACCGCCGAGGAAATCGAACAGGCTCGACGCCTGACCGCTGCCCGACTGGCCCTGCGTCGACTTCGACGAGCCCAGCGATTGCAGTCCGTCGAAGATCGAGGACGCTGCACCAAGCGCAAACCACATGACAGAACTCCAGCGATGCCGCCGAAGGCCGGCGGCGAGACACTTGCCGAACAGGCCGTCGCAAGCGGCGTGCCAAAGTCAAAGCACTTGAAATGTCGGCACTTTTCCTGGACAGCGCGCAAATCGTCCCGGCATTTCATGCCGGCGGCGGGCAGATTTTTCCCGCCCTTAATTGCCGGAACGAAGCCTGCATGTTACGGCCTCAGATCCCTTTCGATCCGGAAACAGCGCCCATGACCTCGTCATTCACGCCGCGTCCTCTCGTGATTGCGCCCTCGATCCTGGCCTCCGACTTCTCCAGGTTGGGCGATGAAGTGCGCGCGGTCGATGCGGCCGGGGCCGACTGGATCCATCTTGATGTGATGGACGGGCATTTCGTGCCGAACATTTCCTATGGTCCTGACGTCATCAAAGCGCTGCGTCCGCACACCAAGAAGATCTTCGACGCGCATCTGATGATCTCGCCCTGCGATCCCTATCTCGAAGCCTTCGCCAAGGCCGGCTGCGATCACATCACCGTCCATGCCGAGGCCGGCCCGCATCTGCATCGCTCATTGCAGGCGATCCGCGCGCTCGGCAAGAAGGCCGGCGTCTCGCTCAATCCATCGACGCCGCTCAACGTGATCGAGTACGTGCTCGACCTGATCGACCTCGTGCTGATCATGTCGGTCAATCCGGGCTTCGGCGGCCAGGCGTTCATCCCCTCCACGCTCGGCAAGCTGCAGGATCTGCGCGCGATGCTCGCGGGACGTCCTGTTGACATCGAGGTCGACGGCGGCGTTGCCCCCGATGTCGCGGGTCAGCTGGCGGCGGCCGGCGCCAACGCCTTCGTCGCCGGCTCGGCCGTGTTCAAGGGCGGGACGATGGAGTCCTATCGCACCAACATCTCCTCGATCCGCGGCGCTGCGGCGCAAGCCCGCGGCGAAGCGATCTGACAAACGGATGCGCGCGCTCACGCCAGAGCCTTTGACCAAAGCAGCCTTCGCTGTTTTCGGCGACGTCGTCGAGACCGACGGCGCTGCGCCCATCGAGATCAATCAGGGCTTTGCGCATCGCTTCAACGCGCTCGCTGGCATCGATGTCACGACCAACGGCGCGCCGGTCAATATCAGCCTGTTCGACGCCAGGCCGCGCCCGCAGCCGATCGCGATTCTGCTGATGGAGCGCCATCCGCTCGGCAGCCAGTTGTTCATGCCGCTGCAAGACAGGCCGTGGCTGGTGGTAGTCTGCACTGATCCTCGGGATACCGCGAGCTACCGTGCCTTCACCGCCACCGGCCGCCAGGGCGTCAACTATGCCCGCAACGTCTGGCATCATCCGCTGCTGGTTCTTGGGGAGGGCGAGCGGTTCATGGTGGTCGATCGCACGGGAGCGGATAATCTCGAGGAAGTGTGGCTGGATCAGCCGCTGTCGTTGATGATCCCGTAATCGACCCTCGCCGGACGCACTGAAAGCAAGGCACTGAACATGGACAAGCGCAGCTATTTCGTTCCTCCCGGCGGCCACCCCCCGCAGACCGACCTGTTGACCGGCCGGGCCATGTTCACCGAGGCCTATGCCGTGATCCCGAAGGGGGTGATGCGCGACATCGTCACCTCGGCGCTGCCATTCTGGGACAAGACAAGGGTCTGGGTGATCGCGCGACCGCTGTCGGGCTTTGCCGAGACCTTCTCGCAATACATCGTCGAGGTCGCCCCCGGCGGCGGCAGCGACAAGCCGGAGCCCGATCCCGAAGCTGAAGGCGTGCTGTTCGTGGTCGGCGGCACCGTCACCTTGACGCTCGGTGGCGCCTCGCATCGCCTGGGCAGCGGCGGCTACGCCTTCCTGCCGCCGGGCAGCATCTGGACCTTGCGCAATGACGGCAAGGTACCGGCGACCTTCCACTGGATCCGCAAGGCCTATCAGGCCGTGCCGGGCCTTGCGACGCCGGAGGCCTTCGTCACCAACGAGGCCGATATCACGCCGGTGCCGATGCCGGAGACCGACGGGCGCTGGGCCACCACCCGCTTCGTCGATCCGCTCGACGTGCGCCACGACATGCATGTGAACATCGTCACCTTCGAGCCGGGCGCGGTGATCCCGTTCCTCGAAACGCATGTGATGGAGCACGGGCTCTATGTGCTCGAAGGCAAGGCGGTTTATCGGCTCAACCGCGACTGGGTCGAGGTCGAGGCCGGCGACTTCATGTGGCTGCGCGCATTCTGTCCGCAAGCCTGCTACGCTGGCGGCCCTGGCCGCTTCCGCTATCTGCTCTACAAGGATGCCAACCGGCACATGAACCTGCGCCCGTTCAGGTAGCCACGCCGGCGATCTCCACTCTCTCGGGCGCAAGCAAGCGGAGCTGCCCGTCGGGTCCGGCTGCCAGCGTGTGGACGTAAAGATGTGTCGCCGCGTCATCGGCTGCGCCCATCACCGGCGACGGGCCTGAGATAATCTTCATGGCGCCGCACGCGCCGATCCAGTCGATATGGCGGTGGCCGTGCATGATCACGACGCAATCGGCGATCGGCTTGAGCTTGCGAATGAACCAGCTGCCGTTGACGAGCGCAGTGCCGACCCGTTCCGAGAACGCCACGACAGGCATGGGATATTCGATGAGGTGGTGGTGCAACGCGATGATCCATCGCGCCCTTGGATATCCGCCGATCGCCGTCGCGAGGCGGCGGGCCTGTTCGGCGGAGACGTACCCGAGCGCGTTGGTGAAGGAGAAATGCGTTTGCGCGTTGGAGTTCAGGACGGCGACGCCGAGCCCGTCCTCGGTTCGCGGTGGCAGGATCATCGGAAACTGATCGTCGAAAATGCCTCCGAGCCTGGCGGAGCGGCGCAAGCCCCCACGCTTCGCGAAGTCGGCAATTCTTTGCCGGTATGGCGCCAAAGCCTCATTGAGCGTCCGCGTGGCGCGCCCCGAGCGCCTGTCGATGACTCGCACGCGATCGCCCTGCACGGCTGCGATGGCCGAAAGGGCCCGCATCTGCCGCAGCCGCTTGCCGGGGCCGAACGGGAGATCGAGCCGGGCCGGATTGGCGCGGTCGACGATATTCAAGTCGTGATTGCCCGGAAGCATGATCACACGGGCGGCGATACCGGGGTACTGCGCCATCGCGTCGAGAAATTCGGCCCATTCCGTGGAGCGGCCGGCATCGGTCATATCGCCGGTGATGAGCACGAGGTCGAGAGGATGAGCGGCATTGATGGCCGCGATGCGCTCCATGACCCTCATCAGGCGATCATTGCCACGGGGGCCGCCACGGCCGCTTTCGATCCGAAAACCGTATCGTTCGCCGACGACATGAATGTCTGACAGATGGACGATACGCCACGTGCGGCTGCCTGACTGCGCGGTATCAAACGCGGCAAGATCGAGCGGCTGGTCCATGCTCGCATCCGCGATGCCCCAGACGAGCGACGCTATCCCGAGATAGACGGAGACGAGCGCGACGGAGTTGGCGATTGTGGGAATGATGAGGCGGTGCAACGCGCCGAGGTCAGCCACCGTGCCCATCCAGCGCGAGGCGGGCCAGACCAGAATCGCTATCGATAGCGCGCATCCGCAGAGGATGACACCGGCGCCGGCGGAGCTCGCCGCACGCAATCGAGCCAGCTCGGTCGCAGCAGAATGCCGGAAGAGTTGCTCGGCCAGATGGCGCAGCGCCTCGCGGCAAAACACGTAGACCGGTTGGACCGCCAGCGCATTGAGCGCCCAGAAGTTGCCTTCCGCAATCCGAAACAATGGCCGCCAGCCGAACCATCCCAGTGCGATGATCACGACCAGCGCCAGCGCGGTGCCGATCTCCGTCAGCTGCACAATATGCTGCGAAACCGTCTCGAGCCATGCGCTCGCCACCAACGGTGCGACGCCGAGCAGCACCGCGGGCAACAGCAGCGAGATGGCCCACGCGAACAATAGTTTCGGCAGACTGATTTCGACGAGCAGATTTCCGGTGATTGCAAGCAGCGAGCGCTCTTTGGGACTCGATGCGTCGTCCTCGACGTCGCCCTGACGCGGATCGATCAGCACACCGCCAGTGCTCGCCAGATCGGGCCGCGGAGTTGACCTCGTCATGACAGGGGTCCGCATCTTGCCTGCGCAACAGGATTGACCTCTCGCACGTGCCGGAGCGTATCATATCTCTGCACAACCGGGAGGCGCCATGTTCGGGCGAGCGCCGTGCGCGCTCACTGCGGGGCGACCGGCTTTTCCAAATTCTGCCAGCGATAGATCAGGAACGAGATCACCCAGCTCGCCAGGAACACGCCGACCACGAGATAGCCGAAATTGGCGAGGCTCTCGTTGAGATCGGAAATCCGGTCCCAGACCCCACCCTCGAGCTTGAGCTTGTCGACGATCAGGCCGAGTGCCTCGATGCCGCCGATCAGCACTGCAACAACGACCGAGATCGCGGTGATCGTGAGATTGTACCAGAGCTTTCGGATTGGATTGAGGAAGGCCCAGCCATAGGCGCCGACCATCAGCACGCTGTCGGTGGTGTCGACCAAGGTCATGCCGGCGGTGAACAGCGCCGGGAAGATCATCACGGTGCTGAAGCTGAGGCCGCCGGAGGCTTGTCCCGCCGCCACGCTGAACAGGCTGATTTCGGTCGCGGTGTCGAAGCCGAGCCCGAACAGCAGGCCGATCGCGAACATCTGCCAGCTTGAGGTGACCATCCGGAACAGCGGCCGCAGCAGGCGAGACAGCAGACCGCGCCCGGACAGCAGCATGTCGAGCTCCTGCTCTTCGACATCCTCGCCCCGCCGCGCACGCCTGAAGCTGCGCCAGACGCTGCGCAGGATGACCAGATTGATCACGGCGATGGCGAGCAGGAAAAAGGCCGAGGTGCCGGTGCCGATGATGCTGCCGATCGCCTGGAAATCCTGGAAGCGGCTCTTCAATGCAAACGCCGCGGCGGCGATCGCAGCCACCGCGATCACGATCGAGAACGAATGGCCGAACGCGAAGAACAGGCCGACTGCGAGCGGACGCTTGCCGTCCTGCATCAGCTTGCGCACGACATTGTCGATGGTCGCGATGTGGTCGGCGTCGACGGCATGCCGCAGGCCAAGCACATAGGCGAGCAGCGCCGTGCCGAGCAGCGCCGGCCGATCCGACAACGCCACGATCGCCCAGATCCAGGCTGCAGCGTTGATCAGCAACAGGAACGCGTAGAGCGCGATGATCCGCGGGCGGGAATCGGCCGAATGATCGTCGATCGCGTTCTTCAGGTGGGACAGCATGCAGGCGATCCTTCCATCCGCGAAACCTATGTGGTGTCATCGCAGCGGAGGCCGCCCCGGGGCGCGCACCGCACGCCGGATGGATGACTGTTCAGGCCGGTCTCCTGGCTTGCGGGTCGACGCTCCTGGTCCGCCTTCCCGGACGTGACCGCCCAGTGGCATCATGGAAGGAGCTCACCGCTTACAGTTGCGGGCGCAGCTGCGGATTTGGCTTGAGCTTGCCGGCCCGGCCACACCGCATTCCCACGCGCCGGTCTTACGATCGGCGCACCTGAACGCTGCCATGTTCATTCAAACGCCATGGGTGTCAATCCCCGCCCCCGCATCGCACCGTCAACATCATGAGACCTCGCTGCCGCTAGGACGCCGCCACGCCACTCTGCCCCTCGCTCGATACCGCCAGCCGCGGCGGGCGCACCACCGTCACTGTGCAATTGGCCTCCGAGGCGACCTTGGCCGACACGCTGCCGAGCAGCGTGCGCAAGAGCGAATCCTGCCGCGCGCCGATGATGATGTGGTCGACCCTGTTCGCTTCGGCGAATTCGAGGATGGCGGAAGCCGGATCGGTCGCTTCCAGCACATGCGCTGTCAACCTGTCGGCCTCGAGCTTGAGCGGCGAGGCCCAGTACCGCAACTGCACCAGCCGGTCGATATGCTTGCTCCTGCCCTGCTCGTCGAGCATACGGTCGACGCTGATGCGGCCGAGCTTCAGCACGTTGATACAGGCGAGCCGCGCCGAAGGCAGCGTCGCCAGGATGCGCGCCGCGGTGACGCGCAGCGCACTGTTGAGTTCGTCCGTTCCTTCCGTATCGATCGCAATCGCAACGATCGGGCTCGACGCGATCTCCGCGGCGACATCAGGCGACGCATGCGAAACGACCATGCCGCGGGTGAAGCGGCGGTGCCACACCGTGATGATGGGATCGCGGCGGAGCTTCCCGGCGCGCGCCGTAAGCTTCACGTGGTCGGGATGGCTGAGATCGAAGGCGAGCTGCGCGGCGGTCGGATAGCGGCGCTTCGGCTCGATCTCCAGACAACGCAGCACGATCTCCTGCAACCGCGGCGGATAATCCGCCTTGAGCTGGCGCGGCGGAGTGGGATCGCGCCAAAGCCGCCGCTGCATGCCGCGCAGGGTCTCGCTCTCGCCGAACGGCCGTACGCCGGTGGTGAAAAAATACAGCAGCACGCCGAGCGAGAACAGATCGCTGCGCGGGTCATTGCGCACGCCGGTCAACCGCTCCGGCGCCATGTAGGGCGCGGTGCCGTAGGGCACCCGGAATTCCTCCTGCAGCAGGTCTGGCAGATGCCTGTGGCACGACAGGCCGTAATCGATCAGCACGACCTCGCCGGAGGGACGAAACATAATGCTCGACGGCTTGACGTCGTGATGGATCACATGTTGCTTGTGCAGGTCGGCAAGCGCGGTCGCGATCTTGGCGACCAGTCCCCTCGCCTCCTCGTAAGGCAGCGGCAGCTCCGGCAGGCGCTTGTAGAGCGTCTCGCCCGCAATGCGCTCTATCACGACGTAGGCCTGATGGGCGAAGTCGCCGATGCCGAAGCACGCCGGCACGTGCGGCCCGGACAGTTTCGGCAGGATCAGTTGCTCCATCTCGAAGGAGACGATCGCGGCCGGATCCTCGCCTTCGGCGACGCGCGGGATCTTCATCAGCAACGGCCGGTCGATGCCGGGATGCGTAACGCTCCACAGCGTCGCCATGCCGCCGGCATGCACGCGGTCGCCGACCACGAAGCCGTCGATGACGGCGCCTGTGTGCACCGGAGACTTCACCATCGCGCTATCGTCCAATGGTCAGCCGCTCCGCGAGCCATGGCGGCAGGCCATGGCTAAGGATGCGCCGCGCCGCCGTTTCGACATCGTATGGCACGCGGCAATAGGTGACCTCCCGCGTCCGGGTCTCGAAGGTCAGGAAGCACGCCGCGGCATCGCCGTCGCGCGGCTGGCCGACCGAGCCGGCCACCGCGAGCCATTGCCGGCCGCGCAACAGCTGCACCGGCGCGTTGGAGGTCGGGACGAAGCTCGTCATCTTGGCGGTCGCCGACAGCGAATACAGCGCCGGCTGGTGGATATGGCCGCAGAACGTCACCTGCGCCGATGTCGCGATCATGCTGCGCGCCGCATCGGCGGTCGACTGCACATAGTGCCAGCGGGCCGGGCTGGAGGCCTCGGAATGCACATAGAGCCGGTCTTCATCATCGATACTCATCGGCAGCTCCGCGAGGAAACGGCGCTGCGCCGCGCTGAGCCGGTCGCGCGTCCAATCGATCGCGGCCTGCGCATGCGCGTTCATGCGCTGGCCGTCGGATCCGATCGCATGATCATGGTTGCCCTGGATCGCCAGTCCTCCGTTCGCGACCAGCTCCATCACGGTCTCGACCGACCATTCCGGATCGGCGCCATAGCCGACGATGTCGCCGAGGCAGATGAAGCGCTCGGCCCCGCGCGATCGCGCCGCCTCCAGGCATGCAGCAAATGCCTGCCGGTTGGCATGGATGTCGGAAAACAACGCCAGCAGCACCCGATTTCCTCCACGCGACAAGTCCCCTCGCCTCCGCACGGGAGGGAAAGAACAGCAAACAGGATACGCAAGCGCACGGAGCTTTTCGAGCCCTGATGCGACAGCGAAAATTCGCACTTTGGACGCACAACCGCCCGTTCTCGCGGCGGATCACGCCCGAGCTTTGCGATCTCTGGACCCGCTCGCAAGGCGAGAGGGCGCGGGGAATGCCGGATGCTGGCCGCACCCATGGCCCGCCTGCAGAAAAAAATGCAGGCGGCAGGTACCACAGGTTCAGCCGAAACAACCGGTGGAGTTCAATCGGTCGTCGCAACACGCCAGAATTGGAGATTGCGATGGCCATTCGAAGGAAGAGATCGACACGTGCGCGGCTGGGCTCTGAGGGACGTCCGCCGGTTGCTGGTCGGGCTGAACAGGAACGATTTTGGCGGGCGATTGCGAGAGGGCTGAGCAGCGAGGATGCTGCGCTCGAAGTCGGAGTGCCCCCTGACGCCGGATACAGATTATTCCGGAAGGCAGGTGGTATGCCCCCATCGATTTTCAGGCCGGCGTCAAAGCCGCTCTCGGGGAGATACCTTTCGTTTGCGGAACGCGAGGAGATCGCGCTTCTCAATATGCAAGGCCATTCGATGCAGGAGATCGGGCGCCGGCTGGGCCGGGCCGCTTCGACCATTTCCCGCGAACTCGATCGCAATGCGGCCACCCACGGCGGCAAGATGGCCTATCGGGCGACGACCGCTCAGTGGCATGCCGATCGCTCAGCCCGTCGCCCCAAACCGGCGAAGCTTGCCTATAACGCCGCCTTGCGGACTTATGTGGAAGAACGGCTTTCCGGTATGGTCGCGCTGCCAGACGAAGCGCGTGGCCGTGCTAATCGGAAGGGCCATCGGTCATCAGAGACGTGCAAGGTTCGGCGATGGAAGAAGGCCTGGAGCCCCGAGCAAATTGCCCGACGCCTGCCGATCGACTTTCCGGATGACGAGACGATGCGCATCAGCCCCGAGGCTATTTATCAGGCCCTTTTCGTTCAAGGCCGTGGAGCTCTCCGCCGTGAACTGACGAGTTGCTTGCGAACGGGACGTGCGCGACGGGTCCCCAGGGCACGCACGGGCAAGCGGGGCAAAAGCTTTGTCACGCCGGAGATCATGATCAGCGAGCGCCCTGCCGAGGTGGCAGACCGGGCGGTGCCGGGGCATTGGGAAGGAGACCTGATTATAGGTGGCGAGAGCTCGGCGATCGGCACGCTGGTCGAACGCACGACACGCTTTACGATGCTGCTGCACCTTCCTCGATTGGCGGGGCACGGCGACGGTCCTCGTGCCAAGGGCGGGCCGGCGCTCTCGGGACACGGAGCCGAGGCGGTGCGCGATGCAATCGCGCGAACCATCATTACCCTGCCTGAAGAATTGCGGCGTTCGCTGACCTGGGATCGGGGAGCCGAAATGGCTCAGCACGAGCGTCTCAAGATCGATACGGGCATCCAAGTTTACTTCTGCGACCCGCACAGCCCGTGGCAGCGCGGCACGAACGAGAACACCAACGGACTGCTGCGGCAATACTTCCCGAAAGGCGAAGACCTGAGCGTCTATAGCGCCGATGAGATAGCCGCGGTGGCCGAGGCTCTCAACGGCCGACCGAGAAAGACCCTGGGCTGGAAAACGCCAGCCGAGGCGCTTGACGAGTTGCTGTCATCGGTGAAAACAAAACGAACCAGTGTTGCGACGACCCTTTGAGCCCAAGACCGGCATTCCCCGCGCGACGGTCTTAACGCTTATATCGTGATCTCCTCGGTGCACCGGGCTTTCTGGCCACCGTAGGCGACAACGCTTGCGCGTTGCGCCGGACACCAGCGTCGGGGTGTCAGGACCACACGACTTCACGTCCGCCAGGCTCGCGTTCGTCTGACGCAAGCCGAGCGGCCATCGCATCCCCGCCTCACGTGTCGTGACGATCGCGCGCAACGTCCCTCTCGACGAGGCGGGATGGCGGCATACAACCACGATTTCTGAAAAATAGCAATAGATTTATTTTTTGCCGAAGGGCGGACGGCCCCAAGTCGCTTTGAAACAGCAAGTGACGACCACACTGCTATCCGAATTGCGGCGGATTCAGCCAAATTGATTGAGGGAATGCTTTTTGGTGTAGGCCATGCGCCGAAAGCGACCGAGCTTTGCTGCAGAAGAGGTTCTGCAATGGATCATAAGCGGCCGACCACTCCAGGCATGTGCTTCCGGTTGAGCCGCAGAGCGCCGGCACGTGGTGACCATAATGATCACCTTGGCGGTCGCGGCGGATTACGCTTCGCTCATCCGCCCTGCTTCCCGAACATCCCCTTGGCTGTCGCCGCTGTTCGTGCGCCGGGTTGCCCGGTATCGGCCGGGCGACAGGCCGTGATGTCGATGAAACAGCTTCGAAAACGCCGCCGCGGTCTCGTAACCGACCCGGCTGGCAATCCTTGCGATCGGCTCATCGCTGGTTTCCAGCAGGAACGCCGCTTCCGCCATCCGGCGTTCGATCACATAGCGGTGCATGGACTGGCCGACGAGCTTGGTGAAGCGCGCCGAAAACGCCGAGCGGCCGAGCCCCACGCGCTGGCCAAGCTCGCTCAGGGTCCAGGGCCGCTCCGGGTTTTCGTGAATCAGCTTGAGCGCCGGTCCGATATGCGGGTCGGATATGGCCCCGAGCCAGCCGCCTTGCCCGGGACCGAGAGACGCGATCCAGCTTCGCAGCACCTCGACAAAGAGCACTTCCGTCAGTCGTGAAAGCGCGACGCGTTGGCCAGGACGCTCGAACTGCGGACTCGCTAACCATGCGGCGCAGGATTGCTTCAAGCCAACCACCGTCCGCCGTCGGCTTCAGCAGGAGCACAGGCGGAAGTAACTCCAGCACGCTGCCAAACAGCGGCCGTGACACCGTGAAATTGCCGCAGATCATGGTCGAGAGCGGCTTCGCGCGGCCGCCGTGACGAACGAAGCCAAGACGTGGCGACGATCGATCGATATCCATGATCCGCAAAGGCTTGGCCCGTCGATCCGAATAGAGCACATGGGGCTCTCCGCGCGTGATGACGACAAAATCGCCCGTCGGTCATCTGGATTTCCCGTCCCTGTCCGAGCGCGAGGGTCGCCGAGCCCTGGCTGAGATAGTGAAACAGAGCGTAGGGGCGCGCCGGCAACTCCAGATTCCAGGGATGGCCGAGCTCGAAGTGAAAGAGCAGCGTCCCGCCGAGACGAACGCGATCGAGCACCTGGGCGAGGATGTCCATGCCGGCGAGATTAGACCGGTGGACGATCGGACACAACATCCGGACGATTGATCTCTATCGTCCGAAAGGTCCGCAGAATAGGTCATGTCGCGGCGGGCCGACGTCACGTGCGGCAACCATTCGCCAACGGCAGATGGAAGAACCGCGACCTTGCTGGAAACGCCTGTCCATTCCCCCGGACCTGCTTCGTCCGACATGCCAACAGGAACAATCAATGCGAAATATCCTCCTCTCAGCCGCCACCGTCCTCCTGGCCGGAACGACATTTGTCGGCTCCGCCCATTCCGCCGAACTGCCCAAGGGAGCGGCCCACAACATCGTGCTCGTGCACGGCGCTTTCGTGGACCAGACGAGCTGGCAGCCCGTTGCCGATATTCTCACGAAGAAAGGCTACAACGTCACGCTCGTCGAAAATCCGCTCACCTCGCTTGCCGCTGACGTCGATGCCACCAAACAGGCGCTCGCGAAGCAGGACGGCAGGACCGTTCTCGTCGGCCACTCCTGGGGTGGCGTGGTGATCACGGAAGCCGGCAACGATCCCAAGGTTTCGGCGCTGGTCTACGTTTCCGCCTTCGCGCCTGACGTGGGACAATCCCTGGCGACGCTGTCCAAGGCCGGCCCGCCAACCGAAGGCGGCCGCGCGATTCATCCCGACGCGAAGGGCAACTGTACATCGATCCCAAGGTGTTTCCTTCGGCCGTCGCGGCTGACCTTCCTCCCGAAATCGCTCGAGCACCTGGCCAACTCGCAGCTTCCGTTGAACCACGTTGCGTTCGAGGCCCCCGTCGACGTGGCCGCCTGGCATGACAAGCCGACGTTCTACGTGATCAGCACCAAGGACAAGGTGATCGCGCCCGAGGCCCAGAAGTCTTCGCAGCCAGGATGAAGGCTCAGACGACAGAAGTCGCCGGCAGCCATGCTTCGCTCGTCGTTCATGCGAAGCAAGTCGCGGCGGTGATCGAAAAGGCCAGCGCTCGCGAAGTGACGTTACCGCTCCCGGCGCTTTCGCGCCGGGAGCGCTCACGCGCGAGAGCAATGCATCGGAGCACGATGCGCAACCGCCGACCCGGAGCGGCAGAGAAATCTCGGTATGACGTCTAGTCGCTGCGCCACACCGGTCCCCCCACTCGATTATTTCATGCCAAGCATCCGGAGGATGAGATGACTCAACTCGACATCGCCAGAAGGGAAACGCCGCCACGCTCGAAACGGCGCCAACCCGTTACGTCGAAGGCCACGGAATCCGCTTCGCCTATCGCCGCCTCGGCCCCGCGACCGGAACGCCGTTGGTTCTCCTGCAGCACTTCTCGGGCAACATCGATGCATGGGATCCCGCCGTCGTCAACGCTCTCGCCGCCGATCGCCCGGTAATCGCATTCGACAATGCCGGGGTCGGTCGATCGACCGGCCAAACGCCCGACAATGTCGCGGCGATGGCAAGGGATGCAGTCGCTTTCATCGATCTGCTCGGCTTTTCTGAGGTCGACCTGCTGGGCTTTTCTCTCGGCGGTTGCGTCGCCCAACAGATCGCCGCCGAACACGAACGGCTGGTCCGCAAGCTCATCCTCGTCGGCACCGCGCCGAAAGGCGGAGAGGAACACCTGTTAGCGGTTCTGCAGGAGGCGTTTTCCCAAACCGATGCGCCGGACCCCCGCCTGCCGCTGTTCTTCACGAATTCGTCCGCCAGCCGGTCGTCCGGCTTGGCTTTCCTGAAGCGGACGAAGGTGCGTAAGGACGATCGGGACACCGATAACGGCAGCGCGGTAACTGATCCGCAGGCCAAGGCGCTGATCACCTGGTGCGCCACGCCTGATCCCGGGCACGCCATTCTACGCGCCATCCGCCAGCCCGCTCTTGTGGTCAGTGGCAGCCACGACACCATGCTGCCTGCGAACAACGCCTACGCCATGTTCAAGGAACTCAGCAACGCTCAGCTGGTCCTCTATCCCAATTCAGGGCACGGCGCCCTGTTTCAGCACCACGAGATATTTGTCAGCCACGTCCGGACCTTCCTGAATGCACAGCCTGCGGCGTGCGTGACCTCAGCGCGTTCCGACGCGATCAGAGACACCTTATCCATGAGAGTTGTTACGGAGGACAAATGACAATCGCCAAAGATCGAGGTGGAGCGTTTCAGCGTCACGAGCTTAAAACCATTCGACGCATGTTGTGGCCGCGCTCAAGTCGGCGGTCGGGCAACCCGACATCGGTCGAATTTTTCAAGGCGACGAGGGCGGCAAAATCCTTCCCGGATTTGGAGCGCGTTGTACAAGAGCGGCCTCGGCCGAACGGACCTTATGCTCTTCGCGGAATTCGACTTGGGCGACATTCTGCGTCGCGAAGCTGGATCCAAGACGCCTAAGATCATGCGGTTTGTGGTCGGCAATCCACTCATCATGAAAGAAATGGTCAAGCACGTGCCCGATGCCGGATCCTACGCTCCAGTCACGGTGCTCATTGATGAGCGTCCCGATGGCGTGCACGTCTCTTATGACAAAATGGAGAGTTATCTGCTGCATTATGGCAGCTCGGAAGCTCTTGCCGTCGCCCGCAATCTCGATGCGAAAATCACAGCGCTTGCTTCGCGAATGTGCAAGCTAAAACGTCCTGATAGTCTTCGGCAGATGAAGCGGGAAGTGGTAACTCATACCAACCGCGGAACGCGACGGACGTCGTCATGATCCGAGCCAGACGTTGGAAGGGAAATCCCTGCATGTACAAGACACTGCTTGTCACTCTCACGGCCTCGGCTCTTTCCACCGGGGCTGCCGCGGCTGCTCCCGCCCTCGGGAAAGAGCCGCTGGACGTTGCGACCCTCAGCGCGATCAAATCGAAATTCGGCAGGCTGATGGACTTGGCCAACAAGCACGATTTCAAGGCTCTGCATGGGATGTTCTGGCAATCGCCCTCGACCCTGTTGGTGGCTAAGAGCGCGATCCCGTCCGAGGGGAACTGGGCCGGCTTTTGGGGCAACGAGGCGATTGATCAAAAGCTGCATGACATCGGCAGCTCCGGTCCGGTCGTGCTCGAGCCAGATTATTCGAAGCTCAAGGTTGTCGGCCTGACGCGCGACGTCGCCGAATCCTACGTGCCGATGAACATCACGGTCTCTTATGCGGGACAGGATGGAACAGCCAGGCCGTTTCTGATGATCATCAATTGGCTTCGCGTCGGAAGCGATTGGAAGGTCGCTTCCGAAATTATTCTGCCGGTGCCGCCCGTAACCGCCGCGAAGGGCTAAGCGCGTCGCCTCAACTTTCGTGATGCAGCGGCGCACACTTGCCGTCTTTTCCAAACTGGAACACAAACTCGCATTCAAATACGTCGGCTAACAGGGGGATTGGCGAAGCGTAATCCGCCGCACTGGCGCAACTCGACAATGGTTTGACCATTGAGCATAACATCATCCTCCGTCGAAGGACGGTCATCGTATGCCACCGCGGAATGCCGACGCTTTGTGACCATAACGATCACCTTTGTCGTCGCGGCGGCGGATTACGCTTCGCTAATCCGCCCTACGCACTGATGTCTTCATTTCCTCCAGGTCTCCCGACGGCCATTTTCAGCTCGCAAATCCAAAGGCCCCAGGCGCTCGCGGCAGAGTGGCTGACGGTCGCGCAGATGATGGCCTGCGGAACCAATTGCCTGACGACGCGATTGGATCAGGTCGGATTCGCCTCACCGTCCGGCAACGCCGCAGAGGAACGCCGAAATGAGCAAGCGTAAAACCAACAAGCCCCGCAAGACGGACGCTGGAGCAACCGGCGTTGCGAAGCCCGCATCGACGCCGGAGCGCGCCGTCTCGGTCCCCGCCTTGACAGGCTCGGATGGAGATGAGCTGCAGGCCTCTCCTGTCACTGAAACGAGGCTGCCAGAACTCTCCGGCCAGAAAATCGACAAGGACATCGACAGCGCACTGCCGCCGGTCCCACCTCCGGAACTCGAAGCGAAGCCGACGCTGCCCCTGCATCTTGCCGAGCCGAAGCCCGACGTCGACCTCCCTGTCGAAGCCCGGGCGGAAGCCGAGGAACCGGTCCAGGCTGCCATGGGTGAAGCGAGGACGGCCAGTTCCTCGCCAAAGGCGGACCGGCCCCTGGCAGGACCCATGACAGGGCCAATGGCAGGACCGTTGAAGGCAATCGCCGGCATCGAGGCCTGCCAGACGCTGTTCATGGAGATGGCGCGAGACCAGCTCGACTTCGCCGCCAGCCTCGCCTCGACGCGCTCGCCCCTCGATATCCTCGACGTCGCGACAAAGTTCGCCGGCAGACAGGTTGGCACGTACGGCAGGTTTTCAAGGACGCTCGTCGACATCGCCGCCGGACGGCAGGCACTGATCACCTGAACGGCGCGCCGACCTCTCCAGAACGGCCGTCTGAGCAAACTCCCGTCGCCTACTGCTCCTGGTCCTTCGGCGGCATCCGCGGCGGCAACAGCGGCGTGAAGGAGACGCCGTCGCCGGCCTGTGACGCCGGCCTTGAACTCGCCGGTCGAGGGATCGCCGCCCGAGGTCTCGATGATGGTCTTCGGCAGGATGTATTCGCGCGCCGCGTCGATCATGCCGCCCTCGCCGGTGCCGAAATCGGCGGCGCGGCCGCCCTGCGGATGGCCGGCCGCGATCTGGTCTGCAGCCGTGTGGGTCTTGTCGGCCAGCGCATCGTTATAGGGCAGCCGATAGGCGCGCGGCACGCCGCTCGGCCGGTTGTCGTCGTCGAGCGCCTCGACCCAGAGATAGACCGAGCCCGGATCGCCCTCGACCGTGTGCGGGTCGACGATCCGCGCCTGCAACAGCTTGAAGCTCGGCCGGCAGCCGGTCGATGCTGGCCCAGCCGAGCAGGCCGCGCTGCCGACGAAGCTGACGACATAGAAGGCGCTGGTGACGATCACGGCGGCCGCCTTGGCCGGCCACGGCAGGCGGGCATAGACCAGCACCAGCAGCAGCAGCGCGCCGATCAGCGCGTAGCTGACGGACAGCATGACGATGACCGATCTGCAGGCTGCTCATGGCCGTAACATCCGCACGCCGGTCTTGGGATCGATGTCCGCGCCGTTGCGCGCACGTTCGCGGAACGTCTCCAGCAGCGATTTCGGCCGCCGGTACACGTCGATCACCTTGCCTGCAGCATCGAGCTTGAACCGCACCGCGGTCTTCTCGTCGCCGGTATGATCGACCGATCACCTTGTCGTCGAAGATCACCTGCGCGGTCGGATTGAGCTTCTGCACCTTCACCGTGGCCGCGACCGGCTGGCCGGTGGTCGGCCTGGAAATGCGAGACGTTGACGGTGTATTCGCCGGCAACGAGGCCGCGCACGGTCACGATCTCCTCGCGGATCGGCGACGGGATCTTCTTGCCGTTGACCAGGATGAAATCGTTGGCGCCGCCGCGATCGTCGCGGTCGAGCGTGAGGAAGCCGGCCTCGCGATGCCGGTACCAGGCGATATTGCCGATCGGGTCCTGCACGAACAGGTCGAGATCGTCGGGATGGTTGTCCGGCCAGTCCATGCGTGATGATGAACTCGGCCTTGGAGTCGACCTTGCCGTCCTTGGCATCGGGCGAGATCGACAGCAGCGCGATGAAGAACAGGAAGGCGACGACCTGCAACGCCTTGAACAGCATGACGCTGAACGGATCGAACTGCTCCTCGCGCGGATAGAGGCCGAAATCATCCATCATGATGCGGCGCTCCGAGGGACGCTCCAGCACCGGCGTCACCCGCGTCTCGGTCAGCATCACCGCATCCGGAGAACACCCGCTGGGTCGCGGCATCGAGCATGTAGTACTGGATGCGCACCAGGATCGAGCCGACCAGGCCCGCGAGCGTCGTGTACATCGCGACCGCCATGCCGTCGCTCATCAGGCCCATCGAGGATTTCATCGCGACCTTGTCGGCGGCATCGAGGCCGGCGATCGGCGCCAGCATGATGATGAAGCCGACGATGGTGCCGAGCAGGCCGAGCTTCATCAGCGTATCGGAGGCGAACGCGCCAAAGCCGTTGGAGCCGCGCAGCCGGTCGGCCAGCGTTCGCAACAGCAAGGTCTGGTCGATGCGCCCTGCCCCTTGCGTCTCGGCCTTGGTGACGAGGCTGCGGATGTGATCGGTCACGAGGCCCGGCGGCAGCGCACGCGCATCCGGCTCGCAGCGCCGCGCGCGCGTCAGGCCCGGTCAGGATCGCGCGGCAGCGCCGGGCCACCTCGGCTTCGCGCGCAATCGCCCGCGTGCGCCAGAAGCAATGCACGCAGGTGACGACATAGAGCGCGGCGATCACGCTCGAAATATAGGTGCGGTCGGAGGCGACCATCAGATGGATGAAGCCATAGCGCCACAGCACCACCGCGGCGAAGATCGACAGGCCGGTGAAGATCATCCAGAGCAGCAGCGGCCCGCGCTCCGGACCCTCCGCCGACGGAACTGCCATTTCGGCACTGCTGACCGCGCTCATGTCGCGTTGCTCCCTTGCATCCGGCTCTCCGCCGGCGCATGCGATCAGTTAAGCAGAGGCCAGGAGGCGGCGTCCAAAGAGATATGCCCGCGAAGCGGCTGGGAAATTTTCCCGAGATCGATGCCGAGGGCGCCGCATCTTGCAATTGGCAGCGGCAGCACGGAGTGTTGTTAGGTTCCTCCGCATACTCTGTGGAGATGATCGCATGCGCCTCGTGCTTCAGCTCATCGCCCGTCTGCTCGTGATCGTCGCTGTCTGCCTCGGAGCAGCGACGGTCTGGGCCACATTCGATGCCTATCGCAGCGTCGACCGGGCGACGAGCGCATCCGCCAAGCGCGTCTCCCAGGCCTTGAGGCGCTGTACTGGCAGGAACTCCTGCTGCGCAGCAGCAGAACGCGCGAACATCTGTCTGCCGGTTCCGGAATGGCGCACCACTCGAGACCATGAAGCTGATTTCGCCCGGCGTCTGCGTCGCGTTCTGAACCGCAAGCTCGCATTCGAGAAGCCGCTTTGCGGCCAGAGCAAGGGATTGGGCGAGCCGCCGCCGGCCTGGTTCGCGACGACAGTGCAGACGCTGCTCGGCGACCACGCCGCGGTGGCGCAGCCGATCAGCACCCGCACGACCACCGCCGGCACCGTGTCGGCGACGGCCGATCCCGACGCCGCGATCGAGCTCGCCTGGCAGCACATCCAGGACAATATCGAGCGTCGCGCTGCTGATGGCGCTGGCGATCGGCTATCCTCGCCTCGCTCGCGATCGCGCACACGCTGGCGCCGGCGCGATCGATCGTCGTCGCGTTGCAGCGCATGGCCGGCGGGCAATACCGCACCGTGCTGCCGCGCTTCCGTTCGATGGAACTTGCGATGATCGGCCAGGCCGTCAGCGAGCTCGGCGACCGGCTGGCGCAGGCCACCGAGCAGCGCGCCGCGCTGACGCAACGATTGCTCGAAATCCGCGACGAGGAACGGCGCGCGCTGGCGCGCGAGCTGCATGACGAGTTCGGCCAGAACCTGACCGCGATCCTCGCCTTCGCCAGCACGATCGAAGCAGCCGGCGCCGAGCGCCAAGACGATACCGAGGTGCGCGGCAGGATGCGCGGATGATCTCGCAAGGCGACGCTGCGCATCTGATGACCTGCCTGCGCGGGACGCTCAGCCGGCTGCGCCAGCCGCTTGCCGCCGAGGAACTCGGGCTGGAGGCGAGCCTGATCAGCACTCATCGAAAGCTGGCGCTAGCAAATGCCGCGCGGCCGACCATCCAGCCTCGACCTGCAGGGCGATCTCGCCGATATGCAGGGACCGGTGGCCGCGACGGCCTATCGCGTCGCGCAGGAATGCCTGACCAACGCGCTGCGCCACACCACGGCGTCGCGAGATCTGCTCCAGGATCGAACGGCAGCAGCGGAACGAACGATGCGCTTCTGATCTGCGTCGAGGATGATGGCGGCGGCGACGCACGCGGATCTTGCGCAAGTCCTCCGGCTTCGGCCTGACCGGAATGCGCGAGCGGATCGCCGCCGTCGGCGGCTCGCTGTCGATCGGGCCTGCAGCCCGGGCTCAGCGTCGCCGCGACCATTCCGCTCGCGGCATGACGGACGGCGGACATCGCCGACGGCATCTCGATCCTGCTGGTCGATGACCACCCGGTGGTGCGCCAGGGCTATCGGCGCGTGCTGGAGAACCAGGGTGGCTTTACGGTCGTCGCCGAAGCCGAGAACGCGGCGCAGGCCTATAGCTGCCTTCAAGGCCCATGCGCCCGATATCGTCATCATGGACATCTCGATGCAGGGGGCGAGCGGGCTGGAGGCAATCCGCAACATCCGCGCCCGCGACCGCTCTGCCCGCATCCTGGTCTTCAGCATGCACAGCGAAGTCACCGTGGTGAAGGCGGCCTTCAGCGCCGGCGCCGGCGGCTATCGTCACCAAGAGCAGCGAGCCCGCGGCATTGATCCGCGCCATCCGCGCGGTGGCGCGCGGCGAGCGCGCCATGAGCGACGACGTGGCCCACAGCGCTCGCGGCCGAGAGCCTCGATCCGCTGCAGGCCACGCTGGACCGGCTGGGCGAACGGGAGATCGAGATCCTCCGACAGCTCGCGGCCGGGCTGACCACCGAAGAGATCGCGGCCAACCTCAATCTCAGCGTGAAGACGGTCCAGAATTACCACTATCTGGTCAAGGCCAAGACCGGGCTGCAGACCGACGCCCAGCTCGTGCGCTTCGCCGCCGCCTGCGGGCTGACCCATCTCTAGCGGCTTCCGCACTCGGCCGGCGAGACCTTCTCCTTGTCGCAGCAGTGGCCGATCTGCTAAAGCCTCCTCGAAAACCCGCCGGGGCAGCTGTTTTTGCCGCACCCGGCTGCCGTGCTTTGGAGCCCTGCGATGATCCCCCGCTATACCCGTCCCGAAATGACCGCGATCTGGGAGCCGCAGACGCGCTTCAAGATCTGGTTCGAGATCGAGGCGCATGCGGCGGACGCGCTGGCGGAACTCGGCGTCATCCCGAAGGACGCCGCCAAGACGATCTGGGCCAAGGCCAAGGACGCGACCTTCGACGTCGCCCGCATCGACGAGATCGAGCGCGAGACCAAGCACGACGTCATCGCCTTCCTGACCCATCTGGCCGAGATCGTCGGCCCGGAAGCGCGCTTCGTGCACCAGGGCATGACCTCCTCGGACGTGCTCGACACCTGCCTCAACGTCCAGCTGGCCCGCGCCGCCGACCTCCTGCTCGCCGACCTCGACCAGGTGCTGGCGGCGCTGAAGAGGCGCGCCTTCGAGCACAAGATGACGCCGACCGATCGGCCGCTCGCACGGCATCCATGCCGAGCCGGTGACGTTCGGGCTGAAGCTCGCCTACGCCTATGCCGAGTTCTCGCCGCGCCCGCGAGCGGCTGGTCGCCGCGCGCAAGGAGGTCGCGACCTGCGCCATCTCCGGCGCGGTCGGCACCTTCGCCCAGATCGATCCGCGGGTCGAGGCGCATGTCGCCAAGGCGATGGGCCTCACGCCGGAGCCGATCTCGACCCAGGTCATCCCGCGCGACCGCCACGCGATGTATTTCGCGACCCTGGGCGTGATCGCCTCCTCGGTCGAGCGGCTCGCGACCGAGATCCGCCACCTGCAGCGCACCGAGGTGCTGGAGGCCGAGGAGTTCTTCTCGGAGGGCCAGAAGGGCTCCTCGGCCATGCCGCACAAGCGCAACCCGGTGCTGTCGGAAAACCTCACCGGCCTGGCGCGCATGGTGCGCGGCTATGTGACGCCGGCGCTGGAGAACGTCGCGCTCTGGCACGAGCGCGACATCTCCCATTCCTCGGTCGAGCGCATGATCGGCCCGGACGCGACGGTGACGCTCGACTTCGCGCTGGTGCGGCTCGCCGGCCTGATCGAGAAGCTGCTGGTCTATCCGGCCAACATGCAGAAGAACCTCGACCGGCTCGGCGGCCTCGTCCATTCGCAGCGCCTCCTGATCGCGCTGACGCAGAAGGGCGCCAGCCGCGAGGATTCCTACAAGCTCGTGCAGCGCAACGCGATGCCGGTCTGGCGCGGCGAAGGCGACTTCAAGACGCTGCTCAAGCACGACGCCGAGGTGAAGAAATATCTCACCGATGCCGAGATCGACGAGCAGTTCGACCTCGGCTATCACCTCAAGCACGTCGACACGATCTTCAAGCGCGTGTTCGGGGAAGCCTGATTAAACTTTCATTGCGAGGAACGTCAGCGACGACTTGTCCGCCATAGCCCGAAGGGCGACGGTGGAAACGTAGAACGTCGGTCGACAAAGCGGTCGTTGCCGGCGGCGTCCACTTACGTCCCTGATCAGTAATCCCGGAGCGGCAGCGGATCGGTCAGCAACCCTCTCATGAAGAGCTTGGCGACGAAGGGCTGCGTCATCAGGCGCGTGATCTGGTTGCGTAGAAAAATTCCGAGCTCAGTTCTGGGTGCGAAGGATCCGGCGAAGCTGCGCGCCGCCCGCTGCTTCTTCTTCAGCAGGGGCTGAAGCATCTTCTCATAGGCAGCGAACGCGGTGCGATGGTCGCCGGACGCGGCCTTGAGCTCCCCGGCGAGAATGTAGGCGGCGGCCATTGCCAGCGCGGAGCCCTGTCCCGCCAGCAGAGACGGCGCAAAGCAGGCGTCGCCGATCAAGGCAACGCGGTCCCGTGTCCAGGAGTCCATGCAGATCTGGCTAACCGCATCGAAGTAGAGATCGTCCGCGCCGTCGAGCGCTCGGAGAATGGCGGGACATTCCCACTTGTCCCCTCCGAACACGCGGCGAAGCGCATCCTTCTGCGCCTCGAGGTCGTGCAGACCGATGGTGAGCCTTGGCTGGTTTGCGAACACGAAGAAGAACACGGTGCGGTCGCCGCGCAACGCATAGCGCGACACCTGCCTGCCCGGCGCCGCGAAGCTGACGTAAGCATGGGCGTCGCGCCGCGGGTATCCCGCGACACTGAAAGCTGCCGCGTAATAGCCGAGATATTTTTCGAAACCGTCCTCGGGCCCGAACATGAGGTTGCGAACGGGTGAGTGAAGGCCGCCGGCCCCGATGACGAGATCGAAATGCTCCGGCGGAGCCCGGAGGAACCTCACCGTCACGCCGTGATCGTCCTGCTTGAGCGTCGCGATGCTGTCACCGAAGATGGTCCTCACCTTGCCGTCGAGCGAGTCATAGAGCGACCTGCTCAGGTCGCTGCGCAACAAGCTGAGATAGCGGTCGCCGATGACGGCCCGAAGGGCGCGCGCACTGAAACCGCCGGTCGTCGTTCCCGTGTCATCGACGAAGCGAACTGCCTCGATGTCATACCCCTCGTGCCTGAGCGCGGGCAGCAGCCCCATCTTCTCGGCCACGTCAAACCCGAGGCCCCAAAAATCAATGATGTAGCCTCCGGTCCGCAAAGACGGGGCGCGCTCGACCAGCACCGGCTCGAAGCCATGCCGCAGCAGCCAGTAGGCTAGGCAAGGGCCGGCAATGCCCGCGCCAGATATGAGGATCCGCCGATTGTCCATGGATCTGCAGCCGTCCGTTCCGCACTCCCGATGCTAATCCACATCCGGACATATGGGTCCCGCTCGGCCTTGGCTGCTCGCGCGACCGTGACCTTTCGCAGGACAGCCTTACACATGCGCGGTGCACTGGTGATAAGGCCGGATTGATCACGCGCCGCGCGTCGAATGGTGACGTTTACACAGAGCGTCGCATCTACTGCGGCTGTCCAACCGTGCACGCAGCAAGTTCAGAGAAAGGCGTCGCCCCTCACTCCACCTTCGCCTGCTCCAGCGGCGCTCCGGCCAGGGCTGCCTTTGCGTGTCCCTTGGCCGTGGTCACGCGACGGCGGCGCTGCACCAGATACTGGTCGGCGAGCACGCCGATCAGGATGACCGTCGCCCATGACCGCGAAGTTGAGCGAGCTCGGGATGCCCAGCAGGTTGACCAGGTTCTGCAGGATCTGCAGCAGCACGGTGCCGAGCACGACGCCGATGACCGAGCCCTCGCCGCCGCGCAGCGAGCAGCCGCCGAGCACGGCGGCGGCAATCGCGTAGAGCTCATAGAAGGAGCCATGCACCGCCGGCGAGATCGAGCGCGTGTACATCGCGAACAGGACCGCCGCGAACGCCGTGAGCCCGCCGCAGATCACGTAGGCGCGAGATGACGACGCGGTCGGATCGGATGCCGGAATAGCGCGCCGCCTCCTCGTTCTTGCCGACCGCATAGAGATAGCGGCCGAACACCGAGCGGTGCAGCACCACCCAGGCGATCGCGGTGACGATGACGAGCGCGATCACGCTGTGCGGCAGCGGGAAGCCGAATACATCGGTGCGCCTGCGGTCAGCCATTCCAAGCTCGGGAAGCTCGCGCCATAGCCGAAGCCGGCGGTGGAATCCTCGGTGTAGTAGCGCGCGGCGCCACGATAGATCAAAAGGCCGCACAGCGTGACCACGAAGGGCTGGATCTTCATCTTGGTGACGAGCAGGCCGTGGATCACGCCGATCACGAGCCCGCCAGCGATCATCAGCGCGAAGGCCAGTGACCCAGTCGACATTGCGATTGACGATCAGGTCGATGAAGAGCACGCCGAGCAGCGCGAACACCGAGCCGACCGACAGGTCGATGCCGCCGATGATGATGACGCAGGCCTCGCCGATCGAGAAGATGCCGAACAGCCCGACCTGGTTGGCGGTGTTGGAGAGGTTGCCGGCGACAGGAAGCGCGGATTGATGAAGGCGACGACGGCGCCGACCACCAGGATCAGGATCAGCAGGCTGAGATCTTTCTTCTGCACGGGTACCCTCGCCTACACTGCCGTGGCCGACAGCAAGCTGCAGCACGTTGTGTTCGCTGAATTGGCTGCGCTCCAGAAAGCCTGAAATCGCGCCCTCGTGCATCACGGCGATCCGGTCGCTCACGCCGATCACCTCTTCCATGTCGCTCGATATCATCAGGATGGCGACGCCCGCGTCGGTGAGGCGGCGCAGCATGTCGTAGATCTCCTGCTTGGCGCCGACGTCGATGCCGCGGGTCGGCTCGTCGAAGATCATGACCTTCGGCCGCATCGACAGCCATTTGGCCAGCACGACCTTCTGCTGGTTGCCGCCGGACAGCGCGCCGGCTGATGTCGCGACGTCGGGTGCGCGGATCTTGAGGCGCTCGCGCTGGCTCTTCGCGTTCTCGGTCTCGCGCGCGGTATCCACCAGCCACAGCCGCAGATAGGAGGTGAGGTCGGGCAGCGAGATGTTCTCGGCGATCGACACATCGAGCAGCAGGCCGCAGCCCTTGCGGTCCTCCGGGATCAGATAGATGCCCTGCGCGATCGCCGCGCGCGGGCTGGTGAGCTGGATCGGCTCGCCGTCGAGCCGGATCGCGCCGCGCTGCAGGCGGTCGACGCCGAAGATGGCGCGGGCCAGCTCGGTGCGCCCGGAGCCGACCAGGCCGGCGAGGCCGAGGATCTCGCCGCGCGCGCACCTGCAGGCTGACCGCGCTGCTCCGGATAGGTGTCGGTGACGCGCGTCGACGATGTCGAGCACGGCCTCGCCGGGCGGCGCCGCCGGCGGCACGTAGAGCGATTTGAGATCGCGCCCGATCATCAGCCGGATCATCGCCTCGGGCGAAAGCTCGGCCCGCGTCAGCGCGCCGACCATGTGGCCGTCGCGCAGCACCACGACGCGGTCGGCGCATTGCATCGACCTCGTTGAGGCGATGGGTGATGAAGATGATGCTGACGCCCTCGGCCTTGAGGTCGGCGACGACGCGCAGCAGCCGCTCGGTCTCCGACAAGCGTCAGGCTCGAGGTCGGCTCGTCCATGATGACGAGCCGCGCATCGAGCGACAGCGCCTTGACGATCTCGACGAGCTGGCGCTGCGCCAATCGACAGGTCGGCGAGCAGCGTATCGGGCGCGAAATCCACGCCCAGGCGATCGAGCAGCGGCTGCACCTGGGCATGGAGGCGTTTGCGGTCGACCAGCCGCAGCGGCCCGCCATAGACCGGCTCGCGGCCGATGAAGACATTGGCCGCGACGTCGAGATTGTCGAACAAATTGAGCTCCTGATGGACGAAGGCGATGCCCGCCTTGATCGCATCGGTGACGTCGAGCGAGCGCGCGTTCGACGCCGTCGATGCGGATGACGCCGCCGCTCGGCGCAACCACGCCGCCGAGCACGCGCATCAGGGTCGATTTGCCGGCGCCATTCTCGCCGACCAGCGCGATCACCTCGCCCGGGGAGACGGAAAAGCTGACGCGGTCGAGCGCGACCACGCCGGGATAGTCCTTGCTGATGTCGACCAGTTCGAGAAACGGCTCAGGCATTGGAAGCAGCACTTCACAGTCAGAGCGCCACCGGGGACGGCCCGGCGATCGCAGCTGGTCGAACAAGTCCGGCAGCTTCTCCGCAACCATCCTCGAGGCGACCGCCTGGGGCGGGCATCCTCAGGTTGAGGATCTTTTTGCGGCGACGACCAGACCGTCATGGTGAGGAGCGCGACGAGTGGGCATCTGGCCGTTGACGCATAGCATAGAACGCCGTGCGTCGCGCACCATGAGGCCAGCCCTCACGCTCCTCAGTTAAAGACAGATCGCTACTTGTGCAGCATCTGCTTCATCTGAGCCCATGAAGTCGTCGACGTTGGACTTCTCGATGACCTTGCCGGGCACGATGATGATGCCGTTGGCCGGGATGCCCGACTTGTCGCCCTCGATATACTTCGCCATCAGCTTCATGCCCTGATAGCCCCACTCGAACGGCTGCTGCACGACGGTGCCGACGATGGCACCTTCCTTGACGCCGCCGAGCGTGATCGGATCCTCGTCGAAGCCGATGATCTTGATCTTGCCGAGCTTGCCGGCCTCCTTCAGCACCTCATAGATGCGCGGCGTGTTGTAGGAGTAGAAGCCGACCAGGCAGCTCACATCCGGATTGGCGGCGAGGGCGTCCTCGACGTTGCGCTTGGCGCGGGTCTGGTCGATCTCGTCGCCGCGAACGTCGACAAGCTCGACCTTGGAGCCCTTGATCGTCTCCTTGACGCCCTCGATGCGCTCACGCGCATTGTCGGCGCCGGGCAGACCGACGAAGCCGACGCACTTGCCGCCATTCGGCAGCGCCTTCAGCATCAGCTTGCCGGCCTGCCTTGCCGAGATCGGTATTGGAGGAGCCGATATAGGCGACGCGCTTCGACTGCGGTGCGTCCGAGTCGGTGGTGAACAGCACCGATCTGGGAGGCGATCTTGTTCAACTCCTCGGTCTCGTTCTTCGGGTCGACCGCGCTGACCATGATGCCAGCCGCGCCGGCCGCGACGAGATCGTCGAGGATGCGCTGCTGCACGGCGGCGGCCGCCTGCTCGGGATATTTGAACTGCAGATCGTATTTGGGCAGCTCGCCCTGCGCCTTCTTCACGCCGGCTTCGGCGATTCTTCCAGAAGTCGGAGGCGCCGTTGACGACGAAGGCCAACACCTTCTTATCGGCCGCTTGTGCCGAACCAATACTAAAAGCTACCGCGAATGCAGCAGTCACACCGGCAGCGACGATACGCTTCATAAAACTCCTCCCCATTCTTTCCATTTTGCACCCGGCCTTTCTGTCGAGGTCAGAATGCTTGGTACCGTTATGGTATTGTGTCGTCTTCGTGCCCGCCCCGTCCCGCTGATCCGGCCACCGCACGAAAAACCGTTCCGCCATCCACGATGCGTGCATGACGGCAGGATCGATCCGCTGTGGCCCGCAAAATGATGCGCGCACCTCAAAGTAGCAGAGCGCTCCCAGAGGTCAATAGTCATATTGTCAGACTAAAGCTTGATCGCCCGTCCCACCGGCCCGTCAGCATCTAGGTCACGCTGACAGCCCGCTTCCGCGGCCGCACACGCCCGCGCTGTCGACATGCAAAGCCCTAGTCCGGCCACAGCGGCAGCACTATAAGGCGCGGCCAAGGTTGCGAGGCATTTCTTCATGCGGATGATCGGACGTTTTCTGGGGTTCCTGTTTGCGACTGGAACCGTGCTGTTCCTGGCCGGAGCCGCTGCTGTTGCCGTCCTGGTCTGGCATATCTCGAAGGATCTGCCGGACTATACACAGCTGCAGAACTACGAGCCCCCCGTGATGACCCGCGTGCACGCCGCGGATGGCTCGCTGGTCGGTGAGTATGCCCGAGAGCGTCGCCTCTATTTGCCGATCCAGGCGGTGCCGAAGCTCGTGATCAATGCGTTTCTCGCCGCCGAGGACAAGAACTTCTACGAACATGGCGGCGTCGACTTTTCCGGCATGGCGCGCGCCGGGCTGCTCTATATCCAGAATTTCGGCTCCGACCGCCGTCCGCAGGGCGCCTCCACCATCACCCAGCAGGTCGCCAAGAACTTCCTCCTGAACAACGAGGTGTCGTTCACCCGCAAGATCAAGGAAGCCTTGCTGGCGATGCGCATCGAGCGCGCCTATTCCAAGGACAAGATCCTCGAGCTCTATCTGAACGAAATCTATCTCGGCTCCGGCTCCTACGGCATTGCTGCGGCTGCGCTGACCTATTTCGACAAGTCGGTGAACGAGCTGACCGTCGCGGAGGCCGCCTATCTCGCGGCGCTACCGAAGATGCCCGGAAGCCTCAATCCGGTGCGCAACCATGACCGCGCCATCGAGCGGCGCAACTACGTGGTCGATCGCCTGCAGGAGAACGGCTGGATCAGCAAGGCCGATGCCGACAAGGCTCGCAAGGAGCAGATCGACATCGCCACCCGCTCCAACAGCGCGCACCGTTTCGCCGGCGAATATTTCGCCGAGGAAGTCCGCCGCGAACTGTTCGAGCGCTATGGCGAGAAGAAGCTCTATGAAGGCGGCTTGTCGGTCCATACCACGCTCGATCCGAAGATCCAGGTCATGGCGCGCAAGGCGATGGTGGCCGGCCTCGTCAGGTATGACGAGCAGCAGGGTTATCGCGGACCGATCAGCAAGCTCGACGTTTCCGGCGACTGGGGCGTCAAGCTCGCCGACGTCAAATCGCTTGCCGACATCTCACCGTGGCGGATGGCCGTGGTACTCCAGGTCTCGGAACAATCGGCACGAATCGGGTTCCAGCCAACTCGCGAGTTCGGCGGCGCGCTCAGCCAGGACCGCGAGGTCGGCTTGATCCCGCTGGATGGCGTCAAATGGGCCAGGGCTGCCTCCGGGCCCTCGCATGGAAGGACACCGACATCGGTGGCGCAGGTGCTGCAGCCGGGCGACGTGATCTATGCCGATCCGCTGTACCGCGAGGGTAAGCCGGTCGCCGGCCAATACCGGCTCGAGCAGGTCCCGGAAATATCCGGCGCCATGCTGGCGATGGAACCGACGACCGGACGCGTGCTGGCCATGGTGGGCGGCTTCTCCTTCGACCAGAGCCAATTCAACCGCGCCACCCAAGCCTATCGGCAGCCGGGCTCGTCGTTCAAACCGATCGTCTATTCGGCTGCGCTGGACAACGGCTATACGCCGTCGACCCAGGTGTTGGCTGCGCCGATCGAGATCGATCAGGGACCAGGCATGGGAATCTGGCGCCCGGAAAACTTCTCCGCCAGCGAGAATAATCTGGGGCCGACGACCTTGCGCCACGCGCTGGAGCTGTCGCTGAATACGGTGACCGTGCGCCTGGCGCAGGATATCGGCATGCCGCTGATCTCGGAATATGCCAAGCGCTTCGGCATCTATGACGAACTGCCGAACTATCTGTCCTACTCGCTCGGCACCGGCGAAACCACAGTCATGAAGATGGTCACGGCCTATTCGATGATCGCCAATGGTGGCCGCCGGGTGAAGTCGACCCTGATCGACCGTATCCAGGACCGTTACGGCCATACGATATTCAAGCACGATACCCGCGAATGCCGCGGCTGCGACGCCCCCGATGGCTGGCACAATCAGCCCGAGCCGGAGCTGGTCGACCATCGCGAGCAGGTGCTGGACCCGATGACCGACTACCAGATCACCGAAATGATGGAAGGCGTGGTTCAGTTCGGCACAGCCGCACGGATGCGCGACATCGGCAAGCCGATCGCCGGCAAGACCGGTACCACCAACGAGGCCAAGGACGTCTGGTTCATCGGCTTCTCGCCGGATCTCGTCGTCGGCCTCTATGTCGGCTACGACAAGCCGCGCAGCCTCGGCAGCGGAAAGCAGGCCCAGGCCGCCTACATTTCCGTCCCGATCGCACACGACTTCATGAAGCTCGCGCTCGCCGACAAGCCGGCGACACCGTTCAAGATTCCCGCCGGCATCAAGCTGGTTCGTGTCGACGCCAAGACCGGTATGCGCGCCGGCCCTGGCCAGTACAGCGGCACAATCCTCGAACCCTTCAAACCGGGCACGGCGCCGCCGGATGGCTATTCGGTGATGACCACGACCGACGCCGACCGAGCACCTGTTCCCGCGTCGCCAGATGTCGGCGCCGTCATGCGACCCGGGACTGGCGGCCTTTACTGAGCCACGTTCTCGCGCACCGCGTGGAATCGAGCATTGGCGCAGGCGTGCCCCCGCTCCCGCGCGGCGTGAAGCAAGTCGCATAGGTTCTTGCTTCTTATAGGGTACCCCCCTATGCTATGGGCATGTCACATACCGTCAAGCATAAGTCGAAGCTGATCGGCCGGATCAGGCGCATCAAGGGTCAGATCGAAGCGGTCGAGCGGGCGCTCGAGGCCGAGCTTGGCTGCGCCGACGTGCTGATGCTGGTGGCCTCGGTGCGCGGCGCCGTGAACGGCCTCACCGCAGAACTGCTGGAAGACCACATCCGCCATCACGTCGTCGATCCGGCCCGCGAGAAGGATCCGGACAAGGCCAAGGGGCGCGGCCGATCTGATCGACGTGGTCAGGACCTATCTGAAGTGAAACGATGACCGATCTCGCCCAGCTGCTGCAGCAGAGCACCGCCCACGCCTGGCTGTTCGTGCCGAGCGCGATCCTGCTCGGCGCGCTGCACGGACTCGAGCCCGGCCACTCCAAGACGATGATGGCGGCGTTCATCATCGCGATCCGCGGCACCGTGCTGCAGGCCACCCTGCTCGGCCTCTCCGCGACCATCTCGCACACCGCGATCGTCTGGCTCGTTGCGCTCGGCGGACTCTATTTCGGCCGTCAATGGAATGGCGAGCAGAGCGAGGCGTATTTCCAGCTCGCCTCCGCGATCATCATCATCGGCATCGCGATCTGGATGGCGTGGCGAACCTGGCGCGAGCAGGACTCCGAGCGTGATCATCACCATCATCATGACGAAGCGCAACGCATCGCGATCGGCGACGCGGCGCTGAAGCTGTCGATCTTCGAGGACGGCGTGCCGCCGCGCTTCCGGATCGAGAGCGAGAGCGGCCCATTGCCGTCGGCCGACGCCATCCGCCTTGAGACGGTGCGAGGCGATGGTGCCACGCAGGCGTTCGGCTTCGTTGCCAAGGACGATGTCCTCGAAAGCATCGACGAAATCCCCGAGCCGCACGCCTTCACAGCACGGCTGTCGCTGCGCGGCGAGACCTTCGCCGTGACGTTCGAGGAGCATGATCATTCGCACATGCATCTCGGCGATCGAGGATGACGCGCACGCGCGTGCGCATGCCGCCGACATCCGCAAGCGTTTCGCGGGCCGCACTGTCACGACGTGGCAGATCGTGCTGTTTGGTCTCACCGGCGGACTGATCCCCTGCCCGGCCGCGATCACGGTGCTGCTGTTGTGCCTGCAGCTCAAGCAGTTCAGCCTCGGCTTCACGCTGGTCGTGTGCTTCGGCATCGGGCTTGCGATCACGATGGTATCGGCCGGCGTGCTCGCCGCGCTCAGCCTGCGCCATATCGAGCGTCGCTGGAGCGGCTTCAGCCATTACGCGCGCCGGGCGCCTTATGCCTCGGCTGCGCTGATCGTGCTGGTTGGCCTCTATACCGGCTGGCTCGGCCTCAAGGCGATCTGAGCGGAACCACGCACGGCGCGGGACCTGGATCTGCAATTTATTTTGAAAGACTGCGTGCGCCGTTCGGCCGCGAGCGGGTCGTGAACTTGCCGCTTATTGCCATGAACGCGTTGACGAAAATCAATGCGCATCGCGGTCCATGCGCCATCCTGCACGCAATTCGCTTGGCACTGTTCCTGATTGACCGCATCGGGTATGGTCAGGCCCTGTCATAAAACTGTTATAGATGGACCACATGGCGGATTCTGATGCGACTGCGTCGGTCCGCGGCAATGGGCGCCTTGCTGGCGGGCCCGGCCGCGTACCAGCCGCCGCAATGCGTAATGGCCTCGACGGTGCGGCCGCGCTCGACATCAATCGGGAACCGGCCGCGCCTCTCGAGGCGCTCTCGGCGCCGACATCCGAAGTCGTCCTTCCCGATGTGCCGCCGGGCAACGAGATCGAGCTCAAGCTGCTGGTCGAGCCCGGCCGGCTGGCCGATTTCGGCGATGCACCGGTCATGACGGCACATGCGCGCAACAAGGGCACGCGGCGGCATCTGAAGTCCGCTTACTACGATACGCGCAAGCGCCTGCTCTGGCGCAACGGGCTCTCCTTGCGGGTCCGGCAGATCGGCAACCGCTTCATCCAGACCGTGAAAGTGCAGCAGACGGATGATCCGCTGCGGCGCGGCGAGTGGGAGGCGAGCGTGCCGTCGCTCGAACCGGACCTTGCGCTGGCGCTGCCGTTCATTCCCGAGAAGCTGCGCGACGGATTGACGCCGGATCGGCTGGAGACCGTGTTCGTCTCCGACATCCATCGTCATCAGCGCATGCTCGACATGCCCACCGGCACGGTCGAGGTCGCGTTCGATCAGGGCGTCATCACCGCGGGCGAGCACACGCTGCCCGTGAACGAGATCGAGCTCGAGCTCAAGAGCGGCGGCACGGTCGCGATCTATGAGATCGCGCGGCGGCTCGCCGAGCACGGCTCGCTGCGCCCGTCGATCCACGCCAAATCCGCGCGCGGCTTCGACCTTGCCGCCGGCTGCGCGCCCGACGCCGAGAAGCCGCGCAAGCTCGACCTCGATCCGTCAGTCTCGCTCGACGAAAGCTTTGCCATCGTGCTGCGCGGCTGCTTCAGCCATCTGTTGCAGGCCATTCCGGCCGCCGAGGACGGCCGCAATGTCGAAGGCGTGCACCAGCTGCGCGTGGCGCTGCGCCGCTTGCGCGCCGCGCTGCAATTGATGCATGCGATCGGCGCCCGCAGCCGGCTCGAAAGCCTGCGGTCGGACGCGCGCTGGCTGGCGCAGAGCCTCTCCTCCGCGCGCGACTGGGACGTGTTCCAGACCCAGACCCTGCCGGTCGTCGCGAAGGCCTGCGCCTCGCTCGGCGGCTTCACGGCGCTGGGCGAGATCGCAGAGCAGCATCGCACCACCGCCTATCGCCGGATCCGCGCCGCGCTGGCCGGTCCGCGCGCGACCGGCTTCCTGCTCGGACTCGGCGAATGGATCGAGACCCGCGGCTGGCGCAGCGACGTCTCGCCGGAGACGCTCGGGCAGCTGGCGCTGCCCGCGATCGATTTCGCCGCCACCGTGCTGCAGGCGCGCCACGCCAAGGTGCTGAAGCGCGGCCGGCATTTCAAATCGCTTACCTCGGAGCGGCGCCATGAGCTGCGGCTGGCGCTGAAGAAGCTGCGTTACAGCGTCGATTTCCTGCTGCCGCTCTATGGCGAGCGCAAGCCGGCCAGGAAATACGCCCGCAGGCTGGCAAGCCTGCAGGAGCACCTCGGCCTCTACAACGACATGGCAACCACCACCTCGCTGCTCAAAGGCCTCGGCACCGATTCGAGCGACGGTGCTATCGCGGCCGCTGCAATCACGGGCTGGCAGGCGCACGCGATGAACGGCGCTGAACTGCCCCTGCGCAAGGCCTGGCGCGGCTTCGTCGAGGCCACCCCGCCCTGGTCGCCCGCGGCCGAGGCCTGACGGCCCGGAACTTGCTTCGCGCCGCGCGGCGGGCAATAGTGCATGTTCGCGCAGCGCCCCTTCCTTCCACAGTGAGCTCATTACTTCTCATGCCCGTCATCAACAGCATTGCCGCGCTCTCCGACGAAATGACCGCTTGGCGCCACGATTTCCACGAGAACCCCGAACTGCTCTACGAGGTGCATCGCACCGCCGGCATCGTCGCCGATAAGCTGCGCGCCTTCGGCTGCGACGAGGTCGTCACCGGCATCGGCCGCACCGGCGTGGTCGGCGTGATCCGCGGCCGCAACGTGGCCTCCGGCAAGACCATCGGCTTGCGTGCCGACATGGATGCGCTGCCGATCCTGGAGGCTTCGGGCGTGGCCTTCGCTTCCAAGAACCCTGGCGTGATGCACGCCTGCGGCCATGACGGCCACACCACCATGCTGCTGGGCGCGGCCAAGCATCTCGCCGAGACCCGCAATTTCGACGGCACCGTGGTCGTGATCTTCCAGCCGGCCGAGGAAGGCGGCGCCGGCGGCAAGGCCATGGTCGACGACGGGCTGATGACCCGCTGGGGCATCCAGGAGGTCTATGGCATGCACAACATGCCGGGGCTTGCGGAGGGCAATTTCTCGCTCTCGCACGGCGCGATGCTGGCATCTGCGGATGCCATCGAGATCAAGGTCACCGGCAAGGGCGGCCATGGCGGCTCCGGCCCGCACAAGGCGGTCGACAGCATCCTGATCGGCGGCGCAGATCGTCAACGCGCTGCAGTCGATCGTCGCGCGCAATGTCGATCCGCTGCAGTCCGCCGTGATCTCGGTCTGCGCCATCCATGGCGGCACCGCGTTCAACGTGATCCCCGAGACCGTCGAGATGAAGGGCACGGTGCGCACCCTGCATCCGGAGATTCGCGATCTCTGCGAGAAGCGCATTGCGGAAGTGGCCGACGCCACCGCGCGCGCCTATGGCGGCAGCGCCGAGACGGTCTACACGCGGATGTATCCGGTGACGATGAACCACGCCCGCGAGGCCGCGTTCGCCGCCGAGGTGGCGCGCGACATCTCGGGCACCGAGCGCGTCGACGAGCGCGCGCTGCCGCGGATGGGCGGCGAGGATTTCTCATTCATGCTGGAGGAGCGTCCCGGCGCGTTCGTCTTCCTCGGCACCGGCGAGGGCAACGAGTTGCACCATCCGGCCTACCGCTTCAACGACAACGTGCTCGCCACCGGCGCCTCGTTCTGGGTGCGGCTGGTCGAGAAGAGCATGCCGGCGAATTAGGGCGCGGACTTGGTATTCTCCCGGACAGGATTGGTTGTTCTCGGTCTGCGCGGGCGACGGTCCATCCGGTTGCGGCAACGGCATGGACATCGTGCCGACACGTCCGGATGCAGGACTGCGCGACTGGCATTACAGCGTTCCGGACGACGACTACACGCTTTTCGAATTCGACGGCTGGGACGGTGAGGATCGGGTGAAGCTCACCGCGACCTTCGACGTCGGAGACGAACTGAAGTCATTCCCCACCTCCGTCGAACGTGTGGACGGCAGCTGGCGCCTCAACCTGCCGAAGGAGCACGCGCGCGCCGCGCGGCCGTGAGTGCATCCTACCCGATCGCCACCACGATCTTGCCGAAATGCGCGCCGCTCGCCATGTGATGGAACGCTTCTTTCACCTGGTCGAACGGAAACACGCGATCAATCACCGGCTTGGTGCCATGTAGTGCCAGCGCATCGCAGAACGCCTGCAAATCCTCGACCGATCCGACCGTGACGCCCTGCAGCCTCTGTTGCTGCATCACCATCAGTGGCAGCCGCAGCTCCGCCGGCGGCGGGCCGGCGAGCACGCCGATGAAGGCGATGCTGCCGCCGATGCGCGTCGCGCGGATCAACTCGTTGAGCGTACCGACGCCGCCAACCTCGACGACAAGGTCGACGCCATGGCCCGTGATCTCGCGCGCCCGCTTGCCCCAGTCCGGCGTGGCCTTGTAGTTCAACGTCACGTCGGCGCCGAGCGCCTTGAGCTTTTCGATCTTGGCCTCGCTGGACGAGGTCGAAATCACCCGCGCGCCGCACAGCTTGGCGATCTGCAGCGCAAAGATCGACAAGCCGCCGGAGCCTTGCGTCAGCACCGTCTGTCCCGGCTTGATATTGCCGAGCTTGACCACCGCGCTCCAGGCGGTGAGCCCCGCGCAAGGCAGCGCCGCCGCCTCGATATCGCTGAGATGTGCTGGCGTCTTCACCACCGCGTGGGCCTTGAAGACACGATATTCGCTCAAGGTGCCGTCAACCGCGCCGCCGAGCGCGGTGCGCATCTTCAGTTCCGACGGCTCGCCGCCGAGCCAGCCCTCGAAGAAGCTGCCGGTGACGCGATCGCCCGCGGCGAAGCCGCGCACGTCATCGCCCACCGCCTCGACCACGCCGGCACCGTCGGAGCACGGCACCAGCGGAAACTTCTGCCGCGAGCCATAGCCGCCCTTCACCGTCAGCAGATCGCGATAGTTCAGGCTCGCCGCCGTGAGCCGCACCAACAGCTCGCCCTTGCCGGCCTGCGGAACTGGCTTGTCGACCAGCGCCAGCTCATCAATCCCGCCCGGCCCCTGCAGCTCATAACATTTCACCAGCCGCTCCTCCGCGAGGTCTGATCTTGCAGCATCGTGGCGCGGTTCACAGGGACGATCAAGCGCGCCGCGTCCGCCTGATTTCGCTTGGCGGCCGCCGATAGATCGCGGCAAATGCCGCATTGAAGCGTCGCAGGCTGCCGAAGCCGGCCTGCAATGCGATCTCGGTCATCGGCCAATCCGTCGTGTCGAGCAGCCGCTTGGCGCGCTGCACGCGGACCGTCTGCGCCACCTGGATCGGGCTCGCCGCGAGATGGCGTTGAAACAGGCGGTCGAGATGTCGCGGCCCGATGCCGACGCGCGCCGCCAGTTCCTCGACGCCGCCGTGATCGAGTGCCCCGCCATTGATCAGGCGCAACGCGCGCGCGACGGTGGTACGCGTGCCCTGCCAGGCCGGTGAGAACGGTGCGGTCTCCGGCCGGCAACGCAGGCAGGGACGGAAGCCTTCAGCCTCGGCAGCCGATGCTGACGGAAAGAAGCTGACGTTAACGGCCTTTGCCGGCCGCACCGGGCAGACCGGACGACAATAGATCCGCGTCGTCCGCACGCCGATGAAGAAGCGTCCGTCATAGCGGCTGTCACGCGTGACGCGCGCCCGTTCGCATTCGATGACATCGAGCATGGTGGCGATTCCGAATTCCGTACAGCAATCCTTCGCGATCTTATCCATCCGTCCTGCGAGCGAAGCGAAGCAATCCAAAATCTTTCCGCAGCGGCATTCTGGATTGCTTTGTCGCCTTCGGCTCCTCGCAATGACGAATGGCGGGGACCGAGTCCGATTCCGGCGAGCCGCGATCGGCGCGCGATGTTACCTCAAGCGCGATCCGCGTCACTGCGAGAATGACGATGACGAACAACGATGCTTTCCAGCCTGCCTTGGAGCGCGCCGTCAGTCACGCGCTTCGTCATCTGGCGGACGCCGACATCACGCCGGTCAACGCCACGGCAAGCCTTGGCGAGCTTCGCGCACGGTTCACACGGCCGTTGCCGGAGTGCGGCACCGATCCGGCCCAAGTGATCGACGAACTCGTGCGCGATGCCGAGGGCGGCATCCTCGGCTCGAGCGGCGGCCGCTTCTTCGGCTGGGTGATCGGCGGCACGCTGCCTGCGGCACTAGCGGCGGACTGGCTGGTGTCGACCTGGGACCAGAATGCCGCGATCCATGCCTGCGGCCCGGCTGAAGCCGTGATCGAGGAGGTCGCGGGCGGCTGGCTCAAAGAGCTGTTCGGGCTACCGCGCACGGCGAGCTTTGCCTTCGTCACGGGCACGCAGATGGCACATCTCACCTGCCTCGCCGCGGCCCGTCATCGCTTGCTCGCGCGCGCCGGCTGGGACGCCGAAGAGCAAGGCCTGTTCGGTGCGCCCGCCATCCGCGTCCTCACCAGCAGCGAGCGTCACGGCTCGGTCGAGCGCGCCGTCCGCATGCTGGGCTTCGGCAAGCGCGCGGTCACGTCCCTGCCCTGCGACATCAGCGGCCGGCTCACGCCCGAGACACTCTCGCAGGCGCTGGAGAGCAACGCGCGGCAGCCTGCCATCGTCGTGCTGCAGGCCGGCGATCTCAACATCGGTGCGTTCGATCGCTTTGCCGAGCTGATTCCGATCGCGCGCCGGTTCGGCGCCTGGGTCCATATCGATGGCGCCTTCGGCCTGTGGGCCGCGGCCAGCCCCAGACACCGGCATCTGTTGTGCGGCGTCGAACTCGCGGATTCCTGGACCAATGACGGCCACAAATGGCTCAACACGCCGTTCGATTGCGGCTACGCGTTCGTCGCCGATGCCGACGCCCACCGCGGCGCCTTCTCCCATCGCACCAGCTACACGCAATTCGTCGATGATGCGCGCGACCAGATCGCGTGGAATCCGGAATGGTCGCGGCGCGGCCGTGGCGTGCCGACCTATGCGGCGTTGCGTCAGCTCGGTCGTGCCGGTATCGCCGCGCTGGTCGAGCGCTGCTGCGCTCACGCGCACGCGCTGGTGACGCGCATCGGGAGCCTGTCGGGCGCCGAAGTCGCTTGGGAGCCGATCATCAACCAGGGCCTTGTCCGTTTCCTCAGCTCCCATCCCGGCGCCACCGAGCACGATCATGATCGCCAGACAGACGCCGTGATCGCGCGCATCACCGCCTCTGGCGAGGCCTTCTTCGGCGGCACGACCTGGCGCGGCAAGCGCTGCATGCGCGTCTCCGTCTGCAACTGGCAAACAAGTACGGACGACGTCGATCGCGCTGTCGCGGCTGTCCAGCGGGCGCTGGGATAAACTTTCCGATGCAAGACGAACGGCACGGCTCTGATGCGGGGGCGCCCGCGGCCAAATTTGCCGGCGCTACGGCGACGGATAGCTGGGGCTTGGTGCCGGCTCGTCCTCGACCAATGGGAGCACGACCCGGTTGACGACGTAGTCGGTGCCGGCCCAGGTGACGGCGATCGTCAGCAGCAGCATAGCCACAACCATGATGATGTCACGTCGCTCCATTGCGGAGGTACGATGCGGCTGTGCGGTGGTTTCACGTCATCGCGAGCGCGGATCCGAAATAAAAAGACACGGAGGCGCCGGAACCTATGCGATCAACAGTTCTCTATTTCTGAACAGCGCTCGGCCCGGTCGTGCGAGGAGGCCGCTTCAATCGCGGCCGGTTTGCCTGTACACAGGCTGTTGCACCGCAATCCAGACCGAGACCATGGCCCAGCGCAAGACGAGAGTGGCGATCCTGTTCGGCGGACGCTCGGCGGAGCATGACGTCTCGCGGGCGTCGGCTTCCAACATCTATCGCTCCCTCGATCCGGAGCGCTACGAGACCACGCTGATCGGGATCACCGGCGACGGCCGCTGGACATTGGCCGATGCCGCCAATGACAAGGACACCTCGCCACTGGTGATTCCTCCTGACGGTCTGGAGCTGGTGCTGCTGCCGGGCGGCGGCGGCCGCGCGCTGGTCATCGCACGGGGGGCAAGCGATGTGCGCGAGCTGGCCTTCGACGTCGTGTTTCCAGTCTTGCACGGTCCCAATGGCGAGGACGGCACCGTGCAGGGCGCGCTCGAATTGGCCGATGTCGCCTATGTCGGCGCCCGCGTGATGGGATCGGCGGCGTCGATGGACAAGGATGTCGCCAAGCGGCTGCTGCGCGACGCCCGTCTGCCGATCGCGCCTTATGTCGCGATGACGGCCTCAGCGCCGATCACGTATGAGGATGCGGTCCGCGCTGTCGGTGCGAGCGAGCTGTTCGTCAAGCCGGCCAATCTCGGCTCCTCGGTCGGCATCTCCCGGGCGCGCAACGCCGCCGAATTCGAGGCCGCCTGTCGTCTCGCGCTTCGTTACGACCACAAGATCCTGATCGAGCGTTGCATCGCGCCGGTACGCGAGATCGAATGCGCGGTGCTGGAAAATGCCGACGGCAAGGTCAGCGCGTCCGAGCTCGGCGAGATCGTTCCAGCCGGTCAGCACGGCTTCTACTCGTATGAGGCGAAATACACTGACGCCGCCGGCGCGTCGCTGCATGTCCCGGCGCAGCTGGACCCGGCTTTGGCGGAGCGCATCCGCAAGCTCGCGGTCGAGGTGTTCGGCGTGTTGTGCTGCGAGGGCCTGGCGCGGGTCGACTTCTTCGTCAGCGGCGGCAACGTCACCATCAACGAGGTCAACACCCTGCCCGGCTTCACCGACATCAGCATGTATCCGAAGATGTGGGAGGCCGACGGGCCTGCCTCAGCCGGAGTTGATGAACACGCTGATCGCGCACGCGCTGGCGCGCCATGCGCGGCTCAGGAAACTGAGCTTCCAGCGCTAGGTTTACGACGTCATTCCGGATCGCGGTGCCCTCATCCAAGATAGGCCTTAATGGCATTGCCGTTAAAGAGCAGAATCGGCCGGCCAATTCGCCGTCTCTCAAAACCAGCGCGCCTGCCATCGAGCAGCCCACGACGTCAGAGGTATCGATCTTGGTTGCCGAACTGAAGCGCATCATCTGTGCTCTTGCCATCGTCTTTGCGCAGCACTGCCGGCCGCCGCCCGCGACCTGGTCGGACAGGTCTGGATCGTCGATGGCGACACGCTCGATATTCATGACGACCGCATCCGGCTCTGGGGCATCGATGCGCCCGAGAGCGCGCAACTGTGCCGCGGCCGCGACCGCCGCGCCTATCGTTGCGGCGCGCTGGCCGCCAACACGCTCGACGCCTTCACCAGAGGCAAGACCGTGCGCTGCACGCCGGTCGATGAAGACCGCTATGGCCGCATCGTCGCCCGCTGCGCCGCCGGCAAGACTGACCTCGGTCGGATGCTGGTCTCGCGCGGCCTCGCCATCGAGGAGCCGCAATATTCGCACGGCCATTACACCGCTGATCAACTCGCCGCCCGTCACGCCGGCCGCGGCCTCTGGGCTGGCCGCTTCGTGGAGCCGTCGGTCTATCGCGCCTGCATGCATGCCGGCGGACGGGTGGCGGAGTGTTCGGGCATTCCGCCAAAGCGCCGTTGAAGCTGGACTGATAGTTGGAAGGCGCCTTACGTCGTCGGCACGGCAGAAGATAGCGCGTATGATTGAAGACGGCTCTTAGCGGCCAATGCTACGCCGATGAGCTTACTCGTCATGCGCGGACAACAACCTGCTCCTCCCTGCTTGAACAGGATTTTGAAGTCTTGCGGCGCGAGGTCGGGACGACATTCGAGATTGACGATAGAGTTCCTGGCCCCCACCCCAAACCCCGCATTAAAACCGACTGAATCCCCCGCTCCGATCGGCTACAATCACCACGTGCCAAATCATCCCACGATTCTCGTTTTCAATTCCGGCCTCGGCGGCCTCTCCGTGCTGCGCGAGGTGGTCCGGGCGCGGCCCGATGCGCACTACGTCTATGTCGCCGACGACGCCTTCTTTCCCTATGGCCACCACACCGAGGCAGCGCTGGTCGCCCGCGTGGTGCCGCTGATGGGCGAGTTGATCGCGGCGCACCGGCCTGACCTCGTCGTGATCGCCTGCAACACCGCCTCGGTGCAGGTGCTGGCGCCGCTGCGCGCCGCCTATGCGACCCCGTTCGTCGGCACCGTGCCGGCGATCAAGCCGGCCTGCGCCCAGTCCACGACCAAGCGCGTCTCGGTGCTCGGCACCAAGGCCACCGTGGCCCGTGAATATACGCGCGGGCTGATCCGGGATTTCGGCGGCGGCTGCGAGGTGACGCTGGTGGGCTCGCCCGAACTCGCCACGCTGGCCGAGGCCGCGCTCGGCGGCGGCAGCGCGACCGACGATGCGATCGCGGCCGAGATCGCGCCCTGCTTCGTTGGCGATGCCACTGATGCCGCCGCGCGCACTGACACCGTGGTGCTGGCCTGCACGCATTTCCCGCTGCTGCTCGACCGCCTGCAGCGGCTGGCGCCTTGGCCGGTCGCCTGGATCGATCCGGCGCCTGCGATCGCGCGCCGCGTCGCCGACCTACTGGGGCCGCCCACGGGCGAGGCCGACGAGGCCGGCGCCGCCATGCTCTTCACCTCGAACAAGCCGCATGCACTGAGCCGAGCGCTGACGCCCTATTTCGGCGGCCGGGTGCCGGCGTGAGCGGCTAGCCCAGCCGATGTCCGACCATGCGCCCGATCTCCGCAAAGACGGCTTGCAGCTGCGGCGCGGTCGGCGAGCCTCCCTGCGTATAGGCAGCGATCAGCACCGGCCCGCCAGCGTTGGGCCACGCCACGGCGATGTCGCCGGAGGCGTCCTTGCCGTTGCTGCCCGTCTTGTCGGCGATCTTCCAACCGCTCGGCAGTCCGCCACGCAGCCGATTGTCGCCGGTCTTGCAGTCCACCATCCAGGAGGTGAGCTGGCCGCGCGAGGCAGCAGAGAGCACGTCGCCGAGCACGAAACGCCGCAAATTGCCCGCCATCGCCGCAGGCGTGGTGGTGTCATTCGGATCACCGGGCGGAGAGCGGTTGAGCACCGGCTCGTTATGGTCGAGACGCGTGACGTCATCTCCGGTCGCGCGCCAGAATGCGGTCAGGCTGGCCGGACCGCCGACGCGTGCCAGCAACAAATTGGCGCAGGTATTGTCGCTAAGCTCCACGCTGGCCTTGCACATCTCGGCGACCGACAAGGCCGCCTGGGTCCGTTCGCCGAGATTTTGTCGCGCCACCGGCGCGTACTCGAACAGGTCGCTCGGCCCGTAGCTGATCATGGCGTCAAGATGATCCTGGCCGCGATCGACCCGCGACAGGACGAAGGCGGCGAGCGAGGCCTTGAAGCTGCTGCACATCACGAAGCGTTCGTCGGCGCGCCAAGTGATCTTCGCGCCGGTCGCGAGGTTTTCAGCATAAAGCCCGATGCGGCCACCGGTTTCCCGCTCGTAGGCCTGGAGAGCGGCCGATGTGTCCTGGGCTTTGTCCTGGTTCTTGTTCTGGGCCTTCGCCAGCGCCGGCCAGACAACCAGCCCGGAGGCGCCGGCAAGCAAAGTGCGTCGATCGATCGTCATGTGGTATCCTTATAGAGCGGTCGATTTCATAGACCACACCTGCTCGTTGCGGGAAGGCCGTCGCGGGAGTCCCGCGGAAAATTTCTGGAGTGCCGCTTTGACATCCGCCACACCCGCGCCGCTCAACCGCCTGAAGCAGGCCTGGCGTGAGAAACGCCCGACCTTCGGCGCCATCGCCACTATCCCGAGCATCCAGACCGTGCGGATCATGGCGCAGTCGCTCGACTGGATCATCGTCGACCTCGAGCACGGCCCGATCGACCTATCCACCGCACACGGCATGATCATGGCGACATCAGGCACGCCCTGCGTGCCGCTGGTGCGCATCGCCGCCAACGAGCCGCATCTTGCCAAGGCGCCGATGGATATCGGCGCGCTCGGCATCAACTTCCCGATGATCTCGAACCGCAGCGAGGCCGAGAAGGCGGTGCGCAGCGTGCGCTATCCGCCACGCGGCGAGCGGCTGTGGGGCCCGTTCCATGCGCCGTTCCGCTGGAACGTCTCAATGGCCGACTACATGGCATCCGCCGACGACGACATGATCTGCATGGTCACGATCGAGCATGTCGAGGCGGTCGAGCGCATCGACGAGATCATGGCGACGCCGGGCATCGACATCGCGGTGATCGGTCCAGGCGATCTCGCCACCTCGGTCAACAAGCGCGGCCTAACTCGATGACCCGCAGGTGCAGGACCTGATCGCCCGCGCCGAGGCCGGCATCCTCAAGAGTGGCGTGCCGATCGGCGGCGCGGCGCGGAGCGCAGACCAGGCCAACGCGATGATCGCGCGCGGCTATCTCGCCATTGCACTCGGCTTCGACTGGTCGCTGTTCCAGCGCGGTATCGCTGCCAGCTTCGAGGGGATCAGACGGTAACCGACGATGGGCGGGGTTTGCGCGGCCGGACGCCGCTGCTAAGGTCCGCGCGCGGAAACGATGCCCGGGAACGTTCATATTCACTGGGACTTGGGTTCCAGCAGCTTGCCTCGCCGGCGCCACAGACCGGTCCTAGCGAAGCCAGTGACGTCCGTTCGCGCCGGGAGACGCGGGCACCGCAGGACGAAGCAAGATCAATCGAGCAAGGTGACGGAAGCCGATCGGACGATGCAGGGAACGGTCAAAAACATCTCACTGCTACGCCGTCTGATCATCGATCTGATGCATGCCTCGCGCGACGTGCCGTTCGTGTCGCTGACGCGCACGCTTCAATATCCGGCCGCTGATCGAGGCCCGGGCCGCGCTCGCCCGGCCGCCCGGCTATGCCGCGATCTTCGTCAAGGCATTCGCGATGGTGGCCCGCGACGAGCCGACCTGCGCACGCTCTATGCCAAATGGCCGCGGCCCTGCTTCTACGAGCTGCCGCGCAACGTCGCGATGGTCGCGATCGCCCGGGTCGAAAACGGCGAGCATTGCGTGCTGCCGCAGCGGGTCTGTCAGCCCCGATCGAGCTCGTCGCTGACCGAGGTCGATGCGTGATCCGGATGCCAAGGAGGCGCCGTTCGAGGAGGTGCCGATGTTCCGCAAGATCCTGCTGGCGTCCCGGCTGCCGCTGCCGCTGCGCCGGCTGGCCTGGGCCGTCGGCGTCAATTTCGGCCGCCAGCGCGGCAATTATTTCGGCAATTTCGCGGTCACCAGCGTCGCCGCCTATGGGGGCGGCACACTGCATGCGCTGAGCCCGGGGCCGTATATCCTGAGCTTCGACATCATCAGGCCCGACCACGGCATCGATGTCGTGATTCGCTGGGATCATCGGGTCACGGATGCGGCGATGATCGCCCGGGCCTTCAGCCGGCTGGAGCAGGTGCTCAATGGCGAGATCGCGGCCGAACTGCGGGCCTTGCGGGCGGCCGAGCCCAAAATCGAGCCGAAGTCCGAACAGAAGGCGGTGCGGGCGGTCGGGATCTAGTCCATCCGGGTGCGGCTTCAGGCATCAGGGACTGATTTGCGGCCAGATTCGGCCGGTTTGGGGCGAATTAGGCCGCAAAAATCCGCCTATTGGTTTGACAAGGCGGCGGTTTTGCCCTTAGAAACCGCCCTGCTCGCGGGCCGTTTCGGCCCGCGAAGCGTTTCGCGACCCGTGGCCCATCCCTTCATGTTTGGGGGCTGGGCCTGTCGGTGCCGGGGCTTTGGCCCGGGCACACAGGAGGGCGCGTTTCCTCAAACCCGTATATCTGACTTGAAGAGGACGCGATGACCAAGCGCAGTGAGGCGAAGTACAAGATCGATCGCCGCATGGGCCAGAACATCTGGGGCCGCCCGAAGAGCCCCGTCAACCGCCGTGAATACGGCCCCGGCCAGCACGGCCAGCGCCGCAAGGGCAAGCTTTCCGACTTCGGCGTGCAGCTGCGCGCCAAGCAGAAGCTGAAGGGCTACTACGCCAACATCTCCGAGCGCCAGTTCCACGGCGTCTATGTCGAGGCCGGCCGTCTGAAGGGCGACACCGGCGAGAACCTGATCGGCCTGCTGGAGCGCCGTCTCGACACGGTCGTCTACCGCGCCAAGTTCGTGTCGACCATGTTCGCGGCGCGCCAGTTCATCAATCACGGCCACATCAAGGTCAACGGCCGCAAGGTCAACATCGCGAGCTATCAGCTCAAGATCGGCGACGTGATCGAGGTCAAGGAAGCCTCCAAGCAGCTCGCCATCGTGCTCGAGGCGGCCAGCTCGCCGAGCGCGACGTGCCGGACTACATCGACGTCGACCACTCCAAGATGACCGCGAAGTTCGTCCGCATTCCCGGCCTGTCGGACGTGCCGTTCGCGGTGCAGATGGAGCCGCATCTGATCGTCGAATTCTATTCGCGCTGATCTTGATCTGCCGGTCGCGCAGTCACATCTGATAATCCGAAAGGCCCCGGCACGCCGGGGCCTTTTTTCATGAGATCGGGCAGGCCAATTCCCGAATGCCACAGTTGCCACGAAATCGCCGCACCCCCGCTGACAGCCGAGTCCGTCCCGTGATTCAATGTCTGCGTTGGGTAAGTAGTGGGGCGTTCGCCATGGAGTTTAACAGGCGCAGTATCGTTTTCGGCGGCATCGCAAGTCGACGCGATCGCCGCACTTCCGTTGCCGCCGCTGCGGGCGCCGCCGTTACGGGGACGGCTCTCCGGGATCCGCTACCGCTTCAACGACGGTATGTTTCCCTCGACGGTCTTCGACATCCTCGAACGTTCGCAATGGCACGTTCAGACTGATCGATACCGCCCTCGTCATCCGTCATCTCGAGACCGGGTTGACTTTCACCAGCGCCAATCTCGCCTACGACCCGAACGCGCTGGAGCTCTTGCACTGCTTCGATGACGAGCGCGAACTCGCCAGCGAATGGCGGACCATGCTGGTCGGCTGGGCCGCGCTGAACATCGCCTGGAACATGCGACGCCAGCAGCCGCCCGGCATCACCGGCGCCTTCTATCTCTCCCCGTCGCGGCAGAATCCGCTGCAATCCTGGGTGTTCGATTATGCGGAGGCGCCGCCGCTGGTCGCCGAGCCGTTCACGCCCGCCGCCCGCTCCCGGCGCGGTCCCGGCATCTGGCTGCATCCGCCGCTCGCGGCATGAGAGCTCACGACATCTTTAAAACGCGATCGACGCGATCGCGTTTTGCCCGCCTCGGCGGATTTGAGTAAGGTCCTCGCCATCCCCGATCGCCCCGCGATCCCTGATCGCCACGCGATTCCCGATCGCACCCGCGATCAAGATCGCTCAGGCGATCCCGAACGAGGACTGCTCATGTTCTATACCCCTCCCCCGCGCGATCCCAAGGCGCCGCCGCTCCGCATCAATCTGTTGTCGGACACCCAGACCAAGCCGACACCGGCGATGCGCGAGGCGATGGCGCGCGCCGAGGTCGGCGACGAGCAGACCGGCGACGACCCGACCGTCAACTTGCTGTGCGCGCGCGTGGCCGAGCTGCTCGGCAAGGAAGCCGCCGTCTTCATGCCGTCGGGCACCATGTGCAACGTCGCCGCCACGCTGGTGCATTGCCGGCAGGGGCGACGAGATTCTGGCGCATGAGACCGCGCACATCATCTCGCGCGAGGGCGGCGCGCATGCGGCGCTCGGCGGCTTCCAGATCACGCAGCTCAAGGGCGATGACGGCCAGTTCACGCCGGAGACGTTCCGCGCCGCGCTGCATCCGCGCTCACGCTACCAGCCGACGCAGACGCTGGTCAGCGTCGAGCAGACCGCCAATATCGGCGGCGGCACGATCTGGAAGAAGGCCGACCTCGACGAGGTCGTCGAAATCGCCAAGGCCAACGGCCTGATCACGCATATGGACGGCGCGCGGCTGCTCAATGCGACGGTGGCGACCGGCATCCCGGCGCACGAGATGACCGCGGGCTGGGATTCGGCCTGGATCGATTTTTCCAAGGGATTGGGCGCACCGATCGGCGGCGTGCTCGCAGGAACCGCGGCCTTCATCGACGAGGCCTGGCGCTGGAAGCAGCGGCTCGGCGGCTCGATGCGGCAGGCCGGAATGGTCGCGGCCGCCTGCGTCTACGCGCTCGACCATCACATCGATCGGCTGGCGGACGATCACGCCAATGCGCGGGCGCTCGCGCGTGGGCTGGCGCAGATCGACGGCATCGTGGTGCAGGAGCCCGAGACCAATCTCGTCTTCTTCAAGCCGGACGGCGCCGGCGTTCCCGGCGACAGGATGGTCGCCGAACTGCGCAAGCGCGGCGTGTCGCTGGCGATGATGGACGGCCGCATCCGTGCCTGCACGCATCTCGACGTGACCACGGCAATGATCGAGGAGATGATCGGCCACGTCAGGGAGATCGTGCGCGCAGCGTAGCCTGCCGCTCAGGGGGTGAGCGCCTCGAACACGAGGCGCCGCACCTCGATCTCGTTCTGGCCCAACGGTGCCTGGACCATCACGATCACGAACAGGTCGTCTTTCGGATCGATGAGAAAGAACGTGCCGCCGGCGCCGCTCCAGCGATATTCACCGGTCGAAAACGGCGGTGTCGCCGCTGTCCGCACGGCGAAGCCGAGGCCGAAACCGCTTCTCGGCCCGGGAAAATAGAGCTTTTCGCGCGAGATCTCGGGACCGAGATGGTCACGCGTCATCAGGGCGACCGTCTCGGGCTTCAGATAGCGATGGCCGTCGAGCGTGCCGCCGTTCAACATCATCTGCGCGAAGCGGCCATAATCGCCGATGGTGCTGATCATGCCCGCGCCGCCGGATTCCCATTTCCGCCGCTGGATCGGATCAGCGAGACCCGCAATCGGCCGGTCGAAGAAATGATACTGCGGCAACGGCTCGGCGACACGGCTGCGCTGGCTCGGATCGGCAAGACCGAATGTGGTCTCGTTCATCCCGAGCGGATCCAGCAGCCGCTGCTTCTCGAACTGATACAGCGACTGGCCCGAGATCACCTCGACGACGCGGCCGAGCACATCGAACGAATGGCCATAGTCCCATTTCGTATCGGGCTGCTCCGCCAGTGGCAGCTTGGCCAGGCGATCCACGAAGGTCGCGTTGTCGAAATCGCCGTCGAACAGGTTCGAGCCGGAATAGAGCCTGCGGACCGCCGTGTGGCCAATGAAGCCGTAAGTGATGCCCGAGGTATGGCGCAGCAGATCGAGGATCGTGATCGGACGCGCCAGAGGCTCGAGGCCCTGCATGGTCTTCTCATCGGGCGTCGTCACCGCGACCTTCACATCGGCGAAGGCCGGGATGTATTTTGCCAGGGGATCGTCGAGCTTGAGCTTGCCGTCATCGACCAGCATCATCACCGCGGCCGCGGTGATCGGCTTCGACATCGAATAGATCCGGAAGATGGTATCCGACGTCATCGGGACGTTGGTGGCGGCATCGCGCACGCCGTAGCTCTGCAACAGCACCGGTTTGCCGTGCTGCTGGACCAGCACGACGGCGCCGGCAAAGTAGTCGGCCGCGATTTCGTTGCGGACGTAGTCGCCGATCTTCTCGACCCGCAATGGATCGAGTTGCCGGCCAGACAGCGCCACGGAGCCATCGGCACGCGCGCCCGCAACGCTGACCGCAATGAATGCGCAAAAGACCAGACATCGAAAAACCAACCGCTTGACCATGAATGCTCCGCCTGTCGCTGGATGCGACCCTACCAGCTCGGCTTAACGTGCGCGATCAGCGATCGCCTCATTAAAGGCCTGGTCATGCAGCCGGGCGCTGTCCTCGGAGAAGCAGCAAAATACGACGTGCTCCAGCGACGTCTCGGGCGTGAACCGCCTCGAGCGTCGTGCCGACGGCAATGCGGGCCGCGCGATCGGCCGGAAAGCGATAGACGCCGGTCGAGATCGCAGGAAAGGCGACGGACGCGAATGCGTGCTGATGGCAGAGCGCGATCGAGCGGCGATAGCAGGAGGCAAGCAACTCCGGCTCGCCATGATCCCCGCCCTGCCAGACCGGTCCGACGGTATGGATCACATGCGCCGCCGGCAGGCGATAGCCCTTGGTGATCTTGGCATCGCCGGTCGCGCAGCCATGCAGCTCGCGACACTCCGCGACCAGCCCGGGTCCGGCGGCACGGTGGATCGCACCGTCGACCCCGCCGCCGCCGAGCAGCGAGGTTGTTCGCCGCGTTGACGATGGCGTCAACGCGCAGCGTGGTGATGTCGGCGACGATGACCTCGAAGCGGGTCGCGCCGATGGTCCGGATGGGCCGGCTCAGGCGGACGCCGCGGTGCCGGCCGGAATGCCCTTGTCCGTAAACAGCTGCTGCAGCTCGCCGGTCTGGAACATCTCACGGATAATGTCGCAGCCGCCGACAAACTCGCCCTTGACATAGAGCTGGGGAATGGTCGGCCAGTTCGAATAGGTCTTGATGCCGTTGCGGAGCTCGGAGGACTCCAGCACGTTCAAGCCCTTATAGCCGATGCCGACATGATCGAGGATCTGCACGACCTGGCCGGAAAAGCCGCACTGCGGGAATTGCGGCGTGCCCTTCATGAACAGCACCACGTCGTTCGACTTCACTTCGTTGTCAATGAATTGCTCGATGCTCATTTTTCCGTTCCCTCAGGGGCTCGATGGAGGCCCCGATTGCGTGGTCCCTCTCGGACAGGCTCGCTCCGAGCAGACCGTCACTAACCCTATATGTAGCGCAAACCTTTGGTTCGCCAAAGTAAAATGCGGAGGAGCTGGCATGCAAAGGCTGGGCCCAGTTGAGAGCGATTGGCCCCTTGGGACATAGCCTGACGGTGACAATATAACGGACCTGCGAGGGTTTTATCCTGGATCAGCAGCGCCTATCTAGGACGGACCCGCCTAGGAACTTGTTCCCTCGAACAACGTTTTCTCCTTTCAAACGGAGACCCTCGTGACCAGCACCAGCCTCCGCCCCGGCCACGGCTTCTCTTGCCGACCCATCGCTTTTTTCAGGGTCCGGTGCCCTTTCCCAAAATCTCGTCGATGCCTATCTCGCCGTCCGCGGCGAGACCGAGCGTCGCGCCGCGCCGTTGAGCGCGGAGGACCAGGTCATCCAGTCGATGCCCGACGCGAGCCCCGCGAAATGGCACCGCGCCCACACCACCTGGTTCTTCGAGCAGTTTCTGCTCTCGGAGCACTGCAGCGGCTACCGGCCGTACCACCCTGATTATGCCTTCCTGTTCAATTCCTACTACGTCAGCGCCGGACCGCGGCACACCCGCGGCGAGCGCGGCCTGATCACCCGGCCCGGCGTCGAGGACGTCACCGCCTATCGGCGTCATGTCGACGCAGCGATGGTCAAGCTGTTGCGCGAGGCCGATTGCGCAGACGCTCGACAAGGTCGCGCCGCTGGTCGAGATCGGGCTGAACCACGAGCAGCAGCATCAGGAGTTGATGCTGACCGACATCCTGCATGCCTTCGCGCAAAACCCGATCGCACCGGCCTACGATCCAGACTGGCGCTTTCCGGACAGCGAGCCGCGGCGACGACTGGGTCACGCTGCCGGAAGGCATTCACAGCATCGGCCACGCCGACGACAGCTATCCATTTCGACAATGAGAAGCCGGCGCATCGCGCGCTCGTCGGCCCGGTGAAGCTCGCCCGCAATCTCGTCACCAACGCCGAGTGGCGCGCTTTCATGGATGACGGCGGCTACCAGGACGGCGACGCTGTGGCTGATGGACGGTCATGCGGCCGTCACCAAGGAAGGCTGGCAGGCGCCGGGGCATTGGTACAAGGTCGAGGGCGAGTGGCGGATCATGACGCTCGGCGGCCTCAAGCCGGTCGATCCCGAACGCGCCGGTCTGCCATGTCAGCTACTATGAGGCGGATGCGTTCGCGCGCTGGAGCGGCAAGCATCTGCCGACCGAGATGGAGTGGGAGGTCGCCGCGCGCGGCCGTCAGCTCAACGATGCCTTCGGCATCGTCTGGCAGTGGACCCGCAGCGCCTACGCGCCCTATCCCGGCTATCGCGCCATCGAGGGCGCGCTCGGCGAGTACAACGGCAAGTTCATGGTCAATCAATTGGTGTTGCGCGGCTCCTCGCTCGTAACACCGGAAGGCCACAGCCGTATCACCTATCGCAACTTCTTCTATCCCCATCACCGCTGGCAATTCACGGGGTTGCGTCTCGCCGATTACGTCTGACGTGTTCTGCTGTTTTTGGTGTTCTGACCTGCTGATTTCCGACCAAAGCGCGCCGGTCAGCGCGTTCAGGAGAGTATCATGAATGTGCACGCGCCTGCTTTGGCCAATGCTCACCTTCCCGATGAGCAGACGTCGGCCTTTGCAAAGACGTCATCGCCGACCTTTCGCAGCAGCCCAAGCGGCTGTCGCCGAAATATTTCTACGACGCGACCGGCTCGGAGCTGTTCGAGCAGATCACGCGGCTTCCGGAATATTATCCGACCCGCACCGAGCTCGGCATCTTGCGGGATCGCGGCCCCGAGATCGCGGCCATCATTCCGGAAGGTGCCGCGCTGATCGAATTCGGCGCCGGCGCCACCACCAAGGTGCGGCTGCTGCTGAAGAGCTGCGCCTTCAAGACCTACGTGCCCGGTCGACATCTCCGGCGATTTCCTGAACGGGCAGGCCGAGCGTCTTGCGCAGGGATTTCCCTGATCTCGCCGTGCATCCGGTGGTGGCCGATTTCACCACGCCGTTCGCCCTGCCCGATGCGATCAGGGACATGCCGAAGGTCGGCTTCTTTCCGGGCTCGACCATCGGCAATTTCGAGCCGCACGAAGCCTGCGGCTTCCTGCGTTCGGCGCGCGAGATCCTCGGTCCCGGCGCGCTGATGATCGTCGGCGCCGATCTGGAAAAGGACGAGCGGATGCTGCAGGACGCCTATAATGATGCGGCCGGCGTCACCGCGCGCTTCAACCTCAATCTGCTGGTCCGCATCAACCGCGAGCTCGGTGGCAATTTCGACATCTCCGCCTTTACCCACCGCGCGATCTACAATCGCGAGCAGCACCGCATCGAGATGCATCTGGTGAGCCGGAAATCGCAGAGCGTGCGGCTGCTTGGGCACCACCTTCAGCTTCCGCGCCGGCGAGAGCATCCACACCGAGTGCTCCTACAAATACAGCGTCGAGCGCTTCGGCGCGCTGGCGCGCGGCTCGGGCTGGAAGGTGCTCAAGACCTGGACCGATGCGGAAAAGCTGTTCTCGGTTCACGCGCTGGTGGCGGAGGCCTGAGCCTCCGGCTTGGATGCGGAGCGAGATCGACTCCCAGATCGCGACGAGGACCAGCACCGCCGTCGCCAGGACCGACAGCATCAATGGCGATAGCGCGGTCGCGAACCAGCCGAGCCCGAGCAGCGCCACGATGCCGGCGCCGTGCGAGAGTTGCAGGAAGCCGCGGATATCCAGCTTGAACAGGATGGTGCCGATCATGAACACCAGCGGCCCGCCGATCGCCGTCAGCGCGGTCGCAAGCTCGGTATGTCCCGACGGATGCGTCAGCACGATCTCGTCGGCAACGGCCGACAGGATGATGCCGGCCACGATCGGCATGTGGAGATAAGGTATAGGCCGAGCGGGCGACGCGGCCTGAGTTCTCCGCTTTCGAGATCAGCTCCGAGCCCGCCTCGGCGCCGCGGTTGAAATAGATTCCCCACATCGCGACGCAGCCGACAAAGGCGGTCACGAAGGCGGCGATGTTCGCTCCGGTCCAATCGAGATCGGCGAAGGTCGCGCCTGATCACCACGATGGATTCGCCGAGCGCGATGATGATGAAGCCGGCGCAGCGCTCGGCCATGTGGCCGCCTTCGACGAACCAGTCCTGCACCGTCGAGGCGCCGATGCCAGGGGTCCAGAACTTCGCGAGCGGCGAGACATATTCGATCGCAAGCGCAACGCCCCAAAGCTCCAGCCGGCTCTGTCCTTCGGACGAGGCCGCCGTAAATCCAGAACACCGCCGACGCCGCTGAGCCAGGCCAGGATGCGGATCGCATTCAGGCGCACGGCTTGCGGGCACGCGGCGTCGCCAGCAGCCAGAACGCGGTGCGGCCGACCTGCATCGCGGCATAGGCCAGTGCGAACCAGAGCCCGCGCGCCTCGAAGGCCTGCGGGATCGACATCGACAAGCACGAGGCCGCCGAGCGTCAGGAGAAAGAGCAGGATCCGGACCGGCGTCTTTTCCGGGTTGAGCCAGTTGGTGACCCAGGTGGTGTAGACCCAGACCCACCAGACGGCGAGGAACAGCAGCGTCGTCTGCAGCGCGCCGAGCGCGGTCAGGCGTCCGAGCAGGAAGATGCGAGATCTGCGTCACCGCGTAGACGAAGACGAGATCGAAAAACAATTCTGCGTAGGTGACGCGGCTAGGCTGGTTGGGCACCAGGACGCGAAACAGCGCACCGCGAGCATGGTCGGCCGCCATCACTGCTCCTGCCGGTTGAGCAGATCCGGAAAAGTGAACCGGTTTTCCGTGCTCTGGATGCGATGCACTATCGCATCAGCGCTCCGGTACCCCGGTCTGCAGCGCCAGCGCATGCAACACGCCGCCCATCTGGCCCTGCAGCGACTGGTAGACGATCTGGTGCTGCTGCACGCGGGACTTGCCGCGGAAGGACTCGGCGATCACAGTCGCCGCATAGTGGTCACCGTCGCCGGCAAGGTCGCGGATCGTGACGTCGGCATCAGGGATCGCAGCCTTGATCATCGACTCGATATCGCGGGCGTCCATCGGCATCCCAGTCTGTCTCCTTCTTGGCCAAACGACGCGCGGTCGTCTGGCTGCCCTGGCTGTGCCGGCTTTTGTTTGTCGGCCGCTTGGGCGCCTCGAATCAAGGCCCTCGCGCGACCGTGATGTCAAAACTTAGCGCGGAAGGGTTCCGGGGTCACCTGCCCCGCGACTATATACCCTTGCCCGCTCACAGGGAGCGGAGGCAAACTGGCGCGGAATAAATCTAAAACAGACCCGCAAAACAGACCCGAAGGGCTTTGAGATCATGAAACTTCCAGGGCCGGACCATCCCATTGCGATTACCGCCAACCCGAAGCGCATCCGCGTGCTGGCCGACGGCGTCGTGATCGCAGACACGAATAAGGCGCTCACGCTCAAGGAAGCGAGCTACCCCGCCGTTCAGTATCTGCCTCGGGAAGATGCCCAGATGGAGCTGCTTCAGCGCACCGACCGGGTGACCCATTGCCCCTACAAGGGCGACGCGAGCTATTTCAGCATCACGGCCGACGGCAAGACGCTCGACAACGCGATCTGGACATATGAGACGCCATTCCCGGCGATGGCCGAGATCTCCGGATACCTCGCCTTCTATCCGGACAAGGTCAAGATCGAGGAAGTCGCCTGAGTCAGCCGGTGCGGGTCATTCCGGGCCAATGAGAAACATCGGGCCGGAATGACAAGCGAGAGACAGCCTTGGCGCTACACCCTGAATATCGTGAGCCCCAGGATCAGGAGCACCAGGAAGATCACGAGGAAGATGTAGAACAGGATGCGGGCGACATCGGCAGACGCCGCCGAGATGCCCGTGAATCCCAGGATGCCGGCGACGATCGAGATCACGAAGAACAGCAACGCCCATTTCAACAGTGTCACGGTCCACTCCTCCAGATTGGTGCGCCGCGAAGGCGCATTCGATCTCACTAACGATGGGCCGTGGAGCCGGTTCCAGAATTGCACGACGGCGCGAAGCGCGTCCCACATGAACGCATTTCAGCTGCAATGCGAATGAAGTAGCTTGGTTCTCGACCGCGCTGTTATCCAGCGTGCATGGCAACATCTCGAAACGATCTGAGCGGGGGCTCAATGGTTATCTCGGTTACACAATCGGCCGCCGCTGCCAAGGTCGAGATCGCGACGGCGCCGCGGACGCGATCGCGCAACGCGGCGCTCGATCACGCGCGAACGCTGCTGACGCTCGTGGTGGTGCTGCACCATTCGGTAATTCCCTATACCTATTTCGGCCACACCGATCCGAAGTCGTTCATCGGCTTCGACGGCGTCGTGCTTGCCACCGACAGCTTCTTCATGGCGATGTTCTTCTTCCTGTCGGGCCTGTTCGTCTGGCCGGGGCTCGCACATAAGGCGCCGCACATCTTCTTCCGCGACCGCCTGGTGCGGCTCGGACTGCCGTTTGCAATCGCTGCGCTCACCATCATTCCGCTCGCCTATTACGCGATCGAGCTGCGCGCAAATCCGGAGACGACCTTTGCCGCGTTCTGGTGGAAGACGGTCACCGTCGGTCCCTGGCCGAGCGGGCCGGTCTGGTTTCTCTGGGTGCTGCTCGCTTTCGACCTGAGCGCGTGCCTCGCATTCCAGATCTCGCCGACCCTGCTGAACCCGCTCAACCGGCTCTCGCTGCGCGGCCATGACAAGCCGCTGACATTCTTCTATGCGCTGATCGCGGTGACGGCGATCGTCTACATCCCGATGCGGGTCTACTACGGCCCGAACGTCTGGTTCGAATTCGGACCGTTCTCGGTGCAGATCAACCGGATATTGCTCTACGCGGCGTATTTCTACTTCGGCGCCGGCATCGGTGCGGCCAATTTCGAGCGTGGCGTGCTCGGCGCGGATGGCCAGCTTTCGCAGCGAGGCATGGGCGCCTGGATCGTGGCGATGATCGTGCCCTACGTGCTGCTGTGGGTCCTGATTGCGATCAAGCGCGAGGTGCTTGGCAACCCGGCGACCCAGCCCGACTGGTACGAGGCGGCCTATGGCCTGTTCTTCGTGATGTTCAGCGCCGCGACCATGTTTGCGATCCTGGCCTATTTCCTCAATCAACGCCGCTCGGAGTTTTCCGTGCTCGACCGCATGCAGGCCGACGCCTATGGCATCTTCCTGGTGCACTACCCGGTGGTGCTGTGGATCCAGTACGCGCTGTTCGACGTCAAGATGCCGGCGATCGTGAAGGCCAGCGTCGCTTTTGTCGGCACCACGCTGATCAGCTGGGGCATCACCTGGGCCTTGCGCCAGATGCCCGGGGCCAAGATCGATTTTGTAAACCGAAACGAGCGCCACACACCGTCATTGCGAGCGCAATTGCGACAGCAATCCATAGGCTACGCAGAGACTCTGGATTGCTTCGCATCCGCAATGAGGAGAGGTCGCTCGCACTGACGGTCAGCGCACGTAGCTCTTAGGCCGCGCCGTCCATATAGTTCGGCAGCCAGCTTTCGAACCGGGTCTTCAGAGCTTCGACCTCGATCGAGGTCTCGCCGGCGATCGCGATCGCATCGCCGCCGGTGGTGCCGATCCGGGCACAGGGAACGCCGCAGCCGCGCATCTTGGCGAGCACCCGCCCCGCCTCGGTCTCCGGCACGGTGACGAGATAGCGCGCCTGGTCCTCGCCGAACCAATAGGCATGCGGCACGGTCGCGGCAGGCGCTGCGAGCAGCCGTGCGCCGATGTTGCCGGCCATCGCCATCTCGGCGAGCGCGACCAGCAGGCCGCCATCGGAGAGGTCGTGCGCCGCTGTCGCCGTGCCCGCATGGATCATGCCGCGCACGACATCGCCGTTGCGCTTCTCGGCTTCGAGATCGACCGGCGGCGGCGCGCCCTCCTCGCGGCCGCAGATGTCGCGCAGGTAGACCGACTGGCCGAGCCAGCCATGGGTCTCGCCGATCAGCAGGATCGCCTCGCCCTCGGCCTTGAACGCCACGCTGGCCGATTTGGTGAAATCGTCGAGCAGGCCGACGCCGCCGATCGAGGGCGTCGGCAGGATCGCGCGCCCGTTGGTCTCGTTGTAGAGCGAGACGTTGCCGGACACGACCGGGAAGTCGAGCGCGCGGCAGGCCTCCGAGATGCCCTTCAGGCAGCCGACGAACTGGCCCATGATCTCGGGCCGCTCCGGATTGCCGAAATTGAGATTGTCGGTGATGGCGAGCGGCCGGCCGCCGACCGCGGTGATGTTGCGCCAGGCTTCCGCCACCGCCTGCTTGCCGCCTTCGAACGGATCGGCCTCGCAATAGCGCGGCGTGACGTCGACGGTCAGCGCCAGCCCCTTCGGCCCGTCCTGCACGCGCACCACGGCGGCATCGCCGCCCGGCCGCTGCACGGTGTTGCCGAGAATGACGTGGTCGTATTGCTCCCAGACCCAGCGCTTGGAGCAGAGGTCCGGCGTGCCGATCAGCTTCTCAAGCGCCGGGACGATGTCCATCGGCGGCGTGATCTCGCGGGCGTGGATCACCGGCAGCGCGGGCTGCTCCACATGCGGCCGGTCATAGAGCGGCGCCTCGTCACCGAGCTCCTTGATCGGCAGGTCGGCCATCACGTCGCCGCCATGCTTGACGACGAAGCGCTTGCTCGGCGTGGTGTAGCCGACCACGGCGAAGTCGAGCCCCCATTTGCGGAAGATCGCCTCCGCTTCCTTTTCCTTCTCGGGCTTCAGCACCATGAGCATGCGCTCCTGGCTCTCCGAGAGCATCATCTCGTAGGCGCTCATGCCGGTCTCGCGGGTCGGCACCGCATCGAGATCGAGATCGACGCCGAGATCGCCCTTGGCGCCCATCTCGACCGCCGAGCAGGTCAGGCCGGCCGCGCCCATGTCCTGGATCGCGATCACGCAATCGGCGGCCATGATCTCGAGGCAGGCCTCCAGCAGCAGCTTCTCGGCGAAGGGATCGCCGACCTGCACGGTCGGGCGCTTCTCCTCGGAGGCGTCATCGAATTCGGCCGAGGCCATCGAGGCGCCGTGGATGCCGTCGCGGCCCGTTTTCGAGCCGAGATAGACGATCGGCATGTTCACGCCGGAGGCGGCCGCCAGGAAGATCTTGTCGGCATCGGCGAGGCCGACCGCCATCGCGTTGACCAGGATGTTGCCGTCGTAGCGGGTGTGGAAGCGGGTCTGGCCGCCGACCGTCGGCACGCCGAAGGAATTGCCGTAGCCGCCGACGCCGGCGACCACGCCGGACACCAGATGCCGGGTCTTCGGATGCTCCGGCGCGCCGAACGACAGCGCGTTCAGGCAGGCGATCGGGCGCGCGCCCATGGTGAAGACGTCGCGCAGGATGCCGCCGACGCCGGTGGTCGCGCCCTGGTAGGGCTCGATGTAGCTCGGATGGTTGTGGCTCTCCATCTTGAACACGCACAGCCTGGCCGTCGCCGATGTCGATCACGCCGGCATTCTCGCCCGGGCCGTGGATCACCCAGGGCGCCTTGGTCGGCAGGCCCCGCAGATGGATGCGCGAGGATTTGTACGAGCAGTGCTCGTTCCACATCGCCGAGAAGATGCCGAGCTCGGTGAAGCTCGGCACCCGGCCGATCAGCTTCAGGATGCGCTCATACTCGTCCGGCTTCAGCCCGTGGGCGGCGACGAGCTCGGGGGTGATCTGCGGTTCGTTACGCATGGGAAATTGCCTCTGCGGCCCGCGCCGCTGCGTTCCCTCCCCCCGTGTGGGGGAGGGCTAGGGAGGGGGGTGAGCCACAAGCGCCGATGCAGCCTTGGCGCACCTCACCAAACGTGCCGAAACTTGCGTTCAATCGGATATCCAGGCTGCTTTTAGAAACATCGGCCCGACCGGAAAAGGCCTTTTACGGCCCTATTCCGCCCTGTCCAGAGCTTTGGGCGGCGAATTTGCGCATTGCCGCAGGATCGGATTTAAGAAGCCGAACCAAACAGGTAAAGGCCCTCTCCGCGTGCATGATCTGAACCGAACCTCCTTCGAGAACCGCCCCGGCGTCCATATGGCCACGGAGGGCGAATTCGCCGGCTGGATGACCTGGAAGCGCGACAGCTTCGAATCCCACACCGGTCCGTTCTGGCACCGGATGGAGGACGACGGCACCATCCGCTGCGCCTTCCGGGTGGAGAAGAAGCATCTCAATGGCGGCGGCAACGTCCATGGCGGCTGCTTCATGACCTTTGCCGACTACTGCCTGTTCGCCTTCGCCGCCCCCATCCTGCAGGGCCCGGCCGTGACGGTGGCATTTTCCAGCGAATTTCTCGACGCCGCGCGCGAGGGCGAGCTGGTCGAGGCCACCGGCGAGGTGACCCGCGCCGGCATGTCGCTGATCTTCCTGCGTGGCATGCTGAAATCCGGCGCGCGGCCGCTGCTGTCGTTTTCCGCCACCATCAAGCGCGTGAAGCGGCGGAGCCGGAGGCGGCGAACTCGCCATAGTTCTTTTGGCCGGCACCGCGTCAGGTTGAAGCCGTTTGGCGATCGGGTAGCCCAGCAGTTGCTGCCCTCAAACAATGAGGCGTGACGGCTCACGCCGCCACGCCCCCAAGCAAAGACGCCTTATTGCTGTGATTGCTGCTGCTGTTGCTGCTGGTCGATGACCTGCACGATCTTCTGGTTCTGCGGGTCCACCAGGACGACCTGATCGCCGATCGCGAGATACTGGTACGAGGCAAGCTCGGGGTTGCTCTTCGCAAGCTCGTCCGGCACCCGCTTCAAGGACAGGCAGGTCGGTCCTGATGACGACGACCCCGATGACGACGATGTCTGCGCCCACCGTGCTCGTCGCCGTGGTGGAGCGGAACAGCATCTGGCGCTGCTCGTCGGTCAGCGTGACGCGGGTGCCGCCATAACCGCCGCCATAGCGATCGGCGCTGCCGCCGCCTTGCGGGATCACGTCGACGATCTCGCGGCTGCGCGGATCGATGATCGCGATCTCGTCATGCACGACCGTATAGTCGTAGCCGCGGTATTCCGGCACGATCGTCACGATATCGGACGGCAGCGGACGCGGCCGCACCCGATCCGGCACGCGCTCGCCGACATTGACGCGAATGTCGATATCGGTCCGCGCCTGGTCGAAATCATGATCGCGGTGCAGCTGGTCGAACACCCGCGTGCGCTGCTGGTCGTTCACCGAAACCGAGGTGCGCGAGCTGCCACGGCTCGGTCTGGTTGTTCTGCGCCTGACCGGCGGCATTGTTCTGCGGCTGGCCGGCCGCATTGCGCTGGCTCGGATCGGTCTGCGAGTCTGCTGCGTGGTCGTGTTGTTCGGCCGCGCCGACTGGGCGGACTGATTGTTGTTGTGGTCCGTACCCTGCTTGCCGGCAGCCTGTTCGGATGCGGGGCTCTTGTGCTCGTCCTGGCTCTGCTGCGTCGCATTGGCCGGATTGCGGTCATGATGATCCGCTTGCTGCTCCTGCTTCTGCTGCTGCGCCGCTTTGATTGCTCTCGGTCTTGTTATTCTCGGCCTTGTTGCTCTCGGCCTTATTGGTGTCGGTCTTGTTGGTCTCGGCTGCGCTCTTGTTCTCGCTCTTGCGCTCTTCCGCCGCACCCTGCTTCTGCTTCGACTCGTGCTTCGGCGTGTCTTTCGATGCATTGACGCATCCTTGGCCTCGCGGCCCTCGTGCTGCGCGGTCACGCTGCGCCGATTGGTCGCGCTCGCCTTTACTGGATTGCTGGGCGCTCTGGCCAGCGGCGGCTTTGCTTCACGGGATTCGGCCTGCTCGCGCGCGGAGCCGGCAGCGCCCTGTCCCTCTTTGGCGCCCTGCTTCGCCTCGGAGGCGGCGCGCTCGGCTGGCAGCGCCGCCCTTGGTCTGCGCCGCCTGGTTTCGCTGCCTTTGGTTTCGCCACGATTGATCTCGTGCTGCGAAGCCGCCGGCCGGCCTTCTTCATGCTTGGTTTCGGCTGATTTTGCGCGAACGCGACACCCGAACCGGTGCCGATCGCGAGCACAAGCGCGGCCGTGCCAAGCCAATGTTTCGTCGTCATGGGAGAACTCTCTGGTTCCCTGCCCATTTTGTGGGCGGACAACGCAAACACCGGCCGGCCGTTGCGCGGCGGCACGACAAAAAATATCGGAACGATTTTAACGAGCGACAGAACGGATCAGGCCGCGCGGTCGAGATGCGCCACCAATCCTGCGAACAAGCCGCGGCCGTCGGTCGAGCCCATGATGTCTTCGACGTGGTTTTCGGGGTGCGGCATCATGCCGAGCACGTTGCCGTGCTCGTTGACGATGCCGGCGATCGAATGCGCCGCGCCGTTGATGTTGGTGGTGTCGCCTACGTCGCCGTCCGCCGAGCAATAGCGATAGAGCACGCGCCCGTCGCCTTGAGCCGCTTCAGCGTCTCCTCATCCGCCGCGTAATTGCCCTCGCCATGGGCGACCGGCACGCGGATGACCTGGCCTGCATTGTAGCCGCGCGTGAACGGCGTATCGGAGCGCTCGACCCGCAGATGCACGTCCTTGCAGATGAATTTGAGCCGCGTCGTTGCGCATCAGCACGCCCGGCAGCAGGCCGGACTCGCACAGGATCTGAAAGCCGTTGCAGACGCCGAGCACGAGCCCGCCCTTGCCCGCGAAGTCGCGCACCGCATCCATCACCGGCGACCGCGCCGCGATCGCACCACAGCGCAGATAGTCGCCATAGGAGAAGCCGCCGGGCACGACGACGAGATCGGTGCCCTTGGGCAGCGCGGTCTCGGCGTGCCAGACCATCGCGGGCTCATGGCCTGAGATCAGGCGCAGCGCGCGCGCCATGTCGCGCTCGCGGTTGATTCCGGGGAAGACGAGGATGGCGGATTTCATCAGAGCAGCTCGACCCGGTAATTCTCGATCACCGTATTCGCCAGCAGCTTGTCGGCGGCGTCCTTCAGCGCCGCTTCCGCCTTGGCCTTGTCGGCGCCGGCGAGCTCGATATCGAACACCTTGCCCTGGCGGACGCTGGCGACGCCGTCGACGCCGAGCGACTTCAGCGCACCCTCGATCGCCTTTCCCTGCGGATCGAGGATGCCGGTTTTCAGCGTCACGGTGACACGTGCTTTCACGTCGTCTAACCCTTTAGCTCTTGACCAGCACCGGACCGGAGCCCGCCGGGCGCTCGTTTTCCATCAGGATGCCGAGCCGCTTGGCGACCTCGGTATAGGCCTCCAGAAGGCCGCCAAGATCACGACGGAAGCGGTCCTTGTCGAGCTTCTCGTTCGACTTGATGTCCCACAGACGGCAGCGAATTCGGGGGAAATCTCGTCCGCCACGATGATCCGCATCATCTCGTTCTCGAACAGCCGGCCGCATTCCATCTTGAAGTCGACGAGGCGGATGCCGATGCCGAGGAAGAGGCCGGTCAGGAAGTCGTTGACACGGATGGCGAGCGCCATGATGTCGTCGATCTCCTGCGGGGTGGCCCAGCCGAACGCGGTGATGTGCTCTTCCGACACCATGGGGTCGTTGAGCTGGTCGTTCTTGTAATAGAACTCGATGATCGAGCGCGGCAGCTGGGTGCCCTCCTCGATGCCGAGCCGCTGCGACAGCGAGCCGGCCGCGACGTTGCGCACCACCACCTCGAGCGGCACGATCTCGACCTCGCGAATCAATTGCTCGCGCATGTTGAGGCGGCGGATGAAGTGGGTCGGCACCCCGATGTCGTTGAGGTGCTGAAACAGGTACTCCGAGATCCGGTTGTTGAGGACGCCCTTGCCCTCGATCACCTGGTGCTTCTTGGCATTGAACGCGGTGGCATCGTCCTTGAAGTGCTGGATCAGGGTGCCCGGCTCCGGACCTTCGTAAAGGACCTTCGCCTTGCCTTCATAAATGCGACGCCGACGGCTCATTGGGATGTACCGTGTTTTGTTGAAATCCATGAATTGGTGGGCTCCGGATGACTGGGACGGGACCACGACGGAGCTGCCGCGATGGCCCGGACCTCGAAGGAAACAGAACAAGAACCGAGCCTGGTGGAAACCTAGCCGATTGGCTCTCCCAGCACAATCGATCCGGCCGCTTCCGCCTTCTAGGAAGTTATTACCACCTCTCCCTGCGGCTTCGTGCCCGTTGTCTTGGCATGATGCTCCAATTATCTAGGCATCGGCCCAATCGGCTGCAACCAGGGCTCATTTCTTTCGATCCAGAGCGGAACTGGAGGCCATGACCACATTCGACAAGCGCGAGGAAGCCTTCGAGCGGCAGTTCGCCCATGACGAGGACTTGAAATTCAAGGCCGAGGCACGCCGCAACAAGCTGCTCGGGCTGTGGGTCGCGGAAAAGCTCGGCAAGAGCGGCCCGGAGGCCGATCGCCTATGCCAAGGAAGTGGTCGCGGCCGATTTCGAGGAGCCCGGCCACGCCGGTCTGCTGCGCAAGGTACTCGGCGACCTCAGCGCCAAAGAGCATCGCGCTGACCGAACGGCGATATCCGCGCGAAAATGAGCGAACTGCTCGCGACCGCGGTGGCGCAGGTGAAAGCGTAGGCGGCGAATGGTGAGTGGCGAATAGCGAACGGGAAGAGCCCCTATTCGCTACTCCCTATTCGCCATTCGCCTGAGCCTTGACGTAAACCCAGGCACGAACGCCTGAGCGCAACGTCACCTCAATCCGCTCGTAGTCGGCGACCTCGTACTGGTCCGCTGCCAGCAATTCCGCGCTGGTGATCTCGAATACTGTCCCGTCTACCGCTTCGTTCGGATCGCTTGTCGGCACGACGATGGGGTGAAAACGCTCGCCGCTCGCTACAAGAACATCCGGATCGGTGATCTCGATGAAGCTCTTGCTGAAACCCGGCATTGCGTCGGGACGCCCGGCCAGACGCCGCCCGAACGACGCCAGTTGCACGCTTTCCAGCTGCAACGTGCCGTAAGAAAACAGAAACACCTTGTCGCTGGCGGTCACGCGCGCTCCGCACTCATCTGGGCCGAAGGCCAAGCCGAATATATCCGAAGCGATCGACGCATGGCGAGCGCATTCCACGGCGCAACAGCGGTGAACGCGTCAAGCAACGCGGACGGCGGAATGATGCCGAGCCAAAATCGCGCGGCTATTTGATGGTGATCTGAAAGTTCATCGCGCCGTTGACGCTGAAGCCTTCCTGCTGTTGGCCGAACTGCCGGTTGATGTTGCTGGTCACTGATTCCATCCGGCAATCCTTGGCAAGCACTTCGCGCAACAGATCGCATTCGTGCGCTGCCATTTCATACACCGTGCGGCGCGCGCGATCGCGCAGCTGCTGGGCTTCCTCGCTGTCTCCGGTCGGTCCTGCGACAAAGAAATTCACCGAGCTTTGCACCCGCACGGTGCCTTCCTGGCGCGGGGCGACGCCGGACTGTTCGAGGATGATCCGCTGTCCCGGCGACTGGGCCATGGCGGGCGCGACCAGAAGCAGGATCGTAGCGGCGGCGAGCGGCAATCGAAACGGCGGCATGAGACACTCCGGGTTGAGGTGCGGCATCACCTCGTATCAATTCCGGATTGCAACTTTGCGAACGCGCGCCCCGTGAACCCCGCTGACGGTTTCAATTCCCGTTAACCAAGCACCATTCGGGAGTTGCGTGGCATCGCCGGGCAATTAGCGGAAATAATCCAGCACGACGTGCAGGTCATCCGGCGCCGGCGCTACGCCGGTCAGACTGGCGTCGATGACGCGGCGGCAGGCCGCCACGGCGAGCTGGTCGCCGAGTTCATTGGCGGCCTCCAGCACCAGCCAGGCCGTATCCACTGCGGACTTGTCGGCGGCTGGACCGATACGAAGTTGTTGGCGGGCGACGGAATGGAAGCTCATGCCGTTCAGGTTGCCCGCCTCGCGTCCTGTGATCATCCTCAATGCGTCTGCAGATCAGCCTCGCGCTGGCCCGTCGCCAATGCTGCGCCCGGCTTCTTCCGTGACTGGTAGAACTCGAGCACGCTGCGCGAGGTCTGCACGTTCAGCCGCAGCATAGTCGCGCTCGAGGTCGCGCAGTTCGCCCGCGGTGATGCGGTTGTCGCGGGCGCCGAGAAACAGCAGCGCTATGGTGGTGTCCCAGACAAAGGCGAGCGCCTTGGCCAGCATCAGCAGCATCTCGCGATTGCGGTCGAACAGCGCCCGTTCGATCACGTCGACCGGCAGGCCCGACAGCAGCGACATGCCGATCGTGACCTCCTCGATCTTGTGCGCGACGGCGTAGCCGGCGATGCTGCCTTCATGCAGATTGCCGAGCCGGTGCTGGATCGACACCGTCCGCTTGGCGACGAAATAGTTGCGCGAACCCGGACCGAATTTCGACTGCAGCTCGCCGGCGACATTGGCGACCGAGCTCTGGATCTCGTCGGACATCTCGGGACGCTCGCCGGCGATGCGCTTCTTGGCGTCGTCGGAGGCCTTGGCGATCAGTTGCTGGAACAGATGCCGCGGAATGTCGCGGCGCAGCCCGAGATTCTCGGCCAGGATCGAGTCGTTCTCGGCCCGCTTGACCATGTGCAGGAAGCCGGCGCCGGAGAAGCGCGCGCCCTCGTTGCGGGCCACCGCATTGGCGACGTCGCCGCCGCCCCGCGACGCCAGCACGTCGGTGAGCGCCTCGCTCAGGGTTCGGCGCGAGGCGATCGCGAGCAGATGTTCCTGGCTCTTGGTGCTTGGCGTTCTCGATCAGCGCGTCGTCATCGAGCCGCTCGGATTCGCTCAGCACCGGGCCTGCGACCTCGATCTCATCGTCGAAAGCGAGCTTGCGGATGACGCTCGCCGGCGCATATTCGATCGTGGCGAGCCGACGCGACAATTGTGCGCGCGCGACCGTCTCGATCTCGTCGGCCAGCCGGCCGATGACGTCGCCGAAGGTGGCGATCTCGTCCTCGCAATAGCGCCCGGCGATCAGAAGATCCGTGGCGTGCCACAAGCGCGCGGGCGCGGCTCTCGGCAGTGCCGCGCGCAATCGCATCGTCCAGATCCTGCAGCACCGATTTGGTTTCGCCCATCATGGAAAGCCTGTAACCCGCAACAGAGATTTCGGAATACCGCATAGTACCACCCGAACGCGAGTAATCCGTAAATGTGCGACGCAGGCATTTTGTCCCGACTTTTCGCTAAATTGCGCTGCAATCGGTCTGATTTCATTCAGGTCTCAGGGCTCTGCGCTTCACCGCTTCAATGCGCTGCGACGTCAAGCAGCTTACCGCTTTGCCTCGAGGGCGCGCAGCTCGGCCACGGCAGCCGGCCATTCGATGAAGCCCCTTGGGCAATCGTCGGCGCTCAAGCGAAGCAGCTCCGCTCGCCTCGCTTCGCTTGCCGTTGGCGAGCGCCAGTTCGCCTGCATAGAAATTCGCTTCACAAAGCTGGCCCCTGCCGCTTGACCGCATTCGGATCGTCAGCCGCGGCGCGCAGCGCCTCGAAGGTCATCTCACCAAGAAAAAACTTGACGATCGGCGCCGGCCATTTCGACATATCGAGCTGCTTGGCATCTCGGCCAAGTTGGCTCGGCATCGCCGATTGCGCCGTTGCATGAATATCCCGCCATAGCCGCAAGTAAACGCTTTTGGGAGCAGCTCAATCGCACGCAGAATCGTCGAACGCATCAGGCAATCTGCTCAGTTCAACACGTGCGAACGCCACGCCAAGCGATAAAAATGAGCAGTTTTCGGGGCGAGCGTTATAGCCTGATCGAAGATCGGAGCCGCGCGCTCGAAGTCACCATGCTGCAGATAGGCGAAGCTAAGCCCAGATAAGCGCATCAATTATTTTGGCATCGAAATTAAGAACGCGGCCGTAGTCCGCAAACGCGAGCTCGATGTCGCCCTTCTAGCGATGGATGTCGCCGCGGCAAATGCTCGCCAAAGCGATTTTCCGGGACGATCTGAACGACACGATCACAATCGGCGATCGCGCGATCCAGATCATCCTCACTGGCATAGGCTGCGGCTGCGCCCCAACAATGCGATCACGTTTTCCGAATGAACGCCGAACGCCTTGTTGTAGTCGGCGATGGCGCAGTCGAGATCCCCATCGATCACTCCACGCCGGCTCGACCCAAGATAGCCTGCCGCATTTTTCGGCTGGCAACCGAATGACGTCGTCATAGTCAGCAAGCGAGGCAACGAGGTTGCCTAGCTCTGCAATATGCATAGGCGCGGGCCAGTCGGGCAAAGACATTATCCGGAAATTGCTGGATGATCTGATCGTAGTCCGCGATCGCGCGATCGAATTCGTCGATCCTGAGATAGGCCTCCGCGCGCCTGAGGTGCGCCCACTACCAGCCCGCTGCAGGGCCTTGGTGGTCCCGCCTCGATCATCGCGGTGCAGGCCGCGACGCGATCCTCCGGACTCATGTCCACGGCATGTCCGGAGCACTTCGCGGCGAGATTGCTTTCAGCATCGAGCTAGACGGCACCGACAGACCCCATACACCCGTCAGCATCGCCAGCGCCACGATGGCGCATGGACGCCCCAATCTCCTGCTTTCTTCACGCTGACATGCCCCAACAATACCCCGGATCATATTACCAGGAGGTCGATGGGCCGGCAACTCATCGCTCGCCGCGTAAGGACGATCGGTCTAGCTCTTCTCCTTGATGATCGCCTGCAGCCGGACTCAGCTCCGCTTCCAGATCCGCCTCGATATCGGCGACCTTGATATCGATCACGCGATAATCGCGGCTTTCGAGCCAGGCGCGGCGCGCGGCGCGGTCGGCGACCACGGCCTCGCTCTCGCTCGGCATTGACCAGCTCGATCGCGAGCCGATGCACGAAGGAGACGAAATCCGGGATCTGGCGGCCGACCGGGGTCTGGCGCTTGAACTGGCCGGCGAAGCGGCGGTCGCGGGTCAGCGCATGCCACAGCATGCGCTCGGCATCGGTCGGGTTACGCCGCAGCAGCCGCGCCAGCCCGCGCAGCGAGCCGGAGGAATCCGGCAAGCTCGCCATCTGCCCCTGCTCGGCGAGCAGCGCGCGCAGCCGCGTCGCCTGCTCGCTGTCGAGCACGCCGCCCTTGGCCGGGCCCTTCCGGCCTTCCGCGATCGCCATGACCACGCCGTGCAAGGTGTGCATGTCCTGCTTGGTCGGCTCCATCCGGACGAAGATGTTGCGCAGGTTCACCAGCATGGTCTCGCGCTTCTCGGCCGGCCGCAGGAACTCGACCCGGTCGAGCTCGCGCACCAGATTTTCGAAGAAGGCCTCCATCTGGTGCTGCGAGGCCCGCTCGGAGCGCTCCGGCATCGCGAACGGCAGCGCGCCTTCGGTGGCGAGCTTGAACCATTCATAGCCCATCAAGCAGCACGGCCTGCGCCAGGTTCAGCGAGGCAAAGCCCGGATTGACCGGGATAGGTGATGATGCGGTTGGCGCGCGCCACCTCCTCATTGGTCAGCCCCGCGCGTTCGCGGCCGAACAGGATGCCGGCCTTGCCGCCGCCTGCGACATGGCCCTCGATCTCGCGCGCGGCGCGCCTCCGGCGCCATCACCGGCTTGGCCTGGTCATGGGCGCGGGCGGTGGTGGCGAACAGCAGGTCGATGTCGGCGACCGCCTCCTCCAACGTCGTCGAACAGCGCGACCTGCTCGATGATGTGGTCGGCGCCGGCCGCCGCCCGTTGGCGCGGCGATATTCGGCCAGCCGTCGCGCGGGTTGACCAGGCGCAGCTCGGTCAGCGCGAAATTGCCCATCGCGCGGGCGGTCATGCCGATGTTCTCGCCGAGCTGCGGCTCGACCAGGATGACGACGGGACCGTCGATGAGCTAAGTCCGGTCTTGGTCTTGTCGGTGCCCGACACGTCAGCTGTTCGCTGTTCTCGGTTCCGAGTGTCAAGGTCAGGGCGTCGAGCCGCGCTTGCTGCGTACAGTGATTCAACGCGCTGCCTGCCAGCTCTCCCGGATTGACCCGATCGGGACGAATTTCTCAAGCAAAATATGAGCTTAGCGGATTTCTGAATTGTTGCCGCTTATCACGGAAACTGCGCGGCGTCCCCGCGGCCCGCGCCGATGCTCGCTCAGCCAAAAGATGGCCCTGACGCATGGCGGCTCGGCTTCCGCCCGCGGTGCGAGCGGTGCTATGACGCGGCCTGATTTTCCCACCCGCCGCTCTATAAGGCGCGCCGTTCCCCAAGAGGCCCTATCGACCATGGCAAAAATCAAGGTGGCCAACCCGGTCGTCGACCTCGACGGCGACGAGATGACCCGGATCATCTGGCAATGATCAAGGACAAGCTGATCCTCCCCTTCCTCGACGTCGAGCTGCACTATTACGACCTCGGCATGGAGAACCGCGACGAGACCAACGACCAGGTCACGATCGACGCCGCCGAGGCGATCAAGAAGGTCGGCGTCGGCGTCAAGTGCGCCACCATCACCCCCGACGAGGCGCGGGTGAAGGAGTTCAGCCTCAAGAAGATGTGGAAGTCGCCGAACGGCACCATCCGCAACATCCTCGGCGGCGTCGTCTTCCGCGAGCCGATCATCTGCAAGAACGTGCCGCGCCTGGTGCCGGGCTGGACCCAGCCGATCATCATCGGCCGCCACGCCTTCGGCGACCAGTACCGCGCCACCGACTTCAAGTTCCCGGGCAAGGGCAAGCTGACGATCAAGTTCGTCGGCGAGGACGGCACGGTGATCGAGCGCGAGGTGTTCAAGGCCCCCGGCTCCGGCGTCGCGATGGAGATGTACAACCTCGACGACTCGATCGGCGACTTCGCCCGCGCCTCGCTCAACTATGGGCCTGGCGCGCAACTACCCGGTCTATCTGTCGACCAAGAACACCATCCTCAAGGCCTACGACGGCCGCTTCAAGGACATCTTCCAGGAGATCTTCGACAAGCGAGTTCAAGGACAAGTTCGAGGCCAAGAGGCATCACCTACGAGCACCGCCTGATCGACGACATGGTCGCCGCGGCGCTGAAGTGGTCGGGCGGCTACGTCTGGGCCTGCAAGAACTACGACGGCGACGTGCAGTCCGACACCGTGGCGCAGGGCTTCGGCTCGCTCGGCCTGATGACCTCGGTGCTGATGACGCCGGACGGCAAGACCGTGGAGGCCGAGGCCGCCCACGGCACCGTCACCCGCCACTACCGCCAGCACCAGAAGGGCAAGGAGACCTCGACCAACTCCATCGCCTCGATCTTCGCCTGGACCCGCGGCCTGGCGCACCGCGCCAAGCTCGACAACAATGCCGAGCTCGCCAAGTTCGCCGCCACGCTGGAGAAGGTCTGCGTCGACACCGTCGAGGCCGGCTACATGACCAAGGACCTGGCGCTGCTGGTCGGCGCCGACCAGCGCTGGCTCTCGACCACCGGCTTCCTCGACAAGGTCGCCGAGAACCTCACCAAGGCGATGGCGCGCTTAAAATGCCGTTCCGCATTTTCGCCGAGGTGAACGGTGAACACTATCAAGAGCCGCGCCGGTTGCGCGGCTCGTTTCATTTCAATACCGCACTCCAAGTTGTATGGGTTCCCATCATGCGCGCAATCACCGCCCTCCCCGCTCTGCTCCTGCTGGCTTCGGTCTGCGGCGCCGTGCCGAGACCGCCATCCCCGATGCGCTGGTCGCGGCCGGCGAACACGCCGTGCTGACGGTCCATGCCGAAGGCGCGCAGATCTACGAATGCAAGGCCGGCGCCGACGGCAAGCTGGCCTGGGCCTTTCGCGAGCCGATCGCGACGCTGATGCAGGACGGCAAGACCGTCGGCCGGCACTATGCCGGACCGAGCTGGGAGCATGAGGACGGCAGCATGCGTCACCGGCCATGTGGTCGGCACCGCGGTCGGCGCCACCGACAACGACATCGCCTGGCTGAAGCTCGACGCGGCGGCGCATAAGGGCACCGGCGCAGCTCGCCGACGTCACGACCATCCAGCGGACTCAACACAAAGGGCGGCAAGCTCGCCGGCGATTGCGACACGCGCCGGCGCCTTCAAGAGCGTGGCCTATTCCGCGGATTACGTGTTCCTGCGCAAGGATTGAAGCGAGAGACAGCGTCTCTCTCCGCCTGTCATTCCGGGGCGACGCGCAGCGTCGAGCCCGGAATCCATTTCGCCGCGAGTACAGCGGCCAAATCGATTCCGGGCTCACCCTTCGCGGCGCCCCGGAATGACGGCAGCAAAATGCGCGCCGACCGTCGCCGCTCTCCCCCAAAACCGGCATCGCTGCCTCTCGAAATTTAGGGTCGAACTTTCAAGCACTTCGCTGTATCCCTGCGGCCGATTTCCCTGGATCACCGTCCGTCCCCGGCTGCCCGCATGGGTTCCCCGGCCCCGGACCACCATTGCCGCTATCGAGGAACCGCCATGCCCGCCTACCGCTCCCGAACCTCCACCCATGGCCGCAACATGGCCGGCGCCCGCGGCCTGTGGCGCGCCACCGGCATGACCAATGAGGATTTCGGCAAGCCGATCATCGCGGTGTGCAACTCCTTCACCCAGTTCGTGCCGGGCCATGTGCATCTGAAGGATCTCGGCCAGCTGGTGGCGCGCGAGATCGAGAAGGCCGGCGGCGTCGCCAAGGAGATGAACACCATCGCGGTCGATGACGGCATCGCGATGGGCCATGACGGCATGCTCTACAGCCTGCCCTCGCGCGAGCTGATCGCCGACAGCGTCGAATACATGGTCAACGCGCATTGCGCCGACGCCATGGTCTGCATCTCCAACTGCGACAAGATCACGCCCGGCATGCTGATGGCGGCGATGCGGCTCAACATCCCCACCGTGTTCGTCTCCGGCGGCCCGATGGAGGCCGGCAAGATCGACATCAAGGGCAAGCTGCGCAAGGTCGATCTGATCGACGCCATGGTCGCGCGCCGCCGACGACAAGGTGTCGGATGCGGAGGTCGAGGTCGATGGAGCGCTCGGCCTGCCCGACCTGCGGCTCCTGCTCCGGCATGTTCACCGCGAACTCGATGAACTGCCTGACCGAGGCGCTCGGCCTGTCGCTGCCCGGCAACGGCTCGGTGCTGGCGACGCATGCCGACCGAAAGGGCCTGTTCGTCGAGGCCGGCCACCTGATCGTCGATCTCGCCCGCCGCTATTACGAGCAGGACGACGACAGCGTGCTGCCGCGCAAGATCGCGAACTTCAAGGCGTTCGAGAACGCGATGAGCATGGACATCGCGATGGGCGGCTCGACCAACACCGTGCTGCATCTGCTCGCCGCCGCGCATGAGGGCGAGATCCCGTTCACCATGGCGGACATCGACCGGCTGTCGCGCAAGGTGCCCGTGCCTGTGCAAGGTCGCGCCGGCAGTGGCCGACGTCCATATGGAGGACGTGCATCGCGCCGGCGGCGTGATGGCGATCCTGGGCGAGCTGGCGCGCGCCAATCTGCTGCACACGGAGCTGCCGAGCGTGCATTCGGCCTCGCTCAATGCGGCGCTGGAGCGCTGGGACATCAAGCGCACCTCGAGCGAAAGCGTGAAGGACTTCTACATGGCCGCGCCCGGCGGCGTGCCGACCCAGGTCGCGTTCAGCCAGGACCGCCGCTATCGAGGAGCTCGATCTCGATCGCGAAAACGGCATGCGTCCGCGACCTCGAGCACGCCTACTCCAAGGACGGCGGCCTCGGCGTGCTCTACGGCAACATCGCGCTCGACGGCTGCATCGTGAAGACCGCCGGCGTCGATGCCAGCATCCTGAAATTCGCCGGCCCCGCCCGCGTGTTCGAAAGCCAGGACGCCGCCGTCGAAGCGATCCTGACCAACAAGATCAAGGCAGGCGACATCGTCGTCATCATCTATGAAGGCCCGCGCGGCGGCCCCGGCATGCAGGAGATGCTGTATCCGACCAGCTATCTGAAGTCGAAGGGGCTCGGCAAAGCCTGCGCGCTGATCACCGACGGCCGCTTCTCCGGCGGCACTTCGGGCCTGTCGATCGGCCACTCTCGCCGGAAGCCGCCGAAGGCGGCCTGATCGGCCTGGTGCAGGACGGCGACCGCATCGAGATCGACATCCCCAACCGCACCATCCACCTTGCCGTCGATGACGAGACGCTGGCACATCGCCGCGCGGCGATGGAGGCCAAGGGCGCGCAGGCCTGGAAGCCGGGCAAGCGCACCCGCAAGGTCTCCACCGCGCTGAAGGCCTATGCGGCTTTCGCGACCAGCGCCGCCAAGGGCGCGGTGCGCGTCGTCAAGGAGTAACTGCGTAGGGTGGGTTAGCCGAAGGCGTAACCCACCGCGCCGCGATCAAAATGCCGATTGCCATGTCGTGCAGTGGCGGATTGCGCTTCGCTCATCCGCCCGACGTGCTGCATCACGACCACGGTCATTCCGAGGCAGCCCGTCAGGGCTGAACCCGGAATTTCGATGTTGTGAGACATAGACAAGCCAATTTCGAGATTCCGGGTTCAAGGTCTGCGGCCTTGCCCCCGGAATGACGGCGATTGTGACGTAGCGCGCTCGCCGCAATGACGGCGCCCATCACTCCTGCTGCTCGCGGAAATGTGCCAGGTGGTCGGCGAGCGCGGTGCCGGCCGCACCCAGTTCGTCCAGATGCGCCTTCGAGAGCCGATTCAGGCGGCGCTCGCCTTCGGCCGACAGCCGAACCAGGATGCGCCGGCCGTCGGCCGGATCGGCCGCGCGCACCAGCAGACCGAGCTTGCTCATGCGGTCGACCAACTCGACCGCCGAGTGATTCTGGATCAGCAGATATTTCGCCAAGTCGCCCACCGAGAGCGGGTGGTCCAGGGAAAACCCCTTGATGGCGAGCAGCGCCTGGTGCTGCTGCGACGTCAGTCCCTCCTCGCGCGCGGCGCGCTCGCTGAAGGCGAGAAACTTGCGCAGTTCGTAGCGAAATTGTGCCAGCGCCGCATAGTCGGCGTCGCGAAACACTCGCGCGGCATCGACGGTGGCTGCTGGAAGCGCCTTGGCGCGTCGCGGGGTCATGCGCTCTCCGTGTCGTCAGGCTCAAGCCGTTTTTGATCAAGCGCCCGCCGAGGAAAAGGGCTCGTTGCGCAGAGCGGATGGCTGCCATCCTATCCGCCATCCTTTGCTGCCTTGCAATATATCGTATTGCGATGTATTTGCGCGGCAGCATTTTGCCGCACCGCGTTAAGCCCGAAATCAGGAGAAAATCCGTGAGTTCCCTGCCGTCCGCCGTCGCCCATGCGCGATTGGGAGATTTCAGCACCGACCGCCGCGTCCTCGTTCTGGTCGCGATGGCGCTGTTTGTCGGTGCGGGCGGCATCGCCTCGGCCTGGCTGCTGCTGCACGCGATCGCGCTCGCCACGAACTTGTTCTGGCTGCAGCGCTTCAGCTTCGAGACGATCCAGCTGGGCACCATGAAACCGGGGATCTGGATGGTACTGGCGCCGGCGGTCGGCGGCCTCCTGATCGGGCTGATGGCGCGGTTCGGATCCGAGAAGATCCGCGGCCACGGCATTCCCGAGGCCATCGAGGCGATCCTGATCGGCCAGAGCCGGATGTCGCCCAAGGTCGCGATTCTGAAGCCGCTGTCCTCGGCGATCTCGATCGGATCGGGCGGCCCGTTCGGCGCCGAAGGCCCGATCATCATGACCGGCGGCGCGATCGGCTCGCTGTTCGCGCAATGCTTCAGCCTGAGCGCGGCCGAGCGCAAGACGCTGCTGGTCGCGGGCGCGGTGTCGGGCATGACCGCCATCTTCGGCACGCCGATCGCAGCGGTGCTGCTCGCCGTCGAGCTGCTGCTGTTCGAATGGAAGCCGCGCAGCCTGATTCCGGTGATCACCGCCTGCGTGCTGGCGGCTGCGCTGCGGCCCGCTCATCCTCGGCTCCGGCGTGCTGTTTCCGTTCTCGGGCGCGCTGACCGTTCTCGCCGCTGGTGCTCGCGAGCTGCCTTGGCGCCGGCATCACGGGAGGCCTGCTGTCGGGCCTTTTGACGGGGATGCTGTACAAGGCCGAGGACATGTTCGGTGAGCTGCCGATCCATTGGATGTGGTGGCCCGCGCTCGGCGGCCTCGTCGTCGGACTCGGCGGTCTGATCGAGCCGCGCGCGCTCGGTGTCGGCTACGACATCATCGCCGACCTGCTCGGCAATCACATGGGCATCCGCGACGTCGCGCTCATTCTGGTCGTCAAATCGGTGATCTGGATCGCGGCGCTGGCGTCGGGCACATCAGGCGGCGTGCTGGCCCCGCTGTTGATTTTCGGCGGCTGCCTCGGCTGGCTGGAGGGCCAATATCTGCCGGGCGATACCGGCGCCTGGGCGCTGCTCGGCATGGCGGCGATGATGGGCGGCACGATGCGCTCGCCGCTGACAGGCGTGCTGTTCGCGATCGAGCTGACCGGCAATTTCAGCATGATGCTGCCGCTCCTGATCGCCACCGGCGCAGCCTATGCCGTCACCGTGCTGATGCTGAAGCGCTCGATCCTGACCGAGAAGATCGCCCGCCGTGGCCAGCACATCACCCGCGAATACAGCGTCGACCCGTTCGAGCTGCTGCGCGTCAGCGAGGTGATGGTGACCAAGGTCGACACCCTGTCGGGGACCATGCGCCTCAACGAGGCCATCGACTTCTTCTCCAACGGCGAGCCGCGTCACAAATCCTATCCCGTCCGCGGCACCGACGGGCGCGTCATCGGCATGGCGAGCCGCGCGGACATTCTGCAATGGCGCACCGAGAAATCCGGCCGCGGCGACGACACGCTCGCTGACCGTCTGTCCGACGAGGCGCTGGTGGTCGGCTTCCCGGACGAGCCGGTTGCTCGCCTGGCGGATCGTATGGCCGTGGAAGGCATCGGCCGCGTGCCCGTGGTCGAGCCCGGCAGCATGCGCCTGGTCGGCCTGGTCTCGCGCAAGGACCTGCTGCACATCCGCCGCACTGCGCGGGCCAGCGAGGAAACGCGCATCGCCTATTTCGGGCAGGGGAAAGAGATCGAGCCCGACGACAACGAGCACGTGCAGGGCTTGGCCTGAGGGGAATCAGCGCGGCGGGGCATCTTCCACGCCGCGCCTACCGCGCCCTGAGGCTTGCATCCCGAATTGATACGTGCGCTTCGAACTACTATGCCGGCCCTGCGGCGGAATCGAACCGTTTCAAGAATTCATCAATATCGTAGTCGCTTGCCTGCCAATACTCGCCAAAGCAACTCCAACGGGCCGTGTGTCACCATCCGGACCGCTCCATTTTCTGCCGTCCAAATCTCTTCATCGCCCTGATAGACGCGATCAATCGCAAATCCGAGCTTAATCAGCGTGAGATAGGCCGTACTTCCGTATTGCCTGCGGCAGTGCAGAACGCGTAGCCGTTGGTCATGAACCAGAGCTGGCCAACGTCGCGGGGAAGACAATTGCGGAACGCAGCATCAAGGTCGGCCAGGGCATCGAGCTGCCGATCTTTTGTCTGCCCTGTCTGATCGCCGACCGGGGCGAAATAATTGCGGTAGATGGTGGCAGCGGCCGACGGTCTCGCAGGCGTTCTGCTCTGCGCTCCCCGTGGCCTACAGCGAGATCGGCCCGATCCATTGGAAGAGATTCGCCCGCCTGATCCTGGAGGCCGCCTATGAAGCGACGATCTGGGCCGCCGTGCTCAATGCGGCGCGCGGCGCCTCCAACGTCGTCTTACTGACAAGCCTCGGCGGCGGCGTCTTCGGCAATGACGAGAGCTGGATCGAAGATGGCCTGCGACGCGCGTTGCAGCTCGCGCGCCGTTACGATCTCGACGTCAAGCTGGTGAGCTATGGAAGTCCGTCCGCTGCGTTTTGCCGGATCGAGGAGGAATTCCGCTAGATGGTGTCGAGCGAGCATCGCTACAGCCAATGCCTGAATGTGCAGGCTGCAGAATTAGCTCATGAGTCGGTTCTGACATTCGTAAGCGGGCTCGCCGCACGGGATACGAACGTCAGAACCGGGGTCGTGGATGGCGCCGATGGGCCACATCTATCATGCTGGACAACTTAGGTCATGGCAGGCTTCAAATCCTGCTCCGCACGCCAGACAACCGGCGGTGATCTGTATCAGAAGAAGGCGTAGCTCAGGTCGAGCCCATAGGTGGAATAAAGCAGGAAAGCCACGACGCCAGCGCCGAATATCATGGCAACGGCCTGCAGCAGCTTTGCGTTCACACCGATCCTGGACACGCGAGAAAAAATTGCGGCAACAGCGGTCATTTGATGATCCCTTGTACGCGGTACGAAACTGAAGGGTTGTGATGCGCACCGGTTGCGCGAACGCATCCGGTGGAAGTCTGATTAGCTTAACAATACGCAGCTCAAAGCGGCCCGAGCATCTCGTCGTTTTTTAGGCAAAACGCGACAACCCGCCCGACTTTCTACTCAACCTGCGGTGAGTCACTGCGTATGCTTCTCTCGATTCGCGAGAACAACTAAGCAGCGAAAGCGCGATCCGCAACTAATGACCAGCCCATTAGCTAACAAAACGCCTGCACAGCCGCGCTCTTCTTCAAAACAACTATCTTTCACTCTGTTCAGGGCGACGTTATCTTTCGAGTTCTCCTGGCAAATAAATTCCGAAAATCAGCAGATCAAGATCGTGGGCCGGGTTAGCCGAAGGCGTAACCCGCCCCGCCGCTTCCGCGCCGGGATAAGACGGCGGATTACGCTTCGCTAATCCACCCCTGCGGGCTAAAGGCCGGCTCTTTCACAGCCGCGTCGAAATAGCGGCATCCCAATCACAGCCATTTGTCCTGCTCTCCTCGCCATAGGGCTTCCGGACCGCGGACCAGAACTCCCACATCCTTATCACATGACGACCATAATTTAATGCGGGATCGAGTCGGCAAAGCCAGGAGCGAACCATGGCCGAGATCATTGAATTCATTCCGAAGTCCGAGCGCGAGCGAATCCGTCTCATTCGAGAGGCCCGGGCGATCTATGACAGCATCTTCCCGCCGACCTCGGCAGTCGGCGAGCCGCGGGATAAGGCACATGCCGCTCATAATGACGAGAGGCTGTAGTCATGATCAAGGTTATTGCCGTACTCTGCAGCCTCTCTGCTCCGGTCAATTGCCACGAGCAGATCGTCACGACCTCTGAATTCGCAGATATCTCGATGCAGTCCTGTCTGATGGGCGCGCCACAGCTGGCCGAGTGGATGAAACAGCACCCGGCCGAGCGCCTCGCGGCATGGCGCTGCGTGGCCGGCAAGCAGGATGGCAGAGGAGCCTAGGGCGTGGGGCTCGCCGAAGGCGTAACCCGCCGCCTCTCCACGAACCGCGCGAACGCGGCGGATTACGCTTCGCTAATCCTTCCTACGAGCTGCAAGTCCGAAAGGCTCGATAGCCGTTCCGTTCTGGCGCTTCCGGAGACCTCGCTGAAAAGCTGATTTCATTAGTCGTTTCAATGTCGACCAACCTTTCAAGCCCTCCCGCGAAAAATAAATTACTTCCGAAAATCAGCAAATCAGATTTATGCTGCACACGTTCCGGTCCGGATGAGGGGCGAACGCGTCGTCACGAACGTTGGGCAGGGAATGCGATGGCCGCGACATGGCGCAGCGTGTGATTCACATGCGGACGAACGACATGACGCGGACGGCGAAGTCGTGTGGTCCTGGCATCCCGGTGCTGATGCCAAGCTTGCTGCGCTCGACGAGCGCGCGGGCGACGGGGGCAAGAACGCCGGTCCCCGGGGAGAGCACGTATAAGCCGTAAAGCCACTCGCGCAGGGAAGGCCGGGATGTTCGGCTCGTACCTGTGGTTCTGCCGCGTGCTTTTTGCTGCACGCGGACCATGGGTGCGATCGGCACCCGGCCTTCCCTGCGCCCTCATCATTTTTGAGAGCGCGAACGAGATGCATCGCCCGGGCGCATCGTGCCGCGGAGATGACGACGCGCGCCTGCTGTTTGACAGGTGAAGAACGAGCGCATTGGCGCCAATATTGGCGCGGCAAATGCGGTGTACCCTCTCCCCTTGCGGGAGAGGGTGGATCGCCGGCGCGGATGCGACGGCGAGCCGGGTGAGGGGTCTGTCTCCGCGGACAGAGACCCCTCACCCGGCCCGCATCTGACGATGCGCGCCACCCTCTCCCGCAAGGGGAGAGGGTGCACCGAGTTCGTGGAGACAGATCGAACGGGCAACGACATCAGCCCCTGATCTACTCGGCTGATCGGCGCGGAGCGCGACTGACTACCCCGCCATCGCCTTCTCGATGGCAGCCAGCGCTGCGTCGGCCTTGCTGCCGTCAGGACCGCCGGCCTGGGCCATGTCGGGACGGCCGCCGCCGCCCTTGCCGCCCAGCGCCTCGGAGGCCGCGCGCACGAGATCGACCGCGTTGAAGCGCGCGGTGAGGTCGGCGGTGACGCCGACCACGGCGCCGGCCTTGCCGTCGGCGCTGCGGCCGACGATGGCGACGACGCCGGAGCCGATTTGTTTCTTGGCGTCGTCGGCGAGGCTCTTGAGATCCTTCATCTCGACGCCTTCGATCGCACGCGCCATCAGCTTGACGCCGGCGACCTCGCGGATGCCGGAGTCGGCGCTACCAGTGGCCGCGCCACCGCCCATCGCGAGCTTCTTGCGCGCGTCGGACAATTCGCGCTCGAGCTTCTTGCGCTCGTCCATCAGCGCGGTGATACGCGCCGGCACGTCCTCGATGGTGGTGCGCAACTCGGCGGCCGCGGACTTCGCCAGCGCCAGATTGTGGTTGACGAAAGCGCGCGCGCCGCGCCCGGTCAGCGCCTCGATGCGGCGGACGCCCGAGGCGACCGCGCTCTCCGAGGTCACCGAGATCAGGCCGATATCGCCGGTGCGCTTCACATGCGTGCCGCCGCAGAGCTCGACCGACCAGCCCATTGCGTTGGAGCCATGCTCGCGCGCGGCGTCGCCCATCGAGACCACGCGGACCTCGTCGCCATATTTCTCGCCGAACAGCGCGCGGGCGCCGGCCTCGCGGGCATCGTCGAGCGCCATCAGCCGCGTCGTAACCTCGGCATTCTCCAGCACCACGTCGTTGGCGATGTCCTCGACGCGAGCAAGCTCCTCCGCGGAGATCGGCTTCGGATGCGCGAAGTCGAAACGGAGCCGGTCCGGCGACACCATCGAGCCGCGCTGGGCGATGTGATCGCCGAGCACCTGGCGCAGCGCCTCGTGCAGCAGGTGCGTGGCGGAATGGTTGGAGCGGATCGCGCTGCGCCTGGTGTGATCGACGTCGAGCTGCAGCGCGGTGCCGAGCTTGAGCGTGCCTTGCTCCACTTGGCCCAGATGCACAAAGAGGTCGCCAGCCTTCTTCTGGGTGTCAGTCACCTTGAAACGGATGCCGTCGCCCGAGAGCACACCGGTGTCGCCGACCTGGCCGCCGGACTCGCCGTAGAACGGCGTCTGGTTCAGCACGATGGCGCCGGCCTCGCCGGCCTTCAGGCTCTCGACCTCGGCGCCGTCCTTGATCAGCGCGGTGACCGCGCCTTCGGCGGTCTCGGTCTCGTAGCCGAGGAATTCGGTGGCGCCGAGCTTCTCTCGCAGCGGAAACCAGATGGTCTCGCTCGCGGCCTCGCCCGAGCCGGCCCAGGCGGCGCGCGCCTTGGCGCGCTGGCGCTCCATCGCGTCGGTGAACGAGGCCTGGTCGACGCTGATGCCGCGCGACTTCAGCGCGTCCTGCGTGAGGTCGAGCGGGAAGCCATAGGTGTCGTAGAGCGTAAACGCGGTATCGCCGTCGAACATGTCGCCCTGCTTCAGGCCCGCCGCCTTCTCGTCGAGAATGGACAGGCCGCGCTCCAGGGTCTTGCGGAAGCGGGTCTCCTCCAGCCGCAGGGTCTCCTTGATCAGGCTCTCGGCGCGAACCAGCTCCGGATAGGCCGCGCCCATCTCGCGCGTGAGCGTACCGACCAGCCGATGCATCAGCGGCTCGCGCGCGCCGAGCAGCTGGGCATGGCGCATGGCGCGGCGCATGATCCGGCGCAGCACATAGCCGCGGCCTTCGTTCGACGGCAGCACGCCATCGGAGATCAGGAACGACGAGGCGCGCAGATGGTCGGCGATGACGCGCAGAGACGCCTTCATCGGCCCCTGCGGGTCGGCATTGGTGAGGTCGGCGATGGCCCGGATCAGCGCGACGAACAGGTCGATGTCGTAATTGTCGTGCTTGCCCTGCAGCACCGCGGCGACGCGCTCGAGCCCGGCACCGGTATCGATCGACGGCTTCGGCAGGCTGACGCGCTCGCCCCCCTCATGCTGCTCATACTGCATGAAGACGAGGTTCCAGATCTCGATGAAGCGGTCGCCGTCCTGCTCCGGCGAGCCCGGCGGGCCGCCCCAGATCTTGTCGCCATGGTCGTAGAAGATTTCCGAGCACGGGCCGCAGGGGCCGGTGTCGCCCATCTGCCAGAAATTGTCGGAACCGGCGATGCGGATGATGCGCGACTCCGGCAGGCCGGCGATCTTCTTCCAGAGGTCGAAGGCCTCGTCGTCGTCGATATAGACGGTCGCAGTCAGCTTGTCCTTCGGCAGGCCGAATTCCTTGGTAACCAGCTTCCAGGCGAGCTCGATGGCGTGATCCTTGAAGTAGTCGCCGAACGAGAAGTTGCCGAGCATCTCGAAGAAGGTGTGGTGGCGCGCGGTGTAGCCGACATTGTCGAGGTCGTTGTGCTTGCCGCCGGCGCGGACGCATTTCTGCGAGGTGGTGGCGCGGTGATAGGGCCGCTTCTCGACGCCGGTGAAGACGTTCTTGAACTGCACCATGCCCGCATTGGTGAACATCAAGGTCGGGTCGTTGCGCGGCACCAGCGGCGAGGACGGCACGATGGCGTGGCCGTTCTCGGCGAAGAAGTTGAGGAAGGTCGACCTGATCTCGTTGACGCCGCTCATCACAATCCAATCGAAACTTATCCGGAATTGGGCGGAACGCTTTTAGACGAGGGTGGCCTTGCGTGTCCAGAAACTGTGCAAAGAGATCATGGGGTTGCTGCGGAGCATTTAAAGCTGGTTGATAGGCCCGCGGGCGCGTTGACAGGTCACATGACCTCGTGTTTCCTGCTGACCATCACGACCGCCGCGTCGGGAGAGATCGGCTTTCATCCCTTATGTGAAGGATGTGAAGGCTGGCGCCGAAGGAGCAACCGCCCCGGAAACTCTCAGGCAAAAGGACCACGCGGCTGGACTGACATCTGGAAAGAGACGCCGGCGGCCTTGGCCTGCATGCGCGTCCGCCGACGGGATAATACTCTCAGGCACAGCGACAGATGGGGCTTCGATGGTTTTCCGGGAATGGTCCCGGGAACCCGCGAGGACCCCGCGATGTCTGCAACCGCCGCCCCTGCCACGCTGAAGCGGACCCCGCTGCACCACCTCCATGTCAGCCTCGGCGGCAAGATGGTGCCGTTCGCCGGCTATGAGATGCCGGTGCAATACGCGCCCGGCGTGCTCAAGGAACATCTGCATACCCGGTCTGCGGCGGGCCTGTTCGATGTCTCCCATATGGGCCAGATCGCGCTGGTCCCGAAATCCGGCCACATCGAGACTGCTGCCGTCGCGCTCGAACGGCTGGTGCCGCAGGACATCATCGGGATCGCGCCGGGCCGGCAGCGCTATGCACTGTTCACCAACGCGGCCGGCGGCATCCGCGACGACCTCATGGTGGCGAATTTCGGCCCGCATCTGGTGCTTGTGGTCAACGCCGCCTGCAAGGACGCCGACGAGGCCCTGCTCCGCGCCAGCCTGTCCGATGTCTGCGAGGTGCGGGTGCTGACCGACCGCGCCCTGCTGGCGTTGCAGGGACCGAAGGCAGTGTCCGTGCTGGCGAAACTGGCGCCAAGCGTCGAGACGATGCGATTCATGGATTCGGGGCCGCGCGTGGTGGCCGGGCTCGACTGCTACGTCTCCCGCTCCGGCTATACCGGCGAGGATGGCTTTGAGATCTCGGTTCCCGCAGCGCAGGCCGAGCAACTCGCACGCACCCTGCTCGCGGACGGTGACGTGCTGCCGATCGGGCTTGGCGCCCGCGACAGCCTCCGGCTCGAAGCCGGGCTTTGCCTCTACGGCCACGACATCGACACCACGACCACACCGGTCGAGGCGGCGCTGGAATGGTCGGTGCAGAAGACCCGCCGCTCCGGCGGCGCCCGCGCCGGCGGCTTTCCGGGCGCCGACAAGATTCTCGCGCAGTTCGACGCCGGCGCCGCGCGCCGCCGGGTCGGCTTGCGCGCCGAGGGCCGCGCGCCGGTGCGCGAAGGCGCGGCGCTGTTCGCCGACGCCACGTCCAGGCCGAAGCGATCGGCACGGTCACCTCCGGCGGCTTCGGCCCGACCCTGAACGCGCCGGTCGCGATGGGTTATCTGCCGACCGCGCTGACAGCCGTCGGCACCCAGGTTTTCGCCGATGTGCGCGGCCAGCGCCTGCCGCTGCGCGTCGCTGCCACGCCATTCGTTCCCAACACTTACAAGCGCTGAGGATATCCATGACCACCACGCTCTACACGTCAGACCATGAATGGCTCGGCATCGACGGCGACGTCGCCACCATCGGCATCACCGACTACGCCCAGGCGCAGCTCGGTGACGTCGTGTTCGTGGAGCTGCCCCAGGTCGGCCGCAGCCTGGCGAAGGCAGAAGCCGCCGCCGTGGTCGAATCGGTCAAGGCGGCCTCCGACGTCTATGCGCCGATTTCCGGCGAGGTCGTCGAGGTCAACCAGGCCATGGTCGACGAGCCGGCGCTGGTGAACAGCGATGCCGCAGGCAACGCCTGGTTCTTCAAGATGAAGATCGCCGACAAGAGCGAGCTCGGCGGGCTGATGGATGAGGCCGCCTACAAGGCGCACACGGCGTGATGTGGCACTCGCACGCCGGCGACCGAGGAAGTCGAGCGCCCACCATCGAACTGGACGTCCGTTGCAATACCGATCCGATGACGCCGCCTTAAGCTTCGTCCGCCGCCATATCGGCCCGGCGCCACGCGATGTCGCCGCGATGCTGGAGACGGTCAATGCGAAGAGCCTGAGCGAACTGGTCAGCCAGACCATGCCGGCGACGATCCGGCAGGCTGCGCCACTCGATCTCGGGCCGGCATTGAGCGAGATCGAGGCGCTCGGCCATATGCGTGCGCTCGGCGCGCAAAACAGCGTGTTCACCTCGCTGATCGGCCAAGGCTATTCCGGCACCATCCTGCCGGCGGTGATCCAGCGCAACATCCTGGAGAACCCGGCCTGGTACACGGCGTACACGCCCTATCAGCCCGAGATCAGCCAGGGCCGGCTGGAGGCGCTGTTCAACTTCCAGACCATGATTGCGACCTCACCGGGCTCGACGTCGCCAACGCCTCGCTGCTCGATGAAGGCACGGCGGCTGCAGAAGCGATGGCGCTGGCCGAGCGTTCGGCGAAAGCCAAGGCGAAGGCCTTCTTCGTCGACAGCAACGTGCATCCGCAGACGCTGGCGGTGCTGCGCACCCGCGCCAAGCCGCTCGGCTGGCAACTGATCGTCGGCAATCCGGCCACCGATCTCGACGGCGCCGAGGTGTTCGGCGGCATCATCCAATATCCGGATACGACCGGGCGCTTGCGCGATCCGCGCGCAGCGATCGCCAAGCTGCACGAGAAGGGTGCGCTGGCGATCCTCGCCGCCGATTTGCTGGCGCTGACCTTGATCGCCTCGCCCGGCGAGCTCGGCGCCGACATCGCGATCGGCTCGGCGCAGCGGTTCGGCGTGCCGATGGGCTATGGCGGACCGCACGCAGCCTACATGGCGGCGCGCGACGCGCTGAAGCGCTCGCTGCCCGGCCGCATCGTCGGTCTCTCGGTGGATTCGCGCGGCGCACCTGCCTATCGCCTGGCGCTGCAGACCCGCGAGCAGCACATCCGCCGCGAGAAGGCGACGTCCAACATCTGCACCGCGCAGGTCCTGCTTGCGGTCATCGCGGCCATGTATGCGGTCTATCACGGTCCCGAAGGGCTCATCGCGATCGCGCGCACCACGCATCGCCGCGCCGCCGTGCTGGCCGCGGGCCTGCGCAAGCTCGGCTTTGCGCTCGACAGCGAGACCTTCTTCGACACCGTGTCGGTCGACGCCGGCGACAAGCGCGACGACATCGTTGCGCGCGCGCTGAAGGAGAAGATCAATCTCGGCCGCGGCGACAAGCGCCTGCGGATTGCGCTCGACGAGACCACGACGGCGGAGACCGTCGAAGCGGTGTGGCGCGCCTTCGGCGGCAACCTCTCCTACGCCGCGGTCGAGGCCGAGGCGCGCGAGGCATTGCCGGCCGAGCTGAAGCGGCAGAGCCGTTTCCTGACCCATCCGGTGTTCCACGCGCATCGCTCGGAGACCGAGATGCTGCGTTATCTGCGCAAGCTCGCCGACCGCGACCTCGCGCTCGACCGCGCCATGATCCCGCTCGGATCCTGCACCATGAAGCTGAACGCGACCACCGAGATGATCCCGCTGACCTGGCCGGAGTTCGGCTCGCTGCACCCGTTCGTGCCGCGCGACCAGGCCGCCGGCTATCATCAGATGTTTGCGAAGCTCGAGGACTGGCTGTGCAGGATCTCCGGCTATGACGCGGTGTCGTTGCAGCCGAACTCGGGCGCGCAAGGCGAATATGCCGGGCTGCTGGCGATCGAGGCCTATCATGCCGCGCGCGGGCGAGAGCTCATCGCAAGGTTTGCCTGATCCCCTCCTCCGCCCATGGCACCAATCCGGCCTCGGCGCAGATGGTCGGCATGGAGGTCGTGGTGGTCGCCTGCGACGCGCGGGGCGACGTCGACGTTGCCGACCTCAGGGCCAAGGCGGCGAAGCACGCCGACCGGCTCGCCGCGATCATGATCACCTATCCCTCGACGCATGGCGTGTTCGAGGAGCATATCGGCGAGATCTGCGACATCGTGCATGCGCATGGCGGCCAGGTCTATCTCGACGGCGCCAACCTGAACGCGCAGGTCGGCCTCGCCCGGCCCGGCGATTACGGCGCCGACGTCAGCCATTTCAACCTGCACAAGACCTTCTGCATTCCGCATGGCGGCGGCGGCCCCGGCATGGGCCCGATCGGCGTCAAGGCGCACCTTGCGCCCTATCTGCCCGGCCATCCGTCGACCGATGACGGGGTGGCGCATGCGATCGGCCCGGTCTCGGCGGCGCCTTTCGGCTCGGCGTCGATCCTGACCATCTCCTACATCTACATGCTGCTGATGGGCGGCGACGGGCTCAGGCAGGCGACCGAGATCGCGATCCTCAATGCGAACTACATCGCGGCGCGGCTCGAGGCGCACTATCCCGGTGCTCTATCGCAATGCCCGCGGCCGCGTCGCGCATGAATGCATCGTCGATCCCGCGCCCGCTGAAGCAGACCAGCGGCGTCACCGTCGATGACATCGCCAAGCGGCTGATCGACTACGGCTTCCATGCGCCGACCATGAGCTTCCCGGTGCCGGGCACCTTGATGATCGAGCCGACCGAATCCGAATCGAAGGCGGAGCTGGATCGCTTCTGCGATGCCATGATCGCGATCCGCAAGGAGATCGCCGAGGTCGAGCAAGGCCGCTTCACCATCGAGGCCTCGCCGCTGCGCCACGCGCCGCACACCGTGCACGACATCGCCGATGATGACTGGTCTCGCGCCTATCGCCGCAGCGAGGGCTGCTTCCCGGCCGGCTCCTCGCGATCAGACAAATACTGGTGCCCCGTGGGACGTGTCGACAACGTCTATGGCGACCGCAATCTGGTCTGCTCCTGCCCGCCGATGGCGGATTATGCGGAGGCGGCGGAGTAAGGCACGCTCACGCATACCGCGATAGATCGATCGAGCGCCACGGCTCGCGGCACTCGATCATGCCGGACGGTTCAGAGTCCGGCGCGATGAGCGCCGCGCCCCAGCGCCAGAGATTGGCGTTGGTCAATTCGGTGCCGCCCCACCAGCGATGGATCGGATTGTGCCGGCTGAAATCCTCCTCGCCGGCCAGGATGGCCTTGCCGAGCGGCGTCAGCGACAGCGTGCTCGCCTTGTAGCGATCGAAGCGTTCGGGACTGTTGTGCAGTTCGGCCGTGAATGGCAATTCGGCCAGGCCGGCGATTGCAGGGACCGGCGCCAGCGCCAATCCATCCAGCAGCGCGCCGGCTTCCCAATAATCATAGACACGCCGTTGGAAGCGCTCGCGATGGTGCGGGAACAGGTCGAACGGATGACGATAGCCGGCCGACAGCAATTCGAGAATCCGCAATTCCGACGCTCCAAGCCCCGTCGCAGCCCCGGGAAGCTCATCGAGCATCTCCTGCACGCAACGGCGAAGCTGCGGCAGTGTGCTGAGATCCTGCTTCAACAGATCGAACCAGGCTTGCGGAGTCGATGCCCGAAACGCGCGCCAGGCCAGATGGGCGATATCGAGATGCTCGCGCGTCAGGTGAGCACCGACGAACGCCCAGGTGGCGAGTTGATCTGGCAACGCATCGAACAGCGGCGTATCGACGTGCCGCAGCACGATCTTCGTCGCGACCTTCGCATGGGCGCGCAAGTGACTAAGCAGCCAGATCAGCACCAACTGATCGTTCGGACGGTTGTCCATCCACAGCTCGACACTAGTCGCAGCGCGCGACCAGCGCGAGCAGGCTGTGCTTCCGGCCACCGCTCATCGCGAAGTCTCGATCCGAGGCAAAATCCAACCAGTGATCGCCCCTGGGCCGTCTGATGCGGCGCGCGAGATAGGCCGAGAGCTTTGCGTCGGATGGCAGCGGACCCCCGACGAAGCGGTGGAGGATCGGCACCACAAGGTCCGCATGGCCGCTTCTTTGCAGCGCGCCGGCACTGGAATCATCCGCCGTCAAAATCAGCCGCGTCATGCTTTGCCTCCGACGCAAGGCTCAAGGCGCGATCAACTCCTGCGCAACCTGATCCCAACGCCAGAGGTTGGCATTTGTCAACTCGGTGCCGCCCCACCAGCGATGGACCGGATTGTGTCGGCTGAAATCTTCGCGGCCAAGCAGGATGGCCTCGCCGAACGCAGTCGGCATCGGCCTGCTTTCCTTGTGGATTTCGTCGCGCCGACGCATGTTGCGGAGCTCCACGCTCTGAAGTTCGGGATTCAACGCCGTGATCGCAGGCTCAGAACCGAAGGCCAGCGGCTCGGCCAGAAGCGCGGTTTCCCAATAGTTGAAGATCGTGTGACGGTAATAGCCATTGAAGAAGACCAGCGTATTGAGGATGACGCTGAGCCGGTGACGATGACCGGGATAGATCATCTCCAACAATCCCATTTCGGTCGCGCCGAGGCCAGTGCCAGGCGCCGGCAACTCAATCAGCAGCTTCAGCACGGCGTCGCGCAGATGCGGCAACCCGCTCAGATCCTCTCGCAACAAATCACACCAGGCTTGCGGTGTCGGCGAACGAAAGGCGTGCCAGGCTCGCGACGCAAGGTCGGCGAGTGCGGACGAGATCCGAAGCCGCGGAAGGTCTATCGCAGCGAGCTCTTCGGTGGAGCGGCCGACTGGCGGCTCAGATGTTCGCAGGAAAAGACGCGGCGTGATGGCTTTGCGCCGCCTTAGATAGTCGAGCAGCCAGACCAGTTCGAGCTGATCATTGGCGGTCGGACCGATCCAAAGTTCGACAGTGTCAAAACACGCGCAGAGCTGCGCCAGACCGATGTCATGCACCTCAAACCGGTCCAGACGTTCCCGCGGAATAAAATCGAGCCAATGCTCGCCTCGCTTCTGATGTCGTTGCTCAGAGCGCATATCGAACAGGTCGTACAGCTCCGCCGCTGTCGGCGGAGGACCGTACACGAGCCGCTGAAGATGATGGCCGAAGGAGTGGCCGAAATGCAGAAACAGGTCGGACGAATCAGCCGCATCTGACTTGCTGTAAATATAGTCCGTCGTCAGAATCAGTCGCATCATCACGACCACCATGCCACGCATACGACTTACATCAGTGCGGAAACTAAGCGCGGCGGATCCAGCAATTCGTCCGTGCGCTCGACGTCAACAATTCAAGTTTAAAAATCGAAGTCTGCCTGAAAGGCACATTAATTCGGCAGAGCACCGAACCCGTGAAAACGGGCGCGACTGGACGTCGGCAACTCAACATCCAGCCGCACCCCGTTGCCGTTATATAGCTTACTCGTCGGCCGGCTCTTCGCCATCGGCATCGCGCTCGGGGGCGCCGGCCAGGATCTGCTCGGCGATCAGGCCGGAGTTCTGGCGGATCGCAGTCTCGATCTTGGCGGTCATATCAGGGTTGGCGCGCAAAAACGCCTTCGAGTTCTCGCGTCCCTGCCCGAGCCGCTGGCTGTCATAGGAGAACCACGCGCCCGACTTCTCGACGATGCCGGCCTTGACGCCGAGGTCGAGGATCTCGCCCATCTTGGAGACGCCCTCGCCATACATGATGTCGAATTCGACCTGCTTGAATGGCGGCGCCAGCTTGTTCTTCACCACCTTGACGCGGGTGGTGTTGCCGATCACCTCGTCGCGCTCCTTGATCGCGCCGATGCGGCGAATGTCGAGGCGGACCGAGGCATAGAACTTCAGCGCATTGCCGCCGGTCGTCGTCTCGGGCGAGCCATACATCACGCCGATCTTCATGCGGATCTGGTTGATGAAGATCACCATGGTGTTGGACTTGTTGATCGAAGCGGTCAGCTTGCGCAGCGCCTGGCTCATCAGGCGCGCCTGCAGGCCGGGCAGCGACTCGCCCATCTCACCCTCGAGCTCCGCCTTCGGCACCAGTGCCGCGACCGAGTCGATGACCAGCACGTCGACCGCGCCGGAACGCACCAGCGTGTCGCAGATCTCCAGCGCCTGTTCGCCGGTGTCGGGCTGCGAGATCAGGAGCTCGTCGATATTGACGCCCAGCTTGCGCGCATAGACCGGGTCAAGCGCGTGCTCGGCGTCGATGAAGGCGCAGATGCCGCCCTTCTTCTGTGCTTCTGCCACGGTGTGCAGCGCCAAGGTCGTCTTGCCCGAGGATTCCGGCCCGTAGATCTCGACGATGCGCCCCTTCGGCAGGCCGCCGATACCGAGCGCGATATCGAGGCCGAGGGATCCGCTCGAGACTGCCTCGATATCCATCGAGCGGTCGTTCTTGCCGAGCTTCATCACCGAGCCCTTGCCGAACTGGCGCTCGATCTGGGACAGGGCTGCGGACAGCGCCTTACTCTTATCCATGGAGGAACCTTCGACGATACGCAGGGCGGTGGCGGACATAGGCGCTCCTTATGGCGGGGATTCGCGTGGCGGACAAACGGTTAACGAAGACGGGGCCGATCAATCTTGAAAGTAATGTACCCTATCTGTTCTATGTTCGCAATATGTTCTTTGTGCAATCTGAGGCTGAGCATCTTCGGCGCGAAGTTTTTGGAGTTGCGGCGGGCACGACCTTCCGACTTTTGCTGAGAGCCAGCATTCGGCTTTGGAACCCATGCAACCATATGCAGTTATGTGCACAATCTCTGCGTAGGAGTGCGCTTTGACTGAAAGGGTTGCTTGTTTCGTATGTGACGAAACAGGAGTTGTCTGCGAAAAGCACCCCGAACGGCCGTGGGATGGCCGATGGGCTTGTGGCTGCGGCGCAGCGGGCACGCCGTGTCCGAAGTGTCACGCGCCGGCACGACCTCAACTGGCGAATTCCTTCGCCAGCCGACCGCTATTTCTCTCAAACATGCGATCAGAGAATTGATCGGGTCGTAGTTCGGATTATCTGCCGATGGTGACCGCAATCGCGTTTGTCAGCGCCGCCGATTAGTTCGCAGCCGCGGGCGTTCCAGTCTCACCGCGACGCCGGCCCATGATGGCGAGCAGCAATGGCGCCAGGGGCCCAACCAGAAATGCGATCCAGAACCAGCGTCTCGGCGACCGTGCCCGGGCGCGCGCCATGCGGGCGGCAAGTGGAAGCGCACCAACCGACGCAATGAGAACGGTAAGAGAAAGCCAGTCCATTCGACCAACTCCGGCTGCAGGCAGACGATATCACGGCCGACACGCACGGGGCCGACCCTCCGCGAAAAGTGACACGACTCACTCGAAGCCTCGCGCCGTTGTTTGATCGTCGAAGACGTCAGATCCGGTTGACTCCGCCCGGGTTCCTCCAGATTGTACTGCGAGACAAATTCAACAAGCGCAAACGGGGTGGGAAGCATGAGGACGCGCGTCTGGGTGTCGGCCATGGCTTGCGGTCTGGCGTTGTCGTTGGGCGGTTGTTTCGAAGGGCCAGCCGGTCCGCCGGGCGCGAAGGGCGAGCAAGGTCCCGCCGGCGTCGCCGGGCCAGCCGGTCCTGCCGGGCCAGAAGGAAAGCCGGGTCCTGCCGGATCCGAAGGCAAGCAGGGTGTCGCGGGTCTTCAAGGCGCGGTCGGGCCGCAAGGCCCCGCTGGTCCTCCCGGCCCGCCAGGTTCGGCCGGTCCTGCTGACGGCATCGGCCCGCAAGGTCTGGCAGGGGCGGCCGGCAAGGAGGAATCGCCCTCCACCTCCGTGCCGATCCGCTTCATCTCACAGTCGAACGGGCCCGGTGGAGAGGTCTGCAAGCTCAGATGTGCCGAGGGCGAACTCATCATGGCAGCGGTCTGCAACAATCATCGGCCGCCGCAGGGCGCGACCGGCGAGATCATTGCGAGCTATGTCGGACCTGACGCCGCGACCTGCACGTCGCAGGCGCCAATGGAAGATGCCTGCGCTGCGTTCTGCGTGAAACCGTAGGTCATTTCGTACGGATGCAGCAGCCGGATTGCTGCTGCACCCGCCGTTGCCTGGTCGCGCTCGTTCCCTATCAGAGAGCATGCAAGAGGAACCCGCCATCACGTTGTGGCGGGCGTCGGCCGGGCGCGCGTGGGTGAGCGCTGCATAGACTCACGATCGAGGTCGTGAAGGGTTTTTGATCACCGAAAAGTTCCATCACAATCCGGTGTTCTCCTGGCAGGAACGAAGTTCCACGCAAGCTTCTGCTTTTGTTCAGCACGTTCCGCGTGGGTCGACGCGCATCGCTATCGGACGTTGCAAATGTCGCGCGGCTCTCCGGCCCAGGTTCCGATCGCGACGAGAGCTACAGGTGATGGTCTCACTGTTCCCGCTCACCGCGGACGCGACGGCCTTATCGAGATATCACCAGCGCTAATTCTTATCTGCCTTCGCGCGTGCGCCGTGCAAGAAGCCGGAGCTGCGCCCGACCGAATGACGCTCCGATGACGGCGCGCGATCGAAATAGCCTTCGGCAAGGCCCTGCAGCCACATCACCAGAACCACGATAGCCGGAGAGGCGAGCGCGAACATCTGCCAGTTGGTCATCACCACGACTCCCTGTCGTCCACTTCGTTCGACAACGCTCTACTCTTCCAGTCCGCCCAAGGTGCGATGTGCCAGATAACGTAGGAGCGCCCCCAACACGAGGCAAATGCCAAATCCGATGATCCGGGTCACATCACCTGATTGCGGCTGCGACGTTCCATAGATGATGGTCCAGAACGGCGTCAGAAAGCCGGCGACCATCACCGCGATGGAAAAATTATTGTACCAGGTCGCCAGCAGTTTCTTCCGCTCGTTGCGAACCGTCTGATTCACGCCCTGCTCCGCGCTTCCATCTGCCGCATGCCAATGACATGACGATGGCGGCTCTGACAACTGCTGCGGCCAAATGATACGCGTGCGGGATCCCTGCGCGTTCGGATCTGATTGCGCCCGGACATCGTCATCCGTTTGCAATAAACTTTTGGTTGCGATACAAGGTTAGGGTTGTGAGAGCAGACGTGCGGCGATCAAGGTCATCGCGATGACCAAGACGCCGGACGGGCATGGCGGGTAGCAAACGTCAGACGTTCCTGAAAAGCGTCGGACGATCCGAAACGTGCCACGGCGACCGTCGGACATGCGGCTGCGGCTCGATCGCGCCCCGTCGTTGCGACCACCGCCGTCATCTGCAGCGCTGGGCCCTGAAATCCCGCAGCGCCGAAAAAGCCCCGGACCTGCGCCCGGGGCTTTTTTGATGTGATGTCAGGCTCACACTGCTCGGCAGGCTCATGCTGTGCCTGCATCCCGTCAATGCCGCCTCCGGAACCGCCGCAGAAAGTCGTCGCGGCACCGCACTGTCGTGGAACAGTTATTCGTCGCGTGCATAATCATTGCATGAAAAAAGACGACGTGATTTGTCCGGCCTGCAACGCCGGATTCCGCCGGATCGAGCTGATGTCGCGAAGCGGAAGCGCGCGCGATGTGCGCTGCCCGCTCTGTGACGCGTTACTCGAAGTGGTCGACGGCTCGACCGAGGTCGCCTACCGTCTCACCGTCGCGCCCGAGAGGCTGTTCGAGTAACACCCGGTCGAAGGACCTTCCGATGGCCGATCGCAACGGCCCGAGCTCATCGCGTGCGTCACCCAGTCATCGTCTGCGCGCACTGTTCACGAAAGCGGCATGCAGCCGTTTGCCATGGTCGAGAACTAGAATTGATCGAAGCGACGAAACGTCTGCGATAAGGTCGTAGACGCATCCATCCACGGCGATCACAACCATTGATTGAATTTCGGCCGTAGTTTCCCGGAATTGATCTGATGGTGACGTTTGCGCTTCCATCCACGCAGTATCAATAAGAACCCAGCGGCCTGGGGCGGCCAGGGCTCACCGGTTTTGCAATGCCGCTCTATTTTTTTCGTATTCGTAACGGCCGTTTTTCAGGCGCTTCGGAGTATGGCACCGAATGCGCCGATCGGGATGCTGCATGGAAAGAGATGACCACCGTCTGCGCCGACATGGCAGGCAGCATCTCGCGCAAGCTGGCAGAAAATTCCGAGTGGCAGATGGAGCTGCTCGACGAAACCCGGCAGCCGGTATTCCGCATTCGGATCGTGGCCGAGTCGCTCGACAGCGCCTGACCTGCACGCCCCATGAAGCAGGACGCGTAGGGAAACGATGCAAGAAAACGGCGCTCAATCCGCGCTGCGCAACCGCCGCATCGTGAATTCGATCGCACCGTCGGGCAACTCCCGCCAGCTTTCCACGGCGCTCATGTAGCCCGCCTTCGGAAAGCGGGCAAAAAAATCACGCGCCCTCGCCCGCGCTTCCTCGCGGGGCAAGGTGAAGGTCTCACGCAGATAACCGTCCGGACCGCTGCCGCTGCGACGTCGGGCCGCCATCCGGCTGGCCAGATCCCGCGGGCGAAAAACCGCGCCGCCCATATGCCTACTCCGAACACGCTGCAATCCTGCCAATATGGCGACGGGCTGCCGCGAATCCGAGTCCGAAAACGCGCGGAATCAGTTGGTGTTCGCGGTCGCCTTCGGCTTCTTCGCCGCCGTCGTCTTCACAGCCGGCGCCTTCGAGGCCGCCTTGGGCGTCTCACTGGTGCGGACGCCGCCCCAGGGATCGGACGAGGTCTTCGCGTCCGGGATCTTCCTCAGCGTGTCCTTGTAGGCCTTTTCCCGCGCCTGGTCGGCCTCCTGCTCCTCCGGAGTCTTGGTCGGGGTATTATCCTGAAGCAGGTTGATGCTCGGCATCTGCGCATGCGACGGCACGGATGGTATCGCCCATCCTGCCAGCAACGCGATCGTCATCACCACGCCCGTCTTCTTCATTGCAACAGCTCCCTGATATCGGCTGCTTTATAGCACCGCTGCCATAGCCGCCAAGCGCGTTCGGCCGCCGCTTCGTGCCGGTGGTCCCACAGCGCCGCGGCGGATTCGCGGCTTGGGATCACGGAACTTCATCTCTCGAGATGATCCGATCGGCAGGATTTCGGCAGCCAATCGTCCCAGATCGGGCCGCATTTGGTGCAGCTCGCCACCGTCGCGCCGACGACCAGCATAGAAACAACAAGAAACAACCGACGCAGCACCGCGTCCCCCGTTCCCCAAGACTTTGCACTCTGGGCCGCGGCGCCGATGTTTTCAAGCAGCGCACCTGCGGCCTCCTTGTGGCGCCTGCGGTTTCAGGATTAGCTCGGCAAAAACGCTGGAGGATATCAAGCCCATGTCCGCCCAAGGCCCGGACTTCACCGTCGACGACGCCCGCCGCATTCTTGACGATGTCTTCGCGCCCTGGATCAAGGAGCTCGCGCTCCGGATCGAAAGCATCGCCGAGGACACCGTCGCACATGCTGCGGAGCCCTATCCTGTTGCACGGCTGCGTATGCCGTTCTCCGAGCGGCTGTGCCGCGACAATGGGGTGGTCTGCGGCCAGGCATTGATGGCCTTTGCCGATACCGCGATGGTGATCGCACTGGTCGCCGCCAATGGCGGCTACCGACCCATGACCACAGTCGACCAGACCACCCACTTCATGCGCGCGGCCGCTTCCTGCGACGTGCTGGCCGATGCGCGGGTGATCCGGCTCGGACGCACCATGAGCTTCGGTCGCGTCACGCTGTCGAGCGCAGCGGACGGCAAGCCGGTGGCGATGGTCTCGAGCGCATTCGCCATGCTGTGACGCCGCAGGCGGCCCGTATAGTTAACGGTCGATCACTCCTTTGCCCGGAAATCGTGTGTCGGTTTCATGCGAATGAAACCAGTTCCGCCCTAGATTTTACGCGCATTTGAACCGAAGGGAGGGCATCCGGATCATCGGGTGGGAGTTGACGATGAGCGAGATGGCGCCAACCGAGAAAAGGACCGCAGCCCGTCACCGGGTGCTCAAGCAGGGCAGGCTTGCCTTCGATGGCGGCGGCGCGGTCGACTGCATGGTTCGGAATGTTTCGAACACCGGCGCACGGGTCGAGGTGGTGACACCTGTCGGCCTGCCCGAGAGCTTCACGCTCATGATCCCCGCCGATAAGTTCACCCGCCGCTGCCATGCGATCTGGAGCCACGACAAGCGCATCGGCGTCGCCTTCGACTGATCAGCTTCGGCCCCAGCGCCGCCACCGCCACATCGCGGCCGACAGCAGCAGCACCAGCACGATCAATGCGCCGAGCGCGCTATAAGCCAGGCGGCCGCCGGGACGGTCGACCGTTCGCGACCACAAGGACGGCGCCTCGCCATCGCGCGCCAGCCTGAATGCGACCAGGCTATCGCCCAGCGTGGTTCCGGCCTCGGAATGGCCGCCGGCCGCGATCACGACATATTGCTCGCCATGCCACTGATAGGTCATCGGATTGGCAACACCCGGGACTGGCAACCGTCCCTGCCAGAGCTCCGCGCCAGCAGCCCGCATCGAACGCGCGCAGATAGGCATCCAGCGCACCGGTGAAGACCAGGCCGCCCGCGGTGACGACGACGCCGTTGACCAGCGGCGTGCCCCATTTGAAGGCAAGCCCAAGCGGCGCGCGATCCTCCGTGGTGCCGACCGTCGATCGCCAGAGAATGCGGCCGGCCTTCAGGTCGACCGCGACCATCTCGCCCCAGGGCGGCGCGTTGCAGAGCAGGCCGAGCGTCAGACATCGCCACCGCGCGCGTCATCGCGAACGGCGCGCCGCGTTGCGCTCCGAAATCCACGCCGCGAGGCGGCGTCATGGTCTCGGCTTCGCTGCGCGGGATCAGCCTCACGATGTGAATGGCATGGCTGACATTGGCGTAGACGATCTGGTGGATGGATCGAACGCCGCCCCGCCCCAGTTCACGCCGCCGCCGGTCATCGGATAGAGCAGCGTGCCTTGCGTCGATGGCGGCGTGTAAAGCCCGTCATTGCGCAGGGGCGCAAGCTTCGCCGCACATGACCGGTTGCCGATCAGCGGCAGCTTGAACAGATCGTCCGAGCCGAAAGCGCTGCTTCAGCAGCGGCGGCACGTGGGTCGGAAACGGCTGCGTCGGCGACAGCTGCTCGCCCTCGACGCCGCCTTGCGGCACGCTCCGCTCCTCGACCGGCCACACCGGCTGGCCGGTATCGCGATCGAGCACGAATAGAAAGCCCTGCTTGGTCGGCTGGATCACGACGTCGCGCTGGCCTGCTCCGGTGTCGATCCGCGCGAGCGTGGGCTGCGCCGGCAGATCGTAGTCCCAGACGTCGTGATGCACGGTCTGGAACGACCAGGCGAGCGCGCCAGTCTCGATGTTCAGCGCCACCACGGAATCGGCATGGTCATTGTTGCCGGGCCGCTTGCCGCCGAAGAAATCCGGGCTCGGCGAGGATGTCGGCAGGAACACCAGGCCGCGCGCCTCATCCACCGACATCGGCGCCCAGACATTGGCGTGGCCGGCGGTGATGCCGTCGTGAACCAGCGGATCGAAGCTCCAGCGCAATTGCCCGCTGCGCGCATCGAAGGCGCGCACGGTCCCCGTACGGCGCGTCGACCCCCGTATTGTCGGCGATCGACGAGCCGACCACGACCACGCCGCGGCTCGCGACGGGCGCCGAGGTGATCTGGAATTCGCCGGGCCATCGCAACGCATGGCCGATCTCGAGCTTGACCTCGCCCTGCGCGCCAAAGCCGTCGCATGGCCGCCCGGTGCGCGCATCGAGCGCGATCAGGCGCGCGTCATTGGTGCCGGTGAAGATCCGGCTGCGGCAGGCCGTATCCGGCGGGGCCTGTTCGTCGACCCAATAGGCGACGCCGCGGCAGGTGTAGCGGTTGGCCGGGCGCTGGCTGTCGCTCAGCTTTGGATCGAAGCGCCATATCTGCGCGCCCGAGCCGGGATCGATGCGCGATCACCTCGTTGAACGGCGTGCAGAAGATCAGGCTGTCCTCGACCAGGAGCGGCGTCGCCTCGAATTTCGTCCTGCCCGCCACCTCCGGAATGCGCTGATCGAGATCGCCGGTGCGGTAGGCCCAGGCTTGGATCAGACGGTCGACATTGCCAGGCGTGATCTGCGCAGCGGCGAGAAGCGGGTGCCGCCAGCATCGCCGCCCCAATGCTGCCAGCCCTGTGCCAGGGCGGCGAGGAGCGGACGCGACGATCAGGATTGCGGCGACAGCCATGCGCGTGCGAGCTGACCTCGCCGCGCCAAGCCGCGGTCAGGTCCGCGATTGCATCGTCCGGATATGATCACCATAGTCGCCTCTGCGTTACGGGGGTCGGGCCTGACGATGGTCAGGCAGCTCCGATCCAAACGCACGCGACTGCAGTCCGTCCATCGGCTAGGGACGGACGGCCGGACCGATGTGACGAACCGATGGGCGTCAGGACGAGCGGTGCTTTGCGGCGGGAGGAGGCGGAGGGCAGCCAAGGCGCGGCCATCGCATCGGCGCGCGATACCGCCGTCCGCCGTCGCGCGCCGCGGCGTCATCGAACACGGCGCGCGGAATATTTGCCGGATTATTTGGCCTTGGCCTTGTCCGGCTGGCTGGGACGCGCGACACCCCAGGGATCGTATTTCTCCTTGGAGCTCGGGAATGCGCTCGAGCGCGGCCTTGTAGGCCTTCTCGTCGACCTGCGGCTTCTTCTTCTCGGCATCCTTGTCGCTGCCCCGATGGTGCCGGCCGCCTCCGCCCATTTGCGCCTGCGCCGGACCGGCAACGAGCACGACTCATTGCCGCGACCACGAGCCAGATCCGCATTGCCATCGTCTCCTGCCATTGCGCGGGACGAATGTATCGCGTGCGGTCGGCACAGCAATCCGTTATTTGCCGTGCGGCTCAGCAGTTGTTGATGTCATAGCAACACGCAGAAACAAAGGCCGGGGACAGCCGAAATCCACGGCCGCTTCAATCAGCGAGAGTTGATCGGCCCGCCGCGGAATTTCATCATGATTTTGGATAGTCTGCGGCCGGTATTCGAGGGGGCAGAATGGAGCGTGTTGGACGTCGCATGGCGCTGGTTGGCGGCATGGCCTTGGCGCTGGCAGGGTGTGGCCTTGCCGACAGCCGCTCGCCCCTTCCCGAATTCTTACGGGCAAAGGAAGCCGATCCGCCGCCGCCGGAGACCGCGCCCGACGTCGGCGCGCTGGTCAGCAAGGAACTCGACGTGATCTTTCTGCCGAGCTCGTATCCGCACGATGTGCGCGCCTCGCCGCCGCATCACGATCTCCGCAGCAATGCCTGGATCGCCTGCGTGCGCGCCGATCTCACCTCGGCAACCGGCGCCCCGTTGGGATCGCAAACCTATCGCGTCACGATCGCGAACGGCGAAATCGCCGACCGCCGCCGGGTCGAGAACGAGGACAATTGTGCGTCCGAACATTATTCGCCGGTCGTTGCGGCGAAATAACACATGACCCTGCGTCCCAACCGACGGCGCAATTTTTTTCTCAGTCTGTCCAATCCGAAGCATTTCATTCAGCAATGAATCGACACCGGCGGTTGAAATTGCGCTGAAAATCGGGACCGCGGTACCTCTATCTCGGGTTGCATGCCGCAATCGTTAGCAGGGTCCTAACGCGAGCCTTAGGCTCGTCAATTGCGCAGGCGCGTAAATTTAACGAATGTCCAGCACCATCTCGCGGGGATATCAAAACGCATGTCCGTGGGATCGGCTCTTCATGAACGTCCACCTTGTCGGCGATGATGCAACCAAGCTCACGACGTTGCGCGGCATGCTGGAGCAGCATTGTGCGCTCAGCATCGGAGATGCTCTGCGACGCGCGGGTCACGGGCAAGCAGATCGACGCCATCGTGATCGCGGCCGACCTGCGCGCGGTCAACAACATCACGGCGCTGAAGGAGATTTCGGATCAGCTCGCGCGGATCCCGAAGCGGATTTTCCTCACCGACCACAAGTCCCGCCTCTCCACCGTGCAGGCCTATGCGCTCGGCGCAACCAGCGTGATGTCGACCACGCCGACCCGCAATCAGCTCCTGAGCAAGCTGATGGATCGGAGGCCCTCCTCAGTCGCGCCGAGCCTGACGCAGGACAGCGGCCGCGAAGCTGCCTTTGCCGGCGCCGCCTGCATCGCATCGATGTTTGCCGCCGTGCTGATCGGCGGCGAGATCGACATCGAATATGCGCGGCGCACAGGCGGTCGGATTGCGGATGCGATCGCGGAGCACGGCCTATCGGACTGGCTCGCGACCGTCCGCCGGCATCACGAAGGTACTTATCAGCACTGCCTGCTGGTCACCGGCGTTACCGTCGATTTCGGCCTCAGCCTCAGCGTCCCCAAGCAGGATCTCGAACGGCTCTACATGGCCGCGATGTTTCACGACATCGGCAAGGCCAAGATCCCGCTGGACATCCTCGACAAGCGCGGCCGTCTCGATGGCAAGGAGCGGGCGCTGGTGGAGACCCATCCGCAATCCGGCTACGATGCGCTCAAGGACAATCCCGCCATCAGCGCCGAGATTCTCGATGCCGTCCGGCATCACCATGAATTTCTCGACGGCAGCGGCTATCCCGATGCGCTGTGCGCCGACGAACATTGCCGACCTGACGCGGATCCTGACCATCTCCGACATCTTCGCGGCCCTGATCGAATATCGCAGCTACAAGCCGGTGATGCCGCGGGACCAGGCCTACGGCATCCTGCAAGGCATGGAAGGCAAGCTCGAGAAGCCGCTGGTCGGCGCCTTCCGCGAGGTCGCGCTGACGCGCTAAGGCCAAGTAAGCTGAACGGCCCGTTAACGCTGCCGTTCAAATTGAAAGCGCAGCGAAAGGCTCTTTTGCGATCTTTCCGCTAGCATCCGTCGCACGGCGCGCAATGTGCGGATGCGCCGGCGGGGATCGCACGACGTGACCGAAACCATCGAGCGAGCGCTTGTCCGTGCCGCGTCCGATATCGAGGGCGCGACGCAACGCGCCATTGGTGCAGCCACGGCGACACTGCTCGACGCCGTTCCGATCCACGACTGGCACGCGCTGTCGCAACACGCCCTCGAGCCCAACGCCTATTATCTGCCGGATTGGGAGCTAGCGGTGAACGCGTCGGCACGCGGCCGCACCGGCGTCTCAGTGCTCTGCGCCCGCAGCGAGGCACCCTCGCCCGCGTTGATCGGCCTGATGCCGGTCACGTCACTCTGGCGCGCCTACAAGCTTCCTTTGCCCGCGCTGGTGAGCGCGCAACCCTACGGCACGCTCTGCACACCGCTGCTCGACCGCACCATGAGCGCTGCAGCCGCGACGCAATTGTTGCAGGCTGCGCGTGACAGTGGCGCGCATGCGCTGGTGCTGCGCGACGTCACGCTCGATGGCGCTGCGATGGGCGCGATCGCGACCGCGCTGGGACGCGACGGCCTGCGTCCACGCGTGCTGCAATTCTACGCACGTGCCTGCCTCGATGCGACGCGAGACGGGGATACGGTTCTGCACGACGCGCTCGGCGGCAGGAAGCTGAAGCGGTTGCAGCGGCGACGCGATGAACTCGCCGAGCATGGCCCGGTCAAGTTCACGGTGGCGCGCGCGCCGCACGAAGTCGCGGCAGCGCTGGAGACGTTCCTCGCGCTCGAGGCCAGCGGCTGGAAAGGCGGCCGCGGCACCGCGCTGATCCAGCACGAAGGCGATGCCGCCTTCATCCGCCGGGCCACGACAGCGCTGGCCGCAACCAATCAATGCGAGATCGCGACACTGCGCGTCGGCGCGACCGCGATCGCAGCCGGCATCGTGCTACGTCACCAGGGTCGCGCGTTCTACTTCAAGATCGGCATCGACGAACGGTTCGCAAGATATTCGCCGGGCGTGCAGCTGACGCTGGATCTGACCCGCCATCTCTGCGCCGACCCCGCCATCACATCGGCGGATTCCACCGCCGGCGCTGATAACACCATGATCAACCCGATCTGGCGCGGACGCCTGACGATCGGCGACGTGCTGGTTCCGCTACATCGGCGCGATCCCATGGTGGAGCTGATCGACATGGCGCTGCAGGCGCGACGATCAGCGATCGGTCTCGTCAGGCGCGGCGTGCATCTCCTGCACGGCAGGCGAAAAATCTGAGCGCGCCTATTCTGCCGCCTGGGCGTTGATCTCTGCCGACACCTGCCGGATCGCGCGCGCCAGCATCTGCGGGTCCTGCGCGCCGGAGACGGCATATTTGTGCGCGAATACGTAGGTCGGCACGCCGGAGATGCCCTTGTCGGCGGCTTCCTGCGCGTTGCCCGACACCAGGGCGACATCCTCGTCGGTCGCGAGCCGGCGGCGCACATCCTCCGCGTCGAGCCCGCAATCGGCTGCAGCCTGCACCAGCACGTTGATGTCGGTGAGATCGCCGCCGTCGCGGAAGTACAATTCCATCAGCCGCTGCTTCATCTCGGCCGATTTGCCGACGGCCTCGGCCCAATAGATCAGGCGGTGGCAGTCGATCGTATTCGGTTGGCGCGCGACCAGCTCGGGTCGATAGCTCAGGCCCTCTTCCGCGGCGGCGGCGACCACGCGGCCGGCGATGCCCTTATAGGCCTCGACCGAGCCGAACTTGGTCGTGAGATATTCCTCGCGGCTGATGCCCTCGCGCGGCACCCAGGGATTGAGGAAGAACGGCCGCCAATGCACCTCGACCGGCACGTCCGCGACCTGCTTCAGCGCCTCCTCGATCCGGTGCTTGCCAATGTAGCACCAGGGGCAGACGACGTCGGACACGATATCGATGGTCAGCGGTTTCAAGGCGCTCATGGCGGTTCCTCGCGGGCTTGGTTCCAGGCAAGATAAGCCTCACAAAGGCGGGCACAAGCGCCCTCAGAGCCGCGCTGCCATCTCCTTCAGCCGCGTCGCGGTCAGGTCGTCCGCAGGAAAGAACGTCTCCAGCGCCAGCTCCGACAGCGTGATATCGACCGGGGTGCCGAACACCATTGTGGTCGAGAAGAAGCTCAGCACCTCGCCGTCGTGCCGCAGCTTGAATGGGATCGCGACATTATCCGGCGGCAGCGGCCCTGACCGCGCCGGGATCGGATAGGACTTCAGGTCCTGATAGAGCTTGAGCAGCTCGGCATCGGCTGTGGCCTCGCACTGCCGGTGCAACCGCTCCAAGAGATGGCCGGCCCATTCGGCGAGGTTGACGGTACGCGGCGCCAGGCCTTCGGGATGAAGGGCGAGCCTGAGGATGTTGAATGGCTGGCCGAGCAGCCGCTGCGGCAGGCCTTCCAACAGCGGCGCCACCATGCGGTTGGCCGACACCAGATTCCAGTGACGATCATAGGCCAGCGCCGGATTGGGCTCATGCGCCTTCAGCACCAGATTGATCGCCCCGCGCGCCGCGGCAAGCGCGGGATCGTCGAGCGAGCGTTGCGGAAAGGCCGGCGCGTAGCCGGCGGCCACCAGCAGCACGTTGCGTTCACGCAAGGGCACCTCCAATCGTTCGGCCAGCCGCAGCACCATCTCGCGTGACGGCGCGGCGCGTCCGGTCTCGACGAAGCTGAGATGCCGCGCCGAAATCTCGGCATCGACGGCGAGATCGAGCTGGCTCAGATGCCGCCGCTGCCGCCATTCGCGCAAGTGCTCGCCGACATGAACCGGTCTGGCGCGGTCGGCCCGCGCAATGGATGCAGGTGCGTTCATGATCGAAAAGCTATCACGCACACGTCAGCCGTTCCATGACCTCCGAGGTAATCGAATTGGGCCGCAGGCCGGATCAAGGTCGAGCGCACAGGAGACGATCTCCTGCATCAGCTTAGACATAGCTCGCAACCGAAGGAGACCCGCCATGAATGCCCCGATCCGCTCTTCGCAGTTCCTGCGCCGCGCGCTTGCTGCCGATGCCGTCTTCAGCGGCGTCGCGGCCGTGTTGCTGACCCTCGATGCCGGCATGCTCGCGCCACTGCTGGAGTTGCCCGAAGCACTGCTGCGCGAGACCGGACTGTTCCTGATCGCCTACACCGCATTGGTCGGGTGGCTTGCGACCAGAACGGTCGCGCCGAAAGCATTGGTGATGCTGGTGATCGCTGGCAATGCGGCGTGGACGGTCGGCAGCGTGGGGCTACTGTTCTCCGGCGCGGTGTCGCCGAATCTGCTCGGCGAAGCCTTCGTGGCGATCCAGGCCATTGCGACCGGCGTGCTCGCCGAACTGCAATATGTCGGGCTGCGCCGCAGCGACAGCGCCGCTGTCGCTTAAAGATCAAACAGGCGAGTCGTCGCGCGGCGTCCCCGCGCGACGATGCCCTATTGAACGGCTTCCGAACGCCGGAAGCGCTCACCGATCCCGAGCATCACGCCGTTGGCGTTGGCGATGCCAAGTTCGAGGCTGGTGGCGATACGCTTGGCGCGCTCGACGAAATGCGCCTCGGCCTCGGGTGGGCAGACCTCGTGCGCGGTCTGTTCGAATAATGCGAGCCAGCGATCGAAATGCGCGGCGTCCACCGGCAGCGGCGCATGCTTGACCATCGGCGTGCCGTGGTAGCGGCCGGTCATCAGCGCCACCGACGACCAGAACGCGCACATCTGCTGGAGGTGCGGACCCCAATCCTGGATACGCGCATCGAAGACCGGCCCGAGCACGGCATCTGCCCGCACCTTGTCATAGAACGCGTGCACCAGGCGCTCGATCATGGCCTCCGTGATCCCGGTCTTGTTCGCAATCTCGGCCGTGATCTGCGCGCGCCGCTCGTCGGCTTCCATCACTCTCTCCTAAATATGCATTTCAAATACCTATTTAGCGCGCTATGATCGGTTCGCAAAGTCAAATTTCGGGCATTCCGCCATGCATCTGACCATGTTCACGGATTTCGCGCTGCGCACCTTGATGCGGCTGGCGGGCGAGCCGGCACGGTCGTTCGCGACGGCCGAGATTGCGGCCGAATTCGGCATTTCGCGGAACCACCTCGCCAAGGTCGTGCGCGACCTCGCGGGAAGCGGCTTCATCACGACGCAGCGCGGGGTCGGCGGCGGTTTTGCGCTGGCGCGGCCGGCGCAATCGATCACGCTGGGCGAAGTCGTGCGCGCCCTGGAGGACGAGGCGCTGGTCGAATGCTTCCGCGCCGACGGCGGCTGCTGCCTGTTGACCGCGCGCTGCCGGCTGAAAGCCAAGCTCACCACTGCGCGCGAAGCCTTCCTGCGCGAGTTGGACACCACCACATTGGCCGAATGCGCCTATCCGGCACCGACACGAGAGTTCGCGGTGGCGACATGACAAAGGTGGAATTCGAGGACGACGTGATCCAGGTCGATGCCGCAATCATCGCCGAAGGGCTCGGCATGGCACTGCCGTTCTTCCGCGAGGAGATGCAGGCCGGCCGCATCACCAGCGTGGTCGAACGCGGTGTCGACGCTGATCATGGCCGGCACCGCCTCACCTTCTTCTCGGCGCATCGGCGGTTTCGCTTGATCGTCGATCAGCACGGCCTCATTCTGCAGCGATCGGCGCTCGATTTCGGCGCAACGTCCCTGCCTAGCTCGGTTCATCGCGGGGGCTGATCATGTTGAGGGCGATCCGCGATGCCAGAGCATGTGAGCGGCACCGAAGGCTACGCGTCGGAGGCCGATGAGCTGTTCACACGCTATGAAAGCCTCGCTGCCGCGGACGTTCACCGTGCGGTGCTGCATCTGTTGCCGACGACGCCTGCACGCGTGCTCGATATCGGCGCCGGCACCGGGCGCGACGCCGCCTGGTTTGCCGCACTGGGACATCAGGTCGTTGCGGTCGAGCCGACCGAGACGCTGCGGCTGCGGGCGATGGCGCTGCATGCCTCGCCTCGCATCACCTGGATCGATGACGCCCTGCCCGAGCTTGCCGTCCTGCGTGCGCGCAGTGACCAGTTCGATCTGATCATGATGACCGCGGTACTGATGCATCTCGATGCCGGCGAGCGCGCACGCGCGATGCCGAACATCGCAGGCCTGCTCGCGCCCAAGGGCACGCTGATCATGCGGCTGCGGCACGGTCCGGTGCCGCCGGGACGGCGCATGTTCGACGTGACGACGGAGGATGTGACCGCACTCGCTGCGCCGCTCGGGCTGCGCTGCGTGTTCGAGCATCATGGCGGCTCGCTCGGCGCACAGAATCTTTCGGCCGGCGTCACCTGGACGACGCTGGCCCTGGTCAGGGATGGTCCTGCTTAGGCGCTAAACTGAAACGCGGTGCCCATTCAGCGCCTTGCCCTTGGCCCGCTTGGCAGAGCCGCCCGATGCACGCTTCGCCTTGCTGGCGGCCGCTGCAGTCTTCGCCTTCGGTGCCTTCTTGCTCTTGGCCTTCTTGGTCGTTTTGGCGAGCTTCTCGGCCTTGCGTTGCGCCTTGCGCTCTTCCTTTTCCTTCAATCGCGCCTTCTCGGCTCGTGCCTCGGCGCGCTTCTTGGCCCGCTTCTTCTCGCAGGCTTCGCATTTGCAGCCGATCGGCTTCAGGTAGGCCTTGAAGTAGTCGGTGCCGTAATCGTAGTTGATCTCGTCGCCGGGCTCGATGTTCTTGATGGCGCGGATGAACACCTTGCGCTTGCGCGGTTTGACGTCGGATTCGGCGTTCGGCCTGCAGGAATGATTGATGTAGCGGGCGACGTTCTCGCGAACCGAGCCGTCGATGGTCCAGCGGTTCGTCAGCTCGAACAGATATTTGTTCTCGATCGCGTCCTCGTCCTTCTTCTTGGAGTTGAGGATCGGGCCGAAATAGCGGACGATCTTTTCGCCCTTCTTGATCGGCTTGGTGGCGAACAGGCCGAGACCAGTCTTGGAACGGCCGATACGGTAGGGTTTGGTCGGCGGGATAGTGGGCATGATCCGTGGAAGCCAGAAGACACGCGGGGATGATTTCAAGCCCGCCCTTCTATGACAATTCCGCCCCAATGTCAGGCCTTTCCGGCCGTCCTATCGCCCTGTCCCCAACCCAGACGCGTCGAACAACCGACATTGTTTCAGGTCTGAGTGAGCCCATGAAACCGCATCCTGAACCATCGCATCTGTATGCCTTCGTCGCCGTCGCGCTTGCAGCGCTGTGCGCCCTGCCCGTCATCACAAGGGACGCGGTCGCACGGGCCGTGTTCGGCAGCAGCTATTCCAGCACCGCAGCAGTCAATTGCTGGAGCGCCGACGGCAAGAAGAATGCCGACGACCAGTCATCGCGCATCTGCCGCGGCAAGGCCGGACGGGTGGTGTTCGTGAACATCGACGATCTGCGCGAGACGATCTCGGTCGGCCGTAACCGCACCGAAGCGGCGAAAGAACCGGCCGCGCAGGCCCCGTTTGCTCCGTTCAGCTCGGCGGCTCCGCGGATCGAGTGGCGGATGGCCGGCAGCGAGCCGATCGCCATCATCCAGCGCTGGCAACTCGCGGATCAGGCCGATCAGGACAACAACGCTCGCCCGCGCGACAAGGCGCTGCTGGTCGTGACGCGGCTGTCACCCGGCGGCGTCTGCCATGTCGCCTATGTCGATGCGGCCGCCAATCCTGATGCCGACGAGCTGGCACGGAAGGCCGCGGACGAATCCGCGCGCAGCTTCGTGTGCGGCAAGGATCAGGTGAAGATTATCGGCAAAAGCGGACGCGCGGCAGAGCTCGCCACGCAGCGCTAGTTCGTCTCCTTGAGCCGCCGGTAGCGGGCGAGCAACCGTTCCCCCTTGGCGGCGATGCGGCGCGCCGCCGTGACCGTCCGCGGCACCGGCTCGCCCCAGGCGTGCGCCGACAGCGCATGCCGCGTCGGCTGCCCGTGGGCATCGACCAAAGGCGGCAGCTTCTCGCGGCCGTAGAAGCGGACCGCCCAGCTGCCCTTGCGCCGCATCTCTTGCGGCGTCATCTCGGAGATCGGCTTGGTCACACCGGGCTTCAGATGCGCACCGTCGTGCTCTGCGAATGCCTTGCGGCCGGCGGCGGTGAGTCCGCCGCGCGGATCCTTTTCACGCGCTTTCGCGGTCTTGCGCGAGGCACGTTTGCGAGGATGGGAGGTTTTGCTGCTCTTTCGCGCTGTGGTCCGCTTGGAGGCCGATCGCGACGTCGATGCTTTCGCGGCACGTTTGCGACCACTGGTTTTCGTCTTGGCGCCCTTCTTGGCAGCGACCGCCATGTTATCGACCAGGTTCGGATAATGTCGGCCAGCGCGCTTGGCGCGCGTCTTCGCCGCGGACTTCTCCGCAGCCGTCAGATGTTTTGTCGCCTTGCCTGCGCGCTTGCGCGGATTCGGGCGTTTCCAGGGAACGCGTGGGGATCTTGCCATGTGCCTCAACGCAGAACGGCCAAGGCGGTTTCCCTGCGCTAGCCGTGTTGCGGCGACCTTGTCGCCCTCAGCATGGCCTGCAACAGCGCCTCCGGCGTCGTGCCGGCTGGCGCCCGGCGCAGGATGTTGGCAAGGCGGCCATCGAGCAGCAGCATGGCGTAGCCATGCACCATCGACCAGGCATGGACGATCCTGCCGGCCTCATCGAGCGATAGCGTGCCTTCGGTGATCTGCCCTTCGTGTTCCGCCCCGACCGAGCGGGCCAGTGCCCCGAACGAGGCTTCCGATGCCGCATTCAGCGCGGGGCGCGTATAGTCGAGCCGCTCGTTGCGGAACATCAGGCTGTACATGCCGGGATTGGCCTCGGCATAGGCGACATAGGCGCGTGCCGATGCAAGCCCCTCCTCTGCCGGCGGCGCGGCGGCAACCGCCGCCTGCATCGCCGCGCCGAAGCGCTGGAAGCCGATCGCTGCGAGCTCGCTGAGCAGGCCCGAGAGGTCGCCGAAGTGATGCGTCGGCGCCGCATGCGAGACGCCGGCCTCGCGCGCCACCGCGCGCAGCGTGAGACCGGCAATTCCGTCGCGCCGGAGGACCGTCTCGGCGGCCTTCAACAGTGCCTCGCGCAAGGCGCCGTGATGATAAGGCGCAGCCTCGCCGCTCACCTTCGCGCTGCGCCTGGGTTGTGCGGTAGGGCTTGCGGCAGAGGTCGGACGACGGGGGCGCGTGCGTACCGCTTCTTTCTGTCGTGTCTTTTTTGGTTCTGTCATGGGTCCTTCATACGCCGTCATTTTGACAGCGTAAAGATTTAGCTTGACGATCGTACGGGACAGGCTTAGCGTAATCTTTACGATGTAAAGATAAACGAGCGAGGCAGCCCCATGGACCAGGAGATGATGAGCGCGATCGCGCAAGGTGGTCAGCGCGAGCCGCGCAGCAATTTCGCGCCGATCACGTTCGAGTGCGACGCGCCGTTCCTGAAGATATCAGGCGAGCTGCCGCGCGAGCTCAACGGCACGCTCTATCGCAATGGTCCCAACCCGCAGTTCGAGTCTCCCGGCGCGCACTGGTTCGTCGGCGACGGCATGCTGCACGCGTTTCATCTGGAGAACGGCCGCGCCTCCTATCGCAACCGCTGGATCCGCACGCCGAAATGGCTGGCCGAGCACGATGCCGGCCGAGCGCTGTTCGGCGGCTTCGGCCGCAAGCTGCCCGATGCGCCTGTGGCGCTGACCGACGGCGGCGTCGCCAACACCAACGTCGTCTTCCACGCCGGTCGCCTGCTGGCGCTGGAGGAAGCGCATCTGCCGACCGAGATCGTACCGGGCACGCTCGCCACAACAGGCTACCACGACTATGACGGCCGGCTGCGCGGCGCCTTCACCGCGCATCCCAAGATCGATCCCGTCACCGGCGAGATGGTGTTCTTCGGCTACAATGCCTCCGGCCCGTTCACGCCGACACTGTCGTTCGGGACGATCAGTGCTGCCGGCAAGCTGACGCGCCTCACCCGTTTCGAGGCGCCTTATGCCAGCATGGTACATGACTTCATCGTCACGACGAACCACGTGCTGTTTCCGGTGCTGCCGATCACCGGCAGCATGGAGCGCGCCATGTCAGGCCGTCCGCCCTATGCGTGGGAGCCCGACAAGGGCGCCTTCGTCGGCGTCATGAAGCGCAATGGCGACGTCAAGGACATCGTCTGGTTCCGCGCCGAGAGCTGCTACGTCTTCCATGTCATGAATGCCTGGGAGGATGGCAGCCACATCATCGCCGACGTCATGCAGTGCGAGGAGGCGCCGCTGTTTCCGCACCCGGACGGCCGCCCGACCGATCCAGCAGAAGTCGCGCGCGCGGCTCTGCCGCTGGCGCTTCGATCTCACCGGCAACACCGACCGTTTCACGCAAACCTATCTCGACGACCTCACCGGCGAATTTCCGCGCATCGACGATCGCCGCGCGGGCCTGACGAACCAGCACGGCTGGTACGCCTGCGCCAATCCGGATACGCCCAGTTTCGACGGGTTCTCGGGCATCGCCCATGTCGATGGCCACGGCGCGCGCAAGGCGACTTACGTGCTGCCCGAGGGCGACACGCTGTCGGAGCCGGTGTTCGTGGCGCGCAGCGAGGATGCCGCCGAGGGCGATGGCTGGCTGCTCAGCGTGGTCTGGCGCGCGGCGACCAATTGCAGCGACCTCGCCGTCTTCAACGCCACCGATATCGGTGCCGGTCCCGCGGCGCTGGTCCATCTCGGCCACCGCGTGCCGGACGGCTTCCACGGCAACTGGGTCGGCGCAGCTTAATGTCCCGTCGATGGAACACACGCATCGGTGATCTTGACGGCGTCAAGATCTTGCTTGACGCCATCGCCTCTCACGCGTTATGTATCTTTCCAACGTAAAGATGGCTTCCAGGAGCCGGCCATGACGACCATTCTGATCATGCTGCCCTATGTTGCCTATGCAGTGCTGATGCTGGTCTCGCCGATGCTGAGCCTGGCGGCGGGCGCGGCGCTCTGTCTTGCGGCGGTCACCGTCGATCTCGCGCGCGGCCGCTCGGTCAAGCTGCTGAGCGCAGGGTCCGCGATCGTCTTCGCCGGTCTCGCCGGCTATCGCTGTTACATCGATCCCGCCATGAGCGCTGCCGCCATGCATCTTGCGGTCGATGGCGGCGTGTTCGCGATCGCGCTCGGCTCGATCCTCGCCCGCTTCCCCTTCACCCTGCAATATGCGCTGGAATCGGAGCCGGTCGAGACCGCCGCCATGCCGGACTTCCGGCGCGCCAATTACGTGATCACGGGCGCCTGGGCGCTGGCGACCGCCTTGATGATCGTCGCCAATGTCACGATGCTCTACGTGCCGGGCCTGCCGTTCTGGACCGGGCTTGCGGTCGCTTTTGCCGCCCGTAACTCCGCGCTCTATTTTACCCGGTGGTATCCGGCCTATTATCGCCTCAAGAGCGAAAACCTACACGTCGGCACCATGCTGGCCGGGAAATAACAACTATCGTCACCCCGAGAGGATGCGACCGTGAGAGATGCGTTACGCGAACTGGCCACCGACTTTCTGTCCGCCATCGTCTTTTTCGTGCTGTATCTGATCACAGGCAATGCCATCCTGGGCACGGCCCTCGCGATCGCAGCGGCGATCGCGCAGGTCGCTTATGCCCACATCAAGGGCCGGCCGCCCGGTTTCATGACCTATGCCAGCGTCGGCCTCGTCGTGGTGCTCGGCACGGTGACGCTTCTGACCCACGATCCCCGCTTCATGTTCGCCAAGCCCTCGATCGCGCATTTCGCCATCGGCGTCATCATGCTCAAGCGTGACTGGATGCTGCGCTACGTGCCGCCAATCGTCGCCGAGACCATTCCGGGGGCAGTCACTGCGGCTGGCTATGCCTGGGCGGCGCTGATGTTCGCGCTCGGCCTCGGCACCATCGCAGTGGCCTTCACCGGCGATGTGAAGCTGTGGGCGTTCTATATCTCGTTCGTGACGATCGGTGCCAAGCTCGCCGCCTTCGCGATCCAGTACGTCACCTTCCGCCTGCTCGTCACCCAGCGCGTCCGCGCCGCCCGCGCCTGATCGCCGCAATGGGCATATTTTGAAAGATGCGCTATATGGTCCGTCGAACGATGTCTCAGGCCGACCGTAGAGCCTGAGACGGGCAACACGGGAGCATGATCAGATGGCCGTCGACGGAAATTGGAATCTCACCTTGAATACGCCGATGGGCGAGCGGACGGCCACTCTGAGCGTGAAGAGTTCCGGCACCACGCTGACCGGCACGCAGGCGGCGGAAGGCAATTCAGCTGAGATTTTCGACGGCACGGTCAATGGCGACGACGTGGCCTGGAAGGTTTCGATCACCAATCCGATGCCGCTGACGCTCGAATTCACCGGCAAGGTGGCAGGCAATTCCATCGCCGGCGACATGGGCCTCGGCTTCATGGGCTCGTTCGCGTTCACCGGCTCGCGCGCCTGAAGACCCCTTCCCCGCCGCCGCTCAAGCGTCGGGGATCAAATCACGCAGGGCGACGCGGCACGATCGCGATCGGATTGAACTTGTAGACGGCCTCGCCATCCTGATTGTAGGCCGTCCATACGATGCGGGCGATGCCCTGAGGCTTGCTTTGCGAGGGGATGAGCTCGACCACCTCCCCTTCGAGATGAAGCGTATCGCCGGGCCGCACCGGCTTCAGCCAACGTAAATCGTCGACGCCGGCTCCGAACAGCGGATGCGGGCCAAACGGCCGGGCTTCCGCCGCAAGCCGCATCGCAATCGCCGCGGTATGCCATCCGGAGGCGGCAAGCCCCTTCAGGATGGTCTTCTCTGCCGCCGCCTCGTCCAGGTGAAAGGGCTGCGGATCAAACTCGGCGGCGAAGCGCTTGATGTCCTCTCTGGACATCGTCGCCTCGCCGCTCGTGAAGCGCATCCCGACCTTCAGGTCGTCGAACCACTCAATCATGCTTGTCCCAGCTGTGTATGACGCTGCGACCAGTCTACCTCAACCGAGGTTCAGCTCCTTGAAGAAGTCGTTACCCTTGTCATCGATGATGATGAAGGCCGGGAAGTCGACGACTTCGATGCGCCAGATCGCCTCCATGCCGAGCTCGGGATATTCCACCACCTCGACCTTCTTGATGCAGTGCTCGGCGAGGTTCGCCGCCGCACCGCCGATCGAGCCGAGATAGAAGCCGCCGTGCTTCTTGCAGGCCTCGCGCACCGCCGGCGCACGGTTGCCCTTGGCGACCATCACCATCGAGCCGCCCGCGGCCTGGAACTGATCGACAAAGGAATCCATGCGACCTGCGGTGGTCGGACCGAAGGCACCCGACGCATAACCGTCCGGCGTCTTGGCGGGACCGGCGTAGTAGACCGGATGGTTCTTGAAGTAGTCGGGCAGCGGCTCGCCCTTCTCCAGCCGCTCGCGCAGCTTGGCGTGCGCGGAATCGCGCGCCACGATCATGGTGCCGGTCAGCGACAGCCGCGTCTTGGTCGGATATTTCGACAAGGTGCTGAGGATATCCTTCATCGGCTGCTGCAGGTTGATCTTGACCATTTCGCCGCCGAGCGCCTGCTCCACTTCGGGAAGATATTGCGCCGGATTGTGCTCGAGCTCCTCGAGATAGACGCCGTCCTTGGTGATCTTGCCGAGCACCTGGCGATCGGCCGAACAAGACACGCCGAGCCCGATCGGCAGACTTGCGCCGTGGCGCGGCATGCGGATGACGCGCACATCGTGACAGAAATATTTGCCGCCGAACTGCGCGCCGACGCCGAGCGACTGCGTCATCTTGTGGATTTCCTGCTCCATCTCGACGTCACGGAAGGCATTGCCGTCGGGCGAGCCGTGGGTCGGCAGCGCATCGAGATAGCGCGCGGACGCAAGCTTCACCGTCTTCATGCACAGCTCGGCCGAGGTGCCGCCGATCACGATCGCGAGATGGTAAGGCGGGCACGCCGCGGTACCCAGCGTCAGGATCTTCTCTTTCAAAAATGCCAGCAGGCGATCCTTGGTCAGCACCGACGGCGTCGCCTGGAACAGGAAGCTCTTGTTGGCCGAGCCGCCGCCCTTGGCCATGAACATGAACTTGTAGGCGTCCTCACCCTCGGCGTAGATCTCGGTCTGCGCCGGCATGTTGTTGGCGGTGTTCTTCTCCTCATACATCGAGAGCGGCGCGACCTGCGAGTAGCGCAGGTTACGGCGCAGATAAGCGTCACGCGCGCCTTCGGAGAGCGCCGCTTCGTCCTCGCCATTCGTGATGACGTTGCAGCCCTTCTTGCCCATAATGATCGCGGTGCCGGTATCCTGGCACATCGGCAGCACGCCGCCGGCGGCGATGTTGGCGTTCTTCAGGAAATCCAGCGCAACAAACTTGTCGTTCGGGCTCGCTTCGCTGTCATCGAGGATGCTGCGGAGCTGCTTCAGATGGCCCGGGCGCAGGTAATGGTTGATCTCGCCGAACGCGGCCTCGGACAACGCCCGCAGCGCCTCGCGCGACACCACCAGCATGTCGCGGCCCAGCACCTTCTCGACTTTGACGCCCTCGCCCGTGATCTTTTTGTACGGCGTGGTGTCCGCGCCCAGCGGGAACAACGGCGTATGCTTGTAGGGCGGGACGGGCTTGCTCTGGTCGGGAAAGGCGGTCGGCGCGTTCATGGGGAGCTCACGGTTGAAAGGCCGGAAAACGCCTGTCTGACGCGCTCCGGGGATAGAGCCGTTCTAAGCTCTTTTGCCGGAAAAGGAAGCGGCCCGGGCTGGAATGGGGCCCATGTAAAGGCAGTCAGGGTTGACGATCTTGAGCGCCATGGATGACCGCCACAATCGTAACCTGATCAGCAGCTTCATCCACCTTATAAACGATGATGTACGGTCCTTCGATCAGCTCTCGCGTTCCCTTGATCAGCCCCGGTCGTCCAATGTGGGCAAGCCCAGATTTGGCAAGGCGGTTGATCCGCGTTCGAATTCGGCCAACCAACTCGGCCGCAGCCTCTGGCCGATCGCGAGAAACCCACTCGAAGATCGCCTCAATATCAAGGGCGGCCGCCTCGCGGATCACTATCTTCATTTGTCGAGCAGGCGATCCATGCGGCTATTGAACTCGTCCAAAGTCAACGTGCGAGCGTTCGGATCGAGAAGCCGTCTCTCCACTTCTCGACTTGCTCCGGGGTCAGACGAAAGCCAGAGTCGTCCTGCGCCTCCATGAGCACAAGGAGCTTCGCGGCGTCCTCTTGACGGTCGTCGGGCCAGGTCAGGACGCGATCAAGGATCTCTTTCACCTGCGCTTTGCTCATGAACCAAATATAGCACGCATCATCAGCAAAAGAAGGCATTTCAGCCGGTCTTGACAGCCCTGTTAGGCTGCAACGCGAGGGCCGATCGAGATACGCCCCGACATAACGTCAAGGAGCACCATAATGGCGACTTTCGTTTTGATCCCGGGCGGCTGGCACGGCAGCTGGATGTATGCCGAGCTGGCGTCACGGCTCCGCGAGGCTGGCCACGACGTCTATCGCCCTGACGTTGAGCGGGCTGGACGATGGGCCAGCTCCTGCCAGCCAATCAATCTCGACACCCACATCGCCGACGTGCTGGAGCTGCTCACCATGGAGGATCTCTCCGAGGTCATCCTCTGCGCCCACTCCTATGGCGGCATGGTGATATCGGGCGTGGCCGACCGGGCGCCGGAGCGGCTCGCGGCGCTGATCTATCTCGACGCCTTTGCAGCCGAGGACGGCCAGTCCTGGTGGGATCTCGCCGGCGATGCCTATCGAACACTGGTGCTTGCGCAAGCCCGCCATGACGGCCTCACGGTGCTGCCGCGCGACGGGGCGGATCCGCGCTGCCGGCCACATCCGCTCGGCAGCTTCGTGCAGGCCCTGCGTGCGTCCTACGCGGCGCCGGGGCTGCATCGCGTCTTCGTCTATGCCACCGGCTGGAGCGCCACGCCGTTCACCGCGCAATATGAGCGGCTGCGCACCGATCCCGCCTGGACCGTGCACACCATCGCGTGCGCCCACAACGTGGTCCGCTACGCGCCCGACGAGACATTCGACATACTCATCGAAACCGCGCGCAAAGTCGCAGCGGCCTGACATCTCGCACCAGTGCAGTCGGAGCGCGAGACGGGTTGTATCGCGGCCGCGGGCTCGATAACCTTAGATTGATATTGTAACAATTTATCTCCTGGAGGCGATCATGAGACAAGCTCTTGCTGTTTCGCTTGCGTTGCTCCTCGCGTTGTCGAGCCTGATCCCGATGGCCGCCAGCGCGGCCGGACGGGGCCAGACCTGCGGCGGCTTCGTCGGCATGCAATGCCATCCCGGCTCCTTCTGCTCGTTCAGGCCGGGCCAATGCGGCATGTTCGATATGACCGGCCTCTGCGAGTCCAAGCCACGGTTCTGCTCACAGGCCACCGGACCGGCCCTGCAGGTCTGCGGCTGCAATGGGCAAACCTACGGCAATGACTGCATGCGCCGGCAGGCCGGCGTCTCGCTCGCACATCACGGCGCCTGCTGACAGGTCGCGAGCGGACTGTCGTTTGCGATCACCGCCATCGCCTCCCGTTTGCCACAGTCGCGCTGCTACGAAAGCGGCGCGATTGATTGGCGCTTGCGGCCTTCTTGCGCGCAAGCTTCAATGGCACGGGGGTATTCACGCATGACATTTGATCGATCGTTGCATCAGGCCGTCGCCTGCGCGGCCGCAGCCGGCCTCGCAGCCCTGCTCGCTACCTCGCCGGCCATTGCCGCCACCGACCGCTGCGACGATCTCGCCAGGCAACTGAAGAACCAGATCGACGGCATCCGCATCGGGCAGACCGCGGCCGGCACCATCTATCTCGCCCATCCGAAGGCGCGCGAGATCACGCTCGGCTGCTCGAGCAAGAATTTCAGCAATCAGCTGTTCGCCAAGGCCGACCGCAAGCCGTCGCCCGCCTTCGTCGATCTGATCGCCAGCGCCGCCGCGCTCATCTTCACGCTGCCGAAGGACGACATGCAGCGCGGTGCCAGCCGCTGCATCCGTCGCATGGGCTTCCTGCATGGCGACGATGTCTCGACCCGTTACCGCCGCCTCGACATCCGCTGCACCAGGACCAAAACCGAATCCACCATCACGATCTCCCGCAGCAAGGACCAATAGCCGCATCGATCTGCGGAGCGTGCAGGGCAATTTTCACCATCCGCCATGGGCGATGACGGAATGCACGCAATTTTAGCGATTAGCTTGACGAAGCTTTCGTCAGCTACGGGCAACGCTTGCAACAGCACAAGCGAGGAGATGGACCATGTCCGTTTCAAGCCTTTCGACGACGCCGCCGCCTCCGTCGGCGTCGCCCACTGATCCATCGACGTCATCGACGCAGCAGGCCAGTGATCAGCAGAACCCCGCGCTGAACGCCAACAAGGATGGCGACGAGGTCGCCGCCGAGCAGCAGCAGTCCGCCCGCGCACCGCTGCCGCCGGGACAGGGCACGCGGGTCGATATCCTGGTCTGATCCGGACTGCCGAAAAGTTCGAGACGGCGCGGGTCAGATCTGCGCCGTCTGGCGCCCGATCGAATCCATGACGTTGCCCCAACCCGGGCTCATCATGTCGAAGGCGATCTTGTTGCCCGGGAAGACGAAGCCGTCGTGCTCCATCCGCAGATGGGTGCCACCCTCGATCGGCGTCAACGTCCAGGTCACCTCGCTGTCGAGCTTGGAGCCATAGGCCGGATTGGAATCCGCACCGCCCCTCCAGGAATAGCGCAGCAGCCGCGGCGGCTCACAGGCGAGCACCTCGCATTGCACGACGCCGTCCCAGTCGCCCATTGGTTTGTTCCGGAACGTGAAGCGGCGGCCGACCACGGCCGCGAAATCATTGGGCATCAGCCATTTCGCGATCACTTCGCTCGTGGTCAGCGTCCGCCAGATCTTCTCCGGCGGATAGGGCAGCATCTTCTCCACCACGATCGCCTGCGTCTCAGCCATCATGCGTCATCCTTCAGCAGTTTTTCGAGAGTTTCGAACCGCTGGCGCCAGAAGGTGCGGTGGTGATCGAGCCAGTCGACAAGTGGCGCGAGCCCCTGCGGCGCGACGCGGTAATGCACATGCCGCCCTTGGCGGCGCTCCACTACCAGGCCTGCGTCTCGCAGCGCCTTCAGGTGTTGCGAGATCGCTGGCTGCGAAACCTCGGCCCCTGCCGCAAGGCCGGTCGCGGCAACTTCCCCCTCACGCGCGATGCGTTCGAACACCGCCCGCCGGGTCGGATCGGCAAGTGTCTTCATGACCGTCGTAAGCGGGACCGCAGCCGTCATGATCGATATATAAGTCAGAGCTTATATTTTGTCAAATTACATCCCCACTCCGCCGATCGGCGTTATTCTGGTCCGTCCGCGAAGGAGGATCAGGGATGACCGAGAGAACCTATACGGGCGGCTGCCACTGCGGTCAGGTGCGCTTCGAGTGCACGACGGATCTCGCCATGGTCACGGCCTGCAACTGCTCGATCTGCACCAAGAAGGGGCTGCATTTCACATTCCTGGCACCGGCTGCTTTTCAGCTCCGCGCCGGCGCGGAAAACCTGCGCGAATATCTCTTCAACCGGCATGCCATCCGGCATCAGCTCTGCGTCGATTGCGGCGTCGACGTGTTTGCGCGCGGCCGTAAGCCTGACGGCACCGAGGTCGTGGCGCTCAATGTGAGCTGCATCGACGGCATCGAGCTGGCCAAGCTCGCGATGACGCCGTTCGACGGCAAGAGCGTGTAGCGCTGTCGCTCAGGCATCGAGTGGCTTGTAGTAACGGAAGATGCCGTCTTCGTTGAACGGAATCCGACGTTCGCTTGCGAGATAGGCCGCGATATTGGGCCGTGCGGCGATGCGGTCATGCAGCGCGATCAGACCGGGGATCTTGCGCTCGAACGCCTTCATCTGCCGCGGGAACGCATAGCGCAGTCCCTCGACATTCTGGAACAGCGAGAGATCGACGTAAGAGAGTTTGCGGCCGGTGATGTAGGGGCCATTGTCGGCCAGGATGCGCTCGAAATAGCCGAGGAATTTCGGGACCCGCTCGCTCCAGAATTCTGCCGTGCGCTTCTTCGCCGGCGCGCGCTGGTCTTCGTAGTAAAGCGTCGGCCCGAGCGGATGGTGCGTGTCATGCACCTCGACCACGAAGTCGGTGATCGTGAGCTGGAGCTGGTGCACCCAGAGCTGAGCAGCGTCAGACTTCGACACCAGGTCGAGACGGGGCCCGAGATAGAACAGGATGTTGGCGACCTGCCCGATCACGAGCTTGCCGGCCTTGAGGAACGGTGGCGCAAACGGCGGCGTAGCAGTCTTGTCCCCCTTGGCCTCCAGCATCTTCGTCATGTCAGACATGCCGCCGGGCTCGCGGGCGACGTCACGATAGGATGCGCCGGCCTCCTCCAGTGCGAGCCGCACATATTCGCCACGGCCCTGGATCGAGGGCCAGTAATAGAGCTCGTAGCGCATGATAGTCATCCTTGCAGTCGGGATCAGGATTGTACGGGGCGGGTTGCTCCCGTTCCAAAGCAAAAGCGCCGCGGATCGTTCCGCGGCGCTTCGTCATGTTCCGTGATGTCGGCTGCGCTCAGTTCGTCTGCTGGATCGCCGAAATCTGCCAATTGCTGCCGCGCTCGCGCAGGAAGGTCCAGACTTCGGTGACCTGCATCGGCTGCTCCGAACCCTCGACCACCCGGCCGCTGGCGCGGTCGAGCGTGGTATCGACGAGCGAGAAGCGCATCGCCACCGTGGCGAAATCGGTGTCGCCCTCGCGCCAGGCTTCTGCAAGGTCGCCCTGCAAGAGCTTGGTGCCGGTGACCTTGTTGATCACGCCGCGGGCGCGGTTCTGATCCAGGTCGCGCTCGAAATAGGACACCATCTCCGGCGTCGCCAGCAGCCTGATGCGGCCGACATCCTCATTCGACCACGCCGCCTGGACGTCGCCAAGCAGCCGCTCGAACGCCTCGTAATCGGCGGGCAGGATCTGCAATGGCGTGCTGTTGGCACCAAAGCCGCCCAAACCTGCATTGGAGCGGAAGTTCTGCTGGTCCGACGGCGGCACGGTGCCGGCATAGGCCGGCATATTGCGGCGCTGCCACCACGCCATCGCCATCCGCACCAGGAACACGATCAGCACGATCTGCAGCAACAGGCCGAGGATCGAGGAGAAGCCGCCGATCCCGGAGAACAGGCCACCGCCGAACAGCATGCCGAACAGCCCGGCGCCGAGGAAGCCTGCGGCCAGACCGCCAAACAGGCCGCCGCCACGATTGAAGAAGCCGCCGCGCGCGGGCGCGCCAAAGCCGCCGCCATTATAGCCCGGCTGGGTATAGGTCCGATTGAAGGGAGACGCGGTCCCCGGCGAAGTCGACGTCGATGGCGGCGCGGAGAACGTTCGCGAACCGCGGGAACCCGAGCTGAAGCCGCCGCCGACCCTGGCATCGGCCGCCGAGACGGCCAGCACCGTCGGCAGCGCCAGCGAGATGATCACGGCCATCGCCTTCACGAGACCGCCGGTGCGCTGCATGAGTTTCATGTGTGGTTTCCCAAAATCCTCGTGGTCGAGAACGCTTCTAAAGTGGGCAGAGTTGTCGAAATGTGAAGCCGCCAACGGACCGCGCAGCTGCGACGCTGCGTCGCGGTTCCCTAGCGGGAGCCGCCGGTTACCTCCAAAGCGGTCCGATCGGTGGTTCGCGTGTGGCGCCGCCTCGCTATTGCAGCGCCATCGTCTCCTTCACCGCCGCGACGAGCTGGCTCAGCGTGAACGGTTTCGGCAGGAACGCAAATTGCTGGTTTTCCGGCAGGCTCTTCTCAAAGGCATCCTCGGCATAGCCCGACACGAAGATGATCTTGATCTCCGGGTTGCGGTCGCGCATCGCCTTGAGCAGCGTCGGACCGTCCATCTCCGGCATGACGACGTCCGAGACCACGAGGTCGACGGCGCCGTCGCATGCTTCGAGCTCTTCCATTGCCTCGACGCCGTTCGAGGCCTCGATCACGCTATAGCCGCGCGAGCGCAGGCCGCGGGCATTGAGCGCGCGCAGGCCCTCCTCGTCCTCGACCAGCAGGATGGTGCCCTGCCCGGTCATGTCGGCGCGAGGCTTCGTCTCGGCGGCTGCCGGCGCTACGGCCTCCTTGCCGCTGGCCGGCTGCGGCTCGGCCTGGGCCTCCTGCTCGACATGATGCCGCGGCAGGAAGATGTTGAACGAGGTGCCCTTGCCGATCTCGCTGTCGACATAGACGAAGCCGCCGGTCTGCTTGATGATGCCGTAGACCGTGGAGAGGCCGAGCCCGGTGCCTTTGCCGACCTCCTTGGTGGAGAAGAACGGCTCGAAAATCTTGTCGCGGATCTCGGCCGGAATGCCGGTGCCGGTGTCGGTGATGCTGATCCGTACATAATCGGCGACCGGCATGCCCTTGTAGGCAGCCTGCGCCGCCTCCTCGGCCGCGACGTTGGCGGTGCGCACGATGAGCTTGCCGCCCTCAGGCATCGCGTCGCGTGCGTTGACCGCGAGATTGACGATCACCTGCTCGAACTGGGAGACGTCGACCTTGACGGGCCACAGGTCGCGGCCGTGAATCAGGTCGAGCTTGACCTTTTCGCCAATCAGCCGCCGCAGCAGCATGGTGAGATCGGACAGCGCGTCACCGAGGTCGAGCACCTGCGGCCGCAAGCGTCTGCCGGCGCGAGAACGCGAGCAGCTGCCGCACCAGGGTGGCGGCGCGCGTCGCGTTCTGCTTGATCTGCATGATGTCCTGGAACGACGGATCGGTCGGCTTGTGCGCGTTCAGCAGGAAGTCGTTGGCCATCATGATGGCCGAGAGCACGTTGTTGAAGTCGTGGGCGATACCGCCGGCAAGCTGGCCGACCATCTCCATCTTCTGCGACTGGTTGATCTGATTCTCCAGCGTGCGCCGCTCGGTGGTCTCCAGCATGTAGACGATCGCAGCCTCGGTCTCGCGCTCGCTCTCCTCGACTGCCGTGACGAAGAACTGCCCGAACCGCTCCTTCGCCCCGTCCAGCATCACCTCGACCGGCGGAATGTCGGCCTGCCCTTCCGCTGCCTGGGTGATCGCGGCGATCAGCAAATTGCGGTCGCGCGGCGAGACCGCGCGGAAGATCGATTTGGCGCCGGCGGCATCGTTGGTCAGGGCCTGCGCGAGCTTGGCATAGCGGGCATTGGCGCGCACCACCGCGCCGCTGCGATCGACGGTCGCGATCGCCATCGGCGTGTGGTCGAAGAAGCGCATGAAGCGGACTTCGGCAGCGCGTTCAGGATCGGAGCGCTCGTCGCGAGCGCGGCTGATCACCAGCGTCCGCGACGGCCCGGCTGCGCCATCAGCGCCGAAGGCGAGCTTGTGATAGAGCCGCACCGGCATGGTCTTGCCGCCGCGCATCTTCAGGTCGATGTCGAAGACCTCGGTCTTGACCTCGCCGGGTACGGCGACGATCGAGGTCAACAATGAGGCGCCGTCACCGGGGACGACGTCGGTGAGCCTCAGGCCACCCGAGCCGATCTCGGCCAGGTCATAGTCGAGCCAGTTGGCGAGCGTCGCGTTGACATAGACGAGGCTGCCTTCGGCATTGACCGAGAAGAAGCCGCATGGCGCGTGATCGAGATATTCGATCGCATGCTGCAGTTCCTGGAACACGTCCTCCTGGCGCTCGCGGTCGCGGGTGATGTCGCCGATCGACCACACCGCGTATTTCTGCTCCTGCTTGGTCTTGCCGAGGGGGCGCACGCGCATGCGCAGCCAGCGGCCTTGTCCGCCATGGCCGACCTTCGCCTGCGGCCGCGATCCGCACCTCTTCCTGCTGCCGCTTGCCTTCGCGCGCGGCCTTGAGCAGCCGGAATACGGCTTCCGAGACATCCGGGTTGCCGATGAACACGCGCTCGATCGGGCGCGCCTCCTGGGTGCTGGCGGCGCCGGTCATCGTCAGATAGGCGGCGTTGGCATAGACCACGTGGCCGCGCGGATCGGTCACCGCGAGTCCATCGGGCGCGAGATCGGGTACCCGTCCCATCACCGGATCGTCCGTGGTGCGGTCGGCGAAGCGGACGATGCCGGCGGCGAACGCGAACAGGTTGAACAGCCCGATGGTGGCCAACACCGACAACAGGCCAAGGATGTAGGGCTGCGCCTGCGCCCGTCCGATCGTCATCAGCACCACGGCGGCCGCCACCAGCACGCCGGCGACCAGCAGTACGAGCAGAATGCTGCCGCTGCGCCGCTGCCGCTCGGGCAGGCTCACCTGATCCTGGGACGCATCGTTGTCGAGTTCGGCGCTCATGGCAAAAAGACGCGACCTGTCGGCAGGGACATGACGCGCATTGGCGCGCTAGCTGTCTTCCCCTGCCTGAATCGACCGCCCCTGCGCAAGCCCGTCAAGACGAGATTCCGTGGTTTATCCGCAATTTACGGCGGATCGGAACTGGCGGGCGCTGCGTCAGGTGCGCCGTCCGGAGAGGTTGCGCCGCAGCCCCATGACATAGCCGATGATCTCAGCGACCGCGTGGTAATGCTCGACCGGGATCTCCTCGTCGATGTCGACGGTGGCGTAGAGCGAGCGCGCCAGCGGCACGTTCTCGACGATCGGAATGTCGTGCGCACGGGCGACCTCGCGAATCTTGAACGCGAGGCTGTCGACACCCTTGGCGACGCAGAGCGGCGCCGACATGCCGCGCTCATAGGCCAGCGCCACCGAATAGTGAGTCGGGTTGGTGATGATCACCGAGGCCTTGGGAACCGCCGCCATCATGCGCTTGCGCATCTTGGCCTGGCGAAGCTGCCTGATGCGGCCCTTGACGTGCGGGTCGCCTTCGGACTGCTTGTATTCCTCCTTGACCTCCTGCACCGACATTTTCAGCTTCTCGTACCATTGCCGGTACTGGAACGCATAATCGCCGATCGCGACCACCGCGAGCAGCGCCACCACCGAGCCCAGGAGATGCCGGATCAGGGAGAACGAGACGCCGAGCAGCGCCCCCGGATCCTGATGAAGCAGCGATTCCAGCCGGAATCGCTCCGGCCAGAGAATCATGGTCATCACGGTGCCGAGCAGCCCGAGCTTGAACAGGCCCTTGGCGAAATTGACCGCGGCCTGCTTGCTGAACAGCCGCTTGGCGCCGGCCAGCGGCGACAGCTTGCCGAAATCCGGCTTCAAGGATTGGGCGGACCAGACCAGGCGATGCTGCAGCAGATTGGCGCCGATGGCGGCGAGCGCGAGCATCAGGATCGGGATGCCGATCGCAGACACCACGGCGAACAGCAGGCCGCGGCCCAGCGCCAGCAGCGATACGCCGTCGGTATGGATCATCCAGGAATTGGCGATCAGGTTGCGCAATGGCACCATCAGCGCCATCCCGATCGAATTCGGAGAAGGTCGATGATCAACAGCAACGCTGCCGCGATCACGAACCAGGTGTTGAGCTCCTGGCTCTTGACGACATCGCCGCGGCCGACCGCCTCGTCGATCCGCTTTTGCGTCGGGTCTTCTGTTTTGTCTTCGCTGTCGCCGCTCACTCGGCCATCGGTCAGTCAGCCTCTCAGTTCGGCATCATTTCGTGCATCACGCCGTCGAAATAGCCGAGGAACGTCCCCATCATCGCCGTCAGCACGAGCGCGAGGATCAGGAAGCCGAGCATGATCGAGAGCGGTGCACCGACGAAATAGACCTGCATCTGCGGCATCAGGCGCGCCAGCACGCCGAGCCCGACATTGAAGACGAGCCCGAACACCAGGAACGGCGCCGAGAGCTGCAGGCCGAGCTTGAACGCTGTGGCGAAAGCCTGCGTCGCCAGCGAGGCGACGTCGCCGCTCGGCACCAATTCGCCGGGCGCGAACACCTTGTAGCTGTCGCTCAGCGCTGCGATCACGAGATGATGGCTGTCGGTGGCGAACAGCATCGTCACGCCGAGCATGGTGAGGAAGTTGCCGACCAGCACGCCCTGCTGGCCCTGGGTCGGATCGACCGCAGTGACGAAACCGAGCCCCATCTGCTGGGCGATCACGGCGCCGGCGACCTGCAGCGCGGAAAAGCGTCACCCGCGCGGTGGCGCCGAGCACGATGCCGATGATGATCTCGTGCAGCATCATCACCAGCAGCGGCGCCAGCGATTCCAGGTCGACTGATAGGCCTGGCGATGCAGCGGCAGGATGATCATGGTGAGGAGCAGCGCGATCGAGAGCTTGATGCGCACCGGAATGTTGGTCTCGCCGAGCCCCGGCAGCAGCATCACCATGGCGGAGATGCGCGCGAAGGCCAGCATGAAGGCGGCGGCGTAGGCGGGCAGGAAAGAGATGTCGATACGCATCGTGCGGCGTCCTGGCCTTGACGGCCGCATCGCCTGCGGCAGCTCGGTCGCGAAAGCCAAGGGCCGTGCGGCGATTCGCGTCGTGTAAGGAGACGACGATCCCGATTCGGCGCCGCGCGCGACGACCGGTCCGCGCGCGGCGACGAGAGCAGGCTCCGCCGCGCCGGACATTGCCTCATCCGCCGATGATTCGCGACGTGATCCGCAACATATGCGACTCCAGCGCATCGGCCATGAACGGCAGCGCGAGCAGCAACGTCACGAAGATCGCGATGATCTTCGGCACGAACACCAGGGTCTGCTCCTGGATCTGGGTGAGCGCCTGGAACAGCGAGACGACGACGCCGACCACGAGGCCGACCACCATCAGCGGCGACGACACCACCACGATGGTCCAGATCGCGTCGCGCGCGACGTCAAGCGTTTCGGCACCGGTCATGTCTCGCCCGCCCATTCATTATCGTTGATTCGATCCCTGCAGTCGTCGCATGGCAACGGCTCGGCTCCCCATGATCCGCACGTGGTCCATGGAGATGTCGGGCTCGCGCGGCTTGCGCGGGCCGTATCGGTCGTTGGTCGCGAGGATGCGCTAGATCGTCATCTTCATGATGTCTTCATAGGCCTGGATCACGCGGTCGCGCACCGAAACCAGCGTCGACACCGCGACGTCGGTCTCCGCGACCGCCGTGACGACGTCCATCACGTTCGCCTTGCCCGACGCCATCGCCACCGTCTGGGCGTCCGACTTGCGGCCGGTCTCCATGACGCCGCCGATCGCATCCTTCAGCACCGCGCTGAACGACGGACCGCCATTCTCCTGAGCGCCCGCGCTGCCGAGAACGTCGCGAACCCGCGCGAGATCCCCGAACTTGTTACTCGAGCCCCCGGTATCCAGGACCTTGGCGAGATTGGCATAGGCGTTTGCCGCGTTGACTGGAGTGGCCATGACTTACGTTTCCCTGTTTCTTCAAGTCTTGAGGATGTCGAGCGTGCGTTGAATCATCCGGCGCGTGGCGCCGATGATGTTCAAGTTCGCCTCGTAGGATCGCTGCGCATCGCGCATGTCGGTCATTTCGATCAGCGGGTTCACATTCGGGTATTTGACGTTGCCCGAGGCATCCGCCGCCGGATTGCTCGGGTCGTACTTGACCTTGAACGCGGACTGATCGGGCACGATCTTGCCGAGGCTCACCACCTTGGCATCGGCCGCGCGGTCGAGCGCCGAGGTGAAGGTCGGGACCTTGCGGCGATAGGGATCGCCGCCAGCGGTCGAGGCCGTCGAATCGGCGTTGGCGATGTTTTCCGAGATGACGCGCATGCGTCCGGCCTGCGCACGCAGGCCGGAGGTCGCGATCGTCATCGAGCGCAGGAAATCGCTGGAATCACTTGCCATGCTTGTCGTTCTCCAATTCTGGTCCAGCCAGTTCAGCCCTTGCCGATCGCCGTCTTCAGCAGATGCAGGCTCTTGCTGTAGAGCGAGGTCACCGCGGCGTAGTCCATCTGGTTGGCGGAAACTTTCAGCATCTCGTCTTCCAGATTGACGGCATTGCCGGTGGGCCTGGTCTCGAAGCCCGCCTTGCGATTCTGGTCGAAGCTCGTGCCGTCGCTGGAGGTCGGGAAGATGGTCGCGCCGCTGGTGCGCGTCAGCGCCAGCGGCGCCATGCCGCCCACGGCCGCGCCGGTTGCATCGAACTTCGGCTCAACCAAGTCGCGCGGCTTGAAATTCGGCGTATCGGAGTTGGAGACGTTCTCCGAGAGAACGCGCTGCCGCTCCTGGTGCCACTGCATCTTGGTACGCAACGCCGACAACACTGGAAAATCGTTGATGGACATTGCGCCGCTCCGTTCTGTCCGGCTGATTCAACCCCCTCCGAGGTAGGTACAATCTGCCGAGTGTATGGTTAATACGGAGTTAACGTGATGTGCGCTGCACCCCGGGGATGTTCCGGATTTTGGCAATTTTTTAAGAATCTGCCGGTGCGCCGGCGCAGCGCTGCACCAGATTGGCACGCCCCACCTTTCCAAGAAGTCGTTTTGGCCCGACCGATTCATGGGTTATTAAGATACCGGGCGGCAGTTCCTGCCGCCACGCGTTAACAGTGGTTCCGATCGAGACGGCTTCGTTCAGCGTTGGCGAACCCCATCCGACAGACGAGAGCCCTTCAGGAAGCGGGATTTGCCGGGGACAGACATGCAGGCACTGACCTTTATTTTCGCGTTCGTGGCCGTGCTGGCGCTGATTTTGCTCGTCGCCTGGCTGGTGCGGCGATTCGCGGGCAATCGTCTCGGCACCACGGCGAATCGCGGACGCATGCCGCGCCTTGCCGTGATCGATGCCGCGGCTGTGGATGGACGCCGCCGCCTGGTGCTGGTGCGCCGTGACAACGTCGAGCATCTGCTGATGATCGGCGGCCCGACTGACATCGTCGTCGAATCGAACATCGTTCGTGCCGTGCTCGACGCGCGAGCAGATCGCGCAACGTGCCGGCCTCGCTGCCGAACCGCCGCCGCCGCGGATTGCGCCATTGCCGGACGCGCAGCTCTGGCCCGAGGAGACGGCCAAGACCGATGGCCTCGATCATCCCGAGCCGGCGGTGCAGCCGATGCCGGAGCTGCCGACCCGTCCGCAGCGCCCAGCGTTCGGCGACGACGGCCGCCGCCCGATGCCGGCGATGGCCGAGCGGCGCAACGAGCCGAGGGGCGAGATGCCCGAGCGGCGCGAGCCGATGACGGGTTTTGCACCGGAGCCCCTGCCCGGACTTTGCCCGGAGCCGCGGCCGGACCAGCGCCACGAGTTGCGCGGCGAACCGAGGATGGAGCCGCGCGGCGAACCACGAATGGAGCCCCGTCCCGAGCGCATGATGCCGCGCGGCGAGCCGGCGCGTGAACCGATCCTGCCGCGTCCGCTGCGGCCGGCGGAGCCGCCGAAGCCTACTGAGCCGTTCAGGCCGCAGGCCGCCGAGCAGCCGGCCAAGCCGCCGCCGATGCGCGCGCCGGCGCCCGAACGCGCCGCTGCGCCACCGCCTCCGCTTCCTCCAGCGCCCCCGACGCCGCCGGCCGCACCGCCGCCCAGAGCGCAGAGGCCAATCTCGCCGAGATGGCACAACGCCTGGAGGCCGCCCTGCGCCGCCCTGCCGCCGAGCCGACGACCGCGGCGCCGCCGCCCGAGCCACCGCCATTGCGGCCGGCCCCGCGCGCTGAACCGCCGGGCCCGCCAGCCGGCCCGGCGCCCAAGACCAGCTTCGAGAATCTCGAAGACGAGATGGCCTCGCTGCTTGGCCGCCCAAAGTCGTCTTCGTGAGGCGCCTTCTTACCCCGCGTAGAGTTGTCTTCCTTTTTGCCCTGATTGCCGCCGGATCACTGGCGGGGCCCGCGGCTGCCCAGGACATCAGCATCAACCTCGGGCCCGGCGGCAATGGGGGCGTCACCGAACGCGCGATCCAGCTGATCGCGCTGTCTGACGGTGCTGTCGATCGCACCGTCGATCCTGGTCATGATGACGTCGTTCACGCGCATCGTGGTGGTGCTGTCGCTGTTGCGCACGGCGATGGGCACAGCGACCGCGCCGCCGAACTCCGTCATCATCGCGCTGGCGATGTTCCTGACCGCCTTCGTGATGGGGCCGGTGCTGCAGAAATCCTATGACGACGGCATCCAGCCTCTGATCGCAGAACCAGATCAGCGTGGAGGAGGCGCTTGCAGCGCGCCTCGGTGCCGCTGCGCGGCTTCATGCAGAAGAACGTGCGCGAGAAGGATCTCAAGCTGTTCATGGATCTGTCAGGCGAGCCGCCGCCGGCGACGCCCGACCAGCTGTCGCTGCGCATCCTGGTGCCGGCGTTCATGATCTCGGAGCTGAAACGCGCGTTCGAGATCGGCTTCCTGCTGTTCCTGCCGTTCCTGGTCATCGACCTGGTGGTGGCCTCGGTCCTGATGTCGATGGGCATGATGATGCTGCCGCCGGTCGTGGTGTCGCTGCCGTTCAAGCTGATCTTCTTCGTGCTGGTCGACGGCTGGTCGCTGGTGGCGGGAAGCCTGGTGCAGAGCTACGGAGGAGGGTAAGACCGGGCGTCACGCGCGGTCCGATCCCACAAGGGATGATAACGAAATCGTTTTCTAAAGACCTCGGCACGGATCCTCCGCGATCCGCTGCCGTCGTTCTGGCCGGCGGCACGAACGTCCGCCCGGATTGACACGCCGAGGATGCGCGCTATCAAATCACCGCTGCAATACGAGCCCTGGACCGCATTTCAATCGTAACGACGTTCCCTGTTTCAGCCGTCGATCCGGGATCTCAGCTGGCGATTATTGACCATTCACGCTTCTCAATCCCGCGCCGTTGCGCCAGACCGCGATGGCCATTGCTGATGGCCTGCTCATGACTGTCCAGCTTGCCGAGATCGAAACGCTGCACTCGTCCACGCGCCGTGTCGCAATCCTCAATGGCTTCGGGCGCACGCTGGGCGACGGCATCATCGGGTTGCAGGCGTTGCATCTCGCGATACGGCTCGGCGTGATACCTCCGCGCCCGACATTGTTCCGGCTTGCAGGTTTTGGACCGATGGTTGCCGGCATCCATGCCGCGGCGGATTTCGCCGACATCAAGCTCCTGCCGCCTGAGCATGCGACGCCGGACACGCGGTTCGACGGCGCAGCCGGGTTCGATTACGTGATCGACATCCGCGACTTCGCATTCTCGGCGGATTTCCAGCAGACCTCGATGATCGACTTCTTCCTACGCCGGCTCGGCATCGAGCCGCAGTTCGTTCCATCCGATCTCAAGCGCAATGCCTGGCTTGCGCCGCGGGTGGCGGCGCAGCCCGCGGCAACGCCTTCGGGCTATGTTCTCGTCTGTCCACGCGCGTCGATGCGGCTGCGCGACATGCCGGACGAGATCCACGATGGCATTCTGCGCCAGCTTGCCGGCAGCTGGGCCGTCGTCACGCAAGGCCGAGTGCCGCAGGATCTCGCAGATGACGTCGCGCAGGCGCCCGAATGTGCCACGCTTGTCGAGCTATGTGCGCTGGTGCGTAACGCGCGGTGGGTGATCTCGACAGATACGGCCATGGTGCATCTGGCCGATGCATTCGGCGTGCCGTGCCTGGCGTTCTTCCCGACCCACCGGCCGGACTGGCGCGTGCGCGACTATCCGCGCTGTGTCGCCGTGGCGCTGCGCTCGGAGTTGCCGCCCGGCATCGAATTCGAACGCGACGCCGACGATCACGCGCTGGCGCGGCGCGCCTGGTTTCCTGACGGCGCGGATCTCGGCTGGTTGACGCGCGTGGTCGCGAACTGCGGAGCGTGGCATGCGCCCTGCTCTGCTCCGTCAAGCGCGGTCCAATAAAAGTGGACGCCCGGCCCCCTCACGCCACATCATATTGCTTGCTCAGATGGTCGCCGATCTGCACCAGCATGGCGACGCATTCGGGATAGCCTGGCTTGGTTGCCGTGCCCGGATCGGATTTGGCGCGGAATTCCCATCGCGTGCCCCAGCGCAGCACCGAGATCGACATGCCTTCCGGGCAATCGAGATGCGCCTTCAGCTCCGCCATCGCCATCTCGATCAACTCGGCTTCGGTCTTGGTCGGCTTGCTCATGATTCCTCCGGCGCGATGTTGCGATCAGGCGCGTCTACGCGATCTGACTGACGGGCTGATGGCAAATTGCCGTGTTCGGGCGCAACTGTCGAGAGCGGGCGTCAGTCCGTGCAGCTTTTAGCGCCGCAGGTAGCGCCAGCCGATCACGACGCCGCTCACCGAGACGATGGTGCCGAGCAACGACAGCAGGATGACGACGATGTCCCAGGCTGGGCGGTACATCAGCAGCAGCTGGAAATCCAGACTATGCAGCGCGTTGAACAGCCAGCGATAGCTGCGCCGACTCTGCGTCGATGCGTCCGACGATATCCCCGGTGATTGGGCTCACGTGAAACCAGGTCCGCGCCTGATCGTCGAACACAGCCCGGAGCACCGGCAGCGCCCGCTCTCCGTGGTGCGCATACCAATACGCATCATACCGCTGGAGCGTCTGCCGATCGAAGAGATGCGCCTCCGGCAGCAGCTTCGCGGCTGCGCTCCACAGCCGATCCGGTGTCAGATGGATGGGTGCACCCGATGCCGGATCGACCGGCGTCTCGGCGCCATCGCGGTCCTCCGGGATCATCATCGGGCTTCCGTCGAGCCAGACGAAACGCGCCTCCACCGTGCCGACCGGCAACGCCGCCGGCAGACGCGCCGCGATATCGGGCGCGTCGTGGCCGGCATAACGCTGCATCACCTCGCGCGCGGTGTTGCCGCCTGCGAAGTATTCGCCGGGATTGAGCGAGAGCCAGCCCGAGAACATCCAGGTCAGCACGAACAGCCCGGCGATCAGCCCGGTGACGTGATGCCATGCCATCCAACCGCGATATGGCGTGATCCTGCCGCCGCTATAACGCCGCCTCACGCGCACGCGCAAAATGCCGATCCAAATGCCGGTGACGCCGACGATCAGGCAGACGCCGGAAATCCACAGCACCACCAGCCGCCACAGCGGCCCATCCCTGCGCAGCACGGTCGGATAGATCCAGTGCGGGATCGAGCCGAGCCAGTTCCAGACGCGCTCGGTGCGATTGGTATCGAGCGCGATCTCGCCGGAGCGCGAGGAGACATAGAGCTCGGTACCGGCATCGTCGCCGAGCGTGATCAGATAAAGCGGCCGCAACGGATCGTAGCGCGCCGTGACGCTCCACTGGTCGCGGTCGACGATGTCGGCGAGTTGCGGTGCGCGGCTCGCCGGGTGATGCCATGCGACCGCAAGCGCCTCCTGCTCGGAGATGTGCGTGATGGCGTGGCCGTCGACGGCGGAGATGGCCAGTCGCTTGCCGTCCCAGCCGGTCAGCCGATACACCGGCTCGTCGGCCAGCATCGACAGCCTGAGCTCGCGCGGGAAGCGCGTGGCGCCTGCCGCCTTCATCGCATCGTCCGGCGACAGCGCGACGCTCTCCCATTTGATGTCAGGCAGCGCCGCCAGCCTCTCCTTGTTGGAGAGGCCGGGAAACGCGACATACATCATCACCACGCCTGAGATGAACCACATCGCGAACAGCAGGCAGGTGACGATGCCGACCCAGCGGTGGCCGATATACAGCCACCGCCGTGCCGTGCGGGTCAGTCCGCGGCGCATGCTCAGAACTTCACGTTGAGAGCAAGCTGCGCGGTGCGCGGCATGCCCAGCAGCCACTGGCTGGTCGTACCTGACGTCGCATAGATCGTTGTCGAACAGATTATAGACCCGGAACGAGAGCGTCGTATTCGGATCCGGATTCCACTGCACGCCGGCATTGACGACGTTGTAGGCAGGCATCGACACGCGTATTGGCGGCGTCCGCATAGGTCTTGCCGACGATCTGGATGCCGGCATTGGCCGACCAGTTCGGCGCGAACGCCCAGGTCGCCCAGATGTTGGAGACGGTCTGCGGCACGTTGACGGGGACGTTGCCCGGCAAAGTTCACGATGCCAACGCCGCTAACCGCCTGCGTGAAGTTGTCATACTTCGCGCGCAGCAAGGCGGTGTTGGCGTCGATGCGCCAGCCGTGATCGAGCGCAAAACCGACCGATGCCTCGACACCGCGCGAGGATTGCTGGCCGATCTGCACCGAATTCGTGTTCAGCGGATTTGTCGGATCGCGTGCCAGCAGATTGTTCTTGACGATCTGATAGCCGGCCAGCGTCCATTCGCCACGGCCGCCCCAGAACGACTGCTTGACGCCGACCTCGGCCTCCTTGCCGGTGGACAGCTGGAAATTGCTGTTCACCGCGGTCAAGGTGATCAGGTTGCTGACCGGATCGACCGCGACCGAATACTGGCCGTAAAACGCCAGATCCTTGATCGGCTCATAGACAGCGCCGGCGCGCCAGCTGGTGGCGTGATACGACTTCTCGAAGCTGGCGGTGGCTGGCGAAATATAGTCGGTACGTTCGATGGTCGGCTCGTCCTGCCTGATCCCGCCGACCAGCGACAACTTGTCGGTGATCGACAGACGGTCCTCGGCAAACAAGGCATATTGGTTGGTGGTGGTGCTGAAGCTCGGTACCGTTGCAACCGGGCTGCTGAAGACCCCAGGATCAAAATTGTAAAGCGGCACCGGTGCTGGCGGCGTCGGCCCCGTATAAGGCGAGTTGTTGGTGTGAGTGAAGCTGATGTTATTGACGTCAAATCCAGCCACGAACTCGTTGGCCATGCCGAAGATATGGCCGCGGAACGTCGTGTCCATGCGGTCGCCGATCTGCTGCTGGTCGTGGAAGATCTCGATATAGTTGGTTCGGTCAAACAGTCCGGTCTTGGCGTTGTAGGTGTAATTCTCAGCATCCCGCCAATGCCGCTGGCTGTTGAGATAATAGAGCGTGTTGTGGACCGTGATGCCGTCGGTGACCTGCCATTCGGTCTTCACCTGGCTCTGGCTGTCCTGGTAGCGGATGTTGCTGTCGCCGACATTGTAGTTGTTGAAGCGAAGCGCCCTCGAGAAGCTGGCCGTTGACCAGCGGCGTGCCGAAATAGCGCTGCGGATGGCGGTCGCCGTAATCGGTGGAGATGGTCCAGGTCACGTCCTCGTTCTGCTTCGCCTGGACGGCCGCATGGAATTCGAGTTGGAATTCTCGCCGCGATCGACCCAGCCATCCGATGCGTTGGCGGTGGCGGTGATGCGGTAGGCGATGTCCTTGTTGACGGGTCCGCCGCTGTCCACGGCAATGCGCCGCGTCATGTTGCTGTCGAACGACACTTCGGCCTGGTTGGCCTGCACCCACAGCGGCATCTTCGAGATGACGTTGATGGCGCCGCCGATCGCGCCCTCGCCATAGAGCACCGATGCGGGGCCGCGCAGCACCTCGATACGCTGCGCCGACCAGGTGTCATACGGAAAGGTCAGCGTGCCGGAGCCGACATAAAGCCTCGTGCCGTCATAGAGCGTCATGACCGTGCCGTTGCCGGTGAAGCCGCGGGTGTTGAACGAAAGACTGCCATTGCCCGGCGCCGGGCTCGCGGTGAAGCCGACCGCGTTCTGGGTCACCGCGTCGATGACGTTCTGCTGGCCGCGCTCGGCCATGGTTTCCGCCGAGATCACGTCGACGCTGGCCGGCGTTTGCAGGCGCGTCAGGCCGAGCCGGCTGCCGGTCGAGGTCGTGCCGGTGAGATTGAGCGTGGGAGCAGCGAAGACAGGGCCGGCCGGCGCGGCGGCCGCAGCAGCAGCCGGAGCCGCCGTCGTGCGGCCGGCGTTGCGCTGCTGGCGCGCACGCCCGGTGGACGACGACGCATTTTGCGCGGCGCGGCGCGCGCGGCGGCTTGGCCGACGGCGTCACCACCACAGGTTCGAGCGGATAGCTCTGCTGGGCAGTCTGCGACCAAGCCTCAGCAGGCAGGAGCAGGAACGACGATGCAACGGAGGACAGCAGGACGAAGTGCCGCTTGGATGCGGCAGAGACGCAGGGCCATCGATAGGACTCGCGATAACGTGGCACGTCACCGCAAGCCGAGCCCTCCTCCCCGCAGAACGCGGCAGTTCGGCTCCCACCAGGACACCCCGCCCGATGTTCTCACGTGTGACCACGACTGACGGCAGGTCTCCTGGCTCGCGGGTCGTCGCCTCATTGCCGCCTTCCCGGGTTGTCGCCCAGTGGCATCTGGCAAAGGCTCGCCGCTTACAGTTGCGGGGGCAGCCGCGGAATTGGGTCACCCCACACCGCGTTCCCGTTTAATCCTCGATGAGGAACCGTCACGGTCACGTAAAGTTAAAGTTCAGGAAGAGTCAACGGTCGCGCACAAATTGTCCCGCGGCGTGGCGCCGCGGCATCTCGCCTCACGCTTCACCTTAATTGAGCCATCCTGTGGCGATCGCTCGAGGAGCTCACGCTGCATCGTCAACCACAACTGTCGTCCCGGACAAGCGAAGCGCAGATCCGGGACCCATAACCCGAGGACGACGTTACGAGGCAGACTGGTCGGCCATCTCGCACTAACAATCACTGACCGTGGTTATAGATCCTGGCTCAAGGCCGGACGACGGTAAAGTTCGTAGTTGGCCGTCGCACAACGATGCGCCGATACGGAGCGCAGGCGAACGACGTTGGCCTAGCGCGCTGCGTCGGCCTGCTTCACGCCATTGATCTGCGGCAGCGAGCCGGTGGTGTCGGTCGCCGCCTTTGCAGAATCCTTCCCCGTCTCGCGCGATGCTTCCGGCGAGCGCGCGGTCTGGTCGGGGAAACGCACCTTCATGTCGCGCAGGAAGCCGTCGAGCGTGTCGACGCTTGCCGCCATCTTGGCGATCGCGGTGAATTCATCGCTGGTGCCGGTGGCCGGCTTGCTGGCGACATCGAAGGCGAGCTTGTCGGCCTCGCCGGTCATCAGCGGCGCGTATTTCTCCCGGAACCGCGCCAGCCCGATTGCATCCTCGGCGAGCGAATAGCCGACCACGGCGCGGATGACGTCGCCACGCTCGGCCGGATTGAGCGGCCGGAAATCGTGCCAGCGATCGCCGTAATACAGCTCGATCTGCTCGGACGCCTCGCGCCAACGCCGTGACGCCCAGTAGATGTCGGAGCGCAGCCGGATCGCCTCGCGGCCGCTGATGTTGCTGATGATGTCGAGCGCGAGGTCGTGGCGGCCGATGTCGCTCTGCGCCCGCGCTTCCAGAAGCAGGCGTTGCGTGCGCAGCTCGCCGGAGAGATCGGCGATGCGGGTGGTGTTCAGCGCGGTGATCGCGCGATCCGGCTTGCGCGCGGTCAGATAGACCATGGCGAGCCTGGCCGCGACCTGCGCCCGCGCCGCACCTTCGAGGCGCTTGTCGATCTGGTATTGCAGCAGCTCGGCCGCCTGATCCAACAGGTCGATCCCGACCAGCCGGTCCGCGAGGCGCCGGATCATCTCGTCGCCGCGCCGGCCGATCGGCGTCAGTTCGCGGAATTCGTAGAAGATGCTGAGCGCATCGACCGGCGGCAGCTCATCGGCTTTGCCGTCCAGGAACAGCTGCGAGAACAGCGCCGAGGCCGCATCCTGGGTCTGGCGCGTCGCCTCCGAATTCGGCATCAGGCGGGTCGCGGTGCGCGCCGCCGCCAGCAAATCCAGATAGTGGCCGGTCTCGCTATAGAGCTGCGACAGCATCTGCAGGGTCTGCACCTCGATCGCGTCGCCGCGCCAGGTCACCTGCAACGTCTCCAACTCCCTTAGCTCGTCCTCCTGCTTGATCTCGCCCCGCTTCTGCAGCAGCTTGATCTCGCGCAGCTTGCCTTCGGCCGCGGCCATCCGGTCGCTCAATTCCGCGGCGAAATGATAGTCGTCGAGCGCGTCCTTCTCCTGCGCCATCGCCTCGGCGAGCCGGCCGCGCAGCACCGCGATGGCGGGCTTCATGTCGGGGGAGACACCGATCACCTCGAGCTCGGCGCGGCGCTTGGCGGCGCCGGCAAAGTCGCGGACCTCGAGCGAGGCTTTCATCGCATCCGCCGTCACCACGCGCTGCAGCTCGATCGGCAGCGAGGCGATGGCGAACTCGACGTTCTTGAACTTCTCGCGCGCGTCGGCCCATTTGCCCTGGCGGGCATAGGCGAGCCCCTTCCACATCTGCGAGTCGAAATTGTTGCCGATCGCGGGGCTGGCGAGATCCTTCAGGCCGAGCTCAGGCCGGCCCATCAGGATGCTCGCGACTGCATGGATCGTCAGCATGCCGATCTGGTCGGTGCGGGGATCGTCGTCGGAGATCATCAAATTGGTGACGCCCCTGGCCTCCGGATACATCGCGTGGCTCATGTAGAAGCGGGCGAGCGCCAGCCGCGCCTGCGCACGCTTCTCCGGCTCCGCGTCGGCGGCTGCCTTGATCAGCGCATCGTCGCGCGCGAAGAAAGGCTCGCTTCGATTCTTGTTCCACTCGTCGATGTCGAACATCGGCCGCACCGCCCTCGGGGCGCGCTCGGGCGAGTAGCCGATCGAGGACAGCGTCAGCCCGCCCGGCTTGCCGAGAATGACCTTGTCGGGCGCGATCTCGACTGCGATCTCGTCGGTGTTCGGACGCACAGCGATGCCGTGAAAGGAGTCGAGCAGCGACAGCTCGACGAAATCCTGCCGCTTGATGAAGCCGCGGATCGGCGGCAGCGCGGTGACGACGAGCAGCGTGTCGCCGGCGTCCGGATCCGTCAGCCGGTGCAGCAGGCCCGGCCCGGGATTGGCGAGCGGCACCGCGACATTGGCAAGCGCGGGATCGGTGACGTTGCGCATCACCATCAACGGCTGCTGCGAGCTCGACGCCTTGTCGGCAAAGGCGAGCGTCCAGCTGCGGCCCTTGCCGTCATCGCTCGACAGCGAATGCATCTGCGGCCGGTTGAGGCGGATGCGGATGGCCTGCCCCTTGGCCAGCGGCAGCCGCGTCACCTCGCCGACGATTGCGCCGCCCTTGGCCCGGATCGGATCGACGTCGATCGGCTTTGTCGAATCGAACACCATCCACACCGTATCGCCGCGGCGGAACAGCGCCGCCGGCGTCGGCCGGTCGAAGCCGAAGGTCACGCGCAGCCCTTCCAAGTCTCTGATCGCTTCGACCGAAGCGCCCATATCCGGATGTGCGGACGTCGACGGAGCGGACGCGACCTTGGCGGGCTCCTTCGCCGCCTCCTGCTTGGGTACTTCAGGCTTCGCCACGTCAGCTTTTGCAGCTTCGGGCTTTACGACGTCAGGCTTTACAACGTCAGGCCTGGCGGTCTCGGCGTGCTGCGCCTCTGCCTGCGCCATCTCGGCTTTCGGCGCGGCCGCCGGCTGGATCTTCGGCAGCTCGGACGCGGTCTGAGCGGGCGCCGCCGCGGTGTTCACGGCGGGCGCTGCCGTCTCCGGCTTGCCCTCCGCCTTCATCTCGCGCGCGATCGTCTCCGAGGTCGGCGGCGTGATCTCGCTGGCATGCGTTGCCGCCTTCGGCTTCTCGCTTGCCTTCGCGGCAGCGGCCGGATTCGATTTCGGCAAGGCGTCGGGCAGCACCGAAATCCTTCGGCGCATCGGCCTGCTGGAAGGCGACGTCGATGTTGTAGTTCTTGTCCTCGCGGAAGGTGTGGACGTCGACGTCGCCGATCACGTTCAGCTCGACCGTGCTCGCGGCGGCATCCATCTTCTGGGTGATCGAGGAGACGTTCGGCGGCGCGGCGATCTTGGCGTCCGCAAGATCGAAGGTCAGCGGCGCGTTGAAGCGCAGCGTCATCTTCTGGTCGTTCAGGACCGAGGAGACGTTGACGCCGTCGGGCATCTCGAACACGAAGCGGACGAAGGTCGGCTGCACCAGTGCGCGGACGCGGACCGGCGGGCGGCGCTTGGCCGCGTTCTCGGCACGCTGCAGGCGGAGCGCCCGTTCGGCAGCGCGGGCGCGTTCGGCCAGCTCCTTCACCACTTCCGCCGGCAGGCTCGGCGGCGGGCCGGTCCAGCTGTCCGGCAACAGGTCGATGAAGACGCGCTCGCCGGCGGACATGGTGTTGACGCGCACCTTGCGCGACAATGACAGCCGCAGCGCCGAGCCGTCGGGATCGCCACGGGCGCCGGAGATGTAGTCGGGAGCCGCCTCGACCCAGCGATCGATCGGAACGTCAGCGGGACGTTCGAATTTGATCAGGAGGATCGAGCCTGCGGTCGTCACTTCGGTGCCGACATCCTCGCTGAATTTCAGCACCAGCCGCGCATAGCCGTTGGCGGCCTCCAGACTGGCTTCACCTTTGACCGGCTCGGCGCGGGCAACACCCGGCGCAGCAAGGCCGATGACAGCGGCGGCGAGAAGGCCAAGACCTGTGTGAAGCCCTGTGCGAAGGCCTGCGCGCGCGCAGGCGCGAGCCCGCGACCACAATCCGACATCAGCCGTGCGCACCATGCCACCACACTTCCAGTTCGACATCCGTAAGCCCACGGACACGCCCTGCCCGCCACGGCGGCCAATCTAGCCGTGGGCGTTTAAGGGCCCATTAAATATGCGGTTCAATTCGCTTTCGGCGGCATCATCTTGCCTTCGATCTTGGGCAGTTCGGCGCTGGCGTCCGCGGACTTGTCGCCACTCGCGCGGCGCGCCAATTCGACCGTCAGACGCTCGGCGGATTCCGGCTGCATCAATCCCAAAATGTCGGACATCTTGCGCGGCGCGATCTGCGAGGCGATCTCGATCAGCACGGGCATCTCCAGCCGGTCGAACACCTTGGCGGCATCCTTCGGCCTCATGCCCTCGTACATCGTGACGATGCTCTTGAAGCGCGCGGTCTCCGCCTCGCTCTTCTGGCCGTTCGCGGTGGAGATGCGCTGCTCGACCGCTTTCATCTCGTCGGTCTTGGCCTGGATGCGCTGCTCGGCGGCCTTCAGCAGGCTCTCGCGGATGTCGATCTCGCGGGCGCGCGCGTCCAGCTCCTGGCGGCGGCTCTGCAGCCGTTCCAGGATCGCCTTCTCCGAGGGCGACACCGACTGCGAATTATCCTCGGGATGCAACACCACGCCGTCGGGTCTGGTCTCGGGAGCCGCCGGCTTCGGCGCCTCCTCCGTCTTGGTTTCCTTCACCTCGCCTTGCGTGGCGCCGGTGATGTCGCTCTCTTCGCCGCCCGGATAGTTCAGGTTCTCCTGCGCCCATGAGCGCTTGGTCGCTTGCGGGGCGTAGTCGAAGACGTAGCCGCCGTCGAGCACCAGGCCAGCGACCTTCAGCACTGCCAGCGCGCAGACCGCGATCACGACGACCGGGAGGACACGGATATTGCGAAACACGTTCATGCGGCGAGGCCACCGGACCTTCTGCGTTCAGAGAATGCCTGCGCCGCGGCCGCGACCGCCCGGGCCCCGGTGACCGGGGCCGGTGCGGGGACCGGCGCAGGTGCAGGCGTGGACATGACGATCGGCTCGGGTTCGGCTTCGAGCGCCGCGGACAACGGGCGCGCGGCGGTGGCGATCTTGGAGAGCCGCCGGACTACATGGTCGCCTTCGATCAGCTGCCTCTTCAGCTGCTCCGACATCTGCGTCGCGGCGCCCATCTGGTTGCCGAGGTTCTCGTTGACGTCGCGCACCGCGAGCTTGAGGCCGCCGATCGCGCGCTCGGCGATCTCGGTCGCGGTGATCAGCTCCGCGATCACGGCCTTCAACGAATGCTCGTCCGATTTCAGGCGCTTCAGCCGCGTATTGAGCAGCATGCAGTAGGCGATGGTCAGCATCAAGAGGACCGCCACAAGGCTTTCGATGATCAATCCGAGGGCGTGGTTCATTGTGCCTCCATCAACTTGTTCTGGCCTTCGGCCCCTTCGAACATCGCAAGCGTCGTATGCGGCTTGCGCAACTGTTTGGTGACGCGGATCGCGACGCGGTCGCCGACCCGGCCCATCCGCCCTTCGGTCAGCGTGGTCGCGCCGCAGCGGACCGCGACCAGCGCGTCGGGACGGATGTCCAGCGGCAGCGTGTCGCCGACCTTGAGCTGCATCAGCTGCTTGAGCGGCACGTCGGCCTCGTACAGCACGGCATCGACGGCGATCTCGGCCTGCGAGATCACGGTGGCGAAATGGCCTTCCCAGACAGGATCGCGGCCGAACTTTTCGCCCATGAACATCTGCAGCAGAACGGGCCGGATCGGCTCGATCGTCGCATAGGGCAGCAGCAGCTCGACATTGCCGCCGCGGTCTTCCATGTCGATGCGCAGGCGCACCAGGATCGCGGCGTTGGCGGGACGGCTGATCGCGGCGAAGCGCGGGTTGGTCTCGAGCCGGTCGATGGTGAAGCGCACCGGCGACAGCGGCCGGAACGCCTGCTCGGCGTCGGAGAGCACGACCTCGATCAGCCGCTTGACCAGGTTGGTTTCGATCGTGGTGTAGGGCCGGCCCTCGACGCGCAGCGCGGTGTTGCCGCGGCGACCGCCGAGCAGCACATCGATGATCGAGTAGATCAGCGACGAATCGACGGTGGCGAGCCCGAAATTCTCCCACTCCTCGGCCTTGAACACCGAGAGCACCGCCGGCAGGGGGATCGAGTTCATGTAGTCGCCGAAGCGCACCGAAGTGATGCGATCGAGCGAGACCTCGACGTTGTCGGAGGTGAAATTGCGCAACGATGTCGTCATCAGCCGCACCAGGCGGTCGAAGACGATCTCGAGCATCGGCAGGCGCTCGTAGGACACCATCGCCGAATCGATGATGGCGCGGATGCCGGAATGATCGTCGAGATTGACCTCGCCGGCGGTGAAGCCGAGCAGGTTGTCGATCTCCTCCTGCGACAGCACCCGCTCGCCGCCGCCGTTCTTGGTGACGCCGAAGTCGCGGCTGCCGTCCTCGACCATCGCCGCCCATTGCAGCGACATCGATTCCGTGAGTTCGTTGGCTGCAGCGGCTTCTGCGGCCTCAGCGGGATCCTCGCTCTCGAGCGAGGCTTCCCATTGTGCGGCTATCGCATCTTGATCGGCTTGATCGTTGCCCGCCATGTCACTAAATCCCGCGCCTTACTGGACCACGATTTCCTTGAACAGCACCGCGTTGACCTCGTTGGGGGCCAGCGCGATGTTGACCCGCTTGGTCAGCTCTTCCTTGAGGCGGAACAGTCCGGCGGAGCCGTTGAGGTCGCTCGGCCGCAGCTCGCGCAGATAGGTCTGGAAGATATCGCTGACGCGCGGCAAATTCGGCTTGATGTGCTCGACCTGCTTCTCCTCCTTGACCTCGAGCAAGACCTTGACCTTGAGGTACTGCACGCGGTCGCCGGGATTGCCGACCAGGTTGACCAGGAGGTCGGGCACTTCGACGAAGGCCGGCGGCTTCGGCGGCGGCGCAGCTTCGGCATGGTGCTCGTCGGCCTTCTTGCCGAACAGGAAGAAGTAGCCGGCGGCCCCGCCGCCGAGGATCGCGAGCACGCCAACGGCGATGATGATCAGCTTGAGCTTGCTTTTGGGCGCGCCGAGCTCTTCGCCCTCGCCTGCTCCGCCTTCATTCTCAGCCATGGCTTGCGGTCCCCTGGAATTGGGCCGATGCCGCCAGAAAGCTTACGACGCGATACCAACGCTCCCAGCGCATCCGCGCTTCTCGTGAGCGGACGCTACGGTCAGAATGGTTAATGGAACCTTTCTTTCGCCCCTGCGGTGGGAAAAAGTTGCCGGGCAATTATGGTGAATGAGACGTTATTGCCGGGCGGTTTTGCGCCCGGCAAAATATCAAATCATTGATTCCACAAATTAATTCGAGTTGGCACGGCATTCGCTCTCCTGATCAGCGAACCGGCAGGCTTGGGAGAGCCGATGGTTCGAAAGTTACCCGCTAAGGGCGGCCTGGGAGGGCCAATCGCGCGGGCATCGTTAAGGGGAGCTACCGGTGGAGAATGCGCTTCTCGTCGGATTGTCGCGGCAGATGGTGCTGGAACGACAACTCGACGTCGTTGCCAACAACGTTGCCAACGTCAATACCAACGGCTTCAAGGCCGATCATCAGCTGTTCGAGGAGTATCTCACCTCGGGCGCGCATGAAGACAATTTCCAGGGCAACGACCGGCGCGTCTCTTACGTGCAGGACCGCGGCACCTATCGCGACGCCTCGCAGGGCGCGATCCAGAACACCGGCAACCCGCTCGACGTCGCCGTCAACGGCTCCGGGTACCTCGCGGTGCAGACCGCGAACGGCGAGCGCTATACCCGCGACGGCAACCTGCAGCTCAGCAACACCGGACAATTGGTGACGGTCGCGGGCGACGCGGTGCTCGGCACCGGCGGCCCGATCGTGTTCCAGCCGACCGATCACGACATCACCATCTCGCCCGACGGCACCGTCACCGTGCAGGAAGGCACCAATCACACCGACTCGATCCGCGGCAAACTGCGCCTCGTCAACTTCGCCGACCCGCAAGCTGTGCAGAAGCAGGGCAACAATCTCTACGCCGCCACCAGCGGCGCTGTCCCGCAGCCGGATACGAAATCGACCATCCAGCAGGGCGCGATCGAGAAGTCGAACGTGAACGCGGTCGGCGAGATGAGCCACATGGTCGAGGTCACCCGCACCTATCAACAGATCTCGAACCTGCTGCAGATGCAGAGCGACCTGCACAAGTCCGCGATCGAAAAACTTGCCGACGTTCCGACCTGAACCTCGCAGAACTTGAAGGAGACTTGACATGCAGGCGCTTCACACCGCTGCGACCGGAATGGCGGCACAGGAACTGAACGTTCAGGTGATCTCGAACAACATCGCCAACCTGCGCACCACCGGCTTCAAGAAGCAGACGGCGGCGTTCCAGGACCTGATCTACGAACACGTGCGCCGCGTCGGCGCGCAGTCTTCCGACCAGGGCACCATCCTGCCCGTGGGCATCGATATCGGCGGCGGCGTCAAGACCGTCGGCACGCCGCGCTCGATGACGCAGGGCACGCTGTCGCAGACCGGCAACGATCTCGACCTCGCCATCACAGGCGAAGGCTTCTTCAAGGTGCTGATGCCGGACGGCACCTTCCAGTACACCCGCGACGGCACCCTGCAGATGGACAACCAGGGCCGCATCGTCACCGCGCAGGGTAACCCGGTGCAGCCGACCATCACGATCCCGCAGAACTCCTCGGGCATCACCGTGAACGCGCAGGGCCAGGTCTCGGTGACGCTGCCGGGCTCGACCACCTCGCAGATCATCGGCCAAATTCAGCTGACCCGCTTCATCAACAAGGCCGGCCTGCAGCCGGTCGGCAGCAACCAGTACACCGACACGCCCTCCTCCGGCCAGCCGCAGGACGGCATCGCCAACGCGGAAGGCTACGGCAGCATCACCCAGGGCAGCCTCGAGCAGGCCAATGTCGACGTCGTCTCGGAGATGAGCGAACTGATCGCCGCTCAGCGCGCCTACGAGATGAACGCCAAGGTCATCACGGCCGCCGACCAGATGATGCAATCCACCACGGCGCTGTTCCGCTGATCTGAAAGGATTTTTGCCATGACGATCCGCACCTCCCACAAACTGCTGCTGACGGCTGTGCTGCTCGCCTCTACGACGCTGTCCGCATTCGCCGGCGAAGCTCAAGGTCAGGTCGCGGCGGACGAGATCGCCGCCCCGGTGCTGCACGCCGCCGTCAACGTCACCGGCGACATCGTGCGCGTCGGCGACCTGATCGACAACGCCGGTGCTGCGGCGCAGGTCGCGGTCTACCGTGCCCCCGACCTCGGCACGACAGGCATGCTGCCGACCGCGCAGGTAATCGCGGCGCTGCGCAGCCACCAGGTGATCGGCGTCGACACGCGCAACATCAAGCAGGTCGCGGTGACGCGGCTCGCGCGCACCGTCGACGCCAAGGATGTCGAGGCTGCGGTGGCCAAAGCGGTCGAGCACCGCTCGGGCCTCGGCGACGCCGCCAACCTCACCATCAACTTCGACCAGCCGGTGCAGGACCTCAAGTTCGATGCCAACAACACCGGCACGCTGGCGCCGACCGCGGTCCGGGTCGATCCGCGCAACGGCCGCTTCGACGTCACCTTCGAGCTGGGTGACGGCGTGAGCACGAACACCACCAAGCTGCGCTACACCGGAACGGCGATCGAGACCGTCGAGGTCGCGGTGCTGACCCGCAACGTCGACCGCGCCGACGTGCTGCGCACCAGCGACATCGTGATCGAGCGTCGTCCGAAGGCGGAGCTTGGCGGCGGCGAAACGATCTCGCGCATGGCCGCTCTCGGCATGCAGACGCGCCGGCCGCTGCGCGCCGGCCAGGCGCTGAAGATGCTCGATCTCGCCAAGCCCGATCTGGTGCAGCGCGACCAGGACGTCACCATCGTGTTCCAGACGGCCGGCATCTATCTCACCACGCGCGGCAAGGCGCTGGACACCGGCAGCGAGGGCGACATGGTGAGCGTGCTCAACGTGCAGTCCAAGCGCACCGTCTCCGGCCGTGTTGTCGGCCGCGGCCAGGTTGCAGTCGAGATCGCCACGCCCCATCCGACGCAGCAGCAGACCGCCGAGGCCGATATCGGCGGCCCCGTCACCGTCGCCAACCGCCTTCCCAACGCCGTCACCCCGAAAGCCGAGTAAGTCTGATGTCGAAGTTCATGTTTGATGCGTCGTCTTCGCAGAGCGTGCGGCGGATCGCGCTGGTCACGGCCTCGTTCGCGGTGCTGAGCCTCGCGGGCGGCTGCTCCTCGATCGACCGTCTCAGCCAGATCGGCGAGAAGCCGAAGCTGACGGAGATCGACAATCCGACCACGCAGCCGGGCTACAAGCCGGTGCAGATGCCGATGCCGAAGCCCGAGACCGTGTCCTACGCGCCGAACTCGCTGTGGCGCAACGGCTCGCGCGCCTTCTTCAAGGATCAGCGCGCGCACCAGGTCGGTGACCTCCTGACGGTAACCGTCAACATCACCGACCAGGCCAACTTCGCCAACGAGACCCAGCGCAGCCGCTCTGCCAAGGAAGATTCTGGCATCACCGACTTCCTCGGCTCCAAGACGCTTGGCACCCAGGCGCAGAAGGTGCTGCCGGGCCGCCTGCTCACCGCCAACTCGTCGGCGTCGTCGGACGGCAAGGGCACGATCCAGCGCTCGGAATCGTTGACCACCAACGTCGCAGCCGTGGTCACCCAGGTGCTGCCGAACGGCAACCTCGTGGTCGAGGGCAAGCAGGAGATCCGGGTCAACTACGAAGTGCGCGAGCTGATCGTCGCCGGCATCGTGCGGCCGGAGGACATCCAGAGCGACAACACCATCGACTCCTCGAAGATCGCGCAGGCGCGCATCTCCTACGGCGGCCGCGGCCAGATCTCGGACGTGCAGCAACCACGCTACGGCCAGCAGGTGATGGATATCTTGCTACCATTCTAGCGCGAAGCGGATGATCGACACGACTACGAAGCGGCTGCGGGCGGCCAACAGGCATCGACAGCCGCTTCGGCAACACGATCGAAAGAGGTGCATGCAAGTCCCTTCCCCGCGCGGGAAGGGCTCGGGAGAGGAGGAGCTGCGCGAGACAGCAAACGTCTACGCCGCGACCGCCCTACCCTGATCAACGAGCTCCCACATCGCCGGCCGCGAACCTAGGCGCGAAAGGTGATGTATACACGGCCCTCGCTAGCTCCCCTGGCGAGGGCCGTGTTCGTTTTGGGCACAACTCCCGACATGGTCAAACGTCGTCGCGGTGATCGAATATGACGGCTGATCAGATCCGGCTACGCCTCGGAGGTCAGATCGACGGAAGTAACGGCAAACGTGACCTCAATGCCGGCGAGACCATCGAAATCATCAAAACAGCTACAATAAGCCATCATTCTGAAAAACCGCAATTCGTCCTTGACTGGTGAATGATCCTGCTTTATGTTCCCGTTCTGTTCAGACCCAGATCGAGGGGCGTTTCGCGACCGTCACGAACGTTGGGTCGGAATGCGATGGCCGTGATGGCGCTGCCGGACGAGCGGCGCGGTCGCGGACGGCGAAGTCGTGTGGTCCTGACCTCCCGGTGCTGAGGTCAAGTCGGTGCAATGCTCGCGCGTTCGTTGATGACGGGGGCAAGAAGCCGGTCCCCGAGGAGAGCGCGTATAAGCCGTAAAGCCATTGCGCAGGGAAGGCCGGGGTGAATTCAATCGATCGTCGCAACACTCCAGAATTTGGAGATTGCGATGGCCATTCGAAGGAAGCGGTCGACACGAGCGCCAGTGGGCTCTGCGGGACGTCCGCCGGTTGCGGGGCGGGCTGAACAGGAACGATTTTGGCGGGCGATTGCGAGAGGGCTGAGCAGCGAAGATGCTGCGCTCGAAGCCGGAGTGCCCCCTGACGCCGGATACAGATTATTCCGGAAGGCAGGCGGTATGCCCCCATCGATTTTCGGACCCTCGGCCAAGCCGCTTTCGGGGAGATACCTTTCGTTTGCGGAACGCGAGGAGATCGCGCTTCTCAATACGCAGGGCCATTCGATGCAGGAGATCGGGCGCCGGCTGGGGCGGGCCGCCTCGACCATTTCCCGCGAGCTCGATCGCAATGCGGCCACCCACGGCGGCAAGATGGCCTATCGGGCGACGACCGCTCAGTGGCATGCCGATCGCTCAGCCCGTCGCCCCAAACCGGCGAAGCTTGCGTCTAACGCCGCCTTGCGGACTTATGTGGAAGAACGGCTTTCCGGTATGGTCGCGCTGCCAGACGAAGCGCGTGGCCGTGCTAATCGGAAGGGCCATCGGTCATCAGAGACGTGCAAGGTTCGGCGATGGAAGAAGGCCTGGAGCCCCGAGCAAATTGCCCGACGCCTGCCGATCGACTTTCCGGATGACGAGATGATGCGCATCAGCCCCGAGGCTATTTATCAAGCCCTTTTCGTTCAAGGCCGTGGAGCTCTCCGCCGTGAACTGACGAGTTGCTTGCGAACGGGACGTGCGCGACGGGTCCCCAGGGCACGCACGGGCAAGCGGGGCAAAAGCTTTGTCACGCCGGAGATCATGATCAGCGAGCGCCCTGCCGAGGTGGCAGACCGGGCGGTGCCGGGGCATTGGGAAGGAGACCTGATGATAGGTGGCGAGAGCTCGGCGATCGGCACGCTGGTCGAACGCACGACACGCTTTACGATGCTGCTGCACCTTCCTCGATTGGCGGGGCACGGCGACGGTCCTCGTGCCAAGGGCGGGCCGGCGCTCTCGGGACACGGAGCCGAGGCGGTGCGCGATGCAATCGCGCGCACCATCATTACCCTGCCTGAAGAATTGCGCCGTTCGCTGACCTGGGATCGGGGAGCCGAAATGGCTCAGCACAGTCGTCTCAAGATCGATACGGGCATCCAGATCTATTTCTGCGACCCGCACAGCCCGTGGCAGCGCGGCACAAACGAGAACACCAACGGCCTGCTGCGGCAATACTTCCCAAAAGGCGAAGACTTGAGCGTCTATAGTGCCGATGAGATATCTGCCGTGGCAGAGGCTCTCAACGGCCGACCGAGAAAGACCCTGGGCTGGAAAACGCCAGCCGAGGCGCTTGACGAGTTGCTGTCATCGGTGAAAACAAAACGGACCGTTGTTGCGACGACCGTTTGAGCCCAAGCGGAGATCGGCTGAAACCTGTGGTTCTGCCGCGTGCTTTTTTGTTGCACGCGGACCATGGGTATCAGCGGATACCCGGTCTTCCCTGCGCCCTCCATTTCGAGGGCGGCGTTTGCCAGCAAAGCTCGGGCGCGTTGCGCCGCGAGAACACGCTGACGTGCCGGACATTGTGAATGTTTACTGTGGTCGCGGAGACGAGTGGCATGGACAGGATGAAGACCCCTCCCCATCCCGGCGAACTGCTCGGCGATACGCTGGAGGAGGAGATCGGCGTCACCATCAGCGCGGCCGCCGAGGGGCTCGGGGTCACGCGGCAGCGACGGCACAATGTGATACCAGGGCGGAGCGGCATCACGGCCGAAATGGCGGTGAGGCTCGAAAAGGCGATCGGCAGCACCGCCGATACCTGGCTCAAGCTGCAGATCGCCTACGACCTCGCCGAAGTCCGCAAGCGCGCGATCAACGTCAAGCGGCTGGTGCCGGCGTGAGCGGCCAGCGCGCATCCGATCCGTCGTGTAGGCCGCGGGGCAACCTGCGTGCGTTCAATCGAACCCGGCTTCCACCGTCCCCAATCCATCGAGTTCCATGCTACCCGGTCGCCCGCCTTGAGCCAGACCGTCTTGACCAGACTGCCGGTCAGCACGAGCTGGCCGGCCTCGAGCCCGTCGCCGCGCGCGGCGAGATGATTGGCGAGCCAGGCCAGGGCATGGAGCGGATGGCCGAGCACGTCGGCGCCGGTTCCCTCGCCGGCCAACGTGCCATTGATGAAGGCGCGCCCCTGCATCGCGGCGAGGTCCGGCACGGCGTCGCGCCTTGACCGCCGCGCCAAGCACGCAAGCCGCGGCGAAGAAATCATCGGCGATCAGCGTCGGCGCGCCCAAGGTCTCCCATTGCACATAGCGATCGTCGACGATCTCGATCGCCGGATGGCAGCTCGCCGATCGCCTCGGCGACACGCTGCCACCGTGAAGGGCGCATCCAGCGGCAACAGGTTCCGCGCGAGCCGGACCGCGATCTCGCATTCGACGCCGACGCGAACGAAGTCGGCCGCGCGCAAGCGCGACGCCGGACGGATGGATGCCGCGCGCGAAGATGCCGCCCGCACACGGGTGCGGAATCTGCAGATAGTCCTGCATCACCTTGCTGGTGCAGCCGATCTTGTAGCCGGCAAAGTCGCCGGCGTGCTCGGCGAGCAGCCAGTGGACCTCGACGCTGGATCTCATAGCCTGCCGCTTCATCCTCCGGCTGAAGGTGAGCCGGCAGCGGGCCGAGCGGCACCCGGCTGCGGCGGGCGGCTGCGATCGCCTGCGCGGCCGCGAGCATGGAATTTGCTTCCATCGAGGTTCAACTCCCTTCTCGGCCGTTACGAACCGGCACTGCAGGATTGATGGTGAACGAATTGTTTATAAACGAAAATCCGCCCCGCGCTTCATCCTGATCGCGAGCGCGAGGCCGGGCGCTGCCGGCTCACGCCCAGCTTCAGGTGACTCACGGCTTCACCAGGCCGAGCGCCAGCAGGCTCTCGGCGGTGGCCACGATGATCTCCTCGTTCGGGCGCGGGTTCCAGCCGAGCAGCCGCCGTGCCTTGTCGCCGCTGGCCTCCGCATAGCGGCCGAGAAACGGCAGCACGTCGCGCATCTGCGGAACGACGTAGCGCCAGACCACGCGCCAGCCCAGTCCGGCATCTCCCGCCTTGGCGCGCGCCGGCCGGCCGCGCCCAGGCGGGCGCGCAGCACGGTGGCGATGTCGAGCATCGAGACGGTGGGGCCGGCGATCGCCAGGAAGCGCTCGCCCTTGGCGGCGGGGTTGGTCATCGCGCGCAGATGCAGGTCGGCGACGTCGCGCACGTCGACCAGCCCGAAATCGGATCCTGGGCACGACCGGCGCCCTGCCGTCGAGCAGCGTCTTCACCACTTGGATCGAGGACGAGAAATCCGGTCCCAGCACCGGCCCGAGCACTGCGGTCGGGTTGACGGTCGCAAGCTCCAGCGCGCCGCCTTCGCGCGCGATGAAGTCCCAGGCCGCGCGCTCCGCCAGCGCCTTCGACTTCACGTAGGGCTGCAGCTTGGTTCCCTCGACGATCGGTCCAGTCGGTCTCGTCGAACGGCCGCTGGCGTCCCGCGTGGCCGTAGCCGATCGCGGCAAAGGACGAGGTCAGCACCACGCGCTTGACGCCGGCGTCCCGCGCGGCGCGCAGCACCCGGAGCGTTCCTTCCCGTGCCGGCACGATCAGCTCGTTTTCATCCCGCGGCACATGAAGCGGCAGCGGCGAGGCGACATGCAGGACGGTATCGCAGCCCGTCACGGCTTCGGCCCACCCGGTATCCGCAGTCAGATCGGCGGCATGAAAGGCGAGGTCGGCGGTCGCAACCGCCCCGCCCCGCTGCAGCATCGCCAGCACGTCGTCCCGCCGCGCCAGGTTGCGCACGGTGGTGCGGACCCGATGTCCGGCCGCCAGCAATTGCAGAATGCAATGCGCCCCGATGAAGCCGGAGCCGCCCGTGACCAGAACTTCGCTCATCCCAGTCCCTCCCTCACATCCGGCGGCATCATGGCCGGCTCGCATGTCAGGCGGATGTGCGGGATTCCCGCGGAACAAGGCAAGGGCCGCCGCTCACGTCGTGACGGTGCAGGCCGCCCTCGCGACAGCACGGCCGAACATGGCAATGAGAGAGCATCGCCAGTGCAAGCACGACCAGACCATCGGCGTGACACGATGGCCCGCCAATCCGACGCCCGCATCGTCGCGGGCGCCACCTCCGGTCAGGATCGCGACGCGCTATTCGTCGCGATAGACCTTCTCGCGCTTCTCGTGCCGCTCCTGCGCCTCCAGCGACAGCGTCGCGATCGGACGGGCCTCGAGCCGCTTCAGCGAAATCGGCTCGCCGGTCTCCTCGCAATAGCCGTAGGTGTTGTCCTCGATGCGCTGGAGCGCCGCGTCGATCTTGGAGATCAGCTTGCGCTGGCGGTCGCGGGCGCGCAGCTCGATCGCCCGGTCGGTTTCCGACGACGCCCGGTCGGCGAGGTCGGGGTGGTTGACGTTCTCATCCTGCAGAGCCTGCAGGGTGAGCTTCGATTCGCGGAGAATCTCGTCCTTCCATGCCAGCAGCTTGGCGCGAAAATACTCGCGCTGGCGTTCGTTCATGAAAGGCTCTTTTTCGGACGGCTTGTAGTTTTTCAACTTTTCCAAGGTCAGCCCATCTCAACGTGCTGGCGCCGGATCATGGCACCGGCGGACGGAATACGCCCGTTCGCGGCCGCCTTATATAGCGGCATCCGATCGACAGACAATATGTCGCCTCCGAGACCGGCACGCCGGTCCGGCAACGCCTTGTACAGTCAAATCGATCCAGGCGCGGACAGGGCCATGGTTCCGCTCGGCCATTGGCTGACTGCACGTCGCCTCAGTAGCCGACCGTGAAACGGCGCCGCAGATGGGCCGGCCGCTCGATTTCGTCGGCCAACGCGACCGCGAAAGTCCTCGAACGAGATCGAGCTCGTGCCGTCGGCCGCGGTCAGAAGCTGGTCCGTTCCGAGCCGGAACTTTCCGGTCCGTTCGCCCGCCACGAACAGGGCCGAGGGCGACAGGAAGGTCCAGTTCAGTTCCTTTTCCTGCCGCAGCCGATCCAGGAACTCGGCCCCTTTTGTCGGCTTCCGCCTTGTATTGCGGCGGGAACGAGGGGGTCGTGACCAGCCGTACGCCCGGCGCGACCTCGAGCGAGCCGGCGCCGCCGACCACGAGATAGCGGCCCGACGCCGGAGTCCTTGGCCGCGCCGATCAGGATCTCGGGGTCGCTGACCAGGAAATGGATCGCGCTGATGGCGACATCATGCCCGGCCCACAGCTGCGTCAGCGCGCGCCGATCGTTGGCGTCGCCCGTGGATTGCGGTGACGCCGGGCAGATCAGCGATCCGTCAGGGATTGCGGGCGATGGCGGTGACCTGGTGGCCGCGGCGGGCAAGCTCGGCGGTGATGCGAGAACCGGCCTGTCCGGACGCGCCGGCGATGGCGATCTTCATCAATGGCTCCTGTTGTGGATCTGTGGTATCCAATAGATACTAGATAGCGGATAGAGAGCTGGTGTTAAGAGCGCACTTTGAGAATCACCTGGTCACGCCGGAGTAACCGATGAAGCCCAATGCCTATGCGGCGGACTGCCCGACCCGCCAGATCCTCGACCGGGTCGGCGACAAATGGGCGGTACTGATCCTGCTGTTGCTGCGCGACGAGCCGTTGCGCTTCAACCAGCTGCGCCGCGCCATCGACGGCATTTCGCAGAAGATGCTGTCGCAGGTGCTGAAGAGCCTGGAGCGCGACGGGCTGGTGCAAGCGCCGCGCGATCGCGACCGTGCCGGTGACGGTGGAATATTCGATCACCCCGCTTGGGCTGACGCTGGCGTCCGCGTCGATCATCTGCGCGACTGGGCCGAGCAGCATCTGAAGGAGGTGCTGGCGGCACAGCGCCGCTATGACGCGCAGCGCCCGTCGCAAGGCGGCGTGAAAGGCGGCATGAGACGAGATCGCTCGAGTCGCGCGACTTGTCGCGCAAAGACTTTTAAGCCTCAAGACTTAGCCGCGACGCCTTGGCGAGCTCGACCTCGACCCGCAGCTCGATCTCGGACAGCACCGCATCGAGGCCGGGATCGCCGGAGGATTCCTTGAGGCTCGTCGCGGCGTCGCGCAGCCGGTTCGCCATCGTCGGGCTGAGATTGCCGGAAAGCAGACCGAGCTTGAGCTCATCGAGCACGTCGAGCGCGCGCTTGCCGCGCTCGCCGAGCGCTTGCGCCGCTCGGTCGGATCCTCCTCGATACCCTGCATCGCCAGCAGCGCGTCGATATTGGCGGTCTGCTTCGGCGCCAGCGGCGCGCGGGTCTCCTGCAGCGTTCCGAGGTCCGGCAGCGTGAAGCTGCCCGCGGAGGTCTTTCGCGTCGGGCCCGTCGAGGTGGCAAGCGTGGTGCCGTTCGGTCCAAAGATGCGCATGGGTCTTCCAGCGGCGTTCAATTCAAGTCGTGAGAAGCTTCGCCGCGTCGTGGTTAATGGCGCGTAAACAGCCCGGCAAAATCTGCCGGCATCGGCAGTTTCGATCGCGGCGCGGCGATCGCGACTCTGCCGGCGCCTTCCGATCAATACGCACACATTTCAATTAGTTAGGCGCGAGCATCGCGACTGGCACGCTGCCTCGCATGAGGAAGGGCGATCATGCAGTCATGGGAGTGGCGGCATCGATCACTGAAATTTCGAGAGTTCGAGGGGAGAATGGGATGCGACGCATCCGTTCAACGCGCCTGTTTCAGGTCGCCTGCGCTGCTGTTGCTGATGCTGGCGTCGTCGACGTTTGCCGCGAATGCGACCTCGCGGATCAAGGATCTCGCCAATATCGAAGGCGTGCGCCAGAACCAGCTGATCGGCTACGGCCTCGTCGTCGGCCTCAACGGCACCGGCGACACGCTGAACAACATCCCCTTCACCAAGCAGTCGCTGCAGGCGATGCTGGAGCGCATGGGCGTCAACATCCGCGGCGCCACCATCCGCACCGGCAACGTCGCCGCCGTCATGGTTACCGGCAATTTGCCGCCCTTCGCCACCCAGGGCACGCGGATGGACGTCACCGTCTCCGCGCTCGGCGACTGCCAAGAACCTGCAGGGCGGCACCCTGCTCGTCACTCCCCTGCTCGGCGCCGACGGCAACGTCTATGCGGTGGCGCAGGGCTCGCTCGCGATCTCCGGCTTCCAGGCCGAGGGCCAGGCGGCCAAGATCACGCAAGGTGTGCCGACGGTCGGCCGTATCGCCAACGGCGCCATCATCGAGCGCGAGATCGAGTTCGCGCTGAACCGGCTGCCTAACGTCCGGCTCGCGCTGCGCAACGCAGACTTTACCACCGCCAAGCGCATCGCCGCCGCCGTGAACGACTTTCTCGGCGTCAAGACCGCTGAACCGATCGATCCCTCGACCGTGCAGCTCACGATCCCGCCGGAGTTCAAGGGCAACGTCGTGGCGTTTCTCACCGAGATCGAGCAGTTGCAGGTGGAACCCGACCTCGCCGCCAAGATCGTCATCGACGAACGCTCCGGCATCATCGTGATGGGCCGCGACGTCCGCGTCGCCACCGTCGCCGTGGCGCAGGGCAATCTCACCGTGACCATCTCGGAGAGCCCGCAGGTGAGCCAGCCCAATCCGCTGTCGCGCGGCCGCACCGTGGTCACGCCGCGCACCAGCGTCGGCGTCACCGAGGACGGCAAGAAGTTCGCGGTGGTGAAGGATGGCGTCTCGCTGCAGCAGCTCGTCGACGGCCTCAACGGCCTCGGCATCGGCCCGCGCGACCTGATCAGCATCCTGCAGGCGATCAAGGCCGCGGGCGCGATCGAAGCCGACATCGAGGTGATGTGATGGCGAGCTTCATCGATTCCTACGCGGGCCGCGTTCCGCTCAGCCTGCCAGGCGCGGTCGCTCCGACCAGGGGGCGCGCGGACCTCGATCTGGCGAATGCGCTCGAACAAGGTCTCGCCGACAGCGCAAGCCAAAGCGAAATCGACCGCGACCGATTTCGAGGCGATGTTCCTGAATTCGATGTTCTCGCAGATGACGAGCGGGCTGAAAGGCGACGGGCCGTTCGGCGATACGCCGGCCACCGGCGTGTGGCGGTCGATGCTGACCGAGCAATACTCGAAGAACTTCGCCAAGACCGGCGGCGTCGGCATCTCCGATGAGGTGTTCCGCACGCTGATCCTGCAGCAGGCCAAGGGCACGAGCTGACAGTTTGAGTATGTAACGCGCGGATCGGTCGGTCGCGCAGAAAAGGGTATCGGCATGACGGCGCAGGGACAGGTGCAGGCGAAGAAGATCCTCTATCCGGCGGCCACCACGCCCACGGAAGCGCGCGCGCTGGCCGACCAGTTGCTCAAGGTGATGAGCGATCTGCTCGCCGGTGATCGAGCAGCGAGACCGAGCTCGTGCGCGCAGGCAAACTGCGCGAGGCGATGCAGCTCGGGCCCGACCAAGACCGAGCTGTCGCGGCCATTATGTCACCGCGGTCGGGCGAGTTGAAGGCCAGCCAGAAGTTCATGCAGACCTACATTGCCGGAGTTGCTCGCCACCCTGCACCGCCACCACGACGTGTTCCGCGCCATGCTGAAGGTCAATCTCACGGTGCTCGCGACGGCGCATCGATCTCGGAAAAGATCGTGCGCGGGGTCAACGCGGAGATGCAGCGCCGCAACATGCCCAATACCTATACCGCGCCGGGCGCCGCGCAGCGCCAGGCCCGCGCCACGTCACGCCGCTCTCGGTCAGCCGCTCGCTCTGAACTTGTTGACGGCCCGAAAAATCAAGCCGCCGCGCCCTTGCCGGGCCGGCGGCTTTCGCCGTTTACCAATGATTTTCCAAAAATGCCGCGCCGATCCGCAACGCACCGATTCATGCTATTTCCTAACATAGCGTTGAAGTATCCTCATCATAGTTGACGTTGGGATAGGTTGGGTTTGACTCGGTGGGCACGAGGAGGCTGCCATGAGTTCGGATTTCAGTATCAGGCCGGTAGGAGTTGCTACGGCGGCAACGGTGGCGGCTCCGGTGAGCCAGGCGGTGAGCAACGCCGTTCAGACCGATCTGCCGCCGAGCCAGACCGTGACCGCTGCGGATACGAGCAGTGACGTGGGCAACGATACGCAGCAGCTTGCGGCCAACAGCGCCTCCGTCTCGCATCAGGCCTATTACGACCGCTCCGCCGCCGCGATGGTGTTCCAGGTGGTGAATTGCAGGACCTCGGAGGTCGTCGAGCAATTCCCCGACGAGGCGGTTTTGCGCCGACGGGCGTATTTCCACACGCTGGACATGCAAAAGGAAGATGCACAGCGCGTTCCGCCGACCGACCGCACGGCGTAAGGACGAGCAACGCGAACCGTCGACGCACCGCGCACGGTGCCGATCCTGATCTGGCGCCGCGCGGCGTACGTGTCTGATCTGCGCTGACCTTGTGCTCTGGGTCGGTGCGGAACGCTCCGGAAACGTTCGAGACCGTGACCGAGCAACGACTTGTTGTCGGCGTATTTGCCGGTCCAGATGCCCTGATAGGGCTAGGACCGACGGCGACAGGCTTGCTGCTGCTCGTCGCAACGCTCAGCGCGTTGGCCTTGTAGGCGGACGCCAGATACTCGTCACGTCGGTCACGAGGATCCTCCGCGCTGTCCGCCCGCAGGACGATCAGCGACGTCCGGACAGGCCGGCAGCGATGTGGCAGTTGATGTCGATCAGCGATTTGAGCTTCGCCGGATCCGGATCCATCTGCATCTCGATCGTCTGCTTCAGCACGAACACGCCGATATTGGCGATGTTCTGGCGGATCTCGAGCGGATTCGGGATTGTCGTTCATCTCCATGGCGCTCATGAAGATCGTCCACAGGCGGCGATTGAACAGCAGCGCCTTGTACAGATTGCGGTCAGGCCCATTCCAGTTGGACTGGATTTCCTGCAGCTGTCGCGCCGCTTTCAATAACGCCTGTGCTTCTATTTCCCGGGGAGACGCCGTCGTTTGCGAGGTACGTGCATAGGCTTGAGCGGCATTTGACATTCAGTACTCCGGGACTGACGCTAAGGACACAACCAAACGGCCTGCGTTTTGTACGTTGCCGCCTTTAAAATATGGTTAGCGGCTGTTAGCGGATCGGGCCGATGCGCCGCATCTTGTGCTCGAAAATGCGGCTCCCCCGCTTCGACGCTTAACACCGAGACGAATAGCACTCGCGAAAAATCAAAAAAACTTTTCGATCGCATGCGCAGCTCATTAGCAGCGGATGCGGCAAGGCAATGCGACGCGATGATGCGCGCTAAGCTCTGCGCCGCGATGCAACACAGCCACGAGCGCACGCCACTGCAAATGCGGCACCGCAGGCGCGCAATTGCAACGAGTAGTCCTGATGAATGGTCGCAAAGAAAAAAGCGGCGGGCCCTGCCCGCCGCTTCTTGTATCCGTGATGCGAGGATCGCTTAGCGCAGCAACTGCAGTACGCTCTGCTGCGACTGGTTGGCGAGCGACAGCGCGGACACCGCGATCGACTGGCGGGTCGACAGCGCCTGGCTGTTGGCCGCTTCCTCGTTGGTGTCGGCCAGCGTCAGGTTCGACGAACCAGTCTGCAGCACGTTGATCAGGTTCTTGTTGAAGTCCTGACGGATCTGCACGATCGACAGGTTCGAACCCAGAGATGAGGCCTCCGAGCGCAGGGCCGTCGAGGCGGTGTCGAGCGTGGACAACACCTTGTTCGCCGAGTTGCTGTCGAGGAAGTCGGTGCCCTGCGTCAGATTCGACAGACCAAGACCCGCGTCGTTGAAGGTGACGCCGGTGATGTTCAGGGTCGAACGGCCGGTCTCGTTGAACACAAGCTTGAGCGTATCGCCGTTCAGCAGGTTGACGCCGTTGAAGGACGCATCCTGTGCGGTGGTGTTGATCTGCGCCATCACGTTGTTGTACTGCGCAATCAGTCCCGCACGGGTGGTCTGCGAGTCCGGGTCGAGCACCGGCGTCGAGGCGGTCACGCCGTTGAAGGCCTGGCCGCCCGTGGTCGACGAGCCACTGACCGCACCGATCGTCGACGACGCCGCCTCGTTGGTCGTTAGGATCGTGAGCACACCCGTGGTGCTGAGGCTGGCCTGGAGATTGTTGGCGGCCAGCACCGTGTTGAGCTGGTTGAGCGTCGAGACTTGCGACGCGCCTGTTCCGAACGTGATATTCGTCGGCGTTCCGCCGCCTGTCGCCGCAATCGTCAGCGTCTGCCCGGTCAGCGCGGGCTGATTGCGCGCGATAGGTGCCGGCGGTGAGACCGAGCTTGGCGAGTGCGGTGCCCGAGAGGGTCAGGTCTTGCGCGGTTCCGGTGGCGATCGAGATTTTGCCGCCCGAGACGGTCGATGGCGTGGTCGATGCGCCGGTGACCGCGTCGATCGCATGCATCAGGTCGGCGACGTTGTCGCCGATGCCGATATTGGTGCCTGCGCTGACCGAACCCGCGACGAAGGTGAAGACCACGCCGTTCACCGTGAGCGTATCGCCGGTGGTGATGTTGGAGGCCAGGTCGTTCGAGGTCGAACCACTAGTGCCGGAGAGAAGGGTCGATCCGGTGATCGCTACCGCGGTCGTGTTATCGTTGTTAACCGCGGTGCCGGTCACGAAGGTGTTCGACGAGCTGCCGAGCAGGTTGTTCGCGGTGGCGCCCGGAATGACGGCCGAGGAGATGCTCGACTTGGTCGTGTAGCCGGTCGGCGCCTGCAGCACCTGGCTCGCGATCGACTTGGCGCTGTCGACCAGGCTCTGCAACGAGGTCAGGCCGGTATTGGCGGCCTGCAGCACCTGGACGCCGTTGCCGATGCCGTCGAGCAGATTGGAGATGTCGCTCGCCCTGTTGTTGAGCGACTGCGCCGTGAAGAATTCGGTGGGATTATCGAGCGCCGTGTTGACCTTGTTGCCGGTGGCCAGGTCGTTTTGAGTGGTGGCCAGCAGCGACGCCGTGTTTTGCAGCGCGAGCAGGTTTTGGCGAACCGAGGCCGAAAGGACGATACCGGACATCTGTGTGAAACCTTCCTAGTTATTCACGAGCCGGTTTTATGCGGTCTCCTTTAAAACATGGTTAATGGCCGTTTAAATTATTTGATTAACGAATGGTTACCAGCCGGCTGGGGTAGCAATATCTCAATCCATCAAGCAGCTTCCGTGGCGCCATGGTCTGCGCAGCAACGAAAAACGGCGGGGTTTCCCCCGCCGTTTCGCGTAACGTTTTGGATGACCTGTTCGATCGATCAGCGCAGCAGCTGCAGCACGCTCTGCTGCGACTGGTTGGCGAGCGACAGCGCGGACACCGCGATCGACTGGCGGGTCGACAGCGCCTGGCTGTTGGCCGCTTCCTCGTTGGTGTCGGCCAGCGTCAAGTTCGACGAACCGGTCTGCAGCACGTTGATCAGGTTCTTGTTGAAGTCCTGACGGATCTGCACGACCGAGAGGTTCGAACCGAGGGTCGAAGCTTCTGCGCGCAACGTGGAGCTTGCCGAGCTCAGCGCCGTGATCACCTTGTTCGCCGACGAGTTGTCGAGGAAGTCGGTGCCGGAGGTCAGGGTCGACGAGACCCAGGCCGCCGGTGTTGAAGGTCACGCCCGTGATCGAGAGCGACGACTTGCCGGTCTCGTTGAAGGTGAGCTTCAGGGTGTCGCCGTTCAACAGGTTGACGCCGTTGAAGGACGAGTTCGGACGCCGTGGTGTTGATCTGGTTCAGCACGTTGTTGTACTGCGCCACCAGGCTCGCCCGCTGCGACTGCGAGGTCGGATCAGCCACCGGAGCAGCACCCGTCAGGCCGTTGAAGGCCGCACCGCTTGTCGTCGCCGTGCCAGTGATCGCGCCCAATCGTGGACGAGGCCGCATCATTGGTGGTGGTGATGGTGAGCTTGCCGGTCGCGTCGATCGCGGCCTGCAGGTTGTTGGCAGCGAGCGCCGTGTTCAACCCGTTCAACGACGAGACCTGTCCGCTGCCGAGGCCGAACGTGATGGCCGTCGCCGTACCGCCGCCGGTCGCCGCAATCGACAGCGTCTGGCCAGACAGACCGTCGCCAACAGAGCTGAGGCCGAGCTTCGCCAGCGCCGTACCCGAGAGGGTGAGCCCTGCCGCAGGCGGCGTCAGGGTGATCGCACCGGCCGTGATCGACGAGGTGACGCCGGTCGCCGACTGGATGGTCGACAGCAGGTCAGTGACGTTGTCGGTGATGCCGATGTTGGTGCCGGAGGAGGTCGAGCCCGCGACGAAGGTGAAGGTGGTGCCGTTCACGACCAGCGTGTCGCCAGTGGTGATGTTGGTGGCCAGGTCGTTCGACGAGGAGCCCGAGGTGCCCGACAACAGCGTGCTGCCGGTGATCGCGACCGCCGTAGTGGCGTCGTTCTTGACGGCGGTGCCGGTGACCGGGCTGCTGTCGGACGCCAGCAGGTCGGTCGCGGTCGCGCCGGTGAGCGCGGTCGAGGTGACGTTGGACTTGGTGGAGTAGCCGACGGCGCTCTGCAGCACCTGGTTGGCGATCGACTTGGCGCTGTCGACGAGGCTCTGCAGCGAGGTGATGCCGGTGTTGGCAGCCTGCAGCACCTGCACGCCGTTGCCGATACCATCGAGCAGGTTGGAGATGTCGGAAGCGCGGTTGTCGAGGCCCTGGGCGGTGAAGAAGTTGGTCGGGTTGTCGAGAGCCGAGTTGACCTTCTTGCCGGTGGAGAGATCGTTCTGGGTCGTCGCGAGCAGCTGAGCGGTGGACTGCAGCGAGAGGAGGTTCTGACGCACGGACGCCGAGAGAACAATGCCAGTCATATTCATACCTTTCTGGTGTGAAACATAGTCAAACCGATCCTTCAGGATCGGGCGCCGCCGTGAACGACTTCGCGATCAGGTGACACGGGTTAAGGTGAATGAGATTGGCTAACAAAGCCTGAAGCGCCGGAGCGCACGAACCGATTCCTGAGGCGTTCGCGGTCGCTTACGACCCCAGGCTACCGCTGAAGGCTCCGTCGGAGGGCCTTGATAAGTCAGCGCATTTACCAAACCGGGGACGGCATTTACCAACTGTTAACCTTGTTCGGAAAGGATTGCCCTCGCGTCGACCGCCCCGGTACGACCGGTCAGCGCCGACCCCCAGCGTCGCGGTAGCCTCGTCGCCGGCCCCCTCATCAAGCGGCAGCGGAGAACACGGATGGCTCTGAAAGTCGAACTCAAGCCGCATGAACGCATCATCATCGGCTCTTGCGTGATCACCAATACCGATCAGCGCGCGCGCCTGTTGATCGACGGCGACAACATTCCGATTCTTCGTGAGAAGGATATCTTGACGCCGGAATCCGCCGACACGCCGGCCAAGCTCGTCTATCTGGCGGTCCAGCTGATGTATATCTCGCCGAACGGCGATGCCAGCCACGGCACCTACTTCAACCTGCTGCGCGACATCATCACCACGGTGCCGAGTTCATGGCCCCTGATCGAAGCGATCAATGGCCATATCCTCAACGGCGACCTTTATCAGGCGCTGAAGGAAGCCAAGAAGCTCGTCGCTTACGAGAAGAAGCTGCTCGAACAGGCCGAAGCTGACAAGGCGGGCGAGCAGGCCCAGACCGTCACTGCAGCGTAAATCTGGATCCGGCTCTGCGCGACGCAGAGCCGCTCCTTCCGTCCGACCCGCTCTTGCAGATCTTGTAGGATAGGTTGAGCGAAGCGATACCCACCATCCTTCTATCCAGGTCGGTGCACGCGATGGGTATCGCTGCGCTCAACCCGTCCTACATTCTTCGCTTCGTTCTTCGCTACTCACGGCACCAGCGGCGGCGCCTCGACCTCGATCAAGGGGGCGACATCCGCGATCGTCCGCTGCGCTCCGAATGACAGCACTGCTGCAAGCAGCGCATCGATATCGCATCTCGCCGTCCGGTGGTTGACGATCGCTGCACGGATCGCAAGCCGTCCGTCCAGCATCGTGGTCGACGGCGCGGCAATGCCGGCCTCGTGGAGATCGGCAACGATCTCACCGTTGACGAGATTGGCATCTTCTGTGCGGTAGCGGAAGCAGACGATATTGAGATCGACGGGCGCCAACAGCTCGAGCTGCGGCTCGGCCAGGATGCGCGCTTCCAGATATTTCGCAAGCTCACAGGTCTGCGCGATGACGGCGCCGAGCTTGTCGGTACCGAACGTCTTGAGCGTGAACCAGGTCTTCAATGCGCGAAAGCCGCGTGACAGATCGGGCCCGAGATCGCAAGGCCATTGCTTTCCGGCTGCAAGCCCGCGCGTTTCGCGTCGCAGATAAGCGGCAGGCTGCGCAAAGGCATCGCGATGGCGTTCGCCGTCGCGCACCATGCAGGAAGCCGGCATCATAGGGCACCTGCCCCCATTTGTGGAAATCGAGCGCGATGGAATCCGCCAGCTCGATTCCCGCAAGTCGCGGAGCAAGCTCGGCCGACAGGATCGCGAGTGCACCGAACGCACCATCGACGTGGAACCAGAGCTTCTCGTCGCGACAGAACGCTGCAACCTCGCGAAGATCGTCGATCGCACCGATATCGACCGTGCCGGCCGATGCCACCACCAGGAAGGGCTTGAGGCCATCAGCGCGGTCCCGCGCCACCGCCTCGCGCAAAGCAGCCACGTCGATGCGATGCGCCCTGGTCGACCGCGATGCTGCGGAGCGACCGGCTCCCGAGCCCGACGATGTCCATCGCCTTGCTGATGCAGCCATGCGCGGCCTTGGACGTGTAGGCCCGCAGCAGCTCGCCATCGCCGCCGACACCCTCTTCCCGGACGGCGGCGCCGAGCGCGGCAGCGGCGCGCCACCAGCACCGCCATCAGATTGGCCATCGAGGTGCCGGTGACGAAGATGCCGCTAGCGCCTGTCGGAAAGCCGAACATCTGGCGCGTCCATTCGACGATCTGCCGCTCGACCTCGATCGGCATGTGATCGCGCCCGCCGAGATTGGCATTCAAGCCGGCCGCCAGCATCTCGGCCAGCATTCCCACCGCCGAGCCGCCGCCATGCACCCATCCCATGAAGCCGGGATGGACGTTGCCGGTCGCGTAGGGCACGACGAAATCGGAAAACTCGCGATAGACGTCGGCCAGTTCGCTCGGCGCCTGCGGCAGCGGCGCGCGAAACTGCTCGCGAACGTCAGGTGGAATCGGCTGCCACACCGGACGGGCGCGGATCTCGGCGATGTAGTCGATCATGTCATCGAGCATGCGATGACCTTGCGCGCGGACGGCCTGCCAATCCTGCGGATCGAGCGTCACGTTCGCCTGCGCGGCGATTTCCATATCCGGCGCAACGATGCTCATGCCGCCTGCTCCCGCGCCTGCGCGGCGCGCCGCTCCAGCATCGCTGCGAATGCCGAGAACACCTTCTGCATCTGCGGCGACTTGTAGGGAAAGATGTCGGCGTGATCCATGTCGTGGACCACGGCGGTGTTGTCGGCCTCGAACACCAGAAGCGCGCCGTCCTTGGTCTCGGCACAATCGATGATGAAATAGTCCAGCCCGACGCGCTCGGCGATCGCAGCCAGCGCGGTGCGATGACGCCGGCCGAAGCCGATGTCGAACGTCTGCATGAAGGTCGCTTCCTCGCGCCGCTTCTCCTCGCTCGCGGCCATGCCGGCGTTGAGGTACCAGATGTCCCAGCGACTTGGCGATCGCCATGTGGCAGGCATAGGGCTGGCCGTCGACGAAGACGACGCGGTATTTGCGAAACAGGCCGTCCTCGCTCGCGTAGTCGACGAAGCGCGCGATGAAGAACTCCTGCTCGTCCCGCTCGTCGAGATAAAGCGACAGCTCGATGGCGTCGTCGATCTTCGTCGAGACCGACGCCGGCATGCGAGCCGCGCGGCCGGATGATGATCGGGAATGCGAGATCGCCGGCGATCGTCGGCAGCCAGCTCCCGCTCCTCGGCGATCTCGACCAGCGGCGCGCGCTGCGCCGGGAAGGTCGCGGGCATGACCAGACCGTCGATATCGGCGAGCAGCCGGTACAGCTTGTCGCGATCGAGATTGCAGATCAGCTGCGGCGGGTTGAGCAGCGGCCGCGGCCAGCGCGCAGCGACCTCGTCGATCTTGCGCAACGCATGCTGGCAATCTTCCGAGTCGGAGGCGATCACGATGGCGACGTCGTGATCGGGCAACGGCGACGGCAATTCCGCTTCCGGAATCACATGCAGCATCATCAGCTCGATGCCGGTGTTCTCGAGCAGGAATTCGATCGGCGTGTTGCTGCCCATGTCGGTCGCCGCCGCCAGCGCCAGCACGCGCAAGCCGCGGCGTCTCCGACGCTGCACGGCGAACGGAACAATTGATGCGACTGCAGGACCTCCTGCTGGATCGCAAGGCCGGCCGGCTTGTCGCCGAGCAGTTGCGCGAGCAGCGCGAGGTCGAGCCCCTCGCCCGCGCTGCGCCGTGCCGTCGAGCAGCTTGGCAGATCAGCTCGCCCAGAGCGGCTTGAGATCGCGGCCGTCGAACGCCGCCTTCGCAAGCTTCGCCATGCCGATCCGATCGGCACATTGCGCGCGCGCCTCGACCGTGAGCGCCAGCATTTCAGACTGCATCACACCTTCCCCAGATCGAGGCTGCTCACATGCGACACGAGCAGCTCTGTTTTTGCAACGACCTCCATGAGGCGGTCGATCTCACGATCGAGATTGTCGCGCGCGACCGCACGCATCCGAGTTCCATGTGTCCGTCACCTGACGCGCGCCGATGCACAGCCGCAGCACGGCCGTCGGCGCAGCCTCGGGAGCGCTCGATCCGGACCGGCTGCCCGATCAGGCAACGACGTGCTGCAATCGCGCGAGCGCTTGGCGTCGCCGCCGAGCACGCCGCCCAGATCCTCGCCGCAGCGCGCGATAGAGCCTGCTGGCAGTCGTCGGCGGGCAGGAGCTGCGCCCTCGCGCTCGGACCGCGAACGGAAAAGTCGTCGGCAGCGCGAACTCCTCGTCATCGGCGTCGCGCCGTTCCGCCGTCACCGGGCGCAGCGCCGCCGATTGGATCAGCCGAGCTCTCGACGCGCTGACCGAGCTCGCGCAGCGCGAACGCACGGAAGCCGTCCGGCACGCGGTAATAGGCTGCGATCTCCTCGAGCGCGGCTTCCCAGCGCAGCCACTGGCCGAGATTCGGCCGCGGCACGGAACGTGCGCGCAGCGCCGTCCAGCCCATCGGCCAGTCGCTGCGGCCGACATAGTCGAACAAGCCCATCGGCAACGGCGTCGCACCGCTGCAGCGCGCGCGACGAGCGGGCCGGGCACCAGCAGCGCGCCGCTGAAGGCAGGTCCGCCGTAGAATTTCGAGCCGGTGATCAGCACCATCGCGCCGCGATCGAGATAGCTGCGCAAGCGGCGGCGGCCGAGCCGCATCTGGCAGGCATCGACGACGAGCTGCACGCTGGCCGGGCCAGCGCCGCGCGATACGGAATCGAGACAATCCTGGTCCGGCGTGCGCCAGCCGAGCTTGGACGAATCCATGATCTGCAGCATCGCGGCATGGCCGCGCGCGACCACCGTCTTGACGGCGTCGAGCACGGCTTCGCATGGTCTGCGCGCGGCGCGAGCCCCGTGCCGTCGCGCAAGCGGTAGCGCGATGCTCTCACCGGCAAGGCCGGCGACCGGCGCATCCTTGCGCACGGTGATGCCGGACTGCGGTCCGCGACATTGAAATGATGGCCGCGCGCAGTCGCCGGCGTGCCGCTTCCGGTCTGGTCGGAAGCCGCCACGATCGTCGTAAGCCGCTCGCCGAGCAGCGCACGCGTCAGCGCCAGCGCGTGGAGCTGCGAATCGGTGCCCGACGGCGAGAACACGATCCCGACATCGGCCGGAAGCTGAAGATGCGCGCCTGCAGCTCGTGCCGCATCTCTTCGGTGCGCCGATCGAGCGCCTCGTCGAGGCCGAGCCCGATCGCGGCGTGCATCAGCTGCTCGCGCGCCTGCTCGGCGCGCGCATAGGCGCGTTCGGAGATCGGCGATGCCGTGCTCGAAGCGAAGCAGAGAAGTTGCGGCGCCGGCGCCGGGCTGCAGCCATAGCCGTTGCGGCCGCCCGGAGTCGAGCGCCAGCCGCGCATCGCCGCCGCCGACCAGCAGGTCGGTCAGCGGCGCGAACAGCTCGCGCAGCCCGGCCTCCGGCAGATGCGACGCCGAGCGATGCGCGGAGCTTCCGACCGGGCAGCCACCGGGATCACCGTTTGACCTTAGGCGGCGTCGGCCGCAGCAGGCGCAGCGCGAATTGCGAACGCCACGTCGCCGCGGAACACGGACGGACCGACATGGTCGAGGCGGCTGTCGAGATCGGCCCAGATCTCGCCGCCGATATCGGTCCAGCGCTTGCAGAAAGCGAAGTCCTCGCTGAGATAGGTGCCGGTTGCCGGATCGATCATGCATTCGAACAGCGCGAAGCGGTTCGGATTGCCGGCCAGCGCGTCGTGGGAATGCTCGCGGGTGAACCGCAGCGGCGCATAGTCGGGATGCGCGCACATCCGCTCCAGCACGCGGCGGCGGATCATCAGGAAGCCGGTGCCGGCATAGCGCACCCGCGCAAAGCCGTTGACCACGACGACGTGATCGGGATCGTCGATCTCGAGCACGTAGTCGAGCGAGGCGGCCGCAACGTTCGGACGGCCGGCATCGATCGCCCGCCTGCGCCTTGTCCCAGTTGACCCGCTTGATCGGATAGACGCCGGCGACCACGTCGCCGCCGGATTCGATCAGGCGGAACACCTGGCTCGGCGTGAAGCCGATGTCGGCATCGATGAACAGGAAATGGGTGGCGGTCGGGTCGCTCAGGAACAGCGCGACCAGATTGGCCCGCGCCCGCGTAATCAAGGCATCGCCGTCGCGCATGTGGACGGTCAGGTTGACGTTGGAGGTCGCACGCAGCTCGCGCTGCAGAGCGAAGATCGAGCTCGCATAGATGCTCGATACCTGCCCGCCGAAACAGGGCGTGGCAATCACCAGGTGAATTCGCTCGGTCATGATCGCAAGTCCCGGTGAGGCGCGCCTCCGCCTCACGTCTGAACAAACGTTAAACAGACGTGGTTAACGAAAGCCTAACCACCTCTCCCGGGGTTTAGCCGGCGGGGAGGTACTTCACCAGCGAGAGCTGCGATAGCATCGAGGTGGTCTGGTAGGACGCCTGCAGATTGGTCTGGAGCTGCAGGATCTGGGCCGCGACCTCGTTCTGCGAGATGCCCTCGGTCTGGTCTACCAGGCTCTGCAGCGCCGCCTTGGTCTGGGTCTGGCGGGCGCCGGCGTCCTTCATCGTGGTCTGGGCGTTGGCGAAATCGGTCTGGATGTCCGAGATCGTCTGCTGGCCGGGTTGCGCCGTCAGGTTGGCGGCGATGCGCTGGCTCAGCGCCGCAACCTGCGCGCCGGAATTGGTGCCGGTCGGCGAGGTCGAGACCGCCGCATAGACCGCGGTCTGCTGCACGATAGTTGCGGATCGCCGCCTCATTGGCCTGGGCGCCGAACTGCACGCTCTGCGAGGTGTCGATCTGGACCGCTGCGGTCGAGCGTGCCGCGCCCGGCGTGTTGTTGCCGGTATACCAGGCGACGGTGTTCGCAGCACCCGAGGTGAGGCTCGTGGCCGTCCCCAGCGGCGAGCCCGAAACGCGCAGCGGCGAGGCCGCCGTCACCGGGCCATTGAAGCCCAGCGCCTGGAACGCGGCCGCATTCGAGCTGGAAATGCTGAGAGTCGCGGGCATCATCGGTGTGGATGGTGATCGCGCCGCCATTGACCGTCGAAGCCGTCTTGGTGCCGGTGATCTGGTCGATCTTGGACAGCAGGGTCTGGACGCTGTCGGTGACATTGAGCTGGTTACCGCGTGGCGCCCGATGCGACGAAGGTCAAGCTGGTCCCATTGACGGTGATGGTGTCGCCGGGGACGAAATTGGTGCGCGATCGAGTTGCTCGCGGCGGCGCCGGAGAGCAACGTCGCGCCGGTGATCGGCGCCGCGGCCTTGTTGTTTAGACCGCGCTTCCGGTGGCCACGCCGTCGGGAGAAGAAGTTGTTGCCGGCCGCCACGGCGGAGGCCGCGACAAGCGACGTATTGGCGAGAGTGCCGATCGCGCTGTTCAGCGCGGATCTGCAGGTTGGCCGTCGTTGCCGCGGGCGTCGCGCCGATCGCGAAGGTGTTGGCCTGCGCCGGCGTCGTGTTCGACGCGGTGAGCTGGACCGACTTCCGTGGTGCCGTCCGGCAGGTTGAACTTGAAGCTGATCTGGTCGCCCGGGTTCGGGTTGCCGGCGGTGAGGTCGACCGAGACCGACGGCGGCGAGCCGGACGGGCCTGCGACAGTGGCATTGGTCAGCGAAGAGGTGACCGCATTCGAGCTTGAAGCCGAACGGCGAGCCGGCGCACGTCCTCGGACAGATTGAGCGATGTCGCGGTCGGAGACGACAGCACCAGCCGCCCCAACCCGGTGGTGCCGAGATCGGCCTGCTGCCGCTCTGATATGATCTGCTTCAGGCCGGCCTGCGTCGCGGTGCCGTTGAGAATATCGTCGGCGGAGGCCATCGCCGGCTGGTTGGTCGCCGATCCCGAGAAGATATAGCGGTCGCCGACCTGGGTGTTGAGGATGCCGGCAATTGCGGACAGGTTGGACAACGCGCTCTGCTGGCCGATGCTCTGGCCGGTGCTGGTCAGGTTCTGCGGCGTCGTGGACGCCGCGCTCTGCACCTGGTCGTGGATCGACTGCAGCGACTGCAGCGAGGTGTTCGCGGCCTGGATGATGGTGTTGACGTGGGTGATGGTGCTGGTGAAGGCGGCGATGTTCGAGAGCTGCGACCGCGCGGCGACCGCGAAGCCTTCGTTGGCGCCCATGCCGGCGTAGGTCGCGCGACTTGACGCCGCTGGCGAGCTGCGTCGAGAGGTCGGAGAGCTGATTGTTGATGTTCCGCACGGACAGGCCGAGCAGGGACGAACCGTAATTGATGCTGCTGATCGACATGTTGACGCGCCTTACGTGTTGGCCTGGAGCAGGCTCTGCATCATGCTTTGCACGACCGACATGATATGAGCGTTGGCCGCATAGGTATTCTGGACCTGGATCAGGTTCGACATCTCGCTGTCCATGTTGACGGCAGAGGTCGAGTTGAACTTCTGCTGCAGCGTCGACACCACCACGCTCTGCCCCTGACTGCAATTGGGTGGCGAGCGTCGAGGCATTGCCCTGCTGGCTGATGAACTGCTGCAGATAGCTCGAGACCGTGCCCTTGAACGGCTGCGCCGCCGAGCCGAGCCCGGTGGCGGGCGAGACGCTGAAGGTCGCCTGGGTCAGCTGCGAGAACAGGAAGCTCGGACGCGTGGCATCGCCCGCCGCTGTCGTCGGGCGAGGTCGAATAGGTCGAGAGCTTCGACGGATCGGCTGTCAGCGCCGGATTGACCGAGATGCGCCCGGCAAGCCCGGTCATCTCCGAACCGCTGCTCGTGACGGAGCCGGTGTAGAGCGTGGTGCCGTCGGTGAACAGCGGCAGCTGCGCGCTGCCGCCGTTCAGCGTCTGCGCCGTGGTGGTGGCCGAGGCCGAGTTCACCGTCGCCGCGCTGGTGCCGTCATCGGTGATGCGCAAGGTCGAGCCGGAGGGATTGGTGAACTGCAGGTGCGCGCCGCCGAGCGCGGCGTTGAGCTGCGACACCACCGAGGCCATGCCCAGCGAGAAATTGGCGCCGACCAGCGATCGGGTTGGCATTCGCTCCGTTCTGCAATGCCGGCGACGACGGATCGCTGGTGTTGACGATCTTGATCTGGTGCTGGACGTTGCTCGAGTCGGTATAGGTCAGGTTGATGGTGTTGCCGCGAGCAGACCCGAGGTACTGACGTCGAAGCCGGATGGCGGACCGGAGACCGGCGTGCCCGCCGTGGTCTTGTCCGACAGCGCCGAGGACATCGTTGCGGCGAGCTGGTCGACCTGGGTCTGCGCCTGCACCAGGGTCTGGTCGCGCAGCTTGATGTCGGCCGCGATCTGGCCCGAGCTCACCACATTGTTGGCGACGACGTCGAGCGATGCGCCGTTCGGCAGCTTGATGGTGAGCGAGCCGACGCCGTTCTGGGTCGGGTCGGTGCTGTACAGCGAGTTCGCGTTCAGCGAGCCCGGCGAGGTGTACTGGAATTGGGACGCGAGTCCTGCGCCGACGAGCTGGATGCCCGAACGTCGTGAACACGTTGGTCTGGTTCGAGCCGTCGGTCACCGTGCGGATATCGGCGTACTTCGCGAGCTGGTTGATCGCGCTGTCGCGTTGATCCATCAGCGTCGCCGCCAGCGGATCGTTCGAGCTCAGCCCCTGTAGCTGGGTGTTGAACTGCGCGATCTGGGTCATCAGGCCGTTGGCCGCAGTCGTCGACGTGCCGAGGTCCTGCGAGACGTTGGTGCGCAGCGTCTGGATGCCCTGGGTCGTGGTGTTGAGCTGCTGCGCCAGGCTCTGCGCCGCCGATAACGCCACCGACTGCGCCGAGCTGTCGCTCGGATTATTCGACAGCGACTGCAGCGCGGTGGTGAAGTTGTTCAGCGTACCTTCCAGCGTGCCGTCGCCGCCGGGCGTGCCGTAGACGCTTTGCAGCTGGCCCAGGATGTTGGCCATCTGGTCGGCGTAACCGCCGCCCGCAGTCTCGGTGCGGAGCTGGTTCTGCACGAACAGATCGAGCTGGCGGTTGACGCCGTTGGTCGCGACCGTCGAGCCGTAATCGCCGCTCGCGACCTCGATCTGGTTGGGATTTTGCGCGACATAGCCGGGCGTCTGCGCATTGGCGACGTTCGATGAGATGATCGAAAGCGACGCCTGCGTCGAGCGCAGGCCCGACATCGCGGTGGCTAGAGCCGAACTCAGACCCATGATGATGCCCGTTTCATATCATGTCGCGAGGCGCGGATGCGATCAGCGCAGCACGCTCAGGAGAGACTGAACCATGTCGTTGGCCGTCGTGATCACCTTGGTGTTCGCCGAATAGGCCTGCTGGGTCACGATCAGCTTGGTGAACTCGTCGGCGATGTCGGTGTTGGATCCCTCCAGCGACGAGCCGGAGATGGTGCCGGAGGCGCCGATGATCGCCTGCCCCGAGAGGTCGGTGGCCGCGTAGGCGCCGCCGTCGAGCGCCTTCAGGTAGTTGGTGCCGTTGAAGTGCGACAGCGTGACCTGGGCGAGATCGATGTTCTGGCCGTTCGAGAAGGTGCCGACCACGAGGCCGGAATTGTTGATCGCGACCGATTGCAGCTGACCGGCGGAGAAGCCGTTCTGCGAGATGTTGTTGATCGTGGCGGCGCCGGCGGTGCTTGCATATTGCGTCAGCGCGCCGGAGGAAATGTTGACCGCGAGCGAGCCGAGCGATTGCCCGTCGACGACGACGCCGGGGATGTTGATGGCCGAGCCGGTCGGCGACGACAGCGCGCCGTTGGACTGAGAAGGTGAAGTTGGTGCCGGAGTTGACCCAGGCCACGCCGGTGCCGGTCGCCGTGGTCGAGGTCTGGTAGAACAGGTTCCAGGTGTCCTGATGGCCGGAGCCGAGCGAGGCGCTGTCGGTCTTGGCCCAGCGCAACTGCACGTTCACCGGCGTGCCGGCCGAGTTGTAGCAGGTGACCGCGCCGCCGCTGATGGATTCGTTGGTGAAGGCGGTGAGGTCGTTGGCCTCCACGACGCCGGTGCCGGCGGTGCCGCCGCCGCCACGGGCGACATTGACGGGAGACGCGAAGCCGAGCGCCGAGAAGGCCGGGGCCGTGCTCGTGATGCTGAGGTTCTGCGTCGTGCCGGTATGCAGCGTGATCGCGCCGGTCGAGGCGTTGATGGTCGGGGCAACGCCGGTGATGCCCTGGATCGCCGACAGCAGCGCGCCGACATTGTCGCCAATGGCAATATTGGTGCCGCTCGACGTCGTGCCGGCGATGAAGTTGATCGTGGTGCCGTCGACCACCATGGTGTCGCCGGCCACGAAGGCAGTCGGCAGCGAATCGCTCGGCGCGGTGCCGGACAGCTTGGTCGCCGCGGTGATCGGCGCCGGCGTCGCGCCTGGTTCAGCGCGGCCGATCCGGTGATGGTGTTGTCGGTATAGGCGGCGGCGGGCGTGCCGACCGGCATCGGGTTGGCGGCGAAGTCGGCCGGATTGAGGCCGCCGGCAGCGGTGATGGTGCCGGTCGCCGCGCTCCGAGCTCGCGGGGGTCTTCGGCGTGGTCGGCAGGTTCGCGGCGTACTGGATCGCCGAGGTCGCCTGCGCCGGGATGAAGTTGTTCTGGAATTGCAGCACCGCCGGCACGTTGCCGGTCGGGTTGCCGGTCTTCGGGTCGACCGTGACGCCCATCAGATAGTAGCCGGCGCCGTTCACCAGATTGCCGTTGGCGTTGACCTGGAAGTCGCCGCGGCGGGTGTAGTCGGTGGTGCCCGAGAACACCGGCACGTTGTCGGTGAGTCGAGCTTGGCTTCTGCACCGAGAAGAAGCCGTCGCCGTTGATCGCCATGTTGGTGGCGACCGTCGTCGTGGTCACGGTGCCCTGGGTGGTGATGGTCGATTGCGCGAAGGCGGTGACGCCGCCGGCGACCTGCTTGTTCGGCGTGGTGGCGTCCGGAATGAGATCCTCGAACGAGGTGTCGATTCCCTTGTAGCCGGTGGTCGAAGCGTTAGCGATGTTGCCCGAGATGTTCTGCAGCGCGAAGGACTGCGCCTGCAAGCCGCCGACGGAAGTGTTCAGCGCGTCGAAGATACCCATACCAATGTCTCCACGTTCGATCCGGCGGGTCAGGGTTTGGGATCGCCCGCACCGCAATTCGCGGAGACCGTCGCAATCGTTGTGCCAACAACGAAAGACGCATCAAATCAGACACTTAGTAAAAAACGCGCCAGAAATCAGGTACGCAAAAACCGGTGAACAATTGCCGAGCGGGCAACTCTTGCCGGGCTCGGGCCGCACAACATCGTGCGCTCGCCCGCCGCTTTGGGCGGGGCGCCGGCTCGTCACGATCCATTTGCAAATCTTGAACGGGCGAGCCGGCGAATTCGGTCGGAGTTTTTGATTAGCTCGCTGTCGGCGTCGCCGGATGGAACGTCAGCGCCAGGCCGTCCATGCAGTAGCGCAGGCCGGTCGGCTTCGGGCCATCGTCGAAGACGTGGCCGAGATGACCGCCGCAGCGGCGGCAATGCACCTCGGTGCGCGCCATGCCGAAGGTACGATCGGTGTGGGTACTGACCGCGTTATCGAGCGGCTTGTAGAAGCTCGGCCAGCCGGTTCCGCTCTCGAACTTGGTCTCGGAGGCAAACAACGGCAGGTCGCAACCGGCGCAGGCGAAGGTGCCTTTGCGATGCTCCTTGAGCAGCGGGCTGGTCCAGGGGCGCTCGGTGCCCTCCTGGCGCAGGATGTCATATTGCTCCGGCGTCAGTTGCGCGCGCCATTCGGCGTCGGTTTTCTCGATCTCGAATTTCTCCGCGGCGCGGGCCGGCCCCGTCCCGCCGAACCAGCGCAACGAAAGCAAGCCGAGCAACCCGGCGGCAGAGGTGAGAAGCAGGCGACGATCGATCATGGAGGTCTCCGTGGAAAGCGGCGTTTCGCCTGGAGCTACGGACCGGATCACACGACGTTACGTCAAGCCGGCTCGAAATGCCTCACTTTGTTGCGAGCATAGCGGGGCCTCCACATCAGCCCTCTTCCCCCTGCCCCTGATCGGCCATGTCGGGCGGCTGCGGCCGCAATGGATGCGGTCGGCCCGCGGGATGGCGAGGCGGTGCCGGCCGCAACAACGCCGCTAGGCGCTGGGCCTCTGCGAGCCCCGCCTCGCGGGCCAGTTCCCGGGCACGCGCCCGGTCGCGATGCCGCGCCAGCGTCCCGGCGAACGCGGAACTGCCGCGGGTCCATAGCCCGACCGCCTGGCCTGCGACCCGGCCGGCCAAGCCGCCAGCCCAGACCAGTTCGAACGACGAGAACAGCCGCCAGCGGTCGTCGCTGGCCAGGATGGCATTTGCAATCAATTGGCCGGCCATCGCCGAGGTATTGAGGCCCTGGCGACCGAAGCCGCTTGCGACCCACAGTCCTTTACGGAGTTGGCCGACCTGCGGCATGCCGTGCACGGTTTGCCCGGTGACGCCGCCGAAAGTCTCGGTGACATCGACCCGGCCAAGCTGCGGAAACACCGTGCGGATGCGGCGAGCGATTGCGCCGGCAAAGCGCTGCGGCCGGGCCGCCCAGGTGGTTTCCGGGCTCGCCCACATCAGCCGGTCGCCGTCGACGATCCGGAACTGATCGATCCCATCGCCGTCGAGCACCGAGCCCGCAAAGCCGATCGCCTCCGACAGCCCTGCGCCGAGCGGAGCTGTGATCCCGCCATAGCGCCAGACCGGCAGCAGCGTGTCCGACAGCCGCCGTAACGGTGCCCCGAGATGAATGTTACCAGCCAGAACGATCTGCGTCGCGCGCAGCTTCGCCGAGGGCGTGACGATGCGCTTGCGGATTCCGGAGAAGTCGATGCTGACCACCGGCGTATCCTCGAAGATCCGCGCGCCGGCCCGCCGCGCCAGCTTGGCCAGCGCATGGACATAGCGCCTGCCATCGATCTGGAATGCCTGCGGATAATGGATGCCGTGGAAGTAGCGATCGGTCTTGAGCGCGTCGCGCACGCGCTCGATCTGCCAACCTTCGACCGGGGTGTCGAAATCCTCACCCAGCATCTGCAGCCGGCCCACCAGCGCGTCGCCGGCATCGACATTCGAAACCTCGAGCACGCCGTCGGTGCGGCCGATTCCCGGCATCAGCGGCTCGGTGGCGTTGGCCTTGATGAACTCGGCCCCCGCCCAGGACAGCGCCCACAGCTCCTTGGCATCGGCCAGCCCGACGCGCTCGATCAATTCGGGGAGCGGCAGCGCAAAGCCCGGCATCACCGTGCCGACGAGGCTGCCTGATGCGTTCCAGCCGACATGCCGGCCTTCGAGCACCGCGACGCTGGCGCCTTGCCGCGCAGCACAAAGCGCCACCGTGAGCCCGGCCAGCCCGGCGCCGACCACGCAAATGTCGACATCGAGGTCGAAAGACAGCCGCGTGCGTTCATGAGCGGCTGCAGGGCCGCTATCGTCGATCGCGCTTGTGGAAGTGTCGCTCATGACGTTTCTTATCCGGCCCTGTATCAGCTTGTCACCTTGTCCTGACGGGCGAGCTGTACCTTAATCGCGCCGAAACTGAGTCGAGATTTTGCCGATGCGCCGTCTGATGTTGCTGCGTCACGCCAAAACAGAAAGCGACGCGCCATCCGGCCGCGATCAGGATCGCCGGCTCGACCCGCGCGGCCACACGGACGCTGCCGATATCGGTGATTTCATCGCGCGGCATCCTCCTTTTCCGGATCTCGTTCTGGTGTCGCCCGCGGTGCGCGCCCGCCAGACCTGGGAGCTCGCCTGGACCATGATGCAGGCGCGGGTGCCGAAACCGCAGGTCGAGTGGGTGCCGGACATCTATGGTGCCGAGGTGATGCAGTTGCTGCACAGCATCCGCATCGCCGCCGCGGTCGATCCGCGACGGCTGATGCTGGTCGGCCACAATCCCGGCATGCACGAGCTGGCGCTGGCCTTGACCGGCAGCGGCGATGCCGCAGCGCGACAGGAGTTGGCCCGCAACCTGCCGACCTCCGGCTTGGCTATCCTCGATTTCGAAATCGAGGATTGGAGCGACGCGTCGTTCGGTCGCGGCCGGCTGATCGACCTTCGTCACGCCCAAGCTGCTCAAGCACGGTTCCAGCGATTGACAGCGCTCTTCCTCCAGCGCGTAATATGCGCGGGATGCAGGAGGGCGCGAGATGTTCAACTCGATACTCGTTCCAATCGATCTGGCCGATACCGATCTTGCCAAGCCCGCGATCGCGACCGCAGCCACGCTGGCGCAGACCTGGGAAGGCAGCGTCCGCCTGCTCAACGTGATGCCGATGACGCCGGTGATGCTGGCCGAATATGTGCCGGCCGATTTCGACACGCAGCAGCGCGAAACCGCGGAGGAAGCACTATCGATCGTTGCGCGCGAATCCGGCATCCCGCCGAACCGCATCACCTACGCGGTGCGCCAGGGCGGCATCTATCACGAGGTGCTGGAAGAGGCCGCTGCGGTCAAGGCCGACCTGATCGTGATGACCTCGCACCGGCCGGCGATGCGCACCTACTTCCTCGGCTCCAATGCCGGTCATGTCGTGCGCTACGCGAAGTGCTCGGTGCTGGTGGTGAGGCATTAAGGCCGCGCGCCGCTCTTAGTCGATCCTGCCTGCCCGCGCCGCTAAGCCGCTTGCTGCGCCGGCGATTGCACCGTATGTCTCGGTTCAAGTGAACTATTGTCCTCGGTGCAATCATGTCTGCGCACGACTACCTCAAGCTGGCCGACGCGATTGCGGACGAAATCGGAACCGGCCGGCTGAAGCCTGGCGACCGGCTGCCGCCGCAGCGCAGCTTCGCCTATGAGCGCGGCATCGCGGTATCGACTGCCAGCCGCGTCTATACCGAGCTGCTGCGGCGCGGACTCGTGGTCGGCGAGGTCGGACGCGGCACCTTCGTCGCCGGCGACGGCCGCGCGGCCACCGCATTGCCTAATGAGCCGCAGGGCGCTCGGATCGATCTCGAATTCAACTATCCGCTGCTGCCGGGCCAATCGGCCATGATTGCCAAGAGCCTGCAGGCGCTGCAGCGTCCAGAAATCCTCGATGTCATTCTGCGCCCGGCCTCGAGCATCGGCACGGCGGCGGCGCGCGCCAGCGCGAGCGCCTTTCTGACGCGCGGCGCCTGGATGCCGAAGCCAGACCAGCTTGTCTTCACCGGCAATGGCCGGCAATCGATCGCGGCGGCGTTCGCCGCGGTGGTGCCGCCGGGCGGACGCTGTGGCGTCGAGGCCTTGACCTATCCGTTCGTCAAAGGCATCGCGGCGCGGCTCGGCATTACTTTGGTGCCGCTGGCGATGGACGAGGACGGCGTGCGGCCGGACGCGGTGCAGCGCGCGCATCGCGAAGCCAAATTGTCTGCGCTCTACATCCAGCCGGTGATGCAGAACCCGCTCGGCATGACGATGCCGCCGCAGCGCCGCGCGGAGCTCTTGCGCGTCGTCGACAAGCTCGGCCTCATCGTGATCGAGGACGCGGTCTACGCCTTTCTCGATGATATTCCGCCGCTATCGGCCGAAGCGCCAGACGCCTGCATCGTGCTCGACAGCCTGTCCAAGAAGGTCGCGCCGGGCTTGGCACTCGGCTTCATCTCTGCGCCGCCAGCGCTGCGCGAGAGCCTGATGGCCGCCGTGCGCTCCGGTGGCTGGACCGCCTCCGGCTACACGCTCGCCGCCAGCCAGCGGCTGATCGACGACGGCACCGCGGCCGAGCTGACGCGGCTCAAGCGCGAGGATGCCGTGCGGCGGCAGCAACTTGCGAGCGCGCTGCTGGCCGGCTTCACCGTGCAGGCCAACCGCAAGGCCTATCATCTCTGGCTCAATCTGCCGCCGCATTGGCGCTCACAGGCTCTGGTCGGCGCCGCCGCGCGGCGCGACATCGCGCTGACGCCGTCGACGACGTTCGCGGTGGCGCCCGGCCACGCGCCGAACGCCGTGCGGCTGGCACTGGGCGGACCAACCTTGGCGCAGCTCGAGACGGGATTGCAGACGCTCGCGGGCATTCTCAAAGCGCACGAAGAGGATTTCGATACGACTGAGTAGTACGCGCGACTTACGGCCAATCGGCAATAAAACCGTTCGCCTTGTAGGGCTCGATCTTGTCCCACTCCTTCAGCACGCGGCGACAGAATTCGGGATCCGCATGCCAGCGCGCGCGGGGCGTCGCAAAACTGTCTACGGTCAGCAGCATTTTCTCGACGTCAGGCCAATGACGATGCAAGGTCATCGGATAGCGCCGCGCGGTCCAGGTGTTGCCGAGACAGATCACGCGTTTGATGGCGGCGAGACCGAGCGCAGCGTCGATCACCGGCAATGAGAAGATGACGTTCTCACCAGTGTTGGTGGCGCGGTGCTCTTCCAGGATGATGTCGGCCTGAATGCCGCCCGCTACCATCGCACGCTTGATGACGGTGCATTCGGACTCATCGCCGCCCGGCATGATCCCGCCGCTGACGATCGCATGCTTGAAATAGCCGTCACGCCAGAGCCGGCATGCGGTCTCGGCGCGCAAGGCCTCGTCCACGCGCGTGCCGAACACGAACAGCAGATCCGCAGGCTTGAGCGGCGTCTCGATCAGATGCGTGGCGTTGATCGCAGCGATCTCGGCCGCATCAGGTGTTCGTCGCGACCGATCCGGCATCGCCACCCTGCTCTCTTCTGGAAAGCCCGCAGCATGTCGCAATTCGCGTCCCCGCCGAAGTCACGTTTGATGACGCAGCATGTCCGGCTTACGGCAGCAAGGTGCGCGGAATGTCGGCGAATGTGTAGACACGCGGTTGATTGCGACGAATAAAGCCGCCGACCTGCCAGGTGAACAGCGCAGCGAAGCCGACCAGGAACGCGGCGCCGGCCCATTCGCCGACCGCGAGCGCACGCACCAGCAACCCCGCCATCGCGACAGCGAACACCGCGCTCAACGCAAGGGCCGCGCCATAAGTCTTGTGGCCAAGACCGCCGGTCAGCACGGCATTGCTGCCGGAGTCACGCATCCGCGCATGCAATTCGACAATGAAGTCGCGATAGGCCTCGCTCTGCGCCGCCATCAGCGCTGCGGTTTGCCAGGAGGTCGAGAGCAGGCTCAGCCGGTTGCCGCTCGTGTTGCGCAGATCGGTGCGAAAGCGTTTGGCCTGCATCGACACCGGCCGATAGGACAGTTTGACAGAAGCGATCTCGGCATAGGGCCAAGTGCCGGAGCGGCCGGCGATGTGCCAGACGAGGCCGGCATCGGTCAGCTCGAATCTGTGCGCAGCCCCGATCAGCGACGCCTTGTAGGCGTAGCTCGTCACATCCTGCCCAGCCGATGTCGTTGTCTCGATATGAATGTGTCGTTCTCCCGGGCGCCAACCGCGGCCTTCCGATATGCGATAGCCCGACCGGGGATCAAATTCTACAGAGCTCGATTGCAGCGCGCCTCAAGCCGCCCACGCAACCACTCAGCGCATTTGGCCGGTGCGACGCCGTCCAAGAGCATCGGACCCGAACCGGTTTAGCGAAACGCGTCCTTGCGCGATCGCGGCATAGGTGATTGCCGCCTTGCGGCATGCAGGTGCCCTGTCCTACAAATGGGCGATGAGTGAGACGCCGTATTTTCCGCGCCGGCTGATTCACGCCGGCGCCGTGGCCGCCGGCGTGCTGCTCGCGCTTGCCATGCACATGTTGGGGGCGCGGATTGGCCTCGACCTCGGCGGGCTCTGGCGCCACGACGCCGGAGCCTTCATCCCGGTCGGCTCCGCGCTGGCCTGGTGGCTGATTGCGACCGTCGGCTTCGCCGGCGGCTATTTCATCGCCGCCATCATGCACAGTGCGGTGTCGGGCCAGCTGCCGAAGCGCATGCAGCAATTCCTGATCGTGGTCGGCGTGCTGCTGCTGGCCGGCACCGGGCAGGCGATTTCTGGACCAAGCCCGGTGCCGTCGGTATCCGGCGTGCTCGCTGGTACGGCAGCGCTCTGTCTGGGCGCATTGATGGCGTTCTGCGGCGCCAATTTCGCCCTGCGCAGGACCTGAAGTCATCACCCCGCGGCAGGCTGACGCGTACGCAGACTGATCGCGGCCGCCGCCCCAACCATCACCACGGCCGAGATCACCAGCGACAGCCGCAGTCCAAAGATGAACGCGCCGGACTGCGCGATCAGCGAGCCGAACAGCGCAACGCCAAGCACGCTGCCGGTCTGCCGCGTCGCATTGAGCACGCCGGCCGCGATCCCGGAGCGCGAGGCCTCGACACTGCCGAGCAAGGTCGAGGTCAGCGGCGGCACCAGCAGGCCAAGCCCGCTGGAGATCGCGATCAACTGCCCGCCGATCGCCCAGTAGGACGTGCCCGGTGCGATGGTGAGCAGTGCCACACACCCCAGCGCCGCCAGCACCGCGCCGGCCGCGATGGTGGCGCGCGCGCCGATCCGCTCGGACAGGTGCGGCGCGATCAGATTGACCGGAAATACCACGGCGAGCATCGGTACGAAGGCCAAGCCTGTCACGAATGGCGAGAGGTGGTTGATCTCCTGGAAGTACAGGCTGAATACGAAGATCAGGCCATAGACGGCGATGTTCACCAGGAGGCCGACCAGCGCGCACGCCGAGAACAGCCGATCGCCGAACAGCGATAGCGGCAGCATCGGCTGCCCCGCTTTCGCCTCCTGCAGCACGAACAGGGCCCCGGCAACGATGGCGAGCACGAAGCCCGTCAACACGAACGGATCGGCCCAGCCGCGCGTTCCGCCTTCGATCAGGCTGGCCGCAAGCGCGCCGAGTGTCACGATCGCGGCGAGCTGGCCCGGCAGGTCGAGCTCATGACTTGCGTGTGCCGGCGTCTCCTGGGCATAGGTCCGCGCCAGCCACAATCCGGCGAGCCCAATCGGCAGATTGACCAGGAAGATCGCGCGCCAGCCGGTGAGCGCGATCAGGATGCCGCCGACGAACGGTCCGGCGGTCAAGGCGAGGCTGGCGCCTGCAGCCCAGATCGCCACCGCACGTCCGCGCGCCTTCGGGTCCGGATAGGCATGGTTCAGCAGCGCCAGCGAGTTCGGCACCAGGATCGCGGCAGCGAGCCCCTGGATGGCGCGCAGGGCGATCAGGCTGAGCGCATTCGGTGCCACCGCACAGCCGACCGAGGCCGCAGTGAACAGCGCGAAGCCGCCCATGAACACGCGGCGTGCGCCGATGCGGTCGCCGAGCGCGCCCGCAGTCAGGATGAAGGCCGCGAAAGCGATGGTGTAGGCGCTCACCACCCATTGCAGCTCCGAGACGCCGCCGCCGAGCGAGGCGCGGATGCTCGGCAGCGCGGTGTTGACGATGGTGACATCGAGCTGGACCACGCCATAACCGAGGCTCATGGCCGCCAATGTCAGCGCGCCGGCAAGGCGCGTGCCGGTGTCAGACAGGCGGTCGGCCTGGCAGGCCAGTCTTACGATTGAGGTATCGTTCATGCCGGGGCTCCTGTTGGAGGAACGGATGACGCCTTCTAGCCCGGGCGCCGGCAAGAATGCTTCGACAAGTATCGAACAATGAAATCGGGGAACCGACTGGGCTGTCCGGAAGGATCGAGCGGCCTTGGAAAGCCGGAAACGCCGCGCGGGCGGCCCGCGCGGCGTTTTGCCTCAGGCGGCAATTTTTTCGTGATCAACTGGCCGCGCGCAGATTGACTGAGCTTTCGGCAAGCGATGTGAGTTTCTTGTCGGTCGCCTTCTCCTCGTCCAGCGTCTTCTGCAGAACGGCGGCGCAATCATTGCGGCCGAGCTGCTTGGCCCAGGCGATCAGACTGCCATAACGGGTGATCTCGTAATGCTCGGCGGCCTGGCCGGCATTGATCAGGGCAGCGTCGAGCACCGCCTTGTCGGCCACTTCGCCCGCGACCTCGTCGGCCTCCTCGATAATGCCGTCGATCGCCGGGCAGTCGATTGCCTTCGCTTCGACACCATGCATCTTGAACACCTGCTCCAGGCGTTGCACATGGGTCTTGGTCTCTTCGAGGTGGGTCAGGAAGCCCTGCTTGAGCTGCTTGTCCGTCGCCTTCTCGGCCATCTTCGGCAACGCTTTGACCAGCTGATTTTCGGCGTAGTAGATGTCCTGGAGCTGATGGACGAACAGATCGTTCATCGTCTTGATGTCCTTGGTAAACAGTCCCATCGCAGCATCCTTCTTGTTGGGAACGTGGATGGACCCCCTCCCCGGCCCATGCGTGCCATGTTTGCGTGGCTACGATGGGCTAACCGACGGCTGCAGTGGATGTTCCGAAAAGCGAGCCATGCGCCGGTGGCCGGAACCTCCGGAACCCCATCCCTTTGGCGGACGTTGGCCGATGCCGATTAAGACCTATGTTAGGCAAACGGACTATGTGTCTGGCGTGTGACAGGTGCCCGCCGCTAAGGCCAAAAGTGGTGTTGTCAAGGACTGCACAAGCGCCGCTTTTTGGCTTAAAGGAACTCCTTCGATCGCGCCTGCCGCGGTTCACGCAACCGTTTCCGCCGATTTCCAAATGTTAATGCCGCCCCGCCGGGAGGATGAATGCAGCGACTGCTGACCACGCTTGGGCGCGGTTTCAAGAAATGGATCGGCTGGAAGCGGCTGGGAGTCGCGGCGAGCGTCGCGATCATTGCGTTTGCCGTCACGACCCTCGTCAAGCGTCTCAAGGTCGATAGTGCCGGAAAGATCCTGACCGCGCTGAAGGATATCCCGCCCTCTCATATCGCCTTGGCAGCGCTGTGCGTGGTCGGTGCGTTCTGCACTCTCACCTTCTACGATTTTTTCGCGTTGCGAACGATTGGCAAGAAGCACATCCCGTACCGGATCGCGGCGATGTCCGCCTTCACCAGCTATTCCATCGGCCATAACATCGGCGCCACCGTCTTCACCGGCGGCGCCATCCGGTTCCGGATCTATTCCGACTACGGCTTGAGCGCGATCGACGTCGCCAAGATCTGCTTTCTGTCCGGGCTGACCTTCTGGCTCGGCAATATCTTCGTGCTCGGCATCGGCATGATGCTGCATCCGGCGGCAGCCTCTACCATGGATCAGCTTCCGCCGGCGATAAACCAGCTGATCGCGATCGGGCTGGTTTGCGCCATCCTGGTCTATCTCGGCTGGCTCGCGCTCGGCAAGAATCGGCGCCAGCTCGGCCAGAACGGCTGGAAGGTGGTGCTGCCGTCGACCCAGCTTACCTTCGTGCAGATCCTGATCGGGGTGGTCGATCTCGGCTTCTGCGCACTGGCGATGTACCTCTTGATGCCATCGGATCCACCGATCGATTTCCTGGCGCTAGCGGTGGTGTTCATCCTGTCGACCTTGCTCGGATTTGCCAGCCATGCGCCCGGCAGCATCGGCGTGTTCGACGCCGCCATGTTGCTGGCGTTGCCGCAGTTCGCGCAAGAGAAGCTGATCGCCACGGTGTTGGTGTTCCGCGTGCTCTATTTCATCATTCCGTTCGGAACCGCGATCTCGATCATGGGCGTTCGCGAGCTCTGGATGAACGTCGTCGTGCCCTGGCAGCAGCGCCGCAAGCTCAACGGAAATTTTCGTCAGCCATCCGCCACCCCCGCCCCGGCGCCGGTCCCGCAACGTGTGAAGCGGCAGTCGCAGGGATAACAGGATCGGGGCAGCCCGCGAGCGGAATGATCCTCTTATTTCCGCCCCAACTCTGACGTGAAACGTCTCACCATGACCCGATTTCGCCTTCGATTCACGATCGCAGCGCTTGCGGTGGCCTGCACGCTGCAAGTGCTTGCGTTACGCCCGGTGGCTGCCCAGTTCGGCGCAGCCGAACCGATGCAGATCAGCTGGGAGGTCCGCAACCGCTTCCGCCTGTTCCGCGAGGAGCGCGACTTCCAGCTCCATGTCGAAGCCGCCCGCGACCGCAGCATTCTCGCCGCCGAGCAGGGGCTCGAACTGCAGAGCGACGGCCGCGGCTGGGCGCGCAACGTCGTCAACCGGCTGTGCATCGACCCTTCGGGTCGCAGTCAACCAGCCCTGCACCCGCGACAACGTCAAGGAAAACTACCTTACACCGATCGATCACCCGATCACCGTGCGGCTGTCAGGCGCGGTGCCGGTCGGCGCCACCTGCGTCTGGTCGTTCGACGACGGCGACGGACCGCAATCGCAGACCTTCGACTGCGCCGAGCCGGTCAATCTGCGCGTCCGCTACGGCCGCCAGACCGTGGCCACCGTCGACGTCTCCTCCGGATCCGACGCGCCGCAGCGGCTGTCCACCGGCATCGAGGTGCGCGACGTCTTCATCGCCGGTCTCGGCGATAGCATTGCCTCCGGCGAGGGCAACCCGGACCGTGCGATCGCGCTGTCTGACGAAGGCTTCTGCTTCCGCTCCTATCTCGGCGGCACCGCTGGGCAATATTACCGGCCGAGCCGCGCCGGCTTCAAAGGCGGACGGGCCTGCGAGGCGCCGGACACGCTGCAGAACTGGCAGCGCTATAGCGCGCTCTGGTTCAATGCCGCCTGCCACCGCTCGCTGTATTCCTATCAGACCCGTACCGCGCTGGCGCTCGCGGTGCGCTACCCGCATATCGCGGTCACCTATTTGCCGCTGGCCTGCACCGGCGCCACCATCGCCGACGGCCTGTTCGGCAGCCAGCGCGCCCGCGAATGCACGCCGGGACGCTCGCTCACGACCTGCCAGGGCGGCGTCAACGGCCAGCTCGGCGAATTGCGCGATGCGCTGACCGCAGCGAAGCGCCGTCAGCCCGATCGCAAGCTCGACCTGGTGCTGCTATCGATCGGCGCCAACGACATCAACTTTTCCGGTCTCGTCGCCGACGTCATCGTCGACACGCCGACCGAACGGACATTGTTCAAGCGCTCGGGCCTGATCGGCTCGGTCGACGATTCACGCGCTGAGCTGACGCGCGACCTGCCGCAGGACTTTGCCAAGCTGCGCGAGGCGCTGAAGCCCTTGGTCGGTGATCTCTCCCACGTCATCTACACGTCCTACGGCAATCCGGCGCTGATGTCCGGCGGCACGCCCTGCCCCGGCGGCCGCGCCGGCTTCGACATCCATCCCTCCTTCAACGCCAATCCGCAGCGGCTCGCCAAGGTCACCGCCTTTGTCGAGAACGAATTCCTGCCGACGCTGTCCGCGCTCGCGCAATGCCAGAACGGCGTGCTGTGCCGCGATCCCCGCACCGATCGCATGACCTTCGTCGACGCGCACCAGGCGGCCTTCGCCAATCACGGCTTCTGCGCCCGCGCCGAGACCGATCCGCAGTTCGACCGCGATTGCTTCTCGCCCACCGGTAACAGCTTCGATCCCGATATCGTCAGCGCCGCCAGCCAGCCGCTGCTGTGCGGCCACAGCGCTGCCGAATACCGCGCTTATCTGCCGCGGGCCCGCTGGATCCGCGACGCCAATGACAGCTACTTCGCGGCGATGACCTATCCGCAGGGCCTGCCGGCCTCGATGCAGCCCTCCGACATCCACGACGCCGCCTGGGGCGTGCTGTCGGCGGTCTATGGCGGCGCCGTGCATCCGACGGCGGAAGGCCATGCCGCGATGGCCGATGCGGCCTTGCCGGCTGCGGCGCAGGTGCTGAACCTCGATGCGCCGGAAGCCTCGATCAATGCCGAACCGCTGCCTTTGCCCGCGGCGCCACCGGCACCGCAGCAATAGGCATCCTCCGTTCCTCCTGCCAGCAGCTTCCCAAGTCGTATCGCCCGAGGCGTAGACTTTCCGCGCGCTGGCGCTCGATCGCCGATCGCGCGACTAAGAAAACGATAAAGTCGTCCAGGGAGAAAACGGATGCTTCGGTTCAATGCCTGCTCGCCGCCACCTGCCCACTCGCTTGCTTGCCCGCTCGCCCTCTTGGCTATGGCCGCTGCGATTGCGTCTGCGGCGCCGGCCGCCGCGCAATCGGGCGATCCGATCAAGATCGGCGTAATCGCCGAAGTGCAGTCGATCGCGGGTGCAGCGACGCCGGGCGGCGCGCAGATCGCGGCCGACGAGATCAACGCCAAGGGCGGTATTCTCGGCCGCAAGATCGAGATCGTCACCTACGACAACAAGAGCTCGTCAGCGGATTCGGTGCGCGCCTTCCAGCGCGCCGTCAGCGAGGACAAGGTCTCCGCGGTGATTGCGAGCTACATCAGCGAGGTGGTGCTGGCGCTGGAGCCGTGGGCGGCGCGGCTGAAGATGCCGCTGATCACGCCGGGCGCGGCGTCCAACGAGATCACCAAGGCGATCCACAACGACTATGAGAAGAACAAGTACACCTTCCACGGCTATCTGACCTCGGCCGCGCAAGCCCAGCTCGTCTGCGACGCCGCCAAGGAGCTCCTGGTCGACAACCTTAAATTCAAAACGGCGGCGATCATGAGCGAGGATGCCGCCTGGACCAAGCCGCTCGATGAAGGCTACGAGAGCTGCCTGCCGAAAGCGGGACTGAAGGTGGTCGACCATGTCCGCTTTTCGCCCGACACCACCGACTTCACGCCGATCTTCAACAACATCGAGGCCAAGAAGCCGGACGTGATCGTTACCGGCATTTCGCATGTCGGCGTGCAGCCGACCGTGCAGTGGAAGAACCAGCAGGTGCCGATCCCGATGTTCGGCATCAGCGCGCAGGCGCTGAGCCCGACCTTCTGGAACGACACCAATGGCGCCGCCGACGGCGTGCCGTCGCTCGCAGTCGCCACGCCCGACGTCGCGGTGACGCCGAAGACAAAGCCGTTTGCGCAGGCCTTCAAGGCCAAGTTCGGCACGCCCCGGCCTACACCGGCTACACCGCCTATGACGACGTCTACATCATCGCCGAGGCGATCCAGCGCGCGGGCTCGACCGATCCCGACAAGATGGTCACGGAGATGGAGAAGACGAACTACGAAGGCACCATCGGCCACATCGCCTTCTACGGCAAGGACGACCAGTTCACGCACGGCATCAAGTCCGGCCCTGGCTTCATCACCGGCCTCGTCTTCCAGTGGCAGGACAGCAAGCAGGTCGTCGGTGTGGCCGAAGGCGATCGCCGAGGGCAAGCTGAAGTTTCCGAACTTCGTGAAGCTGTCGCAATAAGCGACGAGACATCAAGGGCGGATCAGGAATGGCCCGCTCTTGATGTGTGCCGGCACTACGGTCGGGACTGGATCGCCCCAGTCAAGCCGGGCGACGACCGCATAAAAGGGCGTTCGCTTCTTATCTTTTCTTGCTCATTGCCGGAGCGGCCGACTTGGCCGTCGGCACCGCTGCCTGCGCCGGCAGGTATTTCGCGACGACGGTCGGATCGATCTGCGAGATCGCGCTGTCCGGCAGTCGGTTCCAGGTCTCGTCCTTGCCGAGCAGCGAGAAGCCGATATAGCCGCGCAAGGTCAGTTCCTGACCGTCGGGGCTCACCGTCATCTTGGCGCTGTAGACCTTGCCGTTGCGCGGATCGAGCACGTTGCCGTTTTCGTACTTGAGGCCATTCCGCTTCATGTCGCGGATGAAGGAGATGCCGAGCCAGGGCGCATTCTTGCGGTCGTCGGTGCATTTGGCGCAGGTCGGATTCGGCGGATCGCCCGGCTTCGGAAACAGCTTCGCCATCACCCCTTCGTAGACGCCATTGTGGTCGACGACGAGCACGTAGAGCACCGGCTCACCGTCCTCGATCTTCTGCCACAGGCCCGCCGCGGAGGGCTCCTCCGCCGCAGCCGGGCGCGCGGCGAAAGCGGCCGCGAGCACGAGCGCCGCGGCAGCGAATTTGAACGCATGGGGCGTGAGCCGCAGTCTGGAAAACACATTCAGCTTCATCATGTCACCTTGACCAGTCCGGCATCCGCATCGCTGCAGACTAAGGCCATTTCGAGGAGCGTTCCAGTGCCGCAGCCCGCCGACCTCTGGCGAGGCCGTCGGCTGAAACATGCGGACACAATCGGCTCAGCTGACGCCGAGCTTCTTCTGCAGGCTCGACGACGAGGTGGTGTACTGGAACACCAGCCGCTTCTCCGGATAGACGTAGCGATGCGCTTTCTGAGCCATTAGCGCACCTTCATGGAAGCCGCACAGGATCAGCTTGATCTTGCCGGGATAGGTGTTGATGTCGCCGATCGCGAAGATGCCGGGCACGGAGGTCTCGAAGGCGGAGGTCTCGACCGGAACGAGATTGTGCTCCAGCGCGATCCCCCACTCCGCCACCGGACCGAGCTTCATGGTGAGGCCGAAGAACGGCAGCATCATATCGCAGGCGATCGTCTCGACCGCGTTGTCGTTACCCTTGAGGATGGCTGCGGACAGCCGGCCATCGTCGCCCTCGAGCGTCCGTGATCTGGCCGATGCGCAGATCCATCTGGCCGGAGCTCACCAATGCGCGCATCTGCTCGACGCTGTGAGGCGCGGCGCGGAAATCGTCGCGACGATGCACCAGCGTGACGCGCTTGGCGAGCGGATGCAGATTGAGCGTCCAGTCGAGCGCGGAATCGCCGCCGCCGACGATCACGATGTTCTTGTCGCGAAACTGCTCCATCTTGCGCACGGCATAAAACACCGAGCGGCCCTCATAGGCCTCGATGCCCGGCACCGGCGGACGCTTGGGCTGGAACGAGCCGCCGCCGGCTGCGATCACCACGACCTTGCATTCGAACACCTTGCCGGCATCGGTGGTGATGCGGAATCCGGGATCGCCGATCTTCTCGACCTTCTCCACCATCTCGCCGAAATGAAAGGTCGGACTGAACGGCTTGATCTGCTCCATCAGCGCTTCGGTGAGGCCGTGGCCCGTGACCATCGGCACGCCGGGGATGTCGTAAATCGGCTTCTCCGGATAGAGCTCGGCGCACTGGCCGCCCGGCTTGTCGAGGATGTCGATGAGATGCGCCTTGATGTCGAGCAGTCCCAGCTCGAACACGGCGAACAGTCCGCAGGGGCCAGCGCCGATGATCAGCACGTCGGTCTTGATCGCTTCGCTCATGTCGCTTCTTTGTTGGTTGGAGGCGCCCGCCGGGCGTCGGAAGGATATGGTGACAAGAGATTGCGGCCTAAACTGTCTAGCCAACCGGGACGCTTCGGGAAAGGCTTAAATATCGGCCCGGCGGCACCGCAGCCGACCCCGCCGCTTACGAAGGACGATGACATGACGGAGATCATTCGGTGAACGCGCCTGCCCTCAACGCCTCGATGCCAGATCCTTCGATTCCAGGTCTGGAGGACTTTCCCTACCGGCTGAGCGACAATGTGCGCTTTGGCGATCTCGATCCCAACCAGCACGTCAACAACGCCGTCTATGCGACCTATTTCGAGACCGGGCGTGTGACGCTGATGAAGGATCCGCATTACGGGCTGATGCAGCCGGGGCTAAGCTGGATCATGGTGCGCCTCGACATGCATTTTCGCGCCGAGCTGCGCTGGCCGGGGACAATCGAACTCGGGCTCGGCGTCGTCAGGTTCGGCCGGACCTCCGTGACCTGCGATCAGGTGGTGTTCTCGGACGAGCGATGCGTCGCCTCGGCCCAGGCGACGATGGTGTTGATCAACGAGGAGACGCGCAAGCCGACGCCGCTGACGGCAGAGTTGGTCAGGGCCTTTCAGCCCTGGCTGCGGCGTGGCGTGGAAGTGATACCGCCAAGTTTCGAGGCGCCGGCAGGCCGGCGCACATGATCAGGTCGCGATCAGGCCTGTCGCTCGGGCGTCGAGACGGTGAGGCCGTCGAGCTCGTCGGTGACCTTGATCTGGCAGGACAGACGCGAATTCGGCCGCACGTCGTAGCCGAAATCGAGCATGTCCTCCTCCATCGGCGACGGCGGACCGACCTTCTCGCGCCAAGCTTCGTCGACATAAACGTGGCAGGTAGCGCAGGCGCAGGCGCCGCCGCATTCGGCCTCGATACCGGGGATGGCGTTGCGAATCGCCGCTTCCATCACGGTCGCGCCGTTCTCGACCTCCACGGTGCGGGTTGCGCCGGTGTGGTCGACAAAGTTGATCTTGGCCATGTGTGCTCGTGCTGCGGAGGATAAGGTCGGGGTGTCCTATAACGGCTCGCCCCGTTCCACGCTAGTGCAGGCTGAAGCTGGCAATCAAGACGGCCCGAGCATGTCCTCGATCGCGCTCCGCGCTTCGGCAACCGCACAACCGAGCTCGGCCAAGGCGCGGGTCGGGTTGCCGCTGCGGATCGCCGTCTCCAGCGCCTGTGCGGCGTCGGCGACATCGGCGGCACCGATCGCCTGCGCCGAACCTTTCAGCGTGTGCGCGACCGCCGCGGCGTCGTCAGGCAGCGTGGTGAGCCGGGCGAACAGACGGGCCGACTGGGCTGCGAACATTGACAGCACCTCGCGCTCGAGATCGGCATCGCCGAGGGTCATGCTGCGCAACTGGTGGAGACTGATAGGTCCGTCGTCGGGAACCAGCGGCGGCGAAGGCATCCAGTCGATCCATTGCAGGTCAGGCGACATGAACAGGTCCAAATCAGTGCGCGGCGAGTCGCGTTGGCCGAGCCAAGCACGGGAATGGTTAATGCATCCTTACCTAAAATTTGTCGTGGGGTAGCCTTGTTTTGGACGCAGCTCCGCCCCAATCGTGGAAAAAACCGGAATTAGCAAGACTTGTAAGGCGTTACCGCCGGCCGCTGTTAACGATGATTAAGAATCTCTTAATCGCGACCGTTTCTTTCACCACCCGCAACCAATAGGATGATGTCCGGATGGAGCGGGCTGGCCGGCGATTGCCGGGCCTTAGGCCCGTAGAGGATGAATTCGGTTCCGAGCCTTCGAGGGGGCACTCGTGCGCGGCTCACCGGATTGAAAGGACGAGGGCTCGAACTCACCATGGCGAACACCCCCAAGAAGGTCAAAGACCCAACTGAAGTCGCGCTGTCGGCCATTCAGGAGGCTTTGAACATCAGCGACGTTTCGGGGGCTGAGGGATCTCAAGGAGCGGTGCGCAGCGACGGAGCGCCGCCGAGCATGCCGACCGGCACGCCGGGCTTCGGCGACAATTTCGACCTGCGTCCGGGCTCGGCGGAGCGACCGGCATTCGACATCAACGATCCGCCCCCGCTGATCGCCCGCCGGCCGGCGGCCAATGACGACCGTGAGACCATCGGCCAGCTGCTTCAGGCCATCCAGAAGGGTCGTCCCTCACGCCTGCTGCCCACGCTTTTCACCGTAGCGTGGCTCGTCGGCTGCGGCCTGCTCACCGTCGGCTTCTGGTCATCGCTGCAGAGCGTGATCGGCCAGAACGGCGGCGTGCTGATTCTCGCCGGTCTCGCTGCCGTGTTCGTCGCGCCCGTGCTGCTGTTCTACTTCCTCGCAAACCTTTCCTGGCAAGGTCAGGAGATGCGGCTGATCGCCCAGTCGATGGCGCAGGTCGCGATCCGCTTTTCCGAGCCGGAAGGCGCCGCCTCCGATTCGATGGTCACCGTGGGCCAGGCCATACGCCGCGAGGTCGCCGCGATGGGCGACGGCGTCGAGCGCGCGATCGCGCGCGCCGGCGAACTCGAAACGCTGGTTGCCAACGAGGTCTCCGCACTCGAGCGCGCCTACAGCGACAACGAGGTCCGCATCCGTGCCCTGCTCCAGGACATCGCCCATCAGCGCGACAATCTGGTCGGCCAGGCCGAGCAGGTTCGCAGCGCCATCTCCGGCGTGCAGATCGACCTTCGCCACGATATTGCGCTGATCTCGGACGCGATCGCTTCGCGCGTCGACGAGGTCGCCAAGAGCATCACCGGTGCGCTGGAGGAGCGCGGCGCCCATATCACCAGCGCGCTGAGCAATGCCGGCGACAACATGATTCTCGCGCTCGGCGAGCGCGGTGGCGACCTGCTCGATCGGCTGGAGGAAGCCAGTGCGGAGACCACCCGCGCGGTGCTCGACGCCTCCGAGCGACTGACCAGCAGCCTGAACTTCAAGACCGGCCACGTCCACGACGAATTCGCCGATCTCTCCGACCGCGTCCACGAACTGCTGAACGACCGCATCGACCGCATCACCGCGGAATTCGAGCAGCGTGCGGCCGGCATCGTCGACGGCATCTCGATGCGCACCGAGCAGGTGCACGATTCGCTGAAGGCCTCCGGCGATTCGCTGTTGCTGGAGCTCGAGCTGCGCGGCGGCGATCTCGTGAGCAAGATCGACGACGCCAGCCAGCGGCTGTCCGGGCACATCCTCAGCAGCGGCGAGAAGGCGACCGAATCGCTCGACGCCACCGTCAATGCGCTGGTCGCCAAGGTGGTGGGCCAGACCGAAACCGCGCACGACTCGCTGTCGCTGCAGATGAACGCATTCGACGAGCTGGTGCGAAACCAGGGCACCGAGCTCGTGGAGCGGTTCGCCCGTGATTCGTCCACGCTCGGCGCGCTGATCACCCGTCACATCACCGAATTCGACCGGACCGTAAAGACGTTCGGCGGCGAGATCGTCGAGCGCATGGGTCATCGCACCCAGGAGATCGCCGACAGCCTCAAGACCTATGTCGACAATTTCGACGACAAGCTGAGCGTGAACGGCGGATCGATCACCGCCACGATGGATCAGCGCCTGTCGCAGTTCGAGACCACGATCGAGACGCGCATCACCAATCTCGATGCCGCTCTCGACACCAAGATGCGCTCGTTCGACGAATCCGTCGACGGTCGGCTGAAGACTCTCGGCGATACCTTCGATACGCGCGCCCAATCCGTGACCGCGACGATCGAAGGCCGGCTCGGCGCGCTGACCACCTCGATGACCGACGGCGCGGCGCAGGTGATCCAGTCGATCGATTCGCGCCTGACCGTTCTGACCTCTTCGCTGACCGACGGTGCCGCGCAAGCGATCCATTCGATCGACTCGCGCCTGACCGTCCTCACCTCCTCGCTGCATAACGGCACCGCCGAGGCGTTGGAGGCGATCGATCAGCGCATCACCACGGTGTCGGAGACGATCAACGGCTCCAGCGTGCAGCTCACGGATGCCGTGACCGCCCGCTTCCAGGAGATCCACCACAGCATCGACACCAAGGTCGGTTCGGTGGCCACCGACATCGACCGCCGCGTCTCGCAGTTCGAGGACCTGCTCGGCTCGCGCGTCGAGGCCGTAGCCGGCCGCATCGAAAGCAGCGGACGCCAGGCCAGCGAAGACCTGATGAGCCGTGCCGAATTGCTGTCCGCCAGCATCCGCTCGCATGTCGAGGATGCCGAGCGCGCGCTGACCAACCTCGTCGATCAACACCAGCGAGACCATCCAGACCGGCGCCCGTTCCGCGCAGCAGTCCCTGCTGACGATCTCGAGCGATGTCGGCACGCAGCTCAACGATCCGACCGATCGGCACGAGGTGGAGTCGACGCGCCTCACCACCGCTGGCGACGGCGCTGCAAGCGCGATCCTGGCGAGCGCACACGAGGCCCAGACCACGCTGGTCAACAGCCTCCGGCGAGACGGTCAACCAGATCAAGTCGCTCTCGAGCCGACGTCGAGCGCTCGCTTTCGGCTGCAGGCACGGCGACGGCCGCAGCAATCCTGGCCAGTGCACGCGAGGTGCAGACCACGCTCGTCTCGGCCTCTTCCGACGCCACCGACAACGTCAAGGCGCTCACCGCCGACGTGCAGCGCTCGCTCTCGCTTGCCGGCACCACGACGGCCGAGGCAATCACCGCCAGCGCCCGCGAGGCGCAGGACACCCTGCTGGCCGCGTCGAATGAAGCCGCCGGGCAGGTCAAGGCGCTCACGGCTGACGTGCAGCGCTCGCTGACGCTCGCCAGCACGGCCACCGCCGAAGCGATTACCGGCGGTGCCCGCGAGGCGCAGACGACGCTGATCAATTCGTCGTCGGAAGCAGCCAACCACGTGAAGTCGCTGGCCGTCGACATCGAGCGCACCCTGTCGGCCGCCGGCACCAACACCGCGTCCGCGATCGTGAACAGCGCCCGCGATGCCCACGGCACGTTGACCTCGGCATCCTCCGAGGCAGCCGATCACGTCAAGTCGCTGGCAGCCGATGTCGAGCGTGCCCTCTCCGCGGTCAGCGCCAACACGGCGACATCGATCGTTGGCAGCGCGCGCGAGGTGCAAAACACGTTGATCGCGGCGTCGTCCGAGACCGCCAACCACGTCAAATCGCTGGCAAGTGACATCGAGCGCGCGCTGTCGTCCGTCGGTGCTGATACCGCGGCGGCGATCCTCAACAGCGCACGCCAGGCCCAGACCTCGCTGACCACGGTGTCGACCGAAACCGTGGCCGCCATCGCCGGCGGCGCGCGGGAGGCGCAGACCGTTCTCACTGCGACATCGAGCGAGACCACGGCTGTGATCATCAGCCGGGCGCGCGAGGCCCAGAGCTTGCTGACGGCCGCCTCGGGCGAGACGGCCGATCAGCTCAAGGCCATCACCGTCGAGATCGAACGTTCGATCAACGCGGTCGCCGCGAGCACCACGGACAATATCCAGACCAGTGCCCTGAACGCCCACAACGCGCTGGTCGCGGCCTCGAACGAGGTCTCGACCCGAGTGAAGTCGACCTCGACCGAGATCGAGCGCTCGGTGCTCGCCGCCGGCAATTCGTTCGGCTCGGCGATGACCGGCAAGACCGACGAGATCGTCACCTATGTGCAGCAGCAATCCGAACGGCTGTCACAGATCATCGACGGCAAGCGCGGTACGCTGGTCGAGGCGCTCGGCTCCAAGACCCAGCAACTCTCGGTCGAAATCGACCGCGCCACCTCGGACGCGCTGCGAGCGATCGAAACTCGCGGCCAGGCGTTCTCCCAGGCGATGATCGGAAACAGCTCCGATGTTGCGCGCACCATCGCCTCGGCCGGCGAGATCGCGACCTCCGCGATCAGCAAGTCGCTGAAGGAGCTGGAAACGGCCTCGCGGACTGCGATCGAGCAGTCGCGCCAGGTGTCGGTCGCGGCGGTGACCGAGATGCAGGAGACCAGCAAGATCCTGCGCACCGACACGGTCGCTTTGTTCGAGCGGCTGCGTGAAGGCAACATCCTGCTGCAGGAGGTGCTGACCGGCGCCCATGACAATTTGAACTCGCTCGAGCGCGCGCTGGTGACCCGCGTTGCCGATTTCGTGTCGGCGATGAACGACGTCACGTCGCGCAACGGCGCTGCGACCGAGGCGCTGCAGGATCAGCTCGGCCTGTTCAACAGCAAGACCGCCGGCGCGCTGGAGAACCTCAACGCGCTGTCGGGCCAGTTCGACGCGCATGGCAAGGCGCTGATCGAAGCGGCCGCGGTGATCGACCAGAGCAACCGCGACGCGACGGTCTCGATCGGCGAGCGCAAGACCACGCTGGAATCGCTGGTCACGACCATCGATCTGCGCACCGCCGACCTCGACCAGCGGCTGTCGCGCTTCACGACCCTGCTCGACGAATCGCTGGCGGCCGCCGAGGAGCGCGCGCGCGACATCGCCCGCGTGGTGGCGGAGACCGCCGGTTCCGGCGCGACCGCGCTCAGCCGTCAATTCGAGGCGATCCGCACCAATGCGGAGGAGCAGCGTAGGCTCACGGCAGCATCCCTGCACGAGATCTACCAGCAGGGCACGCAGGAATCCGACTCGATGTTCAAGCAGTCGGCCGAGAAGTTCGCGAGCCTGGTGGGAAGCATGAAGCAGATGGCCGGCGAGATGCAGGCCGAGCTCGAGGCGACCCGCAACGAGCTCAGGCGTGGTGTGCTGGAGATGCCGCAGGAAGCGGCCGAGAGCACCTCGCAGATGCGCAAGGTGATCGTCGACCAGATCGAGGCTTTGGCCGAGCTCAACCGGATCGTGGCGCAGCATGGCCGCGGGCTCGACGTGGTGGCCGCAGCCACCACCCGGACCGCAACGGCGACGGTGCGTCAGGACGTTCGCCAGGAGGAGCCGATCGCAGTTGCGGCCGGCGGGCGCAACGAGACCCGGATGCGCGAGCAGACCGGCAGCGCCAGCAACCTTCCGCCGCCGGATCTCGGCATGCAGCAGCCGTCGCCGCGTCGTGTGGAAGCACCGCCGATGGGTCCTTCGGCCGACCAGGGCCGCGACAACTGGCTCTCCGACCTCTTGAGCCGGGCTGACAACAGCGGCAATGCCGGACGCGAAGCGCCGCGTAACCGTGGCCCGGTGCCACAGTCCGGTAATCCGCTGGAATCGCTGTCGCTCGACATCGCCCGGCTGATGGATCGCGGTCTCGCTGCCGAAATGTGGGATCGCTACCAGCGCGGCGAGACCAAGGCTTTCTCCAAGCGGCTCTACACGCCCGCCGGCCAGAAAGCGTTCGACGAGGTGGCCCGCAAATATCGCGCCGACCGCAGCTTCAAGCAGACGGTCGACCGCTACATCACCGAGTTCGAGCGGCTGCTCGACGAAGTGGCCCGCGACGACCGCAACCCGCAGGCGCTGCGCAACCAGCTCACCTCGGAGACGGGTCTCGTCTACACCCTGCTCGCCCACGCTGCCGGACGACTGGCGTGAGAGAGGGCGAGTAGGGAATAGCGAATAGCGCCTGGCGAATAGCCGATTGCATACGAAAAACGGAGGCCTCGCGGCCTCCGTTTTGTTTTCGGGCTTGCTTCCTTGAGACTCCTCACGCGGCTCTGGGTGCGACGGCGAAGCGGGTTATCAGACCACCCTACTCGCTATTCGCTATTCGCCCCCTACTCGCCACGCCCTATTCGCCACTCGCCCCTCTCACCGCCGCCTCTCGCTCGCGGCCGGCGCGGGTTGCGAGGCCTGCGCGTTGCTGGGACTGGCCGTGCTCGAACTCGCGCCGAACAGTACCCGGGTCGGATTGCGGTCGAAATTGTTCACGGCACGGCTGATGTCGCCCAATGTTCGTCGGCTATCGGTCATCAGCGCACCGGAGCGCTTGTCGAAATCCTCCGCCAGCTCGCGGATCGACTTTACCGTCAGCATCAGCTCGCCGCCATCCTTGCCGCCGGCGAGCGAGTTGAGACCCAGCATCAGGCTGTCGGCCTTGCCCATCACGCCGTCGACCCGTGCCATCACGTTGTCGATGCGCTCGGAGTTGCGCGCCAGCGACTGGGTGAAGACCTCGAGGTTCTTCAGCGAATTGCGCACCGCCTCCTGGTTGTCGGCCACGACCCGGTTGATGTTCTGCAGCGTGCCGCGGATCGCCTCGGTGACGTCCTGCAGCCGCGCGGGATCGGCTGTCAGCACCGGCACGCCGTCCTGGTCGAGCGGCACTGGCGGCGCGGCCTCTTCGCCGCCCTTGAGCGAGATCGCCGCAACGCCGGTCAGGCCCTGGAACTCGAGTCCCACCGCCGTGTCCTTGCGGATCGGGGCGCTGTTCTCGATCATCGCCAGCGCAACCACGCGGCGTGGATTGTCGAGTTTCACCGAGATGACCTCGCCGACCCTGATGCCGTTGAATGTGACGCTGCCGCCGTTGCGCAGGCCTGCCGCGGGGCCCTCGAAGATCACGCGCAGCGGACCGCGCTGCTTGGTGGTGTGCAGGCTCTGGAACCAGAGGACGAATCCGATGGCCGCCGCGATCACCGCCAGCGTGAACGATCCGACCAGGACGTAATTCGCCCGCGTTTCCATCAAAAACTCCGGTATCCGCGCCGATGCATTCGCTATCCCGTCACGGCGCGCGCGCGTTTGCCGTGGAAATATTGCCGCAGCCAGGGATGCTCCGAGGCCTGCATGTCGGCCATCGATCCTGCCGCAATGATCTTACCGTTCCCCAAAACGGCGATACGATCACAAGCCGTGTAAAGGCTGTCCAGATCGTGCGTTACCATGAAAACGGTCAGGCCCAAAGTGCGCTGCAAGGTTCGCACCAGTTCGTCGAAATCCCCGGCGCCGATCGGATCGAGGCCGGAGGTCGGCTCGTCCAGGAATACCAGTTCCGGATCGAGCGCGAGCGCCCGCGCCAGCGCCACCCGCTTGACCATGCCGCCGGACAGTTCGCTCGGGAAGCGGTCGGCGACCTCCGGCCGCAATCCGACCATCCCGAGCTTGGCCACCATGATCTCGTCGAGCAGCCGCTGCGACACCTTGAGATATTCGCGCACCGGAAACTGGATGTTCTGCCGCACCGTCAGCGAGGAGAACAAGGCGCCCTGCTGAAACAGGATGCCCCAGCGCCGCTCGACCGATCGCCGCGCGGCCGAATCGGCGGCATCGAGGTCGATATCGAATACTTCGATGCGGCCCGAGACCTTGGGCACCAGGCCGATGATGGTGCGGGTCAGCACCGATTTGCCGGCGCCGGAGGGGCCGACGAAACCGAGGATCTCGCCACGCCTGACGTCGAGATCGAGCCCGTCGAGCACGCGGGTAGAGCCGAACTGCACGGTGACATCGCGCACACGGATGATGGCGTCGGGAAACTGCTGCGGCGCCATGCTCACATCCCGACCGCCGCGAAGAAGATCGCGAACACGCCGTCCATTACGATGACGAAGAAGATGCCTTTCACCACCGATGACGTGGTGTGCCGGCCGAGCAACTCGGCACTGCCCTGCACCGCCAGCCCCTCGACGCAGCCGACGATGCCGATCACCGCGGCCATGACCGGTGCCTTGATCAGTCCGACGGTGAAATGATCGATCGAGATCGCATCGCGCAGCCGCAGCAGGAAGGCCTCGGGGTCGACGCCGCCATAGAACCAGGCTACCAGACCGCCGCCGTAAAGGGCTGCGATGTCCCCCAGGAAGGCGAGAATTGGCAGCGCGATCACCAGCGCCAGCAGCCGCGGCAGGATCAGGACCTCGATCGGATCGAAGCCCATCGTCCGCAGCGCGTCGATCTCCTCGCGCATCTTCATCGAGCCGAGCTCGGCGGTGTAGGCGCTGCCCGAACGGCCGGCGATCATGATCGCGACCAGCAGCACGCCGATCTCGCGCAGCACCAGCACGCCGAGCATGTCGACCACGAAGATGTCGGCGCCGAACCTGCGGAAATGAAAGATGCCCTGCTGCGCGATGATGCAGCCGATCAGGAAGGTGATGAGCACGACAATCGGCACCGCGCGCCAGCAGACCTGTTCGAGATGATGCACCGTCGAGGTCAGGCGGAAGCTTCGCGGACGGATGACCACCCTGGCGACCGCGACCAGCACCGCGCCCAGCATGTCGATCAGCGCCGCAACGGTACTGAAGATGCCGGCCACGGTGCGGCCGATCTGCTCCAGCATGCCGGTGATGGTGACCGTCGCTGCCTCGGCCGCCGGCGCCACTGAGACGCGGCGAACCTCGTCGACGAGCGACGAGTAGTTGGCGGAGAGCCCGTTGATTTTGGCCTCGATGGCGCCCTGCGAGAAGCTGCGGCGCAGCCGCTCGATCAGCCAGGCGCCGAAGGTGTCGAGCTTGGATACCCCGGAGACGTCGATCGACACGGCGAGCTTACTGCCGGCGAGCTTCTCGGCCTCTGCGACCAGCTTCTCCAGCATCGGGGCAAACGGCGCCGTCCACGCGCCACCCGCCCGCAGCGACAACGCATTGCCCTGTGCATTCCGTTCCAATGTCGGGCCAGCGCTCACGAATCCCGCCCCCAGGCCGACGGATCGTCGCCTCTCAAATCGGAAAGTTCCACCGCGCCATTACACCTTGTCGAATCCCGGCCAGTGCAGTGACTTGACGTTTGCATCCCCTTCACCGGAAGAAGATTGTTATACCGACGTCGAATCCACAGCCGCTGCTCTAGCAAGAATTACTTAACCAATGTTGCTCTGCCGCCAACGTCAGCTGAACTGGGGCCCGGACAAGGCGCGAATGCCGGTCAGGGGACACGAGGCCGTGATAACTGGTATTCCCGTCCGCCCAGGTTCAGAAATCGTCTGACGTCTCAATGACCTTGCTCAATTCTCCCATGTTGATCGCAAAAATCGAGCGCTGGCCGATTGCCGGCAGCTTCATCATCAGCCGCGGCGCCAAGACCGAGGCCGTCACTGTCGTGGCAGAATTGCGGCAGGGCGCTGTGCGCGGCCGGGGGGAATGCGTACCCTATCCGCGTTACGGCGAAACGCCGGAGGCAACCCTGGAGGCGCTGCTCGCCATGCAGATCCCGGTCGCGGACGGGATGGATCGGGAAGGCATTCAACAGGCGATGCCTTCAGGCGCAGCGCGCAATGCGCTCGACTGCGCCATGCTGGATCTCGAAGCCAAGCTCAGCGGCAAGCGCATCTGGGAGCTGCTGGGGCGACGCGCGCCGCAGCCATGTGTCACCGCCTATACCATCTCGCTCGGCACACCCGAAATCATGGCGGCAGCCGCCGCCAAGGTGGCGCACCGGCCGTTGCTGAAGGTCAAGCTCGGCGGTCCCGGCGATCCGGCGCGAATTGCGGCGGTCCGCAACGCGGCCCCGCAGTCGCAGCTGATCGTCGATGCCAACGAGGCCTGGACCGAGACCGATCTCGAGGCCAACCTCGCCGCCTGCGCCGCGGTCGGCGTCACGCTGGTCGAGCAGCCGCTGCCCGCCGGGCAGGACCAGGCGCTCGCGCGCATCAAGCGTCCGGTCGCTGTGTGCGCCGACGAGAGCGTGCACGACCGAGCCTCGCTCGAGGCCTTGCGCGATCGCTATGACGCCGTGAACATCAAGCTCGACAAGACCGGCGGGCTGACCGAGGCGCTGGCGATGGCCGACGCCGCGAAGGCGCTCGGCTTCGACATCATGGTCGGCTGCATGGTCGCGACCTCGCTGTCGATGGCGCCCGCAATGCTGCTGGCGTCGGAGGCGCGCTTCGTCGACCTCGACGGGCCATTGCTGCTCGCCGCGGATCGCGACAACGGCCTGCTCTACGACGACAGCCTGATCTATCCGCCGGATACCGCGCTATGGGGTTGAAGCGCCACTTTTCTGCGGACCAGCCACATCAGCACGCCACCCAACGCGGCCATCAGGGCCATCAGATAATAGACGCCATGCCCGTATTGCGCATAGACCGGCCCTGACACCATAGACGCCGCGGAGCCGATGATCCCGCTCGACGCAGCGTAGTAGCCCTGGCCACGCGCCGTCATATGCGCCGGCACGTAGCGGACCAGCAGGCCCATCGTGCCGACCAGGGTCATCGCAAAGGTGAAGCCGTGGCTGAGCTGGACCGCCGCAAGGCCGATGGCATGCGGCTCCTGCGCCGTCAGGAGCCAGCGCAGCACCGCGGCCACGGCACCGATCATCGACCAGACTCGCCGGCGCCAGCGTGAAGCGCGACGACAGCGCGAACACCGCGATCTCGACCAATACGCCGAGCGTCCACAGGCCGGCAATGGTGAGGCCGGTCAAGCCTTGCGCCCGCCAGTCGATCGCCGAGAACGTGTAGTAGGCGGCATGGCTGCCCTGGATCAACGCGGCCGCCACAATGATGCAGAGAAAGCCGGTATCTCGCAGCAGGCCTCGATCGTCCTTCGTGATCGCCGCCGCTCGCGGCGATGCTTCGAGCGGCTGCAGCCGGAGGCTGGCGACCGCGCTGAGCAGCCCGAGCGAGACGATGAGCCAGATGAGCCGCTCCGGCGCGATGACATCCGCCAGGCCTCCGCACAACAGCGTGCCGACGATGAAGGCGGCTGATCCCCACAGCCGCAGGCGCCCGTAATCGAGCCCGTAGAGCAGCACGCCACGGAGCGCGTAGGCGTCAGTGAGTGGCACCAGCGGGGTCCACAGGCAGCAGATCGCAGCATAGATCACGAAGACGAGCAGAGGCCAGTGCTGGAGGCCGAGCAGCGCGAATCCCAGTCCCGCGGCAAAAGTCGAGAGTCGCATCGCGCCGCGCAGCGCATGGTGGCGCTCGGCGAGCGCCGTGATGAAGGGCAGCACCGTGAAGCGCGTGATGGCCGGAACAGCGATGATGATGCCGACCCAGGACGCGTCCAGGCCGATGGCCCGTAGCCATACGGGAAAGAACGGCAGATGTGTGCCCGACAACACGAACATCGCGCCATAGAAAATCCCCAGCCGGCGCGCGAATCGCCGAGCTGTACCACGTGACGCAATGGGGATTTGTCCGCCTGACAACATCAATTCAATTGCGATTCGGTCAATATCATGGTGATCGTTATGCCAACGCGCAGCGATTTGCGCGACGAGTTTGCCATGGTCGATGACGTCTTCGCTCTCTCGCCGATTTCCGCCCGCCCGGCCCAGCCGGGCGAGGCCGATTATGAGGCGATCCGAGACGCGTTCATGGAGACCTCGCGCGGCCGCTGGTTTCTCGGCGAATATGCCAAGCGCAACCGCAACGCCGATACCAGCATGGTGCTCGATGCGGTAGCGCGGATCGAGCAGGCTCTCGCCGCGCAGCAGCGCCTGCAGCAGCAGCAGGAGATGCAGGCGGCCCAGCAGGCCGAAGCCAGCGTGCTCCCCGAAGTGCTCGCTGCGATCAGGCATGCCGTCGCCGGCGCGGAAGGCGCAGCGGCTGCCGCGCTCGACAGCCTCGCGCTCGAGCCAAACCTGACGCCGGTGCGCAAGGGCATTCGCATCATCAAGGAGATCTCCTGGCGTTGGCGCGAGATCGGCGCGGACTTCCGGATCTGCGACCTGATCGATTCCCAGGTCGTGTCCATCGAAGCCGCTTGCGATCAGCTCGCCGGCACCGATCCACGCGCCGCGTTGCTCGCAGCCTTCGACGTGATCAAGGCGCAGCTCGACGGTTTCGATCAGGGCGCGTCGTCAGCGCCTGCTCCTGATATGGCCGCGCCCGTGGAGGCTTCGTCGCCTGAGGTTAGCGACAGGACGGCTGATGCCAGCCCGGACGTCGCCGCTCCGGACATGCCAATGGGCACCATAGCTCGCGCGGCGCAGCCGGCCGTCGAAGCCGTAGCACCTGCTGTCGTTGCACCTGCTGCAGAGAACGCTTCGGCGGACGCGCCGCTCGAACCGATCGCCAAGGTCGCCGCCACGCGGGTGCAGGCGAGAGAGGCCGCAGCCGAGGCATCTGTCCGGCCATCCGAGCCGATGCAGCAGCCAGCGCCGGCGCAGCTCCAGGCCGAAGCCCTCGCGACCCCGCCCATGGCGGCGGCGTCAACACAGTCTGAAGCGACCGGCGAACGCGCCGAGGCCGTGGATGACGTTGTCGCGTCAACTGCAGCAGACGACGATCTCGACATCGTGGTCGTGACCAAGGCCGAGGCAGATGCCCATGACGAGGCGATCCTCGATCTCATCGCCGCGGAAATGGCCGCGCCCGATGCCGACGACGACGCGGAATTCAACCCGGGCGGCGCGATCCATCATGGCACTGAGGCGCCGGCGTCAGTCGACGACGACATCGTCGCGACCTTCGCCGAGCCGCTCGCGCCGGCACGCGAGCCAGCCCCGGCGGCTGCGGCTGTACCATCAGCACCACAAGCCGCACCGGCGACGGCAATGGCGGCCTCACTGGCGGAGCCATCCGTCGCGTCGTCCGTGCCTGTTCCGCGGAGCCCTGCCCCGGCGCCTCGCCTCGCGGTGGCGCCCATGCCAGAACCTGCGCCCGTGGCGCCGGCACAGCCCGTGCTGCAGGAGCCAACCCGGCCGGTGGCGCAGGAGCAGCCGCGGCCTGCAGCCGCGCTTCCTCCGTTGCCGAAGCCCCTTCCGCAGCCATCGCTGGGCTCGACGCTGCTCGCCAGCGGCATGTTGCAGCGGCCCGTTGCAGCGAATGACCCGCTGACGCCGATCCGGCGCATGACGCAGCCGGAAAAGATCGCGTTCTTCTCGTGAGCGCTATTGTGATCACGGCGCGCGGCTGACCGCGCGTCGGCCGTCTGTCAGATCAGGCGATCAGCTTTGCGTAGAGATCCGCATCGACATTGCCGCCGGAGAGCAGGATCACCACAGTCTTGCCGGCGATGTCGAGACGCCCGGCGAGCAGCGCAGCAAGGCCCACCGCCCCGCCCGGCTCGACGACGAGCTTCAATTCGCGAAATGCAAAGCCCATCGCGCGGCCGACCTCCGCGTCGGAGGCGGAGACCGCGCCCGACAACAGCCGGCTGTTCACGGCAAAGGTGATCTCGCCGGGAATGGCAGCCATCAGCGCGTCGCAGATGGTCCGCCCCTTGGCGTCATGCGCCTCGCGATGGCCTGCGCGCAGCGAGCGGGCATGATCGTCGAACCCCGCCGGCTCGGCCACGATCATCTGCGCTTGCGGAAAGCGCGCCTTCACCGCGGTCGCGACGCCCGCGATCAGGCCGCCGCCGGAGGCCGGCACCACCACGACGTCGGGCGCGACGCCGAGCGCCTGCAGATCTTCGGCGATCTCGCGCCCCGCCGTACCCTGGCCGGCGATGATCAGTGGATCGTCGTAAGGCGGCACCACGGTGGCGCCGCTTTTGCCGGCGATCTCGCGCGCGATCGCCTCGCGGTCCTCCTTGTCGCGGTCATAGAGCACGATTTCGGCGCCATAGGCCTTGGTGCGCTCGCGCTTGGCCGCCGGCGCATCCATGGGCATCACGATGGTCGCGTGCATTTTGAGGAGCTGCGCGGCGTGCGCCACGCCCTGGGCATGGTTGCCGGAGGAAAACGCGACCACGCCATTGCCGCGGGCGCTCTCGGGAATCGACGACAGCTTGTTGTAGGCGCCGCGGAACTTGAACGATCCGGTTCGCTGCAGCACCTCGGGCTTCACGAACACCCTGGCGCCGAGCACTTCGCTCAGGACCGGCGGCGCCAACAGCGGCGTGCGCACGGCGACACCTGAGAGCACACGGGCCGCCGCATCGATGTCGGCGGCGGTGACGGGAAGGATCGGCGATTGGACTGTCATACGCGCGTTGTATCGCGCGCGCCGGCGCTGGCGCAAGCTAGGCGACGCAGCTCGGCTGTGGCGCCAGCACCGCAATCGGCTCGGAGTTCCGCCGCCGAAGCGGGCAGCATCGCCATATGCGCGATGAACGCACGGGTCGAAGCGTCCCAGGTATGGTTGGCTGCGAAGTCCATACAATCCTGTGGTGAAATCGCGAGTGCGGCGAGACATGCAGAACGCAGATCCTCGTCGAGCACGCCGACCTGCGCGGGGCCGATCACGTCGCGCGGACCGGTGACGGGAAACGCCGCGACGGGCAAGCCTGAAGCAAGCGCTTCGAGCAGCACCAGACCGAACGTGTCGGTACGGCTCGGAAACACGAACACGTCAGCGGCCGCGTACACCTTCGCCAGCGCCTCGCCCTGCAAAGCGCCGAGGAACACGGCATCCGGATAGTCGCGCTCCAGCTCGGCGCGGGCCGGTCCGTCGCCGACGATCACCTTGGTGCCCGGCAGATCGAGCGCGAGGAAAGCCGCGAGATTCTTCTCCACCGCGACGCGGCCGACGCAGAGAAACACCGGCTGCGGCAGACAGAGGTCGACCTCACGCGGCCGGAACAATGTGGTGTCGACGCCGCGCGGCCACAGCACGACGTTGGCGAAGCCACGCTGCTTCAATTCGCTCGCCAGCGCCGGCGTCGCCGCCATCACCGCCTGGCTCGGTCCGTGAAACCAGCGCATGGTCGCCCACACCCACGCCTCCGGCACCGGTGCGCGCGCCGCGACGTAGTCGGGAAAGCGGGTATGGAAGCTCGTCGTGAACGGCAGATCATGCTTGCGGCAGTATCGCCGCACCAACAATCCGATCGGCCCTTCAGTGGCGATATGGATGCTGTCCGGCCGGTGCTCGGCGATCAGCTTCGCCACCTTCGCCGGCCATGGCAAAGCGAGGCGCAGGTCGCGATAGCTCGGCATCGCGAAGGTACGGAACGATTCCGGCGTCAGGAACACGATCTCGTGGCCGAGGGCTTCCGCCGCCTGCACCATCATGGTCAGCGTCCGGACCACCCCGTTGACCTGGGGATGCCATGCGTCCGTCGCGACCAGGATCCGCATCGATCAGGCGGCGGCCCGTGTCGCCACCTGCGGCACCGGCGCCTGCTGCTTCAGAGGATCGGCCCAGGTGATGATCTCGAAGCTGCCATCCTCGTTCTCGGCGAGCGCCGTGCAGCTCTCGACCCAGTCGCCGCAGTTCATGTAACGGATGCCCTGCTCGTCACGGATCGTCGCGTAATGGATATGGCCGCAGATCACGCCATCGGCGCCATGACGGCGCGCTTCCGCCGCCAGCGCGGTTTCGAACGCGCCGATATAGTTGACGGCGTTCTTGACCTTCTGCTTGGCCCATTGCGACAGCGACCAATAGCGCACGCCGAACATGCGCCGGAAGAAGTTGACAAGGCGGTTCATCTGGATGGCAAAGTCGTAAGCCTTGTCGCCGAGATGAGCGAGCCAGCGCGCGTTCTGCACGACGAGATCGAAGATGTCGCCGTGGATCACCAGATAGCGCTTGCCGTCGGCACCGGTGTGCACGATGTTTTCCACCACGTCGATGCCGCCGAAATGCGTGCCGTAATAGCCGCGCAGGAACTCGTCGTGATTGCCGGGCACATAGACGACCTTGGCGCCCTTGCGCGCCTTGCGCAGCATCTTCTGAACCAGATCGTTGTGCGACTGCGGCCAGTGCCAGTTCGACTTCAGCGCCCAGCCATCGACGATATCGCCGACCAGATAGATGGTGTCGGCGTCGTTGTGGCGCAGAAAATCGACGAGGAGATTGGCCTGAGAGCCCCGGGCTCCGAGATGAACATCGGAGATGAACAACGTGCGAAAGCGCCGGTCTGGGCTTTCGTCACCAGCAGTTTCAATTCCCATGCGCGCCACCTAACAGCTTCTCGTGACATTGCGATGACGAGCAGCCTGTCCTCCGCGGCAGCTCGATCGGCCGCACGCTGCTTCCGCCGCTCATTCAAGGCGACTCAGGCCCCCCTAAGTCACAGGCCCGCGATAACAGCGCGTTACGACAGTCAGGCGACAGAAGCGGTGCTTTCTCGGGGAAATGCGCTATTGCCGTGGATAAGAAACGGTATCCGCGTTGAAGCAGTGAATAGTTCCAGCTATTCGAACGATTGGCGCAGCAGGTTGCTCTCCTCACGATTCGAGCAAGCGCCGCTGCCACGATGGGTGATGCCAACGCAGGGAACGCGCCGGTCGAATCGGGACTTGCGACCGCCCTGCTCCGGGCTGCCATCAAGAAAACGTCCGCCAGGCTGCCGCCGGCGGACGCCATGCTGGAACAAGAACGCAGCGCTCTATTCGAAATCGAACAACTCGAACAGATCGCTGATGGCCGGGCTATTGAGCGGAACATAGGGATTGCCCGGCTCGGCAATGGGGTTCGGGAAGTTGTCGCGGCTGCGGTAGGTGATCGGCGAGAGCCCCCAATTGCGCTCGATGAACTTGATGATCGAAACGTGATCGGAATAGTCGTGCGCGATGTGACCTGGCTTCACGAAGGGCGACACCACGATCAGCGGAATGCGCGTGCCGTCGCCGAAATAATCGAGCGGCTGCACATAGCCCGAATCGAAGTACCCGCCACCCTCGTCGAACGTGATGAAGATCGCGGTGTCCTTGGCGTAAGGCGAGGCCTCCACCTGGTCGACGATCTTCTTGACGAAGCCTTCGAACAGATTGAGCTTCGACGACGCGGGATGGCCGTCCGTGTAACCGCTCGGCTTGACGAACGAGACCGCCGGCAACGTGTGTTGAGTGATGTCGCTGTAGAGGTTCGTCGAGTCCTGAATGTGAGCCGCGACCTGCTCCGGGTGCGACATGATCGAGGAGTCGTATTGGAACGGATTGCAGATGTTGCAATATTCGTCCGCGTTTGGCCCGGCAGCGCCCCAATTCAGCTGATAGGGATCGTTGACGTAATTATTCCACTGGTCGCCATAGTACTTCCACGAGATGTTGCGTGCGTTGAGGCTGTCGCCGATGCTGCGCGTCGACGACGGCGGAATCGTGAACGGCGTGTTGGACGGATTGTGGTCGAGATAGGCATTCTTGCCGTTGCCGAAATATCCGGGGTTGTAGTTGTTCAGGAGATAATAGTGGCCCGGCTCGCAATGCGGATCGATCGGCCGCGGCAGTGAATGCAGGAAATCCACGATCGGCCGGACGCCCGGCTGAGCGATGTCAGAGCAGTCGCTGTAGGAGCCGCCGCCGGAGACCGGGCTGACGGAATATGGCGGCGGAAAGCCACCATTGCCGCCGCTGCCGTAGCCGTCCTCGATGTACCAGTTGTTTGTGCCCGCAGCCGGGTTCGGATTCTCCACCTCGTTCACCGTGCCCGCATCGGGCGTGCCGGTGAAGACCTTCGCGCCGTTCGGCGGAGCGGCCGGCCGGCCATTGGCATCACTGAACCAGATTGCGTCGGCGTGGCCGAGCATGATGTGGTTGGCACCGGTGCCGCCGTTGACCGACTGATGGAAGTTGTCGCTCATGGCATAAGTCCGGGCGAGGCTGGTCAAATAGGGCACATCGCCCTTTTGCACATTGTAGAAACCGAGCGCGGTCGAGCCTTCGCCCGTCGTCGTTGCGCTCGGAGAATATTCGGTGCTGAAATTGGCCGGAGGGTTCGCGCCGTTGCCGCCGGCGCCGACGGTGACTTCGACCCATGCAAACAGGCCGCCGTTGCAGCCGGCCGGATTGTCACGGCTTGCCGCGGACCTGCTGCAATTGAGCTGCTGCCACATCTGATAGAAACGATGCACCGGGCTGGCCGCATAGGCGTCGTAGGGAAGGCTCGATCCGTTCGTGAGCTGGAAGGGGCCTGCGGGCAGCGCGTTGACACCGGTGATCCGCTGGTCGGGCGTCTGCGACGCCTGCCCCGTGCCACCGGTCAGCAGGTACTGATAAAAATCGGGATCAAGGCCGGTTTCCGTTTGCTGCGCCAATGCCAGGCTGGCCTCGCAGCTTGTGATCGGCGCGCTACCGCACTGGTTGGGGATGTAGGACACCTTGGGTCCGCCGACCAACGGCGCCGGCAGCTGATCCCCGGGGAATTGCTGCTTGGGAGGGCTCAGCAGGAACGCGTCGGAGCCGCCGACATCCTGCGCCGACAATTGATGCGCTTTCTCGAAATTCGGCCCCGGCACGGCATTATTGTTGGCGTCGAGTTTGATCACGCCCTGCGACAACAGGTTGAAGACGCTTTCGCCGTGGCGCTGCGGAACATAGGTGGCGAAGACGTGATCGAAGCTGCGATTCTCGCCGATGATGACGATGACGTGCTTGATCGGAGTCCGCGTGCCGTGCTCGCCGCCGAACGGCGGCCATTCGGCGGCGAGCACCGGACCGGCCGCGAACTGGGCCAGCGCCATCGCGCTAAGGCCCAGGCGGCAGCTATGCAGCAAACGTGACTTGCGCGTATCAGGCATCAAGGTTCTCCTCTCGACTGCTCAGTGGGGGGTGGTGGAACTTGCGGTGATGCGCGGCACGACCTGAATTCGTCCCATCATGCCGCCGTCCTCGTGCTCGAGAACGTGACAGTGATAGACGAATGTGCCGACGATCTCGGGAGCGCGAAAATCCATGCGCAAACGGACGCTCGGATAGCTCAACATTCGATCGTGGTAGTAGGGCACGTTGACGGTATCGCGCAGGAATGGCTCGTTAACGGCGATGCCCGACCATTCGCGTAGTTGGAAGCGCAGCTGGTGAATGTGGAAATCATGTAGCTCGCGCGACCGGTTCTCGACGATCCAATCCTCGACATCTCCCTGCCTGACGACGATATCGGGAAGGTCGGAATTCGGATCGAACGGCTTGGGGGCGTTGCCGTCGACGGTGAGAAAGAACGTCGTTGGACTATTGGGATCGTTGGGATCGGCAAGCTGTTCCGAGAAGAACAGCTTGCGGACACGCACCGGCTGGACCTCTCCGATCCAGGGACGGATCGGGGGCGGCAGCGCCTCGACGCTCGACGGGAGCGTCGCCTGCGGCTCCGGCGCATCGACATCCGCCCTGATCGCAACCAGCGCGCGGTTCGGATCGTTCTCGCCGGCGGGCCCGGTATCGACCGTACGCGTAACCAGAACGGCCGATGCTCCGAGTGGAGGCCCTTCGACGATGAACTCGACGCGGGCGCCCGGCGGCACGCCGATGTGATCGACCCATTGCACCGGTGCCGACGGACTGCCGCCGAAGTGAAGCGGCACACCGTCGATTCCGACGACGCCGAGCCGCTGCGGCGCGTTGCGGATCAGCAGAGCGAGATTGAGATAGGTGATCGCGGATGCATTGAGCACGCGCCAGAGCTGCCGCTCTCCCGGCCTCATCGCCAGTTGTGCCGACGGATAGTCCGGATACGGCACCGGCACGAAATTGACCGACAGATCCTTGGAAGGCTTGCCGAAGCCGGTGCCCGTGTTCATTGCATCGCCATCGCCGTCGAGCTGGCTCTTCGACATGACCGGCTCCGATCTGGACGGCACCGCCTGCGGATTGATGAGATCCTGGTCGCGAATGACCATGACGCGTTCGGGGAGCCCGGCTAGCAGGGGAGCCGCGCGCTCGATCCCCTCGATGATGAGAGCGCCCGACGCACCGCCGAGCACCTGCGTCTTGCTGAATCCGTGGATATGCGGGTGATACCAATAAAGACCGGGCGGCGCGTCTATGGGAATACGAACCCGGTATTCGAACGGCGGGTCGTCCGGCTGCAGTGACGTCTTGAGCACGTCGTCCTGATGGCAGACGGGAGGCACCGAGAGCCCATGAAAGTGCAGGTTGGTCGACACCGGCGTCATCGCAGCACGGGCGCAGGGATCGACGTCGGGTTTGGTAGTGCAGATCGGCCCCAATGCCTTGGCGATCTCCGGCACGTTAGCGTTAGCTGGCGCCCTGCTGATCTCGGGCGCGGCATCAACGGTGTCGACGAGCTCGTTCTTGAAATGGATGACGAGCAGATCGCCGGGGCCAAGGCGCAAGGTCGGCGACGGTTGTCCTTCGGCCGTTAGATAGCAATAGCGGACCGTTCCATCCGGCATCTTCTGATCACGGATGACGAGATCGAGTTCGAGAACGCCGTCGTGACTGCGCAGGTCTTGCGCTTCACCGACCTGGCTGCCGGCATCAGGTCGAACGCACGCATCGCGCGCCTGAATCGCTGCAGCCGGTGCCGCAACCAGCCACGCCGACATCGCGCTCGCTGCGAAGCCCAGGCATACCGCCACGATAACGACATAAGCCGCCGCGAGCCTGCGCAACATCCGCCCCTTGCCCTGCTCCATCGTCGGCGCGCGCGCAAGCAGTCGCAGCCCTCAAACGCAGGGTGTGCTCGTGCGTCAGCCGGCAACGAACGTGCTCGTTGATTTGGGTTCAGCGTAGACGGCGCCTGTTGCCGTATTCTGGCGGCTTCATTAAATAAATATGACGTCGCTTCGTGGCATATGGACGCAAGCCGCGGGAGATGCTCCGGTTAGCATCGCGGCCTTGCGAGCCGGCTGCAAGGCGCATTCTCCTGACGATGGGAGGAATGCGATATCAAGATGTGGCAGACAGAATGCGGGGGCTGCAATGCCACGGCACGGACTGGCGGGTGTGGGTCGATGGTTGGTCGCGCTCGCGCTGGCAGGCATGGTCTCGGGCTGCAGCGGAGCCGCCGCGGAGCCTGCCGGGATCGCCGCCAATTTTCCGGATGCAGCTTTCGAGACCACGACGCCGGAGGCAGCCGGCTGGTCGCCTGATCGGATCGGCGAGGCCAAGGCCTGGTCGCTGCGGATCGCTCCGACCGCGGCGGTCATGATCATCCAGCACGGCCGTGTCGTGGCTGAATGGGGTGACATTACAACCAAGAGCAACCTACATTCGATCCGCAAAAGCCTGCTCAGCGCGCTGATCGGCATCGCCGTGAGCGAGCATTGGATCGACCTCCACACCAGCCTCGCGAGCCTGGGCGTCGACGACAACACACCGGGCCTCACCGAGACGGAGAAGTCCGCGACCGTCGGTGATCTGCTCAAGGCGCGCTCGGGCGTCTACCACGCCGCGCTCTATGAGACGCCGGGCATGGCGCGGCAGCGCCCACCGCGCGGCAGCCACGCGCCCGGCACCTTCTGGTACTACAACAATTGGGACTTCAATGCGCTCGGCAGCATCTATGAGAGGGCGACGGCGCAATCGATCTTCAAGGCCTTCGACACCAATATCGCACGTCCCATCGGCATGCAGGACTATCAGCCGACCGACGGCAGCTATGTCAGGGGTCCGGCGTCCAACCATCCCGCCTACCCGATCCGAATGAGCGCGCGCGATCTCGCCCGCTTTGCGCTGCTCTATCTGCACGACGGCAAATGGCACGAACGCCAGATCGTCCCCGCAGCCTGGGTGCGTGACAGCGTGCACGCCTACTCCACCGCGTTTCCTGAATTGGGTCCGGGCCTCGGCTACGGCTATCTCTGGTGGATCGGATTTCCGAGCGATATGGGCGCGCCGACCGTCATGGTGCCGGCCGGCACATTCGAGGCGATTGGGGCCGAGGGGCAGTATGCCTTCGTGATTCCGGCCTACGATCTCGTCATCGTGCACCGGATCAACAGCGATCCGCCGCTCGCGCCGCTTGGCCCGCGCAAGCCGGAGCCGACATTCCGTCAAATCGGCCGGCTGCTCTGGCTGATCCTGTCGGCGGCGGGTGACCGCGATATCGGACCGGATGCCAGCCTCGCGCATGCCGAGGGCGCGCGGCTCGGCGCCGAGGCGCTGAAGGCGAAGCTGGCCGGTGAGAGCCTCAGCCTCGGTAGTGCGCTCGCCGGCGGACCTTTCACCTGGCAACTTCATGCCGACGGCACCCTGTCGGTGCTGGCGGGCGCGGCGCATCGTCCGCGCCGGAGCGGCACCTGGCGCATCGATGACCGCGCCCGCTATTGCCGAACGCTTGACGACAGCGAAGGCAATCCGGGCGAGGGCATCCCGCATGAGCGCTGCTTCGACGTCGTCGTCAAGGACCGCGCCTACCAGTTTTTCGATGCCGACGGCCTGATGCAGTTCGACACGCTGTTGGAGTAGCGCCGCCTACCGCGGCATGGTCACCACGCGCAGATTGTTGGTGGTGCCGGCCTGCGCGAACGGGATGCCGGCGACGACCACCACAAGATCGGTCGGCTTGGCAAAATCCTCTTCCAGCGCGAAGCGCGTGGCGTGATCGACCATCTCCTCGTAGTTGTTGATGTCCTCGGACAGCACGCTGTGCGCGCCCCACAGCAGGCACATGCGCCGGGAGACGTCCTCGTTCGGCGTGATCGCGAGGATCGGCAGGCTCGGCCGCTTGCGTGCGACGCGCGAGGCCGAGGTGCCGCTCGACGTATAGGCCACGATCGCCTTGGCGTGGATCGCGGAGGCCAAGTCGGCGGCGGCGGTGGCCACCGCATGCGGCGGCGTCTGCTCTTCGCCCGGCTGCGTCGCCTCGATGATCGAGCGATACATCTTGTGGCTCTCGGTGGCCTTGATGATGCTGTCCATCATCGCGACCGCCTCGCGCGGATATTGCCCGCTGGCCGATTCCGCCGACAGCATCACCGCATCCGCACCGTCATAGATCGCGGTCGCGACGTCGGAAACTTCGGCGCGGGTCGGCGTCGGCGCCGCCACCATCGAATCCAGCATCTGCGTTGCCACGATCACCGGCTTCACCGCCAGGCGGCAGGCGCGCACCAGTTCCTTCTGCTTGCCCGGCACGTCCTCATGCGGAATCTCGACGCCGAGATCGCCGCGTGCCACCATGATGGCGTCGCAGAGCTGGATGATGTCGTCGATATGATCGAGCGCGGCGGGCTTCTCGATCTTGGCCATCACGCCGGCGCGGTCGCCGATCAGGCCGCGCGCCTCGATCACGTCCGAGGGCTTCTGCACGAACGACAACGCCACCCAATCGACGCCGAGATTGAGGCCATATTCGAGATCGGAGCGGTCCTTCGCCGTCAGCGGCGACAGATCGAGGATCGTGCCCGGCAGATTGACGCCCTTGTTGTTGGAGATTGCGCCGCCGACCACCACCTTGGCGTCGATGTGATCATCGGTGAGGCCCGGTAACGCGAACGCGGACCCGGCCGTCATCGATCAGAAGATCGTGACCGGGCGCGACCGCGGCAAAGATCTCCGGATGGTGCAGCGGGATCGACATCTTGTCGCCCTCGCTCGCCTTTCAGCACGAAGCGGATGCTCTCGCCCGCCTCCACGTGATCTTCTTGTCGCGCAGCGTGCCGACGCGGATCTTCGGGCCCTGCAGGTCCATCAGGATGCCGATCGGACGCTGCACCTCCTGCTCCAGGGCGCGGATCGCGGCATGGACTTTGGCGTGATCGGCTTGCGTGCCGTGGCTGAAATTAAGGCGGAACGTGTCCACGCCGGCCATGAACAGCGTTTTGAGCATTTCCGGCGAGTTGCTGGCGGGCCAACGGTTGCAACGATCTTGGCCCGACGATGACGACGCATGATAGTGTTGCCCTTTCTCCCCCTGCCCGATCAGGACGGCCCTGATATCTCTGGCCCGGCGTCGGACGTATGACAGTCCGCCGCCGACTCGGCTGCGACAACGAATAGTCCCCATGCGCGCCAAGGCAAGCCCGCATGTGGAACCTTTTCGCATGGCGGGAAGCGCCGGGTTACATCGTCTCTCCCCTCAGACGTTGGAGCCGTGGATCGCGTCGATCACGGCGTCGGTGACCTCCTTCGTCGTCGCCTTGCCGCCGACATCAGGCGTCAGCACGCCGGCCGCGCAGACCTTCTCGACCGCCGCCATCAGCCGCCCAGCCGCGTCCTTCTCGCCCAGATGCTCCAGCATCTGCGCCGCCGGTCCAGAAGGTCGCGACCGGGTTGGCGATGCCCTTGCCGGTGATGTCGAAGGCCGAGCCATGGATCGGCTCGAACATCGAGGGGAAGCGGCGCTGCGGATCGATGTTGGCGGTCGGCGCGACGCCGAGGCTGCCGGCCAGCGCGCCAGCGAGATCGGACAGGATGTCGGCGTGCAGATTGGTCGCCACGATGGTGTCGAGGCTCTTCGGATGCAGCGTCATCCGCACCGTCATGGCGTCGACCAGCATCTTGTCCCAGGTCACGTCGGGGAATTCGGCCGCGACCTCGGCCGCGATCTCGTCCCACATCACCATGCCGTGGCGCTGCGCATTCGACTTGGTCACGACGGTGAGGAATTTGCGCGGCCGCGACTGCGCGAGCTGGAAGGCATAGCGCATGATGCGGGTCACGCCGACGCGGGTGAAGATCGCGACTTCGGTGCCGACCTCTTCCGGCAGCCCCTGATGCGCGCGGCCGCCGCATGCCGGCATATTCGCCTTCGGAGTTCTCGCGCACGATCACCCAATCGAGATCGCCGACGCCGACATTGCGCAACGGCGAGGCGACGCCCGGCAGGATCTTGGTCGGCCGCACATTGGCGTATTGGTCGAAGCCCTGGCAGATCGGCAGCCGCAGGCCCCACAGCGTGATGTGGTCGGGCACGTCGGGCGCGCCGACCGCGCCGAAATAGATCGCGTCGAACTTCTTCAGCTCGGTGAGGCCGTCGGCCGGCATCATCACGCCGTGCTTCTTGTAGTAGTCCGAGCCCCAGTCGAAGGTCTTGACGGTGAAGCCGATGTCGCCGGCGCGCTTGGCCAGCGCCTCGAGCACGCGGACGCCGGCCGAGATCACCTCGGGGCCGATGCCGTCGGCGGGAATGGCGGCGATGGAATAATTGCGCATCAGAGGACTCCGAAAGTTAGTGTGTTTGCGGCTGCGCGGCCTGCGCAGGCTGTGAACGGGAGAGCAACAGCGTCAGCACGGCCGAAAGCACCAGCAGCGCGGCGACGAAATAGAGCCCGCCGGCAAAGCTGCCGGTACGGTCCTTGATCCAGCCGATCACGGCCGGGCCGAAGAAGCCGCCGAGATTGCCGATCGAATTGATGGTGGCGATGCCGGCGGCCGCGGCCGAGCCGGACAGGAACGTGGTCGGCATGCTCCACAGCGGCGGCTTCGACGAGGAGATGCCGATATTGACCAGCGTCAGCGCCGCCAGCACCGCGACCACGCTGCTTGCCATGCCGGCCAGCGCAAGCCCGATTGCCGCCAGCAAGCAGGCCATGCACGACATGCCAGGTGCGCTCGCCGGTCCGGTCGGAACGCCGCGCCCACCAGATCATCACGATAACGGCGATGATCGCCGGCACCGCATTGAGGAAGCCGACCTGCGAGCGACGAGAGGCCGAACTGCTTGATGATCTGCGGCGCCCAGACGCCGAGCGTATAGAGGCCGGCGGAGGTGCCGAAATAGACCAGCGCCAACGCCAACACGCGAATATCGGCGAGACCGCGCCAGATGCTGTGGCTCGCCACGGCAGCCTTGCTGGCCAACTCGACGTTCATGGTCCGCACCAGCCAGGCGCGCTCGTCCTTGGCGAGCCATTTCGCCTGCTCAGGACGGTCGGTCATATAGGCCAGCACGACGAAGCCGAGCAGCACGGCGGGGACTGCCTCGAGCAGGAACAACCACTGCCAGCCCTTCAGGCCGAGCAGTCCGTCCATCCCCAAAAGCGCGCCCGAGACCGGCGAACCCAGCACGGTGGAGAGCGGCGCCGCCGCCATGAACAGCGCGGTGACGGCAGCGCGCTGCCGCGCCGGAAACCAGTAGGAGAGATAGAGGATGATGCCGGGAAAAAATCCAGCTTCGGCGACGCCGAGCAGGAAACGCAGGGCGTAGAAGGTGGTCGGCCCCTGCACGAAGGCCATGGCACCGGAGACGAGGCCCCAGGAGATCATCACGCGCGCGATCCACAGCCGCGCGCCGAATTTGTCGAGCGCGAGGTTGGACGGCACCTCGAACAGGAAATAACCCCAGAAAAAGATGCCGGCGCCGAAGCCGAACACGGTAGGCGACAGGCCGATGTCCTTGTTCATGGTCAGCGCCGCGAAGCCGATATTGACGCGGTCGATGAAGGCCACGAAGTACAGGAGCATGATGAAGGGAACGATGCGCAAGGTCACCTTGCGCAGAACGCGTGTCTCGAGCTCTCCTGTCGTCACATGGCCTCCTGATAACCGTTTTTGTCTTGCTGGCCGGAAGCCTAGACGGTTGCAGGGGCGGTTCAATCGGCGTTGGTTTATACAAAAAATTGATATAATCCTGGTGCCGGAGATCATGACACGATGGAATTGCACCAGCTCCGCTGCTTCGTCGCCGCCGCCGAGGAGCTGCATTTCGGCAAGGCGGCGCAGCGGCTGCAGATGCTGCCGTCGGCGCTCGGCCGGCACATCAAGCTGCTGGAAGAGGATCTGGCGACGCCGCTGTTCGCCCGCACGACCCGCGCGGTGTCGCTGACCGAGCACGGCACCGCGCTGCTGCGCGACGCCCGCGCGATCCTGGCCCGGGTCGAGGCGATTGAGGCCAATTTCCGCAACCGCTCGCGCGCACGCCCTGCCCGTCCCCTGCGGCTCGGCGCGATCGACAGCGCCGCCGCAGGTCTGTTGCCGCCGCTGCTGCACGATTTCCGTGCCAAACATCCTGATATCGCGGTGCAGCTTTCGGAGGAGAAGACCATCCGGCTGCTGCCGAAGCTTTTGTCCGGCGCGCTCGACCTCGCCTTCGTGCGCCCGCCCGAGCGCGCCGACAAACGGCTCGAATTCCGCCCGCTGCTGATGGAGACCGCGGTGGTGGCGCTGCCGCAGCGTCATGCACTGGCGAAACGCAGCGCGATCTCGCTGCATGAGCTCGCCGACCAGCCGCTGATCGTGCCAGACCGCCGCTTGCGGCCGCACAGCCACGACCTCACCATGAAACTGTATGAGGAGGCCGGCCTGGCGCCTGACGTGGCGCAGGTCGCCGACGAGAAGCAGACCATCGTCAACCTGGTCGCCGCCCGGCTCGGCGTTGCCATCGTGCCGCGCTGGACCTCGCGGCTGGCAATTGCCGGTGTCCGCTTCGTGCCCTTGAAGCTGAAGCGCGGCAGCAGCATCGGGCGACTGCCGCTGGCGGCGGTGTGGCTGCGTGGCTCCGGCGATCCGGTGCGCGATGCGATCCTCGCCGTTCTCGACGCGCGCCTGAAGAGCTACGCACGCGGCGCCTGACATCGTGATCCGTCCCTACCCCAGCGGCGCCTCGGCGATGTCGAGCAGCGCGCCGAGGCCGTGGCGCAGCCCGCGCATCGGCGCCTGCTCCGAGGACAGCCCGAAGGCCAGCAGCGAGCGCCCGGTCACCTCATAGACATGACCGAACGGAAACGACGGCAATTGCGCGTCGGGCTGGTTGGTGTCGAGCAAAAACAGCCAGTTGCGTCCGTCCGGCACGGCCGGCAGCGTGAAGTTCACGACGTCGTAATGCGCGTTGTAGACCAGCAGCAAGGTCGCATCCGAGCCGCGCCGCTTGATGCCGGTCTCCTGGGCGCGGCCGTCGAGCAGCATGCCGAAGCAGCGCGCATTGCCGTCGTTCCACTGCTCGTCCGTCATCTCCTCGCCCGACGGCGCCAGCCAGGTGACGTCCTTGACGTCGAGCTCTTCATTATGCGAGCCGACCAGGAAGCGGCTGCGATAAAGGATCGGGAACGCCTTGCGCATCGCGATCAGCTTGCGCGTGAACTCGCGCAGCTTGCGCCCGTCCGCCGACATCGCCATCCAGTCGAGCCAGGTGGTCTCGTTGTCCTGCGCATAGGCGTTGTTGTTGCCCTTTTGCGAGTGGCCGAACTCGTCGCCGGCGAGCAGCATCGGCGTGCCGTGCGACAGCAGCATGGTGGCAAGCAGATTGCGCTTCTGCCGCTCGCGCAGGGCGATGATCTCCGGATCGTCGGTCGGGCCCTCGACGCCGTAATTCCAGGAATGGTTGTTGCTGTGGCCGTCGCGATTGTCCTCGCCGTTGGCCTCATTGTGCTTGTCGTTGTAGGAGACGAGATCGTTGAGGTTGAAGCCGTCATGGGCGGTGACGAAGTTCACGCTCGCCCACGGCCTGCGGCCGCGCTTGTTGAAGAGGTCGCCGGAGCCGGTGACGCGTTTGGCGAGATCGGCGATCGCGCCGGCGTCGCCCTTCCAGAACGCGCGCACGGTGTCGCGGAACTTGTCGTTCCATTCGGCCCAGCCGGGCGGAAACTGGCCGACCTGATAGCCGCCGGGGCCGATGTCCCAGGGCTCGGCGATCAGCTTGACGCTGGAGAGCACGGGATCCTGGCGGCAGGCGTCGAGAAAGCCGCCGCCTTCGTCGAACCCGTAGGGTTCGCGCGCCAGGATGGTGGCAAGATCGAAGCGGAAGCCGTCGACCCGCATCTCGGTCGCCCAATAGCGCAGGGAATCTGCGACCATCTGCAGCACGCGCTGATGCGACAGGTTCACCGTGTTGCCGGTTCCGGTGTCGTTGATGTAGTAGCGCTTCTGGTCCGGCAGCAGGCGGTAATAGCTCGCATTGTCGATGCCCTTGAACGAAAGCGTCGGGCCGAGCTCGTTGCCTTCGGCCGTGTGGTTGTAGACGACGTCGAGGATCACTTCGATGCCGTGGGCGTGAAACTGGTTGACCATGGCCTTGAACTCGGTCGCGAACGGCGACTGCATGTAGCGCGGCTCCGGCGCGAAGAAGCCGATCGAGTTGTAGCCCCAGTAGTTGCGCAGGCCCTTGTCGACCAGATAACTGTCATCGACGAAGGCATGGATCGGCAGCAGTTCGGCGGAGGTGATGCCGAGCGAGCGCAGATAGGCGGGAATTTCGGGATGCGCGAGACCTGCGAACGTGCCGCGGTCGGCCTCCGGCACCAGCGGATGCAAGCTTGGTAAAACCTTTCACATGCATCTCGTAGAAGATGGTGCGCTCCCACGGGATCTCCGGCTTGCGCGCCGCGCCCCAGGTGAAAGCAGGATCGATCACGCGGCATTTCAGCATCAACGGCGCGCTGTCGCGCTCATCGAAAGACAGATCCTTGTCGGCATGGTCGAGCTGATAGCCGAACAGCTCCGGCCCCCAGTTCAACTGCCCGACGAGCTGCTTGGCATAGGGATCGATCAGCGAGCTTGTTCGGATTGAAGCGGTGGCCGGCGTCGGGCTCGTAGGGGCCGTGCACGCGGTAGCCGTAGACGGTGCCGGGTCGCGCGGTCGGCAGATAGCCGTGCCAGACCTCGTCGGTATATTCGGGCAGCTCGATGCGCTCGAGCTCGGTCTCGCCGTCATCGTCGAACAGGCAGAGCTCGACCTTGGTCGCATGTGCGGAAAAGATCGCGAAATTGACGCCAAGCCCATCCCAGGTGGCGCCAAGCGGAAACGGGCTTGCCTTCGGTGATCTTGGACCTGCGCAAGCTCGACGCGGCCAATGCCAGCGCGTCACCGGAATTGCTCGTCTGGTCCATCGTACCCCTTACCCTTGCCCCGCTGAGGCCTGTCCGAATCGCTTATCCCGCCGACTCAGCAGGTGCGCCGGCCTCCGCCACGGCGGCCTCGCTCGCCCCCACCGATGCAATCACCGCCGCGGACGGCACCTGCGCCGGCGCCGAGCAACTTCGCGGACTCTTTGCAGATGGACTTCCTTGGCAATCGCGGTGATCGAATTGCCGATACGGCCGACGAGATCGGTGAGCTCGGCTTGGGAGACGCCGAGACGCTTGGTGACGACGCGAACCTGGATGCGATCGGTGAGATCGACCTTGTTGCGGATCGGCTGAATCTTGGGACGACGCATGTGGGCTCCTCCTGCCATGCGGTAACAGTGGCTGCCGGGTTTCGTTCCACCGGCGGCCTCAGCTGTATATTAAAGTCATGACATCTTGTTCTCGCGGCGCGCATGGCGTCCGAGCTGTGGATCGATTGTCACCCTCCGAAACAGAGGGCGCAGGGAAGGCCGGGCGCCGGCTGGCGCCCATGGTCCGCGTGCAGAAAAAAGCACGCGGCAGAACCACAGGTGCAGCCGAGATCACCCGGCCTTCCCTGCGCGATGGCGTTACGGCTTATACGTGGTCTCCCCGGGGACCGGCTCTCTTGCCCCCGTCGCCGGCGCAACGTCCGCGCCGGCTTGACCTCAGCACCGGGAGGTCAGAACGCCACGATTTCACCGTGCGTAGCGGAGCGTTCGTCCGCATGATCGGATCATGCTGCGCTCTGCCACACCCACCGCATCCGCCCTCGCGTGTCGTGACGATCGCGATACGCCCCTCGTGCCGAGAGCGGACGAGGCATATAAACCACAACTTCTGAAAAAAAGAAAGACAAATTTTGCGGCGTCGCGAGACTGGCCGGAAAATCGGTGATTGCCATTGTGGTCACGACGGTTCGGCCGAGCCAGGTCTTCATGCGGTTCCTTGTGATCAAGCCAATGCTGTCGATGCGACGTGATCAACCTCGATAGGAACGATCGATTGGCTGGACCGATAAACAATATCTTCATTCAAAGGAGGACGCTCATGAAGACGATTTTAGCGATTGCAGCATCGTTGGCGGTGCTCGGCTCGTCCGCATACGCGCAGACAGCTGCGCCTGCTGTCAACAGTTCGCAAATGGACGCCGCATCCAGCAGCAATGACCAGAAGAATCCGTCCACCGCAAACCGCACGAATGCAGATGCCCAAAACGCATCCGCAATCGAGAAAATCCGGCAGGACCTGCAGAAGGCCGGCTTCACCGACGTGAAGGTTGTTGCGAGGTCGTTTGTCGTCCAGGCCAGATCGCACGACGGAGACCCCGTCGTCATGACAATCGGCCCGCATGGTATGTCGGTGTTCGAGGCCATGAGCGGAACGTCGGGTCCCTCCGGGACGACAGGCATGGGCGCCGGTGGAGCGGCTTCGCCGGACTCCAGCCAAAGCTCTCCTGCAAATTCGCAAAGTAATACCGGCAGTCCGCGGTCCGGATCGCAGCAGTAAGGAACGATTTGCCCATGTGGAACGTGGTTAGCGGAGCAACTTATGGACGATCATGATCAAGGCATCGCGCGCGCGGGGCGTGGGGAAGAAGAACCGAAGGACAAGCAGCGAGCGGAGGCTGCGAACCAGACGGAGCCCGGCACCATGCCCACGCATCCTTCGCACGAGCCGAGCGATCAGAAGGGCCAGAAAGAAGAGTAATCTGCTGGTCGAGCAGATCGCATGTTCCGTGACCTGCTCGACCGATCGCGGCAGCCGTGGGGTGTCCGCTGATCCCGATGCCGATCGCGCAACAAGCACACCGCCGGAACTCCAAGCGAGAGGGCCGCCATCTGATTGAAGCTACTTTGCCGGCTTCCAAAGCCAGGGCGCAAGACAAACAGCCAGCGCTGCACCACCAAGCTGAGCGGCGATGAAGCCTGCGACGTTGCCGGGAGCGATGCCGGCGAACGTATCCGACAGTGAACGCGCGATCGTCACAGCAGGATTGGCAAACGATGTCGAAGCGGTGAACCAATAGGCCGACGTAATGTAGAGGCCGACCGCATAAGGGACTGCCGTCGAGGCACGGGCGACGCAGCCGAAGATCGTGAGCAGCAGGCCGAAGGTCGCAACGCCCTCGGCAAACCATTGTCCCATGCCCGTCCGTACCGTGAGCGAGGATTGCAGGACGGGCAGTTCGAACATGAAATGGGCTGCGAATACACCCGCGATGCCGCCGGTGATCTGCGCGACGATGTAGAGACCGGCGACAGCCCATGGCAATTCGCTTCGCCAGGCGAATGCCAGCGTCACCGCCGGATTGAAATGCGCGCCGGAGATCGGACCGAAAATCAAGATGAGAACGACGAGAATCGCGCCGGTTGGAATGGTGTTGCAAAGCAGGGCGAGCGCGACGTTACCACCTGCAAGCCTTTGCGCCATGATTCCCGAGCCGACGACGGCTGCGAGTAGAAATGCGGTGCCCAGCCATTCGGCGACCATTCGCTGGCCGGGCGACGACATCAGCCCGCCTGCGGAGTCGGGCGCGTGGCACCATCGAGGCGACCGATCTCGCGGAGCCGCGTGCCAAGCGAGAGTGCGTCGAGACTGCTCAGTGGAAGATTTACGAAAGCGCCGATGCGGTTCTTCAAAAAATGAAACGCGGTCATGAAGGCTGCCTGCTGCTCCAGCGCCGAGCACTCAACGGCGGCGGGATCTTCGATGCCCCAATGCGCCGTCATCGGCCGGCCCGGCCAGATCGGGCAGGACTCGCCGGCGGCGCTATCGCAGACGGTAAAGACAAAATCCATTGCCGGCGCGTCGGCGGTGAACTCAAGCCAGCTTTTCGAGCGCAGCCCGTCAGTCGGATAGTCCATATGTTCGAGCGTCCACAGCGTCAGCGGGTGTACCGCGCTTTTCGGATTGCTGCCCGCAGAGAAGGCGCGAAAGCGACCCTCACCGTCCTTCCGCAGGATCGATTCCGCGAGGATCGAGCGTGCAGAATTGCCCGTACAGAGGAAAAGGATATTGTAGAGCTGGTCCGCCATGGCGCATCTCTCAGGTGTTGCAGCAGGCCGTGGCTTGCTTCTGCGTGGCTTCAGGCGCGCAGCAGGCGTTCACCTTCTCATTGGCAATTCGCGCGTGGTTCTCTCCGGTGCCGTCGCCATAAACCGTGCTGTCACCTGTGGTGTGGAACGTCTCCCATGCGATGCCGGCAGGATCGTTGATCCAGGATTTCTCCGATTTAGCGTAGCAACAGGTCGTTTCTCCCTGCTCGACAACATTGGCGCCCGCCTCACGCAGCCGCGCATAGACTTCGGACAGTTCGTCGGTATTCTCGACTTGAATTCCCAAATGATCGAGTCCGGGTTCGCGCCCGCGCGTCGAGATGGCGAAATTGACGCGAGGATCCTCCAGCATCCACTTCGCATAGTCGGGCTTCACGACCGTCGGCCGCGCCGCAAAAAGCGCGGAGTAGAAGCCGATGGAGTGCGTGATGTCTTCGACGGAGACGTGAACGTGAAGGCGCTTCATGGAATGTCCTTTCAGGCCGAGACTTTGACGCGCTTGCGCGCCGGTTGGCATGCGGCGACAGGCGTACAGGATGCGCCACCGCAGCAATTGTCCGTGAGAAAGCCGAGCAGCGCATTCATCTGCTCGAATTGCGCCGCGTAGATCATCGAACGGCCCTCGCGGCGCACCGTGACGAGACCCGCTGAACGAAGTCGATCGAAGTGGAAGGTCAATGTGTTAGGCGCCAGTTCGAGGGCCTCCGCAATTGCACCTGCCGGCATGCCTTCTGGCCCGGCCTGCACAAGCAGCCGAAACACCTCAAGGCGATTGTCCTGCGCGAGCGCCGCCAGCGCCGCGACCGCATCGGTCTTTTCCATATTTCAACGAATATTGAAATAATGGCGACTTGTCAACCACGATGCGGCAGCCGGGTGCAAGACGTTCGAAGCGCCTTGGTCGCCGGCGCAACGTCGCTGCCAGCTTGGCCTCAGCACCGGGAGGCCAGGACCACACGATTTCGCCGTGCGTATTCAATTCTGAGCCGAAGCGTCATCGGAGCCCCGAGCGCCCCTTGCTCGGGGCGCCGCGGTTCTCTCCGATGGGCTCTATCCAAGTCACATCACGCGACGCAGATTCCAGGGACCGCGACCTTTTTGAACAGATGCCGAGCCCAGCTTGTCGTCCTGACGGAAAAGGGGCAGCGCGCCTTCGCTTCCGCAATGGAATTACAGGCTCCCTCGATCAATGAGATAGCGGCTGGCTTCTCGGCCAAAGATATCCGGACGGTCCACGGGCTAATCGCGGCCTTACGGGACAAGCTGGAGGCGCCGGGCAAGTAGCTCGTGCGCGCTTCCCGCTTCGATGCGACATCGCGCCGCTCGTGTCGCAGTTACCGCGTGAGGCGAAACTTCCCTCCTTCGACCTTGATGAGGAAAGCGGACCGCGCGTCATAACCATTGTGGTTCGTCGGGCTCATCGTCGACAGCCCATTGTTCAGATAGACGTCCTTCACCCGCTCCAGTTCGTCGCGAAGCGCGGTGCGGAATTCCGGGGTGCCGGCCTTGGCGATCTTCAGGGCGTTCGGCGCAGCCTGCCTGACCAGCGTCATCGCATCCCAGAGATGGGCGGCGAACATGTTCGGCTTGCTGCCGTTCACCCGCTCATAAGCCGCCACGAACTCATCCCGCGCGCGCCGGAACGGATCATCGGATGCGAGATCGTCGGCGACGGTGAAGGCTTCTCCGGCAAATACCGCGCCTTCGACATTGGCGCCGCCCAGCTTGATGAAGTCCTCGGTGGCGACGCCATGGGTCTGGAAGATCTTCCCTGTATAGCCATGCGCGCGCAGCGCCTCCTGGGGCAGCACGGCCGGCGTCCCGGCGGACGCGATGAACACCGCATCCGGATTGGTGGCGAGCACCTGCAGCGCCTGTCCGGTCACGCTGGTATCGCCGCGCGCATAGACCTCATGGGTGGTGACGGTCAGGCCCAGGGTCGGCGCGAGCCGCGACACTTCGCTGTAATAGCCCTCGCCGTAGCCGTCGGAGACGCCGATATAGCCGAGCGTCTTGATCCCGGATTTTGCGATGTGCTTGAGGATCGCGGCGGCCATCAAGTCGTCGTTCGGCACGACCTTGAAGGCCCATCGGCGGCGGTCGTCGATCGGCTGCACGATCGACGTGGCTGCGGCGAGCGAGATGATCGGCGTCTTCGATTCCATGGCGACGTCGAGCATGGGCATGGTCACGGGCGTCAAGGAGGATCCGATCAGGACGTCGACGCCGTCCTGGATCACCAGCCGCCGCGCGTTCTGGGTGCCCTTGGTCGGATCCGACTCATCGTCGAGCGCGATGTAGACGACCTTCTCGCCTGCGATCTCGGTCGGCAGCGCGGCGATCGTCCGCATCTGCGGTTGGCCAAGCGCGGAGCCCGGCCCGCTGGCCGACACCACGATCCCGACCTTGATGTCCGCTTGCGCCTGCGAGACCAGCAGCATCGTGCTCGCAAAGGCCCACAGCCCGGCAGCAACCAGCTTCATCGTCGATCCTCCCCCGAATGAATGGTGTTGTGATGCGCTCGGGCTCGAGCACGCTCGTGCAACCAAGCTTGCATTATCGGTCGCCCCGAAGTCGGCGTCTGTCCCCACGATTGGGGACAGTGAGCAATCGCGACACGGCATCAAGGCTTCAAAAGCCGCGATGTCGCTGCTAGGTTTCGGAAAAATCAGGAGGAAGCGATGGCGGCGGACCTGTGCCCCACCGATGTTGCATCTGCGCTCGCACCGATGGTGCTGGCAATCGGCCGGCCGTCGTTCCCGAAGCTGTTGCTCGATACCGTTCGCGACGCGGCCAATGTCGGTCATTGCATGGTGTTTGCTTTTGCAGGCCGGGCCGCGCACTGCGCGCTGGGAATCGGAAACATCGGGATCGGCCCGGACCTCGGCATCGCCTATTCCGAGCACTTCTACGCGGCGGACCCGAATCACGACACGCTGCTGCGCCAGCAGGCGGCGCCCCGGCCGATCGTGCTGCCGAAATTCTCTCCGCGCATGTATAGCGATACCTATCGGAAGCTGTTCTTCGAGGACGGCGAGATCGTCGACAAGAGCGCGACGGCGATCTGGGTGGATGACACCTGCTTCTACCTGAACTTCTACCGGACCATCGACCAGGGACGCTTCACGCTCGCCGAGACGGCTCGTCTGGCCGAGCTCGCGCCGGCGCTCGCGGCGATCGTGGCCCGGCATTGCCAGGAGCAGGATGTTCCCGACCCGCGCACGCAGCTCGAGCGATTGTTCCAGACCAGCGACCAATTCCTGACGCTGACCCCGCGCGAGAAGGACGTATGCCGGCGCATCCTGTCGGGTTACGGCACGGAGGCGATCGCGTCCGAGCTCGGCATCAGCCTGCATTCGGCTTTCACCTATCGCAAGCGGGCCTATGAGAAGCTCGGCATCTCCTCGCAGAACGAGCTGTTCGCGATCGCGCTCCGGCTGATGGCGCGCCCGCGTTCCACGCATTAGCCGTCTGTCCCTGATGGCAGGGACAGACAGGCCCGGCCGGCACGCGATACACTTGAGATCGGAGGAGACGATCTTGAGCACAGCCCCCCGTATCGACGTCGACATTGCCGCCTTCTGGCACGATCCCTATCCGACGCTGGCGCGCTTGCGTCGCGATGCGCCGATCGCGTTCGTGCCGCAACTCGGCAGCACGCTGTTGTGCAGCCGGGACGACATCTATGTCTGCGAAAAGCGGATCGATGTCTTCAGCTCGCATCAGCCCGAGGGCCTGATGAACAGGCTGATGGGGCACAACATGATGCGCAAGGACGGCGACGCCCATCTGGCCGAACGCAAGGCGATCTTTCCCGCCGTCTCGCCCAAGACCGTCAAGGCGCATTGGACCGGCCAATTCCGGGCGCATGCGGAGCGGATCATCAGCGCGCTGGCGCCGACTGGGGCCTGCGATTTCGTGCGCGACTTCGCGCTGCCGTTCTCGGCGGAATGCCTGAAGTCGATCACCGGCCTGACCAACATGCGCTTCGAGGACATGAACGCCTGGTCGCAAGGCATGATCGACGGCATCGCCAACTACACAGGAGATCCCGCCATCGAGGCGCGCTGCCACGCGGCGACGGCAGGCATCGATGCCGCCATCGACGACATGGCGCCTGTGTTGCGCAAGAACGCCGATCAGAGCCTGCTCGGCGTCATGCTCGCGTGCGATATGCCGATGGACAGCATTCGCGCCAACATCAAGCTCGCGATCAGCGGCGGGCAGAACGAACCGCGCGATGCGATTGCCGGCACCGTGTGGGCGCTCCTCACGCATCCGGATCAGCTGCGGCTGCTGATGGCGGGCGAGCTTCCATGGATGCAGGCCTTCGAGGAATATGCCCGCTGGATCTCTCCGATCGGCATGTCGCCGCGCCGGGTGGCGAAGCCGTGGACCGTGCGCGATGTCGATTTCGAGCCGGAGGAACGGGTGTTCCTGATGTTCGGCTCCGCCAACCGGGATGAGAAGCATTTTGCGCGGCCGGACGAATTCGACGTCCGGCGCGACACCAGCAAGAGCATCGCGTTCGGCGCCGGCCCGCATTTTTGCGCCGGCGCCTGGGCGTCGCGGGCGATGGTCGCCGATGTCGCCCTGCCCGCGATATTCGCAACGCTCAAACGCCTGCGCCTTGTCGCGGACGAGCCGGCACGGATGGGCGGCTGGGCGTTTCGCGGATTGCTCAACCTGCCGGTCGCGTGGGATCCGGCTGCTTGAGCTGCATGTCGTGCGCCGGCCGCGCGACCGGCGCGGCCCGCTTTGTGTTGGCCTGCATCAATAGATGCGGACGTGATTGGCTTCGAACGTGACTGGAAAGCTGTTGGGGTTCTGCAAGGTCAGCAGCAGCACGACCCCGACGCCGCCGCGCGGATCCCAGACAGTCGCCCGGTCCGTTTGCCGCAGGGGCTGCATGTCCCGATGGTTCTTATCGAGATGCGGCGCGATCGAAACGTCGAAGAATTCGTTTGGCGCTTTCGAATCGCGTCCCCACCAGAAGGTGTATTGCTGACTCGCATTGGCGGGGATCGAATACGTCCCCTGCTTGTGGTCGATGTTGGCCATGATGCCGGGCTCCTCCGTTTTGATCTGTCGCTCCGATGCGACGCCCGACCATGATGCGGTCAGCGCAGTTGCGCTGTGAGGTTGGTCACGCTGGAGGTGGCGTCGACGCGGTTGCTAATACTACTGCGTCACCACCCACCCTACGCTCAGTGGCCGACTTCGACCGTTGCGCCCGGCTTTGGCGAGCGCAGCAGCAGCACCACCGGGGTGATCGCGATCAGGCCGATGGCGAGCAGCCAGAAGCAATCATCGTAGGTCATGACCAGCGCCTGCTTCTCGATCAGGCTGGAGAGCTGCGCGATCGCGCGCAGATGCGCCGTCGCCGAGTCGATGCCCTGGCTCAGGCCGTCGGCGGCAAGCCGCGCCTGCCCCATCAGCGAATTGGCGGTCACGGCCTCGCGGATGGTGTCGGAATGCACCGCGCTACGCTGATCGATGAAGACGCCGCACAGAGCCAAGCCAATCGATCCGCCGAGATTGCGCGCCATGCTGTAGATGCCGGCGCCGTCGGCGGCATTCTCGCGGCCGATCGCCGCCATCGAGGCCTGGTTGAGCGGCATCGCCGCCAGGATCTGGCCGACGCCGCGCAACAGCTGCGACCAGGTGAAATCGCTCCCCGCGCTGTCGGGGCTGAGATGGATGTCGAGGAAGCAGCTTCCGGCAAAGCACAGCAGCCCGAGCGCCACCATCAGCCGCGTATCAAACTTGCCGATGATGCGCGGCAGCACCGGGATGAGGACGAACACCGGGATCGCCGACAGCGCCATGATGCCGCCGGCCTGCCGCGGATTGTAGCCGGCGATGCCGGCGAGGAATTGCGGCACCACGAAGGTGGTGCCGTACACGGCCGCACCGACCACGAGCGTGATGAAGGTGGCGCTGGCGAAGGCGCCGTTGCCCAGCAGCGCAAGCTTGATCACCGGGTCCGGCCGCGTCCTCTGCGCGATGAACATCGTGAGAAAGCCGAGCAGCGAAACCAGGCTGAGATTGACGATCATCGACGATTCGAACCAGCGCTCGCGCTGCCCTTCCTCGAGCACGACGGTCAGGCAGGAGAACGCGATCGCCATGCCGGCGATGCCGAGCCAGTCCGCCTTGGCCAGCAGATCGAGCTTGGACTTCTCGTCCGGAAGTCCGAGGAGCAGCAGCGTCACCAGCGCGATGCCGACCGGCAGGTTGATGAAGAAGCACCAGCGCCAGCTGACCTCTTCCGCGAGATAGCCGCCGATAACCGGCCCGATGACGGGCCCGAGCAGCACGATGACGCCGAAGATGCTCATGCCGACCGCCATCTGACGCTGCGGCAGCCGGGTGCGGATGATGACCTGCGCGGTCGGGATCAGCGCGCCGCCGAAAAAGCCCTGGCCGGCGCGGCCGATGATCATCTCCACCAGCCCATTGGAAACGCCGCACATCATCGAGAACAGCACGAAGGCGATGGTGGTGATCAGCAGCAGGCGGCGCAGACCGAACAGCCGGGTCAGCCAGGCCGTCAGCGGAATCATCACGACCTCGGCGACGAGATAGCCGGTGCCGATCCAGGTGCCTTCGGTGCCGCTGGCGCCGACCTCGCCCTGGATCTGCGGCAGCGCGGTGTTGGTGATCGAGGTGTCGAGCGTCGCCATCAGCGCGCCCGAGCGCGCCCGCGACCACCGCGATCCAGTCGACGACGCCAGCGGAGTCGGTCGGTTTCGCTCCAGCCGCGCCCGCACCGAGCGGCAGGGTGCCGCTTGCCGCGCTCATTGCGCGGCTCCCGCGGTGTGGATGACAGGCTCCATCTTGGTGTCGACGGATACCTCGATCGACAGGCCGGGGACGAAGGCCGGCGCTGCATCCTTAGGCGCGTTGACGCGGATGCGGACCGGCACGCGCTGCACGATCTTGGTGAAGTTGCCGGTGGCATTCTCCGGCGGCAGCAGCGCGAACTGCGCGCCGGTGCCGGGCGCGAAACTCTCGACCGTCCCTCGCAGCTTCAGATCCGGATAGGCATCGACGCTGATCTCGGCCGGCTGGCCCGGCCGCATGCGCTCGACCTGCGTCTCCTTGAAATTGGCCACCAGATAGATCTGCCCGGTCGGCACGATCGTCAGCAGCCGCGTGCCCGGCTGGGCAAACTGCCCGAGCTGCACGGTGCGGTCGCCGACCCGCCCCGCAATCGGGCTGCGCACGACGGTGTCGCTGAGGTCGATCTCGGCCTGGCTCAGGCTTTCCTTGGCGCCGGCGAGCTGCGCCTCGGCCTGCGCCAGTTGCGCCTTCAAGGTCGCGACCTGCTGGCGCGCGGCGTCGAGCGCGGCCTGCTTTAGATTGACGGTGGAGCGCGCCTGCGCCAGCGCGCTCTCGTTCTGCTCGTTCTTCTGCTGGGTGGCGAAGCCTCTGACGGCGAGCGCCGCCGAGCGCTCATATTCCTTCTGCGCCAGATCGGAATTGACCCGCGCTGTTTCCACATCCGCGGCGGCTTGCGCGATCACGGCGTCCTGCTGCCGCAAATCGGCCTGGCTCTTGGCGACATCGGCCTCGCGCGCATCGACGGTCGCCTCGGCCTGACGCACGGCCATCTCGTAGCGCCGGGAATCGATCTTCACGAGCGCCTGCCCGGCGACGACGTCCTCATTGTCCTTGACGTAGATGTCCGCGACCTGGCCGGACACGCGCGGCGCCATCGCGACCTGATCGGCGCGCAGATAAGCATTGTTGGTGCTCTCGACAAAGCGCCCCACCAGATACCAGTAGCGGCCGTAGACGCCGCCGCACGCCACCGCCAGGAAGGCGATCGCCCCCAGCAGCAGGCGCGTCCGGTTCCGCTTCCGCGGAACCGCGGTCACCGCGGCCTCGCCTTCGCTGACGGGGCTATCCCCGACCTTCTTCAAGACTGCGACGCTCATGGGCCGGCCTCATCCGAGATTTATTCCACTTGTTATATTTATTCCGATCGGAATATTTATGTCAACTGGAATAATTTTGGAGGCGTGCTATGGTGGAGGTCGTGGAGGTTCCAAAGATGTCGGGTGTGAGACGGCGGAAGGCGGACAGCGGCTACGCGCGTGGCGAGGAGACGCGGGCGCGGATTGTCCGCACCGCGCTGGCGCTATTCGGCGAACGCGGCTTCGACGGCGTCTCGACCCGCGACATCGCCGCCCAGGCCGGCGTGCCGGCGCCATCGCTGCAATATTATTTCGAGAACAAGGAAGGGCTGTACGCCGCCTGCATCGCGGACGTCCAGGCGGCTGCGATGAACGCCGTCGGCCCGGCGCTGGAGCGCGTCGACGAGCTGCTGCGATCCGAGGCGAGCGATGACGCGATCATCGATGGCTATTGTTCGATGCTGGATGGCTTGGCGGACTTCCTGTTCGCCAACGCCGATGCGACGAGCCGGGCGCTGTTCATCGCGCGCCGGATCATGCCGATCAAATCCAGCCTGGTCGATACCTCGAAAGGCCCGGGCTCGCGGCTGCAGGATTGCTGCGTCCGGATCATCGCATATTTGTCTGATGGGACTGTGGGCGAGGAGGAACGCCGGTTGATGGCTGTCTCCATCACCGGCCAATTGCTCACGTTCCATTTCTCGCGCGAGCATCTCAAGCTCATTCTCGGCTATGACGACATCACGCCGGAGCGGCTGCAGACCATCAAGCAGATCGTGCGCCGGCAGACCACGCTGCTGCTGAAAGCCTGCAGGCGAAAGCCGGCCTGATTCCCGAACCGACAAGGATTGGCGATGGCAAAGAACACGATCTGCCTCTGGTACGACAAGGACGCCGAAGCCGCTGCCCGCTTCTACGCGGCGACCTTCCCTGACAGTGCCGTCAGCACCATCCACCGCGCCCCCAGCGATTATCCCGCAGGCAAGTCGGGCGACGTGCTGATGGTCGAGTTCACCGTTGCCGGCGTGGCCTGTCTCGGCCTCAATGGCGGTCCCGCGATCCAGCATAATGAAGCCTTCTCGTTCCAGATCGCCACCGACGACCAGGCGGAGACCGACCGCTACTGGAACGCCATCATCGGCAATGGCGGGCAGGAAAACGCGTGCGGCTGGTGCAAGGACCGATGGGGTATTTCCTGGCAGATCACGCCGCGCGTCCTGATGGACGCCATGCGGGCCGGCGGCGACGAAGCCAGGCGCGCATTCGCAGCGATGATGACCATGACGAAGATCGACGTCGCCGCGATCGTGGCGGCGCGCCGGGGCTGTTGATCCACGTGCATCCTCCATTGAAGGCCAGCGACAACGCGAGGCGCCGTCGCCGGTTCGTTGTCCACCTTTGAATTGACTCAGGACTTGCTGAGCGAATCCATCGTCGCCAGCAGGTCAGTGATGCTCCGCTTGCATGTGGCCTGATCGGACGACGTGGCGCGCAGCGCTTCCAGCGCGCGGTCGATCGCCTTGTCGACGGCGTGCCAGTCGGCCGCCGCACGCGGCTTCAGGCCGGCCTCGGCTTCGTCCCATTGGGTCTCGAGATCCTTGATGCGGGTCTTGGCGCCCGCGAGGTCGCCGCGATCGACCAAGCCGGCCACGTCGACGACGATGGCACGGAACTGCGAGAGATCGCCGAGCTTCGACGTCGCGGCCTCGACCAGCGAGACGAACGAGACCGGTGCGTTCGCATCACGATGCGACTCGGCTGCTCCGATCGCCAGCGCACCAACCGCAAGCGCCAGGGTTAGTTTCTTCATGAACATTCTCCTCTGTGTTCTGCCCATTGCAGGCGGTTGGGAACGGCGATCACCGGGCAGGATCGGCCCGCTCGTTGCGCGCGCTTTCAAGGCTCACCCAGGCGACCAGCGCGATGATGACGCCGAGGAAGGCGAGGCTGGTGCCGATCGTGCCGAGGCCCAGCCCGCCATAGGTCGTGGATTGCGACAGCAGATCGCCAAGCGAGGCGCCGAGCGGCCGGGTGAGGATGTAGGCCAGCCAGAACATCGCAACCCGGTCGACGCCAAGCGTGGTGAAAACCGCGACGAAGACGATCAGCACAGCGAAGACGATGACGCCGAGCTGAAATCCGAGCCCAAGCGCCTCGGTCGCGAGATCGCCGGCCGCAGTTCCCAGTGCGAAGGTGAAAAGGATGGCAGCCCAATAAAACAGCTCGCGACGCGTCGTGACGATGCTGCGGATCGAAAGCGTATGCTCGATCGCGTACCAAAGTGCGAAGGTCGCTGCGAGCGCGCAGGCGAACACCGCGGTACTGACATAGAGGCTGATCTCGAACGTGTCGGTCAGCAGATCCGTCATCTGCGTTCCGACGATACTGACCAGGACCACCGTCAACCAGTAGATCCACGGCACATAGCGGCGTGCACGAAGCTGGAGGGTGAGCGCGCCGATCAGCAGGCATGTCATGCAGATCGCGGTCAGCCCGGCGCCGAGGCCGACATGGACGGCGAGGTAGTCCGCTCCGGTCTCGCCGACTGTGGTCGAGAGGATCTTGATGATCCAGAAGATCATCGTCACCTCGGGAACCTTGTTCGACATCAGTGAATGCAGCGTCCGCTTTGCAACCACGGTCAGCTCCTCCAACACGGGATGATTCCGAGCAGGTCGGCCGTAGCCGCGGCAAATTAGGCCCGGCTTAGCGTGTCGCGGCGCCGCCGCGGCCGCTCCGCAGACATGATGGCTGATGTCATTCGGCCGATGATTTGACGCTAAGTTTGCGCTAAGTCGCGCCGGCCATGCTCGGAAAACCCGGTTTCGGCCGGACGCGTCGGGGAATGATCCATGCGGATCTTGTTGATCGAGGACGACCGGATGATCGGCGCGGCCGTCGAGCAGGCGCTGAAGGACGCCGCCTACGCCGTCGACTGGGTCACCGACGGCCTGACCGCGATCCATGCTGCCGAGACCGAGATTTATGAGCTCGTACTGCTCGATCTCGGGCTGCCGAAGGCGGACGGGCGTGACGTGCTGCGGAAGCTGCGTGCCCTCGGCCGCAGGCTCCCTGTCATCATCGTGACCGCGCGCGACAGTGTCGAGGATCGGATCGACGGGCTCGATCTCGGCGCCGACGACTATCTGGTCAAGCCGTTCGAGACCCGCGAGCTTCTGGCGCGAATGCGCGCGGTGCTGAGGCGCGAAGGCAGCGGCGCGCCGGCGCAGATGACGAACGGCACAATCACGCTCGATCCGACAACGCGGGAAGCAAGCCATCTCGATCTGCACGTCACGCTGACCGCACGCGAGTTCGCGCTGCTCCAGGCGCTGCTGGCGCGTCCCGGCACGATCCTGTCGCGCAGCGAGATCGAGCGGCATATCTATGGCTGGAACGAGGAGGTCGAGAGCAACGCGATCGAGTTCCTGATCCACACCATCCGCAGGAAGCTCGGCGCTGCGGCGATCCGTAACGTGCGCGGCGTCGGCTGGATGGTGGACCGGCCGTCATGATCAGGTCTCTGCGTGCGCGGCTTCATCTCGGCCTCAGCCTCGTCATCCTGTTGACGGCCATCGCGGGTGCCATGATCGCCTATGCGTGGGCCTTCGACGAGGCCATCGAGATCCAGGATTCGGTGCTGATGCAGGTGGCGAGCCTTGCCCAGAGCGGCGGTGTCGGCAGCGCCCCGGTGCACGGCATCGAGGAAGGCGGTGACGTCCGGATCATCGAGCTCGGAACGGCGCCGCGCGGTGCCCCCGAGCATCGCCATCTGTTCAGCCTGCAAGACGGACTGCATGTCGCAATCTATGGCGGCCAGCGGCTACGGCTGCTGCTGCGAACCCGATCCGATAGCAGTCGATTTGCCGTCGCACAGCCGACAGCGATCCGTGACGAGACTGCGCGCGATGTGGCGTTACGTGCGCTCACCCCCTTTGCCCTGCTGTTTCCATGCCTGCTCGTGGTGACGGCGCTGGTCATTACCGGATCGATGCGCCCGGTGATCCGTCTCGCGGCCGAGCTCGACAAGCGGCAGGCGGACAATCTGCGGCCGATGCCGCTCAACAACGCGCCCAGCGAACTGCACCCCTTCATTATCTCGATCAATGGATTGCTGGGACGGACCAGCCGGATGATCGAACGGCAGCAGCGCTTCATTGCCGACGCCGCGCACGAGCTGCGAACGCCTATCGCAGCGCTCAGCCTGCAGGCGGACAATCTCGACGCCGTCGAACTTCCGGAGGCTGCGCGGCAGCGCGTCATCACGCTCAAGCAAGGCATGCGACGCGCCCAGCATTTGCTCGAGCAACTGCTCGCGCTGGCGCGAAGCGAGGCGGTCAGTTCCGCCCCGGCCGGCATGCCGGTCTGCGCGCTGGACTACGTTACCAAAGAAGCGGTGGCCGACCTGATGCCTCTGGCGGCGCAGCGCGGCATCGACCTCGGCTTCGAGTCCATCGAGTCCATCGCGGTCCGTGGCGAGCCGGCAATGCTGTCGATGGTGGTCCGTAACCTGCTCGACAATGCGCTGCGCTATACACCGTGCAGTGGACGCGTCGATATCGGCGTGTACCGGCAGGATGGGACGGCCGTGCTGCAGATCGAAGACAACGGACCCGGCATCGCACCGGACGAGATGGATCGGATATTTGATCCTTTCGTGCGCGGCTCACGGGCCGAAGACAAGGACGGCACCGGCCTCGGCCTGGCGATCGTCAGACGGATCGTGGACGGGCTAGGCGGCACGGTAACGCTTACGAGCCTGCAGACCTCTGATGGCAAAGGCCTGCGTGTGACGATATGCCTGCCAGCCGAACGCGCGGACGCGACCGCGACGCCTCATCAATAGAATCGGTAAAAATGATGCACCGGGCCGTGGCCATGGCCAACGGTGAAGCGATCGGCCGCGGCGATGGCTTCGTTGATGAAGATCTTCGCGTTGCGGACCGCGCTCTCCAGCTTCTCGCCTTTGGCGAGCCCTGCGGCCACCGCCGAGGAAAGCGTGCAGCCGGTGCCATGGGTGTTACGGGTGGCGAGCCGCGGCGCGGTGAGCGGCAGCGTTACGTCACGCGTGATCAGATAGTCGGTGCTCTCGGCCCCTTCGCCATGGCCGCCCTTGATCAGCACCGCCGGACAGCCGAGCGCGAGCAGCCGCCGGCCCTGGTCGGCGATCGCGGCTTCGGAGGTGGCGATGGTCTCGCCGAGCAGCGCGGCAGCTTCCGGCAGGTTCGGCGTGATCAGCGCTGCCAGCGGAATGAGCAGGCGCCGCAGCCCATCGACGGCATCCTCGGCCAGCAGCTTGTCGCCTGAGGTCGCGACCATCACCGGATCGAGCACGACATCAGCGGGCCGCCAGCGCTTGAGCCCTGCGGCAATCGCCTCGATCAGGCCGCGGCTCGCGACCATGCCGATCTTGACCGCGCCGACGGCGAGATCGTCGAATACGGCGTCGAGCTGTGCAGTGACCATGTCAGGTGGCACCGGATGGACGCCGCGCACGCCGCGGGTGTTCTGCGCGGTCAGCGCCGTGATCACGGAAGCGCCATAGACGCCGAGCGCGGCAAAGGTCTTCAGGTCGGCCTGGATGCCGGCGCCGCCGCCCGAATCCGAGCCGGCAATGGTGAGCGCGATGGGCGTGGTCATGGCCTCTCCTAGCGCGCGGCGACGGGGCCTCGGCAAGCGCCTGCCCACGGCCGCAGGTCCAGAAACCATATCGACTTGGCCGGAAAAGACTATATTAGGGCCGATCCCCTTCGGAGACGTGCGCGATGGTTCCCTTCTTCGTCCAGATCAAATGCAAGCTCGGCCAGTCCTATACGGTCGCCAATGCGCTGGCCGAGGCCGAGATCGCCTCCGAGATCTATTCGACCGCCGGCGACTACGACCTGCTGGTGAAGTTCTATGTCGATAAGGAGACCGACATCGGCCACTTCATCAACGAGAAGGTCCAGGTGCTGCCAGGTATCCAGGACACCCACACCATCATCACCTTCAAGGCCTTCGGCGCTACCTGACGGTCTTTCTTGACAAAAGCGCCCACCGGAGGCCGGCGGGCGCGACGTCATGAAACGAGTTCCAACCGGCATGCGCATTGGTGATGAAAAAAGGTGCTTGCTGCTGGTTCGTGCTCGCGCGTCGCGAGCTAACAGGTCCTTCAGTCGACTGGGGGTAGGGTCGAAGGACCTTGTCTTCTTCACCAGCAGCCTGATGATGCGGGACCTATAGCGTGCGGACATGGCCTGCGGTCAAGCCGAACCGGCTGGCGAGAACGGCGGATCAAGAGATTGAGACAAAAACTCAAACCACCCAACGGCGCGCCGTGTGACCAGCGAGTTTAAATCCGTTTCCTCCCTTCTGCCCAGCTTCGGCTTCTCCTCCGAGCAAATGGGCACCGAAGACAATATCGCCGCCTGGCGCGAGACCACCGCGACGTTCTTCGATGTCGACGAGCTGGCCGCGGGTGAAGCGCAGCCGTTCCGCGCCGACCTGCACTCCTACGCTCTAGGCTCGATCCTGCTCGGGATGGCCCGCGCCAGCGGTCAGCGCTTTCGGCGAACGGCCGTGACGATTGCGCGCAGCGGCGTCGATCACATCATCATGCAGCTCTATGTCAAAGGCGGCTATGAGGGCGTCGCTGACGACAGGCCGATCCGCGTCGAGCCCGGCGACATCTGCGTGCTCGACCTCGCCCGCACCTTCGAGACCAAGGCACGCGCCTTCGAGAACGTCACCCTGGTGGTGCCGCGCCCGATGTTCGATGCGCGCCTGCTGCAGCTCGACGATTTGCACGGCCTGGTGCTGCCGGGCAGCAGCGTGCTGGCACAGCTGCTCGCACGGCATTTGTCGGCCCTGCTCGAATACGCGCCGCGCATGACGCCTGACGAGTGCCAGGCGGCCGTCGAGGGCACGGTGGCGCTGGCCTCGGCCTGCCTCCGGGGTGAGCTGGAACGCCGCGATGCCGATCGCAGCGCGGCGGCCGATGCGTCCCTGTTCCGCATCCGCCAGCATATCGAGGTGCGACTGTCCGATCCCGAGCTCGACACTGAAGCCATTGCGCTGCATTTCGGCCTGTCGCGGGCCTCGCTCTATCGGCTTGTTCGCACCGATCGGCGGCGTTGCCGAATACATCCGCAGCCGACGGCTGCATCGTGCCTTCTTCGACCTCGCGGCATCAGGCGCGCGGGGGGTACGAATCAGCGAGGTGGCGCGACGCTGGCAGCTGGGCACCGACGCGCATTTCGCCCGCTCGTTCAAGGCGGCCTACGGCATCACGCCGCGGGCCGCGCGCGAGGCGGCGCTGCTCGGCGTCACGGCGCCAAATCCGGCGGATCGCGGCGCCTCGACCATCACGCGCTGGATGCGCGAGATTGCGGCGCCTCAGCTCGGTGAGAACAACGACGATTGAGCGCAGCGCTCTCAAGCTGCTGCCCAACCTCAGGCGGCGTTGCGACGCTGCGCCTCGATTTGCGAATGGTCATCGAGCTGGGCGACCGGCATCGGCCGCCCGAGCAGATAGCCTTGCGCGAAGTTGACGCCGAGCTCGCGCAATTGCCCGAGCTGGTCCTCGGTCTCGACCCCTTCGGCGGTGACGTTGATGCCGAGCCCGCGCGCCAGCGTCACCAGCGACGAGATCACGGCCGCGCTTTCGTGGCGCTGGCCCAGATTGGCGACGAAGCACTTGTCGATCTTGATCTTGTCGAACGGGAAGGCGGTCAGCGAGCGCAGCGAGGAATAGCCGGTGCCGAAATCGTCGAGCGCCAGCGAGATGCCGAGGCTCTTCAGCTGCTCGATCAGGCGCTCGTTTTCGGCCTGGCTGCTCCAGCAGCACGGATTCGGTGATCTCGATCTCGAGCCGCTCCGGCGCCAGCCCGGAGTTCGCTCAGCGCCGTCTGGATGACGTCGAACAGCTCGCCCTGCTTGAACTGCACCGGCGACAGATTGACGGCGACCTTGACGTCAGCGGGCCACAGCGTGGCGTCGTCGCAGGCCCGGCCGATGACCCATTCGCCGAGCGGCACGATCAGTCCGGTGGATTCGGCCAGCGGAATGAACTGGTCCGGCGGAACCAGGCCCTTGACCGGATGGCGCCAGCGCACCAGCGCCTCGACGCCGCGGCGCTTGCCGCTTTCGACGTCGAAGAACGGCTGGTAGTGCAGCTCGAACTGGCAGCGCGCGATGGCGTCGCGCAGATCGCCTTCGAGCGTCGAGCGCGCCTCGAGCTCGGCCGACATCGCATCGTCGTACACGGTGTGGCGTTGCGGCCCGCGGCCTTGGAGCGATACAGCGCAAGGTCGGCCTTCTTCAGGAGCTGCTCCTGATCGACGCCGTGTTCCGGCGCCAGCGCGATGCCGATGCTGGTGCCGATCTCGACGCGATGGCCCGGCAGCTGGAACGGCTCGGCGATCAGCTTGACGATGCGCTGCGCCAGATCGATCGATGCTGCGCGATGGTCGGGCGCAGCCGGCTTGGATGATGGCGAACTCGTCGCCGCCAAGCCGCGCCAGCACGTCGCTCGATCGCAGCCTCGACCTGAGCCGCTGCGCGACTTGCCCCAGCAGCGCGTCGCCCGCAGCGTGGCCGAGCGTATCGTTGACGTTCTTGAAGCGGTCGAGATCGAGCAGAAAAACCGCGAAGCGCCGGCGCCGCCGCAGGCGATGATCTGCTCAGCTGCTCGAGGAAGAAGGCGCGATTGGCAAGCCCGGTCAGCGCATCGGTCTGCGCAAGCTCCAGCACCCGGCGGTTGGCGAGCGCGAGCTGCGCGGCATTGCGGCCGGAGACGACCAGATAGACGGAGAGGAAGATGGTGATGGCGATGCCGGCCGTATACAGCGCCAGCGCACGATCATGGGTGCGTGGTGAGCTTGCTGCCGGCAGCGGGCGCGGCCCGGAAATGCCAGTCGGCATCGCCGATGCGCAGCTTGGTCTGCCAGTACAGCCCGGTCTCCGCGGCACGGCGCGCGGTGTCGGCGCCCAGTTCGCCGCCGTGCTCGTTGCCGGCCGAATTGGCGTCCTGCTGCCGGCGGCAGCACGGTGATGGCCAGTGCGGGGCTTGCCTTGCTGGTCGCCCGGATCGAGCGCAGCAGCAGCGGCAGATCGAAGAGGCCGACGATGAAGCCGGTCAGGTTGCGCCTGCGATCCGCGATCGTGGTGCGCGACGTGCCCTTGGCATAGACCGGCACACCGATCATCACGGCGTTCGCGGGCCCGCCGGTCTTGAAATCGTAGAGCTGGGTGCGCACTGCACCGATCATGTCATAGTCGCGGGCCTGCTCCAGCGTCGCGCGCCGTTCGGGAATGCTCCAATAGTCGAGCCCATAGACGATCGAGGTCTTCGGCTCGGTGGAGAAATAGACCGGGAAATATTCGTTGCCTTCCGGCGCGAGCTGCGCCGTCAGGATAGGCCTTGATGCGGAATGCCGGGACGCCGTCGGTGATGGCTGCGGCCTCGTATTCGCCCCGCTCCTTGCGCGTGATCCGCGGCAGCCAGGACACCCGCACGAGACCCGGATGCTCCTCGAACAGCCGCGTGCTGAAGGTCTGATATTCGTTGCGGGTGATGTCGTCGTTGGCGGATTCGAACCGCGTGCGCAGCGCCGTCAGCCGGCTGACATATTCGTTGATGCCGTTCTGGATCAGGGTCGCCTGCGCCTCGGCCATGCTTTCGAAATCGGCGCGCGCGAGCCGGTTCTCCCAGCGACCGACCGCAATCGTGCCGACGAGCGTCGCCAGCAGCCCGATGCCGGCCGCGATCAGCGCCGGACGATAGAGCCGGTATTTCGACGACGGCGCCTGCGACGAGGACGAAGAGGGTTCGCGCGGAGCTTCCGCGCGGACCTTGTCACCGCCCGTCGTCACGGCCTGTCTTCTCTCTGCTCCGGCCTGCAATCCAATTTCCGCCAAAACGGCTGTCCTACCTAAATGCGGAACGATGTGGACACGGCCGCGGTTAAGGACGCTCAAAAATGCCGGTAAAACGATGCGGCAAGCGCGCAGGTGGTTAACACACTCCTTTCCGAAGACCTCCAGGCGGCCGACATTGCGGTGCCAGCCGCGGCCGATGATCATATCCGCATGATCGCAGCGCATTTGCTGCGAGATCTTTACGTGAACTTCGGAAACCCATGAACCACTGGCGAAGGACGATTCACGTCCGGCCCTTCGAATCCGATGTCCCCGGATCGAAATACAGCCTGTGGTAGCAGGGACGTTGGTCGGTAGTACGAATGACGTCGCGATCGCCGTTGCGGATCTTGATTGGGGTCGCCTTGTTCGCGGGCAGCCTGCTGCCGTCGCGCACGATGGCCGACGAGGTCGGCGTGAGCGCGGACACCATCCTGTTCGGCCAGGTGGCTGCGCTGGAGGGACCATCGGCCGCGCTCGGACAGTCGATGCGCCAGGGCCTGCTGGCCGCCTTTACCGAGGTCAACGCCAAGGGCGGCATCGGCGGTCGCAAGCTGAAACTGGTCAGCCGCAACGATGGCTACGATCCCGACCGCTCGGTCGTCGAGACCGTAAAGCTGATCTATGAGGACAAGGTGTTCGCACTGATCGGCGCGGTCGGCACGCCGACCGCGACCGCGACGGCGCCGATTGCGGCCGCCAACGACGTGCCCTTCATCGGTCCGGTGTCCGGCGCCGAATTCCTCAACGGCCCCGAGTTTCAGAACGTCGTCAACGTCCGCGCGCGCTACAACGCCGAGGCAGAGGCCTTGGTCAAGCGGCTCGTCGAGGACCAGCACCAGACGCGCATCGGCATCTTCTACCAGGATGACGTGTTCGGCCGCGACGTCCTGACCGGCGTCAAGGCCGCGCTCGACCGGCGTGGCATGGAGCTCACGGCCGAAGGCACTTTCGAGCGCAACACCCGCGGGGTCAGCGCTGCATTCCGGGTGATCAAGCGCGCCGAGCCCGAGGCCGTGATCATGGTCGGCACCTATGGTCCCTGCGCCGAATTCATCAAGCAGTCGCATCGCAGCGACTTCCATCCGAGCTTTGCCGCGGTGTCCTTCGTCAACGGCACCGCACTGGCGAAGGAGCTCGGCCACGAGGCCGTCGGCATCACCGTCTCACAGGTGGTGCCGTTCCCGTGGGATACGCGATTGCAGCTTGTCGCCGACTATCAGGCGGCGCAGAAGGCGGTCGACCCGAATGCGACCCCGGACTTCCAGTCGCTGGAGGGCTACCTCGTCGGACGCGTGGTCAGCCGCGCGCTGGAGCTGGCCGGCCCCAATCCGACGCGCGCCGACCTGCTGCGCGTCATCAACGATGCCGGCCAGTTCGACATCGGCGGCGACATCATCGCCTTCGGCGCCGCGCGGCAAACCCATCCGCCGCAGGTGTTCCTGACCCAGATCCAGCCCGACGGCAGCTTCAGGCAGATCGAGAAGCTGACGAACTGATCCTCACGCATAGAGCGCAGGATGGGTTGAGCGCAGCCCATCCTACAATTCACGTCTAACAGGATCGACTAATCATCCGACTTCTTCGGCGGCTTTGGCGGGCCCTCCACCGGCGGCAGCGATTTGATGTAGTTGACGATCGCGGCGCGATCGTCCTTGGACAGCTGCGAGGTATTGCGGATCACGGCCACCATCGAGCCGCCGGCGGAGTCGCCATCCGGCGTCTGGCCGGTTTCGAGGAAATAGCTGAGATCGCTCTCGCTCCAGTCGGATAGTCCCTTCTGAGTGATGTTCGGGACGAAGCCGTGGCCTTCCGGGTCAGGTCCGCCGGCAAATCGCTGGGCGGAAATGATGCCGCCGAGCGCATTGCGCGGGCTGTGGCATTCGGCGCAATGGCCGAATGCGTTCACGAGATAGGCGCCGCGATTCCACTGCGCCGAACGCGCCGGATCAGGCACGAACGGCTCGTCATCGAAGAACAAGAGCTTCCAGATGCCGATGTCGCGGCGGATGTTGAACGGAAACGGCACGTCGTGCTCGCGTGACCTGCCCGAGACCGGCGGCAGCGTCTTCAAGTACGCGAACAGGTCCTGCACGTCTGTCAGCTTCGCATGCGCGTAGGTGGTGTAGGGAAAGGCCGGGAAGTAGTGAGTGCCATCAGGCGAGACGCCGCGTGTCACCGCGTGGACGAAATCGGCCTCGCTCCAGCGCCCAATGCCGTCGGTCGGATCAGGCGAGATGTTCGGTGCATAGAAGGTGCCGAACGGAGACTTGATCGGCAGACCGCCGCCAAGCCTCAGGCGGTCGTCCTGCTTCGGCACGGCATGGCAGGATGCGCATCCGCCGGCATTGAAGATCTCCTTCCCATTGGCGAGATCGGGCGTATGCGCCGCCAACGCGATTGCCGGCGACGGGATCGTCAGCCACCAATAGACCGCGAACGCAACAGCAACGAGGATGATCAGAGCAAGCAGAAGGCGTCGCAGCATCACCGATCCGTCATTTCAGGCCAGCAGGATCCGCATTCATAATCATCACTCTATCCGTTCCCGGGCCGTGATGGCGCTGACAATTTCGCGCGAAGGCCTGTCGATGGCGCGGGAATAAAGCCGAAGACCTCACGGTTGAGAAAATTGTTACTTGACGCTCATTGGGAGAAAATCATGACCAGCACGACCTTCGTTCCGCTCGTTCTCATCGCAACACTGGCCTGCGCGGGCCCCGCCTGTGCCGAGAAATTCAAGGCCACGCTGGACGGCAAGTCCGAGGTGCCGGCGACGACCAGCAGCGGCACTGGAACGGCCGACATCGACTACGATCCCGCCAGCAAGAAGCTGACCTGGACGCTGACCTATTCGGGGCTGACGGGACCGGCGACCGCTGCGCATTTCCATGGTCCCGCCGAGCCCGGCAAGAACGCCAGCGTGGCGGTCGCGATTCCCAACGCAACGTCGAGCCCGGCGGAAGGCAGCGCGACCCTGACCGACGCGCAGGCCGCCGACCTCGAGGCCGGCAAGTATTATGTCAACGTCCACACCGCGGCCCATCCGGGCGGCGAGATCCGCGGGCAGGTGACGAAGTAACGCAGCTGTCACATTCCACGGAGAAGTGTGACAAGCGGAAGATGTGCAAAGGGCGAACGCAGCGAGTGTTCGCCCTTCTGATCATGCGGTCAACTGTGCTTGACGCGGAAGGTCTCGTGGCAGCCGCCACACGCCTTGCCGATCGCGGGCGCGACCGCCTTCAGCGAATCGAGATCCTTGACCGTGGCCTTGGCCTCGGCGACGACCTTGGCGAAATCGTCGATCTTGGCTTGGAAGCCGGCCTTGTCCTCCCACAGCTTCGGCGACGGGCTGTAGTCGCCGTCGAACTTCGCGCTCTTCAGGCTGGCCGGAAACATGGTCGGCAGCTTCTTGGCGGTCTCCTCGAGCTGCGCGAGCGCGGCGCTGACCGCGGTCTGATCATACGGCTTCTCCCCCTTGACCATCGCGATCAGGACGCCGCCGAGATTCTTGGCGTTGGCTTTCATGGTGTCCCGGTCCTGCTTGACCAGATCCTGTTGTGCCATCACCGCGCCCATCCCAAGCAACAACGCTCCGACAGCCACCACAGTCCGCTTCATTCCTTAACTCCCTTGTTGCCACGATCACGTCTTGCCACGATCACGGCTTGCCGCACGCAAGCCGAATTCATCATCCGTCCAACCCCGGCGGTTTCGAACTATTCCAGGATTGCGGCTGAAGTCAGAGACTATGACGGCGGTGCTGCTCGCGGATTGCAATCCAGACCCGCTCCGGCGTCGCGGGCATATCGACATGGTCGATCTTGTACTCGCGCCATAGCCCCTCGATGATAGCGTTGACGACCGCCGGACATGAGCCGATCGCGCCCGCCTCACCGGCGCCCTTCACGCCCATCGGATTGGTCTTGCAGGGCACATTATGGGTCTCGAAGGTGAAGGACGGCGCGTCGGCCGCGCGCGGCAGCGCATAGTCCATGAAGCTGCCGGTCACGAGCTGCGCATCGGACGCCGAATAGACCACCTGCTCCATCAGCGCCTGGCCGATGCCCTGCACCGCGCCGCCATGGACCTGGCCTTCCAGCAGCAGCGGATTGAGCGTGACGCCGAAATCGTCGACGATGACGTAGTTGACGATCCTGATGATGCCGGTGGCGGGATCGATCTCGACCTCGGCGACATGGGTGCCGTTCGGATAGGTGCCGTCGGCGCTGGCAAAGGTGGCGCTGCCGTTCAGCTTGGAGGCATCGCCGTCCGCCTTCTTGGCGAGATCGGCGAAGCTGACGGCGCGGTCGGTGCCGGCAACGCGCACCCGGCCGTCGCTGATCTCGAGGTCGCCAATGCCGGCTTCGAGCGCTTCGGCCGCGATCTGCTTCAGCTTGTCGCCGAGCTCGTGGGTGGCGCGCTGCACGCTGACGCCGCCGGAGGGGATCGAGGCCGAGCCGCCGGTGCCGAGCCCGGTCTTGATCTCGTCGGTATCGCCCTGATGGACGTGGACGCGCTCGGGCGGCAGCCCGAACTGCTCGGCGACGATCTGCGCATAGGCGGTCTGATGGCCCTGCCCGCTCGATTGCGTGCCGATCAGGATGGTGACGTCGCCATTGGGATCGAGCCGCACATTGGCGGTCTCCTCGCCCATCACGCCGCAGACCTCGACGTAGCTCGCAAGGCCGATGCCGCGCACCAGGCCATGTTTCTTCGCGGCTTTCGCGCGCTTCGGAAACTCCTTCCAGTCCGCGATCTCCATTGCGCGTTTCAGATGCGCACTGAAGTCGCCGGAATCATAGACCTTTCCGGTCGCGGTCTTGTAAGGCAACGCGCGCGGCGCGATGAAGTTCTTGCGCCTGATCGCATCCACGCTGACGTCGAGCTTGCGGGCGCAGGCATCGACCAGCCGCTCGATCACATAAGCCGCCTCGGGGCGGCCGGCGCCGCGATAGGCATCGACCGGCACGGTGTGGGTGAAGACGGTGCGAACGCGGCAGTGGAAGGCCTGGATGTCATAGAGGCCCGGCAGCATGCCGGCGCCGCCATGCGGGATGTAAGGCCCGAAGGTCGAGAGATAGGCGCCCATGTCGCCCATCAGGTCGACATCCATGCCGAGGAATTTGCCGTCCTCAGCCAGCGCCATCCTGGCCACGGTGACGTTGTCGCGTCCCTGCGCGTCGCCCATGAAATGCTCAGCGCGATCGGCAGCCCAGCGCACCGTCTTGCGCAGCCGCTTGGCTGCGACCGCCACCAGCGCATATTCCCGGTACGGAAACAGTTTTGTGCCGAAGCCGCCGCCGACGTCAGGGCAGATCACCCGCATCTTCTCGACCGGAATGTTCAGCACGTTCTGGCAGAGAATATCGCGCAGGCGATGGCTGCCCTGGCTGCCGGCCGTCAGCGTCAGGTGATCGTTCTTGACGTCGTATTCGCAGACGGCCGCGCGCGTCTCCATGAAGCTTGCGACCACGCGCGGATTGACGATCCTGATCTCGGCCACCGCATGCGCCTTGGCGAAGGCCGCGTCGGTTGCATGCTTGTCGCCGATCGCAACGTCGAACAGCACATTGCCCTTGTGGTCGGGCCAGACCTGCGGCGCATCCGGCTTGACCGCATTGGCCACGCCGGTCACCGCCGGCAGCGTGGTCCACGCGACCTTGACCGCCTCCAGCGCATCGCGGGCGTGATCGAGCGTATCGGCGACCACGAACGCCACGGCATCGCCGACATGGCGCACCTCGTCCTTGGCCAGGATCGGATAGGGCGGTCCCGTGAACGGATCGGTCTCCAAATTGAACAGGCACGGCAGGCCGCCGAGATCGGCGACGTCGGCGGCGGTGAGAATCAGCGATACGCCGGGCAACAGCCGCGCCTCGGTCGCGTCGATGGTGAACCTGGCATGCGCATGCGGCGAGCGCAGCATCAGGGCATGAAGCGAAGCCGATGGCGCGAGATCGTCGGTGTAGCGGCCCTTGCCGCGGATCAGCGCGTCATCCTCTTTCCGGAGCACGCTTTGACCGACGCCGAACTTGATTGGAGCTGCCATCTCGTTTCACTTCCCGCTTCGTTATCGCCGAATTCGGCGCATATTGCAGCGGGAGCGAGATCAGCGCAAATCGATTTGGGCCGCAGCCATGGCGCGGTGCAAAAAAAGGGCAAATCGAAGACGCGTCAGCTCCGCCGCACCAGCGACCTGAGCCAGCGCGGGCCGAACAGGCCGAGGATCGCGGCGGCATAGACAATCGCGCCGACGGCGACCAGCACGGCCAGCACCGCCTCGTCGCGGAGACCGCCGAGGCCGGCAAATTGCACAAGGGCGAAACGCGCTGTCAGCCAGAGCACGCCAGCCAGCACCAACCCGGTGAGCGCGTATTTGACCAGCGATGCCCGGAGCGCGCTGCTGAATTCGAGATAGCCCTTGGCGACTGCAAAACCGAGCACCAGCAACAGGTTGATCCAGGCGCCGACCGCGGTGGCCAGTGCCAGGCCCACCTGGGCCAGCGAGCCCATCAAAAGCAGCTTCAGAACGACATTGACGGCAAGACCGGTCAGGGACGCCTTGACCGGCGTCGCGGTGTCCTTGCGGGCGTAGAAGGTCGAGACCGCGCTGCGGATCAGCACGAACGGAATCAGGCCGACGGCATAGGCCGCAAGCGTCGCACCGGCGGCCGCCGCATCAGCCGCCGTGAAGGCGCCACGCGCGAAGATCGCGCGGGTGATGACGTCGGGGACCGCAATGAACGCGGCGACGAACGGCACCGAGAACAAAAGCGTGAAATCGAAGGCGCGGCGCTGTTGCTCCATCGCACCGGCAGGGTCGTTCGCGGAGAGCCGCCGCGACATTTCCGGCAGCAGCACCGTGCCGATCGCAATGCCGATCACGCCGATCGGCAATTGGTAGAGCCGTTCGGCATAATACAGTGCCGCCAGCGCGCCGGTGGGGAGGAAGGTCGCAATGATGGTGTCGGCGAACACCGCGACCTGCGTGCCCATCGAGCCGAGGGTCGCCGGGCCGATCGCGCGAAAGAACGCGCGCACATCCTTATCGAGGTGGAGCGGCGCAAAGCGCGGCAGGCCGCCATGGCGAGCCAAATCGCCGGCCAGCAAGAGATATTGCAGGAATCCGGAGATCAGCACGCCCCAGGCCGCAGCGTGGCCTGCGCTCGGGAAGAAAGCGGCCAGCGCCAAGGTCGCCATCATCGCGAGATTGAGGAAGATCGAGGCGGCCGCGGCGCTGGCGAAGCGCTGCATGACGTTGAGCATGCCGCCATAGAGCGTCACCAGCGTGATCAGGAGGAGATAGGGAAAGGTGATACGGGTGAGCTCGATCGCAAGTCGGCGCTGCTCGGAATCCTCCTTGAAACCTGGCGCCAGAATACCGATGACCTGCGGCATGAACAGCCAGGCGAGAACAAGCAGAACGACTTGTGACGACAACAGCAGGGTAAATATGCGGTCGGCGAACAACCGCGCCGACGCTTCGCCGCCCTCGCCATGGACATGCGCATAGGCCGGGATGAAGGCCGTGTTAAAAGCGCCCTCGGCAAAGATCGCGCGAAAAACGTTCGGCAGACGCCATGCCACGTAAAACGCATCCGCTATCGGGGTCGAACCGAGCAGCGCCGCGAGCATGATGTCGCGCACGAGGCCGGTCAGCCGCGAAAGCAGTGTGTAGCCGCCAACAGTGAAGATACGTCCGAGCATGCGCTGCTTCTAAAGCATCGAGCCAGCGGATTGAAGCGCTCTTGACTCAATCCACGTCTTGCTTCGACGGAGGCGCCAAAGCCGTGGATGGCCGGGTCAAGCCCGGCCATGACGACAAGGATGTACCTCGACCGCGACGGACGGTCATCCCAAGGATAGGCCGATCAGGCCTTGATCACGCCGCGCACGGCTTCGATGATTCGGGCCTGGGTGGCCTCGTCGAGATAGGCATGCATCGGCAGGCTGATGACGTCGCTCGACACCCGCTCGCTGACTGGCAGGCCGCCGTCGGCGACCGGGAAGATGCGATAGGCGGTCTGCTGGTGCATCGACTTCGGATAATAGATCACGGTCGGAACGCCCTGCGCCTTCATCGCGGCCTGGAACTGGTCGCGATCACAGCCTTTCGGCAGGCGGATGGTGTACTGCGCCCAGACGGAGGTGCAGCCCTCGGCGAGCTGCGGCACCGTCACCACGTCAGCGAGGCCCTTGGTGTAGCGCGCCGCGACCACGTTGCGGGCTGCGATCTCGTCCTCGAATATCCTGAGCTTCTCGATCAGCACCGCGGCCTGGATGGTGTCGAGCCGCGCGGTGAGACCGAGCCGCACATTGTCGTATTTGTCGCTGCCGCCGCCGTGGACGCGGACGCTGCGCAGCTTCTCCAACAGGTCGGCATCATCGGTGAGAATGGCACCGCCATCGCCGTAGCAGCCGAGCGGCTTGGCCGGATAGAAGCTGGTCGCGGTGGCAAGGCCGAAGGTGCCGATGCGCCGATTGTTGTAGCTGGCGCCAAACCCCTGCGCGGCGTCGTCGAGCACGAACAGGCCTTCGGCTTCGGCGATCGCGGCAATCAGGTCGTGCTGCGCGCTCTGGCCGAACAGGTCGACCGGGATGACGGCTTTCGGCTTGAGGCCGAGCCGCTTGGCGGTGGCGATGCCGGCGCGGAGCGAGGCCGGGTCCATGTTGAAGGTGTCTTCGAGCACGTCGACGAAAACAGGCGTCGCGCCGGTCAGCGCCACCGCTTCACCGGTCGCGCAGAAGGTGAAGGACGGGCACAGCACCGCGTCGCCGGGGCCGATGCCCTGAGCCATCAGCACCATCAACAGTGCATCGGTGCCGCTGGAGCAGCTCACCGCATATTTGGCGCCACAGAACGCAGCAAGCTCGGACTTCGAGCTGCGTGATCTCCGGGCCGCCGAGGAACTGGCAATGCGTCAGCACGCGCGCCACCGCGTCGTCGAGCGATTTGCCGAGCCGCTGGCGCTGCGCGACGGTGTCGATGAAGGGAATCGGCTGATGCCGCAGATGCTGGTTCATGGCGCCTGACGAAGGTTGAGAAGTGGACATCGGATCGGATGATTTGCGTGACGCAACGCTTAGCCGGCGACGCGGCGCGGTTCCTTGCGGGCCACGGGAGCCGCGATGCGATGCGAGGATGTCTCCAGGCACTGCGTGGCGATCGCAAGGCTCGCGACGCCTTCGTCGCCGGTGACCGCCGGCGACGTGCCGGTGCGTACCGCGTGCAGGAAGGCGAGCAGCTCGGCCCGCAGCGGCTCGTCATGGCCAACCGGCAGATGACGCATCGAGTAGCTGCCGTCCGGCTTGAAGCCGAAGCACTCGGTGACCTGGCGGGTAAGCAGGTCGCCCATGATGTACTTGCCGCGGGTCGCGACCGTGACGTTGCGCGCCTTGAACGGCGTCAGCCAGTTGGTGTTGATGTGGGCAAGCACGCCGGAGGCGGTGCGGAACTGCAGCAGCGCGATATCCTCGCGCTCGGCGACCGCGCTCGACAGCTGCGGCTGCACCTCGGTGATGTCGGATTCGGTGAACCAGCGGATCAGGTCGATGTCGTGGACGGCGAGATCGATCACCACGCCGACATTGGACATCCGCGGCGGGAACGGGCCGACCCGCGTGATCGCGATCGACAGGATATCCTCGCCCGCGATCGCCTTCTTGATCGCCGCGACCGCCGGATTGAAGCGCTCGACATGGCCGATCATCAGGGTGACGCCGGCACGTTCGGCGGCGGAGACGATCTCCCGCCCCTCTTCCACCGTGGAAGCGATCGGCTTCTCGACCAGCAGATGAATGTTGCGCGCGATGCAGGCGAGCGCGATCTCGTGATGCAGGTGGGTAGGCGCAGCCACCGTCACCGCATCGACGCCCTCGGCCACCAGCTCGTCGAGGCTGGCGAAGGTCGCGCAATCGGCCAGCTCGGTGACGCGGGTGCGATGCGCCGGCAAGGGATCGACAACGCCGACCAGGTGGACATCCGGCAGGCCGGCCAGCACACGCGCATGGTTGCTGCCCATCACGCCCGCACCGATGACGCCGACACGCAGCGTCTGCTTCCGCTCGACCTTGCCGGCCCCATTGGAACTCATGTCAGCAACCCCATCGCTGTGTCGGATCAGCCGGCCCTTGGTTGACGGCAGGCAAATCACTTAACCGGTTGGCTCTCTAGCACGCCGCCCCAGGCGAGGCGAATGGTCCGGGAAAGAACCCAAACACGTTTTGATTCAAACGATTACACGGTGATTTTAGGGCAATTCGGTTGCAATGACGCAGGCGGTCGGCCATCAAGCGCCCCGTAGAACACCGGAGTTCGCGAGATTTGATGGCCTATGATGAGTTCGAGCTCCAGCTTCGTGCGCTGGATGAACGGGACCGCTATCGCCGATTGCAGAGCCGTGCCGGCATCGACTTCACCTCGAACGATTATCTCGGGCTCGCCGAATCGGACGAGCTGCGGCGGGCCGCTACGGATGCGCTTGCCCGCGGCGTGCCGGTCGGCGCCGGCGGCTCGCGGCTGCTGCGCGGCAATCATGCCGAGCACGAGGCGCTGGAAGCCGAAGCGGCAAGCCATTTCGGGGCCGAGACCGCGCTCTATTTCGGCGCCGGCTATACCGCCAATCATGCGATCTTCTCGACCCTGCCCCAGCGCGGCGACATCGTGCTCCATGACGAGCTGGTGCATGCCAGCGTCCATGAGGGCCTGCGCCACTGTCGCGCGCTTCACGAAAGCATCCCCCATAACGACGTCGAGGCCCTGGCGGCGCGGCTCGCGCAATGGCGCAAGTCGGGCGGACGCGGACGTCCATGGATCGCGGTCGAGAGCGTCTACAGCATGGATGGCGACAGCCCGGATCTTGCCGATCTGGTTGCGGTCGCCGATCGCTTTGATGCGGTGCTGGTGATCGATGAGGCGCACGCGACCGGCGTACTCGGTCCGGACGGACGCGGCCTCGCCGCGCCGTTCGAAGGCCGCGACAACATCATCACGCTGCATACCTGCGGCAAGGCGCTCGGCACCTCCGGCGGCTTCGTGCTCGGCCCCAAGATCGTGCGCGACTTCCTGGTGAACCGCGCGCGTCCCTTCATCTTTGCCACCGCACCCTCGCCGCTGATCGCGGCGGTGACGCGCGTCGCGCTGCGAATCTCGCGCGAGCCCCAACGGCGCGAACGGCTGGCGCATCTGGTCGCGTTTGCTGCGCGCGAGCTGAAAGCGCGCTGCGGCATCGACGCAGCGCCGTCGCACATCCTGCCGATCATCGTCGGCGCCGATGCGAAAGCGGTGGCGGTGGCGTCCGCTCTGCAGGCGCAGGGCTTTGATGTGCGCGCGATCCGGCCGCCGACCGTGCCCGAAGGCACGGCAAGGTTACGCATTGCGCTGACGGCCAATCTGAGCGAAGTCGCCATCTCCGAGCTGTTGGACGCAACGGCCATGGCATTAAGACAGTTATCATGACGCAGCAGATCATCGTCACCGGCACCGATACCGGCATCGGCAAGACCGTGTTCGCGGCCGGCCTCGCCGGCGCGCTCGGCGGTTACTACTGGAAGCCGGTGCAGTCCGGCCTCGCGGATGAGACCGATTCCGACGTGGTCGCCCGTTTGTCCGGCCTGGCTGCGGAGCGCATCCTGCCCGAGCTCTACCGGCTGGTCACGCCGGTCTCGCCGCATCTCGCCGCGGAGATCGACGGTGTCGCCATCGAGCCCGAACGTCTGAGACTGCCGGCGACGCCAACGCCGCTGGTCATCGAAGGCACCGGCGGCCTCATGGTGCCGCTGACGCGCGAGCTCACCTATCTCGATATGTTCGCGCGCTGGCGCGCGCCGCTGGTGCTGTGCGCGCGCACCACGCTCGGCACCATCAATCACACGCTGCTGTCGATCGCGGCGATCCGCGCCCGCGGCATTCCTCTGCTCGGCGTCGCCTTCATCGGCGACGAGAACAGGGATTCCGAACAGACCATCGTGGCGATGGGACGCACGCGGCATCTCGGCCGCCTGCCCCATCTGCCGCGTCTCGACGCCGATACGCTGCGCAAGGCGTTTGCCGCGCATGTCGATGTCGCCAGCATCCTTGAAGTGACGCATGACGACCGGCTCGCCGGTCTGGCATCCCTTCACGCAGCACGCCATGCATGGCGAGATCCCGGCGATCGTCCGCACCGACGGCGCCTGGCTCGAAACGGCGGACGGACGGAGGATCTTCGATGCCATCTCGTCCTGGTGGGTGATCACCCATGGCCATCGCCATGCACCGATCGTGCAGGCGATCAGGGCCGAGACCGAACGGCTCGACCAGGTGATCTTCGCCGGCTTCACCCATCCGCCGGCGGAGGAGCTGGCGCGCCAGCTCATCGCGATCACGCCGCCCGAACTGACTCACGTGTTCTTCTCCGACAGCGGCTCGACCTCGGTCGAGGTCGCGCTGAAGATGGCGCTCGGCTTCTGGCTGCATTCCGGTGAAGACCGCCGCCACATCCTGGCGCTCGAAGGCGCCTATCACGGCGACACCATCGGCGGCATGTCGGTCGGCGCGCGCGGCGTCTTCAACGCGCCCTATGATCCGCTGCTGTTCGATGTCGGCCGCCTGCCTTTCCCGCATCGGGGCGCGAGCAGGCGACGCTGGATGCGCTGGACAAGGCCTGCCGCGAACGGCCCGTCGCGGCGCTGATCGTCGAGCCCTTGATCCTCGGCGCCGGCGGCATGCTGATCTACGCGCCGGCGGTGCTGGCCGAGATGGCAGCGATCTGCGCCCGTCATGGCGTGCTGTTGATCGCCGACGAGGTGATGACCGGCTGGGGCCGGACCGGCACGCTGTTCGCCTGCGAGCAGGCCGGAATCGTGCCCGACATCGCCTGCTATTCCAAGGGGCTCACCGGCGGCGTGCTGCCGCTCGCGGTCACGCTGTGCCGGCGCGCGATCTTCGACGCGCACTACGCCGAAGACCGGCGCAAGACCTTCTTCCACTCCTCGTCCTACACCGCCAATCCGATTGCCTGCGCCGCCGCGCTCGCCAACCTCAGGGTCTGGCAAAGCGAGCCGGTGATGGAGCGGATCGCGGCGGTCGCCGCGGTTCACGCCAAAGCGCTCGATCGCTTCCGCGATGACGGACGCTTTCAAAATGTTCGCCAGCTCGGCACCATCGCGGCGCTGGATCTCGTGGTCGGTGACGCCGGCTATCTCGCCGATATCGGCCCCCGCCTCTATCGGCACTTCCTGGCGCGCGGCATGCTGGTGCGGCCGCTCGGCAATACGATCTACCTGATGCCGCCCTATTGCAGCACGGCAGGTGAGCTCAACGCGGTCTATGACGCGATTGCCGCCGCTGGCCACTGATTGGACGCTTGCCGGCCAGCCTTCACGAAAGCGTGCAGGCGGAGCGGCGTAACGCGCCCGGGGCCTCCCGCGAAACTGGATGCACACCCCGGCAAGGAGCATCCCATGCTGTCGCGCGCCCTGATCCTGTCCATCCTCGCTTTCGGTCTTGCACCGGCTGTCGCCGATGCGGCCGAGCGCCCCGTCGTCGTCGAGCTCTTTACCTCACAGGGCTGCTCATCGTGCCCGCCCGCCAACGCCTATCTCAACGATCTCGCCCGCGAGCGGCACGACGTGCTGCCGCTCGCCTTCCATGTCACCTACTGGGACCGCCTTGGCTGGAAGGACCCCTTCTCGCTGCCGGCCGCGACCGACCGGCAGGCACGCTATGGCAGCCGCTTCGGCGACGGCTCCTATACACCCGAGATCGTCGTCGACGGCCTCACCAGTCATGTCGGCTCGTATCGCGATGAGATCGGCTCCGCGATCGATCGCGCGAAGGCCCACGCGGCCACGGCGGCGGCGGTGAAGGTGAGCCGCAACGGTGATCAGTTGCTGGTCGAGGTCGGACCCGGCGAGGGCCGCGGACGGGTACTCCTGGTCGGCTTCGACCACTACCACAAGACCGCGATCCGGCGCGGCGAGAATGGCGGCCGCACTTTCGAGGAGCAGAACGTCGTGCGCTCGGTGCGCCCGCTCGGGGATTGGCAGGGCACCGCGTTACGTCTCACCGAGCAGACCCCTGAGGGCGAGGATGCGGCTGTGCTCGTCGAAGCACCGGATGGCCGCATCGTCGGCGCCGCCAGGCTGTGACTACGAACGGTCAGATCGAGGCGGCAGCGCAATAACGACGCCAGAAGCTGCGATAGCCTTCCTCGACCTTGCGCGTGTAAAGCTCGCCGTTGCCGGCCGCGCTGCTCGCGACCATCTGCGGCAGCTCCATGCGCAGCTTGGCGAGCCGATCCGGATCAGCCACATGCCGGTGCGCGATCGCGATGTAGCCGTCGTCATCCTCGGCCACCCAATCGCCAAGCCCGACCGCGGTGACGATGCCGGCGGCGGCGCGCGAGGCCGAGCTGTTGCCGAGCAGAGCGACTACGGGCACGCCCGCCTGCAGCAATTCCCAGGTGCTGACGCCGCCATTCTGCGGGAACGGATCGAGCGAGATGTCGATCTCGGCGAACGCCGCCATGTGCTGCTCGCGCGACGTCGCGCCGAGGCACGTGACGCGGCTCTCCGCCACGCCATGCGCGACAAAGCGGCCGATAAGGCGGTCGCGCAGAAAGGGATCGTCAAGCGCAACGTTCTTGATCACGATCCGGGAGCTCGGCAGCGCCTGCATCAGCTGCGACCACACCTTGAGCGCGGGATCGGAGATCTTGTCGATCCGGTTGAAGACGCCGAAGGTCGCGTGGCCAGTGTGGAGCATCGGCAGCGGCGTCGGCTGCACGCCCGGCGGCGGATCGGTGGTGATCACCGCGGGCAAGTCGTAGACCTGTTCGGCAAACAGATGCCGCGCGTCCCTGGGCACGGTGACCGGATCGGCGAAGAAGTAGTCGATGGTCGGCACGCCGGTGCCGGTGCCGCTGCCCCATGCCGTGACCTGGATCGGCGCCGGCTTGCGGGCAAACACGGTGAGCCGGTTGCCGGCCGAATGACCGGAGAGGTCGACCAGGATATCGACCTGATCGTCCCTGATGCGCGCCGATAGCTCATCGTCGGACATCTGCCAGGCATCGACCCAGATATCGGCGGCGGCCTTGCATTGCGCGGTCATGTGGTCCTGCAGCGGCGAGCAGGAATAGCAGGCGATCTTGAATTGTTGCCGGTCGCAATTTCGCAAGACCGGCAGGAAGGTGAATGCAGCGGAATGGCCGCGGAAGTCGGCCGATACATAGCCGACAGTGATGCGCCGCTCCGGATCGAGGTCGCGCGCGGCCAGCTTCGCTCGCGGAATCTGCGCGCCGATCCGCTGCCACCATTCGCGCCGCGCCGCCTGATGCTTGGCGAAGTCGGCGCCGGGCATGAATTCGAGCGCGAAGATCTTGGCAGTGATCGCATCGCCGTAGTCGGGCTTGATCTCCAGCGCCCGGTCAAAATGCTGCAATGCTGTCGCGACTTCGCCCTGCTTGACGAAGCAGGCACCGAGCCAGGTCCAGGCGACCTCGGAGGCCGGATTTTGCGCCAGCACCTTGCGACAGGCGTCCATGGCCGGTGCGATATTGTCCCGGAGCACGTTGATCTGGGCGGCGCCCAGCAACGCGATCTCCTGCATCGGGTCGCCCGCCAGCGCGGCGTCGTAATCCGCCTTGGCCTGATCGAACCGGCCGACCTGCTGATGCAGCCGGCCGCGCTGAGCAAGGACCAAGGGAGCGCCGGGCCTAATCGCGAGCGCAGCGTCGAAGGCTGTGCGCGCATCGTCGAAATGGCGCAGATTGATGCTGGCGAGCCCCGTGCCGAACATCGCTTCCATGTGCCGCGGGTTGAGCGACAGCGCGCGATCGAAGCTCTGGTTGGCCTCGACGTTCAATGCGAGCAGCAGCTGCGCCATGCCCCGGTTGCAATAGGCATCGGCATAGTCTGGCTTCACCGCGATCGCCCGCTCATGCGCTGCGACTGCCTGCTCGGCCTCTCCGAGGCGCATCAGCGTGTTGCCGAGATTGGTATGCGCGGTCGCGACATTCGGCTTGAGCGCGATGGCGCGCTCCTGAACCTTGCGCGCTTCCTCGTACCGTTTCTGGCTGAACAGCGCGAGACCGAGATTGCCGAGCGCTTCCGCATGGCGCGGATCAATCGTCACGGCCTGTGTCAGCGGCTGCACCGCGAGATCAGGCCGGCCGCTGTCGAGCGCTGCGACGCCAAGCAGATGCAGCGCATCGAAATGGTCCGGCGCCAGTGCCAGCACCTGGGCGCAGATCGCCTGTGCCTCGGCGCGCTTGCCGGCGCGATAGGCGGCAACCGCCGCAGGGAGCAGCGCGTCCGCCTGCTTGCGGTTCTTCTTCTGCAGCCGCGCGTTCTGGAACGCGCGCGAACCGACATTGCTCAAGGACGATCTCCAGAAGCTACGCTGCGCGTCATCCTGCGTTGGCCGCGCAGTAACGGCGCCAGAACGTGCGATACCCCTCCTCGACCTTGCGGGTGTAGGTCTCGACATTGCCGGCGGCGGAGCTTGCGACCTTGCCGGGCAGCTCCGCGCGCAGCTTCGATAGCTCCGATGGTTGCGACGCATGCTTCAGCGCGATGGCGATGTAGCCGTCGTCGTCGTCCGCCACCCAATCGTCGAGCCCGACAGCCGTGACGATCGCGCCGGCGGCGCGCGAAGCCGCGCTCAAGCCGAGCTTGGCAACAACCGGCACGCCCATCTGCAGCGATTCCCAGGTGCTGACGCCACCATTCTGCGGAAACGGATCGAGCGAGATGTCGATTCCAGCGAACTGCGCCAGATGCGCGATGCGCGCCGATGATCCGAGGCAGGTGATGCGCTCTTCCGGCACGCCATGCGCGACGAAGCGCGCGACCAGGCCGTCGCGCAGCAGCCGATCATCCAGCGCGCCGTTCTTGATCACGATCTTCGAGGTCGGCAATTCGCGCAGCAGCCGCGCCCACACCGCAAGCACGGGCTCCGAAATCTTGTCGATGCGGTTGAAGACCCCGAACGTCACGTATCCGTTCTGCAGCATCGGCAGCGGCGTCGGCTGCGCGCCGGGCATCGGATCGGTGGTGATGACCGCCGGCAGGTCATAGACTTCTTCGGCGAAGTGATGGCGCACGCCTTGGGGCACGGTGACCGGATCGGCGAAGAAGTAGTCGATGGTCTTGAGGCCCGTGCCGGTGCCGCTGCCCCAGGCGGTGACCTGGATCGGCGCCGGCTTGGCGGCAAACACCGGCAGCCGGTTGCCGGCCGAATGGCCGGAGAGATCAATCAGGATGTCGACGCCATCGGCCTGGATGCGGTCCGCAAGCTCCTCCTGCGACAGGCGGGAGGCGTCGACCCAGATATCGGCGGTGGCGCGGCATTGCTCTGTCACGCTATCGGGCAAGGTCGAGCAGGAATAGCACGCGACCTGGAACGCCTGATGGTCGTGATTGCGCAGCACCGGCAGGAAGGTCAGCGCGGCTGAATGGCTCCTGAAGTCGGACGAGACATAGCCGACGGTGATGCGCCGCTCGGGATCGAGGTCGCGCGGCGGCAGCTCGCGACGAGGAATCTGGGCGCCGATCCGGGTCCACCATTCGCGCCGGGCGGCCTGATGCTGGGCGACGTCGGACTCGGGCAGGAAGTCGAGCGCGAAGATCTTCTTGGTGACCGCATCCTCGAAGTCGGGCTTGATCTCCAGGGCGCGGTCGAACTGCTGCAGCGCGCCGGCGATATCGCCCTGCTTGGCCAGGCAAGCGCCGAACCAGGCCAGCGCGGTCTCCGAGCGCGGATTGCGCTCCAGCACGGTCTTGCAGGCTGCCAGCGCCATCGCGGTCTTGTCGGTGATGACGCCGATATGGGCCCTGCCGAGCAGCGCTACTTCCATGAACGGATCGATCGCCAGCGCCTTGTCGAAATCGGCCTCCGCCTTCTCGAACTGGCCCATCTGGATGTGGATGCGGCCGCGCTGCGCGATGATCGCGGCCGTGCCGGGCTTCAGCGCCAGCGCCGCATCGAAGGCCGCAAGCGCCTGCTCGAAATGCCTGCAGATTGATGCTGACCAGGCCCTTGCCGAACATCGCCTGCATATGGCGTGGGTTGAGCGCGAGCGCGCGCTCGAAGCTCTGATTGGCCTCGTGGTTCCGCTGCGTCAGCAGCTGCGCCATGCCGCGATTGCAATAGGCGTCGGCATGATCCGGCTTGGCGGCGATGGCCCGCTCATGCGCCTCCAGCGCCTCGGCGAACAGGTGCATGTTCATCAGCGTGTTGCCGAGGCTGGTCCACGCCACCGCGAAATTCGGCTTCAGCGTGACCGCCCGCTCCTGGACTTTGCGCGCCTCCTCGAAACGTTTCTGGTTGAACAGCACGAGGCCGAGATTGGCGAGCGCCTCGGCATGGCGCGGCTCGGCGGCGACCGCCTGCGTCAGCGCCTGCTCGGCGAGATCCAGCCGGCCGGTGTCGAGCGCGGAGACGCCGAGCAGATGCAACGCGTCGAAATGATCCGGCACCAGCGCGATGATCTGGCCGCAGATCGCCTGCGCCTCGGCATGCCGGCCGGCGCGATAGGCCGCGACCGCATTGGGCAGCAGCGCATCCGCCTGCTTGCGGCTCTTCTTCTGCAGCCGTGCGTTCTGGAACGCGCGCGAACCGACATTGCTCAAGGACAGCTCTCCGGGAAACATATTCCCGGCGAATCTAGCATGGCGCGGTTGATTCGAGAGGTAGTCGCGGGACGCCCTACCCGCGCCGATAATCGTCCTCGATGCGGATGATGTCGTCCTCGCCGAGATAGGAACCGGTCTGCACCTCGATCAGCTCGAGCAGTATTTTCCCGGGGTTCTCCAGCCGATGCACCGCGCCCATCGGGATGTAGATCGATTCGTTCTCGTGCACCGTCTTCACGGTCTCGTTGATGGTGACATGGGCGGTGCCGCGCACCACGATCCAGTGCTCGGAGCGGTGATAGTGCTTCTGCAGCGACAGCCGTTGGCCCGGCTTGACCACGATGCGTTTGACCTGATGGCGCTCGCCATTGTCGACCGACTGATAGCTACCCCAGGGCCGATGCACCTTGATATGCGCCTCGGTGACCTCGGGAGCCACCGTCTTCAGCTTCGCCACCAGCCGCTTCAGCCCGTTGGCATCGCGCTGCCGCGACACCAGCACCGCATCCTGGGTGGCGACCACGACGAGATCGTCGACCCCTTCGAGCGCGACCAGCGCATGATCCGTGACGACGTTGCAGTTGCGGGAATCCTCGAATACGGCAGCGCCGCGCGCGGCATTGCCCTGCGCGTCCTTCTCGGACAATTCCCATACGGCGTGCCAGGAGCCGACATCGGACCAGCCGCAGGCGACCTTCACCACGGCAGCACGCGCCGTCTTCTCCATCACCGCATAGTCGATCGAGATCGGCTTGGCCGCAGCGAAACCGGCGGCATCGAGGATAACGAAGCCGAGATCGCGGCCGGCCTTGGCGACCGCATCGGCCACGACCTTGACGCTATGCGCATCGAAGGCGCGGTACTCATCGAGCAGCACGGCGGCGCGGAACATGAAGTTGCCGCTGTTCCAGAAATAGCCGTCCCTGACATACTGCTCGGCGGTCGGCTGGTCCGGCTTCTCGACGAATTTGGCGACCGCATGCACTGCGCCGGACACCGGCTCGCCCGGGTTGATATAGCCATATTCGGTGGCCGGCCGCTCCGGCGTGATGCCGAAGGTGACGATGCGGCCGCTCTCCGCCGCGGTCAACCCCTCGCGGCAGGCGGCCAGGAAGGCCGCCTTGTCGCCGACGACATGATCGGCCGCCAGCGCCAGCACCACCGCCTCGCCATCGCGCGCCTGGGCGAAGGCCGCGCCGGCCACGATCGCGGGACCGGAATCGCGCCGCATCGGCTCGAGCAGCACGTCGGCTTCGAGCCCGATCTCGGCCAACTGCTCCAGCACCATGAACCGATAGGCCGCATTGGTGATGACGATCGGCCGTTCGAACAAATCGGCATCCGAAACCCGCAGCAAGGTGTCCTGGAAGGTCGAACGTGCGCCGAACAGCGGCAGGAACTGCTTGGGGCGCACCTCGCGCGAGGCCGGCCACAGCCGCGTGCCGGCGCCGCCGCACATGATCAGGGGAATGATACGTCTCGTCATCACATCAGATCCGATGATAGTCGCGGTACCATTTGGCGAAGCGCGCGATGCCGTCCTCGATCGGCGTCGCCGGCTTGAAACCGATGTCGCGCTCGAGATCGGCGACGTCGGCGTAGGTTGCCTCCACGTCGCCCGGCTGCATCGGCAGCATCTCCTTGATGGCGGCCCGGCCGAATTCCTTCTCCAGCAGGGATATCACGTGCATCAGGTCTTCGGGATGATTGTTGCCGATATTGTAGACCCTCCATGGCGCCTTGCTGGTGCCGGGGTCCGGTCGATTGCCGTCCCAGTCCGGATTGCCCTGCGGCGGCCGGTCGATCAGGCGCACCACGGCCTGCACCACGTCGTCGACATAGGTGAAATCCCGCCGCATCTTGCCATGGTTGAACAGCCGGATCGGCTGCCCGGCCAGGATCGCCTTGGCGAAGATGAACATCGCCATGTCGGGCCGGCCCCAGGGGCCGTAGACGGTGAAGAAGCGCAGGCCCGTGGTCGGAAGCCGATAGAGATGGCTGTAGGAATGCGCCATCAGCTCATTGGCTTTCTTGGTCGCGGCATAGAGGCTGATCGGGTGATCGACATTGTCCTTGCACCGAGAACGGCAGCTTGGTGTTGGCGCCATAGACCGATGACGACGATGCGAACAGCAGATGGCCGCAGCCATTGTGCCGGCAGCCTTCCAGCACGTTGATGAAGCCTTCGAGATTGGCATCGACATAGGCGTGCGGATTTTCCAGCGAATAGCGCACGCCGGCTTGCGCCGCGAGATGCACCACCGCCGGGAAACGATGCTCGGCGAACAGCGCCTTCATCGCCGCACGATCGGCGAGGTCGAGCTTCCGGAACGAAAAGCCGGGCTGCGACGTCAGCATCGCGAGCCGCGCCTCCTTCAGCTTCGGATCGTAGTAGCTGTTGAGGCTGTCGATGCCGACGACCTGCCGCCCTTCGGCCAGCAGGCGCTGCGTGACATGGAATCCGATGAAGCCGGCGGCACCGGTGACCAGCACAATGTTATCTGTCATCATCGCTCCGTTACAGCCGCCACAGTTCGATCGCCGCGGGCTTGCTCGCGCGATCGAGCTTCATCTTGACGTCGAGCACGAGCCCTTCGCCGTCGCGCAACAGCCGCTGGATCATGCGCCAGCCGCCTGCGACATAAGGTTCGTGCGCGACCGCGAGAACCACGGCATCCGCCGGCCGCAAGCGACTCCAGCGCCGTCAGCGCGATGCCATATTCTTGCTTCGACCGCCATCGGAATCCGCCAGCGGATCGGTGATCTGCACGTCGATGCCGAAGTCGCGCAATTCCTGCACGATGTCGATGACCCGCGAGTTGCGGATATCCGGCACGTTCTCCTTGAAGGTCATGCCGAGCACGGTGACGGTACCGCTCTGCCCCTTCCGGCGCAGGAGCCCGCGGATGCATTCGCGCGCGATGCGGCGTCCCATGTCGTCATTGATGCGGCGGCCGGCCAGGATGACCTCGCGGATGATAGCCGGCCTTCTCGGCGCGATAGGTGAGATAATACGGATCGACGCCGATGCAGTGGCCGCCGACCAGGCCCGGCTGAGAACGGCAGGAAATTCCATTTGGTGCGCGGCCGCCGCCAGCACGTCGCCGGTGTCGATATCGAGCGCCTGGAAGATCAGCGACAGCTCGTTCATGAAGGCGATGTTGAGATCGCGCTGGGTGTTCTCGATCACCTTGGCGGCCTCCGCGACCTTGATCGACGGCGCGCGATGGATGCCGGCCGTGACCACCGAGCCGTAGACGTCGGCCACGATCTCGAGCGTCGCGTCGTCCTGGGCCGAGACGACCTTCGTGATGGTCTCGAACCGGTGCGTCTTGTCGCCGGGATTGATGCGCTCCGGCGAATAGCCGACGTGGAAATCGGCGCCCGCCTTCAAGCCCGAGCAGCTTCTCCAGAACCGGAACGCAATCCTCCTCGACCGCGCCCGGATAGACCGTCGAATTCGTAGACCACGATGTCGCCGCGCTTGAGCACCGCGCCCACGGTGCGCGAAGCCGCCAGCATCGCGGTCAGATCGGGCCGGCGCGCCGCATCGATCGGCGTCGGAACGGTCACGATGAAGAAATCGGCCTCGCGGAGTGCGGCCGCATCGCTCGTGAAGGTCAAGCCCGGGCCGCTTCAGATCGGCGCCATCGACCTCGCGCGTGCGGTCCTGGCCGGCCCGCAGCTCGGCGACGCGGTCGGAATCGATGTCGAAGCCGGTGACCGGGGCAGCCTCCGCGCGCAAAAGCTGCGGCGACCGGCAAGCCCACATAACCAAGGCCAATCACCGCAATCTTCCGGCCATGAGACATAAATTGATATTCCGGTCGTTTCAGAGGCCATTGACGGCAATCCGGCGACTGTTTAGCCACCGGGGCATCGGGACCGCAAGGGGTGGGCAGCCGGGGACGGTCAGCGCCAGCCCCGAGGGTCCGATGACCGCACCAGGACGGGACTCTCGCACTCGGCTTGGATTGATCGAAAAAGGGGCAACCCGGTCCGGCATGCGCGCGTTTCTCATTCTCCTGCTGCGGATCGCGGTATCGCTGGCGCTGCTCTATCTGGCACTGCGCGGGATCAATTTTGCCGCGATCCAGGTACGGCTGAGCCAGATCAGCCTCGGCTGGATCATCGTCGCGGTCGCGATCACGCTTTTCCAGATCTTCTCGGTGCGCTGCGCTGGCGGGAGATCTCCGCGCTGCTGCGATGCGCCGCTGACCGATCTGCAGGCGTTTCGCTACAACATGATCGGCTCCTTCTTCAACCAGACCCTGCCGTCGTCGATCGGCGGCGACGCAGTGCGGCTGTGGCTGATCGGCCGCACCGGCGCGGGCTGGCGTGCGGCCTCCTATTCGATCCTGACCGACCGTGCGGTGGGCTTCATCGCGCTGGCGCTGATCATCGTGGCGAGCCTGCCGTGGAGCTACGGCATGATCGCCGACGAGAAGGGCCGGCTTGCGCTGGTGCTGGTCGATCTCGCCGCGCTCGCGGCCGGCGCCGGCTTCCTGATCTTCGGCTATCTTCCGTGCGCGCTGGATGAAGCGCTTGGTGGCCGACCCGGCACATCCACGCCTGTTCCGTCATCGCCAACCAGGTGATCTTCGGCAAGGCCGCGTACCAAGATCGCGATGCTGTCGCTGTCGATCCACGTGCTGGCGGTGGTGATTGCCTGGTGCGCAGTGCGCTCGATCGATGCGCCGGCGAATTTCGAGCAGTTGTTCATGCTGACGCCGCCGATCATGCTGATCACGATGCTGCCGATCTCGATCGCCGGCTGGGGCGTGCGCGAGGCGACCATGATGGTCGCGTTCGGCTATGCGGGCTTGGCGCCCACCGACGGCACCGTGGTCTCGATCCTGTTCGGCGCGGTGTACTTCATCGTCGGCGCCATGGGCGGGCTTGGTCTGGATCTTCAGCGCCGAGAAGAGCGCGGGCAAGATGGACATTCCGGCCGCGGCCGAGGATTGACGCCGAGACTCAGCTGATCGACGTGCCCCAGGCATCTGCCCACGCCTGCGCCATCAGCACGTTCCACAGCCAATAGGCATGATTGCGCCGGCGGCTCATGTGCTCGTCGAGCATGCGCGCCACCCGCTTCGGTTCGAACAGGCCCTGGCGCGTCAGCCGCGCCGGTGACAGCAGATCGCCGGCCCAGGACTTCAGCGGGCCGCGCAGCCAGTCGTCGAGCGGAATGCGAGAAGCCGGTCTTCGGACGATCGATCAGCGCGCGCGGCACATGACGGTCGAGCACCTGCCGCACCAGCCATTTGCCGCGCACCATCGCGCACCTTCATGCTCGGCGGCACCCGCGCGGCAAATTCGACGACGTCCTTGTCGAGGAACGGCACCCGCGTCTCCAGCGCCACCGCCATCGCCGCACGATCGACCTTCTGCAGGATGTCGTCGGTGAGATAGCTCAAGGAATCGGCGAGCGTCATGCGGTCGAGCGGATCGATCGGCACAGCGAGGCGCGCCATTTCGCCGGCCGCCCAGCTTGCCCTCCTCCTCGCCGCCGAGCACGGTCTGCGACGGATCGGCGTCGATCGAACACAGCGCGCGATACATCTGATCGAAGGCGGTCGGCGCCGAAGAGCCGCGCGATCTTGGCGACCTGGTCGCCGGCATGGCGCACCTTGAACCTGCGCCGGCAGCAGCGGCTGCAATGCGTTGGCGATGGTGCCGGCCGGCTCCGGCGCGATCGCGCCGAGCAGGCCGCCGAGCGCCTTGCGCAGCGGCGCCGGCAGGCGGCCGAGCCGCGCGTTGAGCGCGCTGCCCCAGACATGGCGATTGTAGCCGCCGAACAGCTCGTCGCCGGCATCGCCCGACAGCGCCACGGTGACGTGCTGCCGCGCCAGCTGCGCCACCAGATGCGTCGGCATCTGCGAAGAATCCGCGAACGGCTCGTCATACATGCGCGGCAGCTTCGGGATGACATCCAGCGCTGTCCTGGCATCGACATAGAGCTCGGTATGCGCGGTGCCGAGATGGGCTGCGACCTTGCGCGCGTCCTCGGCCTCGTTGTAGGCGCCCTCGGCAAAGCCGATGCTGAAGGTGCGCACCGGCTGGCTCGCCTGCGCCTGCATCAGCGCGACGATGGTCGAGGAATCGATGCCGCCGGACAAGAAACGCGCCAAGCGGCACGTCGGACAGGCACTGCCGCTTCACCGCGACCGACGAGCAGCCGCTCCAACTCTGCGATCGCTTCCGTCTCATCAGCTGATCCGCGCGCCCTGCGCGGCGACCACCTGCTCGCGCAGCGACCAATAGGCCTGTGGCTGCGGCAGCGTGCCCGGCGCGGCATCAGCGGCGAAGGTCACGAACGACGCCGGCGGCAGCTTGCGGATGCCGCGCCAGATCGTTGCCGGCGCCGGCACGTAGGAATAGCGCATGAAGGCACGTCAGCGCGGCGCGATCGAGCGACGGCGCCCACGCAGGATGTGCCGCGAGCGCCTTCAGCTCCGAGGCGAACAGCAGGTCCTGATTGCACCAGCCATAGAACAGCGGCTTCTCGCCGAAGCGGTCGCGGCACAGCGTGAGCGTTCGTGCCTCGGCGTCCCACAGCGCGAAGGCGAACATGCCGATCATGCGGGAGAGCGTCGCCGCCACGCCCCACTGCTTCATCGCGGCAAGCAGGGTCTCGGTGTCGGAATGGCCGCGCCAGTTCGGCGCGGCGCCTGCAGCCTCGAGCTCGGCGCGAATATCGAGATGATTGTAGATCTCGCCGTTGAAGGTCACCGTGAGGCGCCCGCAGGCGCTCCGCATCGGCTGCGCGCCGGCCTCGCGAAAGATCGAGGATCGACAGCCGGCGATGGCCGAATGCGATTCCGGCAGCCGCACAGCTCCAGATGCCGGAGGCGTCGGGACCGCGATAGGCGATGCGCGTCGGTCATCCGCTGCGCATGCCCGCGAAAGCCGGCTCTCGTCGCCACCGCCCGGGACGGAACAGGCCCGCTATGCCGCACATGACACCGCGCTCCCGGGCGCGCAGCCGACAGCGCGGCATCATGCGTTCAGGCTCCGTCTTGTGTCTCCCGCAAGGAATTCATTCTTGTACCGCTCGAGGAAATAGAGGCTGGGCCGGCTGGTACCATAATAATATGGCTCGGTCAGCTCATTTCTCCAGCGCGACAACAGCGCCTCGGCGTCATATTGCGCCTCGAATTCCGCCAGACGTCCGCTCGCAAGCGCCTCGACTTCCTCGCACGGTCTGCATGATCTCTTCCGCCGAATTGTTCGCCGGACGGGCGCCGCTGCGACCGAGGACGGCCGCATCGAAGACACGCCAGCGCCATGGCGACGACGTCAGCTGGCGCTGCGTCAGCATCGTTCCATCAGCCAGCCGCACCGGCTTCAGCGCAAAACGAACATCCTTGTTCCAGAGCTGGGCATCGGTCGTGATCGCATTGACGATCGCGCTCGGAATACCGAAGCTGATCGCGACGTTGGTCAGGCCCGAGGTCGTGCCGATGAATGCCCGCGCGTGCCGGATCAGATGGAGATCCAGCAGGTCGGTCCTGAAGCCGCTAAGGGCATAATCCACCGTGCGTTCGAGCGGCGGCAGCTGCGGCGAATTCGGACCGCCAAGCTTGATGACCCAGCCGCCCTGTGCAGTGATGAAGCGGATGGCATCGAGGCTGGTCTCGATCGGCGCGTTGCGATGGGTCTGCCCGGTGCCGGCGAACTCGAAATAATGCGCCGCATCGCGCGTATGCAGGCACACATACCAGTCGTCCGGCTTCATGCCCCAGCGCTCGCGCAAGCCGCTGAAAGGCGCCGCTCGCGGGCTCCGAGCCGTCGATACAGACGATCATAGGCATCCCGCAGCGGATGGCCCCGCCCCTCGCGCTCCCACTGCTCGATCGCCAAGGCGCCCGCGTCCTGCCATGGCACGACGCGCCCGTCCGGAAGCCGGAACGCGTTGAAGTTCATCCCGCACCAGCGCTGCAGCGACAGCAGTTCCTCGGCCAAGCCGCTCGGACACGGTCTCCCCGACGACGACGATCTTGCCGAAGCCCTCGAACAGCTCGAAAAAAGCCGCGTTTGCGATCAGCTCGCGACGCACGACCAGGACCGGCTGCCCCGACCACCAGCCGAGCTCCCGCATGCGGAACAGAATGTCGAGCATGCCGAGATGGCCGATCTGGGTGGTCCACTCCTCCGGAATGAGACGCAGCTCGTCGAATGGCACGTCCAACGTCTGCAGCAGCCGCGTCAGTTCGGCGGACAGCGGCGGCGGCGGTCCTCTTCGCAATTCCGCCTGCGCATCCAGCGCCCGCTCGTACAGCCGAATGCCGACCTCCCCCCGGCCGACATGCGTGACCCGCTGGCCGGCGAAATTGCAAAGATCGAACAGGCGCCCAGGCGCGCCGCAGAGAACGTCCAGGCTGTTCGGCAGATAGTCGATCGAGACTCGCGCCGCGATGTTCTGATGCGGGCGCATGATGTGGAAGCTGCCACGGCAGGCGAAGAACATGCTGTCGAGCGCCGAGCTTTCGTCCCGCGCGATCATGTCGAGCATGGCCTTGTAGAAGGCCAGATCGGTCATGCAGCGCGAGCTCGGCCTCGGTTGCGCCTGCAGCCGCCTCGCGCGCCCGTTCGAACTCGCCGAGTTCGAACAGCGACCGGACCAGAGCGTATCTCGCTTCCGCGGAGATGGACGGCAGATCCTCGGGCGATATCAGGCTCGCGAGCTTCGCTATAGGCGCCGATCCCGTAGAGCACGCGAACGGATCTGGACCTGTGAAGCGCCCGCTCCATCGCTGTCGAGAACCGGTAAGACGGGATGATCCACCAGATGCGACGTGACATAGGGAAAATAGGCCTGAGCACAGCCGGCGCCGCCCCGGCAGCCCGAACGACGTCGCAGATCAGGAGCAGCGATGAAAACGAGCGCGGCGCGGCAGAAGACTGAGCAGCGCCCCGGCCAACTGGAAACAAAGATAGATAAATCGCCTGGAGCGAGAGCCCGCCAGCAGCGTTTCGCACGATCATGCGGCCACGCCTTCGCCGCAGCCTGAATTCGCCCGATCACACATGTTCAAATCGACGACAGGCATTGGCGCACGGCCGGTCATGTTACGCCGACCCAACAGCCCGCTTCACTCCGTCCCGATGTCCCGGATATCGAAAAATGCATCCCACCAAACAGTTTCGATCCAATGCCTGCCGGCCACCATATCGGCGCTGCCGATCGAGCATCGACCCGGCTTTGGCGCGCAGCTATAACAGAGCCCTCGCTAGCGGGCAAAGCGGAACATGTGCGCATGGAATTCGGGCTCGCGAATCGGTAGCGAGCGATTCGCGAAACGACGTCAGTGCACTTCGATCCGCTGTGGCCAGAAGTTGCGAGCCACAACTTGGCAGACACGCCGATCATTGATAAAGCCCTTCAATGCGCCCGAAACCTCAAGAAACCCTCACATGCTCTTCACGCAGTTTGAGTTTCTCTTCCTGTTCCTGCCGGTCACGTTCGCCGGCTATTTCCTGATCGCCCGCTTCATCGACGCGCCCGCCGCGCGACTGGGCTGGCTCGCGGCGGCGTCTCTGGCCTTCTACAGCTATTGGGATGTGCGCTTCGTGCCGATCATCCTGGTTTCGATCGTCTTCAACTATACGATGGGACTGCTGATCGCCCGTCAGACCGACCGGTCGGACCCGTGGCTGGGTGTTCGCCGTCGCGATCGCGCGCCAATCTTTCCGCGCTGGCCTTCTACAAATATACCAATTTCGGCATCCAGATCTTCAACGCCATCGCCCATGCGAGGCACCCGTCGCTGGCGATCGTATTGCCGCTCGGCATCTCCTTCTTCACCTTCACGCAGATCGCCTATCTGGCCGACGTCTATGGCGGCTATGCGCACGAGCGAAGCTTCGTCAAATATGGCCTGTTCGTCACCTATTTCCCGCATCTGATCGCCGGTCCGATCCTGCATCATCGCGAGATGATGCCGCAATTCGGCGCCGAGGAAAGCCGGCGCATTTCGCTTGAGAACGTCGCGATCGGACTGACCATTCTCGTCATCGGCCTGTTCAAGAAGTCGGTCGTCGCCGACAGCTTCGGCCTGATCGCCAGCCCCGTCTTCCAGGCCGCCAATTCCAACCATCTCCATCTGATGGACGCCTGGGGCGGCGCGCTGGCCTATTCGCTGCAGATCTATTTCGATTTCTCCGGCTATTCGGACATGGCGATCGGAATCTCGACCCTGTTCGGGATCAAGCTGCCGTTCAATTTCGATGCGCCCTACAAGTCGCAGCAGCATCGTCGAATTCTGGCGGCGCTGGCACATCTCGCTGTCGCGCTTCCTGCGCGATTATCTCTACATTCCGCTCGGCGGCAACCGGCACGGCTATCATCGCCGCAACATCAACCTGTTCGCGACGATGGTGCTCGGCGGCCTTTGGCACGGCGCCGGCTTCACTTTCATCATCTGGGGCGCGCTGCACGGGTTGTTCCTGATCGTCAATCACCGTTGGACCGACGCTGACGCAGAGGCGGCCTGCGCTGACGCGACTGACCCAGTCGTCCTGGTATCCGCTGGCGGCGCTCCTCCTCACCCAGTTCATGGTCGTGCTGGCCTGGGTCTTCTTCCGCGCCGACAATCCCAATGCTGCGATCCGGTTGATCAAGTGCATGATCGGACTGTCCAATCCCGAGCGGGTCGGCCCCACCCGGCTGGTCGACGGCCAGGAGATGCTGCTGATCTTCGCGGGCTATGTCGCCTGCCTGGTGCTGCCCAACGTGAACGCGATGTTCGCGCGCTGGAAGGTCGGCCTGGAGACCTATCACAATCCGCGCCCCTGGAGCATTCTGAACCTGACATGGCGGCCGTCGGTCGTCTGGGCGATCGGCACCTCGCTCTGCCTGGTTGCCGCGCTGCTGATGAACATCATCGCCGGCGACACCTCGCAGTTCCTTTACTTCCAGTTCTGACCGGCGGTCAGGCCAAAGAGGCGCAGCACGACTTCCCCAGCACATCAGCGGTCATGAATGCAGTGAGCGACGGACCGCTCTGACGCATATCCGTTCTGACCGAGCGGGACAGAAAAGCACCAATGAACATCCGACAACGATATCTTGGCGATAATCCTTGCATCGGCCGTTCTTCGCGGGCTGCATCGTGCCAGCCTGCCTGTTCCTTGCTGCGAAACCTTTCGGCGCATCGGCAACGCTCGCTGCACTCGCTGACCGCCAGGCCAAAGCTCCCGACACCGTCTTTCTGCCGTTCGACCTGCGCTACAACGGGGCGTTCAAGCTGGACCGCGTGCGGCAGACGCGCCCCGACGTCCTGTGCATCAGCTCTTCGCGCGCAGGCACGCTGGCGGCGCAAATGTTCGCGCCGTATCGCTTCTACAACATGTCCTTTACGGCATGGACGACGGAACAGATCGCGGACATGTTCGAGCGGGCAACGCGCAACTCGCCTCCGCGCGTCGCCATCATCTCCATCGACTACTTCCTCTTCACCGAAGATTGGGACCGGGGATACGGCCGACACCCGGACGCAGATCTATGGCCGCCCGTGGGACTATCTGAAATCGAGCGTCGCCGACTTCGTCCGCAGCTACGCGAAACGCCCACAGGCATTCAGCGACTATCTCAAAGCTCCGACGCCGTTCATTGGCACCCAGTCGATTCTGGGCGGAGAAGGATTCCGCAGCGACGGATCCTACGTCTATTCGTCTGGTCATATCGCGGATTCCCGCCTGCATAATCAGACGGCGGAAATGCTCGTGAATTCAATGCCAGGCGCCCCAACGATGTCCGAGCGACAGAAAGAGCCGCTCGTTCGCATGGCCCGACTGGCGCAGCAACGCGGCATCAAGCTCATCGGCATCCAGCTGCCCTACATCCGTGCTGGGGTGGACTATCTGGACCATAATGAAGGGTATCGACATTATTCCGGCGTCTGGCGCGAATTCGAAAGCGCGCAGACGCGGGAGTGGCTAAAGAGTCTCGGCATCACCTTCTTCGATCTCGCACGGTCGACGGTCGACGACGACAAGCTGAATTTTGTCGACGCCTATCATACGAGCGAATTGGGATCGCTCCGCGTTATGCAGCAGCTTCTCGCCTCTGCAGACTTCCGCGCCATCCTTCCGGACATCGATCCGGCTGCAATAACTCAGCAGATCCAGGAGATCGAGGGGCCGAGCCAGACAGGGACAACGAGCAACGATCGCCTGGGCGGCGGCGCGCAGGGGCCCCACCACGACCTGTGACATCACACGCACGTCACATACCAACTACATTGAGCATTTCTTCGACCTGATAGTCGCGATCATTGGTTGTGAGACCGCCCGTTACGCGACATCAGCTGCCCAGCCTGCCGGCAACCTGCAGTGCAAATCGGCAACTGGAACCGCCAATACAATCTGCGCGAGCGAAATCTCTTGACTTTTTAGTCCGCTGCGGGTCCACAACGAGACGAATATTTGGGCGCGGACGCACTTTTCTCTTACTCCCGTTTGGGTTATCGGTCCCGCCCCCATCGTCGATTCGACGGGACGAATGGCGCGCCTGTCGGCTATGATATGTCGGAAAAGAATGAGCCGGAGCGAATTTCTTGGACCACTTGATTGATATGCCGGAGGCGGACCGGGTGTGCCGGGAGATTCGTGCCGCGTGCGAGCCTGAGCAGACCATTGCGTTCGTGTCGGGCAATTTCAACGTCGTGCACCCCGGACATCTCCGGCTGTTGAAGTTCGCCGCGGAACAGGCCGACATCCTCGTGGTCGGCGTCAATCCCGATACGACGCCGGGCGTGACGCTCCCCCAGGACATGCGGCTGGAGAATGTACGCTCGATTTCCTTTGTACATCATGCCGTGCGCCTGGAAGGTTCCGCGACCGCGTTCATCTCCCGTCTGCAGCCCACCGTCGTGGTCAAGGGCAAGGAATTCGAGGACCGCAACAACCCCGAGCAGGAGGCCGTCGACGCCTATGGCGGCCGGCTTTTGTTCTCGTCCGGCGAATTGCGCTTCGCTTCGCTGTCACTGCTGGAGCGCGACGCCAATGTGGACATCTCGACGGTCCGCAAGCCGCAGGAATTCCCGAAGCGCCACGGCTTCGACATCTCGCAGCTGAAGGGCCTGCTCGGCAAGCTCGCCGGCATGCGGGTGGCCGTGATCGGCGACCTCATCGTCGACGAATATGTCACCTGCGATGCCGTCGGCATGTCGCAGGAAGACCCGACCATCGTGGTGACGCCGTTGATGACGCGGACCTTCGTCGGCGGCGCCGGCGCGGTTGCCGCTCATGCGCATGGCCTCGGCGCCGATGTCAGCTTCTTCACCCTGGTCGGCGACGACGAAGCCTCGCGCTTCGCACGCTCCACGCTCGAACAGCACGGCGTGAATTTCCGTCCCTTCAGCGACCAGACCCGGCCGACCACGCGCAAGCAGCGCTTCCGCGCGCTGAACAAGACGATGCTCCGCGTCAATCATCTGCGTCAGCATCCCGCCGATGCCGACATCCAGAAGCAGATGCTGGCCGCCGTCGAGAGCACGCTGAAGACCTGCGACGTGCTGCTGTTCTCCTGCTTCAACTATGGCTGCCTGCCGCAGGATCTGGTCGACGCGATCACCGAGCGCGCCAAGGCCAAGGGCGTGATGATGGCGGCCGACAGCCAGGTCTCCTCGCAGACCGGCGACGTCTCCCGCTTCAAAGGCATGACGATGCTGACGCCGACCGAGCGCGAGGCGCGCGTTGCGCTCAACGATTTCATCTCGGGCCTCGCCGTCATCAGCGAACGGCTGGTGGAGCGCGCCCGCACCAAGCACCTGGTGATTACGCTCGGCGCCGAAGGCGCGCTGATCAACACGATGACGGGCGTCGGCACGTTCAGCTCCGACCGCCTGCCGGCCTTCAATCCCTCGCCGAAGGACGTCTCCGGCGCCGGGGACAGCTTCTTCATGGCATCTGCGATGGCCTTGCGGGCCGGCGCAGACATCTGGCAGGCCTCCTATCTCGGCTCGCTGGCGGCAGCACTGCAGGTATCCCGGGTCGGCAACCTGCCGCTGACGACGGCGGAACTGGTTCGCGAAATCGACGAGACCGGCTTCAGCCAAGAGTAAGGGATGTTCTGATGCGCGCCCTCCTGCTCGCGGCCGGAATCGGCAGTCGGCTGCGCCCACTGACCGATACGACGCCGAAATGCCTAGTGACCGTGCATGATCGGCCGCTGCTGGACTACTGGCTCGACCTCGTGTTCGATGGCGGCGTCGAACGCGCGCTGCTCAACACCCATTGGCTCGCCGATCAGGTGCGGGCGCATGTGGAGAAATCGCCGTGGCGATCGCGCATCGACCTCGTTCACGAGGACGAGCTGCTGGGAACAGGCGGCACCGTACTGGCGAACCGAGATTGGTTCGGCGGCAAGCCGTTCCTGGTGGCGCACGCCGACAATCTCACTGATTTCGACGTCGCCGGCCTGATCGCCGCTCACAACGAAAGACCCGCCGGCTGCATCATGACCATGCTGGCGTTTCGCACCGACGATCCCCGGTCGTGCGGCATTCTGGAGCTGGACTCCGAAAACCGGGTGCTTGCCTTCCATGAGAAGGTCGAAAACCCGCCCGGGAACCTCGCCAATGGCGCCGTCTACATCTTCGAGCCCGAGGTGATCGACGACATCGCGCGGCTCGGAAAGAGCGTGGTCGATCTCTCCATCGAGATCATCCCGAACTATCTGGGACGGATTTTATCCGTGGAAACCACCGGTTATCACCGCGATATCGGTAACCCGGAAAGCTTGCGCCGGGCGCATTCTGAGTTTAAGCACATGCCGCGCCACGGCGGGGGCGCTTGAAGGGCGACTCTTGTCGCCGGGCACTGATATTGTTGTCCTGCTTTTTTGGCAGACGCGCCCGACGGAACATCGAACCGGGCGGCAGGCGAGTGACGGGGACATCGCAGATGAAGATTTTCGTGACCGGGGCATGCGGATACAAGGGCAGCGTTCTCGTTCCCAAGCTGCTCAAGGCCGGCCACAAGGTTGTCGCCTTTGACATCCAGTGGTTCGGCAATTTCCTGGAGCCGCATCCGGACCTGACGGTCGTCCAGGGTGACGTGCGCAATCCCGATGCGATCGACCTCACCGGCGTCGATGCTATCATTCATCTGTCCAGTGTCGCCAACGATCCCTGCGGCGATCTCGATCCGAAGCTGACCTGGGAAATCTCCTGCCTCGCGACCATGCAGCTCGCCGACCGTGCCTACCGGCACGGCATCAAGCGGTTCATCTACGCGTCGTCCGGCAGCGTGTATGGCGTCAAGGAAGAGGAGCAGGTCACCGAGGACCTCGAGCTGCTCCCGATCTCCGAATACAACAAGACCAAGATGTGCGGCGAGCGCATCGTGCTGTCCTATAAGGACGACATGGTGGTGCAGATCGTCCGTCCTGCGACGGTCTGCGGCTACTCGCCGCGGCAGCGTCTCGACGTCTCCGTCAACATGTTGACGATGCAGGCGCTGATGAACGGCCGCATCACCGTGTTCGGCGGTGACCAGACCCGTCCCAACATTCACATCGATGACATCACCGACCTCTACCTGTTCCTGCTCGATCACCCCGAGCACACCGGCATCTTCAATGCCGGCTTCGAGAACATCTCGATCCTCGACATCGCCAATATGGTCGCCAAGCACGTCAAGGCCGAGATCATGGTGACGCCGTCGAACGATCCGCGCAGCTACCGCGTCAATTCGGACCGGCTGCTTGCGACCGGCTTCCGGCCGAAGAAGACGGTGGAAGACGCGATCAAGGAAATCATCGGGATGTACTCGCAAGGCGCCCTCAAGAACGAGGACCGCTGGTACAATCTGAAGTGGATGGAAAAGGAAGTCGTGAAATGAACGTCCTTGCTTTCCAGACCCCCGGCTCGCTGTTCGCCGACTACACCAGCCGCTTCAGCGACATCCTGAAGGGCTTCGACTGGTCTCCGGTCGAGAAGCTTGCCTATGATTTGCGCGACTGCTGGCAGACTGGCCGGCAGGTGTTCTTCTGCGGCAATGGCGGCAGCGGCGGCAACGCCAACCATCTCGCCAATGATTTCCTCTATGCGCTGTCGAAGATCCCGGGCTCGGGCCTGCGCGTGCATTCGCTGTCGTCCAATCCGTCCGTGATCACCTGCCTCGCCAATGACGAGGGCTATGACCAGGTGTTCTCGCTGCAGCTCGCGGTACTGGCGCGCAAGGGCGACGTGCTGATCACCTTCTCCGGCTCCGGCAATTCGCCGAACATCCTGAAGGCGCTGGAAGAGTCGAAGAAGATCGGCATGACCAGCTATGCCGTGCTCGGCTTCTCCGGCGGCAAGGCCAAGGCGCTCGCCGACGTGCCGATTCATTTCGCGGTCGACGACATGCAGATCGCCGAGGATGCGCAAATGGTGATCGGCCACATGATCATGCAGTGGCTGTATGCCCAGCGTGGCGACATCATCACGAACCGCGAGGTCTGACGGGTCAACGGTATGGCGGGCGACGAAAAGTACCTCATCCTCGGCTCGAACTCGTTCTCGGGCGCAACCTTTGCCGACTTCCTGGCCGCGGCCGGTCACGACGTGATCGCGACCAGCCGGTCGGATGAGCCGCACGATGCCTTCCTGCCCTACAAGTGGCAGAAGCGCCCGGGCAGCGTCCGATTCAAACGGATCGACCTCAATCACGATCTGGAGACGCTGAAGGCACTGCTGGCGGCTGAGCGTCCGACCCATGTGGTGAATTTTGCCGCGCAGAGCATGGTCGGCGAAAGCTGGCTCTATCCCGACCACTGGATGATGACCAACGTCGTCTCCGCGGTGCGTCTGCACGATCTCTTGCGCAACTATGACGGCCTGCAGCGCTACGTCCACGTCACGACGCCCGAGGCGTATGGCTCGACCGAGGGCTGGGTGAAGGAAGACGCGCCGTTCAATCCGTCGACGCCCTATGCGGTGTCGCGTGCGGCCGGCGACATGAGCCTGCGCACCTATTTCGCCAACTACCAATTCCCGGTCGTGTTCACCCGCGCGGCCAACGTCTACGGCCCCGGCCAGCAGCTTTACCGGATCGTGCCGCGCACCATCGTCGCGGCGATGACCGGGCAGAAGCTGCGCCTCGACGGCGGCGGCAAGTCGGTGCGCGTGTTCATCCACATGACCGACGTCTCCGATGCGACGGTGAAGATCGGGCGCAAGGGCGTGCTCGGCGACACCTATCACATCTCCGGCTACGAGCTGGTGTCGATCCGCACGCTGGTCGAGATGATCCTCGACCGTCTCGGCAAGAAGTTCGAGGACTGCGTCGAGATCGGCCCCGAGCGTCCCGGCAAGGACACCGCCTACACGCTCGACAGCCTCAAGCTGCGCACCGAGCTCGGCTGGCGCGACACCTATTCGCTCGAGCAGGGCATCGACGACGTCATCGCCTGGGCGCGCCGTTTCGAAAGCGACATGGCGAAGCTGCCGACCAAATACGACCACAAACCCTGACGACCCCGCGCCTTCCTCCTGGAAGGCGCCACTGGAGAGCACGATGAACGTTGCAGTCCGGAGCACGACGGCCAAGCCAGACGCTGCCGCTCTGAAGGCGCAGGCGGCGAAGTTGCGCGGCAAGATCATCGAGATGTCGCACAAGGCGCAGGCCGCCCATCTCGCCTCGTCGCTGTCTTGCGCCGACGCGATGACGGCTGCCTATTGGCATGTGCTCGACGTCGACCCGACGAATCCGACCGATCCTTTGCGCGATCGCTTCATCCTCTCCAAGGGGCATGCGGCCGCTGCGCTGTTCGCGACCCTGGCGATGAAGGGCTACTTCCCGATCGAAGAGCTCGACACCTATTGCCAGGACGGCGGCCGGCTCGCCGAGCATCCGCCGGCGAACCTGCTGCCCGGCGTCGAGGCCGCCACCGGCTCGCTTGGCCACGGCCTGCCGCTCGGCTGCGGCATGGCGCTGGCCGGCCGCATCAAGGGCGAGAACTACCGCGTCTTCGCGCTGCTCTCGGACGGCGAGAACAACGAGGGCTCGGTGTGGGAAGCCGCGATGTTCGCCGCCGCCCAGAAGCTCGAAAACGTCTGCGTCGTCGTCGACTACAACAAATGGCAGGCGACCGCGCGCTCCAACGAAACCCTGATGCTGGCGCCGCTGCGCGACAAATGGGCCGCCTTCGGCTGGGACGCCCATGAGATCGACGGCCATGATGTCGGCGCGCTGGCGGAAGCCATGCAGAACATCCCGAACGGCTCCGGCAAGCCGGTCGCGCTGATCGCGCACACCGTGAAGGGCAAGGGCGTGTCGTTCATGGAGGACGACAACAACTGGCACTATCGCGCGCCGACCGCAGACGAAGTCGTCAAGGCGCACAAGGAGCTTGGCCTGTCATGAGAAACGCATTCGCCGACGAACTGACCAAGCTCGGCAACGAAGATTCGCGCGTCGTCATGCTCTCGGGCGACATCGGCAACCGCCTGTTCGACAAGTTCAAGGACAAGCACCCCAGCCGCTTCTTCAACTGCGGCGTGGCCGAGGCCAACATGATGGGCGTGGCCGCCGGCATGGCGATGAACGGCCTGCGGCCGGTCGCCTACACCATCACGCCGTTCGTGACGACGCGCTGCCTGGAGCAGATCCGCACCGACGTCTGCTATCACGAAGCGCCGGTGACCATCGTCGCGGTCGGCGCCGGCCTCGCCTATTCCGGCCTCGGCCCGACGCACCATGCCTGCGAGGACATCGCGTTCCTGCGCTCGATCCCGAACATGGTCGTGATCTGCCCGGGCGATGCCTTCGAGGTGCGCGGCGCGCTGCGCGCCGCCATGCAGCAGGACCGCCCGGTCTATATCCGCATGGGCAAGAAGGGCGAGCCGGTCGTACACAAGGGGCCGATCGCCGACTTCAAGATCGGCAAGGCCATCACGATCGAGGAAGGCTCTGACGTTTGCCTGCTCTCGACCGGCAACATGCTGCCCGAGGCTGTCGAGGCCGCGCACAAGCTGAAGGAGAAAGGCATCTCCGCCGAGGTCGTCAGCTTCCACACCGTGAAGCCGCTGGATGAAGAGAAGCTGAAGCAGGCTTTCGGCCGCTTCAAGCTGGTCGCGACCATCGAGGAGCATTCCCTGATCGGCGGTTTTGGCGCGGCGGTGTCCGAGTGGCTGGTCGACACCGAGACGCAGCATAAGAAGTTTCTGCGCTTCGGTACGCCCGACGCCTTCTTCAAGAAATCAGGCGAACAGGAATATGCCCGCGAGATGCTGGGGCTCACCGGCCACCAGATCGCGGACAAGATCGTCCACGCGTTGAGCTGAGATTTTAACTGATGAAAACCCAAGCTGCCCTGCTGGTCCAGACCGGCCAACCGCTCGTGCTGGCCGATATCGAGACCCCTGCCCTGAAGCCCGGGCAGGTGCTGGTCGAGATCGCCTATTCCGGCGCCTGCGGCACCCAGGTGATGGAATGGCGCGGCGACAAGGGCGAGGACAAATGGGTGCCGCATTGCCTGGGTCACGAGGGCACCGGCACGGTGCTCGAGGCCGGCAGCGCGGTCACCAAGGTCAAGGCCGGCGACAAAGTCGTGCTGTCCTGGATCAAGGGCAGCGGCATCGAAGCCGGCGGCGCCGTCTATGATTGGGACGGCAAGAAGGTCAATGCCGGCGGCGTCACCACCTTCCAGCGCCACGCGGTGGTCAGCGAGAACCGCCTGACCCTGCTGCCGCCCGACATGCCGATGGATGTCGCGGTATTGCTCGGCTGCGCCGCGCCGACCGGCATGGGCGCAGTCTACAACGTACTCAAGGTGCAGCCGGGCGACGCGGTCGCCGTGTTCGGCACCGGCGGCATCGGCCTCAACGCGCTGATGGCGGCGGCGCTGGCCGGCGCGATGCCGGTGATCGGCATCGATCCGAACCCGACGCGCCGGGCGCTGGCCCAGCTGTATGGCGCCACGCATGTGATCGACGCGTCAGGCGACGTGCTGGCCGAGATCAAGAAGATCGTGCCGCAGGGCGTTGATCTCGCGGTGGAATCCTCCGGCATTCCCGGCCGTGATGGAGCAGGCGATCAATGCCACGCGCCAGCAGGGCGGCCGCGCGGTGGTGATCGGCAACGCCAAGCATGGCGCAGTGCTGCCGCTCAATCCCGGCGTCTTCAACCAGGGCAAGAGCCTGCTCGGCACCTGGGGCGGCGACAGCGTGCCGGATCGCGATTACGGACGCTACGGGCGGCTTCTGAACTCCGGCCGCTTCCCGGTGCGGGACCTGCTCTCCAAGCCGTACAGCCTCGCCCAGGCCGATCAGGCGCTGCAGGACCTCGCCGCCGGCAAGGTTGGCCGTCCCCTGATCGACATGTCGCTGCGCTGATCGTCAGGGAACGCGATGCGGATCGGGATCGATTTCGACAACACGATCGCCTGTTATGACGGCGTGTTTCATGCGGCCGCGCTGGAGCGCGGCCTGATCCCGGCCGACCTCGGCCGCGACAAGAACAGCGTCCGCGACCACCTCAACGGCTCCGGCCGCAAGGACGATTTCACCGAGCTGCAGGGCTATGTCTATGGCGCCCGCATGGACCTGGTGTCGCCCTATCCCGGCTTTGCCGAGTTCGTCACCGCCGGCCGCAGGGCCGGCCACGACCTCTTCATCGTCAGCCACAAGACCAAACATCCGATCCTCGGCCCGCAGCACGACATGCACGCGGCCGCGCGCGGCTTCCTGACCGATCGCGGCCTGATGGGATCGGGCGCGACCCAGATCGCGCCTGAGCGCGTGTTCTTCGAGCTGACCAAGGACGACAAGGTCGCGCGCGCCAAAGCGCTCGCCTGCGAGGTCTTCATCGACGACCTGCCCGAAATTCTCGCCATGAGCGGCTTTCCGGTCGGCATGCGCAAGATCCTGTTCGATCCCGAGAACCAGTTCGCCGGCAAGGCAGCCCAGTTCGACCGCCGCGCGTCCTGGGCGGAGATCGCGGCGGATTTCGCCCGTGAACGCGCCTGAGGCTGTCACCGAAAGCGATGCTGCGCTGCTGGGGCTGGCGGAGCGGCTGACCGCGGAAGCCGGCCAAGGCGCGCCGCGCGCCCTGACGCGGCTCGCGGGCGGCCGCAACAACCAGGTCTACCGGCTCGACACCGACGACGGCCCGCTGGTGCTGAAGCGCTACTTCAGGGATGCGCGCGACAGCCGCGACCGGCTCGGCGCCGAATGGAGTTTTATCAGCCACGCCTGGGCACGCGGCATCCGCGTCGTGCCGGAGCCGCTGGCCTGCGACCGCGCCGAGCAGGCCGGCCTCTACAGCTTCGTGCAGGGTCGCAAGCTCGCGGCATCCGAGCTGAGCGCTGACGCATGTCGACGCTGCGATCGATTTCGTGCTTGCCGTCAATCGAGCCGCCCCGCCCGGCCTTGGCGCCGGGATCGGAGGCCTGCTTCTCGCTGGCCGAGCATATCGGCACGGTCGAACGCCGCGTGGCGCGGCTGGCGACGCTCGACGCCGACGTGCCGCACGTCGCCGAGGCGCGGCGGCTTGTTGCGACGAGCTGCAGCCGGCCTGGGCCGCGGTGAAGGCCAGGATCGCCGAGGGCGCCGCGGCGGCCGGGCTTGCGATGGACCAGGCGCTCGGTGCGGACGAAAGCTGCCTGTCGCCATCCGATTTCGGTTTCCACAATGCGCTGCTCGACGACGCCGGCAAGCTGACCTTCCTCGACTTCGAATATGCCGGCCGCGACGATCCGGCCAAGCTGGTCTCGCGATTTCTTCTGCCAGCCGGAAGTGCCGGTGCCGCTGTCGTTGCACGGCCATTTCATCGACCGCATGGCAGCAGGGACTCGGCCTCGATGCGGCCGGCGTCGCGCGCTGCCGCCTGCTGCTCGACGCCTACCAGATCAAGTGGACCTGCATCATCCTCAACGACTTCCTGCCGCTCGGCGCAGCGCGGCGCGCCTTTGCCGACACCGGCGCCTGGGCCGAGCGCTGCGCCGCGCAGCTCGCCAAGGCCGAAGCGAAGCTCGGCTTGATCTGCGCCGATACACCCTAACCGACATCCCCACGTCCGGAGATTTCCATGGCCTATCGCGAGTTCGTCAGTCTCGTCCACAAATCGACCAAGCGCGATTATCTCGCGCGCGTCACCCAGCGCGACAAGGCCGACGTCGCCGAAATGGCGGTCAAGTTCGACTACGATTACTGGGACGGCAGCCGCGAGACCGGCTATGGCGGCTACAAATATGACGGCCGCTGGCGCAAGGTCGCCGACGCCATGATCGCGGCCTACGGCATCAAGCCGGGCATGCGCGTGCTCGACGTCGGCTCCGGCAAGGGCTTTATCCTGCACGATTTCCGCGAGGCCATTCCCGGACCTCGAAGTCGCCGGCATCGACGTCTCCTCCTACGGCATCGAGCACACGATGGAGAGACGTCAAGCCGTTCTGCCAGGTCGGCAACGCGGCCAAGCTGCCCTGGCCGGACAACCATTTCGACCTCGTGATCTCGATCAACACGCTCCACAACCTCTACAACTACGATCTCGACGCCGCGCTGCGCGAGATGGAGCGCGTCAGCCGCGGCGCCAAATATCTCTGCGTCGAGGGATATCGCAACGAGCGCGAGAAGGTGAACCTGATGTACTGGCAGCTCACCTGCCGCATCTTCCACACGCCCGAGGAATGGGACTTCGAGTTCAAGAAGTCCGGCTACACCGGCGACCACGAGTTCATCTTCTTCGAATGAGGCTTTGACGTAGGCGTCAGCGAGCTTCCTCGCGGCGCCAAACGCCCGAGCTATGCCCCTCGAAAGCGACCCTCGCATGAGAGGGTGCAGGGAACGCCGGGTGTACTCACCCATGGACCCCGTGCAGACAAGAATGCACGGGGCAGGAACCATAGGTTCAGCCGAAACATCCCGGCGTTTCCCTGCGCAGGTGGTTTGACGGCTCACTTCTCCCTCTCCCTGGTACGCCGGGCTTTCTGGCCACCATCACCCGCAAGACTCAGCGTCTCGCGAGCTTGACATCAGCGTCGGGATGCCAGGACCACGCGACTTGGCCATGTTGTCGCCGTCGTTCGTCCGCACGAAGATCATGCTTCAACTCGACACGCCCACCGGCGCCACCCCACGTTCGTGACGACCACGATACGCCCCCTTTCAGGAGGTGGATTGCGGGAGAAGATGCTGGTGATTTGCCCGACACGACAAGCGGTATATTTTTCGCGCGACGTCTGGACAGAGCTTATCTAGTTGAGACGACGGGCACAATTTCCTTTTTGGCGCGAGGTCGCGGACACGCCGGAGACGCTTCACCTTCCGACTCTTTACCGATTTTGATGTCGTCCACCGGAAGCGTCTCAAGCGGCGGATCACGGAAGAGCGCGCATCGTGCCAGCGAATGGCCGCCGCCATGCCAAGCTGGAAATGATCGCGTTCGAAAGATCAGCCAGCACCGACGGACCGAGTTCAAATTGAACTCGGGCTCTTCGACGTCACCCTCTGGCCATCCCCGGTAAAGGACCCCATCGTCCTCCACTCGATCCCGAGGCTTCTCTTGCGCCGTCCGATCTCCGCGATCGATGATCATGCCGATGGTCCTAGACGCGTGCACCGACGGCGCCTCAATCAATCTATAGGTTAGCCATGCCAGCGGCACCATTATCAGCGTCGTTGCGGCGATCGTGACCGCCGCCGTCATCGAGTAAGTGTGAAGCTGGAGCTTGAGCAGCAGCAGCGCGGTGACGCTGCAGAACAACGGGATCTGAATCAGGTAGATCGGGAACGACAACCGTCCCAAGAATTGCATGGCGCGCCCCCCGAAAGCGGCGCGCAGCAGCGCCGACTGCTGCACCGCAATCAGCACGAGGATGGCTCCCACGATATGCCAGCCGAGCGCGCTGTCGCTGTCGCTGAGCCAGCGATGCCACTGCGACGAGATGCCCGTATGATCGCCTGAAGCCGGAAACCCGCCAGCCACGATTCCCAACAACAGCAGCGCCAGGGCGGTCAGCTCGATTGGAATTGAAATTCGGTCGCCTGCCGGCCCGTGCAACTCGAACAGTTCGAACAACAGGCACCCGGCGGCAAACAGCAAATAATAGCCAGGCAACAGGCAGACCGCCAGAATCGCCACAAGGATGCGCAACCATCGGTCCGCCGCCAGCGAGTAAAGCAGAAAAATTGCGAATGAGCCGACGAGCTCGATCTGCATCGTCCACAAATTCGAATTGTATCGCTTCGTCCGAAGACGAATGCATTCCAGAATCCATCGCCAATGGCGGCCCAGAGGCTTGCGGGCATCTGGTACCAGAGCGCAAACCAGTCGCTACGCGAGACTGTGGTGGCCGCTTCCTTGTTGAGGAAGATGCCCGATTTCATGAGCGCGAATGCCAGAATGGTGCTGAACGCCATGGGTAGCGCCAGCCGTGCGTATCTCCGCGTCAGCTTGCTGAGAAATCCGAGTTTCGTGGTCGTACAGAATTGTGAGAGCACGTAACCGCTGAGAACGAAGAAGATGCAGACGCCAAAGTCGCCGCCCCAGGCGACGCTGAGCGGTGAGCGTCCGATCGCGATTAGCGCTGCGACGCCCGAGGCGTCGGGATGCAACGTCGATATCGACGGCAGCACTGAGAGCGCCAGATGATTGAAAAACACCATCAGGGATGCGACACCACGCAATCCGTCGAGATGAGTTGACCGCGATGCTTTAGCCATCGAGGGGCTCTTTTCTAGCATGGCTCCCGGCGACAGCAGCATTTTCAGACACTAGCCTCCGATTGCCGCATAGATCGCCCGCGCCACAATGACGAAGCACCTTTTGTCATATGAAATCGGTCCCATACAGCAGGCTCGCCCTCGGGCATCGCGACGCATCGCCTCTCATGGCAGAGTTGCTGAGCTGCCGAGACATAGGTCGCTCCCTCCGCCAAAACCGCTTTGCCGACAGTCTCGTCCACTTTCTCGCTGGCATGCGCCACGTCGGGGGGCATCGCAAGGAAGCGGAGTGCGTCGGGCGACCGTGTTGCAAGATAGCTGCTGAGCAGCGTCTCGGGAAACGCTTTCGACCACAAGGGCGGCGGCCCAACGACGAGTAACGGGCCAGCGAAAAATCTGCGCAATTGCCTGACCGTATTGGCGGCTTGGCTCGGCAGATCCGTATCATAACTCGGGGAGAATGAAATAATGACGATGTCAGGGCTGCTCGTCCTGATATAGTCAAAAGCGAATTGATTGATCGCCGAGCAGTGCGGCCGATCGGACATCGGCTTGTAGTTGCCGATGAAGGGGGGCAATTCAACGCCGTCAGTTCGTCGATGTCCAGGTGTCCCCTGCCGATCTGCTGCAAGCCCGGTTCGACCGCCGTCACGGCGGAGTCGCCCCAAAGCACGACGTGTCTGGCGCCTGCTTCGCGCTTGCCAAAGCATTCCCTGGAGAAATCCGAAGGCCCCTGCTCGGGCTTCAGGTGGCATTTTCCAATGCGAAAAATCGAATGATCGAACTTTAGGTCAGCAGCGTATTGACCTCAGACGGCCAACGCCCTGGAAAGCCGCTGATCGTGAAGGCAGCGCCGACCAGTGCGACGATCACCAAGCCGGCAGCCAGCCGGAGGGGAATGACGGGCTGCCATTGACGCAAGCCGAAGCGAATCGGCTTTTCGACCAGCACGAAGGTCGCCCAGGCGAGTGCGAACGAGATTGCAAACAGAACAGAGGCGCGCGCAAGGCTCAGATCGGCCGTTCCGATGGTCCGGCCGAGCCAGAACACGGGCCAATGCCACATGTAGAGCGGATAGCTAATCAGCCCGACAAAGACGAGCGGCCGCCATGACAATATCGGTGCAACGACGCGGCTATCAGATCGGTCCATACCACCAGGCATGCACCGATCGTCGGTGCAAGCGCACGGCATCCGGGATAGGGCTCGCTCTCGTGAACGAAGACAATCGATCCAAGGATCAAAGCAAGCCCGGCGATTGCGGATACATCGAGCAGCATCGGCGATAAACGTCGCGTGCTGCCTCGCATCAGCCACGCGAGACCTGCGCCCAGCATCAGCTCCCATGCACGGGACATCGGCAAATAAAACGCGGCGGCACGGTCTTCAGTCAACAACGAGACCGCGAACGACCCCGCGCCGAGGATGATGATCACCGGCAGAATTGCCCAAGCACGCCGCCACAACAGCATGACCACCAGCGGCCACACGAGATAGAACTGCTCCTCCACTCCGAGCGACCATAGGTGCAGCAGCGGATATGTCGTCGCATCGGGACTGAAATATCCCGCCTGGGACCAGAAATAGATGTTGGCCCCAAACGCCGCGCTGGCCACGATCTGATGGCCGAGCCGAATCATTTCGATCGGAAACAGCAACCACCACCCTGCGACAGCCACAGCCGCCAGCACGACGAGCAATGCGGGAAAAATGCGCCGAGTTCGGCCCGCATAGAATGCGCTGAGGGTGAAGGAGTTTCCGGCGACTCCATCGAAGATCACCCGTGAGATCACAAAGCCGGAAATAACGAAGAAGACGTCCACGCCCACGAACCCACCGGGAGCGTAGCCCGAGAGCGCGTGAAACGTGACGACTGACAGAACGGCGACCGCCCGCAGTCCATCGATGACTGGATTGTACTTCATCGAGGTTAGGACCGCGCCTATCCTATCCAGATCGAGCCCAGAAGATCCGCTGAGCATGTCGAACACAACCGGTGCATTGCGCGTTTACTACGCATGTCATGGACCTTGCAACGTTGAGGAAATCAAGTCTCCCAGCCCGTGATTGGCGACGTAGTCCGAGCCAGCCTGGGTGAGATGTCCGTAGTCCCAAACGACGGAGATCGGTTGCCAGATTGCTGCCGACACGCGTCAGGCAGCCTCGGCATTGCACAAAACATCCTGACAGAGAAGTATGATAGTTTGGCGGAAGGGCCCACGTCCGCATCACGGCATCCATGTCCAGGGAGTCTTTTACCACGCCGATCAAGGTCCGCTCCGGGACATTCTGACGCTTTCGAGGAAATTCCGTATCAGGCTATGCGGCAGGTCGGGCTCCCAAGTGGGAATTTCCCCGACCACAATCACCTTTTTTACTCCGATGCTGTGGGCCAGCTTTGTAATTCTGTCCATAACGTGGGCTCTGTAATGGTCCATATCGGGGAAGCGCTGCACGGTACCACTCTGAGACCAATATATATCCAGAATGAGCACGTCCGGCTTTGTAGCCTCAATAGTTTTCATGACCTCGCGGTGATAATCTCGTTTCGCACACATCGTTCTCATGACCATCGGAATCGAAACAATACAGCCACGGTCCGTAAAAGCCGGATGTCTGCAGGAAGTTGACGTTCATCGACTTCGCCCAGTTTCGCAAGCCAAGCGAGAGAGAGGCGGAGTGCGAATTGCCCATGAGCAGAACGGATGCCTTTCCAGGTACGGCCGTCAAACAGCCATTCCGTTCAAAAAGTCTCCGGTCGGGGTATCGTAGGGTGCCGGGAGTTGGAAGCACTTCACGGTTCTGTTTGGGGTCTTGCCACTGCTTCAAGTGGGCCTGGAAAACGGCCACCAGTTCATCGATCTCTTCAGCCTGATTACGATGCCCAGCGAAAAACCATGAATTGGAGCTTCTCTTGTTTTCAAAGCAGGCGAAACCAGCGCAGCCGATGGCGATCATGGCGACAACGAGCGCAAGGCTTTTTGCCCGCGATGCCCACCGAACCTTAGCGGCTTCTCGACCAGAAGGTAGGTAAGCCAGGCGAAAAGAAACGCCAGCGCCAACGCGGCGCATGCGCGCGAGCCGAAGGTTCTTTCGGCGCTATGGTCCATAGGTGAGCAGCACCCAGTGCCACAAATACAGCGGGTAGCTGATCCTGCCGATCCAAATCAATATCCGGCTCGAAAGCAATTCGCGGTTCACATAGGCAAGTGGCCCCGCCAATATCAAAAACGTCGTTCCCATTGTCGGCAGCAGCGCCCGTGCCCGGGAAATGTGTCCCTGGTAATCTTCAGCAGCGCCACCAATCAGAAACACCCAGCCAGGCCCTGCTATTTGCCAAGGTCGCTTCTGCCGGGACACCGGCATCTGCCCGGTAGATGAAAGACGCGCAAACCCGCCCCACCAAATCTTCCAGCGCGGCCATACGTCCAGAAACATCCGTGGCCAACAGAGCCAATGCGGAGCCTATCAACAGTTCCCAGATACGCGTTTGTGGCATGTAAAAGGTGAAGGCCGGCTCGGGCTAATGAACCTGAGTTAAGCAAGAACGAGAGGAGCCCGACCAGAGCCACAAAGCTGAGCGCGTTCAGGCGTGCCCTCCAGAGCAGCCAAGCAGCAGCGGAAAGACAATATAAAACTGCTCTTCAATTCCCAATGACCAAAGATGCAAAAGCGGTTTGGTCTCGGCCGCAGCATCAAAGTATCCACTTTCCCGCCACAGCACAAAATTGGAAACAAATCCGGCGCCTCCCGCAATGTGCTTGCCGAGCTCCCGATACTCATCCGGGTAGAGGATGAACCAGCCCAATATGAAAGTCGCCAGCAGAACAACGCCAAGGCAGGAAATATTCTGCGAATTCGACGGGAGTAAAAATCGAAAAACTGAACCCATTGATCTCGAGGCCCTTAAAAATGATCGTCGAGATCAGAAAGCCGGAGATGACGAAAAAGATATCGACCCCGACGAAGCCGCCGCTCAGTGTAGCAGGGAAAGCGTGATACATCATCACGGACAGCACCGCGACCGCACGCAGGCCATCGATATCCGGACGGTACGTCAGATGCTGTACATCCGACGCCCGCTTGGCGGCGCTACCGGCTGTCAATAAATCCATCGAATGCCGCTCTCTCCCATCGTTCCGACAACACGCTATAACTGCAGAAAAGTCCCGCGATGCTTTCGGAGAAAATGAGTACTCGGCTGTGAGCACCCGTAATGATACGGGACCGGCAGGCACGTCCGCCACTCATCGATCAGCGCCCGATCGTCGGCGGCTGAGCCGAGGCGGTTATCGGCCAACGCGTGCACTTCCGCAACCGTCTTGAGGATCTCATCGGGACTGTTGTCGACCGCGTGAAGCCCGTACCGCTCATCGTTTATCGAAGGTAAACAGGCCCCAGCGCCATTGCGTCGAGGTGATCTCTCGTAGTGCGACAAGAATGGTGCCATCGGACCGGAAGACGGGCTTGAGGCTGAAGCGCACGCGGGAATGCCACAGCTGGGCCTCTGTCGTGAGACAGTTCACCTGCGCGGTGGGAATGCCGAAGCTGACTGCGACATTGGCAAGGCCCGAGGTCGTCCCGACGAAGAATTTCGCGTGGCGAATCAGGTGAATGTCCATCTTGTCCGACTTGAAGCCGCTGCGCGCATAGTCCACGACGCGCGGCATGTCCGGCAGCGACGGCGCGCTTGGGGGCCCCGAGCTTGATGACCCATCCGCCCCGCTCGGTGATGTATCTCAATGCCTGTTCGTAATTGGCCGTGCTGGCATTGCGGTTGCTCTGGCCCCCATCCGTCGTATCGAAATTGTAGCCGGACTCTGCGGACATGCACGCAGACGTACCAGTCGGAAGCCGAGATGCCCCAGGACTTGAAAGCTTTTCCGGCGATGTCCAGGAGCTCGGCGTCTTGTCCGAGACTTGCATCGTAGACCTCGCGGAACGGGTATCCGCGGTCTTGCGCCTCCCACTCCCACATCGCATGGGCGCCGGCCTGATGCCAGGGCACGACTTCGCCATCCGGATATTTCCAGGCGTAGTAGGCGGCATGCCGTGCGAACGCAACATGGCGACCAGTTCGCGCGCGACCGGATCCCTGAACGCTCCATCGACATAGCTGTCATCGATGACGGTGAAATCCGTATACTGCTCGAACAGCGAGAGCATCGCGCGGTTTGGAACGCGCGGGGAATGAGAGAGCAGCACGGCAGGTCCGCTCCACCAATTCAGTTCCCGCATCCTCAGCGCCACTTCCAGCATGCCGAGATGCCCGATCTGCTTGCCCCATTCCCAAGGCAGCACGTGCATCGTCTCGAAATCGATGCTCTTCCGCGACAGGAACTCCTGCAGGACCGGGGTCGGCAGTGCGCGCTCGCGCAGCTTCGCCTGCTTTTCCATCGACTTGGCATGGCAGGCTGGACGCAACTGACCTTCGCCGACGTGGAGCGCGCGCTGGCCGAGAAAATTGTATGCGCTGCGAAGCCAACCGTCGGCATCGATGTCGTCGAACTCGTTTCGGGTGTATGACCGGTCGTTGCCGGTGAGGAAATAATATTCTTCCGGGGCAGCAAGGCCGGGACTGATGTCGGCGGCTTCGACGATCCAGCGCAGCGCCGCCGCCTCGTTTCGCTCGGCAGATAGAGGCAGCCCAGCATGTAGGCGAAATAGTGGGATCTGAAACTCTGTGCCGCTGCGCACTCCATCGCCTCGCGTGCGCGGTGAAAGCGTCCAAGCTCGAAATATGCGCCGGCGACCCCCTCGATGACGGTGGTCGTCATCTCCTTCCAATGCCTCACCGGACGCTCCTCCAGCAACAGGCCGGGGGCAGCGAGGCGCAGGGCGACGAAGGCGGTCTGCTTCGGCCAATGCCGAAATCAACTCGTCAGAAGCGAGCGGGAGCGGATTATGCCATGGCGCATAGGGATCCGCCCGCTCCTTTAGCCCCAATATCCGCACGATCCAGATGAACAGGGCCGGCATGCGCAGCATCAAGTGCCGGATCGCCCACGCGGCAAAGGTCGGTCCCTCGCAGTGGGAGACGATGAAGCGGAATACCAAACGTTTGTACCGCAAGGCGAGGTCTTTCGGCGCGCTGATCGCAGAAAACTGAGCAGGCAGTGTCATTTGCATCAAACTTGTTGAGTAGTGCGGCGGCTGCAATAGAATTCATTGGTGCGGCACATGGACGAAGTGCTGATATTGCGGCTCATAGGAATGGACGTTCGCGACCTGGCAGATCACCGCGACGCCGAGCCACGTCTGCGCATAATACATGATGCCGCGATGGATCGAACTAGCCCAGAGCAGCAGGTTGTCGACATGCGAGAAGACAGCACGGATGCCGCCACACCCGCGCAGCTCTTCGATATCGAGAGCCTTGCTGTCGGACGGAGAGGAATTCACTCGCCTCTCCAGCCATACTGAAACGGCATCAACTCCCCGCAGAATTCCCCCTCTGCCTCGCCGCACGAGCCTTTGTGGCTGATAACATACGGACATCCCCACGCAATTGAAAAAAAACATGCATGGCAATTCAATGTGTATTGTTGCCGATCGGAAACGACACTAGAGCTTTGGCAGTTGCCCCCTGATCAGCCCCGTCCGGTCGAAATTTTCCGACGAGCAAGTACGTATCTCTGGAATGTGCACTCAAGACGGCCCATGCTCGCGATGAACGCTCGATGTCGGCTACTAGGCGAGGCGATCAGGACGCCGCCGCTCCCGCTTGGCCGCCTGCCGGCCTGCAATGATTTCGGCAGCAGCGGACGCGTCGAGCGTGTCCTCGAGCTCGACATCGTCGAATGCGAGAGCTGCCGGTTGATCCAATTGCGCGATGCGCCCGCGCCCGAGTTGCTGATCGCCGCAAGTTCCGTGGATTCGCTACCGGGAGCCCGAAGCGCCATCTCGATGCGTTGGTCGGAGAGCTGCTCGCTTTGCGGCCCGGTGCGCGCACCGCGCTCGGCACCGGCCCGTTCGAGCAGCCGCTGTTGTCGCGGCTTGCAGCGCGCGGTCTCGACACCCAGGCGCTCGCGCTCGATGCCGCACCGGCGGACGGCCGCTATCCGTATCTGGAAAGCTGGCAGGCCAGCCTCAACGCGCCGCATCTTGCGACGGTCGCGGCCGACGACGGGAACCTTCGACATCGTCTCTTGCCGCTATATCGTCGAGCATTCCCCCGAGCCGGTCGCCGCTCTGGCCGCGCTCAAGCGATTGCTCAATCCGGACGGCCTGTTGCTGATCGAGGTGCCCGACAGCAGCAAGTTCCTGGCCGCGCGCGACTACTGCTTCCTCTGGGAGGAGCATGCCAGCTACTTCGTCGAGGAGACGCTGCGGCGGCTGGCCGAGACCGCAGGTTATCGCGTCCTCGCGCTGCTGCGCTATCCCGGCGCGCTGGAAGACGCGCTCGTGGCGGTTCTCGAAGCTACGGAAGGCCCGCCGCCGTTGCATCCGGCCCTGGGCGCCTCGAGCCTGTTCCAGGCCTATCGCGACGGCTTTGCGCCAGCCGGAGCGCGCGTCCGCAGCCGGCTCGCGCAGGCTGGCCGGACCGGATCGGAATCGGGTCGCGCTGTTCGGGATCGGCCACCATGCCATCATGTTCGTAAACGCTTTCGGCTGGCGGACGATCATCGCGCTGGCGGTCGACGACGACAAGGACAAGGCGGGTTTTTTCCCCCCGGGCTTGCGCGTCCCTGTGGTAGGCTCCGAGCACCTGCTGGCGGATGAGCAGATCAGGCTCTGCCTGTTTGCGGTCGCTCCCCACATCGAAGGCAAGGTGCGCGACAAGCTCGCGGCACTGGCCGCGCGAGGCGTGGAATTCCGTTCGATCTACGCGGCGCTCGACAATTCGATCATGAAGGACCCTGCCCATGACCCTCGTTCAGAAGTCCCCGGAGGTGTTCCTGGCCGAGGGGCCGATCGCCGCTGTCGGGCCGGCCGACATCGACGCGCTCAAGGCCGCGGTCCAGGCCAGCCCCAAGCGGCGCGCGCGCATCAATGCCCATCCCGACGGCGAGGACGCGCTGCACGAGATGATCATCGCCATCGATGCGAGCTCCTACATCCGGCCGCACAAGCATCCCGGCAAGAGCGAGGCCTTCCACATCGTCGAGGGCGAGGTCGATATCGTCGTGTTCAAGGATGACGGCGAAATCGACCGTGTCGTCGCAGCTCGGCGCGCCGGGCGGCCGGCGTCCGTTCTACTACCGGATGTCGAACGCCTTCTTCCATACGCTGATCATCCGCAGCGATCTTCTGGTCGTGCACGAGATCACCAACGGGCCGTTCCGGCCCGCAGCGACCGTGTTCGCCGATTTCGCGCCCGAGGACCGCGACACCGACAAGGCGGAGGCCTATCAGGCCGAGCTGGTCCGGCGCGTCGCCGCGCTCCAGGGTGCGGCGGCATGACGCGTGCATGCAGTCGTCGTCGGCGGCACCCGCGGCCTCGGTCGCGTGGTCGTCGAACGTTTCCTGGCGCGCGGCTGCGCGGTCAGCGTGGTCTCGCGGCAACGGCCGGCCGATTTTCCCGATCAGGGCGATCTGCAGCATTTCTCGGCCGATCTGGAGCGCAGCGAAGGCTTGGCCGAGCTTTGCAGCCGGATCGCCGAGACCGGCGGCCCCATCCGCTATCTCGTGCTCAGCCAACGCTTCCGCGGTCAGGGCGACCCCTGGGCAGGCGAGATCCAGGTCGGCCTGACCGCCTCGCGCGACCTGATCGAGGGCTTTTCCGGCCATTTCGCCGCGGATGGCGACTGCGGCATCGGCGTCGTCAGCTCGGTCTATGCCGAGTTCGTCGGCAGTCCCAGCCGGTCGGCTATCACGTCGTCAAGGGCGGCCTCAATGCCATGGTCCGGCACTATGCCGCGACCCTTGGCCGCCGCGGCATCCGCGTCAATGCCATCATGCCGCTGACCTATCTGAAGCGCGAATCGCGCGTCTTTTACGAGCAGAACGAGAAGCTGATGGACACCTATCGCCGCCTGGTGCCGCTCGGCCGCCTCGGCACCGCCGAGGAATCGGCCGATGCGCTCGATTTCCTCTGCAGCCCCCGCGCCTCCTTCATCACCGGGCAATGCCTGTTCCTCGACGGCGGGGTTTCCACCGTATGGCAAGAAGAGGTCGCCAAGACCTTCGCCGGGCTGTAAAAGCGCCCCAAAATTCCGATTGGCCCGACCGCCTCTATCCAAGGATCGTGAAGACATGCAGCACGTCAAGCACAAGACCGATTGCCGCCTGTGCGGCTCGACCAGGCTCGATCATGTGCTGCCGATCCGGCCGTCCGCGATCGGAGACGCGTTCGTCACCGCCGATCGCTTGAGCGAGAAGCAGGAGCTCTACCCGCTCGACTGCTATCTCTGCCTCGACTGCGGCCATCTGCAGAATCTCGACGTCGTCGATCCCGACATCCTGTTCCGCGACTACACCTATCGGACCTCGGTCTCATTGGGTCTCGTCGAGCACTTCAAGCGCTATGCGCAGTCAGTGGTTTCGTCGCTGGGGATTCCGAAGGGAAGCCTCGTGGTCGAGATGGGCAGCAATGACGGCTCGCTCCTGAAGGCGTTCAAGAACGAAGGCATGCGCGTGCAGGGCGTCGATCCTGCGCGCGACATCGCCGCGGCGGCGACGGCCGACGGCATCCCGACCATTCCCGACTTCTTCACCAGCGCGCTGGCCGCCCGCATCAGGTCCGAACAGGGCGAAGCCAAGCTGTTCTGCGCCAACAACGTGTTCGCGCATATCGACAACATGTCGGACGTCGTGAAGGGCATCCGCTCGCTTGCTGGCCGACGACGGCGCCTTCGTGTTCGAGGTGTCCTACATCGTCGACATGATCGACAACATGGTGTTCGACACCATCTATCACGAGCACGTCTCGCATCATGCGCTGATCCCGCTCGAGACCTTCCTCAACAGGCACGACATGACGCTGTTTCATGTCGCGCGCACCGGAACCAAGGGCGGATCGATCCGCGCCTTCGCGCAGCCGAAATCGACCGGCAAGCGGCCGCGCTCGGCCGAGCTGTCGCAACTGATCGCCGAGGAAGAGCGGCGCGGCATCACCAAGCCGCAAATTTACCGCGACTGGTTCGAGGCGATCGAGAAGGCCAAGCGCGCCGTGCTGAGCTATCTCGACAAGGCGATCGCGGACGGCAAGCTGGTCGCCGCCTACGGCGCCTCCACCACCACGACCACCCTGCTCTACCATTTCGAGCTGGAAGGCCGGATCAAGTTCATCGTCGACGACAATCCGCTCAAGCATGGCCGCTTCAGCCCGGGCGCGCATATCCCGGTGCTGCCGTCATCCGAGCTGGCGACCCGCAAGCCCGACATCGTCGTCGTCCTCGCCTGGATCTATGCCGAGCCGATCCTGAAGCGCAACCAAGCCTATCTCGATGCCGGTGGCCGCTTCCTGCTGCCGCTGCCGGAGCCACAGCATCGTCGACAAGGCCGGGGCAACCTCGCTTTGATCCCATCGACGAGAGCAGATCATGGTCATTGCTCAGCACGATTCCTCCGGAAAATCGGATTCCGCGCATCCGGATCATGCTCTAAATCGTTCGCGGGCGACAGCGCCTGCGCGCCGCCTGTGACCGGTTGACAGACTTGTTCGTAACATGGTCCAGCAAACGCGGGACCGACATGCCACGGCAATCTGGCGGCGCGCATTTTCCTCATTCTGATTCAGACGAATTGCGGTGCTTCGCACGAGGTGTTAGGATGACAACCCTGACCGATGGACAGGTCGAGCGCTACGTGGTCGCGGAACAGCCGCGCTTGACCTGGGCGCGTTGCTGGACCGACCTCGCGCCCTTCGTGACCCGTCACGTGACGTGGCGGGCGCTGGCCGCCGGCCGATATCCGATCGAAATACCGACGGACCATGCTGGGACCGTGGTGGATCACGGCCACCAACGCTTTCACCGCGCTGATCATGGGCCTCGTGGCCGGCCGCTTTCTCGGCGCCGACATGAAGACCTATCTGCCGAACTTCATGGTCAGCATGACCATCTGGAACTTCATCTCCTCCTCGTTCAGCGAGGCTTGCTTCACGATGATCAACGCAGGCGGCATGATCAAAGCCGTCAACATGCCCATCCTGATCCATGTCATGCGGATGGTTCACCGCAATCTGATCATCTTCCTGCACAACATCGCGGTCATTCCGCTGATCTGGCTGGTGTATCCCTGGCACATCGGTCTCGCAGAGCCTGATGGCGCCGATCGGCCTGCTGGTCGTCTATGTCGCCGTGGTGAGCGGCTCGATGGTCGTTTCGATGATCTGCGTCCGCTATCGCGACGTCCCGCCGGTCATGACATCGCTGCTGCAGCTGCTGTTCTTCATCTCGCCCATCATCTGGGTGCCTGAGAACATCAAGGGAGGCGAGCTGTTCGTGGAGTCTGAATCCGGTCGCCTATCTGCTGGCGATCACCCGCGATCCGATCATGGGGGTCTTCACCGCACCTGATGAGCTGGATCGGCGCGATTCGTGTTTGTCGCGATAGCGACTGTCGTGATGGCCTACGTCTACACCCGCTATCGCTCGCGCGTCGTCTATTGGGCCTGATCGAGAGATAATCGGACGTATCCGCTGCCATGCCCCTGATTGAAGCCAATAATGTCGGAATTGAATTTCCGGTCGCACCGCCAAATGCGCGGTCGTTCCGGCATCTCGCGATCAAGGCCGCCTCTCGCGTCGGCGGCAGGGTGTCCAGGAGCGACGGCGCGTTTCGCTTCGTCCAGGCGCTGGAAGGCATCAGCTTCACGCTGAAGCAGGGCGACCGGCTTGGCTCTGTTCGGCCACAACGGCGCCGGCAAGACGACACTGATCCGGGTGCTCGCCGGCATCTACGAGCCGACCGCGGGATCGTTGCGCACCGTCGGCCGCAACGTGCCGATGTTCGATATCGGCCTCGGCATGGACGAGGAGGCCTCCGGCTACGAGAACATCCGCACCCGCGGCCTCATCCTCGGCCTCAGCCCGGAAGAGATCGAGGAGCGCGTCCCGGAGATCGTCGAATTCGCCGAGCTCGGCGAATATCTGGAGCTGCCGATCCGGACCTATTCCTCCGGCATGCTGTTGCGCCTGGTGTTCTCGATCGCCGCCTCGATGCATGGCGACATCATCCTGATGGACGAATGGATCGCAGTCGGCGATGCCAATTTCCGCAAGAAGACCCACGGCCGGCTGCAAGAGATCACCGGCAAATCGGGCATCGTCGTGCTGGCCTCGCACGACCATGGCCTGCTGCGCACCACCTGCAACCTCGGCCTCTATCTCGACGGAGGCAGGGTGCGCGCTTTCGGCGCGATCGAGGACGTGCTCAAGGAACTGCCGGCGGTCTGAACCGCCCAAGGCCGGGCGCTAGAGGTCGAGGTGTAGCTGAGAGTGACGAACGTGCGCACCGCATCCCCGCCCCGGCCGAACGTCACCCTGGTCGTCCCCAACTACAATCACGCGCATTATCTGCCGGAATCGCTCGGCAGCATCGCGGCCCAAACCCGCGCACCGGACCGCGTCCTCATCATCGACGATTGCTCCACCGACGACAGCATCGCGGTGATCTCGCGGTTCCTGGCCGGCCATCCCAATTGGCAGCTCATCCGCCACGCCGCCAACCAGGGCGTCGTGCGCGGCCAGAACGAGGCGCTCGCGCGCGCTGATACCGACTGGATCGGCTTTCTCGGCGCCGACGACGCGCTGCATCCGACCTACCTGGAGAAGACGCTTGCCGCGGTCGAAGCCGCGCCGGAAGCGGGATTGATCTGCGCCTGCTGCGAGATCATCGGCCCGTCGCAGGGACGCATGCTGCGGCCGATGATGCTGCCCGCGCAGGCTTCGACGATGATGATGCCGGCCGACGTCCGCCGTATCCTGCTCACCGGCGACAATTACTTCTCGGGTACCGTCTCGCTCTATCGGTGCACCGCGCTGCGGGCGCTGGGCGGCTTCGACGTCAAGCTGGGATCGTTCTCCGACGCCTTCCTGGCACGCCGGCTGGCGCTGACCTACGGCTTCTACTTCCTCGCCGACATCCTCGGCTACTGGCGCATCCACGGCCAGAACTACTCGACAGTGACCGCGACCGATCCGGTCAAGCTCGCCGACAAGCTCGCCGACATTAGCGCGGAGATTGCCGGCAGCGATCTGTTTCCGTCGCGGCTATGCCGCGCTGTTCGAACGCCGCACACGCTTCGGGGCCGCACGCATGGTGCTTGGCCGCAAAGCGCCGGCCGCAGTCCGGGCCGCACAGGCGGCGAGCCTGCTCGGGGCTGGTGCTGCCGAGGCGCGGCTGCTGCAGTTTTTCCTCGTCCTCGGACGCCTCGGGTCGACGCCGCGGCGCTGGCTTGGGTGACGCTGCGCACCCGTCCGATGTCGCTGACGCGCCTGCTGGGCCAACTCGGCACTCGGCGGGCAATCGTCGGCGCGACGCCGGCCTATCGCGCCCAATGACAGCGCGGGCCCCCATCAGCAGCATGCGGCACCGGCTCAATCGACGGCAGGCAGCTCCGCGCACGGCCAGCGCCACCGAGCCCTGCCGCGTCGACCGCGACACCAACCGCCGGCCGCAAGGGCCGCGCGCGGCTGACCGCGCTCGCCTTCCGCCTCTACGGCTTCCTCAGCGCGCGGCGCCGCAAGCTGCTGCCGATGACGACGCGCGCTGCCGGCCTGCTCGACCGCCGTCTGATCACGTGCCGGCGCCGGCGCCGCCCTGCTGCGTTTTGCGGATCGGCAATTGGCGCGGCGCTCGCGGCTCGGCACGCTGCTCACGCGCCTGATGCTGGTCACGCTCGCCGCAGCGGCTCAGGTCCAGCTCGCCGCGAGCCGCAAGCCCGGCGCGCTGCGCGCGGTGCGGCTGATCAACCTGGTCTTCCGTGCCCAGGTGCGTGCGCGGCAGGGGCTCGCGCCCTCAGCCTATTTTACCACGCTGGCCCTGTGCAGCGCCTACGACCGGATCGTGCGCGAGGTGCCGCTGCCCGAGACGATCGATGCCTTCGCGATCAATTTCGCCGTCGGCGTGGCGCATATGTATCGCGGCAACTATCCCGGTGGCCGAGCACTTCCTGAAGGCTGCGGCGAAATCCGGCGACGGCAACGCGCTGCGCAAGCTCGGCTCCGTCTACGCGCTGATGCATGATTACGCGCGGGCGGCGGAATGCTTCCAGGCCTCCGTTGCGCATGATCCCGCGCTCGGTGATGGCGCATCAGAACTATGCCGGCGGCTACGACTCCTCGACTTACACGCCGAGCGCCTGGGAACTCGAACATGCCGGCGAGCTCTTGATCTACGACAATCTGATCCAGCTCGGCGAGAATTTCTATCACCAGGGCCGGCACGACGACACTTTCCGCTGCTATCAGGCGGCGCTCGACCATCAGGACATGCTGGCGCGCAAATGGTCGATCCCAGATGCGCTGGTGCAGCGCATCGCGGCCCATGGCGGCAACTTCAAGCCTGATCTTCCGGTACGCCTGCTCGGTTATGAATGGGTCACGCTGATCGGCCATATCGGCTTCATCGATTGCCATCTGCGCATGGCCGAGCTCGGCATGCTGCCGCGCGCCAATTACGTGCTGCTGGCACCACGCGGCCAAAGTCGTCAACGCCGCGTTCCTCAGTCTGTTCGCGCCGCATCTGACGATCATCGAGGACCCCAAGCTGGTCGACGAGCTCCTGCCCTATCAGCGCCTGGTGGGCGACCAATTCATCGCTGTGCGTGGCAAGGGCGAGACTTGCCGAAGCGCGGGCGGAGACGTTGGCAGAACCTTGGGCCCATGCAGCCTCGCGCGCGCAAGTGGCCTGGGCGGCCAGAGGGACGCGGATCCGATCGTGGCGATCCCGGACGCCTTGCGCGAACGCGGCCGCGCGCGCTTACGCGCCGCCGGCGTCACCGGCTGGTTCGTCGCTCTCCATATCCGCGAGGGCGGCTATCACGGCGACGGGCCCGGCACCACGCGCCAGCATCGCTCCGCTGATGTCGCCGACTATCCGAGCGCCATCGCCGAGATCACGGCGCGCGGCGGCACCGTGGTGCGTCTCGGCGACAAGAGCATGACGCCGCTGCGCGGCCTGCCCGGCGTGTTCGATTACGCCCATAGCGACATCAAGTCGGCGGAGATGGATCTGTTTCTCTGCGCCGAAGCCCGTCTGTTCATCGGCACCACCTCGGGCCTCACCACCGCGGTGCAGGCGCTGGGCACGCCGATGCTGCTGGTCAACTGCACCTCCAATGATTGCCAGTTCTGGCATGAGAAGACCGATTTCACGCTCCGGCCGGTCTATGATCGCCGGGCGCAGCGCTATCTCTCGCTGCGGGAAACCTATCGGCAGCCGCTGCAATCGCTGCTGATCGATGGCGCCGTGCTGGCGCGGCATGGGCTCGAGATCCATGCCAACCGTCCCGAAGACATCACGGCCGCGGTGCGCTACAAGCTCGATTGCCTGGATGGGACGGTGACGCCGCTGCGTGCCGGCGGCGAATTGCTCGATCGCTATCGCGCCGCGCTCGCCGACAACCCGTATAATTTCGGTGCTGCGCTGCCGGTGCCGGCATTTTTGGAGCGGTATCCGGAACTGCTGGCGTAGGTCTGGAGCTGCGGCAGGCTTGATCGTCGAAAAGAAACGCACATTGTCTTTCACTGGAGACTCGCGTCCTGATAGGAAGAATTGACGTTCTGCGATTCGCATCGGACGTGCATGTTGGGCGCGTGTGCAAGCGGCCTGGATCTGGACTGATGACTGCTGACACAGGCCGTCGTCCTTACAATTCGGTAACACATCATGGCTGAACCATTCAATAGCTGGGTTCCTCCTGCGACTCCGTCGAGATTCCGGAGGAAGCCGTCGAGGCACAGGTCGCTCAAGGTGCGAGCGGCGGCGTCGGCTCGACGGTCGCCGTCACCTCCGGCGGGCTGGTCATCAATCTGATCTATGATGCAGCCGCGATGGCTGCGCCTGCAAGTTTCCGCGACGGCATTCAGCAGGCGGCGGCGCTCCTGAGTTCTGCGATCTCCGACCACATCACCGTCGACCTCAAGATCGATTATAGCGGCACCGGTGGTGGCGCGGCTGCCGGTCCGGACAACGGACAATGGGAAAGCTACACCTGGACCAGAGCCAATCTCGTCAACAATGCGAGCTCAGGTGATACGACCTTTGCGGCCTTGCCGACTGGGTCGACAATTCAAGGCCAGTCCTCGGTCGCCGTCTGGAATTCTCAGTTGAAACTATGGGGCGTTATCGGGGCCAATGACACCACGACCGATGACGGCGCCGCGACCTTCGCGACCGACATCAACCCGAACCTTCTCGTCGGCGTCGCCTTGCATGAACTGACACATGCGCTGGGGCGGGTTCCCTATGGCCCGGAAGCAGACGTTTTCGATTTCTATCGGTACACGAGTGCGGGCACGCGGCTACTCACGGGGGGAGCGACTGCCGTACCCGCCTATTTCTCCCTGGACGGCGGCAATACCAAACTGGCCGATTACGGTCAAACCTCGGACGCCAGCGATTTTCTCAACAGCGGCGTGCAGGGTCCCAACGATCCATTCAACGAATTCTATTCCAACAACACGCTGCAGACGCTGACCGCAACCGATCTGAAGCAACTCGATGCGCTGGGCTTTCACCTGATGGGATCAGGCACGGTTATCCAGACGGACGGAACGACGAGCCTCACTTTGTCCGGAAGCGATTACTATCTCAACAGCACCGTTTCTGGAATCGGACCGACTCTGAAATATGCTGGCGCGGCGGTCACGGTCGGTCAGTTTGGTAGCATCACGCCGATCGGCGCGGTGCAGACGGCTCGGGATACGACATCGCCTGGCAAATTCCCGGCACCAATCAATTGACGTTTTGGACCACCGACAGCAACGGCAACTACACCTCGAACATCTCAGGACTCGTTTCCGGAAACAGCTTCACTTCCGAATCCCTGGAAGCGACCTTCGGTCAGGACTTCAATCACGATGGGACGATTGGCCTCACCGCAGGACTTGTGAGCTCAGCGGCGCGACCAATCTGCTCCAGATCGCCGATACGTATTACATGTACGTCAGCGGAAATGGTCCGCAGCTGAAATATGGCGGGGCTCCGGTCACCGCCGGCGAATTCGGCAGCATTGCGCCGATCGCCGCCGTCCAGGTCGCTGGCGGATATGATGTCGCCTGGCACGATTCAAGCTCGAACCAGTTCACGTTCTGGTCGACGGACAGCAACGGCAATTACACATCCAACATCGTCGGCCTCGTCCCCGCAAACAGTTTCGTTACCGAATCGATGGAGACGACCTTCGGCCACGACCTCAACGGGGATGGTACGGTCGGCGTCACAGCGGCGCTGGTCCAGACCGATGGGTCGACCAGTCTGCTCCATATCGCGAATACCTATTACATGTATGTCAACGGGAACGGCCCGCAGTTGAAATATGGCGGGGCGGGCGTCACGGACGGTGAGTTCGGGACCATCGCGCCGATCGCCGCAATCCAGACCGCGACCGGCTATGACGTCGCCTGGAAAATCCCAGGTAGCAGTCAATTTACGTTTTGGAGCACGGATGCGAACGGGAACTACACGGCGAACCTCAGCGGGCTTGTCGCCGGAACGAGCAGCACGGTAAAATCCTTCGAGGCGATATTCCACCAAGACCTGAATGGCGATGGCGTCATCAACTCATCGACTGCGGTCGCGTCGACATCGGTCAGGGGCTCATCGAACGCCGGGCAACTGCAATCCACGGCATCTGTTGCATCGGACAGCTTCCATTTCTCCGACGATGGTCAAAGCGCCATACACCTATCGTCGAGCGGGGCAGCAAGCGCAGCAGTGCAGCCGGCTAGCGACGTCGCCGCAGTTCCGGCCCGCACGACAGCTTCGTATTCGCCCCCAATTTCGGCCAGACGAGCATCGCCAACTTCAATCCGTCGACCGACAGCATCGCCTTTAGCAAGAGCGTGTTCGCGAGCCAGGACGCCCTCGCGGCGGCGATCCATAACGATGCGGCGGGTAATGCCGTCTTCGCCGATGCGGCGCACGACACCCTCACGTTGCAGCATGTCACGGCCGCGCAGCTGTTGGCCCATTTGACGGATTTCCACATCGTCTAGCGCTCGGCCGACCCAAAAGCGGCCAGCGCGCGCGGACGTCGCCGCAGCGATCCGGATCGCGCGCGAGCGCGTTTAAGGCCTCGCGAAAAGCGCTGGCTTGCCCTATACGGCGCATTCGACCGATCGAGATCTGGACGAATGCCCGCCTCCCCGCCAGCCCGCCGCGACGGCTGCTTTACGTCGCGAACGAGGACTATGCCTTCCTGATGCACCGCCTGCCGATGGCCCGCGCCGCGCGCGAGGCCGGCTTCGAGGTGCATGTCGCGACCAATGTGAACAAGGGCGCGGCTGATATCGCCGCAGAGCGCTTCATCCTGCATCCGATCCCATTCCGGCGCGGCGGCCTGTCGCCTTCCGCGGCCGGCCCGGTCATCGCCGCGATCAGGGCGGTCGAACGCACCGTCAAACCGGATGTCGTGCATCATTCCGGCCTGCAGGCGAGCGTACTCGGCTCGCTGGCCGCTCTTGGCACCAGCGTGCCGGTGATCAATGCCGATCACCGGCCTCGGCTATATCTTCACCTCGACGACATGGCGCTCGCGGCTGTTGAAGCAGGTGATGGTGTGGCTGTTGCCGCGGCTGATGAACCGGCGGTCGAGCTGCGTGCTGGTGCAAAACCCGGACGATGGCGCAGCCTTGCGCGCGCTCGGGATCCAGGACGACAAGATCGTGCTGATCCCAGGCTCGGGCGTCGATACCGATCGCTTCCAGCCGCTGCCGGAGCCGGCCGGCCCGATCACCTTCGGCTTCGCGGGCCGGCTGCTGACCGACAAGGGCGTTCGCGCCCTGGTCACCGCGCATCGGTTGCTGCGCGGCCAGGGCCACGACTACGACCTGCTGATCGCCGGCAGTCCTGATCCCGCCAATCCGGCCTCGGTGACCTCAGATGAGCTCGCGCAATGGCGCCGCGAGCCCGGCATCACGCTACTCGGCCATATCGATGACATCACCGCGCTCTGGCGCCGCTGCCATATCGCGGTGCTGCCGTCGCATCGCGAGGGCCTGCCGGTGAGCCTGCTGGAGGCCGCGGCCTGCGGCCGGCCGCTGGTCTCGACCGACGCACCGGGCTGCCGCGAGATCGCGCTGCATGAGCGGACCGGCCTCACGGTACCGATCGAGGATGCACCGGCGCTGGCGCAGGCGATGCTGCAGCTCGCGCAATCTCCGGTCTTGCGCGCGCTCTATGGTGGCGCCGCCCGGAAACTGGTCGAGGACAAGCTGTCGGCAAAGATCATCGGCCGCTCGGTGGTCGCACTTTATGATCGCCTCACATCGCCGCCGGGGACGCGGCCATGATGCTGCCCAGTCCAGCCGATCTGCTCATTCCCGCTATCGTTCTCGCAGCCACGATCTCCGCCGGCCTGATCGTGCTGCTGCGGCCGCTGCTGCAACGCTACGCGCTGGCGCGACCGAATGCACGCTCCTCCCACAAGGTGCCGACGCCGCAAGGTGCCGGCATCGCGGTGGTCGCGTCGACGCTTGCAGTCGGCGGCAGCATCGGATCGCTGATGGGCGTAGCTCCGCTGATCATGCTGTTTGTCGCGGTGCCTCTGATCGCGCTCGTGGGTCTGGTCGATGACATCAGGCCGATCCCGGTGCTGCCGCGCCTGGTCCTGCAGGGTATCGCCGTCGCGCTCGTCGTGTTTTCCGCTTCCGACGATCTGAGGATATTTTCTCCGCTGCCATTGGCGCTCGAGCGCACGCTGCTGCTGATCGCCGGCCTGTGGTTCGTCAATCTCGTCAACTTCATGGACGGGCTCGACCTCATGACGGTCGCCGAGGCCGTGCCGATCACGGCGACGCTGGTCGTCGTCAGCATCTTATTCCATGCGCTGACATGGCCGGTGACGGCCATTGCCGTCGCGCTATGCGGCGCCCTGCTCGGCTTTGCGCCGTTCAACCGTCCCGTCGCAAAGGTGTTCCTGGGCGATGTCGGCAGCCTGCCGATCGGGCTCCTGCTCGGCTGCTGCCTGCTGCATCTGGCATGGCGGGGCCACATCACCGCGGCGCTGCTGTTGCCGCTCTATTACCTCATCGATTCCACCTGGACGCTGCTGCGCCGAATGGTGCGCGGCGAGCCGTTCTGGGCCGCGCATCGCTCGCATTTCTATCAGCGCGCCACCGACAACGGCTTCGCCGTGGCCCGCGTGATCAGCGAGGTGTTCGGCCTCAATCTCGTGCTCGCAGCGCTCGCGATCGCATCGATCGCGCTCAACGCAGTGGCGGCCGATATCCTGCTTTTGATCGCCGGTGCAGTCGCCGTCGCAATCGTGCTGCGCCGTTTCTCACGCTCGCGGATATCAGGCCGCGCTTGAGCCGAATTCCGGCACGGCGTCCTTCAGGATTGCCTTGATGGTAACGGGATCGTCGCGCTCGATCGCCTGGTCGAGCCCGGCGATCCATTTGCGCAGTGTCTGCATCGGCGGTTCGTTGGGCTTGGCCGCCATGATGCCGGCAAGACCGATCTCGACCGGCGGCTCCTCGCTCGCGAACAAGATTTCGTTGAGACGCTCGCCGGGCCTGATCCCGGTGAAGACGATCTCGATATCGTAGCCCGGCTGCAGACCGGAGAGGCGGATCATGCGCTCGGCAAGCTCGACGATCCGTACCGGCTGGCCCATGTTCAGCACGTAGACCGAGACACCCGGCCGTTCCGGCGCCAGCGCATGCGAGGATGCGGTGATGACGAGGTCGCAGGCTTCGCGGATCGTCATGAAGTAACGGACCATGTCCGGATGGGTCACGGTGACAGGGCCGCCCGCCTCGATCTGGGCCTTGAATTTCGGCACCACCGAGCCGTTCGAGGCCAGCACATTGCCGAACCTCACCGAAATCAATCGCATCGGCGGCCGTCCCGCGGGACGCTCCGCAAGCTCACGGTCCAGCGCCTGACAATACATTTCGGCAAAGCGCTTGGTCAGGCCGAGCATCGAGACCGGCTCGATCGCCTTGTCGGTCGAGATCATCACCATCGCCTCGGCGCCGGCGGCAACGGAGGCGTCGGCGACGTTGATCGAGCCGAAAATGTTGGTCTTGACCCCTTCGCTCCAGTCTCGTTCGAGAATTGGCACGTGTTTCAGGGCGGCAGCGTGGAACACGAGGTCCGGTTTGAACTCGCCAATCAGCCGGAACACCCGCTCGCGGTCGCGGATGTCGGCAATCCGTCCCTCGACCGTTGCGCCCCCTTCGTCGGCGGCCGCGAGCGCCTCGGTCACCGCATAAAGCGCCGGCTCGGAATTCTCGATCACGAGCAGGCGCGCAGCCCCGAAGGTGACGGCGCGATGGCAGATCTCGGCACCGATCGAGCCGCCGCCGCCGGTGACGACCACCGCCTTGCCCCTCACCAGCGCTTCCAGCCGGGGATAGTTGATCTTCTCGCTCGGTCGCAGCAGCAGGTCCTCGACTGCGACGGGCGTCAGCCGCGGTGCGTCGCCGCTCTCCAGCGACGGCAGGCGGCTCACGATCAGCCGCAACCGCCGCGCCCGCATCAGCAGGGTCTCGGGATGGAAGTCCGGCTCGAACGCCGACGGCGCCATCAGCACACGCGCGATCGGCTTGTCGCGCTTGGCGAAATCAGCCGCCACCTCCTCGATATCATCGAAGCCGCCGAGCACCGGAACGTTGCGGATCAACTGGCCGCGGTCGGCGATCGATGGGGACAGGATGCCCACCGGCCAGATCCGCTTCACGGCACCACTTTCGATGCCGCGCAAAACCACCTCGGCATCCGCGGTGCGGCCGATCAGCAGCGCAGGCGCAGCATCCTCGGCTTTGGCGTGATAACGCACGCGCGTGTAGCGAAAATAGCGATAGGCGAAACGCAGCGCACTGAGTCCGGAGATCTCCAGGAACCAATAGAGGACGATGGTCACCTTGCCGAAGAAGAAGGTGCCGCGAACATTCGGCGCGACGATAACGTAATCCAGCACCAGCAGCGCCAATGTCAGGATGGTGGCGACGCGCACGATATTCAGCGCGTCGGGCAAGGAGATGAACCGCCACTTGGTGGTCATCAGGTTGGAAGCGTAAAAGACCACGAAGCTGAAGGCGACGAAATATGGCACGATATGCAACAGCAGCGGGATGCGATCCCAGAAGCTGCTGGCGCCCTCGAAGCGGATGTAGAACGCTGCAAACAGCGCCACGACCGTTGCCGCCAGGTCGTGAATGAGGATCAGTACGTTGCGGTATGTCAGGCGGGACAGGCGCGTCATGCGGCAGCCGTCCCATCGGCGAGAGCTGCAGTCATTGCGACGGGCCTCCGGCTTGTGACGCCGCTTCAGCCCGCCGCGCCCTCAGCGCCATGCCGCCGGCGACGCCTACACCCAGCACATACATCCAGCCCTCGTGAAAATCGAAGATGTGGGAGTTGAGCAAGGACGTGAAGATGTTCTGCACTACGACGAGCAGGCCGAGCCAGTTGGCGAGCCCCTCACCGCGGAACAGCAGGAGATGCAACACCCACATCGCCCAGAGAATGACGACCCCGAGTGCCCCCCATTGAATGGCGACGTAGAATGTCTGGTTGTGCGGATTGCCGATCACCTGGCCGGAGGAGAGATCCGAATGATCGCTCGCCAACTCGAACAAATGCCGCGTTGAGCCGGTGCCATGGCCGATCAAAGGCGCCTCGATGAAGAAGTGCAATGACTTGCGCCAGAACTCCAGCCGCTCGCCGATCGACGTGGTGGCGCGATGGTCCTCATAGGCCTGGTATTGGCTGCCGAAGGTCGCAACCTTCTCCTGGAGTTGCGGCGAGACGCTCCAGGCGGCTGCGGCCACCGCGATCGCGGCAACGGCGATCGCCAGATTCGCCCGCCACCTGAGATGCATGAGGCCGAACACGGCCAGCATGATCGGGATCGTCACCAGCGCCGTGCGCGAGGTGACGATGAAGACCATGTTGGCGAGGAACAGCAGCATGAACGCCAGCAGCACCGCGGCCGACAGCCACCGCCGTTGACCAGCGAAATTCGCGATTGGATAGGCCAGCGCCACCGCACAGAGCGAGAACTCCTGACCCTGATCGATATAGTTCTTCACGAAGATGCCGCGATCGGCATGCGGCTTGAGCGCGAGCGCCGGATCGAAGGCAACGACGGTCGAGGCGATGACCATCAGCGCGCAGGAGCCAAGAAAGGCGATGAAGACCCAGGTGCCGCGCTCGGATCGCTCGAAATGATAGAATAACACCGGCAGAACCAACAGCTTCGCCGCCGGCCCGACCGCATAGAGCCGCGCACCCCAGGCGGCGTCCGACCAGAAAGTCCCGACCAGCGCCAATACGAACAGCGCGATCGGCACGAAGCAGATCGGACGCTTCAGAGAGGCCACGAACGCCTCGACATCGAGGAACGGCACTACGGTGATGATCAGCACCACACCGAGGATCGACACCAGCGACGTCGACCACGGCAGCGCCAGCGCGAGCAGGATCGCGACCACGTCGACCGTGGTTCGCCAAGCCGCGGGATCGCGCCACCGCCGCGACAACAGCGCCGCGCCCGAATATCCGGCGAGCGCGCTCATTGCTTGTCTCCCCGAGCGCGATCGACCAGGGCGGTGGTGCTGAACCCTTGCAAAATATCGACCAGGATCACCTCGCCGCCCGCGGCTTCGACGATCTCATGGCCCACCACCTGCTCGCGGGTGTAGTCGCCGCCCTTGACCAGCACGCTCGGCCTGACCCGCTCGATCAGCCGGATCGGCGTGTCCTCGTCGAAGATCGCGACCAGGTCGACCGCCTCGAGCGCCGCCAGCACCTCGGCGCGCGCGCGCTCGTCCTGAACGGGACGGCTCTCGCCTTTCAGCCGCTTCACTGACGCATCGCTGTTCAATCCGACCACGAGCCGATCGCAGGCCGCGCGCGCCGCAGTCAGCACCTTGACGTGGCCCGGATGCAGGATGTCAAAGCAGCCATTGGTGAAGCCGATCCTTAAGTCCTCCTCGCGCCAATCGGCAAGCCGCGCCTTGAGATCGTCCTCCTTCGCCAGGATCTTCTCTTCGGCCGCGAGCGTGGCATGCGGCAGGATCTTGCGCCGCAGCTCGGCGGCGGTCACACTCGCAGTGCCCTGCTTGCTGACGGCCACGGCCGCGGCCGCACTCGCCATACGCAGCGCGACCTCCCGTTCCGCCCCGGCCGCAAAGGCCGCGGCCAACACCGCGACGACAGTGTCGCCGGCCCCGGACACATCGCGAACCTTCGTGGCATAGGCCGGCACATGGACCAGCTCGCCATCACGCGGCACCAAGGTCATGCCGCGCTCGCTCTGCGTCACCAGGATCGCCTCGCAATCGGCGAGCTGTATCGCGTCCTGCGCCGCGGATGCGATCTCCTGCTCGGTCTCGGCGCGGCTGCGGGTGGCTTCGGAAAATTCCTTGCGGTTCGGCGTCAGCAAGGTGGCGCCGCGATAGATCGCAAAATTCGCGCTCTTGGGATCGACGATGACGCGCTTCGCCCGCTTGCGCGCCGCATCGATCACGTTGCGGATCACCCGCGCCGTGAGCACGCCCTTGGCATAGTCGGACAGCAGCACGATGTCGGTGCGATCGAGCAGCGGCAGGATCGTATCGATCAGTTTCTGCTCGATCTCGGGGGCAGCGGGAACAGCGTGTTCCCAATCCGCGCGCAGCATGTGTGTGGAAAAATGCTCCGATACGAAACGGACCTTGCGCGTCGTCGGCCGGCTGGCATCGGTGACCAGCACGCTCTCGATATTGGTCTCACGGGACAGCGTGGCGCGAAGCGCGTGACCCGCCGCATCATCGCCGATCAGACCGACGAAAATGCATCGCGCGCCGAGTGCGGCGATGTTGCGCGCGACGTTGCCCGCGCCGCCGATATTGGTTTCGCTGCGCCGGACCGCGATGACCGGCGCCGGCGCTTCCGGCGAAATCCGCGATACCTCGCCGTACACGAATTCGTCCAGCATGAGGTCGCCGACACACAGCACGGTCTGGCGAAGAAGTGCTTGCGACAGGGCGTCAAAATCGAACATCGTTACGTGTCCCGAAGCAAGGGTCAGCGATAGCGGTCGGTGGAATTGAGGTAGCCCCTGACATAGTGACCGACCGCGTCCTCCAGCGGCATGAAGCCGCCGTTATAGCCGGCAGCCTGTAGTCGATCGACCTCGCTTTGCGTAAAATATTGATAGCTGCCGCGAATCGCTTCGGGCATATCGATATAGGCGATGTTGGGCGTCGTGCCGAGCGCACCATAGGCTGCGAGAATCAGGTCCTTGAAGCTTCGCGCCTTGCCGGTGCCGACATTGAACAGGCCCGACACACTGGGCGTGGCGAGCAGCCACATCGTCACGCGCACCACGTCGTCGACCGAGATGAAATCGCGCCGCTGGTCGCCATCGGCGATGCCGTCGCGGTGCGACTTGAACAGCTCCACTGCGCGCCCCGCCTTGATGTCGTCAAAGCGGCGCGCCAGCACGCTCATCATCGTGCCCTTGTGGTACTCGTTCGGACCGAACACGTTGAAGAATTTGAGGCCCACATATTGCGGCGGCAGCTTCTCTCGCCGCTCGGCGCGCGCGGCCACCGCCATGTCGAACAGATGCTTGCTCCAGCCATAGAGATTCATCGGCCGCAGGCCTTTCAGCGCCGCCAGCGAGGGATCATCGGAAAACCCCTGCTCGCCGTCGCCATAGGTTGCCGCCGACGAGGCATAGATCAATGGCGTGGCACTTGCGGTGCACCAGTCGAGCAGCCGCAGCGACAGGCGGAAATTGCTGTCGATGACGAGGTCGCCGTCGGTGGCCGTCGTCGCGGAGATCGCACCCATATGCAGGACGGCATCGAGCCTGCGGCCTTTCAGCCAGTCCGCAAGGTCCGCCGGCGGCACAAAATCCGCGAGCTGCCGCTTGGCAAGATTGCGCCATTTGCCCTGGTCGCCGAGGCAGTCGCAGACGACGATATCGGTGCGGCCAGCCTCGTTCAATGCGGCCACCAGATTGGATCCGATAAAGCCGGCTCCGCCGGTCACCAGCAACATTCGGTTACCTTGTCTCGATGATCTCTGTCGGCGCCCTGCCTAGCCCATCATTCCGCAAAGTGTAAGGGATTTGGGCCGGCCGCTTTACCTTCTGCGAGCGAGCCGCTACCCACCAGGCGGTGATATCTGACGCTTAAAGAATGAATACATATTCAATCAAGGCCGAACAAGCGGCTGACGCCGACGACACCAGCCCGATCCTGATCATCCCCTATATGTGGATCGGGGATTTCGTGCGTGGCCACACCGTGGTCCGGGTGCTGAAGGAGCGCTGGCCGAATCGCCCGGTGGATCTGCTCACCACCAAATTGTGCGCACCGCTTTTGGATTACATGCCGGGCGTCCGCGCCGGCGTGGTCTGGGATCTGCCGCGCAGCCGGCTCGCGCTGGCCAAGCAATGGGGGCTGGCGGCGCTGCTGCGAGAGCGGAATTACCGCACCGCCCTGGTCATGCCGCGCACCTGGAAGGCCGCGATTGCACCGACCCTGGCCGCCATCCCGGAGCGGGTCGGCTTCGTCGGCGAGTTCCGGTTTGGGCTGATCAACCGCTGGCGCTGGGGCGAGAAGAAGCTGCCCCGCTTCATCGACAAGAATGCCGCGCTCGCCCTGCCGGACGGCGCGGCGCTACCGCCGGAATGGCCGGTGCCACAACTTCGGGTTCCAGCAGAGGAGCTCGAGCGCTGGCGCCAAGCCAACAATCTGGGCAACCGCCCCGCGGTGGCGCTGGCCCCGGGCTCGGTCGGTCCGGCGAAGCGCTGGCCGTATTATGATGAGGTTGCCCGCCTGCTGATCGCTCAGGGGCTGGATGTCTGGGTGGTCGGCGGCCCCGGCGAGAAGGCCCTGGCGGCCGAAATCGTCGCGAAAGCAGGCCCGGCCGTCCGCGACCTCACCGGCAACGACTTGCGCAACGGCGTGCTCGCCATGGCCGCGGCCGGCGTTGCGATATCCAATGATTCCGGTCTGATGCATGTCGCCGCGGCCCTGGACACGCCGACCATGGGCATTTTCGGCCCTACCAGCCCCTACCTTTGGGGTCCGCTCAATGGGCTCGCCGCCACCGTGCAAACCAAGACCGAAGTGTCGTGTCAGCCCTGCCACCGCCCGGTCTGCCGCATGAAACATCATCGCTGCATGCGCGAGATTCCCGCCGCCGATGTTGCCGCGATCACAGCACGTGTGCTGGCCGACCTGGGTGCACGCGCCGCGCGATGACGTGTTGCGATCCTTGCGAAGCGACGAAGTGATGGCTACCAAGCTGCATCGGGACTTTTCAGGCCAAAGATGAGCAACGACCTGATCGCCAGCCATCTTGCGGACTCGCTTGCCGCATTCGCGCGCGCCAGCAAGGACGCCGCGATGCTCGATATTGCGCGCCGGATCGCGGCCGCGATCGTCGCCGCGCTGCGCGCCGGCCACAAGCTGCTGCTGGTCGGCAATGGCGGCAGCGCCGCCGACGCCCAGCACATCGCCGCAGAGATCGTCGGCCGCTACAAGCAGGAGCGGCCGGCCTATGCCGCGATCGCGCTGACCACCGATACCTCGGCGCTGACCGCGATCGCCAACGATTACGGCTATGATCGGGTATTCGCGCGTCAGGTCGAAGGACTCGGCCAGCGCGGCGACGTGCTGCTCGCGATCTCGACATCGGGCCGCTCGCCGAGCATCCTCAACGCATTGCGCAAGGCGCGCGAGCGCGGCCTCATCACCGTCGGCTTCACCGGCGCCAAAGGCGGGTCGATGGCCGAGCTCTGCGACCTCCTGCTGGTCGCGCCGAGCGACGACACCGCGATCATCCAACAGGTCCATCTGGCGACCGCGCATGGCATCTGCGCCGTGGTCGAGCAGGCGCTGATGGACGCCTCGACGGAATCATGACCAGCGACACCAGAACACTCAAGCCCGCCGCCTTTCTCGACCGCGACGGCGTCCTCAATCACGACGACGATTATATCGGCACGCGCGAGCGCATCCGCTGGATGCCGAACGTGGCCCAGGCGATCCGCCGGCTCAATTTATCAGGCTATCACGTCTTCCTGTTCACCAATCAGTCCGGCGTCGCGCGCGGCCTGTTCACCGAGGATGATGTCGTCACCCTGCACGACTGGATGTGCGCGGAGCTCACAGCGCAAGGCGCACGCATCGACGACATCCGCTACTGCCCCTATCACACCGAGGGTTCGGTCGCGGCCTATCTGCGCGAGCATCCCTGGCGCAAGCCCGCGCCCGGCATGATCCTCGACCTGATGGCGCATTGGCCTGTCGCACGCGAAGGCAGCTTCGTCATCGGCGACCGGTCATCCGATATCGCGGCTGCAAAGGCTGCAGGGTTGCCGGGCTTTCTATTCAAGGGGGGCGATCTCGACGCCTTCGTTGCCGACATCATCACTCAGACCAGCGTGCGATAGACCGCGGCGATCTTGTCAGCCTCGGCGTCCAGGCTGAACTGCTCCACGACCCGCATGCGGGCACGCGCTCCCATCGCGTGCGCCGCAGCCGGATCACGCATCAAGGGCTCGAGCGCCGCCACCAGCGCGTCGACATCACCTGGCGGCACCAGCACGCCGGTAACGCCGTTGTCGATCACAAGCTCGGCCGCGCCTGCGCGCGAGGCCACCAGCGCGGCGCCTGCGCCCATTGCTTCGATCAAGGTGAGGCCGAAACCTTCATTGCGTGAGGTGAAGGCGTAGATCGTCAGGCGCTGATACCAGCGCTGCACCTCGGCAATCTCCAGCTCGCCCGTGATGACGATGCGGCTTTCCAGTCCGGCGGCCGCGATCTGCTTCTTCAGCTCATTGGCGAACGGCGTCTGCTCCGGCGTCACCGCGCCGACCAGCACGGCGGAAAAATCCGGATAGCGCGGCAATAGCCGGCACATCGCCGCGACGAACACGTCGCTGCCCTTTTGCGCCCGCACGCGGCCGAAGCAGCCGATCGCGTAACTGCCGGGCAGTCCGGCTTCCGCGAACGCAGCGGCACGATCGGCAGGCGGCGCATAGACATCGGTGTCGACGCCATGCATCACCACGGTCGCCTCGCGCTTCAGATAGGAAGCGGAGATAGCACTGGTCGCGATGATCGCGTCCATGCGGCGGATCAGCCAGCGCGTGATCCATGTATGATGGCGCTGCGCGGCCGAGGTGAAGACGAGCTTGAACGGCCAGCCGAGCGCGCGCAGCAATACGCCCACGATCATTTCGTTGTTGCGCCGCGCGTGCCAGATCAGCGGCCGCTTGCGACGCCAGACCTTGAGCAGATCCGCCGTCCGCATGCGCACGATGCCATCGGGCGCATAAGAGCCTAGCCAGGCCGCGCGAACACGTTGCGCAAGCTTGGGCGCCACCATCCGATTGGTGGCCGTGACGCCCGAATAGCGGCGGTGCAGATTCGGCACGATGACGTCGAGATCTGCGGCAAGAAAGGTATCGGTCGGCAAGTCAAGCTCCCTTTAGGCAGCTCCCTATACGCAAGATTAACGATAGTCACCAGTTCGGCTTTGTCGAAACCCCTCCTTCACCCCCACCGGGCTAGTTTGCCTCAAAACAACAGGGAATGGGTCAAACAATGACCGTGCTAGTCACTGGGGGTGCCGGCTATATCGGCAGCCATATGGTGCTTGCGTTGGTTGAGGCCGGCGAAAGCATTGTCGTCATCGACAACCTTTCGACCGGCTTTTCCAGCGCCGTGCCCGAAGGGGTGCCGCTGTTCATCGGCGACGCCGGCGACGAAAACCTCGTCGACGGCGTAATCAGCCAGCACGGCGTCGACAGCATCATGCACTTCGCAGGCTCGGTGGTCGTGCCGGAATCGGTGCGCGATCCGCTGCTCTACTACCGCAACAACACGATGACGACGCGCAGCCTTCTCAATGCGGCGGTGAAGCGCGGCGTCAACAGCTTCATCTTCTCGTCGACGGCTGCGGTCTACGGCGATCCCGAGCAGGTTCCGGTGCCGGAAACTGCGCGCACGCGTCCGCTTTCACCGTATGGCAGCTCCAAGCTCATGACCGAGATCATGCTGCACGACGTGGCCTCGGCACACGACATGCGCTATGCGGTGCTGCGCTATTTCAATGTCGGCGGTGCCGATCCGCTCGCGCGCACCGGGCTCGCCACCGTCGGTGCCACGCATCTGCTGAAGATCGCGATGGAGGTCGCGACCGGCCAGCGCGCCAAGATCGACGTCTACGGCACCGATTACCCGACTTCGGACGGCACCTGCATCCGCGACTTCATCCATGTCGCCGACCTCGCCCAGGCCCATCGCTCGGCGCTGGCCTATCTGCGTGGCGGCGGCGGCTCGATCACGCTGAATTGTGGGTATGGCCGCGGCTACTCGGTGCTGGAAACGATCGAGGCGGTGCGTCGCGTGTCCGGCCGTCACATTCCGGTCCAGTTCGCCCCACGGCGGCCGGGGGACATCATGACCATGGTCGCCGATACCAGCCGCATCCGCGCCACGCTGGATTGGACGCCGGCCTACGACAATCTCGACACCATTGCCGCCCATGCGCTCGCCTGGGAGGAGAAAGTGTCCCGGGAACGCCACAGCGAGGTCCGCCAGCTGGCCACGGCCTAAACCAGCACGCCCCGCAAGCCCTTATTGGGCTTGAAAAAGCCGCCTCGAGCGGGCAAGCCAGCCCTGTGCCGGCCGGGTGATTTGACCCGCTGCCGGCCCAGGGATGAGCATGGCCGAGTTTCCGAGAAAGATCACCGACGATCCCTATGGCGCCGCGGTCCTGGTCCGCCGCCTGTTCATGGAACAGGGGCTCGCCTATTGGCGGCGCTATCTGACGGCGTTTGTGCTGATGGGCCTCTCCGCCGCAGCCAGCGCCGGTGCGGCCTACATACTGGGCCAGGTCATCAACAAGGCCTATGTCGAGAAGAGCATTCCCGGCATCGCCGCACTCTCCGGCGTCACGGTCCTGCTGCTGTTCGTCAAGGGCGTGACGACCTACGGCTATGCCGTGATCCTGTCGAAGATCTCGAATTCCATCCTCGCCAACAATCAGCGCAAGCTGTTCGCCAAGCTGATGAGCGAGAGCATCGGCTTCTTCTCCGAGCGGCACTCGTCCGAATTCCTGGCGCGGCTGACTGCCGGCGCCAAATCCATCACCGATGTGCTGAACATGCTGATCAACGCGATCGGCCGTGACTTCCTGCTGCTGATCAGCATGATCGCGGTGATGGTGGCGCAGGATCCGCTGATGTCGGTCCTTGGCCTGATCACGGTGCCGCCGGCCATGCTGGTGCTGCGCAAGCTGGTCAAGCGCATCAAGGGCCTCGCCTTTGACCAGTTCACGGGCACCGCCGACATCCTCGAGACCATGCAGGAATCGCTGCAGGGCATTCGCACGGTGAAGGCGTTCACCCTGGAAGACGCGATGCGCGCGCGTATCGACGAGAACATCGCGATCGTCGAGCGCAACGCCAACAAGATGGCACGTGTCTCCAACCGCTCGAACCCGCTGATGGAGATGCTCGGCGGCTTCGCGGTGGCCGGCTGCCTGATGTATGGCGGCTATGCCGTGGTCGCGCTCAACGCCACCCCCGGTCAGTTCTTCTCCTTCATGACCGCCTTCCTGATGGCCACCGAGCCGGCCAAGCGCCTTGCCAGGCTGAACATCGACCTCAACAGCCAGCTCGTCGGCGCGCGCATGCTGCTCGAGGTCATCGACAGCCCCGCCAGCGAAAAATCCGATGACGACAAACCGGCACTGAAACTCTCGGAAGCACGGATCGAGCTGCGTGACGTCAGCTTTGCCTACCGCAACAACGAGCCGGTGCTGAACCGGATGAGCTTCGTCACCGAACCGGGCAAGATGACCGCGCTGGTCGGGCCTTCCGGCGGCGGCAAGTCGACGGTGCTGGCGCTGCTCTTGCGTTTCTACGAGGTGACCGAAGGCGAGATCCTGATCGACGGCCAGTCGATCTCGCAGGTGTCGCGGCGATCCCTGCGCGAGCAGGTCGCCTATGTCGGCCAGGATGTCTATTTGTTCCGTGACACCATCCGCGCCAACATCGCCTTCGGCAAGCCGGACGCCACCGAGCGCGAGATCGTCGAGGCCGCCAAGGCCGCCTGCGCGCATGACTTCATCATGAGCTTCCCGCTCGGCTACGACACGCCGGTCGGCGAGCTCGGCACGCAGCTCTCCGGCGGCCAGCGCCAGCGCGTCGCGGTGGCGCGCGCGCTGATCCGCAACGCCCCGGTCATCCTGCTGGATGAGGCCACCGCCGCGCTGGACTCCGAATTCGAGCGGCAGGTGCAGGAGGCGATCGAGCATCTCTGCCAGAACCGCACCACCATCGTGATTGCCCACCGCCTCCATACCATCATGCATGCCGACACCATCCTGGTGGTCGAGGCCGGCGAGATCGTCGAGCGGGGGCGGCATGACGATCTGTTGCGCCGTGGCGGCCGCTATGCTTCGTTCTTCCGTCTGCAGCAGCGCGAAACGGGGGCGGCCCCGATGATCGCGCCGATCAGCGCGGTATCCTGAGCTTTCCTTCGTCCCTCACTCGAGATCGATTTCATGAGCGCCACCAATTTCGTCATTCCGGCCCCGCCACAAGCTTCGCTTCCCGTCGTCGGCGAGGCCGGCGCCTTTCCCGTGCGTCGCATCTGGTGCGTCGGGCGCAACTACCTCGAGCACATCCGCGAGATGGGCAATGACGAGCGCGACCCGCCGTTCTTCTTCGCCAAGCACGCCGACATGCTGGTGCCGGACGGCACGGTGATCCCCTACCCGTCGCTGACCAAGGACATGCACCACGAGGTCGAGATGATCGTCGCGATGAAGAGCGGTGGCGCCAACATCCCGGTCGAGAAAGCGCTCGACCATGTCTACGGCTATGCGGTCGGCATCGACCTGACGCGGCGCGACCTGCAGATCGCCTCGCGCAAGAAAGAGCGGCCGTGGGAGATCGGCAAGTCGTTCGAGCAGTCCGCGCCCTGCTCCGCGGTGCAGCCGGCCTCGAAGATCGGTCATCCCGCAAAGGGCAAGATCTGGCTGTCAGTGAACGGCACCGAGCGGCAGAAGGGCGACCTCACCGAGCTGATCTGGAGCGTGCCGGAGATTATCTGGAAGCTGTCCCAGCAGGTCGAGATCGGTGCCGGCGACATCATCATGACGGGAACGCCGGCCGGCGTCGCCGCGCTGGTGCCAGGCGACAAGATCGAATGCGGCGTCGACGGCGTCGGCACGCTGAAGGTCTCGATCGGCGAGCCGCGCGGCCTGAGCGGCCTTTTTCTTTAACCTCTCCCCGCTGGTGGGGAGAGGTCGGCGCGCTCTGCGCACCGGATGAGGAGGTATCGCCGCTTTTTTACCCATTGCGATGGCACAGAAATTCTCTTTGTCGGAATGGCGGTTGCGAGCCCCCCGCTACTAGCAGGCACCGCTACCCACATCCTCCGCGGAGGCCAATGCGGACTCTAAATCCTTCTGGAGGAAATTCTTAGGGGCAGGTCACGTCCAGTCGGTCTTGCTCAGAGGCATGTATACTCCTTTTTTGAATGTAATTTTCCAGCGCGCTTGCAGAAGCGATACGGTGCAAAGACACTGAAGGTCCATTTCTCGATCAATTCCGCCCGAGCTTCTCCAGGGTTCATGTCGGCCTTGGAGTCAAGCGTCCGAATCTGGAGCAACTTTACTCGTCGCATACTCGGATGATGTTCGATAACACCCACCCAAAAGCAGCGCGGCCTGCCGGCTCGACATGCCGCCGAGTACGGCTTCTACGAAGCAAAGTGAACCGAACAGGTGGCCTCCAATGGTCGGCGTCGCTCGCCAGCAATCAGCTTGAAACCGAACCAGTCGATTTGGCGAGCCAAAATGGATTCAGCCCGGTCGAAATGCGGCTAAGGTCAGTCGGAGCGATCCACTTGCTTTGCTGAGGTCGACGTCAAGCGGATGCCAGGCCGATCACCATCGCTGAACTCAATGCCCGCCAACTCCAGAGCTCGTCGGAGCTTGTCGACGGTCCCTGTATAGGCCGATATCGGTCCTGGAGTGCGTTCAATCCGTTTGATGGTTTCCAGCGAGACGCCTGACTTCTCCGCGAGGTCGCGCTGTTCGATCCGAAGCATTGCACGCGCGGCTCTGATTTGTTCACTGGTTAACATTACGCCCCGAGTTCAAAATTTTGCACCTGAGGTGTTGACACATCAGAGGCAAACGATTACGCTAGTAGCGTAACATCGATGCCCTTGCGGGCAAACGGTGCCGCGTGCCTGTCCCACAGATATCGGTGGCGAAATGCCGCTGTGGCCAGGAACATTAACAGATGGCCTCGTGACCGAGCGAGCGAATGTAGAGCACCCGCGTGAGCGATGATCCCGCCAAAACCAGTCCGGATCAGCTGTCCGTCGGCTCCGCAGCCCCTCCTGCAGAAGACGACGCGCGGCTGCTCGCACTTGAAAGGCAATTCAACACGATATCCGCAGAGTTGCGCGAGTTGGAGCGGTTGCGTCAGGATCAGAGAAGACCCCACGGTGCTACCCCACAGATCGCCGAACAATCCGCCGGCGAGACAGGCCATGATGAGTGCGCTTTCGATGAAGCTGTAACACGTCGAATCGAACCGATTCTCGCCCATCTGTATCCGATCGAGCGCGCGATCATGCGAACGCCGGCGTCCACGATTGCTGGGTTGGGCGTGAAAGCACGACATGCGGCCTATGTAGTGTCGCAGTACTGGGAGGAACCCCTTGACCAAATCGATTGGGAGGCACAGGCGGTTCGCCGTCTGATCGAAGCGGTCTGCGAGATAGCCCGGACACCGCTGCCGTTTAAAGATTTAAGAGACGATAAATAGTCGCCATGCATGCCACGCTTCAAGAGCACCGAGAATGGAGCGAAGCGAATGAGTGTCGTATTGATTATGGCCGCGATGCTGGAAGATGAATTGCGTGAATATGGTGTTCTTGGATTAACCCGACTTGATTGCGAGACAATCGTTCGGAGCATAATTGAACGCACCGAAGAACTCGGGTTAGACAGCAAACGGTGTCAGTTAGCACGTTATCCGGGAGAGCAGACCTGAGGGATTCTGCTAGCGAGATCCCGTTCAAATGATGCCCGTAGTCGCTACAATGGCATGGCCCCGCCTATCGTTTTAGTGGATAGTGCCCACTCAGGTCACCACTGGATAGCGATCATTCCGCCTCCGTATTGAACCACGAATGCCCAGGTGAAATGCACGAGGTTCAGTGCACTATCACACGCGCAGCAATTCTTTAGGAAAGTATTCCGCTATGACCGCATAGGTCGGTACGGTAGCCGCTCCAAACTACAAAACAGCACGGGTTCATGGGAGCCTTTGCTCGATTAGAAGCGCATGCCGCTCTATCCGCTGCTGATGACGGCGCAAGCGGGCAGCCAAAAAGTGAACGTCTGTCGTGAGACAGGCGATTTTGCCGGAACGAAAATCAAAGCGCTAAGTGACTGAAATCATTGAGGCGGGCGAAGCGTATCAAACCCTCGTATTCAGCTTAGAAATCTGCAGCCTCACAAACTACCTAAAAGCCGACGCCACGATCAGTCCGACGATCGCGACCGTCAGCGTGTACTTCGCGGCGTAGTACACGGTCCGGTTCCACTGCTTGACCTTGCGGCTGGCGAGATGGATCTCGTACAGCTTGCCGAACACCTTGTTGAGCACGCCGACATGCTCGCCCTCGACGTTCTGGGTCGCGGAGGCCTTGACGATGTGATGGCTGACCCAGCGATTGATCGCGGTCATGAAGCCGTACTTCATCGGCCGCTCGACGTCGCAGAACAGGATGATGCGGTTGACGTCGGTTGCGTTCTCGGCGCTGTGGATGAAGGTCTCGTCGAACATGAAGGCCTCGCCGTCGCGCCAGACGCAGGGCACGCCGTCGACGAGAATCCGGCACTTGTCCGAATTGGGCGTCACCAGACCGAGGTGATAGCGCAACGAGCCGGCGAACGGATCGCGGTGGGCGCCCAGCTTGCCGCCGGGCCGCAACAGCCCATGCATCCCGTTGTGCGACACCGCCGCGTCGGGCTGCCCTTCGGCGCTCTGGCGCTGCGGGCCTCGCGCCGCCGGATTACGGTTCTGTCAGCCACCGCTTGCTGCGCGAGACCCACGCTCCTAGACCCGAAAAGTCTTGGGAGGGCAGCCTTGTGTGGCACGGCACACCACATGGGTGCCGAAGGAAGCGTCCAGCACGCGCGGTCGGGCTGGTCCAGCCTGAACGCACGGCGCGGGGAAGCACCGATCTTCATGCACTAAGACTGCGCATGAAATGCTAACGAACGTTGAAAATGCAAGACGGATTTCTCCCCAAGGGGATCCTGAGGCCGTCCCTTTCGAAATCCTGAAGGTGGGGCTCCGCGAAACTACGGAGTGCCAAGCCTCGATCAACCGACGGCCGAAGATCCGGCATCCAAGGCGATCCATCAAGATCGATGAGCTGCGCTAACACAGCGTTTCGTGAGAGTGTCGTGTGCGCGCCGTGCTCTCAGCTGGAACCGTCGATCCGAACCATGGCGCCCGGGGCTGGGCGCCGCGATGCCAGCCCGACCGCGAGGCGGACCGCGCTCAAGACGACGTGGTTAATGGGATGTCCCTCCCGCAACCCGTAGTCGTCCCGATCCTGCGCGGACTCGCCTCTGCCGCGTAGAAGCAACCTTGCAGACTAATAACGCGTTCGCCGCACTACGCTATTTGGCCGATAACGCTCCGTTCACCATCGGCACAAACGGCACGGTGCGCGGCCTCGACCGGCCCGGCTTTGCAAGATCGCTTACACCATTGCTGCTTAGTCATACGCGACGGGGAAGCTTTGTTCCGGCTTGTTCGCAGCCCCGGCGTATCGGTTGAGAGTAGTACCGCGTATGATGACCGCACGCATTGTGGTGTTGACCATTGCGCTCAGCGCGGGCGGCGTCGCAGCCTACCTCGTGAGCAACACCGACAAGCAGCAGCCGCTACCTGCCGCACCGGTCGCGCAGCTGCCGACCGTCGAGGTGCTGGTGGCGAAAGCCGACATCGGGCTTGGCCAGGCGATCAAGCCCGGCGACCTGTTGTGGCAAACCTGGCCGGCAGCTGCGAGCAACATCTTCATCCGGCGCAGCGACCGGCCCGACGCAGCCAACCAGCTGGTCGGTTCGATCGCGCGCGCGCCGTTCATTACCGGCGAGCCGATCCGTGAACAGAAGCTCGTGAAGGCCGATGGCTCCGGTTTCATGGCTGCGATCCTGCCCGCCGGCATGCGTGCGATCTCGACTGAGATCTCGCCGGAGACGGGTGCCGGCGGCTTCATCCTGCCGAACGATCGTGTCGACGTCATCCTGTCCAAGCGTGAGAAGAACCCGGATCGCGCCGCCGCCCCCGATTCCGTCAGCTCCGAGATCATCCTGTCCAACATCCGCGTGCTCGCGATCGATCAGGCGCCAAAGGAGAAGGACGGCCAGAACACGGTGGTCGGGCGAACGGCGACGCTCGAGTTGAAGCCCGAGCAGGCCGAGACGCTGACCCGCGCGCGCCAGTCCGGTTCGCTCGCACTGGCGCTGCGCAGCATCGCCGACGCCAACGCAGCCGAGGCCAACAACACGGACAACAACGCCGTCAAGCGCGGCAGCAGCATCGAGATCATCCGTTACGGCGTGAGTAGCTCGCAAACGGCACAGAAGTGACGAGAAGGAAGAGATCATGAAGCGCGAGCAAACTCGATCGAAGGTGCAGACGGCGCTGGTCCGCGCTCTCGCCTTCTCGTCCATCACGGCTTTTGCGCTGAATTCGGCGCTCACTCCGGTCTTCGCTGCCGACGCCGAGGCACCGACCGTCTCATCGAGCGCAGCGAAGATGCGCTCCCTGTCGCTCGGCATCGGCAAGTCGGTCGTGATCGACTTTCCCGAGGACGTCAAGGATGTGCTGGTGGCCGATCCGAAGATCGCCAATGCCGTCGTGCGTTCTGCAAAGCGCGCCTACATCATCGGCGCGGCGATCGGCCAGACCAACGTCGTGTTCTTCGATGCCGACGGCCAGCAGGTCGCGGCCTATGATATCGCGGTCAAGCGCGATCTCAATGGCGTGCAAGCCGCGTTGCGCCAGACCACGCCGGGCGTGAAGATCGACGGCGTCGGCGACGGCGTCATCCTGACAGGCTCGGTGTCGAGCCCGGTCGAAGCGCAGCAGGCCGGCGAAATCGCGGCACGGCTGGTCGGCGGCGCCGACAAGGTCGTGAACTCGATCGTGGTGCGCGGCCGCGACCAAGTCATGCTCAAGGTCAGCGTCTCCGAAGTCCGGCGCGACATCATCAAGCAACTGGGCATCGATCTCAGCGCCAGCATGAACTACGGCACCGCGGTCGTGAACTTCAACAACAGCAATCCGTTCACGGCCAATAACGTGCCGCTGGTCAGCGGCAATGGCGCCAGCGCTACGGCGCTGGGCAGCTTCGGGTCCGTCAGCGCAACGATGCGCGCAATGGAAAGCGCCGGCGTCATCAAGACGCTCGCCGAACCGAACCTGACCGCGATCTCCGGCGAGTTGGCCACCTTCATCGCAGGCGGCGAGTTCCCGATCCCCGCGGGCTATACCTGCCAACCGGCGGCAAGCGCCTGGCTCCGTGCAGCAGTGCCAACTTTCGGTGGCCTACAAGAAGTTCGGCATCTCGCTGAACTTCACGCCGGTGGTGCTCACCGAAGGCCGCATCAGCCTGCGTGTCATGACCGAAGTATCCGAAATCTCCAATCAGAATTCGGTCAATCTGAGCGGCGTCACGATTCCTTCGATCCAGACCCGGCGCGCCGAGACGACGCTGGAAGTTCCGTCGGGTGGCTCGATGGCGATGGCGGGCCTGATCCAGAACCAGACCAAGCAGGCCGTCAACGGCCTGCCCGGGCTCGATCAGCTGCCGGTGCTCGGTCAGCTCTTCCGCAGCCAGGACTTTGTCAACAACGAGACCGAGCTGATGGTGCTGGTGACGCCCTACATCGTGCGCGCCGTGGCGCAGAACCAGCTGTCGCGTCCGGACGATGGCTTCGCCTCGGCGTCGGATTCGCAGTCGGCGCTGCTTGGCCGCCTGAACCGGCTTTACGGCATCGCCGGCAAGGTCGAGCCGGTCGCGGGCTACGAGACCAATTTCGGCTTCATCATCGACTGAGACTGAGCACCGTGGGGACGGGGGAAGAGACAATGTCGAGGACATCAGCAGCCGAGCGCCTGCGCCTGATCGGCGCGTTTGCCGGCCTCTCGCTTTCGCTCGGAGCCTGCATGCAGACGAGCACGGAGGTCGTGACCGCGACCGTGCCCGACGACTACCGGCATCGCCACCCGATCGCGATCCAGGAAGCCAATCAGTCGATCGCCGTCTTTGTCGGTCAGGGCCGCGGCGGACTGACATCGCAGCAGCGCGCCGACGTCGCAGGCCTGGCGCGATCCTGGCAACGCGAGGGGACCGGCGTCATCGTCTCAAGCGTGCCGGTCGATACGCCGAACGCCCGCGCCGCGGCAGATGCCTATCGCGAGATCCGTGAGGTGCTGGCTGCAAGCGGCGTCCCCTCACGCGCGATCACGATGCAGCCCTATCATCCCGAGAGCCCGTATCAGCTGGCGGCGATCCGCATCAGCTATCCAAGGATCGCCGCGGTCGCCGGTCCCTGCGGGCTCTGGCCCGAGGACCTCGGTCCCAATATCATGGATCCCGAATACAACGAGAACCGTCATTACTACAATTTCGGCTGCGCCACCCAGCGCAATCTCGCCGCGATGATCGACAACCCGGCCGACCTCGAGCAGCCGCGCTCCGAGACCGCCGCCTACACGCCGCGCCGCTCCGCCGCCTTCGAGAAATATCGCAAGGGCGAGTCGACTGCGATCACCTATCCCGAAGCCGACAAGGCCAAACTCAGCGATACAGGCAAATGATCAGCGCGTCCCGAAAGAACCCGGAGCAGCCCGCCGAGCCGCAGTCGCTCGCCGCCGACGATCACATCGCACCCGTCCCGCGGGTCTCGGTGCAGGCTTTCTGCGAGGCCGAGCAGACCTCGGCGGCGATCCAGGCCGCAAGCCAGGATCGTCGGCTCGGCAAGGCCCATATCACGATCAAGATGGGCGGCATGGCGCGCGCCATCGAGACCTATCATTCGCAGCCGACGCCGAACGTGATCATGCTGGAGACCAAGCGCGGCACCAGCGTGCTCGACGGGCTCGACGAACTCGCGACCGTCTGCGATCCCGGCACCCGCGTGGTGGTCATAGGCGGGCCGGACGACACCGTTTCCTATCGCGAGCTGGTGCGCCGCGGCGTCAACGATTATGTGCTCGGGCCGGTCGAGACGCTCGATATCATTCGCTGCATCTGCAGCCTGTTCTCCGCCTCCGAGGCCGTGATCACGGGACGGATCATCGCCGTCGTCGGAGCCAAGGGCGGCGTCGGTGCCTCGACCGTCGCTCACAACATCGCCTGGACCATGGCACGCGACCTGACGATGGACTCCGTCGTCATCGACCTCGACATGGCCTTCGGGACCGCCGGTCTGGACTACAATCAGGACCCGATGCAGGGCATCGCCAACGCGATCTTCCAGCCGGACCGGCCTGATACCGCGCTGATGGAGCGCCTGCTCGCCAAATGCAACGACCATCTGAGCCTGCTTGCCGCGCCGGCGACGCTGGAGCGGGTCTATGATTTCGGCGCCGACGCCTTCGACGCCATCTTCGACACGTTGCGGATGACCCAGCAGTGCATCGTGCTCGACGTCCCGCATCAATGGTCGGCTTGGACGCGGCATGCGCTGATCACGGCCGACGACATTCTGGTGGTCGCGGAGCCCGATCTCGCGAACTTGCGCAACACCAAGAATCTCCTGAGCACGCTGAAGGCGTCGCGGCCGAACGACCGCCCGCCGCTCTACTGCCTCAACCAGGTCGGCATGCCGAAGCGGCCGGAGATCGACCTCAAGCGCTTCGCCAAGACGGTCGAGAGCGAGCCGATCGCCACCATCCCGTTCGACTGCAAGCTGTTTGGCACCGCCGCCAATAACGGCCAGATGATCGCCGAGATCGCGGCGCTGAGCCGCACCACCAAGCTGTTCCAGGAACTCGGCCGGCGGCTGACCGGGCACGTCGATCTCAGGCCGCAGCGCACCTCGCTGCTGGCACCGATCGCACGGCTGCTGGGTGTCCGGTAGGCTCAGTCCTCGCGGCTGAGCTCTTTGGCGAGGTCCTTGTCGGGCGCCGCCACAGACTGCACCCGATGCACCGCGGGCGCTTTCTGATCTTTTTGCGCGACCTGCGCAGTCTGCTTGCGCGCCAGCAGCCGCTTCAGATAGGTCGCGCCGGCAGCCGCTTCAGCCGGCGGCAGGCCCGCTTTCATGATGCCTTCGGCCTCGCTGACGCGCCCCTCGAGACCCACGACCAACGCGAGATTGACCCTGACCCGCTTGTCCGCATCAGGGCGGCCATAGGCCCTGCGCAGGGTCTCCTCGGCCTTGGGCAGCTCGTTGGAGAGCAGATAGGACAGGCCGAGATTGGACAGCACCGAGGGCTCGTCCGGCACGATCTTCAGCGCGGTCGCGTAGTACTCCCGGGCCTCGTCGTGGCGGTCGAGCTGGTCGAGCACCGCGCCCTGCACCGACAAGATGCGCCAGTCGGGATCCTCGGGCGTGTGCGCGCGGCTCAGCACGTCGAAGGCCTGCTGGAAATTGCCGTTGTCGGCGAGCGCGCGGCCGTAGGCGGCGAGCAGCTCCCTGTGGGTCGGATTGGCGATCGTCGCCTGCTCGAGCACGGCCACCGCCTGCGAGCGCTGTCCGATGGCGCGCAGCGCAGTGCCATATCTCAGCGCGACGTCGGGATCGTCGGGGGTCTTCCGGAAGCGCTCCCGGTAGAGATCGACCTCCGCCCTCGGATCGGCCGGCGGGCTCGTCTCGGCCTTGTCGCTAAGCGAGCCGGTGATGTCGGCGAGATCGGTGGTCTGGCAGGCGCCGAGCCCAAGCAGCACCATCGCGAAAGATGCGGCGAAGAGCGCCGGTCTGGCCAGCGGACGAAGACGGGGCGATGGACGCATGCAACCGGACAATCGAGAGCGACGGTTCCGGCACGCTGCCCGATTAACCCTAAGGTCCGGTTAAGACGGTCATTGCTGCCGAGCTTGCCTCGCCTGTCAGTCGATGAACTCGGCGCCGAACTCGCAGCCGATGCGCCAGGCGAGGCGGCATTTGCGCGAATTGTCCGGCGCAAAGATGATGTTGAACTGCTGCGGAATCTCCAGCAGCTCGGCCACCACCTTGACGCCACCGGCCGAGATGTCGGTGATCGTGCAATCGCGCGGCAGCGATCCAGTTCCCCAATGGATCTTCGCAACCCTCCTGCACAAACGACGTTCAGCCTTGCGTCGGTTCGCCAGCATGTCGATCCCTCACCCGCTCAATCATCACACCATCCGTGGATCAGACCAGTCGTAGCGAGGAAAGATTGGGATCAAACTAGCGGAACGGTTCGGACTGTTGGCGTCATCTTCAATCTCCATTAACCATCGATGCTCATCGCGCCGGCAGCATGAAACGGCCGAAGAACGCCGCAAGCTCTGCCGTGCCGTCGAGCGGCAGCACGTGGGCGACATATTGATCGGGCCGCACCACGATCATGCATCCCTCCCGGTCGATCCCGCGCAGCGCGAAGATGTCGCCTTTCGGATCGGCGCAGAAGATCTTCTCGTAGTCGCGCAAGCCATATTTCCCCTTCGCAGGCCACAACAGCGCCGGCATCGTTTCGATCGCAAGCGTACGATGCTCTTGCGGGAACACCACGCGGACGTCGATCACCGCATCGATGTCCGCACCGTCAGGCGTGTAGTTGCGGATCGGCGAGCCATCTCCTTCGAGGAAGCCGCAGAGCGCACTGACAGAAGCGCCCGCCTCTCCCGGCCCGGCCGCCGGCGCGAAGACGAAGATGCGCCAGCGGCCGTCGGCCTTCACGACATGGCCGAGATGCACCGGCTTGGCGTCCGCAAGGCGAATGACCGGCGCGGAGTGGAAGCGCGTGCCGATCGCAAAACCGGGCGCCAGATGCTGATGGCTGGCCTCGCCGGTGATGATCGACGGCGCATAATGCGTCGCCGTGCCCGCGGTGTAGCGCCCGCTGCGCACGAAATAGCTCTGCGTCTTCGCCGGATCGAAGCCTTCCGCGCCGCGGGCGGCAGAGGCCAGCAGCGCGGCCCATTCGCGATCGAAGTCGATCAGCTCGCCAGCGATCGCCTGCCGCTCGGCCGAATAGGTGTGCAGAAGCTCTGGCGCAGCGCGCTTGCGCAGCACGCAGGCGAGCTTCCAGCCGAGGTTGAAAGTGTCCTGCATCGAGACGTTCATGCCCTGCCCCGCCTTCGGGCTGTGGGTATGGCAGGCGTCGCCTGATATGAACACGCGCGGCAATCGCGTCTCGACATCGGTATCCGCAACGTCATCGAACTTGTCGCACAGCCGCTGGCCGATCTCGTAGACCGACCACCACGGCACCTCCTTTACGTCGAGCGTATAGGGCTTGAGGATGCGCTGCGCCTTCGCGATCAGCGCGTCCAGCGTAATGTTGCGGTTCGCGACCCGCTCGCCGGCATCGAGCTTGGCGAGCTCGACATAAAGCCGAAACAGATAGCCGCCTTCGCGGGGAATGATCAGAAGGCTGCCGTCCTTCGCCGACTGGATCAGCGACTTGAAGCGGACATCGGGAAAATCGGTCACGGCCAGCACGTCCATGACGCCCCAGGCATGGTTGGCGGAATCGCCGTGCAGTTCGCGCCCGATCGACTTGCGCACCATGCTGCGCGCACCATCGCAACCGACGACATAGCGCGCCTTGACGGTTTCGACCTCGCCGTCATGTCCGGCATCGGAGCGCTCGAGCGTCACGGTGACGGCGCGATCGTCGATACCCGCGGAGGGGTCGACCTGCAGGCCGGTCAGCTTGCGCGCGTAATACGGTTCGATCTTCGCGGCCGACCGCCGCATCACGTCAAGGAAGAAATCATGCACGCGGGCCTGGTTGATCACCACATGCGGCATCTCCGACAGCCCGTCCTCGACGTCCTGGACGCGGCCGCTGCGGATGATGGTGTCACGCTTTGCCTCGTCCGGCTTCCAGAACGTGGTCTCGTTGATCCAGCAGGCTTCGCGCAGCACGCGTTCGGCAAAGCCGTAGGCGTTGAACATCTCCATGGTGCGGCAGGCGATGCCGTCGGCCTGCCCGAGCAGCAGCGGACCGGGCTTCTGCTCGACGATGCAGGTCCGGATATCGGGGAATGCGGACAATTGCGCCGCGAGATTGAGCCCGGCCGGCCCGCAGCCGACGATCAGCACGTCGACCTCCGTGGGCATGGTCCCGGAAGCCCCACCACCGTGCGCGCGCGCGGCGGGATCGGCGATGTCGGGGTCACCAGGCTCGAAGCCGTTGAGATGGAATTGCATCGATATTCCTCCCGTCCACGTCAGATCGCTATTGATCAGCATACTGATCATCAGTATACTTGTCAATAAATCGGCGGTGGGAGGATTTCGGTGACAGAAGCGCAGGACATGCCGGGGCACCTGGCACGCCGCTTCCAGCAGATCGCGGTCGCCGTGTTCCTGGCCGAGGTCGAACAGGCCGGCTTCGATCTGACACCGGTGCAATACGCGGCGCTGGCGGCGATCGGCGTCAATCCCGGCATCGACCAGATCACGCTGGCCGGCCTGATCGCCTATGACCGCACCACGATCACCGGCGTGATCGACCGCCTGGTGCAGAAGAACCTCGTGATCCGCGAGGCCTCGAGCCGTGACCGGCGCGCGCGTGTGCTCACGATCACCACCGACGGCAAAAGAACGCTGCGCGCGATCACGCCGGCGGTCGAGGCCGCGCAGGCAACCATGCTGCGCGGGCTGACGGCCGCGGAAGGCCGGGAATTGATGAGGCTGCTGCGCAAGGCGATCGCGGCCGGCAACGAACTCAGCCGCGCGCCGCTGCGGGACGCACAACCGACCGAGCGCGGCTAGAGCATCACTCACGAATAGCGCATCACGCCGTCATCGACCTTGCCGAAACGCAGGGAGACGATGTCGAGCGCATAGTTCTGGTACAGCCGCCACGGCCGCCGGTCGCCCTGCTTCGGCAGATCCGCGACGGCCCGCTGCACATAGCCGGAGGTGAAGCTCAGCGACGGCAGCGGTTTGATCGCGGGATCGGCATTGTGCGGCGTGCACTGCCGGTAGCCGTGCCGATCCATGTAGTTGATGAGACGGCAGACATATTCGCAGGTGAGGTCGCATTTCAGCGTCCAGGACGCATTGGTGTAGCCGAGCGCCGCCGCGAGGTTGGGCACGTCGGAATACATCATGCCCTTGTAGTTCAGAGTCTTCGAAAAATCGACCGCGCGGCCGTCGACTGCGACCTCGATCCCGCCCAGCACTTGCAGCACGAGCCCGGTCGCGGTGACGATGATGTCGGCCTCGATCTCGCTGCCGTCCTTCAGGGCGATGCCGCGCTCGGTGAAGCGGTCGATCTCTTGCGTCACGACCGAAGCGCGCTTCTCCCTGATCGCCTTGAACAGATCACCGTCCGGCACCAGGCAGAGCCGCTGGTCCCAGGGATTGTAGCGCGGGGTGAAATGGGTGGCGACGTCGTAATCGGCCCCGAGCGCGCGCCTGACGCCACCGAGGATCAGCTCCTTGACGCGCTGCGGCTTGCGCCGGCTGAGCTGGAAGAAATACATCGAGAACATCACGTTGCGCCAGCGTATGAGGTGATAGGCCAGCTTTGGCGGCAGATGGCGGCGAAGCTTGTTGGCGAGCGCATCCTGCGCCGGGCGCGACACCACATAGGTCGGCGAGCGCTGCAGCATGGTGACATGATCGGCCGTCTTCGCCATCGCCGGCACCAGGGTCACCGCGGTGGCGCCAGAGCCGATCACCACCACGCGCTTGCCGGCATAGTCGAGATCGTCGGGCCAGGCCTGCGGGTGCACCAGGCGGCCGCCGAAATCGGCGGCGCCGGCAAATTCCGGCCTGTAGCCGCCCTCATAGCGGTAGTAGCCGGCGCACATGAACAGGAAATTGCAGGTGAGGCGCACCGTCTCGGGCGCGCTCTCGCCCACTTGGCGCTCGGCTTCGACGGTCCAGCGCGCCTCGCTGCTCGACCATGACGCACGGCGGACGCGGTGGTGGAAACGGATCGTCTCCTCCAGCCGGTTCTCGAACGCGGTCTCGCGCACATAATTCAGGATCTTCGGCCCGTCCGCGATGGCCTGCGGATCGGTCCACGGCTTGAAGGAGTAGCCGAGCGTATACATGTCGCTGTCGGAGCGGAGGCCGGGATAGCGGAACAGATCCCAGGTGCCGCCGATCGCACCCCGCCCTTCCAGGATCGCGAAGCTCTTGCCCGGACATTTCTGCTTCAGATGATAGCCGGCCGCGATGCCGGACAGCCCCGCGCCGACGATCAGCACGTCGAAATGTTCTGATGGCATCGTGTTTTCCTTGAGGTGTTTCCCTGCTGCCGCCTTTTGGCTGGCTTGGCCGGACACTGACAATGGCCATCCCGGCTGTCAAATCGGAGATCGACATTCGCATTCGATCAATCCTCCTGCATTATTGAGGCAGGACCGGCGCAACAGCCGGACGAGCGAATGGACCATTTGATGGCCGAGCCAGACCACGATCCGGACGAAGCGCGCGAGAGCCGCGCGCGCGCGCTCACGCACGCGCAACGATTCGCCGCCGTGCTGACTGTGGCCGCCATCGTCATCGCGGCATGGGCGCTGTTCCGGCCGCAGCCCTACGGTTTGCTGATGGTGCTGCTGATCGCCTTGCCGTGGCTTGCAATTGTCACCGTCATCGCGCGCCGCGGCCTGTTCCGGATCGGGCTTGGCAGCGGATATGAGGCCAATCTCGGCACGGCCTGCGCCGTGCCGGCCTGCGCCCTGTTCGCGCGCGCCCTGTTCGATCTCAACCTGGTGGGCTGGCTGCCGCTGACGGCCTTTGCCGCCGCGATCGCCATCGTGTTCCTGATCGCAGCTAGCAGGCGCGAGAGCCAGCTGCGCCGGCGCTGGTGGCGGCTGCTCGCTGCTTCCGTGCTGACCGGCGCCTATGCGTTCGGTGCGCTCGGCCAGGCCAATGTGCTGCTCGACCGCTCGCCGCAATCGGTGCTGCGCAGCCGGATCATCGACAAGCATTCCGGTCACAGCCGCATCGCGACCTATCATCTCACGCTCGCGCCCTGGGGACCGATGACCGCGCCGCATGATGCGACCGTCCCGCGCGATGTCTATGACGCCGCCGAGATCGACGATCCCGCCTGCATCCGCCTGCACGACGGCGCGCTCGGCATGGCCTGGTTCGCTGCCACGGCGTGCCGGTGATTGGCATCCAGACAATACGCTCATCGGCGTGACTCCGCGATCTCGCGGCGGCAATCCGCCCGAGTTGTGCTGCATCAAAGCCCTCGAAATCGGGAGGGCGCAGGGAAGGCCGGGAGCTCGCCGCCCCCATGGCCCCCGTGCGAATAAAATGCACGGGGCAGGAACCACAGGTTCGGCTGGGACATCCCGGCCTTCCCTGCGCGAGTGGCTTACGGCTTATACGTGATCTCCTCGGGGACCGGCTTGATTGCCCCCGTCGCTCGCGAGACGCGTCAACATCGACGCGAGCTTGACACCAGCACCGGGATGTCAGGACCACACGACTTCGCCGTCCGTGCAGGCCTGCGCTCGTCCAGCGCAGCCTTCACGTCCAATCGCAGCCCGCCTCTACGTATCGTGACGACGCGTACGCCCCTCCGCATGAGGCAGGATGGCGTGAGCCAACCATACTTTCTGTAAAGACGAAATAGAAATATTTGCGCCGAACAGCCCGACATGCGTCTCTGCGTTGAAACCGCTGACGAAATTCGCCGTTAATCGCGAGCCGTCGCGCGCTTGTTTGTTGCCTCCGCATGAACCTGCAGAGCCGAAATCGCACAGATGATTTGCCCGACGTGTCGGATCGGCCACAGCTTGTCGACGCGTCAGCGGCTCGATCATCCCAAGCGAGCGAAGGCGGAAGCGTGATCTCCGCGTGTTACGCCCGTTTCGCAAAGTCAGAAAGTGGTTCGCGAAAGATATCCGCTCGACGGAGCCAATGTCCGATCTCTAGGGTACAGCTGACATAGCGCCATTATCGGCGACAGACCGCTTTTGCCCCCTCAAGCGGACCTGGACTATCGATCCTGTTTCATCTGCTTTGACCCAAAGCGGATTTCAACTTCTGGCAATTTTAACTCTTATCGGCCATTTTACGTACCCTAGCCGTTGGATTTCAGAAAACTCTTGCGCGCCTATGCCGACGCGCTCGAGAATTTGTCGGGAGACCATTGATGGCTGAAGAAAGTTCAAGGCCGCGCATCGGCGAAGGGCGCATCGGCAGTTCTGTCTGCGCGGCGATCGGCTTGCTCAGCGTCGCTGCGGTGCTATGCCTGCGCTACCCCGCCTTTCTCACGACGCCTGAGCTGCGCGTCCATTACGACGTCGAGCTGCTCCGCCTCACCCTCGCGATCGCCATGGTCGTCGGTGCCTGGCTCGGCGTCGTCGGGATCGTGCTTGGCGGCCCGCGGGTGCGCGCGGCGATCGGCCTCAGCGGGCTTTTCCTCGCCACGCTGCTTGGCGGGCCCTACGTGCCGACGCCGGATTTCCTCCAGCCGCGCTTTTATCTCGGCCTCGACTGGCTGGTGCTGGATCTATTCTTCACCGGCGCAGCATTCGTGCTGCTCGAGTGGGTCGTCCCACGGGTGCGGCCGGAACAAGGGCCGCTCAGCCCCGGCTGGAGGCTCGATCTCGCCTATTTCGGCGTCAACCACCTGCTGATCGGCGTCTTCCTGGTGGTCTCGACACATTTTGCCCATGACTATTTCGCCTGGGCGATCAGCCCGTCACTGCAGGCGCATGTCGTGGCTCTGCCGGCGATCGTCCGCTTCTTGCTGGTGATCCTGGCGGCCGATGCAGTCGAATACATCTCCCACCGCGCCTATCACGAGGTGCCGTGGTTGTGGCGAATCCATGCGGTCCATCATTCGCCCGAACACATGGACTGGCTCTCGGGATCGCGCCTCCATTTCCTCGAGCCATTGGCAACGCGCGCACTGGTGCTGGTGCCGATCGTCCTGCTTGGCTTCCCGCAGGATACGATCTTCACCTATCTCATTTTCATCTCTGTGCAATCGGTGCTGATCCATTCGAACTTCAAGATGAATGCCGGCTGGCTGCGATACGTAATCGTCACGCCGCAATTCCATCACTGGCACCACGCGTCGGACGCCGAGGCCATCGACAAGAACTACGCGGCACACACGCCGCTGTTCGATATGCTGGGCGGAACTTGGCACCTGCCGAAGGACCGCTGGCCGGTCAAATACGGTACGGTGAAGCCGATCCCCGGCGGCATGCTCGGCCAATTCGTGCACCCCTTCGTCGGGCCGGTGAAGGAATTCCTCGAGCATCGGAACCCATGAAGCGGCGTGTTGCGCTATTGCCAGCGTGAGAGCCGCAGCGTGTTTTCTCACTGAGGAAAATCGAGTGAGGCGATGCCGGTGACGCGTGCTCCCCGGCAGTTTCGGTGACTGGAGTGGAGCTGTCCGCCTAATTTCGAAAGATGCGGACCGCAGGCTCCTGTTGGTCAGTCTAGAGTGGAGCCCCGCACGGAAAGCCGATGGAAGCAGCGCTAAGAAAGGGAAAGCGCCTCGACTAGGTTGTGTGGCGGCGCACGGTGGCTTTCGGCACTGCAAAAGCGGCTACGAGATCACGGAAGGCGACCAGCCCGCCGCCGCATTTCTATTCGAACTGATCGCAAGATGATCGACGTTGGCGCCTGCGCCAAACGGCTCAAAGTCTAGTGACGCTCTGGCGCTTGGGCGACCGAGCGGAGCGCGCGGTCCATGTCCGAGTCGAGGTCCGTAGCAGACACAGCTGAGGTTGCGGCTGAGGTCTGCTGTAGGGCCCGGAGCCGACTTTCCGGTTGAATTTTGTGATAGCCTGGGTCCGGCTCGGGGGTAAGGACACCTAACGAGAAAGGTCTCCGCGATGTCTAACGATCAGGGACCGGACAGCCTTAATCGCCGCCACTTCATGGTCACCGCGATCGGCGCCACAGCTGCGCTCGGGGCCAGCGCTGTCCCCCCGAGTGCGCGGGCAGCAACTTCATCACGAGGAACCGTTTTTACCGGAGACACGATAGACGGAAAGAAGGTCGTCAGCGCGCTTGACGTCAACGATCTGGAGCCCGGCAAGAAGCACCTTTTGTATTTTCAGGGCGTCGAGATGCCAACCGGACAGCACTGGTATGTGTCTGTGATTGTCGCCAAGGGAGCAAAGCCGGGCAAACGCGGCGTCCTGACCAGTGGCGTGCATGGCGACGAGATGAGTTCTGTGCATACGGTCCAGACCGTGATGAGCCAACTCGACCCGGCGCAGATGTCGGGCACGGTGATGGCGGTCACGGACGTGTCCCGCCCGGCCTTGGAAAGCATGCAGCGCAGATGGCCCAACCAGGGCAGAGGCATCGATCTGATTGATATGAATCGGGAATGGCCCGGCAACGAGAACGGCGCCACCGCGCCCAGCCGACATGCCGGGCTTCTGTTCAACCGGCTGCTGCGGCCAAACGCCGACTTCGCGATCGACTTCCACACAGGGACAACCGGATTCGAAGTTACCGCATTCAATATTGGCGGCTTGGACGTGCCCGAGGTCAAGGCGATGGTGGAGCTCTATCCCGTCGGCCAGATCTTCGACAATCATGTATATCCCGGTGTCCTGCACAACGCGTTTATGGACGTGGGCATCCCGTCCTTCACGCCCGAAATCGGCGCTGCGCGCGTCCTGGACGCCGAGATGATCTCGCTCTTCGTGGAAGGCACAATGAACGTCCTCAAGCATCACGGCATCGTTTCCGGGCCAATGGGACGTACAGGCAAGGACGTGAGTGTCTTTGTCGGCGACAGCGCGTACCCGATCCTGGCCACCGCTGGCGGTCTCGTTGAGCATCTGGTCAAACTCAACGACAAGGTCGAGGCCGGGCAGAAGGTTGCCATCCAGCGCAATAGCTTCGGTGAGGTGGTTGCCGAGTATACAAGCGGCGTGGCCGGAGAGATAACGGGCCAGCGCAGCGATGCAATGTCCGAGCCGGGCAATCCCTTGGTATTCATCCTTTTCAACAAGCCGGGGCCGGAGGACGTTCCGGTCTATCCCGAGTAGTTGCCGCATCGACCTCAAGGGAAGCCGGGAACGCTGCGTCAGTCCGCCGTCATGAGCGGACCGGACGCGTGTCTCGGGATACGCGACCGCGGGCTTTGACCCGGAGCGGTCATCTGGCCGCCCCAATTTGAACTTCCACCTTGAAGGTGACAAATTGCGGACCTTGAGAAGAGTGGACGAGAATTATTGCAACAAGTCGGAGTGCACGAATGAGCCCTTCCGGATCTTTGATCGCGATCCTGCCATGTAACGACCTCGATGCGTCGGAGCGGTTCTATAATCGATTGGGGTTCGCGCGGCCGGAGAGCCAAAGGCCTGCGCGGGGAGAACCCGACACCTATCGCATGCTGTCGAACTCGAACGGCGGATATCTACATCTGACGGACGCGGTCGAAGGATGGCTAACACCCGGCAGAAACCCTTTTGGGCTTTATCTTTACCTTGAGGGCGTTGACGCTGCGGCGCGCGAATTTCAGCAATCCGCCGAAGACAAGCCGTGGGGGATGTACGAATTCGCCATATCTGATCCAGATGAAACGTTGGTCCGCGTCGGTTGGCCAACCCGTCTCCGCGCCGGAGTTCAATAGTTCGTCCGCTGACAGGGCCAGACCGCAATCATATTCGGGGATCCAAGGGCCGCCTGTGATTCCGAGGCAGATTCCGACGAAGCTGCGTACGCTCCAATCTGCTTTTCCCAGTTAGTCGTGCTCGGCGAGGCGCCGACTGTCGTTCACGTGATCGGCGGCTCATTGCCGCTCGGCGGCCTGCGGTGAGCATGAGAGTGAAGGCGAACGGAAGCAAAGCTTGATCTGTCGGCATTCTCGACCGACTTCGGCTAGTTAGCCTTTCCGTCGCCAGACCGCCGCCTTTGATCCTCAACAGACATTTCGTTTTTCCAGCTTCCTCAGCGATTTGCGAGGTGTCCTTTTTAGGAAAAACTATCAGTCTCGCGCACCGACGCCACGACCTCAGGATTTTCAGCAGAGGGGTCGTGGGTGCCGTGATTCGGAAAGGCTCTGTCATGTGCGACAAATTCGCCTCGGTTTGCGAAGGCATTCCACGGCTTTCCGTGACGTCCTGCGACAAAGTGGCCTCTTCACGGCTTCGCAGAAAATCTGATTGTGTAGCCGCTCGGGAAAAAATGGCAATCGGCCTGGGCTGATGCTATTGAAAGCGACCGAATTTGTTTTATTCGCAGGTAACTAATGCAGCGCACGCTGATTGAAACTGCAAATTGCGGGATAGAACTCGAGCCATCGCCGATTGACCCATCCTGGATCATCGAAGGCAATCCGGAAGCGCGCTCGCGCGTGCTGTCGGCGAGCGCATGCAAGACTGCCAAGACATTGATCTGGTCATGCAGCGAAGGCAAGTTCAACTGGTATTACGATCTCGACGAAACCATCGTGATCCTCGAAGGATCAATCGTGCTTGAGAGCGAGGGTATGCAGCCGAAGCGCTACTGCGCCGGTGACGTGATATTTTTTCGCAGAGGCGCGCACGCGAAATGGCAGGTCGAGGGCTATGTGAGAAAGCTCGCCTTTCTCCGTCTGAACAATCCGTTCCCGTTAGGCATCGCCATCCGCGCAGTCAACATGGCCAAGTCCTTGATCGCTGGGAATCAGACGTGATGGCCTTGGCTGGCATCAGAACGCAGTTCTGCTGGTAGCCCGTTCCTGACCTTCCGGGCAGCGCAAATGCCCACTCACCGGGCATGACCGGAGGCCGCTCATCACTAACGCGCTGAACATCATTATGCGCGGCCAGGAAGGAAGATCCGGCAGCTGCTCAAGACGCAAGTGCCGCCGGAATTGTTGCGAACGCCATGCGACGGTTCGGGATGCCGCACGGGCGATTTCGTTTTCCGACCGAATTGGAAATACCGCAGTGCAATGCTGCATTCGTCCGCTTGTGGGCCGGCAGAACCGTCGCCTGCGATCGGATTGATGCAGGCAAGATCTGCGACCCACGCGTCCGCGGCGGTCCAGATTCCGTCATTGCGAGGGAAGGTAACGAAGCAATCCAGATTTATCCTGGCCGCTGGATTGCTTCGCGAACCTTGTGGCTCAAAGTAACAAACTGGCGGCACGGCTTCCGTTTCGTTTCGCGCTGCACACCAGGCGCCGTTGTACCGGAGCACGCGATCAAGTAGTTCGGCCATCTATCTCCGAGTCCGGAGGGAGGCCGAAAAACATTTCGGCGGCCTTCTTGATGGTCGGACACGCCAATCCGGCACCCTCAGCGAGCGGGGACATCGGTGCGGTAGCCAACAGTTGCGATTCAAGCACCGACGGAAGTAGTTAGAGGCCCGATGTCATGAAAAGATCATTTTTGGTACGGCCTTTATGCTCGCTCTGGGGCAGACGCGCTTAATTAGTTCAGGCATTCTTTGCCGGGTCGAAGGCCGAATTTTTCTTCGTCAACACCCCGGTCATTCGAGAATGACTTCCCGGAATGAAAGCAAGCGGTGAGAATGAACGAATAAACGAATTAGTGGATGATTGACATGGCGTTTGTTGAGTTCGAGATTTGCCAAAACCACCGGAACAATATCAGCCGATACGAGCGACTGCTGAAGACCTATCTCACCGATTTAGAGCGCAATTTTATAGAATTGAGGCTCTGGGAAGAGCGGGTGGCGTTGCGTCACATAGATCAAAAACCGCCAATTCCTCAAATCCAGCCGGATACGAGGTGATGATCAGCTAACACCGCACGGCAAGACGACGCCGCAAGCCGAGGCTGCATTGCTGCCTTTCTCTGATCTTGCCGTGTGCTTTTGTGACCAGCCTCATCTTTTTCGGGAGAGTGCGATGATTGATCCCAGACGGCTATTTCAGTTTGGCTTGGTTGCCATTGGCGTTCTGAATGTGGTGCTCGCGACGCTTTTGATCTCTTCGTTCTAGCAGGGCGACGTCGCTGCCGGGCATCGTTGGGGCAACTTACGAGGGCGGCAGGTGCCAGAGCCGCCCCGCCTCACGGTGTGAAGCCGCCTTCGCGCATCAGATCTTGGTTGTTGCCTGATGGCGAGCCGCCGCTCATCTTGATCGCCGGCAAGTCATCTATGACGAAAACTTGCGGTTCCCGTCCGATCGTTTGATCTGCGCCCTTCGTATCGCGATCAAGCTATCCGTCATGCAGCATCCGGATCAACGCACCGGCGCCGCTTCGGCCGCGATCTCATCCCGCACCGCCGCCTCGAACTGGCTGGCGGAGGGGGCGAACATCAGGCGCGTTTCCTCCTGGAAGGCCGAGAACAAGCCGATCACGACCAGGGCGCCGTCGATCTCGGCCAGGACCGGCGAGCCTGAATAGCCGTAATTGGCAAGGCACCGGACCAGCAGGAGCCGGCTGTCCCGGGCGCTCTCGGCGCGGCAATTGCGCTGCGCCGTCGGGGAATAGCGCCGTTCCTCGCCGTAGCCGATCTCGGAGATCGCGCCCGCCTGGGTCGCCGCCTTCAACCGCTCCGGCATCAGCGCCTTCACCGCGACCGGCCGCGCCGGGATCGGCTCCCGCAGCACGATCAGCGCCCAATCGGACGGCGAACGATCCAGCGTCCATTTGTCGCGCAACGTCGGCACGAACGCCTTGGCGACGACGAAGCGCTCCGCAGTGGCGGAGGACGCCGGCGTCCCCTTGTCCATGCCGGCTAGGAAATGGACGTTGCCAGGCGTGATCGGCGCGGTGCCGTTGAACAGGCAGTGCGCGGCCGTCAGCACCAGGCGGGGTGCGACCAGGGTGCCCGTACACTGGCCGCCGGTCGAAAAATGCGCGACCGTCACCACGCCGATCGCCGAGGCCGGCCAGCTCGCGGCGTCCACCACCTCGCCGAGGTGATGGTCGAGGCCGAGCAGATCACCCGCGTCTGGATCGGCGATGGTGGAGACTGCGGATTCAGGCTTCGGCTTCCAATGCGCGATGATCTCCTGTGCCTGCGCCCGCTGCGCCCCGGTCAGCGGCAGCCGCTGCACGGTGCGGCCCGCGGAACGGACACCGCCCTGCCCCGCCATCACGATCCAGGCGTAGCCCTGTATAGCATCCTGCTGCAGGCCGCGGCCATCCAGCAGCATCACCCCGAGCAGATATTGCGACTGGGCAAAGCCCTGCGCGGCGGCACGGCTGAACCAGCGCGCCGCCTCCTGGTCATTTGGCCGTACGCCCTCGCCGTTGAGGTAAGCGAGGCCAAGAAAATGCTGCGCGACGCCAAGTCCCTGTTCCGCGGCCTTGCGATACCAGGCGATTGCCTCCGCTGGATTGCGCTGAAAGCCCCAGCCATAGGCGTGCATGAAGCCGACGTCGAACTGGGCCCGCGCATCGCCTGTCTCGGCCAGAGGCGACAGCCGCTTCAGCGCGGCCGCATAATCGCCACGGTGCGCAGCGGCGACAGCCTCGTCGAGCTCGCCCGCCGCGGCCGGCACGGCAAGCGAAAGGCCAAGTAACAGGATCAGGACTACGAGAACTCTGTTGATCATGCGCGTCCATTCGCGATTGTCTCGCATCACGCGATTGGTGGATAAGGCGATCGAGACGGCCACGATATACCACCGCGCTGGCACACCGAGAGACCCGCTACACAGCGCGTGGAGCCCCGCGCAAGCCCATATTTGCACTTCCACTGCGACTAAAATCGTGCGGAAATCGGCCGCAAGGACACGTTGCATCCGGGCAACGGTTCCCCGAAAAGGCCAGGTATTCACGGTCTGCAGGCTTGCGCCGCCCTCCTATGATCCGAACAATCAGTCCGGTCATAGGCTTGGCTACGAATTTGGCTCAGATTGAGCCATAGGAGGCTGGGATCATGAACGCACGATTTGCCGCGGTGGCGTTGTCGTCTTGCCTGTCAGTTCTCCTGGTCAGCCAACTCTTCCCGTTGCCCTCCTTGACGAGCCTGGTCGAAGCCAACAAGCGAAGCCGGACGCCACTCGCAAACGCCGACGAATCGTCCGCCGACAACGCCGTCCGGCTTGCCCAAGCGCCGCAGGCCATCGAAGCGCCGCAGGCCACTGAAGCGCCGCAGGTCACCGAAGCACGGCAAGTAATCGCACCGTCGCAGGTCATCGAACCGTCGCAAGCCATCGCACCGCAGGCCATCGAACCGTCGCCGGAGATAGGTCCATCAAAGGCAATGATCGCGCCTGATACCGTCACCGCCCCTGACGTGGCAGACGCGGCACCAGCGGCTGGAGGCTCAGATTCCGTGGTCTCGTCGCAGCCCGCGGAGGCGCCGCAAAGCGCTGATGCGCAGCAGCCGGCGAACGCAGCGCAGCAAGTGAGCGACACATCGCAAGCTCCTGCAGCCCCCCTTGCTGCTACCGACAACGCCGCCGTCGACGACCACGATACGACGGCAGATGCGCCCGAGCCCGCAGCAACGGTGACGACGGACAAGGTCGCTGCCGCGGATCCACCACGCGCCCTGGACAAGACCGAAACAAAGACGGTCGTCGCCTCGGCTGACCCGTCGGAGACGCTGCCGGCAGCGGCGTCGTCATCGCAGGCTGTGGCTGCGAGCACGCCAGCTGCCGAGTTCGAACGGTCCGGCTGATAGTATCAGCGTCAGCGAAGCCAGCGACGAATGCTTCGTCATGGCCATCTGCGTCGATCGCTATTTGTGGACGCTCTATCAACGGACGCCCAAGGAGGACACGATCCGGGTCCCGGAGCAAAGGCAGGTGACGATCAAGCGGAAGCGCAAGCTGGTGACCGTCACGCGAACCTTCTTCAAGCCTGAGGACGAGGACTTCGCATGGAAGGACCGGAAGGCCTCCGAGAAAGCCGGGCTGCCGATGGAAGATTACGTGATCGGCGGCATGGACCGGGCGTTCAAGCTAAAACTGTTCTACACGCTGCATGCGGCGGAGGCGGCCGGCCTGTCGCCGGGTATCACCAGCGCGTTTCGGGACGACTATCGCCAGTCGATCGCGAGCGGGCTGAAGGCCGCCAGCAACAGGTCCTATCATGGCGGCAGCTTGCGCGGCGGCTACGGCCATGGGCTCGCCGCCGACATCATCAGCACCAACGGCGCCACGCGCGCAGAGCGCTGGACCGCCACCGAGGCGCTCTGGAAATGGGTCGACGCCCATGGCAAGGATTTCGGGATCGGCCGTCCTTATCTGAGCTACGATCCCCCGCATGTCGGTCCGATCGACGGCCAGGAATACATCTCCAAGCGTGGCGGTGACACCACACGGCAGGCCTCCGCCGCCGCGAAGCCGCGGAAACACCTCGCCGCGCGGCACGAGGGCCACACCGCAAAGCGCGCGCATCACGTCGCTTCAGTGCAGGGAAGCAAGGTCCGGTCCGCCCGCAACGCGCATGCGCGCGCGACCTAGGACGCGGACTGATAAAGACGCAGCCATAACCTGATTGACGCGAGTTGAACGAAGGCAAGGTAGTTGGCGGCCAGCCTGTCGTAGCGCTTCGCCACCCGACGGCATTGTTTGATCCGGTTGAAGAACCGCTAATCGGCTTGATGGCAAGCCATTCATGGTCGGCGAGTTCGTAGCGCATGATTTGAGCCCCCGTTCGGGAGTTTGAATCACGGCAGTCCGGCCAGACGTAACGCTCCTGGCCCGAGCCTGGTGCGGCGCTTACGGACAGGAGCGGACATCAACCAACGCACAATCTCTGCCAACACCGTCGAAAATGACCCGCAGCGGACTAACCATCAGACCAGTTTCCGATCAGCCTGGCTCATAACCCGCGGCCTCGAAGTCGTTGGCGCACCTGCGCGGCGCGCTCAACCGCCTGAAAAGGCCAAGCCTCTGTTTATGAGTTGAAGCTTTTCGGATCGGCTATTAGAGGTTCTTCGCCCAGTCGATGATGTAGGCGGCGACCTTGTCGTAGCCGGGCTCCGCCATGAGGAAATGCGACATGCCGGGAAACTCGACGAAGTCAGTGCGCGACGGCGCCTTCCTGTGCTTGTTGTAGATCTTCCTGGACATCGCCGGCGCGACCGTCCTGTCCGCCGAAGCCGCGGTGACCAGCACCGGCTGCATGCGCTTCTTGACGTTAATGCGGATGCCGAGCCCGGTCGCCGTCTGGGCGAACACGCGGCCCGAGGTGGGGACCATGTACTTCTCGTAGGCCTCCTCCCGGAGCGCGGCCGGGGCTGTGTTGGCGAACTTGGCGTCGAACTGCGCCTTCGACAGCGTGTAGGTGCGGTTCCAGGCGTTCCAGCGGGTGAGCACCGGGAGCGCGGCCAGCAGCGACACCGGGTCGGCGATGATACCCGCCACCGGGCCGGGGTCCAGCAGGACGCCGGCAACACCGTATCCCCGGTCGAGCAGAAGCTGCGTTACCAGCCCGCCCATGGAATGGCCGATGATGATCGGCTGCTCGGGCAGGGTTCGGATGAACTTCCCGATGTGGTCGGCGATTTCACCGGCCTTCAGCGAGCCGAGCCCGGCCGGGGGGCTTGCGCGCAGGTCCGCCGCCGCGCCCTGGTCGAGGAACGGCCAAGACGGCACATGGACAGTGTAACCAGCTTGCTCGAACGGCTTGCGGAACTTGTCCCATGACGCGGCTGTCATCCAGGCGCCGTGAATGAGGACGATCGTGCGGGACAGCCGGGAAGTGGTCATCGAAGTTTTTCCTCTCGAATGGCGACGAGCCGCCGGTCAATTCACGCGGCTTTTAATCGTACACTATTTATTTGTACACGATTAGATCGCTAAATCGCGAAAAGTTGAATAGCTTGCGATTTGATCGCACGCCAACTATCTGGACGGGTGAAAACCGGCCTATGCCGGCCCAAGAGAGCCGCCGCCTATGGAAATCGACCTAGACGAAAAACCGGAGCTGATGGATCAGCTGACCATCGACGTGATGCTGTGCTTCGCCATGTATTCCGCCGCGAATGCGGTCACCCGCTTCTATCGCAAAATGCTGGACGAACTCGGGCTGACCTACCCGCAATATCTGATCATGGTCGTGCTGTGGGAGACCAAGGGCACGACGATGAAGGCGCTCGGCGATCGCCTTGATCTCGATTCAAGCACGCTGACCCCGATAGTGAAGAAGCTGGAGAGCCGCGGCCTGGTTACGCGCGCACGCAACAGGGACGACGAGCGCATCCTCGACATTGCCCCGACGGCGGCCGGCATGGCGATGCGCAAGGCCGGCTGCGAGGCCGCACTCGCGATGACTGCTCATTCGGGCGAGACGCTGCAGACCCAGGCGGAACTCCGCGCACGGCTGATGCGTGTGCGGGACCGGCTGATTTCTGCGTAGTGTAGGAGCTTCACTGTTAGGTCGTCGTCGACACTCGACTGTCAGACTAACCTGGGACGGACGAGACGAGCGACGGCGAGATGCGGCACCTCTCTGTGGGCGATTTCGTGTTGGTGGAGGGCATACACGGAAAGGGCCATCTGTCTCATCACTCTTCAGACGAGCAAACCGCTCTTTGGATCAGGCTACCCGACGGCCTCGATTAGCCGCCGGCGTAGTTCGCTATCGCCCAGGATGCTGAAAGTCTGCAAATGGCCCATCGCGACATTTGCTGCTGTTGCACAAAGGAGGTCGGTATCGGAGCGAAGCGGACTTCGCCGCCGGTTTATGAGTACACGGCCTAGGCCACTAGCTTCAAGATCGCATCAGTTTACCAAAGCAAATGGCCGGGGCAATGCCCCGGCCATCGCATTCACGCAGTCACCGTGCGACGGATCAGTAGCGGTAGTGGTCCGCCTTGAACGGGCCTTCCTGCTTGACGCCGATATAGTCGGCCTGGTCCTTGCGCAGCTTGGTCAGCTTGACGCCGATCTTGGCGAGATGCAGCCGCGCGACCTTCTCGTCGAGCGACTTCGGCAGCACGTAGACTTCCTTCTTGTACTTGCCGTCCTTGTTGTTGGCGAACAGCTCGATCTGCGCCAGCGTCTGGTTGGTGAAGGACGCCGACATCACGAAGGACGGATGGCCCATGGCGTTGCCGAGGTTCACCAGGCGGCCTTCCGACAGCAGGATGATGCGGTGGTTGTCGGGGAAGGTGATCTCGTCGACCTGCGGCTTGATGTTGTTCCACTTCAGGTTCTTCAGGGACGCGATCTGGATCTCGTTGTCGAAGTGGCCGATGTTGCAGACGATGGCGCGATCCTTCATCGCGCGCATGTGCTCGATCGTGATGATGTCCTTGTTGCCGGTCGCGGTGACGAAGATGTCGGCGCGCGGCGCGGCGTCTTCCATCGTCACGACCTCATAGCCTTCCATCGCCGCCTGCAGCGCGCAGATCGGATCGATCTCGGAGACCATGACGCGGCAGCCGGCCTGGCGCAGCGAGGCGGCCGAGCCCTTGCCGACGTCGCCGAAGCCGGCGACCATCGCGATCTTGCCCGACATCATCACGTCGGTGCCGCGGCGGATGCCGTCGACCAGCGATTCGCGGCAGCCATAGAGGTTGTCGAACTTCGACTTGGTGACGCTGTCGTTGACGTTGATCGCCGGGCCACAGCAGCGTGCCGGCCTTCTGCATGTCGTAGAGACGATGCACGCCCGTGGTGGTCTCTTCCGAGACGCCCTTGATCGTCTTGGCGATCTCGGCGAAGTAGCCCTTCGGCTTTTCCTTGAGCTGCTTCTTGAGCAGCGCGAAGAACACTTCCTCTTCTTCCGAAGCCGGCTTGTCGAGGAACGCGGTGTCGCCGTTCTCGGCCGTAGGCCGAGATGGACGTACATGGTGGCGTCGCCGCCGTCATCGAGGATCATGTTCGGATCGTGCCGCCGCCGTGCCAGTCGAACAGCTTGGCGGTGTAGTCCCAGTATTCGTTCAGGGTCTCGCCCTTGACCGCGAACACCGGAATGCCGGCGGCGGCGATCGCGGCCGCGGCGTGGTCCTGCGTCGAATAGATGTTGCAGGAGACCCAGCGGATGTCGGCGCCGAGCGCCGTCAGCGTCTCGATCAGCACGCCGGTCTGAATGGTCATGTGCAGCGAGCCGGCGATGCGCGCGCCCTTCAGCGGCTGCTTGCGGGCCGTATTCCTCGCGCGTCGCCATCAGGCCGGGCATTTCGGTCTCGGCGAGCGAGATCTCCTTGCGGCCGAAATCGGCGAGCGAAATGTCCTTGACGATGTAGTCGGTGAAGGCGGTCATGTGGGGTTCCTGATCGGATGAATTCGAGCTGGTAGATATGATGCGAACTGACGCGTCATGACGCGGTGTGCTCCTCTCCCCGTTCTTACGGGGAGAGGCAACGGCGGCCTTCGGCCGCCGTCTTAACTTAGAACGCCGATGCGAAGCAACGGCGATGGTGAGGGGCAGACGCACGACCGGTGCGAGTTGTCAGACCTGTACCCCCTCACCCGCTCGCTTCGCGAGCGACCTCTCCCCGCAAGCGGGGCGAGGTTAAGAACTACACCGCGCGCTTGAGCTGCTCGGCGAGGTCGGTCTTCTCCCAGGAGAAGCCGCCCTCGGCGTCCGGCGTGCGGCCGAAATGGCCGTAGGCCGAGGTGCGCGCGTAGATCGGCTTGTTGAGGTCGAGATGGCTGCGGATGCCGCGCGGCGTCAGGTCCATCACCTCGGCAGCGGCCTTCTCGAGCTTGTCCTCGTCGACCTTGCCGGTGCCGTGGGTGTCGACGTAGATCGACAGCGGCTGCGCCACGCCGATGGCGTAGGCGAGCTGGAGCGTGCAGCGGTCGGCGAGGCCGGCGGCGACGACGTTCTTGGCGAGATAGCGCGCGGCATAGGCGGCCGAGCGGTCGACCTTGGTCGGGTCCTTGCCGGAGAAGGCGCCGCCGCCATGCGGGGCCGCGCCGCCGTAGGTGTCGACGATGATCTTGCGGCCGGTGAGGCCGGAATCGCCGTCCGGACCGCCGATGAAGAAGTTGCCGGTCGGATTGATGTGCCAGATGGTCTTCGGCGTGATCCAGCCCTCCGGCAGCGCCTCGCGGACATAGGGCTCGACGACGCTCGCGCACCTGCGCCGAGGTCATGTCCTCGACCAGATGCTGGTGCGAGACCACGATCTCGCGGACGCCGACCGGCTTGCCGTTCTCGTAGTGCACGGTGACCTGGCTCTTGGCGTCGGGCCCGAGCACCTTCTCGCTGCCGGAGTGGCGGGCTTCCGAGATCAGCCGCAGGATCTTGTGGGCGTAGAAGATCGGCGCCGGCATCAGCTCCGGCGTCTCGTTGGCAGGCATAGCCGAACATGATGCCCTGGTCGCCCGCGCCTTCTTCCTTGTTGCCCGGCTGCAGCGCGTCGACGCCCTGCGCGATGTCGGCCGACTGCGCATGCAGCAGGATCTCGATGTCGCCGGTCTCCCAGTGGAAGCCTTCCTGCTCGTAGCCGATGTCCTTGATCGCGGCGCGCGCCACGCTCTCGATCTGCTCGTTGGTGACCGAGGCCGGGCCGCGGATTTCGCCGGCGATCACGACCCGGTTGGTGGTGGCGAGCGTCTCGCAGGCGGCGCGGATCTGCCAGGGATCGATGCCGGCCTTCGGCCCTTCGCGGATAGAACAGGTCGACGATCTCGTCGGAAATGCGGTCGCAGACCTTGTCCGGATGGCCTTCGGACACGGACTCGCAGGTGAACAGATATGACGCGCGCATCAAGCAACCCCTTTTTCGCCGCCCACGGCGGTCATTGATATTGATCCGCGTCAATCGCGACGCCGCGAGATGACGTAGGACTCGTCGTAGAACCACAACCCGTTGTGCTTTCGCAGCACCTCCCTGGCGGCATCGAGAGCGCGGGCGCTGTGGGCGATGTCGGTCAGGCGGTCTTCCTCGATCTGGGCGACATACACCGCCGCATTCCAGGCTGCAAAGGCCGTCGAGGTTCCGATGGTGCCGGTGACCTCGTTGGGCAGAGCCTCCATGTCATACCTGAAAATCGAGCGATCGTCGGCATAGGCGTTAAAATTTAGATCTCGCCCACTCGATCCCAGCTCGTATTTCACGGCGCGCAATAGCTCATGGCGGCTGACCGAGAAAGGATTTTCTCCCGGCCACACCGCCTGGATGATTTCCAGGCCCGGATCCTGGCCGTGGGAGTGGATTCCGATCAGCCGGCCGCCCGGCCGCAGCGCCCGCGCCAGCGGCGCGATGATCCGCTTGGCGCGGAAATTCACCGAGGATTTGGCCCGATAGGGCTGCGAGGCGATCACGAGATCGAAATTGGCCTCGACCCGGCCGGCGCGCGGGATGATCTCGTCCAGCAGGAAGCGGTGATCCTCGCGGTAGAGCACCAGCGCGATCGGCCGCTCATAGACCGGCATGCCGGTGCGCGGGCTGAGACATTGGCGCGCCAGTTCTGGTCCAGGAACGGTTTCAAGCTCCGCGATCTGCGCCTCGAATTCGCCGGAGGAGGCGCCCTGCAGCACCACTTCGTGCCAGATCATGCGAGGCCGCGACCGCGGCGAGGTCGGCGTCAGCCACGGCGCCTCGGCATAGTTCATGTTGGTGAGGACGAACACGCTCGCGGGATGCTCGAACAACCGGTCCGGCACCTTCTCCAGCGTCAGCCGGACGTCCTCGAGGCTGAGCTCCTTGCCGGCGACGTAGAACGGCATGTGCGGAAAGCGGCCATGCATGGTCCGCAGCACCTTCGACAGCACGGTGCCGTCGCCGACGCCGGCGTCGAACACCCGCAGCGCCGGCGGCTGCGGATGGATGCTGGCGAGCTCCAGCCCGACCCGCTCGGCCACCACCCGCTTCTCGCTGCAGGTGTGCACGAACAGCAGGTATTTCTGCCGGTTTTCGAAGAAGCGGAAATTGCTCCTGGGATCGCGCTTCTCCGGCACTTCAGCCAGCCGCGGCGGCGGCAAGGTGCCGGTCGAGGCCGCGATATAGGCCTGGATGCGGTCCAGCGTGTCGATCGTGATCCGCTTGCCCTCGCGCAGCCGGTGCACCAGCTTGCCGTCATTGACCGCCCGCCGGCCGAAGGTCGATTCCGCCATGTCTGCCTGACGGCAGAACTCCGAAATCTGGGCGACGATCTGGTCGTTTGTCATCCGGGCCGGCGGTGGGATGTGGGAGTGGGCAGCGAGCGATCGCAGCGATCGCTCTAGCATAGCTGCCCACCGACGAAAGAGGCCCCGCGAGGCGTGAATCGGGTTTATTGCTGCCGTCCCAGGTTTTCATCGACCGACGCGGCAGCAAGGCCGACGGCAAAGTCTGCAAATAAATCCTGCAATTTTACGGTCCGTTATGTTCCGACATCTAGAGGTTGCTTTCGTTACAGGTATCATCGGATCCGAGTTATTCTGAAATGCCCCCGTCATGCCTCGCAGCGGAGCCTAGCGACACGCATCGTCCGACGGCGGCTCGGCTTCATCCCCTTGTCCTCCTCCTGCTGCTCGCGGCGGCCTGCCGCGTGCCGCTTGCGTTCTGGCCGAACTTCCACCACTCGGACGAGATCTTCCAATATCTCGAGCCGGCCTCGCGCACCCTGGGGCACGACAGCATCATCACTTGGGAGTGGCGCTACGGCGTCCGCAGCTGGCTGCTGCCGACAATCATGGCCGGACCCGTCGCGATCGGAGACTGGCTGGCGCCAGGCGGTGCGGGAGCATTCATCGTGCCGCGCCTCGCAGTCGCCATCGCATCACTGTCGATCGTCGCCTCGGCCTGGGCGTTCGGCGCGCGGACATCCAACACTCACGCCGTGCTCGCCGGCTTGGTCACGGCCGTATGGTTCGAGCTGATCTATTTCGCGCCCCACCCGCTGAGCGAATCGCTGGCGACCGCCTTGATCCTGCCGGCCGCACTGCTGCTGACACGCGATCATCCAACGCGGCGCGATCTGATCGGAGCCGGCGCCCTGCTCGCGTTGGCCGCTGTGTTCCGCTTTCAATATGCGCCGGCGATCGCGTCGCTGGTTTTGCTCGCCTGCTGGCGCGATTGGCGGCGTCTGGCTTGGCTGCCGCTCGGGGGCTGCGCCGTGCTCGCCGTCGCGGGCATGGTCGACGCCGTGCACGGCGAGGTGCCCTTCGGCTGGCTCGTCGCCAACGTGCAGCAAAATGTCCTGCTCGGCCGCGCGGCGGACTACGGCACCGCGCCCGTTGGCGCCTACGGTCGCATGATGTTCAACTCATGGTCGCTTGCAGTGGTACCACTCGCATGGGCGATCTGGCAGGGCGAGCAGCGCGCACCGCTCCTGTTCCGGGTCGCGCTCGTCAACCTGACGTTCCACAGCCTCATCCCTCACAAGGAATATCGCTTCATATTCCTGTCGATCACGCTGCTCGTCCTGCTTGCTGCCCTCGGCTCGGCCGACTGGATCAAAGCGCAGACCTCGCCACTGCTTCGCCGATGGGCGGCCTTGCTCATTGCCGGCTGCTGGATCGGCGTCTCGGCCACGCTGGCAGCCATGGGCGCGGTGTCGGCGCTGTGGATGACCGGAGTGGGCGCCGCTCGGCTGGCCGCGGAGGTGAAGGCTGACCCGCAGCTATGCGGCCTCGCGCTCTATAACGTGCCGTTTGTCTTGTTGCCGGGCCGTAGCCGTCTGGCCGGCGACAAGCCGCTCTATGCGTTCTACCCCGCCGATCCGCTGACCCGGGGCGATCTTCCCGGGGTTGCACGCGCCACCGCGGCCGATTTCAACCGCATCCTCGCCGAGCAAGCCGCCCAGCACCAGCTGCCCGCCGGCTTCACGGAGCGCACCTGCGAGACCGAGGGCGAACTGCGCATCTGCGTATTCGACCGTGAAGGCAGTTGCGGGACCGGCGCGGCATCGGCTTTCAATCTCAACGACGCGCTGGCACGCGCCGGCTACTGAGCGAGTCAAAAAGCCGGATCAGGCAGAGCCTGATCCGGCTTCGATGCCGCCAAGTCCGAAAACGGCTACTTGCCCCAGATCTCGTCGGCGAGTTCGACGCAGAGGCGGAGCTTGGCCCACTGCTCTTCCTCGGAGAGGATGTTGCCTTCCTCGGTCGAGGCGAAGCCGCATTGCGGCGACAGCGCGAGCTGCTCCAGCGGCGCGAATTTCGCGGCCTCCTCCATCCGCCGCTTGATATCGTCCTTGCTCTCGAGCGCGCCGCTCTTCGAGGTCACGAGGCCGACCACGACCACCTTGTTGCCCTTGGGCAGGAAGCGCAGCGGCTCGAAGCCACCGGCGCGGTCGCTGTCATATTCCAGGAAGTAGCCGTCGTAGTTGGTCTGCGCCAGCATGGTCTCGGCGACCGGCTCGTAGCCGCCCGACGAGATCCAGGTCGAGCGGAAATTGCCGCGGCAGACATGGGTCGTGATCACCATGTCGGCACGGGCGCTCGGCGATCGCGTAGTTGATGATGCGCGAATAGATCTGCTGCAGGCCTTCCGGATTGTCGCCGCGCTCGCGCGCCTTCTGCAACTCTTCCTGCGAGCACAGATAGGCCCACACGGTGTCGTCGAACTGCAGATAGCGGCAGCCGGCGTCGTAGAACGCCTTCACCGCCTTGCGGTAGGTCTTGCCGAGATCCTCGTAGAACGCATCGAGATCGGGATAGACGTCCTTGGAGATCGACTTGCGGCCGCCGCGGAAGTGCAGCACCGCCGGCGACGGGATCGTCATCTTCGCGGTCACATGCGCCGTGTCGGCATGCTTCTTCAGGAAGCGGAAGTGATCGAGCATCGGATGGTCGGCCGGGAAGTCGAGCTTGCCGATCACGCGCACCGCGTCGTGACGGGTCTGCACGCCCGCGAACTGGATGCCGGTGTCGGGATGGAACAGCTCGCAGCCGGTGAGCTTGGCGAGGAAGTCGAAATGCCACCAGGAGCGGCGGAATTCGCCGTCGGTCGCGAGCTTCAGGCCGGTCGAGGCCTGGCGATGCACGACCTTCTCGATCTCCCCGTCCTCGATCTTGCGCAGATCATCGGCCGAGATCTCGCCCTTCTCGAGCTTGGCGCGGGCCTCCTTGATCTTCTGCGGCCGCAACAGGCTGCCGACCTCGTCGGCGCGGAATGGCGGTTTTGTTCTTTGCATGGTTTTATCTCCTTCAACAAAGTGTTTGCGATTACCTTCAAACCTCTCCGACCGTCATTGCGAGCGAGGCGAAGCAATCGCAGAGCGAATGACACTGGATTGCTTCGGCTCTGGATTGCTTCGCTTCGCTCGCAATGACGAGAGAAATCGTCACGCCGCCCGGAGACGCCGAGATGGCGTTCCAGCGGTGCGGGGTCGGCCTTCAGCGCGCTGGACGGCGCGTCATGGACGATGGTGCCGCGCTCCAATATCACGACGCGGTCGGCGAGGCCCAGCAGCTTCTGCGCGTGCTGCTCGACGATGATGGAGCATAATCCGCCGGCGCGGCTGATGGTGCCGATCGCGGCCAGCAGTTCCTCGACGATGATCGGCGCCAGCCCCTCGGTCGGCTCGTCCAGCAGCAGCACCTTCGGGTTCAGGGTCAGCGCGCGGCCGATCGCCAGCATCTGCTGCTCGCCGCCGGAGAGCTGGTTGCCGAAATTGTTGCGCCGCTCCTTGAGCCGCGGAAACATCGCGTAGACCCTCTCGACGCGTCCACGGCCCCGGCTGCGCCACCGCGGTCATGTTCTCCTCGACCGTCAGCGAGCGGAAGATGTTGCGCTCCTGCGGCACCCAGCCGATGCCGGCGCGGGCGCGCTGGTCGGCGCGCAAGCCGGTGATGTCCTGCCCCGCCAGCGCGAGCTTGCCCGAGAAGCGGCGGGTAACGCCGACGATCGAATTGATCAGCGTGGTCTTGCCGGTGCCGTTGCGCCCGAGCAGCGCCAGCACCTGGCCTTCGGGCAGGCTGCAGCGACATGCTCGGCAGCACCACGGCCTGGCCGTAGCCGGCGCGTAGAGCTCTCGATCGTAAGCAGATCAGCCATCAGGCGGCCTCGCCGAGATAGACCGCCTTGACCTGCGGATCGCGCGCGACCTCGTCGGGCGCGCCTTCGACCAGCAGCGCGCCGGAGACCAGCACCGAGATGCGGTCGGCAAAGGAGAACACCAGGTCCATGTCGTGCTCGATCAGCAGCACGGTGACGTCGCGCGGCAGCGAGGCGACCGCCGCGAGGATATCCTTGCGCTCGCCTTCCGGCACGCCGGCGGCAGGCTCGTCGAGCAGCAGCACGCGGGGCTTGGCGGCGATCGCGACCGCGATCTCGAGGAGGCGTTGCTTGCCATAGGGCAAGGTCGAGGTCAGATCGTTCATGACGTCGAGCAGGCGGAAGCGGCCAAGAGTCTCGGCGATCTCGGCATTGACGTCGTCGCGGGTGCCCATCCGCCGCCACCAGTCGCCGCCGCGCCCGAGCCGCTCGGACACCGCAAGCCCGATGGTCTCGAGCGGCGTCAGATCGGGATAGAGCTGGTTGATCTGGAAGGTGCGCGACAGGCCGCGCAGCACGCGGCTGTGCACCGGCAGGTCGGTGATGTCATGGCCTTCGAGCAGGATGCGCCCGGAGGTCGGCTGCGAGCACGCCGGTGAGCTGGTTGATCACCGTGGTCTTGCCGGCGCCGTTCGGGCCGATCAGCGCATGGCGCGCGCCGGTTGCGATTTTCAGCGACAGATCGCGGGTGACGCGCAGGCCGCCGAAATGCTTGTCCAGATTCCTGGTTTCCAAGGCGATGCCATGGATGCTCATGGCGCCTCGCTGTCCGGGAGAGCCACGACCGCCTTGCGGCCGCCGATCTGCTTCAGGACCAGGTTCGGCAGGAACAGAGCCGCGGCATGGATGCGCTGCGCGGCCGACCAGCACGATCACGACCAGCACGAGCCCGATCCAGAAGCCCCAATATTCCGGGGTGATGGTGGAGAAGCCGACCTGCAGCAGCTTGAACACGGCGGCGCCGAACAGGCCGCCATAGAGATAGCCGGTGCCGCCGATCACCAGCATCAGCATCAGGTCGGCCGAGCGGTCGAACGAGAACACGTCGAGCGAGGCGAGTTGCGGTGGTCTGGGTGAACAGCGCGCCGGCAATACCGGCATAGAAGGCCGCGATGGTGTAGATCGCGATCAGCCGCCGGTTGACGGGAATGCCGATCGCGGCCGCCCGCAGCGGATTGTTCCTGATCGCGCGCAGCGACAGGCCGAACGGCGAATGGACGATGCGACGCGCCAGCAGGAACAACAGGAACAGCACGGCGAGCGAATAGAAGAAGCCGGTCTTGCCGAACATGTCGAACTCGAACAGCCCGAGCAGCGGCTGCATCTCGATGCCCTGCAGGCCATCGGTGCCGCCGGTGATGTCGGAGAAGCGCTCGGCCAGCGCTTCCAGCAACAGCGCGATGCCGAGCGTCACCATCAGCCGCGTCAGGTCGACGCCGCGGATGACGAGGAAGCTGGTGGCGAAGCCGAGCACCGTGGCGGCCAGGCCCGCCGCAATCAGCGCCAGCGACCGGCTCGTTGATGATGCCATGCGCCGACAACAGGCCCGCGCCATAGGCGCCGACGCCGAAGAAGGCAGCATGCCCGAGCGAGACGATGCCGGCATAGCCGAGGATGAGATCGAGCGAGAGCGCGAACAGCGCCAGCCGCACCACCTCGGTCATGATCAGATAGCGCGAGGGAAAGACGAAGCCGCAGCCGAGCACGACGAGCCAGAAGGCGATCTCGCTCCAATGCCAGCGTGTCGCCAGGCGAATGGGCGTCGAAAGCCGTCGGCGGTTTGCGCGGTCATGCGACGTCACCGCGCGGCGGTGCGGCCGAACAAGCCGTTCGGGCGCCAGATCAGGATCACGATCATCATGGTGTAGATCACGAACGGGCCCATCTTGGGCACGTAATATTTGCCGGCGACGTCGCCGATGCCGAGCAGCAGCGAAGCCAGGAACGGGCCGGTGATCGAGGACGAGCCGCCGACGGTGACCACGATCAGGAAGTAGATCATGAACTTCAGCGGAAAATACGGGTCGAGGCCGAGGATCTCGGCGCTGAGCGCGCCGCCGAGGCCGGCGAGGCCACAGCCAAAAGCAAAGGTGAAGGCGAACACCTGCGGCACGTTGATGCCGAGCCCGCTGGCGGCGCGGGGATCATCGACCGCGGCGCGCAGCCGGCTGCCGAAGCGGGTCTTCGCCAGCACCAGCTGCAACAGCCGCGGTCAGCACGCCGCAGATCACGATGATCATCAGCCGGTAGCGGCCGATGCCGATGCCGAAGACGTCGAACTGGCCCTGCAGCGCGTCCGGCAGGTTGATGAAGATGCGCGACGATCCCATGATGTAGTCGACCGCCGCCACCGACATGAAGACAAGCCCGATCGAGAACAGCACCTGGTCGAGATGGCTGCGGCCATAGAGATGCCGATACAGCGTGCGCTCCAGCACGATGCCGATCAGCCGCACTGGCGACGAAGGCCAGCGGCAGCGCGGCGAAGAACGGCCAGCCCAGCTGGTTCACCAGGATGGCGCAGACATAGCCGCCGGCCATGGCGAAGGCGCCATGCGCCAGGTTGACGAAGTTCATCAGGCCGAGCGTCACGGCGAGCCCGCAGGCCAGCACGAACAGCAGCATGCCGTAGGCGACGCCATCGAACAGGTTGGTCAGGATGGAGGTCATTGGATCTGCGTTCAGCTCACGGTCTCGACCCTTCCTCTGACAGGGCCGTCATACGACGCTTTGCTCGGTCCAGCCTCTCCCGCTTGCGGGGGAGGTCGCATCGCATCGGAGATGCGATGCGGGTGGGGGAAGTCTTTCCGCACGACGCGTGCTTGGGCTGCCCCCACCCCAACCCTCCCCCGCAAGCGGGGAGGGAGCGACGCCATCGGTAGCCGCGCATGCGATCGCTCCTCGGGATGACGGACATCGCTTCGCGACGTCACTTCTTGGTCTTGCCCGGGTCCTTGACGGCGTTGAAGGTCTCGAACTCGACATTGTAGAGCTCGCCGTTCTTCTTCTCCACCTTGCGGATGTAGACGTTCTGCACGATGTCGCGGGTCTCCGGATCGATCGAGATCGGACCGCGCGGGCTCTCCCAGGACGCGCCCTTCATCGCCGCCAGCAGCGAGTCGCCATCGGTCTTGCCGCCGTCCTTCTGCAGCGCCTGGTAGATCAGGTGGATGCCGTCATAGCCGCCGACCGCCATGAAGCCCGGGCGGTTGTTGTAGGCCTTTTCATAGGCCGCGACGAACGCCTTGTTGACCTCGGAGGGATGGTCGGCGGAATAGATATGCGCGGTCACAGCGCCGATCACGGCGTCGCCCATGTCCTTGAGCAGGTCGTCATCGGTGACGTCGCCCGGCCCGATCACCTTGATGCCGCTCTTGTCGAGGCCGCGCTCGGCATATTGCTTCATGAAGTTGCCGCCCTGCCCGGCCGGCACGAACACGAACATCGCATCCGGCTTGGCGTCCTTCATGCGCTGCAGGAACGGGGCGAAGTCCGGATTGGCGAGCGGCACCTTGACCTCCTCGACGATCTGGCCGCCGCCGGCGGTGAAATGCTCCTTGAAGTACTTGAGCGCGTCGTTGCCCGGCGCATAGTCGGAGGTCAGGGTCGCGACCTTCTTGATGCCGTTCTTCACCGCCCAATCGCCGATGATGGTCGAGGACTGCGCCAGCGTGAAGCTGGTGCGCACGATGTAGGGCGACTTCTCGGTGATGACGGAGGTGCCGGCGGCCATCACGACCTCCGGGATCTTGGCCTGCGTCGCCAGCGGCGCCGCCGCGAAGGCCGCCGGCGTCACGCCGAAGCCCGCAATCACGTTGACCTTGTCGTTGACGATCAATTCCTGCGCCAGCCGCTTGGTGTTGTCGGGCTGCGCCGCGTCATCCTTCAGGATGATTTCGATCTTCTTGCCGGCGACCGTGTCGCCATGTTGCTGCATGTACAGCTTGACCGCATTGTCGATCTGCTTGCCGGTCGACGCCTGCCCGCCGGTCATCGGCACGATCAGCCCGATCTTGAACGTATCCTCAGCGCGCGCCGCGCCCAACGCCAATGCCTCGCGATCACCGCCGCGCTGACACCCAGCAGTGTCTTGCCTCGAACCAACATATACGCCTCCTCCCCTGGCCGTCTTCAGGTCGCTCGGCCTGTTGCGGCCTTAGCTCAACTGGAATTTCTGCGCTATATCGCGCCGGGGGCATGGCGTCGATTTGCGTCGTCAATGTCAATGACGACGATGGTTGAGTGCCTGCGCGTCCTTGTCCCATCTCTGCAGGAGCGATCGCTCATATTGGTATAATTTTACCTGAGAACACGAAATTAACCAAATCTGACGATCTAAGCCCCGGCTGGGCGGCAAGCGCGGGAGCGTTCCGCATGACCTGTCGCATCTCTCGGAGTAGTATCGTCCTTATGCCGACATCCCATCGTTCGAGGCGTTTCGTCCTCCTGCTCACTACGCTGGCCGCGGCATCGTGCCTGTCCGGCTGCGCCTCTAGCGGCGCAAATATGGGCGACCTGATCCCGCAATGGGCCGGTGGCGAGCCGGCGGACGTGCCGCCACGTCCCGGCTCGCCGAAATACGACGCGTTCATGAAGGAGCGCGAGCGTCGTCGCCAGATGCCCGCGGCCGAGCGCGAGAAGCTGCCGCCGATCGGATCGGAAACGGCAGAGCCGGCGGTGCATTGAGCCGATCGGACCGCCGCGCGCGCGATCCAGGCGAGACCGGCTGCAACATAGGCGCAGGAACATCTTCGCATTCGCTAGCTTGACAACGGCTGGGCGCAGTCACGGGTCAAGCGCGGTAAGCAGAAATGGGGAGCGACAGTCTACGCCAGAGCAGCGTCGTGATCGGCGGAAGCGGCCTCGTCGGCAGCTACCTGCTCGATCAGTTGGTTGAGCGCGGCGAACGGCCTGTGACGTTGATGCGGACATCTCCTGCCAGGGCCGATGTCATGCACCTGCCCTGGGACCTGCAAAGTCCAACTCCGGTCGCGTTTGCGCCCGACACCATCTTGTACTGTGCGGCTCATGCGACATTGCTGGCACCGGCACTGCCGGATTTCATCCGGCCTGGCCTGAAGCGCCTCGTTGTGCTGAGCTCAACGAGCGTCCTGACCAAGATGGACAGCGAAATCGAAAGCGAGCGGAGCGGCGTGCGCTCGCTCGTCGAAGCCGAGCGCCAGATCATTGCGGTCTGCACCCGCAATGGCGTTGGCTGGACCATCCTTCGTCCGACCCTGATCTACAGTGAGGGGCGCGACCGCAACGTCACTCCGCTGGCGCGCTTGATCCGCCGCTACGGCGTGATGCCTCTCGTTGGCGGCGCGACGGGACTGCGGCAGCCAGTGCATGCCGAAGATCTCGCCCGCGGCATGATCCAAGCTGCCGCTCACCCTGCCGCGAGCAACAAGATCTATTCGGTGCCTGGCGGCGAGACCCTTCCCTATCGGGAAATGATCGGGCGGATCTTCGATGCACTCGGCAAGCCGCGCCGATTCGTACCAGTGCCCGCCGCACTGTGGCGGGCAGCATTTCCATTGATCAGGCCGCTGTTTCCCGGCGCGAACGCTGCCATGGGTCTGCGCATGATGCAGGACATGGCGTTCGAACTCGACGCCGGCAGTCATGGATTTCGGCTGGACCGCGCGCGACTTCCGCCCGATCTTTGGTCAGTCCACGAACACCACGGTCTTGCGGCCGTTGAGGATGACGCGATCCTCGAGGTGATAGCGGATGGCGCGGGCTAGCACGCGCCGCTCGATGTCGCGGCCCTTGCGCACCAGATCGTCCGGCGTGTCGCGATGGCTGATGCGCTCCACGTCCTGATCGATGATCGGACCTTCATCGAGATCGCGAGTGACGTAATGCGCGGTGGCGCCGATCAGCTTGACGCCGCGCTCATGGGCCTGGTGATAGGGCTTGGCGCCCTTGAAGCCCGGCAGGAACGAGTGATGAATGTTGATGCAGCGGCCGGAGAGCGAGGCCGACATCTCGTCCGACAGGATCTGCATGTAACGGGCGAGCACGACGAGGTCGGTCTTGGTCTCGTCGACCAACTGCAGGATCGCATCCTCCTGCTGGCGCTTGGTGTCCTTGGTGACCGGCATCTGATGAAACGGGATGTCGCCGAAATCGAGCCCGGCATAGGTCTCGCGCGGGTGATTCGACACGATCGCGGTGGGGACCATCGCCAAGTCGCCGGTGCGCCAGCGATAGAGGATGTCGACCAGGCAATGGTCGAACTTGGAGACCAGCAGCATCACCCGCCGCTTGGCCGCGCGGTCGCGCATCTGCCAATCCATGCCGAAGCGCTCGGCGATCGCGGCGAAGCCGGTCTGCAGCGCCGGCAGATTGACCGCGAGGTCAGCGGCGGTGAATACCACGCGCATGAAGAAATGACCGGTCTCGGTATCGGTGAATTGCTGGGCGTCGAGGATGTTCTGGCCGTTATGGGCCAGGAAGGTCGAGACGGCCGAGACGATGCCCGGGCGATCCGGGCAAGACAAGGTCAGGATATATTGATGATCGGGCATGACGACGTGTACCGGGAGGGCCTGACGAGAGATGGGGCAGAGACGAAGCGGCAGCTTCGCCGGGCCTGCTCTATCACCGTCCCGGCGCTTGCGCCAACGACGGAACAGGCATCAGGATGAACAAATCACCGTCGCTTCCGTTAAGGCACCATCATGGCTGACAGGCTCACCGGTTACCGTATCCTGATCCTGGAAACCCGCGAGGAAGCGCAGTTTTCCCGGCTGCTCGCCGAGCAAGGCGCCAATGTGCTGCAATGTCCGATGTTCACGATCAACGACGCCCCCGATGCCGCGCCGATCGAGGCCTGGATCAGGCGCTGCATCGAGCGGCCGTTCGACGATCTGGTGCTGCTGACCGGCGAAGGCTTGCGGCGGCTGATGAAGGTGGTCCGCCGGATCGGCGTGGAGCAGGATTTCATCGCGGCGCTGGGCAAGACGCGCAAATTCGCCCGCGGCCCGAAGCCGGGGCGCGCCCTGCGCGAGATCGGGCTGGAGCCGCAGGTCACGACCGAGAAGCCGACCTCGGAAGGCGTCGCCGAGATGCTGTCGCTGACAGATCTGAAAGGCCACCGGCTCGGCCTGCAGCTCTATCCGGACAAGGACCATTCCGTACTGATCGGCGCGATATCGGCGCAAGGCGCTGCAGTCGATGCCGTTCTGCCTTACGTCTATGACGCCAAGGCTGCGGATGCCAACATCCTTACCGCGCTGGACGAGATGGCCGCCGGCCGCATCGATGCGATCGCGCTCACCAGTTCCGGCCAGCCGCGCCGGCTGTTTGACGTCGCCAAGGCGCATGGCATCGAGGAGCGGCTGATCGAAGGATTGAAGCAGACGCCGATCGCCTCGATTGGTCCCGTCGTCACGGAGGAGCTCGCAGCGCACGGCGTGAGGCCCGACATCACGCCGCAGGGCGAGGCGTTCTTCATGAAACCGCTGATCTCGGCGATGGCGGTAGCGCTCGCAAACAAGCTGCCGCGCACCACCGCGAACTGATCGCCGCGCGCGCAGCCCTGCACTGATGTCATGGGCCATGATGCCGGCGTGGCCTGCGCGCAATTGTCCGGCACGGCGCCGTCTCCTATACAGGCGTGTCACGTTCCGGAGTTCTCCCGCATGGCTTTCCCGCGCGCCTCTCAGGCCCTCTCCCGCTTCACTGTGCTCGATCTCACCCGGGTGCGCGCCGGCCCCACCTGCGCGCGGCAGTTCGCCGATTGGGGCGCCAATGTCATCAAGATCGACGCGCTGCTGGAGGACGGAAGCGACGCCATGGGCGGCCCGCGTCACGGCGCCGACTTCCAGAATTTGCACCGCAACAAGCGGGCAATGACGCTGAACCTGAAAAACCCCAAGGGCGTCGAGACCTTCATGCGGCTCGCGGCGAAGGCCGACGTGGTGATCGAGAACTACCGGCCTGACGTGAAGACCAAGCTCGGCATCGACTACGAGGCCGTGCGCAAGGTCAATCCGAAGATCGTCTATGGCAGCATCTCCGGCTTCGGCCAGGACGGCCCCTATCACAAGCGTCCCGGCTTCGATCAGATCGCGCAGGGCATGGGCGGGCTGATGTCGATCACCGGTGCGCCCGGCGAAGGCCCGATGCGAGTCGGCATCCCCGTTGCCGACCTCACCGCCGGCCTCTCCTGCGCGATGGGGATCCTGACCGCGCTGCTCGAGCGCGAGGTGTCCGGCGAAGGCCAGTGGGTGCAGACCTCACTGTTGCAGGCGCAGATCTTCATGCTGGATTTCCAGGCCGCGCGCTGGCTGATGGAGAAGGACGTCGCGAAGCAGGCCGGCAACAACCACCCGACCTCCATTCCGACCGGCGTGTTCAAGACCTCCGACGGCTATATCAACATCGCCACCACGGGCGGCCGCATCTGGGAGCGCTTCTGCCAGCTGCTCGATGCGACCGAATGGATCAGCAATCCCGATTATGCCACCGCTCCGGCGCGCTCGAAGAACCGCGATGCGCTGAATGCAGCGATCAACGAACACACCGCGAAGAAGTCGACCGAGCACTGGGTCAGCGAATTCAACGCCGCCGGCGTGCCCTGCGGGCCGATCTACTCCATCGACCAGATGTTCGATGACCCGCAGGTCAAGCATCTCGGCATGGCGCAGACCGTGCCGAACGACGAGGGCCGCGACATCACGCTGGTGAGCCAACCGTTCAAGCTGTCGCGCACACCGAGCCAGATGGCGGCACGTCCGCCAGAATTCGGCGAGCAGACCGACGAGATCCTCTCCGAGTTCGGCTTCACCGACGGCGAGATCGCGGATCTCAGGAAGCAGAAGGTGGTGTGAACTGTCGCGCCGAAAATGGTGCGCTCCTTCTCCCCGTTCTTACGGGGAGAAGGTTAGGACGAGGGGCAGACGCGCGAGCGGTGCGAGTTGTTCGACCTGTACCTCCTTCACCCGGATTGCATCTGTCGATGCAATCCGACCTCTCTCCGCAAGCGGGGCGAGGTTAAGAAGAACGCGATCACGCACTCGCCTTCGCCGGCCTGCGCAGCTTGCCGATGCTTCCGATCAGGCGGTCGATCAGCGGCCAGAACAGCAGCACGATCGCGAGCGTCGTGATCGTAGCCGACCAGCCCGTTCGACCAGAACACCCGCATGTCGCCCGCCGGAGCCGATCATCGACAGGCGGAACGCATCCTCGGCGCGGCTGCCGAGCACCAGCGCGAGGGTGAACGGCGCCAGCGGAATGCCGATCTTCTTGAAGACATAGCCGACGACGCCGAAGCCGAGCATCAGCCAGATGTCGAACATCGCGTTCTGGATCGCGTAGGCGCCGATCGCGCAGGACACCACGATCATCGGCGCCACCGCCGCGAACGGCACGCGCAGGATCGAGGCGAAGATCGGCACGGTGGTCAGCACCAGCACGAGGCCGACGACATTGCCGAGATACATCGAGGCGATCAGGCCCCAGACGAAATCCTTGTGCTCGACGAACAGCAGCGGCCCGGGATTGAGGCCCCACACCATCAGCCCGCCGAGCAGGATCGCGGCGGTGCCGGAGCCGGGAATGCCGAGCGCCAGCATCGGCAGCAGCGCCGAGGTGCCCGACGCATGCGCCGCGGTCTCCGGCGCGAACACGCCCTCGATGCGGCCCTTGCCGAAACTGTCCGGATCCTTGGAGAAGCGCTTGGCGAGATTGTAGCCCATGAAGGAGGCCGCGATCGCGCCGCCCGGCGTGATGCCGAGCCAGCAGCCGATCACCGACGAGCGCAGCAGCGTCACCCAGTATTTCGGCAGGTCCTTCCACACCGACAGCACCACGCGCAGGCTGATCGCGGCCGCGTGCCCGCGCAGCGCCAGCCGCTCCTCCATCGTCAGCAGGATCTCGCTGATGCCGAACAGGCCGATCACGGCGACCAGGAAGTTGATGCCGCGCAACAGGTCCGTCGAACCGAAGGTCATGCGCAAGCTGCCCGGACACGGTGTCCATGCCGATCGCCGGCGAGCAACAGCCCGAGCGCCATCGAGATGACCGTCTTGTGCTTGTCCTCGCGGCCGAGGCCGACGAAGGAGCAGAAGGTCAGCAGATAGACCGCGAAGAACTCCGGCGGGCCGAACTTCAGCGCGAACGACGAGATCATCGGCGCCAGGAAGGTGATCAGCAGCACCGCGACCAGCGAGCCGATGAAGGACGAGGTGAAGGCCGCGGTCAGCGCCTCCGCCGCCCTGCCCTGCTGCGCCATCGGATAGCCGTCGAAGGTGGTGGCGACCGACCAGGCCTCGCCGGGGATGTTGAACAGGATCGAGGTGATGGCGCCGCCGAACAGCGCGCCCCAGTAGATGCAGGACAGCATCACGATGGCCGAGGTCGGATCCATCGTGAAGGTCAGCGGCAGCAGGATCGCAACGCCGTTCGGGCCGCCGAGGCCGGGCAGCACGCCGACGAAGATGCCGAGCACGAGGCCCGACCATCATCAGCGCCAGCGTCTTCCAGGTCAGCAGGACGGCGAAGCCGTGCAGCAGCAGACCGAAGGCTTCCATTACGTCATACCCAGTTCGTCTCCGTCATTGCGAGCGAAGCGAAGCAATCCAGACTTGCCAAGCACAGCTCTGGATTGCTTCGTCGCTTCGCTCCTCGCTATGACGGTGAAAGTCATTCTGACGGCTAATACCCGAAGGCCGCTTCGAGCGGCCCCTTCGGCATGATGACGTCGAACACGATATCGAAGGTGACGAACATGACCGCGCGTGAACACGAAGGCGGTCAGCAGCGACTTCCACAGCGCGATCTTGCCGACCAAGCGCATGAAGCCCGCGATCAGGAGGAAGCTCGCGACATAGAGGCCGAGGTACTGCGTGGCGAGGCAGAACAGCAGCGTCGGCACGAACACCGCCATCACGCGGCGCAGCTGCGCGCGGGTGACGAAGGTCTCCGCCGCCTCCTTGCGCGACAGCAAGGCTGCGGCGAGGCCGTAGAGGCTGGCGCCGGCCAGGATCACCGAGAGATAGAACGGGAAATAGCCGGGCTGCGGGCCGGTCGAATCCCAGCCGATGCCGGTGCGCCAATTGTCGTAGCCGAGCAGCGCCGCGAGCGCGAGCAGCAGCAGCGAGACCGCGATCTCGACGGTGCGGTTCGTGGTCACCGCGGGCGAGTTCGTCCTCCGGCGCGGTCGGATCGTCGACGACGATTTCGATATCGGTATTGGACATCTATCGCTTCACACCAGAGTCATCGTCCGCGAAGGCGGACGATCCAGTAGTCCGAGACGGCAGCGTTACGTCAAGCTCTCCCGGAGTACTGGATGCCCCGACTTCGCGGGGCATGACAGCGTCTCCTGAGCAACATCACTTCGCGACAAAGCCCGCTTCCGTCATCAGCTGACTTGTTGAGCGCGTCGTCCTCCTCGAGGAACTGCAGCATGTCCTTGCCGGTGAGGAAGATCGGCTTCAGCGCCTGCTTCTCCATGTAGTCCTTGTATTCCGGCGTCTGCGATCACCTTCTGGAACAGGTCGACATAGAACGCCTGCTGCTCCGGCGTCACCTTGCCGGGCAGGAACATCGCGCGCAGCATCAGATACTGCACGTCGAGCCCTTCCTCCTTGCAGGTCGGGATGTCGTGCCAGGACTGGGTGTCGGTGACCTTGGCGGTGTAGGAGATGCGCTCCTTGTCGAACACGCAGAGCGGGCGCACCTGGCCGGCGCGCCAGACTTCGAGATTTTCGCGACGGATTGTTGACGTTGGATTCGGTGTGGTTGCCGACCAGCTGGGTCGCGGCCTCGCCGCCGGACTTGTACGGCAGATAGGAGAACTTCGCGCCGGTCTTCTTCTCGATGAACACGGTCAGCACGTGGTCCTCGCGCTTGGAGCCGGTGCCGCCCATCTTGAACGGCGAGCTCGACGGCCTTCGCGGCCTCGATGAACTCCTTCACCGTCTTCGGGCCCGTGGCATTGTCCCACAGCACGAACTGGTCGAGCGCGATCACCGAGACCGGCGTCAGCTCGCGCCAGTTGAACGGGATCTTGGCCGACAGCGGCAGCATGTAGATCAGCGAATAGGCGATCAGGACCTTGTTCGGATCGCCCTCGCTGGACTTCATGTACATCAGGGCTTCGGCGCCGGAGGCGCCGCCCTTCAGCGACACCACCATCGGCTGCTTCATCAGATTGTTCTTCTGGATCGCGGCCTGCATCATCCGCGCCATCTGGTCGGAGGCGCCGCCGGCGCCGGCCGCCACCACGATCTCGACCGGCTTGGTCGGCTCCCAGCCGGCCAGCGCCGGCGCGCTGCAAAGCATCGCCGCCAGCGCAGCCGTCGGCCTTGATGATGTTGCGCACGCGTTTCTCTCCCCAATCTTGCCACCCGCTTGTATCGTGCCGATACTGCTGGCTTATGTCGTTCAGTTCAAGCTGACCGGCGATCCGCTCTCCGCTGACTTTCGCATGAGGTGGCAGATCGCCGTCGACCGTCGCGTCCCAGATCAGGAGGCTTGCGGCTCCCTGTCGCTACTGCCTTGTTGTCTGTTACTTGCCCTTCCAGTTCGGCGTGCGCTTGTTGAGGAAGGCGTCCATGCCCTCGCGGAAATCCTCGCTCATATAGGCGCTCAGGATCAGGTCCTCGCCCTCGTCGCGCGACAGCGTGCGGCGGATGCGGCGCACCGCTTCCTTGGTTACTTCGAGCGTGATCGGCGCGTGCGAGGCGACGAGCTTCGCGGTCTCGAGCGCGCGGCGCTGCAGGGTCTCGACGTCGGGCACGATCTCGTTGAGCAGGCCGAGCGCCAGCGCCTCCGGCGCCTCGACGAGCCGCGCCTTGAAGATCAGGTCCTTGGTGCGCGCCGGACCGATCAGCGACACCACGCGCGAGATGTTGGACATCGACAGGCAGTTGCCGAGCGTGCGCGCGATCGGAAAGCCGATCCGCGTCGACGCCGGTGCCGATGCGGATGTCGCAGCAGGCGGCGATGCCGGCGCCGCCGCCGGTGCAGGCGCCGGCGATCGCGGCGATCACCGGCACGCGGCACTTCTCCAGCGTGCCGAGCACGCGGTCGATCCGCGCCTCGTAGTCGAGCGCATCCTGCGCGGTCTTGAAGGCGCGGAACTGCGAGATGTCGGTGCCGGAGGCGAACGCCTTGTCGCCGGCGCCGGTCATGATCAGCGCCTTGATCGAGCGGTCGGCGTTGATGCTCTCGCAGATCGAGGCCATCTGCTCGTACATCGCAAAGGTCAGCGCGTTGCGCGCCTGCGGACGGTTGAAGGTGATCCGCGCGATGCCGTCCTCGACGGAGTAGATCAGGTCCTCGGTGCCGGTCACGGGAGCGTTCATGTCGGGACTTCCTGCGGTTTGCGTGGAGCAAACGGCTTTAGGACGGAAAGCTGCCTTGTTCCACGCTCATATCTGAGCATCAGCGATGCGCTGAAGTTCGCCTCAGGCGACCTTCGGCATCGCCGCGACTTCGCGCTTCTTCAGGACGTCCATGGCCGCCAGCACGCCGCCGGCGCGATGCGGCACGCTCGGCGAGATCGAGGCCCATCTCGACGCCGGACAGCGTGCCCATCAGCATCAGATCGTTGAAATGGCCGATATGGCCGATGCGGAACACCTTGCCCTTGATCTTGTTCAGGCCGGTGCCGAGCGACATGTCGAAATTCTCCAGCACCACCTTGCGGAAGTGATCGGCGTCATGGCCGTCGGGCATGACGGCCGCCGGTCAGCGCCGGCGAATGCGCCTGCGGATCCTGGCACTGCGTGTCCAGCCCCCAGACCTTCATCGCCGCGCGCGTCGCGGCGCTGTGGCGCTGGTGGCGGGCGAACACGTTCTCGATGGCCCTCCTCCTCCAGCATCTTCATGCGCCTCGCGCAGGCCGAACAGCAGGTTGATCGCGGGCGTATAGGGGAAGGTGCCGAGCTTGTTGAAGGCGATCATCTCCTGCCATTCCCAATAGGAGCGCAGGTCCGGATTGGCCTTGGCGGCCGCGAGCGCCTTTTCCGACACCGCGTTGAAGCCGAGGCCCGGCGGCAGCATCAGGCCCTTCTGCGAGCCGGCGACCGAGACGTCGATGCCCCAGGCGTCGTGCTCATATTCCATCGAGCCGAGGCCGGAGATGGTATCGACCATCAACAGCGCCGGATGCTTGGCGCGGTCGAGCGCCTTGCGCACCTCGAGCGGCTGGCGTGACGCAGCCGGTCGAGGTCTCGTTGTGGACGACGCAGACGGCCTTGATCTTGTGCGCCTTGTCGGCGGCAAGCCGCGCCTCGATCGCGGCGAGGTCGGCGCCATGGCGCCAGTCGCCCGGCATGAAATCGACGTCGAGCTTGAACTTGTCGGCGATGCCGCGCCACAGCACCGCGAACTGGCCGGTCTCGGCCATCAGCACCTTGTCGCCGGGCGACAGCGTGTTGACGATCGCGGCTTCCCAGGCGCCGGTGCCGGACGAGGGATAGATGATGACCGGCTGCTTGGTGCGGAACATCCGCTGCATGCCTGCCAGCACCGCAAAGCCGAGCTCGGCGAATTCGGGACCGCGATGGTCCAGGCCGGCATGTCCATGGCCCGCAGCACCCGGTCGGGGATGTTGGTCGGTCCTGGAATCTGGAGAAAATGCCGTCCAGTATGCAAGGTCATAGGCGTCCTTCCCGGTCTGTCGGATTGGTTTGGCGGCCCGAATAGCACCATTGGCCGCGCTTGTCCCCTCAGCCTTTGGCAAGGCTGATGGCGCCGCTGTCAATCCATCCGATGGCCCCGGTGTTGGCCGCGTCTCCCGATCATTCCGCCGCCACGATCTTGCCGGGCGGCAGCGAGTTCCACGGCATCGGTGAAGGGCAGCTCCGGACGCATCCAGGAACGCGGAGACGCCGCCGACCAGCAGCACCCCCATCGACATGATGAACGGCAGGTACCAGTTGCCGGTGACATCGATCACGACACCCGCGACCAGCGGCGAGACGATCGCCGCACAGCGCCGAGCCGATGTTCATCATGCCCGCGGCCGTGCCGGAATATCGCGGCGCAATGTCCATCGGCACCGACCACATCGGGCCGATCACCAGCTCGGCGAAGAAGAAGCCGGCCGACAGGCACAGCGCGACGATGCGTCATGTCGTGGACGAACAGGATCGGCAACAGCGACAGCCAGCGCGCCGACAAAGCCCGTCACCGTGACGCTGAGCCGCGCAAAGCGGACATTGCCGGTGCGCTTGAGCAGCGCGTCCGAGGCAATGCCGCCGACGCTGTCGCCGATCACGCCGGCGAAGAACACGCCGGAGGCGAACAGCGCCGATTTCTTGAGATCGAGGCCGTAGTTGTTCTTGAAGAACAGCGGCAGCCAGTTGAGGTAGAGCCAGAGGCTCCAGCCGTAACAGAAATAGGTCAGGGTCACCGGCCACATCCGGCGCAGCAGCGGCCCCCACGGCACCGGCGGCCTGGCGCCGGTCGGGCGCGGCGGCAGCGTCGCCAATCTCCGCCTCGGTGATATCGGCGATGCTCCTTCGGCTCGTTGCGGAAATAGCAGCACCCAGACGACGCCCCAGACCAGGCTGACGACGCCGAGCACCAAGAACGAGCCGCGCCAGGTCAGCCACGCCATCAGCGCCGCGACCAGCGGCGGCGTCACGGCATTGCCGAGCCGCGCGAAGGCGTGGGTCAGGCCCTGCGCAAAGCCGCGGCTGCGCTCGCGGCGTCCAGTACTGCATCGCGCGCGTCGCGGTCGGGAAGGTCGCGCCCTCGCCGAAGCCGAGCGCAACGCGCGCCAGGAACAGCGTCGAGCAGGCTGTTGACGAAGCCGGTCAGCGATCGTCGACAGCGGCCCAGATCATGCCGCACCAGAACAGGGTCTTGCGCGGGCCGAAGCGATCGCCGACCCAGCCGCCGGTCACCTGGAACAGCAGATAGGGATAGGCGAAGGCGGAGAACACGAAGCCGAGCTGCGGTGTTGCTGAGCGACGAGCTCCTTCTGGATCTCGCTGGCCGCCGTGCTGATGTTGACCCGGTCGATATAGGTGATGAAGTACATCACGCAGAGCATCGCGAGCACGACATGCGTGGCCTTGAACCGCGATCCGCATTTTCACTCCCGACATTTGGAATTTTGTTGATGGCTTTGGCGCAGCAAACCAGACGCGGCATCCGTGCGACCGGCGCCGCGTCTTCATTCGATCAGGTCTTGACCACCTTCAGATGCGCCGGCGCATTCGATCCGGTGCGCTCTTCCAGCGACTTCATCGCGGCATCGACGCCGCCGGCGCGGTGCGGCACGCCGGCCGCCGACAAGCCCCATCTCGACGCCGGACAGCGCGCCCATCAGGGTCAGCTCGTTGCACTCGCCGAGATGGCCGATGCGGAACACCTTGCCCGCGACCTTGCTCAGGCCGGAGCCGAGCGACATGTTGTAGTTCTCGAGCACGACCTTGCGGAACTGGTCGGCGTCATGGCCCGGCGGCATCAGCACGGCGGTCAGCACCGGCGAATATTCCGCCGGCTCCTGGCACAGCACTTCCAGGCCCCAATGCGTCGACGGCGGCGCGGGTCGCGGCCGCCAGGCGCTTGTGGCGGGCGAACACGTTGTCCAGCCCTTCCTCCAGCAGCATCGCGATGGCCTCGCGCAGGCCGTAGAGCAGGTTGGTCGCCGGCGTGTAGGGGAAGAAGCCGTTGGCGTTGGGCTTGAGCATCTCCTCCCAATCCCAATAGGAGCGCGGCATCTTGTTGGTCTTGGCAGCGGCGCGCGCCTTCTCGGAGATCGCGTTGAAGCCGAGCCCCGGCGGCAGCATGAAGCCCTTCTGCGAGCAGCTGACGGTGACGTCGACCTTCCACTCGTCGTGCCGGAAATCGACCGAGCCGAGCGAGGAGATCGTATCGACCATCAGCAGCGCCGGATGGCCGGCGCGGTCCATCGCGGCGCGGATCTCGCCGATCCGGCTGGTGACGCCGGTCGAGGTCTCGTTGTGCACCACCATCACGGCCTTGATGGCGTGCGCCTTGTCCGCGCGTCAGCTTCGCCTCGATCGCGGCGGGGTCGGCGCCGTGGCGCCAGTCGCCCGGCATGAAATCGACCTCGATGCCCCAGCGCGCCGCCATCTGCCGCCACAGCGTGGCGAAATGGCCGGTCTCGACCATCAGCACCTTGTCGCCGGGCGACAGCGTGTTGACGATCGCCGCTTCCCAGGCGCCGGTGCCCGAGGACGGGAAAATGATCACCGGGCCGGTGGTCTTGAAGATCTTCTGGCAGCCTTCGAGCACCGTCTTGCCGAGCTCGGCGAATTCGGCGCTGCGGTGGTCGATGACCGGCATGTCCATGGCGCGCAGCACGCGATCCGGCACCGGGCTCGGGCCCGGAATTTGCAGAAAATGGCGTCCCTGGTGCTGGGTCATGGCGATCCTCCCTCGATGCGGCGTCTTGGTCACGACAGTATTGCATTCAATTTTGATCGACATCAACTCACTAAATTGTTTACAATTTTGTCGTCGACGGCGCTCCGCATCGGCGGCTATGTTCCCGCCATGAAATCCATGATTCCCAGATGACGCCGCCTCGACGGCCGTCGGCGCCGGCGGCGGACACGCCGGCGCGCGAAGACCTGTCGCTGCACGACGAGATCCTGACCCGGCTGCGCGACCATATCGTCGAGGGCAACATCCCCGACGGCGGCCGCATTCCCGAGCGCCAGCTCTGCGAGATGCTGGGCATCTCGCGCACGCCGCTGCGCGAAGCCTTGAAGGTGCTGGCGGCCGAAGGGCTGGTCGAGCTGCTGCCCAACCGCGGCGCCCGGGTGCGGCAGTTGAGCGAGCGACGATCTCGCCGAATTGTTCGACATCATGGGCGGCCTCGAAGGCCTCGCCGGCCGGCTCGCCTGCGAAAACATCACGGATGCCGAGATCGCCGAAGATCGAGCGGCTGCATCACGAGATGTACGGCTTCTACCTGCACCGCGACATGCACGGCTATTTCCGCGTCAACCAGCTGATCCACCAGAAGATCGTCGAGGCCTCGCGCAACGCGGCGCTGCACGGCGACCTATGCGAACTTCGCCGGGCGGATCCGCCGGGTGCGCTACTCCGCCAATTTCGCCCGCAAGCGCGAGCGCTGGGGCGAGGCGATGCGCGAGCACGAGGCGATCCTGGACGCGCTGCGCCGCCGCGCCGGCAGCGAACTCACCGACATCCTGTTCCAGCATCTGCGCAACAAGCGCACCGCCGCGGTCGAGCATCTCGACGAGCGAGCGCCGCGACGGCCGCGCTCGGAGCCGCCAGGTCGATCGAGACCTGCGCCGACGTCGGCCTAATTTTGCATTCAAAATTATTGACCGCTACCGTAAATGAATGACATGCTGGCGCGATCGGCGTCCGTGCCCTGACAGGGCGACCGAGGAATGCGATGTCCCAAGCGCAAGCCGGCCCGTCGCAGCTCGAACAGCAGCTCGCGCGCGAGATCACCGGCGAGGTGCTTGTTCGACCGCTTCAACCGCGGCCGCTATGCCACCGACGCCTCGTTCTACCAGATCATGCCGGCCGGCGTGGTGGTGCCGCGCACCATCGACGAGGCGCTGCGGGCGCTGGCGATCGCGCGCGACGCACGGCCGTATCGTCACGCCGCGCGGCGGCGGCACCTCGCAATGCGGCCAGACCGTCAATGACGGCATCGTCATCGACTTCTCGAAACACCTGAACCGCATCATCTCGCTCGACGTCGAGAACCGGACCTGCGTGGTCGAGCCCGGCATCGTGCTCGACGACCTCAACCGGCAGCTGAAGAAGCACGGCCTGTGGTTTCCGGTCGACGTCTCCACCGCCTCGCGCGCCACCATCGGCGGCATGGCCGGCAACAATTCCTGCGGCGGCCGCTCGCTTGCGCTACGGCACCATGCGCGACAACACGATTGTCGATGGATGCGGCGCTGGCCGACGGCACGCAGCTGCATTTCGGCGAGGTGCCGCGCGATCTCAGCCGACGTGCAGATGCGCCGACGAGCGGCCTCGCGCTGTTTCGCGACATGCTGGCGCTCGGCGAGCGCGAGGCCGCCGAGATCGCCGAGCAATTTCCGAAGGTGCAGCGCCGGGTCGGCGGCTACAATCTCGATGCGCTGGCGCCGCGCAACGCCGCCAACAACATGGCGCATCTGCTGGTCGGCTCCGAAGGCACGCTCGCCTTCACCACCAGGTCGAGCTGAAGCTGTGGCCGGTGATCCGCAACAAGGTGCTCGGCGTCTGCCATTTCGGCAGCTTCTACGAGGCGATGGATGCCGCCCAGCATCTGGTGAAGCTGCAGCCCGATCGCGGTCGAGCTGGTCGACCGCACCATGATCGCGCTGGGCCGCGAGATCGCGATGTTCCAGCCGATCATCGACGCCGCGGTGCGCGGCGATCCCGACGCGATCCTGATCGTCGAATTCGCCGAGGAAGACCAGGCCGAGAACCTGCGCCAAGCTGAAGCAGCTCACCGAGCTGATGGGCGATCTCGGCTTCGGCTGGGACAACCCGCCGCGCAAATGGGGCGGCGTGGTCGAGATCATCGAGCCCGCGCTGCAGACCGGCGATCGCCGAATTCCGCGCCGCCGGCCTCAACGTCATGATGTCGATGAAGCAGGAGGGCAAGCCGGTCTCCTTCGTCGAGGATTGCGCGGTGCCGCTGCCGCATCTCGCCGACTACACCGAGCGGCTCAACGACGTCTTCGCCAAGCACGGCACCCGCGGCACCATGTATGCGCATGCCTCGCGAAGGCTGCCTGCATGTGCGCCCGGTGCTGAACCTGAAGCTGGAGAAGGACGTCAAGGCGATGCGCGCCATCGCCGAAGAAGCCTTCGCGATGGTGCGCGAATACAAGGGCTCGCATTCCGGCGAGCATGGCGACGGCATCGTGCGCTCGGAATTCCACGAGACGATGTTCGGCTCGCGCATCGTCGCCGATTTCAGCGAGGTCAAGCACCGCTTCGATCCGGGCAACGTGCTCAATCCCGGCAAGATCGTCGATCCGCCCAAGATGGACGACCGCTCGCTGTTCCGCTATCCGCCGGACTATCGCGTCGGCGAATTGAAGACCGTGCTCGACTGGTCGGCCTATCCCGGCGCCGGCGGCGGTTTCCAGGGCGCGGTCGAGATGTGCAACAACAACGGCGCCTGCCGCAAGCTCGAAGGCGGCGTGATGTGCCCGTCCTATCGCGCCACCCGCAACGAGAAGGATGTCACGCGCGGCCGCGCCAATACGCTGCGGCTCGCGATCTCCGGCCAGCTCGGACCGGACGCGCTTGTCGTCCGACGAGATGATGGAGACGATGAAGCTCTGCGTCTCCTGCAAGGCCTGCCGCCACGAATGCCCGACCGGCGTCGACATGGCCAAGATGAAGATCGAGGTGCTGGCGCGCGCGCGCCAAGACGCACGGCCTTTCGCTTGCGCGACCGCCTGGTCGGCTATCTGCCGCATTATGCCGGCTTTGCCGCGCGCTTCGCGCCGCTGCTGAACCTGCGCAATCACAGCCCGCTGCTGCGCAAGCTGCTGGAGCGCATTCGCCGGCATCAGCGCCAAGCGCGCGCTGCCGGCGTTCCGCCGCGACACGTTCCGCGTCGACGTCGAGGCGATGGGCCCGGCGGACGGCCGCGAGGTCGTGCTGTTCGCCGATACCTTCAACCGCATCTACGAGCGCGAGAACCTCGACGCCGCGCTGCGCGTGCTGGTCGCCGGCGGCTATCGCGTCCATATGCCGAAGCCGGCAGACGGCGGCCGACCGCTGTGCTGCGGCCGCACCTTCCTCTCCGCCGGCCTGGTCGATCAGGCCGCGCGCCGAGCTCGAATCGGCTGGTCGAGACCTACGCGCCGTTCGCCGCGCGCGGCGTGCCGATCATCGGCCTCGAGCCGAGCTGCCTGCTCACGCTTGCGCGACGAGCTGCTGTCGCTGCGCTCGGACGACGACGGCCAAGAGCGTCAGCGCGCACGCGCTGCTGTTCGAGGAGTTTCTGGTGCGCGAGGCCGAGAGCCGGCCGGCTGCAATTGCCGCTCGGCGCCCCTGCCCGGCAAGGCGCTGCTGCACGGCCATTGCCACCAGAAATCCTTTGGTGCGTTCAAGCCGGTCGAGCAGGTGCTGCGGCTGATCCCTGAACTCAGCGTCGAGACCGTCGAGTCCTCCTGCTGCGGCATGGCCGGCGCGTTCGGCTACGGCGCCGACACCTATGAGGCCTCGATCGCGATGGCGGAAGCTGTCGCTGCTGCCGGCCGTGCGCAAGCGCCGATGCAGCCACCTTCATCGTCGCCGACGGCACCTCGTGCCGGCACCAGATCAAGGACGGTGCCGCGCGCGGCGCCGTCCATGCCGCGCGCGTCCTGGCGATGAGCCTCGATCGCGCGCCCGCCTCGAAGAATTTCATCGCCGACCGCAAAGGAAACTGACCATGGCCGAACTCACCCTCGACATCGCCCGCAAGATCCTCGATGCCGCGCTCGCCAAGGCCGTCGAGAAGAAACTGAAGCCGCTCGTCATCACCATTCTCGACGCCCGCGGCGCGGTGAAGGTCACCGCCGCGCAGGACGGCACCAGCCTGATGCGCGCCGAGATCGCGCACGGCAAGGCCTATGGCGCGCTCGCGATGGGCATGGGCTCGCGGGCGCTGTTCCAGCGCGCGCAGGAGCAGGCCTATTTCGTCGACGCGGTGAACACGCTCGCGCAGGGCCGCCTGGTGCCGGTGCCCGGCGGCGTGCTGATCATGGACGGCGCCACCCTGCTCGGCGCCGTCGGCGTCTCCGGCGACACCTCCGACAATGACGAGATCTGCGCCATTGCCGGCATCGAGGCCGCTGGGCTGAAGCCGAACGCGGGCTGAGCACGCAGGCCGCCTGCAAGCTTACCAAAGCTTCACAGGTCTGGCTCTCCGCGTGCGAAACATTGACGGTCTCTCCGCGTTTAAAGTTGGGGCGCTGGGAGATTGAACATGCCTCGTCAACGAGAATCCCGCACCGTCATCATCACCGGCGCCTCCGCCGGCGTCGGGCGCGCCATCGCGCAGCGCTTCGCTGAGGCCGGCGACCGGGTCGGCCTGATCGCGCGCGACCTGTCCGCACTGCAGGACGTGCAACGCGAGCTTCACGGCTGCTCGGCCCATGTCGAGTTCGAAGCTGCCGACGTCGCCGACGCGCAGGCTCTGTTCGCCGCCGCCGAGCGGCTGCAGCAGCGGCTCGGCGGCGTCGACGTCTGGATCAACGACGCGATGGAGACGGTGTTCTCGACCGTCGCCGACATCACGCCGGAGGAATTCCACCGCGTCACCGAGGTGACTTATCTCGGCTTCGTCTACGGCACCATGGCCGCGCTGAAATCGATGCGGCGGCGCGGCCGTGGCCGGATCATCCAGATCGGCTCGGCGCTCGCCTATCGCGGCATCCCGCTGCAGTCGGCCTATTGCGGCGCCAAGCACGCGATCCGCGGCTTCACGGATTCGCTGCGCACCGAGCTGCTCAACGAGCGCTCGGCCATTTCGATCAGCATGGTGGATCTGCCGGCGGTGAACACGCCGCAATTCGACTGGGCGCGCGCCCATCTTGCGCACACGCCGCGGCCGATGGGCCAGCCGGTCGAGCCCGAGGTGATCGCCGACGCGGTCTATCGCGTGGCCGACGGGCCGTTCCGCGAATACTGGATCGGCTGGCAGACCTGGCTGACCATCATCGGCAACACCGTCGCACCCGGCTATCTCGATCACTATCTCGCGCGCAAGGCGGTTGCCGGACAACAGACCGACGTGCCGCTGGTGCCGGATCGCACCGACAATCTCGACCATCCGGTGACGCGGCTGCACCGTGTCAGGGGCTCGTTCAGCAGCGAATCCGCAGACCATGCCATGGTCATTCCGGGCGAGATCGCGCGCGTAGCGACGGTCGCGCTCGGCGCCCTGCTGTTCTTCGCGATCGGCCGAACGACCGCAAATACCAGGCAGCGACGATGGCGGTGATGCCAGACGACAGGAAACCGGGGCCTTGCAATCAGGCGGCAACTTCAGCTTGATGGAGGAAGTTGAACAACCCCGCTATTGCGCATGGCCGATCCCGATCCTCTGCAGCGTCACATTGCGTCCGCAGTCCCGCTTCCAGCTCCCGACCGCCTCGTCGCAATCGACATCCTGCGCGGCTTGGCGCTGTTCGGGGTGATGGCGATCAATCTCGTGTTCGAGTTTCGCGTTTCGATCTTCGCGCAATTCTTGCCATATCAGCGCGGCACGCCCGTGCCCGACACGGGAACGACCTTCTTTGCAGGCGCTGATCTTTAGTGCCGTCTTCTATGGTTACGGCCTTGGCCAGTTCGGCAAGCTCAGCGTATCGGCCACTGCGTCGCGCAGGCGCGGCGATCGGGTCATCATGTGCGATTTCGGCGTGACTAACCGTCGCCAATGATCGCCTCATCCTCCGCCGTCGTCCCGGACAAGCGAACGCAGTGAGCGCGATCCGGGATTCATCGTTCCTTACTTCCCCGTCCACACCGGCTTGCGCTTCTCGGCAAAATGCTCTCAGGCCTTCCTTGGCGTCCTCGGTCATCGCCAAAATCGCGATCTGGCTCTCCAGATAGGCGATGCTCTCGTCGAAGGACATCGCGCCGATGGCGCGCATGGCGTATTTGCCGCGGCGGATTGCGGTCGGCGATTTGTCGGTGATGCGGCCGATCAGCCAGTCGATCTTGGCGTCGAGCTCGGCCGCGGGCACCACATGGTTGAGCAGACCAGCGGCCTGCGCCGTCGCCGCATCGAACGGCTCGCCGGTCAGCGCCCATTCGTTGATGAGGCGCCGCGGCGCGATCTCCTGCAGCAGGCTCAGCACCTGCATCGGGAACACGCCGACCTTCACCTCCGGCAGGCCGAAGATCACATGATCGGCGGCCACCGCCATGTCGGTCATGCACAACAGGCCCATGCCGCCGGCCATGCAGACGCCGTTCACGCGCGCGATCGCCGGCTTGGTTGCGTTTTGCGACAATCGCATCAGATCGGCATAGTCGGCATTGGGCCTGGAGAAATCCATCGCAAAGGCGGCGCCCGAATTCTGCAGATCGGCGCCGGCGCAGAATGCCTTCTCGCCCGCGCCGGTCAGCACGATGACGCGCACGTCGGCATCCTCATGCGCCTGCGCGTAGCCGCGCGCGATGCCGGCGATGACATCGCCATTGAGCGCGTTGCGCTTCTCCGGCCGGTTGATGGTGATCCAGATGGATTGTCCGCGCTTGTCGAGGATCACGCTGCTGTCGGTCATGGCCTTGCCTGTCTGCGATCGAAAGAGGCGGGATTGTCGCCGGATAGCAATGCCAGAGCAAGGAAAACTTGCGTCAGCCCGCCGCGCGATGCGCGTCACGCGCCGTTCGCCACATCGTGCGGGCCGCCTCGAAACGGCCGTCGCGCAGGAACGCGACGGTCTGCCTGACCGCTGTGGGATGGACCAGCAAGCCCATGTGCGAAGCCTTGACCATGGTGTGATCGGCCATGTCCTCGAGCTTGCAGCTCGCCACCGAGACACGGCCGTCATTCGGCCACGGCAACACGAGCAGTGCCGAGATCGGATCGAGGAAGCGGTTGCCGGCGATGATGCCGACCTCGTAGTCGAGCGGCGGCAGCGCTGCCAAGGTCGCATCCCCTGGTGGTCACGAGCTGCAGGCCGGCCGGGCCGAAATAGCTGCGATAGAGCGAGATGTCCTTGAGCCGATCGGCGATCTCGCTGCCGCCGTTCGGCGTGCCCAGCATGACCACGCGGCCGAGCCGCGCTCGGGCCGATGCCGCGCGAGATAGACGCGCGCCAGCAGCCCGCCCATCGAATGGCGTGACGAAATGGATCGGACCATCCTGCGCGGCCGCAAAGGCCGCGACCGCCGGATGGATGTCCTCGGCCAGTCCGATCGAGCGGCTTCTTGCGGCTCTGATAGTCGAGATTGAGCGTCGCAAAGCCCGCGCGCTGCAGCGCCCGCTCCATCCGGCGGAGCATCAGTGAGCGGCCCGCGATGCCATGCAGCAGAACGACCCCCGCGGTGCGGGGGCTGCCCTGTCTCGGTCGGGTACGCAGCGAACGCCTCACGCCACATCGCGCTCCTGGGCTGCGCCGGCAGTCTCCTCGGCCAGCGCCTTGGCGGCGACATAGTCGGTCTTGCCGCTGCCGAGCAGCGGCACCTTGTCGACCACCATGATGGTTGCGGGCACCGCAAGCTCGGCCGCGCCTTGCGCCTTGGCCTGACGCTGCATCGCGCTGCGGTCGGCGTCCTTCTGCGTGGTCAGCAGCACGATGCGTTCGCCCTTGCGCTGGTCGGGGATCGACACCGCGACCGAGATCGCCTGCGGCCACAATGCGGCAGCCATCGCTTCGACCACCGACAGCGAGACCATCTCGCCGGCGATCTTGGCAAAGCGCTTGGCGCGGCCCTTGATCGCGATGAAGCCCTGCGCGTCGATGGTGACGATGTCGCCGGTGTCGTGCCAGCCGTCGGCCAGCGGCTCCAGCACGCCGGGATTTTCGGCGCGCAGATAGCCGAGCATCACGTTGGGGCCGCGCACCGACAGCCGCCCGCCCTCCTCGATGCCCGGGACCGGATCAAGGCGTGCTTCCATCAGCGGCGACAGCCGGCCGACGGTGCCGGCGCGATTGGCCATCGGCGTGTTCATCGCCAGCACCGGCGCGGTCTCGGTGACGCCATAGCCTTCGAGCATGCGGATGCCGTAGCGCTCCATATAGACCTGCCGCGTGCGGTCCTTCACCGGCTCGGCGCCGGCGATCACCAGCCGCAAGCGTGCGGAAGTCGTAGGCATGAGCCGAGCGCGCATAGCCGGTCAGGAAGGTGTCGGTGCCGAACAGGATGGTGGCGCCGGTCTGGTAGATCAGCTCGGGCACGATCCGGTAATGCAGCGGCGACGGATACATGTAGATCGGAATGCCCGCCAGCATGCGGCATCATCAAGCCGCCGGTGAGGCCAAAGGAGTGGAACACCGGCAGCACGTTGAACACCTTGTCATTGGCATTGGCGTCGACCCGCGCCAGCGCCTGCGCCGCATTGGCGAGAATGTTGCGATGGGACAGCACGACGCCCTTGGGCGTGCCCTCCGAGCCGGAGGTGAACAGGATCACCGCCGGATCATTGGCGTTGCGAGGCAACGCGCGGCGCGATGCCGTCGAGCAGGCCGCTGATCTTGTCGCAAGGCCGAACTGAGGCCCGGACGTCTTCGAGATAGACCACCCGCGCCTGGCCTTCGATCGCGGCCATCAGCTTGTCGAGCTTGCCCTTCTCGATGAAAGCCTGCGACGTCAGCACGGTCGTGACCTGCGCCGCCTTCATCGCCGCCAGCACGTTGACAGGGCCGGCGGAGAAATTCAGCATCGCCGGCACGCGGCCGATCGACTGCAGCGCCATGAACACCACGGCGACGCCGGCCGAGTTCGGCAGCAGCACGCCGATATTCTCGCCGACTGCTGTGCCCTCTTCCAGCTTGCGGCTGAGCACCTGGGCGCCGAGCATCAGCTTGCGATAGGTCAGCTGGGTGCCGAGCGGATCCTCGATCAGCACCTTGCCGGTGTCGCGGTCGCGATAGGCATGCGCCAGCGCCTCGAACAGGGTCTGGTCGAGCATCGCGTTCTTGACCATGGCGTCGATCATGACGTCCTGCAGCGCAGCTCCGGCGGCATTGCGGCGGCGCCTTGCCCTTCAGCGAGTGCGTCGATCGTCGAGCTTCACCGGCGGCAGGATCGTGACCGTCACCTTCGGAAACCAGGAGCGCTTGATCTCGCCGTTCTTGAGGTAGCTGAGATGCGAGCGCTGCGCGCCCTCGATGCGCACGGGCACGACGACGGCGTCGGCCTTGTCGGCGATCATCGCGGTGCCGTCATAGACCTTCATCAGCGAGCCGGAGACGGTGATGCGGCCCTCCGGGAAAATCACCACCGGCTCGCCGGCGGCGACCAGCTTGATCAGGTCGCGCGCGCCGAGCGGCTTGGTCGGATCGATGGTGATAGTGGCGGACCATCTTCAGGAAGGCTTCGCCCACCAGGCTTTCGCGATCCCGGTGTCGACCGCGAAGGTCGCGTCGATCGGCAGCACGGCGTGCAGCAGCGGGCCGTCGATCAGGCTGACATGGTTGGGCGCGATCAGCATGCGGGTGCCGGCCGGCGGCAGGTTCTCCAGCCCGCGCACCTCGATGCGGAACAGCGCGCGGAACAGCAGCGAGCCGAAATCGCGCACGCCTTCCCTGCCCCATTTGCTGAGCACGAACCAGACCGAGCCGAAGCTTGCGAGCGCGAGACCAAAGAAAATCCAGGCCACCGACAGGCCGGCCGCCTGCAGGCCAGCGACGACCAGCGAGCCGACCACCATGAAGGCAGCCTGCAGGACGTTGCCGGCGGCGATCACGCGGGCGCGCTCGGACGGCGCCGACCAGGCCTGCACCGCGGCAAAGGACGGCACCACGAACAGGCCGCCGCCGAAGGCGAACAACGCGAAGTCGATCGAGCAGATGCAGGCCCGTCCAGGAGCGTGACAAAGGCGCACCGGCGTGATGTCGGTGCCGGTCGTGGTCGTGCCGATCGCCCAGGCGAGATCGAGACCGACCACGCCCATCACGATGGCGCCGATCGGCACCAGCGCGAGATTGGGCCTGACATGGCTGAGCTGGGCGGCAAACAGCGAGCCGATCGCGATGCCGATCGCGAAGATCGCAAGGCACAGCGTGACGACGCCTTCGGTGCCGCCGACGACGTCCTTGATCAGTGCGGGCAGCAGCGACAGCACGACCGCGCCGGCGAGCCAGAACCAGGAGACGATCATCATGCCGTCCCACAGCCGCGGCTCGGCATAGAGCGACTTCAACAGATGCGCGGTCGAGGTCCAGGGATTGCGGCTGATCGGCAGTTCGGGCGCGGACGGCGCCGTATGCGGGATGCGCGACGCCGAGCCCCAGGAGAGCAGCGCAAGCCCGACGACCGCGAGCGACACCAGGCCCATATGCGTGGTTTCAGAGACGAGCTGGCCGCCGGCGATGGTGCCGATCAGGATCGCCATGAAGGTCGCGCCTTCGACCAGCGCGTTGCCGGTGGCGAGTTCGCCGACCGCGAGCTGATCCGGCAGCATCGCGTATTTCACCGGCCCGAACAGCGCCGCGACGATGCCGAACAGCGCGAGCGCGACGAACAGCAGCGGGACGGAATGCATGAAGAAGCCGAGCGCTGCGAAGACAGCGGCAAAGATCTCGGCGAACTTCAGCCGGCGGGCGACGACGCCCTTGACGTATTTGTCGGCGAGTTCGCCGCCGAGCCCGGACAGGATGAAGAACGGGAAGATGAACACGGCGCCTGCGACGGTGACCAGGGCGTCGCCATGCGTCGCCACCGCGCCGTAGAGCAGCATGATGACCAGCGCGTTCTTGAGCACGTTGTCGTTTAGCGCCGAGCAGAACTGCGCCCAGAACAGCGGCGCGAAACGGCGGGACGACATCAACTGCTTGATCATGGGTCTTTCCTGCTGTGCCGCGGCCGATCCGTGATGCGCCGCGCTGGCCGAAATGAAGAACCGACTATCGAGAATGCAAACGACGATACAAAGGCGGAAGCGCAACGAGACCGCTGCCTGATGGTGGCAAGGATGTCGCCGACATGATGGACGAAAAGCTTATCCAATTACCCGACGATCGATCGATGAGCGCGGCATATTGGGACATGGTGAGCACTTCATTGCGCCGGACACGAGAATTGACGCGACCTCAGGTCAGCTCACTCAGGTAATGCAAACAGCCGAACAGACCGCGACGGCGGACGCGATGCCCGTCCCGGCCAGCCGCCCGGTACAGGCGCGCGCCAGCCGAACCCATAGCGCGTCGGGCGGCCAAGAGGCCTGCGACGTCACAGGCATCAGCGATCCGCTCGACCGGCGCCGTTACCAAGTGAGACACGATCCGGACGAAACCGTTCACCAGCGCGAGCGCATCGCCGGAAAAACACTCGCCATCCGCAGAGCTTGGGTCGTCATCATAGCACCTAATATTTTGAGCAACGCTCAAATATACTTAGCGCAGAAATGAGCGTTGCTCAAGAAGAAAATGCGAGACGGAGGCGATTCATGGATCGGACAGCCCGGCTGTATCGGAGCCCCTGCCCAAATGGCATGTAAGCCCTTGGAACTATTCGAATTCTTTTCATTTCCACAGAATACGCGGGCTGGGGCGTTCAGACCGTCACAGCCTTCCGCAGCCAGACCTTGTTGTCGTGGAACGCGGCGCCCCCAATCGGCGCGATGGCCTCAGCGCCGGTCAGCACGTTGATGCCGCGGCCGCCGATATGGCTGTGATTGGGATGAACCGATTCGGCGATCAGGACGCCGCGCCGCACGCCCTCGAACAGCCGGGCGGTCAAGGAGGTCTCGCCGCGGCCGTTACCGAGCGTCACCGCATCGCCGTCGGCGATATCGAGCGCGGCAGCATCGAGCGGATGGATCATGACCGACGGCGCGCCCTCGCGCGCCTGCGACGACGGCGTCTCGTTGAAGGTGGTGTTGAGGAACGAGCGCGACGGACTGGTCGCGAGCCGGAACGGATGATGCTGGTCAATGTCCTCGATGACAGCCCAATGGTCGGGCAGCGAGGGCATGCTGGCGATGTCGCCCATCGGGCGGCCGAACGGCGGATTCGCCCAATCGGCCTTGAAGTGAAACTTGCCGTCCTTGTGGGCGAATCCGTCGAGATAATGCGAGGTGCGGAAGTCCGGCTGCAGGTCGCGCCAGATATCGGCCTCAAGGCCTTCGATATCGCCGTGACCGCTCCGCTTCAAGGTCGCGTCGATCAGCTCGCGCGGCGTCATCTCGAAGCCGGGATGGACGGCGCGCAGCCGACGCGCCAGCCCTTGCAGCACCTCGTGATTGGATCGGCACTCGCCCGGAGGATCGATCAGCTTCGGGCCGACCGAAATGTGCTGATGGCCGCCGCCGTAATAGACGTCGTCATGTTCCATGAACATGGTCGCCGGCAGCACGATGTCGGCCATTTGCGCCGTCTCGGTCATGAACTGCTCATGCACCGCGACAAACAGATCCTCGCGCGCAAAGCCCTGGCGCACCAGCGCCTGCTCCGGCGCCACCGTCATCGGATTGGTGTTCTGGATCAGCATCGCCTTGACAGGACCGCCGCCACACAAGCGCTGCGGAATCGCCGGTCAGGATGCGGCCGACCTTGGATTGGTCGAGGATCCTGACGCTCTTGTCGATCTCATCGTGCCCCTCGATGATGGCTTCGTCGAATCCCCACAGCGCGGCGTTGTTGAAGAAGGCGCCGCCGCCTTCATATTGCCAGGCGCCGGTGACGGCCGCAATGCACGACGCAGCATGCATCTGCGTCGCGCCATTGCGGCTGCGGGTGAAGCCATAGCCGAGCCGGAAGAAGGTGCGCTTGGTCTCGCCGACGGCGCGCGCGAACGCCTCGATCTCCGCGACCGGCACGCCGCAGATCGCGGACGCCCATTCGGGCGTGCGGGTCTTCAGATGCGCCTCGAGTTCCGCCGGACAATCCGTATAGCGGTCCATGTAGTCGCGATCGGCATAGCCGTCGCGAAACAGCACATGCATGACGCCACAGGCAAAGGCGCCATCGGTGCCCGGACGCAGGATGATCCGGATGTCAGCCTGCTTCATGGTCTCGTTGTCGTAGATGTCGACGGCCGCGATCTTCGCGCCGCGCTCCTTCCGGGCGCGCGCGGCATGCGTCATCACATTGACCTGGGTGTTGACGGGATTGGTGCCCCAGATCACGACGAGGTCGGAGACGGCCATCTCGCGCGGGTCGACGCCGGCGATCTTGCCCGTGCCGATCGCAAAGCCGATCCGCGCGACATTGGCGCAGATGGTCGAGTAGAAGCGCGAATATTTCTTCACATGGGTCAGGCGATTGATGCCGTCGCGCATCACAAGGCCCATGGTGCCGGCGTAGTAGTAGGGCCAGACCGACTCCGCACCGAATTCACGCTCGGCCGAGATGAAGCGACGCGCGATCTCGTCCAGCGCTTCATCCCAGGTGATCCGCTCGAACTGCCCGGAGCCCTTCGGTCCCGCGCGCCGCATCGGATGCGTCAGCCGTTCCGGATGATGGATGCGCTCGGCGTAACGGGCGACCTTGGCGCAGACGACGCCGGCGGTATAGGTCTGCTGCTTCGAACCGCGCACACGGCCGATGGTCGTCCGATCGAGCACCTCGACGTCGAGCGCGCAGGCCGATGGGCAATCATGCGGACAGGTGGAATGGCGGATCTGAAGCCGAGTCTGCTGGTTCATGAATCAAATTGGTAACACCAAAAGGGTCCGCAGCCGAGTGCATTCAACGCGCATTGCACGGGCAAAATCGGGCAGCGATAGCGGAACTCAACCACCAAGCTTGGTCAAGCCGGTCGGTGGACCATCGACCGCGGTCCAGCCGCCGTCGACGAACAGGGTCCAGCCGCTGACATAGCTCGCGGCATCCGAAGCAAGGTAGCACACCGCGGTCGCGACCTCGTCGGCGCTGCTCCAGCGGTTGAACACCGTGTGCGCGGCATAGAGATTGTAGATCTCCGGCCGCTGCTTGAACGGCGCGGTCAGCGCAGTCTCGACGATGCTGGGCGCGATCGCATTCACGCGCACGCCAAAGGGTCCCGACCTCCGAGGCGAAACCTTTCACCAACAGGCCGATCGCCGCCTTGGTCGCGCCATAGACCGCAAGCCCCGGCTCGATCGTCACGGCGCGCATCGAGGAGCACGCGATCAGGCTGCCGCCGCGTTGCTCCGTCATGATGCGGCCGAACGCCTGAAAGAACCACACCGTGCCCTTGATGTTGAGATCGAGCACGCGGTCGATATCCTCTTCGGTGTAGTCGAGCATGGTCTTGCGGATGTTGAGGCCCGGCGTCGTGACCGCGATATCGAGCCGCGGAAACAGCTTGGCGGCCTTGTCCGCGAGCATCAGCGACGTCAGCCCTGTTCGCCGCATCGCACGCCACCGCGTTCGCGGCGCCGCCGTCAGCGCGAATGGCCGCTGCTGTCGCTTCAGCGCCTTCGACCGTACGGTCCGCGCACAGCACGCGCGCGCCGAGTGCGGCCAGCGCCTGCGCCGAGGATCTGCCGATGCCCGAGGCTGCGCCGAGCACGACGGCGGTTTTCCCCGTGAGGTCGAAAAGCTTGCGATAGTCCGTCACGACGTGAATCTCCCTGCCTTCATGCGGTCGTTCTGACATTCGCGGAACGAAGCCGCAAATTGCGGGCACTCGGCGATTTTTATTGCACAGCTCAATTTATATACTAATATATCAATCGAGGAAACGAAGATGCCCGCCCGCGCTCCAAGGAAACTGGCCACGACGCCAGCCCCCGCGATCGCCCGCACGCGCCGCAGCGGCCGGCCGCGTGGCGCGACGCGCATCCGCTCGCATCTATGCCGAGCTCAGGGCCGAGCTGGTTTCACTCGCTCGCCGTCCGGGCGAGACGATCTCGGAAAATCAGATCGCACTCGATTATGGCGTCAGCCGGACGCCGGTCCGCGAGGCGATCCTGAAGCTCGCCGACGAAGGCCTGGTCGAGATCTTTCCGCAATCCGGCATCTTCGTCTCGCGCATTCCAATGGCGCCCTGCCCGAAGCCATCATCATTCGCAAGGCGCTCGAGGAAACGACGACGCGCATGGCGGCCGAGCGCGCGACGGCAAGTCAGCTTCTCATTTTACATGCGACACTGGAGCGGCAGCGCGAGGCGGCTGACGCCAGGGACCGCGAGGCGTTTCATCAGGCGGACGAGGCGTTTCATGCCGCCATCGCCGATGTCGCTGGCTATCCCGGAATCTGGACGCTGATCCTGCAGGTAAAGGTGCATGTCGACCGCTTCCGTCGGCTGACGCTGCCCCAGGTCGGTCGCATGACGGAGGTGATCGGCGAGCACGAACCGATCCTCGCCGCGATCGAGGCCCACGATCCGAACCGCGCGCGGCTGGCCATGGCAAGCCATCTCGAACGGCTGCTCGACGACATCTCCGCCATCCAGACCATCAATCCTGATTTCTTTCGACCACAACTGACAGATCGTCAAACCAACCAAGTCACCATACTCCGGGAGGACACCATGAAACGACGCGACTTCATCAAGCTGAGCGTTGGACTAGCCTCTGCAACAACCCTGCCGTTTGCGCCTGCATCGGCGCAATCAAAAGCCGTGTTCAAGGCCTCCGACGTGCAGCCGGCCGGCTATCCGACCGTCGCGGCGACCGAGAGCCTCGGCAAGAAGCTCGCCGCCGCCACCAACGGCCGGCTCTCGGTCCAGATGTATCCCTCCGCCCAGCTCGGCGGCGAGAAGGAGACCATCGAGCAGACCCAGATCGGCGCCATCCAGATGCTGCGCGTCAGCGCCGGCGCGCTCGGGCCCGATCGTCGACGACATCAACGTCGTCAACATGCCGTTCCTGTTCAAGAACATCGCGCATGCCGAGAAGATGATGGACGGCCCGATCGGCCAGGATCTGCTCGACAAGCATCACGGCCAACGCCGAATGCCGGGCTGGTCGCGCTGTGCTGGATGAATTCCGGCGCGCGCAGCATCTACAACACCAAGCAGCCGATCAAGATCGATCGACGACATCAAGGGATTGAAGATCCGCGTCATCGGCAATCCGATCTTCATCGACATGATGAATGCGCTCGGCGGCAACGGCGTCGCGATGGGCTATGACCAGGTGTTCAGCGCGCTGCAGACCGGCGTGATCGACGGCGCCGAAAACAACCCGCCGAGCTACGTCTTCAGCAATCACTACACGGCGGCGAAATATTACTCGCTGACCGAGCATCTCGTCATTCCCGAGGTGCTGGCTGTTCTCGAAGAAGAGCCTGGACCTCGCTTTCCGCCGACGACCAGGCCCTGATCAAGAAGTTCGCCCGCGAGGCGCAGATGGAGGAGCGCGAGCTCTGGAAGAAATATGAGCAGCGAGGCGATGGAGAAGGCCAAGGCTGCCGGCTGCGAGATCATCGAGATTGCCGACAAGGCGCCGTTCCAGGCCGCGGTGAAGCCGGTGTGGGACAAATACGGCCCGAAATACCAGGAGATGATCAAGCGCATCCAGGAGATCGCGTAAGCGCATGCGCGGCTCTGCATCGCTTCGCGAATGTCAGAGCCGAGATTGCGCTGATCGCGAACAGGAATTCCGCATGGCTGTGTCGTACCGCCGCGCGATGGATGCGCTCTATCTCGCGTGCGTCCTGGTCGGCTGCACCGCGCTGGTGGTGATCTCGGCCGTGATCCCCTGGGCGGTGTTCACCCGCTACGTGCTGAACAGCGCGGCGTCGTGGCCCGAGCCGCTCGCGGTGCTGCTCACCATCGTGCTGACCTTCATCGGTGCCGCCGCCGGCTATCGCCTCAACCTGCACATGAACGTGTCCTATTTCGCCGACCAGCTGCCGCGAGCCATGGCGCAGCGGCGCTCGATATTCTCGTCCAGCTGCTGATGGCGCTGATCGCGATCTTCATGATCGATCTGGGGCGAGCGGCTGGTCGAGGTGACCTGGCACAACACGCATCGCGGACTTTCCGTTCCTGTCGGTCGGCGTGACCTATCTGCCGATCCCGGTCGGCGGCGTTCTGCCTGCTGCTCTTCATCATCGAGCGGATGTTCCTCGGCGTGCCGCCCGATCCCATTTCCCACAGCGACGCCGCGTCGTTCGACTGAAGCCGGCAGAGACGGATCCATGGATATCTTCATTCTGCTTGCGACGATGCTGGTCTGCTTCCTGATCGGCATGCCGATCGCCTATTCGCTGGCGATGGCGGCGATCGCCGGCGCGCTGCTGGATCGGCATTCCGCTGGAAGCGGTGATGCTGAAAATCTCCGACGGCGTCAGCAAGGTCGCGATGCTGACCATTCCGTTCTTCGTGCTCGCCGGCGCGATCATGGCCGAAGGCGGCATGGCGCGGCGGCTGGTCGCCTTTGCCGACGTGCTGGTCGGGCTTACCCGGCTGCGCGGCGGCCTTTCGATCGTCAACGTGCTGGCGACGACCTTCCTGAGCGGCATCTCCGGCTCAGCGGTCGCCGACACCTCGGCGATCGGCTCGGTGATGATCCCGCAGATGGAGAAGGCCGGCTATCCGCGCGTGTTCGCGACCAACCTGACCATCACCTCCTCGGTGCAGGCGCTGCTGGTGCCGCCAAGCCACAACGCGGTGCTGTATTCGCTGGCGACCGGCGGCACGATCTCGATCAGCGCGCTGTTCATGGCCGGCGTGTTTCCCGGCCTTCTGCTCGGCTTCTCGCTGATCATGCTCTGCCTCGTGATCGCCTATCGCGAGGGCCATCCGCAGGGCCAGACGCGTGCCGGCCAAGGACGCGATCAGGATCACGATCGATGCCGCCTGGGGCCTGATCACGCTGGTCATCATTCTCGGCGGCATCCTGGGCGGCATCTTCACCGCGATCGAAGCCGGCGCGGTGGCCTGCCTCTGGGCGTTCTTCGTCACCATGTTCATCTATCGCGACTATCGCTGGCGCGACCTGCCGGTGCTGCTGCACCGGACCCTGCGCACGGTCGCGATGGTGATGACCCTGATCGCCTGCGCCTCCAGCGTCGGCTACATCATGGCGCTGACGCAGATGCCGGCCAAGATGACGGCGTTCTTCCTGTCGATCTCGAGCGAACAAATACGTCATCCTGTTCCTGATCAACATCCTGCTGCTGGTGCTCGGCACGCTGGTCGACATGGCGCCGTCGATCCTGATCGCAACGCCGATCCTGCTGCCGGTGATGCAGAATTTCGGCGTCGATCCGGTTCATTTCGGCATGATCATGCTGCTCAATCTCGGCATCGGCCTGTGCCATCCGCCGGTCGGCGCGATCCTGTTCGTCGGCTGCGCGGTCGGCAAGGTCACGATCGAGCAGGTGATGCGCAGGATCTGGCCGTTCTATGCGGTGATGTTCGTGGTGCTGATGGCGTCACCTACATCCCGGAGATATCGCTCTGGCTGCCGCGGCACGTGCTGCACTAGCGAACGGAGATCCATCGCACGGAGCTCCCGTCCGCGGGGGTCTCCACTTTTTCGAACGGTGCGCTATGCTGGCCTCAAGGCTCCCCGTTCGAGAAGGCGCCACCATGAAAATCGTCGACCTCAGCCGCGAGCTCTATCACCGCACGCCGAGCTATCCCGGCCATCCTCCGATCATCCACGGCGTCTGGAAGAACCACGAGGACGCGCTGACGGAGTCCGGCAACGTCTGGGGACTGTCGTCGATGTTCATCTCGATGGCCGACCATGGCGGCACGCATATCGATGCGCCCAGGCATTTCGGCCCGACGCGGCATCCCGATCGACCAGTATCCGCTGGAAAAATGCATCGTGCCGGGCATCTGCCTCGACCTGCAGCCACATCGCGCCGCGCGCCGAGATCACGCCGGCCGATCTGGAAGACGCGGTGAAAAAGGCCGGCGCTCGGCGTGCCCAAGGGCGGCACGGTCTGCTCTGCACCGGCCATCACGCGCGCACTTTCCCGCGCAAGGCCTATGCGACCGACAATTCCGGCGTGAACGTCGCGGCCACCGAATGGCTGGCCAAACAGGGCGTCGTGCATTTCGGCATCGACTCGATGCGGCCCGGACCCGACAGCGACGTCAATCTGCTGGTTCACAAGGCCTGTCTCGACCTCGACATCACCCACATCGAGAGCCTGTGCAATCTGGAAGCCCTGCTCGGCCAGGGTCAATTCACGTTCATCGGCCTGCCGTTGAAATGGCGCGAGGGCACGGCTTCGCCGATCCGCGCGGTCGCCGTATTCGACTTGTAGCTCCAGCGCGGACAAAGAACATGCCGGCAGAGGAAAACCCAGTACCCGCGCCGCGCCATTCTCCGCGCCGGCGGCCGCCTGATCACAGCAGTTGCGGCCACAGCGCTTGGCCCACGCTTCGCCGACGCGGCCGGTTATCCCGAGCGCCCGATCAGGATCATCGTGCCGTTCGCGCCGGCGGGCCCAACCGACATCATGGGGCGGATTCTGGCACGCCATCTCGGCGAGGCGATTGGCGGCACTGTCGTGGTCGAGAACCGCCCCGGCGCGGGCGGCAATATCGGCATCGGGATTGCGGCGCACGCGGAAGCCGACGGCTACACGCTTCTGGTGACGTCGAGCGCCTATGTCGTCAATCCAGCCTTGTACGCCAAGATTCCTTACGACCCCACCAAGGATTTCGCCCCCATCGCCGAGCTCGGTACCTCGCCTAACGTGATCCTGGTCGATCCCAAGCTCGGCGTGAATTCGGTGGCCGAGCTGATCGCCCGCGCAAAGGCCAATCCGAACGAGCTGAACTACGCGAGCCCGGGAATCGGCACGACACCGCATCTGTCCGGCGAACTCTTCAAGATCATCTGCGGGATCAACATCACTCACATCCCCTTCTCCGGCGCAGGTCCTGCAATCCAGGCGATCCTCACCGGAACCACGCAGGTCGCCTTCGCGGCACTGCCGCCGGCGCATCCGCAAATCGAGTCCGGCGCGCTGAAGGCGCTGGCGGTCACCGGCGAACGCCGCTGGTTCGACCTGCCCGATGTGCCGACCATGGTCGAGCTCGGTTACAAGGATTTCGTCTCCGATACGTTCCAGGGCTTTCTCGCGCCAGCGAATACGCCGGCGAACGTCGTGAACTTGCTCGCGACCAAATCGATCGAACTCCTGAAGCGGACCGACATCGCCGAGCAGTTACGCAATGACGGCTTCGAGGTGATCGCCAACGGTCCCGACGGCATGCGCAAGCGTATCGCGGATGAAGTGCCGAAATGGCGCGCCGTCATCACCAAGGCCGGCATCAAGCGGTCTGAATGCCTGCTAATCCCGATGCGTGATGACGCGCCGATCAAGACGCGTTGATCAGAGCCTCGATGTGCGCCGCGCGCGGGGTACGTCGCTTGCGACATGCTGTCACCCTGGAATACGCTACTCCCATAAAAACAACCTATGGGAGGATCACCATGACCACGCGTCGTGAATTTCTGCGCGGCGGCGCGGCTGCCGGCCTCGTCTTTTGCGGCTGCGGCATGTTGCAGGGCGTCCGCGGGCAAACGACCGCGCGCCAGACGCTTCCGGTGATGGTGAACGGCAAGCGCGTCAAGACCATCGATGTCCATTGCCACTGTCAGATCCCGGAGGCCGCCGCGCTGCTCGGCGACGAAGGCGCCAAGCTGCAGCTTTTGCCGGTCAACGGCGGCGACGAGGTCTATATCGACGTCAACAAGCGCCTGGCGGCCATGGATGCGCAGGCGGTCGACCTCGAAGTGCTGTCGATCAATCCGTTCTGGTACGGCCGCGACCGCGATCTCGCCGCGCAGATCGTCAAGATCCAGAACGAGAAGCTCGCAGAGCTGTGCGCGTCGAAGCCGGACCGGTTCGCGGCTTTCGCCTCGCTCACATTGCAGGCGCCTGATCTGGCGGTGCAGGAGCTCGAAACGGCGGTCAAGAAGCAGGGATTGAAGGGTGCTGCGATCGGCGACGTCGTGAACGGCGTCGAATTCTCCGATGCCAGATTGCACCCGGTCTGGGCCAAGGCCGAAGAGCTCGGCGTGCCCTTGTTCATTCATCCCCAGGGCGTTCCGGAGCTGAACAAGCGCCTGGCCGGCAATGGCTGGCTCGCCAACACCATCGCCAATCCGCTGGGCACGACGATCGCGCTGTCGCACCTGATCTTCGAAGGCACGTTCGACCGTTTCCCGGGGCTGAAAGTGATCGCAGCCCATGGCGGCGGCTATCTGCCGTCCTATGCCGACCGATCGGACTATGCCTGCCTGGTCGGGCCGAAGAGCTGCAACGCGGAGATCGAGCTGAAGAAGAGGCCGAGCGAATATCTCAAGCAGATCTATTTCGACTCGCTGATCTTCTCGCCCGAGGCCATCCGCCATCTGGTGGCACAGGTCGGCGCCGGCCAGATCGTGCTCGGCAGCGACTATCCCTATCCGTGGCAACTGCATCCGGTCGATCACATCTTCGCTTCGACGACACTCAGCGACGACGAGAAGCTTGACGTCCTCGGACGGACTGCAGCAAGGCTTCTGAACATGCAGGCGTGACGTCCTGCGACCCAAACCGGAGAGTTGCATCATGGCGCGCAGGCTGATCGATATCTCGGTGCCGCTGCAGAACGACGTGCCGGCCGATCCGCCCGGCAATCATCCGACGATCGAGTATATCGACCATCAGCAGGGCCTGGCGCCAATGCTGCATTTCTTCGCGGGGCTGAAGGCGGAGGATCTTCCTGACGGGCAGGGCTGGGCGGTGGAGCAGGTCCAGCTTTCGACCCACAACGGCACCCACCTCGATGCGCCCTGGCACTTCCATCCGACCATGAATCGCGGCGAGCGGTCATGGACGATCGACGAGGTGCCGCTGGAATGGTGCCTGCAGCCCGGCGTGAAGCTCGACTTCCGCCATTTGCCGGACGGCTATGTGGCGACGGCCGAGGATGTCGAGGACGAGCTGAAGCGGATCGGGCACACGCTCTCGCCGCTGGAGATCGTCGTGGTCAACACCTCGGCCGGCGCCAAATATGGACGGCCGGACTATGTCAGCTCGGGCTGCGGCATGGGCTACGAAGCCACGATGTATCTGCTCGAGCGCGGCGTGCGGCTGACCGGCATCGACGGCTGGAGCTGGGACGCGCCATTCGTCCACACCGCCAAGAAGTATGCCGAGACCAAGGATGCCAGCCTGATCTGGGAAGGACATAAGGCCGGCCGCCATATCGGCTATTGCCACATCGAGAAGCTGCACAATCTGGAGCTGCTGCCGTCGACCGGCTTCATGGTGTCCTGCTTTCCGGTCAAGATCGAGCGCGCCTCCGCCGGCTGGACCCGCGCGGTTGCGATCATCGACAGCTAACATCTTAAGGATGCATATAAATTAGTCTTAGTTTGGCAGTGCAAAATACGGGTTCCGCTTGCTGCGCCCGCAAGCAACGTTACAATGCGCGCTAACGCAGAACGAAAAAGCAGAACGAAAAAATTGTCAGCGGAGCGAAACGATATGAAAAAAATCCCGAATTTGTCAGCCTTCTCGTCATCGCGCGCATTTCTCGCTGCCGCAGCATTCGGGCTACTGACAACCGTCTCCAGCCAGGCGCTCGCTGCCGATCCGATCAAGATCGGCGTCATTGCGGAAGCCCAAGCGATCGCCGGCGCCTCGATCCCACAGGCCGCGCAGCTGGCCGCCGACGAGATCAATGCCAAGGGCGGCGTCGACGGCCGCAAGATCGAGATCGTCACCTACGACAACCATTCCTCCTCCGCCAACTCGGTGCGCGCGTTTCAACGCGCGGTCAACGAGGACAAGGTCAATGTCGTCATCGCGAGCTATATCAGCGAGGTCGTGCTGGCGTTGGAGCCGTGGGCGTCACGCCTGAAGACGCCCTTCATCACGCCGGGCGCCGCCTCCAACGAGATCAGCAAGAGCGTGCACTCGGACTACGAGAAGAACAAATATACCTTCCACGGCTACCTGACCTCCGCCGCGTTGGCGCTCTCGGTCTGTGACGCCGCGAAGGATCTGCTGGTCGACCAGAAGCACATGAAGACCGCGGTCATCATGAGCGAGGACGCCGCCTGGACCAAGCCGCTCGACATCGGTTACGAGGAGTGCCTGCCGAAGATCGGCCTGAAGGTGCTCGACCATATCCGGTTCTCGCCTGATACCACCGACTTCACGCCGATCTTCAACAAGATCGAAAGCTCGAAGCCGGACGTGATCATCACCGGCATTTCCCATGTCGGCGTGCAGCCGACCGTGCAGTGGAAGAACCAGCAGGTGCCGATTCCGATGCTCGGCATCAGTTCGCAGGCGACCAACTCGACCTTCGGCAAGGACACCAATGACGCGGCCAACGGCGTGCTCTATCAGGGCGTGTCCGGCCCCGGAGTTGCCGTGACACCGAAGTCCGTGCCGTTTGCAGAGGCCTTCAAGGCCAAGTTTGGCAATTATCCGTCCTATGCCGGTTACACGGCCTATGACGAGGTCTATTACATCGCCGACGCCGTGAAGCGCGGGGGCTCGACCGATGCGGACAAGCTGGTCGATGCGCTGGAAAAGACCGATTGGGAAGGGACGATCGGCCGCACGCAGTTCTACGGCAAAGATGATCCGTTCACCCATTCGATCAAATACGGCAAGGGCTTGATCACCGGGCTGATGCTGCAGTGGCAGGATGGCGAGCAGGTCGCGGTATGGCCGAAGGACATCGCCAAGGCGCCAATCAAGTTCCCGAGCTTTATCAAGGTCACGTCGAACTGACATGGGAGGCTTCCCGCCCTCGGCTCGTTCCGGGGGCAGATCCTCTGAGGTCTCATCTCAGCCAAGGCAGCAGCGCCGCTGTTGCGGCAGCGGACATTCATGCGTGCACTTCAAATCCTGATCGACGGCTTTGCCGTCAGCGCCCTTTATGCGCTCGGCGCGACCGGCTTCACCCTGATCTTCGGGGTCTCCGGCGTGCTCAATCTCTCCCATGGTGCCATCATGGTGCTCGCAGCCGTCGCGGCCTGGGCTGCGGCGAGCATCCTTCACACCGACACCTATATCGGCGCGCTGATCGGTGTCGCGGCCGCACTCGTCGCCTCATACGCGACCTATTTTGCGGTGGTGCAGCCGATCCAGCGATCGCGACGCATCGCCAATGAGGAGAAGGAGATCTTCGTCCTCACGGGCACCCTGCTCTGGGGCATCATGATCCAGGAGCTGATCGCGTATTTCTTCACCAACAACGCCAAGACGGTGTTGCCGATCGTCGAGGGGGTGATCGACATCCTGGGCGTACGAACGCCACGGAACGAGGTGTTCACGGCGGTGGTCTGTTGCTTCGTGATCGCTTTGCTATGGGTGCTGGTGAACCGCACCCGCACCGGCAAGGCGGTGCTGGCAGCGTCGATGAATCCCCGCGGCGTCACGCTGCTGGGGCTCGAGCTCAACAACATCTACATCGTGGTCTGGACCATCTATGGCGTGCTCGCGGGCATCGCCGGCGTGCTGCTCGGCATGTTCTTAGGGGTCAGCTCCTACAGCGTTGGTCCCCTCACCGCGAGCGCCTTCTCGATCGTCGTGCTCGGCGGGCTTGGCAGCGTCTCGGGCTCGCTGATCGCGGCCTTCGTCGTCGGCTATCTGGAAACCTTGACAGCCTACCTGATCTCGCCGGCCTACCGGACCATTCCCGCGCTTCTGCTGCTCGTGATCGTCATGTATATCCGGCCGCAGGGCCTGCTCGGGAGGCGCTGAGATGGCCGGCTTCTTCAGATCGCGCCTGTTCCTGATTTCGCTTCTCGTCGTCGTGGTCGCAGCAACCTTGCCGCTCTATGTCTCCGGCTATGTGCTGGGGCTTTTGACCGTCGCCTATTATTTCGGCGTGTTCGCGATGTCGTGGGATTTGTTGTTCGGTTTCGCCGGCGAGGTGAATTTCGGCCCGACCTTCCTGATCGGGGTCGGCGCCTACACCGCGGGCATTCTCAACAACCAATATGGCTGGTCAGTCTATCTGTGCATCGTGCTTGGCGCGCTGGCAGCGGTCGTCGCCGGCTTCGTGCTGGCGCTACCGGCCCTCCGGGTCCGCGGCCCCTATTTCGGCCTGACCACGCTGGTCGCGGTGCTGATCCTGCAGAACTTCGTCGTCGTGTTTGCCGATCTCACCGGCGGTGAGATCGGGCTCACCATTCCCGATGTCATCACCATCAATGCCGGCGCCAACTACTGGATCGCACTTGGTTTCATGGTGGTGAGCGCGGCCGTGCTCTATGGTCTGTCCCAATCGCCGCTCGGCCTGGTATTGCAGGCCAGCGGCCAGGACCCGGTACAGGCGGGTGCGCTCGGCTTCAACATCGTCAAGCACAAGCTGTTCGCCTTCATCGTCAGCGCCTTCTTCTCCGGCCTGTCAGGCGCACTCCTCGTGTTCTATTTCGGCACGGCGTCGGTCGGAACGGTGGTCGACGTCGCGGTCGGCGTCAACGTGATCGTCGCCGCCGTGCTTGGTGGCCGGCGCACCGTGCTGGGTGCGGCGTTGGGCGCGATCTTCCTGATCGTGGCCGGCGAGTTCTTGCGGCCGACCGGCGAACTCGCGACGTTCATCGTCTCCTTCGTCGCGCTGCTCGTCGTCCTGTTCTTCCCCGGCGGCTTCCTGGGAGCGGCCCTGTCGCGTGAGGCGCGCTCGTGATGGATGCAAGCTCTTCCACTCCGACCCTGCAGGTCCGCGGCCTCCTCAAACGCTTCGGTGGATTGACGGCGGTGAAGAACATCAGCCTCGATCTTCATGGTGGCGAGATTTCTCGGCCTGATCGGACCGAACGGTTCGGGCAAATCGACCGCCATGAAATCGATCATGGGAATCGAGCGGCCGACCGGCGGCGAGGTGATCTTCGAGGGAGAAAACGTTGCCGGCCTGCCTGCGCACAAAATCGCGCGCAAGGGCTTTGGCATGGTGTTCCAGCACTCGCGGCCGCTGAATCGCCAGACCGTGCTGGAAAACATCATGGTGGCGCTGTTGCCGGACAGCCTGCTGATGCTGTTTCCGGACAAAGCGCTCACTGAACGCGCCAAATGGATTGCCGAGCGTGTCGGGCTCGGCGCGGTGATGAACCGGCGCCCGCCGACCCTGCCCTTTGCCGATCTGCGCCGGCTTGAGCTTGCAAAAGCGATCGCGCGCGATCCGAAAGTCGTGCTGGTGGATGAGCCGTTCGCGGGTCTGACGCTCGCGGAGGTCGGCATGTTCTCCGAACTGATCCGCAGCTTCCGCGACGAAGGCCGCGCCGTGCTGCTGGTCGACCACAACGTGAAAAGCGTAGCGGCGATGGTCGACCGCGTGCTGGCGATGTATCTGGGGGAAGAGATCGTGACCGGGCGCGCCGATGAGGTGATGCGCAATGAGACGGTCAGGCGAGTCTATCTGGGAGGGAAGATCGAGACCTCGGCGCGTCCGGAGACGAGCTTCAAGGACAAGATGCCGGCGCTGGAGGTGAAGAACCTCAGCGTTTTCTACGGCAAGGCGCAGGCGCTTCAGGATGTCTCGATCCACATCCACCACGGCGAGTTTGTCTCGGTGGTTGGCCTCAATGGCGCCGGCAAGACCACGCTGTTCAACGCGATCTCGGGCTTTCTGCCCTATAGCGGGGATATTGTCCGGGACGGCGCGCCGCTCCGCGGCACCAGCCCGGCCCGCATCGCGCGTGAGGGCATCGTGCAATGCCCGGAATCGCGTGAATTGTTCGGCGAGATGTCTGTGCGCGAAAATCTCGACCTTGGCGGACAGCACCTCTCCGATGACGCGCGCGACGAACAGCTCGCTTGGCTGTTCGAGCTGTTCCCGATCTTGAAGGAGCGGCAGGATCAGCTCGCGCAGACGCTGTCCGGTGGGGAACAGCAGATGCTGGCGATCGGACGCGCACTCATGATGCAGCCGAAGGTTTTGATCCTCGACGAGCCCACGCTCGGGCTCGCGCCGGTCATTCTCGAGCAGCTCTCGAAAGCGCTGGAGAGGCTGCGCCAGACCACACCGATCACGGTGCTGCTCGGGGAGCAGAACGTCACCTTCGCACTGCCCCACGCGGATCGCGTCTATGTGCTGGAGCACGCCCGCATCGTCTGGGAAGGCGATCCGGATCGATTTGCAGCGGAGGCCGGCGAGGGTTACTTGTAGAAGCGCTGGACGACCCGGGTCGGACGCATTGGCGCGGCCGGCTGCGCAATCTCCGTTGTCGGCGCGACGACCGACGCCACCGCCATCGCGAGCTCGGCATCTGCCGCCTCGGTTATCCAAACCGAGATTTTCGGGTTGATCGTGGCGAGCCAGACCAGCGCGAGCACCGCCAAGCCATACGCGGAGAGAATTCCGACGGTCCATGTCCAGTTGACAACGGGCTCGGGCGGGCGAGCATTGTAAAGTCGAAGCATGGTGCCTCCTGTGCAGATCGCAGGATTGCCTACCGCATCTGCGCCAAAAAGCATGCGAACGAGATCACATTTGCAGACGATTGCCGGCAAATACACGCATTACGTGCGAATACACCCTATTGCTCGAAATCGTCTACGCCCGCCTCAGCGAGCGCTCGCAGCGGATCCGAGTTGAGCAGGACGATGGCGCCGTGTTCGAGACGAACCCAGTTGCGAGCAGCCCAGGCGCGCAGCTGCTTGTTGATGCTCTCGCGCGTCATGCCGACCATTTCGCTGATCTCCTGCTGGGTAATCGCGATGGTCCGACTGGTGGGCTCGAGCTTCCGTTTCTCGGTGAGACCGAGCAGAGCACTCGCGAGCCGACGCGGCAGATCCTGCAGAATGACCTGTTCGACCTGATCGCTGGTCCAGCGCAGCCGGTCGCAAAGCAGCTCGATGAATTTCATCGCCAGGGTCGGCTGGCTTTTGACAAATGGCAGGAAATCGCGACGGTCGATCACGAAGATCTCACAATTCGTATTCGCGATGGCGTCGGCGGTCCGCTCCCGGCCATCCAGCAGCGCGACCTCTCCGAAAATCTCTCCGGCGCTGATCAGGTTCAGGATCGCGTTTCGGCCATCCGGCGACGAAACGCTGATCTTCACGGTGCCGCTGATGATTGCATACAGGCTGTTGCCCGGATCCCCTTTCGAGAAGATGGTGGCCCCGCGTTTCAGCGATGTAGGCTTGGCATAGCGGCAGAGCTGATCGAGAGCCTCCGCATCCAGATCATGAAAAATCGGATGCTGACGAAGCACCGACAACTTGCTGCCTGCCGAAGAACGGGAATTCACTTTTTTATCCTCAGTCACGCCGGTCCTCCGGGTGTCGGCCACCACCGATCGGAAGATATTACCGAAAACTGGCGGAGTAGTCCGCCTCGGAAACGCATAACCGAACAACGTGGGGCTAGCCGCCCGCAGACAGGACGGCGGAAGACAGGACGGCGGAAGACAGAATTAGCCGGCGTCCCAAGCAACCGGTCACCTCCGCCCTCTTGTCCGTTTGGAACACGACAGGTCAGGAGGCGAACTCCAGGACACTACACCGATATTCGGAACACTACATCGAAGACTGAAGTAGTAAGCAACATATTTGACACCCGTAGGCTGTTCTAGGCAGCAGCCAATGCGGGAAAGCCGAGTCCCAGCCCGCGCTCCAAATGTAGCATCCACCGTGCGCGAACATGCCTGGCAGGATGGCGGCCTGCCGCTGGTTCAGCGAACCCGAGTGCGGCCTCCAGCGCGAGGCGCGCTGCCTAGAGCCGGAGCTTGACGTTGCAGAGATCAAGCTCGGCCGGGTCAGCCTTCACCTCGAAACCGAGACGACGACACATGTCGAGCATGGTTAGGTTTTCATGCAGGACGTCACCGGAAATGACCTTCAATCCCTCGGCTCTGGCGTATTCGATGATCAGCTGCATCAGTGTCCAGCCGAGTCCCCTACCCTTGAGATCGGAGCGAAGCAAAATCGCGTACTCGCCGGTCTGGTAGATCGAATCGGAGTGAATCCGCACAACGCCGAGCAGTTCGTTGGTTGCCTCATCAAACGCGAGGAAGGCCATAGCACGTGCGTAATCGAGCTGCGTCAGGCGAGCGATGAAGTCGTGGGTGAACTCCTTCATGGGTGCAAAAAACCGCAGGCGAAGGTCCTCACTCGTCACGTGACGCAGGAAATCGTGAATAAGCGGCTCGTCCTCCGGACGGATCGGACGCGCAAAGATACGCCAATCCTTGACCTGCAGGTGCCGCTCCCATTGCGTCGGATAGGCTCGCACGGCCAGGTTGGACGGACCCGATCCCTTGAATTTCGGCTCGACCTGACCGACCGCGACACGGGCATCGACGGCCATGACCCCACTCGCGTCGGCCAGCAGCGGATTGATATCCAGTTCGCGGATTTCGGGGATATCCGCAGCCATCTGCGCGAGCTTCACCAGCGCCATTGCGACTGCGTCCGGTTTGACGGCGGGTACATCGCGATAGGCTCGCAGGAGCCTGGACACCCGGGTGCGCCCGATCAGGTCTTGTGCGAGACGCAAATCAAGCGGCGGCAGCGCCAAGGCCTTGTCGTTGATGATCTCGACCGCCGTTCCTCCACGTCCGAACACGATGACCGTGCCAAACGTCGGATCGTCGGCAATTCCCATGATGATCTCGCGCGCTTTGGTCCTGATAACCATCGCTTGCACGATCACGCCCGAAATCCGCGCGTCCGGCCGCAGCGAGCTAGCCCGCGCGAGGATCTCATTCGCGGCGGTTCGCACCGCGTCCGGCGTCGTCAGATTGAGCACGACGCCTCCGACATCTGATTTGTGCACGATGTCAGGGGAGAGGATCTTCAGCACCACTGTCGCGCCTTGCGCAAACAAATCAGAGGCAAGGCCGACCGCTTCATCGACATCGGACGCCGCGAAAGTCGGCACCATCTCGATCTCATAAGCCTCAAGCAGTCGCTTGATTTCGACCGGATCGAGCCAGGTTCGTCCCTCGGTCAAGGCGCGAGCGACGATGCTGCGGGCAACCTGCGCGTCGGGGCCAAACGAGCTTGGCATGGCGGGCGGTACGGCGGCGAGCGCCTCCACGACCTCACGGTGACGGACCAGATGCATGAATCCACGCACCGCGTCACCTTCGGTCGGATAGTTCGGAATTGCCGCCTTACTCAGCGTGTCGAGAGTGGCTTGCTCCGCGCCGATCCAGGCAGCAAGAACCGGCTTGGCCCAACGGCGATGCTGCGCGCGATGGGCAGTCACCAGTTTAGCAACGCCTGCTGCGATGTCGTCTGCCGCTGCAATCGCAGTCTGGACATTCAGGACCAGCACCGCATCGTTTTCCTGATCCGACAGCAGCGCCTCGAGCGCCGCAGCATAGCGGTCGGCATCGGCATCTCCGACGATGTCCACCGGATTAGATGCCGACCAGATCGATGGAAGCACGCCATCGAGCTTCGCCTGCACCGCCGGACCTATGGATGCCGGCACTCCGCCAAGCTCGAGAAGGCGGTCGATCGCGAGACTGCCGATGCCGTCTCCGTTGGCGAGGATAACCAGCCGCTTCCCGATGGGTGCCTCCAGGCGGCCAAGTGTCTCGGCGCAGTCGAACAGCTCGCGAAGGTCGGAGACACGCACAATGCCGGCGCGGAGGAACGCGGCATCATAGACTGCGTCTGTCGCCGCCAATCCACCGATATGCGTAGCGGACGGCTTGGCTTGCTGCGCCCCGCGCCCCGACTTGACCACGACAACGGGCTTGACTCGTGCTGCGGCACGCGCGGCCGACATGAATTTGCGCGCATCCTTGACCGCTTCGATGTAGAGCAGAATGGCCCGCGTTTTGGTATCCAACGCAAAATGATCAAGAAGGTCTGCGATGTCGACGTCGAGTTGATCGCCGATCGAGACGATGCCTGAGAAACCAACGCCACGCTGGGCACCCCAATCGACCATGCCCGCAGCAATCGCCCCGGATTGGGAGATCAGTGCCAGATTGCCGGCGAGCGGCATATGGGCAGAAAAACTGGCATTCAACTGGATTGCCGGCACCATGAGGCCGATAGAATTGGGGCCGACGAGCCGCGTACCATACGGCTTCGCCGCGCTCTCCGTTCGTGCCAGCAGCGATCCAGGTCCAGACCCAAGCCCTGACGTGATGATCATCGCACCGACTGCACCGATCTTCCCTGCCTGATCAACCAGATCTGGAAGCGTCGACGGCGGCGTCGAGATGATGACGAGTTCAGGAACAAACGTAAGCTCGTCCAGACGTGAGACAGTCGCGCAACCGTCGATCTCAGGGTAGCGGGAATTGACGATCCCGATAGGACCGGAAAATCCGCCCTTCACGAGGTTCTGCAGGATCGCACGCCCGACCGAATTGCGACGCGGGCTCGCACCAACCAGCGCGATCGAACGAGGCGACAGCAGGTTTTTCAGGCGATAGGTCGACATGGAGTTGCCTGGCAATTCGACATTGGCGGACGACAAGGCGCGCAACGTAACGTTCGTACGTCTGGCGCGACATCATACCCCCTCAGAACGGATGGTCCATGGCCCTTTCATCTTCCGGCCATCGTCCGACCGAGCCGGGCCCATGACCGTCACGCGTTCGCGCGGAATAGGAATGAAAACACGACCGTCACCAGCATGTTCCATCACTCCGTCCGGTACGCTCGACACATTGAGGCGGGTGATAGCCCGAGCACAACCCTGAAACGCTGCCTGGCTCGACTGCTTCTATCAAGCGGGACTTCGTGACGTGAGGCCGCGGCGGCCAGAGGACGCGGAGATAGGAACGGTTAATCGATCAGAATTCCCGTCAGCATCGAAGAACGGATGCGGGCCATCGAACTCACCGACCGGCACTTGATGCGTTACGACGGTGCCGTACGGCTCGCCGGGAAACCAGACGTGGAGATGGAACGCCGGTGGTTCGACTGCAAATGCCGGCCCGTGAGTCTCCGCAAGATCGAGAGCGACCGCGTGATTGGGTGCGGGGCAGATCGTACAGGTAACGCCGGCAAATGCGGTCAAGACCGCCCTGTGGACGTGGCCGCTTGCAATCAGTTGCACGCGGGGATGACGTCTCACGATCGATGCGAGATCGACCGCATTGCGCAAATTCTGCCGGTCCATGTGGCCGATCCCGGTGAGGAACGGTGGATGGTGCAGAAATAGCAGCGCGGGCCGATGAGTTGACGCTATCAATCGGCTCTCAAGCCATTCGAGTGTCGGACCGTCGAGTTCGCCATGAGGCTTTCCCGGCACGCTGGAGTCCAACAGCAACGGGTCGAGCGCGTTCAGTTCGATCGATTGATTCAGAGCTCCGGACGGAAACACATAGGCGCAGTCTGGAAATGCACGCCGCATCAGATCGCGCGAATCATGGTTGCCCGGGATAGCTACAAACGGAAGCCTCAACTTGGTCAGTAAGCCCTTAAGATGCTGATACTCATGCTCGGTAGGCGTATCGACGAGATCACCCGAGATCACCACGAGATCGGGCGCTGGATCGAGCCTGTTGAGTGTCTCTATGCAACGGCTGAGCGCCCGGGTCGTATCCACGCGCCGGTAGGCGAGCTTTCCCGGCGCCTTGATGTGCAGGTCGGAAATCTGCGCAATACGGACCGGCTTGGTGGACATATCGTTCAATGGCCTTCTGTCGGCAGGAGACGAATGGCGTCAGGAGTGATCGAGAGCCCGATCCGTTCACCGACGTCTACGGCAATCGAGTTGGGCGCCTCGATAGCAAGGGCGTTGACTGCAGCGTCCCGAACCGTGATCCGCAAGCGATCGCCAGCGAAGCGAACGGTTTCGACCGTTCCGGTCAGCGGCGCCGCTTGGGCGCCGACAACGCCGATCGCTTCAGGCCGGATCATCACGACCGCCCGCGCCAGATTTTGAGTTTTGTCGACCGGCAGCGTGCCTCCCGGCAGCAGGAGCCGGCCGTTTTCGACCGGGGCGTCAACAATATTGGCCGCACCGACGAACTCGGCCACGAAGCGGTTGGCCGGTTCGAAATAGATTTCGCGCGGCGTACCGATCTGAGCGATACGTCCCTTGCTCATGACGACGATACGGTCGCCAAGCTCCATCGCTTCAGCCTGATCATGCGTCACATAGATCGTGGTGATTCCGAGCGATCGCAACAGCCGGTTCAGATCGCCGCGCAGCCGTTCGCGTAACGCCGCATCAAGCGCAGTGAGCGGTTCGTCCAGCAAGAGGATGTTCGGCCTGATCGCAACAGCGCGTGCCAGCGCGACACGTTGCCTCTGCCCTCCTGAAAGCTGATCGATGCGGCGATCTTCGAGTCCCGCAATGCTCGTCAGCTCGACAAGTTCGGCAATACGCTCGGCACGCTTGGATTGCGGCACGCCGCGAATTTTCAAACCATAGCCGATATTGTCCGCGACACTCATGTTGGGGAACAGCGCATAGGATTGAAACACCATGCCGACGTTCCGGCGCTCGATCGGCACGTGCGTCATGTCCTTGCCGCCGAACATGATCCGTCCGCCCGCGTCGGGCTGCTCCAGTCCGGCTATGATGCGCAGCATCGTGGTCTTGCCGCAACCTGATGGCCCGAGCAGCACCAGCGTCTCTCCGCTCGCAATGTCAAGCGTCGTAGGCTCGAGCACGCGCGTGCCCGCAAACGTCTTGCCGCAAGCCTCGGTGCGAACGGCAACACCGTGTTGAGCCGACAGCTTCATCACGCGCCTTTCCTTTCGGCGATCCATTGCATGGCGACGAGAAGCGGGATGATCATGACGAAGAACACCAGCGTGTATGCCGATGCCACCTCGAGCCGCATCGAGGCGTAGCTGTCCGCAAGCCCTATGGGTAATGTCTTGGTCAGAGGCGTATGCAGCATCCAGGTCAGGTTGAACTCGCCGAGCGACAAGGTGACGACCATCAGGCTGCCGGCGAGAATTCCGGGAATGCCATTCGGAACGATGACATTCCAAAACCGGCGCCAGGCCGGCGCGCCGAGCGAGGCCGCTCCCTCGTCGAGAGTCTTGATGTCGATGGTGGCAAACACCGCCATCACCGAACGCACCATAGATGGCATGGTGAAGACGACGTGGCCAACGACAATGAACAGCCAGGATCGGCGGAACGCGCCAAAACCTCCGTAGGTCAGCAGCAGGGCCAAGGCGATGGCGAGCCCCGGGATCGCGACCGGCAGCGTGATGATCTCCTCGATGGTGCGGGCCAGCCGCCCGCCTCGGACATAAAGAGCATAGGCCGCCGGAACGCCGGCCAGCAGCGTGATCGCCAGGGTCGCGAACGCGATGACAAAGGAGGATAAGATCGTTCCCGCGTAGAGCTCCCAGACCTGGGAGACCCAGTGCAATGTCAGCCCCGACTGAATGCCGCGAAAATAATTCACCGTCACGCCAGCAGCGATCGAAAGACCGGCAGGCACGATGAGGAACGCCGCAACGAGCAGCGTGAAAAGCAGTTGACAAGTGAAGATAAGGCGATCGCGAACCATGTTAGCCCGCGGCCGCGACGGCGTTGCCGCTGAACGATCTGGCCAGCGCAAGAATGAGCCAGGTAATGATACCGAGCCCGACCGAAAGCGCTGCTGACGTCGCGAGATTTCCGGCCAGGGTGAACTCAGTGTAGATCAGCATTGGAAGCACGTCGATATTGGTCGCGAGCGTAAACGCTGTTCCGAACGCGCCCATAGCCGTGGCGAACGCGATCGCACCTGACGCGACAAAGGCTGGCGCAAGCGCCGGGAACACGACATCACGCTGCACGGCCCAGGGGCCAGCGCCGAGCGATCTGGCAGCCTCTTCCAGGCCTGGATCAAGCTTCTGCACCGCAGCCATGATCGTCAGGATCACGCGCGGAATGGAAAAATAAAGATAGCCTAAAAATAACCCGTAAATGGAATAGGCGAAGACGATCTTGTTGCCGCCAACGCGCGTTGACAGCTCGCCGATCAGGCCCTGCCGTCCGGCCAAAAGAATGATCATGAAGCCGACCACGACCCCGGGAAAGGCAAGCGGGAAGGTCAAAGCCGCAATCAACAAGGATCGCCCGGCGAAGCGGCGGCGCTGCAGGAACAGGCCCACCGCCGTCGCCACGATCATCGTCGCGATCGTGGTTGCGGTCGCCAGCAGGACCGTGTTGACCAGCGTCGCACGATAGCGTGGTTCGGTGATGATCGCGAGATACTCCGCCATTCCATGCGGCCCATCAGCGCCCGTGATCAGCAGCCTTGCCATCGGCATCAGGAAGAATGCCGCCGTCAGCACGACCAACGGCAGCAAGCATAGCCAAACAAAGCCTCGATGCGACATGAAGGACAATGCCCCGCTCAAACGACGGAGCACCATATCGTATCAGCGGACCTCGGCAAGATAGCGCTCGACGAAGCCCTTCTGCACGTTTTCCATTTCGCCCCAATCGACGCTCTTGGCGCGGGCATAGTCGCTGTCGGGCAGAAATTTGCTCTTGACCGCCTCGGGCAGCTCGATCGGGCGGGCCGGGCGCAGATATGCGTTGGTCCAGATCACCTGCCCTTTGTCTGACAACAGGTAGTCTAGGACCTTTTTCGCCTTTTCCTTGTCAGGCGCGTTCTTGACCAGGCCGACGACATAAGGAAACACGACCGAGCCTTCACACGGGATCACGAACTCGAAGTTTCCATTCTCCGAATATTTGGCGCGATAGGCGTTGAAGTCGTAGTCCAGCAGAATCGGCATTTCGCCAGATACCACGCGAGCATAGGACGTCTGCTTTGGCACGATCGGGTCGTTCTTGCGCAACTCCTTGAAAAAGTTGATCGCAGGATCAAAATTGGACGACGATCCCCCGAGAGCAAGATTTCACGGCGACCGCGCCGACATACCCCACGGCAGCAGAGCTGGGATCAAGGTAACCGACCATCCCCTTATAGTCGGGCTTGAGCAGATCCTTCCAGCACGCCGGCACCGGCTTGCCGCCTAACGCGTCCTTGTTCACGAAAAGACCCAGGGTACCGGAATGAATGGTTGTCCAGTAGCCGTCCGGATCTTTCAGGCCGGCGGGGACTTGGTCCCAATGAGCCGGCTTGTAGGGCTCTAGCGCGTCCTGTGTCTTGGCCTTCATCCCGAAAGTCACGCCAAAATAGCCGATGTCAGCTACCGGATTATTCTTCTCAGCTAGAATCTGGGCGAGAGCCTGCCCCGAATTCTTGTTATCGTGCGGAATATCGTAATTCAGATCGGCCTTGATCGACTTGAGCATGGATGCCCAATCTGCCCATTCCGGTGGACAATTATAACAGATAACGTCGGCGGCCTTGGCCGCATGCCATGGCGCAAAAATACACAGCGCGAGCAGAACGACGGCGAGGCGCGAAAATTTCATACGGTAAACTCCGTCACGATGGCGTTGGCCAACGGCTTCCACTAATGGCCGTACATGAAGGATTTGCGACAGCACAGCATCTCGGATCGGCAAAGACGAAGATCTGAACATTGATTGTCGGGCACGATAACGGAACAGCGGATGCCGCACCCCAAAGCTTCGACGTGCCGGAGCCTCACTCTTTCTTACGATCGTCTTCGGCCGAGAACCGGCCGAAGCTACCACGCAAGAACAGCAGGGGCTCGTCACGCTTGTAGGCATACGCTTCCACCGCACCAAGAAAGATAACATGATCTCCGCCATAGTAGCGGTTCGCGGATCGGCATTGAAAAGTAGCCACGCTCTCGGCAAGCAAAGGCGCCCGACCAAGACCAGGCATCCAATCGACGCCAGCAAACTTGTCTTCGGATGATTTCGCGAACTTGCTGGCCAAGGCCTGTTGCGACGTGCCCAACACGTTGACGGCGAAGTGACTTGCGTTCTGGAACACGTTGAGGCTCGAGGAGTAGAGCAACAGACTCCAGAGCACGAGCGGCGGGTTGAGGGAGACCGAGGCAAAAGAGTTGCATGTCAGGCCGTACGGCTTCCCGTTGCTGTCGGCCGCCGTGATAATTGTGACTCCAGTCGCGTAGGTCCCCAGCGCGTTGCGGAAGTCCCGTGGATCAATCGAAGAGCTATCGCTGGCCAGTTCTTTCGCAGGGTCTGGGCTGGCCGGATGCTTTGGCGTGTCGTTCATCCGGATGCCTCAGAGCGTCAAGTTATCCGACGGCAGGCCCAGTGCAACGCGCCCATAGCTGGTGCCTGCCGCATCGAAATTGAACGCGATATGGGAATTGATCGCGTGCGCATCGCGAAACTGCCGCTGCAGCACTCCCGACGTGAACAAGCCGCGGGCGCCGCTCGCAGCGAACAGCAGCGAGACGGCTTCCGTGCAGAGATTGACTGAATATGCTCCGTCGCGACGGTAGCGGGTCTTGGTGGCCATGTCAGGGACATGGCCACCTCTTGCATCGGCCATCGCATTGATGCAGCTCGAGCGCATGATCAAGCGGGCAGCGTCGACCTTGGCAGATGCGTCGGCGATCTTGATCTGAGTACTCTGGAGATCGCCGAGCCTGGCGCGGTTATAAGTGGACGCCCGATGCTGGGCACCTTCGATATAGTCATCAAGACAGGCCTGCGCATTGCCAAGCGCGGCCCCGGAGATGACAAACGGAAACAGAGAGAACACCGGCAGATTATAGAGCGCATTCGGATTGCTCGCGCTGCCAGGCGTAGGACCACCGCCCAGATCGTTCACGGCGATCGTCATGTCGTCAGCGACAAAGGCATCGCGCACCTCGACATCGTTCGACGCCGTTCCTCGCAGACCAGCAGCCTTCCATGTGTCGAGAATCGTATAATCCGCCTTCGGTAGCAGGAAGATGCGATATTCCACGCCATCCGCTTCATCTTCGGACGCAACGACGCTCGCCAGCATATTCCACTGGCAGGAGGCAACGCCTGACGACAACGGCCAGCTGCCGCGCAGCTCGTAGCCACCCTTCACGCGCCGAGCACGGCCGGCTGGGAAGATGAAGGAGGATGCGATCAAAACGTTCGGATCCTCGCCCCACACCCTGTCCTGCGCCCGACGATCGAACATGGCCAGCATCCAATGATGGCTGGCAAGATTGGCGACGTTCCAGGCGACCGACGCATCGGCCTGCGCGAGCAGATCCGTACAATCCACCAGCGCCACGTAATCCAGCTCAAGTCCCCCCACCCGCTTCGGCTGCAAGATCCGGAACAATTGAGCGTCGTGCAGAGCCTGCTCGGTTTCCGGCGGCAAACGACGCATTTCCTCGGTCTGCTCAGCGCGACCTCGGAGTGCCGGCAGGAGCGCCCGGACCCGCTCAGCGGTAGCGGCAAACGAATCGCTCATCGCGGCCTGCCGATCGGGCTCTGGGTCTGCATTTTTTCCATCGTCGATGCCCTTGCCAGTTGACCGATCCTTTGCGCCAAGCAGGAATAAATCGCAAAACGTAGGCCCGCGTGTCGACGCTTCGCTCCACCTCTTCGGTCCATTGTTATCCGTTATCCGCGTGTTGGCAACCGAGCCTCTCCGACCGGCGCCCGTAGGCATCATTCCGCGGTCTTGCCGAAGGCTCCGGCTTCGCGTAACGCTGCAATGCGGTATTCGTCGTAGCCCAGCATGCCGCGCAGGATCTCATTCGTATGCTGGCCGAGCAGCGGCGCGGCAACCGGCGTGACCGTAGGTGTGAGCTCCATCGTGATCGGCGTCTCGATGTTCGGTACCCACCCGGCCGTCGGATGCGGGATCCGGGATAGCCGGTCACGATCTCGCGCTTCGGGCGCGTTGAAGCCCTGTTCGACGCTGCGCAGATAGCCAGCCGGAATGTTCGCCTTCTTCATCTTGGCCATCCAGCTCTCGAGCCGGTCGGTGGCGAAGACTTCAGCGATGATCGCCCGCAACTTCTCCTTGTTCGCCGAACGCTCTTTTCGCGTGGCGAACTGCGGATCCGTGACGAGATCAGGTCGTTCGAGCACATCGGTCACAAGGCGACGATAGAGGCGATCGTTGGCACATGCGATGTAAAACGGGGCGTCCGATGCTTCATAGACACCAACGCTTGGCGATCCGTTTGGCGAGTTGCCGAAACGCCCTGGATTGATTCCGCTCATCAGATACGCCATGCCGTAGAAGCCGGTCATGGCCATGGCCGTGTCGTAGAGCGCGACCTCGACGTGCTGCCCTCGCCCAAGCCGCTCGCGGGCCATCAGCGCCAGCAGGATAGCATTGCACGCCGACATTCCGGTCGCCATGTCGACAATCGGCGGTCCCGTCCGTACCGGAGGTCCATCCGGAAAGCCGTTCAACGACATGAAGCCGCTTTCTGCCTGCGTAATGGGATCGAATCCCGGACGCCAGGCGAATGGGCCTTTTCGCCCGTAGGCCGAGATCGAGCAATAAATCAGCCGCGGATTTGCGGGAGATACGCTCGCATAGTCGAGGCCGAATTTCCCCATCACGGCAGCGGAGAAATTCTCCACGACGACGTCCGCCTTGGCAATCAGCTCGCGCGCCACGTCGCGGGCTCCCGGAATTGCAAGATCGAGCGCGATGCCACGCTTGTTGCGGTTCAAGCTGATGAAGGCGGCGCTCTCCCCTGCAACTTCCGCGTGCTCATAGGCACGGGTGTCGTCGCCGCCATCCGGATTTTCGATCTTGATAACCTCGGCGCCAAAATCTCCCAGGGTTTGCGTGCAGGCTGGCCCTGCCACGACGCGGGTAAAATCGATCACGAGCAGCCCATCCAGCGCGGTCGGCGCATCTTTTCGCGCGCGATGACCGATCGGGCAACGGCACTTTGGCACCCATACGCGCGCATTCCTTCCCTTGGTCGCGATCATCTTCGTGATCTTGAACACCGGCTTCCACGGCTGACCTCATGGTCAGCCGGAAGCAGTGCACTCAGTTCGTTATCCCACCTTGAGACACAAAAAAAGCCCGGTAGCCACATGGCCACCGGGCGAGGAAAGCGATGCTGCGGCGCGTAGGGCGCATGGCGAGCTCAGGCCAAGCAATTCGCCGGCCGGCCGCCCCGCGGCAGTGGATGGAACATCTTGCGCCAATAGAGCGTATGGCCCCAGCCCCATGGCGATCGCGGTTCGAACAACCGATAGCCGGCGCGAATGAAATTATTAGCCGAGACGACATTATCGGTCGTATCGGAGATCACGCCATGCCAACCGTTACGTCGCGCGCGCTGTTCCAAGACCCGCATCAGCCGCAACTGCAAGCCGCGGCCGCAATGTGGTCTGGTCACCCCGACACGGCAAAAATACCCGCAGGCCGGCATCACCACTGAAGGCACGAGCCCGGCGAAGGCGACAGGCGCTTGGCCTTTGCTCGCGATCCACCAGTGACCGACCTCAAACTGCGGCAGTGGCGCACTGCCCAGGAACGTCATCCGGTGCAGATCGGTCAGCACGTCGACCACCTCTTCGTCGAGCACATCGACTTCCCGGATCCGGTACATGCCGAGCCTCCTTGCCATTGCGGGCGGGGGCCCTTCATTATCATTCGTCGCCGCGCGCCGAGGGCTCACTTGCCGAGCATAGCCTTCACGCCGAGCCAGACCGCGCCGAGGAAGCCGCTGACAATGATCGTGATCACGGCCTTGAAAGTGTAGCTCTGCGCCTGCTCGACGCTCTTCCGCCACCGCCGCAGATGTTGAAAATCGGCGCGCAGCTCGCGCCGGTCCTCCTCCTCAAATCCAAAGGAGGTCAGAGTGGTCACGATCGCCCGCAGTACGATCGCGTCGATTTCGTCGCGCTGTAGCCTGTGTTGTTCGACCGGCGTTTCCGCGACGACCGCCTTGATGTCGTCTGAAGTGGCCGTCATCGCTTGATGATTCTCGCGACGTTTTCAAAGCCGCGTTTGGCGAAGTAGAACGATACGACGAGATTGGCGGTCACGGCGGCAAAGCCCGCGAGCGGATCGGTCGTCCCGAATCCCATGACCTTGTCCCACACCAAAAGCTTGCCCGAGCCGCGGCCCCCGAACGCCGCCTTGTAGCGCGCGGGTACGAGCAACCGCTCGAACACCTTGGCGGTTGGAATACGTATCGTGGACACAGGCCTGATCACTCCGTCGATTGGCTGATGACCATCACCGATGGCGCTTAAATAGTCGTTCGGTGTTTCCTCTCCCGGTTGAACCGGACTGACGTCGAAGCGCCCATCGTCGGATATACTGCGATCGGGACTCAGAACCACGATCAAGTGGCGCGTCGTGCGATCTCAGAGTGAGTAGCCACTCGGAGTGAGTAGCCACGCGACCTGCTCACTATTCCGCTTCACCGTCAGCCTCATCCGGCTGCACGATCACCCGCTCGATGCGGTGGATCAGTTCGAGCGCGCCGCCCTCTCCGGTGTTGAGCGCCTGTGGCGGCTTGCCCCAGCCGCGATCGAGAAGCGCGTTGGCCGCGGACACGCGGGCCGCGTGCGTTGCGTCCTTGGAGCGCATCACGCCGGCCAAGGCGAGGATCGCGGACCGCGTGTGACTGCGTGCCAGCGATCGAATGTCGGTAAGGGTCTTGGGCATGTGTTGCTTCTGTCGCGCCTGGATGATGGAAAAGTTGTAAATGACAACCGACTGAACGCTTAGAGCAACGCATCGCAAATGGTGAGCGCGACCAGGCCCACGATGGCAAGCGAGATCAGATAGGCAGTCATCGTCGGTGTCTCCTGAACAAATGAAAGGCGCGGCAGATCGCGCTTCCAGGCGCGATCGTTTCAGGCGCGAACCCTATCCCTCGAAATGCGAGGGGCCGCAGCGGCAGCGGCGCAATCGCCGCGCCACAGACCGGTCCGTTCGCGCGGACCAGTCAATATTAATCGCGCGCGCAGTGGCGCAAGCGACGCTCGGATGAAGGGTCGGACGACGACGCGCGCGAGCGACGCGAAACAGCGGTGGGCGTCCCGTTGTGCGGGTCGCCGTCCGATCAGCAATATCTAGGCGAACAAGAGCCCGTCTCCGGGCAAATAAAAACCCGCACACCGATTGTCCGGTCGCGGGCTAGCGTCATTACGATCGCAATGTTGTCGAGGGTGACATCATGCAGGTGATTTGCCCGACGTGTCAAATTTGATGAAAATGCGGCGAACCGTTTTGGGCACGTCGAAACTGCTTCGAAAGTTCTCAGCTCGCCAAATGAAAAACCCGCTGCCGATTGCGCGGCGCGGGCTCTATAGTCTCGTCGATGATGCCAATCTGCACCTGATTTGCCCGACGAGTCAAGCGCGCGGTGTCTCATCGCGAACAGCGACCACGATGCGCAGAGGGCGCGGGCAAGAAGCACGAAGGAGATCCGGCATGTATAACGTCGCCGCCGTACTCGGCGTGCTGTTCGGACTGCTCTACGTCTCCGGTCACCATGAGATCGGATCCATCAGTGATGACGTCTGCAGCTATGGCGGACCGCTCTGCGACAATCCGCACTACGTCCTGACGGCAGCCATCCTCGCCGCAGTCTGGGGCAAGCTCGTCAGCGTCCGCTAGACCGGCATCACTGCTGTTCGATGCGTGGCGTCACGTCCTGCATCGGATGACGACGATCATCCCGATCCTTCCTTGATACCACAACGGGATCGTCGAACCTCGGTTCCCGGACTAGGAACGAATTGAGCATCAACGGCTTTTCTCCGTGCAATTCCGATCGCGGGATCGGTCAGCCGGAGCATCGTTGTGACGACCCATATTGCCTCACCAGCGCGTTCGCAGACTTCCAAGCGCTCTGGCTGGCATATCCTGCGTTGGCTTGGACCGGGCCTGGTGACCGGGGCCGCGGACGACGATCCCTCAGGCATCGCCACTTACTCGCAGGCTGGCGCACAGTTTGGATTCGGGCTGCTATGGACCGTCTTCCTCACCACGCCGTTCATGATCGCGATCCAGCTGGTGAGCGCGCGGATCGGCCGTGTTACCGGCAAGGGCCTTGCCGCCAATGTCATGCAAGTGGCGCCGCGCTGGATTGTACTCGGACTGGTGTTCCTGCTGGTCGGTGCCAACACCGTCAATATCGCGGCCGACATCGCCGCCATGGGCGAAGCGCTGTCGCTCGTGATCGGTGGCCTCAATCATGAGCACGCCCTGATCTTTGCAGCGACGTCGACACTGCTGCAGGTCTTCGTGCCCTATCGACGTTATTCGCCCGTCCTCAAATTCCTGACACTCGCGCTGTTCGCCTATGTGGCGACCGCATTCACCGTGAAGATTCCCTGGAGCACCGCCCTGCTGGCCGCAGTCTGGCCGAAGGCCACCGTCAATGCCGACTACTTCCTGATGGTCGTTGCCGTCCTGGGCACCACGATCAGCCCTTATTTGTTCTTCTGGCAGGCCTCGCAGGAGGTCGAGGAGATGAACCAGGGTAAGATCGACCGCCCGCTGCGCGAGCTTCGGCGCGACAGCCATCCGGATCTGGAGCGAATCAGGGTCGATACGAGCGCCGGCATGATCCTGTCCAACGTGATCGCCTTCTTCATCATCCTCACCACCGCGACCGTGCTCCATACCCATGGCGCCACCAACATCAGCTCGGCGACGCAGGCCGCTGAAGCTTTGCGGCCGTTGGCAGGAAATTTCACCTTTCTGCTATTCGCGCTCGGCATCATCGGCACGGGCATGCTCGCCATCCCCGTGCTTGCCGGCTCCGCCGCCTACGGCGTCTCCGAGGTGTTCGGCTGGCGTGCAACGCTGGAGGCCAAGCCGGACGAGGCGACGGGCTTCTACACCATCATCGCTGCCGCGACGGTGATCGGCTTTGGTCTCGGCTTCACCGGGGTCGATGCGATTCACATGTTGGTGTGGAGCGCAGTGCTCAATGGCATCGTCGCAGTCCCCATCATGGTGATGATGATGGTCATCGTATCGAACACCAAGCTCATGGGGCACTTCCGCGCGCGTTCCTGGTTGATTGGATTGGGCTGGGTGGGGACCGCGCTCATGGCGCTCGCCGTACTGGCCCTGCTGGGATCATCCGTGTTGGGCTATTCGACCTGACCGTTCGTCTTCCTGATTCGCCAAGCCGCCGGTACGAATCCCATCGCAGCTGCAACACGCGTTTGGTGCACTGCGATAGCGCTTCCATGCTATGCCACCGCGAGTTGCCATGTTTCCGCGCCTGATCTTCGTCAACGGTTGCGCTCCGATTTGGCGACGCTAAACAGAAGCGTTTCTTGGGAGGCCGCCTTGACGATATCAGAACGATCAACTCCGCGCCCGGCGCAACAAGACTTGCCGTGCGGTTTGGCGCTGTTGCGCGATCCACTGCTCAATAAAGGCACCGGCTTCACCGAGCAGGAACGCGACGAACTCGGCTTGCGCGGCTTCCTGCCGGCGGGCGTGCTGTCGATGCAGGCACAGGTCGAACGCATCCTGCTCAATTTGCGCAGTCTGCCGAGCGACCTCGAGAAATATGTCGCGCTGAATTCCCTGCACGACCGCAACGAGGCGCTGTTCTTCCGCGTCGTCTGCGATCACATCGACGAGATTCAGCCGCTGATCTATACCCCGACCGTCGGCCTCGCCTGCCAGAAATACGGATTGATCTTTCAGCGGCCGCGCGGGCTGTTCATCTCCGCCAACGATCGCGGACGGATCGCAGACATCCTCGCGCGCTGGCCCTATCGCACCAAGCTGATCGTGGTCAGCGATGGCGAACGCATCCTGGGTCTTGGTGACCTCGGCGCCCACGGTATGGGCATTCCGGTCGGGAAGCTGTCGCTGTATTCCGCCTGCGCCGGCATTCACCCGGAGCTTTGCCTGCCTGTCATGCTCGACGTCGGCACCAATAACGAGGAGTTTCTCAACGACCCCCATTACATCGGTCTGCGCCAGAAGCGCCTCACCGGCGAGGCCTACGACTCCATTGTCGATGAATTCATGACAGCGGCCCGAGCGGCCTTTCCGGGCGTACTGATCCAGTTCGAGGATTTCGCCAATCACTCGGCGTTCAAGCTGCTGCACAAATATCGCGACGAGGCCTGCGTCTTCAATGACGATATCCAGGGCACCGCGGCGGTCGCCCTGGCCGGGCTGTTCTCAGCGCTTCGTATCAAGGGCGGCCGGTTGCGTGACCAGACCGTGCTGTTCCTCGGTGCCGGCGAGGCCGCAACGGGAATTGCCGACCTCGTCGTCTCGGCGATGATGGCGGAGGGCCTGTCGGAAGCCGAGGCGCTGCGTCGCAATTGGCTGACGGATTCGCGTGGGCTCGTCGTCAAAGGCCGCGACAATCTGAGCGGTCACAAGCTGCGTTACGCCCATGAGCAGCATCCTGTCAGCGACTTCCTCACCGCGATCAGGACGCTGAAGCCCACTGCGATCATCGGCGTCGCCGCGGTGGGCGGCGCATTTACGCCCGAGGTGCTGCAGACGATGGGCGAGCTCAACGAGCGTCCGATTATCTTTGCACTGTCCAACCCGACCTCGAAGGCGGAGTGCTCGGCCGAAGCCGCCTATCGCCTCACCGGCGGCCGCGCGCTGTTCGCCTGCGGCAGTCCCTATGATCCGGTCAGGCTCAACGACAAGACATTCGTGCCGCGCCAGGGCAACAACTCCTACATCTTCCCGGGGGTCGGCTTAGGTGCGATCGCAAGCGGCGCGCGGCTGGTCACCGACGAGATGTTCATGGCCGCAGCTCATACGCTCGCCAATTGCGTGACGGGCGCTGATCTCGAGCAGGGCAGCCTCTATCCGGCACTGCCCCGGATCCGCGAAGTCTCGGCGCATATTGGCGCTGCGGTCGCCAGCGTGGCTTATCAGAACGGCCTTGCCGCCGGACCCGCGCCGAACGACCTGCTCGGCTACGTCGAAACGCAGATGTACGAACCCGCTATTGAAGAGAGCGGGTCAGATATCAGGTGCAGGCGAGCATTGCACCTCCACCGAGCCGTCAGATCGCAACCTGCCGGCCGATCTCCACGACGCGATCCTGGGGGAGGCTGAAGAAGTCGCTGACATGGACGGAGTTACGCTCCATGAGAGCAAACAGGCGCTCCTGCCAAGCCGGCAGACCCTTGCCGTCCTCGCGGCTGATCACGGTCTCATGGCCGACGTAATAGGTCACATCTGCGAGGTCGACTGTGCAGCCCAGCGCCTTGCTTGCTGCGAGCAGTTCCGGAATATGAGGGCGCTCCATGAAACCAAACCTGGCTTCGGCTCTCCAGACATTCGGCACGACCTCCTTGAGTCTGATCCGATCGCCGAGGCCACCCAGGGCGCCGAGCGCACCATGACGCGCAGCACAAACACGTGTTCGTGCAAGGCGCGGTTGTGCTTCACGTGCCAATGCATCACCGGCGGCGCACCTGCTTCGGTACGGGTCAGGAACACCGCGGTTCCAGGCACGCGCGCGATTTTCTTCGTCATCGACGCCGGCCATGAACTCCGGCAACGGAACAAGTGTCTCGCGAAAGCGAGCCGAAACCGCCGCGGCGCCGCGGTGCCAGATCCACATCATGCCGTAAATGCTGATAGCAAGCAGCAGCGGCACATAGCCGCCTTCCGCAATCTTGGTCAGGTTGGCGAGGAAGAACGCGCTGTCGATCGTCAAAAACAGCGCGGCCGCCACAGCTGCCGCGAAAAGGCTCCAGCGCCAGATCTCGCGCATGGCGATGAACAGCAGCGCCGATGTCATCAGCATCGTCAACGACACGGCGATGCCGTAGGCGGACGCCAGATTGTCGGACTTGCGAAAGCCGATCGTCAGCCCAAGCGTCACGATCATCAGAAGCCAGTTGACGACGCCAACATAGATTTGGCCATAGCCTTCCGAGGAGGTCTGTACGATCGAGAGCCGCGGCAGCCAGCCGAGCTGGATCGCCTGCCGGGTCATCGAGAAGGCGCCGGTGATGACCGCCTGGCTTGCAATGATGGTCGCCAATGTCGCGAGCGCGATCAGCGGCAGCAGCAGCATTTGCGGGCATAGCCGGTAGAAGATGTTGCCGTCGGTCGGCGCGCCATTGAGCACCAATGCGGCCTGGCCGGCATAGTTCAGGATTAGGCTCGGGAACACGATTGCGAACCATGCGAGCTTGATCGGGCGGGCGCCGAAATGTCCCATGTCGGCGTACAGCGCTTCCGCGCCGGTCACGCACAGGAACACCGCACCGAGCACGAGAAAGCCGGTGGCGCCGCTGGAGAAGAGATACGACAGACCATAGAGCGGATTGAGGGCCGCAAACACGGCTGGGTGCGCGGCGATCCCCATCACTCCCAGCACGGCAATGGTGACAAACCAGATCAGCATCACAGGACCAAACAAACGGCCGATCGACGCCGTTCCGCGCGATTGGATGGCAAACAGCACGAACAGGATGACGACGGCCGCCGGGACCACATAGGGCTGCAGCGCCGGCGTCGCCATGTCGACCCCTTCCAGTGCTGATAGCACCGAGATCGCCGGCGTGATCGCGCCGTCGCCATAGATCAGCGCGGCGCCGAACAGGCCAACGGCAACGATGGTCGGCCGGTGCTGCCGCTTGACGCCGAGCAGCGCCATCAGCGCCAGAATGCCGCCCTCCCCGTCATTGTCGACGCGCATCGCGAACAGCACATATTTGACGGTCGTGATGATGAACAGCGTCCATAGCACCAGCGACAGGGCGCCGAGCACAGACGCCGGATCAGGCGTCTGCTCGCCGACGCCGAGGATGGTCTTGAACGTATAGAGCGGGCTGGTGCCGATATCGCCGAACACCACGCCGAGCGCCGAGAGCGACAGGAGGCCGAGCTTTCCCTGGGGTGCCTGATGCGCCGGAACGTCGGTCGTCGGGGTTTGCTTGTCGGCCAATGTCATATCCAATATGGAGGCACACCCTGCCGGACGCGGCAGCCGCTTCGCCGTCAAGCATTCATACAAACTATCATCGTGCAATGCGACAGCGGAACGACGCACTGGTCGGACGTTGCGACCGCTGCCGCCTTGTCCTAAGCTCGCCCTCGATCAACGAGCAGGAGGATCGGCCATGGACGTCATTCCCTGTGGTCCAGGCTTCGGCGCAGAGCTGCGCGGTGTCACGCTGTCAGATATTGCTTCGGACGATGACGTCTATGCGGCGGCCCGAGCTGCGTTCGAGGAGCACTCCGTCCTGGTGATGCGCGACCAGGACGTCAGCGACGACGTACAGCTTGCTTTTTCCCGTCGTTTTGGCCAACCCGAGGTGACCAAGGTTGGTTCGCAGGGGACCGGCACCTATTTCGTGGTGCTGACGACGATCGGGCCGGATGGGACGGTCGTCCCACCGGATCATCGGATGGCGTTGCGCGCCAAGGCCAACCAGCTTTGGCATACCGATTCGTCGTTCAAGCGCCTGCCGGCGCTGGCCTCGGTGCTGTCGGCGCGTGTCATTCCCGAGCATGGCGGCGAGACCGAATTCGTCTCCACCCGTCTTGCCTTCGAGCGGCTGGCGCCGGACATGCAGCAGCTACTCGAGAATTCCTACGCCTGGCATGACTACGCCCATTCGCGGGGCCAGATCGCGGCCGACCTGGCGAGCCCGGAGGAGCGTGCAGCATTGCCGGCACAATGCTGGCGCCTGGTCTGGCGCAACCCTGCGAATGGGCGCGGCGCCCTCTACATTGCCTCGCATGCTTACGCCGTGGAGGGCATGGAGGCGGCGGCCGGAAAAGCGCTGATCGACGAGCTGACGACTGCCGCAACCGCGCCCGGTAGCACCTATCAGCATCAATGGCGGATGGGCGACGTGGTGATGTGGGATAACAGGGCCACCATGCACCGCGGACGGCCCTGGCCTGCACCGGAACCGCGGCTGATGGTGAGGACGACGATTTCCGCCGCAGAGACCGATGGTCTCGCGACCATGCGCCCACCCTTCGGGCAAGCCGCGGAATAGCAGACCGTCGCTTAGTTCGCGTGCTGCGTGACTGTCTGCTCGCTGGTCAGGACCAGATCGGAATAGACCGCGCCCGAAATTGCGAGCAGCGCCAGCAGCGAAATAAAGGCCAAAATCTTCATGGCCCGTTAAGTTGTGCCTGATTGTGGCCAAAAATGGTCACGTCTGGCGCGATTTCCGGACCATCCCGGGAAATATCAAGACGAACGCGACGACGTCAGCCCCTATTGCGAGCTGCGCCCGACGTACCCTCGGCCGCCCCGTGCCGCGGACCTATGCGAGGCCCAGCTCGGCCGGGCGAGCGCCGGGGAAAATGCGCTGCAGCGCGGCAGCGTCGAGCCCGTAGATTCGCTGGAACAGGCCGGCGAACATGGCTCGGTAGTCGGTCAGCACCGGGTAGTCCCGGTTCTGAAACAACGTCGTCTGCTCGACCTTGACCTGCTCTCCGGCGATCCGCCCGCCATTGATGCCGCCGCCAAGCACCCAATAAACGCTGCCATGACCATGGTCGGTGCCGCGGTCGCCATTCTCGCGGAAGGTCCGGCCAAATTCGGAAATGACAACGACCGTCGTATCGCGCCAGCCGGCCGAACCGATTTCCTCGGAAAAGCCGGCAAGGCCTCGCCCCAGTTCACCGAGACGATCGGCAAGATAGCCCGTCGCAGCGCCCTGGTTGACGTGGGTGTCCCAGCCGCCAACATCGACAAAGCCGAGATTGTACTGTTCACGCATCAGCCGGCCGATCCGCCGCGCCGACAATTCGAAGCCGCGCGGCGACACAGCGCCGCGATTGGCCGCCGTCATCTCTTCGGAGATCGAACGATAGACGTCGTCGCGCACCTTGAAGCCTTCGGTCACCGAGGCCGCAAGATGACTGTGCGCATACATATCCCTGATGAGCTGCGCCTGACGGTCGTCCACGCCCGGCTTGCCGACGCTGTTCAAGGCAATGTTCGGAATTTGGCTCTGCCCCCGGAAAATCAGGGGGAGCTGATCCGTGAATGCGATCGGCCTTGCCCGCACGAGTTCGGCGGCAAGGCGGCTCATGAAGCCGGACCGGAAGTCGCGCGAGCCGCCGGCGGACTGGCCGAGCTCGATCGTGTCCTGCGTCTCGAAATGGCTGCGGGTCAGATCGTCGCTGCTCCCTGCGAACGGGACGAAGGCGATCTCTCGCCGGCCCCACATCGGATAGATGCTGTCGCGCAGTGCCGGATGCAGTCCCCATTCCGCCGTCAGCGACAGCGCCGCGTTGGGGTTGCCGACATCGGGCTTGGCGACGTGCAGCGCCGGCCGCGAGTTGTAGTAAAAGTCGCTCGACACAGGCACCAGCACGTTGACCGCATCATAGGCGCCGCGGAGAAACACCACCAGCAGCCGCGCGTCGCTCGCAGGCGCCGCCCAGACGCGCCCGGCGACCGTCAGCGGAGCCATGGCGGCGAAAGCCTTGATCAGGTCACGACGGTTCATGGTCGCACTCCCCTTAGCCAGCTCAGTACATGAACTCGGGCGAGGACAGGAACAACGTATTCCAGTCCTGCGGCGAAATCGCCTTGTTCAGGGCGGCGAGCGTCGTCGGGCCCAGGGTCTGCCGCAGTCCATCGAAATACAGTGCATTCTGCAGCAGCGGAAAGGCCGGCTGATCGACGGCATTCGGTCCTTCCGGTTTGAACAATCCGGATGCCCCCGATCCGATCTGCCTTGCGATCTCGAAACGCACCATCATCTGTCCGGGCCCGTTCCATGATGCGGAAGTCAAGGCATAGCCATCCGGCGTCTCGTGATTGAAAAGGCCCTCGCCCAGCCGATTGAGCCATCCCTGGATCGGTGCCGTGTTGAGGATGATTTTGTCGTCATAGGCGAGCCGGACCGCCGACAGCACGTACTGCACCGGGTCCTTGAAGCGCGTGCCCGGCCTCAGTGATGCGGCAAACTCCGGCGCGTGAACCATTGTCGAGAGCACGGCGGCGATGTCGCCATCCGACGACTTGAAGCTCTGCGCCATCTTCTGCACCAGCGCATCCGGTGGATTGTCGGCGACGAAGTAGGTCGCGATCTGCCGCGACAGATGCATCGCCGTCGCCGGCTGATGCACCAGAATATCGAGCGCCTCATCGACTTCGGCGAAGCCTCGTCCCTTGATCTGATGGCCGAGGAATGTCTTGTCGCTGTAGTCATGGCGAGCCGGATTGAACTCGAAGGCTCCCTCGCGCACGAGTTGGGACTGCTGCTCCGGCTTCAGCTTCGGATCCTCCGGCTTGAGGTCGATGCCGACACCGGTGAGCATCTTCGCGAGCGCCTCGACATCGGCCTGGGTGTAGCCGGAGCCTACGCCCATTGTGTGCAGCTCCATGATCTCTCGCGCGTAGTTCTCGTTGATATGGCCCGCGGCATTGTCGGTGTTGTCGAGATAGCGCAGCATCGCCGGATGATGCAGCGTTGCAGCCAGCAGATCGCGAAACCTACCGAGCGCGTAGGGACGGATCGCGCGATCCTCATAGTCACCGACCAGGATGCGAATGTTGCCTTTGTATTGATGCACGTTGAAATGATTGAACCAGAACCACGTCATGCGCTGCCGCAGCTGATCAGGCGCATAGAGCGCGCGCAGGATGCTGCGCGCCGCTGCCTGCTTGGTGCGATCATTCATCGCCTGCTGGTAGACTTGCTGTGCCGCCTTTTTCTGCTCGGGATCGGCGACCTGGTTGGCGCTTTTCGCCTGCTGTTCGAACGCGACCGCGATGTCGAACGGGAATTTGTGCACGTCCGGCATGGCCTCGATCTGAGCCTTGACCGGTTCGGGGAGCCCTGCGTTGGCCGGCGGGTGCAACTGCTCCTGCAACCAGCGCTCGATGCCGACCGCGCGCATATGCTCCGCAGACGACAAATTGACACCGAAGGTCAGACGGTCGACGAGGGCGAGATCATGTACCGAGAAATCGCTAGGGTTCGCCGCGTGAGCGTGGGATGCCAGCATGGCGAGCAGCGATCCCGCAGCGCTGATCACCCTGATATGGCGGCCAGCCGGCGTGGTGGGAGGTAAGGTCATCTTCAACCCCGCGCTCAGGCGACCGTCTCAACCTGAGTAGATTTCTTGGCTCATGTTGGACGATTTGCCTGAACATCGTCTGAATAGGACGGCTATGAGCGGCACGAGGTCGTGAGTTCCAGGCAAAAGGCCAGGCACCAGGAATATGTGACGGCCCGCGCCGATCGTGACGGCGGCCTCTACCGTTTGAATCCGAAGGAGCAGATCGACATCCACGTCGCCTTCGGACGCAACCATAATTCGCCGCCCGATGTCATAGGCGTCGGCTGTTCGGCCCGGATCGACGGACTGTTCGGCAACCGGCCCACCCGGCAAGCCAGCCGTCAATTCTGACGTCTCGCTTTCACTTCACGTCAGGACGTGGATCGCCTCCGAACCCATCGCGGTTCGGCATCCTGACCGCGGCCAGGCTCTTGGCATCGAGCGTCGCATCCGCAGGCACGATGCCGTTCAGGCTGAGAAGATAGGCCGACACGGCATAGACGTCGTCATTGCTCAGCGACTGCGGCGCATTCTGCGGCATGGCGCGACGGATATAGTCGAACAATGTCGGCGCATAGGGCCAGTAACTGCCGACCGTGCGCACCGGCTTGGCTGTGGCCAGCGTCCCCTGCCCGCCGACCAGCCGGTCACCGATGCCGCCTTCAGCCTTGTCGCCGTGACAGGCTGCGCATTGCTGAACAAAAATTTCATGGCCGTGACTGACGGACCCGCTGCCCGGCGGCAGGCCGCTGCCGTCGCGGCCGATATCGATATTCCAGCCGGCGATTTCGTCGGGCTTCGCCGGACGGCCGATGCCATATTTGCTCTTGCGCATGCACGCTCGCCGCCACAGCGACCAGCGCAATCAGAGCGACCATCCCGGAGCTACGCCTGCGCATTGCTCACCTCACCATCCGCTCCGATCTGCCAGGGCCAGATCGCGTTGTTGTGGTAAAAGGAGTTCACACCGCGCACCGCGATCAACTCGGCCAAAGTCGGCTGAACGTAGCCGGTCTCGTCGGTCGCCCGGCTTTGGATCACGGCCGGCTGGCCGTCCCATTGCCACGGCAAACGAAAGCGAGTCAGCGCGCGCGTGAGGATGGGCTCTTGCAGCTTTGCGTCCTGCCAGCTCTTGCCACCGTCGACGGAGACCTCGACCTTGCTGATCTTGCCGTGTCCGCTCCAGGCGATGCCGGTGATCTCGTGGTAGCCATGATCGATCAGCCGCTGGCCGCCCGACGGACGCGTGATGATCGACTTCGCTTCCATGTAGAACGTGAACTCGCGCGCCACGCCGTCCGGCATCAGGTCGGTGTATTTCGAGGTCTCTTCACGCGAATAGGTCGGCTCCGCGGTGACATGCAACCGGCGCAGCCACTTCACGTTCATGTTGCCTTCGAAGCCCGGCAGCAGTAGCCGGAGCGGATAGCCCTGCTGCGGCCGCAGCCGCTCGCCGTTCTGGCTGTAGACGATCATCGCATCGTCGAGGCATTTCTCAATCGGGATGCTGCGTGTCAGCGCCGCAGCATCCGCGCCCTCGGCGACCACCCATTTCGCGCCCGGCTGCAGACCGGCCTCCTGCAGCACCAGCTTCAACGGGACGCCGGTCCATTCGGCGCAGCTCAGCAGGCCGACCAGATCAGACGCAGTCTTGCCGTAGGGCTTCGTGTAGGTCGGATTGCCGGAGCATTCGAGAAAATGGATCCGCGATTCCGACGGAAAACGCCTGATGTCGTCGACGGTGAAGATCAGCGGTCGATCGACGAGACCATGGAGCATCAATCGATGTTGCTCGGGATCGATGGTCGGCACGCCGCCATGATGACGCTCGTAGAACAATCCGTTCGGCGTGATGATGCCGTCGAGATCCTGCAGCGGCGAGCGTCCCGACGCGGAGATATATTGCGGCAGCTTCTTCGAGATGTTCTTGACGACATGCTTCTCGAATGGCGATGGCGAGCCATAGGGCTGGCTGCCCATCGGATCGCCCGGCGCCTTCATCCATTCCGGCACGTTCGGCGGCAGGTTTTCACCGCCTTCAGGCGCAGCGGAGGCCTCGCGTCCGGCGAATCCTGCAACGATCATGGCGCCGCCGGCAGCGGCGCCGTCGCGAAGCAGACGCCGGCGCGTGGGCATGGCGGCTTCGGGCGAATCATCTGGTCTCGTCATTCCGGCGCACTCCGTAGCGGGTCGCGCATATCAGCACCATATCGGCGCCGGTGGCAAACCAGGAAACGGCCTTCCGGTGGGCTCGGTTCGCGCGCGATATCATCTCAAAGAACCGCTTCGCGGAATGGTTCCTTTCACGCTGCGGTTCAGAGAGCGTTCAGCCGCAGCCACCTAGCTTCATGGATGGGGCTGTCATTCATTCAGGAGGGAAGATGATCTCAAAATCGCTGACGGCGGCGCTTGCGTTCGCCGTTATCGCCTCGGCCACCGCCGCGATCGGCTCAACGTCTGCTCGGGCGCAGGATGGCGTGGAGGCCGAAATGATCGGCTTTCATCAGCTTTGCCAGAAAGGCGACCGTCGCGCCTGTGTTCGTTTCGGCATTCTGATCGGTCGCAACGAGCAGCGCCATGCGGACTGGCGCAGGGTGCACGCCGACTGGTGGTGGTGGGAAAGATAATCCTTGGCGCCGGAGGCCGCCTGAAAGCGGCCTCCCTTTATCTTTGCTGGGCGGATGACCGTCCATCTCTAACGCGTTACAATAGCTCGGGAGGCGCTCGCCATGCCGAATGAGGTCCTGATCGTTGGAGCCGGCCCGACCGGCCTCGTGCTCGCGCTTTGGCTGACCCGACAGGGCGTCAGCGTTCGCATCATCGACAAGACCTCCGAGCCGGGCACCACGTCGCGCGCGCTTGCGGTCCAGGCGCGGACGCTCGAGCTCTACCGACAGCTTGATCTCACTGAAGCCGTGATCGCCGGCGGGCACCATGTTCCCGCCGTCAATATGTGGGTCGAGGGACGTCAGGCGGCGCGCATACCGTTCGAAGATGTCGGCACAGGATTGACACCCTATCCATTCCTGCATGTCTTCCCGCAGGATCAACACGAACGCCTGCTGATCGAGCGCCTGGAGCAGGCCGGCATCCGCGTTGAACGCAACACCGAACTCGTGGATTTCGCCGATCGGCCCGATGGCATTCTGGCCCGTCTGCGTGGTCCTGATGGCGCCGAGCAGGATTGCGAAGCACGCTACATCGTCGGCTGCGACGGGGCCCGCTCACGTGTCCGCAACGCCATCGGCAGCGGCTTCCCGGGCGGGACTTACAGGCAGCTGTTCTACGTCGCGGACGTCAACGCGAACGGCCAGGCCGCCAATGGCGAATTGCATATTGATCTCGACGAGGCCGATTTTCTTGGCGTGTTTCCCATCGATGACAAAGGGCGTGTGCGCCTGATCGGAACGGTGCGCGACGAACGTGCAGACCAGGCTTCCACTCTGGAATTTGGCGATGTCAGCAATCGTGCGATCCAGCATCTGAAGCTGCAGGTCAACAAGGTCAACTGGTTCTCGACCTATCACGTGCATCACCGGGTCACCGACCGCTTCAGCAAGGGGCACGCCTTTCTCGTGGGCGATGCCGCGCACATCCATAGCCCTGCCGGCGGCCAAGGTATGAATACCGGGATCGGTGACGCCATCAATCTCGCCTGGAAGCTGGCAACCGTGCTCGCCGGCCATGCACCGGATCGCCTGCTTGATACCTACGAAGCCGAACGCATCGGCTTTGCACGGCGCCTAGTGGCAACCACCGACCGGATTTTCACTTTTGCTACAGCGGAAGGTCGCGTCGCCGACATTCTGCGCACCCGCATCGCTCCACTGGTTTTTCCGATCGTGAGCCGGTTCGACGCCACCCGCGAATTCATGTTCCGGACGGTGTCACAGATCATGGTGAACTATCACGACAGCCCGCTGAGCCGTGGCGTGGTCGGCCATATCCGCGCCGGCGATCGCCTGCCGTGGGTCGCCGCCTGGCGTCGACAATTATGCGCCGCTCAAGGAGATCGGCTGGCAGGCGCATGTCTATGGCGAAGCCAAACCAGAGCTCGCGGCCTGGTGCACGGCGCATGGTCTCGGACTACATGTCTTCGCATGGCAGCCGGAGCACGAGGCCGCAGGGTTCGTCCGCGATGCGCTCTATTTGCTTCGACCCGATACCTATGTCGCACTGGCGGATGACACAGCCATGCCCGACAGCCTACAGAGCTACTTCACCGCACAGCAGATCACGCCGGCTCGCCGCTCTGCCTAGTGATCCGGCGCGATCGCGTTGCTTGGGGTCGGGCGATCAGTGATCTGTTGGCCGAACAGGCTCCCAATCAACTCGACCGCGACACGTGCGGTCTTGCCGCGCTCGTCGAGAAACGGATTTAGCTCGACGATGTCGACCGAACGGACCAATCCGGAATCATGCAGCAGCTCCATCACGAGATGCGCTTCGCGATAGGTCGCTCCGCCCGGCACCGTCGTGCCGACTCCCGGCGCAGTATCGGGATCGAGAAAGTCGACGTCGAAACTGACATGAAGCACGCCGTTGCGTGCACGCACCTTGTCGATGATGCGCCTGATCAGCACGCCGACACCGAACTCATCGATTGCCCGCATGTCGACGATGCTGACCTTTCGGGTCCGCAGCAGGTCTCCTTCGAGCTTATCGATCGAGCGTATACCGAACAGTTCCAGTTGATCCGGCTTGAGCCGAGCGCGAGGCTCATTGCCGAGCAGGCCATCGAGCCCCGGCTCGCCGCACAGGAAGGCCGCGGACATGCCGTGCATGTTGGCGGATAACGTCGTCTCAGGCGTGTTGTAATCGGCATGCGCGTCGAGCCAGAGCACGAACAGCTCATGGCCGACCTCCCGCCAATGCCGTGCAACGCCGTTGACCGATCCCATCGACAGCGAATGATCGCCGCCCAGGAAGATCGGGATGGCTCCGCTCTGCGCGAACTCGTAGCTGCGGCGGGCGAGCACGCGGGACCAGCGCTGGATCTCCCGATAATGGTTGGCTTTTGGCGGCGGGTCGTCGGTGAGATCGGCCAAATCGGCGATCCCGACGTCGCCGAAATCGGTCACGTCGAGGCCGAGGCTCTCGAGCAAGGCCGGCAATCCGGCGGTCCGCAGCGCTGCGGGCCCCATCAGGGTGCCGCGCCGCGATGCCCCCATATCGATGGGCGCACCGAGCAGCACGACGCGGCTTGGCTCTCCTGATCTGGTTGCTTCGATCATTGCCACGCTCCTCGCTTCATCGTCCTACCAAGGATATACGGCATCGAGCGACCGGCATATGTCGGCAAGACCGGCGGCAGGCTGGCCCCTCAGGAACCAAATTCACCAGCCCGCATTTTCCTGAGCGAAGCCACTCTCTACGCCGCGAAAGCACGACCGTGAACACTCGAACCATTCGAAGCCAATCCGCAGCCCGGTATTGCCGAACGCGCGATCGATACGGCGACTGACGTCTCGCGCACGCTCGGCGAGGTGACGGGCGCACTACGTGCGGCGGTCGACCGGCTGAGCATCACCATGGAAGATGCACGGCGGCCGGGCAACGCACTGTCCACTGTCGCTGCGATCACGCGCCAAGCCCCGCTCGCCAGCCTGTTCGTGGCTTTCCTGTTCGGCATCGCGGTGGCCCGTCGGCACTGATATTTCCAGCATCGGCATAGCTTTGCCTCAAAACCATGAGGCGGCGCTGATAGCACCACAGCAACTTCCGACCCCGCTTCTGGCAGTGCACGACCTCGACCGGGCCTCTCTTTCGATGTCGCGATCATTGCCGGTCGCTTGCGGACGAGTTCCCGACATCGCCCGATTGCCTGGGCTGCACCCCTTTCGATTTTATCGACCGGGAAAAGGTTCCCTTTCGTTCCCGGACAGCGCTCCGTGCCGTCACGATGAGAACTTGTAACTGGCGGAACCAACCTCGCTTGCCAGGGGTTGCAGCCTTGCAGCCGACAACTGGTCCGGACCCGTAGTTGCCCGGATTGATTGCAAATCCAAGAGAAGCTGTTTTCCATTCACGTGGAAAAAGGGGGCTTCCGTGATCCACAGAGGCGTTCAATTTACGGTCGTGGCGACGGCGGAACCGGACATTTGGGAATGGCGGTACGAATTCGGCGACCAGGTCAAGACCGGCAGAACGCAAACGCGTCTTGCCACGTTGGCCGCGCGGCGCGTCAGGTCGAAGATCGATGCTGCCCTTCGCACGGCAAAGCCCGGCGCGTCGCAGCCGGACGCTATCGACCGTCCTGATCTGCCGCTGGCGTCTTCCGGCCGCTGATCGCGATCTGCCAGCCATCCGTCGCCGTCACGCCCGCCTGCAGCAACCTGCGCCTTGTCGCGGAAGGATCGCGCCAAGATCAGATTCGCCCGGATCTATCTCGTGCGACCGGTGTTACGATGGGTCCTGCGTCGGCTTTTTGGCGACGTTCATCATCCGGGTTGTGATCTCCCGCATATGCTCCCCGGCACTGGTGAACTGGCTTCGCAGGAATTCCGATTGGATGCGCATCGCCTCTTCCAGCTCGGTCGCATGCACGAGCTTGCGCGCGTGCTCGAAAGCCATCCTCATATTCTGCTCGGTCAGCGAGAGCGCCTGCTTGGAAAGGTCCGCGGCCGGCCCCGGAACCGATGACATCGATTTGCCGGCAGCATCGAAAAACATCTGAAAGGCCCGCTCAGCCTGCTCGATGGTTTTCTCCGCAAGTTCGCGCAGCTCGGTCGGGACTTCCAATTTCGGTTCGTTCATGGTCGCTATCCTCCGCTAAGCAAAGACCAATTAGCACATTTAGTGCGAGGCGTCCGCGGCGATCTCACGCCGGCGGTCAACGGTACTTATGACAGGGGCGACGATCGATGCGCTGGTCCTCAACCCGAAAAGCGGCGACGGTACTCCGACGGCGAGACGCCGAGATGGCGCAGGAAAGCACGACGCATGCGCTCGTCGTCACCAAAGCCGGCACGCTGGGCCACTTCGACGACGCTGCCGACCTGGCGGCTTTCGAGCAGCAACCGCGCAGTCTCGACGCGTAGCGCCTCAACGCCATTGGCCGGCGTCATTCCGGTGCGGTTGACATAGGTGCGCGCGAAGGTTCTCGGCGTCATCCCGGCCTTCGCCGCAAGTCGCTCGACCCGCAGGTCGCTGGCGATATTCTCGATGATCCAGGCGTGCAGCGCACTGAAACGTCCTTCGACGTCGGAGGCCTGCGCCGCAAGCACGGTCGAGAACTGGCTCTGGCCGCCCGGGCGTTTGAGGAAAACCACCAGACGCCGCGCGACGTCGAGCGCGATCGTATGGCCGAAATCCTCCTCGATCATCGCCAGTGCCAGATCGATACCGGCACTGACACCTGCCGACGACCACACGTGCCCGTCCTGGACAAAGATCGCATCCGGATCGACTTTGATGTCGGGAAAGCCGTCCTGCAGTCGCGGGCAATAACGCCAGTGCGTCGCAGCGCGCTTGCCGTCAAGCACCCCGGTCCACGCCAGCACGAATGCGCCGAGACATACCGAGGCGATCCGCCGCGCCAGCGGAAGCGCTTGCATGATCCATTTTATCAGGACTTCGTCCTGCCGCAGCTTCCAGATACCCGGTCCGCCCGGGACCAGCAACGTGTCGACTTGATGCGGCTTCAGGCTCGCGATCGGCACCGTTTCGATCATCAGACCGACATCGGTCGGCACTAGTCCGCCAGAGCTCGACACATAGCTCAGTGCGTAATTCGGACTTGCAGCTCGATCTCGCTCAGCTCGGCAAATACCTGCGCGGGGCCCGAGATGTCGAGCAGCGTCACGCCGGGAAACGCCACCACTGCCACCTGCCTTTCGGGAGCTTTCTGATGCACCGGCGCATTTCGGGATCTGGCAGGATTCGAGGGCATATTGTCCTTTAAGCCATTCGACCGCGGCCTGTATAGCTCTACCTTGGAAAGCCCGGAGTTTCCGTCATGTCGCGACATCTGGATGCCCAGTCCCAGACCATCGCTTCGCCCTGGAGCCGACTACACGGTCTACAGCTTTCCCGACGCCTCGCAGATCGCGCCGGCCGATCGACAGCCGCTGATGGACGCCATGAATGCGATCATTGCCGTCAACTGGAAGGCGACCGAGCCGCATTGGACCGCAGCGTCCTCGCCTTGTGACAAGAAATACAGTCTCATCCTCGTCTACGAGCGTTCGGGGCTGGTGGCTTTCTCGGTCTATCGCGTGATGAACATCGCGAACCGGCAGGCCATTTATCGCAGCGGCACCGAAGTGTTGCCCGCTCATCAAGGTCGCGGCCTCTATGGCTTCTTCACCTCGCAGATTCTCAAACGCACGAATGCATTGGAAGCCGGTCGATGGCGCCGTGCTTTACGGTTGGCGGACACGCAATCCGATCGTGTGGGCCGCCAACGCCAAGATCTGCGATAGTGGTGGCGCCGGCATTGCTCGGCGACAAGGCCGATCCCGCGCTGCAGGCTGCCTGCGTCGAGATGTGCCAAGCTCTCTATCCGGGCAAGCAGCTCGAAGTGCCCGGCATGATCATGCGCGGCGCTTATGGTCATATCAAGCACAACCGTCAGACCTATCACGGTACGGCGTCCGTGATCGACGCCGCCATATCCAGGGTCATTCCGAACTCGGCCGACGCGTTGTTCTCGGTCGGTTATGCGAGGGCATGATGGCGATGCCCGGACAGAGGCCGTTCTTCCCTCTCCGATCCGCTTCATCGATCGCGCCTATATCGCATGGGGAACGGTCGCGATCGCCTATGCCATCGCCTTTCTGCAGCGAGTATCGCCGCAGACGGTCAGCCTGAACTTCATGCATGACTTCGGCACCGACGCCTCCGGCGTGGCGATGCTCGCCTCGAGCTACTTCTGGGGCTACACGCTGATGCAGATCCCGGCCGGGATCCTGGTCGATCGCTACGGCGTCAAGCGCGTCGTGTTGTCCAGCATGGCGGCGTCGGCCGTCGGCAGCGCGGCGTTCGCGCTTGCACCGAGCCTGCTCGACGTCTTCATGGCGCGGCTGATCGTGGCCTGCGGTGACGCGCTGGTATTCACCGCCCTACTCAAGCTGGTCGCCCAGAGCTTCGCCGACGAACGCTTCGGCGTCATGTCCGGCATCTCGCAGGTGTCCGGCTATGTCGGCGGCGTGTTGGCAACCACGCCGCTGGCTGCGGCCATCAGCGGCTTCGGCTGGCGCGCTTGCTTTATCTTCATCGCCTGCGTCGGGCTTGCAAACCTGGCCTTTGCATCTGTTACGTTGCGGCCGGCCGCGGGGCCGCAAAGCAACAAGACCTTCAAGAGCGTGCTGCTGGCTAGCTGGCAGGCGCTCGGCTCGACGGCGAACTGGGGCGTTGCCATGAGCTTCGCCTCGCACTTTGCGGTGGTGACCACGCTGTCGGGCGTCTGGGGAATTCCGATGGTGGCGCATGATTTCAACATCTCGCCGTCGGCTGCCGGCACACCACTGCTCGCCTTCATGGTGGGCAATGCGGTGGGCTCGATCTCTCTCGGCCACGCCGCCGATCGGACTAACTCGCTCGATGGCGCGCTGGTCGCGATCTGTGTGTTGCGCATGATCCTGATCGCGCTGCTGTTACCGATCTTCGCGCATGCGCTCGGCCTGTTCTATGTCGGAGCCGTGTTCGCGGTCCTCGGACTGGTCGCGGGCGGGACGGTGCCGTTCGTGCTGAAGTGCACGAAGAAGCTTTATACGGCGGAGCTCATCGGCGTGGGCGCCTCCGTCAATACCACCTCGGCCGGAATTTTCGCCGGGCTCTCACAGCCCGTGATCGCCATGGCGATGATCGCCGCAAGTGGGCTGGGGCCGGACGGTGGGCACAGCATACGCACCGCGGCAAGCGATTCCGGCTACGCCGCCTTGATCGGAATTCTTCTGCTCATGTCGGTGCCAGGCATTGTTGGTCCGTTTCTGATGAGGCGCAAGTTGATACTTCGTTCGTAACAATAAAACACAGAGAGGGGTCCGTATGCCGCGTCTGTATTTGAAGAAAAGCGACGTCCGCTCGAGCTACCCGGTGAGCAGTTGGCAGACGGTTCTGTTTTCGGAATTTGAAGCCCAGATGTGCAGCGACGCCCGACCCTTTCCGTGCGTCTTTGGTGTCGCAGGATACCATCAGGACCAGCTCCGCTATCTGTTTCTCGACCCCATTGACGTCAACGTGCTCGGCGAGCAGCTCGCTTTGTTTGTCTCCGAGGCACGCTCGCACGGACCAAACACCTCGCTCGTGCTGTTCACGCGCCCTCGTCCGGTCCAGACTCTCGATGCCTACTACAAGAAATTCTGGCGCACGCTCGACGATTTGGCGCGCATCGACAAGAGCCCATGGCCTGCCGAAATCCCCGAGGCACTCGATCACCCGATGTGGGAGTTCTCGTTCGCCGGCGAGCCGATCTTCGTGGTGTGCAGCACGCCCGCCCATGTCATGCGGCAGAGCCGCCGCTCGAGCGCATTCATGATGACATTCCAGCCGCGCTGGGTATTCGACAAGATCCTCGGCACCGAGAAGGCCGCGGCTGCGGCGTTCGCCCATGTCCGCGAGCGGCTCGTGCCGTTCGACACGACGAGCCCGTCGCCCCTGCTCGGCCGCTATGGCGATCCTGAAGGGCGCGAACACAGTCAGTACTTTCTCTACGACGACAATCAGCCGGCGCGCGAATGTCCCTTCCACCGGCTGGCGCAGACCATGACTCCCCCCGTTGAAGACACGGAGCAGGCCGCATGACCCAGATCATCGCCGGAACGAAGACCGAATTTTCGATTGATCCTGCCATCCTGGCGCTGTTGCCGACGCAGGGTTGTATCGAGCTGCAGCGTGATGCAGCCGGTAAGGTACACGCGTTTCACACGCATCCGGTCGACGAGATCCTCGTCGTCATCAGCGGCAGGCTGAACTTCACCTGGGACGGTGGCGAGCGCGTCTGCAATCCCGGCGACACGATCTTGCTACCCGCTGGCACGCGGCACCAGTCCGAGGCTCTGGATGAGGCGATCTACGCCATCGCGACCCGGCCGCCGGCTGCCAGTGCAGGCGGAAACTGACGGGATGGTCTGTCAGGACAGAGGATGGTCGAGATCAGCGGTGGCTTCGCTCGCAAGCCGCTCGGCCATTTCGATCAGTTCAAACCGCTGGCGCGGTGCCAGCTTCAGGAAGGCTTTCAACAGTCGAAGGCTTTCCATGGCTTCGCTCGATGGAGCTCCGAGCTTCTTGTGCAGCTCCGCCAGGAACGTGGGATTTTTCATCTCGCACCTTTGACAGGAAACGGTAATGGCAATTCTTAGCAAACGTGAAGGTCTCGTGCGCAAGGTCGATACTGCAACAATCGAGGCTGAAAGTCTCGGCCTGACGACGGCGACCCTGATCCTACGCATGGCACGCCTGGAGATCGAACGCTCCGAATTCGATGAGGTTGAAAGTATGCCAAGGAACAACCCGGGCAGCAAGCCGAACTGAGTCTCGGCTGGGTCGGCTGGCAGGATTTGAGCTGTCTGGCAGCTTCTGGCCTTCAACTCCAGCAAAATTGACCGATTGAGGTGCCACGGATCGGAAATCGACGGTGGTAAGCTTGTCCGGCCTGACCTCGGTCAGTAATGATTCCTGCAGGACGACAGTGGGTTGCGGATGCTGGAAGGCTCCGCTTCTCCAGTCGGCGAGAGCCAGCTGCAGGACAAGCATGCGAACCTATTTTTTCGACATGAAGGATGGCATCCCGGCCAGACACCGCACGGGGCTGGAATTTGCCACCGTTGCCGGCGCGGTCGAACATAGCCGGGAACTGGCGCGCAGACTTCGTCACGACCCGAGGATTACCAACCGGAAGTTGTCGGTCGTCATTGTCGACGAAGCAGGCACTGAGGTTCACCGCGAGCCGGTCTATCCCGCCGGGGTCAAAATCGCCTGATCGCGTCCGCCGGCCTCTCTGAAGCGAGACTTCGGCAATACGCCGGTCCTATTTGCCCGCGCCCTCCTTCGACAGCAACCCGATCGCCTCCTGGACCGTTGTCATAAACTGAGCCGGGAAGATGATGGTCGAGTTCTTCTCGACCGAAATCTCGGCCATCGTCTGCAACGTTCGCAACTGCAGCGCAACCGGGTGTTGTGTGATGATATCGGCGGCCTCGCCAAGCTTCACGGCCGCTTGATACTCGCCTTCGGCCGCCACGATCTTGGCGCGCCGCTCCCGTTCAGCCTCGGCCTCCTTGGCCATGGCACGCTGCATGTTATCCGGCAACGTGATGTCCTTGATCTCGACCGCCGTGACCTGCGTTCCCCACGGCTCGGTGTGCAGGTCGATCACGTTCTTGATCTGATCGTTGATGCTCGCGGTATCGGCCAGGAGTTGATCCAGGCTGAAGCGGCCAACCACGTTGCGGACCGTGGTCTGGCTGATCTGGCTGATGGCGCTGTAGACGTTCTCGATCGCGATCACGGATCGCTCGGGGTCGGTGATGTGATAGTAGGCAACGGCCGCAATATCGATCGACACATTGTCCCGTGTGATGATCTTCTGCGACGGCACCAGCATGGTCACGGTGCGCAGGGATACGCGCGTCATCTGCTGGACCGGAGTAAAGATCAGCGTCAAGCCGGGCCCCCGCACTCCGGCAAAGCGACCGAGCATGAAGACAACGCCGCGTTCATATTGCTTCACGATACGGATCGAGGCGAAGGCGTAGAGCACAATCAGCAATATGATGAACGACAACAGTGTCATGATTTCCCCCTTACCCGCAATTGACGTCACGCGCGGTACGGCGATCGGTGCGACGGCGACCACCCGCAGACGGAGCCTACGCCCGGCATCCGGAACGGGGCAAGAGCAGGTTTGCGTTACCACATCGACGGCAACAACCGATAGCGCACCCTGTCTTGGTATTCGCGGTAGCCGGGCAGGTTCTTGGCAAGGAATTTCTCCTCGTCAAGCAGACGCCAGATCAGGGCCGGCAGGATCGCCGCAATCACGAGCAGTCCCCACCAGGATCCGAGCGCAATCGGAAATCCGGATAACATGAGCAACGCTGCCGCGTACATCGGATGTCTCACGACGGCATAAGGACCGCTCGATATGACCCGCTGGCCGCTCGCCAACTCAATGGTCGCTGACGTGTAAGTGTTCTCTCTGAACACACGGCCGATGGCCGCAAAGCCAAGCAGGATCAACAGATCCCCGCCCAGCGTGACGAGAGGCGGCACGTCGGACCAGCCGAACCTGCGATCGAGACCGGGGATGACGATCAGGGCGATGAAGCCGACCGACATGATCGCCATGATCCGGCGTTGCGCGGGCTCCTTCTCAGCCCATGGACCGCCGCTCATCCGCCGCGCGAGCAGCGCCGGATCTCTCCACATCAGGTCCAGCGACATCGCCAATGAGGCTGCGAAGTAGACCAACAGGAACGTCCAACCCTGCCAATAGTGCAACGTCCCGGCCGACGCAAACAGCAACACGGCGATCACCACGAACAGAATAACCAGGCTCGTGACTGCCTTGACGTTCAGCTTTGTCATTCGACGGCCCTGCCGTGCATCGCCCCCGTCTCCGCCGAACTTACTGTTGCTTCTCCCAGAATGACAGTAGTCCCTGGGAGGCCGAGCCGCCGATCACGCAGGGGATACCGACCGCGACCTGTCCCAGCGCAGCTGCCGAAACGCAGCCGAGCGCAACAGCGCCGACGCCGATCTGTCCCCAGAAATCCAGGTTGCGCCGTGCATCCGATCCCTTGGCCTTCAGTTCGTCCATCGCCGCAACGGCATCCTTGCGTACGGCGCCGAGTTCGACCGTATCGGCGGCTTGGACAACCTCAGTCAGAGGCACCTTGATCGACTCCGATTGACGGCCAAGCTGCTCGCGGAGATATTCGCGCAACTCCCCGTCGCGCACGGCGTAGCTCGCGAGCGTATAGCGCGCCATGCTGCCGATCGTCAGCTTGTCGACGGTGTCGCGGCTCTTCGACCACGGCAGCATCTGCAGGATGCGTTGGATCGGCAGGTGTGAGCCGGTGGCGAAATAATAGCCCCACAGCGTGTCGAGCAGATCCTGGCTCGTGGCATAGGTCAGCTTGGTGTCGAGCTTGCGTTCCTCCTTGGCAAAGGGATTGCGGGTGAACGTTCCTTTCAGCTTGTCGAGCATGCCGGGCTTGGTTTCCTCGAGCGGAATATCCATCAGCGTCGGCTGCGTCCCGGCGAGATAGCCCTCGATCATGACGCGGCGCCCCGGCATCTTCGGCTCGACCTTGCGCATCAGATTGCGCCAATCCGGCAGGCCGGAATAGGCGATCGCGCGCACGATCACCCATTCGTCCTCCGGCGGCACCGGGAAGAAGCTGTTTACCAATTGCTCGGCCTTGGCCGGATTGGAGCCGATCGCACCGGCAATGAAGCCGAGATAGATGCCGGCATTCTCCGGCTCCTTGAACGTCTGGGCGTGAAACAATACACGCACGGCGGCCGCTACGTGCGCGTAGTCCGGCTTGGAGCGGTAATTATAGATCCATTGCTGGACCACGCCGAGCGAGGCGCGCGGATCGATCTCGGGCGCGACCGCGGCACGGGCAGGTTGGACGAAGATACAGGCAAGGACCGCAAGAACAACGTAGCGCATGTGCTGCTCCGACGTAGGCGTTCGGGCTCGAATGCTGAACGGGCCACGAACGGTTGAGCGTTGTTAGCTCACTCTTCGCGCTCGCCTTTGATCCCGCACTGCGACGATTCTGCGACGAACACCTGTTCCATTGCGCCGGAATCGTGACGCCGTTCACAATCGCGCAATCGGCCAGCGCGGACATTCTTTCGCCTCGTGCCGCTCCTTGCATCGGCCCGCCGAGCATGAACAGGCATCACACGATGAACCTTTGGAAAATCACGGCAGGCCATCCCAGCCCGCGATGGCTGATAGCGATGGCTGTCGCCGCGACGCTGAGTGGTCTCGCTGTCCCAGCAACGGCACAGGACGCAATTTCTGTCGAAGGCAATCGGCGGGTCGACCCCGATATGGTGCGGAGCTATTTCCACGCCGACAGTGCTGGCCATTACGACGCCGCTGCGCTCGATGCGGCGCTGAAGGCGCTGATCGCGACCAGCCAGTTCGATGATGTGAAGATCACCCGCGTCGGCGAGCGCATCGTCGTTCACTTGGCGGAAGCCAAGACGCTCGACAAGGTCGTGTTCGAGGGCAACAAGAAGGTCAAGGACGCCGATCTGTCTAAGGTGGTGCAGTCCAAGCCATCAGCAGGATTGCAGCGCGCAACTGTTCAAGGCGACGTCAACCGCATCGTCGAGGCCTATCATCGCGTCGGCCGTGACGACGTTCGCGTCACACCTGATATCATCGATCGCGGCAACGACCGGGTCGACCTCGTGTTCGATATCGTCGAAGGCCAGAAGACGACGGTGCGCCGGATCTCGTTCAGCGGCAATCATGTTTTTGGCGATCGCCAGCTCAGGGCCGTCATCAAGACCTCGGTTACGACGATGCTGAGCTTTCTGACCGGAGGGAACGTCTATGACCCCGACCAGATCGATGGCGATCGCGAGCTGATACGGCAATATTATCGCAATCACGGCTATGCCGACGCGACCGTAACCGACGCCAGCGCCGCATACGATCCGGCAAGCAGCGGCTTCGATGTCGTCTTCGCGATCGACGAGGGTGAGCTCTACCATTTCGGCAACACCAGCATTGTCTGCAATGTGCCGGAACTCGATTGCGGGAAGCTCCACGGCCTGTTGCTCGCGCGCACAGGCGCAACGTTCGACGCCAGCCTGCTCGACAAGACCAGCGAGGCGCTCGCGGCCGACATGTCCAAGCGCGGCTTCCCGTTCGCCCACGCGGAGCCGCACATCACGCGCGATCCGCAGGCACATCGGGCCGACATCACTTTCGCGATCGACCAGGGTGCGCGGACCTATGTCGAGCGGATCGAGATCCACGGCAACAGCCGTACGCGCGACTACGTGATCCGGCGCGAATTCGATATCAGCGAAGGCGACGCCTACAACAAGACCCTCATCGATCGGGCTGAGCGCCGGCTGAAGAACTTGAACTACTTCAAGACGGTCAAGATCACGACCAAGCCGGGTTCGGCCGCGGATCGCGTCGTCCTCGACGTCGAGGCCGATGACCAGGCGACGGGCGACTTCAATATTTCCGGCGGCTATTCGACCACCGACGGCTGGCTTACGGAGGTCAAAATCGGCGACCGGAATTTCGAGGGCACCGGCAATGCGGTGCAGGCATCTGTGAGCTACGGCCAATATGCGCGCGGCGCCGATCTCTCGGTCTCCTCGCCCTATGCCGTGGGCCGTGCCACGGCGGGCGCCGAGGTGTTCGACCGGCAGGCCGACGTCAGTCCCTATCAATCCTATGGCAGCAATACCTATGGCGGCAACCTGACGCTGGGCATGCCGGTCACCGAGCAGACCAGCGTGCTCTGGCGCTATTCGCTGTACGACCAGAATGTCACGCTGCCGCCGGGGACATCGGCCGCGGCCGTATCGATCCCGATCCAGCAAGCCGCAGCCGCCGGGCCGCAACTGGTCTCGTCGATCGGTGACACCGTCACCTACAACACACTCGACAATAACAAGAGCCCGACCAGCGGCTTCAGGTCCCAGCTCAACCAGGATCTTGCCGGGCTCGGCGGTGATGTTAAGTTCCTGCGGACGACCGAAGACACCCGTTACTACCAGTCGATCAACAGTGACCTCACCGGCATGGTCCGCGCACAGGGCGGCTACATCACCGGATGGGGCGGCCAGCAAGCGCCGCTGCTCAACAGCTTCTTCGGCGGCCCCAGCATGGTCCGGGGCTTTGCGCCGAACGGCTTCGGTCCGCGCGACCTCACGCCCGGCTCGACCATGGATAATGTCGGCGGCAGCCTGTACTGGGCAACCACGGCCGAGCTGCAGAGCTCGATCCCGGGCCTGCCCCAGGAGTATGGCCTGAAGGCATCGGCGTTCGTCGATGCCGGCAGTGTGTTCGGCTACAAGGGCCCGCAATCCGCTAACATCGCGGACAAGAACGTCATACGCTCCTCGACCGGTGTCGGCCTGAGCTGGGCCTCGCCGTTCGGCCCGCTCAGCGTCGACTATGCGATGCCGCTGAGCAAGGCGGCGTCCGACGTGACGCAGCGGCTCAACTTCAATGCGGGCGGCTTCTGATCACGGCGTTCGTCGACGCGCGGCGCGGCCGGAGATCTCCTTGCATAGCTCACCGCGAGCGATCTCCGTGTTGTCGCAGCACACTGACAAGGACCGATTTCGGCGTCACGTCCGCCGTCGCGAAGCCGTAGAGCATCGCCAGCCGGTCGAGGCACTCGCGAAACCGGCGTGAGAAATAGTCGGTCCAACGTTGGCTGGCCAGGCCCCGCTTCTGCCCGATCTGCTCCATGGTCAGGCCTTGCACCAGAACGTCGTGGACGATCGCTGCTCCGTCGGCCCCGAGCTCGCGCTCGGCGCGATTCAGGCGCAGCACCGCTTGGCGTTGCCCCTCGGTGATCGGCTCCCGGCCCTGCGCGCCATCGACATGCTCGCGGCCTGGATCGATCGCCTGCGGGCCACGCTCCGCCCGCTCCCAATCGTTCTGGAAAGCGCGGCCGCCACGATACTGGGCGTCGTCGATCTGGTGGTGTGCATGCAGCCGCCCCAGTGGATCATGGCGGATCGACCGCAGCGCCACGATCTTTTCTCCCGGCTCCAGCGCGAGGGGATCGTCGACCTCGACCGCGACCACCTCCGCATTGCGCGGCAGATCGCCGGCGTACCGGTCATCGATTTTTCGAAATCCGATACGATTTATTCCGCTTGGCGCGCGCCATTCTCGATGTCTCCAGTCAAAGATAAAGCAGCAAGGGGACGACAGACCGTCAAAAACGGTCACCGAGGCGTCACGCGGCCTCGACCAGTCGCAAGACTACCGGAGCTAAAGGGCGCTCGATCACCCCCTCCCGATTGCGCGTCAGATGGAAATGCGGGGTGCAATAGCAGGACCCGGCCTGGCGCGGGTGACCGCAGAAGACGATCGGATCGCCGTCGGCGTCGCCGCCATAGGGATAACGGCAGTCGCCGGGCTCCAGGTCGACCAGGCTGATCAGCCGGGGGCTGATGCCCACGCAGCGAAGCTGGACCGGCTCGGCACGCAGCACGGGCGGGATCAGGATCGGCAGCGGCCGGCGTTCTGCGGTCATACAAGCTTGAGCGCGCTCGGCTTTTGCCAGCAATCGCCGCGGCGGCTGCCGCTCGCGCGTCGTCTCGTGGGCTGCGAATCCCATGCGCTTGCCACGTCCGAGCACGGCATTTCGGGTGTAAGCGGTCCCGAATCGTGCATTCATCTCCCTGGTGATCTCGCCATAGGACATGCCCTTGGCATGAAGCTCGCGCAGCGCGCGCGAATGTTCCGTCGGCCAATCGGTCGATTGCATCCTTGCCTCTTCCTGCTTTCCTGTTGACACTCTGAGGTAGCTATTGCCTTTCTCAGAACGCATAAGTATTTTCTGATATTCGGAAGCAAAAGTCAAGCTTGTATTCTGATTATCGGAACAATATAATTCCGGCGGGATTCGCAAACGAGGACAAGACCATGCTGGATGTTGCCATGATTGAACGCGGGCTGGAGAGGACCGGAAAGTCCAAAGGCGGGCTCGCCCGGGCCATGGGCGTGCGCCCCGGGGCCGTCTCGGAAATTCTATCGGGCCTGCGGCTGATCAAGGCCGCCGAAGTCCCGATCATCATGGAATATCTGGAGCTGAATGCGGTACCGATCATGGGCCGCGTCGGCGCCGGCGCGGTGATCGAGCCGGAATACGAGCAGGTGCCGGCGGAGGGTGTGGGCGATGTGGCCCTGCCGTTTCCGATCGAGGAAGATACGATCGCGTTCGAGGTGTCAGGCGATTCGATGCTGCCCAAATATGAGAGCGGCGACGTCATCGTGGTCTACCGCCAGCAACGGCACCCGCTCGCCAGCTTCTATGGCGAGGAAGCGGTGGTTCGTCTCAAGACCGGTGAGCGCTATTTGAAAACCATCGAGCGCGGCAAATCGCCCTCTCTCGTCAACCTGACGAGCTTCAACGCCAAGCCGATTGTCGGCGTCAAGCTGGATTGGATCGGGGAGATCTGTGTGACCCTGCCCCGCGGCCAGATTGCACGGTTGCGGGCCAAGACGGCGGCTCGCGCCCGCCAGGCCGGTAAATCCGGCTCGCGGTCCAAGGACAAGTAGTGGCTGCGCGGCCGCAGAAATTTGCCCGACCGGCGCCATCCGGGGCGCGGTCGGGTCATATATGCCGCTCTCGAATTCAGAACTTGACTTTCTTCTGTTTTTCGTAAATAATGCCCGCATACTCTGGCAGGTGCGGGCGGTTATTTCTGCATGCAATATTTTGTCGTCATGATCGATTACGGCCGGCGCGGTCGCGAAGCCGTGGTCGATCCCGAGATGACCCGGCGAGACGTGGTCGCGCGCGTGGCATCCGGGGAATACAGCAACATCAGCTTCATTCACGAGATCGATGATCGTTCGGTCGAGGACGTCACGACCGACATCCTGACGGAGGCCGCCGTGCCCGAGATCGGCGCCGACGAGGTCGATTTGCAGGCCGGCAGGTTCGACCACCTCAGAGACCTGCGCAAGCACGAACGAATTTAACTGCGGACCCATCCCCCCGCCGACGCAAGAGATTTCGAGCACGACGGCGCGCAGCTTCTACGCCGTCGTCCCCGAGCTGGCTTCAATCAGACTGTCAGCACAGTCGAGCCTGTGGTCTTGCGCCCGGCAAGGTCAGCCTGCGCCTTGGCCGCGTCCTTCAGCGGATAGGTTTGGCGAACCTCGATCTTCACCGCACCTGACTGCACCACCTCGAATAGCTCCTTGGCCATGGCGACGAGATTCTCGCGCTTGGCAGCGTAGGTGTTGAGCGTCGGGCGGGTGACGAACAGCGAGCCCTTCTGTGCGAGCAGGCCGAGATTGAGCGGCTCGACCGTGCCGGAGGATTGGCCGAACAGCACCGCGTAGCCGAGCGGCGCGAGACAATCGAGCGACTTCAGGAACGTGTCCTTGCCGACGGAATCATAGACCACCGGCACCTTCCTGCCGCCGGTGATCTCGTCGACCCGCTTCACGAAATCCTCGCGGGTGTAGATGATGGTGTGGTCACAGCCATGGGCCTGCGCGAGCTTCGCCTTGTCGTCGCTCGAGACGGTACCAATCACGGTGGCGCCGAGATGCTTGGCCCATTGGCTGAGGATCAGGCCGACACCGCCGGCTGCCGCATGCAGCAGGATCGTGTCTCCCGCCTTGACGCGATAGCTCTGCCGGATCAGGTACTGCACCGTCAGCCCCTTCAGCATCATCGCCGCGGCGGTCTTGTCATCGATGCTGTCGGGCAGCTTCAGCAGCCGGTCGGCCGGGATCAACCGTGCCTCGGCATACGCCCCGAGCGGCGCTGCGCCATAGGCAACGCGATCGCCGGCTTTCAGATCGGTGACGCCCTCACCCACCTCCTCAACGACGCCAGCGGCCTCGCCACCCAGTCCGCTCGGCAACTGTGCCGGATAGAGGCCGGAGCGGTTATAGATGTCGACGAAGTTGAGGCCGACCGCGGTGTGGCGAATCCGGGCCTCGCCACGTCCGGGCGTGCCGACCGGGACTTCCTCCCAGACCAGCACCTCGGGTCCGCCGGGCTTGTGAAAGCGAATGGCATGCGTCATGGCGTCTGCTCCCTGATCGAATTTACACACGAACATTCCGGAACGCCCGTTACGAACGGGAGTGGAACGGACTCACGCGTCGATGGCGTCCTTGATGCGCCTGCGCGTCAGCGGCAGATTCCGTAGCCGCTTGCCGGTGGCGTTGGCAATTGCGTTCGCAATCGATGCCGCCGCCGGCCCCTGCCCGGTCTCGCCGCTGCCGAGGAACGGCAGTCCCGGCCGGTCGATGATGTGGACTTCGATGCTGTCCGGGACCGCGTCGAAGCGCAGGATCGGATAGGTCTGCCAATCGATGCTGGTGATCCGGCGATCGTCGAAGCTGACGCTCTCGAACAATGTCCAACTCGTCGACTGCATGATCGCGCCCTCGATCTGGTTGGTCAGGCCATCCGGATTGACCACCTGGCCGCTGTCGACGGCCGCGACCGCCCGCACCAACCGCGCCCGACCGGTCTCCCGGTTGACCTCGACCTCGCTAGCGATGGCACAATAGGCCGCAAGGTTCTTGTAGCGCGCGAACGCGAAGCCAAAGCCGCGGTCACGCGGCGGCGTCTGTCCCTTGCGCCAGCCGAAGCCCTCCGCGGCCTTGGCGATCACCTCGCGTCCCCGCGGATCATCGAGATGGCTCAACCGGAATTCGACGGGGTCGGCGCCCGCGGCACTGGCGAGTTCGTCCATGAAGCTCTCGATCGAGAACACGTTGTGATAAGCGCCGAGCGAACGCATCGCCGAGATCCGCAGCGGCATCTCCGGAATGAAGTGATGCACCACTTTGGCATTGGGGAACGTGTAGAGCGGGATCGCATTGCGGTCGCCGCCGCCTTCCGGCAACGGCAGCGGCTTTGGCGCCGGCGCCTCGAAGGGCTGGGCCATATGCTGGGCCGCCAGCAACGAGCCGGCGCCGCCCGGTCGCATCGAGTGCGTATTGCTCCAGACCTCGAAATTCCAATCGGCGATCTTGCCATCGGCGCCGAGCGACGCTCTGAGCTTGGTCACCATCGCCGGACCAAACGGCTCCCAGGCGTGCTCCTGCTCGCGCATCCACTGCACGCGCACCGGCACGCCCGGCATCGCACGCGCGATCAGCGCTGCGTCCGCCGCGACATCGTCGGCACCATTGTGGCCATAGCAGCCGGAGCCTTCGACATGAATACAGCGGACCTTCGCGGGAGGCACCCGCAGCATCTCGGCAATGGCCTGCCGGTCGGGGTAGACGCCCTGCGTGTGAGTCCACACCGTCATCTGATCGCCGGTCAGCTGCGCCACCGCGCAGGACGGGCCGATCGAGCCATGCGACTGATAGGGCCGCGTGTAGGTCGCCTCAAGCGTGGTCTGTCCGGCTGCGCTCGCATCGCCTCGTTCAAGGATCACACTGTCCTGCGATTGCAGTCCAAGCAGCGATATCGGCGATATCGCCCTGTCGCGGCAAGGCGCGCCATCTCCGCCACCTTGCCGCAGCCGCCAGCGCGTTCATCGCCTTGATGGCGCGAAATTCCCTGTCGGCAACCACCGCAAGGAAATTACCGTCACGGACCACCTTCATCACGCCGGGCATCTTCTCGACCGAGGCGGTCTCGCATCCGGTCAATTGCGCGCCATAGCTCGGCGGCCGCACCACGCGCGCGTGCACCATGCCGGGAAGCCGCATGTCCTGGACATAGGCCTGGCCGCCGGTGACCTTGGCCGGAATATCGACCCGCTGAACCGGCTGCCCCATCACCGTGAAGGTCGCCGGATCCTTCAACGGCGAGGTCGGCTGCGCCTGGACATGCAGCATGCCGTCTGCAATCAGCTCGCCATAAGTGAGCCGGCGGCCATCGGAGGCGATCACGGCACCGCTCTCGGTGCGCAGCGCATCGGCCGAGAGCTCAAGCCGCTTGGCAGCCTCAGCGACAAGAAGCGCGCGCGCCTGTGCGGCCGCATTCAGGATCGCGGTGCCGCTGTCCTGCATCGAATGGCTGCCGGACGTGTACCCTTCATTGGCAGTCAGGTCGGTGTCGGCTGTGATGACCTTCAGTGACGCGAAGGGCACGTCGAGCTGCTCGGCTGCGATCTGCTGGAAGGCGGTTTTGAATCCCTGTCCCAGCTCGACCTTGCCGGTGAAAACTGTGACCGCGCCATCGGCTTCGATGCGCAGCCAGGAATCCAGATAGGGCGCGGTCTTCAGGCTGCCGGGCGGGCTTGGGCGCCGAGTTTGCAACCGAACCGCCCTGCTCCTGGGCCTGCGCGCCATGCAACGAGAAGCTCACGATCAGCGCGCCGCCGCCGGCGAGCACCTGCCGTCGATCGAGATTGACCGGACCGTTCATCGCGCGCTCTCCGTCGTGGTGGATAGCTGCGCCGAATCCATCAGGCGCGAGGCGCGACGGATCGCGCGCAGAATGCGCATATGCGTGCCACAACGGCACAGATGCGGCCCGAGCTCAGCCCTGATTTCGGCATCATCAGGCTTCGGATTGCGCATCAGCAGCGCCTGGCCCCGCATCATCATGCCGGCGATGCAGTAGCCGCATTGCGCCGCCTGCTCCTCCATGAACGCGCGCTGGATCGGCGCCGGCCTGGCGAGATTGCCCAGCCCTTCGAGCGTCGTCACCTGTTTGCCCTCGAGCAGCAGGATCGGCGTCACGCAGGACAGCACCGCCTTGCCATCGACGATGACCGTGCACGAACCACATTGCCCAAGCCCGCAGCCGAACTTGGCGGCGTTGAGCTTGAGATCGTCGCGCAGCACATAGAGCAGCGGCGTGTCGGGCTCGGCATCGACCTGGTGATCCCATCCGTTGACGTGCAATGTCATCATGGCTTGTCTCGCTGTGCCGCGTCGGCCGGCGCATTCTCGGGTCCAGCCGATGTCTGGAGATAGGCGGTCTGCGTCTGCCGCACGTGCTTCACGATCTCTTCAACGTTGCTCCACGCCGGCCCCTTGCCGAAACGTGCCCGCAGATAGGTCAGCAGCGCGGCAATCTGATCGTCGTCCATGCTGCTGCCGAAGCCCGGCATGATCGGGCTTCTCTCGCCCGCGACCGGCTGCACGCCTGGCAGCACGATATTGGCGAGATTGCGCGGGTCGGAGGCGCTGATCGCCGTCGAGCGGGCGAGATCGACACCACCATAGGGCAGCGGCCTCGCGCTTTCGTGACAGCTCACACACGCGGCCGCATAGATTGCCGCGCCGGGATCGCTGGCTGAGCCGGCGACGTTCTGCTAGCGGCTCCTTCTGACCGGCGGGAGCTTTGCCAAAGACGTCGGCCATATAGGTCGCAATCGCCGCAATGTCGCTGGCAGGCACGGAAGACAGGTTGCTCACCACCTCCGCCATCGGGCCGCGCGCGGTGCCATGATCGACCTGCCAACCCTGGCGCAGATAGGCGATGAGCGCCTCACGATCCCAATGCACCGGCGCCGGCGAATGTGCATTGATCGCATAGGCCTGCCAATTGTCGACATCGCCGCCGGAGAAGGAAGCATCGGTCCGCTCCGCGCCAAGCGCGTTGCGCGGGGTGTGGCAGGCGCCGCAATGCGCGAGCCCCTCGACCAGATAGGCGCCGCGATTCCATTCCGCACTTTTGTCAGGCGCAGGCCGATACGTTCCGTGACGCAAGAAGAGCAGCTTCCAACCCGCAATGAGCCAGCGCTGATCATACGGGAACGACACCTCGTTCGCGCGCGTCGACGCATGCACCGGCTCGCGGGTCATCAGGAAGGCATAGAGCGCACGGTCGTCCTCGTCGGAGACGTTGGTGAAATGGTCATAGGGAAACGTCGGGTAGAGATGATGTCCGTCGCGGTCCACTCCCGCACGCATGGCGCGGCGGAACGCAGCTTCGGACCATCTACCGATGCCGCTCTCGGGATCTGGCGTGATGTTGGTCGAGAAAATCGTGCCGAATGGCGTCGGGACCGGGAGGCCGCCGGCAAAATCGCGGCCACCGCGCACCGTGTGGCAGGTGCTGCAGTTGCCGATCGCTGCCAGATGGCGTCCGCGCCTGATCAGGTCAGGCTGAAAGGACGGCGGCGATGGCGGCGCCACTGCTGCTATAGCCGGCCGCCATACCAGCGCGAACGCGCCACCGCCTGCGACGACGAGCAACACGGCCGCAGCGCCTGCAATGATCTTCGAGCGAGCCATCCGGTCAGCGGTCCTCCCCGGCCATTTGTTAGCACGATGATTGTTCGTCCGGCCGGCGCGACAGCTAACATCACCACCAGTTGAATGTGCGATTTGCCCGCCCCTGGTCGGGAACCCGTCTGCGCCTTGAACGTTCCTGATCGGCTTCCGACGATAGCCACGATCGAGGCAAGCACGGTGAGAGCAGACGCGCCATCTTCGCCACGCCAAGCCGACCCCTACCCTGCTGAAAAAGCCCGCGGCGGTGAGATCATCCTGAGGACATCCGCTCGCCGCTGGGTGTTCTTCGGAGGTTTGGCCGGCGCTGTTTTCCTGGTGCTGATCCTCGGATTTCTGAGATAGGAGCTCGTTCCATGCGGCCACGAAAGCGCTCGGCGCGGCTCAATCCGAACATCGTGCTCGAGATGGCCAGCCACACGGCCATGGGCGTCGCATTAGGTCTGGGCTTCTCGCTCGCATTGATGCTCATCGACGCGTTCGGCATCGCGACCTGGATTGCTCACAGCTTCCAGCCGAAGGTGACGCTTGCGCTCTTCGTCGGCACGTTCACGCTCGCCTTCGCGGTCGGCGCGACGCTCACCGGTCTCGTCTTCACGATCATGGAAGAGCGCTGAGGCTTCCCGCCCAGCAGCCTTCGATCTCTTCACCGATTTCGACTGATCATCGCACGCTGTGAGCATGGACCGCGCCGGTCCGGCTACCGGCTCCCGAACGATGACGGTATGCGTGCCGCGGGAACCGGTTCGCGCCTAGCTGTTACATGAATGTCACAACCACGCGCAATGTGTGGTTGTTCTCTGTCCGTTCGAAACAGTTGATGACGGACCCCGGTGCGCGAGCAGTAGGTTCGCGCGCGGGGTTGAGGTTCGCTTGGTCAAGTTCAAGGAGAGCCGAAAATGCCGGCCTACACCAGACATTGCGACGATTCCGAGCTCGCACCGGTCATGTGTCCGGGATGTATCGGCCTGTTGCCCATGTTCGTGCGCGACGTCGAACCGCATTGGAGCATGGCGAAAATCGACTTCATCTACGAATGCGCGGACTGCGGCGCCGAAGTCCGCCACACCGTGAAAAAGCCGCTCGCGCACTGATCGACTGGCCGGCGCGGCAATGTGCAGCGCCCGATCAACCGTGACCGGCGCTCCGATCGTCGCACATATCATGGTCGTACATGTCATCGGCAGGCGGTGATCGGACCACCTAAATCATCGGCGAGAGGATGCCCTCGGGCGCTCAGTGCGTGAGTGACGAAAGATCGGACCAACCGAGATTGCATTCCCGGAAATGCACGGCGATTTCCTCAAGGGCACGCTTTTCCCACTCTTCCGCCTGCGACAGCCAAAATCCCTTGCGTTGCGTATCCAGCGCAGCACGCTCGCGACACAGATACTCCTGACTGCGGATCTCCACGAGTTTGTTCATGCCCTCACTCCGGGGGTGCGAAGCCAGATCACCGCCATGATTTAACAGATCGGCGTTCCAGTGATCTCACTCTATCGTGCGCAATGATGACTTTATCTTTGCCGGAGCTTGAACAATTCACAACATCCCGTCATCCCGCGGCGCAGCATTGCTGACCATCGCGGCTATCTCCGCACGTAGCAATGGAAGCCGCCATGGATCGCCGCGCGATCGAGCTCAAAGCCGATCGCGCTGCGCTCATCGTCGCGGCGCCAGCTGTCGCGCAAACCCGCGAGCTCTGCCCTTTCGAGCGGTGACTCGGCTCCCGCGGTGCGGAAGATAACGCACACCCGTTCGCTGCCGGCGCGGTCAATGGCATCCCACAGTGCCCGAATGACGTTCGGACTCAGCCAATCGTGCGAATGCGACAGCGCCACGGCATCGAGCTCGCGGGCCGGCAGTCCTTGTAGGAATTCCAAAAGACTGGCACGGACCGGAATGATGACGCCAGCGCCATTGCGCATTCTGGCGAACTGGCGACGCTGGAGATCGAGCGGCAGGCCGCGATCGCCGGGCCCCGGATAACGGCGCGCCAGCGCCTGCCAGGCGAAGTAGTTAATCTCGTCAGAGTGCGGGTCGATCAGCCTCAGCAGCCGCTCGTGAAGCACCTCGGGGAGAGGCCGTCCCGCACCAAGCCGAGCACGTTGCGATGGCGCGATGCCGAACCCCGACAGCACGGCCGGCATCTGCGTCACGAACCGCAGTGCGCCTGCGTGAAAAAGCCGATCCAACCGCGCCAGCGCCTCCGTCCGCTCGGGAGAGTCGGCTGTTCCTCTCAGTAGCGCCTTTGCATCAATCCGAGCCAGCCGTGCGACCAACAATGCGAGACCGATCGCGCGGCCGAGTGGACCGTGGCGGTAGAACCCGTCAGCGAAATAGCTATATCTGGGACGCCCGAACATCGTCATGTGGTCCCAATAGCATCGTGCCTGGAGATCAAGCAGCGGACGCAGCCGTTCGATATAGAGCCGCTCGTTTGCAGCCGACGATCCTTCGCCGAAGAACTGCCAGAACTGCTCATAAGTGGAGAGGCCGCGCGCGCCGGCCAGCTTCAGCTTGAGCAGAGCGAGACGCGCGTCGTCGCAATCGACCGCATAGACCTGCGCCGGTTGTGCAGTCAGGTAGGACAGCGCATTGCAGCCGGTCGACGATGCCGCGACGATCGTCGATCCCAGCGGCAATCGCATCGCAGCCAGATCGGCCTCGGGATCTTCCCAGCTTTGTGTATGAACCACTTGCCGCAGACAGAACGCGACGATCTTGTCCAAGATCGTCGCGTCGTCGCGCGTCGCGCCATTGCGCAACGCGCCGGCCATCAATCGAATTGTCATCGAAGCCTCGCCTCAACAATTCGATCAGACTATCGAATGCGCGCTGCAGTTTTACGACAGGCTGCGCTACGCGCGAACGCTAGCCGTATTACGACAGAGCTCGATGCCACCAAACAACGCAAGTGCAAGCACGAATGGCAAGAGATGGTAGAGGATGCGAAAGATCAGCAGCGCAGCCAGCAATGGCTCCTTGTCGTCGCTCCCGAGTCCCAGCAGAATGGTGGCGTCGAACAAACCGATGCCCGCAGGCGCGTGACTGGCAAATCCAAGCAAGGTCGCGGCAATGAACACTGCGGTCAGCCGCGACAGCTCGATGTCAAGCTCCGCCGGAATCAGCACATACATCGCCAGCGCCGCCGTTCCGAGATCGAACAATCCGACGGCGATTTGCAACAACACCAACGATCCGGATGGCAGTCGCACCGGCCATCGTCTACTGCGGCGCCCGGGCCAGCTCCAGATCACGAAAGCGAATACGCCCACAAGCAATGCACCGGCCACCAATCGGTTTAATTCAGGCGGCCAATATCCAACCCAGCTGAACGCGTCAGGATCAAGCATCAGGCTCAGCCCCAATGCGGTCAAATTGCCGAGCCAGAATGTCACGCCTGTCAGCACGGAGATTCCGGCAATGTCGGGAACGCCGAGCTTGTACGGTGCGTAAATGCGATAGCGGACCACCGGTGATATCAGCGCGACGGCTCCGATACCGTGCGCAATCGGAAAACTCGTGAAGCTTGCTAACGCCGCGATCCGATAAGGTACATCGTCGCGGCCGAGCGTGCGTAATGCCAGAAGATCGTAGAACGTGACGCTGCCATAGGATAGCGCCACCAACGCTAGTGCTGCGGCGATCAGCCGCGGATCGGTCGATTCCGCGATGGCGACGACGTGGGAGAGATCGAGCTTCTTGATCGCGTGCGTCAGCGCGTAGATCGCCCCGGCAGCGACCGCAAAACTCACTGCCGCACCACCCAGGCCTCGCAGCCAAGCCGAGCGACCCGTCATTGCTTGCGGCACATTGCCTCCCACCTTTCAGGACTGCGGGTCCATGTGGTCGCGGTACAGATGCCGCATCGTCGATTCGCGTGCTTTCGATGGCGCCGTTTGGCACGCCGATATGACAGTCGCGTAACCTGTCGTCCGCACGAATACCGGCTTTAACAGTTTGTTAACCATCCAGGTTCGATGACATCCCGCGCGCGCGTCGCTGGCAATGCCGCATCGCGCCGCACACGATCATTCAAATTTGAATTACACGCAGCCGCATCCGTCTGTATTGAATCCCCGTGACAATACGGATGCATCGCGGTCGCATCGGCGTCATGCGCGCTTCGTAAGAGGCGCGCGAACGGAATGCGCATTCGAGGCAGGACGACTATGGAATTCGATCGCGAGCTGACCCCAGACCAGTGGGAGGCGCTGAAAGCGCTTCGTGCTCCGACGCGTGAGCGGCGCCCGCTCGATCGGTTCTATCTCGATCAACTGGTCGCGCTGGGACTGGCTGAGATCGTCGATGGAGCCCCTTGCATGACCGACGCCGGCCGCAAGGTGCTCGTCAGAGGCTCCTCGCGCCTTCTCGACTTGGCAGCCTGATCGCGCGCCTTTGGTCGCGATCACCACATGGTCTGGCGTGCGCGTTCGGGCCATTCGCGATCATAGGCCTCGCCGCCGACCTTGCTCGCGCTCATGTCGGCCAGGATCTGTCCCGGCGTCGGCAATTCCCGCGGATCGACACGCTTGTCCGGATTCCAGAGATCGGAGCGCACGATGGCGCGGGCGCACTGGAAATAGATTTCGTCCACCGTCATCACGATGACGCTGCGCGGCGCCTTGCCTTCCGTCTTGAACGATTCCAGGAGATCGCGGTCGATCGAGATCTGCCCGCGTCCATTGACGCGCAGCGTGCTGCCGGACCCCGGAATCAGGAACAACAGGCCGATGCGCGGATCGCGCACGATGTTGCGCAGCAAATCGATGCGGTTGTTGCCGCGACGATCCGGCATCATCAGTGTTTTCTCATCATGGATGCGCACGAAGCCGGGCCGATCACCGCGCGGCGAACAGTCCAGTCCTTCCGGGCCGGATGTGGCAAGCGCCACGAATGGTGACTTCTCGATCATCACCCGGTAATGCGGCGTGACATGATCAGCGACCTTGGCCGTCGAGGCCAGACCGATTTCACCATAGACAGCCTCAAGCTGATCAACCGTGCTGATGATCGACATGTGTGCTCTCTCCCTTCTCAGCATTCCGCCGCGCCGGACCGTGCTCACCCCTAATGATTTGCGTCAGAAGCGCACCATGGTCTTGGGCGTCGCCGACATTGACGATCGTGACATCCGGCACCGGCTCAACACCGTCGACCACGCGATGCAATCGCTTGCCGAGATCGGCGTCGCTGCTTCGCTCACGCGCGGCGAGGCGCGCAGCGCAGAATCGCCGGCGGTGCCGTGATCGCGACCACGATGACATTGGCATAGCGCTGCTTGAGGGCATCGATCACACCGCGCGATACGTTGACGACGACGGCGCGTCCCGCGCCGATATCGTCGTCGATCGCGCGCGGCAACGCATAATGATGACCATGCGCCTCCCAATGAAGTGCAAAGCGGCCGTCGTCCAGGGCCTGGCGAAATGTCGCGGCACTCATCTCTTCATTGTCTTCGAAGGCCGACGCACTCCGCGTCACCACACGCCGCGGAAACACGATCCCGGGATCACCGGCGCATTCGGCTCGCGCCAGATTGATCAACGTGTCTTTGCCGGCGCCGCTCGGACCGACCACCAACACGAGCCGGCCGGGGCCAAGCCCGATCGATAGATCGGTCTGAGGAGTGATTTCGCTCATGCCACCCGCCGTCCGTCGCGCCAGACGCTGCGCACCACCGGAACATCACCCGCGACCTGCACGCGGATCAGGTCGGCCCGCCTGCCTACGGCGATCTCGCCGCGATCGGACAGACCCACCGCTTCAGCCGGTGTCTTGGTGACGGTACGGATCGCTGCGGCAAGATCGACCGCAGGCACGCGCCGCGGCAGCTGCATCGCGCCCATCAGCAGACTCGACGGCACATAGTCCGACGAGAGAATGTCCAGCATCCCCTCCTGCGCCAGATCGATCGCGGCGATATTGCCGGAGTGCGAACCGCCGCGGACCACGTTCGGCGCGCCCATCAGGATGCTGATGCCGGCCTGATGCAGGCCGCGCGCCGCTTCCATCGTGGTCGGAAACTCGGCGACGGCGATACCATCCCTGACGGCGTCGGCGACGTTCTCGTCCGTCGTGTCGTCGTGGCTCGCAAGCGGAACGTTATGCCGCTGCGCCAGGGCAACGATCTCGCGCATATTCGGCGCCGCATATTCCCTCTGGTAGGCCGCACGCCGCGCGAACATCACATCGAGCTCGGCGTCGGTCTTGCCGCCGCTCTTACCGCGATAATAGTCGCGCAGCTTGCCTTCGTCGCGAAACTGGCGTTGCCCCGGCGTATGGTCCATCAGCGAGATCAGCCGCACGTCGGGCCGGCCCGCGATCGCCTTGGCTTCCTCGACGACTGTCGGCATCGGCACCTCGCAGCGCAGATGCAGGAAGTGATTGGCGCGCAGCAGGCCATCGTCGCGCGCACTCCCGATCGCGTCAGCAAGCATGCCGGCCGCGCCGTCGACGCCGCTGGCGCCTTCCTCGGTCCAGACCCGCAGAGAATCCAGCACCGTCGTGATGCCTGACGTTGCGAGCTGGGCATCGTAGGAGATCACTGCGGCGATCGGATCCCAGTACACTTTTGGCCGCGGTACGAAATGCGCTTCGAGCGCATCGGTGTGCAGCTCGACCAGGCCCGGCATGATGAGATCGCCGGACGCGTCCTCGCTGTATGCCGGCGCTGCGCCCTCGCCGATTTCCGCGATCTTGCCTTGCGCGACCGCCACCCAGCCCCGCTCGATCACCCGTTCGGCCAGCACGATCCGGGCATTGCCGATCACGATCTCGGAATTTCTTGAATCCGAATGACTTGAACCCATGTCTCGTTTTTCCTCAGGCCGCGGCTGCAAACGTCGTGACGTCGACGATGCGATCGGCGATTGCGTGGCGGATCTCGTCATCATGCACGATGGCCAGCATCGCCACGCCAGCCTGCTTCTTGGCAGCGATCAGATCGACCACGACCGCGCGGTTGGCTGCATCGAGCGATGCCGTCGGCTCGTCGAGCAACAGAACCGGCAGATTGGAGATGAAGCCGCGGGCGATGTTGACGCGCTGCTGCTCGCCGCCGGAGAAGGTCGAGGGCGGCAAGGCCCACAGCCGCTCCGGAATGTTGAGACGGCGCAGCAGGTGACCCGCCTGCTCGCGCGCCTGCTCGCGCGATACGCCGGCTGCGAGCAGCGGCTCGGCCGCGACGTCAAGCGCCGGCACGCGCGGCACGGCGCGCAGGAACTGGCTGACATAGCCGATGGTGTCGCGACGCGCGTTCAGCACGGTGCGCGGCTCGGCCTTCGCCAGATTGAGGATCGCGCCATCATGCCGCACGCCGATCTGGCCGCCGTCACAGCGGTAGTTACCGAAAATCATCTTCAGGATCGACGACTTGCCAGCGCCCGACGGTCCGGACAGCACCACGCATTCGCCGGAGTTCACCTGGAACGACACGCCGCGCACCACGGGCAGCTTCACGCCTCCCTGCAGATGCATGATGAAGGACTTTTCAGCGTTTTCGATCTCGATCATCACGGTCATCGTCGCACTCTCATGGGGGCAGGATCGAGGAAACCAGCAGCTGCGTGTAGGGCTCGCGCGGGTCGTCGAGCACCTGGTCAGTCAGGCCGGTCTCGATCACCCGGCCCTGCTTCATCACCATCACCCGGTGTGACAACAGTCGCGCCACCGCGAGATCGTGCGTGACGACGATCGCAGCGAGTCCAAGCTCGTTGACGAGGCTGCGCATCAGATCGAGCAGCCGCGCCTGAACGGAGACGTCGAGCCCCCCGTCGGCTCGTCCATGAAGACGAGCCGCGGCTCGGTGACCAGATTGCGCGCGATCTGCAGCCGTTGCCGCATGCCGCCAGAATAGGTTCGCGGCGCGTCGTCGATGCGCTCGACATCGATCTCGACCCGCTGCAGCCAGGACGATGCGGTCTGTCGGATGTTACCGTAGTTGTTCCAGCCGACCGCCATCAGCCGCTCGCCGACATTGGCGCCGGCCGAGACCGCCATGCGCAGGCCCAGTGCCGGATCCTGATGCACATAGCCCCAATCGGTGCGGAACAAAAAGCGCCGCTCCGCCTCGCCGAGATCAGCGAGGTCGCGCAACACGCCATCACGCATTCGATAAGAGACGGAGCCACTCGTTGGCGCAAGCTGCGCCGACAGCATCTGCAGCAGCGTCGACTTGCCCGAGCCGGACTCACCGACGATCGCCAGCACCTCGCCGGGATAAAGCGAAAACGAGATGTCGCGGCAGGCTTCCAGCCGGCCATAGCTCTTGGCCAGCCCCTCCGCCACCAGCAGCGGCTGATCCGTCATGGTCTGCATCGCGGCCATCACGCGGCTCCCTTGTAGGGCGCGGCGCTCTCGCTGCCATGATGACCTTCAGCCTGCCGTCCCTCGCAAAAATCGGTGTCGGAACAGACGAACATGCGGCCGCCCCTGTCGTCGGTGACGATCTCGTCGAGATACGAATCTTCGGCCCCGCACAGCGCGCAGGGCGCGTCGAACTTGTAGCGCGTGAACGGGTGATCCTCGAAATCGAGCGACACCACCGACGTGTAGGGCGGGATCGCATAGATGCGCTTCTCGCGCCCGGCACCGAACAGTTGCAGCGCCGCGCAATTGTCCATCTTCGGATTGTCGAATTTCGGCGTCGGCGACGGATCCATCACGTAGCGTGCATCGACCTTGACCGGATAGGCATAGGCGGTCGCGATATGGCCGAAGCGAGCGATATCCTCGTAGAGCTTCACGTGCATCAGCCCGTATTCAGCGAGCGCATGCATGCGGCGCGTCTCGGTCTCGCGCGGCTCCAGGAAACGCAGCGGCTCCGGGATCGGCACCTGATAGACCAGCACCTGACCGGCGCGCAGCGGCGCCTCCGGAATGCGGTGGCGGGTCTGGATCACGGTCGCCGTATTCGTCGCGGTCGTGGTGGCGACGCCGGCGGTCTTGGCGAAAAATTTACGGATCGAGATCGCGTTGGTGGTGTCGTCAGAGCCCTGGTCGATCACCTTCAACACGTCGTCAGGTCCGAGAATCGCGGCTGTCACCTGCACACCACCGGTGCCCCAGCCATAAGGCATCGGCATCTCACGGCTGGCGAACGGCACCTGATAGCCCGGGATCGCGATCGCCTTCAGGATGGCGCGACGGATCATCCGCTTGGTCTGCTCGTCGAGATAGGCGAAGTTGTAAGTCGGCGCGTTCATTCCGCGGCCTCCTTCAGCGATGCAGGGTTGTTGGCCTCGGCAAATTCCGCCCTGAGCTTGCGCAACAGCCCGAGCTCCGACTGGAAGTCGACATAATGCGGCAGCTTCAGATGCTCGACGAAGCCGGTCGCCTGCACATTGTCGGAATGCGACAGCACGAACTCCTCGTCCTGCGCCGGCGCGTTGACGTCCTCGCCGAGCTCGCGCGCGCGCAGCGCGCGATCGACCAGCGCCATCGACATGGTCTTGCGCTCACTCTGCCCGAAGGCCAGCCCATAACCGCGCGTAAAACACGGCGCTTCGGTCGCCGATCCCTTGAACTGGTTCACCATCTGGCACTCGGTGAGCTCGATCGAACCGAGCGGCACCGCAAAGCCGATCTCCTCGGCAAAGAACTCGACCTCGACCTCGCCGAACCGGATTTCGCCGGCGAAGGGATGGTTGCGGCCATAGCCGCGCTGGGTCGAATAGCCGAGCGCCAGCAGGAAGCCCTCGTCACCGCGCGCGAGATTCTGCAGCCGCAGATCGCGCTCCGCGGGAAAGCTCAGCGGCTCGCGGGTGAGATCGCCGACCGGCGCATCGCCGTCCACCCGCGGGGACGTTTCGATCAAGCCGTCGCGTCCGAGGATGTCGGTCACGCGCGGCATCGCTATGCCGGGCGGCTCGCCTGTCGCCGGCGCTTCCGGCTCAAACCCTTCCGCAAGCTGCGGGTCGAGCAGACGGTGCGTGTAGTCGAAGGTCGGCCCCAGCACTTGGCCGCCCGGAATATCCTTGAACACGGCCGAGATGCGCCGCTGCACCTGCATCTCGCCGGTATCGACCGGCTCGGTGGCGCCGAACCGCGGCAGAGTGGCGCGGAACGCGCGCACCAAGAAGATCGCCTCGATCAGGTCGCCGCGCGCCTGCTTGATGGCGAGCGCTGCAAGCTCGCGATCATAGAGCGAGCCTTCGCCCATCACGCGGTCGACAGCAAGGCCGAGCTGCTCGGAGATCTGCGCCAGCGACAGCTCCGGCACAGCGCGATCGCCACGACGCTCGTGCGCCAGCAGCCGGTGGGCATTCTCGATGGCGCGCTCGCCGCCTTTGACTGCAACATACATGCGCTCAACCTCCCACCAGCCGCGTCGTTCGCGGGATCGCGACCAGCGCGTCGCCATGCACCAGCACGACGTCGATCCCGCGCGGGAACAGATTTGCGTTCACCGCCAGCCGCTCGAACAGATCGTCCGGCGCGATCGTGGCTTTCAATGTCGCAACACCGTCGATGCCGGGCCCGCGCAGCTCATAGGCACGGCCTTCACTCAAGCTTGCGACCTGCAGGATTACGGTCGTCGAACGATCCGGATACTCATTGCTGCCGAGCGCGAAATGGTCGAGTGTCGGCAGCGACGCGCCATCAGTCACCAGCGCGAAACTCGCCTCCGCGCTCTCTGCCGTGACCGGCGCGCCGGTATGAAACTTGAGCCACCCAGCGACGCCTGCAGCTGCAAGCTGCGGATCGAGCCAGACCGGCGTGTCGTGATCGAACAACGTCAATGCGATGGCGACCGCGGCAGGCATCACGCCTGGCACCGCGCCAACCTGTGCCGTCACACGATGAATGCTGCCAGGACGCGCCATCGCCTCCATCACCGTGCGGAAAGTCGACTGCGCCGACAGCACATTGTCGGTGAAGCCTGCGGAAAGTTCGGTCACCGCCATGCCTCAGCCCTCGCCTCTGACCATCGTGTAGAAATCGACCCGCGTCGCCGCGGCCTCGGCGGCGGCTTGCGCGCGGCTCGCCAGCATCGCCTCCCGCAGCGGCGCGATCACCTGCGTCTCGACGACATCGGCATGGGTCTCGGTTTGGATCAGCGCGTCACACAGCGCGATCAGCCGCGCCTTCTCGCGGTCGCGGCCCAGCGCATAGCCGAAGCCGACCTCGCCGCTCGCAAGCCTGATCGCTGCGCGCGACACGGTCGCTTCGCCGAGATTGAACGGTGCGCCGTCGCCACCGACACGCCCGCGCACCATCACGAGGCCATTCTCGGGCTCGCGCAATTGCACATGCGCGGGCAGCTCGATGTCATCAAGCCTGGAACCGATTTCGACGGTCGGCGCGTGCGCCAGCACTCGCATCGCCGCCTTGCGCCGCTCCTGCCTTGCCGTTTCGCCGATCACGTCCACCTCGATCTTGCCGAACTCAAGTTGTCTATGATATTAGACAACTTGATAGCGGCGCGCCATGAAGATTTCGTGACACAGGTATGATTTTCACACTGTCCCAGGGAACGCGACGATGAGCCTGCAGGACGCTGCATCAGGTGTCGCATTGTGGCGCCGGGTTGCCGACGGCATCGAGCGCGACATCGCGGACGGCCGCTTTGCGGCCGGCGAAAAGCTGCCGGGCGAGACCGAGATCGCGGAGACCTATCGGGTCAATCGTCACACCGTTCGGCGCGCGCTTGCGGCGCTTGCCGAGCGCGGCCTGGTGCGCGCCGAGCGCGGCAGCGGCACCTATGTCGAAGCGCCGCGGCTGGCCTATCCGTTGAGCTCGCGTACGCGATTCTCCGAGATCGTCGGCGCAGGCGGCCGCGAGCCGCGCGGCCAGTTGATCGCGGCATCGGAGGAACCTGCGACGCGCGAGCTCGCGCGTCTGCTCGCGCTCAAGACCGGCGTGCCACTGGTACGGATCGAAGCACTTCGTTTTGCCGACCGGACGCCGATCTGCGTCAGCACGTCATGGCTGCCGGCCGAGCGCTTTCCCGACGCGGGCGGCGTATTCGCGAAGGTGCGTTCGATGACCGCCCTGCTCGCGCATTACGGCGTACGCGACTATCGCCGCGCCTCGACCCGGATCACGGCAGCGATCGTGGACGCGACCGATGCAGCGCGGCTCGACCTCGCGCTCGGCCGTCCCGATGCTTGTGGTCGACTCCACCGACATCGATGCCGATGGCGTGCCGCTCGTCACCAAACGTTCGCGCTTCGCTGCCGAACGCGTCACCTTTGAAATCGAGAACGAGCGCGACGTCAGGCCACCGCCCGGCGGCCGATGATCGCAAAACGCAGCCTGCTCGAAATCCAGTCGATCGCGGCCACCGCGATCAGGATCATCAGGATCAGGAACGAGACCTTCTGCCATTCCAGCACGCGGATCTGCTCCGCGAGCTGCAGGCCGATGCCGCCGGCGCCGACGATGCCGATGATGGTGGCCGAGCGCGTATTGGATTCGATGAAGTAGAGCACCTGGCCGGCGATGACCGGCAGCACCTGCGGCAACAGGCCGAAGCGGATTTCGTGCAGCGCGCTGCCGCCGGAGGCGCGCACGCCTTCGACCTGCTTGCGGTCGGCGCCTTCGATCGCCTCCGAGAACAGCTTGCCGAGCGCGCCGAAATCCGACACCGCGATCGCCAGCACGCCGGCGAACGGTCCGAGACCGACGACATTGATCCAGACCAGCGCCCAGATCAGCTGGTCGACGCCGCGGATGGTGTCGAACAGCCGCCGCACCGGCAAGCGGAAGATCACCGACGGCACGATGTTGCGTGCGGCCAGCAGGCTGATCGGCAACGCCAATGTCGCGGCCAGCGTCGTGCCGAGCACTGCGATCGACAGGGTCTCGCCCAGCGCCTCGAGATAGGCCGGCAGCGACGATCCCGGATTGGGCGGCAGCATCATCAGCGTGATCCAGCCGAGCTGCCGCAGCCCGCCACATGAACCGCGTCGGCGAGAAGTCGAGATCGACCAGGCCGAACACGAAGATCGCAAGGACCAGCAGCAGCATCGCCGGCAGCGCGAGCCGCGCCGACGCCGGCCGCTCGAAGACACGCGGATAGCGCTCGCGCAGCGCCGCCGGATCTGGCGCCTCGATCGACCTCACGCGCGCCCCTCCTCGCCGAACAGGCGGCCGCGCAGCCAGCCCGTGCCGATGTCGATCAGAAACACGGTGACCACGATCATCACCAGGATGGCGCTGACGTCGGAGTAATAGAACTTGCGGATCGCGACCAGAAGCTCCTGGCCGATGCCGCCGGCGCCGACGAAGCCCATCACCGAGGCCTCGCGCACGTTGATCTCGAAGCGCAGCAGCGTATAGCTCGCATAGCCTGCGATCACCTGCGGCAGCACCGCAAAGCGCATGCTGGACGAGCCAGCTCGCGCCGGTCGACCGCATGCCTTCGACCGGCTTCATGTCGGCGTTCTCGACCACCTCGGAGAACAGCTTGCCGAGCGCGCCGGTGGTATGCAGCGCGATCGCCAGCACGCCGGCCATCGGCCCGAGCCCGAACGCCATCACGAAGATCAGCGCGAACACGATGCCGGGCACGGTGCGGGCGAATTCAAGCAGCCGCCGCACGGCGAAACGCAGCCACGGCGCCGGCGAGGTGTTCTCGGCCGCGAGGAAATTTAGACAGAACCCGAACACGGTCCCGAGCAGCGTGCCGACATAGCTGATCAGCAGCGTCTCGCCGAGCATCTGCGAGCCATTTGCGCAGGCCCCAGAACCATTCCGGAATGTCGGTCCAGACCCGCTTGCCGCTGTCGAGCGTCAGGAGGCGGTCGAAATAGCTGACGAAATTGCCGACATGGGCGAAGAACGTCTTCGGGTTCACTTCGGCGCCGACGCAGGCGACCAGCAGCACGACAACGAACAGCGCCGCACCGATCAGCGACACGCATCCGCCTGCGCGACCACCGCCTTGCGGTAGACGTCGTTCAGGGCGGCCAGCTGCGGACCGGGAAGAACCGAGATCGCCGATGACATCGCAAGCCCGGTATTGAGCGGATAAAGAAGAAGGCCGGGTCACGATGGACCCGGCCCTTCGGGTACTGCTGTACGCTTACGAGCCCTTCTTGCGCAGGCTGTCGACGAACTTAATCAGCTCGATGGTCTTGTCGTAGTCGGCGTTGGTGATCGGCTGCCACGGCCGGTTCTTGCCGTCGGACAGCTTCTTGAAGGCCTCCGTGATCCTTCGTCGCCGCATCCAGGAACGCCTGCTTGATCGCGGCCTTCATGTCGTCGGGAAGATCGCTGAGATAGGCGTAGGGCGAGTTGATGATCAGGTCCGACTTCACGATGATGCGGAAGTCGGCCTTCGTGAGCGGCTTGCCGTCCGACGACTTCACCATGTCCTTGTTGAGCATGCGGGTCAGGTTGGAATCGTCGTCGCGTTCCACCAGTTGGCGGCGACGTCGACGGTGCCCTGCGCCAGCGCCAGCACGGCGTTCTCGTGGCTGCCGGTGAAGAGGACCTTGCGAGAAGTAGGTATCGGGATCGATGCCCGAGCTGGTTCAGCTTGAAGCGCGGCATGTTGTTGCCGGAGGTCGAGTTCGGATCGACCAGGCCGAGGTTCTTGCCCTTCAGGTCCTCGATCTTCTGGTACGGGCTCTTCGCCAGCACGTAGAACACCGAGTAATAGCCCTTGGTGCCGTCGGAGTTGACGTCGATGACGAAGGCATCGGTCTTCACGCCGGTGACGCGGGCGCGGGCAAACGAGGCCGGGCCGTAATAGCCGATATGGATGTTGCCGGCGCGCTGGCCTTCGATGACGGCGGCGTAGTCGTTGGCGACGCGCAGCGTCACCTTGATGCCGAGCTCCTTCGACAGATAGTTGACGAACGGCGTATAGCGCTCGGTCACGCCGGAGGCGTTCTCGGCCGGGATCGCCGCAAACGTGATCTCCGGATATTTCGCGCGCCAATCCTCGGCGGATGCGGAGGCGGCGAAGGCCAGCGACGCCAGGCCGGCCAGAACGAGACGACGATCAATCATATTGCACCTTTGAAATCGGTTGGTGTGGTGACAGGTGTTGTCCGGCGCGCCGATCGGACGCGCCGCTTCGAACGCAAGAACGTCAGGCGGCGGCGACTTCGCCGAGCGCCGGGACCACTGCAGGCTGGGGCATCGGCGCCCCGTCCATCACCTCGTTGGCTTCGAGGTCGTAGAGTTCGCGCGCGATCTGCGCGGTCAGGGCGGCCGGCGCGCCGTCGAACACGATCCGGCCGCTCGCCATGCCGATCAGCCGGTCGCAATAGCTGCGCGCCAGATCGAGCGAATGCAGGTTGCACAGCACGGTGATGCCGAAATGCTTGTTGATGCGCAGCAGCGCGTCCATCACGATCTTGGTGTTGCGCGGATCGAGCGAGGCGATCGGCTCGTCGGCCAGAATGATGTCGGGCTCCTGCACCAGCGCGCGGCGATCGCGACGCGCTGCTGCTGGCCGCCGGAGAGCTGATCGGCGCGCTGCGCGGCGAGCTCGGCGATGTCGAACTGCTCCAGCGCCGACATCGCGATCGCGACGTCCTGCGCCGGCCAGAGTTGCGTCAGCGGACCGCCAGGACGGAACCTCGGCAAGCCGTCCCATCAGCACGTTGGTCAGCACGTCCAGCCGGCCGACCAGATTGAACTGCTGGAAGATCATCGCGCATCGCGCGCGCCAATGGCGCAGCTCCCGCCCGCGCAGCGCGGTGACGTCCTGATCCTTGAACAGGATGCGACCCGCGTGCGGGTGATCAAGCGGTTGATCATGCGCAGGAGCGTCGACTTGCCGGCGCCGGAGCGGCCGATCACGCCGACGAAGCTGCCGGGCGTCGACCGAGAATGATGCGTTATCGATTGCGGCTTTCGCGCCGAACCGGCACGTCAGACCTTCAACTACCAGCATTCATCGCTCCACCGGCTCAGCCCGCCCCATCGCTAGCGCCGGCATTCAACAGTCGTGTGACAAGCCTGCAGCGGTTCGGATTAGTCCACACCCGTCACCGACGCGTCATGTTATTGTCATCAAGCATGCGGAAGCAGATGACGAACATCAGCAGCAGACGGACACAGCTCGATATGGCCGGCAAGTCGCTTTCGACGGAACCCTCGATTGATCCCAGCGCGAGCGTTCGCGGCGCAACGCTCGGCGCCTATTGCGAGGTCGGCGCGCGCACGATGCTGCTCGACGTCACGATGGGCGACTACTCCTACGTGGTCAACGATTCCCAGATCACCTACACGACGATCGGAAAGTTCTGCTCGATCGCGGCGATGACGCGGATCAATCCCGGCAATCATCCGATGCATCGCGCGACGCAGGCGCATTTCACCTATCGCGCCAGCGCTTATTTTCCGGGCGAGCCGGATGATGCGGAGTTCTTCGCCTGGCGACAAGCAGCATCACGTCACGATCGGCCATGACGTCTGGATCGGGCATGGCGCGATCGTGCTGCCAGGCCGCTCGATCGGCAGCGGCGCCGTCGTTGCCGCCGGCGCTGATCGTCACCAAGGATGTGCCGGACTACACCATCGTCGGCGGCAATCCGGCGCGGCCGATCAGGCGGCGCTTCCCGGAGGAGATCGCCGAGCGGCTGATGCAGCTCGCCTGGTGGGACTGGGATCACGAGGCGCTGCGGGTTGCGCTGCCAGATTTCCGGCAACTGGACGATCGGTGATTTCCTGGACAAATACGAGGCTGACTCTCGACGCCGGGCAGCCGCTGCGGCAGAAGTGCCCTGTCATGAACGGACTTTTTGTCGCAGGCGGCCGGGCGTTGCTCGGCCATGAATTCGTCGAAACCTCACTGGCGATCGCGGACGGCCAGATCGTCGAGATCGACGCCATCAACCGAAGCGGCACGCCGTCGCTCGATGCGGGCGACCTGCTCGTGCTGCCCGGAATCGTCGACATCCATGGCGATGCCTTCGAGCGGCAGATGATGCCGCGCCCCGGCGTCGACTTCCCGCTCGACGTGGCGCTGGTCGACACCGACCGCCAGGTGATCGGCAACGGCATCACCACCGTGTTTCATGCCACGACCTGGTCGTGGGAGCCGGGCTTGCGCAGCGGCGATAATGCCCGCGGCCTGCTCGAGGCGATCGAGGGTCTGCGGCCGCGATTGGCAGCCGACACCCGCTTCCATTTGCGCCACGAGACCTACAATCTCGATGCCGAAGACGAGATCGCAGCAGTGGCTGACGGCACGACGCATCGACCTGTTCGCCTTCAACGATCATATGGACGCGACCGTCGCCAGCCTGGAGCAAGCCGCACAAGCGCCAGCGCATGGTCGACCGCACCGGCCTGTCGGGCGAGGCGTTCGATCGCCTGGTCGAGCGCGTGACCTCGCGCGCCGACGACGTTCCAGCATCGATCGCGCGGCTGGCAGCGGCGGCACGCAAGGCCGGCGTCCGCATGCTGTCGCATGACGATGACACGCCCGGGATGCGCAAGGCGCTTCCGCAGCCAGGGTGTCGCGATCGCCGAGTTTCCGGTCAATGAGGAGACCGCGCGCGAAGCCGCCAGCGGCGGCGACGCCATCGTGTTTGGCGCGCCGAACGTGGTGCGCGGCGGCAGTCATACCGGCTGGACCCGCGCGAGCGACATGATCGCGAAAGGCCTCTGCTCGGTGCTGGCATCCGACTATTATTATCCGGCGCCACTGCTTGCCGCCTTCCGGCTCGCGGCCGATGGCGATCCTGCCGTTGCAGCGGCCTGGGATCTGATCTCCGCCGCGCCGGCACAAGCCGCCGGCCTCACTGATCGCGGCGTGCTCGCGCAAGGCCACCGCGCCGACATCATTCTTGTCGACGATCGGCTGCCGACTGCGTCCGCGTATCGTCGCGGTGATCGCCGCAGGACGCCTGGTCCATCTCGACCGAGCCGGGCCGACTTGCGACCGCGCCCATCGCGCGTCGCGAAGCGGTTGCGGCGGAATGAATGGACGTGATTGTCAGATGTCCATGACGGGCTTGCCGCGCTACGCCATCTACTATGCGCCCGCCGCCGGCACCGCGCTCGATCAGTTCGGTGCGCGCGTGCTGGGCTATGACGCCTGGACCGGTCAGGACATCGCCTTCGACGGGATCGTCGAAGCGGTCTCGAGTTGGCGGGAGCTGACAGAGGATGCGCGCAAATACGGCTTTCACGCCACGCTAAAGGCGCCCTTTCGCCTCGCGGACAACAGCGATGAGGATGGCTTGCGCGCCGCCTGCGCAGCCTTCGCGGCCATAGCGCGACCGCTGCCGCTGATCAGGCCGGTGGTCGATGCGATCAGCGGCTTCATTGCCGTTATTCCCGGTGATCCGTCGCCCGAACTGCAACGGTTCGCGGCCGATTGCGTCCGCGCCTTCGAGCCGTTCCGAGCGTCGATGACGCCAGAGGACCGGGTGCGGCGGAAGCCGGAGCATATGACACCGCGCCAGGTGGAGTATCTCGATCGCTGGGGCTACCCTTACGTGATGGACGAATTCCGATTCCATATGACGCTGACCTGCCGTCTCGATGCTGTCAGGCGCGCCCCGATCCTCGCCATGCTGCGCGAACGGTTCGCGCGCTCGATCTCCAGCAGCTCGCGATCGATCGCATCGCGCTGTTCAGGCAGGACGACGCGAGTTCACGCTTTTGCATCGTCGAAATCCTGGCCGCTCGCCGATTAGTTCGGCGCGCGCGCGAATTGCGCCGGCCGCGGTACATCGTAGACCGCCAGCGGTGGTGAGATGTCGGCACGATCCCGTGGCAGCGCCTCCGGCATCTCGCGCTGCAGATAGGCGATCAGCTTCTCCCGGATCTCGCAGCGCAGATCCCAGGATTGCGGCGCATTGCGCGCGCTGACCAGCGCGCGCAGCTCCATGGTCCGGGTGTTGGTATCGACCACTTGCAGGTTGACCACGGCGCCGTCCCAAAGCTTGGAATCGCGCGCGGCTTTCCCCGAGTAGTCGCGAATCCGGGCAACGTCGGCGGCATAGTCGACGTGAAGGATCACCGAGCCGATCAGCGAGGCCGCATCGCGTGTCCAGTTCTGGAATGGACGCTCGATGAAATAGGACAAAGGCACCACCATCCTGCGCCAATCCCATAACCTGATCACGACATAGGTCGAGGCGATGTCCTCGACCCAGCCCCATTCGTTTTCGATGATCACGGCGTCCTCGATCCGGATCGGCTGAGTCACCGCGATCTGCACGCCGGCGATCAGGTTGCTCAGCAACGGGCGCGCGGCGAGACCGACGATCACACCGGCAGCGCCGGCTGAAGCGAACAGGCTGACGCCATATTGCCGCACCGAATCGAACGTCATCAGCGCCGTCGAGATCACCACGATGATGATCAGCGTATCGACCACGCGTTTGAACACGCTGACCTGGGTGACATGCTTCCGTGCCAGGAAGTTTTCAGCAATATCGACCCGGAAGCGCTGCAGATAGCGGCCGGCGGCAAGGTCGACCGCCCGGATCGAGATCCACCCGATCAGCGCGATCGTCGCCACTGCGAAGAGGTGCGCGAGCGTGCCGCGCAATTCGTTGTCGAGCGGTGCCAGCGGCAACACCAGCGCGACCGCGATCAGGCAAAGCGCCAGTCGCGCCGGCCCGGACGTCCGTTGCAGGATCGGCAGCGCCAGCGAATTCCGCGAACCGATCGCGCGCCACACCACGACACGCGCCAGCTTGTCCACCAGCAGCGCACCGACGATCGCGAGCATGATCAGCCCAAACCCGACGACCCAATCGGGCACGAGGCCGAATATTCGCTCCAACAGCGCCTGCATTTGTCGCTCTCCTGGGGTTCCGGAAAGCAACCAACTCCTGAAGCCGCCTGATTGGCTTTTCGGCTACCGCGGTGCAGCATCCTCGATATGCATGGCTACCTTGCCCGGAACTGATTCGACGTGATGGAAACGGCGGCCGCGACGACCATGCGGCGACCGGTCAAGACCGTTCGCGGCTGTCGGTTGTGGCGAGCGTTGCGTAAAGTGCGCCAACTCTGTCCGAAAATGATCACACAATTGCCGCGCTCGCTGACGGGTCCCGCCAAAAACCTCCGTGAAGCTGGCGGTACTGATGACGTCTGCAGGTTGCAGCGAACGCGTATCTCATTCGCACGGACTGCGACATCCTCTGAACGACCCGTCAAGCCGACAGGAGACGCGTAATGAGTTCCCCGGCCCGCGATGACACAACCAGTCAGAGCATCTCAGCCTCGCCGCGACCGTCCTTCAACTCCGAATCCGAGGAGATCCGCCAACTGCACGACAAGGTCACGGCAGCAGCCGAGCTGCTGATCAGGGATTCCCGCGAGGCCACCGTCGAAAACACGCTCCCGGCACCGCATGTCGATGACCACGCATTCGAGCTTACAAGCGCAGCGCGAAGCGTGCTCGAGATTGAAGCGTCCAGGAGCCTTTGGAGCCTGGCGCTGCCACCGGCCCTGATACCGCCCCTGCCCGACGACGATGATGATTCGGTTGGCCTTATCGCGATGACCAAGCTGGGCTTCGCTGTCGGCCTTGCCATTGGCGTCGCCTATGTGGTGACGAGCATGGTGCAGTTGCCGAGCGGCGGCCCGACGATGGCCCGCGAGACGACCGCTGTGCTCAGCAAATTCACCCAGATCAGCGCTGCCCAGGCTGGCGTCCAGAAGAACGATGTCGCATCGGTCCCTGCGACCGCGATCATCGCAGCCGCGCAAGCCAACATCGAGAACGGTACGCACGCCGACACCGAGGTCGCCAGCACGCCGACAGTTCCGACCGCGGCCGCGGAACCAGCGATCCCGGCCGAAGCCGCGCCACCGCCGCGCTGCTGTCCACCCTGCGGCAACAGACGTGACACCACCGCCTGCGCCGCCGAGCCCACCGCCGCGCGCGGCGTCTCTCGCACGTGATGAAGTAGCGACGCTGATGAAGCGCGGCAGGGATCTGCTCGCGGTTGGAGACATCGCGAGCGCCCGCCTGATCCTCACCCGATTGGCCGACAATGGCGAAGCGGATGCCTCGCTGTTGCTGGCGGAAACGTTCGATCCGGCACAGCTTGCACGGCTGCATGTGCTCGGCGTGCTCCCGGACAGCGCCAAGGCGCGCGAGTGGTACGCAAAGGCGGCCGAGCAGGGTTCATCCGAGGTCGGCCGGCACGTGCAGCAGTCGGCATCACGCTGACACCTCGGTCTATTGCATTACGCTAGGCGCGCGCGATCTCGACCTGTACATCGCGCGGACGCGCGGTATAGGGCGACGAGGTGACCAGCACGTCGGCGCCGGCCGCCGCATAGGCCGCCGCGTTTCCAGCGTTGATGCCGCCGGCAGCTGCGATGACTGGACGCGGGCCGGTGCCATTCGCCGGCGTCAGCCGTGCCACGACAGCTGCGATCTGCTCGGGCGAGAATTTCTCGGCCTGGATGACGTCGAACCCTGCAGCGGCCGCAATGACGGCCTGGTCGACGCTTGTGACCTCGATCACCAGGCGTTTCTCCGGAGCCGAGCGCCGCAGCTGCTGCACGACATCCGCGGTCGGGATCTCGCCGCCCATCAAGGCGCGATGCTGAGGAAACACCAGCACCGTCTCCGACAGACCCAGCCGATGCATCGCGGCACCGCCCGCCCTGACGGCGGCCACGGCAAAGCGCTTCGCGCCGGGGACATTCTTGCGCGTGCAGGCTACCGCGATCTCCGGCGCTACAGCTCTCGCGGCGCGCACGATCGCATGTGCCTCGGTCGCAACGCCCGACCAGATCTCGATCAGGGTCTGTGCCACTTTCCAGCCCTGCAGCAATGCTGAGGCGGGCCCATGAGCGCGCAGGATCGGCGTCCCCTGCTCCAGCACTGACCCGCTTGTCGCGAGCAGGTCGACCTGGCCTCCTGCCAGCTCGATCAACGCGGCAGCATCCTCAGCAAGCGCCAGCACCTGCGGATCGCGCGCCGCAAACCGCATCACCGCTGGAATGTCACCAATGCCGAGCGCATCGGTGGTCAGGTCACCACAGGGCACATCGTCCCGCAGCAGTGCTTCCAGCTCGACGCGCGTCGCCACCGTTACCACTCATCTCTCCATCATGTTTTCAGCTACGGCCCGGATCTCCGGGCCGCCGGTCAGGTCGCGACCGCGTGCGAGCTGTCGGCCGTCACGATCCTTCCATTTCCTTGAACGCCTCGCGCGCATTGCGGAAGGCGTCGATGCCCGCCGGCACGCCGCAATAGACCGCGACCTGCAGCAGCACCTCCTTGATCTCGTCTTTGGTCAACCCGTTCTTGATCGCGCCCTTAACATGGAGCTTGAGCTCGTGCGGGCGGCCGAGCGCGCCCAGCATGGCGAGATTGATGATGCTGCGGGTACGCCGGTCGAGCCCCGGCCGCGTCCACAGCGCGCCCCAGCAGAATTCCGTCGACCATTCCGCCATCGTGCGCGTGAACTCGTCGGCGCCGGCAATGGACTTGTTGACGTAATCCTCCCCCAGCACGTCCTTGCGGACCTTGAGGCCTTCTTCGAACAGCGGACTCTTGCTCATGATGTTTCCTGTCGCGGTTGAACGTCGTCGCTCCGCATCCACGGCATGCCTTGCATGGCGCAGGTGCGGAATCTCGCGCTTGCAGGTTAGCCGACAATCTGGACAATTTGCACCGGAGCAAACGTCATGAAGATCCGCGCCGGCGGACAGCAGGAGTGCAACAATGTTGAAGCAGACCATCGGATTCGTCGGAACGGGCCGCATGGGTGGTCCCATGGCTGCTCGCCTGCTCGATGCCGGTCATGCGCTCGTGATTCACGACGTTCAGCGCGAGGCGACCGCCTCGCTCGCTGCACGGGGAGCGGCCGTTGCGTCATCGCCGGCAGAGGTTGCGTCGTCAGCGGATATCGTGCTGACCAGCCTGCCGACACCCGATATCGCCAAGGCCGTCGCACTCGGCCCTGACGGCATTATCGCCGGCAACCGTGCGCGCATCATGGTCGACCTCTCGACGACAGGTCCGGGCGCCGCCAGGCAGATCGCGGAGGGGTTGCGATCGAAGGACATCACGCTGGTCAATTCCCCGGTGAGCGGCGGCATCAAGGGCGCCGTGAACGGCACACTGGCAGTGATGGTGTCGTGTCCGAAGCAGACCTTTGAGATGGTCGAGCCGATCCTGAAGACATTCGGCCGGCTGTTCTTTGCGGGCGAAGCGCCCGGCGTCGCGCAGACCGCGAAGCTCGCCAACAATCTGATGGCGGCGGCCGCGATCGTCATTACCTCAGAGGCAGTGGCGATGGGCGTCAAGGGCGGCGTCGACGCCAAGGTCTTGATCGACATTATCAACGCCTCAACCGGCCGTAACAGCGCCTCGCAGGACAAATTTCCGCGCGCAGTGCTGCCGGGCACGTTCGATTTCGGCTTCACCACGGGACTGTCCTACAAGGACGTGCGGCTCTGCGTCGACGAGGCCGAAGCGATGGGCGTACCGATGGTCTGCGGCGCGGTGGTGCGGCAGATGCTGGCCATCACCAATGCCAAATACGGTCCGACATCCGACTTCACCTCGATCGCGCGCGTGGTCGAGGAATGGGCCGGCGTCGAGATGCGCGGCTGACGGGCAGCATCAACGGGGGCGCCTGCCGGCACGCTCATCTAGTGCGTGCTGGACTTCTGCCACGTCTCCAGATCGTGCTTGGAGCTGTCGGTGCGTTGATCCTTCTCCGGATGTTCCTTCCAGGGCTTGTCGGTCTGCTTGTGCGAGCCCCAATCCGTCTGCTGACGGGGATCGTCCTGAGGTGTTTCCTTGCTCATGCGATCTATCCGATTGCTGTGATCCGCCCGCGGGACACATGGCCCGTCTCTCCGGGGTGGCGGGAGGAGTACGGAGCCGTGCGGGCCACGCCATGCCATGCGTGACCTCGCGAGCCAATCGGCCAGCCCTGCCGAAGTTCCTGACCGTTTCGGAGAATCGCACGGCACCGGCCGTGGTCGGACCTGATTAGCTGAGGTTGCCCGGCATGAAGCAGCGGATCGAGGTGCCAAGCGTGCCCTTGATCGGCCACACCATGGTGCGCCCGGCCCGATTGGGCTCGGTAATCACGGCGTCGTCGGGGACAACAATCCACTCGCCATCGAGCCGAACCCGGTAATGGGTCCCTTGCAGCTCCCAGTCCGGATCCGCAATGGCAACACCATCGGCGTCCGAGCAACACGGGCCTCGTCCGCTCCTCAGGCTATCGAACCAGGCTTTCAGGGGAGAGTTGGCAAAGCGGCCATCATCGCGCGCCATTGCCCATTGCAGCGGTAGTCCCGTGAGGGAAGCTGCAAAACCCAAAGCGATCAAGCTTTTGCTCATTTGATCACCGCAGAGCAGGCACGCTCCCGGGAATACGGGCTACGCGCACCGCACCAATCGTCCTCAAATGCGTCGATGTGACGATGGTTCCAAGCCGAGAACCTGCAATTCGACGTGACGTGACGACACAACAACGTGTAAGCGCGCGCTTGATCCGCCGGTCAGGCATCAGCCCGCATCGGCGGGCACCATCGCCTCCACCGTCACGCCTGCGCTGGCGGAGGCGATATCAAGTGTGCCGCCAAGCGCGCGCAGCCGTTCGCGCATGCCGACGAGGCCGAAACCGAGCTTGTGATCGTCGCCAAAGCCGCGCCCGTCGTCGCGCACCCGCACCATGGTGTAGGCGCGGCCGCCGCGCCGGCCCGCGGGCGCGATTGTCACGTTCACCGTGCTGGCCTCGGCGTGGCGAAACACGTTGGTGAGCGCCTCCTGCACGACCCGATAGATCGTCAGATCGGCGGTCTCGCCGGTGTTGCCAAGCGGATGGAGAAATGTCGGTCGCGATCGCGACGTCCGGATGGGATTCGCGCCACAGCCGCACCAGCGCGCCCAGCGCCTCGCGAGCCCTAGCTCGGCAAGGCCGACCGGCCGCAACCGTTCCAGGATGCGTCGGTTGAACTGCTGCACCGCATTGACCTGATCGAGGATGGCCTGGCCATGCCGGCGCATCGCGACGACGTCGATGGCGCGGGCGTCGGCCAGCCGCATCAAGGCGCTGGCATGCGCCCGCAGCGCAAACAGATACGGTCCGAACTCATCATGCAGCTCGCGCGCGATCTCCTTGCGCTCGCTGGTCCTGCAGCGAGACCGCCCGCTCGGCGAGGCGGCGCTTGTCCTCAACCGCACCGCCAAGCGTCGCCGCAAGATGATTGAGCTTGCGGCAGAGCGCGGCAAGCTCGGGCGCGCCGCCCGGCGTCACCCGTGCGTCATAGGCGCCGTCCTCGATCGCGCTCATCGCCTGCGAGAGCTGCTGCAACGGCGCCAGCGCCCGGCCGACGACGCGCATCGTGATCAGGAACAACAGCGGCCGCGATGGCCGAGCCGATCGCGAGCTGGGTCACGATGCCATCCCAGATCTCCGCGATCTCGTCATCGGGATGCGCGGTGATGACCAGCGTGTCTGCTCGTGCCAGCGATCGTCAGCGGCACGCTGACGGACATCTGCTCCGGATGCACCAGCGACACGAACCAGCTCGGTGCACGGCCTTCCCGTCTCGGGCCGGTCAGTGCCAGGCAACGGCGCTGCACTCTGCCTGAAGACGCTGACGTGACGCAGCTGGCTGAGATCCGCAACGATCCGGTTCAACTGCGCCTCCGGATCGGGCGCCTCGTTCAAGCCCGGTCACGATGGTGTCGACGAAGTCGCGCGCCAGCCGTGATCACGCTTTGGTCCTCGGCCTGCACGCGCGGGCCTGCCTCCAGCGCCAGCCGCGCGACGTTGATCGCAAGCCCCAGCGTCAGCACCAGCGCCAGCAGCACGTTGATCCGGGTCTGCAAAGACAATTTCTGCCACATCTCCATTCGTCCATCGGGTGCTATGCGCCAGCGTTGACAGATAAATCATCGGGCGATCTAATCGAAACATGTCGCAACGATGCGCGCGATGCATCATTGATGCGTCGCAACAAGTACGGCGCGACGCCCAGGGAACTTAGGCCATGCGCGTGCTGATCGTCGATGATCATCCGATCGTCGCGTCCGGCTGCCGCGCGGTCTTGTCCGGCGAGCCGGAGATTGCGCTGCTGGAGGCTGCGGATGCCGAGAGCGGCGAGCGCGTGTTCACCGCCGAGCAGCCCGACATCTGCGTCATCGACATCAATCTGCCGACGGTGTCCGGGCTTCGAACTGGCGCGGCGCATCCTCGGCGCAGAGCCGGCCGCCCGCATCATCATGTTCAGCATGAATGACGATCCGGTGTTCGTCGCGCGCGCGATCGAGGTCGGCGCCAAGGGCTACGTCTCGAAGAGCGGCGATCCCCACGATCTGGTCGAGGCGATCTCGCGAGGTCGGAAGCGGCGACATCTATCTGCCGCCGGCGATCGCGCGCAGCATCGCCTTTGCCGGACCGGCGGCCGCGCAAGGCCCGCTTGCGAAGCTGACGTCGCGCGAGATGGAGATCCTGCGCCTGCTCAGCGCAGGCAAGAGCCTGTCGGAGATCGCCTGGCTGGTGCACTCGCCCTACAAGACCGTCGCCAATACCTCGTCGATCATCCGCCAGAAGCTCGGCGTGCGCACCTCCGGCGAGCTGGTCCGGCTCGCCATCGACCATGGCGTGGCGTAACCTGACTGCTCCCTGACACCGTGGTGAAACAGGATAAGACAACATGACGCTCACGACCGTTTCCCAGAACCGATCCCATGGCGGCACGCAGGGCGTCTATCGGCATGCCAGCCGCGAAACCAGACCGATATGACCTTCTCGGTCTATGTGCCGCCGCATCGAGGACGGGCGCGAAGCTGCCGGTGGTCTGGTATTTGTCGGGCCTGACCTGCACCCATGCCAACGTGACCGAGAAGGGCGAATTTCGCGCCGCCTGCGCCGAACTCGGCCTGGTGTTCGTCGCGCCCGACACCAGTCCGCGCGGCGAAGGCGTGCCGGGCGATCCCAACAACGCCTATGATTTCGGCTTGGGCGCCGGCTTCTATGTCGATGCGACGCAGGAGCGCCGTTCTCGCGCAACTACCGCATGTGGAGCTATGTGACGGCGGAGCTGCCGAAGCGTCGTCGCGGACCAATTTCCCGATCGATCCGCGCCGGCAATCGATCATGGGCCACTCCATGGGTGGGCACGGCGCGTTGACGGTCGCCTTGCGCCACCCCGACCGTTATCGCGCGGCAAGCGCGTTCTCGCCGATCGTCGCGCCCTCGCAGCGTGCCGTGGGGCATCAAGGCGCTTGGCGGCTATCTCGGCAACAACAAGGACGCCTGGCGCAAGCACGATGCGGTGGCGCTGATCGAGGACGGCGCAAAGTTCTCGCGATCTGCTGGTCGATTATGGCGATGCCGACCAGTTCCTGACCGAGCAGCTTCGGCCCGAACTGCTGCAGGCCGCCTGCAGCAAGGCCAACATTCCGCTGCTGTTGCGCCGGCAGGACGGCTACGACCACAGCTATTATTTCATCTCCACCTTCATGTGCGATCATCTGCGCTGGCACGCGGCGCGGCTGAAAATTGAGGGAAAATGCCATTCTGAGTGAGATGGAAAGTGTATTGACACGAAAGCTGATCATCACCCGCGAAGGCGGGTGATCCAGTATCTAGAGGCAGTTGTGATTGATCGAGAGGCAGCGGCGTACTTAGATGAAATCTACTGCGCCTGCGGCGCACCGTAGTTCGGCGCCAGCACGCGATTGCGGATCAGCTAGCGCATCGTCCGCGTCCAGGATTCGTCGGTGTTGCCGCGCATGTCGGCGCTCATGGCGGCGACGGCTGTCCGGTATGAACATCACGCAGATAGATGTTCATGTTGAGGATGAGGTTCGAGACCTTCTGCACCACGCCGGTGACGTCGAGATCGGCATCGAGCTGTCTCGGCCAGCTTCACGTCGCAGCCGCCGCAGGCCTGCAGATTGCTGTGATGCGCCGCATCAGCAACCGGCGCGATGTCGAGCACCTGGAACTTGCCGGAATTCGCCAAGCTCCTGACGCAACTGCTCGCCGACCCGCGACCAGACGGTCCTGCTCGTCCTTGCGCGCGGCCATCCATCTCGCCCTGAAGGCTGGTGTCGATCATCTCGAAATCGAACACCGCGAGCTTGGGCTGGTCGGCACGCGCCGGCGCCGTCATCATCGCATCAACAGCAAGAGAGCAACGAGCAGTTTCATGATCGTGATCCGCAAATCAGACCAGGATGTAATGACTAAAGTGGGGCTTGCAAGCCAGGACAATTCGGTCATCTTTCAAGCTGAAAAGTTCTCGCGCCGAAACGGACGCGAGGGACAAGGGAGAAGCCATGATCCGATGGTTGATCGGCGCGATCGGCCTTGCTGCGCTGGCCACTCAGCGCGCTCGCCGGCCGAGCCGACTCGAGATCGGCATCGGCTATCTCGGCCACGCGGGCGTCCATCAGACATTGTCGCTGGTCGAGCAGCCCGCCGCGAATGACGGCGTTGCCGGCGCGCTGCTTGCGATCGAGGACAACAACACCACCGGCAAGTTTCTCAACCAGCATTTCACGCTGATGGACGTGCGTCTCAAGGAGCGGCGACGACGTCGTCGCGGCGGCGAACGACGCTTGCCGACCAAGACCGGCTTCATCATGGCCGACCTGCCCGCGGACGCGCTGCTCAAGGCTGCCGATGCGCTGCGCGGCCGCGGCACGCGATCCTGTTCAATGCCGGCGCGATCGACGACCGCCTGCGCGAGCAGGATTGCCGCGCCAATGTGGTCCATGTCGCGCCGACCCGCTCGATGCTCGCCGATGGCGCTTGCGCCAATATCTGGTCTGGAAGCAGTGGAAGCGCTGGCTGCTGGTGGTCGGCTCGCACGACAATGACAAGCTCTATGCCGACGCGCTGCGCCGCGCCGCCACCCGCTTCGGCGCGCAAGATCGTGCAGGAGCGCACCTTCGAGGACACCGGCGGCGCCCGCCGCACCGATAGCGGCGTCACCTTGATCCAGCGCCAGATGCCGGTGTTCACCCAGCAGGCGCCGGCCTACGACGTTCTGGTCGCGGCCGACGAGAGCGAGGTGTTCGCGTCCTACCTGCCCTATCGCACCTGGGATCCGCGCCCGGTCGCGGGATCGGCCGGGCCTGATGCCGACGAGCTGGGACGCCTGCGCATGATCAGTGGGGCGCGATCCAGATGCAGAACCGTTTCGTGAAGCTGAACTCGCGGCACATGACGCGCGCTCGACATGCAGGCCTGGACCGGCGCGCGCATGATCGGCGAGGCCGCCTCGCGCACCAATTCCGGCGACGCCAAGACCGTGTTCGATTTCATCAAGGGCAAGGACTTCTCGGTCGCCGCCTTCAAGGGCCAGCGGCTGACGTTGCGCGACTGGAACCTGCAGCTTCGCCAGCCGATCCTGCTGTCCGACGGCCGCATGGTGGTCTCGGTGTCGCCGCAGGAAGGCTTCCTGCATCAGGTCTCCGAACTCGATACGCTCGGCGTCGACCGGCCCGAAACCAAATGCAAGCTGCAATGAGGCGTGGGATGCGGATCGGCAGGATGATGCGACGATGTCGTTGCCTGGCTGTCGCTCTGCGCCGGCGCTGTGGCTTGCGACGGCAACGCCCGGCTGCGGCCTTCGTCGCCTATGTCTCCAACGAAAAGGGCAACACGGTCTCGGTCATCGACACCGACAACATGGGCCGTCACCGAGACCATCAAGGTCGGCCAGCGGCCGCGCGGCATCGAGTTCACGCCGCGACGGCAAGTTCGTGATGGTCGCGGTCGGCGACGACGACACCATCCAGGTGATCGACACCAAAACCCGGCAGGTGGTGGACACCCTGCCCTCCGGTCCCGATCCCGAGCTGTTCACCCAGGATGCCGCCGGCAAGATCGCTCTATGTCGCCAACGAGAACGACAACACGGTCACCGATCATCGATCATCGAGAAGCGCACACGGCTCGGCGACATCCAGGTCGGCGTCGAGCCCGAAGGCATGACGGTCAGCCCGGACGGCAAGATCCTGATCTGCACCTCCGAGACCACCAACATGGCGCATTTCATCGACACCGCGACGCGCCAGATCGTCGCCAATGTGCTGGTCGATGCGCGGCCGCGCTTTGCCGAGTTCAAGCACGACGAATCCGAGCTGTGGGTCTCCTCCGAGATCGGCGGCACGGTCTCGATCATCGATCCGGCCAAGCACGTGGTCACCGGCAAGGTCAACTTCGCCATTCCCGGCCTGCGCAGCGAGGCGATCCAGCCGGTCGGCATCGGCATCACCAAGGACGACAAGACGGCCTTCGTCGCGCTCGGTCCGGCCAACCGCGTCGCCGTGGTCGACGCCGCGACCCATCACGGTGAACAAATATCTCCTGGTCGGCCAGCGGGTCTGGCACATGGCGTTCACGCCGGACGAGAAATATCTGCTGGTGACCAACGGCGTCTCCAACGATGTCTCGGTGATCGACGTCGCCGCGCAGAAGGTGATCAAGACCATCCAGGTCGGCGAGCTGCCCTGGGGCGTGACGATATGCAAGCCATGACGACGCCGGACGCCACCATCAGTCAAGCCGCGGCCGGACGTCGCCGCGCGGCGCGACGGCCGCTGGCGACGCCGGCGCTGGCGATCGACGGCATCAGCCATTCCTACGGCGCGCGGCGCGCGCTCGATCGACGTCGGCTTCGACGTTGCAGCCCGCCAGCTTCACCGCGCTGCTCGGCCTCAACGGCGCCGGCAAAAGCACGCTGTTCTCGCTGATCACGCGGCTGTTCGGCATCCAGACCGGCCACATCGGCATTTTCGGCCACGACATCGGCCGCGCGCCGGGCGAAGCGCTGCGGCTGCTCGGCGTGGTGTTCCAGCCGCGCACGCTCGATCTCGATCTCTCGCTGATGCAGAACCTGCTCTATCACGCCGCGCTGCACGGCATCGGCCGGCGCGACGCGCGCGCGCGCGGCGAGGAGGTGCTGGCGCGGATCGGGCTCGCCGACCGCGCCGGCAGCAAGGTGCGCGACCTCTCCGGCGGCCAGATGCGCCGGCTCGAGATCGCGCGCGCGCTGCTGCATCGGCCGCGGCTGCTGCTGCTCGACGAGGCGACCGTCGGGCTCGACGTCAAGGCGCGCGCCGATATCCTCGGCCATGTCCGGCAGCTCGTCACCGAGCAGGGCATCGGCGTGCTCTGGGCCACCCATCTGTTCGACGAGATCGTCGCCGAGCGACAATCTCGTCATCCTGCATCAGGGCCGGGTGCTGGCGCAGCGGCGAGGTCGCGCGCGTGCTCAGCTGAGGCCGGCGCGCACGATGTCAACTCGGCCTTCATGCGCCTGACCGGCGCACGACAGCCTCGGCGGAGTCCTGAGCCATGAGCGTCACCACCGTCTCGCCGGCGCGCGCGCGGCTTCTCGGCTGCGCGAATATGTCACCTGCCTCAACGGCATCGTCTGGCGCGAGGCGCTGCGCTTCCTGCATCAGCGCGAGCGCTTCGTCTCGGCGCTGGTGCGGCCGCTGGTGTGGCTGTTCATCTTCGCGGCCGGTTTCCGCCAGGTGCTCGGCATCTCGATCATCCCGCCCTACGAGACCTACATCCTCTACGAGGTCTATATCGCGCCGGGCCTGATGGCGATGATCCAGCTGTTCAACGGCATGCAGTCCTCGCTCTCGATGGTCTACGACCGCGAGATGGGCAACATGCGCACCTTGCTGGTGAGCCCGCTGCCGCGCTGGTATCTGCTGTTCTGCAAGCTGCTCGCCGGCACCGCCGTCTCGCTGCTGCAGGTCTACGCTTTCCTGCTGATCGCCTGGTTCTGGGACATCACGCCGCCGCCGATGGGCTACCTCACCGTGCTGCCGGCGCTGATCCTGTCCGGCCTGATGCTCGGCGCGCTCGGCATGCTGATCTCGTCCGGCATCAAGCAGCTCGAGAATTTCGCCGGCGTCATGAACTTCGTGATCTTTCCGATGTTCTTTGCCTCGTCGGCGCTCTATCCGCTCTGGCGCGTGCAGGAAGGCAGCCCGATGCTCTACTATGTCTGCCAGTTCAATCCGTTCACCCATGCGGTCGAGCTGATCCGCTTCGCGCTCTACGGCAAGATGAACTGGATTTCGCTCGCCGTCGTCGGCGGCTGCACGGCGGCCTTCATGATCGGCGCGATCTTCGCCTATGATCCGTCGCGCGGGCTGGCGCGCCGCGGCCCCGCGGAGGCGAGACATGATTGCGCGAATTGCTCATCTGGCAGCTTGCTCGCTTCGCGGCATCGACGCAGCGCCTGCCTCGCCGCCGATCCGCGCTATCCGGACTGGCCCTGCGCGCAAGCCAAGGTGCCGGAGATTTCGCTGGCCGCGGTCTGGGCCGGTCCGCCGCTCGACGACGTCCGAGACGAAATGGAAGGACGACGCCAAGGTCAGCGCGCTGGTGGACCAAGCTCGCGGCGCGCACGCACGCCGCTCGAGGACGCCCAGAAGGCGATCACCGAGTTCCTCACCGGCTCGCCGGAACCGACAAGACGACGAGCGGGCAAGCTGCTGTTTGCCGGCCTGTTCGACACGCTCAACGCCCAGCGCTCGCTCGGTCATGAGCGGGCTGGAGCGGGTGACGCGCAAGCAGCGCGCAGGCCGCCGACAAGATCCGCGCCGATACGATCGCCCTGCAGGGCTGCAGGATGCGACACCGCCCGACCAGCCCAAGATCGACGAGCTCGGCAACCAGCTGGTCTGGGAAACGCGAATTTTCGAGGACCGGCGCCGCGTGGTGAAATTCGTCTGCGACGTGCCGACCACGATCGACCAGCGCCTGTTCGCGCTCGGGCCGCACGATCCAGCAGGACATGGAGTAGCAGCTCACGGCTGCGTCACATTGCAGTCGACTTCTTCTCGCTCCGGCGCGCGGCTCCGGCTGCGACTCCGCCGATCGGCAGATTGGCGCGCTCCCAGCCGTCGGTGCCTTCGGGATACCAGGCGACGTTGGAATAGCCGTAGGACAGCATCCGCTTGGCGGCGTTCCACGACATCCAGCAATCGGCCTGGCAATAGACCACGATCAGCGCGCGCGCGATTGCCGCCGGATGCGCGCGCCAGCCCTCGCCGCAGATAGTTTTCGGTCGCGGCCGCCAGCTCGCCGTAGCCGGTGTCGGGCAGCCAGATGCTGCCGGGAATGTCGAAGCGCGGCTTGTCGCGCCAGACCGTGCCTGCCGGCAGATTTGCCGGCTTCGGCGGGCGCGGCAGCACGTCGATGAAGACGCCGCTCTTGGCGCGCCAGATCGCCTCTGCCTCCGCGGTCGTGAGCACGCGCGCGCCGGCCAGCGTCGTCGGCACCGGCGCGCGATAATCCTCGGTGCGATAGCCCTCGGGCTCGGCGCACGAGCTCCTCGCGCGTGCGCCGCCGCGTCAGCAGCGATCGCTGCGAGCGCCACGCTGCCGACGCGTGCGTATCATGGCGACTTGGTCGCCGCCTCCGCGGTGATCAGATGGTTGTTCTCGTCGAGCAGCGGCACGCCGTAGTCGAGCAGGATCTTGTTGATCTCGCCGGCTGGTTCTCCTGGATCAGCCGATTGAGCTGCCGCTTCCAGTTCTGGTCGGCGCGGCCGGACGCCCATGCCGATGCGATAGACCAGCTTGCGGCCCGGTGGTTTCCTTGACCAGCGGCGTGACGTGCAGCGGCGGATCGGCCTTCTTGGCGTAGAAGCCCGCCATCGGTCCCCACAGAACGCCGGCATCGATGTCGCCCTTGGTCGAGATCGTCGATCATGGCCTGCGCCGAGGAATCGACGCGGGTATCGATCATCAACGGATAGGGCTTCGCGTTCGCCATCAGTCCGTTGGCCGCCATGTTGGTCGCCGGCGGCGTGCCGGCGATGATGCCGATATGCTTGCCCTTCAGGCGCGCGTCCTCCAGCGTCGTGACGTCCTCGAGACCGGAGCCCTGCTTGGTGATCAGCGCATAGGTCGTGCGGTAATAGGGATTGGTGCCCTGCACGAGATCGTCGCCCTGCGGAAAGCCCATGATGACGTCGCAGCGATGCGACGCCGAGCGTCACGCGGACGAAGCCGGTCGCCTGCGGGAAATACATGTAGTCGAGCTTCTTCTGCAGCTTGGCGGCGAACAGCTCGGCGATCTTGTTCTCGAAGCCTTCGCCCTTCTCGTTGGAGAACGGCAGGTTGCGCGGATCGGCGCAGACCCGCAGCACCTTGGGATCGACCAGCTCGATCGAGAGATCGGCGCCTTCATCGTTCGGCCTGCGCGAACGCGACAGCGCGGCGTGGTCAACGTGCGACACCCTGCAAGAGCGCGAGCAGGAGGCAGCGGTAGAGATTGCCATTGGTCATCATCGTTTCCGTCCCACTCGCGCGTCTGTCAAAATGCTATGCTTCCAATTGAGCGTGCAACAGGATATGCTGCCGACATCACGATGCTGTGCGACGCAGTCGGAACCTCGCATGCAGGCGGAGAAACGCAATGAGCATGCTCGCGTCCTCTTCCTTGTCCTGCTGCTGATGCTCGCGCCGCCGTGCCTGGCGCGGCCGAGCCGCAGGAACTGGCCGTCAGCGAAATCGCGCCCGGCGTGTTCGTCCATATCGGCCAGATCGCGCTGATGACGCGCGAGAACGAAGGCGACATCGCCAATGTCGGCTTCGTCGTCGGCGACGATGCGGTCGCCGTGATCGACACCGGCGGCAGCGTCCGTGAGGGACGGCAGCTGCTGGCCGCCGATCCGCGCCCGCACCGACAAGCCGATCCGCTATGTCATCAACACCCATGCCCATCCGGATCACGTGTTCGGCAACGCCGCCTTTCGACCGGCCGGGAACCAGCTTTCGTCGGCGCACAAGAACTTGCCGCAGGCGCTGGCTACGCGCGGACCACATTCTATCTCGAGGCTTTCCGCCAGATCATGGGCGAGGAACTGATCGACGAGGTGCGCATCGTGCCGCCGACCTTGCTGGTCGACGACACGCTCACGCTCGATCTCGGCGGTCGCTCGCTGGTGCTGCAGACCTGGCCCGCGGCGCATAGCGACAGCGATCTCACCGTCTATCGACGAGAAGACCAGAACGCTGTTCGCCGGCGATCTCGTGTTCCTGACCATATCCCGGTGATGGACGGCAGCCTGCGCGGCTGGCTGCGGCATCATCGACAAGCTCAGCCGCGCTGCCCGCCCAGCGCGTGGTTCCCGGTCACGGTCCGGTGAGCGATTGGCCGGCCGCGCTCGCCGACGAACGCCGTTACCTCGAAACACTCGCAGCGGATGTTCGCGCGCTGATCACGCAGCGGCGCGCCGATCACGGAAGCCGCCGACCTCGGCCGCGGCCTCCGAGCGGTCGCAATGGCAGTTGTTCGACGATTACAATGCCCGCAACGCAACTGCAGCATTTTCGGAAATTGAATGGGAATAGTCGGCGCGAGCGCCTATATTGCAGTTCGCCGCTTCGGATCCCTGCGATCAGTACGAGGACATGCGACCATGTCAGAGCTGCGTCTCCGCCTGCTCTGTGCGCCGACTGCTTGGCGTCGCTGCTGATGATGTCGTTCGCATCTGCGAAGGCCGAGGCCTATGATCCCTGGCCGGGCCTGGTTCAGGACATCTTCAACAACCGTCCGATGAACGACGGCAGCAACGTGATCGCGATCGAGATGCCGGCACGCGCCGAGGATGCCGCGATGGTGCCGGTGACCTTGCGCATCAAGCTGTCGCCGGCCGACACGCCGCCGCATCAGATCCGATCACGCTCGTGATCGACCAGAACCCGGCGCCGATGGCGGCGAAATTCGAGCTCGGCGCAGGACGCCAAGGTGACGGAGATCTCGACCCGCGTCCGCGTCAACAGCTACACCGACGTTCATGCGGTGGCCGAGCTCAGCGACGGCAAGCTCTACATGATCAAGATCTATGTGAAGGCCTCCGGCGGCTGCTCGGCGCCCGGCGGCGAAGAATCCGGAAGAAGCCGAAGGCGCATATCGGCCAGATGACGATATCGCCAGTTCGCGCAAGCCGGCGACGGCGCCGACAAGCGGCACGCGCGAGGCCCAGGTGATGATCGGGCATCCCAACAATTCCGGGCTGCAGATGGACCAGATCACCCAGCTCTACATTCCGGCCTTCTTCATCGACGAGCTGCAAGCTGTGGCAGGACGACAGCCTGGTGCTGTCGATGGAGGGCGGCATCTCGATCTCGGAAGACCCCAACATCCGCTTCACCTACGTCCCGAACGGCGCCAAGCACTTCCGCGCCGAGGCCAAGGACACGCAGGGCCACGTCTTCCAGCACGAATGGCCGGTCGACGAGCTCCGGCAGCTGAGCGGCGACGTGAGCTCAGAAGCACCTCACTTCGGCTTCGGCCTGCGCGCGCCTGAGGTCGTTGAGCGCGGACGCGGCCTGCTCGGACGAGCGGAACTCAGTGCCGAGAGTGCTGCGCACCTGCGACATGCTGAGCACGGTCTCCGCCGTGACATAGCGGTCATAGGGAATGAGCGAGGCGATCACGTCGATCGAGCAGGAACATTGCTCGATCGACTGCCGGGTCTCGCCATTGGCCTTCATGCAGCCGAACACGTATTCGGCGCGCGCGGAGGTCGGATAATCGTTGAGGTCCTCGGCGCGCGCGCCCCAGGCATGGCCGAGAAGAATTGCGACCGCGGCGACAATCGGTCCTACCCGTCTGCATGTCATCATTGCTTTCCTCCGGCGAGCTGCGAAAGCTATGCTATGAGTGCCGGGCTGAAAAGATGATCGAGCAAGCGGCTCACGATTACATGGCACCTGGATCGTTCGTTTGTTGCTCGGCGCGTTGGCCTGCGCGCTCCTGTCGGTCTCCGCATGTTGCGCCGCCGAGACGATCAGGGTTGCAGCGCAAAAGACCGGCACCTTCGCCTGGGAACTGGCGGTGATCCGCGCCCACGGGCTGGACAAGCAGCAGGACCTCACCATCGAGACCGCCGAGCTTGCAAGTCCCGAAGCCGGCAAGATCGCGCTGCGCGCCGGCAGTGCCGACATCATGGTCTCCGACTGGCTGTGGGTATCGCGCGAGCGCGCGCTCGGCGCCAAGCTGGCCTTCTATCCCTATTCGAGCGCGCTGGGCGCGGTGATGGTGCCGGCCACCTCGCCGATTCACGACGCTCGCCGATCTCAAGGGCAAGAAGCTCGCGGTCGCCGGCGGCCCTATCGACAAGAGCTGGCTGCTGCTGCAGGCTGCGCTGAAGCGCGAGGATATCGACCTGAAATCGCAGGCCGACGATCATCTATGGCGCGCCGCCGCTGCTCGCTGCCAAGATGGCTCGACGGCGAGATGGACGCCAGCCTCAACTACTGGAATTTCTGCGCCGCGCTCGAAGCCAAGGGCTTCCGCCGCCTCGCCGGCATCGAGGAGATCCTGCCGAAATTCGGCGCCAAGGGCACGCGTCGCGATGGTCGGCTACGTGTTCGACGAGACTGGGCCGACGCCCATCGCGACCTGCTGGCGCGCTTTCTCGCCATGACCGCCAAGGCCAAGGAAATCCTCGCGACCTCCGACGCGGAATGGAAGACGATCGCGCCGCTGACCGGCGCCACCGACGCCGCCACCTTGCAGGTCTATCGCGATCGCTACCGGGAGGGCATTCCGCACCGGCCGATCGCCGATGAGGAGGCTGATGCCCGCATCCTCTATGGCGTGCTGGCGAAGGTCGGCGGCCGCGAACTGGTCGGCCCGGCGCCGGAGCTCAGCCCGGGCACCTACTACAATCCTGCGCCGAGGGACTGAGGTGCTGCGCCTGTTCTCTTTCGCGCTGTTCCTGGCCACCTGGTGGATCGCAGCACTGCTTGCCGGCAGCGCCAAACTGCCCGCACCATCCGATCGTGCTCACGACCATGATCGCGGAGGCGCGGTCCGGCGCGTCTGTTCCTGCATCTCGGCGTCACGCTGGTCCGCGTCGTGCTGGCCTTCACGCTGGCGATGAGCGCTGGGCAGCGCCATCGGCTATCTGATGGGACGGAGCCGGCTTGCCAACCGGCTCGGCGATCCCTGGCTGATCCTCCTGCTCAATCTGCCGGCGCTGGTCGTGATCGTGCTGGCCTATATCTGGGCCGGCCTGACCGAGGCCGCCGCGATTGCAGCCATCGCCATCAACAAGCTGCCGACCGCCGTGGTCACCTTGCGCGAGGGCACGCGCGCGCTCGACCCTGCGCTGGACGAGATGGCGCAAGTGTTTGCGTTCCCGCGCTGGCGCAGCCTTCCGCCATGTCGTGCTGCCGCAGCTTGCGCCCTACATCGCCGCCGCTGCGCGCTCCGGCCTGGCGCTGGTCTGGAAGATCGTGCTGGTGGCGGAATTGCTTGGCCGGCCGAACGGCGTCGGCTTCGAGATCGGCGTCGCCTTCCAGCTGTTCGACATCCCGCTGCTGCTCGCCTATTCGCTGAGCTTCGCCGCCGTCGTGCTGGTGATCGAGGCCGTGCTGGTGCAGCCGTTCGAACTTCGCGTCTCCCGGTGGCGGCTCCGTGCAGCTTGACGTCGATATCACCGGCAAGAGCTTCATCAGCGCCGCCGGCAAGCCGCACGGGTGCTGGCGGATATCGGCTTCTCGCTCGCGACCGGCGAGGTCGGCGTCGTGGTCGGCCCCTCCGGCTGCGGCAAGAGCACGATGCTGCGGATCCTCGCGGGCCTCGATCGCCAACTATCAGGGCCGTGTCGCGCGGCCCAGCGGCGCGCGGCTGGCGATGGTGTTCCAGGAGCCGCGGCTGCTGCCCTGGCGTTCGGTCGAGGACAATGTCCGGCTTGCCGCGCCCGATGTCGACGAGCGCAGGCTCGCCGCACTGTTTTCGGTGCTGGAATTGAGCGCGCATCGCGAGCATTTTCCCGGCGAATTGTCGCTCGGCCTCGCCCGCCGCGTTGCGCTGGCTCGGGCGTTCGCCGTCGAGCCGGATTTCCTGATTCTCGACGAGCCGCTGGCCTCGCTCGACGACGCTCTTGCCGCGCGATTGCGCGACGAGATCGCGGCATTGGTCGGCAATCGGCCCATGATCACGCTGCTGGTCACGCACAGCCTGGATGATGCCGTTCGCCTCGGCGACAAGCTGATTCTGCTGTCGGCGCGTCCGGCGCGCCTGCTGCATACCGCTGCCGATCGCAATTCCGCGCGCGGCACGCAGACGAGCAGGCTGATCGCGGCGATCAAGGCCGATATCGTCAGGTTGAACCTTGCAAATTCGCCCGGCGCATCGGACGCTGGCGGCTCACGAGGATTGAACAGTGACGTTTGGGAGGATGAGATGCCACGCATGCTCGATCGCTGCCGCTCTGCTGCTGCTCTCGATCGCGCCCTGCCCATCTGCTGGCGCAAGGCAAGGGCATCCGGCTGTGGAATCTGACCACCGCCACCATCACCGGCTTCGAGCTGTCGCCGGCAGGCAAGACCGAATGGGGTCCCAATCAGACCTCTGAACGACAAGGACAAGGAGGTCGACCACGACGAGCGGCTGCGCATCACCGGCGTCGAGCCCGGACGTTACGACGCAAGGGTCAGCTATGCCGGCGCCAGGCAATGCGTGGTGCGCGACATCGAGATCAAGGCAGACGCGGTGTTCTCGATTGCCGACAAGGATCTGAAGGACTGCAACAAATAATCGGGACGGCGCTGGAATCGGATCAGCTCGCAGAGCTGGTGCCGACGCCTTCCGCCTTGTCATTGGTATGCGGATATTCGCAGCGCCATTTGACGGCGGTCCATTTCGGATGGTCGCCGACCCATTGCGCGATATAGGGCGGCGCCTGCATCGCGCATTGCCGCAGCGAGACGCTGTTGGCGAACACCAGATGCGTCTCCTCGCACGTCGCCGGCGAGAGCACCGCACACACCGTGATGATCAGATCGATCGGATTCATGGCTGAAGATCCCGTGAAGCGCCGATTAGCGTAGCATCAATAGTTACGCCGCAGCAGCGCCGCCGTTTCAAAAGCCTGGCATGAAAACCATCGGCCTGTCCCGAAGTTTCACAACAGTCTCGCTAGAAATTGACACCAAACACCAGCCGGGCCTGATGGTGCTCGAAATTGGGAGATCGAGCCCGGCCGGCATCTCCGCTTGCCTTCCCCAGGCCTGCATGCTCCATGACGCGTCAGCCGCGACCGATCGGAGAGCTGAAAATAGGCGGTCGGACCGATGAACAGCGCCTGGCCGGACAGCCGTCGAGCCCGAAGCCATCATATCGCCGGAAGTAGCGCGCTTCGCCACCTAGCAGAATCCCCGGACGAAGCTGCGCCATGACGGCGAAGGCAGCGCCGACCGTCGCTTCGCGCTCGATCTCGGCCGAACCGGAAAGCTGCGTCCATTCCGGCTGATAGGACAGGTTCAAGGCGGCCACAGCAAGATCCGGCACGATCTCGCGATCGAACGCCAGCGTGAACGCGGTGCCATATTGCCGCGTGGGCGCGCCGCTGGTGTCATCGATCCGGCCCGCCTCGTTCTGCACGGCAAGGCCATTCCGAACGGTGCGGTCTCGCGGCCGAGGAAACGGTAGCGCAAATCGAGCGAGGCGCCCTGCCAGGTGAGCTGGCGGCGCTCGTCGAGGCCGGAGACGCCACCGATGTCGTGGCCGACGAATGCGGTCCCGAGCTCGATGCGAAAATTCTTCACCGGGACCAGTTCGAGCTCGAGCTCCTGCTCGCCGGCACGATAGTGCCCGCCGCCCTTGTCGAATCGTCCCGTGGTCTCGCTCTGGAATTCGCGCTCGCCGACTTCGCCGACATCACTGCCGATCATGAAGCCGAAGATGTGTTCGGTGTCAATGCCTTCGGCATGCTGGTGCCGGACGAACAGCATCGCGGCGCACGCGGCGGCGGCACAGAACGCATTGTTGGCAATGGGCATTCATGATCCGCAAGGCATCGGGTGAATTGGAGCCGCAGCGTCGCTGCGCCGAGCGAACATCCTATCACATCATCGAGAGCGGCGACCAGCGAGCGCACGCTTGATCCCCGGGCAGAGATCGGGTGCAATAAAGCTGGGTCTCAAAGAGGCCACAACAACTGGGGAGAATGAAGCGATGCCGAAGGTTCTCGTGCTCTACAAGAAACCGAAAAGCGCCGAAGCGTTTGAGAAGCACTACATGTCGGTCCACGCGCCGCTCGCCAAGAAAATTCCTGGCCTGAAGTCCTATGACATCAGCCGCGGCGGGGTCGGCACCCCGGCAGGCCCGAGCGCGGACATCCACCTCGTTGCGACCTTGTCGTTCGATACGATGGATGCGCTGAAGGCCGGAATGGGATCCGCGGAGGGAAAGGCCGCGGCCGGCGATCTCAGCAATTTCGCGGATGGCGGCGTCGATCTCTATATCTTCGACACCCAGGATCTATGAGCGGCCTCACGCCGTTTGCCGCACTTTATAGTAGGTCTGCCGGAATAATAGATCTGCCAGACCTGCGCTGCGCATCATTCGCGCGGGCAGGCCTGGCAGGGAACTGATCAATCGAGACTTTTCAGTCGCGATTACTTGCGCGCCGCGCAAGCATACATGTTGATTTCCATGCCCACCGGCACTTCGACGATTTTCGGGGTCTTCCAGGTCATGTCACTCTCCCAAGCTCTGGTTTCCAAGTGGTTGGCGCGTTGCTCGCGCCGGAGTTGAAGCTAGGGCCACGCCCGGACGGAACGCAAGATGCGCCTGGAACCATAAAAATCCCACGACTACGTCCTACAAAGGCACCTGAGTTTGCCGATATCGAGTGGTCAATGCAGCAACTTCAGCAAAGCGAGGCCGGCCGGCGCCTTCAGTTCCTTGGCGTCGAGCGTTCCGTCATTGTCTGCATTGGCCGCGTCGAAACGCTGCTGACCACCGCAAGATACTCGTCCATCGTCAACGTGCCGTCGTGATCGGGATCGGCGGCCTTCACTTCCTTCGCACTCAGCCTGCCCCGCAATTCACGGGCATCGAGCGTGCCTTCGTGGTCGCGATCGAGCTTGGCAAATTCAGCCGCCGCGGCCTTCTTCACCTCCATCAGGTCGAGCGTCCCGTCGTTGTCGGTATCAAAAGTCTTGACCGGATCGGCCGTCCGCGCGGCCGCCAAAGCCGGCAGGGTGGCGAACGTCGTTCCCAAAGCGACGAGGGCGATGGCAATTTTCGATCTCATGCTTGATCTCCAATCATTGTCTTGCAAGAAAACATCTCGTCCAGGACTGGCCGCCGACAACGCGGCGGCGGCGCGGCTACCAACGCGATAAGAAGCTGTCGAATATAAGGCCGGCGTCATACCGCAACGCAAAAGCGAACGGTCGCAGCTCATCCGCTCGCTTTGTGCTTGCAATGGATCGCTCGTTTCGGATGAGCCACATGATCCCGCTGTTATTGTCGGCATCAGCTATATCATGAGCTCCGCGCGAAGAAAGGGCGATCCATGTTTGCTGAGTTGCATGTGGCATACAACGTGTTTGTTGCGACTGAAACGACAATGATTGTCATGTCCAATCGCTTTCCCGCACCGCAACGCCTGCCGATGCCGGCTGTTCAAACCAGCGTCACAACGCAAAATGCCTCGGAAAAATTCCGTGCCGTGATGCATCGCCGCGTCATGGACCACGCGTGCGCGTTTCCTTGTTGACGCATTTTCGTTTCAGGCAGAGTGTTGGTTGCGTCGCGTCAGCATAGGCGCGCAGAAGACATTGGGAGGGAATGGATGAAACGGATCGCGTTGGCCGCAAGCCTCGCTATTCTTGCTTCGCATGGCGTAAGCGCACAGACGACCGATGAGCTGGTCAAGGGCGCAACTGACACATCGAACGTTCTCAATTACGGAATGGGCTACAATCTGCAGCGATTCAGCCCATCTGACCCAGATCAGCAAGGATAACGTCAAGGACCTCGTTCCCGTCTGGAATTACAGCTTCGCCGACGATCGCAGCGAGGAATCCCAGCCCATCATCTACCAGGGCGCGATCTACGTCACGACGCATAATGCGACGATGGCGATCGAAGCCAAGACCGGCAAGCAGATCTGGAAGACCAAGGTCGACTATCCCGCCGAGACGCCGCGCATCGTCTGTTGCGGCATCATCAATCGCGGCGCCGCGCTGTTCGACGGCAAGCTGTTTCGCACCACGCTCGATGCCAATGTGATCGCGCTCGATGCCAAGACCGGCAAGGAGCTGTGGCGGCAGAAGGCGGCCGATATCAAGGAAGGCTATTCGATGACCGTGGCGCCGCTGGTCGCCGACGGCGTCGTGTTGACCGGCATGTCCGGTGCGGAGTTCGGCACCCGCGGCTTCATCGACGGCTGGGATCCCGCAACGGGCAAGCATCTGTGGCGTACCTACACGGTGCCCTCACCCGACGAGCCCGGCGGCGATACCTGGAAGGGCGACACCTGGAAGCTCGGCGGCGGCTCGACCTGGATCACCGGCTCCTACGATCCCGATCTGAACACGGTCTATTGGGGCATCGGCAATCCCGGCCCGTTCAATGCCGCCGTGCGTCCGGGCGACAATCTCTTCACCTGCTCGGTGCTCGCGCTGGACCCGAAGACCGGCAAGATCAAGTGGCACTATCAGTTCTCGCCGAACAATCCGTTCGACTATGATGCGGTCGCCGAGATGGTGCTCGCCGACCTGACCATCGAGGGCAAGCCGACCAAGGTGCTGATGGACGCCAACCGCAACGGCTTCTTCTACGTGCTCGACCGCACCAACGGGAAGCTGCTTGCGGCCAATCCTTACGTGAAGGTCAATTGGGCTTCGGGCGTCGACTTGGCGACCGGCAAGCCGATCGAGACCGACGTCACGCGCGGCGCGCGCGAAGGCAAGAAGGTGACCGTCTATCCGTCGATCCTGGGCGGCAAGAACTGGGAGCCGATGTCGTTCGACCCGAAAACCGGCTTGGCCTATGCCAACACGCTGGTGTTCGGCGGCCACTACAAGACGGAGCCGGCGACCTACAAGGCCGGCGAGTGGTATCTCGGCATGGACCTCACCGACCTCTGGGAGTGGGGTGATGGCCCGCGCGGCCAGCTCAAGGCGATCGATCCGCTGACCGGCAAGGCCAAGTGGGAGCAGCCGAGCGACATTCCGCGCTTCTCCGGCGTGCTGTCCACGGCGGGCGGCGTCGTCTTCTCCGGCCAGTTGACCGGTGAGTTCGAGGCATTCGATGCCGACAGCGGCAAGAAGCTGTGGCAGTTCCAGACCGGCTCCGGCATCGAGGGCCAGCCTGTGACTTGGCAACAGGACGGCGTGCAGTATGTCGCGGTCGCCAGCGGTTATGGCGGCGTCTACTCGCTGTTCTCGGGCGACGAGCGTCTGGCCAAAGTGCCGGCCGGCGGTTCGCTCTGGGTCTTCGCGGTCAAGAACTGATTGCGGATTGCCAGTGAAGCGGAATGGATCTCATTTGGACGGCGGCGGATATCGTCGCCGTCACGGCGGTGTCGGCTGTCGTGATGACGGCCGCTATCGCCCAACAGCAAAGTGGCGGCGCCGATCAGACGAAGATCGACCAGGGCAAGGAAACCTTCGCCCACAACTGCTCGCACTGCCACGGACCCAACATGGTCAATTCAGGCACCATCACGCCAGATCTGCGCCGCTTTCCCGATGACGAACCGCGCTTCGTCACCACGGTGAAACAGGGCAAAAACGGCCGGATGCCGCCTTGGGGCGATATCCTGAACGATGACGACATCGGCGCGCTCTGGGCCTATGTCGCCAGCCGGAGGGCGCCATGAGAAGCATGATTGCGGCCTGATCTCGGCATGGGCGGTTGCCCTGCCCGCCGGTGTCGCCACGATGTCGCCGGCGCGCGCGGCCGACGCGCCGTTGCGCGTCTGTCTCGATGAGGATCTGCCGCCCTTGTCGATGCATCACCGCGGCAAGCCCGGCACAGGCTTCGACATCGCACTTGGCGCAGGCGGTCGCGGAAGGCCTCGGCCGACGGCTCGAGATCCAGTGGTTCGAAAGCAAGCTCGACGAGGATTCCAGCCCCGCGCTCGAAGCCAACGCGTTGCTCTCCGACGGCCGCTGCTCGCTGCGTCGGCAGCTACGCTTTCACGCAGGATTCGCTGGTCGTGCCGGGCGTGAAGACCGCGAAGCTGCCGGATTTCGACGGCGCCACCCGAGACGACCGCCGCCGGCGCGTCGCGATCGGCGTTCTCGCGCCGACCAAGCCTTATATGTTCTCGTCGCTGACGGTTGTGCTGGGCCACAGGCGCGGGACCGGCAGATCGCCGGCATCGGCGATCTCTCCGGCCTTCGCCTCGCGATCGAAAGCGGAACGCTCGGCGACGCCATCCTGATGACCTTCGACAAGGGGCGGCTGATCGACAGCATCACCCATCTCGTGCCCGGCGCGCGACGACCTGCTCGGGTGCGCTCGAACAGGGCCGCTTCGATGCGACGCTGCTCGACCTCAGGCGCTTCGATGCCTACCGGGCCGCACATCCCGACACGACATTGACCGGCGTCCGGCTATTTCTATCCGATCGGCGCCAATCGCGGCTATGTCGGGCCTTGCCAGCAATCCGGAGCTCATCGCGGAGGTGAACAAGGTGCTGGGCGGGCTGCAGGAGTCCGGCAAGCTGGCCGAATTCGGGCAGGCAACCGGCCTCACCTATCTGCCGCCGCGCGAGCCGGCCGTGCTGGGAGATGCGTTTCAGAAAATCCTGCGCAGCGGCGCACAATAAGCCGCGCTGCACGAGAATTCGCGCGCGGCTCGCATTGGCGTTTTCAAGCGAAGTAGATACCGGTCCGCGTCAAGAAGACGCGATAAAAAGGGCGAGAGCCCCGTTCCGATTCAATTCGGAACGGGCCAACTTAGGTTCGTGCTGCCGCCTTGTGAATGGCGGACGGCACGACGCCGAAATATTTCCGGAACACGCGGCTGAAATGCGACGAGCTGGAGAAGCCCCAGGAGAACGCCACGTCGGTGATGGTCTTGCCGCCATGGGTCTCGAGCTCCTGCCGGCAATGCTGCAGCCGGGCCCGCCAGATATAGTCGCTGACGGTCATGCCGCGATCGCTGAACACCATGTGCAGATAGCGCTTGGTGCAGCCGAGCGCCGCCGAAATCTGGTCGATGCACAGATCCGGATCGCGCAGATGCTCGCGGATGAAGGCCTGCGCCCGGACATACATCGCCTCCGGACCGCCGCGATCGAACACCGTGTCGGCCTCGCGCAGCGGCAGCAGCAACAGGTCGATCAGCGAATCGGCGACGCCCGACCGCGCTGTTGGCCGACAGCTTGGTCGCCTCGTCGAACGCCGCATGCACGAACTCATGCGCGATGCGCCCGGTGCCGGTGCGCGCCGACAGCTTGCAGGCCGACATCTTGTCCAAGCGGAAGCCGCGCTCCCGCAGCAATTCCTTCGGCACGATCACGACCTCGTGCCGCGTCAGCGCGGGACTGACGATCGTATGCGGACAGGAAACGTCATAGGCGAGACAGTCGCCCGGCTTCGATCTCGATCTGGCGGCCGTCCTGCTCGAAATAGGAGATGCCGTAGGTCTGGAACAGGATCTTGACGTAGGGATGTTCGCTGGATCGCGCGCGCGGCGAAGCGTGTGCGCGATCCGGTGCTGGCTCGCCTCGATCTGGCACAGCTTCAGTTTCGAAACCGTGGTGTAGTTGATGCGCCCTTCCAGCGATCGACGCCTCCAGCGGATCGACATCAAACTGGCCGCAGAGATCGGTCAGCGCATCTGACCAACACTGGATCTGCCTCTTCGGCGCCAATCCCGCAGGTGCTGAGCGAGTGGACAGTGTCGGACATTTCCATCCACCGATTTAAGATCGAAACGCAAGTGCTCCGCCACGTCGCGGTAGACGGACGATTCGAAGCTGAGGCCAATCGCTTTGAGGCAGCTTCCGAACTTGGCAGGCGGAGTCCTCCTTGCAGCTCGTCTCCGCTTGCTGATCCTCTGCCTTAAGTTCCGGCGCCGTCAAGGAAAACATCACGCTGGCACGTGCGCTCGAGCGAGCCTTCGCCATTGATGCTGCGCAGCAAGAACAGACGCGATGCGTCGCCGGTACCGCGCAGGAAAACTGCGAAAAAGTTTAATTCCCGCGCTTCCCTCTCGAGCAAGCGCGGTTTCGCTCTTGGGCAAGTTTCTCAACTTTCGAAGCGGATACGGATGAGCCAATGAAAAATCGAAGATCGGGGCCGCGTCTGCGCGGAACCCGAAGGTCTTAACCTGGGAGGAACCACGATGCGAAAGGTGCTACTCGCGACCTGTCTCGCGCCATGGCGGCGCTTCGCCGCAGGAAGCGCATGCGGCCAACGACGAACTGATCCGGATGTCGCAAAATCCGGCCAAGACTGGGTGATGCCGACAGGCGACTACGCCAACACGCGCTACTCCAAGCTCAAGCAGATCAACGCCTCCAACGTCGGCAAGCTGCAGGTCGCCTGGACCTTCTCGACCGGCGTGCTGCGCGGCCACGAAGGCGGACCGCTGATCATCGGCAACATGATGTACGTTCACACACCGTTCCCGAACAAGGTCTATGCTCTTGACCTGTCGCAGGAGAACAAGATCGTCTGGAGCTACGAGCCGAAGCAGGATCCGAACGTCATTCCGGTGATGTGCTGCGACACCGTCAACCGCGGCCTCGCCTATGCCGACGGCAAGATCTTCCTGCATCAGGCCGACGACAAGCTCGTCGCGCTCAACGCCAAGACCGGCAAGGTCGAGTGGACCGCGATCAACGGCGATCCCAGCAAGGGACAGACCGGCACCTCGGCGCCGATGGTCGATCAAGGACAAGGTCCTGGTCGGCACCTCCGGCGGCGAGTTCGGCGTGCAGTGCAGCATGACCGCCTACAACATCAAGGACGGCAAGCAGGTCTGGAAAGCCTACTCGGAAGGCCCGGATGACCAGATCCTGGTCGATCCCGAGAAGACCACCGCGCTCGGCAAGCCGGTCGGCAAGGACTCCAGCCTGAAGACCTGGGAAGGCGATCAGTGGAAGATCGGCGGCGGCTGCACCTGGGGCTGGCTCGCCTACGATCCGGCAGCTCGACCTCGTCTATTACGGCTCGGGCAATCCCTCGACCTGGAATCCGAAGCAGCGTCCCGGCGACAACAAGTGGTCGATGACCATCTTCGCCCGCAATCCGGACACCGGCATGGCGAAGTGGGTCTATCAGATGACGCCGCACGACGAGTGGGACTATGACGGCGTCAACGAGATGATCCTCACCGATCAGATCGATCGACGGACAAGCCGCGCAAGCTGCTGACCCATTTCGATCGTAACGGCCTCGGCTATACGCTCGATCGCGCCAACGGCGAATTGCTGGTCGCCGAGAAGTACGATCCGAAGGTCAACTGGACCACCGGCGTCGACATGGACAAGAACTCGCCGACCTATGGCCGGCCGAAGGTGGTCGACGCAATATTCGACCGACAAGCAGGGTGAGGACCACAACAACAAGGGCATCTGCCCGGCCGCGCTCGGCTCCAAGGACGAGCAGCCGGCGGCCTACTCGCCGGACACGCAGTTGTTCTACGTTCCGACCAACCACGTCTGCATGGACTACGAACCGTTCAAGGTGAGCTACACCGCAGGTCAGCCCTATGTGGGTGCGACGCTGTCGATGTATCCGCCTCCCGGCGATACCAACATGGGCAACTTCATCGCCTGGGACGGCAAGACCGGCAAGATCGTCTGGTCGGACAAGGAGCAGTTCTCGGTCTGGTCGGGCGCGCTCGCGACCGCCGGCGGCGTGGTGTTCTACGGCACGCTCGAAGGCTATCTGAAGGCGGTCGATGCCAAGACCGGCAAGGAGCTCTACAAGTTCAAGACTCCGTCCGGCATCATCGGCAACGTCACGACCTACGAGCACAACGGCAAGCAGTACATCGCCGTGCTGTCGGGCGTCGGCGGCTGGGCAGGCATCGGTCTTGCGGCCGGCCTGACCGATCCGAACGCAGGTCTCGGCGCGGTCGGTGGCTATGCGGCGCTGAGCAACTACACCGCGCTCGGCGGCACGCTCACCGTGTTCGCGCTGCCGCAGCAATGAGCTGACCAGACCTCGCTTCCGGCGCGTGGGTTGGCTCCACGCGCCGGATTACGCTGCCATCCGATCATCCGAGGACAAGCTCTTGCGTAATTCATTTTGCGCTGCCACGACCTGGCTGGCAGCTGGAGCATTGCTGATCGCTGCCGGCCGGAACCGCCTTCGCCGACGGCTCGGGCGATCCGGCCGCGGTGAAATCCGAAGACGGCAAATATTTCGATAAGCAGGGAAACCCGACCTACAAGATCCAGGCCGACGGCACCGTCGACTGGTACACCTATTCCGGCTATCGCCGCTATCATTCGGAATGCCACGTCTGCCACGGCCCCGACGGCATGGGATCGAGCTATGCGCCGGCGCTGAAGGACTCGTTGAAGACGATGAGCTACGGCGACTTCCTCGGCATCGTCGCCAGCGGCCGCAAGAACGTCACCACGGCCCAGGACAACGTCATGCCGGCTTTCGGCGCCAATCCGAACGTGGCCTGCTACATGGACGACATCTACGTCTACCTGCGCGCCCGCGCCAACGATGCGTTGGGACGCGTGCGGCCCGCAAAGCACGAGGACAAGCCCCAGGCCTATACCGAGGCTGAGAATTCCTGCATGGGCACCAAGTGAGTGGGAGCAGAGCGACGAAACCTTGACTCCGAAGCAGAGAAACAGGAGTTGAAGATGAAGACACGCGCCGCCGTTGCTTTCGAGGCCAAGAAGCCGCTGGAAATCGTCGAGCTCGATCTCGAAGGACCGAAGGCCGGCGAAGTGCTGGTGGAGATCAAGGCGACCGGCATCTGCCATACCGACGCCTACACGCTCGACGGCTTCGACAGCGAGGGCATCTTCCCCTCGATCCTCGGCCATGAGGGCGCCGGCATCGTCCGCGAGGTCGGCGCCGGCGTCACCTCGGTGAAAGCCGGGCGACCACGTCATTCCGCTCTACACGCCGGAATGCCGCCAGTGCAAAAGCTGCCTCAGCCAGCAAGACCAATCTCTGCACGGCGATCCGCGCCACCCAGGGCAAGGGCGTGATGCCCGACGGCACCTCGCGCTTCAGCTACAAGGGCAAGACCGATCTACCATTACATGGGCTGCTCGACCTTCTCGAACTTCACGGTGCTGCCGGAAATCGCGGTGGCGAAGATCCGCGAGGACGCGCCCTTCGACAAGAGCTGCTACATCGGCTGCGGCGTGACCACCGGCGTCGGCGCCGTGGTCAACACCGCCAAGGTCACGCCCGGCGCCAATGTCGTCGTGTTCGGCCTCGGCGGCATCGGACTCAATGTCATCCAGGGCGCCAAGATGGTCGGGCGCCGACAAGATCATCGGCGTCGACATCAACGACTCCAAGGAGGAATGGGGCCGCAAGCTTCGGCATGACCGCACTTCGTCAATCCCAAGAAAGTCTCGCGGCGACATCGTCGCCGCATCTGGTCACGCTGACCGATGGCGGCGCCGACTACACCTTCGATTGCACCGGCAACACCACGGTGATGCGCCAGGCGCTGGAAGCCTGCCATCGCGGCTGGGGCGAATCGATCATCATCGGCGTCGCCGAAGCCGGCAAGGAGATCGCCACCCGTCCGTTCCAGCTCGTCACCGGCCGCGTCTGGAAGGGCACCGCGTTCGGCGGCGCGCGCGGCCGCACCGACGTTCCCAAGATCGTCGACTGGTACATGGACGGAAAAATCCAGATCGATCCGATGATCACGCACACCCTCAAGCTCGAGGACATCAACAAGGGCTTCGACCTGATGCATGAGGGCAAATCGATCCGTTCGGTCGTCGTGTATACTGATTCCAGGCAAACGTCAAACAGCAAGGAGGATTGGCCCATGACTGTTCACATCCATCCGTCGGTCGACAACGGCGTCAAGAAGGGCTCCGGCAGCTTTGCCGGCGGAACGCTGGTCTGCAAGTGCAAGGACAAGCCGGTCAAGGTCGGCATCAAGGGCGACGTCGCCCACAACCATGCCTGCGGCTGCACCAAGTGCTGGAAGCCGGACGGCGCGATGTTCTCGGTCGTCGCAGTGGTGCCGCGCCAGAACGTGACCGTGCTTGAGAACGGCGACAAGCTCCAGGTCGTCGACGCCTCGGCGGTGATCCAGCGCCACGCCTGCAAGGCCTGCGGCACGCATATGTATGGCCGCATCGAGAACAACGGCCATCCGTTCTACGGCCTCGACTTCATTCACCCCGAGCTGTTCCAGGAACAGGGTCGGCGGCGCCGGGCTTTGCCGCCTTCGTCTCCTCGGTGATCGAATCCGGCGTCAAGCCGGAGCAGATGGACGGCATCCGCGCACCGGCTGAAGGAGCTCGGGCTCGAGCCCTATGACTGCCTGTCGCCGCCGCTGATGGATGCGATCGCGACCCACGTCGCCAAGGCCAAGGCCGCCTGAGCGGGGCCGGCGTCAACACATTCCTTCCTGACCAACTTGATGCCTCGCTGGCTCCCGCCGGCGAGGCATTTTTTCTTGAAATCGATCCGTCTGCGCGCGATCGGCCCCTCCGCCCGACATGACCTGCGCCGGGCGCAGGGCTGACTACACGCGTCTGTGTGGACCGTCCGCGGCCCGCCCCTGCTAGCATCTTCCGGTGGTCTTGCATGACGAACGACGCGTCGATGACGACGCGGACGGCGCCGCCAGTTGGAAACATGTTCCGGCGCGCGCCAGCTCGAACGTCGCAGCTTATGAAGAGCGGGAGAAGACGATCATGATCAAGCTCAAGATCAATGGCGAGGAGCGGAGCTGGGACGGTGATCCCGATCTGCCGCTGCTGTGGTACCTGCGCGACGAAGTCGGCCTGACCGGCACCAAATTCGGCTGTGGCCAGGCGTTGTGCGGCGCCTGCACCGTGATGGTCGACAAGGACGCAACCCGCTCCTGCATCACCTCGATCTCCGACGTCGCCGACCGCGAGGTCACCACCATCGAGGGCCTGCATCCGACCGGCGATCATCCGGTGCAGAAGGCCTGGCGCCAGGTCAACGTGCCGCAATGCGGCTACTGCCAGGCCGGCCAGATCATGCAGGCCGCGGCATTGCTCGCCGAAAATCCGAAGCCTTCCCACGACCAGATCCGCGAGGCGATGGCCGGCAACATCTGCCGCTGCGGCTGCTACCAGCGCATCGAGAACGCCGTCCACCTCGCATCGACGGGAGTGTGAGTCATGAACATCGTTGCAAATCCCGAGCGACTGCGTGGCTTCGCGCGCCACGTTAAGGTCGAAAAGCTGTCCCGTCGCACCGTGCTGCAGGGCCTCGGGCTCACCGGCGGCCTCGTGCTCGCCGCACGTCTGCTGTCGCGCGAGCAGGCGCTGGCCGCCTATCAGACCGGTGCTGACAAGATGCCGCACGGCGTCGTGGTCGATCCCAAAATCTTCGTTGCGATCGGATCCGACGGCACCGTCACGATCATCGCGCACCGCTCGGAAATGGGCACAGGCGTGCGCACCAGCCTGCCCCTGGTCGTGGCCGAGGAAATGGAGGCCGACTGGTCGCGCGTCCACGTTCAGCAGGCGACCGGCGACGAGGTCAAGTTCGGCAACCAGGACACCGACGGTTCGCGCAGCACGCGGCATTATCTGCTGCCGATGCGGCAGATCGGCGCCTCGGCGCGCACGATGCTGGAAGCCGCCGCGGCGAAGCGGCTCGGCGTGCCGGTCGCGGAGGTGAAAGCGGTCAACCACGAAGTCGTCCACTCCGCCAGCGGACGCAAGCTCGGCTTCGGTGAGCTCGCGGATGATGCGGCCAAGGAGGCGTTGCCGCCGATCGAAGTCGCTGCAGCTCAAATCGCCGAAGGATTTCCGCTATCTCGGCAAGGGTGAGGTCAGCATCGTCGACCTGCACGATATCACCACGGGCAAGGCCGGTTATGGCGGCGATGTCCGCCTGCCCGGCATGAAGTACGCCGTCATCGCGCGACCGCCCGTCACCGGTGGTACGCTCAAGAGTTTCGACGCCGGCGAGGCGCTGAAAGTGTCCGGCGTCGAGCAGGTGATCGAGGTGAAGGGCTGGCCGTGGCCGTCCAAGTTCCAGCCGCTCGGCGGCGTCGCGGTGATCGCACGCAACACGGGGGCTGCGATCAAGGGCCGCGACGCGCTGAAGGTGGTCTGGGAGGACGGCGCCAACGCCACATACGACTCGGTTGCCTACCGCGCCGAATTGGAGGCCGCGGCGCGCCAGCCGGGCCTGGTCGTGCGCAAGGAAGGCGATGTCGATGCGGCGCTGAAGGGCGCCGACAAGGTGGTCACGGGCGAGTACTATCTGCCCCATCTCGCCCATGTCAGCATGGAGCCGCCGGTCGCGGTCGCCGACGTCAAGGGCGACAAGGCCGAGATCTGGGCGCCGGTGCAAAGCCCAGGCGGCACGCATGAGGATGTCGCCAAGACGCTCGGCATTCCCGAAGACAACGTGACCGTCAACGTCACGCTGCTCGGCGGCGGCTTCGGCCGCAAATCCAAATGCGACTACGCGCTCGAGGCTGCGCTGCTCTCCAAGGCCGTGGGCGCGCCGGTAAAGGTGCAGTGGACGCGCGAGGACGACATCCACCACGATTTCCTGCACACCGTCTCGGTCGAGCGGATCGAGGCCGGCCTCGACAAGGACGGCAAGGTGGTGGCTTGGCGTCATCGCAGCGCCGCGCCGACCATCCTGTCGACTTTTGCCGCGAATGCCAACCATGCCGCGCCGTTCGAACTCGGCATGGGTCTGATCGACATGCCGTTCGAGATCGCCAACATCCAATGCGAGAACCCGGCCGCGGATGCGCATACACGGATCGGCTGGTTCCGCTCGGTATCCAACATCCCGCGCGCCTTCGCCGTGCAGTCGATGGTCGGCGAGCTTGCGCACGCCACCGGCCGCGACCAGAAGGAGATGCTGCTTCAGCTGATCGGCTCGCCCCGCATCGTCGATCTGTCGTCGGTGAAGGATCCCTGGAACTATGGTGAGCCCTATACGAGCTACCCGATCGACACCGCGCGGCTGCGCCGCGTGGTCGAGCATGTCGCCGACAAGGGCGGCTGGGGCCGCACGCTGCCGCAAGGACATGCCCTCGGCATTGCCGCGCATCGGTCCTTTGTCAGCTACATCGCTACCATCGTCGAGGTCTCGGTCGGCGACAAGGGCAAGCTCGTGGTGCACCAGGTCGACACCGCGATCGACTGCGGCACTTACGTCAATCCGGAACGCATCCAGTCGCAAATCGAAGGTGCCGCGATCATGGGGCTCAGCCTCGCTAAATATGGCGAGATCAGCTTCAAGGACGGACGGGTGCAGCAGAACAATTTCGACGGCTTCCCGGTGGTGCGGATCGACGAGGCACCGCTGATCACGAACGTACATATCGTCCCGCCGGATCCTGACGCACCGCCGAGCGGCGTCGGCGAGCCCGGCGTGCCGCCGTTCGCGCCGGCGCTGACCAACGCGATCTTCGCGGCGACCGGAAAACGTATCCGCAGCCTGCCGATCGGGAACCAGCTCGCCTGAAGCAACACACCGCAAAAATCGCCCTCGATCTCCACATGGATCGAGGGCGATTTTTATTTGCGCCCCCAATCCGGCGTGTTCCGGATTGCGCAACGACCGCGACAGCGGCAAGCTTTTGGTCGCACGACTCACAGAGCAAGCTTCATTGGGGGGAAGCCAGCCATGCGAATCTACGAGCGACTGCCGGGACGGGCCCATGCGGCGCAACCGCAACGCAAGCGCTATGACGGCGTCATCGCGACACTCTCGCGCCGGCCCATCGTCGATACCGAATCCGAACAAGCGCAGGACCAGCAGGCCCGCACGCTCGAACCGGAACACAGCGACGCCTGACGACGGTAACCGGCCTGCAGCCATCCGCGCGCTGCAGGCCGTCCTCATTCTCGTCAGACGATCTTGATCGAAACGTCCGGCAGGCCTTCGAGCTTGGCCAGCAGCACGTCGCCCTTGACCACGGGCCCGACATTCTCCGGCGTGCCGGAATAGATGATGTCGCCGGCCTTCAGCTCGAACGCCTCGGACAATTTCGCGATCTGCTCGGCGACGCTCCAGATCATCTTGCTGAGATCGGAGTTCTGCCGCACCGTGCCGTTGACGGCGAGCGAGATCGCGCCCTTGGTGAAATGGCCGACCTTCGCGACCGGATGGATCGGGCCGATCACTGCGGCATGGTCGAAACTCTTGCCGATCTCCCACGGCTTCTTCTGACCGGCCATCTCGTTCTGCAGGTCACGCCGGGTCATGTCGAGACCGAGCGCATAACCATAGACGTGATCGAGCGCCTGCTCGGCTGCGATGTTGGTGCCGCCCGACTTCAGCGCCGCGATCAGCTCCACCTCGTGGTGATAGTTCTTGGTCAGCGACGGATAGGGATGATCCGCGACCTGCCCCGGCGCGACGTTCTGTATAGCGTCGGTCGGCTTCTGGAAAAAGAACGGCGGCTCGCGGGTCGGATCAGAACCGCGCTCGATCGCGTGCGCGGCATAGTTCCGGCCGATGCAGTAGATGCGGCGGACCGGAAACACCTGGGCATCGCCGGCGATCGGAATCCAGGTGACCGGAATCTCGAAGATCGGCTTCACGGCCCCGTCTGCGGCCGCCGTCGGCGCTGCATCCGCGACCACGCCGGTCGCAAGGACGCCGGCGGCTGCGGCAAGGAGGTTTCGTCGAGACGTCTCAGACATGTTTCTTCCCTCATCTGTGCGCCGTGACTGTCGCAGCGCACCCGTTGTTATTTGCCTAGGACGACACCGACATTTTCGCGATCTCGGCTGCATTCGGCAGGGTTTCCACGTTCCAGCAGGCATCCATGACGCGACGGATCGCGTCCGAGGCAAGGATGCCTTCCGCAAGATCGGAAAACTTGGTCTCGAGCTGCTTGTCGGTCATCGGCACCTCGACGCTGCCGATCGCATGCTCGATATAGCGGTGAAGCTGGCGGCCATCCTTGAGCACGACGGTCATGTCGACCTGCTCCGGCTTGATGCCCGGCGTGATCACCGGATTGACCTTGGCTCGCAGCGCGACGATGGTCGGATCGTTCACCGCGCGGTCGCTGAACTGCTTCTCGCCGCCGGCGCCTTCGACCAGCGCCACTGCCACAGCATGATAGATGCTGAACTTGCCCTCGAGCCCCGCGCGCGGGGTCTTCTTGCCGGTGAGCTCCAGCACGAGCGGATGCACCTTCAGGTCGACATGGTCGATCTGGTCCGCCGTCAGCTTGTTCTCGTTGCGCAGCTGGATCGCCGCATCGATCGCTGGATGCATGACGATGCCGCAGGCGAACGGCTTGTAGGTGTTCAGTGCCGCCTCGTAGCGCTTGCCGAGATCGCCAAGGATCTCGTTGTAGTCCTGCTTGGTGCTGATGGTGTTGGCCCAGCCGCGCTTGGCCTCGATCATCTGGTCGGACGAGGTGAAATTCTTCGAGGCCAATATCGCCGCAAAGATGCCGTTCGAGGCGGCGCGTCCGGGATTGAAGCTCTTGTTCATCGAGCCGAAGGATTCACGCAGGCCCACAGGCTGCGAGGCGGCGAGCCCGAGCGCCCACACCATCTGCTGCTCGTTGAGCTTGAGCAGCTTGCCGACCGCCGCCACGGAGCCAAACACGCCGGCGGTGCCGGTGATGTGCCAGCCGACATCGTAATGGTTCGGGTAAACCGCATTGCCGATCCGGCACTCGGTCTCGACGCCGAGCACCAGCGCGTTGAGGAACTCCTTGCCCGAGACCGGCTGCATTTCGGACAATGCCAGGATTGCCGAGGCGACCGGACCCGCCGGATGGATGATGGTCTTCAGATGGGTGTCGTCGTAGTCGAAGATGTGGCTGGAGACGCCGTTGATGAAAGCGGCGTTCATGATGTCGAAGCGCTCCTTGCGGCCGAACAGCGAGGCCTGCTGCGGGCCCGAGAACGGCGCCAGCGCCGCGACCGCGATGTCGACGGTCTGGGTATGCGAGCCGCCGATCGCCACGCCGACCCAGTTCAGCAGCGTGCGCACGCCCTCCTTGCGGACATTGGCCGGCAAATCGTCGTAGGCGGCCGTGACGATGTAGTGCGCGAGCTGGCGCGTGACGTCGGGCGGCGCTGGCTTGGCTGGCGCAGGCTTGGCCGGCGTGGCGGCCGGGCTATCGGTCCCGTCAGCCGCAGCGATGGTCGCGCCGGCGGCGAGAAACGGCAGCGCGGCGGCGCCTTGCAACAGGGTCCTGCGATCAGTCTTTGACATGGGGATGCCTCCAGGTTGCACTCTGTCCGTGACCGTTCCGCCGACGAAGCGTTCGCATCCGCAATAAACGGTCCGACGTTCCTCAGCCGATCTCGTCCGGCGTCACGGCTCCATTGGTGGCATGCCAGGACAGCTCATATCAACCGCTCCGGCGAATCGAGCCATGCGCTAGCGTTCTCGCGGCATGCAAAAGCCCGAGCTTTGTGAAGCGAGCTCCTCTCCAAACGAGAGGGCGCAGGGAAGACCGGGCGCCGACTGGCGCCCATGGTCCGCGTGCAACAAAAAGCACGCGGCAGAACCACAGGTGCAGCCGAAATCGCCCGGCCTTCCCTGCGCGATGGTTTTAACGCTTATACGTGATCTCCCCGGGGACCGGCTTTGTTGCCCCCGTCGCGCGCAAGACACGTCATGTCTTCGCGCTTGGCGTCAGCACCGGGACGCCAGGACCACACGATTTCACGTCCGCGAGCGCATGCGCTCGTCTGGCGCACCGATCGCGTCCACCGCTCCCCGCACTCCACGTATCGTGACGACGCGTACGCCCCTCTTCGATGAGGCGGGATGGCGAGAGACAATCACAGTTTCTGAAAAATAGAAACAGAAATATCTTTCGCGAGGGGTCTGGACAGAGGTCATCGGCATGATGCCGCAAGCAAAAACAGCTTTTCGGCGCAGCGGTTTTGGCGGGTGAAATGACGGCACGACACACTGCGATCAGCGGCACTCGGCCTGCTTTGCCCGACGGACCGCTTCAGTCATTGCGAGGAGCGTTAGCGACGAGGCAACCCAGACTGCTGCTGCGGGATAGATTTCTGGATTGCTTCCGCCGTCGCGCCTCGGGCTATGGCGGACACGTCGCTTCGCTCGCAATGACATGCGCGGAGCGCCGGCCCGGCGGCGCTCACGCGATCTCCTGTGCGCTCACCCACCGACGCGCGCGATCGCGTCGCTCAGCGAGGCGATCGTCGCCTCCAGATTGTCGCGCCGCGCGCGCAGCGATTTGGCGAGCGTGGAATAGCTGAGATCGTCGACGTCGCAGACATGGGTCTGCTGCTCCTCCGCCTCGATGTCGGCGGTGAGGATCGCGATGCTTTTCCTCAGACTGTCGATGAGACTGCCAACACGCGTCGCATCGTCGGAACGATAATTGTGGGTTGTTGCGGAACGGAGCAAAGACCTCATCTCACGCACCTCGATTGTCCGGCTCTGGCACAGGTCACGGACCGCTCCGTGGCCTCTGTCCTGGGAACAGCAAGTGCGATGCCAGACCATTTTCATGCCTGAAGGAGTGTTGGAACCGCCCCGATCTTGCCCCGGGATAACGCCAGCTGCCCGGCTTAAACCGTCTCCCGCGAGCGGGTAGACTGCGAATCAATCACGACAGGATTCGAATCATGACCGATCCACAGATCGTCTGTCCCAATTGCCGCACCGAGATCAGGCTGACGGAACAGCTCGCCGCGCCGCTGATCGCGGAGACGCGGCGCAAGTTCAAAGAGCACCTCGCCGCCAAGGAGGCCGATTTCAGCCGCCGCGAATCCGCGCTGAAACAGGCGCAGGACGAGCTTGCGCAGGCGAAGACCACGGTGAACGAGCAGGTGCTGGCGAAGCTGAAAGCCGAGCGCGCGGCGATCGCGCAGGCCGAGCAGGCGAAAGCACGCGCGGCGGTGGCCGACGAGATCGGCAATCGCGACCGCCAGCTTGCGGAGTTGCACGAGGCCAGCCTTGCCAAGGATGCCAAGCTCGCGGAGGCGCAGAAGATCCAGGCCGAGACCCTGCGCAAGCAGCGTGAGCTGGATGATGCCAAACGCGAGTTCGAGCTCACCGTCGAGAAGAAGGTGCAGGAGGGTCTCGGCGCCGTGCGCGACAAGGCGCGGCTCGAGGCTGAGGATTCGCTCAAGGCCAAGGTTGCCGAGAAGGAGACCCAGATCGCCGGCATGCAGCGGCAGATCGAGGAGCTGCGCCGCAAGGCCGAACAGGGCTCGCAGCAGCTGCAGGGCGAGGCGCTGGAGATCGAGCTGGAATCGCAGCTCCGCGCCCGCTTCGCCCGCGACCTGATCGAGCCGGTGCCGAAGGGCGAATTCGGCGGCGACGTGCTGCACCGGGTGCTCGGCCCGGCCGGACAGGCCTGCGGCACCATATTGTGGGAGTCCAAGCGCACCAAGAACTGGAGCGACGGTTGGCTGGTGAAGCTGCGCGACGACCAGCGCGCGGCGAAAGCGGAGATCGCGATGATCGTCTCCAGCGCGCTGCCGAAGGGGGTCGAGAGCTTCGACCTGATCGACGGCGTCTGGGTGGTCGAGCCGCGTTTTGCGCTTCCCCTTGCAATTGCGCTGCGCCAGTCGCTGATCGACGTCGCCGGCAGCCGCCTCGCGCAGGAGGGCCAGCAGAGCAAGATGGAGTTGGTCTATAGCTACCTGACCGGTCCTCGTTTCCGCCACCGCATCGACGCCATCGTCGAGCGCTTCACCGAGATGCAGACCGATCTCGACCGCGAGCGCAAGACCATGATGCGGCTATGGGCCAAGCGCGAGGAGCAGCTGCGCGGCGTGCTCGACTCTACCGCCGGACTCTACGGCGACCTGCAGGGCATCGCCGGCCGCGCCATGGCCGACATCGAAAGCCTCGATGTCCTGATGATCGAGACCAAGGCAGAGGCGGCGGAGTAGCCCGCCTGCTTGTCCCGCACATACCTATCGTGCGGCGAACGCCGGGATCCATAACCACAATTGCTGATGAGTTGAGCGCGCTGGAGCTACATACGGAGGTCAACGATCGCGTATGTAAGTATGGGTCCGGCGCAAGGCCGGGACGACAGCGCGATTTGGAGTGGCGACGTCGGGCCCGTCTCCCAAAAGAAAAGCCGCCTGTGTTTGCACAGGCGGCCAAGTCCAGGGAGGAAACGCCCGCAAGGGCTGCATCATCTCTAGTGCATCGACTGATTCGCGCCTATCCGGTGATCACCGGAAGTTGTGCGAATATGGCGAGCCAACGCCCGCAAACGGCAATGGTTTCTTCTATTCCGGCCGGCGTGTCATTTTTCGCACATTATCTGCACGATATCTGGCTCAACACGCAGCTTCTCCAGGCGATCAAGCTGTCATCGCATCTGGCCACCCGGAGGACAATCGACCTTCCTCCGGAAGTTGCCGGACTGGCTGCGGCAGCCCGCGCTCAGCTGGCCTTGCGATGCGGTAGCTTCCAGCCGGGCCGGACGAAATGGCAGGTGTAGCCATCCGGATAACGCTCCAGATAGTCCTGATGCTCCGGCTCCGCTTCCCAGAAATCGCCGACCGGGGCGATCTCGGTGGTGGCCGGGCCCGGCCACAGGCCGGACGCATCGACGTCGGCGACGGTGTCGCGCGCCACCCGCTCCTGCTCGGGACTGGTGAAGTAGATCGCCGACCGATAGCTCATGCCGCGGTCATTGCCTTGCCGGTTCAGCGTGCTCGGATCGTGGATCTGGAAGAAGAACTCCAGCAGATCCCGATAGCTCAGCAGCGCCGGATCAAAGTTGATCTCGATCGCCTCGGCATGGCTGCCGTGGTTGCGATAGGTCGCGTTGCGAACGTCGCCGCCGCTATAGCCGACGCGGGTCGAAATGACGCCGCGTTGCTTTCTGATGAGATCCTGCATCCCCCAGAAGCACCCTCCCGCCAGCACCGCGCGTTCAGTCTTTCTTTCCATGATTTCCACCTGATGTTCTCTGCACCGGGCTTGAGGCCGCACCCGGTGCTTGGGGACCGACGCCGCTATAAATAAGCGCGCGAAGTGCCGGTCACAATGACCGCCCTGCTCAGGTCACAGGGTCCGTTTCGAGCTCTCCGGAGCCAGGAAGACGCCGATCAGCGCGCACAGCGCGATCGCCTCGAAATAAAGGATGACCGGCATGAAGCTGCCGCCGTGTCCCATCAGCGCGGCCCCGACCAGCGGCGCTATGCCGCCACCGAGGATGATGCCCATCTGCTTACCCAGCGACGAGCCACTGACACGGACCTCGGTCGGAAACAGCTCGGCGGTGAAGGCGGCCTCCGGCGCGAACATCAGCGCGTGGATGATGCCGATGGACACGACGAGGCCTATGATCAGCAAGGTCATATCCTTGGTTGCGACCAGCTGGAAGTAGATCGGGTACCAAGCGGCCGCCAGCAGGATGCCGGCCAGGATGAACGGTCGCCGGCCGAACCGGTCCGAATAGCTCGCGATCAGCGGGACCATGCACATCTCCAGCACATTGGCGAGCATGGCGCCGAACGTCACGCCAGAACCGGGCATTCCGAGCGTCTTGACCGCATACCCGAGCACGAACACCGTGCTCATGTACTGGAACGTGCTGTGGACCATGTTGGCGAGGCAGCCGAACAGGACCGGCTTCTTCCATGATGTGATCACGTCGAGCAGCGGCGCCCGCGGCCGTGCGGCCGACGCCTGCACGGCCTTGAACAACGTGGACTCATCCACCTGCAGTCGGATGTAGGTGCCGAGAATGACCAAGGCGAAGCTGAGCAGGAACGGAACCCGCCAGACCCAGCGCGCGAAGTCCTGCGGGCTCGCCAGATAGCCCAGCAAGGCAATGAAGCCCGATGCCAGGATCACGCCGATCGGTCCCGATGCGTTGATCCAGGATGCAAAGAAGCCGCGTCGCGCTGATGGCGCATTTTCCAGGGTCAGCGACACTGCATTCATGTATTCGCCGCCGAAGGCAAAGCCCTGGATGAAGCGCAGCACCACGAGCGCCACCGGCGCTGTTACCCCGATATTCTCATAGCTCGGCAGGCATCCGATCAGGAAGCTTGCGATGCCCATCAGCAGGAAGGTGATGGTCAGCATGGCCTTGCGGCCGAGCCGGTCGCCATAATGGCCGAACACCATGCCGCCGAGCGGCCGGGCCACGAAGCCGACAGCGAACGTCGCATAGACCGCCAGCTGGCTGGCGACCGAATCCATCTTCGGAAAGAAAAAGTGGTCGAACACGATCGGTGCCGTGAACGCATAGACGAAGAAGTCGTAATGCTCGATCACCGATCCGAGCGACGATGCGACGACGAGCTTGCGGTAAGCCGGCGTGACGGGTGCCGCATCGGCATACCCAAGCGCGCCAGCCATCGTCTCTGCGCCATCAGTCATGGTGGTCCCTCCCTGATCTGGCCGCTGTTATGTTGTTATGCGGCTCGCTTGTTCGAATTGGTCAGTGCGCCTCGTCGACAACGGGATTGCGCAGCACGCCGAGCCGCTCGACCTCGACCTCGACGACATCGCCGGGCTTCATCCACAGCGGCGGCGTGCGGCGGGAGCCGACGCCACCGGGCGTTCCGCTGACGATGACGTCGCCCGCCTCGAGCCGCGTGAAGGTCGAGCAATATTCGATCTGGCGCGGGATATCGAAGATCATCTGCTTGATCTGGGCTTCCTGCACGACCTCACCATTGAGGCGGGTCTGAAGCTTGAGTTCACCGAGCTCGCCGAGCTCGTCCGCAGTCATCATCCACGGCCCAAAGCCGCCGGTGTCGGGAAAATTCTTGCCCGGCGTGAACTGATGGGTGTGTCGCTGGAAATCTCTGATACTGCCGTCGTTGTAGCAGGAATAGCCGATCACATGGCTCATGGCGTCGGCGCGGCTGATGTAGCGGCCCGGCTTGCCGATGATGACCGCGAGCTCGCCCTCGAAATCGAGGTCGGTCGAGACGCGCGGCCGCACGATCGGCTGCAGGTGGCCGGTCTGGCTGTTGAAATAGCGCGGGAAGATGGTGGGATGCTCGACCTCGGAGCGGCCGGTCTCCTTGCGATGGGTCTCGTAGTTCAAGCCCACGCAGAGGATCTTGTCCGGATTCGGAATCACCGGCAGCCAGGTGATCTTGGACAGCGGAATGGCAGTGGCCGAGCCCTTGGCATCGGCAACGCCCGCGAGATCGAGCGGCGACGGCGGCCTTGAGATCGGCATAGCGCGGCTCGAGCGTGGCGCCGACATCGAAGAAGGTCTCGCCCTCGACGAGGCCCCAAGTTATCCGGCCATCGACCGCAACGGTTGCTAGTTTCACGCTGTCATCTCCATGCTTGGATCGGGAATTGTGGCCGCCATTCGCAGTCATCCGACTGCGATGGCGGTGTCGTGTCGCTCTTTCGGTATGCCGCGAAGACGAGTCTCGAGTTCACTCAGCAGCGCACGCAGCTCCGCGGCATTGCGCGCGGTGCCGAAGACGTAATGGTCCGGCCGCACGATCGCGGCAACGATATCGTGACGGTCGAACCAGCTCGCGAGCACACCTTCCGTCTCTTCGAGCGCGTCAGGCGCGTCGGCGCTGGCGGGCGCCATGACGGCGGCAGAAACATCGGGATTGTCGGCACAGAGCGACAGCAGCGCGCGCGCATCATCGCGGCGCCCGTCGATGAAGACGCCCCAGCCGACGCCGGTCACCTTGTCGAGCAGCCACACCGCACCGTCGCGCACAATCCGTGGCTGCAGAAACAGGGTGCCGCGCCCTGCCCCTTCGTGCTCGGAGAGAAAGCCCGCACGCAGCGGCGGAATGATTTCCTGGCGCGTGATGAACAGCGGCTTGCCGCCGCTCTCGTTGAGGATCTGTGCATCACGCCGGCGCGCCGCGACCGGATCGCGCTCGCAGATCGACTGGCCGATCAGCTTGATCTTGCCGGTCAACTCGATCACATGCTGCTTGCGTTCGGTTGTGTAGCTGTCGAGCAGGCTGTCGGGCGAGATGCCTTTCAGCACACGGTCAAGCTTCCAGGCCAGATTGGTCGCATCGCGCAAGCCCTGGCACATGCCCTGGCCGATGAAGGGCGGCTGCTGGTGCGCGGCATCGCCTGCAATCAGGATGCGGCCATTCCGCCAATCGGCGGCGACGAGGGCGTGGAAGCGATAGGACGCGGCGCGCCACAACACGCCCTCGTCAGGCGTGAGCCAGGGCGCGAGCAGCTTCCAGACGTGCTCCGGCTGCTCCATCTGCCGCGCGTCCTCGCCTGGCAGCAGCATGATTTCCCAGCGGCGGTGATTGCCGGGCGCAATCAGGAAGCTGACGGGACGCACGGGATTGCAGAATTGCGCGGAGCTTTGCGGCAGCTTTGCCAGCGCATCGGCGTTCACCTTGACGTCGACCACCAGCCAGGGCTCGTCGAAGATCAGGTCTTCCAGCGCGATTGCAGCGAGCTGCCGCACCGCGCTCGACGCGCCGTCGCAGCCGATGACGTAGCGCGCCGTGACGGACCGAAGCTGCCCGGCAGCATCCTTCAGCGTCGCGACGACGCAGTCGCCGGCTTGCATGAGATCGAGCAGCTCGACGCCGAGCTCGGCGTGCACGTTCGGAAAGCTCGTGGCGTGACGGCGCAGCTCGGCCTCGACCGCGGGCTGGCTGAACACCATGCTCGGCGTGTAGCCGAGCGGATACGGCTCCGAGACCATGTGGACGCGCCGGATCAACTGTCCATCGACGCCGAAATGGTCCGAGGCGGTGAAGGGCTCGATGTAAGGCGAGACGGCCTCGGCCAGCCCCATATTGTCGAAATGGCGAAAGATCTCGTGGTCGAGCGCGATGGCGCGCGGCTTGTCATAGATGCCGGTGAGGCGGTCGATCACCAGGGTGCGATGACCGGAACGGCCGAGCATGCCGGCGGCGACCGCGCCGGTCGGCCCGAAGCCGACAATGAGCACATCGAAATCGGTTGACGCGGCCGGCTTCGTCATGTGCGCGCAGTCCACGATGCGAAGGGCACGGAAATCTGCGCTGTCTTGCAGGCCTCGCTCTTCGGCGGCGCGATGCCCCATTGATCGCTTCGTCCCGGCGGCCAGACCCATTCACCCGGGCCCTTGGTGCGGTAGCTGTCGTCGATCTGCAGGACCTCGGCGGTGTATTCGATCACGGCACCAGTCGGCTCGACGAAATAGGCGAACACGTTGTCACCCGGCCCATGCCGGCCGACGCCCCAGCCGATCGGGTGGCCGTGATCGACCATGCGCCCTGCGCCGCGCATCACCGACTCGAGGTCGGGCATCAGAAACGCGACGTGGTTGAGGCCGTGCACCGGCGCTTCGGCGAGCACGACGGCATGATGGTCGCTGTTGCAGCACAGGAACGCCATCAGCTTGGAGCGGTCCGACAGGCGAAAGCCGAGCACCTGCTGATAGAAGGCCGAGAGTTGTTCGATGTCGGCGCTGTTGATGTTGACGTGGGCCAACCGTTCGGGACGATCCGCAACGATGCGCGCCGTCTTGGTGCGATCGCCGTGGACGAATTCCATGACGCAACCTTGCGGCTCGCGGACGACAAAGCTCTCGCCGCCGGATGGCGCCGATGATGGTGCAAGCGGGCTGATGATCTCGCAGCCGGCTTCGCGCACACGGGCAAGCAGAGTTTGCAGGTCCTCTCGGGAGCGGACGCGAAAGCTGACCTTGCGCAGCGCCGTGCGCTCGCCCGGCGTAAGTTCGAGCACGTGAAAGTCGCTGCCGGTCGCTGCCAGATAGACCGTGCCGTCGGCTTCCGCGGCGAAATCGAGCCCCCAGACCAGCGTGTAAAAGTCGACCGAGCCGGCCAATTGCGGCGTGACGATCTCGACGCTGCGCAGCGCAGTCACCGGAAAATCTGGCATAGGGCGTCCTTCCCCGGCCGTCATAGGGCCATTGTTAACGAACAGATATTGTATATAAATCGATGCGTAAAGCCATAATTTATAAATTATTGGCTGAGGCCCACTGATGTACAGAATCCGCGCATGATTCCGGTGAGACGCACATGAGCTCCGATCTGCCGATCCCGAAGATGGACGCGCCCGCCACGCTGGCGACGACGATCTATGCGCGGCTGAAGGCCGACATCCTGACCACCCGGCTGGAGCCCGGACGCAAGCTGCAGTCGCGCTTCCTGATGGAGCAGTACAATGTCGGACAGACGCCGCTGCGCGAGGCGCTCAACCGTCTGACGAGCGAGGAGTTCGTCGTCGGCATGGAGCAGCGCGGCTTCTACGTGAAAGAGGTCAGCAAGGAAGAGCTGCAGGAGCTGACCAAGACGCGGTGCTGGGTCGAGGGCCTGGCGCTCAAGGAGTCGATGCAGAATGCGACCCAGGCGTGGGAGGAAGCCCTGCTGGTCGCGCATCACCGGCTCGACCGCACACCGCGCTCGCTCGATCCTGACAAGTTCGAAGACAATCCTGATTGGGAGCGGGTCCACCGCGCCTTTCACGCCACGCTGATCGGCCGGTGCGGGTCAAGGCCCCTGCTCGGCTTCTGCGAGCAACTGGCCGACCGGCTCTATCGCTATCGCATGATCTCGATCGCGAAGGCCTATCCGGTGCGCAAGGTCGGCGCCGAGCATGCGCAGATCCTGCAGGCGGTGCTTGCAAAGAACATTGATGAGGCGGTCCACCTGCTGCAGCGCCACTACCAGCGCACGGCCGACGTGATCTATTCCGATTTCGAGTAGCTGAGCGCTCATCAGACAACGCTCTGATGTCGTTCGATGCAGACCCGCAGCACCTGGTCCAACGGTTTTCCCCACCAATCATTGGAGAAGATTTCGATCTCGGAGTAGCCGGCATAACCTTGCGCTTCGACCGCCGCGCGCACCGAAGGGATGTCGATGACGCCGTCGCCCATCATGCCGCGGTCGTTGAGGATGTCCGTGGTCGGGACCAGCCAGTCGCAGACGTGGAAGGCCAGGATGCGGTCCCTGCCGGCGCGCGCGATCTGGTCCATCAGCTCCGGATCCCACCAGATGTGATAGACGTCGAGCGCGACACCGATCGCGCCTGAGCGCTCGGGATCAAGCCGGTCGCAGATGTCGAGCGCCTGCTTCGTGGTGTTCACGCAGGCACGGTCGGCGGCATAGGCCGGATGCAGCGGCTCGATCGCGAGCGGCAGGCGCGCCTGTTTCGCATAGTCGCGCATCTCGGCGATCGCGTCCTCGACCTGGGCCCGCGCCGCGGCGATATCCCGGGATGCCGTGCTGCCGGGCCTTGAATATTGCGGCAATCCGCCGACGACCAGAACGATGCAGGGCGCGCCCAACGCATGAGCCTCGTCGACCGCGCGGCGGTTGTCGTCGCGCACCTCGCCCCGGCGCGACGCATCGGAGGTGAACATGCCGCCGCGGCAATAGCCCGAGAGTTCAAGGCCGGTGTCGCGCACGGCACGCACCGCGCGCGCGAGCCCGACCGCGGCCACCTGGTCGCGCCAGGGATCGATGGCGCGGATGCCCTGCCGGGCACAGGCGTCGATGATCTCGACGAGATCGCCCTGCTTGCGCACTGTCGCCGTGTTCAGCGACAGCCAGCGATGATCGGAGGAGAAGTCCCGCATCACGCCTCGACACCATGCGTTGCGAGGAAGGCCTTCATCCGGCGCGTCGCCATGTCCGGATCGGCGAGCAGTCCGGCTTGATCGGCCAGCCGGAACAGCTCGGCAAGGTGCAGCGTGGAGCGCGCGCTCTCCTGCCCGCCGATCATGGTGAAGTGATCCTGATGGCCATTCAGATAGGCCATGAACACGATGCCGGTCTTGTAGAAGCGGGTCGGCGCCTTGAAGATATGCCGCGACAGCGGCACCGTTGGCTCGAGGACGTCCTGGAAAGCGGCCTCGTCGCCGGCCGCAAGGCGCGACAAGGCATAGGACGCGGCGGGCGCGATCGCATCGAAAATGCCGAGCAGCGCATGCGAATGGCCCTGCGCGTCGCCCGCGATCAGTTCGGCGTAATTGAAGTCGTCGCCGGTATACATCTTCACCCGCTGGTCCAGCCGGCGGCGCATGTCGATCTCGCGCTGCTTGTCAAGCAGCGAGACCTTGACGCCATCGACCTTCGCCGCATTGGCGTTGATGATCGTGACGGCTGTATCCATCGCCCGGTCGAGATCTACCGTTCCCCAATAGCCCGCAAGCGCGGGATCGAACATGTCGCCGAGCCAATGGATGATCACGGGCTCGCGGACCTGCGACAGGACGCGGTCGTATACCCTGGCATAGTCGTCGGCACTGCGGCCGAGCTTGGCGAGTGCGCGCGAGGCCATCAGGATGATGCGGCCGCCGACTTTTTCGACCGCGGCGATCTGCTCTTCATAGGCCCCGATGACGTCGTCCAACGTCCGGGCCTGCTCGACCGCAAGATGATCGGTTCCGGCGCCCGAAAAGACCAGCGCATTGCGGCGATGCTTGCTCGCCGCGACCGAGCGAGAAATCAATTCCAGCGAGGTCGGCCAGTCCAGGCCCATGCCGCGCTGCGCGGTGTCCATGGCCTCGGCAACGCCTAGGCCCAGGTCCCAGATGTGCTCGCGGAACGCGATGGTCTTGTCCCAGTCGATCGCTGCCGAGAGCCAGGGATCGCACTCGGCCAGGGGATCGGCCACCACATGCACGGCCGAAAACGCAACGCAATTCAACGTGCCCGCGAGCTTGTCGGGAAAGCTTCGCGCCGCCGCCAGGTTATAGGTCTCCAGCGAGCGATCCGCCTGCGGCAACTTGAGCGACAGCGAGGACATCGGCAGCACGGGCTTGTTCATGGTGGACCTCACAGCTTGATCGGTTCAACGTCGATCCAGCGCCGCTCCTGCCAGCTCTTCAGCGCGCATTCCGCGAGTTGCACGCCCTTGGCGCCTTCGAGCAAAGTGTATTTGTATGGCGCGTCCTCGCAGACGTGGCGGATGAACATCTCCCACTGCTCCTTGAAGCCGTTGTCATAGATGACGTTCTCCGGCAGCTTCTGCCAGTCGGCATAGAAATCATGCAGCCGCTTCTCGTCCGGATTCCATACCGGGCGCGGCGTCGCCTGCCGGGCCTGGATCATGCAGTCGGTGAGGCTGGCGACCGCCGAGCCCAACGTGCCGTCGACCTGGAAGGTGACGAGGTCGTCGCGGTAGACGCGCGTGACCCAGGACATGTTGATATGGGCGATGACGCCGCCCTTGAGCCTAAACGTCGCGTAAGCGGAATCATCGGCCGTGGCGCTGTATTTGCTTCCCCGCTCGTCGTAGCGCTCGGGGATGTCTGTGCTGCCGATACAGACCACGCTCTCGACCTCGCCGAAGAGATTGTCGAGCACGTAGCGCCAGTGGCAAACCATGTCGAGGATGATACCGCCGCCATCTTCGCTGCGGTAGTTCCAGGACGGGCGCTGCGCCTCCTGCCAGCCGCCCTCGAACACCCAATAGCCGAACTCGCCGCGTACCGAGAGCATGCGGCCGAAAAAGCCGGAGTCGCGCAGGAAGGCGAGTTTCTTCAAGCCCGGCAGGAACAGCTTGTCCTGCACCGTGCCGTGCTTCACGCCCCTGGAATTGGCGAGCCGCACCACGTCGATCGCCTGATCGAAGCTGGTCGCGATCGGCTTTTCGCAATAGACGTGCTTGCCCGCTTCGATCGCGCGCCTGAGCAGCGACGGCCGCGCCTGCGTGGTTGCCGCATCGAAGAACACGGTGTCGTCCTTGACCGCAAGCGCCGCATCGAGATCCGTGGTCCAGCGCTGAATGTCAAATTGCCGCGCGAGACCTTCGATTTTCTCGGCATTGCGCCCGACCAAAATCGGGTCCGGCATCACCCGATCGCCATTGGCCAGCTTCACGCCGCCCTGGTTGCGAATGGCAACGATCGAGCGGATCAGATGCTGGTTCAACCCCATGCGGCCGGTGACGCCGTTCATGATCAGGCCGAGGCGCCGTGTGGTCATGCGATGTGCTCCTTGGAGAGTCTTGGTGCTGTCTGTTGAAGTGGCGAAAGCGACAACCACACAGGATGAACCGAACTGGCGAAACCCGCGACGCCGAGTGAGGTGGTGAGAAGATCGCCCTGGTGGATGGCGAGACGCACGCCGGCGGGATACCGGCGGTAGAGGTCCGGATGCGCCGCCGCGAACGCTTCGGCTTCGCGCTCCGGCGCCTGGCCAAATCCGTCGACATAGTGATGGCCGTTTCGCTCGGCGTGCTGCAGGCCGAGGAAGGCGCCCAGCGAGAGGTCCTGCTGCAGGGCGAGCCCCGGCTGGCAGGTCAGGTCCTCGCCGGTGACGAAGAACCTGTCGCCCTCGGCGTTCCATTTGGCGGCGCGGGCGGCGTTGAGGACCGACTTGTAGATGCCCTTGCAGGATTTGGAGGAGACGCCGCGATAGCCGAGCTCACGCGCCGCCGGAAAGGCCTCGTAGCTGTCGTCCGCTTCGTCGATGATGAAATCCCGCTGCGCAAGGGTGCCGAGCGGCGATTGCCGCGTCAGGTCGCGCGGCATCGGCTGCTCGATGTAGAGCAGCTTGGCCGAGATCGGCCTCAAGCTGTCATCGTGATCGAGCCCGTCCAGCAGCAGATGAAGCGCGGCAAGTTCGGCGTATTGCTCGTTGGCGTCGAGCGTGACCACGTAGTCATGAGGAAGGCGCGCGAGCTCCTGTCCGATGCGGCGGAGGCGGGATGCATCAGCTTCGGGATTGCCGGACAGCTTCAGCTTGAAATAGCGTGCCCCGGCGTTTTCCTCGGGATCGGCGACGCCGCCCTTCCCCTCGATCCGGTCATCGAGCCCGACCGTATGCCTGACCGCCACGCGCGCAAGCGGCTTTCGTGCCGCAAGAAAAGCGGTGATCTCGGCAGCACTCAGGTCCGGCGTGAGGCGCGCATCGATGCCGGCGATGTTGTTCGCCATGCCGCTAAAGAAATCGGTGCCTGTTGCGCGCAGCACTGCGTCCAGCACCGCCTTGTCGATCTCGGCCGGACCGTAGGCCGCCGCAAGCGGTGGAATGTCCTCTTTCGCGCAAACCGACAGCTGCGCACCGATGCAGGCGGCGTGCAGCCCGAACGCGGTGTTAGAGCCTTCATGCGCCAGATAAAGCTCGCGGGCGATCGCAAGCGAACGACGCAGGTCCGCAACCGTTTGGTCGGGCGACAGCTGCGGCCGCTTGTCGAACCATTTCGGCACCATCAGTTCCGCGGCGGCGCCGACGGAACGTGTGCCCCCCTCGGCCTCGATCTCGACCCGCACGAATAATTGTGGCGTCGCTTCCACCGTGACCGCGCCGAAGCGAAACGGCCGGGCGAAGCGCACGGGGCGCTCGAATAGGGCGATGTCGCGCAGGGTGAAGCGGAGCGGCATGTCAGTCCAGCGCCCCCTGCGTGAAGAAGTGCTTGCGGATGCGCTGCACCAGCTCGGTAAATGCCGGATCTCCCATCACCTCGAGCGACCGCGGACGCGGCAGCGGCACGTCGTAGATCGCGGCAATTGCGCCCGGCCGCTCGGTCATCACCAGCACCCGGTCGGCGAGAAACACAGCCTCGGGAATCGAATGCGTGATCAAGAGCACGGTCTTGCCGGTCTCCCGCTGGATCGCCATCAACTCGAGGTTCATCCGCTCGCGCGTCAATGCATCCAGCGCGCCAAACGGCTCATCCATCAGCATGATCTTGGGATCGTGCACCAGCGCCCGGCAGATCGAGGCGCGCTGCTGCATGCCGCCGGAGAGCTGCCAGGGCAGCTTCTTCTCGAAACCCGCGAGGCCGACCAGCTTCAGGAGCTCCTTTGCCCGCGGCAGATATTGCTCGCGCGGCAGGCGCTTCATGTCGATCGGCAACATCACATTGGCGAGGATGTTGCGCCAGGGCAGCAGCAGCGCATTCTGGAACACGATGCCGACATTGCCGTGCGGCCTTGACACCTTCTCCCCGCTGACCGTGATCTCACCCGTTGTCGGCGCCAGCAGGCCGGAGATCAGCTTGAGCAGCGTGGACTTGCCGCAGCCGGACGGGCCGACCACGACGAAGAACTCGCCCTCGTTGATACGGAAGTCGAGCGGCCGCAGTGACGGCACCTCGCCATCGCGCGTCCGATAGGTCTTGGACACGCCCGAGAGCGTGATCTCCGGAGCTCCCGCGTCGGCACGATCGCTCACGAGGTGCAGATGTGCGGCTTGCGGGAGGTCCGTCGGTTTCATCACCGGGGTCATGCCTCAGCGCGGCCTCTCACGAATCGCCTTTGGGCAGATAGTCATTGGTGTAGAACGCCTTCGGATTGTCCTTGGCCTTCGCATCCAGCCCGCCATATTCGACCATCAGGTCGACGCTGTCGGCCATGTTTTGGTCGGTGACCTGGAACGGACGCTTGCCCTTGGTTTCCGGCGTTCGATACAGCGGGATCGTCAGTTCGAAGCCTTGCGTCAAGGTCTCGATCTTGCCGCCCTTGGGATTGGCATCCAGGATCGACTGCGCCGCCGCCTTCGGATCCTTTTCGGCCGCTTCGACCGCCTTGGTCGTTGCAGACATGAAGCGGCGCACCAGGTCCTGATGTGATTTGACGTAGTCCGTGTTGGCGATGATGCCGGACGAGACGAGGTTGATGCCGTAATCGGCGAACTTGATGGGATAGACGTCCTTGCCGGTGGCATCCTTGATCTTCATCGACTGGTCCATCACGTAACCAAGCAGCGCATCCGCGCGGCCGTTGATGACGGCATTAAGCTTGGTCTGGCCGTCGCCGGCGACTGTCTGAAAATCGCTTTCCTTCAGCCCGGTCTTCTTCAGGAACAGCGGCCAGATCTGCGTCATCGAATCCGCCGGCGTAATCGCGATCGTCTTGCCCTTGAGGTCCTCCGGCTTGCGAATGTTCTTCTCGACGAAACTCATCACCGACATCGGGCTGGTCTGCAACAGCACGCCCGTTGCGATCACCGGCGCGCCCTTGACCGCCGCGCGCATCATCGTGGGCACGTCGACATAACCGAAGTCGGCGGTCTTCGCGGCGACGGCCTGCGTTGTTGCGGCCGAACCGCGGCCCTCCTGAATCTCGAGGTCGATCCCCTCGGCGGCATAGACGCCCTTGGCCTTGCCGTAATAGAACGGTGCGTGCTCGCCGTAGACGTACCAGTTCAGCATCAGCACCACCTTGTCGGCGGCCCGGGCCGGCGCGACCATCAGCGCGGCGGAGGCGAGCACCGCGGTAACAGCTGAAATCCAGCGCATCATCTCTCTCCCTGTTCGTTGTTCTTGATTTCGTTGGCCGCGTTGCCGCGGCCGACCGTTCTATGCCGTGAAGACAATTTCCTCCCGATGGCTGACATGCCAGGGAATGACCAGCCGCTCGATCCGGTCGACGACCCAGAACAGGATGACGCCGAGCAGTGCGAGGATCACGAGAGCGGCAAACATTGTCGGCAGGTCGAAGGTGCCGATCGATCGCTGCAGCACATAACCGATGCCGGAGTTCGAGCCCACGAACTCGCCGACAACGGCGCCCACCACAGCCAGCGTGATCGAAACTTTCAGGCCGGAGAAGATCGCGGGAAGTGCATGAGGCAGGTTGATCGCCAGAAACACCTGGAAGCGGTTGCCCTGCATCGCGCGCGCCAGGTCGACCATGTCAGGTTCGACCGACTTGAACCCCTGTACGGCCGAGACAACAACGGGAAAGAAGCCGAGCAGGAAAGCCGAGATCACCTTCGGGATAATGCCAAAACCGAACCAGACGACAAACAGCGGTGCGATCGCGACCTTCGGCACGGACTGGGAGAACACCAGGAGCGGATAGACATAGCTCTCCACCGTCTTCGAGCCGGCGATCAGCATGGCGACGGGAATGCCGAACACCGTGGAGAGGAGAAAGCCGCAGATGGTCGCGTAAGTCGTCGGCCACGACTGCCGGAGCAATTCCGGCCAATCGCTGAGCAGTACGGCGACGACGTCCGCAGGCGCCGGGATCTGATAAGGGGGAATCTTGAACAGACGGATCGTCAGATCCCAGATCACGACGATGAGGACCAGCAACAGAAACGGCCTGACCCAGGCTGCATTCACGGCTTTGGCGAAGATCGAGGGCGCCTTCGGCTCGGCCACAGTCTCACTCCCATCTGTCGTTCTTTAGCTTCTTTGCCCCGTAATTAACCCGTTGGATAAATACTGTCCAGCGACATTTGGCCGCCATCTCGGAGGCGCGCTTGCTCCCGGCGACCGGCGGATCACCAGCAATGCAGTGATGTTGTGGTCTTTTCGGGAACCTTCAGACCGGCTGGCGCACAGGGGCGCGAGGACGTCCGGTTTTCGGAGGATCGAACAGCGCGGCCGAGCGGCCGGTCAAGGCTGCCAGCACGAGCGCAATCATGTGCGTCAGCCGCTCATCTTTTGCCGCCGGAGACAACAGATCACGGCCGAATATCTCGCTGAGCGTTGCACTGTTGGACAAATAGAAGAAGCTCAGCGCGGCGATCGAGATGTAGAGCTGGACCGGATCGACCGCGACCTTGAAATCGCCGCTCTCGAGCCCGCGTCGCACCACTGTCCGGATCATCTCCACGAACGGGGAATGTAGCGACTTCACCTTGGTCGAGCGCTTGAGGTATTTCGCTCGCGCCAGATTCTCGGTTTGCAGCAGCGCCAGGAATTCGGGATTGCGCAGGAAGTAGTTCCAGGTGAATTCGATCAGGCGCCTGATCGCCTCGGGCGGAGCCAGATGTTCGAGATCGAGGCCCCGCTCTTCGCTGCGGATCTTCTCGTAAGCGCCCTCCAGCACGGCGAGGTAGAGCTCATCCTTCTTGCCGACATGATAATAGAGCATGCGCTTGTTGGCGCCGGCCTTGACGGCAATGCGATCGACCCGGGCGCCGGCCAGACCATGGGCGGCGAACTCCTGCTTTGCCGCCTCCAGAATGCGCAGCCGCATTCCCTCGGGGTCGCGCTGCCACTTCAGATTTCGCTTTGCCGCCAATGCCGTCGCCCGCCGTGAAACGGATGATCTAGCACGGCGCGGTTGCGACGTAACGGCAATTCATGGGACATCCCGACCTGGTCAACGGCTGGAATGTCGGCCCTCGCTGATCCCGCGCGGGTGTTGTCGAGCAGCCGGGCTTCTTTCACGCTCGACCTGTGGACTGGGGCGGCTGTTGCCGGCGGCGAGACTCTTGCGTTACACATAGTCGAACAGGGCCATGAAGCCGAAGTCCATGTGCAGTTGCTGATGGCAGTGGAAGAGCGTCGCTCCCGGATTGTCGGCGACGAAGTCGAATTCGACCTCCTGGAAGCCTCCGAGCATCACGACGTCCTTGATGACGCCGGCGGTCGGCTTGCCGCCGACCCGCACCAGTTCGAAGCTGTGACGGTGGAGATGCAGCGGGTGAATGTCGTCGCTGGCATTGCGGAATTTCAGGCGATAGCGGCGACCCTCGCGCACCTTGTACACCGGCTTCATCGTTTCCATCGAGAACGCCTCTCCGTTGAGCGTCCACTGGTTGAAGCCGTTCAGCGCACCGTTGCGCTTGAGAATCGTGAACTCCATGGTCTCGTCCGGCTTGGCCGGCGACGCGCCGGGCTTGCCGAACAGCGTGTAGTCCCAGCGATAGGGCTTCGGCTTCGTCCACTGCGGTTTGCCCCTGGCGCCGGCGTACTCGACGACGATGCCCATGCCGCGCTTGCGGTCATCATCGGCAAGGTCGCCCATGATCCAGACGCCCGGATGGTTCATCTCGACGATCGCCGAGATGCGCTCGGCCGTCCCGAGCCAGAGCACCGGCACGTCCTTCGGCATCGGCACAGGGTTGCCGTCGAGCGCCACGATCTTGAACGAGTGTCCCGGCAGCGCGAGGCTCCGGATCTCGCCAGCGCTACCGTTCAGGACGTGGAAGAGCACGCGTTCACCTTGTTTGACGCGGATAGGCTCGCCGTGGCCGAGCATCTTGCCGTTGATCGAGAACAGGTCGTAGCCGACCTCGAAGCCCTTTGTCTTTTCCGGGGCTTCGTCGTCGGACTTCTTGCCGAGATCCTTCAGGTCCTTCATTTCCTCGCCAGCGAGGAAGTCCATCGCCATGTCGCCGCCGTGGCTGAAGGATGGTTCGAACTCCTTGAGCACCAGAAACACCTCGCTGTCGTAGGCGCCGGGCTCGTTCTTCGGCTCGATGTACACAGGCCCGACCTGGCCGGTGTAGGTGCCGCGGTTGAGGTCGCCGCCGGCCACGACATGTGTGTGGTAGAAGCGAAAGCCGGCGGGCTTCGGCACGAACGAGATGCGCCGCATGCCATGCGGCGCGAGGAAGGGCGTGCCTTCTTCGGCCGCCCCGTCGACGTCGCTCGGGATCATCTGGCCGTGCCAGTGGACGAGCTCCGGCACGTCCGTATCGTTGTGGATATCGACGACGGCGCGCTGCCCTTCCTTGAAGCGCAACAGCGGGCCCGGAAACTGGCCATTGTAGAGCGTGGTCGACACGATGTGTTCCGGAGCCAGTTCGGCGAGGCCTGTCGCGATCCGCAAGGTGTAGTCGGCCTTCTCCTGGTCGCTTTGGGCGAATGCGGGTGCGATCCGGTTATTCAGGCCGATCAGAGGGACGAGCACCCCACCGGCAAGCAAGGAACGGCGGTCTATCGGCATGTCGGGGATCCTTCCACCATACTATGCCCGCGGCCTTCGGTTGTATTTATAGGGTTCCGATTTCGATAATCGATGTTCGGGCGAAGGCAAGTAACTTCCGGGATGGGCCCACCGTTCCTATCCCTTTATGGCCTTGCCCGTGAACGCCTTGAGACGGACCTTGGCTTGGCGATTTTACGTCTCAGTCTCATCAAAGCGACACGCCGGCCCGCGCCGCCCTGATCTTTCGGGCAAAGGCCATCATCGAGCACAATCTGAGCGACGTCCACCTCAATACGGAGAAGGTGGCCGCGTTGACGGGGATATCGTCACGCTACCTCCAGGACCTTTTTCATTCGGAGAGTACAACCGTCAGCGAATGGATATGGTCGCGTCGGCTGGAGAAAGGCCGGAGGGATTTGTTCGATCCCATGCTCGCCAGGGAGAGCATTACGCAGATCGCCCTGACCTGTGGGTTTTCCGATCTGGCCCATTTCAGCCGCCGCTTCAGGGCGGCGTATGCGATGTCGCCGAGCGAGTACCGATACGCCCAATTGAGCAAGCCGACGTCGGCGTAGATGTCCCGAGATCGACTATCAGCCTGTCTCGATCACAGGAGTGACATCGCCCGCCAAGCCACGCGCACAGGCGTCAACGTGGGACGACGGCAGTCGCTTCGATCTCGACCCGCGCCGACGCCTCGACGAGACGCACGACCTGCACAAGCGCCATGCTGGGATAGTGGGTGCCGATGACCTCGCGATAGACTTTGCCCAGCGCCTTCAAATTCGAGACGTATTCATCCATGTCGACGACGTACCAGGTCAGACGCACGAGATGCTCGGGACGCGCGCCTCCTTCTGCCAGGATTGCCACGATGTTTTCGAGCGCCTGCCGGACTTGCCCAACAAATCCATCGGCAAACCGACCCGCGACATCCCAACCGACGACACCACCGGTCACAACCAGACGTCCCTCGGCCATGATGCCGTTTGCATATCCCTTGGGCTGCGGCCAGCCGCTCGGCTGAAGCACCTGCACACCGGTCACGGCAGGCTCGATCGCGTCTGGCTTTCTCATCGTGGTCATATGGAATTCTCTGCCCTCTCAGCGCGGCTTCAACAGCTCGCGCGCGACAATCAGCTTCTGGACCTCGGTCGCGCCTTCGTAGATGCGCAGCGCGCGGATTTCACGGTAGAGGCTTTCGACGACCTCTCCTTTGCGCACGCCGCGGCCGCCGAACATCTGCACGGCGCGGTCGATGACGCGCTGCGCGGTCTCGGTGGCCGTCAGCTTTGCCATCGCAGCTTCGCAGGTCGTCGGCAGCTTCTGAACGTCACGGCGCCAAGCGGCACGATAGGTCAGAAGCGCGGCGGCATCGGTATCGGTCGCCATGTCGCCGAGAGCGGCCTGGGTCAACTGGAGATCTCCCAATGTCGCACCGAACATGTGCCGGCTGCGCACATGCGCGAGCGCTTCGTCCAGGGCGCGCCGCGCGAAGCCGAGGGCTGCGGCTGCGACCGAGGCGCGGAAGATGTCGAGCGTCTGCATGGCAAGCTTGAAGCCGCCGCCCGGCGCGCCGAGGCGACGGCTCGTCGGGATCCGGCAGTTCGTAAAGCGCAGAGTCGCCAGCGGATGCGGCGCGATGACGTCGATGCGCTCGGCAATACTGAATCCGGGGTCATCCGGAAACACCACGAAGGCCGAGATGCCGCGGGCGCCCGGCGCCTCCCCGGTTCGCACGAACAGCGTATAGACATCGGCGATGCCGCCATTGGAGATCCAGGTCTTTTCGCCGTCGATAATGTACTCGTTGCCATCGGCGCGCGCGGTGCAGGACATCGCGGCGACGTCTGACCCGGCTTCCTTCTCCGACAGCGCGAACGCCGAGAGCCATTCGCCGGAGCGAACTTTTGGCAGCACGGCCTTGCGCAGCTCTGCAGAGCCGCCGAGCGCAATCGCGCCGGAGCCAAGCCCCTGCATGGCGAAGGCGAAATCGGCGAGACCATCGGCGTAGGCGAGTGCTTCGCGCGACAGGCAGATCGAACGTGAGTCGATCGTCGTCGCATCACCATCGGGGGCCGCGACGGCGCAGTCGAGCAGCCCTGCCTCGCCCATCGCGCGCACGAGCTTGCGGCAGGCGCCGTCGACGTCGCTGTGATCGATCTCGCCGATCGCTCCCGACCGGACAAATCGATCGAGCGCCTCGCCGATGACCTGGTGACGCGGCTCGAAGAACGGCCAGTTCAGCCATTCCCGCGTCGTGATCTTTGCAACGGAGCTCATATGGTGCCTCTTCCGTTCACTGCCCGGCGGCCGCGGCGGCGATGCAGACGATGTGCATGCTCCCCGCTTCTGGAAGCCTGCACCGAGCCACGCGCCGGAGCCTCCATCATGCAAATATTTTAAGCATAAAATATTTCGCCCCGGGGCCGATTGTCAAGGCGCTTGCCGGCGGTCACGCCGATCGCTCGCCTCCATGGGACCGATCCGCTGATTGACCGCAAGTTATGACGCGGCGGAGACGAAGCTCGGCCCGTCCACCGAGCCTTGAATTTACTTTTGGCACGAACTATCTTGCTTGCTCATCTGCGAAAGCCCGTCAGCTTTCAACAGACCACGAGGTCCGGGAGATTCGATTTGGCACTGGCAAAGGAGCCGCCGCCTGTTTCAATCAAGAACGGGGCTGACCCAGAGGCCGAGTACAGGGCCCAGACACGGCTTTGGTTGCGGCTCCTCGCCTGCACGACCCTGATCGAAGGCGAGCTGCGGCGCCGATTTCGCGAGGAATTCGATTTCACCATGCCCCGCTTCGATGTTCTTGCCCAGCTCGACCGCGAGCCGAGCGGGCTGGTGCTTGGCGAATTGCCCAAGCGCCTGATGGTCTCAGCCGGAAACCTCACGCCAATCGTCGATCGCCTGGTCGAGGATGGATATATCACCCGTACGCCTTCAAACCTGGATCGGCGCGTGCAGATCGTTTGCATGACCGTCGACGGCCAGAAAGCCTTCCGCCGCATGGCCAAGAGCCACGGCTCGTGGCTCGCCGAGCTGTTGGCGGGATTCCCGGTCGACAGGCTCGATGGGTTGACCGGCGAACTCGACGAGCTCAAGGGGGCCGTCAGGGACGCCATGCAGAAGTCGTGAAGCCGCGACGAGAGCCTTTGACGCGTTTTCCTGACGCGAACCGGTGTCCACTTCGCCTGAGATTAGCGCCGCACCCGAATGCCGGCCGCCTCGCGGTCCCAAATATCTGCCGTGACGCCCGCGTCGCGTAGCTCGCCCTTCTTGATCTTGCCGTTCTCCGTCAGAGGCATCTCCCTCACGATGCGCACGTAGCGCGGAATGGCGAAATAGGCGATCCGGCCTTCGCAATGCCTGACGATGTCGATGGGCTCCAGCGATTGGCCGGGCTCGAGCAGGATCGCGGCTGCGACCTCGTCCTCTCCCAACTCCGACGGCAGCGGATAGATGGCGCAGGCCGCGACTGCCGGATGGGATTGGATCGTCTGCTCAACCTCCCATGAGGACACGTTCTCGCCGCGCCTGCGGATCGAGTCCTTCATGCGATCGATGAAGCGATAGTGTCCGTCGGAATCGCGGACGACGCGATCGCCGGAATGGAACCAGAGGTTTCGCCACGCCTCGACCGTCTTCTCCGGCATGCCGAAATAGCCGGTGGCGAACGCAAAAGGCTCGCTGGCGCGCAGGACGAGTTCGCCGGCCTGCCCGTCAGGCAACTCTGAAATCGTTCTCATCGACGATCCGAGCCTCAACACCGTCAGCCAGATAGCCCATTGTCCCCGGACAATCCGAGGGAATCGACCCGGCGAACACGAAATTGGTCTCCGTCGAACCATAGCCGTCGAGCAGCGGCACGCCGAACCGTTCGAAGAATGGCTGGTGGATTTGTGGCAGCACGCCACCGCCGAGCGCGACGCGAACGCGATGGGCCCGCTCGTCTTCGGTCTTGGGCTGCGCCAAAAGCATCGATGCCATGGCACCCAGCAGGTAGCCGACAGTTGCGTTGTGCCGTCGTGCTGTCGCCCAAAAGCTGGACGCGGAGAATTTCGGCTCCAGCACGTAGGTGCATCCGTTCAGGACCGCCTGGTAGAAGGCATTCAGCGCATTGGTGTGGAACAGCGGCAGCGTCGTGAACAGCACGTCGCCCTCGCGGATATCAAGCGCTCGCGCCGAGTAGATGCCCCACCAGAACAATTGCGCCTGCGGGCAGCAGACGCCCTTCGCGGGACCGGTGGTGCCTGATGTGTAGAGGATGGCAACCGTGTCGCCGGGACGCACTGTTCCCGCAGGGGCGCCGTCACCCAGGACCGGCAACGGCACCGACGAGATTTTCGTCTCGGTGACGGAGCCAATTGTCCATGTCTGCGACGGCCGTTTCACGTCGGCATCAACGGTCTCGACTGCGGCAAGAAACTGCGCCTCGACGACGAGAAGCGCGGGACGCGAGTTGCGGAAGATATGCGACAGCTGGAAGCCGCGCAGCGCCGTGTTGATCGGCACCACGATCGCACCGAGCCACGCGCAGCCCAGATAAAGCTGAAGAAACTCCGGCCGGTTCGAGCACATCAGCGCAACCCGGTCGCCGGGCTTAACCCCCGCATCGATGAGCGTCTGCGCAGATGCCGCCGCGATCGCTGCGGTCTGCGCATAGGTCCAGTGCGTCGCTCCGGCGACGAGCAAAATACGATCGCCATAGCGCTCCGCCTGCCGCATCAGGATGGTGGAAAGGATCCTGTCCGACGGTGGAAACAGCTCGGCCGCGCGCGCCCAGGCCGGTGCCGCACTGCCCTGCTCCACCGTGTTACCGGCATTTGCCTGCACGTTGCCCTCCGTCTCAATCCCGCCATTCGATCAGGGCAGCAGCTTGTATTTGCCGTCCTCTATCTGAACCAGGATGCGCGATCTCCCATCGACGCCGTAGCGATCCGCCGGCGTATAGGTATAGACGCCCTGCGTGCCGACCACTTCCTTGGTCGTGAACAATGCCTGGCGTAGCGCCGTGCGGAATTCCGGCGAGCCGGGCTTGGCGCCGGTCGCCATCGCGCGCCTGGCGGCGTCGACGAAGACGAGCCAGCCGTCGAACGAATAGGACGAGAAGGAGTCGGTCGGCGCTTCGCCATTCGCCTTCTCGAAGGCGGTGCGGAAAGTCAGGGCAACCTTCCGGATTGGATTGCTCGCGGGAAGCTGCTCGGCTGCAGTCACCGGTCCGGTCGGACAGATGATGCCGTTGGCCGCCTTGCCGGCGAGGCGCAGGAAATCGGCGCTGATCAGTCCATGATTGCCGTAGAGCGGCCCCTTGTATCCGCGCTCCGACAGGGCGATCACCGGCAGCGCGCCCGGCGTCCCGGTGCCGCCGAGCATGATCGCGTCGGGCCGTGCCGCGAGCGCGCGCAGCACCTGGGCCGTCACCGACGAATCCGATCTGGCATATCGCTCGTTGGCAATCACCTTGATGTCAGCAGCCTTGGCGGTTTGCGCGAGCGCGTCGTACATGAGGTCGCCGAACGCGTCGGAAAAGCCGATGAACGCGACGGTCTTCACCCCGTGCGCTTTCATATGGTCCACGATGCCCTGGACAAGCAGCGGCGTCGGTTGCGGCGTCTGCACGACCCAGGGTCCGCCATCGCCGGCCGGCACTGGCGCGATCGGCGACACAGCGATCATCGGAATCTTCATCTCGATCGCGGCCGTCGCCATCGCCAGGGTCTGCGGCGCGCCCGACGTGCCGATGAGAATATCGACCTTCTCCTGTTCGACGAGCTTGCGCGCGTTGCGCGCCGACGCCGTCGGATCGGAGCCGTCGTCGAGTTGGATGACGCGCACCTTCTCGCCGTCGATCTCGCCGACATAGGCCTGACCTGCCGCGATCCCTTTCGCGTTCGGAATCCCGATCGACGACACCGGCCCGCTGAGGCCGGTGACGAATCCGACGAGAATATCGGCCTGCGTGACTTGCGGAACGGCGATGAGCAGCGCGATCGAGGCCAGCAGGCTCTTGATCATGTTCATGGCACCTGTCTTTCTTGGTTTGCGTTTCTTCTGTCGGGCAAGTGCCACTGCTCGCTTCAGGTCGCCGAGACCAGCGCGATCACGCGGAGCGGACTGCCGGAACCGTTCTGGATTTTCAACGGCGACGCCACGACAACCGCACCGGTGGCGGGAAGCTGATCGAGGTTGCAGAGACATTGAAGACCGTAGCGGCCGGCGCCATGCAGGAAGTGGTGCGCCGGATAAGGCGGCTCGAAATGTCCGGCCTGTCCGGCGTCGGTTCCGATGGTCTCGGTGCCAAAGCCGATGATGCCACGCTCCTCGACCAGCCACTTCATGACGGCCGCGTTCGGGCCCGGCGTATGCGCGCCGTCATCGCTGAGGTTGGCGTAATCGCGCCAGCCCTTCTTCGACCAGTCCGTGCGCAGCAGAACCCAGTGACGCTCGGGAATCCGTCCGTGCTGTGCCTCCCAGGCCTCGACGATCGGCACCGTGAGCAGAAAATCTGGATCGTTCGCCGCCTGCGCCGAGCAGTCGATCACGCAGACCGGCGCGATCATGTCCTTTGCTGGCATCGTATCGACGGAATTGTTCGGCAAATTCTTGCCGGTGAACCAGTGGATCGGCGCGTCGAAATGCGTGCCGGTGTGCTCGCCGAATGTCACGTTGTTCCAGTACCAGGCAGGACCGCGGCCATCGTAGCGCGATATTTCCTGGATGCGAACCGGCGCCGCCTGGCCGAACTCCGGCGGCAGCACGATGACCGGGAAATCCGGACTAAGCGTAAAGGTCAGATCGACGACCCGCACCGCGCCGGACGAAATTGCACCGGCCAGCTCCAGCAGATTCTTGCTTTGCATTGTCACGTCCTCCGGCTTGGTTGACATCTCTCTCACCTGTCGAGCTCGCGCTCGAGCGCTTTCGGATTGGCCGCAAGACGTTGGCGGATTTCCTCGGCGACGTCCCCGACATAGATTTCTTCGAGCCCGGTTTTGAGACCGGATACGATCGCCTGCGCGACAGCGCGCGGCGCGACCTTGGGCGGTGGCACCGTCTGGAACCATTCGCAGTCGACGGGCCCCGTGAACAGGTTCATGAGCTTGACGCCACCGGGCCTGAGCTCCGCGCGCAGGCAATGCGAGAGCGACAGGCACGCCGCTTGCGAGGCCGAATAGGCGCCGAAGGCCGGCCAATTTGCGAGCGCATAGACCGACAGTATATTGACCCAGGCCACGCTATTGTTGATGCCGTCTGCACCCCGCATCCGCATCGCCGGCCCGAAGGCCTGCGCGAGATTGATGAAGCCGAGATAAGCCTGATCGATTTCGTCCCGGGCGATGCTCGTGCCTTGGCGATCCAGCAAGCCGCCCGATCGAATATATTCAGTGGTGTTGACGAGGATGTCGACCTTGCCGCCGATGTCGGCTGCGAGATCGGCGGCCGATTTTTCGTCGGCCGCGTCAAGGGTCACGATTTCGATCCCATCCTGCCCACGCAACAGCTTTTCGCCGGCAAACGGCCGCCACGGTTCGGCGATGCCGACAAACACCATCTTGGCGCCCGCCGCCTTCAACGCAGCGACGGCCTCCTGGCCGACCACGCTCCGGCCGTTGGTCACCAGCGCCCGGCGGAATTTCGGATCGGCCGTCATTTCCCGCCATTGCTTGTCGTCTGCCATGTTGGGAGTCTCCCTCCGGTCGGGCAAAGGCCACCGCCTGACCGCTCTTGTCGAGCTGAAGCGACATGCGAACCGGCGCGCCCTCCGCACAATCGGCATGAAGATGCGCCACGATGGTCGGACCGCAATCCATCTTGACGAGGCCGACGCGCCAGGGCGCGCGTTCGCGGAAATAGACGTCGCTCGGCACGCGCGCCGTCGTCTCGGCAAGCAGCATGCCGCGGCGCGGCGCGTCGACGAAAGCGAGATCGGCCGACAGGCAGGACGGGCACGCCTCGCGCGCCGGATAAGCGAGGGTGCCGCAGGCCTCGCAGCGTTGCAGCATGAAGCGTCCTTCGGCAGCGGCGCGGGTGAACCCATGCGATCGCCTGCTGCGCGGCCGCGGCGGCGACGTCGGAAGCCGCGTCCGCAGCAGCGGGTTCTTGCGCCGGGGCGGCTCAATCGGATCGATCATCGCGAAGGCCCTGCAAAGATCGCGGCGCCGGAGGCGAGGCCGCGGTCGTAATTGATCATACCAAAGCCCGAGGCCAAACCGAGGCTTGCATCCCCGACCTGCGTGGGACCCGCGGTTCCCAGGACCTGCCGCAGCCCTTCGACGAGACCGAGATAGGCGCCGGCGGCACCGGCCTGTCCGGCTGAGAGCTGCCCACCCGATGTGTTGTGCGGAAAATCCCCGTCGATCGTGAGGTCGTGCTGGCGCACGAACTCCGCTCCCTCACCTTTCCTGCAGAAGCCGAGATCCTCGAACTGCATCATCGTGATGACGGGATAGTCATCGTAGGTCTGCACGACATCGAGATCGTCGGGCTTCACACCGGCCATGGCGTAGAGCTCGTCGATGTCCATCGCCCAGCCGCCGCGCACCTGCATCGGATCCTCGGCAAAGGCGTTGTGCCGCTCGATCGTCGAGAGCAGCCTTGCGGCCGGCAGTCCCAGTGATGCAGCCGTGTCGTCCCGCATCACAAGGAAGGCTTCGGCGCCGGCACAAGGCATCACGCAATCGAACAGATGGATGGGATCGGAAATGGGACGGGCCGCCAGATATTGCTCGATCGTCAGCGGCGTTTTCATCAGCGCGTGCGGATTGCGCAGCGCATTGGCGCGCTGGGCGACCGCGATCCTGCCGACATCCTCGCGCGTCACACCAAACGTCCGCATGTAGTTGCGCGCAATCAGTGCAAAACTCGAATTGGCCCCGCCCGCACCATAAGGATAGACCGCATCCTGATTGAAGCGCGAGAAATTCTCCAGCGTCAGCCGGAAGGAATCGACGTGATTGGTGTCACCCGCCACGCACGCGACGATGTCCGCATCGTGCGCCTGAACCGCACGCGCCGCCTTTCGCAAGGCTGCGATGGCACTCGCGCCACCGAGCGGGATCGTGTCCAGCCATCGCACGCAGAGCCCGAAATGCTGCGTCAGCCCGATCCCGCTGTCGGGGGCCATGGTGAAGCTGGAGACGCAGAGACCGTCGATGTCCGAGGCCTTGATGCCGGCCTGCGCAACCAGCGCGCTCAGCGCGCGCCCGATCCACCACTGCGCGCTTTCGATGGAATAGCGCACATAAGGGATCGTGACGGGAGCGGCCATCACGATACCGTCGTACGGTGTGCGCAACGAAGTCTGCACCGATCGCCTGCCTTTGCCCGTTCGCTTCAGATCACCGTCAGCTTGACGTCGATATTGCCGCGGGTCGCGTTCGAATACGGGCAACGCTCATGCGCGCCTGCGACGACCGCTTCCGCGACGGATCGCTCAACTCCAGGCAGACTGACCTTCAATTCGACGGCGAGCGCATAGCCGACAGGAACCGGCCCCATGGCGACTTTCGCAGTCACGGAAGGCTCTGCCGACGGCACGACCTTGCTTGTGCGCGCCACGAGCTTGACTGCACCAAGGAAGCACGCGGCATAACCCGCGGCAAAGAGCTGCTCCGGATTGGTGCCTTCGCCGCCGGGCCCGCCCAGCGATTTCGGCAACGACAACGATACCGACAGCAGACCGTCGGCGCTCGCGGCCTTGCCATCCCGCCCGCCGGTGGCCGTCACTTCGGTCTCGTAGAGGATCTTCTCAGGCGTCATCATGTCTTGCTCTCCAATCCAAACCGTGCGCCGGCACTAGCGACTATTGCGACCGAGCAGCGCGCGAAAATCGCTGCGAGCGGCCGCACTCGCGCGCTTGAAGCTCGGTCCGCGACTCGGCTCGGTGCCATTGAGCTGCCTGAGCTGCACCCACATCTCGGCACTCTTCAGCGCGACCGCCGCGCAATTGACCACGGGCGCGTGTCCGACCTTCAGGCCGTGCTCCCGCCCGATCAGAAGGCCCGGCAACACTCCGGCGGGAATCACGACATCGACGCCGCGCTCCACGAGCGGACGTGCACAAGCGACAAAATCCTCGATCATGCGCGCGTGCGCGGCCTTGTCGCCGGCGAACGCGCTCGCGAAATCCTCGGGCTTGCAGCCGAGACCGGTCACATGCGCGACGCGATCGCCGAGGCCGTAGCGCTCAGCCTGCTCATAGTGCCAGACTTCAAAGACCGGATCGATCGTCACCAGGCCAAGGCGTCGGCCGAGCTGCGATGCCGCCAGCAGCGTCGCCTCGCCGGCCCCGATCACGGGAATGTCGAGCGCGGAGCGAAGCTCGTAGAGGCCGGGGTCCTGGAAATGCCCCATCACGAAGGCGTCGAATCCGCTCTCCTCGGCCGCGATGCCGTTGTCGATCGCCTGCACGGCGCAGCGCAATTCAGCGAGCCGGCCGAACTCCCGATCCGGCGGCGAAATGCCTTCGACCTGAACGGTCGTGCCTGGCGCCGCGATGTCGTTGAGGTATTCCGACAGCCGCGCCATGTAGGGCGCGTTCACGCTCGCATCAACGAAGCTTTGCCAGAAGATGCGCATCGTCCTTGTCCCCGAACGTGATGGAAGGATCGCTCGTCGGCTGCCGACACGTATATTTCAACCATAAACTAATTGACGCGTCAAATCGCGCCGCAGCGTCAAGGAAGGCCGCCCTCGGGTCCGGACGAGCATGGCAGCTTCCTATGATAAATGAGAGAGGAAACCAGCGGGACGCCATGGAATTGTATGCAACGACATTTTTTCTGACGGTGCCGTGACACATGTTGACGAGCCCACCGAGAATACTTTAGGCTTTAAGTAATCCTTCGCCGACCGGTGACCGGCGGCCATAACGACAATGTTGCAGGGCGGCCGATTTTGAGAGACTCGATCGGGTGGACAATCGTCGGGCTTGGACAGCCGGCAGCAGCATCGCCGGTCGCGCATCGCGACCGCAGCCATGACTTTTCATCCCTTTCAGAGACGCTCGCCGGTATCCGCCACAGGATCCCTTGTTCGAGCGGCAAGCATCACCATGGCCGCTGACATCCGGCTGAACAAACTCTCCTTGATCGCGCCAGACGTTTTGGCGCCGCAGCAATGCTTCAATGGCTTCGTTCGCGGTTCGGGCTCTCCGCCCGGCTTCCGGGCATTCATATTCAGCGTCAACGGAGGAGAACGCAAATGCGCAAGACTTCTGAGCTCACTCGCACTCGTCGCCGGAATCTTCGCAGCTCCGGCTGCGCACGCCGACATTACCGTCGGCTTTGTCACGTCGCTGAGCGGCAATGGCTCGTCGATCGGCATCCCCTACGGGCGGGGAATCAGTGCTGCCTATGAATACAAGAAAACGATCAACGGCGAGACCATCCGCCTGATCCAGCTCGACGATGGTTCCGATCCGTCGGCCGCGACCCGCAATGCGCGCAAGCTCGTGGAGGAAGAGAAGGTAGACCTGCTGATCGGCACGGCGACGGCGCCGTCGACGATCGCCATGGCGGCGGTCGCGAGCGAATTGAAGGTGCCGATGATCGCGGTTTCGCCGATCGGCAAGCTCCCGGAATCGCCGGAGCAGTGGGTCGTCTCGGTGCCGCAGCCTGCCTCCCTCCTCGTCAAGGTCATCGCCGATCGCATGAAGCGCGACGGCATGAAGAACATCGGCTATATCGGCTTCTCCGACGCGTGGGGCGATCTCGTCTATAACGGCGCCAAGGCCGCCGAGGCGATCGACGGCATCAAGATCCAGACCAACGAACGTTATGCGCGTACCGACACATCGGTGACCGCGCAGATCCTGAAGGTGATGGCCGCACGGCCCGATGCCGTGCTGATCGGCGGCTCCGGCACGCAAGGTGCATTGCCGCTCCTCACTCTCTCCGAACGGGGTTTTAAGGGAAATACCTACGGCACGGTGGCGCTGGTCAATCCAGACTTCGTGAGCGTCGGCGGCAAGGCTGCCGAGGGCATTCAAGTTTCCGCCGGTCCCGTCATCGTGGCCGAGCAACTTCCCGAGGGGCATTTCGCGAAAAAAATCGCGATGGATTTCCGCGCTGTCTATCAGAAGACTCACAACGTTCCGACCACCGACGGCTTCTCCGCCTATTCCTTCGATGCCTGGCTGATTTTCACCAACGCCGCCGAGCGCGCGCTGAAGGCCGCGAAGCCCGGCACCGCCGAATTCCGTACGGCGCTGCGGGACGCGATCCTGAGCACCAAGGAGCTGGCGGGCGTCCATGCCGTCTACAACTTCAAGCCGGGTTCTGTGACCGGTGTCGATGAGCGCTCGCTCGTCGTGGTGCGCCTCACGAACGGCGCCTGGAAATATGCGCCATAGGCGGAAGACGGCAGGGCCGGCAGTCAGAACGGGGGAACGACGTCTCAATGACGAGCGACATCGCAGCCATCCTTGGGATCGACGGGATCGCCACCGGTGCAGTCTATGCGCTGGTGGCGATCGGCACCGTCCTCATCTTCACGGTGACGCGGGTCATCTTCATTCCCTTCGGTGACATCGCCGCGTTCACCGCGCTGACGCTTGCAGCCCTCGATGCGAAGCACTTTCCGGGCACCGGCACGCTGGTCGTGGTGCTTGCCTGCCTTGCGACGCTGATCGAAATCATATCACTCCTGCGCGCGCGCGAGCTTCGGCTCATCCCCCGCGCCCTCCTCTTCTATCTCGCGCTTCCCCTGGCCGTGGTCGGCGCCGCCTGGCTCGTCACGCGCCTGGATCCGCCCCTCGCCGTCAGGCTCTTGCTGGCGCTGATGCTGATCATGCCGATCTCGCCTCTGCTGGACCGCATCGTCTTCCGCCCGATCGCCGATGGCACAGTGCTCCTGTTGCTGACGGTCTCCGTGGCGCTGCATTTCGCGCTGGTGGGTCTCGGCCTGCTGTTCTTCGGCCCCGAAGGGGTGCGGACCGAGCCGCTCACCTCGTTCTCGATGGAGTTCGGAAGTGTCCTGATCACGGGCCAAACCATGCTGATCGTGATTGCGGCGCTGGTGTTCAGCGGGCTGCTCTATCTCTTCTTCGACTTCACGCTGGTCGGCAAATCCCTGCGCGCCACGGCCGTGAACCGGACCGGCTCCCGCCTGATGGGGATACGGCCGGCGCGCGCCGGCACGATCGCCTATCTCCTGGGGTCACTGATGGCAGGCGTATCGGGAATCCTGATCGCGCCAGTGAACACCGTGTTCTACGATTCCGGCTTCCTGATCGGCCTCAAGGCCTTCGTCGGCGCCATCGTCGGCGGCATGACCAGCTATCCCGGCGCGGCCATTGGCGCCGTCGGCGTCGGCATTCTGGAGAGCTTCGCATCGTTCCAGAGCAGCGCGCTGAAGGACGTCATCGTGTTCTCGCTGCTGATCCCGATTCTGATCTGGCGTTCCCTCGTCTCGGTGCATTCCGAGGAGGAGATCGAGGAATGACGCGCTTTCACGTTCAGCTTGGTGCGGTCGCAGCTGTGGTGTGCCTCGCGGCGGCGCCCTTCGTCCTTAGCCCGTTCAGCATCACGCTGATGAACTACATCGGTATCTATTCGCTGGTCGCCATCGGCCTGGCACTCCTGACCGGCGTCGGCGGCATCGTGTCCTTTGGACAGGCGGCCTTCGTTGGCATCGCAGCTTATGCGACGGCGTGGGTCTCCGCGTTGAACGGACAATCGCCCTGGCTCGGCCTCCTGTTCGGCGTCGCTTTGACCTGCGGCGTCGCGACCATCATCGGCGTCGTCACCCTGCGGCTTCAAGGTCATTTCCTCTCGCTCAGCACCGTCGCCTGGGGATTGGCCATCGGCTTCCTGTTCGGCAATATCGAGGGGCTCGGCGGTTTCAACGGCGTCTCGTCGATCCCGCCGATCAGCCTCGGGTCGTTCGCACTGGTCACGAGCGAACAGATCTATTTCCTGATCTGGGGGTTCGTCGTGGCCGTCCTCTTGCTCGGGTACAACCTTCTGGACTCCCGGCTCGGCCGCGCCATGCGCGCGCTGCGCGGCGGCAATACGCTGGTCGAGAGCCTCGGCATCAACGCCTTTCGGATCAAGCTCGCGACTTTCGTGATCGCGGCCTTCCTGGCCTCGCTCTCCGGCTGGCTCTACGCCCATATGAGCCGCTTCATCAGCCCAGGCCCGTTCGATGCCGGCATGGGCATCGAGTACCTGATGATGTCGATGGTCGGCGGCGCCGGCAGCCTCCTCGGCGGCGTCGTGGGGGCGGCCATCGTGACGCTGTTGAAGAACAGCGTGCAGGACTATCTGCCGCTCATCGCCAAGGGGGCATCCGGCCAGCTCGAGATCGTCGCCTTCTCCGCCCTGTTCATCCTGTTTCTGCAATGGGCGCGGCAAGGCATCGTGCCATTCGTCGCGCGCTATCTGCCGAAAATGCAGCGCGAGCGGCCGCCGGCGGCCCCGCCCCTGCCCCGCCGCGCACAGCCGGCGCCGGGCGAGTTGCTTCTGAAGGTGGACGGCGCAGAGCGTCGGTTCGGCGGCCTCGTCGCCGTCAACAATGTCAGCTTCGAGGTGCGGTCAGGTGAAATCCTCGCCGTCATCGGCCCGAATGGTGCCGGCAAGAGCACGATGTTCAACTGCCTGACCGGCGCACTGCGGGTCAACAAGGGCGAGATCGTCTTTGCGGGACGTCCGATCATCGCGTGAGGCACAATCCCGCATCGCGAGGGGCGGGATCGCGCGAACCTTTCAGCACGTAAAGCTGCGGCCGCGCATGAGCCTGCTGGAAAACGTCATGCTCGGTACCTATGCCCGCACCCATACAGGCCTGTTTGCCGGCGCCTTCCGGCTCAATCGACGCGAGGAGGCGAGCGTCCGCCACGAGGCGCTGATGCAGCTCGAACGCGTCGGGCTCGGCGACAAGCCATTCGAGCTCGCGGGCAAGCTTCCCCTCGGCAATCAACGCATCCTGGAGATCGCGCGCGCGCTCGCCGCGGACCCCGCGCTCCTGGTGCTCGACGAGCCGGCGGCAGGTCTGCGCCGACAGGAGAAGCTCAGGCTTGCCGAGCTGCTGCGATCCCTGCGGGCGGATCATCTGACCATCCTGATCGTCGAGCATGACATGGAGTTCGTGATGTCGCTGGTCGACCGCATCGTGGTGCTGGATTTCGGGTCCAAGCTCTGTGAAGGCGTACCGAGCGCGATCCGCAGTGACGAGCGGGTTCAAGAGGCCTATCTTGGAGGCGTCGCGTGAGCGAGATGTTGTCCATGACGGACGTGACGGTCTGCTACGACAATGTCGAAGCCGTTCGCAACGTCTCGCTGTCCGTCGAAGAAGGACAGATCGTCACCGTGATCGGGCCGAACGGTGCCGGCAAGACCACGCTCCTGATGGCGGCCATCGGGCTGCTTGCATCGCGCGGCCGCATGGTGTTCCAGGGCAGCGACATCGGCAAGATGTCAGTCGAAGATCGTGTCGAGCGCAGGCTGTGCCTCGTTCCGGAGAAACGCGAGCTGTTCTCCGACATGTCGGTCGCCGATAACCTCCTGCTCGGCTCCTACAGCCTGCGCGATCGCTCGGGCGTGCAGACGACGCTGGCTGAAGTCTATGATCGCTTTCCCCGCCTGAAGGAACGGCAGCGTCAAGCCGCTGGCACTCTCTCCGGCGGCGAGCGCCAGATGCTCGCGCTGGGACGCGCGCTGATGGCCAAGCCAAAGCTGCTCATGCTCGACGAGCCCAGCCTCGGCCTCGCACCGCTGATCGTTCGCGAGATCTTCCGCACCATCGCGTCTTTGCGCGATTTGGGCGTCTCCATCCTGCTGGTCGAGCAGAACGCCCGCGCTGCACTCGAAACGGCTGACTACGGTTACGTCCTCGAGACCGGCGAGATCGTGCAGTCCGGCCCCGCAAAGGATCTCATCCACGATCCCAGGCTGATTACGGCCTATCTCGGCGGACACTAGGATCTACCGCGTCGTGGACCGGACCGTCCTCGTCAGCATCGGAAAGTGCTTGTTGCCGCCCTGGAATGGCGGGAACTGAACGGAATCCGCACGCATGCGCTTGATCACGTCGGAGCTGAGCGCGCGCGCGAGCGCTTCCGGACTATCGAACACCAGCTTGTTGCGTTGCATATGCTCGACTCGGCGCGACGGCAGCCGATCGACCCAATCAATGCGCGTATAGATCTCGACCTGGCGCACACCTGGGAAGGTCCGCATGATCGATGGATGGTGCTCCAGATAATGCCCATTCCAGGCATTCATGTCCTCGGCCGGCCCGGGATAGTGGACGAGATAACTACACGGAGCTGTCGTTCCCTTCGGATGTTCGGCGACATCGACGGGAAACGCCCGCGTCACCATCACCTGGTGGCTGACATCCAGTCCGGCGAGACTCGATAATCCGGCGCCCGCGCCGAGTTGGGCGATAACCCCGTCGCGATCCAGCGCCGCTTCGCACGCAAAGAGATCCGGAAAGCGCAATTGAAGCGCGAATACCGGCCCGGAGCCGTCCGCCTTATAAGGATGATCGACCGACTGCGCGAGCGGCGTGAACAGCAGGCCCTCGGTCATCTCCATGACCGATCCGACCAGTGCTGCGGCGGCCTCGAGATCATCAGGTTCGATCTGCCGCTCGCCCGCCGGATCGAAGAATGTCATGAAGAGCGAGATCATGACGGCACCGCCTCGGCTTCCGCGCCCGCGTCCAGATGCGCAACGAGCGCAGCGCGAACATCGTCGGGCCATGCAATGGCGTGGTGATCGACGAGCGACGTCGCGGCGAGGACCTGGCGGGCACGCCACCGCGTGCCGTCCGCACCCGAGACGACGTGCACCAGATGCAGAGACGCGCGGCCGACCCGCTCTATTCTCAGCTTGAACGTCAGGAGGTCGCCAAACTTCGATGGTCGCGAGAAATCACAGGTCAGATGCACTGTCGGCGTCCCGATCTTCCGGACCGTGATCAATTCCGGCCAGGGAAAACCGATGCTCTCCCAAAACTCCTCGACAACTCCGTTGAGGATGTTCAGGTAGGATGGGAAATAGGCGATCCCTGAGGGATCGCAATCCCCAAATCGCAGCGCGCGATCGAACGAGAACACCGTCATCAGATCGCAACGACGGGGTGCCGGATGACACCGACGCCATCGATTCCCGCCTCCACCACGTCGCCCGGCCACAACCATTCCTGCGGATTCATGCCGGCGCCGACGCCTTCGGGGGTTCCGGTTGCGATGATGTCGCCCGGCTCCAGCGTCATCCCCGATGAAATGTCGGCAATCAGAACCGGAATGTCGAAGATCATGTATTTGGTGTTGGAATCCTGCTTCACGACTCCGTTCTTTGTCAGCCACAGACGCAAGTCATGCGGATCGGCAATTTCGTCCGCGGTCACGATGCACGGACCGAATGGCGCGTAAGTGTCCATCCCCTTGGAGAAGATCCACTGGCCGGCGCGACGATTGTCGCGCGCGGAAATGTCGATCATCACGGAATAGCCGAAGACGTGCTCCAGCGCGGTCTCGACCGGAATACGGGTCGCGGTCTTCCCGATGATGACGGCGAGCTCGACTTCCCAGTCGAGCTGCTGCGTCATTTTCGCATTGTGCTGGATGGCGGCGCCCGGACCGATCACCGAGGTCGGCGGCTTGGAGAAGACGACCGGCTGCTTCGGCAAGTCCTTGTCGGTGTCCAGGCTCTTGGCTGATTCCGCCACATGCGCGCGGTAGTTCAGGCCGATACCGAAGATGTTCTTCCGCGGGCGCGGGATCGGCGCTTGCAGCTTCACATCCTCGAGCGGAACGGCGGAGCCGGACGGCAAGCGCCCGTTGGTGCTCTCAAGACATTCGTTGAGTGCCGGCAGCAGGGTAACGCCGTTGTCGATGAACGACAGCATGTCGCTCGGCCAAGCGAGGCCGCGCGACGCACCGAGGCGCTCGACGTCGACAACCAACCCGTTGACGAGAACCCCGAGGCGCGGGCCGCTGAAGCCCGAAGTGTAGGTCACAAGACGCATGGTCGCTTTATCCGGCTGTTTCGTTTGATTTCTGCAAGGACATGTCAGGCCGCAACGGACTGGTGGCCGGCATTGTCGCCATAGGCCTCCTCGCGGTACAAGCCGAGGCCTTCGATGACGGGCAGATCATTGAAGCAGAACAGGCAGGCGTCCTCGCTCTCCGAACGATTGCCGTGCTCGTGCCAGGCCCAGGAGGGTACGCAGAAGATGTCACGCTCCTCCCACTCGAACCGCTTGCCGCCGATCACGGAATAACCGCGCCCCTTGGCGACCTGATAGATGAAGCTTCCGGTGTGCCGATGCGATTTCGTCGTCTCGCCGGGCCGCAGCAGCTGCATGCTCGCGCCGATTGTCTGCATCACGTGGCCGCCGGTGATCGGATTGACGTAGTTCATGAGAATGCCGTCGTAGGGCGATCCGTCGGTCGCGGCGGCATATTTCCGCAAAGCATCGTAGGTCGGATCCCACTCATATTTGAACATCGGGGAATAACCCTTCGACCATCGCGAGTCTGCGGGCCGAAGACCGGGGTTGCCCCAGGTCTTGGTCATGTCGTCAACGGGATAGCCGGACTCCTCCTGCTGGACCTTCGGATGCACGACGAAGAAATTAGCTTCCAGCGCGTTGACGAGCGGAATATCGAGCCCGTCCTGCCAGATACAGACGGAGCCATTGCCTTCGACGCCATGCTCGTGCCAGGTGCCGTTCGGCGTGAGCACGAAATCCCGCGTCCCTAACGTCATCTTGTGACCGTCAACGATGGTATAGGCGCCCGCGCCCTCCATGATGAAGCGCAAGGCGGAGGCGGAGTGCGCATGGGCGGAGGCCACCTCGCCGGGATGCATCACCTGCAATCCCGAATAGAGCCAGCCCACCGCGGCCGACACGTCGCGGCGTCCCGGATTGTTGAGGTAGATCACCCGCCGTCCAGCCTTCTCCGGCGAGACCAGCTCCACGGAGCGCAGCACGTGCTCGCGCAGATCGTTGTAGCGCCAGAGCACGGGAACGGATGCCGATTGCGGCTGCCACGGCTCGATCTTGTTGGCGACCGTCCACAAGGCACCCGCTTCGTATTTTTCGAGATCCTTGTAATAGGCCTTGAGCTCGGGCGTATCCTCGACATTGGCCCGGCCGACAACGTTTTCGCGCATCCTGTCCTCCAAGTCCTCGCCTCTGAAGTCTTCGCTCTAAGTCCTCGCCTTCAAGTCCAGTCCTCGTGACGCCGCCTCAAGTCGATGCGTTCCGAACCATCATTCCGGCCTGGCTGGAATGGACGAGAAGCCGGCCGGCTCCGCCGCGTCTCCCGCGGCGCGTTCGCCCTCCATGAGGCCGAGCGGCGCCAGCAGGCGGCGATTGACGCGCAGATCGAAAATGTCGAACCGGTTGTAGTGCCCGACGATGTCATGCATCTGCTTCGGCTGGATGCAGCGATCGAGGTCGATGTCGGCATAGACGATGCCCTCATCGTCGATCAGCGGCGCGCCGACCACGCGGCCATCCGGCCCGATGATCCCCGAGAAAGCACTCGATTCCGCTGCAGGCGCGCACGCGCATCGGGAACGACGGTTTCCATCGCAGCGATGATCTCCTCCGACACCGTCGAGCAGGAGACGATCGTGAAGATCTTTCCTTCGAAAGAGTGGGCAATCGCGCGCAGCTTGATCGCCTCCGCCATGTCGTAGTCCGGCGGCGCCACGGGAAGCGCGATGTAGCTCGCGACATGCACGAGCTCACCCTGTCCCAACAGCGCGAAGCGCGCCAGCGTGTTGGTGTTCTCGCCGCAGGCGAGGCCGCCAAGGCGTCCGATCGCGGTCTCATAGACCCGCAGGCTCGAGCCGTCACCGCCGGTCCAGGTCAGCTTCTCGGCCCAGGTCGGCACCAGCTTGCGGTGCTTGCCAAGCAGCGCACCGTCCGGGCCGATGAAGACCAGCGTGTTGTAGATCGCGCCCAGCGACACCGGGCTGCGCTCGTTCACGCCGAGGACCACGTAGCACCCGCCATCGCGCGCCGCTTTCCTGACGACGTCGATCTCAGGACCCGGCACCAGGACGGATGCCTTGGCGAGCTTCTCGAACCAGGCACTTCCCGTGACCGGATCGGTGATCCAGTTCCAATAGGGATAACCGGGAACGAACACCTCGGGGAACGCGACCAGCTTCGCGCCGTTGGCCGCGGCCTCACGCACCAGTGAGGCCGCCTTGTCGGCGGTCGCGCCCGGGTTGAGATAGACAGGTGAAGCCTGGACGGCGGCAGCTCTAAAGCGAGGTAGCTTCAGCATTGGCCCTACCCTGTCCGCTGGCTCATGACGCCCCGTAGCAAGATCCGCAAGCGTGATAGCATGGCATGGCGTTGACTTACTTCACATATAAACGTATGCTAACGCATATTTCTGGAGGGTGCAATGGCTGAACGGTCTTTTGCTCGCGAAGTCGAGGATCTCCGGCTCGGCGATGGCGACACCTTCCGCGGCGAAGGCATCCTCGCCATCACCAAGGCGCTGCTGCAATCCGGCGTCGCCTATGTCGGCGGCTATCAGGGCTCGCCGATCTCGCACCTGATGGACGTGCTCGCCGACGCCAAGGACGTGCTCGACGATCTCGGCGTCGTCTTCCAGAGCTCCGCCAGTGAAGCGGCTGCGGCGGCGATGCTGTCGGCGTCCGTCATGTATCCGCTGCGCGGCGCGGTCGCATGGAAGTCGACGGTCGGCACCAATGTCGCCTCCGACGCGCTGGCCAATCTCGCCTCGGGCGGCGTCACCGGCGGAACGATGATCATCATCGGCGAGGATTACGGCGAGGGCTCCTCCATCATGCAGGAGCGCACCCACGCCTTTGCGATGAAGTCGCAGATGTGGCTGCTGGATCCGCGGCCCGACCATGAATGCATCGTCAACCTGATCGAAAAGGGATTTGAGCTCTCGGAGGTCTCGAACACACCCGTGATGCTCGAAGTCCGCGTGCGTGCCTGCCACATGCACGGGAGCTTTGCCTGCAAGGACAATGTCAAGCCGGCCCACACCATCAAGGACGCGTTGAACAATCCCAGGCGCGACGTCGGCCGCATCGTGCTGCCGCCGGCGGCCTACGAGCATGAGCAGGAGAAGATCAAGACGCGGATGCCCGCGGCCATCGAATTCATCCGGGACAACGGACTGAACGAATGGATCGGACCGAAGCAGGGCAAGGTCGGAATCATCATGCAGGGCGGGATGTACAACAACGTCATCCGCGCGTTGCAATATCTCGGTCTGTCCGACGCCTACGGCAACACGCAGATCCCGCTCTACGTCATGAACGTCACCTACCCCGTGATCGACACCGAGGTCGCGGAGTTCTGTCTCGATAAGGAGGCCGTCCTCATCGTCGAGGAAGGCCAGCCGGAGTATCTAGAGCAGGCGATCAGCACAGTGCTGCGGCGCAGGGACATCCAGGCGCGCATCCATGGCAAGGACGTGCTGCCGATGGGTGGTGACTATACCGCGCAAGTCCTGCTCGGCGGCATCAGGGAATTCCTCGAGAAGACCGAGCCGAGATTGCTTGGCAACAGGCCGCCGGCGCCGGATGCAGCCCCCGTACTCGACCACCCCGCGGTCGAGAAGCTGAAGCACGTCGTGCCGGCGCGCCCGCCCGGGCTTTGCACCGGCTGCCCCGAGCGGCCGATCTTCGCGGCCATGAAGCTCGTCGAGGAAGAGCTCGGCCAGCACCATGTCTCCGCCGATATCGGCTGCCATCTGTTCTCGATCCTGCCGCCCTTCAACATCGGCGCGACGACGATGGGATTCGGCCTTGGCCCGGCCTCCACCTCGGCCTTCAACGTCAAGGCCGACAAGCGCTCGATCGCCGTGATGGGCGACGGCGGATTCTGGCACAATGGGCTGACCAGCGGCATCGGCAACGCCGTGTTCAACAAGCATGACGGCGTCTTCGTCATCGTCGACAATTACTACACCTCGGCGACCGGCGGTCAGGATATCCTTTCATCGCGCGCGACCAACAAGCGGCGCAACACCAACAATTCGATCGTGCAGGCCGTGAAGGGCATTGGCGGTCAATGGGTCCGGCAGATCGACCGCACCTACGACGTCGGCAAAGTGCGCGACACGTTGAAGGAAGCGCTGACGACGAAGGAGGAAGGCCCGAAAGTCATCGTCGCCTCCTCGGAATGCATGCTGAACAAGCAGCGCCGCGTAAAGCCGCAGCTGAGCAAGGCGATCAAGGACGGCGCCCGCATCGTCAAGGAACGTTTCGGCGTCGACGAGGACGTCTGCACGGGTGACCATGCCTGCATCCGGCTCTCCGGCTGCCCGTCGCTCTCGGTGAAGCAACTGGACGATCCGTTGCGCGACGACCCGGTTGCGGCGATTGACAATTCCTGCGTCGGCTGCGGCAATTGCGGTGAGGTCGCCGAAGCAGCCGTACTGTGCCCCTCGTTCTATCGCGCCGACGTCATTCACAATCCGAACCGTTGGGACAGGTTCAAGTCGAAAGTCGCCATGGCCGCGATCGGCTGGCTGCAGCGGCGGCGTGACCGCCGGCGCCCGGCACTCGAGGCGATCGCATGAGGGACGAGACGGTTAGGCTGGCCCTCCCCGCCGCGGGTGACGCAACCGAGCGGCCGATCTCGATCGCGATCGTCGCGATGGGCGGCCAGGGCGGCGGCGTCCTCACCGACTGGATCGTCCAACTCGCCGAGAACCACGGCTGGGTCGCGCAATCGACCTCGGTGCCCGGCGTCGCCCAGCGCACCGGCGCCACGATCTACTACATCGAAGCGATGCCGCCGCTCGACGGCCGCAAGCCAATTCTGTCGCTGATGCCGACCCCCGGTGATGTCGATGTCGTGATGGCCGCCGAGTTCATGGAGGCCGGCCGCTCGATCCTGCGTGGCCTCGTGACCCCGGGCCGCACCACGCTGATCGCATCCAATCACCGCTCACTCGCGATCGGCGAAAAGATCGCGCCTGGAAACGGCATCGCCGACACGGGCGCCGTCAGCGACGCGATCGGCGTCGCAGCCAAGACCGAGATCATCTTCGACCTGAATGCGCTGGCGATCGCGCATGGCAGTGTCATTTCGGCCGCGATGTTCGGCGCGCTCGCTGCGGCCAACGTGCTGCCGTTCAGTCGCGACAGCTATCTCGACGTGATCCGCGCGGGCGAGAAAGGCGCCAGAGCCAGCATCGAGACCTTCGAGGCCGCCTTTGACCGGGTTCAGGCCGGGTCTCCCGACGTCGCGACGCCCGCACCGTCGGCGAAAGCCGACAACGTTCGCGCTCCCGCGACGCCCGATCCGGATCTCGCCGCGCTCGTCGCGCGATTGCAGCAGGAACTGCCCGAGCCCTCGCGCACCATGGCTCGCGCCGGTCTGATAAAGGTCGTCGATTTCCAGGATGTCGCCTATGGTGCCGAATATCTCGACATTCTCGGCAAGCTCCACGCTGCCGATCGGAACTGCGGCGGAGCCGCCAGGGATTTCAGCTTCACGCAAGCCGCCGCAAAATATCTCGCTAACGCCATGAGCTATGACGACGTCATCCGCGTCGCCGACCTCAGAACTCGCTCTGGCCGCCGTGCACGGATCGAGAGCGAGCTCGAACTGACGCAAGACCAGGTTCTGCAGACGACTGAGTTCATGCACCCCCGCATCGAAGAGGTCATGGGCATGCTGCCCGCCGGCTTCGGCCGCTGGCTCGGCGGGAAGCCGCGCCTCCTCGCCTGGCTCGACCGTCGCGTCAACAAGGGACGCCGGGTGCGGACCTATTCGCTGCCCTGGTTCTTGGCGCTCTATGTCGTCGGCGGACTGCGCGGCATGCGCCGCCGCTCGCTGCGCCATGCCATCGAAACGGCGCATCGGGACCAGTGGCTCAAGGCCGCCACCGATGCTGTCGGCCTCAATTACCAGTTGGGCGTCGAAATCGTCCAATGCCGCCGCCTGGTGAAAGGCTATTCCGACACCCACAGCCGCGGTCTGTCAAAATTCGATAAGACGCTCGCCGCGATCAAGCTGATCGAACGGCGCGACGATGCCGCCGACTGGGCGCGTCGCCTGCGGGAATCGGCGCTGAAGGATAGCGCGGGCAAGGAGCTCGACGGTGTGATCCAGACCATCAAGTCCTTCGCATGACCGCATCGGGCTGACACAGGATTCGATTGCCGTTGGTCCGGAAGGACGTCAGGATCGGCCTTCTTGACTACAATTCTCAGCTTGCTAATCGGAGCGCACGACCGCGGTTATCCCTTCAACTCCGTCAGACGAGACACTGTGTTCTCGATGGTCATGCGATGCCGGCAGCACTCAAAGAGAACATTATTCCCGTCCTCGGCCAGGTCGAAACCCGGCTCTGGCTCCAATTGCTGTCGTTGCATGGCGAGATCTTTGCGTCCCTGAACGCCATGCTGAGCTCCGAGTTCGGCTTGTCGCTCGCAAAGTTCGACGTGCTTGCTCAACTCGACCGATATCCCGACGGCATGGCGCTCGGGCAGTTGTCGCAAAATCTGAAAGTATCCGGCGGTAACGTGTCGGGACTGGTGCAGCGCCTTCTCGCCGATGGACTGATCAGCAGGCAGATGTCGAGCGAGGATCGGCGGTCGTTCATCGTTCGTCTGACGCCTAAAGGCGAAGCCTTGTTCAGGAAGGCGGCCGAAATCCACAAGAAGCATCTCGCCAAACGGCTGGAGAACGTCTCCACACAGGAACTGGACACCGCGCTGTCTGTTTTGAAATCCCTCGCCTCCAAAATTCGTACTGAAGGCAAGAAGCAGAGTCGCAAGAAATAATGGCCAGAGAATCCAAGAGCAGATGGAAGTCGGGTCCGCCGAGGACCAGGGAGCAGCTGCAGACTTACATCCCCTATCTGTTCAACCGGCTTGCCAATCGCTGGAACCTCGACCAGAACCGCGACCTGAGCGAGCACGGCATCAACAACGTCGTGTTTCGAACGCTGTCGGTCCTGTTCATCTACAAGACCCTCACCGTGAACGAGGTCGCAGTTCTTGCGGTCACCGAGCAGTCGACCGCAAGCCGCATGGTCAAGTCCATGGTGTCGTCGGGCCTCGTCAAGCGCGAGATCGCGGAGGAGGACCAACGTCGCCGGGTCGTGGGGCTGACGCCGGAGGGCGAGGCCCTACTGCGCAAGATCTGGCCGATCATGGAAACGAACTACGACCGGCTGACCGCCGGCATCGACGCCGACGACATCGAGGTGTGCGCGCGCGTGCTCGCGAAGATGGTCGACAATATTCGCCAGAACCAGATTTGATCCCCGCGATCACGGACCGAGGCCGACGAGGCTGGTCCCGCCGCAGACATAGAGCACCTGACCCGTCACAAAGTCGGAGCGTGTGTCGAGAAAGAATTCGATCGCGTGCGCCACGTCCTCGCGCGAGCCGAGACGCCCGACCGGCACGTTGCGCGCCATCCGCTCCTGTTGCTCGGAGCCTTTCGGGACGATGCCCCAAAAATTGTTAGTCAGGATCGGCCCCGGCGCGACCACGTTCACCGTGATGCCGTTCGCGGCAAGCTCCAGCGCCCAGGTCCGCGCCATGCCGTGCACACCGGCCTTGGTGGCCGAATAGGCCGAGCGCGTCACCGCCCCCATCGCGGCCCGCGAACTCACGAAAACGATCCGGCCGAAGCGGCGCGCACGCATCCCTTCCAGCGCCGCCTGGGTGAGCAGCATCGGCGCCCCCAGATGCAACTGCGCCAGCGTCAGAATGTCCTCCGGCGTCGCATCGGGCAGCAGATTCGGCAGGATCATGCCGGCGTTGTGCACGAGGCAATCGACGGTGTGATCACGGCAGATCTCTTCCGCGACGGACCGCGTTTCAGCGGGGCTGGTCAGGTCCGCGCGATAGGCGGCGAGCAGGTCGTGCGTCCAGGTCGGCTTGTCGAGCCCCACCGAGACCACGCGCTGTCCCTTCTCGACGAGCTTCTTCGCAAGGGCTTCACCGATCCCCGAATTGCCGCCGGTGATGACCGTGGTGCAGGTTTGGCTCATGATTGAAATCCTGCAAACAGCATGCGTCAGACCTGCCGCCGCTTGAGGTCGCGGAGATCATGGAAGGCGCCCTCGCGCATCAGCTTCGCGACGAATTCCTTGAGCCCGCCACGCTGGATCTTCTCCGTTGCGGTCAGCGGAAGTCGATCGACGAAGCTGATCCAACCGGGCGCCTTGTAATAGGCCATCTGCTCCAGGCTCCAGCGCACGATGTCCTCGGCCAGCGCACGATCTGCGCCGCCCTGCTCGGCAATGATAACGGCCGCGACCTCGTCGCCGCGTACTTGATCGGGCGTCGCCGCGACTGCGGCCTGCCGAATCGCAGGATGGCGGTTGAGAACGAACTCGACCTCGACCGCGGCAATATTCTCGCCGGAGCGCCGGATCACATTCTTCTTGCGATCGACGAAATGCAGATCACCATCCGCATCGCGCGACACGATATCACCGGTATGGAGCCAGCCCCCTTCCCAGGCTTCGGCGGTGGCCTCCGGGTTCTTCAGGTACTCCCGGAAGAAGCCGTAGCGCGGATCCGCGCCCGCCCTGCGCACCAGCAGCTCGCCCGGCATGCCTACCGCCGCCTCGTTGCCGCCGTCATCGACGATACGAATGTCGACCTCAGGGATCGGACGGCCGAAGCAGCTCGTGCCGACCTTGCGCGGCTCGACATTGGCGGCGATGACGCCGCCGCTTCCCGTCTCGGTCATCGCCCAGGCTTCCAACAGTGGGAAGCCAAAGCGTGCTTCGAACGGCGCGTGCAACAGCTTGTCCACGCCGGCGCCGAACCCAAATCGCACAGTGTGCGCGCGGTCCTGAGCGGACGGTGGCGCACTCATCAGCATCGAAGGCATGACGCCGAGATAGTGCAGGCAGGTTGCATGACTGTCCCGCACCGAATTCCACCACGTACGAGGATGGAAGCGATCGAGCATAGTCAGGCAGCCGCCAACCGAGAGCATCGCCATCAGCGACACCGCCATCGCGTTCATGTGAAACAGCGGTAGCGGCGTGATCATGCGCTCGCCATCGGGCTTGAGATCGATCAGCCCGCCGACATCGCGATACCAGTTGCCGGAATGCAGGAAATAGGTGTTCGTGAGTACACAGCCCTTGGGCTGCCCGGTCGTCCCGGACGTATAGAGCAACGCGCATTCGGTCGCGCCGTCACCGGCGCTCGCCGGCCGCGCGCCACCAAGAGGCGCAGGAACGTCGTCTTGATCGGTCACGACGGGGATCGGCCGGCCGGCTCGACGCGCGGCCATCTCCAACTCCTCGCGCCGCTCGCCGAGGACGTATGCCGCGTTCATCTCGGAATGCGCAACGATGTATTCGAGTTCGCTGATCCGCAAATCCGGATTGATGGGCACCACGGATACGCCGAGCGCGTTCAGCGCGAACCACAGCTCGATGAATACCGGCCTGTTCTGGAGCAGCAGCCCAACCCGGCGGCCTTCGCCATAGCCAAGGGCTGCAAACGCCGTCCGTCGGTGCTCCACCCGGTCAAGCATGTCACGATAGGAGATCTCGCCCGCGGCGATGCCATAGATCTCGGCGGTCTCCGGCAGCACGTTGAGGAAGCCAGCCTCGTCCCGCCGAAGGGCGGTCTCTCGGAAGCGGGCGTATACTGTGGTCGCTGCGGTCAAGGTCTACTCACATGAAGAGCTGGATGTTGCCGAACGGCGCGTCGAAATTGACGAGATCGACGCGCTTGAGCTTGATCTTGAGGCCGTCGCCGACCTGAACGAGATCGTGCGACGCCCAGCCCGAATAGCGCTCCAGCATGTCGCCGCGCGTCTCGGTATAAATGTATGACGTCCGCGCCTTGAATACGCCGGCCGCAGCATCGCACGTGATGATCCGAGGCGCCTGGAGCAGATGATGGCAGCGGCTCTTCGGCTTCTGGCTGAAGGTCCGTTCGCCCGCCAGCCGTTCGACGCGGACCTTCAGCAGCAACAGGTCCTCGTACATCAGTGACGGCTGGAGCACCGGATCCTGCTGCTGCCATTCGAGCGGCATCCAGTAACGCGCCTCGGGGTGAAACAGATCGAGCCATGCCTGCCACTGCATCGTGTCGAGCAGCTCGGCCTCCCGATAGATGAAATCCGTAATGGTCTTCTCGCTGATCATTCCGCGGCCTCGGCACGCTTGTCCATGTCCATGGTCATGAATTTGGCCCAGGCGTGGAACTGGTTGCGCATCTGCCGCTCGGACGTACCGTTGATCACTGCCGTGGCGCCCTGCTCTTCATTGCTCTCGTAGAGCCGCCGCAGATTGACCCATTGATTGCCGTTGGACTTCAACCCTTCCTGGGCCCGCTCGTACATTTCGAGGTCATCATGTCCGACGATCGAGGTCGGCGCGTTGATGAAGCGGTTATACATCAGTGCCCGCTCGTAAAGCTTGTCGGGCGCGCCAACCAGACGATAGACCCAGCTCTCGACCAGCGTCCTGTCGACCGCGATGGGAATGAAGTTGCGGAGGATCTGCACCGCGCCCTTCACCATGATGTTCGGGAAATAGACGGTGTTGTGCCGGACCTCTCCCAGGATTTCGTGCGCCCGCTTTTCGCCATAGGCCGCGACCATCTGGCCGAGATAGCCTTCGATGTCGGAATAATTGGAATGGATTGAATTGGCGACACCGGTATGGCCATGGCCATTGGGCCAGATCCTGATCCCGCTCTGCTCGTAGAACTCGTACGGGCTCATGAAGGGCCCGTAGAGCTGCACTGCCATGGGCGTTTCCGTGGAATCGCCCTGCTCGCGCTTCCAGACCTTCACCGCAGTGCCGGCCGAGCTCTCATGCGCCACCATCGGATGGCAGGTATCGGTCTGGTTCTCGACCAGCATTTTCCAATTGCAGGTGTGCATGTACCGGATGGGGACTGCCTCGACTGCCAGCTTTCCCTGCGGTGAGCGATCGACCATGTTGTCGATCGTCGACAGGCTCTCCCCGAAGTAGTCCTCGAAGGACACGCCGTCGTCGTTCAAGCGCGCGAAGATGAAATCGCGATAGACCACGACATTCCTGATCTTCGCGAGCCCGTCATTCGCCTGGGTATCGGTGAACCCCGTGCCCTCGTAGCCCTTTTTCAAGGGAATCGCGAGCAGCGTGCCGTCGGTCTTGAATGACCATGCATGATAGGGGCAGCGGAAGAACTTTCCGGTATTACCGCAGGGCTCGGAGGCAATCTTCACGCCCTTGTGCGGACAACGATTATAGAAGACATGGATGGAGCCGTCGGTATGGCGGCTCGCCAGCACCGGCTGCCGGCCGATAGTGGCGGTGATGAAATCGCCGGGCTTCGACAACTGGCTCGCATGCCCGACATAAACCCAGCTGTTCGGGAACAGGTGCTCCATTTCGAGCTCGAAGATCTCCGAATCGACATAGACGTCGCGATGGACTTCCGCTGCGCGGACCAGCGCCTCGATCGCAACGGCATTCCTTCCGTACTTCGCCATGGCGACACTTGCCTCCCGTTAAAGATCGAGCACCAATCGTTCCGATTTCGCGCGTGACACGCAGATCTGCATGACCTTATTGGAGGCCCTCTCGTCGTCGCTGAGAATCACGTCGCGATGATCCGGAAGGCCGGCGATCACGCCACACTGGCAGATACCACAATCTCCCCGCTGGCAATCGTAGAGGACCTCGAGCCCCGCCGCTTCGAGCGCCTGGATGATGGTCTGATCGGCTGCAACGGCGATCACCTGCCCACTCGACTTGAGTTCGACCTCGAACGGCCTGTTGGGAGAGTTCGGCGGCTCCGACTTGAAGAGCTCGTAGTGGATGCGGTCCGCCGAGATACCGGCGGCGAGCGCACCGGCCTTGACCGCGTCGATCATGCCAGAAGGGCCGCATACATAGACGTGACAATCCGATGGCGCATCCCGCAATGCCGCCGCGATATCCAGCCGCGAGTTGTCGCTGTCGTAGTGAACGGACAGGCCTTGCGCGCACATCGCCCGCAACGGCGGCAGAAACCCCAGCAGGCCCGGTGCGCGTCCCGCGTAATGGAGATGATACGGAATTGCGCAGGCTTGCAGCTCCGCTGCCATGGACAGGATCGGCGTGATGCCGATGCCGCCGGCAAATAGAAGCGCGGGCGAGGCTCCCTCATGCAGACGGAAATTGTTGACCGGCCCGGTCGCGTGCACGACATCGCCGACCCTGAGCGCGTGCATGAACTGGGAGCCACCGGTCGAGATCTCCTCGCGCAGCACCCCCAGCGCTAACGTGCCTTTGGGCAGACCCGGCAAAGCCATCAGGGAATACGGCCGCTCCTCCCCGTTCGGAAGCGATACGCGGATATGGGCGCCCGCCTGCCATTGCGGGACAGCACCGCCCTCCACGCCGAACACAAGGCCGCGAACGGACGGCGTCTCCGCGGCGACCGATTGCACCTTGAGCTTGAGCGGATGCGTGTCCATTCAGGCATCTCACATTATATGAATTTGCATATTTTTAGGCATATAATAATCGGCTGTCAACCGCCATGCCTATCGCCAAGCCTCTTGTTGGACCAAGCTCGCGCGACAAAGCCTGGGATCGGCCCGTCTCCACGGCTCGCGCAGCGGCCTTCTCAGCGCGGGCGTCAGTCATCCGTTTGTCAGAGAATTGATACAAAAGGACAAGCGCATCGGGCCTATCGAGGCGGCCCTTGTGGCCTTCGAAGCGGTGCTACGCAAAAGACAGCGAAAGAGATGGAGGGGCTTGGCCATGAAGAACAGTCGTTCACGAAAGAGAGGGAATATTGGAGCGATCCTGTTCGGCGCGGTAGCTTTGGCGTTCTTGCCGCCATCAATGGCCTTCGCACAGACCGGCTCGGCGCCCGCTGGCGCAAAGCCCTTCCTGACTCTCGATGGCAAGGCACCCCTGGTCATCGGGCATCGCGGCGTACCGGGATTGATGCCCGAAGAAACCGAGGCGTCGTACGAGCTGGCCGCCGCGCTGGGCACCGACTCCTTCGAGGAGGACCTGCACCTGACCAAGGATTGCATCCTGGTGGCGCGTCACAACCCTTGGCTCAGCGACAACACCAACGTTGCCGCTGTGGCGAAGACCAATGCCGAGGTTGCCGCCCGCAAGCGCACCGTGCCCGGCGTCCTTGTCAAGGCGCCCAACTCTGCAGCCGGCGGGCCGGCTGAGTATCCCACCGATCTCACCGATCCGGCCAATCCCAAATCGGTGCTGAAATCGCTGATCGTCGACGGCGAAGACCATACCAACGACTGGTCGATCACCGATTTCACCATGGCCGAGCTGAAGAACTGGATCGCCGGCACCACCTACGATGCGGCCAACGAGCGGCCGAAGGTATTCAACGGCAAATTCCCGATCCTCAGCTTCCAGGAGATCGTCGACATCGCCAAGGCCAAGAGCAAGGAGACTGGCCGCACCATCTCGGTCTATCCGGAGACCAAGAATCCGACCTGGAATAATGCCCAGGCCATTGCAAACGGTTGCGGCGCGCCCGGCAGCCGTCCGCTCGAAGACGCTCTGATCAAGCTCATCAAGGACAACGGCCTGAATTCGAAGGACGCTCCGATCTTCGTTCAGAGCTTCGAGCCCGGCAGCCTGAAATACATGCGCAGCCATGGCCTTCAGGCGCGAGTGGTTCAGCTCGTCGACGGCAACGGCATCGACTTCAAGGCCGGCAAGGTGCTGCTCAACAACATCACCAATTCCCGTCCGTTCGACTGGACGGTTGCGGGTGACGCGCGGCTGTACGATGTGATGCTGACTCCGGAGGGTCTTGCGGAAATCAAGACCTATGCCGACGGCATTGGTCCGTGGAAGGCCTATATCGTCGGGTACAAGATTTCGCCCTGGAAGGACAGCAACGCCGACGGCACGCCTTATAAAGGATCGACGCCGGACGCCACGACGCTGGAACCCACCAGTCTTGTTGCAGACGCGCACAAGCTCGGCCTGTTCGTGCATCCCTTCACGTTCCGGAACGAGAAGAAATATCTGGCCGCCGACTATCACGCCGATCCACGCCTGGAAGATCTGAAATTCTTCCGTCTCGGCGTCGACGGCATCTTCACCGATTTCACCAACACCGGCGTCGGCGCCCGCGCGGCCTATCTGCGCGAGCTGGGCTGGTGAGGCCAGCAGCGCGACGCGGATAGTCCTGATTGTCAGCAGAGGCAGGCTGGCGCCCGCCTCTATGAATTGCAAACCGAGCCTATGGCCGGATATCTTCACGGCGACCCGGACGCGCCCTTGGCGAGCATCCGGCTATGACGAAAACTGAACGGACGATTGCAAAAATCAAGTGCGGGCGGGGGACTAAAATGCGAACGAAATCGGCGGCTGTTCTTTGTGCATCGAGTTTCTTCATCGGCGCGTTCGGTCCGGCACTGGCGGCCGGAAACGGTCCGGGCACCCTGGCCCATTCGGCCAAGGGTGCCGCCGATCTGACGCTGATCGACACGGTCGTGGTGATCTATGCGGAGAATCGCAGCTTCGACAATTTGTATGGCAGTTTCCCGGGCGCGAACGGCGTGGCGAAGGCGTCCGCCCGGACGCGGATCCAGCGCGACCGCGACGGCAAGCCGTTCCACGAACTGCCGCCGATCTGGGATGGCCTGACCGCCAAGGGCGTGACGCCGCCGGTGACCCAGGCCCAGACCGAGCATCTGCCCAATCGCCCGTTCTATTTGGACGACCCGAAGGGCTTCAAGCTCGGCTACGGCACCGTCACGCACGACCTCTGGCACCGCTTCTACCAGAACCAGATGCAGATCGATGGCGGCCGCAACGATAAATTCGTCGCCTATGCCGACTCCGGCGCCCTGGTGATGAGCCTCTGGGACGGATCGAAAACGGCGATGTGGAAGGTTGCCCGGAAGTACGTGCTGGCCGACAATTTTTTCATGGGAGCGTTCGGCGGCTCGTTTCTCAACCACCAATGGCTGGTCTGCGCCTGCGTGCCCACCTACCCCAATGCCGACACCAATCCGGCAAAGCCGTCGATCTCCGTTGTGAAGACGGACGGCGTGACGTTGAAGGAAGCCGCCAACTCGCCGAAATCGGCGATGGACGGCATTCCGAAATATGTCAGCGACGGCAATCTCACCCCCGATTTCTACGCCGTGAACACCATGCAGCCGCCCTATCAACCGAGCGGCAACCAACCGGCGAAGGATGGTGACAAGGCTTATGCAGATCCGGCGAATGCGACGACACTGCCGCCGCAGACCGAACCGACGATCGGAGATTTGCTCAGCCTCAAGCACATTACCTGGGCCTGGTATGGCGGCGCGTGGCAGGATGTCCTGGATCACGGCAACAAGTCGCCGGTCCCGAACTTCCAGTATCACCATCAGGCGCTGAACTACTATGCCAATTTCGCCCCCGGCACCGCCGCGCGTGCCGAGCATCTGCGCGACGGCGGCCTGGCGGGCACCGAGTTCATCAAGGCGATTGACGACGGCAAGCTGCCGCAGGTCTCCTTCTACAAGCCGCAGGGCGATCTCAACGAGCATTCGGGCTATGCCGACATCCAGGCCGGCGACGCCCATATCGCCGACGTGGTCGCGCATCTCGAGAAGAGCCCGCAGTGGCCGCATATGCTTGTTATCGTCACCTATGACGAGAATGGCGGCCTGTGGGATCATGTGGCCCCGCCGAAGGCCGACCGCTGGGGCCCCGGCTCTCGCATCCCGGCCATCATCGTCTCTCCCTATGCGCGGCACGGCTATGTCGACCATACGCCGATGGATACGACGTCGATCCTTCGCTTCATCACGCGCCGCTTCGAGTTGCCGACCTTGCACGGCATCACCGTGCGCGACGCCGCGATCGCCGCTCACGATCAGAAGCCGCTCGGCGACCTGACCAGCGCCCTGGTGCTCAAGGGCAAGTGAGTCGCATATTCCGGCCAACATGCGGATCAAGCATTGGGTTTTCTCGTCGGCGATTGTCTCGGCGATCGTCCTGTCGGCTTTGACCATCGGTCCTGGCCGGGCGGAGGCGGAGATGTCACGCGCCGAGGCGCGCCGGCAGGCCGAGCGGCTCGGCGCGCTCGGCCGGGCCCTGTTTTTCGATCCGTCGCTCTCGCGGTCGGGCAAGCTTGCCTGTTCATCCTGCCACGATCCCGCCCACGGTTTCGGCCCGGCCAATGCCCTCGCGGTGCAACTGGGAGGTGGCGACATGCACCAGGTGGGGACGCGAGCCGTCCCTTCCCTGAAATATTTGCAGGCGGTGCCGCCCTTCACCGAGCATTTCCACGATTCCGAGGACGAGGCCGACGAAAGCATCGATAACGGCCCGACCGGAGGGCTCACCTGGGATGGACGGATCGACCGTGGCGCCGACCAGGCCAGGATTCCGCTTCTCTCGGATGTCGAGATGGGCAATCGGGACGCGGCCGACGTAGCCCGCCGCGTACTCGCTGCGGGCCATGGCAAGGAGATCGCGGCTATTGCCGGCCCCAAGGCGGCCGCCGATCCGGCCACCGTCACCAAGACGGCCCTCAAGGCACTGGAAGTGTTCCAGCAGGACTATCGGACCTTTTATCCCTATTCGAGCAAGTATGACGCGGTGCTGGCCGGCAAGGCCGAACTCACTCCCGAAGAAGCGCGCGGGGTCGAACTGTTCAATGCGCCGAACAAGGGCAATTGCGCCTTCTGCCATATCAGCCGGCGGGGCAATGACGGCACCCCGCCCCAATTCACCGATTACGGGCTGATTGCGCTCGGGGTGCCGCGCAATCGCGATATTCCCGCCAACAAGGACCCGGCCTATTTCGACCTCGGCTTGTGCGGGCCCCTGCGCACGGATTTCCTCAAGCGCAAGGACTATTGCGGCCTCTTCCGTACGCCGACGCTCCGCAACGTCGCCCTCCGCCAGAGCTTCTTTCACAACGGCGCCGTGCATTCCCTGCGCGACGCCGTACGGTTCTATGTCGAGAGGGAAACCCAGCCCGAACGTTGGTACCCACGCAACGCCGATGGCAGCATCGACAAATATGACGATCTGCCCGGAACGGCGAAGGTCAATGTCTCCATGGATCCGCCGTTTGACCGCAAGGCCGGTGATGCGCCTGCCTTGACACCGGCCGAGATCGACGACGTCGTTGCCTTTCTCGGAACCCTTACCGACGGATATGAGCCGGCGAAGTGAGGGCTTACACGACAGCAGACCTTCGGCGGTCGCTACCGCAACGCGACTGCGACTGCTGCCAGTGCTGTCGGAAGGAACTAGGCCCAGTCTCGCAGCAGCAAACCGCTCCTGCGGCAATGACACACCCCAAGACAAAGCCGAGCAGGCGATGAAGTGAGCGCTTGAGCGGCGTGGAATCATGCGGCAGCAGAGGGGTGCGCACGGCGAGCAGATCCATCGCCGACAAGACGGCATTGGCCAAATTTCCGGTCATCACCGCCGTCGAGATCGCGCCGGGCACCGCGAGGCGAAGGACATGAAGAACGATCCGCGCTTTGTGATGATAAGCCGTTCCGCTCCATTCATTTCTACGTTCCTGCTATCGCACTTGACGGCACCGCGGAGCAGTTTGGCGTGCGGCGTGTTGGCCAACTCGACTGTCAGTTCGGCAACGGCTTTCAAGACGAAACCGTGCATCACATCGGCGCGGCGCTGCTGCAGGGATTGCGCCGGCCATCCGAAGCGAACCAGCTTTTCGTGGATCACATGATGCTAGCGCTAACAGCGCACGTCGCGCAGGCGTATGGTGTATTGGGTAACGCCGAACGTGTATCCAGCGGTCTTGCTCCTCGGCAAGTGAAGCGTGCCTGCGAAAAGCTTGAGGCCGATCTCGGCGGGAAGTTCACGTTGCGGGAAATCGCGGCTGAGTTGGGTCTCTCGCCAGCCATTTTTCTCGAGCGTTTCGGAGATCCGTCGGACTGCCCCACATCAGTGGCTCCTTCGCCAACGCGTCAGCGCGGCCAAGCAGTTGATGACTGTTCGTGGCCTATCTCTTTCCGAGATCGCGATATCAGCCGGGTTTGCCAATCAAAGCCACTCTACGCGCGTGTTCTCGAGCTTGGTTCGCGTCAGCCCGAGCGTGTGGCGTCGCGAAGCACAGGTCAGCCCGAAAAGCGAGACGTAAGCTAGCATCCTGAACCCGAGGTCGCGACTTTGCGATGCCTGCGCTTGAGTATTGTGTCGGCAGAAGCCTTCGATGAAAGAGACGACCCTCATTGAGGATCCCAGATGAATTCTCGTTTACGTCTTTCCGCTACGGCGGCTTCGCCGAAGGCGCGGACAGCGATCGCCGTATTGTGCGTGCTGCCGGCCGCCATCGGTCGGCACGACAATTGCCCACCTACGAGAAACGCGCGCGCAAACAGCTGATCTCGGTCATGCCGGCAGCACGATCACCTTCGTTTTGACGGGCGTTCGCGAATAGAGATCGATCATGTCCTGACTGAGGAGGCCGGTGCAACCGCTCGTAATGCCGTTTCCGATCGTTTCCGGGGCGCTGGTGCTATAGATCGTGTAAAGTGTGTAAACCCCGTTTTGATAGAGGTAGAGCACGCGGGCACCAAGGGGATTGTCGAGACCTCCCGGCATGCCGCGCGCATATTTTCCCGCCTCCGGCTGGCGCGCGATCATCTCCTTGGGTGGCGTCCACGTAGGCCATTCGGCTTTGCGCCCGACATAAGCCTCACCGTTCCACCGAAACCCATCGCGGCCAACGTTGGCGCCATAGCGAGTAGCATTTCCCTCGCCTTCGATGCGGTAAACATAGTATTTGCCGGGATCAATGATAATCGTACCGGGCGCCTCATTGCTGTCGTAGCGCACTGTCTTGCGAAAATATTTCGGATTGATCTTGCTAACATCGACCGCAGGGATCGGGAATTTCTCATCCGGTACAGGCCCGTAGACTTTCTCCGCCTCGGCCAGACTCATGTAGTCGGATGCGCAACCGGCCAGGCCCAGTGCGGCGAGACCAGCAGCGGAGCCGAACAGAAACGCCCGGCGATTGAGAAGCCGCGACGGAAGCCCAGCCAGAGTCCCCTCGCCCATGGCGTCGGCGGCAATTCCACGATCCATGATCATAATTCGGATTTTCCCCTTCTCCGGTTGTACGGCCGGAGAAGACTTTGGCATACAGTAGGAGGGAGGAGAAAGCGGAATAGTCTTATGCCGTGGAGCCGAGTAGTTTTCTTCTGGCGACCTCGAATAAGTAACAAGCCGCCGCTCAAGCCCCAGTTTGGCCCGACCTTGTTGATCACATTGTCGCGAATAGATGACCGCCGGCGGTCAAAAAAACACCGTTTGAATTCGGCACTCTCAACCGGAGGATTCGTGTAAGTTCTTGAAAGGCTTGGTGGGCGCACTAGGGCTCGAACCTAGGACCCGCTGATTAAGAGTCAGCTGCTCTACCAACTGAGCTATGCGCCCGGAACTTGCATCCGGGAAAGCCTTCGCAAGAGCCGGTCGTTTAGCAAAGCGATTTGTGGATGTCCAGCAAGAGAACGCGATTTTTCGCATCGTCAGATGCAGAAAACCGCCGGCGGCCGGCGGTTTTCCCCAATGATCGTTAACGATGCCGGCGATGCGGCGTCAGAGCCGTCCGGAGTCCTCGTCATTCATGTGGTCGGGGCCAAATCGGTGGCCGCCGCCGAAATGCGGACCGTCGGAGCCGTCCTCGCCGCGCTCCATCCAGCGGCGGCGCCAGCCACCCGGACCAAAATGGCCGGCATGGTGAGTCAAAATGGCAAGGCGTCGCTTCTGGCCGTCGTCGAGCGTCTTGTAGAGCGGGTCGGCGGCCTCGGCGATCTTCTTCATCGCCTCTGCGGTGGCGGCCATGGTGTCGGCGCGCTCGCGCAACCGCGCCACCGGATCATCGGCGTTCTGCGGCGCCTGCGCGTCGCCCGATGCCTGCATGCGCGCATTGGCGCGGTCGAGACGGATCTTGACGAGATCGCGCACCGCGCTCTCGACCGGCGGCCACATCTTCTCCTGGTCGGCGTTCAGCTTCAGCCCGGCATGAACCGCTGCGATCTTGGCGTCCGCGAATGCCGCGCGGTCCTCGAGGCTCATCCGCATATGGTGCATATGGTCTGACAACCACGAGCGCTGCGCGTAGACTGCGCTCGATCCGGCGATGGCAAGAACTGCAACGGCGGCGATGGTGAACCTTCTCATGCGAACCTCCATTGGGAAAGCCCGGTCAGCATGAGCGCGCGGGACACCGCAATCAACTTACAGTTTGGACAGAGTGAACCTCGTGCCAAACATGTCGTTGCCGTGACATCAGCCGATTTGTTTCGGATCATTTCAGTTTGTTGTCAGATCATGCCGAGCAGCCTCGGCAGCCACAGCGAAATCTCCGGCACGTAAGTGATCAGGCCGAGGAAGGCCAGCATCGCGCAACAGCCACGGCAGCACCGCGATGGTGATCTCGCTGATCCCCATCTTGGCGATACTCGAGGCGATATAGAGATTGAGTCCGACTGGCGGATGGCAGAGCCCGACCTCGGTATTGACGATCATCAGGATGCCGAGATGCACCGGATTGACGCCGAGCTTGGTCGCCAGCGGATACAGGATCGGCGCCATGATCAGGAGGATCGAGGACGGATCCATCACGTTGCCGGCAAGCAGCAGGATGACGTTGACGACCAGCAGGAACATCCAGACCGAGAAGTGCTTGTCGACGATCCAGGCCGCCATCGCCTGCGGAATCTGCTCATGCGTCATCAGGAACGAGAACAGCACCGCGTTGGTGATGATGTAGAGCAGCATCGAGCTCATGCTCGCGGCCTGCAGCAGCACCTTCGGGACCTCGACGAGCTTGAGCTCCTTGTAGACGAACACCGTGATGACGAAGGCATAGACCGCGGCCACCGCGGCGGCCTCGGTCGGCGTGAAGATGCCGCCATAGATGCCGCCGAGCACGATGCCGATCAGCAGCAGGCCCCACACGCTCTCGCGGAACGCCTTGAACTGCTGGCCCAGGGTCGCCCGCTTCATCCTCGGATAGCCATTGCGGTAGGCGACGAACCAGGTCACGCCTGCGAGCATCAAGGCCAGCAGGATGCCGGGCACGATGCCGGCCATGAACAGCGCGCCGATCGAGGTGTTGGTGGAGACGCCGTACAGCACCAGGATGATCGAGGGCGGCACCAGGATGCCGAGCGCGCCGGAGGTCGCGATCACGCCGACGCCGAACCGGCGCGGATAGCCGTAATCGACCATCGCCGGCATCATGATCGAGCCGATCGCGACCACGGTGGCGACGCTGGAGCCGGAGATCGCGGCAAACATCGCGCAGGCCGCGACGCCGGCGAGACCGAGGCCGCCCGGCAGATGGCCGACCAGCGAGGTGGTGAACGCGATCATCCGCCGCGCGACACCGCCGCGGGTCAGGAAGGTGCCGGCCAGGATGAAGAACGGGATCGCCATGATCCCGAAATTGTCCAGACCCGGAAAACAGCTTCAGACCGACGCTCTCGATCGGCACTTCCGTCATGGTGAACAGGAAGGTGAGCACGCTCAGGCCGAGCGAGATCGAGATCGGCATGCCCGTCAGCATCAGGGCGAACAGCAGCCCAAAGATCAGCGCCGCACTCATCACGCTTCTCCGAGCGCGATCGGCGCTTTTCCGCTGACCTCGACGCCATCGACATGGGAGGCGTCGTGATGCGGCAGTTCATTGGTCCAGAAAAAGGACCACATCACCTGCAGGAAGCGGAAGCACATCAGATACGAGCCGAGCGGAATGCAGCCATAGACGATCCAGCTCGGAATCTCGAGATCGGGCGAGGTCTGGTCGGTGTGCATCAGCTCGTAGACGAATTTGGCGCCCATGGTGCCGACGATCGCGGTGAACACCACGCCGCCGAACAGGCCGAACAGGATCACCCCTTTGCGCCAGCGGTCGTTGAGGCGGTTGATCAGCACGTCGACGCCGACATGGATGCCGGTGCGCACGCCATAGGCGGCGCCGAACTTCGCCATCCAGATGAACATGTAGATGCAGAGTTCCTGCGACCAGGACAGGTCGATCCAGAACAGATACGGATAGAGGACTGGCACGTCGACCAGGAAGCGGTGCACCACGGTGACGAAGGTCACCAGCGTCGCGGCGCCCATCAGGCTCGCGATGATGATCTCCTCGAGCCGGTCGAGAATACGTAACAACATCAGAGATCCCCAAGCGACCTGACGGTACCCGTCACCATCAGATCAAACGCCCTTTCCGCGGCGCGCCCGGCCGCGGAAAATCTCCGCTAGTCCGACTCAGCCGTGCGCCCTCACCCGTTCATCGGGCTGCGGCCGGTCTCTTTCAGGAACTCGTCGATCAGCGGCTGGCCGACCCGGCCGGCGACCTCCTTGTAGACCGGCATCATCGCCTTGCGCATCGCCTCGTCCTGCTCCGGCGTCAGCGTGACGATCTCGGTCTTGCCGGCCTTCTTGATCTCCTCCAGCGCGTCGTCGTTTTCCTTTGCCGACTGGCCGTTGCCGAACTCGGTCGCTTCCTTCATCGCCTTTTCGCAGGCGGTGCGGATATCGGCCGGCATGCCGTCCCAGAACTTCTTGTTCACGACCACGACGTAGCCGATGTAGCCGTGGTTGGTGACGGTGGCGTACTTCTGCACCTCGTGCATCTTCTGGGTGTAGATGTTGGACCAGGTGTTCTCCTGGCCGTCGACGACGCCGGTCTGCAGCGCCTGGTACACGTCCGAGAACGCCATCACCTGCGGGATCGCGCCAAGCGTGCGGAACTGCGCTTCCAGCACCTTCGACGACTGGATGCGGAATTTCAGGCCCTTGTAGTCGGAAGGCTGAACCAGCTTCTTGTTGGCGCTCATCTGCTTGAAGCCGTTGTCCCAATAGGCCAGTCCGCTCATGCCCTTCTTGTCGAGCAGCTTGAGCAGCTTGCCGCCGAGCTCGCCGTCAGTCACCTTCCGCAGCGTCTTCAGGTCGGGCAGGATGTAAGGCAGGTCGAACACCTCGAACTCCTTGATCCCGATCGGACCGAATTTCGAGTTCGACGGCGCCAGCATCTGCACCGCGCCGAGCTGCAGCGCTTCCAGCTCTTCCTTGTCCTTGTAGAGCGTCGAGTTCGGATAGACTTCGACCTTGACCTTGCCGTCGGTGTACTTCTCGGCCAGTTCCTTGAACTTGTCGGCCGCCTTGCCCTTCGGCGTATCGGACGCCACCACGTGGCTGAACTTGATGACGATCGGATTGTCGGCCTTTGCCGGCCGGATCGCCGCGCCCGCGGCGAGCGATCGCCGCACCGACCATCAGGTTGCGCCTGGTCAGCCCCTGCAGGGGCTTAAGCAATTCTGTCTTCTGCAATTTATCCTCCCGACGTTTCAGGAGCCGTTGGATCGGCGCCCGACTTGTATGCCAGCGGCATCAATAACAGACTCGTCGCAGGGAATGGAATTGACTGTTAGCCGCAGGCGGGGAAATCTCTTGCTGCGGTGCGAAATATCGCTGTCGTTCCGGGACATCGCGGAGCGATGGGCCTGGAATCTCGATATTGTTTTGCGCAACTCAGTTCGAGATTCCGGGTTCAGCCGCGATCGCGGCTGCCCCGGAATAACGAGCGAAGAGTTCAGCTCGCGACAGCGGTATTCGCGGTCGTGGTGGCCGGCGGCACGTCGCGCTGGCGCTTCATGACGATCTTGTTCAACGCGCCGAGATAGGCTTTGGCGGAAGCCACCAGCGTATCCGGATCGGCCGCACGCGCCGTCATTGACGCGGCCGTCATGGGACAACCGCACCGACACTTCCGCCTGCGCGTCGGTGCCCTCGGTGACGGCATGCACCTGGTACAATTCAAGCTTTGCCTCATGCGGCACCAGCGCCTTGATGCAGTTGAACACCGCGTCCACCGGCCCGTTGCCTTCGGCTTCCTCGATCTTCACCTGGCCGTCGATATCGAGTTTCATGGTCGCGCGCTGCGGGCCGTGCGTGCCGGCGATCACCGTCAGCGACGTCAGCTTGATGCGGTCATAAGCGGCGGCGATGCGCTCGTCGAGCAGCGCCTCGATGTCCTCGTCGTAGATGTCCTTCTTGCGGTCGGCCAGCGCCTTCATCCGCGTGAACGCATCTTCCAGCTGGTTCGGGCCGAGCTTGTAGCCCATCTCCTCCAGCTTATGGACGAAGGCATGGCGGCCGGAATGCTTGCCCAGCACCAGCGACGACTGCTTCAGGCCGACCATCTCGGGCCGCATGATCTCGTAGGTCGAGGCGTCCTTCAGCACGCCATCCTGATGGATGCCGCTCTCATGCGCGAACGCGTTGCGGCCGACGATCGCCTTGTTGTACTGCACCGGGAACGAGGTCGCGGCCGAGACCAGCTTCGAGGCCGAGGTCAGCCGCGTGGTGTCGATCTTGTTCCACCACGGAAACTTGTCGTTGCGGACATTGATCGCCATCACGATCTCTTCCAGCGCGGCGTTGCCGGCGCGTTCGCCGATGCCGTTGACGGTGCACTCGACCTGGCGCGCGCCACCGGCGATGCCGGCCAGCGAGTTGGCGACCGCCATGCCGAGATCGTTATGACAATGCACCGAGAACACCGCCTTGTCGGAGTTCGGCACGCGCTCGATCAAGGTGCGCATGAAGTGGGTGTATTCCTCCGGCACCGTGTAGCCGACGGTGTCGGGAATGTTGACCGTGGTGGCGCCGGCCTTGATGACGGCCTCGACGATCCGGCACAGGAAGTCCATCTCGCGAGCGAGTGCCGTCCTCGGCCGACCATTCGACATCGTCGATCTGGTTGCGGGCGCGCGCGACCATCGCAACCGAGGTCTCCAGCACTTGCTCCGGGGTCTTGTTCAACTTCACCCGCATATGCAGCGGCGAGGTCGCGATCACGGTGTGGACGCGGCCGCGCTTGGCGAACTTCACGGCTTCGGCGCAGCGGTCGATATCGGCCGGATGGGCGCGCGACAGGCCGGCGATGACCGAATTCTTGGAGCGGCGGGCGATCTCGCTGACCGCCTGGAAGTCGCCTTCCGAGGTGATCGGGAAGCCGGCCTCGATGACGTCGACGCCCATGTCGTCCAGCATCTCGGCGACCTCGAGCTTCTCCTCGAAGGTCATGGTGGCGCCGGGGCATTGCTCGCCGTCGCGCAGGGTGGTGTCGAAAATGATGACGCGGTCCTTCTCGGACTTCGGTGCGGTAGCCATCTCTGAAATTCCTCTTGGGTGGTGCGCCCTCATGTCCGGGCGCTGAAGGGTCTGTTCGATCTCACGCAAACCCCTGAGTGCCCAGGCGCCATCCGCCCAGCCGGCCCTCAGGGGCAGCTAAGAAGCAGACCAAGAAGGCCGAGGCCGGGACCGCGGGTGGGCAGCGGCGCAGCAGCGATCGTCCGGGCGGCAGCCGCTCCGGCGAAGGCTTCGATCTTTGCGCTGCGAATCAGCATTGCCAAACCCTTTAGAGAATGCGCAAATCCTGCGGCAAAACCATTGACGGCTGGTTGACGTCCCGGTTGCCGGCGCATGCCCCGGTATCGTTTTAACCGACAAAGCCGGTATTTCGCAACGCCGAATAAGGGTCAGAACGAGTGACCTATTGGGATGGCGGCGGCTTGGTCTTCTGCGATAGCGACCGCACTCTCCGTCGTCATTCCGGGGCGCCCGGAGGGCGAGCCCGGAATCCATAACCACGATCGGGAGTATGGATTCTCCGATGCGCAATTGCGCATCGGAGCTCGCGCCTCGTCGGCGCGCCCCGGAATGACACCGGGCGTGTGGTACGATGCTTCCAAACATGACTCTCCCTTCCCGCGGCACTTACGCGCCCGAGTGATGCCAAGCAAACCGCCCTGAAATCGAGGGCGCAGGGAAGACCGGGAGCTTGCCGCCCCCATGGCCCCCGTGCGTGAAGAATGCACGGGGCAGGAACCACAGGTTTGGCCAGAGCATCCCGGCCTTCCCTGCGCGAATGGGTTACGGCTTATACGCGCTCTCCCCAGGGACCGGCGTTCTTGCCCCTGTCACGCACGACGCTCGTCGAAGCATCGCGCGCTTGGCCTCAGCACCGGGAGACCAGGACCACACGACTTCACCGTCCGCGGATGTGCCGGTCGTCCACCGGCGCACTCACGTCCATCGCAGCCCGCCTCCACGTTCGTGACGACGCGTACGTCCCTCTTCGACGAGGCGGGATGCGCCGAGATAGCATGATTTCTGTAAAAAAGAAATAGAAAAATTCACGTCGAGAGGCTGACGGCCCGAACTGCACTGGAAACGCTGGCGAACCTTGCGTTTTGGCGCGCGCGAATTGGAGGGCTCCCCGATATCTACGTAAGAGCCGCCTGCCGCTTGTTTACCGGGGGCGCGCCGATATATTTGTTGCATCAGACCAAGCTATCAACTCGACGCCGCAGAACCACGAACATCCGGACACACGGCGACAAGTCTCGTCGGCAACGCGAGGGAATGAAAAATTGACAAGCCCGGACGTCGAAATGCGCTTCGTCAATCCGCCGCTGCTCGAACAGCCGCCCGGCTATTCGCAGGTCGTCGAGGTTCGTGGTGGCCGGCTCGTCTTCATTGCCGGTCAGGCCGGTGTGGACGTTGCCGGCAATCTGGTCGGCGGTGACAATGTCGAGGCGCAGGCCGATCAGGCGTTCAAGAATCTGTCGGTTGCGCTGGAGAGCGTCGGCTGCAACGCCGCGAGCCTGGTCAAGCTCACGGTCTTCGTCCGGGATATGAGCAAGCTGGCCGACTACCGCCGTGCCCGGGACCGGTTCTTCAACACGGTTGCCCCGCCGGCCGCGCCGGCGGTCACGCTGGTCGAAATATCTCGGCTCTATTCACCGGAGTTGCTGATCGAAATCGAAGCCGTCGCAGCCGCTTAATCCGTGAGGTGGCGCTCGTCACGGTAGCAGCGCGTCTCATCGATCGTGGCGCAGCATAGACCTGATGGTGCGCGCGCCTGCGCCACGCCAGCGTAGCGCTATTGGCCGATGCCGTAGCCGCCGGGCTCGACGTCGCCCCACGCCACCGGCGGCGCGTAAGGGCTGGTGTCGACGCGGTCGTCCTCAGGCCGATAACGATAGCGCGGGACGATGTAGTAGTCCGGCACCCACCAAGGGTCGGGCGCCACGATTGGCACCCGCAAGGGAGCCCTGTGCACGACATGCCGGACCTCGACGCGCGTTTCCGCGTGGGCCGCGGTCCACAGCGTCATCGCAGTCCCGAGCGCCAACGCGACGGTCATCGTTCTCATGATGCTGAATCTCCCCTGATCAGAGGCAGGTCAACGAGATCGGTTCATGATGGTTCCAGGATGATATGCGCCTGCTCGTTGATCAGTCGCGCGCCCCTGGAAAACAGCCGATGCCCTCCGGCAGTCACGCCCGACGCGCCAGCAGCAGCGAGGCGGCCAATCCGCACATGACGGCTCCCGACAGCTGCCGCGATCGCGCAATGAGCGACGGACGTTTCGCCAGCCCTGCCCTCGCTTTGGCAGCCCAAGCGGTCACGACCAGATCGACGCTGGTGTTCAAGGCCACCGAGATCAGGCCGAACACGACGAACTGCGCGGCAACGTGCGCTGTGGTATCGACGAATTGCGGAATGAAGGCGAGAAAGAACGCGGCCGTCTTGGGATTGAAGGCTTCGACCAGGATGCCCTCGCGCAAGGCACGGCGTGCGCCGGTCGTCCGGATTTCAGTCGGCTGCGTGATCCGCGCGTCGCGCCAGGTCTTGAGGCCGAGCCAGATGAGATAAAAGGCGCCCACGACCTTCAGCACGGTGAAGCCCTCGGCGCTGGCCATCATCAGCGCAGACAGGCCGGCGGCGCCGGCCAGGACATGGACAAGGCCGCCGAGACCCAGGCCGACACTCGACGCCAGCCCTTCGGCGTGGCCACCGGCGAGCGTCCGCGCCGCGATGTAGAACATGCCGGGTCCCGGCGTGATTGCGACAACGAGGGCAGCCGCCAGGAACAGCAGAAAGGCTTGGACACTGATCATCGCTTCAGCCGTGACACACCATTCCATCTACATGCGGACCAGAACGACACCGCCAACGAGCAGCGCAGCGCCCGCTATGCGGACGGCGCTGATGGGATGAACGGGAACGCCGAGCAGACCGAAATGGTCGAAAGCGATCGCGCCGATCATTTGTCCGGCGATCAGAAGCGCGAAGAAGGTGGCTGCGCCGAGCTGAGGCATCAGAAAGATGCCCAAGGCGATGAAGATGGCGCCGAACAAGCCCCCGCTCCAGGACCACCAAGGGATGCGAACGGCGGTGGCCAGCGAGGGAATCGGATCTTGCAGAGCGATCGCGAGTGCCGCCATACAGATGACGCCGATGAGATAGCTCACGAAGCCTGACCAGGCCGCAGACGCGAGCGCCGTCCGCAGGTTCGCGTTCAGCGCCTGCTGCACCACGACACTGACGCCGGCCGATACCGCCAGGAGCATCGGAAATGCCAGTTTCAGCATCTTGCATCCTCAAGACCAGAACGTGCCCATAGCGCGGAGCCTGCAACAAGCAGACCATCACATCGGAACGGGAATGAGCGGCGCGACCTCCCGATCCCCGGCCTTGTCGCTCGCGGCAAGGCCCGCGGCCACGCGAACCCGATCGGCTTCGGGGCGGTTCTGGCTCATCTTGCGCTTGCCCTCGAACCGGGAGACGGGAATGCGGACGCCCACGATGCCGCGCAGCTGCGCGGCGATGAAATCGGCCGGCGCATCGCTGACGGCCCAGGGCTCGGTGCGCGATTGCTCGTGCCTATTGGTCAGGCGCGTCACGACCTGCAGCAGGCGGTCGGGGTCCTGGAAGAATTCGACCGGACCGTAAGCGTGCACAGCGATGTAATTCCAGGTCGGCACCACCTTGCCGGTTTCCTGCTTGGTGGCGTACCAGGACGGCGTCACATAGGCGTCCGGTCCCATGAAAACCGCCAGCGCTTCCCCGATCGGCGCCACCTGCCAGTGCGGATTGGCCTTGGCGACATGCCCGTAGAGCACGCCGCGCTCGCCTTCGCTGTCATCGAGGAATAGCGGCAATGGCGTTGCCAGCGGTCCGTCCGCTGTCGCGGTGACCAGATTGGCCAGACGGGCGGCGCGAATGGTCGCTTTGATGCTTTCGGCGTCGTCGTCCTTGAACGCAGGGGGCGTATACATGGCGGTTCTCCATCCTGGCCCGTTGGATAGACCCGATCTGGCATGATGAGAACGGCCAGTTTTTAATAATTTGACCAGTCCAGTTTATCCCGGCGTCGGCTTGCCGGACAGCAGCTGCTGCACCAGCTGCGCCAGCAGCTGGCAGCCGCGCTCGATCTGGCGCTTTTCCAGCGCAGCATAACCCATCACGAGGCCGACGACGTCAGGCCGATGCTCCGGCCGCGCTTTGTCGAACAACAGCGAGACCGGATAGATGCCGAGGCGCTTGTCGCGCGCGGCCTCGACCAAGGTGCTTTCGAGCGCTTGCGGGAGGTCGCGAAACCACACCACCACATGCAGGCCGGCCGCGGCACCGTCGATCCGGATGCGATCGCCAAAGCGGCGCTGCAAGGCGTCGAGCAGCGCCTGCCGCCGCTCGCTGTTTTGTCGGCGCGCACGATTGACGTGGCTGTCATAGGCGCCGCTCTCCAGCATCATGGCGAGCGCCTCCTGCTCCAGCAGCGGCGCATGCCGGTCGGTGATCTGCTTGGCCGCGGCAAAGGCGGAGCGCAACTCCGGCGGCACCACCAGATATCCGATCCGTAAGCTGGGCGAGAGCGTCTTGGAAATAGTGCCGAGATAGATGACCGAGCCGCCGCTTTCCAGGGCATGCAACGGCGGCACGGGCTTGGTGTCGTAGCGATACTCGCTGTCGTAATCGTCCTCGATCACATAGGCGTTGCACTGCTCGGCCCAGGCCAGCAGTTGGTGCCGGCGTCCGATCGGCATGACGCCGCCGAGCGGAAACTGATGGGACGGCGTCACATAGGCGAGCCTCGCGACGACCTTCGCGAGCCGCTCCGTGTCGAGGCCATCCTTGTCGACCGGGATCGACACCGTCGCGGCGCCAGTCGTGGCGAAGATGCGCCTTGCCATCAGATAACCGGGATTTTCCGTCACGAAGCGATCACCGGCGTCGAGCAACAGGCGCGCGCACAAATCCAGCCCCTGCTGCGAGCCGTTCACGACAATGATCTGGTCGACGTCGCACCGCACGGTTCGCGAACGCCAAAGGTAGTTCTGCAGGGCAGCTCGGAGCCGGAGCGATCCGCAGGGGTCGTCATAGGCCAGCCTGTGGGGACGTTGCGCGAGCGCGGCGACGACAGCCTTCTTCCAGGCGAGCACCGGAAAATCCGACGGCGCGAGGTCGCCGTAGCGGAAGTCCGCAAGCAGGTTACGCGGCCGCTCCCAGCGCATCTGGAAGCGCGTCAGCCGCTCGCCATAATTGGACAACCGGACCTTACGGGGAGCGTGGCGGACGGCCTTGCGCGCGGGCTCCTTGGCAGTGGCGTCCCGCGCGACACGGGGCCTCGCGCCATGGCGGATCTCGATAAACCCCTCGGCGGCGAGCTGCTCATAGGCGACCGTGACGGTCGAGCGCGCAACGCCGAGCTCGCTTGCGAGCGCGCGAGATGACGGCAACCGACCGTCCGCACGATAGGCCCTCTGCAGGATCTGATCCCGCAGCGCTTCATAGATCCGACGCGCTCCCATTCGTCCGGTGACATTGCGTCGGACCGTTTCTGGCTGGACCATCAAAATCTCTCGAAACGGCAATTTCGTCGCAGCCAGTGTGACGCGGTTCGGATCGAAAAGCCAGGCCGCCAGGATCTCGGGCCGGGGCTACACATTTCCCAGCAATGCGCTCGGCATCAAGTCCCTGCGGCTTCGCCTTGGCGACGCCGAGCCGGCGACGAAAGGAAAATGGCGCGATGCGCCGACGTTCGTGTTCGACTTCCAACAGATCGGGCTCGACGAACAACGCAGCGTGAAGGTGAGCTTCGAGGCGGACGGCGTGACCCCGCGCGGCAAGGCGAGAGACCGGCACGAGGTCACGGTCATGAGCGAGAGCTGGAGTGACTGGCTCAGACATCCGCTGCACGGAATGGCAGCGTGGCAGCAGCAAGTGTCTGCCTCACTGCATTGAGCGGTTCCATGGTCGACATCGCGACGACTGTTCCCATTCGTGAACCGCTGCGAACAGCGCCTCATTCAGAACCCGTTGCATTCAGAACTTAGGCACGGTTCTCGCGTTGGACTCGGATCGGGAACAGACCGGGAGCAGCTCATGAGCAAGCGTGCTCCGGTTTCGCCTGCCCGACGGGCGCAGGCTATCTCGATACCAAGTCCGGTCCGTGCATCAGATGCAGAACACGCACGGCGCGATCGGCAATGCCGCAATCAGCCTGCATTGAAAGGATGAACCATGAGCAGCAAGCACTCCAAGCTTCCACGCCCGAGCAATGTCGACCTCGTGCGCAATCCCGGCATCGGCGGCTCCAAGGGCGTCACCATGGCACAGGCTGATCTGGATGATCTGGAGGCGTTGCAGGGCGGCAATACCTTCGAGGGCGATGTCGGGAACGACACCAATCCGCAAGGCGGCATCGACAAGGCGGAGGTGATGAACCGACGCCGCGCGCCACCGAAGCCGGACCGCGTCCAGCCGTCGCGCCATGCCCAGCTCCAGGGCCGCAAGACCCACGAGCAGCAGCTCCGCATCCTCGAGCGCAATCCGGACGGGCCGGATCCGCGACACCTCGACGCGGAAAAGGCGTTTGCCGCGACGGTCAGCGGAAAACCCGAGGCGGGCGCCCCCATCAAGAGCAAGGGCGACGGCGGCGGCGCGATGACCAACCTGCAGGACGATCTGCTCGGTGAGAATAACGTGCTCAGCAATCGCGACAAGGCGCAGAGTTCGCGCGAACGCGGTCAGGACAGCCGCTGGATCCAGACCGAACAGCGCGAGGACCATGTCGCCAACAAGGGACGTGGATAGCGCCTCGCGACTTACGATCGCGCCTGCGTCGGCTCTCGTAAACGGTGCAGGCGTGATCATTCCCATGATCATCTCGATGCAGCTGTCCCCCTCATGTGGTTGGTCTGCAGAACTATTTTGATAGTTCGGGATTAACCGGCTCTAAGGGCGTGAGGATCGAGCCGATGCAATCCCGGGTTCCAGCACTGGCTGTGCTCGTCGAAGACGACACGATCCAGCGCGACGCCTTGGCATCTGCCCTCGCGCATGAGAACATCGACGTCATCCAGTGCAGCAGTGCGGCGGCGGCGGAGCTCGTGGTGACGCGGCTCGGCACCGAGCTGCGACTGCTCGTCACCGATCTCTGGCTGTCCAACGCACCTGTCGGCGCCGAGCTTGCGCGCTTCGCCAAGGAACGACACCCGCATCTGTGCGTCGTCGTTCTGTCCGGGGACGAGGATGTGCGGCTGCCGGGCAGCGTCCATTTTTTCCGAAAGCCTTACCAGCCCGCGGATCTCGCGCGCGCCACGACCGGCCTGATCTGACGTGCCCTGATCCGACACGCGGCAGCCGCTGCAAATGATCTAGTGCTCCGGCTTCGGCCCCGCAAAACGGTGGCCGAGCGTGCGCGGCGAGGTGGCCGACCGCGACATGTCCTGGAATTCACGAATCGTGCGCGTCAGCTCCTGGTCGGACATCGGTTGCGCGGGATGCTTCGGCGGGCTTTGCACAAACGCGTCCGCGATGACGTCGAGATCCGGGCCCGGCACGGTGAACAGGCGGCGGATCCAGATCAGGAACGCAATATGGGGCACGTTCGTTGCTTTCCTAGGAGCGGCGGCCGGACTCTCAATTCCGCATCTGCACGCGTCGGTATCTGCATGCTTACGGTATTCGGCGGAGCGGGGCCGTACCAGGTGATAGGACGCGGTGCGAAAGGAGAGAAGGCGGGTGGCGAGCCTCGACAAGATCCTGGTTGGCAAGTTGAAGGAGCACTCGCGACTGTCCAACGAGGACATCGCCGTGATCCGCAGCTTCAGCCACAGCTTCCGCGAACTCGCGCCGAATGAAGATTTCATCCGGCAGGGTGACGATCCCGAAGTATCGGCTGTGGTGATTTCCGGATGGGTGGCGCGCTATCATCTGCTGCCGAACGGACCGCGACAATACATCTCCTTTCACATGGCGGGCGATTGGCCCGATGCCCAAGCGCTATTCCTCGAGCGAATGGACCATGCCGTCTGTGCGATTGGCTCTGCGCTCGTCGCCTGTATTCCGCACAAGGAGATCATCACTGCCTTCGAGTTGCGTCCGCCGATCGGATTCGCAATCTGGCGCGAAACGCTGATCGATGCGGCGATCTTTCGCGAGGCCATCAGCAACAACAGTGCTCGCGGCAAGCCGGCGCGGATGGCGCACCTGTTCTGCGAATTGTTCTACCGGGCACGCGCCTCCGGGCTCACCCGGGACGACGAGCTCGATTTTCCGATCAGCCTGCCGCAGCTCGGCGAGACGCTGGGCATGGCGATCGCGACCGTCAACCGCACGCTGAGCGAGCTCCGCGCGGGCCGCACGCTGGACTTTCGCAGCGGCGTGCTGACGGTCCGTGACTGGCAGAAGCTTTGCGCGATCGGCCAGTTCGAACCGGACTACCTGCACCTGAAGCGGCCCGCGCGATGACGTATCGTGCCATGCCCACCCTGCGAACCACGTGCGCACTTCAAATACAAAGTCCGATCAGCTTGATGCTGAGATGGCAGTCAGCCGGCTTGGACGGCAGCTTGGCACCCCAACGGATTTCAGATTTGCCCTCCGGCTTGGCAGCCGTGCGGATCTCCGACTTCGCACCTGACTTGGTACCTGACTTCGCACCTGACTTGGCTTGCGCGACTGCCGGCGGCTTCTTGCCCTTTTCCTTCGGCTTCTCGTAGTCGCCGGCGATCTCCATCGACCAATAGGTGCGCTTGCCGTCGGCGGTCCTGGCGCTGGCGATGCCGACCTTGGTCGCGTTGTGCAGCAACAGGTTCTTGCGATGCTCCGGCGAATTGATCCACTGCCCGAGCGTCTTCTCGAAATTGTCGTAGCCATAGGCGATGTTTTCGGCGGCGCGGCCGGCCATCGATGGCGCGATGCGCCGGCCGAACGGACCGAGCACCTCGTGGCTGAGATCGTTCTTTGCGGCCATTTCGCGCGCCTGGTCGGCAGCGATGCGATCGAGCACGGCATCCCTGGTGACGCGGATTTCGCCATGCGCGAGGCGGAACGCGGTGATCTGCTCGGCGGGCGATGCTTCGGCAGCGAGCGCTGCATGCATCGGCAACAGGAGCCAGACGGTTGCGGCGGCGTGGATCAGGAATCGAGCGGAGGTCAGCTGCATGCCCGGACCGATCAATCGATGACCGCGAGTGGATAGAGATCGATCGCCGGCTCCTCATAAGGATGAACACGGCGGATCGCAGCCAGCACGGCCCTCAGGCTCGCATCGGAGCAAACCGTCTCGATCCGTTCCTCCGCAACATCTTCGAGCTGGCCGATGTCACCGATCGCGGGCCGCGCGCCCTCCAGCGGGCGGAACCGACCCGTGCCTGTGCTCGTGAACGAGCAATAATCGTAGTTGCCGATCCGACCGGCGCCGGCCTCGCCCATCGCCATGCGCACGGCCTCGCCGTCCGGTTCCGGCACGAACACGACGATCTTGTAGGTCTTCATGGCGCTGGTTCCATGGGATTCGCGCAAATGGGTAGCCCAATGCTGCGAGTGCGTCAAAACAGCGCCGGAGATATGCGTAATTCAAATCCATGACGAAAGCCAGCGATGCGCGATCGGCACGGGCATCATTCGTCGATTTCATGAAACAGCAGAACGCAGCGTGCTTTCGTGGTGAACGAGTCGTAAGCGGCCGAGCCCTGCAGGACGCACGACTGGTGCCCGCTCCACGATCTGAGGAAGCTTTCATCAGGATTTCTACGCGTTCAACCCGAAGCCGTTGAGCTGCCATCCCGAAACGTGGGTTGTGCAACGCAACAAAACCGGCCAAATTCATTCGTATCCTAATCAATCCGCATCCTGATCAATCCGGAAGGCTTTTCGACTTGGCCGACATCAATGCCGACGCAATCGAGGTCGTGCGCCATCGACCGATGGGCTTCGCCGAATTCGTCATCATCATCGCCACCATCATGTCATTGAATCCGTTGGCGATGGACATGATGCTGCCCGCGCTGCCGGAGATCGGCCAGGCCTTCCATATCGATCTGCCGAACCGGCTGCAGATGGTGCTGTCGGCGTTCCTGATCGGCTTCGGCGTCGGCCAGTTCGCGATCGGGCCGCTGTCCGACAGCTTCGGCCGTCGTCCGGTGATGCTCACCGGTATGGTGCTGTATGCCGTCGCCAGCGTGCTCGCCATCACCTCTCATTCGTTCGAGCTGTTGCTGCTGGCGCGCGCGCTGGAAGGCCTCGGCACGGCTGCGACGCGGGTGATCGCCACCTCGATCGTGCGCGATTGCTATGCGGGACGCCGCATGGCGAGCGTGGTGTCGCTGGCGATGATGGTGTTCATCGCAGTTCCCGTGGTTGCGCCCTCGTTCGGACAGGCGGTGATGACGCTCACGAACTGGCACGGCATCTTCGTCGTGCTGACGGTCTACGGCATCGCGACGCTGCTCTGGAGCGCAGCGCGGCTGCCGGAGACGCTGCCGGTCTCCGAACGCAAGCCGTTTTCGGCGCCCGCGATCCTCGACGCGTTCAGGAAGACGCTGACCGACCGGCAGACGCTGGGCTATGCGCTCGCCGCCGCCGGCATCTCCGGCGCGATCTTCGGCTACGTGCTGTGCGCTCAGCAGATCTTCACCGGCGTCTACGGCCTCGGCCGCTATTTCCCGCTCGCCTTCGCGGCGATCGCAACTGCCATCGCCATCGCCGGCTTCCTCAATTCGCGCCTCGTCGTCCGGCTCGGCATGCGCATGATCTCGCATGGCGCGCTGGTGCTGTGTCTGGTCGTTGCGGCCGCGATGTTCGTCGCCGCGCGCACGCATCTGCTGCCGTTGCCGGTGTTCATGGCGCTGTCGGCGCTGATGATGTTCTCGTTCGGGCTGATGTTCGCGAACTTCACGGCGCTGGCGCTGGAGCCGCAGCGCTCGAACGCCGGCACCGCCTCCTCGCTCTACGGCTCGATCACCACCCTGCTCGGCATCGGCGCCGGCGCGGTGATCGGGCAGGCCTATGACGGCACCGTCGCGCCGTTCGCGACCGGCTTTCTCGTCTGCATCATCGCAAGCCTGGTGGTCGTCATCGATCACCGAGAAGGGCCGGCTGTTCCACCGCACCAGCGGCGACGAAGTAACAGCGAGCGCGGAACGGCGTCAGAGACAGGATCCCTGCCCGCGCTGCGGGCAGAGCTTGAGCGCGGTGGAGAGCGAGAGCAGAAATCGCGCGCTGCGCGTGTCGTTATCGGGCGCGCGGTAGGATAGTGGGAACGCGACCGACAGGTCGGCGCGCACATCGTTCACGAAATTGAAGCGCACGCCGGCGCCGGCCGAGGTCAGCGTGGCGCCGTCTCCAGGGGCCGTAGCCGTCATTCCAGGCCACGCCTGCATCGACGAAGCTATAAAGCTGGTACCCGGCGAGATACGCCCAATTCGCCGCCTGGTCGTAGCGCAGCTCGAACGTGCCGGCGACGCCATTGTCGCCGCTGATCTCGGCACTGCCATAGCCGCGGCCGAATGCGAAGCCGCCGAGATAGAATTGCTGCGATGAGAACAGCGGGCCGGAAGCGAATTGTGCCGCGCCGGCCAGCTTGACCGACCAGCCTGCGGGCAAGGCTCTGGTAGCGTGTGAACCAGGCGTTGAGCACCGAGAAGTTCGGCGATGCGCCGTCGCGCGAGGACAGCCCATCGGGCGATCCGGCGCCGAAGATATCGAGCCCCTGCCGCAGAGACGCCGTCAGATAGTTGTCGCCGGCCAGCCGATCATCCCAGTGATAATCCGAGGTCAGCGACAGCGTGCGGACGTGATCCTCGTAGAGTGTGCCGAACGTGCTGCGCTCGGTGGCATTGAGGAAACCTGCGGCGACCGTCAGCACCAGCGAGGCATGCTGGGTCTGGATCGGCGTGATGCTGCCATGAGCCTCGAAGCCTTCCGTTACCGTGTTGTCGTTGTAGTGCCGCCTGAAATCCCCCGGCCGCACCTCGCTGTACAGCGCTGAGGCGCCGACGCGCGCACCGTCAGTTCCGACCGGCGTGTCATAGGACATCCGGACGAAGCTGAGCTCGCGCACATCGCCAGGCGTGGTAGACAGATTGACCGCCAGCGTATCGCCCGGGCCTGAGATAGGAATTGAACGCGGCCGTGGCGTAGCTCTGCCATGGACCGACCGTCGACGAGCCGAGATTGTCGACGCCGGCAAAGCCGTAGACGTGCCAGACCTGCATCTGCAGGACGAGGCGGAAATGGCCGGTGGTCCCGCCGATCTCCTCGATCGCGGAATCGGCGATCCGCACGCCGGCGCGGCCGTTGATCAGCAGCAGCTGCCGCTCCAGCGTCGCAAACCGCGACGGCTGCTCGGCGAGCACGGGATCGAGCATCGGGCGAATGCCGAACTGCTCGGCGCCCTCGCCCTTCAGGCTGATCTCCGTGATGCTGCCCTCGATCACCTGGATCCGGACCCGGCCGTTCTCGATGTCCTGCGGCGGCACGATGGCGCGGCTGAGATGATAGCCGGCGGCCCGATAGCGATCGCTGATGGCGGCGGCGATTGCGGCGAGATCGGCCTGCGAGACCGACTTGCCGAGAAAGGGCTGGTAGGCCGCAGCCAGCTCGGCCTTGCCCAAGGTGGTTGCCCCCGTCAGCATCACCGTGCGCAGCACGAACAGCGGCTTGCCCGCGGCGGCGTTTCAGTACCGGCGGCGACGCGCGGCACGTTCGGTGCCGGCGCCGGATCGCGGCGCGTCTGCAGATCGTCGAAATATTTTTCGGTCTGTCGGGTGTCGAAGACCGGCGCCGCGGCCTGCTCGGCACGCGCCGGCCGAGGCAGCCAGGGGCAGCGCCGCGATCGCACTGAAGGCGAAAGATGCCATGCGAGGTATGCATGTGCCTTTCCGTGCCATCAACAGGCCTTTTCTTGCTCGAGGGAACCGCGTCGATTGTCAGGCCGACGAACCGCCTGTTAGTTGTAGGAAGTTTATGGTCAACGAAGCGTTAAGGCGTCGATCGAACTGCGATCGTAGTCTGCAACGGACTCTTGAAACATTCCCGTTAGTTTGCGGAAGCGAGCAACCATTGCGAGCGTCGTCATGTCGGGAAGCCAACACGTTCAAACGTTTCGTCATTGCCGCGATGGCAATGCTGGCGAGTTCCACAGCCTGGGCCGCGGACGGCGGCGTCTGGTCGGTCAGCAAAGTCATCCGGCGAGGTCTGGCTCACGACGCAAGGGGCGCAACAGGTCGCGCTCGGCAGCGACAATGTGCTCAAGCCCGGCGACACCATCCGCACCGGACGCAACGGCCGCGTGCTGCTGACGCGTGGCGCGGAAACCATGCTGATCTCGCCGAACTCGGTGATCGGCCTGCCGACCGATGCGCAGGACGGCATGGCGACCACCATCCTGCAGCGTGCCGGCTCGATCCTGCTCGACGTCGAGCAGCGCAACGTCAAGCATTTCGAGGTCGAGACGCCTTATCTCGCCGCGGTGGTGAAGGGCACGCAGTTCCGCGTCACCATCGATGCCGGCAGCACCAAGGTGGATGTCAGCCGCGGCCAGGTCGAAGTGTCCGACTTCAAGTCCGGTCAGATCGCGCAGGTCATGCCGGGCCAGACCGCGACCAGCTTTGCCAATGGCAAGCCCGGGGCTGCATCTGAGCGGCTCGGGCAGCTTTGCTCCGATCGAGCAGGGACGGCCGCGCGCATCGACCATCCAGCGCGTGCCGGTGCCGAAGGACGGATTGCATGCGCCGCGCGAGGCCAAGGCGAAATGCCAAGTCCGCATGGTCAGCGTCGCACGTGGTCGGCCCGGTGAACACTGTGCCGGCCAACCCGACAGCGAAATCGACCGACCAGCGGCAAGGGCGCGGCCATGATGCCGAAGCATCCGGCGTGCACATCTCCGCGACCCTCGGCGAAGCGAAGCTTAACGTCGGCAAGGCCACCCACGGCCTCGCGCATGGCGCGGCTGCGCCGGCGTCCGTAATGGCTCGCACAAGAACACGATCTGGAGCGACAACAGCAATACTGCCGCCGGCACGTGCGGCAGCAACAGCACCGCGCTGGCACGCGACAGCACGAGCCCCGCGGCGGTCAGCGCGAGCGTCGCGACCGCAATCGGGTCGGCCAACGCATCTGCCAATCTGGCCAGCACCAGCTCACGATCCGGCAGCTGCCGGCCGGATCGGCGGCAACGCTCTGACAGCAATGCCAGCAGCGGCAACCAGGGCAAGAGCAACGGCAATGGCAATGGCGCCAACAACGGAGCGGATACTGGCTCAGTGGCGACCTATGTGGTCGCAGAAGGCAACGGCAACGGAAATGGTAAATGGAAACGGCAACGGCAATGGCAACGGCAAGGGGAACGGAAAGGGGAATGGCAACGGCAATGGAAACGGGAACGGCAACGGCAACGGAAACGGCAACGGCAACGGCAAGAACTGATTTGCGCGGAGCTTCGTGATCTCGGATCGCGCAGTAACGCCGCGGCAGGCGAACTGAGCCAAACCGGCACAGACGGCTAACATGTGGCGTCTGCCGATCGATCGCGGGACGGCGCCCGGGCGGGCGCATGAGGGACATCTTGAAAAACTATCGGCCGCATATTCTCGTGCTGATCGCATTGCTCGCGGTCGAGCCTGTCTCGGCTGGCACGACGCTACTGCGCAACGGGCTCACCGACCTGCGCTTCGCCTGGGACCAGCGGCAGGCGACCGGCGACGTCGTCGTGGTCGCCATCGACGCGCCGTCGATCGAGAAGATCGGCGTCTGGCCGTGGCCGCGCGCGCTGCACGCCGCGTTGCTGCAGCAGTTCCAGCGGGCCGGCGTCCAGGACATCGCCTTCGACGTCGACTTCAGCGCGCCGTCGGATCCGGCATCCGACCGCAGCTTCGCGAGGCGCTGGAGGCGGCCGGCGGCGGCGTGATCCTGCCGGCGTTCAAGCAACCCGGCACCGAGCAACGGCCTTCGCGCCGTTCTACATCAATCGCCCGCTGCCGCAATTCGCAGCGCCATGCCTGGTCGGCGCTGGTCAATGTCACGATCGAGCCCGACGGGCGGGTGCGCCGCTATCCGTTCGGCGACGAAGCTCGGCGGCGAATTTCTGCCGTCGATGGGCGCGATGCTGGCCGGACAGAGCGGCAACTCCGACAGCTCGTTCCTGATCGACTTCGGCATCGAGCCGAGACATCGGTGCCAAAGGTCTCCTTTGTCGACGTGCTGAATGGCGATCCCGCCACGCTGGCGAGGCTGAAGGACAAGAAGGTCATCATCGGCGGCACCGCGCTCGAGCTTGGCGACCGCTTCAACATTCCAAACGCCAGGATCGTCTCGGGACCCGTGCTGCAGGCGCTCGCCGCGGAATTCGATCCTGCAGCATCGCGAGCTGCGTCGGACCTCGGATGTGCCGGCGCAGATCGCCCTGGCTCTGTCTCGGCGCGATCATGATGATCAGCTGGCGCCGGCTTTCGGCCGGCCAGCGCGGCATGCTGCTGGCTGCGATTTTCGGTCGCGAGCGAAGCGATCGGCCATGCTGCTGCACGTGACAGTTCGCGCTGATCTTCGACACCGCGCTGCTGCAGACCGCGATCATCGCCTATCTCGCCGCGATCGCGCTCGACGAGATCGATTTCCGCCGCCTGCTCGGCCATGTCGCCGAGAACCGTTTTCAGCGCATCGCGATGTCGCTCGGCGACGGCCTGATCTGCACCGACCGAGAACGAGCGGATCACGGTGTGGAATCCCGGCGCCGCCGCGATCTTCGGCTATCACGAAGCCGAGATGATCGGCAAGCCGTTCGACCTGCTCTGCGCGCCGAGCAAGGGCACGCGCGCAACCGTTCTCGCTGCACGAGATGGCCGTCGTCGCCGAGCGGCGCAGTGTCGGAGTTCGACGGGCGCCGCAACAACGGCGAGGTGTTTCCGGTCGAGGCCAGCTTCTCGGCCTGGCAGGGCGCCGACGGCCTGCAATATGGCGCGATCCTGCGCGACATCTCGGTGCGCAAGCGCGAGGCCGAGCACATCCGCTATCTTGCCGAATACGACACGCTGACCGGGCTCGCCAACCGCAACACGCTGCATCTGCGCCTCACCGAGATGATCGCGGCTGCACAGCCTGATGGCAGCGAGGTCGCGCTGCTGGTGATCGGCCTCGACCGCTTCCAGCAGGTCAACGAGATGCTCGGCCACAGCTATGGCGACCGCGTGCTGCGGGCGCGTATCCGAGCGGCTGACCGCCGAGATCGGCCATCCGGCCTGGTGGCGCGGCTCGGCGGCGACGAGTTCGCCGTCGCGATCCCTGCCGCGGTCGTCGGCGGCCCCATCGCCGAGTCTGGCCGCGCAACTCATCCGAGCCGTTCGATCGCCGCTCGATGCCGGCAACCGCCAGCACCGCGTCAAGATCAGCGTCGGCGTCGCCGTCTATCCCAGCGGAGGCAGCACCGCCGACGAGCTCCTGAGCAACGGCCATCTCGCGCTGAGCCGCGCCAAGACCGTTCGCCGCGGCAGCCATGTCATGTTCGAGGATTCGATCCGGGCCGAGCTCGAAGCGCGGGTCACGCTGGAAGCCGAGCTTGCGCTGGCGCTCGAGCGGCGCGAGTTCGAGCTGTTCTACCAGCCGCAGGTGAACCTGGTCGACGGCCGCCTGATCGGCGCCGAGGCGTTGATCCGCTGGCGCCATCCGACCCGCGGGCTGGTGCCGCCGGGCGTGTTCATTCCGGTCGTCAACGGCTCGGCGCTCTCCGAAGGTGTCGCGGCCTGCGTGCTGGAGACCGCCTGCCGGCAGGCGCGGCAATGGGAGCTCGCCGGACACGCCGTCCGGATCGGCGTCAACCTGTCGCCGTCGCAACTGCACTCAGCCGATCTCGCCGCCGCCGTCGCCGAGAGCCTGGCGGCGACCGGCCTGTCGCCCGAGCTGCTGGAGCTCGAGGTCACCGAGGACATCCTGCTGCATGACGAGAAAGCCGTGCTCGACATCTTCCAGCCGCATCCAGGAGCTCGGCGTCCGCATCGTGTTCGACGATTTCGGCACCGGCTATGCGAGCCTCAGCTATCTGAAGAAGTTCCCGCTCGACGGGCTGAAGATCGACCAGCTCCTTCGTGCTCGACCTGCTGAGCGAGCCCGACGACGCCGCGATCGTCGGCTCGACCGTCAACCTGAGCCGGCAACTGGGCCTCTCGGTCATCGCCGAAGGCATCGAGAACCGCGCGACCGCCGATCTGCTTGCTGCGGCTCGGCTGCGAACACGGCCAGGGCTATTTCTTCGGCAAGCCGATGCCGGCGACGGAATTCGAAGCGAAGTTCTTCGCCGTAGCAGACGCTGCCGAGGCCGAAGGGATGCAGCGCGGCGCCGCATGACGCCCTCCGGGAGTGGCGAACGGGGCGAACGGCGGGCTACGCTCAAGCCGACGTCTTGCCTTGCTTGCCCTTCGCCCTGCCCTCCTGCTCCAGCGCCTTGCGCACGGCCTCGAACTCCTTCAGCGAGGCCTTGTCGACGCTGCGGGAATTGCAGATTGAGGCTCTCCAGCGCGGCGACGATGGTCGAGCCGATCACCACGCGGGCGAACCATTTGTGGTCGGCCGGCACGACATACCACGGCGCCACCGGCGTCGAGGTGTGGCGCACGATGTCCTGATAGACCGCCTGATAGCGGCTCCAGTAGCCGCGCTCCTTGATGTCGGCCATCGAGAACTTCCAGTTCTTCGCCGGCTCGTCCAGCCGGTCGAGAAAGCGCTGGCGCTGCTCCTCCTTCGAGACGTTGAGGAAGAACTTCAGGATCACGGTGCCGTTGCGCGACGAGATAACGCTCGAACGCGGTAATGTCCTCGAAGCGCTCGCGCCAGATGTTTTTGGTGACGAGCTTGGACGGCAGCTTTTCGGCCTGCAGCACCTCCGGATGCACCCGCGTCACCAGGCACTCCTCGTAATAGGAGCGATTGAAGATGCCGATGCGGCCGCGCTCGGGCAGCGCGATCGTGCTCCGCCACATAAAATCGTGATCGAGCTCCTTCGAGGCTCGGCTGCTTGAACGAGGTCACCTCGCAGCCCTGCGGGTTGATGCCATCGAACACGCTCTTGATCGCGCTGTCCTTGCCGGAGGCATCCATGCCCTGGAAAATCAGCAGCAGCGACCAGCGGTCCTGGGCGTAGAGCTTCTCCTGGAAATGGGCGAGCCGCTTGCGGTTGGCCTCCAGGATTTCCTCGCCCTGGCTCCTTGTCGATGCCGCCCTTGGCGGCGGTCTTGTGCGCCTTGAGATGGAATTGCTCGGAGCCGTCGACCCGGAACGGCGAGATGAAGGGATCGAGCTCGGCCGCGAGCGGACCGCGCGTGCTTCTTGCTCATCGAAAACCGTCTTGTGCATACCTGCGCCTCACCGCCGAATTGCGCTTCGAGAAACGCGGTCACGAACCGCGGCATGGCGGATGTCAGCTCCGCTCTGTTCCGAACCAGCCGGATTGCGGAAAGTTCCGCCTGCTGCTGGTCGCGCGAGGTTGGCCTCGATCCGGCGCTTGAGCTCATCGCCCGGGGCGGTCGACATCGAGGATCCGCATCATCGCGATGGTCGCGCCGGACGACGACGCAATCCCAATGCGGAGCCGCGCCGCGTAGTCGGCAGGCGCGAGGCCGGTCTCCTCCTCGACCTCGCGTGCGATGCTCGCCGCGAGATCGAGCACGCCCTCACTGACGTCGCCGGGATCGGGCGTGCCGGCCGGGAAGTAGATGCGGCCGGCATTGGCGGTGTGGTGCCCATCTCGCCGAGCACGAAGGCGCCGTCGGCTGCGCGCAGCGCGCCCATGCCGAAGCCGTTGAAGGCGGTGCGATCAGGAAAGCCCCAGTCACGCCAAGCCAGCAGACTGGCGAAATCGGTCTCGAAATAGCTGGCGCGCAAGACGTCCGGCCGCAAACACCGGGTCGCGTCCGAGCAGGATGCGGCCGTTCCACAGCGCAGGCTTCTCGCGCTGCTGCTCGGCAAAATGGGCGTCGATCGTCGGCGCGCCGCTGTCCGCAGCGAAGGGCCAGGCCCACGGCTCGACCTTGAGGTCGAGCGTGGCGACGCGATGGATCGCTGAGCGCCGCTCACTTCGCGGCCGCGCCCTGGTGCCCTTGGCCTGATCGACGAACTTGTTGGTGTAGGTCTTGGTGACGTCGATATTGGCCTTGGCGACATCGGGCGAGCCGGTGCTGAACACCGCGAGCACCGCCTCGGCGCCCTTCGGGTCCATCTTGCCGGTCTGCGAATACATCGGGATCGTGTTCTTCAGCGCGGCGAGATAGAGCGCCTTGTCCTTGCCGACCATCTCCGCGGGCATCTTCGCCATCACCTCTTCCGGCGTGTGCGAATGGATCCAGTGAGCGATGTCGCCAGGATCGCGTTGGTCAGCGCCTGCGCTTCCTTCTCGTGCGACGCCACCCAGGCCGAGGTCGCATAGAGCGCGCCGCCGGGATATTCGCCGCCGAACACATCGAGCGTGTCCTTCTGCGTGCGGGTGTCGCTCAGGATCTTGAGGTCCGGATGGCTGCCCTGCAGCACCGTCACCGAAGGATCGAGCATGACGGCGGCATCGATCTGGCCCTGCTCCATCGCGGCGACCGCGGTGGCGCCGAGGCCGACGCCGATCACGGCCGTGCTGGTGGGATCGACGCCGTTCTTCTTCAACAGATACTTCAGGAAGAAATCGGTCGAGGAGCCCGGCGCGCTGACGCCGACCTTCTTGCCGGCGAGATCCTTGATCGAATTGATCTCCTTGGTATGGCCGGGCGCCACCACCAGCACCAGGCCGGGATAGCGGTCATAGACCACGAACGCCTGCAGCTCCTGGTGCCTGGCCGCGAGATTGACGCAATGGTCGAAATAGCCGGAGACGACATCGGCGCTGCCGCCGAGCACGGCCTTCAGCGCATCGGAGCCGCCCTTGAGATCGACGAGATCGACGTCGAGTCCCGCCTTGTCATATTCGCCGAGCTGCTTGGCCAGCACCGTCGGCAGGTAGCACAGGCAGGAGCCGCCGCCGATCGCGATCGTCAGCTTGGTCGCGGCCGATGCGAGGCCGGTGGTGAGGGTGAGAGCGAGCAGCGTTCCAGCCAGCCGGCCAAGTTATTCCTGCCGAGTATCTTGTTCATCCTGTTTCCTGCAACGTTCGATTGATCGGCACGATTAGGACGTCATGCCGGACGTTGAGAAGGGCGGGCAGCCGGTGCCAGGCTTACCGCTCATTTGCTGCATCCGGCCGCCAGACCAGCAGGCGCCGCTCGACCAGGGTCACACCGACGTCGATCAGGACCACGAAGACCGACAGCACGAACATGCCGGCGAATACGCCGGCGACGTCGAACACGCCTTCCGCCTGCTGGATCAGATAGCCGAGGCCGGCGGCCGAGCCGAGATATTCGCCGACCACCGCGCCGACCACGGCAAAGCCGACCGACGTGTGCAGCGAGGAGAACATCCAGGACAGCGCCGAAGGCCAGTAGACATGCCGCATCAACTGCCGCTCGCTCATGCCGAGCATGCGCGCGTTGTCGCGCACGACGGTCGAGACTTCCTTGACGCCCTGATAGACGTTGAAGAAGACGATGAAGAACACCAGCGTGACGCCGAGCGCGACCTTGGACCAGATGCCGAGGCCAAGCCACAGCGTGAAGATCGGCGCCAGCACCACGCGCGGCAGCGCGTTGGCCATCTTCACGTAAGGGTCGAACACGGCCGCGACAAGCGGCTTGCGCGCGAACCAGAAGCCGACCAGCACGCCGCCGAGCGAGCCGATCACGAAGGCCAGGATCGATTCCCACAGCGTGATGGCCAGATGCTTCCAGATCACGCCTGTCACGAACCAGTCGATCACCTGGGTGAAGACGTCGACCGGATTGGAGAAGAAGAACGGCGGCAGCAGGATGTGGCCGAACACCGGCACGGTGGCGAACAACTGCCACAGCGCGATGACGACGATGGCAACGAACAGTTGCAGCGCAAACAGGCCGAGACGCGACATTACAGCGCCTCCGCCATCTTGGAGGCCTGCGCGTAGCCCTTCGTGACTTCGGCCTTCAGCACGTGCCAGATCTCGCGATGCAGCGCGTGGAACTCCTGTCCCAGCCGCACCTCGAAGATATCGCGCGGACGAGGCAACGTCGACACGCCAGTCGCCGATGATGCGCGCGGCAGGGCCGGCCGACATGATGACGACGCGATCGGCCAGCGCGATCGCCTCTTCCAGATCGTGGGTGACGAACAGCACCGCCTTGCGGTCGGCGCTCCAGAGATCGAGCAGCAGATTGCCCATGATCTGCCGCGTCTGCGCGTCCAGCGGACCGAACGGCTCGTCCATCAGGATGATGCGGGGATTGCGGATCAGGACCTGCGCCAGGCCGACGCGCTTGCGCTGGCCGCCGGAGAGCATGTGCGGATAGCGATTGCCGAAGCGCCGAGACCCACCTGCTCCAGCCAGGCTTGCGCGCGCGGCAAGCGCCTCGGCGCGCGGCGTGCCCGCGATCTCGAGCCCGATCGCGACGTTGTCCAGCGCGGTCTTCCAGGGAAACAGCGCATCGGCCTGAAACAGGTAGCCGGCGTCCTTGTTCAGCCCGGCGAGCCGCTGGCCGAAGATCCGCACCTCGCCGCCGGCCGGCTTCAGCAGCCCGGCGGCGATGTTGAGCAAGGTCGATTTGCCGCAGCCGGTCGGCCCGACGATGGCGACGAACTCGCCATCGGCGACCGTCAGATCAGCCTTCTCCACCGCGGTATAGACGCCTCCGCCGGCGAGGCGGAACGCCACGGTCGCCTTTCCAGCGCGACTGCCGCGGTCATTGCCTTGGTCACTTCGCGTTCTCCCCATTGCGGCCAATGGCTTAGCCGCTTGGGCGGAGAAGTTCAACGCAAGCCGCGTGACGCGTGCTAGGTAAACGGGACGCTCTTTCCCTCCCCTCGGGCGAGAGTGAACCAAAACCTGAAGTCGCAGGACGACATGCCGGACACGCCGCTGATTGCCTATGCCCACGTCCGCAAGGGCTTCGCAATGGCGGCGTGGTCGCGGTCGACGACGTGTCTCTTGCCGTCGCATCAGGCGAATTCCTCGCCATCGTCGGCGGCTCGGGCTCCGGCAAGACCACGCTCTGCGGCTGACCAACCGGCTGATCGAGGTCGATGCCGGCACCATCACCATCGACGGCGAGGATATTTCCGGCCTCGATCCGGTCAGCCTGCGCCGCCGCATCGGCTATGTGTTCCAGAGCGGCGGCCTGTTTCCGCATATCGGCGTCGCGGCCAATATCGGCATTACCCCAAAGCTGCTCGGCACGCCGGCGCCGCGAGATCGATACCCGCGTCGACGAGCTGCTCGATCTCGTCAGGCTCGACCGCAAACAATATCGCGATCGTCTGCCGCATGAACTCTCCGGCGGCCAGAGGCAGCGGATCAGCGTGGCGCGTGCGCTCGCCGCACGGCCGCGCATCGTGCTGATGGACGAGCCGTTCGGCGCGCTCGATCCGCTGACCCGCGACGCGCTCGGCGACGACTACCGCGCCCTGCATAAGAAACTCGGGCTGACCACGATCATGATCACCCACGACATGACGGAAGCACTTCTGCTCGCTGACCGTGTCGCGGTGATGCGGTCGGGCCGGCTGCTCAGCGTCGGCACGCCGGCGGAGCTCGCCGAGAAGCGATGAGCCTTACGTCAAGCAGCTGCTGCAGACGCCGCGGCGGCAGACCGAGCGGCTGAAGGCGCTGCTGCCGGAAGGCGGCATCGCATGAGCCTGCTTGCCGATCCTCGCGTCACCGAAGCCTGGTCGCATCTCCCCGATTACCTCGGCAGCCATCTGCGCGTCAGCATCATCAGCGCTGGCGCTCGGGCTTGCGGTCAGCCTGCCGCTGGCACTGATCGCCCGCAACCGGCCGCTGCTGCGCTCCGTGCTGCTCGGGCTCGCGAGCGTGGTGCAGACCGTGCCGGGGCTCGCGCTGCTGGCGCTGTTCTATCCGCTGCTGCTGGTGCTATCAGCGCTGGCCTTGCGCTGGTTCGGCTTTGGCTTCTCTGCCTTCGGTTTCCTGCCGGCGGTGCTGGCGCTGGCGCTCTATTCGATGCTGCCGGTGTTGCGCAACACCATCACCGGCCTCAACGGCATCGATCCGGATCTGGTCGAGGCGGCGCAGGGCGTCGGCATGACCGGGCCGCAATCACTGACCATGGTGGAGCTGCCGCTGGCATTACCGGTGATCATGGCCGGCATCCGCACGGCGGCAGTGTGGGTGATCGGCACCGCGACCCTGTCGACGCCGATCGGCCAGACCTCGCTCGGCAACTACATCTTCGCAGGCCTGCAGACCCAGAACTGGGTGCTGGTGGTGTTCGGCTGCGTCGCGGCAGCGGTGCTGGCGCTCGCGGTCGACCAGTTGTTAGCACTAATCGAGCAAGGCCTGCGCACGCGGAGCCGGCTGCGCAGCGCGCTCGGCGGCGCCGGCATTGCGCTGATGGTCGCAGCCAGCCTCGTTCCGTCGTTCGCGACCTCATCGGCACGCTATGTCGTCGGTGCCAAAACATTCACCGAACAATATATCCTGTCCGCGCTGCTTTCCGACCGGCTGCAGGCATCGGGCCTGTCGGCGACAACGCGCTCGGGCCTAGGCTCCAGCGTGATCTACGAGGCGCTGCGCAACGGCGACATCGATCTCTATGTCGACTACTCCGGCACCTTGTGGGTGAACCAGTTCCACCACAGCGAGATGTTGCCGCGCGAGCAATTGCTCGCCGCGCTGAAGAAGGATCTCGCTGCGCAGAACGTCACGCTGCTCGGCGGGCTCGGCTTCGAGAACGCCTATGCGCTGGTGATGCCGCGCAAGCAGGCCGAGGCGCTGCACATCCGTTCGGTCGACGATCTCGCCAGCCATACCTCCGGCATGACGATCGCCGGCGACTATGAGTTCTTCTCGCGGCCGGAATGGGCCAGCCTACAGAAGGCCTATGGCCTGTCGTTCAAGGCGCAGCGCCAGATGCAGCCGGACTTCATGTATGCGGCGGTCGCCTCCGGCGAGGTCGACGTGATCGCGGGCTACACCAGCGACGGGCTGATCGCCAAATACGACCTCGTCGTGCTCGATGACAACAAGCACGCGATCCCGCCCTATGACGCCATCCTGCTGCTGTCGCCGAAACGTGCCGACGATCAGGCGCTGCAGAATGCGCTGAAACCGCTGCTCGGCCGCATCGATCTGAAGACCATGCAGCAGGCGAATCTGCGCGCTTCCGGTGGCGATGCAGCCTCCTCGCCCCCGGCGGTGGCGCGCTGGCTATGGGGGCAGGTCGGCAAGAAGTAGGCGTCTACAGACCCCAGGGCCTCTCTCCATCGTCATTCCAGGGCGCCCGCAGGGCGAGCCCGGAATCCATCCTGCCTCTTGTTCCCCGCTGAAATGGATTCCGGGCTCGCTGCTTCGCGGCGCCCCGAAATGACGGGCCGAGAGGGCTCGGCGGTCTTCACTCAAGCGCATATCATCAGTTAAGCTTATAAGATTGACTTTTAAGTTTTCCTGTCCTACCACGACGGCATGAATCAACAATCGCCGCGAAAAGCCCCGTCCGACGCCTATGCCCTGGCTGGCGAGGTGCGAGCGCTGGCAGGCAAACTGAAGCGGCGGCTGCGCGAGCAGGCCGATGTCGGCGACCTGACGCCGTCGCAACGATCGGTGCTGCTGCGCCTGGAAAATGACGGCCCAGCGACAGCCTCGACGCTGGCGCGAATGGAAGGCATGCGCCCGCAATCGATGGGGCCGATCATCGCCGCGCTGGAAAACGCAGGCCTGGTCCAGCGGATCGCCACATCCGACCGACGGCCGGCAAACCATCCTGTCGATGACGGACGCCTGCCGAACCTGGCTCGCCGAAGGACGTGCGGCGCGCCAGGATTGGTTATCACGCACCATCACCGCGCGGCTCTCGCCGAGCCGAGCAACAAGAGCTCGCTTCAGCGATCGCGCTGCTCAGGCGGCTGGTCGACGATTGACACGCCGCGAAGCCATTCAAAGGACAGACCCCATGGCGCTCACGCAGCTCGATCCGAACACCGCGCTCATCATCGTCGACCTGCAGAAGGGCATCATCGGCGCTCGATTCCTGCATCCGATCGACGAAGTCGTGACCCGCGCCCGTGCTCTTGCTGACAAGTTCAGAGCGCTTGGACTGCCGGTCGTGCTGGTCAACGTCACCGGTACTGCGCCGGGCCGGACCGAACAGCCGCCGCGCCAAGCGGCGCCGGTCCCTGCCGGCTGGACCGATTTCATTCCCGAGCTGGACCGGCAGCCGGACGACATCATCGTCACCAAGCGGACCTGGGGCGCATTCGCGAACACCGATCTCGAAGCGCAGCTGCGAGCCGCGCCGCGTCACCCAAGTCGTGGTGAGCGGCGTCGCCACCGGGACCGGCGTCGAAGCGACCGCGCGCCAGGCCTATGAGCAGGGCTTCAACGTCACGCTCGCAATCGATGCCATGACGGACATCGCGGCCGGAGGCGCATCGATTACAGCGTCGCCAACGTGTTTCCGCGGCTCGGCGAGACCGGCACGACCGCAGAGATCATCGATCTGCTCAATCGCAAGGAGCGCCTGACATGAACTGGCTTCATCTCCTCTCCTATTTCTTCGGTGGCGCATTCCTGGCCAACGCCATCCCGCACACTCGTCGCCGGACTGATGGGCCAGCCGTTCCAGACGCCATTCGCAAAGCCGCCGGGGCGCGGGCTGTCCTCGTCGACCGTCAACGTGCTCTGGGGCTTCTTCAATATCGTGCATCGGCTATCTGCTGGTCTGCCGTGTCGGCGATTTCGGTCTTCGTAGACGCCAGCCATGTCATCGCGCTCGGTCCTCGGCGCGCTCGCGATCAGCCTGATGCTGGCGCGGCATTTCGGCTCGCTCCATGGCGGCAATCTGCAGGAGCGATCATGACGAGCAAGGCGACGGGCGTGTTCCGGTCGCTGCGCAGCTTCAACTATCGGGTCTGGGCGGCCGGCGCGTTCGTCTCCAATATCGGCACCTGGATGCAGCGCACCGCCCAGACCTGGCTGGTGCTGATGCAGCTCACGCACCACAATGCCTCCGCCGTCGGCATGGTGATGGCGCTGCAGTTCGGGCCGCAGCTCCTGCTGCTGCCTCTGACCGGCTTCGTCGCCGATCATTTCAATCAGCGCAGGCTGCTGATCGCGACGCAGGCGACGATGGGCGCGTTTGCGCTCGTCCTCGGTCTGCTCACCGTGACCGGCATCGTCCAGCTCTGGCACGTCGACGTCTTCGCGTTCCTGTTCGGCTGCGCGGCGGCGCTTCGACGCGCCGGTACGCCAGACCTTCGTCGCCGAACTGGTCGGCGACGACGACCTGCCGAACGCGATCGCGCTTAACTCGACGTCATTCAACGCCGCGCGGATGATCGGACCTGCGATCGCCGGCGTGGTGATCGCCGGCTTCGGCACCGGCTGGGCGTTCCTGATCAACGGCGCATCGTTCGTCGCCGTGCTGGTCTCGCTGACATTGCTGCGCAGCGCCGATCTGCGCCCGAACGCACGGGCCAACCGCGTCAAGGGCGATTTCCTCGGCAGCGTCACCGGCGGCTTCCGCTACGTCTGGTCCCGTCCTGATCTGAAGGCCGATCCTCATCATGCTGGCCCTGATCGGCACCTTCGGACTGAACTTCCAGATCTTCATCTCGACCATGGCGATCAAGGTGTTTCATAGCGACGCGCGCGGCTATGGCCTGCTGTCCTCGATCATGGCCATCGGCACAGTCGCCGGCGCGTTGTTCAATGCTACCCAGCACCGGCCGCGATTCGGCGCGCTGCTGGCCGGCGCCGCCTTGTTCGGGATCGGCTGCACGCTGGCGGCGCTGGCGCCGACTATCTGGTTGTTCGGTGCCGCGCTCGTCGGTGATCGGCGTCGCCGCGCTGATGTTCACCAACACCACCAACAGCCTGATGCAGCTTGCCACCGAGCCCGCCATGCGCGGCCGCGTGATGGCGCTGCGCGTCGGCGTCGCGCTCGGCGGCACGCCGATCGGCGCCCCGATCGTCGGCTGGGTGGCCGACGATTTCGGGCCGCGCTGGGCGCTCGGCGTCGGCGCGGCGGCGGGCTTTGCCGCAGCGCTGGTTGCGCTCGCAGCGATACGGACGCCGCAACGTCGTTGATCTTACATGCCGGGCTCGACCGCGCCGCCGCCCTCGGCCCAGTCCTTGAACGCGCCGACATTGTAGACCTTCTGATAGCCGAGATCCTTCAGCGTTTTGCCCGACAAAGCCGAACGCCCGCCGGAGGCGCAATACAGGATCACGGCCTTGTCCTTCGCGAAGTTCTTGTCGTGATAGGGCGAGTCCGGATCGGCGCGGAATTCCAGCATGCCGCGCGAGACATGCACCGCACCGGCGACCTTGCCGCTCTTCTCGACCTCCGGAGCATCGCGCACATCGACCACAAGCACGTTGCCCTTGGCGATCATGTCGCGCGCCTCCGCAGGCGTGATTTTCGGCACCGCTGCATTGGCTGCCGCCAGCATCTCTTTGACGCTCGATGACATCGCAAACCCTCCACCTTTGACGATCGTGGCCGCCCCGCATCCCTGTCGCCGGACGGCGGACCGAGCATAGCCGCCCGGGCGGCCGCAGTCCCGCGCCCCCAACGACCAAGAATGTATAAGGGCCCGTCCACATACTGGACGAAGGCCTGAATTTTATTAATTTAATAGACACTGGCACGATCATCGATCATCATTGCGGACATGGCACTTGTAATCAGACCAAAGCCGTCGCTTGTCTCGCTGTCCTCGGCCGAGACCGTCCTAGCCGAAAGCACCGGCGATGCCGCCTTCGCCACCACGCTGGCCAAAGGGCTCGTGGTGATGGAGGCGTTCAAGGCCGGCTCGCGCCTGCTCGGCAACATGGAGATCTCGGGCCGCACCGGCATCCCGCGGCCGACGGTGGCACGTCTAACGCACACGCTCGCCGAGCTCGGTTATCTCCACTACGATCGCGACCTCGCCAAATACCGCGTCGGCATCCGCGCGCTGCACATGGCACATCCGCTGCTCGCCGATATGCCGTTCCGCCAGCTCGCCCGCCCGCTGATGCAGGAGTTCGCACAAAGCGTCCGCGGCACGGTCTCGATCGGCGTGCTCGACGGGACCGCGATGATCTATGTCGAGACCGCGCGCTCCGGCGATGTCGGTCCGCATACGCCCGACATCGGCATGTCGATCCCGGTCGTCCCAACCGCGATGGGACGCGCCGCCGCCACGGTCCTCCCTGCTGCCGACGGCACTGAGCTGGACGCACAATTGCAGTCTGAGGACACTGAGCAGTGGTCCGATCTCGGCGCGCTCTATCGGCGGGGCCTCGCGCAATGCGCTGACCAGGGCTTCTGCACCTGCTTCGGCGAATACATGGCCTCGATCCACGCGGTGGCCGCGCCGTTGTTCTATGCGCAGGGCGCGAAGCGCGCCTTTTCCATCAACTGCGGCATCCCCGCCTTCCGGCTCAACTCCGGCCAGCTCGAGGCCGAGATCGGTCCGCGCATCCGGGCGCTGGCCGGCAGCATCCGTGCCCTCATCAATGAGGACGAGCCCGTGATCATCAGGCGCGAGCCGCAGCTGGCGGCCGCCGCCGAAGTCCACGGAGACAGATAAGTACAAATGCCCGGTCCGCTTGCAGGCCTGAAGGTCCTCGACGTCGCAACCATTATCGCGGCGCCCTTTGCTGCGACGCTCTTGGCCGACTACGGCGCCGACGTGCTCAAGATCGAGATGCCCGGCCAGGGCGATGGCGTGCGCACATTTCCGCCCTTCAAGGACGGCAAGCCGCTGTGGTGGAAGACGGCCAATCGCAACAAGCAGTTCGCAACCCTCGATCTGCGCACACCGGACGGTCTTGCGTTGTTCAAGCGCCTGCTGCCGCGCTTCGACGTGCTGATCGAGAATTTCCGCCCGGGCACGCTCGATCGCTGGGGCCTTTCGAAGGAGGTGCTGTGGTCGATCCAGCCGCGCCTCGTCATTCTGCGCGCAACCGCTTTCGGCCAGAACGGCCCCTACACGGACCGGCCGGGCTTTGCCCGCATCTTCGAGGCAATGGGCGGGCTCACCTACATCACCGGCGAGGCGAACGGCGAGCCGACCCATCCGGGTTACCCGATTGGTGACGCGATCGGCGGCGTCTTTGGTGCGCTTGGCGTGCTGGCGGCGATGTGGAAGCGCGCCCGCGATCCCAATGCGCCGGGCGAGGAGATCGATCTCGCGCTGACGGAGGCGGTGTTCCGCATGCTCGACGTGCTGCCGGTCGAGCACGACCAGCTCGGCTTTTCGCGCGGCCGCATCGGCAATGCCAACGGTTATTCGGCGCCGGCCGCCGTCTATCGCACGCGCGACGACCGCTGGGTGACGTTGGCCGGTTCGACTAACGCACTTTATGCGGCGAACTGCCGGGCGATCGGCCGACCCGATCTGATCGACGATCCGCGCTTCTCCTCGAATGCGCTGCGCGTGCAGCACGCGGCCGAGCTCAACACGATTTTCTCCAACTGGTGCGCCGAGCATGATCTCGACGAGGTGGTCACGCGATTCACGCAGGCAAACGGCACGATCGCGCCGATCTATTCGATCGACCAGATCGCCAATGATCCGCAAGCAAGAGCGCGCGAGATGATCACGCGCGTGCCCGATCGCGACTTCGGCTCGGTCGCGGTTTCGAACGTGGTGCCGCGCTTCACGGCCGATCCCGCCGAGCTACGCCATGCGGCCGGCGACCTCGGCCAGGACAACCGTGACGTCTATCAGGGATGGCTCGGTCTCTCCGAGTTGGAATTGGAAGAGCTCGCTCGCAGGAAGGTGATCTGACGAAGTAAGCCGACGTCGGCGCCGACAACGACAACGACGGGCGCCGACAAACGACGATACGAACAAAACAAGGGATGGCAACAATGGGACAATCAAGCGCCAGCGCCGCGGGCGATCCGCGGCAGGCATGGCTGATTGTCGGCATGATGGTCCTGTTCATGCTGATCAACTTCGCCGATAAAGCCGTCATCGGTCTTGCCGCAGGTCCGATCATCAAGGACCTACATCTCACCAACGAGCAGTTCGGCCAGATCGGCAGCGCCTTCTTCCTGCTGTTCTCGATCTCGGCCGCCGGCGTCGGCTTCATTGTCAACCGGGTCTCGACCAAGCTTGTGCTGGCGGTGATGGCAATGATCTGGGCGGCGACGCAACTTCCGATGCTCGGCGCGGTGTCGTTGCCGACGCTTCTCGCAAGCCGCATCGTGCTCGGCGCCGGCGAAGGGCCGGCATTCCCCGTCGCGCTGCACGCCGTCTACAAATGGTTTCGGGACGACCGCCGCGCCTTTCCGACCAGTTTCGTCTCGATCGGCGGCCCGCTCGGCATCGGGCTTGCCGCGCCGTTGCTGACCTGGATCATCCTGGATTTTGGCTGGCATATGGCGTTCGGCTTTCTCGGCGCGGCTGGCTTCGTCTGGGTCGCGATCTGGATCGTGCTCGGCAAGGAAGGGCCGCTCGATGCGCATCAAGTCGAGGCTGGCGCCAACGGCCTGGAACACGTGCCCTATGCGACGCTGCTGACGTCGCGGACCTTCATCGGCGTGACACTGGCCGGCTTCTCTGCCTACTGGGCTGTAACTCTCGCGGTGGTCTGGCTGCCCTCCTTCCTCATCAAGGCCGGCGGCTACTCCCCGACTGCGACGGGATGGATCGTGATGCTGCCGCCGCTGTTGCAGGCCTGCCTGTCGCCAACGCTCGGTTTTCTCTCGCAGCGGCTGCTGGCGCGCGGCATCTCCAGCCGTGTGTCGCGCGGCATGCTGACCTGCTTCTGCGTGATGCTGGCCGGCACAGCCATGTTGCTGCTGTCGAAATCGGGGAGCGAACTCGCGCAGATCCCGCTTGTCATGGTTGCGTTCGCCGTCGGCAGCGTCACTTACGCGCTGGGTCCGCCCTTGATCGGTGAAATCAGCCCAGTGCATCAGCGCGGTGCTATGCTCGGCATCTGTAACGGCACCTTCACACTGGCTGGCCTGATCGCTCCCTGGCTGATGGGCCATATCGTCGATGTCGGCGCCAATCCAGCGCAGGGCTTTCGCGACGGCTTCATGTTCGCCGGCTTGCTGATCGTTGCCGGCGGCGTGCTCGCAATGATCCTCATCAATCCGAACCGTGATCTCGAGCGCTTCCGGCGACGTGAGACGGCCATCACCGGAGAGAATGTCCCGGCGCTGCAGAGGTAGGTGCTCGGCGGGCAGAAACGTGATGACCTGACAATTACATGCGCCTTGCTCGGCGTGGCCACTGGCCCAATGAGCCATTTCAGCAGTCAGCGAGGAACAACATAATGAGAAAGAGGATTTTCACGCTCGCCGTTGCGTCGGTGCTTACAGCCGCGCTGTCGGTCGCGGCCACGGCCGCCGAGAAGAAATACGACACCGGCGCCAGTGACACCGAGATCAAGATCGGCCAGACCGTGCCGTTCAGCGGCCCCGCCTCGGCCTATGCGACCGTCGGCAAGGCGCAGGCCGCCTATATGAAGATGATCAACGACCAGGGCGGCGTGAACGGCCGCAAGATCAACCTGATCCAGTATGACGATGCCTATTCGCCGCCGAAGACGGTCGAGCAGGTGCGCAAGCTGGTCGAGAGCGACGAGGTGCTGCTGACGTTCCAGATCATCGGCACCGCGCCGAACGCAGCGGTCGAGAAATATCTCAACGCCAGGAAGGTGCCGCAGCTGTTCGCCGCCACCGGGGCCGCCCGCTTCACCGATCCGAAGCACTATCCCTGGACCATGGGCTTCAACCCGAATTACTTCGTCGAGGGCCGCATCTACGGGCAATACATCCTGAAGGAGCATCCGAACGCCAAGGTCGGCGTGCTCTACCAAAATGACGATCTCGGCAAGGACTATCTCGCCGGCCTCAAGGCCGGGCTTGGCGGCAAGGCCGCCGGCATGATCGTCGCGGAAGTCTCCTATGAGCTGTCCGATCCGACCATCAATTCGCAGATCATCAAGATCAAGGATGCCGGCGCCGACCTCATCTTCAGCGCCTCGACACCGAAGCAGGCCGCGCAGGCGATCAAGAAGATCGCCGAACTCGGCTGGCACCCGGTCCATATCGTCGACATCAACGCCAACTCGATGAATGCAACGTTGAAGCCGGCCGGAATCGCGAACGCCAAGGGCCTGATAAGCGTCGGCTACGTGAAGGATCCGAGCGAGCAGGTATGGAAGGACGATCCGGGCGTAAAGGACTATCTCGCCTTCATGGAGAAATATTTCCCCGACGGCGACAAAGGCTCGAACTTCAACGTCTATGGCTATATCACCGCCGAGCTGATGGTGAAGGTGCTGCAGCAGTGCGGCGACGACCTGACGCGCGAGAACGTGCTGAAGCAGGCCACCAGGCTCGACCATGTCGCGCTCGGCATGCTGCTGCCGGGCATCACCATCACCACGTCGCCGACCGACTACCGCGTCAACAAGCAGCTGCAGATGATCCAGTTCGACGGCGAGCGCTGGCAGAACATCGGCGGCATCATCACCGATGCGGCGGAGTAACCGATCGCCGCGCCGGTGGAACCATTGTCGCGCCGGCCCTCACGGCGGTTGGCGTCCCACGATCCGAATTCCGAAAGCGGAGCACGGGCTACCGTGCAGTGTCGGACTGGTCGGCGATCAGATGGAACATGCGACCGAGCCGGCGGCGCACCGTCATCACGGCGCGGTCGACGTCGCTGATCAGGCTGTCGCCAAGGATGACGTTCGGAATCTCCCAATTGCGGCCCGTAGCAACATCCGGCAGCTGTTGCACCTGGGGTACCCGCGCGGTCTCGCAGCCGGGCTGCTCGCGGATCGCCTCTTCCACCAGCAATGTCAGTTCGGCTCGAACTCTTTCCGATCGTCGTCATCGCGCCTCATATGCATCGTCGGACTACCAGCCGCTGGTCAGCATGTAAGACGCGAGCGCCGACCGTCCAGCACGGGCGACCGCGGTGACCGCCCAAGAATGTACATTAAAATACAATTCTTGGACGTTGCCGAGATGAAGTGAAGTTGCTGAGGGTGCCGAGATTGGATGAGCTCGCAGCCATTACCGGCTGGGCACGCTCGTCTTTCGGCCTTGGCCGACGCAACGTATTCGCAGCGGGACCAATCAGGCGGCCAGACGTCCGAGGCATCAGGACGTCAGGCTCTCGCGCGGTACCAGCAGTATCGATCACGGTTTAATTTTTCGTCTCCAATCATACCGGAATTCTACGGGCTGCAGACCTAACACATTTTTATCGGTGATCGGAAAGCCTCGCAGACAACAAGCATGCGCGAGCACCGGACCGGCGACTGCCCCGCATGCGAGATTAAGAATCCGAACGAGCGCGAACCTTGCAGAAGCCAGAACAGCTCCAGCCAGAACAGTCCATCATTTCCGAGCTCGAGGATGCCGTCCGCAGCGGCTCTCCCGAGCGGCGCGTCAACACGCTCCGCGAAGTCACCAGCCTGTTCCTGAATAGCGGCGAGCACCTCAGCGAGGAGCAGATCAGGATCTTCGACGATGTGCTGTGCATGCTGGTCGCCCGGGTCGAGACCCGCGCCCGGGCCGAGCTCAGCAAATGCCTGTCGACCATCGATCATGCGCCGGCCGACATCATCCAGCGCCTGGCTCATGACGATGAGATCGCGGTCGCCGGCGACGTACTCACCCATTCCAGGCGCGTGAGCGAGAGCACGCTGGTCGAGGTCGCAACGACCAGGGGCCAGGCGCACCTGATGGCGCTCTCCGGTCGCGCCAACCTGACCGAGGCCGTCACCGACATCATCGTCGACCGCGGCGAGAACCGCGTGATCCGCAAGCTCGCCGGCAACGCCACCGCCCGCTTCTCCGAGACCGGCTATTCGGGGATGGTGATGCGCGCCGAAGCCGACGACGAGCTGACCGCCATCCTCGGCATGCGGGTCGACCTCCCGGCCAAGCGTCTGCGCGAGCTGCTGCGGCGCGCGACCGACGCGGTGCGGATCCGGCTGCTGGCGGAGGCGCCGCAGCATTTGCGGGACGAGATCACGCGAGTCCTGAAGACCTCCACCGACGCGGCCCGCGGCGACGGCCTCTCGAGCCGCGACTTCACTGCCGCCGAAGAGGCGGTGAAGCGCATGAAGGGATTGAACGAGTTGAACGACAGCTCACTGGTGTGGTTTGCCGAGGCCAAGCGCTTCTCCGAGATCGCAGCAGGCCTGGGCCTGCTCAACAGCGTGCCGACCGCCACGATCGCCAAGGTCCTGGAAGGCCCGCGCGCCGACCTGGTGCTGATTCCCTGCAAATCGGCGGGACTGAAATGGCCGACCGTGGAGAAGATCCTGTATCACCGCCCGATCAAGCACAGCATCGACAGCGGCACGCTCGAGCTCGCCGAGAAGGATTACGCCCGGCTGTCGCTCGATACCGCCCAGCGCACGCTGCGCTTCTGGATGGTGCACAACAAGATCGGGAAGTGAGGCTGCGCGGCGCGTAGTTGCTACACGCGAAGCGCGCGGGTCCGACGCTCGTGCCCCGCGGCACGCCGTACCCTCCTCCTTGTGGGAGAGAATACGGCGAAATCGAGCGGAGCGAGATTGAGCCGGGTGAGGGGTCTGTCTCCGCGGATGCAGACCCCTCACCCGCCTTCGATGCTTCGCATCTCAGGCACCCTCTCCCACAAGGGGAGAGGGTGCACTTTCATTACCGCACGAGTGCTAGTCACACCGATCGCGACCAGCGATCTGAATGGACGTGCGTTATCTCGATACGATTCAGAGACCTTAGTTCTTGCTCTTGTCGACCAGAGCGCCTTTCTTGATCCACGGCATCATGTCGCGGAGCTTTTCGCCGACCTGCTCGATCGGGTGCTGGGCGAGCTTGGCGCGGGTCGCCTTGAAGGACGACTGGTTGACCTTGTTCTCCAGCATCCAGTCGCGCGCGAAGCGGCCGGACTGGATGTCGTCGAGCACCTTCTTCATCTCCTTCTTGGTCTCGGCCGTGACGATGCGCGGGCCGGTGACATATTCGCCATATTCGGCGGTGTTGGAGATCGAGTAGTTCATGTTGGCGATGCCGCCTTCATAGATCAGGTCGACGATCAGCTTCACTTCGTGCAAGCACTCGAAATAGGCCATTTCGGGCGCGTAGCCGGCCTCGACCAGCGTCTCGTAGCCGGCCTTGATCAGCTCGACCAGGCCGCCGCACAGCACCGCCTGTTCGCCGAACAGGTCGGTCTCGCACTCTTCCTTGAAGGTGGTCTCGATGATGCCGGCGCGGCCGCCGCCGATCGCCGACGCGTAGGACAGGCCGAGATCGTGGGCGTTGCCCGACGAATCCTTGGCGATCGCGATCAGGCAGGGCACGCCGCCGCCGCGCTGATATTCCGAGCGGACGGTGTGGCCGGGGCCCTTCGGCGCGATCATCAGCACGTCGAGATCGGCGCGCGGATCGAGCAGGTTGAAGTGGACGTTGAGGCCATGGGCGAACACGAGCGCCGCACCCTTCTTCATGTTGTCGTGCAGGTGCTCGCGATAGATGTCGCCCTGCAGCTCGTCGGGGGTAAGCATCATCACCAGGTCGCCCCACTTTGCGGCCTCGGCGACTTCCATCACCTTGAAGCCGGCGGCTTCCGCCTTCTTGGCCGAGGTCGATCCCTTGCGCAGCGCGATCGCCACGTCCTTGACGCCGGAATCCTTCAGGTTCAGCGCATGGGCATGGCCCTGGCTGCCGTAGCCGACGATGACGACCTTCTTGCCCTTGATCAGGTTCAGATCGGCGTCGCGATCGTAGTAAACACGCATAGTCGTTTCCTCTTCGTGTGATGGCCGGAATTGGCTGGGGTATCAGGAACCTGGGTGAGTCACGCACGACCACCGCCCGGCAAAATCCGGGCGTTGTCTAAAGCATTTTAAGGCGCGAGGGAAACCCTCAATCCGCATGGCGCCGGCCTCTTTCATGCGTCCATGAACACGGGATACAGCGAGGCGAGTAGTAAAATCGCCATCACGATGTTGAAAGCGCGCACCGCACGCTCGGAGTTGAGGACCGGGCGTAGTGCGCTGCCGAACAGGGTCCAGGTTACGGTCGATACAAACCCCATCGCGAGGCTGATCAGGGTCTGGATCAGGATATTGAATGGGAAGCTCGCAATCGCCGCATAGGCGGTGATGGTGCCGATCACCATCACCCAGCCCTTGGCATTGACCCACTGGAAGATGGCCGCGCCCCAGAACGTCATCGGCGTGCGCGACCCGTCCTCCCCTGGCTTGACCGGGCCCGACATCGCGATCGCAATCGCGAGATAGATCAGGTAGGCGGCGCCGAGATATTTCAGGATGGTCTGCAGCACGGGATAGGCGATGAACACGGTGCCGAGCCCGAAGCCGACGGTGGCGACCATGAAGGCAAAGCCAAAAATGATGCCTGCCATGTGCGGCAAGGTGCGGCGGAAGCCGAAGCTGACACCGGAGGACAGCAGCATCACGTTGTTCGGCCCCGGCGTGAAGAACATCACCGCGGCGAATACCACGAAGGCGAACAGAAGCTGTTGCGACATGACGCTCACGCGGCCTCCGCCGGCTTCTGCGCCAGATAGGTGCCGTGCAGCGGCGCGTGATAGTCTGTTGACAGCAAGGTGAAGCCTGTCTCGGTCAGCATCCGCTCCATCACCCAGGCGAAGGTGGAGTTCTCGTCGCGCATATGGGTGATGACGCTGTCGCGGGCGAAATCATGATTCTTGATGTTGAAATCGGCCCACTGCTCGATGCTGCGCTCGGTGCCGTCAGGCATGCCGGTATAGACGATGTCGCGCAAATAGAAGCTCGCGCCTGGCTTGAGCGCCGCGAAGATGCGCGACAATGCCACGGCTTTCCAGAAGTCCGGCAAATGATGCAGCGTGAACTCGCTGACGATCAGGTCGTAGGAATTGGGCGCGTAGGCGAACGACAACAGCCCCGCCGGCTGGGTACGCACGATAGCACGGCGATCGCGCGTATAGATCTGGGCCAGCGCCAGCATCGCCGGCGAGATGTCGATGGCGTCGACCTCTGCCCCCATCAATGCGGCTTCGCAGGCCAGCACGCCGTTGCCGCAACCGATATCGGCGACGCGCCAGCCGCGCTTGACGCCCAGCATCGTCAGCGCGCACCGCGCGCGCTTGTCGGCGTCCTCGCCGGCATCGGTGATCGACGCGACGGCGCTATCCAGGCCGATCCGGCTCCGCTCGTTGTAATACCAGTCGCGCGCCAGCATGACCTACATCCCCTCCGGTCCCCGTCCGATGGCGGCCACGCCGGTTCTGGACACTTCGACCAGCCCGAGCGGCCGCATCAAATCGATGAACTGATCGATCTTGCCGCTGTTGCCCGTGATCTCGAACACGAAGCTCTCGGTGGAAGCATCGATCACCCGCGCCCGGAACGCATCCGCCATCCGCAGCGCCTCGACCCGGTGCTCGCCGGTGCCGCGCACCTTGACCATCGCAAGCTCGCGCTCGATGGCGCGGCCGGACAGCGTCATGTCGACGACGCGATAGACCGGAATCATGCGGTCGAGCTGGTGCTTGATCTGCTCGATCACCATCGGCGTGCCCGTGGTGACGATGGTGATGCGCGAGAGATGCTTCTGGCTCTCGGTCTCCGAAACCGTAAGGCTTTCGATGTTGTAGCCGCGGCCGGAGAACAGGCCAATGACCCGCGCGAGCACGCCGGGCTCGTTCTGCACCAGGATCGACAGCGTGTGGGTCTCGTTCGGATCACGACGATCTTCGATGAAATAGGCCGATGCAGGCTGGTTCATGTGTTTCCCCTTATTCCGTCTTCATGCTTGCGAAGGCGGACTTCCCATGCCCCGCATCCTGCATGACCCATGTCCTGAACAGATCGAAATCGATATTGCCTCCGCTGAGCACGAGGCCGACGCGCTTGCCGGAGAGCTCGGCTCTTCTCCTGCAGCGCAGCCGCGAGCGGCGCGGCGCCGGCGCCTTCGGCGACGTTGTGCGTATCGGTCCAATAGACACGGATCGCGGCGGCGATCTCCTCGTCGGAGACCTGCACGATGCGCGAGACGCCCTTCAGCATGATCGCCAGCGCTTCCGCGTCGGGGCTGCGCGTCGCCAGGCCGTCGGCGCGGGTGTCTGCGCTGTTGGTCGTCACCACTGTGCGTGCGGCAAACGACAGCGCATAGGATGGCGCCAACGTCGACTGCACGCCGACGATCTCGGTCTTGAGCCCAAGCAGGTCGCGCACCAGGACGCAGCCGCAGATGCCGGAGCCCTGCCCGACCGGCACATAGAGCACGTCGAGATCGGGCGCGGCGCGTAACAGCTCGAGCGCATAAGTGGCGACGCCGAGAACGATATCGCGGTGGAATGACGGCACCATGTGCAGACCGTCGCGCGCGGCATGGCGGGCCGCCTCCTCGCGCGCCTCCTGGAAGTCGCTGCCGTGCTCGACGAGCTCGGCGCCGAACGCCGCCATCGCGCGGTTCTTCTCGACCGAATTGCCTGATGGCACGTAGATCGTGACCGGCAGGCCGTTGCGGCGGCCGGCAAACGCAACGCTCTGGCCGTGATTGCCGCGCGTCGCCGAAATCAGCCCGCGCGTCTCGGGATGCGCGAGCTTCAGCCGGTCGACGTAAGTGAGCCCGCCGCGCACCTTGAAGGCGCCGGCTGGCGTGTGGTTCTCGTGCTTGACGACGACGTGGGTGCCGAGCCTAAGCGCCAGCAGCGGCCAGGCATGTGCCGGCGTCGGCGGCACGGCGGAGGCGACGAGGGTGTGGGCCTGCTCGAGATCAGCGAGGGTGAACATATCGCCTCCTCTGCTCGTCATGCCCGCCAACGGGTCTCGCCTTCGGCGAGCCCGATGACAGGCTCCGGCGGGCATCCAGTGCGCCGTGCCATCTCGACTCCTGCAGAGGCGCCACGGCGTACTGGATCGCCCGGTCAAGCCGGGCGATGACACTGAAATTGCGGGACCAGTTCGCGAACATGATGTGCTCTCACACCAGCGCCTTGCCGCTGGCGAAGAAGGCGGCCGGATCGGACGCCTCGGTCGGCAGGATCATCTCGTTATGCGCCTTGCCCGAGGGGATCATCGGGAAGCAGTTCTCCAGCGCAGCGACGCGACAGTCGAACAGCACCGGCTTCTTGACGCTGATCATCTCCTTGATCGCGCCGTCGAGATCGGCGGGCTTGCTCACCTGCAGGCCGACGCCGCCATAGGCTTCCGCGAGCTTGACGAAATCCGGCAACGCCTCCGAATAGGAATGCGACAGCCGGTTGCCGTGCAGCAGCTGCTGCCACTGCCGCACCATGCCCATGTACGAGTTGTTCAAGATGAAGATCTTGATCGGCAGCTCGAACTGCACGGCCGTCGACATCTCCTGCATCGTCATCTGCACGGAGGCGTCGCCGGCGATGTCGATGACGAGGCTGTCGGGATGGGCGACCTGCACGCCGATCGCCGACGGCAGGCCATAGCCCATGGTCCCGAGCCCGCCTGATGTCATCCAGTGATGCGGCTCCTCGAAGCCGAAGAACTGCGCCGCCCACATCTGGTGCTGGCCGACCTCGGTCGTGATGTAGGTATCGCGCCCGCGCGTCAGCTCGAACAGCCGCTGGATCGCATATTGCGGCATGATCACGTCCTTGTTGGCCTTGTAGGCCAGCGAGTTGCGCGCGCGCCAGCTCGCGATCTCACCCCACCAGGCCTTCACGTCGGGCTTCTTCGCTTCCGCCTTGAACACCTGCAGGATGTCGCCGAGCACATTGCCGCAATCGCCGATGATCGGAATGTCGACGCGGATGTTCTTGTTGATCGAGGACGGATCGATGTCGATGTGGATCTTCTTCGAGCCCGGCGAGAACGCGTCGGTGCGGCCGGTGATGCGGTCGTCGAAGCGCGCACCGACGCACAGCATGACGTCGCAATCATGCATCGCCATGTTGGCCTCATAGGTGCCGTGCATGCCCAGCATGCCGAGCCAGTTCTTGCCCGAGGCCGGATAGGCGCCAAGCCCCATCAGGGTCGAGGTGATCGGGAAACCCGTGACCTCGACCAGCTCGCGCAGCAGCTTCGAGGCCTCCGGCCCCGAATTGATGACGCCGCCGCCGGAATAGATCACCGGGCGCTTGGCGTTGGCGAGCAGCGACACCGCCTTGCGGATCGCGGTCGCATCGCCCTTCTGGCGCGGCGCATAGGAGATGTGAACGTCGGACTTGCGCGGCGGATGATAGGTGCCGGTGGCGAACTGCACGTCCTTCGGAACGTCGACGACGACGGGCCCCGGCCGGCCTGTGGTCGCGACGTAGAACGCCTCGTGCAGGACCTTGGCCAGATCGTTGACGTTGCGGACCAGCCAGTTGTGCTTGGTGCACGGGCGCGTGATGCCGACCGTGTCACATTCCTGGAAGGCGTCGTTGCCGATCAGGTGCGTCGGCACCTGCCCGGTGATGCAGACCAGCGGGATCGAGTCCATCAGCGCGTCGGCCAAAGGCGTCACCATGTTGGTGGCGCCGGGGCCTGACGTCACCAGCGACGACGCCCGGCTTGCCGGTCGAGCGCGCATAGCCTTCGGCGGCGTGACCGGCGCCCTGCTCGTGCCGGACCAGGATGTGCTGGACCTGGTCCTGCTGGAAGATCTCGTCGTAGATCGGAAGCACCGCGCCGCCGGGATAGCCAAAAATGTGCTGGACGCCGTGATCGATGAGCGCACGCACGATCATGGCAGCGCCGGTCATCTGGTTCGGATCGTGGCTCTTGTCGCTCATGGTGGGCTCCGGATCGCTTGTCTCAGCGGCTTTTGGTTCGTGGTCTCGCAAGATCATCAGGACAGGGACGTCAGACATTCAGGCAATAAAAAAGGGCCCCGAAGAGGACCCTGCGCACCGCCCGAATTCGGGATGACACTAGCCATCCCCGGCGGCGCGCCTGGCTACGACGATAAGGAGGATGGTAATAATATTGCGCATGACGCCGTTTTGACTTCCCAAAGGTTGCGCGATACATACCTACGGCAGACCCTTTGTCAAGGCAAAGCCGCCTGTTCGCGCGATTTAGTCAGCGTAACCGGGTTTTCGCGGTTGGGCGAGAGGGAATTTGATGAAGGTGCCGAACTCTCTCCTTCGTCATGCCCGGGCTTGTCCCGCCTGCGACCGAAGCCGCTTCGGCGCGGCGAAGGCCCGGGCATCCACGCCCGACCTTTGACGCGGATGCGCGTGGATGGCCGGGACAAGCCCGGCCACGACGATATGGTTATGACTTGCCCAGTCCCTCCACCCATTCCGTTGCCGCCTCTGGCGCCAGCCACTGAAACTCCGGCAGTTGATGCCGGAACCAGGTGAACTGCCGCTTGGCGTAGTGGCGGGTGTCGGCCTTGCCTGTCGTGGCGGCCTCGTCGCGGCTGATCTCGCCCCTGAGATAGCGGATCAGCGCCGGCACGCCGTGCGCCTTCATCGCGGGCAGCAGGGGATCGAGCCCGCGCGCGGCGAGCCGCTTCGACCTCCTCCAGCGCGCCTTTCGTCAGCATCACCTCGAACCGCGCGTCGATCCGCGCATAAAGCGTGTCGCGGTCAGGCGTGAGGAACACCGCCTGATACGCCCCCTCTGACAACAGCGGTGGCTGGCCCTCGCGATGCCAGTCGGCAAGCGGTCGCCCGGTCGCCTCGATCACCTCGAGCGCGCGGGCGACGCGGGTGCGGTCGCGGGGCTTCAAGCGCGCGGCGGCTTCCGGATCGCGCCGCGAAAGCTCCGCGTGCAGCGCCTCGACGCCATCGCGCTCCAGCCGCGCCCGTACCACATCGCGGATCTGGTCCGGGACCGGCGGCACCGCCGACAGGCCTCGCGTGAGCGCCTTGAAATAGAGTCCGGTGCCGCCGATGAAGATCGGCAGCCGCCCTTCACCGCGCACCTGCGCAAGCACGGACGCCGCGTCAGTGACGTAACTGCCCGCCGAGTAGTTCACGGCCGCATCGACATGGCCATAAAGCCGGTGCGGCAGCCGCGCCTCTTCCGCCAGTGTCGGCCGCGCGGTGATGATGCGCAGGTCGCGATAGACCTGCATGGAATCGGTATTGATGACGGTGCCGCCGGTCTGTTCCGCCAGCCGCAGCGCGAAGGCCGACTTGCCGCTGGCGGTCGGCCCTGCGATAAGCACCGCCTTGTTGTCCGTCAGCGAAATCACCCCAGAAAACCTTAAATGTCCCTTGTCGCGACCTTCATCTGCAACCCCGCCAATCCCGCGCTCGAGAGCACCATCGTGGACGGCTTCCTCGCCGTGCTGCCCTCGCCGGGCGAGCCGCATTGGCTGTTCAACGAGGTCGCGGTCGACATCCCCTTCGGCGGCGAGGGTGAGGTGCACAAGATCGAGGCGCATCTCCGCGAGGTCCGCGCCGACCTGCCGATCGACATCGTCGTGCAGCCAATAGCGTTCCGGCGCAAGAAGCTTTTTCTGGCCGACATGGATTCGACCATGATCGGCCAGGAATGCATCGACGAGCTCGCGGACTTCGCCGGGCTGAAGCAGCATGTCGCTGGCATCACCGAGCGGGCGATGCGCGGCGAGATCGCGTTCGAGCCGGCGCTGCGTGAGCGCGTGGCGCTGCTGAAGGACCTGCCGGTCAGCGTGGTCGACGAGGTGCTCGCCAGCCGGATCGTGCCGACGCCAGGCGGCCGCGAACTCGTCATGACGATGCGCGCGCATGGTGCTTACACCTGCCTGGTCTCCGGCGGCTTTACGCTGTTCACAGGCGCGATCGCGGCCAAACTCGGCTTCCAGGAAAACCGCGCCAACGAGCTCGTGATCGCGGATGGCAAGTTCACCGGCGTGGTCCGCGAGCCGATCGTCGGTCGCGCTGCCAAGCTGGATACGCTGATAGAGCTACGCGAATCCTTCGATCTCGACGAGATCGACACGCTGGCGGTTGGCGACGGCGCCAACGATCTCGGCATGATCCAGGCGGCGGGCCTCGGCGTCGCCTATCACGCCAAGCCCGCGGTCTCTGCCGCGGCTGCCGCGCGCATCGATCATGGCGATCTCACCGCGCTGCTGTATGCACAGGGCTACCGGCGCGACGAGTTCGTGAGCTAATGAGTTTGGGGTTGGGTGGAAAAGTAGCCAGCGCGGGCAGCACGTGCTCGCCAAGTCTGCCTTACTGGTATCGGGCGCCCTTGAGACTCGAAACCATCGTCGATTGACTGATCCCGATTGGATCGCAGCGCCGATGTCGACGCCGATCATGGCTGATCACAATTGGCCCGTTCGCAAGTCAAATTGAAATAGGTACTGAAACTGCTGCTTTTTGTTGCAGTGCAAAAGAATGGATTGTCAAAGCGGCTCCAATGCTTTAAGAGCGAACCACGTTTAGGGAGCGTCCAAGGAAGGCGGAATGCGATTGCGGATCACGCGATCGAACAATCGCCAACCAAAGGACCATCTTCCATGAACTTCGCCAAATTTCTCCTCCCGGGCGCCCTCCTCGCTTTCGCTACCGTCCAAGCGGCCGCCGCCGGCGAACTCCCGACCTACGAAGTCACTTCGTTTCCAGCCACGCAGCACCAGCTTGCCGTGGTGGGTGCATCCGCCGCCGATGAGCAGGCGCCGGCTGCGACGCTGACGCGCAATGGCATGCCGGCCACCCGGCTGCAGCTTTCGGTGCTCGCCCCGCATGACCGTCGCAGCGCCTCTGCAGAGCAGACGACCACGGTCGGCGCCGCGCGGAACTAATTAGTTCGACCGATAGGCATGCGCCGCCTTACGGCGGCCTTGCCACCCTAGCGCTCGCTGTCGTCCCGGCCTTGAGTGGGGACCCATAATTCCCGCCGGTAACGATTCGCACAGTGCCGTGGCTCCAGCGTGTCCAAATCAGCGGCTGCGGTGGTTATGCGTCCTCGCCTTCGCGAGGACGACATCCTCCTTGGAGCGGCCTGCCAGGCCATCTCTGATCTGATTGATTAACTCCTCATTGCGGCGGTGTCCGCGCGTTTGCGCGGACGCGTTGGCTCGCAATGAGGGAATGAGGCGTTGAGCAGCGCGTCCTACTGCAAGCTCAGCGCCACGAAGCGCAACTCGCCGTCGCCGTTGGAGACGAGCAGCAGCGCCGACTTCTTGCCGTCTTTCTTGAGCTGATCGATGCGCTTCTTGATGTCGGCGCCGCTGGAGACTGCCTCCTGCGCCACCTCGACGATGACATCGCCGGCGGAGAGTCGCTTGTCGGCGGCGTCGGAGGTCGCATCCACGCTGGTGATCACCACGCCCTTGACGCTGTCCTTGATCTTGTAGCGCGTGCGCAGATCCTTGGTCAGGGTCGCCAGATCGAGCCCGAGCGCCTTCTGCGTCACCGGCTTGTCGGCGGGCTGGTCGTCGCTCTTGGCGGCGGCCTGCTGCACCTTGTCATTGTCCTCCAGCCGGCCAAGCGTGACCTTGTGGGTCTCCTCCTGGCCCTTGCGGATGACGACGACGTCGACCTCCTTGCCGACGGCGGTGTCGGCGACGATCCGCGACAGGTCCTTCGGATCCTTGATGTCGTGGCCATCGAACTTGACGACGACATCACCCGGCTCGATGCCGGCGGGCTTAGCCGGGCCCTTGTCGTCGACGCCGGCGATCAGCGCGCCGCGCGCTGGCTTGATGTTGAGGCTCTCGGCGATCTCGTCGGTCACGGTCTGGATGCGCACGCCGAGCCAGCCGCGGCGCAATTCGCCGAACTGGCGGAGCTGATCGACCACACCGGCCACTGTCTTCGAGGGCACGGCAAAGCCGATGCCGATCGAGCCGCCGGAGGGCGAGATGATCAGCGTGTTCACGCCGATCACGTCGCCGTCGAGATTGAACAGCGGGCCGCCCGAATTGCCGCGGTTGATGGCGGCGTCGGTCTGGATGTAGCTGTCATACGGCCCGTTGGAGATATCGCGGTTCTTGGCCGAGACGATGCCGGCGGTCACAGTGCCGCCGAGGCTGAACGGATTGCCGATCGCGATCACCCAGTCGCCGAGCCGGAGCTTGTCGGAATCGCCGAATTTGACCGCGGTCAGCGGGTGCGGCGGCTTGAACTTCAGCACCGCGAGATCGGTCTTCTTGTCGATGCCGACGATGTCGGCCTTGATCTTGGTGCCGTCATTCATGATGACGTTGATCTCGTCGGCATCGGCAATGACGTGGTTGTTGGTGACTACGATGCCGGAGGGGTCGATGATGAAGCCGGAGCCGAGCGAGTTGGTGCGGTGCGGCTGCAGATCGCCGCCGCCCTTGCTGCCTGGTCCGCCGCGGCGGTTCTTGAAGAAATCGTCGAAGAACTCCTCGAACGGCGAGCCCGGCGGCAGCTGCGGCATCGCGCCCTTGCCATCACCGCCGCCCTTGGCTTCGACGGTCTGCGAGGTCGAGATGTTGACCACCGCGTCGATCACCTTCTCGGCGACGTCGGCAATGCCTTCCGGTCCCCGTGCCGACGCCGGCGCCGACACCATCGCGCCGGCCATCGCGAGGCAGGCTGCGGTCAGGATCGGACGCAGGCGAAGGCTGAAGCTTGCGGTCGCTGTCATATCGGCGGATCTCCAAAGGCAAACGATCTAAGGGGTCGGTCTATGGCTAAGAGTGCGCCGGAACCGGGCGGCGCTGCAAGCGGTCCCCAACGGCCCATCGGGGGTAACCGGGGCCTGCGAGGCCCATCGCAAATTCCGCATATTGAACGCTACCCAATACGGCAAAATGCCGACGCGTACGCCTCACAAGCGCGTTGATAGCATGGCCGGCACGAACCGCAGCCCCGGAGGCTTCCGGATGAAGTAGGCCGGCCGTTCCGTTCAGATCGGACGCCGGATCACCCAGATCAGGATCAGGCCCGCCACGGCGGAGCCGAACCCGACCGCACGCAGCACATTGTCGGGCATTGCCAGCGCGCTCTTCATGGCGCGCCGCATATACTCGGGGCTGGCCGCGAACATCAAGCCTTCCAGCACGAACAGGACGCCGAGACCGATGAGGAAGTCGGAGAACGCAATTGACCTCATCGGCCTGGAACCTCCCGTGTGACCGTTCTTGATGACGGCGAGGGCGAAGCAACGGTTTTGCTTCGGCCCTCTAACTCCTATTGATCGCTTGTCGATGGCGTCGTCAATCCGCACGACGCCCATCAGGGCTTTGCTGCCGGCGCGGGCGCCGGCTCCGCTGCCGCCGCCTTGCCGGCGTCCTTGCCTTCTCCCTTGCCCTCTCCCTTTCCTTGGGGATCGGCGAAGAAGCGGAAGAACGGCGAATCGGGCCGCAGCAGATACCGCGTATCGCCGCCCTTCAGGCCGGTCTCATAGGCGGACATCGAGCGGTAGAAGGCGAAGAAGTCGGGATCCTTGCTGTAGGCCTCCGCGAACAGGCGGTTGCGCTCGGCATCGCCCTCGCCGCGGATCTGCTCGGCCTGCGAATTGGCCTCCGCCACGATCACGGTCGCGTCGCGATCGGCCTTGGCGCGGATCTCCTGGCCCTTCTGGTCGCCCAGCGCACGGAACTCCGCAGCCTCACGCTGCCGCTCCGACTGCATCCGATCATAGACCGCCTTGCTGTTGGCATCGGGCAGATCGGCGCGGCGGATGCGGACATCCACGACCTGGATGCCGTAACCGCTGGCTTCCTTGTCGAGCTGGTCGCGGATCTTGCCCATCAGCGGCTCACGCTCGTCGCGCACCACCTGGATGAAGGTGACCTCGCCGAGCACGCGCCGCAACGCCGCGTTCAACAGCGAGCCGAGCTGCGCATTGGCGGTCTGGATCGAGCCGACGCTCTGGTAAAACTTCAAGGCATCCTTGATGCGATAGCGCGCGAAGGCATCGACCACGAGCCGCTTCTGGTCGGAGGCGATCACCTCCTGCGAAGGGTTCTCGAGATCGAGAATGCGCTTGTCGATCGATACCACGGTGTCGATGAAGGGCGCCTTGAAGTGCAGCCCGGGCTGGGTGGCCACATCGACCATCTCGCCGAAGCGCAACACCAGCGCCTGCTCGGTCTGCTGTACCGTGAACACGGAGCTATAGGCCACGATCGCGATCACGAGCAGCACGACCAGCGTGCCGATACCTGCAAGGGGGGATCTCATCGGCTGCCTCCGCTCTGAGACGTCGCAGGCGGCGCAGCCGTGGTCGAACCGAGCGAGCCGGTCGGCCCCAGCCGCCGCGGCGCGAGATCGCCGAGCGGCAACAGCGGCACCACGCCCTGTTGCGAGCCGGCGCCGTCATAGATCAGCTTGTCGGAGCCGCCGAGCAGGCGCTCCATGGTTTCGAGATAGATGCGTTCGCGCGTCACGTCGGGCGCCTTCTTGTATTCCTCGTAGACCTTGAGGAAGCGCGCGCTCTGGCCCTTGGCCTCGGCGACCGCCTGCTCCTTGTAGCCTTCGGCGGCCTGCACGATCTTCGATGCCTGCCCGTGCGCGCCGGGGACGATACTGTTGGCGTAGCTCTGCGCCTCGTTCTGCTTGCGCTCCGAGGTCCGATCGCGCCGCCTGCACGTCGCGGAAGTACTCGATCACCTGCGCCGGCGGATCGACCTTCTGCATCTGCACCTGGGTGATCTGAATGCCGGCGCCATATTTGTCGAGCGTCTTCTGCATCAGTTCCTGCACGCTCTGCTCGGTCGTGTTGCGGGCGCCGGTCAGGATCGGCTGGACGTTGGAGCGGCCGATCACCTCGCGCATCGCGCTCTCGGCCACCGCTTTCACGGTGCCTTCGGGATTTTGAATGTTGAACAGATAGTCCGCGGTGCCCTTCGGCTTGATGCGCCACAGCACGGTGAAGTCGACATCGACGATGTTCTCGTCGCCGGTCAGCATCAGGCTTTCTTCCGGCACGTCGCGCGGGGCACGTCCGCGCCGGGAGCCGTCCTCGGCCGGCATCACGCCGATCGAGATCGAGTTGACGCGCTGCGCCTTCGGCAGCAGCACGGTCTCGATCGGATAAGGCAGATGGTAGCGCAGGCCCGGCTGTTCCTCGCGGACATATTTGCCGAAGCGCAGCACCACACCGAGCTCTTCAGACTGCACGCGATAGAAGCCGGACAGGAGCCAGATCGCCAGCGCGCCGATCACGATCAGCAGGACGCCGACGCTCCCGAAATGACCGCCAGGCAGCATCTGCTGCAGCCGGTCCTGGCCGCGCCGCAGAAGATCCTCCAGGTCTGGTGGCCTCGGACCGACCGGTTGCGGTCCGGAGCCCCAGGGTCCCTTCGGACCGGGGCCCCACGGGCCTCCGCCCTGATTCTTCCACGGCATCGATCGATCTCCTTCGAGAGGGCCAAGGGCGGCCGGCGCAGGCCAAGCGCAGCCTGGGCCTCACTACGCAGGCGGGCTTTATAAGGGACGGCCAAGCCCCTTACAATGCAGGCTTCCAGCTAAGCCCGAACGCGCTTTTGTCAATGTAAACAGCGCCACAGCGCCGGTTTGACGCGGACGGCACGACGCTCGCGCGGCCAGTCACGAGAGTTCATCCTTAATGGATTTTACCGGAAATGCCTGGGCGCAACATTAACGATGCGCCATCCGGCGCCATGTCACATAGGAAAAGGCCGCGCTATCGTCCGCGCCCGACGGATGATTTTCGCGCGCGACCTCCTGCCACAGCGTGCGGTCGATAGCCGGAAAAAAGGTGTCGCCATCAGGCTGTGCGTGGACTTCGGTGATGTCCAGCCGGTCGGCAAGCGGCATCACCTGTGCATAGATCTCGGCGCCGCCGATCACCGCGATCTCCGCGGCTGAACGCCGCAGCGCGTCGGCGCGGGCCAATGTCAGCGCCGCGTTGACCGAGGTCGTCACGACGGCGCCGGGCGCGCGAAAACCGGGATCGCGGCTGACGACGATGTTGGTGCGGCCCGGCAGCGGCCTTCGCGGAAACGACATGAAGGTCTTGCGGCCCATCACGATCGGCTTGCCCATCGTGATCGCCTTGAAGCGCTGCATGTCGCTCTTCAGCCGCCATGGGATCGCACCGTGCGCGCCGATCACGCCGTTGTCGGCGACCGCCGCAATCAGCACGATCTCGATCATGGTGCGCGCCCCGCAAGCATGGACAGCGCCGTGCCGGTCACCTTGCACAGGGTCCATTCGTCCATCAGCTCGGCGCCGAGCGGTTTGCAGAATTCGCTGATCGGCGCGAAGACGATGCCGATGTTATCCGGCCTGGCGCGACGAACGATGAGCGACATCGTCCGCTCACACCGCGACTTCGGCCTTGATGTGCGGATGCGGATCGTAGCCGTGAAGCGCGAAATCCTCGTAGCGGAAGCCGAAGATGTCCTTCACATCGGGATTGATCGTCATGGTCGGCAGTGCCCGCGGCGCGCGCGTCAGCTGCAGCCGCGCCTGCTCGATGTGGTTGGAATAGAGATGCGCATCGCCGAGCGCGTGCACGAAGTCGCCCGGCTTCAGTCCCGTCACCTGCGCCACCATCATCGTCAGCAGCGCGTAGGAGGCGATGTTGAAGGGCACGCCGAGGAACGCGTCGGCCGAGCGCTGATAGAGCTGGCAGGACAGCTTGCCGTTGGCGACATAGAACTGGAACAGGCAGTGGCATGGTGGCAGCGCCATCTTCTCGACGTCGGCCGGATTCCAGGCCGAGACGATCAGGCGCCGTGAATCCGGATTGCGCCGGATCATCTCGACGACATTCCTGATCTGGTCGATCTTGCCGCCATCCGGCGTCGGCCAGGAGCGCCACTGATAGCCATAGACCGGACCGAGGTCGCCATTGGCGTCCGCCCACTCGTCCCAGATGGTGACGCCGTGGTCGTGCAGATATTTGATGTTGGTGTCGCCCTTCAGGAACCAGAGCAGCTCGTGCACGATCGCCTTCAGCGGCAGCCGCTTGGTGGTCAGCATCGGGAAGCCGGCCGCGAGATCGAAGCGCATCTGGTGGCCGAACACCGACAGCGTGCCGGTGCCGGTGCGGTCGTGCTTCTTCGCGCCGTCGGCGAGGATGCGTTCGAGCAGGTCGTGATATTGGTGCATGGCCGGAGTTGCCGTTTCAAAGGCTGAGGTTTAGCGGACCGGCCCGTTCGCGGACAGCGACGACTCGGCGCTCTCCCCAACAAATATACCCGAAAAAGCCCGGCAACAGTGCGCCAGCCGGTCTGGTCCGGCTGGAATTGACTGCGGCGTCCCCTAGGATTCCGATTCCACGAACACCTCGTCGCGCTTGCGGCGCAAGGTCGGCAGCACCGCGAGCACCAGCAGAACTGCCGCGATCGCCAGCAGCACCGCCGACAGCGGGCGGCTGACGAACACCGACCAGTCGCCGCGCGAGATCAACAGCGCCCGCCGCAGGTTCTCCTCCATCAGCGGCCCCAGCACCATGCCGAGCAGCAGCGGCGCCGGCTCGAATTCGTGCTTGATCAGCCAATAGCCGACCAGGCCGAAGGCGCCGGCGAGAATGACATCGACCGGCGCGTTGTTGACCGAATAGATGCCGATCGCACAGAAGATCACGATCGAGGGGAACATCAGCCGATACGGCACGCGCAGCAGCCGCACCCAGATGCCGACCAGCGGCAGGTTGATGATGATCAGCATCAGATTGCCGATCCACATCGAGGCGATCATGCCCCAGACCAGATCGGGCTGCTTCTGCATCACCTGCGGTCCCGGCACGATGCCGTGAATGGTCATGGCGCCGACCATCAGCGCCATCACCGCATTCGGCGGGATGCCGAGCGTGAGCAGCGGAATGAAGGAGGTCTGCGCCGCCGCGTTGTTGGCGCTTTCCGGCGCCGCCACGCCCTCGATCGCGCCGCGGCCGAACCGCGACGGATTCTTGGCGATCTTCTTCTCCAGCGTGTAGGCCGCAAACGACGCGATGACGGCGCCGCCACCCGGCAGGATGCCGAGAATCGATCCGAGCACCGTGCCGCGCAGGATCGCAGGCGCGGAATCCATCAGATCCTTCTTCGTCGGCATCAGGCCGGTGATCTTCTGCTGCACGAGATCGCGGTCCATTTCGGCGCCGGCGTCGAGATTGCGGATGATCTCGGCAAAGCCGAACACGCCCATCGCCACCGTGGCGAAGCCAAGGCCGTCGGCAAGCTCGGGGATGTTGAAGGCCATGCGCGAGGCGCCGGTCTCGATGTCGGAGCCGACCATCGACAGCAGCAGGCCGAGCACGATCATCGCGACCGCCTTCAGCACCGAGCCCTTCGCCAGCACCACCGCGAAGATCAGGCCGAGCACCATCAGCGAGAAATACTCGGCCGGGCCGAACGCCAGCGCGAGCTTGGTCAAGGGTGCGCCGAGCACGGCGATCAGCACGGTCGAGACGCAGCCGGCAAAGAACGAGCCGATCGCGGCGATCGCGAGCGCCGGACCCGCGCGCCCCTGCTTGGCCATCTGGAAGCCGTCGAGCGCGGTCACGACCGAGGTCGCTTCGCCGGGAATGTTGACCAGGATCGAGGTGGTCGAGCCGCCATATTGCGCGCCGTAATAGATGCCGGCGAGCATGATCAGCGCGCCGACCGGCGGCAGACCGAAGGTGATCGGCAAGCAGCATCGCCACCGTCGCGACGGTGCCGATGCCCGGCAGCACGCCGACCAGCGTGCCGACCAGCGCACCGATCAGGCACAAGAGGATGTTGACCGACATCGGGATGGAGAAGCCGAAGAGCCACGACGGCGACCACCAACTGATCTGAAAAACGACAGTGAAACCGTGAGCGAGATTTGCAAACAGATCCATTGCGTCCTCACGGCACCAGGAAGCGCGGGAACAGCGGCATCGGCAGTCCCAGCACATAAGGGAACAACAGCGCGCAACCGACGGTCAGGCAGATGCCGACGATCAGGGTTTCGCCCCAGCGTGTCTCGCGAGGTGCCGAGCGCCGCGATCAGGAAGCTTGCGAGGCCCGAGACCACGAGGCCGAGCGGACGGATCGAGAGCGCAAATACCAGGACTGCAAGCGATACGAACAGCGGGCCGCGCCAGTGATAGGTTGCAAGCTGCGCCCCGTCGGTGATGAGGCCAATCGCGGCCACCGCAGCGCCAAGCAGCGAGCAGCAGCACAGCCGAACATGCGCGGCGCGGTGCCGGCGCCGAACGAGAAGCCGTGCATGCCCTGCAGGTCGCTCGACGCCCACAGCGCGAACAGCGCGATCGCCATCAGAACGACGCCGCCGAAATAGTCCTGCGGCGCGCGCGGGCGAACCAGCAGGGTGAAGAGCGCCACGGCGAGCAGCGGATAGGTGTAGATCAGCGCCAGCAGGACATCTGATGAGAGCGAAGTCTTGCCGCCTGCGGCATATTGCTCGGCGAGGCTCGGCAGCGCGAAGATCAGCGCCGAGCCGTGTCCCGACAGCACCTGCAACGGATCTGCGTCCCGACAGCGGGATGCACGAGTCCGGCGAGAGACATCAGGAGTTCGACGATCTGCGGCGCAAAGGCAAGCAGCAGAATGATCAAGGCGCCGGTCGCGCTGCGGGCAGACTGGCGCAGCGGCCGCTCCGTCCGGCAGATGGCTCGTGGTCTCGGCCATGTCGATGTCCCCTCCCCCGAGGCCATTCCGGCCGTGATCCTGGCGTTCCAGCTTATCGTCTGTGCTCATGCAGTGGATGCCGCCGCTCTGTCCTTGCGTAACGGCTTTCATCAGAGAATGCCAGCGAAACCCAGACAACCGCCGACCAGCAGCAGCCACAGCGGATTGAGCTTCGTCGTCGATGCAACTAACGCGGCACCGAGCGTGACCAGCAGCGCCGGCAAGGTGTTGTCGGAAGCTTGCGTCAGGATCAGCGCGCTCGCCGCCATCAGTCCAATCGACAACGGCACCAGCGCCGCTTGAACGATTCCGGGCCAGCGTGCTTCACGTGGATGCGTGAGCCAGCGGCTGACGAAATAGGCCAGCGCAGCGGTCGGGCCGCACATCGCAACCGTCGACACCAGCGCGCCGATCACGCCCGCGACCGAATAGCCGATCAGGGTCACGATCAGGACGTTCGGCCCCGGCGACAATTGCGCGATCGCGAAGACATCGGCGAACTGCTTGTCGTCCATCCAATGGTGAACGTCGACCGCGATACGGTGCATCTCCGGGATCGCGGCGTTGGCGCCGCCGACCGCAAACAGCGAGATCACCGCGAAGGTCCAGAACAGCTGAAACACGGGATTCTCGTCGCCGCTCATGACGATCCACCGCGTCCTGGCATAGGTCACGGCGAGGCTGATCGGGACCGCGACCAGCAGCACGGCCGGCAACGGCAGCTGCCACACGCCGATCGCGACGAAGACGGCGGCCATCACGACGAAGCCAAGCCCGTCGCGCTTCTTCAGCAGCGGCATCATCATGCGAACGACGGCAGAGGCCAGCAGGCCGATCGCGGCGCAGGAGACCCCAGCCAGCGCCCGCCGCAGCGCCTCGACCTGGCCGAAATGGCTGTAGATGGCCGCAAGCGCCGTCACCAGCAGCATCGGCGGCCCGACCAGGCCGGCAAAGGCGGCGACGCCGCCGACGATGCCGCGAAAGCGCGAGCCGAACACCAGCGACAGGTTGACGATGTTCGGGCCCGGCAGAAAATGGCAGAGCGCGAAGGTCTCGTTGAACTCGTCCGCCGTCATCCAGCGGTGCTCGTCGACGATGGCGCGCCGCGCGAACACCAGCACGCCGCCAAAGCCCGCCAGCGACATCCTGGCGAATGCCAGGAAGAGCGCGATCACGCTGGGCGGGTCAGAGTGCAGGTCCGGCGAGGAAGGCTCCGCGGGGACGGATTCAGGAGGCATTTCCAACGTCTGGATACGAAAGGACGGATGGAAAGCTTAAGACGGCGAAATGTCGCGAGCCAACCCAATTCGGTCGGTTCCGCGCGCCGCCCACATTTTTGTCGGCGGGTGCGCCTTCTTGGGGCACTGTCTTTCTCAACCATTGGCCCCTATATTGAGACTGCCGGTTCGCCGGCTATGGAAATAAATCGCCGTCGAAATAAACCATTCGGACCCGGGGGCGGTACCCGGCGCCTCCACCAAAGCCCGCCACTGGCGGGCTTCGGCGGGGGCGAAATAGGATCGACGAGGGCGTAAAGGGCGAGCTTTTTCCCGGTATTGTTCCGCCGTTATCGGGCTACTGCAATAGTTGCCAACGACAACTTTGCTCCGGTTGCTCTGGCTGCGTAACGCAGTCCGAAAGACCATCTTAAAGTCCTAACGGGTTAAGCTCCGTTAGGCGGGGTTCGGAGGCACCTGGCAACAGAAGCCTCCACTTCTCCTTTTTTGCCGTCGTCGTATGCGTTCGCGTGGCCGGATTTCCGCCCCAGATGGGTTCGATGACGGAGCGGGATGGCTGCTGACGCTGGCATCCGTCCGGGATACGATGGCGAGGAACACGAGTCGGAATGCTGGCGACCAGGCTTCGTTGACCAGCCTTGATTGCGACACGACAGGATTTGAGCACGGGCAGGATCGACGATGGCGACGGATCATATTCGATACGATGTATTGGCGCGCGACGCGTTGCGTGGCGTGCTGCGCCGGGTGTTGACCGATGCCGCCGCCCATGGCCTGCCGGGCGAGCACCATTTCTTCATCACGTTCCTGTCGAAGGCCGAAGGCGTCAAGCTGTCGCCGCGGCTGCTGGCGCAATATCCGGACGAGATGACCATCATCCTGCAGCACCAGTTCTGGGACCTGGCCGTGCACCGAGGACCGCTTCGAGGTCGGCCTGTCGTTCGGCGGCGTCCCTGAGCGGCTGGTGGTGCCTTTCCACGCCATCAAGAGCTTCTTCGATCCGTCGGTGCAGTTCGGCCTGCAGTTCGAGCCGTCCGATGCAGCCGCCGAGACGGAAACGCAGGCGCCGAAGCTGCCGGCCGGCCCTGCCCCGGCCGCGATCGGCGCGCCAGCGGCCCGCCGGCCGCAGCCGCCGCTGACGAACCTGAACCGCCGGCTGCGCCGAGCGAGGGCGCCGAGGTCGTGCGGCTCGACCGTTTCCGCAAGAAGTAAGCAAGGCCTGAAAAAGCCGCGCGGAACAGTCTGAAGATGACCTAGATTGAAGCATGCTTGAACCGGCAGACGCCGGTTTGCGACCAAGAACAGGCATGCTGCATGGCACAGTCAGACAAATCGCGCCGCGCGTCCACGCGCACTGAGACCGACAGCTTCGGGCCGATCCAGGTCCCTGCCGACCGCTATTGGGGCGCGCAGACCGAGCGCAGCCGGCAGAATTTCCGGATCGGGCAGGATCGCATGCCGCTGTCGATCGTGCATGCGCTCGGCATCGTCAAGCTCGCCGCGGCCGAGACCAACCGCGAACTCGGCCTGCTCGACCAGGAGCGTGCCGATGCGATCTCGCGCGCGGCGCAAGAGGTGATCGACGGCAAGCTCGACGAGCACTTTCCCCTGGTGGTGTGGCAGACCGGCTCCGGCACCCAGAGCAACATGAACCTGAACGAGGTGATCGCCAACCGCGCCAACGAGATGCTCGGCGGCGAGCTCGGCGCCAAGCAGCCGGTGCATCCCAACGATCACGTCAACATGAGCCAGTCGTCGAACGATTCGTTTCCGACGGCCATGCACATCGCGGCCGCGCGCGCGATCCACGACCATCTCCTGCCGGCGCTGACCGAATTGCACGGCGCGCTGCACGCCAAGGAGGAAGCCTTCGCCGATATCGTCAAGATCGGGCGCACCCACACCCAGGACGCAACGCCGCTGACATTGGGCCAGGAATTTTCCGGCTATGCGGCGCAGGTCGAGAGCGCCATCACCCGTATTCGTACGGCATCGCGCGATCTGTTTCCGCTGGCGCAGGGCGGCACCGCCGTCGGCACCGGACTGAATGCGCATCCCCGATTTGCAAAATTGTTCGCTAAGCATGCCGCCGAGATCACCAAGCTGCCCTTCACCAGCGCGGACAACAAGTTCGAGGCGCTGGCCTCGAACGACGCCTATGTCTTCGTCCATGGCGCGCTCAATTCGGCGGCGACCGGACTGTTCAAGATCGCCAACGACATTCGTTTTCTGGGCTCGGGACCGCGCTCCGGGCTGGGCGAACTGATCCTGCCGGAGAACGAGCCGGGCTCCTCGATCATGCCGGGCAAGGTCAACCCGACGCAATGCGAAGCGATGACGATGGTGTGCTGTCAGGTGTTCGGCAATCACACCGCAATCACGGTCGCGGGCAGCCAGGGGCATTTCGAACTGAACGTCTACAAGCCTGTTTTGGCTTATTGCATGATGCATTCGATCCAATTGCTGGGTGACGCCGCGCGCTCATTCACCGAGCACTGCATAAGCGGCATCCGCGCCGACGAGAGCAGGATCCGCGAACTAATGGAGCGTTCGTTGATGCTGGTCACGGCGCTGGCGCCGAAGATCGGCTATGATAACGCCGCAAAGGTGGCGAAGTCGGCGCACCAGCGCGGCACGACGTTGAAGGAAGAGGCGACGCGGCTCGGTTTGGTCTCCGCAGAGAATTCGATCGCCTTGTGCAGCCGCAAAGGATGACGCGGCCAGGATAGATAGCGACGGTAGCCCCGTAGTACTACGGGGGCTAATGCAATTCACGCTGTTAACCCCTAAAGGATAGTGTTAAATACTAAAGAACCTGCTGTGTTCGCGGATGAAACGCGTTCTCTTTCGCAAAGGCAGGATCAGAGTTTGAGCGGTGCCGGGGGCCGATGACGTGATTGTCTTGATGACTGTTGAGGCCGTTCTGCGCGATGCGCGGTCGCTCATGTTTTTACCATGATCATCGCGCTCTGCGATCTCTCGGATGATTGGAGCGAGTACATGGGGGACGTGGTCAACTTGAAGCGTTTCAAGAAGCGCATGGAGCGCGATCAGTCGGCGAAAGCGGCCGATGCCAATCGCGCACGCTTCGGCAGGACCAAGGCCGAACGCACCGCCGACGCGCAGCGTGGCAAGCGCGCCGAACGAGTTACTGGATCAACATCGCATCAATGGCGAGGACGCGTGATGAAATCGCCCGTCGTGAAACGTTCGATCGTCGTCGCCGGTCACAAGACCAGCGTCAGCCTCGAAGAGGCGTTCTGGAACGGCATGAAGGAGATCTCCGGACTCCGAAACATGACGTTGTCGGAGCTGGTGGGAGAGATCGACAACAATCGCCAGCAGGGCAATTTGTCGTCCGCGATCCGCCTGTTCGTGCTTGACCACTTCAAGAGCCGCGCTGCCAATAGCAGCGAGCCGAAGCAGGCCTGAAGGTCGGCATCCCGCGTCCGCGGCTGCTCCCGGGGTCTGATCGGCAGTTCGGCGTCGACCTGTTTACAATCGCTCTAAGGTGCAGCGGCATCTCGCACGCTGCGCTTGACCTACCGGCGCGCGATTGAAAATACAGGTCATGACGCGAAAACTGCGATACTCGGCCGCACCTGCCGCTCGGGCTGGCGAAGCGCGGCTACTCCGGCACGATCCAGCACCTCTCAGCCAGCGGCGCCGGCTCGTCGTTGGCGGATGCTGAGCTCGAAAGCCGCCTGATCGAGCTCGGCTTCGTCGAAGGTGCGCGGGTCGAGATCCTGCACGAGGGCATCGTCGGCCGCGATCCGATCGCGGTCCGCGTCGACAACATCACCGTCGCGGTGCGCCGCCGCGAGGCTATGGCCATCATCGTGGCGTGAGGCGGCTGGAACGACATCCCATGGAAAGCCCGCTGATGCATCTGGCCCTGGTGGGAACGCCCAACAGCGGCAAGACCTCGCTGTTCAACGCGCTGACCGGCAGCCGGCAGAAGGTCGCGAACTATCCAGGCGTCACCGTCGAGCGCAAGGAGGGCGCATTCGTCACGCCGCTTGGGCCGCCAGGTCTCGGTGGTCGACCTGCCCGGCACCTATTCGCTGCGCGGCCGCAGCCCCGACGAGGAGATCACCCGCGATGTCGTGCTCGGACGGGCCAAGGCGAGGCGCCGCCCGATCTCGTGCTCTGTGTCGCCGACGCCACCAATCTGCGGTTGACGATCCGCCTGCTGCTCGAACTGAAGAACATCGGCCGGCCGCTGGTGCTGGTGCTCAACATGTTCGACATCGCCACCCGCCGTGGCGTCACGATCGACGTGCCGAAGCTGTCGGAGGCGCTCGGCGTGCCGGTGGTCACCTCGATCGCGGTGCGCAAGGGCGGCACCGCCGATCTGCTGCGGCTGACCGACGAGCTGCCGTCTCGGCCCAGTCCCGCCGAGCATCAAAGCACTCTGGCAGCCGCTGACCGTGCCGGAGCTGCGCGCCACCCAGCGCGAGGCCGACCGCATCATCGCGGCCACCGTCAGCCTGCCGGCGCGGCCCGACACCTGGACCGCGCGGATCGACGCGGTGGTGCTGCACCCGGTCGGCGGCCTCGTGGTCCTGCTGCTGATCCTGTTCGTGATGTTCCAGGCGGTGTTCGCCTGGGCGCAGCCGCTGATGGACCTGCTGTCCGCCGGCTTCGACGCGCTCGGCCAATTCGTTCATGACGAGCTGCCCGCGAGGCCTGCTGCAGAGCTTCCTGCAGAACGGCGTGATCTCCGGCGTCGGCAGCGTCATCGTGTTCCTGCCGCAGATCATCATCATCTTCCTGTTCATCCTGCTGCTGGAAGATTTCGGCTACATGGCGCGCGCGGCGTTCCTGATGGACCGCATCATGGGCGGCGCGGGCCTGCATGGCCGCGCCTTCATTCCGCTGCTGTCGAGCTTCGCCTGCGCCATCCCCGGCATCATGGCGACGCGCGTGATCGACAACCGCCGCGACCGGCTGACCACGATCCTGATCGCGCCGCTGATGACCTGCTCGGCGCGCATTCCGGTCTACACGCTGATCATCTCGGCCTTCATCCCGGCCGAAGGACGTCTGGGGCTTGGTCAATCTGCAGGGGCTCGTGATGTTCGGCCTCTATGCGGCCGGCATCGCTCAGCGCGCTCGGCGTCTCCTTCGTGATCAAGTTCTTCATGTGGCGCGACTACCAGCCCGCGCCGTTCATGCTGGAACTGCCCGACTACAAGATGCCGCGGCCGCGCAGCGATCGCGCATCGGCGTCTACACGCGCGCCAAGATGTTCCTGCAGCGCGCCGGCACCACGATCTTCGCGATGATGGTGCTGATCTGGTTCCTGGCCTCGTTCCCGCAGCCGCCGGCCGGCGCCGACCGAGCCCGCGATCAACTACAGCCTCGCCGCCATGATCGGCAAGGCGATCGCGCCGCTGCTGGCGCCGATCGGCTTCAACTGGCAGATCGCGGTGGCGCTGATCCCGGGCATGGCGGCGCGCGAGGTCGCGGTCGCGGCGCTCGGCACCGTCTATGCGATCGAGGGCGGCAAGGAAGCCGCCGCGCAGATCGGCCAGGTGCTGGCGACCAAATGGAGCCTTGCCACCGCGCTGTCGCTGCTCGCCTGGTACATCTTCGCGCCGCAATGCGCCTCGACGCTGGCGGTGATCCGCCGCGAGACCGGAAGCTGGCGCTGGATGGCGCGTCACCTTCGGCTACATGCTGGCGCTGGCCTATGCCGCGAGCCTTGCTGACCTACAACATCGCGGTCGCGATGGGCGCGGGTTAGTCGCTCGCGTCTGCTCAAGCCGCGCGAAACGGTTGCGCGGCCTGCAGCACCCAGTCCCGGAACAACGTCAGAGAACGCGAGTTGCGGGCTCGCGGCGCATGCACGACATAGTAGCCGGAGGCAAGCTGCACAGGTTGCTCGGCCAACATCGTGAGCCGTCCGGCATCGACGTGACCGCCGACATAGGCCATATCCAACAGCGCGATCCCGGCGCCGGCAAGCGCTGCATCAAGAGCCTGCGCGCGGGTCTCGACCGTCAGCCAGACCGCGCCGCGGATCTCGCCATGATGGTTCTGCCAATTGGCCCAGTCGATGAAGCGCGAACGCGCTTTGATCAACGGAACATGCGGCCACGCGTGCGCTGATTTCACGCTAGCGCGCGAAGCGGCCACCACCGGGATCAGCGTCTCCGTGAACAGCAGGTTCGATGCCAGGCCTTTCCAAACGCCGCCGCCGTGGCGGATGGCGCAATCGACGTCCTCCGCGCAGAGATCGACCGGTCGTGTCGTGGTCGAAAGCACGATCTCGATCCGGGGATGCCGGACCTGGAAATCGGCAAGGCGCGGCAACAACCAGTGCGAGGCGAAGGTCGAGACCGTGGAAATCCTGATCTGGCCATGGTCGCGCTGGAATGGCGCCACGGCCGCATCAAGCCGATCGAGCGCATCGCCCATGCCGGCCAGCAGACGCTCGCCATCTTCCGTAAGCTCGAGCCTTCGCCCGATCTTGCGCACCAACACGACGCCGAGGCTTTTCTCAAGCTCGGCAATTCGATGCGACAGCGCCGAACGTGTCACGCCGGCCTGCTCCGCAGCCGCCGTGAGGCTGCCGACGCGCGCGAGCAATAACAGCGCCGACAACGCGCGGGCTGACGGCAGCACGGATACGAGCTTGGCCATGGCTGCTCCCTCGGCTTATTGGTGAGATAATCTCACCGATCCGCGCGTCGGGGCAAGCTATCATCGGCCCGCTGCGAAGGGACATCCGATGAGCATTGCCTATTTCAAGCAACTCGCCGCCTATAATGCGTGGGCCAACCGCCGCATCTACGCGGCCGCGCTCCACATGCCGGACACGCTCTATCGACGCCAGACCGGTGTGTTTTTCCAGAGCCTGCACGGCACGCTCAACCATCTCCTGCTCACCGACCGGCTTTGGCTCAAGCGTCTCACCGGCGATGGAGAGCACCCCGATCGGCTCAATGCCATCGTCCACGACGACCTCCGCGATCTGACCCGCGCGCGGCTCGCCGAAGACGATCGCATCCAGCGTGTGATAGACGGCTACAGCGATGAGGATGTGGGCCTAGCCGTTACCTATCACACCACGTCGGGACAGCCGCAGCGTCAGCCACTCTTTGAGATCCTGCTGCATCTGTTCAATCACCAGACCCATCACCGCGGCCAGGCGCATGCGTGCTGCTCGATCCTGAACGGGACCGAGCCGCCATCGCTCGATTTGTTGGCATTCCAGCGCGGCGTCCCCGCGCCCGACCTCAGCAGCCAGATTTAGGGATTCATCCCCGCAGCATTGGGATCATCCACGTGCATCTTCGACGTGCAGCGCGAAGCCGCGCGCATCGGGACCACCGAACTCGGCGTGAAGCTGCATGGTTGGGATCGCATAGTCGCCGTGGTTCTGCCGCCGATAAGGAATGGGCTTTGCGGTAAACAAGGTTCGCATCCGTTCGCGCAGGCCCTCGGCGAGATCAGCAAAGCCGGCTTCGTCGAGACGGTTGACGCGATGCGCGACGAAGGCCGGGAGCACGTCGAAACCAGGATAGAACAGCACGCCGTGATTGATCGGAAACAGCAGGTCGTCGATCGGCCCGTTGATGCCGCGCTCGGAGTAATGCTCCTCCCAGCCGCCGGTGGTCACGACCAGCATCGCGCGCTTGCCGGCGAAGATGCCCTCGCCATAACGGTCGCCCCAGCGCTTGTCGCTGTGCTCGCCGACACCATAGGTGAAGCCGTAGGAATAGACCCGGTCGACCCAGCCTTTCAGGATCGCCGGCATCGTGAACCACCACAACGGAAACTGCAGGATCACGGCATCGGCCCAGAGCAGCTTCTCCTGCTCGACTTTGACATCGTCAGTCAGCATGCGGGCCTTGAACGCCTCGCCCGAGGCCGTGGCGACGCTGAGGCGTGCATCGTCCGCCAGTTGCGGGAAGTCGGTGCGGTCGATCTCGGACTTCCAGCCCTCGGCGTAGAGGTCGGAGATCCGGACCTCATGGCCCTCGGCCTTCAGCTCGGCAACCGCGACGTCGCGCAAGGCGCCATTGAGGGAGCGGGGTTCGGGGTGGGCGAAAACGAGCAGGACATTCATGGTCGATAATCCCAGGGGGTTGAACTCGACCGCTGAGATAGACGCCTCCCCATCCATCCACTATATGTTGAATATACATAATATTATGCCGATTTATGGATAGATCACCCGTCAGCCTGGAGCATATGCGGACTTTCGTGCGGGTCGCCGAGCGCGGCAGCCTGTCGGCTGTAGCGCGCGAGCTCAATGTCGGGCAGTCGACGGTCAGCCGCCATTTGCAGGAGCTGGAAGACACCATCGGCGTGCCGCTGCTCAGCCGGACCACGCGGCGGGTGACACTGACGGACGAGGGCAGCCGCTACTACGAGAACTGCCTCCAGATCCTGCGCCTGGTCGAGCAGGCGGGCGACGAGGCGCGGGCCACGCGCTCGGCGGCGGCAGGCATCGTCAGGCTGTCCTGCACCGCCGCGTTCGGCATCCTGCACATCACCCGGCTGATGTTCGCATTCCAGGACCGCTATCCCGACATCGCTATCGATCTCAGCCTGACCGATGAGCGCATCGATCTGGTGCGCGAGGGCGTCGACATCGCGCTACGGCTGGCCCCACTGGCCGACAGCGCCATGAAGCTGCGCGGGCTCGGCCGCTCCCACCGCATCCTGGTCGCCAGTCCCGACTATCTCGCCCGGCGCGGCACGCCGACCACGCCCGATGCGCTCGAAGGCCATGAGGGCATCCGCATGCCCAATGTTGCGGGCAGCGAGGTCCTGGTGCTGCAGGCACCTGATGGCACGCGGCACCAGGTGCCGTTTGGTGGGCGCTTCCGCGCCAATCACGGCCTTGCCGTGCGCGAAGCGGTGCTCAATGGCCGCGGTATCGCGGCCGCGCATCACTGGCTGGTCGACGACCTCATGACGAGCGGCCGGCTGATGCCGTTGCTAGCCGACTACGCGCTCCCCTCGGTGCCGCTCAATATGCTGATCGTGCCCGAGCGCGCCGGCATCACCCGCGTCCGCCTGCTGATCGATCATCTCGTCGCCGAGATCAGCCGGTTGCCTGGGATACGGCCCTCCCCTTAGGGATTGCCGAGCTGCGGAGTCAGCACCATCGGCGGCCGCGGCTTCGGCCGCGCCAGAATCGTGCCCGGTGCGGGCCTGACCTCGACGGGAGGTGGCAGCGGCGCGGCCTGCTGGCTCGAGGCCAACGGCGGCACGGTCGACGGCGGCGCGGCCGCGGGCGCTCCCGACAGCGGTGTCGTCACCGAGCCGGGCTGGTGCGCCGGACCGAGCTTGGCGCGCGGATCGACCCGTCGAGGACCGCGACCTGCCCCGTCGACCGGCGGCGACGGCGTGGCGCCCTCGGATGCACCCGGCAATGAGGCGGTCGACGCCGGATAGGTCGGCACCGGCTCGCCGCGCGCGATCGCATCGAGCCTGCGGGTCTCGCGATCGATCGCGCGCACCGCAAGCCAGGATGACAGCGAGGTGACGTCGAGGCTGCGGTCGAGCGCATCCGGGGTGCCCGCCGCAAACAGCGAAACCTCCGGCTGGCTGTTGGCATTGCCGAGCGTGGTCGAGCTCAGGCTGGCGCGGATATCGGCCTGGTCGGCCGGGATGTCATAGCCACCGAAGACGATCGCGCGCGCTCCCTCTGCCTCCAGCGTCGTGGCCCCGACGCGCAGCCGCCCGTCGCGGATGATGAACGGAATCTGCGCCGATGCGACCTTCGAGGGGACCTGCCGCAAGCGCCGGCTCGACGATCTGCCGAAGCTTGCTGTCATCAGCGACCTGGCCGGCATCCGCGGCCTTCAGCGCGACCTCGAAGGCGCGCGGATCGAGGCCGGGATCGACATCTGGTCGAGCGTCACCGCGCCGTTGCCGGAGAGCGCGCTGGTCAACGCCTGTGCGCTGCGGCCTTCGCTCGCCAGCGTCATCTGCGCGGAGACATGCCCGGCGGGCATCTTCAAGGCGCGATAATGCAGCGCGCTGCCTTCGACGCCCGACAGCTCGACGCGGCCGCTGAGCGACAGCCCGTTGGGACCCGGCCTCGCATCGGCAGTCGCCGTGACATCGCCCCCGCCGAGCTTGCCTTTAAAATCCTCCAATGTCGAGCGCCTGGCCGTCATTGTTGATCGCACCAGTCGCCGGCCGCAGCTCAATGCCGCCTGGCAACCTGCCGCTCGCCGCCTGAAACGCCACACGTCCGCGCCAGCCATTCAGCAGACCGGTGCCCAATGGCTCCGCGGCATCATGTCCTGCCGCACCGATACCGAGGGCAAAAACCGCGGGGATGTCGAGCGTATCGAGATTGATCTCGCCATCGACCTGCTTGTCGCCGTCGAGCGTCACCGCGAGATGACCGCCCAGTTTTGCACCACCGGCCAGACCGTCGAGTTCGTCCAAGGTAAGCCGGTTGCCGGCGAGCCCGAGCCGTCCGAACAGCCTGACATTCTGCGCTGCCGGATCCTGCGGCTGCAGCCCGACCAGCGGCGACAGATTGGCGGTGCGAACTCTCAGATTGAGGTTCGCCTTCGCGATCTCGGATTTTGCGCCCTCGGCCCACGGCTCCGCCGTGCCCTGCACCTCGCCATCGAGGCCGACGCCCGACAGCTTCGCGTTCACCTTCAACGGCGCGCGCCAGGCGCCAGCGAGATGCGCCTCGAACTGCGCCGGGCCGTTGCCGGCAACCGCGACGTGATCGAGCCCCAGCAGCGCGAGCAGCGTGCTGCCCTGCTCTGCCGACAGCTTGGTGTCGACAGCGAGTTCAGTGCGGCCGATGGCGTCGAGATCGAAGCCGCGCAAGGACGCCGCCTTAGGCTTTGCGGTCCAGACCGTCGTGGCCTTGAGCTGCGACGCATCGAGATCAAGCGTAGCCCGCGCATCGACGCGATCGGCACCCGCGGCATCCTTCGCCAGATCGAGCGCCAGCTTGACGTGTGCCGGAACTGATGCGGACGCCGGGCCGGCTGCAGCATCGATGCGTGCGGCGAGCGCCGGCGCGAATGGCTGCACCAGCGCGTCGATGTCGCGCAACGAGCCGGCGCTCGCGCTCACCGTCAAATGGCCGGTGGCATCGGTGCGGTCGAACCGGCCGGAGCCTTCGGTGTTGACGCCGCTGCTTGAACGCCCCCTTGCGCAAATTTCAGCTGATCGATCACGATGCTTTTGGGATCGTAGGCGACCTTAAGATTGAGCGGGCGGAATTCCTGGCCGTTCCAGGTCGCGCGTCCGAGGTCGAGCGAGAGCGAGGCCGCCTCCGGCCACGCACCGCTTGGACCGGCCAGCGAGCGCGCCAGCGCCGCGGCCTCATCAAGATCGAGGCGCTCGCCTTTCAATGCCGCTTCGACACGCGTGTTGGTCGTCCCAGCCTGGTTTGCCACCGCGATCCGGCCCTGGACGGCGCCGCCATCCATCTCGGCCTTCAGAGTTATCGATCGCGACGTGATCGGGTGTGATGTTGACATCGCCGCGCAACCGCAGCGGGCGCGGGCTACGATAGCCAGTCTCGTTGCGCCCCTGCAGCCAGGCGAGCAGCGCGTCGGAATCGGAAGAAGTCGAGATCAACCGCGCCGGAAAACCCAGAGATTACCGATGTGGAAATGCCGATCGTCTTGAAGGTGAGATGCGTCGCTCCCGGGGCGCGCAGATCGACCTTCTCGATGTTCCAGGCGTTGGTCTCGTTGTGCAGATCGGCGGTGACCGTCTGCACCGGCCGGCCGGCGAGCATGATCTGCTCGGCCGAGAACTGGATATTAGCTGGCAGGGGCAGGGTCGGCAGCGACGCCAGCCAGTTGCGCAGCGCCGGCAATGCGCGGGCCGGCATCGTCGTCCTTCTTGTCCGCCGCTTCGCTCGTCGCGAGCAGCTTGTCCGCATCGAGCTGACGTGCGCCCAACTGCGCCCGCAACAGCGGCCAGGCGCCGAAGCGGACATCGCCGCTGCCCGCGAATTTCAGCGCACGCTCCTCCTCGCCAAAGCTTGCTTCGAGCTGGTCGAGCTTGGCGCCGCTCGGAGTCGGCCGCCAGCTTGGCGACGATTTTCCACGTCGGAGTGCTGCCCTCTTTCGCAGTCTGCGGCTTCGCCGGCTGGGTCTTTGCAGACTGATCCTTCGCTTGATCTTTGGCTTGCTCTTTCGGCGGCGACGACAGCGTCACGCGCCATCGAAGTGGGGCGACCGGTTGGCGAAGCTGATCAGGCCTTCGGCATCGGCGGCAAGTGGCCGCTGGCCGGGATCGATGTTGAGATGGACGCGCAGTCCGCTGGACGTCCTTGTCCTGGCTGGACGAGACCCGAAACGGATAGCGCGTGCCCCGGATCGAAACCGCACCATCGCCGCGGAGCGAGCCGGCCAGCGAGCGGACGTCGCCGGAAAAAACGATGTCGTTGAGCTCGAGCGTGCCATGGCTCGCCGCGTCATGCAGCGCCACCCGGCCGGTCAAATTGAAGACGGTCGATCGAAAGCGAGGCCAGATTGAACCGGCCGCTCGCCGCCGGCAGATCGAGCTTGCCCTTGGGATCGAGCCCGAGGTCGGCGGCCATGCCGCCGATGGTGAGTTCATTGGCGCGCCACTCGCCGCGCATCAGATCGCCGAGGCTGAACTCGACGTCGAGCTTGTCGGCGCGCAGCCTGCCGAGATCATTCGCGCCGCCGAACGTCACCTGGCGCAGCCGCAAGGTCGGGGTCGGCAGCAGGCGCGCGTCGAGCGCGCCGGCGACCCGCACCGGCACGCCGATCACCTGGCTCGCTTCGGCCTCGAATTGCGGCCGGAACTGGTTCCAGTCGACAAAAAACGGGCCGATCAGCGCAGCCAGCAGCGCAAGAATGAAGGCAATCGCCAAGCCGAGCAGCGTCGTCTGCACGGGGTCTCCCTCAAAGGATAACACTCCGGCGCCCGAACCTCGCGGTGTGGCCGCCGCTCCACAAACCGATGCCGGAGCGCCACACTATATAGGATTAAGTGTGGCGAAGTCACAGCGTGGCCCGAGATTTCATCCGCGGCGCACACTCCGCATTAAGAAATGGTTACCAGCGCGCCGGCAATTGCTTCAATCCGCGCAGCACGAAGGTCGGCCGCCACTCGGGATTGTCGGCGTCGACCAGCTTCAGCTCCGGCAGCCGGCGCAGCAGGGTCAGGATCGCGATCTCCGCCTCGATCCGGGCGAGCTGGGCGCCGAGGCAGAAATGGATGCCGCCGCCGAACGACAGCGGCTTCACATTCGGCCTGGTGATATCGAGCTGTTCCGGCCGGTCGGGATAGACGGCGGGGTCGCGATTGGCCGAGCCGAGCAAGCAGAGCACGCTCTCGCCTTTCGGGATCCGCCGGCCGCCGAGATCGTCAATGTCCTCCAGCGCGACGCGGCCGGTGAGCTGCACCGAGGAATCGTAACGCAGGAACTCCTCGATCGCGTTGCCGATCAATTCGGGGCGCGCCTTCAAGAGCGCGAGCTGATCGGGATTGCGATGCAGGGCCAACAGGCCGTTGCCGATCAGATTGACCGTGGTCTCGTGGCCGGCGCCGAACAGCAGGATGATGTTGGCGGTCAGCTCCTCGTTGCTGAGCTTGCTGCCGTCCTCTTCGGCCTGCACGAGTTGCGTGATGAGATCGTCGCCGGGATTGCCGGCGGCGGAGCTCGAACAGGTTCTGGAAATAGGCCTGCGCCATCACGTTGTTGGCGTTGCCGTCGCGCGATCTCCTGCGGCGACAGCGGCACCGGATCGAGCAGACGGCCACCGTCATTGGATCGCTTGTGAAACACCTCGCGATGCTCCTCGGGAATGCCGAGCATGTCGCAGATGATCGTGACCGGCAGCCGATAGGCGAAATCCGCGATCAGATCCATCTCGCCGCGCGAGGCCAACGCGTCGAGCGTCTGGTCGACGATCTCTTGAATGCGCGGCCGCATGTCCTCGACGCGCCGCGCCGTGAACGCCTTCACCACGAGGCCGCGCAGGCGGGTATGATCGGGCGGATCCTGCTGCAGCATCCAGTGGCTCATGCTGCGGAACACCGGCTCGTCCATGATCTTGGGACCATAGCGGCGCACGCTGCGCGGGACAAAATCCTTGCCGAAGCGCTTGTCGCGCAGCACGAGACTCGCCTCGGCGTGCCGGCTGGCGACGATGGAGCCGAACGACGTCACATGCATCGGGTCAGTGTCGCGCATCCGCGCGTAGAACGGATACGGGTCGCGGATAAATTCGGGCGCCAGCGGATTGAACAGCGGCGCGCTCGCATTGGCTTGAACATGCTCGTTCATCGATATCCCTTTCCAGCAATCCGCCGATTAGTCCACGCCCGCACATTCCCGGCAAGCCACCGCACGATCACAATGCACGACCGCGTCAGGCGGCATCCGCGGCCGGCCGCAACCGGTGCAGCTTGCCGGCCACCGCGCGCACCTTGCCCGGCGCGGCACGCCAGACCGAAAAGGCCGACAGCGCGCTCACCGCAATGCCGATTGCGAAGCCGCCCGTGTAGCTGCCGGTGAGGTCATAAATGAGACCGGTCACGAACGGCCCTGCGGCGCCGCCGACCAGACCGGCCAGCATGATGGTGCCGAAAATGCTGCCGAAATGCGCGCCCTGGAAGATCTCAAGCACCACGGCGCCCATCACCGAGGTCAGGCCGTAGCCGAGCGCGCCCTGGGCTGCGATCATGACATAGAGCAGCAGCAGCGACGGATGCGCCTTCAGCGCGATCAGTGCGACGAAGCAGATGGCAAAGCCGGCCGTGCTGATCGCCCACACCGCTTCGCGCCCGATGCGGTCAGAGACATGGCCCAGCGCGATCTGCCCGGGAATGCCGAGCAGGCTGACAAGCCCGAGCGCCCATGCCGCGACCGTCGGACTGAAGCCGATCTCGAGCAGATATTTGGTCTGGTGCACCTGCACCGCGTACCAGACATAGAGCCCGCCGAAATAGCCGACCGACAGCCACCAGAACCGGGCCGTGCGCACGGCGCGCGACAAGGTCCAGTCGATGGCGGCCCAGGCTGGATCGATGACGTTGGAGATGGGCGCGGCCGCCGTGGCATGCGGCTCGGCATCGCCGTCAGGCCGCAGGCCGATGTCCTCGGGACGCTTGCGCAACAGCAGGTTGATCGGCGCCAGCACCAGGATGACGATGCATCCCATCGCGGTGCAGGCGGTGCGCCAGCCGGTCTCGGCGATCATGTGCTGCACCCAGGGCAGCATGGTCACCGAGCCGATGCCGACACCGGCGAAGGCAGTGCCGATCGCGAGCCCGCGGCGGCGGTTGAACCAGTTCGGCAGAAATAGCGACTGGCCGGAATAGCCGAGGCAGATGCTGCCGACGCCGACCATGACGCCGATGGTGAGATAGAGATGCCAGGGTTGGGTCGTCAGCGGCGCAAGCAACAGGCCGCCGCCCATCAGCACCACGCCAAGCTCCATCACCGCGCGCGGCCCGGCACGGTCCATCAGCCGTCCGATCAAGGGACTGCCGATGCCCGAGGCTACGAAGCCGAACGAGAACGCACCGGCGGTGACGCTGCGGTCCCAGCCGAACTCGGTCAGGATCGGCGGATAGAACAGCGAGAACGCGGTGCGCGCATTCACCCCGATCGCCATCGTCACGAAGGTGACGGCGACGACGACCCAGCCATAGAAGAAGGGCAAGCGCATCGATGTTTGTTTCTCTCCCGGTTGTCCTTCGCATCATTTGCGGAGGATGGGGTCAAGGGGTTTGTGAACGCGCCCCGCTGTCTCAACCTCATCATTCCGGGACATCGCGAAGCGAGGGGCCCGGAATCCATAACCACGGGCCGGTGTGTGTGGCGCGCGTGTCGACGAGCGAGTACAGGCACATCTGCCTGTGGTTATGGATTCCGGGCTCGCCCTGCGGGCGCCCCGGAATGACGGTGGGAGTTGAGCTACTGATCCACACATGACCTTGCCTTCTCGCGGCGCAACGCGTCCGAGTTCTGCGTCTCGATCACGCTCTCCGAAAGTCGGAAGGCGCAGGGAAGGCCGGGTGCTGGTCGCACCCGCGGTCCGCGTGCAGCAAAAAAGCACGCGGCAGAACCACAGGTACGAGCCGAAACATCCGGCCTTCCCTGCGCGATGGTTTGACGGCTTATACGTGATCTCCCTGGGGACCGGCGTTCTTGCCCCCATCCGCGTGATGCGAAGCATCATCGCGTCGCGACAACGCGCAAGCGCGTTGCGCTGGACCTCAGCACCGGGAGGTCAGGACCACACGACTTCGCCGGCGCATCGATATTGTTCGTCGGCGTGAAGACCACGCTGCAACTCGATGCGCCCACCGCTTCCCCGCCTCGCATATCGTGACGACCGCGCGTACGCCCCTCCGTGATGAGGCGGGATGGGCCAGATCATCGTTGTGATTTGCCCGACGTGGCAAGCCTCCGCAGCTGCGACAAAGTAACCCGACGGGCAATCTGCGCAGGGCTGGGATGCGGTGTTGCACGCAACTGCCGCAACAACAAATGGTGTCGTCCCGGCGAAAGCCGGGACCCATAACCACCGAAGCTGATTGGTTGAATGTGCTGGAGCTCCAGCTAGGTGTTACCAAAGCCGACGGTGGTTATGGATCCCGGCTCTGCTCTCGCTACGCTCGCTTGGCCGGGACGACAGCAGAGTGAATGGACGAAGGTCGTAGGGTGGGCAAAGGCGCTACGCGACGATGCTTCCACAAACTCCCATGTGAGCAGCGCCGTGCCCACCATCGCGAGACGAGCGCACCAATGGAATGGTGGGCACGCTTCGCTTTGCCCACCCTATGCGCTGAGTGAATGGACGCAGTATCGGGTCGACCCGCGACCAGCCGCATCGCATTCACAGCCGCGCGCCACTCACGGCCGCCGCGTCCAGCGCTCCGCATTGACCGCACCGACCGGCGCCTCGCCCTTGATGATGGCGGCGACCTGGCGCACCGTCTCCGGCGGCCTGGTGCTCGATCGCCTGCGGCGTCAGGCCGCCGATATGCGGCGTGGCGATGACGTTGGGCAGCTGCGGCCAGCTCCGGCGACGGCATCTGGTCCGGCGCGCGGCCGACATCCATCGCGGCACCGGCGATGCGGCCCTCGCGCAATGCGGCGGCCAATGCCTGCCTCGTCGACCAGATTGCCGCGCGACAGATTGATGAAGAACGCATGCTTCTGCATCTGCGCCAGCGCCGCCCGCCCGATCAGATTTTCGGTCTGCTCATTGGCGATGGCAAGACAGACGACATAGTCGGCGCGCGCCAGGAGATCGTCGAGCGCGACATGCGCGATGCCAGGCTCATCGATAATCGCGAAGGGATCGGCGACCAGCACCTCCATGCCCGAGCGCTTTCGCCGAGACGGCGCCAGATAGCGGCCGATGCTGCCATAGCCGATGATGCCGATGCGGCTGCCGGCGAGCTGCCGCCCCATCACCACCTCGGGCTGGCGGCCCGCGTGATAGTCCGCGGTTGCGCGCGAGACGCCGCGCGACAGGTCGACCATGATAGCCGAGCGCAAGCTCCGCTACCGCCGGCACGAAGCCCGGCGAGGCCCGCGTCACCAGCACGCCTTGCGCCGATGCCGCCGCGACATCGATATTGCGGATATCGACCGCGCAGCGCACGAAGGCGCGCAGCTTCGGCAGTTGCGGGAAGATCTCTCCCCTGCCCTCGGTGATGCGATCGGCGACGATGATGTCGACATCTTTGGCCGCGGCGACCAGGCCGGCAGCGTCGAGCGTCGTCTCGCCCTCATGCAGGATCACCTCGGCCTGCGCCTGCAAGCCCTCTGAGACTGCGCTCGCCGTAATATTGCCGGCGGAACTCCGGCGTGTGGGTGAGCAGCACTTTCATGAGCAGCTTCCTTCAATAGCCGAGCGCGCGCGGCAGAGCTGTGCTGATCGCGGGCACGAAGGCGACCACCAGCAGGCACAGGAACAGCAGGCCGAGATAGCCCAGGATCGGCTTGACGGTCTGCTCGACCGGCACCTTGCCGATCAGGCAGGCGCCGTAAAGGCCTAAGCCCAGCGGCGGCGCGAACAGGCCGATGCCCATCGCGATGACCAGCACCACGCCGAAATGCAGGGGATCGACGCCGAGCCTGACAGCGACCGGCAGCAGCAGCGGTCCGAAGATGATCAGCGCGGCGGCGCCCTCCAGCACCGAGCCCATCACGATCAGCACCGCGATCGACAGCAGCATGAACAGCCAGACGCCGTGGCTCTTGCGACAGCGACAGCATCAGGTCGCCGACCGCATGCGGCACCTGCTGCAAGGTCAGGATGAAGGCGAGCGACTGCGCGGCGGCGACGATGAACAGCACCAGCCCCGACCGGGTCGCGGCGTGGACGAAACTCTGCGCGGTCGGATTTCAGATCGAGCTCGCGGAACACGACTCCGCCGACCACCATCGCATAGAGCGCGGCGAAGGCCGAGATCTCGGTCGCGGTGGCAAAGCCGACTCTTGAAGCCGGCGAAGATCATGCACGATCAGCCCAAGCGAGGCGATGGCGCCGGTCCACAGGCCCGGCGACCGCCGTGGTCGGAGGTCGCGTCGGATAGCGCTGGTTTCCGGCCGAAGATGATGGAGACGCGATCAGCGCCAGCGCCATCAGCGCGGCCGGCAGCAGGCCGGCGACGAACAGCCCGCCGATCGAGAGGTTGGCGACGAAGCCGAGGATGATCAGGTTGATGCAGGGCGGAATGGTCTCGGCCATCACGGCGGAGGCGGCGAGCAGCGCCACCGCGCTGCCCGGATTTTGCCTGGCGCGGCGCGCCGCCGGGATCAGCACCGAGCCGACTGCGGCGACATCGGCCATCTTCGAGCCCGAGATGCCGGAGAACAGCACCATCGACGGTCACCATCACGACGTTGAGCCCGCCGCGCATGCGGCCGACCGCGCGCTGCAACAGCTCGATCAGCCGCACCGACATGCCGTTGGCTTCCATCAGATAGCCGACCAGGATGAAGAACGGGATCGCGAGCAGCACGAAATTGTCGATGCCGCGCGCCATCTGCTGCGCGAAGATGACGCCGGGCAGCGTGCCCTCGACCCAGATGAAGATCAGCGCGGCCAGCGCCAGCGCAAAGCCGATCGGCAGGCCGCCGAACAGCGTGACGAAGAAGCCGACCAGCATCAGCACGCCCGATGACGGCACCGTGTCGGGGCGAGAGTGATCCCAGGCGAGATAGAGGCCGGCGATCAGCGCGGTGACGATCACGCCCGCAGATCATGTCGCGGAGCGGGCGCGTGCGGAACATGTCGAGCGCGAACACAGTCATGAACAGCGCGCCGACGCCCATCGGATAGAAGGTCAGTTCCAGCGGCAGCCCGGAGCCGGTGGTCTGGCCCGACCGTCAAGCGCGCCGAGCTTGAGCGCGTTGAAGGCGACGGTGGCCGAGATCACGCACGATCAGCACGGCGCTGACCGAATCGATCACGGGCCGGACTGTCGCCGGCAGCAGGTCGGCGAAGAAGGCGACGCCGAGATTTTCGCCGCGCGCGAGCGCGCTCGCCGCACCGAAGAAGCTCGAGCCGACCATCAGCCCGCGCGCGACGTCATCGGACCATTCGACCGGCGCGTTGAACAGGAAGCGCGCCAGCACCGAGCCGCAGACCACGATGAGGTCGGCGAGCAGCAACACCGCCGCGATGGCGTCGCTCGCCATCAGCAACGCGCCGACGACGCCGCGGCGAGCGGGTGGCGCGATGGCTTCGGTCGTCATGTGAGCTGGCCGCTTCAATTCGCCCTGGCGTCATCGCCAGCGAAGGTCGCGCCCTCCAGTATTCAGAGAGGTTGGTATGGACCGACAGCCCCGGCGTGCTGGATGCACCCCCTGCGCGGGGCATGACCGTCGAGGATGTTGGACGAGCCACCTGCAGATGCCGATCTCACATCACGCCTCAAATCTGCGTCGCGCGGATCAGCTCGATCACCGGCTTCGCCTCGGGCCGCGCCTTGATGAAATTGTCGGTCTGCGGCGCCACGCGCTTGCGGAACGCCTCGCGGTCGCATTCGACCACGCTGACGCCCTTCTCCGCCAGCGCCGCGAGCGCCTCCTTCTCGACCGCGAGCCCATGGGCGCGGGTGTCGACCGCCGCCTTCTTCGCAGCATCGAGGAAGCCCTCGCGCAGTTTCGGATCCATGCGGGTGAAGGTCGCCTCGCTGAAATAGATCGCGAGCGGCGAGAAGATTGTGCTGCGTCAGCGCGTAGTTCTTCGCGGTCTCGTAGAACTTGCTGGCGAGGATGGTCGGCGGATCGTGCTCCAGCCCGTCGAGCACGCCGGCCTGCAGCGCGGTGTAGATCTCGCCGAACGCCAGCGGCGTCGCGGCCGCGCCCATCAGCCGCAGGCATTCGGTGATGATCGGATTGGGCAGCGTCCTGATCTTGAGGCCGGCGAGATCCTCCGGCGTCTTCACCGGCTTCTTCGCCAGCACGCTGCGCGCGCCGAAATTATAGGCCCAGGCAATGATGCGGATGTTGGCGCCCTTGAGCAGCGCATCCTCGATCGGCTTGGCGGCGCCGGCGTCGAACGCCTTGGTCTGCTGCGGGAAGCTGGAGAAGAGATAGCCGAGGTCGAAGGTGCCGACCAGCGGCACCAGATTGGCCGAGATCGACGAGCCCGACACCATCATGTCGATGACGCCGAGCTTGACCGAGTTGATGACGTCGATCTCCTGGCCGAGCTGGTTGTCGGGGAAGAAGGCGACGTCGATCGGTGCTCACCGAGCCCGTTGGCCTTCAGGCTCTTGACCAGATTGTCGTAATAGACCCGGCCATTGGCGAATTTCGGATCGTTCGGCAGCGAGGACGAGCATTTCAGCTTCAAGGTCGCGGCTTGCGCGCGGCCGATGATCGCGGGTGAGGCGACGAGCCAGGACGCGGCGGCCGCCGATGATCTGATGATGGCGCGACGGCTGACAGGCGCTGACGTCATGGCGCTTCCTCGCTTCTGTTTTTGTTGGCGCCGCGTTGGGCCGCGGCTGCTTATGTCGGACTGTAAATCAAAGCCGATGGTCAGGCAAGGCAGCTCTGCTCACGGCGCTGCCAGCGCATGGCTCTCATGACCGAAATAGGCGCGCTCCAGCCGGTGCGGCAGATTGTCCTCGCTGGTTCTGGCCTCGAGGACGATATGCCCCTGCACCAGCGCATAGACGCGATCGGCGCAACGCAATGCCTTCTCCAAGAGCTGCTCGACCAGCAGCACCGCGGTGCCCTGCTTGCGCAGCCGGTCGATCACGTCGAGCACGCGGTCGACGAGGACCGGCGACAGGCCGGCCGAGGGCTCGTCCAGCATCAGCAGGCGCGGCTGCCGCACCAGGCCCTGCGCCACCGTCAGCATCTGCTGCTGGCCGCCGGAAAGCGCGCCGCCGCGGTCGTGCCGCTTGGCGGCGATCTCGGGGAAGAACGACAGCGCCTGCTCGACGCGCGATGCGCGCTCGCCCCGCGGCAGGTCGTAGGCCGCGAGCAGCAGGTTGTCCAACACCGACATCTGCGTGAACACGCGATGGCCTTCGATCACGTGCACGAGGCCGGCGCGCGCCGCCTCGCGCGGCGTGATGTTGCTGATGTCGCGGCCGTCGAAACGCACCTCGCCGCTATTGACCGGCAGCAGGCCGGACATCGCACGCAGCAGCGTGGTCTTGCCGGCGCCGTTCGGGCCGAGCAGCGCCACCACCTCGCCCGCCGCGATCGCCATGTCGACGCCGTGCAGCACGCGGATCTTGCCGTAGCCGGATTCGAGCGCGCGCACATGGAGCAACGAATTCTTGGAGCAGCGCATCAGCCGCCGAGGTAAGCACTGACGACCTCCCTGTGGACGCGGATCTCGGCCGGCGTGCCAGCGGCGAGCGTGCGGCCAAGATTGAGCACGGTGACCTGGTCGCATATGTCGAAGATCAAATCGGCGTGGTGCTCGACCAGCAGCACGCCGGTGCCGCGCGCGGCGATGGCGCGGATCAGTTCACCGAGTCGCGCGATCTCGTCATTGGAGAGGCCGGCGGCCGGCTCATCGAGCAGTAGCATCACCGGATCCAGCATCAGCGCACGCGCGATCTCGACGAAACGCAGCTCGCTGTGCTGCAGCCGGTCGGCGCGGACCTCGCTGACGCCGTCGAGGCCGACGACATCGAGCAGCGCGCGCGCTTTTGCGGCCAGCCGCCGCTCGTCGCGCCGGCTGCGCGGCAGCGACAGCATCGCCTCGACGAAGCTCGCGGTACAATCGACCGTGCCGCCGATCATGACGTTCTCCAGCACCGAGGCTTCGCCGATCACGCGCGGGGTCTGGAAGGTGCGGGCGATGCCGTTGGTGGCGCGCAGGGACGGCCGCCCCGGTGGCAGCGCGGCATCGCCGAGCGTCATGCTGCCGGTCTTGGCCGCGTAGTAGCCGGAGATCACGTTCAAGGTCGTGGTCTTGCCTGAGCCGTTGGGGCCGATCAGGCCGTGGATGCTGCTAGGGGCGACATCGAGATCGAGGCCATCGATGGCGCGGACATTGCCGAACGACAGCGCGATGCCGCGAAGGCTGAGCGCCTTACCGCCGGCACGGCCTTGCACGATGTCGGCGAGCGCCGACGGACGCGGCAGAACGGCCCTGTTAGCGGCGAGCGGCCGGCGGCTGCGGACATCGATCAGTGCCGCGATGCCGCCCGGCATCGCCAGCACGATCAGCAGCAGCAGAGCCGCGTAGAGGAAGGTCGACCATGCCGCCAGCGGCGCGGCGAACTCCGGCAGGATGGTGAGGATGATGGTGCCGAGCAGCGGACCCAGAATCGAGCCGCGGCCGCCGATCAGGATCGCGATGAAAAAGAGGACCGAGAGATCGAAGGTGAAGGCGTCCGGCGTAATGTAGGTCTGCAAGGTCGCGAACAGCCCGCCCGCGACACCGGCGCAGGCGCCGGCGAGCAGGAAGATCGCGACCAGCAGCGCCTGCTTGGAAATCCCGGCGGACTCGGCTGCGACCTCGGCATCGCGCAGCGCGATCAGCGCCCGGCCGAAGCGGCTGTGCCCGACATTGGCGCTGATCCAGGTGGTCACAATCGCAAAGCCGATGCAGAGCGCGTAGAAGCCGGAGGCCGTGTCGAAGGGCGGTGGAAATTCGGGGCCGGCGATGCCGATGCCGCCTCCGGTCACGCTCTGCCAGGCCAGCGCGATCTGCGTGACGATGGTCGCGAAGCCGAGCGTCGACATCGCGAAATAGAAGGTGCGCAGCCGCAGCGCCGGCAGGCCGACCACGACGCCGAAGATGGCGCCGACGATGGCCGCGACCGGCAGCGCCGCAAACACCGGCAGCGCCGGCAGCACATTGCCTGCGACCAGCACTGATGTCGTGTAGGCGCCGAGCGTCAGCAGCGCGACATAGCCGATCGCCAGATGACCGGCAAAGCCGACCACGAGGTTGAGGCCGGACACCAGCACCCAGTAGATCGCCATGCGGGTACCGATCAGCACCCAATAATCGTTGCTGACAAAGGGCAGCACGATCGCAGCCAGCAGGATAACGAAGAACGGCACGAGCCTGGCCCAGGCGAACGACGTGGCGCGGGTCGCGCCGGAAACGGAGGTCGCGGTCACCATCGCCATCACACCCTCCGCGCGCTGGCGCCGCCGAACAGCCCCTGCGGCGCTGCGAGCAACACCACGATGAACAGCGTGAACACCGCCACGGAAGAGAAGATGCCGCCGACCAGGAAGTTCGCGGCCTGCTGGAACAGGCCGAGCGCGAGCCCGCCCGCGATGGCGCCGCGGTTGTTGCCGAGCCCGCCGAGCGCGACCGGCACGAAGCCGTAGAAGTTCAACAGTGCGCCGTTGGCGAAGAAGGCGAGCAGCAACTGCCCGCCCGAGAAGCCGGCGATGCCGCCGACCACGCCCGCGAGCGCGTAAGATGCGATACGCAGATTGCGCTCGGGCAGCCCCAGCGCGCGCGCGGCGAAATTATCCTCCGCAATCGCCAGGAATGCACGGCCAACCAAGGTGCGGCGATAAAGATACTCAAGCCCGATGATGGTGACCGCGCAGGCCAGTACCGGCAGCCAGAACTTCTCGTCCCACACGCCGCTGCCGAGCCCGACCAGGCGCGGAAACGGCTGCGGCTCGGTGCCCCATTTGATCGCCGCGACCTGCTGGATCATCAATGCGAGCGCGAGGGTGGAGAGCACGTAAAGATGCTGGTCGAGATTTTTCAACACCGGCCTCACCGCGACGAATTCGGTGATGATGCCGATGATCGCGCAACAAATCAGCGTCAGCGCGAAGCCTACGATTGCGGGCAGGCCCATCTTGAGCGTGAACAGCGAGCCGAACACGCCGCCGAGCATGGCGAGTTGCCCCGCGGTAAAACTCATCACCCGCGAGGTCGAGAACATCGTGTTGTAGGTGACGCCGACGAGCGCGTAGATTGCACCCGCCGCCAATCCGGAGGCGATGATCGAGGCGAGCATGCGAGATGCCCTCCCCGATCTGTCAGCTATAGCCCGGCGCCAGCGCGAAGGAGCCGTTCTTCGCCGTCGAGGCCTCCGACATCACGATCTCGTCGGTCGGATAGCCGTTGTGCTGGGTGGGCGAGAAGGTGTAGCTGCCGAAATAGCCGGGATATTTGTTGAGCGTGTTCAGATAACCGGTGATGCCGGCCGAGTCGGTCCCGCCGCTGGCCTCGACCGCTTTCGCAAACAGCTCGATCGCGTCGATGCCGCCGGCGACCCACCACAGCAGGGTGTCGTTGAGCGCGACACCGGCCTTGGTGAGGCGAGCGACCAGCTCCTCGCTCTTCGGCGGCAGCTTGCCCGACGCGTCATAGCTGCAGCTCTTGTAGCCGATGGCGTAGACCTTCTTCCAGTTCTCCGGCTTCTCGACCAGGCCCGCGAGCTCGCCAGAGGCCAGCGACGGATGGCCGGCGAACGGCACGTCCCAGTTCATCGCGGCCCGCGTGTTGAACATCCGCGCCTCCATGCCGGTGGTGACGCTCCACACCACGATGACTTCGGCACCGGCGTTCTTGGCGCGCAGCATGTCGGGTGTCATGTCCGGCTGGGTCGCATCGATATTGGCCTGATAGACCACGTCGGCACCGTCCTTCTTGAACGCCGCGGCGGAGGCGCCGACCGCGGTGACGCCATAGCCGGTGGTGTCGCCGATCACGGCGACCTTCTTCACCTTGAGCACGTTGAGGCAATAGTTGCGCACCGCGTCGTCCCATTGGTTGTTCGACGGCGCCATGCGGAACGCGTTCGGAAACTTCTTGGGATCAATCAGGCTTTCCACCACGCAGGGATGGATGTCGGGCATCTTGGCCCGCGCCATGATCGGCGTGGTCGCCAGCGCCTCGCCGGAATTGAACGGGCCCCAGATGCCGTGCACCTTGACCTGGCTGATCAGCTCCTGCGTCGCATTGACCGCCTTGGTCGGATCGCCCTGCGTGTCGCGCATCACGATCTCGATCTGGCGGCCCTTGACACCACCCGCCGCATTGATCGCCTTCACCGCGAAGTCCACGCCGCGGTTGAAGCCGATGGTCGGTGCCGAGCTCGGCCCGGTCATCGCAGCTAAACAGCCGATCTTGATCGGCTCTGACTGCGCGATCGCCGGCATCGGAAGAGACAATGAAGCCGCGCCGAGCGCACCGGCACCACCCACCAACAGCTCGCGACGCGAAACCACCATGACATTCTCCCGTTCGTTTCATCCTATCGGAGTTCGTCTTCGTGCGAACGTCCGGCAGACGATGCCTGGCTCTCGCGGCCATGGTCCCTCGTCGCGCCACGAGTTGAACCTGAGGCGCGGAGAATGTCCAGAGGCTTGCGCGCGACGCCGGTGTTCCGCTCGCGCGGGGGCGGTCAGTTCAATGAGGTTGTCGCAATCGTCGCTATGGTCGTGATCGGTTGCTCATTCGCCGCAGATCGGGATTGCTTCGTCGCTTCGCGCCTCGCAATGACGGCGTTGCCGGGCGATGCGTGCGCTCACACCCACTCCATCTCCTTGATCTGCGCCGAGGCGGCCTGGGCGATCAGCTTGCCGAGCGCGGCGAAGTCGCGCTTGCGCGGCGAGGTCTTGCGAAATGCGAGGCCGACGACGCGGCGCGGCTCGGGATCGGAGAAGCGCATCAGCTTGATGTTGCCGCGCCGGCATTCGAGATCGACCGACAGCTCCGGCAGCAAGGTCATGCCGAGCCCGTTTGCCACCATCTGCACGATGGTCGAGAGGTTGGAGGCGCCGAAGGTGTCGATGTTGTCGACCCGGCGCAAATTGCAGAACGACAGCGCCTGCTCGCGCAGGCAGTGCCCCTCCTCGAGCAGCAGCAGCCGGTCCTGCTGCAACAGCTCCGGTGTGGCGCGGACGCGGTTGGCCGCAATGTGCCGCGCCTTGGGCAGGGCCAGCAGGAAGCGGTCGCTGAACAGCTTGATGGTCTCGATATCGGGGTGCTCGACCGGCAGCGCCAGCAACAACAGATCGAGCGCGCCCTCGAGCAGCTCCTCGACCAGGTTCTGGGTCTGGGTCTCGCGCAGATGCAGATCGAGCTGCGGATATTTGTCGCGTACCAAGGGAAAGGCCGCCGGCAGCACATAAGGCGCGAGCGTCGGGATCACGCCGAGATGCAGCGATCCCGCGAGCATGCCGCGCTGGCGGTGCGCCGTGTCGACGATGTCGCGAACATCGGCGAGCACGCGCTCGGCCCGCGCGGCGATCTCGCGGCCCGCCTCGGTCAGGATCACGCCCTTGCGGCTGCGCTCCAGCAGCTGCACGCCGAGCGTCTTCTCCAGCTCCTGGATCTGCATCGACAGCGCCGGCTGCGTCACCGCGCATTGCGCAGCCGCCTTGCCGAAATGCGCCAGCCGCGCCACGGAATCGAAGTATCGGAGCTGCTTCAGGGAGATGTTCATTTCATCAGTTTTTCTGATCATATACCTCAGATTAATACGATTGGACCTGATCGACAATCCCCCATAGCTTCACGTCACGCACCAAGCAGCGTCAGGCGTTGCGTTGACCTTGCGAGGGTTGCGCCAAGACCGTCGGCCATGAGAGGCGGCGGAAGACGATGTGTTCGTCGCGTGGGTCGCCGCATATGCGGGACTCACGCGATAGCAACAAAGGCAAAACGGCCACTGGTGTCCCACCGGCGGCCGTTTCGCGTTTGAGCGGACTGATGATGCGGCGCGATCAGGCCGCCACGGCCTGCGTTGCCGCATGAAACGCATAGACGTCCATGCGCAGCACGCCGTAATTCGCACTATTATGCAAACGCTCGGCGCGGGCGCCCTCGCCGGCTGCCCCGAGCGCCGCAAATAGCGGCAGAAAGTGCTCGTCGGTCGGATGGTTTTTGACCGCGAATGGCGCACGGCTGCGATAGTCGAGCAGATCGTCGACGCGGCCCGCGATCGCCGCGTCCTGCACCCAATCGGCGAACGCATCGACCCAGGGCAGCGCCGGCGCATTCAGCTCGGGCCGCCGCGTCCGGAACTCGGCAAGATTGTGGGTGAAGCTGCCGCTGCCGATGATCAGCACGCCCTCGTCGCGCAGCGGCGCCAGCGCGCGGCCCAGCGCGAAATGATGATGGGGCCCCCGCTCGGTCTGGATCGAGAGCTGCAGCACCGGAATGTCAGCGTCCGGATACATCAGCAGCAGCGGCACCCAGGCGCCGTGATCGAGACCGCGGGCGCGGTCGATCTCGGTTGGAAGGCCGCTGGCTGCAAGCCGCGCCGCGATGTCTTGCGCGAGCTCGGGCGCGCCGGGTGCGGGATAGCGCAGCTCATAGAGCGCGCGCGGAAAGCCGTAGAAATCGTGGATGGTCTCATTGGTGGAAACGGCATTGACCTCGGGCGCCGCCGTCTCCCAATGCGCCGAGACCATCAGGATGGCCTTGGGCCGCGGCAGGCTGCGGCCGAGATCGATCAGGAACTGCCGGGCCGGCACGTCCGTCAGCGGCAGCATCGGCGACCCGTGCGACACGAACAGGCTCGGCAGCGTCATGTTCAATCCTCCAGCTAACAGCTCAATGCGCGCTGCGCAGTTCGCCTGCAAGTGCGGTCCGCGGTGCAAACAGCGCGTAGGCGCCATCGCCGAGCAGCGATTGCACCAGGAGTGCAATGGTCCAGAACGCCGGATACTCCCAGCCGCCATGCGGATTGTTGAAGAAGAATCCGGCCGCGCCGTGCACGGTGACGATGGCCCCGAGCAGGATCGGAGTGGCCAGCAGCGCCACCCAGCGGGTGAAGATGCCGAGGATAAGCGCAATGCCGGCCAGAACCTCGGCCGTCATGACAACATAGGCAAGTTCGGGCGGCAGGCCGATGCTGCCGAAGAATTTCGCGGTTCCCGCGGGCGTGAACACGAACAGCTTCAGCCCAGCATGGACCAGGAAGAGACCGCCGAGCGTGAGGCGAAGCAGAAGCGCGGCATAAGGGGCGGTGCGGGAATCGATCATCTTGAGACTCCAAAATGGGTTTCCCGATTCTATGGATCATTTCCCGACAGACGATAATCTGCTACCTGGGAATGACAGCTCCAACCCCGAGGATGAAATCAGCCGATGCTCGACCGCCTGACCGGCATGGAGGTCTTCGTTCGGGTCGCCAATGCCGGCAGCCTGTCGGGCGCCGCCCGGATCATGGGCCTCTCGCAGACGATGGTGACCAAGCATCTCGCCGCGCTGGAAGCGCGACTTGGCACCAGGCTGTTTCACCGCACCACCCGCCGTCTCACCATCACCGAGGCCGGCCGCCGCTATCTCGACTTAACCGAGCGGCTGCTCGCCGACATCGAGAGCTCTGAGGCGGCGGTCGCGGCTGACCGGGTCGAGCCGCGCGGGCTGCTGCGGCTCAACGTGCCGCTGGTGTTCGGCGTCAGGCAGATTGCGCCACGGCTGGCAGCATTCGCCGCGCGCTATCCCGGCGTCACCGTCGAGCTCGGCCTCAACGATCGGCTGGTCGATCTGGCCGAGGAAGGCTGGGACCTGGCGATCCGGATTGGCGCGTTGCGCGATTCCAGCCTGGTGGCGCGGCGGCTCGCCCGCTGCCTAATGATGATCTGCGCCGCCCCCTCCTATCTCGCCGCACACGGCACGCCGCGCACCACGGCCGATCTCGCCGGCCACAACTGCCTCGGCTACACGCTCGCCCAGGCTGGCGCGGCGCGCTGGCGGATGGGCGGCCCGGCTGCCATCGACGTCGCCGTGTCAGGCAATCTCCGCGCCAATAACGGCGACGCGCTGCTGGCAGCAGCACTGGCCGGCCAGGGCCTGATCTATCAGCCGAGCTTCATCGTCGGCGACGATCTGCGCTCCGGACGCCTGGTTCCGATTGCGCTGGAGCAGCCGCCGTCCGACCAGCTTGCCGTCTACGCCGTCTATCTGCCGGAGCGCACGCCCTCCGCCAAGGTGCGCGCCTTCATCGATTTCATCGCCGATGCCTTCGCGCCCGAGCCGCCCTGGGATCACGGGCTTGCGTGAGAACGTGAATTGTCCTTGTACAGGGAACACGGCACATGCATTCTCGGTCTCTCGGTTGGAGCTAACCTCTCCCCGTGAAGAACTGGGAGAGGGAGCCGACCGCCCGCTGCGCAATGGCTCGCGTCGAACTAACAACGTTTGGTGCGAAACGACAAAGACGACCGGAAAGAAATGCGATGACCGACCAGACACCCGGCAACCGACGGTGGCCATTCCTGCGCTCGCTGCAGGGGTATAGCGCAGCCTTCCTGTCCGCGGACCTCATCGCCGGGCTGACGCTGGCGGCGATCGCGATCCCCGAGCAGATGGCGACCAGCAGGCTCGGCGGCTTCACGCCGGAGATCGGTTTCTACGCCTTCATCGCGGGCTCGCTCGGCTTTGCGCTCGTTGGCGCCAACCGCTTCCTGTCCTGCGGCGCCGACTCGACGATCACGCCGATCTTCGCCGGCGGGCTGGCGCTGCTGGCGACCGCCGGATCGGCGGACTACCAGGCGCAGGCCGCCGCGCTGGCGCTGCTGGTCGGAATCCTGCTGATGGGCAGCGGCGTGTTCAGGCTCGGCGGCATCGCCAATTTGCTGTCGCTGCCGGTCACCGTCGGCTTCCTCGCCGGCATCTCGGTGCACATCATCGTCTCGCAGCTTCCCGGCGTGCTCGGCCTGCCCACGCCGGGCGGACCGACGCTCCAGCGTATCGCGACCTTGGCCGGCGAGCTCGCGCAGGCCAACATCTACACGGTCGTGATCGGGCTCGGTGTGCTCGCAATCGTCACGCTGTCGGAGCGTATCAGCGCCCGGATTCCCGGCGCGCTGATCGGGCTGGTCGGCGCCACGCTGCTGGTGGTCGCAGCCGGCCTGGAGCACAAGGGCGTCGGCGTCGTCGGCACCCTGAAGGACAGCGCCCACAGCTTCGTTCCCTCGCTGCCGATCATCGCGCCCGAGCAATGGGCCAAGCTGATCCCGCTCAGCCTTCCTGATTGCGATCGTGGTGATGGTGCAGACCGCGGCCACCACGCGCTCGTTCCTGTCGGATCCGGACAAGCCCGCAGACGTCGATCACGACTTTCTCGGCGTCGGTGCCGGCAGCCTGCTCGCCGGCCTGTTCGGTGCCTTCCCGGTCAATGCCAGCCCGCCCCGCACCGGCATCGTCGTCGAGACCGGCGGACGGTCGCAGGCCGCGAGCCTGATCGCGGCGGCGATCGTGCTGGCGCTGCTCGCCTTCGGCGCGGCCTTGCTCGCACATGTGCCGGATGCAGCGCTCGGCGGCGTGCTGCTGTTCGTGGCGCTGCGCATCATCCGGGTCGGGCAGATCGCGCGGATCTATCGGCAGTCACGCGGCGAGTTCGCGCTCGTCGTGGCGACCGCGGCCGCCATCGTGGTGCTGCCGATCGAGCAGGGCGTTGCGCTCGGCATCGCCCTGTCGCTGCTGCACGGCATCTGGAGCACGACGCGGGCGCGCCTCATCCCGTTCGAGCCCGTGCCGGATACCACGATCTGGTGGCCGGCGCACGGCACGGCGCCGACGCGGCCGTCAGCGATGTCGCGGTTGTGGGCTTCCAGGCGCCATTGAGCTTCCTCAACGCCGCGACCTTCAGCGCGGACATGCGGACCATCCTGCAGAACCGGACGCCCCGGCTGCTGGTGCTCGAGGCTGGCGCCATTCCCGAGATCGATTTCACCGCTGCGCAGGCACTTGGCGAGTTGATCAAGCTCTGTCGCGACCTCCACGTCGCCTTCGCCGTGGCGCGGCTGGAATCGGTCCGCGCCCAGGCCGCGTTCGAGCGCTTCGGGCTTTATGAGATGCTGCCGCGGGATCACGTCTTCCACAGCGTGGATCAGGCGGTATGCACCCTCGGGCCGAAGGCGGGGTCGGTCGAGGCGGGGCGATGAGCGGGATAGCCAACAGCCGCTTCGCATGCGGTTGTTCGCTACGGTGATGAACTAACAATCCAGCCGCACAGACGGTGCACCCTCTCCCCTTGCGGGAGAGGGTGGCGAAATCGAACGAAGTGAGATTGAGCCGGGTGAGGGGTCTGTCTCCGTGGATAGAGACCCCTCACCCGGTTCGCCGTCGCATGCGCGCCGGCGATCCACCCTCTCCCGCAAGCGGAGAGGGTGCACCGATTTCGTATTGACTAAGTAGCTTTCATCAGAACGCATCTGACTTACGCCGCCGGCACGATCTTGCCGGGGTTGAGGATGTTCTGCGGATCGAATGCGCGCTTGATCGCGCGCATGGCGGCGAGCGCCTCCGGCCCGAGCTCGGCCTCGAGATATTTCTGCTTGCCCTGGCCGATGCCGTGCTCGCCGGTGCAGGTGCCGCCCATGCCTTGTGCGCGCTCGACCAGGCGGTGCATGAACTCCTCGCCGCGGGCCATCTCGTCGGCATCGTCGAGATCGCACATCAGCGAGCAGTGGAAATTGCCGTCGCCGACATGGCCGACGATCGGCGAGATCAGCCGCAGCCGCTTAAGATCTTCCTCCGTCTCGGTGACGCAATCGGCGAGCCTTGAGATTGGCACGCAGACATCGGTTGCGACGACGCCGGCGCCGGGCCGGATCGCCTTCACGGACCAATAGGCGTCATGCCGGGCCTGCCACAGCCTGGTGCGGTCCTCCGGCTTGGTGGTCCAGGTGAAATCGCCGCCGCCGCATTCGCGCGCGATCTCGGCAAAGTTCTTCGACTGCTCGGCGACGTCGGCCTCGCTGCCGTGGAATTCCAACAGCAGCAGCGGCGTCTCCGGCAGCGTGAGCTTGGAATAGGCGTTGCAGGCCTTCACCTGCGCGGCGTTGAGCAGCTCGATGCGCGCCACCGGAATGCCGGTCTGGATCGCGAGGATGGTGGCCTGGCAAGCGCCGGCCACGGTCTCGAACGAGCATGCAGCAGCGGCGATCGTCTCGGGAATGCCGCGCAGCCGGATCGTCAACTCGGAGATGATGCCGAGCGTGCCCTCGGCGCCGATGAAGAGATGGGTGAGGTCATAGCCGGCTGCGGACTTCTTGGCGCGCGTGCCCGTGGTGATGATCTCGCCGTCGCCGCGCACCACCTTCAGCGCCAGCACGTTCTCGCGGATGGTGCCGTAGCGTACCGCATTGGTGCCCGACGCACGGGTCGAGGCCATGCCGCCGAGCGATGCATCGGCGCCGGGATCGATCGGAAAGAACAGGCCCTGGTCGCGCAGATATTCGTTCAACGCCTTGCGCGTGACGCCGGGCTGGATCACGCAGTCGAGGTCCTCGGCATGCACCGCGAGCACCTTGTTCATATCGCGCAGGTCGATGCAGATGCCGCCGGCCGGCGCGTTGACCTGCCCCTCCAGCGAGGTGCCGGTACCGAACGGAATCACCGGCACGCCATGCTTGGCACAGATCCGCACCACGTCCTGGATGTCGTCCGTTTCCTGCGCCAGCACCACGCCATCCGGCGGCTGCGTCGGCAGCCAGGTCGTGGTATGCCCGTGCTGCTCGCGCACGGCCTGCGAGGTGATGAGCCGGTTGCCGAAGCGCGCTGCAAGCGCATCCAGCGCAGCCTTGAGTGCCCCGGGTTCCGGACGCTTCAGGTCGTGGTGGGGGATTGTGGTCGCCAACTCAGGGTCCTCCGAATTTTGTGGCGGACCGTGGCAAAGGATGCCCAGAGGGTCAAGGAGCAACACCAGCAATGACAGATACCGCTACAGTCGCCGATGCGCGCGCCGACCGTCTCTTCCTGTCCTCCGTGATGCAGATCGAGCCGCAATGGATCGACTATAACGGCCACCTCAACATGGCCTACTATCACGTGATGTTCGATCGCGCGATCGACGAGATGTGGCATCAGCTTGGCATCGGGCCGAGCTACAAGGCGGAGCGTCACGGCTCGACCTTCACCGCCGAATGCCATGTGCGCTATCTGCGCGAGATTCATCTGAACGATCCCGTGCAGATCGCGATCCAGCTGATCGCCGCCGACGAAAAGCGGCTGCACACATTCCAGGAGCTGCGCCATGCCACCGAAGGCTGGCTGTCGGCGACATCGGAGAACATGTCGGTCCATATCGACATGACCAGGCGCAAGGTCGCGCCGTTTCCATCCGATATTCAAGAACGCATCCGCGCTGTGGCCGATGCGCACGCCGCCCTGCCCCACCCCGACGGGCTCGGCCGCGCGATCGGAATGCCGGCGAAGAAGGCTTAGGCCGGCAGAGCTGCGAGCGCACTAACGAGCTGCAACATCAACTTCACGCACCCACCCGGGCAATCGATCGAACCAGGGCTGCGCCTGCTCGAGCTGGCGGGCGAGCTGCAGCAGCCGCGGCTCGTCGCCGAGGGCGCCCACGAACTGCACACCGAGCGGCAGGCCGTCGCCGGTCCAGTGCAGCGGCACGCTCATCGCCGGCGTGCCGGTGAGGTTGGCGAGCTGCGTGAATGGGACGTATTGCAGGCTGTCGCGGGCGATCTTGTCGATGGTGCCGTCAAGCAGGCCGGCGCGCGCCAGCAGGCCCAGCAGTCCCGTGCGGTCCAGCATGTTCAAAAGCGTCTGCTCGGCGGCGCTCGGATCGCCCTGGCCGTGACGGACAGGCGGATGCGCCAATGTCGGCGTCAGCAACAGGTCGTAGCGATCGTGAAAGCGCGCCAGCGCGCGGGCGAACTCATTCCACTTCGTCAGCTGCGTCGTCAGCGCCCCTGCGGACAGCGCGCCGCCGATCGTCGCCAGCACGCGCGTCAACAGCTCGAAATCGTCGCGCGTGGCGCCATTGGCACGGGCCCGCGCCACCATGGCCGGCACCTGGCCGAAATAGATGTGCAGGAAGGATTTGGCGAGCGCGGCACCGTCGATCTGGGGTGCGGCCTCCTCGACTTCATGACCGAGCCCCTGCAGCAGCTTCACCGCGCCTTCGACCGCAGCCTTCGCTTCCGCATGCACCTCGGTGCCGATCGGCGAGGCCGTGGTGAAGCCGATGCGCAGGCGCGGCGGATCGCGCGTCATAGCCTGCGCGTAGACCACCGGCGGCTCGGCGGTCAGAAAGGGATCGCCCCGCTCGGTGCCCGCGATCACGTCGAGCGCGGCCGCGCTGTCGCGCACGCTGCGCGAGATCACGCCTTCGCTGGACGCGCCGTACCAATATTCGCCATAGGCCGGCCCCGACGAGACCAGCCCGCGCGACGGCTTCAGGCCGAACAGACCGCAGCAGGCGGCCGGGATCCGGATCGAGCCGCCGCCGTCATTGCCGGCCGCCATCGGCACCACGCCGGACGCGACGGCAGCAGCGGCGCCGCCCGAGGAGCCACCGGGCGTATGACCGACATTCCAGGGATTCGAGCTGCGGCCGAAAGCCTGGGAGTCGCTGACGCCCTTCAGTGCCAGCTCGGGCAGATTGGTCTTGCCGAAGATCACAAATCCGGCATCGAGATAGCGCCTGACCACATGAGCGTGCTCGGCGGCGACGGTGTTCGCGAGCCCGCGGCTGCCGAAGCTGGTCGGCAGCCCGGCATAATCCTGCGCGCAATCCTTGATCAGGAACGGCACCCCGCCGAACGGCCGCGCCGGCTGCCGCTCCAGCTGGCCGCGCGCCTCCGTCTCCATCATCCGGCAGATCGCGTTGGTCTTGGCTTGCGTCCGTGCGCTCTGCGCGAGCGCAAGCTCCAGCAGCTCGGCTGCGCTCACCTCACGGCTCGCGACGCGCTCGGCCAGCGCAACGGCATCGTGCGCGAGGTATTCGGAAGACTTCATCTGGCGCCCCTCGTCCGCTCTCATGGCGGTGTCGGGGCGATGGTAGCGTGATTAGCTCTCGGCGCCAGTCCGTCCAAAGACGGGGGTTATCGACAGAGAAAGGGCGCGGTGCCTCACCGGGAGAGGCACTGCGCCCTTGCAGCTGACCTCAACGTCAGGGATTGAGGTCAGACCCTGGTTCGGCCGCGCGCCACGCCAACGACGGCGGAGACCAGAAACAGCACGACGGCAATGAAGAAGATGATCTTCGCGATCTCGACCGAGGCGCCGGCAATGCCGCCGAAGCCAAGGATGCCTGCGATCAACGCGATGACCAGGAAAGTGACCACCCAGCTTAACATGACACGAACCTCTACCTTGCGAATGGCTCTCGATGTTGCAGTTCGGAAGAACCGTTGCCGAAACAATCCGGGGTTGGAACAAAGGTTCCAGAGCGGCGCGTCGGGATAATCTGCAAAGCCGAGGAACGAAATCTGTGCCCTGCCCGCGCCGCGCGGACCACACAGCCGATTTAGGTCTGTAAAACGGTAGCAAGCGACCCCATATCGCCCTTAATCCCTGCTATGAAGGCTCCCCTTTGAAGCTTCACGGTGTCACCGTGAAGACGAGACTGATTCGCTGATGACCGAGCCCAATCGACTGAACGCTTTTCCTGCTCCCGAGCACCAGCCAGTCGCCGGCGGCATCGCCGCGCGCGCTCGCGCTGCTGCGACCGGTGGGCCGCGCTATCTCGCCGGCCTCAATCCGGAGCAGCGCGAGGCGGTGGAGACGCTGGATGGTCCCGTCCTGGTGCTCGCCGGCGCCGGCACCGGCAAGACCCGCGTGCTGACCACGCGCATCGCCCACATCCTGAGCGAGGGCCGCGCCCGGCCGAACGAGATCCTCTCGGTCACCTTCACCAACAAGGCCGCGCGCGAGATGAAGGTGCGGCTCGCCGAGATGCTGGGCCAGGCCGTGGAAGGCATGCCGTGGCTCGGCACCTTCCACTCCATCGCCGGCCGCATCCTGCGCACCCATGCCGAGCTGGTGCAGCTGAAATCCAATTTCACCGTGCTCGATGTCGACGACCAGGTGCGGCTGCTCAAGCAGCTGCTGCAGGCGGAGAATATCGATGACAAGCGTTGGCCGGCGCGGATGCTGGCCGGGCTGATCGACGGCTGGAAGAACCGCGGGCTGTTGCCGTCGCAGGTGCCGTCGGGCGAGGCCGCCGTGTTCGGCAACGGCAAGGGCGGCAAGCTCTACGCGAACTATCAGGAGCGGCTGAAGATCCTCAATGCCGCCGATTTCGGCGACCTGCTGCTGGAATGCATCCGGCTGTTTCGCGAGAACCCGGACGTGCTGCGGCAATACCAAAGCCGCTTCAAGTTCATCCTGGTCGATGAGTACCAGGACACGAACGTGGCGCAGTATTTGTGGCTCAGGTTGCTGTCGCAGATGCCGAGTTCGGCGCGTTTACCGGCCACGCCTGCTGCCGCACCCTCTCCCCCTGCGGGAGAGGGTGGATCAGTTGAGCGCAGCGAAACTGAGCCGGGTGAGGGGTTCTCTCCTCTTGCTCCTGCGTTCGCGGATAGAGACCCCTCACCCGCCTCGCTTCGCTCGGCACCCTCTCCCGCAAGGGGAGAGGGTAGAGATGTGTCCGCGGCCTCGTCGCCGCCCAAGAACATCTGCTGCGTCGGCGATGACGACCAGTCGATCTATGGCTGGCGCGGGGCCGAGGTCGACAACATCCTGCGCTTCGAGCACGACTTCCCCGGCGCCAAAGTGATTAGGCTGGAGCGCAACTACCGTTCCACCGGCCACATCCTTGCCGCCGCCTCGCATCTGATCACGCATAACGAAGGCCGGCTCGGCAAGACGCTGCGCACCGAGGACATCGAGGGGGAGAAGGTCACCGTCACAGGCGCCTGGGATTCGGAGGAAGAAGCGCGCGGCATCGGCGAGGAGATCGAGGAGCTGCAGCGCAAGGGCGAGCATCTCAACGAGATCGCGATCCTGGTGCGCGCCTCCTACCAGATGCGCGAGTTCGAGGACCGCTTCGTCACGCTCGGCCTGCCCTATCGCGTGATCGGCGGCCCCCGCTTCTACGAGCGCGCCGAGATCCGCGACGCGCTGGCCTATTTGCGCGTCATCAACTCGCCGGCCGACGACCTCGCCTTCGAGCGCATCGTCAACGTGCCCAAGCGCGGGCTCGGCGACGCCACCGTGCAGATGCTGCACGATCACGCGCGCAAGCGCCGCATCCCATTGTTCGAGGCCGCGCGTGCGGTGGTCGAGACCGATGAATTGAAGCCGAAGGCGCGCAGCAGCCTGCGGCAAGCTGATCCTGAATTTCGACCGCTGGCGCGCGCAGCGCGAGGTCGCGCCACATACCGAGTTCGGCGCAGGTCGTGCTCGACGAGAGCGGCTATACGGATATGTGGCAGAAGGACCGCTCCGCAGACGCCGCCGGCCGGCTCGACAACCTGAAAGAGCTGATCCGCTCGATGGAGGAGTTCGAGAACCTGCACGGCTTCCTCGAGCACATCTCGCTGGTGATGGACCGTGAGAGCAGCGCCGATGACGAGGCGGTGTCGCTGATGACGCTGCATTCGGCGAAGGGCCTGGAGTTCGACAACGTGTTCCTGCCGGGCTGGGAGGAAGGGCTGTTTCCGAGCCAGCGCACGCTCGACGAACAGGGCCGCGCCGGCCTCGAAGAAGAGCGCCGCCTCGCCCATGTCGGGCTGACGCGGGCGCGTCGGCGCGCCAAGCTCTATTTCGCCACCAACCGCCGCATCCACGGCACCTGGACCACTACGATTCCCGTCGCGCTTCCTCGACGAATTGCCGGCTGCTAGCGTCGAGATCACCGAATCCAAGGGAGGCTCGGGCTGGGGCGGCGCCGGCGGCTATGGCCCGTCGCGGTTCGACAACGTGGAATCGTTCGGCTCCAGCTATTCGACGCCCGGCTGGCAGCGCGCCCAGGCGCGTCGTGGTCCGGGCGGCGGCCGTGGCGGCTCGGCCAGGCGCAAGGCGGCTTCAGCGAGGACCAGTCGCCGTTCGCCGTGCGCGGCGATTTCGAGAGCTTTGGCCGCAACAAGCCGTGGACCGATGACGATCGAGGGCGAGCTGGTGGCGAAATCCACCGGCACGGTCTCGGAATTTTCGCGATCAGGATCGCGTCTTCCACCAGAAATTCGGCTACGGCCGCGTGGTGAAGGTCGACGGCAACAAGCTGACCATCGCCTTCGACAAGGCCGGCGAGAAGAAGGTCGTCGACAGCTTCGTCGAGCGGGCCTAGCCGACCGACATCGGACGCTGCCGGATCGGCCGTCCGCAGCAATGCCATGACGCAAACTTCGCAACTCTGCCTATGCTCTTGGGTCTTGACCGTGGCAGCAGCGGTCGTATGGATGCGGCCATGGTCCGGGGAGGCTTGATCCTGTTGTGTGTCGCGCTGGTCGCGCCGTCGCTTGCGATGGCGGAGACGATGAGCTTTGGCGATGCATCGGCGCAGATCGCCGCGAACTGCGCGGCCGACATCGTGGCGAATTGCCGCGGCGTCAATCTCGACTCCTCACGCCTGAAGGAATGCCTGTCGCGCAACCAGGATGTGATTTCGCCGGCCTGCAAGGAAAATTATCTCAAGACCTTCGATGCGATCCAGAAGCGTATCGCGGCACGTGTCACCGTTGCCAACGCCTGTGCGCATGAGATCGTCAGGCTGTGTGCCGGCTCGACCAAGGAAACCTCCAAATCGATTCCCGTGTCTGGTCAGCGCGAAAGGCGTCAGCGCGCGCTGCCAGCAGGCGATCGAGCGACGCGGGGTATCGCTGATGCGCCGCGCTGGAGGATGTGTTTGGCGCGCTCGCGGCCGCCCTGCTCGCCTGTGCCGGAGCAGGTCCGGCCGCGGCACAGGCTGTGAGCCGCGACGATATCATCACCCAGCTCAATCATCTCGACAATGCGCCGACGCTCGATCTGCCGGCGTTGCGCACGCAGACCCAGGAGCGCTCGCGGCAGCGCGGCCGCAACGAGCCGCCGCCGCAAAAGCGGCCGCCGATCGCGCCGGATTTGATGACCCTGCCGGCGCTCAATGTCGACATCCAGTTCGACATCGATACCCCGATCGTGCGTCCGGAATCCTACCAGACGGTCGGTCGCATCGCCGACGCGATGGTGAATGCGCCCTGCTGCCCTATTCCTTCCTGATCGTCGGCCACATCGAGTCCAACGGTAAGCGCGAAGCCAATGTGACGCTGAGCCAGCGCCGCGCCGACGCCATCCGCGACATCCTGGTGAACACTTTCAAGATCTCTGCCAAGCGGCTGCAATCGATCGGGCTCGGCGAGGAGCAATTGCTCGATCCGGCGCGGCCGACGGCGGCGGTCAACCAGCAGATCCAGATCATCACGATCGCCAAGACCCCGGAGGAGACCGCGGCTACCGCGCCGCTCCGAGCACGCCGGCGCCGGCGGCGCCAAAGAAGCGGCGCAGATAGCCGGTTCCGCACGGGCGCGCGCCGGAATGAACCAATGGCACGGCTCACGCGACTGCCGCTCTGTGACATATCACGGAATTGTAACTCAGCCGGCCGTGGCCAGTGGAACGATTTTGGGGCCAAAGAACGTCGCCGCGGCGCGACAAATGGCCGTTCCGGACAGGCCGCGATTCGCGGTTTGTCGACGCTGGCGCTTGATGGTATAGCCGCTTCTTTGCGGCCGTCGATTGCGCGGTCATCGACCTCATTGACGAGCGGGTCCGGCATGAGCGAGTTGTTTCGACGCCAAATGATCGACTATGTCGAATACCATCGGGACCCGCGCAACGGCCTGATGCATGTGATCGGCATCGTCTTCCTGTTTCTCGGCGCCGTGCTGCCGCTGAGCCTGTGGCAGTTCGACGCGTTCGGCCTGAAGATCAGCCTCGGTGCGATCCTGACGCTGCCCGTCCTGCTCTATTGGCTGCTGCTCGATGCGGCGCTGGGTGCGGGAATCCTGGCCTTCGCCGTGCTGTTTCTTGCCGCGGCCATGCTGATCGTCGCCCATGTCCATGGCATCGCGCTGTGGACCCTGTTCGCCGTGCTCATCATCGCAGGCTTTGCGTCGCAGGCCATCGGCCATCAGGTGTTCGAGCGTAACAAGCCGTCACTGCTGGATCACCCGGCGCATCTCTGGCTCGGGCCGATGTTCGTGATGGCGAAACTTTACCTGGCGCTCGGCTTCCGGCCGACGGTTGCGGATATCGTCGCGCCGGACTGGTCGGCGCATCCAAATCGTTCGGAACCACTCCAAAGCGATCAGCACTCGCACCCCTAATGAACGTTCTCGTCACTGGCGGCAGCGGATTCATCGGTCAACACCTCGTCGCGGCCCTCGCGGTGCGGGGCGTGCGGGTGCGCGTGCTCGACATCCGCTGCCCGACACAGATGGTTGCCGACGTCCAGTATGTCGAAGGCTCGGTGCTCGACGAAGCTGTCGTGCGCAAGGCCGTGGACGGCGTCGAGCAGGTCTATCATCTGGCCGGCTTGCCCGGCATGTGGATGCCCGACCGGCAGGACTTCCACCGGGTCAACTGCCAGGGCACCGAGACAGTGCTCGCGGCCGCGCGTGCCGGGCAGGTGCGGCGTTTCCTGCACTGCTCGACTGAATCGATCCTGTTTGACTATCCCGGTGCGGAGGGTGCGGCTTCCGCGCCAGCAGCACCGCCTGCGGATGCGATGCCCGGCGCCTACACCCGCTCCAAAGCGTTGGCCGAGGCGCGGGCGATGCAGGCCGCCGCTGAAGGCTTCCCGGTCGTCATCGGCACGCCGACAATGCCGATCGGGTCACATGACAGCAACCTGACCCCGCCATCGGCGATGCTGCGGCATTTCCTCGACAGCCGGGTCCAGCTTTATCTCGACTTCATCGTCAATCTGGTCGACGTCCGCGACGTCGCCGCTGGCCTGATCCTGGCCATGGAGCGCGGCAAGGTCGGCGGCCGCTACGTGTTCGGCGGCGAAAGCCTGCGCCTCAGCCAGATCCTCGCGCTGGTGGCGACGATCAGCGGCCGCAAGCATTTGACGTTCCCGGTGCCAGGCAGGCTCGCCGAGTTGTCCGCCGGGATGCTGGAATTTGTTTCCGACCGCATCACCGGGCGACCGCCGACGGGCACCGCCGAGGGGGTGCGGATTGCGCTCCACGCTTCCGACCTGTCGATCGACAGAGCGCGGCGGGAACTCGGCTACGCCCCGCGCGCGATCGAGCCGACCCTGCGCGAGACCATCGCCTTCCTGATGGCGACCGAGGGAGACGGCAAACGGCTCGATGTGAAACAACACCCTTTTCGCACGGCGGCCGAGTGAGTAAGACCGGCCGGTTGTAGTCAGAAAGCGGTTCGGAAGACATGTCGGGCAGCCAAATCATCGCGTTCGCCTTCAGCGGCTGGACCACGACCTGGCCCACCTCGCTGCTCGCCATCATCTGGCTGCTGTTTCTGGCGAGCTGGGTCGGCGCCTCGTTCTGGTCTGGCCAGACCCGCAAGCATGTCGCCGTTACCAGGACCAGTCGCTATCACCTGCTGATCGTGCTCGGCGGCATCCTGTTCACGCCGTGGACCTCGCGCGTGCTCGGCGAGCCGGCGCTGTGGACGCCGCGCGGCGCGGCGTTCATGGTGCTGACCGTCATCACCCTCGCCGGCATCGCCTTCGCCTGGTGGGCGCGTATCCATCTCGGCCGATTCTGGTCGAACGCGATCACCCACAAGGAAGGCCACAAAGTCATCGACACCGGCCCCTACGGCCTGGTGCGGCATCCGATCTATACGGGGCAGATCATCGGCCTGCTGGCGACCGGCCTTGCCGTCGGAACCGTCACCGCGATCCTGGGCGCAATCATGATCGGGCTCGGCATGAGCTGGAAAGCGAAGATGGAGGAAGTTTTCCTGTCGCAGGAACTCGGCCCTGACTACGGCGCCTATTGCCGCCGCGTGCCGATGATCATCCCGTTTTTGCCGGCTGGCTGAGCCGTCGCGGACGGATCGGCATCGGCTGTGGCTTGCGCTGCAGCCGTCTTCCCGCTGCGATGAGCCACCGCCTTGGGTGCAGCTTTGGGCCGCGCCCTCGTGACCGGCGCGAGACTGACCGTCGCCTCCGGCGCAGCCGCGGTGGCCGGCAACAAATGCCGGGGAATCACGATCCGCTCGCCCGGGATCAGCGGCCCGCTGGCCGTGCCCTGATTAGACTGCTGCAGGGCCCATAGCGGCACGTGATAGGTCTCGCTGATCTGCTCGAGCGTGTCGCCGGGACGCGTGAACAGCGGAATGCCGCTGTCCCACAGCTCGAGCGATGTGTTCGGCGGCACCAGCAGGCGCAAGGGCACCGGATCGGCCTCACTGGTGGCCGGCGTCTGGTTGAGCTGGCTGATCATCGTGACGAGCTGCGCATGCACATCCGCCATCTTGTCGATGTTGATATGCGTGATCTCGTCATGATCCTTCATGTCGTAGCTGGCGTAATGCCCGCGATAGCCCGGCTCGGGCTTGACGTCGCCGCCGCCGAGAATGTTGTTCGACAGGAAGATGTTGATGAAGCGCTGCACGTTGAGCGGCACGCTTTTGGTCGCATGGGCCGGATCGACCGTCACGACGAGGCTGACCGGAATGTGCTCTTTCTCGAGCGCGATCGCGATCCGGACGCTGCATAAGCCGCCCATGGAATGGCCGATCAGCACGATCGGCGCAGGCTGCTGGCGATAGGATTTCTCGACCTGCAGCTCGATCAGATCACAGAGGGTGAACTCATAGACCGAGGCCCAGTAGCCGGCCTTCACGATCTTCTCCGCCAGCCGGTCCATGCCGGTCGAGAAGATCGGACCGAGCGCGCCTCGGAAGATGTAGACGCGCGGCTGCGGCAGGTCGGCCGGCGGCGGCGTTTCCGGCGGCGAGATCAACGATTCATTGGCAGCCGGCACGTTGATAGCAGAGCTGGGCGCAGCCGCCGATCCGGCGATTGCGCCATCATGAATTGCCGCAACGGCGAAAAGAGCAAGCGCGCCGATGGCGGCAATGCGTCCAAGACCGGTCATGCGCCTCCGCGACGGGTATGCAGGGCAAAGGTGTTCCTGCCCTCCTGCTTGTCGCCCGCAAATCGGCGCAATTTGAGGCAGAACCAGCGGGCGCTGGTCCTTGCCAATACGGCCTAATTACGTGCCGCGGCCGCGCTCGCCGCGCGCTGCCGACCGGCCGCAACCGGCGTGGTGCGCGGCCGGCGACCGCCGAACACCACCGAATCGATGGCGCCGATCACCTTCTGCTGCATGATCGCGTTCTTCTCGATCGTGACGTGGCCGATGCCTGGAACCGATTCCACGTCGACGTTCTCCAGCTTGCCGTGGAAACCGTCGGCGACGCGGACCGGTTCGCCGGCACCGCTCGCGATGTAGAAATTGATGTAACGCTCGGCATTGCCGGCGACCAGCTTGGTCTTGAACACCGAATCGAGCCCGATCGCGAGCTTCACCGGGACGCCGAGATGGCCGAGCTTGGCGATCATGTCGGGCAGTGCGGTCGCGCCCGAGGAATGCCCGACCAGGATCACGGTCTTGATTTCGCCCGAGCGGTAACCCGCGGCCGCCTCATCGGCGAGCGAGGACCAGGAGACGAAGTTCGCGACCGTGACCGGAATGCCCTGTGCCCGCAGCTGAGCCGCAATGTCGTCCAGACCGAGCGAGAAGATATTGAGCACGCCGCGCAGCAGGTAGACATGGGTGGTGCTTGCAGCGATGGGTCCCGCGGTGGCCCGCGCGGTAGCGACCCGTACGGGCGCAGCCTGGACCGGCGCCATGCCTGACGGCAGCAGCATCGACAGAGCGAGCGCGCCTGCGCTCAGCCACCGGACAACGAGCGAGATCGTGCTGTCCGATCCAACGGTGCGGCTTTGTGGCGTCATCGGTCCTCCTCTGCGGCAGAAATGTCGCGACGCGCGCGACCGTAATCTCCAGACGCTCGCAGATGCAACATGCACGAGCGACGTCGCTGCATGTTACCATCCAAGACGTGTCTGGCAGGCAACACTCGTCCGAATCGGTCGCAGAAAAGCCCGTAAATTGCCGGCATTCACGCCAGACTGAAGATTGCACGCGACCGAGCGCGTTCCTATCTGTGCGCTTCCGTCTCCAGCGGTTCCCTCTGACCGCATCCTCTTTCCGACAGCGCATGGCTCCCATCATCTCCGTCTCCGGTCTGTCCAAGACCTACCCCACCGGCTTCACGGCCCTGAACAAGATCGACCTCGCGATCGAGCGCGGTGAGATCTTTGCGCTGCTCGGCCCCAATGGGGCCGGCAAGACCACGCTGATCAGCATCATCTGTGGCATCGCCAATCCGACCGGCGGCAAAGTCGCGGTCGATGGTCACGACATCATCAGCGATTATCGCGCCGCGCGCTCCCTGATCGGGCTGGTGCCGCAGGAGCTGCATACCGATTCCTTCGAGACGGTATGGGCGACCGTGAGCTTCAGCCGCGGCCTGTTCGGCAAGCCGAAGAATCCGGCCCTGATCGAGAAGATCCTGAAAGACCTGTCGCTCTGGGACAAGAAGGACTCCAAGATCATCACGCTGTCCGGCGGCATGAAGCGGCGCGTGATGATCGCCAAGGCGCTATCGCATGAACCGCAGATCCTGTTCCTCGACGAGCCGACCGCAGGCGTCGATGTCGAGCTGCGCAAAGGCATGTGGGAGGTGGTGCGCGAGCTGAAGAGCGCCGGCGTCACCATCATCCTGACCACGCATTACATCGAGGAAGCCGAGGAGATGGCCGACCGCGTCGGCGTCATCAACAACGGCCGGATCATCCTGGTCGAGGACAAAGCCCAGCTGATGCAGAAGCTCGGCAAGAAGCGGCTGACCCTGCATCTGCAGCAGAAGCTCGACACCGTTCCCGCGGCGCTCGCACCCTACCACCTCACTCTGGCGGAGGATGGCTGGCACCTCAGCTACGATTACGACACCCGCGTCGAGCGGACGGGCATCACCAGCCTGCTCGGCGATCTGCGCGACGCCGGCATCCGCTTTGCCGACCTCGAAACCCAGCAATCGTCGCTTGAAGACATCTTCGTCAGCCTGGTGCATCAGCAATGAACCTTCGGGCAATCGGCGCCATCTACAAATTCGAGATGGCGCGCACCTGGCGCACGGTGGTGCAGAGCATCGTCTCGCCAGTCATCTCCACCTCGCTGTATTTCGTGGTGTTCGGCGCCGCGATCGGATCGCGCATCAGCCAGGTCGAGGGTGTCAGCTACGGCACCTTCATCGTGCCGGGTCTCGTGATGCTGTCGGTGCTGACGCAGAGCATCGCCAACGCCTCGTTCGGCATCTACTTCCCGAAATTCGTCGGCACGATTTATGAGATCCTGTCGGCGCCGATCTCGCATTTCGAGATCGTGCTCGGCTATGTCGGTGCCGCCGCCACCAAGTCGATCATCCTCGGCCTGATCATTCTCGCTACCGCCGGCCTGTTCGTGCCGCTGCACATCCACCACCCCATCTGGATGCTGACCTTTCTGGTGCTGACGGCGATCACCTTCAGCCTGTTCGGCTTCATCATCGGCATCTGGGCCGACGGCTTCGAGAAGCTGCAGATGATCCCGATGCTGGTGGTGACGCCGCTGACGTTCCTGGGCGGCAGCTTCTATTCGGTGAACATGCTGCCGGCGCCATGGAGCTCGATCGTACTCCTCAACCCGGTGGTCTACCTGATCTCCGGCTTCCGCTGGAGCTTCTACGAGATCGCAGACGTGAATGTCGGCGTCAGCATCGGCATGACGCTAGCGTTTTTGGCGATCTGCCTGGGCGTGGTGTGGTGGATCTTCAAGACGGGATATCGGCTGAAGCGGTGAGAGATCGAGCGCAGGAAACGAGACGCTAACACCCTTACGGCACCCGGAAGTGCACCCTCTCCCCTTGTGGGAGAGGGTGGATGGCCGACGCGGAAGCGGCGGCGAGCCGGGTGAGGGGTTTGCATCCGCGGATAGAGACCCCTCATCCGGCGCTACGCGCCACCTTCTCCCACAAGGGGAGAAGGGTTACCGCCCGCCGGGCTTCCACTTGACTCCCACGAAATAAATTCCGCCCGAAGAAGCTTCGTACTACGCCGCCACCTCCGCCACCGCCTTTGCGCCGGTCATGAACGCCACAGCGTCCGACATCGTGTAATCCCTGGGATTGATCACGGTCAGCCGACGGCCGAGCCGGTGAATGTGGATGCGGTCGGCGATCTCGAAGACATGCGGCATGTTGTGGCTGATCAGCACCACCGAGACGCCGCGCCGCCGCACGTCCAGGATCAGCTCCAGCACGCGGCGCGATTCCTTGACGCCGAGCGCGGCCGTCGGCTCGTCCATGATCACGACGCGGGAGCCGAACGCGGCGGCGCGTGCGACCGCGACGCCCTGGCGCTGGCCGCCGGACAAGCGTCTCGACCCGCTGGTTGATGTTCTGCACCGTCATCAGTCCGAGTTCGGTGAGCTTCTCGCGCGCGATCCGCTGCATCGCCTTGCGGTCGAGCATGCGCAGATATCTGCCGAGCAAGCCCGGCTTGCGCAGCTCGCGGCCGAGAAACAGATTGTCCGCAATCGACAAGCTGGGTGACAGCGCCAGCGTCTGATACACTGTCTCGATGCCGGCGGCCTGCGCATCGAGCGGCGAGCGGAACGCGACCGGCTGCCCGTCCAGCCTGATCTCGCCGTCGTTGGGAGTGAGCGCGCCCGACAGCGCGCGGATCAGCGAGGATTTGCCGGCACCGTTGTCGCCGATCACGGCGAGGATCTCGCCCTCATGGAGATCGAAATCGGCTTGGTCGAGCGCGGTGACCCGACCGTAGCGCTTGATCAGGCCGCGCGCCTGCAGGATCGGCGCGCCCTTCGGTGTGCTGCTGTCCGTGCTCATGCCGACACCTTGCGGATCCATTGGTCGAGCGCGACCGCGATGATGATCAGCCAGCCGACCGTGAACTCCTGCCACAGCACGTCGACGCCCGATAGCGCGAGCCCGTTGCGGAACACGCCGACGATCAGCGCGCCAATCAGCGTGCCGATGATCGAGCCGCGGCCGCCGAACAGGCTGGCGCCGCCGACCACGACCGCAGTGATGCTGTCGAGATTGGCGGTTTGACCCGCCTGCGGGCTGACCGAGCCGATGCGGCCGATCAGTGCCCAGCCGCCGAGCGCGGAGATGATGCCGGCAAGCACATAGACCGAAAACAGGATGCGGTCGGTGCGGATGCCGGTGAGCCGCGCGGCGTCGGGATCGTCGCCCACCGCATAGAGATGGCGGCCATAGGCGGTGCGGTTCAGCACGTACCAGATCAGCGCGACCAGGCCGAGCATGAAGAACGAGCCGGTGGTGAACCGCGCCCCGAGCACGTCGATCGGCCGCCCCAGCCATTGCAGCAGCGGCGCGGCCTTGGTCACGTCCTGCGAGCGGATGGTCTCGGAAGCCGAGTACCAGAGATTGAGCGCGAAGAAGATCGACCAGGTGCCGAGCGTGACGATGAACGGCGGCAGCCGAAAGCTGGTGACCAGCATGCCGTTCATCGCGCCGCACAGCGCGCCCACGGCAAGCCCGAGGCCGAGCGCAAGCGGCGCCGGCACGCCCATCAGCACCGCAAGCTTGCCCATGATCACCGAGCACAGCACCATGATGGCGCCGACCGACAGGTCGATGCCGGCGGTGATCACGATCAGCGTCTGCGCTATCCCGATCACGCCGATGATCGTGACCTGCTGGATGATCAGCGACATGTTGAACATCGACAGGAAGCGCCCGCCGACGACGACGCTGAACGCCACCACGCCGAGCAGCAGCACGATGGCGGGCACCGCGGTCGGATTGGCGTGCAGATAGTGCTGCAGCTTCTGCGGCAGCGATCGCGCGCGCACCTCGAATTCGGCGACGCGGGTATCGCTCTCCTTGCTCGAGACCTCGAAGGCCTGGACGCCCTCCGGTCGCGTGCCGATCTCGGTCATGGGCGTGGTTCCTCGCTGCCTGGAAAAGCTTCGCCTGCCTGCCGCAGCGGATTTGACGTTCGCGCCCGCTCGCCGCGAGATGCAAAGGTCAAATGCCAAGCTGCATCAGCAACAATGACGCGACTTGTGTTCCGTGACGCCAACATTCGCAACGTGGATCCCGAAGGGAGCGAATGTTGGCGCTGAAACAGGGGGTATCAGCCCCAGCACTTCTTCAGCCCGGCGGTGCTGTCGATCGACGGTAAATCCTTTACCGGCTTGTCGGTCACCAGCTCCACGCCCGTGTTGAAGAAGTCGAGCCCCGGCGAGGGCTTCGGCTTGCCGCCGCCGCTGGCGAAGGTCTTCACCGCCTCGACGCCCTTCTGGGCCATCAGCAGCGGAAACTGCATCGAGGTCGCGCCGATCACGCCGTCCTTGACGTTCTTCACGCCGGGGCAGCCGCCATCGATCGACACCAGCAGCACGTCCTTGTCGCGCCCGGACGCACGCAGCGCCTCATAGGCGCCGGCCGCCGCCGGCTCGTTGATGGTGTAGACGACCGAGATCGACGGATCCTTCTGCAGCAGGTTTTCCATCGCGGTGCGGCCGCCCTCCTCGTTGCCCGTCGTCACGTCGTGGCCGACGATGCGCGGATCCTTCTCGTCGCCGATCCGCTTGGGATCGCCGATATCGATGCCGAAACCCTTGAGGAAGCCTTGATCGCGAAGCACGTCGACCGAGACCTGATTGGCGCTGAGATCGAGCATTGCGATCTTTGCGGACTTCGCCTTCGGGCCCAGCGTCCGCGAAGCCCATTGGCCGATCATCTGCCCGGCGAGGAAATTGTCGGTGGCGAAGGTCGCGTCGGCCGCATTGGGCGGATCGAGCGGGGTGTCGAGCGTGATGACCAGGATGCCGGCCGCCCGTGCCTTCTCGACCGTCGGCACGATGGCGCGGGAATCGTTCGGCGTGAGCAGGATGCCCTTGGCGCCCGCCGCAATCAGGCTCTCGATCGCTGCGACCTGGCCTTCATTGTCACCGTCGACCTTGCCGGCGAAGGAGCGCAGCTCCATGTCGCTGGCCTTGGCCGCCGCCTCGGCGCCCTCGCGCATTTTCACGAAGAATGGATTGGTGTTGGTCTTGGTGACCAGCCCGACAATCGGCTTGTCGGCCGCCGAGGCGCCCCCAGCCCCGAGCGCCAGCATCAACGCAGTGGCAAGTCCAGCAGACCCAAGCAGCCTCGTAGAACTACGCATTCGTCCCTCCCGTTCAAGCGCCCGCGGTTATCCGCGTGATTTGGGCCATCCTGAACGGGAAGCTGCGCGCTGGCAAGAGGAGAGACAGCGAACGATATCGGCCAGCCTAGCGGTAGCAGTGGAAGTGGCCGTAACCGTCGCGGTAGCCGCGGCAGTGATGACGCCAGCCGCGATGCGGCACGCCGAAGACGCCCTCGACCGCGCCGACGGCACCACCGACACCGGCGCCGACTGCACCGCCAACCACGCCGCCGACAGGCCCGGCTGCGCGGTTACCTTCATAGGCGCCCTCTTGCGCACCGCGCACGATGCCCTGTGCGTGAGCAAATTGCGGCAGCGCCAGCCAGGCAAATGCCAATGCGATGATGGCGAGCACCGCGAGAAGAGACGTCAGTCGCTGCGGCGCGCAGTCGGGGACGACCGCCGTCTTGGCATTGGATTTCAGCATCGTAATTCCTGGCGATTGGCAGTGTTGGACCATGGGAGAGATTCTGAAACGCAGATGCGGCAAATTGGTTGCCCTTGTGTGACAGATTAGAGGGGTACTGAACCGCCCGCCATGGCGCAACCTCCTTCCGTCCGCTTTCCGCGTCTGCTCGCGAAAATGTCACCCCTCGCGGACGCACCGCGCCTTGCCTGCGCCGCCGCCAGCATTAAGGATGACGGGGGTGCATGCTGGAACAAATAGCGGATTTCCGACATAGTGTTTGCCGGGGACGGAGAGCCGCGGTGCAATCAGAGCAAGGCCTGTTCGAACAAGGCCTGGAGGCCAGAGGTTCATATGCGTTCTACCCTTCTCGCGCTCGCCGGCCTGATGCTGGTCATCGGCGCCCCCGCCTGGGCCAAGGTCGATATCACCGTCGATAAGAACAACCAGATGATGACCGTCTCGGTCGACGGCGTCGAACGCTATCACTGGCCGGTCTCGACCGGCATCCCCTCGCGCGAGACCCCGAATGGGAGTTTCCGCGCCTTCCGCATGGAAGAGGACCACTTCTCCAAGGAATTCGACGACGCCCCGATGCCGCACTCGATCTTCTTCACCAAGGTCGGGCATGCGATCCACGGCACGGATTCCGAAAGCCGGCTCGGCACGCCCGCCTCGCATGGCTGCGTGCGGCTGTCCAAGGCTAACGCCACTACGCTCTATGACCTCGTGCAGAAGGAAGGCGTGCTCAACACCACGGTGACCTTGACCGGATCGGCCGAGGTCGCGCTGGCGCGCAATCCGCGCCGCAACACCGCGGTGGCCCGCGCCGCCCAGCCAGCGCAGACGCAGCAGCAATATTCCGACGCCGGCGAGCCGGTCGTGCTGACGCCGCGGCCGCAACTGCTGCCCGGCCGCCAGATCGTGCCGCAGCAGCGGGCCGACGACGGCTATATCTACCCGGCCGACGGCAGCGACACCGGCGCCCGCTATCCGGCGCCTCCCGGCACCGCCCGTCGCGTCTACGATGCGCAGGCGACGCAGCAACAGCAATATTACTACGGCAACCAAGGCTATCAGCAGCGCTATTATCAGCAGCGCACGTATCAGCCTCGGGACTATTATTACGGAAACACCTATCAGGACTGAGATCGTCTCAGCCGCCAGCTCTGTGCGGATAGATGAAGGCGGGCCTCAGGCCCGCCTTTTTGTTTGCGTCGTCATTCCGGGGCGCGCGAAGCGCGAGCCCGGAATCCATCTAACAGCTGAACGTGATGTGAGATGGATTCCGGGCTCGCCCTGTCCGCGCAAATGGCTCGCCATTTGTCGCGTCGGACGCCCCGGAATGACGACGGAGAGAGAATGCCCGCGAATCTATTCATTCCCGGCCAGTTCTCCCTACTCCCCGTCCCGCAGCCGTCGGTAGACTGCGCCGAGGATGTTGGAGTAGTCGTCGGTCCAGACCCGCTGGCCTTCGGTGGGCTCGGTCTCGGCCCATTTGTCCGACGCGGCGAGGCTGCCGACATCAGCCTCCTCGCGCGCCGAGACCACGACGTCGGTAGCGAAGATGTACTCGTCATCGCGGCCGGAATCCTCGTTGTAGACCCAGCTCTTCAGGTCGTTCTCGTCGGCGATGCCGACCACCACGCTTTCGAGCTCGAGATGGCGGTTGGAGACGTGCATCACCACCGCGCCCTGCGGCGCCAGCTTGGACTTGTAGATCGCCATCGCCTCTTCGGTAGCGAGATGGATCGGGATCGCATCCGACGAATAGGCATCGACGATGATGAGATCGTAGATCCCGTCCGGCTCCTTGGCGAAGGTCAGCCTGGCGTCGCCGATGACAGGCTTGAAGTTCGGCGCGCAATGCTGGATGTAGCTGAAGTATTTCGGATCGCTCGCGGTATCGACCATGGTCTGGTCGATGTCGAAGAATTTCCAGCTTTCGCCGGGCGCGGCCGCGCAGGTCAACGTGCCGGCGCCGACACCGATCACGGCGACCCTGAGCGGCGCGCCCTTGGCTGCCTGCTTGCGCTCGCGGATCGCGGTGATCGCCTGACCGATGCCCCCGTCCTTGTGATAGTACGTGATCGGCTCGGGGTGGCCCTTGACGGGGGTGCCGTCAGCGTTGAGATATTTCTGCGCGCCATGGATCGTGGTGCCGTGCATCAAGACGTGATACTGGCCGCCCGGCGTCACCACGATCTTGTGCACGCCGAAGAAGCTGCGCACGGTCTCGACCCGTCCGCCATCGGCCGGATAGAGCCGTATCAGCGCCAGCGCAACCGCGATCGTCGCGAAGATCTTCCACCTGTCGGCATTGAGCGCGAGCGCCAGCAGTGCCGCGAGCACGCCGACCGCGCCCGCCACCCAGACACGATGATCCTGCAAATAGGTGGTGAGCTTGCCGGTGGTTTCCGCTGGCACGATCAGCACGATCGCGATTGCCGCCAGCACGATCCAGTACCAGCGCATCACGTGCGGCAGCCGCTCGCTCTCGGCCGGACGGCAGATCGCGGCGAGCGCGAGCAGGATCGGGTATTCGGCAATCCAGGAGAAGGTGAAGGGCGCGATGAGGCCGGCGAACAGGCCGCCGATCATGCCACCGAACGACAGCGCGACATAGAAGCCGGTGAGATATTTGGCAGCGGGCCGGGTGCGCGCGAGCTCGCCATGGCAGGCCATCGCGATCAGGAAGAAACAAAGTTGATGCCCGCCGAGCGTCAGCAGCAGGTTCTGCTCGCCGCCGACCGCGAGCAGCAGCACGACGCCGGCGATCGCCACCGGCTGCAGCATCAGCATCCATTTGTGCGGCAGCAGCGGCCGCGACTGGAACACCAGCACCCAGGTCAGCAGATAGAGCGACAGCGGCAGCACCCAGAGCAGCGGCGCCGCCGCGACATCGGTCGAGATATGCGCGGTGACTGCGATCAGCAGCCCTGACGGCACCGCGGCGAGGAAGATCCAGCGCGCGCGCAGCAGCCAGCCCGGTGCCGGTGACGTGGTCGCCTCGGTTTCTGCATCGGCTAGCGCCAGCACCGGCGAGCGCAACAACAGCAGGCCGCAGCCGGCGATCAGCAGGATCAGCACGGCATAGCCAGCGGTCCAGATCAGGTTCTGCATGTGCAGCGTGAACAGCGGCTCGATCAGGAACGGATAGGACAACAGTGCGAGGAAGCTGCCGATGTTGGAGGACGCATAGAGGAAATAGGGATCGGGCGCCGCCGGATGGCCCGTCCGGACGAACCAGGCCTGCAGCAGCGGGTTGTTGGCCGCGAGTGCGAAAAACGGCAGCCCGATCGAGACCGCGAACAGGCCGAGCAGCCAGAATGCGTAGCCGGAGCCCGGCGGCTCGCCCCAGCCGTTCGCGATCGCCAACGGCAGTGTCAGGACGGCAGCGACCAGCAGCAGAACATGCACCACGACCGGCACGATCCGGTTGCGGATCTGCATCAACAGATGCGCGTAGGCATAGCCCGCAAGCAGCAGCGCCTGGAAGAACACCATCGCCACCGACCACACCGCCGGTGAGCCGCCGAGTCGCGGCAGCACCATCTTGGTGAACAGCGGCTCGACCGAGAACAGCAGCAGCGCGCTGACGAAGATTGCGGCGGTATAGACTGCGAGAACCAGCCCGTTGCGGGCAGCAGAGGGCTGGTCGAGGGCGACGGGCGAGGCGACAGAGGTCATGGGAGCTCCGGCAGAGGTGCGCCAGAGATCCACAGGACCATATGGCAGCGTGGCGGGCAAGACATCAGGGCAGCAAGATCACTTGACGGCGCACCAATCCCGCGCGACACGCGACAGCAGGTTAATCAACCGATCTTGAAGCGCGTATGAACGAGACTGACGTCGTCATCATCGGTGCCGGACATAACGGCCTCACTTGCGCGGCCTATCTCGCGCGGGCGGGCTTGCGGGTGCATGTGGTCGAGCGGCGCCAAGTCGTCGGTGGTGCGGCCGTCACGGAGGAGTTTCACCCGGGATTCCGCAACTCGGTGGCCGCCTATACGGTCAGCCTGCTCAATCCGCGCGTCATCGCCGATCTCAGGCTGCACGATCACGGCCTCAGGATCGTCGAGCGGCGCGCACAGAATTTCCTCCCCGCGCCGGACGGCCGTTATCTGCTCACTGGCGAAGGCCGCACCCAGGCCGCCGTGGCCAAGCTCAGCGCCCATGACGCCGCGGCATGGGGACCGTTCGTGCAGCGTCTCGAGGCGATCGCCGACGTGCTGCGCGAGTTCGTGCTGCGCGCGCCGCCGAACCTGGTCGAGAGCTTTGGCACCGGCGCCATCCGCGAAGCTTTCAACGCGCTCGGCACCGCCAATCTGCTGCGCGCGCTGTCGCTGGAGCAGCAGCGCGACCTGCTCGATCTGTTCACGCGCTCGGCCGGCGAGATGCTCGACGACATCTTCGAGAACGATCTCGTCAAGGCGCTGTTCGGCTTCGATGCCATCGTCGGCAATTATGCGAGCCCTTACGCCGCAGGTTCGGCCTATGTGATGCTGCACCACGCCTTCGGCGAGGTGAACGGCAAGAAGGGCGTGTGGGGCCATGCCATCGGCGGCATGGGCGCGATCACCCAGGCGCTGGCGCGCGCGGCAAGCGAGCATGGCGCGCAGATCGATCTCGACGCGCCGGTGCGCGAGGTGATGATCGCGCGCGACCGCGCAGTCGGCGTGGTGCTCGAGGATGGCCGCAGCATCCGCGCCAAATATGTCGTGGCCAACGTCAATCCGAAGCTGCTCTACACGCGCCTGGTGCCATCGGAAGCGCTGCCGGCTGCGTTCCTCGGTCGCATCAAGAATTGGCGCTGCGGCTCCGGCACCTTCCGCATGAACGTGGCGCTGAGCGCCCTGCCCTCCTTCACGGCGCTACCTGGCGCAGGAGATCATCTCTCAGCCGGCATCATCCTCGCGCCCAGCCTCGACTACATGGACCGCGCGTATCTCGATGCGCGCGCGCAGGGCTGGAGCCGCGCGCCCGTCGTGGAGCTGCTGATCCCCTCCACGCTCGATGACAGCCTGGCGCCGCCGGGCCGGCACGTCGCGAGCCTGTTCTGCCAGCACGTCGCGCCCGAGCTGCCGGACGGGCGCTCATGGGACGATCACCGCGAGGAGGTCGCCGACCTCATGATCGCGACCGTCGACCGCTATGCGCCCGGCTTCGCGTCGCTGGTCGAGGGACGGCAGATCCTGTCCCCGCTCGATCTCGAGCGGCAGTTCGGCCTTCTCGGCGGCGACATCTTCCACGGCGCGCTGACCCTGAACCAGCTGTTCTCGGCCCGCCCGATGCTCGGCCATGCCGATTACCGCTCGCCGGTGAAGGGTCTCTACCATTGCGGCTCCGGCAGCCACCCCGGCGGCGGCGTCACCGGCGCGCCCGGCCACAACGCCGCGCAGGCGATCTTGTCCGACCGGCGGTCGCTGTTCGCCTGAGGACAAGCTGTGGATGGCCTGAGGACAAGACTGTGGACGGTCAGAGGGCAGCGCTGTGACAAACAGCGCGAGAGGCTGTTCATCGCCCCGGGGACAAGACTTAGAGAGCGCCGGTATATTCAGTGGATGAACCCGTGATCGGCCTGTGGACGCTATGCACGGCGCTTGCAGGATCGTGTGCGCAAAAAAACACCGGGCGCGTGCGCCCGGTGCCGAGAACGCCTTAAAGGAATAAATTCAATTACTTCAGAGAGCTGTTGATCGAATCGAACTTGCCGCTGAGGTTGGTGCCGAGACCGTTCACCGCAGCGATGATCGCGAGCGAGATGCCGGCCGCGATCAGGCCGTACTCAATGGCGGTGGCGCCCGACTCATCGCGCACGAACTTCAAGATCAATGCCTTCATAGCCTTTTGCCTCGTTTCCCGTGTTCCCTGGACCGGCGGGTTATCCCCGGTTCCGCAGGGAACGTACCGTCGGAACTCTAAGGTTGATTAAACGAGCGCATCGCAATTTGTCCGATATTGCGCCGAAAATGCCGCTCGATTGGACCGGCCGGACGCACATACGCAGATGCGACCGGTGCCGCCGTCTTCGAGCCCAAGATGCGGTTCCCCACCCTTGCCTTACCGCGCAAAAGGCTTAACCACACCGCAACTCCATTCGGATTTGCCCATGACCTCCACGCTCACCCCCGCGACCCACCGCGCGAGCTTCACGCTCGCCGACGAGATCACGGCCCGCCAAGCCGTCGACGTCCTCACCGAGGTGTTCTTCGCGGGCGATGCGGCCGTGGCCGCCTTCGAGCGGCCGGACGGGTGCTGGGATGTGACCGTGCATTTTGCCGATCCCCCCGACGAGGCACTGGTGCGCGAGCTCGTCGCGGGGGCAGCGGGGCCTGCGATCGCCGAGACCGTCTGCTTCGATCTCATCGAGGCCAAGGATTGGGTCAAGGCCAGCCTCGATGATCTGGTGCCGGTCCCGGCCGGCCGCTTCGTCGTGCACGGCAACCATGACCGCGCCCGGGTCCCTGCCAACAAGCGCGGCATCGAGATCGAGGCGGCGCTGGCGTTCGGCACCGGCCACCACGGCACCACCCGTGGCTGCCTGCTGCTGCTCGACCACGTGCTGAAATCACGCCAGCCTCGCCGCGTGCTCGATCTCGGCACTGGCACCGGCGTGCTGGCGATTGCCGCGGCCAAGGCCTTGCGCCGGCCGCTTCTGGCCAGCGACATCGACCCGCCGTCGGTCCGGGTCGCGCGCGAAAATGCGATGATCAATGGCGTGAGCCCGCAGGTCAGGGTCATCAGGGCCACCGGCTTTGCCGCTCCGGATTTCGCGCACCACGGCCCGTTCGACCTGGTGCTCGCCAACATCCTCGCCAATCCGTTACGGCAGCTTGCAGAACCAATGCGGCAGCATCTCGCGCCGAAGGCAGAAATCATTCTGTCAGGGCTGCTGACGCCGCAGGCGCGCGGCGTCATCGCAGCCTATCGTGCGCGCGGGCTGGTGCCGGTGAAGCAGATCAGGATCGAGGGATGGAGCAGCCTGCTGCTGCGCCGCGCCGGCTGACGCGCGCGGCATCCGCTGATCGCGGCCTTTCAGCTTGATGATGTCGCCGGTGCGCGGGGAGTTATTTGGACGGCGTGGAGTTCGGAGTCTCGGATGACGGCTCAGGCTGGCTGCGCCGGGCACGCGCACCGGAAAAGCGATGCAGAAGCTGACCGAGCGGGCCGCGTTGCTTCTCGACAGGCGGTGCTACCGATCCATCTTCGGCAGGGGTAGATAATTTTTCGAAGGTAAAAGCGGGCATCGTGCGTCCCCTCGCCGTCGAGTTGAGGCACTCCTAACGAACGCCAAACCAAACCGGTCATTCGACCTTGGTATAACGCCCCGACGTCTCCCCACCGCATCCTGTTAGATGACTGGCGTAAGACAGCAAAACGTTTTGCACTGCCGAATGCAAGGGGAATCTTTGTGCTACGCACTATCATCACGCAGGGGCAGATTGCGAACGTGATCGACGGCTCCTAGAGTACCGGTACGATGTTCGAAGCACACTTCCAGACATTCGAAGACCCCGAAGCCGGCGTTGCCCTCACCGCGCGCCTCTCCGCCTTCCGTGAAGAGCTCACGCGGCGCCGGCTGGCCGGCTTTGTGGTGCCGCGCGCCGACCAGCAGCAGAACGAATATGTGCCGCCGTCCGACGAGCGGCTGGCGTGGCTGACCGGCTTTACCGGCTCGGCCGGCCTGGCAATCGTGCTGGTGCAGGACGCCGCTGTATTCGTCGATGGCCGCTACACGCTGCAGGCCGCAAAGCAGGTCGATACCAAGGCCTGGACCGTACAGTCGCTGATCGAGCCGCCGCCGGAGAGCTGGCTGACGGCGCACCTGACAGCCGGTGACCGGGTCGGCTTCGATCCCTGGCTGCACACATCAGTGGCCGTCGAACGGCTGGCTGCGGCCTGCGCCAAGGCCGGCGCAGAGCTGGTTGCAGTCGACAGCAATCCGCTGGATGCGGTCTGGACCGAGCGGCCGCCGCCGCCGATCGCGCCAATCGCGATCCACGGCGCGGAGCTTGCCGGCGAGAGCGAGGCCGACAAGCTCGGCCGTATCCGTCAGGAAATCGAGCGGCTCGGGGTCGAGGCGCTGGTGCTGTCCGATTCCCACAACGTCGCCTGGACCTTCAACATCCGCGGTGCCGACGTCTCCCATACGCCGCTGCCGCTGTCCTATGCGCTGGTGCCGAAGAGCGGCCGGCCGACCATCTTCATCGACCATCGCAAGCTGTCGAATTTGACCCGCGATCACCTCGAGCAATCTGCCGATGTCGCAGAGCCGGACGCATTAGCGGCGCAGCTGACCAGACTGGCGCAATCGGGCGCTGCGATCGCGCTCGACAGCGCGACCGCAGCAGACGCCCTGACCCGGCTGATCCAGAACGCCGGCGGCAAGCCGGTGCGAGCAGCCGATCCGGTCAGCCTGCTGAAGGCGGTCAAGAACCAGACCGAGATCGCGGGCATGCGTCAGGCACACCGGCGCGACGCGGTGGCGCTGGCGCGTTTTCTCGCTTTCATCGACCGCGAGGCGCCGAAGGGCAAGCTGACCGAGATCGACGCCGTCGAGGCGCTGGAGACGTTTCGGCGCGACACCGGTGCATTGAAGGACGTATCCTTCCCGACCATCTCCGGGACCGGGCCGAACGGCGCCATCGTGCATTACCGCGTCAGCCGCAAGAGCAATCGCCGCATCATGCCGGGCGACCTGCTGCTGATCGATTCTGGTGCGCAATATCAGGACGGCACCACTGACGTCACCCGCACCATCGCGATCGGCCAGCCGACCGACGAGATGCGCGACCGTTTCACCCGCGTGCTGCGCGGCCATCTGGCGATCGCACGCGCGGTGTTTCCCGACGGCTCTACCGGCGCGCAGCTCGACTCTTTCGCGCGACAGTTTCTCTGGCAGGCCGGCCTCGACTTCGAGCACGGCACCGGCCACGGCGTCGGCAGCTACCTGTCGGTGCATGAGGGGCCGGCGCGGATTTCCAAGCTCGGCACCACGCCGCTCAAGCGCGGCATGATCCTGTCCAACGAGCCCGGCTACTACAAGACCGATGCCTACGGCATCCGGATCGAGAATCTCGAGCTGGTGGTGGCCAAGGACATCGCGGGCGCGGCGAAGCCGATGAACGGTTTCGAAGCGTTGACCCTGGCGCCGATCGACCGCCGGCTGATCGACGTCGCCATGCTGAGCGGCGACGAGCGCGCCTGGCTCGATGCCTACCACGCACGGGTCAACGCCGCCATACGCGGCGCGCTCGACGAGGCCGACCAGCGCTGGCTCGATCAGGCGACCGCGGTGCTGTAGCGTTTGGTTTTCCACGACGCGCGCATTCCGTAGACCGGGTGAGCGATAGCGACACCCGGGACGACTAACTCCCATCGATCCCGGATATCGCTGCGCTCGTCCGGGCTACGCGCATCACCACGCATCGTCATTCCGGGGCGGGCCGCCTTGAACCCGGAATCTCGAAGTGAAAAGGCGCGCAAGCCAATTGCGAGATTCCGAGTTCGCGCCCTATTGGGCTGCGGCAGCCATCGACGTGTTATTATAACAGTCCCGCAATCGGCATGGCCGCATGCCGAAACAGGCGTTTTCGCGGCGTGCAAGGTCGGTACAGTCGGCCGCATCGGCAGACGATTTGAGCGCCCGCAGATGCACGGAATAATCCGCACGCCGCCCGAGGCCGCAACCGCGCGCGGCGTTGCCCATCCGCGCATCATGCTGACCCTGCTGGTCGTGATGACGGGCCTGGCGCCGATCTCGCTTTATCTGCTGGTGCCGGCGCTGCCGATGCTCGCCACCACCTTCGGCACCGACGCCTCCGTGGTGCAGCTGACGGTCTCGCTGTACATGGTCGGCATCGCCTGCTCGCAGATCCTGCTGGGGCCGCTGTCGGATCGTTTCGGGCGCCGTCCGGTGATGCTCGGCGGCCTTGCCCTCGCTGTCATCGCCAGTTTCGGCTGCATCTTCGCCGACAGCCTGCCGCAACTGATCATCGCGCGCTTCTTCCAGGCGCTCGGCGGCGCCAGCGGCATGGTGATCAGCCGCGCCATCATCCGCGATCTCTATCCGCGCGAGCGCATCGGCGCCATGATCAGCCTCGTCATCGCCGTCATGATGATCGCGCAATTGCTGTCGCCTCTGACCGGCGGCCTGATCGAGACCGCGTTCGGCTGGCACGCGATCTTCTACGTCGTGGCTGCATTCGCTGTGGCAGTGGCGGTCGGCGTCACGCTAGCGCTGCCGGAGACCCGCGCCGCACGCGTCGCGGGCGCGAGCTTCCGCCGCGACCTGGTGGTCCTCATGCAGAGCCGCGCCTTCGTCGGCTACGCGCTATGCCAAGTGCTGGCCTCGCAGATCATCTTCGTCTTTGCCGGCGGCGGTCCCTACATCGTCGAGATCCAGATGAACCGGTCCTCGGCCGAATATGGCGCATGGTTCGCCACCACCGGCTTCGCCTATTTCATCGGCAATCTGTTCTGCGTGCGCTTCTCGCCGCGCTATCAGCTCGACCGCCTGATCTGGTTCGGGCTCGCGCTGCAGCTGGTCGGCGCCTTCCTTAATCTCGGCTGGAGCATTTTCGGGCTCAACCAGAGTCCGGCGGTGTTGTTCTGCACCCAGATGCTGGTGATGTTCGCCAACGCTGCCGTGATGGCAAACTCCGCGGCCGGCGCGCTCAGCATCCATCCGAGCGCAGCCGGCACGGCTTCGGGCACGATGGGCTTCCTGCAGATGGGCATCGGCGCCTTGACTTCGCAACTCGGCGCCTGGCTCGGCGGACACTTTGCCTCCACGTTGCCGCTGACATCGGCCATCGCGGCGATGTCGCTCGCCTGCGCGTCGACCATGATCTTCCTGGTGCCGCGCCGAAAGATCGTGGTGAGCGAGGCGTTGATCGCGCAGGCGGAAGAGGATGAGGCAACGTGATGTGAGCATGCTTGCTATTGCTGGCGAAGTCGCACGCTAAGTAGATAGTCGTCATCCCTCGCGAATGCGGGGATCCAGTACGCCGCGGCCTATCGGCTCAACAATCCATGTCTCTGGAATACTGGATCATCCGCCTGCGCGGATGATGACAGCGGAGTGTGTGGCCGTGACGAAGGTGGAAAGCGACCGCTTGCCCCTACTCCCCGATCAGCTTCAGCCACTCGTCCTCGGTGAAGACCTGCACGCCGTGCTTCTGCGCGTCCTTGAGCTTCGAGCCCGCGCCGGGACCGGCAACGACATAGTCCGTCTTCTTCGACACCGAGCCGGAGACTTTCGCACCCAGACGCTCCGCGGTCGCCTTGGCCTCGTCGCGCGTCATCTTCTCCAGCGTGCCGGTGAACACCACGGTCTTGCCGGCGATCGGCGAATTGCTCTTCGGCCTGGCTGCATCGACGATGGTGACCTCCTTGGTCAGCCGCTCGACGATGCCGCGATTGTGGCTCTCGGCGAAATAGGCCGCGATCGCCTTGATCACGGTGTCGCCGATCTGGTCGAGCGCATCCATTTCGGCGATCGCCTCCTCGTCGCCTTCTGCGACCTTCAGGCAGGCCTCGTGGAACGCATCCCAGGAGCCGTAGCCGCGCGCCAGCGCCAGCGCCGTGGTCTCGCCGACATGGCGCATGCCGAGCGCATAGATGAAGCGCTCCAGCGCGATCTGGCGGCGCGCTTCGATCGCGCCGAACAGATTGCGCACCGAGGTCTCACCGTAACCTTCGACCTCTTCGAGCTTCAGCCTGGCGTTGCGTGTCTGCAGCGTGAAGATGTCGGCGGGCTCCTTCACCCAGCCCTCATCGAAGAAATACTGGATCTGCTTCTCGCCGAGCCCGTCGATATCGAAGGCGCGACGCGACACGAACAGCAGGAGATGCTGGATCTTCTGATAGGGACAGGCGAACTCGCCGCTGCAGCGGGCGCGGGAGCTCTCCTCGCCGGTCGCGATCTCCTCGCGCACCACGTCGGTATGCAGCGGGCACGGGCATTTCTTCGGGAAGTGATATTCTTTTGCGTCCTTCGGACGCTTGTCGATGATGACATCGACCACCTGCGGGATCACGTCGCCGGCGCGCTGCACCACGACGGTGTCGCCGATCCTGATGTCGCGCCCCTCGCGCAACTGCTCGCCCTTGCTGCCGACGCCCTTGATGTAATCCTCGTTATGCAGCGTCACGTTCTGCACGATGACGCCGCCGACACCGACCGGCTCCAGCTTGCCGACCGGCGTGAACGAGCCGGTGCGGCCGACCTGGATCTCGATATCCTTGAGCACGGTCATGGCGCGCTCGGCCGGGAATTTATGCGCGATCGCCCAGCGCGGCGTGCGCGAGACGAAGCCGAGGCGGTCTTCCCAGTCGATGCGATCGACCTTGTAGACGACGCCGTCGATGTCGTAGTCGAGTTCGGCGCGCTGTTCCTCGATGGCATGATGGAAGGCGAGCAGCTCGTCGACCGAATGGCAGAGCTTGGTCAGCGGATTGGTCTTGAAGCCGCAATGCTCGAACCATTTGATCATGCCGCTCTGCCTCTCAGCCGGCATCGCGCTCATCTCGCCCCAGGCATAGGCGAAGAAGCCGAGGGGACGCGAGGCCGTGATGGTCGGATCCTTCTGGCGCAGCGAGCCGGCGGCCGAATTGCGCGGATTGGCGAAAATGGTCCCGCCTTCGGCCTTCTGCCGCTCGTTCAGCGCCAGGAATGCGCGCTTGGTCATGTAGACCTCGCCGCGCACCTCGCAGACAGCGGGAATATTTCGCCCCTTCAGCTTTTGCGGCACGTCCGCGAGCGTCCGGATGTTGGCGGTGACGTCCTCGCCGACCGCGCCGTCGCCACGCGTCGCCGCGTTGACCAGCTCGCCACCCTCATAGCGCAGCGACATCGAGAGGCCGTCGATCTTCGGCTCCGCGGAGAAATCGATCTGGTCGTCGGGCAGCTTGAGGAAGCGCACGATGCGGCCGGCGAAGTCGCGCACGTCTTCCTCGGCAAAGGCGTTGTCGAGCGACAGCATCAGCACGGCGTGCTGCACCTTCCTGAAGCGGCCGGACGGCGCGGCGCCGACCTTCTGCGACGGCGAATCCGGACTGACGAACTCCGGAAAGCGCCTCTCGATCGCGTTGAAGCGCTGGCGCAGCGCATCGTATTCGGCGTCGGTCACGCTGGGCGCGTCGTCCTGGTAATAGCGCTTGTCGTGCCCTTCGAGCTCCAGTGCCAAACGCTTCCATTCCACCTTGGCCTGCGCCTTGGTGAGATCGGCAACCTCGACTTGCTGCTTTGCTTTTGCTGCTCTGGCCATTGCTTATTACGGTCCGTCATTCCGGGACGATGCGGACGGCCTCACGTCAAACGTGGCGCCTGCAACAGGTTCCGTACCGAACCCGGAATGGCGGAGCAAGGCTTCTAAGCCGCCGCCTTCAGCAACCGGTCCGCCGCGGCGCGGGCCTCGGCGGTAATCTCGGCACCGGCCAGCATGCGGGCGATCTCCTCGCGGCGGTGCTCGACGGCCAGCGTGTTGACGCGGGTGGCGACGCGCTTGCCCTTGTCGAGCGCCGCCTTGGAGATCAGCAGATGCTGGTCGGCGCGGGCGGCGACCTGCGGCGCATGGGTCACCGCCATCACCTGGACCTGACCTGCCAGCCGCGCCAGCCGGCCGCCGATGGCGTCCGCCACGGCGCCGCCGACGCCGGTGTCGATCTCGTCGAACACCAGGGTCGGCGCCGAGCCGCGATCGGACAGCACCACCTTCAACGCCAGCAGGAAGCGCGATAGCTCGCCGCCCGAGGCCACCTTCATCATCGGCCCGGGCCGCGTGCCTGGATTGGTCTGCACCCAGAACTCGACGCGGTCGATGCCCTGCGCGCCCGGGACCTCCGCATCGGCGTCGACCTGGGTCATGAACCTGGCGCGCTCCAGCTTGAGCGGCGCGAGTTCGGCATTGACCGCCTTGTTGAGCTTCTCGGCGGCCTTGATCCGCGCTGCCGACAGCTTTGCCGCTGCAGCGGCATAACGTGCATCGGCCTCCGCGGCGGCTGTTTCCAGCGTCTTCAACCGCTCGGCGCCGGCATCGATCAGCACGACATCGTCGGCATATTTGGCCGCGAGCGCCGCAAGGCCATCCACAGGGGTGGAGTATTTCCGCGCGGCGGCGCGTAGCGCGAACAGCCGCTCCTCGATTCGCTCCAGCTCCAAGGGATCGAAATCGGCGGCGCGCAGCGCGGCCGTCAGATGCTGGTCCGCTTCCTCCAGCGCATTGATCGCGGCATCGATCGCCTTCACGGCTGGCTCAACCAGGGCCGGCGAATTGCCGGCACGCCGCTCCAGTCGCCGTACCGCGACCGAGAGGCTCGCGATCGGCGACTGATGTCCGCCGACCGCTTCCTGGGCATCGCGCAGATCGGAGGCGATCTTCTCGCCCTGCATCATCGCGGTGCGGCGCGCGGCGAGCTGGGTCTCCTCGCCATCCTTCGGCGCCAGCACCTTCAATTCATCGGAGGCATGTCGCAGGTAATCCGCCTCGCGCGCGGCGCGCTCCATGCCGGCTCGATGCTCCTCCAGCGCCGTGCCCGCAGTACGCCGCGCCGCCCATAGCGCCTCGATTGCCGCGACGTCCTTTTCGAGCCCCGCAAAGGCATCCAGCAGCCGGCGATGGGTGGCGACATCGACCAGCGCGCGCTCGTCGTGCTGGCCGTGGATCTCGACCAGAGCCGCGCCGACGGCTTTCAGGGTCTGCACGCTGACCGACTGGTCGTTGATGAAGGCGCGGGTACGGCCGTCGCCGAACTGGACGCGGCGCAGGATCATTTCGCCATCGTCGTCGAGGCCGTTGTCGGCCAGGATCTTCGCAGCCGGATGGTTCTTGGTCACCTCGAACACGGCCGTGACCTGACCCTGCTCGGCACCATGGCGGACGAGGCTGGCATCGCCGCGGCCGCCGAGCGCCAGCGCGAACGCGTCCAGCAGGATCGACTTGCCGGCGCCGGTCTCACCGGTCAGCACCGCAAGCCCCTTGGAAAACTCGAGATCGAGACGCTCGATCAGAACAATGTCACGGATCGACAGACGCGCCAGCATGACAGAATGAGTTCCCGTTGAGGGCGAGAGCCCTGAAGCGATCGGACTCGACTGTAGCAGAAAACGAGAACAAAACAAGAATTCAGAACAAAGCAGGAATATTATCCTGCGCATCCCCGATCGACGATCCGACATAGGCTCTGGATCGATGAAGGTACGTGCTCATGGTACGCGCCCGCTTATGGCGAGCGCTCGCCACCTACAGGTCGGAGGTTCAGCCCAGCCCGAGCTTCTTAAACGCCTTGGAGATGTAGGAGCCCGTGTTCTCGGATGGTTCGACGCCGCCGGACTTCACGAGATTGTAGGCGTCCTTGTACCATCTGCTGTCGGGGAAGTTATGCCCGAGCACGGCGGCCGCAGTCTGCGCCTCGCCGACGATGCCGATCGCCATATAGGCCTCGGTGAGGCGCGCCAAGCGCCTCCTCGACGTGGCGCGTGGTCTGGTACTGTGTGACCACGGTCTTGAAGCGGTTGATTGCGGCCGTGTAGTCCTTCTTCTGCAAGTAATAGCGGCCGACATCCATTTCCTTGCCCGCGAGCTGGTCGCGTGCGCCTTCCAGCTTGGCCTTGGCGCTGGTGGCGTATTCGGAGGTCGGATATTTCCGAATCACCTCTTCCAGCGCCGCAATTGCTTTCCGAGTGCGGCCCTGGTCGCGGCTGATGTCGGGAATCTGGTCGTAATGCGAGGCCGCGATCAGGTACTGCGCGTAAGCGGCGTCCGGGCTGCCCGGATGCAGCGTGATGTAGCGGGTCGCAGAGCCGATGCAGCCGTCATAGTCGGCAGCCTGATAGGACGCATAGGCCGACATCAGCAGCGATTTGCGTGCCCAGTCGGAATAAGGATGCTCGCGGTCGACTTCCTCGAACTTCTTGTTGGCTTCCTTGACGTCCTTCTTCTCGTTCATCAGGTACAAGCCCTCGTTGTAGAGCTTGTCCGGCGGCTGATCGACGAACGTGTCGTCCTTGGCCATGAACTTGTCCCACAGCGCGCCGGTGCCGCAGCCGCTCAAGGGCAGCGCGAGCACGATCAGCGATGCTGCGAGCCGCACGCGGCTCATGCCCGTCGAGGAGTTGCGAAGATCGCGCGAAAGACGCTGTGTCGACATGAGCTGTTCTGAACCTGACGCCTGAGATCCGAAATATGCCACGCACCATCGGCTTTCAGCCGCGAACGCGAAGGATGGGCATTGCCCGTGACGCCTGCCGTGCGGCCGCGGCCTATCTAACCGAAAAACCTTCGTTAACCAACCGCATAGGCAGGCATTTCGCCCGGATTAAGGCGGCCTCCGACCCGCGGTGGACAATCATGGTTACCGCGTCAAATCGCCGAGGGAAAGCCCGCTCGAGCCCGGACGTGGTTCATTGTCGCGGCTGAACTCCGTCGGTCGGAGCCCGAGCCCGCATATCGGGAAACATAAGGATCGTGCCGGACGTTCCGTGACCGGTCGTGATCAGGGATTGAAATTCAGGACACGTCCGGACCGAAGGCCGGCGCGATCATGCTGCCGACCATGCCACCGACCACGTCGGTCGCCACACGCGGACGGCGCACCGTCTCGCCTTCAACCACCCGCCACGCCGTCCGGTCTGCCAGCAGCGCCGTCAGCACGGCATGGTTCAGCTTGTGGCCGCCGCGCACCGCGCGATAGGTGCCGAGCAGCGGCAGGCCGGCCAGCGCCAGGTCGCCAATCGCGTCCAGCACCTTGTGCCGGGCGCATTCGTCCGCATAGCGCAGGCCTTCCGGATTCAGCAGGCGTTCCTCGTCGAACACCAGGGAGTTCTCGAAGGAGGAGCCGAGCGCGAAGCCGGCACTCCACAGCCGCGCCACATCGCTCATGAAGCCGAAGGTGCGGGCACGGGAAATCTCGCGGCGGAAGCGCTCAGGGCTGAGATCGAAATGATAGACCTGGTGACCGATGACCGGGCTCTTGAAGTCGATCTCGATCTCGACGCGGAACCCATTGGCGTTCGGACGCAGCTCACCGAGCGAGGCGCCCATTGCGACCTGCACCGGCTTCAGCACCTGGATGAACCGGCGCGGCGCCGACTGCGACATCACACCGGCTTGCTCGATTGCCGCGACGAAGGGGGCTGCGCTGCCGTCCATGATCGGAACTTCGGGGCCGTCGATCTCGATGGTCGCGTTATCCACACCCATGCCCCGCAGCGCGGCGAGCACATGCTCGGCGGTGGAAACCAGCGCCCCGTCACGATCACCCAACACCGTCGCCAGCTCGGTCGCAATCACGGAACCCGCGATCGCCTTGACCTTGCGGTCGCGGCCCTCGAGCCCGGTGCGGACAAAAACATATCCTGCGTCGAGAGATGCCGGTCCGATGGTGAGATTGACCTGTGTGCCAGAGTGAACGCCGACACCGGTTACGGTGGCTTGCGAACGAAGCGTTGTTTGCCGGCTGAACTTCATCGATATTCGCCCAAGACCCCACTTCGACACGTCACCAGCCCGCCTCTGCGCGCCAACTCAATCGAAGTATCCCCAAGTCACCGCAGAACCTTAGTCACGACCCTAGAGAGCGCCAACTCACGCTTCTTTACCGATTGTTACCCCAGCTCTGCCGTATTCAAGCCTCCGCCTTAACCAAATTGGAACGCGGCGTTTACCTCCAGTTTCCGCATTAGGCTGGCGGAAAGAATAATTAATCATTTAAAATCAGTGATTTGATCGCTCACAACACTGACATGGATTGTAACAAAAAAGCCCGGTTCGTGAGAACCGGGCCTTTTCGACACAGCCTGGACTGTAACAATTGTCAGGTCGCCTGCCTCCGCAGGAAGGCCGGGATATCCAAATGATCGTCGCCGTGTGGCGCCGGCGCCACAGGTGCGGGGCGGCCATGGACGTCCAGACCCTGCGGCGCGGGGCGGCGCGCATACTCCGACACGGGCGGCTCGTGAGTCGCGATCTGCTGGGCAACGCTGCGCTGCGGCTTTCGTTCCGGCAGCGGCGGCATCGCCGGACCGGCCGTGCGGGTCGCAACCGGCGGCTCGGCGTCGTCCTCGCGGCGGCCGAGGCCGACATTGGCCAGCCGCTGCAACAGCGACATGCGGGTCTTCTGCGGATGATCGTCGGATTCGGCATCACCCCTCGCTTGGCGAAGCTCGGCCTGAGCCTGCATTGGCAGCTCCTCGAACTTGGGCATCCGCGGCGTACGCACCGGAACCCGCTCAGCCGCCTGGGGGATGAAGGTCTCCGGCGGCGCTGCCGGTTCGGTCGGCATCGGACGCGCGGCTTCCGGCTCGGGGAACAGCGAGGGCTTTTGCGCGATCGGACGGACGGTCACGTCGCCATAGGACGCCGGCTGCACCGGTGCCGCGGCAGGCGCAGCATCCGATGCCATCGCAGCGGCGACGGCAGCGAGCGTGTCGCGCTCGAGAGCCGGAGCCGGACGTGGGCGCCGGCGCAACGGGGGCGACCGGCACCGTCGCCTGCACGGCGGCCTGGGCCTCGAGCTTGGCGGCGCGCTCGGCCAGGCGCTGGTTGTCGGCGCGTAGCCGCGCGGTCAGGTCGGCGAGCCGGCTCTCCGGCATGCCGCCGACCGGGTTGGTCGGGGCCGCAACCGGCGGCGGCGGCGCCGACGGCGTGGAGTTGCGGTTGAACTGGGCCTGCTCGATGCCGGTCGCGACGACGGAGACGCGAATCAGGCCGTCGAGCGCCTCGTCGAAGGTGGCGCCGACGATGATGTTGGCGTCCTGGTCGACTTCCTCGCGGATGCGGGTCGCGGCTTCGTCGACCTCGAACAGCGTCAAATCCTTGCCGCCGGTGATCGAGATCAAGAGGCCCTTGGCGCCCTTCATCGAGGAATCGTCGATCAGCGGGTTGGCGATCGCGGCTTCTGCCGCGGTCAGCGCGCGCTTGTCGCCGGAGGCTTCGCCGGTGCCCATCATCGCCTTGCCCATCTCACGCATCACGGCGCGGACGTCGGCGAAGTCGAGGTTGATCAGGCCTTCCTTGACCATCAGGTCGGTGATGCAGGCGACGCCCGAATAAAGCACCTGGTCGGCCATCGCGAACGCGTCGGCGAAGGTGGTCTTCTCGTTGGCGACCCGGAACAGATTCTGATTCGGGATGATCAGCAGCGTGTCGACGACCTTGTGCAGCTCGTTGATGCCGGACTCCGCGGTCCGCATCCGGCGCTGGCCTTCGAAGTGGAACGGCTTGGTGACGACGCCCACGGTGAGAATGCCCATTTCGCGCGCGGTCTTGGCAATCACCGGAGCAGCGCCCGTGCCCGTGCCGCCACCCATGCCGGCGGTCACGAACACCATGTTGGCGCCAGAGAGATGGTCGCGCAGTTCGTCGATCACCTCCTGCGCGGCGGCAGCGCCGACGTCAGGCTGCGAACCGGCACCGAGACCCAGCGTGACTTGGGTGCCCATCTGCACGATGCGCTGCGCCTTCGACATCGTCAGCGCCTGCGCGTCGGTGTTGGCGACGACGAAGTCGACACCCTGCAGGCCGGCCGTGATCATGTTGTTCACGGCGTTGCCGCCGGCGCCCCCGACACCGAACACGGTGATCCGGGGCTTCAGCTCATGGATATCAGGAGGGGAAATCGTCATTGCCATGTTTGCCTCTCGATCACGCGCGCGTGGGTTCATCCCGGCCGGTGGCCGCGGGTGTTGGTGAAAATTGCATGGGCATTTTCTTGGATCGGAAACAATTCATCAGAAGCCCTCGCGCAGCCATCGTCCGACCTTTCCGAAATAGCCGTCGGTCCCGGTCCCTTGCTGCCGCGTATGCCGCGGTTCGACATGTTCCAGATGCGCGTATTGCGGATAGACCAAGAGCCCGGTCGGCACCGCAAAGGCGGCGTTCTTGGCTTCGTTCGGCAGCCGGCCGAAGCCGAGCGGCCTGCCGATGCGCACCGGCCGGCCGAGAATCCGCGTCGCCAGTTCGACCAGACCGGTCAGTTGCGAAGCTCCTCCGCTGAGGACGACACGAGCCTTGGGTTCTGCCGCAAAAGGCGAATCCTTCAGCCGGTCCCGGACCATTTCAAAAATCTCCTCGGCGCGGTGCCTGACAATGTTCGCGATGGTGGCGCGGGACACGATCTGCGGAACATCCCGCTCGTGGTCCCCAGCCGTCGGAACAGACATCAACTCACGCGCGTCGGACCCACCAGTCAGCACCGTGCCATATAACGTCTTGATTCGCTCGGCATCCGCAATGCATGCCGACAGGCCTCGCGCAAGATCCATGGTGACATGCTGGCCGCCCAGGGCGAATCCGCTCGCATGTACGAAGCGGCCGCCGGAATAGATCGCGATTGTGGTGGTGCCCGCCCCCATCTCGACCACGGCGGCCCCGAGGTCGGCCTCGTCGTCGGTCAGAACAGACAATCCGGCAACATACGGGCTCGCCGCCATGGCCTCGACATTGAGATGGCAGCGCTCGACCACCAGCATCAGGTTCTTGGCGACGGTCGCGTCCGAGGTGACGACATTCATGTCGACGCCGAACTGGCGCGCCAGCATGCCGCGGGGATCGCGGATTCCCTTCACCCCGTCCAACGTATAGCCCACCGGCAGCGCATGCAGCACTGCGCGGCCGTCGCCGGTCGCATGATGCATGCCGGTCGAAGTCACGCGGCTGACATCGGCCTGCGTCACGGCGCCGCCGCGAATGTCGGAAGTCGCCTCGATCAGATGGCCCTGCAGCCGCCCGCCGGCCACCGGCAGCAGCACGGACTCGACACGCACCTTAGCCATGCGCTCGGCCAGCGCCACGGCCTGGCGCACCGCCTGCTCGCATTCGATGGGGTCGACCACCGCGCCGGCCTTGACGCCGCGGGACTGGATCTGGCTGTAGCCGATCAGCTCGACCGCGTGGCTGCGGCCGCGCAGCGCCTCGCTCGGCGGCGCCGGCTTCAGCCGCGCGATCAGGCAGGCGATCTTGCTGGTGCCGACGTCGAGCGAGGCCACCAGCGCAGTGCGCTTCTGCGACATCGGACGCGTCTTCGGAGTCTGGCGATCGAAACCGGTCATGCGTTGCCGGCCTTCTTCTGGGCTTTCGCCTTGTCCTTGAACATGTCCTCGCGCGCCTTGGCGGCATCGTCGGACAATTGCACGACCAGCCGGTCCGCCAGGCGCATGTCGATCGCGACGATGTCGCGCGAGAACAGATGATCCTCCTGGTCGAGCTGCTCAGCGAGGCCAGCGCGTTGCCGACGTCGTGCTCCGGCAGGCGGATATCGAGACCGTCCTTGGTGCGCAGATTCCAGCGACGCTCGCCGACGAAGACGGCGGCGCGGGTCACGGCCTTCACCTGCGGATAGCGGTCGAGTAATGCCAGGAAGTCGTGCGCGCGGCCCTCGGCGCCCTTGCCGACCACGAGCGGCAGGGTGAGGAAGCGGCGCGACACATAGGGTTCGAGCACCGCGCCATCATCCGCGATCACCGACAGCTTGCCGTCCTGCTGCCACAGCGCAAACGCCTTGCGCTCGACGATGTCGATCTGAAGCTGGTTCGGGAAGAACTTCTGCACCGTTGCGTCGGCAATCCAGGGATTGGCCTTGAGGCGATCTCGCACGGCGATCGCATCGAGGAACAGGAGCGACGAGCGACCCGTAACGCCGCCGATCGCCAGCACTTCGTCCTGTGTCAGTTGCTTGCGGCCGTTGATGGCAACGGCAGTGATGCGGAAGCCGACGGAATTGGCGATCGCGTTGCGGGCATCGCTGAACGCGGTGCTCACCTCGTCGACATGGCCGCCCTTGACGACGCCGAGCCAGACGCTGCCGCACAGCAGGGCAACGGTGGCCGCGGTGCCGAGGCGATGCGGCAGATACTGCTCGACCAACGCGACCAGGCGCGCGGCGGGCTCCGACCGCTCGGCTGCAGGTGCCGTCATGATCTGGCGCGATGGGATTTCACGAGGCTGCTGACGCGATTGGATCTGGCGTGCCCGGTTCCGATCAGCCCAAGCTTGCGCAAAACGTGCGGCGATATACTCGCGCAGCAGGATCGCCGCGCCAAGCGCGGCGGCCCTCAGGTCAGCTTGGGGCCTCTGTGATCGGGCGAGGCGTCCTGCACCATCCATTGCACGAGCTCATCAACTGTTGGGCCCGCAATTGCGTTGCGGGTCGCGGCATTCGGCGAGGTTTCGGTGCCCGCCCCGGACCGGCTGCCAGGCACCCAAGTGCCTCATCACGACAGCTCACCCCCGGGGCAGCCGAGCATCGCTGTGCCGCCAGCGTTAACCTTCGGCCTTCCTGGTAAACAAAAGGTAAAATCGGTCGGCCGAGACGAATTTTTTCTTCGTCATTTGAGGGTCTTGAGCCGAATTCTTAAGTATTTTACCGATAGCGGGAACAATCCGTAGAGGTCCGGTCCGGGGTTCCGCCGGGGCTATTTGCCGCCCCGGCGCTCAGCCAGCGCGATCTGCAGGTTAAGAAAGTCGACGAACGCAATGCCCTGCGCCTTCAACGCCTTCGGATACAGCGAGGCCGCAGTCAGGCCCGGCAGGGTGTTGGTCTCGAGATAAACGGGCCATTGGCCGAGACGATGAAATCGGAGCGCGAATAGCCGCCGCAGGACAGCGCCCGGTGCGCCTTGATCGCCTCACGCTTGATGGCGTCCATCATGTCGGGCGGGAAGCGGCCCGGGCAGATCTCCTGCGTCGCGCTGGCCAGGTACTTCGCGAAATAATCGAAAGCCCCCTCGGCCGGCACGATCTCGATCGGCGGCAGCGCAAGCAGCGAGCCATCCGCCTGCTCCAGCACGGCGCAGGTTCCCTCCACGCCCGCGATGAACGGCTCGACCAGATAGTCTTCAGTTTCGGCTGCCTTGCGGACCGCGACGAGATCCTGCTTCGCGTTGACGAACATCAATCCATAACTGGAGCCGTCCTTGACCGGCTTGGCGATCAGCTTGCCGTAAGTGGCGAGCGCCGCTTCGGCATCGTCCAGCGCGATCCCTTCCGCCGCGCTGACGCCGCCAAGCACGGCGAAGCGCTTGGCCGCAACCTTGTCGAAGGCGAGGTGCGACGAGGCCGAGTCCGAGCCGGTGTACGGCACGCCCCGCATCTCGCACATCACCTGCAACTCGCCGTTCTCCGCCCGGCCGCCGTGCAGGGCAAGGACCAGCACGCGGTCCTCGTGCCTTGGCGCGGTCGAGAGCTGCAGCAAGCCCGCCAAGCGATCGGCCATCGGCCTTGAACGGCTCCTCGAATGGCTTGGCATGGGCTGCGAGCGCCTTGCCGCTCGCCTCATGCACGGTGTCGTCGGCATCCCAGAACCAGAGATCGGCGTCTTGCAAATTGGCATGCAGGCTTTGTGCGCTCGCCACCGAAACGAGCCGTTCCTTGTTCGAACCGCCAAATAGAATGGTGATGCGCATCAATGCGTTCTCGCCTTCGTCTGACTTGCGGACGTGCGCGTACGGCCGTGCGTTCATGCGGAGCACGAGCTACTTCCGTTCGATTCCAATTCGTTTGATTTCCCATTGCAATTCGATTCCGGAGGTCGCCTTCACCCGTGCGCGCACGGTCTCGCCGAGCTGCTCGATATCGTGGGCGGTGGCGTTGCCGGTGTTGATCAGGAAGTTGCAATGCATCTCGGAGACCTGCGCGCCGCCGACCCGGAGGCCACGGCAGCCCGCGGCGTCGACCAGCTTCCAGGCCGAGTGTCCGGACGGATTCTTGAAGGTCGAGCCGCCGGTCTTTTCGCGGATCGGCTGTGCGGTCTCGCGATGGTTCTGCACCTCCGCCATGCGGGCGCGGATCGATTCCGGCGCAGCGGGGCGCCCGCGAAAACGGGCCGAGGTGAAGATCAAGACTGGGATCAAGGCCATTCGCGCGATAGGTGAACTTCATGTCGGCATTGTCGAAGCGATGGCGATTGCCGCGCCGGTCCAGCGCATTGGCCTCGATAAGGACGTCCTTGGTCTCACTGCCATTGGCGCCCGCATTCATCCGCAATGCGCCGCCGATGCTGCCGGGAATCCCGAACAGGAATTCGAGGCCGGAGAGATTGGCGTTTGCGGCGACTTCGGCCACGCGCTTGTCGAGCGCGGCGGTGCCGGCGCGGACGATCTCGCCTTCGGTCTCGACCTCGCCAAAGCCCCGCGGCGCCAAGCCGGATCACCACGCCCGGCACGCCGCCGTCGCGCACGATCAGGTTGGAGCCGACACCGACGACAATGACGGGGAGATCGCCCGGCAGGTTCTTCAGAAAATAAGCGAGATCGTCCTCGTCGGCCGGCGTGAACAGCACTTGCGCCGGCCCGCCGACCCGAAACCAGGTCAGTGGCGCTAGCAGCTCATTGGCAAGCAGCCGCCCGCGCAAATCCGGCATCGCGGCTTTGAGGTCGGGCGTGATGTCGGGGAAGGTCAAGACGCGCCTCTCAGATCGCCCACCAACATGGTCAGGCTTGGCACACGCTCTCCGTTCCCTCCCCCCTTGTGGGGGAGGGTCAGGGAGGGGGGTACCACGAACTCCGGCGCCCGCGGCTTACCCCCCTTCCTAGCCCTCCCCCACAAGGGGGGAGGGAACGCAGGGAGCAAGCCGCTCGATGGCGTACAATCAACCGACAAGTAACAGCGTAGCACCGCGCTCACCTCAGCGCCTTCAGTTCGCCGGGCAGCGCGTAGGCCCATTGGGTGATGTTGCCCGCCCCCAGACAAACGACGAGATCGCCCGGTTTCGCCAATTCCTTGACGATGCCGGCGAGGTCGGCCGGCTTCGGCAACGGCACCACGTCGCGATGGCCATGGGTGCGCAGACCCAGCACGAAATGATCGCGATCGATGCCCTCGATCGGCGCCTCGCCGGCCGCATAGACCTCGGCGACGACCACCGCATCGGCATCATTGAAGCAGGTGCAGAACTCCTCGAACAGCGATTGCAGGCGGGTGTAGCGATGCGGCTGCACCACCGCGATGATCTTGCCGTTGGTGGATTCCCGCGCCGCCTTCAGCACGGCTGCGATCTCCACCGGATGATGGCCGTAATCGTCGATCACCGTGATGCCGTTCCATTCGCCGGTGCGGGTGAAGCGGCGCTTGACGCCGCCGAAGCCGGCAATCGCCTTGCGGATCGCATCATCGGAAAGCCCAAGCTCTCGTGCCACTGCAATGGCCGCGGTGGCATTGGAGGCGTTGTGCCGGCCGGGCATCGGCAGCATGATATCGGAGATCTCGTGGGTCGCTCCGCTCTTGCGGTCGCGGAAGACGACTGTGAAGCGTGAGCCGCCACCGGTCGGCGTCAGGTCGACCAGCCGCGCATCGGCCTGCGGATTGGTGCCGTAGGTGATGATGCGCCGATCCTCGATGCGGCCGACGATACTCTGCACCACGGGATGGTCGGTGCACATCACGGCAAAGCCGTAGAACGGCACGTTCTCGACGAAGGCGCGGAAGGCGTCCTGCACCGCCTCGAAAGTCTTGAAGTGATCGAGATGCTCAGGATCGACATTGGTGACGATGGCGACATCGGTCGGCAGCTTCAGGAACGTGCCGTCACTCTCATCGGCCTCGACCACCATCCAGTCGCCGGCCCCGAGCCGCGCATTGGTACCGTAAGCATTGATGATGCCGCCATTGATGACAGTCGGATCGAGCCCGCCGGCATCGAGCAGCGCCGCCACCATCGAGGTCGTCGTGGTCTTGCCATGGGTGCCGCCGATCGCGACGCAGCTCTTCAGCCGCATCAGCTCGGCCAGCATCTCGGCGCGTCGCACCACCGGAATGCGTTGGGCGCGCGCCGCCATCAGCTCCGGATTATCGCGCTTGATCGCAGTGGAGACCACGACTACGTCGGCACCGGCGATGTTCTCAGCCTTATGGCCGATGCTGACGGTCGCGCCCTTCTCGCGCAGCCGTGCCACATTGGCGTTGTCTGTGGCATCCGAGCCCTGCACGGTATAGCCGAGATTGCACAGCACCTCGGCGATGCCGCTCATGCCGATGCCGCCGATCCCGACGAAGTGGATGGGTCCGATCTCGCGCGGCAGTCTCATGAGCATCTCGTCCGAATGTGGCGGAGGCGAACCGGCATTATTGCACCGGTCGAGCCCGAATCATCTGTCCTTCATGCAAGACATGGAAGAGCGGGACAAGCCCCGACCACGGGTAAAGATCGCGAAATCCGCGGCGAAACCGCCCGACTTTGGCCGATTTCGTTGCAATAGCCGTGCTGCGCTCTGGCTATCAGATCATCTCGCGGCCCGAACACCGAATGCGCGCGTCACCCGACAGTTGCGGGCTGGTTCCCCATCCACCCTGCAGCCGGCCGTAGCTCGATCGATCTCGCCTGATTTTCGACGGCGGAGCGTTTAACCGGCAGCCTCGCCATCTCGCGCCGCCTTCGTTCGGATCCCATGTCTATTGAAACCGCTGCTGCCATCACGCGCATATTTGGTCCGTGTCAGGTCGTGCAATGGAATGCCGGTGACACCAGACTGCTTCAGGAATTGCTCCTGATGGGGTGCGACGCCTATGCGGTCGGTCCAGGCTCATCCGAACATCCACGCTGGATTTCGGGCCAGACCGCACTTTCCGTTCCGCGTAAACCAGTCGCCATCGCCGAGGTCACCGCCGATAGCGGCGCGCTCGGTTTGATCGAGTCGCTCGCAAAAATCGACTATCTCCAAAACCTGTTCCTCATAGGCCATGGAATCTCCGGCATCCGCCGGCCGCTCGAGAATCAGCTGTTTGCCCACGGGTGGCGACGGCATCCGGCGTCGCTCACAGTGGCGGACTATGAGGCAATGCATGACGATATGCTGCCGCGCCACGCCGTCTACCAACGCGTTCCAGCCGACGCGGCCTCCCGATGGCCCGTCGTGGAATTGCGGAAAGAGCGCAATCTGCATATGGACATGCTTCGCGAAAGCGGATCGCGCGCAGACGCTCATATCGTTCGCTATGCGCTCGCTGCTTCGCTGATTCGACCCGGCGATACCGTGCTCGATTGCGCGTGCGGGCTGGGTTACGGCTCTGCCGTAATCGCCGCGACAACCCAAGCCTCAGAGGTTATCGGTGTCGACGTCGATGATGGAGCCGTGGCCTACGCAAATGCGAATTACGGCGGACCAAACGTGCGCTTCAAGACAGGAGACGCGTCCGCCCTGGCCGATATTCCAGACGCCTCTGTCGACTTCATCGCATCGATGGAAACGATCGAGCATGCGCAAGACTGGAAAGCCGTCGCCAAGGAATTCGCGCGGGTCTTGAAGCCCGACGGGCGCTTGATTACCAGCGTTGCGGACAGATGGACCGACGATACCGGAAACGACCCCAATCCCCACCGGTATCATGTCTTCGACTGGAATAAACTACGTGAAGGGCTCGTCGAAGACTTTGTTCTTGAGTCACGATACGTGCAAACGGCGCCCGGCGGCTTCAAGTGGCCGCAGACACCGCGTCAGTTGAAACGCATTCCCTTCGATAGCGACATCGAAGGAGAATGGATGCTTGTCGTCGCATCGGCAAATCCCTTTGCGCGCGCCGAGGAATTGCGCCCATCATTTCGCCATCCAGCGTTTGCGGATTCGCTATCGGCAAGTGGAGCGGTGGTCGTCGATTTCGGCACACATTATGACAATCCATGGCTGTACCGGACCTTGGTCCAAGCCGGTGAGCGCATTCACGACGACGCAGTCCTGCTCCGGCTCGCAAACTTGGTCGCCGACAATGCATGTCCGGGGTCAGCGGATCAGGGCGCAGCGCTCTGCGTCAAGGGCTATCGCATCCTCGAGCAGCGTCAGGTAAGCGCGACCGGCGAATTGATCCGACGTATCGAGAGCTATCGTGATGGCACCGAAGCCACGACAAACCCTCATGTGCAACGTTGGCGCATTTCGCTGGCGTTTGTGGCGGGGTGCTTGTCCGAACTGTCCGGAGCGTTTGACGATGCGCTCAAATGGTTTGCCTTGGCAGCAAAGCTGGACTGGCGCCCCTTCTCTCCCATCCTCACGACCAAAACGATCGCAGCCGCCTTTCACGCCGCCCGCGTTGCGTTGGTATTCGATGACGAGGCGAGAGCGCTGTCATTCTTCCAGATGGGCGTCAGCACTGCCCTTGAAGCCGCCCGTAGCAATCCCAATGACGTAGCCGGTTCGATTGCGTTCCCCATTCCGTTCGGTCTTGTCGAGCTCGGCGAAGTCATGGATTTGGGCGGCCAGTGCGCAATTGCGATCGCAGCCCTTCCCTTATGGCGGCGCGCACCCGGTGCGTTCTGGTCCCGCGTGAACTCGAAACGGTTCGGGCTCTTAGGTTGGAACCAAGCGTTGGAGCAGGAAAATGCGTGGCTCCGCGATCAGCTTCAGAAGGCAGTCCGAAGGTGAATCGCGCCTGTTACGATCTCGCCCATAACCCGCCGACGTTCGATGCAGTCGCGTTCATTGTGCAGGTGGCGGAGAAATTCGGCACCGAGCCCGTGCATATCGGCATCGCGCCCGGCCCGGTTGCCGGGTTTCGCGACGATGACCTATGGCCACGCAGACATGACGCGCGCCTGTCGCTGCTGATGAAGATCGTAGTCCCGCTGTTCGAAATGCTGCCGAACGCGATGATCTCGGCCAGCCGCGATCGCAACGGGTTTGGCGCGAACGAATACACCATCCCGTGGAAGCACTTCGTCCGCTGCATGGGCAAGGGAATTCGTCCGCTCCGTCCGCGACAGACGGAGCGGCACCGCGACCTTGTGACGGTCACGCTACGCGAGTCAGAGCATTGGCCCGAGCGCAACAGCAACCTGCCCGAATGGCTGGCAGCGACGCGCGCGATCGAGGCTGCCGGTTATCAGGTCGTATTTATTCGCGACACCCTGAAAGCGGACGAGCCATTGCCCGGGTTTCATTCGGCACCGTTCGCCTCTCATGACTTGTCCGCCCGCGCCAGCCTCTACGGCAGCGCCGCCTGCAACATGTTCGTGAGCAACGGCCCGGCATGGCTGGCCATGGCCTGCGACGCGCCTGCGCTCGTCGTCAAGCCGAACTGTGAGGTCTTGGGACGCCCCTATAACGCCGCATGGTTCGTTGAATGCGGCATCGAACCCGGCGGTCAATATCCTAATGCGCCGGCACACCATCGCATCGTCTGGCAACCCGACACGCGCGAGACGATCCTGTCCGCATTCGATGACTTCATGGGTAACCAATGAAGCTCGCGGCGGTGCGACCGCCGGCGTAACAGCCGGCGTCAGAGACCCGCAACCTTCACGACCAAGTCAGCCAGCCGCTCTGCCGCATCGAGCCGGCCCGCAGCACGCGCCGCCGTCGCCATCGCCGCAAGCCGCGACGGCTCGGCGGCAAGCGCCGAGATTTCCGAGGCGAGACGATCGGGCGTGAAGTCTGTCTGCGCGATGCGCAAGGCGGCATTCACCTGCGACAGCACGCCGGCATTGGCGAACTGATCCTGGTCGATGGCGCCGGGCAGCGGCACCAGGATCGAGGGTCGGCCGATCGCGGCAAGCTCGGCCACCGTGCCGGCGCCGGAGCGCGAGATCACCAGATGATTGGCAGCAAGCCGTGCCGGCAGGTCGGTGAAGAAGGGCGCGAGCTCGGCATTGATCTTCAGTTTGTCGTAGACCGCGCGCACCCGCGCCATATCCTCCTGCCGCACCTGCTGGGTCAGCACCAGCCGGCCCCACAGCGCCGGCTCCAGTCGCTCGATGGCAGCGGGCACGATGTCGCTCATCACCCGCGCCCCCTGGCTGCCGCCGGTCACGAGCAGACGGAACGGGCCGGTGGTGTCGGGCGGCGTATAAGCCACCGCCGCAGCCTCGAGCACGGCAGGTCGCATCGGCGTGCCGACGGTGGTCGTTTTTGGCGCAAGCGCCGGATCGCGGTCGAGCACGCCTGGCAGCGAGGTCGCGATCGCCTTGACATGGCGCGACAGCAAGCGATTGGCGCGGCCGAGCACGGCGTTGGCGTCGTGGATGATGCCGGGCACGCCGGCGAGGCGCGCCGCGAGCAACGGCGGCACGGTCGGATAGCCGCCGAAGCCGACCACGGCCGCGGGCCTCAGCCGTCGCATCAAGTTGAATGCGACGAGCGTGCCAGAGGCGAGCATCAACGCGGTGCGGGCGAGAGCGAGCGGCGAGCGGCCGCGCACGGTTTCGCTCGGCACCACGTCGATCATGTCGTTGGAGAACAGGCCGCTGTAGCGTAGCGCGCGGGCATCGGTGACGAGGCGGACACGGAAGCCGCGCCTGATCAATTCGACGCCGAGCGCTTCGGCGGGAAACAGATGGCCGCCGGTGCCGCCGGCCGCAAGCAGAATGAGGGGCGCAGTCGTCATGCCCTCACATAACCGAGCGCGGCCTGTTCGTCATTACCTCAGTTCAGGCGTAGCTTTGTTGTGCGCCAGCCGCGGCATCGGTGGCTTCGACCTCGGTGCGCGGCCGCAGCCGGGTCAGCGCCAGCATCATGCCGACGCCATAGGCCAGCGAGACCATCGAGGAGCCGCCATAGGAGATGAACGGCAGGGTCATGCCCTTGGCCGGAATGAGCTGCAGATTGACCGAGATGTTGATCGCAGCCTGCACGCCGAACAAAATGGCGAGCCCCGAGGCCGCGAAGCGCGAGAAGCTGTCCTCAGTGGCGTAGGCGCGTGACAGCGTGCGGATCACGACGAAGGCGAACAACGCAACCAGCGCCAGGCACAGGACGATGCCGAACTCTTCCGCCGCGACCGCGAATACGAAGTCGGTATGGCTGTCGGGCAGGCTGCGCTTGGCGATGCCCTCGCCCGGGCCGAGCCCGAACCAGCCGCCGTTGGAGAAGGCTTCCATCGCGGTGTCGACCTGGAACGTGTCGCCGGAGGCCGGATTCATGAAGCGCTGGATACGACCCGCGACGTGCGGGACCAGGAGATAGGCGCCGAACAGGCCGGCACTGGCCACGCCTGCAAGGCCCGCGACCCAGACCATGCGCATGCCGGCGATGAAGAACAGCGAGCCCCAGACCATCGAGGTCAGCATGGTCTGGCCGAAGTCAGGCTCCATGACCAGCAGCGAGATCATCATCAGCAGCAAGACCAGCGCCATCGAGGTCGCCGGCATGTCCGGCCGCCGCGCCGATTCCGAGAACAGCCAGGCCGCCACGACGACGAAGGACGGCTTGGCAATCTCCGACGCCTGGATATTGACGCCAAGCAAGGTGATCCAGCGTCGCGAGCCCTTCACCTCGGGCCCAACCGCGAGCGTCACGACGATCAGCACGATCGAGATGGCGAAAATGATCAGCGCGCTGCGCCGGATCTGCCGCGGCGACACGAAGGACACGCCGATCATCACGATGAAGGATGGTAGCAGGAACATCACGTGGCGGTTGAAGAAGTGGAACGGGTCGAGCCCGATCCGGACCGCAACCGGCGGGCTCGCAGCAAGCGACAGGATGACGCCGCACAGCATCAACGCCAGGATGGCGCCGACCAGCGGCTTGTCGATCGTCCACCACCAGTCGGACAGCGGGTTGCGTTCTTCACGGGAGAGCATGGGATGTCCCTCTGGCCGCGCGCGCGATCCGGAAAATTGCGGGACGCGGCTCTCCCGGTCACGCGCAATGAAAAGGCCGGCCCCATTGGTGGCGGATGATGGTTATCAGGGGGTTAAGGTATCACTTCACTTTTGACGTTACCGGCGCTTGGCGCACGCTGCGGTGCGCAGGATGGATGGAGCGAAGCGATACCCATCATTGACATGCGCAAGAGAAGCGACGGGTTTCGCTGTGCCGACCCATCCTACGGGGCCGGCGTCCGGCTGCTCAAACCACCGGCTTGACGCCGGGCAGCGCCTGCACGAGTTCGCGGAACCTGGCGCCGCGGATCTCGAAATTGCGGTACTGGTCGAACGAGGCGCAGGCCGGCGACAGCAGCACCACGGCGTCCTTCAGCCCCGAGGCTTCGGCGTCGGCCGCAGCCTGCGCAACCGCGACGTCGAGCGTGCCTGAGATGTCGTGCGGCACCTGGTCACTGAGCGTTGTGGCAAATTCCGCCGCCGCCTCGCCGATCAGATAGGCTTTGCGGATGCGCGGGAAATAGCCGGTCAGGCTGGTGATGCCGCCGGCCTTGGGCTTGCCGCCGGCGATCCAGAAGATATCGGCGAACGACGACAGCGCATGCGCAGCCGCATCCGCATTGGTGCCCTTGGAATCGTTGACGAACAGCACCTCGCCACGACGGCCGACCTGCTCCATGCGATGCGCGAGGCCCGGAAAGCTGCGCAAGCCCTGCTGCAGCATGTCCGTACCGACGCCGAGCGCCAGCGCCGTGGCGGCCGCGCAGGCCGCGTTCTGGGCATTGTGCAGGCCGCGCAGCGAGCCGATGCCGCCGATGCGCGCGATCTCCTGCCGCGCGCCGCCGCTCGCCCGCACGATCGTCTCGTGCGCGACATAGATCCCGTCAGGCAGCGGATTCTTGACGGAGATACGTACCACGCGCTTGCCGGCCTGCTCCAGGCGGTCGGCGCTGGCGCGGGAGAAATCATCGTCGACGCCGACAATCGCGGCGCCCTGCGGCGGCACGCCGGCCACCAGCCGCTCCTTCACCGCGGCATAATTCGCGAGCGTGCCGTGACGATCGATATGGTCCTCACTGACATTGATCAGGATGCCGACGGTCGGATCGAGCGAGGGCGTCAGATCGATCTGATAAGACGACATCTCGATCACGTGGACGCGTCCCATCCGTGCCGGCTCCAGCGACAGGATCGCGGTGCCGATGTTGCCGCCCATCTGGGTGTCGTAGCCGGCGACCTTCATCAGATGCGCGATCAGTGCCGTGGTGGTCGACTTGCCGTTGGTGCCGGTGATGGCGACGAAGGGCGCGTCCGGCGCATGGCGCTTGCGCTCGCGACAGAACAGCTCGATGTCGCCGATCACCTCGACGGCGGCCTCGCGCGCCCTGAGCACGCTCCAGTGCGGCACCGGATGGGTCAACGGTACGCCGGGCGCCAGCACCAGCGCCGAAAAGTTAGCCCAGGAAACGGTCCGCAGATCGGCGGTGATGAAGCCGGCCCTGGCGGCTTCGGCAAGCCGGTCCGCGCCGTCATCGCCCGCGACCACTTCGGCGCCGCCGGCGCGCAGCGCATGGCAGCTCGCAAGGCCTGAGCCGCCGAGACCGAACACGGCAACCGTCTTGCCGGCAAAACAGGTGACGGGAATCATGTCAGCGCAGCTTCAAGGTGGCGAGGCCGGCGAGCGCGAGCATCACCGAGATGATCCAGAACCGGATCACGATCTGCGGCTCGGTCCAACCGAGCTGCTCGAAATGATGGTGGATCGGCGCCATCTTGAACACGCGCTTGCCGGTGAGCTTGAAGGACACGACCTGCACGATCACCGAGACGGCCTCGAGCACGAACAGCCCGCCGATCACCGCCAGCACGATCTCGTGCTTCACCGCGACCGCGATCGAGCCGAGCATGCCGCCGAGCGCAAGCGAGCCGGTATCGCCCATGAAGATCGAGGCCGGCGGCGCGTTGAACCAGAGGAAGCCTAAGCCCGCGCCAAGCACCGCGCCGCAGAGCACGGCGAGCTCGCCGGTGCCGGCCACATAGTGGATCTGTAGATAGTCTGAAAACACCAGATTGCCGGCGAGATAGGCGATCAGGCCGAAGCTTGCGGCGGCGATCATCACCGGCACGATTGCAAGCCCGTCGAGTCCGTCGGTCAGGTTGACCGCGTTGCCGGCGCCGACGATGACGAACGCGCCGAAGATCACGAAGAACCAGCCGAGATTGAACACCATCTCCTTGAAGAAGGGGATCGCAAGCGAAGTCGCGCTGGCGTCGCGGCCGAGCCGCACCAGCGCGTAGCAGGCGACCAGCGCGATCAGCCCTTCGAGCGCAAGCCGCGCGCGGCCGGCGAAGCCGGAATGCGATTGCTTTGTCACCTTCAGATAATCGTCGTAAAAGCCGACGAAGCCGAAGCCGAGCGTCACCGCCAGCACGATCCAGACATAGGGATTGAGCGGGTTGGCCCACAGCACGGTGGAGACGACCAGCCCGGACAGGATCATCAGCCCGCCCATCGTGGGCGTGCCCTTCTTGGAGACGATGTGCGATTGCGGGCCATCGGCGCGGATCGGCTGGCCCTTACCCTGGCGCAACCGCAAATGGTCGATGATCCACGGACCGAACAGGAACACGAACAACGCGCCGGTCACCACCGCGCCGCCGGTGCGGAAAGTGATGTAACGAAAGACGTTGAGGGCCGGCCGGAACATCCCGAGGCTCGGGAATGTGTTGGTCAGCTCGATCAACCAGTAAAACATACAATCCGCCTATGCCGTCTCGCTCTGGGCCTGCCGGGACCGCTCACGAATCCCGCGCGAATCCGTGTCGAGGTGCTCCTTTAACCACGATCGGGGGCGCCGTGCGAATCGTTGCAATCAATTGCGGCTTTTCCTGCCCGGCATACCAGCCCCGCAGCATCGGACCCGCGATGTCGCCTACCGCGCCGCGATACGGCCTGATTTGACACCCGCGCGACGATTCAAGCCTGCGGTTGTAACGCCGCGGCGAGCCTCGGCACGAACTTGTTGACCCAGAAGATCTTCTTGCTGCCCTTGATGACGACCACGTCGCCGCGCTTCAACAATGCGGCGATTCCCGCCGGCTGCAGCGTCGCCGGATCCTCGTGCCACCCGAGCCGCTTCTCCGGGGGCAACCGATCGAACAGATGCCGCATCAGGGGGCCGACGCAATAGACGCCGTCGATGCCGGCGAGATGGCGGACCAGCCCCTCGTGGTACGCTGCGGCCTCGTTACCGAGCTCGAGCATGTCGCCGATGATGCCGATCCGCCGCCCGTCCTTGACCGGACGCGCCTGCAGGCTGTCCAGCGCCGCCGCCATGCTGGCCGGGTTGCCGTTGAAGCTGTCGTCGATCAGGACGATCCCGCCTGCGCTCTGCTCGACGCCGCGGCCGGTCATGATGCCGACCTGGCCGAGCTCTTTCGCCAGCAGCGCCGGATCGAGGCCGGCGGCGGAAATGGCCGCCAGCGCGGCGAGCGCATTCTGCAGGCGGTGCGGCGCGCCGGGTGTGAGTGCGAAATTGATCTTGCGGCCGCTGATGTCGGCGCTGACATCCCAGCTCTCGCCGCGCGGGCTATACCCAGTCTCATGGACCTCGGCGCCCTCGCCGAAGCGCAGCACCCGGCCGCTCCACTCGGCCGCGGCAATCCCGGCCGGCAGCACCAGCGTGCCGTCAGCCGGCAGGCCGCGCGCAATCGAGACCTTTTCCTGCCGGATCGCCTCCAGGCTGCCGAGCTTCTCCAGATGCACTGGCTGCACATTGACGACCAGCGCCACCGTCGGCTTGGTCAATTCCGTCAGCCGCGCGATCTCCCCTCGCTGGTTCATGCCCATCTCGACCACCCAGACGGAGGCCTTCGAATCGGCGTTGCACAGCGTCAGCGGCACGCCCCAGAAATTGTTGAAGCTCGACGGGCTCGCGGACGCGTTCGGATAGGCGGCGATGAACTCCTTGGTCGAGGTCTTGCCGGCACTGCCGGTCAGCCCGATCACGGGACCTTTGAAACGCGCCCGCGCCGCACGCGCCAGGCCCCACAGCCCGTCGATCAGCGTATCCTTCACGATCAGCTGCGGCACGGTGACGCCGTCGATCCGGTGCGGCACGATCATCGCCACGGCGCCCGCCGCCTGCGCTTGGGTCGCGAACTCCCAGCCGTCACGGCTGGACGCGAAGCTGGAGATGAAACCACCGCTCGGCGTGCCGCTCAGCGCCACGAACAGGCTGCCAGGCTTCACCGCGCGACTGTCCTGGGTGACGAAATCGATTGCCGTGTCCGGAAATTCACCGGAGAGGCCAAGCGCGCGCGCTGCCTCGGCCACGGTCCACAAGGGCGCGTTCGTCATGCCGTCCTCTTTGCCAATGCGTCGGCGACTACTTCGTGGTCGCTGAAATGCAGCACCTTGTCGCCGATGATCTGCCCGATCTCATGGCCCTTGCCGGCGACGACCAATGCATCGCCGTCTTCGAGCTCATCGATCGCGGCACGGATCGCTTCCGCGCGGTCGCCGATCTCCTGCGCGTCCTTGGCCGCAGCCAGGATTGCGGCGCGGATGGCCTTCGGATTCTCGCTGCGCGGATTGTCGTCGGTGACGATGACGCGGTCGGCATTCTCGGATGCGATCGCGCCCATCAGGGGACGCTTGCCGGCATCCCGGTCGCCGCCGGCGCCGAACACCACGACCAGCCTGCGCTTGGCGTAGGGACGCAGCGCCTGCAGCGCCTTCGCCAAGGCATCCGGCTTATGCGCGTAGTCGACGAAGATCGGTGCTCCGTTGCGCTCTCCGACCAATTCGAGCCGTCCTTTTGCGCCTTCCAGCATGCCGAGCGTATCAAAGACCGCCTCGGCATCGCTGCCGGTGCCGATCGCCAGCCCCGCGGCGACCAACGCGTTCTCGATCTGGAATGCGCCAACCAACGGCAGCTTGATCGCACGCTTGTGGCCGCGATGCTCGATGTGAAGCGTCTGCGCAAATCCCTCGATTGCGGCATCCACCAGGCGGATGCCCTCACCCGCCCCGTCGCCGTTCGTGCCCACCGTGACGAGGCGCAGGCCTCGCGCCTTGGCGACGGCGATCACCTCGTTCGAGCAATCATGATCGGCCGAGATCACGGCGGCGCCGCCAGGCTGCACCAGGTCGCGGAACAGCCGCATCTTCGCGGCGAGGTAATGCGCGACATCAGGATGATAATCCATATGGTCGCGCGAGAGGTTGGTGAAGCCGCCGGCGGAGACGCGCACGCCGTCGAGGCGATATTGATCGAGGCCGTGCGAGGACGCTTCAAAGGCGAGATGCGTGACGCCATCCCGCGTGATCTCGTCAATCTGCCGATGCAGCGCGATCGGGTCCGGCGTGGTCAGCGAGCCGTAAACAGTACGCTTGTCAGAGACCAGCCCGATGGTGCCGATGCTGGCGGAGGCGTGGCCGAGCCGCTGCCAGATCTGCCGGGTGAAGGCGGCGACCGAGGTCTTGCCGCTGGTGCCGGTCACGGCTGCGATGGTCGCGGGCTGCAGCGGATAGAAGCGGGATGCGGCCAGCGCCAGCGCCCGACGCGGATTCGATAGCGTGACGAATGGAACCGGCAGATCGCCCGCAGGCGCCTGCTCGCCGGCAATCGCAACGGCTCCCGCAGCGACCGCAGCCTGAATAAAGCGGGCGCCGTCGGTCTTGGCGCCTGCCAGCGCGAAGAACAGATCGCCCGGCTTGACCGTGCGGCTATCGACGGCAAGTCCCTTCACGTCGGCTGCGTCCGCACGCGGATCGAGCCTGGTATTTTCGCCAAGAAGCTCGCGAAGTTTCATATGAATCCCGTCGGGCCGGCGCCGGACGGTTCAAATCGGCGAGGCCAATGAACGGCTTACTGCGTCAGCCGCGATGCCGCAAGAATTTGGCGATCGGCCGGCGGCAGGTCGAAGCGCGGCTCGATGCCGAGCAGCGGCCCGATCCGGTTGATGACGTTACCTGCCGTCGGCACTGCATTCCAGCCCGAGGTGATGAAACCGTAGGTGTCCTTGGCCGGCTGCGGCTCATCCAGCATGATCAGAAGCATGTATTGCGGATTGTCCGCCGGAAGAATGCCGATGAAGTCCGTAAGAACCTTCTTCTTGGCGTAGTGCCCGTTGACGACCTTCTCGGCCGTGCCGGTCTTGCCGCCGATGTAATAGCCTTTGACCTCAGCCTTTTTCGCAGTGCCTACTTCGGCGTTGAGTCGCATCAGATAGCGCATCTTTTCCGAGGTCTCCGGCTTGATGACGCGCTTGGCCAGCGCCATCGCCTCGTCCTGGCTGCGCTTCAGGAACGTCGGCGGAATCAGATAGCCGCCATTGGTCAGCGCACTGATGCCCATCACCGCCTGCAGCGGCGCCACCGCGATGCCGTGCCCGAACGAGATCGTGATCGTGTTGAGGTCACCCCAATGCTTCGGCACGATCGGCGCGGCGCTCTCCGGCAGCTCGGTGCGCAGCCGCTCGAGCTGGCCCATCTTGCGCAGGAATGCCTTATGGGCGTCGACACCCTGTGACAGCGCAATCCGCGCGGCGCCGATGTTGGAGGAATATGTGAAGACCTCCTTCATGCTGATGAAACGGTGCTGCAACTCGTCGTCGTGAATCGTGAACTTGCCGTAGTGCAGCACACTGCGGTCGTCCCACATCGAGTTGAGATCATATTTGCCGCTGTCGAGCGCCATCGCCAGGGTAAAGGTCTTGAAGGTCGAGCCCATTTCGAAGACGCCGGTGGTCAGACGGTTGATACGATCGGGATCGTGCGCCTCCTTCGGATTGTTCGGATCGAAGTCGGGCAGCGAGACCATCGCCACGATCTCGCCGGTCTTGACATTGGCGACGATGCCGGAGGCCGCCTTGGCGCGGAACTTGTCTTTTGCCTTGAGGAGCTCGTCACGCAGCGCGTGCTCGACGCGCAGATCGAGCGACAATTCCACCGGCTTCTGCAGCCGGTCGGTGGCGAAGCCCGCCCGATGCAGATCGGCCAGACCCTGATTGTCCAGCCACTTCTCCATGCCGGCGATGCCCTGGTTGTCGATGTTGACCAGGCCGATCACGTGCGCGACTTCACTGCCGGTTGGATAGACCCGCTTGTTCTCGCGCAGGAAGCCGATGCCGGGAAGGCCGAGCTTGTGAATCTCGAACTGCTGTTGCGGCGTGATCTCGCGCTTCAGCCAGACGAAGCCTTTGCGCGACGACAGGCGGTCGCGCACCTCTGCGGTGTCGAGATCGGGCAAGGTGGCGGTGAGCAGTTCGATGGCCTCGTCCTTGTCGATGAGGCGGCGCGGCTCGCCGAACAGGCTTGGCGTCTTGACGTCCGTGGCGAGCACTTCGCCGTTGCGGTCGACGATGTCCGGACGTGCGGTGGCGATCGCGTCTTGCGACGCCGTACGGCGCGCGTTCGGGCCATCGGCGCCGATCGCGAACATCACGAGGCGACCGCCGATAATGGCGTAGATCGCCGCAAAGGCGATGATGGCGAGGCCGACGCGCGCGCGCGCCTTGGCCGCGCGATCGACATTGCGGCCGTAGAGCAGCGTGCGGATCAGCCGCCGCCGCCAGGGTTCCTGCTTTGACTTTTGCCTCGCTAGATCGGGCCTGAGCGGAGCGTCACCGGTCATTGCGCGTCCTCCGACGGCTGCGTCACGGACCCGGTGGGCGTGTCGTCCTGATTGGCGGCGTCGATGGCATCAATCATGGAGCCGATTGGATCTGGATTGCCGGACCGGGCAAAGTTCGGCGGCCGCTCCGGCAGGTTTTTCAGGCTGTCATACTGGTTGGCATTCAGCGGCTTCAGCGGTAGATGCCGCTCGACCAGCCCCTGCAGCCGCAGCGGCGCGTCCAGCTTGGCCCACTCCGAGTGGAGCACGGCGATCGCCTCGCGCTGCTCGCGAATCTGTGCATGCAGCTGCAGCACCTTCTCGACGCGCGCGGTCGATTCCATCTTGATGCGATAGACGTAAGCTGCGGCGAAGATCAGTGCGCCGATCACCATGAGGTGGATGAGCCGCATGCGCTAGCCTCCCCTCATCACGTCGTCGAGCCGCGGCCAGGATGGTTCGTCGCTTGCGGCGCGCGCGGGCGCCGTAGTCCGTTCTGCGCCGCGCAGCTTCGCCGAGCGGGCGCGCGGATTGGCGCTGATTTCCTCTTCACCAGGCACGACAGGGCGCCGTGTGAGAAGCATAAAGCTCGGCGGCTGCTGCGCGACTTCCGGCAGATGGCGCGAGCCGCCGCCGCTCTTGCTGCGCTCGGCGAGGAAGGTCTTGACGATGCGGTCCTCCAGCGAGTGGAACGACACCACCGCGAGCCGTCCGCCCGGCTTCAGCACACGCTCGGCCGCTGCCAGCGCACGTTCGAGCTCATCGAGCTCCTCATTGACCAGGATGCGTAGCGCCTGGAAGGTTCGCGTCGCCGGATGGATATCTCCGGGCTTGGAACGGACCACGCGGGCGACGATGTCAGCGAGCGCCCGTGTGGTCGTGATCGGCTGCTCCTTGCGAGCCGCGACGATGGCGCGTGCCACGGCGCGCGAATGCCGCTCCTCGCCGAAGATGTAGATGACGTCGGCGAGATCGCGCTCGTCAGCACAGGCAACGACATCGGCCGCGGTCGGACCATCGCCGCCCATCCGCATGTCGAGCGGACCATCGAGCCGGAACGAGAAGCCGCGACCGGCCTGGTCGAGCTGCATCGAGGACACGCCGACATCCATCACGACGCCATCGACCGCGTCGATGCCCTGCGCGGCACAGATGTCGGCGAGGTGCGAGAAGCGATCCTCGACCAGGGTAAGCCGCTGCTCCGCTTGCGCGAGCAGATCCTGGCCGCCGGCAATCGCGGTGGAATCGCGATCGATGCCGATCACCCGGGTTCCTGCTGTTGCAAGAATCAGCCGGCTATATCCACCTGCGCCGAAGGTGCCGTCGACATAGACGCCGCCTGCGCGCGGCGCGAGCGCGGACACCGCTTCCGGCCCGAGCACGGAAATGTGACGCTGGTCAGCCGCGCTCATGCGCCGGCTCCGCGCGCAAGCCGGCGTGGCAGACAGATCATGTGCGGCAGCGAGCCCATCGCGCCAAACATCCTTGCGCCTAAAACCTCTATCGCGTCGCGCCGCAACGCAGGAACGCCTGCCCGCATCACCGGCGCGAGCGCACCGCGCTGTCACCGGAGTCCCACGGACGATGCGTCGATCCCACGGATTTCGGCGGTGCGGCGGGGTGAATTGCCCGAAATCCGGTGTCCCCCACACTTCAAAACCCTTTCCCGCGTGCAGGACCTTCGAATTGCGGCGGCCCGCCAAAGCAGAAGCCTTGGCTCGGCCATTCATGACTTAGTAACGGCGCTTAGCGTTAAGAAACCGTTGATGATCCGCGGCAGAATCTTGGCGTCGGCCGCTCCCCCGCAACGCAACGGGCCTCGCGGCCGCATGCAGCGCGGAACACACACCGGATCCAGAATGCATCGCTATCGCATGTGATTTCCATTGCGGCGGGGAGGTGCAAAGGAGTAGTGGCAGCCATATTGGACATGAACCATTACTCCGCTCTGCCCCTCGAGTTTTCATGCCGCCTGATTCACCTCCACCCGACAAATCGTCCTCCAAGCGTCCACGCGGGCAGCAAGCGCCGAGCAGCCCGGACGCGACCAACGCGTTCACACCGGATTCGTCGGTGGTCTCGGAGGTGATTCCGTCGGCGAATTTCGGCGATCGGAACAATGGCCGCGCGCCCGATATGATCGTACTGCATTACACCGGCATGCCGGATGCGGATGGTGCGATCACCAAGCTTTGCACCGCCGGCACCGAGGTCTCGGCCCATTACATCGTGCTGGAGGATGGCGGCATTATCCAAAGTGTGCCGGAGGCGAAGCGGGCCTGGCATGCCGGCGTGTCGTCCTGGGCCGGCGAGAACGACATCAACTCCTGTTCGATCGGCATCGAGATCATCAATCGCGGTCACGACTGGGGTTATCCGGATTTCCCCTCCCGCCAGATCGCAGCGGTCATCGCACTCTGTCGCGGCATCACGCTCCGTCGCAACATTCCTGCTCATCGCGTGCTCGGCCATTCCGACGTCGCGCCGGCGCGCAAGAAGGATCCGGGCGAGAAATTTCCCTGGCACTCGCTGGCCAATTCGGGCGTCGGTCACTGGGTGCAGCCGGCGCCGGTGACGCGGGGCGAATCGCTCAAGCTCGGCAGCATCGGAGATACGGTCCGCGACCTTCAGAAGGGATTGGCGAAATACGGTTACGGAATCCCCGTGAGCGGCAAGTTCGACGGTGCCACCATGGAGGTGGTTACGGCGTTTCAGCGTCATTTCCGGCCCGAACGCGTCGACGGCATCGCCGATCATTCCACGCTGCTGACCTTGGGCGCGTTGCTGTCGACACTGCCGACCTAGCCCTAATCGTCATTCATCCGTTCGCGTCTAGCTCCGCCAGCCTGCGCGCATAGAGGCGCCGCAATGGCTCGAGCCTGGTCGCAGCGGACGCCGCCCGATAGGCGTCGCGCGCCGCCTCATGCCGGCCAAGCCGCCGCAACAGATCGGCCCGCACCGCGGGCAGCAGATCATAGCCACCGAGGCTGCCGCGTGCCGAGAGTGCATCGACCAGATCGAGCGCGCGCGCCGGCCCGTCGACCATCGAGATCGCAGCGGCGTGATTGAGTTCGATCACTGGCGAGGGCGCGATCCGCAGCAGTACTTCGTACAGGCCCGCGATCTGGCGCCAGTCGGTGTCCTGATAGCTCGGCGCCCGCGCATGCAGGGCCGCGATCGCAGCCTGCACCGCATAAGCGAACGGCCGGCCCGGCATCCGCAAAACGTCCTCGACGAGTTGCAGCCCCTGCGCGATCTGCTCGCTATTCCATAATCCCCGATCCTGCTCCTCCAGCAGCACGATGTCGCCATCCGAAGTGGCCCGGCCGGCACGGCGCGCATCGTGCAGCAGCATCAGCGCCAGCAGACCTTTGATCTCGCGTGTTTCAGGCATGAGCGCATCGAGCAGGCGTCCGAGCCGGATCGCCTCGCCTGCCAGATCGGACCGCATCAGATCATCGCCCGAGGTCGCGACATAGCCTTCCGTGAAGACCTGATAGATGACCGCGAGCACGCCGTTGAGCCGTTGGTCCAGCGCGCTGCGCACCGGCACTTCATAAGGGATTCCGGCGAGCCGGATCTTTTGCTTGGCGCGTACCAGCCGCTGCGCCATCGCGTCCTCGCTGACGAGAAAGGCGCGCGCGACCTCGGCGGTGGTCAAGCCGCAGACCGTGCGCAAGGTCAGCGCGACCTGGACCTCCGGCGCAAACGAGGGATGGCAACAGACGAAGATCAGCCGCAGCATGTCGTCATCGAGCGCGGAGAACTCCGCGATCTCGTTGCATTCAGCTGCGTTGAGCGCGATGTCGTGCGCGACCTGCTGCTGGCGATCGCGGAAGGCGGTCCGCCGGCGGATGCGGTCGATCGCCTTGTTGCGGCCGACATTGACCAGCCAGGCGCGCGGATTGGCGGGCATCTCCCCCGCGCGCCAGCTCTGCAAGGCGGTCGCGAAGGCGTCCTGCAATGCGTCCTCGGCGAGATCGAAATCGCCGAGGAGGCGGATCAGCGTCGCCAGCGCCCTGCCCGCCTCGCCACGGAAGATTTTGTCGATCTCGCTGGATTTCATCCACCTACGCTTTCGGCATACGTCACTTATTATACACCCAGATCGGCCGCACCTCGATCGAGCCGACCCGGGCGGTGGGAATCCGCGCCGCGATGCCGATCGCCTCGTCGAGATCCTTGGCTTCGACCAGATAGTAGCCGCCGAGCTGCTCGCGGGTCTCGGCGAAGGGACCGTCGGTTGCCAGGATCTTGCCGTCGCGGACCCGCACCGTGGTTGCCATCGCCACCGGCCGCAACCGGTCGGCCGCCTTGAAGTTGCCGCTTGCGATGATCGACTGGGTGAAAGCTTCGTACTCCGCGGTTATCTTCTGGGTCTCGGCCTCCCCCGTCGCCTCATGCTCGGCCTCGTTGCGATAGATCATCAGCAGATATTGCATGGTTCTTACTCCCTATGATCGGCTGCATTGCCGGCATTCAGTCGAACGGCTGACATATGGAACGACAGGCGCAGCATAAAATATTTTGCTCTCGCCGCACCGCTTGACGCGTGGCTCCGAAAGCCGCATGCAGGGCGGGTCAGTCGGCCGGACGGCCGCTCCGGCGAGGTCGAAAGGCCGTCGGGGAGGAAAGTCCGGGCTCCATCGACATGCGGTGCCGGATAACATCCGGCGGGGGCGACCCCAGGGACAGTGCCACAGAGAACGAACCGCCCGCCTCGGCCTTCGGGCCGCGGCGCGGTAAGGGTGAAAAGGTGCGGTAAGAGCGCACCGCGGATCCGGCAACGGAGACGGCAAGGTAAACCCCACCGGGAGCAAGACCGAATAGGGACGGCAACACGGGCAGTTCGCGCAAGCGACAACGTCCGTGGGGGCGATGTCAGGCTCGCTGTCCGGGTAGGTTGCCCGAGGTCGCGCGCAAGCGCGATCCCAGAGGAATGGCCGTCACGTATCGTCGCGCGCAAGTGCGGCGGTGCCCTACAGAACCCGGCTTACAGGCCGGCTGATATGTTCATGAGGGGTTCGGCCGACCAAGCCGGACCCCTCACCATGTCTGGTGACGTCATCTCCCGCGGCTTCTCGTTTCGGCCACCGCCGTGTAAGCATCCTCGTCCACGCCTCCATTACGGAAATTGCGATGCACGCCGCCGACTATGCGCTGCTGCTGATCGGCGCGCTCGCCGGCGGCTTCGTCTCGGGACTCGCCGGCTTCGGCACCGCGCTGATGGCGCTCGGCATCTGGCTCTATGTCCTGCCGCCGACATCCGCGGTGCAGCTCGTGCTGGTCTGCTCGATCGTGGCGCAGAGCGCCACTTTGCCTGCGATGTGGAAGCGCTTCGACCTCTCCATCGTCTGGCCCTTCCTGATCGGCGGCCTCATTGGCGTGCCGCTCGGCACGCTGCTGATTGCGCAGGCCAATCCCGTGACCTTCAAGCTCACCATCGGCATCCTGCTGCTGGTGTTTCCGGTGGCGCTGCATTTCAACCGCAATTGGCCCGCCGTCCGCTTCGGCGGCCGCACCGCCGATGGCCTGATCGGCTTCGCCGGCGGCATCCTCGGCGGCTTGGCCGGCCTGTCCGGGCCGCTGCCGATCCTGTGGGCCACTTTGCGCGGCTGGAGCAAGGATGAGCGTCGCGGCATCTACCAGCTCTATAACTGGACCGTGCTCACGGTCGCGTTCGTCCTGCAGCTCATCAGCGGGCTGGTCGCGCCGCAGATGTTGTGGCTGTCGCTCCTTGCGCTTCCGGGCACCCTCATCGGCGCCTGGCTCGGCACCCGCGCCTATCACGCCATGAGCGACCGCAATTTCGGCGACGTCGTGCTGATCCTGTTGTTCATCTCCGGGCTCACTTTGCTCTGGAGCAGCCTCTGATCCCCCTAAGCCGAGCTGGGCGCGCTCAATGCCCGCCGCCGCCGCCCACCGCCCCCACTTTCGGCTTCTCCAGCAGCATCACCATCAGGCTGAGACCGACATAGAACAAGGTCAGCATGAAGAACGCGTCGCCGTAGCTCATCACCACGGCCTGGCGGTGCACGATCTGCGACAGCTCCTTCATCGCCATGACAGCTGCATCGCCCATGCCCTGCAGCTTTTGCTGCAGCATGTTCAGCGTCTCGACCGCCATGGCATTGCCCCAGTTCACCCGCTCCTGCAGGCGGCTGATATGCAGATCGGTGCGGTCGTTGAGCACCTCGTTGATGATCGCAAGCCCGACGGCGCCGCCGAGATTGCGCATCAGGTTGAACAGGCCGGAGGCGTTCTTGACGCGATCCGGCGCCAAGGTGCCGAGCGCGATGTTGTTGGTCGGCACCATCGCGCACATCATGCCGATGCCGCGCAGCACCTGCGGCCAAAACAGCTCCCAGAAATCATAGTCGCGGGTGATGTCGGTCATCTGGTAGGAGCCGAGCGCGAAGATGACGAGGCCGGCGGCGATGATGTAGCGCATGTCGAACTTCAGCATCAGCCGGCCGACCACGGGCGCCATCAGGAACATGGTGATGCCCGAGACGAACATGGTTTCGCCGATCATCAGCGCGCTGTAGCCGCGCACCTCGGCGAGATAGCGCGGATAGATATAGGTCAGGCCGTAGAGGCCGATGCCGATGCAGGATTGCAGCAGGCAGCCGACCGCGAAATTGCGGTTGCTGAAGGCGCGCAAGTCGACGATCGGCTCCTCGGCGGTGAGCACGCGCCAGAAGAACGCTACCGCGGATAACACGCACACCGCGGCGCAGATCGCCACGCTGGTGTCCTGGATCCACTCATATTGCGGGCCTTCCTCGAGCACATATTCGAGCGAGCCCAGGAAGCCGGCCATGAAGATCAGACCGAACCAGTCGAAACGCTCCAGCAGCTTGAAGTTCGGCTGGTCGAAATCGACCAGCCACAGCACGCCTGCCGTGATCAGGATGCCCGGTGGAATGTTGACGAAGAACAGCCAATGCCAGGACATTGCGTCCGTGATGTAGCCGCCGATGGTCGGACCAATCGTCGGCGCAAGCGTCGCGACCAGCCCGATGATCGGACCGACGATGTGGAACTTCGAGCGCGGAAACACCGTATAGGCGGAGGCGAACACCGTCGGAATCATGCCGGCGCCGAGAAAACCCTGCAGCGCGCGCCACAGGATCATCTCCTCGATTCCGGAAGCGAAGCCGCACGCGAAGCTCGACAGCGTGAAGCCGGCCGCCGAGATCGCGAACAGCAGCCGCGTGCCCAAGGCGCGCGACAGGAAGCCCGACAGCGGGATCGCGATCACCTCGGCGATCAGATAGGCGGTCTGGACCCAGGATACTTCGCTCGAGCTGGCCGACAGGCCGGCCTGAATCTCGGTCAGCGAGGCTGAGACGATCTGAATGTCCAGGATCGACATGAACATGCCGAACACCATGATCAGGAACGCGAACAGCCGGCGCGGCGCAATGCGCTCCGACGCCGCTGGCGCGATCATGGTAGGGTCGGCTGTGGTGGCGGTGGCCATGGTCGATCTGATCCGAAATCGCTCGCGCTGTCCTTCACCTCTCCCCGCTTGCGAGGAGAGGTGGATTGCATCGCCAGATGCAATCCGGGTGAGGGGGTACAGGTCTAACAACTAATACCGTTCGGGCGTCGGCCCCTCACCCCAACCCTCTCCCCGCAAGAGCGGGGCGAGGGAGCTCACCTCCGATGCCGTTACTATCTGTTCTAATCTTGTTAGTTCACCCGCATCACTGCGGATGGATCATCATCGGCGAGTCGAGATCGGCGTCGCTGTCCGCATCCTTGGCGCCGTCGGTGGTGTCGACGGTGGCGTAGACCGACATGCCGGCACGCAGCAGGTTCTGCCGCGCCACCTCCTTCGGCACGCGGACGCGCACCGGCAGACGCTGCACGATCTTGGTGAAGTTGCCGGTCGCGTTGTCGGGCGGCAGCAAGGTGAACACCGAGCCCGCCGCCGGCGAGATGCTCTCGACCGTGCCCTTGAACTTGCGCGAGCCATAGGCGTCGACCTTGATGGTCACCGACTGCCCGGCGCGAATGCGCTTGAGCTGCGTCTCCTTGAAATTGGCATCGATGAAGACATCGTCGAGCGGCACGACATTACCGAGCCGCTGGCCGACCGCGACGAAATCGCCGGTGTTGACCAGACGGTTCGAGAAGATGCCGTCGACCGGCGCACGCACGGAGGCAAAGTCGAGATCGCGCTCGGCCTTGGCAAGCGAGGTCTTCAGCTCAGCGAGCTGTGCCTGCGCCTCGGCCTGCTGCGCCTTTGTCACCTCGACATTGTCGCGCGCGGTGTCGAATGCGGCGTGCGCCGACTTCACAGCCGCCACGCCCTGGTCACGGGCGGCTTCCGACTGTTCGAACGTGGCATGCGAGGCGAAGCCCTTGTTGCTCAGCGCCTGCTGGCGATCATAATCGAGATCGGCGCGCTTCTGGCCGGCCTCGGCCGAGGCGAGATTGGCCTGGGCCTGCTCGACCGCGCTTTGTTGCGCATCGACCTGACGGCCGATCCGCGCGATGGTCGCTTCCTGCGTCGCGATCTTGGTGCGGGCTGCATCGACGGCAATGCGATAGTCGCCATCGTCGATCCGGATCACGACATCGCCCTTGTGGACCAGCGCGTTGTCGTGCGGGACAATCTCGACGATATGACCCGTGACGCGGGCGCCGAGCATGGTGTTGTTGGCGCGGACATAGGCGTCGTCGGTGGAGATGAAGAAGCGGCCGGCCAGGATGTAATTCGTAGCATAGCCGGCGATGGCGAGGCCCACCGCGAGCAACGCGCCCAGCATGATGCGCTTGCGGCGGCCCGATTTCGGCGCCGCAGTCTTCTCGGCAGAGGGCGCGGCAGACGGAGCTGCGACCGGCGCTGGCTCGGAGCGCTCGACAGGCGCGTCCGCGGTCCGGCCCTTGGCTTCATCCGCGACCTGCCCACGCAAGGCCTCGCCAAGCGCAGCCGCGTCACGCGTCTCGGACTTCAGAGGCTTCGACCGGTTCCGGACGGCGCACACGTGCGACTTGGTCTCTCGCGCCCATCAAACACTCCAAAAGCAATATCGCGGGCGCTTCTGCGGCCGCCGTCATTTGAAACTAGCATTGACCGAACGGTTCGGTCAATATACATCTTCGCAGATGCAAAAATAGACGGAAACCTCCTCTTGGGAAGTTTCTGGTGCTAAAATCCCTCAAAGACGCTGAACCAATGATTGAAGCCGATCAGAATACCACTCCCGCACGCACGGAGGAGGACTCCTCCAAACGGCGCCAGATCCTGGATGGCGCCCGCAGGGTATTCATGGATCTCGGTTTTGACGGCGCCAGCATGGGCGAGATCGCGCGCGCGGCCGGCGTCTCCAAGGGGACGCTCTACGTCTATTTCGCCGACAAGTACCGCCTGTTCGAAGCGATCGTACACGAGGAGACGGTGGATCAGGGCGAAGCTGCCTTCAGCTTCGACACCAGCCGCGATGTCACAGCCAATCTCGCCGGCTTCGGCGAAGCCTATATCGCGATGGTCTGTCGGCCCGGCGGCGGATCGGCGATCCGCACCGTGATGGCGATTGCCGAGCGAATGCCGGAGGTCGGCCGGCGCTATTACGCTCATGTGCTGGAGGCGACCATCAACCGGCTCGCCGTCTATCTCGAGGGCCGGGTGCAGGCCAAGGAGCTTGCGATCGACGACTGCCAGCTCGCCGCTGCGCAATTCCCGTTGCTGTGCCAGGCCAGCCTGTTCCTGCCCTTCATTTTCCAGGCCGCGCCCTCCCCCTCCCCCGAGCGCACCCGCGAGGTCGTCGCCAGTGCCGTAAAGATGTTTCTCGCGAGCTATGGCGGGAAGGCGAACTGACGACGGCGCGACCGTTTCTCCCAGCGTGTCGCGAGACATTCTCGCAGCTCCCTCCTGCGTCATTCCGGGGCGTCCGCAGGACGAGCCCGGAATCCATCTGGCCTCGAGGCAAGCTGTAAAATGGATTTCCGGGCTCGCGCTTCGCGCGCCCGCGGAATGACGACAGAGGGCTGGGCCGGCTGGTCGTTCTCAACATAAGACGTGCCTGAGCGTTCTCGCGACGCCATCGCGTCCGAGCTTTGCGAACCTTCACCCTCAGAGAACAGAGGGCGCGGGGAAGGCCGGGAGCTCGCCGCCCCCATGGCCCGCGTGCGAAAGAAAATGCACGCGGCGGTTACCACAGGTTCGGCCGAGACATCCCGGCCTTCCCCGCGCGATGGTTTGACAGCTTACTCCGCGCTCTCCCCGGGGACCGGCTTGTTTGCCCCCGTTGCGACAACGCTCGCGCGTTGCGCTTGGCATCAGCACCGGGATGCCAGGACCACACGGCTTGACCGTCCGCGAGATGACGTTCGTCCACGTGCAAAGCACGCTGCGCACCTCGCGGCCCACCGCTCCCCGCCTCCACGTCCGTGACGGTCGCGAAACGCCCCTCATGTCGAGGCGGGATGAGCGTACACAAGCACGATTTACGATAAAACGAAACAAGAATATTTTTGACCAGGAGTCTTGACTGAACTGATGTGATTGAGCGCACTACGAAACTTCGTCTTTCCGCGCGACGATTTTGACTCTTCGCGAGCCAGCTTGCGGGTTGGTCGAGCGTCCGACGCCGCTCGAAGCGCGGCGGCGCACGCGATACCCATCGACGTGTCGCGCAGACATGATGGTATCGCTACGCTCAACCCATTCTGCGCTCTGCTCCCGCAAACAGGACGACATCTTCATGACCGACAACAACCGCATCGTCCTGTCCAGCGACCACGCTGCCATCTCGCTCCGCCAGGCCATTGCCGCGCATATCTCTGCACATGGCTGGGTGGCAGTCGACATCGGACCGACGACGCTGGAGAGCACACACTATCCCAGGCACGGCGAAGCGGCGGCGCGGCTCGTCGCCTCCGGCGATTGCCGGTTCGGCATCATCCTGTGCGGCACCGGCCAGGGCATCATGATGGCGGCGAACAAGGTGAAGGGAATCCGCTGCGGCGTCTGCGCCGACACGTTCTCGGCCCGCATGATCCGCCAGCACAACGATGCCAACATGCTGTCGATCGGCGCGCGCATGGTGGGCGAAGGGCTGGCATTCGATATCGTAGATGCGTTCCTCGCCGCCACGTTCGAGGGCGGCCGGCATGCGACTCGGGTCGAGATGATCGGGGCGATCGAGGGGTAGCGCCGACACCGGTGTCACGCTGGATCCCGCTCGATGATGCCCGTGTCAAATGACTACTCCCGCCGCTCCTTCTTCCTGCCGCCCTTCGCGGCGCCGTGCGCATGGCTATGGCTATGACCATGCCCACCCGGCGCCTCGATCGGCATCATCACGACCTGGCCGTGGCGCACGCCGCGCTCGGCGATGACATGATCGGCAAACGCCTTCACTTCGGTGCGCGCGCCTTTCAGCACGGTGACCTCGAGACAGCTTTCGTGATCGATATGCACATGCAGGGTGGCCTGCGCGAGATCGGAGTGGTCGTGCGCCCCCTGCGTCAGCCGCTTCGGCAGGTCGCGCGCGGCGTGATCGTAGACGTAGCTGAGCGTCGCGATGCAATTGCGGCCCGTGCCGGCCTCGCCATCGGCCTGCGCGAGACCGGAGCGCAACAGGTCGCGGAAGCCTTCCGAGCGGTTGGCGTAGCCGCGCCGGTCGATGAAGGCATCGACCTCGGCGAGCAAATCGTCATCGATTGTGATGGTCAGGCGCTGCATCCGTCGTCTCCTTGCGGCAAGTATGATGATTTATGATTGACATCATACTGCACTGCCCCTAGCCTTCTCTAACACTCGACAAGTGGGCGATCCAAGTGATCTCGCCGTGCACAGGCGCACAGCGCGGCAACGCATATGCGGGTGGGGGCGTCGAGCGATGTATCTCAGGGGAATGGGCGCTGGCTTCCTGGCGCTTTCCATGCAGGCAACGGAGCCCAGCGTGGCCTTGGCGCAATCGGCAACGGAGCCGACGAGATTGGCGCAGAGCGCGACCGAATTGCCGCCGGTCACGGTCGATGCGCCGAAGCGCGCAACGCGAGCGATGCCGAAGGCCAGGCACGAGGCGCGGCAACTGCAACGCCCCGCCACGGCGACCAGCGGCGCCCCCGCCGCCATCACACCGGCCGCAACCGTGCCGTCGAACAATGGCGCGCCGAATGTCGCGGCAGGCCCGGGTGCCCCGCAGAGCATGGCGAGTGAGATCCGCATCACCGGTGACGAGCTCAATGCGCGCCCGGTGACCCGTCCCGGCGAGGTCCTGGAGGCGGTGCCCGGCCTGATCGTGACCCAGCATTCCGGCGAGGGCAAAGCCAACCAGTATTTTCTGCGTGGTTATAATCTCGATCACGGCACCGACCTTGCGCTCTACGTCGATGACGTGCCGGCCAACATGCGCACCCATGCGCATGGTCAGGGCTACGCCGATCTGAACTGGCTGATGCCGGAGACGATCGGCGCGGTCGACGTCCGCAAGGGCCCATACTATGCCGACGAAGGCGATTTCGCCTCTGCCGGCGCCGTGCATATCGGGCTGATCGACAGCGTGCCGAAGGCGATCGTGCAGCTGACCGCTGGCAGCTTCGACTATCGCCGCTTCTTTGCCATGGACTCGGCCAAGGTCGGCGAGGGCAATCTCCTGTTCGCGACAGAGCTCGGGCATTATGACGGGCCGTGGACCACGCCCGATGACATGCAAAAGCGCAACGGCCTGGTGCGCTACTCCCAAGGCACGGCGACCGACGGCTTCTCCATCACCGGCATGGCCTATGCGAACCGCTGGACCTCGACCGACCAGGTGCCGGAACGCGCCATCGATTCCGGCCTGCTCGGCCGCTACGATTCCGAGGACCCAAGCGACGGCGGCAAGACCAACCGTTTCGCGCTGTCCGCCCGCTTCGCCGGCACCGACGATGCGGGCTCCTGGAAGGCCAATGGCTATGTGGTGAAGAGCCAGCTCGACCTCTACAACGACTTCACCTATTTCCTCAGCAACCAGCAGTCCGGCGACCAGTTTCACCAGCACGACGACCGCGTGATGGTCGGCGCCAATGCCTCGCGCACGCTCGACGGCAGCTTCGCCGGCCTGCCGATGCAAACCACCTTCGGCGTGCAGACGCGCTACGACGACATCGCGCTGGCACTGACCGATACCTATCAGCGCCAGCTTCCTGTCCAATGTGCGCAGCGACAAGGTCGGTGAAGGCTCGATCGGCGTCTACGCCGAGAATACGGTGCGCTGGACCAATTGGCTGCGCACCACGGTCGGATGGCGCGGCGACTACTACCAGGCCCATGTGTTCTCGATCTTCGATGGCAACAATTCCGGCAATGCCAGCGCCGGGCTCGGCAGCCCGAAATTCCGCATGACGCATCGGTCCGTTCAACAAGACCGAATTTTTCGTCGGCGCCGGCTATGGCATGCACAGCAACGACGCCCGCGGCGCGACCACGACGGAGGATCCGAACGATCCGTCGGCGAAGCTCGCCTCCTCGCCGCTTCTGGTGCGCACCAAGGGGCTCGAGACCGGCGTGCGGACGCGGATCATCCCGGGCCTCGATTCCTCGCTCAGCGTGTTCCTGCTGGATCAGGATTCGGAAATCCTGTTTTCCGGCGATGCCGGCGACACCGAGGCCAGCCGTCCGAGCCGCCGCTATGGCTTCGAGCTGAGCAACCATTATCGCCCTGCCTCATGGATCGACATCGACGCCGATCTGGCCATGACCCATGCGCGCTTCCTCGGCTTCGACAGCGACCAGGCCGCTCTTTACGCCTCGCTCTCCGGCACGCCGGAGGCGCTCGGCAATGCGCCGGGCAACTACATCCCGAATGCGCCGGCGATGATCGCCTCGGCGGGCATCACGCTCGGCGAAAAGACCGGATGGTTCGGCACCCTGCGCTGGCGTTATCTGGGATCGACACCGCTGACCGAGGACAATTATTTCCGGTCGACCGCGACCAGCATCTTCAATGGCCGCATCGGATTCCGCGACGCCAATGGCTGGCGCATCCAGCTCGACGTGCTCAATCTGTTCAACAGCAAGGCCAACCAGATCGCCTACGCCTATGGCTCGCTGCTGCAGACCGACGACCTATATAAGGCTTGTTATGTGGCGCACACCATGACGGGCGCGGCATGCCAGAACGGCGTCATGGACACCGTGCTACATCCGGTCGAGCCGCTGACGTTTCGCTTGACGGTGGCGGGCGCGTTTTGAAGAACTACGCTCTCGCCGCCATCGCCCGGCTTGACCGGGCGATCCAGTAGACATTGAGCTATCGAGTCTCACGACCGTCGCGGCGTACTGGATACCCGCCTTCGCGGGTATGACAGCGGAGAATAAGGCTCGTGCACGGCATATCGAGACAGCGTCAATTACTCTCGTCGCCTACCTCGCAAGCGATCATATCCATCGCCAGCGCCGGTGCGTCAACCACGTCGCCGAGCCGCGCCGCGCGCTGCAACAGCAATTCCCAGGTCGGAATGGTCGTCGTGCATTCGGCATCTTCAACGGCGCGGCGCGCGACGTCGAGATTGGTGCAGATCAGCACGGCCTCGTCCTCGGTGCCGACTACGACATGCGCGCCGAGCTGGCTGATGCGATATGCAGACATATAAACTCTCTCCCGAGCCGACGGCGAAATGCGTGCGGCAACCCAAACCCCGCACGCCTTGTTCCTGCCGACTGTGGCGGCTCTAGCGTCGGTAACGGGTGGAGCGGCGGGCTGGTAAACGGCCCATGAACCACGGCGCAGAGCGCCGCGGACAAGCCCATGAGAACAAGATGATAGAGAAGCGGCGGATTAAATTACCGCCGTGCCCGAACGATGGATTCTGTGGATGACGCGACGGACTTGCGGCGCGCGCTGGCCGCCTTCGACAGCGCTTCGCCGCGCGACGCCGAAATGGGGCGGGATGCAGGCAAAGATGAACGTTGAGCGCTGCCCGCGCTACTCGTCCTCATCGTCCTCGTCGTCGACCTTGCCGCGCTTGGTTCGCGCGTCCTTACGGATCGAGCTGGTGAAGTCCGGCTCGCGCGCGCCGTAGCTGCGAGCCACGCTGGGCGCGTGCGGCAATCTCTTCGCCTGATACCGCGGCCGGCTCGCAGATGACCGGACGTCTGGCACGGCGCATCAGGTCGACGTGGATGTGGTTGTAGTGATATTTGTTCGATCCCGGCGCCAGCACCGTAGTGAACGTCCGGCAGGCCGCGCCCTGGACGTCGCGCAGAAAGCCCTGCTCCTCCGGCAATCCGTGCCAGCCTTGCTCGACCGTGATGCGGCGGCCGTCGGCGAGCGTGAAGGCGGCGATGTCGAGCGCATTGCCGAAGGCGTGCTCGGAGATGTGCGCGCTCGGATTGCCGTTCATGCCGCGGCAGGAATAGGCCGAGATCTGCTTGATCTCGACAACGCGGTTGCCGAACCAGCGCATCGCGGCCGGCTGCACCGACTCGGCGATCCAGCGGTCGAGCGCCGACACGATCGGGCAGGCCAATGTCGCCGCCGGCTTCACCGCCACAGGCCCGACGGCCGCGATCGGATCGCCGCGCGCGGGTCCGAGCGGCGGCAGCGGCGACGGCTGCTGATAGGGATGCTGATAAGTCTGCTGCGGATAGCCTTGCGCAGGATAGCCCGCGTTTGGCGCACCCTCGGGCGGCAGGTTGATGTCCTCCTCGCCCGGCCGCACGCCCGGCGCATTGAGCGAGAGCGGCGTGCTCGACGGCGCGGCATAGCCGCCCGGGCGCGCGTAGGAATCATTTTGCGGCGGATAGGAATTTTGCGGATAGGCCGGCGCCTGCGATGGCGGATAGGAGGATGCCGGCGGATAGCTCGGCGGCGGCTGGTTGACCGGCCAGCGCGGCTGGTTGCCGATCGCCGCCGGCGGCCGCAGGTCCTCGTCGGCGAAGCCATACGAGCTCATGGCGTCGTCGAGCGCGGAGACCTTGAGCGGAAAGTCCGCGCCGCACATGCCGGGCCCGGAGATCGGGTCGATGCGGACGACCTCGGCGCTCTCCTTCACGGCCCCGGATTTCAGGCAGGCGATCTCGGCCTCGGATCGCCACGGTTCGCGATCCTGGAAATATCCACGACCACAACCCGCAAGCGAGACGAGGACGATGGAGCCGACGAGATACAAACGAACTCCGCGCGTCATAACCGATAGAATTGCGCGAATTTGCTTAAGGACCTGTCAATGACAGCCACTTTGCCGTGTTCACGCGGGCGCGATGGCCTGATGTGACGGAGGTCACGGAGCGCACAGCCCGACATGCCTAGGGTCTGCCACGGTTCACGTCGCCGAGGGAGCTCATCATGAAGACCGTCTACCTGGCCGCTGCGCTGGTGCTGGCAAGTCCTGCCGCTCACGCCGGCAGCTCGATCGCTTTCAACGTCGGTGGCCATGACATTCGCATCAAGGCGCCGCGCAACTGCCAGTCGCTGTCGTGCCTGCAAATTTCCGGGATCGACCTCAAGGGCCTCGGCTCCGGCAGAGACAATGACGAAACGGCTGCGAGCGATGCGCCGGCGGCATCAGTGGCGGCCGCGCCAAGCGCGCCCCACGCCGCGCCGTCGGCAATGCAGGCCAATGCGCAGATCCAGCCGGTCGTCCCCGCTCCGGCCGCACCTGCTCCCGCTACTAACGTCGCGCCGGCGACGCCGCCACAGACTCCGATCGCTGCAGCGCCGCCCACGGCCATGGCGCCTCCGGCACCGGTCGCCCCGCCGGCCCCGGCCGCACCTGCTGCGCCTGTAACGACCACTGCGTCCGATCCGAACTCGCCGCTCGGCTTGTGGGCCACCGAGAAGAACAAGGGCAATGTGCGGATCGAGCCCTGCGGCAGCAATCTCTGCGGCTATGCCGAGCGGAGCGGCGAGAAGATCCTGATCAACATGCGCGCGAAGGACAACAAATGGGTCGGCCGCATCCATGACCCGGAAGGCGGCGGCAATTACGACTCGACCATGGCGCTGAAGGGTCCGAACACGCTGCGGGTCCAGGGATGCGCGTTCGGCGGCCTGTTCTGCGGCGGCCAGACCTGGAAACGCGTCGGCTGAATACCGCTCTCGCGCATCGCTTCGCGGAGGGATGCCTGCGCGATCGACGTTCATCCGCCGTTCAGCCCGTCGCAGATGAAATCGGTCGCCTTCATCCTTTCCACTCGACCGCGCGGACTCCTGATCGTGACATTGCATCGGCTCGTGCTGGCGTTCTCGATCCTTGCAGCGATCGCGACCGGCGTCCCCGCCTTGGCCCAGACCCCGCCCGCGGCGCCAGCGCCTGCGGACACCACGTCCACGCCGACCGCGCCCGAGCCGATCGGCAACGTCGCGGCGCTGACCGGCACCGTCACCGTGATCCGCAACAAGAACTCGCTGCCGCTCAAGCTGCGCGACGACATCTTCCTCAACGATGCCGTGCAGACCTCGGCGGATTCCTCGCTCGGCATCACCTTTGACGACGGCACCACGTTCCGGCTGACGGCGAATGCCAGGATCACGATCGACAACTACGTCTACGAGGACGGCGGCAAGCAGAATGCCGCCACCTTCAACATCGGCCGCGGCACGGTCGCCTTCGCAGCCAGCCTGGTGGCGAAGACCGGCGATATGAAGATCGACACGCCGACCGCGACGCTCGGCATCCGCGGCACCACCGGTCTCGTCGAGGTGCCGGACAATGTGTCATCGGCACCGTCGGCTGCCGGCAATGTCGCGATCAAGCTCTATCCGGATGACGACGGGCATGTCGGGCGGATCGAGGTCAATGATCGCACCGGTGCGTCGCTGGGCGCACTGACGCGCGGCGCCAGCGGCTTCTCGATCCGACCCGGTGCTGCCGGCGGCGCCATGCGCTTCGCCGCGGTGCCGCTGACGATCGCGCCGCGCGAGCTGCAACGCGACCAGGGTTTTGTGCGCGAGGTGCACAGCGCACAGACGCTCGGGCGGCAGATCGTCACCGAGCAGCGCGCGGTCCGCCGCGCCAATCCGGGTCTCGCGCCCAACCGCGGCAATCCGCAGGCGCCGCAGCGGCCGAACGGCGCGCCGGGGCTGAATAATAACCGGCAGAACAACAACCGCCCGAACAACAGCCGTCCGGGCCAGCAGCCGCCGGCGACGACGCCTGGTCGGCAAGGGCAAGGTGGAAATCAGCGTCAAGGTCAGCAACAGCCGGCGGTGCAGCCACATGCCCCACAGCAGCCCGCCGCGCGGCCACAGCAGCCTCCGACGCAAGCGCGTCCGGGCGGCGTGCAACAACCCGCACCGCGGTTGCAGCGCCCCGGCGCCGCCGCACGGCCGACGCAACCACGCGCACGTCCCACCGCGCCAAGAGATCGGCGCCGTGAGCGGCCGACGCGCTAAGGATTAGTATCCGCTGGCGATGGCGGCGGCGCCGATCGCGGCACAGGCTGCGCCCAACCACGCCGCGGGCGCCGGCCGCTCGCCGGTAGCTGCCCACAGCAAGGGCAGGATCACCACTGGCGTGGTCGACGACAAGGTCGAGACGATGCCGACCGGTTGTCCCGACAGCGCAAACAGCACCAGCGTCATGCCGATGCCCATGCCGAACAGGCCGCTTGCTGCCGATCTCAATGCGATCGGCAAGGTGACGGGCGCGGGCGCGTGAAATTCCGGCAGCTGCGACAGCAGCAGCAGGCCTGGCAACGCCACGGACGCGCGGATGATCGTCGCCATCGCCGGATCGAGCCCCCACGCCATCACTGGGCGTGCAATCAACACCGCGCCGGCTGCGCAGAGCGCACTGAGCAGGCCGAACAGCACGCCCGCGGGCAGCGAGCCCTGCGTCTCTTCGCCGGCCGCCGGCTTGCCGCCCCGGAACAGGATCGCGAGCCAGATGCCGCCGATCACGCATGCGATGCCCGCGACTTTCACCGGCGACAGGATCTCGCCGAGAACGACATAGCCGAGCAGCGCCGCGAACGCGGCCCAGCTCGTGTAGAGCACCGAGGTCCGACGCGGCCCGAGCCGCGCCATCGCGGCATAGAAGCAGGAATCCGCCGTGATGATTCCGAGCACACTGGAGGCCGCGAGCGCGAGCCATGGTCCTGATGGCGGCCAACTCCAGGCGCCGCGCACCGCAACGAGGCCGAGCAAAGCAACCAGCGCCGCCGTAAGCCGCCAGCCATTGAAGACCACCGGACCGAGATGGCGGATGGCCGGCGGCGCGATCAGGTTGGACAACGCGATGCTGACCGCAGCAGCGATGGCAGCCAGATCGTACAGCATGGGCACCAGCGAGCGGCGGAATGGAAGGGCGATCAGCTCAGTATACAACGAGGCTGACGCGCTTTTCCACGCAATGATCGCAGCAGTCTGACCTTGCTCGGCGTCGTTCCGGCTAGGCGAACGGAACGAGCGCGAGCCGGGATCCATAGCCACCGGCGGTTCTGCGCGAGCACCTGGAGCAACAGAGCGTCCTCACGCAAATAGTTGTGGCTATGGGCCCCGGCGTTCGCCGGGACGACACTGGTGTATTCGCTCCATCAGTGGACCCAGCAGCAGCGCCTCTACCCCACCACCTTGTCCAGCGTGATCGGCAGATCGCGCACGCGCCTGCCGGTGGCGTGATAGACGGCGTTGGCGATCGCAGCCGCAACGCCGACGATGCCGATCTCGCCGACGCCCTTGATGCCCATCCTGTTGATGGTGGCGTCCGGCTCCTCGACGAAGATCACCTTTATGTCGTGGACGTCGGCATTCACGGGCACATGATACTCGGCGATGTTGGCGTTCATGATGCGCCCGAACCTGTGGTCGATCAGCGCTTCCTCGTGCAGCGCCATGCCGATGCCCCAGACCACGCCGCCCATGATCTGGCTCGCCGCTGTCTTGGTGTTGAGGATGCGCCCGGCCGCCACCGCATTGACGACGCGCGTCACCCTGACGACGCCAAGCTCCTCGTCGACCTTCACCTCGGCGAAGACTGCCGAATGGGTGTTGTGCGCGTGCTTGTCATCCTGCTTGAAATCGGAGCCGCGCTCCTTCTCGATCCGTTCGAGTCCGCCGTGGCGCATCAGGTCTGGGATCGCGATTCTGCGGCTGGGATCTGCGATCGACGCGAGCGCACCGTCCACGAGCGTCACCTCGTCGGGCTTCAGCTCCTTCAGCGGCGAATCCGGCATGGACAGCGCGACCAACAGCAGCCGCGCGCGAATGTCATCGGCGGCATTGACGATGGCGTGCGAGATCGATGCCGCGGTCCATGATCCGCCTTCGACCTGCGCCTGCGGCAGCGTCGGAGTCACCGAGCTTGACCGTCACGTCGGCGATGTCGACGCCGAGCATGTCGGCGGCGACCTGCGCGACGATGGTATAGGTGCCGGTGCCGATGTCGGAGGCCGCCGAGGACACCTCGACGTGACCATTGGCGGTCAGCACGATGCGGCTCGCGAACGGCATCTGCAGCGCCTCCCAGACGCCGCTCGCCATGCCCCAGCCGACCAGCTCGCTGCCGTCGCGCATCGAGCGAGGCTCGGGCTTACGCTGCGGCCAGCCGAACGCGTTCGCCGCCTGCCGGTAGCATTCCTTGAGCTGCTTGCTGCTAAAGGGAAGTCCCTTGTCCTGATCCTGTTCGGAATAGCAGCGCAACCGCAGCTCGACCGGATCCATCTTCAGCGCCACCGCCAGCTCATCCATCGCGCATTCCAGCGCGTAGACGCCGGTGGCGGCGCCGGGCGCGCGCATGTCACCGGGCGTCGGCACGTCGAGCTTGGCCAGCCGATGCGTCGCCCGCGAGGTCTCGGAGCGATAGAGCACCTCGCCCCAGCCGATGTCGTTGCGCGAGAAGGCCTCGTGCTGCGAGGTCATCGCGATCGCATCATGGGTGAGCGCAGTCAGCGCGCCGTCCTGCTTCGCGCCCAGCGCCAGCCGCTCGATCGTGGCCGGGCGATAGCAGAGGCCATACATCTGCGCCCGGGTGAGCACCACGCGAACCGAACGTTTCAGCTTCAGCGCCGCCATCGCGGCCAAGGCGACCTCGATATTGCGGCCGCAAGCCGGAGCCGAAGGCGCCGCCGACGAACGGCGAGATCACCTGCACGTCTTCCGGCTTCAGGCCAAATACGCTGCAGACATAGCGCTGGATGTTCTGCACGCCCTGCGTCTTGTCGTACACGGTGAGCTTGCCGTTCTGCCAGATCACGGTCGCGCCGAATAGCTCCATCGGATTGTGGTACTCGGCCGGAATGACATATTCGGCGTCGTGGCGCACGGCCGCGCTCGCCAGCGCCTTGACGGCATCGCCCCGCGGCTTCACCGGCTTGTCCACCTTGACGGCCTGCTCGCGCCGGGCCTGCAGATCGGTCGCGAAGCTCTCGGCCTGATAGTCGATGTCGACCAGGGTGGCGGCAAACCGCGCGGTGTCTTCGTCCTCGGCGACGACAAGCGCCACCGGCTGGAAATTGAAATGCACCTTGTCGTCATAGAGCGGACGGAACGGCGTGCCGTTTTCCGGCGCGACATCGTCGCGATAGTCGTCGTCCTTGGCCGCCATCTTCACCCGGTTCTTGTGGGTGAGAACGTCGATGACGCCTGGGACTGCCAGCGCCCGGCTGGCATCGATGTTGAGGATGCGCGCCCTCGGCGAGGTCGAGTTGACCACCACGCCAAAAGCGAGATCGGGTGCGGTGAACTCGGCGGCGTATTTGGCTGATCCGGTGACCTTGGCGCGGCCGTCGACGCGGGAGGTGGGCGTACCGATGGTGGCGGGCATGATGTCACCGGACCTTCTTGATCGATTGAACCTGCGGGGTCGCATTCGCGGCCTGGGTCAGGGTGCGAATGATGGCGCGACGCGCCAGCCCGATCTTGAAGCCATTATGCGCAAAACCCTTGGCGTCCTTCAGCAGTGCATCGGCCGCGGCGCTGAACAGATCCCGGCTCGGCGCCTCGCCGCGCAGCAGCGCTTCCACCGCAACGTCGCGCCAGGGCTTGTGGGCGACGCCGCCGAGCGCCAGCCGCGCCACCCTGATGTGGCCGTTCTCGAGCTCGAGCGCAGCCGCGACCGAGACCAGCGCGAAGGCGTAGGACAGCCGGTCGCGGATCTTCAGATAGCTGTAATGCGTCGCAAAGCCCTGCGGCGGCAGTTCGATCGCCGTGACGATCTCATCGTTGCGTAGATTGTTGTCGATCTCGGGCGTGTCGCCGGGCAGCCGGTGGAAATCGACGAAGGGAATCGTGCGCCCGCCCGACGATCCGGCCACATGAACCAGCGCATCGAGTGCAGCCAGCGCCACGCACATGTCGGATGGATGGGTGGCGATGCAGGCCTCGCTGGTGCCGAGGATTGCGTTGATGCGGTTAAGCCCTGAGATCGCTCCGCAGCCGGAGCCGGGGGCACGCTTGTTGCAGGGCGTCGCGACGTCATAGAAATAGAAGCAACGCGTCCGCTGCATCAGGTTGCCGCCGGTCGAGGCCATGTTGCGCAATTGCGCCGAGGCGCCGGCGAGGATCGCGCTCGACAGCAGCGGATAGCTGCGCTGGATCAACGGGTGATAGGCAAGATCGCTGTTCGGTACCAGCGCGCCGATGCGCACGCCGCCATCATTGGTCTCCTCGACCGACCTGAGCGGCAGGCGGCTGATGTCGATCAGCCGCGCCGGCCGCTCGACCTCATATTTCATCAGGTCGACGAGGTTGGTGCCGCCGGCGATGAACTTTGCCGAGGGATCGGCAGCTTTCATCTTGACGGCGTCGGCAATATCGTTGGCGCGCGCGTAGTCGAAATTGTTCATCGCTTGCCTCCCATCGCGTCCATCGCCTGCTCGATCGCGGCAACGATGTTGGGATAGGCGCCGCACCGACAGATGTTGCCGCTCATCAGCTCGCGGATGTCGTCCTTCGTCTTCGCCCTGCCCTCCGCGATCAGTCCGGCCGCCGAGCAGATCTGGCCCGGCGTGCAATAGCCGCACTGGAAGGCGTCGTGGTCGATGAAGGCCTGCTGCAGCGGATGCAGCGCGTCCCCCTTGGCCAGCCCCTCGATGGTCGTGATGTCAGCGCCGTCCTTCATGACCGCCAGCGTCAGGCACGAGACGACGCGCCGTCCGTCCAACAGCACGGTGCAGGCGCCGCACTGGCCGTGATCGCAGCCCTTCTTGCTGCCGGTGAGATCGAGCCGGTCGCGCAGCAGGTCGAGCAGCGTGGTCCAGGGCGCGACATCGAGCGTGCGCGCCTCGCCATTGATCGTGAGCGTGATGGAGGCGGGCTTTGGCTTTGCTGTGGTCTGCTGGCTTGAAGGAGCGGACGGAGGCGAGTTCATACAAATCTCTCCGAAAAGCGGCGGCGGTCCGAGCGTGCCTCGCCAGGCACGATGCCGCGGCCGCGGACAGGAACGGCCGATGTTAACCCGCAACGCGGGCGAAAGTTCTTCGCACTGCGGGCGGTGGCAGCTCACGATCGTGCGTTGCGGGAAACGGAACGATTTGCGGGCACGCCCGCGGACACGAGGCGAGGTTGCAGCGAGCGCGCCAACTGTGCAACGCCTCACATGCTCTCCCCGAACCGGATCAAATAAGTCTCTTGCGCAGCGCTACGCCGCGCTGCCGAACCAGCCCCGCAGCTTCTGCGCCAGCGTTTGCCGCGGCGGCTCCGCGGGATCGGCATTGTCCTCGGACCTGTCCTGCGCGTCGGCGGCGTGCGCCGCGGTCGTATCGCGCGACTCCGACACCGATGACTCGGACGCCGTCAGTTCCGGCGCCTCGCATGGCGCCGTTGCCACGTCTTGCGCCGCCTCATCCTGCGCCTTGTCGATCGCGATCCGCGACACGGATCCCGTGGTCATCGACTTGATCTGCTCGGCCACGGCCCGCACGCGCGCGACGTCCGGGCTCTCTTCCGGCGCAATCTCCGCCGGCGCCTCTTCGGATGTCTCCGCCTCCAACGTCTCCCCTGTCGGCGCCCCGGCCTCGGTGGAAACCGGATCTGCGCCGTCGGCGAGAGCGTCGTCCTCCGGTGCGTTCGTCATCTCGACCAGATCCGGCGCGACGTCCGGCGGCGGTGTGACCGTCTCCACACCGACCGGCACGCTTTCGACCGGCATCACCTCGACCGACGTCGGCATCGGCGCAGGCTCGGCCGGTTCGACCGCCGGCGTGCGGCGCTTGCGCGTCGTCGGCTTGGCAGCTGCGACCTTTGGCGCCGGCTTGGCCGCAACCTTCGCCGGAGCTTTCGCGACTGCCGACCTGCTCGCCGCCCTCTCGTCCTCCGCGGCCTTCTCTTCAGCCTTGGCTTTGGTGCGGCGGATCAATCCGGCGAGCGCATACGGCCCGACTGTCTCCAGGAACGTCTTCTCATGGCTGCGCGACAGCCGCTCGACTGCCGCATCCAGCGGCAGCCAGTCGACCGATCGGACGTCGTCCATCAGCGGACGCGTCTGCCCGCCGCTCGCCTCCATGCGCCAGTAGTGCACGATCTTGGAACGGGCGCCGGTGTCGAGCACCAGGGTGCCCAGGAATTCGTGCACCGTGACATTGTGCCCGGTCTCCTCCTGCACTTCGCGCCTGGCCGCCTCGCGCGGCGTCTCGCCGTCGTCGAGCTTGCCCTTCGGCAGCACCCATTCGTCGCGCTTGCGCAGACGCACCACGGCAATCCGCGGCGGTTGCTCCCGCCGCAGCACGATTCCACCTGCCGCCATGATCTGCTCTCTGGCCATCGCGTCTCCCGCGTCCTAGCGCGTCAATCGAGATTGATTCGCGGGATATAGCGATGCGGCACGGCGAAATCGAGGTTTCGCCATGCAATCATCACGCATTCATCTTCAACCGACGCGCTTGCGCCACAGTTTCTCGCCAGCGCGAATGCGCGCACCCTCCGTGACATTGTCGCAGAACTCGAAATCGCCTGATGACAGCATGATGATGGTCGAGCCATGCTCGAACCAGCCGAGTTCCTCGCCCTTCCGCGCGCTTGCTGAACAAGGGAACACCAGCGGCCGCTCGGTCTGCGCGTTCAGCACGCGATCCAGCGCATGCAGCCGCACGCTCGCGACCAGGATCGCAGCAACCGGAACGATGGTGAATGGCTCGCCGCTCGCGAGGTGCGTTCGGATCACGGCGCGCTCGTTCTTGCAGAACAGCCGCTCGACCCGCTTCAGCGCGATCGGATTGACGTTCCATGTGTCGCCATGGATCAGGCTGACCTGCTCCATCGTCAGGTCTGCCGGCGCGTGAAAGCGGTGATACATGCTCGACGTCAGCCGCAAGGTGACGAAGCGGCCGTTGCGGTGGGTCTCGACCACGGCGGGATCGGCGACCAGGTCGCGGAGCGAATATGGCGCGCCCTTGATCTGGTAGAGCTCGCCATCCTCGATCGTGCCATGTGCGCCGATGATGCCGTCCGACGGGCTCGTCACAATGGCCGGATCCGGATCGAAGGTGCGCAGGCCCGGCTTCAGCTCGCGGGTGAAGCAGTCGTGCAGGCTCTTGAAATGCGTCTCCTTGGCCTCGGAGAGGTCGAGGTCGGAGAACAGTTTCCAGCAGCCGATTGAGGCGTCCCGCACAAGCGGGTTCTCGATCTTGCTGAACCAGCCCATGAAGCGGGTGATGGCCGCGCGGGGGATACGGTTGGTGAGCAGGAAGTTCAAGTCTTCCTGTTGGGTCAAAGAGGAGATCAGGGTTTTGACTGTCATGAATCTGTCAGCAGGAGTGGTTAGCGCTTGTGGACATGATGGATAGCTCGATTCCTTACGTCTCGCTGGCCGTCGGCGCAGTCGCCGTTACGGCCGCTGTCGCCCCGAAGGTCAAGGCCCGCATCGAACTGTCGCGCGCCAAGCACCGTTCGCTGGCCGGCCATTCCAAGATGTCCCGCCGGATCTCGAAGCTGATCCCGCGTTATGAGTTCGAGATCAACACATTCTTCTGCTCCGACGGCGCGCCGACCGACGTCGCGACCAAGCGGCAGGACGGCTTCTTCCGCCTGTCCGCGCTCTATCAGGAACGCTTCGCCAAGAGCCGCGCCACCACGGCCGAGGCGGCCGCCGGCGTCTCCGACCTGCAGTTCACGCAAAGCTATCGGGTGCCGTTCCAGTACAGCCGGCTGGTCAAGGAACATCTCGGTGCCGGCTCCTTCATGCAGGCCTCGTCGGGAGTCACGCTCACCGATCTCGACGGCAACACCTTCTATGATCTTGCCGGCTCCTATGGCGTCAACATCTTCGGCTACGATTTCTACAAGGACTGCATCGCAGGCGCCGACCGGCGCGCGCAGACGCTCGGTCCCGTGCTCGGCTTCTACCATCCTGTCGTCGCCGACAATGTGAAGCGCCTGACCGAGCTCTCCGGCATGGACGAGGTCTCGTTCCACATGTCGGGCACCGAGGCCGTCATGCAGGCGGTGCGGCTCGCCCGCTACCATACCGGCAAGACCCATCTGGTGCGCTTCGCCGGCAGCTATCATGGCTGGTGGGGCGACGTGCAGCCCGGCGTCGGCAATCCCATTGCTCCGCATGAAACCTATACGCTGGCCGAGATGTCGGAGCGTACGCTGGACGTGCTGCGCAAGCGCCGCGACATCGCCTGCGTGCTGATCAATCCGCTGCAGGCGCTGCATCCGAACAGCAACGCGCCGGGCAATTCGGCCCTCGTCGATTCCTCCCGCAAGGGCAAATACGACCGCGCCGCCTACACCGAATGGCTGACAAAGCTTCGCGAGGTCTGCACCGAGCGCGGCATCGTGCTGTTGTTCGATGAGGTGTTTCTGGGCTTCCGGCTCGCGCCGGGCGGCGCCCAGGAGTATTTCGGCGTCAAGGCCGACATGGTGACCTACGGCAAGAGCCTCGGCGGCGGCCTGCCGATCGGCGTCGTCTGCGGCAAGTCCAAGTTCATGCGCCGCTTCCGCGACGAGCGCCCGGCCGACATCTGCTTCGCCCGCGGCACCTTCAACTCGCATCCCTATGTCATGACGGCGATGGACGAGTTCCTGAGCCGGCTCAAGAGTCCGAACTTTGCGGCGATCTACAACGGCCTCGACGAGACCTGGAACGGCCGGGCCAAGCAGCTCAACGACGCGCTGGCCGCGCGCGACCTGCCGGTGCACGTCTCGAACCTGCAGTCGATCTGGATGGTCGAATACACCACGCCGTCCCGCTACAACTGGATGCTGCAATACTATCTGCGCGCCGAGGGACTGGCGCTGAGCTGGGTCGGCACCGGACGCTTCATCTTCAGCCTGAACTACACCGACGCCGATTTCGCCGAAGTCTCCAAGCGCTTCGTCGCGGCGGCCGAGCGGATGAAGCAGGACCAATGGTGGTGGAACGACGGCACGCTCACCAACAAGGCGATCAAGCGGCAGATCCTGAAAGAGATGGTCGGCCACGCCTTCGGGCGCGCGTAAGATTGCTTCGTTAGCTTTCATTCCTGCTCTCATGGGCGGGTTCATCCCGGCCATTTGCTTTTGAGGACTACCTGCTCCATGCCGATGCCGATGCAGGCGCCCTCTCCCCTTGCGGGAGAGGGCAACACTGAAATCTGCGTCAATCTCGTTCGGGTGAGGGATTTGCTTCCTCAGCCCGACTGTCTATGCCGCGCGAGACCCTCACCCGGCAGCCTCCGGCTGCCACCCTCTCCCGCAAGGGGAGAGGGTGCACCGCCAATGCCGAGCCGGTTCAGCCTCAACTGCAAAGCTGACGGCATGAAAAACAAATGCCCGGGGCCAGCCCGGGCATCGCGTTGATCCGAATCTTCAGAAACGCTCAGGCGTGGCGCTCTTCGAGGGCGTGCTCGTCGAACAGATGCAGGCCGGGATCGATCAGCTCGCCGCGGAGCAGCGCCAGCGGCGCGCTGCGGTACTGCATGAAGTCGTTGAAGGGGTCGGTGATGATCTTGGTCATCCAGACGAGGCCGGTCTCGACGTCGCGGATGAAGAACAGGTGCACGGTGCGGAACAGCAGACCGCCGATGCCGATGATCAGCCAGAGCTTGGCGACGCCGCGCAGGATACTCCATCGGCGCGACCCAGGGCGTCATCAGGCCGAAAAAGCTCGGCTCGGCGTAGAGCACCAGCGGCGCCAGAGCCCAGATCGACATCAGCACGACCTTGCGCTGCAGATTGTAGCCGACCTTGATCTCTTCCTTGTGCTCGTGGGTGGCGTGGTTGACGTGATCGTAGCCCCTCGGCTCGAAGAAGAAGTGGCCGGCTTGGCGCGAGGTCATCGAGACCAGCCAGCCGATCAGCGCCGACATCAAGGGATCGACGTACAGCATCACATAAGCGATCATGAAGCTGATCGCGCTGACGAAATGCAGGCTCTGATTGATGCGGCTGTGATGATAGTAGCGGTGGTCATCCCAGCGCTGGATCCTCAGCTGCTCCAGGTAATGCTTGATCATTGCTTACCCCTAGGAATGAATTGCAAGTCGTTTACAGGGATTCGGTGTAACTGATATGACATCATCATATTGTCACACGACCGGATGCGACGGGCGGACGAGGCGCGAACGGGATGGCCCCCGCGCCAGCTGCCGACGTTAAGCGGCGGCAGCGAGCTCGATCTTGCGGAAACGCACCAGCGAGAAATGGCCGAGCGGCGGGATCAGGCGGCGCTCGGCGAACTCCATGCCCTTGGCGCCGGCGAGCCATTTCATGTAGCGCGACCAGGCGAACTCGGCGGTGCGGAAGCCGAGCCGGCGCACCACCGGCTGCAGCGCCTGCTCGATGACGCGGCGCATGCCTTCGTCGGCGCTGACGCGGGTCAGGATGATCAGCTCGCCGCCGGGACGCAGCACGCGGGCGAACTCGTCGAGCGCGACTTCCGGGTTCGGCACCGCGGTGACGACATATTGCGCCATCACGACGTCGAAGGAGTTGTCGGGGAATTCGAGCTTCTCGGCGTCCATCACCGCGAGCCCCTCGATATTCTTCAGCCGCTGCTCGGCGACACGGCGCTTGGCCTTTGCCAGCATCGCCTCGGAGATGTCGGTGCCGAACACACGGACATTCGGCGCATAGAGCGGCAGCGAGATGCCGGTGCCGACGCCGACCTCGAGCACGCGGCCGCCGATCTTGTTGGTAGCTGATATCGCAGCCTGGCGGCCCTTCTCGAACACTCCGCCGAACACGAGATCGTAGATCGGAGCCCAGCGGTCATAGGCCTGCTCGACCGACTGGCGGTCGAAGTCGAGCTCCCTTGCACCGTCAAGCTTCATGGTTTCTGCCATCGTCACATCTCACTGCTTTGGAATGGGTCGGAGAACGTAAAGTTCCGTCAGCCGCGCGCCGCGCTCTGCCCTGCCACCACGCGCGGTGCACGCGGCGCCCGGCTCGGCTGCAGCACCGACAAGATTGCCGACGAACTGCCGTGCGCTGTTCTCCCAGGAGCGGTCGAGCGCGAAATCGCGGCAAGCCGCACGCGACATCGTCAGCGCGCGCAGGCACGCCGCGCGCAGATCATTGTCGATCGCGCCGATGGGATTGTCCGCGATCACGTCGAGCGGACCGGTGACCGGGAACGCCGCTACCGGCGTGCCGCAGGCGAGCGATTCGAGCTGCACGACGCCGAATGTATCGGTGAGGCTCGGGAATACGAACACATCGGCGGCCGCCATAAGTGCGCGTCAGGTCCGTACCCGTCTTCTCGCCGAGGAAATGCACATCCGGGAAGCGCTGCTCGAGCTCCGCCTTCTGCGGGCCGTTGCCGACCACGACCTTGGAGCCCGGCAGATCGAGCGACAGGAACGCTTCGAGGTTCTTCTCCACCGCGACGCGGCCGACGGTGAGGAAGATCGGCCTCGGCAGATCGAGCTTGGCAGGCGCGTCCGGATTGAACAGCTTGGTATCGACGCCGCGGGTCCAGAAGCCGAGCCGCTTGAAGCCGCGACGAGTTCAGCTCCTGCTTCAGCGAGTTGGTGGCGACCATGGTCATCGCCGCCGCATCATGAAAGCGGCGCATCACCCAATAGCCGACCGCGTCGGGAATGCCGGTGCGGACCGAGACATACTCGGGGAAGCGCGTGGTGTAGGAGGTGGTGAATGCGAGCCCGTGGCGCAGGCAATAGCGCCGCACCGCCCAGCCGATGGTGCCTTCGGTCGCGATGTGGATCGCGTCGGGCGCGGCCTGTTCGATCCGCCGTGCGATCTCGCGCCTGTTCGTAATCGCAAGCCGCAGGCCCGGATAGGTCGGCACCTGAAACGAAGAAAATCCCTCCGGCGTCAGGAAGGTGATCTCGGTGCCGAAGCACCGCGGCCGCGCGCGCCAGCGAGGTCAGCGTGCGAACGACGCCGTTCACCTGCGGGTGCCAGGCATCGGTCGCGATGAGTATCCGCATGATCTGATCCGGAAGTTGGCTACGATTCTCTGACGAGCGCAAAATCCGACAATGATGTATGCAAACGTGTGACGTCATCGAACTGTCGAGGATTGTTTTTGGTCCTTAATGTCGCGCGCAAACGATGCAGAGCCGCGGCGTCGCGAAACCGTCATGAAACAAAGCTTAAGCGCAAGAAACATTTTCGGGGAGCGGCGCAAACGCCGCGAAACCTTTGTCCGTTAGTTGTCTGGCCCATAGGGCGTGATCAACACGCCAAAATCATTCCGGGGATCGACGCGGCCGGACAAGGCTCGCGATCTCGAAAGGCTCAGACAGGGGGACGACCAATGCATGAGAGCAACGCATCCCGTTCGGATTCCCGCCATTCCATCCTCATCGCAGCGTTCGCGATCGGCATGATCGCGCTTGTGGCGCCGGCGAAGGCCGCGCAGCCGACAGCATTGCCTTTCCCGTTCCTGCTGCCGCAGCCGTATCAGCCCGATCAGGCGCTGTCCTATCAGCCGGCCGAGCCGCAGGCGGCGGCGCCGTCCGAAAGCGATGGCACGGCCTACGAACTACCAGCCAGGCTGCGTCGGCAGGTGGTCAACTACGCCTCGCACGAGGCGCCCGGCACCGTCATCATCGATACACCCGATACCTATCTCTACTACATCCTCGGCAACGGCCGGGCGCTGCGCTACGGCATCGGCGTCGGCCGCGACGGCTTCACCTGGTCCGGCGTGCAGTCGGTGACCAGGAAGGCCGAATGGCCGGATTGGACACCGCCGCCGGAGATGATCGCGCGCCAGCCCTATCTGCCGCGAAAGATGGCCGGCGGTCCCGGCAATCCGCTCGGGGCGCGAGCGATGTATCTCGGCGGCACCGTCTATCGGATCCACGGCACCAACGCGCCGGAGACGATCGGCACGCACGTCTCGTCGGGCTGCATCCGCCTCACCAACGCAGACGTGACCGACCTCTATTCGCGCGTGAGCGTCGGCGCCAAGGTGATCGTCCTGCCGATGGAGCATCGCGCCGATCTCGGCAACGCGACGCGGTGAGAGTTCGCTGCTGTCCGTCATTACGAGCGAAACGACGTGTCCGCCATAGCCCGAAGTTGCGACGGCGGAAGCAATCAGGCCGGACTATACGTCTGGATCGATCCGCCGTCTCCTGCCGCATTACTGGCAGCCTTGTCCCCGACGCTTCTCTGTAAACTCCGTTCATCACTTCGTGCTCACCACCGCGGGGAACACGGCCATCCCTGCCGCGCTGGCCTGGTTCGGCTGCCCGGAGGCCTGTCCCCTTGGCAAACGCCCACAGGTCAGGAGTTTTTGAATCCGCATGAAGCTTCCGTCGCCGCGTCCGGACTGGCAGCACAGGCCGCATCCGCTCGCGCCCAAATCGCAAGTGCCCCCACGGTTCCGGAGCAGGCTCAAGCCGATCCTGATCGCGGCGCCGGCCTGGCGGCGGTCGTGCTGGTCGGCATCATCGTGGCGGAGATGTTCTGGCCGGCCGGCCAGTGTTCCGGCGCCTGCAGATCGCGGACGTTCCGCCGCTGCCGCCGGTGACACGCAGTTCCATCATCATGGCGCCGGTCTCGATCACCTTAGCGCGATCCGCGACGCCGCCGAGCACGCGACACCGCGCAGCTTCGCCGGCAAGGCCAACAATCCGGTCGCGCAGGTGCTGCAGAATGCCGATATCGGCTGGACCGCCTCGCGCGGTGCGATCGCCGCGACCGGCGCGCAGGATGCGCTGTCGCTCGCAGCGCCGCTGTCGGGCAAGATCAACGTCACCGGCTCGCTGTCGGCGAAGGTCAGCGGCGCGGTCGGTGACGCGATCGGCAGCCTGCTCGGCGCCGACGCAGCCAAGCAGATCGGCGGCATCAACATCAAGAACATGAACGCCAATGCCGAGATCAAGGGCAACGTCGTCATCACGATGCGGCCGCGCTTTGCGGCGAACTGGCACGTGGAGCCGAACTTCAGTGCCCAGGTCAATCTCGGCGACAGCACGATGACGGTCGCCGGCGCGCGTCTCAACGTTCCGGCGCAGATCAAGCCGGTGATCGACAAGACCGTCAACGAGCAGATGAATGCAATCGGCGAGCAGCTCCGCAACGACCCGACATTGATGCGCAACGCGCAGGCGCAATGGAGCGCGCGCCTGCCGTTCGGTGCCGCTGCAGGGGCGCAGGCATGCCTGCGGTCTGGCTCGAGGTCAAGCCGATCCGCGCGCTCGCGGCGCAGCCGACCGTCGATGCCAATGCCGTGACGGCCACGATCGGCATCGAGGCGGAGACGCGCGTCACGCCGGCCGAGACCAAGCCCGATTGCCCGTTTCCGGACAAGATCACGGTGATCCCGCCGACCACGGGCGGCATCAATGTCGCAGTCCCGATCGACGTGCCGTTCACCGAGCTCGACAAGCTCGTCGACAGCCAGCTCAAGGGACGCACGTTTCCGGAGGACGGCTCGGGCCCGGTCGCGGTCACCGTCAATCATGCGACCGTCACGCCGTCCGGCAACCGGCTGCTGATCTCGCTTCAGGTCCGCGCCAAGGAGAAGGAAAGCTTCCTCGGCCTCGGCGCCGACGCGACGTTGCACATCTGGGGCCGGCCGCTGGTCGATCAGGCCCAGCAGACGCTGCAACTTACTGACCTGCAGCTCGCGGTCGAATTGGATGCCGCCTTCGGGCTGCTCGGCGCGGCCGCGCGCGCGGTGGTGCCGCATCTGGAGCGGGCGCTGCTGGAGAAATCGGTGATCGACCTGAAGCCGTTCGCGGACAATGTGCGGGCGAAGATCGCGAGTGCGATGTCCGAATTCCAACGCAACGACAGCGGCGTCCGCATCGATGACCGATGTCTCCAGCCTGACGCTGACCAGCATCGCCTTCGACAGCAAGGTGCTGCGCGTGATCGCCTCGGCCGAGGGCACGATGAACGTCTCCATCAGCACGCTGCCGGGTCTGTGATATCAAGCCGTTGGGTGCACAGCCGCGGCTGCGCAGCCCGGCACCGCCCGCCGCGGGGCATCGGGACCTGGCGCCCCCATCTTAACCATGCGATCGGGGCTGCGGCCGCGTTAGGCTTTGCATCAGCCGGTGAGGCCCGCTACAAATTCTGCGCTCTATCAATCAAATACCAAGAAGAGCCAGAGAGGGAGAGAATGATGAAGTTTACGGCCAGCGCCGCCGCGGCGCTTGCATTCGCGACGCTCTGCGGCGCCGCCCACGGGCAGACCATTTCCGACGATGTCGTGAAGATCGGCGTGCTGACCGACATGTCGAGCCTCTACGCCGACGCCACCGGCAAGGGCTCGGTCGCCGCGGTGCAGATGGCGGTCGAGGACTACGGCGGCAAGGTCAAGGGCAAGCCGGTCGAGGTGGTCTATGCGGATCACCAGAACAAGCCCGACGTCGGTGTCTCCATCGCGCGCAACTGGTACGACAACGAGAAGGTCGACGCGATCGTCGACGTTCCGACCTCCTCGGTGGCACTGCCGATCTCGGCGCTGACGCGAGAGAAGAACAAGATCAACCTCAATTCCGGCGGCGGCTCCTCCGATATCACCGGCTCGCAATGCTCGCCGAACACGGTGCACTGGACCTACGACACCTACGCGCTTTCCAACGTCGCCGGCAAGGCCATGGTCAAGCGCGGCGAGGACACCTGGTATTTCATCACTGCCGACTACGCCTTCGGCCAGGCGCTGGAGCGCGATGCCGCCAATGTCGTGAAGGAGAACGGCGGCAAGGTGCTCGGCGCGGTGCGCCATCCGCTGAACAATTCCGACTTCTCTTCCTTCCTGCTGCAGGCGCAGGCCTCAAAGGCCAAGGTCGTGGCGCTCGCCAATGCCGGCGGCGATACCACCAATGCGCTAAAACAGGCGGCCGAGTTCGGCATCACCGCTGGCGGCCAGAAGATGATCGCGCTGCTGATGGAAATCACCGACGTGCATTCGCTCGGCATCAACGCGACCCAGGGCCTGATCGTCACCGACGCCTTCTACTGGGACATGAACGACGAGACCCGCGCCTTCTCCAAGCGCTTCAACGAGCGCGTCGGCCATATGCCGACCATGATCCAGGCCGGCCTCTATTCGGCGACCACGCACTATCTGAAGGCGATCGAGGCGATCGGAACCGACGACGCACCGAAGGTGATGGCGCAGATGCGCGCGACCCCGGTCAACGATTTCTTCGCCAAGAACGGCAAGATCCGCATCGACGGCCGCATGGTACACGACATGTACCTGTTCGAGGTCAAGAAGCCCTCCGAATCCAAGGGCGAATGGGACCTCTACAAGCTGATCGCCACCGTGCCCGGCGACGAGGCGTTCCGTCCGCTCGACAAGGGCGGCTGCCCGCTCGTGAAGTGAATGCCGACCTCGCCCGAATGACATTGCAGGATGCCGTTCGGGCGAGGGCCTGCCAGATGGCGGACCAATGCCGCGGGCTGACATCTGGGTTCGGTCAAAGCTCTGGCCCGTCCTGAACACCGGGCGCAGCCGCCCTGTCCGGGACATGCGAGCAAGACGGGCCAGGTGCCGCAATGAAGCTCAAGCCCGATCTGCAACTGTCCCGCGCAATCGCGCAGGCGATCATCGATCAGTTGGTTTCGGCGCCAGCCGTCGCTGCGGTCACTAGACTTCATGGCGGCGAGATGGCGGCGGTCTACGAGATCGCTTTCGTGAACGCGAGCGATCCTCCGCTGGTGCTCAAGGTCTATCCCGACGACTTACATTGGAAGATGCAGAAGGAGGTGACGGTCCTCGGACTGATCGGGAATCGGCTCAGCGTCCCCGTTCCGCGCATTCTGCTGACCGATAATTCCAAGAAATGCCTCGATCTGAACTTCACGGTGATGACCAGGCTCGATGGCATCAAACTGGGCCTGGGCGGCCTGGAAGAAACGCTAAGCCCGGCGGAGCGCCTGTCCGCCTATGTGGAGGTCGGCCGGCTGCTGCGCGAGTTTCATCGCATTCCGATGGAGGTGTTCGGCTATATCGGCTCCAAAAGCATTGTGGCTCCGCGTGCCACCAATCGGCTCTATTTGGACTATCAATTCCAGCGCAAGCTCAAGGAATTTATGGAGCGCGGCGGTGATGCACGCCTTGCCGACAAGATGGCCCAGCATGTCGTCGACCACGCAGAGCTCCTGGACGGATGCACGCAGCCCGTCCTGTGCCACAACGATCTGCATGCCGGCAACCTGCTGGCCTCCGTCTCGCATGGCCACGTGCGCCTGACGGGTGTGGTGGATTTCGAGAACGCGCTCGCAGGAGACCCGCTGATGGATGTCGCCAAGGCAGCCTTCTATCTGAAGCCGGAAGAGCGGGATGCGCTGCTCGAAGGCTACGGCGATCTCGATCGCCAACAGGCGCCGCAAGCGCTCGACCTCTATCACCTCCTGTTCGTTCTCGAACTGTGGTGCTGGATGGCGCAGATCGGCAACAGGCAGCCTCTGGAGAAGCTCGCTTTGGATCTGGAGCGATACAGCGCCGCGTAGCAACGCTCAAACCATCATCCCAACCAGCCGAAGCGCGATGACGTTCGCTTGCGCTCCATCCTAGTGCGTCGCCCTCACTCCGGGAAAGTACTGCCGGCCGCACAGCTTGATGGGGCCACGTGCCGTGGCTTGCCTCTGCGGTGTTAGCAACGTGCGACGTCAGCGAAGTCACTTTCCTGTCCGGACGTTAACGTGTAGGCGAGAAACCACCCTGGTAAGGTTGACGGAACCGGTGTGACCTTGTCAGCAAGCGTCTGACGTATCGGAGCCTTGGTGGGCGCCGGAAACAATCCGTAACAAAAAACTCCTCGCCAGTTTGCCGCGATTTGAGGTCAAACAAACAGCATGACCCAGACATCTCCCCATATCCTCGTCGTCGAGGACGATCGCGAGACGCGAACGCTGATCGCGAAATATCTCCGCAACAACTCCTGCAACGTCACCACCGCGACCGACGGCCGCGAGATGACGAAGATCATGGGCGATCATCGCGTCGACCTGCTGATTCTCGACGTCATGCTGCCCGGCGAGGACGGGCTGACGCTGTGCCGCAAGCTGCGCGCCGAATTGCAGGTGCCGATCATCATGCTCACAGCGCGCGGCGAGGACGTCGATCGCATTCTCGGGCTCGAGATGGGCGCCGACGACTATCTGCCGAAGCCGTTCAATCCGCGCGAGCTGCTCGCCCGTATCAATGCGGTGCTGCGGCGGCAGGCGGCTGCGATGACCGCGAGCGCAACGGAAGGCGCAAGCGCGCTCACCTTCCTCGGCTGGCGAATCGATTTCCGGCTGCGCGAGCTGCGCAACCCGCAGGGCGCGCGCGTCGCCATGACCAGCGCCGAGTTCGATCTGCTCCGTACCTTCTGCGAACGGCCCGGCCGCGTGTTGTCGCGCGACAGCCTGCTCGACCTGACCCAGGGCCGCAGCGCCGGCTCGTTCGAGCGCTCGATCGACGTGCTGGTCAGCCGCATCCGCCGCAAGATCGAGTCCGATCCGCAGGAGGCGACCATGATCAAGACGGTGCGCTCCGGCGGCTACATGTTCACGCCCATGGTCGAGGTGTTGCCGGCTCCATCCAGTCATTGATCGCGAAGAGCGCGCCATGCAGCGGTTCGACATTCTGCGCATGAAAGGCATCCGCAGCCAGATCACCGCACTGGTGGCGGCATCGATCATCGCGCTGCACATCATCATCACCGCGGTATTCCTGGTCGAGCGCTCCGAGCCGCCGGAGTTCGAGAACGAGCCCGGGCCGGCGGAGCTGTTTTCGGCGGTCCAGATCTTGGCGCGCGCCCCGGACGCGGAGCGGCCGCGACTGATGGCGGACATCGCGCGCGGTTTTCCGCAACTCGACATCCAGGCGTATTCCGGCTCTCTGCCCGCGTCGCCCGAGCCGCGATCGCCGCACAACTTCATCCAGCGTCGCCTCGGTCCCTTTTTCAAGGTGGCCTCGCTGCCGCCGAACGGGGGGGCGCATGGCGTCGTCGTCGAATTTCCCGACGGCATGATGATCTCGGCGAAAATGCTGTTGCATCACCGTGAACCGCCGTTCTGGGGCAATCCGTGGATCACGACCGTGATGTTCGCGGTGATCATCGTCACGCTGCTCGGCCTGTGGGCGGCGCGCGCGCTGACGGCGCCGCTATCCTCATTCGCCAAGGCGGCCGAGAGCTTCAGCCTCGACGGCGATGCATCCGCTTTGCCCGAGCGCGGCCCGGAGGAAATCCGCGCGCTGGCTCGCGCCCTGAACCGGATGCGCGAGCGGATCACCGGGCTGATCAACGATCGCACCAAGATGCTGGCGGCGATCAGCCACGATCTGCGTACGCCGATCACGCGCATGCGGCTGCGATGCGAATTCGTCGAGGATGAGATCCAGCGCAGCCGGATGCTCGCCGATCTCGACCAGATGCATACGATGCTGAGCTCGGTGCTGTCGTTCCTGCGCAACGGCCGCAAGCTCGAGCCGATGACGCTGGTCGATGTCGCGAGCATTCTGGAGCTCGTCGCGGATCAGTTCACCGATATGGGCTATGCGGTCAGCTATGCCGGTCCGGGGCACGCCATGGCCACGGTGCGGCCGGACGACCTGCTGCGCGGCGTCACCAACCTGGTCGAGAACGCCGTCAAGTTCGGCACCGTGGTGACGATACGGCTCAGTGTACTCGCTGACGACATGACGATCGATGTCGAGGATAACGGCCCCGGCATCTCCGATGCCGACAAGGCGCTGGTGCTGGAACCGTTCGTGCGCGGCGACCACGCCCGCAACATGGACGAGGCGACCGGCTTCGGCCTTGGACTGTCGATCGCCAATGCGATCGCCGCCGCCCATAACGGCGAGCTGTCATTGCACGATCGCGCGCCGAATGGGCTGATCGCGCGCATCCGCCTGCCGGTGCGGCACAAGCCGCTGCAGGCTGCTGCGGCCTGAGATGATTTCAAACGAATGAGGGCGCGCCCGGCCAGGCCGGACGTGCCCTCTTGACTTGAACCGAGCGTAAGCTCGACCTGATTACTCGGAGTACTTGAACTCGGGCATCGCCTTCAGCTCATCCTTGTTGGCGTTAAACACCGCATGGTCCGGATACCAACGGCTCGACTTCGAGCTTGTCGTGGAGGTTGAGGACGACGTAGACGGCGTGGTGGCAGTCGAACCCGTCGTGGTAGTCGAGGTCGGCGGCGCGGTGCCGGCGGGGTGAGTGGTGCCTGAGGCCGGTGCATTCGAGGCGCCGGTATAGGCAACCGGCTGATCCGAGAACTTCACCTTGTCGAACGATACCGCGACCAGGTGCTCACCCATGCCGAGGAAGCCGCCGACGCCGATGACGACAGCCTTGATGTTCCCGCTTTTGTCAACGAGCATGTCATTGATCGAGCCGACGCTCTCGTTGTTATCGTTGTAAACCTTGAGACCAACGAGCTTGGAAGCGCGCCAGTCGCCCTGGTATGACGCCGCCGTAGTGTCACCGGTTTTCGCGGCGGTGGTCGAGGTGGTCGTAGAAGTCTCGGCGGCAAAAGCTGCGCCGGCGAGCAGCAGGGAACCGGCAAGGCCGGCCGCGACAGTTTTCATCAGCATGTGAGTTCTCCCTTAGTCAGCAAATGGTGACGAGAGAACTGCGAGGATCGGCCCGCGTTCCCTGGGGAACCATGGATTTCAGATGTGCGCCGCAAAGGCGCGACATCATGGCACGCCAAAATCAGGCCGCGAGTGCGTGACCGCCGTCGTCATCGTCAGGGAAATAGGCGACCGCTTCGAACTGATAGTCGCAGGCGAAGCAATGCCAGAGATATGCGGCGCGTCCGTCGCCCTGCTCGATCCACTCGGGAATCGGGATCGGCATACCGCATTGAGCGCAAGGATTATTCCGCGGAAGGGCCTGAACGTGATCAACGGACTCGTGACGGGTTCTGGTCATGACCATGACAAACTCCTTTCCGCATGACGGTTGAATGAGAATGGCATGAACGGATCGAGGCCCGCGCGCCAATGCGTAAGCGCCGCTGTCCGACCCGAGCAGCTCCAATGCTAGCGCGGCAATTGCGTCTTTTGAACGACAATCAGAGGCGAGTGCGCCGCACATCGCGGCCGGCCGCGTTAACTATTTGGCGACCGGGTTGACGACCGGTTCGACGCTGTGTCGCGCAGCGGCTTTGCGCAGATGGATGGTGGCGATGTCGTCCGAATAGACCTTCTCCCAGCCGTCCATGTGATCGAGCAGCTTGGTCGCGGCGCTCTGGGTACGCAGGAAGGTCGCTTCGATGTTATATTGGTCGAGCAGGCGGAACAGATTGTCCGGCTCCATCAGGCCGGACGCCGCGTTGTGGTCGACGAAAAATTTCTCGCCATACAGCTCGGTGCGGCCGTCGATGAACGGCGCGACGCCCGAGGCGATCAAATAGCCGCCGAAATCATAATCGTTGAGCACGCGCGTCAGATGGAGCTTTTTCAGCTCGGTCACTGCAGCCACCGGCATGCCGCGCGTGCGCGGCGCGAAGTGCAGCACCGAGCCTGAGGCAACGGTGCCGATGGTCAGCGCGAACACGACGGCCGCCACGGTACGCCACGGCGCAGCATGCATTCCCGGACCGTCCGCGGCGAGCGCGCCGTCCATCTGCCGCGACAGCGGCACGGCCAGCACCAGCGGTCCGGCCAGCGCCAGGATCTCGGCCGCGCGGCCCTGCGCCAAGGCCATGTGCAACAGGCCGAGCAGCATCAGGATACGCACCGGCGGCAGCTTGATGCCGTTCAACAAGGTGAAGCCGATGCCGAGCAGCAGGCAGACCTCGAACGGCCCGAGGCTGCCGAAATTGGTCGGCGTCCACTCGACGATCAGCGGCAGCGCCGCGCCGAGCGAGAGGATTTTCTGCGAGGCCAGCAGCGCGTTCCAGCCATAGGGCGTGGCGCAGCTCGCCCCCAATGCGACGAGCGCGAACACCGCCCAGCGCAGCGCAAGCGCCCGGCGCGCAGACGCGTCCGCATTCACCAGAGCATCGAGGGCGGCGGGAGCGATGAAGAACAGGCCGAACACGAAGCCGCCGTGCAGATTAGCCCAGAGCGCGAGCAACAAGGTCAGCGCGAGCGGCGGCGCCGCTCTGCGGTCGGCGGCATCGATCAGGCCGCCGATCCACAACACCAGCAGCGGAAACGCCAGCACATGCGGCCGCGCCAGGAGATGCGGCAGGGTCAGAAGCAGCGCGGCGGTGGCAAACAGCAACGTGGTGCTCTCGCGCAGATGCCGGCTGAGGAAGCGCACGAACAGTGCGAAGGTCAGCGCTATCGCGGAGGCCGCGAGCACCACCGGCCCGCGCCAGCCTGCGATCGCATAGGCCTTGGCGTAGAGCACCTGCGCCAGCCATTGCGTCGAGATCCAGGGCTGGCCGCGCATCGTGAAGGAATAGACATCGGTCTCGGGGACGGCGTGATGGTCGAGGATCCACTGCCCGACCGTGATCTGCCAGAGCGTGTCGGTATCGGCGAGCAGCCGGTTGCCCGCGACCAGCAGCAGCACGTAGACGCCGGCTCCGACCCAGAGCGGCAGCAGGCCTTGGGCCGGCCGGACCGTCGCGTCGGAATGGGTGACGGAAAGCGTCATCGAACGTCCTGTGGCCGCAGGGAACTGAGGCCAGCCAACCACACCCGGACATAATTCCTGGTAAATTCGGCCGCTTCGGGAACTAGTTACCGCGCTGCCGGCGCCGCCAGATTTTCGCCACATTGCTGCCCGCCAGTCGCGACAATTAAGGTGCGTAAAGCCTTAACGGCTGGGGGAGCTGCTTCGCGCGCGGGGCGCGGGCACATGCTGGTGGTTCCCGGGGGACTGATCGATGAAACGTTTGCTGGTTTCGGCCTGCGTTGCAGGCCTTGCGCTCTCTGGCGTCGGCGTCAGGGCGGCCGAGACCACGAGCGAGCCGACCGAGACCGCCGTCGCGGCCAAGACCGATGCCACCAAGCCCGACGCTATCAGGACTGACGCGAGCAAGAGCGCCCATGTCAGGACGGCATCCAAAGGCGGCAAGCCGATCAAGGGCAAGGTTCCCCTCCCCGCACCGAAGCCCGCCGAGACCGAAGCAACTGATGCGGACGCCGCTGCGCAGCCCGAGCTGCAGGCAGACGCGACGCCGGCCGACATGCAAGCCACCGAGGCGCCTGCGGCAGATGCGGCTGATAGTGCCACGCCGACGGCGGCCGATGCCAAGCCGAGCGACACCAGGCCGAGCTACATGCACACCGGCCACCCGGAGATCGACGCGCTGGTTGCCACCCACGCCCGGGCCAACAACGTGCCGGAGGCGCTGGTCCATCGCGTCATCGTGCGCGAAAGCAAATACCAGAAAGACCTGGTCGGCAGCTGCGGCTGCATCGGACTGATGCAGATCAAGCTCGGCACGGCCCGCGGGCTCGGCTACACCGGCGACGCCAGGGGCCTGCACGATCCCAACACCAATCTCATGTATGGCGTGAAATACCTCGCTGGCGCCTATCGTGCCGCAAACGGCAACCACGACCGCGCCGTGCAATATTTCGCCAAGGGCTATTATGAGGTCGCCAAGCGCCAGCGCTTCGCCGAGGCGCAGCCCTTCGCCCGATCAGAACGCATGCACGCGCCGCTCGATATCACGCCGAAGCCCGCTGGCGCGATTCACGCCGCAAAGCATGCCAGCCGGGCGCTGCTCGACAAGCAGGCCGCAGCGAGCCGGTAACGGCTGGCCGGCGCCGCCCTGCGACGTGGTTCCTGAAATTTTGCACGTTGCCATCGCGTGACAGTCCGTTGACACGCGTCAGCATCGGTCTACATTAGCGCCGTTCCGAGGGGAGCTCCGAGGGGGAGCTGAGATACCGCACCTGTGCGGTGACCCTTTGAACCTGATCCGGGTCATGCCGGCGAAGGGACAGGGATGCAGCATCGCAGCATTTTGCGGGGGGGTTCCTCCGTTTCGATCATCGGCGCAGGCGTTGCCGGTGCGTGGCAGGCCCTTTTGTTCGCGCAAGCCGGCCACGCCGTGACCTTGCACGAGCGCAGCGGCGCCGCCTCGATGCGCGCGACCAGCCATTGGGCCGGCGGCATGCTGGCACCCTATTGCGAGAGCGAAGCGTCCGAGCCGGTCATCAGCCGGCTGGGACTGGCCGCGCTCGATTTGTGGCGGCGCGAGCTGCCTGAAACGCCGTTCAACGGCTCGCTGGTGGTGGCCCATGCGCGCGACCGCGCCGACTACGAGCGCTTCGCGCGCCGCACGTCAGGCCATCAGCGGCTCGACGCAGCTCAGCTCGCCGAACTCGAGCCGTCGCTGGAGGGGCGTTTTCGCGAGGGTCTGTTCTATCCGGCCGAGGGCCATGTCGAGCCGCGCCGGGTGCTGCCCAAGCTGCACCAGCGCATCATCGCAGCCGGCGGCACCATCCATTTCGACAGCGATGTATCCCGCAACGACCTCGACGGGCTCGTGATCGATTGCCGCGGGCTGGAGGCCCGCGACGTCGAGCCGGAGCTGCGCGGCGTCAAGGGCGAGATGATCCTGATCGAAACTGATGAGGTGCAGCTCGCCCGCCCGGTGCGGCTGATGCATCCGCGCTGGCCGCTCTACGTAATCCCGCGCGAGAACAATCTGTTCATGCTGGGCGCGACCTCGTTAGAGGCCGAGGACAGCGGCGTCTCCTTGCGCTCGGCGCTGGAGCTGCTCGGCGCCGCCTATGCCGTGCACCCGGCCTTCGCAGAGGCGCGCATCCTCGAATTCGGCTCGGGGCTTCGTCCCGCATACCCTGACAACCTGCCGCGCATCACGGTGGCCGGCGACGATGAGATCCGCGTCAACGGACTCTATCGCCACGGCTTCCTGATTGCGCCCGCACTGGCCCAGGCGACCCTGAACTACGTCGCGCAAGGCCAGATCGACAATGAGGTGATGCGATGCGCGTGACCGTGAACGGCGAAGCGCGCGAGATCGGTGCGACCGATGTCGCCGCGCTGCTCGGCGAGCTCGACTACGAAGGCACCCATTTTGCCATCGCGCTGAATTACGACGTGGTGCCGAAGAGCCGCTGGGCCGAGACGGCGCTGAAAGCCGGCGATGAGATCGAGATCATCACCCCCAGACAGGGAGGGTGAAGTGATGAGACCCGCGCTCACACTCCACATTCCGCCGTCATCGCCCGGCTTGACCGGGCGATCCAGTACGCCGCGGCCTATCAGTTCAACCGAACCGTCTCTGGAATACTGGATCCCCGCCTTCGCTGGGATGACTGCCTCATTTGGGGAGAGACTATTCCCATGCTGACCTTCTACGGAAAAACCTTCACCTCGCGCCTGCTGATCGGCACGGCGCTTTATCCCTCGCCGGCGATCATGCAGGACGCGATCCGGGCATCGGGATCGCAAATCGTCACGGTGTCGCTGCGGCGCGAATCCGCGGGCGGCAAGACCGGCGATGCGTTCTGGAAGCTGATCCGCGAGCTCGGCGTCACCGTGCTGCCGAACACCGCCGGCTGCCGCAGCGTGCGCGAAGCCGTCACCACGGCCAAGCTGGCGCGCGAATTGTTCGGCACGTCCTGGATCAAGCTCGAAGTGATCGCCGACAACGACACCTTGCAGCCGGATGTCGTCGGCTTGGTCGAAGCCGCCACCATCCTGATCAAGGACGGTTTCGAGGTCTTCCCCTATTGCACCGAGGATCTCTCGGTGGCGACGCGGCTGGTCGATGCCGGCTGCAAGGCGGTGATGCCCTGGGCCGCGCCGATCGGCAGCGCGAAGGGCATCATCAACCGCGATGCGCTCAAGCTGCTGCGCGACCGCCTGCCCGACATCACGCTGGTGGTCGACGCTGGCCTGGGTGCGCCGAGCCACGCCGCGGAAGCTTTCGAGCTCGGCTATGACGCGGTGCTGCTCAACACGGCTGTCGCCAAGGCCGCCGATCCCGTGGCGATGGCGCGCGCCTTCAGGCTCGGCTGTGAGGCGGGCCGCACCGCTTACGAGGCCGGACTGATGGACGCCCGCGATTTCGCCTCCCCCTCCACCCCTGTCGTTGGGACACCGTTCTGGCATGCCGTATCCTGATCGCTTTTACCCTGTCGTCGACTCGCTCGCATGGGTCGAGCGCCTGACCAATCTCGGCGTCGGCACCGTGCAATTGCGCGCGAAAGATCTCAATGACGGCGAGGCGCTGCAGATCGTCACCGATGCGCTCGCCATCACCAAGGGCACGACGACCAGGTTGATCGTCAACGATTACTGGCGTGCGGCGATCGTCGCCGGCGCCGAACATCTGCATCTCGGCCAGGAAGACCTCGCCGACGCCGACCTCGCCGCGATCCGCGAGGCGAAGCTGACGCTCGGCATTTCGACCCATGACGACGCCGAGCTGGAAACCGCGCTCGCGGCAAAGCCGGACTACGTCGCGCTCGGCCCGATCTTTTTCACCACGCTGAAATCGATGCGCTTCGCGCCGCAGGGTATCCCGAAGATCACCGAGTGGAAGCAGCGCGTCGGCGCCATTCCGCTGGTCGCGATCGGCGGCATCAAGCTGGAGCAGGCCCCCGAGGTCTTCGCCGCCGGCGCCGACTCGATCGCAGTGGTCAGCGATGTGACGCAGAACCCGGACCCCGACGCTCGCGTGCATGCGTGGCTCGATGCGACGAAGGAGAAGGTGTGATGTCACGCTCTCTCCCCGTCATTGCGAGCGAAGCGAAGCAATCCAGAGCCACGCGCGAAGCTCTGGATTGCTTCGTCGCCGACGCTCCTCGCAATGACGACGACAATTCACTCCGATACGAACAACTCAGGAGGATCCCATGAACATCCGCTCCAATCCCGACACCACGCTTCCCGCCGTCACCACCGGTGGCCTGCCCTCCTCGCGCAAGATCTACGCGACACCTGACAGCGCGCCTGATATCCGCGTGCCGCTGCGCGAGATCATCCTTTCCGAAGGCGCAGGCGAGCCGAACCTTCCCGTGTACGACACCTCCGGCCCCTACACCGATCCGGCCGTGACCATCGACGTCAATGCCGGTCTCGCACGCAGCCGCCAGGCCTGGGTGCGCGAGCGCGGCGGCGTCGAGCCATATGAAGGCCGCGTCATCAAGCCCGAAGACAACGGCAATGTCGGCGCCTCCCATGCCGCAAAGGCCTTCACCGCGCATCACCAACCCTTACGCGGTCTCGACGGCCACAAGGTGACGCAGCTGGAATTCGCCCGCGCCGGCATCATCACCAAGGAGATGATCTACGTCGCCGAGCGTGAGAATCTCGGCCGCAAGCAGCAGCTGGAGCGCGCCGAAGCTGCGCTGGCCGACGGCGAGAGCTTTGGCGCCGCGGTGCCGGCCTTCATCACGCCTGAGTTCGTGCGTTCCGAGATCGCGCGGGGGCGGGCCATCATCCCCTGCAACATCAACCACGCCGAATTGGAGCCGATGATCATCGGCCGCAACTTCCTGACCAAGATCAACGCCAATATCGGCAACTCGGCGGTGACCTCGTCGGTCGAGGAGGAAGTCGACAAGATGGTGTGGGCGATCCGCTGGGGCGCCGACACCGTGATGGACCTCTCGACCGGCCGCAACATCCACACCACGCGCGAATGGATTTTGCGCAATGCGCCGATCCCGATCGGCACCGTTCCGATTTATCAGGCGCTGGAGAAGTGCGACGGCGATCCGGTCAAGCTGACCTGGGAGCTCTACAAGGACACCCTGATCGAGCAGTGCGAGCAAGGTGTCGACTACTTCACCATCCATGCCGGTGTGCGGCTGGCCTACATCCACCTCACCGCGAGCCGCGTCACCGGCATCGTCAGCAGAGGCGGCTCGATCATGGCCAAGTGGTGCCTGGCGCATCACAAGGAGAGCTTCCTCTATACGCATTTCGACGAGATCTGCGACCTCATGCGCAAGTATGACGTCTCGTTCTCGCTCGGCGACGGCCTGCGTCCGGGCTCGATTGCCGATGCCAACGACCGCGCGCAATTCGCTGAATTGGAAACGCTTGGCGAGCTGACCAAGAAGGCGTGGGACAAGGGCTGCCAGGTCATGATCGAAGGCCCCGGCCACGTGCCGATGCACAAGATCAAGATCAACATGGACAAGCAGCTCAAGGAGTGCGGCGAGGCACCGTTCTACACCCTCGGGCCGCTGACCACCGACATCGCACCGGGCTACGACCACATCACCTCGGGCATTGGAGCTGCGATGATCGGCTGGTTCGGTTGCGCCATGCTCTGCTACGTGACGCCGAAGGAGCATCTCGGCCTGCCCGACCGCAACGACGTCAAGGTCGGCGTCATCACCTACAAGATCGCGGCCCACGCCTCCGATCTCGCCAAGGGCCACCCGGCCGCGCAGCTGCGCGACGATGCGCTGTCCCGCGCCCGTTTCGACTTCCGCTGGACCGACCAGTTCAACCTCGGCCTCGATCCGGACACCGCGAAGAACTTCCACGACGAGACCTTGCCGAAGGAAGCCCACAAGGTCGCCCATTTCTGCTCGATGTGCGGCCCGAAGTTCTGCTCGATGAAGATCACCCAGGACGTGCGGGACTATGCGGCAACGTTGAACGACCCGGCCGGCGTCGGCCTCTCGATCAGCGGCACCGTCGAGGACGGCATGGCCCAGATGAGCGCCAAGTTCAAGGAGATGGGCAGCAACGTGTATCTCGACGCGGAGAAGGTGAAGGAGAGCAACAGGGTGTTGTGAGGCCTCCTACTCTCTCCACCATCATGGCCGGGCTCGACCCGGCCATCCACGAAGCCGGGCGAAAGCCCGGCTTTTTGCTTGCGACAAGCACCACAATCGGTCGTCTGACAGACTGCTCGCGCGGGATATGGCAGCTTCACTTTTTTGACGCGCTGAAATATCATCACGCTGCGGCGATTGCTGCAGGACGATTGCCGTTCAAGCGCGTTGCATTCTGCTGTAAGTCCGCCCCCATGCTCACGCTCTATTCCTATCCCCCGCTGTTCGGGGTCGCCGACAACAACGGCTACGGGCTGAAGGTCTTTGCCTTCCTTAAGCTCGCGGGCGTTCCGTTCGTGCATGAGCACCTGTTCGATGCCTCGGCGGCGCCGCGCGGGCAGCTGCCCTATATCGTCGAGGACGGCGAGACAACAGGCGATTCCGACACGATCATCGCGCACCTCATCCGAAAGCACGGCCTGACCATCGATGCCGCGCTCTCTTCGGCGCAGCGTCGCACCAATCTTCTGGTCACGCGCATGCTCGACGATCTCTATTGGGTGATGTCCTATTCGCGCTGGAAGGACGATCGCTATTATCCGCTGTTCCGCGATGCGTTCATGGCTCAGCATCCGCAGCTCGACGCCGGCGGTCTCGACAAGGCGCGGGACTACAACGCGCAGCGCTATTATTATCAGGGCATTGGGCGCTACACGCCGGACCAGGCCTACGCACGGGGGCTGGCTGACCTTGAGGTGCTAGCCGAATTGGTCTCGGCCGAAGGTTATGTACACGGGGCGGCGCCGACCAGCATCGATGCCGGCATCTACGGCTTCATCGCCAACATCCATTACTATCCAATTCCAACACCGTTGAAGGGGTTCGTGTCATCGCGTCCCAACCTGGTGCGCCATTGCGAGGCGATCCACGCGACCGTGAATAGATGATCAGAATGTAGGGTAGCAAAGCGAAGTGTGCCCACCATTCACGACATCCCTCCGGACAATGGTGGGCGCGGCGCATCTACACCGTCCAAGTCGCACGCATCCGCGCGAACGTGCCTTTGCCCACTCTACGAGCGCATTTACGGTATCCTCGACTGTCCCCTAACAGATCAGAGGTCCCCAATGCCCATCCACCACATCCCCGCTCCCTCCAACGTCAAAGCCCCGCCGTTGTCGTTCGGCACTCGTGTCGGTGATCTCGTCTTCATCTCGGGCATTCCGGGCTTTGACGCGCAGGGCGCGCTGCCCGACGGGTTCGAGGTGCAGTTCGCCAATGTCGTGACCAACTTCACGCGCGTGCTGAACGGGGCCGGGACCACGATGCGCGACCTGGTCAAGGTCAATGTGCTACTGACCCGCGCTGCCGATGTCGCTGTCATGAACCGGCTCTATGCCGAGGCGTTTGGCCCTGCGCCCTACCCGGCCCGCACCACCTGCGTTGTCGCCGCGCTGCCCGACCCGAAAATGCTGATCGAGATCGAGGGCATCGCGTCGCTGGCGAAGTGAGACGCTCGGATTTGTCGCCGACAGCTTTGCGCGGCGAAGCCCAGGAGTCACCGCAAAGCCACGCTCGCGACCGGAGTTCGCGGCGCGCACTGACATCGATGTGAACGGCCGCGTCCCGCACTTGCAAGGCGCGCGCTTTTGCCGCAGCACTGACCCGCTTGCCCGCCGCTCGGGAGGGGCACCGCTGCGCATCGCGGCGGCTGGGGTATTTGTTTGTTACGGGAGGTTTCTCATGCGTCGCTTCGTCACTTTCGCTGCCGCCGTCGCGGTGGCTGCTGCGTCCATCGCGCCTGCCATCGCGGCCCATCGGCACCATGCTGCTCCGGTCGAGCCGACGGTCGGTGCCGCTCAGCCCGGCTATTATGTGATCCGCTGGGACAATACCGGCATCTGCCAGATCTGGAACGAGCAGCTCAATGCCAAGCCGGCTCAATGGCCGTCGACCTACAAGGTGGTCAGCAAGCCGATGCCGACCTTCACCGAGGCGATGACCGTCCAGCTCAAGATGCGCGAGCAGCGCAGCTGCACGCTGTAACGCCGGCCAAGCTCCGGCGACAGGACGTCCGGCGATCGCGGCTTTCGGTGATCGCCGGTTCCCTACGCGCACCAGCCGGTACAACGAGCTACAGTCCTTTTTTGCAGCGGATCATGTGGATGGACGGGACAACTGCGCCGAGTTGCGCAAGCCGCTCTCGCCCCCGTCATCCCGCCCGTGTAGTCTCCCGGAGGGCGCCATGTGTGCCTCGCGGAGACCGGAATGGCTCAGAACGAGACCTTCATCCTGCACGCGGCGCTCGATGGCCGGCGCTCGGTCTATCGCGACATCGAAATCGATCCGGCGAAGTCGCTCACCAAACTGGCCGAAGCCATCGTGCAGGCGTTCGGCTTCGACTTCGACCACGCGTTCGGCTTCTACACCGGGCTGACCCTGTCGAAGATCAAGATCGTCCATCCGCAATATGAGCTGTTTGCCGATATGGGCGAAGCCGATCCCGGCGTGCTCGGGGTCGAGAAGACGAAGATCGCGCTGGCCTTCCCGCAGACCGGCCATACGCTGCTGTTCCTGTTCGACTATGGCGACGACTGGCTGTTCCGCATCACGCTGAAGGCCACCGGGGTGAGGCAGCCGAAAGCGCGCTATCCGCGCGTGGTCGCCGCCAAAGGCAAGGCACCGGAGCAGTATCCGCAAGCAGATGAGGATGCGACGGATGGACCGCGGATCGGCATTAATCCTCGGACCGGCGAGGTCATCCACTTCGGCAAGAAATGATGCGCGCGAGATGAGCGGCGCTGCGGATCGGCGCGACCGCCTGCCCGACCAGCTCAAGCCAGACTTGCGTCTCGTCTTCGTCGGCACTGCAGCCAGCGCGCGTTCGGCTGCGACGGGTCACTACTATGCGCATCCCGGCAACCGCTTCTGGCGCACGCTGCATGCGACGGGCCTCACGCCTAGGCTCTATCAGCCGCATGAGTTTGCCGCGCTGCTCGATCTCGGTATCGGCTTCACCGACCTCTGCAAGCACGGCGCCGGCATGGACCACGTTGCGCTGAAGGCCGGCGTCGACGTCGAAGGCTTCTTTGCAAAGATGCGCCGCTATCGCCCGCGCGCGATCGCCTTTACCAGCAAGAAGGCGGCGAGCCTGTTCTACGGTGTACCGACATCGACGATCGCGTTCGGCCGGCAGCCGCGGCGCGACGATGTCCCCGACATTTTCGTGCTCGCCTCGCCCTCGGGCGCGGCCTCCGGCGCCTGGACGTTGCGGCCATGGCTGGAGCTCGCGGCGCATGTGAATGCGTAACTGCTCACGCATCGCGCTTCGCTGGTCGTCACCCGCGAAAGCGGGTGACCCAGTATTCCAGAGACGTCAGCGATCGATCGAGAAGCCACAGCGTACTGGATCACCCGCCTGCGCGGGTAACGACAGCTTTACTAACAGCGAAACCTCGTACCGCAGAGCAATACTACCGCAGCCCAATCGCAAGGCCTGAGAGGTCGACATTGGCCAAAAGCCCGATCTGCTCGCCGGCGAGCTCGAGCACCGCGCCCTTCTGGTTGGTCAGCACGATGCCGCGCACGCCGCGGCCGACCGCAAGGCCCGCGCCGGCCGCGCCATAGACGCCCGCGACGTCGGAGGGCCGGAAGATGTGGCTGACACGGCCGTGCAACACGGTGCGCGAGCCGCCGAACACGAGGCCCCAATCGAGACCGCCGGTCGACAGCGGATAGGCCCGCCCACGGAAATACAGCACGCCGGAGCCGCCCGAACCGCCGATGATCCAGCCCGCCTTGTAGATCGTCAGCGTGATGGTGCCGCCATCGGCGAATGCCGCGCCCGGCAGCAGGCTGCCCGCGAAGGCGGTGAAAGCGACCAGCGCGCCGCGAAGCAAGGATGCGATCTTCATGTGCGGAAAACTCCGTAAAGCTGTGAGCAGGACCAAAAGACGTGCGTGATGAGACCAAACGAATCGATCGGGCTGAATTTAGCCCTTTGCGCGGCAGAACGCATGTACGGCGGCGACTGTGGGCGAAAAGCCATAGGGGCAGCAGCATGCGCATCGTCACAGCGATCGTCGCATGAGCCGCCTGATATCTGCAGAGTTCAAGATGGCGGCTTCACCGCCTCATCAGCTCATCCTGCGCGGCCACCAGCTCGCGAAACGCCTGTTCGCTGCCGCCGGCATCCGGATGCATGGTCTTGGCGGCGCGACGGAAGGCGCCGTGGATTTCAGGTGCCGACAGCGCGCCCGAGATCGGCAGGCCAAGCAGCTTGCGCGCGTGCTGGTCCGGCGTCAGCGGTTTCGGCTGGGCGCCACGACGGCCGAAGCGCGGCGTGGTGAGCTCGATCAGCACGTCGAGCACGATGATCAGGCGACGCCGCGCCGCATCATGCGTGATGGTGTCAGCACCGAAGCCGGCGGCACTGCGCAGGATCGGCAGCGCCTGCGTAGCCGCTTGACGCAAGGTCGGCTCCACGCTCAGGCGCGCGATGTCATCGACCAGCGCGACCGCGTCACGCCAGTCGATCGGATTGGCCTGCAGCAACCGCTCGATCGCGGCTTTCCAGGCGGCGGAAGATGGTTCGGCCAAGGTGCTTGCCGTGTGTTGCCCAGGACGAGAAAACATCGCCCTTATGCGACGCGCAGCGTTTCCGTGCGCTTAATCCACCAGCGACACGGCCGCCGCGCAGGGCGGAATGCGTCGCCGGACGCGCGAAAGCGAGGCATTTTCTTGACATTCAACCGGGCGGCGGTCAGCGTTAAGCGGTCGTTAACCTTATCGGACCACGTTGTTTTACGGGGTGGGTGTTTATTGGTCTCGATGTTTTCCGCGTCTTGTGCCGGCGCGGGGCGTTGATCGGGAGGAGTTCCATGTCACACGATCTGTCACACCATGCCATCGACCTATCCAGTGTCCCGAATTTGCCGCCGCCGACACCAGGGCGGTTCGCGAACGAGGTTGTTCCGCTGCTGATCGGAACGCCGCTCTCAGAAATCGAGCGCGAGCTAATCGTGCAGACGCTCGGCCGCTGCCACGGCAACCGCACCCATGCAGCAAGGCTGCTCGGCATGCCCGTTCGCACGCTGCGCAATCGCATTAGGCTCTACGTGGCCGATGGAATCGAGGTACCTGCCTACGGGGCGTGAGCCCATCATCCGCATAGGATGACATAAGCACGACAACGCGGATGGCGATTGATGTTGATCGATCGCCATCTCCGCTCCCACAGAATTGCTGCCCCCGGCGCGCGTCTGCTACGCTTCCGGCGAGAATCAGCGTTTGTGGAGTTGCGGTAGTGGCGAAGAATCCGGCCGGTCGGCAGGGGCGCGCGGGCCCGCGAGGCCCACAGGGACAACCAGGACGACGCGGACCGGACGGACTTCGCGGCAAAGCGGGGCCCGACGGCAAGCCCGGCCCGCAGGGCAAGCCGGGTGAGCAAGGCAAGCCGGGGACACAAGGTCCGCGCGGCGAAGCAGGTCCGCAAGGGCCGATAGGACCCGAGGGACCGCGCGGCGAGCAAGGTCCGGCGGGCACGCTCCCGACGATCGATCAGCTGATGCCGTGGCTGGAGCAGATCTTCGAAGCCTATGAAGAGTACAAGAAAACCCGCGACCGCGAGGCGCATGAGCGCGAGGCCGCGCAGCTCGCGGTGCGCGACATCTTCATGACCTCCCAGCATGACGAGATGCTGAACGAGGCGTTCGAGGACGATGATCCGCATCCGGAGCTGATCGAACAGCACCACAAGAAGAAAAAGCACAAGAAAAAGAAGAAGCACAAGAAGCACCACCACAACGAGGACGCGGATTTCTGATCGGCGCTACTCCGTACTGGTCAAGCAGCGCCGGCGGGCGCAAAACGATGTTGCTCAAGACGGCTCGCGCGGAGCTTCCTGCCCGCCCTCGGACGACGGCATCATGCGGCGCAACGACCAGCGCATCATGCGATACCAGGCATAACCGGCCGCAGCCGCGCAGGCAGCCAGGATGGCGATGCTCACGGCATCGAGCGAACCGCTCGACAGCATCATCCAGCCAGCCCACAGCAGAGTGAAGGCGATGGCGCCGAGCTTGAGCGCGAAATTGGGGCTGGTCATCGGCGTCTCCGATTGCGTCGAGAAGCAATCATCCTGCCGGATGCCGCGCGGCCGCAGCGTGAGCTGGGTCACGGATTATGCCGGACCGACATCATGATGCGATTTCATTGCATCGCATCATGATGTCATCCTCCTTGTTTGAGCATGATCTTTTCGGAAAACCGGTTTCCACTTTTCCGGATCATGCTCTACCGTTCGGCGAACCGCGCCCGCGACCGCTCGCGCGCCTTCTCCGCCTCCACCTCGCGATCACGCGGCGGCGCCTGGGTGTGCAGCGAGACCAGCAGCCGCCGCGCGGCGTCCGAGACTTCCTCGACCGCGCGTTGGAACGCCGCTTCATTGGCCTGCGACGGCCTGGCAAAGCCCGAGAGCTTGCGGACGAATTGCAGCGCCGAGGCGCGGATCTCCGCTTCCGTCGCCGGCGGCTCGAAATTGAACAGCGTCTTGATATTGCGGCACATGGCTCCCTCCTCCACCGAACGTCCGGCCCGCGGATCGCATCGCGGGACTCCTGACACGGCCTATGGTCTTTGGCCTATTATGATGGCACGCTTACTTGACCGCCAGGGGTGCGGCATCCCGCGCCCGGCAATGATGAGCGAGTGCATGATGAGCCACGTGACCTACAAGATCGTCCAGCATGATGGCGGCTGGGCCTACACCGTCGACGGCGTGTTTTCGGAAACCTTCTCCTCCCATGCGGCGGCGTTGACGTCCGCGCGCCGCGCCGCCAACGAACAGCGCACGCCGGGACGCACCGAGATGATCGAATACGAGACGGCGGACGGCAGATGGCACACCGAGACGGCCTCCGGCAGCGACCGGCCGGAAACCGAGGTCGAGGACAAGCCGTAGGCGGCGCCCTTCCAGTTCTAAAACAACGACGCGGCCGCAACAGCCCGCGCATTTCAGGGAGAGAGACATGACACATTGGACCACCGCACGGCGGCTGGCGATCGCCTTGACGTTCGCGCTGATGCCGGCCGCCGCAATGGCGGCGGATTATCCGGCCCCCAAGCAGGGCGACTTCATCGTCAAGGACTTCAAGTTCCACACCGGCGAGACGATGCCGGAATTGCGGCTGCACTACACGACCGTCGGCGAGCCGAGCGGGCAGCCGGTTCTGGTGCTGCACGGCTCCGGCGGCTCGGCCGCGAGCATGCTGACGCCGGGATTTGCCGGCGTGCTGTTCGGCAAGGACCAGCCGCTCGACACCGCGAAATACTACATCATCATTCCCGACGGCATCGGCCACGGCAAATCGAGCAAGCCGTCAGACGGGCTGAAGATCAAATTTCCGGCTTACGACTATGCGGATATGGTCGACGCGCAGCATCGCCTGCTGACCGAAGGCCTTGGCGTCAAGCATGTGCGGCTCGTGATCGGCAATTCGATGGGCGGCATGCAGAGCTGGCTGTGGGGCGAGCGCTATCCCGACTTCATGGATGCGCTGGCGCCGATGGCCTCGCAGCCGACCGCGATGGCGGCGCGCAACTGGATGCTGCGGCGGGCCATGCTGGAGACGATCCGCAACGATCCCGACTACAATAACGGCAACTACACGCGCCAGCCGCGCATGATGAAATACGCGATCACCGCCTATGGCATCGCCAGCGCCGGCGGCACGCTGGCCTATCAGATGCTGGCGCCGACTGCGGCAAAGGCCGACAAGATGGTCGACGACCGGCTCGCCGCACCGGTCACCGCCGACGCCAACGATTTCATCTACCAGTGGGAAGCCTCGCACGATGACGATCCCTCCGCCGATCTGGAGAAGATCACTGCGACGGTGCTCGCGATCAATTCGGCCGACGACGAGCGCAATCCGCCGGAGACCGGCGTGACGGCGGAGGCGCTGAAGCGCATTAAGAACGCCAAGCTCTATCTGATCCCGGCCTCGACCGAGACGCGAGGCCATCTCACGACGGGCAACGCCAGGTTCTATGCCGAGCAATTACAGGAGTTACTGGCCACGGCACCGCATCGCGGCATGTAGATTGCGCAGGCGGACGCGGTCTGAGCGAGCTTGGCCTCTCGCGCGTCACAAACGGCGGCTTGTGGTCACGGGTCCCTGCGTCGGTGCGCATCGCGCATGAGGCAGGGACACCGTCACGGACGATAAGCCGTTGCGCCGACCTATGCAGGTCGCCTGAACTCAGTGCTCGCTCTCGAGCCCGCCGACGTGCTTCTGGGTATAGAGCTCGAGCCCGATACGCTGGATCAGGTCAAGCTGGGTTTCGAGGAAATCGATGTGATGCTCCTCGTCCTTCATCAGGGACTCAAACAGGTCGCGCGAGACGTAGTCCTTGACGCCATGGCAGTAGGTCGCGGCTTCCTGATAGAGCGTGCGCGCGCCGATCTCGGCGGCCAGATCGCACTCGATGATCTCCTTGACGTTCTGGCCGATCCGCAAGGGGTCGAGCACCTGCATGTTCGGGAAGCCGTCGAGGAACAGGATCCGGTCGGTGAACTTGTCGGCGTGGACCATCTCTTCGATGGACTCCTTGCGCCAGACCTTGGCCATGTCCAGCAGGCCCCAATTGTTCAACAGGCGATAGTGCAGCCAATACTGATTGATCGCGGTCAGCTCGCTGCGCAGCCCCTTGTTGAGATATTCGATGACCTTCGGGTCGCCCTGCATGATGTGCTCCAAGAATTGAACCGCGATCGGCTCAATATCAGCTTCGAGCAGCAAAGACGACCCCGAACACCTGGCCTTCCAAAGCTTATGGAGGCGCTCGGTTGGAGCAGAAGCGAAACCTCAGCAGGCGGCCAGCGCGAACTCGCCGACGGCATCCGCGTCGTCAGAAACGGCAGCATGGGTATGGGCATGATTGCGGTTGTGCTGGCAACCGGACTGGCAGGCGCGGGCACACGGTCCCAGCGCCTCGTCGATGATCGTCTTGATGGTCCGGGCGCAGCGTCCACATTCGGCACTGCAGCCAAGGCAGCCATAGAGTTGCTTGGGATTGCGCGGCAGCTCGTCGGCCGCGCTGACAGCGTTGCGGACGTCGTGATCGCTGATGACGTTGCAGGAACACACAATCATAGAACGAGCTAACCTTCTGAAGATCGTGCTCTTTGGATAATCAAGCGGATGCGGGTTCGCAAAAGAAAAACACGTCTTTTGAAGCGATTCCAAACTGCTACTCAACCTGGAATGAATTTAAACAGCGGTGCTGGAGGAAGCTCGCGCAACACCCCGACACGCGTGTCGTAGAATTCCGGAGAGAGCGACGCTCTCTAACGCCCGCTTCGGCCGTTCCGCCGAGTTCTCTGAGTGCGCAAATTTACCTTTTTGGATTTGTGCATCGCAGCATTGCTGAATTGGCGCGTCCGTGTGGCGGCTGCGTTCATTGCACGTTCAAGCGGACTATGGAATTTTGTCGCCGGAACTTTGCCGTCTGCTGTTTCTCGGAAAGGTACGGTCATGAAGAAGATGCTCATCGCCCTTGTCGCCGCCACCGCGCTGGCCACGTCTGCCATGGCGCCAGCCCAGGCGGGCGGCGGGCGCGTTGCCGCCGGTGTCGCAGCCGGCCTGCTCGGCGGCGCCATTGTCGGAGGCGCGATCGCAGCTGGCAGCCCCTATGGCTACGGCCCCGGCTACTACTACGGCCCCGGCCCTGGCCCATACTATTACGGCGGCGGCCCGGCCTATGTCGCCGAACCCGAGGATGCCTGCTATTGGCAGCGCCAGCGGTTCTGGGACGGCTATGGCTGGCGCATCCGCCGCGTGCGCGTGTGCGAATAGCCATTCACCTTCATTAAATCCGTGCCGACGCGTTGGATTTCGAAAAACGAACGTTGGCCAGGCCAGAAAAAACCGTTTTTGCGGGGCATCTGGCCGGCCGGCGTTTGTAGAGTTTACGAAGGGTTGACGGATTTGCGTGTTTTCTCACGCGACTGGCAATTCGAAGCGTGAGTAACCTAAACCTGGCGCCTGTCATGGGTGCCGTCTCCAGGAGAGCTCAAAACATGAAGAAGATCATGACCGCCCTCGTCGCGGCTGTGACGGTCGCAGGTGCGATCACCGTCAGTGCGCCGGCCGCAAAGGCCCACGACGGCCTCGGTGTCGGTCTCGCAGCCGGCCTGCTCGGTGGCGCCATTGTGGGCGGCGCGATTGCGTCCAGCCGTCCCGCCTATGCCGCGCCGGCTTACGTCGAAGGTCCGGCCCCGGGCTGCTACTGGCGCCGTCAACGCTACTGGGATGGCTACGGTTGGGTCATTCGCCCGGTTCGCGTCTGCTACTAAGCTTCGCGTCACGCACCTTGAATGCGCAAAGCCCGGCCGAATGGCCGGGCTTTTTGCTTGGACCGGGTTCACTGCCGTCAGTGCGCGGTGTTGATCGCCTGCAGCACGCTCTCGCTCGGCCAGCAATCGACCTTGAGGCCTGCCTTTTTCTGGAACGCTCCGAGCGCCGCGCGGGTCTGCATCCCGGCCTTGCCGTCGAGCTTGTCGTTGTAGAGGCCGAGCCGCGTGAGCCCGTTCTGCATTGCCGCGACATCGCTCGTGCGGAGCTGCTTCGACGCCGACCATGGCGTCGCGAACGGCAGCGGATTGGTCATGCGATCAGCCAAGTGTCCGACGAACAACACATAGAGATCGGAGAAATTGTATTCCTTGATCACGAAGTAGTTCTTGGTGGTCAGAAAGGCGGGACCATAGATACCCTCAGGCTGCAGCAGCGAGGCCGGCTGCGCCTGTTCGGCCGCACTGAGCCGCTGCCCCCGCACCGGCGCGAAGCCCGCGCGCAACCATTGACCGATCGGCCTCGTCACCTCCGGCACGCCGGTCGTGCAGTCGACATTGTCAGGCGCCTTGACCTCATAGGCCCAACGCACCCCGCTCTGCCAGCCTTTGTCGGCAAGCTGCTGTGCGGCCGAGCCGAGCGCATCCGGCACCGAATGCCAGAGATCGACCTTGCCGTCGCCGTCGATGTCGACGCCGTGCTTGTAATATTCCGACGGCAGGAACTGGGTGAGGCCAACGGCGCCGCCCCAGGATGCGCGCAGATCCTTCCGGCTCACGACGCCGTCGCTGAGCATCTTCAGCGCCAGGATGAATTCGGTGCGATACTGGTCCTTGCGGCGGCCGACATAGGCCTGCGTCGCCAGCACGCGCAAGCCATCATAGGGCAGCGTGTAGCGGCCGAAATCGGTCTCCCGTCCCCAGATCGCGAGCACGACCGGCGCCGGTACGCCGAAGCGCTTTTCGATCTTATCCAGCGCCGGGCGATATTGCTGCATCAGCTTTTGGCCGTAGGAAGCCAGTCGAGCGATCGAGGCTTCCTTGATGTAATCGGCCGGGACTTGGACGAACTCGGCCTGCGACGGTGCGCCGGTCGCAGGCCGCCCGGGCAGCAGCAGATCGGGCAGCTTGTAGTCGGGATCGAGCCCGCGCGTCTCGGCGTCGAACGCGGCGCGCGAGACACCCTGCTCTTTTGCCTCGGGCCACAGCGAAGCAACGAACTGCGTGAAGGCAGCGTCGGCGGCGCGCGCGGGTGCCGCTCCGCACAAGGCGGCAATCAGCGCCGCGATGAGCGTGATGCGCCGCATCCTCGGTCCTACCGCGTCAGCTTCTTGTACTTCACCCGGTGCGGGATGATGCTGTCCTGGCCAAGTCGGCGCATCTTGTCCTTCTCGTAGTCCTGGAAGTTGCCCTCGAACCACTCGACATGGCTGTCGCCTTCGAAGGCCAGCATGTGGGTGGCGATACGGTCGAGGAACCAGCGATCATGGCTGATGATGACGGCGCAGCCGGCGAAATCCTCCAGCGCCTCTTCGAGCGCGCGCAAGGTGTCGACGTCGAGATCATTGGTCGGCTCGTCGAGCAGCAGCACGTTGGCGCCCGACTTCAGCATCTTGGCGAGATGCACGCGGTTGCGCTCACCGCCCGACAGCGAGCCGACCTTCTTCTGCTGATCGCCGCCCTTGAAGTTGAACGCCGAGCAATAGCCGCGCGAGTTCACTTCCTTCTTGCCGAGCAGGATCAGCTCGTTGCCGCCGGAGATTTCCTCCCACACGTTCTTGCTGCCGTCGAGCGCGTCGCGGGACTGGTCGACATAACCGAGATGCACGGTTTCACCGACCGTGATGGTGCCGGCATCCGGCTTCTCCTGCCCGGTGATCATGCGGAACAGCGTGGTCTTGCCGGCGCCGTTGGCGCCGATCACACCGACGATACCGCCGGGCGGCAGCTTGAAGCTGAGATTGTCGATCAGCAGCCGATCGCCGAAGCTCTTGTTCAGGCCCTCGAAGTCGACGACGTTCTGGCCGAGACGCTCGGCGACGGGAATGACGATCTGCGCGGCCTGGGACTGCTTCTCGCTGGCCTTCTTGAGCAGTTCCTCGTAGCGCTGATAACGCGCCTTCGATTTCGCCTGACGCGCCTTCGGCGAAGCCGCGATCCATTCCTGCTCGCGCGCCAGGGTGCGCTGATGCGCCGCGTCCTCACGGCCCTCCTGCTCGAGCCGCTTCTGCTTCTGCTGCAGCCATGAGGAGTAGTTGCCCTCATAGGGAATGCCGCGGCCGCGATCGAGCTCGAGGATCCAGCTGGTGACATTGTCGAGGAAGTAGCGGTCGTGGGTGACGATCAGGATCGCGCCGGGATAGTTGCGTAGATGGCCTTCGAGCCATGACACCGACTCGGCGTCGAGATGGTTGGTCGGTTCATCCAGCAGCAGCAGCTCCGGCTGATCGAGCAGCAGCTTGCACAGCGCGACACGACGGCGCTCACCGCCGGAGAGCTTGGTCACGTCGGCATCATCAGGCGGACAGCGCAGCGCGTCCATCGCCTGGTCGACCTTGCTGTCGAGATCCCACAGGCCCTGGGCCTCGATCTCGTCCTGCAGCTTGGTCATCTCATCGGCGGTCTCTTCCGAATAGTTCATCGCGAGCTCGTTGTAGCGATCGAGAATCGCCTTCTGCTTGGCAACGCCCAGCATGACGTTCTCGCGCACCGACAGTTTCGCATCGAGCTGCGGCTCCTGCTCGAGATAGCCGACGCGCGCACCCTCGGCGACCCAGGCCTCGCCCGTGTACTCCTTGTCGATGCCGGCCATGATCTTGAGCAGCGTCGACTTGCCGGCGCCGTTGACGCCGAGCACGCCGATCTTGGCATCCGGATAGAACGACAGATGGACGTTATCGAGCACCTTGCGGGTCGGATAGGCCTTGGTCAGACCCTGCATGAAATAGACGAATTGGCGCGCCATCGCGTTTCCTTTGGAAACAGTCAACGTTTATGGGGGATGTTGACGCTGATGTAGCTGCGCCGCCCCCAAAGGGCAACCGGCGGGCTTGTCTCCGGGCGGGACAATTACGGGCTCGCCGCGCCAGTTTCCCATTCATTCACCACGGATCACTACGGAATGGACACCATGTGTGCGGTCTGTCACGACATTTGAAACCGACTTTTAATTAACTGGGACGGAAACTCGCTCTCGGCGCCCAAAAAACGTCCGTCGAGCAAGAAAGCGCCGAGATCGAACAGCAGCGAGCGCCCGTCATGACGACCTTTTCGACAGTGTCCCTGTCATCACCCGCGGTGAAGCGCGGGCAGCCGTCCGGCCTGATGGCCGAGATCAAGAGCTTCTGGCGCGAGTTTTTCGCCCGGGCGTTCAATCCCTACCGGCCGGAACTGCACTACATGCGCGGACCAGGCCCAGCCTGGCACGCGAAATACGGTGCGCAAGCCTCGTTCCGGGTGAAGACCGACCTGAACTGACCCAGCCGATCCAGCGCCCGCCCTCGACGCAAATTGAAGGCCGGGCGCTTGCGCAGCCCTCGTTTGCGCGCAACGATGACGTCCATTCCCGACGCGACACTTCCTGTCGCCGTTCCCGCCATGAATGGACCCCGCCGATGACGCGGCTGCGCTGTGCAATCCTCGACGACTATTACGATACGGCCCTGACGCTCGCTGATTGGCCCATGCTTGCCGACCGCGTCGATGCGACCGCCTTCACGCACCCCTTCGGCTCGGAAAAGGACGCGCAAAGCGCGCTGGCCGATTTCGACATCATCTGCGCGATGCGCGAGCGCACGCGGTTCCCGCGTTCCCTGATCGAGACGCTGCCCAAGCTGAAGCTCCTGCTCACCTCGGGCATGCGCAATGCCGCGATCGATCTGGAGGCGGCCAAGTCCCGCAACATCGTGGTCTGCGGCACGCAATATGGCCGCGATCCGACCGCCCATCTGGCGATCGGCCTGATGCTGGAGCTGACCCGCAAGATCGGCCAGGAGAACGCCCGCATGCACGCCGGCGAGCCCTGGCAGAAGCTTGGCGGCGTCGAGATCGAGGGCAAGACACTCGGCGTGATCGGGCTCGGCAAGCTTGGCACCAAGGTGACCGGCCTCGCCAAGGCATTCGGCATGAACGCGATCGCCTGGAGCCCGAACCTGACGCCGGAGCGCTGCGCGGCGGCCGACGTCGGCTATGCGACCAAGGAGGAGCTGTTCGCGACATCAGACATCGTCAGCATCCACGTGGTGCTGAGCGAGCGCTCGCGCGGATTGGTCGGCCGCGACGACCTGGCGCGGATGAAACCCTCCGCTTACATCGTCAACACCTCGCGTGGGCCGATCATCGATGAGGCCGCGCTTCTAGATACGCTGCGGCAGAAGAAGATCGCCGGTGCCGCCCTCGACGTGTTCTCGGTCGAGCCGCTGCCAACGGATCATCCGTTCCGCAAGCTCGACAACCTCGTGCTGACGCCGCATCTGGGCTACGTCACCGAGGAGAGTTTTCGCGCCCATTACGGCCAGATGGTCGAATGCATCGCCGCCTACGTCGCAGGCCGCGAGCCGCCGCGCCGGCTGGCCTGAGCCGATCCTCCAAAACAAAACGCCCTCCCAATCGGGAGGGCGTTTGCGTTTGAAGCCGAATGTGCGGCTCAGCGGATGGTGACCGGGGGCGGCAGCGGCTGCACCGAAGAGGGCTGCGAACCGGGAACGCTGGCCTGCTGCATCGGAGCGGGAGCCCCATTCGGCACCGGTGCCGCCGACGCAGTCGCGGTGTTGCCCGAGGCCGGCGGCGGACCGCCCGGCAGCACGACAACCCGTGTGCCGACCTTGACGCGGTCGAACAGGTCGGAGACGTCCTCATTGAGCATGCCGATGCAGCCGGATGAGACGAACTTGCCGATGGTCGAGGGCTGGTTGGTGCCGTGGATACGGTAGACCGTCGAGCCGAGATACATCGCGCGGGCGCCGAGCGGGTTGCCCGGGCCACCGGCCATGAAGCGCGGCAGATAGGGCTGGCGTTCGATCATCTCGCTCGGCGGATACCAATCCGGCCATTCCTTCTTGCGCGAGATCTTCTGCACGCCGGTCCAGGTGAAGCCGTCACGACCGACGCGGACGCCGTAGCGCATGGCACGGCCATTGCCGAGCACCAAGTATAGATAAGTATGGGGCGTATCGACCACGATGGTGCCGGGCGGCTCCTTGGTGACGAAGTCGACCTCCTGACGGCGCAGGTTCGGCGGCAGCTCGGCGGGCGCCGCATCGGGCTGCTCCTCCGGCGGCAGTGCAGCCACCGTCATCGGCCGGCCGGCGGAATCGGTCGCGGGCGCGGCAGCCTGGGCGTCGGCGGCGCCACCGACAGCGCCCGGCGGCCGCATCGCACTGGCCTCGCCTGCAGGCGCACTATAAGCGGCGTTGCCATAGGTCTGCGGCGTTCCAGCCGGGCGATCGGCATAGATCACCGGCGGCGGGCCAGCCGGACGGCCATAGCGCGGATCATCCGGCGACATCACCGGACCCTGCGGGGCGGCGCCGTAAACCGGTGCATTGGCCGGGCGGCCATAGCGCGGATCGTCCGGCGACATCACCGAGCCCTGCGGCGCGGCACCGTATGCCGTTGCGTTGGCCGGCCGGCCGTAACGCGGATCGTCCGGCGACATCACCGGTCCTTGCGGCGCAGCACCGTATCCCGGCGCATTGGCTTGACGGCCGTAGCGCGGATCGGTCGCCGGCCCCGGCGGCGGCAAGGCCGCTCCGTTACCGTCCTCATCGTCAGTTGAGTCGAAATCCGGCCCTTGTGCGTTGCCGGTCCGCGCGTCGACTGGGTAAGCGCCGGGGGGCGGCAAATACGCGCCGCCGGGCGCGGTCTGGTAGACCTGCTGTGCCTGCACATGCGAAGTCACTGCCACGCCCGCCGCCGCGACAGCGCAAATCGTCAGAATGTGTCGGATCATCATCGCTCTTGTCTGTTCCCCAAGCCGACTTCGGATCAGTGTGCGCCAGATGGCCGAAGATCGCGGCGCATTCAAGACAATTCAGCCCGCACCGGGGCATTTCGGCACATTGTGATCCAGCTCCCGTCGTTGCACGGAAGTCTCAGCGGCCTAAAAAGCGTTTTCCGGGCTTAATTGGCCCGTGAATTACCAAGTCCGGTCCCGCGCTTGCGGTATCTTGGATCGCGCCTGATTCGCGGCGAGGCGGCCATTGCTGGCTGCGCTCAAGCGAACGCGGCCAGCTCCTTGTGGTCACCGCGTTCCCAATCGCTCGAATGCCTCAGCAGCTGTGCTGCCGAGACGAAAGTTCCCGTAAATGCTTCCCGGCTTTCGCTTCCTGGTCGCCGCGATCGTCTTCTCTCTGTCTCTCCTCATCTTCGGCCTCGGTGCAGCTGCGCTGTTCCGGGCCGCCCATGAACAATTCGCCAGCAGCTCGTCATGGCGCACGGCGCCCGAGGGTAGCTACACGAGCTTCCTGCCGCCGGCCGAGCCGCCGCGGCCTGTCCTCGCGATGCTCCGCGTCGAGGCGCCGGCTGCGAGCGCGCCGGCGCCATTGCCCGACCTGCAACCCGCCGCTTCGCCGGCCGACACAGCCGCGGAAATCTCGGCCGCATCCGTTGATACAGCGGATGCCGCGCCTGTCGTCGCCGCCGAGCCTGCGGCCGCGCCTGCTCAAGAGGTGACAGTCGCAGCTGCTGCGCCCGCGCCTGCTCCCGACCCGATCATCGTCGCAGCCGTCACTCCGTCCGCCGTCAGCGCGGACACCGGTGCCTCCGAAGTCGCAAAGACGGAGCCGCCGCCGCCGCTCCGCCAGCTCCAGCGCCGGCCGCAGCGGCGATCGTAACAGTCGATCCGCCGAAGCCCGACAGCACGACCACCAGCGCCTCCGTGACGCCGCCCATCGCGACCGAAACCACGGTCCCGCGGCAGGACGTGCCGCCCGTCTTCGCCGAAGCTCAGGTCCCGGCTGTGCCCGTAATCACCAGCGACGCACCGAACCCGAATGCAGCCCAGCTCGCAGGTCAGCTCCCCGTCCTCGCCATCGCGCAGCCGCGACCTGAACCGGTCGCGCTGAAGATCACGCCCGTCGTCGAGCAGGCCATGGCCAGCGACCACAAGGCCTCGATCAAGACCGCAAGCCTGCAGCTGCACCAGAGCCTCGCCAAACGACGCCAGGCCCAGGAACGCCTCGCCAAGGAGCGCCTCGCCAAGGAGCGGCTGGCGGACGCCCGGCGCGCCGCCAAGCGCCGCCGCCAAATCGCGGAGCGCGCCCGCGCCGCGCGCCAGGCCGCGCAGCAGCAACAGGCCGCCCAGCAGCAGCAGGCCGCGGATCCGTTCGGGCAGTCGCAAGGCTTCCAGTCGCAAGGCTTCGGCCAATCGGCGTTCGGCCAGCGGGCCGCGCCACAGGTCCGCTGACCTTTGCTTGAGCATGATCTTTTCGGAAAACCGGCTTCCACTCTTCCGGATCATGCTCCACGACGATCAGGCCGCGCCGGTCGCAACCGGCGGGCCCGCCTCCGCCCCCCACTCCGACCATGAGCCGTCGTAGAGCGCGCTGTCGCGTACGCCGAGCCGGTACAGCGCGAGCGTCAGCACCGCCGCAGAGACGCCGGAGCCACAGGAGGTGACGATCGGCTTTGCAGTGTCCACGCCAGCCGAACTGAATGCCTGGCGCAACTGGTCGAGCGGCTTCATTACGCCGGTCGCGGCATCGAACAACTCGCCATAGGGCATGTTCCGGGCGCCCGGGATGTGACCTGAACGCAGGCCCGGCCGCGGCTCGGGCACTTCGCCCGCGAAGCGATTGCCGGCGCGCGCATCGATCACCTGTTCACGACGGCTGTCGAGATTGGCAACCAGCTGCTGCATCGAGCGGACGCGCGCCGCATCGAACGAGGCCTTGAAGGTCGCAGGCTTCGGCGTCACCTCGCCGCTGTCGACGGGATGCCTCTCGGCGGTCCATTTCTTGAGCCCGCCATCGAGCACGCGGACGTCCTTGTGGCCGAACGACAGGAACATCCACCAGGCGCGCGGGCCCGCGACCCAGCCGCCGGCATCATAGACCACAACGGTATCGCCATTGCCGATGCCGAGCGCACCGACGTCGCGGCCGAACTGCTCCGCGATCGGAAACATGTGCGGCAGCGGGTTGGAATGATCCGACACCGCATCGACGTCGAAGAACACTGCGCCCGGAATATGCGCTTTCAGATAGTCGTCCTTCGGCAGCGGCAGCACGCCCGGCATCTTGAAGGTGGCGTCGAGCACCTTGACCTTCGGATCATTCAGATGCGCGGCCAGCCATTCGGTGGAAACGAGAGGATCGTCGGTACTTATCATCGGTCCAGTCCTTGTTTGTCATTCCGGGGCGCCGCGCAAAGCGCGGCGAGCCCGGAATCCAGAAGTTGTCTTGCGAACTATCATGTCGAGATTCCGGGCTCTATCGCTTCACGATCGCCCCCGGAATGACAGTGAAAAAATCAACCCTTCTTCTTCGGCGCCCAGGCCTCGACCGGTCCGCCCGCATCGCGCCAGGCGGCAAAGCCGCCGCCGAGATGCGCGACCGGCTTCAGGCCCATGTCCTTTGCGGTCTTGGCGGCGAGCGCCGAGCGTAAGCCGCCAGCGCAGTGGAAGATGAAGGTCTTGTCCTCCTGGAAGATCGGCTTGGCGTAAGGACTCTTCGGATCGATCCAGAACTCCAGCATGCCGCGGGTGCAGGCGAAGGCACCGGGAATGCGGCCGTCGCGCTCGATCTCGCGGGGATCGCGGATGTCGACGATGACGACGTCGCCGCTCTTGGCGGCCTCGATCGCTTCCGCCGCGCTCAACGTCTTGATCTCGGCATTGGCCTCGTCGAGCAGCGCCTGGATGCCGCGATGGATGGTCTGGGGCATTTGCTTCTAGCTCCCTGCTTAGTCATTCCGGTGCGACGCGTCAGCGTCGAACCACAGATGCGCAATAGCGCATCTGTGGTTCGCGCGCTCTGGGCGCGCCCCGGAATGACAGTGTTGGTAGCCTACCGCACCAATTCCTTCATCGCCCCTTCCAATCCCTCGATCGTGATCGGATACATGCGATTGCCGAAGATGCGACGGATCAGGGTGGTGGATTCCGAATAGTCCCAGTGCTTCTGCGCCACCGGATTGAGCCACACGGCATGCGGATAGGTGCGGATGATGCGGTCGAGCCACACCGAGCCCGGCTCCTCATTGACATGCTCGACCGAGCCGCCGGGCACCATGATCTCATATGGGCTCATCGAGGCGTCGCCGACGAACACGACCTTGTAGTCGTGCGGATATTTGTGCAGCACGTCCCATGTCGGCGTGCGATCGGTGAAGCGCCGCTTGTTCTGCTTCCACACGCCCTCGTAGAGGCAGTTGTGGAAGTAGAAATACTCCATGTGCTTGAATTCGCTCTTCGCCGCGGAGAACAACTCTTCCACCTGCTCGATATGGGAATCCATCGAGCCGCCGATGTCGAAGAACACCAAGACCTTCACCGCATTGCGCCGCTCGGGCCGCATATGCACGTCGAGATAGCCGTGATTGGCGGTCTCCTTGATGGTGGTGTCGAGATCGAGCTCGTCGGGCGCACCCGTGCGGGCGAACTTGCGCAGGCGCCGCAGTGCCACCTTGATGTTGCGGATGCCGAGTTCGACATTGCCGTCGAGATCCTTGAACTCGCGGCGATCCCACACCTTCACGGCGCGATTGTTACGGTTCTTCTCCTGGCCGATCCGGATGCCTTCCGGATTGTAGCCATGGGCGCCGAACGGCGAGGTGCCTGCGGTGCCGATCCACTTGTTGCCGCCCTGGTGCCGGCCCTTCTGCTCCTCGAGCCGCTTCTTCAGGGTCTCCATGAGCTTGTCCCAGCCCATGGCCTCGATCTGCTTCTTCTCTTCCTCGGTGAGGTATTTTTCCGCGAGCTTCTTCAGCCACTCCTCGGGAATCTCGGCCTTCTCCATCGCGTCGAGCAGGCTCTCGATGCCCTTGAACACCGAGCCGAACACGCGATCGAACTTGTCGAGATTGCGCTCGTCCTTTACCAGCGCGGTCCGCGACAGATAATAGAAATTCTCCACCGACTGTTCGGCGAGGTCGGCGTCGAGCGCCTCCATCAGCGTCAGATATTCGCGCAGGGTCACCGGGACCTGCGCATCGCGCAACGATGTGAAAAATTGCAGGAACATGCCTATTAGATCGCCCGCCGGAGGGATCGCGTCAAGGGCAGCCCAGCCCATTGTTCCCAGGGCCTAGACCTCCCGGATTTTTCAATTACTATTCCCCGGGAAGGCTTTATCCCCCATAACGACTGCTTGCTGCGCGGTTGGGACGATCGCTTCGCCCCTTCATTTTCGCGTATGCCGCGGCACAGAATAAACCACAAGGCACGGACCATATGAAATTTACCGGTACCCAGGACTACGTCGCCACCGACGACCTCAAGGTCGCCGTCAACGCGGCGATCGTGCTCGAACGGCCGCTGCTGGTGAAGGGCGAACCGGGGACCGGCAAGACGGTGCTGGCCGAGGAAGTGGCGAAGGCGATCAATGCCCCGCTTCTGACCTGGCACATCAAGTCGACCACCAAGGCGCAGCAGGGCCTCTACGAATACGACGCGGTGTCGCGGCTGCGCGACAGCCAGCTCGGCGATTCCAGGGTCTCCGACATCAAGAACTACATCAAGCGCGGCAAGCTGTGGGACGCCTTCACCGCGCCGGAGCGGCCGGTGCTCCTGATCGACGAAATCGACAAGGCCGACATCGAGTTCCCCAACGACCTCTTGCTCGAGCTCGACCGCATGGAATTCCATGTCTACGAGACCGGCGAGACCATCAAGGCCGCCAAGCGCCCCGTCGTCATCATCACCTCCAACAACGAGAAGGAGTTGCCGGACGCCTTCCTGCGCCGCTGCTTCTTTCACTACATCAAGTTTCCGGACACCGAGACGATGGAGAAGATCGTCGACGTGCACTTCCCCGGTATCAAGAAGCGCATGGTCGAGGAATCCCTGCGCATCTTCTTCGAGGTGCGCGACGTACCTGGCCTGAAGAAGAAGCCGTCCACATCCGAGCTGCTCGACTGGCTGAAGCTGCTGCTCAACGAGGACATCGGCCCGGAGCAGCTGCGCGAGCGCGACCCGCGCAAGCTGATCCCGCCGCTGCACGGCGCCCTGCTCAAGAACGAGCAGGACGTGCATCTGTTCGAGCGGCTGGCATTCCTGAGCCGTCGGGAGGTGTGAGCTCCAATCGACGGGCCAGAAGGGTGGATTGAGGGCAGCGAAACCCACCGATACCTTTGCACGGTCGTGGTGGGTATCGCTTCGCTCAACCCACCTTACAAGACGACGGCTGCCGCTCAGCGCTCTGCCAGCAGCGATGCCACCAGCGACATGATCGCGAACACCATGATGACGGCGCCGTAGACATACGCCACCATCGACAGCCCGATCAGCGGCACCGAGAGTCCGGCGGCGACCGCCGGGATCGCGAAGGCCAGGTAGGACTGCAGATAGAACGCTGAGAGCAGGCCTGCGCGCTCGTGCGCATGCGCAGTCGGCAGCACCGCGCGCAGAATCCCCGAGAAGGTGGCGCCGAAGCCCACGCCGGCAATCAGGGTGCCGCCGAGCAGCGCTGCGACATGTTGCTCGTGAATGCCGACCATCGAGACTGCGACGCCGACCGGCAGCGCGCTGGCGCCGAGCAGGATCAGCCGGCGCGCCGGCCAGTTGCGGAACGCCGCGACGGCGATGGCGCCGGTCAGCATCAAGGCCGACACCACGATGCCGCCGACGAAAGGCGAAGCGACGTGCATCGCGCTCGCCACCACGGTCGGGATCAGCGACAGATAGAAGCCGCCAAGCGCCCAGGCCGCCAGATTGGCCGGCGTCAACCGGGCCAGGACGGCCTTCGACTGCAAGGGAACGGCGACATGCGGACGCAGCGACGCCCACGCGCCGTCCTTGGGCGAGCAGCTCTCCGGCATGAAGTAGAGCAGCGCCACCATCAGCACCGTGAGCCCGAGCAGGACGTAATAGACGACGTGCAGCGGATCGGGCGCGAAGATGATCAGCGCCGCCGTGCCGAGCGCGCCGGCCGTCAGGCCGAGGAACGCAGTGACGCTGTTCAGCAGCGGCCCGCGCGTCCGGCTGGTGTCGAGGATCGCGGCGCCAAACGCGGTCGTGCCGATGCCGACGCTGAGCCCCTGCACCATGCGTGCCGCGATGAGCTGCCCCACTCCGCCGGCTTCGGCGAAGATCAGCATCGCTGCTGCGTTCACCAGCAGCGATGCCAGGATCACCGGCCGCCGGCCGACATAATCCGACAGGCTGCCGACGGTCAGCAGTGCGGCGAGCAGGCTGACGACATAGCTTGCGAACACCACCGTGATCCAGAACGGCGTCAGATGCATCGATTGCTGATACAGCCGGTACAGCGGCGTGACCGCGCTGCTGCAAGCGCCGATCAGCATCGCGCCGGCAAAGCTGTAGGACGTCATGACGCCCAGCGAGACCGCTCGGGCCGCCGCTTCCTGCGTAGGCACAACCGCGACCGCGGGAGCCGCCACCTTGGCTGAACAAGCTTGCATGGGACCTCCTAAAGCTAATATATTGCCTTAAGGATAGGCGGGCGGCCGCACTAAAGCAAATTCTTTGCTTTAATAGCGCCCCACATTTCCGCATAGCAAGACTGCAGGGAGCAGGACGGTGGCGGTCAAAGAGCTGATAAGGGCCGGCGGGCGCAGTGCCCGCATTCAAAGCGCCGTCCATGACGCGGTGAACAGCCTGAGCAAGACGACTGCCCGTGATGCGCTGACAGTGCCGCAGATCGCCGCTGAGGCGGGCGTGACCCCGTCGACCATCTACCGCCGCTGGGGCGACCTGCCCGCGCTGCTGGCCGATGTCGCGGTCGAACGTCTGAGGCCGATCGGCGAACCCGAGGATACCGGCTCGGTGGTGAGCGATCTTCGCGCCTTCATCGAGCAGTACGCGGAAGAAATGTCCTCGCCCGTCGGACAGGCTCTGATGCGCGACGTGCTGTCGCCCTCCGGCGAAAGCTTCCCCGCCCAATGCTGCACCTTCACGCGCGACCATCTGGCAACGATCGTGGCCCGGGCAAAGGCGCGCGGCGAGGCGGCGTTCGATATCGAGGAGGTCATCGATCACGTGGTGGCGCCGATCGTCTATCATATCTTGTTCGACGACCGGGCCATGACACCGGCCTATTGTCATCAATTGCTGGCGCGGCTGCGGTCGCTGCCGATGTAGGTGGGCAAAGCGCGACGTACTCACCGCGATGACCTCGGCTCGCGTCGGTAGGCACGGCGCATCATCCTGGACTCTACCAAACGGAAACATCGCCCCGCGCCTTTGTCCACCCCACGCACAGCCTCTCCCTCGTCATTCCGGGGCGCGCGAAGCGCGAGCCCGGAATCCATTTCTCTTCGAACTCCGCAGTCCGATGGATTCCGGGCTCGCGACTTCGTCGCGCCCCGGAATGACGGTGCACCGGGAGGCCAGGACCACACGACTTCGCCGTCCGTGCCGGCAGCGCTCGTCCAACGCAGCCTTCACGTCCATCGCAGCCCGCCTCCACGTTCGTGACGACGCGTACGTCCCTCTGCACGAGGCGGGATATGCATTCATTATCATGATTTCTGTAAAAAAGAAATAGGAAAATTTGCAGACGCGACGGGACTTCGCTTCCCGCATTGAAAACATTCATGAACTTCGTGTTTTGGCGCAGACCTCCTGATTTCCTTTCATCTATTCGATCGATCCGATGAGCTCACAAGACAATCACCCCACCACGCACGCAAGGAGCGGCCTGCTCGGCAACTCCACTACTGATTCCACGCGTGCGCATTTGCGCGACAGCAATCGTTCCTGCTTGCCAATTTCTTTGGAATTCAATTTTGGCCGTCCTTCGATATATCGACTGACGACGTTTCAATTCGCTCATTCTTCGAAGCGTCGACAGATCTTCGAACTGCGTCGCGCAGCCTGCGCACGCAGCGCGACAGATCGCGTCATTCCCTGAAAGGACATCCAAGATGCAGATGACACGACGCCGGTGGCTATCAGTTGCCACGATGCTGATCGCTGGAGCCTTCGCCGCCGGCCCTGCCGAGGCGGCCGACAAGGTGGTGCGCATCGCGCATCAGAAGATGAGCACGCTGGCGCTGCTGCGCTCGACCGGCCAGCTGGACGAGAGACTGAAGGCGCTCGGCTACAAGGTGACGTGGACCGAATTTCCGGCCGGGCCCCAGTTGCTCGAAGCGTTGAATGTCGGCGCGGTCGATTTCGGCCATACCGGCGAGGCGCCGCCGGTGTTCGCGCAGGCGGCCGGCGCCAACCTGCTCTATGTCGGCTATGAACCGGGCTCGCCGACCAGCGAAGCCATTCTCGTGCCCACCGGCAGCGCGATCACATCGGTCGCCGATTTGAAGGGCAAGCGCGTCGCGCTCAACAAGGGCTCCAACGTGCACTATCTGCTGGTCCGCGCGCTGGAGCAGGCCGGCCTGCAATATGGCGACATCAAGCCGGTGTTCCTGCCGCCCGCCGACGCGCGCGCGGCGTTCGTCGCCGGCTCCGTCGATGCGTGGGTGATCTGGGATCCGTTCCGCGCCGCCGCCGAGGCCACCGCCAACGCACGGACCTTGCGGGACGGCAAGGGTCTCGTCGCCAACCACGAGTTCTATCTGGCGTCGAGACCGTTCGCGACCGAAAATCCGCAAGCGGTCGCGGCGATCCTGGCCGCGGTGGCCGAGGAGGGCGAACGCATCCATCACAACATTCCGCAGGTCGCCGCGCAGTTCAGCCAGTCGATCGGCATTCCCGCGCCGATCCTGGAGACGGCGCTGAAGCGCACCGCCTTCGGCGCCAGGCCGATCAAGCCCGAGATCATCGCTGAGCAGCAGAACATTGCGGATGCGTTCTTCAAGCTCGGCCTGATCCCCAAGGCCATCAGGATCAGCGATGCCGTGCCCGCGAGCCTCGCCAGCGCCGGCAAGTAGCAACTCCGTCAATCACGGCTATCGGCGGAACGCGCGTCGGGTCTCGAAGAGAAGCCATGAGAGACCCGACGTAAATAGAAGATGGCGCGGCTGGACCAGTCTTCGTCCGCCGCCCTAATCTTTCTTCGGCGACCAGCGATAGGCCTTGGCGCAGGCGCCGCCCATCAGCATGGCGCGCTCGCTTTCGCTCAGGTGATCGGTGCGCAGGAACGGTTCGACAGCCTGCTCGTAGTTGACGACCGCGAAGGCGCGAGTCCAGTCGGTGCCCCACAGGCAGCGCTCGAAACCCCAGGCATCGAAGATGCGCGCCAGCGGCTCCCAGATATCCGGATACGGACAAGGCTGGTGCGACAGCGTGCAGGCGCCGCTGACCTTGATCACGACGTTCGGCCGCTTGGCGAGCGCGACGACCTTCGGCAGATCGGCCCAAGAATCCTTCGGCGCGTCCTGCGGCGCCGGTGGCACCCGCGGCTGCAGAATGCCGAGATGGTCGAGGATGAAGCGCGTGTCGGGATGGCGATCGATCAGCGTGGCGCCGGCGTCGAGATTGCCCCAGCACAGCACGTTGACCGGAAAGTCGTGGCGCACGGCCGCACGCGCGATGCGATCGATGCCCGCGCTCGCGGGGTCGCGCTTCAGCTCCGGCGTCAGCATGATGCGGATGCCGACGGTGCCCGGTGTCGCCTTCCAGTCGGCGATGACATCCTCCACCGCAGGATCATCCGGGTCGACCGGCTTGACGATGGCGAGCCGGGTCGGATGCGCGCGTTGCACCTCGACGGCATAGCTGGCGTCGTAGCGATACATCGAAAAGGCGGAGATGAAGATAGCGCCGTCGACACCGACCTTGTCCATCGCCGCCACCATCTCGTCGCCGGTGACGTGATCGGGCCAGTTCGGCACGGTGTGCCAGGGCCGCTTCAGCGAGTTCGCCTCATAGGCATGGACCTGGGAATCGATGATCGTCATCGGGCAGCTCCTCCGTCACCCACAGTCTTTTTGTTGATGGGCAACACGTCGGTCGATGTTGCTGCAAGGCCGCACGAGCTGTTCCAGCTCGTGCAACCCTGCGCTCGTGGATGACATCAGACCATCGCGGCGGGCAGAGGGCAAACGTCAAATCCGCCGCCTGCCCCGCGCTCACTGCGGGGCACGCGAGGCCGAAGCCCGGAGATCGATAAACGCGATCAGCAGCCGCCGGTGCACTTGCCGTCGGCGTCGAACTCCATGGTCTTGCCGCTCAGCGGCAGATAAACCGGGACGTGCACCGCGGCCTTGAAGGTCGCCGTTCGGGTGTTCGGTAGCAGCTTGCCGTCCTTGGTCGCCGCCTCGTTGGCATGCGAAGGAATCACCGCGGTCGGCTTGACCAGATCGTTGATCACGTAAGCCGCTTCGGTCGGGCCAGTCGTGAAGACGTCGCCGATGTTGAGCACGGCGAGCTTGGCATGGAAATGATGCTGGATCAGCGTTTCCTGCTCCGCAATCACGCCGGTGTCGCCTGACAGATAGACCGTGAGCCCATTGGAGAAGCGCAGCACGTAGCCGCCGGCTGGACCGACATAAGCGGTGAGGCCGTTGGCCTGCATCTGCTTGGCGAGCTCGCCGGAGAGAAACGCCGGGCTGACGCCGTTGCTGTGCGCGGCCGGCACGCTCCAGATCGAGACGCCGCCGAGCTTGGTCGTGGCGCCGGTCCGCAGCGTCACGACCTGCGAAGCCTCGCCGCCGGCTGCGGGAATGCGCGCGGCGAACCACAGGTTCATCTCGCCGCCGACGAAGAACTTGGCTTTCTTCGCCACCACGATCTTTTCGGTATTCGAGCTCGGCGTGTCCTTGACGTCGAAGTCGGGCTTGCCGCACTGGCCGGCATTGGCGTTGGTGGTGTGAATGTCGCCGAGATGATCGCCATGGGCGTGGCTGAGCAGCACGCCATCGATCTTGCCGAGCCGCGGGTCGTCGGCGCCGCGCACGGTGCGCCCGGCATCGTAGAGGATCCGCGTGCCGTCCGGATCTTCGAAGATCATCGCGCGGTCGAGCGCGCAGAACTCGCCGTCATGGCTGCCCAGCGGCGTGACCTTCACATTGGCAGCCAGCGCTGGCTGAATGGCGACGCTCATCAGGCCGCCAAGCGCGGCCAGAAGCAAGGATGCCCGTATCATGATCGTGTCCCCCCGGTTCGACTGATATCCGCGCACCGCACCTCGCGCCGGCTGTCGCGGCGGACCGGACACACCACCGGCCCAGCGGCCTGCTTATCAGAACCCCGGCGGCGGCCGTCAACACGGACTCGTGAAAGCGCGGATGGACGGACCATGACCTCGGATGCCGGCGCGGCGGCTTCCTGCGGCGCGATCAATTACTCGTCCTCGTCGTCCTCCTCCCGGTCTTCGTCGTCGTCTTCATCCTCATCATCGTCGGCAAACACACCCGAGAGCTTCAGCCCGTCGATGGCGGTGGCGCCCTTGGACTTGATGACGCGCCGCGCCGGCTTGCCGGTTTCCCCCTTCAGATGAGCGGCGAACTCCTCGGAATGCGTGACGATCCAGATCCGGCTGCGCCCGGCGGCGGATGCGATCAGGCGGGCCAGCGGCGGCAGCAGCGTGGGATGTAGGCTCGCCTCCGGCTCGTTCAGCGCGATCAGCGGCGGCAGCCGGTAGCCCATCAGCGCGCCGAGCAGGCAGAGATATTTGAGCGTGCCGTCCGACAGCTCGTGCGCGGCAAAGGGCCTCGGCATGTCGGGAAAGGTCAGGCTCACGGCGCACAGGCTGCCCTCTTGGAATGCGCGCAGGCGCGCGCCGGGAAAGGCGTCGTGGATCGCGGCACCGATTTCAGTCGTGTCGCCCCGGATGACCGACAGCGTCGCCAGCACGGCGGCAAGGTCATGACCATCCGACGACAATGTCGGCGTGGTGATGGCATGGCAGCGCTGGCGGATCGGAGACCCGGCATCGGTGCGAAAATCATGATAGAGCCGCCAGCCCAACAGCTCTCGCCTGATCGCCTCGAGCTCGGGATAGCGGGCGCCGTCGCGGAACGCGGCGAGCGCAGTCTCCGATGACAGCACTGCGAGCTCGTGGCTTTCCCGTTCGCCCTTGTCATTGCGTAACATGACAACCGGCCCGTTGCGGTCCATCATCACCACGTCGCGCCGACCATGGTGGATGGTCAGGCGCTCCGCCTTGACCATCGGCTCCAGACCAAACGCGGCCTCGTCGGGATGGGGTATGCCGAGCTGCACCTCGTAGGAATGCGGCATCCCGGCCTTGGCGCCGTAGTCCAGCTCGTCGAACACCGCCTTGAGCTCGAGCCGCACCGGCTTGCGATCCTTGCGCGGACCTGCCCACAGCACGGAGTTCAATCCGCCCTCCTCCGCGATCGCGCGGGTGATGGTGCCGTCGGCAGCGCCGCGCAACAGCGCCAGCGCCTTGTAGAGGTTGGTCTTGCCGACGCCGTTGGCGCCGACGAAGATGCTGAGTTGCTCGACCGGAAGCCAGAGCCTGCGGACCGAGCGATAGTTCTTGATGCTGACGGCGGAGAGCGGCATGCGCTGATACGATCAGGCAAGTTCGACAGCGCGCAGCGGTCCGCCCGCGGCGCCGCCGAGCAGCCTGATGTTCAACCGGCCGCCGGTGAACAGCATGTCATCGAGGGCTTCCGCGAGGTCGGCCGAAATCGACCGATGCCGCCATCGCCGCGCATCACGTTCGACTGCGCGACACGGCGCATCAGCTCCTTGATAAAGGCCGCACTGACGCCCGCCGTGCCCGCTACCGCCTCGGTCGACGATTGCATCCGTCAGCGTCAAGCCCGCCGCCATAGAGCTGCACCAGCTTGGCGCGGCCGATGTCGTCGGGCAACGGCACCTCGATGGCCTGATCGATGCGGCCCGGCCGTCCCGCCAGCGCGCCTTCGAGCTGCTCGGGCCGGTTGGTGGTCAGCACGAACAGGATGTCGGCATTGTCCTTCAAGCCATCCATCTCGTTGAGCAGGCTGTTAAGCAGCGATTCCTCGCACGGACTGTTCATGTCCTCGCGTGCGCGGGCAATCAGGTCGACGTCCTCGATCACCACCATGGCCGGCTGCAGCAGCCGCGCCAGCGCCATGTAGTGCGGCAACAGCCCCATCTGCTCGGCCGTGATGATCAGCGTGGTGTGACCGGGCAGATTGGCGGCGAGATAGCGAATGGTGTGGGTCTTGCCGGTGCCCGGCGGGCCATAAAGCAGAATGCCCTTGCGCGTCGATTGGCCGAGCCGCCGCAGCGCCTCCCGGCTCTCGATGAAGCGGATCACGTTGCGGTCGAGCAGCTTCAAGGTCGGCTCGGGCAGGATGACTTCGTCGCGGCCGACATGCGGCAGCCGGTGCACCATGATGCCGCGGGAGCGGCCGCGATAGTTCGCCTCACCCTCGAGCGACAAGACCTTGCCGCGATACGATCGCGCAAGACTGATTGCCCCTTCGAGTTCCGCGAAACAGCGCCGGACGAAGTCCGCGCCATCTTCGCCTGCCGGCACCGCAATCTCGACATGACTATAGGCCGCGCTGCCATATTCACGGTTGAACGACAGCATGAACGCGTAACGCTGGTCGCCGTCGCGGCCGAGCCACAAACCGTTCTTGAGGCACTTGACCGGCACGTCATCACCGACGTCGATGTCCTGGAATTGCGCCGCAGAGATCATCACCGGCTCTTGGGTCCGCAACAAGTTGGATAGGTCAAGCTATCGGAACGGTACTGGTCGTGCAGACCGAAGAAGCGCAGCGCCGAGCCTGAGAACAATTTGTCGATGGCGACCTGCACATCGGCGCGCATGTGCCCCGGAAACTGCCGCGACAGTGCTGACGATCTCGTCCGGGGCGAGGCCGGCGAAATGCCGAGTGATCGCCTCATGGGCATATTTGAAGGTCCGGCTGCGCGCGGCGTTGGACATCCGGTCGGCCACCGTCAGCACGCATTCGGCGCAGATCGGCTCGTACTCGCCCCTGACCAGATCCTGCTCGTCGGCCAGCTTGCCGCAGAAGCCGCAATGGAATTCACTGTCTTCCGCCTCGCCGCCGAGCGGCTCTGCGGCGATGCACAGGGGATGGCCGGCATCCCCGATCCGCTGCCGCGCCGCCCGTAGCATCGCGTCCGCAACCTCAGGCGGGTAGGTGCCGCAGTTCACCCTGCCCTGCTGGCCACAGGTGGCGGCGAAGGCAAACGCTTCTGCCTCGGAACGACCGAACACCGAACCGATGAGATCGACGACAAAGTCGAACGGCGTATCGTCATCATTGTAGATAATGAGTTGCGCGTCATTGGCGCCAACCGGAACGTCACGCATGAAGCAAATTCCCTGTCTTTAAAGATCATAGGCTAGCCGGTTGCGGCGACATTGGCAAGAACAAATAGAGAACAATCTAGACGGCACGCTCAGCGCGAACCGGACGGCGCGAAGTGCCGGTCAAACGAACGGCGCGCCGGCGCCTTGCGCGAGCGGATCGCTGCCTTGTCGCCAGTCATCGGCGCGTGGTGTTGAGCTCGGCCGGGTGAAGCCTCGTCGAGTAACTTGCATTTTGCAAGTTACTCATCTAATCCAACGCCATGCAGCCGAAATCAACTCGCATCACCGAATGCCCCGCGGCCCGCGCACTGGAAACGGTCGGCGAATGGTGGAGCATCCTGATCCTGCGCGATGCCTTCCAGGGCATGACCCGCTTCGACGAGTTTGAGCAGAGCCTCGGCATTGCGCCCAACATCCTGTCGCGACGGCTGCGCCATCTGACCGCGGCCGGGATGTTCGCTCGGCGCCGCTACAATGATCGTCCACCGCGCTACGAATATGTGCTGACGCCGAAGGGGCGGGATTTCTTCCCCGTGCTGGTTGCGCTGTTCGACTGGGGCAACAGGCACCTCGCGCCCAAGGGTGAATCGATCGTGCTGGCAAGCCGCAGCGATCGTCGTCCGCTCGCGCCGATCATGGTCGATGCCGCCGACAGGCATCCGGTCACGCCCGCCAATACGGTCGTCATCGCAGGACCGCGCGCCAGCCGCGGCATGCGCAACCGGCTGGCCACGCTCAAGGCCATGAATCCCGACATGCCATTGCCCAGGGGCTAGGAGACCTACATGCGTCGCATCGTTGTCACGGGAATGGGAGCCGTCAGTCCGCTCGGCTGCGGCGTCGAACTGTCCTGGCGTCGTCTGCTGGCAGGCGAGAGCGGATTGCGCCTGCTGCCCGACTGGGCGCAGGCACTGCCGGCGCGCATCGCCGGCCTCGTGCCCGACAAGGCCGACGACAGCGAAGGTGGCTTCGATCCGGCGCAGGCGGCTCCGCCGAAGGACCAGCGCAAGATGGACCGCTTCATCCTGTTTGCGCTGCTCGCTGCAGCCGAGGCGATCGCGCAGGCGCAATGGGCGCCGCAAGAGGCCGCAGCGCGCGAACGAACCGCAACCATCATCGCGTCAGGCATCGGCGGCTTCCCGGCGATCGCGGAGGCAGTGCGCACCACCGACCAGCGCGGCGTGCGCCGGCTGTCGCCATTCACGATTCCCTCGTTCCTGGCCAATCTGGCCGCCGGTCAGGTCTCGATCAAACATGGTTACAAGGGCCCCCTCGGCACGCCAGTAACCGCCTGCGCGGCCAGCGTCCAGGCGATCGGAGATGCGGCGCGCATGATCAGGACCGGCGAGGTCGACGTGGCGATCTGCGGCGGCACTGAAGCCTGCATCGATCTGGTCAGCCTGGGCGGCTTCGCGGCGGCGCGCGCCCTGTCGAGCCATTTCAACGATCGACCGGCACGGGCCTCACGCCCGTTCGATCGCGACCGCGATGGTTTTGTCATGGGCGAAGGTGCGGGCATGCTCGTCATCGAAGAGTTGGAGCATGCGCTGGCGCGCGGCGCCCGGCCGATCGCCGAGATCATCGGCTACGGCACGACTGCAGACGCCCATCACATGACATCCGGCCCGCCGGATGGCGAGGGCGCCAGGCGAGCGATGGAGATCGCGTTGCGACAGGCTCGGCTCGCGCCGGATGATCTGCAGCATTTGAACGCGCACGCAACCTCGACACCGGCGGGTGACGAGGGCGAGCTTGGCGCGATCGGTACATTGTTTGGCCGTGACAAAAGCATCGCCGTCAGCGCCACGAAATCGGCGACGGGTCACCTGCTGGGCGCCGCCGGCGGCCTTGAGGCGATCTTCACCATCCTCGCCTTGCGTGACCAGATTGCGCCGCCGACGCTCAACCTCGACCATCCGGATCCCGGCGCCGAAGGCATCGACATCGTCACCGGCGCGGCGCGACCGATGGCGATGACGCACGCGATCTCCAACGGCTTTGGTTTTGGCGGCGTCAATGCCAGCGTGATCTTCAGCCGGATCGGATAGTTCGCGGAGCCTGCTCAAAGCTTCGTCATTGCGAAACGCTGAACCTCTTCAGTAATGACTACCTAGAGCGCGTTCTTCCCCATGATCAGATCGCTGCCCTTGTCGCCGATCATCAGCGCAGAGGCGTTGAGGTTGGCGGAGATCATGCGCGGCATCACCGAGGCATCGATCACGCGCAGGCCCTGCAGGCCGTGGACGCGGAGCTGGTCGTCCACGACGGCCCAGGTGCTCTCGGCCGGTCCCATCCGGCAGGTGCAGCCGGGATGGAAGGTGGTGGTGCCGCGCTCGGTCGCGGCGGCGAGAAACTCCTCGTCGCTCTGCACTTTCGGGCCCGGAAAATCCTCATAGGCCAGATAGGGCGCGAGCGGCGCAGAATGCATGATCCGGCGGGCCAGCTTCATGCCGGCGACGACCACACGGCGGTCGAGCTCGGCGGCGAGATAATTGGTCTGGATGATCGGCGGCGCGAACGGATCCGCCGAGCGGATGCGGACATAGCCGCGGCTCTCGGGGCGTTGCTGCCAGGCGGCGATGGTCATACCCGGCTCGTCCTCGAGCTGGCCCTGCACGCCTTCCTTGTAGCTCGCCGGCGTGAACGTCATTTGCAGGTCGGAGCTCTCGGCGGTCTCGCCGGAATGCCAGAAGCAATAGACCATGGTCGGCGACAGCGACAGTATGCCCCGCCGCGTCGTGGCCCATTTCAACGCCTCGCCCCACAGGTTCAAGCCGCGCGCGAGCTCGTTGACAGTCTTGATGTTCTTGACGCGGCCGACCGAGCGCGGCGCGTAGTGATCCTGCAGGCCCTCGCCGACGCTGTTCAAGGCGTGGCGCACCTCGATGCCGTGTTCGCGCAACAGCTCCGGGTTGCCGATGCCGGAGAGCTGCAGGAGCTGCGGCGAGTTGTAGGTACCGCCGGACAGGATCACCTCTTTCCGCGCACGCACCTCGACCGCTGCGCCGCCGCGGCCGCCTTTCGCATAGCGCACGCCGACCGCGCGCTTGCCATCAAGGATGATCTGCGTGGCATGCGCGTGGGTGCGCACCGCGACGTTCGGCCGCTTGCTCGCCAGCCGCAGGTACGCGGTCGCCGACGAGACGCGCCGGCCGTTCTGGATGGTGCGCTGGACGTAGGAAACGCCCTCCTGGATGGCGCCGTTATAATCGGGGTTGCGCGGAATGCCGAGGCTGACAGCACCATCCATGAAGGCCTCGCACAGCGTGTCCTTCCATTCCATGGTGGTGACGGTGAGAGCGCCCTCGCGGCCACGATAAGCGTCCTCGCCAAAACCGATCCGCTTCTCCATCCGCTTGAAGTACGGCAGGACGTCCTGATAGCTCCAGCCGCGATTTCCCATCTGCGCCCAGGTGTCGAAATCCTGGTGCTGGCCGCGGTTGTAGATGTGGCCGTTGATCGAGGAGGAGCCGCCCAGCGTCTTGCCACGCGGCGCATAGATGCTGCGGCCGCCGGTGTAAGGCCCCGGCTCCTGCTGATAGCCCCAGTTGATGCTCTTCATGTAGAAGGTCTTGATGAAGCCGGCCGGCAGGTGGATGTAGGGATGCCAGTCGCGCGGGCCTGCCTCGAGCACGCAGACCGTCACCGAGGGATCCTCGCTCAGGCGATTGGCCACCACGCAACCGGCAGACCCTGCCCCCACGATCACATAGTCGAACGTTTCCATCTTGATCTTCTGCTCTTTGATCTCAACCTGGCCCGCGCGTAGCACGGGAGCACACCCCACGCAAAGCTCAGCGCGGCTTGTCGTTGAGCTGGAAGTCGAGATGCGCCTTCACCGTCGGCCATTCCGGGGCGATGATGCTGTAGACCACGGTGTCGCGCAATGTGCCGTTCGGTGTGATCTGGTGGCTGCGCAGGATACCATCCTGCTTGGCGCCGAGCCGCTCGATGGCGCGGCGGCTCTGGTGGTTGAAGAAATGGGTGCGGAACTCGACCGCGATGCAGTTCAATGCCTCGAACGCATGGGCGAGCAGCAGCCGCTTGCATTGGGTGTTGAGCGCGCTGCGCTGCACGCGCTTGGCGTACCAGGTCGAGCCGATCTCGACCCGGCGGTTGTTGGCATCGACATTCATGAAAGTGGTCATGCCGGCGACTCGGCCGTCGGCATCGAGCACCGTGAAGGGAAGCATCGTGCCCGCAGTGAGCAGTCCAAGCCGACGCTCGATCTCCTTGGCCATATTTTCCGGCTTGGGGATCGCGGTGTACCAGAGTTTCGACAGCTCGCCGTCCTTCACGGCCTCGACCAGCGCATCATGATGGTCGCGCGACAACGGCTCGAGCCGCGCATGCTGGCCGCGCAGGGTCACGGGTTCAAGAAAGGGCATCAGTGATTTCCGTCATAGCGAGGAGCGCAAGCGACGAAGCAATCCAGGCTTATCTCGCGGAAGAACTGGATTGCTTCGCTTCGCTCGCAATGACGGTGGGACTATCACGCCCGCGTCATTTGTTCAAAAAATTCAGCGGCAGTCCCGGTCGCTTCCAGTCCATCGCCACCAGCTCGCCCTTGTCCGGACAGCGTGATGTAGGCAGTCTTCAGCTCGGGCCCGCCGAACGCGATATTGGTGGTGACGCGGTCGCCGGTCGGCACCTGCTCCACCAGGGTCCCGTCGGGCGCGATCACGCTGATGCAGCCCGACACCAAGGTGGCGACGCAGACATTGCCGCTGGCTTCTACCGCCAGCGAATCGAACATCTGGTAGCCGCCGAGGCCCGCAACCGGCTTGCCGCGCTCGCCGCGATAGATCACGTCGCGCGGCTTCACCGTGCCGGGCGCGGAGAGATCATAGGCCCACAGCCGCCCGGTCGGCGTCTCCGCGATGTACACGGTGTTTTCGTCTGGCGACAGGCCGATGCCGTTGGCCGGCAAGATGCCGTGCACGCCCTCGACGATCTCCTTCATGCCGGGCTTGAGATAATAGAACGCGCCGACATCCATCTCGCGCGCGCGGCGCTTGCCGAGATCGGAGAACCACAGGCCGCCATGCTTGTCGAACACCAGATCGTTCGGGCCGCGCAGCTCGTGCTCGCCGCATTTGGTGACCACGGTCTCGACCTTGCCGCTCTGCATGTCGACACGCTGGATCGAGCCACCGAGATAATCCTCGGGCTGCGGTCCGGGCATGATCATGTTGCGCGTCGGGATCCAGGAGAAGCCGCCGTTATTGCAGATATACATCTTGCCGTCAGGCCCGAGCGCGGCGCCGTTCGGACCACCGGGAATCTGCGCCACCACCTCCTTGCGGCCGTCGGGCCAGACCCGCGTCAGCCTGCGGCCACGGATCTCGACCAGCACCACCGAGCCGTCCGGCATCACCACCGGCCCTTCCGGAAATTCCAGATCGGTGGCAAGCACGCGCATGTCAGACATCGGACGACCTCCCGGAAATGAGCTGCAGGTCTGTCGTCCAAAGACTTCGCCTGCATGCCAATTCTTATGCGTCCGGTTATGACAAAGCGCGTTGGCCTTGCCAAGCAAGCGGCACGCAAGGCGCCTCGCTGCCCGCGCAACGCTGCCCTGCTGCAGCGTCACCCGCCCGGATCATCTGTGCATGTCCCGTATGACGAAAATTGCGCTGCGCCGAGACGCTGGCCGGGACTACTTGGCACCATCCTTTGCCGGTGGCGCATCAGCTTTCTTCTTGAGATCGTCGGCGAGCTTCGCCTGCGCCGTCTTGAGCTCCTCGATGCTCTTCTGCTGCGCCAGCGCGTAAGCTTTAAGCGCCTCGATTTGCCGGCTGGCGGCATCGAGCTTCTGCTGATGATCGAGCTGCAGCTTGGTGATGGTCTTCTGCAGGAAGTCGACATTACTCTGCAGGCACGAGGTGCGCCGTTCCATCGTCTTCTCGGCCGTGCAGATCTCGAGTCCGGAAATATCCTGTGCCTGCACCGCTGCCTGCGCGAGCACAGCCGTCACTATCGTCATAAGCAGAAACAGGCGCATCACAATTTCCCCACTCTCTCGCCGTACACATGAAATTGCATGAAACCGGCATCGCCGACGGAAAGATACCATACTGAGACCTCAATCGGGCATTGTGCTCCCCAGCGTGCAGCGAATTCGAAGTTCCGATCGGACGTCACCGCATGCTCGTTACCGGATCTCAAATCATAATTGCACGAAAACCATAGCCTGCCGGTGCTCTTCGATTCCGACGCTTGCGAACGAGATGCCGAGATATGATGCGAGCTTCGGAGCCGGAGCACGAGGCGACCCGTTTTTAGGGAGATGAACAGAATGGCTACGCGCGAAAAGCGGCTGGCGCAATTCGACGGCAGCGGGGAACCGCCGCCGGGTCAGGCGGTCGAGGTGCTGTGTGAGGATCACAGCGGCACCTATCAACTTCCGTTCCCGTGCTTCTATATCGATGGTCAGTGGCACAATCAGGAATCCGGCGGCCGGCTGGAAGCGACCGTGGTCGGCTGGCGCCTTCCGCGTATGCGCTTCGAGGAGCGCATACGCGGACGATCGGGACGCGTCGGAGCTGCTTTCGCGCCCGATCGCGCTCCGTCTTATTAGTTCACCAATTGCACGGACTGTGCTTGCCGGGCCGACCGGCCCGGCGCACACGGCCTATTGATGGTGCTTCCGCCGCTCAGCACGCGCGGAGGTCTGCAGCGACGGGATCGCGCTTGCGACTTGCCATCGCCGGAACGGCCTTCCCGCCGCGGCGGCATCACGTCTTGCACGTACCTGTCTCAAAACGTGACGCCGCCCAGCGTCGCCCTTAACGATCGGAACGCCGCCGGAACGAATCGCGGCCAAATCGGCCGAAGTGATTCGTACGAGACCCGTTCACGCCAGATATCGGCATCGGCTGCAGCGGCCCACCAGATGCAGGCGGGAGAGCTCCTGCGCGCATGCAAAGCCAAGCGTAGAAAGTTAAGCCGTCAAAAGCTAAGGCGCGGAAAGTGGAAAGGCTCGCCCCATGCCGCCCCCCACTCTCAACAGGGCGGATCACCGCTCGCGGTCGTGAACTAATTGGCTTGCGGCTGCGGGTTCGCGCCGAAATCGGGCGCGTATTCCCTCGCTCTCGTCGAAAGCTGCCAGGCCATCAACGGCAAGCTGACAAGGATCAGCGGTCCGAAATAGACGAAGATCACCCACCAGACCCCGGTTGCATCGGCGCGAGCCGGTTCGCTGATCCGGAAATATGTGGCACCGAGGAAATCGAGCGCGGATTCCACGACGACGAGCCAGCGACAGGACCAGGCCCATGCGCCACCTGAACCGAAGTGCGACGAGCGACGCGACGGCGAGAATCGCGCCCGCGAGATCGCCGATCACAAGCTCCTCGGTGGCCACGGGCGAGATCGGATAGCCTTCGCGCTGCGCGACGTAGATGTAGAGGACGGCGTAACGGAAGACATGCACCCAGAGCAGAGGGGTCAATGCCTGGATCAAGGGACGTCGCCGCAGCCATGGCACGACATGCCACCATGCGATCAGCGCATAAATCAGGATCGTAATGAGTTGTGCCAGTTTCATGATTCTCGTCTTTCAATCCGATCGCGTCACAAGGAATTCGGGCAGCTAAGTTCGGGGTCCGGAGAGCCCGGGAATCCTTGGAGCAGGCTTGGCGAACAGGCGCGGCTTCCATATCGCGACGGGGATGTTCAGCAGCAGCAATGCGAAGGCGATCGCGCCGTAAAGACTGGCCCGAGTGGCGGCCGCCTGCAGTTGGGGAGCGAGCTCGTTGTGTGCGCCGGACCAATGCGCCCAGAAGCGTGCGTCCTGGAGTGCCGGCGAAACCAGCGAGGTCGCGACGAATACCCCTGCAGCGTTCAGCGCGACCTTGATCCAGACCCAGCCTGGAGCACGCAATCCATAACGAATTAGCGTCAAACCGGTGCCACTTGCGATCAGCAGCAGAAAGCCTGGCAGGACGAGGCTTCGCGCCAGTTCGGCGGTCAGGTCCCGCCCGAGTGAGAGGCTCTGAAGATCAGCGCCGCTCGTTGCATGATCGACCACGAGAGCCGCCAATCGTGTCCCGATCGACATCGCCAGACCGATAAAGTGGAGCAGAAGCAGAGCGCGACCTGCATTCCGTTTGACCCAGACGGCTTTCATGACCTGCACCCTCAATGATCGCGTACTGGCAGCGAACCGCTTCGTTGCACTGCAGCCGGCCAGCCGCCCCCGATCTATTCAAGCACTCTGGGCTCAGCTACCCTGCCGGATGGATCAAGACTTTTGCCTGGAAGGCTGGAATGACGACGATCCTGGAGAAAACCGCGGGCCTCGCAGCCTTCGTCCGCACCGTCGATACCGGGTCGTTCAGCGGGGCTGCGAGGGCCATCGGATCGACGCCTTCAGCGGTTTCCAAAAGCGTTGCGCGTCTCGAGCGGCGGCTCGGTGTACGCCTGCTGCAGCGATCGACCCGGACACTCGGCCTCACTGCCGAAGGCACGGCTTACTACGAGCGTGTCGCCCCCTTGCTTCGCGCGATCGACGACGCCGAGGACGTGGTTCAGCAGGCCGGCCATGCAAGCGGCCTGCTTCGCGTCACTGCGTCTCTCGACCTCGGCCGGACCCTGATCGCCAAATGGGTCGGGCTCTTCATCGATCGTCATCCGGACGTAAAGGTCGAACTCAGCTTGACCGAACGAAATGTCGACCTTGTTCGCGAAGGCTATGACCTCGCGATCCGCATGCGCACCTTGCCGGACACCGAGCTGGTCAGCCGCAAGCTCGCCGATCTGCGCACGTTACTTGCGGCCTCGCCGGACTATCTGGCCCGCCGTGGCGTCCCGCAGCGGCCGGAAGACCTTCATCGGCACGCCTGCGTGCGATACCTGCTGAGCGGCCAGCCGTTTCCGTTCGCCTTTGCAGACGGCTCCAGCATCATCCCCGATGGACCGTTCGATTGCGATGACGGCGGAGCCGTCAGAGAAGCGGTGCTCGGCGGGGTCGGCATCGGCTACTTCCTGTACTTCACGGTTGCCGAGGCCCTGGCGACGCAGCGCCTGGTCCAGGTGCTGCCGCATCTGGCCCATCCCGCCATGCCGGTCTTTGTCGTGCATGCCTATGGGCGGCAGCTTCCCCTGCGCGCGCGACTGTTTATCGATTTTCTCGTCGAACGCGTCGGCGAGGCGGACCTCTGACAGGCCGGTGCAAGCACGATGTGCGAACGTTGTATCAATGGCGCGCAACTTCGGTTGCGATTACGCCGCCGCGATCTGTCTCAAAAGGTGACGCCGCCATCCGACGTTCTTAACTTCTGGAACGCGGCCCGAACGAACCACGTCCGAAATCGGCAGAAGTGATTCGTACGAAACCCGTTCACGCCAGATGTCGACATCGACGGCAACGACCCACCAGATGCAGGGCAAGTTCGCAGATCGCTTGCCTCATCGGGCACCGTGAGCGGTTAACATGCGACGCAGCCAATCAGCACTGGTTGCCGTAACCTACTCGTCTTCGGATCGCCCCAGGCGACGCTTGCAATATTCAAGCGCCTCGACGTCGGCAGGCCCTGCCGCGACCGGCGCGTGCAACGCTGCCATCCTGCAGACGCCCCTCCTCCCTCACTTTGCGCAATGCTAGGCGGATGACCTGCCGCGCGCTAGGTTGCGGCCAACCGCACGCCCGTTTCAGGCGGCTGTATTTCGGGGAGGATACCATGAAGCTTTCCGCGCATCTCCGCGCCCTCGCGCTCGGTGCCGCCACGACGCTGGTGCTGACCACGCTAGCGAGCGCCGCTGACGTGCACGTCATGATCTCCGGCGGGCTGACCGCGGCGGTGAAAGCGCTGGTGCCGGACTATGAGCGCAGCACCGGCAACAAGGTCATCCTCGCCTTCGGCCCGTCTATGGGCACCACCACCAATGCTATCCCGATGCGGCTCGAACGCGGTGAGCCGGCCGACGTGCTGATCATGGTCGGCTATGCGCTCGGCGATCTCATCAAGGCCGGCAAGATCAAGGCCGACAGCCGCGTCGATCTCGTCAACTCGCCAATCGGCATCGCGGTCAAGACCGGCACCCCGCATCCCGATATCGCGACGTCGGACGCGGTGAAGCGGGCGTTGCTCGCGGCGAGGTCGGTCGCCTATTCCGACAGCGCCAGCGGCGTCTATGTCGAGACCGAGATGTTCGCCAAGCTCGGCATCAAGGACCAGATGAAGGGCAAGGCGCACATGATCCCGGCCACCCCGGTCGGCGAGATCGTCGCCAAGGGCGAGGCCGAGCTCGGCTTCCAGCAGATCAGCGAGCTGAAGCCGGTCAAGGGCATCGACATCGTAGGTCCGCTGCCGGCCGACCTGCAGAAGATCACGGTGTTCTCAGCCGGCATCGTCAGCACGTCGAAGGAGCCGGCGGCAGGCGAAACGCTGATCAAGTACCTGGCCTCTCCAGCAGCCCGCCAGACCATCATCGACAGCGGCCTCGATCCGATCGCGGCGGCCAAATAGCTGAAGCAAGACGAACCCTGAACGGCAATGACAGTCACCTCTCCCCGTCGGGGAGAGGTGAAGCAAGTCCGTGTTTGGTGCACTGGCCAAAGCGCCTCACGCCTCCGGTGCCAGATCCTCCAGCCGGCGATTGGCCGGCTCGATGCCCCAGAGCCACACGGCGGCGATTTGGACGATCAGCAGGGCGATCATCAGACCGGTGACGCCGGTGACGCCATAGGCCCTGAACAGCGCGACGACGATGAAGGGCGAGACGATGGTTGCGCCGCGGCCGAGCATGTTGCAGATGCCGTTGGCGCGCAGCCGGACATCGGTCGGAAACAGCTCGGGCGTGTAGACGCCGTAGAGCAGCGCGACCAGCACGTAGATCGACAACAAGAGACAGAAGCCGATCGCGACGAAGGCCACGGGCGCGCTGAACATCGGGTAGATCAGTCCGAACAGAATGGTCGATAGCGACGCGCTGATGATGGTGACACGGCGTCCCAGGCGATCGGCGAGCGCGGCACCGAGCGCGCAGCCGATCGGCGCCGCAAGCGACATGATGAGCGTATAGCCATACGACTTGCCGAGCGTCATGCCCTGCTGCACGAAGAAGGTCGGCAGCCAGGTGACGAAGCCGAAGATCAGCGTGTTGATCACAATCAGCACGATCGAGCCCAGGATCATGCGGGGCAGCAGCACCGGCCCGAACAGGTCGGAGGTGCTGTAAACCCGCACCGAGGCGGCCGGCGCGGCGGCAGGCAACGGCTTTGCGCCACACTCCTTCTCGATCGCAGCCACGATCGCTTCCGCCTCCGCGGTCCGTCCCTTGGACTCGAGCCAGCGCGGCAATTCCGGCAGCGACTTGCGCATGTACCAGACCACCAGCGCGCCGAGGCCCGCGATGCCGAACATGGTGCGCCAGCCGACCAGTGGGATCAGGATCGAGCCGATCAGGGTGGTCGCCGGCAGGCCGCAGACGACGATCATCGCCATCAGCGCCAGCCACTTGCCGCGCGAGGCCGGCGGCACGAACTCGGTGAGCGAGGAGTAGCCGACTACGATCTCGGCGCCGAGGCCTAGCCCCATCAGGAAGCGCGCCGCGACCAGCCATTCCATCGACGGTGACAATGCCGCGCCAAACGATGCGACGCCGAACAGCAGCAGGTTGAACTGATAGGTGAAGCGTCGGCCATAGGCATCGCCGAGGAAGCCCGCGATCAATGCGCCGATGGTCATGCCGAAGAAGGTGAAGGAAACGAACTGCGCGTTCTGCGCCAGGGTCGAAAAGCCGCTCGACAAGGTTGCGCCGAGCACGCTGGTGCCGACATAGAGATCATAGCCGTCGAAGAACATGCCGGCGCCGATCAGCCAGAAGATTCGCTTATGGAAGCTCGTGATCGGCAGGCGGTCGAGACGCGGTCCGGATTGCACCGTCGCGGTCGCGGCCCGCGCTGCTCCATTGAGTGTTGCCGTGATGCTCATTTTGTTTCCTCGCCTTGATCAGCTGCTCTTTGTCAGCTCATGTTCTTGGTTGAAGCGATCCAACGCAGGATGTCCTGCGGCGAGACCGGATGGTGGGTGATCGGCGGCGCGTTCGGCCCCAGCGCATGCTCGATCGCCGAGATCACGCAGGCTGCGGCCGGAATGGTGCCGCCCTCGCCGGCGCCCTTGACGCCGATCGGGTTGCGGGGCGACGGCGTCTCGAGGTGGATGATCTCGATGTCCGGCATCTCGGTCGCGACCGGCAGCAGGTAGTCGGCATAGGTCGTGGTGATCGGCTGGCCCTGCTCGTCATGCAGCATGCGCTCGTACAGCGCATTGCCGATGCCGTGCACGACGCCGCCCCTGATCTGGCCGTCGACCAGCTTCGGGTTGATCAGCCGCCCGCAATCATGCGCAACGACATAGCGTGTGACCTTGACGTCGCCGGTATCCGGATCGATTTCGACCTCGCAGGCCTGCGAGCCATAGGCGAAGGCGAGTTGATGCGCTTCGAAATAGCCGGTCGCGGCGAGATCCGGCGTGATGCCTGATGGCAGCGGCACGCCGGCCGCGCCCGACAGCGTGCGCGCCACCGTCGCCAAGGTCACCTTCATGCCGGGCACGCCGACGACGCCGATCTCGCCATCGTTGATGTCGAGATCCGTCTCCGAGACCTCCATCATGTGGGCTGCGACCTTGAGCGCCTTGCCGCGCACTTCGCGGGCGGCGATCTCGACCGAGGAGCCTGCGGTGACCGCGATCCGGCTCGCGATGGTGGAGATACCGAGTGGAAACGCCGCCGTGTCGGCCGCCTTGACGGTGACCTGGTCGAGACCGACGCCGAGCGCATCGGCGGCGATTTGCGCGAACACCGTGGCGTGGCCCTGTCCCTGGCTCGCCGCACCGGTCGACACAACGACCTTGCCGGCCGGCGTCACCCGCACGGATGCGCCCTCGAACGGGCCGAGCCCGGTATCCTCGACGCAGGAGGCGAAGCCGAGGCCGAGCAACCGGCCGCGCGCCTTTGCTTCCGCACGGCGGCCTTCGAAGCCGGCGAGATCGATCTTCGCCAGCGTCAGATCCAGCGCGTGTGCATAGTCGCCGCTGTCATAGGCAACGGGCGTGCCGTCGCGCATCTTGCCGCCGGTCAGATACGGCATCTGCTCTGAGCGCACGAAGCTGCGGCGCCGCACTTCTTCGCGCGGGAGCCTGAGCTCGCGCGCGATGCGGTCGGCGAGCCGCTCCAGCACGAACGCGGTATTGGGCCGACAGGCACCGCGCACCGGCGTGGTCGGCACCAGGTTGGTGAGCATGACATCGATCGCGACATCGAACGCCTCGAGCGCATATGGCCCTGGAAAGGAGGCGAGCGCAGTTACCGGCAGGATCAGGCCATACGGCGCATAGGCGCCGTTGTCGTGGACGACGCGGCCGCGCACGCCGAGCATGCGGCCTTCGCTGCTGCAGGCGACCTCCAAGGTCCAGAACTGATCGCGCTGCTGCGTGGTGGCGAGAAAATGCTCCTGGCGGTCCTCGATCCATTTGACCGGACGGCCGCTCTTGATCGTGGCCAGCGCGACCGCGAACTCCTCCGGATAGACGTTGGCCTTGGGGCCGAAGCCGCCGCCGACATCCGGCGCGACGACGCGCAGCTCGGCCTCGTCGCGGCCGAGATAGGCTGCGAGAAACCGCCGCACCATGTAGGGCGATTGCGACGAGGTCCACAGCGACAGCGCGCCGGTGTGAGCATCGACATCGGCCACGACGCCACGGCACTCCATCGAATGACAGCCGCCACGATGCAGCGCAAAGCTTTCGGTGAAGCGGTGCGCCGCATTGGCAAACACCTGGTCGACCTTGCCGTGGGTGCCGCGCAGGGTGGCAATCAGATTGCTGTCGCGCTCGGTATGCACGCGCGGCGCATCAGGCGCGGCCGCGGTGCGCGCATCGGCGACGGCATCGAGATGCTCGATATCGAGCTCGATCGCCGCCAGCGCGTCCTCGGCCCGCGCGCGACTGTCGGCCAGCACGATCGCGATTGCCTCGCCGGCGTAGCAGACTTCGTCCCGCGCCAGCGGGTGGCAGGTGATCGGCGTCTTGATCAGCGGATGCGGCGCCATCGGCGGCATCGGACCGGAGGCGATGTCGGCGACGTCAGCCATCGTATAGACGGCATGAATTCCCGGAAGCGTACGTGCAGCCGTTGCGTCAACACTCCTGATGCAGCCATGGGCGACCGGCGAGCGCAGGAACGCGGCATGCAGCATGCCGCCGAGCGCGATGTCGTCGACATAGCGGCCGCCGCCGGACAGCAGCCGTGGATCCTCGATCCGCGCAACAGGACTGCCGAAATAGCGTGTGCTCATCGCGGCGGCCTCCGCGCAGCCGCCGCCTGCATCGCCGCATCGACAATGCCCTGGTAGCCGGTGCAGCGGCAGATGTTGCCGGACAGTACGTCCCTGATCTCGTCGCGGCTCGGCGTTGGATGATCGCGCAGATAGGATTCCAGCGTCATCAGCATGCCTGGCGTACAGAAGCCGCACTGCAAGGCATGGCAATCGGAGAACGCCTGCTGCAGCGGCGACAACGCATCAACCCGGCCCAGGCTCTCGACGGTCTCAACCTCGGCGCGATCGGCCTGTACCGCCAGCATCAGGCAAGAGCGCGCGGCGCGCCCGTCGACGATCACGGTGCAGGCGCCGCAGACGCCGTGCTCGCAGCCGACATGGGTGCCGGTCAGCTTCAGCGTGGTGCGCAGAAAGTCGGCAAGGTTGGTGCGCGGCTCGACCTGCGCCTCGACCGTGCGTCCATTGACCTGGAGCGTGATGGTGCGCGCGGTCATGCGGGCACCTCGACGAGATGACCGGCCTGGCTCAGTGCGCGTTGGGTGACGACGCCGGCGAGATGCAGGCGATAGTCGGAACTCACATGCGCATCACTCATCGCATCGAGCGCGCGCGCCTCCTCCATCGCCGATTCGACGGCCGCGTGATCGAGCTTGCAGCCAACCAGGGCCTGCTCGGCTTTAGCCAAGCGGACCGGCGATGGCTCGACGCCGAACACGACGATCGCGGCGCGACGGATGCTACGATCATCGGCGGTGTCGAGCAGAGCTGCTGCGCCGGCGATGGCGAAATCGCCGCGGCGCCGGGCATATTCCTCGAAGCCCACGCCGTGGCCCTGCGGCCAGCTCAGGAAGCGGATCGCGCGCAATAGCTCGCGCTCGTCGAGCGCGGATTGCAGATAGCCCTGGAACCAGTCGGCGGCCGGGATGGTGCGAGCGCCATGCGGCCCGACCACGTCGAACTCGGCGTCGAGCAAGGCGCACAAAGCGGGCTGCTCGGCGGCGGGATCGAGATGGCAGCAGCTGCCGCCGATGGTGCCGCGCGAGCGCGTCTGGACATGACCGACATGGGCTAGCGCCTTGCGGAAGATCGGCACCACGCGCGCCAACTGGTCCGACGCCAGGAGATCGGCTTGCCTTGTCATGGCGCCGATCTCGACCGTATCGCCTGCAATGCGGATGCCGGCGAGCTCCGGAATCCGGTTGATGTCGACCACGTGCCCGGGCGCCAGCAGCCGCAGATTGAGCATCGGCATCAGCGACTGGCCGCCCGCCAGCAGCTTTGCATCGTCGAGATCGGCCAGCAGGCTCATCAAATCGGCCAGCGTCCGCGGATCGTGATAGGTGAAGTCGGGCGCTTTCACGGCAGCGCCCTCACGGCACGATCGGGCTGCGTGCCAGCGCAGTCAGCACGCGCTTGCGCGCACGGCCGGCATGGCGTGCCAGGATGCGCCCCGCTCCCTTGCCGTCGCGCGCCTGCAGCGCATCGATGATCTCGCAATGCTCTGATATCAGCGCCGCATGCTGCAGGTCGGACTCGCTGTTGATTGAGACGGTGACGAAGCGGTCGAACTGCTCGATCAGGTCGATCGTGGTCTCGCGCAGGCGACGGTTGTTGCAGAGGCCGGCGATCGCGAGATGAAATTCCCTGTTGTAGCGCACGAAGGCAGCGGACGCGTTTGCGCCGTCCTGCTCAGTCGCTTCCATCGTTCGGAAGCGGTCGAGATCGGCGAGCGCGGTGTCGCTGGCCTCCTCCGTTGCGCTCGTTGCGCAGGCCGGCTCCAGGATGGCGCGAAATGCAAACAGATCGCGGGCATCGGCAATCGAGATCGGCGCCGCGCGATAGCCCTTGCGCGGGTTGATCAGGACCAGCCCCTCAGCCTCCAACCGCAACAGCGCATCGCGCACCGGCGAGCGCGACACCGAGAACCGCTCGGCGAACTCGGCGTCCCGGATCTCGGCGCCCGGCGGGATGGCGCAGCTCAGGATTTCGCGTCGCAGGATCGTATAGATATCTGCGCGCATCAATTGAGGAGAAATGTCGTTCATCTGATATATTATAGGAGCGAGTTTTCGAGAAGCAAGTGCCGATATTCCCGTAAATTTGGACCGTACGCTTGCCAAGCAAGTCGCTTTTGTTCTACGGACTAGTCTGGTCTGATATTTTAAGGAAAGCCAAATGGAGCTGCGAGCAACGTCCTTTGCCGATGGCCGGTTGACCGCCGTACAATGCGGCGCGGGTCGCGACCTGCTGGTGATCCATTCGCTGCTGGCCGACCGGACCGCCTTCGACCCCGTGCTGCCGTGGCTCGCCGCCCGCTTTCGCATCACCCTGGTCAACCTACCGGGCTTCCACGGCTCGGCCTGCATCGCGCCGGGCATCGAGACCTACGCCGATCATCTCGCCCGCGTGTTCCTGCCGGGCGGACTCAGCCCGGAGACGGTCGTGGTCGGCAATGGCTTTGGCGGTACCGTCGCTGTCGCGATGGCGCTGCGGCATGGCGAGAAGTTCGGCAAGCTGGTGCTGGCAGATGTCGCTGCGGGCTTCCCGCCCGAAGGACGCAAGGCGTTCGAAGTGATGGCCCGCAAGGTCGAGCAGGAAGGCATCGGATCGGTCGCGACCATCTCGGCCAATCGCGTGTTTCACCCCGCCTATCTGGCGGCCCACCCCGAGGCGATCGAGCAGCGCCGCAACGTTCTCCTCGGAATTGCGCCGGACGGCTTCATCGCGGCCTGCCGCAGCCTGATGAGCGCGGACCTGACGCCGGAGCTCGGCAACATCAAAAAGCCCGTCCGTGTCATCTGCGGCGAGCTCGACGCGGCGACGCCGCCGGCGCTGTGCCGGCTCATGGCGGAGCGGATTGCCGGCGCGTCCTATATCGAGCTGCCGGGATGCGGTCACTGCCCGCCGCTGGAGCAGCCGGACGCTTTTCTTGCGGCGATCGCCGACTTTCTACAGCCGGCGGACGCGACCGCCTGATCCGACCTTTCAGTCGCGCAACGTTCATTCCATCCGGATCGGAGTCTCCTTCAGGCCGTTATTGTCATAGGCCTTCCGCAGCACGCCGTTCGTCGTCGCGTCGGTCATGAATTTGGTGACGAAGGCCAGCGACTGCGGATGATTGAGCGGCACCGCGGCAGCGGTGATCGTCTTCTTGAAGGTCTCGTCGAGCACCCTGGTGCCCGGCAAGCGCTTGGCCAGTGCGTTGAGCTGGTCGCGCGACAGCGCGAAGGCGTCGACCTTGCCTGCTTTCAACACCCCCACGATCTCGTCGAAGGTCTGATAGCCGGTCACCGTCGCCTTCTTCAGATGCGCCTGCGCGCCGCGCATCGTCGTGGTGTTGTTCACCGCTGCGACCTCGATACCCGGTTGATCGAGCGTGGCATAATCCGTCACCTTCGAGCCGGGCTTGAGGATGTAGGTCGCATCGGCAACCTCGTAGACGGGACCGAATGACATCTTGGTCTCGCGCACCGGATCCTTCGGCAGGAAGGTGACATCCCACGTACCGCGCGACGCGGCGTCCGTGATCTCCCCTGAATTGTCGTGCACGACATATTCAACTGATACGCCGAGCTGCTCCGCCATCGCGCGGCCGAGATCGACGGGCACACCGGCGTAGCCGTTCGTGGTCTTGGTGCACCAGAACGCGCCGCCCGCCGGGCTGATCGCGATCGCAACCCGCAACTTGCCCGTCGGCGCGATCTCATCCTTCACCCCATCTGCGCGCGCGAGGCCCGCTCCCATCAAGACGACGACAATCGCAAGTCTTGCGCCGCGCAGCGCGCGCCAAAAGCCCATGGCCTTCTCCATCGCATTTCACAGGTGAGATTACGCCTGCGACCATGGCGAGACCATCGCCAAATACGCATCGTTGCGAACGCACATGGCAAGCCGGGGCGCGCAGACTCCTCTGCGCGCCCCCGATCATCGAATCCAGCCCATCGATATTGCCAGCCGATCAAGCACAACGGCGAACGGCGACGCCGTTGACGATCACGGTCCTGCACACGACCGGGGGCCTGCGCACGACGACGGCCCCAGCAGGTCCGGCACAGCCCGCACGATGAACGCCGCGCGCACAGACCACGGCATTGGCATCAGACACGGCGAAGAACGGCGTCACGGCCAGAAGCAAAACACCGATCACGGTGGAAAGCGCAATACGCATCATAAATTCCTCGATGTTCAATCAGGGGGCAAGAAAACACGCTTAGTTCGATGAACTTGTGCTCGTAGCCGCAAGTCGGCAATTGCGACAAAATGGGCGGATTGCCATGGCCCGATCGCGGCCGAACTTTCAACGCGCGAGATCAGCGCACAGCAAACTGCTCCAGCATGCGCCTGCAGGGCGGCGACAGCGCGGCCGCGTTGGCGGCAAGGCACCGCGCGATGCGTCCGCCGCCCAGCTCGACCGCCCTACAGAACGTGCGTGCGTCTGCGCCGCAAGCGGCCCTGACGATCCGGACCTCTTCGAGCGGCCGCATCGGGCGCAGCACCAGCACAGGTGCTGCCGGCGCCGCCGTCGCGACATCAGGTGCAGCGGGCGCCGCTGCGACGGCAGGCGCAGCAGACTTCATCGTCGTTGCCGATCTGGTCTCTGCCGGCTTTGCCGTCTCCACCGCAGCCTTCGTCTCCGTAGCCGGTCTGCTCTCCGCAGCCGTCGGCGTGGCGGGCTTGGCTTCGGAGGATGAGGACGTGACAGCCTTCACCGCCGCCTGACAGGTCCGTGACAGGCTCGCCATGTTCTTCTGCAGGCATTGCAGCGCAGCCGCGCCGCCCGGCTGCACGCTGGAGCAATGCGCGATGTAGTCCGAGCGGCACGACGACTTGATGGCGTTGCGTTGTGCATCGGTCGGCGCCTGTGCGAACGCTTGTGTCGCCGCAAGACAGGTCGCGGCAACGAGCGAAATCAGCGAACGGCGCGTGAAGCTATGTGTCATTGATCGAAATCCCAAAGGTTTTGAAAGTCAAATGCGACCGGCCACAACGCAAACAGTTGTCGGCCGTAGAAAAAGCATGCACACGCACCGGTGGCACAGCCAGCTAGACTGCGCTCGGCTGATGGTCTTGGCAACTGTGAAAAAATGGGTGCAATGTCACAGACGCGTGCGGCTAAACCACACCATGGTATTGCACGAAGTGCCGGTGCTATCAGCGTATCGATTTGTATCGCTTCCCGTTTCGGGTTTCGCTGCACCGCAATTGTTGGTAAGAATAAGCTGGCCGCCTGCCGTGCGTATTTCGCTCAAGCCATTTCGATGGACATTCGCAGATGATGCCGACGCATTCGCCATCGCATTCAATGTCTCCGTTTGCGTCACGATGCTGGCCAATTGCGATTTCGATCGCACTGATGTCGCTGCTGCTCGGCGGTTGCGAGCAGAACACGTTTCAGCCGCCCCCGCCGCCCAAGGTGGATGTCGCAACGCCGGTGCAGCGCGCCGTGACGCGCTACCTCGAAGCCACCGGCAACACGGCGCCGGTGAAAAGCGTCGACCTGGTTGCGCGCGTGCAGGGCTTCCTGCAGTCGATCGACTACAAGGACGGCGAGACCGTCAAGGAAGGCACCCAGCTGTTCACGATCGAGCCGGAGACCTACAAGCTTAAGCTCGATCAGGCCCAGGCGGCAGAGGCCGGCGCGCAGGCGTCGCTGAAGCAGTCCGAGGCCGACTTCAAACGGCAATCCGATCTCGTCGCACGTCAGGCGGTGTCGCAAGCCACACTCGAAAACTCGACCTCTGCACGCGATAATGCGCAGGCCAATCTGCTGCAGGCGCAAGCCAACACCAGGATCGCGCAAGTCAATTACGGCTACACCAAAGTGACCGCGCCGTTCGACGGTGCCGTCAGCGCACATCTCGTCTCGGTCGGCGAGCTGGTCGGCGTCGCCTCGCCGACGCAGCTTGCGACCATCGTGGCGCTCGATCCGATCTACGTGAACTTCAACGTCAACGAACAGGACGTGTTGCGGATTCGCGCCGAAGCGCGCAGGCGCGGCCTGACGCCGTCGGATTTCAAGCAGATCCCGGTCGAGGTCGGCTTGCAGACCGAAGACGGCTATCCGCACCAGGGCAAGCTCGACTACGCGGCGCCGACCATCAACCAGTCGACCGGCACGCTCGCGGTGCGCGGTATCGTGCCGAACCCCGACCGTGTGCTGCTGCCCGGCTATTTCGTCCGCATTCGCGTGCCGACCGAGCGCACCGAGAACGCGCTGCTGGTGCCCGACCTCGCGCTCGGCACTGATCAGAGCGGTCGTTACCTGCTGGTCGTCAACAGCGACAACATCGTCGAGCAGCGCAAGGTGACGACAGGACCGCTCGACGGCGGCCTGCGCGTGATCGAGAGCGGCCTGGCGCCGGAGGATCGCATCGTGATCGCCGGCCTGTTGCGGGTGATTCCCGGCCAGAAAGTCGATCCGCAGCCACATCCGATCGAACAGTCCGCTGCCAGCAAGTAGGAGCGGCCCGTGATCTCCAAATTCTTCATCGAGCGGCCGGTCCTCTCCAACGTCATCGCTCTTTTGATGATCCTGATCGGCGCGGTCGCGCTGTTCAAGCTCGCCGTCGCGCAATATCCCGACGTGGTGCCGCCGACCGTACAGGTCACGACACGCTATCCCGGCGCCAGCGCCAAGACGCTGGTCGACACCGTGGCGCTGCCGATCGAGCAGCAGGTCAACGGCGTCGAGGACATGCTCTACATGCAGTCCTACAGCGGCGCTGACGGCACCTACACACTGACGGTGACCTTCAAGATCGGCACCGATCTCAACTTCGCGCAGGTGCTGGTGCAGAACCGCGTCTCCAGCGCGCTGTCGCAGCTGCCGCAGGCGGTGCAGAACCAGGGCGTGACGGTGCAGAAGAGGTCGACGTCGATCCTGCTGTTCGTGACGCTGACCTCGCCGGACGCGAAATATGACAGTCTCTACCTCAGCAACTACGCCACCATCAATCTCAGGGATGAGCTGGCGCGGCTGCCCGGCGTCGGCAACGTCACCGTGTTCGGTGCCGGCCAATATTCTATGCGGGTCTGGCTCGATCCGAACAAGCTGCAGGCGCGCGCTCTGGTGCCGCAGGACGTGATCCAGGCGATCCAGCAGCAGAGCCAGCAGGTGACAGCCGGCCAGGTCGGCGCGCCGCCGACACCGCCCGGCCAGGCCTTTCAGTACACGCTCAACGTCGCCGGCCGGCTCGACAGTGCCAGCCAGTTCGAGGACATTATCGTCAAGACCGGCAACAATGGCGACGTGACGCGGGTGCGCGACGTCGGCTCGGTCGAACTCGGCGCGCAGACCTACAGCCAGATCTTCTCGCTCGGCCGCCAGCCCGCTGCCGGCATCGGCGTGTTCCAGTCGCCCGGCGCCAACGCGCTTCAGGTCGAGCAGGCGGTCGAGACGCAGATGGCGGAGCTCGCCAAGAGCTTCCCGCAAGGCATCAAATACGACACCCCGTTCGACACCACCAAATTCGTCAACGCCTCGATCCACGAGGTCTACAAGACGCTGATCGAGGCCGGTCTCCTGGTGCTGATCGTGATCCTGGTGTTCCTGCAGGACTGGCGCGCCATGCTGGTACCGGCCACCACCGTGCCCGTGACCATCATCGGCGCCTTCGCAGGCATGGCCGCACTCGGCTTCACCATCAACCTGTCGACGCTGTTCGCGATCGTGCTCGCGATCGGCATCGTGGTCGACGACGCCATCGTCGTGGTCGAGGGCGCCGCGCACAACATCGAGCGCGGCATGAACGGCCATGACGCGGCGATCCGCGCCATGGACCAGCTGTTCGCGCCGATCGTCGGCATCACGCTGGTGCTGATCGCGGTGTTCCTGCCCGCCGCCTTCCTACCGGGACTGACGGGGCGGATCTACGCGCAATTCGCGCTGGTGATCGCGGCCACCGCGTTGTTGTCGGCGATCAACGCCGCGACCTTGAAGCCAACGCAATGCGCGCTGTGGCTGCGGCCCGCGGTGCCGATGGAGCGGCGCAATGTGTTCTACCGGAGCTTCAACAATCTCTATAATCGCCTGGAGCGGCGCTACACGGCGCTGATCGGCCGCCTGGTCGCGCACAGCACCACGTCCGTCATTGTGGCGCTGATCCTGATCGGGCTCGCGTTCTACGGCCTGTCGCGGGTGCCGACCGGCTTCCTGCCGATCGAGGACCAGGGCTATCTGATCGCGGCAGTGCAGTTGCCCGACGGCGCCTCGCTCGACCGCACCCAACAGGCGCTCGGCAAGGTCAGCGAGATCGCCGCCGCGACGCCGGGTGTGGCGCAGGTCGTCACCATCGCCGGCATCTCCGCGCTCGACAATAGCGCCAGCCTCGCCAATGCCGGTGTTGCCTACATCGTGCTTAGGGATTGGGAGTCGCGAGGCAAAGGCGAAGACCTGCGCTCGCTGGTCTATGGCTTGAACGACAAGATGGCGGCGGTGACGGAGGCGCGCACTTTGGTGCTGCCGCCGCCGCCGATCCAGGGCATCGGCAATGCTGCAGGTTTCGCCATGCAGGTCGAGCTGCGCGACGGCAACAGCGACTATGCCAAGCTGCAGGCGATGACTTCGACGGTGGTTGCCAACGCCCAGAGCCAGAGCGCGCTGCAGCGGGTGCAATCGCCGTTCCGCGCCATGGTGCCGCAATTCGACATCGAGGTCGACCGCGTCAAGACCCAGACCCTGCACGCTACCACCGATCAGGTGTTCTCGGCGCTGGCCTCCTACCTCGGTGCCTCCTACGTCAACCAGTTCAACAAGTTCGGCCGCGTGTTCCAGGTCTATGTGCAGGCCGACGCCAAATTCCGCCTCAACGCGCACGATCTCGAGAACATGATGGTACGCAACCAGAATGGCGACATGATCCCGCTCGGCACGCTTGCGACCGTAACGCCCGCCGTCGGCCCTTCGCTGATCAGCCTCTACAACCTCTATCCCTCCGCCACCGTGGTCGGCCTGCCGGCGCAGGGCTACAGCTCCGGGCAATCTCTGAAGCTGATGGAGGAGATCGCCGCCAAAACGCTGCCGCGCGGTGCCGGCTACGAATGGACGGCGATGTCGTATCAGGAGAAGGCGGTCTCGGGTCAGATCTATCTCACCTTTGGATTAGCGATGCTGCTGGTCTACCTCGTGCTGGCCGGACAATATGAGAGCTGGTACGCGCCCATCTCCGTGATCCTCGCCGTGCCGTTGTCGCTGCTCGGGCCGACCGCGGTGCTGTCAGCGCTGAAGATCGACAACAATCTCTATGTCCAGATCGGCTTGATCCTCCTGATTGCGCTGTCGGCCAAGAACGCGATCCTGATCGTCGAGGTCGGGCTCGAGCTGCACGTCCGCGACCGCAAGCCGCTGATCGAGTCCGCCGTCGAGGCCGCGCGCGCCCGCTTCCGCCCGATCCTGATGACGTCGTTCGCCTTCATTCTCGGCGTGGTGCCGCTGGTGCTCGCGACCGGCGCCGGTGCCAGCGCCCGCAAATCGATCGGCATCACCGTGTTCTCCGGCATGCTGGCCTCGACCTGCCTCGCGGTGCTGTTGGTGCCGGCCTTCTTCGTCGTGGTGCAGCGCTTCGAGAACTGGCGCGCGGAGCGGAAGAAGACGGCCGTCAGCAAAACGCTCGCACCGACCAAACCTTGAGCCGCAATTCTGAAAAGAAACGGCTTGATCTAGAGCGCGCTCTAGCTGGTAAGTGGATGGCTCCACTGACGGTTTCAGGAGCCAGCTATGACACCAAGCGAGAACAAGGCCTTGATCCAGCACATTCTGGATGCGCGCACGCGTCGCGATCCCGCACCATTCATCGCAGCGATGTCCGATGATATCGTCTGGCGGATCATGGGCTCGACCGCCTGGTCCGGCGAATATGTCGGCAAGACCGAAGTCAGAGAGCGACTGCTGCAGCCGCTCTACCGTCAATTCACCGCGCCGACCAGCATCACGGCAACGCGCATTCTCGCCGACGGCGACTACGTGGTCGCCGAATGCCAGGGCGATGCGACCACGGTCACCGGACAACGCTATGCCAACACCTATTGCTTCGTCATCCGGATGGCCGATGGGAAACTCCGCGAGCTGACTGAATACATGGACACGGCGCTGGTCGAGCGCGTGTTAAGGCCGCCGGACGGCCGATGACGCCGCGCCGGCCTTGACGCGCTGGTGAGGCGTCACGCGGGGCCTTTCACCCCCGGCGATCCATTCCTGATAGAATTCGACCTTGGCTTCGATAAGTGCCAAGGCCGCCGCCCAGCGGCTGATATTCTCCTGAACCCGCCGCTGGTGGCCGGCGAGCAGCGCATGGCGCTGGTTCAATGTCGCCGCTCCCTGGCTTGCCAGCGCGGTGTATTCGCGCATCTGCTTGACGGACATGCCGGTGCAGCGCAGCCGCTCCATCAGGTCCAGCCAGCCGACGTGATAGTCGCTGAAGATGCGCCGTCCTCCGCGATCTCGCATCACGCCGGGGATCAACCCTTGAGCCTCATACCAGCGAATGGTGTGAATGCTGCGCCCGGTTCGGCTGGCCACCTCTCCGATTCGAAGGTCCTCTGCCATGTCTTGCCTCGTTCGATGTTCTGTCGCCCTGCTGCGCAGACCGGTGACTCGCAATGCCCGCATCGCTCATTCCGCCGCCTGCGGCTGCGGCACCTTGATCTCCGGCGGCAGGATCACCGCGGCGACGATCGCGAGCAGGCAGAGCGCGGCGAACGCGTGCAGCATGCTGGTGAAGCCGCCGCGCTCGTACAGCCATGCGACCAGGCCGACCGAGGCGCCGGCGGCGGTGAAGCCGATGAAATAGCGCACCGCATAGGCACGCGAGCGCCACTCCTCGCTGGTGTACTTGCCGACCATCGCGTCGTTGACCGTCACCTGCCCGAACGCACCCATCACGATCCCGATCGACACCAGGATCAGCGGCAGGTCGGAGAAGGTGGCCGCGAGATAGAGCAGCGGCGCCAGCACCACCGACAACGGCAGCGCCACCGTCTTGAGCGCATGGCGATCGAGCAGGCGGCCGATCGTGTATTGCGTCATCGCGCCGAATACGTAGACGCAGGCGGCGATCAGCCCGAGCAGCGCCGGGCTTTGCGTCAGGCCTGCGAGCCGCTCGGCAAACAGCTTTGGCAGCGCCACCGTCACCGCGTTGAACGTGGTCGAGATCGCTACCACGACGAGCAGCAGCGCCAGCACCACGCGCCACATGTGCGCGCGCGCCACGCGCGCCTGCGGCGCCGCCTGCTTCGAGCCCTTGCGGTCCTCGTGCACCACCAGCGCCGCAAAAGCGATGCCGATCAGAATCGTGATCACGCCGGGAATGATGAAGGCGAAGCGCCAGCCGAGATATTGGCCGACCACGCCGGTGACCAGCGCCGAGGACGCGACGCCGAGATTGCCGAACACGCCGTTGAGGCCCATCTCGCGGCCGAGCTTGTCGGCATAGGAGACGATCATCGCGGTGCCGACCGGGTGATAGATCGAAGCGAACAGGCCGATCGCCAGCAATGCGGCGCCGAGTTGCATCGGCGACTGCACGAAGCCGACCGAGATCATCGCGGCACCGATACCGAGGAAGAAGATCAGCATCATGTGACGCCGGCTCCAACGATCTCCGAGCCAGCCGGTCAGCAGCGAGCCGGCGCCGAACGCGATGAAACCCGGCGTGGCATAGGGCAGCAGCTCTCCGTAAGCCATGTTGAGCGCGGGCCCCATGACGATGACCGCGGCTGCGAAGATCAGCATCGCGTAATGGTCGATGAAATGCGCTGAATTGACGAAGCCGATCACCCGGCCGGGGCTGTTCATGTGGCGATTCCTCAAATGTCCTTAAATCGACTATAATCGGCCATCCTGACGGGATGCCGCCAATGACCATCGTCGAGACGCCAATTCGCCCCCTGCAACCGGACCGCCGCACCATCGAGGCTGGCGTGCACCTGGTCGCACGCAGCTTTCCCCAGGGCATGCGGCTCGATCCGCACATGCATCGCGAGGCCCAGCTCGTCTATGCGACCAGCGGCACGATGCAGGTGACGACGCCGAACGGGCTGTGGCTGGTGCCGCCGGATCGCGCCGTCTGGGTGCCGGCGAAGCTCGGGCACGCGATCGACATGCTCGCCGAGACCACCATGCGCACGCTCTATTTCGACCTCGACTGGCTGGCGCAGGACCAATTTCGCAAACGGCTGGACCAGGAGTTCGTGGTGCACGTGTCGCCGCTGCTGCGTGAGATGATCGCGGCGCTGTTCGACGGAGCCGACGATCACGCCCGTGCCGGCCTCTTGCTCAGGCTGGTCATGACGGAATTGCGCCAGGCGAGCGATTCCACGACCTTCATTCCCCTGCCCCAGGATTCGCGCTGCCGTCGCGCGGCCCAGATGGTGCTGGCCGCACCGGCCGCAGCGTTCGACATCGACATGCTGGCGGAAAAGGTCGGCACCTCGGCGCGAACCCTGTCGCGGCGGTTTGCCGCGGAAACCCAGCTGAGCTTCAAGGCCTGGTGCCAGCGCGCGCGGATCGCAGCCGCCATCGAGCGGCTGACGAGCCGTCGTCACGGCTCCGTCAAGCAGCTCGCTGCCGATCTCGGTTATGCCAGCGTGCCGGCCTTTTCCCATGCCTTCCGGCAGGTGACCGGGAAATCGCCCAGCGAATTTGTCGCACAGGATGAGCCGCGGCGCGGGCGCACGCTGAACGCGCCAACGCGGTCTTGAGCGATACTTGAGCTTGATTGTGACCAGCTTTGCCATAAATCAGTGTAACGTTAGCCGATCAGCCGGGGATTCGACGTACATCAGATGGCCAACGCCTTTTTCACCGACCTGCTGTCCACCATTTCGGAGCGCGGCCGCACCTTGCTTGGCCGTGGCCATACACCGAGCGTCAGGCACGATGCGCAGTCGCTCGCCGAGCTTTGCGAAGCGCTGGTCTCCGGCGCCGGCGAAGCCTCCGGCACCGCGATGGCGCGCGACGTGCTCGATGGCTACCACGACCTCGATGCCGACGGACGACAGGCATTCTTCACCGCATTGGTGCATAATTTCGGGCCCGACACGGCCAAGCTCGCCCAGGCGATCGAAAGCTGGCGCGCCAAGCCGACCGATGAGGGCGCGAGCGCGCTGCATTTCGCCTCCGAGCCGCGGCGGCAGGAGCTGATCCGCCGTCTCAACCGCGCGCCGGGCGGCACTGGTGAGCTGGTCGCGATGCGCACCGATCTCCTGGGATTGGTGAAGGGCCATCCCGAACTCGCGGCGCTCGACCGCGACGTCGTCCATCTCTTGGGCTCTTGGTTCAACAGGGGGTTTCTCGTGCTGCGCCGGATCGACTGGTCGACGCCCGCCAACATTCTCGAACAGATCATCCGTTACGAAGCAGTCCACGAAATTCATGACTGGGACGATCTGCGCCGCCGCCTCGATCCGGTCGACCGGCGCTGCTACGCCTTCTTCCATCCGGCGATGCCCGATGCGCCGCTGATCTTCGTCGAGGTGGCGCTGACCGAGACTATCCCCGGGGCGATCGCGCCGCTGCTTGCGGTGGACCGTCAGTTGGTGCCGGTCGATCGTGCCCGCACAGCCGTGTTCTATTCGATCTCGAATACCCAGCGCGGCCTCGGCGGCATCTCGTTCGGCAATTTCCTGATCAAGCAGGTGGTGGAAGAGCTGCGCCGCGAGCTGCCGAAGCTCGACAGCTTCGTGACCCTGTCGCCGGTGCCGAACTTCATGGGCTGGCTGAAGCAGACCAACGAGATCACCGACGACGACCGCGCGGTGCTCAAGCTGCTGGACGAGCCGAACTGGTTCGCCAATCCCGACACCGAGGCGCAGCTCCGCAACGTGCTGGAGCCGCTGGCCGCCTATTACTTCCTCAAGGCTCGCACCTCGAAGGGCAAGCTGAACAATTCCGTCGCGCGCTTCCATCTCGGCAACGGCGCCCGGCTCGAGCGCGTCAACTGGCTCGGCGATCTCTCGCCCAAGGGCCTGCGCGAATCCGCAGGGATCATGGTCAACTATCTCTACCGTCTCGACGACATCGAGAAGAACCATGAAGCCTACGCCAATGAGGGCGAGGTGGTCGCCTCCAGCGCGGTCAAGAAGCTCTTGAAGATCGAAGGCCGCCGGCTGTTGGATATGCGGTTGTCGTAGGTTTTTGAAGCGGCGAGGCATTACTCTCTCCGCGTCGTCATTCCGGGGCGCGCGTAGCGCGAGCCCGGAATGACGAGCTGTATGGCGCGTCGACTGAGTCTATTACATACATTGCACGCACGCCCACGTTCTCGCGACACGATTGCGCCCGAGCTCTGCAAAGACATCCCCCCTCGACATCAGAGGGTGCAGGGAAGACCGGGTGCTTGGCCACCACCCATGGCCCCCGTGCGTAAAAAGTGCACGGGGCAGGAACCACAGGTATGGCCTGATGCACCCGGCCTTCCCTGCGCAATGGCTTTACGGCTTATACGTGCTCTCCCCAGGGACCGGCTCTCTTGCCCCTGTCGCCCGCGTGCTCGTCAAAGCAACGCGAACTTGGCATCAGCGCCGGGATGCCAGGACCACACGATTTCGCCGTCCGCATCGCTGCGTTCGTCCAACGCATCAACGCGGCCACCGCATCCCGCACCCGACGTTCGTGACGACGCGTACGTCCCTCGCGATTGAGGCGGGACGCGGCAATTAATACTGATTTTCAGAAAAATGTCAAGCGATATTTTTGAGGCAGCAACCGGCCCGTAGAGTGGGCAAAGCGAAGCGTGCCCACCATTGTTACCACGCGAGGAGATCGACGGTGAGCACGGCGCTTTGCGCCTTTGCCCACCCTACGTAAAACCATATGCATCGTCATTGCTCGCGATGACGGGATGAAGAGCGAGCGCTTAGCTCGCACTCTGCGGCCGCAACCTCAACACCGCTGCCGGCAGGTTCGCCGATAGCCAGGCCGCAATCGCATCCTGCTTGCGGTGATAGGCGAGACCGCACCCGACCACCGCGATGCCGATCAGGGACAGCGCGAACGGAAACATCAGCGAATCCTTGAATACGACATCGGCGAGGTGGCCGAGATAGAGCGTGATGCCGAAGGTGCCGAACACGGCATAGGCGCGGCGCATGATGATGACGGCAATCGCCAGCAGGGCGACATTCAACAGGCAATAGATGGCCTTGCTGAGCTCGGTCGCGCTCGATGAGGCAGTGATGCCGCCCCAGAACGCCAGCAGACCGAACAGATGCAGCCAGAAGGCAAAGTCCCCGTTGCGGCTACGATAGTCGACGATCCAGGCGACCGCGAGGATCGCAAGGCCGAACCACACCGAGACCCGGCGGCGCATCTCGAAATCGGAATGCAGGACATCGATGAACCACGGCGCGAGATCCATCGACATGAACCACAGCGCGACCGAGATGATCGCGACGATGAAAGGCACGCGATAGAAGCGCAGCGCGATGGTGCCGGCGACGACAGTCGCGAGCTCCATGAAGATCCAGCTGCCCTTGATCCAGATGTAGAAGTCGTGGACCGTGCCGGGCTTGCCGAACCTGCTCCACCAGCCGAGTTCGTCCTGAAGGCCGTAGACCGCGAGCGGCGCCATCGACACTGCGATGGCGATCAGGAGCCCGCCGGGCACGCACAGGCCTTTGCGCCAGAGGTGATCGCCGGCAAAGCCGAACGCCAGTGCATAGGCCGCGGCGCACGCGATCAGCGCGCGCCCGCCCATCTGCGAAAACGCTACCGTCGAGAACAGGCCCATGGCGCCGATCACGATCAGCGCGCCGGCATACCAGAGCAGATGCGCGGCATCGAATTTCGCCGCCGGCGCGGCACGGTTTTGCGCGGCGCCCTGGGCCAGGAATGCGAGCAGCTGCTGCAGATCCGTCTCGCCAATCACGCCGGCGCCTGCCGCCGCGCGAAGATCACTTTCCGAATAGGACATGAGTCATCTCCTGATGGTGGACGAGCTGCGGTGCCTTGCCCGCCCGCTCGGTCATCGCGAACCGAAGATGAGTGTATCAAATTTTTGAGCAACGCTCAATAAATTATTGAACGACGCTCAAAATATTTATCGCCTCAGGTATTATGATGCCTTAATCTTCCCGAGCGCCATCGCCTGGCTTGACCGGGCGATCCAGTACGTCGCAGGGCCCGCACGTGCACTTGCGGTCGCTAAACCGCGAGCGCCTTCATCTCCGCGTACAGATCAGACTTGCCCTCAAAACCGATGCCGGGCAAATCCGGCATGGTGATGTGGCCGTTCTCGACGCGGACGCCGTCGGGGAAGCCGCCATAGGGCTGGAACAGGTCTGGATAACTCTCATTGCCGCCGAGGCCGAGGCCGGCGGCGATGTTGAGCGACATCTGATGGCCGCCATGCGGGATGCAACGGCTCGGCGACCAGCCATGGGTCTTCAGTACTTCCAGCGTGCGCTGATATTCGCAAAGGCCGTACGACAGCGCACAGTCGAACTGCAGCCAGTCGCGGTCTGGGCGCATGCCGCCGTAGCGGATCAGGTTGCGCGCGTCCTGGTGGCTGAACAGGTTCTCGCCGGTCGCCATCGGGCCGGGATAGAATTCGGCGAGCGCGGCCTGCAACGCGAAGTCGAGGGGATCGCCGACCTCCTCATACCAGAACAGCGGATAGTCGCGCAGCATCTTGGCGTAGGCGATGCCGGTCTCCAGATCGAAGCGGCCGTTGGCATCGACCGCGAGCTGCGCATCCCTGCCGATCTCCTTCAACACCGCCTCGATGCGGGTACGATCTTCATCGATCGGTGCGCCGCCGATCTTCATCTTCACGACGTTGTAGCCACGGTCGAGGTAGCCGCGCATCTCGCCGCGCAGCATCGAGAGATCCTTGCCGGGATAGTAGTAGCCGCCGGCGGCATAGACGAACACGCGCGGATTAGCGGTGACGCCGTGACGCTCGGCGAGCAGCCGGAACAGCGGCTTGCCCGCGATCTTGGCCACCGCGTCCCACACCGCCATGTCGATGGTGCCGACCGCGACCGAGCGCTCGCCGTGACCGCCCGGCTTCTCGTTCGCCATCATGGTCGCCCAGACCTTGTCCGGATCGAGATTGTCGCCGGAGGCGTCGAGCAGCGCGTTCGGATCGGCCTCCAGCAGGCGGGGCGCAAAGCGCTCGCGGATCAGGCCACCCTGCCCGTAACGGCCGTTGGAGTTGAAGCCGTAGCCGACCACGCGCCTGCCGTCGCGCACCACATCGGTGACAACGGCGACCAGGCTCGTCGTCATCTTGGTGAAGTCGATATAGGCGTTGCGGATCGGCGACGAGATCGGCTTCGTGACTTCGCGGACGTCGATGATGCGGACCGACATGGGAGAGCTTTCTATTGGATTTCTCCGTCATGCCCGGGCTTGACCCGGGCATCCACGCCTTTCTTTTCTGGGCTAAGACGTGGATGGCCGGGACATCTGCGCGAAGACGCGCTTCGCGCTTTTAGCCCCGCCGTGACGACTAACTAAATTTCTGAGCGAAGGCTCACGTCGAAGCCTTGTCCTTGAAATATGGCTCGACCGGGCCGTGCACCTTCAAGGTCAGCGGATTGCCATGGCGGTCCTTGGCGGTGCCGGCGGGCACGCGGATCCAGCCCTCGCTGACGCAATACTCCTCGACATTGGTCTTCTCGGCGCCCTTGAAGCGGATGCCGATGTCGCGCGACAGGATCTCCGCATTGTAATAGGGGCTCTTCGGATCGACCGACAGTCGGTCAGGCAATTCGTTCGTTGTCTCGTTCTCGCTCACAGCAGCGCCTCGATCTCTTTCTTCAATGCGTCAGGTGTGGTGGTCGGGGCATGACGCGACACCACCCGGCCCGACCGATCGACCAGGAATTTGGTGAAATTCCATTTGATCGCTGAAACCAACAGGCCCGACTTCTCGCCCTTCAAGAACTTGTAGAGCGGATGTGCCTCAGTCCCGTTGACCTCGATCTTGGCAAACATCGGGAAGGTGACGTCGTACTTGTCGGTGCAGAACGCGCCGATCTCGGACGCCGTTCCCGGTTCCTGGCCGCCGAACTGGTTACAGGGAAATCCCAGCACGGCAAAGCCCCGAGGGCCGAGTTCGCGGTAAAGTGCTTCCAACCCCCGATATTGCGGCGTGAATCCGCAGGCGCTCGCGGTGTTGACGATCAGCAGCACCTGGCCTTCGAAGCGCCGGATCGGCAGCTCTTCGCCCGAGAGCGAGGTCGCGGTGAAATCGTAGAGACCGGTCATGGCGTCAGCTCACCGGATCGATCGGCGACGGCGGCGTGCCGCCGGCCTCGATCGCCTCGCCGGCAGCGAGACAGAGGTCCTCGCGGAAACGCTGCGCGACGAGTTGCACGCCGACGGGAACGCGGCCGACCAAGCCGGTCGATACCGTGAGACCGGGAAGCCCGAAGAAGGGTATAGCGATCTGCGTCAGCTGCGCATGCCAGACGCGTTTGAATGAGTCCTCGTCCTTGCGATCGAGCTGGTCGGCGAACGGCAGCTCGCCCGAGACAGGCATCAGCAGCAGCGGGTGTTTTTCCAGGAAGGTGAGCCAGTCGCGGGTCAAGGTGGCGCGGCGGGTCAGCGTCTGCGACAGGTCGAACGGAAACACCTTCGCACGGTTGCCACGCAGGCAGGCCAGCGCGCCGGGATCGCCCTCCTTCTCGGCCAGCGCCAGCTGCACCTCATAGCCGTCGCCGAGCCACAGCCGGGTCTGCAGCAGCGCCGCCTCCTGCATGGGCGGCGTGTCGTTGATCTCCTCGACAATCCAACCGGCGCGCGCGAGCCGCGCGGCCGCATCGCGCAGCGCGGCCACGACCTCCGGCACCGGATTGAGACCGTCCGGATTGACGCAGAGCGCGACCTGCTTCGGCATCGGGGGTCCTTCGAGCGGCACTGGCATCCACCAGGGATCGCGCGCATCGCGCGCCGACATCGCATGCAGCGCAAGCCTGATGTCGCCGATGGTGCGCGCCAGCGGCCCCGAGACGGCGCTGATCTGCGGCCCGATCGATCGCTCCGGCAGCGCGGGATTGAAGGCGGGAATGCGCCCGACCGTCGGGCGCAGGCCATGGATGCCGCAGGCATAGGCGGGATAGCGGACCGAGCCGGCAATGTCGGTGCCGTGACCGATATGGCCGATGCCGGCCGCGGTCGCCGCACCCGCGCCGCCCGAGGAGCCGCCGGGCGTGATGCCGGGATCGCGCGGATTGCGGGTCGCGCCATGGATCAGATTGCTGGTGAACCAGCGGTAGGACACGGCCGGCGTGTTGGTGCGCCCGAGGATGACGGCGCCGGCCTTGACGAGATTCTCGACCACTGGATTGTTGACTTGTGCGATCGCGTCCTTCTGCAGCTTCAGGCCATTGGTGGTGGCAAAGCCGGCCTGATCGACGTTGACCTTCACGGTCACAGGGACGCCGGCGAGCGGACCGACGCTCTCTCCCTTCGCGATCGCGGCATCGACGCGATCGGCCTGCCGCAGCACGTCCTCCGGGCGATGATCGATCACCGCATTGATCTGCGGATTGACAGCGTCGAGCCGGGCGAGTGCCGAAGTCGCCGCCTCCCGTGCCGACACGTGTTTGGATGCGATGCGGGCGGCGAGGTCGGCGGCCGAGAGGCGCCAGAGATCGGTCATGGGCAACTCCGTCAACAATGACGCCTTTTAGCCTGCGCGAGGACGCGGAGAAAGCGACACCACCCGGCCTTTGCGGCAGGCGGCCATGCGAATGGGGGACAGGGAGGTCGCGAAATGATGGGCGCCCATCGATGCTATTGCTGGATTGATCCATCCAGAATCAATCTTGGCCAACCCTGACAATCGACTTTAAGAATTACACCCAACAAACACCTTGGGGGAAGCACATGCCGGCACCAGGCACGCTCATCGCAACATCGCTCGTCCTCGCCGCTCTCGCCACCACGCTTGCACCGCGGGGGGCCGGCGCGGAAACCTTCGCCTATGTCGGCAATGCCGCCAGCAACGACATCAGCGTGTTCAAGTTCGACGGCACGACCGGTGCGATGGTGCCGGTGCAGACCGCCGCCTTTGCCGGCGTCGAGAAGCCGGGCTCGTCCACGCCGCTCGCGGTCAGCCCAGACCACCGCGTGCTGATCGCCGGTATCCGCTCGCAGCCTTATACCGCGGTCAGCTTCGCGATCGATCCTAAGACGGGTGAGCTGAAGCAAATCGGCAGCGGGCCGCTGGCCGACAGCATGGCCAACATCGCCTTCGACCATACCGGCAAATTCCTGTTCAGCGCGTCCTACGGCGGCAACAAGGTCGCGGTGAACCCGGTCCAGGCCAACGGCGTCGTCGGCACGCCGGCGCAGGTGATGCCGACCGGGCTCAATGCGCACGCCTTCCTGCCCTCGCCGGACAACCGTTTCGTGTTCGCGACCAATCTCGGCTCCGACCAGGTACTGGCGTTCAAGTTCGACGCTGCGACCGGCAAGCTCACGCCCAATGAAGCTGCGACGGTCAAGACCCCGGAGAAGTCGGGCCCGCGCCACTTCATCTTCCACCCGAACGGCAAGTTCATCTATCTCGTGCACGAGCTGAACGCCGATCTCGCCGTGTTCGCCTACGATTCCGACAAGGGCACCTGGCGGGAAATCCAGCGGACCACCGCGCTGCCCAAGGACTTCAAGGGCAAGCCGTGGGCTGCCGATCTGCACATCACGCCGAACGGCCAATTCCTCTACGCATCGGAGCGCGGCTCGAACACGCTGACGGCCTACAAGGTCGATGCGGCGACCGGCCAACTGACCAGCATCGAAAGCGTGCCGACCGAGACCCAGCCGCGCGGCTTCAACATTGATCCTACCGGCCACTATCTGGCCGCGGTCGGCGAAGTGTCCAACGGCATGAGCATCTACGCGATCGACCAGGCCACGGGACGTCTGACCAAGCTGAAATCCTATCCCGTCGGCAAGCAGCCGAACTGGGTGGAGTTCGTGACGCTGCCGTAATCGTGAGGCGCGCCGCGTGCACTCAAATGCACAGCGGCGTGCATTCGCCTGCCTCAGTGTCGTGTCATCGACTGCACCGGCATATCGAAGATCGCCTCGGAGAACGGAAACTCCAGCACCACGTCGCCCTCCTCGTCCGTCACCTCGATCACGGCGGCCAAAAGTGCCGCATTGGCGCCCTCGGTGCGCAGCAGCTCCCGGATCATGTCCCGTGCGACTTCCCAGGCGCGATCCGGATTGCGCAACATCTCGCCATCGGTGTCCGCGACCAACTCGTCGCCGATCCTGGTGTTAAAGAAGTATCGGGGCATGGGCACATTCCAATGGGGTCGCGCACAGGTTCGGTGAATTCCAAGGTCCTATCGGTCGTTGCTGCGGCAGAGCCATAGGAACTTCAAATTCAAAACCGCACCAGGACCTCGGTTGTCTGGTGCTCCTTTGTGTCCGAAGTTCGCTGCAGCGGGTGCTGCGCCATAATGCGAACTTCGGGAATGGAGCAGCAGAATTCAAAGCGTCTCTCATCTCACAACTGCTTTATCCTGCTCACTTTCCACGACAGGCTACGCCGGGAACAGCATAGTGTTGCGACGGCTTCGGTCACGAATTCGTTCATTTGACGGCCGCGGCGCCTTGCATCTTCGCTGTTGCACCTCGGCTTTCGCACTGCAAAAATCGAACCGGTCCGTTCAAAACAAAAAGATTCTACTGGCGAACTTTTCGTGGCGCGGTAGTTTAATGCTGAGGACGAAAATGTCCCACACAGCCTTTTGAAGGAGAGGACAATGGCCTGGAAAGCACCGAAGATCGTTGAAGTGCCGGTTGGCATGGAAATCAACATGTATGCCTGCGCGGCCCGCAAATAAATTGCGAGTGTGACGTCGTTGCGGTGCCGATCGCGGAACGCAGGATGTCGTGAGAACCTAGACGTCTTGAGGGTGGGCGGCTGAGCGGCGTGTATGCCAGCCCAGTGCGTGAGCTTGCTGTCCACTCTCGACCTTCGCCCTGCTGGGGCGGCTGCTTTTTGCCTCGTCTCCGAGAGGCGATGACACGGCTTCCATAGGGTACGCTTCCACAAGACACTCTTTTTCCAAGAGACGGTTCATGCTTCGCGTTGTCGTCCTGGGCGCTGCCGCAGGCGGCGGCGTGCCGCAATGGAACTGTGGTTGCCCGGTCTGCCGGGCGGCGCGCACCGATCATCCCGAGATCAGAAGCACCCAGGCCTCAGTGGCGGTCAGTAATGACGGCGAGCACTGGTTCCTGGTCAATGCCTCGCCGGATTTGCGCCAGCAGGTGACGGCGACGCCGCAGCTGCATCCCAAAAGCATGCTGCTGCGCCACAGCCCGATCGCAGGCGTCATCCTCACCAATGGCGAGATCGATGCGGTTACCGGGCTGTTGTCGATGCGCGAAAGCTCGCCTTTTGCGATCTACGCCCATCCCAAGGTGCTGGCGATCCTGAAATCGAACAGCATCTTCGACGTGCTGCGGCCCGAGAACGTGCAGCGCGTCGCCATCGACATCGACACCGCATTCGAGCCGCAATTGCCGGGCGGCACGCCGTCGGGGCTCGAGATCCTGCCTTTCGCGGTTGCGGGCACCAGCGCCTGGTACCTGCGCGACAAGGAACATCCTGGCGGCGCGACATCGGCCGGCGACACCTTGGGCTTGAGGATTGCGGACAAGGCCAGCGGCAAATATCTCTATGTCATCACCGCCTGTGCCGGCGTCGACGATGCCTTGAAGCAGCGGCTCAAAGGCGCGCCGCTGGTGCTGTTCGACGGCACGGTGTGGTGCGACGACGAGATGATCAGGGCTGGACTCGGCAACAAGACCGGACAGAGTATGGGACATATCGCGATGTCCGGGGATGACGGCGCGATCAGGTCGTTGGCAGAGCTGGGGATCGGCAGGAAGATCTTCCTGCACATCAACAATTCGAATCCGGCGTGGCTGCACGCCTCGCCCGAGCGGCAGGCCTTGGAGCGCGCGGGATGGCAGATCCCGAGCGAGGGGATGGAGATCGTGCTGTGAGTGATGTCAACTTGAGCGGGATGACGGCGCTGTCGATCGGCACTGATGTCAGGCTGAACGACGCCGGCGAACTGGAAGCCGCGCTCCGCCACATCGGCGCGACGCGCTATCACAACCTGCACCCGTTCCATAAGCTGCTGCACGGCGGCAAGCTCAACAAGGGTCAGGTGCAGGCTTGGGCGCTGAACCGCTACTATTATCAATCGACGATCCCGCTCAAGGATGCCGTGGTGATCTCGCGCTTCCGCGATCGCGCCACGCGGATGGAATGGCGGCACCGCATCGAGGACCATGACGGCGATGTCGGCAGCGAAGGCGGCATCGAGCGCTGGCTCAAGCTGACGCAAGGCCTCGGGCTCGACAGCGCTTATGTGGAATCGACCGAAGGTATCCTGCCCGCGACGCGCTTTGCGGTGGAGGCTTACGTGCATTTCTGCCGAGACCGCTCGCCGCTGGAGGCGATCGCCTCGTCGCTGACCGAGCTGTTCGCGCCGAACCTGCACGAGGAGCGCATCTCCGGCATGCTGCAGCACTACGACTTCGTCAATCCCGACATCATGAGCTACTTCAAGCGCCGGCTGGCGCAGGCGCCGCGTGACGCGAATTTCGCGCTTCACTATGTCAAGGAACATGCGACCACGCCGGAGCAACGCGCGCGGTCTGCAATGCGCTGATCTTCAAGACCAACGTGCTGTGGGTTCAGCTCGACGCGCTGCATCACGCCTATGTCGACGGCCACATCCCGCCCGGCGCCTTCGTACCGAAACAGAGCTAGGAGACGCTGATGGCGCCGCGCAACATTCAAGTCAGCGAAGACAGCCGGCCGGTGCTGCCGCGCCATACCAAGCTGCGCTATGACGAGACGCGGCAGGTCTGGGTAATCCTGGCGCCGGAGCGCGTGCTGGCGCCGGACGAGATCGCGGTCGAAGTGCTGAAGCTCTGCGACGGCGTGCGCAGCGTCGCCGTCATGATCGACGAGCTGGCGGCGAAATATGCCGCGCCACGCGACACCATCGCGAGCGACGTCGTCGCCATGCTGCAGGACCTGGCCGACAAGGGATTTTTGACCGAAGTTCGGGAGAAGACCTCATGACCGAACTCACCGACACCAAGACGCGCAGCGAGGACAAGCCGCGCACGGATGAGAGCGACAGCCTTGCGGTGCTCGAGAGCCGCGGCTCCATCGCCGAGACCTTCGGCATTCCCCTCGCGGTGCTGCTGGAGCTCACGCATCGCTGCCCGCTGCAATGTCCCTACTGCTCGAACCCGCTGGAGCTCGATCGCGCCGGCAACGAGCTGACCACGGCCGAGTGGAAGAAGGTGCTCTCCGAGCTCGCCGAGATCGGCGTGCTGCAGGTGCATTTCTCCGGCGGCGAGCCGACCGCGCGCAAGGACCTGGTCGAGCTGGTCCAGCATGCCAACGACGTCGGGCTCTACACCAACCTGATCACCTCGGCCGTGCTGCTGACGCGCGAGAGGTTAAAGAGCTGGCGGATGCTGGGCTCTGCCACGTCCAGATCAGCTTCCAGGGCAACGAGCCGTCGTCGCCGACCGCGTCGGCGGCTACAGGGGCGGCCACGCCAAGAAGCTCGAAGTGGCAAAATGGACCCGCGAGCTCGACCTGCCGCTGACCGTGAACGCGGTGATGCACCGGCAAAACCTGCATCAGTTGCCCGACATCATCCAGATGGCGGTCGATCTCGATGCCGACCGGCTCGAAGTCGCCAACGTGCAATATTACGGCTGGGCGTTGAAAAACCGCGCCAGCCTGATGCCGACCTTCGCACAACTCGAGGAAACCGACCGCCTTGTCGAGGAGGCGCGCGAACGGCTGAAGGGCATCCTGACCATCGACTACGTGGTGCCCGACTACTACGCGCTGCGGCCGAAGAAATGCATGGGCGGCTGGGGCCGCCAGTTCTTCAACATCTCGCCCGCCGGCAAGGTGCTGCCGTGCCATGCCGCCGAGAGCATCACCGGGCTCGATTCGAAGTCGGTGCGCTCTAACCATTCGATCGCCTGGATCTGGCAGAATTCGGACGCCTTCAACCGCTATCGCGGTACCGGCTGGATGAAGGAGCCGTGCAAGACCTGCGAGTTCCGCGAGATCGATTTCGGCGGCTGCCGCTGCCAGGCCTTCGCGCTGACGGGCGATGCCGCCAACACCGACCCCGCCTGCACATTGTCGCCGCTGCACGAGAGCATCTTCAAGCAGGCCGAGCTCGATGCGGCCTCCGGGCAGGATCGTTTCCTGTACCGGAATTTCGCCGGCGGCACGCCGGAGAAGGATGAGTCTGGTGCCTGATGCCGAAGCGGGACACGCCGCGTCGCGCGCCGATCCGTTCGCTCCGCTGACCTCCGAATGGCTGCGCGTCTCGGGCGGCCACGAGATCTATGTCGAAAGCGTCGGCCGCTCGGCGGCGTGCCCGCAGTCTATCTGCATGGTGGGCCCGGCTCCGGCTGTCAGCCGGATCACCGCCGGCTGTTCGATCCCGAGCGCTTCCACGCGGTGCTGTTCGACCAGCGCGGCTGCGGGCGTAGCAAACCGAAGGGCACCCGCGTCAACAACACAACGCCCGATCTCGTCGCCGACATGGAGGCGATCCGCGAGCAGTTCGGCTTTCAACGCTGGATCGTTTCCGGCGGCTCCTGGGGCGCGACGTTGGCGCTGGCTTATGCGCAGGCTCATCCCGATCGCGTCGCGGGCCTGGTGCTACGCGCGACGTTCCTGGGCACGCGCGCCGAGGTCGAGACCGCCTTTGGCCCGGCACTGGCGCGCTTCTATCCTGCTCTGCACCGTGATTTCCTCGAGATGCTGCCCCTCGAAGAGCGCGGTGCGGCCGTCGCCGCCTATTGGCGGCGCATCCTCCATCCCGATCCGGCCGTCCATGGCCCCGCCGCGCGCGCCTGGCACGACACCGAGCGTGTGCTGTCGGAGGTCAAGCCCGGCCGCACCCAACTCGACCGGCTCGCGGTGCGCTCCGGCAATGCCATGCCGGCGACGCCGTTCATGGAAGCGCATTACTTCCAGAACGACTGCTTCATGGCGCCGGACCAGTTGATGCGCAATGCGGGCAAGCTCGCGGGCATTCGCGGCGTCATCGTGCAGGGCCGCTACGACCTGCTCTGCCCGCCCGCAACCTCTGCTGCGCTCGCCGACGTGTGGCGCGAGGTTGAAATCCGTGTCGTCGAAGCCGCAGGTCACAATCTTTATGATCCCGGCATCCGCGATGCCGTAATGAAAGCGAACGCGGACATGGCGGCGCGAAGGTTCCGCTATAAACGAACGCGTGACGCCTCCCCCTCATGGAGGGTCGAGCGTCCATCTGCGGCCGGTTGGCTGCAACCTCGCCCCGCTTGCGGGGAGAGGTCGGATTGCATCGTCAGATGCAATCCGGGTGAGGGGTTACAGGTTTACTACTCACACCGATGGGCGTCTGCCCCTCACCCACCCTTCCCGTAAGAACGGGGAGAGGGAGCGACCTGCTATCGCGAACAACTGTCGCCGAACACGACGTACAAAAGACCCATAATGCCCCTCGCCGGACAAGGCATGCTGCTGACGTCGATGGACATCGATCCGTCTGACGAAGCCGATTTCAACCGCTGGTACGACCGCGAGCATCTGGAAGAGCGCGTCGCGATCGAGGGCTTCATCGAGGCGCGGCGCTATCTCGCCGAGCAGGGCGGCCCGAAATATCTCAGCCTCTATTCGACCAAGACGATCGACGTGCTCGACAGCGCGCCCTATCGCGCGCGGCTCGCCGATCAGACCGAATGGTCGAAGGCGAACATGGCGAAGTTCAAGAACATGATCCGCAGCGTCGCGCGCATCACGATCAGCAAGGGCACCGGCCGCGGCGCCGTGCTCGGCATCATCCGGCTGCGGCCCAAGCCCGGACAGGACACCGCGCTGCGCGATGCGCTGCGCGTCGAGCTCGATCCGCTCCGATCTCGACGGCATCATCTCGATGCATCTGCTCGAAGGCGATGCCGATCTCTCCGGTCCCACCGGCGGCATTCCCGCAACCTCACGCGGCGCCGATTGGTTCGTGCTGATCGATGGCACCGACAGCCATGCCATCGCCACCTTGATGACGACGCGCTTCGCCGCAATCGATGGCCCGCTGGCGACGCAGCTCTCGGTCGGCCTCTACCGCCTGCTGTGGGATCTCAGCAAAGCCGATGTCGATACGCCGGGCTGATCCAACTTGTTCGGTGCAGGAGCACGGCGCTTGCTGCAGCGCAACATGAATGCGCGAATCCGCCGTGCGCCGCAACACGCCAAGTCGTGTCTTTGGCAAATTTGTCTTTGTGCCTGCCTTGGAATGGCTCTAGTCTCATTTCGATAAATCTATGAGACCATTCAAAAAACAAAAGGGCGGCAACAGCGGCAGCATCCGGAAAAAGCAGGTACCGGTTTTCCGACTCGATGATGTCCGCAGTCTCGGGTTAGGCGCTCTCACTTCAGGAAGGCCGTGCGACAATCGGTTCTTCGCGCGGACAAGGTGGGAATGAAACCGACTGATATCTCGGCCCCCGACTACTTCCATAAAGTGGTCGATTGCCAATGGGCCTGCCCTGCGCACACACCCGTCCCCGAATACATCCGCCTGATCGCCGAGGGTCGCTACAGCGACGCCTACATGATCAATTGGAAATCGAACGTGTTTCCGGGCATCCTCGGGCGCACCTGCGATCGTCCATGCGAGCCGGCCTGCCGGCGCGGCCGCGTCGAGGAAACGCCGGTCGCGATCTGCCGCCTGAAGCGCGTGGCCGCCGATTTCAAGGACGACGTGCAACAGCGCATGCCGCGCCCCGCCGCCTGAAGAACGGCAAGCGCATCGCACTGATCGGCGGAGGTCCGGCCTCGTTGACCGTGGCGCGCGATCTTGCTCCGCTCGGCTATCACTGCACCGTGTTCGACGCCGATCGAAAGCCGGCGGCATGATGCGCAGCCAGATTCCCAAATTCCGCCTGCCCGACGCCGTGATCGACGAGGAGACTGACTACATCCTCAATCTCGGCATCGAGTTCAAGGGTGGCCAGCGCATCGACAGCCTGAAGCAGCTGCTGGCGGATAAATATGATGCCGTGTTCGTCGGCTCCGGCGCGCCGCGCGGCCGCGAGCTCGACATTCCCGGCCGCAAGGAAGCAGCTAGCCACATCCATATCGGCATCGACTGGCTCTCCAGCGTCTCGTTCGGCCACACCGACAAGATCGGCAAGCGCGTGATCGTGCTCGGCGGCGGCAACACCGCGATGGATTGCTGCCGCACCGCGCGACGGCTCGGCGGCGAGGACGTCAAGGTGATCGTCCGCTCCGGCTTCGAGGAGATGAAGGCCTCGCCCTGGGAAAAAGAAGACGCGATGCATGAGGACATCCCGATCCTCAATTTCCTGGTGCCCGTCGCCTTCATCCACGACAACGGCAAGCTCACCGGCGTCACCTTCCAGAAGGTGAAGGCCGAATACGATGCCAAGGGCAAGCGCAATCTGGTGCCCTCGGGCGAGCCGGACCAGACCATCGCATGCGACGACGTGCTGGTCGCGGTCGGCCAGGAGAACGCATTCCCGTGGATCGAGCCCGACTGCGGCATCGCATTCGAAAAATGGGATATGCCGGAGGTCGATGCCAAGAACCTTCGCCTCGACCAATCCAAAAGTGTTCTTCGGCGGCGACGCCGCGTTCGGGCCGAAGAACATCATCTGGGCGGTGGCGCATGGCCATGACGCCGCGCTGTCGATCCATCGGATGCTGTCCGGCGAGGACGTCACCGAGCGACCGCTGCCCGAGGTGCATGTCAGCTCGCAGAAGATGGGCATCCACGAATGGAGCTATGACAACGATATCTCGCCCGACAAGCGCTACAAGGTGCCGCATCGTGACAAGGTGGTGGCATTGAAGGACATCCGCGCCGAGGTCGAGCTCGGCTACGACGTCAAGCTCGCGCTCGGTGAGGCCCATCGCTGCCTGAACTGCGACGTCGAGACGGTGTTCTCGACCTCGCTCTGCATCGAATGCGACGCCTGCGTCGACATCTGTCCGACGGACTGCATCACCTTCACGGAGAATGGCGAGGAGGCCGATGTGCGAGCGCGGCTGAAGGCGCCGTCGTTGCATCCCGACCAGAGCCTCTACGTGTCCTCGGATCTCAAGACCGGACGCGTGATGGTGAAGGACGAGGACGTCTGTCTGCATTGCGGCCTGTGCGCCGAACGCTGTCCCACCGGTGCGTGGGACATGCAGAAGTATTTCATCGAGATGACCCACGCAGGTAACGCATGTCCGAGCAAGCGCCGATCAGCAGCGTAAACGACTTCGTCGTCCGCTTCGCCAACGTCAACGGCTCGGGCTCGGCCAGCGCCAACGAGCTGTTCGCCCGCGCCGTGCTTCGCCATGGCGTTCCGGTCTGCCCGCGCAACATCTTCCCCTCCAACATCCAGGGGCTGCCGACCTGGTACGAGGTGCGCGTCACCGAGGCCGGCCATCTCGGCGCCCGCGGCGGCGGCACCGACTTGATGGTGGCGATGAACCCGCAGACCTGGGACAAGGACGTCGCCGGCATCGTGCCGGGCGGCTATTGTTCTACGATTCGACCAAGCCGATGCCGTCGTCGAAATTCCGCGACGACATCACCGTCATCGGCGTGCCGCTGACTGCGATCACCAACTCGACCTACACCGATCCGCGCCAGCGCCAGCTGTTCAAGAACATCATCTATCTCGGCGCGTTGTGCGCGCTGTTCGAGATGGACCCGAAGCTGATCGAGCAACTGATCGGCGAGCAGTACAAGGGCAAGGAGAAGCTCTTGTCCTCCAACGTCCACGCGCTGCATCTCGGCCGCGACTGGGCGCTGCAGAACCTGAAATGCCCGATCGGTCTCAGGATCAAGAAGGCCGACAAGGTCGGCGACCGCATCTTCATCGAGGGCAACAACGCCGCCGCCCTCGGCGCGGTCTATGGCGGCGCCACCGTCTGCGCCTGGTATCCGATCACGCCGTCTTCGTCGCTGGCGGACGCCTTCACCACCCATTGCAAGAAGCTGCGCCACGATCCCATGACCGGAGAGGCCAAATACGCCATCGTGCAGGGCGAGGACGAACTGGCCTCGATCGGGATCGTCATCGGCGCATCCTGGAACGGCGCCCGCGCCTTCACCACGACGTCTGGCCCGGGCATCTCGCTGATGACCGAGTTCATCGGCCTGTCGTATTTTGCCGAAATCCCGGCCGTGATCATGAACGTGCAGCGCGCCGGCCCCTCCACCGGCATGCCGACCCGCACCCAGCAATGCGACATCATCGCCTGCGCCTATGCCTCGCATGGCGACACCAAGCATGTGCTGCTGTTTCCGGAAGATCCCGCCGAGGCGTTCGAATTCGCGGCCAGCGCCTTCGATCTCGCCGAGCGGCTGCAGACCGTGATCTTCCTGATGCTCGATCTCGACATCGGCATGAATCACCGGCTGTGCCGCCCGCTGAAATGGGACGACGCACGGCAATATGACCGCGGCAAGGTCATGACCGCGGAGATGCTGGAGGAGGGCCGGGACTTCGGCCGCTATCTCGATGTCGACGGCGACGGCATTCCCTACCGCACCTATCCCGGCACGCACGCGACCAAGGGCTCCTACTTCACCCGCGGCACGTCGCGCGACCGCTACGCGCGCTATTCCGAGGAAGGCGCCGTCTATGCCGACAACATGCAGCGGCTGATCCGCAAGTTCGAGACCGCGCAGGATCTGGTGCCGCGGCCGTTGCAGGCCAATGCCGCCAAGCCGACCAAATACGGCGTGATCTATTTCGGCTCGACGGCGCCGGCGATGGACGAGGCCATCGAACTGTTGGAGGCCCGCGGCCATCAGCTCGACCGCATGCGCATCCGCGCCTTCCCGTTCCATTCCAGCGTCGCGAGCTTCCTCGCCGAGCACGATTTCGTCTATGTGGTCGAGCAGAACCGCGACGGCCAGCTCCGCCAGCTCATCGTCAACGAGAACGGCATCGATCCGGTCCGCCTGATCCCGATCCTGCATTACGACGGCACGCCGATCACCGCGCGCTTCATCGCCGACGCCATCGGCGACCACCAGGACCATCTCAAGGTCACTCCGCTGCGCAAGGCGGTATCATGACAAAGCCTCCTGTCTCTCCGTCGTCATGCCCGGCCTCGTGCCGGGCATCCACGTCCTCCTTTTTCCCGGCCCAGACGTGGATGGCCGGGACAAGCCCGGCCATGACGAGGCTGGGGTGCGCGAGGCTCACATGACCTACATCGCAAACCGAAATTTCAGCATCCGGGCCTGAAGAAGAACGAGCTCGGCTTCACCCATCGCGACTACGAGGGCAAGATCTCGACGCTTGTGCGCCGGCTGCGGCCACGATTCGATCACCGCCTCGATCATCGAGGCTTGCTTCGAGCTGTCGATCGAGCCGCATCGGGTGGCCAAGATCTCCGGCATCGGCTGCTCGTCGAAGACGCCGGACTATTTCCTCGGCAATTCGCACGGCTTCAACTCGGTGCACGGAAGGATGCCGTCGGTGCTGACCGGCGCCAATCTCGCCAACCGCGATCTGATCTATCTCGGCGTCTCCGGCGACGGCGATTCTGCCTCGATCGGTTTCGGCCAGTTCGCGCATTCGATCCGGCGCGGCGTCAACATGACCTATATCGTCGAGAACAATGGCGTCTACGGCCTGACCAAGGGCCAGTTCTCGGCGACCGCCGACCGCGGCTCGAAATCCAAGAAAGGCCTGACCAACACCGACAACGCGATCGACCTGGTCGGCATCGCGCTGCAGTTGGGCGCGACCTATGTCGCCCGCTCTTTCTCCGGCGACAAGAAGCAGCTGGTGCCGATCATCGCCGGCGCGCTGCAGCACAAGGGCGCGGCCTTCATCGACGTGATCAGCCCCTGCATCGCCTTCAATAACCACGCCGGCTCGACCAAAAGCTTTGACTATGTGCGCGAGCACAATGACGCGGTGAACCGGCTCGACGTGCTCACGGGGCGCGATCCGATCACGGTTGACTACGCGCCCGGCACAACGCAGCTCGTCGAGCAGCATGACGGCTCGCGGCTGGCACTGCGCAAGATCGACGCCGATTACGATCCGCATGACCGGCTGGGCGCAATGACTTTCCTGCAGAAGCACGCCGCGCAAGGACAGATCGTCACCGGCCTGCTCTATGTCGACCCCGAGGCGGAAGATCTGCACAGCCACCTCAACACCGTGCACCGGCCACTGAACCGGCTGGAGGCCGATGATCTGTGTCCGGGGTCGGCGGTGCTCGACAAGATCAACGCGAGCCTGCGGTAGCTGATTGCGCCCGCAGCGGAGGACGCCATCAGATCCACAGACGAGGTGGATCGCGCGGCCCGACCGTGGCGGCTCAATTCGGATTGGGCCGCAGTAACGTCATCCACACCCGCTCCAGCCCCGCGCTCGCCTCCGCAGGAGCAACGACGGTGACGGCGCCCGCGCGCTCCTTCAACAGGCCGAACTCCTGCAGCTTCGCCAGCGCGGCGTCGGCGGCGAATGACGGGCGAATGCCGAACGCCTGCTGCAGCAGCTCCTCGACATGTCCGCCGACGGCCTCGCGCCGCAGCGGCACGGCCGCAAGCCACAGCGCGGCATAGGCGAGCAGCGCCTCCTTCCAGTCCTGATCCTCGGCCTCGCCGATGAGATAGTTGAAGATGCCGCTATTGTTGTTGACGTTGCGGAAGTAGACGTTGTCGGTGACCTGCTTCTGATGGATCAGCGACTGGCGGTGGAAATTGCCCCATTGCCGCAGCACGAAGCTGCCGAGCGCGAACAGGCCGGACAGCGCCGCCAGCGCCTGCTTGGTGTCGTCGTCCTGCACCGTGCCGGTGAGGCCGAGATAGAAGCCCGCGACCACGAACAGCACCGTGAAGGTGGAGGCGAGCTTGATCAGGATCGGCACGCCGCCGATCAGCGCCGGCACGCCCAAAGTGAGCTGGTCGAACACGCTCATCACGACACGTACGTTCGGCAGCAAGGCTTCCAGATCGCCGCGCGCGATATGGCGGAAACATTTGAACAGCACTGCACCGCCGCGGACCTTGTTATGGCGGCGCCAGATGCCGGTCCGCGGTTTGTCGGGCCTGGCGGCGGCATCATCCGGCCGGGTCGCGACCATCAACACGACATCGTCATAGACATCGATCTCGAGCGGGCGCCGCCGCAAGCCGTAGAACGAGGCGATCTCGATCGTCTCCCGATGCTGGCCGCGGCGAAACATCCGGATGTCGCGATAGTCTGATATCGGTGCCTTGATCTTGACCCGCACCAGTGCGTGCTCGGCAAACGCCTGCATGATCTCGTCATGGGTGATCTCGACGAAATTGGCTTCCCGCAGGATGCGCACGAACTCGTCGCTCAGCGTGCGATAGGCAACATCGAGCTGCTGCGCCGGGCGGTGCGCCACCGAGCCGATTTCGGGATCGAAATAGAAATAGGCGCCGCGGAGGCGATCGAGCTCGTTGAAATATTGCTGATGAAGGATGGCGCCGAGCACATGCGCGAGCTGACGCAATTCGTCGGCGCTGTCGATGGCGAAATGAGCGATCAGTCCATCGAGCACGTCCGACTTCTGCAATGGAATGAAGCGGTCACGCACCGGCGGCAGCGATATGCCGCGAAGCCCTTCAGTCACAGCGCCCTGCCCCGGCTCGAACGATCATGATCCGGCAATCTGCCGGAGATGTGCGACGGGATTTAGGTGGACTTCGCCTGCCGGAGTCAAGATGCTGTCGGAGCGAGGCACCGACTGGAAGCAAGCCGCTCAGTCACGTTGATCGGCATGAGAGCAGGGATCACGAGGCTCCGACGGCGGCCGCGTCAAGCGGCCGCCGGTTGTATCCGCGGATTGATCACATACTCCTTCATCACCTTGTCGGTGGCAGCGTCGATCTCGACCAGCGACACGTCGTAGGTCCAGAGATCGGCCAGATGCTGCAGCACCCGCTTGGCATCGGTCTCGTTGAGCTGGGCGCCTTTCACCACGGTATGACGCAACATCAAGCGGCGGTCGCCGGCGAGATCGACGTCGATCACCTCGATATTCGGATCGATGTAGCCGACGTCATATTGCCGGGACAGCTCGCGGCGGATGCGGCGATAGCCGCGCTCGTCATGGATTGCATCGACCAGGATGCCGGCCCGGTCCGTGGGGTTGTCATGCAGGTGGAACAGGCGGAGCTGGCGCATCAGATGCGGGCTCAGGAACTGGGCGACGAAGCTCTCATCGCGGTAGTTGGCCCAGACGTCGCGCAGCACGCCCATGACGTCGTTCCGGCCGGCGATGTCCGGAAACCATTCGCGGTCCTCCTCGGAGGGCTGCGTCACGATGCGCTCGATGTCCTGCATCATGGCGAAGCCGAGCGCATAAGGATTGAAGCCGGAGAAGCGGGGATCGTCGAAATCCGGTTGAAACACCACATTGGTATGCGACTGCAGGAATTCGAGGAAATTGCCGTCGGTGATGCGGCCCTGCCGATGCAGCCGGTTCATGATCTGGTAGTGAACGTAGGTGGCGGTGCCCTCGTTCATCACCTTGGTCTGACCCTGCGGATAGAAATATTGTGCGATATGGCGCACGATGCGCAGCAGCTCGCGCTGCCAGGGCGCCAGCCGCGGCGCGCTCTTCTCCAGGAAGTAAAGCAAGTTCTCCTGCGGCAGTCCGAGCAGCGCGCGGCGTCGCTCGACGGTGAGCGTCGCACGGGTCTTGGCCGGGCCTGATGGCACCGTGCGCCAGAGATCGTTGAAGGCAGCCTCCTCGTAAAGGCGACGCTTGCCGGCGCGCTTTTCCTCCTCGCGGAAGTCGAGCTTCTTCTTGCCAGGATAGCGGTCGACGCCATGCGACATCAGGGCATGCGCGGCATCCAGCGTGTTCTCGACCGCGACGCGCCCGTGCCGCTCCTCGCAATGCGAGACATAGCCGCGCGCGAATTCGAGGTAGTCGAGGATACCGTCGGCATCGGTCCACTGCTTGAACAAATAATTGTTCTTGAAGAAATGATTGTGGCCGAACGCCGCATGCGCGATCACCAGCGTCTGCATCGTCGCCGTGTTTTCCTCCATCAGATAGGAGATGCAGGGCGAGGAGTTGATCACGATCTCATAGGCGAGGCCCATCAGGCCCTTGCGGTAGGAAGCCTCGTGGAATGCGAAATGCTTGCCGAACGACCAGTGCTTGTAGAACAAGCGGCATGCCGACCGACGAATAGGCGTCCAGCATCTGCTCGGCGGTGATCACCTCGATCTGGTTGGGGTAGGTCTCGAGCCCGAGCTCGCGCTGCGCGACCGTCTCGCAGGTGTCGTGGATCCGCTGCAAGGTCGAGAAATTCCAGTCGGCGCCTTCGAAGAGCAGTTCGGTCATGAGGCGGCTTTCTCCTGCGGTCCGCGACGCTGGAACAGATCGTGGAAGACCGGAAAGATCTCGCTGCGGTCGCGCACCTTGCGCATCGACAGCGGCTCGCCGCCGGCGCGCAGCTTCTCGTAGAGCGACCACAGCGCGGAATCAGGCATTTCGAACGAATAGCCGCCGGATTCACCCACCTCGAGATAGGCGAAGAATTGCGACACCGGCAGGATATTGCTGGTCAGAATGCGCGCCACCGCCTCGGAATCGGACGTCGCATTGTCGCCGTCCGAGGCTTGCGCGGCGTAGATATTCCAGTCCGACGGGCGGAAGCGGGACTGGACGATCTCGTGCATGCATTGCAATGCGCTGGAGACCAGCGTGCCGCCCGAGGCCGGGCCGTAGAAGAACGTCTGCTCGTCGACCTCCTCGGCACGGTCGGTGTGGCGGATGAAGACGATCTCGACATGGCGATAGCGCCGGGTCAGGAACACGTAGAGCAGCATGTAGAACCGCTTGGCGAGATCCTTCATGTGCTCCGACATCGAGCCGGAGACGTCCATCAGGCAGAACATCACGGCCTGCGCGATCGGCTTCGGCACCGTCTCGAAGCGGCGATAGCGGATGTCGATCGGATCGATGAACGGAATCCGCTTCGCCTTGGCCTTCAAGGCCTCGATCTGCGCGATCAGCTCGGCGCGACGATCCTCGTCCTCTTCCTCCAGCAGTTCGGCTTCGAGCTCGGCGATGGCTTCGGGCCGCGGCCGCCGCAGCGCCACGCGGCGCGCCAGCGCCCGCGTCACGGTGCGGCTGATCGAGATGTTGGCCGGCGAGCCCGAGGTGGAATAGCCCGCCCGCTGCAGCCCCTCGCTTTCGGCCTCGGCAAACTTGCGCTTGGCGAGATCGGGCAGCTCGAGATCGTCGAGGAACAGGTCGACGAACTCCTCCTTGGTCAGCACGAAGCGGAAGGCGTCCTCGCTGTCGCCCTGCCCCGGTTGAGAGCGGCGGCCGCCGCCCTCGCCGGAGCGTGGCAGGATGTCGCCTTCGACGAACTTCTTGTTGCCGGGCAGCACCATGTCGCGGGTGCCGCCTTCACGGCGAAACCGCGGCTCGTCCATGCCGTCGAGCGGGATCGTGACTTCGCCGCCCTCCAGCACGTCCTTGATGTCGCGGTCCTGCGACGTCTTCTTGACCGCGCCCTGAACCAGCGCCTTGGCCCTGCGCAAAAATCGCTGACGATTCTCAAGACTTTTGCCGCCCGGGTTCAGGCGCCGATCAATGATGTGCATCTCGACACGCCTCGCTCATCAGCCTGTCAGCCGGCCTGCTTCACCCGCATGTACCACTCGACCAGCCGGCGCACCTGGCGCTCGGTGTAGCCGCGCTCGACCATGCGCGCGACGAAGTCGGCATGCTTCTTCTCGGTGTCGCCGTCCTTCTTGGTGCCGAACGAGATCACCGGAAGCAGATCCTCGACCTGGGAGAATATCCTCTTTTCGATCACCTCGCGGATTTTTTCGTAGGAGGTCCAGCCCGGATTCTTGCCGCCGTTCTGGGCCCGCGACCGCAATGAGAACTTGACAACCTCGTTGCGGAAGTCCTTCGGGTTGGCGATACCGGCCGGCTTCTCGATCTTGGTCAGCTCCTGGTTCAACAGCTCGCGATTGAGGAGCTGCCCGGTGTCGGGATCCTTGAAGTCCTGATCCTCGATCCAGGCGTCGGCATAGTCGACGTAGCGATCGAACAGGTTCTGGCCGTAATCCGAGTAGGATTCCAGATAGGCCTTCTGGATCTCGTTGCCGATGAACTCGGCATAGCGCGGCACGAGGTCGGCCTTGATGAATTCGAGATAGCGCTTCTCGATCTCCTCGGGCAGTTGCTCGCGGCGGATCGACTGCTCGAGCACATAGATCAGATGCACGGCATCAGCCGAGACTTCCGCGGTGTCGTGGTTGTAGGTCGCCGCCAGCACCTTGAAGGCGAAGCGGGTGGAGACGCCGTCCATGCCTTCGTCGACGCCGGCCGCGTCGCGATATTCCTGCACGCTGCGCGCCTTCGGATCGGTCTCCTTCAGGCTCTCGCCGTCATAGACCCGCATCTTGCCGTAAAGCGTCGAGTTCTCGTGCTTGCGCAGCCGCGACATCACCGAGAAGCGGGCCAGGGTATCCAACGTCGCCGGCGCGCAAGGTGCGGCGGCGAGCTCGGAGCCCTGGATCAGCTTCTCGTAGATCTTGCGTTCTTCGGTGACGCGCAGGCAATACGGCACCTTGATGACGCAAATGCGGTCGATGAAGGCCTCGTTGTTCTTGTTGGCCTTGAAGCTCTGCCACTCCGCCTCGTTGGAATGGGCAAGGATGATGCCGTTGAACGGAATCGCGCCGATATTCTCGGTGCCGATATAGTTGCCTTCCTGCGTCGCCGTGAGCAGCGGATGCAGCATCTTGATCGGCGCCTTGAACATCTCGACGAATTCGAGCACGCCCTGGTTGGCGCGGTTGAGCCCGCCGGAATAGCTGTAGGCATCGGGATCGTTCTGGGCGTAGGTCTCGAGCTTGCGGATGTCGACCTTGCCGACCAGCGAGGAGATATCCTGGTTGTTCTCGTCGCCGGGCTCGGTCTTGGCGATGCCGATCTGGCGCAGCCGCGACGGCTGCAGTTTGGCGACACGAAATTGCGAAATGTCGCCGCCGAAGGCCTCCAGCCGCTTGTAGCACCACGGGCTCATCAGGCCGGTGAGGCGGCGGCGCGGAATGCCGTACTTCTCTTCCAGCATCGGCCCGAGCGCGTCGGGATCGAACAGGCCGAGCGGGCTTTCGAACACCGGGCTCAGCTCGTCGCCGGCCTTGAGCACATAGATCGGATGCACTTCCATCAGCTGCTTCAAGCGCTCGGCGAGCGATGACTTGCCGCCGCCGACCGGTCCGAGCAGATAGAGGATCTGCTTGCGCTCTTCGAGGCCCTGCGCGGCATGGCGGAAGAAGCCGACGATGCGCTCGATCGTATCTTCCATGCCGTAGAAGCCGGAGAAGGCCGGATAGAGCCGCACCGTGCGGTTCAAAAAAATACGGCCAAGGCGCGGGTCCTTGGCCGTGTCGATCATCTGCGGCTCACCGATCGCAGCTAGTAGTCGTTCGGCGGCGTTGGCATATCGCATCGGGTCGGTTCGGCACGATTCAAGATATTCCGCCATCGACATGTCGGTCTGGCTTCGTGCCTCGAACGACCTGGCGAAAGCGTTGAACAAAGAATCGTTGTACATGATCCCTCTCCACCGTAAGTTCCGCCGCACTGCTGCTGCCAGTCGAGCTACGGAAGCGTTTCGATCCTCGGTCACCGACTCACTCAACATGGCATATTCTGGTCGCCATTGGGCACCCGGCAGTCCTAGTCTCTGCAATGCGAAGTGGGAGCAGCCGCTGCCGTATCAACAAGCAGTTGGCTCAATAGTTCGGCAAAAACGCGTCCGATACTCCTGATTTTCCAGCCGATTGTCGCCGCTTCGCAACATCCGCAATTCATCCGGTGACGTGTCGCCGGCGTGCTTCCCTGCGGTGCACAAACATTTGTGAACCGGCATGGCCACGCCGGCTGGCACGCGACTTCCCAGCAGAGACGACTCGCTTTCGACGCGTCGTATTCCAATTGAACGCAAATCGTTTCGGAAGCGACCAATCTCGATGCGACTCGGTCGCAGCCGTCTTGGTCCACCCAGCGTGATCCTCGAAAGTTATCGCTTTGCTAACAAGCGACATGCCCCCGTAATTCCACGCTGCTGTCACTTGCTCATCATTGCCGCGCATGACGGCGCCGCCTGCGCGCACCTGAGCACGTCCACGACGCGTCCAGCCAGGCCGAGATCGCCAGCTCGTTTCGATCGCCGCATTGTGGTCACGACGTCGCGCGCCGCCCGCGGCAGCAAGCCTCACGCCTGATTCGTTTGCCGCAATGACGCCGCTCATCTTGCGCATCACCCGAAGCAGACGATCGTCGCGATGAAGCCGTTCATGACGGCGCAAATTCACGACGATGAAATCCATGACGATAAGGCGAGGACGGGCTGTTCGTTCCGGCTCGGCTGCGCCGACGTTCAGAAATGCGCCGCGCTGTTCGCCTTTCGTCAGGCACTCGCGGCCATCAGGCACAAATGCTAGCATGTCATATGAAGACATGTGATTGCATTCGTGGTTTGCAAGGAGGCCAATATGCATCGTCGAAATATGCTGTGGGGCGCGCTCTCGGCAGCGGGCGCATTGTTCGCCGCGCACCGCGCGCAGGCCGCAGTGAACGCCGAAGCCGCGCGACAAGCTCAAGGTCGTTTATCATCTCAGCGACGCCGATAAGGTCGCTTTCGTGCTCGGCAATATCCAGAACCATCTCGACGGTGTCGGCGGGCCTGATCACGTGACCATCGCGCTGGTGGTGCACGGCCCGGCTTTGAAGGCGTTTCCATGCCTTCGGGGCGCTTCCCGACGTCAGCGCCAAGGTCGGTCAATTTTCCAAAGCCGGGCTCCAGCTCGTCGCCTGCGGCAACACCATGAAGGCGCAGCACGTCACCTTGGCGGATTTGTTGCCGGGATTTGTCGAAGCCGAGAAAGGCGGCGTGGTGCGGATCGCCGAGCTGCAGTCGCAGGGATATCTGTACATCCGGCCCTGACCGGTCCGCCATGGCGCCGCCGGCGAGCCGGCCGCGCCGTGGCGATGCCACGAAATCCGCCGCCCACCTTGGGATTCCCCAGGGATCAATCCATTATGAATGGCGTTATCCGGAGGGGGAGCGCATAGTGACGGCCGGTTCCATTGACAAGATCCGGCCCGAAGCCGAATGCTGGAACCTCCAAAAAAGCAAGCCAGCGCACATAGATAGGCACCATGAATCCCGTCAAAAAACTCGAACAGCATGGCCAGGCGGTCTGGCTGGATTTCCTCGCCCGGGGCTTCATCGCAAAGGGCGACCTCAAGCGGCTGATCGACGAGGACGGCGTCAAGGGCGTGACGTCCAACCCGTCGATTTTCGAGAAGGCGATCGGCAGCTCCGACGAATATGACGCGCCGATCGGCAAAGCGCTCAAGAGCGGCGACCGGCCGGTCGCAGCGCTGTTCGAGGCGCGTCGCGGTCGAGGACATCCAGCACGCCGCCGACGTGCTGCGTCCGGTCTATGATCGCTTCGACGGCAATGACGGCTTCGTCAGCCTGGAAGTGTCGCCCTATCTGGCGATGGACACCAAGGGCACAATCGCCGAGGCCAAGCATCTGTGGAAGGCGGTCGACCGCAAGAACCTGATGATCAAGGTGCCGGCGACCGATGAAGGCCTGCCCGCGATCGAGCATCTGATCGGCAAGGGCATCAGCGTCAATATCACGCTGCTGTTCTCGCAGGCGGTCTATCGCGACGTGGCCGAAGCCTATCTGTCGGGGCTGGAGACCTATGTCGAGGCCGGCGGCGATCCGTCGCATATCGCGCAGCGTCGCGTCGTTCTTCGTCAGCCGCATCGACACCATGGTCGACAAGCAGCTCGACGAGAAGATCGCCAAGGCCAACGATCCCACCGAGAAGGAGCGGCTCGCCGCGCTGAAGGGCAAGGTCGCGATCGCCAACGCCAAAATGGCCTATCAGGACTACAAGCGGCTGTTCTCGGGCGCGCGCTGGGAGGCGCTCGCCGCCAAGGGCGCCAAGCCGCAGCGGCTGCTGTGGGCCTCCACCGGCACCAAGAACAAGGATTACAGCGACGTCGCTCTATGTCGAGGAGCTGATCGGCCCCAATACCGTCAACACCGTGCCGCCGGCGACGCTCGATGCCTTCCGCGATCATGGCAAGGTGCGCGACAGCCTGGAAGAGAATGTCGAGGACGCCAAGGCGCGTGCTCGACGAGCTCGCGCAGTACCGGCATCTCGCTCGACGCGATCACGGCAGAGCTCGTCAAGGACGGCGTCAAGCAGTTCGCCGACGCCGCCGACAAGCTCTACGGCGCGGTCGCCCACAAGCGCGCCGACCGTGCTCGGCGACGATATCGGCAAGCAGACTATCGCAGCCGGCGCCGAGCTCGACAAGAAGGTGGCGAAGGCCACCGAAGAATGGCGCGCCGGCGCCAAGATTCGCAGGCTTTGGCAAAAGGACGCGTCGGTCTGGACCGACAGCGACGAGCATAAATGGCTGGGCTGGCTGACCAGCGCGGCGAAGGCCGATCTCGACGACTACGAGGATTACGCGCAGCGCGTGAAGGGCCAGAAATTCTCCGACGCCGTCGTGCTCGGCATGGGCGGCTCGAGCCTCGGCCCCGAGGTGCTGGCCAGAGACCTTCCCGCGCAAGTCCGGCTTCCCCAAGCTGCATGTGCTCGACTCCACCGACCCGGCGCAGGTGCGCGCGATGGAGAAGGCGATCGACATCTCCAAAACGGTGTTCATCGTCTCCTCCAAATCCGGCGGCACCACCGAGCCGAACGCGATGAAGGACTATTTCTTCGCCCGCGTCGTCGGAGGCGATCGGCGCCAGCGAAGGCGGGCCACCGCTTCATCGCCGTCACCGATCCCGGCTCGTCGCTGGAGAAGACCGCGCGAGCGCCAGGGCTTTGCCCGCGTCTTCCACGGCGAGCCCTCGATCGGCGGCCGCTATTCGGTGCTATCGCCGTTCGGCCTCGTGCCCGCCGCCACCGCCGGCATCGATGTCCGCAAGCTGATCACCAACGCGCTCGTCGATGGTGCGCTCCTGCGGCGCCGACGTGCCGCCGCACGAGAATCCCGGCGTGCAGCTCGGGCTTGCGATGGGCCTCGCCGGCCTCGAAGGCCGCGACAAGGTGACGATCTTCTCCTCGCCCAAGATCGCCGATTTCGGCGCCTGGGCCGAGCAGCTGATCGCCGAATCCACCGGCAAGGAAGGCAAGGGCCTGATCCCGATCGATGGCGAGCCGCTCGGCGACGCCCGCGTCTTACGGCAACGACCGCTTCTTCATCGATATCCGCACCGAGGGCGAGCAGGACGACGGCGCATGAGCAGAAGCTCAAGGCGCGATCGAGCAGGCCGGCCATCCGGTGGCGCGCATCGTCATGAAATCGATCGACCATCTCGGCCAGGAGTTCTTCCGCTTCGAGATGGCGGTCGCAGTCGCCGGCAGCGTGCTCGGCATCAATCCGTTCGACCAGCCCGACGTCGAGGCCGCCAAGATCAAGACCCGCGAACTGACGGCCGAATTCGAGAAGTCCGGCGCATTGCCGGGCGAAAAGCCGGTGATGTCGGCCGAAGGGCTGCGAGCTCTACACCGACGCCCATAACGCCGAGGCGCTGCGCGAGCACGGCGCCGATGGCAGCCTGACCTCATGGCTGAAGGCGCATCTCGTCGCGCGCCGGCAAGGGCGACTACGTCGCCCTGCTCGGCTATGTCGAGCGCGACACCGATAATATCGACGCGTTGCAGGCGATGCGCGTCAGGCTGCGCGACAGTAAGCATCTTGCGACCTGCGCCGAGTTCGGCCCGCGCTTCCTCCATTCGACCGGGCAGGCCTACAAGGGCGGCCCTGACAGCGGCGTGTTCCTGCAGATCACCGCCGATGACGCCAGCCGATCTCGAGATTCCCGGCCAGAAGGCAAGCTTCGGCGTCATCAAGGCGGCGCAGGCCCGCGGCGATTTCGACGTGCTGACCGAGCGCGGCCGGCGCGCGCTGCGGGTGCATCTCAAAGGCAATCTTAAATCGGGGCTGAAGATGCTGGATGCCGCGATCACGGAAGCGCTGAGCTAAGGCTCTGCGCAACAATCATGCTCACGATCTAAAGCGTTCAAGTCAGGAAAGTTAGTCAGATGCAACTCGGGATGATCGGCCTAGGGCGGATGGGCGGCAACATCGTCCGCCGCCTGATGCGCGACGGACATACGACCGTCGTCTATGACCGCGATACCAAGGCGGTCTCATCCCTCGCAGCCGATGGCTCGGTCGGCACCGGCAGCCTCGAAGAGTTCGTCAGCAAGCTCGAGAAGCCGCGCACGATCTGGGTGATGCTGCCGGCCGGCAAGATCACCGAGGACACCATCGACGCAACTCGCCAAGCTGATGGAAGCAGGCGACGTCATCATCGACGGCGGCAACACCTTCTGGCAGGACGACGTCCGCCGCGGCAAGACGCTGAAAGAGCGCGGCCTACATTATGTCGACGTCGGCACCAGCGGCGGCGTCTGGGGCCTCGACCGCGGCTATTGCATGATGATCGGCGGGGACAAGGCGGTCGTCGACCGGCTCGATCCGATCTTTGCCAGCGCTGGCGCCGGGCGCCGGTGACATTCCGCGCACGTCTGGGCGCGACGCCGGGATTCGCGCGTCGAGCGCGGCTATATCCATGCCGGCCCGATCGGGGCCGGCCATTTCGTCAAGATGATCCACAACGGCATCGAATACGGCCTGATGCAGGCCTATGCCGAAGGTTTTGACATCCTCAAGAACGCTAGCAGTGAATCGTTGCCGGAGGCGCATCGCTTCGAGTTCGATCTCGCTGATATCGCCGAGGTCTGGCGACGCGGCAGCGTGATCCCGTCCTGGCTGCTCGATCTCACCGCGTCCGCGCTGGCCAAGCAGCCCGGGCTGGAAAAATACTCCGGCTTTGTCGAGGATTCCGGCGAAGGCCGCTGGACCGTGAATGCCGCAATCGATGAAGCCGTGCCGGCCGAAGTGCTGACCGCGGCGCTGTTCGCCCGTTTCCGCTCGCGCAAGGATCATACCTTCGCCGAGAAGATTCTCTCGGCGATGCGCGAAGGCTTCGGCGGCCACCACGAGCCGAACGCGCCCGCGGCCAAGCCGAAAGGGTAAGGCCGATGGCAAACGGTTCATTCGCGTACAAGAAGCCGGACTCCTGCGCCTTCGTCATCTTCGGCGTCACGGGCGATCTCACCCATCGCCTGGTGCTGCCGTCGCTCTACAATCTCGCCGCCAGCAACCTGTTGCCGGAACGATTTTGCATCGTCGGCATCACGCGCAAGGAAGCTTCAAGCGAGAAGCTGCGCGACGAACCTGCTGGAGGGCTTGCGCAAATATGCGACACGCCCCATCGACGACGAGGTAGCGAAGCGCCTCCTCCAATGCGTGACAGCGATCGAAGCTGACCCCAGTGAGCCGGAGAGCTTCGATCGGCTCAAGGAGAAATCTGGAGAAGCTCGAAGCCAAGCGCGAAACCGGTGGCAACCGCCTGTTCTATCTGGCGACACCGCCGAACGCCTTCGCGCCGATCGCCGAGCAGCTCGGCCGCGTCGGCCTGTTGCAGGAAGACGGACGGCGGCACCCGTGGCGCCGGCTGGTGGTCGAAAAGCCGTTCGGCACCGACCTCGCCTCGGCCAAGGCGCTGAACGACAAGCTTGCTGAAGATCATGGACGAGCACCAGATCTATCGGATCGATCATTATCTCGGCAAGGAGACGGTGCAGAACATCCTGGTGCTGCGCTTCGCCAACGGCATGTTCGAGCCGATCTGGAATCGTCATCACATCGATCACGTCCAGATTACTGTCGAGGAGAAGCTCGGTGTCGGCACGCGCGGCAGCTTCTACGACGCGACCGGCGCACTGCGCGACATGGTGCCCAATCATCTGTTTCAGCTGCTCTCGCTGGTCGCGATGGAGCCGCCGGCGCGCTTCGATGCCCACACCGTGCGCTCGGAGAAAGCCGAGGTGCTAGCCGCGATCCAAATCCAGGATGAGGCAGAAGCGCTGCAAAATTCGGTGCGCGGCCAATATACTGCGGGCCAGATCGGCGATAACAAGCTTTCGGACTATCGCGGCACCGAGGACGTCAAGCCGGACAGCGCAACCGAGACCTTTGCCGCACTGAAACTCACGATCGATAATTGGCGCTGGGCCGGCGTGCCTTTTTATCTGCGCACCGGCAAGGCGCTGAACCAGAAGCGCACTGAGGTGGCGATCAAATTCCGGCAGGCGCCGTTCGCGATGTTCACCTGCACGCCCGTCGACACTCTGGCGGAAAACTATCTGGTCATCGCCATCGAGCCGACGCAGGGCATCACCTTGCAGTTCAATACCAAGGTGCCGGGACCGTCGATCCGTACCGACGGCGTGCAGATGAAGTTCAACTACAAGGACTATTTCCAGGCCGAGCCCGCGACCGGCTACGAAACCCTGATCTATGACTGCATGATCGGCGACAATATCCTGTTCCAGCGGGCCGACAGCGTCGAGGCGGGCTGGAAGGCGGTACAGCCATTCATCGATGCCTGGAAGAAGGCCGGACGCGACGGCCTGCAGACCTACACGGCCGGCAGCGAAGGGCCCGACGCGGCAGCGGAGCTGTTGACCCGCGATGGCCGCAGCTGGCGCAAGCCGGCCTAGAGGTGACGGCCATGTCGGACCATCGTCAATTGGTACGCGTGGCCGACAAGGCGGCGCTGGCGAACGCCGCCGCCGAGCAATTGCTGGCCCAGATCGACGCCAATCCGGACCGCGTCGCGATCTGCCTGACCGGCGGATCGAGCCCGAAGCAGCTGTACGAGCTGTTGGCGACCGAGCCCTATCGCAGCCGCATCCCCTGGGACCGCGTGCATTGGTTCATCGGCGACGAGCGCTTCGTTGCATCAGGCGATCCGCTGCACAACATGACGATGGCCCGGAAGGCGTTTCTCGACGCTTGCGCGCCACCTTCGAGCATCCATCCGATTCCGACCGATGGCGCCGATCCGGACGCGAGTGCGCGCCGCTACGCCGAGGAATTGCAGGTATTCTACCGAGCGGACAGGCTCGATCCCGCCAGGCCGCTGTTCGATCTGGTGCTGATGGGGATCGGCCCCGACGGCCATACCGCCTCGCTGTTTCCGGGCTTTCCGGCGGTGGAGGTGCGCGATCGCTGGGTGGTCGGCGTCGACCATGCCAATGTCGCGCCGTTCGTTCCTCGGGTCAGCCTGACACTCCCGGTGCTTGCCTCCTGCCGCAAAATGCTGTTCGAAGTGGCGGGAGAAGACAAGCGCGCGATCTTGACGCGGGTGCTGTCCGGCGAGAATCTGCCGGCCAATCGCGCCCGCTCGGAGCACCAGACGGTGTTCCTGATCGATGCGGCCGCGTGGCCGGAGAATCTTGGTGACCAACCCGACGTCTGAGCTGCCCTCCGCCCTCGTCATCATGGGGGTGGCCGGCTCGGGAAAAAGTACGATTGGCGAAGCGCTCGCCGAGCGCCTCGGCTGGCGCTACGAGGACGGCGACAGCTTCCATCCTGCGGCCAATGTCGCCAAGATGAGCTCCGGGCAGCCGCTGACCGACGAGGACCGCTGGCCCTGGCTCAAGGCGATCGCCGCCGAAATCGAGCGCTGCCGGCAAGCCGGCGAGCACGTCATCATCGCCTGCTCGGCGCTGAAGAAGGCCTATCGCGACATCCTGGTGCATGGCCGCGACGACATCAGGATCGTCTATCTCTGCGGCAGCCAGGGCCTGGTCGCCGACCGGCTCGGGCCATCGCAAGGGCCATTTCATGCCGCCCGGCCTGCTCGACAGCCAATTCGCGACGCTGGAGCCGCCCTCGACCCGAGGAGCGGCCGATCACCGTCTCGATCGATGCACCGGTCGAGACCATCGTGGATCACGTCGTGCAGCAATTGCAGCCCTCTTCCCTGCTTTCCAGGAATCCCTCATGACCCGTATTGCGCTCGTGGTGTCCGACGTCGACGGCACGCTGCTGACCAAGGACAAGACGTTGACCGATGCCGCGCGCAAGGCGGCGCAGCGGCTGCATGAGGCCGGCATCGCTTTCACGATCACCTCCAGCCGGCCCGCGATCGGCATGCGCTTCCTGGTCGAGCCGCTCGGCATCACGCTCCCGGTCGGCCCGTTCAACGGCTCCTCGATCGTCGACGTCGACATGCATCCGGTCGAGCAGAACCTGATCCCGACCTCGGCAGCGGTGCGCGCCTCGAGGTCCTGAATCAATTCGGCGTCGACATCTGGCTGTTCACCGATGACGCCTGGCTGACCAAGAATCCCGACGGCCACTATGTGCCGAATGAGAAGCGCGCGATCCGCGCCGATCCGACCATCATCTCCGATTTCTCGCCTTACGTGTCAGCGGCCTGCAAGATCGTCGGCTCGAGCGACGATTTCGAACTGCTGGTGCGCTGCGAGGCCGCGATGCACGAAGCGCTGGGCGCGCAGGCGCTGGCGGTTCGCTCGCAGAACTACTACCTCGACATCACCCCGCCAGGCCGCGACAAAGGCACCTTCGTTACCGCGATGGCGCAACGGCTCGGCATCCCCTTGAGCGCGGTCGCAACCATCGGCGACATGCACAATGACGTCGCGATGTTCAAGGTCAGCGGGCTGTCGATCGCGATGGGCAACGCCTGCGACGAGGTGAAGAGCTTCGCCAGCCGCATCACCAGCTCCAACGAGGAGGACGGCTGGGCCAAGGCGATGGAGCTGATCCTGAAGGAGAATGCCGGACAATTGTTCTCGTCATCCCGGCCTTGCGCCGGGACGACATAGAGTTACTCCGACCGCTGCACCGCGGGCTTCTTGCTCGTGCGTGCGGCCTCACACAGATTGTGCGCGGTGTTGATCAGCGCGATGTGGGTCAGGGCCTGGGGGAAGTTACCCGGTCTGCCGGCCGGCGTCGACGTCATACTCCTCGGCTAACAGGCCGAGATCGTTCGATAGTCGCGACCAGGCGCTTGAACAGCGACCTCAGCCTTGGCGATTTCGCCGGCCAGCACCTGTGCGTCCGCAAGCCAGAAGGTGCAGGCCAGGAACGCACCTTCGATCGGCTCGAACTCGTCATCGCGGGGCTCGCGCGGGTCATGGCGCAGCACGAAACCGTCGCGGATCAAATGCTGCTCGATCGCAGCAATGCGTGCCGCGAATGCGCGGAGTCGGTCGGCGGCAGGAAGCCGACCGCGGGCAGCAGCAGCAGGCTGGCATCGAGCAGTTTCGAACCGTACGATTCGACGAAACTGTTCGTTGTGGGATCAAACCCCTTCTCACAAACGTCGCGATGGATGGTTGCGCGCAGGTCCTTCCAGTCCTGCACCGGCGCATCGAAGCCGAATTTTTCCGCGCTCTTGATCGCACGGTCGAAGGCCACCCAGGTCATCACCTTGGAAAAGACGTAGTGGCGTCCCTCGCCGCGGCGTTCCCAGATGCCATGGTCGGGCTCATCCCATACATCGGCAAGGTGCTGCAGCACCGCGCATTCGAGCGCCCAGGTGCCGTCGTCCAGCTTGAGCTCGGTCATGCGCGCCTGATGGAACGCGTCCATCAGTTCGCCATACACGTCGAGCTGCAGCTGCGCATGCGCGGCATTGCCGATCCGCACCGGCTGCGCGCCCTCATAGCCGGGCAGCCAGTTGGCTTCCCATTCCAGCAGGCGGCGCTCGCCCTTGATGCCGTACATGATCTGCATGTGCGCCGGCGCCCCGGCCGCAGCGCGCAACAGCCAGTTGTGCCAGGCCATCGCTTCTTCGGTATAGCCGGAGTTCATCAGCGCCAGCAGCGTAAACGTCGCATCGCGCAGCCAGCAGAAGCGATAGTCCCAGTTGCGCATGCCGCCGAGCTTTTCCGGCAGCGACGTGGTGGGCGCGGCGACGATGCCCCCCGTCGGATCATAGGTCAGCGCCTTCAGCGTGATCAGCGAACGCATCACCAGGTGACGGTAGTCACCCTCGAAGGTGCAGCGTCCGCACCACTCACGCCAATAGGCTTCGGTGTCCGCAAGCGCCTGATCCGGATCGATCGGCTCCGGCACCGGCAGATGCGACGGCCCATAGGTCAGTACGAACGGAATGGTTTCGCCAGCACTGATGCTGAACTCGGCGACCGTGGTGAGATCCTTGCCGCGGGTTTTGACCGGCGTGCGCAGCACGGTCATGTCCTGACCACAAATCGCAAGCAGCGCCGAACCGTCTTCCGTGCGCCGCACCCAGGGAATGTCGACGCCAAAACCGAACCGGATGATGAGCTCCATCTGCATCGCGACGGTGCCGCGCACGCCGCGCACCAGGCGCACGACGTCCGACGCCTTGCCGCGCGGCGGCATGAAGTCGATCAGCTCGACCACGCCATCGGCGGTCTCAAACCGCGTCTCGAGGATCAGGCTCTCGCCACGATAGCGGCGCGACAACGATGCGATCTCGCCCTGCGGCGCGATCAGCCAGCGGCCTTGCCTGCGATCGCCGAGCAAGCCGGCGAAGCAGGCGTCGGAATCGAAAGCCGGCCAGCACAGCCAGTCAATCGATCCGTCGCGCCCGACGAGGGCAGCGGTCTCGCAATCGCCAAGCAGGGCATAATCTTCGATCCTGGATGACATTCCCGACGCCTAATGAACGATGCTCCGAAATCAGCCTGCCGCTCTGACGCGTCCGGCGGTGGTCGCCTTCAACGCGGCAGCGTCGAAGGCGTTTTTCATATCCTCGAGCGCGACCGGTATTTTTTGCCGCCAGTTCGGATGCTCGTCGATGGTGCCGGGAATGTTGGGCTGCGGCACCACGCCGAGCAGGTCCTCCAGCGAGATCGCGAGCAGCCGTGAGCGGGTGCGCGACGAGGAAGCTGACGATGGAATACATATCGTTCTGCTCGATCGCATTGTGCCGCAACACCTCATCGAGCATCGCCAGCGCATGCCAGCGTTCCTGGTCGGTCTCGCCGGGGTCGATGCCGAGCCCGCGCTTGGTGTTCAGATCGCCGAACGAGCGCCAGCCCGCATAGGTCGAGAGATCGTGGGTGCTGAAGGTGATCAGCGCATTGGGCGCATAATAGTCGACGTCGCGGAAACGCCCCGCCTCGTCGCGCTCGAACATCATCACCTTGTAGGACCAGATGCCCCAATCGGCCATCTGCTCGCGGAAGCCCTCCGGCACCGTGCCGAGATCCTCGCCGATGACGACACAATTGATTGGCGCACTTTCCAGCGCGGTCGCGGCCAAGCAGCGCGTCGAACGGCATCTGGGCATACGCACCCTGGCGTGCAGGAAAGCCGTGCGGCACCAGATAGAGCCGCTTCAACCCGAGCACGTGATCGAGCCTGATCGCGCCGGCGTGGCGCATCGAGGCCCGCAGCATATCGCGGAACGGCTGAAACGATTTCTGCTCCAGCCCGGGCGCGTTGAAGCCTGCAAGGCCCCAGTTCTGTCCGACCGTGTTGAGCGGATCGGGCGGCGCGCCGACCGAGAGGCTGCGCGAAATCGCGCCCTGCTCGTTCCAGGCATCGAACCCGTCCGACTGCACGCCAACCGCCACATCGAGATAGAGGCCGACCTTCATGCCGAGCCGATGGGCGAGATCCTTGGCGCCGCGCAATTGCCGCTCGGCCAGCCATTGCACGTACATGACGAAGCTGGCTTCGTCCTTGTCCGGTCCCTGCAGCAATGCCAGGCATTTGGCGTGATCGGGCTGCTGCCATTCGGCCGGCCACTCCCACCACGGCTTCTTGAACCGGTGGCGCAGCACTTCGAACGCGGCGAAGCGCTCCAGCAATGCGCCACGCTCGGTACGATAGGTCGCAAATTCCTTGGCGTCTCCGCCGTGCCGGTCGCCGTCTTGAAGACTGCGAAAGCCGCCTGCAGCGCCGGCCATTTCAGCGCCGCGACACTCCTGTAATCGACCTCGTGCGTTTGCCTGACGCGTGCGAGCGCATCGCGGTCGGGAGCGCCCTTGAAGCCCGGCGCCTTTTCCACGTCAATATAAAGCGCGTTGAGAAACAGCCGGCTGTTCGGCGCATAGGGGCTGAAATCGCCAGGCCGATCGTCGAACAGCGCATGCAGCGGATTGAGACCGACGCCTTCGGCGCCGAGCTCCGCGGACAGCGTGATCAGATTGGCGAGGTCGGTGAAATCGCCGATGCCCCAATTGCGCCCCGAACGGATGCCGTAAAGCTGCACCGCGAGCAGCCAGCCGCGCTCGAAATCCCCGACGAAGGCCTTCGCCGGTGCGACGAGCAGCGGCACCTTTTCATGACATGACGATGCATCGATGAGCTCAAGACGATACGAACCGACCGGAAGATTTTCCGGCCAGCCGACCATCTGCTCGGTGGCCTTGCCGCTGGTGACCACCTTTCCACGATCGTCCGGCTCGGTGCGAGTGAACGAATGTCCAGGACACCGGCAGGACCGCCTCGTCGTGCAGGCGCGAGCGCGCCGGCACCCGGCGCGAATCACCACCCCGCCATCGATCAGCCGTGCGGATGGCGCATCCGGAAATGCGTCGATGATGATCTTGAGCGCCGCCTCGTCGGTGACGTGGCGAACGCCTTGGCCATCAAAAAATTCGGTCAGGATTCCGAGATCATGGGCTTGGCTGAAGAGATCCATTCGGCACGCGCTTTGCACGTCGCGGTTCGGCGTCACGAAATTCGTCAAACGCGACAAGGAGATAATCGCCTAACGCCTCGCCCGCCTGCTGGTTCCTCCTGGAAAAAGCGAGCGAAGCGGCTTTGTATAGGATTGGCCCAACGTCCGCGCAGTCTGGCGTGTCTGCATTTGCTTCAGAAGGTCCGCGGGTGCAGTGAGCGAATGTCGACACAAGCCAGCGAAGACGGTTCTGCATTCATAACGGGTTGGGAGCGTGAACGGTCAGAAGCGACCAGCGCACTGGCGCGTCAATTTCTTGTCAATGGCATCACCGTGAACAAAATCACTCAAACTCTCGGGAGCGCCCCCTTCCCCGGCGCTTTTGCCTCTATTCTCCCGTCCTCGGAGGAAAACCGCTTCGCGCTTGGCGGACCAGCCTTCCTCGCTCGCCGCTATGTCTGCTCCCGCCGGGAAGCGTGAGGGTCTCATGAATCTGCTGTCCTCCATCGACGCGACCAACCTTGTCACCGATTCCGACGGCGACGGACTGTGGTACAAAGATGCCATCATCTACCAGCTCCACGTCAAGGCATTCGCCGACAGCAACAATGACGGGGTCGGCGATCTCGTCGGCCTAACCGACAAGCTGGACTATCTGCAGGACCTCGGCGTCACCACGCTGTGGCTGCTGCCGTTCTATCCGTCCCCCGGACGCGACGACGGCTACGACATCGCCGATTACGGCACCATCAATCCCGATTTCGGGACCATGAAGGATTTCAAGCGCTTCATCCAGGAAGCGAAGCGGCGCGGCCTGCGTGTCATCACCGAGCTGGTCGTCAACCACACCTCCGATCAGCACCACTGGTTCAAGCGCGCCCGGCGTAGCGCACCCGGCTCGAGTGCGCGCGACTGGTATGTCTGGAGCGACACCGACCAGAAATATCAGGGCACGCGGATCATCTTCACCGACACCGAGAAATCGAACTGGACCTGGGATCCGGAAGCCGGCCAGTTCTATTGGCACCGCTTCTTCTCGCATCAGCCTGACCTCAATTTCGATAATCCACGCGTCGTCAACGCCATCATCCAGGTAATGAAGCGCTGGCTGGATGCCGGTGTCGACGGCTTCCGGCTCGACGCGATCCCATATCTGTGCGAACGCGACGGCACCAACAATGAGAACCTCCCCGAGACGCATGCCATCATCAAGCGGCTGCGAAACGAGCTCGACAATTACGCGAAAGGCAAGCTGCTGCTCGCCGAGGCCAATCAATGGCCCGAGGACGTGCAGGAATATTTCGGCCAGGGCGACGAATGCCACATGGCCTACCACTTCCCGCTGATGCCGCGCATCTACATGGCAATCGCGCAGGAGGATCGATTTCCGATCACCGACATCCTGCGGCAGACGCCCGATATTCCCAGCAATTGCCAATGGGCGCTGTTCCTGCGCAACCATGACGAGCTGACCTTGGAGATGGTGACGGACGTCGAGCGCGACTATTTGTGGTCGACCTATGCCAACGATCCCCGCGCCCGCATCAATCTCGGCATCCGCCGGCGCTTGGCGCCGCTGATGGACAATGACCGGCGCAAGATCGAGCTGATGAACTCGCTCTTGATGTCGTTCCCGGGCACGCCGATCATCTACTATGGCGACGAGATCGGCATGGGCGACAACATCTATCTCGGCGACCGCAACGGCGTGCGCACGCCGATGCAATGGGCGCCGGATCGCAATGGCGGCTTCTCGCGCGCCGACCCCGCCCGCCTCTATGCGCCGATGATCATGGATCCGGTCTATGGCTATGAGGCCGTCAATGTGGAGGCGCAGTCGCGCAGCCTGTCGTCGCTATTGAACGCGACCAAGCGGCTGATCTCGGTGCGCAAATCGACGCTCGCTTTCGGCCGCGGCACCATGAGCTTCATCCGGCCCGCCAACCGCGCGGTGCTGGCCTATGTCCGGCAGTACAAGGACGAGGTCATCCTCTGCGTTGCCAATCTGTCGCGTTCGGCGCAGGCGACCGAGCTCGACCTGTCGGCATTCAAGGACCGCATCCCGATCGAGATGCTCGGGCGGTCGCGCTTTCCCGCGATCGGCGAGCTGCCTTACATGATCACGCTCGCGCCCTACGGCTTCTATTGGTTCCAACTCAAGGAGCGCGAGAAATCCGAGCCTGTCGTACAGCGCGACATGCCCGAATTCGAAACGCTGGTGGTGCCCCTCGGCTCGACCTGGGTCTCGCTGGCCCGCACCCGCAGCGTGTTCGAGCGCGACGTGCTGCCGGGCCATCTGTCGCGCACGCGCTGGTATCCCGAACATCAGCCGGAAGCGATCCACCCCACGCTCACCTCAGCGATTCCATTCTGCGACATCGGCGATAACCGACCGTGGCTGATCTTCTTCAAGGAGGTCGAGCAGCAGAAGGAGGCCACGCGCTATTTGCTGCCGATGCAGATCGAATGGGTGCGGTTCGATCGCGAGCGCTACAACCCGCAAGCCTTCGCTGCGGTCCGCCAGGGCGCGCGCGAGGGCACCCTGCTCGATGTCGCAACCAGCCCGATCTTCCTGGCGCTGCTGCTGCATAATCTGCAGCGCTCGCTGACAGTGGAGGAAAACGGCCTGCAGCTGGAATTCCGTCCGACCAGCAAATTCCCGGACACGATCATCCGCGAATCCGAGAACATCCGCCCGATCGAAACCGATCGCTGCAACAGCCTCGCTGTGATCGACAATGAGTTCTTCGTCAAAATCCATCGCGAGCTCGAGCCGGGCATCCATCCCGAGATCGAGATCGGGACGTTTCCTGACCGAGGTCGCGGGCTTCGCCAACACGCCGCCGCTGCTCGGCAGTGCCGAGCTGGTGCAGGACGATGAGCGGCGTGCCGTCGGCAGCGTGCACGGCTTCATCGAGAACCAGGGCAATGGCTGGACCGTCAGCCTCGCCTATCTCGATCGCTTCGTGGACGAGCAGCGCGTGCGTGGCGCAAACGACGGCGACGTGCGCCCCAGCCAGGAGCAGCCGCCCTATCTGCGCTATCTGACACAGGCCGGTCGGCGTGTCGGCGAGTTGCACGCTGCGCTGACATCGAGCACCGATCTCGTCGATTTCGTACCGGAGCCGACCCGCGCCGACGATGTCGATCGCTGGATGAAGGGCATCAAGGCGCAGGCCGGCCGCGTGTTCGCGACGCTGACGGAGCGCGGCGACGGCCTCAAGGAGGCCGAACGCGCGCTGGTCGACCAGGTGCTCGCCAAGCAGAGCGAGCTTTACGAACAGCTCTCGACGCTGCTACCGCACGATGTCGACGGCCTCAACATCCGTCTCCACGGCGATTTCCATCTGGGGCAGATTCTGATCGTCAAGGACGACATTTTCATCGTCGATTTCGACGGTGACGAGCGGTTGTCGCTCACCGAGCGCCGACGCAAGGCCCCGCCCGCGCGCGACATTGCCGGCTTCCTGCGCTCGATCGACTGCTCGGTGCGGATGGCGCTGGAGCGCGCATCGCGCACCGCGCCGGACGATCACGGCCGGCTGGCGGCGGCGCTGTCGGACTGGCGCGATCAGGCGGCCGCGGCGTTTCTTGCCGGATATCGCGAGATCAAGGCCAATCAACGCCTCTGGCCGGCCGACCCGCATACAGTCGACGCCATGCTGCGCTTTTTCATGCTGGAAAAGGCCGTCGCCGAGACCGAATATGAGCTGGCTCACCGGCCCGATTGGCTGCGAATCGCACTGAACAACCTGCTTCACGCCCTTGTCGCCCCGGCGCGGTGATTTCGAAATAACCATCGAATTTGCCGCGCCAAATCATAGGAACTTCAAACTCAAGGCCGCACTGACATAGTATATTCGCTCACGCTTCCGAGGTTCGCATGGGAGCACACTTCGAATATGTGCGAACTTCGGAAGCGGAGCACCAGCCAGCGAGTCCTCATGACCAAGCTTTCTCCCGAGGCGTTTGCGATCATCGAAGGTCGGCACGCCGACCCGTTTCGCTATCTCGGCCAGCATCCCGACGGCGACAACAACGCCGTGGTCCGCGCCTTCCTGCCGGAAGCATCGCGCGTCGAGGCGGTCGGCGAACGCGGTGGCGTCGCGCCGATGCGGCGCATCCACGATGCCGGCCTGTTCGCCGGTACCCTGTCCGGCGGCCTGCAGCGCTACCGCTTGCGCGCGCATTTCGGCGATCATGTCGTCGATCTCGACGATCCCTACCGCTTCCTGCCGATCCTGAGCGATTACGACCTTTACCTGCTCGGCGAAGGCAACGACCTGCGGCTGTACGACAAGCTCGGCGCGCATCCGATGACGATCGACGGCACCGAAGGTGTCGGCTTCGTCGTGCTCGCGCCCAATGCCAAGCGCGTCAGCGTGGTCGGTGATTTCAACTTCTGGAACGCGCGGCGCCATCCGATGCGCGTGCGCGGCAGTGGCTATTGGGAGTTGTTCATTCCGCATGCCAAGGTCGGCGATCACTACAAGTTCGATATTCTTGGTTCGCATGGCGAGCATCTGCCGCTGAAATCCGATCCGCTCGCTTTTGCCGCCGAGATGCGGCCGAAGACGGCCTCGATCGTGCTGGATGAGACGAAACTGCCGCATCCGCGGCCTGCGCCAGCAGGCAGCCAACTCGCTCAACGCGCCGATCTCGATCTACGAGGTGCATCTCGGGTCGTGGCGGCGCAAGAACGGCAACCAATGGCTGACCTACCGCGAGCTCGCCGAGCAATTGCCCGCCTATGCGCGCGACATGGGCTTCACCCATGTCGAATTCATGCCGGTCAGCGAGCACCCGTTCGACGGCTCCTGGGGCTACCAGCCGACCGGCCTGTTCGCACCGACCAGCCGCTTCGGCACGCCGGAGGATTTTTCCGCGCTGGTCGACGCCTGCCACCGCGAGGGCCTCGGCGTCTGGCTCGACTGGGTGCCCGGTCACTTCCCCGACGATCCGCACGGGCTCGGACATTTCGACGGCACCGCGCTCTATGAGCATGCCAACCCGATGCAAGGCCGCCACCTCGACTGGGGCACGCTCATCTACAATTACGGCCGCAACGAAGTGCGCAACTTCCTGGTCTCGAACGCGCTGTTCTGGCTGGAACGCTACGGCATCGACGGCCTGCGCGTCGACGCGGTCGCCTCGATGCTGTATCTCGATTACAGCCGGCCCTCGGGTGGGTGGATTCCCAACAAATTCGGCGGGCGCGAGAACCTCGAAGCCATCGACTTCCTGCGCCGCTTCAACACCGAGCTGTTCGGCCACTTCCCGCACGCGACCACGGCAGCCGAAGAGTCGACCTCCTGGCCACAGGTGTCACGCCCGGTCGATACCGGCGGCCTCGGCTTCGGCTACAAGTGGAACATGGGTTGGATGAACGACACCTTGCGCTACATCAGCAAGGATCCGATTCATCGCCGCTATCATCACAGCGACATCCTGTTCGGCCTGCATTATGCGTTCTCGGAAAACTTCATCCTGCCGCTGTCTCACGACGAGGTCGTGCACGGCAAGCGCTCGATCTTGGGGCGGATGCCGGGCGACAACTGGCAGCGCTTTGCGAATTTGCGCGCCTATTACAGCTTCATGTTCGGTCATCCCGGCAAGAAGCTGATGTTCATGGGCTGCGAGATCGCGCAGGAAAGCGAGTGGAATCACGACCATTCGCTCGACTGGCACCTGCTCGGAGACGCCAAATATTCCGGCATCCAGTCGCTGATCCGCGATCTCAACAAGCTCTATCGCAGCCAGCCCGCATTGCACGAATTGGACTGCGACGGCGCCGGTTTCGAGTGGATCATCACCGACGATGCCGATCACAACCTGTTCGCCTGGCTCCGCAAGGGCAGGGATGCACGCGCGCGTTGCATCGTCGTCGTGAATTTTTCGCCAAACGTGTATTACAACTACAAGATCCGGGCGCCGTTCGGCGGCAAATGGCGCGAAGCTTTCAACTCGGATTCCGCTCATTACGGCGGCAGCAACGTCGGCAATATCGGCGAGGTCCATGCCTCTGAAGGTCAAAACGAGCTCTGCTCTCACCGTCCCGCCCCTGGCAGCGATATTTCTCGTCCCGGAAAGCTGATTCAATGCGCCTGTCTGCCGGAACCTTCACGCGCCTCGGTGCAAGCTGGGACGGCCGAGGGACCAACTTCGCATTGTTTTCGGCCAACGCGCAAAAAGTCGAGCTGTGCCTGTTCGACAATCAGGGTCGGCGCGAGATCGAGCGCATCGAGCTGCCCGAGCGCACCGAGGATGTCTGGCATGGCTATCTCAATGACGTCTCGCCCGGACAGCTCTATGGATATCGGGTCTACGGCCCTTATGAGCCCGAGCATGGCCATCGCTTCAACCCGAACAAGCTGCTGCTCGATCCCTATGCCAAACGGCTCGCCGGCCGCCTGGTCTGGAGCGATGCCCATTTCGCCTATCGCGCGGGAAGCCCGCGCGAGGATCTCTCGTTCGATCGCCGCGACAATGCGCGCGGCATGCCCAAGGCCGTCGTCATCGACGAGACCTTCAATTGGGGACGGCGCGAGATGCGCCCGCAGATCCCCTGGGAAGACACCATCATCTACGAGGCGCATGTCAAAGGGCTGACGCATCGGCGCGACGACATCGCGCCGAACTTGCGCGGCACCTTCGGCGGGCTGTCCTCGCCGGGCATGATCAAGCACCTGAAGCGGCTCGGCGTCACCACCATCGAGCTGTTGCCGGTTCATGCCTTCATCGACGACCGCATCCTGGTCGAGAAGAAGCTGGTGAACTACTGGGGCTACAACACCATCTCCTTCTTTGCGCCCGAGCCGCGCTACGCGCAGGACAATCCGCTCGAACTCCTTCCGCACCATGGTGGCGCGGCTGCACGACGCCGGCATCGAGGTGATGCTGGATGTCGTCTACAACCACACCGCCGAGGGCAACCATCTCGGTCCCACGCTGTGCTTCCGCGGCATCGATAATGCTTCCTATTACTGGCTGAAGCCGGACAATCCGCGCTATTACGACGACTTCACCGGCTGCGGCTCCTCGGTCAATCTCACCCATCCGCGCGTGCTGCAGATGGTGATGGATTCACTGCGCTACTGGGTCGAGGTCTGCCATGTCGACGGCTTCCGCTTCGATCTCGCCACCACGCTGGCGCGCGAGCCGCACGGCTTCGACCGCAAGAGCGGCTTCCTCACCGCCATCCGGCAGGACCCGGTGCTGTCGGGCGTCAAACTGGTCGCCGAGCCCTGGGATGTCGGACTCGGCGGTTATCAGGTTGGCGCCTTCCCCTCGCAATGGTCGGAATGGAATGATCGCTATCGCAGCGCCATGCGCCGCTACTGGAGCGGCGAAGGCAGCCTGATCGGCGAGGTGTCGAGCCGCATGACCGGCTCGTCCGACCTGTTCAATCATGACGGCCGCACCCAGCGCGCCAGCATCAACCACGTCACGGTGCATGACGGTTTCACGCTGGCCGACCTCTTCAGCTACAACGCCAAGCACAACGAAGCCAACGGCGAAGACAATCGCGACGGCTCCAACGACAATCACAGCAACAATTGCGGCCACGAAGGTCCGACCGACGATCCGACGATCAACGCGCTGCGCCGGCAATTGCGCAAGAACCAGCTCGCCTGCCTGCTGCTGGCCCAGGGCCTGCCGCTGCTGCTGGCCGGCGACGAGGTCGGCAATTCGCAGGACGGCAACAACAATGCCTATTGCCAGGACAATGAGGTCGGCTGGGTGGACTGGAGCGGCCTCGGCAGCGAGGACGATGATCTCACCGATTTCATCTCGACCATGACCCAGTTGCGGCAGCGCTTCGGCCAGATCCGCGCGCGGCGTTGGCTCGAGGGTCGGCGCCCCGACGGCTCCTATGGCGTGCTGTGGCTGACGCCCGCTGCGACGGAAATGACCCAAGCGGATTGGACCTTTCCCGACGGCCGATTTCTGGCCTATGTCCTCGGCCCGGTGGAACAAGAGCAGGCACCGATCTTTATCGTGCTGAACGCAGCACCTGAAGAGATCGCATTCACCCTGCCGAAGATGACTGAATACAAAGCCTGGCAACAGATCCTGAACACGACCGAGGCGAAGCAGACGCCGGCTGATTTCGCTGCGGGCACGGAGCTGAAAGCGCCGCCGCGTTCCGTGCTGGCTTATGCGGGCCTCTCATGAGGCCGCGCCGGTTCGGCCCGCGCATCAGCAGCGACGGCGTGTCGTTTCGGCTTTTCGCACCGGCCGCTGGGCGTGTCGACCTGATGCTGGATCGCGCGCATGCCGATGCAACGACGTGACGATGGCTGGTATGCCCTCGATGTCCCCGGCGCGACGGCGGGCGTGCACTACAAATTCCGGATCGATGATGAGCTCGACGTGCCGGATCCGGCCTCCGACTTCCAACCCAATGATGTATTCGGTCCGAGCGAGGTGATCGACCATCGTCGCTTATGCCTGGCGTGCCGGCGACTGGCGCGGGCGTCCGTGGCAGGATGCGATATTTCTCGAAAGCCATGTCGGCACCTTCACGACCGAAGGCACCTATCGCGCCATGATCGATAAGCTCGATCATCTGGTCGAAACCGGTATCACCGCACTCGAATTGATGCCGCTGGCAGATTTCGCCGGCTCCCGCAATTGGGGCTATGACGGCGTGCTGCTCTACGCGCCGGACAGCGCCTACGGCCGGCCTGATGATCTCCGTGCGCTGATCGACGAAGCGCATCTGCGCGGAGTGATGGTCTTCCTCGATGTGGTCTACAACCATTTCGGCCCGGAAGGGAATTATCTCGGCCGTTACGCGCCGAGCTTCTTCACCGAGGCCCATACGCCATGGGGCAGCGCGATCGATTATCGCATACCCGAGGTGCGTGCATTCGCGATCGAGAATGCGCTGCACTGGCTCAATGATTACCGCTTCGACGGCCTGCGCTTCGATGCCGCCAACCATATCGTCGGCCTGCACGACGAGATCCCGCTGCTGCACGAGCTAAGCGCGTCGGTGGGCGATCTCGCCCGGGAAACCGGGCGACACATTCACCTCGTGCTGGAGAATGGCGATAACAACGCCAGCATGCTGGATTCGACCGAGGATCCGCCGCGCGGCAAGTATCGCGCGCAGTGGAACGATGACTATCACCACGTCTGGCACGTGTTGCTGACCGGCGAGAGCGCCGGCTACTATGGCGACTATCAGGATGACCCGCGAGGCCGGCTTGCGCGCGCGCTCAGCTCCGGCTTCATTTATCAGGGTGAACGCGCGCCCTTCTGGGGCGACGTTCCGCGCGGCGAGCCGAGCGGCCACCTCGCGCCGGGTACCTTCGTCAATTTTCTGCAGAACCACGACCAGATCGGTAATCGTGCATTCGGCGACCGCCTGGAGTCGATCGCCGCGCCGAAGGCAATCGCCGCGGCGCTCGCGGTGACGTTGCTGGCGCCGGCCGTACCGATGCTGTTCATGGGTGAGGAATGGGGCTCCGGACGACCGTTCCCGTTCTTCTGCGACTTCAAGGGCGGACTTGCGGACGCGGTGCGGCAGGGTCGCCGCATCGAATACGAATGGGCCTACGCCAAATATGGTGATGAGGTGCCCGACCCGCTCGCCATCGAGACGTTCAAGTCGGCCGTGCTCGACTGGGATTCGCGCCTTCAGTCGCCCGGCAAGGAGCGTTTGGCGCTGGTGCGCGCGCTGCTTGCGGTACGGCACAAAGAAATCGCGCCGCGGCTCCCCGGCGCTGTGTTCGGTGAGGCGCATGCCGCCGGCGATGGCCTGCTCACCGCACACTGGACCATGGGCGACGGCACGCGCCTGCAGCTGATCGGCAATCTGTCGGCCAATGAGATTACCCCGCCCCGCGCGCGTCCGGCCGGCAGGCCGATCTGGGGCGGCATCCTCGTCGATCGCCTGCTCCCCTGGTCGGTATTCTGGACCGTTGGAGGAACATAATGCCTCCCGCAATCCCGCTCGCGACCTATCGCCTGCAACTCACAGCGGATTTCAACTTCGATGCTGCCGCAACGGTCGTACCGTATTTGAAGTCGCTCGGTGTCAGCCACGTCTATGCCTCGCCGTTCATGAAGGCGCGCAAGGGCTCGGCACATGGTTATGATGTCGTCGACCACACCAAGTTCAATCCAGAGCTCGGTGGCGAGGAAGGTTTTGCCCGGCTCTCCGCGGCGCTGAAGGCCCATGACCTCGGCCTGATCCTGGACTTTGTCCCGAACCACGTCGGCGTCCATTACGATGACAATCCGTGGTGGCTCGATGTGCTCGAATGGGGACCGGCGTCGCCGCATGCGGCCTCCTTCGACATCGACTGGGACCAACTGCCCTACCGCGCCCGCGGCGGCGTGCTGCTGCCCATCATCGGTTCGTCCTATGGCCACGCGCTGGACGGCGGCGAGATCGAGCTGCGTTATGATTCCGACGAAGGCAGCTTCTCCTGCTGGTACTACGAACACCGGCTGCCGATCGCGCCGGAGCGCTATGGAGAGATTCTGCGCATCATCGTGCAGGAGGCCGGCGCCGAACAGAGCGATGCCGGCAAGCGCATCCTCGCGCTTGCCGCCCGCCATCATGGCCTGCGCCATCCGAATCGCAAGGAGGCGCCCGACTTCAAGGCCGAGCTCAAGGCGATCGCCGGCGGGGCCGAGATCATCGCGCAGGGCCTAGCCGCGTATCGCGCAGGACCCGACCGCCCGGCGCAGACATTGGCGCTGCACCATCTGCTGGAGCGGCAGCATTACAAGCTCGGCCACTGGCGGCTGGCGTCGAGCGACATCAATTATCGCCGCTTCTTCGACGTCAACACGCTGGCCGGCCTGCGCGTCGAGGATGCCGGCACCTTCGAGGCCATCCATCGGCTGGTGAAGAAACTGATCGCCGACGGGCAGTTGCAAGGCCTGCGGCTCGATCATATCGACGGCCTGCGCGATCCCGCGCAATATTTCCAGCGGCTGCGACGCCTGATCCGCGACGCGCGCGGCCCCGCGGCCGGGCCGTTCTATGTCGTGATCGAGAAGATCGTCTGCGAGCAGGAGAAGCTGCCGAGCTTTGCCGGCGTGCACGGCACTACCGGCTATGAGTGGATGAATGCCATCACCCAGGTGCTGATCGATGGCAAGGGGCTCGATCCGCTGGACGAGATCTGGCGGCAGCTTTCGAACGGGCCGCCGCGGCTGGCGCCGGTGCTGAAGGCGGCCAAGCGCCGCGTGCTGGAGTCGTTGCTGACCAGCGAGTTCACCGTGCTGACGCGGCTGCTGGCGCGCATCGCCAACGGCCATTATTCGACCCGCGACTATTCGGAGGACAGCCTCCGCCGCGCACTCGAGCTCTACGTGCTGCATTTTCCGGTCTATCGCACCTATCTCACCACCGCAGCGCCGACCGCGGCCGATCGCGCGCTGATCGATCGTGCAATTGCGCATGCGCGCGCCGAATGGTTCGCCTCCGACGGCTCGATCTTCGACTTCCTGCGCGATGCGCTGACCATGGATCTGATCCGGGGCGACCGCAAGGCGACGCACAGCGTGCCGCGCGTGCGCCGCTTTGCGCTGAAGGTGCAGCAGTTCACCGGACCCGTCATGGCGAAGTCGCTGGAGGACACCGGCTTCTACCGCTTCCACCGGCTGCTGGCCTTGAACGAGGTCGGCGGCAATCCGGCCGCTCATGCTCTCTCTGTTCCGGACTTCCACGCGCTGATGCGTGATCGCGCCCGGCACTGGCCGCATGGCATGAGCGCAACCGCAACCCACGACACCAAGCGCGGCGAGGATGCACGGGCGCGGCAGATGACGCTGACCGAGCTCCCCTCCGATTGGACTTCGACGGTGGCGCGCTGGAAGGTCCTGAACGCGCCGCATCTGGTCACCGACGGCGCGTTGCGCAGCCCTTCGGCCACATTCGAATACATGTTGTATCAGACTTTGCTCGGCATCTGGCCGGCCGATGGCGACGACGAAACGCTGGTGGAGCGCCTGCAGGCCTATGCGCTGAAGGCGGCACGTGAAGGCAAGCAGGAGACCAGCTGGCTCAATCCCAATGAGGCCTACGAGGCCGGCCTGCGGACCTTCATTGCCCGCATTCTCGATCCCGCGCTGTCGGGTGAATTCCTGCAATCGCTCGACACGTTCGCACGGCGCATCTCGCTGCTCGGCGCGCTCAATTCGCTCAGCCAGATCACGCTGAAGGCGACGATGCCCGGCGTGCCGGACTTCTATCAGGGCACTGAGTTCTGGGATCTCTCGATGGTCGATCCCGACAACCGCCGTCCGGTCGATTTTGCCGCGCGCGTGGACGCGCTGCGCGAGATCGAGACGCCGGACTGGGAGAGCCTGACGCGCGACTGGCGCGACGGCCGCCTCAAGCTGGCTTGGACGCGGCATCTGCTCAAGATGCGCAACGCAGCTTCCCTCGGTCTTCGCAAACGGCTCCTATGAGCCGCTCGAGGTCAGCGGACCGCATCGCGACCACGTCATTGCATTCGCACAGCGACACGGCCGCGACGCCGCCATCGTCGTAGTGGCGCGCGCCTTGGCGCGGTTCACCGACGGCGGTCGGGCCTGGCCACGTGCCGAGGCTTTCGACGCCACGGTGCATCTGAGTGGCTACGCCCTGGACGGATTGAGCGGCACGACAGACGTGCCGCTGTCAGCGCTTTTTGCGCAACTGCCCGTTGCGGTCGTGAAGGCTCGCATCGAGGCTGCTGCGGCGCACCCGCGACCGCGCGTGACTGCCTGACAGCCGGGCGGCCGACAGAATTTCAGCTCTTCTTGGTCAGCAGCAATTGCCCGCGGTTGCGGATCGCGGTCTGCGCCATCTCGGCAAAGCGCTGCAGCAGCCAGGGCAGCACGACCTCGACGCGCACGTCCGCTTCGCCGACATCGATGCGACCGGAGGCGGCCTGTCCCAATGCACGCACGCGGAAGACCATCTGGTCGCCGTCCCAGCGCTCTTCATCAACCTTCAGCACCGGCACGCTGGTAGCCGCGCGCGTCAGCCCGGTTTTGAGGCGTCGCACGGCCTCTTCCTTGCCGAGACGGTGGGGAATGGACACAACAAGGGGGGCTGACATCGCAACTACTCTCTTCTTCGACCTATCTTGACGATCTGCGCGTCAATATCTGCTGCGGCCGGGAAGCCACAGCGCGATTTTCCCGATAACGCCGGCGGAACTTTCGAAGTTCCCACCGGTTTCCTCGGCGAAGGCAGAGCAAAATGGCGCCCTACTGCCTGGGCGGAGGAGGAGTCATGTCTATCGGAACAATCATCCTGATCATTCTTGTGATCGCGCTGCTCGGCGGGTTTTCCGGCATCGGCGGCGGGCCGTTCTATGGCACCGGCTATTATGGCGGCGGTGGTCTCGGCCTGATCATCGTCATTTTGCTGATCCTGGTTCTGCTCGGGCGTATCTGACGTCGTCGGCCAACGCATCCGCTAACTCAAAGCGGCAACGAAGTCGTCAGCCGAACACAATCACAGTCACCTTGCATCGCCCGCCCTGAGCGGGCGATGCAGCATTTTGGCGACACCCACGCGACGCAACAAACCGCGTCGGTTCAAATCTTCCCGGCCAGCTTCTTGATCGCCGGCTTGATCGAGACGGCCGCATCGTCATAGCCGGCCCACGCCTTGGTCTTCGCCAGCAGGCCGGACACGCTGCGGACCGTGTAGCGCCTCGGATCGAGATCATTCTTCACCTGCGCCCAGGTCAGCGGCATCGATACTGTGGCGCCCGGACGCGCGCGCGGCGACAGCGGCGCGACCGCGGTCGACATCCGGTCGTTGCGCAGATAGTCGAGGAAGATCTTTCCCTTGCGCAGCTTCTTGGACATGTTGAGCAGATATTGCTCGGGATTGTCGTTCGCCATCCATTGGCAGATGCCCTGCGCGAACCCCTTCGCTTCCGGCCAGCTCACCTTATCGCGCGCACCGTGACGCAGCGGCGTCACCACATGCAGCCCCTTGCCGCCGGTGGTCTTGCAGAAGCTCTCCAGGCCAACATCCTTCAGCCGCTGCCGCATCTCTTTGGCCGCCGCGATGACGTCAGCGAAATCCACGTTCGGCGCGGGATCGAGATCGAACACCAGCCGTCCGGGCACGTCATATTCATCGGGCGCGCAATTCCAGGGATGCAGCTCGACGCCGGCAACCTGTGCCACGGCCGCCAGTCCCTCGATCCGGTCGATCTGCAGATAGGGCTTGCGATCGCCGGAGACCTTGACCAGCTCGAGCAGCTCGGACGTGCCCTGCATGCCATGACGCTGGAAGAATTTCTCGCCATCGATGCCGTCGGGCGCACGCACGATCGAGCATGGCCGGCCCTTCAGGTGCTCGATCATCCACTCGCCGACGGCTTCGAAATAGCGTGCCAGATCAAGCTTGGTGACGGGCTCGTCATCCCCGGCATCCGGCCACAGCGCCTTATCTGGGTTCGAGATGGTGACGCCCATCACCGCGGCACTTTTGGATTTCGACGGCGTCCGATGCACGATGGTGCCGGCGCTGGTCGCGGTCGCGGCGGCGCGGGCCAGCGGCTTCTTGATCTTGGTCATGACCGGCCGCTCCGCGACGACCTCGTTGGCCGGCTTGTCCTGCCGCAGTCCCTTGAAGGCCGCCTGTCGGACATTGCCCCCATCGGTCCAGCCGGCGAACTCGATCTCGGCCACCAGCTCGGGCTTGAGCCAATGCATGTCGCGGGTCTTGCGTGGCGCATTCTTGCCGCCAAACGGATTCTCGTTCGACGCCGTCTTCTTCAGCGCCGGCATCAGCGTCTTCACCTTGTCCTGACCAAAGCCGGTGCCGACGACGCCGACATAAGCGAGGTGATCGCCTTTGTTCACGCCGACCATCAGCGAACGGAATTTGCCGTCAGTAGTCTTCCAGCCGCCGATCACGACCTCATGGCCCGGCCGCGTCTTGGCCTTGGTCCAGCCGTCGGAGCGGCCGGAGCGATAGGGTGCATCGAGCCGCTTGGAGACGATGCCTTCCAGATTGAGCTTGCGCGCCGATTCCAGCACGGTCTCGCCGTCGCTTTCGAAATGCTCGACATAGCGGATCAGCGGGGTCTTGCCCTTGATGTGCGCCTTCAGCAGCTTTTGCAGGCGCTGCTTGCGATCACGCAACGGCAGGTGCCGCAGATCGAGCCCCTCGGCGAACATCAGGTCGAAGGCGAAGAAGATCAGCTCGTCCGTCTTGCCTTCCGAGATCGCTGCCTGCAGCGCCGAAAAGTTCGGATTGCCCTCAGCGTCGAGCGCGACGATCTCGCCGTCGACGATCGCATCCGGCAGCTTGCCGGCCTCCTTGGCGATCGCGTTGAACTTGGCGGTCCAATCCAGCCCTTTGCGGGTCTTCAAGGTGGCTTCGCCGCCCGCGACCCGGATCTGCACGCGATAGCCATCGAACTTGATCTCATGGCCCCAGCCCTCGCCGCCCGGTGGCTCGTCGACCGACACGCAAAGCTCCGGCTTGACGAAATCGGGCATCGCGGCCTTCTTCGGCGCAATGGCTTTTGCCTTTGGCGCGGGCGCCTTGGTCGCCAACGTCTTTACCCGCGCCTCGTGCGCCTCGCCGCGATTGGACTGCCAGACCGCATCGGCGTCCATGCGCGTCGTCTTCGCCATCATGAACGGCTTCGGTGCCCTACCTTTGCCAGCCGCGATCTGCTCCATGCTGCGTCCGGAAGCAATGGACTTGTCCTGCTCGATGATGTCGTTGTCCTCTCCCTCGCGGGCGTAATCATCGCGATGCTTGATCAGAAGCCAGTTGGTGCGCTTGCCGCCGGTGCGGTCGTTGCGCATCCGCACCAGCACCCAGGAGCCGTGCAGCTTGCCGCCATCGAGCGTGAACTTCAGGTCACCCTTCTTGAGGCCCTGCTCCGGATCGCCTTCCGGCTCCCAGGTGCCGCGGTCCCACAGCATCACCGTGCCGCCGCCATACTGGCCTTCCGGAATCGTGCCTTCGAAGTCGCCATAGTCGAGCGGATGGTCCTCGACTTCGACCGCGAGCCGCTTGTCATGCGGGTCGAGCGACGGTCCTTTCGTCACGGCCCATGACTTGAAGACGCCGTCAAATTCCAGGCGCAGATCGTAGTGCAGCCGTGTCGCATCATGCTTTTGGATCACGAAGCGCAGCCGCTTGCCCGCGGCGACCTTGACGTCACCCGAGGGCTCCGCCGTCTTCTCGAAATCCCGCTTCTTCCGATAGGTCGAGAGCTTCTTCAGCGCCACGGCGACACCCTGTCTTTTGCAGCAGCCTATCACGCAACGACAGCTACTCGGAACCAAAACCCCGGAGGCCGGTTGGAGTTCCAAATGCCTGGAAATGCTGGAGATTACGCATGGCGCCCCGTGCCTATTGGAAAGGTTCGCTCAAGCTGTCGCTGGTGAGCTGCCCCGTCGTGCTCTATCCGGCCTCGACCTCGGTCGAGAAGACACGCTTCCACATGATCAACCGCGAGACTGGCAACCGGCTGAAGCAGCAGATGGTCGACGCGGAAACCGGCGACGTCGTCGAAAGCGACCAGAAGGGTCGCGGCTACGAGCTCTCCAAGGGCAAATATGTCGAGATCGAGCCGGAGGAGCTGGAGGCGGTGCAGATCGAGAGCAACCACGCGATCGACATCGACAGCTTCGTGCCGCGCGAGGAGATCGACAAGCGCTATCTCAACCATCCCTATTACATCGCGCCGGACGGCAAGGCGGCGGTCGATGCCTTCGCTGTGATCCGCGACGCCATGAAGGACCAGGACCGCGTCGCGCTGGCGCGAATCGTGCTGACCAATCGCGAGCACGTCATCGCCATCGAGCCGCTCGGTAAGGGCCTGCTCGGCACGACCTTGCGCTTTCCTTATGAGCTGCGTGACGAGAGCGAATTTTTCGACGATATCAAGAGCCCGAAGATCAGCAAGGACATGGTCGAGCTCGCCAGCCACATCCTGGACTCCAAGGCCGCGCATTTCGATCCCAGCAAATTCAAGGACGAGTATGAGACGGCGCTGAAGGCGCTGGTCAAGCGCAAGGCGTCGGGCAAGACCATCAAGATCCCGGAGCCGGAGGAGCGGCCGAGCAATGTCATCAACTTGATGGATGCGCTGAAACAAAGCCTGAAGGGCAAGCGCGGGGGAAAGCCTCCAGCCGCCCTGCGGCCCGGCGCTCGCACGCGCAACGCCGCCCGGCGAAGAAAGCCCATCGCTCATCGGCGCGGGCGAGGAAAGCGGGATAAGCCCGCATCTCCCTTGCCGCCATTGCGAGGAGCGAAGCGACGAAGCAATCCAGACTGCTTCTGCGGAGAGATTCTGGATTGCGTCGCTTACGCTCGCAATGACGGAGAGAGTACGTCGTCTCAGCTCTTCTTCGATTTCCGCTTCTTCGTGCTCTTCTTGGACTTCTTGCCGGACTTCTTCGCCGACTTTTTCTTCGTGCCCTTCTTCTTCGGCACCTTCTTGCCTTCGCGGCGCGCCTCTGACAGGCCGATGGCGATCGCCTGCTTGCGGCTCTTGACCTTCTTACCCGAGCGCCCGCTCTTCAGCGTGCCTGCCTTCTTTTTCTTCATCGCGCGCCCGACCTTCTTGGAAGCGCCCTTGGAATATTTTCGTGTTTTACGTGCCATGAAAAGGTTCTCCTATGACACGAAAGTAATCACGCCGGTTCCGGATGGTTCCTTAAACCGCATTTCGGGCACCATGCCGCAGCGTTTCAATCCGGCGCGCGAAGTCGATAGCCGATACCCGTCTCGGTCAGCACGAACTGCGGTCGCTCGGGATCGGCTTCGATCTTCTGCCGGAGCTGGCGGACATAGACGCGCAGATATTGCGCGTCGGTCAGTTCGTCCCATAGCTCCTTCAACAGGAAGCGATGGGTCAGCACCTTGCCGGCATGCTGCACCAACACGCGCAGCAGGTCATATTCCTTCGGCGACAGCTTGATCTCGCGCTCGCCGACTTTGACAATCCGCCTGACCAGATCGACCGAGAGATCGCCGGCCCGAAACACCGGGCGTTCACCCTTGGCCTGCAGCTGGTGCCGCAGCGCCGCGCGTAAGCGAGCCAGCAGCTCATCCATGCCGAACGGCTTGGTGAGATAGTCGTCAGCGCCGAGGTCGAGCGCCTCGACCTTGCCCGCCTCGTCGCCCCGGCTCGACAGCACCACGATCGGCACGCCGTCGTCGCGGCCGCGGATCATGCGCAAGAGCTCGTGACCCTGGATATCAGGCAGGCCGAGGTCGAGGATGATCAGCGCCGGATGCTGCGCCAGAAGCTCCAGCGCCAGCTTGCCGTTGGATGCTTCCAGGATTTCATAGCCCTGCGTACTGAGGCCCATCCTGAGCAATTTACGGATCGGCGGCTCGTCATCGATGACGAGGACCTTGATCGGAGCCCCGGTCATGCAGCGGTGTCCAATGATTTGCTTCTGGCGGGAAAGGGCAGACGGATGGTCAGCACCGCACCGCGGCGATCGCTGCGGTTGGCCGCGGTAATGCTGCCATTCATGGCTTCGATGAAGCCGCGAGAGATCGCAAGGCCGAGGCCGGTACCCGGCCGCACGTGATCACCCTTCTGCACGCGGTAGAACTTGTCGAACACATGCTCGACTTCGCCGGGTGGAATCCCCCCGCCCTCGTCGCTGATGTCGATCACGACCCATCGTCCGTCGCGTCGCGAGCGAATGGCGATCGTTGTGTCATCGGGCGAATATTTTGCGGCATTGTCGAGCAGGTTGAACAGCACCTGCTCGAACAACACCGCGTCGAGCGCGAGCATTGGCAGATCGGCCGCGAGCTCGAGCGAGATGGTGTGGTTGGCGAGGATCTTGCCGGCACGGCGCAGCGCGCTGCCGACGATCTCGCCAAGGTCATGAGGCGCACTGTTCGGCACGATGGCGCCGGACTCGAGCTTGGTCATGTCGAGCAGATTGGCGATGAAGCGGTTGAGCCGTTCGGATTCGTCGATCACGGTGGCGAGCAGATCGATCTTCTGCTGCTCGCTGAGATTTTTCTCCAGATCACGCATGGTCGAGGCAGCGCCGAGCACGGAGGCCAGCGGCGTCTTCAGATCGTGCGAGATCGAGGTGAGCAGCGCCGAGCGCAGCCGGTCCTGCTCCATGGTGCGCTTGACGCGGTCCATGTCCTCGACCAGCAACACACGTTCGATCGCGAGCGCGCCCTGGTCCACCAGCGCATCGAGCAGACGCCGCTGGTCGGGCGTCAACAATGGACCCGTGCGGTCATCGTCGATGCCGATGACGCCGATCAGGCCACGCCCGGTGCGCATCGGCAGGAACAACCGCTTCGCGCCCGGCAGGGTATCGGAGCCTCGTCCCGCCGCGCGATCGTTGGCGAAGGCCCAGCTCGCCGCGGCGAGGTCGGCATCATCGAGCTGATCCTCCGGCGGATAGCCGGTCATCACCTCCAGCTTGCCATCCTGAGGCAGCAGCAGCACGACGTGTACTTTCAACATCAGCGCGGCCTGATAGGCCGTCGCCCACAACACGTCATCCAGGGTCGCGGTACCTGCGAGCTTGCGGCTGAACGCATAGAGATGCTCGGTCGTCCTGACCCGGCCGATCGCCGTGTCGGCCTGAATGCGCACCCGTCCCGCGACATTCGACACCAGCACCGCAATCAGCATGAAGAAGAAGAACGCGGCGATGTTGGTCGGGTCGGTGATGGTGAAGGTGTAGATCGGCGGCAGGAAGAAGAAGTTATAGCACAGCGAGGCCGCGACGCTGGCAAGCAGCGAGGGCCACAGGCCATAGCGCACGGCGACGCCGACCACCGCGGTCAGGAATACCAGATCGACATTCTCGATGCCGAAGAAGGGCCGGATGAATTCGGCCACGCCAAGCCCGATCGCGATGACCAGCAGCGCCATCAGATACGGCCGCGGCCGGAACGGCTCGCTGCGCGACTCGCGTCTGCACCGTCGGGCTTGCCGCTGCCGGGAGCTCATCACCGGCGATGACGCTGACGCTGATATTCCCGGCGCGCCGCACCAGATCATGCACCACCGAGCCTTGCATGATCTCGAACAGGCGCGAGCGGCTGGACTTGCCGATGATGATCTGGGTGACGTTGTTGGCTTGCGCGAAATTGATCAGATCGTCGGCGATGCGGCGGCCGACGCCGGGCAATGTAAGCGCCTCGCCGCCGAGCGTTTCGGCAAGCCGCAAGGTGTCCGCGAGCCGATCGCGCTGTGTGTCGGTGAGCTGCAGGCTGCGCCTTGTCTCGATCGCGAGCGCCGTCCAGGGTGCATGGACCCGGTCGGCCAGCCGCTTCGTGTAGCGCACCAGCCCCGCAGCGCGCGGATCTTCGCTGACGCAGACCAGGATGCGCTCGCCGGCAGCCCATGGCCCGGCAATGGCGTTGGCCTGCATATGGGTGAGCAACTGCTCGTCGACGCGCTCGGCGGTGCGGCGGAGCGCGAGCTCGCGTAGCGCGGTCAGGTTGCCGGGCGAGAAATAATGCTCCAGCGCCCGCTCGGCCTGCTTCGGGTACATAGACCTTGCCCTCGCGCAAGCGCTGGATCAGATCGTCCGGCGTAAGGTCGATCAGTTCGATCGCGTCGGCGCGGTCGAACATCGAATCCGGCACGGTCTCGCGCACCCGTACATGGGTGATCTGGGCGACGACGTCGTTGAGGCTTTCGATATGCTGGACGTTGACGGCGGTATAGACGTCGATGCCGTGCGACAGCAGCTCCTCGACGTCGAGATAGCGCTTCGGATGACGGCTGCCGGGCGACGTTGGTATGGGCGAACTCATCGACCAGCGCCAGCTGCGGACGTCGTGCGATCACCGCATCGAGGTCCATCTCCTCCAGGATCTGGTCCTTGTAGGGGATGCGCTTGCGCTCGACGACTTCGAGCCCCCGGACCAGGGCCTCGGTCTCGGCCCGTCCATGGGTCTCGACGAAGCCAACGACCACGTCGACTCCCGCCTTGAGCTTGGCGTGGGCGCTCGTGAGCATCTCATAGGTTTTGCCGACGCCGGGCGCCGCGCCGACGAAGATCTTCAGCTTCCCGGCAGGACTGTCCTCCCGCCGGGCAGCCTCCAACAAGGCTTCCGGCGAGGGACGTTGATCTGGATCGCGGCGTTGACTGGCCATGCGACCCTATAGATAGGCGCGCGCGGAAATCAAAGCCAGCCGCTTATTTCGCAGCGGCGTCGAGCGCCATGTTGAGCGCCAGCACATTCACGCGCGGCTCCCCGAGGATGCCGATCAGGCGGCCCTGCGTGTTCTGCGTCACCAGCGCGCGGACTGTGTCCTCCGGCAGGTTGCGCGCTTTGGCGACCCGCGGCACCTGGAAGGTTGCGGCTTCCGGCGAGATATCCGGGTCGAGGCCGCTCGCCGAGGTCGTCACGAGATCGACCGGGACGGGCTGCGAGGGGTTTTCGGATCTGAGCTTCTCGACGTCGTCCTTGAGCCGATCCGCCAGCGCCTTGCTGGTCGGCCCGAGATTGGAGCCGCCCGAATTGGCCGCGTTATACGGCGCGGGTACCGTCTTGGTCGAATCGTTCGGGTCGGGCGTCAAGGTCGCCGAGGGACGGCCGTGGAAGTATTTGTCGTCCTTGAACTGCTGCCCGATCAGGGTCGAGCCGACCACCTTGCCATCGCGCTCAACCAGGCTGCCTTCCGCCTGCGACGGGAAGACGATGCCGGCGACAGCGGTCATGGCCAGGGGATAGATCAGGCCGGTGAGGACGGTCAGTGCGAGCAGGACCAGGATGGCGGGACGGATTTCTCTGAGCATTGTGAAGTCTCCTACTTGTCTCCGTCATTGCGAGCGAAGTGACGCAATCCAGGATCTTTCCTAGAATGCGGTCTGGATTGCTTCGTCGCTTTCGCTCCTCGCAATGACGGCTGTTGTTACCTAAGCCAGGTGCAAGGCCATCACGACGAGGTCGATCGCCTTGATGCCGATGAAGGGAATGATGATGCCCCCGAGGCCGTAGATCATCAGGTTGCGGCTGAGCAGCGCACCGGCGCCGACGGCGCGATAGGCAACACCTTTCAGAGCCAACGGGATCAGTGCGATGATGATCAGCGCGTTGAAGATGATCGCCGACAGGATCGCGCTCTGCGGACTTGCCAGATGCATGACGTTCAGCACATTGAGCTGAGGATAGAACGTCAGGAACATCGCCGGGATGATGGCGAAATATTTCGCCACGTCGTTGGCGATCGAGAACGTGGTCAGTGCGCCGCGCGTCATCAACAGTTGCTTGCCGATCTCGACCACCTCGATCAGCTTGGTCGGGTTGGAGTCGAGATCGACCATGTTGCCGGCTTCACGCGCGGCCTGCGTGCCGGTGTTCATGGCGACGCCGACATCGGCCTGCGCCAGTGCCGGCGCGTCATTGGTGCCGTCACCGCACATCGCCACCAGCTTGCCTTTGGCCTGCTCGTCGCGGATCAGCTTCAGCTTGTCCTCGGGCGTAGCCTGCGCCAGGAAATCGTCGACCCCCGCTTCGGCCGCGATCGCGGCAGCGGTCATCGGGTTGTCGCCGGTGATCATCACCGTGCGGATGCCCATCCGACGCAACTCGGCGAAGCGCTCGCGGATGCCGCCCTTGACGATATCCTTGAGCTGGATGACGCCGAGCAGCCGGCCATCCTCGGCCACCGCGAGCGGCGTTCCGCCGGCCTTGGCGATCTCGTCGGCAATCGCGCGCACCTCGCGCGCGATGTCCGAATCCAAGGCCGGCTGGATCGCCCGCACCGTGTTGCCCGAGGCGACCTGCGCAGCGCCACCGCTGACATAATTGAGGATCGCATCGACGGCGCCCTTCCGCACCGATACACCCGCGGCGTCCACACCGCTCATGCGGGTCTGCGCCGTGAACGGGACGAAGGTCGCGCCGAGTTCGGCCATGTCGCGGCCGCGGATGCCATACTTCTCCTTGGCCAGCACGACGATGGAGCGGCCTTCCGGCGTCTCGTCGGCGAGCGAGGCAAGCTGCGCGGCATCCGCCAGCTCCTGCTCGGTCACGCCGCGCACCGGGCGGAAAGCGGTCGCCTGCCGGTTACCGAGCGTGATGGTGCCGGTCTTGTCGAGCAGCAGCGTGTCGACGTCGCCTGCGGCTTCGACAGCCCGTCCGGACATCGCCAGCACGTTGAAGCGCACCAGGCGATCCATGCCGGCGATGCCGATCGCCGACAATAGCGCGCCGATCGTGGTCGGGATCAGGGTTACGAACAGGGCGACCAGCACGACCACGGAGATCGAGCCGCCGGCATAGGCCGCATAGCTCGGGATGGTCACGGTCGCGAACACGAAGATGATGGTGAGACCTGCGAGCAGGATGTTGAGCGCGATCTCGTTCGGCGTCTTCTGCCGCTCGGCGCCCTCGACCAGCCTGATCATGCGATCGATGAAGGTTGAGCCCTGGGCGGCGGTGATGCGCACCTTGATCCAGTCGGACAGCACCTGGGTGCCGCCGGTGACCGCCGAGCGATCGCCGCCGGACTCGCGGATGACAGGTGCGGATTCACCGGTGATGGCTGCTTCGTTCACCGACGCCACGCCTTCGATCACCTCGCCATCGGAGGGGATGGTATCGCCTGCCTCGACCAGCACGATGTCGCCGACCTGGAGGCTGGTGCCCGGCACCAGGCGGATGGTGCCCTCGGGCTCCGCTAGCAGCTTGGCCTGGCTCTCGGTGCGGGTCTTGCGCAGCGAGTTGGCCTGCGCCTTGCCGCGGCCTTCGGCGACCGCCTCCGCGAAGTTGGCGAACAGCACCGTGAACCAGAGCCAGAGGATGATCTGGAAGGTAAAGCCAAGATTGGCGCCACCAGTTACGAGATCACGCAGGAAGATCACCGTGGTGAGCGCAGCGACGATCTCGACCACGAACATCACGGGATTCTTGGCCATCAGCCGCGGGTCGAGCTTGGTGAACGACGCCTTGATCGCAGGCCACACGATCTTCGGGTCGAGCATCGCCGAGACCGACGAGCGCTTCTGCAGTTTCATGGTTTCCATCGAGGTCACTCCAGGAGCAACAAATCAGAACAGGGTGTTGGCGTTCATCGCCAGATGCTCGACGATCGGTCCGAGCGCCAATGCGGGGAAGAAGGTGAGGCCGCCGATGATCAAGATCACGCCGACGACGAGGCCGACAAACAGCCCACCCGTGGTCGGAAACGTGCCTGCCGACGGCGGCACTGATTTCTTGGCCGCGAGCGAACCCGCGATCGCCATCGCCGGCACGATCATGAAGAAGCGACCGACGAACATCGCGCTGGCCAGAGTCAGGTTGTAGAAGAAGGTATTGCCGGTCAGGCCGGCGAAAGCCGAACCATTGTTGGCGGTCGCCGACGTATAGGCGTAGAGCACCTCGGTGAAGCCGTGCGGACCAGCATTGGCCATGGATGCGACCGCCGAGGGCAGCACCACAGCGACCGCTGACCAACCGAGATACATCAGCGGCAGCACCAGGATCGCGAGCATTGCCATCTTGACCTCGCGCGTCTCGATCTTCTTGCCGACATATTCCGGCGTGCGGCCGACCATCAGGCCGGCGACGAAGATCGCGAGCACGACGAACAGCAGCATGCCATAGAAGCCGGCGCCGACACCGCCGACGATGATCTCGCCGAGCTGCATGTTGATCAGCGGGATCATGCCGCCGAGCGCGGTGAAGCTGTCATGCATGGCGTTGACCGCACCGCAGGATGCCGCCGTGGTAATCACCGCAAACAGCGAGGAGGCCACGATGCCGAAGCGGACTTCCTTGCCTTCCATGTTGCCGCCGGTCAGACCCAGCGCGTTCAACGTGGAGGTGCCGCTGGCCTCGGCCCAGTAGGTGACGGTGACGCCGGCGACGAACAGCACGCCCATCACGGCCAGGATCGCCCAGCCCTGGCGCTGATTGCCGACCATGCGGCCGAACACGTTGGTGAGCGCCGCGCCGATCGCGAAGATCGAGATCATCTGCACGAAATTCGACAACGCAGTCGGGTTCTCGAACGGATGCGCCGCATTGGCGTTGAAGAAGCCGCCGCCATTGGTGCCGAGCATTTTGATCGCGACCTGCGAGGCGACCGGGCCGACCGCGATGGTCTGCTTGGCGCCCTCGAGTGTCGTGGCCTCCACATAGGGCCCGAGCGTCTGGGGAATGCCCTGCCAGACCAGGAAGAGCGTGTATACGATGCAAATAGGCAGCAAAACGTAAAGCACGCAGCGCGTTACATCGACCCAGAAATTGCCAACCGTGCGCACCGAGGCGCGGGCAAAGCCGCGGATCAGCGCCATCGCCAGCACGATGCCGGTGGCCGCCGACAGGAAGTTCTGATGCGTCAGCCCCAACATCTGGACGAGGTAGGAGATCGTGCTCTCACCGCCGTAGTTCTGCCAGTTAGTGTTGGTAAGGAAGCTGATCGCGGTGTTGAACGACAGGTCCTCGGATACTGCCGACTGTCCGGCCGGATTGAACGGCAGCACGGCCTGCAACCGCATCAGGCCGTAGATGATCAGGAAGCCGCCGACATGGAACAGCAGCATGGAGACCGTGTAGGTCAACCAATGCTGCTCGCGCCGTTCGTTGACGCCGCCGACCCAATAGATCGCGGCCTCGACCGGCCTCAGGACCGGTGACATGAAGGTGCGCTCGCCGTTGAAGACGCGCGTGAGATACCAGCCGAGCGGTTTCACGAGCGCGACGACAATAGCGCAATACAGGATGATCTGGAGCCAGCCGATGGCGGTCATGGATGTTGCCCTTGAGAACGCGTTGGGGGTGGGGGGTGGCTCAGAACCGCTCGGGCCGCAGCAGCGCGTAGGTGAGATAGATCAGAAGGCCGAACGAGACTGCGGCCGCCAGCGAATAATCGAAGATCATGGCGCGTCTCCTCCTAGAGCCGTTCGCAGGCATAGGTGTAACCGATCGCCAATGCGAAGAAGCCGGCGGCGAGCGCCAGCATCAGGATGTCCAGCATGGTTTGCTCCTGTTTGCGCTGATGTCCCGCGCAACGCTCCGGGCGCAGGGATCGACCCATCACGAGATGATCCTGTGCGCTCCGGTTTCGTGGTCAGGAGATGCCAGCCGGGCCATAGGTTTTCGAGACGGCCGGCCCGGCAAAGTTATAGGAATCTCATAAAGACGCGGCACCCCCGGCGCACGGATCAGCGCACCGAGCACATGTGCTGCGAATAGGAATAGGCCTTCCGGTTTCGCACGACATTTATGCCGCCTTTATATCTTCGCCTGGCGCCCCATCTCGTTTTCAAACAGCCGCCGGGACCATCTTCTCTGTCGCAGCCCCGGAACGGGGAATCACAGGATGGCGGGATGACAGCATGCGGCTGGCGGCCGGATATAATGATCTCGACGCATCCGCCGATCCGGCAGAGGTGACCGCGGCGGTGATCGCCGGCGTTCTCGGCAGCAGTGATCGTTCGCTGTCACACCGTCGATATGCCGACGGCGCAGCACGGATCGAACGGTTAATCCGATCGGGCGCACGGATCGATGCCGCGCTCGCGCTGATCGCGCTGGAATTGCCGCAGTGGCAGCTCCGGCGGATCGCCTATGATGATGGCGAGTGGCACTGTGCGTTGTCGCGCACGCGCGAGCTCGCCGACTGGCTCGATCAGTGCGCCGAAGGGCGACATGCGGATCTCGCGCTGGCGCTACTGGATGCGTTCGTCGAAGCACAACGGATCGCAACGTCATCACGCGAGCCGAGCGTTCTGCCGCCGCTGACGGACGCAATGTACGAGCCGATGTGCTGCGACAATTTCTCCTGAAGTTGACGTTGAGGAGATCGGCTTGGCCCGTCTCGCAGATAACCCCACGCAGCTAGCACCACAGAAGGTTCTGATGCGCTTTGGCATACGAACCGCGATCCTGATGCTGTTCGCCAGTTTCGGCAGCATCGGGTTCGGCCGCAGCTTTGCGGCCCTGCTCTGGATGACCGTCATCCTTTGCGCCGTGATCGGCGCGATACGCCGCGAGCGCGTGCTGACGGCTGGACTGAACCATTGGGACGAGATGGTCGCCTACACGGCGCTGTATTGCGCGGTCGTGGAGATCAATCAGCTATCGGCCTCGTAAGCAGCGTCTCCCCTACACGGCACTTATGAGATCGCCCGTGACGCCGCCTCGCATTCCTATCCATCCCCTTCGATATTGACGGACGAGCGGAGCGCCCGCGCGACTGCGCCTGCTGCGCTCGCAGACCGAAAGGACCACACCCATGATTTCAATCGAACCTCCCTCGTGCGGCACCTCCGCCGCACTCGTCTTCATCGGCCGCAACAGCAGCGGCCAATGGGTCGCGCAGGAACAGAACGGCCTGTTCGGCGGTCTGTTCGTCGATCGCGCACAGGCGATCAAATACGCGCTGTTCGAGAACGGGCATCATCCGGAGACCATCGTCGAACTCTCGCGCGCCATCGAGCTCGACACCGAAGGCAGGCTCGCGCCACTGGGACTGCTGCTCGGAGCCGGAAAGTGGCCGGTCGCATGAGCAGCAACGTCGTACCCTATCGCTGGGGCGGCCATCCCGCCAAATGGCTCACAGGCTTCATTCCCGACATCCCCACCCCCTTCAACGCTGACGGCAGCGTCGACTTCGCCGCATTCGCTGGGCTTTGCGAACGCCAGATCGAATCGGGCGTACCCGCGATCCTGATCTGCGACACGGCGGGCGAAACCTCGACGCTGACGCCGGCAGAACGCACCCAGCTGGTCCGCACCGCGGTCGAGACCTCGCGCAACCGCGTCCATGTCATCGCCGGCGCCGGATCGAACGCCACGCACCAGGCGGTCGAGCTCACCAAACAGGTCGCGGCCGCCGGTGCCGACGCGATCCTGTCCGTCGTGCCGTATTACAACAGGCCGATGCAGGAGGGGATCTTTGCGCATTTCCGTGCCATCGCCGACACCACGTCGCTGCCGATTATCGTGCACGACTGTCCGGGGCGGACGGCGCGCGCCCTGTCCGACGACACGCTGCTGCGGTTGTCACAAGCAAGCCAGTTCGTCGGCCTGTGCGACAGCACCGGCGATGCTGCACGCGCGGCGATGCTACGGACGCGGCTGCCGACGGGCTTTCGCCTGCTGTGCGGTGACGACGCAACGGCCCTGCCCTTCATTGCCGCAGGCGGCGACGGCTGCATCTCGCAGGTCGTCAACGTAGCGCCAGAGCTCTGCGCCGCAATGTTCGCCTATGGTCAGCGGGCACGCTGGCGCGCCGCGCGACGGCTGTACCATCGGATGCAGCCTTCGATCGCATGCTTCGCGCGGGAGACGCCCGCAGCGCTCAAATATGTCCTGAGCATCCAGGGACTGACGCGCGCCGATGTCCGCCTGCCGCTGGTCGGCCTCGATCCATCTGCCAAGGCCGCCGCAGCGACCGCCATGGCGCTGCTCACGCCGCACTCGCCTGCAGGCGCACCTTGCAAATTGCGCGCGCATGCCTGATTCAAAACCAACATGCGCCCGGCATCCGGGCGCATGCTGCTTTTAAGTCCGCTCCCGGCTCAGAAGTCCCATTTGTCGCGAGCATCAGCGGCATGCACGACTGCCGTTCCGCTTCCTCACGCAGGCGGTGGAGGCGGGCCGCGGCGATCGCCGCATGAATTTTCCTGACGACAGCGCGAACCCTGCGAACGGCCCGGGGCAGCATCGCCGTCCCGCCGTTGCCGAAGCCGCGCGCACCGCCTCGGTTCAGATCGATGACACTCATGACAACTCTCCTGTTGCCGGCGCGGATTACAGCGTCGGCAAACAGGAAAGATGGAGGCAATCACCGTAGGATTGCGAGACGGCGCCCGACCGTCTCGCATAGGAAACACATAAGTTCGAGCAAACCGGGCCAAGTACGCCCCCGTTCGCGGCAGCCTACTCCGCCGCCGCGTTGCGCAGCTCGACGCGCTCGGCGCGGGCCGCGCAGAACTTGAACTCCGGAATCTTGCCGAACGGATCCAGCGCCGGATTCGTCAGCAGGTTCGCTGCCGCCTCGGCGTAGCAGAACGGCATGAACACCATGTTCTCCGGCACATCGCGATCGGAGCGCACCTTGACCTCGATCGCCCCGCGGCGCGTCTCCAGACGAATGAAGTCGCCAAGCGCGAGGCCCTTCTTGCGCATGTCCTTCGGCGACATGAACGCGACGGCCTCGGGCTCGATCTGGTCGAGCATCTGGGCGCGGCGCGTCATCGACCCGGTGTGCCAGTGCTCAAGGATGCGCCCCGTGGACAGCACCATCGGATATTCGGCATCGGGCAATTCATCCGGCGGGATGACGTGCGCCGGCACGATCTTGCCGCGGCCGCTCTCGGTCGGGAAGCCGGTGGTGAAGATGATCTCGTTGCCGGGCTCGTTCGGGTCATCCACGGGATAGGTCACGGCGCCCTCGCGCACCAGCCGCTCCCAGGTGATGTTCTTCAGCGATGGCATCAGCTCGGCCATCTCGGTGAAAACTTCACCGGGTCCGGCATAGTTCCAGGGCAGGCCCATCCGTTTGCCGATCTCCTGGATGATCCACAGATCCTGTCGCGCATCGCCAGGCGGCTTGATCACCGGGCGCGCCAGCTGCACCCGCCGATCGGTATTGGTGAAGGAGCCGGATTTCTCCGCGAAGGCCGAGGCCGGCAGTATGACGTCGGCGTGGAACGCGGTCTCGGTGACGAACAGGTCCTGCACCACGAGATGATCGAGCTTGGCGAGCGCATCGCGGGCATGCTGCAGGTCCGGATCGGACATCGCCGGATTCTCGCCCTCGACATACATGCCGTTGATCTTGCCGGCATGGATCGCGTTCATGATCTCGACCACGGTGAGCCCGCGTTCGGGATCGAGCTCCTGTCCCCACAGCTTCTCGAAGGCGCCGCGCATGTCGTCGCGCCCGACCGGCTGATAGTCCGGGAAGAACATCGGGATCAGGCCGGCATCGGAGGCGCCCTGCACGTTGTTCTGTCCGCGCAGCGGATGCAGGCCGGTGCCGGGGCGGCCGACCTGACCGGTGATCAGCGCCAGCGCGATCAGGCAGCGCGCATTGTCGGTGCCATGCACGTGTTGGCTGATGCCCATGCCCCAGAAAATGATCGATGACTTGGCGCTGGCGTAGGCCCGCGCCACCTCGCGCAAGGTTTCCGCGGGAATGCCGCAGACCGGCGCCATCTTCTCCGGCGTGAACTCCTGGATCTTCGCCTTCAGCTCGTCATAACCTTCGGTGTAGCCGGCGATGTACTGATCGTCGGTCAGGCCTTCGGTGATGATGGTGTTGATCATCGCGTTCAGCATCGCGACATCGCTGCCGGGCTTGAAAGCAAGGTGCTTGGTGGCATGGCGTGACAGCGTCTGCCGCCGCGGATCCATCACATAGAGTTTGGCGCCGCGCTTGGCCGCGTTCTTGATGTAGGTCGCAGCCACCGGATGATTCACGGTCGGGTTCGCGCCGATCACCCAGATCACCTCGGCATCGGCAGCAGCGGCGAACGGCGCCGACACCGCGCCGGAGCTCAGGCCCTCGAACAGCGCCGCAACCGAAGAGGCGTGGCACAGCCGCGTGCAGTGATCGACATTGTTGGAGCCGAAGCCGGTGCGGACCAACTTCTGGAACAGATAGGCCTCTTCGTTCGAGCCCTTGGCCGAGCCGAAACCGGCGAGCGCCTTCGGTCCCTTCTCATCACGGACCTTGACGAGACCCTTCGCTGCAATGTCGAGCGCCTCGTCCCACGACGCCTCGCGGAAATGCGTGAACGGATTGGCCGGATCGACCTGGTCGTAGGCGTCCTTCTTGACGCCCGGCAAACGCACCAGCGGCTTGGTCAGCCGGTTCGGATGATGAATGTAGTCGAAGCCGAAGCGGCCCTTGACACAGAGCCGGTTGTGGTTGGCCGGTCCGTCGCGACCTTCGGCGTAGATCACCTTCTCGTCCTTGACCTGATAGGTGACCTGACAGCCGACGCCGCAATAGGGACACAACGAGTCGACCTTGCGATCGGCATAGGTGACGCGGGTCTGGTTCTCGTCGAGCATCACGGCCGGCATCAGCGCGCCGGTCGGGCAGGCCTGCACGCATTCGCCGCAGGCGACGCAGGTGGATTCGCCCATCGGATCGTCGAAGTCGAACACGATCTTGGCATCGGCATTGCGATAGGCCATGCCGATGACGTCGTTGACCTGGACCTCGCGGCAGGCGCGCACGCACAGCCCGCACTGGATGCAGGCGTCGAGATTGACGCGCATCGCCGGATGGCTGGCATCGGTCTGCCAGCGCTCGACCGGCGGAAAGCGGCTTTCGGTGACGCCGGTCTTCTCGGCCCAGTGCCAGAACTTGGACTCGGGATCGTGCGAGGTCTCGCGCGCGGGCTGGTCGGCGACCAGCAACTCCATCACCATCTTCTGCGCCGCGACGGCGCGCGCGCTCTCGGTCTTCACCTTCATGCCGACGCTCGGCGTCCGCTTGCAGGAGGCCGCCAGCACGCGCTCGCCCTCGATCTCCACCATGCAGGCGCGGCAATTGCCATCGGGGCGATAATCGGGCGCCGGTGAGTAGCAGAGATGCGGGATCTCCTTGCCCTGCCGCTGCGCCACCTGCCAGATGGTTTCGCCGGCTTTGGCTTCGACATTGACCCCGTCGAGCTCGAACGTGATCGTGGTCATTCGGCAGCGTCCTTGAATTCATCGGGGAAGTATTTGATGACCGAAGTCAGCGGGTTTGAAGCCGCCTGGCCGAGCCCGCAGATCGAGGCATCGCGCATCGCCTGGCTCAATTCGTCGAGCAATGGCTTGTTCCAGACTGGCCGCTGCATCAGCAGCGCCGCCTTCTGCGTTCCGACGCGGCACGGCGTGCATTGGCCGCAACTCTCGTCCTCGAAGAACTTCATCAGGTTCAACGCGGCCGCACGCACGCTGTCGTGCTGCGACAGGATCACCACCGCTGCCGAGCCGATGAAGCAGCCGTATTTCTCCAGCGTGCCGAAATCGAGCGGAATGTCGCCCATCGACGCCGGCAGAATGCCGCCGGACGCACCGCCGGGCAGATAGGCATAGAAGCTGTGGCCATCGGCCATGCCGCCGCAATACTCATCGATCAGCTCGCGCACGGTGATGCCGGCGGGCGCGAGCTTGACGCCCGTGCTCTTCACCCGGCCCGACACCGAAAAGCTGCGCAGACCTTGGCGGCCGTTACGGCCGTGGCTGGTCCACCACGCCTTGCCCTTCTCGACGATGTCGCGCACCCACCATAGCGTCTCGATGTTGTTGATCAGCGTCGGCAGTCCGAACAGGCCAACCTGGAATGGATAAGGCGGCTTGTGTCGCGGCAGGCCGCGCTTGCCCTCGATGCTTTCCAACAGCGAGGATTCCTCGCCGCAGATATAGGCGCCGGCGCCGCGTCGCAGATGCAGCACCGGGCCGCCCCGCGGCAGCTTGGCGATCTCGCGGACCATGATTTCGCGCGCAGCCGGATATTCGTCGCGCAGATAGATGTAGACCTCGCCGGCCCCGACGATGTGAGCCCCGATCAACATGCCCTCGAGGAAGCGGTGCGGATCGGTCATCAGATAGAGCCGGTCCTTGAACGTGCCGGGCTCGCCCTCGTCGCCATTCACCGCCATCAGTCGCGGACCGGGCTCGCCGAGCACCGCGCGCCATTTGCGTCCCGTCGGAAAGCCGGCGCCGCCAAGCCCGCGCAGGCTGGCATCATCCAGCGCCTTCAGGATGTCATCGGAGGTGATTCGTCCCGCGCGCAGATCGCCCAGCAGCTTGTAGCCGCCATCCGCGACATAGGCGTCGTAGCCGACATAGTCGGGCACGTGCGGATGGACGTCGCCGCGTCCGGCCGCTGACAGCACCGTGTCGACCGTGGCCTGCGACACGAAGTGATGGCCGACCTCGACCGCCGGCGCGCAATCGCACAGGCCGACGCAGGGCGCACGTACGACGCGGATACCGGGACCGGCCTGCTGCTGCAACTGTTCCAGCAACGGCTCGGCGCCCATCATCGCGCAGGTGATCGAATCGCAGACGCGGATCGTGAGCGGTGGAACCGCGCGATCGCCCTCCTTCACGACGTCGAAATGCGCATAGAAGGTCGCGGTCTCGAACACTTCGGCAAAGGATAGCTTCATCTCGTCGGCAAGTGCCGCGAGATGCGCGGCCGAGATCTGGTGATATTTGTCCTGGATCAGGTGCAGATGCTCGATCAGGAGATCGCGGCGACGCGGCAGATCACCGAGCAGCTCGGCGATCTCGTGCGCGGCGGTCGGATCGACCTGCCGCCCCTTCGGCGTCGCCTTTGCCCGGCGACGCCCCTCTCCAGGATGTTCGAACGCACGTACCTTGTGCACGTCGTCAGTCATGAGGCGCTTTCGCTTCCGATTCCGTTATGCTTGCACCCACTCTAATCGCTGGTATGCCAGAGGCAAGCCGGAACCGGTATCACTGCGTTTCGCGCAATCCTTGCGCAGGACCGATGGTAACGTGGTCCTGCCGGCTCAACTCTTGCTCATGCAGTCTTGCATGAAGAACCAACGATCGTCGCCGGCGAGACCCTTGGCCTTCATCTCCGCCCGGCATGCCTTCATCTTCGGCTTGTTGGCGCGCCACTGCGCCTTCATCTCTTTCAACTTCGCAACCGTCAGCTTGATCCGTGACGGCTTGCCAGTGTCCGACGAGGCTGCGGCCGCGGCAGGGGCCGACTGAGCCATCGCGGCGGAAAGCGGGCTCGCAACGAGCGCCACGGCAACAAGACAAACGCAGATACGAACCATGTAAAAATCCTCCAAATCCAAGGTCGTCATTCAATCTAAAAAACGGAAGCTGCGGGAGGCGTGAGCTGCGCGCCCACGCTCCCGCAGCGAGGAGCGATCAGAATATCTTGATCGCACTCTGCAGCGTCATCCACACACCCCACAGCAGCGGAATGCCGACAAAGGCCCAGAACAGCCCGGCCGAGAGGTCGAGACCGCCGGTGCCGATGCCGTACGAGCCATGCTGAACGGCCGCCTCGTTCTCGGCACTCTCCGCGTGCAGGCGCGCCGCCTCCTCCTTGCTGAGGTGCCATTTGTCGGCGACCGGCCGGACCAGCAGGTTGCAGATCAAACCGATCACCAGGAGGCCCACCAGGATGTACATGGTGCGGTCGTAGACCAGCGCGCGCTGGACGCCGGCCTGCAACTGCGCATCACGGATATAGCCCACCAGCAGCGGGCCGATCACGCCGGCCGCGGACCATGCGGTCAGGATCCGGCCATGGATGGCGCCGACGAACTGTGCACCAAACAGATCGGCAAGATAGGCCGGGATGGTGGAGAAACCACCGCCATACATAGTGAGGATGATGCAGAACGCGCCGACGAACAGTGCCCGCGAGCCCATATGGGCGAAGCTCGGCACCAGGGCGTAGAGCACGATGCCGAGAATGAAGAACACGTAATAGGTGCTCTTGCGGCCGATATAGTCCGACAGCGATGCCCAGAAGAAGCGACCGCCGATGTTGAACAGCGACAGCAGCCCGACGAAGCCCGCCGCGATCGTGGCGATCGCGACCTTTTGCGTTGCGTCCAGTGCCGTGAAGACGACCTCCGGCTTGCCGATCAGCGCGCCGGCGAAGATCTCCTGCAGCATCGGAGACGCCACCGCCAGCACGCCGATGCCGGCCGAGACGTTCATGCACAGCGCCGATCCACAACAGCCAGAACTGCGGCGTCTTGTGCGCATTGTCGAGATGCACGGTGCTGGCCGAGATCATGGCGTTGGTCCTGGACGGCGGTGTCCAGCCTTCCGGCTGCCAGCCGTCCGGCGTCACGCGATAGGCGAAGGCGCCGATCATCATGAAGACGAAATAGATCACGCCCATTACGACGAAGGTCTGCCAGACGCCGACCGAGGTCGGGGTCTTGAAATGGTTGATCAGGTAATTGGCGAGCGGCGAGCCGATCATGGCGCCGCCGCCGAAGCCCATGATCGCCATGCCGGTGGCCATGCCGCGCCGGTCAGGAAACCATTTCACCAAGGTCGACACCGGCGAGATGTAGCCAAGGCCGAGACCGACGCCGCCGATCAGGCCGAGCCCGATCCACAATATCCAGAGTTGATGGACGTAGACGCCGAGCGCCGAGAGCAGGAAGCCGCCCGACCAGCATACGGCCGCGACCGCGCCCGCCTTGCGCGGGCCGGCCCGTTCGAGCCAGCCGCCGAACACGGCTGCCGACAATCCGAGCATCACGATGCCGATCGTGAAGATGATCAGCAGACTGGTGATCTGCCAGTCGCAGGACGTGGTGAAGAGATCCGAGCTCATCGACTGGCCGGCGCAGGCCACCGGCTTGTCGATGCCGATCGCGCGCGACAGCGGCAACCAGAACACGCTCAATCCATAGGACATGCCTATGCACAAATGAATGCACAGCGCCGCTGGCGGCACCAACCAGCGATTGAAACCCCGGCTTCGCGATGGTGTGCTCGCGATCAAAGATTCCCGCGCCTGTGCCGGTCGGCCTTCCGGCACTATCAACAACTGCCATGCCATCCTCCCCTATCGGCATCGATCCCATGCCTGAACTTCATCGTCGGTCCCCTTCGATCTGAATCAACGCGGTGATCCCGCGGTGTCCGGTAGTGTCGCTCCGCGGCATTTTCGCGATGCACAAGAGGTGAAGCAGTGCTTTTCAACACGCATAACACCCTCTGCGCCATCTTATGCCGTCTGCCACTTTTCAGACTCGGTTTCGAGCCTTGATCGCCTCGATTGTCCTTACCTTGGTCTGCAACGGGCACGACAGATCATCCGCAACTTGCACGGACGAACCGGATTGGTGCAGAAGCGATCGCGGATGTCGATAGGTAAAAGGTAGCGGAGCCCAAAATCATAGCCAAATCGTAGTGGATTCATTGCGCTGCAGCGAAAGCAACGATGAGAGACTTCGAACTACGTCGCCCGCAAACACCGTGCCCTGATCAGAACCGCGCTCAAATCGATCTACCCCGCAAATCACTCCATTTGATTTCCAAATGGAACAGCAACTACGCATCCTTCGCGACGCGATGGATTGTTCGCATCGGTCGCAATGACGCTTCGCTCTCTCGAGCGTCATTCCGGGACATCGCAAAGCGATGGGCCCGGAATCCATAACCACGTCGGAGAGAGATCTGGCTCGATCAGTAGCGGCAGCCGCGCCGTCCTGCTTCTCGATCAAAAACACGATCCGCGTCTCGCTGCGCTCGGTGATTTCAACCTTATCGCCGGTCTCGCGGATCAGATTGGGGATGTCGATCACCGACAGGGGATCGGTGCAATGCACCTCCAGCCGGTCGCCGGTCTTGAGCGGCTTCAGCGCCTTGCGCGTCTTCAGCGCCGGCAGCGGGCATTTCAGCCCGGTGAGATCGAGCGTGGTATGGGGACCATGCGAGCGGGGTGGATCAACGTGCCCGCCTCAGCAGCTCCGCATAGGACAGAAAGCCGATGCTCTGCCCCGGCTCGACCTTCGTGACGGCTTCGCCGAGCTCGGCGAGGCCGTCAGTCTCGATCAGCGACGACAACAATCCGGCGCCTTCGCGCGGAAACTTGAACGCCTCGAGGCCGCCGTCAGCGGCCCTGCGAAGCGAGACCCGAACATATTCGCGACGGTTGGCTTTCTTCTTGTAGGTGAAGGCGGCGCGCACCGGCAGCGGCGTGAGCGGCTCCGGCAAGGCGCCCGCGAGCGCCAGCACGGTCGGGCGCACCACATGCACGAACGTGACAAAGCTCGCAACGGGATTGCCGGGCAGGCCGATGAACGGGCGTGCCGGCGATGATGCCCATCGCCACCGGCCGTCCCGGCTTGATCGCCATCCGCCACAGCACCAGCGAACCGACGCTTTCAACCGCGGCCTTGACGTGATCCTCCTCGCCGGTCGAGACGCCGCCGGTCGTGAGCAGCAGATCGTGCGTATCGGCGACCTCGCGTAGCGCGCCCGCCAGCGGTGCGCGGCGGTCATCGAAGATGCCGAGATCGGACACCTCGCAGCCGAGCCGCTTCAGCATCGCAAGCAGCATGACGCGGTTGGAATCGTACAATTGCGACGGTGCGCGCGGTGCTACCTGGCGAAGCCAGCTCGTCGCCGGTCGAGAACACCGCAACGCGGATGCGCCGCCGAACCTTCAGCTCGGTGAGACCGAACGCCGCCGCGACCGCGACATGCTGCGGCCGCAAGCGCTGGCCGGCCTTCAGCGCGATTGCGCCGAGCGCGATATCCTCGCCCGCAGGACGCACATTGGCCCCAGGCCTGAGGCCCGCGGGCAGCACGACGCCACCGTCATCGGCGACACGAACGTCCTCCTGCATGAACACGGTGTCGGCGCCGTCAGGCATCGGCGCGCCGGTGAAGATGCGCATCGCATGCGCTGGCGCGATCGGCATTGCCGCAGCGCCGGCCGCGACACGTCCGGTCACGGGCCACACGGCTTCAGCCCCATGCGGCAGATCGCTCGACGCGCACCGCGTAGCCGTCGACCGCAGAATTGGTGAAGGGCGGCAGCGGCAATGGCGCGGCGACATCGCCTGCGAGAATGCGGCCGTCGGCCGCCAGCAGCGCGACCGGTTCGGTCTCCGTCACCGGCGTGACGCGATCGGTGATGATGCCGACTGCGTCGTCGACCGACATCAGCGGGCCGCCGAAGGCGAAGCAGTCGTCGGAGAGTTGCGCCATCGTTGCTCTCTTCAGGTTCCTGCAGCTGCCATCACGTCCGCCAGCGGCATCGCCGAACGCAGCAACATCGCAGCCACTGCCGGGATGTCATCGAGATGGACCGTCGGCAGCATCGTTGCAACCTCGACATCACTGGCGATGCCGACAATGCCGGGATCGTTCGGGAACAAGAGCGGCTTGCCATTTTCGGCGCGATGCACCTCGATCTTGCGATGCGGATCGGTCTTGTAGCCCTCGATGACGACCAGATCGACCGGCGACAGTTTTGCCAGCAGTTCCGACAACGCGGGCTCCCGCTCGCCGCGCAGCTCGTGCATCAGCGCCCAGCGGGCTCCTGAGGACACCAGCACCTCCTCGGCGCCGGCCTCACGATGCCGCCAGGAATCCTTGCCGGGCTTGTCGACGTCGAATTTGTGATGCGCATGCTTGATCACGGACACGCGCAGGCCCTGCCCCAGCAGGTGCGGAAGCGCACGCGTCAACAGGGTGGTCTTGCCGGCACCGCTCCAGCCGGCGAGGCCAATTACTTTCATCTCGGTCTCCGACATCGGGGAGCGCATCCACCGTCATTGCGAGGAGCGACAGCGACGAAGCAGTCCAGTTCTTTGCGGGGCTCCTGGATTGCTTCGCTTGCGCTCGCAATGACGGAACCCGATGCATGATCCTGATGGGGTTAAGCTTTATATCGGCGCGTCGTCAATGTCATGCTAACCTCAGCCGATGACAACGTCGCTGAAGCCCCCCGCTCCCCGCATCCTGCCCGATCCGCATGATCCGCGGCTGACCCAGCGCGTCACCGGCATCGATCAGACCGGCGCCAAGATCGAGATCAACGTACCGGTGGAGCGGCCGCTGACCCTGTACCTGAATGCGCAGGAGATCGTCACGATGATGACGATCGGCGACTATCCGGATTATCTCGCGCTCGGCTATCTGCTCAACCAGAACATGCTGAAATACGACGACGTGGTCACCGAGGTCGAATATGACGACGACCTCCAGGTCGTGGTCGTGCGCACTGCGCATCACACCAATTTCGAAGCCAAGCTGAAGAAGCGGACGCAGACCTCCGGCTGCGCCCAGGGCACCGCGTTCGGCGACCTGATGGAGGCGATCGAGAGCATCGCGCTGCCGAAGGCGGAGCTGAAGACGTCCTGGCTCTACCAGATGACGCAGACCATCAACACCATGCCCTCGCTCTATCTCGAGGCCGGCGCGATCCATGGCTGCGTGCTGTGCGAACAGGGCACGCCCGTCTGCTACACCGAGGATGTCGGCCGCCACAACGCGGTCGACAAGATCGCCGGCTGGCTCTACCGCCACGGCGTCGACCCGGCCGACAAGATCCTCTACACCACGGGCCGGCTGACCTCGGAGATGGTGATCAAGACGGTGCGGATGGGGATTCCGATCCTGGTGTCGCGCTCGGGTTTCACCGCCTGGGGTGTCGAGTTGGCGCGGCAGGTCGGCCTGACTCTGGTCGGACGCGCCCGCGGCAAGCGCTTCATCACGCTGTCGGGCGAGGAGCGCATGGTCTACGACCAGGATCTCGCTTACGTCGAAGAAGAGTTGGCCAGGCACCGGCGCAAGGGCGAGCGTGGCGATGACTGAGCTGACCCAGGACAACGTCGCGCAAATCCCGTGCGTGCTGCTGGCCGGCGGCCTGGCGCGGCGCATGGGCGGCGGCGACAAGCCGATGCGCATGATCGGCGGCCGCACCATCCTGGACCGCGTGATCGCGCGGCTGAAGCCGCAATGCAGCGCGTTGATTCTCAACGCCAATGGCGATCCGGCGCGCTTTGCCGCGTTCGGCCTTCCGGTCGTTGCCGACAGCGTCGCGGATTTCCCGGGCCCGCTCGCCGGCATCCTGGCCGGGCTCGACTGGGTGGCGGCGAATCGCCCCGATGCGGCGTGGATGCTGAGCGCGGCCGGCGACTGCCCGTTCCTGCCGCGCGACCTGGTGGCGCGGCTTACCGCTGCGCGCGCGACCGAAGGCGCCGAGCTTGCGGTCGCCGCCTCCGGCGGCCAGTCGCATCCGGTGATCGGGTTGTGGAAGGTCGCGTTGCGCGAGGAGCTGCGCCATGCGCTGATGGTCGAGGACATCAGGCGGATCGACCGCTTCACCGCGCGCTATCCGCTGGCCACCGTGAGCTGGCCGACCACGCCGGTCGATCCGTTCTTCAACGCCAACACCGCCGAGGACCTCGCCGAGGCCGAACGGCTCGCGGCACTGCGACGGCGATTGAGGCGATGGAGACGGCTGCACCCGACATGATCGCAGTACGCCGCACCGTGATCGCGGTCGCGGTGCTGAACCTGCTCTATTTCGGCATCGAGTTCGCGGTCGCGCTGCGACATCGGCTCGGTGTCGCTGTTCGCCGACAGCGTCGACTTCCTCGAGGACGCCTCGATCAATCTCCTGATCCTGCTGGCGCTGGCCTGGAGCGCCGAGCGGCGCGCGCGGCTCGGCATGGTGCTGGCGGCGATCCTGCTGGCACCGGCACTGGCCGGGCTGTGGACCGCCGGCATGAAGCTGATGGAGCCGGTCGCGCCGGCGGCGGTGCCGCTGACCTTGACGGGGCTCGGCGCGCTCGCGGTCAACCTCACCTGCGCGCTGATGCTGGCGCGGGTGCGCGATCATCACGGCAGCCTGACGCGCGCGGCGTTCCTGTCGGCGCGCAACGATGCGGCGGCCAATATCGCGATCATCATCGCCGGCCTGGTCACCGCCACTGCTCTGGCACTCGGCCTGGCCGGACCTGATCGTCGGCATCGGCATCGCCGCGCTGAACGCGGATGCCGCCCACGAGATCTGGCGCGCCGCCCATCGCGGAGCGACAGGCAGCAAGGGCGTGAGCGGCTGTATTATAGACCAAGAGGTTTGCCACGATAGCGGTGCGCCTCCTCTCCCCGTTCTTACGGGGAGAGGGTCGGGGTGAGGGGCAGACGCACGGGCAGTGAGTAGTTAGACCTGTGCCCCTCACCCGGATGTCATCTTCGATGCCATCCGACCTCTCCCCGCAGGCGGGGCGAGGTTTACAGAGCGCGCCGCACGAGCGAGCAAACGACGATTACGGCTTCGCGTTCGGGAAGAAGAGCTGCTGGCCGTCGATCTTGTAGTTCGCGATGCACGGCCTGCCCCTCAGGCGAGATCAGCCAATCGACGAAGGCCTGGCCGTCCTGCTTCTTCACATGCGGGAATTTTTCCGGGTTCACCAGCATCACGCCATACTGATTGAACAGGTGCGTGTCGCCCTCGACCAGGATCGTCAGATCGCCGCGGTTCTTGAACGAGATCCAGGTGCCGCGATCGTGAGAGCACATAGGCGTTCATCGCGCTCGCGGTATTGAGCGCGGCGCCCATGCCCTGCCCGATCTCGCGATACCACGGGCCCTTATGCGCCGCGAGGTCGATCCCGGCCTCCTTCCACAGCGCGAGCTCGGCGGCGTTGGTGCCGGACCGGTCGCCGCGCGAGACGAACGGCGCGGCCTTGGCTTCGATGGTGCGGAACGCCGCCAGGATGTCATGGCCCTTGACGCCGGCCGGATCGCTCTTCGGGCCGACCAGCACGAAATCATTGTACATCACGTCATAGCGCTTCACGCCAAAGCCCTCGGCCAGGAACTTTTCCTCCTGCGGCTTGGCATGGACGAACACGACGTCGGCATCGCCGCGGCGCGCCGTATCGAGCGCCTGGCCGGTGCCCTGCGCCACCACCTTCACCTCGATGCCGGTCTTCTGCTTGAACAGCGGCAGGAGATAGCCGAACAGGCCGGAATCCTGGGTCGAGGTGGTCGAGGCGACCACGATCGAGCGGTCATCCGCACGTCCCGGCGCGGCCACGAGCATCAGGACAAGAGCGAGCAATGAGGCGCGGCGCAGCGCATCAGGCGTTCTCCATTCACAAGCTTCAGATCACGAGGTCGCCACGCACGAAGCGCGCGGCATCCTCCGTCGCGGGATGATCGAGGAAATCGATCGCGGGTTCGTGCTCGCGGAGCGCGCCGCGCACCATGAAAATCACGTCGCCGCCGAGCCGGCGCACCTGGCCGAGATCATGGCTCGCCATCACCACCTTGATACCGGAGCGCGCCGCTGCCAGCACGATGTCCTCGACCGCGCGGGTTGCGGCCGGATCGAGGCTCGCGGTCGGCTCGTCCAGTAGCAGGATCTCGGGCTCGCGGGCGAGTGCGCGCGCCAGCGCCAGCCGTTGCTGCTCGCCGCCGGAGAGCCGCCGCGCCGGCCGTTCGGCAAGACCGTCGAGCCCGACCCGCGCCAGAAGCTCCGCGATGCGCGCCGGACGCTGCCGCCGCCCACGCCGGCATGCGCAAGCGCGTAGTCGAGATTGGCGGCGACGCTCCGCCGCAACATCACCGGGCGCTGGAACACAAAGGCACGCCGTAGCGGCGGCGCATCAGGGCGGCCGCCCCAGCTGACCGCGCCCGATGTCGGCCGCACCAGCCCCATGCAGAGCCGCAAGAGGCTGGTCTTGCCCGACCCGTTCGGGCCGACGACCAGGGTCGGCTGTCCCGTCGCGATAGTCACGCTGAGCTGGTTCAGGATCGTGGTCGCGCCTTTCGTCAGCGACACGCGGTCGAGAACCAGCGGAAGCTCGGTCGATGGTGCACGCATCATCTAGGCCGCCTGCCGTTCGGCCCAGGCCCGCACGGCCCAGGCTGCGGCGTTGATCGCCACCACGATCATGATCAGGATCAGTCCGAGCCCGAGCGCCAGCGGCAGGTCGCCCTTGGAGGTCTCGAGCGCCACCGCCGTGGTCATGGTGCGGGTGAAGCCGTCGATATTGCCGCCGACGATCATGACCGCGCCGACCTCGGCGGCGGCGCGGCCGAAGCCGGCGAGCAGCGCGGTGAGCAGGCTGAAGCGTGCATCCCACAGCAATGTCGTCATGCGGCCGACGGGCCCGACCGCCAGCGCCGCCAACTCGTCGCGATATTCCTCGGCAGAGATCCTCGATGGTTTGGCGCGTCAAGGCGCCGATGATCGGCACGATCAGCACGGTCTGCACGATCACCATCGCGGTCGGCGTGAACAGCAGGCCGAGGATCGCCGAGCGGGCCGGAGCGCGACAGCAAGGAGATAGATCGCCAGCCCCACCACGACCGGCGGCAGGCCCATCATCGCATTGAGCGCGACCAAAAGGACGGCGCGGCCGCGGAAGCGCAGCAGCGCCAGGCTGGCGCCGAGCGGCAGCCCGACCAGGGCTCCGAGCGCCACGGCCGACAGGCTGACGGCCAGCGACAGCCGCACGATCGCGAACAATGTCGGATCGCCGGTGGCGATCAGCTGCCAGGCGCCGGCGCCATCTATGGTCGTTTCCATTTGGCCTGTTCGGCAGATATTCCGAGATTTGTCAACTAATTGAACAGGATCGCTAATATGCATATAGATGCAGAATGGAATTTCTGACCACGAGCGAGGCGGCCGACTATTTGCGACTCGGCGAGCGCAAGCTTTATGAACTGGTGACGCTGGGCGCGATCCCCTGCAGCAAGGTCACCGGGAAATGGCTGTTCCCGCGCCATGAGCTGGATCTCTGGGTGCTCTCGGGCATGGCGCGGCCGAACGGCATGATGCCGGCGGACCCGCCGCCGATCGTCGGCGGCAGCCAGGACGATTTGCTGGAATGGGCATTGCGCGAATCCGGCTCATCGCTGGCCTCCTTGAATGAAGGCACATTGCGCGGCGCCGAGCGGTTGCAGCGCGGCGAGGTGATTGCCGCCGCGGTCCATTTCCACCGCCTCGATGAGACTGACAGCAACATACCGGGCAGCGTCGACGCCAACGTCGCCGCCGTTCGCGCGCTGTCCGCCCTGCACGACACCGTGCTGGTCGGCATTGCCAGGCGCGAGCAGGGTCTGCTGCTGGCCCCCGGCAATCCGCAGACATTTGCGCAGCCTCACGGATGTACTCGCCACCGGCGCGACCGTGGCAACCCGGCAGCCGGGCGCCGGTGCGCAGCTCCTGCTGGAAATTTTGCTGCAGCGCGCCGGCGCGACGCTGAAGGACCTGAAACGGCTGGAGCCGCCGTGCCTGACCGGGCCCGATCTCGCCACGGCGGTCCGCAGCGGCCGCGCCGATTGCGGCATCGCAACGCGCGCAGCCGCCAAGGCCGCCGGCCTCGACTTCATTACGCTGACCTGGGAAAGCTTCGACCTGCTGACCCGCCAGCGCAGCTATTTCCGCCCACCCATGCAGGCGCTGATCCGCTTCTTTACCGACAAGCGCATGGCGCTGCGTGCCGGCGAGCTCGCCGGCTATGACCTAACCCCGGCCGGCCAGATCCGCTTCGCGGCCTGATTGACGGCAGGCGGCGAATGACTGCAGATGGCGGAGCCGCTTTCCTGCATCAGGATCCAGCGGCCAAGCAACGGCGCCACGCCGACATTTTCCGGGGAGGACGAAGTTGATTTCAGCCAAACGAATTGCGCCGCTTGCGGCCTGCGCGATCGCGATGCTGTCGGCATCGGGGGCGCTGGCGCAGGTATCCGACGACGTCGTCAAGATCGGCGTGCTCACCGACATGAACGGCCCGGCCTCGACGCCGACCGGACAAGGCTCGGTGACCGCGGCACAGATGGCGGTCGACGATTTCGGCGGCAGGGTGCTGGGCAAGCCGATCAGCGTCATCATCGGCGACCATCAGGACAAGCCTGATATCGGCAGCGCGATCGCGCGGCGCTGGTATGATGCCGAGCAGGTCGACCTAATCGTCGACGTGCCGGTCTCCGCAGTCGGGCTCGCGGTGCAGACCATCGCCAACGAGAAGCACAAGCTGTTCATCACGCATTCGACCGGCGCGGCCGATTTTCACGGCAAGTTCTGCTCGCCCTACGCCATGCAATGGGTGTTCGACACCCGTGCGCTGGCCACCGGCACGGCCAAGGAAGTGGTGAAGCGCGGCGGCGACAGTTGGTTCTTCATCACCGATGACTACGCCTTCGGGCACTCGTTGGAGCGCGATGCCTCGAAGGTGGTCACGGCGTCCGGCGGCAAGGTGCTGGGCGCGGTGCGGCCGCCCTTCGCGACGCCCGATCTCTCCTCCTTCATCCTGCAGGCGCAGTCGTCCAAGGCGAAGATCATCGGCATCGCCGCGGGTCCGCCGAACAACATCAACGAGATCAAGACCGCGTCCGAATTCGGCGTGTTCAAGGGCGGCCAGCAGATGGCGGCCTTGCTGGCGCTGATCACCGACATCCATTCGCTGGGCCTGCCCGCGGCCCAGGGCCTTCTGCTGACGACCTCGTTCTACTGGGACATGGACGACAAGACCCGCGAATGGTCGAAACGCTATTTCGCCAAGATGAACCGGATGCCGACGATGTGGCAGGCCGGCGTCTACTCTTCCGTCACGCACTATCTCAACGCCATCAAGGCCGCCGGCACCGACGAGCCGCTCGCCGTCGCGGCAAAGATGCGCGAGACGCCGGTGGAGGATTTCTTCGCCCGCCACGGCAAGCTGCGGGGCGACAATCTGATGGTGCACGACCTGATGCTGGTGCAGGTCAAGTCGCCGGAGGAGAGCAAATACCCGTGGGACTACTACAAGATCCTGGCGACAATCCCGGGCGATGACGCGTTCGGTCCGCCGGATCCGGCGTGTCCGTTGGTGAAGAAATAAAAGGGGCGATTGGCGAATAGGAAGTAGCGAACAGGAATTATAAAATTCATTCCATTCGCTACTCGCCATTCGCCTTTTCCCTACTTGGCGACGCCGATCTCCCGCAAATATTTCAGCACGCCCGGATGGATCAATTCCAGTCGCGGCGCAGCAGCGACCGTATTGGCCGCCGTGGTCTCGCAAGCCTGAGCCAGCGTCTTGCACAGCGTAGCTTCTGCGCCGTGCAGCGTTTTCGCAAGACGATAGGCGACATCATCGGGCAGATCCTCCCGCACCAGCACGAAGCTCCATGAGCCGATCGAATCAATCGGCGCGGTCTGGTTCGGATAGCTGCCGGCCGGCACGGTCAGGCGCTTGAGGAAGCTGTGCTTGGCAAGCACCTGCGCGATCTCGTCCGCCGACGGCGCGATGAAGCGCGCGCCGGCGGGGCTTTTCGCCATCGCCTCGAAACCAGGCCAGCCGATGCCGGCGCCCCATAGCGCGGCGGCGCGGCCGTCTTGTACCATCGCCGGCCCGTCGCCGGCGCGATCGAGATACACCGCCTTGAAATCCGCGTCCTGCTTGAGGCCGAGACCGTCGAGCATGTAGCGCGACATGATCGGCAGGCCCGAGCCCTTGGCGCCGAACACGACGGTCTGCCCAACCAGGTCACGGACGGTCTTGTAAGGACTGTCGGCGCGCACGACGAACATGCCGGGACTGGAATAGATCGCGGTCAGGATCTTCACCTTCGTCGGCGGACGATCGATGCCCATGAAGGCCTGATAGGCCGGCTCGCCGGCGACCAGGCCGAGATCGATCTCACCTTTCTCCAGCAGCGGGATGTTCTCGTTGCTGCCCTTGGTGTTGCGCGTCGTGATCACGAGCGAGGCATCCGCGCCATTCATGACGTTGGCGAAGTTGTCGCCATAGAGCGGGAAGCCGCCGCCCGGAGTTGCCGTGCCGAGAGTGATCGTGGTCTTGCTGATGGTCGCCTCCTGCTGTTGTGCTGATGCGTCGCTGCCGAGCAACGCCAGAACCAGAGAAACGATCGCAGTGATACGCATGACGTGCCGCTCCGGAAGGCTGCCTGCGCGTTTGTAGGCAAATGCGCCGCTATTGGGAAGCCGCGCGCGATGCAACCGGGCCGTGCGCCTGCGTCATTCAGCGGATAGGCAAGATCGCAGTTTTGTAAAACCATGTTGCCAACGACAAAAGCCGGAGGGAGCAGACGATGGGATAGCGTTCGCGCGCGCATCGGTGTCACCTCGCCGCAGCGCTGGCCCAGCGTGCCCGACGTGCCGGCGATCGCCGAGACCATGCCCGGCTTCGCGGCGGTCGGTTTCTAGGGCATCTCGGCGCCCAAGAGCTCGCCGCCTGCGTGGCGATGCTCAACAAGGCGGTTGGCGACGTGCTCAAGGATCCCAAGCCGGTGGCGGCTCAACGAGACCGGCGGCATTCCCAAAGCCATGGCGCCGGCCGAGTTCGGCTACCTGATCTCGGACGAGATCGAGAAATGGCGCAAGGTGGTCGAATTCGGGGTGTCGGCGGACTAGTGTAGAGGCTGCGATTGCGAGTTCGCGGTCGCACTAGCGGATTGACGGCTGTTCCGCCGCGAGCCCGGGGCATTGCGGGCGGCCATGTCCGATCTGTGGGAGGCAGGTCAGCGGCATTGCCGGATCGCGCGCCAACCTGTAAACGAACTCGGCACCGTGGTATCGCCGCCGTGGAGGCAGGTCCCTTTGCCTGCCACGCCGGATCGCAACCGCGCCGCGGGGCCTGTAGCTCAATGGTTAGAGCCGGCCGCTCATAACGGTCTGGTTGCAGGTTCGAGTCCTGCCGGGCCCACCAATGAGTTCAATAGTCTACGGCTTGCGCGCCAGGCGCTTTTCGAGGTCAACCACCGTTTCCGACCACCGATACGTTCTGCTTGCGATCCTTCGACGTAATGGCGGCTGCGGCCTCGCGCATGTCATCCGGATCATGATGGCCGGAGGTGTCGAGCAGCACCTTGACCGACATGCCGAGGAAGCCTGACGCCTGTCATGGATCGGCACGCCGCTGCGTGTGGCGTGGCGTATGCGGCGAGATCTTTCCCTCCTTCAGCGAGAGCCCTGACAGCCGCACGACGGTCGCAAACCCGGCTTTCACGGATTTGACCGGCTGCCCGTTCCACTCGACGAAGTGCGAACGCACAACGCCGCGACGCGACCAGCGCCGCATATGCGCCAAGAGCCGTCCGGGTATCGGTACCGGCGGCTGCCGCTTGTTGGTCGCCCGCTTGCCTTCGGCGAGCCGATAGAGGATGCCCCGCTCGATATCGACGAACGACAGGCCGCGAGAAGTACCATGACGCGGTGGACGCGCTGGCATACCTTGTCCTTGGAATAGGCGACGGCGAAACTGGACAGCCGAAGGTGCATTACCTGTAATCGCTCAGGATCAGTGAGGCGGGAGATCGCCTTGCTGTTAACGTGATCGAGACGAGTCGACCCAAGTCTTGCGTGGTGCTGCTTTCGGCAGCGGCTGCACTCTGCCAGACCAGCGGCAGCGCAATCTATCGCGTCGTCTTATTTCGCGGTAGCGCGCGCGGGCTCGCCGGCTTGCCGGGTCACGGCGCTCACCACGATCAGCACGATGAAATTCACCGACCAGCGCGACAATGCCGATGTTGAGGTCCTGGATCTGCGGCGGCAGCCACGGCAGCGTGTGGAAATTAGCTCCAGTCAGGCTGACGACGGCGACCGTGGCGACGCCGGCGATAATGCCCGCCATCGCGCCTTCGCGCGTCGCGACGTTGCGTTGTGCGAGGCTGAGCACCAGTGAGGGAAAGAGCTGGGTGACCAGGCTGTAGCCCATCAGCAGCAGCGCCACGATGGTCTCCCCGCCCTTCAAGGTGAAGAACACCGCAACCAGCGCCACCACAGGCACCAGGAGCTTTGCGAGCAGCGACACTCTGTCGATCGTCGGCCGACGGGTCGAGCGGCGCGGTAAAGATTGTTGGCGATCAAGGTCGCTGCGGTCATCAGGATCATCGATCCAGGCACCAGCGCAGTGAGCACGCCGGTCGCGCCGATCACGCCGACAAACCAGGGATCGAATGTCTTCACCGAAAGCTTGAACAGCGCCAGATCGATGTTCGAGCCAGTGAGCCCGGGAACCTGAAGGGTCGCCGCGAAGCCGACGAAAAACACGAACAGCAGGATCAGCTGATAGAGCGGCAGCACGATCGCGTTCTTGCGAATGACCCTGGCGCTCCTCGCCGTGTAGATCGAGCCGAAGCTGTGCGGCCACATGTAGAAACCCAAGCGCCGTGAGCAGCACGGTCGAGGAGAACCACCACAGGCTTTCGCCGTGCGGCGGCAGCACGGTGAATCCTGGCTTTGCCTGCTCGATCGCCGCGGAACATCGGTCCGAGCCCGCCGTAATAATGATAGGGCAGGTAAATGCCGAGGAAGATGACGATGACGAGGATCAAGGTATCCTTGGCGACCGCAGTCCAGGCCGAGCCGTGCACGCCCGAGACCATCACATAGGCGGCGACGACAATTGCGCCGATCCAGATCGCCACGGTGGAGGAGATCGCGCCATAGCCGGCGACCTCGACGATGATACCGAGCCCCTTGAACTGAAGCACAAGATAGGGGATCAAGCGCCACGATATCGACGATCGCGACGATGATGCCGAGTGTCGGACTATCGTATTTGCGGACGAAGAAGTCGGACTGAGAGTAAAGCCGGTGCTCTTTGGCATAGCGCCAGATCGGCGGCAGCATGAAATAGGACAGCACGTAGGCGAGCGTGCCATAGGACAGAATGTAATAGGCTGGCGCGCCCTTGCCGTAGGCGTAGCCGCTGCCGCCAAGGAAGGTGAAGGTGGTGTAGATCTCTCCGGCAAGCAGCAGGAACACGAAGACCGCGCCGAAGCCGCGCCCGCCCACGGTCCACTGCTCGAGGTTCATATCCTTGCCGCGACGGGCGAGAAAGCCCAGCGCGAGCGCCAATAGCGCGGCGGCGGCAATGAATGGTAGTGCGCCGTTCATGTCTCATCCTCCCGGTTGGCGGGATCGGCCGCGTAGATCACAGCCATGATGAGTGACGTGATCAGGATCCATACCACGATCCAGGCCAGCAGGAACGGCAGCCCGAGGATCAGCGGATCCACCCGATTGACGAAGAACGGGCCGACAATCAGCGCGAGGAACGGGATAATGGCAATTAAGCGAATGTTGCCCATCGACATAAAACTCTTGTTCCCTGTGAGAACATATCCCTTTTGCGAAAGTTCCTGCCCTAGCACGGCCGGGAAAGCGCTCAGGCGGCGTTACTGGGTCATGTTGAGGCTCGCAACCACCGGGCCCGTAAGCGGACTGTCAGTCAGTATCAGGAGACCAGCCAGCCCATCGAGCCGATGAAGGATTCTTTGCAGATGGCTTTGTCTTCCAGCCATTTCCATTTGTCGACGAGGTACGATTCTTCGTGACTGTACATGCGCATCCAAGCGATGCCACCCGGATTAATCGAAATGCCCCCGGTCACGTAAATTCTGACTGTTTACCTTGGGAATTCCAAACCTTTCCGGAACCGCCTGGCAGATGGCTAAGACATGATCAGGCCGCCATCGACGTTGATTGTCTGACCGGTAATGTATGCGGCATCTTCGCTGGCAAGGAAAGTTACCAGCCCCGCAACGTCTTCGCCCGAGCCGGCCCGTGCCATTGGGATTCCTTGCACCCACTCGGCCATCAGTTCGCCGGGCTTGTAGTTGCCCAACAGCTTTCCCCATGCTTCATCATTGTAGGCCCACATGTCGGTGTCGATGATCCCGGGGCAGAAGGCGTTGACAGTGATGCCCTCTTTGGCAACCTCTTTGGCGAGGCTCTGTGTAATTCCGACGACGCCAAATTTGGATGCGGCGTAGTGTGGTGTATAGATAAAGCCTTGCCGTGCCTGGCCGGACGCGGTGTTGATGAGTCGTCCGCCGCGCCCATGCTTACGAAAGCGGGCGATGGCTTCCTGACAGCACAGGAACACGCCCTTCGTATTCACCTCCATCACCTTGTCCCACTCGCTCTCAGTCATCGCCTCAATGCGAGCGATGGTGATGATCCCGGCGTTCTGCACCGATACATCGACTTCGCCAAACGCCTGCTCTGCTGCGTCATAGAGCGCCTGGACGTCCTTCTTGCTCGTGACATCCGCCAACTTTGCAACTGCCTTGCCGCCCGACGCGACAATGTCGGCGGCAACCGCCTCGCAAGCCGGTTCATTGGCAGACACGACCACCGCGCCGCCCTCGCGCGCAAATCGCCGTGCAAGTGCCGCGCCGATGCCACGGCTTGCACCGGTGATCACGATCGTCTTCCCGTCAAAGCGACGCATGGCGGTCTCCTTTACTCTCTCGTTCAGTGAAGCCTCTCGGCTGTGAACTTGTCGGTGATCAGAACGTTGATCAGACCGCCGGTGAGGCAAGCGCGGATGGCCTCAACCTTCCGCTTGCCGCCGGCGACCCCGATCACGCGGGGCGTTTGTTTCAGTTCTTCGAGGGTGACCCCGATCACGCGATCATCGAGCGGCCCGTGCACAGGCGTTCCGCTGCGATCAAAGAACCGCATGCAGATGTCGCCAATTGCGCCGCTGCGGGCAAGGTCCTGCAATTCCGCGTCGGTAAACGCGTTGCCGGAATTGGCCAACATGACAGAAGGGTGCAGCGCGCCGATGCCGACCAGCGCCATTGTCATCCGTCGGAACTGATCCATGGCGGCGCGAACGTAGGCATCTCCCAGCATCACGAGCCGCGCTGCAGACGAATTGACGACGCCCTGCGCGGGTAGGAGCTGCGCCTCCGCGCCTGTGAGCGATGCGAGGCGCGCTGTCAGCTGGGTCGCGTGGCTTTGGACCGAAGGGTTACCCAGACCTCCAAGGATCTGGACGATCCGTTCAGCGCGCGGTCGCTTGATCGGATGAATAGCATCAACCATCCGCAGCAGCGAAGCGCTCCACGAGGAGATGCCTATGACGTCGCCCTCACTCAGCGTGGTCTCGAGGTAGTGTCCCGCCGCCGCTCCTATCGCCGACAGGATGGATTCTTCCCGGTCCTCGAAGCATTCGGCCACGATGACCTCGTGAACGTTGTACTTCTGACGAAGAGACGCTTCGAAGTGAGGGTACGTGCCTCGTGGGGCAACGATTGCGACGCGCACCACGCCTTCATCTTCGGCACGCTTGAGGAGCCTGGACACCGTCGCCTGGGAGACATGGAGGCGCTCAGATATGTCGGACTGCCTCAAGCGGTCCTCGTGGTAGAGCTGCGCGACGCGAAACATCATTCTCAATTCATCGGTTCTGCTCATCGGCCGCTTCGCTTTTTCCAGTCTTCCGGGACACCTAAAGCGGCATGAATAAATATTCAATCACGCGCAAGACCCTGTGACGGCAGTCACAACGCGAGCTGGTCGGAAGCTATCATAACTCTGGTAGCCATGGAAAATAAATACACATATGAATATTTATTCAATCGCATCCAGTCGTACTAGAGGATTGTGATGTTCCCGCATTGCGTCGGCGTGACGCGATGACATGTCATCGCAGCGAAGCCGCGTTTCTGCGCACGGCCAGTCGCCTCGTATCGCTTGTGCGAAAGCAAGTGACCGAGCATCTACTCCGATCGTGCTGTGGAGATTAGCCGGGCATCAATCTTCACTTTCGCTGCGACCCGGCTTGACAAGCAGATCAGCGTGGCGTTTTCTTTTGAAAAGAAATGCATGATTGAATAAATATTCAAAGAGGCGCAATGAGCCTACCCCCCGCAATTGAACACGAGGCACACCTGGCTTCTCCGCTGCCTCTGGCGATGGGGCCCGACGAGCGAACGAGCGGCCTGCGGGCTGAGGCGATCCGTGTCCGCCGGAGCGTCGTCGAAATGATCGGGCGCGCGCGGATGGGACATATCGGCGGTGATCTCTCGAGCACCGACATCCTGACGACGCTGTTCTTTGCGGTGTTGCGGCTCGATCCTGCGGTGCCGACTGCGCCCGACAGGGATCGCTTCATCCTCAGCAAAGGCCATTGCGCTGCGGCGCTTTATTCGACGCTCGCATTGCGCGGCTTCATGCCCGTCGAGGCTCTGTCTACTTTCATGCAGCCGCAGTCGGCGCTCAACGGTCATCCCAACCGTCGCAAGGTGCCGGGCGTCGAAGCGAACACCGGTCCTTTGGGACACGGTCTGCCGATCGGGGTCGGTACCGCGATCGCGGCAAAGCTGGCGAAGGCTTCATGGCGAACGTTCGTCGTTCTCGGCGACGGAGAGCTGCAAGAAGGCTCCAACTGGGAAGCCGCGATGTGCGCGGGCCATCGTCATCTCGACAACCTCGTTGCGGTCGTAGATCGCAATTACCTGCAGCAGGGCGCGCGCACGGAAGACACCAATCAGCTCGAGCCGCTCGCAGATCGCTGGCGTTCGTTCGGCTGGGAGACCATCGAGTGCGACGGCCATGATCATGCGGCACTCTACAAGGCTTTCACGGCAGCATCGGTTGGGCGGCCGCGCTGCGTGATTGCGAGGACTCTCAAGGGCAAGGGCGTTTCCTTCATCGAGGACCGGGTCGAATGGCACCACAAGGTTCCGTCACGCGAACAGATCGAGCTCGCGTTGAAGGAGCTGGTGTGATGAACGCTCCCCGCGGCACGCAAGCCTCCTTGTTCGACTGCCGTCAGGCCTTCGCCGAGACTCTCATCGCACTCGCGAGGGAGGACGATCGGATCGTCGCGGTCTGCAATGACAGCGTCGGCTCCAGCAATCTGGGCGAGTTTCAGAAGCTATTTCCGGATCGTGTCATCAATGTCGGCATCGCGGAGCAGAACATGGTCGGTGTGGGGGCCGGCCTCGCCAACGGCGGCTACCTTCCCTTTGTTTGCGGCGCCGCGCCGTTCCTGACCGGGCGCGCGCTTGAGCAGATCAAGGCGGACGTCGCATATAACGGCTATCCGGTCACCTTGTGCGGCATGAGCCCGGGAATGGCTTACGGCGAGCTTGGTCCGACGCATCATTCGATCGAGGACCTGAGCTGGCTCCGTGCAATTGATGGCTTGGCGGTCGTCGTGCCCGCCGATCAGGCGCAAACGCGCGCGGCAGTGAAGTGGGCTGCGGCATCGGCAACTCCAGCGTACCTGCGGATCGGCCGAACGAAGGTCCCGTCCGTTACTCCCGAGGGCTCGGACGCCTTTGCTTTCGGACGGATTGATAAGCTGCGCAACGGCGACGATCTCACCATTGCTGCCACCGGCGTCCTGGTCTCGCGCGCCCTGCAGGCCGCCGATGTGTTGGCCGAGCGCGGTCTCCAGGCGCGCGTGCTCAACGTTTCGACTATCAAGCCGATCGACGAAGCTGCGATCATCTCGGCGGCACAGGAGACCGGCGCCATCGTGACGGTCGAAGAGGCCATGGTCGAAGGGGGAATGGGCGCAGCCGTTGCCGAGGTCGTCGTGCGTCATGCGCCGGTTCCGATGCGGATGCTTGGCGTCAAAGGCTTTGCTCCGACGGGATCGGCCGAATTCCTGCTCGACCATTTCGGGCTCAATCGCGAGGGTATCGTCGCCGCAGCTCTCGAACTCAAAGGTCGATAAGATGTTCGGAGCGCCGCTCCTAGCCATCGACCACGGTACGAGCTCGACGGAGTGCCTCGTCGTCGATGAGCGCGCCGGCCCAGCAGTCGTCGCATACATATCGAGAAAATGAAAACAAGATGGCTATCGAGGGAACGGCGATGGAGGCGAAAAGCGGCAGAGCACTGCAATTCGTGCGTGGGGCCACGGGGCCACTGATCGGCCTCGTCGTACTTTGCGTATTCCTGTCTATCGCCACCGATACCTTTCTATCGGCACGGAACATCCTCAACGTGCTGGATCAGATCACGGTTCTCGGCGTGATGGCGGTCGGCATGACCTTCGTCATTCTGATCGGTGGCATCGACCTATCTGTCGGATCCGTGCTCGCGCTTTCGGGCATGGTGATGGGCTATCTTGGCAACAATCTCGGCTGGCCTTTCGGCGTGGCAATCCTAGCCGCCTTGCTTGCCTCGGCAGCTTGCGGATTTGTCTCGGGGCTGATGGTAACCCGGTTGAGTATGCCGGCTTTCATTGCGACCTTGGCAATGATGTCGATCGCGCGCGGCATCGCAAGTATCATCACCGACGGCCAGCAGATCATCGGCTTTCCTGACTGGTTCTCGAATCTCGCTATCATCAGGAACTTCGGATTCCTCACGGTGACCGTCGGCGTCATGATCGCGATCGCGATCGTCGCCTGGATCGTTCTTCAATTTCGACCTGCCGGACGTTCTCTCTACGCCATTGGCGGGAGCGCCGAGGTCGCCCGTCTTGCAGGCATCAACGTGAGCAGGGCGACGCTGTGGGTCTATACCGCGTGTGCGGCGCTGGCCGGACTGGCAGGCATCATCTTGTCGGCTCGGCTGGATTCGGCTCAGCCTAGCTCCGGATACGGCTACGAGTTGGACACGATCGCCGCGGTGGTGATTGGCGGCGCAAGTCTCTCGGGCGGTGTTGGTGGCATCGGGGGCACAACCCTCGGCGTTCTCATCATCGGCTTTCTCCGGAACGGCCTCAACCTGCTGCAGGTGTCGCCGTTCGTGCAACAGGTCGTCATCGGAATAGTCATCGCGATCGCGGTCGCCACGGACACATTGCGCCGTCGCAGTGAATAGCGCGCAACAACGTCCACGGCGCGCTCGACGTGGCTTAGGCGTTTCGCTCCAATGAGGAGCGGATCGGTCCAGCAAGGACCAAACAAAGGAGACGGCGAGTTTCACTCGTCGAAAACGAGCAACAGGAGGAGGAAAAATGATGGCTATTCGTAGAGCTTTACTAGTAGGCGCCGTCTCAGCGCTCGCAATTTTGCCGGCCGTTGGTGCACAGGCTAAGGACGCCAAGAAAATCGGACTTGCCGTCGCTAACTTGCAGGCAGACTTCTTCAACCAGATCAAGGATTCGGTCGAGAAGTACGGAGCCGAGAAGGGCCTCAAGGTGATCACCGTCGATGCCAAGGGCGATGCGGCCACCCAGGTCAATCAGATCCAGGATCTGATCGCGCAGAACATCGACGCGCTCATCTACATTCCGGCCGGCGCCACAGCGGCGGCTGTTCCCGTGAAGGCCGCGCGAGCGGCCAGCATTCCCGTGGTCAACGTGGACCGCAATGCAGAAGGCGCCCCGGGCGACACTTTCATCGCGACCGACAGTGTTTCTTCCGCCCGTCAGGTCTGTGATCACATCGCCAAGGAGGCTGGCGGCAAAGGCGAAATGCTGATCATTCACGGCCAAAAGGGAACGACGCCGGAGGTCGACCGTAGCAAGGGTTGCTCCGAGGCACTTGCGAAGTACCCGGACGTCAAGGTCGTCGGTGAGCTGTGGAGCGAGCAATGGCATCAGGACGAGGGTTTCAAGCTCGCTCAGGACCTGTTGCAGACCCACCCCAAGGCCAGCATCATCTTCGGCCAGGCTGACGCGCTCGCGCTCGGCGCCGCTCAGGCCGTCAAAGTGGCTCATCCCGAGCAGAGGGTCTGGATCGCAGGCTTCGATGGCGATACCGAGGCTTTGAAGGCTCTGAAGAATGGCGCCTTCGACGTCACGGCCACGCAACAGACCCAAAAGATGGGCCGCCTGGCCGTCGATGCGGCGATTGCGCTGGTGAAAGGTGAGAAGTTGCCGCCACAGCAGCTGCAGGATGCAACGCTCACGACGAAGGACAACGTCGCAGGCTTCGTCGCGAAACATCCCTGATCTGAGACGGACGTCGGGAGGGCGGCGCAAAAGCGCGCCGCCCGTCTTGAAGGCATGATGCGATGACCCCAGTAGCCCAAGCAGCTCTCACGGCAGAAAGCGGCCTCGTATTGCACCGGATCGGTAAGCAATACGGTCCGATCACGGTGCTGTCCGACATCGATCTGGCGGTGCGTCCAGGCGAAGTTGTCGCTCTGCTTGGCGAAAATGGCGCCGGCAAGTCGACGGTCGCCTCGATCATCGCGGGGCTCGTGAGACCGTCGGCTGGCTCGATGAGCTGGCGCGGCCAACCGTACTTACCGGCAGCGCCCGCCGATGCTCTGTCCGCGGGCATCGGTCTGATCCATCAGGAAATGCGGCTGCTTCCTGACCTGTCGATCGCTGAGAACGTATTCGTAGGACGTTTGCCGTTGCGCGCTGGGCGGGTCGACCGGGCGACGATGAACACACGCGCCGCCGAGCAGCTGAAACGCCTCGGTCTGAACGCCGAGCCGACGACGCTGGTCCGCCATCTTCGCGTCGCCGCGCAGCAGCAGGTCGAGATCGCCAAGGCGTTGACGCTGAATGCCAAGCTCTTGATTTTTGACGAGCCGACGGCGGCGCTCGGATTGGAGGAGACGGAGCGGCTGTTCGATCAGATCCGTGCGCTGAAAAGTGAAGGCGTGGGCTTCATCTATATCAGCCACCGGATGGACGAAATTGCGCGGATCGCGGATCGGATCGTAGTGCTCCGGGACGGAAAGCTGGCGGCAACGCACGGGACAGCACAGGTGCCGATCAAGACGCTGGTCGAGCAGATGGTGGGTCGTCCGCTCGATCGCATGTTCCCGCCGATCGATCCGCCTGCCTCTGATGCCCCGCCAATGCTCGAGGTCGAAGGCCTGACAAGCGCGCATGGCGACTTCTCCGATGTGAGTTTCACTGTACGACGCGGAGAGGTGTTCGGCATTGCCGGCATCATCGGCGCGGGACGCACGGAACTGATGCGTGCCATCGCCGGAGCCGATCCGATCGTGGCAGGCACGATCAAGATCGATGGTGAGGTGGTTCGTATCCACGAGCCACGCGATGCCCTGACGCGAGGTATCGCGCTGGTGCCTGAAGATCGCAAGGGGCAGGCGCTGATCCTGCCGCACACGATCGCCGAGAATCTCGCGCTCGGTAATTACGGCCGGGTAGCACCTTCTGGCTGGATCACGCGAGCTCGGACTCAAGGCTTTGCGCGCCAGGCCATTTCGCGCTTTCTGATCAAGGGAAGCGCGGAGCAGCGCGTCGGCCAGCTCTCAGGCGGCAATCAGCAGAAGATCGTGATCGCGAAGAACATCCTGCGCGGACCGAAGATCGTCATTCTGGACGAGCCAACGCGCGGCATCGATGTCGGCGCGCGCGCGGCGATCTATCAGATCGTTGCCGATCTCGCGCGCCAAGGCTTGGCCGTTATCGTCGTCAGCTCCGACCTTGACGAGGTTTTGGGGCTCGCGCACCGCGTCATGGTTCTGAGCCGTGGGCGAAACCGGGGCGTGCTCGACCGCGAAGTCGCGGGGCGCGTTTCGGTCATGGAACTCGCGACAACCTGAGAGCAGTTGAGGAGATCGTTGATGCAAAGATTCAGTCTCAAGGACCAAATCGCCTTCGTGACCGGAGCGGGCAGCGGTATCGGCCAGGGCATCGCGATCGGGCTTGCCGAGGCGGGTGCCGACGTGGCGCTGTTCGATCTCCCCGGGAGCAAGGGGCTGGATGACACGGCGCAAGCCATTTCCGACAAAGGACGCCGGTCGATCACGCTGACCGGCAGCGTCGCGAATGCCAACGATCTGACGAGTGCCGTCGAAAAGACCGAAGCCTTGCTCGGCGCGCTCTCGCTCGCCGTGAACTGCGCAGGCATCGCCAATGCGCGCCCGGCCGAAGAGTTGCCACTTGAGCAATGGCGTCAGATGATGGATGTTAACCTGACGGGTGTCTTTCTTTCCTGCCAAGCCGAAGGCCGGGCCATGCTTGCGCATGGTCGCGGCGCCATCGTGAACATCGCGTCAATGTCCGGCTCGATCGTCAATCGAGGTTTGTCTCAAGCCCACTACAATACCTCGAAGGCGGGTGTAATCCATCTGTCGAAGAGCTTGGCGATGGAGTGGGTGGAGCGTGGCATCCGTGTCAACGTGATAAGCCCTGGCTACACGCTGACCCCGATGAATCTCCGTCCCGAGGTCGCCGAACAACGCAAGATCTTCGAGCGTGAAACACCTATGGGCCGGATGGCCTCGGTTGATGAGATGGTCGGCCCGACCATCTTCCTATTGAGCCAGGCGGCATCGTTCGTCACGGGCGTCGATCTGCTCGTCGACGGCGGCTTCGAGTGCTGGTGAGCGTGCAGAATGAACGCATCGTCCGCCGAACCCTGATAAGGATAAGAGAGGACGTGAGAGGACGCCAAACGGCTGTGAAGCCGCAGCACGTCTCCTGATTAGCCGTCAACTAATCCGACGCCTGATCGGCGGTGGTCCGACCACGGGCTCGGACGACGCGCAACGGTTCCTCCTCACAAGCGCCTTTCATCATTCCCAATCATCTCGCACAGGCCGATCCCCTTATCCAGCGCTTTGAACGGTGGCGCGCGATCGTCTCAAGCAGGGCTTCTCGTTACGGGACGCAGCGAAGGCACTCGCAACAAGCCCTCGTACACTTGAGCGCCGCTGCGAGGCGGTGCTCGGAAAATCGCCGCTGTCTTACTTTCAAGGCTTGCGGGTTGAACGCGCACAATCCCTGCTGCATGGCAGCGGCCTTGATATCGAGGCTATTGCGGCCGAAGTGGGTTACGAAGACGGCGCCACTTTACGAACGCTTATTCGGCAACGGTTGGGACGCGGCGTACGCGAGCTTCGCGCCGACCTGCGCTGACGTCCTGCTGGCTATCCGATCGCGGAAGCTGCTGCAGCCGACCGTGTCGCGCCGCAGGCTCAACCGGTGCGAGCCGCACCAGTACCGCACCAGAAACAAGCTGATCGAAACGCCGCGAACGCGGCGGCAACAGCATGTGACCGGAGGATGGGCCGTCTCCAGGCTTCGGTCGAGGCCGGGAAAGAATTCTCGATGATCCTCGGTTGACGGTGGACTTTCACGAATGCTCGACCACATCAACCCGAAGAACTCACATCGGGAGGCTCAGTGATGAATGAAGTGACTGACCAGTCAGTGATGAATGAGTCGGCCGATCACGGAAACGAGGCGGCGACCGATACCGACATCCTGATCGCCGGGGCCGGACCGGTCGGATTGTTCCTCGCCAACGAATGCGCCCGCCGGGGCCTGAGATGGCGGCTTGTCGAAGCGCGCGCGGCGCAATCGCAGCACTCGAAAGCGCTCGCGATCTTTCCACGCACGCTTGAGATCTTCGACATGGCGGGGATCGCCGCGCCCTTTCTCGAGAAAGCCAACCGTGTCACGTGGGTCACGGCGATTACATCGGGACGAACGCTCGCCCGCATCAGGTTCGAACCGGCGGCAAGCCTCTATCGGTTCGTAGCCATGGTCCCGCAGGACCTCACTGAGCGGCTGCTCGTCGAGGAATTGCAGCGCAAGGGCGGCGCCGTCGAATACGATACGGCACTGGTCGCGGCCGAACAGAACAACGGTCACGTCGAAGTCGCACTGGATCGCAAGGGCGAGACGATCAGGCTGACGGCATCCTATGTGATCGGCTGCGACGGCGCGCACAGCAAGGTGCGCCATCTTCTCAACCTGCCCTTCGCGGGCCAGGCGTACCAGGACTCCTTTCTCCTGGCCGATGTCGAGACCAACGAAGTGCTTCCGGCGGACGAGATGCAACTCTGCCCGAGTGAGTTCGGGCCGCTCGCGATCTTCCCGATGAGCGCGACGCGGCGGCGGGTCGTGGCCACGGTCGATCAGGTGGAAGGAGAGGCACCGTCACTTGAACTCGTGCGCCGACTTCTGGTGCAGCGCGCCCCGCACGGCATCGAAGCGCGCAGCCTCCACTGGAGCAGCTACTTTCGCATACATCATCGCCAGGTCGCACGCCTGCGCGCGGGACGCATCTTCGTGGCTGGTGATGCCGCCCATATCCACAGTCCGTTCGGCGGACAGGGCATGAATACGGGGCTGCAGGACGTCTGGAATCTGGTCTGGAAACTCGACCTCGCCGTGAGGGGACGCGGCAGCGAACGATTGCTCGAGAGCTACACCGCCGAACGCCGTCCCGTCATCAAAGCGGTGATTGCACTGACCGACGCGATGACCAGGGCGATGGGTACCAAGAGCAGGGTTGCTCTGGTTCTGCGCAATGCCCTGTTTCCGCTAATATCGCGCCTGCCGCCGGTGCAGCACGCGTTCGTCCGCAGGCTGTCCCAGCTCGGGATCGACTATCGCGGCAGCCCGATCGTCGAAGGGCGCGGAGAACGATATTTCGACGACTCGCTTCGCGGCGGCGGCATCAGCAGCCGCTTCCTGGTGTTCACAGGCGACGATCTGGACGGCGCGACTGTCCAGGCCGTCAAATCGCTCTGCAACGAATTCGCCGACATTGTCGAGCAGCGTTCGGCACGGCGCCCCGGCCTGACGCTAGTACGTCCGGATGGCTATGTCGCTTATGTTGGCGGGGCCGGCGCCGGACCGGCTGCTGTGACATCGCTTCGCGCGAACTCTTATGCGGATGACAGGTTCGTCTTGAGGCGTGGCGCGGAGAGAGATGGCGGAGGTTGCGCGCTGGAAGTCCAGCAGCGCATGATTTCATTCGCGCATGGTCGAAACATGGGCTTCGGTGTCGGCAGGCTCCGGCGGTCACAGCGCTCTGCCGCTTCGAAGCCTTGCAAGTCCTGCGCAGCTATCGTTCACCCCGATAGGCGACGCAATCGATTTCCACCTTGCAGTCCACCACCATGCTCGAGACCACGCACGCCCGCGCCGGCGGATGGGCGCCGAAGTATTCGGCAAAGATCTTGTTGAAGCTTTGAAAATCTCTGGGATCGTCGAGCCAGACGCCGCAGCGCACGACATCCTTGGTCTCGTAGCCGGCCTCTGCCAGGATGGCGAGCAGGTTGCGAATCGCCTTGTGCGATTGCGGGATGATGCCGCCCTCGATCACTTCGCCGTTCTCCATGGGCGTCTGCCCCGAGACGTAGAGCCAGCCGTTGGCCTCCACCGCGCGGGCAAAAGGAAGGTGCTGGCCGCCGGTACCGGTGCCGCCCGCCACGCCGTATCGTTTCGTCGTCATTGCATATCGTCCTGTGTGTGGTGATTTAAGTCAGAACCTACGGCTCGTAGGACCGTTCGGAGCTCGTTTCAGCGCTGCCGCAGTGCGTCAAGCGAACTTCGGTTTCGGGACGCTGGAGAGACAAGCCATCGGCGACAACGCGGTCATCCAGCGATCAAGGCTCGGCCCGGACGCGCGAAGGTACAGCGTCCGTCTGCGACCACGGCCTCGCCCGCAACGAACACCGAACGGATGCCTGCCGGCATTTCCGTCGGCGCCTCGAACGTCGCTTTGTCCATGATCGTATCGTCGAACAGAGTGAGATCCGCGGCCATGCCCGGCCGCAGGATGCCGCGGTCGGAAAGACCGAAACGCTGGGCGGGCATCGCGGTCATCCGCCGCACGGCGTCTTCCAAACTCATCCAGCCTTGCTCACGCGTCAGCCTGCCTGCAACGCGCGGGAAGCTTCCATAGGCACGCGGATGCGGCTTGGTGCCCGGGCGCGGAATACCGTCGGAGCCGACCATGTGCAGGCGGTGGGTGAAGGCGGCGCGCAAGTCGGCCTCATCGAGCTGGAACATGATGATGCCGGTCTGGCCCTGGTCATCCTCGATGCAGCGAACCATGAGATCAAACGGCGAGATGCCGAGCTCGTGCGCGGCGTCGACCATCGACTTGCCCTCAAGGGGTTTCAGCGCGGGATTGCCGGTGCCGGAAATGCGCACATTGTGCCAGCCGATCAGCACGATCTTGGACTGCGCGGCATGCGGATCGGGATCGCCCTCCTCCACCAGCATGCGAAGAGCCTCGCGCTGCGCCGGATCGCGCAACCGCGCACGCAGCGCGTCGATGCCGCCTTCGAGCGCGGCCGGCGGCAGCAATTGCAGCATGTAGGAGCTGCCGGCAGGATACGGATACATGTCGAAAGAGATATCGATCCCCTCCGCACGCGCGGCCTCGAGCCGGTCGAGCGCCTTGGGAATGGCGCCCCAGTTCGGCTTGCCCGCCGACTGCAGATGCGACAACAGCCCCGCCGCACCGGTGGCGCGCAGGATCGCGATGAACTCGTCGATTGATTGCAGCAGGCCCGCTTCGTAGCTGCGGATATGGGCCGTGAGCAGCTTGCCGTGAGCCCGCACGGTCGCGGCAAGCGCGCACAGCTCATTGATGTCGGCATAGGCGCTCGGCGGATAGACGAGGCCGAGCGACAGGCCGGCCGCGCCCTGGCTGAGCTGCTGCGCGAGCAGCACCTGCATGGCCGCGACCTCCTGGTCCGTCGCCGCGCGGCGTTCGTAACCGAGAACGGCAAGCCGGATCGCGGCATGCCCAACCAGCGAGACCAGGTTGAGCGCCACACCCGGCCCTTCCAGAGCCCGACGGTAGCCGTCGAAACTGTCGAAGACTTCGTTCGCCCGGGTTTCGCCCGCGAGCCCCGAGAAATGCTGGCGCAGCATCTCGGCGGAGCCTGCGGTCGCCGGATAGAGCGAGAAACAGCAATTGCCGACGACGAGCGTGGTCACGCCTTGCAGCGCCTTCTCGGGCCTGTCTGGCTCGCGCAGGCAGATCAGGTCGTCATGGCAATGGGCGTCAATGAAGCCCGGCGCGAGGTAGCATCCGCGCGCGACGATGACATCGGCCCCGTCCGCGGCCAAGGATGCGCCGATCGCCGCGATGCGGCTACCGCTGATGCGCAGGTCGGCCTCGAACCACGGCGCGCCGGTGCCGTCGATCAGACGGGCACTGCGGATCAGCGTGTCCTTGTGTCCGCCTTGGCTTGTACCTTGGGGCATGCTCGCCTCCTCAGTGGACGGCCACGGCGTCTCGCGGTTGTGCCTCGGCGAAATCGGGAATCGATTCGATCCGTCCAAGCACCACCACATAGAAGAAGATTCCGATCAGCAGCACGACGCCTGCGATCATGAAGGCGCCGGCGAACGATTGTGTCCAGTCGACCACGATTCCGGTCACGATCGGCGCGAGAACGCCCATCATGTTGTTGGTGAAATTCAGAATGCCGCCGACCGTTCCCGCGCCACCCTTGGGTGCAATCAACGAGACGATCGAGGACCCGACAGGCGCCGCGGCGGACAGCCCCGAGATCGCGATCGACAACCACAGCAGCGCCCAACCCGGCCTCACGGTGAAGGCCGCGCCGATCACGGCGAGCCCCATCAGCATGCCGACGATGATCACCGACTGGCGCACCCGCGTGCTGTCGTAGCCACGAGCGATCAGGTGATCCACCAGGAACCCGCCGATCAGGAGGTCCGACAATGTCGCGAAAATCCAGGGAATCGTCGAATAGCCCGCCGCCGACATCAGGTTCATATGCATGGTCTGGGCGAGATAGCCCGGCAGCCAGGTGAGGAAGAGATAGAATGTGTAGCCATAGGCGGAGAACCCGATGGTCAGCCCCCAGACCTTTCGATTGCGCAAGAGGTAGCCGAGCATGCGGCTCTGCCCCGCAGCGGCCGGACCTTCGGGCGTGCCGCCGCCGGCGATGATGTACTGGTGCTCCACCTTGGAGAGCTTCGGATCCTCGCTGGGATTTCGATAGATGACGTAGTAGGCGACGAAATACAGAAAGCTCAGCAGCGCCGTGACACCAAAACCCCAGCGCCAACCGTAGAGAAAGATCACATAGGCGACCAGCGGCACGCCGATCACGTTGGAGAATTTGGCCGCGGAATCGAAGATCGCAGTCGAACGCGCACGCTCGTCGAGCGGAAACCAGTGGCCGGTCGCTTTCTGACTTGCAGGAAACGCCGGCGCTTCCGCAACCCCCAGCAGCAGACGCGCGGCGGCGATACCCCAAAGTCCGCTCGCGAGCGCGGTGATGGTGGCGGCGACCGACCAGAGCAAGCTGCTCGCACGGCCGACGGTCGTGACGCCGTAGCGGTCGAGCACCATGCCGCCGGGGACTTGCAGCAGTGAATAAGTCCAGAAGAACGCGCTGCCGAGCAGGCCGATGTCGGTGGCGCTGAGGCCAAGCTCCTTGGTGAGCTCGGGCGTCGCGGCGGAAAGCCCGACCCGATCGATGTAGTTGATGAGAATTCCGACGCCGAGCAGGCAACCGATCAGCCAGCGTCGCCCGGGTACCTGTTGGCTTGCGTTCGCCATTTTGAATCCCCTCCCGATAGCGCGGCATCACGTCTTTCGTCCCGCCAAACTACAGAACCGAAGATCATTGCGGCGCCGAATGTCCCTTATAGTGGACAAGATTATTTTATAGCGACATGCTAGTTATGACGCGGTCGTGATGTCAAGCCCGGACATGCCGGACCGCGTCGCCTGAATGCGTCGCGCGCACGGCCAGGACCGCGCACGACGGCGCGCATTCGGCCACCTGTCGGCTCGGCTCAGTGACGATCTGAGAGTTCGGTTGCGGTGGCGATGAGGTCGTCGAGCAGCGCGGTCCTGCGCTCCTTCAGCGAGTCCGCGGGAATGACGAAGCAAAGCGTCGCGACCGCGACCCCCTTCTTGTCACGGATGGGTGCGGCAAGACACGACGTGAACCGATCGGACAGCGCTGTCGTCACGCATTTGCCCTCGCGCCTCGCGCGCGCGACATCCTTGATGAAATCACCGACATCGAGCAGGCGTCCATCCGGAAGGCGAAAATCCTCCTTGGGGACGAAAGCGCGAATTTCCGTCGGGCTCATGTGATCCAGCAGCAGTCGGCCGGATGCAGTCCACGGCAGCGGCACCTCGATGCCGACATCCGTTGTGATCCGGAACAGGCCCGAGCCGTCCCTTGTGTCGACCACCACGTATTTGCGCCCGCGTAGCGCGCAGAGTTGAGCAGTCGCACTATGCTCGGTCGCCAGCCGGTCGAGGGCTTCGCGGCATCGGCGATGCAGCGGATTGGCTTCCGCGTAGGCGCGACCGTAGAGATGCACCGCCTTGCCGAAATACACCTGACCGCCCTCGCCCACGCTCTCCAGCAGGTCAGCCTCGATCAGGCGGTTGGCGATGGCATAGACCGTCGAACGCGGCGCACCCATTTGCTTCGCGAGGTCGCTGAGCCTGGAGGGCGAACGCAAATGCAGCAGCGCTTCCAGGAGATCGATGGTCCGATCGATCCCGTTCTGGCGTTCCGCGGGCTCGGCGCCCTTCTTGGATGCGGCCAATTTTCACATCTTCCTTCGTCAGCTTCGCGCCCGCGTTTTCTGGCACAGATCGCGCCGACAGTATAGGAAGTCCTTGGCCGCGAAAAATGGCTGCGCGAGCTCTGGAGGGATCGGCGTCCTGGGCCGGTGCGACACCCTGCGCCACTCACTGAGTGCAGCAGATGGCCGGCCGCCCGTCACGGTCCAGTTGCAGAGTGCTACGGCCCGCAATAAAGGGGACTGCCGTGAAAGTCCCAGTCATGGAGACGACATGTTGCGCTTGAATGTTGGCCTGATCGGATACGGCCATGCCGGATCGGTCTTTCACGGTCCCCTTATTCTTTCCGAGCCGCGCATGCGACTGACATGCGTCGCGACCAGCCGAACCCTGAGCTCCGAATATGCAGGCATACGGACAGAGGTCGATCCGAACGCGCTGATCGCCGCGGACGACGTTGATCTCGTTGTCATCGCTACCCCGAACAGCAGCCATCTATCGCTCGCCCGGGCGGCGCTCGAGGCGGGAAAACATGTGGTCGTGGACAAGCCATTCACCATCGATCTTGCGGAAGCCAAGACGATTGCCTCACTCGCAGATGAAAAAGGGCGCCTCCTTTCCGTCTTCCAGAATCGTCGCTGGGACGGCAATTTCCTCACCGTGCGCGAACTGCTGGACAAGAATGCAATCGGCGAGACACGCTACTGCGAGATCCACTACGACCGTTTTCGTCCCGTGGGCAAGCAGGGCTGGCGCGAAACCGCGGCGCCCGGATCCGGCGTTCTTTATGACCTTGGGCCGCACGTCCTTGATCAGGCCCTCTGCCTCTTCGGCATGCCGAAGGCGGTGATCGCCGACGTCGCAGTCCAGCGCGACGGCGTCCTCGCAGACGACTATTTCCACATTCAGCTTCTCTATGATCGGCTCAAGGTCATCGTTCATGCGTCCTGCATTGTTTTTCGACCCGGGCCGCGTTTCCTGGCGCATGGGATGAGAGGTAGCATCCTGCAATTTGGCATGGATGCGCAAGAAGCGCAGCTCGCTCGCGGGCTGAGGCCGGGTCAGCCCGGGTGGGGCAAGAGTCCGGAAGTATCGGTGCTTCTAAGTAACGAGATAGGTGATCAGGAGATTGAGCCGCGCCCCGGTGCCTACGAGACCTTCTATCGCACGCTTGTTGCTGCGGCACTGGATGGCGAGAAGCTCGCTGTTACCCCAAAGGACGCATGCAATCTGATGGCATTGCTTGATGCAGCTCGCCTCAGCGCTACCGAAGGCCGCCGCGTTGACCTGAGCTGAGGGCGGTCCTGCTCAACTTGGGGGAGCGAGTATAGGCGCCCCCAGCCTACGGTGTTGCCACTTCGATAGCTGGCGCTTCAGCGGGCACATTGCTCGCACTAATACACGTCCTTGTGCGTACTGTCGCATCATGATCTCGGGTTCGAGAGCGCCCGCCCCGGCATGACGCCGCGAGCCTTCATGCGTTGCTTGCAGAGCCGAGATCATAAAGCGTCGGCCGAAGGCCGCCTGGCGTGATCTCCAGAATGGCCAGCGTGATCGGAAGCTTGAAACGACGTGGCCCCGCGCTTCCCGGATTGAGATACAGCACGCCTTGCCGGGTCTCGATCTTGGCCTGATGCGAATGGCCTGAAATCACCACGTCAATGCCTTCGGCTACAGGATCAAGCTGCAGCGCCTGCAGATCATGCAGGATATGGATCTTGCTGCCGGCAAGCGTCACCGTCGCAGTCTCGGGATAGGCCTCCGCCCACGGCTGTGTATCGACGTTGCCCCTGATCGCGGTCACGGACGCGATCCGGCCGAGCCTCGCGACGATATCCTGCTTGCCGATATCGCCGGCATGGATGATGTGGGCGACACCGGTGAGCCTCTGCTCGGCTTCGGGACGCAGCAGCCCATGCGTGTCCGAGATGATTCCGATCTTCATGTCCGTCCGAGGATCATCGCCGCGCATGCGCTTCCAGGCTTCGACTATAGCGCGACATCGCGAAGCAGAAGGCAAAATAGATCATCGCCACGAAGATGTAGACCTCGACCGAAAACTGCTGCCAGGCGGGATCGATGATCGCGGTCTTGGCCGTGGTGAGCAGGTCGAAGATGCCGATGATCAGGACCAGGCTGGTATCCTTGAAGAAGGCGATGAAGGTGTTGACCAGCGGCGGGATCACGTGGCGGATCGCCTGCGGCAGCACGATCAGCCGGTGCTTGCGCCAATAGGACAGGCCGAGGGCGTCGGCCGCCTCATATTGCCCGCGCGGCACCGCCTGGAGGCCACCGCGGATCACTTCGGCGAGATAGGCGCCCGCGAACAGGATGATCGCGATTTGCGCCCGCAGCAGCTTGTCGATGTTGAAGCCGCCGGGCATGAACAGTGGAAACATCACGCTCGCCATGAACAGCAGGCTGACCAGCGGCACGCCGCGGATCAACTCGACATAGAGCACGCAGAGCGAACGAATCGCGGGCAGCTTCGAACGCCGGCCGAGCGCGACGGCAATCCCGAGCGGAAAGCCGAAGGCGAGCCCCGAGGTCGCGAGGATCAACGTCACCGGCAAACCGCCCCAGCGATCCTGGGAGACGAAGCTGAGCCCGAACACCCCGCCCCACATCAGCACGCTGATCAGCGCCAGCGCGCCGACCCAGAGATAGAGCAGCTCGCGCCGCCACCAGGCGCGTCGGGTGGAGAGATAGAACAGCGCGATGAACAGCAGCACTGACAGCGCCGGCCGCCACTGCTGGTCGAACGGATAAGTGCCGAACAGGATGAAGCGATACTTTTCCGGGATCACGGCCCAGCAGGCACCGAGGCCTCGCGCCGCCTTGCAGGCGCTGGAGTCATTGCCGGGTGTGATCCAGACCGCGTTCGCGATGCCCCACCGCAGAAAGCCGGTCACGGCCTTCGCGAGCACGGCCAGCAACACCAGCGTGATGATCGCGTTCGGGATCGACGAGAAAAAATTCGCGCGCAGCCAGCGCAGCGCGGGAGGGCCCGACCGCGGGCGCCTCGCCGCGCGCGGCACCTCCGGAATATCCGTGGCCACCGTCATGATCAGCGCTCCACCAGCGCGATACGCGCATTGTACCAATTCATGAAGAGGCTGATGCTCAGGCTGATCACCAGGAACACTGCCATGATCAGCGCGATCGACTCGATTGCCTGTCCGGTCTGGTTCAGCGTGGTGTTGGCGACCGACACCACGTCCTGGTAGCCGATCGCAACCGCGAGGGACGAGTTCTTGGTCAGATTGAGATACTGGCTCGTCATCGGCGGCACGATCACGCGCAGCGCCTGCGGCAGGATGATCTGCCGCAAAGTGAAGCTGCGGCGCAGGCCGAGCGCGTTGGCGGCATCCCATTGCCCGCGCGTCACGGATTGAATGCCGCTGCGCACGATCTCCGCGATGAAGGCCGAGGTGTAGGTGACAAGCGCGATCAGCAGCGCGAAATATTCCGGCGCGAGCGTCAGCCCGCCGGTGAAATTGAAGCCGTGCAGCTCCGGCCAATCGATGGTCCAAGACACGCCTAGCAGCCATGACACCAGTGCCGGCAGCACGACGATGAGGCCGACTGCAGATGGCCATCGCAGGCGCGGCTTACCATCCCGCATCTGCCGCGCGATCAGCATGCGCCGAACAAAATAAAATAACGCAATGCCCAGCACGGCCGCGCCGAGCACCGCAAACTGCGGCGGCCGGATCGGAATCGACGGCAGGATCAGGCCGCGATTGGACAGAAACACGCCATCGATCGGTCTGAAGGCCATGCGCGCGGCCGGCAGCCCCTGCATCAGCACGTACCAGAACAACAGTTGCAGCAGCAGCGGGATGTCGCGCAGCACCTCGACATAGACGGCGGCGAGCCGCGACAGCAGCCAATTGGCGGAAAGCCTGGAGATGCCGATCAGGGTGCCGAGAATGGTCGCGAGCACGATGCCGATCACCGCAACGCGCAACGTGTTGGCGATGCCGACGACGAAGGCCCACAGATAGGTGTCCCTCGGATTGTAAGGGAGCAGGCTGTCGGCGATCGGCATGCCGGCTTCGCGCCCGAGAAAGGCAAAGCCGGTGGTGATGCGGCGGGCGGAGAGATTGGCCACCGTGTTCGACCACAGGAAGACGACGATGCCGACCGCGATACCGACCACGAGCAGCTGCCAGAACAGGCCTTTCAGCTCGCGGCTTCCCCAACCCGCGAGGAAGCTGCGGCGCGGACGTGGTCTCGGGCGAATGGTGGTCACAGCACAAATCCTTCGCAAATGCAGCGATTTTCGGCTGATTACATCAATCGTTGCACCAAATTGGAATGCGTGCAACAAATGTTTCATGTCTCAACTCGCGAACTCCTCGCCCCTGACCGACCTCTGCAGTGCCCTGCCTTCGCTGCCGCAGCGCTTGCAGCAGGTCGGCCGGTTTGTCGCGGCCAATGATTACGACGCCACCACCCGCTCGATGCGCGATCTCGCCGCAAAGGCCGGCGCCGATCCCGCCGCGTTCACGCGGCTCGCCAAGGCGATCGGCTATTCGGGTTGGGATGAATTGCGCGCGGCGCTGACCGAGGCGCGCCGCCCGGCGTCGGCCGCGCCCTTCTCCGGCCGCACCAAAGGCCGTCGCCATGGTCCGAATGCCGACGTCGTGCTTGTCAACGACAAGCTCGGGGCCGAGGCCGCTGGCCTTCAACGCATCGTAGCGCCACCGATCGTGGAGGCCGCGCGCGTGCTGCATGATGCCAAGCGGGTTTGGATCGCCGGCTATCGCAGCTGCCGCAGCGTGGCCGAGTTGCTCAATTACGAGCTACGGCTGTTCCGCCCCGACCAGGTTCAGATCGTGGGTGCGTCCGGGCCCGATGATCTGGATCTCGGCGCCTTCCGCGCCGGGGAAGCTGTCATCGTCATCGGCTTCACGCCCTACACACATGCAAGCGTGCGGGCCGCGCAGGCCGCTCATCGCGCCAGCACGACGCTGATCGCAATCACCGACGTCATCACCGCGCCGATGGCCGAGGGAGCCAACCACGTGCTGCTGTTCGAAGCCGCCGCCTCTCCCGGCTTCTTCCCGAGTCTGACCGGCGCGATCGCGATCGCACAATCGCTCGCCGCGGTGACGTTCTCGCTCGGCGGCGCGGCGGCGAAGAAGCGCCTGCAGTCGACCGAGGCGCGGCTGGCCGCAGCCTCGATTTACGTCTCCGAGAAAGGTTGAGCCATGACCGCTCGCACCAGCCGCGTGCTGCATCGATCGCTGCGCGAGACGCCGCCCAAGGCGATCGGCGGCGACGGCATCTATCTGATCGCCGAGGATGGCCGGCGTATCATCGATGCCTCCGGCGGCGCGGCGGTCTCCTGCCTTGGCCATCAGCATCCGCGCGTGATCGCGGCGATCGCCAAGCAGGCCTCGACGCTCGCTTATGCGCATACAGCGTTCTTTTCGTCGGAGCCGGCGGAAGCGCTCGCTGAGACGCTGGTCGGCCACGAGCCAGGTGGCCTTGCCTACGCCTATTTCGTCAGCGGCGGCTCGGAAGCGATCGAAGCCAGCATCAAGCTGGCGCGGCAGTATTTCATCGAGCGCGGCCAACCGCAGCGGCAGCATTTCATTGCGCGCCGGCAGAGCTATCACGGCAACACGCTCGGCGCGCTGGCCGCCGGCGGCAACGCCTGGCGGCGCGCGCCCTACGCGCCGCTGCTGTCGGCGGCGTTCAGTCATGTCACACCGGCCTTTGCCTATCATGAGAAGCATGAGGGCGAGACGGATGCGCAATTCGTGGCGCGGCTCGCCGCCGAGCTGGAAGCCGAGTTTCAGCGGCTTGGCCCCGACACGGTCGCGGCCTTCATTGCGGAGCCCGTCGTTGGCGCCACCGCCGGCGCGGTGACGGCTCCGGACGGCTACTTCAGGGCGGTGCGCGAGATCTGCGACCGGCACGGCGCCTTGCTTATTCTGGACGAGGTCATGAGCGGCATGGGCCGCACCGGCACCACGCATGCGTGGGAGCAGGAAGGCATCGCGCCTGACCTCCAGGCGATCGCAAAAGGCCTCGGCGGCGGCTACCAGCCGATCGGCGCGATGCTCGCGAGCAAAGAGATCATCGAAACCATCCGCGCCGGCTCAGGCGCGTTTCAGCACGGCCATACCTATCTGGCGCATCCCCTCGCCTGCGCCGCGGCGCTCGCGGTGCAGGGCGTCATCCGCGAGGACGGCTTGCTCGCGCAGGTCGGGGAGCGCGGCCGTCAGCTCGAGCAGCGCCTCACCGAACGTTTCGGCAATCATCGTCATGTCGGCGACATCCGCGGGCGCGGCCTGTTCTGGGCGATCGAGCTCGTCAGCGATCGCGCGGCGCGCACCTCGTTCGATCCGGCGCTCAAGCTGCACCAGAAGATCAAGGCGGAGGCCTTTGCCAACGGGCTCGGCTGCTATCCCGGCGGCGGCACCGCGGACGGCGTTCGCGGCGACCACGTGCTGCTGGCGCCGCCCTACATCACCTCGGCGCAGGAGATCGACCTGATCGTGGACAAGCTCGGAACTGCCATCGACAACGTGCTGCGCGATATCAAAAACTAAAATGAAAAAGGGGAGAGGAACATGACGAGGAAATTGATGATCGCGGCGAGCCTGCTCGCCGCATCGACTACCATGGCATCGACCGTCCTGGCGTCGGCTGCGACGCTCGACACCGTGAAGCAGCGCGGCACGCTGATCTGCGGCGTCAGTACCGGCTTTGCCGGCTTCTCGGCACCGGACTCACAGGGCAATTTCAAGGGGCTCGACGTCGACTATTGCCGCGCGCTGGCGGCCGGCGTGCTCGGCGATCCCACCAAGGTGCGCTATGTCGCGCTCACCGCGCAGAACCGCTTCACCGCCCTGCAATCGGGCGAGATCGACGTGCTCTACCGCAACTCGACGCAGACGTTTCTGCGCGGCGTCACGCTCGGCCTGCGGCAGGGCCCCATCAACTTCTATGACGGACAGGGCTTCGTCGTGAAGAAGGATCTCGGCGTCAAGGATCTCAAGGACCTGAAGGGCGCCACTGTCTGCGTCGCCCAGGGCACCACGCATGAGGTCACGCTCGGCGACTACGGCCGCGCCAACGGCATCGACTGGAAACCGCTGGTGTTCGACCGCGTCGATACCATGTATCAGACCTTCTTCGGCGGCCGCTGCGATGCCATGACCCAGGATGCGTCCGCGCTTGCTGGCGCCGTCACGACCGCAGCTCCGAATCCGGACGACTACGTCGTGCTGCCGCAGACCATCAGCAAGGAGCCGCTCGGGCCCTTCACCCGCAATGGCGACGAGGTGTGGAGCGACATCATCACCTGGCTGCATTACGGGCTGGTCGAGGCGGAAGAGCTCGGCGTCACCCAGGCCAATGTCGATGAGATGGCGAAGTCGACGACCCCGGCGGTCCAGCGTCTGCTGGGCGCCTCAGGCGATCTCGGCTCGCGGCTCGGCCTCGACAACAAATGGCTGGTGGCGGCGATCAAGGCCGGCGGCAATTACGGCGAGATCTTCGAGCGCAATGTCGGCAAGGCGAGCCCGCTGAAGCTCGAGCGTGGCCTCAATGGTCTCTGGACCAAAGGCGGCCTGATGTACGCGGTGCCGTTCAAGTAGTTATTTCGTTCCTGCAACCCGGCAGCGCAATGTCATCCATTGCGCTGCCGACCTCTGTCGATCCGCGGCAATTCAGCCGTGATAGGCAAACAGCTCGATCGGCTCGCTGAAGCCGCGCACCGGATGCTCGCCGACGTGCTCGAGCTCGAAGGCGCCCGCGACTTGATCAGCGAAGGCGCGGGACAGCAGCACCGTTCGCCCCAATTGCTTGGTCAGCGTCTCCAGCCGTGACGCCATGTTGACGGCGGGCCCGATCACGGTGAAGTCGAGCCGGCTGCGCGACCCGATATTGCCATACATGACGTCACCGACATGCACGCCGATGCCGTAGTTCATCGGCGCACGACCGGTGCCGCGGTTGTTCTCGTTCAGGGCAATCATCGCTTGGCGCGCCTCAGCGACGGCATGCAGTAAATTTGCGCAAGCCCCGGGCTGGCTGAGCGGGAAGATAGCGAGCAGGCCGTCGCCGATGAATTTCAGGATCTCGCCGCCGTGGCGGGCGATCGGCTCCGACATGGCGTCGAAATAGTCGTTCAGGAGATCGATGACGTCATCGCGCGGCCAATTGTCCGAGATCCGGGTGAACTCGCGCAGGTCGCAGATCATGATCGCGGCGCGCACCGTCGTTCCGCTGCCGCGGCTGGTGGCGCCGGCCAGAATGAGCTCGCCAGCATGGGTGCCGACATAGGTTTCGAGCAGCGTCCGCGCCAGCCGGTTCTTGACGCGGATTTCACTGACCAGCGCCAGGGCAGGCAGCAGCTTCTTGAGGCCCGCGATATGCGCATCATCGAAGCCGCCGGGACGGTCGGTCGCGAAGGTCACGATGTGCCGCTTGCCGAGCGTATGATACAGCGGCCACGCCACATAATCGGTCAAGCCCTGCGCCCGCATCTCGTCATAGACGGCATGCTGACGGCCCAGCGCCCGATCCTGCTCGAGATTCTCGCGCAGTTCGGTGACGCCGTCATGAATTTCCTTGCCCGGGCTGCCGATATAGGCCGAGCTCTGCCGCACCTCGTGGTCGAACCGCGCGATCTCCGCCTCGTGCATCCCGTCGGCCCACAGCATCCGGGCGCCGAGCCATTGCGGATGCTGGATCAGGATGTGCAGCGTTGCCCGTTTGACGGGAATGCCCGCGCGCTGCAGCCGGATGCACATCTGAGCGAAGATATTGTCGATGAAGCGCTCGTCGCGCGTGTGGTTGATCAGCCAGTCCACGACATTGTGTTCGGGCTGCGTGGTGGCAGAAGCAATATTGTCGTCGATCATTGATGAATTCGGCTCAGCATCGCGTGCATGTTTATGCATCTTACCCGATCGTTCGATCCCGTCCAGATTAGGAGCGATCACTTACCGACGATCGCATGTCTGCGCTGCCGAAAGCGTGCGTTCTTGAAAGCATCTACGCGGCCTCGCGCATGCCGGGATTGGCAGGCTTCTTCGCCATCAGCGAAGCGTCGACAGTCATGAAATGTGCGAGCGAGCCCGGCAGTCCGCGCACGCCGCCGGCCAGGCCATAGACTTCATCGCGCGTATGTCTGGGAGCGGCGCGCGGCGACAGGCCTGCACGACGGCAGGCTGATACGTTGCCTCGAAGATTGGTGCCCGGTCGATGACGATCTGTTTTTGTGTTGTCCGAGCCGCGCGCATCAGGCCGCGGGCTTGCGCGCGGTGATCGAGGCGTTGAAGGCTTGATGCTGCGGCTTAGGTAGCTGCGGCCATCATGGCCTGCACGACGCCCAGGCTGCTGCCCGCAGATCGGCCGGTGATGAGGCCACCGTCCTGAACCAGCAACGGCGCAGCGCCGTCGCCTGCCGGGCAGATTGCACCAAGCCCCGCGAATTCGTGCGCAAGCGACACGGCGTCATCCGGCAGTCCCAAAGCGGCATTCTCCGCCTGGCCCGGTGCCGTCATCCTGCGGCCGGTGACGAGTGGCGTCGTATCAGGCCTGATGAGTTGCAGCAACGCGGCTGTGCCATAGCCGACAAAGGCGAGAGGACGCTGCAGCTCATATATCTGCCGGATCAGCGCCCGCGAATCGCGATCACCCGGCAGATCCCACAGCGCGCCGATGCCGTCGGGATAATACACGGCCGAGAAATCGGCGGCGCAGACTTGCGAGAGCATCAGGCCGTCCGAGAACTCCTCGCGCGCCGTCGGATCGTTCTGGAAGCGTTGCACGATATTGGAGGCCGTATCCCGATCGGAACAAGGCGCGATCGGCGCTGGACCGCCGAGCGGGGAACAGATGGCGACGTCGAGCCCCGCATCGACGAACGCGTAATATCCGACGGCAAAGCTCGTGAGGCACACACCCGCCAGACGTCCCGACGCCAGGCGGTCGTGTGATGTCAGGACCATGAGTATACGCAACGGGCCATCCGAGCTTGACGAGCCGAGCGGGCTCGCGAACGAGGGCAAGCTCCTCCGGATGGCCACGATTTGACTAGAAAAACCCGCGCTCGACTTGCACAAAACGCGCGCGGCTGCGTGCTGCCCTAGCCCTGCATCGGCTGAATCCGAGGTGCGTGCGATCCGCTCGGAGCGGTCTTAACAAGACTTAACGGGCGGGCTGCCGCGTTCCGGGGCAGCTTCGGCTGCCATTCAATGGGGCTCAATGCCAGGCCCCTGCCGGATGGCAGACGAAATGGAGTCGCGTGTGAAGATCCCTGCAAGACCAACGGATTGCCAGCTCGCCGCGCTTCGGAACCCTGCCGTGGCGGTCGATCCGCGCGACATGACGCAGATCGTGATGGAGTTGCTGCAGAGCAGCCTGAAGCAGCTCGACAGCGATCGCGATGCCGCCGCCGAGCTGATTGCAAAGGCCTGCGCGCTGCTCGAAGCGAACGACAGCCGCACCGTCTCCGATCCGGAACAGGCCCAGCCCGTCAACGGCGGCTTGGCCGCCTGGCAGATCCGGCGCATCAGCACCTATATCGACGCCAATCTGAACGACCGTGTCCGGATCGCGGAGCTGGCTGCCATGGCCCGGCTCGGTCCCAGCCATTTCCGCCGCGCCTTCAAGAAGTGCTTCGGCGTCAGCCCGCACACCTATCTGACGCAGCGCCGGATCATGCGGGCGCAGGACCTCATGATGACGACGGATGCTTCCATCTCCGAGATCGCGCTCGCCGTCGGTTTCTCCGACCAGGCGCATCTGACGACGCGGTTTCACCGCAGCGTCGGCACCACGCCGCACGCCTGGCGCCGCGAACGCAATGGAAGCGTGACGGCAAGGCGGCCGCGGCTCGACCGCATGACGCCATCTCGCGACGAGGCGATGACGACCATCGCGCACGGCAACACTCGACCGCGTGCACTCAGCCAGGCAGCGTCGCGAGCAACGACCTCGCGTCGCGGAGGTCGGCCGTGACGTCGAAGCCCTCGGTGAACTTGCGATATACCGGCAGCAGCAGATCGCGCGCGTCGGCAGGCCGCGCCTGCGCGATCCGAAGCCGTGCCAGGCTCAGAGCGCATCGCAGCTCCCAGAACAGTGCCCCCTGCCGCCGGGCCAAATCGATCGCCCTGTCGAAACACTGTTCAGCCTCGGCGACATGCTGCCCGCCATGCTGAAGCAGCAATTCGCCCCTGACACGCTCGAGCTCGGGCCAGTACCAGAAATCGTCCCGGCCTTCGCAGCGGGCCAGCGCAGCGTTGGCGATGGCAAGCCCCCGCGCGACGTCCCCGGCCTTGCCGAGGCTGTACGCATATTCGCCGAGCGGCAGCAAGAACCGCGGCAGGAATTGCGCCTCGCCGGCCCGCTCGAGCGCTTGGCCGAGCATCGCAAGGCCGGCCCTAGCGCCGTCGCGCTTCGCCATCACCAGGCCCTGAAAGCACTCGGCCCACAACCGCCACAGCCGGATCGGATGACGCCTGGTGTGGTCCAGCAACTCGGCACAATAGGCCTCGGCCGCATCGAGATCGCCGGCGAGAAAAGCGATCGGGCAAGCGCCCTGTCCGAGCACGCTGCACAAAGTGAGCGCGTGGCCGCCGTTGCGCCCCTCCAGCAGATTGCGCTCGACCACCTCGAGCGCCTGTTCCGCCAGGCCCTGCAGCCACAGGATGCGGGCCTGGAAATAGTGCGTGGAGATGCGCAGATCGAACCGGAAGCGAATGAACCGGCGGTTCGTGGCCAAAGCTCTTGAGACGGCTGATGACACGGTCGATATGACTGCGCGCCTGCTGCTGTTCGCCGAGATAATGCAGCGCCGTCGCAAGCAGGCGGTCGGTCATGATCAGCTCGATCGGATCATCGGAGCCATCGGCGACTTTCCTGAAGCGATGCGCGAATTCGAGCGCGCGCCGAAACCGGCCGTCATTGAGCTGGTTGATCGACAGGCCCCACAGCGCCCGCAACAAATAGTCACGGTTGCCGAGACGCTCGGCAAGCTCGAGCGCAGTCGCCCAGGCCGGGCCAGCCTGGCTCGCACGGCCGAAGCCGTACATCAGCGACCAGCCGAGCGCAGCAGACAGCTGCATGCGGAGCCGGTCCGCTCCATCGGCGCGATCGTCGAGCCGGTCCAGGGCCAGCTGCACGCGATTGCGGCATTCGGCTAGCAGTGAGAGCTGCACCCACAGCGCCACCGCAACCGCGACGAGCTCTACGCCGATCTGGGCATCGCCATCTGGCGAAAAGGCCCAATCAAGCGCGATACGCACATTGTCGAGATGCTGACCGTAGACGGCAAGCCATTCGGGCAGCGGCCTGGATTCGCTTTCGCGTTCCGCATTGGCAAAGTAATTGCGGAAATATTGGGCATGCCTTCGCGCCGCGTCCCGGTGCTCACCCTGCTTGCGCAGCTTTTCCAGCGCATAGGCCCGCGTCGTGTCCAGCAGGCGATATTTCGGGCTGTCACCGGCGAGGTCGACAGTCATGAGCGACTTCGCCACTAGATTGGCGACGCCCTCAGTGATCGGCATTGCGTTCTCGTCCCCGACGGCCATGGCGGCCGCGAGCGAAAAGTCGCCGACGAAGACCGAGAGATAGCGAAGCGCCCTCGCCTCCGCTTCGGGCAGCAGCTCATAGCTCCAGTCGAGCGCAGCGCGGAGCGTGCGGTGGCGGGGCAACGCCGTGCGCCGTCCCGTGGTCAGGAGATTGAAGCGGTCATCGAGCAGATTCCGCGACCGCGGGCGGCCCGAGCATGGCGGCGCGGGCGGCGGCAAACTCGATCGCCAAAGGAATGCCGTCGAGCCGCCGGCAGATCGAGGCCACCGCGTGCAGCGTCTCGCGATCGCTGCCGAACTCACGCCCCAGCGCCTTGGCTCTCGCCATGAACAACTCGGCCGCCGCACCGCCCTGCACCGCCGCGCCTTCCGCCCAATCCCCGGACGGCAAATCCAGCGGCGGGACGCGATAAACATATTCGCCGTCGATGCGCAACATTTCGCGGCTGGTCGTGAGCACATGGACGTTGGGACAGCGGCTGACGATGGCTTCCGAGAAATTTGCGGCGGCATCCACCACATGCTCGCAATTGTCGAGCACGAGCAGCAACCTGCGTCCCGCGATAGCGCGGACGACGGCATCCCCGGCATCTTCCTCGCCGACCAGCTTGAGGCCGAGCACGGTGGCAACGGTCGAGGAGACGAGCCGCGGATCGGCAAGCGGTGCGAGCTCGACCAGAAAACCCACGCCGTGAAAGTTGTGCAGGACGGAGCGCGCCACATCCAGCGCCAGCGCCGTCTTGCCGATGCCGCCCGGACCCGTGAAGGTCACGACACGATAGGCCGACAGCAGTCCCTGAAGATGAGGAAGGATCGCGGCACGGCCGATCAGGCCGGAGGTCGCGGCCGGAATGTTGGTCGGCGGCAGATCGGCATCGGCCTGCGCGACCGGCTTCCGCACCACGGGCACGCCGCTATCCTCGCGGGCAAGCCAGTGCCCCCGCAGCCGGTAACCGCGGCCGATCGTCGTCTCCAACAGCTCGCGGTCGTCGCCGAGCGCCTTGCGAATCGCGGCGATGTGGACTCTGAGCGCGATCTCTTCGACGAACACGCCTGGCCAGACACGCTGCAACAGGTCGCCCTTGGCGATGAGCTCCCCGGCCGACTTGGCGAGCTCCGCCAGAATTTCGAAGGCACGGCCACCGAGCGGCACCGCAAGTCCCTGATGCCGCAGCTCGCGACGGACGAGATCGATCTGCCAGTCCCCACAGGCATAGATGAGCGCCGGGGCCTGCTCAGGCATCCCGGCCATCACAACACAGGTCCATGTCCGGCAGCACTCGATCCCACATCGTCTCGCATGGAAGGCACCGGGCCTTCTCTCCGCGGCCGCTGGCGCAAATCGCCCCGAAATCGCAGCCTCGCCGCATCACGGCGCGTTTAGCAGGCGCAATTCATCATCGAAACACCCATTCGGCAAGTCAGTCGCGCACAATCGATGTCATCGTCCCGGCACAGCACATCTGCTCCGCGGACATGGTGCTTTTTCCGAAAGGGTTGCTGATATCAGCCATGCCGCCCGGTGACAAATGTCGCGCGAGGTTGCCGCTCGCGCAGCGTCGAGGCATCAGCCGCGCGCAGATCGTCGCCGCGAGCCGATGCAAGGAAATGCAGCCGCGACGCGGTTTGCTATCGGGTTGGCCTGGCGAACACAGGCAGTGCAGCGACGATAACCGACTTTCGGATGCGGCCGCATGTCGCGGACAAGGCAGCAGGATCATGGGCTGCGCATATCAGCGCTAAATCGCGAATAACAAGATTAAGCCATTACGATCAAATGAGTATTCGATCCGGACGTGGCGCGGCCATGACACCGCATTTTGCAATATCTAACACGCATTAAGCACCCATAACGGGCATTATGGCGTGAGGAGTTTATGCTCATCAACATCGCACATCGCATTCGCGGGTTCGTCACAGGCGGCCACGACAGCGCCGAGTGAGCGCCCCCCGGAAAGGATCAACGATGCTCACGCAGAGCTCGCCCTCACAAATGCCCTTCCCCCGCATCGGCTTTGCCGCCGAACCCGCTGCGCGCACCGGGGATACCGGCACCGGCAGGGTTGACCGGGAGCAGAGCTGGCGCCAGCTCGATCACGCAGCAGGCAATTCGCTCGCGGACATTGCAATCTCACGCTGGACTGATCTCGAAGCGACGTCGCGCCGCACGGAAGCGACCGCCCCCGAGGATCGCTACATCATCGCCATTGCGCTGAGAGCCACGCGCGTCAGCCTTGCGCGCGGTGGACGCATCATCTTCGACGGTGTCATGCCGGCCGGGACGCTGCATGTCACCGGACCATCCAGGCAGCTCAGCGCGCATTTCCGCGCGCCCTACGACTTTCTCCACTTCCACGTCGCGGCCAACTACATCCGCTCGCACCGTGCCCCGGGCCGGACAGATCTCGGCGTCGACGAGGCGAGCGATCTGATCCTGCTGCGCGATTCGCTGGCCGAGCAACTCGCCAAGGTGCTTGTCGGGCGCGGCGACGAGGATCATTTGTTCATGCTCTGCGTCGGACAGACGCTGACCGCGCATATTTGCCGCCGCGAGTTGTCGCGGACCAAGGTCAACGCGCTCGCCAAATGGCGGCTGCGCCGCGTCGAAGACTACGTCAGCGCGAATTTCCATCGCGGCATCGGGCTGTCAGATCTGGCCAAGGTGGCCGGGCTGTCGCGCATGCATTTCGCCGCTCAATTCCGCGCCGCCACCGGGTATCGTCCGCGTGAATATCTGCTGCATCAGCGCATCGAGCAGGCCAAGTCGATCATGTCGAACACCGGCACGTCGCTCGCGGAAGTCGCCTTGACCGTCGGATTCTCGACCCAGGCGCACTTCTCGACGGTGTTCAAACGGATCACCGACGAAACGCCGGCGCGTTGGCGCTCCGCCCATCAGCGCTAGACGGCTGCTTGGCTTGCGGGTCCATTGAGATGCGCGACTGCCGTCATGGCAGCGGTCAGCCTTGCTTGAGCCCGATCGATCGGATGATCGGCGCCATCCGCGCATATTCGTCCGCGATCAGCTTCTGGAATCGATCCGGGCTGGAATTCGTATCCGGCTCCAGACCCTGCGATCGGTAGGTCTCCTGCAGCACCGGATTCGCCATCGCCGAATGGGTGGTCTGCGCGATCTGGTCGACGATTGCGCCGGGCGTCGCTCTTGGCGCAAACAGACCGAACCATCCATCATATCGAAGATCCGGCATATCCTGTTCGATCGCGGTCGGGAGCTCCGGCGCGCCGCGCAGGCGCTGCTCCGAGGTCACGGCAAGAATTCGCAGACGGCCCGCGCGGCTCAACTGCAGCAGCGAGGCCGAGACGACAGCGACCATCATCGTGATCTGGCCGCCGATCAGGTCGTTTGTGGCCAGACTGATGCCCCGATAGGGCACGTGAACGAAATCGGGCACTCCGGCGCGTTGCTTGAATATCTCGCCGATCAGTTGATTGCCGGTGCCCGCACCCGGCGTGCCATAAGACAGCGTGCCCGGATGCGCCTTGGCATAGGCGATCAGCTCCTGCAGATTGTGGACCGGCAGCGAGGGGTGCACCACGAAGGCGAGCGCGGTGCTGATCAGCCGATAGACGGCGCGAAGATCGGCGATGGGATCGTAGGCCAGATGTGCCGAAGACAACGGCACGATGACGTGGCTGCTGACCGTGCCGAGCAGCAGCGAATAGCCGTCAGGCGCATCGCGTGCGACAGCCGCGCAGCCGATAGCGCCGCCGGCCCCGGCAATATTCTCGACGTAGACCGGCCCGAGCAGTTCGCTGAATTTCTCGGCCCAGGGGCGGCCGATCTCATCCCCCGAGCCGCCGGCTGCATAAGGAATCACCAGCCGGATGCGGCGCGACGGATAGATGTCGGCGTTTGCAGCTGGCAATGCCACTGCGCAAGCGGCAGCGCCTGCGGTCTGAGCGAGCAGTTGTCGACGCGAAAACAGAGCCATCTTTCATCCAGCATGACAGCCTGACGGCTGCCTTTGATTCAAGTCCGGCGATAGATGCACGGCTCACGCTTCGCTGTCGACCCGCACGGGCACCGACCGCGCGCATGGACGTCCTGCAATATTGAACAGGGCCGCGCGATCGCAGCGGCGGTGACGCTATCGCGCAGGCGCGACAGTTGTACGCAACCCTGCCGCTTGCGTCATCACAGGCTTCCGTGACTGAGCAGCGGACGGCAGATGCGGACCTGCCGTCCGTTCCGCGGCAAAATAAATCACATTGCCTTTGATCGAGCCTCGGCTGATTTGACCGTCAAGCCCGCATTGTAAAAATATTTCTATTTCTTTTTTACAGAAATTATGTTTTGCTACGACCGTCCCGCACCCGAGACGAGGGGCGCTTCGCGATCGTCACGAACGTTGGGTGCGGGATGCGATGGCCTATCGGAGTTGCAGCGCGCTAGTATCGCGAGCGGACGAACAACTCTGGTAGGACGGCGAAATCGTGTGGTCCTGGCATCCCGACGCTGATGCCAAGTTTGCGGTGATGATCCGCAGACGACGGTGGCCAGAGAGCCCGGTGCACCGAGGAGAGCGCGTATAAGCCGTAAAGCCGTCGCGCAGGGAAGGCCGGTTGTTCGGCTCGTACCTGTGGTTCTGCCGCGTGCTTCTTGTTGCACGCGGACCGCGGGTGCGATCGGCACCCGGTCTTCCCTGCGCCCTCCGTCCGGAGCGGCGATCTTGAAGGGCATAGCTCGGGCACTGATCGTGTCGCGAGACCTAACATGCTTGGCTTGCAGACCCGCCATGAGGGCGATAGGCATCTTCGGCAACTCGTGCTACTGAGTAGCAGCGGCGGCGGCACGCGATAAAAACAAAAATATCAGGAGACGTTCGATGACGATCGCGCGACGCGAGCTTTTGCGGCTAGGAGCCGCCGGTTATGCGGCATCGGTGGCGATGCCTTTCGTGGTGCGAACCGGATGGGCCGCCACACCGAGCCACATGCTCAAGCTGACTTTCGCCGACACCCAGAGCCACCCGCTCTACGATGTGCTCAGGCGCTTTTCCGAGGACGTCGCCAAACGCACGTCAGGCGACATCGACATCCAGGTCTTCAGCATCGGGCAGCTCGGCAGCGGCACCAATATCCTGACCGGGCTGCAGACCGGCATCATCGACTTCTGCGCGCACACCTCGGGGTTCATCGACACCATCTTTCCGAAATTCCAGGTCGTCGACCTGCCGTTCCTGTTCTCCGATGCAGCCTCCGCCGAGCGCATGCTGGATGGCCCGACCGGCACCAAGCTGCTCGACATGCTGCCGACCAAGGGCATCTACGGCCTCGGCTGGGGCCACTGGGGCTGGCGCGTGGTCTCGACCGTCGGCAGGCAGGCGCCGGAGCCCGACCGACATGAAGGGATTGAAGATCCGCGTGCAGCCCGGCGCCATCTTCGCGGCGACGTTCCGCGCGCTTGGCGCCAGCCCGGTCGCGATCGACCTCACCGAGGTCTATCTGGCGCTGTCGCAGCACGTCATCGATGCCGTCGAAACCCCGATGATCTCGCTCGCCGCGACCAAGCACGACGAGATCGTCAACACCATCAATCTCACCAATCAGGTCTACAATGTCGGCGTGATGATGGCGAGCAAGTCCAAGTTCGACGCGCTGCCGAAGGACGCGCAGGACGCGATCCGCGCTGCCAGCGTCAATTTGACCAAGGACTGGCGCACCACGATATCAGCCAAGAGCGCCGAGATCGCGGAGCACTACAAGACCAAGGGCATGACCATCGTCGAGCCTGACCGCGACGCCTATCGTAAGGCCACCGAAAGCGTCTATCCGCAGTTCAAGGACATCATCGGCGCCGATCTCTACGACGCGGTGCTGAAGGAAGCCGGGCATGCTTGAGCCGCTCTCGCCGCTGGCGGACGGCGGGCGTGTCGCGGGACATGGAACAGCCGGGGCGGTCGGGCCTGCATTGAGGCAAGGAAGGATCGGGGCGCGCGTCCGCAGTGGACTGAACGGGCTCGACCTTGCCTGCCGCGCGCTTCTGGTGATCGCGCTGGTCGTTCAATTGATCATCGTGCTGACCGGAATCGTGTCGCGGTTCTGGTTCGACGAGTCGCTGTTGTGGGCCGACGAGGCCGCAAAGTTGTTCCTGTCGCTGATCACCTTCGTCGGCGGCGCGCTGGCCTATCGCGCACGGCATCATACCACGGTCGAATTCCTGACCGGCAAATTCCCACCGCATTGGCGCACCGCGGTCGCGATTGGCGTCGACCTGCTGATTTTGGTGGCCGCGGTGGTGGTCGGCGACGTCTCGTTTGATCTATTGTCGATCTCGGCGATGTCGAATACGCCGATCCTGCAGATCAACGCAGCCTGGCTGGTGCTGCCGCTCTCGGTCGGGCTTTGGCTGACCGCGCTGTTCGCGATCGAGCGGCTGGCCTTCGTCTATCCGTTCAGGGACGTCGTCCCGGCTGCGATCGCGGTCGCGCTGCTGGTCGGCCTCGTTTATGCCGCCAGTGTGCTGCCGGCACTGCATCTCGACAACGGCGCGGCGCTCGGGCTCATGCTGCTCACTTTCCTGCTGGCGATCTTGCTTGGATTGCCGGTCAGCTTCGCGATGCTGCTGGGCTCGGTAACCTTCCTGATGATCAGCGGCACCGCGCCCTTGATCGCCGTGGCCCAGAACACTTTCGACGGCACCAGCAACTACATCCTGCTGACCTTGCCCTTCTTCATCTGGGCCGGCCTCATCATGGAGAAAGGCGGCATCAGCCTGCGCCTGGTCCGTTTTGCGATGACGCTGGTCGGCCACATGCGCGGCGGCCTGCTCCAGGTCGTGGTGCTGACCATCTACATGGTCTCTGGCATCTCCGGCTCGAAGATCGCCGACGTCGTCGCCGTCGGCTCGGTGTTGCGCCGCGAGTTGCAGCGGCAGGGCTACAGACCGGAGCAAGGGGCCGCGGTGCTGGCCTCCTCCGCCGCGATGTCCGAAACGATCCCGCCGAGCCTCGCCATGCTGGTGCTGGGATCGGTGGCGCCGATCTCGATCGGTACCCTGTTCATTGCCGGCCTGCTGCCCGCCGCCGTGATTGCGCTGCTGCTGATGGTTTTGAACTATGTGCTGTCGCGCCACGCCAACATGGCCTCGGCGCCGCGCGCGACCGGCCGGAATGGCGCGGGCGACCCTCGGCGCGGTGCTGCCGCTGGTGATGCCGGTCATCATGGTGATCGGCATCCGCTTCGGCGTCGCGACGCCGACCGAGGTGTCAAGCGTTGCCGTGCTGTACGGCCTGATCCTGGCATTCGCGATCTATCGCGCCGTCGACATCAAGGCGCTCTACGAGATCGCGGTGGAGTCCTGCGCTGTTGGCAGGCATGGTGCTGTTCATCATCGCCGCCGCCTTTTCCTTTGCCTGGACGCTGACCGCGGCCAATCTGCCGGCAAGCCTCGCCGCCATCCTGCATTCCGATCAGGCGATAGCAGGATCGTGTTCATCCTCGGCTCGATCGTGCTGCTGATCGTGGTGGGCTCGCTGCTCGAAGGCCTGCCGGCGCTGATCATCCTGGGTCCGCTCTTGATGCCGATCGCCGGCCAGTACGGCATCGATATCATCCACTACAGCATGATCATGATCCTCGCGATGGGCGTCGGGATCTTCATTCCGCCGATCGGCATCGGCTTCTACGTCTCCTGCACGGTGTCCGAGAGCCGTCTGGAGGCGACCAGCCGGGCGATGCTGCCCTATCTCGCGGTGCTGCTCATCGGCGTACTGGTCGTGGCGTTCGTGCCGTGGTTCACGCTGGCCGTGCCACGCCTGATCGCGGGGCGCTAGATCATGATGCGCTTGCTGTCGTGCAGACCGCCTCGCATTGTTACGATCGTCATCAATGAGCAGATGATTGTTGGAACGGGTTCGCGCAAGAGATCAGCAAACACGCCAGCGAGATCATTCATCATGCAGCCAAAGTCCACGCATTCACTCCGCGGCCTGCTCGCCGGCCTGTCGATCCTGATCGCCATGAGCGCGCCGGCGCGGGCCAAATCCACGATGGAGGCCTACAAGGTCCTGGCAGGAAAACAATTCGTCGATCTCACGCACAGCTTCGGGCCGGACACGCCGGTCTGGTCGGGCTTCGGTCAGGCGCAGATGACGCCCGCCACCGATCCCGAAACCAAGCAGCCCTACACGATCGCGAAGGACGGCTTCCACAGCACATATTACGAGATGGTCGGACAATACGGTACGCATGTCGATCCGCCGGCGCATTTCGACGCGCACGGCGCGACCATGGACAAGATCGATCCGAAGCAGATGATCCTGCCGCTGATCGTGCTCGATGACACGCCCTATCTCGCCAAGGATCCCAATCACGCGTTCTCGCTCGACGATCTCAGGGCCTGGGAGAAACAACACGGCCGCGTGCCGAAAGGATCGTTCGTTGCGCTCAGGACCGACATGTCCAAGGACTGGGCCAGCAATCCCGAGCGCTTCAAGCGTTCGCCGTTCCCGGCCTGGGCATTCGAGACCATCAAATTCCTGTACGAAGAGCGCGGCGTCACCGCGACCGGTCACGAGTCGATGGATACGGACACCACCGACAAGATGGATTCGGAGACCTACATCTTAAAGAGCGGCCACTATCAGATCGAGGTCATGGCCCATCTGGACAAGGTGCCGGCGAAGGGCGCCCTGATTGTCGTGAGCTGGCCCAAGGTCAAGGACGGGCTCGGCTTCCCGGCCCGCGCCTTTGCGATCCTGCCATGACGCGAAGCTCATTGCAGCAATGCCCGCAGCTTGCGCACCGCGCTATCCGGGGTCGTCAGCACCGGCCGTCCGCTCGCCTCGGCCACCTGCTTTCGCGCCCGCGCCAGGCTGAACTGCGCCAGCGCCACCGCATCGCAATCGCGCAAATCCGCTGCCGCCTCGCCGACCAGGCGATCATGCGTCGCGCCGTCGCCTGCATCCAGCGCGGCGAGCGCACCTTCGGCGAGCTTCAGCTTGAGCTCCACGCCATCAGGAAATTCCGCCGGCATCGATTGCAAGGTCGGGGCAAAACTCGCCAGCAGGCCGATGCGGCGGCCGTGGGTGATCGCCTCCTCGATCATTGCTTCATTGGGCTTGAGCACCGGAATATCAGGATAGGTCTCCTTGACGCGGTCGATGCATGGGCCGAATGCCGAGCAGGTGAACAGGATCGCGCACGCGCCGGTACCGGTCGCATAGCGCGCAAGGTCGAGGAAACGCGTGGTCATCGCCTCGGTCAGGCGCCCGTCGCGGGCGAGATCGGCCGACAGGCTATCGTCGAGCAGGTTCATCAGCTGCGGCTGCGGCCACAAAGTGCGAAATGCGGCCTCGATCGGCGCCGGCGAGTGCCGCAGCGCGTGAATGAGCGCAATTCTCATCATGAAACCTTTGCCGTCTGCCTGGCCGCCGCGAGCTTCGGCAGCACCTTCTCGGCCAGCAGGATCATCGAGCGGCGGCCGAGATCGCGATCATGCCAATCTTTGCCCGCATAGAGCAGGGTGCCGAACTCGCCGATCTGCTCACGGAAGGCGAGCAGTTCGTCGGCGACCTTGTCCGGCGTGCCATGAGATGACGAGCTTTTCGCAGACATGCTCGAGCGTCACCTCGTCGTCCGGCTGGTCCTTGTGGGTCTTGAACAGGCCGATGCGGCCGTTCTTTTTCAGCTTGGTGAACAGCGAGCGGTAATAACCGACATAGGGACCATTGGGATCGGTCGCATAGGCCTTCGCCGTCGCTGCATCCTCGGCGACGAAGATGCTCTTGGCCACGCGCCAATTGGCGGGATCGGCGGGCCGGCCGCCACGTGCGCAACCTTCGACATATTTCGGCCAGTGGCTTTTCACCCATTGCGGCATCAGAAAGTTTGCCGAGATCGGCTCCCAGCCGCGCACCGCCGCCTCGGCCACGCCTTGCGAGAACGGGGCGACAGCCGTCACCACGATCGGTGGGTGCGGATTCTGCAGCGGCCGCGACAGATAGCCCTGGCCGATTTCCGTCATCATCGTGCGCGCGGTCGAGATGTTCCAATATTTGCCCTTGATGTCGTAAGGCGGCTCACCGCGCCAGATCGCCAGAATGGTGTTGATACACTCCAGGAACATCTCGTTGCGATTGGCATCGAGATTGCCGTAGAGCTCGGCGTCGGACAGCAGCCCGCCCGGGCTGATGCCGAGCAGCAGCCGGCCGTCGAGCATGTGATCGAGCATCGCGATCTGCGCGGCGGCCGTCGCAGGGTGCGTGTTCGGCAGGTTCAAGGTCCCGGTGCCGAGCTTGATCTTGCGTGTCGCGCTCGCAATCCAGGCCAGGAAGGTGACGCAGGAGGTAATGTTTTCGGCCTTGTCGGTGACGTGCTCGCCGCAATAAGCCTCGACGAAGCCGAGCTCATCGGCGAGTACGAAGGCCTCGCGGTCTTCGTGCAGCGACTGCCGCCAACCCTTGTCGATCGGATGGATCGGCATGGTGAAGAAGCCGAGCTTCATCGTGCATCCTTTCTTGCAGATTTCGTCAAGCGCCGCGGACCAAACCGGATTGCGCTGCTATCACCTTGCAGACAGCCGCGGTGTCGAGCTCGCCGAGCCCCATGCGCAGCGCTTCGTCATACACCGGCTTCGAAGCGTCGAAGCAAGGCGTCTGCACGCCGAGACTGCGGGCAAAATCACCAATCACATGCATGTCCTTGTCCCAGGTGGCGACCCGCATCGTCGCCGGCATATAGTCATCGCGCGCCATCATCGGCGCCCGCAGATCGAAGATGCGCGAGCCGCCCGCCCCCGGCGCAATCACCTCGACGACGTCCTTGGGATCGAGCCCCGACTTCATCGCAAGCACCATGGCCTCGGCGGAGGCGACGTTGTGGATTGCGACCAGCAGATTGGCGACAAACTTCATGCGGCTGCCGTTGCCAAATATGCCGAGGAACGCGGTCTTCTTGGCGAAATCGGCGAACAGCGGCGCGCAGCTCTCGGCAGCACCGCGATCACCACTGGCATAGACGACGAGCTCGCGAAGGGCTGCCTGCGCGCCGGTTCCGCTCAGCGGACAGTCGAGCGCGACATGGCCCGCAGCTTCCATCGCCGCCGCGAAGGCCAGCTTGTCGTCGACGGCAAAGGTGCTGAGCTCGACAACGATGCGTCTTGGCGCAGCGGCCGCGACCAGCTCCGCCGCGACGCTTTGCAGCGCCTTCGGACTCGGAAGGCTGGTCAGGATGACCGGCACCTCACGCGCGAGCCCGCCGGCGTCGGCCGCGATCTCGACTCCATCCGCCGCGAGCGCCGATCGCCTGTCCGCGTCGATATCCACGCCGATGACGCGCCACCCGCGTTCGCGCAGGTTCCGCGCGATCGCCCCGCCCATGATGCCGAGGCCTATGATGCCCACCGTGCGATCCATGATCCCCACCCGGTATGTTCCCTACCTTGAACGTTCTATAGAGCACGCCGGGGAGCCGCGGAAGCGGAGGCAGGGCTTGCCCACCCAGCGCGTCCCCGCACGTTACGATCGCATCTGCTCAAATCAACACCTTCACGGCGATCTCCGGCGAGACACGTTTCGATCAGAAAATCTGATCGCTATCATCATCAAAGGCTATTTCCCCTTATCCTCGACCTTCTCTAAAGTGCGGCGACCCGAGCAGGGGAACATGCACGCCACGTCAGTGCACACCACACCAGGAGACAATCATGGATGACACCACCAAGTGCCCGTTTTCGGGCGCTTTGCGCATACCGACGGCGGCAGGCTCCTGGTCCAACCGCGACTGGTGGCCGAACCAGCTGAACCTGAAGATCCTGCATCAAAACTCGCCCCTGACCGATCCGATGGGCAAGGCCTTCAACTATTCCGAGGAATTCAAGACCCTCGATCTCGATGCCGTGGTCAAGGATCTCAAGGCCCTGATGACGGATTCGCAAGACGTGGTGGCCCGCCGATTTCGGTCATTACGGACCGTTCTTCATCCGCATGGCCTGGCATAGCGCGGGCACCTATCGCATCGGCGATGGCCGCGGCGGCGCCGGCGCGGGCACGCAGCGCTTCGCGCCGCTCAACAGCTGGCCTGACAATGCCAACCTCGACAAGGCGCGGCGCCTGCTGTGGCCGATCAAGCAGAAGTACGGCCGCAAGCTCTCCTGGGCCGACCTGCTGGTGCTCACCGGCAACGTTGCGCTGGAGTCGATGGGCTTCAAGACCTTCGGCTTTGCCGGCGGCCGTGAGGACGTCTGGGAACCGGAAGAGGACATCTATTGGGGTCCCGAGGGCAAGTGGCTCGCCGACGAGCGCTACAGCGGCGACCGCGAGCTGGCCGGCCATCTCGGCGCGGTGCAGATGGGCCTGATCTACGTCAACCCGGAAGGACCGAATGGCAAGCCGGATCCGCTCGCCGCCGCACGCGACATCCGCGAGACCTTCGCCCGCATGGCGATGAACGACGAGGAAACCGTGGCGCTGATCGCAGGTGGTCACACCTTCGGCAAGACCCACGGCGCGGGCGACGCGTCGCTGGTCGGACCGGAGCCGGAAGGCGCTGCCATCGAGCATCATGGGTCTCGGCTGGATCTCGAGCTATGGCTCGGGCAAAGCCGGTGACACCATCACCTCGGGCATCGAGGTGACCTGGACCTCGACGCCGACCAAGTGGAGCAACAACTTCTTCTGGAACCTGTTCGGCTACGAGTGGGAGCTGACCAAGAGCCCGGCCGGCGCGCACCAGTGGACGCCGAAGCATGGCGCGGGTGCCAACTCGGTGCCGGACGCGCATGACAAGTCGAAGCGCCACGCGCCGTCGATGCTGACCACCGACCTCGCGCTGCGCATGGACCCGGCCTACGAGAAGATCTCGCGCCGCTTCTACGAGAACCCGGACCAGTTCGCGGACGCCTTCGCCCGCGCCTGGTACAAGCTGACCCATCGCGACATGGGCCCGCGCTCGCGCTACCTCGGCAAGCTGGTGCCGGAGGAAGTGCTGGTCTGGCAGGATCCGCTGCCTCCGGTCGATCACGCCCTGATCGACGACAAGGACGCAGCGTCGCTGAAGGCCAAGATCCTGGCCTCCGGCCTGTCGCCTTCGCAACTGGTCAAGACAGCGTGGGCGTCGGCCTCGACCTTCCGCGGCTCCGACAAGCGCGGCGGCGCCAATGGTGCGCGCGTGCGTCTTGCCCCGCAGAAGGATTGGGAAGCCAACGAACCGGCGGAGCTCGCCAAGGTGATCTCGGCGCTGGAGAAGATCCAGACCGAGTTCAACGCCGGGTCGGGGCAAGAAGGTCTCGCTCGCCGACCTGATCATCCTGGCAGGCAACGCGGGTGTCGAAGCCGCGGCGAAGAAGGCCGGTCACGATGTCACCGTGCCGTTCTCGCCCGGCCGCACCGATGCCTCGCAAAACCAGACCGACGTCGAGTCGTTCAAGGTGCTGGAGCCGCAGGCGGACGGCTTCCGCAACTACCTGAAGCCGGGCCTGGGCATTGCCGACGAGGAGCTGCTGGTCGACAAGGCCCAGCTGCTGACGCTGACCGCGCCCGAAATGACGGCGCTGATCGGCGGCCTGCGTGCGCTGAACACCAATGTCGGCGGCGCCAAGCACGGCGTGTTCACCGACAAGCCCGGGACGCTGACGAACGACTACTTCGTCAACCTGCTCGACATGGGCACCGAGTGGAAGCCCTCCTCCACCGAGGGCGTCTATGAGGGCAAGGACCGCGCCTCAGGCAAGATCAAGTGGACCGCGACCCGCGTTGACCTCGTGTTCGGCTCGAACTCGCAGCTCCGCGCGCTGGCTGAGGTCTATGCTTCCGGCGACGCCAAGGAGAAGTTCGTGCAGGACTTCGTCGCGGTGTGGGGCAAGATCGGCGATCTCGATCGCTTCGATCTCGCCAAAGACCCGAGCGGCAAGGTCGTGAAGCGTTGATGGGCTGACAGCCGTTGATACGCCGACGGCTTCCATAGCAACAGGTGCGCCCTCTCCCGCAAGGGGAGAGGGGGAAGCTTCACTGCCGAGAAATATCTCGCATCTAACTAACAACTAATCGCTACAACAAATCGACTCGATTTAACGAAGGGGGGCACCGCAGGGTGTCGCCCTTATTATTTGGATTTACTCCTCGCCCCGCGCTGCACCGCGTCCCCCCGCCGCCGTCGATCTGGCGGCCCATCAGCGCAATCGCCTTCTGATAGACGCCGGCTGCGTTCCAGGCCTGGATCGCCGCGAAATTCGGCTCGCCGGGCTGATAGCCCGCGCCGGCGCGCCAGCCATTGGCGTGCAGGAAGTTGGCAGTCGAGTTCAGCGCGTTGGCAGCGACGTCGAGATTGCCGGTGCCATAGTTCAGGATCGTCTTCGGCATGAACTGGGTCTGGCCGACCTCGCCGTGCATCGAGCCGCGCTGCGAGGGCGAGATCGCGCCACGCTCGATCAGCTTTAGCGCGGCGTAGAGCTGATCGGTGAAGAACTCCGGCCGCCGGCAATCGTAGGCGAGCGTCGCGATCGACGACAGCATGTGCTGGTTGCCGCGCTGGCTCCCGAAGCCGGTCTCCATGCCCCAGATTGCGATCAGCGGCCCGGGTGGCACGCCGTAGCGCTGCTCGATCGAGGCGAACAACGCCGCATGCGACTGCTTCATCGACCGGCCGCGCGCCACGATGGTCGCCGCACCGCGCTTGGCGAGGAAGGCATCGAGCGACAGACTGAAGCTGCGCTGGCTGCGGTCGGCCGCGATCGTGGCCGAGGCGTAGTTGGTCTGCATCAGCGCCGCTATGGCATTGCCGCCGACGCCTTTGGCGCGGGCCTCCTCCGCGAATGTGCGCTTCCAGGCCTCATAGCCGCCCGGCCCGTTGCCGCACTGCGCGGCACGCGCCGTGTCGCCGAGCGTCGCCATGAGCAAAGCCGCCAGCGCAGCCCCCGCAAGATGTCCAGCCTTGTTCATTCATCTCTCCCGGCGTGGGCGAGAGGATGCCAATCGATCCTCTGGTCCCGGTTTTCGAAACTGATCCGCTCAGTACCACAGCTTTCGCGCGCAGCCCGTGCGCATTCGCGCGGCCGTCAAGGCTATTTCGCACTGCATCGCTTCGTCAACCGTCGGAGGGGCGGCCACGCGGCGCGCATCTTGCTTATCGACTTCGTCTTCATCGCGCGGTTGAATGTCACAAAACAAGACATCTGGGAGCGGATCGATGACGGAAGCTTCTATCCTGAGCGTGCCGGTGGCGCATCCGGCCGACAAAACGCACAAGGCGATCTGGGCCGCATCGATCGGCAATCTGCTCGAATGGTATGATTTCGGCGTCTATGCCTATCTCGCCTCGCTGATCGCGACCAAGTTCTTTCCGGGAAACGATCCGACCGCGTCGCTGCTCGCGGCCTTCGCGGCCTACGGCGTCGGGTTTCTGGCGCGGCCGCTCGGCGGCATCGTGATCGGCCGGCTCGGCGACGTTAAAGGCCGCAAGGCGGCGCTGGTGCTGACCATCTTCCTGATGGCGCTCGGCACGGTCGGGCTCGGCCTGGTTCCTTCCTATGAGAGCATCGGCATCTGGGCGCCGATATCGCTGGTGGGGCTGCGCATTTTGCAGGGCGTCGCCGCCGGCGGCGAATGGGGCACCTCGACCGCGTTCATGATCGAATGGTCGCCACCGGACCGGCGGGGCTTCTTCGGCAGCTTTCAGCAGGTCTCGACCGCAGGCGGCTCGCTGCTCGGCTCGGCCGTGGCGGCCACGCTGACCTCGGCGCTGAGCGCGCAGACCATGCTCGACTGGGGCTGGCGGGTGCCATTCCTGCTCGGCGCGATCCTGCTGGCGGTCGGCATCTATCTGCGCCGGAACGTGGAGGAGACGCCGTCCTTTGAGGCGAGCCGGCAGGCCGTCGCCGAGCAGCCGGCTGTTGCCGGCGCGCCGCTCGGCGTACTCGCCTTCGGCTTCACCATCTTCTGGACGGTCGCCTACTACACGCTGCTCGCCTGGATGCCGAGCTTCACCCAGCGCTTCGCCGGTCTCTCGCCGTCGCAATCGCTGTGGTCGAACACCATCGGCCTCGTGGCGATGATCATCGCGGTTCCAATCTGGGGGGCGCTGTCGGACCGGATCGGTCGCCGGCCGCTGTTGATGGCAAGTGCGATCAGCATCGGCCTGCTCTCCTGGCCGCTGTTCACCTTGATGAGCAAGGACGGCGGGCTCGCGCTGGTGCTGCCGATCCAGATCCTGTTCGGCATCCTGCTCGCGCTTTATTCCGGCGCCGGCCCGGCCGCGATCTCGGAGATCTTCCCGACCCATCTGCGCTCGACCTGGATGTCGACTGGCTACAGCCTCGCGGTCGCGATCTTCGGCGGCTTTGCACCGTTCATCGCGACATGGCTGATCGCGGCCACCGGTTCGCCGGTGGCGCCGACCTATCTCTATCTGCTGCCTTCGGCGGTCATCTCGCTGCTGGTGATCTGGAAGCTGCGCGAGACCAGCGGCCATCGGCTCGGGTAAGGCACGATCATGCTGATCCGATTTGACGGACGCACCGCTGTCGTCGCCGGCTGCGCGCGTGGCATTGGGCAGACCATTGCCCGCTCGCTCGCCCACGATGGCGCCCGTGTCATCGCCTGCGATCTCCTGGTCGACGATATCGCGCCACTCGCAGGTCCCATCGAGGGCGGCGGCGAGATCATCACGGCCGGCGTCGACGTCACCGACGAGACCTCGATCGCCGAGGTCGTGCGCGAAGCCGGCGATACGCACATCCTGGTCTATGTCGCCGGCGGCGTGCGCGGCCAGCGGCCGCAGCCGCTGGAAGACGTCAGTGCCGAGGATTTCGCGGGCATCGTCGACGTCAATCTCAAGGGCGCGTTCCTGTGCGCGAAGGCGGTCGCGCCGGCGATGAAGCGCAAGGGCAGCGGCCGCATCGTGACCATCTCCAGCCGCGCCGGGCTCGTTGCCAGCCTCACCGGGATCCAAAGCTACGCCGCCGCCAAGCACGGCCAGATCGGCCTGGTGAAGCAGTTGGCGCAGGAACTCGGTCCGTTCGGTATCACTGTCAATTCGGTCGCGCCAGGCTTCATGGCAACCAGCCCCGACTATGAAAGGCAGTGGAACGAATGGCCCGAGGCGTTCCGCAACAATTTCGTCAACACCATCGCGATGCGCCGAATGGGCGAGCCGCAGGACGTCGCCGATGTCGTCACGTTCCTTGCCTCCGACCGCGCCTCGTGGATCACCGGTCAGACCATCCCGGTCACTGGCAATCCCTTGATGTAGGCAACCAATAGAAAAGCCAACGAACCGAGGAGCATGATCATGAGCGAGATGGCGAAGCTTGAACCTTGGCAATGGCCGGAATCGCATTGGCGCGGCCTCGTCAATCATGTCCGCGCCGGCCGCAGCTTCCGGCCGAAGGCGTGGAAGGACGGCAAGCGTTGCGCATTCGCGCTGTCCTTCGATGCCGATCACGAAACCAACGAGCTGCGCGATGGCGGGAAGTCGATCGGCCGCATAGCCTGGGGCCAATATGGTAACCGCGTCGGCGTGCCCTCCATCCTCAAGCTGCTGGCCAAGCATTCCGTGCCCGCGACCTTCTACGTGCCGGCCGTGGTCGCCCTGCTCTATCCCGACGAGCAGCGCCGCGTCATCGCCGAGGGACATGAGATCGGCATCCACTCCTGGATTCACGAGCTCAATTCGGTGCTGCCTTATGAGGCCGAGAAGGATTTGATGCTGCGCGCGGCCGAGGTGCTGGAGAAGACTACCGGCGTGCGTCCGGTCGGCGCGCGTACCGCGTCGTGGGATTTCTCGCCGACGACCTTGCAGATCACCAAAGAGGCCGGGCTGCTCTACGATTCGTCGCTGATGGCAGACGTCGATTGCTACGAGCTGGTGCAGGACGGCGAGCCGACCGGGGTGATCGAGCTGCCGGTGGAATGGATCAGGGACGACGCACCGTATTTCATGATGATGCGGTTCCAGAACCTGCGCCCCTACACGCCGCCAACTGACGTATTCGACATCTTCCGCCGGGAGTTCGAGGCCGCCTATGAGGAAGGTGGCATCTTCCAGCTCACCTGCCATCCGCACATCATCGGCTATCGCTCGCGGATCTGGATCATCGAGGAGCTGATCCGCCTCGCCAAGGCCAAGGGCGATGTCTGGTTCGCCACCCACGCCGACGTGGCGCGCTTCGCGCGCGACAATGCGGCCGACTGAGCGGTGATCATCATGGGCAAGACTGCGCTGGTCACGGGTGCGGCGCGTGGCATCGGTCGCGCCTGCGCGCTCGCGCTTAGCGACGCCGGCTTCGACATCGTGCTGGTCGATCTGCTCAAGGCCGAGATGGCGTCGACCGCCGCCGAAATCGAAACGCACGGCGTGCGCACGCTGACCTTCCAGGCCGATGCGGCCGACTTCGCTCGCGCGCATGCGATCGTCGACGAGGTCGCTGCGACATGGGGCCGGCTCGACGTGCTGCTCAACAATGCCGGCGCGCCGAGCCCAAAGCCGATCGTCGAGATCAGGGAGGACGAGTTCGATCGCACCATCGCGGTCAACCTCAAAAGCTGCTTCAACTACTGTCATGCCGCGGCACCGCTCATGCTGAAGCAGAAGACCGGCGGGCGCATCATCTCGATGTCGTCGGTGAATGCGCTGTCGGGCGGCGTCACCAGCGCGGTCAGCAAGCATGCCTATGCTGCCGCCAAGGCCGGCATTCTCGGCCTCACCCGCTCGCTCGCCAAGGAGCTCGGGCCGAAGGTCGCCGTGAATGCGATCTGCCCTGGCATCATCAAGACCGAGCTGCTGCGCGACCTGCTCGAGCAACGGGAGGCCGACCTCACCGCTGGCATCGCCCTGGGCCGCGTCGGCACCCCCGAGGATGTCGCCAGCGTCGTGCGCTATCTCGCTGTTGATGCGCATATGTTCATGACCGGCCAGCATTTCGTCGTCGACGGCTTTCAGTGGAGTTGTTAGGCGATGGCGGCCTGATGCGGGCGCACAACTCTCTCCGCGTCGAAGCGCGAGCCTGGAATGATATGTGGTGTATGGCCCGGCCATTGGCTCACGACTGCACATGACTGCACATTCCCGCAGCGGATCACGCCCCGGTCTTGCAATCGACATGCCCTCCGGACATCGAGAGGGCGCAGGGAAGGCCGGTATCTGCCGATACCCGTGGCCCGCGTGCAGCAAGAAGCACGCGGCAGAACCACAGGTTCAGCCAATAGTCGGCCGTCCCTGCGCAGCGGTTGGAACAGCGCTGTCGTGCCCGCAATGATGGGAGCGATCGGACGGACGACGCAACGTCCGCAGGGCTCGCAGGCCCTGGAATTGCTCTATTTTCCGAACAAAGATGTGATGGTCGGAACTGGCGGCCGGGTTGCAATTGCAGCCGGCGATGGGCAGCATGCGCCACTTCCAAAAGACCGTTGCCGCGGCGTATGGTATGTTGCTTCGATGGCGCGACCAGGGTTCCGCCATCGGCCTGACCGGACCATTCGAACGCACTTAAGCTTGGGGGATCTCCAATGACTGCACTGGCGCAAGCGCCGGTTCTTGACCGGACCGAGGATCGTTGGAATCTGGTTTCGCATGCGGTTGCCAGCATCGAGGCTTCGGATGTCTTCCTGACGCCGTTCCCGCACATCGTGTTCAGGGACTTCTTCCCGACCGATATCTACCGCGAGCTGACCGGCAACGTTCCCGCCGAAGGTTATGATCCGATCAAGGCCGACCAGACCCGGATGGCGCTGCGGCTCTATGGCGAGCATGTCGGCCATATCGAGCCAGCGCGGCGCGAGCTGTGGGCCGCAATCTCGGCGATGATGACCTCAAAGGAGGTCGAGAACGCGATCCGGCGCAAGCTGCATGCAGGGCTGGTAATCAGGGCCAAGGGCGACAAGGTGAGCGGGCCCGACGCGCTCAAGCTGGTGGCGAAGCCGGTGCTGTACAAGGATTCCGACGGCTATCAGATCAAGCCGCATCCGGACACGCGCAAGAAGGTCGTGACGATGCAGCTCTACTGCCCGACCGATGAGAGCCAGGCCGATCTCGGCACCACGCTCTATCAGGCCTCGCTCAAGGGCCTCTTCCATGTCGGCTCCTACTGCCTGGAGCCGGTGAAGACAATCCCGTTCCTGCCCAATATCGGCTATGCCTTCGTGGTGCTGAAGGCCTATCACTCGCTGAGCCAGATGAGCTGGCACGGCCGGCCAAAGGTGAAGACCACCGCGCCGCGCATCACCATCCTCAACACGTTCTACCGCGACGAGAACGTCGGGTTCTGAGGCGGACTGGCTTCTCTAGAGATAGAGAACCGTCCTCTGGCCACGCGTCGTTGCGGGCGGAGCGACGTGTCCGCCAAAGCCCGAAGGGCGACGGCGGAAGCAATCCAGCGCCGCGAAGGAAGTCTGGATTGCTTCGGCGCATGCGCGCCTCGCAATGACGTCAGAGGCCAAGCTCCGTGAACTCATCGACCACGGCGAGCGCGCCGCTGAAATCGTCGTCGCTGAAATAAATGCTTCGGGTGACGATGCAGGGAATGCCGGCCTGCATCGCGGCCAGCAGCCCGTTTCTGGAATCCTCAAACGCAAGGCACGCGCTCGCGGGAAGATCGAGCTGCGACAGCGTTTCGATATATGCATCGGGCGCCGGCTTCTTGCGCGTGACGTCGTCCGCTGCCACAACGGCGGCAAACATGCCTTCCCAGTGCGCGCCGAGCGTCGCCGCGAGCAACGCATCGATATTGACCCGCGTCGTCGTGGTGGCGATGGCGAGCTTCTGGCCTCGTGCATGCGCGGCGTCGAGCAGCGCACGCACACCCGGCCGCAGCGGGCAGCTTGCTGCCGCCATCAGCGCCGCGAAACGCTCGGTCTTGATCTGGTGCAGTTCGGCGATCGCCTTGTCCGAAATCGGCGGGCCTGCACGTCGCCTCTGATCGAAGGCGCGGATGCGCTCCTTGCCGCCGGCCACGCGCAACAGATCCCGATAGATCAGCCGGCCCCAATGCCAATCGAGCCCGGCCTGCACGAAGGCTTCGTTGAACGCGTCACGATGCAGCTCCTCGGTCTCGGCCAGCGTACCGTCGATATCAAAGATCAACGCTTTTGCCTGCGCCAGCCGGCGCTGCGCCTCGGTAAGAGGCGATGTCGTCGCGGCTGGCATGGCGCTCATGGTTGCATCTCCACAGCTTCCGGTTTGTTGAATACGCGGCTCGCCAGCACGTCCGCCGCCTCGATTCCCGTCACGTCGGCTGACGTCAGCACCCGGTCCAGCCGCGACACCAACCGGTTGGCCTGGCGCAGGCGGATGCGGTCGAGCGCGTTGCGGATCGAGCGCGCATTGGAGAATAAAGGTTGCGCCCGGCGCACGGCGATGTAGCGCTCGAAAGCCGAGCGCGCCTCGGCAGTGAAGCGATAGTTCTGCCCTTCCAGCATCAGCTCGGCGATCGACAAGCAGCTCATCGCCCGTGTAGTCGGGGAAGTCGATGTGGTGGCCGATGCGGGAGCGGAAGCCCGGATTGCTCTGGAAGAACTTTTCCATCCGGTCGCCATAGCCAGCGAGGATCACGACGAGATCCTCGCGCTGCTGCTCCATGATCTGCAGCAGGATCTCGATCGATTCCTGGCCGTAGTCACGCTCGTTCTCGGGACGGTAGAGGTAATAGGCCTCGTCGATGAACAGCACGCCGCCCATCGCCTTCTTCAGCACCTCTTTGGTCTTCGGCGCGGTGTGCCCGATATATTGCCCGACCAGGTCGTCGCGGGTGACACTGATGACGTGGCCACGCCGCACGAAGCCGAGCTTGTGCAGGATCCCTGCCATGCGCAGCGCCACCGTGGTCTTGCCGGTGCCGGGATTGCCGGTGAACGACATGTGCAGGGTCGGAAACGTGGTCGCCAGTTTCATCTTCTGCCGGATGCGCTCGACCAGCAACAGCGAAGCGATCTCGCGAATCCGGGTCTTGACCGGTGCGAGCCCGACCAGCTCGCGATCGAGCTGTGCCAGCACTGGCGCGATCTCGACATCCTCGAACTCGCGGCGCAGGTCGATGGTGTCGACAGGCACCGTATCAGTTGCATCAACGTGAGCAGCAGCTTCCATCATGGTTGATACCGCTCCCCTTCCGGCCGCGCCGTCGCGTAAGGCTGCGTCGCATAACGCAGATTGCGACCGACGGTTTCCTGACGATCGAGCCGGAAGCCCGGTTCCTCCTTCGGGCGGTTGACGATGAAGGAGATGCGCACCGACTCCCAGCCATGCGCCGAATCGAAACCCGAGATGCGGATATAGCGGTCGCCATAGACGCGCCGGCATTCAGCGAGCTCACGCATGATGCCGGCGGCGTCGCGCAGGTCGAACATCGGCAATCCCCACATGTCCCAATAGGTGTTGCGTGGGTGCGGATCGTCGGTGAACTCGATGTTAACCGCCCAGCCCTTGTCGAGGCAATACTGAACCTGCGCCGTGATCTGTTCGTCGGTCAGATCAGGCAGGAACGAGAAGCAGCCCTGTGTGACGCGCATTGTGATCTCCTCTCAGATCGCAGGTGTGACCGTGGGAACAAAGTCCGGCGTGTCGGTCGATTCGTAGTTGAAAGTGACGTCCTTCCACACCTCGAGCGCCTCGCGCAGCGGCGTGCAGCTCTGCGCGGCGCGCGCGAGAATCTCCGGACCTTCGTGGACGTAGTCGCGGCCCTCGTTGCGGGCGAGGATCATCGCCTCCAGCGCGACGCGATTGGCGGTGGCGCCGGCCTGGATGCCGCGCGGGTGGCCGATGGTGCCGCCGCCGAACTGCAGCACCACGTCCTCGCCGAGCAGGTCGAGCAGCTGGTGCATCTGGCCGGCATGAATGCCGCCGGAGGCGACCGGCATCATCTTGTTGAGGCTCGCCCAGTTCTGGTCGAAGAACACGCCGTGCTCGAGTCGCATCGGATTAAAGTCTTCGCGGCAGATGTCGTAATAGCCGCGCGTGGTGTTCGGATCGCCTTCGAGCTTGCCGACCACGGTGCCGGCATGGATGTGGTCGACACCGGCGAGCCGCATCCATTTGGCGATGACGCGGAACGACACGCCGTGCGAGCGCTGCCGCGTATAGGTCGAATGCCCGGCGCGGTGCAGATGCAGGATCATGTCGTTGCCTGCGCGCCCATTTCGCCATCGACTGGATCGCGGTGTAGCCGATCACCAGATCGATCATGATGATGGTCGAGCCAAGCTCGCTGGCGAATTCGGCGCGCTCATACATGTCCTCCATGGTCGCCGCGGTGACGTTGAGATAGGTGCCCTTGATCTCGCCGGTCGCGGCCTGCGCCTTGTTGACCGCCTCCATGCAATAGAGGAAGCGCTCGCGCCAATGCATGAAGGGCTGCGAGTTGATGTTCTCGTCGTCCTTGGTGAAGTCGAGTCCGCCTTTGAGCGCTTCATACACCACGCGGCCGTAGTTGCGCCCGGAGAGGCCGAGCTTCGGCTTGACGGTGGCGCCCAGCAGCGGCCGGCCGAACTTGTCGAGCCGCTCGCGCTCGACCACGATGCCGGTGGCCGGGCCTTGGAACGTCTTCACATAGGCGATCGGCAGCCGCATGTCCTCCAGCCGCAGCGCCTTCAGCGGCTTGAAGCCGAACACGTTGCCGATGATGGACGCCGTGAGATTGGCGATCGAGCCCGGCTCGAACAGGTCGAGATCATAGGCGATATAGGCGAAGTAGACGCCCGGCGAGTTCGGCACTGGATCGACGCGGTAGCATTTGGCGCGATATTTTTCCGCCGCCGTGAGCCGGTCGGTCCACACCACCGTCCAGGTCGCGGTCGAGGATTCGCCGGCGACCGCCGCGCACGCCTCGGTCGGATCGACGCCATCCTGCGGCGTCACCCGGAACAGCGCGATGACGTCGGTGTCCTTCGGCTGATAGTCAGGCTCCCAATAGCCCATGCGCTTGTATTCCATCACGCCGGACTTGTAGCGATCCTTGCCGCGCACTGTGATCGACTGGTCGTTCATCGTCTTCCTCCTTCGTGCTGTGTCGAGTGATTCGCGCGTCACTCACGCGGCTGCGGTCATATTCCCGACCTGCGGATCGAACGCGCCGGTGCGATAGCGCCGGGCCATCTCAGCGAGCGGCAACACGCTGGATGCGCGAAGCATTGCCGGCGGTGCCGAACTGCTCGAAGCGGTCGCGGCACAAAGTCGCGCAGCGCGTCCATCGCGGGCTTGAGGAATTTGCGCGGATCGAACTCGGCTCTCGTTTGCGTCGCGACCTTGCGGAACACCGCTGCCATCGCCAGCCGGCAATCGGTGTCGATATTGACCTTGCGCACGCCGTGCTTGATGCCGCGAACGATCTCCTCGACCGGCACGCCCCAGGTCTGCGGCATCTCGCCGCCGAACTGATTGAACATGTCTTGCAGAGGCTGCGGCACCGAGGACGAGCCGTGCATGACGAGATGCGTGTTGGGCAGGCGGCGATGGATCTCCTCGATCACATGCATCGCCAGGATATCGCCGTCGGGCTTGGCGCGAGAATTTGTAAGCGCCGTGCGAAGTGCCCATCGCCATCGCGAGCGCGTCCGACTTTGGTCGCGCGGACGAAGTCGACCGCCTGCGCCGGATCGGTCAGCAGCTGGTCATGACTGACCTCGCCTTCGACCCCGTGGCCGTCCTCCTGCTCGCCGCCGCCATGCTCGAGCGAGCCGAGCACGCCGAGCTCGCCTTCCACTGATGCGCCGACCCAATGCGCCATCTCGACCACGCGGCGGGTGATATCGACATTGTAATCGTAGTCGGCGGCGGTCTTGGCGTCGGCCTGCAGCGAGCCGTCCATCATGACGGAGGTGAAGCCGTGCCGAATTGCGGTGGCGCAGGTCGCCTCGTCGTTGCCGTGATCCTGATGCAGACAGAGCGGGATCTGCGGATACATATCCTCCAGCGCCTCGATCATCTTCGCCAGCATGATGTCGCCGGCATAGGCGCGCGCGCCGCGCGAGGCCTGCATGATGACGGGCGCATCGACCGCGGCCGCCGCCTCCATGATCGCGAGCCCCTGCTCCATATTGTTGATGTTGAAGGCCGGCACGCCGTAGCCGCGCTCGGCGGCGTGGTCCAGCAACTGCCTCAAGGTGATCCGTGCCATGGTCCTGTCTCCGTCTGTTGTTACCTACGAGGCACGCGCGCGGATGATGCCGCGCATCGCGGCGTCCGCGACCGCCGCCGGCGTAATGCCGAATTCGCGGTAAAGCACCTCGGCCGGCGCCGATGCACCGAAACCGGTCATGCCGACGAACTCGCCGTTGTCTCCCAGCCAGCGCGCCCAATCGCCTTCGATTCCTGCCTCGACACCGATCCGCGGCGCGGTGCCGAGCACTTGCGCGCGATATTCGGATGTCTGTGTGCGAAACAGATCGAAGCACGGCGCCGAGACAACGGCCGCCTGCACGCCCTCGGCGGCTAACAACTTCGCCGCGGCCAGCGCGATCGCAACCTCCGAGCCGGTCGCAATCAAAGTGACGTCGCGGTCGCCGTCCGGCTCCATCACCGGATAGGCGCCACGCGCAACGCGGTTTTCGCTCGTTCGTTCACGGCGGAATGCCGGCATCGCCTGCCGCGACAGGCACAGCACCGAGGGCTGCGTCTCCGCGCGCAGCGCGCAGTCCCAGGCTTCCGCGGTCTCGACCGCATCGGCCGGACGAAACACCAGGAGATTCGGAATCGCACGCAGGGCCGCGAGATGCTCGACCGGCTGATGCGTCGGGCCATCCTCGCCCAGCCCAATCGAGTCGTGCGTCATCACGTGGATGACGCGTATGCCCATCAGCGCCGCGAGTCGGATCGCCGGGCGGCTGTAATCGGCAAAGGCGAGAAAGGTGCCGCCATAGGGAATGAAGCCGCCATGCAGCGCGATGCCGTTCATGGCGGCCGCCATGGCGTGCTCGCGCACGCCATAATGGATGTAGTTGCCGTCCATCGCATCTGATGTGACCGGCGTCTGCGTCTTCGCCTTGGTCAGATTGGAGTGCGTCAAGTCAGCCGAGCCGCCGAGCAGGTTCGGCAACGCTAACGCGATCGCATCTATGACGCGTTGCGACGCCTGGCGCGTGGCGATCGCGGGGCCCTCCTCCGCGAGTTGCGCGACCAGCGCCGTCATCGCATCGGCAAAGGCCGCCGGCAGCTTGCGGTTCAGCGCGTCATGGCAGGCGGAGCGGCCGTTGCCACCGAGGCGTCGCGACCGTTCTTTCCAGACCTGGCGCGCGACACTGCCGCGCGCGCCGATCGCGCGCCAGCAGGCGAGCACATCAGCAGGAATCTCGAACGACAGATGTGGCCAGTCGAGCGCCGCACGCGTCTTCTCGATTTCCTCCAGGCCGAGTGGCGCGCCATGCGCCTTCTCCGAGCCCTGCCGTCCCGGCGAGCCAAAGCCGATGGTGGTACGGCAGGCGATCAGGCTCGGACGGTCGCCGTCGCGCGCCGCGGTGATCGCCGCTTCGATCGCCGCCGGATCATGCCCGTCGATCCGGCAGGTGGCCCAGCCCGACGCCGCGAAGCGCGCCAGCTGATCGTCGGAGCAGGCGAGCTTGGTGGTGCCGTCGATCGAGATGCCGTTGTCGTCGAACAGCACGATCAGGCGCTTGAGCTTGAGATGGCCGGCGAGCGAGATCGCCTCGTGGCTGATGCCCTCCATCAGGCAGCCGTCGCCGGCAATCACATAGGTGTGGTGATCGACGAGGTCATCGCCATAGCGCGCATTCATCATGCGCTCGGCCAGCGCCATGCCGACCGCGGTGGCGAGGCCCTGGCCGAGCGGCCCGGTGGTGGTCTCGACACCGGGCGTGTGGCCAACTTCCGGATGGCCCGGCGTCTTCGATCCCCATTGCCGGAACGATTTGAGCTGATCCAGCGTCACCGCCTCGTAACCGGTCAGATGCAACAGCGCGTAGAGCAGCATCGAGCCGTGGCCGGCCGAGAGCACGAAGCGGTCGCGATCCGGCCAGCTCGGGTCAGTTGGATCGAACTTCAGGAAGCGAGAAAACAACACCGTCGCAACATCGGCCATGCCCATCGGCATGCCCGGATGGCCGGACTTGGCCTTCTCCACCGCGTCGATGGCGAGGAAACGGACGGCATTGGCCAGCCCGGCGTGGCCGGGATCGGTTGACGGGGCCACCATTTGCAAAGCGATAGCAGTCATAGCGAGCGCCTCTTTCGTTCCATCAATTGCAGGATCAGCGGGGTGAGGATGAGCTGCATCGCGAGATCGAGCTTCGCGCCATGGATCACGATCGAATTGGCGCGCGACATGAAGCTGTGCGGGATCATCGAGAGCAGATAAGGGAAGTCGATGCCGCGCGGATTCCGCATGCGGATCACGACCATCGATTTATCAGGCGTCGGGATCCAACGCGCGATGAACGGATTCGAGGTATCGACCGTCGGCACGCGCTGGAAGTTGATGTCGGTCTCGGTAAATTGCGGACAGATGTAGTGCACGTAGTCCGGCATCCGCCGTAGGATGGTGTCGGTCACCGCCTCGGTGGAATAGCCGCGCGCGCCGCGGTCGCGGTGCAGCTTCTGGATCCATTCGAGGTTGATGACCGGCACGACGCCGATCTTCAGATCGGCGTGCTGGGCGATGTTGACCTTGTCGGTGACGACGGCGCCATGCAGCCCCTCGTAGAACAGCAGATCGGATTCGTCCGGCAGCCGCGCCCATTCGGTGAAAGTGCCGGGAGGTCCGCCATAGAGCCGCGCCTCCTCCTCATCATGGACATAGTGGCGCGTCATGCCGGTGCCGGATTCGGCGTAGTCGCGGAATGTCTTTTCCAGATCTTCGAACAGATTGGTCTCGGGGCTGAAATGGCTGAGATGCTTGTTGCCGCGCTCCTGCTCCTCGATCAGCTTGCGGCGCATCTCCTCGCGGTCGTAGCGATGGAAGGCGTCGCCTTCGATGTAGGCGGCGTTGACGTTCTCGCGGCGGAAGATGTTCTCGAACGTCTTCTTCACCGAGGTGGTGCCGGCGCCCGAGGAGCCGGTGATGGAGATGATGGGATGACGGCGCGACATAGGATTTCTCCGGGAAACCTCGCTCAACGAAACAGGCCGCGGCGTGCGAACAGCGGCGCGTTGCCGCTTTCGAACAGCGGCTCGATACCCTCGCTTAGTGTGTCGACGTCGCGCACGGCGCGCGCATCGCCCATGATCAGGGGCACGCGCTGGTGCGGCGTACGCGCCGACAATTCGAGGATGCGCGTGCGGCCGTTGGAGGCGGCGCCGCCGGCCCATTCCATGATCAGCGCCATCGGATGCGCCTCGTAGACCAGCCGCAGCCGTCCCTCGCGATAGCCGAGGCGCGCATCGGCCGGATAGAGGAAGACGCCGCCGCGCATCATGATGCGATAGGCTTCGGCGACCAGCGAGGCGATCCATCGCATGTTGAAGTCGCAGCCGCGCGGCCCCCCCGATCCCATCAGGCATTCGTCGATGTAGTTGCGCACGGCGCCATTCCAGTGCCGACGGTTGGAAGCGTTGATGGCGAACTCCGCGGTATCCTGCGGGATGCGCAGGCCCCGCTGCACCAGCACGAACTCACCCATCGTCGGATTCAGCACGAACAGATCGACCCGGCGGTCGAGCGCGAGCACCAGACAGGTCTGCGGCCCGTAGATGAAGAAGCCGGCCGCACGCTGCGCAGTGCCGGGCTCGAAGAAGCTGGAGATCACGTCGCGGCCGCGCGGCCGGATCGAGAAGATGGTACCGACTGAGATGTTGTTCTGCAGATTGGCCGAGCCGTCGAGCGGATCAAATGCCACACAGAACGACGCGCTGGCGTCGACGATCTCGGGCGACCTGCCCTCCTCCGACAGCAGCCCGGCCACCGGCACCTTCTGCAGCGCACGGCGCATCATCTGGTCGGCGACGAGATCGAGCTGCTTCTGGACGTCGCCGTCGCAATTGATGCTTCCCGCATCCTCCATCCCGCTGCCGAGGGGACCGGCAGCGATCACGGCTGCAAGGCCGCGCGCCGCCCCCGCGAGTGCCGCGACGATCGCGGCACAGGCCGCACCGGACTCCTGCGCGGCCGGCGATGCCGCGAGATGGACGTGCAATGTCGGGCGTTGATCCAGGCGCTGATCCATGAGCCGCTCCCTCCGCCCTGTTGTCAGGACTTGACGCGGCGACGTCCGATCGGCGCCGCTTCGTTGGCAGCTATCAACGCGCCGATTGCTCAATTAGTAAAATTTCTTTATCTTTGGATCGGCCAAAGTTTTGCTTATGGGAGGAGTTCCTCGATGGCGCGGCGCTTTTCGCGCGACCTGACCATCCGCCAGCTCCGCGCGCTCGCGGCCGTGCAGGAGGCCGGATCGGTGACGTCGGCGGCCGGCCGCCTGCATCTGACGCAACCCGCGGTGACGCTGCAGATCCGCAACCTGCAGGAGCTCGCCGGGCTGCCGCTGATCCAGCGCACCGGCGACGGCATGGTCCTGACCGATGCCGGCCGCAGCGTGCTGGCGCTCGCCGAGCGCGTCGAGGCTGCGCTGCTCGATTGCGAGCAGACGCTCGATATGATTGCCGGCCGCAGCGGTGGCCGGGTCTCGATCGGCGCGGTCTCGACCGCGAAATATTTCGTCCCCTTCGCCATCGCCGCGTTCTCGCGGCGCTTTCCCAAGGTCGATGTCTCGCTCAGCATCGGCAACCGCGAGAACATCCGCGAGGCGCTGCGCGGCTACGATCTCGACATCGCGATCATGGGCCGGCCGCCGGAGGATTTGCAGGTCGAGATGCGGCTGCTCGGCAAGCATCCGCATGTCATCATCGCCGCTGCCGACCATCCGCTGGCGGCGCGCAAGAAGCCGGTCAGCCTGGCCGAGCTGGCTGGCGAAGTCTTCATCACCCGCGAGGTTGGCTCCGGCACGCGCATGCTGATGCAGGGCTTCTTCCAGAAGAACGACCTGCAGCCGGCGATCGGCATGGAGATGGACAGCAACGAGACCATCAAGCAGGCGGTGATCGCGGGCCTCGGCATCGCCTTCATCTCGCAGCACACCGTCTCGCACGAGCTCGCCGACGGCCGGCTGGTCGCCCTCAAGGTGCCCGGCCTGCCCTTGATCCGGCAGTGGCACGCGATCCGGCGCGCCGACAAGGTGCTGCTGCCGCCGGCGCAGGCGATGCTGGATTTTCTCGGCAAGGAAGGCGCGCGTTATCTGCCGGGCTGAGGCACGCACGCTCGTGCTGTGCTATGATGCGGCAGAACCGTCAGCCGATAACGGCACTCTGCCGAAATGTAAGGAAATGATCTGACCGCATGAAGCTCTTCATCACCGGCGTCGGCTACACCGCCGGCCGCCTGATCGCGACGCAAGGCACGGCGTTCAGCCATATCTCGGGCACGGTGCGCAACGCCGAGAAGCGCGACGCAGCTTGGCGCGCTCGATATCGATCTGTTCGATCGCGGCGCAGCCTCGCCTGCGACGCTGGCGAAGGGGCGACGCCGATGTCGTGCTGATCTCGGCGCCTCCCGGTCCTGCCGGAGACGACGTGCTCGACGCCTTCGGAACGACGATCGCCAACGGCGGCGCGCGGCGCGTGGTCTATCTCTCCACGATCGGCGTCTATGGCGACCATGGCGGCGCGTGGATCGACGAGGACACCGCGCCGCAGCCCGGAGCTCGACCGCACGGCGGCGCGGCTCGAACGTCGAGCGGCGCTGGCGCGAACTGCTCGGCGATCGGCTCGCGGTGCTGCGGCTGGCCGGCATCTACGGCCCCGGCCGCAATGCACTCGCTGGAGCTGCGGCGCGGCCGCGCGCGCCGCATCGTCAAGCCCGGCCAGGTGTTCAACCGCATCCATGCCGACGACATCGCGCGCGCGATCATGGGTGCGATCGCATGTGACCGCGGTGGCAGCTGGAACATCTGCGACGACGAGCCGGCGCCGCCGCAGGACGTCATCGCCTATGCGGCTGAGCTGATGGGGATGACGCCGCCGCCCGAGCAGCCGTTCGAGACCGCCGAGCTGTCGCCGATGGCGCGGAGCTTCTATGCCAGCAACCGGCGGGTCAGGAATATCAGGATGAAGCATGAGCTCGGCGTCACCTTGGCCTATCCGACCTATCGCGCGGGGCTGGATGCGCTGTGGCAGGCGGGCGAGGGATGCATCTAGCCGTGACCACGCTGTCACCGCTCGCAGTGACTATCATTCACCCCCCGTCACCGAACCGCGCTAGCGCTCGGGACTTCATACGACCACAAGGATTCAGCACATGTCCGCACCTCTGCCCGTTCTGGGCGCCGCCCTGAACATCAATTCGATCCCCGCGTATCGCGACTGGCTGCTGGAGCGCCAGCGCGACCTCGAGATCCAGGATTTCATCTGATCCGGACAGCTCGACGGCGACTGGCGCACGACCGCGGACAGGATCAATTCCATGCTCGACGGCCACACCGGCCGCCGCGGCATTCACGGGCCGTTCTGGGGCTTCAAGATCGACAGCCAGGATCCGATGATCCGCAGCATGGTGACGAAGCGTCTGCTGCAGGGGCTGGAGATCGCCGAAGTATCTCGGCGCGACGCATATGGTGATCCATTCGCCCTATACGACCTGGGACCACAACAATCTCGACATTGTTCCGGACGCCCGCGCCAACATGATCGAGCGCGTCCACGCAACTCTGCGCGAGGTCATTGCGCGCGCCGAAAACATCGGCTGCGAGATCGTGATCGAGAACATCGAGGACAAGGATCCGCATGATCGCGTCGAGCTGGCGCATGCGCTCGGCAGCACACACGTGCGGGTCTCGCTCGATACCGGGCACGCCAACTACGCGCATCATTCCACCGGCGCGCCACCGGTCGACTTTTATGTCGAGGCCGCCGGCGACATGCTGGCCCATGTCCATCTGCAGGACACCGACGGCTATGCCGACCGCCACTGGGCGCCCGGCGAAGGCAATATAAGCTGGGCCGCCGTGTTCCGCGCGCTGGCGCGGCTGACATCAAATCCGCGGCTGATCCTGGAATTGCGCAACCACGATCATGTGCGCGCCGGCGCGGCGCATCTCGTCGCGCTCGGCCTCGCCGAATAGTCCGACCGCGTCATGGTCGCCGTCATTCCGGGTTCAAGGCCTGCGGCCTTGCCCCGGAGTGACGACGGTTGTGACGCAACAGGCGAGACCTTTGCTTACTCCCAGGACCAGCTCGAGAAATCGTTCTCGAACTGCGGCACGTCCTTCCACATGCCCTTCAGCTTCTTGTTGGCGATGCTGATATATTGCGGCTGGTAGAGGAAGCCGGCCGCAGCATCGGTCGCCAGCATGCGCTGGGCGTCGCCGAGCAGCTTGGCGCGCTCGGCTTCGTTCGGCGTGGCGACGATCGACTGATAGAGCTTGTCGAACGCCTCGGAGTGATAGCCGAAATAGTAGTTGGTCTCGGTGAACTTCACCAGGTCGAACGGCTCGACATGCGCGACGATGGTGAGGTCGAAATCATGCGGTCCGTTGAAGACCTGCGACAGCCACGCCGCCCATTCCAGGTTCTCGATCTTGGCGACGATGCCGACCTTGGCGAGCTCGGCGGCGAGCACCTCACCGCCTTGCCGCGCATAGCCCGGCGGCGGCAGCTTGAGGCTCAGTTCGAGCGGCGTGGTGACTCCGGCCTCCGCCAGCAGCTTCTTCGCCTTCTCTGGATCGTAGGGGTTGATGTCGGTGGTGTCGACATAGCCGAGCGAGCCCGGCACGTAGAAGCTGCCGATCGGCGTGCCGAAACCATCGGCGGCGCCCTCGATCATCGCCTTGCGATCGATCGCGGCCAGGATGGCACGGCGGACGCGGACGTCGTCGAGCGGCTTCTTCTTGTTGTTGATGGTGACGATGGTCTTCGCCTTGGAGCCGCCGATCAGCACGGTGAAGCGCGGGTCGGCCTTGAACTGGGCGAGGCTGCGGCCCGCGGTCACGCGCGGGAACGCGTCGACGTCGCCGGACAGCAACGCTGCGACCTGCGCCGAAGGATCGCGAGATGAAGCGGATCGACACTTTCGCGAGCTTGATCGCGGCGGCGTTGCGATAGTCCGGCCATTTGTTCAGCGTGATCGACGAGCCCTTGGCCCAGGCGCCGAGCGTATAGGGCCCGGTGCCGACCGGCTGCGTCGCGTCGCTCGCGTGCGCTCTTCGGCTCGACGATCGCGGCGGTCGCCTGGCCCGAGCAGGAACGGCAGGTTCGGCTCGGCATTCTTCAGCGTGATCACGATGGTGTCGGCGTCGGGCGCGTCGACCGTTCTCGAAGCTCTGGAACAGCGCCTTGTCCTTGTTGGTGCTGTTCTGCGCCGCGGCGCGATCGAACGAGAATTTCACGGCCGCGGAATTGAACGGCTCGCCGTTCTGGAACTTGACGCCCTTGACCAGCTTGAAGGTGTAGGTCTTCAGATCGGGCGAGGCCTGCCAGCTCGCGGCCAGCAGCGGCGAGACCGATGAGTCCTCGTTGATCTTGGTCAGCGTCTCATAGATGTTGTAGAGCGTGACTTCGGCGATCGCCGCGGCAGCGGCCGTTGGTGGGGTCGAGCCCCGGCGGCTCCAGCGTCATCGCCATGACGACGCTGTCCTTCTTGCTCTGCGCCTGCGCAGGCAGCGCGCTGGCCGCGAACGCGGCCGCAGACGGCGATGATCGATAGTTTCTTCAGCATGCTTTCACTCCCCGGACACTTTGAAGTTACGCGTCAAAGCCGATCCGGCACAAGGGCCGAACCGGCTCTCGGCCGCAGGCGGCGGCAAGCGCCATCACGGCCTCCGCCTTGTGGCACGCGGCCAGATGGTTCTGACCGATCCCGCGCAACTGCGGCGCGACATCGCGGCAGTGCTGATCGGCCAGCGGACAACGCGGCGCATAGGGACAGCCGCTGCTCGCGGCCGATTGCGAGGCCGTCGCGAAGGCCTCGCGGCGCTGCCTGACGGCGCCGGCCTTCGCGCGCGGCACGGCATCCAGCAGCGCGCGCGTATAGGGATGGGCGCAGCGCGCGAACAGGTCCTCGGAGCGTGCCCTGCTCGACGATCGCGGCCGAGATACATCACCGCGACCTCGTCGCAGAGATAGTCGACCACCGCGAGATCATGGCTGATCAGGACGTAGCTCAGGCCGAACTGCTCCTGCAGATCCTGCAGCAGGTTGAGCACCTGCGCCTGCACCGAGACGTCGAGCGCGCTCACCGGCTCGTCGGCGACGATCAGCTTCGGCTGCGTGATCAGCGCGCGCGCGATCGCGATGCGCTGGCGCTGGCCGCCGGAGAACTCATGCGGATATTTGTCCATGTCGGCATCGCGCAGGCCGACCTGGCGCAGCACGCGCGGCGACGCGCTCGCGCAAGCTGGCGCGATCGAGCCTGCCGAGCGCGGTCAGCGGCTCGGCGACGACGCGCGCGATGGTCTGGCGCGGATCGAGCGAGCCATATGGGATCCTGGAACACCATCTGGAAATCGCGCCGCGCACGGCGCAGTTCATCGGCCGGCAAGCGCGTTGAGGTCGCGCCCGGACAGCATGCACCGAGCCGGCGGTCGGCCGCTCCAGCGCCATCACCAGCCGCGCGAAGGTCGACTTGCCCGAGCCGGATTCGCCGACCACGCCGAGACTCCGCCCCGCCATCACCCGCACCGAGACGCCGTTGAGCGCCAGCACCTCGCCCGGCGCGCGCAGCAGGCTTTCGCGCGGCAGCGCGTAGCGCTGCACCAGATCCTTGACCTCGAGCAGCGGCACGTCGGACATGTGCGTGCAGGTCGGTCATGCGCCGGCCTCCGCGGCAGCGCCCGCCATCGTGACATCGGTGCGGATGCAGCGCACGCGATGATCGTCGCCGACGTCGAGCGCCGCAGGCAGCGCCGACGCGGCAGCGATCGATCACCAGCGGACAACGATCGGCAAACGTGCAGCCGCGTCGGCAGGTCGGCCAACTCCGGCACCGTGCCGGCGATGGTCGTGAGCCGCGTGCCTTTGCCGGCGCCGAGCCGCGGCCGGGCGCGAAACAAGCCTTGCGTATAGGGATGGCCCATCCGCGAGAACACCTGCTCGGTCGGTGCCGCTCTCGACCACGGTGCCGCCGTACATCACCATCATGCGCTGCACGTTCTCGGCGATAACGCCGAGATCATGGCTGATCAGGATCATCGCCATGCCGCGCTCCTCGACCAGATCCGCGATGAGATCGAGGATCTGGCGCTGGATCGTGACGTCGAGCGCGGTGGTCGGCTCGTCGGCGATCAGCACGTCCGGCTGGCAGGCGAGCGCCATCGCGATGGTGACGCGCTGGCGCTGGCCGCCGGAGAACTGGTGCGGATAGGCATCGACGCGCCTGGCCGCATCGGGCAGCCCGACGCGATCGAGCAGCGCGATCGCCTGCTCTGCGGGCCTCCGCGGCAGAGAGCTTCTTGTGCCGGCGCAGCGGCTCGGCCACCTGCCGCCCGATCGTGTGCATCGGATTGAGCGCGGTCATCGGCTCCTGGAAGATCATGCTGATGCGGTTGCCGCGCAGCCGGCAATAATCGGGATCCGTAAGACCGACGAGCTCGCCGCCGTCGAGCCTGATGCTGCCGGAGACGATGGCACTGTCCGGCAACAGCCCCATCAGCGCCAGCGCGGTGATGGACTTGCCGCAGCCGGATTCGCCGACCAGCCCCAGCGTCTCGCCCCGCCGGAGCGCAAACGACACCTCGCGCACCGCCTGCGCGCGGCCGCGGCTGGTGTTGAGCGAGATGCCGAGACCGTCGACGGCAATCAGCGGCGTATCGTTGGCTTTGCCCATGCTCAGCGCTCCCGCGACAGCCGGGGATCGAGCAGGTCGCGCAATCCGTCGCCGAGCAGGTTGAGGCCGAGCACGGCGATCGCGATCGCGATGCCCGGATAGACCGCGAGCATCGGCGCCTGGAACAGCAGGCTTTGCGCCTCGTTCAGCATGCGGCCCCAGGACGGCGTCGGCGGCTGGGTGCCCGAGCCCGAGATAGGACAATGCGGCCTCGGCGAGGATCGCGAGCGCGAACTGGATGGTCGCCTGCACGATCAGCACCGACATGATGTTCGGCAGCACGTGCTCGATGGTGATGCGGAAACGGCCCTTGCCGCAGGCGCGCGCGGCCAGCACGAATTCGCGCGCCCAGATCGCGCCGGCCGAGCCCGCTGATGACGCGCACGAACACCGGGATCTGGAAGATGCCGATCGCGGTGATCGAGGTCACCATGCCCGGTCCGAACACGGCGGCGAGCATGATCGCCGACAGCACGGCGGGAAAGGCGAAGGTGAAATCGCTCATGCGCATGATCAGCTCCTCGGTCCAGCCGCGGCGTGCGGCCGCTGATGAGCCCGAGGCAGACGCCGAAGGTGAGGCCGATGCCGACCGCGATGATGCCGACCAGGATGGTCGCGCGGGCGCCGACCAGCAGCAGCGAGACGATGTCGCGCCCGAACACGTCGGTGCCGAGCCAATGCGACGCGGACGGCGGCTTCAGCTTGGAAACGACGTCGATGTCGTAGGCCGACCACGGCGTCCAGACCAGCGACAGCAGCGCGGCGCCGAGCACCAACAGGCAGAGCACGCCGCCGAGCACGAAGCTGCGATGGCGCAGCGCGCGGCGCCAGAAGCTGTTGGCGCTGATGGAAGCAGCCGGCGTCAGCGGAATCGTGGCGGAAGAGCTCACAGGTCGTGCACCTTGATGCGCGGGTCGATCGCGGCATAGAGCACGTCGACCACGAAATTGACCACGACGACCATGCCTGCGAGCAGCATGACGCAGTTGCGCACCACGATCAGGTCGCGATTGGCGATCGACTGGAAGATCAGCCGGCCGAGCCCGGGCAGATAGAACACGTTCTCGATCACGATGGTGCCCGCCAGCAGGTTGGCGAATTGCAGGCCCATCACGGTCATGACCGGGATCATGGCGTTGCGCAGCACGTGCTGCCACAGCACCTCGCGCCGGCTCAGGCCCTTGGCGCGCGCGGTGCGCACGAAATCCTCGCGCAGCACCTCGAGCACGGCCGAGCGCGTCACGCGCGCCAGGATCGCGGCCTGTACCACCGCCAGCGAGACGGCCGGCAACAGCAGCGATTTCACGCCAAGCCAGATGCCGTCGTCCCAGCCGGCAAAGCCGCCGGCGGACAGCCATTGCAGCTTCACCGCAAACAAGAGGATCAAGAGGATGGCGAACCAGAAGTTCGGCAACGCGATACCGATCTGGGTCAGCGACATCACGCCGACGTCGCCGAGCTTGTTGTGGTTGGCGGCGGTGTAGATGCCGGCCGCCAGCGCCAGCACCACCGTGATCGCCATCGACAGGATCGCGAGCGGAATCGTCAATGCCAGCCGTTCGGCGATCAGGCCGGCGACCGGCGTGCCATAGGCGTAGGAGTTGCCGAGATCGCCGACCAGCATGCCGCCGATCCAGTGCAGCGTAGCGATAGAGCAGCGGCTGGTCGAGCCCGAGCTTGACCGTGAGCGCGCGGATCGCGTCCGGCGAGGCGTCGGCGCCCATCAGCGTCTGAGCCGCATTGCCGGGCAAGGCATCCAGCACCAGGAAAATGATCAGGGATGCGCCGACCAGTGTCGCCACCAGGGTCAGGAATTGCCGCAGGACGAATACGCTCATCGAGGCTCTTGTCTCAGCTCTTGTTTCAGCTTTTGGATCTTCTCCATCGCGGCGGCACGTTCCACAGGTTCAGGGGCGGATGCAAGCCCTCCGCGCGCGGATCGGTCACGCGCCGGGGGCGCCGCACGGCCCGGGATATGGGCGGCCGGGACGGCGATGACGTGTCGCGAATGATGAGATTATTTTGCGTGGCGCCGGACCGTTCGTGACGCTTTGGCATTGTCTCTATCGACCACGTCCGCGGGCCACCGCATTCCCAAAGTTCGGGTGCGGTGATAAGCGGACATGACTGCGGCCGCCGGGATTCGGGTTCCTCAGCGGCAGCGCCAACCGGATGGAAGCGGCTGAGGGATGGGCGAGCGCGTTCTTCTGGCGGATATCGGCGGCACCAATGCGCGCTTCGCGCTGCTCGACGACGGCGTGATCGGGCCGATCACGCATCTCAAGGTCGCGGATTTTCCGAGCTCGGTCGATGCGGTCGCGGCCTTCCTGTCGCGCCATGAGGCCGGCGGCCCTGCCGTCAGCCGCGGTGCTGGACGTGGCCGGCCCGATCGAGAACAATCGCTGCGCCCTGACCAACAGCCACTGGATCATCGACGGCGCCGAGCTCGAAGTCTCGCTTTAGCCTGCGCTCGGCAAAGCTCTTGAATGATTTCGAGGCGGTCGGCTGGTCACTGCCGGCGCTCCCGCCGGCCGATCTTTTTCCGCTCGGCGGCACGCAGGCGGTTGCCGGCGCACCGATGCTGGTGCTCGGCCCGGGCACTGGATTTGGTGCCGCCTGCTACTTGCCCAATGACGGCCGACCGGCGGTCGCCGTCACCGAGGCCGGCCATGCGACCTTACCCGCGACTACCGAGCGCGAAGCGCAGGTGCTCGCGAAGATACGACAACACTTGGGTCATGCCTCGATCGAGCGGGCCGCACTGTCCGGTATGGGCCTGGAGAACATTTACCGAGCGATCGCCGCGCTCGATGGCGCGCCCGTACCGGAGCGCGACGCGGCCGCGATCACGCAATCCGCGCTGGACGGCAGTTGCGCGACCAGCAGCGCCACGCTGGATATGTTCTGCAGCCTGGTTGGGCGCCGTCGCCGGCAATCTCGCGCTGACCTTCTGCGCCCGCGGCGGCGTTTTCATCGCCGGCGGGATTCCCGCCGCGCTTCCCCAACGCGTCGCGCGATCCGCCTTCCGCAAGCAGTTCGAGAGCAAGGGCCGCTACGACGCGTACCTACGTCCGATCCCGGTTTATCTCGTCACCAGGCCCGACATCAGCTTCCTTGGCCTGAAATCCTTCTTCGAGGCCGATGCGGCGGCCGGCGGCGGATTGCCTCGCACCTGAGCGACTACTTCGGCGCGGTGAATGTCATCCTGGACGGAGCGCGTGATGTCCCAATCCTCTCTTCGCGGCCGCACCGCTCTCGTCACCGGCGGCTCGCGCGGCATCGGCGCGGCGATCTGCCGGGCACTCGCGAACGCCGGCGCCAATGTCGCGATCAATTATCGTGAGCGAGCTGACGAGGCTGAAAAGCTCGCGACGGAATTGCAGGCCAACGGCGCGCGTGCCGCGCCGTTTCAGGCCGACGTATCCGACGGCGATGCGGTGGCGAAGCTGATCGACACGGTCAATTCGGAGCTCGGCTCGATCGACATCCTCGTCAACAATGCCGGCATCGCGATCACGCGCGGCGTCGACGATCTGACCGAGGCCGATTTCGACCGCACCATGCTGGTCAACCTGAAATCGGCGTTCCTCTGCACCCAGGCTGTGTTGCCTTCGATGCGTGTGCGCAAATGGGGCCGCATCGTCAACATCTCCTCTGGAGCATCCCGCGGCGCCGGCTCGATCGGCCCGCACTACAATGCGTCCAAGGCGGGGATGGAAGGGCTGACGCGCGGCTATGCGGCGCGGCTGGTCAAGGAGGGCATCACCGTCAACGCGGTGGCGCCATCCTTGATCGAGACTGACATGATGAAGGGCCAGCCCAATCTGGTCAGTCCGGATTCCGACTCGGCCGCTTCGGCACCGCGGACGAGGTCGCCAAGGCCGTGATGCTGCTGGTGGACAATCCCTACATGACCGGACAGACCATCGCGCTCAGCGGCGGCATGGCGTTCAATTGAGATCATAGGGCGTCTGCTCGCCAAGTCGTCATTGACAACTACGCATTAGCTTGCCGCGAATTAATCTGTTCGACAGGACAAATTAATGCAACGGCCAGCGTGTCGTAATGGGTCGATCGTTATCTCTCCATCGAAGCCTGCAGGGCTCGACATTCATTCCCCTCCCGCCTCCTTGGAGATTACGATCATGACAGGTTCACATGAACAACCACGGAAGTCTTTCGCTGCCCGGCGCATCGCGCTGCTCGGTTCCGTCGCCGTTCTCGGTTCCGCTCTTGTCTTTGGCCCAATGGGCTACGGACACTTTACTGAGAGCGCGCATGCCGCGACGACCACGTCGCAGACGCAGCAGGGTCCCAACGGCTTTGCGGATCTGGTCAGCAAGGTAAAACCTGCCGTCATCTCGGTCCGCGTGCAGCTCGACGAAACGCCCAACGCCAGCATGCTGAGCCGCAACGGTGAAGATCAGGACGTGCCGAACAGACTTCCGCGGCACACCGTTCGAGCGCTTCTTCCAGCAATTCGGCGCAGCGGCAACGGCGCGCAGATGCAGCGCCATCAGATCATCACCGGCGTCGGCTCCGGCTTCTTCATCTCCGCCGACGGCTATGCCGTGACCAACAATCACGTCGTCGATCACGCCAAGACCGTCCAGGTCACGACCGATGACGGCAAGACCTACACCGCCAAGGTGATCGGCACCGATCCGAAGACCGACCTCGCGCTGATCAAGGTCGAGGGCGAGCAGCGATTTCGCCTATGTCAATTTCGAGACCGCAGATGCCGCGGATCGGCGACTGGGTGGTCGCGGTCGGCAATCCCTACGGCCTCGGCGGCACCGTCACGGCCGGCATCGTCTCCGCCGAAGGCCGCGACATCGGCTCCGGCCCCTATGACAACTATCTGCAGATCGACGCGCCGATCAACAAGGGCAATTCCGGCGGGCCGACCTTCGACACCAACGGCAACGTGGTCGGCGTCAACACCGCGATCTATTCGCCGTCCGGCGGATCGATCGGCATCGGCTTCGACGTGCCGGCTGCGACCGCCAAGAACGTCGATCGCGCAGCTCAAGGATAAAGGCGTGGTGACGCGCGGCTGGCTCGGCGTGCAGGTGCAGCCGGTCTCCGCCGGCATCGCCGAAAGCCTCGGGCTGAAGAATGCGTCGGGCGCGCTGGTCGACGAGGCCCAGCCCGATACGCCGGCGGCCAAGGCCGGCATCCAGCCGGCGACGTGATCACCGCCGTCAACGGCAATGCGGTCAAGGATTCGCGCACGCTGGCGCGCGAGATCTCGGCGATGGCGCCCGGCAGCACCGCCAAGCTCGACATCCTGCGCAAGGGTGAGCAGAAGACCATCAACGTGACGCTGGCGACGATGCCCAGCGAGCATCAGAAGCAGGCCAATGCCAGCACCGGCAGCGAGGACAACGGCTCGATGCGCGGCGTGCCGCATCTCGGCCTGCAGGTTGCGCCTGCGAGCGAGGTCGCGGGCGCCGGAGCCAAGGGCGTCGTGATCACCGGCGGTCGATCCCGAAGGCCCGGCCGCCGAGCACGGCCTGCAATCGGGCGACGTGATCCTCGATGTCGCGCGGCCAGAGCGTCGGCAGCGTGTCCGATCTGCGCAGCGCGCTTGTCGGACGCCAAGTCCGGCGGCAAGCATGACGTGCTGATGCGGGTGAAGTCCGCCAACAACACGCACTACGTGGCGGTGCCGATCGGATAACTAAGCTCATCCTCCTCGTCAAAATCCGGGGCAAGGCCGAAAGGCCTTGAACCCGGAATTTCGAGATCGCCATTGCTCTCGCTCCTCACACGAAATTCCGGGTTCGATGCTTCCGCGTCGCCCCGGAATGACGTGCTGATAGATGACGCGCCCCTCACCTCGCCTCCTCAAACCCCGCGAGCACGGCCGTGAGGTTCTCACCCAAGATATCCGAGAGATAGCCGCCTTCCTGCACCAGCACGGTCGGCAGGCCGAGATGCGCCAGCGCGGCGCCGATGCGCCGGAAGCCGGGTGTGGTCACGGCCAGGCCCGCGAGCGGATCGTGCTCGGACGCATCGAGGCCGAGCGCCACCACCAGTGCGGTCGGCGCGAAGGCATGGATCATTTTCGCCGCGGTCTCCAACGCGTTCATGTAGCCGTCATCGCCGGTCTTCAGCGGCAGCGGAATGTTGAGGTTGGCGCCCAAGCCCGCGCCTTCGCCGCGCTCATGCGCATAGCCCCAGACGAACGGATAGTAGGCGGCCGGATCGGCATGGATCGAGACCGTCAGCACGTCGGGGCGTTCGTAGAAGATGCCCTGCGTGCCGTTGCCGTGATGGACATCGACATCGAGGATCGCGACGCGCTCGTGGCGCTGGCGCAGATGCGCAGCGGCAATGGCGGAATTGTTCATGAAGCAGAAGCCGGAGGCGAGATCGCGATAGGCGTGATGGCCGGGCGGGCGGCACAGCGCATAGACCGCGTCCTCGCCGTCGAGCACCATCTGCGCCGCCGTGGTGGCGACATCGGTCGCCGCGCAGGCGCCCGCCCAGGTGCCCGGACCGATCGGCGCCGACGTATCCGTGGTGTGCCAGCCGAGCCGGCCGACGATATGCGTCGGATAGGTCGCGGCGTTGCGCACCGGGTGCATGTTCGGGATCATCTCGGAGCCGGAATCTGGCAGCGCTGCCCAGGCTTCCCAGGCCTCTTCGAGGAAATTGAGATATTCCGGGCTGTGCACCCGCGCCCGCGGCCCTTGGCCGAACACGGTCGGCGCCACCAGTTCGTGATTGCCGGCCTTCAGGCCTGCCAGCAGGCGATCGGCACGTTCAGGCTGCTCGGTGGTGCGCTTGACGACGCCGCGCACCAGGATAGAATTGCGGATCATGGCTACGATGCAGCTCGGTATGGACGGCCTTCACGCGGTGCGACTCCCGTTCGTTCGTGGCGCGATTGTGCATGGACCGAGGCAGCAGGACAAGCGCTGCCCGCGAAGCGCGCCCGATGCGTCAAAGCTGGCGCCGGAACGTTCCGTCCGCGATACCGGCTGGTGCGCCCGCGGAAACCGATCGATCCAAAATTTGTATTGATCGATACCGGTTTCGGCTTGGACCCCTCCGTGACATCTCTCTAGGAAGGTCCGCGAGGAACGTTTCAAGAGAGGTGTGCGCATGAGCACAATTGCGTCCGTGGCCGAGGTGCGCCGAACGCGCGTCCGGCTCTTCATCGTGACGATGCTGTTTCTGGTCACCACCGTGAATTATGCCGACCGCGCCACGCTGTCGATCGCCGGCCCCGCACTTTCCAAGGACCTCGGCCTCAATCCGGTCGCGCTGGGCTACGTGTTCTCGGCCTTCGGCTGGTCTTATGTGATCGCCCAGGTGCCGGGCGGCTGGCTGCTCGACCGCTTCGGCTCGCGATGGGTTTACGCCACGAGCATTCTGGTCTGGTCGGTCTTCACCATGCTGCAGGGCTGGATCGGCTTCCTGAGCGGCGGAGCCGCGATCGCAACCCTGTTCGCGCTGCGCTTTCTGGTCGGCTTTGCCGAAGCGCCCTCCTTCCCGGCCAATGCCCGCGTCGTCGCCGCCTGGTTCCCGAGCAACGAGCGCGGCACGGCGTCGGCGTTCTTCAACTCCGGACAATATTTCGCCACGGTGATCTTCGCGCCGCTGATGGGCTGGATCGCGCATGAATTCGGCTGGCGCCACGTCTTCACGGTGATGGGCGCGCTCGGCCTCGTCATGGGCGCGATCTGGATCAAGACCATGTTCGAGCCGAAGGAGCATCCCGTCGATCAACGAAGCCGAGCTCGACTATATCCGCGACGGCGGCGCGCTGGTCGATCTCGACAGCCGGCAAAGCTGCTCAGAACGTCCAGCGGACCGAAATGGTCGCATATCCGCCAGCTGCTTGCAGAACCGGATGATGCTCGGCGTCTATATCGGCCAGTACTGCATCAACACGCTGACCTATTTCTTCCTGACCTGGTTCCCGGTCTATCTCGTCAAGCAGCGCGGGCTGTCGATCCTGCAGGCCGGCTTCGTTGCCTCCGCTGCCGGCGCTGTGCGGCTTCTTCGGCGGCGTGCTCGGCGGCATCATCTCCGACGCAATCCTACGCAAGACCGGCTCGCTGACCCTTGCGCGCAAGATCCCGATCGTCGGCGGCATGCTGCTGTCGATGGCGATCATCGGCTGCAACTATGTCGACGGCCAGGCACTGGTGGTCGGGCTGATGGCGGTCGCGTTCTTCGGCAAGGGCATCGGCGCGCTCGGCTGGGCCGTCGTCTCCGACACCTCGCCAAAGGAAGCCGGCGGCGTCTCCGGCGGCCTGTTCAATACCTTCGGCAATCTCTCCAGCATCACCACTCCGATCGTGATCGGCTACATCCTGGCCGCGACCGGATCGTTCAACGGCGCGCTGGTCTTCGTCGGCCTCAACGCGCTGGTGGCGGCGATCGCCTACCTCTTCATCGTCGGCAAGATCGAGCGGGTGCAACTCCGAACCTCCTGAGCACCACAGCTTGTGCTCGACTTGACGGCGGCCTCTGGCCGCCGTTTTTTTTCGTGCAGAGACGGGTGAATTAGTTCGCCGCACACTCGGTCACCCTCTCCCCTTGCGGGAGAGGGTGGCGCGCGAAGCGCGACGGGTGAGGGGTCTATCTCAGCGGATAGAGACCTCTCACCCGGCTCGCCGTCGTATCCGCGCCGGCGATCCACCCTCTCCCACAAGGGAAGAGGGTGCACCTGCTTCGCGGCCACCTCTCGCATGCCTCTGACGAGCTTGATTTTACGCCCTCCCCAATCGATGCTAATCCGTCCTCACGCATGCTCGATCCATGCCAGGGAGGCATCGATGTTCGACCTCAACCAGCTCCGCTGCTTCGTCACGGTCGCCGAGGAGCTGCATTTCGGCCGCGCAGCCGCGCGGCTCAATATGACGCAGCCGCCGCTGTCGCGGCAGGTCCAGGTGCTGGAGCACATCATCGACGCGCCGCTGCTCGAGCGCACCAGCCGCTCGGTGAAGCTGACACCGGCCGGCCGCAGCTTCCTGCCCGAGGCGCGGCGCATCCTGAAGCTCGCCGAGACCGCGGCGCAGGTGGCGCGGCGGATTGCCAACGGCAAGAGCGGCGCGCTCAAGATCGGCTTCACCGCCGCCACGGCCTACGGCTTCCTGCCCGACCTGGTCGCGGCCTGCCGCACCAAGCTGCCGGAGGCGGACCTGTCGCTGCAGGAGATGGTCTCAGGCGAGCAGATGGAGGCGCTGGCGTCCGGACAGATCGACGCCGGCCTGCTGCGGCCGCCGATCGCGCGGCCCGAATTCGCCACCCGGCGCGTGCTGGCCGAGCCGCTCTATGCGGCGATCCCGCGGCGGCATCGCCTGGCATCAAGCGAGACCATCTCGATCAAGGATTTCGACGACCAGCCCTTCATCATGTATTCGCCGTCGGAGGCGCGCTACTTCCACGACCTGCTGGTGGCGCAGTTCATGCGCGCCGAGGTGCTGCCGCGCTATGTGCAGCATCTGAGCCAGATCCACTCGATCCTGGCGATGGTGCGCGCCGGCCTTGGGCTTGCCATCGTGCCGGAAGCCGCGACCAGCCTGCAGAATCGCCGACGTCAGGCTGCGCCCACTGAAGCTGCGCAACCCGGCGCCGGTCGAATTGTTCATCGTCTGGCGCCGCGAGCACGACAACCCGTTGCTGCCGGCGCTGGTCGAGATTGCCGGCGGTCTCGCCACATTGCAGCAGGCCGAAGATTGATGCCGATCTCGCATTGATCGATACCGTGATTGGCTTGGACCGGCATCGGACTTGGGCCTACTTCTTGGGCTTACCAAAAGCCCGCGGGCGCGGCAGACAAGCGTCCGAATTGACGAAATCATGTCATGGAAATTCCAAGGAGCGGCGCGATGAGCAAGATGACCCCTCAGGAGATGGCCCAGAAGATTGGCGGCGGCCTGCTCTCCTTCCCGGTAACGCCGTTCAAGGCGGATTATTCCTTCGACGAGGCGACCTACCGGTCCAACATGGACTGGCTGTGCGGCTATGACGTCGCCGGCCTGTTCGCCGCCGGCGGCACCGGCGAGTTCTTCTCGCTGACCGCAGCCGAGGTTCCGCAGGTGGTCAAGGTCGCGGTCGAGGAGACCAAGGGCCGCGTGCCCGTGCTGGCCGGCACCGGCTACGGCACCGCGATCGCGCGCGAGATCGCCATCGGCGCGGAGCAGGCCGGCGCTGACGGCTTGTTGCTGCTGCCGCCCTATCTGATGCATGCCGAGCAGGAGGGCCTCGCCGCCCATGTCGAGGCGATCTGCAATTCGGTCAAGATCGGCGTCATCGTCTACAACCGCGACAACGCGATCCTGCAGCCCGATACGCTCGCGCGCCTGTGCGAGCGCTGCCCGAACCTGGTCGGCTACAAGGACGGCATCGGCGACATCGAGCTGATGACCCGGGTCTATTCCAGGATGGGCGATCGCCTGACCTATATCGGCGGCCTGCCGACGGCGGAGACCTTCGCGCTGCCCTATCTCGACATGGGCGTGACCACCTATTCGTCCGCCGTGTTCAACTTCGTGCCGGAATTCGCCACCAGCTTCTACGCCGCCGTGCGCAAGCGCGACCACGCAGCGATCCATGCCGGGCTGAAGGATTTCATCCTGCCGCTGATCGCGATCCGCAATCGCAAGAAGGGTTACGCGGTCTCGATCATCAAGGCCGGCATGAAGGTCATCGGCCGCGACTCCGGCCCGGTGCGCCCGCCGCTCACAGACCTGACCGATGCGGAGATGGCCGAACTGACCGCGCTGGTGAAGGCGCTGCCGAAGTTGACCCAGGCGCGCCAGGCAGCCGAGTAATTGTCGGCTGTCATTCCGGGGAATCGTCATGCGAAGACGCGCAGCGGCTTTGCGTTGGCGATTAAACCCGGAATCTCGATATTGTTGGAGAAGAAAAGACGCAGGCCAATTTCGAGATTCCGGGTTCAAGGCCTGCGGCCTTGCCCCGGAATCACGGTGGTTGTGATGCAGTCGGACTAACAAGACGATAACGGAGGAGCAGATGGTTCAGGACACGATCCGCGCAGGGCTCACAGGCGCGCCCATCGTCACCGGCATGGAGGTGATTCCGGTCGCCGGCCGCGACAGCATGCTGCTCAATCTGAGCGGCGCGCATGCGCCGTTCTTCACCCGCAACATCGTCATCCTCACCGACAATTCCGGCCACACCGGCGTCGGCGAGGTGCCGGGCGGCGAGAAGATCCGCAAGACGCTGGAGGACGCACGCGACCTCGTCGTCGGCCAGAGCATCGGCGCCTGCAACAACATCCTGGCAGCGATCCGCACCAATTTCGCCGATCGCGATGCCGGCGGCCGCGGCAAGCAGACCTTCGATCTGCGCGTGATGATCCATGCCGTGACCGCAGTGGAATCCGCGCTGCTCGACCTGCTCGGCCAGCATTTGAACCTGCCGGTCGCAGCCCTGCTCGGCGAAGGCCAGCAGCGCGCGTCCGTCGAGGTGCTCGGCTATCTCTTCTTCGTCGGCGACCGAACCAAGACCGACTTGCCCTACGCGACCGGCGAAGGCGAGAAGGATGGCTGGTTCAAACTGCGCCATCAGCAGGCGATGACGCCGGAGACCGTGGTGCGGCTCGCCGAAGCGACGCACGACGCTTACGGCTTCGCCGACTTCAAGCTGAAGGGCGGCGTGCTCGCAGGCGAGGCCGAGATCGAGGCCGTCACCGCGATCGCCAAGCGCTTCCCGCAGGCCCGCGTCACGCTCGATCCGAACGGCGCCTGGTCGCTCGACGAAGCGATCCGGCTCTGCAAGGACATGCACGGCATCCTCGCCTATGCCGAGGATCCCTGCGGCGCCGAGGCCGGCTTCTCGGGCCGCGAGATCATGGCCGAGTTCCGCCGCGCCACCGGCCTGCCGACCGCGACCAACATGATCGCGACCGACTGGCGCCAGCTTTCGCACGCGCTGCGGCTGGGCGCGGTGGACATTCCGCTCGCCGATCCGCATTTCTGGACCATGCAGGGCTCGGTGCGGGTGGCGCAGACCTGCCGCGACAACGGCCTGACCTGGGGCTCGCACTCCAACAACCATTTCGACATTTCGCTGGCGATGTTCACCCATGTCGGCGCCGCCGCGCCGGGCAAGGTCACCGCGATCGACACCCACTGGATCTGGCAGGACGGCCAGGCGCTGACCAAGGAGCCGTTCCAGATCAAGGGCGGCAAGATCGCCATTCCCGATCGCCCGGGCCTCGGCGTCGAGATCGACCGCGCCGCGATCGCGCAGGCGCACGCGCTCTACCAGCAGCATGGGCTCGGCGCGCGTGACGACGCGACCGCGATGCAGTACCTGATCCCCGGCTGGACCTTCGACGACAAGCGCCCGTGCCTCGTGCGCTGATTGATCCGATCGGATAGAGTGCTCGCGTCAAACGCGAGCACATGCGTGGAGAATAGAATGAACGCGATCTTGAAGAATTTCATCGCCGGCGAATGGGTGGACGGCAGCGGCGTCACCAGCAACATCAACCCCTCCAACACCAACGACGTCGTCGGCGAATATGCCAAGGCCGACAAGGCGCAGACCGAGAAGGCGATCGCCGCCGCCAAGGCCGCCTTCCCGGCCTGGTCGCGCTCGACGCCGCAGGAGCGCTACGACGTCGCTGAACAAGATCGCCGACCGAGATCCTCGCCCGCAAGGAAGAGCTCGGCCGGCTGCTGGCGCGCGAGGAAGGCAAGACGCTGCCCGAGGGCATCGGCGAAGTCGGCCGCGCCGGCCAGATCTTCGAGTTCTTCGCCGGCGAGGCGCTGCGGCTGATCGGCGAGAAGGGCCAGTCGGTGCGGCCCGGCGTCGACGTCGAGATCACCCGCGAGCCGGTCGGCGTCGTCGGCATGATCACGCCCTGGAACTTCCCGATCGCCATTCCGGCCTGGAAGATCGCGCCGGCGCTCTGCTACGGCAACACCGTCGTGTTCAAGCCGGCCGAGCTCGTGCCGGGCTGCGCCCATGCGCTCTCCGAGATCATCGCGCGCTCCGGCATTCCCGCCGGCGTGTTCAACCTCGTGATGGGCCGCGGCTCGGTGGTCGGCCAGACGCTGCTCGAGCATCCGGACGTCGGCGCGATCACCTTCACCGGCTCGGTCGGCACGGGACGCAAGGTCGCGCAGGCCTGCGTGCTGTCCAACCCGATGAAGAAATTCCAGCTCGAGATGGGCGGCAAGAACCCGATGGTCGTGCTCGACGACGCCGACCTCAAGGTCGCGGTCGAAGCCTGCGTCAACGGCGCCTATTTCTCCACCGGCCAGCGCTGCACGGCCTCCTCGCGGCTGATCGTCACCGAAGGCATTCACGACAAGTTCGTCGCCGCGATGACCGAGCGGCTGAAGGGCCTCGTGGTCGACGACGCGCTCAAGCCGGGCACCCATATCGGCCCGGTGGTCGACCAGAGCCAGCTCGACCAGGACCTGAGCTATCTCAAGATCGGCCAGGACGAGGGCGCCAAGCTCGACCTGCGGCGGCGAGTTGCTGAACCGCGACGACGCCCGGCTTCTACATGCAGCCGGCGCTGTTCACCGAGGCCAACAACAACATGCGCATCGCGCGCGAGGAGATTTTCGGCCCGGTCGCCGCCGTGATCCGCGCCAAGGACTACGACGAGGCGCTGGCGATCGCCAACGACACCGAGTTCGGCCTTGCGTCCGGCATCTGCACGACCAGCCTGAAATACGCCTCGCACTTCAAGCGCAACAGCGAGGCCGGCATGGTGATGGTCAACCTGCCGACCGCCGGCGTCGACTATCACGTGCCGTTCGGCGGCCGCAAAGGCTCGAGCTATGGCGCCCGCGAGCAGGGCTCCTACGCGCGCGAGTTCTACACGACGGTGAAGACGGCTTACATCTATCCGGTGTGATCAGCGCTCAGCGCGAGCGGCAATGACGGTGCGCTCCCTCTCCCCGTTCTTCACGGGGAGAGGGTTGGGGTGAGGGACAGACGCCCGAGCGGTGCGAGTTGTAAGACCTGTACCCCCTCACCCGGATGTGCATCTGGCGATGCCATCCGACCTCTCCCCGCAAGCGGGACGAGGTTAATACCGCGGACGCCGCAGTCGAGCCGGACCAAAGAACTTAAGATTTAAGGGAGCAGGCATGAAACATCAGACGCCGACGGTGGAGCAGCCGCGCTACATCAAGCTCAACGCGCGCGACAATGTCGCGATCGTCGTCAATGATTTCGGCCTGCCGGCCGGCACGAAATTTCCCTGCGGCCTGGAGCTGAACAGCCTTCGTGCCGCAGGGCCACAAGACCGCGCTGGTCGATATCGACCGAAGGCGCGTCGATCATCCGCTACGGCGAGGTGATCGGCACCGCCAAAGTCGAAGATCCGGCGCGGCGAATGGGTCGACGAGGCCCGCATCGAGATGCCGGACGCGCCCCGATCTCGACAAGCTCGAAATGTCGACCGCCGTGCCGCCGCCGCTGCCGCCGCTCGAAGGCTATACCTTCGAAGGCTATCGCAACGCCGACGGCTCGGTCGGCACCAAGAACATGCTCGGCATCTCGACCAGTCGTGCAATGCGTCAAGGGCACCATGGAATACGCGCATCAAGCGCATCAAGGCCGAGCTGCTGCCGAAATATCCCAATGTCGACGACGTCGTCGCCGCTGACCCATGCCTATGGCTGCGGCGTCGCGATCAACGCGCCCGATGCCGTGGTGCCGATCCGCACCCTGCAGAACCTCGCGCACAATCCGAATTTCGGCGGCGAGGTCCTGGTGGTCGGCCTGGGCTGCGAGAAGCTCGCGCCCGAGCGGCTGCTGCCGGAAGGCGTCGAGCGACAGCATCGTGCGCATGCAGGACGAGGCCTTCGACGGCTTCGGCGCCATCGTCGACGGCCATCATGACGCAGGCGGAGGCGCCGGCTGCAAGTTCTCAACAAGCGCACGCGCGAGACCTGCCCGGCGTCCGATCTCGTCATCGGGCATGCAATGCGGCGGCAGCGACGCCTTCTCCGGCGTCACCGCCAATCCGGCGGTCGGCTTCTGCGGCGGATCTGCTGGTGCGCGCCGGCGCCACCGTGATGTTCTCGGAAGTCACCGAAGTGCGCGACGCGATCCAGCTGCTCGACCCGCCGCGCCGTCAACGAGGACGTCGGCCAGCGCGCTGGTGCGCGAGATGGCCTGGTATGACGCCTATCTCGCCCGCGGCGGCGCCGACCGCAGCGCCAACACCACGCCCGGCAACAAGAAGGGCGGCCTTGCCAACATCGTCGAGAAGTCGCTGGGCTCGATCGTCAAGTCCGGCTCCAGCGCCATCACTGGCGTGCTGTCGCCCGGCGAGAAGGCGCGGCAGAAGGGCATGCTGTTCGCCGCTACGCCGGCCAGCGATTTCATCTGCGGCACCTTGCAGCTCGCCTCCGGCATGACGCTTGCAGGTGTTCACCACCGGCCGCGGCACGCCCTATGGCCTGGCCGCCGCGCCCGTGATCAAGGTCGCAACCCGCAGCGAGCTGGCGCGGCGCTGGAAGGACCTGATCGACTTCGACGCCGGCCGCATCGCCACCGGCGAGATGACCATCGAGGAGATCGGCTGGGAGCTGTTCCAGCTGATCCTGGATGTCGCCAGCGGCCGGAAAAAGCCCTGGGCGGATCACTGGGGCATGCACAACGACCTGACGCTGTTCAATCCCGCGCCGGTGACTTGATAGGTCGGCCGGTGCGACAAATGAAGGTCCAGCCTCTCCCTTGCGGGAGAGGGTGCCTGAGATGCGAAGCGAAGGCGGGTGAGGGGTCTCCATCCGCATTCGCAAATGCCGAGACAGACCCCTCACCCGGCTCGCAGCTCGCTTCGCGTCGATTTCGATCCACCCTCTCCCACAAGGGGAGAGGGTGCAGCGGCATCCATTGAAGCAGCGGTAACGCATAGCATTTACGGCTAAGCTAACAAGAAGGACTCCCAATGTCCCGCATCACATCCCTTCGCACCATCCGCATCGCCGAGCGGCCGAACCTGATCTGGGTCGAGGTCGAGACCGATGAAGGCCTGACCGGGCCTTGGCGAAAGCTTTCGCGGCACGCAGGCCGTCGAGGCTGCGATCCACGAGCTGGTGGCGCCGCTGGTGCTCGGCCAGGACTCGCGGCGCATCGAGGCGATCTCGCGCGACCTTGCTGACGCCCTATCTCGGCTTTCACAGCGCCAGCGCCGAGGTGCGCGCGGCGAGCGCGATCGACATCGCGCTGTGGGACCTCAAAGGCCAGCGCCACGGCGTGCCGATGCATGAGGCGCTCGGCGGCGCCAGCCGGCTCGAGATCCGCGCCTACAACACCTGCGCCGGCTATGCCTACAACACTTCAGCCGCCAAACGCCGCGAGATCGGCAGCTCCGATGCCGCGCTCGGCCCCTACGATGACCAGGTCGCCTTCATGCGCGATGCCGGCGCGCTCGCCGAAAGCCTGCTCAGCGAAGGCTATGGCGCGATGAAGATCTGGCCGTTCGATCCGTTCGCGGCCAATGGCGGCCACGCCATCTCGCTCGACCGACCTCAAGACCGGGACTGGAGCCGTTCCGGAAGATCCGCGCCGCGGTCGGCGACCGCATCGAGGTGATGTGCGAGCTGCACAGCCTGTGGGGCGCGCACACCGCTGAGCGCATCTGCCGCGCGCTGGAAGATTATGGCGTGTTCTGGGTCGAGGATCCCTTGAACAAGATGGACGACGTCCAGGGCCTGGCCGACCTGCGCCGCCGCGTCAGGACGCCGATCTGCGGCAGCGAGACGCTGGCCGGCGCGGCAAGCTTCCGCAATTTGCTGGCGGCCGATGCAGTCGACGTCGTGATGCTGGACATCGCCTGGTGCGGCGGGCTGACCGAGGCGCGCAAGATCGCCGGCCTTAGCGGAAGCCTACAATAAGCCGGTGGCGCCGCACGATTGCACCGGCCCGGTGGCGCTGATGGCCGGCCTGCATCTGGCGCTGCACGCGCCGACCGCGATCTTCCAGGAGGTGGTGCGCGCGACGCTCGCAACCTGGTATCGCGAGCTGGTCACCGAGCTGCCGGTCATCAAGAACGGCCTGGTGCAGGCGCCGTCCGCGCCGGGCCTCGGCTTGGCGCTCAATCCAGACGTGAAACGGCGCAAGGATGCGATGGTGCGGGAGACGAAGGCGGGGTCGTGAGGGGCGCTATTAAGCGCAGCTCTCTCTATCCGTCATTCCGGGGCGATGCGAAGCATCGAGCCCGGAATCCATAGCAACCGGACGCAGTTCTGTGGCACAGATGTCTGCTATCATGCCACGCACATCTGCCTGGGGTTATGGATCCCGGGCTCGCGCTACGCGCGCCCCGGGATGACAACCGTGATTTGATGCAAGCGATGAGGTCGCCATGACCAACCGTCTGATTGCTGCTCTCGTAGGTATCCTGCTGACCTCGTTCGCCATTCCACTGCGCGCCCAGGACGTCCTTCCCAATGTCCCACGCGAGGTGCTCGACGACATCGTGGTCGGCAGCCGCATCCTCGCCGATCTCGGCGTGGTCGACGGCTTCGGCCATGTCAGTGCGCGCTCGCCGACCAACCCGAAGCATTTCCTGATGGCGCGCTCGGTGGCCCCTGCGCTGGTCACGGCCGAGGACATCATGGAGTTCGACGAGAACGGCGAGCCGGTCGACGCGCGCGGCCGCGCCATCTTCCTGGAACGCTTCATCCACGCTGCGATCTACCGGGCGCGCCCCGATGTGATGGCGGTCGTTCACGCGCATTCGCCCGGTGTAATTCCATTTGCCGACAGCAAGACGCAGCTCAAGCCGATGTTCCATAATGGAGCCTTCATCGGCATCGGCGCGCCGGTCTGGGACATCGCCAAGGATTTCGGCGCGACCGACATGCTGGTGCGCAACAACGCGATCGGCAACTCGCTGGCGAAGGCGCTCGGCGACAAGGCTGTCGTGCTGATGCGCGGCCATGGCGATGTCGCGGTGGGCTCGGCCGTCAAGGTCGCGGTGTTCCGCGCCTATTACACCGATGTCAATGCGCGGCTGCAGACCCAGGCGCTCGACGCTCGGCCCTGACGTCACCTTCCTCAGCCCGGAGGAAAGCACGAAGGCCGACGCGGTCAACATGGTCATCATGGAGCGGGTCTGGAATTTGTGGAAGCTGCGGGTGCAGACCCTGCTGGGAAAATGAAGCTCGAAACTGGTATCGGCCAAGCAGCGCCGGCCGGCCCTCGGCCCGCCGACACGGCAGAATCGTCTCCCGGCTGCTTTCGCCGCGAACCTTCCTCGGCTAGGATTCGACAGCCCATTACCGAGGCCGTGCCCGCCGATGACCCTGCGCCCTGACCGGCTCTTCGACCGCCTGGTGGACCGGCGCGTTCTCGCCGTCCTCATGTTGTGCCTGGCCGGCCCTGCTGCGGCGCAAACGACGCCCGCCTTGACCCAGCCCGCCTTGACCCAGCCGACCGAAAAGCCCGACATCGATATTTATGCTCTGATGTCCGGAACTTGCAGCAAGCTTACGGTCGACGGACACGAATTCCCGTGCAAGACCGTCGCGTTCTTCCACAGCGAGAAGGGCCGCGCACACTTCACGGTTGCGCTCGACGATCCTGCCGACGACAGCCACATCATCGCATTTTCGGGTCTCCACGGCCACCGCTCGCGGGTGCAGCAGGACATTTACGAACTGCCGGTCGACCGCATGCTGCTGAATTCGAAGTCGCGCCCGAAGGTGGACGGCATTCCTGTGCCGGTCACGGAAGCGTCCCATGGCGTTTGCCGTCAGATCGGCAGCTTCGCCGCGCTGAAAGTTGCGAGCATCAACTGTTCCGCGACGGACGAAGCCGGGAGGACCTACGAGCTGCAATTCGTCTCCGACGGCACGCCGATCACGCTGCGGCGGATCCTGCAAAGCACGACGAGCAGTCCGCAGGACGCCTATCCATAGCCGGCGCGCGCGTCCGCCGGCGCGCTGCGTGCTATATTATTTCCGATCACCTTGAACGTGCAGTCCTGCTCGCGCGACCGATGGCAAGCAGGGGGATTTGCCATGCCGACGGAACCTACCGATCTCGATTCCGAATTGACCGACCGCGAAGACGGCGTCACGCTGTCGCTGTCAGGCGGCGGCTATCGTGCCATGGTCTTTCACGTCGGCGCGCTGTGGCGGCTCAATGAAATCGGCCTGCTGGGCAGGCTGAAGCGCATCTCCAGCGTCTCCGGCGGCTCGATCACGGCGGCCTATCTCGGCCTGCTGTGGAGCCGGCTGGAGTTCAACGCCGGCAAGGCTGCCAACTTTCAGCTCTTCGTCGACGGCATGCAAAAGATGGCGGACACCAGCGTCGATATCGGCGCGGTCATCGGCGGCATCTTCCTGCCCGGCAGCATCAGCGATCGTGTGGCCAAGGCCTATGACGAGGTGCTGTTCAAGGGCTCAAAGCTCGCCAACCTGCCCGACGATCACGATGGCGCGGCGCCGCGCTTCGTCATCAACGCGACCAACGTGCAGACCGCGGCGCTGTGGCGGTTCTCGCGCCCCTATATGGGCGACTACCGCGTCGGCCTGATCGATGCGCCGGACGTGACGCTGGCGACGGCGGTCGCGGCGTCCTCGGCGTTTCCGCCAATCCTGTCGCCGCTGACCCTGCCGATCAAGCAGCCGGTCCGCGCGACCAGGGGCGCCGACCTCAATCACAATGCGGCCTACACGACCAAGGCGATCCTGAGCGACGGCGGCGTCTACGACAATCTCGGCCTGGAGACGGTGAAGCGCTTCTCCACGCTGCTGGTCAGCGATGCCGGCCAGAAGATCGCACCGGAGGAAGACCCTGCGCACGACTGGGCGCGCCACGCGGTCCGCGTGCTCGACGTCGTCGACAACCAGGTCCGCAGCTTGCGCAAGCGACAGCTGATCGATGCCTATCAGCGCGGCGACCATACCGGCACCTATTGGGGCATCCGCACCAATTTCGCCGACTATCACTTGCCGAGCGATCCGCTGGGCTGCCTGCACCGTGACCCTGCACCGCTGGCGGCGATCCCGACCCGGCTGGAGAAGATGCCGCGCGACCAGCAGAATCGGCTGATGAACTGGGGCTACGCGGTCTGCGATGCCGCGCTGCGCGCCCATCTCAGCGCGGAGCTGCAGCAGAAGCTCGGCATCGAGATCGCTGCGCCCACGGGCTTCCCTTTCGCCGGAGACTATTGATCGGCGCCGCGTCATCCATCGACTATGATTTCCGACGATGCCGGCGCGGCGCGGCATCCAGCACCTCCTGCGCCGCGCGGCCGAGCCGCTTCGCGGCATTGACCAGATCACTGGTGGCGAAGCCGGAATAGCCCAGCACGAAGCCATCGGGGCCGCGCTGCATGATGCGTGCTTCCGACAACAGCCGGCATTCGACGCCGGCGCGATCGCGGATCACGGCAGCGGCCTGCTTCGGCGTGCCGGGCTGCAACGTCGCTAGCAGATGCAGGCCTTGCGCGGGCGCGGCGATGTGCAGGCATCCGTCGGCGTATTTCGCCAGCGTCTCCGCAACCGCGTCGCGCGCCTGCCGGTAGCGCAGGCGCATCCGCCGCATATGCGCTGACACCACGCCGTTCGCCATCAGGTCGGCCAGCGCATCCTGCATGAAGCGCGGCGGGAAGCGATCATGCGAAGCGCGCGCCGCGACGACGCGGCCGACCGCAGCCGGCGGCAGCACCAGATAGGCCAGCCGCAAGCTTGCAAACAGCGTCTTGGCGAAGGTGCCGATATAGATCACATGCTCGCCGCCGATGCCGGCCAGCGCGGTGAGCGGTGGACCGGCGAAGCGATATTCGCTGTCGTAATCATCCTCGAAAATGTAGGCCTTGGCCGCTTTCGCCCAGTTCAACAGCGCGACGCGGCGTGCCATGCTCATGGGCACACCGGTCGGGAATTGATGCGACGGCGTGACATAGGCCGCCATTGCGGCGATGTCTGCCTTCTCGCCGGCAGTCACGACAATGCCCTCGGCATCAACAGGCACCGGCACCAGCTTCATGCCGGCGGCGCGCAGCGTATCGCGCGAAGCGTAGTACCCGGGATCCTCGAACCAGACCGCGCAACCGGGCTTCAATAGTGCCTCGACGCAAAGCCGCAGGCCATGCTGCGTGCCGTTCACGATCATGACGCAGCTCGGATCGCAGCGGATACCCCGGTTGGCAGCCAGGTGATGCGCGATTTGGGTGCGCAGATGCAGGCTGCCGCGCGGGTCGCCATAACCGAGCGCATCGACATCAGCCAGCATGATGCGGCGGCGACTGGCGCTGGCGAGATGCTTGAGCAGCGATGGATCGGTCAACGTGAAGCCGAGCGCGAAGGGGCGATGCGGCGTGGTGCGGATCGCAATGTCGGCGACCGGCGCAGACGTCGGCGGCGCCGGCAGCTCGCTGGCAACGAAAGTCCCTGACCCGTGCTGCGCCTCGACCAGGCCATCGGACAACAGCTGTTCATAGGCCGCGACGATGGCGTTGCGGCGGACGCCGAGCTGCTCGGCGAGCACGCGCGTCGACGGCAGCCGCAGGCCGGGCGTCAGCAGGCCGTCGACGATCGCAGCCCGCAGCGCGCTGTGCACCTGCTGCGGCTGGTTGCGGATCGCGCGATCGAGCCGGATCGGCAGCGCCTGCACATCGTCCCGGGGACGCTTCGAAGTGGTTGCTCTGTTTGGCATGAAAGTGGAACTCGCAGCGACCACTTTGTCATGGCACAAAACAGTCGCCAAGAGGAGAATGAGAATGTCCGAGCAGGGCCTCACCAGCTATCCCGTCGACCAGGTCAATCGCGTCAAGCGCCGCCACGACCGCGGCCGTTACGACCACGCCACCGTGCACGCCCTGCTCGATTCCGCCGCGCTCTGCCATGTCGCCTATGTCATCGATGGCCTGCCCTACTGCACGCCGACGCTATACTGGCGCGAGGGGCAAACGCTGTACTGGCACGGCTCCAGCGCCAGCCGCATGCTGCGCAACCAGTCCGAGGGACAGGCCGCCTGCCTCACCGTCACTCATCTCGACAGCCTGGTGCTGGCACGCTGCGGCTTCAACCACTCCGCCGATTACCGCTCGGTGATGGCATTCGGCCATGCCCACCTGATCGAGGACCAGACAGAGAAGGAGCGCGCGCTGATGATGATGGTCGATCGCTTCTTTCCCGGCCGCACCGCGACCTTGCGGCGGAGCACGACGCAGGAGATCAAGGCCACCGCCGTGGTGATGATGGATATCGAGAAGGCCTCGGCCAAGATCCGCGGCAAGGGCCTCGCCGACGACGAGGAGGACTACGCATTCCCGACCTATGCGGAGCGGATTCCACTGCGCACCGTGATCGGCGCGCCTGAACCGTGCGACCGGCTGCTGCCGGGCATCGAGCGCCCCGCAACACTCGCCGGCTTCAGCGCCGGCCGCCTGCTCGAACACGCGCTGACCGAGGCGTATGCGATGAGCTATCCGAGGGGGTAGCTCGTTCACTCGCGGCGGGTCGTGGGCCGCCAGCCTGATTTTTTCTAGAAGCTAACTATCACGGCATTGGCGGTGCACCTCTCCCTTGTGAGAGAGGGTGCCGGAGATGCGAAGCATCGTAGGCGGGTGAGGGGTTCTCTCCACCAGCCGTGCGCGCCAAGAGAGATCCCTCACCCGGCTCGCTTCGCGAGCCACCCTCTCCCGCAAGGGGAGAGGGTGTACTGCTCGTGCGGTGAAAGCCCGGCCTGCACCCAAGTCGAACGATCGACCCGCGTCGCGCCGGCGCCGATATCAGCGGGTCGCTGTTTCGAGCCCCAGCCGCATCAGCAGATCATCGGACACACCGCGGCCGATCTCGGGATAAGACACCGACGGGCGGTCCTCGAGATAGTCGAGATAGAGCTTGCCATCGAGATGATCGCTTTCATGCTGGAAGATGCGCGCCGGCCAGCCACGCAAGGTCTCGGTCCGCGGCGCGCCGTCCAGCGTGGTCCATTCCGCCTCGATCACGCGATGGCGTGGAACGGGAGCCAGCAGGCCGGGAATGCTCAGGCACCCCTCGGGAAACGTCCGCATCTCGTCGCCGGCCGGCCGCCAGACTGGATTGATCACCACGTCGAACGGAAAGGCCGTGCGCTCCTTCGCTGCCGAATCCTTGTCCGCATCGACGCGCGTCTTCGGGTCCTCCATCACGAACAGCCGAAGCCCGACGCCGATCTGCGGCGCGGCGAGCCCAACACCCCGGCCTTCCAGGGTCAGTTTCATGATCTCGACGAGTTCGTGAAATGCCGAGGACTGACGAAGGTCCGCAGGCACCGGCCGGGCGACCCGATGCAGCACCGGATGGCCGATCCTGACGATCCCGGCCGATTTCGTTGACGTCATTCACGCACTCCAGAGCGACAGCGCCGCTCAGTCATGGACAGCCACCAGCGGCAACTCCAACGATGACTGGCCCAATTGCACAGTAATGGTAGGCGGCCGGCCATGCGGCACCTGCCCGCAGTGATCCTCATCATGACCGGCAATTGAGAGGCGGATGCGGCTGCCCTTGGCGAACTGCCAGGCGACCGGCAATAGCGGCACGCGGATGCGCTCGACCTTGCCCGGCGTCAACGGCGCCGCGTCGGCACGCGCAAAGCTGCGGAACGGCCATGTGGCGCGATAGTTCGCCGGCGGCGCGCTCTCCTTGCGATGCAGCGCGCGCAACAACCCTTCGGTGACGTAACGCTCGGTGCCGTCAGCCTCGATCTCGGTGAGGTAGACGAACAGCGCCAGATCCGGCTCGCTCGACGCCATCAAGAGATCGACGAGCCCGTGGCCGGCCAGCTCCATCGCGACCGAGAGCGGCGCGCTGGTATAGCTCAGCATCGTCTCCGTGCGCCCTTGCCAGTCGGCATAATAGTCGCGGCTGTCGATGCCGGCGATGCGCTCATAGCGGGTGTTACTGCCGGTGCCGCGGATGAAATCGACATGGTGCTTGTCCTCACCGGCCGGCGGCGCGCCGTCGGCCAGCTGCCGATCCGGCGCGAGATAGAGCCGTCGCTCGGCCACGACCGGCGGCCAATGATGCGCCGCGCGCCAGGCCTCGCCGTGCACGGCGTAGTAATGCACCGGCGCCTCGTCGGTCAGCCCCGTATCGCGATCCATCAGATAGGTATCGAAGAAGCGCAGGATCTCGCCGAGCAGCGGGAATGTCGGCTCGACTGATTTTCGCCACGGCGAGATGTCGATGCGAGCGCCGTGATCCCAGGGGCCGAGCAGCAGATGGCGCGGATTGTCTGACATGGTGAGGTACCGCGCGATGGCGCCGTTGGCGTAGCCGGCGCCGTCGTACCAGCCGGACACCGAGAGAATGGCAACGTCCGGCCTGATGCCGTCGGACACTGCATAGGGGCTGAACGACGCCGACGAGAAGGTCGGGATCGTAGGGCAGGCCTTCCCCGCGAAACTTGAACTCCGCCATGAAATCGGCCTGGCGGAAATTGCCGAGATGCTCCCTGACTGCCTGGTTCAGCAGCACACTATCCGCGTCCTCATCGACCGGTTGCGGGCCCTTGGAAATCCGGGTTGGCGAAATAGGAAAACTGGCGAAGGATGTCGCGGCGGTCGTGATCGAGCCCGACCATCAGCTCGTCATAGACCTTGGTCAGCGACTTCAGCTGGATGCCACCAGGGAAGTAGTTGTCCGAATAGGTGTCCCACACCGCAGAGATCGGCGCGATCGCCTTCACCGCGGGATGTCCTGTGCTGGCGAGGAAGTCCGAGGCGGCACCGAGATAGGAAATGCCGGTGGCGCCGATCACGCCGTTCGACCAGGGTTGCGCAACGATCCAGTCGGCGACTTCCCTGCTATCCTCGCGCTCCCTGGGCGAGCGGAAGCTGTCGCGGGTGCCGAAGCTGGCGCCGGTGCCGCGCACGTCGACTACGACCACGGCATAGCCGCGCGGTACGAAATAATCGCGGAATTTTCCGGTGTTCGGATTAACCTCGCCGCTGCCGCGCGGCCGTAGCTTGAAGCGCCGATAATAGGGCGTGAGGAACAGCAAGGTCGGAAAACGTTGTTCGGCGGCACCGCCCTGCTTCGGCTGCGGCACATAGGCGTCGAGCGCGATGCGGCAGCCGTCGCGCATGGTCACGTAGCAAGACGAAGGTGGCGTCAGTACATGCTCGACCGTACGCGCCGCGACATAGTCGGCTGGCGGCACCTGCCAAGCGATTGCGGTGCTGTCCGTGCTCATGTCACCCATTCCGCCTTGATGGTGCGGCGCGTGTCGCTTGCCTCCGGCGTCTGCCAGGAGAAGCTGAACACGCCCGATGGCTCGACCTGCTCCACCTCGCTGCGTTCGATATCGCGTGCGATCACGACGATGAAGGGCTTTGGCGGATTCACGGCCGTAAGCTGCCGCGGCGGTGAGAACACGGTGCCGACGCTTTCGACCAGCAGCGGTCGCGGCGCCTCGCTGACCTTGACCAGCCCCTTGACGCGCAGCAGCCGCTCGCCGAGACGGCCGGCGAGATTATCGAGCCAGGCCGCAAGATCGGGATAAGCCAGCTCTGCGGCAGGCCGCGCCAGGCACAGCACGAGCCGCGGATGCGCCGATGCGAGCCGTGGCGCGAACTCGACCAGCGGCAGTGCGGACGTCAGCGGCGCGAAGGCCGCGTGCACGGCCGCGGCGCGATCGGCGGTCGCGACGATCTCAGCGACCGGATTGATGCCGGCGATCGCTGTCGTCGCGCCCGTCAGCGCAGCCGGCACCAGATCTGCCTTGGTTGCGACGATGCGATGCGAGGCCGCCCACTGTGCTGCGGCTTCCTCGAAGGCCGCCGTCGCCGCGCCACGCGTGAGATCATAGGTGCCGACGACGGCGACGCGCATGCGGTGCTCGGCGAGGGTCGCGAGTTGCCGCAACACCGGCCCCGGCATCGACAGGCCAGACGTCTCCAGGATGATCCGCCGCAGTGGCGGTAGGTCGTCCGGGCGCGGCGCCATGATCAGGCGATCGATGGTGAAGGCGAGATCGCTGCCGACCTGGCAGCAGACGCAACCGTTCGACAGCATCGCCATCGGCACGTCGTCGCCGCTCTCGCGCAGCACCACGCCGTCAAGCCCGATCTCGCCGACCTCGTTGACGATGACAGCCGTGTCCGAGGCCTCATCGCTGCCGAGCAGATCGCGCAGCAGCGAGGTCTTGCCCGAGCCGAGAAAGCCGGTGAGGACCAAGAAATCGATCGGCGCAGTGCTCATGGCGCGGCGACGTCCTTGGCTGCGTATTTCTCCGGCACGTCGCTCTCAAAGCTCGCCTTCACCAGCTCGCGGACGTCGGCCAGCAATTCCTCGGTGTCGTAGATGACGCCGTCCTTGATGGTGTATTTCAGGCCGCGATGCCACTCGACCGCGTTGGTCGCGTCGTTGAAGCGCATCGCGCCGGTGCCGTAGAGCAGCTTGAAATCGGTCAGCGGATTGTGATCGTGCACCAGCATGTCGGCGCGCATGCCGACATCGATGGTGCCGACCTCGTCCTCGATGCCGCACAACGCCGCACCTTGCGAGGTCGCCGAGCGCAGCACCTCCAGCGGATGGAAGCCGGCCTCCTGCAGCAACTCCAGCTCGCGGATATAGCCGAAGCCGAAGATCTGGTAGATGAAGCCGGAGTCGGAGCCGGTGCAGACGCGACCGCCGCGGTTCTTGTACTCGTTGATGAAGGCCATCCAGAGCCGGTAGTTCTCTTTCCACTCGATCTCGTTCTGGGTCGACCAGCGATACCAGTAGGAGCCATGGCCGCCGCGCTGCGGGGTGAAGTAGTCCCACATCGACTTCCAGGTATAATCCTTGTGCCAATAGGCCTGACGCGCGCGCATCAGGTCGCGGTTGGCATCGTAGATCGAGAAGGTCGGCACGAAGGTGAAGCCGATTTCCAGGAACTGCTCCAGCACCTCGTTCCATTTCGCCGAGCCCGGCTCGGCGCCCTGCCCGAACATCTGGCCGGACACCGAGAAGCGGAAATATTCGTCGGTGTAGTTGTAGTCGAGCGGAAAATTCTGGATCACGCGATCCTCGAACAGCGCCTCCGGCAGTCCATAATAATGCTCGGCGCTGGTCAGGCCCCATTTCGCTGTCGTCAGCGCGTTCATGCGCGACACCGCCATCTGGGCATGGTGGCAGCCGGTGCGCAGGCCGATCTTTTTGCACTCGTCCAGCGCCGCCTCCATGATCGCGGGCGGCGCGCCGAAGAACTTGATGCCGTCGGCGCCGCGCTCCTTCACCGCGCGCAGCCAGGCTCGGCCCTGCTCCGGCGTGTAGATGGTCTTGACCATGTCGTTGACCGCCGGGAAATAGGCGTAGGACAATAGCCGCGGCGCTGCGATCGTGTTCTCCGCCGAGCGCTTCTTCTGGTCGATCATCCAGCTGAGCCCGTTCATCGAGCCCATTTCGCGCACGGTGGTGACGCCATGCGCCAGCCACAGCTTGTAGACATAGTCGACTGGCGGCACCCAGCCATTCGCCGAGTGATAGGCAACGCCGGCATGGGCGTGGCAATCGATGAAACCCGGCGTCACCCATTTGCCGCGGCAGTCGATCTCGTGATCGGCCGGCTCGCGCGGGCTTGCCGCCATAGCCGTAGCCGACGACCTTCTTCATGCTGACGATGCGGCCGTTCTCGACGATGATGTCCATGGGGCCGATCGGCGGCGCGCCGGTGCCGTCGATCACGGTGGCGCTGCGCAGCGCCAGCCGCTTGAACGGGCCGATGCCACGATCACGCGAGGTGGCCGCCGGCACGATCGCCTGCGTGCCCTTGTTGCGGATATGCGCGAGCTCGTCGCCGGGGGGGCCTGTTCCGCTCTTTTCCTGATCGGTCATGGAGCGCGTTTCCAGATCAGCGGTCTCTTGTTCATGCGGCTCTCTTGCATGGTCCGGTCATCTCAGGCGATACCGCCGCGCGAAGGCGACGCTGCCGAAGATGGTGAACGCCATCGTCACCGCAAGCAGCATGAAGGCGAGCGTGGCGCCCATCGGCCAGTTGTTGCCGCGCACGAACTGGTCGTAGACCGCCGGCGCCATCATCTTGAACCTGCGGGCCGCCGAGAAGCACCGCCGTTGCATAGGTGTTCATGCACAGCACGAACACCAGGATCGAGCCGGCGGCGACGCCGGGCGCCGACAGCGGCAGGATCACGCGCCAGAAGATGTGCGCAGCCGGAGGCGCCGAGATTGGCGGCGGCATCTTCGAGATCGCGCGGAATGCTCTCGATCACGGCGGACAGCGTCAGGATCATGTAGGGCAGCACCACCGCGATGATGCCGATGATCACCGCCTTCGGCGTGTACATGATCTTCAGCGGCTCGGAGATCAGATGTGGAGCTTCAACAGCACCAGGTTGACCAGGCCGCCGCGCGCGAACAGCGCCATCCATCCCGCGGAGCGCACGACATTGCCGACCAGCAGCGGGAAACAATGTCGCGATCACGGCGAGGCTCTTCCAGCGGCTTTCCATCCGGCCGAGCCGATAGGCCGCCGGAAACGCGAGCACCAGCGTCAGCAAGCCGTGCAGAGCAGCGCGATCCCGAGCGTGGTAGCGATGATCTCCTGATAGTACGGATCGGTCGCCGCCTTGATGTAGTTCTCCGGCGAGAACGGCCTGGATCATCAGCTGCGTCGGGCTGAACTGATTGAGCGAGATCCGGAACATCAGGATCATCGGCCCGACCAAGAGCGCGAGCACCAACAGACAGGCGGGAACGATCAGGAGAGCCATGGTTCGTATTCCGACGCGAGCAGAGCAATCGCCTTTCACTGTCATTCCGGGGCGATGCGGCGAGCATCGAACCCGGAATCTCGAGATTCGTTCGAAAGGAAGAGACGCAAGCTAATTTTGAGATTCCGGGCTCAACGCCTGCGGCCTTGCCCGGAATGACGGTGGATGGCTAGGACTAGCCCTTGAACTCCTTGTTCCAGAAGTCCAGCGTGCGCTGCGAGCGGCCGGCAGGTATAGGCTAATCCGGCTTCAGCAGCCGCGCACGCTCGGCTTCGGTCAGGCTGACATGCGTGGCGAGATCAGCCGGCAGCACCGCGTCGGTCACGGTCGGCACGTAGCCCATCTTGTCGGCAAAGCCGACCTGCGCCTTGGCGTCCAGCATCGCGTCGAGGTAGGCGAAGCCGCCTCGGCTTGTTCCTGCGCATTCTTCGGCACCGTGGCCTGGAACACGATCGCAGGCGCGCCCTCCTTCGGCACGACATGGTCCAGCGGGATGCCGGCCTTCTTCCACATGAAGCCGCGCGCCAGCCACATCGTGGTCAGCCACACCTCCTCCGATTTCAGCGCGGCAGCCAGCGCCTCGTTGGACGGATAGATCTTCACGTCGAGCGAGCGCCACTCCAATAGCTTCTTCTCGGCCGGATCGAGATTGTTCGCGCTGCCGCCGCCGGCCAGCGCCGCCAGCCAGCGTGTTGTTCGGATAGAGGATGTCGGCGAGGCCGACGCGGCCGCGCCATTTCGGATCCCAGAGATCGGCAAAGGATTGCGGCGGCGTCTTCACCTGGTTGGTGTTGTAGAGGATCACCTGCGCCGAATAGATGTGCGGGATCGCGATGTCGTTACGCAGCTCCGGAAACACCTTGTCGAGCCGCGTCACCTGCTTCGCATCGACCGGATCGAATGCGCCGGCCTGCTCGACGATATACATGTCGCTGTCGGACAGGCAGGCGACGTCCATCGAGCCGCGCCGGCTTTGCCGCTCCGCCAGCAGCTTGGTCTTGCGCGGATCGGCATTGGCGACGTCCTGCACGATCTCAAAGCCCTTCGGCGCCATCAGCGGCTTGTCGATGATGTCGCTGAGCAGCTGGCCGTAATCGCCGCCCCAGGTGCCGACCACGACCTGGCTGCCATCGGCATCGCGCGGTCGCAAGGTTGGAGGCCAGCGCGGCTGCGCCGGCAGATGCGGAAAGAAAATGACGTCGTGAAATCATGATGACCTCTTCAGGCTCGGGGCAATGCGTGCGGAACGAGGCGCGGGGCCTTGCGGTCCCATTGCAGGAAGACGCTGTCGTCCGGCTTCAGCGCGGCCAGCGGCTCACCGGCGCTTGGCGTCGGCTGCACGACGACCAGTGACCTCCGCGCCGACGGCGACGACGATATTCGGTCTGCGCGCCCATATAGGTGACGGCCTTGAGCGTCCCCTGGATGCCGATCGGCGCCGCCGGCCGTGAGCGCGATCCGCTCCGGCCGCAGCGCAAAAGCGGTCGCATCCTTGCACTCATCGGTCGCGCTGTCGACCGGCAGCAAGAGGCCGCTATCGGTGCGGAAATGGCGTGTCGCTCTCGCGGCGGCCGGTCGAGGATATTGCAGCGGCCGACGAAGTCGGCGACGAAGGCATCCTTCGGCGCGTCATAGAGTTCCGCGGCGTGCCGATCTGGCGCACGCGGCCGTTCTCCATGACCACCAGGCGATCGGCCATGGTCAGCGCCTCCTCGCGGTCATGCGTGACCATCAGGCTGGTCAGGCCGAGCCGCTGCTGCAGCGAGCGGATCTCGAGCCGCACCTCGGCGCGCAGCTTGGCGTCGAGATTGGACAAGCGGCTCGTCGAGCAGGAAGATGCGTGGATTGATCACCAGCGCGCGCGCCAGCGCCACGCGCTGCTGCTGGCCGCCGGAGAGCTCTCGCGGCAGCCGCTCGGCGAGATGCGGCAGGCGCACCAGCCTCAAGCGCATCCTCGACCTTCTTGCGGCGTTCGGCCGCATTCAGGCCGCGCATCTCGAGCCCAAAGCCGACATTGTCGGCCGCGCTCATATGCGGAAACAGCGCGTAGGACTGGAACACCATGCCGGTCGCGCGCTTGTAGGCCGGCAGCCGGGTCACGTCCTCCTGGTCGAACAGCACGCGGCCGCTCGACGGCGGCAGGAAGCCCGCGACCATGCGCAAGGTCGTGGTCTTGCCGCAGCCGGAGGGCCCGAGCAGCGCCACCAGCTCGCCTTCGCGCACCACGAGATCCAGTTCATCCACGGCCACCGAAGCGCCGAAGCGCTTGGTCAGCTTCTCGATCGCAAGGCTCGACATCAGACCACCCGCGACAGCTTGACGAAGCGATCGGTGATCACCATCAGCAGCCCGACCAGGATGATCTGCACGGTCGCGACCGCGGCGAGCGTCGGATCGATCCGGAATTCGAGATAGTTCAGCATCGCGACAGGCAGCGTGATCCGGCCAGGGCCCACCAGCAGGATCGACAGGTCGAGATTCTCAAAACTCTGGATGAAGGAGAACATCGCCGCTGCGACGATGCCGGGCCGCATCATCGGCAGCGTGATGCGGCGGAACACGGTGATGGGGTTGGCGCCGAGATTGGCGGCCGCCTCCTCGGCGCGGCGATCCAAGCCCTGCAGGCTCGCAACGACGAGGCGAACCGTCCAGGGGATCGCCAGCAGCGTATGCGCGGCGACCAGCCCCCCCGTCGTCGCCTTGATATCGCGGTCAAAGAAATCTTCCGCCATCACATAGAACATATAAAGGCCGGAGCCCGCGACCACGCCGGGCACCGCAAGCGGCGCCAGCAGGAACGAGCTGAGCGCGCCTCGACCCGGAAACGCGCCGCGCACGATCGCTAGTGCGGCCGCCGTGCCGATCGGCACGCCGATCGCCGCCGTCAGCAGCGCGACCTCGAGGCTGGTGGCGAGGCCGCGAAAGAACTCCGGCTTGCTCCAGGCATTGGCGTACCACCGCAGCGACAAAGCCTGCGGCGGAAAGCTGATGATCTCCTGCGCGAAGAAGCTCGTCACCACGATCATGACGACAGGCGCGAAGATGACGAGATAGGCGACTGCAATCAGCGTCCGCACCAGGATGCGGCCGAAAGACGGCTGTTCCGTCAAACGGAGAAGCATTGCAGATACCTTGTCACGCAGAACGCCCTCTTAAGCCCAGGAGTGGGTCGCAACATCGTAGGCCGATGCCGCCCTCTTCGCCAAGCCCACGGGCGTACGCATAAGGTGACGTGTCCGCTTGTTTTTGCATGGCCGCAGATGATGCGCTGCGGCCGTCTCGCCACACCCAGCGAGATCGGCCTCGCAAACAACAAACTCCGCGAGAAGCGCGGCCGATTACAACCGCATCATGTACGCCGCGCTTCGCTGCCACGGACATCGTTCCAATGCGGAAGGCCGGACGGTTTCATCGTTTACGCTGACGCGACGCAATTCAGCGCGACAATCATCATGTGATCGGGGACGTGCTGGACACGCCGGCTGGCCCGCGACCGCAGTCCTGCTTGCTGGTGACGCGGCATCGATCATACGCACGCGCGTCATGCAGCACTTGAAGTACCTACTTCAAGATCTGAATTTTTCCCTAGAACATATTGTAATGCTTGAGATTTGCCCGGCGCGCATCAGGCTATGACAGCGCATGAATGAAAATCAGTTGTTTCATTCTTCTCTGCAGATCGGCTGCGAGCCCGTATCTGCGTCGGCGGACTTGCCGATCGAGATCGATCGGGTCTGCCGAGGACCATAATCGTTGGCGGTAAATAACTCGTCACCGGCGCTGGTGTTCCATCCGGTCCAGCGAATTGACGATCGCCGCGTTCCACAACTCGCTTTTTTGCAGCGCATATCATCCCCGGGTCCCGATAAGGAACCTTCGTCCTATTGCCAGGTTTTCCCGATATTCAATTAGATGGAGTGAGGACAATGCCTGTTTTGATTCTGTGGGCCATCCCCGCCGTGATCTTCATCGGTGGCGGCATTTACATCATTGGTCATCTGCACTGAGGAGGACGCCCGGCGCAGCGGTTGTGCTCCGCACTGCGCTGGGCAGCCCCGAGGGCGGCTACTTTTTCAAAAGCCGGCGTCGATATGTATTACCGGCTTTTTCCCGAATTTTCGACAAACACCATTTCAGACGGAAGCCCCTCGTCCGCCGATCGGCGTCAACCAGCTCTGAACCGTCATCGCCTCACTGACCGCGCCGACCATCCTGCGCACAACAGGCAACCGCTTGTGCGGATTGCCTCACGCCATCTGCCGGTGTCAATTTGCTGCGGAGAATGACGTCGCGCCGCGAGGAGAACACCATGCCGAACCAGTTTTCCAACCGCCAGCAGATCAGCAAGCCTGCGGTGACATCGAAGGGCGGTATCGTGGCGGCGCAATCGCGGCGCGCGGCCGAGATCGGTGCGGACGTGCTGGCGGCCGGCGGCGATTGCATCGATGCCGTCGTGGCGACCGGTTTTGCGCTCGGCGTGCTCGAGCCCTGGATGAGCGGCATGGGCGGTGGCGGCGCCATGGTGCTGTACCGCGCCAAGGAAAATCGGGTCGAGGTGATCGACTACGGGATGCGCGCGCCCGACAGCCTGCGCGTCGAGGACTATCCGCTGGCCAATGACGGCAGCGTCGCCCCGGACATCTTTCCCTGGGCGCGGGTGAAGGACGATCGCAATCTCCACGGTCCGGGCGCGATCGCCGTGCCGGGCATGGTCGCCGGCATGGGCGAGGCGCATCAGCGCTACGCGAAGCTGCCATGGCAGGACCTGCTCGCGCCCGGCATCAAGCTCGCCGCCGAGGGCTTGCTGATCGACTGGTGGACCACGCTGCCGATCGCAGGCTCGGTCGCGGATCTGCGCCGCTATCCGGCCAGCGCGGCTGCTTTTCTGAAGGACGGCCTGCCGCCGACCGCACCCTGGGGCATCAAGTCATCGGTGCGCATGCCGCAGCACGAGCTCCAGGCAACGCTGGTGCATCTGGCCCAAGCCGGCGCGCGCGACTTCTACCACGGCGACCTCGCCCGCTCGATCGCACGCGACATCCAGGCCGCCGGCGGATGCCTCTCGGTCGAGGATCTCGCTGGCTTCAAGGCGCATTGGCGCGCGCCGCTGAAGATCCCCTATCGCGGCGGCACGGTGTATGCGACGCCGGAGCTTACGGCCGGACCGACGCTGGCGCATACGCTGCGACTGTTGCAGACAAGCCTGCAGCCATCGGGCGGCGCGCCCAGTGCGGACGCTTACATCGCGTATGCCGAGGCGCTGCAGGCCGCCTATCGCGAGCGGCTCAACGGCATGGGCGATACGGACGGCCGCCGTTCGCTCGGCGCCGATTATGTTGCGCCTGCCTGCACGACGCATTATGCGGTGGTCGATCGCGACGGCAACATGGCCGCCGTGACGCAGACGCTGCTGTCGAATTTCGGCTCGAAATTCCAGACGCCGCAGAGCGGCATCATGATGAACAACGGCATCATGTGGTTCGACCCGACGCCGGGCACCACCAATTCGCTGGCACCCGGCAAGCGCTGCCTCTGCAACTACACGCCGGCGGTCGCCGAGGCCGCCGATGGCCGCAGGCTGGCGCTCGGCGCCTCCGGCGGCCGCCGCATCCTACCCTCGGTGACGCAGATCCTCTCCTTCGTGATGGACTACGGCATGGACCTCGACGGCGCGATCCACCAGCCGCGGATCGATGCCAGCGAAGGCGCGATCGTCATCGCCGACACCCGGCTGCCGCGGCAGACGCGCGCCGCGCTGGCTGCCAAATTCGATTATGAGGAGGCCCAGCCGCAGACCTTGCCGCTGAAATTCGCCTGCCCGAGCGTGGTGCTGCGCGACAGCACCACCAACTCCGGCGCGTCCGAGATCGCCTCGCCCTGGAGCGAGGCGGTGGCGGAAGGGTAGCTCCGCTCGGAATAGCGCTGACGGCTGGGCTGTGAGCCGTCAGGCGACGGCGGTCTCGCGCCGCCGCCGCGACAGGACCAGGAGGCCGAGCACGATCGCGACGTTGACCGCGTTCCAGGCGACGCCATTGGCGAAGGCCGCGGCATAGGAGCCGGTGGCATCGAAGATCACGCCCGAGATCCAGCCGCCGACCGACATGCCGACGACGGTGGCGAAGATCACGATGCCGACCCGCGTTGCCGCCTCGCGCGCCGGCATGGTCTCGCGGACCACGATGGCGTAGCTCGGCACGATGCCGCCCTGGAACAGGCCGAACATCGCCGAAATCGGATAGAGCGAGGAAAGGCTGTCGAAGAACAGATAGAACATCAGCGCAAAGCCCTGCGCCAGCGAGCCGAGCAGCAACGTGCGGATGCCGCCGATGCGATCGGCGAGGAAGCCGGAGCCGACCCGGCTGATGATGCCGAAGCCCATCATCAGCGACAGCATCTCGGCGCCGCGGGCGACGCCATAGCCGAGATCGCCGCAATAGGCGACGATGTGGACCTGCGGCATCGCCATCGCCATGCAGCAGGCGATGCCGGCGATGCACAGCAGCGCGGTGAGCGCGTTGGTCGAGATCGCGAGCTTGAGCGGCGGCGGCGGCGCGTGGGCGTGATCATGCGGCGCCGGCACCGCCCATGCGGGCGCGCAGCACCAGCAGCAGCAGTGACATGGCGACCGCGCAGAACAGGCCGATCGCGACATGGGTGCCGCGCCAGCCGAACCGCTGCAGGCCGAGATTGATCAGCGGTGGCCACACCGTGCCAGCGACGTAGTTGCCGGCGCGACGATGGTGACGGCGAGCCCACGATAGCGGCTGAACCAGTGCGAGGCCTCCGCCATCAGCGGCGCAAAGCGTCGCCGAGGTGCCGAGCCCGATCAGGAAATACACCGCCTGGAATTGCCACAGCGTCGCGGGGCGCCGGCGAGCAGATAGGCGAAGGCGGTGCAGGCAATGCTCAGTCCATCGCGGTGACGATGCCGAAGCGGTCGGTGATGCGGCCGACGATGACGCCGCCGAGGCCGAAGCCGAACATGGTCAGCGTATAGGCTAGCGAGACCGCGCCGCGGGTGGCTGCGAACTCGGCCTGCACGCCCGGCAGCACCACCACGACCGACCACATGCCGACGCCGCCGATCGAGGCGATCACCAGCGCCAGGGCCAGCCGTGCCCAGGCCTGGCGCAAAGTCCGGAACGAAGGCGGGCGCCTGTGGGAATCGAGTCTTGGGCATTGGCATGGGAGGCGCAAATTCCCCGGCCGCGCCGGCCGCGGTCAACCGCCAATGCCGCCGGATTGGGCATGCAGAAGCAGCGCAACAAGCCGCGCCGCGCAATACGCGCACGCCCGCAAGGCGGGCAGCCATTAACCGGCGCTAACCATGCACCCGGCAAAATTTGCCGGGCAAATCTCGGGCGCGCGCAGCCGCGGCTCTCCGGGAGAAGAATAGACACATGGCAAGCACCGTCGGATCCCGCGCCTTCCAGAATGCGCGGCTGCAGAAGAAGCTGAAGAAGCAGGCCGAGACGCTGCTGCCGGCCGCCTTCCTCGCCTATCGCGAGGGCCGGCAGGCCGACGTGCAGGCGCTATGCCGGCAGCTGCTGGCCGGACTGCCCGGACTTCTTCGACGCCGTGCATCTGCTCGGCGTGTCCGCTGGTCGAGTCCGGCCGGATTGCCGAGGCGGTGCCGATCTGCAGCGCGCCGTGCAGCTCGACCCGCGCTCGGCTGATGCGCAGTCCAATCTCGGTTTCGCGCTGTTCAATCTCGAGCGCTACAACGAGGCCCGCCCGCTGATCGAAAAGGCGGTGGCGCTTGCGGCCGAATTTTCCGACCGCGCAGCGCAATCTCGGCAACATCCTGTTGCGTCTGGAGCTGGCGGAGGCCGCGATCGCGGCCTTCACCGCGCCATCGAGCTCAACGCCGAATGACGCCGATGCCTGGTGCAATCGCGGCGTGGCGGAATTGATGCTGAGGCGCTGGGACGCGGCCGCCGCGAGCTCGGAGCGGGCGCTGGCGTTGCGGCCGCGCCATTTCGAAGCCCTCGTCAACAAGGGGCTGGCGCATCTCGAGCTGCGCCATTTCGACATGGCGGAAGCGGCCTTCAATGCCGCGATCGCAGCTCAGGCCCGACATGGCCGAGGTGCTGGCGCATCGCGGGCGGCTCAACATGCTGATGGGGCGGCGCGCCGAGGCCGAGGCCGATTTCGATGCCGCGGTGGCGCGCGATCCCTCGCTGGAGGTCGGCTGGCAGGGCAAGGCGCAGGTCAGCATGCTCACCGGCAACGTCGCGCAGGCGATGCTCGCCTGCAAGCGCGTGCTCGAGCAAAATCCGACCGCCGAGGTCGCGCTCACATTGCTTGGCGCCTGTCTCGGGGCGACTTGGCGACACGGCCGACGCGATCCGGCATTTCGACCGCGCGCTCGAGATCAACCCGATTACGACGAGGCGATCTCGAAGAAGATCTTCTATCAGGACTTTCTCAGCGAGGCCGATTTCGCGGTCCAGCAGGCAACGCGGCGGCAATGGTGGGAGGCTGCGGGGTGCAAGATGCCGCGGCGCCAGCTCGCGCCGCGCTCGCTCGATCCGAACAGGCGCATCGTCTCGGCTATGTCTCGTCCGATTTCCGCATCCATTCGGCGGCGTTCGCCTTCCTGCCGGTGCTGCGCGGCCACGACAAGGCGCAGTTCCAGATCAACTGCTACTCGTCGTCGACCTCGAAGGATGCCTTCACCGCGACCTTCCAGTCGATCGCCGACGTCTGGGTCGACGCCGTCCATCTCTCGGAGGACGAGCTGGCGGACCGCATCCAGGCCGACGGCGTCGATATCCTGGTCGACCTCTCCGGCTACACCACCGGCAACCGCATGCCGGTGTTCGCGCGCAAGCCGGCGCCGGTCCAGGTCACGGCCTGGGGTAGCGGCACCGGCACCGGCCTTGCCGACCATGGATTACTTCTTCGCCGATCCGGTGACGATCCCGCAGAGCCGTGCGGCACCTGTTTGCGGAAACCGTCTACGACCTGCCCTCGGTGATCACGATCGATCCGATCACGGATGCGGCGCCGTCGACGCTGCCGATGCTGCGCAACGGCCACGTCACCTTCGGCGTGTTCAACCGCATCGACAAGATCTCCGACGAGGCGCTGGCGGTGTGGTCGCGGCTGCTCGCGCGGTCGACGGGATCGAAGCTCGTCATCAAGCACCTCGCGCTCGACGAAGCGCATGGTGCGCGACGGCCTGCTCGGCCGTTTCGCGGCAGCCAGGCGTCAGCGAGGAGCAGCGTCATCTGCATGGGCGCGACGGAACGGTCAGACCATCTGCGCGCCTTCGCCGAGATCGACATCGCGCTCGATCCGTTCCCGCAGAACGGCGGCATCTCGACCTGGGAATCGCTCTATATGGGCGTGCCTGTCATCGCCAAGCTTGGCCGCGGCGCCTCGTCGCGCGCCGCCGGCGCCATCCTGAAAGCGATCGGGCTGGACGACTGGGTGGCCGAGGACGACGACGGCTATGTCGAGATCGCCAGGAGCATTCGCGACCAATCCCGCTGATCTGGCGCGCTGCGCGCCGAGCTGCCGGGCATGATCGCGCACTCGCCGGCCGGCAACGTCGCCGAGCTACACGCGGCAGGTCGAGCAGGCTATCGGCAGTTCTGGCGGGACTATTGCGCGAAGGCTACGCACGCCGGATAGCGCGTCCTGATAAATACCAGGACAAATACGACGAGATAAATTGCTCATCATGCTCCGCGCAGGCGGAGCATCCGGTACGCCGCGGCCTCTCGATCAGACTCACTGCCAATTCTGGAACACTGGATCACCCGCTTTCGCGGGTGATGACAGCTCGCTGTTAGTCGTCGGGCGGAATAGCGTTGGCGTAATCCGCCCGACGCCCCGCGGTTGCAGACCTCGGTCGATCATTTCGAGACCTGGTCGATCTTGTGATCGAGATGCCCGGTGGCGTGGTCGCGGCGCAACTGGCTGAGCGACGTCTCATTCAACTGGGCCAGCACCTCGCTGAGCTTCGCCGTATCCGGATAGCCGGCCGCAAACGGCTTGCCATAGATCTTGCGCAGCGTGCCGACCAGCGTATTGCCGTGCTTCCTGCCGATCTCGCCATCCTTGTCCCGATGACGCCCATCCAGACCCGGTTCCTTCATGCGTCCTCTCCTGCTGCGTCTATGCGCGTTCCGGATAGCGTGCGCCCGATCCGCCTGATTGGCAATGCTCAGGGCGCCATCTATCGCCTTGAGCGACTTGGACATGCACTCTACCGGAAGCTCGCGTCGAACTATCGCCGGGTTGCGATCGGCGCGCAGATTGGACTAGCGTAGAGCGTCGTCCTCCCCAGCGATATGATGGTGCAGTCGGAGATATGGCGATGCAGTTGCGGACTTTTGGGCGCACGGGACTTCAGCTCTCCGTGCTGGGCTTCGGTTGCGGCGCGGTCGGCGGATTCATGGTGCGTGGCGATCCTGCCGAGCAGGAGCGGACCATCGGCCGCGCGATCGACGCCGGCGTGAACTATTTCGACACCGCCGTGCAATACGGCGATGGCCAGTCGGAGAAGAACCTCGGCCGCGTTCTGCAAAGGCTCAAGCCGGCCAATGTTGCCGTCGGCACCAAGGTTCGGCTGCAGCCGGATCAATACGGCCATATCCCCGACGCCGTCACGGCGTCGATCGACGGCAGCCTGTCACGCCTGCAGCGCGATCGCGTCGACATCTTTCATCTCCACAATCCGATCAGCACCACCGGCGGCGGGACGACGCTGTCGGCGCGGCAGGTGCTCGACGATGTGGTGCCGGCGTTCGAGCGCCTGCGTGCGCAGGGCAAGACGCGCTTTCTGGGCATCACCGCCGTCGGCGACACCGATGCGCTGCGCGAAGTGATCGCCGCGCGCGCCTTCGACAGTGCGCAGATCGTCTACAACATGCTCAACCCGTCCGCCGGCGAGGACCTGCCGCCAAACTATCCGGCGCAGGACTATGGACGATTGTTCGATGCCACGACGGCTGCCGGCGTCGGCGTCGTCGGCATCCGCGTGCTGGCCGGCGGTGCGCTGTCGGGCTCCGCCGAGCGCCACCCGATCGCAGGCCCAGCCCCCGCGCCGATCGGCTCGGCCCAGAGCTACGATGCGGATATCGAACGCGCGCGCCGCCTGCTCCCGCTGGTCACAGACGGCTATGCGGCCAGCCTCACGGAAGCCGCGACACGGTTCGCGCTGTCTCACCCGGCGATGGGCACCATCCTGGTCGGCATGGCCACACCGCAGCAATTTGAGGACGCGCTCACCGCGGTTAAAAAAGGACCGCTGCCGTCGGCCGCGCTGGAGCGGCTGTCATCGCTACGGCAGACTTTTTCCGGTGAGCCTCGCTGATTGCGAGTCGTTATATTGCGGCCCTATTCGCCGCCACGACAGGCTGTCATTCCGGGGTAGCCCGCCAGGGCTGAAGCCGGAATCTCGAGCTGATTAGAAATGAACCCGACCAATTTCGAGATTCCGGGTTCAAGGCCTGCGGCGTTGCCCGGAATGACGGCGATCGTGACGCAGGCTCGTTAAGACAGCTTAGCGTCGGCGAAATCCGCCAAGTTGCGACAGGGATCAAGAACAGCGTGCTTGCATGCTCGTCACGCAACCATCCACGGAAACAAAAGGGCGGATCAGCTTTGTCGATCCGCCCTACACTCCACTCGTCAACACGTCCCGAGTTTCGTATCGGACGTCGATCACACGGCGTCTTTGGCCACCTTCAGCGGCGACGCTTTGACGGACTTGCTTGCGGGCTTGGCAGCGAATTCCATCGGCTGCTTCGTGAAGGGATTGATGCCGCTGCGGGCTTCGGTGGCGGGCTTGTTCACGACCGACATCTTCACGAAGCCGGGAATCACGAACTCTCCGGATTCGTTCAGCTCCTTGTATCCGACGGTGGCCATTTGCTCGATCACCGCCTTCACATCGTTCTTCGAGATCTGCGTGCCTTCGGCAATTGCATCGATCAGCTGAGTTTTGGTCATCTTCGCCATTTGAATTCCTTCTGAGCGCCAGAGCTGCGCGAGACGCATAACTTATGCTGGGTGCGGTCATACCACGCGGCGTGCTTCGCATTCATGCCTGCGGCCGTGAATCACCCGGCTTTAAACGCATTGAAGCCCGGAATGCAAGGAACAGCTTTCATGTGTCCTAAACTTCGCCGCGCGGCTGTTCCATGGATGTTTGCGCGCTGAGCTCGGATCTTGCAGGATGCAGCGGTGGCACGCTTCCGCCTTCGCCCGTTGGGGATCGGCGGACAAGTCGCTTTGCTACCCTGCAAGCGTCAACGCTTTTGCGATCTTGCTACTTGCGTTGCTCGTCGCTCTCAATCCAGACCGTCAGCCGATCGCGCCGAACGGCCAGTTCTCTGAACAGATTCAACGCGGCGCGCGCTTGTCGCTTTTCGCAAAATTCTTCTTTCTTTTTTTCAGAAGTCGTGTATAGTCCGTTCATCCTGCCCCGAATGAGGGGGTGCTTCGCGGTCGTCACGGACGTCGGGTGCGGGATGCGGTGGGCGCGTCGGGTCGCAGCGTGGGTTTTCTCACGCGGACGAACGTATCCGATGCGCCGGTGAAATCGTGCGGTCCTGGCCTCCCGGTGCTGAGGTCTGCGCAATGCGCTGACAGCGCATTGTCGCAAACGGGGGCAATCAAGCCGGTCCCCGAGGAGACCACGTATAAGCCGTCAAACCATCGCGCGGGGAAGGCCGGGTGTGCTCGGCCAAACCTGTGGTGACTGCCGCCTGCTTTTTGTTTTGCAGGCGGGCCATGGGCGCGGCCAGCGCCCGGCCTTCCCTGCGCCCTCCGTTTCCGAGGGCGGCGAATTCTCCGTAAAAACTCGGGCGCGATGCGCGGCGAGAGCGAAGGGTCATGTCGTCATGAGGGACGATGGATTTTGGATTTTGTGTACCTGGTGGCCGGCAGCGTGTTGCTGAGACCCCCACCCCGACCTTCGCTTCGCTGCGGTCGACCCTCCCCGCATCCGCCGTCGCACTTTGGGCTATGGCGGACAAGAGGGGGAGGGTGACGCATGCCGCTCCGCTTTTGCCTGATGCGACCACCAACTTCGGCCTCAACCGCAAAGTCGTTCGCCGGCGGGTGGCACCGAGCTGCCTCACTACCCCCACTCTTCATCCCATTGTCACCCGGCATTAACCGGTTGCTAACCATACACCGGGCAAAAATTGCCGGGTGAGGCCGGGTGCCGTGGACCGCGAGGCGTGGGGAAGATTGCGCTCACGGACCACGAGGGGCCACCCGGCTTCGCGCACGGCGCCCGATCGGCCGCCGTGCAAAGTCGAGAGGGCCGAGAATCGGCCCGGGAAAAGGCTGCGAATATGGTCGACGTCACGGCAGGACAAGGCGCAGGGCTCCCCTCGGGGGGATTTGCCGGCGGCATCAAGTTCACCGACCTCAAGACCGCGATCCTGCGCGGCGACATCGCGCTGGCGCTCGGCATCCTCACCATCCTGGTGGTGCTGATCCTGCCCCTGCCCTCGATGCTGCTCGATCTGTTTTTGGCGATCTCGATCACGCTCTCGATGCTGATCCTGATGCTGGCGCTGTTCATCCAGACGCCGCTGGAATTCTCGTCTTTCCCCACCGTGCTTTTGATCTCGACCATGCTGCGGCTGTCGCTGAACCTGGCGTCAACAAGGCTGATCCTGAGCCACGGCCACGAGGGCACCGACGCCGCCGGCCACGTCATCCAGGCTTTCGGCTCGTTCGTGATGGGCGGCAATTTCGTCATCGGCATCATCGTGTTCGCGATCCTGGTGACGGTGAACTTCGTGGTCATCACCAAGGGTTCGGGCCGCATCGCCGAGGTCGCGGCCCGCTTCCACCTGGATTCGATGCCCGGCAAGCAGATGGCAATCGACGCCGACCTCTCCGCCGGCCTGATCGACGAGAAGGTCGCCAAGGCGCGGCGCAAGGAGCTGGAGGACGAAAGCGGCTTCTTCGGTGCCATGGACGGTGCCTCGAAATTCGTCCGCGGCGACGCCATCGCCGGCCTGCTGGTCGTGTTCATCAACGTCATCGGCGGCATCATCATCGGCGTCGCCCAGCAGGGCCTCGGGTTCGCCGAAGCCGCTTCTACCTACACCACGCTGACCGTCGGCGATGGCCTCGTCACCCAGGTGCCGGCGCTGATCGTCTCGACCGCAGCCGGCCTTCTGGTCTCCAAGGCCGGCGTCTCCGGCGCCGCCGACAAGGCGCTGATCAAACAATTCTCCGGCTATCCGCAGGCGCTCGGCATGTCGGCCGCCGTGATGCTGGTGCTGGCGGCGCTGCCGGGCATCCCGACGCTACCGTTCCTGGCGCTCGGCTCCGGCGCCGCCGCGATGGCCTGGCAGGCCCGCAAGCAGAAGCAGGCCAGCAAGGTGGCCGAGGCCGCGGCTGCCGCCGCTCCTGCCGCCGCAGCCGCCGCCGCGGCTGCCGAGGAGCCGATTGCCGCCGCGCTGAAGATCGACGACCTCAAGATCGAGCTCGGCTACGCGCTGCTGCCGCTGGTCAACGGCCCCGACGGCACCGACCGCCTGACCGACCAGATCAAGGCGCTGCGCCGGTCGCTGGCGATCGAGATGGGTTTTGTGATGCCGTCGGTGCGCATCCTCGACAACGTCCAGCTCGAGGCCAACACCTACATCATCAAGATCAAGGAAGTGGACGCCGGCACCGGCAAGATCTGGCCGAGCCAGTTCATGGCGATGGATCCGAGCGGCCAGCAGGTCACGGTGCCCGGCATCCACACGACAGAGCCCACTTTTGGCCTGCCCGCAACCTGGGTCGATGCCAGCCTGAAGGAAGAGGCGTCGCTGAAGGGCTACACGGTGGTGGACGCGGCGACCGTGCTATCGACCCACCTCACCGAGCTGCTCAAGGCCAACATGAGCGACCTGCTCTCCTACGGCGAGGTGCAGAAGCTGTTGAAGGAGCTACCGAAGGAACAGGGCGAGCTGGTCAAGGACATCGTGCCGGCGCAGGTCACCATCTCCGGCATCCAGCGTGTGCTGCAGCTGCTTTTGGCCGAGCGCATCTCGATCCGCGATCTCTCGACCATCCTGGAAGGTGTTGCGGACGCGCTCGCATTCTCGCGCAATCCGGCTGCCATCGTCGAGCATGTGCGGGCGCGGCTGGCGCGCCAGATCTGCGCGGCCAATACCTCGCCGATGGGCTACCTGCCGCTGATCGCGCTGTCGGCGAAGTGGGAGCAGGCGTTCGCGGAATCGATCGTCGGCCAGGGCGAGGAGCGCAGTCTCGCGATGCAGCCGTCAAAACTGTCGGAGTTCATGGGCGCGGTGCGCAACGCCTTCGAGCGCGCCGCCCACGAAGGCGAAGTCGCCGGTATTAGTTACGTCTGCAGCGATCCGGCCCTTCGTGCGCTCGCTGGTCGAACGCTTCCGCGCCCAGACCACGGTGCTGTCGCAGGCCGAGATCCATCCACGCGCCAGGTTGAAGACGGTCGGCAGCGTGTAGCGGATGGAACAGCGTACCCCCAAGCGGAACAGTTTTTACCGCTGCACATTATTCGATCGGCCGGTGTGAAAGCACCGGCCGATGCCGTTTTTCGAAGCAGTTTCGGCTGTGTGTTTTAGCCACATGCAAACGATTTCTTAATTTTGCTGAAATGTGCTACTTTTTATCGACCCAATCGCAATTGCTGGATAAACAATTGAAATGGCTTGATTTAACTTAATTTATGCTGTTTTCCGATCGCAGCAGATCACAGTCTATCACGCTCTTGTGATGACCTCTTCGGAACGAAAACGCGCATTCCTATGTTCCTAAGCGCAACGACGATGAACCGGCCAATCAAACGGTTCGACGAAGTAGAACAAGCGAATTTACGGCACGGAAGACGGCAGGAGAGCTTCCATGAACCACTCGATTTACAGCGCAGATCGCTCGACCCATCTCAAGATCGTGGCGGTCGCGCTCGTGGCAGGGATCGCAGTGGCAGGCTTCGGTATCTCGGCGCGCAACGGTTCTGACGGCAGCTACACGCAGACGGCGCATGTCATCAAAGCCGGCAAGCCGGTGATGGTGACGAGCTCGAACGCGGTGGTGCTTCGTTAAACAGAGGATTTCCCGGAATTCATGCGGCCTTACAGCCCCCCAAGCGACCGCATGGATATGTAGTAGACCCAACCCCAAGTCGACTACCGAAAACGCCCGCTCCCCACGGGCGTTTTCTTTTGCGCGCAGCACGTCAGCGCGGCGGCGCGGCCGGCACGGTCTCGATCAGCTTGCCGGAGAACACGATCGGGCCAGTGACCGCCCCGGTCGGCGATCCCCCTTCCGGCTCCAGCGAGACCGCGTAGGTGGCGCCGTTGACCGTGTCAGCGTCGTAGGACGAAAGTCCCGGCCGTGTGGTGAAGTCCCCGCTGCCGATCACCCCAAGCGAACGCGGTGCCTGCAGTCTGTCGGACACCAACCACAATTCGTAGCTCTTGCCCTGCGCCGGCTCGGCCCCGACCCGACGCACGGTAAAGCTTTTGGCTCCGGCATCGACCGTCAGGATGAAGGCCGGCGCCTCGCCGTCCTTCTGCAGCAGCGCAACGAATTGCGCCGGCGGAGCCTTGCTCTCCGCGACCTGCGCGCGCGGCCTCAGCGCCGCCGGCAACAGATCCGGCCGATAGACCTCGACCGAGATCATGCGCCAGCAGCACCGCGGCGATCGCCGTCATCGCGTTGGCGACCGTGCGCCACTGTCTGACCCGCGCGGTCAACCGGATCACCTCGGCAGTGCCGACCGGTGCCGCATCATCGCGCCCGCCGGCTGCGACCAGCGGCTCGACGGCCGGAATGTAAGCCTCTGTTGGCGGCGGGACTTCGGATGCCAGCGACGGCGCAGCAGCTTCGGAGTTCAGCGCAACGACGTCCGGCTCGGGCGCCAGGCGCGGGCCGGGCCTGCCTTGCAATCGCAGCCTTGATGCGCTCCCACACCTCCGCGCGCGGCTCGACCAGGCCGACCATCTGGTTCAGCACGCTCAGCCTCAGCACCCAGGCGTCGCAGAACGCAGCATAACCGGTATCGACGGCCATCATGGTCTGGACCTGCGCGCGCTCCGCGGCATCCAGCGTGCCAAGCGCGTATTCCGCGGCGAGCGCGATATGGTCTTCGCTATAGGCCATCATCCACGTCCAGGGTCACTCAGCACCAAGGCATCATCCAAGACCCAGGCACTCGCGGATCTCCATCATGCTCCGCCTGAGCCAGGTCTTCACCGTGTTCACAGGCGTCGCGAACTTCGTCGCCAGCTGCTCGCGGCTCCAGCCATTGTAGTAGGCCAAGAGCACCAGCTTCTGACGATCGGGCTCGAGCCGGCCGACGCATTCCAGCAGCCGCTTCAGCTCCTCCGACATTTCCCGGCGCGCCAGCGGATCGGGGGTTTCGGCGGCGACCTCCATCGCCTCCGGCTCCTCCTCGATCGAGCTCTCGCCGCGCTTGCGCACGACGTCGATGGCGCGGTTGCGCGCGATGGCCGCCATCCAGGTGATCGGCGAAGAAACTGCGGGATTGAACTGCCCGGCGCTGTTCCAGACCTTGACGTAGGTTTCCTGAATGACCTCCTCTGCAAGATCCTGTCTGCGCAAGATACGGAGAACCACGCCATAGAGTTTCGCGCGGGTGGCGACGTAGAGACGCTCGAAGGCGGCTTCATCCCCCTTGGAAACCGCGGCGATCAGCCAGACCAGCTCTGCCGGCGTCAGCATTCAGACATCCTCGAAATCCCCATCGTCGACGTCAGGGCGGACTAGCATAGTCTGCGGCGCGCGGCTGCGCCAAGCGGCCCAAGAAAAAGCCCGGGCGTTGCGGCCCGGGCCCAAGACATCGCAAGGCGCGCTCGCGTCAGGCGATGACGCCGAGCCGCGCGCGCATCAGGCCGATGCTGTCGAGATCGGCCTGCTCGCGGGCGTTCTCCTCGGCCTTCTCGCGCGCCTGGTCGCGCTCGTCCAGAAGCTCGACCTTCTTCAATTCCTCAAAGGCTTCCGACAGCGCCGACTTGGCGTCCTCGAGCTGGATGCGCAGCTCGTCGGCGGAGCGCGTCAGGTTTTCCCGACGCTGGATCGCAGCCTTGGCATAGGTCGGATAGGCGAAATGCGAGGGATCGTTGATCCCGGCCCGCTCCTGCTCGGTCTGGATCTCGCGCTCCAGCTCGGTGGTCATGCGCTGGAAATCGGCGATCATGCCCTCGATCTGGGCGACCCTCCGGCGCTTCTCGTCGACCTGAAATTTCTTCAGGCGTATCAGCGTATCGCGCGACTTCATCAACTCATACTCCCCAGAAGTCCCTCACACGCGGGACAGGGCCGGCCGCCCGTCCACGGCTGGCCGGCTTGGCACATAAACTGGCGCCAATGATCACCCGACAAAGTTAGCTTTCCGTTTCCAATCGACCGAGGATTTGCTCCAACTGGCGGTATCCATCGGAAAGACCGCAGACTTCATCCTTGCGCTGGCGCAGGAAGGCCTCCAGCGGCTCGTGCAGCTTGATGGCCTCGTCGACCTCCGGGCTCGAGCCCGCCCGGTAGGCGCCGAGCCGGATCAGCTCTTCCATGTCGGCATAAGTGGCCATGATCTGCCGCGCGCGCATGATGGTCGGAAGAAACACCGGATCGGCCGATTTCGGCATGGTGCGCGACACCGATTTCAGAATGTTGATCGCCGGATACCGCCCGCGCTCCGCGATCGAGCGCTGCATCACGATGTGGCCATCGAGAATGCCGCGCACGGCATCCGCCACCGGCTCATTATGATCGTCGCCGTCGACCAGCACGGTGAAGATGCCGGTGATTGAGCCCTCGCCGCTGCCCGGCCCCGCCCGCTCCAGCAGTTTCGGCAGCTCGGTGAACACGGTCGGCGTATAGCCCTTGGCGGTCGGCGGCTCGCCGACGGAGAGGCCGATCTCGCGCTGCGCCATGGCAAAGCGCGTCACCGAATCCATCATGCACATCACGCTCTTGCCCTCGTCACGGAAATATTCCGCGATCGCGAGCGTCAGATAGGCCGCCTGCCTGCGCATCAGCGCCGGCTCGTCCGAGGTCGCGACCACCACGACCGAGCGCGCCAGGCCCTCCTCGCCGAGATCGTCCTGCAGGAATTCCTGCACCTCGCGGCCACGTTCGCCGATCAGGCCGATCACCGAGACATCGGCATCGGCGTTGCGCGCCAGCATCGACAGCAGCACCGACTTGCCGACGCCGGAGCCGGCAAAGATGCCCATCCGCTGGCCGAGGCAGCAGGTCAAAAACGTATTCAGCGAGCGCACGCCAAGGTCGATCGGGGCGCCCACACGCTTGCGCGAATGCGCCGGCGGCGGCGTGTTGCGGTAGGGCATCGGCGAGGCGCCCTGCGCGATCGGTCCCTTGCCGTCGATCGGCTCGCCCATCGCATTGAGGACGCGGCCGAGCCAGGCGGGCGATGGCCGCACCTGATTGGCGGCGTTGGCGATGACGGCGCGGCAGCCGCGCCGGACACCGTCGAGCCCGGCAAACGGCATCACCACCGCATTCTTGCCGGAAAAGCCGATCACCTCGGCCGGGATGAATTGGTTACCGCCGGTCTCGATCACGATGCGGGCGCCGACCGACATCGCGTGGATCGGGCCGGCAATTTCGACCATCAATCCCTTCACACCGACGACGCGCCCATAGATATTGACGCCATCGATGTCGTTGATTTGCTCGGCCAGCGCCTTCATTGCGGAAACCTTAAATATGAGCGGTCTGGCCCATGCGGCTTAACTTCGTGTTTACCCGCATCCTTAATCATTGCGTCATGTCTTGGGTGACTGAGGACGCCCGGCGGCTGTCCGCGAGAACAGTTTGCCGCGAGAGTCGGTTAGGTCCGTCTCTTAACATGGAGCTTGAACGGGATCGGTTTCAAAAAACTGGTTCGTCGCAATATCTTAGCGCGATTCGATGAAAATTGCACGGATAGAGCTTGCGCAGGGGAATCAGATTTTGTTAACCATCTTTTGTCAGGATCCGAATCAGTTGTTCAAAGGCGTTTTGAGTGCCGCAGTGTGTGCGGCCGACCTGACGCCCGGAGCGGCGACTATGGGGAACTGGCATGCGCGTTTTGCTGATTGAAGATGACAGCGCCGTCGCGCAGTCCATCGAGCTGATGCTGAAGTCTGAGAGCTTCAACGTCTACACGACGGACCTCGGGGAAGAAGGCGTCGACCTCGGCAAGCTCTACGACTACGACATCATCCTGCTCGACCTGAACCTGCCCGACATGTCCGGCTACGACGTGCTCAAGCAGCTCCGCGTCTCGAAGATCAAGACGCCGATCTTGATCCTGTCCGGCCTTGCCGGAACCGAGGACAAGGTCAAGGGTCTCGGCTTCGGCGCCGACGACTACATGACCAAGCCGTTCCACAAGGACGAGCTGATCGCCCGCATCCACGCGATCGTGCGCCGTTCCAAGGGCCACGCCCAGTCGGTGATCCAGACCGGCGACCTCGTCGTCAACCTCGACACCAAGACGGTGGAAGTCGGCGGCCAGCGCGTCCACCTGACCGGCAAGGAATACCAGATGCTGGAGCTGCTCTCGCTCCGCAAGGGCACCACCCTCACCAAGGAGATGTTCCTCAATCATCTCTACGGCGGCATGGATGAACCGGAACTGAAGATCATCGACGTCTTCATCTGCAAGCTCCGCAAGAAGCTCGCCAACGCCTCCGAGGGCCGCAACTTCATCGAGACCGTCTGGGGCCGCGGCTACGTGCTGCGCGAGCCGCACGACATGGACGAGCGTATCCCCGCCTGATCTCACCGACATTCCCGGGGCTGGCTGCGAGCGCTGTGCTCGCGACACCCGAACTCTGGCCCCGCCGCGAATGGCGGGGTTTTTGTTTATTTGGGACGGCGCAGGAGCGTTTGCGGAATTGCTGCGGCGCAGCCACACGCCCCGCTGTCGTCCCGGCGAACGCCGAAACCCATAACCACCGGCCGCAATTGTCTCAGACAGCATCAGCCGTTTTGCCCAACCGATATATCACGCGGTATGGATCCCGGCGTTCGGCGCGCAATTGCGCGCCTGACCAGGACGACATCCTATGTGTGGCAACGGCATTGGCAGCATCACACATGCGTCCTCGCTCTCGCGACGCCTTGCGCCCGAGCTTGTCCAGGAAATCACCGCCCTCCTCAAACAGAGGGCGCAGGGAAGGCCGGGCGCTGGCCGCGCCCGTGGCCCGCGTGCGAAAAAGAATGCACGCGGCGGTTACCACAGGTCTGGCCGAACACGCCCGGCCCTCCCTGCGCGATGGTGTTACGGTTTATACGCGATCTCCCTGGGGACCGGCTGTCTTGCCCCCATCATTCGCGGCGCTAAAGCGCAGCGCCGCGAATTTGGCATCAGCACCGGGATGCCAGGACCACGCGATTTCACCGTCGCATCTGAACCGTTCGTCCGCATGATCAGATCACGCTGCGATCAGACACGCCCACCGCATCCCGCACCCGACGTCCGTGACGATCGCGAAGCGCCCCTCCGTGTGAGGCGGGATGCGGGGATCAAATCACGATTTCCGAAAAACAGCAATCGAAATATTTTCGCGCGACGATCTGGACAGCCGACTCGCATTGAAAGCGCTCGTGAAATCCGCCGTTCGGCGCAGGCGATTTTTCCCCCGTCCGGCCGCCCGCGCAAACCGGCCTGTGATGGCGGATGACGCTTCCGCCGTCGCACTTCGGGCTATGGCGGACAAGTCGCTCATCGCCCGACGGGCTGGACAGCCGCGGCTGCGCGGCCAAATCAATTGGCGCCGGAGAAACACGCCTGATAAATCAGTCGCACCCCCCGGGAGAGCGTCCGAATGCGTTTGAGCGACTGCCACAACTTTCATGACTTCAGGACCCTGGCCAAGCGCCGCCTGCCCGGCCCGATCTTCGACTATATCGACGGAGGGGCGGACGACGAGGTCACACTTCGGCGCAATACGGAAAGCTTCGAGCGCTGCGACCTGGTGCCGAACGTGCTGCGCGGCGTGGAAAGCGTCGACACGTCGGTGACCGTGATGGGCCAAAAGCTTGCCCTGCCCTTCTATTGCTCGCCGACCGCGCTGCAGCGGCTGTTCCATCATCGCGGCGAACATGCCGTCGCCGCCGCGGCGGCCAAGTTCGGCACCATGTTCGGCGTGTCCTCGCTCGGCACGGTCAGCCTCGAAGCCCTGCGCAAGGCGCACGACACGCCGCAGGTCTATCAGTTCTATTTCCACCGGGATCGGGGCCTCAACCGCGCCATGATGCAGCGCGCCAAGGAGGCCGGCGTCGACATCATGATGCTGACCGTGGACAGCATCACCGGCGGCAACCGCGAACGCGACCTGCGCACCGGCTTCTCGATTCCGTTCAAACTGACCCTGGGCGGCATGGCGCAGTTCGCGATCAAGCCTCGATGGGGCATCGACTACGTCACCCACGACAAGTTCGCGCTGCCCCAGCTCGACGCACATGTCGACATGAGCGGCGGCGCGCTCTCGATCGGACGCTATTTCACCGAGATGCTGGACCCCGCCATGCGCTGGGAGGACGTCGCCGAGATGGTCCAGCAGTGGGGCGGCCAGTTCTGCCTGAAGGGCATCATGTCGGCAGCCGATGCCAGGCGCGCGGTCGAGATCGGATGCACCGGCATCGTCATATCAAACCATGGCGGCCGCCAGCTCGACGGCTCGCGCGCCTCCTTCGACCAGCTCGCCGAAATCGTCGACGCCGTCGGCCACGACATCGACGTGATCATGGACGGCGGCATCCAGCGCGGCACCCACATCCTGAAGGCGCTGTCGCTCGGCGCCAAGGCGGTGGGCATCGGCCGCGCCTATCTCTATCCCCTCGCCGCCGCCGGCCAGCCCGGCGTCGAGCGCGCGCTGACCCTGCTGCAGACCGAGATCGTGCGGGGGATGAAGTTGATGGGGTGCAGGAGTGTGGGACAGCTTGGGCGGGAGAATTTGCGGTTTAGATGAGCGGTCAGAGGGAGGCTGGCTATACGCCGCGCGATAGCATCTACGTATCGCATCGCCATGGAGTTAGTCAGCCGATGCGATCTGGAACGATCCACCTCGACAAATTAGTATTTGACTCGATCCCAAAAAGGTAATGCCGATCGAAGCGGACGCGCAGGGCTTTCCGGTCTCACGCTTCTCTCCTCGCAGCATACGCATTGCGTTGAAAGCCTGCGCTGGAGTTGCGCGGTGCTGGCGGGATCACGACATGCTTCCGGGCATGAAACATCGGATTTCCACCTGTACGAGCTGTCGAGTTCCCAATAATAGACGGGCCATACCATCGTGCGTCCTGCCCGGTTCGGCTCTGTGATGACCGCTTTGTCTGGCACGTCCCACCACTGACCTTCAATCCGGACGCGGTAGTGGCCGTCACTGCTCTGCCAATCCACGCCAGACAGTGCATAGCCATCCGCGTCCGAGCAACACGGCCCATTACCGCTCTTGAGATTTTCAAACCAAGATTTTAGCGGTGAGTTGGCATCCCGTTGGTCGAGGTCCCGGGCCCGAACGACGTCAACTACTGCCACAACCGCGACGATGATCACCGACAATATTTCTTCATGGCGAAACTGCTGCGAAAAAATAGGCGGTTAGTAAAAAATAGGCGGTTAGTAAAGACGACGGAGACTTCTCGTGGCAACCGGATATCTACGGGGCGCTGGGTTCATCCGAGGTAACTCCTAGGCGAGGTGCGTCATAGGGCTGCAGCAAAGGGAATTGCATTGAGGGTTCCCTTAGGGCCGGGAACTTTCGAGCTTCGCTTCCTACGTAGAATTCCGCTTCCGGTTCCGTCGCGCCCCCGAGTTCATCGGGGCTTCGCAATAAGAGCCGGGCGAACCAGATTAGGAAAAGCTGGAAAGCGGGCGATGAAGCGGGCGATGAAGGCGTTTATTGAGAAGCAAGCGGCTGCTAGGGCGAAAGCTGCGACTACAGCAAAAGCCCCCTTGGTTAGATGCTTGTTGTGGCACCGTTAACAACGCAGAGAAATTTGTGAGAGCAGTGTTAGCGCAAGCGTAAATCTCCGTTATTTTGATACCGACAATGCAATGGCGGATTACGCTTCGATAATCCGTCCTACGGGCCGACCTCAATCGGGCTCCGCGACGCCCCAGCCTTTCAGGAAATTGAGCATGTCCAAACGCCGGCTACAAAGGCCTTTTCTATATGTCGCATTAATCCTTGGAAGCGGCCTTCCAGTCTTGTGCGTTGGCACGATCACGGTTTCGGTGGCTCAGGAAGCTGGCATTACAGGTAGCTTTGTTTGGAAGCAGGATAAGGCTAATGGGAAGGAGCTTGCCGCCTCTCGCAGTGAGGCCTCCTTCAATTTTTTCGACGTGGGCGACCTGTCTTACTACAGCCAGTACTTGGTCGAACAGGATCTCAAGAATCTTGCCGCTGCAGCGGAAATGACAATCGAGCACGTTCCTGCGAAGCACTCTTCGTTCGTAGTCGTTCATGACAGCAATGTGTTCGCGCGCCTAAAGAGCGATAAGCCTGCGTTTCGTGGGCTAGGCTTCTCAGATGAAATGATGGCCATGCTGGAGCAGCGAATCACGTCTGATAGCTCAAAGTGCCTGACTATGACGATCTCCGACGGAGAGAATAACATCACTGGCACAATAGTTTTGTTGTCAGAGAAGTTCGATAATTGCCTCACGAGCGCATTGCTCAACTATTTCGGAATCCTAGGTTCAGACATCAATGCCAAGACGCTGATCGACGTCTGCGCTTTGTATGAGGGGCGTCGACGCGGTTTGCGTGATCGTCAGAGTCTCACTCAAGAATTTCAGAACCTTCGCGACCTCTGTATTGCGAAAATTAAGGGTAAATGACCAGCGGACAAGTCGCTCTGCCACCTACAGAACTCATGTGCAAGCCTGCTGAATGGGTGGGCACGGCGCGTCCGCCTTTCGCAAATCCGGAGATGCCGCGGGCGCGCCTTCCCGCCTACGGACTGTGCGCCCCGCTTCATTCCCGTTTAACTCATTGAACCTACCGTCACGTCCGGTCGACCGATCCATCATGCAAGGGGCGCGCGCATGATCCTGCAATCGCTGGCCGGGTTGCCGGCTTTCCTGGTCTATTTCTGCACCGCGATAATAGCGGTGACGGCGTATCTCCTGGTCTACACCCGCGTCACGCCGCACAACGAATTCCAGCTCATCCGGGACAACGATCCGGCGGCCGCGATCGCGCTGGGCTTGAGCCTGCTCGGCTTCACCTTACCGCTGGTCAGCGCCATCGCCCATTCCGTCAATGTCGTGGACTGCCTGGTCTGGGCGCTGGTCGCGCTGATCGTCCAGGTCGTGGTCTATTACCTGGTCAAGATCCCGGTGCCGCATCTCTCCGAACGCATCGCGGCCGGCGAACTGGCGCCCGCGATCTGGCTCGGCCTCGCATCGCTGTCGGCCGGCGCGCTCAATGCGGCCTCGATGATATCATGACATGACCGAGCAGCGACGCGAATTCGGCAAGCGCAAGCCGCTGACTGCACCGCCCACGCCACCGGTGAAACGCTCCGGCCATGTCGCGCTGCTGCTGATGGGATCACTCGCGGTCGGCGGCACCGGCTACGCGATGATGTCGCGCCCGAGCTGCACGCCGACCTCGCCCGGCATGGGCGCGCCGCCGGCCGACGGCGCGTGCGCCCAGCGCTCGTCCGGCGGTGGAGGCGGCGGCGGCAATGGCGGCGGCACGCGCTTCTACGACAGAGGCAATTCCGGCCGGACCTCGGTTGCGACAGCGGAATCCGGCAGCGTCTCGCGCGGCGGCTTCGGCTCGTTTGCGCATGCCTTCGGCTTTTCGAGCAGCGGCTGATTGAGATCGAAGCGCGCATTCCCTTTGCTCGAAAAACGCTGCGATGACGCCGCGAAATCACCGCGTTTGCCTTGTTGATTGGGTGCGGATCTTTGACACAGACTCTAAATCATAAGAAACTTGTCGTCTGACTTTGGGGGATGAGACCCATGAAGCGGTCGCGCCGTGTGGTGCTGACGATGATGGGGACTGCCGCTGTCGGCGCAGTCTCCATGGGCTTTACACGCGCGCCGTCCTGTGGCCCCGGATTCGAAGCCGTGCCCGGCCCCAATGGACGGCCGGACTGCCGCACCATCCATGGTGGCTTCGGCGGCACGGCCGTGCGTGTCCACGGACATGGTCACGGATTTGGTCACGGCCATGCCGGCGGCTGACGACGCATGAAGCGGATCGCCTGTCCCGAGCGCGACGACTGGCGACAGACGGCGGCCGATTGCGGCTTCGACTTCTGCGAGATCGACGGCGAACGCTATTGGGACGAGCGCGCCTACTACGCGTTCAGCTTGAAGGAGATCGAGGTCGACATCGAGGAGGCGACGGCAGAGATCGAGGCGATGTGCCTCGAACTGGTCGAGCGCGCGCTCGGTGACGATGCGATCCTGACGCGCCTGAGGATTCCGCAGGCCTTCTGGCCGCTGCTGAAAGAGAGCTGGCAGCGCGAGGACGGCAGCCTGTATGGCCGGCTCGACCTCTGCTTCAGCGGACAGGGCCCGGCGAAGCTGCTCGAATACAATGCCGACACCCCGACCTCGATCTTCGAGGCCGCGGTGTTTCAATGGACCTGGTTCGAGCAGATGATCGAGCGGCGCGTGCTGCCGGGCCGCGCCGATCAGTACAACTCGATCCACGAACGGCTGATCGCACGCTGGGAGGAGCTCGGCCCCGTCGGCCGCCTGCATCTCACCGGGATGACCGCCGAGGCCGAGGACGCCGGCACGCTGGCCTATCTCGCGGACACCGCGGCGCAGGCCGGGCTTGCGACTGAGATCATCGACATCGAGGAGATCGGCTGGCGCGACAAGGGCGGCGGCTTCGTCGATCTCGACAACAACGACATGGCGCTGGTGTTCAAGCTCTATCCCTGGGAGTGGATGTTCCACGATGCGTTCGGCGCGCGGCTCGCGGGGGCCGCGACGCGCTGGATCGAGCCGCCATGGAAGGCCGTGCTCTCCAACAAGGGCATCCTGCCGCTGCTGTGGCAGATGTTCGAAGGCCATCCGAACCTGCTGCCGGCCTATTTCGAGGACGATCCCGGCGCCGCGCGGCTCGGCACTAGCTTCGTGCGCAAGCCGCTCTATTCGCGCGAAGGCGCCAATGTCAGCCTGGTCTCCGACGGCGTCGCGGTGAGCGCGCAAGACGGTCCTTACGGCGCGGAGGGTTTCGTGCGGCAGGCGCTGGCGCCGCTGCCGAATTTCGGCGGGGTGTATCCGGTGGTTGGAAGCTGGCTGGTCGCGGGCGAGCCATGCGGGTTGTCGATTCGCGAGGATGCCACGCCGATCACAGGCAACAGCTCGCGCTTCTTGCCGCACGCGATCCTGTAGGCGTGCGAGCCGGAGAGAGCGCGCGGCTCAGCGGGCCGCGACTACCTTCAACCCCGACAGGATCGCGCCGCCGCCGGGGCGGGCCATCCGCGCCGGATTGAGCTGGTACAGCCCGCGGCGGTCCGGACAGGGCCGGAACGCATCGGTGATGCCGACGACGGATTCGGCCGCTCCCAGCATCAGATAGCCGTCGGGCTCCAGCATGCGGGCCAGACGCTCGAAGATCGAGATCTTGGTCTCCTGATCGAAATAGATCAGCACGTTGCGGCAGAAGATCACGTCGAACTTGCCGAGATGGGAGAAGTCCTGCAGCAGGTTCAGCTGCCGGTGCTGGACCATGCTGCGGATGTCGGCGTTGAGCTGCCAGAGCTCGCCGGTCTGGCTGAAATGCTTGACCAGCAGCTGGATCGGCAGGCCGCGCTGCACCTCGAACTGGGTGTAGAGGCCCGCCCTGGCTTTCTCCAGCACGTCCTGCGACAGATCGGTGGCGACGATCTCGCTCCGCCAGCCCGACAGCATGGGACCGAACTCGCGCAGGCACATCGCGATCGAATACGGCTCCTGGCCGGTCGAGCATGCGGCAGACCAGATGCGGATCGAACGCCGCGCAGCGCGCGACTGTGCGAGGGTGGGCAGGATCGGATCGCGCAGATGATCGAACGGAATCTTGTCGCGGAAGAAGAACGTCTCGTTGGTCGTCATCGCCTGGACGACGTCGGAGGTGAGCTGCTCGGCGCCGATCTTCATCTTCGCAACGAGCTCAGTGATGCCGCCGAGGCCGACGCGGCGCGCCAAAGGCAGTAGCCGGCTCTCGACCAGATATTGCTTGTCGGCCGACAGATCGAGGCCCGAGCGCTCCTTGAGAAGCCTGCGCAAATATTCGTAATCGAGCGGCGTCACGAGCGGTCTCCTGCAAACAATCGGACCAGCTTCGGCGCGATCTGATTCAAGGGAAGGATGGCCGAACAGATGCCGGCATTGGCCGCGGCGCCGGGCATGCCCCACACCACGCTGGTGGCCTCGTCCTGCGCGATCACGCTGCCGCCGGCGGCGACGACGTCCTTGCCGCCGCGCATGCCGTCCGAGCCCATGCCGGTGAGGATCACCGCGAGCGTGGCGCCCTGCCAGATCTCGATTGCCGAAGAGAACAACGGGTCCACGGCGGGCTTGCAGAAGTTCACCGGCGGGCCGTTGTCGAGCACAATCACGGTCTCGCCGCCGTGGCGCGCGACCTTCATGTGACGGCCACCCGGCGCGACATAGATCTGGCCGGCCTTGACCGGCTCGCCGTCGACCGCCTCATGCGCGGGCCGCCGGCTCGATCGGCCGAGGTGCTCGGCCAGGATGGTGGTGAAGGTCGGCGGCATGTGCTGGGTGATCAGCACCGGGAAACGGTCGATCACCGGACCGAGCTCGGCCACCACCGACATCAGCGCCTGCGGCCCGCCGGTCGAGGAGCCGATCACGAGCACCTTCGGCATCTGCGTGCTGAACGCGCGACGCGCCGGCTGCGACGACCCGTTCGTCGCAGCGTGGGGAACCGGTGCCGGCGCAGGGACGGGACGCGCCACGAGCGGCCGATGTTGCGGGATCGGCACCACGGTCGGCGCCACCGGCGCGTGCGTCGGCGCCGTCGGACTGGTGCGGCGAGCCTTGCCGCCGAGGGCGCGGATCTTCTGGATCAGATCGTGATGGAAGATGTCGGCCGCCGATGCCTCGCGCGTGCTCTCGGGCTTCGGGATGTAGTCGGCTGCGCCGAGCGACAGCGCCTTGAAGCTGATCTCCGCGTTACGGCGGGTCAGCGTCGACGCCATGATGATGATGAGGTTCTTCTTCTTGGCGAGCAGCTGCGGCAGCGCGGCGATACCGTCGAGCTCTGGCATTTCGATATCGAGCACGGCGACGTCGGGATTGACGCGCTCGATCTGGTTGACGGCCTCGAGCCCGGTGCGCAGCGAAGCCGCCACCACCATGTCGGGCTCCGATCCGATCCAGCGCGAGATCATCCCGCGAATCACGACGAAATCGTCGACGACCATCACACGCAGCGGCTCATGGCGAGTTGAACTGAGAATCGAAGAACTTGCCAATGCGACGCTCATTGTTCACCACACGCCAGAAGCAGACAGGAAGACAGAACCGGACGGCATTCGCGCGCGCCCGGACAGATGGATCAGATCAGGCCGACTTCCTGGAACTTCGCCGTGACGATGTCCTTGTCGAACGGCTTCATGATGTACTCGTTGGCGCCGGCGTGCAGCGCGCGCGCGATATGCGCGACGTCGTTCTCGGTGGTGCAGAACACGACCTTGGGCTGATCACCGCCTGGCATGCGGCGCAGATTCCCCAGGAATTCATAACCGTCCATGACGGGCATGTTCCAGTCGAGCAGCACGGCATCGGGAAGACCGCGCTTGCAGACCTCCAGCGCCTGTTCGCCGTCCTCGGCTTCCAGGATCTGGAAATCCAGGCTTTCCAGAATGCGGCGTGCGACCTTTCGAATGACGCTCGAGTCGTCAACTACAAGACAGGTTCTCATGTGTGCCTCTTGTCTTCTTTTCAGATCCAATCTTCACGAACCTTGCGCTGCGCGATCCGCGCCGCGGTCGCCGTCAGGCAGCCATCTTGTCGTGCGCCATTTCGAGCACGCGATCGACGTCGAGAATGACCATCAGCTGTCCGTCGAGGCGGTGAACGCCGCCGGCGAGCTTGGCCATGCGTGGATCGAGATTGACTGGATTCTCCTCGCGGCCTTCTTCTGGAAGCCGCAGCACCTCGCCGATCTGGTCGATCAGGAGGCCATAGGACTCGCCGCGCAAATCGACGCCGACCGCCATCGGCGGCTTGCCGTCGGCGGCCTTGGACAGGCCGAGGCGCGCGCGCATGTCGATCACGGTGACGATGCGGCCGCGCAGGTTCAAGACGCCGGCGATCTCGGCCGACGACAGCGGCACGCGGGTCAGCCGTTCCGGCATGAACACGTCCTGCACCCGCGAGATCGGCAGCCCGAACAGCTGCCCGCCGATCACGGCGGTGACGTATTCGGCAACCAGCCCTTCGCTGGTTTCGTTCTTGCTGCTCATCTTACGCTACTCCTCAAACGCTACGCTTACGCGGCCTGCTTGGCGCGCTCTTCGGTCTGTTCTTTCAGCGCCGCGATCAGGCCCGGACGGTCGAACTTGGCGACATAGTCGTGGAAGCCGGCCAGGCGGCCGCGCTCGATCGCCGCCGGCGACACCAGCGAGGAGACCGCGATGACAGGCAGGTGGTTCAGGTTCTGGTCGGACTTGATCGCTTCGGCGAACTCGTAGCCGTTCATCTCCGGCATCTCGATGTCGGTGACGACGACGTTGATGTTCTGGCTCGAGCGCAGCGCCGCGAGCCCTTCCTGCGCGGTGCTTGCAACGCGCACCTTGTAGCCGGCGGCCTTGAGCACGGGGGCCAGCATGTTGCGGAAGAAGGCGCTAGTCGTCCACCAGCAGCACCGACTGGGACAGCAGCGACGGCTTCATCTCCTTGCGGATGAACCAGTCGGCGAACGCCATCGGCAGGAAGTGGCCGACGTCGATCACCTCGGTGGCCTGCCCCTTGATGACGGCTGAACCCAGGATGCCGTCGATCTTGGCGCCGGAAACCTCGATGTGGAGACGCTCCTCGACAATGTCGATGATCTCGTCGACCACGAGGCCCATGGCGCGGGTCTCGTCGGCGAACACCAGGATCGGCTGCGAGCCCGAGGTCCGGACCGTGATGCCTTCCATCTGCACCAGCGGCATCAGCTGATCGCGGTACTGCACCATGTAGCGGCCGTTGGAGAACTCGATCTTGTCGGAGGCGATCTCCTCCAGGCGCGTGACGAGGCCGAGCGGCACCGCCTTGGGCTGTGCCGTGCCGGCGCGGAACACCAGCAGCGAGGTGAGCTGCTCGGCGCTCGATGCGTAGTGAGCGGTGCTGTCATCGCCGACCGCCTGCGTGGCAGAGCCGGACGCACCCAGTGCCTTGGCGATGCCGTTCGGATCGATGATCATGATGACAGCGCCATCGCCCAGGATGGTGTTGCCGGAGAACATCTCGATGTGACGCAGCTTGGTCGACATCGGCTTGACCACGATTTCCTCGGTGTGGAACACGCCGTCCACCACGATGCCGAAGGTCTGGTTGCCGACCTGCGTCACCACGATGAAGCCGTTCTCCGGATCGATCGACGAACCGTCGTCGATCATCAAGAGCTTCTTCAGGTGCATCAGCGGCAAGAGCTTGTTGCGCAACCTCAAGACCGCGGTGTCCTTGATGCGCTCGATGCGGTGCTCGGAATTGGCGCGCGCCCGCACCAGCTCGACCACTGACAGCTGCGGGATCGCGAAGCGGTCGCCGGCGGCCTCGACGATCAGCGCCGAGACGATCGCGAGCGTCAGCGGGATCTTGATGGTGACCGAGGAGCCTTCGCCGGCCACCGACTTGATGTCGATGGTGCCGCCGATCTGGTCGATATTGGTGCGCACCACGTCCATGCCGACGCCGCGGCCCGAGACCGAAGTGATGGTGGCTGCGGTGGAGAAGCCCGGCGCGAAGATGAACTTGTGGATCTGGGCTTCGGTCATCTTCTCGAGCTCGGCCTCGGTGACGAGGCCGTTCTGCAAGGCCTTGGCCTTGATGCGCTCGGTGTTCAATCCGCGGCCGTTGTCGGCGATGCAGATGATGATGTGGCCGCCCTCATGATAGGCGGAGAGACGGATGGTGCCCTGCTCGCCTTTGCCGCTCGCGACGCGCTCGGCCGGCGTCTCCAGGCCGTGGTCGGCGGAGTTGCGCACCATGTGGGTGAGCGGATCCTTGATCAGGTCGAGCACCTGGCGGTCGAGCTCGGTGTCGGCACCGTGCATCTCGAGCTCGATCTGCTTGTTCAGTTCGGTCGCGAGATCGCGCACGATGCGCGGCAGCTTCTGCCAGGCATTGCCGATCGGCTGCATGCGCGTCTTCATGACGCCTTCCTGCAGCTCGGCGGTGACGTTGGAGAGGCGCTGCAGCGGCACCTTGAACTCGGTGTCCTCGTTGCGGCGGGCGATCTCGAGCAGCTGGTTGCGGGTCAGCACCAGCTCGGAGACCATCGTCATCAGATGTTCGAGCGTGTCGACGTTGACGCGGATCGACTGGTTGGCGATCTTGTCGCTCTCGGCCACCTCGCCCTCGGCGGCTTTACGAGCGGCCTTGGCTTCCTTTTTCGCAGGCGCGGCTTCGGCCTTGGCAGCGGGTGCCGCAGCCGCGGGCTTCTCGGCCGGCTTCGGCGCAGGCGCGGCCTGGGCTACGGGCGCGGCGGGCTGCTCATACGCGGCCGGCATTTCAATCGCTGTCTCGCGGAAGGCGCGCTCCAGCTCGTCGAGCGAAACTTCGCCGGGACGCAGCGGGCGTTCCAGCGTCTGGTCGATCAGCGAGCCTTGCGTCATCTCCTTCTCCTTGGCTGCAGGGGCGGCGGGAGCGGGCGCAGGAGCAGCGGCCGCAGGTGCGGCGCCCGCAGTCGGCATCAACTGCGTCGAGCCTGCCGCGATCGGCTGCGCCGACGCTGACGGCATCGGCTGCGCCGAGCCGGACATGGCGGCCATGCCACGCTCCACCATGGCTTCGAGCTCATCGATCAAGTCGCGATCGGCGCCTTCGGGCTCGGCTTCGGTGGCCTCGAGCTGTCCGAGAATGTCCTTGATGCGGTCGATGGTGGTGAGGATCAGCGTGACGGCCTCGCCGGTCACCGGCATGCCATCGCGGAATTTGCCCATCAGGGTTTCGGCAGCGTGCGCCAGCGCTTCGAGCCGCGGCAGGCCGAGGAAGCCGCAAGTCCCCTTGATGGTGTGCACAAGGCGAAAGATGTTGTCCAAAATCTTGGCGTTGTTCGGCTCCTGCTCGAACCGCACCAGCTGATTGTCGACGGTGTCCAGGCTTTCACTGGTCTCCGTCAAAAACTCACGCAACAGATCATCCATGAAACAGGCCTTCGCACGCAACGGCACGCGACATGACGCGCCCTCAAAGCCCGGCCAGTTTCGACGCAAAGCGTTTATTATTGGTTGAGTAACCGGAAAAGAACGGACTCAACAAAGAGATAAGATGCGTGCTTGAAATCCGGGGCCGCTTTGGCAACGTCCCGTTAACCCTGAGGCAGCGCGGCGCGGCCGCCTGCCGATCAAAAGCTGCGATTTGCAGCCGCCGCGGGTGACTGGTGTACCGCCGGCGCTCTTCGAGATCAGGACGCAGTAACGACCATCGCGTCGCCTTCGGCGGCCAGCGACACCTTCAGGCCGCAGGCGTCGGCGAGCAGGCTCGTATAATAAGGCTGCACCGCATGCGCATCGATCGGACCCTCATGGGTCGAAGCCAGCATGCTGACGATGTTCTGCGGCAGCCGCGCATTGAGCCCGGTCGCGCTGACCTTGAAGCTCATCGTCTCGCCCTCGCCGACCGGATCGACCGTCAGCCGTCCGCCGCGCGGGATCGTCTGCTGCGCAATCACCATCATGTTGAGCAGAAGCTTCACGCGATTCTTCGGCAACAGCAGCCGCGGCAAATTCCATTCGATCGAGGTCTTGGCGTCCTCGATCTGGCCACGGGCCATGGTCTGGGCATCGCCGAGGTCGATCTGGGCGCCCGACGACCCGGCCGCACCGAAGGCCAGGCGGCAGAACTGCAGCCGGGCGGAGGCGGTCTTGGCGCTCTTGCGGATCAGCTCCAATGCGAAGTCGCGATCCTCGGGCTTCGGATTGTCGTCGAGCACCTCGAGCCCGTTGACGATGGCGCCAACCGGACTGATGAGATCGTGGCAGACCTTGGAGCAGAGCAGCGCGGCCAGTTCGAGCTTATCGGGCGAAGAACCCGGCGCCGGCGACGCGGATGCAAGACCTGAAGACGACGTACCTGAAGACGACGTGTCGGACATTCGGTGTTCCTGGAAACCCACGGATGTTGGGCGAATCATATCTGCTTCAAAGGCTTGATACACTGCGAACGCAGCAACCGCCACCGAGCGCGAGACCAGGCCGGAAAAGACCGGCGTATACCGCCTCCGCCCCAAGGTCAGCAGAGACAAAGCCGCCGATTGCGGCTAAAGCGGCGCCAGATTGTCATATATGCGGGTAAAAGAAGGGAAACGCATGACGGTTGTCCATGAGATCCACGAGCAGCCCGCACGGGCCGCAGCGCGCGAGCTCTGCCGATGACGCATTCTGTTTCTTCGACACGCGGGATCGATGCCGACGCCGCCACCGCTCTGATGGAGCCCCTGACCAGGCTCGTCGTGCAGGCCGGCCGCGCCATCCTCGCCATCAACCGCCGCGCAATGGCGGTCACGGACAAGTCCGACGGCTCGCCGGTGACCGAAGCCGACCTCGCCGCCGACCGCGTCATCCATGATGGCCTCGCCGTCATCGCGCCCGATATCGCGATCCTGTCCGAGGAACGGGCGGAGCCCACGGCAGCGCCCTATCGCGGCAGCTTCTTCCTGATCGATCCGCTCGACGGCACCAAGGAATTTGTCGCCGGCCGCGGCGAATACACGGTCAACCTCGCGCTGGTCACGGACGGCACGCCGCTGCTCGGCATCGTCTGCGCACCGGCGATCGACCTTTTGTGGCGCGGCGTCGTCGGACGCGGCGCGGAACGCCTGACCATCGGCGAAACCGGCCTTGGCGTGCCCCAGCCGATCCGGACACGGCCAATGCCGAAGGCCGGCGATCCCTGGGTCGCGGCGGTAAGCCGTTCGCACGGCGATCCGCGAAGCGAGGCCTTTATCGCCAGCCGGCCGGGTGTGGTCCGGATGGGCCTCGGCTCGGCGGTGAAATTCGGCAGGCTTGCCGAGGGCGCAGCCGATATCTATCCGCGGCTGGCGCCGACCTCGGAATGGGACATCGCCGCGGGCCAGGCGGTGGTGACGGCAGCCGGCGGCAAGGTCACCGACGAGACGGGCGCGCCGTTGCGCTTCGGCGAGCGGCGCGACAGCTTTATCGTGCCCTCGTTCATCGCCTGGGGCGATCCGTCGGTGGCCGCGCCGATCCCGTGATGCCGACCGCGCATCGCCCGGTGGCGATCAGCGCGACAGCTCCTGCTTCAATGTCTGCCAGCGCGCGTTCGCACGCTGCACATAACGGCCGGGATTGGCGGCGAAGGCATCACGGCTCGCCTCCCGGCTGAACAGGAACAGCCGCTGGTCCGAAATGAACCAGAGGCGCGGATTGCCTGCCACCGTCACGCCCCGCGCGATATCGGTCGGATCATAGCCGCCGAATTGCGGCCCGTAGATTTCCGGATGCGCCAGAAAGGAGGCGCGATTGCCATCGTTGTGGAAGCGCCAGACCACGCCGCCCTGCCAGGCCTCGAAATCCTCGAGTCCCTGCACCGGCTGACTATCGACAAAATAGGCGACCGGATCGAACCCGCCGATCGCGAGCCCCGAGAAACGATTGGTCACGATCCGCTCGGTGATCGCCGCGTGCGCCGCGACACCTTGCGCCGCAAGCGCGGCAAGCAGGGTGACCAAGGCAATTCTGCGACGAAACAGCGGCCGATACCGCCGTTGGATTCGTTGTTGCCGTTGTGCCGTCATAGTTGATGCCGATAAAATGCGAGTTCGATGGGGGTACGCCCCCTCCTCGACCTTCGCCGCTCGTGGTTGGCGTCAGGTTAAGGCGGCGGTCGAACTTCGATAGCAGGGGACCTTTCCATGACTTTCGCATCACGCCTCGCCGCAATGACGGTCGCGGCCTTTTTCGGCCTGACCGCGTCGGTGGTCGCGCAGCAGGCGCCGCCGCCGAACCTGCCGCCGCCGCAGCGCGCGCAGGGCCCGGACACCTTTGGCACCGACGAGCTGATGAACGCCGGCCACCGCTTCTTCGGCAATGTCTCGCGCGGCCTCGCCTCCGTGATCGAACGCGCGGTCAGCCAATGGGGCCTGCCGAACGGCTACGTCCTCGGCGAGGAAGGCTCCGGCGCCATCGTCGCGGGTCTGCGCTATGGTGAAGGAACCCTCTACACCAAGAATGCCGGCGACCTGCGCGTCTACTGGCAGGGGCCCTCGGTCGGCTTCGATTGGGGCGGCGATGGCGCCCGCACCATGACGCTGGTCTACAACCTGCCGTCGACCCACGCGATCTATCAGCGCTTCGTCGGCATCGACGGTTCGGCCTATATCGTCGGCGGCTTCGGCATGACCGCGCTCACCGCCAACAACATCGTGCTGGTGCCGATTCGCTCGGGTATCGGTCTGCGGCTGGGCGCCAATGTCGGCTATTTGAAGTATACGCCGAACGCGACCTGGAACCCGTTCTGATACCTGACTGACACAGCACGCGGCGCGATCAAGGTTAACGCGGCTTGAGGCTTTCTTTCAGCCCCGCGGCCATGGCATTGTGATTCCGTTAATCTTACTGGCCCGGGAGTCGCGCGTATGGTCGAGCCGCTCATGTATTTTGCGATCGGTTTTCTGGTCGCGATGCTGTGTGCGCTGATGATCCTGCCGCTCGTGCATAATCGGGCGGTGCGGCTGACCACGCGCCGGCTGGAGGCCGCGACCCCGCTGTCGATGGCGGAGATCCAGGCCGACAAGGATCAGCTGCGGGCCGAATTCGCGATGTCGGCGCGCCGGCTCGAGATGAGCGTCGACACGCTCAAGAGCAAAACCACGAGCCAGCTTGCCGAGCTCGGCAAGAAGACCGATGCGATCAACCGCATGAAGATCGAGCTCGGCGAAAAGAACGCCGCGATCTTCGCGCTGGAGGCGCGCGAAAAGGCGCTGAAGGACCAGCTCCGCGCGACGGAAGAGGAATTCGGCGCCAAGACCGAGTCGCTGCGCGCGGCCGAGCGGGCGCTGAAGGATAAGCAGAACGAGCTCGCCAAGATTTCCACCGAGCTGAACGACCGCTCGATGCTGGCCGACAGCCGCCAGGTCGAGCTGGTGACGGTGCGCACCCAGATCGAGGAATTGAAGTCCCGCGTCGGCGAGGCCGAGCGTGACGTCAACACGACGCATACGCGCCTCACCCAGGAGCGCAGCGCGTCCGAGACCGCGACCCGCGAGCTGACCGATGCGCGCGGCCGGGTCGAGAATCTGAGCCAGCGTGTCACCGATCTCGACCGCCAGCTGATCGTCCAGGTCAAGGAAGCGGAGATGCTGTCCGGCCGGGTCACCGAGCTGGAGGGCCGGCTCGCGACCCAGGGCAAGCTGCTCGCCGAGCGCGACTTCGAGAACAATCAGCTGCGCCAGGCAAACGACACCGCCGAGCGGAGCCTGAAGGAGTTGCGCGAGGAGGTCGAAGGCTTGAACGGCGGTAAATCGTCGGCGCTCGAGAAGCTGCGCACCGAGAAGGCCGCGGTCGAGGAGCAGCTCCGGCTTGCCCGCGACGAGCGCGGCAAGCTGCAGCGCGACCTCAATCTGATCCAGCAGCAGGCCGAGAGCGCCTGGGCTCAGGAGCGGATGGAGAACGCGCTGCTGCGTGAGCGGATCAACGACATCGCCGCCGAGGTCGCCAAGCTCGCGATGCAGATCGAAGGTCCGAACTCGACCATCGAGGCGATGCTGGCGGCGGAGCAGGCAGCGGCGCGTCCGGCCAATGACCTCGCGCCGGCGCATGCCAACGGACAAGCGAATGGGCAGGCCAACAACCAGGGCGGTACGCTGGCCGAGCGCATCCGCGCCCTGCAGGCGCATGCCTCGCGCGCCCGCCAGATCGGGGCCTGAGCACGCCGTTTTACCGGCTGATCGCCCTGCCCTGCGGCAGGATCAGGCCATTTGGATGTGGAGTACGTTGGTCCGACCCGGCGATCGACCGCCGCATTGACCTTTTTGGCTTAAAGCGCTGCGCAAACCTTGACACCGGGGGCTCCCGCTTCGTAAATCGCGCACTCCGACGGAGACCTTCGGACCGGGCCGCCTGTTTGCGTGGCCCCCACCGAAATCCGGGCGCATAGCTCAGCGGGAGAGCGTTCCCTTCACACGGGAGAGGTCCAAGGTTCGATCCCTTGTGCGCCCACCATATGCCTTTTGTTTTAAAAGGTTTTTTATTTTTCGCCCCAGTTCCAACATGCGTTTCGATACGTTCTTGCACGTGTATCGACGCTCAATCGGCGCAAAATCCGCGCAGTGAATGCACCCCCCAACGTGATCGGCGGAAGCAACACAGCACCGAGGCACACAACCTCAAAGGGTTACGAAATACTCAATGTACGGAGTTGATGGTGGCCTCTCCGTATTAAAGGGAGAGGGCCTCGGCCGCGCACCTATAAATCTGATGGAGTGACGCTTGCCGGGTTCCGGACGTTAGCGGCCAACATCGCTCGCCATGCAGTGTGGTGAAAGACAGAAAGCTGGCCTCTCAGCCTAGCAACTCATTTAAGAGCGTAGTTGGAGAATTCCCTACTGCCGTCAGGGAAACGGATATCCCAAATCTCGTAACCGGTGAAATTGAAGATTTGCAGCCTTGTGGTTTGACCGAAGAAAAAAATAAGGTCGGCCGTCTCGGCATCGAATTGTGCATCGCTGCATATTTTCCCTTCCAGAATTTTGGACAGCTCTTCCTTGCCATTGATTGGCGCGGGCAGACCATATTTCTGCTGGTGGTCGAAGCTGCTCAGCAGCGCACGCCCATCTTGGACTAAACGCCAGTAAAAGGCCTGCAATGTTGTGCCATCAGAGAAGCTCATGACGATAGAAGCCGTTCCGCTCTCGTCGGGAACATATGCGTCAGCAACCATAACGCTCGTAGTTTTGAGCTTGGCTAAGCTTTCTCCAACAGACACCGTCATCGGCGTTCCTATCAACTATATGCTGGCGGTCTCATAGCGCGTCTTCTTGAACAAGATCTACTTGATGATGACAAAGGGCCTCAACATTTGGCGCGCAAAATACGCGCACAAATTTTACAAAAATCGAAATAGACATTTGATTTCAAGTTATTGCATGCTATAGCGCGAGGCCTTCACACGGGAGAGGTCCAAGGTTCGATCCCTTGTGCGCCCACCATCCAGGCTCCTCGATCGAGCCGGCTTTTCATCCTCTTGCCGCCCGAACAGTTTCGCACGGACCATGGACGTACAGCCGGCTGGCAAGTTCATAAACCCGCTCACCGGCCTGCGCTTCGTCGCCGCGGCGACGGTGGCGATCGGGCATGCCGCACCGTCCCTGCGGGATGATTGGCTCGGTCATCTGGTGGCGCAGGTCGCCAGCATCGGCATGACACTGTTTTTCGTGCTGAGCGGCTTTGTGCTCTGGTTCACCTATGCCGACAGAATGCTGGCATCTCCGGGCGCCACACTGCGCGATTTCGCGGTGGCGCGCTTTGCGCGGCTCTATCCAATGTATGCACTTCTGGTCGTTGTCATCACGGGATATCTCGTGATCCGGCGCAACCAGGATCCGACCGCCCTGGTGTTCGTGCTGACGATGACGCAATCCTGGTTTCCGGTGCTCAAGGGAACCATGCTGGCAGCAGCCATATCGTCGCTCGAGCATTTGTGGTCGATCAGCGTCGAGCTGTTCTTCTATTTGCTGTTCCCGCTCGTCTGCTTTTCGCTCGGCCGGATCGAACGTATCAGCACATTGACTTGGCTGTCGCTGCTGAACCTCGTAGTCTTCGCCATCGCGATCGCCTGGTGCTTCACTGATGGTGAAGCCGTCCTGCACGCCATCGTTCCGAGCCTCGCGCATGACGGCATGGCGTGGCTGACCTATTACTCACCCTATCTGCACGTGTCGCAATTCCTGGCCGGCTGCCTGACAGCGCAGATCTACCTGAAGCTTGCGTCACACCATGTCGATGACGCGTTGCGCCTGCGCATCAAACTGGGCTTCTGGCTGTCGGCGGCCGGACTGCTGGCCGCGCCGCTTGTGCTGTTTATCCAGCCGTCCTGGCCGACCATGTCATTCTGGATCGAGCTTGGCGTCCGGTTGGACGAAGTCGTCTGCTTCTCGATCATCATCCTGGCCGCCGCCCGCTTCGGCCACGCGCAATTTCTCGGCTCCAAGCCATTGGTTCTCGGCGGCGAATGCAGCTATTCGATCTATTTGCTGCATCCGTTCATTTTCCGGTTTGCGCTGATCAAAAAATCGGAGTTTGCCGGCGTTCCGGAATTCATCGCACGGCTGGTCTTCTTCGTCGCGATTACGACGGCTTTCGCTTGGCTCTTTTACAGAATTGTTGAGGTGCCCGGAAAAGCCTGGTTGCGGCTGGCATTCCGGAACAGTTCCCGGAGCGGCGACACGGTTGCGAGCACGGTTCGGGCGCGGTGATCAGGCCGGCTTCGTGACGGAAGCCTAGGATGGCATCGCAGCCGGGGCATGTCACCCGACCGCCCGGATCAAAACGACGATGGCCCAGCAGGCGAGTGCGCCGATCACCAGGCCGATGAATCCCGACGTCGTGGCTTCGATCTCGACACGGCCGTCGTTCCGTCGGTAGCCCAACCAATTGAAGCCGCTGGACGATCCGGGCAGCGGCTGCACCGTGATCCTGCCATTTGACATCGACGGCAGCGCGACGCGCGCGATGGTGTATCCCAATATCCCGACCACCAGCTCGAACAGCCCCAGCAGCAGCGTTTCCAAAATCCGTCCCAAAATGATCTGCATGCAAGCCGCCTTCCTCTGCATGGCGCTCTGCGCGGGCATCGGTCGATCACAGAACCTGCTCAATCCTTTCCGGAATGACCCCCAAAACGGCTTTTAAATGGCCCGGTTCCTCACAAAGAACTGATACCTGCGACGGAACGTCGCGGTGAAAGTTCCGTTATGCTCCGCTTCGTTCAAACCCATTGGAGGTTCTTGCAATGCGCAAACTCATCATCGCCACCGCTGCTGTTGCCCTGCTCTCGTCGGGCGCCTTTGCCCAATCGGCCGACAAGGCAGGTGCCGCCGGCACCTCAGCCACGAGCGGCGACACCATGAGCAAAGGTGACGGCATGAAGATGAGCAAGAGCAAGCACACGAAGTCGAAGAAGGCGAAGAAGTCATCGTCCGAGGGCGAAGAGGCCAAGTAAGCCTCGGAGCGGATGCGCCGTCGCGTCACGTCGCTCGCACACGCGGGCGACGAAAACGCGGCTGCAGGCAGCGATTGCGAAGACCCGGCCGCCCCTCAAGGGGCGGCTTTGTCACAGCCGGGCCGCAAGCCATGCCGACAGCTCGGCCTCGCGCCGGCCGCCGACATAGACCTCCGCGCCGGCCACGCGCGTGCGGCCGAGCGTGAGAAGCACGCCGCCGGCAAAGGCGAACCACAGGTGCGGATCGGTCAGCGCCATCAGCTTGTGCAGATCGTGCTGCAGCGGCTGGTGATTGGCGGCCTTGCGCACCTCGACGGCGAGCAGATGCTGCGGAATGCTGCGCCGGTGCACGACGACGTCGGGATAGACCGATTTGCCGAGCGTGTCATCGGTCGACACGATGGTCCCGCGCGGCAGCAGCATGGTGCGGTCGCCGAGCCGGTTGTAGTCGCAATCGACGTCCCAGCCGGGAAAATGCCGCTCGATCTGCACCGCGAGCCGGTGCGTCAGCGTACGCTCGCCAAGGTCACGCTCCAGGATGAAGCGCTCACGCGCATAGAACTCCTGCAATGCGGAGATCAGTCGACTGAGCTCGGAGTGCATACGCCCCAAAAACGCAACAACAAGATGAGCAGGTCATGACGACCGCACGATCGGCGCGAATCGCCGACCGCTGAACCGCCGCGATGTTGTCATGGAGTGGCGGCGGTTTTGCGACCGCCGCAGGAACGAGCCGTTACATCTGCACTTCGATCAGGCGCGGACCCGCTTCCGCGTTGGCCTCGGCCAAGGCCTTGTTGAACTCGTCGGCCGTGGTGACGGCGCGGCCCGGGACGCCCATGCCCTTGGCCAACGCGACGAAGTCGAGCGTCGGGCGATCGATCTTGAGCATGTCCTGCGCGCGCTGGCCGGGTTGGCCTGCGCCGACGCCGTCGAACTCGCCGCGCAGGATCTGGTAGATCTTGTTGGCGAACACGATGGTGACGATGTTGAGATTCTCGCGCGCCTGGGTCCACAGCGACTGGATCGTGTACATCGCGCTGCCGTCGCCTACCATGCACATGACCTTGCGATCCGGGCAAGCCACCGCGGCACCGGTCGCGACTGGGGTCGAGAAGCCGATCGAGCCGCCCATGTTCTGCAGCCAGTCATGCGGCGCGGCGCCGGCCGTCAGCGGGAAGAAGCCGCGGCCGGTAGTGATCGATTCGTCGACCATGATGGCGTTTTCGGGGATCGCATAGGCGATCGCCTGCGCGATCGTGGTGTGGTTAAGCGCGCCGGTCGGCTTCACCAGTTCGGCGAGCTGCTGCTGCTTCACGTCGGACGGCTTGGCGCCGAGGCTGTCGGCAAGCGCGGCCAGCGCCCCTTCCGAATTCTCGCCCCAGGCCGTCATCCGGTGCACATGGGTGCCTTCCGCCTTCAGCATGCTCGGCTTGTTCGGATAGGCGAAGAAGGCGACGGGGTCGTTGGATTCGACCAGCACGATCTGCTTGAAATTCTTCAGGATCGGCAGCGCCTGCTCGATCACGTAAGGGATGCGGTCAATCGAGAAGCGGCCGCGGCCGCGCGCCATGCGCGGGTGATAGGTCTGGCCCATCACCTTGCAGCCGGTCTTGCCGGCGATCCGCTGCGCCAGCGCCAGGCACTGTTCGGTCAGCGCGTTGCCGGTCAGCAGCAGCAGCGTGTGCTCGGCGTCGTCATGCAGCATCTTGGCCGCCTGCTCCACCGATTGCGATGAATAGTTCGGGCGCTGGCTCTCAGTCGGCACCTGGGCAATGCCCTCGGCCTCGTTCCAGGCGGTATCGGCGGGCAGGATCAGGGTCGCGATCTGCGGCGGCGCGCTCTTCGCCGCGGCGATGGCCGCAGCGCCGTCGGTCGCGATCGCCTTGGCATTCGGCGAGGTGCGTACCCAGTCCGACATCGGCCGCGCCAGGCCTTCGATGTCGGAGGTCAGCGGGGCGTTGAGGCCGATGTGGTAGGTCGCGTGCTGGCCGACGATATTGACGATGCCGGAGCGCGCCTTTTTGGCGTTGTGCAGATTGGCAAGACCGTTGGCGAGGCCGGGGCCGAGATGTAGCAGGGTCGAGGCCGGGGTTCCCTTCATGCGGAAATAGCCGTCGGCAGCGCCGGTCACCACGCCTTCGAACAGGCCGAGCACGCAACGCATGCCCTCCACCCGGTCGAGCGCGGCGACGAAATGCATCTCGGACGTCCCCGGATTGGTAAAGCAAACGTCAACGCCGCCCGCGACCAGGGTCCGCACCAGACTTTCCGCACCGTTCATCATCTCGCTCCCGTTCGCGTCAGGCTTTGGCTTCTCGAAGGAACTTCAGATCAATCATTGTTCGCGGGCTCAGTCAAAGGGGGATGCCGCATTGCAGCCATCGTCTCACCGACAATGGCGGGACTTGGCTAACAGGACTTTGGCTAACAAGTCGTGGCTAACAGGTCTTGGGAGCGTCATGCCGGCGAGATACGACCGAGGCGCGCAGGAAATTTTCGGTTACGATCTTGAGTGAAAACGCCGGCTGTCACGCCGCCGTGGGTTGCGCAACGGAACATTTATGGCCAGTCTGAAGGTCAGGAATATTGCGGGGGAAATGGCGATGATGATGCGTGCCTTCTGTATAGCGGCCGTGATGGTGGGCTTGGCAACGAGCGCCGCACGCGCCGAATTCTTCGGTTCGCCCGACTTCACAGGTACCAGCCCGGGTTTCATCCAGGGCGGCGTGAGCCCGATTCCGCGCGAGACGGTGATGTACCCGACCAACCTGGCGCCGGGTACCATCGTGGTGAACACCGCCGAGCGGCGGCTCTACCTGGTGCTGGGAAACGGTGAGGCGCTGCGCTACGGTATCGGCGTCGGCCGCGACGGCTTCCGCTGGGGCGGCGTGCACCGCATCTCCGCCAAGAAGGAATGGCCGGCCTGGACCCCGCCGCGGCAGATGATCGCGCGACGGCCGGACTTGCCACGGCACATGGTCGGCGGCATCGAGAATCCGCTTGGCGCCCGCGCACTCTATCTCGGCTCGACGCTGTATCGCATTCACGGCTCCAACGAGCCCGAAACCATCGGCCAGGCGGTCTCCTCCGGCTGCTTCCGCATGACCAATGAGGACGTCACAGACCTCTATAACCGCGTCTCGGTCGGCGCCACGGTGATCGTCAAGAACTAACACAGATGGTTCAAAGCCTGCGGGCCACGCCACGGCGCGGCCGATGCCGCGCGATTCTTCGGGCGGCAACATGGACGGCCCTGCTCGTCCCGGTCATCGTTCCGCCGGCGGTGGCCGGCGAAATTCCTGCGGTCGCTGCGCGCCAGCGCACCGAGAAGAAGAGCTTCACCGATGCCGAGATCACCGAGGGCTTCTTCAAGACCGCCTTCGGCGCCGAATATCATCTCGCCGGCCGGGTCGACCGCATCCGCAAATACGACATGCCGGTGCGGGTATTCGTCGACGGCCACCGCGCCGACCGCAAGGCCCAGCTCGCCCGGGTCGTGACCGACATCGGGGCCCGGATCCAGCATCTCGACATCGCCGTCACCGAGAGCGACGAGGATGCCAACGTCCGCGTCAAGCTGGTGCACGACCGCGATCTCTACCGCACCATCAGCCAGTCCTATGGCAGCGAACGAGCCCGCGAAATCAAGCGCTCGCTCGACCCGCAATGCCTGTCCGGCTTCCGCAAGAACGACGCTTACGAGATCGAGCACTCCGACGTCATCCTCACCGTCGACAATGGCGACTTCGTCTTTCTCGACTGCGCCTATGAGGAGCTGCTGCAGTCGCTCGGGCCGATCAACGACACGTCGAGCGTGCCCTGGACCATGTTCAATGACAACGTCTCGATGGGCTTCTTCGACGTCTACGACCAGTACATCCTCAATCTGCTCTACGATCCCCGCATCAAGGCCGGGATGACGTTCGCGGAAGTGAAGGCGGTGCTGCCCGAGGTCCTGGCCGACGTCCGCGCCTTCGTGAAGAAGACGAACAATCTGCCGAACTGACAGGTCCGCTGTTCGGGATCCGGCCGCAACTACACACATCGAACAGTTGTGCTTCACGTACTACTTGCAAATCGCCTTCAGCGCGTTCCACTCGTCTGCGCTGAGCAGCTCCGGACCGGTCGGCAGGCGATCTTCGGCGCGCATACGCTCCAGCCGGTCTTCGCTGAGCGGATGGCTCGCGAGGATGGAGGGCCGCTTGGACCCTTCCTTGCCGGTGACGCGGAACATCAATTCGCCCATCGGCCGGGTCGGCCGGCCGAGCTTGTGCATCACCTCGATCGCAAAACTGTCGGCGTCGTGCTCGGCCTCGCGTGAATAGGACGCACTGACCAATGTCCGCGAGGCGAACAGTGCCGCACCCGCACCGGTGACGTCGCCGAACAGCAGCCCGATCAAAAACGAGCTGCCGCCATTGTGGATCAACTCGCGCACATTGTCGCGGTGCTTGAGATGGCCGAGCTCATGCGCCAGCACGCCTGCGATCTCATCCGGATCATGCGCCTTCTCCAGCAAGCCGCTCAACAGGAAGAAGCGGCCGCCTGGCAATGCGTAGGCGTTCGGGATCGGCGTATCCAGCACCGACGAAACCACTGTCGCATCGAGCCCAGCCGGTACGCGCAAGGCTTCGACCAGTTTCGCGAATGCCGCCTGACCGGCGGCGCCCTTGCAGATCTTGTCCCCGAATACGGTGGTGAGCTGCACCTCGGCCGCCTCGCCGAGACGCCGTTCCATGGCCCGCGGCACCAGTGGCGTCAGCCGGTCGGCCGCTAACGGAATCGCAAACAGCACCAGGGCGATGATCGACGCGGACGCAGCGACCGACCAGGCCACGATGCGTGCGATTGCGCCGCCGCTCAATTGATTCTCGTCGATCTCGGAGCAGCGGGTGACCAGCTCGGACGCCAGCGCAGCATCGCGAATCTCCAGGCGCGCGAGCGGCGGCGCCGACCGGCAGCTCAGCCGCAGCGCGCCGGCGGGGCTGTCGACCCGCCGCAGATCGGAATAGGCCCAGGAGACGAAATTATCGGCGCTCCGCATCACGAGCTGATTGGCCAGCGTGATATTGACCATCTGCCGGCGGTTCGAAACGCCGTCAAAATAGATCGGCGGAGCCAGCAGCCGGACGCGTGGCAGCCTCCTCCACTGCACGGTCACCGGGCAACCCGGCTATGTCTGCGTCAGAAGCCGGCGACATCGAGACCATCGGCAAATCCCTCGCCGAGCGCACTCGCCAGATCGCCCTTGGCGACGACATTGGCAAGCGCCCCAGCGCCACGCACCTGGACCGAATCCAGCACCTTCACCCAGATGTCGCGCAGCAGATAGAGCCGCATCACCACGTTCAGGGCCAGCATCAGGGCGACGTAGCCGAGCCCGAACATGACGAGCAGCGGAATGTTGTCGAGCAACATCTCAGGCGTCGGCGGTCCGTCGTCGGCGGCATCCTCTCCGAGTTTCACGGCCAGGCCGAAGACGCCGCTGCAAAATAGATACCGGAGGCGATCGACAGAAGCATGAACCAACCGATCACTTTCCAGTAAAGACCCTGGAGCGCGCCCGGCTGCAGCGTCGATTGCAGGCGCGCGTCGCCGAACCGGATGCCTGACAGCCACCAGCACCACTCGATCGCCTTGAATCGCGCATAGACGAAAGGCAGCAGCGGAAACAGCACGATCGCGATCGGGGTGCACAGCCACAGCCACCACGCTGTGCTTGAAGAAATCCGCAGCCCCTGCTCTCGAAACGTCCTGCAGGTCGCCGTAATAGGAATGCCGCATCTTGTAACGCTCGAGCGCAGCCTCGCGCCACGGCCAGGCGAGGCCAAGCGTCACAACGACCAGCATCGCCCACAGCATCGAGCGGCCGGCATAGGACCAGCCCGAGCCATCCATCCAGAAACCGGACGCCGCGCCAGACCGTGCGGGTCAGGCGATAGCGGCGCGCGCGATAGATCGCAAACTGGCCGAATGCATAGAAGCCGATCACCAGCGGCACGCCAGCGAATCCCTTGAATCGCTCGGCTTCGACGCTGACCAGGAAATACGCCAGATAGATCGGGACCAGGATCGCCATCGCGAACAGGAAGCCGATCAACAGTTCCTTGCCGCGACCAGTATATTCGGCAGCATCACCATCGACGATGGTGTTGGTCCAGAGATGCCTGCGGATGTCGGTGGCGAGCCAGAAGCGATAGAAACCCAGCGTCACGAGCTCCAGCGCCGCGCCGCGGCCGACCAGCCGGAAGAACGTGCCGCGCGCGCCGGAGAACGAGGTGGACGCTGCCGGCAGCGGCGGCGGCTGCGGCAGGAAACTCATCTGATTCACGACTGAAACCTCCTGCCCGGCTCAAATCACCGGCAAAGAGCAACTGGTGCCTTGCTTTCAAATTCTCGCATCAACGTGCAACGGTCGTTCCTGCGAACGTCGAATTTGCGATCTTCAAAGATAGTGCACCAGAAACCCATGCATCGAGTATGATTTTGGATTCGAGTGCGACTTTAGATTCGAAGTTCCAATGATGTGATCGGCGAGCGACCGACCAGCGCTTCTCATCCGCCGCACTCATCTGTCGCCATAATGCACGTCACGGTTCGATTGTACGGCATGCTTTTCGAATCGCCGCCGAAATTTCCTTGATCTTCTATGTTATGTAATTTTTTCAAACAATTCGCGACCGATCAACATGCGGCGAATCTCACTGGTGCCGGCGCCGATCTCGTACAGCTTGGCATCGCGCAGCAGCCGCCCGGTCGGATAATCATTGATGTAACCGTTGCCGCCCAACAGCTGGATCGCATCCAGCGCGCATTGTGTCGCCTTCTCCGCCGCGTAGAGAATGGCGCCGGCAGCATCCTCTCGCGTGGTCTCGCCGCGATCGCAGGCCTTGGCGACTGCGTAGACATAGGCACGCGACGCATTCATCGTCGTGTACATGTCCGCGACCTTGCCCTGCACGAGCTGGAACGTGCCGATCGGCTGGCCGAACTGCTTGCGCTCGTGGACATAAGGCAGCACCACGTCCATGCAGGCCTGCATGATGCCGAGCGGCCCCGCGGCCAGCACCGTGCGTTCATAGTCGAGCCCGGACATCAGCACGTTTACGCCGCGGCCGACCTCGCCAAGCACGTTGTCCTCTGGCACCTCGCAATCCTCGAACACCAGCTCGCAGGTGTCCGAGCCGCGCATGCCAAGCTTGTCGAGCTTCTGCGCGGTTGAAAATCCCTTCATGCCTTTCTCGATGATGAAGGCGGTGATGCCGCGCGGCCCCGCGGCCGGATCGGTCTTGGCATAGACCACCAGCGTCTCGGCGACCGGCCCGTTGGTGATCCACATCTTGTTGCCGTTGAGGACGAAGCGATCGCCCTTCTTCTCCGCGCGCGTCTTCATCGACACCACGTCGGAGCCCGCCTGCGGTTCCGACATCGCGAGCGACCCGACATGCTCGCCGGAGATCAGCTTCGGCAGATATTTTCGCTTCTGCGCTTCGTTGCCGTTGCGCCGGATCTGGTTGACGCAGAGATTCGAGTGCGCGCCATAGGACAGGCCGACCGATGCGGAGGCGCGGGATATCTCCTCCAGCGCGATGCAATGCTCGAGATAGCCGAGGCCGGAGCCGCCATACTCCTCCTCGACGGTGATGCCATGCAGGCCGAGCTCGCCGAGTTTCGGCCACAGGTCGCGCGGAAACTGGTTGCTCCGGTCGATCTCGGCGGCGCGCGGAGCGATCTGATCCTGCGCAAATCCCGACACCGTGTCGCGGATCGCATCCGCGGTCTCGCCGAGGTCAAAGTTGAACATGCGATTCGCGTTGGGAATCATGGCGGCCCTCCAAGAATCTTGCTGTCTCGTCGTACTGTTACGGCCGTAGCCATATTCTCCGATCGCCCCATTGTCACGACCAGAAAGCGCCCGGGAGACGGATCAGCATCGGCGGGCCGGATATTGCCATCCGGCGGGACATCGACGCCGAAACTCGCCCTTGCTCCCACGCCTCAGGCACGATGTAATCGCGTCAAAATGCCGCCGGACGCCACGCGACCGCGCGCGACAACAGGAGGAGCCTTCATGGACGCGACCATCGATCTCGCCCGGCACGACCAGCACGGGGCTGCGCGCCGGCGCGCCGCATCGTTACCGCTCGCCGACTTCGATCCCGGCGATCCCGAGCTGTTCCAGACTGACAGCCATTGGGCCTATTTCGACCGGCTGCGGAAGGAAGAGCCGGTGCATTATTGCCGAGATTCCATGTTCGGCCCGTACTGGTCGGTGACCAAGTACAACGACATCATGGAGATCGAAACCAATCACGCGATGTTCTCCTCGGCGTCCGCGCTCGGTGGCATCACCATTCGCGACGTCGACCCGGACCTGCGGCGCGAGAGTTTCATCGCCATGGATCCGCCGCGGCATGCCGCCCAGCGCAAGACCGTGGCGCCGATGTTCACCCCGACGCATCTGGACCAGCTGGCGATCAATATCCGCAAGCGCTCGGCCGAATGCCTCGACAATCTGCCGCGCGATCAGGTGTTCGACTGGGTCGACAGGGTCTCGATCGAGTTGACGACGCAGATGCTCGCCGTGCTGTTCGACTTCCCCTGGGAGGATCGCCGCAAGCTGACGCGCTGGTCCGATATCGCGACCACGATTCCGGGTCCCGGCGGGCTGGTCGCCACCGAAGACGAGCGGCAGGCGGAGCTGATGGACTGCGCGCGCTATTTCTCGCGGCTCTGGAACGAGCGCATCAACCAGCCGCCGCAGAGCGACCTGCTGTCGATGATGGCGCATAGCGAGGCCACGCGCGACATGGATCCGAAGAACTTCCTCGGCAATCTGATCCTGCTGATCGTCGGCGGCAACGACACCACCCGCAACACCATGTCCGGCAGCATCTACGCGCTGAATCAACATCCGGATCAATACCGCAAGCTGAAGGCCAATCCGGCGCTGCTCGACAGCTTCGTGCCGGAGGTGATCCGCTGGCAGACGCCGCTCGCCCATATGCGCCGCACTGCGCTGGCCGATTTCGATTTCCGCGGCAAGACCATCAGGAAGGGCGACAAGGTGGTGATGTGGTATGTCTCGGGCAACCGCGACGCGGAGGCGATCGAGCGGCCCTACGACTTCATCATCGACCGTGTCAGGCCGCGCACGCATCTGTCGTTCGGCTTCGGCATCCATCGCTGCGTTGGTCTGCGGCTGGCCGAACTGCAGCTCAAGATCATCTGGGAGGAGATCCTGAAGCGCTTCGATCACATCGAGGTGGTCGGCGAGCCGAAACGGGTCTATTCCAGTTTCGTCAAGGGCTACGAAACTTTGCCGGTGCGGATTGCGTCGTGACTTGACTCACCATCAGTCGTCATGCCCCGCGCACGCGGGGCATCCAGTATTCCAGCGGCCTTAGTTGCTAGAAGATTGGGCGTCACGGCGTACTGGATCGTCCGCCTTCGCGGACGATGACAGCGGAGAAATATAGCCCGGTCTGAATTTCAGACACGTTCGGCACAGCTGCAAGGCAAGGAAGGATGACTCGATGAACGTGCAGGCCGCGATTGCTGCCGACAAGACCGACCTGCTGCGCGAGGCGCGGCTTGCGGCCTATGCGACACCACTCGAGGAGTTTCATCCCGGCGCGCCGCGGCTGTTCCAGAACGACACGCTGTGGCCCTGGTTCGAGCGGCTGCGCAAGGAAGCGCCGGTGCACTATTGCACCAACGCGCCGATCGAGCCTTATTGGTCGGTGACGCGCTATCACGACATCATGCATGTCGACACCAATCACGGGATCTTCTCGTCCGACGTCAGCCATGGCGGCATCATGATCCGCGACGTCGCGCCGGGCTATGACTGGCCGAGCTTCATCGCCATGGACGAGCCGCGCCATGGCGAGCAGCGCAAGACGGTGTCGCCGATGTTCACGCCGCAGCACCTCGACGAGCTGGCGCATCTGATCCGCCAGCGCTCGGCCAAGGTGCTGGACTCCCTGCCCCGCAACGAGACCTTCAACTTCGTGGAGAAGGTCTCGATCGAGCTGACCACGCAGATGCTGGCCACCCTGTTCGATTTCCCGTTCGAGGAGCGGCGCAAGCTGACGCGCTGGTCCGACGTTTCGACCGCGCTGCCCAAGAGCGGCATCGTCGAAAACGAGGAGCAGCGCCGCCGCGAGCTCGAGGAATGCGCGGCGACTTTCGGACGGCTCTGGAACGAGCGCGCCAAGGCCGAGCCGCGCAACGATCTCATTTCCATGATGGCGCATAGCGAAGCGACGCGTCACATGACGCCGGACAATCTGATGGGCAATCTGATCCTGCTCATCGTCGGCGGCAACGACACCACCCGCAACACCATGACGGGCTCGGTTCTGGCGCTGAACGAGAATCCGGACGAATACCGCAAGCTGCGGGAAAATCCGGCTTTGATCGAGACCATGGTGCCGGAGGTGATCCGCTGGCAGACGCCGCTCGCGCATATGCGCCGCACCGCGCTTGTCGACACCGAGCTCGGCGGCAAGAAGATCAAGAAGGGCGACCGGGTCGTGATGTGGTACGTCTCCGGCAACCGCGACGAGGAGGTGATCGAGAATCCCGACGCCTTCATCATCGATCGCCGGCGGCCGCGCATCCATCTCTCCTTCGGCTTCGGCATCCATCGCTGTGTCGGCATGCGGTTGGCCGAGCTGCAGCTGCGCATCGTCTGGGAGGAGATCCTGAAGCGCTTCGAGCGCATCGAGGTGGTCGGCGAGCCGAAGCGGGTCTATTCCAGCTTCGTCCGCGGCTACGAGAGCCTGCCGGTGCGGATTCCGGGGTGAGGATGGATCCGGCATCGAGATGTTCTCGCTGCCAGCCCACGCACACTGTCGTCCCGGGCAAGCGAAGCGCAGGCCCGGGACCCGAACGCGTATCCGGTTGTCAGCAGAAGGTATCGGGCCAGCCTGCCCCACCGAGCGAGCCGCGGCGTATGGCTCCCGGCGCGAGGCCGGGACGATAGTAACGGGGATGCCGCGTTGTCACGCCGAGCCCGCCCCCTATAAAATTCCGGCATGGCTGGGTGAACCAGATGCGATGGCCGGGCTGGCGCTTTTTGTCTAAACCTCGAAGCGACATATTCGACTTCGAGGACCTTGCATGGCCACACCCCGCCTCCGACGACGCCACGACAGGCGCGCGACTGGCCGCTCGACATCTACAACGCTCTGAAGGCGGCCGACGTCGCGCAAATCTGCTACGTGCCGGACGCCGGCCATTCCCGCCTGATCAACCTCGCCCACGAGGACAATGCGATCCAGACCACGGTGCTGACGACGGAAGAGGAAGGCGTCGCGCTCTGCGCCGGCGCCTGGCTCGGCGGCGATCGCGCGGTGCTGCTGATGCAGTCGAGCGGCGTCGGCAATTGCGTCAACATGCTCTCGCTGCTCCAGAGCTGCCGCTTCCCGTTCCTGACCTTCGTCACCATGCGCGGCGAATGGGCCGAGTTCAATCCCTGGCAGGTGCCGATGGGCAAGGCGACGCCGCACGCCTTCGAGATCATGGGCGTCACCGTGTTCCGCCTGGAGCGCGCCAGAGGACGCGCGGCGAGATCGCCGTCGCCGCCGCAGCCCTGGCCTTCGACAGCGACCAGCCGATCGCGGTGCTGATCTCGCAGCGCATGATCGGCCGCAAGAAATGGACGGAGACCAAGTGATGGCCGGCTCACTCGACCGCCGCGAGGCGGTGAAAGCGCTACTCGCCGACCGCGGCGACCTGCTGATCGTCACCGGGCTCGGCTCGTCATCCTACGACGTGTTCGACGCCGGCGACCATGACGCCAACTTCTATCTCTGGGGCGCGATGGGCGGCGCCGCGATGGTCGGCCTCGGGCTCGCGCTGGCGCAGCCGCAGCGCCCGGTCGCCATCATCACCGGCGACGGCGAGCAGCTGATGGGGCTCGGCAGCCTCGCCACCATCGCCGCCAAGAAGCCGAACAATCTCTCGATCGTCGTGCTCGACAATGCGCATTTCGGCGAGACCGGCATGCAGAAGAGCCATTCGGGCCTCGGCGCGCGGCTCGAGCTGATCGCCTCCGGCGCCGGCTTTCCGTCGGTCACCGAGATCAAGGATCGCGCCGGTATCGATGCCTTCCGTCCCAAGCTGCACGACCTCAAGGGCCCGCATTTTGCGCGCGTCGCGATCTCGACCGACCACGTCGACCGCGCACTCCCGCCGCGCGACGGCGTGTTCTTGAAGAACCGCTTCCGACAGCATCTTGGTTTTCCGGTGAACTAACAAGAACGAGATGGCGTCGACCCGCCGCCACATCGCAAGTGCACCCTCTCCCCTTGCGGGAGAGGGTGGATCGCCGACGCGGACGCGAGGCATGGGTGAGGGGTATGTCTCCACACGGGTGCCTGCCGATAGAGACCCCTCACCCGGCTTCGAGCTTCGCGATCAGCCACCCTCTCCCGCAAGGGGAGAGGGTGCACCTTCAATGCGATAGCGGCTTCCCCTCTCGTATTCTAACAACTCATCAACCCAGCTTGATGTCCCACAATCCCTCGTCACGACAGGCCTTGGTCTCGCTGCGCACCAGCGCGGTGATGGCCGCCGTCGCGGCGGAGCCGGGATGGTCGATCGGAGCTGCCACCAGCAATTCGCGCATCGGCCCTTGGCCGGCGATGGCGCCGTCTCGAGCCGGCCATCGGCGACCTGCTCGCGCAGCGACGACGGCGGCAGCAAGGTGAAGCCGAGCCCCGCTTCGACGATGCTGGTCAGCACGCGGAACGAATCCGCCTCGATCTGCACGTCGAGCCGCGTTTTGCGTTTGGCCGCGGCATGCTCGATCAGCGCGCGGAGGCCGTGCGAATGACTGGGCAGCACCAGCTTCTGGCGCAACAGCCAGTCCATCTCGACGCGCTTCTTGCGCTTCAACCCCGAGCCGGGCGGGCCGACCGCGACCACGCTGTCGCGGCCCAGCGCCTGCATCGACAGATGCAGATCGGCCGATGGGCCATAGATCACCGCGAGATCCATCTCGCCGCGATGCAGCCACTCGGTGAGGTGGCCGCTATAGCTTTCGACGATGCAGAGCGAGATGCCGGGATAGCGTTCGACGGTGCGGCGCGCCAGCCGCGCCGACAACACGTAGCTGACGGTCGGCACCAGGCCGAGCACGACGCGGCCCGACGGGCGCGCCCGCCTGCGACTGGATGTCGTCGCGGATCTGGTCGAGCTGCCGCACGATTCCGGCGGTGCGCGCCAGCAGCAGCTTGCCGGCCTCGGTCAGCACCATGCCGCGGCCGTTGCGCGTGAACAGCTCGGCGCGCAGCTCGTGCTCCAACAGCTTGATCTGACGGCTCAGCGCCGGCTGCGCGATCCGCAAGCCGGTCGGCGGCTTTCGACAGGCTGCCGAGCTCGGCCACGCAACTGAAGGTCTTGAGTTGGCGGAAATCCATGCGTCTCAATCTGCTTGCCAATCTGGGAATGCAGGTTCATAGGCTATAACAATCCAGCATAGGGAGACCGCGGGGGTTTCACAACTCGGCAACACCTGCGGAGGATCAAATGACACAAGAACACCACGAGCTTCAGGACGACTATGCCGATATCCGCGACGCGGTGGCAAAACTGTGCGCGCAATTCCCCGGCGAATATTGGCGCAAGCTCGATCGCGAGATGGCCTATCCCTTCGGCCTTCGTCGATGCGCTGACGCAAGCCGGCTACCTCTCGGTGCTGATCCCGGAGGAATATGGCGGCGCGGGCCTGAAGCTGTCGGCGGCGGCCGCGATCCTGGAAGAGATCCAGCGCGCCGGCTGCAATGGCGGCGGCTGCCACGCCCAGATGTACACGATGGGCACCGTGCTGCGGCACGGCAGCGCCGAGCAGAAGGCCAAATGGCTGCCGAAGGTCGCGAGCGGCGAATTGCGGCTGCAGGCGTTCGGCGTCACCGAGCCGACCTCCGGCACCGACACCACCTCGCTCAAGACCTTCGCGAAGCGCGACGGCGACAGCTACGTCGTCAACGGCCAGAAGATCTGGACCAGCCGCGCCGAATATTCCGACCTGATGCTGCTGCTGGCGCGCACCACGCCAAAGGACGAGGCCAAGAAGCGCACGGACGGGCTGTCGGTGTTCATCGTCGACATGCGCGAGGCCAAGAAGGCTGGCCTCTCCATCCGTCCCGATCCGCACCATGATGAACCACGCCACCACCGAAGTGTTCTTCACCGACATGCGGGTGCCGGCGGAGAATCTGGTCGGCGAGGAAGGCAAGGGCTTTCGCTACATCCTCTCCGGCATGAATGCCGAGCGCATCCTGATCGCCGCCGAATGCGTCGGCGATGCCAAATGGTTCATCGCGAAGGCGACCAACTACGCCAAGGAGCGCGTGGTGTTCGGTCGTCCGATCGGCCAGAACCAGGGCATTCAGTTCCCGATCGCCAAGGCCTACGCCTCGATGCGCGCAGCCGAGCTGATGGTGAAGGAAGCGACCCGCAAATACGAAGCCGGGCTCGATTGCGGCGCCGAGGCCAACATGGCCAAGATGCTCGCGGCCGATGCGTCGTTCGAGGCGGCCAACGCCTGCATCCAGACCCATGGCGGCTTCGGCTTCGCCGAGGAATACGACGTCGAGCGCAAGTTCCGCGAGACGCGGCTGTATCAGGTCGCGCCGATCTCGACCAACCTCATCCTGTCCTACGTCGCCGAGCACGTGCTCGGCATGCCACGCTCATACTGAGGCGCCCACCATGCTGCCGCTTGAAGGGATCACCGTCATTGCCGTCGAACAGGCGGTCGCAGCGCCGTTCTGCTCGTCGCGGCTGGCGGACGCCGGCGCCCATGTCATCAAGATCGAACGGCCCGAGGGCGATTTCGCCCGCGGCTATGACGCTGCCGCCAAGGGGCAGAGCAGCTACTTCGTCTGGCTCAATCGCGGCAAGGATTCCGCCGTGGTCGACCTCGCCACCAAAGACGGCCGCGCCGAGCTGGAGCGGCTTATCGCCGGCGCCGACGTGCTGCTGCAGAACCTCAAGCCCGGCTCGATGGACAAGATGGGCTTTTCGCGCGAGCGGCTGCGCAAGGATTATCCCAAGCTGATCTGCTGCACCATCACGGGCTATGGCGACACGGGCCCCTATGCCGACCGCAAAGCCTATGATCTGCTGATCCAGGCCGAGAGCGGCCTGGCCTCGATCACCGGCGGCCCGGACGGGCCGTCGCGCGTCGGACTGTCGATCGTTGATATCGCGACCGGCGCCACCGCGCATGCGGCGATCCTGGAAGCGCTGATCGCGCGCGGCCGCGCCGGGCAAGGCGCCGACATCCGCATCTCGATGTTCGACGTGATGGCCGATTGGCTCACAGTGCCGCTGCTCAACTCCGAAGCCGGCAATCCACCCAAGCGCATCGGCCTCGCGCATCCCTCGATCGCGCCCTATGGCACCTTCCGCTCCAAAGACGGCAAGGACATCCTGATCTCGATCCAGAGCGAGCGCGAATGGAAGAAGCTCTGCGCCGAGGTGCTCGGCCAGCCCGATCTGCCCAATGATCCGCGCTTCGCCAACATGGTCGAGCGGGTGCGCAACCGCGCGCTCACCGACCAGATCGTCAGTGACGCGTTCGGCGCCATGACGCGCGACGAGTTGCTCACGAAGCTCGCCAGCGCCGACATCGCCTTTGCCGAGGTCAACAGCATGGCTGATCTCGCTGTCCATCCGCATCTGCGCCGGATCGAGGTCGATACGCCGAACGGCGCCGTCACCTATCCGGCGCCGGCCGCGATCGTGGTCGGCGACGACAGGCGTTACGGCGCGGTGCCGGGGATCGGCGAGAATGCGTCGCCCTCACATCAAGCGGAGCTCGTGATGACCGAACAGCTCGATATCGATCACTTAAGGCAATGGATCGGCCGCAGCACCGAGGCCTCCGACATCGTCACCACGCAGCTCACCAAGGGCCTGCGCGCGACCTTGTTTCAGGAGATCGGCGAACCGAACACCGGCGATATCGCGCCTTACACCGTTCACTGGTGCCTGGCGCAGCCGGTGTTTCCCCAGGAACAGCTGGGCCCCGACGGACATCCAGTTCGCGGCGGCTTCCTGCCGCCGGTGCCGTTGCCGCGCCGGATGTGGGCCGGCGGCGAGCTGCAGTTCGTCGATGCCCTGCGGGTCGGCGATCTCGTCACCCGCACCTCGACAATATCAGATGTCACGCTGAAGAGCGGCTCGACCGGGCAGCTCTGTTTCGTTTCGGTCGAGCACACGATGAAAACGCCGCGTGGCTTGGCCATCCGCGAGCGACAGGACATCGTCTATCGCGAGCTGGGCGGGGCGCCGACGGCGCCTGCCAAGACCCCTGCTCCGCCGCCGAGCGCTCAGCATCGCGAGACGCACGTCTCCGATCCCGTGCTGCTGTTTCGCTATTCCGCGCTGACCTTCAACGGCCACCGCATCCACTACGACCGCGACTACGTCACCAAGGTCGAGGGCTATCCTGGGCTGATCTTCCACGGCCCGCTGCAGGCCGCGTTGCTGGTCGAGTTCGCCGCCAAGCTCAAGGGCGCCATGCCCGGAAAATTCAGTTATCGCGGCATGCAGCCGCTGTTCGAAGGCGGCGAGTTCTCGGTCAACGCCAATCCCGCCGGCGCCGGCCTTGAGGTGTGGACCGCGAATGCGGAGCGGCAGCCGACCATGAAGGGCACGGCGACTTGGTGACGCCGCTGGCCGTCATTGCGAGGCGCGTAAGCGACGAAGCAATCCAGAGTCCTTGGACGATTCTGCATTGCTTCGCTGCGCTCGCAATGACAAAGGATGGGAAAGCGGAATAACAAAAAGCCATAGTCTCCGAGGAAAGCGCCTTGTCCGGCAAGTCCCCCAAAGCCAAATCTGTCACCGTCAAGCAGGCCACCTTCGATCTGCTCCGCGCTTTCGGTATCAAAAAGGTGTTCGGCAATCCCGGCTCGACCGAGCTGCCGTTCCTGAGCGACTGGCCTGATGACATCGACTATGTGCTCGGCCTGCAGGAGGCGAGCGTGGTGGGCATGGCCGACGGCTATGCGCAGGCGACGCGCAACGCCGGCTTCGTCAATCTGCATTCGGCGGCCGGCGTCGGTAACGCGCTCGGCAACATCTACACGGCCTATCGCAACCAGACGCCGCTCGTCATCACCGCAGGCCAACAGGCGCGCTCGATCCTGCCGCTGCAGGCCTTCCTCTCCGCCGAGCGGGCCAGCGAATTTCCGCGGCCTTATGTGAAATACAGCCTCGAGCCGGCGCGGCCCGAGGACGTGCCGGCGGCGATCGCGCGCGCCTATTATACGGCGATGCAGCCGCCCTACGGGCCGACCTTCGTCTCGGTGCCGATCGACGACTGGATGCAGCCGGCGCAGCCGATCGTGGCGCGCAAGGTCAGCCGCGAGCTCGGCCCCGATCGGGCTGCGATGGACGAGCTGGTTGCGGCGCTGGTCGCCGCAAAGCATCCGGCGCTGGTGGTCGGTCCCGGTGTCGATCGCGCCGCTTGCGTCGATCTGATGGTGCAAGTGGCCGAGAAGGCCAAGGCTAGCGTCTGGATCAGCCCGTTCTCGGCGCGCTGCTCATTCCCGGAGCGGCATCCGCAATTCCAGGGCTTCCTCCACGCCTCGCCGGCGCAGCTCTCCGATGCGCTGAAGCCATATGACTTAGTAGTCGTGATCGGCGCGCCCGTGTTCACCTTCCATGTCGAAGGACACGCCGCGATCTTCGACGGCGCGACCGCGCTCTACCAGATCACCGACGATGCCGAGGCGGCATCCGTGCCGCCCATCGGCACCAGCATCATTGCGACGATGCGGCCTGCGCTGACCTTGCTGCGCGACCTGCTACCCGAGACCAAGCGCGCCGCACCGAAGGGCCGCGTGCTGCCGGACGCACCGAAGGCGTCAGATCCGATCGCGGTCGAATACCTGCTGCATTCCCTGTCATCCGCAATGCCAGCCGATGCCGCGCTGGTCGAGGAAGCCCCGTCGCACCGCCCGGCGATGCAGAAGTTCATGCCGATGCGGGGCCAGGATTCGTTCTACACCATGGCGAGCGGCGGGCTCGGCTGGAGCCTGCCCGCTGCGGTCGGCATGGCGCTCGGCCGGCCCGGATGCCGCACCGTCTGCCTGATCGGCGACGGCTCTGCGATGTACTCGATCCAGGCGCTGTGGACTGCAGCCCAGCGCAAATTGCCGATCACAGTCGTCGTCATCAACAATTCAGGCTATGGCGCGATGCGCTCGTTCAGCCAGGTCATGCAGGTGCGCAACGTGCCGGGCCTCGACCTGCCGGGACTCGATTTCGTCAAGCTCGCCGAAGGCATGGGGTGCGATGCCGTGCGCGTAACAAAGGCCTCCGAGCTTTCGTCAGCACTCGCACGCGGCCTGTCGCACGACGGCGTCAGCGTGGTTGAAGTGATGGTCGATTCCGCGGTGCCGCTGCTCTACGCGCAGAAGCATTGAATGACTACGTAGGGTGGGCAAAGGCGCGGAGCGCCGCGCCCACCATCATTCGGCATCTATAGGCAAGCTTCCGTCTATACCCTACGGGCTTGGCCGAAAGCTTTGCTCACCCTATGCCCTCCGCGCGTTCAATCCTTGCGGCGTGCCATATACAGGTGCGTCTGATATTCGACGTCGAGCGTGCCGCCCGCACACTCAATCGCTTCGCTGAAGTCGCGGAGCAACGATTCGCGCACGTCAGGCGCCAGCATCCGGATATCCGATCGCGTGCGCAGGAAGTCGATATATGACTGCGAATTGTGTCGCCAGATCCACGGGTAGCAGCGTGCCGCGACCGGATCGAACAGGCCTAACTCGTCAAACCAGCTTGTGAACGGCCCCGATGGCAAGTACCACGCCTCGGGTGGCGGTCCCCAATGTCCGGTGTGGCGAAGCGATATCTCTCGGAGTTTGTCGCGCAGCGGCTCGGGTAGTCCCACCGGCACATGTCCGAACACAGCGAGCGTGCCTCCGTCCGCAAGCAAGCGGGCGGCTTTCGTGAAGCGAATGTCGGGCGTCACCCAGTGCCAGGACTGCGCAGCCGCGATCAGCCGAAAACCTGCTTGCATTTCCGGCAACGCCTCGAATGTCGTTTCGAGATATTCGACGTTGTCGAAACCGTGCAAGGCATCGCGAGCGCCGCGCAGCATCTCGGCACCAGGATCGGTCGCGAGAATCGTGCAGCCGCGTCGGGCGAAACTCGCTGTCGCCTGCCCGCTGCCACAGCCGACCTCGAGGATACGGTCGTCGGGGCTTACGCCAGCGTATGAGATGATGTCGTCGATCAGCGCGTCAGAATAGCCAGGGCGTGCGGTCCGATAGGTGGTCGCGATTTGATCGAAGGTGAAACGCTGTTCCATCACAGGTCCCGTTCGGGTAGCGCGAGGAGCGCTTACTTTATTTGTCGCGACAACGAACAAAGGCAACGCGCGACGACGTCCAACTGGCTCTCAGCTTGCACGACGGGCAATTTGCGCAATTCTGTCATGCGCAAATTGCCCGTCGGGTTACTATGTCGCATCAATCATAGATTGCGTCGTCGGGCAAATCACGCGGATAATGCCGGCCGTCTCGTGCTCACAAGAGGGGCGTTTCGCGATCGTCACAAGCGCTGAGCGCGGGATGCGGTGGCCTATCGGAATTGCAGCGCGCGTTGTCGCGAGCCGACGAACAATTCCGGTAGGACGGCGAAATCGTGTGGTCCTGGCATCCCGACGCTGATGCCAAGCTCGCAGGTGATGAACTGCGGACGACGGTGGCCAAAAAGCCCGGTGCACCGAGGAGATCACGTATAAGCCGTAAAGCCATTGCGCAGGGAGGGCCGGAGGTGGATTCAATCGATCGTCGCAACACTCCAGAATTTGGAGATTGCGATGGGCATTCGAAGGAAGCGATCGACGCGTGCGCGGCTGGGCTCTGAGGGACGTCCGCCGGTTGCCGGTCGGGATGAACAGGAACGATTTTGGCGGGCGATTGCGAGAGGGCTGAGCAGCGAAGATGCTGCGCTCGAAGCCGGAGTGCCCCCTGACGCCGGATACAGATTATTCCGGAAGGCAGGCGGTATGCCCCCATCGATTTTCAGACCCTCGGCCAAGCCGCTTTCGGGGAGATACCTTTCGTTTGCGGAACGCGAGGAGATCGCGCTTCTCAATACGCAGGGCCATTCGATGCAGGAGATCGGGCGCCGGCTGGGGCGGGCCGCCTCGACCATTTCCCGCGAGCTCGATCGCAATGCGGCCACCCACGGCGGCAAGATGGCCTATCGGGCGACGACCGCTCAGTGGCATGCCGATCGCTCAGCCCGTCGCCCCAAACCGGCGAAGCTTGCGTCTAACGCCGCCTTGCGGACTTATGTGGAAGAACGGCTTTCCGGTATGGTCGCGCTGCCAGACGAAGCGCGTGGCCGTGCTAATCGGAAGGGCCATCGGTCATCAGAGACGTGCAAGGTTCGGCGATGGAAGAAGGCCTGGAGCCCCGAGCAAATTGCCCGACGCCTGCCGATCGACTTTCCGGATGACGAGACGATGCGCATCAGCCCCGAGGCTATTTATCAAGCCCTTTTCGTTCAAGGCCGTGGAGCTCTCCGCCGTGAACTGACGAGTTGCTTGCGAACGGGACGTGCGCGACGGGTCCCCAGGGCACGCACGGGCAAGCGGGGCAAAAGCTTTGTCACGCCGGAGATCATGATCAGCGAGCGCCCTGCCGAGGTGGCAGACCGGGCGGTGCCGGGGCATTGGGAAGGAGACCTGATTATAGGTGGCGAGAGCTCGGCGATCGGCACGCTGGTCGAACGCACGACACGCTTTACGATGCTGCTGCACCTTCCTCGATTGGCGGGGCACGGCGACGGTCCTCGTGCCAAGGGCGGGCCGGCGCTCTCGGGACACGGAGCCGAGGCGGTGCGCGATGCAATCGCGCGCACCATCATTACCCTGCCTGAAGAATTGCGCCGTTCGCTGACCTGGGATCGGGGAGCCGAAATGGCTCAGCACGATAGTCTCAAGATCGATACGGGCATCCAGATCTATTTTTGCGACCCGCACAGCCCGTGGCAGCGCGGCACGAACGAGAACACCAACGGACTGCTGCGGCAATACTTCCCGAAAGGCGAAGACTTGAGCGTCTATAGCGCCGATGAGATAGCCGCGGTGGCCGAAGCTCTCAACGGCCGACCGAGAAAGACCCTGGGCTGGAAAACGCCAGCCGAGGCGCTTGACGAGTTGCTGTCATCAGTGAAAACAAAACGAACCAGTGTTGCGACGACCGGTTGAGCCCAAGGGATATTTGGCTGATCCTGTGGTTCTGCCGCGTGCTTTTTTGCTGCACGCGGACCGCGGGTATCGGTCGATACCCGGCCTTCCCTGCGCCCTCTGTTCGAAGAGGGTGGGATCTTAGCAAAGCTCGGACGCCAATCGCGCCGCGGGAAGGAGAGCGTGTGCCTCATCACCGTCATTGCGAGCACAGCGAAGCAATGACGTTAGTGAGAGCAGCGATGCCGATCGAGCTACTTCCTGAACTCTTCCCGCATCTTCGCCTGGATCTTGGCCATGCCGCCGATCCAGCGGTCGTAGTTCTCGGTCTTCTTGCGCATGTAGCCGAGCACCTGCGGGTGCGGCAGGATGAGGAAGCTCTCTTCCTCCAGGCCCTTCAGGACGTCCTGCGCCACCTGCTCCGGCGTGAGATCGCCGTCGCCGGATTGCGGGCCCTTCGGGATCGAGCGCAGCATGTCGGTGTCGACGCCCTGCGGGCACAGGATCGAGACCTTTATGTTGTCGGCCTTATGCGAGATCGCGAGGTTTTCGGCAAAGCCCACGGCCGCGTGCTTGGTCGTGGAATAGGCCGCGCTGCCGACCTGCGACAGCAGCCCGGCGGCCGAGATGGTGTTGAGGAAATAGCCGCCGCCGCGCGATTTATACCGGGGCACCAGATGCCGCGCCGCATAGACATGGGCCATGACGTGGATCGACCAGCTTCGCATCCATGGCTCGTCCGAGGCGCCGCCGGCATTGGCCGACAGCGGATCAAAGCCGCCGCCGATGCCGGCATTGGAGCAGAACAGCGCAATCGGCCCGAACTGCCGCTCGGTCTCCTCGATGACATGCAGGATGTGCTTTTCCTGGGCGACGTCGCATTCGAACGCAGCGCCATGAATCGCGCCTGCAGTGGCGCGCGCTGCGGCGCCATCGAGATCGGCCACCACGACCTTGGCGGCGCCGGCGCGGGCGAACGCCTCGCACAGCGCCTTGCCGATGCCGCGGCCGCCGCCGGTGACCACCACGTTCTTGCCGGTCACCTGCATGCGTTCTCTCCGCGGAATTGTCTTATGTCATGATCAAATCGAGCACGGCCGTATAGTGGAAGCCGGCGCCGAGCAGGACGAAACAATGCCAGATCACGTTCTGGAAACGCAAGCGCCGCCAGGAATGAAAGATGACGCCGAGGCTGTAGAGAATGCCGCCGGCGACCACGCAGGCCAGCGCCGTCTTCGGCAGCACGCCGAAGATCTGGTCGAACATCATGGCACCGCTCCAGCCGAGCGCGAGATAGAGCCCGATCGAGAGCGCATCGAACCGGCCCGGCCAGCGCAGCTTCAGCACGATGCCGAAGATCGCGACGCCCCAGACCCCGAGCAGCATCGCGACCGCGAACAGATGGTTCTGCAGCGCGGCAATGAACGGCGTGTAGGTCGCCGCGATCAGCACATAGATCGCGGAATGGTCGAACCGACGCAGCAGCCATTTGGTCGGCGACACCGGCCACAGATTATAGGTCGCGGACAGCACCAGCATCGACAACAGGCCGGCGACGTAGATCGACACGACCACGATGTCGAGCGCGCTCGCATAGATCGCGGTCAGCACCACCAGCACGGTCGCGGCGACGAGGCCGGTGCTGATACCGACCGCATGAACCACGCCGTCGGCGATCAGCTCGATCTTGTCGTAGTTCCAGCGCACCGCGCCGGCGGCGGCGTAGACGGAGCTCGAGGCCAATTGCTTCAGTCTGAAGATGGTCATTCCGGAACCTGCCGCACGGATGTCGCGATTAACTATGTGGTCGAGAGGTCAACGAAGCGTTCAGGTCCCCTCTTAACCCGAAAGGCGCCGGAAATGTGTGCTTGAAATCGCACTTCCGATCGCCACTTTTCACAAGTCGTTCACGCCGATTTTAACCGCCGGTTTACTCTCCCGTATGATGCCCACTTTTTCCGAAATCGTCGAAGAAGCCCGCCTTTCGGCCCGCGCCCTTGTCGACTATGGCGAGAGCTTCTTCAATCCGACAGTCCGGCTCGGCGTCACCGGATTATCACGGGCCGGCAAGACTGTCTTCATCACCGCCCTCGTCCATGGCCTGATCCGTGGCGGCCGCTTTCCGGTGTTCGAGCCGTTGGCGTCGGGACGGATTGCCCGCGCGCATCTGGCGCCGCAACCCGACGATGGCGTGCCGCGCTTTGTCTATGAGAACCACCTTCGGGCACTGGTCGAGGAGCGGCGCTGGCCGGCTTCGACCGTTGATATCAGCGAGCTTCGCCTCGTTATCGACTATCAGCGCCCGAATGGCGCCGAGCGCACGCTGACCGTGGACATCGTCGACTATCCCGGCGAGTGGCTGCTCGACCTGCCGCTGCTCGGCAAGAGCTATGAGCAATGGGCGCGCGAGAGCCTGGTGCTGTCGCGCGAAGGGCCTCGCGCGGCTCTTGCGCAGGCGTGGCACGCGCATCTGGCGACACTGTCGGCCGAAGGCCCTGCCGACGAGCAGGCGACCCTGGAGGCCGCGCGGCTGTTCACCGACTATTTGCGCGCCTGCCGCGACGACCGCTTCGCCATGAGCCTGCTGCCGCCCGGGCGCTTCCTGATGCCGGGCAGCCTCGCCGGATCGCCGGCGCTGACCTTTGCGCCGCTCGATGTGCCCTCGGAGGGCACCCCGCCTGACGGCTCGCTATGGGCGATGATGGTCCGCCGCTACGAGGCCTATAAGGACATCGTGGTGCGGCCGTTCTTCCGCGATCATTTCGCCCGCCTCGATCGCCAGATCGTGCTGGTCGACGCGCTCGCCGCGTTCAATGCCGGCCCGGCGGCGTTGCACGATCTGGAAGCCGCGCTGGCCGGCATTCTCGATTGCTTCCGCATCGGGCGCAGCACCATCCTGTCGGCACTGTTCCGGCCGCGCATCGACCGCATCTTGTTTGCGGCGACCAAGGCCGACCATTTGCATCACTTGAGCCACGACCGGCTGGAGGCGGTGCTGCGCCGCGCGGTCAATGCCGCCGCAACGCGGGCCGAAAATACCGGTGCCGCCATCGACGTGGTCGCGCTCGCCGCGGTGCGCGCCACCCGCGAGGCGCTGGTCGCGCGCGGCCGCGACAAATTGCCATCGCTGCTCGGCACACCGGCGGCCGGCGAGAGCACAGGCGGCGAAATATTTGACGGCAACACCGAGGTTGCGACCTTTCCGGGCGACCTTCCGGCCGACGCGGAGGCGCTGTTCAATGGGGCGGATGCGTTCCACGGCCTTTCCAGCACATCGGCCGAGGCCACCGACTTCCGCTTTCTGCGCTTTCGGCCGCCGCTGCTGGAGCCAGCCGCTGACGGAACGCCGTCGCTGCCCCATATTCGTCTTGACCGTGCCCTTCAGTTCCTGATCGGAGACCGGCTGCAATGAGCGAACGTGTCAAACAACCCGGGCATCGCCGTCCGGCGACGTTCCGGCTCGATGATCCCGGCGTCGTCGTGGTCGACGCGGACGAGGCCGTCCGTCCGGCCCGCGGCACCATCCAGATCACGCGGGAAGCGGAGCCGGCACAATTGCCGGCCGTGATGGAAGTTGCCTTGCCGGAAAGGCGCGGCTTCCGCTGGGGCACGCTGTTGTGGACGTCGGTCGCGGGCCTCGTGCTGCTCGGCCTCGGCTTGAGTGTCACGCATCTGATCGAGGATCTGTTCGCGCGCAGCGAAGGACTCGGCTTTCTCGGCGCCGGCTTTGCCGCTGCTGCGGCGCTGGCGCTGATCGCCATCATCGCACGCGAGACCTATGGCCTGATCCGGCTCGCCACCATCGAGAAGCTGCATCGCCGCGCCGCCGAGGTGCTGCTGTCGGACGATCGCAACGAAAGCCGCGCCGTGGTCGCCGATCTCCTCAAGATCGCGCATCAGAACCCGCGGCTGGCGCGGGCGCGCAGCGCACTGTCAAGCCATACCGACGAGATCATCGACGGCGCCGACATGATCAAGCTGGCCGAGCGCGAATTGATGTCACCGCTTGATGTCGAGGCGCGGCGGCTGGTCTCATCAGCGGCGCAACGGGTCTCGGTGGTGACCGCGGTGTCTCCACGCGCGGTCGTCGACGTGCTGTTCGTGCTCGCGGCCGCGCTGCGGCTGATCCGGCAATTGGCGCGGCTCTATGGCGGGCGTCCCGGCGCGCTCGGCATGATCAGCCTGGCCCGTCAGGTGGTCGCACATCTTGCGATTACCGGTGGCATGGCCGCGAGCGACAGCCTGGTGCAGCAGGTGCTGGGACATGGCATCGCGGCAAAGCTGTCGCAGCGGCTCGGCGAAGGCATACTCAACGGCCTGCTGACCGCGCGGCTCGGGCTTGCCGCGATCGACGTCACGCGTCCCCTGCCCTTCACCGCATTGCCGCGGCCGGTGCTCGCCGACCTCGCGAGGGATCTGCTGCGCAAGAGCGAGGATGAGGCGTGAAGGCACGCGGCTTCCTGAAAGCTACGCCGCGGCCACGTACTCCGCTGTCGTCCCGGCCTTGAGCCGGGATCCATACGCCGCGGCCCCTCAATGAGGCACGATGGCTTTCACCTTCGGCCAACCACCAGGCGCGGTGTCCGGCAGGACGGAACGCGGTGCTAGCCTCCTGCCCGTTTCATGCATCATGCGGTATGGGTCCCGGGTCTGCGCTTCGCTTGCCCGGGACGACACCGAATGCGTAGTTAGCCGCAGCAACTACGCATCACGCGCGCGCTGCGCGCTCGAACTCACCCGCCAGCCAGCGCCACTGGTACAGCGGCGAATCCCGCGGCGGCGACAGCTGCGGGGTCCAGCCGGTGAGTTTCTCCAGCGTGTAGGTGTCGGCGACGACGCCGCGCCAGATGCGCTGCACGTGCTCTAGCGGTTCGCGGACGGCGGTGGTCCCTGCCCACAGCGCGGCATCGTCAGGATCCCGCGCGACGTAGAGTCCGGTATGGCCCGCGATTTTGTCCATGCCGGGATCGCGAAAGCCCATGAAGCGCGCGCGCTCGTTGATCTGGATCACCGGCACGCGGCCGTGGAAGAACCAGCGCATCATCGCATAGGTGCGGTAATCGGAGGTCGCGATCCAGCTCGCACCGGTCTTTTGCAGCTCGACCTCGACGCGTGCCGCCACCTGCTCGTAGCCGGCCTCGCCGCCGATCGGATCGGTCTTGCCGACCAGATTCCAGGGCGCGGCGACGTAGTAGAAGAAGACCAAGATCACCGCCGCGATGCCGCTGACCACCGCAATCCGCGCCCAGCGAATTGTCGAGCGCAGCATCCAGGCCGGCCGGTTCTCCCGCGCCAGCATGACGATGTTGATCGCGACCGCGGCAAAGCCGATCGGCCACATGAACATCGGCCAGGTGTCGCCGACCCGCAGCGTCAACGACTTCCAGAGGAAATACAAGAACGGCACCAGCACCGCGCTCGACAGCAGGATCGCGACCGGCTCGCGCGTGCGAGCGCCGCGCCACGCGGTGAGCAAGAGTGCGGAGAGCGTCACCGGCAGCAGTACGAAGCCGACCAGGCCGAACTGCATGCCGATATACTCGCCCACGGTGCGGAGCGAGGCATCGCGGGCTGCCGTGGCGCGCACCAGCTGGAATTTGAACGAGGCCCAATCGTGCTGCGCATTCCAGATCAGCACCGGCGAGAACAGCAGCGCCGCGATCAATGCAGCCGCCCAGGGATAAGGGCTGAACAGCCAACGGCGGCGCCAGCCCGGCACCAACGTGAATGCCACCACTGCTGGCAGCAGCATCACGACGGTAAATTTGGACAACAATGCGAGGCCGCCGAACACGCCGGCGGCGAGCCACCAGCGCGCGTCGCCGCTCTCGGTGAGCCGCACCAGTGCCCACATCATCGCAACCGCAAACGGGATCGCCGCGGTGTCGGGCGAGACCTTGGCCATCAGGAGGCCGTAGTAAACGGCGGCCTCTGGCAGCAACACGGCGAGCACGACCGCGCGCGCATTATGCGTGACGCGGCGAACGATATCGGCCAGCAACAACTGCGTTGCCGCCATCGCCAGAATGCCGCCAAAGCGCACGCCGAGATTGCTGTCACCGAAGACAGAGGTCCCGAGCTTGATGAACCAGGCGATCATGGGCGGGTGATCGAGGAAACAGAGCTGCGGCAGCTCCTTCGACCAGGTCCAGTAATAGGCCTCGTCGGTACGCAGATCGAGCACGCCGGCATAGACGATGCGCAGCAGCGTCATCGCGGCGACGATGACCGCCGCGACCAGCAACGGCCGACGCGCGAAGCGGGAGGAACTGAGCCTGATTGTATCGGGGGAAGCTGTCACGGCGCGCTTTCTTCCCCAGGTGAGCCGGCAAGTCAACGTTTCCGCGCGTTCCGGCCCATGACGTCTGCAGTGTGGCTGCGTGCCTCGCCGACGAGCACGATCACCAACTTCTCCCGTCATCGTCCGCCACCCGGTTCGGCCTTTGGCCGGCCGGATGACAGGCTCCGGCGGACGATGCGGTATTCCAGAGACTATCGTGGTAAATCGAGAGGCCGCGGCATACTGGATCCCCGCCTTCGCGGGGATGACGCCGGAGGCTTCGGCCACCGCAGGGCGGTTCGGCACGGCCTCGCTCGCTGACAGGAAAGCATATCCGCAATGCCCATCTACCGACCGCGCCGTTACCTTTTTCGGTTACCCGACATCGCGCAGGCGTATCAAACCGGAATAAATGTCTCACATCGCTGTTCTTGATCCGATGACTCGCATGAGCGCCACCACCTATCAGTCTATCCGGACGATCCTTCGCGGCGTCGGCGTGCGGCAGATTCGGCTTGCCTGCGCGCTGGTGCTGTTCACCTATCTGCTCAGCCACTTCCTCAACCACGCGCTCGGGATCATCTCGCTGCAGGCGCTGGCCGACGGCGTCGCTTATCATGTCGCGTTCTGGCGCTTCCCTCCCGTGGCGATCGTTTTCTACACGGCGGCAATCGTCCATGGTGGCCTCGGACTTTGGGCGCTGTATCAGCGGCGGCAGTTCAGCCGGAAGGCCATCGAGCCGCTGCAGCTGGTGCTCGGCCTCAGCATCCCCGCCCTCATTTTCGCGCACATCATCGGCGTGCGGCTCGCGCAGGCGATGTACGGACATGAGAAGCTCTATCCGCAGGTGCTGTATGGCTTTTGGGTCACCTCGCCTGGCCGGATCGGGCTGATGACGGCGACTGTGCTGATCGCCTGGATCCATGGCTGCATCGGCTTGCATTTCTGGCTGCGGATGAAGCGGTTCTACCAACGTGCCGCGCCATGGCTCTTGGGCTGCGCGGTGCTGATCCCGACCCTGGCGCTGCTCGGCTTCTATCAGGCCGGACGCACCATCCGTGCCGAGAGCACCACGCCGCAATGGCGCGCCGACAATATCTCCGAGCGCCAGATGGGTACGCCGGCCGAGCAGGCCACGATCGAGGACATCGCCGACGGTTTTCTCGCCGCCTATCTCGGGCTGCTCGCGGCTGCCCTGCTGGCCCGCGCGGTACGGACGCTGCATGAACGCCGCGGTGGCATCGTCACGCTCTCCTACAACAACGGGCGCATCGTGCGCGTGCCGAAAGGCCTCAGCGTGCTCGAGGCGAGCCTGCGCCACCACGTGCCACATGCCAGCGTTTGCGGCGGCCGGGCCCGCTGCTCGACTTGCCGCATCCGGATCATCGGCGACTGCAGCCAGCTGCCCGCGCCCTCGCCGCGCGAGGCCTTCGTGCTCGGGAAGGTCGGCGCCACTGATCCGTCGATCCGGCTGGCCTGCCAATTACGCCCCAACGCCGACCTTTCGTTCTTCCAGCTGTTCATACCGAGCGTGATGTCCGCTAATGCCCATGCGGCGGCGCCGGCGCGGATCGGGCAGGAGCGCTATCTCGTCAGCCTGTTCGTCGACATGCGCGGCTCGACCCGGCTCGCCGAGACGCGGCTGCCATTCGACACCGTGTTCATCGTCAACCGCTTTCTCGGCGCAGTGTCGCAGGCAGTGACGGCCTGCGGCGGCCAGCCCAACCAGTTCGTCGGCGACGGCATGCTGGCGCTGTTCGGCCTCGCGGTCGATTCGGCCACCGCCTGCCGCCAGGCGATATCAGCCGCAGCGGCGATCGCGCGCAATATCGAGGAGCTCAACGATTTCCTCGGCCATGATCTGCGCGAGCCGATCCATTTCGGCATCGGCATCCATGGCGGCGAAGTGATCGTCGGCGAGATCGGCACACGCAACCACATGGTGTTCACCGCGCTCGGCGACTCCGTCAATGTCGCTGCGCGATTGCAGGACATGACCAAGAGTTTGAAATGCGAGGTCATCATCTCCGACCAGGTCTGTGTCACGGCTGGCCTCGCCGCTGATGCGCTCGTGACGGAGGAGGTCGACATCCGCGGCCGCACCGAGCCGATGCACGTCCGCACCGCTGAAGCGAAGGCGCTGACAGCACTGCTTGAAGTGCGGGAGGTGATCGCGATCTGACAGGGGCTGCATGCTGCAGCGCGAGCCGTCATACGGGAACTCGACAATTGACTCCGTGCAGACCAATGCGACTAATGGTCGGCGGAAGAACCGCAGAGCCGGTGGCGACCGGCTCTGGCAACGAAGCTTCGGAGGAAGCAATGCTTGATCGACGGACGCTGATGAAGCGCGCCGGCTGGGCCGCTGTCGCAGCGAGCCTCGGCCCCGTCAGGGCCTTGGCGGAGACGGTGACCCTGCCGTTCGGCAATGGCGAGCGGCCCCTGGTGAAATATCCGCAGAAGCGGCCGATGATCGGGCTGACCAGCCGCCCGCCGCAGCTCGAGACGCCGTTTGCGATCTTCAACGACGGCCCGATCACGCCGAACAACGCCTTCTTCGTGCGCTATCATCTCGCCGATGTGCCGCTCAACATCGATCCTGACACCTTCACGCTCAGCCTGACCGGCAAGGTCGATCGGCCGCAGAAGCTGTCGCTCAAGGACATCAGGAAGCTCAAGGCGGTCGAGCTCGTCGCCGTCAACCAGTGCTCCGGCAACAGCCGCGGCTTCTTCGAGCCGCGCGTCGCCGGCGGCCAGCTCGGCAATGGCGCCATGGGCAATGCGCGCTGGCACGGCGTGCCGCTGAAGACGGTGCTGGACATGGCCGGCGTGCAGGCCGGCGCCAAGCAGGTGAGCTTCAACGGCATGGACGGCCCGGTCAGCGACAGGACGCCGGATTTCGTCAAGGCGCTCGACATCGATCATGCCCGCGACGGCGAGGTCATGCTCGCCTATGGCATGAACGGCGACGATCTGCCGGTGCTCAACGGCTTCCCGTTGCGGCTCATCGTGCCCGGCTATTACGGCACCTACTGGGTGAAGCATCTCAACGAGATCACCGTGCTTGATAGTCCATTCGACGGCTTCTGGATGAAGTCGGCCTACCGGATCCCCGACACGCCCTGTAACTGCGTCGAGCCGGGGACGGCGCCAAAGGCGACGATCCCGATCAACCGCTTCACGGTGCGCTCCTTCATCACCAATGTCACCGACGGCGCAAAGGTGAAGGCAGGCCGGACTACACTGAAGGGCATCGCCTTCGACAGCGGCAGCGGCATCAAGGAGGTCGCGGTCTCGACCGATGGCGGCGCCAGCTGGACGCAGGCCAGGCTCGGCAAGGATCTCGGCAAATACTCGTTCCGCGAATGGAAGCTGAAGATCGCGCTCGCCGCCGGCACGCATGAGCTGAAGGTCCGCGCCACCAGCAATGCAGGCGAGGTGCAGCCGGCCGAGCCGCGCTGGAATCCGGCCGGCTATCTGCGCAACGTCGTCGAGACCGTGCGCGTCACGGCGGCCTAGAGGAGAACAGCCATGCGACATATCGTGCTCGCGAGCTTCGTCCTCGCTGCCATCGTTTCGGCCGCCGGCGCCGCGCCCATCGCCTACAATTTGCCCGAGGAGACCGCTGCGTTCAGGCCCGGTCCCAATCTGGACGTGGTGAGGAACAACTGCACGGGCTGCCATTCCGCCGACTACATCAACACCCAGCCGCAGGGTCCCAAATACAAGAAGGACTTCTGGCAGGCCGAGGTCACCAAGATGATCAAGGTCTACGGTGCGCCGATCGAGGAGGCGGATGTCGGCAAGATTGTCGACTATCTTGCGGCGACCTATTGAACCGAATGGCCCATGACGGAGTCTTAGTCTGAAGGGGCTGGCAGGACAGCGAGCGGGGTAGCGGCCAAAGGCCGCAAATGCGCCACGATATCGATCATTTCCAGGCCAAATCCGCCCGCTGTTTGCGCTACCAAGCCTGGCGCAACCGGCGTAACCTGTTTGACCGGGCAAGGCGGCGCGCGGGCACCGCCTGCTCGAATTGATATTTGATCCCGCGGAGGCAACGTATGGCTAAAGGTACCGTCAAGTGGTTCAACCCGACGAAGGGCTACGGATTCATTCAGCCCGCATCGGGGGGCAAAGACATTTTCGTTCATATCTCTGCAGTGCAAAAGGCCGGTCTGACCACGCTCAACGAGGGACAGTCGGTCGAATATGACGAGATCGCCAATCGCGGTAAGAGCTCGGCCGAGAACCTGAAGGTCTAGTGCGAAGGCGCCGCCCGGGACATCCGCGGCGCGCGACGTCATGCCTGTCACAATGAGCAAAATTCATCGGCAGGAGCGGAGCCCGCTCCTGGCATACCGTTTGTTTTGTAATTGATCTGCAATTTCAGCGCGCTGCGATGCCGCCGCGACCATTGCCTCGCTTCCCAACATGGGTCAAATGACGCTCCAACCCCCAACGCGCGCTTAAGAATTTCCAGCGTGCGGAAACAACAACTACGAGCGGGAGCGACGATCCATGGATGACGACGGCCAGGGCAAAGGCATCTTCCACGGCCTCAAGGTGCTGGACTGCGCAAGCTTCATCGCCGCGCCCGCAGCCGCGACCGTGCTGTCGGATTTCGGTGCCGACGTCATCAAGATCGAGCCGCCCGGCACCGGCGACCCCTACCGCAACCTGCCCAACCTGCCGGGCTATCCGCGCAGCGAACACAATTACGCCTGGCATCTCGAGGCCCGCAACAAGCGCAGCATCGCGCTGGATCTAGCCAAGCCGGAGGCGCAGGCCGTGCTGCAGCGGCTGGTCGCGGAGGCCGACGTCTTCATCACCAACTTCCCGCCGGCCGTGCGCAGGAAGCTCGGCCTGAGCTATGAAACGCTGGGTCCTCTAAATCCGCGGCTGATCTACGCCTCCTTCACCGGCTATGGCGAAAAGGGCGCTGAGGCCGACAAGCCCGGTTTCGATAGCAATGCCTATTGGGCGCGGTCCGGCCTGATGGACCTGGTGCGCGCCGACGAGCACACGACGCCGGCCCGCTCCGTCGCCGGCATGGGCGACCATCCTTGCGCGATGGCGTTCTACGGCGCCATCGTCACCGCGCTCTACCAGCGCGAACGCACTGGCAAGGGCAGCCATGTCGCCTCCAACTTGATGGCGAATGGCGTCTGGGCCGCCTCGGTGCTGGCACAGGCCAAGCTGTGCGGCGCCACCTTCTCGGAGCGGAAGCCGCGCGAGCGCGCCCTGAACGCGGTCGCTAATCATTATCGCTGCAAGGACGATCGCTGGATCCTGCTGTCGCTGCTCAATGAGGAGAAGCAGTTTCCGATTCTGGCCCGCTGCCTCGGCCGCGAAGAGCTGATCACAGACCCCCGCTTTGTCACCAAGGCGGACCGCCACGCCCATTCGGTCGAACTGATCCACGAATTCGACACGATCTTCGCGACTCGGCCGCTCGCCGAATGGCGCCAAGCTCTCGACGGCAATGGCCTGGTGTTCGGCGTGGTCGGCATCCTCGACGATATCCCGACCGATCAGCAGATGATCGAGAACGAGGTGCTGGTACCGTTCGAGAACGACACCATGCTGACGGTCAACAGCCCGATCTGGATCGACGGCAGTCGCAAGGTGCAACCGCGCAAGCCGCCCGGCCTTGGCGAGCACTCCGACGAAATCCTCCGCGGCATCGGCTTCGACGACGCTGCGATCGGGAAGCTGCGCTCGGGCGGCGCAGTTGGCTAAAGGTCAATGACGTAACCAGCCCCAGCCGACCCAGATAGCGATGGCGCCGAGGATGATCGCAAACACGACCGCCCAGGCGCTGACGCGGATGCTGCCTGTGACCTGGCGCGCCTCTTCGTTCTCAGCGATCTGCTGATTGCGTTGCTTGTTCTTCTCCTCCTGGGTCGTCATCGCCGGCTCCCCTGCGCTGCAGCTGGTTCCAGCTTAGCGCAGAAACATGTCGGGCGTTCGGCTCATTCCCGCCGCACCTGTCAGCGGGTGGAAATGAAGCACATTCCCATCCGGGTGTTCGGCCCGGCCTGACAGGCGAGGCCGGAAGCACAGGTCCAGGCGCTGAAGCTCTTGTCGTTGTCGGCCTGGTTGTCGTGCTGCACGTAGCAGTGTCCGCCCCAGCCGTCGCTATATTCGGTCCCCGCGAGCTCCGTGCTGCCGCGGGCCTGTGGCCGGCTGGCAAAGCCGCGCGAAAAGTCCGGTTCCCTTCCGTCGCGGAAAGCTGTCAGGATGTCGCGTCGGCGCACCTGGTCGCCGAAGAAATGCGGCGAGCCCGGCACCACGATCGTGTTCGACGGTTTTGCCGCCATCCAGTCGACGCCGGGGAAATGGAAGCCGCCGATGCCGCGGGTCTGGTGACAGCCGCCACAGCCGATGTCGTTCAATCGACGTTCGAAGCCCGCAACGGATTGGACGTTCTGCATGGCGACGCCGCTCGCGGCAGCCTTCTGCAACGCGCCGACGACATCCTGTTCGCTGAAAACGGGCGCATGTGCGGCAGCGGCATCGTCGCCCTCCACCAGGCCAAAGGCAGGCTGCAGCGCTGAATTGGCGAAGCCCGTCGGCGTCGGCGCGATCGCGACCTTGGCCAGGAACTTGTCGGGGATCAGCACCGTACCGCGATCCAGCTCGCCAAGATGTGCGGGGTCTAGCAGCCAGTTTTTGAACTCGTGCGCCAGGTTCGTATCGGCGAGCAGCCGGTCGCGGTCGATCTGGTCTTCCAGCACGGCCTCGTCGAAGGTGCCGCTCTCGGCGTGATAGTCGAACACCTTCATCATGTAGTCGGTGCGGAAATCGCGAACTGCGGATTTCGGCGCGTGCGCGATCTGCAGATTGGTCTCGATCCGCCGGATGTTGTCGGGTCCGATCAGCGCCAGCGGACCGGCCTTGTCGGTCAGCTTCGCCGCAAGCTCGCGGCCGGTCAGCGTGACGTCCGCGGTGTCGAGCCAGCGCCGCGCGATCTCGCTGCAGCTCGGCGTGTTGCTTGCGGCTTGCGCATCACTGCGCGCCTTCAGAACCAGATTGAGCGTCATCGGTAGCCGCGTCGGCACGGCCTCGTCGCCGGCCTCGGGCAAGGCGGTGCGCGTCAGCCGGTAAATCAAACGGATCTCACCGCAATGGGCCGGATCGGCGTAAGCGCGGTCCATCCGGTTGATGACGCCGGACAGCACGAAACGGGCATCCCGGGAATCCAGCAGGGAGCGATCGAACAATTGAAACGCGAACGACGAGCCGACGCCGATGCTCTCGTCAGGCAAGGTCGCCTTGTGCGTCTCGACGTAGCGCTCGAATTCCGCATCGAGCGCCTTGCGCAGCGGGGCCATCGCCGGCAGCGCGAACAGGTCGGCGTCGGTCAGCGCCGGATCAGCGGCGCGTGCCGGCGCCAGCATGCGGCCGAGTCCAAGCGCGCCGTGATCGAGCTCGCGCAAGGCGGAGGGCTCGATGATCGCAGCGCCCCGCTCCAGCGGCGCGGCCTCATCGGCATGCGCAAGCCGCATGCAGCCCAGCATCACGAAAGCCAGAACAGAAAACCGCAAGACGCGCCTCCTCGTCAGACAAGAACAGCGCGACGCATCATTTATTCGATCACGTCTCGCGCGCAAACTTGCTAGCGGGCAAAAATAGCCGAAAAGCGGAGAGCTGCAGGCGATAAAGCAACGAGGCGCCTCACGTCGGAGTGAAGCGCCTCGCCGATAGTCCAAAACAGATGAGCTCCGTCAGCGCGAGACCACGAGACCCCTGCTGGTCACGACCACCCAGCGGCCGTCCTGTTTGCGGATCGCATCGACCTTGCCGAGTCCGGGGACCGGATCGCCGGCATAGACTTCGTAAAGGCCCTGCCGTCCTTCGATCAGGGCGCCGCCGCGGCCGACATCGCGCAGCACCCAGCCTTCGACGACCGGAAGCCGGCCAACCACGGGCGGAGCGGCAGCGGCTTGGGCCGGCACGCCGGCCGCTGTCATGGCCGCCGGCTGGGACGCAGCGGGCGTGACGGAGGCCGTGGTCTCTCGTTCCCGAGCAGCGACAGTTGGCGTCTCCCGTTCCCGTGCAGCTGGCGTCACCCGCTCCCGGGTCGCGGCTGGCGTCGCTGCCGCAGACGCCTGCGCCGTGCGCAACCGCTCCACCGCTTCGCTCAGCTTCTGCAGCTCGCCGGGCTTGGCAACCTTCGCCAGCTCACCTTGCGCCTTTTCGACCTTGTCCAGGCGCTCGGAGGTCTTGTTGAGCTCGACGAGGCTGGTCTGGTTGGTCTGTTCCAGGCTCGCCTTCAGCGTCGCAATGTCGTTTTCGATCTTGCCCACGGACGCGCTGAGCTCGGAATTCCCGTTCGCCGCGGCAGCCGTCGCCTGGCCGCGCGAGCCGTGCCCGAGCGCCATGGTTGCGAGCGCACCACCGACAGCGCCGGCCGCGACGGCGAGCGCCAGCATGGCCGCGATCGGAAGCGTGCGCCTGGCAACCGGCGGCGCGGCCGAAGCGCGCGACGGATCCGGCCGCTCGGTCTTTGCTGCGCGATTGGCAGCATCCGCCGCCGCGGCTGGCGCATTCGCCGCTGCAGCGGGGGCGGCGGCCATGGGCGTGAAGACCGGTTCGGCGCGTGCGCTGTCGTTCGCTGCCGGTGCCATCACCAGCCGGCCGGCCTTAGGCATGTCCTTGGGCATATCCTTCGGCACGTCGAGCTTCGGCGCCGCGGAAGCAATGGGCTCGGCCTTTGAGCCGCCAGCGACGGCCAGAGCGGGCGCACCGGCCGCAAGGCCTGCGAGTTCGAGCCTCGGTGTCTCGGCCTTCACTGGCTCGACCTTCGCGGGGGCGATGTCCATGGTTTCGGCTTTGATCGGCCCAACCTTGGCCGGCTCGATCTTGATCGGATCCGGCTTGATCTGATCGAGCCCGATCGCGTTCGGCTTGATCTGCTCCACCGCGGCCGGCTCGATCTTGGGCGCGTCGGCTTTCGGTGCCTCGTGGTCGGGAGCGATCATGGGCGAATCGAGCTGATGGATCGCGGGAATTGCGGCGTCCATCGCCTCCGGCTTTGCCGAGGCTGCCTCTGCGGAAGTATGGCTTGTGACGGCCGGCTCCGCACCGACGGAGCCGCCGCTGATCTGTTCGGCGTGTTGCTCACTCACGTTCGCATTCTCCAGATGACGTTCAGCCTTTGGTAACTTTCCATGTGTTGCCAAATCCTTACTTCCGGCGCTCTTACCGAAATTTTAGGAAATTGTCCGGGGCGGTTTTGTGCCGAGAACATGGCAGGATTTGCCGCAATTGGTTCCATCATACCGAATGAAGGGAACTGGCGCCGATCCCAAATTGGGGCACTGTCCGCAGCTGCAATGTAGCTCAGGCCGCAGCGAATAATGCGGGAGGATTGGATCGTGGGGTGAGCGTCCTCATTGCGGCCCCAGCGCGATGCGCATGATGGCGCCGTCCCTGGTCATCGCGATCCGCCATTCCGCCGTGCCATTGGCGAAATGTCCCATGTAGACGTCGCTGCCGATCCAGGTCACGCCGCGGAACGAGACCGCACGCAACTCGCCAAGCCGCGCCAGGATTGCACGGTCCTGCGCCAGTTGGTGACGTGCCTGCGCGGCGACCTCGGGCGTCATCTTCACCCCGTCGAGATCGTCGGCGGTGATCGCCTCGATATAGCGGCGCAACGCATCCTCGCTGCCGGGAAACGGCGCCGTGCGCGGTCGTCCGGGCTGCGCAACGGCGCTCGACTGGGGGATCTCGATATTGTGGTAATGCGTCCGCTGACCCGGCAACAGGATCTCGAGGCATTGCCCGTTACGGTCAGCGATCACCAGCGGGCGGCCGACATCGGTCAGCAGCCAGGATGTCGTGTTGTCGTTCATCGTCCCGCGCGCCACCCGCTTGCCCTCGGCATCGAGGCTGAAGGGATGGATATCGTCTCCGCTCGCATTGAAGAGCATGACCTTGATCGGGATGGCCTCGGTCGGCGGCTTCAACCCGGCCTCTGCCGAACAGCCGACGATCTCACCGAGCTCGTCATTGCCGTCGGGCCGGAATGTCACGTCTTCGGCCTTGCCGTCCGCACCGAGCAGAATGCGAATCTCGGCAAAGCCCTTGGCGAATTTCACGCCATAGACGTCATAGCCGCCCGGACCGACGCCGCGGAAGAAGATCAATTCCAGCGGCCCGAACGCCTGCAGCATCGACTGCATGTCATCCGCCTGGCGCGCGACCCGCACAGCCAAGGCCGGGCTCATCCGGTCATAGGACGGCTGGCCACGTTGCATGTTGATCAGGCCGCGCTGAACCAGCTCCTTGCTGCCGGGCGTCGGAGCCTGCGCCCGGAAATGGTCCGAGGTCTCGGCCATGCGCGTCGCCGAGGCATCCTCGATGCTGCGCGCCTTCGCTGCGTCGACACGGCGCGCCACGCGGGCTCCGATGATCGGGTCCTGCAACAGCACCCGCGCCACCCCGCTCTTCGGATCGCGCAGGAAGAGCACGAGATTGTCGTCCTTGCCGGAGAAGGCGTCGACGCAATCGGCCGCGACCTCGTAGCTGCGGCGCCCGGTCTCCTTCAGGCGCAGCCGGTCGCCGGAGCGTGTCACGGCGACGACGCGGCTTGGTGACAGCTCGTACCATCCGACATAGTCGTCGAGTTGCGCCGGTCCGCAGGACTCGCCCTCCCACGACAATTCCCCAATCCGCTCCGCATTGCGCTCGTGGCCATCCTGATGCACGGTCAGCTCGGCGGGCTGCGCAGTGTCGGGATCGAGCGCAAAGGTGAGCTGACCGGCCGCATAGGACCAGGCACCATCGTCGGCTGCTGCGAGGCGCAGCCTGCGATGCCCGGTGAGTTGTCCCGACAGGCCGTCCGGCTCGCGCGAGATCGACAGGATCGCGCCGGGCGCAACGCCGTAGAAGGCGACATGCTGCGGCTTGCGTTCGATCTCGACCCCGCGTGACGCAACGGCAACCGCCGCTGCCGGACCGGTCCGGTAGGCGATCGTCGCCGCACAGGCGATCACGGCCGGAAGAATCGCAGCGCCGACCCAGGCGCGGCGCCGCCAATCGATCCGCGCGGGACTGCCGGTCAAGGCCAGGATGCGTTCGATCCTGCTGTGAATGGTGTTGGACCGCGCCATCTGCAGCGCCAGCATTGGCCGCTGGCGCGCCTGCACCATGTCGAGCAGCAGTTCGGCATAGCCGAGCCTGTCATTGACGACCTCGATCGCTTGCGCGTCGCTGATGATCTCGGCGAGCTCCGCGAGTTTGGCAAACTGCCACCATGCGAACGGTGAGAACCAGAACAACGCGCGGTTGACGGCGGCAAGCAGCAGCACATGGAAATCGCGATTTGCGACATGCGCGCGCTCATGTGCCAGCACGGCGTCGCGCTTGGCGTCCTCCCAAGTGATGGCGTGCAGCGGAAACAAAATGATCGAGGCGAAGGTGACGGGACCATCGATGTCGCGGCTGAAACGCACGTCGGACGAGCCGACCCAGGGCTCGTTGACCGGCGTCGCCGCCCGAGCCAGCCGCCAGGTCAGCAGCAGTCCGGTGATGATCCGCAGCAGCAGAAATCCGGCGACCAGAACGTAGATGACGCCGGCGATGCGCCAGCCATCGACATGCTGGAAGACATGCGCAGCCGGTCCGGGCGCGGCGGCATGGAGCGTCTCGCTGGCGGACGGCATCGCCAGACCCGTGCTCTGAAACGACTCTTCCATGAACCCGATCGGATCCGATTCCTGCAGCGGCGCCTCCGCCACCGTGAGCGTCACCGTCGGCGCGTGCATGACGAACGGCATCGCGAGCGACGCCGCCAGCACAATCAGCCACGCGGTCATCTGCGCCTGCGGATTGCGCACGCGACACAGCTTCAAGCCGAGCCACACCAGGCTTCCGAGCAGCAAAGAACGCAGCGCCGCCTCGGCCAGAACGGACAGCATTATTTTCGGGCCCCCCTCCCCTTGCTCGCCTTGCTCATCTCCTTGGCTTTCGCAACCTGATCGGCCAGCTCGCGCAGCTGCTTCTGATCGAGCATCGCATTGTCGACCATGCCGACCAGCACCTCCTCGACCGAACCGTTGCAGAACCAGTCGACGATCCGCTTCACGGCCTTGGCCGCGACGCGCGCGCGCGGCTCGGCGGCCTGATAGACATAGGTGCGCCCGTCCACGGTGTGACGCGCGTAACCTTTTTCCTCGAGCCGCCGCAGCACGGTGCGGACCGTCGACTCCTTCAGGCGACGCGACAATTGCTCGCGCACGGCCTCCGCCGTGACCGGCCCGCGGGCCCAAACCAATTGCATCACCTCGCGCTCGAGGTCGCCCAGGCCGGGCAAGCCATCGTCCATCTCTGCAGCCTTATGTCTGTATCCGACAATTCAATGCTACCGATTGTCGCGCAACTGCGCGCAATATGCAACCAGACATTGGATCCCGGCCATGCTCCGGCGCCGGGCACAGTGGTCACAGATCCGCATCCTCGCGGCGCCCAAAGCGTCCGAGCTTTGCAATGGATCGCCCTCATCACAACGGAGGGCGCAGGGAAGGCCGGGTGCAGGTCGCACCCATGGTTGCGTGCAAAAAGCACGCGGTAGTCACCACAGGTACGAGCCGAACATCCGGCCTTCCCTGCGCGATGGCTTTACGACTTATAGGCGTTCTCCCCGGGGACCGGCTTGATTGCCCCCGTCGCCGCAATGCTCGTCATGACCATCGCGGACTTGGCATCAGCACCGGGATGCCAGGACCACACCATTTCGTCGTGCATATCGAACTGTTCGTCGGCGCGATCACGTCACGCTGCCATTCGATACGCCCACCGCTCCCCGCCTCGACGTCCGTGACGATCGCGATACATCCCCTTCGATGAGGCGGGCTGCGATGAGAGAAACATAATTTCTGAAAAAAAGAAAGAGAATTATTTTTGCGGCAGAACCGGATGTGGATCATCCGATTGTAGCGGCAGGAAAAATTAGGTTTTTGACGCACGCTATTTGCATTGGTTCGCGCCTGCTTTTTACACCGAAAGCTGGATGAGATCGCGCAGGTCATGATCATTTCCCGCCCGAGCTTGCCGGCAGGCATGCTCATTAGATTCTCAAAATATCGCCCAACAGATCGGCGCCCGCGCGAACCTCGTGACTGGATCCGTCGAGATCGCTACCGACGGGTTCGAACGCGCCGCCGAGATGACGGGCGAAGAAAGCTTCCGCGAGCGCGACGTAAGAGAGCCGATTCTCCGGTTTCTGAAAGCCATGCCCCTCGTCGGGATAGACGACATAGCTCACCGGAATATTCCGTTGCAGCATCGCCGCGACGATGGTGTCGCTCTCCGCCATCAGGCAACGGACGTCATTGGCACCATGGAAGATCAGCATCGGATTGACGATGTTGCCGACCCGGTGGATCGGTGAGCGCTCCGCCAGCAGGGCCCGGCCTTCGGCGGTGCGCGGGTCGCCATAGCTGCGATACATGAACTCGGCAAAGCCCGACCAATAAGGCGGCATCGACTCCAGCAACGTCTGCAGGTTGGTGATGCCGACCACCGGCACCGCGCAGCAGAACACCTCCGGTGTGAAGGTCGCGCCGACGAAAGAAGCGTAGCCGCCATAGGAAAGGCCGAAGATCGCAACCTTGTCGCGCTGTGCGATGCCTTGCGCGATCGCCCACTCGACCATGTCGATAAGGTCGTCATGCATCTTCCGGGCGTGCTGCTTCTCGCTGGCCGCAACAAAGGCTTTGCCGAACCCGGTCGAGCCGCGATAGTTCACCGACAGCACCGCATAGCCGCGGTCGGCCAACCATTGGTGATCGCCGCGATAGCCATAGATATCGCGCCCCCAGGGGCCGCCATGCACGATCAACACCATTGGCAGCGGCTGCGGTGGCCGGTCGTCCTCGATCTCGGCTGGCAGCGTCAGATAGGACACCAGATCGAGGCCATCACGCGCCTTGGCTTCGACCAGATGCATCGGTGCCAGACGATATCGCTTCAGCTCCGGCCGCGCCGTGAACAGCTCGGTCAGCGTTTGCCGATCGCGGTCGAGCAGATGGTAGGTGCCGGGTCGTTGTGGCGTATAGCTCATCACGGTCCAGCGTCGATCATCGTCGGACTGACTGACGATATGGAAGGCATGACCCGGCAGCCGCTGCTGGATCAGCGTCAGTTCGGCCGCGACATCGGCCGATAAGGCCTGCCACTCTTGTTTGCCGGCATCGATTGCGGCTGCGACCGGCTCGAAGGTTTGGCCGTTGATGATCCAGCCGGTCACATCGGCCTGCGTGCTCTGAAACAGCACGCGCTCGTGACCCGTTTGCCAATCCAGAGCGACCAATGCGGTCTTGTCCTGGTCGAGACATGAGAACAGATACAAATTCCGGCCGGTGACGTCGAAGTTCGCCACCCGCGTGCCCCAGCTCGCTTCGTACGGCAGGTCGCGCCAGGGCACCAGCAGATCGCCCTCGATCCGCCATAACCTTGCGCCGCCATCGGGTGCATTGCTGCGGGCGTGCCGCGGGATCAGCTCCCAGTCGAGCCCGACGAAATCGAGTTGCTGTCGGTTCTCCCAGATCAACGTGCGCTCGCCGCTGGCAAGATCCAACGTGAACATGTCCGGAGAACGAGGATCGCGATCGTTCATCGTCAGTGCGATCTTACCCGGGACAACAGGCGACCAACGCATCGGCAGCGCCCGCACCTTCGGGAACGGAGTCAGGTCGCGCAGGTCCCGGGTCTTCGGGTCAACCACGAAGAAATGGAAATTCTCGTCGCCGTTCTCGTCCAGAATGAACATGATGAAGCGCCCGTCAGGACTCCAGTCCTGCCAGTTGATCGGGCGGCCTTTGGTGCGCGTCACCGGCTGGCCGTCTTCGAAGCGATCGATCGGCGACACCCAGATGTTGAGGACACTATCGACCGGCGCAAGCCACGACAGCCACTGGCCGTCCGGCGATAATTTGGCATCGAAGAAGGTCGGATTATCGAATAGCGTCCGGCGGGGGATCAGAGGACGAGCGGTCATTTATGAATACTCGGATGGTGGCCAGCAGCAGCAAGCGGGCAAGCCAGCGTCCCCCTCTGCTGCCTTTACGATTGTCTGATCCTCGTAACGATACCGGTTGCTGCCAATCAGTGACGATATGCAACCTGACATTGACACGATCACATCGTAGCAAACCACTGAGATCACGTCGTTCATTTTCACGTCTCTGGCAGTCGCGACGCTGCGCCCGGCATTGCCACCATATCAATCATAGCTTGCATTACGAAGACCTCAATGTTACGTTTCGTAGCATACTTGCCCTCTCTGGGCACGACATTTCCATCCGGGCGACCGGCAGCAATCGACAGGCGGGAGCGACGGCGATGCAGGCAGCGGATAAGGGCGGACTGACGCGGCGCGCGGTCGTGGCGGGCGGCATCGCCGCCGGCGTATCGATGACGACCGGCCTTGGCGCCGACGCGCAGTCAACAGAGTCCGCGAGCGGGCCGGCCAACGCCGGCCTGCCGCAGGCGCCGCGCGACGGCACGGTGGATGTCCTGCACGGCGTCAGCATCGCCGATCCCTATCGGCCGCTGGAGGACATGGCGCGCGCAGACGTCAAGGCCTGGATCGAAGCGCAGGATGCCCGCGCCCGCGGCTTGCTCGATGGATTGCCGGTGCGGACGCAGCTTCATGACTTCATCTCGGCGGCGATGGCCTATTCGCGGACCACGATTCCGGGCCAGTTCGGTCCACGCTTCTTCGCGATGTTCTCGGAGGGCCTCGCCGACCAGCGCAGCCTCGGCGTCCAGGAGCATCTCGGCGGCCCGCGGAAAACGCTGATCGACCCCAGCACGCTCTCCGAAGACGGTACCGTGACGATTGCCGGCGCCGTGCCGGATCGGCGCGGCACCAAAGTCGCTTATCTGCTGTCGGAAGCCGGCAGCGACCAGCAGACGCTGCATGTGCGCGACGTCGAGACCGGTCAGGACCTGCCCGACGTGCTCAGATGGTGCAAGCACACCACGATCGCCTGGGCGCGCGACGGCCACAGCTTCTTTTATTCGCGCTATCCCGGCGATCATGATCCGCAAGACTGGTATCGACGCAGCCAGATCGTCTGCGAGCACAAGCTCGGCGAGCCGCAATCGGCCGATCGCATCATCTTCCGACGTGAGGATGCGCGGGACTATTATTTCCAGCTGCGTGCGACCTTCGATTCCGACTGGCTGAAGATCATCGCCGGCGTCGGCACGTCGGAAAAGCTCGGCTATTTCATCGCGCCGCTGCACGATCCTTCGCACATCACCGAGATCTTCCCGATCGGCAAGGCCGGATTTTATCCGCTCGCGGACACCGGAGGGACGCATTACGCGCTGACCGACCTCGATGCGCCAAAGCACCGGCTGGTGCGGATCGACATCTCCGATCCGAAGCCCGAGCGATGGCACACCGTGATCGCCGAGAGCGACGCAGTGCTCGACCAGGCAGCGGTGTTCAACAGGCGGATCGTCGCCAAGCATCTGGATAACGTCAATCACCGTATCTCGATGTACGACCTGACCGGCCAACGGCAGTCGACTGTCGATCTCGGCAGCCTTGCCAGCGTGACCTTCGGACGGAGCTTCAAGGGCGACGATCATCAATTGCTCGGCGTCACCGACTACAAGCAGCCGCCTCGGATCGAATGGCTCGATCTGGAAAGCGGCAAGACCTCGCTGTTCCACGCCTCGGCTGCCAAGCACGACCTGTCGGACGCGGTGGTGCGCCAGGTGTTCGTCGATACCAAGGATGGCGCCAAGGTGCCGATGACGCTGATCCATCTGCCCGGCATCCAGCTCGACGGTAACAACCGCACCCTGCTCAATGCCTATGGTGGCTTCGGCATCTCGCTGTGGCCCTATTACAGCGAGGCGATTACCGCCTGGGTGCGCATGGGCGGCGTGTTTGCGCTGGCCTCGATTCGCGGCGGTGGCGAATATGGCCAGGCCTGGCACGACGCCGCCCGGCGCGAGCATCGGCAGACCGCGTTCGACGACTTCATCGCCTCGGCCGAATGGCTGATAGCCAACAACTACACGCGGCACGAACGGCTCGGCAGCACCGGCGCAAGCAATGGCGGCCTGCTGGTGCTTGCCACCATGCTGCAACGACCGGATCTGTTCGGCGCCGTGGTGTCGGCCGTGCCGGTCACCGACATGCTGCGCTTCACCAAATTCACCCTCGGCGTCAACTGGCGGCCGGAATATGGTGACCCCGAGAAGAACGAGGCCGACTTCAAGGCGCTGCTCGCCTATTCGCCGCTGCACAATGTCCGCAAGGGCGTCAGCTATCCGCCGCTGCTGGTGCTGACGGCCGATCATGATGACCGCGTCGCACCGCTCCACTCCTACAAGTTCGTCGCCACCATGCAGGAGCAGGCGCCCGACAGCACTGTGTATCTGCGGATCGAGCAGCGCGCAGGCCACGGCCAGGGCAACGCACTGCGCAAGACCATCGACCGCGATTGCGACACGCTGGCCTTCCTGTGCGACAAACTCGGCGGTCCGATCAGAGAGTTGCCGAAACTCGATCGGGTATAAGCAGACTACCCCGTGGCGCGCCGCGGCATCGCGTCCTCAGCAATGTCGGCGGCAGCAGCGGTCGGAATCGCCATCAGGATGGTCTGTCCGCTGGACGCGATCTCGATGCCGCATTCCTGGAAGCGGCGCTTCATGCGGCGGTTGAACTCGCGCTGCACCGGCCAGCGGCCGGAATCGGTGCAGCGGATCTGGCCGACGATGGTCGCCATCGCGCCATCGACCTTGTCGACACCCCACAATTCCAGATCGCCGCGAATGGCCATGCGGTACTCAGGCTCGCGGCGCATCTCGGCGACGATGTCCTTGAGGATCTCGCCGGCGCGATCCGTGTCCTCCTTGTAGGCAACGCTGACGCTGACCGCGGCATTGCCGGCACCACGACTGGAATTGGTGATGGTCGTCACCGCGCTGAACGGCACGATATGCACCGCGCCATCGCCGGCGCGCAGGCGGATGGTGCGGATCGACACATTCTCCACCGTGCCCGACAAGCCGGCCACGTTGACGACGTCGCCGACCTGGACGCCGTTCTCGATCAGCAGGAACAGGCCGGTGATCAGGTCCTGCACCAGCTTCTGCGAGCCGAAGCCGATGGCGATGCCGACGATGCCGGCCCCCGCAAGCAGCGGCGCGACGTTGACGCCGATTTCGCTGAGCGCAGTCAGCCCGACCACGGTGACGATCAGGCAGAGCAGCGCGGTGCGCAGCATCGGCTGGAAGGTTCGCAGGCGCGCCGCGCGCGCAAAATGGCCGCCGCGCGACAGCGCGTCGATCTGGCGATCCATCAGCGCGTTGCTGACTTCCCAGATCGCCGCCGCCACGAAAGCCGCGATCGCGACGGTGGCGAAGGCCGACAGCAGCCGGCTGCCGATCTGGCCGCCATAGAACCAGACGATGGCATCGACGCCCCAGACTTCCAGCACGGCGACGAGGCCGATGAGCGCGATGATGGAGGCTACGATCCGGCGCAGCACCGGCAGATAGCGGTTGGCACGGGATTCCAGTCCCGGGAAGCGCTGCAGGATCTCGGGACGGATCGAGAAGCCGCGATCGATCACGCCGAGCGCCACCATGGTGACGAGGCGCGCGACCAGGACCACCGCGATCGTGCCGACGAAATATTGCAGCATCAGCGAATAGCCGTTGCGGATGTTGAGCGCCCACACCGCCCACAGCGAGATGTCGACCGCGATCGCCAGATAGTGCCACAGCGCGGCGGCGCGGTTGCGCGCCCGGGCGGCAATGCCGACGCGCCCGGCCGGCGCGTGGATCAGGTCGGCAACCTGACGGCGGCATTGCAGGATGATCACGACGACGAACAGATGCACGACCAGCATCACCAGCCGCAGCAGCGCCCAATAGCCGGCACGGTGCAGGCCGAGCAGCAGCGCCACATTGGCAAAGCAGATGCCCGAGACGGCCACGGCGACGATGCGGCGCGTCCAGATCTCGATATAGGCCGCGGTCTCCGCGCGGGATCCGCAGCAGGCCGAACGGCCCGAACAGCGCACGCACCGCGCAGATCAGAACGCGCGAGACGGCGTAGGCATTGACGACCGCAAGGATCACGAGCCGCGTGGTCGGCATGTCGCCGATCTCGGTGCCGAGCAGCGTGGTGGCGACGCCGACGAAGACGAGCACCGGCAGCAGCTCGAGCACGAGCCGTCCGAGCACGAAGGGCAGCCTGATCAGCGACTGCCAGAGACGCGCGAGCGAGATGCGGCGTCGCTGCGGCTCGGGCTCGGCGAGGATATCCTCTGCGGAGGACGGCGGATCGGCCATGGCCAATGCCGGCGCAGGCATGCGCGCGGCCTGCGGAATATGGCCTTCCAGATAGGCGAGCGGTCGCCTCATGAGACGGAAGACCAGCCATTCGACCGCGAGTGCGCAGGCGAGCACCAGCGCCAGCTTCCAGGCGGTATCGAGCAGCTGGCCATAGGCCGCGGGATCATTGGCGGTGCGCACGAACCACCAATAGAATGCCTTGAAATGCGTCAGCGTGCGCGCGACATCGGCGACTTGTTGCGAGATGTCGCTGACCTGCTCGGAGACGGTCAGCAGCAGCTGCGCGCCGAGACTGTCGGCGGTGAGCGGAATGGCGGGCTTGGGCTCAGGCGCGGGCTGCGCCGGTGAAGTGGGTCGCGCGCCTTGCGCCGGCGGCGCCGCGTTGGCGATCGCGCGCAACGTGTCGATCATCTGCGCCCGCTTGGCATCGTCCTGCAGCGTGTCGAGCGCACGCCTCGCCTGCTCCGGCGTCAGCGCATTATTTGCAGGCGCGGCAATTGGCGCCGGCGGCGCGCTTTGCGCCAAGGCGGGATTGAACGAGCAGGCTGGCGACGAGAAGAATTGCGGAGAACAGTCTGTGCGACACGAAGGCCTCATAAATCGGAGCACAGCGGCCAGCTTCGAATCGTCAAGCGGCGCACGGCCATGCATCATGTCGGAGTGCGCCTTTTCGCCGAGATCGATGTGTCGGAAGTGTGCTGATGCGACGACATTATCTTGGCATTTGTTTCCGATGCCTGAAGCCCACCTCATACGATCCCTGTTCACGGCCATTTGAACTCATCTCGGTTTGAATCCGTGAGGCCGGACGACCGCCCGGCCTCAGATTGCACGCATGTATCAGCTTCCAACCGCGGCCGCGTGCTGCGCCGCCATCTCGGCATCCTCCGCCGTCACCCGCTTGAACGCCGGCCGCGCAGATCATGCGCTCGGCGTAGCCTATGAACACGTCGTTCTTCGGCACCAGCCCGAACATCATGGTCCAGTTCAACGCCGTCCCCCAGAGCACGTCGGCCGCCGTCATCCGCTCGCCGAGCAGATAGGGCCCCTTGGCGAGTTGCGTCTGCAAGGCGCCAAGCATGGTGTCGTAGTCGCCATAAGGCGACTGCGACGACGGCGCCGGCTCGCGCTTCATCGCGCGATCGATCAGCGCCGGCTCGAAGGACGAGCCGTAATACGTGATCCAGCGCAGATAAGGTCCGCGCAAGGGATCATCGAGCGCAGGCGTCAGTCCGGCCTGCGGAAACAGATCGGCGAGATAGATGTAGATCGCGACCTGCTCGGTGACGAGCTGCCCGCGATGGCCGATCGCCGGCACCTTGCCGAGCGGATTGATCGCGAGATAGGCCGGCTTGCGCTGCTCGCCTGCCTTCATGTTGAGGACATGCAGATCGTAGGGCGCCCCGAGCTCCTCCAGCAGCACCCGTGTGCCGCTGGCGCGGGTCTGGGGCGAATAATACAGCGTGATGCGGTCGTCTTTGTTCATGGGCGCTTGGGTCATGGCAGATCCTCCTCCGGTTGCGTCGGATATTGTAGAGCAGCATACCTGACATCCTGTGTCAGGTATGTTTTAAAGAGTGACATGCGCGCGAGCCGCCTCCTCTCGATCCTCACCACCCTGCAGGCGCGGGGCCGGGTGACTGCGCCCGAACTGGCCGAGGCCTGCGAGGTCTCGGTGCGCACGATCTATCGCGATGTCGATGCGCTGTCGGCCGCCGGCATTCCCGTTTATGCCGAGCGCGGCGCGGACGGCGGCTTTCGCCTGCTCGACGGCTATCGCGTGCGGCTGAACGGGCTGTCGCTGACCGAGGCCGATGCGCTGTTTCTGGCGGGATTGCCGGGACCGGCGGCCGCGCTGGGGCTCGATGGCGCGATGAGCGCAGCCCAGGACAAGCTGGTCGCTGCATTGCCGGCTGAACTTGCGCGAAAGCGCGACGCGGATGCAGGCGCGGTTTCATCTCGACGCACCCGGCTGGTTCGGCGAAACGGATGAGCCGCAACATCTGCGCGCCATTGCGGACGCGCTGCTCGCCGACCGCCTGATCGACATCCGCTACCAGAGCTGGCGGGCGGAGAAGCGTCGGCGCGTCGCGCCGCTCGGCCTGGTGCTGAAAGGCGGCAATTGGTATCTCGCCGGCCGGGTGGCCAAGGATGTGCGGACCTATCGCGTCGCCCGCATTCTCGATTGCACCGTTCACGGTGAGAGCTTCGCGCGACCTGCCGATTTCGATCTCGGCGCCTATTGGCGCGCCGCAACCGAGCGGCTCGAAGCCGAGATGCACCCGCGTGAAGCGACCGTGCGGCTCTCGCCATTGGGCGTGAAGCTGCTGGATGCGCTGACCCAGCCTTACGTAAAGGCGCGCCTGCGCATCGCCGACGATGCGGATGCGGCCGGCTGGCGCACCGCGACCATTCCGATCGGCACCACGCATCTGGCACGCCGCCGCCGAGCTGCTGCGGCTTGGCCCCGAGGCCGAGGTGCTGGCGCCGCAAGCATTGCGCACAAGGATGGCGGAGCTGACGCAGGCGATGGTCCAACGCTATTGCGCGAACACACCTTCCAGCTAACGCTTGCGTTGCAAAATGATTTTCGCACACGTCTTTCCCTTTCGAGACGTCGTGTTCGGCGCTAAGATCCCGGGCACAAGGGACTACAAACAGAGGGGGAGATTGATATGAGCACGTCTGTTGCGACTGATGATGCTGCACATGCGATGAGCACTGATCGCAATCTCGCTGTTCGTGCGGGGCTGGTCGGCGGCCTGCTCGGCGGCGTCATCATCTGGATCTATGAGGCCGTCGTCTGGGTCGGCATACAGCAGCTGATGCCGCTCGCCGGCATCCCGCGCAACGCGACGGGCCTGGTGTTCGGCAAAGACGTGCAGGACTTGCTCGGCGCGATCTCCTATGTCGTCGGCACCGGCATTCATTTCGCCTTCGCGCTTGCGTGGGGCGTCGTCTTCGCGCTGATCTGGCCGAGCTTCCGCCGCCGCGGTTATGAGGCGACATTGGTGGCGCTGTTCTTCGCCGTCGTGCTCTGGATCGTGATGCATGTCGCCATCGCGATCGTCTCCGCGAACCACCCGAACTATCTTGATCCCATGGTGATCATCGGCGGGTTCATGTCGCACTTCTTCTATGCCGTGCCGCTCGCGCTCTACGTCAAGCACCGGCTGGGATGATCAGCGCTTTCACATCACGACCGGCGGATCCGGCAACTCGTTGCGCTGATCAGCCTGCGGCGGAAAGTGTCGCGCCAGCTCGCGCGACACCGCCGCGATGCCGTCGATGACGCCGTCGCTCGAAACGACCGGCGCGGAACGCGGTCTCCATGTCGCGGCAGATCCCATCCCAGCCGGCCTGGCCCACCCGCGCATCGACGCCGCGATCGGCGATGATCTCGACGTCGCGATCGGCCAACAAGAAGATAGATCAGCACGCCATTGTTGTGAGCGGTGTCCCAGATCCGCAAATGCGAGAAGAGGTCGAGCGCGCGCTCCCGCGCCGGCTGGTTGCGGAACAGCGGCGCGCCGTCGAGCGCGCCTTCGACCACGAAGCGCACCTGTCCCGCATGCGTGCCCTCGCCCGCATGGATCGCCTGCGCGATGCGATCGCGCACGTCCGGCGTGAAAATCCGCCGCACCCGCCAATGATGCTCGAGAAGGTGCCGCGCGATGCGTCCGATACTCATCTCACCAGCTCCCGCTTACCAGCTTCCGGAGGCGCCGCCGCCGCCGAAACTGCCGCCTCCGCCGGAGAAGCCGCCGCTGCGCTCGAACTGCCGCCGCTGCTCCAACCACCCGACGACGCGCCGCCGCCCACCCAGCCGCCGGAGCGACCGCGCATCGGCGGCCCTGAATTGCTGACCGCGTCGGCGAACAGCGCGATCACGAAGCCGACAAGGCCGACCAGGATGGCGGCCAGGAACGAGCTCGCCACGATCCAGGCGATCAAACCGAACAGGCCGCCGGTCGCGACCGAGCCGAGCAGCCGGCCGAAGATGGCGCGCAAGATGCCGCCGCCGACGATGGCGCCGATCAGCACGAACGGCGCCAGCGACGTCATCCCGTCCCAACTCAGATCCACGCCGTGCGATGCCTGCGGCTGAGGCACCGGCAACGGCTCGCCATTGACCACCGCGATGATGCGGTCAACGCCCGCATTGATGCCGCCGGCGAAGTCGCCGGTCCTGAATTTCGGCGTGATGATCTCGTCGATGATGCGGCGCGACGTCACGTCGGTCAGCGCCCCCTCCAGGCCATAGCCGACCTCGATGCGCAGCCTGCGATCGTTCTTGGCGACCACCAGCAGCGCGCCATCATCGACCTTCTTGCGCCCGATCTTCCAGGCTTCCGCAACACGGATGGAAAACTGCGCGATGTCTTCCGGCTGCGTGGTCGGCACGATCAGCACCGCGATCTGGCTGCCCTTGCGGCTCTCCAGGTCCCTCAGCTTCTGGTTCAGGCTCGCGATATCGCCGCTCGACAGCGTGCCGGTCTGGTCGACGACGCGGCCCGTGAGCTGCGGCACGGCGACATCCGCCCAGGCGGCAAAGGTCAGGCACAGCAGAAGCGCTGCGACCAATGCTTTCGCTGCCGACATCGCGCGCACGGCCGGCCGCTCCACGCTACTTCGCCGGCGCCGGACTTGGCGCGTTGAAGTCGACCTTCGGCGCGGTCGAAATCTCGCGCTCATTGTCGACGGTGAAGTTCGGCTTCTCCTTGTAGCCGAACACCATCGCGGTCAGGTTGTTCGGGAAGGTCCGGATGCCGATATTATAATCCTGCACCGACTTGATGTAGCGGTTGCGTGCCACCGTGATGCGGTTCTCGGTGCCCTCGAGCTGCGACATCAGATCGTGGAACAGCGCGTCCGACTTGAGCTGCGGATAGTTCTCGGTCACGACCAAAAGCCTCGACAGCGCGTTGGTCAATTCTCCCTGCGCTGCCTGGAATTTCTGGAAAGCGGCGGGATCGTTCAGGACCTCCGGCGTCGCCTGGATACTGCCGACCTTGGCGCGAGCATTGGTGACGCCGAGCAGCACGTCCTTCTCCTGCTGCGCAAAGCCCTTCACCGAATTGACCAGATTGGGCACCAGGTCGGCGCGGCGCTGATACTGGTTGACGACCTCGGACCAGTTGGCCTTGACCTGCTCGTCATTGGTCTGGATCGCGTTGTACCCGCAATTGGTGAGGCTCAACGTCGCCAGCGCCGCCAGCACGGTCCAAAATCTGCGCATCGCAATACCCCCTTTGCGGATATGTCCGGCCATCTATCAGCACGTTCTTGACGGAGACGCAACGAAAGCCATTTGGGGTGAATGCCGGTCATTTGAACGTTGCATTCACGTTCTGCGGCTCGCGGACCAGCCGCGAGCCGCCTCAATTCGGCCCGATCCCACCCGGGGCTGCATCACCCCGTATTGTTCTCCACCGTCGTCCCCGCGAAAGCGGGGATCCAGTAAACACGGCTGATCGCGCTCATCATAACCGCCGCGGCGTACTGGGTCCCCCGCCTGCGCGGGGACGACAATCGTCGTTACAGCAGGCGTCCTTCAGACCAACTAAGCGGCCGACTTTGCCGCCCGCGCGTCCTGGATCGCCTTCCACACCTTCTGCGGCGTCAGCGGCGTATGCAGGTTTTTGATGCCGATCTCGGCGAGAGCATCCATCACGCCGTTGGTGACGCAGGGCGGACCGCCGATCGCGCCGGACTCGCCGCAGCCCTTGGCGCCCAGCGGATTGGTCCGGCACGGCGCGGCATCGTCCAGCGTGACCGCGATCGGCGGCACATCGTCGGCGCGCGGGATGCAGTAATCCTGATAGGTCGCGGTCAGCAGCTGGCCGTCGGCATCATAGGCGACGCCTTCGTAAAGCGCCTGGCCGATTCCCTGCGCGACACCGCCGTGAATTTGGCCCGCCACCAGCATCGGATTGACGGCGATGCCGACATCGTCGACCGTGGTGTAGCGCACGACGCGGGTGACGCCGGTCTCCGGATCGATCTCGACCTCACAGATATGGGTGCCGTTCGGCCAGCTCGGCCCGTCGACCTCACCTTCGCTGTCGACCGAGAGCTTTGCGCCCTGCTCGTTCTGTGCAATGTCGAACAGGCTGATGCGGCGGTCGGTGCCGACCACGGTGAGAACACCGTCGCGATATTCGATGTCCTCGACCGAGGTTTCCAGCAGGTTCGAGGCCTTTTCACGCGCCTTCGCAATCAAATCGTTCGAGGACACGGCGACCGCCGTGCCGCCGACGAACAGCGAGCGCGAGCCGACGCTGCCGAAGCCGGTGGCCAAATCAGTGTCGCCCTGCACCACGTCGATCTTGTCCATGCCGATGCCGAGCGACTCCGCGATCATCTGGGTGTAGGTGGTCGCCAGCCCCTGCCCCATCGCCATGGTGCCGGAATGCAGCACGACGCGGCCTTCTGCCGTCGCATGCAGCGAGACCTTCTCGGTGTGGGCGCGACCGCCGGTCCATTCGATATAGGAGGTCAGGCCGCGGCCGTACAGCAGGCCCTTCTTCTTCGCCTCGCGCTTGCGCGCATTGAAGCCGTCCCAATCGGCCAGCTTGGAGGCACGCTCCATCATGTGCGCGAAGGCGCCGGAATCATACACCTGCCCGACCGCGTTGGTGTAGGGCAGCTGCGCCGGCTTGATGTAGTTCACTTTACGGATCGCGCGCGGATCCATGCCGATCTGGCGCGCGGCCGCATCGAACAGCCGCTCGACGATGAACACGGCCTCAGGCCGGCCCGCACCGCGATAGGCACCGACCGGCGCCGTGTGCGTCATGACAGTCTTGACCTCGAAATGCACCAGCGGCAGATCGTAGACGCCGGTCTGCACGAACGGACCGAGCACCAGCGGAATGATGTTGCCCGTGCCGGACGAATAGGCGCCGGTGGCACCGATCGAGCGCACGCGATAGGCCAGCACGCGCCCCTTGGCGTCGAGCGCGAACTCGGCGGTCGAGGTGAGGTCGCGGCCATGGGTGCCGCCGAGGAATTCGTCCGTGCGCTCGCCGCGCCAGCGAATCCTGCGGTTCAGCTTGGTCGCCGCATAGGCGACAATGCCGTCTTCCGGATAGAGATTGGTCTTCTGGCCGAAGCCGCCGCCGATGTCGCCGACCAGCACGCGCACCGATTCCTTCGGGCGCTTCAGCACGGCATCCGCCAGCACGTCGCGGGTCGAGGCCGGCGTCTGCGACTGCACGTGCAGGATCAGGCGGCCTGTCTCGGTCTCGACCTCCGCGATGGTCGAGCGCGGTTCCATCGCGGAGGGGATCAGGCGCTGGCTTGCGATATCGAGCGAGACTTTATGCGCAGCATTGGCAAACGCGTCCTCGACCTTGGCCGCGTCGCCATAGCTCATCGCAGCAACGATGTTGTCGGGAGCCTCGCGCCACACCAGCGGCGCGCCCGGCTTGATTGCTTCTACCGGATCGGCCACCGCCGGCAGGACGTGGTAGTCGACCTGGACGGCCTCCGCCGCTTCCTGCGCAATCGTGCGCGAGGTCGCGACGATGGCCGCCACCGCTTCGCCGGCAAAGCGCACGGTCTCATGGGCCAGCAGGCGGCGCGGCGGCACCGTCATCGGCGAGCCGTCCGGCCGCTTGAAGATCGCCAGGGTCGGGATGGTGCCGACGTCGTCGGCCACGAGGTCCGCGCCGGTGAAGATCGCTTCCACACCGGGAATTTCGCGTGCCGCAGCCGTGTCGATCGATGCGATCTGGGCATGGGCGTGCGGCGAGCGCAGCACATAGAGCCAGAGCGCTCCATCCTCCGGCTTGTCGTCGATGAAATGCCCCTTCCCGGTGACCAGCCGCTGGTCCTCCAGCCGCTTCACCGGCTGGCCCGCACCAAATCGCATGTTGTTGGGAAGAATGTTCATCGTCGTCCTTCACGTCGTGTCGAAATATCGCGGGGGGTTTTAGCGGATTTGCCGGATGAGACAACAGGGCCTTGTCAGAGCAGGCCGGCGCCTCTGAAGAGGCGAGCCCGGAATCCATAACCACGGGCCACGGTTGAGGGGCTCAGTGGTCTCCTATGCTCTCTTCCGCGATACGGCCTAGCATGCACAACGCGGACGCCAAGCTTGAGCAGCCACACTTTCAGGCCGGTCCAGCGAACGCCGGACGTGTCGCCCCACGGAGAGCCATTGTCGGTATAGAGGGCCTCCGGCAGGCCATAGCGATGGAAGGTGACCGTCAGATGCTCCTGCACGACAGGACGCTGCTCGTTTGCACAGGCCTGCAGACACACGGCGTAGCGCGAGTGATCGTCGACCACTGTCAACGGATGGCACCGCGTGCCGTCGGCAAGCGGCATGTGGCCCTTGAAGTCCATCTGCCACAACAGATTGGGCGCCTCCTTCTCGAACCGATGCCCGGGATTTGGCGGCGCAGCCTCGCTCGGCTTGACACGATCATTCCGGCACAGGATCTGATGGACCGTCGATTGCGAAGGGACATCGTGACCTTCGCGCTTCAGGCAATGGGCAATTTTGCGGGCGCCCCACGCCGGATGCTTGTCGCGGACCGCAACAACGTGCGCCTCGACCGCGGCATCGCTGCGCCTGGGCATCGTCTTCGGACGACGCGAATGATCGGCCAACTCCCGATCGCCGGCCTCCCATCGCCTCAGCCACTTGTAACCAACGTCCGGGCTGATCTTGAACCGCCGGCAAAGCTCCCGGCGATTTACCCCTTCCTGCAGGGCAAGCCTCACAAACTCCACTCTCTGGTTCATCACCGACACCTCGTTCCAGGGCATGGAGGGCCTCCTGATTTCGGACCGATCCAACCCAGTTTGATGTGTCAGCATATGTCTCCGAACACCTGTCAGTGATCTGTCCGGGCTAAACAGAAGGCGGGTGATGCAGTATGCCAGCGTCAGCAATGATGGAATTGATAGGTCACGGCGTACTGCCCGCCTTCGCGGGCGATGACGGCAGGGTACCGAGGCTTGTGACGTCATCCCAAATCGTTCAGCACCTCTTCCACCGCCTTGCGCTGCTCCGATGTCAGCGCGGCTTGCGGCGGGATGGGGTCGCCGACGTCGTAGCCCTGGATAGCAAGTCCCGCCTTGATGCAGGCGGCGAGGTTGAAGCGTGCGAAGGCCTCGTTGACGCGCCACAGCTTCTTTTGCAGCTTGAGCGCGTCGTTCCAGCGCGACGCTTTGCAGAGATCATAGAGCTCGACGCTTTGTCGCGGGATGATGCAGGCGGGGCCGGCCATCCAGCCATGACCGCCAATCAGCATCACCGCGGCAGGGATATGGGCCGAGGCCGAGAACACCTTGATGGCATCGCCGCAGCGATTGATGATCGAGAGCAGCCGGCCGGTATTGGTGGAAGCATCCTTGATGTAGCCGATGCGCGGATGCTCGGCGAGGCGCGCGATCACGTCGAGCGACAGGTCCGAGCGCTGGAATTGCGGATTGGTGTAGATCACGACGGGGATGTCGACCGCATCCGCAATGCTGCGGAAATAAGCCTCAATGCCGGCATCGTTGATCGGGAAATAGGCTTCCAGCACCGCAAGGATGCCGTCGGCGCCGCGCTTCTGATAGGCCCTGGCCTGCGCGACCGCGTCGGCGATCGCGGTCGATGCCACGCCGGCGATGACAGGTACGCGGCCCCTGGCGGCGTCGATCGTCGTCTCGACGACGGTCGTGCGCTGGGCGCGATCGAGATAGGCGAACTCGCCGGTCGAGCCCAGCGGCGTCAGCCCATGCACGCCGGCCTGGATCAGGTCGTCGCAGAGTTGGCCGAGCACTGCGGTGCGAATATTACCATCCGCATCGACGGGCGAAACGAGATAAGGAAATACACCGTGGAAATCAGCCATGCGGCCGGTATAGCGGCCGGGCGCCACGGTCCGCAAGCGCGTCGGTCGGCTTGGCCATGCATCGCGCGCTACGGCCTGTGCTGCCTGCTGATCCAGGCCGCGAGCTCCGGGAGGGCTCGTCCTTTCAGATCGGCCGATATCGCGATGGTCTCGAGCGCCCGCGCAACGGCAATGCGGCCGCCGGCGGTCGAGCGCGACGGTTCGAAATACGCGAGCTGCGCCGCGTACTTCTCGTCGTCGAAATTCGTCATCAGGTTTGGCACCAGCTGGTCGCGAAAGCCCGGACCAAGCCGCTCCAGCAGTGCGTCGAAATTGTCTCGCACGAACTGCCAGACCAGCTCCGGCTGCTCGCCGGAAGAAGCGACAGTGCCGATGATCGGGCCAACCATCGTCACCGGGATCTCCGGCGTCAGCGTCAATGCCAGAGTGCGCTTCGCGAGCGCCGGGTCCTGCGCGCCTGCGGCCGCGGTATAGTAGCGCACCCGCTCGCTGGTGGCGGTGCTGGCGCGCGCCAGCTTCAGCAATTGCTCGTAGGTGGCGTTGTCGGCCTTGAGGCCGATGACATGGGTCACGCTGTCGCGCAGGTTCGGCGCCAGCGTCTGCGGATCGGCGAGAAAACGCGCAAACCGCGCACGCGCCTCGTTCAGGATATCGGGCTCGCCGAGCGTACCGAGCACGCCGATCAACCGTGCACGGAGCAAGGTGTCGTCATCGTCGCCCGGAACCGCAGCCTGCACCGCGCTGTCCCAGCCGAGCCGATCGAACACAGGGCGCAACCTTGCACGCGCGTAGGCGCGCTCCGCCTGGCGCTCCGGCGTGCCCCGCGCCAAACGGTCGAGCGTCGCCAAGCCGGAGATGACCTGATCCCACACCGCGCGCTGATCGCCGATATCAAGGCGTTCGACCAAAGCGAGATAAGAGGCCAGCTCGGCGCGGCGGCCCACGACCATGGCCCAGCCATCGGTGAGCATGTTGAGCCGGTCCTCGGGCGTCATCCGTTGCAGCGCGCCTGCAAGCGCGGCCTCACTCCGCGCGCCGTAGCTGACGCGATAATAGCCGACATTTCCCGGATTGAGTTTGAGCGCCATCCCGCAGGCACCGGCCGCAACATTGGCAGCGCCGTCGAGCAGCACGGCCGACGGCGGTGCGCCGGTCCCGACGGGCGCAAACGTGACCGGCAGCTTCCAGGGCACGGCGGGCAGGCTTTGCTCGTCGGAGGGACCGAAGGAATGCGCAGGAATGATTGCGAACCGCTCCAGCCGCAGCGCGAGTTGCTGCACGTCGTCCTTGCAGTCGGTTTCCACGATCACCAGCGGCACGCCGGCCTGCTCGGTGAAGGGCGAAGCGATCGCGGCGACCGGTTTGCCGGTCGCCCGCTCCAGCGCCTGCCAGAGATCGGCGGTGGTCGTGTTCGCATAGGCATGCGCGGCCATGTAGGCACGAATGCCGTCACGGAACGGCTGCTCGCCGAGATAGGCTTCCAGCATGCGAATGAAGGCCTGGCCCTTGCTGTAGGTGATGCCGTCGAAGGCAAGCATCGCCTCGCTCTCATCGGCCACCTTCTGCTGGATCGGATGCGAGGTGCGGCGGGCGTCGAGCGCCATCGCGAACTGCTTCTGGCCGTAGCCGTTGAGCCAGCTGCGCCATTGCGGATGGAAATGCTCGGCCGCCTTCTCCTGCATCCAGCTCGCAAAGCCTTCGTTGAGCCAGAGATTGTCCCACCAGCCCATCGTGACGAGATCACCGAACCATTGATGCGCCATCTCGTGGGCGACGACACTGAAGATGTCGCGCCGATGCGCGTCCGAATCCGTGGCGGGATCGAACAGCAGCCGGCTTTCGAAAAAGGTGATGCCGCCCCAGTTCTCCATGGCGCCGCCATAACCGCCGGGCACCGCGATCAGATCGAGCTTCGGCAGCGGAAACGCCGTGCCGAAATAGTCGTTGTAATAGCCGAGCAGCTTCACGGCCTCGTCCAGCGCGAAGCGGCCGTTATCGCTCTTGTACCTGGTCGTCACCACGCCGACCTTGACGCCGCCCGCGTCAGCCGTGATCCGCTCCAATTCGCCGGCGGTGAGCACGAACAGATAGCTCGACATTTTTGGCGTCGGCGCGAACGTGACATGTTTCAGGTCCGTCGCCCCCGGCTCCTCCCGTGCGACCGGCATGTTGGACACCGCCATGAACGATCGCGGCACGGTCACGGTCAGCGCGAAACTCGCCTTGAAGGCCGGCTCGTCCCAGCAGGGAAATATCCGCCGCGCATCGGAGGCCTCGAGTTGGCTCGAGATCATCCGCCTCGTGCCCTGCGAGGTCGGATAGTCGACGAAGAACAGCCCGCGGTCGAACGAATTGATCTTTGCCGTGAAGCGCAGGCTGAGGCGGTGCGTGCCCGCGGCGAGAGCCTGCGAAAACGACAGGTTCGCCGTCTCCGCCGCGGCGTCGAGCGCGACGGTCGCACGCTGGGCGCTGTCGTCCACCGTCGCCTCGTCGATCGCCATGTTCACCGCGTTGAGCGTGATCAGGGCCGACGGCTCGCGCAGCTCGATCTCCACCGTCTCGCGGCCTGCGATCGTCAGTTGATCGAGATCGGGCGCAAGATCGATGTCGTAGCGCACCGGCACGATCGTCTTCGGCAGCCTGCCCGGCGTCGCGTCGAACGAGAACAGCGGTTCGGCCGCGAGCGGAAGCGGCAGCAGCAGCGCCAGCAGCGCAATCAGGCCGAGCCGCGCGCCGCGCGGCCACAATGCCGACATCAAAGCCTCCTGCCCCACATCAGATGCGTCTCGCCCAGGCCCTGACTGCATCCCCGCAGGCCGGACTCATCATGCGCGACGATAGCGTGCGTTCGGTACGGAGGTAAGACGGTTCCAATCCGGGGTGGTCATCTCGCCGTGATCGTTCGGCAACAGCCAGCCGGCTCAAGCCGCGTTAACCTTAATTCTTAAAAGCTGTTTCAAACTTTCCATTCACCATGATTGTGATGCTGCGGCGTTCTTCAGGCGGAGGGCGCCACATCAATCATGGGTTGTACGCCTGCAGCAGATAGCGCACGCGCGCATCGGCGAGGGACGTACAGCAACGCGGGCTTGGGTGACGGCGAGGCGACAGAAATGGCCCCAACTCCGCGCAATTCAGTCATTTTTCCGCCCTACTGGATGACCATGATCCGGCGTGTACATAGTGTGTTAGTAAGCGTGCTCCAGCGTAAATTCGCGGCGGGAATTTCGATCGGAGACGAGAGGATCCAGCGGCGAGAGCGACGATGAAGACGCTTTACGATTTGCTCGGAGCTCTTCCGGACGACGATGCTGAAGAGCTGAGGTCTGCGTTCCGCAAGGCCGTCAAGAGCACGCACCCCGACATCAAACCCGGCGACGCCGATGCTGCGCTGCGCTTTCGCGAGATCGTGCGCGCCAACGATATCCTGAGCGATCGCGACCTGCGCTCGGCCTACGACCATATGTTGGAGCTCGCGCGCCAGGAGCAGAAGCAGGAATCGAAGCGCGCTGCCGCCGCCAAAGTGCACAAGGTCGCGTCCGGCGTGATCGCGATCGCCGGCGCCGCTGCGACGACGGTCGCCGGCTATCTGCTATTCATGCATGTGTCGGCCGCGTCCGTTGCGCCGCTCAAGCCGACCGTCGTTGCGACCGACAGGATCAAGATCATGCCGGTGTCGACGAAGCCGGTCGATATTGCCGTCATCACGCCGGAGCCCACTGCCGCATCAGCAGCAGATGCTGCCGATGTCGAGACGGTCGCGAGCCTGCCGGAGAAAGTGGCACAGCCGGCCGCGCCCAGGCAGGCCGATACGATCACTGCGGCGGACGAGGACGCACCGGTGACAGCCAACGCGACGCCGCCGGCCGGCGTGCCTTCGACCAACGGCGCCAAATTCTACCGCGAGCGCGGCATGGCCTCCTACCGCAAGGGCGATCTCGCCGCCGCGGTTGCCGATCTCGACCTCGCCATCCAGCTCGATCCGAAATTTTCGGACGCCTATGTGGACAGAGGCCTCGTGCTCTATCAGCAGCACAAGTTCGACCGTGCCTTCGCCGACGTCGCCAGCGCCAAACGGATCGAGAAGACGAACCGCACGGTGATGGATGCGATGGCGCGGAAGCAGCCGCTGCGTCCGCTGAAGCTCGATCCGCCGAGGCTGACACGGGTGTCGCAGCGCCACACCTCGCTGACCGACTGACTGGAACTTCCCGGTCCCCGGCATTGACGGAAGTTTAACGAAGCCTGCAACCATTCCGGGAACAGCTGATCCGTTGCGTATCAGTTGTTAGGAAAAGTCGTTCCATGATACCGCCATGGGACAGGTGCCGCATTCAACATTTTCGCATCCGGACTCGGCGATCCGTCGCGAGCTCGTCGATCTGCTTTACACATCGTTACCGCAGGTGATGGCGATCAACATCACCGCGCTGATAGGTGCCGGCGCATTGGCCATCACCACCGGCGACCCCGGCTATGTCTTCATCGCCTGCGCGGTGCTGGTCAACGCGATCGGCCGCGTCGTCAGCCTGCTGCGCTACAAGCGGCATGCAAGCCGGCTCAGCGATGCGGATGTGATCCACTGGGAACGTGTCTACGGCGCCGGCGCGGCCGCCTTCGGCCTTGCGCTCGGCTCGCTGTCGTTCCGCGCCTTCCAGCTCGACGACGCGCCGGGCATCTGGATCGCCTTTGGGCTGTCGATGTCCTACTGTGTCGGCATGGTATCGCGTGCCGCGATCAGGCCCTGGGTGGTACTAACAGCGTCCGCCGTACTGCTGTCGCCAACCCTGATCGCAGGCCTGATGCGGCCGGAACTCGGCTACCGGCTCGGGGCCGCGATGCTGGTGCTGTTCTGGTTCACCATCCGCGAAGCCACACGCCATCTCAGCACTGCGTTCGTCGAGCGCCTCGAAGCGAAGCACGCGCTGGCCCGCCAGGCCCGGCATGATTTCCTGACCGGGCTGCCGAACCGCGCGGCGTTCCTCGACGAACTGCAAAGAGCGAGCGGCAACATCGCCATCATCGCCATCGATCTCGACGGCTTCAAGCCGGTGAACGACCGCCACGGCCACCATGCCGGTGACGATCTGCTGCGCCAGGTCGCCACCCGGCTCACCGCCTGCGTCGCATCAGGCGGCATGGCCGCGCGCTTCGGCGGCGACGAGTTCATGCTGCTGAAGCCGGTCGCAGATGGCACCGCGGGGCACGACGAGGCGCATGCGCTGGCGCGCCACGCCGTCCAGGCGCTGTCGATGCCCTATCTGCTGACCGACATTCCGGTGGTGATCGGCGCCAGCGCCGGCCTGCTGGTCGAAGCCGCCCCCTTGCCTGCAGGTGGGCTGACACAGCTCTTGCAGGAGGTCGACTGTGCGCTCTATGCCGCCAAGCGCGCAGGCGGCGACGGCTGCGCCTGGGCGGAGCCGACGAAGCTGCGCCAAGCGGGCTAGCCGGCCGGACTGATCAGTTGCGGCATTTTGCGCCGCAGGGCCGCCATGCATCATGCGAGATTGCCTGCAAGAGGCAAATCCTGCAGTTCTCGCTCTCGAATAAGATTGAAGAATTTTTCGGGAGACGAAATGCTGAAGGCTATGATTTCATCCGCCAGAACCTTCCTGTTTTTGGGCGCTGCCGTCCTGTGCGCGAGCAGCGCGGCCCGCGCCGAGGACGGCGTGCTGCGGGTCGGCATCATCACCGACATGAGCGGCCAATATGCCGACGGCAACGGCACCGGCTCGGTGATATCAGCGCAGATGGCCGCGGAGGAAATCGGCGGCAAGGTCGCGGGCCGCAAGATCGAGATCATCTCGGCCGATCACCAGAACAAGCCGGACATCGCGGTCGGCATCGTGCGCAACTGGATCGACAACAAAGGCGTCGACGTCATCGCCGAAGGCGTCAACTCCGCGGTGGCGCTGGCGATCCAGAACGTCACCCGCGAGAAGAAGAAGATCTTCCTGATCTCGGGCTCCGGCTCGTCCGATCTCACCGGCAAGCAATGCTCGCCGACCTCGGTGCAATGGACCTACGACACCTACGCGTCGTCGAACGCCACCGCCAAGGCCGTGGTCGCGCGCGGCGGCACGCCATGGTTCTTCCTCACCGCCGACTACGCCTTCGGCCAGGCGCTGGAGCGCGACGCCACCAAGGCGGTCAATGCGGCCGGCGGCAAGGTGCTCGGCGCCGTGCGCCATCCGTTCGACACCGCCGACTTCTCGTCTTTCCTGCTGCAGGCGCAATCATCAGGCGCCAAGGTGCTGGCGCTGGCTAATGCCGGCTCCGACTTCCGCAATGCGGTGGCGCAGGCCGACGAGTTCAACATCCGCAGCAGCATGCAGGTGGTGGCGCTGCAGGTGACGCTGACCGACGTGCCCGCGCTCGGGCTCGCGCATGCGCACGACCTGCTGTTCACCGATTCCTTCTACTGGGACCGCACGCCGGAGACGCGCGCCTTCGCCAACGAGTTCTTCAAGCGCCACGGCGCGATGCCGACCGCCTATCAGGCCGGCGTCAACTCGGCGCTGCGGCACTATTTCAAGGCGGTGGCGGCGACCAATTCGGTGGATTCCGAGACCGTGATGCGCGCAGATGCGCAAGACCCCGGTCAACGATTTCTTCGCGCAGAATGGCGTGGTGCGCGAGGACGGCCGCATGGTGCACGACATGTACCTGATGCGGATCAAGAAGCCGGAGGAATCCAAGAGCAAATGGGACCTCTACGAATACCAGACCACCGTGCCGGGCGACCAGGCGTTCCGCCCGCTCGCGGAAGGCGGATGCCCGTATATTGCGAAGAGCTAATAGTACGATCTGCTATCACGGCAAGCTCGGTGCACCCTCTCCCCTTGCGGGAGAGGGTGCCGGAGATGCGAAGCTCGGAGCGCGGGTGATGGGTCTCTTCCACGCTCGTACTGCCGAAGGAGACCCCTCACCCGGTTTCGCGCTGACGCGCGAACCCACCCTCTCCCGCAAGGGCGAGAGGGTGCACATCGACTCCCGGCATATGATCGGGGTGCCTGAGGTAGCGCCTCAGCACACCACGATCCCCTGCAGCACCCGATCGATCTCCGCCGCATCGATCTGCCCCCTCCCGCCCAATCAACACCAGCTGCGCGGTGAGACCGATCGGCGGGGCGAGCTGCGAGGCTGACATCGTCGCGCGGGTGCCGACGCACTGGAACAGCATCGGCTGTTCCGGATGCTCGGTGAAGACGAAAACACCTTTCATGCGCAAGGTCCGCGCGGCCAGCGGGCTCACGACCTGTTGAAAGCGCGCCAGCGACAGCGGTGCCTGCGAGGTCCAGCTGACCGAGGCTAACGGCTCCGATGCCGTCGGCATCGACTTCGGAGCTAACCGCGCATCGACCGCGCCGCGGCTGAACAACAGATCCGGCGCGACGGCGCCTTGCACGATGTCGAACACGACGCCCGCCGGCTTATGCCGGCTGATGATCTCGGCGACCCGCTGACGTTCCTCGCCATCGAGCAGATCGGTCTTGGTCAGCAGCACGAAATCCGCCGCGCGCAGCTGCGAGCGCCACAGCGCATCCTGCGCCATCTCAGGCTCATCCAGCACGCGCCGCGCGTCGACGATGGTCACCACCGTCTCCAGCGGCGCCACCTTGAAGATCACGGGGTCCATCAAATTGCGGATGATCTCGGCAGGATCGGAGACGCCGGAGGTCTCGATCACGATCGCATCCGGCGGCGACGGACGCTTGATGACGGAAGCCAACGTGCGCAGCAGGTCGCCCTGCAGCGAGCAGCAGATGCAGCCGTTCTTCAAGGAGACCACGCCGTCAGCCACCGTGCCGAGCAGCCCGGCATCGATGTCGATGGCGCCGAAATCGTTGACGACGGCCGCAATCCGGCGCCCGCCGGGATTGGCGAGCAGATGATTGAGCAGCGTGGTCTTGCCCGCCCCGAGATAACCGGTGACCAGCAGGACCGGGACGATCATGACGTCACGGAGCGTCGCACGGGACGGCCGGGCCGCGCATCGCGCAACAGCGCGCCATCGGCGATGACAGCCTGCCCGTTCACCAGCAGATGCCTCACGCCATCGGAGGGCCGGTTCATGTTGAGGAAATCGGCGCGGTCCTTCAGCGTGGCAAGATCGAGCACGGCGATGTCGGCATCGCAGCCGACCTGCAGCCGTCCCTTCTTGTGCATCGATGGCGTGGAGGCGCCGAGGATCTGCGCCGGGATCAAGGTGCACTTTGCGATGCCTTCCATCAGCGGCACCGCCTTGCGTTCGATCACCCAGTCATGCAGGAATTTGGTGAAGGTCGCCGACGAGCGCGGATGCGACACCGCATCATCAGGCAGCGGCCAGGCATCGCCGGTATAGAGCCTGCCGTTGCCCAGGATCCAGGGCATCGCGTCGGAGGCGATGGCACCGCCCGGATACATCACGGAGACGTCGAGCAGTTCCCGATGCCGCTGGTTGACCGCGACGTCGAGGAAATGGATCAGCACCAGCGCGCCGGGCTCGCTTTGCTGCCGTGCCAGCAGTTCCTCGCGATCCGCCAGGCGCCGGCGCTCGGCCACCATCTCGATGGCGTCATAGCCGGTGCCCATGCGCTGGCAGAAAGCCGGATCGGCAAAGAACTCGGCGCCGACCACGGTCGAGCCGGTGCCATACGGATAAGCCTCGACCGTGACCTTGAGGCCCTGCGCCTGCGCGGTCTGCACCAGCTCCGCGCAGCGCTCGACGTCCTGCAGGCTGGTGCTGTTGAAGTGACAGATATGCATGTGCGCGCCGGTCGAGCCGGCAAGGCCGATCAAGCGCGTATAAGCGTCGACCGAACTGCGCGGATCGACATTCGACATGTAGGCGATGTGGGTATAGGTCGGCACGTTGTGGCGCGCGGCGAGGCTGCACAGCTCCGACAATTCCTTGACGCCCGTGCCCGGCGCATAGGCGTTCGGGAAGGCGACGCCGAGGCCGCCCTGCTCCAGTCCGATACGCACGCGCTCGACGATCTCGGCAGTCTCCGCAGGCGTCGCTACCTCCTCGACCCAGCGCTTGTCACGCATCGCCTCGCCCATGCCGGCGACGCTCGAGGCGGTCTGCTGCGTGGTCATGGTAGCGATGCGGCCGAATACCCAGCCGGCCGCGGCGCCATAGTTCAGCGTGCGCCTCTGCGCGGCCTGCTCGTCATACCAGCGCGCCACCGGCAGCACCCCGACCTCGAGCTCGAGCGTCGTGGTGACGCCGTCGAAAGCCTGCATGCGGTCGGCCGGCAGCGACTGGCCGTGGGCGTGGAGATCGATGAAGCCGGGAGTGACGACCAGCTCCTTGGCATCGACGATTCGTCTCGGCCGATCCCGCGATGCTGCCGATCGCAGCGATCGCGCCATCCTTGAGCGCGACATCGGCGATCGCATCGAAAGACGTTTCGGGATCGAGGACGCGGCCTCCGCGAATGATCAAATCGTATCGGTTCATTGCCAATCCGCAGCCGGTTCAAATTGCAAAAATGCCTGCGATCGGCGGCGATCGCGTGACAAGTCGTTGCGAAAACGTCGCACGCTCAAGCACCCGGCTCAACACCATTGAAGTAGCAACTGCTCTGCAATTTCGCCCAATGGTCGAACAGCTCCGATGGTCAATCGCAGCGCAACCTTGCGACGGCGATCGCGGGTTGCGCCGGCTGACTTCGGCACGCATTCGCGCGGAAAACGAACGAGTTCATTAAGCAAGCCAGCACACGCTGCGCGATATCGGGAACATTTTTGCAGCGGGCCGTCGGGCCATTTACGAATTCTGCATGTGGCCGTGTGCCTATGGCGGCGTTCGTTCCAAGTTGATTGCCACCGCGGACGTGCCGCGCCGATTTTTGCCACGTGCCGCAACCAAAAGAGCAGAACAGCGACATGAGCAAGATCGGAATTCGCGGCACTTTCTTCGATTTCGTCGACGACCCCTGGAAACATCTCGGCAACGAAAAGGCGGCTGCCCGCTTCCATCAGGACGGCCTCCTGGTGGTGAAGGACGGTGTCATCGAGGCCTTCGGGCCTCACGATCAGATCGCCGCGCAACATCCCGGCCTCGACGTCACCCACATCAAGGACCGCGTCATCGTCCCGGGCTTCATCGACGGCCACATCCATCTGCCGCAGACCCGTGTGCTCGGCGCCTATGGCGAGCAGTTGCTGCCCTGGCTGCAGATGTCGATCTATCCGGAAGAGATCAAGTACAAGGATCGCAACTACGCCCGCGAGGGCGTGAAGCGCTTCCTCGATGCGCTGCTCGCCGCCGGCACCACCACCTGCCAGGCCTTCACCAGCTCCTCGCCGGTCGCGACCGAGGAGCTGTTCGACGAGGCCAGCCGCCGCAACATGCGCGTCATCTCCGGCCTCACCGGCATCGACCGCAACGCGCCGGCGGATTTCATCGACACGCCGGAGAATTTCTATCGCGACAGCAAGCGGCTGATCGCGCAGTATCACAACAAGGGCCGCAACCTCTACGCCATCACGCCGCGCTTCGCCTTCGGCGCCTCGCCCGAGCTGTTGAAGGCGTGCCAGCAGCTCAAGCACGAGCATCCGGACTGCTGGGTCAACACCCACATCTCCGAGAATCCGAGCGAGTGCCGCGGCGTGCTGGTCGAGCATCCCGACTGCCCGGACTATCTCGGCGTCTATGAGAAGTTCGGCCTGGTCGGACCAAAGTTCTCCGGCGGCCATGGCGTCTATCTGTCCGACAGCGAATTCCGCCGCATGTCGAAGAAGGGCGCGGCCGTGGTGTTCTGCCCGTGCTCGAACCTGTTCCTCGGCAGCGGCCTGTTTCGCTTGGGGCGCGCCACCGATCCCGAGCATCGCGTCAAGATTTCGTTCGGCACCGACATGGGCGGCGGCAACCGCTTCTCGATGCTGCACGTGCTCGACGACGCCTACAAGGTCGGCATGTGCAACAACACCATGCTGGACGGCAGCATCGACCCAACCCGCAAGGATGCGGCTGAGGCCGAGCGCAACAAGCTTTCGCCCTATCGCGGCTTCTGGTCGGTCACGCTGGGCGGTGCGGAGGCGCTCTACATCGACGACAAGCTCGGCAATTTCGAGCCCGGCAAGGAGGCCGACTTCGTCGCCCTCGACGTCAATGGCGGCCCGATGGCACAAGCCTGGCACCAGTCGCTGATATCAGAAGGCGGCAAGCCGAGCACAATCGAAGAAGCGGCGAACCTGCTGTTCAGCGTGATGATGGTCGGTGACGATCGTTGCGTCGACGAAACCTGGGTGATGGGACGTCGCCTCTACAAGAAGCAGTGACGCGAAGCCGTATCATGACCGCCAGCCCCGACAAAGGCGACGGCCCGGTAGCCGTCGTCATCCAGTGCCGCATCGTCGACGAGGGATACGCGTCCTTCGTGCGCTGGAACGCTGGGGTCGGCGATCGCTTGAGAACCTGGCCGGGCTTTCTCGGCCAGGAGGTGCTGCCGCCGCAACCGCCGGCGACGCTCGACTGGGTGACCATCCTGCGTTTCGCGGGCATCGCCACGGCACGTGCATGGCTGCAGAGTGACGAACGCCGGCGGCTGCTCGACGAAATCCGCGGCTATTTCAGCGAGCCCGAAGGCATTCACATCCTGCCCGACGCCGGCGCGCGGCAGGAGACTGCGGTCTCAGCCGTGATCTCATTCCGAGTGCCGGCCGGCGTTGAGGACGATTTCCTGGCCTGGCAAGCGCGCATGCAGACGGCCGAGGCTGCGTTCAAGGGTTTTCTGCGCCACAAGATCGAGCGCCCGATCGCAGGCCTGCATGACGACTGGATCATCGTGCTGTCGTTCGACAGCGACGCCAATCTCTCGGCCTGGCTGAATTCGCCGGAGCGCGAGCGATTGTTGCGCGAGGGTGAACGTTTCAACGCAGCTTTAAGCGTGCGGCGCGCCAGCTATGGCTTCAATTTCTGGTTTCCGGCCGGCGCAGCGCCGCAGCAATCGTCGTCCTTCATTCTGAAATCCAATCTGCTGGTGCTGCTGGTCCTCTACCCGATCGTCTATCTCTGGGGATATTTCATCAGCGCCCCGCTGATCGACGCACGCGGCGTGCCGTTCTGGCTGTCGCTGTTCATCGGCAACCTCGTCAGCACACAACTACTCGGCTGGTGGGTGGTGCCGGCGGCGTTCAAGGCGTTCGACTGGTGGCTGGCGCCGAAGTCCGGTGTCGCCCGGCAGATCGCGGGCTATATGCTGGTGACGGCGCTCTATGGCGTCTCGATGGCTGTGTATGCGGCGCTGCTCGCGTGGAATTGGGGCAGGGGTTGAGCCGTCGCCAGTGACGTCGGCCCATCCCTCGCCCGCTTTCGTCATCTCGCCTCAGCGCAGGAAAGCCGCAGCCGGCAGCGGCATCGCGTAGCGATGGCCCGCCGCGCAAGTAAAGTTCGCGGCATCATTGGAGTCACCCTCGCCCTTGTAATGCGCGACCTGCGGATAGGGGCACAGCGGCCGGCTCATCTCGATGCCGTCGGCCGGCTTGTCGTTGTGGAATTTGGTCGCGGCGATGGTCGCGGGCGCCGTCCCCTGCTCCACCCATCTTTCGAGCGCGGCCTGCACGTCCAGAACGTTCGGTCCCGGTCCGCCCTCGCAATGATAAAGGCCGGGCACCAGGAACAGCCGATAGAAGTCCGCCGTCGCGTCGACGCGCTTGTCCTGGCTTGCGGCTGTCTGCACCCGCTCGTAGTAGTCGATGGAATCGCGCGGCGGCGCCACGGGATCGGCGAGGCCGTGATACTGGATCAGCTTGCCGCCGGCAGCCTTGAAGGCTGACAGATCCGGGCTCATCGCATTGATGACGGGCGCAAGCTTGTCATCGGCTGCCTTCATGCCGCTGCCAAAATCGAAATTACGCCAATCCCAATTGGAGCCTGGGAATGCCCAGATCTTCCAGAAATTCGTCCGCGCCGGCCGGTCGGGATGCGCAGGGTCGGCCCAATACAGGCTCCAGCCCGGCAGGCTGGCGACCACCTTGCCCGAATTCTCGCTGCCCTTCGGCCACCCATAAAATACCTGCTCGCCGCTCTGCGCGCGGGCTCCGCTATACATCGCCGAGAGCGCCTCGACCTGCTCCCGCGTCAGGCAATCCTCGGCGTCTCCCTGCTTGCACAGCATCTGTGACGGCTGAAAGCCGCAGGCATCGGGATCGGTCAGGAAATTGTCGGTCGCCAGTCCGCCATCCTTGCCGCGGCATGTCTTCAGCGCCGCATCGGTGACGGCGGCGAGCTTGGCCGGCGGAATAATGACGCTGAGATCGGCGCGGTGATTCTTGATGAACTGCCACAGGAAGCCGGCATTGAGGTGAGTGCGGTTGTTGCCGGGATCACCGGCGATGATGCCGTCGAAATCTCTGGGGTAGCGCTGCGCTTCCATCAGCGCCTGACCGCCGCCGGTCGAGCAGCCGGCGAAATAGCTATGCTTCGGCGCCTGGCTGTAGAACGCCGAGGTGACAGACTTCGCGGCCACGATCGTGACATGCACCGCGCGATGGCCCCAGTCCGTGATCGCCTCCGGATGGTCTATCGCAAAGTCGGGGTCATCGCCGGTGTGGCCGGTGTCGGTCGCCACCGTTGCATAGCCGCGCTTGAGCAGCGGCCCCATCGCCTTGTAGGAGATGGAAGAGGAATAGCCGCCGTTGCCGACCATCTCGATCTTGCCGTTCCAGCCGTCTTGCGGCAGCCAGAGCTCGAACCCGACCCGCGACCCGGGCACCGCCGTGATGATGCCCTGCACGCGGCAGGCAGCTGGGAGATCTGATATGTCGGCGCCTTTTGGCGGCGCGAAGGAGCCGGCCGGTCGTGCTTCTGCCATCGAGATCGTGGCGTTATCGATCGTGAGCTTCGCGAGCTGATCGCACGTGGCGGCCAGCGACGGCGAGGCCGCGAGCAGCAACAGGCTCGCTGCAGACATCGCCGCCGTGCGTGCGCGATGGACGTTTCGGGTCATTCTGCCGGATGCAGCGCTCACCATCCTCATCAACCTCCCATGTTTTTATGATTGATCTGCTTATCGTCAGGTGCCGTCTACCGGCGTGATATCGAGATCGAGCAGCCGCGAGCTCAGCGACTTGCCGTGCGCATCGAGCGCCAGCGAACGGGTGACGCCGCCGCCGAGCGCATCCTTCAGAACGAAGTTCAGCGCCGCGATGCCGGGCAGCTCGTAGCGGACAACCTCGCCATGCACGATTCCGGCGAAATGCGCCTTGATGCGCTCGGCGGTGACCGCCTCGCACAGCAGCGCGTAGTCGTCGGCGCTGTAAGCGATGACCGATATGTTGGAGACGTTACCCTTGTCGCCGGTCCGGGAGTGGGCGATCTCGCGCAGCTTCATCTTCAAGCCTCCACCAGCGACACGCTGACCCGCGCCGCGTTCTCGGGCACGAGACAGGAGGCGACCGCGACAATCTCGCGCGCCGACTTCCATGCACCACCGCCGCCCGCGGGACCGTTGGTGTAGAGCGTCTCGACCTCGTTGCCGATCTTGACGGCTTCGCTCAATGTCTCGGTGCGGCCGGTCACGCGCACGCGGACCTCATACGGCTCACCAGCGCCTGACGCTTCGCCATGCAGCGCGTTGACGCCGATCAGGTCGAAGCGCAACTCGGTGGTCTGCACGCCCGTGAGTGTCAGCCGCTCGCGCACGATATCGAGCGCGAGCCGGCCACGCGCGACCGCGCCCGGGCCGGCATAGGAGATCTGCCCTTCGCCGACGTAGCTGTCGACATAACCGACCGAGGTCTTGAGCAGACCGGTCTTCGGCTTGCCGCGACCACCGCTGACACGGACGCGATCTGGACCGACTTCCTCGACCGTGACCTGCGAAAAATCCGCGACCACGTCGGGCTGGAAATATTGCGCGGGGTCGTGGATTTCGTACAGCAGTTGCTCCTTCACCGTCGCCGGCGTGACACAGCCGCCGGAGCCCGCGACCTTGGTGATGACGAGATCGCCGTCCTCGCGCACTTCGCCGATCGGAAAGCCGAGCCGGGCGAGATCTTCGACATCCTTGACGCCGGGATCGGCGAAATAGCCGCCGGTGATCTGTCCGGCGCATTCCAGCAGATGACCGACCACCGTGCCCTTGCCGAGCAGGTCCCAATCGTCCATCGCCCAGCCGAACTCATGCACCAGCGGCCCCAGGAACAACGCGGGATCGGCGGCACGGCCGGTGATCACGACGTCCGCACCCGCGGCCAGCGCATCCGCGATCGAACGCGCGCCGACATAGGCATTGGCGGAAACGATGCGGTTGCCAAGCCCTTTGACGCTGTCGCCATTGTCGAGCGCCAGATCGGCCTCTTTGGCTTCGGTCAGCACGTCGTCGCCGGTGACGGCGGCAATCCTCACACCCGACAGCCCGAGCTTGCGCGCGATCGCGCGCGTCGCCTCGGCGGCACCGAGCGGATTGGCCGCGCCCATATTGGTGATGACACGGACCTTGTTGGCGTGGCAGATCGGCAGCACCGCCTGCATGCGCGCGGCCAGCAGCGGATCGAAGCCGGCGGCCGGGTCCTTCAGGCGCGCCTGCTGCGCCAGCGCGATGGTGCGCTCTGCGAGGCATTCAAACACGAGGTAATCGAGCGCGCCCTTCTCGGCGAGCTCGACCGCGGGCTCGATGCGGTCGCCGGAATAGCCGGCGCCGGCGCCGATCCTGATGGTTCGCATGCGTTCCTCCGATGACAACGTACGCAGATCGGATAGCACACTAGCGACGATCATGACGACTGAGGCGGCTGACTTCCAGACCTGCATCTCGACAGTATCGGTCACAGGCCGGTGGTCTCGCGGCCGTCAACTTGCGCGCAGCACTGGTCGTCTGCCGCTTCGTTCCGCCAACCCGATCAGAGGTCTTCGAGCGGACACCATGAATGCTGCACGCGACGGCCCTCCCTGGCGAAGGCGAAGAAGTAGCCACCGCCGCCGGCAGGTTGGTCATGGGCGCGATCGATCGCGACGCCCGAATAGTGGCAATACAGCAAGGTGCCGACGCCGCCATGACCGACGAAGAGGACGTCGCCCGGTTCGTCTCGAGCCAGGACGTGTTCGACCTCGCGCACGATGCGCGACTGGGCATCGACCGCCCGCTCCCAGCCGCGAACGCTGAGGTGGGGCTGGGCAAAAAACTGATCGGCGACGGCCTGAAACTCCTCCGGAACCAGGAAGCCGGTTGCCGACCGATCATTCTCGTGCATCGCCTCCCGAACCTCTACGGCGACGTTCAGTTTGGCGGCAATGATCTCGGCGGTCTCGATCGCCTTTCGCTCGCCGCTGGAGATGATCTGCGTCGTGCGAGCGAGCTGCCGCATGCTCCCGACGGCCTCGGTGCGGGTCCGTCCGATCTCGCTCAGGCCCCAGGACGGGACCGGGATCGCCGGATCAATGTTGACTTCGAGGATGGGTGAGATAGCGCACGAGGCTCATCATCTTGAATGCTCACACGACCATGCTGGTTGCGATTGGTCGGTGCCGGGCCGGTCGATGCTTCCCGAACCAACTAAGCATTGCTCTGCGTCGAAATCCGCAGGCCCGCAGCATCGAAGATGTGCACGTCCCGGAGCCGCAGCGATGAGCTTGGCTCGCTCGCCCGACGCCGGCGTCTGCCTGCCGCGGACTTCGGCAACGAACAGCTTGTCGTCGGTACGACGTAAATAGGCGAAAGAGGATTCGCCAAGCCGCTCGACCAGTTCGACGACACCTTCCACGGCGAAGAGACCATCTGCTCGGAGGCCAAGATGCTCCGGGCGGACGCCGACCGTCAGCGCGTCGCCGACCTGCAGTGACGCCGTCGGCAGGTTGAAACGACGAAAGCCGGGTCCGGCAACGGACGCGGATCCGTTCTCGATACTCTCGACCTTCGCCTCGAAGAAATTCATCGCAGGCGAACCGATGAAGCCGGCGACGAACAGATTGGCGGGCGCATAGTAGAGATCGAGCGGCCTGCCGACCTGCTCGATACAGCCCCTGTTCATGACGACGATGCGGTCGGCGAGCGTCATCGCCTCGACCTGGTCGTGCGTGACGTAGACAATCGTCGACTTCAGCATCCGATGCAAATTCGCGATCTCGACCCGTGTCGAGACGCGCAAGGCGGCATCGAGATTGGAGAGCGGCTCGTCGAACAGGAAAACGGCAGGCTCGCGCACGATGGCGCGGCCGATCGCAACGCGCTGACGCTGGCCGCCGGAAAGATCGCGCGGATAGCGCTCAAGCAACTCCTCGAGCCGCAGGATGCGGGCGGCCTCAGCGACACGCCGTGTACGCTCTTTCGGCGGCACGCCGGTGAACTTCAACCCGAAGGTCATGTTCTTGCGCACATTCATGTGCGGATAAAGCGCGTAGGACTGGAACACCATCGCGATACCGCGCTCGGCGGGAGCGAGCGTGTTGACGAGCTTGCCCGCGATATGGATGTCGCCGCCCGACGCGCCGTCGAGCCCGGCAATCATGCGCAACAGCGTCGACTTCCCGCAGCCCGAAGGGCCGACGAGAACGACGAATTCGCCGTCCTCGATGCTCAGGTTTACATCATTGAGCACCGTCGTCGCGCCGTAGCGCTTGTTGAGGTGCTCGATGCGCAGATTGGCCATTTCGGAACCTATTTGACTGCGCCGGAGGTGAGGCCTGCGATGAGCTGGCGCGACAGGATCACGTAGATCACGACGACGGGCAGGATCGCCATCGACAGCGCCGCGAGCACGGAATTCCAGTCGGTGATGTACTGGCCGAGAAACTGCTGCACGCCGAGCGTGACGGTATGCGTCGAGTCGCTCGACGTCAGGATCAGCGGAAACCAGAGGTCGTTCCAGATCGGCACGATGGTGAACACGGCGACAGTGGCAATGGCCGGGCGCAGCAGAGGAGCAACGACTTCGAAGAAGATGCGGGTCTCCGGCACGCCGTCGCAGCGCGCGGCATCGCGCAAATCCTTGGGGATCTGCTGGATGAACTCGCTCAAGATGAAGATCGACATCGGCAGTCCCTGCGCGACATAGACGAGGATCAGGGCCGTCAGGGTATCGTTGAGGCCGGCGGATCGCATCATGTTGAGGATCGCTACGGAGCCGAGCCGGATCGGCACCATGATCCCGATCGAGAGAAACAGCGCGAGCGCCGTCGAACCGCGAAAGCGGTATTCGGTCAGCGCCCAGGCTGCCATCGCGCCGAACAGCAGCACCAGCGCCATGCTGACGAGTGTGACGATCAGCGAGTTCGAGTAATAGGTCAGGATATGGGCGCGTGCGAAAGACCTTCTGGTAACCGATGAGGCTGAAGGTTGTCGCGTCGGGCGGGGCGAGCGGCGCACCGAAGATGGCGCTGCGCGCCTTGAACGAATTCATCACGACCAGCAGGATCGGGCCGACCGCTAGCATGCTGTAGGCGATCAGAACGAGATGAACGCTGAGGCTCCTGGCGCGCTGCTCCGCCGTCATGTCGCCTCCGTCAGAATGCGTAACGGCGGATGCGCCGCTGCACGAGAAAGAGATAGAGGCAGAGGCCGACCAGGATGATGAAGAACATGATGGTCGCGACTGCGGCGCCCATCGTCGGATTGCCGAGCTGGAGCTGGTTGCCGAAGAAGGTACGGTAGAAGAACGTGCCGAGAATGTCGGTCGCGAAATTTGGCCCTGCGAGCGCGCCCTTGACCGAGTAGATCAGATCGAAAGCGTTGAAATTCGCGACAAAGGTCAAGACAGACACCAGGCTGATCGTCGGCAGGACGAGCGGGAGCTTGATGTGAAAGAAGATGCGCAGATGTCCGAGCCCGTCGACACGCGCCGCGTCGATCAATTCATCCGGGATGTTGAGCAGCGCCGCATAGATCAGCATCATCGGGATGCCGACGAATTGCCAGACCGAGATGAGCGCCAGGGTTACGAGCGCGCTCGATTCGAGGCCCAGCCAGGGGGCGAACAGGGACCCCAGCCCCACGGCCTTCAACGCGCCGCCGGCTACGCCCCAGAGCGGGGAGAGGATCAGGTTCCAGGAGAAGCCGACGATGACGACCGACAGCATCGTCGGCAGGAACATGACGGTGCGATAGAAGCCCTTCAACCTCAGGCCCGGCAGGCTCAGAAATCCGGCGAGCGCAATGCCGATCGGATTCTGCACACACATGTGCACGGCGAAAAATATCAGATTGTTGCTGAAGGCGTTCCAGAACGGCTTCGACCACAACGCGTTGCCGAGCAGCGCCTGGAAATTGGCGAGGCCGACGAAGTGACGGGCTCCCGACGGAGCGCTTGTGTAGGTGGATAGCGCCATCGTCGCGACGAGCGGGTAGATCGAGAACAGGCTGTAGATCGCGAGAGCGGGTCCGAGAAAGAACAGCAGGAGGCCCGCGAATTTTACGCGCGGCATCTGGGCGGCGATGTTGGAGACCGGTTCAGGCATGACGAAAAAGATCGAACCTACCGTGCATGCTCATGCTCTCCGCGCTTTCGCCTTGTCGCATGGGCTGGCGGATCGTGCAGCAGCGATTGAACAACAGAAGAAGGGGTCCCTCTCTCCCGCAAGCGCGCGAGAGAGGGACTGGCATCACTTTGCGGGCTTGTACCACGTGTCGAGGCCGTCTTGCAGTTGCTTGGCGGCCGCCTCGGGCGTCAGCTTGCCGTTGACGACCTGCGCGGAGACGTTCCAGAGCTCGTTTTCCAGATTCGGCGTGCCGCGCGACAGGATCTGATACGAATTGCGGATCGTCGATTTGCAGGTCTGCCGCCAGCCAACCATGGTCGCGGCGACATCGTCATCGATCTTCACCGGTGTCTTGGCGAGGGGGAAGAAGCCGGGCAGCGCGTTGGCGTAGATCGTGGCGAATTCCGGCGTCGTCAGCCATTCGAGAAACTTCCTGGCATCTTCCTTGTTCTTCGAGGCCGAATTGACGCCCATCCCGATGTCGGTGTGATCGGAAATATAGCAATCCGTCGTGCCGGCCGGCTGCGGCGGCGGGAACGCACCCATCGCGAATTTCGCCTGGCCGCGGAACGTCGAGATGTCCCACGAGCCGGCCGCATAGATCGCGCCCTTGCCGAGCGAGAACAGATTCTGGCTATCGGCGTAGGTCTGCGCCTGGAAACCGGATCCAAGATACGGCGCCCAGCTTGCGATCTCCTTGAATGCCGCGATGTATTGCGGATCGGTGAACTTCTCCTTGCCCGCGATCAGGTTGGCCCGGCCGGTCTCGCCCTTCCAATAGTCGGGACCGATGTTCTGGAATCCCATGGTCGCGGCCTCCCACTGATCCGCCGTTCCCATGACGAGCGGGACGTAGGTTCCGTCCTTCTTGAGCTTCTCGAGCACGGCATGGAATTCGTCGAGCGTCTTCGGCACGGACACGCCGACCTTCGCGAAGGCTTCCTTGTTGTAGATGAAGCCGGCGATGACGGACGCCATCGGGACGCAGAAGGTCGTCTTCGCATCGTCCGTTTGCCACGCGGCCTTCGCGACATCGGAGAAGTTGTCCATGCCCTTGAGGTCGTTGAGGCTGTCGAGCTGGTGCTTCTGATAGAGCGCGAGCGAGGCGTCGAACGGGCGGCACGTGATGAGGTCGCCTGCAGTGCCGCCATCGAGGCGGGCGTTGAGCGCGGCGTTGTATTCCTTCGGCGCCGAGGGAGCGAATTCGATCTTGATGTCAGGATAATGTTTGTTGAAGGCCGGAATGATCTTTGAATTCCAGATGTCGGCGTCGTCATTGCGCCAGCTCTCGATCTTCAGCGATCCCGCCTGGGCCGCTGCGAACCCCGCGAACAACGCTACCGCGGCGACTTCAGCAAGTATTGCGGCCTTGAATGTCCGTCTCATGCTACGCTCCCTTGTTCGGGCTCTCGCCCATGACTGACCTCGCTGACCGCCGCGCGGCGCAAGGCATGATCGATACGGCCTTCGGCTGCAGCGAGGCACGTGACGGCTTCGCTCACGCCGCCGACACCGCAGGCAATCAGGACCGCCGGCTTGACCTCGCCGCCCGCCTCGCGAAGCGCGTCCTCCGCTTCGGCATGGCCGACACCTGCGATGGTCGCGACGATCCCGCGCGCCCGCTCGCGCAATTTGGCATTGTCGGCCTTCAGATTGACCATCAGGCCCTGGTGGATGTGGCCAAGCCCAAATCCCATCAGCGATGAGAGCATGCCGAGCGCGGCCTTCTGCGCAACGCCGGCCGCGAGTCGTGTCGAGCCGCGCAGCGCCTCCTCGCCGCTTTCGAGCAGAATCGGCGCGTCGGCGCCGGCGAGCAAGGGCGAGCCCGGACGGTGCGCGATGGCGATCACGAAAGCGCCGCGACGGCGCGCCTCTGCGGCAGCGGCGACGGTGAACGGGGTCGAGCCGCTCGCCGAGACCGCAATCACGGCATCGCCGGCCAGGTTACCCAGCCTCGCCACGGCCTGCTCACCCGCTGCAGCATCGTCCTCCGCGGCACCATCGATGCGAAAGGGCTCTGCCGTCCCACCCGGCAGGACGATCGCGATACGGCTCTCATCGAGACCGAAAGTGCCAGGCAGTTCGGCTGCGTCTTCGGCCGCCGCAAGGCCGGAGGAACCTGCGCCCGCGTAAATGAGACGTCCACTGTTCCGCCAGATCGCCGTAAGGCGAACTGCGGCTTCGCGGATGTCGCCGGAAGCAGCCGCCACCGATGCGATGGCGCGGCGATACGATGCCAGCATCGCTTCGGTGAATGCCGCTTCGTCGGCAGCAGCGCCGGTGTCGCGCCACCTCTCCTCGTTCGCTCCCAAGCTTGGCAGTATCGGCATCGTGAATACCAGTTGTAGATACCTCTTGTATTTATTTTAGGCGCGTGAAATACCATTTGTCTAGCGCCGTTAAGGATTTTTTATAAGGAGGCTCCTTGGCGACGGTGAACTTCTTCCTCGGTGTGGACGGTGGCGGCACCCGCTGCCGCGCGAGGCTGCGGGATTCGTCGGGCCGCGAGATCGGTCACGGTATCGGGCCTGCTTCGAACATCTATCTCGACTTCGAGGAGGCCATGCGGGTGGTCCGCGAAACCATCAAGGCTGCGGTTGCCGCCGGCACGACAAGGCAGGAGATCGCGGTCGGCCTCAGCCTCGCCGGGCTTTCGGACGAGAAGGAAGCGGAGCGCGTCGCCGCCGCGCTGCCCGGCTTTGCACGGGTCGTCGCGGTGAATGATGCGGTCGCCGCCTGCGTCGGCGCCAACGGCCTCGGCGATGGCGGCCTGATCATCGCGGGCACCGGCTCGGCGGGTATCGCTCGTGTTGGAGCCCGGACGACCATCATCGGCGGACGCGGCTTCTGGCTCGGCGACGACGGCTCCGCTGCACGCCTCGGCGAAGCGGCGCTACGCGCGACATTGCGCGCGCTCGACGGCCTCGAACCGATGAGCGGACTCGCAACTGCGCTGGCGCGCCATTTCGATGACGATCCGCTGCGCATGAGCCGCTGGGCCTCGGATGCAAGGCCCCGCGACTACGGCGCCTTTGCACCGGAGATCCTGGACGTTGCCAGGTCCGGAGATGCACGCGCGCGTGAGATTGTCGGCGAAGCGGCCGCCGCGATTGCGGTACTCGCGAACACCCTGCGTGCACTCGGCGCCGAACGCATCGCTCTCGCCGGCGGCTTCGGCGAGCCGTTGCGCCCGTTTCTGCCGCCTGATGTCGCCAGGCTGCCTCTCCCGACCCCGACGCGACGCGGTCGACGGCGCGATTCTGCTCGCCGGCGGAACACTCGCGGAGGACACGTGATGTCCATGACCGTCGAGGCCGCGCCGGGCCAGAAACTCTATCTCGCCGTGGTCGACGCGCTTCGGCGCGAGATCGAGACCGGACGTTTTGCGGAGACGCAACTGCTTCCGGCCGAGCGTGAACTGTGCGAGCTGCTCGATGTCTCGCGCACGACCTTGCGCAAGGCGATTGCCGACCTGATCACTGAGGGCGTGCTCTATCACCGCCACGGCTCCGGCACCTTCATTCATCGCGCGACCCCGCGCGTCGAACAGCCCTCCTCGCGACTGACCAGCTTCACCGAAGACATGCAGCTGCGCGGATTGGAAGCGAGCTCGCGCGAGCTCGAGCGTGGCGTGTTCCTGCCGACGCCGGAAGAGGCCATGATGCTCGGCGCAAGGCCGAACGAACGGGTGTTCCGGCTCGGCCGCTTGCGGCTTGCCGATGGCTCGCCCATGGCGCTCGAGCGCGCCGCCATCCCGATGCGCTATCTGCCCGAACCGGACGCCGTGGGCGCCTCGCTCTACGAGGCGCTTGCCTCGCGCGGCTTCAAGCCGACCCGCGGCCTGCAGCGCTTGCGGGCGACACTGGTCGGCGACGCGGATGCGGAGCTGCTCGGCGTCGCGCACAACAGTCCGGCGCTTTATATCCAGCGCATCGCCTATCTTGCCGACGGCTCCTGCGTCGAGTTCACGAAATCCTGGTATCGCGCCGACGCCTATGACTTCGTTTCCGAACTCACTCTGTCGCCGCCGATCCGAAAGGGGCGCCGATGACTAGCTACATGCTTCAGGAGATCGACGAGGCAGCCGGAGCTGTCGCGCGTCAGCTTGCTGACAATACGGAGCGGCTCGCCGAACTGGGCGCGCGGCTGCAGGCCCTGGATCCGCCGCTGGTGGCGACCATCGCCCGCGGCTCGTCCGATTGCTGCGCGCTCTATCTGAAATATTTGGTCGAGATCGTTTCCGGCATTCCCTGCGCCTCCGTCGGCCCCTCGATCGCGACGCTTTATCGCACGCCGATGCGGCTTGCGGGCAGCGTGTCGATCGCGATCTCGCAATCCGGACGCAGCCCTGACATCATCGACATGCAGCGCGCGGCGCGACGCGGCGGCGCGCTGGCGGTTGCGCTCGTCAATGACGTGGCCTCGCCGCTCGCTACCGAGACTGAGGTGCTGCTGCCGCTGTGCGCGGGCATCGAGCATTCCGTCGCCGCGACCAAGTCGATGGTCGCAGGTCTCGCCGCAGGCGCCGGCCTTGTCGCGGCATGGCGCGAGGATCGGCAGCTCGCGGACGCCCTTTCCGGTCTGCCGGAGATCCTGCGCGGGCAGACGGCACCGCCGCCGACAGAGATGCTGGAGCAGCTCGCCAACGCCCGAAGCGCGTTCGTGCTCGGCCGCGGCGCGACGCTTGCGATCGCAGCAGAAGCAGCGCTGAAGCTCAAGGAAACCTGCGCCATCCATGCTGAAGCCTATTCCGCGGCCGAGGTACTGCATGGTCCGGCCGAGCTCGTCGACGCCGGCTTTCCGGTCATCGCCTTCGTGCCCTCCGACGCGGCGCGGCAGGGTATGCTGCCGACGCTCGCGGCACTCACCAATGCAGGTGCGACGGTGATCGCGATCGAGGCCGGCGGCACTGACGATGCCCATCGCCTTGCCACCGCGAATGTCGAGGCGACATTGCTGGAGCCCGTCGTCATGATCCACCGCTTCTATCGCCTCGCCGAAGCGCTTGCGCGCCGGCTCGGGCGCGATCCGGACCGCCCGCGCAACCTTCGCAAGGTGACGGAGACCATCTGATGATCGTTCTTACCGGCGCGCGGATTTTCGATGGAGAACGCTTTCACGACGACCACGCAGTCGTCATCGAAGCCGCACGCATCGCCGCCATCGTCCCCTACGCCGAGCGGCCGCAGGGCACGTTGCGCGATCTCGGCGGCGGCCTGCTTGCGCCCGGCTATATCGATGTGCAGGTCAATGGCGGCGGCGGCGTGCTGTTCAACGATGATCCGACGCCCGAAGGCATCGCGCGTATCGCGGCCGCGCATCGCAAGTATGGCACCGTCGGCCTGCTGCCGACGCTGGTGACCGACGCACCCGAGGTGATGACAGCAGCGATTGCGGCGACGCGCGAGGCGCGGCATCTGACCCCGGCAACCCTCGGCATCCATCTCGAAGGGCCGTTCCTGGATCCGCGCCGCAAGGGCGCGCATGAGCTCAAATATATCCGTGACTTCGAGTCCGGCGACCTTGCGACCATCGCCGGCGCGAATTGCGGCGCGGTCATGCTGACGCTCGCGCCCAACCGGGTCGGCGTGGAGAGCGTCGCCGAACTGGCGCGGCGCGGTGTGCTGGTCTCGCTTGGGCACTCCGACGCGAGCTACGCGGAAGCGTGCGCCGCCGTGGACGTCAGGCGCGCGCGCGTTCACCCATCTCTACAATGCGATGAGTGCGCCAGCCGGCCGCGAGCCCGGCATGGTCGGGGCCGCGCTCGACCTCGCCAATACATTCGTCGGCATCATCGCAGACGGCCACCATGTGCACGACGCGAACCTGCGCATCGCTTTCGCCGCCAAGCGGCATGACCGCTTCATGCTGATATCGGATGCGATGCCGCCGGCGGCCGGCGGGCCCGATCAGTTCGATCTGCAAGGCCGCCGCGTGACGAGCACGAACGGCTGCCTGCGGCTCGACGACGGCACGCTTGCGGGCTCGGTTTTGACCATGGACGAAGCTGTGCGCTACGCCGTCAAGGTCGCGCGGCTTCCGCTCGGCAATGCGCTCGCGATGGCGTCGCGCGTTCCGGCGACGTTTCTGCGTCGGGAGACAGAGCTCGGCCGCATCGCGCCCGGACATCTGGCGAGCCTCGTGCATCTCGATAGACGATTTGCGGGTGCTCGACACCTGGATCGAGGGGCGGTCGACCGCCGACGGCACGGATGCTTCGGGCATTGTTTCGACGGAAGGCGATTGAGCCATGCCATCTCCATCCGTTTCGCCAGCGCACCCCGTCCGCGTTCTCGTGGTCGGCCTCGGTACCATGGGCACCAGCCACGCCCGCGCCTACCGGGCGATCGATGGCTTCGAGCTCGCAGGCCTTTGCACCTCCCGCGCAGCCGAACGCCATGATCTCGATGCCGAGTTTCGCGATGTGCCGCGTTTCGAGCGATATGACGAGGCGCTCGCGACGCTGCGTCCCGATGCGGTGGCGATCTGCACCTACACAGAGCATCATGCGGCGATGGCGTTGCAGGCGATCGAGGCAGGCGCGCATGTGTTCTGCGAAAAGCCGCTGGCCGACACGCTGGAAGCCGCCAAGCGTGTCGTCAGCGCCGCACGCGCGAGCGGAAAGGCGCTGCTGGTCGGCTATATCCTGCGCGTCCATCCCTCGTGGTCGCGCTTCGTCGAGATCGGCCGCACGCTGGGAAAGCCGCTGGTCATGCGCATGAACCTCAACCAGCAATCGACAGGCTCCTTCTGGGAGGTGCACAAGAAGCTCATGCTGTCGACCTCGCCGATCATCGATTGCGGCGTCCACTACGTCGACATCATGTGCCAGGTGACGCGCGCGCGTCCCGTCACGGTCCACGCGGTCGGAGCGCGGCTCACCGACGAGATCGCGCCCGCCATGTACAATTACGGCCATCTTCACATCGTGTTCGAAGACGGTTCGGTCGGCTGGTACGAGGTCGGTTGGGGACCGATGATGAGCGAGACCGCTCATTTCGTGAAGGACATCATCGGGCCCGACGGCAGCGTGTCGATGGTTGCAAACGAAAACACCGGGACGGTTGCCGGCTCGGCGGACCATGACACGCATACGCGCACCAACGCGCTTCGCATCCATCATGCGACCCGCGATCCGGAAGGCGGCTTCGCGCGGCCCGACGAGATTCTCTCGACCGAGGACGAGCCGGGCCACCAGGAACTTTGCGAGCGTGAGCAGCGGCTGTTTCTGCAGGCGATCCGCGGTGAGATCGATCTGTCCGAGCATCACGAGGCCGCGATCAACTCGCTGAGCATCGTCTTCGCCGCCGACGCAAGCGTTCGAACCGGCGAGGTCGTGCGGTTGTAACGAGCGATTTTCGGGGCGTGGACATCAGACGGATCGTTGAGGTGCGAAAACCGATCACCATTTGAACGATGCGGTAAGAAAATCCGGCGTGCCGCCACATGCTGCGCACAGGCTGAGAAGCTCGGGCTCTTCAAGGGACCGGTGAATGCCTGTCCGCACCAGAAGCGTCGGCAATCCCATCGCCTTGCCGCCGCAAACGTCGTGTTCTGGACTGTCACCGATCATGATGGCGCGCTCGACATCGGTCGCTGCACCGCTCAGCGCAAGGCGAAAAATCGCGCGATGCGGTTTGCCGACATAGTCGACCCGGCCTCCAAGGTTCTGATAGATCCTTGCGATCGCACCCGGTGCCGGAACGAGCTCACCATCCCTGATCATGGTGATGTCCGGATTGACACAGATCGCCGGTACGCCGGCCTGCGCCGCGGTCTGCAACATCGCGCGATAAGAATCCAGCGAGGTCCTCGGCGCGTCCGAGCCGGCGAAGACCAGGAAGGCAGCGTCATCCGGTCGGGCCACCAGATCGAATTCGTCCGACGAAAAGGCATATCGATCGCCGCGGCGTCCGATCACGCAAGCCGCCGCTCCGATCGTAAACTGCGGGCCGAGGCTGCCGCTGCGCACAAGTTGCAAGCCGACCTCCCCCGAGCTCAAGACACGGAAACGGGAATCGGAAAATCCGAGCTGCGCGAGCCGCGCCATGTTGTCGGGGGCGTCCTTGCCCGAGTTCGTCAAGACGATGACGTCGCGCGCGCGCTGCGCAATCCTGTCCAGGCCCTCGATGGCACCGGGATAAGCGGCAACGCCGTCATGCAGCACGCCATACTGATCGACGAGGTAGAGATCGAATTGGTCGGCGATGTCGCGCAATCCAGCGATCCGCTTCATGACGAAATTCCCGCTCGGAGTGCGAGCCGGGCGACGCCGACGGCTGCTTCATCGTTCGAGGAGGCCGCCACGGGCACGCCGAGGGTGGCAGCGCGGATGCGGCGCCAGACCTCGTTCGCAGCGCCGCCGCCGACAGTGGCAACACCTGTGAGAGCAGGGCCACCGAGCTCGGACAGGCGGCGGTAGCCCAGCGCTTCAATGCGCGCGATGCCTTCGAACAGCCCTTGCAGAAATACTGCATCGTCATCGGGACGCGGCGTCAGCCGCGGCATGAGGGCCGGGTCATTGATGGGAAATCGTTCACCAGGCGCAGGCAGTGGATAGTAATCGAGACCGGTGCTGGTGCCCGGATCGATCCGCGCGCTGATCTCGCGCAATTGCTCGGATGAATAGAACTGGGCAAGCGCCGCGCCCCCGGTGTTGGAAGCGCCGCCGGCCAGCCAGAGGTCGCCGATGCGATGGCTGTAGATGCCATATTCCGGCGCGAACAAGGGTACTTCGCTGGCGAGCTTCAATACCAGCGTCGAACCCAGCGACGTGACGGCATCTCCCGGTTTCGCGGCGCCGGTGGCCATGAAGGCCGCGCACCCGTCGGTCATTCCGGCGACGACTACAGTTTGGGCGGATAACCCAAACTTCTGCGATGCCGTCGACGATATCTGGCCGATGACGCTGCCGGCTGCGACCACCACCGGAAGCTTTGGCAACGCAACGCCGGTGGCCGCAATCCACACGGGCCATCGCCGGTGGACCGGATCATAGCCGGTCTTCAGCGCATTGCTTTCGTCGCTGACGTCGAAGCGTCCCGTGAACTGCGCAGCGATCCAGTCGGCCTGATGCAGAACCCTAGCAACGCCCGATACCTGCAACAGACGCATCGCGCGCGCCAGCGGCGACGTTGCCCCGTGAACAGCGGCCTGAGGTGGCGCGACGCGTGCGACTGCGGCGATATCGGCATCGTCGGCGCGATCATTATAGAGGGTGCCGGCCGCCATCGGGGTGCCACGATCGTCGATCCCGACCAATGTCCCCGAGGTGCCGTCGACGGCCAGTGCCGCGACCCGCGTCAGATCGATCATCGATGCAAGGCGCACCATCGCTTCATCAAGCCCGCGCGCCCATACCGATGCGTCCTGGGTGATCCGATCGCCTTGACGAGATGCCGGCGGCATCGCTGCAGTTGCGACGGCCACGACCTCGGCGGTGTGATCGATCGCAGCGATCCGTACCCCCGAGGTCCCGACGTCGATGCCCAAAACAAGATCGCTCATGACATCCTCGAAGCCGGGATACTCGCATCGAGCGACTGGCGATATTTCTCTGCGTCCCAGTTCAGCAATTGCGCTTCGTCATCCGCGCTCAGCGGCGCGATCGGATCATCGCTCGCGAACCGGCAAGTGACATCCGCCAGACAGCGGATCATCGCGCGGGCGCCCGGCGTCGCCGCCGCATGCACCAGGACGCCGGCACTGGGAACAACGACCAACGGCGCGCCGGCACGGCCGCAGCGCCGCGCGGCGTCGACCGCACGTTCGCCGGCGTGGGCTGTCACGATGCCCGGACCGAGAAAGACGACGTGATCCGGATAAAGCGATCCGCGCCGGGCCGCGGCGAGACTGATCAGGTCGGTCGCAATTGCATGGCAGCGATCGTCATCCGGAATCGAAAAGCCGTCGCCCGCGGCGGCCTGCAGCGCCTCACGATCCGACTTCGGCGCTGCGCGTGCAAAGGCGCCGAGCCGCTGCGACACCTCCGCGCGAAGCCGCTCCGCTTCAACGACGCTGTCAGCAGCGACCACCAATCCATGGTTCCCAAGCACCACAACGTTTGTCTCGGCAGTGAGATGCCTAACCATGGCCCGCCCCAACGGGGCGCCCGGGCGAACGTAAGGCATGAAGCTCCAATTCAGCCCGGACAAGCGCGCGGCAAGCCGTTCGACCGCGTCGGACAGGCACGCGGCCGCGATGGTCTCGACACAATGCACGTGCACTACCACCCGCTGCGGCATCACCGCATGCAAGGTGGTTTCGATGGAGGGACGCAGCGCAAGATCCGTGAGATCACGGCGCACGAACGGCTCGCACGTTTCGCAGGCAGGATCGCCGGCTGCCAAGCCGTCAAGCAGCGCGCCGACGTCGATCGGAATCAGGATCGCGCGCTCCGTGGCCTCCGCCATCCAGGTGCCGCTCGCCTTGACCCACATCACGCCGTCGCGCTTGAGCGAGATGTTGCCGCCGGGCCCTTGAATAACGAGCGGATCCGCCCGAGCCGCTCTGCAAGCACGAGCAGGTCACGCATTTCGGGATCGTCTGTATCCGTCACGCTGATTTCGCCATCGTGAACATCCAGTCGGAAAAAGCCTGCTTCTGGCCAGGCGTGAGATGGAGCCCGTGCTTTGTACGTCGCTCGAGGACGTCCTCCGGCGTCAAGGCCCATTCGTCTCGTTGCAGGAATTCGGCCTCACGCTGATAAAACACACCACCGAAATGGCGCCCGAGGTCGGCGGGCGCACGCGCGCCATCAAGCAGCCGGACAGCGCGTGTCCCGTAAAGTCGCGCATAGTGATCGAGTACCTCGCGCGGCAGGGCCGGATAGTCACGACGAAGACCTGCGGCGAACGCATCGAAGTCGGCCGACGCGATATCGCCGCCCGGCAACGCAGCGTCTGACGTCCACGGGCCAGTCATGCCCGGAAAATACGGCCTCAGCTTCTCGAGCGCGTGCTCCGACAATTTTCGAAAGGTCGTGATCTTGCCGCCGAACACCGACAGGATCGGCGCGGCGCCATCGGCATCATTGAGCTCGAAAACATAATCGCGCGTCACCGCCGAAGGGTTCTCCGCGTTGTCGTCGAACAGCGGCCGGACGCCGGAGAACGAATGGATAACGTCGGCACGCGTGAGCTGGCGCACGCAATAGCGATTGACGGCGCGAAGCAGATAGGAAATCTCGTCCTCGCTGGTCGCGACATCGTCGGCTGCAGCCGCTATAGGGGATATCCGTGGTTCCGATCAGGCAGAGATCGTCCTGATACGGATTGACGAAGATCACCCGGCGATCGTCGTTCTGGAAGAGATAAGCGTGCGGGCCGTCCCAGAACTTCGGCACCACGATGTGGCTGCCCTTGACCAGGCGAACGCGGTGGCCCGCGTTCAGCCCGACATGGCGACGAAGCACATCTTCGACCCAGGGGCCCGCCGCATTCACGATGGCACGGGCTGAGACGATGCGTGACGGCGCCGGCCCGATCACGCAGCTCGGCGCGCCAGATCCCGCCGTCCCGGCGTGCGGACACCAGCGCGGTCCGTGTCAGGATCCGCGCGCCACGAACCGCCGCATCGAGCGCATTGAGAACGACCAGCCGCGCGTCATCGACCCAGCAATCCGAATATTCGAAGCCGGTCTTGAACTCCGGCTTGAGTGCCCTGCCCGCAAGCTCGGTCGGCAGATCGAGGCGGCGCGATTTCGGCAGCAGCTTGCGGCCACCGAGATGATCGTACAGCATCAGCCCGAGCCGGATCATCCAGGCCGGGCGCTGCTCCTTCGAATGCGGCAGGACGAAGCGCAGCGGCCAGATGATATGCGGCGCCGCCCGGAGCAGCACCTCCCGCTCGATCAGCGCTTCGCGCACCAGGCGGAATTCATAATATTCGAGATAACGCAGGCCGCCGTGAACCAGCTTTCCCGAACGCGAGCTCGTCCCTTGCGCCAGATCGTCCTTCTCGCACAGCACACGCTGAGGCCGCGGCCGGCCGCATCGCGGGCGATCCCGGCGCCGTTGATGCCGCCGCCGACGACGAGAAGATCGACCGGGTCCGGCCGCCATCACGCCTGACGCGATCTTCTTCGATGGTTGGACGGCGGATCCTGCACGCCATAGCTGCCGAACGCGCTGGCCGTCTCGGCGATGTCGGCCTCGCTGAGCAGAACAGGCCCGCCGATCGCCAAGAGTGAGATAATATTGCCGGGCGATGGTCTCGAGCTCGACCGCAAGCCACATCGCCTTGTCGAGCGACGTCCCGACCGCGATCATGCCGTGGTTGGCCAGCAGGCAGGCGGTGCGGCCCTCCAACGCCTGCAGCGCGTAGTCGGACAACTCCTTGGTGCCGAAGCGCGCATAGCCGGCGACCCGCACGTTCATGCCGCCGAAGGCCGCCATCATGTAGTGGCAGGCCGGGAATCTCCTTGCGCGCGATCGCCAGCACCGTGGAATAGGTCGCGTGGGTGTGCACGATGCCGCCGACCTCGGGCCGCGCCTTCATGATGTCGAGATGAAACCGCCATTCGGTCGATGGCTTCAGTGGCCCCTCCCACGATCCGTACTCACCGTTGATCGGCATCGCGGCGACCATCTCGGGCGTCATGATGTCATAGGGCGTCGCCGACGGTGAGATCAGCATGGTGTTGCCATGCCGCGCCGAGATGTTCCCTGATGTGCCCTGGTTCAGGCCGGAGGCATTCATCCAGCGGCATTTGTCGATGATTGCTTTGCGCAACTGCAGCTCGGTGTCGTCCATGGTTCAGCTCCTGACAGATCAGCAAAGATGGTGGAGGGATTCGCCGTTCAGATATCGCTGCACTTCCAACGCCGCGGCCCGGGCCGCGATCCTCACGGTCTTGACGGAAGCGCCGGCGATATGCGGCGTCAGCGTGACGTTCGGCAGTTGCAGCAGCGGCCAATCCGGCGGAACGGGCTCGACCGCGAAGGTTTCGATGGCGGCGCCGCGCAAATGATCGGAGGCAAGCGCGTCATACAGCGCCTGGTAGTCGACCAGCGGGCCGCGCGCGGTGTTGATGAAGTAGCTGCCCGGTTTCATCGCGGCGAACTGCGCGGCGCCGATCATGCCCCGCGTTTCCTCCGTGACACGCGGATGCAGGCTGACCACGTCGGATTGCGCCAGCAGGCGTTCCAGACCGACCTGCTCGACACCATCATTGAGATCTTCGACCGCGAGCTGGACATAGGGATCGCAAACCAGAATGCGGCAACCGAACGCCTTGAGCAGCCGCACCACACGCCGGCCGACATGGCCATAGCCGATGATGCCGACCGTCATCTCGGAGAGTTCATCGCCGGTCAGGTCGGCGCGATAGAGGTCACCGCGCCACTCGCCCCGCCGCAGCGAATCGTGCCCCCGCGTGATCAGGCGGGTCTGCGGCGAGGATGGCGCCGATGGTGAATTCGGCGACCGCGCTGGCATTGCGTCCGGGCGTATTGACGACCTGGATGCCGCGCGCGCGGGCCGCAGTGACGTCGATATTGACGGGTCCGCCGCGGGACACCGCGACCAGCTTGAGGTGTGGCAGGCGATCCATCATCGCGGCCGACAAAGGCGCGAGATGCGTCACCAGGATCGGCGCATCGCCGATGAACGCCACGATATCGTCGGGCTGGCCCATATATTCCTTCAGGCCATCCATGCCTGCTTTGGCATAGCCATGCTCCATCGGCTCGTCGGGCCATGGCTGCTCGAGCGACCGGATCGCAAGCGCATCACCGCAGACATCCCGCAACGCCTCCTCGAACAGGCGCGGCAGCATGAAGCGATCCCCGATGATGGCCACCGACTGCGTCATCGGTTCGCCTCCCTTGCGTCAGCCAGGGCGGCCCAGATCGGGGGCATGGCTTCACGAACAGAACGGTAGATCGGAAACAGCTTGTCGTAGAGCAGGCGACGGTCGGGATCGGGGTCGATCGAAGGCCCGAGCGTCGGCATGACCCAGCGATCCGCGCAATCCGCAAGGCTCGGATAGTGCCCGAGGCTCATCGCGGCAATCATGGCTGCGCCCGCAGCCCCGGTTTCCTCGCGCATCACCCGCCGCACCGAGGCGCCCAGGATGTCGGCGAAAATCTGCAGCAGGCTCGACGATCGCGCCGCGCCGCCGGTGACGCGGATCTCGTTCGGGATTTTTCCCATCACGCTGTAGCAATCGCGCGCGGCAAGGCCGAGCCCTTCATAGATCGCGCGGATCAGGCCGGCGAAGGTGGTGTTGGTCGAGAGCCCGACGAACTGCGCGCGCGCATCGGCATTCATGAAGGGGCCGCGTTCACCGGCTTCGCAGGATATACGGATGATACAGCGCGCTGGCCGGTGTCGCCGCGGCGACATGCGCGTCGACGCCTGCGAGCAGCGCCTGCCGGTTCGCGTCGACCCCGGCCATGGCGCAGGCCTGCCGGGCGATCTCGATCGCCCAGTCGATATTGACCGTCCCCGCCATGTTGGACTGGATCTGCGCATAAAGAGCTGCGGTGCGGGCAGCGCCATGGTGTAGCCCGAACAGGCCGGGTTGAGCGCCACAGCATCGGCACCGACGCTCATCCGCATATGCATGCCGGTCGAGCCGAGGATGGAGCAGCCGACCTCGCCGCCGACATCGTAGAGCCCGCCGCCAATCGCCGAACAGACGACATCGACATAGCCGAGCACCACGGGCAACCCGCTCGGCAGACCCGTTGCGGCCGCAGCGGCGTCGGTGAGGCCGTGATGCGTCTCGTGCGCCATCGACGATCTCGGGCAGCAGGCCGGCATGTCGTGCAATGCCGAGCCGCTCGCATGATCTCAGGCGCGTAGCTGCGGCTGCGAAAATCTCCATACGTGAAGACGGCCTCCGAAGGATCGACGGCGCGAACGCCGGTCAGCTTGAAATACAGCCAGTCCTTGCAATGCAGCGCGGTCGTCGCGCGCTGCAATCGCTCCGGCTGATGCTGCTGCATCCAGGCGAACTGGATCGATTGCTGGCAGGCGTTCAGGCCGGTGCCGGTCGTCGCGTAGTGGGCGGCGTGATCGGGTCCGGCCACGAAGACCGCCGCCATCTCGGCCGCCCGCGAATCCAGCCAGATCAGCCCGTCACCGACCGGCTCGCCGTCGGCATCGATCAGCCAGCAGCCGTCGCCCTGCCCGGTGACGGCCAGAGCCACGACGCGCTCGGCCAGATTGGGCACGACGGCGGCGAGATCGCACAGCGTCTGCCGCGCGTCGTCCCAGGTCCGCAGCATGTCCTGCTCGACGCATCCCCGTCCGAACCGCGTGTAGGAATTCGGGCGCGACGCCATCCCGACCTGCGCGCCGTCGATCGTGAACGCCACCGATTTGAGAACGGAGGTGCCGGCATCGAGGCCGATGATGAGATCGCGCATCATGCGGCTCGCGCTCCATGCGCCAGCGCGACGGTGGTGTCGGGATCGAAGATATGAAGGTCCTGCGCCCGCACGCGCATAAGGCACGCTGTCTCCGATCGCCGCCCGCACCCGCGCATGGGAAACCGCGACCAGCAGCTTGCCGGCCACCGCCATCGCGACGTGGCTCTGGTCGCCGAGCCACTGGTTGGAGACGACACGTGCGCTCTCGGCGCTGCCGTTGCCGAGCACGACACGGTGCGGGCGAACGCCGATCACGATCCTGCTCCGATCGCCGATCGCCTTCCGGACCTCCGGCCCCAGCTCATTGTCGCCGAAACGAAGGCTCGGACCATTGTCGAGCTCGAACGTGGTGCGACCGTCATCGCGGACAACAGCCGCATCGAACACGTTCATCGGCGGCTCGCCGATGAAGGTCGCGACATAGAGGTTGGCGGGCCTTTCCTTCAGAACATGCTGGGGCGCGAATTGCTGCAGCACGCCGCCTTCCATGACCGCAATCCGGTCGGCCAGCGCATTGGCTTCGGTCTGGTCGTGGGTGACGAAGATCGAGGTCATCGCGCGGTCCTTGAGCAGGCGCTTGAGCCGGCCGCGCAATACCGCGCGCAATTGCGGCTCGAGCTGTCCCATCGGCTCGTCCAGCACATACAGCGCGGCATCACGCACCAGCGCGCGCGCCAGCGAGGCGCGTTGCTGCTGGCCGCCGGAGATCGAGTTGGGATAGCGGTCGAGGATCGGCTCGATCTCCACCAATGCAGCCACCTCCTGCACGCGGCGCGACACCTCGCTTGCGGAGAGCCGGGCACGCTTCAGCGCGAAGGCGATGTTCTCGCGCACCGTCAGCGGCGGATAGAGCGAATAGCCTTCGAAGGCCATGGCGACGTTGCGCGCGCGCCGGCGCAAGCCGCTCGATCCGCCGGTTCGCCAGCGATATCTCGCCGGCGCTGACGTCCTCGAATCCCGCGACCATGCGCAAGCGTCGAGGTCTTGCCGCAGCCGGACGAGCCGAGCAGCGCGACGATCTCGCCGCGCGCGACCTCCATGTTAGCGCCTTGACCGCATGGACGGACGACCGGCCGCGCGGATGATAGATCTTGTCGACGGCGCGAAGCGATAGCGATGCGCTCATGAGCCACCTCCTCCGTTTCCAGCGGGAATGAACCGCCGTGCCGCTCTCGCGCTCGAACAACAGCAAGCGTCGAGATCGAGCGCGACATGCGCGGGCCCGGTTCGGCGGGGCTCATCGCGGTCGCCGGCTTCCGACGCCAGCAATTCCTCGCCGCCCTCCATTGTAAGCAGCAGCACCGATTTCTCGTTCAATGGTGTCACCGCGACGCAGCTCCACCGCAATCGTGTCCGGCGCCGGACCATCGACCAGGCGCAATGCCTCCGGCCGCAATCCCAGCAGATAGTTGCCGCCGGCTGCCGCCGCGTAGCTCGCAGGAAGCCTGATAGTGGCGCCGCCCAGCCGGATCTCCGGCGCTCCGTCGACAAGCTGCGGCGCGATTTCGATCAGGTTGAGGGTCGGGTCGCCGAACAGCCGCGCCACGCCGACATTGACCGGCTCGGCATAGATCCGCGCCGGCGTATCACATTGTGCGATCTGGCCATCGAGCAGGACCGCGACGCGGTCGCCCAGCGCCATCGCCTCCTTGAAGTCCTGCGTCACGTAGACGACGGTCGATCCGACGCGCTTCAGCAACGCGGGCAGCTCCAGCCGCATTTCGTAGCGAAGCTTGGCATCGACATTGCGCAGGGGATCGTCGAGCAGCAGAATATCGGGATCGGCGACCAGCGCGCGCGCCAGCGCGGTGCGCTGCTTCTGGCCATTGGACAGTTCACGCGGCGAATGTCCGAGCACATGGCCGATCTTGAGAAGCTGCGCGACGGCATCGACCTTGCGCGTCGATCTCGCGGCCGTCCGTCTTTCGTGCCGTCAACGCGCTCGCGATGTTGTCGCGCGCCGTCATGTGCGGAAACAGCGCAAAATTCTGGAAGGCCATCCCGATGCCGCGCTTCTCCGGCGGGCTCCCGAGGCGTCACGGCCCCGCAGGCCAATCGACCCGGCATCCGGCGGATAGATTCCCGCAAGCAGCCGCAACAGCACGGTCTTGCCGGTGCCCGATGGCCCGAACAACGTGACGATCTCGCCCTTGTCGACGCTCAAGGATAGTCCTTTCAGGACTGCGTCGTCCTTGAAGGCCTTGTGCAAATTTCTGATCTCGATCTGCGCCATGTCAGCCCTTGACGGCTCCGAGCGACAGGCCCTCGACCAGCCAGCGCTGCGCATAGAGTGCGAGCAGCAATGTCGGTGTCACCGAGAGCACGATGGCGGCCGCCACCTGGCCGTATTGGATTCCGGACGCGGTGACGAAAGCCAGCGCGCCAACCGTCACCGGCTGCTTGTCGGCGGATGCCAGCACCAGCGCGAACACGAAATTGTTCCAGCAGAAGATGAATGACAGCAGCCCCGCGGCCGCAATGCCCGGCCCGGCCAGCGGCACGGCGATCTTGAAGAAGGTGCGCAACCAGGAATGGCCCGCAATGCGGTAGGCATTCTCGATATCAGGCGAGATATCCTCGAAATAGCCGCGCACGATCCAGAGGATCAGCGGCAGCGCGATCAACTGATAGACCCAGATCAGTCCGGTATAGGTATCGTCCAGCCCGAGCTCCTGGAAATACAGCGACAGCGGCAGCAGCACCAAAAGCGGCGGCGCGAAGCGAAACGACAGCAGCGTGAACGCGATGTCCTCGCTGAGCCGGAACTTGAACCGGGCGAAGGCATAGGCCGCCGGTACGCCGAGGATCAGCGCCAGCACCACGGCACAGGTCGACAGCAGCACGCTGTTGCCGAGATTGCGCATGAAGGCGATGTCGAGCGAGCCGGCGCTGGTCAGCAGATGGCCGCTGATCAGGGCTTTGTAATTGCCCAAGGTCGGCACGAAGGTGAGGCTGGGTGGAATGCGCAGGATCTGCTCGTTGGTCTGGAACGACATCAACAGGATCCAGACGATCGGAAACAGGAAGAAGATCACGATCAAGGTCAGCAGCACGGCGCGGATGACGCGTTCGACGACAGAGCTACGATCCATTTCGGCCTGCTCCTCATGCCGCGGCGTGGCTGCGTTCGCGCAGCCGCAGCCAGTTCTTGATGAAGAAATGCGAGAGGATGTAGGTGATCAGCCAGAGCACGACCAGCAGCGCCGCCGACTTCCCGACATTGGTGTACTGGTAGAATTCGAGATAGGCGCGGACCTGGAACACCAGCAGGGTATTGCCCGGCCCGCCCTGCGTCATCGCGTAGATGATATCGAATTGCTGGATGGCATCGAGCAGCCGGAACAGGCTTGCGGTGATAATGTAGGGCGACAGCATCGGCAGCGTGATCCGGAAGAACACGAACAGCCGAGGCACGCCGTCCAGCGCCGCCGCCTCGAATGGCTGCTGCGGCAGCGACCGCAACCCGGCCAGCAGCAGCACCATCATGAACGGGGTGTAGACCCAGACGTCGACCAGGACGACGGTGAACAGGGCCGTCGACGGGCTGGATGCCCAGCGAAAATCGGAGACGCCGGCGAGGCTGACGAGATAGGACAGGATCCCGAAATTCGGGTTCGTCATCAGCTTCCACATCAGCGATGCGATCGCCGGCGCGGTCATCAGCGGCAGCAACAGCAGCACCGAGATCAGATTGTTGATGCGGGTCTGCCGCTGCAGCAGCAGCGCGATGATCAATCCGAACACGAGCTCGACGCCGACCGTGATGGCCGTGTAGCGCAGCGAGACGCTGACGGTGTTCCAGAACTCGGAATCGTACAGCAGGTTGGTGTAGTTGCCGAACCAGATGAAGCCCTTCAGGGCCGGCAGGTTCAGCCGAAATCGCAACGCCGAATAATACAGCGCGGTGACGAACGGAATCAGAATGCCGATGCAGACCAAGAGCGCCGGCAGGCTGAGCAGATATGGCAGCCACTCGACCGGGCGGCGATCGACGACGCGAACGGGCTCGTCAATGGGCTGTGACGTCATGAGAGAGTCTCCGGTGCCCGACCCCTTCGGGTCGGGCGGAGCAGGCATTATGAGGACAACGGTCGCGGAGAAGGCTCAGCCGAGGCCGGCTTCCCGCAACTGCTTGTCGATGCTGGCGGCGAGCTGATCGAGCCCCTCGCTGACCTGCACCTCCTTGGCGACCATCTTCTGCAGCGTTTCCGCCCACTGCGTGGTGACGTCGAAGAACAGCGGCTGGGCGGTGAAGTAGATCTTCGCGCCCGGCGCCGAGGCCTCGTACTGATCGAGATAGCCGGGATAGGATTTCGCGATGCGGTCGCGGAATTCGCTGTCCTTCCAGACCGAGGCCCGGACCGGATTGACGAAGTCCATCTTGCGTGCGCCGAACATGTCGTGCTCGACCGAGGTCGCCCATTGCATGAACTTCCAGGCCGCGTCCTTCTTCTTCGAGAAGCTGGACATCGCCAGCGACCAGATCCAGACGTTCGGCGTCGGCGCCTTTGCCGCGGGGTTGGCCGCGAACGCCGCATAGCCGAGATTGCCCTTCTCCTTGTTGTCGCCGCCGTTCTCGAAATAGCCGAGAATATCGGCGTCGTAGATCATGGCGGATGCACCGGCGCCGAGATCGGTGCCGACCTGATACCAGGTGTAGGTGGACCAGTTCTTCGGGCCCGACTCCCGGATCATGTCCACCCATTGCTGGTGGAACGCCTTCGAGCCGGCGGTGTTCATCGCGGCCTTGAGCTTGCCGCCGTTGACCGTGAAATCCTTCTCGCCGAAATTGGCATATCCCGACAGGAAGCCCGGATGGATCGTCGCCCAGGAGCGCGATCCGCGCACGCCGATGCCATAGGGTCCGCCGAGATCCTTGGTCAGCTTCGCGGCCGTCTCCTTCAACTCGCCGAGGTTTTTCGGCACGCTGACCTTGGCCTTTTCGAACATCTTGCGGTTATAGGTCAGGTTGTTCTGCTCATAGCCCCAGGGAATGCACCACTGCTTGGCATCCGCCGAGCCGAGCTCACCGCCGGGTACGCCGTTCCAGGCGGTCGATGCGCGCAAGCCCGGCATCACGTCATCCCAGGCGAAGTTCGGGTTGGTCTTCTTCGGGTCCTTGATGTACTCGTTGAGATCGACCACCCATCCGGCCGGACCATAGGTCCAGGTCATGTAGGCACCGGTCATGAAGGCATCGTACTGATCGGACTTCGACGACAGCGCCGCCGTCACCTTGTCGAAATAGACGTCTTCCGGAAACACGTCGTAGCTGACCTCGATCCCGGTCATCTTCTTGAAGTTCTCGAGGTCGGCGATCATCGCGTCGGCATAGGGATGCTTGTTGAGCAGCAGCTTGATCGCCGTCCCCTTCTGCGCCTGCCAATCGTAATCGGCGGCCATCGCCTCCACGAACGAGGAGCCGAGCAGCAGGTTTGCGGTTGCCGCGGTGACGCCGAGACGGGCGGCGCCGCGCATCAGGTCTCGACGGCTGACACGACCAGCCGCATAGGCGTCGAACAGATCCTTAATTCTGTCTGTCATGTTTCACTCCCTTTGCTTTTTTCTGCGTTTGGACGCGACGGCCTTTGCCGTTCTTTTTGTCGGGAACAACCGCGCTCCGCTCATCGACGAGACGGCGCGCGGTGAGTTCATCGGTGATCAGCCCTTTCAGAAGTCCGCTGGCCAATGCTGCGCGGATGCCTTCGACCTTGCTCGGCCCTCCTGCGATCGCCACGATGTTGCGGCCGCGCAGATCCCGCGGCGACAGCGAGATCGAGCGGCTGGACAATTCGGTTTCGACCATGTTGCCGCTGGCGTCGAAGAAATGCCCGAGCATCTCGCCGGCGACGCCGGCACGCTCAAGTTCCGCGACTTCATCAGGGCGGATCATTCCGGTTTTCACCAGCGACCCGCTCGGGCGTGCCTCGCCGATGCCGACCAGCATCAGGTCCGCCCGCCGCGCCAGATCGAACACCGCGGAGATGCCAAGCTGCGCGAGCAGCACGGCGCGATCCGCCGCGCTGTTGGCATAGAGCGGCACCGGCATCAGATAGGCTTCGCTGTCGGTCCGCTCGGCAATGAGATGGATGACGTCGAACGGGCTCGCCGAGAATTTTCGCGTCAAGCCGCCGAGCAGCGACACGAACTTGACTTCCGACGTCGGCATCGACGGCAGATGCCTGACCACGGCAGCCAGCGTGCGCCCGTGACCGATGCCGACGATCTGTCCCGCGTCGCGCTGCAGGACCGCATGCAGATAGCTCGCGCCGGAAAACGCCAGGGCCTTGAGCGGCAGGCCGGCCTCACCGAGATCGGGCGCGACCTGGACCAGGTCGAGCTGAAAGCGCTCCTTAAGCGTCTCCTCGAACTTCACACAGTCCGCAACGGCGCCGTCGACGAAAATGCGGATCAGGCCTTCGCGTCCGGCGCGCGCGATCAACCGATGCGCCTTGATGGCGGGAATGTTCAGGCGCGACGCGATCTCACCCTGGGTGAGCCCGCCGGCGTAATGCAGCCAGGCCGCACGCGATGCGAGGCTCGCATCATCGCTATCAGGCGAAATGGGCCGATCGCTGGCGCTCACGTCTCCACCCTGTAATTTTTTTCAGCTTGGGTAAAATTTCACACGCGCCTTCGCCTGTCAATTGCGATGCCGCGATTTCGCAATGCGATATTCAGCACGATCTCGATCGCCGCAAAGCAATGCGTTCGATTCAGACCGGGCTCTTTTGGGGCGATTTTGTGAGGGCGCGCTGGCGGTTGCGAGGCGCGAACATCTTTGGATCATCACCGCAGCATGGGGCGAAGCATTCGCCATCGTCGGCTTCAGCCGATGGGTGCGCGATGCCGTCACCGACGCCGGGCTCCGCGCGATTGTCAGTTGCATGGATTGCGTAAGGCGACCGGGCGCCGTCTTGCTGAAGCCCGCGCGACGGCAAAAACGATCATGTCGGTGCTCGGCCACACGACGCTGGCGGAAGCGGAGCGCTACACTGAAGAGGCTGACGAAGGGAGCGTAAGGCGATCCGAATGGCCGCTCAATCGGTCTGCCGCAAGGCGGATGGCAACAACATCTGCAGCAAATAGGACGGATCAGCGCCGCGAGATCCGCCGAGATGCGGACTTGCATGCACGCGCGTCGCCATCATGCGTTCGCGGTGAGCAGGAGGACGTCCTCACAGAACGGCGGATGACGCGCCGCGAATCCGCGGACCGAAAGCCAGGCGCTGACATTGCGACCATGCCGATTTCGCGATGGATCGATCGCGGAAAGCGAGGGACACGCACGGTTCCTCCCGATCGCACGCTTGCGGCCCGAAGCGTAATGTCACTAATGTAGACGCGCGTGCCGCGTCTCTCCAACCGTTCGCGATGCCTCGTTCCGAACCTGGGATGCGTGACAACATCGACCGGTCCATTGGACCCGGCTCGATCATCAGGGAGCATCGACTGTGTCCGAACCGGCAAGCTTCCCAATCGACAAGATTCACGTTCCCGAGAAGAAGCGGAAAGCGCTCAATCCCGAAGTGGTGCAAGACATCGCGGGGAGCATTCTGGACATCGGACAACAGGAGGCCATTCTCGTTCGGCGCGAGAAAGACCATTTCGTTCTGGTCGAAGGGCTGCATCGGCTGGAAGCGTGCAAAGCGCTCGGCGAACGCGCCATCATCGGACGGTTGATCTCGGCCGAGGCCGCCCGCGAGAGAACGCTGCCGCCTCAAGCTCCAGACCCGGAACGCGAGAAGATGGAGCGGCTGAGAAAGCTTCGTCTCGAAAAAGAGGCCGCTGAGAAGCTCGCCACTCCATCGAGAGTGGTCTCCGGAACGGGCGCTGCGACGCCTCAGCGCACGCACACGGAGACGATCCGGGGCAACCGCACCGCAACCTCGAAACACTCGCGTCCGGAGCGGGGATCAACACCCGCGACGTTATCGGATTGGATCAAGCAACAAGAGCGCAGCGGCGGTCGGTATTGAGCGCGTGCACCGTGGGGTTGGATTGCCCTATCTGCGCCCGAAGTCTCATTCAGCAGCGGCCCTGAGAGCGGATCAGCGCAGCGTGATCCGCCTCTTCGGCTTACGAGAGCTGTGAGTTAAATGCACTGTCACCAGAACTCCGCTCATCGGCATGGACGAAGTCGCCTTCTTCGTTCGCCAGATCGTCGGCCGCAGCGGGACTGCCCTTCCTCGTCGACGCTGACATCCGCTATGCCGAGGCGCTGAACGTGATGTACGCAACCGCGTCTTCTAGGATGCCGGCGCCTGCGCGCTTCACCTCGAAGACCAGATCCTGCCCAAGAAGTGCGGTCATTTGAACGACAAGAGGCTCGCCGACGCGCATGGCATGGCGGCGAAGATCTCGGCCGCATCGAAAGCGCGCGATCTCGTCATCATCGCCAAGACCGACGCCACGATTTGCGGTGAAGCTTTTTGGCATCTCTGCGCTTCTAGAGCCGTTGGCCCTCCGGAAGGGGACGCCGTCTCGCGGATTTTGCCCGACCTCGAAGATACGGCTTTTTCCCGTTACAGCCTGCTGGTGCGGTCGTAACTTTCCGGAATCGAAGTTGGGACCTTCATGCTACGCGATGGCGATTGGCAATCTTGGCCCTCTCAGACCCAGGGTCACACTCCTTGTTAGATGGGACCGGGTGGATCTGACGACACGGACCCTCTTGTTTTCCGAGAAGCCCGTGGCCTGACGGCGCGGATTTCAATGATGGGCGATGTAGTAGCCAACGGCCGGATTACAGTGACAGGATTACAGTGGCGGTGAAGTTAACTCGACGATAGTTGGCCCGCTCGAAGCACTCCTCTTCGCCCCTGGCTCGGCTCGATATAGCCACCCCGCATTGCACCCATGCCCAAATTGCCCGTCGTGCCAGTTTGCCGCACCCTGCACGGCTTGTGTCGTCGGGCAAATCAGAACGATGCTTCTCGCCGTCCCGCGCTCATGAGAGGGGGCATTTCGCGATCGTCACGGACCGTGGAGCGTGGGATGCGGTGGCCGCGTCGGGTCGCAGTGCGCGTTTCGCGTGCGGACGAACGATCCGGTGCGGACGGTCAAGCCGTGTGGTCCCGACACCCCGACGCTGGTGTCTTGGTCGGCGACGATGCCGATGACGGGGGCAAACAAGCCCAGTCCCCTGGGAGAGCACGGAGCAGCCGTTAAGCCCATCGCGCAGGGAAGGCCGGTTGTATCGGCCAATCCTGTGGTGACGCCGCCTGCTTTTTTTCTGCAGGCGGGCCATGGGTGCGGCCTGCACCCGGCCTTCCCTGCGCCCTCCTCTTGAAGAGGGCGTGCAAAGAGCAAAGCTCGGACGCGAAAACGCGCCGCGAGGCTGCGAAGCCGCGCCATCAGGCCAGAGATGAAGGGAAAAGCGCCGGAGAATGGCGCTCCCTAGGGGAATCGAACCCCTGTTTCAGCCTTGAGAGGGCCGCGTCCTAACCGCTAGACGAAGGGAGCGTGAGGTGAACCGAATAGCCGCGAAATCGGCGCGCCGCAAGACGGGCGGTGGAATTATCGTGATGTCATTGCGAAAGTCGCAGCCAATCGGGCGGTCCGCCCCCTCTCCCGCTTGCGGGGGAGGGTCGGGGTGGGGGCAGCCGCGAACATTGGTACGAATGGAGGCAATTCCCCCACCCGTATCGCATCTTCGATGCGATACGAGCTCTCAGAGCGAGCTTCGCTCGTCTCGCCCCGCAAGCGGGAGAGGTGCACGGAGACCGCGGCGACATACGGGAACGTCAATTACCTTCGGCTTTTACCGAACATCAAGCAGTTTACCCAGTCGCAAAGCCCCGCCCGCTCACGGCTCCGCCGCAAACCGCAGCCGCCCGGCGGGTTTCAGGGTTTTTGCATCGAAGGTGCGGATTTCGGTGGTGCCGGCGACATCCAGGGTCACGGCCAGCCGGTCGCCCGCTGCGGCGGTCGACACCACCCGGGCGCCCTTCGGCAGCACCGCGGTGACGTCGGGACCTGACGTGCTCCTTCCCTCGCCGCGGAAAAGGCGGTAGCCGATGGCAACCAGCAGGACGGCGATCGCGATCGACGTGGTCACGCCTGCAATCATCATCATGCGCCGCAGACGCGCCATCAGCTGAGCCTGCTCGGGAGATGGTTCGGGCGCAACGGTCATATTCATGGAAATCTCAGGCTCGCATCTTCAAGGCTTGGTCACGGTCGTCGTCGCCGGCGACGAGGGATCGGCGCGGCTCGACCGCGTGCTCGCGGCACGGCTGCCGGAACTGTCGCGGTCGCGGCTGAAGGCGCTGATCCTGGCGGGCCAAGTCAGCATCGCCGCGGAGGCGGTTCGCGACCCCGCTTATCATGTCGGGCACGGCGAGACGATCACAATCGACGTGCCGGAGGCGGTGCCCGCCGAGCCGGAAGCGGAGGATATCCCGCTCACGATCGTCTACGAGGACACAGACATCATCGTCCTCGACAAGCCGGCTGGCCTCGTGGTGCATCCGGCGGCCGGCCACGAAACCGGGACGCTGGTGAATGCGCTGATCGCCCATTGCGGCGCCAGCCTGTCCGGCATCGGCGGGGTCAAGCGGCCGGGCATCGTGCACCGGCTCGACAAGGACACCTCCGGCCTGATGATCGTGGCCAAGAACGATCTGGCGCATCAATCGCTGAGCGCGCAGTTCGCCGATCACGGCCGCACCGGTGCGATGGAGCGCGGCTACCTGGCATTCGCCTGGGGGCTGCCGCACCGGCAGCACGGCACCGTCAACGCGCCGATCGACCGTCACCCGCATGCGCGGGAGCGGATGGCGGTGCGGCCGCATGGCCGCGAGGCGGTGACCCATTATGAGCTGCAGCAGGCGTTCTCGGGCCGCGACGGCAAACCGGTCGCGAGCCTGCTGGCCTGCCGGCTGGAGACCGGGCGCACCCACCAGATCCGGGTGCATCTCGCCCATCTCGGCCATCCCTTGCTGGGAGATTCGGTCTATGGCCCGCATTTCAAGACCAAAGCGAGCCAGCTGGCGGCCGGGGCGCAGCAGGCACTCGGTGCCCTTGGGCGACAGGCGCTGCATGCTTATATGTTGACGATCGAGCATCCCCGGACCGGGGACATCCTGCGCTGGGAATCCGACCTGCCGCCTGATCTCTTGCATTTGCGCGAGGCACTAGAAGCGGCGCTATGACGCAGGCCTCTTGGAAAACAGCAACCATACCAAAAGCTTATACCAGGCACACGGTGACGTGACCCCTGCAATCCTTCCATCGGAGGGGGCAGATCGTGTATATTGCACCTGCGTCGAATTCCCGACGCAGGAACATCGCCAGCCGGCCGGCTTTAAGGAAAGCGACCGTCTTGCCTGGCCCGCCGCTATCGGGGGCCTGAACCAACTGGAGGGCGCTCAATGGCCCGGACAGCTACATTGCCGGTTCTCAACGGAGAATCCGGACTTGCTCGCTACCTCGCTGAAATCCGCAAGTTCCCGATGCTGGAACCGCAGCAGGAGTACATGCTCGCCAAGCGTTGGCGCGAGCATGACGACAGCGACGCAGCGCATAAACTCGTGACCAGCCATCTCAGGCTCGTGGCCAAGATCGCCATGGGCTATCGCGGCTATGGCTTGCCGATCTCCGAGGTCGTCTCGGAAGGCAATGTCGGCCTGATGCAGGCGGTCAAGCGCTTCGAGCCCGAGAAGGGATTTCGTCTCGCCACATACGCCATGTGGTGGATCAAAGCGTCGATACAAGAGTACATCCTGCGTTCCTGGTCGCTCGTGAAAATGGGCACCACGGCGAACCAGAAGAAGCTCTTCTTCAACCTGCGCAAGGCCAAGAGCCGGATCTCCGCGCTGGATGAAGGCGATCTGCATCCCGACCAGGTCGCGCTGATCGCCAAGCGGCTCGGCGTGACCGCGCAGGACGTGGTCGACATGAACCGCCGCCTCGGTGGCGACGCCTCGCTGAACGCGCCGATCCGTGACGACGGCGAAGCCGGCGAATGGCAGGACTGGCTGGTCGACAACTCGCCCAACCAGGAAGCCATCATGGCGGAGCACGAGGAGTTCGATCATCGCCGGCAGGCGCTGACCGGCGCGATCGGCGTGCTCAACCCGCGCGAACGCCGCATCTTCGAGGCGCGGCGCCTGGCGGACGAGCCGATGACGCTCGAGGATCTCGCCGCCGAGTTCGGCGTCTCCCGCGAGCGCGTGCGCCAGATCGAAGTCCGCGCTTTCGAAAAGGTGCAATCGGCGGTCAAGGGCACGATCGCGAAGGCGGAAGCCGCAGCGCTGGAAGCCGCGCACTAGCGCGCGGCGGCCGGATCGACAGGTAACGGAAGCCGGCGGCGACGCCGGCTTTTTTTGGCTGTCTGTTGTTGAAGTGCTTCGGGATCAATCCGCCGCGGGACCGCCCGCCAGCAACGCGGCCTCGAGCGACGCCTCGAACCCGGGCGCAACCGACGGCGCATCGTGGTGGAGCGCGTAGCCGTTCCTGCCGTCTTTCTTTGCCACATAGAGCGCTCGGTCAGCCTGCGCGACCAGCCGGTCCGGAAACGCGCCGATCTCGCGGGTCCATTGCGCGACCCCGATCGAGACTGCGATCGGAATGTCGGCGCCGGCACAGGCCTCGGCATCATCGCGACAGACCTGCAGCACCCGCTGCGCGATCATCGCGCCTTCATGCAGGCCGGAGGACGGCAGCACGATGCAGAACTCGTCGCCACCGGTGCGCGCCAGCATGTCGCCGGGCCGCAGCCGTGTCTGCGCCATCACCGTGAAGTGCTGCAGGCAGGCGTCGCCGGCCGCATGTCCATACGTGTCGTTGATGGTCTTGAAGCCGTCGAGATCGATCACCAGCAGCGCGAACGCCTCGCCCGACCGTTCCGACCGGGCGCATTCCTCGGTCAGCCGCTGCATCAGATAGCGCCGGTTGCCGACGCCGGTGAGATCATCGAGCAGCGCGAGATCGGCGACCTCGTTGCGCAGCCGCTCCACGGCCATCAGCAGGAACGCGAAATTCCACGACAGCCCCAGGAACACCAGCAGCAGCATCAATCCCGATTGCAGCGCGTTGAAATCGGTCAGCGTCAGCGGGCCGCCGATATGCAGCAGCGCGCAGACGAAGCGGAAGACCTGCAGAGCGAGGATCGCCGCGCGCGATGATGCCTGCCAGCCGGGCGCCGGGATTGGTCCGGTTGGTGCGTCGGCCCAGCGTCGGCTTCAGCGTCGAGAGCAGCGGAATGCACTGGCCGATCGAATAGACCACGATGCGCATCGCCATGTCGTCGATGCCATAGATGAAGACCGCAAGTCCGAACGCGGTGGCTACAGGGACGAACACCGGCATGCGCCAGGACGCCTGCATATCGTAGAAGCGCCGCACGCCGGCCGCCGCCAGGCAGCACGCCAGCACCATCAAGCCGCCGCCGACCACCAGCGGCAGGAACGGCTCGATGCTTCCGCGCAGCATCGCGATCGCGGCGCCGACCGATGCAAAGAGCGAAGCCGCCGCCCAATAGCGTGCCGCCTCGAACTTCGGATAGGCGCGCGCGACATAGAGCCAGACCAGCCCCATGGCGAGGAAGTTGAAGACGATGACCATCCACAGCGTCGGAACGCTCATCATCGCAACAGCAGGACGCGCGTGGTCCTGTCCTCTCTGTCTCCGAACGTCTCGTCCATGACCATCCCTGTCTTTGCCGGCAGGATGGAACCAGTGCCATTAATGGACCCTCAATGGCGCAAGCGAGATCATGCCTTGGTTGTGAATCCATGAAGATGGGGATTTGCGCGCTGTTAACCCTGCGCGGCCGCGGTATGCGCACTCGCGCGCACCGGACTTGCAAGACACTTGTGGATAAAGGGGTGACAGGCGGGCGCGCGATGAGGCAGCAGGCTGCGAATCTGCTGGGATCGATTTTCGAGGATGTTGCAAGGATATAGTCCGAGAGAGCATGCCTCGCGTCGCGTTCAATCCATCATTCCCTGAGAGGACACTATGGCGAAGAAAGCGAAGAAGGCCGCCAAGGCCACCAAGAAAACGGCCAAGAAGACCAAGAAGGCCGCCAAGAAGAAGTAACCAGGTAGTTTGCACGTCCCGGGTGGAGCCGAGGCTTCACCCGGGCTCTCTCCTCCCCCGGGCAACGAAAGGCGTGGCGGCGACGCCTCGCCTCTCAACGGTCGCTCAAGGCGAGCCGCGCCCCGAGCAGCACGAAGCCGCCGGCAAAGGCCCGCCGCATCCAGGCCATCACGTTCGGCCGCGTCACGACCGAGGCGCGCACCCGCGCCGCGAACACCCCGTAGATCACAAACACCACGAACGTCATCGCCATGAACACACCGCTCAGCGCGAGCATCTCGGCGAGCGGATGCGGCGCGTCGGCGGCGATGAACTGGGGCAGGAAGGCGAGGAAGAAGATCGACAGTTTCGGGTTGAGGATGTTGATCAGAAAGCCGGTGAGAATGATGCGGCCATGCGACCGCGCCTTGCTGCGCGTGTCGACCGCGAGCGCGCCGGTCTCGCGCAGCGCCTGCCAGGCCATGTACAGCAGATAGAGCACGCCGCAATATTTCAGCGCGGCAAAGGCCGTCGCGCTGGTGTGCAGCACGGCGGCGAGCCCGAAGATCGCAGCCAGCATCGCCGGAATGATGCCGAGCGTGCAACCGAATGCCGCCGTGACGGCTGCGCGGCCGCCACGCGTCAGCGCAACGGCGAGCGTGTACAGCACGCCGGTGCCCGGTGCGGCCACCACGATGAGAGAGGTCAGAAGAAACGCGACAGACACGGCGAAGACCCTCGAAGCGGGCACGTCCTTCGCCAGTACCATGGCGCGCGCGGCGGCGGAAGCCGGCCGCGCCTAACCCAGCGCCGAACCTAGCCTCGCCGCGGCGCCGGAGCCTGGTTCACCAGCGCGGTCTCGGCCTCGCGCAGCACGTCGAGCGGCGCCCAGGGCTTCGACCAGAACTTTGCATCCTCCGGTAGCGGCTGCGACAACGGCCGGCCCGAGGTCACCACCACAGTCAGGTCCGGGTTACGCCGTTTGGCGATATGCGCCAGTTCCACACCGTTCATGCGGCCGGCAAGCTGCACGTCGGTCATCAGCAACAGGACGCGGCCCCCGCTGCGCTTCAGCACGAGCTCGGCGGCTTCGGCGCTCTCGCAACTGATGACGTCATAATCGCTCTCCTCCAGCAGGAGGCTCATCATTTCCCGCTGCATCGGATCGTCTTCTACGATCAGCGCCGTGGCGCGAAAGGGTTTGGATTGTCCCATAGTGCCTCCGAAAAAGGTGCGAATTTTCAGCAGTAACGTGAGTTAAAAGCGGAACCGCGGACTTGGTTCGGTTCCAATGTGAAAAAGTGCCACAAAACCCGCAGAAAAATTTCCGATGCACCCCGAGCTGCATAATTTCCGAGCACATGGGAGGAACAATGACGACAATCAAAGGCGCGGCTGCGGCGATGACAGGTGCTGCCAGCGGCATCGGGCGGGCGCTCGCGATCGAGCTTGCGGCACGCGGGTGTGATCTCGCGCTGGCCGATCGCGACGAGGCCGGTTTGCGAGCGGTTGCTGCAGAGATCGCCGCGACGAGCGCGCAACAAGGTGACCGTGCACCGGCTCGACGTCGCGGACGCGGCTGCGGTCGGTGCGTTCGCGCAGGAGGCATGCGCCGCGCATCCGGCACTGAACATCCTGATCAACAATGCCGGCGTGGCGCTGTTCGGCCAGTTCGACGAAATCGACCAGGCCGAGATCGAGTGGCTGTTCGCGATCAATTTCTGGGGCGTCGTGCACGGCACGCGCGCCTTCCTGCCGCATCTGTCGCGACAGACGCAAGCGCATATCGTCAACCTCTCCTCCATCTTCGGCATCGTCGCGCCGCCGGGGCAATCCGCCTACTCTGCTGCGAAGTTCGCGGTGCGCGGCTTCTCCGAAAGCCTGCGGCACGAACTCGAGGCTGCGCAGAGCAAGGTCAGGCTGTCGGTGGTGCATCCCGGCGGCATCGCCACCGCGATCGCGCGCAACGCGCGGATGGGGTACGGCGTCACGGATAATGCGCGACGCATTGATGCGATCGAGCGGTTCGAGAGGCTCGCGAAGACCACGCCGCGCGATGCGGCGCTGCGCATCATCAAGGGCATCGAGCGCAACGAGCCGCGCATCCTGATCGGCAGCGACGCGCGCTTCATGGATCTGCTGCAGCGCTTGCTGCCGGGCACCTATTGGCGCGTGATGGCGAAGCGGCTGGCGAAGGCGGATGAAGCAGGGGTGACCGTTTTTCGACCGTCGTCGTCGCATCCATCGTGTTGCCTTGCTCGATGTCTTTTTCCGCGTATGCGGGGCATGACAGCAGATATGAGATGTCGTTCTCGCGACATCAGCTGTCCGAGTTATTAGTTTCATTCCGCTCTCTACAAGTGAGAGGGCGCAGGGAATGCCGGGTGAAGGCCTCACCCATGGCCCGCCAGCAACAAGAAAAGCTGGCGGCAGTCACCACAGGATCAGCCAGATCATCCGGCATTCCCTGCACGATGGGTTACGGCTTATACGCGCTCTCCCCGGGGACCGGCTTGTTTGCCCCCGTCGGTCGCGAACCCGTCGAGTTCGACGACCTCGATATCAGCACCGGGATATCAGGACCACACGACTTCGCCGTCCGTGAATGCATCGCTCGTCCGCGAAACTCGCGACGACACGCTCACGTCCACCGCATCTCCAGCCCAACGCTCGTGACGATCGCGAAGCGCCCCTCTCATCGGGCCGGGACGCCGAAGAATGTGAACTTGATTTGCCCGACGAGGCAAGTGCGAACGGGGTGCGACAAAGTAACCCGACGGGCAAGTGGCGCATCGCAAGCACGCGATCCCGGCCGTCATTGCGAGCGAAGCGAAGCAATCCAGAGCTGCAGCAAATTCTGGATTGCTTCGTCGCCGCCGGCTCCTCGCAATGACGGTTGTGGATGTCGCGCGCTCTTTCTTCCGCCGTCATTCCGGGGCGCACGGAGCGCGAGCCCGGAATCCATAACCACGACAGCTCATTTGGCGAAAGCTGGAGCGACAGCCTGCTTTCACGACATCCGTCTGTGATTATGGATTCCGGGCTCGATGCTTCGCATCGCCCCCGAATGACGGCGGAGAATGGGGGAACGCTCCCGCCTTACCGCTCAATCAACCTGTCGGCAAAATACGCGATGGTCTTGCGATAGATCACCGCGTGATTCCATTCGCGCATCGCTTCAAAATTCTCGCTGCCCTCTTCGTAGGAGCCGCCCATCTTGAAGCCGTTAGTGTGCAGCAGGTTCGCGGTCGAGGCCAGCACGTCGGGCACGCTGTGGCGCAGATCGACGCGGCCGTCGCCGTCGAAATCGACACCGTATTTGATGTAGGACGACGGCAGAAATTGCGTCTGGCCGATCTCGCCGGCAAAGGCGCCGATCAAATCGCGCAACGGCAGGTCGCCACGCTGCAGGATCTTCAGCGCCGCCAGCAGCTCGCCCTGGAACAGGTCGGAGCGGCGGCAGTCATGCGCGAGCGTGGCGAGCGTGCGGATCACCGGCAATCTGCCCATGTCGCCGCGGCCGAAATCGGTCTCCAGTCCCCAGATCGCCACCAGGATCTGGCGCGGCACGCCATATTGCTGCTCGATGCGCGCCAGCAGCGCCGCATGCCGCTGCAGCATGGCGCGGCCGCCATTGATGCGGCCCGATCCGACGCGGGTGGAGACATACTGCTCGAACGTCTTGTTGAAGGTGTAGCGCTGGCGGCGGTCGAAGGCGAGCACGCCGGGATCGATGCTGACGCTGCCGAGTGCGCTCGATATCACGCCGCCGGAGATCCCGGCCTGTTGCGCCTCGGCAGAGAAGCTCGCGATGAACGAATTGAAATCGCCGCCGCAGCGGGCAGCCTGCGCGGAGCTCGCCGCGAGACAGGCCGCGAATGCGAATGCGAGACGGCGGATGAACATGCTGATTCCTCTTGCCTATGCGGTGCTGCGCATCATGGCATGGCGGCAAGAGCGACGTCAAAATAAGGGCGGCAATGAAGACGCGCTCCCTCTCCCCGTTCTTTACGGGGTCGCGACGAGCTTCGCTCGCGCTGGGAGGGTTGGGGTGAGGGGCAGACGCACGAGCAGTGTATGTCGTTTGACCTGTGCCCCCTCACCCGGATTGCATCTTCGATGCAATCCGACCTCTCCCCGCAAGCGGGGCGAGGTTGGCAGCATCCGCGTGGCCCGCTCGCACGGCAACGGTGGTGTACCCTCTCCCCTTGTGGGAGAGGGTGGATCGCCGACGCGGCACGTGGCGGCGAGCCGGGTGAGGGGTTTCTCTCCAATCGGCCGTGCGCGCGGAGACAAACCCCTCATCCGGCGCTTCGCGCTACCTTCTCCCACAAGGGGAGAAGGGAGTCAGAGCGCGCGGCAGCGACGGTGCACCCTCTCCCCTTGCGGGAGAGGGTGGTTTCGAACGAAGTTCGAAACCGGGTGAGGGGTTTCTCTCCGCGGATAGAGACCCCTCATCCGGCGCTTCGCGCCACCTTCTCCCGCAAGGGGAGAAGGGACTGGAGCTCGTGGCAAATGCCTCGCTCTCGAACGAACCAGCCTTCACCAACGTCCCTTGCGCTTATTCCAGGCGAACAGCACGTCGGCAAAACGGTCGTAGCCGAAGCGCGTCACCGGGCGCATCACGGGATTGCCGAGCAGCTTGGCCAGCCAGCCCTCGCCCGGCGTCAGCTTCCAGAGCAACAGCGCGACGTCGGCGCCGACGATCAGATGCCCCTCCTCGTCGGTCGCGTGCAGCCTGCGCCTAACGTCGTCGACACCGGCGCCGTAGGCGGCCAACGCCTCCGGCTCGTCGTTGATGTCCTTGAAGGCGACCCGGCCCGAGCGCACCAATGCCAACAGCTTGTTCCGTTGCCAGCCGATCCCGGCGTCGCAGACCGGGCAGCGCGTATTGTACCAGACGGTGAGCTGCGGCATCGGCATGACGTTCACTGGGTTCATCACGGTGACACGGAATCGGGCGCATCAAGGCATGCTTATCCGGCAAAATCGAGGACCATTCTCCGGTCTGCAGGGTGGGCAAAGCGGAGCGTGCGCACCATATAGAGCGGAGATCGTACCGAGGGCGCGCGCCGCCCGTCCGGGGCGGCTTCGCCCATCCGAGTTTAACCATCCTGTTCAACAGATTTAGCGAGCAGATCGGCGCCCCGCGTCGTTGACGCCGCGAGCAATATCGCCGAAAAGCCACCATGCCCAAAAAGCCCGGAACCAATCCCAAAGGCGAATTCGCCTTCTTCAACGTGACTTACGAGGACGGCTCGCAGCGCTCCAACCGGCGGGTGCCGGCCGAGCTGCTCGGCGGCCTGGACGGCGATGAGCCGGCCCGCGGCTTCCTATGGAGCAGGACCGCGAGATCGCCGAAAAATCCGGCCGCCCGCCGCTCGAGATCAAGCGCCTCGACCGGGTGGGTGCGAAGAAGAAGTAGCGCCGACGTCGCGTCGGAATGCCTGCCCTGCGTTTCCATCGCGCAGCGTCGGCGGTGCCATTCATTCATCCCCCATTCAAGCCCATCGATCTAATCCTGCCGGGTCAATGACGACGCTGCGATCTTGTCGCAAGCATGTCCGGCTTCACGCGTTGCGTGCGCCCCTCCGCTGACGACGCGTCAAGATCCCGGTCGTTTCTGATACGCACTGACGCGTGGGTCCATTGATGACGCATGGCATTCGCGGAATGCCGCTATGGGAGGTTGTTTGATGAAGACCATTTTCGCTGGATTGCTCGGCCTCGCCGTTCTCTCGACCGCTGTTCTCTCCGCCACCGCGCCGGCGTCCGCGCTCGGTGGGTGCGGTCCGAACGGCCACCGCAACGGCTACGGACGCTGTGTGTTCGGCGGCCAGAGGCAAGACTTTTGCATTCGCAGGACCGGCCACCCGGCCGTGCGCATGCCGAACGGCACGCTGCGCTGCTTCTGAGGCCAGCGCCCTCATCCGCCCTCCTCCGGAGGGCGGATTTTTATGATCAAGGCAGGGCCACGATAAAATGCCCGTAGGGCGGGCAAGCGCAAAGCGCGTGCCCACGATTCGTCACGTAAACAAAGGCGGTGGGCACGCTCGCTCTGCCCATCCTACACCCCATTTAAGCCGCCCTGCTTGCCGGCTCGGCCGCATCCGGCCTCGCTTCCTCACGCTCCATCTCCCGCGGCCGGTTGATCAGGCTGACCAGCGTGTAGCTGATGATCAGCAGCAGAAACCACGAGCCGAGCTTTCCGACCGGGACCATGGCCCAGCCCTGGCTCTGTGACGGATAGAGCCAGACGCGGGTGAAGGTGCCGATGTTCTCCGACAGCCAGATGAACAGCGACACCAGCACGAGCCCCAGCAGCAGCGGCATCGAGCGGTGCACGCGCCAGACCTTGAAGTGAACGGTGGCCGGGTCGATCAGCAGCGCTGATAGCACGAACAGCACCAGGCGCAGGTCGAGGCCGTAATGGTCGAGGAAGAAGTTGAGGTAGATCGCAGCGCTTAAAGCGATCAGCCAGCGCCGCTGCGGATGGCCGATGAAGCGGAAGTCGAACAGGCGCCAGACCCGGCAGAGATAGCTGCCGATGCAGGAATACATGAAGCCCGAGAACAGCGGCACGCCGCCCAGCCGAAACAGGCTCGGCTCCGGATAGATCCACGAGCCGGTCGCGGTCTTGAACAGCTCCATCGCTGACCCGACGAGGCGATAGACGAGGATAACCTTGGCCTCCTCCCACGTCTCCAGCCGCGCTGCGAGCAGCGCAGCCTGGATGCCGAGCATGCAGAGGAAGAGAAAGTCGTAGCGCGCCAGCGGCGCATGCGCCGGATAGAACTTCCAGGTCGCCAGCATCAGCGCCACCGCGATGCCGCCGAACAGGCAGGCCCAAGCCTGCTTCACGCCGAAGCGGAGGAATTCGTAGAGACCTGCGGTCCAGGGCTTTCGCGCGGCACGCAGCGCCAGCCGCGCTTCTCCGGCGATGAAGGGGCGCAACGGCGCCCAGATCGCGGCGGCGCTGGCGGGGGCGCCGCTGTCTGCGGATCGGTCTTCGGCAGTGCGCATGGAGGCTCCGGCCTCAAACAACATGCTCGTGCCTAGCAAGGAGCAGCTTGCGGCTGCTTCCGTAACGTTCAGCCAGTTTCAGCCAAAATACGGAAGCGGCCGCAAAAATGGCTAACGGATATAACCATTGCATCTACGAGAACACTTCGAAGGTAATTTACTTTGGCAAACATCTGCGGACCGCTTCCGCATGAAGCCCCTTATCGAGAGCCACTATCAACTCTTCCCGAGACTCAACCGCCTTCACTTCAGTCCTTGCGGCCGCAAAGAACCAAATCCAAATTGACGGCGCTAAAACCTCTTTCTCGTCAGGCAGCTTAAACTGTACATATGCCCCTTCTAAGTTAATCGTCCAGTGCTGCTTTTCGACGAAACGCCCGAGCGCTTTTTCCAGCGCGTCGCAAAACCGATCGTATAAATCGGTTGTTGCAACTGAATAATCCATGGACGCAACTTGAATGTATCCACCAGCGACATTTTTTCTGCTTTTTGGCTGCATCTCTTCGACATGCGTTCCCAAATCGCAGCCAAGGGAAAAATACGATCGCTCCCTTGACATCCTTATCAACAGACTCTGAAGCGCAGGAGACGAAGAACCTTCGACAATTTTCTCCGCAAGATCGGGGCACCCTCGTAGATCAGTAAAACCGTTGTTTCTCCGTATATCGTCGAATATTGGTGCATAGGGCACCGTGGTCCCTTCACGAACGCTGCGATTGAAACTAATCGGCATTTTCAAAAATCAAATGTTGGCGCCCTTGCTATCGATGTGATTTTCTCCCAGAAAGCATGAGGTAGATCATGCTTCGCAAGAAAAATAAGCCAATAAAGACGTTGCCCCTTCGACCCTCGGATCAACTCACAATGTTTCGCGCGTGGTAGCCCCAAAGCCACCACTCGTTCCGTCCAGTAGTCCATAATAGCGGCACGCAGGGCATTTTGATTCATTTCCACGCTGACATGATCACGCCACCCAGGCGCAAATCTATCAAATTGCTCATGATCTTTAGATGTGTACCGATCCACGTTTCGCTGCAAATCACCCAAACTGACGTGAACTATCACGTCAACACGCTTCAATTGTGCAAGACACTCGAATAAATCAAATGAAAGAGTACCGAGATTGTGCGGGTCTAAAACGGCCAGATGAAGACCTGACTTGTTGACTTGATTAACAATTCTAGGAAGAGCTTCACTTGCTGGTCCCGCGACCGCAACGACGGGCGCCCCCATGGTCCGGAGACGCGTTGCGGCTGATGCAAGCAAATCAGCGTCAGCGTCGGAAACATAAACGCTTGAAAAGGGGACGCTAGACCGCGCCTTCTTATAAGCGACAACCGGACTTCCATCTGTAAGCTCACCTGTTTCCCGGATCTGAGATCGCCCGGGACCAGAAAAGACATCGATGAAACTGCAATGCCTATATTTACGCCGCGTTGCGCTTGCGATTTGAACGTAATCAGAAATTATCTTTTGCTTTTCGTTCGCCCAAGGGCCTACCTTTTCAACCCAAAGGCCATCTTCATCCTGGAAATAGCTCTCTCCCTTGGATGCCATCTTTTCGATCCGCTGTTTCTTTCTTCATCTTGGTTAGAGTTCGTGAACACGGAAATTCTCGCCAAATCTTGCGGTCCAACTTTCCTCCGCCCTTGCCATTCTCCGGGGGATCTAAACGCATAGCTTCGTCAATCGAGAGCCGATCTTCAACAACCAACGGGTTATTTGAATACGCTCCCCACTGTTTCAAAAATGGTGCGACATTGTATCGTCGGCACTCGGAAATCGCATCACGTATCCATTGAGGTTCTGTCGACCTTGCTAGATCTGAACGAACGCCACTTTCACCTCCCATGATAATCCAATCGGGGGTACGGCCGCCTATAGCAATATTACCAAGCGAGCCGAGCGCAGGCTCATAGCTCACAAACCGCACAACCGAAGGTAATTGTAGCAGATGACTGACCCGTGTCTGATAGGATTCAGCATCCTCAGCAGTTGTCCCCAACCATACATTCGGATAGCCGTTATCCCAATCACGTGGCAGCATCTTTTTGATATTTTGAGGCCTCTTAGTCAGCAATTGCCAGTCGAGCTGATCGCACTGCCGTATTAGATCAAAGAGGTCAGCCCGCCATTGCGCGTCAACTTGATTATCAAAGACGTCAGCCAATGAAGCGCAAAAAACACGCCGTCTCCGTCCGTATTTTTTCCGAAAATCAGCGGCTTGGAGATTCCACTTTAACGGGCCTTGCCAGTATGCATCTGTAGTTCGTCGCCGATCATGATTGCCCCAAGCAACTTGGCCGCTTCTCTTGGCCCACTTCTCCGCATAGCAAAAATCGCAAGCAGATGACTTGCCCATACGGCGCTTAATCTTCGTGCATCCGACCCACGGGTTAAAGGTTGAGTCAGTCCACTCGATCTTTGAGAAACCAGCCATCACGATCACCCTCGGAAAAGAATCTAAACGGCAGATTGTTCACTGTTTGTCCAAAGAAAAGATTAACTAATAAAATTTCTTAAATCCCCGCCCCTCATCGAATCAAAAGCGGCGGACAAATCCGCCGCTTTACTCACGCAATTAGTTCGAGCTTCCCCGGCGCGAAGTAAATCGATCAGTTATCCAAGAAGCTCCGCAGCTTCCGCGACCGTGACGGATGCTTCAGCTTGCGCAGCGCCTTGGCCTCGATCTGGCGGATACGCTCTCTGGTCACCGAGAACTGCTGGCCGACCTCTTCCAGGGTGTGGTCGGTGTTCATGCCGATGCCGAAGCGCATGCGGAGCACGCGTTCTTCGCGCGGGGTGAGCGAGGCCAGCACGCGCGTGGTGGTCTCGCGCAGGTTGGACTGGATCGCCGCGTCGATCGGCAGGATCGCGTTCTTGTCCTCGATGAAGTCGCCGAGATGGCTGTCTTCCTCGTCGCCCACGGGGGTTTCGAGCGACAGCGGCTCCTTGGCGATCTTGAGGACCTTGCGCACCTTCTCCAGGGGCATGCCGAGCTTCTCGGCCAGCTCCTCCGGGGTCGGCTCGCGGCCGATCTCGTTGAGCATCTGGCGCGAGGTGCGCACGATCTTGTTGATCGTCTCGATCATGTGCACGGGGATGCGGATGGTGCGGGCCTGGTCGGCGATCGAGCGGGTGATCGCCTGCCGGATCCACCAGGTGGCGTAGGTCGAGAACTTGTAGCCGCGGCGATACTCGAACTTATCGACCGCCTTCATCAGGCCGATATTGCCTTCCTGGATCAAATCGAGGAACTGCAGGCCGCGGTTGGTGTACTTCTTGGCGATCGAGATCACGAGCCGGAGGTTGGCTTCCACCATCTCCTTCTTGGCCTGGCGGGCCTCGCGCTCGCCCTTCTGCACCGAATGCACGATCTTGCGGAATTCGACGATCTCGAGCCCGGTCAGCGCGGCCAGCGACTGCACCTCATGGCGCAGATCCTTGATGCGGTCCTTCTCGTGATGGACGAAGTTCTTCCAGCCCTTGGCCGACAGCTTCGAGACGCGGTTGAGCCAGCGCGGATCGAGCTCCGAGCCCTGGTAGTTGCGCAGGAAATCCTCGCGCGCCACGCCATGGGAGTCGGCAAGGCGCATCAGGCGGCTCTCGAACGAGACCAGCTTCTTGTTGATGTCGTAGAGCTGCTCGACCAGGCGAGTCGATACGGGCCTGGTTCAGGCGCAGCGACTTCACCTCGACGATGATCTCGTCCTTGAGCTTCTTGTACTTGCGCTCCTGCGAGGGCGACAGCGACTCGCTCTGCAGCTGGTTGGCGATGTCCTGCTCCTGCAGGCGTGCGCAGCTTCTTGTACTCGGACGCGATCTTGTCGAAGGTCTCGACCACCTTCGGCTTCAGCTCGGCCTCGATGGCCGCGAGCGACATCTGGTTCTCGAACTCGTCGTCGTCCATGTCGGACTTCGGCCGCAGACTCGCCGGGATCCTTCTCCACGGTGTCGCCCGCAGGCGCAGCCGCAGGCTGGGTCGCGGAACGGGGTCGGCTGCGGCGGCGCGGCCGGAGGCGCGACATGCGCGGGCGCGGCTGACGCGACGGCCTCGCCGCCTTCGCCAGCGGCCGCCGGCTTCGCCGCCATTGGGCGCCGCGAGCTGCGGGTTCATGCTGCCCTTGGCCTCGGGGCCGGCATAGGTGGCTTCGAGATCGATGATGTCGCGAAGGAAGATCTTGCCTTCGTTCAGCTCGTCGCGCCAGATGATGATGGCCTGGAAGGTCAGCGGGCTTTCGCAGAGGCCCGCGATCATCGCCTCGCGGCCGGCCTCGATGCGCTTGGCGATCGCGATCTCGCCCTCGCGCGAGAGCAATTCGACCGTGCCCATCTCGCGCAGATACATGCGCACCGGATCGTCGGTGCGCTCGCCCGGCTCGGACTTCTTGACCTCGGTGACGGCCTTCTGCGTGATCTCGACCAGCTCGTTGTCGGTCTCGTCGTCGGCGCTGTCGTCCTTCTCGTCCCGCCTCTTCGGCGTCCTCGGCCTCGGTGACGTTGATGCCCATGTCCGAGAGCATCGACATGATGTCCTCGATCTGCTCAGGCGAGGTCGTGTCGGACGGCAGCACCTCATTGAGCTGATCGAAGGTCACGAAGCCGCGCTTCTTGGCCTGCTTGATCATCTTCTTGACGGCGGCGTCGGACAGGTCCAGCAACGGCGAAGGGGCGTCGGCTGCGTCCTTCTCGGGAGCGTCCGCAGCCTTGTCGTCCTTTTCCTTGTCTTTCACCTGCAGCGTCTTTGCCTTCGTGGCCATTCATTGCTCCCGAAACGCGCCCGCTTCTGCCTGTGGCAATCTGCGCACTGGCATTCGCAGCACCCGCCTGCTCTAACTCACACTGTTCACGACGCGGAAAGGGCGGCGCGCCTTTAACGTCGCCACCCCGAATTCCCTATCGCTGGTTTCGTCCCCGGTCCGGTACGCCTTTCAGCACGGAAGTGCTTGCAAAAGCGATACCGGCAGACGCAAAATCGGTTGGCGCACGATCCCGCGCATTGGCCCAGCCATGGGCGACACCGGCGATGCGACGCAGCTTCCGACGGCTCCAGCGACCCCTCTCGCGGTTAAGATGCTCCGGACCCCTTAAACTTCGCTTAACCCTGTTTTTGCAGCCAAACCATGGATTTGGCGAGTCTTTTCCGTAACGCCTGACAACCGGCCGGCGCCGCGACGGGCGAACGTGCTTCAAACGGTCTTCAAACTGTCTTGGGGAACCGGCCGGACAATTGGCCAAACCCTTCGATCAGCGCCTCGGTGCCATCGACCTCAGCCATCCTGGCCTTGACGTCGCGGAGCCAGCCCATGTTGGCGTCGCTCGGCTCGTCGCCAAGCGCCAGCTCGGCATCCTTCAGTTCCCTAAGTAATGAGTGCCATTGCCGATGCAAGGCAACCAGCTGATGCCAGGTGGAAAGAACATCCTCGCGCGCCGCGCCGGGCTTGGCCGCCCACACCGCATCGGTCGTGATCGCCCGCTCAACCCGTTGAAGAAGCTCGGAAAATCCGCCCGCTTCCAGATCGGCCCGCATTTTCTCGGCCTGCTCTTCAGGGTCCGGCGAATGATGATGATCGTGGGCGAAGGCGGCAATGATGGCGGCGCGCAGCTTGTGCGCCTCGGGGTGGGCGAGCTCGAGCGCGGCGACCTCTTCGAGATGGTCGTGCAGCAGCCAGGGATGATTGATCAGGGATCAGCAGGATCAGCGCCTCGCGGCGGGAGATGGCGCTGCGCTGTCCGCGCATGATCGGGCTCAAGGCGAGCTGCGGGCTCGCCGCCTGATAGGGTCCGCGTCCGAGCGAGGCGCCTGTGGATGGCTGGGCCGCCACGCCGGAAGCCGCCGCCCGGCCCTGTGGATAACCGTCCCGTGAAGGGCCCACGCGGTGCAAAGCCGCGCCCTGATTCGCGGCCGCCCCGGCCATAACCGCGGCCGCCGCCCTCGGGGCGCGAAGGCGCGGTGCAGGCGCTCGGAGAGGTCCTGGCGATAGTGACGGCGCACCACCTCGTCGCGGATGCCGTTGGACAGCTCGCCGATCTTGGCCTCCAGCGCCGCGCGGCGCTCCGGCGTATTGAAACTGCCGCCCTCGATCTCGCGCGCCCAGATCATCTCGGCCAGCGGCTTGGCGACGCCGAGCACCTCCTCGACCGCGCCACGGCCACCGGAGCGGACGAGGTCGTCGGGGTCCTGCCCCTCCGGCAGCAGCGCAAAGCGCAGGCTCTTGCCCGGCTTGAGATGCGGCATGGCGAGATCGGCGGCACGATAGGCCGCCTTCTGCCCGGCGCGGTCGCCGTCGAAGCAGAGGATCGGCTCGTCGACCATCTTCCATAGCAGCGCGAGCTGGTTCTCGGTCAGCGCGGTGCCGAGCGGCGCCACCGCGCCGTGCAAAGCCGGCGCTGACCAGCGCGATCACGTCGACATAGCCCTCGACCACGATCAGGGGCGCGCCGTCATGCGCGGCCTGGCGCGCGGGCGCGAGGTTGTAGAGATTGTCGCCCTTGTGGAAGAGCGGCGTCTCCGGCGAGTTCAGATATTTGGCCGGCGACGTCCTTCTCCAGCGCGCGGCCGCCGAAGGCGATGACGCGGCCGCGGAGATCCGTGATCGGGAACATCACGCGGTCGCGGAAGCGGTCATACGGCACCGGGATATCGTCGCCGCCGACCAACAGGCCGGTCTCGACCATGTCGGATACCGGCACGCCCTGCTTGCCGAGATGCTCCTTCAGCGCGAAGCGATCCTGCGGCGCGTAGCCGAGCCGGAACTGAAGCTGCGTCTGCGGGCTGAGCGCACGGTCGGCGAGATAGCCGCGCGCCTTGGCGCCGAGCGCGCGAGGCCAGGGTATCGGCGAAGAATGTCGCCGCGAGCTCCATCACGTCATGCAGCGTCTTGCGGTGCTTCTCCTGCCGCGCCGCATCGGGGTTCGACGCCGGCAGCGCCATGCCGACCATGCCGGCCAGCCGCTCGACGGCTTCCGGGAACGAGCAGCCCTCGGTCTCCATGATGAAGTCGAAGATGTTGCCGTGCTTGCCGGAGGAGAAGTCGTGGTAAAATCCCTTCTGGTCGTTGACGTAGAAGGACGGCGTCTTCTCCTGCTGGAACGGCGACAGCCCCTTCCACTCCCGCCCCGCCTTCTTCAGCTTGACGCGCTTGCCGACGACATCCGAGACCGGAAGCCGGGCGCGCAGCTCGTCGAGGAATTCGGTGGTGAAGCGGGCCATGAGGCGCTGTGCGGGTTCCGGCGAGGTGGCGGCTGCGAGTCCAGGAGCAATCGGACAGGGATATATGCACGCGTTCACAAAATGTGAACTTCACCAGACATGACCGGGCTTATCCGCGCTTTGCACAGGCCATCGCGGTCTAATGCGCCAGAAACCGCCCCGAGGCGATGCGCGGCAGATCCTCGACCGGCCAGTTGTAAACGTAGGTCCAGGCGTCGCGCGCGCGTGCCGTCACCGGAGCGTCACGGACAACATCCGGCGCAGATATTCGGTCGGCGCGGGAAAACCCTCGCCGCAGGCCTCGTACATGTCGAACTCGCGCAGCATCGCCGCGACCTCGCGCAAGCGATACAGCTCGCCATGGACGATGTCGGCCGCATCACCCGACAGCACGAGGCCCGGATAGTGCTTCACGAGATAAAGCCGGCCGTGACAGCTGGCTTCGCCGAGGAATTCGGCATTGGCCGCAAGCAACCGCGCCATCGGATGATCGAAGCCGCGCATCAAGGTGCCATAGACGAACAGGAGATCGGAGGTCGTTTCGGAAGTCATCGCCCGTCTATAGCCGCGATCCGGCGCGAAGCGAAGCGATCCGGCGCGCGATCGAGCGCTCCGCGCTGGACTTTCGCCCGTTGGATTTTACGATCGCGCGCTGTTTCGCAAAGCTCTCGGAAATCACATCATGGATGTTCAAGATAGCGCCGAAGCGTCCCTGCTCGGACCGGATGAAGTTCCGCCGGTGCTCGAACAGAATGCCGCCGGGGCCTCGCCGTTTCTGTTCACCTGCGATCACTATGGCCGGCTGCTGCCGCGTGCGCTTGGCGATCTCGGCGTGAGCGAGGAGGAGCTCACGCGCCACATCGCCTGGGACATCGGCATCGCCGGCGTGGCCGAGCAGGTCGCGCACGCGCTCGATGCGCATCTGGTCGCGCAGCTTTATTCGCGGCTGGTCATCGACTGCAACCGGCCGCCCAGCGTGCCGAACTCGATCCCGGCAGATCAGCGAGCGCACCACCATCCCGGGCAATGAGGGCCTGACGCCGGAGGGCTGCCGCGCTGCGCCGCCGCGCCATCTTCGACCCCTATCACGACCGCATCGCAGCGGTGATCGACGCCCGCAGGCGCGCGGGCCGGCCGACGGTGCTGGTTTCGCTGCACAGCTTCACGCCCATCTATGCCGGGATCACGCGGCCCTGGCATATCGGCACGCTGTATCATCGCGACCGCATCCTGCCGCCGCTGCTGCTCGAAGGCCCTGCGCGCCGAGCCCGGGCTCGTGGTCGGCGACAACCAGCCCTACGCCGTCAGCGACATCACCGACTACACTATTCCCGTGCATGGCGAGGCCGGCGGGCTGATCAATACCGGCATCGAGATCCGGCAGGATCTGATCACCGAGCCGACGGCCAGCGCGAATGGGCGGAGCGGCTGATCCGGGTTTTCGGCGACGATCGAAGCGAGCTTGAGGGCCCAGGGGCAGATCTGAGCCGCAGGGAGCTTCAGCTGTCGGTCATCCTATATTGCACTGAGATCAATGTTTTGATTGCTCTCAATTTTGCACTGAGTCATTGCTCTGATGCTCCTTCACGGAGGACGAAGAGCAATGACCCTGATCAGCACGACCCTGGCGGCGCGTTGCCGGCCAAGACCAACGCAAGACGCTACTGTCGCTGCCACGCCCGCCGCTGCTTTGGCTGCAGCGGCTGTTCTGGCGCAGCCGAGTTGAAGACGCTCGATATTGCGCAGATGCGCGACTGCGGGCTCGATCCGGCGGCGGTGGCTCGCGAGGCGGCGAAACCGTTCTGGCGCGATTGAGGATCGATTGAAGGAGAGGCGATGCGTACCGTGCCGTTCCAGCAGGTCGACGTGTTTTCGAACCGCCGTTCAAGGGCAATCCGCTCGCCGTGATCGCTGAGGCCGACGGTCTCGACGACGCGGCGATGCAGGCGATCGCCAACTGGACCAATCTGTCGGAGACGACCTTCCTGTCGCGCCCGACTGATCCCACGGCCGATTATCGCGTGCGCATCTTCACCCCGCATCGCGAGCTGCCGTTCGCAGGCCATCCGACGCTCGGCTCATGCCATGTCTGGCTTGGGCTCGGCGGTCGGCCGAAGGCTGAGCACATCGTGCAGGAATGCGGCGCGGGCCTGGTCCGCATCAAGCGCGACGGCGCAAGAGAAAAGACAAGGCTCGCATTCGCGGCACCGCCGCAGCGCCGCTCCGGCGAGGTCGCGCCTGATCTGCTGGCGCGCATCGCGCAGGCGCTCGGTGTCGCGCGGATGCGATCGTTCGGGCGCAATGGGTCGACAACGGCCCGGGCTGGGTGGCGGTGATGCTGGCGCTCGCGCAGCGAGCTCTTGGGCCTGCGCTTCGACGCCACCGCGTTGCAAGGCAACCAGCCGCTCGGCGTGGTGGCGCCGTGCGACAAGGCCCGCGACGACACCGACGCCGATTTCGAGGTCCGCGGCTTCATGTGGGCCGGCGGCGAGGACCCGGTCACCGGCAGTCTCAATGCAAGCCTGGCGCAATGGCTGATCGGAGTCAGGAATTGCTCCGAGCCGATATGTGGCGGCGCAAGGCACCGCGCTCGGCCGCGCCGGCCGTGTCCACGTCGCGCAGGACGGCGAGACGATCTGGATCGGCGGCGACGTCACGACCTGCGTGAACGGGACGATCAGCGTTTAGATGGATTTTGCGGTGAGTGCGATGCCGCGCTGGCATTGGTGATGATGGCGCGCGCCGCAAACTCCGAATTCCTTCTCCCCTTGCAGGAGAAGGTGGCGCGAAGCGCCGGATGAGGGGTCTCTCTCCGCGGATGCAGACCCTCACCCGGCTCGCATTTCGCTCCGCTCATGCGATCCCCCCTCTCCCGCAAAGGGAGAGGGTATAGCGATGCTGCGGCTACAGATCGTCTCTCATCATCGGGCAGAGTAGCTCATCGCGTCCGCGTCAGCGCCAGCCACACGCCGCCGCCGATCATGAAGCCGCCGGAGATGCGCGAGACCAGCCGCGTGCGGCGCGCCGAGAACAGCTTTCGCGCGCGGCCGGCAAGCAAAGCGTAGAGCGCCGTCCGTCAGCCCCGCGACCACCATGAAGGTGGCGCCGAGCAGCGCGACCTGCGAAACATGATCGCGGCTCATGTCCATGAACTGCGGCAGGAAGGCGCCGAAGAACACCAGAATCTTCGGGTTCGACACCAGGACGACAAAGCCCTGCAGGAAGAAGCCGCCGCGCGGCGGGGGCGGCGGCGTGTCACCGGCCGCGATGCCCTCGACGGGTGAGCGAATGAGCTTGATGCCGAGCCAGACCAGATAGGCAGCACCGAGCAAGCCGCACCCATTCGAACCAATAGCCCATCGTCGCCATCAGCGAGGTCAGGCCGATCGCAACCACGCCGATCGCGATCGCGAGCCCGGTCTGCACGCCGGCGATGTTGATCAGCGCCGCGCGGGTGCCATGCCGCAGGCCATTGGCGATCAGCAGCGTGACGACCGGCCCGGGTAATAGCGCCAGCGCGATGCAGGCGGCAACGAAGGCGAGATAGGCTTGCATGGACATGATGCGGGCTCGACGTGCGTGATGATGGGCGGCTATTAATGCACGACGGGTGCGCGAGGGAAAGTCTCGCTCAAAACGGCTTGCGAGGAGCGCGGACGGTGACGTCAAACGGGGTCATGGCGGCGCGGCTCGGCTTGCGAATGGTGGAGGTTCCTCTCATCAGGGCCGGGGGACCTCACAAAGTCAGAACAGCTGAGGTACCGAGCGGCGGCACGCTCCAACATTAACGGCCGCAAATTGATGGGAAATTTTTCGCAAGGCGCCTTGGTCGCCGTAAAGCAGAAGGATCGCTGCCGTCGCGAAATCGGGTCGCCAACGGCCAAACGATCATAAGCCGTTGACTAGTGAAGGACGCTCTCGTTTATGGCCATCCACCTTTGAGCAGGTGGCACTTTTTGTATTTCTTACCGCTACCGCACGGACACTTTTCGTTGCGTCCAATCTTCGGTTGTTTTCCCGCGTGCCTTATTAATAAGTTCAACGCATCAACTGGCTGCGGCGGCGGCATCTTGGCGGTAGCAGCGTCCATAGCGGCATCCTGCTTCCAAGGAAATTCGCTGAACCCCGCGAACCGTAAGGTGCCGGACCCGGGCTCTAGCAACAAGCCTGCCCACGTTCTCGCCTTCACGCTATACTTGCGCAATTCGCAGTGGCGTCGAAGCCGTTCATCAGCGATCCCATTAGGCAAGTTGCTGGAATGAACGGTTATGCCGCTGGCCGCTTCGGAACTGGCGATGGTAATGTCGTGGTGCTTCCTATCCTTCGCTGCCGCTGCAACGATGGTATCAATCCCACTGCTTAGCCGCTTGACGCTCTCCTCGCTAAATTTCAACAGTTCTAGACCAACGCCGATGGCGGCCGGCTCGGAGCGCCGCTCGATCTGATCTATAATGCGGCCGACCGTCGTATCTTTGAGTACTGTAAGAATTCCGGGCGGCACCTTTTGACCCGGCAAACCGTCGCGACGTGCTGCCATCGCAATGTCGACGTCAACGCTAAGATCATCTCCCAGCGAGATGAAGTCGTACTCGCCAAGCCAAAGATTCTGTTTGAGGTGGTACCCCAGCGCCGTGATCTCATGCGAGAGCGAGATGTTGTCGCCAGCGCGCGCCCGCAATTCGAGATAGCTCAGGAAACGTAACGGCGTTGCAAGAAATTCTGTCACAACGTCAATAAAGAACACGTCGCAGACAAGTGGCACGTTGATGCCGTCCGTGGATTTGTAGGTGAGGAATTGTTGCGCCTGAAAGCTCAAAGCAGGATAATGGTCTGTCACCGCGCAAACGGGATAAACTTGTTTAAGTGAAGGAATCGCAATCTCATTTCCATGAGCATCGGAAAAGATTGCGGTGTTTTTTAGTAGGTGTTCGCTGCATAGCATGGCTTGATCGCAAGCGTCCTGCACGGCGCCTTTGAAATCGGCCTGCATCTGAAGATCGTTTCCTTTGCGCGCTGCTATCGTGAGCTTCTTCGACTTAGCCTGCACTACTATCGCGCGATCGCCGAAAAGAACGAGCGTGTCAATCTCACTGATCGTCTTCTTGCGTGCCCTTGTCTCCCAGATGTCGACGCTTCGAAGAACATTGGCACCTCCGAATACCTTGGCTAGCCGGTCGGCCGTAAACTCTTCGGCGAAGAGACCGCGATTTTCCATCGCCGCCGTCACATAGGCCTTATCTGCGCCCATCCAATAGAATGGCGTTTCGTAAAGTGCTTCGGTGAAGCTCGCATAGAGGAAAAGAATGTAGTTATCGTTCGCCGTCTTGAGCAGTGGGTACGCATTCGCAGCATTGAACTCATGAAGCGCGGTGAAAGTTCGATTCCCGTCATCAGGGAAACAGAATGCGGTGAGCACTGCGCCTACGATTTCAAAACTCAGACCTGCTTCGGTTACAATGTCAGCGGTCGTGAACTCGAATCCGCCCAGCATGGTCCATTGCTCGGGCGGTAAGCCTCGCAGGCCCTTGAGGGTCTTTAACAGATTATCGTTAAGGAAGTCGCAGACTGCAGTGATTACCTGCTTGGCTTGCCCAACCGAGAACCCCTTGTTCGCTGTTAGCCATGCGTCATCACGTCTGTATTTTACAACAGACAAATCACGGTATTGCGAGGGATAGGCAAACTCTGCTCCGTAGAATATCGGTTCGCGTAGTGCGGCAGCGTCCGTGAAGGGATTGGCGGATTTTGAGGGATCGGCGATAGCAGAAAAAAATGCCGCCTTGCCGGGTTCGTTCAACGCTTCGTGCAATTCCTTGAGAAGCGCCTCCGTACTCTTGAGATATTGCTCAAGCGTCTTTTGATCGGGGCAGGCGAGATCGCGTGGCGCCCTCAGCATTAAACCGATGAGCGTCGAGATCTCGGTCCGGATGAGGCGATCGAAGGAGAACAGCTTTGCGTAATCGTCTGCCCGAAGTTCATCACCGAAGCCGACAACATGATCTCGGTAGCAGAAGTACGCGATGGCGTGAATATAACCCGCACTTACGCACAAAGCGGCAAGATCGTCGAAAATGGCTTGCTCCGCGCGAGGCGAAACCGTCTGGGTTGAGGAAGTCATGTTAAAAGCTCAGCGTGAAAAATTGATGATAAGCAACGCCTCATTGTAACTGGATGCTATCACAAAAACCAAGTGGCGCTGAGCAGTTAACGTCTGTTCACAGGCGGACCTAAGTCTCGATCGGACAAAAACCGTGCTAGATTTCGGCTACTGAGGTTGGAAAGGAGGCTCTCATCATGCCCGGTCCAACGCCCGACCAGCCAAATCTGCGGCTGCTCAAGGGGAATCCCGGCAAGCGCCCGACGCGGGGCCTGCCCGAGCCCACGTGCACCGAGGAATGCCCTCCGCCGCCAACCCGCCTGAGCGCCTATGCGCAGAAGGAATGGCGGGACGTCGCGCTCGAGTCAGCTGCGACAGGCCGAGGAGGCGATCGAGCGAATGGCGAAGCATGACCCGCCTGGGTCACGCCCTGACAATCGAGGGCAGCGCGGGCAGTCAGGTGATAAATCCGCCGTCGCGGATCGCCAGCCAAGCGATGAACGACATGCAGCGCATTGACGCCCAGTTCGGGCTAACGCCGAGCGGGCGGTTGCGCCTCGCCGGAATCAAGCCACTGCCTGCATCGTCTAAGTTCAACGGACTGCTCGGGTAACGTTGCTGGCGGGACGGCAAGCCCAAATTGGGGCCTTCTCTAGTGGGCGCATTCGCGAACTTCGGTCGCTAGTCTGCGCAGCGCTTGCCGTGAAGTTTATCCGATTAGGCGATGCAACCCGACGCCTGCAACATAGAGCGCGGCCGCTTGAAGGATTAGTATGATAGATATTCGAAAGAGGTAGGCTAGCGGACCGCCTGACGCTGCATGCATCGGCCGTGTTCCGAAATACATCAGGTTCCAAAATACCATAGCGCCGCCCACAGGCACGACGGTGTACAGGGGCCACCCTTTGTAACCAGCATAGGCGGCAATGCCGCAGATAATTGCAAGCAAGGTTGGCATAGCCACCCGTCAAAAATATCCAGCGTGCGTGCCTGCACGCCACGCTGCCCAAGAGAGTACGCCAATCATTATGATCTTAATTGCCAAAAGGCTTCGTAATCCAGAATTGAAGAGATCGACTGGTAAGTTCGCTTCCAGTCGTTTGCGTATGTACCAATCAGGGTCCACGACGGCTCTGACCGCAGCTCCAGCGTGATTGATGATTCCAAACACGCTTAACCAAAAGGCAAGTTTGTACTCGCCTATCACAGACAGAAATCCGGCAAATCCCACGAAGAAATAGTCAGTTATGCCCGTCATTCGACGAGGGTAGCTAAATCGGTGTTCCGAACAAAGCTAGGCCAACCCGGGGTGAGGAGTTGTAGTACTGTATCTCCGTGCAGTGTCAGCGGGATTTCGGTTTTGAACACCCGCTAGACACTAGTCTGTTTGTGCGTTGATATTGCTTCGCTTTTCCGGCTATTATCTAACACACAAGGGGAGAATGAAGAGCGCTCGTGGATAGAGACATCGAACAGCAACTACTTCCCGCTTCCCAGCGCCGCCATCATCCAGCGCTGCACGTCAGGCGACACCAGGAAGCGTTGCGCGGCCTGCTGCAACAGCGGATCGACCGCCTTGCCCTGCACCACCGCGACCATCAGGTTGCAGCGGTGCGACAATGCGAAGCCAATCGCATTGCGGCGTCCATCCGCGAAGTCGAGATCGTAGCTGCGCGAGCGGCCCGCCAGATCCGCGACACGAACCATCTCGCCCGGCGCATGCGCCGCAAAGCGCGGGCTGATCAGGTCGAGATCGGTGACGCGATCGACTTCGTCATCGTCGGCGACGCCGGTGTCGCAATTGCAGAAGCCGATCTTGGCGCGAACATAGATTTCGCTGCCTGCGATGCAGGAGGCCTGCTGGCAGCGGAAGGCGCGGCCCGCCGGCCAGCCGTCGCGCGGGAATGGCCAGGCGATCTCGCGCCAGCCAAGCTTTTGCGTGCCGAGGTCCTCGCGACGCTCGGCGCGCGACTGCACCATCTGGAACACGACGACTGCCCAGGCGGCGCTGATCGCCAGCAACGCGATCATCAGGAGCGGCTTGAAGCGCAACATGGTTGCCTTGCGATGATCCCAGTTAGTGCATCACGGTAGACCAGCGACGCTACGCGCCTCTCCGGTGAGTTCCAGGATGTGCAGGCCGGTATTAGCACGATCGACGGCGTAGATATAGCCGCGCTCGTCGGTCTCGACATTGTTGGTCTGGATCGCGACCTTGCAGTGTTCCTCGGCTCCCGTGCCGACACAACGCTTGTCGGTATTCGCTGTTATCGACGGGATGAAATAGCCGACCTCCTTCGGATGATAGGGGTCGCGGATGTCGAGCACGCGCACGCCTGCATTGAAGAAGGCGATGACGGCGAGCTTCTTGTAGAACACCGGCGCCATACTCTCATTCGATGAATGCGAGCCGAAGCGGCCGCCGCGCGAACAGAAATGACCGCTCTCCTCCGGCACAGTGTAGCTCGAGATCATCATCGGATGCGCCTCGGTGGTGACGTCCGCGAACCACACCATCTGCCGCGGCTCGCCGCATTCGTTCTGGATCGCCTCGTCGACGATCATCACGATGTCACGCGTCTGGCCGTCCTTGTCCTTGGCATATTCGGCGATCGGCATATGCATCATCGGAAATACCGTGTGCGCGCCGTTGAAGGCGGACATCGGCAGCCGCGCGATCTCCGGGTAACGCAGATTGTCCGGCGTCGGCTCCTTCGGCCCGTGCAGCAGCTTGTCGCGATCGACGATCTGCAGCATGCCGCCCTTGTCGGTGCCATAGCCGAAATAGATCCGGTTGGCCTGCGGCCCGAGCGAGATCGGCCCGTGCAGCTCGGTCGGCACCGGACCGGTTGCGCCTGGCTCCTGCCCGGGCAGGCCGAAATCCCTGATCTTCACGGGATGCGCGGGATCGCTGAGATCATAGACCTGTGTCATGCGCCGCACCCGCCAACCCGGTGCGCCGGATACCAGGAAGGCGATGCCCGGTGTCGCATTCCCACCAGCTCTTATGCGTGTCTTTCAGGCCCTCGCCGATCCGCGTCACCAGCACCGGATTTTCCGGGTTTGCGACATTCCAGATCTCATGCGCCTCGCTGCCGAAGGTGCGGAGCATGTAGACCGCGTTGGGATCGCCTTTCGGCAACGACTTGCCGTCGCAGACCCGCACCATCTGCGCGCCGCCGGATTCGTATTTTCCCTCCTGCCCGGGAATGTGGTGCAAATATTTCGGGTGCGCGGGATCGGTGACGTCGACGATGGAGGTGCCGTTCGGCTCGGCCTTGCCGGTCATCGGGTTGACCGGATCGGGGATGGCGTCGGTGCCGCCGTGATGACCGATATAGGCGATCCAGCGATCGCCCTGGTGATGGATGGTCGGCTGATAGGCGCTGCGCGCCTGCAGATCATTGCTGCCGACCAGCTTCATGTTGGAGGCTTCCGGCGGTGCGCCGATCACCTGTTGTGCGTGTCCTGCCCGTGGCCCCAGCGTCTGCAAAACGAGAACCGAACCCAGCGCCACCGCCCACCCGATACGACCACCCATGTCCATCCACCCCGATTGCTTTGATCGCCGGTCTCGGCGCCAGCGTGATCGGAAATCTAACACGCGCAAAGTTGGCCTCGAAAACACGCTCTTGACATGCAACCATTTGGTTGCCTATTGATCACGATCATGGATGACGTCTTCAAAGCGCTGGCGGACGCATCACGGCGGTCGCTGCTCGACAGGCTTCACGTCCGTAACGGCCAGACGCTGAACGAGCTCTGTGACGGCCTCGACATGACGCGGCAGGCCGTGACCAAGCATCTTGCGATCCTGGAGGCCGCCAATCTGGTGACGACGATCAGGCATGGGCGCGAGAAGCTGCACTATCTCAACCCGGTCCCGATCCATGAGATCGGCGAGCGCTGGATCAGGAAATTCGAGCGCGGCCGGCTCGCCGCGCTCAGCGAATTGAAACGGCAATTGGAGAAGCGCGATGAGTAAGCCGGAATTCGTCTACGTCACCTATATCGAGACCACGCCTGAAAAGCTGTTCGAGGCGCTGACCAGCAGCGCGTTCTCGAAGGCCTATTGGTTCGGCATCGAGTTGCGCTCGGACTGGAAAGTCGGCGCGCCGTTCGCGCTGGTGAACGATGGCAACGAAACTGATGTCGGCGAGATCCTCGAATTCGAACCTCCGCGCCGCTTGTCCTATACGTTCAAGCACGTGCTGATGGACAAATATAAGCACGAAACGCCGACCAAGGTTGTGTTCACGATCGAGCCGCATGGCAATCTTTCGAAGCTTACGCTGACACATGAAGGATTTGCAGGCGCGAGCGCGCTGTTGGACGCCATTTCCAATGGATGGCCGGCGATCCTCTCCGGCCTAAAGAGCCTGCTCGAAACCGGCAAGGCGCTTGCGATCCCGAGGTCGGCGCTCGGCAAAGGACAGTGAACATGGACATCACCAAGTTCAAGCCGGCCACCGCTTATACGATCTACATCGCATCCACGCCGGAGAAGGTGTGGGAGGCGCTGACCTCTGCGGAATTCAGCCGGCAATATTTCTTCGGCAATGCGGTCGAGATCGAGCAGAAGGTCGGTGGCAGCTACACTCGTGCGCCAAGGGGATGGATCGCTGCACATCAGCGGCGAGGTCTTCGAATGCGATCCGCCGCGCAAGCTGGTCTTCACCTTCAACGTCAACTGGCCCGATCTGATCGAGAAACTCGGACCAACACTCGTTTCCTATGAGATCGAGCCTGCCGGCGACGCGGTGCGCCTCATCATGACGGAGTGGCACGACCGGCCGTTGTCGGACGACATCCTGTCCGGCGGACGCCAGGGCTGGCCCGCGATCCTGTCCAGCCTGAAGAGCCTGCTGGAGACCGGCAAGCCGCTGCAGGTGAAGATGACGCCGCCGGCCAAGATGCTGGCGGCGCTGAAAGAGCTGGGGATCGGAACGCCGTAAGGCTAACCGCCGTCGTCTCCTGCGATGTCGTGATCGCAGCTACTCGAAATGCAGATCCGCGAACGGATCCTTCACGTGATCCTGAGGCTGAGCCGCCGCTGGAGGCGGCGCAAACCATCGCGATCCCTGCATCTGCCAATACCCGTCTGCATTCCTGTGAGGGATCACGACAACACTGTCGTAGGCATCTCGCCAGCCCGCATGTGCGGGCTGCGCCTGTGCGGCGGGAATGACGCCGAGCGAAAGGATGAGCGGCAAAGCCACGAGGACGCATGTCTTTGTCATGAGAGGCTCCATTACCGGTCCAACGACGGGTAGACCGAATGCAGAGCCGACTTATTCCGTGCCTTCCATTAAACAAAGGAAAGCTCGCATCGAGTTCAGCGGGCTTGAAACGCTCACCTCACTGCGCACGCAAGGCAAGGTGAGGAATGCCCTATCGCTGCGCGCGCCAACTCGAAAGCTCCCGCAGACGTGAATGCCCGGGGCGAGCCCGGGCATGACGGCGTGGAAGCTGTTTCTTCTTGATGCTCTTGACCTCTCGCGCTTGCAGAGAGGTCGAAAAGAGCGCGGCTAGCTCGACAGCGCCGCCTTCACCAGCGCGCTCGCCTTGGCGAAATCCATCTGGCCGGCGTATTTCGTCTTCAGCACGCCGATCACCTTGCCCATGTCCTTCATCCCGGCAGCGCCGGTCTCGGCGACGACGGCGGAGATCGCCGCCTTCACCTCGTCCTCCGACATCTGCTTCGGCAAATACGCGGAGATCATCGCGATCTCCTCGCGCTCCCCGGCTGCAAGCTCGGCGCGGCCGCCCTTGTCGTAGAGCTCGACCGATTCCTGGCGCTGCTTGATCATCTTCTGCAGCACGCCGAGCAGCACCTCGCCGTCGCCGAGCGGCGGCTTGCCCTGCCCGCGCGCCTCGATGTCGGCGTTCTTCGAGGTCGCGTTGACCATGCGCAGCGTCGAGAGCTTGCGCTCCGTCCTTGGCCTTCATGGCCTCCTTGACCGCAGTTGTTGATGTCGTCGCGCAGCATGGATCAGAACCTTTCGAAAATGATTGGCGCTGATCTAGGCCGTTCGCCGGCTCCGCACAATCGGTTCCCGGCCTGTTCTCCGGTAATCCGGCCGATTTCCGCCAATATCGCGCCGAAAACGCGTGTGAAATCGGCCGCTTCCGCTTTGACGCCGCGGCCCGGCGCGACTATGTAAGGCGCTCATGACACACATCGAAAATGACGCCGCCTGGCCGGACCATAAACCGACCGCGCTTCTCGTGCTCGCCGACGGCACGGTGCTGGAAGGCTTCGGCCTCGGCGCCGAAGGCCACGCCGTGGGCGAGGTCTGCTTCAACACCGCGATGACCGGCTATGAGGAGATCCTCACCGATCCCTCTTATGCCGGCCAGCTCATCACCTTCACCTTCCCGCATATCGGCAATGTCGGCACCAACGACGAGGATATCGAGACGGTGAACATGGCGGCGACGCCGGGCGCGCGCGGGGTGATCCTGCGCACCGCGATCACCAGATCCCTCGAACTATCGCGCCACCCGCCATCTCGACCAGTGGCTGCGGGCGCGCGGCATCATCGGTCTCTCCGGCATCGACACCCGCGCGCTGACCGCGCTGATCCGCTCCAAGGGCATGCCGAACGCCGTGATCGCGCACGCCAAGGACGGCAAGTTCGATCTGCATGGCGCTGAAGGAAGGAGGCGCGCGAATGGCCGGGGCTCGAAGGCATGGACCTGGTGCCGATGGTCACCTCCGGCCAGCGCTTCACCTGGGACGAGACGCCCTGGGTCTGGGATGAGGGTTTTGGCCGGCAGACCGATCCGGAATTCAACGTCGTCGCCATCGACTACGGCATCAAGCGCAACATCCTGCGCCTGCTCGCCGGCGTCGGCTGCAAGGTCACGGTGGTGCCGGCGACCACCTCGGCCGAGGACATCCTGGCGATGAAGCCGGACGGCGTGTTCCTCTCCAACGGCCCGGGCGACCCGGCCGCGACCGGCGAATATGCGGTTCCGGTCATCAGGCAGGTGATCGACTCGGGCACGCCGACTTTCGGCATTTGCCTCGGCCACCAGATGCTGGGCCTCGCCGTCGGCGCCAAGACCAAGAAGATGCATCAGGGCCATCACGGCGCCAATCATCCGGTCAAGGACGAGACCACCGGCAAGGTCGAGATCACCTCGATGAACCATGGCTTTGCGGTCGACCAGGCGACCTTGCCGAAGGGCGCGACGCAGACCCACATCTCGCTGTTCGACGGCTCCAATTGCGGCATCGCGCTCGACGGCAAGCCGGTGTTCTCGGTGCAGTACCACCCCGAGGCCTCGCCGGGCCCGCGCGACTCGCATTATCTGTTCCAGCGTTTCGCCGAGTTGATGCGCGAAGAGAAGCGGGCGTAGGCCGCGCGCTCTTCGGTCAAATTCGAAATGCCCGGGCTTGTCCCGGGCATTTGCATATCCGCCCCACCCGTCGGGCGACTGGCGCGCAGCCGCGGCTCATAGTATGACGAACATAATTTTATCAGAGGAGACGCGCATGAGTGGCGAGACAGCCCTGAAGGAAGGTTTTGGCGTGGTACCGGTGTCCGTGCTGGCGTCAAAGCCGGGGCTCGATTTCGTGCGCGGCATCTTCGACGGCTCGCTGCCGCAGCCGCCGATCATGCAGACCGTCGAGCCGTTCGACTGCACCGCCGAGGCTGGTCACGTCGTGCTGCACAGCGTGCCCGGCTTGCAGCACTACAATCCGATCGGCTCGGTGCATGGCGGCTACGCCGCGATCCTGCTGGATTCGGCAATGGGACTTGCGGTGCATAGCCTGTGCCCGCAGGGCATCGGCTACACCACGCTCGAATTCAAGATTTCCTTCATCAAGGGCATGACCAGGGAGACCGGCGTGGTCCGCACCGAGGGTAAGACGCTCTCCTTCGGCCGCCGCGCCGCCACCGCCGAGGCGCGAATCCTCGACGCGAAGGGCAAGCTGCTGGCGCACGCCACGACCACGTGCCTGGTGTTCGAGCTGCCGAAGGCGTGACGGGATTGAATGATCAGGAACGCACGCCGACTGACCCCAGTTGAATCTCATGCTCGACGATCTTTCGGAGGACCATGCCATGCCCGACGTCAAGGATAAGACCGAGCCCTTCGCCATCGTCTTCGCCGACGACGGCCTGGTGCCGAACAATCCGATGCCGTTCCTGGTCTACAAGGGCGCGGTCGATGTCGCGAGCGGCGATCCGGAGACAGACGATCGAAGAGCTGTTCGGCGTCAATGGCTGGGGCGACATGTGGCGCAACGGCGTCTTCGACTATCTGCACTATCACGCGACCGTGCACGAGGTGCTCGGCATGGCGCGCGGGCAGGCGCAAGGTGCGCTTCGGCGGCGACAGGGGCAAGGTGCTCGATATTGCCGCCGGCGACGTCGCGATCCTGCCGGCCGGCACCGGGCATCAATGCCTCTCGGCGAGCGACGATTTCTCCGTGGTCGGCGCCTATCCGCCGGGACCGCAGATGCAAGTGACGCGGCCGACGCCGGACGATCATGCCAAGGCGCTGGAGACGATCCCGCTGGTGCCGCTGCCGAAGAGCGATCCGGTGATGGGCAAGGATGGGCCGCTGGTGCGGTTGTGGAAGCAATCGACGCGTCGATAGTTGAGCCGTCTCGCCAAGGGTGTCATTCCGGGGCCATGCGACAGCATCGAACCCGGAATCTCGAGATGAAGAGGTGAGCAAGCCAATTACGAGATTCCGGGTTCAAGGCCTTCGGCCTTGCCCCGGAATGACGGCGCAACGGACAAGTCGGCGCTACCGCTGCGCGCCCTCTAACCGATCGGCTTACGCCGCGTTGCTGCCTTCCTGGCGGCTGGCTTCGAACAGGAACCAGGTGCGGCGCTCGGTCTCGTCGATGAAGGTCTCGAGCAGGCCCGGCGGTGCCGGAATCCTCGTGGTCGTCGCACAGCTTGTGCGCTTTGCGCATCGCGGCGGCCATGTGCTTGTTGTCTTCCATCAACTCGCGCAGCATCTCGCGCGGCGGGACGTAATCCTCGTTATTGTCCTTGATGGTCTGCAGCTTGGCGACCTGGCCGATCGAGCGCACGCGTGATGCCGCCGAGCTTGCGGACACGCTCGGCGAGCTGGTCGGTGGTGGCGAAGATCGCGTCCGACTGCTCGTCCAGCATCAGATGATAGTCGTGGAAATGCCGGCCGCTGACGTGCCAGTGGAAATTCTTGGTCTTGAGGTAGAGCGCAAAGGCGTCGGCCAGCAGCACGTTCAGCGCGGCCGAAATCTTGTTGACCGCTTCCGGCGACATGATCGGTCGGGGTGTCGAGATCGGGGCGAGACTTTGTCGGTCTGTTGGCTTTGCTCACGTTGCACCTTCCTGTTACGAAACCGGCGATGGACAGGGATTATCGAACCCTTTAACGCATCACTACGATCACCGGTTCCAACATCAGGAACCGGCTTTCCCAGACCTCTGAACGCCATGGACGACTGGATCGACTATTACAATTCCACGCATACGATCTATGCGAGCAAGCGGCATCGCGACCTGCATTTCGAGCTGATCGCGCGCGACATCATCGGCTACATCACCTCGCCGGATGCGGTGGTGCTGGACTATTCCTGCGGCGAGGCGCTGTCGGCGGCCAAGGTCGCCGAGGCCTGCGGCAATGCTGATCCTGGCCGAGCCGGCGCCCGGCGTGCGCGGCCGGCTGATCGCGCGCTATGCGCCGAACACCAAGATCCGGGTGCGCTCGCTCGACGACGTCAGCGAAAATGCCGGAGAAATCGATCGATCTCGTGGTGATGAATTCGGTCGCGCAATACATGACGCCGGAGGAGCTCGACGCGGCGCTCGCCGTGATCCGCCGTATCCTGAAGCCCTCCGGGCGGCTGGTGCTCGGCGACATCCTGCGGCCCGAGGTCGGCATGCCCAGCGACGTGCTCGCGCTGCTGACGCTTTGCCGCGAAGCACGGCTTCCTGAAGGACGCGCTGATCGGACTGGTCTCGACCGCGCTGTCCGACTACCGCGCAGTTGCGCACCAGGGTCGGCCTGCAGCGCTACAGCGAGCAGGAGATGCTGGCGAAGCTGACGAAGGCCGGCTTCACCGCGTCGCGCGCGCCTGACAACATCGGCCACAATCCGCTGGCGGATGACCTTCGTGGCGCGGCAGGCGCTCGCGGCGGCGGCTGAGCTGCGGACACGATCTGGAAATGAGTTAGGGTTAACTTGGGACGCGCCGCTGGCTCACCGCGCCGTGATGGGCAATGATCGCCTTGGCCCGGTGGCGGAAGCTCGACGCGAGGAGCGGTGCAACGCTCTTTATCCTGGTTCAAGTCCAGGCCGGGCCTCCAGGCTTCGCTGCTGCGCAGCTTCGCTCGGCACGCCACCTCACGCAGCTTCGGCTCGGCGCGCTGGTGCGGCATGCACAATGAAGATCGCACGAACCATCTTGGGAAACCGTCCCTGACCGCAAAATCGCGGTTGATGGTCCTGTTAAAGCCCTTTCACGCCCCCGGAAATCTGGTCTAAAGACCGCCTCGCGCGCGAGGACCGGTCGCGCCTTGCGCTTAGCAGGCCTCAGAGGGACGCGCGATCTGCGCGCCCTTTTTTTGTGCCTAATTCTCCTCTGAGCCCGTGAGATTGAATGCCGAAACGAACCGACATCTCCACCATCCTGATCATTGGCGCCGGCCCGATCGTGATCGGCCAGGCCTGCGAATTCGACTATTCCGGCACGCAGGCGGTGAAGGCGCTGAAGGAAGAGGGCTATCGGGTCGTCCTGGTCAATTCCAATCCGGCCACGATCATGACCGATCCGGAACTGGCGGATGCGACCTATATCGAGCCGATCACGCCGGAGATCGTCGCCAAGATCATCGAGAAGGAGCGCAACGTCATCCCCGGCGGCTTTGCGCTGCTGCCGACCATGGGCGGCCAGACCGCGCTGAACTGCGCGCTGTCGCTGCGCCGGCTGGGCACGCTCGAGAAGTTCAACGTCGAGATGATCGGCGCCACCGCTGACGCGATCGACAAGGCCGAAGACCGCCAGCTGTTCCGCAACGCGATGACAAGATCGGCCTGCAGACGCCGAAGTCGCGGCTCGCCAACGCCTCGGCGTTGAAGAAATCCGTATCGCGACAAATATCTCGCCGAACGCGAGAAGCTGTCGGGCGCCGCGCTGGAGGAACTCGAGCGGCAATGGACGCTCGGCGAGAACGAGCGCCGCAAGCGCTACCAGGAGCATGCGCTCGGCGAAGCGCTGATGGCGCTGTCCGAGATCGGCCTGCCCGCGATCATCCGCCCCTCCTTCACCATGGGCGGCACCGGCGGCGGCATCGCCTACAACAAGGAAGAGTTTCTCGACATCATCGAGCGCGGGCTCGATGCCTCCCCCACCAACGAAGTCCTGATCGAGGAATCGCGTGCTCGGCTGGAAAGAGTTCGAGATGGAGGTGGTGCGCGACAAGAAGGACAATTGCATCATCGTCTGCTCGATCGAGAACCTCGATCCGATGGGCGTGCACACCGGCGATTCCATCACGGTCGCGCCGGCGCTGACGCTCGACCGACAAGGAATACCAGATCATGCGCGACGCCTCGATCGCGGTGCTGCGCGAGATCGGCGTCGAGACCGGCGGCTCCAACGTGCAGTTCGGCGTCAATCCGGCCGACGGCCGCATGGTCGTGATCGAGATGAACCCGCGCGTGTCGCGCTCCTCCGCGCTGGCCTCGAAGGCCACCGGCTTTCCGATCGCCAAGGTCGCGGCCAAGCTCGCGGTCGGCTACACGCTGGACGAGATCGCCAACGACATCACCGGCGGCGCCACGCCGGCCTCGTTCGAGCCGACCATCGACTACGTCGTCACCAAGATTCCGCGCTTCGCCTTCGAGAAATTTCCCGGCGCCTCCACCACGCTGACCACCTCGATGAAGTCGGTCGGCGAAGTCATGGCGATCGGCCGCACCTTCCAGGAGAGCCTGCAGAAGGCGCTGCGCGGGCTCGAGACCGGCCTGACCGGCCTCGACGAGATCGAGATCGAGGGGCTGGGCCGCGGCGACGACAAGAACGCGATCCGCGCCGCGCTCGGCACGCCGACGCCGAACCGCATCCTGCAGGTGGCGCAGGCGATGCGGCTCGGCTGGTCCGACGACGAGATCTTCAACTCCTGCAAGATCGATCCCGTGGTTCCTGAGCGCAGATGCGCGGCATCGTCGAGATGGAGGACAAGGTCCGCAAGCACGGCCTGCCGCCGAACGCGCTTCGGCATGCGCACGCTGAAGGCGATGGGCTTCTCCGATGCGCGGCTTGCGGTGCTGACCGACACCACCGAGGCCGAGGTCACCGCCAAGCGCCACGCGCTCGGCGTGCGCCCGGTGTTCAAGCGCATCGACACCTGCGCGGCCGAGTTCGCCTCGCCCACCGCCTACATGTATTCGACCTACGAGGCGCCGTTCGCAGGCGCAACTCGGCGACGAGAGCGCGCCGTCGGACAAGAAGAAGGTCATCATCCTCGGCGGCGGCCCGAACCGGATCGGCCAGGGCATCGAGTTCGACTATTGCTGCTGCCACGCCTGCTTCGCGCTGCACGACGCCGGCTATGAGACCATCATGATCAACTGCAATCCGGAGACGGTGTCGACCGACTACGACACCGCCGACCGGCTGTATTTCGAGCCGCTGACCGCCGAGGACGTGCTGGAGATCATCGCACACCGAGCGCAAGAACGGCACGCTGCATGGCGTGATCGTGCAGTTCGGCGGCCAGACGCCGCTCAAGCTCGCGCACGCGCTGGAAGCGGCCGACGTGCCGATCCTCGGCACCTCGCCCGACGCCATCGACCTCGCCGAGGACCGCGACCGCTTCAAGCGCGTGCTCGACAAGCTGCGTCTGAAGCAGCCGAAGAACGGCATCGCCTATTCGGTCGAGCAGGCGCGGCTGGTCGCCGCCGATCTCGGCCTGCCGCTGGTGGTGCGCCCGTCCTACGTGCTCGGCGGCCGCGCCATGCAGATCATCCGCGAGGACAACCAGCTCTCCGACTACCTGCTCGGCACCCTGCCCGAGCTGGTGCCGGCCGACGTCAAGGCGCGCTATCCGAACGACAAGACCGGGCAGATCAACACCGTGCTCGGCAAGAACCCGCTGCTGTTCGACCGCTATCTGTCCGACGCCATCGAGATCGACGTCGATTGCCTGTGCGACGGCAAGGACACCTTCATCGTCGGCATCATGGAGCATATCGAGGAGGCCGGCATCCATTCCGGCGACTCCGCCTGCTCGCTGCCGCCGCACTCGCTCGACGCCAACGATGATCGCCGAGCTGGAGCGGCAGACCCGCGAGCTCGCGCTCGGCCTCGACGTGGTCGGCCTGATGAACGTGCAATACGCCATCAAGGACGGCGAGATCTACGTGCTCGAGGTCAACCCGCGCGCCTCGCGCACGGTGCCCTTCGTCGCCAAGGTGATCGGCACGCCGGTCGCCAAGATCGCGGCGCGCATCATGGCCGGCGAGAAGCTCGCCGACTTCGATTTGAAGAAGCGCGAGCTCAAGCATGTCGGCGTCAAGGAATCGGTCTTCCCGTTCGCCCGCTTCCCCGGCGTCGACACCGTGCTCGGGCCGGAGATGCGCTCGACCGGCGAGGTGATGGGCATCGACCGCTCGTTCGAGATCGCCTTCGCCAAGAGCCAGCTCGGCGGCGGCACCCGCGTGCCGCGCAAGGGCACGGTGTTCGTCTCGGTGCGCGAGATCGACAAGACGCGGATCGCCGACGCGGTGCGGCTGCTGCAGCAGCTCGGCTTCAAGGTGATGGCGACCTCGGGCACGCAGCGCTTCCTCGCCGACCACGGCGTGCCGGCCGAGAAGGTCAACAAGGTGCTGGAGGGCCGGCCGCACATCGTCGACGCCATCACCAATGGCGACATCCAGCTCGTCTTCAACACCACCGAGGGGCCGCAGGCGCTGGCCGACAGCCGTTCGCTGCGGCGCGCTGCCCTCTTGCATAAAGTGCCGTATTACACCACTCTTTCCGGTGCCGTGGCGGCAGCCCAGGGCATCCGCGCCTATCTCGGCGGGGACCTTGAGGTCCGCACCCTGCAGAGCTACTTTTCCGACAACTGATCGCGGACCGGCGCGGCAACCGCGCCCGCTAGGCGATTGGCAATAAAGCCAATCATGGCTGGAACTCTCCGCCACGTATGGATGTTGCATGGCCCTTCGCAGGGGCCGGAGTCATGCGGCTTTGAGTGCCGGGTTTGAGGCACCGGAAGGCCTGATCCTGACAGGAGTTGCTCGTGCGTGCCTTCGCATGGCCCGCGCGATCGAAGGACGAAAGAGATGATGGAAAAGGTTCCGATGACCGTCAGCCGGCCATGCCGCGCTGAGGACGAACTGAAGCACCGCCAGTCGGTGGACCGTCCGCGCATCATCGAGCATATCGCGGAAGCGCGCTCGCATGGCGACCTCTCGGAGAACGCCGAGTATCACGCCGCCAAGGAAGAGCAGTCGCACAATGAGGGCCGCATCGCCGAGCTCGAGGACAAGCTCGCGCGCGCCGACATCATCGACATCTCCAAGCTCTCCGGCGACACCATCAAGTTCGGCGCCACCGTGACCCTGATCGACGAGGACACCGAGAAGAAGGCGGTGTGGCAGATCGTCGGCGAGGTCGAGGCCGACGCCAAGAAGGGCAGGATCTCCATCACCTCGCCGCTGGCGCGCGCGCTGATCGGCAAGAAGAAGGGCGCCTCCGTCGAGGTGATGGCGCCCGGCGGCGCCAAGGCCTACGAGATCGCCAAGGTCGAGTGGCGCTAGCCTTTCCCGAGCCTCGAATTCGGCAAAAGGCCGCGCCCCGCGCGGCCTTTTTCATTGTTGCCGCTGAAATCTTCTTGATCGCCCGGTGTTATGCCTGTCGGACCATTGCGATCGACGGCGGCATGCGGGTGACGAAGTCAGGCTGTTGCGCTAGTGCTAGGGTTCTTTGGCTTCAAAATGGGGGATGACAGAATGGAGCAGATGTTTTCCAGGTTTCAGCCGGTGGCGCTGAGCTTGTTTCGTTTCATCACGGGACTGATGCTGTTTCAGTACGGCGTTGCCAAGTTGTTTAAGTTTCCGCCAGTGGCAATGTTCGCCAAAGTCCAATTGGTCTCGCTGTTACGGCGCGGCCGGCACTATCGAGCTCATTTTCGGCGGGCTGCTGCTGCTCGGCCTGTTCACCCGGCCGGTGGCGTTCATCCTCTCCGGCGAGATGGCCTTCGCCTATTTCATCAGCCATGCGCCGAGGAGCTTCTTCCCGGTCGTCAATGGCGGCACGCTCGCGATCGCGCTCTGCTTCGCCTGTCTCTATTTGTCGACCTCCGGCGGCGGGGCGATCAGCCTGGACGCGATGCTGCGGAAGAAGGTGTAAACGCTCGCAACAAGCGACGTCATTCCGGGGCGCACGGTAGCGCGAACCCGGAATGACGGGCTCGTTAACCCTTCGCCTCTTCACTTCCAGCGGCACGGCCGCCTCGTATTTCGAATTGTGCAGCACTAGCGACGTCCTGACATTGCGCACGTGGGGCGCTGCGGTCAGGTGGGTGACGAAATCCTGGAATGTCGCCATGTCAGGCGCGACACATTTCAGGATGAAATCGACCTCGCCCGACAGCATCCAGCATTCGCGCACCAACGGCTCGGCGCGGACGAACTCCTCGAACGCGCGCAGATCCGCGTCCGCCTGGCTCGACAGATGAACCGAGGCGAATACGGTGACGTCGAAGCCGAGCTTGCGGGGGTCGAGCAAGCCCGCGGTAGCCCTGGATGTAGCCCTCCTCCTCCAGCGCCCGCACCCGCCGCAGGCAGGGCGGCGGCGAGATGCCGACCCGCTTGGCGAGTTCGACATTGGTGATTCGGCCGTCGGCCTGGATTTCGCTCAGGATTTTCAGATCGATCTCGTCAAGATTTTTCGACACGGGGATTCCGGGTCCTGGCGGGAATGCGGCCGACCGGCGGGGCGCGGGCGTGGGAACGGCAACTCTCTTAGCCCAGCTCACCAGTCTTGCGCAATTTTATTGCGCGTCTTTCCCCACTGACCGGCTCGTGAAGGGAAAATTCGCCGAGATGAGATTGCAATTCTTGCATGGCTCGCCAGATGGCTTAGACTTGGATTTGACACTTTTCGATGCGGCCGCGGGGCGCTTTCAGGCGATTCCGCTCCCGCGCCTGCCAAAAAGCCTCCCCGCCCAGCGAGAAATCCGGCACATGCCTGCTCCGATCCATGCCAAGGTCGTCATCATCGGTTCCGGCCCCGCCGGATACACCGCGGCGATCTACGCGGCGCGCGCGATGCTGGAGCCGGTGCTGATCCAGGGCATCCAGCCCGGCGGCCAGCTCACCATCACCACCGATGTCGAGAACTATCCGGGCTTTGCCGACGTGATCCAGGGCCCCTGGCTGATGGAGCAGATGGAGAAGCAGGCGGCCCATGTCGGCACCAAGATCGTCACCGATCTCGTGACCAAGCTCGAGCTTGCGCAGCGTCCGTTCCGCCTGACCTGCGATTCCGGCGACGTCTACCTCGCCGAAACCGTGATCCTTGCCACCGGCGCCCAGGCGCGCTGGCTCGGAATGCCGTCGGAAGAGAAATTCAAGGGTTTCGGCGTCTCGGCCTGCGCGACCTGCGACGGCTTCTTCTATCGCGGCAAGGAGGTCATCGTGGTCGGCGGCGGCAACACCGCGGTCGAGGAAGCGCTGTTCCTCACCAATTTCGCCTCGCAAGGTCACGGTCGTGCACCGGCGCGACCATTTCCGCGCCGAGCGCATCCTGCAGGAGCGCCTGTTCAAGCACCCCAAGATCAACGTGATCTGGGACAGCGCGCTCGACGAGATCTGCGGCGCCGAGAATCCGTCGAAGGTCACGCATGTGCGGCTGAAGAACGTCAAGACCGGCGCGTGACGGAGCTGCCGGCCGACGGCGTCTTCATCGCGATCGGCCATGCGCCGGCGACCGAGCTCGTCGCTGGCCAGGTAAAGCTGAAACCCTCCGGCTATGTCGAGGTCGCGCCGAATTCGACGGCGACCTCGGTGCCCGGCCTGTTTGCCGCGGGCGACGTCGCCGACGAGACCTACCGCCAGGCAGTCACCGCCGCCGGCCTCGGCTGCATGGCCGCACTGGAAGCCGAACGCTTCCTCGCGCATTCGCGCAAGCGAACGCGCAGCGGCGGAATGAACTTCAAGATGGTCAGATCACGCGACGGATTTACGGATATGGATTGGGACAAGCTGAAGGTGTTTCACGCAGCGGCGGAAGCGGGGAGCTTCACGCATGCCGGTGAGCAGCTCGGCCTGTCGCAATCGGCGGTCTCGCGCCAGGTCAGCGCGCTAGAGCAGGAATTGTCGGTCTCGCTGTTTCACCGCCACGCCCGCGGCCTGATCCTCACCGAGCAGGGCGACCTGCTGTTTCGCACCGCGCATGACGTGTTCATGCAGCTGCAGGCGGCGCGCGCCAAGCTCACCGACAGCCGCGAGCGGCCGAGCGGCGATCTCAAGATCACGACCACGCCGGGTGTCGGCATCAACTGGCTGATCCCGCGGCTCGGCGAATTCACCGCGCTCTATCCGGAGATCCGCATCTCGCTGATCGTCACCGACGAAGAGCTCGACCTGTCGATGCGCGAGGCCGACGTCGCGATCCGCACCCGCAAGCCGACCCAGCCCGACCTGATCCAGCGCAAGCTGTTCGCGATGGGCTTCCACGCCTATTGCTCGCCGGAATACATCAAGCGCTTCGGCACGCCGCGCACGCTCGACGAGCTCGATGCCCATCGCATCATCATGCTGGCCGATGGCCAGGTCGCGCCGCATCTGCAGAACCGCAACTGGCTGGTCGAGGCCGGACGCAACGGCTCCGGTCCGCGCGAGGCCTATTTCAAGGTCAACAACATCCTCGGCCTCGTGCGCGCCTGCCAGCAGGGCCTCGGCATCGCCGCGCTGCCGGACTATCTGGTGGAAGAACAAAGCCGCCTCGTGCAGCTGTTCGGCGAGTCGGATTCGATCCAGCTCGACACCTACTTCGTCTATCCGGAAGAGTTGAAAACGGTCGCCCGCGTGCAGGTGTTCCGCGACTTCGTGGTGAGCAAGGCGCAGCGCTGGCCGTCCTGATCGGCCGTCCGCATAGCGCATGTCTGACATGCGGCCTGCACCGTTGCTGCAAGCCGGTGCGAAGCCAATAATGTATTGGTACGCTGAGCGCTCGCGTTGCGCATTTGTCCCCCTCCTCCAGTGGCGCGGGTGTTCAGTAATCCCTCTTGGAAGGTGATTGTGTCGGCCTCACGTGGCCAATACCTCAAGCCGGGCTCTCTGGGCCCGGCTATTTTTTTCTGCACCCGTCACATTGCCGCAGGTTCGATCAGCGCCGGCACGCGCCCCTGACATGCTCGTGGCCCGCATCGTTCACATGTTCACGATTTCGTGCGCAAGCTGTCGTCGAAAAAAGCTCCCCTTCCGGGGAGGTGTGGATCGCGCGCGCATAGACTTCTCGATCAACGCCGACTCCGCAAAACCCCGCCGGTCAGGACGGGGTTTTTTGTTGCCTCCGTCTCCCGGCGATTCAGGAGATGGACCATGACCGACCTTCGAAATCAACCTGCACGGCCTCTGGCTGCCGCTGGTCACGCCGTTTCGCGACGGCGCGCTCGACGAGGCCTCGCTGCGCAGCTGGTCGCGCATTATGCCGCGCGCCGATCGACGGCTTGATCCTGGCCGCGACCTCGGGCGAAGGCCTCGCGCTGTCGCATCACCGAACTCGAACGTCTCGCCGAGGCGGTGCGTGACGAGCTCGAAGCTCGGCCGCTTCCTGCCGATCTGCCTCGGCATGGCCGGCGCTGCGACCCGCAAGATGCATGGAGCGCTCGACGAGACGGCGGCCTGGCCGATCGACGGCTATCTGATCTCGAGTCCCTATTATGTGCGGCCGTCGCAGCGCGGCCTGCTGGCGCATTTCACCGCGCTCGCCGATCACGCCTCATGGCCGATCGTGCTCTACAACATTCCCTATCGCGCCTCGGTCGGTCTCGGCAACGAGACGCTGCTGCGGCTCGCCGAGCATCCCAACATCGTCGGCATGAAGGATTGCGGCGCCAACCGCGCGCAGATCGCGCGAACTGCTGCGGCGCTCGGCCCGCCGGCTTCCGCGTCCTGACCGGCGAGGACGCGCAGTATTTCGACGCGCTCAGCGACGGCGCCGACGGCGCGATCCTGTTGTCGGCGCATGTCGAGACCGAAACCTTTGCCGCGGTGCTCGCGCAGCTCAAGGCCGGCAACGCGAGGCCGCGCGCGCCGCCTGGCAAAGCGTCTCCGACCTGACGCGGCTGCTGTTCGCCGAGCCGAGCCCGGCGCCGGCCAAGTACTGGCTGCGCCGCCGGCCTGATCGCCTGCGCCGAGGTCCGGCTGCCGATGGTGGAGGTCGGCGCCGAGCTGGCAGCAAAGCTCGACCACGAGATCGCCCGGCGGGCAGCGGCACCCGTGCCGTTGCGGGCTGCGGGTTAATCCGAAGTAGCAACCCGAATTCAAATGCGGGGCAATTCGAAACCGGGATCTTAAAGGCGCTCCGATATGAGTTCTACAGGGAGTAAGAAGGCGCGAATACCGTGGCACTACAAGACAATCCATATGCTGGTCAGCAAGGCTTCAGCACCGAGGACATTCTCTGGGCGGTCGGTATCTGGTCGACGATCCTGACGCTGACACCGATGATCCTGTTCTACGTGCTGATGGTGGCCTGAACGGCAAAACGCGCGGGTCACCCGCGCGTTCCTACCTTCATCGTCGCAACCGGCCGTCAGGCCGCCTGCTTGTGCATTGCGCCGTTTCCGGACGCCGTGCCCCTGATCGCCTTCACCGAGCGCTCGATGGCCGCCCACAGCCTGGCGATCTCCTGCGCCGCCCGTCCCTCGCCGTAATATTCGCGCACGCCCTCGCCCTGGCCGAGCGCCATCAAGAGGTCAGCGCGGTTGGTGATCTGGCCGCCCCAGACCGGCGCCTTGAACTTGGCCAGCGCCTCGCGCGCGATGGTGACGATGGGGCTTTCGGCATCGTCACGGCGGGCCGGCGCGCCGTTCAGCACCACGGCATAGGGCTTGCGGGCGGCGCGGCAGGTCTGGATGGTTTCCTGCACGGCGTTGACGTCGAACACGCCGGGGCGCGCCGGAATGATCACCATGGTGGCGTTCTTGATGGCGTCGTCGACGACATTGGAGATGTTCGGCGGCGTATCGATCAGCACCCACTCGATGCCGTCGCGGCGGGCGGCGGCCACAATGCCGCTCACCGAGTTCACGGCGGTCTTGATCGGCGGCTCGTTGGTGCCGCGCAGCTTGTGCCAGAGCGTCAGAGAGCCCTGCGGATCGGCATCGATGAGCAGGCAGGACTGCTTCGACTTGATCTGCGCGGCGAGGTGAGCGGCCAGGGTGCTCTTGCCCGACCCACCTTTACGCGATGCGAAAACAATGACGTTCATACCGTGGCCTCCAGATTGACCTTGGGCTCAAAAATGAATCAGCGCGGTGATTCGCGGAAGACAAATTTGGTCCGTGATATGGCGCAATTCCTGATTGTCGGTTCCTGTTGGTTTTTGAGTTCACACATCACGCAGGAAATGGCGACATCAGCCGGTCCGATCGCGCGCACGCTGCCCGTGCAAATACCGATAGACGAGCGCGCGCAGTCCCGCGGCATGAGATGCCCGGGTTCGGCGGCAGCAGGCCCTCATCGGATGAGAGGGCGCAGGGAATGCCGGGTGAAGGCCTCGCCCATGGCCCGCCTGCAGAAAAAATGCAGGCGGCAGGTACCACAGGTGGTGCCGATCAGCCGGCATTCCCCGCGCGATGGGTTGACGGCTTATACGTGATCTCCTCGGTGCACCGGGCTTGTTGGCCACCGTCGTCACACTGATCATCATCAGCGCGGCTTAGCATCAGCGTCGGGATGCCAGGACCACACGATTTCGCCGTCCGCGCTCCTCAGTCGTCGCGCAAAAGCGCCTGACGAGCCGCGGCCACCGCATCCCCGCTTCGCGTATCCTGACGATGCGCATACGTCCCTCTGCTCGAGGCGGGATGGAAGGGATGAAACACCTGATTTGGGGTGTAAGTCAAGAAATATTCTGGAAATCGGAATCAAGGTCGCGGCCGATATATTTCAAATGCCGGGCATCGCCCGAGACATGGCGAGGTCGCGCGCTCCATTGTCGTCCCCGGTCAGGCGCGCAATTGCGCGCCGACAACGCCGGGACCCATGATCATCGCAGCCGATGTGGCGCAACGCTGGAGCTATCAATCCTCGCATCACTTCGGCTGGTGGTTATGGATCGCCGCGTACGCGGGGATGACGGCGGAGAGTGTGACGCAATCGACGGCACGGCATACGCGATGTACAACGCGTGTCGGCATCAAGGCCGGACCGCGCCGGCCGGCGGGCAAGGCGCCCCACAGCCATCGAGGACAACGCACCATGCGCACTGTGCTGCTCGCCGCGAGCCTCTCGACCATCGCCCACGCCGCATCGGCGCAGACGGCGCGCCCCGATCCCGGCCCGCTGACCATCGCGCGCCAGGGCAGCTTCTTCGTCGGCGGACGCGAGGTGAAGTCCGACACGCTGTCGACCGTGCCGGCCTATGCGCCGTCAGGCACCATCACGGTCGACCAGGTCTATGTGCGCTATCAGGTCCCGGCCGGGAAGCTGGCCGTTCCGATCACGCTCATTCACGGCTGTTGCCTGACCGGCAAGACCTGGGAGACGACGCCCGACGGCCGCATGGGCTGGGACGAATATTTCGTCCGTCACGGCCACCCGACCTATGTCATCGACCAGGCATGGCGCGGCCGCTCGGCGGCCGATCCCTCCGCCATCAACGCGGTGCGGACCGGCAAGGCGGCGCCCGATCAGTTGCCGACGGTGTTTTCCTCCGGACATGAAGGCGCCTGGGCGATCTTCCGGTTCGGCAAGGAATATCCGCAGGCGATGCCCGGGATGCGCTTTCCGCTCGCGGCGCAAGCGGAGTTCTGGAAGCAGATCGTGCCCGACAGCATCAACAGCCTGCCGACGCCCAACCCGACCGTTCCTGCGCTGTCCGAGCTTGCGCAGAAGATCGGCGGCACCGTGCTGGTGAGCCATTCGCAATCCGGCATCTATCCGTTCCAGGCCGCTTCCCTGAGCCGCAAGGGCATCGCCGGCATCGTCGCGATCGAGCCCGGCGCCTGCCCCGAACCGACCGCCGACATGACACCCTATGTGGGCCTGCCGATCCTGGTGCTGTGGGGCGACTACGTCGACGAGTTTCCGCGCTGGGCCCCGCGCCTGAAGAACTGCCGCGCCTTCGTCGACGCAGCCAACGCCGCCGGCGCCAAGGCCGAAATGCTGGTGCTCCCGGACATCGGCATCAAGGGCAACACCCACATGCTGATGCAGGACGACAACAGCCTGGATATCGCGGATGTTTTGATCGAGTGGATCGGGAAGCACGTCACGACGGTGGAGTAAGCTGCGGCGACGCGCGTCGCTGTAGTCACGACCATTGCGATGAAAGCCGCCGATCACGCGTCGGCGGCTTTTTACCGTCAGGCTCTCACGTCGAAGGGGCCGCCTGGCGCCTTGAAATGCACCAGGGTTGCTCGCCATTTGAGGGCCGAAGGCCAATCAACGCGCACGCGAAAATGAAGCTTCATCCGATTGCCTTGCAGGGTCGGGACAACTTCAGTCCAAAGGTCGGAAACCCACACCGTGGCCGATCCGGTCGTCGGATTGCCGTGACCATCGAGCTCGCAGGCCGAACCCAAGATCAGGTTCTCACCATGGCCATCAGTATCGAGAAGATGATCCATGTTTTGGTCTCCGTGACCAAATCCATCTACAATAACTACACCCATTTTCATTCCTTGCGTTTCAAAGGGACACTGAAATCATGCTAGCCGGCTAACAAACGACGATGCGTAGGCAGAGCGCGACGCCGCAATTGGCGCCGTGGATCATTTCAGAAGAACGCCCAGCTCATATCGAGACCAAATCGCGCGGACAGAAGGCACACCACCAATCCCGCAACACTGAAGATGGCGACAATCTTCAGGGTCTCGAACTCTTCGTACTTCGATACCCGGGCGATAACGCGAGCGATCGCAGCAGTCGTGGAGAATCTCCTTTCGGCAGACACCCCGACTCTGCAGCATATGACGACCTCTCACATTGACATGTGAGCTGGTTCACGAGTCCGCGTTCAGGGCGGCAATTCGCTGATGCGGCTGTGCGCTATTCCGGTGCGCGACGTGCCGCCAGCAACCACCGCCGGCGCCAAGGCCCAGATGCTGGTGCTCCCGGACATCGGCATCAAGGGCAACACCCACATGCTGATGCAAGACGACAACAGCCTGGATATCGCGGATACTCTGATCGACTGGATCGGCAAGCACGTGACGAGGGTGGAGTGAGCCGAGACGGGCGAGCATCGCTCGCGTTGAAATCGTTGATCCGTGCACCCTCACCATAATTCTGTTACAGCCACGTGCGAAGGCGGGCGGCATCTGGACGCCACCCTGCTGACGGGGGCCGACCGCCGGAGGCCCGCCGTGAAACGGGATATGATCGCCGCCTGCGCCGCTTTGGTTTGCATTCCGGCGTGGGCGGAGCCGCCGGCCGACTTCTCCGTCATTGACGCCAATCTCAAGCCTGCCTCGCCGAGAACGGCACCACCGCGGGCGTCGACAACTGCAACGCCATTGCCACCGCCGCCGCCGACCGGCGCCTCAACGACGTCTATGCCAGTGTGGTCAACGCCCTCAAACATCCACGGAGCCGGATGACGCGCGCGACGATGCCGAGATCCTCAAGCGGCTGACCGCCGCGGAACGCGCGTGGATCGCGTTCAGGGATGCGGAGTGCAGCTACCAAAGCACCACCATGCTCGGCGGCACCGGCGAAACCAACGTCTACGGCGCCTGCCTCTATTCGCAAACCAGGGCGCGGGTGAAGGCGCTGACGGCGGCTGACGCGCCGCAGAATGCGCGATGACAGAGCTGAGGCGCGGAATTCCGGCGACGATGGCGACCGGAAATTACGGTGATCGCACAAAAAAGGAGGGTCCAGCACTGCGTGGCGTCGTTAATTTATGTCACGGTAATCTAGATTCGTGAGGATCACTTTCATGACGAGGACGGCTCACCGAGGACGCTTCGGCAAGCAGGCGCCTTAGTTATTGGCCTGCGGCCGGATCAGCACTTCATAGTATGGCTTCATAATGGCCGACACCTCGTCGTAAGCGTCGGCCCGGAGCAAACTGCGCTTGCCATCGATCTCAATTGAGAAACCATCATAAGTGGCACCGTGCATACTCACTGACCCAAGAATGAGCTGCATATCATCCGGAACGCGATCAAGAGCGAACTGGATCATCCTCGTGGCATTTGCTGGGTCTTGATCCTGCTGAACGGGACTATCAACGATAAGGGGACAAAGCACCGACGCCGACGAGCCCCGCATCGTGTTCACAAATGCATAATAATAAGCGAGCAACGCTCGCGGAAGGTCGCTGCCAGTCTCATTTATTACGCAATCGATTTGCTTATAGCTTTTCTCGGAAAGGCCAGGCACCTGTAGTTCGAAAATGAACTGCTTCATAAGTTGAAAATATCGATCCTTGATCGTCTTTTGAAACTTCCTGTCTTCGAACGACTTCATCGTCGCCGCCGCTTCATCCGAACGCGCGTCCTGCTCGCCAATCTTGGTATTTATGTCAGATTGCTCGGCAGCCATCGCGTTATCGACCATGCGTTCGCTTTCACCCTCGACGAGGTCTCGCAATTTTAGCTCACCGCGCTGCTCATTCAGGATTGCGTTTACCCGGTCGATGTTCTCGCCGAGATTTTCGAACTTGGCACGCTCCTGCGAAATGTCCTCGTCTACCTTTGCAATCTCTTGTCGCACCTCAAGTAAAAAGCCTCGGCAAGTTTCCGCGTCAGAAATCAGACCGAATTTGTTGGCAAAATCGTTGAAGTGCGCTGTACCACACGTCGGGCAGATGATTTCGGCGTCCACCGCCTTGCGAAGGAACTCATAGTCGGCGTCCAGCTCTGCAAGAGAGTTGCCAGCAATCGCGCCCTGCTCGATAAGAGCTGCCCGTTTGGAATGAAGTTCAGCAAGGCCCCTCTGGACGTGATTTTGCTTGTCTTGCAGCGTTTGACACTCGACCAGCAAAGCATCGATCCGGTCAGCAAAATTCCCGGGCACCAGATCGAACTTGATCGGCCTGCGGCCGGCCTGTAGCCGTTCGGCCGCGCGGCTGAGCGCTCGGCGGTCTACTTTCAAATCATCTATGATGTGGTCCGCGTCGATCTTAGTTGCCTTTGCGACGTAATATTCGTTCGGCCGCAGACCAGCGTGAAAATAGGCAACATCGCGCTTTGGGTTTTCGAACTGACCGAGACCGGCAAACGAAGCCCACGAGCGCAGCCAGCCGATGTCTTGGTCCACATAGAACGGCAGGAAGCAAAACGCGGGCGGAGGCACGAGCTGATTGCCCTGGCGGTCAGAAAGCGTGAGCTTAAATTCCAGCAGCTTCGCGATCTGAGGGCCGATGCCAGAACCGACGCCGGAGCCGCTCCAAGTTGCCTGCCCATGTCCGTCGAATAGGGCGAAGAAGCTGCCGGAGCGCATGATACGGTACGGGACGTCGTTCACCGTGAATTCAACGAGGAGATTTGTTTTGAGTGCGTCCCAATTATTGTTGGTCTTATAGGCATCTGCGCCGAAGGCAGCGTAGATCGATTTGATAAGGCACGATTTTCCCGTGTCATTCTCGCCGAAGATTACCGTCCTGCGCTCGTTGAACTGAACGATCCTCGCCGACTTCTCTAGATCGGAGGAGATGAGCAATCTTTGTAATTTCAAGCTTTTCATGATTGCGCTTTCGAAAACTCCGGATCAATCTCTTGAACTTCTCCTGTCGTTTCATGACTGAACACCTCGTAAAGTATCATGACCTTCAATCGAGCACTGCTGAATGGCGTGATGCTTACCCGCGCCAAGTCTTTGGCTTCGAGATAAATTTCATCGACCAAATCGCCCAAACTGTGGGAGCCATATGCACGTTTTTGGAACTCGGACCGGATCTTGTCTCTGAGGACGTTGATCGCCTCATTACCAGGGTCCAGCGCGACAGCACGGTACCGCTGCCACTCGCGAGTTAGGTTGGCCAGCTCAACTCCGCCAACGTTCAACTTCTGACTAATGATGGACCAGTCCGGCAACGCCTGTCGCGTGCGAACAAGATCGAGCCATCCCTCCACCTGCGACCGCGTGATGGATTTCTTTTGGATGAGGTCGGAGAAGCTGGAAATCGTCCCAGTGTACTTGGAACGCGTCCTGCATTCTTCGACGATCGTCTTGTAGAGCGTATCGGGATTGAACTCGACCGAACCAATCTGCTGCAAGATAAACTCGTTTAGCTTTCCCTTAATGTGCGCCGAACTGTCATGCAGACTCAAATCTGCTTGAACGTAATGCATGAGACTGACCGCGGCGTGCGTGGCGCCGGGGTGCTCCTCCGCAAGCTTGCCGATGAACTTTGTCAACACGTCCGGGTCACACGTGACGAGCTGGCACACACCCGATGCCTGCGGCAGAAATGCGCACGGCACATTGGAGACGAAGTTCAATTGCTCAGTCTCGTGAGGGAACATGACGTAATTCGAAAAGAGCTTCCCCATGAAAGAGGGCAGTTTTCCACCAACCGGATCGTCCTTCTTGGGCTTGCGCCAATAGAGATCGGTTAGCGTCCAGTGCCCTTTGTTTTTGGTTTTGACTTGGTAAAATCGAGCGCGCGTCGGGGTCTGTTCGCTGTCAAGCAACACGATGTCATCGTGAAACTCGAAGGCGATGGCGTAATCCTCGGACGAGCCATGATGCGCGAAGATCAGCGCCAGGCCCCAAAGGGCCTGATAGTCGAAACGCTCGTATCCCGTTTCGCCGGATTTTTCTCTTTGTGGCTCAGAGATGAGCCGTTCGGCAAATGACACCCAGTTCCCCCCGCTCCCGCCTTATACTCTAGCGAGCTTCAACGACCTTACAACCGCGGGTATTCACTTGGAATTAGACCTTGAGAGCATCAGCCCTTGTTCGCGCAAGTGCGATGAGCAGCAACGACTAAACTAAGCGCGAAAGCGAGCGCGCATTAGCGCAAGCAGATTCGCCCACAGATCGAGTTCCATATAAGCCATTGATTCTTTGATAAAATTCTGCAAGCTCGAATCATCAACCTTCTGTTCCACAGAAGGGCCCCTCTTACCAACTGAGATACAACTGCATCCGAAGGCCGTCGTTTGAGGCAGCCGGACCGGGCCCGTTACGCGTGCGAAACTGGCAGCAGCAGTTCTCGCAAATGCTGCTTGTCCGCGAGCACGGCAGTCAGCCACGCCACATTCCGCTCAGCAACGGCCAGCGCCTCACTAACGTCGAATACTCCGCCCCCGCGTGCAACTGCACGGGCGTCCACGCCCCCCGATCCTCTACATTTCGCCGAAACTCCTCAAACCCAAACGCCCCATCCGCACGCGTGAAGACGTCGACGCAGCGGTCGTGGTCAGGATTGTCGATGCTGGTGAGCACGGTCCAGGTGCGGTCGAGACGGGACGACATCGCACGAACTCTTAAGCGTAAGCGCGGGCTTTCGCCTTCGCGCCAGCCGGCTTTGTCTGGGTGCCGGCGAACGCGACAATCACGGCCTCGGTTGAGACGACGAATTTCGACGACAGCCCGTCCGCTCCCATGGTCTAGCGGCTGACGCGCGCGCTCTCCAGCATCAGCGATAGCGTGTCGGCGGCGGTGATGCCGGCGTCGCGGCACAGTTTTGTTAGGCGGTCGCGCTGCTCGCGCCTGAAGCCGGCGATGACCTGCTTGGCCCGATGCGCGTCGTCGGTCAATTCGATCGCGGCGTTCGCGACCGAGCAGCCGGGATCACGCTCATGCGTCATCGTCGTTTCGCCGGCCCGCTTCCCGCGCGCTGCGTTTTGCGGCTTGAAGATGCCGGGGCTTGTTTGGTTCTGGCCACGCGCTTCGATGCCGATTGTTTGTTCGGCTTCGGTTCAGATGGCGGGTCTCGGAGCGGCTCCAGCTGAGTGGCGCCCGGTGTATTCAGGACCGCCTCGGCCAGCATTTTGCGCAAGTCTGCCTTTGTCTGCTTCGGTGTGGTCTTATCGCTCATCGGACAGCCTCTTGATCTCTGAGGAGGCTTACCGTGGACACGGGCGCCTGAAAGAAAACCCGCCGATTAACCTTGCCGGTTAGTCTTAATGGGCGGCGGCTCCCGCTTTACTCCCGGACCCCGATCCGTCGTAAGGCCATCTTTGCCCACTCCTTTGCCGAAATCGTTCCGCGACATGTTCCACGCCTGGAACACCGTAGTCATACGGAATCAACAGAACGTGTTCGAAAACCTAGGCTGTTTGTGCCGGCGCGCCATTTCATTCCGAATAAATTTCCGGCAGGGGTCGCGTAAATGCGGCCCCTTCTGATTCAGCCGATGCTCACGCTGACTATTTCGGACTCAATACCGGGAGCAAAAGGTCAGCGCTCGCCGCATCCGGCGGCACATACGCTCCGGGGAACGCTGCCGGGAATTGCGGTGATGGGCCGCAAGACACGACCAGCTCCCGCAAATGCTGTTTCTCCGCGAGCGCCAAACTCAGCCACGCCACGTTGCGCTCGGCGGCGGCCAGCGCTTCGCCAGCGGCTGAATATTCCACGCCTGCGTAGAACTGCACCGGCGTCCACGCCCCGCAATCCTCGACGTCACGCCGAAACTCCTCGAACCCGAACGAGCCGTCCGGGCGCGCGAAGACATCGACGCAGCGGTCGTGTTCGGGATTGTCGATGCTGGTGATCACGGTCCAGCTGCGGTCAAGACGGGACGACATCGCGCGGACTCTTAAGCGCGGGCTTTCGCCTTGGCGCCGGCCGGCTTGCTCTGGGTGGCCGCGAAGGCGGCGATCACGGCCTCGGCGGATACGACGAATTTCGACGACAGCCCGTCCGGTCCCATGGTCTGGCGGCTGACGCGCGCGCCCTCCAGCATCAGGATCAGCGTGTCGGCGAGGGTGTCGGCGGCCTTGATGCCGGCGTCGCGGCACAGTTTTGCCAGGCGGTCGCGCTGCTCGCGCTTGAAGCCGGCGATGAATTGCTTGGCCGGATGCTCCTCCTCGGTCAGCTCGATTGCGGCATTGGCGATCGAGCAGCCGCGGCCGTCGGGGCCGCCGCAGCCGCCGCCCTGCCGCAACCAGGTGCGCAACTGCGCCATCGCATCACCGGGGTGAGCGGCGGCGAGACGGTCCCAGAGCCCGTTGGCCTCCTCGGCCACCTGCCGCAGGCAGGCGACGACCAGATCGTCCTTGGAGCGGAAGTGCCGATACAGCGTCATCTTGTTGGTGTCGGCCGCCTCGGCGATAGCGTCGACCCCGATGCCGCGCAGCCCGTGCTTGCGGAACAGGCCGCGCGCGGTGGCGAGAATGCGGTCGCGCGGCTTGGTAGCGGCAGGTTTGGCGGCGATTGCGGCGTCCATGGAAGTCTCCGGGATGCACGAATTCGGGAGCGCGAGATTTAAGGCTTGACCCAGATGTTACTGACCTGTAACACCCCTAGTTACTGACCAGTAACACCCGGTACGCCCCTGGTCAAGGCGACGTGAGACGGAGAGACACCATGGGCATCTGCTTCAGCGAACCGACCATCGACGAGCTGCTCGATGACAGCCTGACCCGGGGCCTGATGCTGGCCGACGGCGTCGATGCCGCCGCCCTCAAGCGCATGCTGGTGCGGCTGGCGTCGTCGATCGAAAGCCGGCCGGCGATCCAGCACGACCGGATCGCAGCGAATGGCGTCGTGGCGTGGGGCGATCCGGCTCCGCTGCAACATGATGCATCCGGCATGGCGCCGCTTCCGTCGGTTGCCACCTTTCCATCCAATCCTTGCGTGGCCTGTTAGCTGGCGCGCGCGACACCTAAAGAAAGACAAGACCATGACGACGACTTTACGCTGGATCGGCGCCTTGCCATCGGCCCTGCAGGCCGGGCTCGACCGCGCGGTCTCAGCCGAGCTTCACGCCATCGCCTCGGATATCCGCCGGTCGCGGCTCGCAGGCCATGTGGCACACGCAACCGACGCACCGGCATGCGCCGCCGAGGCAAGCTCTGCTGCGCCAGGACAAATCGCGGCCTGACAGGGCGCGCAAACGGATCTGCGCCGTCGATCTGTTACGGCAAGGAGTGGGATCGATTTTGCTTGGTACAGTTGGGTGGGCTCGAACCACCGACCTCCTGTTCCACAGACAGGCGCTCTAACCAACTGAGCTACAACTGCATCCTTGAGCCCGCCGCGAAGGGGGGCCGAACGGGGCGGAAACTAGGGTCAACGGGCGGCTTTGGCAAGGCCAAGACGGCGCAAAGTCCCCTGCTGTGACGGGCTATTTTTCCGGCTGAAGTGTGATGGGGTTAATCGAGGAGCCTCGACGATCCTGACCCTTCCATTGTGGGGAGGGTCGCGAAGTCGGGCGGAGAGAGTGAACCACGCGGGGCCTGTTTCCGCGGAGGGAGACCCCTCACCCCCGCGCATTTCGCTTCGCTCATGCGGGCCACTCTCTCCCGCAAGGAGAGAGGGTGGAGTCCCGATGCCGCACGAACTGGGCTTCATCCTGGTAATGATCTCGCCACTTGGCATGCGCTCGCCAAACGCAAAGCCCGGGCTGGCGGCCCGGGCTTTGTCTCACATCTCTTGAAATCGCGTCGGGACCGCGGTCGCGTCCGCGGCCGAACCTCGGCTCAGGCGGCCGGCTTGAACAGCTTGGAGGCGTTGGCCTTGATCGGCTCGACGGTCTCGGTCGCGACCTTCTGGCCGAGCTCGCCGAGCTCCTTGGTCTGGGCGGTGAAGGTCTCGACCTGCTTGCGGGCGAAGCCGCTCCACAGCTCGAACGCCTCGGCCGGCGACTTGATGCCGAGCAGCTCCTGGGCGAAGTCGAGGTTCGCGGTGGTGTTGGCCCGCACGAACTCCATCATCTTGCTGGAGACCTCGCCATAGCCCTTGCTGGCGTTGACGAAGAACGCCTCGACGGCGCTGTTGTGGCTCTCGGCCGCGTCCTTGAACTTGGCATAGCCGTCGCGGCACTGGGACACGCCCTTCTCGGCGAAGGCGCGCATCTGCTCGGGAACTTCAAACGGAATGATGGAGGCGGAGAACGGGTCGTTGGTCATGGCATGTATCCTTGGAAACAGTTTGGTAGGGCCAGGCCCCGGCATCGTGGCCTGAAGCTTCGCAGTCGGATCACGCAGAGGAGAGCGCCCCTGAGAGCAACTTCTCGTAGAAGTGTATAGTGGCAATTTTGTGCAACGCAATGCATTTCATTGCATTGCGGAACCCGGCGCCGGCCTGCCACCGATGGGGAACCGGGATCGCGCCCGCGGCGCGAGGTCAGGATTTCGGCTTTGCCGCATCCATCGCCGCCTTGCTGACGGCCTGACCCATCTCGCTGGCCTGCTCGGTCAGCGCCCGCATCTGCGTCTGGACGAACTCGCCGTGCAGCCGCATCATCTCGGGCAGGTCCTTGGCGTGCACCAGCGACTGGGCGTAGTCCAGCGAGGCCTGCACGTTCTTCTCGGCATAGGACATCACCTTGGAGCCGATATCCTTGGCGCCGGCGCGCACGCTGGCGCCGCGCTCCTCCAGCGAGCCCGCAGTCTCCTGCGCGCTGGAGAGAAATTTCTCGAAGGTGCGGCGTGCCTGCTCGAAGCCCGCCTCTGCCATCGACCGCACTTCCTTGGGGATTTCGAATCCACGCCCGTTCTCGTTCATGGTCTCAACTCCTGTGGCGTTTGGTTGTCGTCATCGGCACGGCTGCGCCCACGCCGGCCGCTCTCCTGTCCCCGGTCGCCGCCAGCCCGTGCGGACGCTCCCGGGACTACGCTCGAAACTACCCCCCAATGGATGCACCGGTATGACGCACTGCGCCAAATCAGGTGCGGCCCCATGGTGAACCTGCCACCCCCGACCTTGCAAGATGCAACTCTGGGCGGCGGACTGCGAGGAAGCGTCCGCCGGGGGGAACGCTGGACACATTAAGGTTATCCAAGCCTAAACCGGGCATTCCCGGGTGCGAAAGTGGACCTCGGCCCCGGAAACGGGCTTTACTAACGGCTTGTTAAAGCTGCCATTCTCGACAAGCAGCCGTCCCCGAGATCGGAATGCGCCGTTGTTCGACCTGATCCCATCGACCTGACACATGAGTGAGACCGGTTTCCAGTTGCAGGGTTTCAGCGATCCGCGGCTCGCCATTCATGCGGCAGGCGCGCTGCCGGCATGGCTGTGGGCCGCGGACGGCAGCCGGGTGCTGTGGGCCAATCCGGTCGGCGCCCGCGCGCTCGGCGCGGCCAACGGTGTTGCGCTGGCGGGACGAAGCTTTGGCCCGGCCGATGCGCACCGCCGCCAGGTCGCGCAACTGGCGCGCCGGCTCCCGGAGAACGGCGCGGTGCGGCTGGAGCGGCTGCGCGGCTTCGGCGCTCCGCTCGGGACGCTCGCGACCTGCGGCTGCTCCCGGCTCGATTTGCCCGACGGCGGCCATGGTGTGCTGATCACCACCACCGATACCGGCTTGCGCACGATGCCGCTCGCCGAGCGGTTGCAGCGCCTGGTCGACGACAGCGAGGCGGCGCTGATCGCCTTCACCGCTGACGGCTTGCCGGCCGGCGCCAGCGCATCCGGACGGCGGCTGCCCGGTCCGCATGATCTCACCGGCGCACGCCTGGCGCAGGCCCGCGACACCGCGCTCGCCGACGGCCATGCCGAATTGCTGCTCGACCGCGACCGGATCACGCTCTATCGCGTCGGCAGCGGCGCGCAGCTCGGCCTGATCGCATGGGTGCAGCCGACCGAGGACGCGGCTGCACAGGCGGCGAACGAGACGCACGGAGACATAGCACCGACCATGGACGCCATCGTTGTCCCCTCGCCCGATCCGGCGCCGCGGCATCCGCTGCGCTTCACCTGGCAGATGGATGCAGACGAGCACTTCACGCTGGACTCCCACGCCTTCGTCCGCCTGATGGATGCGCGCATGACGGCCGATCTCGGCCGGCCGTGGCGGGAGCTCGCAGGTCGCTTCGGGCTCGACCCGGACGGCTGCGTCAGCCATGCGCTGGAGACCCGGGAGACCTGGAGCGGCATCACCGTGCCCTGGCCGGCCGACGACGGCAGCAGCCTGCCCGTCGAGCTGTCCGGCCTGCCCGCTTACGACGAGGAGCGAAACTTTGTCGGCTATCGCGGCTTCGGCGTCTGCCGCGACCTCGAGGCGCTGGCCCGGCTCGAGGCGCGGCATCGGCCGGATTTGTCGCAAGAAGCCGTAGCTATGGACGCGGCCCAATCGGACCACATCGCCGCCGCAGAACTGCCGCCGGATGCCGATATGACAGAGGGTGCGCAGCACGATCCGGCAGAGGGCCATGTGACCGAACCGCCCGCGCCTTCGCAGCCCGATGCGAGCGGCGGCGTCGAGGCGCCGGGAAACGTCGTGCCGTTTCGCCCGGGGGGCGAGAGCAAGTTTCCGGCCCTGACGCCGGTGGAGAACAGCGCCTTCCATGAACTCGCACGGCAATTGTCGGCAAGGCTTGAATCGACAAGGCTTGAGGGCGACTTCCGCGAGGCACAAGCGGAGCCAATCGCAAGCGCCGGGACAGCGAACATGCCGCCCGTGACCGAGCCGCCCAGTGAGCCGCCGCGCGGCGAACCGGCAGATCATCATGATGCGATGGAGGACGGCGCGGCGCAGGCTGCGCCGGATTGGCTGGCGTCCGAGACGCCGCCGCCGCAAGGCGACAGCCAGCGCGACCGCATCCTGCTCGATCTCATGCCCGGCGGCGTGCTGATCTACCGGCTCGACCGGCTGCTCTATGCCAACGACGCGTTCCTGTCGCAGATGGGCTATGCGAACCTCGCCGCGCTGGAGCAGGCCGGCGGGCTCGATGCGCTCTATGTCGAGCCCGGCGTGTCATCGTCATCGAGCACGTCGGAAGCCGGCACGCCGGTGATGATCTCGGCGGCCGATGGCGGCCCCACTGCCAGTGCCGCCGCCGCAGCGCGGCTGTTCACGATCAGCTGGGACGGCGACACCGCGCATGCGCTGATCTTCACGCCGCGCACTGACAAGACCGTGGCGAGCGTGCCTCAGCCGCCGCCTGCGCCCGCGGTCGCCGCGCCGCCGACGCCGGCCGCACCGCAGCCGCTCGTGATTGCGCCACCGCAAGCAGCAGGGCAGGCCGACGCCGAGGATCTCGGCGCCATCCTCGACGTCACCGCCGAGGGCATCCTGATGTTCGATGCCGGCGGCAACATCCACGCCTGCAACCGCAGCGCCGAGGCGCTGTTCGGCTATGACGGCGCGCAGCTCGTCAAACGCAACCTGATCGAGCTGTTCGCGACCGAGAGCACCCGCCTCGTGCTCGACTATCTCGACAGCGTGCGGGAAGCAGGCCGCGCCAGCGTGCTCGACCAGGGCCGCGAGGTGCTGGGAAAGGTCAGCCAGGGCGGCCTGATCCCGCTGGCGATCACGATCGGGCGGACGCGGCCCCAGGGGCCGAACTTCTTCGCTGTGTTTCGCGATTTGTCGCAGACGCGGCGCGGCGAGAATGAGCTGTCGCAGGCGCGGCGGCTCGCCGACCGTGCCGCCAACGCCAAGGCGGACATGCTGGCGCGGATCAGCCACGAGGTGCGCGCGCCGCTGAACGCGATCATCGGCTTTGCCGAGGTGATGATCGGCGAACGCTTCGGCACGCTCGGCAATGAGCGCTATGTCGACTACATGAAGGACATCCGCTCGTCCGGCGAGCGGGTGATCACGCTGATCAACGACCTGCTCGAGCTGTCGCGGATCGAGACCGGCAAGCTCGACCTCGCCTTCAGCAACCAGAACCTCAACGAGCTGGTCGAAAGCTGCGTCGCCATCATGCAGCCGCATGCCAACCGCGCGCGCATCATCATCCGCACCTCGCTGTCGCATGCGTTGCCGCCTGTGGTGGCGGACGCGCGCGCGCTGCGCCAGATCGCGCTCAACCTGATCTCGACCTCGATCGCGCTCGCCAATCCCGGCGGCCAGGTGATCGTGTCGACCGCGATGTCGGATTTCGGCGAGGTGGTGCTGCGGCTGCGCGACACCGGCCACGGCCTCAACGATCAGGAGGTCGCGGCCGCGCTGGAGCCATTCCGCGCGCAGGCGCCGTCGGAGCAGGCCTCGGACGCCGCGGGCTTGAGCCTGTCGCTGACCAAGGCGCTGGTCGAGGCCAACCGCGCGCAATTCCACATCAAGGCGGCGCCGAAATCCGGCACGCTCATGGAAGTGGTGTTCTCGCGCGCGCTGGCGCGCAACCAGAGCGCGGGCTGAGCTACCGGCCGTGTCAGGCGTTCTTCAGCGCGACGCGGAATTCGGCCTCGGTCTTGGACTTCACCTCGTCGAGCGTGACGCCGTCGGCGAGCTCGATCAGCGCCATGCCGTCATTGCCGTGCTTGTCGATGGTGAAGACCGCCAGATCCGTCACCACCATGTCGACGACGCGCTCGCCGGTCAGCGGCAGCAGGCACTTCTTCAACAGCTTCGGGCCGTCCTTGGCGCTGTGCTCCATCACGACGATGACGCGCTTGACGCCGGCGACGAGATCCATCGCGCCGCCCATGCCCTTGACCATCTTGCCGGGGATCATCCAGTTGGCGAGATCGCCGTTCTGGGCCACCTGCATGGCACCGAGGATGGACAGATCGATATGGCCGCCGCGCACCATGCCGAAGGAATCCGCCGACGAGAAGTAGCTCGTGATCGGAAGCTCGGTGACGGTCTGCTTGCCGGCATTGATGAGGTCGGGATCTTCCTCGCCCTCATAGGGGAACGGGCCCATGCCGAGCATGCCGTTCTCGCTCTGCAATGCGACGTCGACGCCGGGCGGAATGAAGTTCGACACCAAGGTCGGAATGCCGATGCCGAGATTGACGTAGAAGCCGTCGCGCAGCTCTTTGGCCGCGCGCGCCGCCATCTGTTCTCTGGTCCAGGCCATCAGACTTTCTCCCCGGCTGCGGTCTCGCGCTTACGCAAGGTGCGCTGCTCGATGCGCTTCAGCGCGGTGCCGACTTCGACGATGCGTTTCACGAAGATGCCAGGCGTGTGGATGTGATCGGGATCGATTTCGCCCGCCGGCACCAGATGCTCGACCTCGGCCACCGTGAATTTTGCCGCGGTCGCCATCATCGGATTGAAGTTGCGCGCGGTCTTGCGATAGACGAGGTTGCCTGCGGTATCGCCCTTCCAGGCGTGGACGATGGCGAGATCGGCGAACAGGCCGCGCTCCATCAGGTACTTCTCGCCGTCGAATTCCTTGACCTCCTTGCCTTCGGCCACCAGCGTGCCGACGCCGGTCTTGGTGTAGAAGGCCGGGATCCCGGCACCACCGGCGCGAATGCGCTCGGCCAGGGTGCCCTGCGGGCAGAATTCCAGTTCCAGCTCGCCCGCGAGATATTGCTGGGCGAACAGCTTGTTCTCGCCGACATAGGACGAGATCATCTTCTTGATCTGATGCGTCTCCAGCAGGCGGCTGAGCCCGATGCCGTCGACGCCGGCATTGTTGGACACCACCGTCAGGTTCTTCACGCCGGCCTCGCGAATCGCGTCCGACAGCGTCTCAGCGATGCCGCAGAGACCGAAACCGCCGGACATGATCATCATGCCGTCCTTGAGCAGGCCCGCGAGGGCCGTTTTGGCGTCGGGATAGACCTTGTTCATGCGGAAATGACCTGATGCAAAGAAACGGCTGTCGGCCTGATACGATCGGATTATTAGGCGAAATCTTTGCAATGCGTCAATGCGGCGCTGTTCGCGCGCGGCTTTCCTCTTGTGTGCCTGCGCAAGGCGCGCTTTAAACCTCTCGCATTGACGCTCCGCACCGGGATGTTCCAGGTGCGACCATGGGCTGCCGCCGCAATCCCGTCCTATCTGCGGCACGGCCTTGAAAGCGTCAAGAAAACCTATCAAGCTGTTGATGTTGGCACGGGTTTTCGTTGCCCCTTGCCCGTCTTCAGGAACCAGAGACCCCAACGACATCCACAATATGTCCGTGACCATGGCCCAAGGAATGAGGCGCCTCGGGACGCCGATTGCGGCGTTGCTCGGGTTGGCGCTGGTTGGCCTCGTGGCGAGTTCCTGGCTGATCAACCGCGATGCGCTGCGCGACGCGATCGAAGCGCAGATCCACGCCGTGACCGGGCTCGATCTCGTCGTCGAAGGCAACATCGACGTCTCGGTGTTTCCCGGCAGCTACGTCTCGTTCCACGACGTCGGCCTGAAGGGCGGTGGTACCGCCGATCCTGCGCTGAAGGTCGACGTGCTGACGGCTAACTTGCGGCTGCTGCCGTTGCTGATGCAACGCTTCGAGATCGCCGACGTGATGATGCTGCGACCGCAGATCCACGTCGTGCGCGACCCCGACGGCACCAGTAACTGGACGCCGTTCATCCAGACCATCACGCGGACCATGCGTCCGGGTGCCGAGAGCCAGATGTCGTTCTCGGAAATCCGGATCCAGGACGGCATCCTGGCGTTCGAGGACGCCGGCAGCCAGGCTGCCGAGAAGCTCAACGATGTCGACCTGTCGCTGGCCTGGCCCTCGATCTCGCGCTCTTTCGCCGCCACAGGACAATTCGATTGGCGCGGTGAGCGCATCGAAGGCTCGGTCAGCATCAGCGACTTCCTCGCCGCGCTCTCGGGCGACCGCTCCGGGTTGAAGATGCGGCTCGCAAGCCCGCCGCTGAAGCTCGCCTTCGACGGCACGGTCGCCAACCGCACCAGCGCGCTGATGGAGGGCACGCTGACCGTCGACAGCCCATCGCTGCGCGAGGCGCTGCGCTGGACCGGACAGACGCCGCTCGGCGCCGGCGGCTTCGGCCGCTTTGCGCTGCGCGCGCGCGCCAATGTGGTCGGCGCCTCGATTGCGCTCACCAACGTCAATGTCGAGCTCGACGGCAACACCGCCGAAGGCGTGATGACCTACAGCAATAACGGCCGCCAGACCCTGCAGGCGACGCTCGCGGCCGATGCGCTCGACTTCACGCCTTACATCTCGACCTTCCGCCTGCTCGCCAACGGCGCGCGCGACTGGAACAGGCAGATGTTCGACCTCAAGGCGCTGTCGACCACCGATCTGGACATGCGCCTGTCGGCCGCCAGGGTCACGGTCGGCCCCTCCAAGCTCGGCCGCACTGCATTCGGTGCCAACCTGCGCAACGGCGTGCTGGCGCTCTCGGTCGGCGAGGCGCAGATGTATGGCGGCATCGTGCGCGGCTCGTTCGGAATCGGGCGCGCCGACACGATGGCCGACGTCAAGGCCGAGTTGCAGTTCACCGACGTCGACCTGCAGGCCTGCGCCAACGAACTGTTCGGCATCTCCTCGCTCTCCGGCCGCGGCAATCTCAACGTCTCGCTGACCGCATCGGGATCGAGCCCGTTCGGGTTAGCACAGTCACTTGACGGCAGCGCCACGTTGAGCGGACACGACGGCGCGATCGCAGGCTTCAATGTCGAACAGTTGTTGAAGCGGCTGGAGCGGCGGCCGCTGTCCGGCAGCGGTAATTTCCGCTCCGGCTCGACGCCCTATGACACCCTCACGGTCGCGGTGAAGTTCTCCGACGGAGTCGCCACCGCAGATGATATCCGGGTCGTAGGGCCGACCGTGCATATCAGCATGACCGGCACCGCCTCGGTGCCGACGCGCGAATATGATTTCAAGGGCGTCGCCAGCCTGCCGCAGGCGGCGAATGGCGGCAACACATTCGAACTGCCCTTCGTGGTGCAGGGACCATGGGAAGATCCGCTGATCTTTCCCGATCCGGAAAGCCTGATCCGTCGCGCGCCGGCGGCGGCGCCGCTGCTCGATGCCATCAAGGACAAAAAGGCGCGCGAGGCGGTGGGCTCGATGCTCGAGCGCTTCACCGGCGTGAAGCGGGCGCCCGCGCCGCAGGAAAGCCCGACGCCCGCACCGAACGAGCAGCCGTCAGCGGCCGATCCGAGCAAGTCGAATTAACCAAAGCGACGCGGCGCGACGACGCAGTCCACACGACCTATGTCTGAGAACATCTTGCTAGATCGGCCCTGTTCCCTGCGCTAGTGTCCCGGCCTTGAACCGATCGGACAAGATCGGCCAACAGGGAGAGACACGTGAAATCCAGAGGAATGGGTGCACTGATCCTCGCAGTTGCGACTGCAGGGTCCTTTTGCGTTGCGGCACCGGCTATCGCCCAGGACACCATCACCGTCTGGTGGGGCAAGGGCTTCTACAAGTCCGAAGACGATGCGCTGCTCAACGTCGTGAAGAAGTTCGAGGCGAAGACCGGCGTCAAGGTCGAGCTGTCGCAATATGCGATCCAGGACATGATTCCGAAGACGGTCGCGGCGCTCGATTCCGGCACGGTGCCCGATGTCGCCTATTCCGACACCTACGACGTGCAGGCGCAGGGCAAATGGGCCTATGAGGGCAAGCTCGAGGATCTCTCCGACATCCTGGTGCCGATGAAATCCGAATTCGCGCCGAACACGCTCGAGACCGCTTATCTCTATAACGGCGTCACCAAGAAGAAGGCCTATTACGGCTTTCCGCTGAAGCAGCAGAGCATGCACGTCCAGATCTGGAGCGACCTGCTGCAGAAGGCCGGCTTCAAGCAGAGCGACATCCCGAACAAGTGGGAAGATTACTGGTCGTTCTGGTGCGACAAGGTGCAGCCGGCGATCCGCAAGGCCACCGCACGAGCGCATCTACGGCGTCGGCCAGCCGATGGGCGTGGAATCCACCGACTCCTTCCAGTCGTTCTACACCTTCATGGACGCCTACAACGTCAAGCTGGTCGACGACGACGGCAAGCTCACGGTCGACGATCCCAAGGTGCGCGACGGCCTGATCCATGCGCTGAAGGATTACACCGACACCTACATCAAGGGCTGCACGCCGCCCTCCTCCACCACCTGGAAGGATCCCGACAACAACGTCGCCTTCCACAACAAGACGATCGTGATGACGCACAATTTCACGATCTCGATCGCGGCCAAGTGGTTCGAGGATTCCACCAATCCGGCTCTGACGCCCGAGCAGCGCGCCGCCGGCAAGAAGGCCTATGAGCAGGACATCATCACCGCGTCCTTCCCCAACAAGCCCGACGGCACGCCGATCAAGTACCGCTCCGACGTCAAGACCGGCCTGATCTTCGCCAATGCCAAGCACAAGGAGCAGGCCAAGGAATTCGTCAAGTTCCTGATGCAGGAGGAGAACCTCGGGCCTTACGTCGAGGGTGCGCTGGGCCGCTGGTTCCCGGTGACGAAGGCAGGACAAGCCAGCCCGTTCTGGCAGGCCGACCATCACCGCAAGGCGGTCTACACCCAGTTCACGGGCGGCACCACGCCGTTCGACTTCACCAAGAACTACAAGTTCACGATCCTCAACAACGAGAACGTCTGGGCCAAGGCGATGAACCGCGTGGTCAGCGAGAAGGTGCCGGTCGACAAGGCCGTCGACGAGCTGATCGCGCGCATCAAGGAGGTCGCGGGTTAGTACGTCTCGCGCAACGCGTTCGTCCCGGTCGAACGCGGGATCATACCAAGCGGTACGCGCAATGCGTCGCACGGCCTTCACCGAGCCGGGCGAGCGACCGCTTCGCAGGACGAATCGAAGACGACATGAAGAGTAACTCGATATGGCGATCACGCTCTCAGCATCCGATCTGGCAGTCGCGCCACGGACCCCGCGGCTGACGACGCCGCAGGTCTGGGGCATCGTGATGCTGGCGCCCTATCTGCTCGTGTTTCTTGCCTTCGTGGTCTATCCGGTCGGCTACGGCCTGTGGCTGGCGCGCCATCCGGCGAGCTACGTCGCGCTGTACAACGACCCGATCTTCGCGCGCGCCGCCGTCAACACGCTGATCTTCCTGGTCATCGGCATCAATTTCAAAATGCTGATCGCGCTGTTCCTGTCCGGCTTCTTCGTGCAGCAGCGCGCCTGGATCCGATGGCTTTCGGTGATCTTCATCCTGCCCTGGGCGGTGCCCTCGATCCCGACCATCCTGTCGGTGCGCTTCATGTTCAATCCCGAATGGGGCGTGATCAACCAGCTCATCTTCCAGTTCACCGGCGATGACGGCCCGAACTGGCTGAACGATCCGGCGATCGCGCTGACCATGGCGATCGGCGTCCACATCTGGAAATCGCTGCCGTTCTGGACCCTGATCCTGATGACCGGACGGCTCGCGATCTCGAACGATCTGTTCGAAGCCGCCGATGTCGACGGCGCCAGCTGGTGGCAGAAATTCCGCTACATCACCTGGCCGTCGATGCAGACGCTCTACGTCACCTGCACGCTGCTCTCGATGATCTGGACGCTCGGCGATTTCAACAGCGTCTACCTGTTGACCGGCGGCGGACCTGCCGACCTCACCCACGTGCTGTCGACGCTCGGCATCCGCTATCTCAGGCTCGATCAGCTCAACCTCGCGATGGCCTCGATCGTCTGCGCCATGCCGCTGGTGCTGCCCCTGGTCTACTTCATGATGAAACGGCTGTCCCGATGAAGCTCTCAGGCGTTGGCGAAATCACTGGCGCGAATCACCTGGCGCGACATCGGCACCGAGTCGCGGCTGCTGCTGATCGGCATCCCGGTCTTCATCTGGACCATGATCCCGATCTACCACATGTTCCTGTTCGCGATCTCGCCGAAGGAGGACGCGTTCTCCGGCAAGCTGTGGCCGGATCATCCGACCCTGCACAATTTCGAGATCGTGTTTCGCGAGCAGCATTATTTCCTGCGCGACTTCTGGGTGCAGTTCGGCAACTCGGTGCTGATCGCGGCCGCCGTCGGCGCGCTGACGCTTGTCGATCGCGACCTGCTGCGGCGTTCTCGATCTCGCGGCTGCGCGTGCCCGGCAGCCGCATGGTGATGAACCTCGCGCTGTTCACCTATTTCATCCCGGCCGCGTTTCTCGCCGTGCCGATGTATCGCACCATGGGCAAATACGGCCTGCTCAACAACAAATGGTCGCTGATCCTGGCCATGGTGACGATCGCCTCGCCTTACGCGATCTGGGTGCTGAAGCAGGCCTCCGACAAGCTGCCGGTCGAGCTCGACGAGGCCGCCGTGATGGACGGCGCCAGCGCCTTGCAGATCTTCCGCCTGGTCTATTTGCCGCTGATGATGCCGTCGCTGGTCGCGATCGGCACCTACGCCGTGCTGCTGGCCTGGAACGAATATCTCTACGCGTTCCTGCTGCTGTCGAACGACCAGGACATCACGCTTCCCGTCGCGCTCGGCAATTTCCTCGCCGCCGACGATTCGCCGTGGGAGCTGCTGATGACCACCGGCTTCATCTACGCGCTGCCGCCGGCCGCGGTCTATTACGTCTTCCGCCGCTACATGGTCGGCGGGCTGACGGCGGGCGCGGTGAAGTCGTAGCCTCTCCAACCGTCATTGCGAGCGAAGCGAAGCAATCCAGAATCCCGCGTGCGGCTCTGGATTGCTTCGTCGCTTGCGCTCCTCGCAATGACGGTGGAGTGAGCGCTACAGCGGCGCAGCACTCTTCCCGGCGATCGCTCGACAGCTTCGAGGCCAGCGAGGCCACCACGATCACCACCGCGATCAGGCCGATCACCAGCGTGCAGATCGCGTTGATCTCGGGCTTCACGCCGAGCCGCACCTCCGAATAGATCCGGATCGGCAGCGTCGCCGAGCCCGGCCCGGTGGTGAAGCTCGCGATCACGAGATCGTCGAGCGAGAGCGTGAACGCCAGCATCCAGCCGGCGGCGACCGCCGGCAGGATCAGCGGCAAGGTCACGAGCACGAAGGCGCGCAGCGGATCGCAGCCGAGATCCATCGCGGCCTCCTCCAGGCTGCTGTCGAGCGCGACCAGCCGCGACTGCACCACGACGGCGACGAAGCACATGGTCAGCGTCGTGTGCGCGATGGTGACGGTCCAGAAGCCGCGCTCGGCGTTGAGCGCCACGAACAACAACAGCAGCGACAGCCCGGTGATCACCTCGGGCATCACCAGCGGCGCATAGAGCATGCCGGAGAACAGCATGCGGCCCGCGAAATCCTGCGCCGCGCGACAGCGCCACCGCGGCCAGCGTGCCGAGCACGGTGGCGATGCTGGCCGACGTCACGCCGACCCGCAGGCTCATCAAGGCCGCATCGATCATGGCGCCGTCATTGAAGAACTCACGGTACCAGCGCAGCGACCAGCCGCCCCACACCGTGACCAGGCGCGAGGCATTGAAGGAATAGATCACCAGGATCAGGATCGGCAGATACAGGAACGCGAGCCCGAGCGAGAGCGAGGCGATGTTGAAGCGGGAGATGGCGGGCGGGACTGGCCATCGGCGCGCTCCGCCGCGGGCTCTCGTTGCTCCCCTCCCCCTTGAGGGGACCGAAGGAATCGAGAGAGACTCGCTCTCGAGGTCGGGGATGGGGCTACCATCAACTTGAAGCCGTCGCTCTGGAAACCAACACCTCTCACGTCCCTCCCCCCGTGGGGGAGGGGCAGGGAAGGGAGTACCGACAAAGACTGCCGATCATCATCACCGCCCTCCAACTGGCGGCGCTGCAGGCGGTCGTAGAGCAAAAGCGGCGCGAGCAGCAGACCAGCAGCACCACGGCGATGCTGGAGGCCACCGGCCAGTCCTTGTTGGTGAAGAATTCAAGCCACAGCGTCTGGCCGATCATCAGCGATTGCGAGCCGGCAAGCAGATCGGGGATCACGAACTCGCCGACGATCGGGATGAAGCAAAGCAGGCAGCCGGCGCCGACGCCGGGCAGCGACAGCGGAAAGGTGACGAGCCAGAAGGTCTCGCGCGGCGTGGCGCCGAGATCGGCGGCCGCCTCCTCCAGCGCCGGCTCCATCTTCGACAGCGTCGCAAAGAGCGGCAGGATCATGAACGGCAGATAGGAATAGACGATGCCGAGATACATCGCCGTGTCGGTCGACAGCCACACCACGGGCGCAGACACCAGATGCAGCGCCGAGCAGAATCTGATTCAGCAGACCATCATGCTGGAGGATGTTGATCCAGGCATAGATGCGGATCAGGAACGAGGTCCAGAACGGCACGATCACCAGCATCATCGCGATCCCCTGCCAGCGCTTCGGCAGCCGCGCCATGCCGTAGGCGATGGGATAGCCGATCAGGAGCAGGATCGCGGTCGCGATGGCCGCGACCATCACGCTGCGCAGATAGGACAGCGAGATAGAGATCGTCCGACAGCAGCAGCCGGAAATTGTCCAGCGACAACGCGGCGAACGCACCATGAAGCGCGGCCCAGCCGGCGGCGAGATCGAACACCGGCGTATAGGGCGGCTGCGCGATCACGGTCTGCGACAGGCTGATCTTCAGCACGAAGCCGAACGGCACCAGGAAGAACAGCACCATCCAGACATAGGGCGCGATCGCGGCGAACCGCGCCGGACGCTGGAGAAGATGCGGCGCGCGCTCATCGCTCCAGCACCACGCAATCGTCGGGCGTGAACCAGGCCACGACGCGCTGGCCGATGCCGTAGCCATCGACGTCGAGCCGCGCGGTGTTGGCGACGGCGGCGCGCAGCACCGCGACCGCTGTCGAGCTTGCACTTTGTAGGTCGTCGAGCCGCCGAGATAGTTGGCGTCGAGGATGACGCCCTCCAGCCGGTTGATCGCGTGCGCATGGCCGCGGCATCGGCTGCCGGCCCGCGGCGCGCCAGCCTGATCTTCTCGGGGCGGATCGCCACGCAGACCGACGAGCCGGCCAACGGCCGCTGCGGCTCGGTGGCGACGAGATCGCCGGCATCGCGCGTCGCGACCGCGAGGCGGTGCATCGCCCGCGTCGTGACCTCGCCTTCGAACAGATTGATGTCGCCGACGAACTCGGCGATCCAGCGCGACGCCGGCTCCTCATAGAGCAGGCGCGGGCTCGCGACCTGCTCGAGCCGGCCGGCCTGCATGACGCCGATCCGGCCCGCCACCGTCATCGCCTCGTCCTGGTCGTGGGTGACGATGATGAAGGTCAGCCCAAGCCGGCGCTGCAGCTCCATCAGCTCGACTTGCGTGCTCTCGCGCAGCTTCTTGTCGAGCGCCGCCATCGGCTCGTCGAGCAGCAGCACCTGCGGCCGGCGCGCCAGCGAACGGGCCAGCGCCACGCGCTGCCGCTGCCCGCCGGAGAGCTGGTCGGGCTTGCGCTTCTCCAGCCCCTCCAGCTTGACCAGCGCCACCATCTCGGCGACGCGCACGGCGATGTCGGCGCGCGCCATGCCGGCGCGCCTCAAGCCGAAGGCGATGTTGTCGCGCACGATTGAGATGCGGAAACAGCGCGTAGTTCTGGAACATCATGTTGACGGGCCGCTGGTGCGGCAGCACCCGCGCGATGTCCTCGCCCGCCGAGCAGGATGCGGCCCTCGTCCGGCGCCTCGAAGCCGGCGAGCATGCGCAGCAGCGTGGTCTTGCCGCAGCCGGAAGGCCCGAGCAGCGCAAAGAACTCGCCGGCGCGAATGTCGAGCGAGACGCCGTCGACTGCGCGGAAGCTGCCGAAGCTCTTGACCACGCCCTCGATCCGCAGCACAGGCTGCGCCAGCTCCGGCAGCGGCGCAGGTTTTGGCAGCTCCGCAGCGGCCTCGATGTTCGCGATGTCCTCAGCCATGTCCCGTCGAATCGCTGCCCAATCGTGGCGGCACGCTAGCGGCGGCGAGCGGCGCGGCTCAACCGCACTTGCGGCACACTCGGTCAAAATCCACGTGCGTTTTCGCCCGGCGGAGGCTCAAGCTCTCGTCATCCCACCGCCGTCATGCTCCGCGCAGGCGGAGCATCCAGTACGCTGCGACAGAACAGGTCGAGCCGAGCCGTCACGGCGTACTGGATCGTCCGCCTTCGCCTTCGCGGACGATGACAGCGGGGGCCGCGGGGCTCGAAGGCGTCCGCATCATACCCGCCATGAACGCCGCCAGTGCCTCCTGCGCGGCCGGCGGCATGGTCAGTCCGAGCTTGGAGCGGCGCCACAGAACGTCGTCGGGGAAGCGCGCCCATTCCTTGGCCATGAGATAGCGCAGCTCGGCCTCGGTCAGCCCCTCGCCAAAACTTTGACCGAGATCGTCGCGCGTCTTGGCGGCGCCGAGCACGTCGGCCAGGCGCGTGCCATAGGCGCCGACCAGCCGTTGCGCCTCGGTCTCGCTCAGGAAGCGCCAGCGCTCGCGTGCGGCCTCGACCTCGGCATCGAACCGGTCCCAGGCAAAATCGCCGCCCGGCAATGGCGCGGTGGCGGTCCAGCGGCGCCCCATCGGCAGAAACCGCGCGAGCCGGGACACGGCGCGCTCGGCGCGGCGACGCGCCGTGGTGACGTCGCCGCCGAACATCGTGAGCAGCGGCGCTTTCCTCCAGCGCGCGCTCAAGCTCATCGCGCCGGCCATCGCCGCTGCCCCGCTCTCGCGCGAGAATGCCATGTTGGCGCCGGAGATGATCCTCACGGCATCGACCGGCTGGATCTGCTGGCGGAAATAGCGGTTGGCGGCGGTGCAGAGATAGCCGACATCGCCAGCAGGCGCCGTCACCACAGCGGGGTCGCCCGTGAACGGATGCGTGACCGAGCCGATCAGGGTGAACTCGCGCATATAGGGGCTGGCGAAGATCAGCCTGTTATCGCTGTTCTGGAACACATAGACCGCGTCGACGTCGAACAGGCGGGGCACCACGATCTGGCTGACCCGTCTGGCCGCCACCCGCGGCGGCGGCTGGCGCAGCACGGTCTCGGCCATCGAGACGCTCCATGCGCCAGTCGCATTGGCGAGCGCCCGGGCCGTGACGATGCGGCGGTGGCCACGATCGATCACCGCGAGCCGCCAGATGCGCTCGCGATCAGCGCGGACGCAGCGCGCGCCGGTGCGGATCTCGGCGCCCCGCTCGGCCGCGTCCAGCGCGGTGAGCACGACCAGGCGGGAATCATCGACCAGGCAATCCGAATATTCGAACGCGGTGCCGATCGGCCGCTTCAGCGCATCGCCGATCGGGTGGTGCGTGACATCCAGCGTGGTCGCTTCCGGCAGGCGGCCGCGGCCCGCCAACCGATCGTAGAGCCAGAGCCCCGCGCGCAGCCGCAGCGGCGGCCGCTCATTGGGATGCGCGGGAATTGCAAACCTGATTGGACGCACGAGATGCGGCGCGATGTCGAGCCAGATGTCACGCTCGGCAAGCGCGGCGCGCACCCGCAGGAAGCCACGCCGCTCCAGCGCGGCGAGATCGCCATGCACCAGCCGTGAGGTCGCCGAGGAAGCGGCGCCGCCGAGATCGCCCTGTTCGAGCAGGATGACGCGCAGGCCACGGCCCGCGGCGTCGCGCGCCAAGCTCACGCCGTTCAGCCCGCCGCCGATGACCGCAAGATCGTAGTCCGCCATGCACACAGTCTTGGATAGAACGCGCCCGATGCGCGCCGCTGCCTATCCCACCTTGCGCACTGACCCCAGGACATTGGCTTTACTGCGGCCGACCAGACCGTCATAGGTCTCGATCGGCATCGGCCGGCCGAGCAGATAGCCCTGGACCGAATCGCAGCCTTCCTCGGCCAGGAACCCCAGCTGCTCCAGCGTCTCGACGCCTTCGGCCACGATCGACATGTTCATGCCGTGGCCGAGATCGATCACCGCGCGCACGATCGCCGCCGATTGCGGGTTGCGGCCGAGATTCATGACGAAGGCACGATCGATCTTGATCTTGTCGAACGGGAACGCCTGCAGATAGCTCAGCGACGAGTAGCCGCTGCCGAAATCGTCCATCGAGATGCGAACGCCGAGTGCCTTCAGCCGGCGCAACAGCCCGAGGCCGCGCTCGAAATCCTCGATCAGCACGCCTTCGGTGATCTCGAGCTCGAGCCTGTCGGGCGCAAGGCCCGTCTCCAGCAGGATCGAATGCACGAGGCCGACGAGATCGCCATGGACGAACTGCGCCGGCGACAAATTGACCGCGATCTGCAGCGGCTTCGGCCAGGAGGCGGCTTCACGGCACGCCTGGCGCAGGATCCACTCGCCCATCTCGACGATCAGGCCGCTCTCTTCCGCGAGCGGGATGAAATCGCCCGGCGGGACGAAGCCGCGCACCGGATGCTGCCAGCGGGCCAGCGCCTCGAAGCCGATGATCTCGCTGGAATCCACCGTGCGGCCGGAGGCCGCCTGCGGCTGGAAGTACAGCGACAGCTCGCCGTTCTTGATCGAAAGCGAGAGCTCCTGGTGCAGCACGCGGCGATCGCGGATCTGCTGATCCATCTCCGGCTGATAGAAGGTGATGCTGCCGCGCGACTTGGCCTTGGCGCGAAACAGCGCGGCGCCGGCATTGGCCAGCAGCGAAGCGCCCTCGGAGCCGTTGTGCGGAAACACCGAGATGCCGGTGGTCAGCGCGGTGCGGATCGGCTTGCCGTCGATCTGGAACTCGACGGCGATGGCGGCGGCCAGCTGCTCGGCCAGCGCCTGGCCCGCCTCCGGCTGCTTGCCGTCGATGATCAGGCCGAACTCGTCGCCGGACAGGCGCGCCACCACGCCGCCACGCGCGGCGTCCTGGATGCGATGCGCGACCTCGATCAGGAGCTTGTCTCCGATCGCATGGCCGAAGACGTCGTTGATCTCCTTCAGGCCCTTAAGGTCGACGTTGAGCACGGCGAACTCCTCGTCCGTGCTCTCGCAGGCCTCGATCATCTGGCCCAGCGCCTGCAGGAAGGCGGCGCGGTTCGGCAGGTCGGTCAGGCCGTCATGGTAGGCCATGTGGGCCATCCGCAATTCCGTCTGGCGACGGTCGGTGACATCCTCATGGGTCTTGATCAGGTATTGCGGTGCGCCATCCTCGCCGGCCACGGTCATGCGGCGGGTCAGGAACAATCTCAAGCCGTCCTTGGTCGAGATCGGATGCTCTTCGGTCAGCAGGCCGCCCTTCTTGATCGCGGCATCGTCGCGCGAGATGATCAGCTTGGCCTCGCGCGGATTGAAGATGTCCGAGCTGGTGAGGCCCGTCACCTCTTCCCGCTTGCGGTTGAGGACGATCTCGGCGCTGCGATTGGCCAGCAGATAGCGGCCATCGGACACGCGCTCGACGATCACCGAGACCGGAATATTGTCGACCACGAGCTCGAGGAATTTCTTGGTGTTCTCGAGTTCAGAGCTCAGCGAGCGACGTTCGGTATCGTCCTCGAACAACGCGATCAGGAATTCCGGCTCGTTGTTCTCGTTGCGGGCGATCACCCGGTTCGAGGCCAGGATGCGCTTCTCGCCGCGGCGCTCGACCACGAGCTCGCTGCGATAGCTCGCCTCCGAAGCCGCCAGAGCCGCCTTATCGGCTGCCGCGATATTCTCGGCGGTCGCCGCAGAGAATATCTCCGCTGGCATGACTGCCGACGATGCGATCGCGCGACATTCGTGAGAACGCCTCGAAGGCCCGATTGGCGAAAATGTAGCGCCCGTCCTGGATGTTCTTGGCGGCGACGCAGACCGGCACATGGTCCAGCACCAATTCCAGGAATTGCTTGGTCTGATCGAGCTGCCGCGCCAGCTTGCGCTGCTCGGTGCAATCCTCGTGGACGCCGACGATGCCGCCGTTCGGCAGATCGAACAGCTTGGCGAGCACCGAACGCCCGTCTGTCAGCTCGGTGACATAGCCGTCCGGCTCGCGGGCGCGCTTTGCATACTCCTCGATCGACACCGGAAGCTTGCCTCGCTGGCGGCGGAGCTCGATCAGGTCGCGGCCGCTGCAGCCGCGCGGAATTTCGGCACGCGACAGGCCGTAGATATCCAGGAAGCGGTCATTGCAAAACACGACGCGGTTGTCGCGATCGGTCATGATCACGCCCTGGCTGAGATTGTTCAGGGCGGAGCTGATGAAGACGTTGCGACGCAGCTGCGCATGCCGGATGCGGCGCAGCGCCGAATGGATCCAGATGGCGATCGAGGCGAGGAAGGCGCAGACGACGATGCCGGCGATGACAGCATCCCACAACACGCTCGGGTCGGCCTCGCCGAGATAATGCGATACCGAAAGATCCGACGGCAGCGCCCAGGCAGGCGCGGCGGTCGACAGGACCACCGCCAAGCCTGCAATGGCCCGCGCAGGAATGTTGTTCTTGGCACCTGCTCGCCAGATCTTCCCAGCCATCAATCACCCGCGGATTTCAGCACGGGACTGTCTGGCCTCACGCGTTTGGATCGGGTAAACGCGCTTCACGAGCGCCGGTAAAAAGCGCGACGACCACCGCAATTGGCCTGTCATGATGAATGCCACATTAACAACGCGATTCCACCCGACACCAATGGTTGTATTATTTGCTAACATGCCCCTTCCGGCTGCAGTCAAAATCGAGGGTATCCGGCATGGATAAGGTCGATTGTGTCGTTGTCGGCGCCGGCGTGATCGGCCTCGCCATTGCACGGCGACTGGCACAGGCCGGCCGTGAGGTGATCGTTCTGGAAGCTGCCGAAGGCATCGGCACCGTCACCTCCTCGCGCAACAGCGAAGTGATCCACGCCGGCATCTACTACAAGGCTGGCAGCCTGATGGCGCGGATGTGCGTCAGCGGCAAGCATGCGCTCTACCGCTATTGCGACGAGCACGGCGTTCCCTATCGCAATTGCGGCAAGCTGATCGTCGCGACGACAGCGAAGGAGACCGAGAAGCTCGACGGCATCCGCGCACATGCGCAGGCCAACGGCGTCGAAGGCATGGAGCTGCTCTCCGGTGCGGCTGCGCATGCGATGGAGCCGGCGCTGGCCTGCGAGGCTGCGCTGCTGTCGCGCTCGACCGGAATCATCGACAGCCACGCCTACATGCTGTCATTGCGCGGCGACGCCGAAGCGGCCGGCGCGTTCTTCGCCTTCCACACGCCGATCGAGCGCGCCGTCGCCGGCGCCGATCACATCGAGGTCGACGCCGGCGGCGCCCAGCCGATGACGCTGGCCTGCCGTCTGCTCGTCAACGCCGCAGGCTTGAGCGCAGTTACCGTGGCACGGCTGATCGAAGGCATGCCGCTGCAGCTCATTCCACCGGCCTATCTCGCCAAGGGCAACTACTTCGCCTGCAACGCGCGGGCGCCGTTCACGCATCTGATTTATCCGGTGCCGGAGCCCGGCGGCCTCGGCGTCCATCTGACGCTCGACATGGCGGGCCAGGCCCGCTTCGGTCCCGACGTGGAATGGGTCGACCACATCGATTATGCCGTCGATCCTGCGCGCGCCGAGCGCTTCTATCCCGCGATCCGCAAATACTGGCCGTGCCTGCCCGACGGCGCGCTGATGCCGAGCTATTCCGGCATGCGGCCGAAGATCGTCCCGCCCGCGGTGGCTTCGCAGGATTTCCTGATCCAGGGCCCGCGCGACCATGGCGTCGAGGGATTGATCAACCTGTTCGGAATCGAATCGCCGGGACTGACGTCATCGCTGGCGATCGCCGATTACGTCGGCGAACTCGCGGGCGTCTGATGCGGGATCGGGAAGGCGCTCGTTGCGAAAGCCGAGCGCAAATAACATCAGGATTTGTCGCTGCTGAAAATCGGCTGTTGCTTGGAAAGCTGTCGCCGAGAGAGATTGTCCATCCGGGAGATTGCCCTCTGGACATCATCTGCACCTGAGATGAGCCTATGCGCCCATCTCAGAGCAGAGGGAGCTACGCTGCCGGGTCAGTGAACCGTTTCGTCGGCACCAAGCCTCAAGCGCTCAATCTCGTCCTTTACCATCAATTTTCGTCGCTTTAATTCGGCGATCTGCAAATCATCTGTTGATGGATGCAGGAGCGCTTCGTGTAGTTCGGTTTCCAGAACTCTGTGCTTGCGCTCCAATTCAACGAGATGCGCCTGTATTGCCATTCGCGACCTCCTCGGTAGGTTTCCGCCTCAGATTCGTTGAGGGCCACGAAGTGTACACCAGTCTCTTGTCATGTCGATGGGGCCTAAACACCGCAGCCGCAAATTTGAGCACCCATGTGTAACCAATCGTGAGCACGCAAACCGCGAATGCCTGCGGGTTTCCTAACTCGAAATTCACGGGATAGGGCAGACGTTCCGACGGTCCACGGGTTGCATGACCCAGCTGCCGAGGCGATATTCGAACCGCCGTTGCAACCGTTTTCCCCTCCTCCAGCTTTTTTGCTATCATAGAACATGGCTGATCAAGATGAGCGCGAACTGCAGGCCGAACTCGCACGCCTGCAGCAGGAACACCGCGATCTGGACGCGGCGATTGACGCATTGCATCAATCGCCAGCACCGGATCTGCTGCGACTGCAGCGCCTGAAAAAGCGCAAACTGCTGCTACGCGACCGCATCGCCTTCATCGAGGACCAGATCACTCCCGATATCATTGCGTGACCTGATCATTCTCCCGGCAGAATCTCGGACAACTAATAGCGTCCCAGCCCGGCCTCCAATCCTATTAGTTGCAGCACCGCGCGTTCGAACATTCGGCGGCCAGCTATTCGATTCATGAGCTGAACAATCCGTGATCGATTTCCGCGTCGTCCTGAATTTTATGATTGACAATTTGGAACAAAACAAGAACAATAGAGATGAATACGATGGCCAACATATGAATCTATCGATCGTTCCCCGAACCGGATAACTCCAGGAAGGTCCCCATGCCTACAGCCTTCTCCACGGACAACGGCGTTTACGAGCAGGCCTGCGATCAGGCCATCGCGATGTGCGACGGCAATCTGCGCTCGACCATCAAGGCGTTGATCATGGCCAACGAATATCTGGAAGCCGAGTTGCACGAACTACGTGCCACCATCGCCTGCGGCTGCATGCCGAAGGCCTGCGACGCGATCAGCAGCGATGCGGCCTGATTTCCGCACACCACGCAGCATCGTTTCGGACATTGAAGGGAGAACGAGGAGACGACGCCATGGCCGAGATCACCTACTATGTCGCAATGCCTTTCCTGCGCGATGAATCCGGCGAGCTGATCGCAGGCGATGCGGAGGAATGCCAGAGCTCGACGACGGCGCTGCGGCGCGCGGAGATGATGTCGCGGCTCGCGGGCAATATCGGCGCAATCGCGTTCAGCCGCAGTGGCGATCCGCTGAGAGGGGAGTTCTCCGATGCGCACCTGCTGCGCAGCTTCGGTCACGTGCCAGAGGATCTCGGCGAGCTGTAGGGGTCCCTCTCCGGCTCGGCGAGCCGAAGTCGCCGCTGCGCTTTGCGGGCGTACATGGCGCGATCGGCTGCTTCGAGCGCGCATTGGGCATCCATCCGCAGGTCCAGGATCGCGACACCGGCGGAGGCGCCGGCCCGCACGATGGCGTCGCCGAAACTGAAGCTCAAGGAATCGATCGCCCGTTCCAGCGCGGTGGCCTTGTCGTGCGCGTCGACGTCATCCAGGTTCCAGAGCAGAACGCCGAACTCATCGCCGCCGAGCCGGCCGACGACGTCGGAGGACCGCACCTGATTGATCAGGGCGCCGGCCACCGCCTTCAGCACCTGATCGCCTGCGGCGTGCCCAAAGGCGTCGTTGATCGGCTTGAGCCGATCGACATCGAGCAGGATCAGGGCGCCGGTGGCATGGTAGCGCTTGATATAGGCGATCGCGCGGTCGAGCTCGCGGGCAAAGCCGCGGCGGTTGAAAATGTCGAGCAGGAAGTCGCGTTCGGCGCTGGCCGTGAGATCCTCGATCCGCCGTAGGGCGGTCGCGAGCTCGCTCTCCAGGCGGCGGATGGTGTGGACCGCCGGCTCCGGCACCGGGCGGTTACCGCGGCCATCGGCCTGCCGTCCCTGCCCGTACCGGGCACGTTTCAGGATCCCCGGCGCGCCCGCAATCCGCTTCTTTTTCATCGGATACCCGACCGGTGCTCCGATCCCGAAGGTCGCCTCATGTTTCGGTGGGCTCCTGCGAACCAGGGAATCCCGGGCACCAGCAAGCCCCTTGATTCCGATGCGGTTTTGAATTCCGAGGTTCCGATCAAGCATATGCGGATAAACTGATCGAAACTTCAAAATCCCCGCATCAGCCCTACCTTATACGCTTGCCCGGATTTACCAAGTCGGGATAGTCCAGTGCTGTCCCCCTTGCCATCGCTTGCCGCTGTCGGGCCCGACCCTATACTCCGGCCCCTGTTTCTGGATTCCTGAGAAGAATTAAGCTTATGACCGCCCCGATCGCCATCATCATGGGAAGCCAGTCAGACTGGGATACCATGCGCCATGCCGCCGAGACATTGGCGGCGCTCGGCGCCGAGTGTGAGGCGCACATCGTCTCCGCCCACCGTACCCCCGACCGGCTCTATGCATTTGCCAAGGGCGCCAAGGCGGCTGGCTTCAAAATCATCATCGCCGGTGCCGGCGGCGCCGCGCATTTGCCGGGGATGACCGCCGCGCTCACCGAGCTGCCGGTGTTCGGCGTACCGGTGGCGTCCAAGGCGCTCTCCGGCATCGATTCCCTGTATTCGATCGTGCAGATGCCGGCCGGTGTTCCGGTCGGGACGCTCGCCATCGGGAAGGCTGGCGCTGTGAACGCAGCGCTGCTCGCGGCCAGTGTGCTGGCACTCACCGACGCCGCGCTGGCGGACCGCCTGGCCGCTTGGCGCCGGCAGCAGACCGAGGCGATCGCCGAGCGCCCGGAGGGCTCGAAGTGACCGCCTCGCGTGCCGTGAAGCTGAAGCCGGGCGACACCATCGGCATCCTCGGCGGCGGCCAATTGGGCCGGATGCTGGCGCTGGCCGCCGCACGGCTCGGCTTGCGCAGCCAGGTGTTCTCGCCCGACCCGGACTCGCCCGCCTTCGACGTCGTGCTGAACGCGACCTGCGCCGAATATGCCGATGTCGAGGCGCTCGAGCTGTTCGCCAATGACGTCGATGTCGTGACCTATGAGTTCGAGAACATCCCGGCAGCCGCCGCCATGGTGCTGGCCGCGAGGCGGCCGGTGCTGCCCGGCCGCCACGTTCTGGAAACCACCCAGGACCGCCTGACGGAGAAGGATTTCGTCACCTCGCTCGGCATCGGAACGGCGGCTTATACCGACGTGTCCTCAGTTGCGAGCCTGCGCGAGGCGATCTTGCGGATCGGCTTGCCGGCGGTGCTGAAGACCCGACGCTTCGGCTATGACGGCAAGGGACAGGTCATCATCCGCAAGGCAGACGATCTCGAGCGGGTGTGGGCCGAGCTCGGCACCAAAGCCGCGATCCTGGAGGCGTTCGTGCCGTTCGAGCGCGAGATCTCGGTGGTCGCCGCGCGCGGCGCGGACGGCCAGGTCGAATGCTTCGACGTCACCGAGAACGAGCACAGCAATCACATCCTGAAGATCTCGCGGGCGCCGGCGGCGATTCCCGATGGGCTCGCCGAAAAGGCCCGCGCCATCGCGAGCCGGATCGCCACCGCGCTCGATTATGTCGGCGTGCTCGCAGTCGAGATGTTCGTGGTCCCGGGCGTGGACGGCCCGACCGTGCTGGTCAACGAGACCGCGCCCCGCGTGCATAATTCCGGGCACTGGACCCTGGACGGCGCCTCGATCTCGCAGTTCGAGCAACACATCCGCGCGATCGCGGGATGGCCGCTCGGCAAGCCCATCCGCCACGGCCAGGTGACGATGACCAACCTGATCGGCGACGAGATCAATGACTACGAGCGCTGGTTGGCCGTTCCCGGCGCCACCGTGCATCTCTACGGCAAGGGTGCACCCCGCCCCGGCCGGAAGATGGGACATGTGACCGAGGTCGTTCCCCCGCCCTCGAAATCCGGCTGAGAACGCAAAAAGCCGGTCTGGCGGCTTAAACTTCTCGTTAATGCGCCGGCGGCGGGTGGACATGCCAGTCTTTGTCTGATACATCCGCGCGCTCAAGGCTGAGGGCGCGGTTTTTTCCGCCAGCCCCTTGCTTTACCCGATTCACAAAACCGATCTCCTGAGAAGAGGATGCCGCGTGCAGGTTCTCGTTCGCGATAACAATGTCGATCAAGCTCTCAAGGCGCTGAAGAAGAAGATGCAGCGCGAGGGCATTTTCCGCGAGATGAAGCTCCGCGGCCATTACGAGAAGCCCTCCGAGAAGAAAGCCCGCGAGAAGGCGGAAGCCGTTCGTCGCGCTCGCAAGCTCGCGCGCAAGAAGCTGCAGCGCGAGGGCCTGTTGCCGATGAAGCCGAAGCCGGTGTTCGGCGCGGGCGCAGGTGGTGATCGCGGCGCCGGCCGCGGACCGGGCGCAGGCGCAGGTCCGCGCGGACCGCGCTGAACCGACCAATCAAGTTTCCTGATCTGACGAAAGCGCGGGCCCTCGGCCCGCGCTTTCATTTTGCCCATCGCTGGCTCAGCCCCTCCCCTTGTAGGAGAGGGAAAGATCCAATCCTGTGCGACGCGGGCGTAATCTCATCATGCTTCGTTGATCTCGATGCCGAAATGAAAACGGCAGCGCATGGAGCGCTGCCGTTCGTCGGTCTCAAGGAGATCGGGCGAAGCCCTGTTATTTCGGCAGAACCGAGTGGAACACCGACTTCGCTGCCGAAACCATGTCGTCGGCCACGTTTGACATCTGGTCCTTCAGCGACGGATCGCGCTCGGCCCGCAGGTCGAGCGGACGCGCCGGCGGTGGCGCCGGGATCTCGGCCGGCGGAGTCAGGCGACCATCGACCTGAATCGAGCCGGTGTAGGATGGGGTGCCGGCCAAATTAGGTGCGCCATCGACCGACGGGGTCGAGACGCTGATCGGGGGCGGCAACGGGCGAACTGGAGAAACCGGCGGCGCAGCCATCACGACACGAGGCGCATCCCCGGTCGGGCGCGCTGTGTCGGCGGAACGCGCGCCTTCGCTGGCGCGCAGTCGCTCGATCGCCGCACGCGCCAGATCGGTCGCGTCACGGTCCTGCGCAGTCGGGGTCTCGACCGAACGAGCCGCCGGCTTCGCGCTACGCGGCTTCTCGACCGGCAGGCTCGCGGTTTCAGTCGGCTTCGTTTCAGGCTTCACGTCCGATTTGGCTTCCGCCTTGGTCTCCTTGGCCTCGGCAGGCTTCTCGACCGCGGCCTTGTCGGTCACCGACTTCTCGAGGATGCCTTTGGCCTTGATGCCGGCGCTCGGGATATTGGAGATCTCGCCAGAGGTTTCGGCCGGCTTGGCGTCGGCCTTCACGCCATCGAGTTTGACGGCATCGGCAGTCGCCGGTGCCACCGCAGCCACCGCCGGCGTCGCGGGCCTGGCATTGATGTAGTGATTGACGATGTAGGCCCCGAGGATGGTGGCAACCACCGACGGGACGATCTCCATGGTGAGCTTAGTGACGTATTTCAGCATCCTGACCACTCCCCGCACGGTATTTGCGGGAACTTTGAGGCACAATTAGGGACCACGACCGCTCATCCTGAGGTCTTTGCGGCTTTCGAGACACGCACGGAACTCATGAGCGAAAGCAGTCGTTCGGGTGGACGAACTGACCTTCGCACAGAAGCAGTGACGCGACGACTCGGGAGCTACGGAAGTAGCCAGTGTTTACCACAAATCAGCGACATTCCGGTAAACAAAAGCTTACGATTTCAGCTCGACCTCAAGGAACACGATCTCTGCGGCCGTCTCGTTCAGGACGTCATGTTCCACGCCGGCTTTGCGGAAATAAGATTTCCCGATCGACAGCTTGGCCTTGGATCGTTCCCCGCCGGGAGCAACGATCGTCATCTCGCCGTCGGTGACCGGAACGATCACGTAATCCATCTCGTGGATGTGATGTCCGGTGGCGCTGCCGGGGACCAGCCGCCACTCGGTCACCCGGACTTCAGCGGTGTCGACTTGAACCTCGGATTTGGCGCTCTGCATCGTCATTCTCTCCGTTACGGCACGAATAGCATGAACAGGAATACGGCGAACACGACCAGGTGGACCAGCCCGAACAGCACATTGGTCCTGCCCGTGCCGAAGGTCAGCATGCTCAGCGCGAAGGTCAGGAACAGCAGCACCAGCCCCTGCGGCTCGAGCCCCAGCACCAGCCGCTTGTCGAGCGCGTAGACCGTGGCCGCGACCGCCGGGATGGTCAGGCCGATGGTGGCGAGCGAGGAGCCGAGCGCCAGATTGACGCTCTTCTGCAGGTCGTTGGCACGGGCGGCGCCGATCGCCGCGAGACTCTCGGGCAACAGGATCAAGAGCGCCACCAGGACGCCGGCCAGCGCCGGCGGCGCGCCGGTCGCGGCCACCGCCGCATCGACCACCAGCGAGAATTTCTTCGCCAGCAGCACCACCCCGAGGAGCGCGAGCAGCAGCAGGCCGATGCTGAGCGCGAGCATGTTTCGCGACAGCCTCGCGCCATCCCCGCTCGCCTCCGAAGACGGCGTGACGAAATAATTCCGGTGCAGGCTGGTCTGCGTGTACAGGAACACGGCATAGAGCAGGATGGTGACGACGCTGACGAAGCCGAGCTGGGCGGCGGAATAGATCGGGCCCGGCGTGGTCAGCGTGTAGTCCGGCATCACCAGCGTGATCGTCGCCAGCACGAACAGCACGCTGAGATAGACATTCGCGCCGAGCACCTGGACGTCCTGCTCGCGATAGCGCAGGCCGCCGATGAGGATGCAGATGCCGACCAGGCCGTTGCAGACGATCATCACCACGGCAAAGACCGTGTCGCGGGCCAGCGCCGGCGCCGCGGTATCGCCGAGCATGATGGTCGCGATCAGCGCGACCTCGATGACGGTCACCGACAGCGTCAACAGCAGCGTGCCATAAGGCTCGCCGATCGCATGCGCGATCACGTCGGCATGATGCACGGCGGCGAACACCGTGCCGAACAGGATGACGAGCAGGATCGCCGCGAACACCAGTCCCGGCGCCGACAGCGTGAAGCCGTAGCCTGTCGCGGTGATGACCGCGAACAGCAGCATCGACAGCAGCGGGAAGATCCAGGCCGATCTCGGCGTCGAGGCGTGTGCGCGCATTCATTCCATCCGAACAAGACTGATGGCTCACTATGGGGCAACGCGACGCAATCGTCAGCTCCCAGCATCAGCCCCTTGGGCCGGCTGTCCTAGGATGCGTTGATGAAGCGAAGCGCGACCGCCATCGCACCAAAGTGATCGAGGTCATTGTGGCCGCCGCCGGCAAAGCGGACGAACTGCTTCGGCTCGTGCGCCAGCGCAAACAGCCGCTCGCCGAATACGATCGGAATCGCCGGATCGTTCTCGCCGTGCATGATCAGCAGCGGTGCGTTGACCCTGGCGATGCGGCGGTCGGAATGGAATTGATCACGCATCAACAGGCTGACTGGAACGATCCGAAAGCGAAAGGCGGCGATATCGACGATCGATGTGTAGGGCGCTTCCAGGATCAGCTTGCCGACCGGATGCTGGGCGGCGATCGCGGTCGCAACGCCGGTGCCGAGCGAGAAGCCCCAGGCGACGATCCGATCAGCGTCATAGCGCGCGGTGGCGAAGGCATAGGCCGCCTCGGCATCCAGCAGCAGGCCGCGCTCGCTGGGGCTGCCGCTCGAGCCGGCATAGCCGCGGTAGGACAGAGCAACCAGGCCGGTGCCGTCCGAGGTCAGCGCCTTGAAGCGCTGGGCCACGCCTGCGAGGAAATCGCCATTGCCGGGAAAGTACAGCACGACCTTATGTCCGGGCTTGGCAGGCACATGCCAGACGATGACCTTCTCGCCATCGGCGCTGGTCAGCACGTGCTCCTCGGCTTCGCGGCAAGCCGGCCGTCGGCAGGTGCCGTGCGCCCGACCGGCGGGATCGGAAACAGCATCGCGCGCTGCATGATGAACAAGCACGGCGAGCGCCGACGCAGTAGAGCGCGGCGACGACGATCAGGAGCCATTTCAGGATCGTCATGGCTCCTGGCCGATGAAGGCTACATCGCCTTGACGATGTTCTCGGTCATCTTCTTGGCGTCGCCGAGCAGCATCATGGTGTTGTCGCGATAGAACAGCGGATTGTCGATGCCGGCATAGCCGGAGGCCAGCGAGCGCTTGATGAACATCACCGTGCCGGCCTTCCAGACCTGCAGCACCGGCATGCCGTAGATCGGCGAGGACTTGTCCTCTTCGGCGGCCGGGTTGGTGACGTCGTTGGCGCCGATCACGAAGGCGACGTCGGCCTGGGCGAATTCGGAGTTGATGTCCTCGAGCTCGAACACCTCGTCATAGGGCACGTTGGCTTCGGCGAGCAGCACGTTCATGTGGCCGGGCATGCGGCCCGCGACCGGGTGGATGGCGTACTTCACCTCGACGCCTTCCTTCTTCAAGGTGTCGGCCATCTCGCGCAGCGCATGCTGGGCCTGCGCCACCGCCATGCCGTAGCCGGGCACGATGATGACCTTCTGCGCGTTCTTCATGATGAAGGCCGCGTCGTCGGCCGAGCCGAGCTTCGCGGGCTTCTGCTCGCCGGTCCCGCCGCCGGCCGCCGCGGTCTCGCCGCCGAAGCCGCCGAGGATGACCGAGATGAAGGAGCGGTTCATCGCGTGGCACATGATGTAGGACAGGATCGCGCCCGACGAGCCGACCAGCGCGCCGGTGATGATCAGCGCCGAATTGCCGAGCGTGAAGCCGATGCCGGCCGCGGCCCAGCCGGAATAGGAGTTGAGCATCGAGATCACGACCGGCATGTCGGCGCCGCCGATCGGGATGATCATGAGCACGCCGAGCGCCAGCGCCAGCAGGGTGATCAGCCAGGAAGTCGAAGCCGCCGCCGGTCATCACCAGGCGGACGATGAACACGACCAGCAGCACGGCGAGCACGATGTTGATGATGTGGCGCGCGGGCAGGATGATCGGCGCGCCGCTCATCCGCGCCGACAGCTTCAGGAACGCGATCACCGAGCCGGTGAAGGTCAGCGCGCCGATGGCGACGCCGAGCGACATTTCGATCAGGCTCTGCGCATGGATGTGGCCTGGCGTGCCGATGTCGAAGGCTTCCGGCGCGAAGAACGCGCCGGCGGCGACCAGCACCGCGGCCATGCCGACCAGCGAGTGGAAGGCGGCGACGAGTTCGGGCATCGACGTCATCGGCACGCGGCGGGCGATGACCGCGCCGATGCTGCCGCCGATCGCGACGCCGAGGATGACCAGCACCCAGGCGATGCCGTCGGCCGGCGGATGGTTGGCCAAGCGTGGTGACGACCGCGATCGCCATGCCGGCCATGCCGAGGAAATTGCCGCGCCGGCTCGTGGCCGGGCTCGACAGGCCGCGCAGCGACAGGATGAACAGCACACCCGCCACGAGATAGAGGAGTGCCGACAGATTGGCGTTCATTGCAGGTGCCCCGTTGTTCCTGTCATCCCGCTCGGTGCACGGCGAGTCTCTACCTGGCCTTCTTCTTGTACATCGCCAGCATGCGCTGGGTGACGAGGAAGCCGCCGAAGATGTTCACGCAGGCGAAGATCAGCGCGACGAAACCAAAGCCGCGCGCCAGCCCGCTGCCGCTCGAGATCATGCCGACGCCGACCGCGAGCAGCGCGCCGACCACGATCACCGAGGAGATCGCGTTCGTCACCGACATCAGCGGCGTGTGCAGCGCCGGGGTCACCGACCACACCACGAAATAGCCGACGAACACCGCCAGCACGAAGATCGACAGCCGGAATACGAAGGGATCGACGGCTTGGACGACATGCTCCATGGCTTCTCTCCTTAGGCCTTCGGCTGGAAGTTCGGATGGATCGACGGCGCCGTCCTTGGTCAAAGCCGTGGCCTTGACCAGATCGTCATCCCAATTGACCGCGAGCGACTTGGTCGCCTTGTCGATCATGGTCTCGATGAAGGCGAAAAGATTGCGCGCATAGAGGCTGGAGGCCGAGGCCGGCACGCGGCCGGCGAGATTCGGGAAGCCGATGATCTTGACGCCGTCGACCTCGACGACCTCGCCTGAGCTATGACGCCCTCGACATTGCCGCCGCGCTCGACCGCGAGATCGACCAGCACCGAGCCCGGCCGCATCGACTTCACCATCTCCATGGTGACCAGCCGCGGCGCCGGACGGCCCGGGATCAGCGCGGTGGTGATGATGATGTCCTGCTTCTTGATGTGCTCGGCCGTCAGCGCCGCCTGCTTGGCCTGATATTCCTTGGACATTTCCTTGGCGTAGCCGCCCGCGGTCTGCGCGTTCTTGAACTCCTCGTCCTCGACGGCGAGGAATTTGGCGCCGAGGCTTTCGACCTGCTCCTTGGTGGCGGGGCGCACGTCGGTCGCCGTGACGATGGCGCCGAGCCGGCGCGCGGTGGCGATCGCCTGCAGGCCGGCGACGCCGACGCCCATCACGAACACCTTCGTCGGCCGGCACGGTGCCGGCCGCCGTCATCATCATCGGGAAGGCGCGGCCGAACGCCTCGGCGCCTTCGATCACCGCGCGGTAGCCGGCGAGGTTGGCCTGGCTCGACAGCACGTCCATCACCTGCGCGCGGGTGATGCGCGGCATCAGCTCCATCGCGAAGGCCGCGACACCGGCATCCGCCATCGCCTTCAGCGCCGCGTCATTGCCGTAGGGGTCCATGATCGCCATCACCAGCGCGCCGCGCTTGTATTGCGCGAGCTCGGAGGCCTCCGGCCGCTTCACCTTGATGACGATGTCGGCGTCCTTCAAGCGCATCGGCACTGACGGTGGCGCCGGCAGCGGTAAAATCGGCATCCGGCATGCCCGACTTGATGCCGGCGCCGGGCTCGATCGCGACATCGACGCCGAAGGCCTTGAACTTCTTCACCGTGTCGGGCGAGGCAGCAACCCGCGGCTCCGACGGATCGATTTCCTTGGCGACGGCAATCTTCATGAGGCCTCCGGCGCGGACGCGCGCACGAGCTGGACGGGCAGGAATTCGAACGTTGTTTCGGCAGTCGGCCGAGAGCCCGCCGCGGATGACGCGGCAGGCTGCCGGCAATCAAGCCAGGAAAATAGCCATCAAGATGACGATGACAGGCAACGCCCAGCGACCGTACTTCACCAGCTTGATGAAGCCGACATAGGTGGCCTCGTGCGCCGCGTAGTCGTTGCCGTCTGCGGTCGAGTAGGCGATCTCGCCATGGTCTGCCATTGGGGTCCCCCAAAGAATCGCTTATACGCGTCGCATACCGCAAAGCAGCTGTGAGGGCAACGGCGCGGAAATTGTGACGCCTTTGCCTATCAGCTCATTCGGAAGGCCAATTGTCCCTGATCCAGCGGGTCAGGCTTGCCTCGCTGACTTCGCCGGCGGCGAGCGAGAGGATGATGGCGGCCGCCTGCGGCCTCGGGCACGTCGAAGTCAAAGCCGTTCACGCCGCAGGAAGGTGTAGAGCGCCAGCAGAGAGGTCCGTTTGTTGCCGTCGACGAACGGGTGGTTGCGCGCGATGCCGAAACGCATAGGCTGCCGCCAGCTCCGGGCAGCTCGGCGCCTTCATAGGTCCATTTGTTACTGGGCCGGTCCAACGCAGACTCGAGCATGCCTTCGTCGCGCAAGCCGCTCGCCCCGCCATGGATCGCAAGCTGCTCGTCGTGGATAGCTACGATCATTTGACGTAGTGAGCCAGAACGGCTCGCTCATTTGGCGAGCTCGGCGAGCGCGTTGTGATACCGCTTCATGCCGCGTCGGGCGACCGTCATGGCTTTTTCGAAGTCCGGATCGTGCGGCGTCAGCACCAGAGCCGCCGTCCGGCTGTTCGACAGGAAATAGCTTGTCGCCTTCCTTCAGATTCAGCCGCGCAGCCATCTCCTTTGGCAGGATGAAGCCGATCGAATTGCCGATCTTGCGAACCTGAAGCACGACACTGGAATCGACTTGAAGGTCTTTGGGACTTTCATTCATGGCAAGATCGCTCCGTTATACAGAATGTATAACAGAAAATCGTCGCCCGTTCAACAAATGTTTTACAGCCCTACCTCAGCCCATCGCCTCCAGCTCGTCGATCATGCCGGCGATGACCGACAGGCCGCCGTCCCAGAACCGCGGATCCTTGGCGTCCAGCCCGAACGGCTTGAGCAGCTCGGAATAATGCTTGGTGCCGCCGGCCGCGAGCATGGCGAGATAGCGTTCGGCAAAGCCCTCGGCGGCGTTCTCGTAGACCGCATAGAGCGAGTTCACCAGGCAATCGCCGAACGCATAGGCGTAGACGTAGAACGGCGAATGGATGAAGTGCGGGATGTACATCCAGAAGTTCTCATAGCCCGGCTTGATCTCGATCGCCTCGCCCAGGCTTTCGGTCTGCACCGACAGCCAGATCTGGCCGATCCGCTCGGCGGTGAGTTCGCCGTTCTTGCGCTCGAGATGGACGGCGCGCTCGAACGAATAGAACGCGATCTGCCGCACCACGGTGTTGATCATGTCCTCGACCTTGCCGGCGAGCAGCGCCTGGCGCTGCTTGGCGTTCCTGGTCTCGCCGAGCAGCCGCTTGAAGGTCAGCATCTCGCCGAACACGCTCGCGGTCTCCGCCAGCGTCAGCGGCGTCGGCGCCATCAGCGCGCCGTTCTTGGCCGCCAGCACCTGATGCACGCCATGGCCGAGCTCATGGGCGAGCGTCATCACGTCGCGCGGCTTGCCCTGATAGTTCATCAGCACATAGGGATGCGCCGACGGCGTGGTCGGATGCGAGAACGCGCCCGGCGCCTTGCCGGGCCGCACCGGCGCGTCGATCCAGCGATCGTCGAAGAAGCGCTGGGCGATATCGGCCATGTCGGGCGAGAAGCCGCGATAGGCCGTCAGCACCATGTTCTTGGCGTCCGGCCAGGCGATGGTGCCGGTCGCGGCGAACGGCAGCGGCGCGTTGCGGTCCCAATGCGCGAGCTTCTTCTTTTTGAACCAGCGCGCCTTCAGCGATAATAGCGATGCGACAGTTTCGGATAGGCCGCGCGCACCGAGGCGACCAGCGCATCCACCACCTCGCGCTCGACGCGGTTGTTCAGGTGGCGGGAGTCCGCGACGTCCTGAAAGCCGCGCCAGCGGTCGGCGATGTCCTTGTCCTTGGCGAGCGTGTTGGTGATCAGCGCAAACGTGCGCTCATTGGCCTTGAAGGTCTTGGCCAAGCGCCTCGGCCGCGAGCTTGCGCTTGGCGCCGTCGCGATCCTGCAGGAAGTTCAGCGTCGGCTCGATCGCAAGCTCCTTGGCCCCGACCTTGAAGCGCAGGCCCGCGATGGTCTGGTCGAACAGCCTGTTCCAGGCGGAATAGCCGGTCTGCGACTTCTCGTGGAACAGCTGCTCGACGCGGTCCTCGAGCTGATACGGCTTGTCCTTGCGCAGGTCCTCGATCCAGGGCCGGTAATAGCCGAGCGCAGGCGTCGCCATCGCCTGCTCGATCACCTCGTCGTCGATCCGGTTGAGCTCGAGCGCGAAGAACAGCAGATGCGTCGAGGCCGCGGTCAGCCGCTCGGAGACGTCGCCATAGAATTTCGAGATCGACGGGGTCGACGCTGTCGCCGGCATGGACGAGCCCGGCATAGGAGCCGAGCCGCCCGGCGAGATCATCGATCGCCTCATAGCGTTTCACGGCCTCGGCTAAGCCATTCGCCGCCGTCCTCACGCGCGGTATGCTCGGCCAGCTTGCCCTTGTAGTCGGTCTCGAACGCGACGCAATCGGCGTCCATCTTCTGCAAATCGCGCGCGATCTCCGGCGCGTCGATCCCCGAATAGAGATCGGCCGAGGTTCCATTCCGGCAGCGTCCGGTCTTGGCCGCAGATTTCGCAGCGCGCCTTGGTCGCGATCCTGGCGGTCGCCTTCGTCGGCAGCTTGGCACGGCCTTCGCCTTGGCGGCCGATTTGGCCGGCATTTGCCGCGGACTTGGGAGAGGTCGAACCACAGACTTGGCAGGTTTGCGGAGAGCGGAAGCGCGCAAGGTCATCGGATGGGGAACCTGTTGTTCAGACGGAAGATTGCGGATTCGAAGACCGCAAGATGGGCGCGGGCAGCAAGGTTTAAGGTTGCGTTAATCGGCATCGGCGAGAGTGCCCCGATTCGAGACAGATAGTCGTAGCGTGCGGGGAAGACCATGGCTGCCAGCATTTTGATTGCCGACGACGATCCGGTCCAGCGCCGGCTGGTGGAAAACATGGTGCAGAAATGCGGCTATGAGGCCGTCGTCGTCGACAATGGCGATGCCGTCATGGAGCGGCTGACCGGCCCTGACGCTGCCGACGATCGATGCCGTCGTGCTCGACCTCGTGATGCCCGGCCTCGACGGTATGGGCGTGCTGACGCAAAATGCGCGAGGCCGGCCTCTCGATTCCCGTCATCGTGCAGACCGCCCATGGCGGCATCGACAATGTCGTCTCCGCGATGCGCGCCGGCGCCCAGGATTTCGTGGTCAAGCCGGTCGGCATGGAGCGGCTGCAGGTCTCGCTTCGCAACGCGCTCAACACCAGGCGCTGAAGGGCGAGCTGCAGCGCATCCGTCACAGCCGCGAGGGCCGGCTGACCTTCTCCGATATCATCACCCGCAGCGAGGCGATGGCGCCGATCCTGCGCATCGCCGAGAAGGCGGCTGCCTCCTCCATCCCCGTGCTGATCGAGGGCGATTCCGGCGTCGGCAAGGAGCTGTTCGCCCGCGCCATCCACGGCAGCAGCGAGCGCAAGGCCAAGCCGTTCGTCGCCGGTCAATTGCGGCGCGATCCCGGACAATCTGGTGGAATCGATCCTGTTCGGCCACGAGAAGGGCGCCTTCACCGGCGCGACCGAGCGCCATCATCGGCAAGTTCGTCGAAGCCCACGGCGGCACGCTGTTCCTGGACGAGGTCTCGGAGCTGCCGCTGACCGCCCAGGTGAAGCTGCTGCGCGCGCTGCAGGAAGGCGCCGTCGAGGCGGTCGGCGGCCGCAAGCCGGTCAAGGTCGACGTCCGCATCATCTCGGCGACCAACCGCAGGCTGCTCGAGCGGGTCAAGGAAGGGCATTTCCGCGAGGACCTGTTCTACCGGCTGCACGTGCTGCCGCTGACGATGCCGCCCTTGCGGGCGCGGCGCGACGACATTCCGCATCTGCTGCGGCATTTCCTGGCGCGCTTTGCCGCCGAGGAGAACAGCACGGTGACCGGCATCAGCGGCGAGGCGGTGGCGTATCTGTCGCAGCTCGACTGGCCCGGCAACATCCGCCAGCTCGAGAACGCGGTCTATCGCGCCGTCGTCATGAGCGAAGGCGACCAGCTCGGGATCGCCGACTTTCCCTTGATCCCGGCGCACGCGCCGGCTCCGATCGAGCACGCCCCGCCATTGGTCGTGGAGCGGCCGGTGCCCTCATCCGTGCCGGCGATGGTTCCGGCAGCGAATTCCGATCGCGCCCCTGCCCGTCGCGAGCCAGCCCGGCACGCTGTCGATGCTGGCGGCCAATGGCGAGATGCGGCCGCTGGAGGAGCTGGAGAACGAGATCATCCGCTTCGCGATCGCGCATTACCGCGGCCAGATGTCGGAGGTGGCGCGGCGACTGAAGATCGGCCGCTCCACGCTGTATCGCAAGCTCGACGAAGCCAACGGAAAGGATCCGGCGCCGACAGCTCCTTCGGTAGGATGATGCGTTTTTCGGCGCGTCGGCTGTCGATCATGGCGTTCGATAGTGGCCGAAAAATCGCCGTAAGTGCCGGCAACAATGGAACATCTGAACCGTTGCCTTGCGGTGACAGACAAAGGAAAAACCACGTGGCAGAAACGCACGATTGGTGTGGCCGAGGGTCTCCCGCGAGTCAGTTTGTCGTGAGTTGCCTCGTGCGTGCTGGCCGTCGAAGATGAGGCCTGGGTTATCGTTCGAGCGTGAAATGTTGCGCACCGGCATCCCATGTTCTCAATGCCGGCAGTTGACCTGAAGCTTGCGGACCGAAACCGACACTGTTTCCATGACGGAACAGACCATCCGAGGAAATGCGACGATGCGAGACTCTGTGAATTCCCGTGGCGGATTTGACCGCGTCCTGATGGTTGTCGCCGCGACCTTCCTCACGGTGTCGGCGACATCTGCCTTGGCACAGAGCGATACGCCGCGCAGCAGCGCTGCCGCAATTCGCCATCGACGCCGCAGTCCCGATGCCCGAGCCGGCCAACGTTCCTCCGCCGACCGCCAGCGATTTCAAGCTCGAGACGACTGCGACCATGTCGCCGGCTACCGATACCGCGAAGACAGATAACAAAGATACCGCAAGACGGATACTTCCAAAACGGATACTGCCAAGGCAGCTGACGACAAGGCAGCCGATAAGACGACGACCGATACGCCCGCGACCGCAGCCGCCCCGGCGCAGGATGCGACCAAGGACAGCAGTAAGGACACCGCGACCGCGCCCGCAGCCCGGCCACCACGCCGCCGGCTGCCGTCGCCACCGCGCCGGCTGCAGAGCCTGCCACGGATGCTGCCAAGAGCGCAGCCGCGCCGGCCGCAGCACCGTCGGCTCCGGCGACCGCTGCAGCGCCCGCAACCGAACCGGCCAAGGCCGCAAGCAACGTGTCCGGCAGCCGACCAGCCGGTCGCAGACCGTCTGCGCGATCTCATGGGCAGCAAGAGCGCTCCACTATTTCGAGCGTAAGGCCGAGCGTGCCGCCGTCGAGAAGTTCTACACCGCGCATGACTACGCGCCGATCTGGACCCAGAGCGGCAGCCTGACACCGAGCCGCCAAGGGCGTGATCGCGCGGCTGAAGGATGCCGCCTCCGACGGCCTCAATCCGGCCGATTATCCGACGCCGGATTTCGCCGCAGCCACCACTCCGGATGCGCTCGCTGAAGCCGACCTGAAGCTCACCGCGAGCATGCTCGATTATGCCCGCCAGGCGCAGAGCGGCCGCATGCATTGGTCGCAGGTCTCGGCCGACATTCAATATCCCGAGCATCCGATCGATCCGAACGAGGTGCTGGCCAAGATCACCAGCGCCAGCGACGCCTCGACCGCACTGGACAGCTACAACCCGCCGCAGAAGCTCTACAAGGGGCTGAAGGCCAAGCTCGCCGAGCTGCGCGGCGAGACCGGCGGCGGCGGCCATCAAGATCGATGACGGCGTGACGCTGAAATACACCCCTGCCCGCGGCAAGCATGCGCCCGAGGCCGAGGCCCAGATGTCGGATCCGCGCGTCCCACAACTGCGCGCCAAGCTCGGCGTCGAGAATCCGAGCGACGACCGTTACGATGCCAAGGTCGCCGCCGCCGTCCGCAAATTCCAGGACAGCGTCGACCTCAAGCCGACCGGCGTGCTCGACGAGCGTACCGTCGCCGCGCTCAATGCGCCCAAGCGCGACAAGCAGATCGACACCGTCATCGTCAACATGGAGCGCTGGCGCTGGCTGCCGCGCGATCTCGGCGCGCCCGCAATCGGCGATGCCTATGTGATCCTCAACATCCCCGACTATACGCTGAAGGTCATGCATCACGGCACGCAGGCCTGGACCACGCGCGTCGTCGTCGGCAAGCCCGGCATCCATGCGACGCCGCTGCTCACCGAGACCATGAAATACATCACGGTCAACCCGACCTGGAACGTGCCGCCCTCGATCGTCTATGGCGAGTACCTGCCGGCGCTGCAGCAGGATCCGGACGTGCTCGCGCGGATCGGCTTGAAGGTCGAACGCAACCGCGACGGCTCGGTCCATATTTCGCAGCCGCCGGGCGAACGGCAATGCGCTCGGCCGCATTCGCTTCAATTTCCCGAACAAGTTCCTGGTCTATCAGCACGACACGCCGGACAAGTACCTGTTCGCCAAGGCCGAGCGCGCCTACAGCCATGGCTGCATGCGCGTGCAAAACCCGGATCAATATGCGTCGGTGCTGCTCGGCATCCAGGGTGAGAATTACACCCGGAGAAGATCCGCAGCATGTACGGCTCGAACGAAATCGACCTGAAATTCCCGACCCCGATCCCGGTCAACATCACCTATCAGACCGCGTTCGTGGACGACGCCGGCAAGCTGGAAATCCGCAAGGACATCTATGGCCGCGATGCCGAGATGATCGGCATGCTCAAGAACAGCCGCGGCAAGGACATGGAGAGCTACGTCGCCCATGCCCAGCCGAGCTATTCGCACCCCACCGGTCCGCTGCCGAGATCGGTCGTCGCCAGCGAGAACAGCTCGCCTCGGGCTGAATTTCTTCGAGCGGCTGTTCGGCGGCGGCGGCAACCCGACTCCGCCGCCGGCTCCGGTCGGCCGCCGGCCACAACAGCGCCGCATCTTCACCCGTTAACGGACGGGGATGCGGCTGCCGAATCGGCAGTCGGCGACTGGCAGGAATTATCTTGTGATATCAATGGCCCCGCTTCAATCCGAAGCGGGGTTCATTGTTTGTTAACCGATTTGGCCAACTAAGATTCGATGGCACTTTTTCGCCACACTCAAGAGTTAATATTAAGACTAACTTGGGGGGCGGGTCGGTCAATCTCCCTTAACCATCCCGCCTTAAAACGCGTTTGCTCTCTCTTTCGCCGGGACGGGCCGCAAGAGGGTATTGAGTAAACGCTCGTCGACTGGGTGGGCCGCATCTTGCTGTCTGTTTTCGTGCGCCAATGGCGTTCGCTGCCCAAGATCTTTGACACCAGGATCTTTGGCAAAACGGCTTTGAGCCATCAGACCTTGAGCCACGGGCTGTCGCGCCGGACCGGTTGGCTGGCCGGCTGCCATCTGGGCCTCACCTCGCTGCTGCTCCTGATGGGCGCCGGATCGGTCCACGACGCCTCCGCCTCCAACGAGACCCGCACCCTCTCCTTCCACCACACCCATTCCGGCGAAGATCTCACCGTCACCTTCAAGCGCGACGGCCGCTATGACGAAGACGCGCTGAAGAAGCTCAACCATTACCTGCGCGACTGGCGGAGCCAGGACGAGACGGTGATGGATCGTCACCTGTTCGATATCCTCTGGGAGGTCTATCGCGACGTCGACGGCCAAGCAGCCGATCCAGATCGTCTCGGCCTACCGCTCGCCCGGTACCAATGCCATGCTGCGCCGTCGTTCGGCCCATACCGGCGTGGCGCGTCACAGCCAGCACATGCTGGGCCATGCGATGGACTTCTACATTCCCGGCGTGCCGCTCGAGCAGATCCGCTTCGCCGGCCTGCGGCTGCAGCGCGGCGGCGTCGGCTTCTATCCCGCCTCCGGCTCGCCTTTCGTCCATCTCGACACCGGCAACATCCGCCATTGGCCGCGCATGACGCATGACCAGCTCGTCCGGGTGTTCCCCGACGGCCGCACCGTCCACATCCCGTCTGATGGCGTGCCGCTGAAGGGCTATGAGCTCGCGCGTGCCGACATCGAGAAGCGCGGCGATCGCGATGCAACCGCAACCGTCAGCGCGCCGAGCCTGCTGGCCCGCCTGTTCCGCGGTAAGCCGGCCGAGGATGATGACGAGAGCGCGACCGAGGGCGACGCCAAGTTCACCGAGGCCAAATTCGTCCAGGTCGCTTCAGCGGCGCCGGCGGCAACGAGCGAGACGAAGGCAGCCGGCAGGGCCTCTGCCGTGCGCAGCAAACTTGGAAACGCGCTGCAGCTGGCCTCGGCCGACACCCAGCTGGTGCAGCCGATGAAGCCGAAGCAGGACTCCGCCGATACATCAGCAGCACAGGGCACGGGCCCACAGAGCGTTGCCGACATCATCAATGCCCGCGGCTTCTGGGGCGACAATTCCACGACGCTGAAGCAGGCGACGCCGGCGCAGATCGCCGAGATCACCGCGCGCCGGGCGGCAATGTCCGACCCGCAATCCACCGGAAGCACATCGGTAATGAACGCGATGGCGTTCGCGCCGCTGGCCTCGCCGGGCGACCGGATCAACGTGGCGGAAGGCTCGGCGCCGGTCTCGACGCGAGGCCGCTCGTCGTCCCACAACGCCAGCCCTTCGGCCGATTCCAATAACGAGGCGACCACGGAGCCACAAGGCCGGCATGGCCTGGTCACCAACGCCGCCCGGATCTCCGCCGCGAAGGTGACCGACACGAGCTGGATGCGGGTGATGATGCTGGCACCAAGCGCGTCGCGCGCCATGTCGGTGACGATGCTCGGCGATTCCGATCTCACCACGATGCGCAGCTATTTCGTCAAGCCGCAGAGCACGCTTGTGATCGGCTTCTCCGAAGACGCTACGCCGGGTCTGACCTATGACCAGTTCACGGGCGCGGCCGCGGTCAAGCTGGAAACCCGCTCCTTCGCGGTGCGCGCAGCCGCGCTGCACTGATCGCGTTTCCGAACTCATCCGCGGTCAATTCGCGTGCGCATGAGTTCAAGCCGGCGCATACCCAACGGAGCGCACGACAAGCTTCGCGTTTGCGAGCGCGACGTCGTGCCCTGAAAAAGCGATGAGGCACAGTTGCCTGCGCCTCATGCTCCCCGTCTCTTCCAAATCGCCGCCAATGCTAGCCAAGCTGCGAGTCCGCTGGCAAGCGTTGATTCGGCGACATGGTCGGCTTCGCATTGCGGCATAAGAAGAGCTCTCCTCGGCGGAGCTCATCCGCCTTGTGAGATGCGCGTGGTGCTTCTACACCTTCTGCCGTCATCGCCCGCGCAGGCGAGCGATCCGGTACGCCGCAGCATCCGGTTCAGTCACTGCCGTCTCTGGATACCGGATCGCCCGGTCGAGCCGGGCGACGACAGTGGAGTACTTCGCTGCAGAGAAGCTTTTGCTGTGCAAATCGGAAGCCGCTTGCAGGATCTCGCCCCCAGTCCGATGGCTCAAGCGAAGGCGTTGCCTGCGCTCAGAGCATTCCGAGCGCCTGCATGTAGGTCTCCAGGATGCTCTCTTCCTCCTGGCGCTCATTCGGATCCTGCTTGCGCAGCCGGATGATGGTGCGCAGCGCCTTGACGTCGTAGCCGTTGCCCTTGCTCTCGGCGTAGACATCCTTGATGTCTTCGGAGATCGCCTTCTTTTCCTCCTCGAGCCGCTCGATCCGTTCGATGATCGACTTGAGCTGGTCTACGGCAAAGCGCGTCGCGGGCAACTCGTCGTCCTTCACGGCGGCGGAGGTGGCCATCTGTTACTCCTGAATGGAACTGGTGTGGGCTTGATGAGGCGCCGTCATCGCAACGCGCGCGTCCGTTGAGAAAAACCCTCAAGTTTGGCGAGCCCTGCGTCAAGGCAACATCACCTCATCCACAGCGTGCCCACATCTTGTTGTGGCTGCGGATCGCACAGCCCACAAAAAGCAGTCACGCCGCTTGCGTTTTGGTTGCCTTTCGAGACAGCGCGGATTCGCGAAGCGACGCGAATTCCGGCTTCCCCATTCCCTAGCCGGTCAGGGTAAACAGAACGGAAGCGCCTGAGGATTCGTCAGCCTTGACGATTCGGCGGTCCGCGACCTTCAATGGCCAGGATGGCTCTTCTTCATGGCCTCCATCTGCGCAGGGCTGGCCTCGCGCTGATATTTGGCTTTCCATTCCTCGTAGGGCATGCCGTAGACCGCCTCGCGGCTCTGATCCTTGGTCATCGGCGCGCCCTTGGCGTCGGCCGCATCCTTCAGCCAGTTCGAGAGACAATTGCGGCAAAATCCGGCCAGATTCATCAGGTCGATGTTCTGGACGTCGCTGCGGCTGCGCAGATGCTCGAGCAACCTGCGGAACGCGGCGGCCTCGAGTTCGGTGCGGGTGCTGTTGTCCATGGCCTATCGTCCGTTGTGCTGGTGTTGCCGATTTCAGGTATAATGGCGATTGACGGCCGATTTTGCCATATCGCAGTGCAGACGAGGGCTTGAACGCGCGTGATGGAACGGGACTGGCCCTGACGCGCAATTTGCACGAAGATTGCCGCCTTCGCTTCCGACCGTCGCCGCCCGGCGGCGCGACCACACCAACGAGCACCGTAGCCTCGCGCAATGACCTTCCGAACCACCTTCCTCCGCCATGCTGGATCGCATCGCCGTCACCTCGGCCTGCTGGCAGCGCTCATATTGTGCCTGGCCGCGCTCTGGACCAGCCCTGCGGCGGCCGATTTCCGCCTCTGCAACAACACGTCCAGCCGGGTCGGCATCGCGCTCGGCTACAAGGACGCCGATGGCTGGACCACGGAAGGCTGGTGGAACGTGTCGTCGCGGAGCTGCGAGACGCTGCTGAAGGGCACACTGGTCGCGCGCTACTACTACATCTACGCGCTCGATTATGATCGCGGCGGCGAGTGGTCCGGCCAGGCCTTCATGTGCTCGCGCGACAAGGAGTTCACCATCAAGGGCACCGAGAACTGCCTGGCGCGTGGCTTCGACCGCACCGGCTTCTTCGAGGTCGACACCGGCGACCAGCGCGCCTGGACGGTGCAACTCACCGAGTCCAGCGAGCAGCCATCGCAGCAGCGGGTGCCCGGCATTCCCGGGCCGGTCGGACCGGGCGGTAATGTGCCGGGCCTGCCGGCGCCGCAAGGCGTGCCGCCACCGGCAGGACCGCCTCCGGGCGCTGCGGTGCCACCGCAAGGTAGTGCGCCGAACTCGGCGCCCCCGCCTGCGCCCGGGGCGAAACCATGAGACGGCTGCGCCGGATCAAGATCGTCGCCACCCTGGGTCCAGCCTCGTCCGACAGCGCGATGATCCGCCGCCTGTTCGAGGCGGGCGCCGACATTTTCCGCATCAACATGAGCCACACCCCGCATGACAAGATGCGGGAGCTGGTGGCGACCATCCGCAACGTCGAATCCAGCTATGGCCGGCCGATCGGCATCCTGGTCGACCTGCAGGGACCGAAGCTCAGGCTCGGCGCGTTCGCCGATGGCGCGGTCCAGTTGCAGAACGGCCAGAGCTTCACGCTCGATAACGACCAGACGCCCGGCGATGCGACATCGCGTCTACCTGCCGCATCCGGAGATCCTCGCCGCGCTCCGGCCCGGACACACGCTGCTGCTCGACGACGGCAAGGTGAGGCTGGTCGCCGAGGAAACCTCGCCGACGCGAGCCGTGACACGGATCGTGGTCGGCGGCCGCATGTCCGACCGCAAGGGCGTCAGCCTGCCCGATACCGACCTGCCGGTCTCGGCGATGACGCCGAAGGACCGGGCCGATCTCGATGCCGCGCTCAACACAGGCATCGACTGGATCGCACTGTCCTTCGTGCAGCGTGCCGACGACGTGCTGGAGGCCAAGAAGATCATCCGCGGCCGCGCCGCCGTGATGGCCAAGATCGAGAAGCCGCAGGCGATCGACCGGCTCGGCGATATCGTCGAAGCGGCGGACGCGCTGATGGTCGCGCGCGGCGATCTCGGTGTCGAGCTGCCGCTGGAGCGGGTGCCCGGCCTTCAGAAGCAAATGACGCGGCTGGCGCGACGCGCCGGCAAGCCCGTGGTGGTCGCTACCCAAATGCTGGAATCGATGATCCAGTCGCCGGTACCGACACGCGCCGAAGTCTCCGACGTCGCCACCGCCGTCTATGAGGGCGCCGACGCGATCATGCTGTCGGCGGAATCGGCGGCCGGCAAATTTCCGGTCGAAGCGGTCTACGACCATGAACAAGATCGGCGAGGAGGTCGAACGCGATCCCGTGTATCGCTCGGTGATCTCGGCGCAACGCCCCGAGCCGGAGGCGACGGCTGGCGACGCGATCGCGGACGCCGCGCGGCAGATCGCCACGACGCTGGCGCTGCCGGTCATCATCTGCTGGACCTCGTCGGGCTCGACCGCGATCCGCGTGGCGCGCGAACGGCCGAGCACGCCGGTGGTCGCGATCACCCCGAACCTCGCCACGGGGCGCAAGCTGTCGGTGGTCTGGGGCGTGCACTGCGTGGTCGCCGAAGATGCGCGCGACCAGGACGACATGGTCGACCGCGCCGGCTCGATCGCGTTTCGCGACGGCTTCGTGCGCGCTGGCCAGCGCGTGCTGATCGTCGCCGGTGTGCCGCTCGGCACGCCCGGCACCACCAACATGGTCCGCATCGCCTATGTCGGCCCGTCCGGTGATGCGCATATATAAGCGCAGCACGCAGCGGGACTCGAGAGCGGGCCCGACTTTGTCGCCCTGAGTCGAACCGCATCACGACGGACCAGACTAACGAAAAGGAGCCGGGTCAGGATTGGGGCGGAGCCCTTCGAAATCTAAAGCCGGTATCGCGATTAATCCAACTCGAAGGAAGACTTGGCTGCCTTTACCGACGAGGCGATGAACCGATGCACCTCCTGAACCCGGCGCGTTCCATGCGTGTCAGGATGTGACGTCAGCCAATAATTTCGAGTGAAGCGGACATCAGGCAGCAAGCGCCGCAATTCAGGATAACGGCTAGCCGCGTAATCATGTAAAATACCGATCCCGTGTCCGGTCCGGACCGCCTCAATCTGGGCAACGATGCTGCCGCACTCGTAGCGGCGGGACATGACTCGACCGAGGACTGCGGCATAGTCGAGAGCCCGGCTGTAGGCGAAATCCTCGATGTGGGTCACGAACAGACGACCAGCCAAATCGGAATGAGCGTTGATGGGCCCCTCGCGCTCGAGATAACTCTTCGAGCCGTATACGCTCAAGGTATAGTCGGTCAGCTTGGACAAGATGAGCCGGCCTTGCTTCGGCCGATCCAGTGTGATTGCGATGTCCGCCTCCCGACGCGAGAGCGAGAATGTGCGCGGAAGCGGCACGAGCTGGATGATTAGTCCCGGGTGGCGCGCAGCCAACGCGCCCAGATGCTCGGCCAGGAAATAGTTGCCAAGGCCGTCCGGTGCTCCAACTCGCACCGTGCCGGTGACGGCGTCTGCACTGCCGCCGATATTGGCGCCGACCTTGAGAAACTCGCTTTCCGCGCGCTCAGCCGCTTCAACCAGCGCCTCCCCTGCTGCGGTTAACGTGCTACCGGATGTATGCCGCTCGAGCAGCTTCGCATTCAGGCTCTTTTCCAGCGCGGTCAACTGACGCGCAACCGTCGCGTGGTTCAATCGCAGATTTTTGGACGCCTTCAGGATCTGCCCGGCACGCGCGACCTCCAGGAATATCCTCACCCGCTCCCAATCCATCGACTACGCTTTCTGCACAACGAAGGCGCAAACTCGTTCATTGATGCGCGTTTTTATGTACTGCATATGATCCGAAATCAAGCATTCAGTGCAGGGCAACCTTGCCCGATCGTCGAGGTCATTCATGCGCAAGCCCTACCATCTCGCTCTGGTTCTGATTTCCAGCTTCGTTGCCACGACAGCGCTTGCGGAGGAGCAGGCAACGCCCGACCAACTGGTCGACGCGCTCAATGGAGTCTTCGGTCAACATCACGCGCGTGCCGTGCACGCCAAGGGCGTCATATTCGACGGTACCTTCACACCCTCCGCGACGGCATCCCGCATCAGCAAAGCGCCGCATCTGCAGCAAGCCTCGGTGCCCGTGGTCGTCCGCTTCTCGGACTTCGCCGGCATTCCCTCCATTCCGGACAACGATCCCCTGGCCAGCCCGCACGGTATGGCCATCAAGTTCAAGCTGCCGGACGGCAGCGATACCGATCTCGTCACGCACTCGTTCAACGGCTTTCCGTCAGCAACTGCGGCGGACTTCCGCGACCTTCTCATTGCGCTGGGCCGTTCCGGGCCAAATGCCACAAAACCCACGCCGCTTGACGCCTATCTGGCAAGCCATCCTCGGGCCAAGGCGTTCCTGACTGCGCCAAAGCCAAACCCTGAGAGCTTCGCGACGCTTCCATATTTCGGCGTCAACACGTTCAAGTTCACCAACGCCGCTGGCCAAACGACTTTCGGGCGGTACCAGCTGCAGCCGGTCGCCGGCGCCAAGTACATCGCCAACGATGCAGCGGCCAAGGCGCCGCCAGATTATCTGATCACGGAAATCAGGCAGCGCGCGGAGAAGGAGCCCGTGAAGTTTCGCCTCGTCCTGCAGCTTGCTGGACCGGGCGACAAGCTGGATGACCCCTCGGTTGCCTGGCCTGACAGCCGCGAGACCGCTGAGCTCGGCACGCTCACCCTAACACGCGTCGTCGCCGATGAGGCGGCCGACAAGTCGTTGCTGTTTCTGCCGAGCGCGTTGCCCGATGGGATTGAATTTGCCGATCCGATGATCGACGCCCGCGGGCAGGCCTACCCGGTGTCATTCGGCCGCCGTCAATGAGACGACCTCAGCCGTGTGTGTGGATCGCGCGTTCAATTCCGCACAAGCGGCTGCGTCGACAACCACGACCCCGTCCGCCGAGCGTGAGTATCTCACGCCGCTGATCCTCGAAACCAGAGAAAGGATAAACCAAAATGCCGCTGCTTCGATTCAACATTCTCGAAGGCCGAACGGATACCGAGATCGAGAGGCTCCTGGACACGGCTCACGCCGCGGTCGTCGCTGCATTCCATGTGCCCGAGGGCGATCGCTATCAGCTCGTATCGGAATATCGTTCCGGCCGGATGATAGCCTTGGATACCGGCCTCGAAATTGCGCGGACCGACAAGGTTGTCCTCGTAGAGGTAACATCCCGACATCGGCCCGAGGACCAAAAGCTCGAATTCTACAAGCTGTTGTGTCAGATGCTCAAGGAGACCTGCAATCTCGAAAGTTCGGACATCATCGTTTCTTTCGTCGAAAACGGAGACGCTGACTGGTCCTTCGGATTGGGCCGCGCTCAGTTTAAGACTGGCGAACTTGCGTAAGGTCGTGGCGGCGAAGCTTGCACGCGATCGTCGCCAGCGGACGACAGGGCGATCAGGCGACGATGCCGTTGCGCCGTTCGAGCTCGACGATCAGGCCGCTATGATCGAGATCGCCGGCATTGGCCATCAAGCCGCGAAACAAATCAGCCGTCAGCGCGGTGTAAGGCACGGCCTCGATTTCGAGCTGCCTGGCCGCATCCAGCGCGTTGTCGAGATCCTTCAGATGCGTGGCAGAGCGCCCCTTGGTGACGAAATCGCGCTCGATCATGCGTTGCGCGTGCAATTCGAGAATGCGGCTTTCGGCGAAACCACCGCGGAGGGCTTCGCGCACCCGCGCTGGATCGGCGCCGCCCTGCCGTGCCAACAGCATGGCTTCAGCGACAGCTCCGATGGTGACGCCGACGATCATCTGGTTCGCTAGCTTGGCGAACTGACCGGCTCCCGCAGGTCCCACATGCACAGGACGCCCCATGGCGCGCAGCACCGGCGCGGCCATCGCGAAAGCGGTCGCGTCACCGCCGACCATGATCGCCAGCGTACCCTGCTCGGCCCCGACCGTGCCGCCCGACACCGGCGCGTCGAGAAGCATGACGCCGCGCTCGGCGAGCCTCAGGCCATGCGCCTTGGCCTCCGACGGCTTGATCGAACTCATATCGATCACGATCGATCCCGGCTTGACCGCCTCGAGGACGCCTTGCCGAAACAAGACATCCGCAACCACCGGGCCGTTCTCCAGCATGATGACGATGATATCGGCCTCTCGCACCGCGTCTGCGGGCAAGGCGGATACGCGCGCACCGAAGGAGCTCAACGCCTCGGCTTTCGCGATCGACCGGTTCCAGGCGGTGACGGCGAAGCCTGCCTTTAGCAAGTTGCGCGCTTGCGGCGCGCCCATCAGTCCGATGCCGAGACAGGCGATCGCCGGTGTCTTGTCAATCATGCTCCGGTTTCCTTCGTCTGGCGCGCGACGACATCTAGCGAAACGCGAGGGCGGCGCACCTTCAACTCAAAATCGCTATTGCGCGTTCAAGCAGCGACGGCCGCACGCCGGCGCTGCACTCCCATGCGTGCGGCGAGCAGCAGAGCTGCCCGGCTTGCGCCGGGATCGGCAATTCCCTTGCCAGCGATGTCGTAAGCCGAACCGTGGGCCGGCGTGAGCAGCGGAAATGGGAAGCCGCCGAGCAGCGTGACGCCCTGGTCGAAGCCGATCAGCTTCATCGCGATCTGCCCCTGGTCGTGATACATGGTCAGCACTGCGTCAAATTCGCCCCTGCGGGCGCGCACAAAGACGGTATCGGCCGGCAGCGGTCCGCGACAATCGATGCCTTCGCCGCGCGCGACGCCGACTGCCGGCTCGATCGTATCGATTTCCTCGCGGCCGAAATTGCCGCCGTCGCCCGCATGCGGATTGAGACCGGCAACGGCGATCCGGGGCGCGGCGAAGCCACCTGCCTTCATTGCTTCGTCCGTCAGGCGCAGACCGCGCAGGATGTTGTCGCTGGTGATCAGCGGCGCAACACCGGAGATGGAGACGTGGGACGTCACCCGCGCATTCCAAAGATGGGGCAGAATGTTGAATTCGCTGGCCACGCCCTTGAAGTCGAGCATCTCGGTCACGAACACGATCTCGTCCTCGTAGCCTGGATGCACCAGCCTCATCGCCGCCTTGTTGAAGGGCGTGAAGGTGACGACGTCGAAGCGCCCCGCGTTGGCAAGCCTCAGTGCGCACTTGAAATTCCGGAGAGCGAAACCTCCACCCGGCACGGATATCTCGCCGACGGGAATCTCTTTCGGATCAAGATGACCGAGGTCGAGCAGCAACGGCCGGTCGTGCACCGCGGGAATGTCATCGTCGCCTCCGACCTGCTCGATGTCGAGGGCGACGCCGGCAACGCGCGCGCCTTCCGACAGCACGCGCCGGTCGCCAATGACGAGGATCTGGGCCGCGGCGGTGACCTCGGGATCGGCGAGCAGCCTGGCCGTCAGCTCCGGGGCGATGCCGGCTGGATCGCCCATCGCGAGGGCGATGCGTGGACGAAGCCGGCTCGGGTCAGTCGCGATAGTCATGAATACCTCGCAGTCAAACAGTTGCCGCCTTGTAGCCGTGGCCACCGCATGGGGTCAAGTATTCTGCATGCTGTATGCAGTATTTCCGAACGCCACTTATCCGGCAAGCCTGTGCCTTCGGATCACCAGGCTTCACGAACGCCTGCGGTCCGCGCCGAATCGCGCCGCCGGGATTGCGCCGGCGGCGCCCACGCTTCGCCAAGGCGATGTCTCGCGGCGCTATTTTACGCCCCAGATCTTCTTGTACTGATCGCGATAGCCGTTGTCGGGATCGAAGATGTTCTTCGGCGCCGCCGTCGAAGGCGACGTTGTCGGCGGTCACCAGATGGATCCCGGAGACGAAGCCGGACCACGGCTGCTTGTTGAAGGCGCGGTTGAGTTCGTCGACAAGCTGCCAGCCCTGTTCGTTGAGCGGCTCCGGCACGGTGCCCGCCTGGTATTGCTTGGCGCGAATGCGCTGGAAGGCGGATTCGGAACCGTCGCCGGCGGAGATCGCCTTCGGCGCGCCGTCGCCCTTCATGCCGGCCGCCGCGAGCGACGGTCCCATGAAGTCGAAATAGAGATCGTTGATCGCGAGCGAGTAGGTCCACTTCGCGCCGTATTTCTGCAACAGCGTCGTCGTCAGTTGCGGCATGCGCTGCGAGGATTCGGCGATCGGCGAATTCGACGAACTCCAGCACGGTGCAGCCGCCGCACTTCTTGATCGCCGCTTCCATCGCGCGCGCCTTGAACACCGCGATTTCATACTGCGTGTCGGTGAAGATGATGACGCCGGCCTTGCCGCCGGAATCGGCGATCGCCTGGAAGGCCGCGGTCTTGGAGACGTCCTGCGGCAAGGTCGTCACATTGGCGAAGATGCCCGCCTCGGGCTCCGGGCCCGGCCTGCGTGCCGGAATGCCAGCCGACGACGATCGCGCCCGCCTTCGCCGCGGCGTCGAAGGCGACTTGCTGCTCCTTGGTGTCGAAGCCGCCGACGACGATGCCGTCGGGCTTCAGCGTCAGCGCCTGGTTCATCGCCGCGGTGCGCGCCGGAGACCGTGCCCTGCCCGTCGATCACCGTCACTTTCCAGCCCGCCGCCTTGGCGGCTTCCTTGACGCCCTCGGAGGCGCCGAGAATGCCGCCGTTCTTCAGGTCGCCGGCGACGAAGACGATCGTCTTGCCTGGGCGCGGCCTTCGGCCCGCGTCGTCGGGCCGTCCCATTTGTCGGCGCGCGCCGTCGCGGCCTTGGCCTTCGCCGTGGCCATGTCGATGTATTCGTCGGCGCGCGCCGCGCTGACGCTGAAGGCGAGCGCGCAGACGCTCGCCAGCAGGATGCGTCTTCGATCATGCTTCAATCTCCCTTGAGGGTCGTCGGCGGGCTTGGATCGCGTCCCGCTTGTTGCGCCGGTACCGCCGGCGCGCGCGATGCGCCGACGCCGCGCCTTCGTTGCGCGTAGCCGGCGATGCCGATGGCGACCAGCAAGGTCGCGCCGTTGAACAGCGGCTCGACGAAGAACGACGCGCCGAACTGCTGGATGCCGGAAATGCCGATGGCGAGGATGGCGACGCCGACGATCGTGCCCCAGACGTTGACGCGGCCGGGCTTGATCGTGGTCGAGCCGAGGAAGGCGCCGACAAGCGCGGGCAGGAGATATTCGAGGCCGACGCTCGCCTGGCCGATGCGCAGGCGCGAGGCCAGCAGCACGCCGGCGAAAGCGGTGAGCAGCCCCGACGACGACGAAGGCGGTAGATCGTGTAGCGGCGCACCGGAATGCCGTTCAGCGCGGCGGCTTTCGGGATTGGCGCCGATGGCGTAGAAATAGCGGCCGATCGGCAGATATTCGAGCGCGATCCAGAGCGCGAGCGCGAGCGCCAGCACGTAATAGCCGGTGATCGGCAGGTCGAGAAAGAACGATGCCGGCGATGGCGTAGAAGCCGTCCGGCGCGACGCCGACCACCTGATGCCCCTGCGTGTGCCACATCGCGATCGCGTAGAGGACGGTGCCGGTGCCCAGCGTCGCGATGAAGGCGTCGATCTGCGCGATTTCGACCAGCACGCCGTTGAGGAAGCCGACGCAGGCCGCCGAGCGCCAGAACGGTCAGAGCACCGCGAGCGGCCAGGGAAAGCCGTATCTGGGTCTGCAGCGAGATCGCCAGGATGTGCCAGAGCACGATGCCGTAGCCGACGGTGAGGTCGATCTTGCCGGTGACCATCGGGATCATCACGGCGAGCGACAGGATCGCGATGATCGCCTTGTCGCCGATGATCGAGCGCAGGTTGATCATCGTCGGAAAGGTCTCGGGCAGCAGGATGCGAGAACAGCAGCGCGAGCAGCACGGCCAGGATGACGAGGCCGTAGACCGGCGCGAACCGCTTGAGCCGCTCGAACCAGCGAGGCCGTGCGCCAGCTCGAAGCGGGTCGGCTCGAGCGCGGTGGACTTGATTGATGACGCCATGTCTTCCTCCTCTAGGCCGCGCGCGTCGAGACCGAGGCCGCGTGGATGAGCCGCTCGATGGTGAGCTCCTCGCCCGTCGAGTTCGGCGACGATCCGGCCGCGCGAGAACACCAGCGCGCGGTGGCAGAGGCGCGCGACTTCCTCGAAATCGGTGGAGACGACGACGACGCAGAGCCCGGATTTGAGCGCCTCGTCGAGCAGCCGGTAGATCTCCGCCTTGGCGCCGACATCGACGCCCGCGGTCGGGTCCTCGGCGATCAGCACCTTGCCGCCGATCGCGCAGCCAGCGCCCGACGACGACCTTCTGCTGGTTGCCGCCCGACAGCGCTTCGATCGGCAGATCGGGCGCGTTCGGGCCGCAGGCCGACGCGCGCGCCGATCTCGACGCGCTTGCGCGCCTCCTGTGCGCGGCGAAAGCAGCGAGAAGCAGTCGCCGCCCGATCGGCGCCGGGGTTGATGAAAGTGTTCTCGCGGATCGAGAGGCCCGAGGCCGCTCGATTCCTCCACCCGGTCGCGCGCGATGAGGCCAATGCCCGCGCGCCATCGCGCCGCGGCGTTCGGCGAGCTCGAGGCCGCTCGGCCATCGAGCAGGATATCGCCGCTGAATGGGCAGGCGCCGAACAGGGCGCGGCCGATGCGCTCCTGGCCGGCGCCGCGCAGGCCGACCAGGCCGACGATTTCAGACTGCGCAACGGCGAAATCGACGGGGCCGGCGCCCTGCGACCGGCGAGCCCTCGCGCCGCGAGCGCGCGCCGGCGCGCCCGCGGCGCGCGGCGGAGCCTTCGAAGCGTTCGAGCGCCTTGCCGACGATCAGCGAGACCAATTCCTCGGGCGTGGTCTCGGCGACGCTCCGCTCGCCGACCAGAGCGCCGTCGCGCAGCACCGCGATGCGGTCGGCGATCTCGAACACTTCGTCGAGGCGGTGCGAAACATAGATCATGCCGACGCCGCGCGCCTTCAGCGGACGCAACGCGTCGAACAGGCGATGCACCTCGTCGGCGGGCAACGAAGCCGAGGGCTCGTCGAGCACCAGCACGTCGGACTTCGACGCGCGAGCGCGCGCGCGATCGCGACCAGCGACTTTTCCGTGCGCGCAGAGATCGCGCACGCGCATCGTCGGATCGAGCGGGCAATCGACCTGCGCCAGCGCCGGCGGCGTCGCCGCTTCCGCCGCGCGCCAGTCGATGCAAGCCGCCTCCGCCGGGGATAGCCGGTGCGCGAGCGCGATGTTCTCGGCGATCGTCATCCATTCGACGAGGCCGAGGTCCTGATGAATGAAGGCGACCGGCTGGCGCTCGCCGAATTTCGGCGGGCGGTGGCGGTAGGGCGCGCCGCGATAGAAGATCGCGCCCTCGTCGGGGTCGATGAATGCCGGCGAGCGTCTTGATCAGGGTGGACTTGCCGGCGCCGTTCTCGCCGAGCAGCGCGAGGATCTCGCCGGGGCGCAAGTCGAGCGACACGCCGCGCAGCGCCATGTGCCGCCGAACCGCTTGACGATACCGTCAAATCTGACAAGCGCTGCATCCGCGGCGCCACCTCGGCCCGACATGACGATCTCCTCCAAAATATTTATACTGTATGCAGTCTTCTTAATGTAGAATAGCCACAGCATCGGAATGTTTGCAACAGGAAGCCCGCACAAATCCTGTTTTTTGTACGCAGCGCACAGTGTATGGTTCTCTAAATTGATGATCCTGTTGCGAAATCCTCCTGCCAGGATCTCGCATTGGCAGCACTCATGAGCCTCGATATGACCCAGCAGACCACCGATCACGTCGAGCCGATCCACAAACGCACGCTGCACGACGAGGTGCTGCCGCGGGTGCGCGACATGATCATCGAGGGCATGCTCGAAGCCGGCACGCGGATCAACGAGACCGAGCTCGGGCTGCGGCTCGGCGTCTCGCGCACGCCGCTGCGCGAGGCGATCAAGACGCTCGCCGGCGAAGGCCTGATCGAACTCGTCACCAGCAAGGGGGCGGTGGTCCGGCGCTTCACGCGCAACGATGTCGCGAACATGCTGGAGACCATCAAGCTGTTCGAGATGTCAGCCGCAAGGGCCGCGTGCGCAAACGCGACGGATGTGGAGATCAAGGCACTCGCCAAGCTGCACAAGACGATGTTGCAGGAGTACAAGAAGCGCAATCGCCTGGAATACTACAAGCTCAATCAGGAAATTCATTCCGAGCTGGTACGGCTCGGCGGCAACCCGGTCATCGCCGATCTGCACGGCATGATCCAGTCGCGCTTGAAGCGCATCCGCTATCTCGGCAATCAGGAGCCGGCGAAATGGGCCGGTGCTCTCGCCGAGCACGAGGAGATGATGAGGGCGCTGACCAAACGCGACGGCAATGCGCTGGCGGAGGTCATGGGCCGTCACATGGACCAGACGCTGCTGAGGGTGAAGGATACGCTATAGGATAGCGGCTCTTGCGACCCGTGCGCTAGCTACGCACGAACACCGACACGTCCGGCTCGCGCCCGGTGACGAAGCGGCCGATCTCGGTGCAGGTGGCGAGGTCGACCCGAACGAGTTGATCGTTCTCGAGTGAGACGTAGGCCTCGTGCCGCTCGGGATGAAGCGACGCCGCGGTAGCACGGCCGCCGAGGCGCACATAGCCAACCTCGTGAAGCGTCGCCCGGTCCAGCACCGAGATGCTCTCGTCCACGTAGCTGGCGAGCAATAGCCGCTCGTTTCCGCTCCTGTAGATCCGGGTGCCCTCGCCGCGAATTTTCGACGTGCGCAAGACCTCGCACGTCACGGCGTCGATCTCGGCGAGCGTCCCGTCGCCGCGGTTGAGCACATAGAGGCGCTGCTCGTTCGCAGACAGGCACAATCCCTCCGGCTTCAATCCCGGTTCGATCACCACCGGCAACGTGGCTGCCGAGAACGGCGCCACCTTGGTGATCGAGTGCGACAGCAGGTTGGAACAGAACGCAATTTTTCCATCGTGCGTCACCGCCACCAGATGCCCCTTCACGCCGCCGGTTCGAACCGCGCGGCCGGGCCGCGAATCGACTTGCGGATTCTCAACCACGCACAAGATGTCATCTGCCTCGGCCAGCACGAACAGGCGGCCGCGGGCGTCGCATTGCAAGCCGTGCAATCGTCGAAACGGACGCAGGTCGATGGTGTGCGACAGGCGCCGGCTGCGAAGGTCAATCACAAATACTTCAGAGCCGCCGGGGCGCGGATCCGCGGAATTGGCCGCGCCGTAATGGCCGACATAGGCGGTGCGCCCGTCGGGATCGAGCGCAATCTCATGCGGGAATTCGGGAAGATCGATCGCCTGCTCGAGACGCCCGCTTACGAGATCGTAGAACGCCAGACGATGGGCGCTCTTTTCCACGATTGCGAGGGTCTCAGACATCACACGGCTCCGCGCGCGTTCAGATAGATGCCATACAACGAGGTCTGCGCGCAGATATAGAGGCGGTTGCGTTTTGGCCCGCCGAAGCAAACATTGCCGACGATCTCGCCAACCGGGATAGAGCCGAGATGACCGCCGTCAGGTCCGTAGCAAAGCACGCCTGTACCGGCAGATGTCCAGACATTGCCTGCGGCATCGACGCGAAAGCCGTCGAAGAATCCTTCCGGGCAGGTTGCGAACAAGCGCGGCTCGCCAAGACTCCGGCCCTCGCCCTCAACGGGATAGGCGTGGATTGTCACCGGCAGACCCGGCACGTGCGAGGCGCCGGTATCGACCACGTAAAGTATCCGCTCGTCCGGGGAGAAAGCCAAGCCGTTCGGCCTGACGCGATCGCGGATAACCGCCTGGACGGCCCCGGTTCGTGGATCGATGCGATAGACGAAACACCCCTCCTGCTCGGCTTCGGCTCGTTCGCCCTCATAGTCGGTGTCAATGCCGTAACTCGGGTCCGTGAACCAGACCGAACCGTCGGATTTTGCGACCACATCGTTCGGCGAGTTAAGGCGCCTTCCGTCGTGGCGGTCCGCAAGCACGGTGACAGATCCGTCGTGCTCGGTCCGCGTCACACGGCGCGTCAGATGCTCGCAGCTGACGAGGCGGCCTTCCAGATCCGTCGTATTGCCGTTGGAATTGTTGCAGGGCTGCCGGAACACCGAGACGGAGCCATCCGTCTCATCGAACCGCATCATCCGATTGTTGGGAATGTCGGACCAGACCAGGTAACGGCCAGCGGCAAAATAGGCCGGACCTTCGGCCCAGCGGCAGCCGCTCCAGAGCCTTTCGAGTCTCGCATGGCCGATCACAAGCCCGTTGAAACGCGGATCATGGGCGACAAAGTCGGGCATCAGAGTTTTTCCTCTGGGCGATCAGCATACGGCAGGCGCCGCACGCACCAGCCGATCGTCTGACGGGGACGACGCGACGACGGGATGACCGGATCCGGTGCCCTGATCGCCTGGTAAGTATCGATCGCGCAGCCGGCTTCTGCAGAAGCGCAAAGGCTGCCGCCTGCGCATTCGCGAGCCAGAGGCATCGTCCTGACGAACCTGTTCGCGAATTCGCACTCAGCTTGGGCACAATCGCTTTGTTACCGTTATCGCATACAGTACACAGCATTCGAGCGCAAGCCACGGTGCTGCAATCGGCGACACCAGCCGCCAGAATTGGATTGCGCGCTCTCGACGTGCGGAAAGAATGTCGCCGCTCCGGACTGATGTGCCAGGGCGACAATGCCCTTCTTAGTCAGGGCGCGGTCGGCACAACTATTCTTTCCAATATGAAAGCGAGGCCAGATCGTCCGTGGAAAACGGCACACTTGCCATCATGTGCAAGATCGATGCATCGCGGCCAAGGACACGGCGCAAGTAAATTCTGAATACCAGAAAATTTCTTGACTTCGCTCCCAAATCAGTGTTTTATGCCGGCCATCCTGCTTCGCCGAGAGGGGCGTATCGCGATCGTCACGGCACGTGAGGCGGGGATGCGGTGGCCGCGGTTCATCGGGCGCTTTTGCGCGACGACTGATGAGATGCGGACGGCGAAGTCGCGTGGTCCTGGCGTCCCGGTGCTGGCGCCCAGCGCAATGCGCGCAGCACATTGTCGCGACACGGGGGCAAGAAAGCCGGTCCCCGGGGAGATCGCGTATAAGCCGTAAAGCCATCGCGCAGGGAAGGCCGTTTGTTCGGCCGTACCTGTGGTTCTGCCGCGTGCTTTTGCTGCACGCGGACCATGGGTGTGGTCAGCACCCTGCCTTCCCTGCGCCCTCTCATCTGCAGAGGGTACATTCAGGCAAAGCTCGGGCACGTCATGCCGCGAGGCCAAGGCCGCTTGCCCGCAGGCTGTTTGACGATCGTGAATCAGGGAATTTGGTGCGCCCGTCGTCGCCAAGGGGCTTCACCGGGCACGCTTCGCCCGTTGGGCTGGGAGCGGCTGCGCCACGCGTAGCCCAACGGGCGAAGCGTGGCGCCCCG
>CAWJDW010000009.1:0-28140 GCA_963841665.1 uncultured Alphaproteobacteria bacterium
AGCTAGATCAGCGATTCTGATCGATCTCCGACGCCAAGGAGCGCCGACAACGGGTGAGCCTTATCCGGCTCGTGCAGCGGGACTGTTGACCCGAGTCGGATCTGCCGCGGTGGCGGCTTTTACGGCGTCCTCATCGGTCGAGACGGCGCGGCGTTAACGCAGATGGACAGTTCGCCCCCCGGGCATGGTGATTTGGGCTGACCTAGCGTAAAGCGACCGCAACAGGCCGCCGCGCGCGCATGCGGGCCGCCGAGCACCCATCGTCAAAGGTTCCATTTCGTGTCATTTCCGACCACAAGTCCGCCGCTCGCCCGAGCTTTGGCAGAGCGCGGCTACGACCAGCCGACCCCGGTTCAGATCGCCGTCCTTGCCGACGACGCCGTCGACCGCGACCTTCTCGTCTCGGCCCAGACCGGCTCGGGCAAAACCGTCGCCTATGGGCTGGCCATGGCCAAGGATCTGCTCGGCGAGGCCGAGCGGTTCGCGCCTGCCGCCGCGCCGCTGGCCCTGATCGTCGCGCCGACGCGCGAACTCGCGCTGCAGGTCCATCGCGAGCTTGCCTGGCTTTATCGGTCAGGCGGGCGGGCGCGTTGTCTCCTGCGTCGGCGGCATGGATCCGCGCCGCGAACAGCGCGAGCTCGAGGCGGGCGCGCACATCGTCGTCGGCACGCCCGGCCGGCTCTGCGATCACTTGCGGCGCGGACGTCTCGACATCTCGGAGCTGAAGGTCGTCGTGCTCGACGAAGCCGACGAGATGCTCAATCTCGGTTTCCGCGAGGACATGGAATTCATCCTCGAGACCACGCCGGAGACGCGCCGCACTTTGCTGTTCTCGGCGACATTCCCACGCGGCATCGTCGCGCTGGCCAAGCAATATCAGCAGCACGCGTTTCGGATCGAGGTCGCGGGCGACGAAGGCGGCCACGCCGACATCGAGTACCGCGCCATCCGGATCGCACCCGGCGATGTCGAGCACGCGGTGGTCAATGTGTTGCGCTTCTACGAGTCGCCGAGCGCGATCGTGTTCTGCAATACGCGCGAGGCGGTCAGGCATCTGCAGGCGGCGCTGCTGGAGCGCGGGTTCTCCGTCGTCGCCCTGTCAGGCGAGTTGACGCAGAACGAGCGCACCAACGCGCTGCAGTCGCTGCGCGACGGCCGCTCCCGCGTCTGCGTCGCGACCGACGTTGCGGCACGCGGCATCGACCTTTCCAACCTCGATCTCGTCATCCATGCGGATCTGCCGAATGATCCGGAGGTGATGCAGCATCGCTCGGGCCGCACCGGTCGTGCGGGCCGCAAGGGTGTCAGCGTTCTGCTGGTGCCGCCCGCGCGACGACGGCGCGCGGAAACGCTGTTGAATCTCGCCGGCATCGATGCCGTCTGGGCCACGGCGCCGCAGGCCGATGAGATTCGCAAGCTCGACCACGAGCGCATGCTGCACGACGCGGTCTTCACCGAGGAGACGACACCGGACGATCTGGTTCTGGCGCAGGCGCTGCTGGCCGAGCGCTCACCCGAGGAGATTGCTGCGGCGCTGGCGCGGCTTTATCGCGCGCGGCTGCCGTCGCCCGAGGACATTCTCGATGCCAGCGAGGATCGTGGCCGCTCGCGCAATGATCGCGGTCGCGAGACCTCCAGAGCATCGCGGGGCGACGATCGGCAGCCGCCGGGTCCTCGATCGAAGACGGGAAAGCCATCGCCGCGTCACGGCATGGGTGAGCCCAGTATCTGGTTTCGGGCCGCGATCGGCCGAAAGAAGAATGCGGAAGCGCGCTGGCTATTGCCGATGATCTGCCGCCGCGGCGGCATCGACAAGCAGGACATCGGTGCCATCAAGATTTCTGACACCACGACCGAGTTCGAGATCGCCGAACGAGTCGTCGCATCCTTCGCCGCCAATATCCGGCGTCCCGACAAGGAGGACAGCATCCGCATCGAGCCGATGACGGGCGTCCCATCGTCGCCGCCGCCCTCCGACAGGCGCTCCCACGCCAACAGGCGCGATGCCGGCGATACCGATCATGGCACGCGGCAGGCCGTCCATTCGCGCGCCAAGCCGCGTGATGAGGCCGCACCGAAGCAACACAGCAAGCCGTACCGCGAAGACAAGCCAAAGTTCGGCGACGCCCCGCCGTTCGGGAAGAAGAAGCATCGGGACAAAGCCGCTCCCGCCGCGCACAAGCAGCGGTTCGATGCACCACGCGGGAAGGGCGGGAAAGCCGAGAACGGCAGGAAGCTCAGGAAGAAACCGCGCGGGTGAGCTTGGGCGGCCGGTCGCGGATTGGTTGACATGGCGGTGAGCTGAGAAGTCATTCCGGGGCGGCCGTAGGCCGACCCCGGAATCTCGCGATCATCTCTGGATTCCCCGATGCGCAATTGCATGTCTGAGGTTCGCTCGCTGTCGCGAGCCCCCGGAATGACGTGGGGAAGGGCAGGCGCCCGAGGCGGCATTTCGAGCGTCGTTCGAAATGCCGCGAGATCCAAGTTACTTCGGCTGCGCGACGATCCGGATGTACGGCTTCGGCGACTTCCATCCTTGCGGATAGATGCTCTTGGCCTGCTCGTCGGACACCGAGCCGGAGATGATCACGTCCTCGCCTTGCTTCCAGTCGGCAGGCGTCGAGACATTGTGCTTCGAGGTGAGCTGCAGCGAGTCGATCGCGCGCAGGATCTCCTGGAAGTTGCGGCCGGTGGACATCGGATAGACCAGCACCAGCTTGATCTTCTTGTCCGGTCCGATGACGAAGACGTTGCGGACGGTCTGGTTGTCGGCCGCGGTGCGCTTGGCCGGATCGCCCGATGCTGAGGCCGGCAGCATGTCGTACAGCTTGGAGACGTTGTAGTCGGTGTCGCCGATCATCGGGTAGTTCGGCGCGGCGCCCTGGGTTTCCCGGATGTCCTCCGACCATTTGGCGTGCTTGTCCACAGGGTCGACCGAGAGGCCCATCAGCTTGACGCCGCGCTTGTCGAACTCCGGTTTCAAACGGGCGAGGGCGCCGAGCTCGGTGGTGCAGACCGGCGTGAAGTCCTTCGGGTGCGAAAACAGCAGGCCCCAGCTGTTGCCGAGCCAGTCGTGGAACTTGATCTTGCCCTCAGTGGTTTCGGCCTCGAAATCGGGGGCCACAGCGCCAATCTGCAGTGCCATCTGATCACCTCATGTCTTCTTGGTTATAGATAAATTCTTCCCTGTCAGTATAGGAATTGGCTTCGAAAAAGGGAACGGGGCCTCTTAAAAGAGAACAACGTTCTCTGTAAATCAAATATACCGGCAAGTTTTTTTGATGGGACCGGCTGCGGCGAAATATCCGTAAGACTGCGGTCCGCCCCGATTTCGCCATGTCTGCATCCCACCACGCCGTGCCTGCAGGCGAGGCCTGCGAACCGTGACGGACGTTACTGCGACCTATCAGTAACCGTCTCAAAAGCGAGCAGTCCCGGTTTCGAAGTGTTAACCGCTCGTTCACGTCCCCACCGACATGGTAGGGGCAACCCAGCAATCGAGAAGCGAACATGTCTGCCTCTGTACCGAAGGCCGTCGGAGCCTCCGACGTCCTGGAACCGTCCTGTTGTGAAACCGCGGCCGCGATCCTTGCGATCGTCCGCGATGGCGTGATCACCGGCGAGGGCCCCACCACGGGTGGGCGCGTGCATTTCTCCCGCATGCTCGATGCCGACGACGCAGCGTGGTGCGCGCGCATCCTGACCGCTGCCGCGGTCAACGATCAGCCGATCAGCCGTGCCGAGGCCGAAGCCCTGTTCGAGATCAACGAAGCCGCCACCGAGCGCAGCGACGCCGGTCGTTTCGACGACCTCCTCGCCAAAGCCATTGCCCATCATGCTGCCTCCGCATCGGGCCTGCCGGTGCCGCCGCGCAGCGTCGCGCTCGCAGCCGAGACCACGATCGAAAGCTGGGCACCGGCCAACGCGAATGGCGTCAAGACCGACATCCTGGAGTGGGTGGCAAGCCAGATGCGAGGCAAGCGCCCGTCCAATCGCGCGCTGATGGCGATGGTGGCGACCCTGGTCGGCGTCAGCGCGCTGCCTCTGGCGCAGCTGCCTTACATGATCGACATCGGGATGTGAGATCATCCCGAGATCGTGCTCGGATGTTTCAAGCGGCGGGGATCACTTCCCCGCCGTTTTCTGTTTGGCATTGTCGGTCTCGAGGTCAACCGTGCGGCCGGGGAAGGCGGCGGCGTCGAAATGGCGCTGGCTGCCGACGCGCTGCAGCTTCGGCTGATGCCTTGCTGCATGATTGAATCGTTGCGGACGGCGCAAGGGGTCTTGCTTCCCGGCCAAACCGTGAGCCGATCGGCCCCGCCGATCGCTGCGGATCACAGGAACCAGCTTCAATTCTCCTTGTTGTCGGCTTACAACAACAAGGAGAAGGCCATGGCAGCAGAGAAAGACCTCAACGAACTCTTCCTCGATACCCTCAAGGACATCTATTACGCCGAGAAGCAGATCCTGAAGGCATTGCCGAAGATGGCAAAGGCGGCACAGTCGCAGAAGCTCTCCGCGGCCTTCGAGAAGCATCAGGACGAGACCGAGGGCCAGATCGAGCGTCTCGATCAGATCTTCGAGCTGATCGGCAAACCCGCGCGCGGCAAGAAGTGCGATGCGATCGAGGGCATCCTCGACGAGGGCAAGGAGATCATGTCCGAGTACAAGGGCACGCAAGCCCTCGACGCGGGCTTGCTGGCAGCTGCGCAGGCTGTCGAGCACTACGAGATCTCGCGTTATGGCACGCTGAAATCCTGGGCGACCAAGCTGGGCCTGAAGCAGGCGATCAAGCTGCTCGATCAGACGCTGAACGAAGAGAGGAAGACCGACGAGCTTCTGAGCAAGGTCGCCGAGAGCGAGGTCAATTACGAGGCCGCGGCGTAAGCCAGACCAGCTTCACCACAAGATCGCCGCTGCCAGCGCCGCAACAAGCGCTGGCGGCGTCACGATGAGTCCGATCGTCAGAAAACGCCAGGCCGAGACTTCGATCTTCTCGCGCCGCAGTGCCGTCAGCCACAGGATGGTCGCGAGCGAGCCGGTGACCGAGATATTGGGGCCGAGGTCGACCCCGATCAGGATGGCGCGGATGACCGACTGCGGCAAATGATCGCTTGCGGCGACCGACCCGGCCACGAGGCCGACCGGCAGATTGTTGGCGATGTTGGTCGCGATGGCGGTGGAGAGGCCCGCCGCCCAGGCTGCGAAGGTCGGCGATTGCGCGACGGCCTGATGCAGCAGCGCGCTGAGCGCACGAATCGTGCCGACATGCGACAGCGCCTCGACCATCACGAACAGGCCGGCGACCAGCGGCAGCACGCCCCAGGAGATGCCTTTGAGGATCGGCCAGGGTGACCGCCGGCTGATTAGAAGGATCGCCGCTGCAGTGACGGCGCCGCAGATGAAGGTTGGCAGGCCGAGCTGGATATCGAGCGCCGAGGCAGTCAGCAGCACCAGCGCGATCGCGACGATGCCGAAAGCGGCGAAACGGCCTTCGCGGGACAGGTGCGGCTTCTCGACATCCGTGCGCAGCCGCTCCTCGTTCAAGGCGCGACGCTGTGTCAGCCACAGCACGGCATAGGTCAGCACGATGGCCGCGATCGAGGGCAGGGCGAATTGCCGCAGCCAGTCGGCGAGCTGCGGCATGTGCTGCCCGAACACCACGAGATTGGCCGGGTTGGAGATTGGCAGCACGAAGCTCGCGGCATTGGCGATGAAGGCGCAGATGAAGAGATAAGGCAGCGGCGAGGCGCCGGCGGCGCGCGTGGCAGCATAGACCGCCGGCGTCAGCACGATCGCGGTGGCGTCGTTGGACAGGAACACCGTCACCAGCGTGCCGACGGCATAGACCAGCAGGAACAGCCGCTGCGGCGAGCCCCTGGCATGATCGACGGCGTAGGCCGCAAGGTAATCGAACAGACCGTTGCGGCGGGCGAGCTCGGCGATCAGCATCATGCCGATCAGGAACAGGTAGACGTCGACGCCCTTGCGAATGCCGGTGAGCGCATCGCTCGCCGGCAGCAGGCCGAAGGCGACGAGCGCGATGGCGCCGGCCACCGCCCAGATCGCTTCCGGCAGGCGAAACGGCCTGATGATCACGCCGGCGGTGGCGGCGATGATGATGGCGAGAGCGAGCAGCGTATCGTGTGGAGGCATGGTCACCGGAGAGGTGGGATTTGCGGGATCATTGGGCCGGCATAGCCGAAGGCGAGCGCGCTGTCTGCCGGCTTTGCGCGGCGCGATTGCCGGTGTTGGGGAGCAGCAGCCAGCACACCGCGAGGCCCACCGCCGCAACGGCGCCCAGGGTCAGAAAGCCGGCGCTGTAGCCGGCGTGGACCACCACGATCCCGGCCAACGCGGTCGAGAGTGCCGCGCCGATGCTCTGCGCCGTGATGACCGCCCCCTGCGCCACGTTGAAGCGGCCGGTATTGCGCATGAGATCGGCGACGATCACCGGCATGATCGCGCCAAAGATGCCGGCGCCGATGCCATCGAGCAACTGCACGGCGACCAGCCAGCCCTTGGCATCCGACAATGTGTAGAGCACGGCGCGCAGCGGCAGGATCGCGAGCGCCCCAAGGAAGAAGTGCTTGTGGCCCCAGTGGTCGGCCTTGCGGCCTACCAGCATCGCCATCGGCACCATCACGATCTGGGCGGCGGCGATGCAGGCCGACATCAGGCTGGTGCCGAGATTCTTGTCCTGCAGCGCGAGCTTCTGGCCGACCAGCGGCAGCATCGCCGCGTTCGACAAATGAAACAGGGCGACGCAAAGCGCGAAGATCAGAAGCGGGCGGCAGGTGAAGAGAATACCGAGGCCCGACGGCTGCTCAGCCGGCGTGTCCTGTTGATCTTCGTGGAGGCCGCGTGCCAGATCGTGATCGATCGCACGTTCGGGGATTGCGAGCACGCTCACCATGCTGCCGAGCGACATCGCCGCCATCAGGTAGAACACGGCGGAAGGTCCGAGCATGTACGCCGCCGCACCGGCGATCGCAGCCGCGACCGCGTTGCCGGCATGGTTGAAGGTCTCGTTGCGGCCGATCCGCGCCGTGAAGGCCCGAGGTCCGACGATGCCGAGCGAGACGGCCGCGATCGCCGGCGGAAAGATCACCCCGGCGGCATGCGCGATGCCTTGCGAAATCGCGGTCGGCCAGAAGCTTGGCACGAACGGCAGCAGCAGCGAAGCCACGGTGACAATGATGGCGGCCGCCACCATCACCATTCGCTTGGCCCTGGTCGCGTCGACCAGCGCACCGGCCGGCGTCTGCGCCAGGATGCCGGCGACGGTCGCGATCGACATCACGATGCCGATCGAGGCTTCGTCCCATTTCTGCTCGGTGAGCAGGTAGACCGCGAGATAAGGGCCGAGGCCGTCGCGCACATCTGCCAGGAAGAAGTTGGCAGCGTCGAGCGCATGGCCGGCGCGCGTGTTGGCTTCGGCATCCTGTGACATCGGCGATCTCGATTCCTTATCTCGCGGGTGATCAGATGCGTCTGCTCTCAGGCGCGCGCGTCTTGGTCCTCGCCGTGCTTCGGCTTGTGCTTTTCCTTATGCTTCTCCTTCTCCTTTTCCTTCTCCTTCTCCTTTTCCTTGGGCTCATGCTTGTGTTGCGGACCGTGCCCGTCCTTGGGACTGTGCTGCAGCGGCGTCAGCGCCTTCAGCTCCGCGCCTGCCTCCTTGGCATGGATGACCCGGCCGAACCGGGTCTCGATGCCCTCGCCGCGCACGGCGAGCGTGGCCTGCGGTGCGAGCAGATCCGCGATGTCCTCGGCTTCCTTCGGCCCGATCCGCACCACGGTGCCATCGGCAAGCAGCGCGCCGCGGAGCTCGCCCTTGGGACCGAACAGCGATAGCCGCACCGTGCCTGCCGCTTCCATCTTGCGGTGATTGTGCTTCGGATGCTCGCGCTCGTGCTCGGGTCCGTTGTCGACGATGCGCCGGCCGTCCTTGGCGGTCACGGCGACAGCGGCGAGCAGATCGGCACCGCGCGGCTTCACGCCGTAGACACTGACGTGATCGCCGGGCTCGATGTGGCGCGTAAGCTCCACTTCCATATGCGGAGGCGTGTGGACGAGAGTGATCGTGGTTTCGTCCGTCATGACGAAGCCATCGACCTCGCCACGGGGATTGAGGACGAAACGTTCGACGGTACCGCTCACTTCGGGAAGGCTGTCGGGATCAATCCAATGCATGTCTTTATCTCCTGTATTCGTTCGATTGATGAGGATGGGAAGGCATCAGCCGCGCGGTGGCGGCGGAGGTCCAAGCCGGTCCGGTCCGCGCGGCCGGCGCGGACCATCGACGTCGGTCAAGCGATCGGGCGAGGGGCCGATGGCGCTGACATCGACGAGCTTGCCGAGTGCGGTGTCGAGCAGATCGCCGCGAACGGAGACCGCCTGTCCGGGACGGAGCCAGTCGGCCAGACGATCGGCTTCCTTGGGCGGCAGCCGGAGTTCGGTGCCGTCGTCGAGCAGCGCGCCGTTCACTTCGCCGCGCTTGCCGTGCAACAGCGAGGTAATCCGGCCGCTGATGGTCTGGTCTTGAGTTCGGTGTCCCGGACCATCCGGCGGACCGTTATCGACGACGCGTTTGCCGGTCGCGACGTTCGTGACCGAACTCGCGTCGACCAGGGGAATCGCCCGCGCGTGCAAGCCGCGGATCGAGACCTCGTCGCTCGGGTGGATTGCAAAGACCACTTGCGCGGTCAGGTGGGGAGGCAGCTTCACCTCGGTGCCGTCATTGAGGATGAGGCCGTCGACGTCGCCGCGCGGGGTCAGCGTGTATTGCTTCACCGTGCCGCGCGTCTCCGGCAGTTGCGACGTATCCCACATCGCGGCTGGTGCCTGCGCGTAGGCGGCGCCAGCACCGATGGCGGCGCCGGCAAGGAACAGCACCGACAATGTCCGTATTCGTGTCATCCTTGAACTCCTTTGATGGGTCGGATGCCACTGTCTTCGCAATGCGCGTGCCAACAGCGACATCAGGCAATATCAAAGGGTTACATGCGACCACACGAGCGTTCGTCGTCAGCTTTCAGGACGATGCCGTCGGGTTTCCGGACGGCTCGCTATCGACGAGGCCGTAGCGCTGCATCTTGGTGTAGAGCAGCTGCCGGTTGATGTTGAGCCGGCGGGCTGCCTCGGTGCGGTTGCCGTTGCAGGCTTCCAGCGCATGGCGGACCATGCGCTCTTCCAGTTGCGCGACCGCGGTCGGCAGGTCGATGGCTGCAGGAGCGTCATCGCCGTGGAGTTCCGAATGCGTCGACTTCGAGATCGTCAGCTGAAATCACCAGGCTGCGCGTCATGACGCAGGCGCGCTCGATCACGTTCCTGAGCTCGCGCACATTACCCGGCCAAAAATGGTGCTGAAGTTTCTCGATCGCGGAGGCCGCAAGCTGCGGGCGCGGCCGTCCGAGCGAGGCCAGCGACAGGAAATGGTCTGCCAGCGGAACAATGTCGTTTGGTCGATCGCGCAGCGCCGGCAGCTCGATCGGCACCACGTTCAGCCGGTAATACAGATCCTGGCGAAACTCGCCCGATGCAACCAGCTTCGCGAGGTCGCGGTGGGTTGCGGCAACGACCCGCCCAGCTACCCGCACCGGCTTGCCGCCGACCGGCGTGATCACGCGCTCCTGCAGCGCGCGCAGGATCTTGGCCTGCATCGGCAGCGGCATGTCACCGATCTCGTCCAGAAACAACGTGCCGTCGCCGGCATCGCGAAATGCGCCGGCACGATCGGCCGTCGCGCCGGTAAAGGACCCCTTTACATGCCCGAACAGCTCGCTCTCGAGCAGGTCTTCCGGGATCGCCGCGCAATTGACGGCAATGAAGGGCGCACGGCTGCGTCGGCTGTGGACGTGCAAGGCACGAGCGACCAACTCCTTGCCGGTCCCGGTCTCGCCGCGGATCAGCACCGTGGATTCAGCGTCAGCCGCAAGCCCGATTTGCTTCTGAACCCGCCGCATCGCCTCACTGGTACCGATCAGGCCTTCGGCTGTGCTTGTGGATTCGGATGCGGGCGAGGCGCGTGGCGGCAACCGGCCGAGCAGGGCACTCAATGTGTCCCGTCCGATCGGCTTGACCAAGTGATCGAACGCGCCAAGCCGCATCGCTTCGATGGTGTTTTCCGGGCTTGCGTAGGCCGTCAGCACGATGACCGGCGGCGCCTCGTCGCGGGCGCGAATCCGCCTGAGCACTTCGATGCCGTCCATGCCGCCGGGCATGCGCAAATCCAGCAGCACCGCATCGGTGTCCGGCGAGACCGCAGCAAGTGCCTCGCGGCCCGATGCCGCGGTGTGGACGGCGTGACCGAGGTCGGTCAGCGTCTCCGCCAGCCCTTCGCGCAGGGCTGCGTCGTCGTCGACGATCAGGACGGTTGCCATGGCAGCTCAATCTCGAAACTGGAGCCGACACCGGTGTCTCGGAGCTGCGCCTCGCCGTGATGGGCGCGCGCGATCTCGCGCACGATCGCCAGTCCGAGGCCGGTGCCCTCGGCACGGCTCGTGACGAATGGCTCGAACAGCCGATCTCTGATCTCCTCACTCACTCCAGCGCCGGTATCGGTCACCCGCAACAGCAGCCTGCAATCGTGTTTCTCAGCTTTGACGATGATCTCGCCACCAGGGGGCGTGCTCTGAATGGCATTGAGGATCAGGTTGTCGAGCGCACGCTGCACCTGCGCCGGATCGAACTGCACCGATCGGTCCGCCGGCTGGTCGGTTTCGGTGCGCAGGGACAAACGCTTTCGTTCGGCGAATTCGTGATGAGCTTCGACTGTTGCCTGCAGGAACGCGGAGAGATTGACCGGCCGCAGATTGGGCTCGGCGGTGTGGGTCATGTCGAGCAGGTCGCGCAGCAGCGCATCGAGCCGCGCGACTTGCTGGAGAATGGCTTGGAGCGCGGCCGTCTTGCGCGCGTCGTCGCGCGAGGCGAGCGCGTTCTCTGCCTTCAATCGCATCGCGGCAATCGGATTGCGGATCTCGTGCGCCAGATTGGCCGACAGGCGGCCGACCGCAGCGAGGCGTTCGGCCCCCGCAGCGCGCTTGCGCTCCACAGTGAGGCGGCTGCCGGTCTCGTTGACCGCATCGACCAGCCGATCGAGCTCGCGCTCACCGGTGTGTGGCAGGCGCGGCAAGTCGACCGCATCGTGCGTCTTGCCGAGTGTGGCTTCGAGGACTCCGATCCGACGGGACCATGAGTACAGCACAAAGGCCAGCCAGAGCGCCGAGCCGAAGATCGTCAGCGCCAGCACGATCAGCCCGGCCAGCAAGTGGGTATAGGCGGGTCCTTCCGCGGTGATCGCGCGTGTCATCGTCCAGGCTGTAAGGCCTTGCAGCGGGCCGGGCAGCGGGCAGGCGTGCACGATCAAGGTTTGCGACCGGCCGGGCTGCCGGGTCACTGCTGGACGTCCGCTCCTCACCGCCTCGGCGTTAACCTGACGGATGGTTTTCGATTCCGCGGCGGGAAGGTCGGTCTTGGGACCGGTGCCCTCATAAGACGGAAATGCATAGGCAAGGGAGCCGGCGTCCGCCTGCCAGATGCCGCCTTCAACGCCGGGCTCGTTGGCGAGTGCCGCCTGCACCAGCGGGACCAGTTCATGCTTCAGCCGATCGTCGATCGCTCCGCCGCTCCAGCCGGAGACGAAGAACTGATAGCGGTCGGCAATGTCACGGCAGCCGCGCAGGACGAGGTCTTCGGCGCGCGCAACGCGTGCGTTCGAGGATTGTTGAAAGGATGCGACCAAAAGGTACGCTGTCGCCGCGCCGGAAACTGCCAGCATGATCCACAGTGCCGACAGCCGGGAACGAAGCGAGCGCATCGGGCTTCCGCGCGTAAACAAGCATGCTGCGATGAATGGGCCCTGCGAATGGCACGCGGGCTTGTCGTTCCCGACCAGAACGTCTGCAGGGCGGGTTGGTTCCGCTGCCGGCGATGCTCACCGCGGCAATGGCGCTTTCTCGGCCGTCGCCTTGCGCACGATGCACGAGAGCGATTCCATCGAATGTGGCTTCCGGATCGGCTCGAAGCCATGATGGGCGTTCTCGCCAGCACGTGGCTGTGCCCTCGTCAGAATCGACCATGCTGCCTCGCCGCGCATCGAGGGGATGCAACACAGCGAGGCGCAGGCTTGGTTCCGGGCGCGCCTACGAGCGGCAACCGCAGCTGGCCCGTTCGTCGGTGTCATATTCATCGTGCAGGTGCACCCAATCGCTCATCATGCCTCGCTCCGTCTCGTTTCGGCCGCGCGGCGTGATGTCGAGATAATGATAGGCGCCAATCAGCGGATCGCCGCCACGGGCACGCACCTGGAAGGTGCAGAAGATATCGCCGGCTTCGTCCTTGTAGAACACCGTTACGCCTGGAAGATCCCGCGATTGGCCGGTCATGGGTCTGAAATTGTAGGTCGCCGTCCCCGTCGCGATCTGCTGCTCCGAGAACGAGACGTGATAGTCGAAGTTGAAATCGTTGTCGCCGGACGAGACCCAGTCGAATTTCCAGCCCATCCGGGCCTTGAACGGCGCGATTTCACGGAGCGGGGCGCGGGAGACGACGACGAGGCTGACGTCGTGATGCCGGAGGTGCAGGTTGGCGCCGTCGATATGGTCGCAAAGGAACGAGCACCCCGTGCAGCGGTAATCGTTCCCCGGGGCCATCATGAAATGGTAGGTGATGAGTTGACTGCGCCCCTTGAACAGATCGCCCAAAGTCTTCGGTCCTTCGATCGTCTCGAAACAGTAGGTCTTGTCGACCTTGGCCCAGGGCAGCGTCCGCCGGGCGGCTGCAAGCGCGTCGCGCTCCCTCAAGAACGCCTTTTCTCGGACAAGATGCGCGCGGTGGGCTTCCGTCCATTCGTCCTGCGAGACTACTCTTGAACTTGTCATGTCGGGGGTTCCTTCCGATGGCTCGTCCCGAGGACGATCCAGAACCGGCCGAGACGACATTGGCTGCAAATCTTTTTCGCGGCGCAGGTTCGCGCCTGCTTTTGCCGCTTTGCTCCTCGCAGTGACAGCGTCGTGATCACCGCCTAGCGCGGCAGCGGCGCCTTCTCCGCCATCGCCTTGCGCAGGATGCGCGAGAGCGATTCCACCGAATAGGGCTTCTTGATCAGCTCGAAGCCGTGATGGGCGTTCTCGGCCAGCACGTGGCTGTAGCCGGAGGTCAACACCACCGGCAGCCCGGGATAGCGATCACGGATCAGGCCGGCGAGCTCAAGACCGTTGATGCCGGGCATGATCACGTCGGAGAACACGAGATCGACGGCGAATTCGTCTTCGGCGAGGATGGTCAGCGCATCGGTGCCATTGGCCACGCGTCGCACGACATAGCCGAGATCCTCCAACAGTTCGGTGGAGAAACGGCCGACCTCGTCATTGTCCTCGACGACCAGCACGCGATAGCCGCGTCCGATCGTCGCCGGCTCGTGGCGGACAATGGCGGCATTGGCATCCGGCGCAGGGCTCGTCGCTTCCGGCAGATAGATCGTGAAGGTGGCGCCCTCGCCGAGCCGGCTCGACACCGCGATGTCGCCTTCGGATTGCTTGGCAAAGCCGAAGGCCTGGCTGAGCCCGAGGCCGGTACCCTTGCCGACCTCCTTGGTGGTGAAGAACGGCTCGAAGATCGCGGTGAGATGTTCGGGCGCGATGCCGGTCCCGGTATCGGTGACCGAAACCGCGATGAAGACGCCCGGCCGCGCCGGTTGGCCGCGCAGGGCAGGGATCGTCTCGACCTTGTGGACGCTCATGGTCAGGCGTCCCTCGCCATCCATGGCGTCGCGGGCATTGACCGCGAGATTGATGAGTGCGGTCTGGAACTGGGCGATGTCGGCCAGCGTGAACGCGCCGGGATTTTCCACCGCGACATCGATCTGGATGCGGCCACCGACCAGCGGACGGATCAGCTGCGCGACGTTCTCGACCTGCTCGCCGACATCGAATACCTGCGGCGTCAGCGGCTGGCGGCGGGCGAAGGCGAGCAGTTGCGCCGTCAGCTTGGAGGCGCGCTCGACCGTCTCGGAAATCGCGTCGACGTAGCGGCGGCGGCGTTCCTCGGGCAGGTCGCGGCGGCGCAGGAAGTCGGTGGCGGAGCGGATGATGGTGAGCAGGTTGTTGAAGTCGTGGGCGACGCCGCCGGTCAACTGGCCGACCGCCTCCATCTTCTGCGCCTGGCGCAGCACCTCCTCGCCCTGGATGCGCTCGGTGATGTCGACGGCTTCCGTGATGGCGCCGGTGGTCGTGCCATGCTGGTCGTGCAGCGGGCGCATCGCGAATTCGAAATGACGCTCGCCGATCGGCAGTTGCAAGCGCATTTCGGCCCGAAACGTCGCGCCCAGCAGCACCGAGCTGAACGCGGTGCGGATCTGATCCGGCATGCCCTCGGTGCCGTTGAACCACGGCGGTGTCCCAGAACGGCTTGCCGATCACCTCGGCGGGGCCGCCGCGGATGCCGGCAAGCGCGATCTTGTTGGCGTGGAGCACGCGCCCCTCGACATCGAGAATGCACTGATACTGGTTGCTGGTCTCGAAGATCGCGCGCATCCGCGCTTCGTTGGATTGAAGCTGCGCAGTGCGCTCCCGGATGCGCTGCTCCAGCGTCTCGTTGACCCGCCGCAGCTCGATCTCGGCCTGCTTGGCGGCGGTGATGTCGTGGGCGACGCCGATGAAGCCGATATGCGGCCGGTCGCGTCCCAGCGCGGCTGCGATTCCGACCGCAGCCAGCGCCATTCGCCGTCGGCGCGCCGGTAGCGCGCCTCCAGCACGAACGGCTTGAGCGAGGCTTCGCCTGCATATCTGTTCCTGCAGGATGCGTTGCAGGTCGTCCGGATGCAGCGCGTTGCGCCAGTCGAACATGATGGCCTGCTCGAAGGGCAGGCCGAGGAAGTCGAGATAGGCCTGGTTGGCGAAGGAGCGGGTGCGGTCGAGCTTGGTCACCCAGATCGGCACCGGGGCGCTGTCGGCGATCAGGCGGAAACGCTGCTCGCTTTCCCGCAACGTCACCTGCGCCAGCATCTGCGTCGGTGACGTCGATATGGGCGCCGACCAGCCGCAGCGCGCGGCCGTTGTCGTCGCGGTCGATCTGGGCAACGACACGGATCCAGCGCATCTCGCCGTCATTCGGGCGGATGATACGGTATTCGGCGGTATAGTCGTCGTCTCTGCTCTTGATCGCGTCGACGAAGTGCCGCTCGGTTTCGCACGCGGTCCTCGGGATAGACGCGTTGCAGCCACTCCTGGTGCGTCTCATGCGCGGCTTCCGGCGGCAGGCCGTGGATCATGAGGTATTCGGGCGAGCGGCGGTTGCGGAAACCATCGCGCAGGTCGACCTCCATGCCGCCGACCATGCCGATCCGCTGAATGCGCGCCAGCTCGGCCTCGCGCTCCTGCAGCGCCCGATAGGCCTGGTCGCGGTCGCGCGCCACCTCTTCCAGATGCTGGCGCAGCTCGGCCGCAGCCGCTGTCTCGGCAGTGGGCTGATCGGGGAGGTCCGGACGACTCATGGGCACCTGTGGCGTCGAAGCCAAGACAGTTCAAGCAAAGGCAGTTCAAACCAAGACAAACGCGTAGGTTCGCGCGAGGCGAATGCCTCGAACGATGGACCGGATCTGACAGCGTGGAGCAGGGCGTGATGCAAGATGGCCGGCAGATTTCGCCACACTTCGAACAGAACCGTGGCAAAGGGAAACGTGACATTTGAGAAAAAGTTCCGTTGTCCCCGGAACGATGCACATCCGGCGGCGTCATCAGGCCCTGAACGATCATCCGAACGTGTCGGGGTAAGGTCTTGAAGCTGTTCGTCTGTCAGGCCTGCAGGAACATTCTCTATTTCGAGAACCGCGTCTGCGGGCATTGCGGTCATCAGCTCGCCTTCCTGCCCGAACGCCAAACGCTCTCGGCACTGGAGCAAGCCGGCGACGGTGTCTGTGCGCTCGCTGACTGCGGCGAAGCGCGCTTCTTCTGCGCCAATGCCGCGCATGACGCCTGCAACTGGCTGCTCGAGATTGGCCAGACCGGCGGCTATTGCTGCGCCTGCCGCCACAACGGCACCGTGCCGAACCTGTCCGATCCGGGCCAGCTCGCCGGCTGGCGCGATCTCGAGATTGCCAAGCACCGGCTGTTCTATTCCCTGATCCGCTGGAAGCTGCCGCTCAAGACCAGGCACGAAGACCCTGATCACGGGCTGATTTTCAATTTCCTCGCCGACGATCCGAAGCGGGCAGATGAAGGTCATGACCGGCCATGACAACGGGCTGATCACGATCGCGCTCGCCGAAGCCGACGACATCGAGCGCGAGCGGCGGCGGCTGGAGATGGGCGAACCCTACCGCACCCTGCTGGGACATTTCCGCCATGAGGTCGGACATTATTTCTGGGACGTGCTGGTGCGCGACGCCGGCCGGCTGCAGGCCTGCCGTGCCGTGTTCGGTGACGACACGGTCAGTTATGCTGAGGCTTTGAAGCGTCACTATGACCAGGGGCCATCGGCCGATTGGCAGCAGAGCTTCGTCTCGGCCTACGCCGCGACGCATCCGTGGGAGGATTTCGCCGAGACCTGGGCGCATTACCTGCACATCGTCGACACGCTGGAAATGGCAGCCGAGTTCGGCATGGAGGTGCGGCCGGCCGCCGACCAGATCGGCGGGCTCACGGCGCGGGTCAGCTTCGACCCCTATGTCGTTGGCGACTTCGACAGGATCATGCAGGCCTGGCTGCCCTTCACCTTCGCCATGAACAGCGTCGCCCGCGCCATGGGCTTGCGTGACCTCTATCCCTTCATTCTGACCCCGGTGGTGATCGGCAAGCTCGGCTTCATCCACAACCTGGTGCAGGCGGCGGCGCGGGCGGCGTGATCGCGCCTTGACTCCATAGAACAAAAAGAGAACAAAGGTGACGCGATCGGAGCCTCCTTCATGCCGCCTCATGCCCAGCCGATACCCGACGACAACGGACTGGAAGCGGCGGTCGACGAGGCCATTGCCGCCTGCGACGGCGACCTGCGGGCGGCGATCCGTGCGCTGATCGTCGCCAATGATTATCTGGAGAGCGAGGTCGCCGAGCTGATGAAGGCGGTCTCCCACGCCTATACGCGCGGGCGCTTCCACACTTATTCCGGCTGACGACCTTTCCGCGGCCAAGGGGCCGGCCACCCTGGCATGCATTGAGCCATGCCGGCTCCTGGCGTCGAGCCGGTTGCCTCCGGCTGATTTTGCTATACGACGAGCATGTTATGCGCGCGGCCTCACCTCAAAACGGCCGGCGCACCGGGAGCCCGCCCAAAGGTATCGCCTGACAACATGTTCAAGAAAATTCTGATCGCAAATCGCGGCGAGATCGCCTGCCGGGTGATCAAGACCGCGCGCCGCATGGGGATCAAGACCGTCGCCGTCTATTCCGAGGCCGACCGCGACGCGCTGCATGTCGAGATGGCCGACGAGGCCGTGCCGATCGGGCCGCCGGCGGCCGCCGAGAGCTATCTGGTGATCGACAAGATCGTCGAGGCCTGCCGCAAGACCGGCGCCGAGGCGGTGCATCCCGGCTACGGCTTCCTGTCCGAGCGCGAGGCGTTTCCGCGCGCGCTGGAGGCGGCCGGCATCGTCTTCATCGGCCCCAATCCGGGCGCGATCGCCGCGATGGGCGACAAGATCGAATCCAAGAAGGCGGCGGCGAAGGCCAAGGTCTCGACCGTGCCCGGCTTCCTCGGCGTGATCGAGGACGAGACGCACGCGGTGCGGATCGCCGACGAGATCGGCTATCCCGTGATGATCAAGGCCTCCGCCGGCGGCGGCGGCAAGGGCATGCGCATCGCGCATTCCACGAACGAGGTCGCCGAGGGCTTCACGCTCGCCAAGGCCGAGGCGAAATCCTCCTTCGGCGACGACCGCGTCTTCATCGAGAAGTTCATCGTCGATCCCCGCCACATCGAGATCCAGGTGCTCGGCGACAAGCATGGCAACGTGATCTATCTCGGCGAGCGCGAATGCTCGATCCAGCGCCGCAACCAGAAGGTCATCGAGGAGGCGCCGTCGCCGCTGCTCGACGAGAGCACCCGCCGCAAGATGGGCGAGCAGGCGGTCGCGCTGGCCAAGGCCGTGAACTACGATTCCGCCGGCACGGTCGAGTTCGTCGCCGGCCAGGACAAGAGCTTCTACTTCCTGGAGATGAACACCCGCCTGCAGGTCGAGCATCCCGTGACCGAGCTCGTCACCGGCATCGACCTCGTCGAGCAGATGATCCGCGTCGCCGCCGGCGAGAAGCTGACGCGTCGCGCAGAAGGACGTCAGCGCTGACCGGCTGGGCGGTGGAATCGCGCGTCTACGCCGAGGATCCGTTCCGCAACTTCCTGCCCTCGATCGGCCGCCTGGTGAAGTATCGCCCGCCGGCCGAGAGCAAGTCCGACGGCGTCACGGTGCGCAACGACACCGGCGTGCAGGAGGGCGGCGAGATCTCGATCTACTACGATCCGATGATCGCCAAGCTGGTCACGCATGCGCCGTCGCGGGCGGCGGCAATCGAGGCGCAGTCGAGCGCGCTCGACGCCTTCTATGTCGACGGCATCCGCCACAACATCCCGTTCCTGTCGGCGCTGATGAACCATCCGCGCTGGCGCGAGGGCAAGCTGTCGACCGGCTTCATCGCCGAGGAGTTTCCGAAGGGATTTGCTCGCGCGCGCGCCGGAAGGCGAGGTCGGCGCGCCGGCTCGCCGCCGTCGGCGCTGCGATCGATCACGTGCTGGGCGAGCGCAAGCGGCAGATCTCCGGCCAGATGATCGGCCGTCCGGTGAAGCGCGCAGGGCCGCCGCGCGGTGTGGCTCGATCGCGACGAGATCGTGCTCGACATCATCCGCGCGGACGGCGCGATCGCGGTGCGCTTCGTCGGCGCCGACGGCAAGGTCGGCACGGCGCATCATCTGATCTCGGACTGGAAGCCGGGCGATCCGGTCTGGCAAGGCACCATCGACGGTGCCTCGATCGCGGTGCAGGTGCGGCCGATCTCCAACGGCGTCCGGCTGACCCATCAGGGCGTCGAGGTCGCGGTCTATGTCTACACCGAGGCGGAGGCGGCGTCCGCGCGGCTGATGCCGGTCGTCACCGCCGCCGATACCGGCAAGAAGCTGCTGTGCCCGATGCCGGGGCTGGTGGTCTCGATCGCGGTCAGCGAGGGCCAGGAGGTCAAGGCGGGCGAGACGCTGGCCGTGATCGAGGCGATGAAGATGCAGAACGTGCTGCGCGCCGAGCAGGACGGCACCGTGAAGAAGATCCACGCCGCCGCCGGCGCCACGCTGGCGGTGGACGCGCTGATCATGGAGTTCGCGTAAGTTAAGCCGCCGTCATGTCGGGAGCGCCTCCGAAGAGGCGAACCCGCGAAGCAATCGCAGCGATCATCCGGGATTCTGGATTGCTTCGTCGACTCGCTCCTCGCAATGATGTGAGAGGAGTTGAAATGACCTTCCGTGCACGCCGAGACCAGCTTCGCGCCATCCTCAACGGCACCGCGCTGCATCCGCCCGGGCTCGGTCTATGACGCGATCTCGATGCGCATCGCCGAAGACCTCGGCTTCGAGCTCGGCATGTTCGGCGGCTCGGTGGCATCGCTCGCAGTGCTCGGCGATCCCGACATCGCGCTGATCACGCTCACTGAGCTCGCCGAGCAGGTGCGGCGGATGTCGCGCGCATCAGCGCTGCCGTTCCTGGTCGATGCCGACCACGGCTATGGCAATGCGCTCAACGTGCGCCGCACCGTGCAGGAGCTGGAGGCGCGCAGGCGCGGCCGGCCTCACCATCGAGGACACGCTGCTGCCGCAGGCCTTTGGCGAGGCCAAGACGCAACTGATCTCGCTGGACGAAGGCGTCGGCAAGATGAAGGCGGCGCTCGACGGCCGCGGCGATCCGTCGCTCGTCATCCTCGGCCGCACTGGCGCCGTGTCGATCAGCTCGCTCGACGATGCGATTGCGCGCGCAAGGGCCTATGAGGCCACCGGCGTCGACGGGCTGTTCTTCACCGGCATCAAGGCGCGAAGCGAACTCGATGCGATCGCGGCCGCGACCAAGCTGCCGATCGTGCTCGGCGGCACGCCGGAGGAGATGTCGGATCTCGATTATCTCGCCTCCCGCCGCGTCCGCATCGCGCTGCAGGGCCATGCGCCGATCGCAGCCGCGACGCAGGCGGTCTACGAGACGCTGAAGGCGCTGCGCGAGGGGACGCCGCCGAAGCAGCTTAAAGGTCTCGCATCAGGCGAGCTGACCGCGCGCGTCACCCGCGAGGCCGAGGTCAAGGCGCGCAGCCGCGAGATGCTCGGATTGAAGTCATGAGCGCCGACGCAAGCCATCGTTCATGTGACGGTCCGCGGCCGCGTGCAGGGCGTCGGCTACCGCGCCTGGGTCGAGGACCAGGCCACGCTCAACGGTCTCGAAGGCTGGGTGCGCAACCGCCAGGACGGCAGCGTCGAGGCGGTGTTCGCCGGGCCCGCACAGGACGTCGCCGAGATGGTCGCGCTGTGCCGGAAGGGGCCGCCGGCCGCCCGTGTCGACGCCGTGACCGATACGCCCGCGACCGCCGACCAGCTCAAGCTGCGCCGGGCAGGGGAAGAGTTTTCGGTGCTCTCGACGGTGTGAGGGCTTCATACGACGACCTTTCAATACGATCTGCCGCACTGAAGCGACCTTTGGATTGCGCGAGCACGCCGTGTGCCGCTTGACAATCGTCTCGTTCGGTCAGATATTTCTGTCATGACAGAAATAACCGGCAAGAAGAAACTCCCTCCCGCCCTCGAACGCTTCATTCTGCATTGGGGCGACATGGGCGACCAGTGGGGTGTCAACCGCTCGGTCAGCCAGATCCATGGGCTGCTCTATCTCGCCGAGCAGCCGATGACGGCGGAGGACATCGCCGACACGCTCGGCATGGCGCGCTCCAACGTCTCCAACTCGCTGAAGGAGCTGCTGGCCTGGAATCTGATCCGCCGCGTGCCGATCCTCGGCGACCGGCGCGATCATTTCGAGGCCGAGACCGACATCTGGGAGGTGGCGCAGCGGATTGCTGCGGGCCGCAAGGAGCGCGAGATCGATCCGCGCTGGCGGCGCTGCGCGGCTGCGTCGCCGAGGCGACCGACGACCCCACCATCAGCGCGGTCGCGAGCAAACGGCTGAAGGACATGCTGGCTTTCACCGAACTGGTCGACCGCTGGTACGCGCAGATGCTGAAGGTGCCGCGGCCGCGTCTGGTCGCGTTGCTCAGGCTCGGCGAAAAGATCGTCAATCTGCTGCCCTCGGGCAAGTCGAGGGCGAGCGAGTAGCGTTGCGAGGAGGGTGCCATGGCGTCAGCACGACATCGAATGTTTTCAGCGCCACCTCCGTCCGATGCCAGACTTCATCGATGATCTTCGTTTTCACGCGCTGCTGTCAGATGCCGATTGGGGTCGGCTGCCGGTGGCAATCTGGCGGCGGTTCTCCAAGCGGGTCGCTGACGGCGCCACGTCGGTCTATGTCGGCGAGATCGAGGACGCCCATCTCAGCCGCGTCGGCTGGTGGTTTGCGCAAGTCGCGCGGCTGATCGGCGGACCGCTGCCGACCTCCGACGAAGCAGGCGTGCCGATGATCGTCGCGGTGACCGAGGACGGCGCCAGCGGCGGCCAGATCTGGACCCGTGTCGTGGGTCGCCGGCACGGCTTTCCGCAGGTGATCCATTCGGCCAAGCGCTTCGCCGGTCCGACCGGCCTTGAGGAATATCTCGGCTTCGGCCTCAACATGGAGCTGCGCATCGCGGTCGCCGATGGCGCGCTCGAATTTCACAGCACCGCCTATGCGCTGGAGCTCGCCGGCTTCCGCATCCAGCTGCCGCAATGGCTGACGCCCGGCGATCTCACCGTCACCCATTCCGATCTCGGCAATGGCGCTTTCCGCTTCACGCTCGAGATCATTCATCCGCGCCTTGGCCGCATCCTGCGCCAATCCGCCATCTTCCAGGAGGCCTCGTCATGACGCCGCTGCTGTGGACCCTGATCGCGATCCAGGTCGCGATGGGCGTGTTCGACACCTTCTATCATCACGAGTTCACCGAGCGGTTGGCGTGGCGTCCGTCGCAGCAAGGTGAGCTGAAGCTGCATGCCGTGCGCAATCTGCTCTACGCGCTGCTGTTCCTGGTGCTCGGTAATAGCGAAGTGCACGGCCTGTTCGCGATGCTGGTGGTCGCCGTGCTCGCAGCCGAGATCATCATCACGCTGACGGATTTCGTCGAGGAGGATTTGACGCGCAAGCTGCCGCCGAGCGAGCGCATCAACCACACGCTGCTGGCGATCAACTATGGCGCCATCCTCGTGCTACTGGTGCCGGTGCTGATCCGCTGGGCCTGGCTGCCGACTGCAATCGTGCCGGCCTATGTCGGGACGCTCAGCCTGATTGCAGTCGCTGCTGCTGTCGGCGCGAGCCTGTGCGGTGTGCGGGATTTCGCCGCCGCGCGGCGGCTGTCGCGCATGACCACGCCGGCGGCGGCCGATCTCGTCGCGAAGCTGCCGCCGGCGCAGACCGTGCTCATAACCGGCGCCACCGGCTTCATCGGCAGCCGCCTCGTCGCGAGCCTGACGGAAGCCGGCCATCATGTCATCGCGCTGGTGCGCGATCCGGCCAAAGCGCTGGCGCTGCCGCCGATCACGCTGATCACGCGCCTCGATCAGGTCGCTGCCGATATCCGCATCGACGCAGCGGTCAATCTCGCCGGTGAGCCGCTCGGCAACGGGCTGTGGACCGAAGCCAAGCGAAAGGCGATCCTGCAGTCGCGCCTCACCATCACCGCCGACATCGTGAGCCTGATCGCGCGCCTCGACCGCAAGCCGAAGGTGCTGGTCAACGGTTCGGCGATTGGCTGGTACGGCCTGTGGCAGGACCAGCCGCTGACGGAATCCGCCAAGTCCCATGCCTGCTTCAGCCATGATCTCTGCGAAGCCTGGGAGCGGGCGGCGCGGGCTGCCGAAACCTATGGTGTGCGCGTGGCCATGCTGCGCATCGGGCTCGTGGTCGGGCGCGACGGCGGCTTGCTGTCGCGGATGTTGACGCCGTTCGAATTCGGGCTCGGCGGGCCACTTGGCTCGGGTGCGCAATGGATGTCGTGGATCGAGCGCGACGATCTCGTGCGCCTGATCGCGCATGTCATCGCCAAGGACGATCTCGCCGGGCCGATCAACGCCACCGCGCCGCTGCCGGTCCGCAACGTCACCTTCACCGCGGAGCTTGCGCGCTGCCTGCATCGTCCCGCGCTGTTCCGGATTCCCGCAGGCCTGCTGCGGCGCGTCGGTGGCGATTTAGCCAACGAGCTGCTGCTCGGCGGCCAGCGAGTGCTGCCCAACAAGGCGCTCTCCAACGGCTTCGTGTTCCGCCATCAAAGCCTGCGCAGTGCACTGGAGGCGATCCTGTGATGTCTCATTGTCCCGCACGCTGTACGGTCATGGACGGCAGCTCGCCGAAGGTCTCGCGATAATAGCGGGCGAAGTGACCGGGATTGGCGAAGTTGCAGGCTGTCGCGGCCAACGCGACCGTCATCGCGGGATCGCCCGACAGCAGCATCTCGCGGGCGCGGCGCAGCCGCACCGACTTGGCGAACGCGATCGGCGAATAGCCGCGCACGCGCTCGAACGCCCGGAACAGCGAGCGCGCGCTGACGCCGGCTTCCGCCACCAGCCGCTCGATTGTGATGGCCTCGCGCCAGCTCGCCTCGATGAAGTCCTCCAGCCGCTTGACCAGCCTGAATTCCGGCATTGGCGCCGGCGCATCCAGCAGCTCGCGATATTTGTGCCGGCTTGCCGACAGGAAAGCGATCTGTACTGCGTCCTCGAGCTCACGATAGACCGCGCGGGGCAGGGCCACAGCTTCGTCGAGCTGCTGGGCGAGGAAGGTGATCAGCCGGAACAGGCTGCGCGCCTGCGGGTCGTCGGCCGGGATCGCATGCTCGAACCGGTAGTCGCCCTTCGGCTGCGCCCCGATCAGCGCGGCGAGCTTCTGCGTCAGCGCGGCCTGGCTCAAGCGCAAGGTCAGGCGCTCGTGGCCGCCTTGGCACACCATCTGCCAGGGAACGCCGGCCGGGGTGACCGCGAACTGGCGCTCGTCGATGTCAGCGACCTGGCCGCCGAAACAGCTCAGCCCGCGTCCTTTGAGCGCGATCTGCAGCCGCACGACATCCATGGGATATTGGTCGGCGACCAGATCGCAGCTCGTCGCGCCGAACGCAAGACCGGTGGTTTCGAGCTCGATGGCATTGAGCCGCGCCTCGAATGGCCCGGTGTTGCGCAGCTCGATTCGGCTCGCGCCCAGCCACTTCAGGCCGAGCTCACGCAATTGCTCGGGGTCGGAGGTGCGGAGCGCCTGGAAACGATGCAGAGGCTCTTGGTGCGGGTCTGCCATCTCTGTCAGGCCTCGATTTCCGGCACATGGGCCGCGGTCGGCCCGAACACATCGGCAAACGCCTGCCGCAGCGCGATGTCGACGTCGGCCATCGTCACGGGATGGCCGAGATCGACCAGGCTGGTGACGCCATAGCGCGGATCGACCACGCCGCAAGGCACGATCGCCTGGAAGTGCGACAGGTCCGGCTCGACATTGATGGCGATGCCGTGGAACGACACCCAGCGCTTCAGCCGCACGCCGATCGCGGCGATCTTGTCCTCGAAGCCGTCGCCCTTGTCCGGGCGCCTGACCCAGACGCCGACGCGATCCTCGCGCCGCTCGCCGCGGACGTTGAAGGCGGCGAGGGTCCGGATGATCCATTGCTCCAGCGCCGCGACATAGGCGCGGACGTCGGGCCGGCGCCGCTTCAGGTCCAGCATCACATAGGCGACCCGCTGGCCGGGGCCGTGATAGGTGACTTGGCCGCCGCGACCGGTCGCAATCAGCGGAAAGCGCGGATCGAGCAGGTCGCCGGCCTTGCCGGAGGTGCCGGAGGTGTAGAGCGGGGGATGTTCGAGCAGCCAGACCAGCTCCGGCGCTTCGTCCGCCGCGATCGCGGCGGCACGCGCCTCCATCACCGCTACGGCCTCGGCATAGTCGACCGGCGAATCCGAGATGCGCCATTCGACCTCGCTGCCGACGGCGGCGGCAAAGGTGGTCAGATCAAGGCTTTCGCGGCTGTTAACCATTGGCTAACCACAACGTGATGATGTCTGGGGTACGCAATCTAGTTCGATTTCGGTGGCCTTGCAGTGTCTACCCTCGATAAAGTGACCGTCGACCTCATGGTCGTCCTCGGGACGACCACCATGCCGATCCACCAGGTACTGCGCCTGTCGCGCGGCGCCATCATCGAACTGGACGCCACCGAGGCGGACGAGGTCAAGGTGCTGGCCAACAACCTGCCGGTGGCGAGCGGCGTGGTGCTGGTCGACCGCAACCGAATCGCGGTCGAAGTCAAGCAGATGCTGACGAAATCGCCCGGCGGCAAGCGGCAAAAAAAGCCGGTACAAACCCCGGATACGGCGTCGGCAGGCCTTGTGGCGCCAGCATCGATTTGTTACATCGGCGCCGTTGATCCGGTTCGCCGATATCGGTTCCGGTCTTCCTTCGCGCTCGTGGCGGAATTGGTAGACGCGCTGCCTTGAGGTGGCAGTGAGTAAAATCGTGGGGGTTCGAGTCCCTCCGAGCGCACCACCCCCACGTTTGGCATTGAAATATCACGGCTTTTTCCGCCGGTTACTCTCAAAAGTTACTATTCTGTTCCGGTCGGCTGGCATCGCGAGATCGGCGATGTTCTCCATTTGATCAAAGGCCTCGATCTTCTCCATCCCGCTGATGGCAAGCTTGTCCCGATTGGCCTTGGCGATGTAGAGCGCTGGCATCTTGGGGTCGCGCCAGCCGAACATCGCCATCATCTGCGCTTCCGTGCACTCCGCATAGGCCGCGACTTCGGCGCGTGCCTTGCGCACTCCATGGCAGCTCTTCTTCGGCTCGTTGACGCCGGCCAGCCGCGCAAACTTCTTGAACTTCGTCGCCCACGCCTTCTTGGTCATCGGCATAATCTCGCCCTTCACCAGCTTGCCGGTGAAGACCTCGCCGGATCCCAAGATGCCGGCATTGCGCGATGCCGCCAGCGAGACCGCGAAATCACGATGCATGGGCACCGTCGCCGTGGTTTGGCCTTTGCTCTTTTCGGTCGCGATCTGGACCATCATGATCTTCAGCGTCCGCTCCAGGTGCGCAGATCCAAAGCGAGAGGCGTCGCCGAGCCGCAGGTGAGTGTAGTGCAGGATGTCGAACATCAGCCGCGCCTCGGTGCCGAGCGGCCAGTGCGCGCGATATTTCGCCATGTCCTCTTCGGTCCACGGGCCCAACCGCCGCTCTCGCGGGTGGCTTTCGCCTTGCCGCTCTTGAGCCCGATGGTCGGATCGTCATCCGGCTCGATGTGGTCCTCATCGATCATCCAGCCGATCATGTCCCGCAGCGCCGACAGAAGGTTGCCGGCTTGAACGGGCGTGCGCGCCTTCATCTCTTCGCGCATCACCTTGCGGGTCAGCGCCGCAAACGATCGCTCGCCGTTGTCAACGAGCAGCGGCTCGATCAGCCCGGTCCGCGCGTCTCGCGTGCTTTCGGCGAGCCCGTCCTCACCTATAGCCGCGTTGCCGAGCCAACGGTCGCTCTGCCTGTAGAGCGTCCAATACCAACGCAAAGTGCCCGGGACGGGCGCCGTGGTCGGCAGCGGTGCGCGCTTCTCGCGTGTCTGCTTTTGGGCGCGGACCCAGTCAGTGGCGTCGCCGAATTTGCCGATCTGATCGACGATCGCAGCGTCGACGGCACGATCGAACTCGTCGGTGCCGTACTGCTCCGTAGATTCTGATCTTCGGCAACTTATCGCGCAGCTGCACATACCAACGCAACTGCCCCCGATCGGAGACGTCACTGATCAAATAGCGGAGCGTGGTAGGGGGAACCTCGTCGGGTTTGCTGCGGCGCATCCTTGGCACTCCTCCCAAGGCACGGATCGCGGCCTCCCACGCCCGGTGGAAATCGCTTCGCTCATCCGCACTATACTCTTCAGCGATGTCGACGCGGCGCCCCGTTTTGCTGAGCTTGACGTACCAGCGCAGGCGGCCACGAAAAGTGTCGTGGTACAGGTTCATCCGGTAGTCCTCGGGCGCGCGAGGAGACCCGGCCTTACGTTCAAGCATTGGCTTACTCCATGAACCAATGCTTGGAGTTTAACGATGCGCTGACTCCGCATCAATTGTATAAAGTGCGTTTCACCCGCTTTCCGTGCGTTTCAGGTATCGCTGCAAAGCTTCCGACGGGACCCACCCGTCATTTGCGGCCTTGGTCGTCACGATGGGCTCGGCGACCATTGCGAGCGCGATCCGAATGACGCCCTCGGCGTCTATCGCCACCTCGCTCGCGCCAGCGTGCTTTGCGGCACGTATCGCTCGGGCTATATCGGCTTGTGTTATCTTGGCTGGGCGGCGCGGCACCGGGCTTCTCCTCAAGGGCAGCACGTTTCGTCGATCGAAGCGTTCTGATCACGCCTTCCGTTGCAGAGTGTGATTTCATCGCAAGCACGACGGGATGAATAATCGAAATGCCCTCCAGTCAAAGTGGCGTGGGTCACCGGGGTGCATTCGGCTAACATGGCGTAGAGATCGGACAATCCCGCAGAGCAGGCGTCGGCCGCCGGCTGGCGAGGTGCCGAGCGATAGCGAATGCTCCACTTAGCGCATGAATTCGGTCGCCTTTGGTTCGCCGCGGCAAGTTACCAGCGTGAGCTTGAGATGCTGAAGCAGCCAAAGGTCGATTATCGGCACCTCGCCATTGATGGGCGTCACGCTACGGCGGCGACGCCGATCTCGAAAAGAAGGCATCGCTTGAGCCGGGGGCGACACCGTCCGGGGCAGGTAAGCAAGAGCCAACGATTGATTGAACTTCGCTCCGGCTCGAACTTATGTCTGATCTGCTTTGAGATCGATGACTTCGGCGAATGATCGAAGCTCTCGCCGCCCAAAAGCGCAGCCACGATGAACAGCGGCAGCGCCAACGATATCGGCAGATCGTGCTACGAATTTGAGAGCTCCTGGCCAGCACCGACGCTGCGATGTTCCGATAAGCCGCTCGGATTCGGAAGCGACGGTCTGGCCTCCCGGGCATCGAATGACGCCGGTTCGCGCTCGGCAACGGCTCGGCCGTGT
>CAWJDW010000010.1:0-448889 GCA_963841665.1 uncultured Alphaproteobacteria bacterium
CGGCCATCCACGTCTGTAAAACCCGCGCGAACCAAGCCGCGGAAACAGCCATGTCCCTTCCCCTCGCCTCCCGTATCGCTCTCGTCACCGGCGCCTCGCGCGGCATCGGCTATGCCACCGCGCGCGCGCTGGCCCGGGCCGGCGCCCATGTGATCGCCGTGGCCCGCACCCAAGGCGGCCTTGAGGAGCTCGACGACGAGATCCGGAAAGAAACCGGCGAAGGCGCCACCTTGGTGCCGCTCGCGCTGACCGACACCGACGGCATCGCGCGCCTCGGCGCGGCGCTGCACGAGCGCCACGGCAAGCTCGACATTCTCGTCGGCAATGCCGGCGTGCCCGGTCCATCCTCGCCGCTCGGCCATATCGACCTCAAGCCGTGGGTCGACGTGCTGGCCGATCAATGTCACCGCGAATTTCCAGCTGGTGCGCTGCATGGAGCCGCTGCTCGGGCGTCCGACGCCGGACGTGCTGTATTCGTCACCTCGGGCGCGGCCGCCAAGGCGCCGGCCTATCTCGGCCCCTATGCGGCCTCGAAAGCCGCGCTGGAGACGCTGGTGCGGGTCTGGGCGCATGAGACTGCCAGCACGCGACTGCGCGTCAATCTGTTCAGCCCGGGACCGATCCGCACCCGCATGCGCGCCACCGTGTTTCCCGGCGAAGACCCGATGACGCTCGACACGCCCGAGCAGGCCGCCGAATTCATCGTGCCGATGTGCTCGCCGGAATGGACCGAGACCGGCAAGCTCTACGACTACAAAAGCCGCACGCTGAAGAGCTTCCAGCCGCCGGTGTGATACGAACACTGTGCTCTTCGCTGTCATTGCGATCGAAGCGAAGCAATCCAGGCCTACAATGAAGGGCTGGATTGCTTCGTCGCTTCGCTCCTCGCAATGACGGCAGCTGCTGTTTTTCTCCGACGTCATCCCCGCGAAGGCGGGATCCAGTATTCCAGAGATGGCGGTGATCAATCGAGAGGCCGCGGCGTACTGGATCGTCCGCCTGCGCGGGCGATGGCAGCTTTTGCTGGCGCAGACATTATGCCTCCTACTCGCGATTGACTCGCCCCTCCCACCGCGATTGACTTGGCCTCGTGATCGCGGATCAACCGCGACGCGCATTTCAGGGAGAATGCGATGAGGTCAACGCACACCGCACGCACGACATTTGCGGCGCGATCTTTAGGCCTCCTGGTCGCGGCCGCTTGTTGCTTCATGGCCACCATCGCCGCCGCCGCCGAAATCCCGAGCTTCGCAGTCGATGCGTCCTGGCCGAAGCCGCTGCCGAACAACTGGATCATCGGTCAGGTCGGCGGCATCACCGTCGACTGGCAGGGCCATATCTGGGTGCTGCAGCGCCCGAAATCGCTGACCGACGACGAAAAGGGCGCAACGCTAACCCGCCGCGCTCGAAATGCTGCGTGTCGGCGCCGCCGGTGCTGGAGTTCGACGTCGACGGCAATCTGTTGCGCTCCTGGGGCGGACCGGGTGAGGTTATCAATGGGTCGGCCGCGAGCACGGCATCGAGGTCGACGAGCGCGGCTTCGTCTGGATCGGCGGCAATGCCGACAACGACAACGCCCTCCTGAAATTCACCCTTGATGGCAAGTACATCGCCCAGATCGGCAAGATAGCGCCGCGCACCAACAGCAACGACACCTCCCAGCTCGGCAAGCCCGCCGAGACCGCGCTCGACAAGGAGGCCAACGAGCTCTACGTCGCCGACGGTTATGGCAATCGCCGCGTCATCGTCTATGACGCCACCACGCTCGCCTTCAAGCGGCATGTGGGGCGCCTATGGCCACGTGCCCAACGACGACAAGCAGGCCGCCTACGATCCGAAGGCGCCGGTGTCACAGCAGTTCGGCAATCCCGTGCATTGCGTCAAGATCGCCGATGACGGCCTGGTCTATGTCTGCGACCGCACCAACGACCGCATCCAGGTTTTCAAGAAGGACGGCACCTTCGTCAAGGAATGGTTCTACGAGAAGAACACGCTCGGCAATGGTTCGGTATGGGACCTCGCAATCTGGCCCGATCCGAAGCAGAGCTATTTGCTCTAACGCCGACGGCGAGAACAATGAAATCCGCATCATCAAGCGCGAGGACGGCAGCGTGGTCGGCCACTTCGGCGGTGACGGCCGCAACGCCGGCCAATTCCACTGGGTGCACACCATGGCCGTCGACAAGCTCGGCAACGTCTATACCGGCGAGGTCGACAACGCCAAGCGCATCCAGAAATTCAAGCTCGTCAATGCGGATGCGCTGCACTAAGTCGGCTAGCGCACCTGGCCTCGAACGCATATCTGAACGTATCGGCGGCCGGGTCGAACCGGCATAAAGGTGGATTGCGGCAAACCTGCACAGCGGCCATGGATCGCCGCCTCAAACCAGGGTAAAAGCTCCGTCCAAGAGAGCCGCCCGCGCATCACATGGAGGAAATGACATGAGAATGACGTTGGCGTGGCGCTCCGCCGCGCTTTTTGCTTGCCGCGACGACTGCTCGGGCTTCGCCGACGCCTGCGCTCGCCCAGGACAAGGTCGTCAAGATCGGCGTGCTCAACGACATGTCGAGCCTCTATGCCGACATCGGCGGCCCCAATTCCGTGCTCGCCGCGATCAATATGGCGGTCGAGGATTCCGGCATGCGCGCCAAGGGCTGGAAGATCGATGTCGTCAGCGGCGACCACCAGAACAAGCCCGATGTCGGCGTCAACATCGCCCGGCAATGGATCGACAACGACAAGGTCGACGCTGATCACCGACACGCCGAATTCCGGCGTCGCGCTCGCCGTGAGCAATCTCGTGCAGGAGAAGAACGCGATCATGCTCAATTCCGGCGCGGCCACCGCCGATCTCACCGGCAAGGCCTGCAACGCCAAACCATCTCCTACACCTTCGACACCTACATGCTCGCCAACGGCACCGGCAAGGCGCTGACCAAGGCCGGCGGCGACACCTGGTTTTTCCTGACCGCCGACTACGCCTTCGGCCACGCGCTGGAGCGTGACACCAGCGCGGTCGTCACCGCCAATGGCGGCAAGGTGCTGGGCGACGTCAAGCATCCGCTCAATACGTCCGACTTCTCCTCGTTCCTGCTGCAGGCGCAGTCGTCGAAGGCCAAGGTCATCGGGCTTGCCAATGCCGGCGGCGACACCACCAACGCGATCAAGCAGGCGTCCGAATTCGGCATCGTCGCGGGCGGCCAGAAGCTCGCCGCGCTGCTGCTCTTCATCAACGACGTGCATGCGCTCGGCCTGAAGACCGCGCAAGGCCTGACCTTCACCGAGTCCTTCTATTGGGACATGAACGACAAGACCCGCGCGTGGTCGAAGCGGTTCGCGGCAAAGGTCGTCCAAGACACGCCATGCCGTCGATGACGCAGGCCGGCAATTATGCCGCCGTGCTGCACTATCTGAAGGCGCTGGAGGCGCTCGGCGGCAATCCGCATGACGGCGCCAAGGTGGTCGCCAAGATGAAGGAGATTCCGACCGACGATCCCCTGTTCGGCAAGGGCCCGCTCCGCGCCGACGGCCGCCGTCTGATTCCGGCCTATCTGTTCGAGGTGAAGAAGCCCGAAGAGTCGAAATATCCGTGGGACTATTACAAGCTGGTCGCGACGATCCCGCCTGAAGACGCCGCCAAGCCGCTGTCGCAGAGCGAATGCCCGCTGGTGAAGAAGTGACGCGGCCCGAGCGGTCATCACCGTCGTCCCGGCGAAAGTCCGCAGGACCGAACCCGCGGCGGAATTCTGCGAGGAAAGATGTCACAAGCATCTCGCAACAGACTCCATTCGGTGGATACGGGTCCCGGCTCAAGGCCGGGACGACACCGTTTATGTAACGGCAGGCGTTGCTCCATCGCTCACATGCGTCTCGCGGCTCGCAACGTCCACACCGCAAGCGCCAATGACGAGCAGCAGGACCGACGCCAGCAGGAATGGCGCGCCGGGCAGTTGAGCGGCGCGTCGGCGCCGATGAAATACGCGAAGGTGAGCGTGAACAGGAACGGGCCCACCATCTGGGCCACGCTCTGCACGCTCGACGTCGCGCCTTGCAATTGCCCCTGCAGCTCCGCCGGCGACGATCTGCGTCGTCAGCGCCTGCATCGCCGCGTCCGAGACGCCCCACACCGCCATGGCGGGAATGCCGAACATGAACAACAGCCCGGTCGGCGCGACGCCAAAGATCAGGAAGCCGACAGCGCCGCTCAGGCAGGCCGAGGATCAGCGCGCCACGCTCGCCTAATGTCCGCACGATGGACCCGACCGCCCCGCCCTGCACCACCATGGTGCAGATGCCGACCATGGCGAGCGTTGCGGCCGACCGTCCTTGGTGTCCCAGCCGTAGCGATAGGTCGCGTAGAGCACGAAGGTCGAAGGCAGCACGACATGCGCCAGTTTGCACAATGAAGTTCACGAGCGCCAGCCTGGCGAGCACGCGATCGCTGCGCAACAGTCGCAGCGCGCCGAGCGGATTGGCGCTGCGCCACCGGAACGGGCTGCGCCGTTCGGGTGGCAACGACTCCGGCAGGATGGCGAGACCGTACAGAAAGTTGGCAAAGCTCAAGGCCGCCGCGATCCAGAACGGCAGCCGTGGATCGATATCGCCGAGCAATCCGCCCATCGCAGGACCCAGCACGAAGCCGGCACCAAAGGCTGCGCCGATCCGGCCGAATACGGCGGCGCGACGCTCCGACGGCGTCACGTCGGCGATATAGGCAAAGGCGGTCGAGATGCTGGCGGATGTCATTCCGGAGATCATCCGCCCGACGAACAGCCAGAGCAAGGACGGCGCCAGCGCCATCAGCACATAGTCGGCCGCCAGGCCGAAATTCGACACCAGCACCACGGTCCGCCGTCCGTAGCGATCGGAGAGACTGCCGAGCAGCGGCGAGAACACGAATTGCATCAGCGCCCAGACGGTGCCGAACATGCCGAAGATGCGCGCGGCGCGTGCCGCATCATTGTCGAGGAAGCTCTCGATCAGCTTCGGCAGAATCGGAATGATCATGCCCATCGCGAGCATGTCGAGCAGGACGGTCACGAAGATGAAGGCGACCGCAGCACCGCGTGGAGGCGGCGACGGTGCGTCATCGGAATCGATACGAAGTGCGTCGGCCATGATGTGATCGGCTGCCCCGCCAACCCGCGTGCGGCGCCGACTTATACACGCTTGGTCCCGAGCGGCAAATTGCCTCAGCTTCCCGGCACCTCACGCCGTGATCGCGCGCCGCGCAGTGAGCTGTTCGATCTCGCGCTGGCACTCGGCGGCAAAGGCGCGGAGCCGCTCGACGGTCAGCGCGTCGGTGACGCTGCTGGCCAGGCGCTCGGCGCGTGCGGCCTGCTCTCTCAGATAGGACAGCCTGCTCATTTCTCGTCTCCTTGTGCCGGGATAATTTGATGCAAATTGCATCGTTCCCGGGCACGAGGAGTTTTGCCTAACAAGGTCTTAATGGATGTGCGCTGGCGCACACAGCGTCCGATGCGAGCGCCGTCATCGCCCTGAGGCAACGGGCTTGGGCGGTGCCGGAAGGATGATGAGCTACGAGAGGCGCTTGCGCTTGTGCGCGAACGGATTGGCCTTCTCGCGCAGCGTGATGCGCACCGGCGTGCCCGGTAGATCGAAAGCCTCGCGCATCGAATTGGTGAGATAGCGCAGATAGGATTCCGGGACGGCGTCCGCGCGCGAGCAGAACAGCACGAAGCTCGGCGGCCTCGCCTTGGTCTGGGTGATGTAGTTCAGCTTCAGCCGGCGGCCCGACACCGCAGGCGGCGGATTGGCGGCGATCGCCTGCTCGAACCAGCGATTGAGCGCCGAGGTCGACACGCGCTTGTTCCAGACCGCATAGGCCTTGACGATCGCCTCCATCAGGCGGTCGATGCCCTCGCCCATCAGGCCGGAGACCGCGACGATCGGGGTGCCCGAGACCTGGGGCAGCAAGTGGTCGACATCGGTGCGCAGCCCCGAGATCTGGCCCGGCTTGCCTTCGATCAGGTCCCATTTGTTGGCGGCGATGACCAGCGCACGGCCCTCGCGCTCGATCAGGTCGGCGATCCGCAGATCCTGCTCCTCGAAGCGGATCTGCGCATCCATCATCAATACCACGACCTCGGCGAAGCGCACCGCGCGCAGCGCGTCCGCCACCGACAGCTTCTCCAGCTTCTCCTCGATGCGCGAGCGCCGCCGCAGGCCCGCGGTGTCGAAGACGCGGAAGCCGCGGCCCTTCCAGTCGATCTCCACCGCGATGGAGTCGCGCGTGGTGCCGGCTTCGGGGCTGGTGAGCAGCCGCTCCTCGCCGAGCAGATGGTTGATCAGCGTCGATTTGCCGGCATTGGGACGGCCGACGATGGCGACGCGGATCGGGCGCCTGGCGCGCTCCTCGTCGGTCTCCTCGCGGTCGTCGTCCTCCTCGTCCGGCGCAGCCGGCAGCAGCTCGCTGAGCGCGTCGTAGAGCTCGCCCATGCCCTCGCCGTGCTCGGCCGATATCTGGATCGGGTCGCCGAGCCCGAGCGCGTAGGATTCCATCGCGCCGAGCTCGCCATGCTTGCCCTCGCTCTTGTTGGCGAGCAGCAGCACCGGCTTGTTGGCGCGGCGGGCGAAATCGGCAAAGGCGCGGTCGTTCGGCGTCAGGCCCATGCGGGCGTCGATCACGAAGAACAGCGCGTCGGCGAGCCTGATTGCGGTCTCGGTCTGCTCCTGCATGCGCGCGGTCAGCGAGCCCTTGGCGCCCTCGTCGAGCCCCGCAGTATCGATCACGGTGAAGGAGAGGTCGGCAAGATGCGCTTCGCCCTCGCGGCGGTCGCGCGTGACGCCCGGCAGGTCATCGACCAGCGCCAGCTTCTGTCCGACCAGACGGTTGAACAGGGTCGATTTGCCGACATTGGGCCGGCCGATGATGGCAATCGTGAAAGGCATAAGGATCTCGCGCGCGAGCGGCTGTGCCTCGCGCTTTCGGCAGAACCTGTACCGCAAACGGCCGCAAAACCGAAACGAAGGGTTCGCCTATCCGGGAATGGTCTTAACGGCTGAAGCTGCCGCTCGGCATCGGAGCCGGGAAACCGCCCGATTGCTGCTGCTGGCGCCGGGGCGGCCTGGCTGGCATCGTCGGGCGGCGGCGCGGTGGTGCGCCGGCGCACGATCTTCTTGGGCTTGGGTGCCGGCGGCACGCCTGCGGCGCCCTGCTCGACGGCCTGGGTCTCGCCATCCGCAGGCGCGGCCTCCTGGCTCTGCCGCTGCGGCCGCCCTGCCCTTCTTGTGCTTCTTCCCCTTGGGCTCCTCGACCGGCGGCGCTGGCGGCGGAGCCGCAGTGGCGGCCGCTGCGGCCTGATCCTGCTCCTGCTGCTGCTTATCGACTTCGCTCTTGTAGAGCTCCTTCGGCACGCCCTGCTCCAGGCCCGGCACGCCGTCCGGGAATACCGGCTTGCGCTCGCCCGGCAGCTTCTTCTTGGTGTCGAGGAAGTCGAGCAGATCCGAGGGGTCGAAATTGCTCAGGCCACCCGCGCAGCCGCCCAGCACGCCACATAGCGCGATCAGGACGGTCCCGGCGATCAGGCGTTGGGCACGGCGCATGGTCGATTTTCCAATCAAAATTCGGTCCTGGCCGTCAGCTCGTGCCGATCAGCCGTGTCAGCTCTCGACTTAGCTCTTGGCGACGGGCGGCAGCAGCGCCTGCAACGCCTCGGCACGCGAACGCAGACCCGGCGGCGTTTCGCCGTCCAGCGCGATCATATCGAGCCATTGCCGGGCCGCGGTCGCGTCATTGGCGCGCCAGGCCGACAGCGCGAGAAGCTCGCGGGCCGCATGACGGAAAGTCGCGGCCGGCCCGGTATCGCCCTCCAGCCGCTGCTTGATGTCGGCATAAGGCGCCGTGTCGACCAGCAGGCCGGCCGCGCGCAGCCGCGCCAGCTCTTGTTGCTCGGTCCCGATGCTGCGATCCGCAGCCAGCGCGTCATAGAGCTTGGCGGCGGCAGCCTTATCGCGGGTCGCGACCTCGGCAGCCTGATGGAACCGGGCCAGCATCCGGTAGCCATAGGGCGCCTTGCTAGCGAGGTCGGCGAAGGCCGCTTCCGCCTCGGGATGCTTGTTCTGGTCCGAGAGCTCGAGCGCCTTGTTGAAGGCCGCGCCGGCCTCGGCCGCCTTTTGGCCCTCGACATATTGGTAGGCACGCCAGCCGCCGACGCCGGCGATGATCAGGAGCGCGAGCGCAATGATATAGAGCGAGTATTGGTCCCACAGCTTCTTGAGCTGTTCCCGACGGACCTCCTCGTCTACTTCTGCATAAAATTCAGACACTTAATGATATCCTATGATATCTGCTTCGAGGCTGCCGCAACGGTATTTCGAGTGCTGCAAAGCGCCCCGATTCCCCAACCCTAAATCCCGAGCTTGGCGGCGCCGATACCGCAATGATATGGCGGTGGCAAGGCGGGATCGTTTCGGCTCCGTGCTGCTCCGGTCCCTGCGCGCGGAACGCCCGCTGCGCCACGGCAGCGCGAACCGGCCGCCACGGCGCTATCATGGCGCGAGACCCTCGCGCAACTGCCGTTTCATCACCTTGCCGTTGGCATTGCGCGGCAACGGCTCCGCGCTGACCACCAGCGTCTCCGGAACCTTGTAATCGGACAGCCGCTCGACGCCTACTGGCGTAAAGACGCGGCTTTCATCAAGCGATCGATAGTCTTTGGAACGCCCGTGTATCCTAGTTCCACCGACGTCCGGCGGTGGGTTTTTTGTCGCTTTCTGTATCCTAACGCCACTCCGGGTGAGAAATCGTAATAATTCAGCAATTTGAGATTGTCCCAGAAAACCAAGCTATTTCGAACGGTCCCGATCAAGCGGACATAGCCATCTTGGGACACAACGATACCAACAGCTTTGTTATCCTGGGCGCAATAGCGGAGCATCGAGCCATGTCGCGTTCCGAACTGGGAAGGATCAATCTTGCGCGCGCGAGTTCCTCGACGGGAAAAGCCGGCGCCGTCATAAACCGTCGTAATATTCGGCGTTGAACCAATCTTCACGCCAAAACCTGTCACGGAAAGCGTTGGGCTCATCAGAACCAATCCATCGACGGTAGCCAATGAAGCGACAGCTTGACCGCGCCGTTCATTTCCTCTTTTCGGTCCTTCGCATCCGTTTCAGCCAGAACAGCCCCCATTACTAAGTTTGCAGGAACTGGCCTGCCCTCGTCGGTGAATGCGCGCTCGGCCTGCTCAACGTCCGATAAATATCTTTCATCCATCACGCTCAGGATAGCTGCATCACTCAGTCGAGAGTATTGGAAGGAGTGCTTAATCTGCAGCATGCGCTGGATTGGTTTCGCGGTCAGAAGAAATGCTCCGCCCGTCCCGCGCAGCCGCACTCCTATGCAAAGCCTAGCAATAGAAGTTATCCACATGTCGACAAGAGCCGCCGAGATCTCGGTCTCGCCGTCACTGTTGTCGAGAACTCTAGCTATCGCTCTTGCGAACGGCGCCAACGCGTCGACAGCGTATCCGGAGACGAATTTCGATCCGAGCGCATCGCTTTCATGTGATATAACGGTTTGCGCCTTTAGACCGCCCAAGAACAAATTGCCGTGGTAGGCGGAGATATCACCGATGCCGTCCATCGTGATCGTCAACAGACCCGGATTTGCGAAAAAGCCCTCAGTCGGCTCTCGGTGCAAGTGCACACTCTGCTGGACCAATTGATCGACCACACCCCAAGCGACAAGCTGGTTTCGGCGGGTTGTATAAACCGCAATAGATCCCGACCATTGATCGATTGCGCGAGCCAGTTTCGAGAGTGCCTGAACGGTCAAAATCTCGGGACTCTCAAATTTCGTGAATGCTGGATAGTCTGCTCTTCGACGAAATGGAGGATTGGGGTCTGGCGCCTTAGGGTTCGCGAATGTCAAGCTTCCTTTGACAAACCGCCCCTCTTCGCTGCGCATAGTTCCTAGGTAGGCCACTTCAAGAAGCGCTGCAACCACCCGGCCGTTGGGCTCATCGAGCCCAAGTTGTCGAATTCTGGACGCGACCTGACGTGCTAACCGAGCGACTAAATCCGGCATGCTTCTTCCACAACAAGTATAAAGAAATGTCTCGCCTCGAACTATGATAGCAGGAATTATTTTAGTTCGCAGATACCCTTATTGTCACGCGCGACTAGAAGTCGACGCTGTCGTCCAAACTAGTTTGACCACAACGGTCGTTGCTTAAATCCACAATGACTTAAGCTGGCCGCTCATGAAGCTTAGCCGCTACAAAGCCTCGCGCAACTGCCGTTTCATCACCTTGCCATTGGCGTTGCGCGGCAGCGGCTCGGCGCTGACCACCAAGGTCTCCGGGACCTTGTAATCGGACAGCCGCTCGGCGCACCAGCTCCGCAGGGCCTCGCCGCTGACAGGCTCGCGTGTCACCACCACCGCATGCACACGCTCGCCCAGCACCGGGCACGGCCGCGCGATGATCGCGCTCTCCACGACAGCCGGATGGCTCGCCAGCACCAATTCGACCTCGGCCGAATAGATCTTGAGGCCGCCGCGGTTGATCATGTCCTTCTGGCGGTCGAACACCCGAACGAAATTGTCGGCATCGACGGAGCCGAGGTCGCCGGAGTGCCAATAGCCGCCGGTGAAGCTCTCCGCGGTCGCCTTCGGATTTTTCCAATAGCCCTTGATGACCTGGCCGCCGCCGATCCAGATCTCGCCGACCTCGCCCGGCGGCAGCTCGCGCGCTTCCGCATCCATCACCCGTATGCTGGCGCCAGGGCACGGCAGCCCGACGCTGTCGATGTGACGCGCGGTCAGGTCCGGCGGCATCATGGTCGCGGGCGACGTGGTCTCGGTCGCGCCATAGGCATTGATCAGCCGCAGACCCGGAATCTTCGCCGCCAGCCGCTCGATGGTCGCGACCGGCATCGGCGCGCCGCCATAGCCGCCGATCCGCCACGCCGACAGGTCGTAATCGTCGAAGTCGCGTTGCAGCAGGCAGAGATTATACATCGCCGGCACCATCACGGTGTAGGTCACGCGCTCGCGCGCGGCGAGCTTGAGATAGTCGCCGGCCTTGAACTCCGGCATGATGATGAGGGCGCCGGCGCAGCGCGCCATGCTGGCGACATTGACGACTACCCCGGTGACATGGCCGAGCGGCACGGCTGCGATCGAGCGGTCGGCTGCGGTAAGGCCCATGCAGGCCTCGTACAGCATCGCCGAGTGGATGATGTTGCAATGGGCGAGCATGGCGCCCTTCGGCTTTCCCGTGGTGCCGGAGGTGTAGAGGATCATCGCGGTGTCCTCCTCGCCGATCGCGACCGCCTCCTCCAGGGCCGCGTGGTCCGCGAGCGCTGCAAAGCCCGAGCGCGGCGGATAATCGTCGACGGCGATACGATGGATCAGCTCCGGCACCTCGGCCGCATCGGGCAGCCGGTCGGCCAGCGCGGCCTCGTGCAGCAAGAGCCTGGCGCCGCAATCGGTCAGCACATAAGCGATCTCGGGCCGCTGCTGGCGGGTCGACAGCAGCACCGAGACCAGGCCGAGCCGCGCGGCGGCAAATACCGCCAGCACGAACTCGATGCGGTTGCCGAGCAGGATCGCGATGCGATCGCCCGGCCGCAGTCCCCTCGCCTGCAGGCCGCCTGCGATCTGCTCCGATTGCCGGCGCACCTCACGCCAGGACAGGCGCCGGTCGCCACAGACCAACGCTTCGCCGTCGCCGTTACGCGCAGCGGCCTGTTCGACCATGGCCCAGATACTTTTTGGGCGGTCGACGAAGACGGGAACGATGCGGTCGCCGAACCGTGCCTCATGACGCATCGGCGGGATGGAAGCGTGTGACCAGTCCATCGGATCGTTTCCTCTGATCATCACTCGCGTTGGAGTCGCGAGCTGTTTCTTCAGTTTTTGTTTAAAGCCGTCGTCTTCATCCCATAGACATGCTCGACCGCCGGAAAGGCGCGCGCGCGGACATCTGCCGCGTAGGCCGCCACTGCTTCCTCGATCGCGGGACCGAGATTGCCATAGCGCCGCACGAACTTCGCCGGCCGTGGCGACAGGCCGAGCATATCCTCGAGCACCAGCACCTGGCCATCGCAGGCGACGCTGGCGCCGATGCCGATGGTCGGAATGGATATCGCGGCCGTGATCTTGCGCGCCAACGGCTCGGCCACCGCCTCGATCACCACCGAGAACGCTCCGGCGTCGGCGATCGCGCGGGCATCGTGCTCGATCGGCGCCCAATCGGCCTCCTCACGCCCCTGCGCGCGAAAACTGCCGAGCGTGTTGATCGACTGCGGCGTCAGGCCGATATGGCCCATGACAGGAATACCGCGCTCGACAAGAAAGCGCACCGTCTCGGCTATGCGCACGCCGCCCTCGAGCTTGACCGCGCCGCACTGCGTCTCCTTCATGATCCGTGCAGCAGAATGGAAGGCTTGTTCCTTGCTCGCTTCATAAGTGCCAAACGGCATGTCGACCACGACCAGCGCCTGACGCGAGCCGCGCATCACGGCTGCGCCTTGCAGGATCATCATCTCCAGCGTCACCGGCACCGTGGTCTCGAAGCCGTGCATGACGTTGCCGAGGGAATCCCCGACCAGGATCGCATCGCAATGTCGATCCACCATCACAGCCGTATGGGCGTGATAGGAAGTCAGCATGACGATCGGCTCGCCGCCCTTGCGGGCGCGAATATCGGGTGCGGTCTTGCGCTTGATCGTGGCTTGAACGGACATGGTTCAACTCCGCATGACTTAACTTCCCATGACAGGAATCCCCAGCACCACCGGATGGAAGGCGAAGGCGAGCGCCAGATAGGCGATGATGCCCACCACCACGGCGATCACATCGTTGCCGATGCCGCCGACGGGAATCGGCGGAGCGCCTGCATCAGTGCGGCGCTTCAGCGAGATGCGGTCAAAGACCGCCCAGGCCAGGATCGAGCCGAACAGGATGATGCCGCCTAGATCGCCGTTGGCGAGCAGGTGGCCGAACGCCCACAGCTTCACGCCGGCAAGCATCGGATGCTTCAGCCTGGCGTAGATGTTGCCGCGGATATAGGCCGCGACCACCAGGATCACGGCAGGCAGCATCAGCGCGATGTTGAGATGCTTCATCGCCTTTGGCGGCGTCCAGACCTGGATCCACTCACCATCGCTGCGATAATGCGCAAATCCCCAGACGATCAGGACCAGGCCTGCCAGCGCCACCAGCGAATAGAGCATCTTGTAGGTGCCCTCGCCCATCGCGGCGACAGCCTGAGCGCGTGCCGCGCGCCGGGTCGTGAACACGTGGGCACCGAGAAACAGCACCAGCCCCACCACCATCACCAGAAGTCCCACGATCGATCCCTCCTTTGTGCGCCGCTATCAGACTTCGCGTATCACTTCCGGGGGTGAGCGAGCAATGTGTGGCGTGATCGCGGCGCGACACCGTACGTCGTCATTCGGGGCCGTGCGCGAAACTGCGTCACACGCACGTCATTCCGGGGCGCACGCAACGCGTGCGAACCCGGAATCCCGAGCTTGGCTTGCGTTCTTTGCAAACAATATCGAGATTCCGGGCTCGTGCGCTTCGTGCACGTCCCGGAATGACGGTGAATGGAAGCAGCGCGCGCTCCGGAATGGCAGCGCGAGGAGACGGCCGCGACGCATGCCTGGGAATGACGATGTGTGGCCGATCACTACCTGTCCGATGACGTCTGCTTGAGATCGCGATTGTCGACATAGCGGATGGCGATCGGCCGGCCCGCAAGCGCGCCGCCGAGGGCGGCCGAGAACTTCAGCGGCAGACAGGCATCGAGCGACGCATTGATCGCCTTCAGATAGGTCGCGCGGGTGTCTGCCGATGCACTCTGCGTGGCAAAGGTCAGCCGCGGCGGCGCGATCATCTCGCCCGTTCGCTTGAAGCTGAAGCGCACCGACATCTGCATGCCTTGACGCGCGACATCAGTCGGCGGCGGGCTCCAGCAGGAGCGCAGCGCCGCGAAGAGGTCGCCGATATTGTCGAGATCATGGTCGGGCTTACGGTATTTGGCGGCATCGGACTCCGGCGGCACGCTCTGGATCGTCACCTGCAGATTCTCGCCATAGGGATAGTCGATCTCGGGGATGCACGGTCCGTGATTGAAGACGCTGCAGAACGACGGCGTACAAGGCGCGTTGTCGAGCACGCTGCAGGGCGAATGCGAGAACGGCACCGGGTTGATCTGATGGTGACGGCCACCAGCCCAGGCTGACGCGCTTGCGAGCAACAGAGACAGGATCAGAACGACGCGCAGCATGGGTCACACACGGGTTGCATCTATCCCAATGTGACATCGATCGCCGCGCTCGCAAGTCCCGGCCATTCACGTCTGCGCGTTCCACCTGCCCACTAGGGCAGTTCCGGAAGCCGGCATGAGACGCCACATTGGGACCAACCTTTTTGGAGCGTCCCATGTCTGATCTCACCGCCCTCGCCTCACTCTCGTCGGCACTCACTGCGACCGTCGCGCAAGCCGCGCCGTCGCTGGTCTCGGTGCATTCGCATCGCTCGCGTGCGTCAGGCTTCGTCTGGAAGTCCGGCCTCGTCGTCACTGCCGATGAGACGCTGGCCGAGGAAGGCGACATCATGGTGCTGTCTGCTGACGGCTCCGAGAAGCCGGCCACGATCGCCGGCCGCGATCACACCACCGACATCGCACTGCTGCGCGTCGACGGCTTCGCAGCCGCGCCAGCCAACCTCACCACCGACATGCCCGCGCTCGGTGCCCTCGCGATCATCACAGCAGCAGACCACGGCACACCGATCTCGGCGCTGGCGATGATCTCGAAATCGGCTGGCTCCTGGCGCAGCCTGCGTGGCGGCGAGATCGATGCCCGGATCGAGCTCGACACCCGGCTGCGTCGCAGTTCGGAAGGCGGCCTCGTGCTCGATGCGGCCGGACGGGCGGTTGGCATGGCCGTCTCGGGCCCGCGCCGCACGCTCGTCATCCCCACAGCCACCATTCAACGCGTCGCCAGCCTGCTGGAAAGTCATGGCCGGATCGCGCGCGGCTATCTCGGCGCCGGCCTGCAGCCGATCAAGCTCGACAACGGCGTCGGCGCCATCGTCATGAGCATCGACAAGAACGGGCCGGCAGCGGCCGCGGGTCTGCGTCAGGGCGACGTCATCACCGCGCTCAATAATCAGCCATTCGCGGGCATGCGCGCGCTGATTCGTGAGCTTGGCCCCAACAGTGTCGGCGCCGTGGTCGATATAGCAGGCTTGCGAGGCGGCGAGCCGATCCGCTTCTCGCTCAGCATCGGCGAGAGGCCGGCGTCGTGAGCGACGCACCGGCGCCGCCGGTCGTGATCGCGATCGACATCGATGATCCCGAACTGTCCGACCGGCTCGCGGCATTGCTCGGCAATGTCGCGGGCCTGCGGCTGGCCGCGCCGGGCGAAGCTGCCGATGTTGCGATCGTGGCCTTGGAGCCTGCGGAGCGCGGTCCGAATGATTTCCAGCTCACCGCGCGCGAGCGCGACGTGCTGTCGCTGCTCGCCGAAGGGCGTTCGAACAAGGAGATCGCGCGCTCGCTTGGGATTTCCGTGCACACCGCGAAATTCCACGTCGGGCAACTGCTCGACAAGCTCGATGCGACGGGGCGCACCGACGCAGTTGCGCACGCGGCACGGCGGGGGATTATCGAATTGTAGGAGTCCGCATCACTGGCGGTCGACCTCTCTCCGCCGGGGAGAGGTGATAGCGAGGCCTGCGATGCGGCATCGGCTCATCGAGCGAGCTTATCCCTTCTTCTTCACGTCCTTGACGTTGGAAAAGGTGATGCCCTCGGCGCGTTCCTTGGTGTAGCCGAGATAGAATTCGTTCTTGGCCAGGAACACCGGATCGCCGTCGACGTCGTCGGCGACGCCGGAGCCGTTGGAGGCAATGAAAGCCTCGAGCTTCTTCTTGTCGTCGGCGGAAATCCAGCGCGCCAGTGAGAACTCGGACGACCTCGAACTCCACCGGCAGCGAATATTCGGCATCGAGCCGCGCCTTCAGCACGTCAAGCTGCAGCGGGCCGACCACGCCGACCAGCGCCGGCGCGCCGTCACGCGGCCGGAACACCTGCACGACGCCCTCCTCCGACATCTGCTGCAAGGCTTCCTTCAGTTTCTTCGCCTTCATCGCGTCGGTCAGCCGGACGCGGCGGACGATTTCCGGCGCGAAGCTCGGCACACCGACGAAGGTGAGGTCCTCGCCTTCGGTCAGCGTATCGCCGATGCGCAAGCTACCATGATTGGGAATGCCGACCACGTCACCGGCAAACGCCTCGTCGGCAACCGAGCGATCCTGGGCAAAGAAGAATTGCGGGCTCGACAGCGGCATGGTCTTGCCGGTGCGCACCAGCTTGGCCTTCATGCCGCGGTTGAGCTTGCCCGAGCACAGCCGCGCAAAGGCGATGCGGTCGCGATGGTTCGGATCCATGTTGGCCTGGATCTTGAAAACGAACGCACTCATGCGCGGCTCGGCGGCGTCGACCTTGCGCAGGTTGGATTCCTGCGCGCGCGGCGGCGGCGCGAACTGGCCGAGGCCCTGCAAGCAGATCGCCGACGCCGAAATTGCGCAGCGCGCTGCCGAAATAGACCGGCGTCAGATGGCCCTCGCGGAAGGCTTCCAGCTCGAACGGCTTGCAGGCTTCCTTGACCAGTTCGAGTTCTTCCTCGATCTGGCCGACGTCGAGATTGGCGTTGTGCTTGGCCGAGCTCGGCGATCGCGATCTGCTGGGCGGCACCGGTCTTGGCGCCGCCGCCTTCGAGCAGGCGCACGCCGCCGTCGCGGACGTCATAGGTGCCGACGAAATCGCGGCCGCGCCCGACCGGCCAGGTCATCGGCGTGGTGTCGAGCGCCAGCGTCTTCTCGATCTCATCCAGCAGATCGAAGGTGTCGCGGCTCTCGCGATCCATCTTGTTGATGAAGGTGATGATCGGAATGTCGCGCAGACGGCAGACCTCGAACAGCTTTCGCGTCCGCGCCTCGATGCCCTTGGCCGCGTCGATCACCATGACGGCGGAGTCGACCGCGGTCAGCGTGCGATAGGTGTCTTCGGAAAAGTCCTCGTGGCCCGGCGTGTCCAAAAGGTTGAACACCAGCCCCTCGAACTCGAATGTCATCACCGAGGTGACGACCGAGATGCCGCGCTCGCGCTCGATCTTCATCCAGTCGGAGCGGGTGTTGCGGCGCTCGCCCTTGGCCTTGACCTGGCCGGCCAGGTTGATGGCACCGCCGAACAGCAGCAGCTTCTCGGTCAGCGTGGTCTTGCCGGCGTCCGGATGGGAGATGATGGCGAAGGTGCGCCGGCGCGCCACTTCCTCTGACAGCGGCGAGCGGATCGGACTTTCGGCGGTGACAGCAAGATCGGTCATGAGGCGGCGAGCGTCTTTCGAGGCCTGGGAACGTGGACTGCAAAGGAAACGCGCGGGATCAAGGCCGTCGCGCGCCCCTCATATAGGCGTTTTGCACCGCTTAAACTCGTGAGCTGATCACCGCGCGGATGCGAGGCGCCCGATCAGCTGCGCAGCGCCGTGACCAGCCAATAGGCCAGAGCCGCCACCAGCGCCGAGGCCGGAATGGTGAAGATCCAGGCATAGACGATCGAGCCCGCCACGTTCCAGCGCACTGCCGAGGCGCGGCGGGCCGCGCCGACGCCGACGATGGCGCCGGTAATGGTATGGGTGGTCGAGACGGGAACCCCGAGGAAGGTGGCCATGAACAGGGTCGCCGCGCCGCCGGTCTCGGCGCAGAAGCCCTGCATCGGGGTCAGCTTGGTGATGCGCAGGCCCATGGTGCGCACGATCCGCCAGCCGCCCAACAGCGTGCCCAGCGCCATCGCCGCCTGGCAGGCCAGCACCACCCAGAACGGCACGTCGAATTCGCCGCCGAGATGGCCCTGCGAATAGAGCAGCACGGCGATGATGCCCATGGTCTTCTGGGCGTCGTTGCCGCCGTGGCCGAGCGAATAGAGCGAGGCCGAGGCGAATTGCAGGATGCGGAAGGCGCGATCCACCGCGAACGGCGTCGAGCGCACCGAGGCCCAGGAGACGATCGCGACCAGGATCATCGCCAGCACCAGGCCGACCAGCGGCGACAGCACGATCGCGATCACGGTTTTCGACAGCCCGCTCCAGACCATGGCGCCGAAAGCCGGCCTTGGCGACGCCGCGCGCCGACCAGCCCGCCGATCAGCGCATGCGAGCTCGACGAGGGGATGCCGGCCGCCCAGGTGATGATGTTCCAGACGATGGCGCCGACCAGCGCGGCAAAGATCACCTGCGCATCGACGACTGCCGGATCGATGATGCCGGTGCCGACGGTGCTGGGCGACATGCAGTCCGAACACAGCGAAGGCGACGAAATTGAAGAACGCCGCCCAGAACACCGCATATTGCGGCCGCAGCACCCGGGTCGAGACGATGGTCGCGATCGAGTTGGCGGCGTCATGCAGCCCGTTCAGGAAGTCGAAGGCGAGCGCGACCGCGATCAACCCGATCAGCAGCGGGAGGCCGAGATGAGCATCCACGGCGCGGCCTACACCTGCTCGATCATGATCGAGTTGATCTCGTTGGCGACGTCGTCGAAGCGGTCGGCAACCTTTTCCAGATGGTCGTAGATCTCGGCGCCGACGATGAAGTCCATCGTGTTGGCGTTGCGATGCTTGAGGAACAGCTCCTTCAGCCCGATGTCGTGGAGGTCGTCGACCCGGCCCTCGAGCTTGGTCATCTCCTCGGTGATCGCGGTGATCATCGGCACGTTCTGGCCGATCGCCTGCAACAGCGGCAGCGCGCGGCCGGTCAGGTTCGGCGCACTCGACCAGCAAGGTGCCCATCTCGCGCATGGTCGGCTCGAACTCGCGCACCTCGAACAGCACCACGGCCTTGGCGGTCTGCTGCATCTGGTCGATGGCATCGTCCATCGGCCGTGATCAGGTTCTTGATGTCGCTGCGGTCGAACGGCGTGATGAAGGTGCGGCGGACCGCCGTCAGCACCTCGCGGGTGATGTCGTCGGCCTCGTTCTCGAACTGGTTGACGCGCTGGCAGTGCGCCAGCGTGTCCTCGCCGCCCTTCAGCATGTCCTGCAGCGCGAGCGCGCCCTGGATGACCACCTTGTTGTGGCGGGCGAACAGATCGAAGAACCGCTCCTCCTTGGGGAGGATGGCGCGAAACCATTGCAGCATAGGGACAGATCCAGGTCAGTGCGGACGGCGTTGCGCCGTCCCGGTTCATGAAACTGTCATATCATCGGATCGGATCCAGGCAGAAGCTCGCCGAGTTTCATCCACCACTTTAACTGCGACAGAAAACTCCCTTTAATATCAATATGATTAGAGCGATGTTCGGAAGAAATGGGCGATTTCGCCGACGATGCCGCGGCGGAACAGCAGCACGCAGGCCACGAAGATCGCGCCCTGGATGACCTGCACCCACTGCCCGAACCCGGCGAGATAGTGCTGCATGGCGACGATCACGAAGGCGCCGACGACCGGGCCGAACACGCGTCCCGATGCCGCCGACCAGGGTCATCAGCACGACCTCGCCCGACATCGACACAGTGCGACGTCGGTCAGCGAGGCGTTCTGCGCGACGAACACCTTCGGTCGCGCCGGCGAGGCCCGCCAGCGCCGCCGACAGGATGAAGGCGAGCAGCTTGTACTGGTCGGTCTTGTAGCCGAGCGAGATCGCGCGCGGCTCGTTTTCGCGGATCGATTTCAGGACCTCGCCGAACGGCGAGTTGATGGTGCGGAAGATCAGCAGGAACCCGGCGAGGAAGCCGACCAGCACGACGTAATAGAGCACCGTCGACTTGGAGAGATCGAGCAAGCCGAACAGCGTGCCCTGCGGCACGCCCTGGATGCCGTCCTCGCCATGGGTGAACGGCGCCTGCACGCAGATGAAATACAACATCTGCGACAGCGCCAGCGTGATCATCGCGAAATAGATGCCCTGGCGGCGGATCGAGATGTAGCCGGTGACGACGCCGAGCGACGAAGGCCGCGGCGACGCCGACGAGGATGCCGAGCGCCGGCGGCAAGCCCCAGACCTTCAGCGCGTGCGCGCTGCAATAGCCGGCCGTGCCGAGGAACATCGCGTGGCCGAACGACAGCAGGCCGACATAGCCGATCAGCAGATTGAAGGCGCAGGCGAACAGCGCGAAGCACAGCGCCTGCATCACGAAGAACGGATAAGGCCAGTGAACGGCACGATCGCGAGCAGCGCCGCCATGATGACGAACACGATCATCTCGTCGCGCATCGCGCGCGGAGCGCTCGGCAGCGGTCGTCGTCGGTAATCGACGTCATGTCAGGCCGCCCGTCCGGACAGACCCGTCGGCTTCACCAGGAGCACGAGGACCATCAGAACGAAGACCACGGTGTTGGAGGCCTCGGGATAGAAAAATTTGGTCAGTCCCTCGATCACGCCGAGCGCGAAGCCGGTGACGATCGAGCCCATGATCGAGCCCATGCCGCCGATCACCACCACCGCGAACACGACGATGATGAGGTCGGCGCCCATCAGCGGCCGCACCTGGTTGATCGGCGCCGCCAGCACGCCGGCGAGCGCCGCGAGCGCCGACGCCGAAGCCGTAGGTCAGCGTGATCATCCGCGGCACGTTGATGCCGAAGGCGCGCACCAGGGTCGGGTTCTCGGTCGCGGCGCGCAGATAGGCGCCGAGCCGGGTGCTTCTCGATCAGGAACCAGGTCGCGAAGCAGACGACCAGCGAGAACACCACGACCCAGCCGCGATAGATCGGCAGGAACATGAAGCCGAGATTCATGCCGCCGCGGAGCTGATCGGGGATCGCATAGGGCAGGCCGGAGGAGCCGAAATAGTTCTGGAACAGGCCCTGGATGATCAGCGCGAGGCCGAAGGTCAGCAGCAGGCCGTAGAGATGGTCGAGCCCGGCCAGCCACTTCAGCATGGTCCGCTCCAGGACCATGCCGAAGATGCCGACGACGATCGGGGCAATGAACAGCGCCCACCAGTAATTCAGCCCGCCGAGGCTGAGCAGGAAATAGGCGACGAAGGCGCCCATCATGTAGAGCGCGCCATGCGCGAAATTGATGATGTTGAGCATGCCGAAGATGACGGCAAGCCCGAGGCTCAGAAGCGCGTAGAACGAGCCGTTGATCAGTCCGACCAGTAGCTGTGCGTAGAGGGCTTGCATCTGTGGTGTCTCTTGGTGTTTCCGTCCCCGACCTCCGCCGGCACGAGGCCGACGGAGGCTTGAGCTATGGCTGCGTGTCTGCGCGACGCCGTCAGACGCCGAGATAACCGTGCAGCTTGTCCATGTTCGCCGGCAATTCGGCGTTGGAGAAGCCGTCGATGACCTTGCCGTGCTCGATGACGTAGTAGCGGTCGGCGACCGTCGAGGCGAAGCGGAAGTTCTGCTCGACCAGCAGGATGGTGAACCCCTCCTTCTTCAGCCGCGCGATGGTGTGGCCGATCTGCTGGATGATGACCGGCGCGAGACCCTCGGTCGGCTCGTCCAGCATCAGGAAGCTGGCGCCGGTGCGCAGGATGCGCGCGATCGCCAGCATCTGCTGCTCGCCGCCCGACAGCTTGGTGCCCTGGCTCCTCAGCCGCTCCTTCAGATTCGGGAACAGCTCGAAGATCTGCTCGAGCGACAGCCCGCCGTCGCGGACCACCGGCGGCAGCAAGAGGTTCTCGCGCACGTCGAGGCTCGAGAAGATGCCGCGCTCCTCGGGGCACAACGCGATGCCGAGCCGGGCGATCCTGTCCGAGGTAAGCCGGATCAGCTCGCGGTCGTTGAAGCGCACGGAACCGGCGCGCTTGGCCAGCATGCCCATGATCGACTTCAGGGTCGTGGTCTTGCCGGCGCCGTTGCGGCCGAGCAGCGTGACGACCTCGCCCGCATTCACGGTGAAGTTCATGCCGTGCAGGATGTGGGATTCGCCGTACCAGGCTTCGAGATTCTTCACATCGAGGACGGTGCCGGTGCCCGCCGCGGCCGCAGGCGCCCGCGTTGCCAACTGTACCTCAGGCATGACCGGCTCCCAGATAGGCTTCCTTGACGCGCTCGATCCTTCGACAGCTCGGCGTAATGCCCTTCCGCGAGCACCTGGCCGCGGGTCAGCACCGTGATGCGGTCGGACAGGTTCGCGACGACCTGAGATTATGCTCGACCATCAGGATGGTATATTTCGCGGAGATGCGCTTGATCAGCGCCGCGATCTTGTCGATGTCCTCGTGGCCCATGCCGGCCATCGGCTCGTCCAGCAGCATCATCTCCGGATCGAGCGCCAGCGTGGTCGCGATCTCCAGCGCGCGCTTGCGGCCATAGGGCATTTCGACCGCCGGCGTGTTGGCGAACTCGCTCAGGCCGACGTCGTTCAAGAGCTCGAGCGCGCGGCCGTTGAAGCGGTTCAGCACCGACTTGGAGCGCCAGAAGTCGAAGGACTGGCCGTGCTGGCGCTGCAGCGCGACACGGACGTTCTCCAGCGCGGTCAGATGCGGGAACACGGCGGAGATCTGGAACGAGCGGACCAGGCCGAGCCGCGCGACGTCGGCCGGCGCGCGTGGCGGTAATGTCCTGCCCCTTGTAGAGGATCTTGCCCGCAGACGGCCGCAGGAACTTGGTCAGCAGATTGAAGCACGTCGTCTTGCCGGCCCCGTTCGGACCGATCAGCGCGTGGATGCTGCCACGGCGGACTTTCAGCGAAACGTCGCGAACGGCAAAGAAGCCCGCGAATTCCTTGGTCAATCCGTGGGTTTCGAGAATGAACTCATCAGCCAACAGGTATCCCCCCGCCCCGCGCGCCCCGGCCTGAACCGGTCCGCACCAGGCTCGTTCTTGTGTCCGGCGGTATTCTCCAGCATGCCTGGGTTATCCCGAGGTCTTGTCCGGGCCGCCGCCTCCGGCGCGGAATATGCCGTCAATCGAGGGAGTTAGGCAAGGCGGAAAGCAGGGCATCAGGCGCCGGCCGCGCGAAAGGCGCCTCTCGTTGAAGTCAATTGCAAATTCACGCGTTCATAGAAAATTTTCCTGCCTCAACTAGCTTGATAGCGCATCGTAACCGGAACGCCGCCGATGGACTTCGAGAGCGCCACGCCTTCTGCCGTGAAGTCGATCAAGCAGCGGGATCTCCTCAACACCTGGATCAGGCTTTACGTCCGCCATCAGCGCCTGCCGCGCCTTGCAGACTATGCACCGGAGCGGATCGAGGATGAGAAGCTCGACCTCATCTACTACACGGTCGATGCAAGCCTGGCTCCGCCGCGCCTGACCATCCTCAGCGAGAACACCCGCATGGCCGCCGCTTATGGCCACACCGGCAAAGGACAGCGGCTCGAGGATTTTCTCGGACCCCTGCCTCGCCCCCCTGGTGATGCCGGTCTATCAGGAATGCGTCCGGCGCGCGCTGCCGGTGTTCACGATCGCGCATATCGACGACGCCCATGGCCGCATCGTCGCCTATCGAGCGGCTATTGCTGCCGTTCTCGAACGGCAATGCGCGTGACCGACATCGTCGCCTCGCTGAAGACGATTTCGGAGGATGGCAATTTCGAGATCCGGAATCTGATACGCGGCGACAGCAACCTGCCAATACCCAAGCTGCGGACGGTGATCGACCGCGAGCTCGTTCATCGCATGCCCGGACGCGCCGTCGCGGATGACGTGATCGAGATCGAGTGAGGCGCGCACCATGCTCGGCTATCGCTTGACTTCCTTGGCGTAGATATCCGGCTTGAAGCCGACCACGCGCCTGTTGCCGAGATCGAGCACCGGACGCTTGATCATCGATGGCTGCGCCAGCATCAGCGCGATCGCCTTGCTCTCGGTGAGGCCATCCTTGTCGGCATCGGGCAGCTTCTTGAACGTCGTGCCGGCGCGGTTGAGCAGCGTCTCCCAGCCAAGTTCGTCGCTCCATTGCTTCAGCCTGCTCTTTTCGATTCCCGCCGTCTTGTAGTCGTGAAAATCGTAAGCGAACATCGTGCGCGTCGAGCCAGGCTGCGCGCCTTCTTCATGGTGTCGCAGTTCTTGATTCCGTAGATCGTGATGCTCATCCGAGACATCCTCAAAGTTCTGTGTCCAGCTCGAGCGACCCACGCCGATCTGCGACATCTCGGCGCGTTCCACCAGCCGATCCGGCCCGCTTTTGACAGCTGCAATGCGGTATGTTTCGTCTGCCGAGCTTTGCCACGAAACTGTCCGCAGAGCATTACAATTTCTTCGCATCGCCCGCGTATCAGGCCCGCGCACCAGGAGGCCGCGATGGGCATGATCATGGTTCGCTGTCCGCAAACCGGACAGAGCATCGAGACCGGAATGGAGATGGAGGCCGCGCGCTTCCAGCGCATGCCGGTGTTCTTCTCGCGCGCCTATTGCCCACATTGCCGCCTTCATCATGAATGGTTCGCAGCCCATGCCTGGGTCGAGGAAACGCGCACGCGCGAATCGAGCGAGCTGGCATGAGCACTAAAGTTCATGCGTTCGCCTGTCCGCGCTCATGACAAGAGCGCGGTGACATCCTCTTCGGTAAGCGCCTTTCCGATGTTGCCCTCGCGGTCGAACAGCGAATTCGCCAGCGCCTGCTTGCGCGCCTTCAGCTCGCCGATCTTCTCCTCGATGGTCCCGGCGGTGACCAGCCGATAGACGAACACCTTCTTGTCCTGGCCGATGCGATGGGCGCGATCGACCGCCTGCGCCTCGACGGCCGGATTCCACCAGGGATCATAGATGATGACGGTGTCGGCCGCGGTCAGGTTCAGGCCGACGCCGCCGGCCTTGAGGCTGATCAGGAATACGGCCGCTCTTGCCGCTCTGGAACGCTTCGATCGGGCGCTTGCGGTCGCGCGTCTCGCCGGTCAGGAGCTCGTAGCCGATCTTCGCAGCTTTGAAGCGGGCCTCGATCAAGCGCGAGCATCGAGGTGAACTGCGAGAAGATGATGATCTTGCGTCCCTCGCTCAGGAGTTCCTCGACCATCTCCATCAGACGGTCGAGTTTCGCCGAGGGCCGCTCGGTGCCGTCGTCGAGCTGAACCGATGCGATTCAGTCCCCTTCATTTCTCCCCAGGATCTTTCGGATCGTCCTTCAACGGCTTGTCGGAATCTCCGGGCATCAGGCACGGATAGAGTTCCTCGAACACGAACGGCTGACCGCTGTCCGCGCGGTCGAAACGCAGCACGACATCGAAGCGTTTGCCCGACCAATGCGTCGGCAGGTCGCTTCGGTTGCTGACCGGCAGCTTGGGAAGAATATCGCTGATGATCGCCTTGTGCTCCCAGGCCACCAGCGCGACGCCCGACAGCTCGAGCAGCGCGTCGACGAGCCCCTGCTCCTGGCCCTTGCCGAACGAGATGTTGGGCTTGTCGAGGCCGATACGCTCAGCCAGCGAGAGCACCGTCTCGTAAGGACGGCGGCTCACCTTGTCCTTATTCTTCGTGCTGTCGGTATCCGCGCCCTTGGGACTGTCAGGGTTCGCGGCATAGACTGCCTGCGGCGCGGCATAATCGGAGCCACCGATGCCGGCGCCGAACAAAGCGGTCCAGGCGCCGGCGCGTTGCCAGCCCATGATTACCAGCGATTCGGGATCCTCGTTTCCCTTGTGGGTCAGTCCGGGACCCAAATCCGGCAGAGTGTTGTCCGGCTTTTCGGCGTGCCTGATGATGTACAGCGTCAGCGCAGTCATGATGGCCTCCCGCATGAGCCGTTGGGCCGTTGTCGGTCGGCATCCTTAGCGCGACTCCATGAGCAGGAGTTATGATGTCGCTCACAGGTTGCAGGGTATCAATCGCGAGTGAAGCGAGCGTCATCCCGGCCGCTTGCGGTCGCCCATCTGCGGCTGGCCGATCCAGGCCCGATTGAGCAGGCGCGTGGCGATATCAGGCCCCTGCCCGCTTCGGATGCGCGCGCACGCCTCCTGATAGGGACCGACGGTACGCAGGCGATTTGGCAGCACCGAATAGGTGCGCCGCAACCAACGGAGCGCGCGCTCCGCCCGCGTGCTGCTCCGCCGCTTCGAACGGCAGGCCGAATGCGATCCGCAGGCGTTCCGGCAGCATCTGCGCCGTCACCGCGCGATACCATCGCGGTGCGCCGATCCGCGTGGTGGCGCCGGAGAAGATCTGCTGCGCGATATCGCGCGCAGCCGGGCTCACCGTCAGCACATCGGACTCGACCATCGCGGCCACATAGGCCTGGAACGACGCCCGGTCCGGTGGCAGCGCCTGCTGCGGGACGCCAAACAGGCTCGCGAACAGCCGCGCCTCGGTCCAATGGCGCTCGTGCTGCGTATCCGGCAGCGCCGGCAGCAGCATGTCGTGGGCCAGCATCGCGGTGTCGACCAGCGTCGCATGCACCCACCTCAGCGCGTCGACCTCGTTGGCCATGTAACGCGAGCCGGCCGCGAACGCGCCGACCGCTTCGGGCAAGACCCCTTCCACCGCCGAATGGCGGCGATAGAGCCGCCGCGCCACCGCGATCGCCTGCGCGCGGGTGCCGAACACCATCGTGAAGACGATGTTGAAGGTGCGGTGGAAACGGCCGATCGGATCGGCGAACACCTTGGACTGATCGGCGATGCTGGCGGCGACCCAGGGATGCGCAAGCTGCAGCAGCAGCGCGCGTCCGGCGCCGAGAAAGATCGCGGCCTCCCGGTGCACCTGCCACATCACGCTATCAGGCCCGAACACACCGTCGCCGGGCACCGCTGGCGCCGCCTGCACCAGGTCGAGGCAATGCTCGAAATCGGCCTCGGTGACGATCACGGCCGCTTCGGAATCTCCAAGCCGCGCTGCACCGCCGGGCGCGCCAGCCCGCGCTCGAGCCAGGCCGGCACGTGCTTGAGCTCGTCGAAGGCGACCAGGTCGCGCGCGCCGTAGAAGCCGATGAGGTTGCGCACCCAGCCGAGCATCGCGATGTCGGCGATGGTGTAGTCGTCGTCCATGATCCACTGCCGTCCGTCGAGGCGGCCCTCGACCACGCCGAGCAGCCGCTTCGCTTCCGCGACATAGCGCTCCAGCGGCCGCTTGTCCGGAAAGTCCTTGCCGGCGAATTTGTGGAAGAAGCCGACCTGGCCGAACATCGGCCCGATGCCGCCCATCTGGAAATGCACCCATTGCAAAGTGTGCCAGCGCCGAGCCGGATCCTGCGGCAACAGCTTGCCGGTCTTCTCGGCCAGATAGTGCAGGATCGCGCCGGACTCGAACAGGCCGAGCGGCCGGCCGCCCGGCCCGTCGGGATCGATGATCGCCGGGATCTTGCCGTTCGGATTGAGCGACATGAATTCCGGCGTCTTCTGGTCGTCCTTGCCGAAGTCGATCGTGTGCGGCTCATACGGCAGGCCGATCTCCTCCAGCATGATCGAGACCTTGACGCCGTTCGGCGTCGGCAGCGAGTAGAGCTGCAGCCGGTCGGGATGCGCGGCCGGCCAGCGCCTGGTGATGGGAAAGCCAGTGAGATCGGGCATGTCATGGTCCCTCGATCGTTGCTGGGGATAGTGTAAGGCCGCCGGAGGATGTGGCAAGTGCGCCCGGAACAACGTTTGCGCCTGGCGGCTTGTTCGACCGATCCTGCGGGACGTGAGATGACCAGTTCGACTTACCAGCTGATCGTCGCAGCGCGATGGGAGAGCGCAAGCGGCGTCCTTTGCATCTACGAGGGATTTGCCCGCGCCATATGCCCCATCATTCTCGGCCACAAGAACGGACAGGAGCGCGTGCTGGCCTACCAATTCGACGGCGGCAGCAGCGGAGGACTGCCGCCAGGCGGCGAATGGAAATGCCTGGACGTTGCCAAGATGAGCCATGTCGAGCTGAACACCGGTCCATGGCACGTCGGGCCGGCAGCACACCGAGGCGCAACATTGCGTCGACGATGTCGATATCGACATGAATCCGGACAGCCCCTACGCCCCCAAGCGGCGACTCTCGCCAAGCCGGGCTCGCCCGATCAGCGCAAGCGACCGTCCAAGCCGCGGCGCTGATTTGGACCGTTGGGGTTGGTCATTGCGGCTCGCGCACGCCGATCCGCAGCAACGCGGCCCATTTCGAGGTGCCGGCGCGCGGCTCGAGCTTCGCGGCAGTTTTGGCAGCCAGCGCGGTGACGCCCTGCTTCGCCAGCACCTTCAGGCCGCGCAGGCTGAGATCGACCACGACCTCATGGTGACGCAGGCCCTTGCCGCCCTTCACCAGGCCAAGGTCGCGCACCAGGCAAAAATGCCCGTCGCTCATCCGCGCCCATCGACAGTCCTTGAACATGAATCAAGCATGCATCGCCGGAACCTCCCGTCAATCTTGACAGGAACGACTCAAGAACCGCGGCCATCATTGGGCGGCTTGACGGAGACCGTCGCGACCTGCTCTTGGACGCGATCGGGATCACACCGAGGATCGACATGCCAGCCTCGAACGCCGCGCGCATGCTGACCGGCCGCTGCCTGTGCGGCACTGTGGCCTATCAGGTCGCGGACGCCTTTGAATACGCCATGAACTGCCATTGCACCGACTGTCGGCGTGCGACCGGATCAGCGTTCAAGCCCTTTGCCGGCATCAAGCGCGAGCAACTCACCATCACCGAAGGCGCCGCCGCGACCCTGATCTATGGTGATGCGGCCGCGGCCCATGACGTGCATTGTGGCCGCTGCGGCTCCCTGCTCTTCTCCATCGTCCGCGAAGGGGCCTATGCCCATGTCACGATGGGCACCTTGACCGATGCCCCGAGCATCCGGCCGACGATGCACATCTTCGTCGCCTCGAAGGCGCCGTGGCACGAGATATCAGACGATCTGCCGCAGCACGCACGCTTTCCGGAACGCTGATCGGGCGCTCAGATTGGCGATCGCCTGAGACGCGCTTCTTCGAGCAGCCGGACTACCACGCCGGAGCCACAGCGCGTCTCCTCACAAATGACAGTGGTTGAGGATCCCGGCGTTCGCTGCGACGACACCATTTTTGCGGAGACAGGTGCGTCCTCATCCTCACCCGGCGGCCCCGCTTCAATATCGCATACTCCGCCTGCCGCGCACGAAGCCCGCAAGCAGCTTCAACCAGGGCGCAGCATGGAAGACACTCATCAGCAGATACATCGGCGCCATTCCTCCGATCGACCACGGCGTGTGGGCCGTCGAGCAGAGAACGTCCGCTGCGCCATCGTGGCGGACGAACCCGGTCACCAATGCCATCAGCACGAAGCTCGGTGTTGCCACGAGGCCGAGCCAGCTGAAAGTGGCAGCTTCCTGTCCACGGCGTGGTGGCGGCTCGCCGATCGCCGTCATCGTCTCAGCCCGCCGCAGTGGATCACATGCGCACCCATCGGCTTCAATCCTTCGTGATGATTGTCGCCGTTAATACTAGGGGCGTCCCAACTACAAACGGGAGTTACAAGTGTGTCGGGATTGCAGGACGCGTGCCGCGCGTGCTCTAGGCCGAATTCGCCCCGCTATTAGATTACAGTTGTAATATAGCACGAATTTTTTCTGCATCGCCCCTTGGAATCGATCCAAACGACTATGTCGGTGTGAAACAGATCATACTTGTCTCTCTGAAACGTGTGCTGCAACGCGAAATTGCGTGTCATATAGGGGCGCCGGGGGCGGCGGAGACTTTTCATGCGAGATCGGCCCGATGGCCAGGAGACAACAACCTCGGACAGCCAGCTCAACAAGGATTTTGGAACGCTTGCGCAACCAGCCGCAAGCAACGGCGCGGACAAGAAGGCTCCCGTTTGCCTCGTCATCGAAGATGACAGCACGATGCGCCACCTCGTCACGAGCTATCTGGAGGATCACGACATCCGCGCAGTTGCCGCGGCCAAGCGCGATGAAGTCGCAGGGCTGCTGGCACGGTGCCGGCCGGATCTTGTCGTGCTCGACCTGAGGCTCGGACAGGACGACGGGCTCGATCTCTTGCGCGAGATCCGGACCAAGTCCGACGTCCCCGTGATCATCACCACGGGCCATCGTCGCGACGAGATCGATCGCGTGGTCGGGCTGGAGCTCGGTGCCGACGACTACATCACCAAGCCGTTCGGCTTGCGCGAGCTGCTGGCGCGGATCCGGGCCGTGCTGCGACGTCGAGAGACCGGCCAAACCGTGGCCCAGCGCGAGCTGGAAAAGGGGCGCGTCCGATTCGGCAATTGGCAGCTCGACCGCCGCAATCGTCTGCTGACGAATTCCGCGGGCGAGCCCGTCAGCCTCAGCAAGGGTGAATACGCGCTGCTGATCGCGTTTCTCAACGCGCCGCAACGGCCGCTCTCCCGCGAGCATCTGTTGCAGGCGACGCGCATCCACGAAGACGTCTTCGACCGCAGCATCGACGTTCAGGTGCTGCGCCTACGGCGCAAGCTCGAATCGGACCCGAGCACGCCGTCGCTGATCCGCACCGAACGCGGCGTCGGCTACGTCTTCACCCTGCCGGTCATGCAGGTGTGAGTCGGCTCCACTGACACAACCAATGCACCCGGGACAGCCTCGACGACAGCAACCAACCCCGGCCGCCCTGCTCGCAGGAGCATCGGCGGCCGGCCGCATTACGCCCGTAACCGGAATCCGGTCTCGGGGAATGTTGCGGAAACATCCGGCACGCAAGGTCGCCCGATCAAGATTTATTCGGGAGTCCCTGATGTCCTGTGCGAAGCAACCGCCCCGCACCAGATCATTTTATATTGTCGAGTCCGACGCGCAGCTTTCGATGCGCCCTCACAACGACCAGATACAGCAGCCGGCGAAGATCATTCCGGCCGTGGTGTTGTGGTTCACGCTGGCGACCCTCGCACAATTTATCAGCGACGTCCGGGGCGCCATCGCCGAGCTTGTGATTGATGGGCTGTGCTGGCTGTTCTCGGAATTCGTCGCCGGATGCGCTGCCTATGCCGAGGCGATGTATCCGATGCAGATCGCCGCGGCTCGTCCGGAGAACCCTGCCGATCAAGCGGTGGTGGCACCGTCGAAGCCAGCCATCCGTCCGCGCCTGATCGTGGTGTCGGACAGCACGCGGCAGGTTCCAGGGGATGACCTGCCGAAGCAGGTCGCCACGCCCTGCAGCATCGCCGTTCGTGATCGAGCCTCGCGCGAGATGATCAGCTCCGCCAGGGCGCCGGCTGCCCGACGCAAGAACAGGCCACGATGATTGATGAGATCATGCCATCGGGATGGCCCCGCCATCGGACTATCCGTCTGCTCATCGGGCTCAGCATTCCTGCCCTGCTCGCACTCGCGATTGCAGCAGACATGCTGGCGGCGCAAGCGCCGCCAGTCCCGGACATGCCGCCGCAGATCAGAGGCGTCGCCGACCAGGAGCCGATCACACCGATCCCGGCGCCACCCGCAGTCGATCCGCGCAAGCGCGCGCTCGGTGAGCGCCTGTACAGCGACGTCCGGTTGTCGTCCAAAGGCGATTTCGCCTGCTCGTCGTGCCATGACCTTCGCACCAATGGCGCCAGCGGCCCGGCCGCCAGCAGAGGCCCGCGTGGCGATTCAGCTGCTAACGGCAACCCGCCGCTGAATACGCTGAGCGTATTCAATGCCTCTCTCAGCTTCCGCCTCGACTGGGAAGGCCGCCATCGAACGCTTGCGGCGCAGGCCGAGGCATCGATCGAAAATCCCGGCAGCATGGATACTGATCTCGTGACAGTGGCCTCCAAGCTCGCCGCCGATCCTGACATGACGGGCCAGTTCTTCGCCGCCTATGGTCGCGGACCCGATCGCGACGACGTGCTGGACGCGCTGACGACATTCGAGCGCACTTTGCTGACGCCGGGCAGCCGTTTCGACCGCTGGCTCGACGGCGACGCCGCGGCTCTTACCGCCGATGAGCTGGAAGGCTATCACCTGTTCAAATCATTCGGATGCTCGTCTTGCCATCAAGGCGTCAATATCGGCGGCAATCTGTTCCAGCGTCAGGGCGTGTTTCGGCAGTTGGTCGCCACCGGACCGAAGGTCGTGCGGGTGCCGAGCCTGCGCAACGTGGCGACGACAGCGCCCTACTTCCACGACGGCAGTGCCGCCACCCTGGAAGACGCCGTCAGCCGAATGGCGGCCGCACAGCTCGACCGGACCCTGACCGATCAACAGGTGGGCCTCCTCGTCGCTTTCCTGAAAACGCTGACCGGCAATTATCGCGGCTCGCCCGTGACAGGAGCTGTGCCATGAGGGTCCTGTCATGAGAGCAGCGCCCGCCGCGGGAATCGCGGCTGTCCTGATCGCCTTGCTGACCTGGTTTTCAGTTCACGCTTTCAACCGGGAGGCGGAAACGTTCGATCAGGCCTTCGCCGAGGTGAATCGCTTCGAGATGATCGAGAACGCGCTGTACCGCCACGTCTTCACCGCCCGCGCCGGCATGCTGCGCAATTACGACCCGCTCGTCGATGACATCAACAATCTGCGCGAATCCCTGCGGCGCCTGCGCGACCTGTCCGCGCCCGACACCGACGCACTGACGGCATGCGACCGGATCGCGACGGTGGTCGAGCGGCAGGAGGATCTGGTCGAGCGTTTCAAGACCGAGAATGCGCTGTTGCACAACTCGCTGGCGTTCTTCGGGCGATTTGGCGTCCATCCGCCGTCACCCGAACTCGACGCAGCCATCAGCGCCACCGCGGCAGCCATCCTGCATCTTGCACTCGATACGTCGCCCTCCTCGGTCCGGGACGTCAAGGATCGTCTGGACGAACTCGAACAGCGCGCCCGCGATGCGAATGTTGCCGGTTCCGTCGAAGCGCTGCTCGCGCATGGACGGCTGCTCAACCAGCTTCTGCCATCGGTCGACAATACGTTGAAGGCCCTGCACCGGCTGTCGCAGCGGCAGGAACAGGATCGGCTGCGCGCGACGCTGATGTCGCACGAACTCGCGTCGCGCGCCGTGGCGCGCTGGCATCGCGGCATGCTCTACGGCACATCGCTGCTGCTCGTCGCTTTCCTGGTCTATCTCGGCCTGCGCCTGAGAGCGTATGCCCGCGCACTGAAACGCCGGGCCGCCTTCGAACATGTCATCGCCGGGATCTCGATGCGGTTCATCGCCGCCGATCCACAGGCGCTCGGCGCGGAAATCGACCGCGCGCTGGCCGACATATGCGCGCTGATCGGTCCCGACCGCGGCTATTTCGTGATGAGCGGTCCGACGCCGCAGCTTCACCTCTGGCAGCGGCCGGGCATGGCGCGGCCTTCGGGCTGGCCGGAACGCGCGCCCGAGCTTGCAGCGCAGATGGGCAGTGGTGGGGACGTCGTGGTCCAGATCCCGCGCGTTCAGCGCATGCCGACCGGTGACCACAAGCGGGCGTTGCTCGAGATCGGCCTCGGCGGTTGGGCCTGCGTGTCGCGGGTCGAGGACAATGGCGTGCGTGTCGCGCTCGGCTTCGACGCGGTCGGCCGTCCCTGCCACGACGCAGAGGAAGGCGAGCTCTCGCTCTTAAGCATGGCGCTCGATGCCATTCTCCAGGCCGTGCGGCGCCATGCCATGGAAGACGAGCGCGTGCGACTGGAAGCGCGGCTGCAGCAGGCGCAGCGGATGGAGCAGATCGGCTTCTTCACCAGCGGCATCGCACATAATTTCAACAATATCCTCGGCGGCATTCTCGGCCATTCCGAGGTTATCGAGGAACACGTCGGATCAGACGCCAAGCTGGGGCGAAATCTCGGCGCGATCAGGCGCAGCGCCGAACGGGCGCGCGATCTGGTCGATCAGATCCTGGTGTTCGGCCGCCGACGCAATGCCGGCCGCAAGCCGCTCAGCGTCGGCGCACTGGTCGCCGAGGCTGCGTCGCTGCTCGATGTCTCGCTGCCCGGATCCATCGAGCTCGTCATCCGCCAGCCGCCCACCGCCGCGATCGTCGCCGGCGATCACACCAAGCTGCAGCAAGTGCTGCTCAATCTCTGCCGCAACGCCGCCAACGCGATGCATGATCGCGGCCGTATCGAGGTTGAAACCGAGCTGCGGGAGGTCGATAAGCCGCGCACCTTGAGCCATGACGAGCTCGAAGTAGGCCAGTATGTTTGCATTTCCGTCAGCGACACCGGTCAAGGCATGGACGAGACGATGCTGAGCCGCATTTTCGAGCCGTTCTTCACCACGCGGCCGGCCGGCAACGGCCTTGGTCTTGCCACCGTGCGCGAGATCGTCCGCGAGCACGGCGGCGCGCTGAACGTGCAGAGCAAGCCCGGTGAAGGCAGCCGGTTCGAGATCTGGCTGCCGCGGGTCTCGGCGACCCTGCCGAGTTCCTCCGATCCGGGCCAGACCGGACGTCCGAAAGGCAACGGCGAGACGGTGATGCTCGCCGCGCAAGGCAGCGACAATGTGCTGCGCAACGAGGAGGTGCTGGCCGCGCTCGGCTATGAACCGGTCGGCTTCAGCACCGCCGATTCCGCACTGGCCGCCGCCCGGACCAGCCCCCATCGGTTCGATGTCGTCGTGGTCGGTCATTCCGGCTCGGCCACCGCATCGCTGAAGCTCGCCTCCACCCTGCACGGACTGTTGCCGCGCGTTCCCATCGTGCTCGCCACCAAGGCCGCGCTCGAGATCGGCGCCGACAGGCTGGTCCATGCTGGCATCGTCGACGTCGTGCGCTGGCCGCTGGTGGCCGACGAGATCGCGCTCGCGCTTGCGCATGGCGCGATGCTCGGCCACAACATCAACATCAACAGCAACATCGCCCGGGCGCCGCCGGCGACGCCCCTGCACTGACGAACGCACCGCATCTACTGTTAGGATCGCAATTCCGTGCCATTCATCTGACATCATCAGGTCATCACGACCCGACATTCTAAAAATCTGATCATTGGTCTGGGAGGACATCCGTGGATAATTCGTCACGCCACACCGGCCATCGCATCGGTTGCGCCTGCTGCATCACGGCGCGCTCGTCGCTCTCGCGCCGCCAGTTCGTCGCCGGTGCCGTGGCGTTCGGAAGCGCCACAGCTCTGCACGCCGGGCGAGCGCTCGCGCAAGGCCGCGGGCTGATCGACACCCACCATCATTTCTACCCGCCGCGCTATCAGAAGCTGTGGCTGGACTACGAGGATGCGCACAAGCAGCCGCATTTCCCCGGTCAGGTGGCCTGGTCGAAGGCGAAGGCGATCGAGGACATGGATGCCGCCGGAATTCGCACTGCCATGCTGTCGGTCGCATCCACGCCCGGCGTGTGGTTCGATCTCGGTGCGGATACGGCAAACGGGCTCGCGCGGGAATGCAACGAGTTCGCCGCCGGGATGATGCGGGACAATCCGGGACGGTTCGGCCTGTTCGCGACCTTGTCGATGCTGGACATCGACAAGACCCTGCATGAAATCGAATACGCGCTCGACACGCTCAAGGCCGACGGCATCGGCCTGCAGACCAATTACGGCGACAAATGGCTAGGTGATGCCGCCTATCGGCCGGTGTTCGACGAACTCAACCGGCGCAAGGCGGTGGTCTATGTTCATCCGCTGGTCGCGAGCTGCTGCGCGCAACTCAGCGTCGGCGCGTTCCCGGCTGTCATCGAGGTGCCGCACGACACGACGCGCACCATCACCAGCCTGCTGCTCTCGGGCGGCTTCGCGCGTTGGCGCGACATCCAATGGCTGTTCTCGCATGCCGGCGGTACAATGCCGATGATGGCAGGCCGGATCCAGTCGTTCTACGGCGCGCGGCCGGACCTGCATCAGTTCGCGCCGGACGGCATCATCGGCGAGCTGCGCCGGCTGAACTACGACACCGCCAACGCCACCAGCGGACCGGCGATGGCCGCGCTACTGAAGCTGGTTCCAACCTCGCAGGTGACCTACGGCTCGGACTATCCGTACTTCCGGCTCGACCAGATGCGCGACCTGGAACAGCTGGGCCTGGATGCGTCGGATTTGAAGGCAATCGGCAGTGCCAACGCGATCCGGCTGGTGCCGCGACTGTCGACGTGAGGCGGTTAGCTTTTTGTTTGACGCGTTTTCTTGACACGAACCGGTGCCCACTTCGCTTGATAACGCTCTACGCCGTCTTGCCGTCGTCGAGGCTGACCAGCACGGCGGCGTTCGCGATGATGATCGCGTCAGTGCCGCTCTCGGCGGGAATCTCGAGCCCGCCCTTCACCGCCGTCACGGTCACCGTGCCATAGGGCAGCTCCTTGGCGACAGCGGCAGTATCGACTGCCTCCGGGTTCGGTACACCGATCGTGACGTCGACGAACATGTCGTGCGGCGTCTTGCCGGTGATGCGGAAAAAACCGAGGCTGGAATGGCGGATTGCATCCGACACTGCGCGCTTCGCCGCCTTGGTGGCATCCCGGCCATGAACGTCGACGCCCATGCCCATCTCGGTAATACAACGCACACGCGCCATAACTTTCTCCTACTGATTCCGTGGGCACGTTAGTCGCCCGCATATTCTTGGACAACAGTTTCACCGGAAGCGCAGACCCGCGCCCGGCTGCGTTTCAGGCGGGCAGCATTGCGTGCTCGTCATCCAGCAGGAAGCGGAGCGCGGTCTCGCAACGCTGTTCGACCTTCAACGTCAGCAGATCGTCGGCGCGGGTGCGGCCGAGATTGACCGCTGCGATCGGAATGCTGCGATCCGCCGCCTGCCGCACGAAGCGAAAACCTGAATAGACCATCAGCGAGGAGCCGACGATCAGCATCGCATCCGCCTGTGCGAGATGATGCTGCGCGGTGGCGACGATGTCGCGCGGCACGTTCTCGCCAAAGAAGACCACGTCGGGCTTCAACATGCCGCCGCAGGCACTGCACGATGGCACGCGGAAGGATGTAAAATCTGCGCATTCGAGATCGGCATCGCCGTCCGGCGCATCTGCCGCATCGAGCGCCAGCCACTCCGCGTTCAGTTGCCCCAGCGCTTGCTGGAACTCCGCGCGCGGCATGCGGCGCTCGCAGCCCATGCAACGGACCAGATCGAGCCGGCCGTGCAGATCGATCACCCGTTCGCTGCCGGCGGCCTGGTGCAGCCGGTCGACGTTCTGGGTGACCAGCAGTTCGCAGCGCCCCTGCGCCTCCAGCCGCGCCAGCGCATGATGGGTTTCGTTGGGCTGCGCCTGGCCGAATCGCCGCCAGCCGATCAGGCTGCGCGCCCAATAGCGCTGCCGGGTCGGCTCGTCGCCCATGAAGGCCTGAAAGGTCACCGGCTGCGGCCGCTTCCAGTTGCCGTGCGTGTCGCGATAGTCCGGGATGCCGGAATTCGTGCTGCAGCCGGCTCCGGTCAGGACGAACAGGCGTTGGTGACGGTCGATGAAGCGGCTGAGTGCATGGGAATCCGGCATGCGTGCAATTTAATGCGCCGGATGGTCATCCGCCAGATGGTAGCCGGTCGCGGCGCCGGCGTCGCCAGATCAACCCATAATACGTTGCCTGCGCCAGCAGCGCCGCAGCGAAGCCGGCCGGATACCCGAGCCAGACGCCTTCCAGCCCGATCGCATGCGAGAGCAGATAGGCCACGGGCAATTGCACCAGCCAGATTCCGGAGATCGTGATTGCCGTCGGCCACACGACGGTCCCGGTCGATCGCATCACGCCGGCGAGTACGTCGCTGATGCCGATGAACAGATAGCCCCAGAGCGTCATCAGCAATGCGTGTCGGGCGATCGCCAGCGTAACGGGATCGACCACGAACCACGACAGGACCCTGGTCGAGAACAGGCACAGGATGGCGACCGCAGTCACGCCGATGAGCAGGTTCATGACCACCGCAATTCGCGTCACGTCACCGAGGCGACCGGCCCGTCGGGCGCCGACGGCCTGAGCGGCGAACACGGTGGCGGCAAGCCCAACCGCCTGCATCGGCGCGAGCAGATATCCGACCACCTGGTTGACGGCGCCATAGGCCGCCGTCGCACTGGAGCCGAACGGATTGACGAGAACGACGACGGCCACCTCGGACAGCGATGTCACCGCGGTCTGGATGCCGCCGGGGACACCGATGCCAAAGAATGGCTTCACGATCGCAGGGTCGATCCGCAGCCGTCGCATCAGATCGCGATCGAAAGCCATCGGATGCCCGCGGATGCCGAGATAAATCGTCAGTGCCGGCAACGAGATCGCGCAGGCGACGAGATTGGCCCATGGAGCACTGGTGACGCCGAGCCGCGGCAGGCCGCCCCATCCCAAAATCAGCGCCGGCGTCAGCACCAGGCTGATTCCGATGCAGAACGCCATCACGAACAGCGGCGTCAGCGCATCGCCCGTGCCACGCAGCAGAAACGTATAGGCGAACAGCAAAGTCACGATCGGCAAAGACAGGAAAGTGACGCGAGCATAGTCGATGGTCAGGCCAAGAATATCCGGCGGCGTTGCCATGGCAGCGAGCATCCGGGGCGACAGCTGATAGCCGATCACCGCGATGGCAAGACTGAGCAAGCCGCAGACCATGAGCGTCGTTCCGGTCACGCTCTTGACCTGCAGCCGATCGCCGGCGCCATGGGCACGCGCGACCAGCACGATGCCGCCGGCGATCAGCCCGATCAGGAACGACACTAGCAGGAAGAAGATCGGAAAGAATGCAGAAGCGACCGCCAGCGCAGTTCGGCCGAGAAGCTGACCAAAATAGATCGCGGTGACGGTGCCGGACAGGAGCTGCAGCGCCGCGCTGCCCGTTTGCGGAATGACGAACCGAGCCATCGGACGCCATAAGGACACTGCGTCCTTCGCGCCATCCAGCGTATCTGCCGCCGGATCGGGCTGCGGCGGCGACGCGGCGCGCGGCGCATCGTCGACCGGTGAGGTGCGGCGAACATCCGTCAGGCGATCGGGGCGGACACGTTGTGCTGGATCTTGCAGCGTCATGACCGAACGACCATCGGTTCACGATCACTCAAGCCGCGATCCGCGGCGTAGCGGGCATTGGCATCGACAGGATCAGCCCATAGCGTTGCCAGCTGTCGCTCGGGATCGGCAGCGAACGCACTCAGGATCGAGACGACGTCGTCGAGCAGGCGGCCGACGGCTGCGGCATCGAAGCGTCGGCGACCGAAGATCAGCCGTAAACTCATTTGCGGGCCCGGCGCGGCCACGAGGCAGAGCGGGAAATCGATTCCTTCCTCGAAGCCCTCAAAGCCTGTGATCCTGATGTCAGCGCCTGCTCGATCCGCCGCCTCGTTCTCGCGCGCCGCAGCGATGGGATAATTCTCGAATACGACGACCGACTCGAACAGTGCCTGATCAGCAGGCACGCCGTTCCAGCGCTGAATGTCGCTCAGCAGGCATCGGTCATGGCCCTGGTCTTCGACCTGCCGCGCCTGCAGTTCGGTCAGCCAATCGACCATCCGCATGGACGGCGCGAGTTCGACCCTGCGCGGCAGGATATTGGTACACAGACCCACGATCCGCTCAACGCCTGGTAGCTCTGCAGGCCGGCCTGACGTCATCATCCCGAACAGCACCTCGCGGCCCGCGGCCGCACGACGCACCAGCGCCAACGCCCACGCGCCTTGAATGAGCACATTCAGGGTCAAACGGCGTGTCTGGGCCATTTCCTGCACATGCGCGGTCAGCCTTTCCGGGAGCACCACGCGATGCTCGCCAACCTGATCGGGGCTCACGGTCGCATCGCCTTGCGGCAGATCGAGCCGGTGCGGCAACGACGCGCCGCGCAGGCGCCCCTGCCAGAACGCACGGCTCGCCGGACGATCCACCGAGACCAGCCACACCAGGTAATCGCTGTAACGCTGTGGCGCAGGCAGATTGACGGGTCGGCGCCACCGCGCGGCGGAATAGAGCTCCATCAGTTCGCCCAGGAGAAGCGGGATCGACCACCCATCCAATACGATATGATGGAAGCTCAACACCAGGATGTGCCGATCGGTGGCGAGACGCAGCAGGCTGGCCCGCAGCAACGAGCCCAAGGCGAGATCGAATCCTTGCGCCCGATCGTCCGCAAGCAACCCCTGCAGGCGGCGCTCGGCGGCATCAGGACCAAGCTTGGACCAATCGATGACGCGCCACGGCAGCCGCGCATCACGACGAAGCACCTGCACCGGCACCGCATCGGCAAGGGCGACGCGGAGGGCCGCATGTCGCTCCGTCAATGCGGCCCACGCGGCCTCCAGCGCGGCAGTTTGCAACTCGCCGTCCAGCGTCAGGCACAATTGCTCATGATAGGCGACGCTGTCGGGCGATTGGCGCGCATGGGTCAGCATGACGTGCTGCATCGGCGCCAATGGCCAGATGTCTTCGATATCGAAATAGGTTCGCTGCAAAGCATCGAGCTTGACGTCATCGAGTTGGACCAGCGAGAAGTCGGACGGCGTGAAGCTACCGACGTCACGCATCGTGCAATGCTTGATCAAGCCACGAAGAGCGACGATGAAGCGCTCGGCCAGATCGGCGACGGAAGCGCGATCATGCGCGGCTGGCCAATATCGCCATTCAGCGACCAGCGTGCCGCCTCTGACCACGGTTACGACCTCGAGCAAGTGCTCCCTGCCCCGCTCCGGCGCGATCGCCGGGCCGGAGCTCTCGGTTGCCGCACGCCAGCCGCTTCCGGTGCTCTCGTCAAAGCGGCCGAGATAGTTGAAGCTGAGCTGCGCCCGCTGCAGTGCCGCTAGCCGACTTGCGGTCTGTGCATTGAGATAGCGCAGCAGGCCCCAGCCGATACCGCCGTGGGGTACGTCGCGGAGATGCTCCTTGATGCGCCGAAGGACTGCGCCCGCGGCCGCGCCGCCATGCTTGGCCTCGACGTGGTCCAGCGCACCAGCATCGAGCCGCACCGGAAACATCGTGGTGAACCAGCCGACAGTGCGGGACAGGTCGACGCCCGCGAAGATGTCCTCGCGGCCATGGCCTTCGAGGTCGACGAGCGTGGCTGCCCCCGTCTCGCCGCGCGCAACGCGCCAATCGGCCAGCGCGACCGTCAGCGCCGCAAGCAGCGCGTCGTTGATGCGGCTGCGATAGGCCTGCGGCACAATCGTCAGAAGCGCGTGGGTGTCCTCGGCGGACAGCGTCGTCGTTAATCCCCTGGTCTCGCCGTAAGCGGCGTGGCGCGGATCGGCCGAACGATCGATCGGCAGCGGGGCAACGTCGCGGCACGCGTTGGTCCAGAAGCCGAGCTCGCCGGCGAGCTCAGCACTCTCCGCGTGGGCTGCGAGCTTCCTGGCCCAGCTGCCAAAGGATGTGGTCTTGTCAGGAAGCATGATCGTCTCGCTGCGCTCGAGCTGATTGTAGCCCGCGATCAGATCCTCGATCAGGATCCGCCAGGATACACCGTCGACCACGAGATGGTGGATCACCAGCAGAAGCCGACCCGATGTCTCGATGCCGAAATCGAACCATGCGGCGGCCATCAGGCGACCGGCAGCGGGATCGAGGCTTTGCTGCAGCGTGGCCGCTGCGATCTGCAACTGTTCGGTACGCGCCTCGGGCGCAAGCTCGGCAAGATCGAAATGCGCCAAAGTGAACGGCACGTTGTCGATCGACTGCGACGCCTGCAACCATCCCTCTGCGTCCTGCACTAACCGGCTGCGCAACGCATCATGATGGATCAAGAGTGCTGCCAGCGTGCGTTCGAGCCGCGCCGGCTTGAGGTCGCCCGGGAATTCAAGCAGCACCGCCTGATTGAAGTGATTGACGGGTCCCGGCTGGTGGTAGAACCAGCGCTGGATCGGCGTCAGCGGCGCCGGACCGGAGACGTCATCCGTCTCGACGGCGGTCTGCGCCTGATCGGCGACATGCGCGAGCGTGGCGACCGTCTGATGCTGGAAGATCTGCCGCGGCGTGATCGCCACGCCCGCGGCCTGTGCCCGCGACGACGACCTGGATGGACTGGATCGAGTCGCCGCCCAGCTCGAAGAAGTTGTCGTGGATACCGACGCGGTCGAGGCCGAGCACATCGGCAAACAGGCCTGCCAGCACGGTTTCGACCGGATTGCGCGGCGGCTGGTGATCGGTGTCGCGGTGGCGATCCGGCGCCGGCAGCGCGTTGCGGTCGAGCTTGCCGTTCGGCGTCAGCGGCAGCTGGTCGAGCAGCACGAACGCCGGCGGGCACCATGTAGTCCGGCAGGCTCTGCTGCAGCGCGCGGCGCAGCCCGCCAGTGTCGGGCGAGGCGTTCACCTGCGGCACCACATAGGCGACCAGCCGTCTCGGCCGCGCCGTCCTCCCGGGCCACCACCACGGCCTGCGCGACCGTCGTGCTGCGCCAGCAGCGCCGCCTCGATCTCGCCGAGCTCGATGCGGAAGCCGCGCAGCTTCACCTGGTTGTCGAGCCGGCCGAGATAGTCGAGCTCGCCGTCGGCGTTCCAGCGCACCAGGTCGCCGGTGCGGTAGAGCCGCTCGCCGGCGGCGCGAACGGGATCGGCGACGAAGCGCTCCGCGGTCGAGCCGGGCCGCTGCAGATAGCCGCGCGCCAGGCCCGCGCCGCCGATGTAGAGCTCGCCGGCGACACCGATCGGCACCGGCTCCATCCGTGCATCCAGCACGTAAATGCGGGTGTTCGGCAGCGGACGGCCGATCGGCGGCGCGCGATCGCCACCGCAGCGGAACATGGTGGTGACGACGCTGGACTCGGTCGGACCGTAGGCGTTGAACACGCTGCGTCCGGGCAGCCACGGCCGCAGCAGCTCGGCCGAGCAGGCCTCGCCGCCGGCGATCAGGGTCTTGAGATCGGGCAACGAGTCGGCGGCAGTGCCGCCAATGCCGCCGGCGGCAGCAAGCACCGTGGTGATGCGCTGCTGGACCAGCAGGTCTCGCAGCGGTTCGCCCGGCATCAGATCATGGCGCCTCGGCCAGCACCAGCGCCGCACCGACGCGCCAGCTCATCACCACGTCCCACACCGCCGCATCGAAGCTGATCGAGGCAAACTGCAGAATGCGATCGGTCTCCTCGAGCAGCAATTGCGCAAGCTGCGCATCGGCCAGATTCATAATGCCGCGATGGGAGGTCATCACGCCCTTGGGCCGGCCGGTCGAGCCCGAGGTGTAGATCACATAGGCCAGATGGTCCGCATCGACGCCGCTCTCGGGCATCGTGTCGGGCTGCGCGGCAATCTGTGGCCAATCGGCATCGAGCCGCACTTGCTTTGCACCGGATGGCGGCAGACGACCCACCAGCGGCTCTTGTGTCAGCAGCACCTTCACCTTGGCATCATCGAGCATGTAAGCCAGGCGATCGACCGGATAGCGCGGGTCGAGCGGCAAATAGGCGCCGCCGGCCTTGAGGATGCCGAGCACGCCGACCGCCAAATCGAAGCGACCGCTCCACACAGAGGCCGACCACCATGTCGGGACCGACGCCCAATGTGCGCAGATGATGCGCCAGCTGGTTGGCGCGGCGATCGAGCTCGCCATAGCAGAGCTCGTCATCGCCAAACACCGCCGCCACCGCATCCGGCCGCCGCTCGGCATGATCGCCAAATAGCTCGTGCAGGCAGCGGTCCTGCGGATAGGATACCGCGGTGTCGTTCCAGTCGGTGACCAGCTGCCGCCGCTCCGGACCGCTCAGCAGCGCCAACTCGCCGATCCGCCGGTCCGGTTGCGTGCCGATCTGCTCCAGCAGGCGCTGGAAGTGATCGACCAGCCGCGCGATGGTCCCCGCATCGAACAGATCGGTGGCATAGACCAGCGAGGCCGACAGGCCGCCATCGACCTCGGCCATCGACAGCTCCAGATCGAACTTGGCTGCGACCTTGCCGGTCTCGAACGGCTCCAGCGCCAGCCCCGCCATCCGGCCCGAGCGCTGCGGCATGTTCTGCAGCGCGAACACCACCTGGAAGACCGGTTCGCGGCTGAGGTCCCGCACCGGATGCAGCGCCTCGACCAGCTTCTCGAACGGCAGGTCCTGATGCGCATAGGCGTCCAGCGCCGCAGCCTTCACCTGCCGCAGCACCGCGCGGAACGAGGGCGAGCCGGTAAGATCGGTGCGCAGCGCCAGCATGTTGATGAAGAAGCCGATCAGCCCTTCGGTCTCGGCGCGGGTGCGGCCCGCGATCGGGGTGCCAACTACCACATCGTCCTGCCCGCTCCAGCGCGACAGCAGCACGTTGAACGCCGCCATCAGCACCATGAACAAGCGTTGCGCCCTCGGCGCGCGCCAGCTTCGTCAACGCCGATGTGCGCGCCGGATCGATCGTGAACGGATGCACGGCGCCGCGGAAGCTCGGCACCGCCGGGCGCGGCCGGTCGGTGGCAAGCTCGAGCCCCGCCGGCGCGCCGGCCAACGTTTTTGTCCAGTGATCGAGCTGCTGCTGCAGCGTGGTCTCTGCGAGCCAGCGCCGCTGCCACACCGCGTAATCGGCATATTGGATCGGCAGCTCGCGCAGCGGCGACGGCCGGCCCGGCAGTGAACGCCGCATAGAGCGCTTCCAGTTCGCCGACCAGCACGCCCATCGACCAGCCATCCGACACCGCGTGATGCATCGACAACACCAGCACGTGGGCATCAGGCGCCAATCGCAGCAAGCCTGCGCGCAGCAAACGATCCCGCGCCAGGTCGAACGGCTGCTGCATCAGCGCTTCGGCGCGCTGGCAAGCTGTATCCGCGTCGGCCGCAACCGGCTCCAGCACCATCTGCCACGGCGGGTCGATCATCTGCACCGCGCTCTCGCCACGCGGCGCGAACCGCGTGCGCAGGCTCTCATGCCGCCGCACCACCTCGCTCAGCGCTGCCGACAGCGCCGCGATATCCAGCCGCCCGATCAGCCGTACCGCCGCCGAGATATTGTAGGTCCCGCCCGCGAGCCCAAGCTGCTCCAGAAACCACAGCCGCTCCTGCGCGTGCGACAGTGGCAGTGGCTCGTCCCGCTGATACCGGCACCAGTGGCGGCGCGGCTGCCGACCGGCGCGAGTTGCAGACGCTCCGCCAAGCCTGCAACCGTCGGCGCCTCGAACAGCGTGCGCAGAGGGAGGTCAACGCCAAGCTCCTGCCTGATCCGAGCGACCGCCTGGGTCGCCAACAGCGAGTGACCGCCAAGCGCGAAGAAATCATCATGGATACCGACGCGGTCTGTTCTCAGCACGTCGGCAAGAATGGATGCGAGCGTCGTCTCGGCCGCGTTGCGCGGTTCTATATACGCTTCCTGTTCCCTGCGATCCGGCGCCGGCAGCGCCTTCCGATCGAGCTTGCCGTTGGAGGTCAGCGGCAGCCGTTCGAGCTGCATCAAGGCTGAGGGTACCATGTAGTCCGGCAGCCTCTGAAGCAGATGGCTGCGCATCTCCTCCGTATCAGCCTGTGCATTGGCGCGCAGGACGACGTAGCCGGCGAGCCTGTCCTCGCCGGCATCGTCGCGCACGACCACTGCGGCCTGCTCCACCGCCGGATGCGCCAGCAGCGCCGCCTCGATCTCGCCGAGCTCGATGCGGAAGCCGCGGATCTTCACCTGATGGTCGATCCGGCCGAGATAGTCGAGCTCGCCATTTGTGCTCCAGCGCGCGAGATCGCCGGTGCGATAAAGCCGCTCGCCGGCGATGAACGGGTTTGGAACGAAGCGTTGCGCCGTGAGATCAGGTCTGCCCAGATAGCCGCGTGCCAGCCCCGCGCCGCCGATATAGAGTTCGCCGGCCGCGCCAATCGGCATCGGCGACAGATCCTCATCCAGCACATAGGCCGCGAGATCCGGGATCGTCCGGCCGATGGCACTTGCCGGCACGCCGATGTCCGCCTGACCAACACGCCGGAAGGTCACATGCACGGTGGTTTCCGTGATGCCGTACATGTTGATCAGCTGCGGGCGTCCGTCGCCATGACGCTCAAACCACGGTTCAAGCTCGGCGAAGTTCAACGCTTCGCCGCCGAAGATGACAAACCGCAATGCCAGTTCACGAGGCGTGGCGCCATCGGCGCGGATCAACCCGGCGAAGGCCGAGGGCGTCTGATTTAGGACCGTCACACCTTCGCGCGCCAACAGCTCATGAAACAGCTCCGGCGAGCGGCTGACCCAATACGGCACCACCACCAGCCTGCCGCCCTTCAGCAGCGCCCCCCACAATTCCCAGACCGAAAAGTCGAATGCCAGAGAATGAAACAGGGTCCAGACGTCCTGCGGACCGAACCCGAACCAGACCTCGGTAGCCGCGAACAAGCGGGTGACGCAATCATGCGTCATCAGCGTCCCCTTGGGCCGGCCGGTCGAGCCTGAGGTATAGATCACGTAAGCGAGGTTCTGCGGCGCACAGGTCTGCGCCGGCGCGGTTTCGGGTTGACGCGCGATTTCGGGCCAGTCGGCATCGAGCCGCACCACCTGAGCGTCACCGGTCGGCAGGCGTTCGGCCAACGTTTGCTGGACGAGCAGCACCGCCGCTTTGGCATCGCTCAGCATGTAAGCGATCCGATCGACCGGGTAGTTCGGGTCGAGCGGCAGGTAAGCGCCACCAGCCTTGAGGATGCCGAGCACACCGACCACCATGTCGAGCGAACGCTCCACACAGAGGCCGACGACGACATCCGGACCAACGCCGAGCCCGCGCAAATGATGGGCAAGCTGATTGGAACGGCGATCGAGCTCGCCATAGCTCAGCGTTTCATCCTCGCAGCTGACTGCGATTGCATCCGGCGTGCGCGTGGCCTGCATGGCAAACAGCTCATGCAGGCATTCCGGCTGTCGATAGGCCGATGTGTCGATCTGCCGCGCGATGAATCGACGGTGCTCGGCCTCGCTCAAGGGCGACAGCGCCGAGAGCATTTGCTCGGGACGTGCGACGATCTGATCGAGCAAACGCGCAAAACTCCCGATCAGCTGCTCGATCGCAGCTGCCGCGAACCGTTCAGCGTCATAGATCAGTTTGAGTGAAATCGACTTGTCGACAACGATCTGCAATGTCAGCGGGTAGCTTGTTCGTTCCACCGATTGCACATCGGTGATCCGAATCGCCTGCGCGAGGTCGGCAGCCGCCGACATGTCGGCCGGATAATTCTCGAACGCCACGATGCTGTCGAACAATGGCGTGCCGTCGACCATTTCGCTCCAGCGCTGAACCAGCGGCAGCGGCGAATATTGATGCGCCAGCAGTTCGATCTGCCGCGCCTGGACTTCGCGCAGCCAATTCAGCACGGTGTCTCTGGCAGGCAGCGCAATGCGGAGTGGGAGCGTGTTGACAAACAACCCGACGGTGCGCTCGACATCGGGCAGTTCCGCCGGCCGGCCAGATACCGTGACGCCGAACACGACATCTTCGCCGCCAGTGTAGCGGCCAAGCAGCAGCGCCCACGCGGCCTGCATCAACGTGTTCACCGTAAGCTTGTGACGCCGCGCGAACTGTTCGACCGATGCGAGCGGCGCTTCGAGCACATGGCGGTACTCGGCCTGCTGATCTCGGCGCATGGCGTCGCGCTGCGGGCGCTCCAGCAGCAACGGGTTCGGTGTATGAACTTCGGCCAGCCGCTTGCGCCAATAGGCTTCGGCGGCGCCAAGATCCTGGCGCTGCAACCAGCCGATATAGTCGCGGAATGGCCGGAGCGGCAGAAATTTCGGGATCTCGCGGCGGCTCAAGGCGCTGTAGGCCGACAACACGTCGTTCAGCAGTAGCGGAATCGACCATCCGTCGAACAGGATGTGATGGCTGTTCCAGACCAGCCGATAGTCGCGCTCGTCCATGCGCGCCAGCGCGATCCGCATCAGTGGCGGCTTGGCAAAGTCGAAGCGCCGCGCGCGCTCATCCTGCTGCAGTTCGGCGAGGCGCATCTCCTGCTCGCGACCCGGGAGCTCTCGCCAATCATGCCGTGCGAACGGCAGCGCAGCTTCGCGCAACACCACCTGCAACGGAGTGTCCAGATCCTGTCCGACAAAGGCGGAGCGCAGCACCGTGTGACGTTGGACGGTGAGCTGCCAGGCCCGTTCCAAGGCATCGGCGTCGAGGTCGCCTTCGAGCCGGCATGCCACCGAAATCACATAGACAGCGGACTCCGGCGCATAAAGGCTGTGGAACAGCAACCCCTGCTGTGCCGCCGACAGCGGATAAATGTCCTCGACCTGCCGCGGGCCGCCGACCGACGCGATCAGTCCATCGAGGGCGCGCTGGTCGATCCGGGATTGGCTCTTGTTGTTGTTAGCTCTCGCGTTCATCGCACCGCTCCCGAACTCAGATATTGACGCTGCCTTGGAGGAGCGGAAAATCAGACATCGTGAATCCACCCTCGTTTCCTTCGCAATGTGCGATCAGATTACGCAGATGCGCGACGAGACCCTCCGCCAGCGCTTCGATCGTCGACGCCTCGTGAATCGCCGCGCTGTAGGCCCATTGCATCTGCAGGCGGCCGTCCCGGACATGCGCAGAGACATCGATCAGATGTGGTCGCGCGTTGCCTGCATCTTGCGATGCGCCGACATCCTCGGCGGCAAAGCGAAATGGCAGGCCCGCACCCCGCCATCGAGCTGACCGAGATAATTGAAGCTGACCTCAGGCTGTGGCGCGGGCAGTGCATCTGTGCCGCTGAGATAGCGCAGCAGGCCATAGCCGATGCCGCGATTGGGCACCGCGCGCAGCTCCTCCTTCACCAGCTTCAACGCTTCACCGGGATCGGTTGCCGCGCTGATGTCAAGCAAGACAGGGAACAGGCTGGTGAACCAGCCGACCGTGCGCGAGACGTCCACGTCAGTGAACAGATCCTCGCGGCCATGGCCTTCCAGCGCCACCAACAGATTTCGTCGGCCGGTCCAATCCGCGAAGGTCTCGACCAGCGCCGTCAGCAGCACGTCGTTGATCTGGGTGTGGTAGACGCTCGGCACGTCCTGCAGCAGCGACTGGGTATCAGCGTCGTCCAGCGATGCGTTGACCGTGCACACGACTGCTGCGCTGTTCGCGCCGGCCTCGTCATCGCGCGGCAGACAGCCTGCGTTAGACCATGGCCGTTGCTGCCAATAGGTCAGCTCACGCTGCATGTCGATCGAATCGGCGTAGCCAATCAGTTGTTCGGCCCAGCCCCGGAACGACGTCGTCTTGGGCGCGAACGTGACCGCGTCGCCCTTTTGTAAAGTCGTCAGTGCAGTGCCGAGATCCTCCAACAGGATGCGCCACGACACGCCATCTACCACCAGATGGTGGATGATCAGCAGCAGCCGCTGCCGCCCTGCGCCGAGCTCGAACAGCGCCGCGCGCAGCAGTGGTCCGTCCGTCAGATCGAGGCTTGCCTGCAACCGGTCGGCATGCACCCGCAAAGCGGTCGGCTGCACGAGATCGCCGAACTCCGCCAGGTCGATATGCTCGCAGGCGAGATGAAGGGCCGCATCGTCCTCGACATGCCTCTGCCGCCAGCCGTCATGATCGCGGTCGAAGCGCAGCCGCAGCGCATCGTGCTGGCGCAGCAGCGCAGCCAGCGCCTCCGCCACCAGCCCCGGTGTCAGCCCGTCGCAGTCCAGCAGCACCGCCTGATTGAAGTGCTGCGGCCGCGCCAGCTCTTGTTCGAAGAACCAATGCTGGATCGGTGTCAGCGGCACCTCGCCCTGCACGAGACCCTGCTCAGCTGTCACTGCCGCCGCGAGCCCAGCCACGGCCGCCAGCCCTGCAATGGTCTGCTGTTCGAACACCTGCCGCGCCGTCAGGTTCAGGCCCGGCCCGGTTGGCACGCGCCACCACCTGGATCGACTGGATCGAGTCGCCGCCGAGCGCGAAGAAATTGTCGTTGACCGAGACACGGTCGAGCTTGAGCACGTCGCGCCAGATCGCGGCCAGCGCCTGCTCGCTGGCATTGCGCGGGGCGATGATCTCACCTGCCCCATGCCAGTCCGGCGCCGGCAGCGCGTTGCGATCGAGCTTGCCATTGGCAGACAGCGGCAGCGTCTCGAGCTGCACTATCGCGGTCGGCACCATGTGGTCGGGCAAGGTCCGATGCAGATGCGCGCGCAGCACCTCGACGTCGGCCGGTGCACCGCCGCGCATGGCGACATAGCCGACCAGTCTGCGCTCACCGCTATCGTCGCGGACGATGACGGCCGCCTGTTCGACATCGGGATGCGTCAGCAACGCCGCCTCGATCTCGCCAAGCTCGATCCGGAAGCCCCGGATCTTGACCTGGTGATCGATGCGGCCGAGGTAGTCGAGCGCGCCATCGCTGCGCCAACGTGCGAGGTCCCCGGTGCGGTAGAGCCGCTCGCCCGGGGTGAACGGGTTCGGCACAAAGCGCTCGGCCGTCAGGCCGGGCCGGCGGAGATAGCCGCGCGCCACGCCGATGCCGCCGATATAGAGCTCGCCGGCGACCCCGACCGGCATCGGCGCGAGGTGCCCATCCAGCACGTAGAGCTGGATGTTGCTGATCGGGCGGCCGATCGGCACTTGCATGGCGGCCGGCTCGAGCTGGCAAGCCCAGGCGCTGACATCGACGGCGGCTTCGGTCGGACCGTAGAGATTATGCAGGCGGCAGGACGGCAGCGCGCCGAGGGCTCGGTTTTGCGTCTCCGCCGGCAGCGCCTCGCCGCTGCAGATGGTGTCGCGCAAGCTGCTGCAGCGACCGAGGTCGGCGGCTTCCAGGAAGGCCTGCAGCATCGACGGCACGAAGTGCATGACCGTCACACCGGTCTGCTCGATCAGATCAGTGAGATAGGCCGGGTCCTGATGACCGCCCGGACGCGCGATCACAAGTTCCGCACCCTGTGACAGCGGCCAGAAGAATTCCCAGACCGAGACGTCGAAGCCGAACGGCGTCTTCTGCATCACCCGATCGTCCGCCGTCAGGCGGTAGGCATCCTGCATCCAGGCGATCCGGTTGACGATGCCGCGATGGGCATTCATCACGCCCTTCGGCCGGCCGGTCGAACCGGACGTGTAGATCACGTAGGCAAGGTTACTTGGATCGATCGTGGCAGCCAGTGCGGTCTCGGGCTGCCGGGCGATCTCAGGCCAGTCGGCGTCCAGCCGAACAATCGTGGCTTCGCTTGCCGGCAGGCGATCGGCCAGCACCGCCTGCACCAGCAAGACCGGTGCCTTGGCATCGCTGAGCATGTAGGCGAGCCGCTCGGCTGGATAGCTCGGATCGAGCGGCAGGTAAGCGCCGCCGGCTTTGAGGATGCCGAGCAGCGCGATCACCATCTCGAACGAGCGCTCGGCGCAAACGCCAACAACGACGTCAGAACCGACCCCGAGCCCGCGCAGATGATGCGCAAGCTGGTTGCTGCGCCGATCCAGCTCGCGATAGCTCAGCGTCTCGCCTGCGAAGCGCAGCGCCACGGCGTCCGGCGTTCGCGCCGCCTGGGCGGCGAAAAGCTCATGCAGCAGCGCATTCTGCGGATAGGTCACAGCCGTGGCATTGAACTCGGCCACCACTTGCTCGCGCTCGACATCATCCAGCGGCGACAGCTCCGACAGTTTGGCCTGCGGATTGTCGATGATGCCTTCCAGCAGCCGCATCAAATGATCCATCAGGCGTTCGATCGCGTCCACCTCGAACCGCTCGGCGTCCGAGATCAGCCGGAACGACAACGTCGCGCCGGTCGCCACCTGCAGGGTCAGCGGATAGTTGGTCCGCTCCTCGGGTTGCACCTCGCTGATCCGGATCGACCGTGTCAGCCCCGACATCGCCGACATCTCGGCCGGGTAGTTCTCGAATGCCACGATACTGTCGAACAGCGGCGTGCCGGAGGGCACCTCGCTCCAGCGTTGCACGTCGGCGAGCGGCGTATACTGGTAATCAGTCAGCTCGCTCTGCCGTGCCTGGATGGTTCGAAGCCAGTCCAGCACATTGTGATGAGACGCCACATCGACGCGCAGCGGCAGCGTATTGATGAACAGGCCGACCGTGCGCTCGATCTCGGCGATCTCCGCCGGACGTCCGGATATCGTGACGCCGAACACCACGTCGCGGCTATCACCGTAGCGGCCGAGCAACAGCGCCCAGGCGCCCTGCACCAGCGTGTTGACGGTCAGCCGATGCCGACGGGCAAAGTCCTCAACCCTGCTCATTGCGACAGCAAACTGGCGCATATGCTCGCGATGGCGATCGCCCGAGGCCGGTCCTGCGGATGATCGTCCCAGACCGATCGCCGTCGGCGTTGCAAAGCCGGCAAGCTGCGTCCGCCAATACGCTTCCGCAGCGGCAATGTCCTGGCGTTGCAGCCAACCGATGTAGTCCCGGAACGGACGTGCGACCGTGAGCTGCGGCGCCTCGCGCCGGCTCAAGGCGCTATAGGCCGCGAAGACGTCATTGAGCAGCAACGGCGTCGACCAGCCGTCGAACAGGATATGATGACTGTTCCAGAGCAGACGATAGTCGCGCTCGCCCATCCGCACCAACGCGAGCCGCATCAGCGGCGGCCGCGCGAAGTCGAAGCCGCGTTCACGCTCCTCCCGTCGCAACCTGGCAAACAGCGCTTGCTGCTCGGTATCGGAGAGTTCACGCCAGTCGTGCTGCGTGAACGGCAGCGACGCCTCGCGCAGCACCATCTGCAGCGGCGCGTCGCGGTCATGGCCTGCGAAGGCCGAGCGCAGCACAGCATGTCGCCGAACAGCAAGTTGCCACGCCTTCTCGAACGCATCGGCATCGAGATCGCCTTCGAGCCGGCAGGCGAGCGAGATCACATAGACCGTTGTATCGGGCGCATAGAGGCTGTGGAACAGGATACCTTGCTGGGTCGGCGATAGCGGATAGCCATCTTCGACCTGTTGGGCGCCACCGGCGGCGACGACCAGCCGGTCGAGTTCGTCCTGGCTCACTTGGGCAAGCGGAACGTCCGATGGCGTCAGTCCACCTTCGCTCGCCTCGCAGTGTGCGATCAATGCACGCAACGCCGCGCCATATCGATCGGCCAGCACCGCAATCGTCCCGGCATCGTGCAGCTTGCTGTTGTAGAACCATTGCAGCTGCAGTCGTCCATTATGGACATGGGCCGAAATGTCGATCAGATGGGCCCGCGCATTGTCGGGCCCCTGCATGTCGCCGATATCTTCGTCGGCGAGCCGGAGGAAGCGATCACCCGAGGCATCATCGAACTGGCCGAGATAATTGAAACTCACTTCCGGTTCTGGCGCGGACAACGCCTCGGCACCGCCGAGGTAACGCAGCAGGCCATAGCCGATGCCGCGATGGGGCACCGCCCGCAGTTCCTCCTTCACCAGCTTCAGTGCTTCAACGGGATCGGCCGCTGCGCTGAGATCGAGCAACACTGGGAATAGGCTCGTGAACCAGCCTACCGTGCGCGAAACATCGATATCTGCAAACAAATCCTCGCGGCCATGGCCTTCGAGCGCGACCAGCAGGCTGCGCGTTCCAGTCCAACCGGCGAAGGCTTCGACCAGCGCCGTAAGCAGCACATCGTTGATCTGCGTATGGTGGACACTCGGCACGTCCTGCAACAGGTCCTGAGTTTCGGCCGCGCTGAGCGTGCTGCTGACGACCTGCATCGCGCTTGCCGTATTGACCTCGCCCTGATGATCCAGCGGGAGTCGTCGGGCGTTGGACCATGGCTTCTGCTGCCAATAGGCCAGCTCGCCCTGTGCCGCAGCTGAACCGGCAAAACCGGCCAACCGTTCCGCCCAACATTTGAACGAGCTTGTCTTGAGTGCAAACTTGACCCGCTCGCCCTTTTGCAGGGCGGCCAGCGCCGCACTAAGATCCTCGATCAGGATCCGCCACGACACGCCATCGACCACGAGATGGTGGACCGCGAGAAGCAGCCGCTGCTGCCCCGCGCCAAGGTCGAACAACGCCGCGCGCAGCAGCGGTCCATCAGCCAAATCAAGGCTCGCCTGCAGCCGGCCGGCATGGACCTTCAGGGCCGTAGGTTGCACGAGGCCGCCAAATCCAGAGAGATCGATCGCCTCGCAAGCGTGTTGAAGACCAATCTCGTCCTGTGCATGCATCTGCCGCCAGTTCGCTCCATCGCGATCAAAGCGCAGCCGGAGCGCATCGTGATGTCGCAGCAGCGCACCGACGGCCTCCGTCACCAGTGCAGGCGCCAGCCCTTCGCACATCAGCAGCACCGCTTGATTGAAGTGATGCGGCGCCGCCAATTTCTGCTCGAAGAACCAGCGCTGGATCGGCGTCAGCGGCATCTCGCCTGTGACCAGCCCCTGCTCGGCGGTCACCGTCGCCACGCGGCCGGCCACAGCCGCTAGGTCCGCGATGGTCTGCCGCTCGAATACCTGCCGCGCCGTGAGATGAAGGCCCTCCCGGTTGGCACGCGCCACCACCTGAATCGATTGGATCGAAATCGCCACCAAGCGCAAAGAAATTGTCGTTGACCGAGACGCGGTCGAGCTTGAGCACGTCGCACCAGATCGCGGCCAGCGCCTGCTCGATGGCATTGCGCGGAACGACGATCTCACCGCCTCCCTGCCAGTCCGGCGCCGGCAGCGCATTACGATCGAGCTTGCCATTCGGGGTCAGCGGCAGACGATCGAGCCGCATGATCGCCGACGGCACCATGTAGTCAGGCAATCCCTGCTGCAACGCGCGGCGCAGCTCGCCGACGTCGGGCGATGTATCCTTGTGCGGTACCACATAGGCGACCAGCCGCTTGGCTGGGCCCTCCTCCCGTGCCACCACCACGGCCTGCGCGATGCTTTCCTGAGCCAGCAGCGCCGCTTCGATCTCGCCGAGCTCGATGCGAAAGCCGCGCAGCTTCACCTGGGTGTCGAGCCGGCCGAGATAGTCGAGCTCGCCATCGGCGCGCCAGCGCACCAGATCACCGGTGCGGTAGAGCCGCTCGCCCGGCATGAACGGGTTCGGCACGAACCGCTCGGCGGTCAGCGCCGGCCGCAGCAGATAGCCGCGAGCCAATCCTGCGCCGCCGATATAGAGCTCACCGGCCACGCCGATCGGCACCGGCTCCATCCTCGCATCCAGCACATAGACCTTCGTGTTCGGCAACGGACGGCCGATCGGCGGCTTCCCATGCCCACCACAGCGGAACATGGTGGTGACGACGCTGGATTCGGTCGGACCATAGGCGTTGAATACGTCGCGTCCGGTCAGCCACGGCCGGAGCAGTTCGGCCGAGCAGGCCTCACCGCCGGCAATCAGGGTTTTGAGATCGGGCAATGATGTCGGTGGCAATGCGGCTAGCGCCGCCGGCGGCAACAGCACCGTCGTGATGCGTTGTTGCAGCAGAAGGTCGCGCAACGGCTCGCCCGGCATCAGGTCATGCTGTTCGGCCAGCACCAGCGCCGCACCAACGCGCCAGCTCATGACCACATCCCACACCGCGGCATCGAAGCTGATCGAAGTGAACTGCAGGATGCGATCGGTCGCGTCGAGCGGCAGTTGCGCGAGCTGCGCATCGGCCAGATTCATGATGCCGCGATGGGAGGTCATCACTCCCTTGGGCCGGCCTGTCGAGCCCGAGGTATAGATCACATAGGCCAGATGATCGGCATCGACGCCACTTGTCGGCGCCGTGTCCGGCTGCTCAGCAACGCGCGGCCAATCCATATCGAGCCGCACCAACCGGGCGCTGGATGGTGGCAGGTCGTCCACCGGCGGCTCCTGAAGTCAGCAGCACCTTCACCTTGGCGTCATCGAGCATGTAAGCCAGGCGATCGACCGGATAGCGCGGATCGAGCGGCAAATAGGCACCGCCGGCCTTGAGGATGCCGAGCACGCTGATCACCATGTCGATCGAACGCCCGACACAGAGACCGACCACGATGTCCGGACCGACACCGAGATCGCGCAGATGATGCGCCAGCTGGTTGGCACGACGATCGAGCTCGCCATAGCTGAGCTCATCATCGCCCAACACCGCGGCAATCGCATCTGGCCGGCGTTGCGCCTGTTCAGCAAACAGCTCGTGCAGGCAGCGATCTCGTGGATAGGCTTCCGTCGTGTCGTTCCAGTCCGAAACGATTCGGCTGAGCTCTGCGTCGCTCATGAACTTCGCTTCCGAGATACGGCGATCCGGAGCGGAGGCGACGACGTCGAGGAGCCGCTGGAAGTGCTCGATCAGTCGATCGATGGTGCTACGTCCGAACAGATCCGTTGCATATTCGATCGAGCAGGCGATGCCGGACGCCGTCTCACGGACATAGAGCGTCAGGTCGAACTTCGTCGTCACCCGCCCTGCATCGGCCTCGATCACGCTTGCGGCCAGGCCGGACAGCTCCAGGGACTCGAAGGGAATGCTCTCGAACGACAGGCAGGCTTGGAATAGCGGTTGCCGTGACAGATCGCGCTCTGGCTGCAGCGCATCGACCAGCTTCTCGAACGACAGGTCCTGATGCGCATAGGCGCCGAGCGCGCTTTCCCTGATCCGGCCAAGCAATTCGCGGAAGGTCGGATCGCCCGAGAGATCGCTGCGCATGACCAGCATGTTGACGAACATGCCGATCAAATCCTCCAGCTCCGGCCGGGAACGGCCCGCGGTCGGAGACCCGACGAGAATGGTCTCCTGGCCGCTATGGCGGGAGAGCAGCAGCGAAAAGGCCGCAAGGAAGACCATGTAGAGCGTTGCGCCCTCGCGGCGGCCGAGCGCAATCAGGCGCGCAGACAGCTCTTCCGACAACCTGAACTTCACGGCTTCGCCGGTAAAGGATTGCACGGGCGGACGCGGCAGATCCGTTTCGAGCGCGAGCGTCGTCGGCGCGCCATCGAGCCGATCACGCCAATAGTCGATCAGCGCCGTCAAACCATCGCCATCCAGCATCGCCCGCTGCCACAGCGTGTAATCGGCATATTGAATTGGCAAAGCCTGCAGCTGCGCAGCGCTGCCTTCCACACCAGCGCGATAGAGCAAGCCAAGCTCCCGAAACAGCAGCCGCAGCGACCAGCCATCCGAGATGATGTGGTGCATGTTGATCAGCAGCAGATGCACGCGCTCACCAAGCCGGACGAGCATGGCCTTGAACAGAGGCCCGGTGCACAGGTCGAATGGCCGTTGCGCATGGTCGTCGATCAGACGACGCGCCTCAGCTTCGTTGTCCACGCCATCGCGCGCGGAGAGATCAACCAGATCGAGCGGCTTCTCCACCGTCTCATCGATCACCTGCACGCCACGACCATCATCGATGAGCTCGAACCGGGTGCGCAGGCTTTCATGCCGGCGCACGATCTCGGCGATGCTTCGTTCCAGCGCCTGCACGTCAAGCGGACCATCGAGACTGATGGCGCCGGCCAGATTGTAGGCGGCCCCTGCGAGCCCGACCTGGTCGAGAAACCACAGCTGCTCCTGGGCGTAGGACAGCGGCAACGAGGACGGGCGCGTTTGCCGGGCCGGCGGCGGCATGGCCACGCCGGCGTCGTCCCGCTGTGCCTGCCCAACCCTCTCCGCAAGCTGCCGGATCGTCGGAGACTCGAACAGCGCCCGCAGCGGCAGCTGGCTTTGGAATACGTCATTCAACCGGCCAATGAGCTGCGCGGCGATCAGGGAATGTCCACCCGACGCAAAGAAATTGTCGTCCATGCCGGACGGCTCGCTCTGCAGCAGGTCGCACCAAATTGCTGCTAGGATTTCTTCGACAGCGTTGCTCGGCGCTACACGACTGTGGTCCGCGCGAGCGATCGGCTCGGGCAGTGCATCTCGATCCAGCTTGCCGTTGGCGGTCAGCGGCAGCGCGTCCAACAGCACAATATGCGCCGGCACCATATAGTCGGGCAGCGATGTTCTCAGATGACGCCGCAGCTCATCCGCACTCTCCACGGCCGCTTTCACATAGGCGGTCAGCTGCTTCCCGGCCGCGCCATCACGCGCCAGCACCGCCGCCTGCTCCACGGCTGGATGCGACCGCAGTACCTGCTCGATCTCGCTCAGCTCGATCCGGAAGCCGCGGATCTTCACCTGGCCGTCGCGACGCGTCTGATAGTCGATGTTGCCATCCGCGAGGCGCCGGACGATATCGCCGGTCGCATAGAGCCGGCTGCCTGGCGGACCGAAGGGATCCGGAATGAACCGTTCCGCCGTCAGTGCGGGTCGCCGCCAATAGCCGTGCGCGAGCCCGTCGCCGCCAAGATAAAGCTCGCCGCTGACGCCGATCGGTACCGGCTGCAGCGCGGCATCGAGCACATGGCAGGTGCTGTTGGCGATCGGACGGCCGATCGGCACAGATGTCGCGTCCGCCGCGAGGGTCGTGAGTTCCATCCATGTGCTGAACGTGGTGGCCTCGGTCGGTCCATAGGCGTTCAGCAGCCGTTGCGGCGCGCCGCCGCCCGTGAGCACGCTGCGCGCGGCATGCGGATCGGCCGCTTCACCTCCGAACAGAACGTCCCGCACGGTCGAGAAGATGTCCGGAATATCCTGCACCAGGCGATTGAACAGCGCCGTGGTTGCAAACAGGCTGGTGACGCCCCGCGCGCGCAAGGCGGCTGCGAGCGCGGTCGATGAAAGCGCCGTGTCGCGGTCGATGACCACGATCGCAGCTCCGGTGAGCAGTGCGCCCCACAATTCGAATGTCGCGGCATCAAAGGACGAGCTGGCGAGGTGGGCAATCCGATCGCCCGGCGCGAGATCAATATAGTCGGTACCCAGCACGAGCCGCGCGATCGCCCGATGCGGCACCGCGATTCCCTTTGGCACACCCGTCGAGCCGGAGGTGTACATGATATAGGCAACGGCTTCGCCGCCCAGCCTGGCGGCAGGCTCGCCATCCATGGCGTGAGTGCCAGCGGCGCGCAGCGACGGCAATCCATCCGGGGCGACTCCGCCGGGAGCAACGACGGCGGCGCTCAGTCCGGCGTCCTCGACCATGAAGGCGAGCCGCTCTTGCGGGTAGCCGGGATCGAGCGGTACGTAACACGCTCCGGCTTTGAGGATGCCGAGCATGCCGGCAATCAGCGCCGCCGAGCGCTCGCCTGACAGTGCAACCGACGCGCCAGGCTTGACGCCGAGGTGCCGCAGGCCTGCGGCAATTCCATCGGACCAGACATCGAGATCACGATAGCTGATGCGCTGTGTCCCGTCGTCGATGGCGACCGCCTCCGGCAGGCGCGCGGCCTGCTCGGCGAACATCTCATGCAAGGACCGATGTCGCGGATAGGTCTGCGCCGTATCGTTCCGCGCGACGATCAGCTCATGACGCTCCGTCTCGCTCAAGAGCGGCAGGTCCAAGATATTGCAATCGGGATTGTCGATGATGCCATCAAGCAATCGCTGGAAATGGCGGCCAAGCCTCTCGATCGTGCCGCGGTCGAACAGCTCAGCCGCGTACTCGATCGACATGTTCAGACCGGATTTGGTCTCATAGGCGTGGAGCGTGAGGTCGAACTTGGTCTGCGTCGTCTCCGCCGGCTCCGGCGTGACCTTGAGCTCGGGCAATTGCAGCGCGTCGAATGGTGCCTGCTGGAGGGCAAACATCACCTGGACCAATGGATGTCGCATGGCATCGCGGTCCGGCTGCAGCGCCTCGACCAGCTTCTCGAACGGCAAATCCTGGTGCGCATAGCCATCGAGCACCGTTCCCTTGATCTGCTTCAGCAGATCCTTGAAGCTTTGCTGTCCGGAGCAGTCGGCGCGCAACACCAGGATGTTCGCGAAGAAGCCGATCAGGTGCTGCAGCTCGTGCCGGCGCCGTCCCGCGACCGGCGAACCAATCACCAGATCGGTCTGACCGCTATAACGCGACAGCAGCAACTGAAAGGCGGCCAGCAGCACCATGAACAGGGTGGCGTTCTCGCGTAGTGCCAGTAGGCGCAACGCGGAGGATGTCGGCTCGGGAATTGAGAACCAATGGGTGGCGCCGGTAAAGGTCGGCTGCGGTCCCCGCACGCGATCGGTCGGCAGATCGAGCTGCGGTGGTGCATTGGACAGGCGCTCCTTCCAAAACGCGAGCTCGCGTTCCAGCACTTCGTCATCAAGCCATTGCCGCTGCCAGAGCGCGTAATCGGCATATTGGACCGGCAGCGGCTCCAACGGAGACGGCTGGCCTGCGTGGAAGGCGGTGTAGAGCGCACAGATCTCGCTGATCATGACCTCCGATGACCAGGCGTCCGAGACGATGTGATGCATCGCCAGCAACAGCAGATGCTGCTCCGGCGCCAGTTGCAGCAGCGCGCAGCGGAACGAATGAGCGCCGGACAGATCGAAGCGCCGCTGCGCATGGTCTTCGCATGCCCGCTTTATCTCGGCGGCTTGCGCGTCCGATGACAGCCGCGACAAGTCGATGCGTTCGAAGTCGGCGGGATGTCGGGGGATCGACCAGCTGCACGCCGCGGCCATCCAGGATCTCGAACCGGGTCCTCAGAAATTCGTGGCGGCGTACCAACTCCGCCACAGCGAATTCGAGCGCGTTGACATCGAGCACGCCTTCGAGACGGATCGCCGCAGCAACATGATAAGATGAGCCCGCGAAGCCGAGCTGTTCCAGAAACCATAACCGTTCCTGCGCGAATGACAGCGGCAGCGGTCCCGCCGCATGACCGGACGCAATTGGCGGGAGCTCGCTGGCCAGCGACTGCGCTTCCTCGAGAAACGCGGTGATCTCATGCTGGCGCGCGCGGATTTCCTCGATCCGCTGCCGCGTCATCACGCCCTGGGGCGCGCGGTAGCGTACCCGGCCATTCTCGGACCAGATGCGGACGCCCTCACGGCGCAACGAGGAAAGCAGGGTCTCGATCATCAGATAACTCCCTCTTCCAGGCCGGCATCGGTACCCGCAGCAATCGGTGCCGTGTTGACCCAACCGAGAAGTCCGACGCGTTCGGCGAACTCGCCCAATGTCGTCGTCTCGAACATCGCCCGGAGCGGGACGACGATTTCCAGCTCCCGTTGAACTCGCGCGATCGCGCGGGTCGCCGACAGCGAATCGCCGCCAAGCGCGAAGAAGTTGTCGTCGACGGAGATGCGATCGAGCTTGAGCACGTCGCGCCAGATCGCGGCCAGCGCCTGCTCCGTGGGGTTGCGCGGAGCGATGATCTCTCCATGCCCACGCCAGTCCGGCGCCGGCAGCGCATTACGATCGAGCTTGCCGTTGGCGGACAGCGGCAACTTATCGAGCCGCACCGTCGCGCTCGGCACCATATGGTCCGGCAAGGTGCGTTGCAGATGCCGACGCAGAGCCTCGACGTGGTCCGGCGCTTCGCTGCGCATGGCGACATAGCCCACAAGCCTATGCTCGCCGGTGTCATCGCGCGTCACGACCGCGGCCTGCTCGACATCGGGATGCGCCAACAGGACGGCTTCTATCTCGCCCAGCTCGATGCGGAAGCCGCGGACCTTCACCTGGTGATCGATGCGGCCGAGATAGTCGAGCGCTCCATCGCTGCGCCAGCGGGCCAGATCACCGGTGCGATAAAGCCGTTCGCCCGCCTTGAACGGGCTCGGCACGAAACGCTCGGCAGTCAGTCTGGACCTTCCGAGATAGCCGCGCGCCACCCCGATGCCGCCGATATAGAGCTCGCCAGCCACGCCCATCGGGACGGGCTCAGACCGGTGATCCAACACGTAGAGCTGGATGTTGTTGATCGGGCGCCCGATCGGCACCTGCGTGGCCGTCGGCTCCAACTGGCAAGGCCAGGCGCTGACATCGACGGCGGCTTCCGTCGGACCGTAGAGATTATGCAGGCGACACGACGGCAACGCACCCAGGAAACGGTTCTGCGTCTCCGCCGGCAGCGCCTCGCCGCTACAGATGGTGTCACGCAGAGAGCCGCAACGGCTGAGGTCGGCTACGTCCAGGAACGCCTGCAGCATCGATGGCACGAAGTGCATGATCGTAACGCCGTCGTGAGCGATCAGTTCGACGAGATACGACGGATCCTGATGGCCGCCGGGGCGCGCGATCACGAGCTCCGCACCATAGGCCAGCGGCCAGAAGAACTCCCAGACCGAGACGTCGAAGCTGAACGGGGTCTTCTGCATCACCCGATCAGCCGGCCTCAGACGATAGGCGTCCTGCATCCAGGCAATGCGGTTGACGATGCCGCGATGCGCATTCATCACACCCTTCGGCCGACCGGTCGAGCCGGAGGTGTAGATCACATAGGCCAGGTTGCTCGGATCGATCGCGACATCAGGCGGAGTATCCGGCTGTCGGGCGACCTCAGGCCAATCGGCGTCGAGCCGAAGCACCGCTGCATCGCTTGCCGGTAGGCGATCGGCCACTGTCGACTGCACCAGCAGTACCGGTGCTTTGGCATCGCCAAGCATGTAGGAGAGCCGCTCGGTCGGATAGCCCGGATCGAGCGGCAAATAGGCGCCGCCCGCCTTGAGGATGCCGAGCAGCGCGATCACCATCTCGAAAGAGCGCTCAGCACAGACGCCCACCACGACATCGGGACCGACACCTAGCCCGCGCAGATGATGCGCGAGCTGGTTGGTACGGTGGTCGAGCTCGCGATAGCTCAGCGTCTGGTCTTCGAAGCGCAGCGCCACGGCGTCCGGCGTCTCGATCGCCTGCGCGCTGAAGAGCTCGTGCAACGCGACGTCTTGCGGATAATCGGCGGCTGTGTCGTTGGCTCGATGGACGACCTGCTCGCGCTCGGCGTCATCGAGCAGCGGTAGCATCGCGAGTTGCGCCTGAGGATTGGCGATGATCGCCCCCAGCAGCCGCATCAGATGATCCATCAGGCGCTCGATCGCATCTGTCTCGAACCTCTCGGCATCCGAAATCAGTCGGAATGATAGCCGCTCGCCGGCCGTGACCTGCAGGGTCAGCGGATAGTTGGTCTGTTCCAACGGGAACACATCGCTGATGCGGATCGACCGCATCAGGTCGTTCAGAGCCGACATCTCGGCCGGATAGTTCTCGAATGCGACGATGCTGTCGAACAGCGGTGTGCCGGACGGCACGTCGCTCCAACGCTGAACGTCGGCGAGCGGCGTGTACTGGTAATCCGTCAGCCCGCTCTGCCGCACCTGGATCGTGCGCAGCCAGTCCAGCACCGCCCCACCGTCCGGCAGCGCGACGCGCAATGGCAGCGTATTGATGAACAGCCCAACGGTGCGCTCGACTTCAGCGATTTCAGCCGGGCGGCCGGATACCGTCACACCGAAAACGACGTCGTCGCTGTTGCCGTAACGACCGAGCAGCAGCGCCCAAGCGCCCTGCACCAGCGTATTGACGGTCAGCCGATGTCGGCGGGCGAAGCCCTCGGCCTCCCCGACCGCTGTAGTCAACTCGCGCGTGTGCACGCGATAGCGATCGTCCGTCGCCGTTGCTGCCGCGGGCCGGCTAAGGCCGATCGCGGTCGGCGTTGTAAAGCCGGCAAGCCGGCTCCGCCAGTAGGCCTCGGCCGCGGACATGTCCTGTCGCTGCAACCAATCGATGTAGTCGCGGAACGGGCGTGTCATCATCAGTTGGGGCACTTCTCGCTGGCTCAATACGCGATAGGCCGAGAACACGTCGTTGAGCAGCAGCGGCATCGACCAGCCGTCGAACAGAATGTGATGGCTGTTCCAGAGCAGGCGATAGTCGCGTTCGCCCATGCGCACCAGCGCAAGCCGCATCAGCGGCGGCCGCGCGAAGTCGAAACCGCGCTTGCGCTCGGTTGCTTGCAGATCGGCCAGCCGGGTCACCTGCTCCGCGGCAGAGATACCGCGCCAGTCGTATCGCATGAACGGCAGCGACAGCTCACGCAGCACCATCTGCAGCGGCTGCTCGCGGTCGTGACCAACGAAAGCCGAGCGCAGCGCCGGGTGATGGGCCACAACACGTCGCCAGGCCTGCTCGAACGCATCGGCATCGAGATCGCCTTCGAGCCGGCAGGCAAGCGAGATCACATAGACCATGCTATCGGGGGCATAGAGGCTGTGGAACAGGATGCCCTGCTGGGTTGGCGACAGGGGATAGATGTCCTCGACCTGCCGCGGCCCGCGGACCAATGCAACCAGCCGGTCGAGTTCATCCTGGCTTATCCGGGCAAGCGGGACGTCCGACGGCGTCAGGCCGCCCTCGCTCGCCTTGCAATGTGCGATGAGCTGTTGAAGTACCTCGCCATAGCGCGCAGCAAGCCCAGTGATCGTCTCAGCGTCATGCAGTCTTGCATTGTAGAACCACTGCAGGTGCAGGTGGCCGTCGCGAATGTACGCGGAGATGTCGATCAGATGCGCCCTGGCATTATCCGCAGCCTGCAGCGAACCGACATCCTCTTCAGCGAACCGGAACGATCCCTGCTCGCTATTTGTCCCATCGAGCTGACCGAGATAATTGAAGCTGACCTCCGGCTGTGGCGCGGGCAGCGCATCGGCGGCGCCGAGATAGCGCAGCAGGCCATAGCCGATGCCGCGATTGGGCACCGCGCGCAGCTCCTCCTTCACCAGCTTCAGCGCTGCGCCGGGATCGGTTGCCGCGCTGATGTCGAGCAAGACAGGGAACAGGCTGGTGAACCAGCCGACCGTGCGCGAGACGTCCACGTCAGTGAACAGATCCTCGCGGCCATGGCCTTCCAGCGCGACCAACAGATTTCGTCGGCCGGTCCAATCCGCGAAGGTCTCGACCAACGCCGTCAGCAGCACGTCGTTGATCTGGGTGTGGTAGACGCTCGGCACGTCCTGCAGCAGCGACTGGGTCTCGCCGGCACCGAGCGCGCTGTTCACCACCTGCACCGCGGCCGCGGTGTTGGTCTCACCGCGATGATCAAGCGGCAGCCGGCGCGCCTCCGACCACGGGCGTTGCTGCCAATAGGTCAGCTCTCGCTGCATGTCGGTCGAACTGACATAAGCGTGCAGCTGTTCGGCCCAAGCCCGGAACGAGCTCGTCTTGGGCGCGAATTTGACTGCGTCGCCCTTTTGTAAAGCCGTCAGTACAGTGCCGAGATCCTCCAACAGGATGCGCCACGACACGCCATCGACCACCAGATGGTGGATGATCAGCAGCAGCCGCTGCCGCCCTGCCCCGAGCTCGAACAGCGCCGCGCGCAACAGCGGTCCATTCGTCAGATCGAGGCTTGCCTGCAACCGGTCGGCATGCACCCGCAAAGCGGTCGGTTGCACAAGATCGCCGAACTCGGCCAGGTCGATATGCTCGCAGGCGAGATGAAGGGCCGCATCGTCCTCGACATGCCTCTGCCGCCAGCCGTCATGATCGCGGTCGAAGCGCAGCCGCAGCGCATCATGCTGGCGCAGCAGCGCGCGCAGCGCCTCCGTAATGAGCGCGGGCGCCAGCCCGTCGCAGTCCAGCAGCACCGCCTGATTGAAGTGCTGCGGCCGCGCCAGCTCTTGTTCGAAGAACCAATGCTGGATCGGTGTCAGCGGCACCTCGCCCGGCACGAGACCCTGCTCAGCTGTCACTGCCGCCGCGAGCCCAGCCACGGCCGCCAGCCCTGCAATGGTCTGCTGTTCGAACACCTGCCGTGCCGTCAGGTTCAGGCCGGCCCGGTTGGCACGCGCCACCACCTGGATCGACTGGATCGAGTCGCCGCCGAGCGCGAAGAAATTGTCGTTGACCGAGACACGGTCGAGCTTGAGCACGTCGCGCCAGATCGCGGCCAGCGCCTGCTCGCTGGCATTGCGCGGGGCGATGATCTCACCTGCCCCATGCCAGTCCGGCGCCGGCAGCGCGTTGCGATCGAGCTTGCCATTGGCAGACAGCGGCAGCGTCTCGAGCTGCACCATCGCAGCCGGTATCATGTGGTCCGGCAAAGTCTGATGCAGATGCGCACGCAGCGCCTCGACGTCGGCCGGTGCACCGCCGCGCATGGCGACATAGCCGACCAGTCTGCGCTCACCGCTATCGTCGCGGACGATGACGGCCGCCTGTTCGACATCGGGATGCGTCAGCAACGCCGCCTCGATCTCGCCAAGCTCGATCCGGAAGCCCCGGATCTTGACCTGGTGATCGATGCGGCCGAGGTAGTCGAGCGCGCCATCGCTGCGCCAACGTGCGAGGTCCCCGGTGCGGTAGAGCCGCTCGCCCGGGGTGAACGGGTTCGGTACAAAGCGCTCGGCCGTCAGGCCGGGCCTTCCGAGATAGCCGCGCGCTACGCCGATGCCGCCGATATAGAGCTCGCCGGCGACCCCGACCGGCATCGGCGCGAGCTGCCGGTCCAGCACATAAAGCTGGATATTGCTGATCGGGCGGCCGATCGGCACTTGCGTGGCGGCCGGCTCGAGCTGGCAAGCCCAGGCGCTGACATCGACGGCGGCTTCGGTCGGGCCGTAGAGATTATGCAGGCGGCAGGACGGCAGCGCGCCGAGGGCCCGGTTTTGCGTCTCCGCCGGCAGCGCCTCGCCGCTGCAGATGGTGTCGCGCAAGGAGCCACAGCGACTGAGGTCGGCGGCTTCCAGGAAGGCCTGCAGCATCGACGGCACGAAGTGCATGACCGTCACACCGGTCTGCTCGATCAGATCAGTGAGATAGGCCGGGTCCTGATGACCACCCGGACGCGCGATCACAAGTTCTGCGCCATGGGTCAGCGGCCAGAAGAATTCCCAGACCGAGACGTCGAAGCCGAACGGCGTCTTCTGCATCACCCGGTCGTCCGCCGTCAGGTGGTAGGCATCCTGCATCCAGGCGATCCGGTTGACGATGCCGCGATGGGCATTCATCACGCCCTTCGGCCGGCCGGTCGAACCGGACGTGTAGATCACGTAGGCAAGGTTACTTGGATCGATCGTGGCAGCCAGTGCGGTCTCGGGCTGCCGGGCGATCTCAGGCCAGTCGGCATCGAGCCGAAGCACTGCCGCATCGCTGGCCGGCAGGCGATCGGCCAGCACCGCCTGCACCAGCAAGACCGGCGCCTTGGCATCGGTGAGCATGTAGGCGAGCCGCTCGGCCGGATAGCTCGGATCGAGCGGCAGGTAAGCGCCGCCGGCCTTGAGGATGCCGAGCAGCGCGATCACCATCTCGAACGAGCGCTCGGCGCAAACGCCAACAACGACGTCAGAACCGACCCCGAGGCCGCGCAGATGATGCGCAAGCTGGTTGCTGCGCCGATCCAGCTCGCGATAGCTCAGCGTCTCGCCTGCGAAGCGCAGCGCCACGGCGTCCGGTGTCCGCGCCGCCTGGGCAGCGAACAGCTCATGCAGCAGCGCATTCTGCGGATAGGTCACGGCCGTGTTGTTGAAGCGGGAGACCACCTGCTCCCGCTCGGCGTCATCGAGCAGCGACAACGCCGACAGCTTTGACCTGCGGATTGTCAATAATGCCTTGCAGCAGCCGCATCAAATGACCGGCAAGCCGCGCGACCATCTCGCTTTCGAAACGGCTGGCGTCATACATCAGCTTCAGCGACAGCGACCGGCCGATGGCGGCCTGAAGCGCGAGCGGATAATTGATCCGGTTGACCGCGCGGATCATGTCGATGTGAACAGCGTGATCGGGCGCCTGAGCTGAAAGCTCGGCTGGATAGTTCTCGAACACCACGATGCTCTCGAACAGCGGCGTGCCCGACGGCACCTCGCTCCAGCGCTGCACGTCGGCGAGCGGCGTGTACTGGTAATCCGTCAGCTCGCTTTGCCGTGCCTGGATCGTGCGCAACCAGTCCAGCACTGTCGCATCGCGCGGCAATGTCACGCGCAACGGCAAGGTATTGATGAATAAGCCGACGGTGCGTTCGACCTCAGGCATGTCAGCTGGGCGTCCGGATACCGTGACGCCGAACACCACGTCATCACTGCTGGCATAGCGACCAAGCAACAGCGCCCAGGCGCCCTGCACCAGCGTGTTGACTGTCAGCCGGTGCTGCCGCGCAACGCGTTCGACCGACGTCATCTCGATCGGGAGTTCGTCGTCGTGCTCGGCATAACGATCTTGACCAAATACCACTGGAGACGCATGTCCGAAGCCAAGCGCAGTCGGCGCCTCGAAGCCGGCAAGCCGGCCGCGCCAATAGATCTCCGCGGCGGCGAGGTCCTGGTTTCGTAGCCAGTCGATGTAATCCCGAAATGGCTGCGCCGGTCCAAGCTGCGGCACCTCGTGCCGGCAGTGCGCGGCATAGGCGGCGAATACCTCGTTGAGCAGAATCGAGATCGACCAACCGTCGAACAAAATGTGATGACAGCACCAGACGAAACGATAGTCCTGCGCGGCGATCCGAATGATCGACAGCCGCATCAGTGGCGGGTTGACGAAATCGAACCCGAGCGTGCACTCGCTCTTTTGCAACTCCGCGAAGCGTATCTCCTGTTCGGGCGCGGAAATCCCCTGCCAGTCGTGAACCGCAAACGGCAGCGCAATCTCTCGCAAGATCACCTGGAGCGGCACGTCCAGATCGTGCCCGACGAAAGCGCTGCGCAGCACCGCGTGACGTTCCATGACGGTTTGCCAGGCGTCGCGGAATGCGTTCGTGTCCAGACTTCCGAGCAAACGGCAGCTCAGCGTCGTGACATAGGCGCGTGAATGCGGCTCATAGAGACTATGAAACAGCATGCCCTGCTGGGTCGGCGACAGTGGATAGATATCCGCGACACCCGCCGGATCGCCGACCGCGCCGAGCACGCGATCGAGATCGGCCTGCGAGACGCCGGCATGACGCAGAGACATCAGCGGGACCATGTCTCCGTCCGCAGCGGACAGCGGAGGCGACGGCACGTGACGACCGGCGGCGGCATCATCGGCTGATCCAACTCCTGCTGCGGCGGCGAGCGCCGCAATGGTCTGATGCTCGAAGATCTGGCGCGAGGTCAGCTTCAGTCCAGCCTTGTTCGCGCGAGCCACGACCTGGATCGATTGAATCGAATCGCCGCCGAGCGCGAAGAAATTGTCCGCCACCCCGACCTGATCGAGCTTCAGGATCGCGCACCAGATCGCCGCCAATGTCCGCTCGGCCGCCGTGCTCGGCGCGATGAAGCGGCCGACCTCAGGGCGCCCTTCCGGCGCCGGCAATGCGCGCCGGTCGACCTTGCCGGCTGGAGTCAATGGTAGCGCATCGATCGTGACGAACGCCGCGGGCACCATGTGCTCCGGCAAGCGCTGTTGCAACGATTGCCGCAGGCCTTGGCCGAGTTGCTGCGTGAGCACGGCGGCGCCGGGGTCGTTCGCATAGGCGCCCGACGATATCCGGAGTGGACGCGGCAATTGGATCAGAGCTTCGATCCGGCTTCGGTCGACGAAGACGACATCGAAGCGGCCATCCGGTGCGGCCGACGTCCAGCTCACGCGCACGTCGTAGCCGCGCTGCTCGCCCAGGGACCAGAAAGTCTCCGGATCCTCGCCAACCCATTCATCACCGTCGACCGCCTGCGTTACGTCTGCGATCCCTGTGAAGGGCTCAGCCGCATCAAGCTGTCGCAACAGTGCAAAGTCCCGCGCCAGCCGCCCGTTGGGCACATTCAGCACCGCGACGCTGACCGGCCGCCGCTCTTCTAGCGTTGTCGCCAGTGCGGAAAGCGAGCTTTGCGTCCAATCGATCGATTGCTCCGGAGCCTGCGGCCGCGCACCCCCGACATGCAACACTACGTCGTAGCGGTAGCGCGTCAGCTCATTGTTGGCGCGGCCGCGCTTGAGCAGGATCTCGACAGCCGAGATCCTGGAAAAGTCCTCCTGCAGGGCCAGGAAGAATGCCGGATCGACGGCGAATTCGGTTTCCCGCCTGGCGCCGAGCGCTCCGCGGCTCCTGATCTCCTCGGCACGCGCGTCAGCGCCCGCCCTCGCAACTTCGATCGATGTATGGAACGCGGGCAGCAGGCCGAAATGCCTGATATCGCCGACGAAGATCCGGCCGCCGTCACGAACCAGAGACGATGCGCCCTCGAGCACATCGCGCAGATAGTCCGTATCCGGAAAATACTGCACGACCGAATTGATGACGACAGTGTCGACCGATCCCTTCTCCATATCGGACAGCGCAGTCGCTTCGCGCTGGGCCAGCGCCACATGGGCGAGCGCAGGCTGCGTCCTGGCCCATTCCCGCAGACCACTGATCGCAGAAGATGAAATATCGGTGCCGCGGTATTCGCGGCTGAGCGGCGCCAAATGCTGCAGCAGCAGGCCGACCCCGCAACCGATTTCCAGAACCCGCTCGGGCGACAGGCTCGTGATGCGCGCAACCGTCGTCATCATCCACTCCTCCATTTCAGAGAGAGGGATCGGCTCGCCGGTGTAGCTGTTGTTCCATCCAATGAAGCTCGGCGCCTTCGCCGCGCTGGCGGCGCCGTAGGTCTCGTCGAACAGGGTCTGCCATTGCGCGACGCTGTTATCGCCGGCCTGGGTGCGCTGCCGCCGCTCGGCCTTGAGGCGTGCAAGGTCGGGCACGACGTAAGCCACCAGCCGCTTGTTACCTGGCGTATCCTCGCGCGCAATCACGGTTGCCTGCGCAACACAAGACTCCGACAACAGCGCGGCTTCGATCTCGCCGAGCTCGATGCGGAAGCCGCGGACCTTCACCTGATGGTCGAGACGACCCAGAAATTCGAGCTCGCCATCGGCGCGCCAGCGCACGAGATCGCCGGTCTTGTAGAGACGCTCTCCCTGCGAGAACGGGTTCGGCACGAACCGCTCTGCCGTCAGCGCCGGCCGGAACAGATAACCGCGTCCGAGACCAGCACCGCCGATATACAGCTCCCCGGGCGCACCGATCGGCACTGGCTCCAGATGCTCGTCGAGCACATAGGTGCGCGTGTTCGCCAAGGGACGGCCGATCGCCGGCGTCCTGCGATCGGCAAGGCAACGGAATGTCGTGGTGCATACGCTCGACTCGGTCGGCCCATAAGCATTGAGCACGATCCGCGCACCGAGCCAGGGCGCCACGAGCTCGGCTGTGCAAGCCTCGCCGCCGAGCAGCAGCGTCCTCAGATGCGGCAGCGGCGCGACCGGCAGCGTGCCCAGCGCCGATGGCGGCAACAGCACGACGCCGATCTGCTGCCGCTCCAGCACCTCGCGCAGCGGCTCACCCGGCAGCAATTCGTGACGATCCGCGATGACAAGCGCAGATCCGCTGCGCCAGCTCATCAGCAGCTCCCAGACCGCCGCATCGAAGCTGAACGAGGCGAACTGCAGGACACGGCTGCCCGCGGCGATTTGCAACGGCCCGACCTGCGCCTCAGCGAGATTCAGCGCGCCGCGATGAGGCGTCATCACGCCCTTTGGCCGACCGGTCGAACCGGAGGTGTAGATGACATAGGCAAGATCGGACGGGTCGACCGCAACGGCCGGTGCATCGGTCGAAAGGCCGGTTATTTGTGGCCATGTCTCATCCAGGCGCACGATCCGCGCATCGTTCGATGCAACATGATCCAGCATTCCAGATTGCGTCAACACCACCGGCGTGCGCGAGTCCGCGATCATGTAGGCAAGCCGCTCGGCGGGATAGCTCGGATCGAGCGGCAGATAGGCGCCGCCGGCCTTCTGGATACCGAGCACGCCGATCATCATGTCGAACGAGCGCCCGACGCACAGTCCGACCACGATGTTGGGCCCAACGCCGAGCCGACGCAGATGATGCGCGAGCTGATTGGACCTGTGCTCGACCTCCGCGTAAGTCAGGATCTCGTCGTGATAGACCAACGCCGGCGCGTCCGGCGTGCGTGCCGCTTGGGCAGAGAACAGCGCATGCATGCTGCGGCAGGCCGGTGTCGCCGCGGGAGTCGTATTCCATTCGACCAGGACCTGCCTACGTTCGGCATCCGACAGCAGCGGCAATTCCGACAGCCGCGCTTCGGGATTGGCAACCGCGCCTCGCAGCAACCGGACGAAATGCCCGGCCAGTCGTTCGATCGTCGTTGCGTCGAACAGGTCCGTGGCATAGACGAGCGAGCCGACCAGCTGGCCGCCGACATCGGTCATGGACAGTTCGAGATCGAATCTGGCCGAGCTCGCCACGTCATCGAAGCGCGCGACCTCCAGCCCGGGAAGCGTCATCTGCTCGAGCGATACGTCCTGCAGGATGAAAACAGTCTGGAAGATGGGCTGCCGGCTCAGATCGCGGCTCGGCTGCAACGCATCAACAACCTGTTCGAACGGCAGATCCTGATGCGCATAGGCACGGAGCGCCGTCTGCTTGACCCGCTGCACGAGCAGCCGGAAGGACGGATCATCCGTGAGGTCGGTCCGCAGCGCCAGCAGGTTGACGAAAAAGCCGATCATCTGCTCGGTTTCGGCGCGCACGCGCCCGGCGATCGGTGAACCGACGATGATGTCGCGCTGGCCGCTCCATCGCGCGAGCAGCGCCTTGAAGCCGGCCAGCAGCGTCATGAACAGCGTCGCGCCCTGCTGGCGCGCCAGCGCGGCCAGCGCCCGGGACAGATCGCGGTCGAGCGCGAAGCGGTGCGTGGCGCCACGGAAGCTCTGCGCCGGCGGACGCGGCCGGTCGGTAGGCATATCGAGACCGGCCGGCGCGTCAGCGAGCTGCTCGCGCCAATAAGCGAGTTGCCTGTCGAACACGTGCTCAGATACCCAGCCGCGATGCCAGGCGGCATAGTCCGCATAGTGAATCTGCAGTGGCGACAACGGCGCCGGCCGGTGCGACGTATGCGCGCCATAATGTGCCGCGAGCTCTCGGAACAAGACTCCGATCGACCAGCCGTCGGAAATGATGTGATGCATCGCCAACGTCAGGACGTGATCCTGCTCGTCGAGCCTGAACAGCGCGCAACGAAGCAGGCGATCGCTCGCAAGCTCGAACGCATCTCCCATCAAAGCTTGAGCCCGCGACTTCGCTTCCGTGAGCGTGACCGCCTCCGCCACGAGATCAATCCGCCATGGCGGATCGATCTGCTGGCAGGCGACGCCGGCGTGCATCGGGAAACGGGTCCGCACCGCGTCGTGGCGCCGCACGATTTCCGTGAGCGCCGCCGACAGCGCGGCGCAGTCGAGCCTGCCTCTCACGCGCACCGAAAGGCCAATGTGATAGGCCGGCCCAAGCCGCCCCAGGCGATCGAGAAACCAGAGCCGCTCTTGCGCAAACGACAATGGCAGCGGGCGATCGCGTGAGATTTTCGGAATGCCGGTGGAGCTGTCCTGCAGTGCGCCCATCACCCGACGGCGCAGCAACTCAGCCCGACTACCCTTGATTGCAGTTCTCGGCGCGGCCTTCTCGATCGGCATGTCCATCGGGCGTCTGCTCCTTGAGCTCCGTTACGCATGCTTGAACCACCGTCGCAGCGACGGATAAAATTCAAGCAAAGGACGTTCAGCGTCGATCGAACTATCTTAGATAGTCGTTCTCGGCGCGCTGATACGCTGCTGACTGCAAGCAACTAAATCGTGGTCTGGTCCCTATCGTCGTGTGAGAAGGCGGGGAATGCCCGGTCAGGCCGCGGTCGACCCAAGCTCGCGGGCGACTTCTTCGTCACCCATCTCGGCAACCTCTTCGGCGAGGCGCTCTACGGCTTCTGCATTCGCCCATAGTGGTGAAGCAAGCACCAGGCGGCGCAGCTCCACTGCGAGATCGCCACCACTGCATTCCTGCCAGAGTATCCCCGGGTCGATCCGGATCATGAAGTCGCTCTCGATCCTGCTCCTGATCCTCATTAGTCCAAGAGAAGTCACGCCCAGCGCCATCAGAGCCTCGTCCCGATCGATATCTTCGCTATTGAAGCCCAACAGCTCGCCAAAGATATGGCGGAGATAAATCTTGATCGATTGGATCTGCTGGACCTCATCCTGCTCCCTGAGCTCGAGAACAAGTCCGATCGTATCGAAACGATCAGCGTGCATCATCAGGATATCGGTATCGAAGCGCCATTCGGCCTGCACCGGCAGAGATCCATCACGCAACATCTCGCGCGCCTTGGAACGCTGGATCTTTCCGCTCGAGGTCTTGGGAAGCGCGCGATGACGTGTCAACAGGACGTGATCGAGATCGACACCGTTCGTGGCGGAGATCGCAGCCCGCACCGTTTCGAGCAAGGCATCAGCATCGCCGACGCCCCTCTTCGGCGCTTCGATCACGAGCACGGCACGTTCGCCAGCGTCATCGGAGACCGTGAAAGCGGCGGCGTCCGCGATCTCGGGCGCTGCACTACAGGCGGTGGCCTCGATATCCTGCGGATACAGATTCTGACCGCGAAGGATCATCACGTCCTTGATCCGCCCACTGACATAGAGCACGCCATCACGCAAGAAGCCGAGATCGCCAGTTCGCATGAACGGCCCCTCACCATCGGCAAGCCGTGCACCGAACACCCGCGCGGTCTCCTCCGGATTCCTCCAATAGCCCGGCCCCGTGGTCGACCCATCGATCCAAATCTCGCCGATCTCGTCTGGCGCACAGCGCTGTCTGGCTTCGGGATCGACGATCACGACGCGATGCTCGGGAGATGGTGTACCGCACGACGGCACTTCGTACAGATCACGAGGCCCCTGCGGCATCTCCAATCTGTGTCGACGGATCGCCGCCGACGAAACCGCGACCGACGTCTGCCCTACCCCGACCGGCCCGCCGGACACGAGAAGCGTCGCTTCTGCCAATCCATAGAACGGACACACTGCCTGCCGTCTCAGACCGTAGCGAGCAAACCGTTCGGCGAAGCCAAGCGCAGTCTGCATCCGGATCGGCTCGGCGCCGGACCCGGCCACGGACCAGCGGCTCAGATCTAGGTCGGCGCAATCGGCCTCCGAAATCTGCTGCAAGCATAGTTCATAGGCAAAGTTCGGCGCAATGCTGGTGGTGCCGCCATGTCGCGTGATGGCCTCGAGCCAGCGGGCCGGACGAGCGACAAAGGCAGCCGGCGGCATCAAGACCGACGTGATGCCCTTGTAGAGCGGCGTGCAGATGCCACCAAACAGGCCGAGATCATGGAAGTGCGGAACCCAGCTGACCCAGACCGATTGCTCGTCGAGCGCGGTCTGCCGTCCTAACAGCCACGCGTTCCGGGCCGCATTGCCGTGGGTCACGGTGACGCCGCGCGGCGTCCCAGTCGAGCCCGACGTGTATTGCAGCACGCAAACATCGTCCGGAGACGGGATGACAATGTCGCCCGGGGCCGATCTCTCGTTCTCCGCAAGCAAATCCGTGACGATCACCTCGAGAGGGCTGCCGAGTTCGGATAGAATGGACGTCATCCTCGGTGCGAGCTGCGACGATGTCATCACCAACGTCGGCTCTGCATTCTTGATCAGTGCAGAAATGACCTGATTGCTGCCCGCTCGCCGCGGCGGCACCAGGGGAACTGCAATCGCGCCGGCATAGAGCGCGGCAAAGAATGCCGTCACGAACTCGAGGCCCGGTGGATAGAACATGAGAACGCGGCCGCCACGCTGCACACGCCCGTTCACGATCCGCGCGATTCTCGCGGCGGAGCGGTCGAGTTCGGCAAAAGTGAGATCGACATCTGTCGATGCCGCAGGAAGAAAACGAAACGCCAAGCGCTCCGGATTTGTTTGCGCATGCCACCGCAACGCCTCGACCATGGTGGCCGCACCGCTTGGACGCATCATCAGCTTGTACTCCCCGGCAAGTTTGGCGAGCCGCCCGCTCCGCCCAGCGAAGCGGGCGGCGTCCGCACGTCTGAATCACCATTGCGAGTGAAATTCAGATGACGACGCCGATACCTTTATTGGCTCCGCGCGGAAACAGATCTCGTTCGATCGCTCCCGCTCCGGTTCCGTACGACTTTCTGCGAGGACAGCCGCCGCAGCGGACTAGATGTCGAACGAAATAATCGATGGAAACCGTTCGCCCCACCCAGACATGTCCATCCGCCTTCGTCATGATTAGTCGCCCACGTTGACGTTTCTATTACATGATGACGTCCGACGTCACCGGCTTCCGTTACATGCGTAAGGAACCTAGATATCTGTTCCAACAACTAACAACTTACGGCGCGTCAGCTTCAGACATGCGCTTGCGCAGGCTCAACGGCCGCATATCGGTCCAAACCTCCTCGATATATTGCAAGCACTCGGCCTTATCCCCCTGCTTGCCGACCGCCCGCCATCCAGCTGGAACTGTCCTATCGTCGCGCCAAATGGAATATTGTTCTTCATCGTTGATAACGACGACGTAGTTATCCTCGGCTGACGCACTTTGCTGAGTCATGCACGGCCTCTCACTTTTGATTTCGTGATGTGGGTTCCCCGTGAGAGCGGAATGAATTCCGATCTCGTGAGGGCGGTAAATTATTAATCGCAGATGTTGTTCCTCGCAGACGCAAAAAAATCGATCGTGCACCGCGATCATATTCTTGTGTAGCGATCGGCCACGAGAAGTTCACATTGCATCATCACTATGAAAGTCCTCACTCGCGATTTCACGATGCCAGCAGAACTATATGGATGCCGTCGCGCGCCATCGCGAACAATCAATGTGAGTTACGGCCGGCGACCGCGGAGATCACGGCGCAATGATACGAACTTATCGATCAGACGACGGTCGGAAACCGAAGCAAACCGCATTCGATGCGCCACATCCCGTTGCTTCAGCTCGCTCTGCGAGATCATCATCACGTGCGCGGCTCTACTGCCTGCCACATGCCGGCGGTACCGCCCGCGTCTTCCGGCCCTGGCAACAGCTCTTGAGGACGCATATCGATATCCGCGCGCTGGACTACCCGGGTCACGGAACGAGAATTGGTCAACCTCTGCGCGACAGCATCGAACGCATTGCTCACATCGTGGCTGACGAGATCATGTCTCAGCCGCAGGACTTGCCTTATGCGCTGTTTGGGCACAGCATGGGTAGTCTGGCCGCGTTTGAAACTTGTCACATACTTTCAGCACGACGCGCTGCATTGCCTTCGCTTCTCATCGCATGCGGCCACCGAGCACCGCGGCTACCGAGTTCGTCCCCCGCTATGCACGACGCTCCACATGCAGAGTTCGTAGCGCACCTCAGAGAACTCGGAGCAACTCCGCCGGAACTGTTTAGCGCGCCCGATTTATTGGAATTGATCCTGCCCGGCTTGCGCACGGACTTCCGCGCCTGTGAAACCTATTCGCCTCACGATCGCGCGCCGCTCCCGATTCCGATCGCGGTATACGGCGGCCTCGGCGACAAGGATACGACTCGTGAGACGCTTCACGCCTGGCAGGAAGAAACGGCCGGAGCGTGTACGGTACGTATGTTCCCCGGTGGCCATTTCTTTGTCAGCGATTGCGCGAACCAGGTCGTCGCTGCATTGGAGCGGGATATCTTTGGCACGCTTGCGCAGGAGCCGATAGCGTCGTGCGCGGCGACACGATAGCAGCTCCGACCGAACCACCCCGCAACACGCTCTGGCTGACGGTCGCGGGTCTGCGCATCCATTGTCTGAGCGCCGGCACAGACGGACCGGCGGTGATGCTATTGCATGGCTCCGGCTTCGACGCAGCCGGCGTGAGCTTCGGCGCGACCATCTCCGATCTTGCGACACGCTGCCGGGTCTTCGCGCCGGATCTTCCAGGCTTCGGCGAGAGCGATCCGATGCCCGCGGGCTGGGGCTTTGCCGAACATTCGGCATTCCTGGCGCCGCTGCTGGCCGCACTTGGTCTTTCGCGCGCTACTCTCGTCGGGGTCTCGATGGGTGGCGGCATTGCGCTCGGCTTCGCACTGGACGCGCCGGAGCGGGTCGAGCGCCTCGTCCTGATCGACAGCGCGTGCCTGGACGATGCGCTTCCCGGCGGGCGCGCCACCTGGTTCGTTGTCCATCTGCCGGGGGTAAGCGCCCTGCAATGGCACCTGCTGACGAGCAGCCAGCGCCTCACGCGTTGGATGCTTCAGGGCGCGATGCCGCATCGTCCGGCGCCACCGCCCGTCGATCTGCTTGATCATATCACGCGGTTGATGCGCAAGCCGCACGCCGCCGCCGCGTTTCGCAAATGGGAGCGCCGCGAGGTCGGCTGGTACGGACTACGAACCTGTTACGTCGATCGGCTTCCGGAGCTGGACGTTCCCACACTCGTCCTCCATGGTGCCGATGATCCGCTGATACCGATTGCGGTCGCCGAACGCGCCAGCCGCCTGCTCCGGAATGCGCGGCTCGAAATCATTCCCGATTGCGGCCATCTCGCGCCGCTGGATCGGCCAGAGGCCGTCACGCGAGCATTGAACGACTTTCTCCTGCCGGCCCAATAGCGTTACCATAACGTAGCTCAAAACTCCGGCTGCCAGTCGCGCGCGGCACGTGCCGCTTGCGTGACGCCGCCGATTGTCGTGAACGATGCCGTGTCGACCATCAGCGCACGCGCCAGCCGCAGGCTGCGCGCCTCGCAAGTCGCACGCATCTTCGGATCCTCGATCAATTCGAAATCGATGTTATGGGCGAGCCCGAGGATGCGACGGATGATTTTGGCGGCTACGAAACCGACCGTGTCCTGGAACAGCCGCGCCATATATGCCTGCCGCTCCGCCTCCAGCCGCACGGCCCCTGCTTCGCCGGGGAACAGCGACACCGGATAAGCATCGCCTGCGGCCTCACTGCGCCACAACTCGAGAAACTTGCGCGCAAACTCGCCCCACGTCTGTTCGACCGTCTCCAGCACCCAGGCCTCGAACGCGCGCCGCGACCGCGCCTCGCGCTCATGTCCAGCGGAGGCAAGATAGGCCATCAGCAGATTGGCGATGATGGCGCCGATATCAAAACCCATCGGGCCATAGAAGGCGAATTCGGGATCGATCACGCGTGTCTCGTGCGCAGTGACCATGATCGAGCCGGTATGAAGATCGCCATGCAGCAATGCCTCTGCAGAGCTCAAGAACTTGAGCTTCAGCCTGCTGATCGCAACATGCAATTCGAGATCGTCGCGGAACTGCGCGGCGGTCGCATCCAGCCACGGCGCGGTCCAGCGATTCTGCTCGGCGACGCGATAGGGATCGGTGAAGATCAAATCCTCGGTGATCTTGCACAGCGCATGATTGCCGGCGAAAGCCGCGATCGCCTCCTTCTTCTGCGCAGCCGGCAGCGCGAGGTCGGAGGAGAAGAACAGCGTACGCGCGATGAAGGTCGTGATGTGGTCGACAAAGGCGGGATAGATCGTGCCCGCAACCAGCCCCTTGCGCATGATGATGTGCGGCTCGAGCAGCTCCATCGCGACCAGAGCCAGCCCCTCGTCATGGTGAAGCACGGCAGGCACCAGATCGGCTGCGAGCTTCGCCTGGTTCGTCAGCGCCAGATATTCATAGTGCGAACGCGACAGCGGCAGGGGCCAGCTCTCGCCAACGAGCCGCACATAAGGCAGCGCCTGCTTGACCGCGAGCCCGCCCGAGGCGCCCTTGACGATGAACACCAGATTGAGATTGCCGTCGCCGACCTCGCTGATCGACCAGCCCTCCGGCGGGCCGCCGAGCCGCGCCGCAGCAGCAGGAATTCCTGCAAGATAGTCGCGCAGGTCGCCTTCGCGCAGGATGCGATAGCCCTCTGGCGGAACGGCATGCAAGGTCATGATGGACGGCCTCCCCTGATCGATCATGTTTTGTCGCCCACTATAGCAAAAAGCCGACGCGGATGTGCGCGTCGGCTTCGCATTCGGTCGTTGCAGCGCAACCGTTCTAGAACGGCATGCCCATCAGCCTCGACAGGCGTTCGACGTTCAGATAATCGGCATCATAGGCCGCAAGCCCGGCGGCGAAGATGATCGTCGAAAGCACCGTGGTCCAGAGCAGCCGCGGGCCCATGCGGCTCATGACCGGCGCGCCGGGATCCGTGCCGGGCGCACCGCCGCCGTCCTCGTGCTGGCTGCGGATGCCGAACGGCAGGGTCAAGAACAGCGCAATCCACCAGATCACGAAGTAGATCGCAAACCAGGTCGAGATTATATAGGCCATCGCGAACTATCTCACCTGTTCAGGACTGTTCGATCTCGACCAGCGCGCCGGAGAAGTCCTTTGGGTGCAGGAACAACACCGGCTTGCCGTGGGCACCGATTTTCGGCTGACCGTCGCCGAGCACCCGTGCGCCCTGCTTGATCAGAGTATCGCGCGAGGCGATGATATCGGCGACCTCGTAGCAGACATGATGAATGCCGCCATCGGCATTGCGCTCGAGGAATTTCGCGATTGGCGAAGCCTCGCCCAGCGGCTGAATGAACTCGATCTTGGTGTTCGGCAGCGTCACGAACACGGTGACGACGCCATGCTCCGGCAGCGGCACGGCAGGCGAAATCTCGGCCCCGAAGGCGGTGCCGTAGATCTGCGCGGCCTTTTCCGCGTCCTTGACCGCGATGGCCACGTGGTTGAGCCGGCCCAACATGACGCCTCCATTATTGCTTACGCCGTCGGCCTTGTCGGCCGATGTTCATACTTCCAGCACATGCACGAGGCAGATCGGCTTCTTGCCCCAGTGCTCGTTGACGGCCGCCCGCACCGCGCGCCGTATCGATTCCGCCATCGCGTCGGGATCGCGGCGGCGCGCCCGCGGCAGCCCTTCGAAGGTCGACATCACAGCGTCGAACACGATGTCGTCGATCTCCTCGCCCGCCATCGTCTTCTCGGGGATACCGACCAGATCGACTTCGGGCTCGTCGACCATCTCGCCCTTATCGGTGACCGCGATGGCGATGAAGATGCAACCCGCGAACGCCATCTTGCGCCGTTCGGCCACCGCGCGCGACTTGGCATCCTCGACGATATTGCCGTCCTTGTAGAGCCGGCCTGCCGGCACCTCGCCGATGATGCCGGGCTCGCCGGGCCCAAGCTTGATCAGGGCGCCGTTGCGGCAGGTGATCACCTTCGGCACGCCGCAGGCGCGCGCGAGCCGCGCGTGCTCGGAGAGATGCAGCGCCTCGCCATGCACGGGAATCAAGAGCTGCGGCCGGGTCCAGGAAATCATGTCGCGCAGCTCGTCGCGGCGGGGATGGCCGGAGACGTGAACCAGATGATCGCGGTCGGTGATGACCTTAATGCCCTGCTCCACCAGCCCGTTGATGATGGCGCCGACCGCCTTCTCGTTGCCGGGAATGGTGCGCGAGGAGAAGATGACGCTGTCGCCGCGGTTCAGAGTGACCAGCGGATGGTCGTCATTGGCGATCCGTGCCAGCGCCGCGCGCGGCTCACCCTGGCTGCCGGTACACAGCGCCAGCACCTTGTCCGCCGGGAAATGACCGTAGAGATCCATGCCGCGGAAATTCTGCACACCATCGAGGTAGCCCGTCTCGCGCGCGACCTGCACCACGCGCTCCATGGCGCGGCCGACCACCACGACCTCGCGGTCGGCGGCCTTTGCCGCGTCGGCAACGGCGCGGATGCGCGCGACATTCGACGCAAAGGTCGTGACGGCGACCCGGCCTTTGGCACCCTTCACCAGCTCGGTGATGGTCTTGGCCACCTCGGCCTCCGAGGGCGAGCGCCCGTCGCGGACGGCGTTGGTGGAATCGCCGATCAGAGCCATCAGTCCGGCATCGCCGAGCTCGCGCAGCCGCTTCTCATCGGTGGGTGGGCCCAATACCGGTGTCGGATCGATCTTCCAGTCACCGGTGTGCAGGACGGTGCCGACCTCGGTGTGGATGGCGATGGCGTGCGCTTCCGGAATCGAATGCGCAACCGGAATGAATTCGACATTGAACGGACCGATATCGACGCGGCCGCCCGACGGGATCACGGTGACTGGGATCTTCGGCGCATTGCGTTCGGCCGCGCATTTGGCCTCGAACAGCGCAGCGCTGAACTTGGTGGCGTAGATCGGACATTTCAGCCGCGGCCACAAATCGATGATGGCGCCGAAATGATCCTCATGGGCATGCGTCAGCACCAGTCCGACGAGGTTGTTACGCTCCTTCTCAAGGAAGCTGATGTCCGGCATGATCAGGTCGATGCCCGGCAAATGCTCCTCGTCGCCAAAGGAGACGCCGAGATCGATCGCAAGCCAGGAGCGCTGGTGGCGATTGCCGAGCCCGTAGATCGACAGGTTCATGCCGATCTCGCCGACGCCGCCAAGTGGCGCGAAAGTCAGTTCATCCGGCCGTGCCATCTAGAGCGCCCTCGCCGTGGCTGCCGTACCGAAATAGACGTCGCCTGCAGTGATCGGCACCAATCTTCCCTCCGTGGTCCGGACCACCATACAGCCCTGTTCGTCGATCGTATCGAATGTTCCCTCGATGACGGCATTGCCGGAGCTGATGGCAACCGGCTGGCCGAGCCCCGCGGCGCAGCCGAGCCATGCCTTGCGGATCTCGGGGAAGCCGCGGCCATCCTGCCAGATACCGCGGTATTCCGCCCAGTGATCGGCCAGCGCCCTGAACAGATCCTCTGCGGAGACGGCAATACCAAGCGCATTCAGCGAGGTCGCTTGCGTCGGCGTTCCCGCCGGCGCCGCCACGACGTTCGTGCCGATGCCGACCACGACCGCCAGGCCTGCCGCTACCTGCTCGGCCTCGACCAGAATGCCGCAGAGCTTCTGGCCGTTGGCCAGCACATCGTTAGGCCATTTCAGCGCAAAATCCAGCTGTCCGCCCCCGGTCCGCATCACGGCCTCGAGGCTCACCTGCCGCAGCGCGCTCACCATCGCAACACCTACCGCGAAGCCGAGCGTCGCGGCGATTGCCGGCGTCACGTCCAGAACCTCGAGCACGCTGGCGGCGAGATTGCCCCGCGGCGCGATCCACGCTCGTTGTCGCCGGCCGCGCCCTGCGGTCTGCTCGGTCGTCACGAACCAGCAAGGCCCGCGCTCGCCGCCTCGCGCCCGCGTCAGTGCCTCGGCATTGGTCGAGCCGGCTTGATCGAACGCAATCAGCCCGTAGCCTGCCTTGGTCGCGCGCGGACCGAGAGTGAAGGCCATCTAGAACAGCGACTTCGCCGCGACGGTCGCCGCACGAACCAGCGGTCCCGGATAAGCGAAGAACAGGATGTTGAAGATGCCCGCGACCGCAAGCACGGTGCGCAGCTCGATCCTGACCGGATCGAGCACCTGCAGCGGCTCGTCGAAATACATCGTCTTGACGATCAAGAGATAATAATACGCCCCGACCACGCTGGTCAGCACGCCAATCACCGAGAGCGTGAACAGCCCGGCCTTGATCGCGGCGACGAACACGTACCATTTGGCGAAGAAGCCCGCGAGCGGTGGAATGCCGGCCAGCGAGAACAGCAGCATCGCGAAGAAGAAGGCGAGCAGCGGGTTGGTGCGGGAAAGGCCGGAGAAATCGCTGATCTTCTCGAACGACTGCCCGTTGCGCTTGATCGACATGATAACGGCAAAGGAGCCGAGCGTCATCGCGACATAGATCGCGATATACATCAGCACGCCCTGCGCACCCTCGACGGTGCCAGCGGCGAGGCCGACCAACGCGAAACCCATATGGCCGATCGACGAATAGGCCATCAGACGCTTGATGTTGGTCTGGCCGATGGCGGCGAACGAGCCGAGCGCCATCGAGGCGATCGAGACGAACACGATGATCTGCTGCCACTGGAACGTAATGCCGGGGAACGCGGTCAGCGCCACACGGGTAAACACGGCAAGCGCTGCGACCTTCGGCGCCGAGGCGAAGAAGGCGGTGACCGGGGTCGGTGCGCCTTCATAGACGTCAGGGGTCCACATATGGAACGGCACGGCCGAGACTTTGAAGCAGAGACCGGCGAACAAGAAAACGATGCCGAACACGATGCCGATGCTGCCGCCCTTCGCCGCAGCCGCAATGCCGGCGAAGCTGACGGTGCCGGTGAAGCCGTAGATCAGCGATGCGCCATAGAGCAGCATGCCCGACGACAGTGCGCCGAGGACAAAGTACTTCAGGCCGGCTTCGGTCGACTTGGCGTTGTCACGATGGCTCGAAGCGACGACATAAAGCGCGAGCGACATCAGCTCGAGCCCGAGATAGAGCGCAATCAGGTCGCCGGCCGAGATCAGCACCATCATGCCGAGCGTCGAGAGCAGCACCAGAATGGCATATTCGAAAATGCGCCGGTCCGGTGCCGAGAGGAATTCCGCCGACATGATCAGGGTTGCGGCCGAGCCGATCAGCGCCAGGATCTTCAGGAAGCGCGCATAGTCGTCGCCGATGAAGCTGCCGCCGAACGCCTGTCCGGTCGGCCGCCATAGCACCAACAGCCCAACTACGATCAGCAGGCACACGGCCAGTGTCGTGACGAGCCCGGTCGCCCGCTGTCCGCGGAAGGCGCCCAGCATCAAGAGCACCATCGCGCCCAAGGCCAGAATCAACTCCGGCAGCACCACCCCGAGCTGAGCCCCAAAATTCTCGATCATCGTTCGTGTCCCGATCTCATGGGGTCTATTGCTGCAGCGAGGCGGCCTTCACGGCCGTCACGGCGGTATTGTAGTTATTGACCAGCTGTTGAACCGAGGCCGCCGATATGTCGAGGACCGGCTTCGGATAGACTCCGAACAGAATGGTCAGCGCCACCAGCGGGAACAGCAACAGGCCTTCGCGGAAGGTGAGGTCCTTGATGGTCTGCAGCGACGGCTTCACCAGCGCGCCGAACACCACCTTGCGGTAGAGCCACAGCGCATAGGCCGCCGACAGGATCACGCCTGATGTCGCGAAGAACGCGGTCGGGATCGAGACACGGAAGGTGCCCAGCAGGGTCATGAATTCGCCGACGAAGCCGGACGTGCCGGGCAGACCGACATTGGCCATGGTGAAGACCATGAACACCAGCGCGTAGAGCGGCATCCGGTTGACGAGGCCGCCATAGGCCGCGATCTCTCGGGTGTGCATGCGGTCGTAGACGATGCCGACGCAGAGGAACAGCGCGCCGGAGACGATCCCGTGCGAGATCATCTGGAACACTCCGCCGGCGACACCCTGCATGGTGCCGGCGAAGATGCCCATGGTGACGAAGCCCATGTGCGCGACCGACGAGTACGCGATCAGCTTCTTGATATCCTCCTGCATCAGCGCGACCAGCGAGGTGTAGATGATCGCGATCGCCGACAGCGTCCAGATCAGCGGCGCGAAGTCATGCGAGGCCAACGGGAACATCGGCAGCGAGAAACGCAGGAAACCGTAACCGCCCATCTTCAGGAGGATCGCAGCCAGGATCACAGAGCCTGCGGTTGGCGCCTCGACGTGCGCATCCGGCAGCCAGGTGTGCACCGGCCACATCGGCATCTTCACCGCAAAAGAGGCGAAGAACGCAAGCCACGCCCAAGTCTGCAACGACCGCGGGACGTTGGTGTGCATCAAGGTCGGAATATCGGTGGTGCCGCCATTCCAGTACAGCGCCATGATGGCGAGCAGCATCAACACCGAGCCGAGCAGCGTGTAAAGGAAGAACTTGAAGGACGCATAGACCCGGCGCGGACCACCCCAGACGCCGATGATCAGGAACATCGGGATCAAGCCGCCCTCGAAGAACAGATAGAACAGCACGAGGTCGAGCGACGAGAAGGTGCCAACCATCAGCGTTTCCAGGACCAGGAACGCCATCATGTATTCGCGCACCCTGGATGTCACCGACTTCCAGCTTGCGAGGATGCAGAACGGCATCAACGCGGTGGTCAGGATCACGAACGGCAGCGAAATGCCGTCGACGCCCATATGATAGGTGATGCCACTGGCGAGCCAGTTGGCCTTTTCGACGAACTGGAAGTCGGTCTGCGAAGCATCGAAGCGCAGCACCAGGATCACCGACACCGCGAAAGTGATCAGCGTGGTCCACAAAGCGATCCAGCGCGCATTGCGCCGGGCGGCTTCGTCGTCGCCGCTGAGCAGATAGATCAGCAGCACCCCGACAAGCGGAAGAAAGGTGACGACAGACAGAATTGGCCAGGTGGTCATTGCTGGCCTCCCATGAACATGAACCACGTGATCAGGCCGGCAACGCCGATCAGCATGGCAAAGGCGTAGTGATAGAGATAACCGGTCTGGATCTTGACGACGTTGCGGGTGACGTCGAGCACCCGCGCCGATACGCCGTCCGGCCCAAAGCCGTCGATGACGAAACCATCGCCCTTCTTCCAGAGGAAGCGGCCGAGCCACTTCGCAGGACGGACGAAGATGACGTCATACAGCTCGTCGAAGTACCACTTGTTGAGCAGGAACTTGTAGAGCAGCGGCTGCTGGCGCGCCAACTCCTCGGGGATCGAGGGATTACCGATGTAGAACAGCCAGGACAGCCCGAAACCGACCAGGAACATCACGAACGGAAGCTGCCCGAGCCAGAACGGCATGTGCTCCATATCCTCGAGGATATGCGGGTTCATCTTAAGCGACTCGCCAAAGAACTGCTCGACGAGATGATCGTTCGTAAACAGCTCCTTGAACGGGAAGCCGGCCAGGACCGAACCGACCGCGAGCACGCCGATCGGGATCAGCATCCAGATCGGGCTCTCATGCGCCGCCTCGTAGTGATGCTGATCATGCGGCGGACCGAAGAAGGTCTTCCAGACCAGGCGCCAAGAATAGAACGAGGTCAAGCCGGCCGCCACCACCGTGAGGAAGTAGGCGTAGGTGGCGAACGGGTTATGCGCCGCATAAGCCGACTCGATGATCGCATCCTTGGAGAAGAAGCCCGCAAACCCGGGGAAGCCTGTCAGCGCCAAGGTACCGACGGTCATCACCGCAAACGTGTAGGGGATCTTGCGCCACAGCCCGCCCATGTTGCGGATGTCCTGCTCGTGATGCATCGCGTAGATCACCGAGCCTGAGCCCAAGAACAGCAGCGCCTTGAAGAAGGCGTGCGTGAACAGGTGGAACATGCCGACCGAATAGGCCCCTGCTCCCATCGCCACGAACATGTAGCCGAGCTGCGAGCAGGTCGAGTAGGCGACGATGCGCTTGATGTCGTTCTGCACCAGGCCGATCGTCGCGGCGAAGAACGCGGTGGTGGCGCCGAAGAACATCACCACGGCCTGCGCATCCGGTGCGAGCTCGAACAGCGGCGACAGCCGCGCCACCATGAACACGCCGGCGGTCACCATGGTCGCGGCATGGATCAGCGCCGAGACCGGCGTCGGACCTTCCATCGCGTCCGGCAACCAGGTGTGCAGCAGAAATTGCGCCGACTTGCCCATCGCGCCCATGAACAGCAGCAGGCAGGCGAGCGTCATCGCATCGGCATGCCAGCCCAGGAAGTCGACGGTCTTGTGAGCAAGGGCGATGCCCGGCGCGGCACCGAAGATGGTGTCGAAATCGGTCGAGCCGACCAGCATGAACACCGTGAAGATGCCAAGCGCGAAGCCGAAATCGCCGACCCGGTTGACGACGAAGGCCTTGATCGCTGCCGCATTCGCCGATGGCTTCTGGTACCAGAAGCCGATCAACAGGTAGCTGGCGAGACCGACGCCCTCCCAGCCGAAGAACAGCTGGACCAGGTCGTTCGCCGTGACCAGCATCAGCATCGCGAAGGTGAACAGGCTGAGATAGCCGAAGAAGCGCGGACGGTTCGGATCCTCGTCCATGTAGCCGATCGAATAGAGATGGACGAGCGAGGACACGGTTGTGACCACGACCAGCATCACCGCGGTCAGCGTGTCGACGCGCAAAGCCCAGGACACCTGCAGGTCGCCGGAATTGATCCAGGGCAGGATCTCGGTCACGCCGGCATCGTGATGCATGAAGCCGACATTGACCAGGGTCATCCAGGATAGCGCCGCCGCCACGAACAACAGCGCGGTGGTGATCAGCTCGGCGGCCCGCGATCCGGCCGCCGGCGGCTCCGCGACGTGATGATCGTCGTGGCCGTGCGCGTCATGCGCATCCGGCTCATGGCTCGCCGCATGGATGACGCCGGCATCCGCGTTCACAGGCGTGGTCGAGGCGTGATGGTGCCCATCATCGTGATGCTCGACGGTGTCGCCGCTCGGGTTGCGCGCATGCGCGCCGAACAGCGCGATCACGCCGGCCAGGATGGCGCCCAGCAGCGGCAGAAAGACAATGGCCTGGATCATTCGCCCGTTCCCTTACGCATGATCATGCTGTTGCAGTTCATGCGCCCTAGCCCTTCATCAGATTGACGTCTTCAACCGCGATCGAGCCGCGGTTGCGGAAATACACCACCAGCACCGCGAGGCCGATCGCGGCCTCGGCGGCGGCGACCGTCAGCACCAACAGCGCGAACACCTGGCCGACGATGTCGCCGAGGAAGGTCGAGAACGCCACCAGGTTGATGTTCACGGCAAGCAGGATCAGCTCGACCGACATCAGGATGACGATGATGTTCTTGCGGTTGAGGAAGATGCCGAGGATGCCGAGCGTGAACAGCATCGCGGCAACCGAGAGATAATGTCCGAGCCCGATGGTCATTTCACCCACTCCGCCGCATCCGCATCCTGCAGCCCCTGCCCGACGGCGACCTTGCGCACCGCCATCGCCATCTCAGGCGTGCGGGCGTTCTGCACGTTGATGTCCTGCCGCTTGACGTTGACCTTGTGGCGCAACGTCAGCACGATGGCGCCGATCATCGCCACCAGCAGCACCATGCCGGCGAGCTGGAAGTAATGGATGTACTTCGTATAGAGCACCAGCCCGAGCGCCTCGGTGTTGGTGACATTGGTCGGGATCGCGGCCGTGATCGTCTTGGTCGTGCCGGGATTGATGACCCAGTAGGACACGGTCAGCAGCAGCTCGAACAGGAAGATGCCGCCGATCACGAGACCGATCGGCATGTACTGCAGGAACCCCTCGCGCAGCTCGGTGAAGTCGACGTCGAGCATCATGATCACGAACAAAAAGAGCACCGCGACCGCACCGACATAGACGACGACCAGGATCATCGCCAGGAATTCGGCGCCCATCAGCACGAACAGGCCGGAGGCGTTGACGAAGGCGAGGATCAAATAGAGCACCGAGTGAACGGGGTTCTTCGAGACGATCACCATCACCGCTGAGGCGACGCAGACCGCGGCGAAGAGATAAAAGAAGAGCGCTGGCAGGATCATCATCAGCCCTCAGCGGTACGGCGCGTCGAGCGCGATAGCCTTGGAGATCTCGCGCTCCCAGCGGTCGCCATTGGCGAGCAGCTTCGCCTTGTCATAGTAGAGCTCCTCGCGGGTCTCGGTCGCGAATTCGAAATTCGGCCCCTCGACGATAGCGTCGACCGGGCATGCCTCCTGGCACAGCCCGCAATAGATGCACTTCACCATGTCGATGTCGTAACGCACCGTGCGACGGGTGCCGTCATTGCGGCGCGGACCGGCCTCGATGGTGATCGCCTGAGCCGGGCAGATCGCCTCGCACAGCTTGCAGGCGATGCAGCGCTCTTCCCCGTTGGGATAGCGGCGCAGCGCATGCTCGCCGCGGAAGCGCGGCGAGATCGGCCCCTTCTCGAACGGATAGTTCAATGTCGGCTTGGCTTGAAAGAAATAGCGCATGGCGAGGAAGAACGCCGATACGAATTCCGACAGCAGCAGCGAACGGGCGGTGGCGTTGACACTCATTGACGGCCTCATTTCGGCGCGATGTCGGCGAAGTGCAGCACGCCGGCCACGACGACCACCATCGCCAGCGATAGCGGCAGGAACACTTTCCAGCCCAGACGCATCAACTGGTCATAGCGGTAGCGCGGCACGATCGCTTTCGCCATCGCGAACAGGAAGAACATGAAGAACAGTTTCAGCGCGAACCAGATCACGCCGGGGATCCAGTTGAGCGGCGCGACGTCGATCGGCGGCAGCCAGCCACCGAGGAACAGGATGGTCGCCAGCGCGCACATCGTGGTGATCGCGACATACTCGCCGAGCATGAACAGCAGATACGGCGTCGAGCCATATTCGACCATGAAGCCTGCGACGAGCTCGGACTCCGCCTCGACGAGATCGAAGGGCGGCCGGTTGGTTTCCGCGAGCGCCGAGACGTAGAACACGACGAACATCGGGAACAGGGGCCAGACATACCAGTTCAGGATGGTCAGCTTGGGCAGCCCGATCAGGCTCGCGAGCCCCCGCACGTGCTGCGCCTCGACCACCGCTGACAGGTTCAGCGTGCCGGCGCAGAGCAGGACGGTGATGATGACGAAGCCGATGGAGACCTCGTAGGACACCATCTGCGCCGCCGAGCGCAGCGCGGCCAGGAACGGGTATTTCGAGTTCGACGACCAGCCGGCCATGATGATGCCGTAGATCGACAGCGACGAGATCGCGAAGATGAAGAGGATGCCGACATTGATGTCGGCGATCGCCCAGCCGAGATTGGTCGGGATCACAGCCCAGGCGGCGAGCGCGAGCACGCACGACACCAGCGGCGCCAGCAGGAACACGCCCTTGTTGGCGCCGGAGGGAATGATCGGCTCCTTCAGCACGAACTTCAGCAGGTCGGCGAAGGACTGGAACAGGCCGAACGGCCCGACCACGTTGGGGCCACGCCGGATCTGCACCGCCGCCCAGATCTTGCGGTCGGCCAGCAGGATGTAGGCGATCGCGACCAGGAGCACGACCAGTACCAGCAGGCTTTCCGCGACCATGATGATCAGCGGATAGAGGAAGCCGGTCCAGAATGAGCTTGCGAAGAAATCAGCCATCAGATCACGCTCACTCCGCTGCCGTCAGCACGACCTGCCCGGCGGCGAGGCGGGAGCATTCCGCCATCACCGCCGACGCGCGTGCGATCGGGTTGGTGAGATAGAAGTCTTCGACGAGGGTCTTGAACGGCGCCTTCTCCAGGCTGCCGCCCTTCCCTGCCAATGCCCTGAGATCGGTGAGCTTGCCGGCTTCGATCTGGTCGAGGCGCTGAAGGTGCGGCGCAACCTTGAAGATCGCGGCGCGCAAGGCAGCCTGCGAGTCATAAGGCAGCTTCTTGCCCAGCACGTCCGACAGCGCACGGATGATCGCCCAGTCCTCGCGCGCCTCGCCCGGCGGGAACGACGCGCGGCCGGTCGCCTGCGCCCGCCCCTCGGTGTTGACATAGATGCCGGACTTCTCGGTATAGGCCGCGCCCGGCAGAATGATGTCGGCGCGATGCGCGCCGCGGTCGCCGTGGGTGCCGATATAGACCGTGAACACGCCCTCGGGCACGTTGGTCTCGTCGGCGCCGAGCAGGAACAGCACGTCCATGGTGCCGAAGGTCGTCATCTGTGCCGAAGTAAGGCCGGTGCCGGTAAAGCCGATGTCGAGCGCGCCGACCCGCGAGGCGGTGTCGTGCAGCACGGCAAAGCCGTTCCAGTCGTCGCGCAGCGCATTGACGTCGAGCGCGATCTTGGCTGCGAGCGACAGCAGCGCCGCACCGTCATGACGTGCGGCGGCGCCGGCGCCAACGACCACGATCGGGTTCTTGGCATTCCGGAACGTCGTTGCGAACGAGTGCTTGCCGGCGGCCACATCGTTCAATGAATTGGTACCGGCACCGATATGCTCGTAGTCGTAGGTGAGATCGACCTTCGGGCCGACGACGCCGACCTTGAGGTGGCCTGAGCGCCAGCGCTTGCGGATGCGCGCGTTCAGCACGGCCGCTTCCTTGCGCGGATTGGCACCAACGATCAGGATCGCGTCGGCCTGCTCGATGCCGGCAATGGTCGGGTTGAAGATGTAGGAGCCGCGACCTGCCTTCGGATCGAAGCTGTCGCCCCCCTGCACCGCCACATTGGTCGAGCCGATCCGCGCCAGCAGGTCCTTCAGCGCGAACATCTCCTCGACCGCGGCGAGATCGCCCGCGATGGCGCCGATGCGCTTGCCGTCGATGCGTTTCACCTTGGCGGCAATCGCATTGAACGCTTCCTGCCAGGATGCCGCGCGCAACCTGCCGTTCTCGCGGATATAGGGCCGGTCGAGCCGCTGCGTCCGCAGGCCGTCGACGACATGGCGCGTCTTGTCAGAGATCCACTCCTCGTTCACGGCGTCGTTGACGCGCGGCAGGATCCGCATCACCTCGCGGCCACGGGTATCGACGCGGATCGCCGATCCGAGCCCGTCCATCACGTCGATCGACTGAGTCTTGCCGAGTTCCCACGGACGCGCCGCGAACGCATAGGGTTTTGAGGTCAGCGCACCCACGGGGCAGATATCGACCAGGTTGCCCTGCAGCTCGGAGCTCAGCGCATGCTCCAGATAGGTCGTGATCTCCATGTCCTCGCCGCGGCCAGTCGCCCCCATTTCCGGCACGCCGCATACTTCCGCCGAGAAGCGGACGCAGCGCGTGCACTGGATGCAGCGGTTCATCGAGGTCTTGACCAGCGCGCCGAGATATTTGTCCTCGACCGCGCGCTTGTTCTCGGCGAAGCGGCTGGTGTCGACACCATAGCCCATCGCCTGATCCTGCAGGTCGCACTCGCCGCCCTGGTCGCAGATCGGGCAGTCCAGCGGATGGTTGATGAGAAGGAATTCCATCACGCCTTCGCGCGCCTTCTTCACCATCGGCGATCGCGTCGAGATCTCCGGCGGCTCGCCCTTCGGACCCGGCCGGCAGTCGCGCACGCCCCAGGCGCAGCTCGCGACCGGCTTCGGACCGCCCTTCACCTCGACCAGGCACATCCGGCAATTGCCGGCGATCGACAACCGCTCATGGTAGCAGAAGCGCGGAATCTCGGCGCCCGCCGCCTCGCACGCCTGCAACAGCGTATATTCCGGCGGGACATCGATCTCTTTGCCGTCGACGATGATCTTGGTCATGCGATTATCTGCCACTGGCGCGAGCGAGCGCCATTCCGGCGCCCCTTGCGATGAGACTGAGGTAGCTGAGTCGACACGTGAGCGTATCCAGCTCCCGCGTCGCGCTCGAGAAAAGGAAGTGGTTGGCCATCGCCCTACTCCGCGGCCACCATCACGGGATCGCGCACGCCGACATCATCAATATCGGCCTTATGCGAATACTGATCGATTCGCTCCTCGATCTCGTGCCGGAAATGCGCGATCAGGCCCTGGATCGGCCAGGCCGCGGCATCGCCGAGCGCGCAGATGGTGTGGCCCTCGACCTGCTTGGTCACTTCCAAGAGCATGTCGATCTCGCGCTTGTGGGCTCGGCCTTCGGCCATGCGGCTCAAGACCCGCCACATCCAGCCCGTGCCCTCGCGGCACGGCGTGCACTGGCCGCAACTCTCGTGCTTGTAGAAATAGGAGATCCGCGCGATCGCCCGGATCAGGTCGGTCGACTTGTCCATCACGATCACGGCCGCGGTGCCGAGACCGGAGCGCAGCTTGCTCAGGCTGTCGAACTCCATCGGCGTATCGATGATCTGCGCGGCCGGCACCATGCGCACCGAGGAGCCGCCGGGGATCACGGCCTTGAGGTTGTCCCAGCCGCCGCGGATGCCGCCACAATGCCGCTCGATCAGCTCGCGGAACGGAATGCCCATCGCCTCTTCGACATTGCAGGGGCGCTCGACATGGCCGGAGATGCAGAACAGCTTGGTGCCGACATTGTTCGGGTTGCCGATGCCGGCAAACCAGGCGGCGCCACGGCGCAGGATGGTCGGCGCCACTGCGATCGACTCGACGTTGTTGACCGTGGTCGGGCAGCCATAGAGGCCAACATTGGCCGGGAACGGCGGCTTCAGCCGCGGCTGGCCCTTCTTGCCTTCCAGGCTTTCGAGCAGCGCGGTCTCCTCGCCGCAGATATAGGCGCCGGCGCCGTGGGCGACATAGAGGTCGAACGGCCAGCCGTGGATGTTGTTCTTGCCGATCAGGTTGGCTTCATAGGCCTGGTCGACTGCCGCTTGCAGGTGCTCGCGCTCGCGGATGAATTCGCCGCGGACATAGATGTAGCAGGCATGCGCGCCCATCGCGAAGCTCGCGAGCAGGCAGCCTTCGACCAGCGTATGCGGGTCGTGCCGCATGATCTCGCGGTCCTTGCAGGTGCCGGGCTCGGATTCGTCGGCATTGACCACGAGATAGCTCGGCCGGCCGTCGGTCGACTCCTTCGGCATGAACGACCATTTCAGCCCGGTCGGGAAGCCGGCGCCGCCGCGGCCGCGCAGGCCCGAAGCCTTCATCTCGCTGATGATCCAGTCGCGGCCTTTCTCGATCAGGCCCTTGGTGCCGTCCCAGCCGCCGCGGCGGCGCGCACCTTCGAGACCCCAATCATGGAGGCCATAGAGGTTGGTGAAGATACGGTCCTTGTCTGCGAGCATGATCAGAAAGCTTCCTTGACCAGCGGTTGGATGCTGAAGCGGCTCATGTGTTTTCCTTCAGCGTGGTCGGCCCGCCGATCGGCGCGGAGAACTGCCGCCCGTTCTGGGGACCCGGCTTCAGTGGCTGACCGGTCGCAAAGCCGTCCAGCACCTTGCCGAAACTGTCCGGCGTCAGGTCTTCGTAGGTGTCCTTCCAGACCTGCACCATCGGCGCATTCACGCAGGCGCCGAGGCACTCGACCTCCTCCCACGAGAAATCGCCATCCTTGGAGAGATGGAAGGGATCGTGATGGATGCGATGCCGGCAGATCTCGATCAGATCCTCGGCGCCGCGGAGACGGCACGGCGTGGTGCCGCAGACCTGGACATGAGCTTTCTTGCCGACCGGCTGCAGCTGGAACATGGTATAGAAGGTCGCGATCTCCAGCACGCGGATATAGGGCATGTCGAGCATGTCGGCGACGACGCGGAGCGCGGCTTCCGGCACCCAGCCCTCGTGCTGCTCCTGCGCCCGCCACAGGATCGCGATCACGGCGGAAGCCTGCCGGCCTTCCGGATATTTGGCGATCTGCGCCTTCGCAAACGCCAGATTCTCGTCCGTGAACGTAAAGCTCGCGGGCTGCAATTCCTTCGGTGCAAGACGGCGGACGGACATGGGCTCTCAGTCTTTCATTGGATGCGGCGTGCGACTTTGGCGTTGAGCGCGTCGATGCGGCTCAGCCAGAACGCGCTCGCCGTGCCGAATACGTTGTAACCAACGTGGGCGGACACCTTGATCCGGTCGAGGATGGACAGTTCGGTGACGGTCTCGAGCCGGCCACTCTGCGGGTCGTAAACCAGAAGCTTCAATGGCGTCTGGTCAAGGATGTAGCGTGAGACCGTATGGTTGCGGTCCTGGCCATGCTCTTCGCACAGGATCATGCTGTCGGTGGCGAGCAGGCGCGCACCGCCCTTGATCGCCTCGATCTCGACGCCCTCGACATCCAGCTTGATGAGATATTTGCCTGATGCCGTGACCTTGCCGTCATCGATCAGATCATCAAGCGCCATCACCGGGACCCGCTCGCCGCCCGCAACGCTACCCGCGATGCTGAAGGCCTCGTGCTTGGTGCCGGTGAGCTGCGCCGTGCCGCGCGCCGCGCCGATGGCGCATTTCATGACGTCGAAGCGACTGCGGTTGAGACACGCATTATTGGCCAGTTTCGAGAAATTCGCCGACGACGGCTCGATCGCGATCGCCGGGTGCGCGCCATAGGGCGCGCTCGACACCAGCACCGACCAATAGCCGTAATTGGCGCCGCAATCGATGAAGGTGTAGTCGACGTCGACGGAGTCCAGAAACAGCAGCTCCAGCTCGTCTTCGTAACGATAGGTGCGGTTGAGCAGTTTGCTCCAATAGCCGTCGCCATAGGGAAACTCGAACACCGCGTCCGCATTGAGCTTGATCGCGATGTTACGTTCCGGCAGTGCCTTGCGCAGCAAATTGGCGCAATGATTGTAACCGCGATGCGAGAAGTGCGAGGAGATCTTCGAGCCGGTCGCCAACGCCAGCGCAGCCGTACGCTCCCAGAGGTTCGCTCCTTCGAGCGCCCCTGAAGCCCGGTCGAACTGGATCGGCTCCTGCCCCATCAGCGGTCGACCTCTCCAAACACGATGTCGAGCGAGCCGAGAATCGCGGACACGTCGGCGAGCAGATGCCCGCGGCAGATGAAGTCCATCGCCTGCAGATGCGCAAAACCCGGCGCGCGGATCTTGCACTTGTAGGGCTTGTTGCTGCCGTCGGCGACCAGATAGACACCGAACTCGCCCTTCGGCGCTTCGACCGCGGCATAGACCTCGCCGGCCGGCACGTGCACGCCCTCGGTATAGAGCTTGAAGTGGTGGATCAGCGCTTCCATCGAGCGCTTCATCTCGCCGCGGCGCGGCGGTGAAATCTTGTTGTCGGCGACGACCACGGGTCCCTGCCCGTCCGGCGCCCGCAGCTTGGCGATGCATTGCTTCATGATGCGCACAGACTGGCGCATCTCTTCCATGCGGATCAGATAGCGGTCGTAGCAGTCGCCGTTCTTGCCGATCGGGATGTCGAAATCCATCTCGGCGTAGCATTCGTAAGGCTGCGACTTGCGCAGGTCCCAGGCGGCGCCGGAGCCGCGCACCATCACGCCGGAGAAGCCCCATTCCCAGGCCTGCTTCAGGCTGACCACGCCGATATCGACGTTGCGCTGCTTGAAGATGCGGTTGCCGGTCAGCAGCCGGTCGAGGTCGTCGACCACTTTCAGGAACGGATCGCACCAGGCTTCGATGTCATTGATCAGCTTCGGCGGCAGGTCCTGGTGCACGCCGCCGATGCGGAAGAACGCCGCATGCATGCGCGAGCCGGAGGCACGCTCATAGAACACCATCAGCTTCTCGCGCTCCTCGAAGCCCCACAGCGGCGGCGTCAGCGCGCCGACGTCCATCGCCTGTGTGGTGACGTTGAGGAGATGCGACAAAATCCGACCGATCTCGCAATAGAGCACACGGATCAGCTGTCCACGGCGCGGCACCTCGATCCCGAGCAGCTTCTCGGCCGCAAGGCAGAAGGCATGCTCCTGATTCATCGGTGCGACATAATCGAGCCGGTCGAAATAGGGAATCGCCTGCAGGTAGGTCTTGGTCTCGATCAGCTTCTCGGTGCCGCGGTGAAGCAGGCCGATATGCGGATCGACGCGCTCGACGACCTCGCCGTCAAGCTCCAGCACCAGGCGCAGCACGCCGTGTGCCGCCGGATGCTGCGGTCCGAAATTGATGGTGAAGTTGCGTAACCCGGGGCTTTGTTCGTTCATGGTCGCTACTCGCTATTCGCTACTCGCCACTCACGATTTCGCCTTCTCGTCACCCGGGCAGCGGATAATCCGCACCTTCCCACGGCGAGAGAAAATCGAATTTGCGGAATTCCTGGTTGAGGCGGACCGGCTCGTAGAGCACCCGCTTCTCCTGGTCGTCGTAGCGCACCTCGACGAAACCAGTGGTCGGGAAATCCTTGCGCAGGGGATGGCCGTCGAAACCGTAATCGGTCAGGATGCGGCGCATGTCCGGGTGGCCGGTGAAGATCACGCCATAGAGGTCATAGGTTTCGCGCTCGAACCAGTCGGCGCCCGGAAACACCTCGATCAGCGACGGCACCGGCTCCATCTCACCAACCTCGGCGCGCAACCGGATGCGGGTATTCAGGGCCGGCGACAGCAAATGGTAGACCACATCGAAGCGCTTCTCGCGCTCGGGATAATCGACCGCAGTGACGTCGGTGAAGTTGACGAAACGGCAGGCCGGATCGTCGCGCAGATAGGTCATGATCTCGACGATCTTGCCCGGCTCGACGGTCACCGTGAGCTGGTTGAAAGCGACCGAATGTCCGGTCGCCGCGCCCGGGAGCGCGCTAACGATCGTCTGCCCCAAAGCGTCGAGCTTGCCGTCGTCCATGCGAAAAACCTTCAGCGTTCGATAGTGCCGGTGCGACGGATCTTCTTCTGCAGGAGCAGAACACCGTAGAGCAGCGCCTCGGCGGTCGGCGGACAGCCGGGCACGTAAATGTCGATCGGCACGATGCGGTCGCAGCCGCGCACCACCGAATAGGAATAGTGGTAATAGCCGCCGCCATTGGCGCAGGAGCCCATCGAGATGACATAGCGCGGCTCCGGCATCTGGTCGTAGACCTTGCGCAGCGCGGGGGCCATCTTGTTGGTCAGCGTGCCGGCGACGATCATCACGTCGGACTGGCGCGGAGAGGCACGCGGCGCAAAGCCGAAGCGCTCGACGTCGTAGCGCGGCATCGAGACCTGCATCATCTCGACCGCGCAGCAGGCCAGGCCGAACGTCATCCACATCAGCGAGCCGGTGCGCGCCCAGGTGATCAGGTCGTCAGCGGCGGCGGTGAAGAATCCCTTGTCCGACAGCTCGTGATTGACCTCGAGGAAAAACGGGTCAGTCGCGCCAATCGGCCTGCCGGTCGCGGGATCGAGGATGCCCTTCGGCGCCGGCGCGATCGCCGGTCCGGCTGCGGGCGTGGTCGGGCTCAATCCCATTCAAGCGCGCCTTTCTTCCATTCGTAGGCGAACCCGACCGTGAGCACGGCCAGGAACACAACCATCGACCAGAAGCCGGCGGCGCCGAGCTTGCCGAAGGCCACCGCCCACGGAAACAGGAACGCGACCTCGAGGTCGAAGATGATGAAGAGAATGGCGACCAGATAGAAGCGGACGTCGAACTTCATCCGGGCGTCATCGAATGCGTTGAAGCCGCACTCATAGGCCGACAGCTTTTCGGGATCCGGCTGCTGGAACGCCACCACGAAGGGCGCGATCAACAGCACCAGCCCGATGATGGCTGCGACACCTATGAACACGACAAGGGGAAGATAGTTTTGCAGGATGCCGGTCATCGGCGCTAACTTTCCTCTGCGACCTCGGGCCGGCCACAGACTCGCTTCATTGGAATTATTCTGAGCCTTAGCGCAGCGCACCAAGCCGCGCAAGACAAGCTATCTTGACGCTCGCATCCTCCCCCGATTTGCGGAAAGCCAGACACACCATGGTGTTGGCGCTCTGTCGGGAGCAGCGCGGGCGCGTCATGACGGCTCTTCCGATGATGCAGATCAGCTCAAGTCGCGCTCGGTCGCGAGCATCTCTTCCGCCCGCTCGGCGAGCCGCTCGACCTGCACCATCAGAGCTGCGAGCTCGTCTGCACCGAGGCCATCCAGCAGGCGCTGGTTGCGCTCCAGGGCCCCGGCGACCAATGCGTCATGGGCAGCAAGTCCCGCCGGGGTCAGGCTGACCAGCACCTCCCGATTGTCCCGCGGATTGACGACGCGCGAAACCAGCTTGCGTTCCACGAGGCCGGCCAGTGCCCGGCTGATCTGCCCCTTGTCCTGGCCGACCGCTGCGGCCAGCCGCGCCACGCTCATCGGCGGCCGCCGGCCGAGCTCGGCCACGAGACCGAATTCGACCTCCGACAAGCCGACAAGGCGCTTGTAGCGCAGGATGGCGCCCCGCTTCAGCAGATTCGCCAGCACCATCAAGCGGGACGACAGCATCGCCGTAACCGGCGCGAGCTCCTCGTCTCTATCCTTTTCACCGGGTTTGCCCGGCCGCTGTGCTGCATGATCCATGGCAGGGTTCTGTGCCAACAAAGTGCCGTTTTGCCAAGGCCTTCACGATATCGTTGACATTGTCATCGATTCCGATTTCAATCCCAAAAAATGGCGCTCGCCATGCAGCGCCGGGAAGCCAGCCCGGCGGAAAAGAGCCGGCAAGGAGGAATTCGTTCATGACTGTCAGCCAGCGCGACCGCGACCTAGGCACCGGCTATGCGATGAAACTACCCTCGACCCGGCTGGAACTCACCCAGGTCGGCCGCGGCACCCCGATGGGGGAACTCTTGCGCCGTTATTGGCATCCGGTCGGGCTGACCTCCGATGCCACCGACGTCCCGAGGAGAGTGCGCGTCCTGGCTCAGGATCTCGTGCTGTTTCGCGACCGTGGCGGCCGCGTCGGCCTGCTGCACGCCCGCTGCTGCCATCGCGGCACCACACTCTATTATGGCAAGGTCGAAGATGACGGCATCCGCTGCTGCTATCACGGCTGGAAGTTCGACGCGGAAGGCCACTGCCTGGAGCAGCCCTGCGAACCGAACGGCGGAGCCTTCAAGGACAAGGTGCGCCAACCCTGGTACCCGGTCGAGGAGCGTTACGGGCTGATCTTCGCCTATCTCGGCCCGGCCGAGAAGCGCCCGGTGCTTCCCGCCTATGATTGCCTGGAGACCATGGATGACGGCGAGTTCGTCGAAGCGGACGACAGCTCGCTCGGCGGCGGCGGGCCGGCAATCATCCCGTGCAACTGGCTCCAGCATTTCGAGAACGTGGTCGATCCCTACCACGTGCCGGTGCTGCACGGCTCTTTCAGCGGCCCGCAGTTCACCAACATGATGGCGTCGATGCCCGAAGTGAAATTCGAGACGTCGCCGCGCGGCATTATCGTGCGCTCAATTCGCAGCCAAGACGACGGCCGCGTGTTCTACCGCGTCACCGAGGCCGCGCTGCCGACCTTGCGCGTCGTCCCCAATCCGCGCGTCGCGCAGTTCGCCCGCGTCGAATCGATTGGCTGGACCTTGCCGATCGACGACACGTCTTTCCGCATCTATGTCGCAGGACGGGTCAAGAACGCCGGCGATATCGGCCGCATGCGCTCGAAGTTCAACGGCAAGTTCTGGTGGGACATGACCGAGGCGGAGCATCAGCGCTTCCCCGGCGATTATGAAGCCCAGGTCGGCCAGGGACCGATGACGATCCATTCGGAAGAGCATTTCGGCCAGAGCGATCGCGGTGTCCTGATGATCCGGCGCATGCTGTCAGACCAACTGGAGGCGCTTGCTGCCGGCCGCGACCCGGTCGGCGTATCGTTCGACGCTGCCGCCCCGCCCGTCACTTTCGAAGCCGGCAACTACATTCGCGAAGCGTAAACGCGTTATCCTGCAAGACTCCTGCAAGACCATCCCAACGACAAAAGCAAAGGATTGGGGAAGGAAACCATGGTCGATCTGGCGGAGCCGGCGACAGCACCGGTGCAAGCCGTTGCGCCCTCACCGGCGCAGCGCAGCTATGTGCTCGGACTGCTGACAATCATCTACGGGCTGAACTTCCTCGACCGCACGATTTTCAACGTGCTGATCGAGCCGATCAAGAAGGAGTTCGTGCTCAGCGACACCACGATGGGCCTGCTCGCGGGCTTCGGCTTCGTGCTGTTCTACTCCGTGCTCGGCATTCCCATCGCGCGTCTCGCCGACCGTCTCAACCGGCGCAATATCGTGGCGCTCGCTTTCGCGTTCTGGAGCGCGATGACCTTCCTGTGCGGCATGGCCTCCAACGTGACGACCCTCGCGCTCGCCCGCGTCGGCGTCGGCATCGGCAAATCCGCCGGCACGCCGGCTTCGCAATCGCTGCTCGCGGATCTCTACGCCAAGAACGAGCGCCCGCGCGCGCTCGGCATCTACGCGGTCGGCACTTATCTCGGCGTCTTCCTCGGCTATTTCATCGGCGGCTATGTCAACCAGCATTATGGCTGGCGCGCCGCCTTTTACACCGCAGGCCTCCCTGGCCTGGTGCTCGCGCTCGCCCTGTGGCTGACGGTCTCCGAACCGCGCCGTGGCGCGATGGCCGAGACGTTCACGCCGGAACCGCTCGGCGCGACCTTGCGCTTCCTGGTCCTGCAGCCGAGCTTCATCATTGTTCTGGTCGGCTTTTGTCTGACCACCTTCACCAATTACGCGACCTCGGTGTGGATCCCGCCGTTCCTCGCCCGCGTGCATCATCTGTCGAGCAGCGAGATCGGAACCTACGCGGGCACCTTCAAGGGGCTGGCGGGCATGGCCGGCACGCTGGTCGGCGGCATCGTGGTGGCACGGATGAGCCGTAACGACGATCGCTGGAAATTATGGGCACCGGCCCTGACGTCGGCGCTCGCCGGACCGGTGTTCATGCTGTGCATGCTGACGCAGAGCTTCACGCTCATGATCACGACGCTGGCCTTGACGTCATTCCTGCTAGGATTTCATCTCGGCCCAATCTTCGCGATCGCCCAGACCGTGGCACGGCCGAGCATGCGCGCACTGGCCTCGGCCATGACGCTGCTGACGGCAACCTGCTTCGGCCAGGGTGTCGGCCCCCTCACGGTCGGATTGATCAACGACGCATTGAAGCCGTCTTATGGCGCCGATGCGGTGCGTTATTCGCTGCTGTCGGCCGCAGTCACGACCGTGCTCGGCGCACTGTTGTTCGTGTGGGCGGCACGCTTCATCCGCAAGGATATCGCGCGGGCGACATGACAACCCGGCGCGCCCTGCCCGATCGGCAAGGCGCCGTCGCATCACCATTTGTATGCAATGCTCGCAGTGGTGCGCCGCCGGTCGCCATAGAAGCAGGCGTTCACGGTCGAGCAGCTCGCGACATAAGTCTTGTCGGCGATGTTGGCGACGTTGAGCGCCAGCCGCCAATTGTCCCATTCGTAATGCACCGAAGCGTCGCCGAGGATGTAGCCCGGAACCATCGCCGTATTGAGCTGATCGGCGAAAGATGAGCCGTTATAACGCACACCAGCGCCGAAGCCGAGACCGGTCAGCAGGCCTGACTTGAAGGTATAGTCGGCCCACGCGTTGGCCATCTCGCGCGGCGTGTTGGTCGGCACCTTGCCAATGAACGACGTGTTTGCGTCGCTGGTGTCGATCAGCGAGTAGCGGGTGTAGGAGGCCGTCAGCTTAAGGCCGGGCGTGATATTGGCGACCGCTTCCAGTTCAAAACCCTGTGAGTGGACCTCGCCAATCTGATCCTGGAGAATTGCAAAGCTCGCATTCGCCGTCGCCACGTTCTGGCGCCGCAAATCGAACCAGTCGGCTCCGAAGTGACCATCGAGCCAGGTCGGTTGATATTTGACGCCCACCTCGCCCTGCTTGCCCGTTTCAGGCTTGAACAGCTCTCCGGCCGCGTTGATCCCCACCGCCGGATTATAGCTGGTGGCGTAGGCGACGTACGGGGCGACACCGTTGTCGAAATTGTAGATCAGGCCGGCACGGCCGCTGAACGCGCTGTCGTCGCGGGTTGCAATCGTATTGCCGGTTGCCCGATCGTCCTGACCTGTCGATACCCAATCATTCCGTCCGCTCAAGACCAGCGTGAAGCGGCCGAGCTTCATCTGGTCCTGCACATAGGTGCCGAGCTGACGCTGGTCGATGAAGTAGTTATGGAACGGCGCGTTCGTCGCCGCCGTCGAGAACGGCACATTGACGCCGTAAGCGGGATTCAGGACATTGATCGTCGGGAACGAGCCGTTGTTTTCGAACAGCTCATAATCGTCGATGCTGTAGCTTTTGAGGTCGACACCGAACAGCATCGTGTGCTTCACCGGACCAGTATCGAAGCGATACTCCAACTGATTGTCCATGTCGGCCTGATTGGCCGTGTTCTTCACATACCAGTTATAGCGATTGAGGGTGCCGGTCGCATGGTTGGCGTAGCCATTGCCGACATAGTCCCGATAGGTCACGTCGACATGAGCGAAGCGGGCATTCTGCCGGAAGGTGACGTCATCGGATAGGTTTTTCTCGAACTGATAGCCCAGCATCTCCTGTTCGCGCTTGAACGTATTGGTGCTGGGATCGCCTGGATAGAAGCTGGTCGGAATCTTCCCGAATGGCGCGTTGGTGACCGTGCCTTCGTAAGGCAGAAAGGCGATGCCGCGGGTCTGGTTGTAGGACGCGGAGGCCAGCACCGTGATCGACGTGTCGGCATCGGGCTTGTAGGTTACCGACGGGGCGATGAAATAGTTGTTGTTCGGCGTGAAATCAACCTGCGTGCCGCCGTTCTGCACCTGCCCGACCAGGCGATAGAACAGCTGACCATTGTCTTTCGAGGTCTGCACCGGACCGCCGAGGTCGAATCCCACATAAGCGTTGCCGAAATTGTTGACGCCGGCCTCAATGTAATGGATCGGCTCGGCCGGCGGCATCTTGCTGATGGCATTGACGATGCCGCTCGGGCTCGATCCGCCGTAGAGCACCGCCGACGGGCCGCGCAGTATCTCGACCCGTTCCATATTGAACGGCTGCAGCTTCCAGCTCGCATACGCGTTATAATAAAGTTGGAGCCCATCGAGGAACGTGCTGTTGTCGTCGGACTTGAAGCCGCGGATCAGGAACCAGTCGTTGCGGGTGTCGGCGCCGAACGTGCCGGCGACCACGCCGGGCGAGTAGCGCAGGATCTCGTCGAACATGACCGGCTTCTGATCGCGAATCTGCTCGGCTCCGACCACGGAGATCGCCTGTGGCGTCTCGTTAATCGGCGTGTTGGTCTTGGTACCTGTCATCGAGCGCGTTGCCACATAGCCATTGATCGGGCCGCGCGGATCGCTGTCCGGGTTCGCGGTGCCCGTGCCGCTTGCCTGGTTGACGTCGGCCACCTCGGACGGCGCAGTCCGCGCCCGGCGCGCCACTGATCGCCTGCTGGCGGTGCTGCTGCGGCCCGCGGCGGACGATGCGTTGCGCGCAGGTCGTGGCTTCGGCGCCTCGACGTTCACCGGCGGCAGGTCATGGGTCGCAGACGTCCCCGGTGAAGCCGACTGCGCGACAGACATCTTCGGCAACAAAACCACCGCCGACACGGTCGCCAACGCGGCAATCCGCAACAAGCCAAACGAGTTCACGCGCCACCCCGATCTATTCTTGATTCCCAGCAAGTCGCGCGAAAGGAGCGACGACATGCAGCTGCGATGACGCTTAGGTGATGGTGGAAGATTCCACTAATTGAAAAGCTCTTAGAAGAATTTTAAATACACGCCGCGGTCCAGCGAGCGGCATGCACATTCACAGAGACTCGCTTGTTGTTGCTGATGTGCGTCACGCAGTGAAGCGCATCACGCGAGCTGATATGATTTCGAGCGAAACTCAGCTTAGTTCGCCGGCGTGGCCTTCGGCTGCGTCCAGGCCTCCGCGCCATAGGTCTTCTGCCACTACCGATAGAAGCCCGCCATTAACAGCGCTGCCTGAAACCGTGCTGCGTCGGGCGTGTTGAACACCATGCCCTGGGCCGTGAGAGCCGCCTGCAGCGGGGCGCTCCAATGCCGGGAGATCGGCGCGCTCCTGGTCGGCGGCAGCGTCGAAATTGCGATTGAGGATTTCGCGCAGTTGCAGAGGCGGCTTCCTCAACCCGATGAAACCATTTTGAGGAACCAAAGAAACCGGATCGAAACAAACGGGCGATATGTCTGTAGCCAACAAAGCGGCGCCTTGAGACGCCGGGAGGCTCAGATGAACCACTCTTTCCATTCCGCTGATCGGGCGACCCACCTGAAGATCGTGGCGGTGGCGCTGGTGGCCGGCATTGCGGTAACGGCGTTCGGGATCGCTGCCCGTACCAATATCGACGACAGCCAGACCGCGGCTCACGTGATCAAGGCCGGCAAGCCGGTCGTCGTCACCAGCTCCGACACCATGGTCGTCCGCTAAAAGCCCCACTTTCAGCCAAAATTACCGTTATGGCCGCCGATACGGCGGCTTTTTTGTTGCGGCGCGGTGGCTGAAGGCGTCGCGCTCTCCGCAGGGCATTGAGGGAATGCGGCTGGTCGCACCCGGCCGTTGCTCGGGGCGCGCCTTTAACCATTCAAGCCATTGAAACATGGCGCGAGAGACGGGGCTCGAACCCGCGACCTCCGGCGTGACAGGCCGGCGCTCTAACCAACTGAGCTACTCCCGCGTGATCGCGAAATCCGCGGAGGACCCGGGACTTAAAGGGGGCGACTTTCGAAGTCAAGGACAATGACACGGTCTGTGGGCAGCGCTTTTGCCGGTCAGTCGCTCCGGCCTGCTGCCAGCCCGAAAATGCTACAGATCAGCTCATTCGTCGTATGATGGACAACCCTCCTCCTGCCCCTGATTGGCCCATGCCTGACAGCGAGATCACCTTCACCCACACCGTCACCGAGCGCTTCCTGCGCTACGTGGTCATCGACACGCAATCCGACCCGGACTCCCCGACCACCCCATCCACCGCAAAACAGAAAGATCTCGGCCGCCTGCTTGCCGGCGAGCTGCAGCAGATGGGCCTTTCGGACGCCCATCTTGACGAACACGGCTATGTCTACGCGACGATCCCGTCGACCACCGACAAGAAAGTGCCGGTGATCTGCTTCTGCTCGCACATGGACACCTCGCCGGACTGCGCCGGCGCCAATGTGAAGCCGCAGGTGGCGCGCAACTATCGCGGCGGCGACATCGTGCTGCCGGGCGACTCCAGCCAGGTGATCCGCGCCGCCGAACATCCGGCGCTGGCTGACCAGATCGGCAGCGACATCATCACCACGGACGGCACCACGTTGCTCGGGGCCGACAACAAGGCCGGTGTCGCCGAGATCATGGACGCCGCGCAGTTCCTGCTGAACAACCCGCAGATCAGGCACGGCACCATCAAGATCCTGTTCACGCCGGACGAGGAGATCGGCCGCGGCGTCGACAAGGTCGACCTGAAAAAGCTCGGTGCCGATTTCGGCTACACGATGGACGGCGAGACCGCAGGCCACATCGAGGACGAGACCTTCTCGGCCGACGGCGCCACCATCATCATCGAAGGCGTCAGCGCCCACCCGGGCTTTGCCAAGGGCCGGATGGAGCACGCCATCAAGATCGCGGCTGCAATCGTCGAACGGCTGCCGAAGGAGAGCTGCTCGCCGGAGACCACCGAAGGTAAGGAAGGCTTCCTGCATCCGATTGCGATCACAGGTAGCCTGGAACAGGCGCGGCTCGACTTCATCGTCCGCGACTTCACCGAAGCCGGGCTGAAGGAGAAGGAGGCCCTGTTGGAGGGCATCGTCAAGGACGTGATCCGGGCCTATCCGCGTTCCAGCTATCGCATGGAGGTGCGCGAGCAGTACCGCAACATGAAGGTGGTGATCGATCGCCATCCCGAGATCGTCGACCACGCCGCCGAGGCGATCAGGCGCGCAGGCTTGACGCCGGTGAAGACCTCGATCCGCGGCGGCACCGACGGTTCGCGGCTGTCCTTCATGGGGCTGCCCTGCCCCAACATCTTCGCCGGCGAGCACGCCTTCCACTCGCGGCTGGAATGGGTCAGCGTCCGCGACATGGAGAAGGCGGTACAGACCATCGTGCATCTGGCGATGGTCTGGGAGGAGCGCACCGGGGCCTGATCCCGTCACCCAGAAGTGAGGAACTATCCGCGCTTCCCGGCGTCGTTGCTGCTGACGGCGGAGGTCCCGATGCCCAAAGACAACGATCTCGAAGGCGCTCAGGACATGGGCGGCAAGCATGGCGACCAGGCGGGCGTGCCGAAGCCCGAGCCACGGCCGAAACCGCGGGATTCTGTGAAGTCTGAAGACGTGCCGGAACGGCGGCCGACCGGGAACACCGGCCACCGCTGAGCTGAGCGTCCGCTTAGGCTTTAGCGGTCACCAGCCAGATCGCGCCCGGCAGCGCCACATGGTCCCCGCGCTGGTAAGGCGTGAGGATTTCGCGCACTGATTGCCGGGCGGCATCGCGCACCTCCTGCGGATGACCTTCCAGGGCGCGGCTGGCCGGCCCGATCTCAAACGCCGACTGCACGGCCGCATCCAGGCCCTTGCCAATCGCGACGTCGAGCGACAGCTCGCGCGGCGCCAGCGCGACATCGCGGAAGCCGGCCTCGGTCAGGATGCGCGTGACGCGCTCATCGGAGGCAAAGGCAAACGGACCGGGATCGTCGGGCTGCTGCGGCGGCAGCTTCGGCACGTGCCGATACACGGCCTGCAGTGGCGCCATCATCCACGGATTTTGCTTCGGCTCGCGCCAGCAGGCGAATACCAGGCGCCCCGACGGCTTCAGTGCCCGGTGCAGATTTGTGAAAGACACCGTGGGATCGGCGAAGAACATCACGCCGAAACGCGACACCAGCAGATCGAAGCTGGCAGGCTCGAACGAATGGACCGTGGCGTCCGCCAATGCGAATTCGACCGGGAGATTGTCCGGCGCGGCCTCGCGCGCCCGCGCCAGCATCGGCGCGGAAATATCGATGCCAAGCACCGAGCCGCTTGGTGCAACCTGCCCCGCTAATGCGGTCGAGAGGCCGCCGCAGCCGCAACCGACATCGAGGATGCGGTCGCCGGGCTTGGCTGCGATGTACGAAATCAGGATGTCGGAGACCGGCGCCAGCAACAGGTCCTGCGCGGCCTGCCGGTCGGACCAGCGCTGGCCGCCGGGCCCGTTCCAATAAGCGATCTGGTCGGCGTTGCGTTCATGTCCCTGCGGTGCGTCCATGAGGATCTCTGCTCGGTCTTGCGATGATGCGAGCCGCAACGGCACACGCGAGCCGCCCACCTGTCAAGGCACAAGCGTGGGACCGTCAGGAGCGCGAACAATTGATGCGTCTGTGAGCGGCCGATGAACGCGAACCGGGAACATGGTCCTAAGGCCCTCGTTGTGACCCGAGGCCACGCAACAGCGGCATTGCCGCTTGTCACGAGGCAGGAGCATCAGATGAAACACAGCCCATCGCGCGCGGTCACCGTCACCGCCGCACTGCTCATGCTCGGCACGACCGCGATCCACGCCCAGACGACGATTTCGACAACCGCGCAAGGCACCACTACGGGCACGTCGAGCGGCACGACGGCGACGGCTCCCGACAGCATCGCGACCGCAACACCCGGCGCCAGCACGACATCCACTTCCACCGGCGCATCCACATCGTCGACATCGTCCGCCGGCACCAGCACGGCCACGACCGGAACGACGACGAACGGCACGACAGGTTCGACGGCAAGTGGATCTGCGGGCACCGGAACGGCTAACCTGTCGAGCAGCTCGGACTCGATCGGCGCCTCGTCGTCGAGCAGCTCCCAGACTCCGCTGCAACTCCCCGGCGAAGCCTCGGACTCGGCATCAGCGAATGCGGCCAGGACGACGGCATCATCTGCCGGGGCGGCGTCCGCGAGTGGTGCAGGCGGCGCGATCTGCGGCCCCGCAGTGCCGACATCGGATGGAGGTTCGGTAAACCTCACCAGCGTCGTCCCGGGCGTCTCGCTCAATGGCTGCTGAATGATCTGGCGGAACATCGAGCCGCGCAGTCGCGGCGCAAGGCCGCGAACGGCCTTCACCAGCGTTCGACCAGACCGTCGCCGATGCGCAGCGCTGACCAGCGCGCACTCAGGCGTTCAAACTCAGTCCTGACATGGCTCAGCTTCTCGGCCGTGTAGCTTGCGCGCTCGGCCGGTCCCATCCGCCGCAGAATATCACCCGCAGTCTCACGCATCTGCGCTGCGCGCGCCCGCAGCATCGCGTCGGATGCGTGACTGAGCCAATCGTGCCAACAGACATAGGTGGCGCGCTCGGAGCGGGCGTAATCCTCCGTTCGATCCGGCATCAACCGCCGATCCTTGGCACCTTGCTTTCGTCGCAGCCGCGAGGCTTCGCGTGAAGACATGTCGTCGGCAAGCGCGTGAAAGCTCCTGGCCGTGCCGCCCGCGGCAAGGCGCCCGAACACCCCGCCCTCGATCCCGAAGCATTTCTCGACGATAAAATGCTGCAGATCATGCGGCATCAGCGGATCGAAGCCGGGCGCCGGATTCATTTCGAGTGGCGGCGCGTCGTCAGGCATCGCGCGCACCGCATAGCAGCGCTCACCGGTTCGAATGAAAGCCACGGACATTGTTTTGCGCTGATTCGCATCGTTGGCAGGCTGTCGACCTTTATGCTACAGCCCGTAGCACCGAACGGACTTGCTGCTCAACCAGCTCGTGACCGTATGATGCCAACGTGCTTGTCGGATCGCGACCGGTGCGCCGACAGCGACGAGATCAATGCCGCAAAGCGTTCGCTGTGCAATTAGCTCGGTTGGATCGCAGGGTCCTGCACGCGTCGAGCGGCAAGACAATGCGCGGCGGCGCTTGATGGTAGGCGGTGACGGATTCGAACCGCCGCCCCTCTCGGTGTAAACGAGATGCTCTGACCAGCTGAGCTTAAACCGTCAATGAAGCGGCTTTGGGCTTGGTCGATCGAGTTCTCCGGAAGCCTCGCGAGCAGCGCTCAACAATTGAGTAGAGAGCATCGCTCCGAGCATTTCTTCTAGTGCGGTTACGTCAATAACGCTCCCGTTCCAGCCCTTGTCAGCAGCTTCCAGCGCATCGTAGTAAGGCTTCTTGTTTCCCGCAATTTGCTCAGGAATGGTAGGCGCACCCGGCAACACGCTATCAAGCTTTACGCTCATAACGACGTAGGATACTGCGCGAGCAGTTCGACCGTTGCCGTCCGCAAACGGATGTATCCAGTTCAACTTCCAGAGAACAAATGCGGCTAAGTGGACCGCTGTTGCCGACGACCAATTGTCATTGACATAGTCACACAGGTGCTCGATTTCTTCGGATACAAACGCTGCTTGAGGCGGCTGGTGACTACTACCTCCGATCCTCACAGGCGTGTTTCGCCACGTTCCTGCCAGAAGATGCAAGCCTTCGAGAGCAGCGTTGTGCAGCTGAAGTATGGTACTCGATCGCAGTTTAAACTTGCGATCGGGCTCCTTCACAAATGATCGAACAATCTCAAGAGCCAGCTCAAACTGGCGGATACCATTTTCTGCCTCGCGAAGCGCGATTTCGTCTGGATCCGTCAGAAGAAGCGCGCTTTCTGCCACGCTGTGCCGATCTTCGGCCACAGAGGTTTACTCCTTCTGCGCTTGCAGACGAGAATCAAGCTTGGCGATCATTTCGCGAGTAATACGGTCGTTCTCAATGTGCGTGTTTCCGTAGGCGAAGCTACGCCTCTGCACCGCGACCTGTTCGGCAGTCATCTCGATTTTACGAGTCCGCTCAACGAGCTCCTCTAATTCTTTCGTCATGGAGCTTCTCCTTGTCTGAGCATCCTACAGAACTGTCGATGTTCGTGTAAAGTTCCTTAAGAACAATGAACACCGTTCGTCAACGCGCTATCCGACTCGGAAGAGCAACGCAATGATACGTCGGACACAGGTCCAGCCATTGGTCACAATCGGTGACTGTGTGTACAAATCTGCGCAAGCCAAGATCCAATGAATGGATGGTAGGCGGTGACGGATTCGAACCGCCGACCCTCTCGGTGTAAACGAGATGCTCTAACCAGCTGAGCTAACCGCCCCGGTGCGCATCGTCTGCGCAGCGTCTCTTTACCCCCTGCCCGCGCGCGGATCAATCGCCGGAAGCCCTCCAGGGGCCGGTCGCGTCGCGACATTCGAACGCTCTCGCCTCGGCGATCAGCCGCTCCAACGAAAACGGCGCCCGAAGGCGCCGTTCCCAAAGTCCATCTTGCGTCTTAGTGGGCGGTCAGGCCGCCGGCGGCTTCGTCGCCTTCGGCCTTCACCGGCACCTTGGTGTCCTCTTCCCAGACGATCGGCACGGGCTTGCGCACCAAGGCGCGGCCGACGACGTCGTCCAGGCGGGCGACCGGGATGATCTCCATGCCGCCCTTGATCGCATCGGAAATCTCCGTGAGATCCTTGGCGTTGTCCTCGGGGATCAGCACCGTCTTGATGCCGCCGCGCGCGGCGGCCAGCAGCTTCTCCTTCAGACCGCCGATCGGCAGCACCCGTCCGCGCAGCGTGATTTCGCCGGTCATCGCGACATCATGGCGGACCGGAATGCCGGTCATCACCGAGATGATCGCGGTGGCCATCGCCACGCCGGCCGAGGGGCCGTCCTTCGGGGTCGCCCCCTCCGGCACGTGGACGTGGATGTCACGCCGGTCGAACAGCGGCGGCTCGATGCCGTAGACGATCGCCCGCGACCGCACATAGGACGCGGCGGCCGAGATCGACTCCTTCATGACGTCGCGCAGATTGCCCGTCACCGTCATCTTGCCCTTGCCGGGCATCATGACGCCTTCGATGGTCAACAGCTCGCCGCCAACATCGGTCCATGCCAGACCTGTGACGATACCGACCTGGTCGTCGCTCTCGATCTCGCCGTAGCGGTACTTCGGAACACCCAAGAATTCCTCGACGGTCTTCTCGTTGATCTTCACCGACTTCTTCTTCGAGATCATGAGCTCCTTCACGGCCTTGCGGGCCAGTGTCGAGATCTCACGCTCCAGGTTACGCACGCCCGCCTCGCGGGTGTAGCGCCTGATGACCAGCAGCAATGCGTCGTCGTCGATCGACCACTCCTTCGAGTCGAGGCCGTGCTTCGACACCGCAGACGGGATCAGGTGCTTGCGGGCGATCTCGAGCTTCTCGTTCTCGGTGTAGCCCGCGATGCGGATGATCTCCATGCGGTCCATCAACGGTCCGGGAATATTCAGCGTATTCGCGGTGGTGATGAACATCACGTTCGACAGATCGTAGTCGACCTCAAGGTAGTGGTCGTTGAAGGTGGTGTTCTGCTCGGGGTCCAGGACCTCCAGCAGCGCCGACGACGGGTCACCGCGGAAGTCCGAGCCCATCTTGTCGATCTCGTCCAGCAGGAACAGCGGGTTCGAGGTCTTGGCCTTGCGCATCGACTGGATGATCTTGCCGGGCATCGAGCCGATATAGGTCCGGCGATGACCGCGGATCTCCGCCTCGTCGCGCACGCCGCCCAGGGAGACGCGCACGAACTCGCGGCCCGTGGCCTTCGCGATCGACTTGCCGAGCGAGGTCTTGCCGACGCCGGGAGGGCCGACCAGGCACAGGATCGGGCCGGTCAGCTTGTTGGCGCGCGACTGCACCGCCAGGTACTCGACGATGCGGTCCTTGACCTTCTCCAGCCCATAGTGATCCGCATCCAGTACCGCCTGCGCGGCCTCCAGATCCTTCTTCACCTTGGACTTCTTGTTCCACGGAATCGACAGCAGCCAATCCAGGTAGTTGCGCACGACGGTCGCTTCCGCGGACATCGGCGACATCTGGCGCAGCTTCTTCAACTCGTGCTGAGCCTTCTCGCGCGCCTCCTTCGAGAGCTTGGTCTTGTTGATCCGCTCTTCCAGATCGGCGAGCTCGTCGCGACCGTCCTCGTCGCCCAGCTCCTTCTGAATGGCCTTCATCTGCTCATTCAGGTAGTACTCGCGCTGGGTCTTCTCCATCTGCCGTTTGACACGCGAACGAATCCGCTTCTCGACCTGCAGGACCGAGATCTCACTCTCCATCAGGCCCAGCACCTTCTCCAGGCGCGTGGTGACGGACAGTGTTTCCAGGATGCCCTGGCGATCGGCGATCTTGACGGCCAGATGCGACGCGACCGTGTCGGCCAGCTTGCCGAAATCCGTGATCGACTGAACGACGCCGACGACCTCTGCCGAGATCTTCTTGTTCAGCTTCACGTAGCTCTCGAAATCCGACACGACGGAACGCGACAGCGCTTCGGCTTCGACCGATTTCGCATCGGTGTCCTCGAGCGCGACGGCAGTCGCCTCGTAGTAGTCGGTCCGCTCGGTATAGGCTTCGACGCGCGCACGCTCCAGGCCTTCGACCAGCACCTTGACGGTGCCGTCGGGCAGCTTCAGGAGTTGCAGCACGCTCGCCAGCGTACCGGTTTCATAGATGGCGTCGGGCGCTGGATCATCATCGGACGCATTCTTCTGCGTCGCCAGCATCACCAGCGCGTCATTCTTCATGACCTCTTCGAGCGCGCGGATCGATTTCTCACGGCCAACGAACAGCGGCACGATGTTGTGCGGGAAGACGACGATGTCGCGCAGCGGAAGCACGGGATAGGCGTGGCTTTCGCCATAAACGATGGTCGGCCGGGGTTTCGGAGTGGTCATGGCCTGTTCCTTTTGTTTTACCCCCTTGCACGCAGCCCGCTCGCTCGCGCGACCGCCACAAGGTGCGATCTGATCCGATCACCGCATAACGATGTCATCGTCCGCGGATGCCGGATCGTTGTTGAGGCGAATCCCGAGATCGAGAATTGTTCCGCCACGCACATTAGGTGGCTATCGACCAAGGGGGTGTCAAGTGTTGAAAAACGTCCGCTATACAGAGGTTTACGCGGCGGACTTCATACGCAAAACGCAGCTGCGGAACTGGTTCCGCAGCGCAGAAATCATTGCAAGAAACGGCGCCTTGTCAGCATGCTTGTTCGCATGGCCGACGCCGGCGCGGTTCACGCGCTGGCGCTGCTTTCCACGGCGCGATCGGAGCGATCGGCGTAGATGTAGAGGGGACGTGCGGTGCCCTCGACGACTTCGCGCGAGATCACGACTTCCTCGACGCCTTCCAGGCCCGGCAAATCGAACATCGTCTCGAGCAGGATGCTCTCCAGGATGGACCGCAGGCCGCGAGCACCGGTCTTGCGCTCGATCGCCTTGCGGGCCACCGCACCCAGCGCCTCGTCGGCGAAGGTGAGCTCGATGTTCTCCATCTCGAACAGCCGCTGATACTGCTTTACCAGCGCGTTCTTCGGCTCGACCAGGATCTTCTTCAGCGAGGTCTCGTCCAGATCCTCCAAGGTCGCGACGACCGGCAGACGGCCGACGAATTCGGGGATCAGGCCGTACTTCAGGAGATCCTCAGGCTCGACGTGACGGAAGATCTCACCGGTGCGGCGGTCTTCCGGCGCCAGCACCTGCGCGGCGAAGCCGATCGAGGTGGACCGACCGCGCGCGGAGATGATCTTCTCGAGACCCGAGAACGCACCACCGCAGATGAACAGGATGTTGGTGGTGTCGACCTGCAGGAACTCCTGCTGCGGATGCTTGCGGCCGCCCTGCGGCGGGACCGAAGCCACCGTGCCTTCCATGATCTTGAGCAGCGCTTGCTGGACGCCTTCACCCGACACGTCGCGCGTGATCGAGGGGTTGTCCGACTTGCGGCTGATCTTGTCGATCTCGTCGATGTAGACGATGCCGCGCTGCGCGCGCTCGACATTATAGTCGGCCGCCTGCAGCAGCTTGAGGATGATGTTCTCGACGTCCTCGCCGACATAGCCAGCCTCGGTCAACGTCGTCGCATCCGCCATCGTGAAGGGCACATCGAGGATGCGCGCCAGCGTCTGCGCCAGCAGCGTCTTGCCCGAACCCGTGGGGCCGATCAGCAAAATGTTCGACTTCGCCAGCTCGACATCGCTGTGCTTGGTCTGGTGGTTCAGCCGCTTGTAGTGGTTGTGCACAGCGACCGAGAGCACCTTCTTGGCGTGGCTCTGACCGATCACATAGTCGTCGAGGACCTTGCAGATTTCCTTTGGCGTCGGAATGCCGTCGCGCGACTTCACCAGCGAGGACTTGTTCTCCTCGCGAATGATGTCCATGCAGAGCTCGACGCACTCGTCGCAAATGAAAACGGTCGGACCCGCGATGAGCTTGCGCACCTCATGCTGGCTCTTGCCGCAGAACGAGCAATACAGTGTGTTCTTGGAGTCGTTCGTGCCGACCTTACTCATTCCTGTCTCCGTCCGCGGTTCGTCTGCTCATTCGTCCCGATCCGGCGCAGGCCCGACCGAAGTGGTGAAAGAGCAAATTTCGTACCAATATTAAGACCTTGTTCTCATTTGCCGTGCGTAACACAGCCTACGCGAATCCCCCACGATCCATGACTGCTTACTCTAGCCAACCATGCTGTCATCCGACTATCAAGAAATCGCTAATCGGATGACACGCGGCTCACCGTGACAATACCGTGATTTTCGGCATTGGCGCGAGAGAAAGCGACCAAAATCGCACCGCAGTTGCTCGATTACCACGACGGCGCTGGCACGAAAACGGAACATCCGGTTTCGGTCCGGCGGAACGGGGCAATCTTCGCGCAACGCGCGGGGCAGCGGTACCCCGCAACTTTACGGGGTCTTCCCCATCGCTGCCGGATCTTCAGGCCGCTTGTCGATGACCTTGTCGATCAGACCGAATTCCGCCGCCGCGTCCGCGGTCAGGAACTTGTCGCGCTCCAACGCATCCTCGATCGCCTTGTAGGTCTGGCCGGTGTGCTTGACGTAGATCTCGTTGAGCCGCTTCTTCAGGTTCAGGATCTCCTGGGCGTGCAGCATGATGTCGGTCGCCTGGCCCTGAAAACCGCCGGAGGGCTGGTGCACCATGATGCGCGAATTCGGCAGCGAGAAGCGCATGTCCTTGTGGCCCGCGCAGAGCAACAGCGAGCCCATCGAGGCCGCCTGCCCTGTGCACAGCGTCGACACCGCCGGACGGATGAACTGCATGGTGTCGTAGATCGCGAGACCCGATGTCACCACGCCGCCCGGCGAGTTGATGTACATCGAGATTTCCTTCTTGGGATTTTCAGCTTCCAGGAACAGGAGTTGCGCGACGATCAGGGTCGACATGCCGTCCTCGACAGGACCGGTCACGAAGATGATGCGCTCTTTCAGAAGGCGCGAGAAAATGTCGTAGGCGCGCTCACCGCGGTTGGTCTGCTCGACCACCATGGGGACCAGGTTCATGTAGGTTTCGACGGGATCGCGCATTGATTCACCCAGGAGTTGGACTAGCCGTTGGAGACGACGGCCCTACCGGGGAGAATCGACGTGCGCTCATGCGAAAAACAAGAGCGAAGCGACGGCGGCGGGCGGGCGTCCCGTGATGCAGGACTTCAAGACCGAGCCCACAGATATGGAGCATTTTCCCGGTGACAAGACCGAGGCTCTTCGCCGTGGACCGGCAACTGTTCAAGCCGATTCGCGGCCGGCCGCCTAGCGGCCCTGCCGTCTCGCACCGGCGGTTTCGCCGGTCAACCTTAACTGCCGCCTACCGCAAGACCGCGCGGCTTCAGGCCGCCTTGTCCGCCTCGTCGTCCTTGAACAACTCCTCCTTCGAGACCTTCTTCTCGGTCACGTTGGCGAGCTCGAGGATGAAGTCGACGACCTTGTCCTCGTAGATCGGTGCGCGAAGCTGGGCGAGCGCGTTGGCGTTGCTGCGATAGAAATCCCAGACTTCCTTTTCGCGGCCCGGCATCGAACGCGCGCGCTCGATGACTGCGCGGCTGACCTCGTCATCGGTCACGGTGATCTTGTTCTTCTCGCCGATCTCGGAGAGCACGAGGCCGAGGCGAACGCGACGATCCGCGATGCCGCGATATTCCTCGCGCGCCTTATCCTCGGTGGTGTTCTCGTCGGCAAACGTCTTGCCGCTCGACTCCATCTCGGCCTTGATCGAGTTCCACATCAGGTTGAACTCTTCATCGATCAGCGACGGCGGCGCGTCGAACTTGTGCGTCTCGTCGAGCTTGTCGAGCAGCGCGCGCTTCACCCGCTGGCGGGTCGCGGTATTGAACTCGCCACTGAGCCGGTCGCGCATCACCTGCTTCAGCTTGTCGAGCGATTCAAGGCCGAGCGTCTTGGCGAACTCGTCGTCGATCACGGTGTCCTGCGGCGCCTCGATCGCGGTCGCGGTGGTCTCGAATTCCGCGTCCTTGCCAGCGAGCTTGTCGTTCAGATAGTTCTTCGGGAACGACGCCTTCACCAGGCGGGTCTCGCCGGCGCCGACGCCGATCAGCTGATCCTCGAACCCCGGAATGAAGGTGTTCGAGCCGATCACGACCTGGATGCCCTCGCCGGTGCCGCCATCGAAGGCCACGCCGTCGATGGTGCCCTTGAAGTTGACGGTAACGCGGTCGCCGTTCTCCGCCTTGGCGCCGTCGGCCTTTGCCGTGTAGCCGCGATTGCTGTCAGCCACACGCTTGATCGCCTCGTCGACGTCAGCCTCGCTCACCTCGGCAACTGGCTTCTCGACCGCGAAGCTCTTGAAATCGGCGAGCGCGATCGGCGGCACGACCTCGATCGCAACCGTATAGGTCAGGTCGGACTCGCCGGAGAGGATCTTCTCGACCTCGGTCTCCTCGGTCGGCATCGTCACCTTGGGTTCGGTGGCGAGGCGGAAGCCGCGATCGGTGAAGATCTGGGTATTGGTGTCGCGGATGGTCTGGTCGATGGTCTCGGCCATGACAGACTTGCCGTAGATCTTTTTGAGATGCGCCACCGGAACCTTGCCCGGACGGAAGCCGTTCAGCCGGACCTTGTCCTTCAGATCGACAAGTTTGGCGCCCGCCTTGGCATCAAGGTCTGCAGCGGGAACGCTGATCTGGAACTCGTGCTTCAGTCCCTCGGACAAGGTTTCTGTGACCTGCATGGCGTCAATCTTCTTCCGCTTCCGTCTCCGGCCATTGCGGCCAGAATGATTATTGATCGACACAAGGCTGGGAGCCAGCGCCGGTGGATGGCAAACCCGATTCTCCATGGCCCGAGAAGGGGTTGACCTGTAATTCTCAAGGCAAACGCTTGGCAGCGCTTGGTGCGGGCGGAGGGACTCGAACCCCCACAACTTTCGTCACTGGAACCTAAATCCAGCGCGTCTACCAGTTCCGCCACGCCCGCGTGAACTGCATCTAAGCCCGGCCGCGATGCCGCGGGCGGCGCGGCTTATAGCACGCGTTCGTCGGTCCGCAGCAAAAAAATGGCGTCTCGATGGTGCGAAAACCGGCCGGGCGCGGCCAGGCGACCTGATACAGATAGGCTCTCGAATATGGTCCACATCCCCCTCCACTGGCAATGTTTTTGCGATGAGCGATAGCGGGTTCAACGCGCACCGCCGGGCCGTGCTGGCAGGACTTGGCGCGAGCGGCACGGCCCTCCTGCTCCCCGCTCGCGTCCCGGCGGCCGAATCGCGTTCGCTGGCGCTGGCGGCGAGGCCCGGCATCATTGCGCTCAGGCCCGGCCAGGCCGCCAGCCCGGTCTGGATGCTGGACGCTTCGCCCGTGCCAGTCCGTGTCCGGCGGGGCGCGGTGCTCGATCTGACGCTGGCAAACGAGCTGCCGGCAGCCGTTGCATTCGCCTGGCGCGGCCTGGGGCACGTTCCGACCGAACCGTTGGCGACGCTGGCGGCCGGCGCGCGCACCAGGCTCGCGATGCCGGTGTCGCAGGCCGGCACCGGGCTGTGCGACATCGGCTTGCTTGCGGATGGCGCTGCGGCGCCGGTACGTCCGTTGCCTCTGATCGTCGATGAAAGCGAGCCGGTAAACGTCGACCGCGACGAGGTTTTCGTGGTCGAGGACTGGCGTGTGACGGCTGTGGGGACCGCGCTGCCGGCGGGAGTTGACCCGCAAGGCGCCGAGACCATGTTCACCGTTAACGGTGCGGCTCGCGCCGACATCTCGGTTCGCAGCCATCAGCGCATCAGGCTCCGCATCATCAACGGCTGCCAGCGCAGCGTGATTGCAGTCAAAATCGCCGATATCGACGTGCGGGTGATGGCTATCGACGGCCAGCCGGCCGAGCCGTTCCCGGCCCGCAACGGCGCAGTCGTGGTGCCGCCGGGCGGCCGGACCGACGTCTTCATCGATATCCCGCCGACACCGGGCGCGACCAAGGCCATCCTGCTGCACGATGGCACTGCCGCCCGCCCGGTCGGCCGCCTAATCGTCGGCAATGAGGCTCCAATTCGCCCCACGCCACTGCCGCCGGCGCCACCGCTGCCGTCCAACGGCCTCCCTGAGCGGCTGGACCTAAAGGACGCCATCCGAGTCGAACTGCCACTCGATGGAGCGGATTGGGTCCTGCCCCAAAAATTCTCGACTGCGACCCCGCCGGCCTTCCAGTCCAAGGTCGGCCGCACCGTTGTGCTGGCTCTGACCAACCGATCGTCCGTCGCGACCGTGTTCCATCTGCACGGCGTTTCCTTCCGTCTGCTCGATCGGCTCGACGACGGCTGGAAGCCCTATTGGCTGGATACGCTGGCGCTCGAGTCTGGCCAGACCCAGCGCATCGCCTTCGCAGCAGACAGTGCGGGCCGGTTCGTGATCGAGAGCATGGCGGCCGACTGGGCAGCGCCGCGGCGTGTGCGGTGGTATGAGGTGAGGTGAGGAAACCCGTCCGACGATAAGAACTAAGGACAAAACCAATGGCCGCATCCGTTCCCGCCATCACCGGCGTCGCCGCCCGCGCCGTCGTCACGCCGATGAAGCGTCCGCTGCGCAACGCTTTCGGCGTGATCGATTCAGGTCCATTGGTGTTGATCGACGTCACCACCGATCAGGGCGTGACGGGTCATTCCTACCTGTTCGCCTACGCCAGGCTGGCGATGAAGCCGCTGGTGCTGCTGATCGAGGAGATCGGGCGCGATTTCACCGGCAAGCCGCTGGCGCCGGCCGACCTGATGGCTGCGATGGACGCAAAATTCCGCCTGCTCGGCTGGCAGGGCCTGGTCGGCATGGCGGTCTCCGGCCTCGACATGGCGTTCTGGGATGCGCTGGGCCAGATCGCCGGCAAGCCGGTCGTGGAGCTGCTCGGCGGCACCGCGCGGCCGATCAAGGCCTATGACAGCTACGGCGTGCTCGACGCGGCCGCCGACGAGCGGACGCTGCGCATCTCGCGCGACGAGCACGGCTTCCGCGGCATTAAGACCAAAGGCGGCCATGGTGACCTCGCGGCCGACGAGCAGATGATCAAAGGGCTGCGCGCCCTGCTCGGCCCCGATGTGGCGCTGATGCTCGACTTCAACCAGTCGCTCGATCCGGCAGAGGCTATCAGGCGGATCGCGCGACTCGCGCCCTATGACCTCACCTGGGTCGAGGAGCCGGTGCCGCAGGAGAACCTCTCCGGACATGCCACGGTGCGCGAGCGCTCGGACGTGCCGATCCAGGCCGGCGAAAACTGGTGGTTTCCGCGCGGCTTCGCTGAGGCGATCGCGGCGGGGGCGTCGGACTTCATCATGCCCGATCTAATGAAGGTCGGCGGCATCACCGGCTGGCTCCGTGTCGCGGGCCAAGCGGACGCCGCCTCGATCCCGATGTCGAGCCACATCCTGCCCGAGGCCAGCGCGCATGTGTTGCCGGTGACGCCGACGGCGCATTGGCTGGAGGTCCTGGATTTCGCCGGCGCCATTCTGGCCGATCCGATCCAGATCACCGACGGCACCCTGATCGCGCGAGGACCCGGACTCGGGATTGCCTGGAACGAGACCGCGGTGGCGAAATATCAGGTGTCGTAGCGGCTGCTCACATCGCCTTAGGAAGCCAGATCCGTAGGGCGGGTTAGGCGCAGCCGTAACCCGCCACTTTGTCCGTGCATGAACGGCGGATTATGCTTGCCCCAATCCGCCCTACGACCCCGTGCGAAACCTAATACTCGATGCCGAACTCGTCATAGATGCGCCGGAACACCGCCGGCAGAGTCTCGGACAAATCTTCCGCGAGCAGCCCGGGCCCCGCCTCGTTGCCCGCCTCGCCGTGCATCCACACGCCGATGCTGGCGGCCTCGAAGGCCGGTACGCCCTGCGCCAGCAGGCCTGAGATGATGCCGGCGAGCACGTCGCCGGCGCCGGCGGTTGCGAGCCAGGGCGGCGCGTTGGCGGCAATGGTGGCGCGGCCATCGGGCGCGGCCACCGTGGTGTCGGGTCCCTTCAACAGCACCACCGCGCCGCAGCGGGCCGCCGCATCGCGCACCCGCTCCAGCTTGGAGCGGCCCGGATTTTTGTTGCTGAGATCGGAGAACAGCCGCGGAAACTCCCCCTCATGCGGGGTCAGCACCACCTGGATATCAGACGCGCCGCGGATCTGCTCGAACAGGCGCTCCGGCGCGTCGGCAAAGCTGGTCAGCGCATCGGCGTCCAGCACCACATGCCGCTGCGCCGACAACGCGGTGAGCACGAGATCGCGCGTCCGCTCGCCGATTCCGGCGCCGGGGCCGATCATGCAGGTGTTGAGGCGCTTGTCGGTCAGCAACTCCGCGAACTCGACCGGCGTGTCGACGGCATGCACCATCACCGCAGTCAGCGCCGTGGCATTGATGGCAAGAGCATCGCGCGGCGAGGCCAACGTGACCAGACCCGCGCCGGCGCGCAACGCACTACGCGCGGCCATGCGTGCCGCGCCCGTTGCGGCCATGTCGCCGGACACCGCCACCACATGGCCTCGCGCATATTTATGGCCGTCGATGTGCGGCACCGGAAAGGCGGATTTCCAGATCGGCGGCATGTTCTCGAAGGCGCGCGGCGCGATCTCGCTGAGCACCTGCGGATCGATGCCGATGTCGACCACCCGCACCCGGCCGCAATGCAGCCGGCCCGGCATCAGCACATGCGCAGGCTTCTTGCGGAAGAAGGTGACGGTCTCGGTGGCGTCGACCGCGATGCCCATCACGGCGGCCGTGGTGCCGTTGACGCCGCTCGGCAGATCGATGGCGAGCACCGGCGCGCCGTTGGCGTTGATGGCTGCGATCACGTCGTGCGGCTCGCCGCTCACCGCGCGGCTCAGCCCTGCGCCGAACAACGCATCGATAATCAGCGCCGGCTTGCCGATCGCCTGCGGCGTGAACGGCAGCACCGGATATTTCCAGCCCCGCGCAGCGGATGCCGCGTCGCCCTGCAGCGCGTCGCGCTCACAGCTCAGGATCACCGAGACCTCGCGGCCCTGAGCGGCGAGTTCGGCCGCCGCGACAAAACCATCGCCGCCATTGTTGCCCGGCCCGCAGATCACCAGGATCGGCCCCTCCTCGGCGAGATCCATGGCGGCCCCGGCAACTGCTTGGCCTGCGCTCAGCATCAGAGCGAAGCCCGGCGTGCCCGCAGCAATGGCCAGCCGGTCCGCGCGCTCCATCTCGCTCGTTGTCAGAATTTCCATCGTCTCAACATCCCCCGATCATGCCCGAATGCCCGGATGCCGCCGCGTCCCTGCGACACTGCTAGTGCACAATGAGGCACTCAACCGAAACCATATCCGGACCTTCTATTGCCGTGCCGGCTCCGAAGTTCCAAGCGAGAGGGTGCAGGCCACAACCGGCGCCGCGTCGCTTTATCACCGCCTTATCGTGAGGCATTCCGGCCGTTTCGCGGACGCGAACGGTTATTCTGCCTATTATTTGGTCTATTTGCCTATTCAGAAGGCTCCGCTATTCTGGGCAATTGACAGAAGACTCTGCAGCTTGCGGCTAAGAGCCTGATTATCTATTCGATTTGTACCGGTTAACGACTTGGCATAGACCCTGCTTTTGAAGAGCCGCTTCGGCGTGGACGTCACAGGCTGTCAGTTGCCCGACGTGCGCCGGAGCCGTTCAGGCCCGGTATGTGATCGAACGACCTGTGCGTCTGGCGCAGCCTGACCACGACCTAGAAGTTTTATTCGGAATGCCCGGGAGGCGCTCAGTGAAGAAGATCGAAGCCATCATCAAGCCATTCAAGCTGGACGAGGTGAAGGAAGCGCTTCAGGAGGTGGGACTGCAGGGCATCACCGTGACCGAGGCCAAGGGATTCGGCCGGCAAAAGGGTCATGCCGAGCTCTATCGCGGTGCCGAATATATCGTCGACTTTCTCCCCAAGGTGAAGATCGAGATCGTGATCGGCGACGATCTCGTCGAGCGTGCGATCGAAGCCATCCGGCGCGCCGCCCAGACCGGCCGCATCGGCGACGGCAAGATCTTCGTCTCGAACATCGAGGAAGCCATTCGCATCAGGACCGGCGAGTCCGGCCTCGACGCGATCTAACACCCTCGACCAGGGCTTGGCAGGGATCATCTGCCAGGCCTGGGACCTCAGAAAAATTTGCTCTGCAAACAGCCGGGACCGCGGCGCAGATGCCCTGTTTCGGGGCAGTTGCGGGCCGCCGTTCTGCTGTTTCCGATATTGTGTTGAGCCTCGCGCGAGGCTATGGAGCATGACCCGCGGTCGCAGCCCCGCGGCCGGACCGAGACGACAACACGGGCGCGCTTGCGGCCAGGAAACGCCGTCGCGCTCTAAATTTTTGATTGGGCACGATCTTTTCGGAAAGTCCTTCCGCACCTTTCCGGATCCTGCTTCTCACCAGAAGGGGTTTTCATGAAGAACGCCAAAGACGTCCTGAAAGCGATCAAGGACAACGACGTCAAATACGTCGACCTGCGGTTCACCGATCCGCGCGGCAAGTGGCAGCACGTGACGTTCGACGTCGGCATGATCGACGAGGACATCTTCGCTGAAGGCACGATGTTCGACGGCTCCTCGATCGCCGGCTGGAAGGCGATCAATGAATCCGACATGTGCCTCATGCCTGACCCGGTCACGGCGACGATCGATCCGTTCTTCGCGGAAACGACCATGATCATCACCTGCGACGTGCTCGAGCCGACCACCGGCGAGCCGTACAACCGCGACCCGCGCGGCATCGCCAAGAAGGCGGAAGCGATGGTGAAGTCGATGGGCGTGGGCGACACCGTGTTCGTCGGCCCCGAGGCCGAGTTCTTCGTGTTCGACGACGTCCGTTACCAGACGACCCCCTACAACACCGGTTTCAAGCTCGACTCCTCGGAGCTGCCGATCAACTCCGACACCGAATATGAGGGCGGCAATCTCGGTCACCGCATCCGCACCAAGGCCGGCTATTTCCCAGTGCCGCCGCAGGATTCGGTGCAGGACATGCGCTCGGAAATGCTCGGCGCGATGTCCAAGATGGGCGTCAAGGTCGAGAAGCATCACCACGAGGTGGCTTCTGCCCAGCACGAGCTCGGCATGAAGTTCGATACGCTGACCCTGATGGCCGACCAGATGCAGATCTACAAGTACTGCATCCACCAGGTCGCGCATATCTACGGCAAGACCGCCACCTTCATGCCGAAGCCGGTCTATGGCGACAACGGCTCGGGCATGCACGTCCACCAGTCGATCTGGAAGGAAGGCAAGCCAGTGTTCGCAGGCAACAAGTACTCCGACTTGTCGGAGACCTGCCTGTCCTACATCGCCGGCATCATCAAGCACGCCAAGGCGATCAACGCCTTCACCAACCCGTCCACCAACTCCTACAAGCGTCTGGTGCCGGGTTACGAAGCGCCGGTGCTGCTCGCCTACTCCGCGCGTAACCGCTCGGCCTCCTGCCGCATCCCCTACACGTCGTCGCCGAAGGCCAAGCGTGTCGAGGTGCGCTTCCCCGATCCGATGGCCAATCCCTATCTCGGCTTCGCCGCGATGCTGATGGCCGGCCTCGACGGCGTGAAGAACAAGCTCGATCCGGGCCCGGCGATGGACAAGGATCTCTACGATTTGCCGAAGGAAGAGCTGAAGCAGATCCCGACCGTCTGCGGCTCGCTCCGCGAGGCGCTGGAGAACCTCGACAAGGACCGCGCCTTCCTCAAGGCCGGCGGCGTGTTCGACGACGACTTCATCGACAGCTACATCGCGCTGAAGATGACCGAGGTCGAGCGCTTCGAGATGACCCCGCACCCGGTCGAATTCGAGATGTACTATTCGGGCTGAGGCCCGAGCAAAAACGGCGGATCGGACACAAACAGGAAAGGCGCCTCGCGAGAGGCGCCTTTTTCGTTTCGCTCATGCCCGCCGCGTCACGGCTCGGCCTTGGCTGCGATAGCAGAACTCCAGAGCGAGCCGGGATTGGCACGCTCGGGATAAAGCGTCAGCATCTGATCGTAGAGCTCGCGGGCAGTCTTCGTTGCATCGTTCGGCCGGATGAAGTCGCGGAGATACTGGCGCGTCTCTCCCACAATCCGCGGATTGTCGTCATTGGTGGGAATCCTGTGTCCCGCAACGACCGCTGACGGCCTCAAGGCGTCGATCTTGTCGAGCGCGGCAATCCATTCCAGTCGTGTGCGCCGGTTCGATTCATTGAGGAATGGATGAATGCCGTTATAGACGGTGTCACCGGCCACGACCAATCCGATGGATGGCACGTGAAGGCAGGTCGACTCGTCCGTGTCCGTGTGCCCGAGGCGCACGACGACGAGCTTGTTTCCCTCCAGATCGATCTCATCGCCCTGCAACGGCTCGGCGACGGCAATCTCGTCCGGAATTTGACCCGGAAATAGCTTGCGCCATCGGCCATTCAACTTTCTCCGGCGTGATCTGAAGCTTCATTCTCGCGACGACCTCCGGTGTCGCCAATGCCTTCGCGTCCGGAAAGCGATCCAGCAAGTTCTTCAGCCCGAAAAAATGGTCTCCGTGCGCGTGCGTGACGCAGATCGCCTTCAGCGTCTTTCCGCTCGCGACGATGGCATCCGCCAAAGACCGCGATCGATCTGATCGGACCGGAATGAATTTCGCGTCGGCTGATGCGTCTCTCATTCAACGGCATCACCGCCGGCAATCTGCACCAAGCGCGACATCCTGCCCCATGCAACACACGGAAAAGCGAGATGGATGCTGGGGAATAGAACGCGGCGCCGCGAGTTTGTATCTCTGTCATCCACTTGCAGAGAGACATCAATGACCAAGCTTTCGATCTCGAAATTGTTCGTCGCCGCCGCGGTTTCGCTTGCCGCGATCGCATCCGCCAACGCCGCCGCCCCCACCAAGAGCGCGACTAGCGCCAAGGGCGACATCCTGACCGACGAGAAGGGCATGTCGCTCTACACGTTCGACAAGGACGCCGAGGGCAAATCGGCCTGCAACGGCCCCTGCGCGACGAACTGGCCAGTGCTGAAAGCCGAGGCCGGCGACAAGGCCGCTGACAACTACACGATCATCGCGCGCGATGACGGCTCGAAGCAGTGGGCTTACAAGGGCAAGCCGCTTTACACCTTCGCCAAGGACCGGAAGCCCGGCGACATCACCGGCGACGGCTTCCTGAACGGAGCCTGGCATCTGGCAAAGCCCTGATCGCCAGATGCGAACTTAGCTCGCCGCTCGTGGGCAAGAAGCGTCTGATTGAGCGTTTCGTCATTGCGAGGATAACGGCGTGCTCGCCGTAGCCCAACAGGCTCCTCGCAATGACGACGATGCTCCGCGCATGGAGCGGACGCGCGTCAGCGCAATCGACCCTATCCGTACTCGCTTTCTCCGAAAAATTCTCGCCCGATCGCTGTGGCATCGGGCATGCGCTTGAGGTCGACCGTACCGCTCACGTCTTCCATGCGCGAGGTCGCGGTATCCCGCGGATCGGTCGCGCCAAAGAGATGCGCGCGAATCCGCTTTTCCCGCGGCGTCCCGAGTGGCAGAATGGTTGCTGCATCCGGCGTTTTCCCGAGGAGCCTTGCACCTGCCAACGACGCCCATGATCCCGATCGCCCAGACGCTGATTACGGATCAACTGCTCTCGCGAGCGGCTGGGAACCCTGACTATCTGCGTGAGAAGTTGGCGCTGCAGGATCTTGCCCGGTACATGTCGGACGAGCCGTCGAAAGTTCTTTCGCGTCTCGTGCAATTGACGATGGAGCTGTGCGAGGCCGGATCGGCCGGCGTCAGCATTCTCGAGCGCGAGAGCGGCGAGTTCCGTTGGTTCGGCCTCGCCGGCATCTTGTCTGCGTTCGAAGGCGGAAAGACGCCGCGCCACGATAGTCCCTGCGGTATCTGTCTTGACATCGAAGGCCCGGTTCTGATGGAGCGCCCCGAGCGCGCGTTCGAGTGGATCCGCGACGCCGATATCTCCGTGCCCGAAGTGCTGCTGGTGCCGCTCTCCCGCACCGGGCTGGACGCGATCGGCACCTTGTGGGTGGTGTCCGACAAAGCTGGCCATTTCAACAGCGGGCACGTGCGGATGCTGACGGAGCTTTCGAGCTTCGCGGCCATGGCTTTGCGGATGATCCGGACCGAGGAGCAGTTGCACGCTGCGCTGCATCAGCAGGAAGTGCTGACGCGCGAGATGAGCCACCGCGTCAAGAACCTGTTCAGCCTGATGGCCGGCATGGTGCGGATGAGCCGCCGCGGCGCGACCTCGGTGGATGACCTGACGGACAAGCTGGTCGGACGGATCACGGCCCTATCGGACGCCCATGCGCTGGTGCGGCGGCAATTCGGCGACGGCGCTCCGGCCGCGACCACCATGCCGGAAATCATCGACCGCATCCTGCGCCCCTATAGCCAGTCACGCTGGTCGACCCGCGGGCCCGCCCTTCCCGTCGGCGAGAAGGCGACCAACTCGCTGGCGCTGATCTTTCATGAGCTGGCGACCAACGCGGCGAAGTACGGCGCCTTCAGCGCCGAGGACGGCTCGGTCGCCCTCGAATGGACCGCCGATGACAACGATGTCGCGTTGCGCTGGCAGGAAGCCGGCGGACCGGTCGTTCATGCCGCTGGCCAGGCCGGATTCGGCACGCGGCTGATCGAGGCGACGGTCCAGGGGACCCACGGCGCGATCGACTACCAATGGAGAGCGGACGGACTGACGGTGCAAGTCAGGATGCCATTGTCAGCGTTGAAGGCATAAAAGCCGGCCGCGGCATTTCCGAAATGCTCCTCGGCTTCGTTTCGGATCGACTTCTGCGAAGCTCCTTCTCGACCGATCGCGACGGGCAAGGCGTGATTATGCAGCTCGGGCGCACGACTTCAGCGCCGCCCCGAACGCCTCGAACAGCTTGCGGTTGATCGGGTTCTTCTGCGGATCATATTCGGCATGCCATTGCACGCCGAGCGCGAAGCTTGGCGCGTCCGCGATCCGGATCGCCTCGATGGTGCCATCCTCGGCGATGCCTTCGATCACCACCCGCTTGCCCGGCTGCAGGATGCCCTGCCCGTGCAGCGAGTTGACCTTGATCCTGTCGCAGCCAAGAATGGTGGCGAACGCGCCGCCCGGCGTCAGCGCGACCTCGTGGCGGTCGGCGAAGATCACGGTCGGATCGGGATGGATCTCGCCGTTCTCCAGCCGCGGCATGCGGTGGTTCATCCGGCCCGGGATCTCGCGGATCTCCGGATGCAGCGAGCCACCGAACGCGACATTCATCTCCTGCAGGCCGCGGCAGATGCCGAACAGCGGGATGCCGCGGGCGACGCAGGCCTCGGAGAGCTGAAGCGCCACCTCGTCGCGATGAATGTCATAGGGCTCGTGCTTGACGTCCGGCTCGGTGTTGAAACGGGTCGGATGCACGTTGGCGCGGGCGCCGGTCAGCACGATGCCGTCCACGACATCCAACAACGCGCCGATGTCGGTGATCTCGGGCAGACCTGCGAACATCAGCGGCAGCGCGCCCGACACCTCCGCGACTGCACTCAAATTACGCTCGCCGACCATCTGGACGGTAAACCTGTTCTCGACGCGATGGGAATTACCGATCACGCCGACCACCGGTCGCTTCATTGCTAGATTTCCATTCTCCTTGCGCGGAGATCATGCCTGCGTCGCGGATACGGATCAACATCCCGCTGCGGGAGAGCCGCAATGCAATTTCGCGCCAAACCCCGCACCGCGGCAAACCGGCGCGCCGCGCCACGCCAGGCATGCTTGATCCGGGCCCGGTTTTAGCCTCAGTGTGCAGAGCAACGTGATAAGGAATCCGCATGCCCGCCCCCGCAAATGACCGCCTTCAGGCCCGCAGCGACCTCGCTTGGGCGATCGCGGTCGGCGGCATCGGCGTGGTGCTGTTCGCCGCGTTCGTCGCCTTCACCTGGTATTATGCCGCAGCGATCTTTCTGCTGTTCACCGGCATGCTGCTCGGCGTCGCCCTGAACGCCATGACCGACCGGCTGGGGCGGCTGGTGCGCCTGCCGCACGCGGTACGGCTCGGAATCGTATGTATTCTGCTCGCCGCGCTGCTCACCGGCATCGTGTTCCTCGGCGGCGCCACCATCGCCGATCAGGCCAAGGTGCTGAGCGACACGATCAAGTCGCAGCTGGTGCACGTCAAGGCGTTCCTCGACCGCAACGGCATCGATACCAGCTATTTCGACTTCACCAACAGCTCGGCCGGCGGCACGGCAAATAGCGCCGCTTCCGCCACTACCACGCCTGCGACGTCACCGACCCACGGCCTGCCGAGCGGCCTGCCCTCGCCGAGCGCGCTGGCCTCCTCGGGCGGCGCGATCGTGAGCCAGACGCTGAAGCTGCTGCTCGGCACCGCGAGCGCGGTCGGCAACGTCTTCATCGTGCTGTTCTTAGGGTTGGCCTCCGCCGCGCAGCCGTCGATCTATCGCAGCGGGCTGTTGTTCCTGGCACCGGCCAAATACCGCGACCAGGCGGCCGTCATCGTCGACCGCATCAGCGATACGCTGGAACGCTGGCTGATCGCGCAGATCATCACGATGTTCGCGGTGTTCCTGGTGACCTGGATCGGGCTTGCGATCATCGGCGTCCAGAGCTCGTTCATTCTCGGCATCCAGGCCGGCCTGCTCGCCTTCATCCCGACGGTCGGCGCCATCATCGCCGGAATCATCGTGGTGCTGGCGAGCTTAGCCTCAGGCTGGGTGGCCGCGGTCAGCGCCGCCGTGCTGTTCCTCGGCGTGCACGCGATGGAGAGCTACCTGTTGACACCGTTGCTCCAGCGCCAGGCGCTCGACATTCCGCCGGCGACACTCTTCGCGTTCCAGATCCTGCTCGGCCTCGTGTTCGGCATCTGGGGCCTGACCCTGGCGCTGCCGCTGATGGCGATCGCCAAAGTCATGATCGACTACTTCAAGAGCGATCGGGCGAAGGAAGACGCGGCGGCCGCGATTTGATCAGCGCAGCGTAGCCAGCTCGCGCGCAAGGTTCGCCCGCGCCTGGTGGTCGAGCCGCGCGGAGAAGTCCGCATCCGGATAAATGGCTGGCCGGCTCATGAAACGTTCGAGGACGGCCGCGCGTCCCTGCCGGTAAGCCGGCTCAGGCACATGGCCGAATTCACGGCGGATCGCTGCGGCATAGGCGTCGTAGGTCGCGGCGTCCGCGCCGAGAATTGAGAGATCGATCGAGATCAGGATCGCGCCGAGCCGATCGCCGGGGGCAACGTCATGGGTCCGGGTCAGCCGGATCAGGCGCGCGACCTCGCCGCGCAGATCGGGAGCGACGTTCTGCTCCGCGAGTTCGGCGCTCCGCTCCTCATTGTCGGTGCGCATAGGATCGTAGACGACGTCGTGCCACCAGATCGCCTCGCGCAGGATCTCGCGATCGGCCGCCGAAAGCCCCGCGACGCGATCAAGCTTTGCGAGGCAATCCTCGATATGCGTCAGATCATGGTAGTGCCGCCCGGGCGACGCATAGGCCTGGATCATCTCGTCCCTGGTCATGGCAGGACCTCGCGAACTGCGCCCGCCCTCAGCCCTCCGAGGTCAGCACGGTCACGGTATGCTCGACCTCCGGCGGCGAGGCGAAATACGGCCCGACCAGCGCGCGCCAGGCGGCGAAATCCTCCGAGCCGCGGAAGTCGACGGTATGGTTCTCGAGCGTTTCCCATTTCGCCAGCAGCCGGTAACGGCTCGGCTTCTCGATCGACCGGTGCAGCTCAATTCCGATCGAGCCCTTGGCGCGCGCGAACAAGGGACGCGCCTTGGCGGCGGCCGCCTCGAACTCCGCTTCCATGCCGGGCTTGACGTCGATCAGGGCGATTTCAGTGACCATGGAAATTCTCCGCGTGAACCATCGGAGTGTCCTAGACCAGGCGTGGGCAAAGCAAAAGAGCAAGGCTCGTGCGCTTAATTCGTCTGCTGACGAGAGGCAGCCGATCGGTCAGCGCGATGTGACGTCGGCGGCCGGGAGCGAGATCTGCTGCGGGCGCATCGTAGTGCCAAAGCCCGCTGTCTGGCGGCGGAAGCGCTCCAAGGACAGCGGCAGCTCGGCCGCCGTCTCGACCCGGTTTCGGCCGGTGCGCTTGGCCCTGTAGAGCACGGTATCGGCGGCGGCGAGCAGCACGTCGAGCTCGGTGCCGGCAGGTCCGCCGGCGACGCCGATGCTGACCGTGGTATCGACGGCGCCGTCGTCGCAGGCCACGCCGGAGGCGGCGAATGCCTCGCGGACGCGCTCGGCGGCGAGCACGCCCTCTTCGAGTGGGCAGGGCAAAAGTGCTGCGAATTCCTCACCACCGATCCGCCCTGAGAGATCGCTGATACGTAGATTGTTAAGTACGACCGCGGCGAACAGTTTCAGGATCTCGTCGCCTGCCGCATGGCCGAACCGGTCGTTGATCGATTTGAAATGATCGATGTCGAAGATCAGCACGGTGACCGGACGGCCTCCTTCGGCCTCGCGCGCGATCACGCGGCCGCAGGCCTCCGCGAAGCCGCGGCGGTTGAACATACCGGTCAACGGATCGATCGACGCCGCACGCTTGTGGGCGCTGACGATGCGCTCCGACACCAGCATGAAGATCACGAATACCGTACCGACGGCGTAGAGCACGAGCTCGATCGAGAAGATGGTGACCCAGGCGGCGGCGAAGGCGCCGTTGGCCTCGCGCAGCACATTGCCGAGCAGGATCGGCAGCAGCAGCACGAATCCGTGCAGCACGGGCACGATCAGCGCCGGCCAGCGCCGCTGCAGGTGCTTGCGACGCTCCTGCCACAACTGGGCAGCGGTCAGCATCGCATATAAAGCGACCAGGGCTGCGCCGATGGTGAGCCGCAGGCCGATCGCCGCCGGATCGAGCAACATGCCGCTGGCGATCCAGACCATCGGACCGAGCACCAGGCCGATCAGATGCGGCCGCTCGCCATGGAACACGCGCGCGGCATTCCAGACAGCGGCGCAGGCCAGTAGGCCGATCGCGCTCAGGAGCAGCGGCACCACTTCGCCGAAGCGGTTACCGATCAGGGTCCACAGCGCCACCGCGACCGCGCCCAGCATATAAGCCGCACCCCACCAGCGCAGCGCCGGGATGTTTTCCTGGCGGCCGAGGAACAGCAGCATGGCGCCGAGCAGCGCCCCAACCAGCGTGGCAACGATGTCAAGCGTGAGGCTGTCGAGCACCATGGTCTCACCTCGAATTACTATTGCAGCGCACATAGTTGGGAGCGCTGCGGGTTCGAGATTCACGTTATCGAGCCGTCTGTTCGAAACAGGTTTGCGCCGGCTTCCAACTTTTCTGCAAAAAATCGAACGTAACTCACGGCAATTCGTCGACAAAATGCAGATAAACAGAATTCAAAAGAAACGGGCGCCCCGCGAGGGACGCCCGTTGTGGTATTCGGCGGGCGAATGACGCCCGCAGCAATGATGCGGATCAGCGCTTCGAGAACTGGAAGGAGCGGCGGGCCTTGGCCTTGCCGTACTTCTTACGCTCGACGACGCGCGAGTTGCGGGTCAGGAAGCCGCCCTTCTTGAGCACGCTGCGCAGCTCCGGCTCGAAATTGGTCAGCGCCTTGGAGAGGCCGTGACGCACCGCGCCGGCCTGGCCCGAGAGACCGCCGCCGGCGACCGTGCAGATCACGTCGTACTGGCCGGCGCGCGCGGCGACCTGCAGCGGCTGCTGGATCATCATGCGCAGCACCGGACGGGCGAAATAGATCTCGATGTCGCGGGTGTTGACGGTGACCTTGCCGGAGCCCGGCTTGATCCAGACGCGGGCGACCGCGTCCTTGCGCTTGCCGGTGGCATAGGCGCGACCGAACTTGTCGACCTTCTTCTCGTACTTCGGCGCGTCCGGCTGAGCCGAGACAGCGCCCTTGAGCTGCGAGAGCTGATCGAGAGACTGGATGCTTTCGGCCATCTTATGCAGCCCTCGTGTTCTTGCGGTTCAACTTCGCGATGTCGATTTTTTCCGGGCTCTGCGCCTCGTGCGGATGCTCAGGCCCGCCATAGACGCGCAGATTGCCCATCTGCACGCGGCCGAGCGGCCCGCGCGGGATCATGCGCTCGACGGCCTTCTCCAGCACGCGCTCGGGGAAGCGACCCTCGAGGATCTGGCGCGCGGTGTGGGTCTTCACGTGACCGACATAGCCGGTGTGCTTGTGATAGACCTTGTTCTCGCGCTTGCGGCCGGTCAGCACGGCATGCGCCGCGTTGATGATGATGACGTTGTCGCCGCAATCGACATGGGGCGTATAGGTCGGGAGATGCTTGCCGCGCAGGCGCATGGCGACCAGCGAAGCGAGACGGCCGACCACCAGACCCTTGGCGTCGATCACGACCCACTTCTTCGTCACCTCGGCGGGCTTGGCCGAAAAGGTTTTCATGATTCTATCCGTGACAGGGAGATCGCGGCGCGTGAACGGCGCCGAACTGGGCGCGTTTCTAGAGAAGCGGTGGCATTGCGTCAACGCCCAGTCATCAAAAATATATAATTAAAATCAATGACTTAAAAATATGGTGCAATAATACCTGCAAAAACCTCACGTGTTCGGAATGGAATAGGTCGCGGTCACATGCGCGATGGGCTCCGGCGAGCCGCCCGACAACAGCGCCACTTCGCCGACCGCCAGCCGCTTGCCGAGCTTGAGGAGCCTGGCCTCGGCACGCACATCCTGTCCCGGTGCGCCCTTGCGCAGGAAATTGATGTTGAGATTGGTGGTGACGGCGAGCCCGACCGGGCCGATCGCCGACAGCAGCACCACATACATCGCGAAATCCGCCAGCGCCATCAGCGTCGGCCCGGAGACGGTTCCACCCGGCCGCAGCATCTTGTCGCTGAAGCGCTGTCGCAACAGGCAGGACCGACCGTCGGCCCGTTCGATGCTGATATCGCCGCCGAGCGTGAAAACTTGCGGAAATTCCGCATGCAGGAACGTCTCGAGTTCATCGATCGTCATCTTCGCGATCGTCATGGTTTCCCCTGCTCTCGTGTCCACCGTTCTGTTACATTACGGGGAAGTCGCCGCCATCCGGAATTTCTCATGCCTGCCCATGCTGCCAAGGATATTGCCGCCGCATCACCTGATGCGATGTTGTTGCGCGAGACGGCCGGCTCCGTCGCCGTGCTGACGCTGAATCGTCCGGCCCAGCGCAACAGCCTGTCGCAGGCATTGATCGCGGACCTGCACGGCGCGCTGACGGAGATCGCCGCTGATCCGTCGGTGCGCGCGGTCGTGATCGCCGCCAATGGCCCCGCCTTCTGTGCCGGCCATGATCTGAAGGAGCTGACCGCGCATCGCAACGATGGCGATCGCGGCCGCGCTTTTTTCGCCCAGCTGATGAACGCCTGCAGCGCGCTCATGCAGGCCATCGTGCATCTGCCGAAGCCGGTGGTCGCCGCCGTGCAGGGCATCGCCACGGCCGCCGGCTGTCAGTTGGTCGCGAGCTGCGATCTCGCTGTGGCATCGGAAGCCGCAGCCTTCGCCACGCCGGGCGTCGATATCGGCCTGTTCTGCTCGACACCGATGGTGGCGCTGTCGCGCAACGTAACGCGTAAGCAGGCGATGGAGATGCTGTTGACGGGCGAGCCGGTCGCGGCGTCGCGGGCCAGGGAAATAGGTTTAATCAATCGTGTCGTACCAGCCGGCACCGAGCGGGAGGCCGCGATCGCGCTGGCCCGGCAGGTGGCGCTGAAATCGGCCTACACCGTCAAGCTCGGCAAGGAGGCGTTCTACCGCCAGGCCGAGATGAGCCTTGCGGATGCCTATCATTATGCGGCAGAGGTGATGACCGAGAACATGCTGGCGCGTGACGCCGAGGAAGGCATAAAGGCCTTCATCGAGAAGCGCCAGCCGACCTGGCGGGATGAGTGATCTGCGACGCTCTACCCTCGTCATTCCGGGACGCCCGCAAGGGCGAGCTACGATGCGCAATTGCGCATCGGAATATGCTCTGGATTCGTGCTTCGCACGCCCCGGAATGACTGCAACTAACAGAATCGACATTCCATGAATCACGACAGCTATTCCGACGACTACATCCGCGGCATTCTCAACGGCGTGAAGGTCGTTGCGATGGTCGGCGCCTCGCCCTCCGACATCAGGCCGAGCTACTTCGCCTTCAAATATCTGGTGCAGCGTGGCTACGACATGATCCCGGTCAATCCCGGCCATGTCGGCAAGTCCCTGCTCGGCCGGCCCTTCGTCGCTTCGCTGCGCGACATCGGACGAACACTCGACATGGTCGACATCTTCCGCAGCTCCGCCCACATCATGCCCGTGGTCGATGAGGCCTTGACACTGTCGCCGCCGCCGAAGGTGATCTGGATGCAGCTCGGCGCCCGCGATGACGCAGCCGCCGCGAAGGCCGAGGCCGCTGGCCTCAAGGTCGTCATGAACCGCTGCCCGAAGATCGAATATGGCCGTTTGTCGTCGGAGATCTCCTGGATGGGCGTCAATTCGCGCACCATCAGCGCCAAGCGGGCGCCGATCCCGACGCAGGGCATGCGGCTGTCGCTCGATCGCGCGAGCCTCGGCGGCGCCGCGACATCCGCCTCCGACCGCGCCGCGAAAAATCGCAACGAACCATCGTAGCATTGCTGGCGAAACGATCATTTCGTTGACGTCACCTCGCGAAGCATGTCCCTTTCGAATCCCGAGGTGCGCCGTAACGCGCCTTGACGACGTCAGACGCTAACGCGATTGTCCTCCAATGAGAGGACGCGGAGCGGCACCGTCACGCGTTATCGACACCGCTCTGCCGTCGCGTTCGCGCTGCAAAGCATTTTCGCGCCGATCAGAATTTCAAGACGTGAGGAAACAGAATGACCGATCGTATTCCCGGGTTTGCCACCCTCGCCATCCATGCCGGCGCGCAGCCCGACCCGACCACCGGCGCGCGCGCAACACCGATCTATCAGACAACATCGTTCGTGTTCAACGATGCCGACCACGCCGCCTCGCTGTTCGGCCTGCAGGCGTTCGGCAACATCTACACCCGCATCGGCAATCCGACCAACGCGGTGCTGGAGGAGCGCGTCGCGGCGCTCGAAGGCGGCACCGCCGCGCTTGCGGTGGCATCCGGTCATGCCGCACAGGTGATCGCGCTGCAGGCGCTGCTGACGCCCGGCGACGAATTCATCGCCGCGCGAAAGCTCTATGGCGGCTCGATCAACCAGTTCACGCACGCCTTCAAGAGTTTTGGCTGGAACGTGGTGTGGGCCGACCCCGATGACATCGCGACCTTCGAAGCTCGGCGGTGACGCCCGCGTACCAAGGCGATCTTCGTCGAGTCGATCGCCAATCCCGGCGGCACCGTCACCGACATCGAGGCGATCGCGCAGGTCGCGCGCAAGGCCGGCGTACCGCTGATCGTCGACAACACGCTGGCCTCGCCCTATCTGATCCGCCCGATCGACCATGGCGCCGACATCGTGGTGCATTCGCTGACCAAATTCCTCGGTGGCCACGGCAACTCGATCGGCGGCATCATCGTCGATGCCGGCACCTTCGACTGGGCCGGCAGCGGCAACAAATATCCCATGCTGACCGAGCCGCGTCCCGAATATCACGGCATCCGGATCCAGGAGACCTTCGGCAATTTCGCCTTCGCGATCGCCTGCCGCGTGCTCGGCCTGCGCGACCTCGGACCGGCGCTGTCGCCGTTCAACGCCTTCATGATCCTGACCGGCATCGAGACGCTGCCGCTGCGCATGCAGAAGCATTGCGACAATACCAGAGCCGTCGCGGAATATCTCAGCCGCCATCCGGCGGTCGCCGCGGTCAACTACGCGGGACTGCCCGAAGACAAGTACAACAGCCTCGCGCGCAAATATTGCCCGAAGGGCGCCGGCGCCGTGTTCACCTTCTCGCTGAAGGGTGGCTATGATGCCGGTGTCGCCCTGGTCTCGAACCTGAAACTGTTCTCGCATCTCGCCAATGTCGGCGATACCCGCTCGCTGGTGATCCATCCGGCCTCGACTACGCACAGCCAGCTCGACGATGCCGCCAAGACCAAGGCCGGCGCCGGCCCCGACATCGTGCGCCTGTCGATCGGCATCGAGGACAAGGAAGATTTGATCGCCGACCTCGAGCAGGCGCTGGGGGCGTAGCAGCACGCCATCGCGACACGCTCTGACGTCATTCCGGGGCGCCGCGACAAAACGGCGAAGCTGTACGGAGACATGGTGGGCACGCTGCGCTTTGGCCACCATAGGCATCGCTGCATCCACACGAAAGCTGTCATCATCCGCGAAGGCGGATGATCCAGTACGCCGCGGCCGTCAATGTTTGCAGCTGTGGCCGCGGAATACTGGATGCCCCGCCTGCGCGGGGCATGACCTCCTAACTCGTGTGTAGGGCGGCAAAGCGACGCCGTCAGGCGTGAGTGCCTACCGTGCTGGTCGGCATATTTTGTCGTGGCGGGCCCGGAATCCATAACCACAAACGTCGGTGTTGCGGGCATCTGCAGGTCGAGGTCGGCTTCTTGGACGCTTCCTCGTGAACGGATGGTCACCGCAGCAGGTGCAACACGCTTGCTTGCGCCTCCTTGGCGAGCGCCAACGCAGAGATGGCGATTGACCGACGCGCCGACAGTGCGGCCGAGATCACATTGAATCGCGTCGTCGAGCAGGCCTCATCCGACGCGGTAGCGATCTCATCGGCACACGCGTCGGCTTCGTCTGTGCTCGTCAGCAGCGAAAGCTGATTGCGGCGCGCGGACGCCAGAGCGACGACATCTGACATGCTCGAACCCTTCTGGTCGGAGATTTCAGTGCAACGGACGCGGAGCATGGTGCAGATAGCCGCGTTCGGCCTGCATCAACGCTGATCCATCAACCGGCCTTCAACAACGCCGGACGGCGATCAGAATGCTGTGAGGACTTTAACAAAATCTGAAAAGTCCCGTTGTTCTACGGGAAACCACGTGCCCCGATGGGCTGCTGTCAGGCTTTCGTTAACCATGATCGGCCCATGTTCCCTGGCGAGAAACGCGATTCCGCTCAGGAGAGCTTACCGATGCGTGCGACGATCATCCTCATGCTGCTGGCTGCGATCGCTGCAAATAGCGCGGTCCTCGCTGCCGATTTGCCAAGCGTGCACTACAAGGCGCGCCGTGCCGTCAAGGCGCCGCCGCCCGCTGCCGTCGTCGTCGAGGAAGAGGACTCGCTGATCTCGCCGATGCTGCCCTCGACGCCGCTCTTGCTCGGCAGGCAGGAGCTGCCCGGCTACTACGGCCGCGCCTTCTCCTACGACTATCAGGGGCCGTATTACGGCGGCGGAGGCTATCCGAACTACATCTGGCGCCTGCCCTATGCCTGCGGCGTCTACGGGTACTGCTAGACCCGGACCACCAGGCTCTCGGAGATTACCGCGATATTTGCCGCACAGGTGAATGCCTGCTGCTGGCCGGCCAGACGCGCGCCTTCTTGCGAATAACGCATTTAGATCGTCGATGGTGTCGGCACTGCCCGCAATTCATCTCTTGCAAAATTCGGCAAATCAGCATACGCTGCGCTCCGTTCATATCCACTCGAGGGGCGCATCCGGATCGTCCAGTTGCGTGGGATGGGAATGCGGTGGACGTGACGCGCCGGGCGCAATTCGTTTGCGCGGACGAGCGGCGTGTTGCGGACGGTGAAGTCGTGTGGTCCTGGCATCCCGGTGCTGATGCCAAGCCTTGCCGATGATGCTTGCGCATCACGCGAGGTGACGGGGGCAAGAACGCCGATCCCCGAGGAGAGCGCGTATAAGCCGTAACACCATCGCGCAGGGAAGGCCGGGATGCACCGGCTCGTACCTGTGGTTCCTGCCCCGTGCATTTCTTTCGCACGGGGGCCATGGGTGCGGCCAGCACCCGGTCTTCCCTGCGCCCTCGTTTATTCGAGGGTGGATCGATGAGTAGAACTCGGCGCGAAAGCTGCGCGAGGACGAGAACGCATGCCTCTCCGCTCGTCATTCCGGGGCGCGACGAAGTCGCGAGCCCGGAATCCATTCCACATCAAACTCCGCGGCGAGATGGATTCCGGGCTCGCCCTCCGGGCGCCCCGGAATGATGACGGAGGTGATTGCGAGGACACTCCCCGGAATGACGACGGAGAGAAATTACCCCGCCTGCCCGACCGGCACAGTCGCCCCGGACACGACGACCGTCGCCCGACGCGGCGACAGCCGTTCGGCCTGCAGCACGGCTAGTCGTCAGCACGGCGATGGCGACGGCCTGATGGGTCAGCGCGAGATCGATCGGCGCCACCAAGAGCAATGTCGCGATGCCGAGCGCGGCCTGCACCAGCACCACGGCGAACAGCCGGTGTGCGCCGCGGATCGCCTCGCGGCCGGCACGGGCGCGGATCACGTCGAAGGCATGAAAGGCCACCAGCAACACCAGCGCATAGGCGGTCATGCGATGTTCGAACTGCACGGTCAGCATGTTGTCGAACAGATTGCGCCACCACGGCGCCTCGAACAGCAGATGGGCGGATGGCGGGATGAAAGTGCCGTCGATCAGCGGCCAGGTATTGTAGACGCGCCCTGCCCTCAAGCCAGCCACCAGCGCGCCGAGATAGAGCTGCACGTAGGTCACGGCGACGATTGCCCAGGATGTCCAGCGCAGCCGCGCCGGCGCCTCGCTTTCCTCACGCGGCTTCAACCGTCGCAAGGTCCAGACGATGGCGGCATAGATCAGGAGCGCGAGCACCAGATGGGTGGCCAGCCGCACCTGCGACACCTCGGTGCGTTCGGTGAGCCCCGAGGCCACCATCCACCAGCCGACCGCGCCTTGCAGCGCGCCGAGGCCGAAAATCACCCACAGCCGCCGTCCGAGCGGCCCGGAGACAGCGCCCCGCCACAGGAACCAGAGGAACGGCAGCAGGTAGACCATGCCGATGACGCGGCCGAGCAGCCGGTGACTCCACTCCCACCAGAAGATGCCCTTGAACTGCGACAGCGTCATACCGGCGTTCATCTGCTGGTATTGCGGAATCGCCTTGTAGCCCTCGAACGCGTCGTTCCACGCCTGATCCGTCAGCGGCGGGAGCACGCCCTCGACCGGCTTCCATTGCACGATCGAAAGCCCGGATTCGGTGAGACGCGTGGCGCCGCCGACCAGCACCATCAGCGCGATCAGGGCGGCCACGATCAGAAGCCAGACGCGGATGGCGGCAACATCCTGGGCGCGGGGAACCGTGGTCATTGCTGGCGGCGCTCGATTGAAGTGGAGGGACCGGGCCCTTATAGTCCGGCCGACCTCGCGCGCAAGCCGCGCCTTTTGGACCCTCCTTCACCTCAGCGTCATGACCATCCGCACCCGCAAATTCCTCGGCGCCATCGCGCTGATCATCCTCGCCTTCGTCTGGTCGATGATCGGCATGGTGGTGGCGCAGTTCCCCCTGATCGCCAATTCCGGCATGCTGCAATGGATCTATTACATCGTGGTCGGGATGGGCTGGGTGCTGCCGGCGATGCCGATCGTGAGCTGGATGCTGCGCCCGGACGCGCCCCAGGGCGAAGCCTAAGTCCCATCGATATTGACGCGCGGCATCGACTCGGCCGGCGGAAAGGTCGCGCCCGACAGCAGCACGCGCATCGCGCGCAGGGAGCGCGAGCGGCCATCCCAGGCGATGCGCGGCAGCGCATGCAGGTCGGTGTGTCCTTCCGTCTGCACCACGCCCGGGATCGTCGAGACCGCGCTGGCGAAACCAAGCTCCGCGGCCATCCTCACATGGACGCGGCTGAACGCAGCGCGATCGCCGAACGGGAACGCGACATGGCTGACAGGCCGATGCAGCGCGCCCTCCAGCACCGCCTTGCCCATGCCGAGCTCGCGCCTTGCGTCGGCGTCCCTGAGATTGGCAAGCAGGTGATAATTCACCGTCGCGCTGCCGATCGTCACGCTCGGATCGGCGGCGAGCGTCGACAGGTCGCTCCAATCGAGCGCCGTTTCCCGGCTCAGCGCAGCGAGATCGACGCCGTGGCGCGTGCAGAGATCGCGGATTGCGGCCGAAAGCTCCGCCGGCGGCAGGGTCCGCAGCCAGTTCGCAAGATAAGCGAACAGCTCGTATTTTTCGGCCGGCTTCACCACCGTGAAGCGTTGCTCACGCCGTTCGATCATCAGGCTGATGCGCGTCTGGCGCGCGATCACCGCCTCCAGCGCCAGCCACCAGGCCTGGCCGATGCCATCGGGGAAGGATGTCGGAACATAGAGGGTGAATGGCACCGCGTGGCGCGCCAGCACCGGATAGGCATGGCCGAGCAGATCCTTCGAGGCGCCATCGAAGGTCAGGCTGACGAAACGCCGCGGCGCGGCCAGCCGCACCGCCCGTGCGCAGGCCTCGTCCAGGGCAACGATGTCGTAGCCCCAGCGCTTCAGCGCCACGATCAGGCGATCAAGGAAGGCCGGCGTGATCTCGTCAGCCGCCAGTGGCTGGAAGGCGTCCGGGCCGCGCGGCTTGACGCGCCCAAAGCGCAGGATCACGCCGGCGCCGCCGGTCCGGCGCGAGGCCAGCCAGGCGCGGCCAGAGACAAAGGCCAGCTCGAGCTTGAGGCGCTCGAGCCATCTGCCGCCACCGGACGCGAGCGCCGTCCCAGGATGGATCATGGTGATAACCCGCAGGCAGGAGCATTGGACTCGGATGAGTCCCGCGCCCATCTGTTCGAGAGCAAAAGCGGCGCAACCGTGTCAATGGTCCGGATCGGACGGCAGATGGCGGTTGGAGACGATCTATGGGGATGCGGGAGCCATTACCGTTTGTTGACACTTCTTTGCAAAGGTCCGCCGACGCCGACGGACCGGATTTCAAAAACCTTGCGGATTGCGCGATGACCATGGCGGCCGTGATCGACAGCCGAATGGCGCGGCCACGGCCTGAGGGCATCGCACGCGTCGATATCCTCACAGACCTTGCAGCCGCCGAGCCGATCTGGCGCGCGCTCGAAACTCAGGGCCGAATTCTGCAGCCCGTACCAGCGCTACGATTTCCTATCCGCCTGGCAGCACCATGCCGGCCGCCATGAGCACGGCTCGCCGTGCATTGTCATCGCGGTCGATGCCGAGCAGCGACCGCTCGTCCTGCTGCCACTGGTGTTGACGCGCGCACACGGCGTGCGTGTCGCGGCCTTCATGGGCGGCAAGCACACCACCTTCAACATGGGGCTGTGGGATCGCGACTTCGCCGCGTCAGCCTCGCGGGCCGATCTCGACCATCTGCTGGCGGGATTGCGCGCGCATGATGCCGCCGATGTGCTGGCGCTGACGCAGCAGCCGTTGGTCTGGCACGATCTGCGCAATCCGTTCGCGCTTTTGCCCCGCCAGCCCTCCGTCAACGACTGCCCGATGCTCGCGATGCCCGCGGGCGCGCCCGCCGACCGAGCTGATCTCGAACTCCTTCCGCAAGCGGCTGAAGAGCAAGGAGAAGAAGCTGCAGGCGCTGGCCGGCTACCGCTATTCGATCGCGACCACTGACGCCGAGATCACGGGCCTGCTCGACTGGTTCTTCAAGGTGAAGCCGGTGCGGATGGCCGAGCAGAAGCTGCCAAACGTGTTCGCCGAGACTGGCGTCGAGGCGTTCGTGCGCGAGGCCTGCCTGGCGCGGCTGGCATCAGGTCACCGTGCGATCGACATCCATGCGCTGACCTGTGACGAGGAGGTGATCGCGCTGTTCGCCGGCGTCGCGGACGGCGTGCGCTTCTCGATGATGTTCAACACCTACACGCTGTCAGAGCACGCGCATTGGAGCCCTGGGCTGATCCTGATGCGCTACATCGTCGATCATTATGCTGATCTCGGCTACCGCGCGATCGACCTCGGTATCGGCGCCGACAGCTACAAGCGGCTGTTCTGCAAGACGGACGAGCCGATCTTCGACAGCTTCATTGCGCTGACGATGCGCGGCCAGCTCGCCGCCGCGATGCTGTCGGCCGTCAATCGCGGCAAGCACCTCGTCAAGCACAGTCCGGCGCTGCTCGGCTTTGCGGTCAAACTGCGCCAGGTCCTGCGATAGGCCTGTCGCTGCTCAGGCCGCGACGCCGGGCGATGCGGTCTCGCCGAGATCCGATGCCTCGGCCGGCTTCTTGAGCATGGTCACCGCGCCGAAGCCGACCGCCGCGAGCTGCTCGCACATCTGTCTGCGAGCTTCTTCGGCCATCGCGCCATCCGGCACCACAACAGCGCGCGCGCCGCCGGTGAGCAGCTCGGCCGGCAGATCGGAGGCGTTGCCGGCGTCGAGCAGCACATGGTCGTAGACGCGCTGCAGGGCGTCGAGCGCCAGCATCAACCGTGGCGACTGCAATTGCGCGCGGTCGGCACCGGGACGTCCGGCGTTGACGAAGTGCAAGCGCGAGATTTGATCCTTGGTGATGATGCCGGCGAATGACGCCTCTCCCAGCATCAGCTCGATCAGCCCCGGCGCGGTCGGGTCGACCGAAGCGGCGGCAAGCGCCTGCGGCGCACCGGCGAGGTCGACCAATACGACGCGCGCATGCTGCGCCATCGCGCGTGCCAAGCCGAGCGCGGTGCGCGTGACAGCCTCGCTGCCCGCCGTGCCGAGCACGGTCACCTTGCGCGCCTCCGTGCCGGCCGCGAGCAAGGTATCCGCCAAGTGCTCGACCTCGCTGGCCTCGCGGGTCGTGGGCTCGGGCGGCACGATAGCGACGGGCACGGGCGGTGCAGCGGCGGCCACCACAGGCGGCGGCGCGACCACCGGCGCGGCCGGCGTCAGCACCGGCTCGACGCGTGGCGCCGGCGCGGCAGAGGCGTTACGCGTGGGTATAGCGGCCACGACGGCGGAGACTTGCGGCGCGGTGATGCGCAGCAATTCGCCGGTCACGACCACGCCCGACGTCAGCATCAAGGTCGCAAGCGTCGCGATCAGCACGATCGAGAGCTTCTTCGGATAGGCCGGCGTATTGGACACGATCGACCGCGAAATGATCCGCCCCTCCGCCGGCGCGGTATCGAGGCTTTCGCGGGTGTTGGCCTCGCGATATTTGGCAAGATAGGTTTCCAAGCAGGTCACGTTGCGCCTTGGCCTCGCGCTCCAGCGCCCGCAACTGCACGTCCTGGCCATTGGTCGAAGACGCCTGCTTCTTCATCTGGTCCAGGCTCGCGCTCAGGGCATCGACCCGCCCGCCTGCGATCCGCGCGTCGTTGTCGAGCGAGCGCGAGATCTTGCCGGCCTCGTCGCGGATCTGGTGATCGAGATCGGACAGCTGCGCCTTCAACTCCTTGATACGCGGGATGACCGTCGAGCAGCGTCGAGGACTGCTCCGCAAGCTGCGCACGCAGGGTGACACGCTGCTCCGACAGCCGGCGCATCAGCTCGGAATTGAGCACCTCGGACGCTTCGATCGGCTGCCCGCTCTGCAGCATCCCGCGGATCAGCCGCGCTTTGGTCTCCGCATCCGACTTCAGCGCCCGGGCGTTGTTGAGCTGAGTATTGACCTCGCTCAACTGCTGATTGGACAGCGTGGTGTTGTTGGTGCCGACAAACAGGCTGGATTTCGAGCGGAAATCCTCGGCCCGCAACTCCGCTTCGGCGACCTTCTTGCGCAAACTCTCGATCTCGCCCGCCAGCCAGGTACTGGCCGATTTCGCCTGCACCTGACGCGCGTTCTGCTGCAGCACCAGATAACCGTCGGCGATCGAGTTGGCGATTTGCGCAGCAAGGTCCGGATCCTGCGACTGGAACTCCACTACGATGACGCGCGATTTGTCGACGGCGTAAACAGTCAACCGCTCGTAATACGCGTCCATCACCCGCTCTTCCGGGGTCATCGACAGCGGGTCGCGCACGATCCCGACGAGTGCCGCCAGCGATTTCAGCGGTGAGATGCCGCGCAACACCGGATCGAATTCAGGTAATTCGGCGAGCTTGTTCTTCTTGATGATATCGCGCGCGAGGTCGCGCGACAGCACGAGCTGCACCTGGCTCGTCACCGCCTCGGGATCGAGCGGCGCCGTCCGCTCCTCGTTGCGCTCGCTGTTCGGGCGCAAAAACACGTTCTCGCGCCCGTCGATCAGAATACGTGCTTCGGATTTATAGCGCGGCGTGACCAGATTGACGCCTGCGATCGACAGCCCAAGCGCCAGCAGCGTCGGAACAATAATGAAGCCGCGCTTGCGCAGCAGGGCCCGGCCAAGCAGACGGACGTCGATGTCGCCGGTTGGAGCAGCCGTTTCAGCCGGCGCCATCTTGGTAGGCACAGATACTGCGTCGGCCTGTTCGACCTGCGTCTTCGCCTTGCCGGCACGCCAGAACGCCAACCGCATCAATCACTCCCGCGAGGCAAACGCCACCACTCCACACGACATGTAGAATTACACTCCATTAAGGTTGCCGCCCGGTTAACCTGGTCAGGCGGCAACGATGAGTTGGATGGCAGGGCCATGGGATTGTTACCATCACGCAAGCAAGTCTTTCCGATCCTGTCGGCTCTGGTTAGTTGTCTTACGCTTTATTAACCATCAAACGCTTATCGCTTTCGGATTGCGATCCGAAGATCGACGCCATGAACCGCCGACGTACCGCCCTGCCCGTCCTGTCCTGCGTGCTGTCGCGCGACATGATGGCTGCTTGGTTGTTCGAACGTCGCATCGCGGGATTGGCCTGACGATGGTGGCACCAGACCAGCCGCTGCGGATCCTGCACACCACACGTGCGCCGGTTGGCGGCATCTTCCGTCACATCATGGATCTCGCATACGGCCAAATCGAGCGCGGCCACCACGTCGGCATCCTCGCCGATAGCCTGACCGGCGGCGACCGCGCCAACCAGGCGCTGGCCGAAATCGCGCCGCGATTGAAGCTCGGCCTTCACCGTATCGCGATCCGCCGCGAACCGTCGCCGACCGACGTCATTGTGCTCAGACGGTTCGCACGCCTCAATCGGGACCTGCAACCGGACGTGCTGCACGGTCATGGCGCCAAAGCGGGTGCTTTCATCCGCATGATCGGGCACCGGCCCGGTGCGATCCGGGTCTACACGCCGCATGGCGGCTCGTTACACTACCCGCCCAACACTGCGAAAGGCGCGCTGTACAGCCGGCTCGAGCGCGCCTTGATGGATCGTACCGATCTGTTCCTGTTCGAGAGCGTGTTTGCGCGCGACACCTATCAGCGGATGATCGGCACCCCGAAAGGTCTCGTGCATTGTGTCTTCAACGGGGTCACAGCCGGCGAGTTCGATCCCGTGCAGACCGCGCCAGATGCGACCGACATCGCCTATGTCGGCGAGTTCAGGCACATCAAGGGTGCCGACCTTCTGGTCGATGCGCTGGCGCAGCTGCATGCGGCTGGCAGGCCGCTGACGCTCACGCTGGGCGGTGACGGTGAGGAAACGGAGAGGCTGAAAGCGCAGGTCGCGCAGCTGAAGCTGACCCAGGCGATCCGCTTCATCGGCCATGTCAAGGCACGCCACGGCTTTTCGCAAGGACGGCTACTGGTGGTTCCCTCGCGCGGCGACTCCATGCCCTATGTCGTGATCGAGGCGGCTGCGGCCGGTATTCCGATGATCGCGGCCGACGTCGGCGGCATCCCCGAAATCTTCGGGCCCTATCGCGACGCGCTGTTCGCACCCAGCGACGCCACAGCGCTCGCCGATGCCATCCAAGCTGCGGTGGCGAACCCGGATGCGACCCGGCAGCGCGCAGGAGCGTTGCGCGAACGCGTCCTGCAGCACTTCTCGCAAACCGCGATGGTCGAAGGCGTATTGGCGGGTTACCGCGATGCGTTTACCAAGACCTGACATCGTTTACCATCGCTAACAATTTGTTCCGAATTGCCGGGGCTAATCAGCTCACGGGGATATTCCTCGGACGTTCTGCGCGATTAAATGACGAGAACATTTGACGGTGTACAACTGTGGAACCGATCAACGCCCGCTCGATGCTCAACGCTGCGGCAGCGGTCGCAGCAACCGCTTCGCCCGATCGCCCGCCGGTTGAACGGCGGCGGCGACTGACGCCGGCGGCGCTGGCGGTCGCCAACCAGAAGGTTCGCCGTGCCATTTCTCCGATCGTGATCGCGGGCGCGGTCCGCATCGCCGATCTGGTCCTGCTCAGCCTCGTCGGCATCGCGCTTTACTTCGGCTATGTCGTTCCGCTCGGCAGCTTCCACTGGGAATATATTGCGTCGATCCTGGCCGTGGCTGCGACGGCAGTGGTCTGCTTCCAGGCCTCGGACATCTATCAGGTCCAGATCTTCCGCGGCCAGTTGCGGCAGATGACTCGGATGATCTCGTCCTGGGCGTTCGTCTTCCTCCTTTTCATCGGCGCCTCGTTCTTCGCCAAGCTCGGCGGTGAGGTGTCCCGGCTTTGGCTCAGCGCCTTCTTCGCCGTCGGCCTCGCGGTACTGATCGCCAGTCGGGTGTTCCTGCGCAGCCTGGTGCGCGGCTGGGCGCGCCAAGGGCGGCTCGATCGGCGGACCATCATCGTCGGCGCCGACGAAAATGGTGAAGAACTGGTCCGTGCGCTGAATGTGCAGGAGGACTCCGACATCGATGTGCTCGGCGTGTTCGACGACCGCAACGACAGCCGCGCGCTGGAGACCTGCGCCGGTAGCCCCAAGCTCGGCAAGGTCGACGACATCGTCGAATTCGCCCGCCGCACCCGTGTCGACCTGGTGCTGTTCGCGCTGCCGATCTCGGCGGAGACGCGCATCCTCGCGATGCTGAAGAAGCTTTGGGTGCTGCCGGTCGATATCCGCCTGTCCGCACACACCAACAAGCTGCGCTTCCGGCCGCGCTCCTATTCCTATCTCGGCGAGGTGCCCACGCTCGATATGTTCGAGGCGCCGATCACCGATTGGGACCTGGTGATGAAATGGCTGTTCGACCATCTCGTCGGCGGCCTCGTCCTGCTGCTCGCGCTGCCGGTGATGGCGCTGGTCGCGCTCGCGATCAAGCTCGACAGCCCGGGTCCGGTGCTGTTCCGGCAGAAGCGTTTCGGCTTCAACAACGAGCGCATCGACGTCTTCAAGTTCCGTTCGCTGTACCACCACCAGGCCGACCCGCTCGCTGCCAAGGTGGTCACCAAGAACGATCCGCGCGTCACCCGCGTCGGCCGCTTCATTCGCAAGACCAGCCTCGACGAGCTGCCGCAGCTGTTCAACGTCGTGTTCAAGGGCAATCTGTCGCTGGTCGGGCCGCGGCCGCATGCCGTGCAGGGCAAGCTGCAGAACCGGATGTTCGACGAAGCTGTCGACGGTTACTTCGCCCGCCATCGCGTCAAACCGGGCATCACCGGCTGGGCGCAGATCAACGGCTGGCGAGGCGAAATCGACAATCAGGAAAAGATCCAGAAGCGCGTCGAGTTCGACCTCTATTACATCGAGAACTGGTCGGTGCTGTTCGATCTGTTCATCCTGCTGAAGACGCCGCTGGCGCTGATGACCAAGAGCGAGAACGCCTATTGAGGCGCTCCGCCTGGCCAGACGGCCCGGCATGGAACGTCGTGGTCGAGTTGCGTGTTGTGAGTTGAATGTAATGGCGTACGCGGCGGCAGCCGGAGACTTTGCGGCGCGCCCGATGGCTCCCCCGGGAGTCGTCGCGCTGCAGCGCGCGCTGGTCTGGCTGGTCGGCGCGTCCGGCGCCATCGTCTTCATCGAGCCGAGCCCCTATGAGCTCGTGACCCTGGCCTCGGCTGCGGTCTTCATCGCCACCGGCGTGCGGCTGCGGATCGTGGTCGTGCCGCTTTTGCTGCTGCTGTTCCTGCTCAATCTCGGCTACACGATCAGCGCGGTTCCCCTGCTCGGCAATTCCACCATCTCGAGCTGGATCGCGACCTCCTGGTACATGGCCGTGACGGCGATGTTCTTCGCGCTCGTGATGGCCGAGGATACGCAGGCGCGGCTGGATATGCTGCGCTGTGGCCTCGTGGTCGGCGCGGTCATTGCCTCGCTCGCGGCCGTTGCCGGCTATTTCCATTTGGTGCCCGGCGGCTATGACCTTCTGACGCTGTATGGCCGCGCGCGCGGCACTTTCAAAGATCCGAACGTGCTCGGCGCGTTCCTGATCCTGCCCGCCCTGTTCGTGCTGCAGAACGTCGTGACCGCGCATTTCGCGAAGGCGATGCGGAGCGGCATCGCGCTTCTCATCATGGCGCTCGCGATCCTGTTGGCCTTCTCGCGCGCCGCCTGGGGCGGGCTGATCCTGACAGCCGCCTTCATGCTGGCCATGATGGTGCTGACGAGCAAGACGCGCAGCGAGCGCTCGCGCATCGTCGTCCTGACATTCGCGGCCGTATTGGGCGCCGTTCTGCTGATGGCCTTGCTGCTGTCCTTCAGCTCGATCGACGAGATGTTCAAGCAGCGCGCGAGCTTCGACCAGAGCTATGACGAGGGCCGCTTCGGCCGGTTCGGCCGCTACATCCTCGGCGCGCAGATGGCGCTCGACCTGCCGTTCGGGATCGGGCCGCTGCAATTCCACCATTACTTCCCCGAAGACACCCACAACTCCTATTTGAACGCCTTCATGTCCGGCGGCTGGCTGTCGGGGATCTGCTATCCGACCCTGGTGTTCGTCACCGTGATCCTCGGCTTCCGCCACCTCTTCGTGCGCGTGCCTTGGCAGCGCAGCTACATCGCGATCTTCTCGGCCTTCCTCGGCACCGTTGGTGAGAGCTTCATCATCGATACCGACCATTGGCGCCACTTCTTCATGATGCTCGGCACCATGTGGGCGATGTTCGCCGCCGCGCAGTCTCATCGAGCCCGCGCGGCGACGGTGGAAACCGTCAGTCTTCCACCGTGAATGTCAGCCCGGCATGATCAACCAGCCGCTTGATCAGGCGGTCGCCCATCAAAGCTCCCGGCGTCCAGAAGCCGCCCTTCGCATCCGGCACATCGCGCAACAGGCCGATCGCGCATTCGCTGATCATCTTCGACGTCGAGCCATAGCCGGGATCGCGATCGCCCTTCACGACGGCGCGAAGCTGCCGCCCGTCGGGCGCGAACGCCACGAACATCAGATCGTAGTTGCCGTTCTCGCGCTCTTCCTTTGACGGTCCCTCGCCCGGCTTCGGCGCGTTGGCGCCGGTCTTCTCGGCATTCGCAGCCATCACGCGCTTGGTGTTGGCCTCACCCTTCTCGCCGTCGCCTGTCAGCACCATCTCGTCGTAGACGAAATCCTGGCCATACGGAAAACCCATCAGCATGTTGGAGCGGTGGACGTTGCGCGTGTTGATGGTCGCCATCATGAACGGCGCCACCCACGACTTCAGGTCATCCTCATAGGCCGGGCGGTTGCCGGCCGGCTGCTTCGGCCCCTTGAAGCCGGGCGTCAGCGCAAACGGATCCTTCATGATCGCAACCAGGCTCAAATCGGCAGTCAACGCCGCGGCGGTCGCCTTGGCGCTGGCCGCGGTGCCGCCGGACAAGGTGCCGCTCATGCCGCGCACGCGGCCCTTGACCCGCGCGGCCGGTGCGCCAAACGCCTTCTTGGCCTGCGCCTGCGCAAAGTAGACACCGAGTTCGAACGGCACCGAGTCGAAGCCGCACGAGAACACGATCCGCGCGCCGCTCTTCTCCGCTTCCGCCTGATGCTTCTCGATCATCTGCCGCATCCACACCGGCTCACCGCAGAGATCGAGATAGTCGGTGCCTGATGCGACGCAGGCGGCGACCAGCTCGTTGCCGTAGAGCTGATAGGGACCGACCGTGGTCAGCACCGCACGCGTCTGCGCGACCATCGCCTGCAACGACGCCGGATCGGACGCGTCCGCCGCGATCAGCGGCGTATCGGCCGGCGCGCCGATCGCATCGCGGACAGCGGCGAGCTTGTCGAGGCTGCGGCCGGCCATCGCCCATGTCAGTCCGCTGTCGCCGCGATAGTTCGCCGCAAGATATTCGGCGACGAGCTGGCCGGTAAAGCCTGTTGCGCCATAGACGATGATGTCGAATTTTTGCGGAGAGGTCATATTCAAGTTCCTGGTCGGCGGGTCATAGCGACGTCATTGCGAGGAGCGTAAGCTACGAAGCAATCCTGAGCCGCGCATGTGACTCTGGATTGCTTGGCTTCGCTCGCAATGACGATGGACGGTTGGAATTCGGACAAATCATTTCTTCCCATACGACACGCCCATGCCGGCGCGGACGTCGCTCTGGATGCCATAGGGTGCGATCGGATAACGCAGGCCGTTCTTGGCAAGCTGCTTCATGCCGGTGATGGCCTTGGCGAGATCGGACGGCTTCAGCGCCATCAGCATTTCTTCATCCGGCACGCCGCCATAGCGGCGCTCGGCGAAGCACGGCAACGACAGGCTGGGCTCGCCGGTCTTCAGCGCCCGTCCCCAGGAATCGGCGCAGGCGGTCTCGCCGACCACGCCCCATTCGAACTTCTTGTAGCCGGTATATTGCAGGCCGTTGATCAGGATGATCATCTGTCCCGGCGTCGCATAGACGAGGCAGATGTCCGGCGGATTGAGACGGCCGCTGGTCAGCGGGCTCACCGCCATCGCCTGATAGCGACCGAACGGCACCACATCGAGCGCCTCCTGACGCTTGCGCGCATCTTCCGCGGTGCCATGCCAGACCCCGACATAGTTCGCGCCGGCAAGCCAGGTCTCGTCCTGCGGGCCGAGACCGATCACCGCGCGGCATTGCGCTCCGACCAGATCGTCCGCGGTGATGCCGACGGTCCAGCCGAGGCGTGAGGCCATGCTGACGATCTGGTCGGTGGTATGCACCGCGTTCGGACGGCGGATCTTCTCGATCGCCGTCATGTCCTCGACGCGGGCAAACATCTTGATGCCGATGACCGTGGTCTTCAGCCGCAGCAGGCTGTTGAGGTCGGCGACCATGCCGGCCATATCAAATGTTTCAGGCGCGATCTGCTGTTGCATGGCCTCACTCCTTCTGCGGACCCGCCCGCCCAGCGCCCTGACCCGCCGCGCTTGTTAGACCGTTGCGGGATATCCCGCCAGCATTTCGATCCTGCCCGGCGCTCAGGATTCCGGCCCCGGGAACAGACGATCGGTCCGCCCGCGCAGCCAGTAGACCACGAGCCCGACCCATTCGCGCACCGCGATGTCGGTGCGTCGCAGGCCTTGCACGGAGAACATCTCGAATTCGGACACGCTGGTGACGCGCCAATCCACCGGGTAGGGCTCGATCGGAAAACCCGCCTTGCGGAATAGGCCGACCGAACGTGGCATGTGATAGGCCGAGGTCACCAGCAGCCAGCGCTCTCCGGGCTTCGGCATCACGAGCGCCCGCGAGAACACCGCATTCTCGTAGGTGCTGCGCGCTTGCCGCTCCAGGATCAACCGCTCCCTGGGAATGCCGAGGCTGGTCAGAACCTCCGCGGCCTGATCGGCCTCCTTGGCGCCGGTCGAGATCAAATTCGCGCTGCCGCCGGTGAACAGGACTCGCGCATTGGGATAACGGCGCGCCAGCGCGGCCGCCTGGATCAGGCGGTCGGCGCCCCCGAGCGTCACCGGCATGCCATGGACAAGGGACAGATCGGGATCGATCGGGCCGCCGAGCACGACGATGCCGTCCGGCGCGCCCTTGCTCGCATCCCAAGCGGGAAAGCGATCTTCCAATGGCGCCAGCACGACATTGCCGAGCGGCGAGAAACCCGCGACGGCAAGCAACACGATCGCAAGCAGCGTGAGGCTGCGGCCGAGCCGGGCAAACCGCGTCACCGTCAGGATCGCGCCGATCAGCCCGAGAACGATCATGAAATTGGTCGGCAGCGCCAGCAGCCCGATTGTTTTCGACGCCACAAAGAACATTCAGGGCTCCGGCCTGGCTGGAATCGCAACGGATGACCTCATACCGCAATCGAGGTCCGCGTATCCATCTCTCCGCAACACCGGCTCGATTTGCTATGGAGATGGCTATCGGCGCCGTCCTACAGCCAACGAGACATCCATGACCCACCATCACCTGCACGCGAGCCCCGAGACCTGCCACTGGGGCTTCTTCGAAGCCCGGCTGAAGCCGGTGCTCACGATCGAGAGTGGCGACGAGGTCACGATCGACAGTATCAGCGGCGGCCCGGACGTGGTGCCGGACAAGAGCAAATTCCACGTCCCGCCGGAGCTGTTCGAGGTTCATGCCAAGAGCGAGCGGATGGTGCCCGGCCACATCTTGACCGGCCCGGTCGCGGTCAAGGGCGCCGAGATCGGCGACGTGCTGGAGGTCGACATCCTCGACGTCCAACTGCGGCAGGACTGGGGCTACAACCTCATCCGTCCGCTCGCCGGCACCCTGCCCGACGATTTCCACGAGAGCCGCCTGCTCAACATCCCGCTCGACAAGGAGCGGATGGTCGGCAAGCTGCCCTGGGGACTCGACCTGCCGCTGGCGCCGTTCTTCGGCGTGATGGGCGTGGCGCCGCCGCCGGCCTGGGGCCGCATCACCTCGTTGATCCCGCGTGCGATGGGCGGCAATCTCGACAACAAGGAGCTTGGCGCCGGCGCCAAGCTCCATCTGCCGGTGTTCGTGCCCGGCGCGCTGTTCTCCTGCGGCGACGGCCACGGCGTGCAGGGTGACGGCGAGGTCTGCGTCACCGCGATCGAGACCGCGCTGCAGGGCCGCTTCCGCCTCACCGTGCGCAAGGACCTGCGCCTCGATTATCCCCGCGCCGAAACGGCCACGCACTACATGACCATGGCGATGGATCCGGACCTCGACCAGTGCGTGGTGCGGGCGCTGCGCGACATGATCGTGCTGCTCGGCGAGAAGCGAAACCTGTCGCGCGAGGACGCATACACGCTGTGCAGCCTCGCCGCCGATCTGCGCGTGACCCAGACCGTCAACGGCTCCAAGGGCATCCACTGCATGATCGCGAAGTCCGTCGTCCACGGCTGAGCTGTCCGAGGACGTTCCGTCGCGGCGCGTTGTCACACCGCCGTCAAAAACGACTGCGCATCTTGCCGCGCTTGAATCGATCAAGGGATTGCCGAGATGAGCCAGGACCACAGCAGCGACCACGCCTTGCGCCAGGCAATCGACACCGAATACCAGGACAGCCTGGACGAGGAGCTCGAACTCGAGCTCGACGATGATCAGCTCGAGCAGTTTCGCAAGGTCGAGCTCGGGGAGGCAGCTCGCGAGACGCTCGATCGCTCGCTCTATTTCAAGGAGCTGTTTCGCCTGCAGGGCGAGTTGGTGAAGCTGCAGGACTGGGTCCAGCGCAACAAGCTCAAGGTCGTCGTCGTGTTCGAGGGCCGTGATTCCGCGGGCAAGGGAGGCGTGATCAAGCGCATCACCCAGCGGCTCAATCCGCGGGTCTGCCGTGTCGCGGCCCTGCCGGCGCCGAGCGAGCGCGAGCGCACGCAATGGTATTTCCAGCGCTATGTCTCGCATCTGCCGGCCGGCGGCGAGATCGTGCTGTTCGACCGCTCCTGGTACAATCGCGCCGGGGTCGAGCGCGTGATGGGCTTCTGCAACGAAGACCAGGTCGAGGAGTTCTTCCGCTCGGTGCCGGAGTTCGAGCGCATGCTGGTGCGCTCCGGCATCATCCTGATCAAATACTGGTTCTCGATCACCGACGAGGAGCAGCAATTCCGTTTCCTGATGCGCATCCACGATCCGCTGAAACAGTGGAAGCTGAGCCCGATGGACGTGCAGTCGCGTAGCCGTTGGGAACAGTACACCAAGGCCAAGGAAGAGATGCTGCACCGGACGCATATTCCGGAAGCGCCGTGGTGGGTGGTCGAAGCTGTCGACAAGAAACGCGCCCGGCTCAACTGCATCTCGCATCTGCTCGAGCGGATTCCCTATGGGACCGTGCCGCATGAGCAGGTGGTGCTGCCCGAGCGCATCCGCAGCCCGGACTACCGCCGCGAGCAGATGCCGCCGGAGATCTACGTGCCGGAGCGGTATTGAGGCGTTGTTGCCGACCTCGGCAAAACCAATGCCCGCCACCACCAAGGTATCGTCCCTACGAACGTAGGGACCCATAACCGCGGGGCTCGACTTGTGGCAGACTCGTCGTTGGATCTAGAACAAAACAGCCTTCTGTGGTTATGGGTCGGCGCTCTCGATGTCGCTTCGCGCCTTCGGAGCTTGCGCGGGACGACAACTGAGAACGAGACAGCGGCGTCTCCACTTCACACACAGCGCCACATACGTGCTTTCGTTCCCGCGGCACGAATGCGCCCGAGTTGATCAAAGCGAACGCCCTCGAAAACAGAGGGCGCAGGGAATGCCGGATGCTGGCCGCACCCATGGCCCGCCTGCAGAAAAAACGCAGGCGGCAGGTACCACAGGCTCAGCCGAAACAACCCTTGGGCTCAACCGGTCGTCGCAACACTGGTTCGTTTTGTTTTCACTGATGACAGCAACTCGTCAAGCGCCTCGGCTGGCGTTTTCCAGCCCAGGGTCTTTCTCGGTCGGCCGTTGAGAGCCTCTGCCACGGCAGATATCTCATCGGCACTATAGACGCTCAGGTCTTCGCCTTTCGGGAAGTATTGCCGCAGCAGTCCGTTGGTGTTCTCGTTCGTGCCGCGCTGCCACGGGCTGTGCGGGTCGCAAAAATAGATCTGGATGCCCGTATCGATCTTGAGACGATCGTGCTGAGCCATTTCGGCTCCCCGATCCCAGGTCAGCGAACGGCGCAATTCTTCAGGCAGGGTAATGATGGTGCGCGCGATTGCATCGCGCACCGCCTCGGCTCCGTGTCCCGAGAGCGCCGGCCCGCCCTTGGCACGAGGACCGTCGCCGTGCCCCGCCAATCGAGGAAGGTGCAGCAGCATCGTAAACCGCGTCGTGCGTTCGACCAGCGTGCCGATCGCCGAGCTCTCGCCACCTATCATCAGGTCTCCTTCCCAATGCCCCGGCACCGCCCGGTCTGCCACCTCGGCAGGGCGCTCGCTGATCATGATCTCCGGCGAGACAAAGCTTTTGCCCCGCTTGCCCGTGCGTGCCCTGGGGACCCGTCGCGCACGTCCCGTTCGCAAGCAACTCGTCAGTTCACGGCGGAGAGCTCCACGGCCTTGAACGAAAAGGGCTTGATAAATAGCCTCGGGGCTGATGCGCATCGTCTCGTCATCCGGAAAGTCGATCGGCAGGCGTCGGGCAATTTGCTCGGGGCTCCAGGCCTTCTTCCATCGCCGAACCTTGCACGTCTCTGATGACCGATGGCCCTTCCGATTAGCACGGCCACGCGCTTCGTCTGGCAGCGCGACCATACCGGAAAGCCGTTCTTCCACATAAGTCCGCAAGGCGGCGTTAGACGCAAGCTTCGCCGGTTTGGGGCGACGGGCTGAGCGATCGGCATGCCACTGAGCGGTCGTCGCCCGATAGGCCATCTTGCCGCCGTGGGTGGCCGCATTGCGATCGAGCTCGCGGGAAATGGTCGAGGCGGCCCGCCCCAGCCGGCGCCCGATCTCCTGCATCGAATGGCCCTGCGTATTGAGAAGCGCGATCTCCTCGCGTTCCGCAAACGAAAGGTACCTCCCCGAAAGCGGCTTGGCCGAGGGTCTGAAAATCGATGGGGGCATACCGCCTGCCTTCCGGAATAATCTGTATCCGGCGTCAGGGGGCACTCCGGCTTCGAGCGCAGCATCTTCGCTGCTCAGCCCTGTGGCAATCGCCTGCCAAAATCTGGCCTGTTCAGCCCGCCCCGCAACCGGCGGACGTCCCGCAGAGCCCACTGGCGCTCGTGTCGACTGCTTCCTTCGAATGGCCATCGCAATCTCCAAATTCTGGAGTGTTGCGACGATCGATTGAATCCACCACCGGCATCCCCTGCGCGATGGCTTTAACGGTGTCCTTCGTGCTCTCCCCAGGGACCGGCTTTCTTGCCCCTGTGTCGCGACAACACGCGATGCGCGTTGCGCTCGGCGCCAGCACCGGGGCGCCAGGACCACACGACTTCTCCGTACACAACGCGCTCGTTCGTCCGCATACACAGCATGCTGCGAGCCATTGCGTCCACCGCACTCCCGCCTCGCGTATCGTGACGATCGCGCGTACGCCCCTCCTGCCGAGGCGAGACGGCGCATATCATCCATGTTTTTCGGAAAAACAAAAGTGAAATTTTTTCGCGAAACGGCGTCTCGGAAGCGATCGGATTGATCGCGCTTGCGAAAATAGTTTTTCCGCGCGGTTGATTTGCGGCGCTTAGCCGGCCCGTGCGGGCCGCGACGTCAGACTGACGTGCAATCCGATTCGCCCGACGGGCCACGTCTTACCCTGATCGACGTTCTCCAAACTGGCCGAAGTCACTGCCTGGAACCAGCGTTCGAGCATCCCGAGCCGAATCCATCCTGTGCTGTTCCTGCATCGGTCGCGGACCAAGGGAGTCACCGATCTCGCGGAGAGTCATCACCGGGCAAATCGAAAATGTCGCATTTCTTTCAAAATCAATGTCTTAACCAGTTATCCCCAGGCGTCTGTACAACCAATCCGTTTCCTAATAGAGTTCTAAAAAGTTACTTTTCTGTACACCGGTTACGGACTAGCTTTTAGGCATGGCCACGGAAAAAGCCGAGACTGACCGCATTCCCGTAACCCTCGCCCTGGCAACGATTGGCTATCTCGAAAAGCTCGTGAAGCAGGGTACCCACGGCACCAGCGTTCCAGGTGTCTGCAGGACATTGATCGAAGAAGGCATCCGGCTCGCCATCAAGGACGGGCTGCTGTCGATCCGCGACAATGGAAGGGCGTAAGGGGGCGTAAAGCGGACCAGTTCGTGCGCGCGTCGGCCGAGGACGATCCAGGACGGATCAAACTTGGAAGCAATAGAATATGCCCGCCGATCAGACGACTGCTCAACCGACCTGGACCACGGAACGGATCCAGCAACTGAAAGTGCACTTTGAGGCCGGGCTGACCTGCCGCGAGATCGCCGCCCAGCTCGGCGTCAGCCGCAACGCCGTGATCGGCAAAATCTCCCGTCTCGCACTGGTGCGCGACAATGGCGGCGACGCCCGCCGCACCGTGCGCCCGGATGCGCGCGATCCCGCGCGTGGGCGGCCGGTGCCGAGACTGCGCCGCCGCATTCTGAAAGCCATCTCCAGCGAGCCTTCGTCTTCGGTGGTGCCGCTGGAGGAAGAAACACCAGCCAATGTCGAGAACGGCTGCTCGCTGTTCGAGCTCACCAACGAGCGCTGCCGCTGGCCGATCTCGACGCCGGGTGCGCACGACTTCTGCTTCTGCGGCTCGACGCCGGTCGAAGGCCTGCCCTATTGCGCCGGCCACAGCCGGATGGCCTATCGCGTGGCGTCGTCTCGGTAGTCATGTCGGCACGGTGCGCATAATTGTGCCCTCTCCCCTTGCGGGAGAGGGCATCACCACCGCCCGCCACACGCTCGCTCGCGTGAGGGGTTCTCTCCTCATCGCAAATTCAGGATTGCCGCACCAACCCCTCACCCCATCGCGCTTGTTGCTGGCAGATGTGTAGCCCTCTCCCGCAAGGGGAGAGGGCACATTCATGGGCGACTCCTGATCCCTTACCCCAGCCGCCAGCCGACCTCGTCGGCAAGACCCCGGTTGAGGGCCACCCCTATTGCGCCGGTCACAGCCGGATGACGTATCGGATGGCGTCGTCGAGGTCGCGTGGCAGCATCCGCCGGCCGCGACACCTATGTCGGCGCGGTGCGAGGCGCTGTCTCAGACATTTGGAGGTCGCTTCATCTGCTTCCAGCGGCTCAGAGCGTCGTCCATCGCGCTACACATCACTCGATAGAATTCCGCCATCTGTTTCAGCCGTATGCCAGCCTCACTCGATCCGACGACGTCAAAGCCCGCGTCCATCTGGTTGGCCAACGCGTCGAGTAGACGGTTCTGCTGCCCGATCATGGCCTCGTAGTTGTCCGCCACCGCATAGAGCGCCCGTTTGGTTCCCGGCTCGCGATGGCGGCGGACGAGTGTGTAGTGTTCCAACAGCCGTGCGGCCACGCTCGCCGTGCTCTTGCTGACACCGAGGCCCGTTGTGATCTCGTCGAGGCTCGCTGGCTGGTCGCTTAGAAGCAGATATCCGTAGAGACGCGCGGCCACAGGTGGCACGCCCCAAGGCAGCAGCAGACCCGCCACGCCCTCAATGAAGCGCAGCTCCGGACCATCGAGTTGTTTGTTTGACAAATTCGGCATTTTCCGAATATACAGCTTATCACGAAAAGGCCAAGCTCGGAGGTGCCTATGGTTCCTTACCCCGCACCTGCAATCATCATCGGTTTGCACCGCCCCGCGTCGCCGATAGCCGCAAGATCCAGGCCGGAGGATGAGGGGTGACTTAAAAATTTGCCGAGGTGTTGCTACTGGTCCCCGCTGCAATGGCGGCCGGGTTTATGCTGTTCGTTGCGGATGTCGTTCAGAGCACCATGGACGACATGGAGGCTGACGAGTTTAAGCGGTTCCTCGCGAACTTGGTCGCCCATGCGACGAGGTCACCAATCGCGATCTTGGCGAGCACGATCACCTTTGGGGGCATGTTTCCTTACTGGTACTTCTACGGATTCAATAATCTGTGGTTCACGGCCGGGCTGATTCTCTGGGTCATCACCTCGGCCGTTTCAAAGCAGATGAGCCTCCCGATCTATTCGCGCGTCACTGGCAGAAAGTTTCCCGCGTACAAAGCGAGACCAGAAATTAGCGCGACGGATGCGGTGGCGCTTGAAAAGGAACGCCGCAAACTCCGCATGGCCAATCTCGTTCGAGGAGCACTCTCGCTAGCGTCGGTCGCCGCGATGGTAATTGGCTTGGCATAGTGCAAGGGCTCCGCTGCGAGTTTGACGCCGCGGCCGGCGCCTAACCTCGGAGCGGAGGTTGGGTTAAATTGATCGTGCCGGCCTCAACTGATCGTTTTTGCACAGCCTGGGGTTCTCTCCTCGTCGCAAATTCAGGATTGCCGCACCAACCCCTCACCCCATCGCGTTTCTTGCTGGCAGATGTGTAGCCCTCTCCCGCAAGGGGAGAGGGCACATTCATGGGCGACTCCTGATCCCTTACCCCAGCCGCCAGCCGACCTCGTCGGCAAAGCTCTTGAAGAACTCGACATCGTAAGCGCGCTCCGGCGTGGCGCGGACGCGCTTGTCGAGCAGATGGGCGTCGTCGCCGACCAGGATGCGCCATTGATCCTTCTTGACGCCGTCGAGGATGATTTTTGCGGCCTCCGCCGCGGTGGTCGGCGCGTCCTCGAGGAAGGTGCGGGCGCGGTCGAGCGCGGCGGCCTGGATGTCATCGTCCGACATCGCAGCGACATCGATGCCCATGCCCTTCATACGCTGGCGCGCCTGCAGTATCTCGGTCTCGCTGAGGCGGTCGGAGTCGGTGCCGGACTGCACCTTGCGCGAGTTCGACACGATCGAGGTGCCGATATGGCCAGGCATGACAACCGAACATTTCAGATGCGGCGCATTGAGGCGCAGATCATTGATCAGCGCCTCGGTAAAACCCTTCACCGCGAATTTCGCCGCGCTGTAGGCGGTGTGGGCAACGCCGGTGCCGACGGTCGCCCAGAAGCCGTTGACGCTCGAGGTGTTGACGATGTGTCCCTCCTCCGCCTGCATCAGCAGCGGCAGGAAGGTGCGGACGCCGAGATAGACGCCGCCCCAGCAGATGTTGAAGGTGCGCTCCCACTGCTCCCGGCTGTTGGTGAACAGGCTGCCGCCGCCGCCGATGCCGGCATTGTTGAACAGCAGATGGATCTTGTCGGTCGCCTGCTCATCAATCAGCTCGTCGCGAAACCGCTTCAGATGATCTTCGATCGATACGTCGGCGACATGAGTGGTGACGCGCAGGCCCTGCGGCAGTTTCTCCGCTTCGCACAACCGCTTGGTCTCAACCATGGCCTCGGCCGAGACGTCGCACATCGCAACGTTGCAGCCCTCGGCTACGAGCTGCCGGGCGAGTTCGCGGCCCATGCCCGTGCCGCCCCCGGTGATGACGGCGATCTTCCCGGCGAAATCCTTCATGGCGCGTTCGTCCCTCGTTTTGTTGGCCCTCTACCAGGGCACCACGAGCTTAAGGGCTTTTGCCGGCATGACCAGTGCGACAACAACTTTTCATGACCAAATGGAGCTTGTCGTGAGCAGCGGTGTTGAACCCAGAGATCGCTGCAGAAGACACAAGACAAGGGAAGACTGGGTCGTCGATCAATCCTCACCCCGGGGGGCGAGGAGGCGCAGATGGCGCATTCGCAACCGCACTGGCACGACCAGATGGTCGATCAGCCGGACACGGAAGATGGTGCCTACGTCACGGGATGGACGATCAGCGGGATCGCGGTGCTCGGCACCATCGTCGCGGTCTGGCTGCTCGGGATCTGACGCCCGTTACCTCTAACGCCATCACTTCACATGAACGGCCCCGATGCACCTACACCAGGGCCGCCGCAATGCGTCCGCTCGCGAAGCACTCTGATTGATCAGCGTCCGGTGGTGCCGCCCGGCGTCGGCGACAGCGTCGAACCGCTGGGCGACGGGTTGATCAGGCTGTTGCCGGACGGATTGAATTGGCTGTTGGCACCCGCCGCAGCGCTACCGGCACCGTAGTTCGGACTGCCGGCCGCGGCGCTGCCTGTGGTGGTGCCGGGCGCCGGGGTTGCAGAGCTTCCTATCGCCGCTGGCCCTGCCGTCGATCCCGCGCCAGTCGAGCCCGTGCTCTGCGCCATCGCCAGCCCGCTCGACAGCATCAATGCTGTGGTCAATCCGATCGTGGTCATCAATCTCATGGTCATTGCCTCCGTTGGGACCAAGGACAAGCCATTGAGCTGCCTCGACGTTCCGGAATCGGCGCGGTCTCGCGCGCAAGTGAGACGACGTGTGCGGAGAGGTTGAACGCACGCTTCCGCCTGATGCCGCGTCCTGCGCGCTGCCCGTAAAATAGTCGCCCGCGTTGCATACAATTGGCATCGATTGCCGAAAAAATAGACCGCCAGGCACCCCTGCTTGCCACATAGGCAGTTCTGGTGGTCGGAAAATTTCATTTGAAATCAGCGCTCTAATCTGGACCGCCCGCCAAAGCGGCTGTGGCACGAAGCTTGCGAAAGCTCTCTCGGAGGCTTGGCCGAACGGTGAAGCCGCATGCGGGCGGACGTTACGCACCGCCAGAGGGGAGCACACCAATGGACTTTGGCAGCATTTCACGACGGCATCTGTTGCAGGGCAGCGCTGCGCTCGACGCTTGAGCGCGGCGGCAGGGCTTCGCCCGGCCTTCGCGGCCGAGACCACGATCGGCTTCATCTATGTCGGTTCGCGCGACGACTACGGCTACAACCAGGCGCACGCGCAAGGCGCCGCCGCGCTGAAGAAGATCGCCGGCATCAAGGTGATCGAAGAGGAGAAGGTGCCGGAGACCGACGCGGTGGAGAAGACCATGGAGTCGATGATCAATCTCGACGGCGCCACGCTGCTGTTCCCGACCTCGTTCGGCTACTACAACCCGCACGTCCTGAAGATGGCGGCGAAATATCCCAAGAACGCGCTTCGAGCATTGCGGCGGACTGTGGAGCGACAAGGACCCGAAGAACGCCGGCAGCTATTTCGGCTATATCGACGAGGCGCAATACATCTCCGGCATCGTCGCCGGCCACACCACCAAGAGCGGCAAGCTCGGCTTCGTCGCCGCCAAGCCGATCCCGCAGGTGCTGCGCAACATCAACGCCTTCACGCTCGGCGCCCGGCTCGCCAATCCCGAAGGCCACCACGCAGGTGATCTTCACCGGCGACTGGTCGATGCCGGTCAAGGAAGCCGAGGCCACCAACAGCCTGATCGACCAGGGCGTCGACGTCGCTGACCTGCCACGTCGACGGTCCGAAGACGATGGTCGAGAACGCGGCGCGCCGCGGCGCGATGGTCTGCGGCTATCACGTCAACCAGTCGCCGCTGGCGCCGAAGGCCTATCTCACCGGCGCCGAGTGGAACTGGGAGGCGCTCTATCCGAAATTCGTCAAGATGATCGCAGGCCGGCGAAACCATTCCGAACTTCTATCGCGGCGGCCTGAAGGAAGAGATCGTCAAGGTCTCGCCCTACGGCGAGGCGGTCTCGGCGGAGGCGCGCAAGCATGCCGACGACGGTCAAGGCCAAGTTCATGGCCGGCGACTACGTCATCTTCAAGGGCCCGATCAAGGACAACAAGGGCAAGACCGTGATCGCCGCCGGCACCAGCCGCGGCCAGAAGGACCCCGAGCTGGAGAAGATGGACTATCTGGTCGAGGGCGTGCTCGGAGCGACTTCATGACCTCGGAGGCGGCGGAACCCGTTTCGAGCGGTCGCCATCGCGCCGGCCGCCGATGCCGGATTCCTGCAGCGCCACGGCGCTGCGATCGAATACATCCTGATCCCGGGCGCGGCGCTGGTCGCCGCGCTCGCGGTGTTCGGCGTGTTCGTCGCGCTGTTCGGCAAGAACCCGCTCGACCTGTATTACTACATGTATTACGGCGCGTTCGGCACCTGGTTCTCCTGGCAGAACACGCTGACCCGCGCCGCGCCGCTTGATCCTGACCGCGCTGTGCACCGCGCTGCCCGCGCAGCTCGGCATGGTCATCATCGGCGGCGAAGGCGCGCTGCTGATCGGCGCGCTGGCGCGACCGTCGGCGGCGCTGGCGCTGCAGTGCGACGCCGCCGCTCGTCGTGCAACTCGCGATGGTCTGCGCCGGCATGGCCGGCGGCGGCTTGTGGATCATGCTGTCCGGCGGCTTTGCGGCAATATCGCGGCGTCAACGAAACGATCTCCAGCCTGCTGCTGGTCTATATCGCGCTCGCGATCCTCAACCATCTGGTCGAAGGCGCCGATGCGCGATCCGGCGAGCCTCAACAAGCCGTCGACGCGCGAGATCGGCGCCGCCAACATGATCGGCTAGCATTCCCGGCACCGAAGTGCATTGGGGCCTGGTGTTCGGCCTGATCGCCGCGATCGCGTCCTACATCCTGATCTATCACACCACGTTCGGCTTCGCCGCGCGGGTCGCCGGCGGCAACATCCGCGCCGCCAAGATCGTCGGCCTGTCCGTCGGCAAGCTGATCCTGACCATCTGCTTCCTGGCCGGCGCCTGCGCCGGCCTCGCCGGCATGGTCGAGGTCGCCGCGGTGCAGGGCCGCGCCAACGCCAACCTCGCCGCCGGCTACGGCTTCACCGGCATCCTGGTCGCGTTCCTCGCGCGGCAAAATCCGCTGGCGATCATTCCGGTCGCGATCCTGCTCGGCGGCATCAGCGCCAGCGGCGGCCTGCTGCAGCGCCGGCTCGGCCTGCCCGACGCCTCGGTGCAGGTGCTGCAGGGCATCATCTTCGTGTTCGTGCTGGCGAGCGACGCGCTGTACGGCCGCATCGGCTTCCTGAAGGGGAAATCCTGAGATGGCGGACGGTTCGATCGGACTGTGGACCGTGCCGCTCGCCGTGTTCGGCGGCGCGATCCGCGTCTCCACGCCGTTCCTGTTCGTCAGCCTCGGCGAATGCATCACCGAGCGCTCCGGCCGCATCAATCTCGGCCTCGAAGGCACGCTGGTGATGGGCGCGATGAGCGCCTACGGCATCTCCTATCTCACCGGCTCGCCGTGGCTCGGCGTGCTCGCCGCCGGCATCACCGGCGCCGCTGCTCGGCGCGCTGCATGCCGGCATCTGCTCGCTGCCGCGGGTCAACGACATCGCGGTCGGCATCGCGCTGATGCTGTTCGGCACCGGGCTCGCGTTCTTTCTCGGCAAGCCGCTGATCGAGCCGACGGCGCCACGACTGCCGGCGATCGATTTCGGCTGGTGGAGCGACATCCCGCAGGTGCGCGCGGCGCTGCGCATCAACGTGCTGTTCCTGATCGGCGTGGTGCTGGCGCCGATGCTGCTACTGGGCGTTCCGCACCACGCGCTGGGGCCTGCTGATCCGCACCGCCGGCGAAAGCGCGGACGCGGCGCGCGCCATGGGCTATTCGGTGCTGCTGATCCGCCTGCGCGCCACCATGGTCGGCGGCTTCCTCGCCGGCATCGGCGGCTCGTTCCTGTCGCTGTTCTATCCCGGCAGCTGGAACGAGGGCCTGTCCTCGCGGCCAGGGCATCACCGCGGTGGCGCTCGTGATCTTCGCGCGCTGGGATCCGATGCTGTGCCTGTGGGCCTCGCTGGCCTTCGGCGGCGCCGCGGCGCTCGGACCGGCGCTGCAATCGGTCGGCGTCACCTCCGGCTATCATCTGTTCAACGCCGCGCCCTACATCCTGACGCTTGCTGATCATGATCATCACCTGCTCGCCGAAACGCACGCTGACCGGCGCGCCGGCCGAACTCTCGATCACGCGATAACGAGATCGCACGAGGACCAGACATGCCGAGCGCTATCTGAAGTCCGAGCCCTATGCGTGGCCCTACAATGGCGACCTGCGCCCGCAGAACACCGCGCTCATCATCATCGACATGCAGACCGATTTCTGCGGCGTCGGCGGCTATGTCGACAAGATGGGCTACGATCTGTCGCTGACGCGCGCGCCGATCGAGCCGATCAAGCGGCTGCTCGCGGCGATGCGCGCGCAAGGGCTTTCACATCATCCACACCCGCGAGGGCCATCGGCCCGATCTCGCCGACCTGCCCGCCAACAAGCGCTGGCGCTCGCGGCAGATCGGCGCCGGGATCGGCGATCCCGGCCCCTGCGGCCGCATCCTGGTGCGCGGCGAGCCCGGCTGGGAGATCATTCCGGATCTTGCGCCGCTGCCCGGCGAGCCCATCATCGACAAGCCCGGCAAGGGCTCGTTCTGCGCCACCGATCTCGAACTGATGCTGCGGCTGCGCGGCATCGAGAACATCGTGCTGACCGGCATCACCACCGACGTCTGCGTCCACACCACCATGCGCGAGGCCAACGACCGCGGCTTCGAATGCGTGCTGCTCGAGGATTGCTGCGGCGCCACCGACAGGGGCAACCACGACCACGCGCTGAAGATGATCAAGATGCAGGGCGGCGTGTTCGGCGCGGTCGCGACCTCGGCCGCGCTGATCGAGGCGCTGTCATGATCATCGGCGAAATCCCGCTGCCGTCGGGCGCGTTCGGCGTCGACGCCATCGCCATGACCATGCGCTTCGGCGATTTCGCCGCGCTCGACAATGTCGAGCTGAAGGTGCGGCCCGGCACCTTCCACGCGCTGCTCGGCGAGAACGGCGCCGGCAAGAGCACGCTGGTCAAATGCATCATGGGCTACTACCACCCGACCGAGGGCGACGTCCTGGTCGGCGGCCGCGAACAGGCGATCGCCAATCCCAAGGATGCCCATGCGCTCGGGCTCGGCATGGTCTACCAGCACTTCACCCTGGTGCCGGCGATGACGGTCGCCGAAAATCTGGTGCTGGCGCGCGACGACGTGCCGGCCGTGGTCAACTGGGCCAAGGAGAAGCAAGGAGCTCGACGCGCTTCCTGGCGCGGATGCCGTTCCAGGTGCCGCTCAATGCCAAGGTCTCCGACATCTCCGCCGGCGAGCGGCAGAAATGCGAGATCCTCAAGCAGCTCTATCTGAAGCGGCGCTTCCTGATCCTGGACGAGCCGACCTCGGTGCTGACGCCGGCCGAAGCCGACGAGGTGCTGGGCATGCTGCGCGCCATGGTGGTCAGCGGGCGAACTGACCATCCTGATGATCACGCACAAGTTCCGCGAGGTGATGGCGTTCGCCGACGAGGTGACCATCCTGCGCCGCGGCAAGCTCGCCGGGCAGCGGCAAGGTCGCGGAGCTGACGCCGGACGAAATGGCGCGCACCATGATCGGCGCCGAAGCAATTGACCGTGCAGCCGCCGCGCTCCGGCGAGGTCGGCGGCGTCACGGCTTGAACTCGACAAGCTCGACGCGCTCGACGATGCCGGCGGCGTCGCCGTGCATGACGTCTCGCTTGACGGTGCGCGGCGGCGAGATCGTCGGCATCGCCGGCGTTTCCGGCAACGGCCAGCGCCAACTGGTCGAGGTGCTCGCCGGCCAGCGCGAGGCCGAGAGCGGCGAGATCCGCGTCGCCGGCGAGGTCTATCACGCGCGCCGCGAGGAGATGCGGCGGCACAAGATGTCGCTGCTGCCGGAAGAGCCGCTGAAGAACGCCTGCGTCGGCGGCATGAGCGTCGCCGACAACATCGCCTTCCGCGAATTCGACCGCGCGCCGTTTGCCAGCGGCGGCTGGTGGCTGAACCGCGCGGCCTTCCGCGAGCGACGCGACGCGCAAGATCAACCGCTACAAGATCAAGACCCGCACGCCCGGAGACGCCGATCGCGGCGCTGTCGGGCGGCAACGTGCAGCGCGCGGTGCTGGCGCGCGAGCTCGGCGGCGATGTCGAGGTGCTGATCGCCGCCAATCCCTGCTTCGGGCTCGACTTCGCGGCGGTCGCGCAGATCCATGCCGAGATCATGGCGGCGCGCAACCGCGGCGCCGCGGTGCTGCTGGTCAGCGAGGACCTCGACGAGCTGCTGGAACTGTCCGATCGCCTGGTCGTGATGTTCCACGGCCAGCTGGTCTACGAGGCCCGCGCCAGCGAAGCCGATCTCACCGAGATCGGCCGCCACATGGCGGGGCATTAGTTGGTCGACGTTGGCGTCACGCGCTGCGAAGAACGTCAGCCAGCGGTTCCCCAGACGCAATCGCGCCAAGTTGATTCCGCTTTCGTGTCGCGGAACTAACATGCTGTCGCCAGAGTTAGCGCCGTTGCTTGAGAAGAGTTCATTCAGGCGGGGGGCGTCACATGGCGAGGGTCATGATGATCGCGGCCGGCTTACTCGGCGCGATTTCATCGTTTGGTGCAGCAGATCGGGCGAAGGCGGAATCCGGATTGGCTTCCTATTATGGTGGGCACGGCCGCAGCGGCGAAATGACCTGTGCGCATCGCACCCGCCCATTCGGCAGCATCATCACGGTCTCGCACGACGGCCACACAATCCGGTGCCGGGTCAACGACCGGGGCCCATTCATTCGCGGCCGCGTCATCGATCTATCCGTCAGTGCGGCCCGCGCGCTTGGTATGATCAACGCGGGCGTGGTGCGCGTGTCGCTCGAATAGGGTCGCGATCAGTATCCGAGTAGCGCCAAACCTACCCAGCTGACGGCGAACAGCGACGCGACGGATGTCGCGGCCGCGAACACTGACAAAGAGACTTTCAAAGCCTTCAGGACCATACGCGCCTCCCGCCGTAAACTGGCTGGTATCGGGATGCATTTACGGGATAGCAGTGCAGCGGGCACCGACCTCCCATTTGTTCATTTCGGCAAACAAAGGTTCAAAACCACGGCCGCCGGCTGTGACATCTCGGCGCGGTTGGATCGGCAGCGTTGTCATGTTGCTGCACGCCACAACCGTTCCGTTCAGTCACGCGGGCTAATGCCGGAAGCGGCAGACGCGTTCCGAGGGAACTAATCCGCTCGCGCACATCCGGCATGCGCGCCGGGCGTGCATCTCCACGAAAATGCCTGTTTTTGGGCTGTTTACGGATCGACTGCGGTCACGATCCAGACAGATGCCGGCAGCGTCACGGCAGCTCCTCTGGCATAACCCGACAGCGCCTTGCTGATCGCCGTCGTTGCGGCCGCGACAACATCCGGCGGCTGGCCGTCGACGGCGCGGCCGGCCGGACCGATGGCGAGCGCCGATAGTGCGGCGCCCTCGAGTCCCTGCCCTCCGCTCATGTCGAGCGCAAAGTCACGGCGTTCGAGCCGGACACGTCGCAGGCCCGCATCGTTCAGCACCTGCTCGAGCCAATCCTGCGGCGCAAAGGCGAAGTCATCGGGCGCACGCGGCGGCAGGCCCGGCAGCTTCGGCACATGATCATAGACGGCCTGCAGCGGCTCCAGCGCCCAGGGATTGTCGCGCAGGTCGCGCCAGGCCGCGAACGTCACGCGACCTCCGGAGCGCAGCGCATTGCGGATGTTGAGAAAGCCGCGGACGGGATCGGCGAAGTACATCACGCCGAGCCGGGAGATCATGAGATCGCAGCTCGCCGCCTTGAAGTGATGCACCATCGCATCGCCCTGCACGAAGCCGACCGGCGCCTCGGCCGGCGCAAGCTCGTTGGCGCGGATCAGCATCGCCGCCGAGACGTCGATCCCGAGCACGCCGCCGTTGGCGCCGACGCCCGCCGCGGCCGCGATCGTGGTGGCGCCGCAGCCGCAGCCGATGTCAAGGACGCGCTCGCCCGCCTGGATCGCAGCGCGCTCGAGCAAAAGTGCGTCGATCGGCGCCAGCATGTCATCGAGGGCCGCCTGCCGCTCGACCCAGCGCTGCCCGCCATTGCCATTCCAGAACCCGATCTGCCCGGCATTGTCGTGGTGGCCAAAGGAGGTGTCGGGGCCGTTGTCCATGGCGGTCGTATCACTTTGCATATGGCTTGAAACAAAAACGGGCTCTCGCGCGAACGGAACGCGGGCCATCCTCGGAGCCGGATTGTAGGGACCCGCGGTGGCCTTGAAAAGTCGCTGCGCGCCGGCCCCGGGTCGGGCTTGCGACCCCCGCATGCGCAGATGATCCGTCCCATCGGGATCGGCAGCCTGCAATAGCCGGAGCATGAGAAGCCCGCACAAGTTGCCTGGAAACAAATTTACGCGCCTGTTGACACGATCCGGATGCGATGCTCTCTCGCTCGAGATTTCAATCGGACCATGGAATTGCATGTCGACCCTGGAAGCCGCATTGCGAGGAGGCGCAGTCGTGATGCTCCTCCTCCGCGTTGTGGTCCTCGCCCGAAACGCGCGAAGCGATCAAGTGAGCCGCTATTCGGCACTGCTGCTCCTGGGAATCGCAGCTTACGTCGTCGAGTTCGGCTCCCGGCTTCGGCAGCGCTGGAGCTGAGCTTGAGGCTTCCAATCCATATCGTCAGTTGCGGCACGCCGGCCGCATTCTGGATCGCGATGGGGGCGATCTTCGTCGATGAATTTCGCCTGCGCTGGTACCACGCTCTCGCCTGGCTGGTGCTCGCCACGCTTGGAACGCTAGAAATCTTCGTTCCCCGTATGCCGGTCTCTGTGCTGCATTCGGCACTGTTGCTGGCGTTTGTCTTGCTCGGCATCTGGCATGCGTTGGCTGGACGGCCGACCGACTTGGTGGAGGGCCGCCGCCGGTTTCGCATCCTGCTCGCGGTGACGACCGCGCTGTATACGCTGCTGACCGTTGCATCGGACTGGCTTTGGCCGGGCGGTCTGTCTGCCGCGCCGTTCAGTCTCGTCAATGCGGCCGGGTTGGTCGCGTTGATCTTCCTGTTCCAGGCGCTGGGCTCGCTGCTGTCGGCCGCAGAGCCATTCGTGCCCGTCGCGGCTGCATCGGGGCCGACGCCGGCGCTCGACAACGACCTGCCGACAGCAGCGTCTCCTGCCCACGCTCGGGCTGCCGAACCTGACGCGGTGCTGGTTGGAGCGCTTCGCAAGCTGATCGAACATGACAGGGTCTATCGTGAGCAGGACCTGAGCATTACGTCGCTGTCACAGAAGCTCAACATTCCGGAATATCGGCTGCGCCGTCTGATCAACGGCCAGCTCGGCCACCGCAATTTCAGCACCTTCGTCAACGGCTATCGCCTGGCGGAAGCCGAGGCCGCACTGAGCGATCCTGCCCAGGCCGAGGTGCCGATCCTGACGATCGCGCTCGACGCCGGCTTCGGCTCGATCGGGCCGTTCAATCGGGCCTTCAAGGCGCATACCGGGCTGACGCCGACAGAGTACCGGCGCGCTGGCCGCGAGGGCGCGCCCTCGCCGATTCTGAAACAGAGCAGCCGTTTGTAGAAAACGGCTAGCCGCGCTCGGAAATCGGCGCGCCGCGGCGCTTCGCATCTGCAACCTTCGCTCCCGCGGGCAGGTCCCGCCGAATGCCAAGGAGATGCGGAGACCCGCGATGACACAACTGATCCAAATCCTCAAATTCGCCCTTCCGGCCGTGATCGCGATTGCGACGCTGGAGGCCATCGTCCTCGCCGGCGTGATGCGGCGGAGCTACAATTGGCGCGCCTATCTGGCCTCGCTCGCCGACGCACTCGGCCGCGAATACCTCGTTTATGCGTTCCTGCCGCTCAGCCTTGCGGGGCCTGCAATCGATCTGGCCTGGCGCCATCGCCTGTTCACCCTCCCGCTCGACAGCGTCAGCGCCGTGGTGCTGCTCGTGGTCGCCCAGGATTTCAGCTATTACTGGTTCCACCGCTGCAGCCACCGCGTCCGCTGGTTCTGGGCGACGCACGCGATTCATCATTCCTCGAACGAGTTCAATCTCGCCGCAGCCTACCGGTTCGGCTGGACCGGCCGATTGACCGGGTCAGCCATCTTCTACGTTCCGATGATCTGGCTCGGCTTCGCGCCGGGCCCGGTGTTCATCGCGGCCTCGATCAACCTGCTCTATCAATTCTGGCTGCACGCCGAATGGATTCCCAAGCTCGGCTGGCTCGAATATGTGCTCAACACGCCCTCGCACCATCGCGTGCACCACGCCGCCAATACGGAATATCTCGACCGCAATTACGGCGGCATCTTCATCGTGTTCGATCGCCTGTTCGGGACCTTCGTGGCCGAGCGGGATGACCTGCCCTGCCGCTACGGCCTGGTGACGCCGCTGCGCTCCAACAACCCGATCGTCATCGCGTTTCACGAATGGGCGGCACTCGGGCGCGATCTTTGGCGCGCACGCTCCTGGCGCGAACGGTTCGCATGCCTGATCGGGCCGCCCGGCGGCGATCCGGCGAAGGCGGTGGTCGCGGCACCAGCTGCACACGATCCCGCTCAACCGATCGGTACCGCTGCGGCATGAAGGGCGACCGGCCGCGTCGCAAGGCGAGCTTTGTGGACATGCGGGTCGCGATGCAAAGACCGATGCGGCCCGCCTTCCGGCGGGACGTCCCGGCGAATGCCCGACGCATCCATTGGAACGCCGCGTTCACGCCTTGCGTCGCAGCCGGATCGCGGCTAAGGGAACGGCATCGGAGCGTGGCGCAGCCCGGTTAGCGCACTAGTCTGGGGGACTAGGGGTCGTGGGTTCGAATCCCGCCGCTCCGACCAATAAAATCAAAGGCTTAAACCGGAGCCTTATCCACACGAAATTCGCCCTGGGAAACATGTGGGAAACATCGACGACAGTGGGGTGTCGTTGAGATTCTTTTATTGGGCCCGCAAAAACAAAACTATTGAGCCTTCGCGTCTCAGCCCTACCTAGTCAGGGAGGCCCAAATGCGCGCATCACCGCCCTCTAGGTGGCAACTTAAATAGACAAGTTGCGCGGTTTGGCTGTACGACAATTTGAAAGCGCACCGCTCAACCACTGGACATGGTAGCGGATGGCAGGGACAGGGTGTTCGGGTCTGCTCTTGACGACAGCCGACGCCATCTCGTGACCGTCCGTAGAGCGAAGAGCGGAAGGGTTTGCCCCGGAGTTGGGCGACGTGGGGCGGGCATACATTGAGGCGTACAAAACGGCTCCCACCAATCGACCGAGCTAATGCGACGACCGGACCCGATACCTCCTCGCGGACTGAAAAAGGAAGACGCAGCCGCATATTGTGGCTGCGAGACAGTCAGCGCTTTCGACGATTGGGTCAAAAAGGGCATTGTGCCTGGGCCGATACCTTGCACGCAGCGTTGGGACCGCAAGGCTATTGATGTTTGATTGGATCGGGCATCAGGTATTGAGAGCGAGGCCAACACGAGGAACCCGCTTGAAGAGTGGTTAGCTTCGAAAGCAAGGCGTAAGGATTAGTTCAAGCTCTCGCATCCTTCGCTTTCGTCGAAGCCGCCAACAGCGCTGGGCAATCGCCAAGCCGGCTAGCGCTAAGGCACCGAAAACGTGGTGGTGTAACCGTCACCGATGTACATTGCCGCAAAACGCGCGCCGGGCGGAGCGGCGAAAGCAATGCCGCCCTCATCTGATATATCGAGTGTCCGGCCGTCGAACGAAATTGATGGCATAAGCCGAGAGCTTTCATAAGGGAAGGTAAACAGTGGAAGGGCGACCAACCGGTTTATCATTTCGATTGTTCGTTTGTCGGGTTCTTCCGTTGCATTGTTACGATCTGCGTTGCCACACAATAGCGATATGTTTTGCCCGACCTCCGACGCATAAAGATAAAGCGCCGTAAAGATGCGACGAAGTTCTATACTGAAGGAGAACGCGCGGCGCCTTTTGTGAATTTCAGGATTGGGTTCAACCGCTTTGCCTTTCACCTGGTAGATCGCAAATCCAGGGACTATACAGGGGGCAGACACGGCCTCAACGTAGTGAATCCGGTTATGATTATGCTTGAGTTTGTTGCACGGAATGGAGATCCTTTTCCGAAGGGCGCTTGCGCCCGAAACCTTTACCGTTCGCTTCAAGTCGGTACTAAGGCTTTTCGATACGCAATCATCTACATTTTCGATGAACTCTGTCGCTCGATAGTACAGGTTTCGCGTCGCCTCCATTAGAACGTTATGCACACTATCGGCACCTGTCGAAGGGACTCCGTTGCGCGAACGGGGCGCGGTACGCACAGCCTCGAGACCTCGAAAGCAGACCTCGAAGGCCGAAGTGACCTCGGACCACGAATGATTAAACGTGCCTATGGGGTGCGGCAGCCCATCTCGCAAATGGAAGCGGTCCTCGTATTTCTTCAGTTGGGCGAAACAAGGTGGCTTGAATCCATGCCCGTCGGTCGCGTTTAATGAAATTGGCGCCAAAGGTCGCTTTCCGTCCACGAGGTGGGGACGTTGAGAGAGTGACAGTTAGAAAATCCTCGGGTATCGTCGCTCAGCGCGCCATCTCGCTTAATTGATTGAGATACCGTTGTCGCCAAGTTTGAAGTGCTTTTTTGTCGCAGTCGGGCGGGACAAGCTGTTGTGCTGAGGCCGCAACTTCATTCTGAAAGGCATCGGCAACGGACTGCGGGAGTTTTGTAGCTACGATTTTCTTGGCGGCGGAGACGTATAACAGCCCATCTTCCCTGCTATCTCCGCAGGCCATATCTAGAGCCGCGAATCGGGCCGTGGACTGCCGGAGCTGAGCAATCAAAACGTTCGGATCGGCAGCCCATACTTCAGTGAACCCAAGTGCCAACAGCACCGAAAACCCGCATGCCACGTTCCTCACGGCTAACAATTGGCCTAGCTGAGCACTACGGAACACGTTGCCACTCGCTGATATCTTCCGGGATTCCGAGTTTGGAAGGATCGCCCGCCGAAGGCCAAGAGCATGTGCCATTAGCAAGCGCTTCGGCTGCCGCTTCGCGTGTTACGTGGTGCTCTAACCGCTCCTCGTCGAATACCAGCACAAAGCCACCGCGCTCCGGGATAATCTCCGCTATGCCCGCGCGCGTTCTGTAAATCCACTTCATCAGAGATCGAGTCCTGTACCGCCCTTAAGTTTGGCCTTTATCACCGCTTTGGCTATTGCCGACAAGATATCGACTGTCCAGAACCCAACCTTTTCGGCCTGCGTCTTACCGAGCGTGCCGTCCGCAGCGCATGTAGCGCGCGAAACATGCGGTCTCTCGCTCAAGAAAGCCATTCACAATCAACAGCGCCTTCACGGCCTCACGCGCGTCGACGCCGCAAGCTGCGATTGCCTGATCGGCGGCAGCCTCAAGCAGCTCCGCTTTTTGACGGCGAATCGGCTGGGGGGCGCTCCCTTCACGTTAGCCGCTTCTGTAGTGACAGGAAGATCTGGCGTTCTTATTACGTTCCAATAGAGTCAGACAGTCGTTTCCCTGTAAAGGGAAGAGGTTGTTAAGCGGCAAGAGGGCCGCAGAGAGTACGGGGGCACGTTAGTGCGCATATACACGGATGAGGCAATTTCCGAGATCAAACGGACGTTTTGGACCGTAGAGGACAGAGCGGACAAGATAGCCATCCATTACACTCATCATGCGTATAGGAGCCCGCGCGGTGCAGAATTTGCGCAGCAGGGCTTTGTGCGACGCGTCCGAATCTTGCAGCGGTGTATTCAAAACGTGTTTGAGTTGATCCCACCGGATACAGTGGACCGGGTGCCACTCTGGATACTGGCCGACACCCAAATCAACATCCAAGCATTCTATGCGAATGTCTACGGATGTTCCGACAATCTCGCCTGGGTCTGGGCTCATGAAACAGGGCTGGCAGATAAAATCGACAGAAAGAGGGTTGGTCTTCGCAATCACAACGTCGACTTACGCAAAACGTTGAGCGTCGAAATGCAGGCATACCTAACTAGCTTGGATCAATGGTTCGCATATATCGTCGATTATCGGGACGCTCTTGCCCATCGAATCCCGCTTTACATACCAGAACGAGTGGGGGCTGAGAACGTTGACGCTTACAACGCCCTGACGGCACAAATGACGGAAGCGGCAAATGAAATGGACTTTTTCAAGTACGACAGCTTGCACGCTAAGCAAGAGCAGCTTCTGGACTTTCAGCCGTACATCACTCACTCGATAATAGATGCAACGACACATGTAGCTTTCCACGCGCAAATGCTCACCGACTTCCGAACAATTGAAGAGATAGGCGATAAGATGTTGTCGGAAATCAAGGTTGGCTTAGAACAGTCAAACTAGGTAACAAAAAGCACAATGAAGAAAATTTCGATCCTTTTGGCGCTCATAGCTATTGGAATGGGCTGCTCGCAGGCGATTGCCGACAACGGCGGACAGTCTGCTGAATGCAAAGAAATTACTGCTCGCCTCATCGAATTGACCGGTACAAGCTTCGATCACTACTCGCCCTCTGGCGACAATGTTTTCTTTAAGCACCCTGATATGCATCTAAGCTGCATGAGCCATCGGCTTACGGGCGTTTCGCTGAATTGGGACCTCAGCGGCTTCCCGCCAAACGAGTGGTTCACCTTGCTCGCATTAGCAGGAAAAGCCGTCACTGGCGCCGACACGAAGACATTGGAAGCCGCGTCGCGCAAGTGCCACCGCGCGGCGCTCAAGGACAAATCCGAGTTAGCGGATTTGGACATCCCTAGTGCCAAAATCGAGTGTCAAGCGTTCACACGCGACGGAGGTGGAGTTGACATTGGCATTTGGATTAATGACCACGAAGCGCGAAAAGGCATTGAGGACCGGTAGGGTATGGGAGCAGGCCCTTAACGAGCGCAGCTAGTGCTCGAATTGCCTGCGCAAACGGTCGACGATCTCTCCATTATGTATTTCCCACTCTTCCGCCGTGCGCAACCATCGGAATGATTTAGGCGCGTCAGTGCGCCGTTCCGCCTCCACCATCCTCGGCGGCCAGATGGCCGCCAACCTCCTACGGCACGTAAGACGCCACATCTGTCGCCCTGCTGGAACAACGCAGCGGGACTTTTGGGTTTGCCCACCCAGCGCAACGTTTCGTCAGCGCTGCGCTGGTCATTGCACGAACGGCTATGCGGCGATCAGTGCCGGTTGTTGCTCTGCCCGTCGTCGTCATCGTCGAAATCATGGTCGCCGCCCGGCCTGAAGCCGGGGTCGACGCAGGCGAAGTTCGCCGCGTCGTTGGTCAAGCCGTGCCCCTTGTATGAGGCGATCGCTGGGTAGACGCAGAGCGGCCTGGTGCCTCCGGTCGGGAAATTCATCGCGATCCGCGGATCGAACAGACCGCCCGTCGGATAGGGCGATGCCGTGTTGGTGTTCGCCGCGACGATACGCTCCGGCGCGACGCCCTTTTCGACCCAGTCGGTGATCGCCGACAGCTCGTTGGTGGCGAAGCTGCTGGTGGCTGCGCCGCCGCCGCAATGGTCCATGTTCGGCACCATGAACAGCCGCGCGAAATCCGTCGCGCGGCCGCCCATCTGGCGGTTCATGTTGCGGTACCAGCGGGCGATCGCAGCACCTGAGAAGATGCCGTCATTCACCGAGGACGAGATGATCAGCTTGCTGCCGCGCTGCTGGAACGGACGCATGTCGGTCGAGACCGCCGCCATGAAGTCCATCGAGCTTTCCGGATAGACCTTTGTCTCGGTGAAGATCTTCGGCGCGTCATTGTCGAAGTTGAAGTGGAAGACGAACGTCTCCTGCCCGTTCGGTCCGTTGACCGGGGTGACGACCGGCGGCGTCTGGAAGATCATCGGCACCGCTCCCGCGCCGAGCGTCAGGTTGATCGCGGTGTTGACGCCAGGCACCGGCGCGGTGACGACGTTCCAGGCAGCCCAGCCTGCGCCTGGCGCTGACGGCGGCGTCCAGATGCCGGCATCCCAGAACCAGTTCGAATATAGCCGCTGTCCCCTCGAGTTGACCGGCCCGGTGTAGATTTTCTTCAGCGCGCCGACCTGTGCGCTGGTCAGGCACGTGCCGCCATGCGGCGTGCTGCCGTGCGTGCCGCTGCCGCAGGTGTAGTTGGCAAGCGCCGGATAGACCTTCTTCGCGGTGCAGGCGTGATAGTTGTCGATGATGCCGTCGACCAGCCCGTCGAGCGCATCGCAGACGCTCAGGATTGCGGCCGAGGCCACCTGAAGATCCTGCGCGGGAAACGTGTCGGCAACATAGGGCTGCCCATTGGCGTCCTGGCTGGTTGCGAGCGCTCCGAGCGCTTGCTCGTTCCAGACCTCTGCAAGCCCCGCTTGCGGCAGGTTGAAGCCCGGGTTTTGCGAGATCACACCGTCGAACAGCCACGGGGATTTCTGCGTGGCCACCATGGCGTCACGTCCGCCGTTGGAGCAGCCCATGAGATAGGAATAGACGGTGTCAAAGCCGTAATAGCGGGAGATGATCTGCTTCGATATCGTCGCGGTCTTCTCGATACCGTTGTAGCCGTAATCGCTGCGCGCCTTGGCGTCGATCCCGAAATGGGCGGAGCCGCCGGCGTTGGCGTCGTCGTCCTGATATCCGCCGACCGCGTTGTTGGCATTGTCTTCATGGCCGCCGTCATCGGCCGCGACGGCCCAGCCTTGTCCCAGTTCGACGCCGGCCGCACCTTGCGGGTTGCTGGTGAGGCTGCCATCGGTGCCGCCGCCGCCCATCATCTCGAAACGGCCGTGCCAGGTGTTGGGCAGGTTGAGAGCGAAGCCTATGCCATAGGTGAAATGATCGGGGTCCTGCGTGCTGACGCGCTTGTTGATGATGCCGACCACGTTGCAATAGTTCGACATCTGGGTCGCGCTCAGGATCTGCGCGTCCGGCAAGGTGAGCCCGGTCAGGGCAGCGCAAGAAGAACGCGGCGCGACGCCGCTCGGCGGCAGTCCGTGCGCATTTGCCTGGGTGCCTAGCAACGCCCAGCCGGCCATGATGGTCGATGCGAGGAATAGTCGTTTCATAAGCATCCCCTCCTGTTGAAACGATTGTCAGAACATCGCCATTCCATGCGACGTAGCGCTTCGCCGGCTCACGCGGCGGATGCGATCCAAGTGATGAGATTGATCGGGAGACGTGAGCCATTGCGATGGCCCGCGTGGACATCTGCAGCACAGATTGCAGCGTGGACGACGTAAGGCATCGTGGACTGCACCAAGCCGTCATGCCGCAATGCATTCGTGCATGCAGCCCGGCGCCATCCCATCATCGAAGGCATGGACGTCATCTCCCCTCAGACCTGCTCGTGCGGCGGCAGGCTTTAGGCGATCCTAAGGTGCGTCATGTTGTCCTGTCAACATGACGCACCCGCGAATTCGTGGCACACCCTGTGATAGATTCCGTATTCGCAGAGCGCGTGGGGATCGGCTTCTCGATCCGCGTGCGCCGCGATACACTGAACGCGCCATTTCCCCACATCGAGTCGGACGGCTTCCATGCCGGCTCATGAAAGACAGTGATCGATGGAGTCAAAGAAGGCAGGCGTCAGGAAGCGGATCGCCAAGGGTGTTAGCAAGGGTCTTGGCAAGGGTCTTGGCAAAGGGTCCTCGCAGAAGTCCTCGGCAGGCGGCTCGCGTCGAAAAGCCGTCGCGATCGGCGATACGGCCGGCGCCAGCGGCCAAACCCGCGCGATCGAAATTGCTTGATGGGGGCGACCTCACCCGTTCGCTGGGCTATCGCATCCGTCGGGCACAGCTCTGGGTCTTCAAGGACATCAGCCGGCGACTCGCCGCTTTTGACATCAGCCCGGCGCAGTTTTCCGTCCTGTCCGTGATCGACGCCAATCCGGGCGTCAATCAGCTCGCCATCGCGCAGCACCTCTCGATCGAGCGCGCAGGCCTCGGCAGGCTCGTAGACCATCTGGAGCGCCGCGGCCTGGTGCAGCGCACCGCCTCCGCGATCAACCGGCGCTACTATGTGCTGTCGCTGACCGACGCCGGGACCGCAATTTTAAACCGCATGAGACCGGCGATCGCCGAGGGCGAAAAGACGCTCGCCGCGAAAATCGGAACGCAGGCCTACCAGGAATTGCAGCGGGCGCTGTCGATCTTCCTGCAGGAGCCCTAGAGCCTCGTTGCGATTGAAGCGCGCTCTGGCTTTTTTCGAAGCGGTTTCTTGACGCGAGCCGGTGTCCACTTCGCTTGAAAACGCTTTGGCTCAGGAGCCCTGATCCACTCTTCGGATCTAGCCGTCCTTCATCACCCGATCGAGCAATTGCCGGCAGTCGAGCAGCTCCTTGAGCGCGCCCTCCAGCCGTTCGCGATCTTCCTGGCGCATGCCGGGGGCCGGCTTCGCCGCTGCAGTGCTGCCGTGATGGTGGGTACCAACCCGGAAGGTTTCCAGGATGTCGTCGCCGGTCTCGACGAAGCGGAAGTCGATGCCCTCGTCTTCAGAGCCCTCGTACTCCTCATCCTCCTCCTCGGTCTCAGTCTCGGCCTCCTCGCCGTGATCGTCCTCCATCAGCGCCTGGCCGACCGTCTCCTCCAGCGCGCCGAACGAGACCGCTGCGGAGGCGTCCGACAGGCCCTGAACCGATTTGAGGCCGTGCTCTTTGAGGATCCGCTGTACGCCGCGGATGGTGTAACCTTCGCCATAGAGCAGACGACGGATGCCCTTCAGCAGGTCGACGTCGTCGGGCCGGTAATAGCGGCGGCCCCCGCTCCGCTTCATCGGTTTGATCTGGGAGAATCGCGTTTCCCAAAATCGCAGCACGTGCTGCGGAATGTCGAGTTCCTGCGCGACCTCGCTGATCGTCCGAAAAGCATCCGGCGCCTTGTCCAAATGCCCGTTCCTTTTCGATCGTGCTGACAAGAAACTATTTGGAACTCAGGACTGGTATTTCAGGTGCAGCGACGGCCGCGACGCGGCTAAGCGCCGTCATTCCGGCTCGACGCTGAGCTCGGCGTTACTCTCGCCATTGATCTTGCCGTTGGTGTGGCCGTTGATCCGCTGCTTGAGAATCGCGGATGGCTTGAACACCATCACCCGGCGCGGAGAGATCGGTACTTCGGTGCCGGTCTTCGGATTACGACCGATCCGCTGGCCCTTCTTGCGCACCATGAACGAGCCGAACGAAGACAGCTTCACGGTCTCGCCCTTTTCCAGGCAATCCGTGATCTCCTTCAGCACCAGCTCGACGAATGCCGAAGACTCCGTCCGAGATAGCCCCACTTTTTGGTAGACCGCCTCACAGAGATCGACGCGTGTAACTGTCTTGCCCGTTCCCGTCATCGCCTGCCCCAAACCATGGCGAATAATTTGGCTCTGAAATTAAGGGCTTAAGGGGCGATGGTCAACAGTACTGTGAACAGAATCAGATTCAAAAGCGCTGCATTGCAAAGGGTGCGGCGCGAGATCCGGGCTTACCAACGCACCAGCGCGGAGCCCCAGGTGAAACCACCGCCCATGGCCTCGAGCAGCACCAGGTCGCCCTTCTTGATGCGGCCGTCCTTGACCGCGGCATCGAGCGCCAGCGGAATCGAGGCCGCCGAGGTATTGCCGTGCCGGTCGACCGTCAGCACCACCTTCTCCGGCGAGATGTGAAGCTTGTGAGCAGAGGCGTCGATGATGCGCTTGTTGGCCTGGTGCGGCACGAACCAGTCGATTCGCTCGGCCGACAGGCCCGTGGCGTTGAAGGCGTCGACGATCACGTCGGTGATCATGCCGACGGCGTGCTTGAACACCTCCCGCCCTTCCATGCGCAAATGGCCGACAGTCTGGGTCGAAGACGGACCGCCATCGACATAGAGCTTGGACTTGTGGCGGCCGTCGGAGCGCAGATGCGTGGTCAGCACGCCGCGATCGGTCAAGGTTCCCGACTGTTCCTGTGCCTCCAGCACCACCGCGCCGGCGCCGTCGCCGAACAGCACGCAGGTGCCTCGGTCGTTCCAGTCGAGAATGCGGGAGAAGGTCTCGGCGCCGATCACCAACGCGCGCTTGTAGGCGCCGGTGCGCAGGAAATTGTCGGCGGTGGCGAGCGCAAACACGAAGCCGGAGCAGACCGCCTGCAGGTCGAACGCTGCGCCATGGTTGATGCCGAGCCCGTTCTGCACGGCGACGGCGGTTGCCGGGAAGGTGTTGTCCGGCGTCGAGGTCGCGAGCACGATCAATTCGATCGACTGCGGATCGATGTCGCCAGCCGCGAGCGCCGCGCGGGCCGCATTGAGCGCGAGATGGGAGGTGAATTCGCCGTCGGCGGCGACATGCCGCTCACGGATACCGGTGCGCTGGACGATCCACTCGTCGGAGGTCTCGATCCGCTCCGCCAGCTCGGCATTAGTCACCACCCGCTGCGGCAGGTACGAACCACAGCCGAGCACCACCGAACGTATCGTCACGAGACAGGCTCCTGGTCGGTCGGCACCGAAGACAACGCGCCGCCGTTACGATTGAGTGTTTGATTGATCTTGGTCAGGAGATCGTAGCGCGCCATCTCATAGCCAACCCCGACCGCCGAGGCAAAGCCTTCGGCATCGGTTCCGCCATGGCTTTTGACCACGATGCCATTGAGGCCGAGCAGCACGCTTCCGTTACCCTTGCGTGGGTCCATCTTGTTCCGAAGCGTCTGGAACGCGCCGCGGGCCAACAGATAGCCGATGCGGGCCAACAGGCTGTTCTGGATCGCGCCGCGCAGGACCTCGACGACCTGCCGGGCGGTTCCCTCCGCCGCCTTCAGCGCGACGTTGCCGCAAAAGCCTTCCGTCACGACCACATCGGCGGCGCCCTTGCCGATGCCGTCGCCTTCGACAAAGCCGATATAGTCGAGCTGCGGCAGGTTCATCGCGCGGAGCATGTCGCCGGCCTCGCGAATCTCTTCGTGGCCCTTCATCTCCTCGACACCGATGTTGAGGAGGCCGACTTTGGGCCTGTCGATATGCAGCCGTGCGCTGGCCATCGCGCTGCCCATTGCCGCCAGGGCCACCAGATGGCGCGCGTCGCCACCGATGGTAGCGCCGAGATCCAGCACCACACAGTCGCCGTGCAGGGTCGGCCAGATCGCGGCCAGCGCGGGACGGTCGATTCCCTCCAGCATGCGCAGGCAGAACCGCCCCATCGCCACCAGCGCACCGGTGTTGCCGGCCGAAATCGCGACGTCGGCCTCGCCCTTCTTCACGGCCTCGATGGCAAGCCACATCGAGGAGATCTTGCGCCCCCGCCGCAGCGCCTGGCTGGGCTTTTCATGATTGCCGACGGCGACGTCGGTGTGGATCACGCGCGCAGCGGCCTTCAGCGCCGCGTGCCGCTCGAGCTCGGGCACGATCCGCGCATGGTCGCCAAACAACAGAAATTCGCAGTCCGGATGGCGCGCGAGCGCCAGCGCCGCACCGGGAATGACAACCGGCGCGCCGACGTCGCCGCCCATGACGTCCAGCGCGATTCGAACCTTTTGAGGCATGGCGTCCCGGAAACCCGATCTTTTCTTCATGCGGTCGCGTGAGGCGCTTCACGACATGGATTAAGGCGCGCACAGCCGGCCAAGCACGACACGCCGCCCCGGCCGGGCCGCGACAATAGCGCCTCCCCGGGCCGAAACAACCTCTTGACCACAGGCAATTCCAGCTCCGGCCGGCAAGACTCGCAAGCCGGAATAGTCAATTAGCCGAAATCGATCAAGGCCTTATGACGTCTTTTCGAGCCTGTTCGACAGCCGCCTTCAGCCCTTGCCGTCCTTCTTCGATCCCTGCGGCTGCAGCGCCTTCAGCGCTGCGAATGGGTGATTCTGCAGAGTCCTCAGCCTCGGCTTCGGTCTCGAACACCGCGCCTTCCTTGCGCGGATACGGATCGATGCCAAGGAACAGCGCGTCGGTCGCGATCCGCCCGAGCTGGATCTGGCCGTTGATGATCGGCTCCGGCGGATCGGGCATTTCGACGTCATCGTCCGAATCGTCATCGACCAGGTCCGCCAGCTGCGGAATCTGCTCCGGTGGGGCGAAGATCAGATCGACCTGCTCGTCGATCTCATTCTCGATCGGATCGAGCGTGACCACGCAATCCTGCCCGACCCGGGCCACGACGCGGCCGGTGACATGAACCTTGCCGTCCGACTTCACAGTCAGGTCGAACGCGGCCCGCGCCGAGACGACTTCGCGCAAGCCTCCGATTTCGGCGATGGCCTTCAGAGCGGCCGCATCGGCCTCGATCTCCCGGTGCAACCCGGCCTCCGGGATCTGGGCCACGATGACCGGCGCCCCGCGCCAAGGATCTTTTGGAAGAGGGTCTTTTTGAGGAGGGTCTTTTTGATGAGAATCCACCTGAAAAGTGTCGCGCGCCGGCTCCCTGGCTATATCGCCCCGATGGCCGCGCGCATCCTTCTCTCTGCTGCTCATATCGTCAAATCCTGCTCGATCGGCACCGGGAAGCGCCAGGCTGGGCGCAGCAGCGCCGCATCATCGCATGCCTCCAGGACCGCGGCGACCCGCGCCGCATAGGCTGCGAGACCCAGCGCGCTCTCTGGATGCTTCCCGTTCAAGATATTCCTTTGCAGCGCCTCCGCCAGCCGGGCATCGCCGTCCTGCCAAGCGAGGTCGTACGCCGCGGTGCGGCCATAAAATGCCTCGCCAAATTTCTGCATCCGCTTGGGCACGGCGAGGTCCCCCACCCCCATTTCGCGCAGATTGGCGTCCATATCGTTGCAGAAATGGTCGAACAGGGCCTGCGAGTGCTTGATACCACCGTGCGCAGTTCGCAGCCGCCGCAGCACCAGCCAGAGCTGCAGGATCAGCAAATCGAGCCGGCCGTCGACTGTATCGGGCACGTCCAAGTGTTTATAAAACAACGGTTCTCGCGCCTGCGCCACGATCATGCCATAGATGGCCTCGATGGTCCCGCGCGGGGACTTCGGGGATTTCCTGAAATGGTTGAACGGCCAGAGCATCCGAGGTTCCGCAGCTGCGCCCCGGTGGGGTCGCGTGTTGCAATCCGTGCCGCTGCCCGGTACGTCAACGCCCTGCTCGATGCAAGGGGACGGGGCCCGTTCGTGAGATGACTGAGCCAATGCATATTTCTGCACGTACGTTTTCCCGCGGCCTCGGTGCGCGCCTGCGCACCGCCGGCGTGGTCGCGTTGACCTGCCTGCTGCTCGGCGCCTGCACCGGCGAGCAGTTCCAGAAGGGCTACATCATGCCCCCCGGCGCGCTCGAGCAGATTCCGATCGGGGCGAGCCAGGACCAGGTGCTGATCGTGATGGGCACACCTTCGACGGTCGCCACCCTGGATGGAGAGGTGTTCTATTACATCTCGCAGCGCTCCGAGCGCCCAGTCGCCTTCATGAACCAGAAGGTGGTCGACCAACGCGTGGTCGCGATCTATTTCGACAAGAACCGCCAGGTGCGCCGGCTCGCCAATTACGGCCTGAAGGACGGCAAGATCTTCGACTTCATCAGCCGCACCACGCCGACCTCGGGCCAGGAGCTCAGCTACCTGACGCCGCTGTTCAAGCTGCTCAGCTTCAACTGACGGCGTTCGACCGAACGCCGTCGTCCCGGAGCGAGGCCGCAGCCCTCGAATCCGGGATCTCGAGATTGTTGCGCGAGATTCCCCGGTGCGCAATTGCGCCTGAGGTTCGCGACTTCGTCGCGCCCCGGAATGACGGCGAAACAGAAAACAAAACCCCGCGGCTCGCACCGCGGGGTTTTTTCATTTCAGCTACACGCTGTCTTAGTGCGCTAGCACCGCGAGCAGCAGCAGCGCGACGATGTTGGTGATCTTGATCATCGGGTTCACGGCCGGTCCCGCCGTGTCCTTGTAGGGGTCGCCGACGGTGTCACCGGTCACCGCCGCCTTGTGCGCGTCGGAGCCCTTGCCGCCGAAATGGCCATCCTCGATGTACTTCTTGGCGTTATCCCAGGCGCCGCCGCCCGAGGTCATCGAGATCGCCACGAACAGGCCGGTGACGATGACGCCGAGCAGCATCGCACCCACCGCCGAGAACGCCGCCGACTTGCCGGCCGGTCCGCCGCCCGCGATCGCATAGATCACGAAGTAGACCACGATCGGCGACAGCACCGGCAGCAGCGAGGGGATGATCATCTCCTTGATCGCAGCCTTGGTCAGCAGGTCGACGGCCTTACCGTAGTCGGGCTTGTCGGTGCCCTGCATGATGCCGGGCTTCTCGCGGAACTGGCGCCGCACCTCCTCCACGATCGCACTGGCCGCACGGCCCACTGCGGTCATGCCCATCGCACCGAACAGATAGGGCAGCAGGCCGCCGAACAGGAGGCCCACGACCACGTAAGGGTTGGTCAGCGCGAAGTCCGGCTTCACCCCGGCGAAGTAGCTGTGGTTCGCAGCATCAGCGATGAAGTATTGCAGGTCCTGGTTATAGGCCGCGAACAGCACCAGCGCGCCGAGACCGGCGGAGCCGATCGCGTAGCCCTTGGTAACGGCCTTGGTGGTGTTGCCGACCGCGTCCAGCGCGTCGGTGGACTTGCGGACCTCCTTCGGCAGGCCGGCCATCTCCGCGATGCCGCCGGCATTGTCGGTGACCGGACCGAAGGCGTCGAGGGCGACGATCATGCCGGCCAGTGACAACATGGTCGCGGTAGCGATCGCGATGCCGAACAGGCCCGCCAGGCTGTAGGTGATCAAGATACCCGCGATGATGACAAGCGCCGGCAGCGCGGTCGACTCCATCGAGATCGCAAGCCCCTGGATCACGTTGGTGCCGTGGCCGGTGACGGAGGCCTGGGCGATCGACTTCACCGGACGATAGTCGGTGCCGGTGTAGTATTCGGTGATCCAGATGATCAGGCCGGTGACGGCGAGGCCGACCACACCGCAGCCGAACAGGGCTGCGCCGGTGTAATCGACGCCGTCGAGCTTGCCGAAGCCGACCATCCAGGAGATCGCCAGCGCCACGCCGCCCAGCGACAGGATGCCGGTTGCGATCAGGCCCTTGTAGAGCGCGCCCATGATCGACTGGCTGGGGCCGAGCTTGACGAAAAAGGTTCCGATGATCGAGGTGATGATGCAGATGCCGCCGATGGCGAGCGGCAGGACCATCATGTTTTCGAGATGCGGCGTCTTGGCGAAGAAGATCGCAGCGAGCACCATGGTGGCGACCGCGGTCACCGCATAGGTCTCGAACAGGTCGGCGGCCATGCCGGCGCAGTCGCCGACATTGTCGCCGACATTGTCCGCGATGGTCGCGGGGTTGCGCGGATCATCTTCCGGAATGCCGGCCTCGACCTTGCCGACAAGGTCACCGCCGACGTCCGCACCCTTGGTGAAGATGCCGCCGCCGAGACGGGCGAAGATCGAGATCAGCGAGGCGCCGAAGCCGAGCGCGACCATGGCGTCGATCACGACACGGCTGTCAGGTGCGTATTTCGCGAACTGGGTCAGCACGGCGAAATAGATGGTGACGCCGAGCAGCGCGAGGCCGGCGACCAGAAGGCCGGTGATGGCGCCGGACTTGAAGGCGAGCTCGAGGCCGCCAGCGAGCGAGGTGGTCGCGGCCTGCGCGGTGCGAACATTGGCGCGCACCGAGACGTTCATGCCGATGAAGCCGGCCGCGCCCGACAGGATCGCGCCGATGGCAAAGCCGATCGCGACGGGAATGCCGAGGAAAATCGCCAGAAGCACGAAGATCACGACGCCGACGATCCCGATCGTCGTGTATTGGCGGCGCAGATAGGCCTGCGCGCCCTCACGCACGGCTGCCGCGATTTCCTGCATTCGCGCATTGCCTGCGTCGGCCTTCAGGACCGACGAGGTGGCCCAGATCGCGTAAACGATCGAAAGCAACCCGCAGAGCACGATCACCCATAATGCTGACATGTAGTTTCCTCGGCTTTCTGATTTTTTATGCCCACGCATCGCCGCTGATATTGCAGCGCACGTCCCCGTAAGAGGTCTTCCGCCTGTGGGAAGTGCCTCAAACCGTTGCAAGCTTGCCAAAATCGCCTTCATGGCGCAACGCCGCGAAGGCCTGAACCGCTTTAATTTCGGTCACTTCCGTGGGGCGCAATGTGCGCTTGCGAAGGGATGTCAGAAGTGGCTGAAGGACAGGCGCTCGAGGGCGATGGCCTGCCCCTGCGCGTCGAGGAAGCGCGGAAGCCCTTCGCCTGGCACGATCACGCCGATCTCGGTCACCGCGACGCCGGCACGCCGCGCTTCGATGGCGAAGGCCTCGCAGCGGTCGTCCGGGACCGTGCACAGAATCTCGAAATCGTCGCCGCCGGCGATCATCGCCGCGAGGCCGGCTGCCCCGCGGGCCAGCAGCATCGCCGCCGCCGGCGAGGTCGGAATCTGCGCCAGCTCGACGTTCGCGCTGACACGCGAGGCCGCGCAGAGTTTCGCCAGATCGCCGGCCAGCCCGTCCGAGACGTCCATCGATGCGGTGGCGAAGTCGCGCACCGCTGCAGCCAGCGCATTGCGCGGCTGCGGCACCCGGTAACGGCCGATCAGCATCTCCCGCGCGACGGGATCAGCAGCTAATGCCGCCGCGGCAGGCTTGCCCTGGAGAACGGCCAAGCCGAGCGAGGCGTCGCCGATCGTGCCTGAGACCATCACGCGGTCGCCGGGCTTGGCGCCGAACCGATGCACCATGCGGCCTACGGGCACCCTACCCCAGGCCGTGATCGAGATCATCACCGGCCCCGGTGTCGAGACGGTATCGCCGCCGAGCAGCGGACAGCCGAACGCCCTGGCATCCTCACCGAGTCCATGCGCGAAAGCCGCGAGCCAGGATTCGTCGCACTCGCGCAGCGCCAGAGTCAGCACGAAGCCGGCCGGCTCGGCGCCCTTGGCGGCAAGATCGGACAGGTTCACCCGCAGCGCCTTGCGCGCGACCGTGTCGGGCGGGTCGTTGGGCAGAAAGTGCACGCCCTCGACGATGGCGTCGGTGTTGACGACGATGTCCTGGCCGTCGGCTTTGATGACCGCGGCATCGTCCATGAGGCCAAAGGCGCCGGGATCGGTCGCCAGCGGCTCGAAGTAGCGGGCGATCAGGGAGTCTTCGCCGGAGGAGGCGTCATTGGTCATGAGTTCGTCCCCACGCCTGCGTAGTCATCACCCGTGAAGGCGGGTGATCCAGTATTCCAGAGATGTTCAAGGGATACTGAGGGGCTGCGGCGTACTGGATGCCCCGCCTTCGCTGGGCATGACAGCTGTGCTGTGGCCCGCTTCGATGCATCGACCTATCTCTGCTCGAATTCGTCGCCGCGATATTTGCGCGCGATCTGGTCGAGCACGGCATTGACCATGCCGGTCTCGTCGCGCTCGACGAAGGCGTGGGCGACGTCGACATATTCCGAGACCACGACGCGGGCCGGAACGTCCTTGCGATGCTCCAGCTCATAAGCTCCCGCGCGGAGAACCGCGCGGAGAATCGCGTCGATCCGCTTCAGCGGCCAGCCGCGCTCCAGTGCCTCGTCGAGCACGGGATCGATCTTGATCTGGTCGCGCACCACGCCGGAGACGACGTCGCGGAAGAACGCCGCCTCTGCGGGGAGATATTGCTCGCCCTCGACTTCGCTGCCGATCCAGTGGCTCTCGTACTCGGCGAAGATGTCGTTGAGGCCGGTGCCGGCCAGATCCATCTGGTACAGCGCCTGCACGGCAGCGAGCCGCGCGGCGCCGCGGCGGTTGGCCTTGCGGTCGGGACCTTTGGCGGCGGGTTTGCCCTTGTTCTCGGCCATCTCTCAGCCTCGCGCCAGGCGGCGCTTGATGCGCAGCATCGCGAGCGCCGCGCGCGCGGCGTCGCCGCCCTTGTTGAGCTCGGAGGCGCGCGCCCGCGCCCACGCCTGCTCCTCGGTGTTGACGGTGAGGATGCCGTTGCCGAGCGGAAAGCCCCTGGCGACCGCGAGATCCATCAGCGCACGCGAGGATTCGTTCGACACGATCTCGAAATGGATGGTGTCACCGCGGATCACGCAGCCGAGCGCGATTGCCGCATCATAGGGCTTGCCGTTTTTCTCGGCAGCATCAAGCGCGATCGCGATCGCGGCCGGAATCTCCAGCGCGCCGGGCACGGTGATGACGTCATGCGTGACGCCCGCGGCCTTCAGCTCGGCAATCGCGCCTTCGAGCATCGCGTCCTGAATGTCGTCATAGAACCGCGCCTCGACGATCAGCGCCTTGGCGCCGGAAATGTCGGTCTGGTCTTTCAGCGGCGCGCGCCGTGCGTCTGCCATCGGTGATCCGTGCGTGTCAGGAATGGGTCGGCCTTGTAGGCGGACGCGCCTGCAATGCCAAGGGAAAGCTAAGCGAAAGCTACTTCATCTCCGTCAGGCGCGCGGCATAGCGTGCCATCAGATCGACCTCGAGGTTAACCTCGCTGCCCGCCTGCCAGGATGACAATGTCGTCACGGCCAGCGTGTGCGGAATGATCAGAACCGAAAATCTGACATCGTCGACGGTGTTGACCGTCAGCGACACGCCGTCCAGCGTCACCGAGCCCTTCGCTGCGATGAAACGCGCCAGCTCGCGCGTGGTCTTCAGCACGAAGCGCGCCATGTCCGGCAGGTCTTCGCGACTCTCGATGGTGGCGATGCCGTCGACGTGGCCGGCGACGACATGGCCGCCAAGCTCATCGCCAATCTTCAGCGCCCGTTCCAGATTGAGCCTGGTGCCGACGGTCCAATGCCTGGCCGTGGTCAGCGCCAGGGTTTCGGCGGCGGCATCGACATCGAACCACGTCTTGCCGTCCGTAACGCCCGACTGCACCACGGTCAGGCAGACGCCGTTATTGGCGATCGAGGCGCCATCCGCGATGGTGGCGCGGTCATAATGGCAGCCGATGCGCAGCCGATGCAGCTGGCCCTGCGCGGTCGGCTTGAGGCTTTCGATCTCGCCGATATCGGTGACAATGCCGGTAAACATTTACGCGCGCTCGTAGATCGTGAGGGTGTCGTCGAAGGTGTCGCTAGCACGGACGCGGTAGGCCGGCGACTGCGTGATTGCGTCGAGCGGCAATGCATCCAGCGCAGCGATGCCGCCCTCTCCGATTGGATTGGGACCGCGGAACAGCCAGATCTCGTCGGCCAGATCGGCCGCGACGAAGGCCGAGGCGATGCGGCTGCCGCCCTCGACCAGCAGCCGCGTGATGTTGCGTTCGGACAGCGCATGCAGCACGGCGGCAAGGTCGAGCCCCGGGACGGTCCGCGGCAGCAGGCGAACCACCTGGGCACCGGCGGCGCCGAGCCTGGTCGCGGCGGCCGCTTCCGCCGTCTCGGAGGCCATGATCCAGAGCGGCGTGGTCCGGGCTGAATGCACCAGCTGGCTATCACCGGAGATGCGTAGCGCCGTGTCCAGCACCACGCGCACCGGCGAACGCTTTTCCATGCCGGGCAACCGGCAGGTCAGCAGCGGATCATCCGCCAGCACGGTGCCGATACCGACGAGGATGGCATCACACTGCGCGCGCAACAGGTGCACGCGCGTCCGCGTTGGCTCGTCCGTGATGGCCACCGGCTTGTGACCGGCGCCAGCGATCTTGCCATCCGGAGAGACCGCGAGCTTGAGAATGACGTGCGGGCGCTGGTCACGGACCCTGCGGAAATGGCCGGCATGGTCGTGCGCGGCCTCCGTAGCGCAAAGCCCGACATCGACTGTGATACCGGCTGCGCGCAGCCTGGCATGGCCCTGCCCTGCCACCAGCGGGTTGGGATCCTCGATCGCCGTGACGACGCGCGAAATCCCGGCGGCAATGACGGCATCCGCGCAGGGCGGCGACCGGCCGAAATGCGAGCACGGCTCCAGGGTGACATACAGCGTCGCCCCGCGCGCCGCCTCGCCGGCACGCCGCAGCGCCTCCGGCTCGGCATGCGGGCTGCCACCCGGCTGGGTCCAGCCGCGGCCGACGATCACGCCGTCCTTCACGATCACGGCGCCGACCGCCGGATTGGGCCAGGTCCGCCCCAGGCCGCGCCGGCCGAGGGTCAGCGCGAGCTGCATGAAACGGCGGTCAGTCTCCTTTTGGGCGCGCAGCTTCACGCCGATCTGATCTTCCAGGATGCGGAAGATCATTTTCGGACCGGCGCCAGCCGCGGCGAAGCGTCGTCCTCCGCGCTGAGCTCGCCGAGCACCGCCTCGAAATCCTTGGCCTCGCGGAAATTGCGATAGACCGAGGCAAAGCGGACATAGGCGACGTCGTCGAGCTGGCGCAGATGCTCCATCACGATCTCGCCGATCGCCTCCGACGATACCTCCGACTCGCCCGCGCTTTCGAGTTCGCGCACGATTCCCGAGACCATCTTCTCGACCCGCTCCGGATCGACCGCGCGCTTGCGCAAGGAGATCTGGACCGAGCGCATCAGCTTGTCGCGATCGAACGGCACGCGGCGGCTGTTGCGCTTGATGACGGTGAGTTCGCGAAGCTGCACGCGCTCGAACGTGGTGAAGCGGAAGTTGCAGGAGACGCAGACCCGCCGCCGCCGGATGACGGCGGAATCCTCGGTGGGCCGGGAGTCCTTCACCTGCGTATCGAGGCTGTTGCAGCTCGGGCAACGCATTTAGGTTTTGCCTTACTGATAGATCGGGAAGCGGCTGGTCAGCGCCTTCACCTTTTCCTTGACGGCGGCCTCGACCAGTGGCGCGCTGCCGTCCGACGACTGCGCGATCGCGTTGAGCACTTCCGAGATCATCGCGGCGACTTCCTTGAACTCAGCCGTGCCGAAGCCGCGGGTGGTGGTCGCCGGCGTGCCGAGCCGCAGGCCCGAGGTGACGAACGGCTTCTCGGGGTCGAACGGAATGCCGTTCTTGTTGCAGGTGAGGCCGGCGCGGACCAGCGCCTTCTCGGAGACGTTGCCCTTCAGCCCCTTCGGCCGGAGATCGACCAGCATCAGATGGTTGTCGGTGCCGCCGGAGACGATGTCAAAGCCATGGCCGCGCAGCGCCTCGGCCAAGCGCCTTGGCGTTCTCGACCACGTTCTTCGCGTAAACCTTGAACTCCGGACGCAACGCCTCGGCAAAAGCCACCGCCTTGGCCGCGATCACGTGCATCAGCGGACCGCCCTGCAGGCCGGGGAAGATCGCCGAATTGAACTTCTTGGTGAACTGCTCGTCATTCCAGAGGATCAGGCCGCCGCGCGGGCCGCGCAGTGATTTGTGCGTCGTGGTGGTCGTGACGTGCGCATGCGGCACCGGCGAGGCATGGGCGCCGCCGGCCACGAGGCCGGCGAAATGCGCCATGTCGACCATGAAATAAGCGCCGACGCTGTCGGCGATCTCGCGGAAGCGCTTGAAGTCCCAGGGACGCGAATAGGCGCTGCCGCCGGCGATGATCAGCTTCGGCTTCACCTCGGCCGCCTGCTTGGCCACCGCGTCCATGTCGATGAGCTGATCGTCGCGCCGCACGGTGTAGTGCGAGGCCTTGAACCATTTGCCGGACATGTTGACCGGTGAGCCGTGGGTCAGATGGCCGCCGGCGGCGAGATCGAGCCCCATGAAGGTGTCGCCGGGCTGCAACAACGCCAGGAACACAGCCTGGTTCATCTGGCTGCCGGAGTTCGGCTGCACGTTGGCGAAGTTGGCGCCGAACAGCTTCTTGGCGCGGTCGATCGCGAGGTTCTCGGCGACGTCGACCCATTCGCACCCGCCGTAATAGCGCGCACCCGGATAGCCTTCGGCATATTTGTTGGTCATCACCGAGCCCTGGGCCTCCAGCACGGCGCGGCTGACGATGTTCTCCGAGGCGATCAGCTCGATCTCGTGGCGCTGCCGGCCGAGCTCGCCCTTGATGGCAGCGGCGATCTCCGGATCAGCCTCGGCGAGCGTGGCGGAAAAAAACGAATCGGAAGCGGCGCTGGAGGCGGTCATCGGCGAAATATCTCCACGGTCGCAAGCCCTTAAGTCAGGGCGCGATCGATTCTGTGATGCGGTCGGAAAGGACCCCTCGCCATTATCACAGGGCGGGCCTCAGGCCAAGCGGTTGCGGGTCAGACTGGACATTTGTGCCAGATATGGTGGACAACGCGCGTGTCCAGAGGCGGGCGCATCCCCCACCAACGCAGAAAGGCCGGGCTTCCGCCCGGCCAGCCGCCAAAATCAAGAAGGTACAGCCCTCGGTCTAGAGACCGGTAAATCCCGCCTTGACCGGATCGACGCGACCATCGAGCTGACGCAGGTAGGTCAGCCCGCACACGGTGAGCCGGTGTGGATCCCGCTCGCCCGCCTCGAACAAGGTCTGGATATAGGCCGAGACCTTTTGGCGGGCCTCGTCGCTTGCCGCGGCGGTGCGGTTCGCGAGCAGATCATAAGTGTGCATGATACGATCAATCGCAGCTTCCATAAGTGCTCTTCCCCCTTGTGTCATCACGCCGCGTGAGCAATCTCGAAGATCGAAATCGCCTTGTTGGCGAGCTTGAGCTTGTTGAACTCGCCGCGCTGAAACAGTTGAACCACGATGTCGACGAGTTCGTCGTTGGGCTGGATCGTATCCGGAATGGCGCCGGACTGGCGGAGGTAATTCGCAGCGATGGCGTAAGCATCGCTCACGACCTCCACGCTCGGCGCCTGTATTCCGCGTTCGACCAGCATCGTCCATCCTCCGGTATCGAGAAAGATAAGCGTTCGGCGTGGAACTGGTTCCAATCGCGACGCCGGTTTGCGGATCCGGAAAAAATTCAGCGGTCATGGAACAAAAAGTGTGTTCGTGCCTTTTCGAGCGATGAGCAACGAAGCGAAGCAATCGCTGGAAAGGCAGGCCGAGCGAGCCGAAAGCATCGCCGAGCAGACGGTCGATGAAAGCCTCAAGGAAATTCTTGAGCAGGCCGCAAAAGATTACCGGCAAAAAGCCGGGCATGAAGACGACTGAAGCTTCCTTGACCTTCGACAATTCATCCTGCCGGCCTTGGTCAACCTTGCAAGGTTTTTTAATGCGAGGCGATTTTCCATTGAACCTTGAGGACCGCCAGCCGACATATGTTCGCTGGGGATTTCAGGGCCCAGTAAATCAGCACAGCGTTGCCTCGAGAACATACTCCTCAAGGCAGCGCTGTTGCTTTCTTTGGAACTCGATCCTATCTGACGGAAAACAGTTGGCGGCTTTGGCCCTGAATCCCGCTGCCGACTGCAGAAAACCCCGCATCCAGCCCCGCGGGGTTTTCTTTTGCTTGCGTGTCTGTGCACGTCGATGTGCATTCAAGCTGGTGACAGGACGCGGCTCGCCTTTGCAGGCAGCGTCCCTCCCCGAACTAACAAGCACGTCCCGTGCGCATTGACGACCCGCTCCGCGAACCATGTCATCGGACGACAAAAAACAAACGCGCCGGCTCGTGGAGAGAGCCAGCGCGAATAATGTCAGTTGCTGAAGGGTCAGTTGCTGAAGGGAAAGCGTGCCGGTCTTGGCGCCGGCTCCGCCAGTCTGGTGGGTGTGGCGATCAGAGCCGATACAGGATCTGGTCGGTCCAGAAGCGCTCGAGGCGATGCAGCGACTTGTTCAGGGTCGCGAACTCCTCGTTGGAGATGCCACCGACCTGCTCCACCGTCTTGACGTGCTTCTGGTACAGCGCGTCCACGACGCGGCGGATCTCCTGACCTTGCGGGGTCAGACGGATGCGCACCGAGCGACGATCAACACGCGAGCGCTGATGATCGAGGAAGCCGAGCTCGACCAGCTTCTTCAGATTGTAGGACACGTTGGAGCCGAGATAGTAGCCGCGGGTGCGCAGCTCTCCGGCGGTCAGCTCCTTGTCGCCGATGTTATAGAGCAGCAGCGCCTGGACCGAATTGATGTCCGAGCGGCCACGACGGTCGAACTCGTCCTTGATGACGTCGAGCAGGCGGCGATGCAGCCGCTCCACCAAGGTCAAGGCTTCCAGATACAACGACTGCACGGTGCCGCCCTGGCCAGGCGCGCGCTCAACAGTCTCCACGGCCGTTGCAACGGCTTTCATCATGACACTTCCCCTGTCGTCGGCTTTTGTCGACTTTTTCGACGAAACTTGTGTCCCGCCTGATAAACCGACTTTAAGGGGGCCGATTTGAAGATCGACTTAAATAAGAGCATAAAGAGAGAATGAATGAAGGACAGTGAATTGTCCTTTAAGCCTGTGATTACAGGGGCTTTTTCAACTTTCCATTGACGCTGTGAGCGCGCTGTTCGCGCTTCGTTTCGCGCACTGTCGCATTCCAAAACAGGTGAAGGAAGTACCGCTAAGATCCGCGTAACAGCTGTGGCGGCGGGCTTTAAGGTGCTCGAAACGTTACCCGCAACCCGCAGAAAATATTGATGACCGGAAAGATGTGTGCGCGGGATATCGCGAGCGCGCAAATTGGATGGCAAAAGCAGCGCAGATGACTATGGCGGGCGCTCCCGCGCGGCCATCCAGGCCAGCACCAGATAGGCGGCCAACATCACGGCCTCGACGCCGACCACGATGAGGCTGCCGCCATAGATGCCGGGAAACATCAGCTCGATCACGGCCATCGACACCACGGTGGTCAGCCACACCACCGCGCCCCAGGGCGTGGCGAGCCACAGCCCGACCGCCGCGACCAGTTGGATGACGGCGAAATAAACCGTGGCCGCCTGCCAGGCCATGGTCTGGTTCTCGAACGCATCGTCCTCGCCGCCGATGAAGCCCGTGACCTGGGCCCAGTGATACAGGCCCTGCATGATCGACAGCATGGCCATGACGCGCAGGAACAGCACGAGCCGCCGCGTCCAGACGTTGTCGTCGCTCTCGGTGCGCTCGGCCGAGAGCGCAGCCACTGAGATGGCGCCGTCCCGCGAACTGGGTATCTCAGGCATGGGCGGCCTGCAGGGCCTGACAAGGCATCTTCATGGAGGTCTCTAAGTCACGAACAGCATGGCGATTCTTGGCCCCTGGCCGATCCAAAAGCAATGCCTGGGATCACTGCTGTATTGCGCCAGGTCAAGTGACGAAACCGACCTTGGGTGCTAGAAGATTTGAATTACATCAATTCAAATCGGCCAGCAGCCTCCTCAAGGAACTTTAGCTCCCATGGCGATCAAATTCGGGCGTCCGATCGAAATGCGCGATCTTCAGCGCCAACCGGCCAGCACCGTGGCCCCTGCGCTCGATCTGACGATCCGTCCGCGCCGCAATCGCAAGGCCGAATGGGCGCGGCGGCTGGTGCGCGAGAACGTGCTGACCACGGACGACCTGATCTGGCCGCTGTTCGTGGTCGAGGGACAAAAGGCTCGCATTCCGATCGCCTCGATGCCGGGCGTCGAGCGGCTCAGCGTGGACGAGATCGTGCGCGATGCCGAGCGCGCGGCGAAGCTGAACATCCCCTGCATCGCGCTGTTTCCCTACACGGAGCCATCGCTGCGCGACGACACCGGATCCGAGGCCTGCAATGCCAACAATCTGGTCTGTCAGGCGGTGCGGGCGATCAAGCAGGAATTTCCCGAGATCGGCGTGCTCTGCGACGTTGCGCTCGACCCCTACACCAGCCATGGCCATGACGGACTGATCCAGGACGGCCGCATTCTCAATGACGAGACCGTGGCCGTGCTGGTGCGCCAGGCGCTGGTGCAGGCCGAGGCCGGCTGCGACATCATCGCCCCCTCCGACATGATGGACGGCCGGATCGGCGCGATCCGGCAGGGGCTCGATCAGGCGGGTTTCCAGGACGTGCAGATCATGGCCTACGCGGCCAAATATGCCTCCGCCTTCTACGGCCCGTTCCGCGATGCCATCGGCTCGGCCAAGACGCTGACCGGCGACAAGCGCACCTATCAGATGGACAGCGCCAATACCGACGAGGCGCTGCGCGAGGTCGAGCTCGACATCGCCGAAGGTGCCGACATGGTGATGGTCAAGCCCGGCATGCCCTATCTCGATATTGTCAGGCGCGTGAAGGACACCTTCGCGATGCCGACCTTCGCCTACCAGGTGTCGGGCGAGTACGCGATGATCGCAGGCGCGGCCAACAATGGCTGGATCGACGGCGAGCGCGCGATGATGGAAAGCCTCGTCGCCTTCAAGCGCGCCGGCGCCGATGGCGTGCTGACCTATTTTGCACCGCAAGCCGCCGAGAAGCTGCGGCAGCAGGGCTGAAGCCGCGATCACATCCCGGCTGGATCGACGCCGGCCGCGGAATTGCGGGAATGTCAGGCATTCCTTGGCCGTATACCCTTGCGAGCCGGCCAGTGGTTCCCATGTCCATGGCCAAGTCTATGGCCAGATGTGAGGAGCGATCCATGGCGTATATGGGTTCTGGCAATAACAGCGGCTGGCCGGGCAACACCGGACCGGGCGCGCAACAGCACGCATTCGATCCCGTCGCGCAGGCCGACCTGTTTCGCGGCGTTGCGATGCGGCGGGTGATCGCCTTCCTGATCGACCTGTTCGTGCTTGCGGTCCCGGTCGTCCTGGTCATGATTTTCATCACGGTCTTCGGGGTGGTAACGCTTGGGCTCGGCTGGGCTGCTGTTCTGGCTGGTGTGGCCGGCCTCGGTGATCTGGGCGCTGGTCTATTATGGCGCGACCATCGGCGGCCCGCATTCCGCGACCATCGGCATGCGGATGATGGATCTCGAACTGCGCACCTGGTATGGCGCGCCCGGCTATTTCCTGCTCGGCGCGATGCACGCAGTCTGCTTCTGGATCTCGGTCTCGGTCGTGTCGCCGTTCGTGCTGCTGCTTGGCCTGTTCAACAGTCGCCGCCGGCTGCTGCATGACTTCTTACTTGGAACCGTGGTGATCAACAATTCAGTCCGATCACAGCTCGCCGAACCGATGCGGCCGTACTGAACTGATCAAATCGATTGACCGCAAGCCGTCGGGCGCGCAATTCTGTAGCTGATCGCCTTGGAGGCTGACGACCATCCTTGACCCAGCACTCGCGTGACACCCCGCAATTCTACCTGACCGCGCCGTCGCCCTGCCCATATCTGCCGGGGCGACAGGAACGCAAGGTGTTCACGCATCTGGTCGGCGACAAGGCCACCGATCTCAACGACCTGCTGACCCATGGCGGCTTCCGCCGCAGCCAGTCGATCGCCTATCGGCCGGCCTGCGACCAGTGCCGGGCCTGCGTCTCGGTGCGTGTCGTCGCCAACGAGTTCCGCCCGTCGCGCAACTTCCGCAAGGTGCTGGCGCGCAACGTCGACATTATCGGCGAGCAGCGCAGCGCGGTGCCGACATCAGAGCAATATTCGATCTTCCGCTCCTATCTCGACCATCGCCATCGTCACGGCGGCATGGCCGACATGACGGTGCTCGACTACGCGATGATGGTCGAGGACAGCCATGTCGAGACCCGGATCATCGAGTACCGCCGAAAGCAACGCCATCTCCGGCCGCGGCGGCGAGTTGATCGCGGTGGCGCTGACCGACGTGCTCAGCGACGGGCTCTCGATGGTCTATTCGTTCTTCGATCCGTCGGAGACCAGCCCGCTCGCTCGGCACCTTCATGATCCTCGACCACATCGCGCGCGCGCGGCGCCAGGGCCTGCCTTACGTTTATCTCGGCTACTGGATCGAGGGTTCCAAGAAGATGGACTACAAGAGCCGCTATCTGCCGCAGCAGCGGCTTGCGGCCGCCGGCTGGCTCCGCGTCGATGCCGCAGGCGACGAGGCGTCCGAGCCGCAGGATTGAGAGAGGCGAATAGCGAATCCATTCGCCACCGCTTCGCCAGCCTCATCCAATGACATAATCGAACACCAGCTTCCCGTTCAGCCCAATGATCGCAACGGCGATCAGCGTGGCGATCGCCGTCAGCCAGCGCGGCGCCACGAACGCGCCCATCTTGGCGCGGCTTGCGGTCAACAGCACCAGCGGCACCACGGCGAACGGCAATTGCAGGCTCAGCACCACCTGGCTCAGAATCAGCAGGTGCCCGGTTGCCTTCTCCCCGGCCCAGACGGTGACGATCACCGCCGGGAGGATCGCGATCATCCGCGTGATCAGGCGACGCAACCACGGCGCCACTGCGCAAGTTCAGAAAGCCTTCCATCACGATCTGGCCCGAGAGGGTCGCGGTGATGGTCGAGTTGAGCCCGCAGCAGAGCAACGCGATCGCAAACAACGTCGGTGCGATGGCCGAGCCGAGCAGCGGCGACAGGAAGGAATGCGCCTGGTCGAGCTCGGCGACGTCGACGTGGCCTGTTTTATGGAAGGTCGCGGCGGCCAGGATCAGGATCGAGGCGTTGATGACCAGCGCAAGGCACAGCGCGATGGTGGAATTGATCGTCGACAGCGTGATCGCCTCGCGCTTCTCCTGCGCCGAGCTCGCCGTAGCCGCGCGTCTGCACCAGGCCGGAATGCAGATAGAGATTATGCGGCATCACGGTCGCGCCGAGAATGCCGAGCGCGAGATAGAGCATCTCGGGATTGGCGATGAGCTGGCCGGTCGGCACGAAGCCTCTGACCACGCCACCCCAATCCGGATCGGCGAGCGCAATCTGGACCGCGAAGCAGGCCGCGATCACGCCGAGCAGCGCCACCACGAACGCCTCGATCCAGCGGAAGCCGAAGGCCTGCAATGCGAGGATCAGGAAGGTATCGAGCGCGGTGATGCAGACGCCGATCGCGAGCGGGATGCCGAACAGCAGATTGAGGCCGATCGCGGTGCCGATCACCTCGGCGAGGTCGGTCGCGGTGATCGCGATCTCGGCCGACAGCCACAGCGGAATTGAAACCCAGCGCGGCGTCGAGTCGCGGCAGGCCTGGGCGAGATCGCGGCCAGTCGCCGACACCGAGCCGGGTGCAGAGCGACTGCAGCACGATCGCCATCAGGTTGGAGAGCAGCGCGACCGACAGCAGCGCGTAGCCGAATTTGGAGCCGCCGGCGAGCGAGGTCGCCCAGTTGCCGGGATCCATGTAGCCGACCGCAACGAGGTAGCCGGGGCCGAGGAAGGCCAGCAGCTTGCGCCACAAACGAGCCCCGTCCGGCCGTGCGCACCGTGCCGAACATTTCGCCGAGCGTGGGATCACCCCGCTCACTGCGCCATCCGCGGCCAAAATCTGACGATCGTGCGTCCATGGCGCGACTTTGGACGAAACTCATCCTTTATTGCAACTGATTTGCAACTGCATCTTTGCGGTGCGGTTCCTCGGAAAGCGGGTGGGCGCGACCGGCCGATGCGCGAACAATGGCTGAAAGCATCGATTCTCAGGATTTCATCATGTCCCGCTCAGAGACACCGCCACTTCCCGCGACCTTCAACCGCCTCGCCTGGTCCAATCTCGCCGCCCAGTCGGCCGAGCAGATCGCGCTCGCCGCTGCGCCGATCGTTGCCGTGCTCTCGCTCGGCGTCGGCGAAGGCGAAACCGGCCTGTTGCAGACCGCGCTGACGGCTCCGTTCGTGCTGTTCGCAATTCCGGCCGGCCTGCTGGCGGACCGCGTCTCCCGCCGCGTACTGATGGCCGCGGCCGAGGCGCTGCGCGCGCTGGCGCTGCTCTCCATTCTCCTGGCGATCTGGTTCGGCCGCATCACCTTGTCGCGGCCTGGCGGTGCTGGGCTTCATCGCGGTGTGCGGAACCGTGGTTTTCAGCGTCGCGGCGCCGGCGCTGGTGCCCTCGCTGGTGACGAAGGACGCGCTGCCGGCCGCCAATGCGCGGATCGAGCTGGCGCGCACCGTGGCCTTCGCCTCGGGTCCCGCGCTGGGCGGCCTGCTCGTGGGATGGATCGGCGGCGGGCCCGCCTTCGGCTGCGCCGCGGTGCTGTCGGCCGTCGCTGTCGTGTTCCTGGCCGGCATCGACGAGCCGGCGCGGGCGGCGGCGCCGCGGCGTCATCCGCTGCAGGACATCAAGGAAGGCGCCGCATTCGTGCTGCATCACTCGCTGCTGCGGCCGGTGTTCATCACCCAGTTCATCTTCAACACCGCCTCGTTCCTGCTGCTTGCGGTGTTCGTGCCCTATGCCGTGCACCGGCTGGCGCTGTCGGCAACGGAGGTCGGCGTCACGCTGTCGATGTACGGCGTCGGCATGGTGGTGGGCGCCCTGCTGGCGACGCGGGTGATGCGCCGCCTTGCCTTCGGCAGGGTGATCGGGCTCGGCCCCATCACCGGTTTCGCCGCCGCCTTGGTGATGGCGCTGACCACCCTGGTGCCATCGCCGTGGCTCGCGGGCCTGAGCTTCTTCCTGCTCGGCGTCGGCCCGATCCTGTGGGTGATCTCGACCACCACGCTGCGCCAATCGGTGACGCCGCCGGCCTGCTCGGCCGGGTCTCCGCCATCAACATCCTGAGCTATGGCGCGCGCCCGCTCGGCTCGCTGCTCGGCGCGGTGGTCGGCGGCGCCTACGGCGCGGACATCTGCCTGTATCTGGCCGCCGCGATCTTCGCCGCTCCAGGCGCTGGTGATCTGGCTGTCGCCGGCGGTCGCGCTCGACCGGCAGCCGGACATGGTTAGCGAATGCGGCGCGCAGCCTCAGTTCGCCAGATAGTTCTCGTAGCCGCCCGCCACCGCCGCGCTGGCGGCGATGTCGGGATCGAGCGTGTAGAGATCCTGGGCGCGGCCGATGCCGCGCAGCGCGTAGCGCCCGGTCGACACCAGATAGCGGCGGGCCTCGTCGTCGAGCCCGTCGCAGAACTCGGCCGACGCCAGCAGATCGCGATCGACCGAGCGGCACATCGAGGCGATCCGGCTGACCTCGTTGACCGCCGGCCCGACCACGGTGAAATCGAGCCGCTCCTCGCTGCCGATATTGCCGTAAAACACCTCGCCGACATGCAGGCCGACATAGGCCGACGTCACCGGCCTGCCCTCGTGGGCACGGCGCGCGTTGAGCGCACTCATGTTGAGCCGGAACCGGTGCTCGGCGCGCAGCGCGGCACGGCGCGCCAGCGCCATGTCGGCGCCGGTGAAGATCGCCAGCACGCCGTCGCCGATCAGCTTCAGCACGTCGCCGCCGGCGTCGTGGATCGCCTCGATCGAGGCTTCGGCATAGTCGTTGAGGAACGGGATGATCTCGTCCGGCGAGATGCTTTCCGAGATCGCGGTCGAGCCGCGCAGGTCGGAAAACCACAGCACGGCGTTGATCTTCTCGGTGACGCCGCGCGAGATGCGGCCGCGCAGCACCTGCTCCGAGGCGTCGCGGCCGAGATAGACCCGGCCCAAGCGTGCGCACGATGTCGACCTGCTGCGCCGACTTGATGGCGAGCGCCAGCAGCGGCACCAGGTCGCGCAGCGCAGCCATCTGCAGCTCGCTGAAGCCGCCATCGCGGCGCGTCGCCCAGTAGGAATAGAAGCAGTCCATCTGGCCGAGCGTGCCGGCCTCGCCGAAGCGATGCACGAAGGCAGACGAAATGCTTGTGTCCCTTCTCGGCGAGCTCATGGATCATCGAGAAGTCGAGATGGGCGCAATCGGTCAGGTCGATCGCAAACTCGTCATGGCCCTTTTCGAGCATGTGATGGAAGGTCGAGCGGCGCCAGTTCTGCGCCGCCTCGCCCTCGTTGGTCGAACCGTATTCGAACGTATCGCTCTCGTTGCTCGGCCGATCGCTCCAGCGGAAGCCGCGGCCCTCGAAAATCGGATGCAGCGTGTCGATGAAGCCAAGTCCGCGCGACAGCTCGACGCCGGCTGCGCGGCAGCGTTCGCAGAAGCCGCGCAGGATGTCGTTCTCCGGCAGGCCGGTCAGGCTCTGGCCGACCAGCCAGTTGATGAGTTCGAGACGGGAAGAATTGTCCATGACGGGATTATGCCGGAGCGGCGCGAACAGCGAAAGCGTGTCTAGCCGGAACGCGCGACCACTTCGCCATCCTCCTTCGTGAAGTGCGCGACCGGATGGTCCAGCAGATCAAGCACCAGTTCCGACGGCCGGCAGAGCCGCGCCCCTTTCTCCGTCACCACGATCGGCCGGTTGAGCAGGATCGGATGCGCCAGCATGGCGTCGAGCAGCTCATCATCAGTGCGCCTGACATCACCGAGGCCGAGATCTGCATAAGGCGCCTCTTTCTCGCGCAGCACGTCGCGGACGCGAATCCCCATGGCGTTGATCAGCGCGATCAGCTGCTCCCGGCTCGGCGGCCTCTTCAGATAGTCGATCACCTCGGGCTCCTCACCGCTGGCCCGGATCATGGCCAGCGTATTCCGGGAAGTCCCGCAGGATGGGTTGTGGTAGATCGTCACGCGCATTCAAATATGTCCCCTTGCGATCCCGGCTTGCCGTTGGCGACCGCCGACGGCGGCCGCATCCCGGCAGTCGAGCCCTGCCCTTTCCGATGTTGACGCATACGGCACGCGCCCTGCAAATGACCAGTCTGCAACAGGCGGCCGCTGCGAATGGTCACGCCCGCCACCACAGGAGCGCCTGCGACTTGAACCGACGCCAGCTCAGCATCGTCCTGGCGCTCGGCACGACGCAGACCCTGGCCTGGGCCTCCAGCTATTATCTGCCGGCGATCCTGGCCGACCCGATCGCCCACGATCTCGGCGTCTCCTCGAACTGGGTGTTCGCGGCCTTCTCGGCCTCGCTGGTGATCTCCGCCGCTGCTCGGTCCGCGCATCGGCCGCCAGATCGACCAGGTCGGCGGCCGCTCGGTGCTCGCGGCCTCCAACCTCGCGATGGCTGCGGGGCTTGCGCTGCTCGGCGTCTCGCAATCGATCTGGATCATGGCGATTGCCTGGCTGCTGCTCGGTTTCGGCATGGGCGCAGGGCTCTATGATGCCGCCTTCGCGGCGCTCGGGCGGATCTATGGCGAGGCCGCGCGCAAGCCGATCACCGGCATCACGCTGATGGCGGGCTTCGCCTCCACCGTCGGCTGGCCGCTGACCGCCTTCGGCCTCGCCCATCTCGGCTGGCGCGAGACCTGCTTTGCCTGGGCGGCGGCGCAGCTTCTGATCGGGCTGCCGCTCAACCTCCTGATGATCCCGCCGGTCAAGGGCGGCGAAGCCAAGGCCGTCCCCGTGGCGAAGCCGCATATTCCGATCGACCGGCCGATGGTGCTGCTCGCCATTACCTTCGCCGCGGCCTGGAGCGTGACCGGCGCGATGGCGGCGCATCTGCCGCGCATCCTGGAAGCGGCCGGCGCGACGCCGCTGCAGGCCGTCACGGCCGGGGCGCTGATCGGCCCGGCCCAAGTGGCCGCCCGCATCATCGAGGCCTTCGTGCTGAGCCGTCATCATCCCGCTGTTCTCGACCAAGCTCGCCTGCATTACCCACCCGCTCGGCGCCGCCATCATCGGCCTGGCCGGCGGCGGCGCGGCCAGTGTCTTCGCCATCTTCCACGGCGCCGGCAACGGCATCCTCACCATCGCCCGCGGCACCCTGCCGCTCTCGATCTTCGGCCCCGCCAATTACGGTTACCGGCTCGGCCTGATCGGCGCGCCGGCCCGCATGGCGCAGGCCGCCGCCCCGCTCGCCTTCGGACTGCTCACCGACCTGCTCGGGGCAAGGTCCTGATCGTCTCCTCCGCGCTCAGCCTCACTGCGCTGCTTGCGCTGTCGGCTGGTATGAGCGACGGCCGAGGACGCCACCCCCCGCACACGCAGGCCGACGGCGTCTCGAACTCATAAAACTCCCCGGTCGCCAGGCGCCAGCCTCCTAAGGGCGCCATGGGTCGCGCTGCGCCTTGTCGTGATTGATCCAGAGCTGCGCGTGCTCCTTCTGCAGGATGCCGGCGATCTTCTCCATCGAGGCGACCGTCTGCTCCTTGCTGAAATTGGCCGCTAGGCACGCGCCGGTTGTCCCAGTTGCTCTTGAAATGCACGGCATCGCCCGACAGCACCACCGCGCCGGTCTTCGGCAGTTTGACCAGCAGCGACTGATGCCCCGGCGTGTGGCCCGGCGTCGACAGGATGGTGAGGCTGCCATCACCGAACACGTCGCGGTCGCCTTCCAGCAAGGGTCACAGGATGCTCCTTCTTGAAACGCGGCTTGCCGTCGGCGCCCGGCCAGTCGTATTCGGCCTTCTGCACATAGAGCATCGCGCTCGGAAACAGCTCGACATTGCCGATGTGGTCGGGATGGGTGTGCGACACCGCCATCGCCTTGATGTCGGAACGGCTTGACGCCGATCGCCTCCAGTTGGGAGACCAGCGTCTTCGGACGATGCCAGGTCGACGCCTTTCGGATCGGCCGGCGCCAGCCCGTTCGGCATGGCGGCGACCGCATCCGGGATGCCAGTGTCCCACAGGAACCAGTCCGCGCCGTGCTTGATCAGGTAGCAATTGTCGACGAAGTCCATCGACTGGCCTTCGTTGACGCCGGGCGACCAGCGCGAGATGTCGCCGGCTGTGCCCTCACCGCAATTGAGGATGTAGAGCTTCTCGACGCCCGATTGGGCCAAAGCCGCCGTGCCCGACAGCACGCCCAATATCACTCCTGCAACAGCGCCTGCGATCCGCTTCATCGCATTCACTCCCACCTGGTTCGGACCCACCAGATAACCCCGAGGCTGCGACATCACTCCGGCGGATGCCGTCATTGACGCCGATGTGATCGGCCTCCTCACACCACGTCGGCCGGCGCCAGCTTGCAGGCATTGCCGTCGGCCTCGACCTGCAGGGTGGCGTGGTGGATGTTGAAGCGGTGCGACAGGCCCTCGCAAACCCGATGCAGGAAGGCGTCGTTCGATCCGCCGGGCCGCACCAGATGCGCGGTCAGCGCGGTCTCGTTGGTGCTCATCGCCCAGATATGGAGGTCATGGACCTCGCTGACGCCGTCGAGCGCGGCGAGATAGTCGCGGACGTCGCCAAGCGCGATGTCGCGCGGCACCGCGTCGAGCGCCAGGTTGACGCTGTCGCGCGCCAGGTCCCAGCCGCTGACCAGCACGACGGCGGCGATAACGAGGCTCACCACCGGATCGATCCAGAGCCAGCCGGTCAGCCATGACCAGCGCCGCCGCAACCACGACGCCGAACGAGACGCCGGCATCCGCCGCCATGTGCAGATAGGCGCCGCGGATGTTGAGGTCGTCATGGCGGCCGCGCATGAACAGCAGCGCGGTCGCGCCATTGATGACGATGCCGAGCGCCGCCACCCACATCACGGTCGAAGCCTGCGACCGCTGCCGGCGCGCGCAGGCGATCGATCGCCTCGACCGCGATGCCGCCGACCACGATCAAGCAGCAGCGCCGCATTGGCGAGCGCGGCCAGGATCGAGGCGCGACGATAGCCATAGGTGTGCCGGTCGGTCGGCTGCTTCCGCGTCAGCCACAGCCCGCCCCAGGCCAGCAGCAGCGCCATCACGTCTGAGAGATTGTGGACCGCGTCCGAGATCAGCGCCAGCGACTGCGCGCCGTAGCCGAAAACCAGCTCGGCGACGACGAAGGCGCTGTTCAGCGTCACGCCGATCGCGAAGGCCGCGCCGAAATTTGCCGGCGCATGGCTGTGGCCGTGACCATGCCCGTGGTGATGGTGGCCGTGATGACCATGATCATGCGCATGACCGTGGTGATGGTCATGATGATGATCGTGGGAATGAGAATGCGCCATGCAATAGCTTTCCACCTGCGACCGCTAACCTCAGCGATCGCAGGTCCCGTATATAGCGGGTCGCCGACCGGATACTATTACAGCGCCGCAATCGCCTTCTTCCGTCATTGCGAGCGAAGCGAAGCAATCCCGCGCGGGTGAGGCTCTGGATTGCTTCGGAGCTCACGCTCCTCGCAATGACGGAGAAAAGGCATTCCAGCGCGTCTCCTACTCAATCGGCTTCAAGAACTTGTTCGACTTCGGCAGGCCCTGCGCGAGGCGGCCGGCGTCGGCGCGGTTGCCGCGGTAGTCGGTGAGCTCCTTCCAGCTCAGGCCCTGTTCGCGACCGGCGGAATCCTTCCAGGACAGCCCCGCCTTCTGGTCGAAGGTGGCAACGTCGGAGAGCTGCGCGCTGGTGTATTTCTGCAGCCGCACGCCGCGGCCGCGCGCCATCTCCGGCACCTGGTCGAGCGGGAAGATCACCATCTTATGGTTGGTGCCGATCACGGCAACCTGGTCGCCGGCGACGGTGGTGATCGCGCGGGCTTCCGCCGGCGCCGTGACGTTCAGCACCTGCTTGCCCTTGCGGGTGGTGCCGACGCAGTCATCCTCTGACACGACGAAGCCCTGCCCGTCCGAGCTCGCCACCAGGAATTTGCGGCCGCCTTTGTTGACGAACATCGTGACGATCGAGGCGTCCTGATCGAGGTCGATGAACATGCGGATCGGCTCGCCATGGCCGCGGCCTCCCGGCAGCTTGGCGACGTCGAGCGAGTAGAATTTGCCGCTCGAGGCAAACAGCAGCAGCTTCGAGGTGGTCTCGGCAAAGAACGACTGGCCGAGCTGGTCGTCGGTCTTGAAGGCCAGGTTGGAGAGATCCTCCACATGGCCCTTGAGCGTGCGCACCCAGCCCTTGTCCGACACCACGATCGTCACCGGCTCGCGCTCGACAAAGGCCTCCTCGATCGCGGCGAGATCGTGCTCGGGCGCGTCGGCGAAATTGGTGCGGCGCTTGCCGAGCGGCGTCTTCGGCCCGAACATGTCGCGCACCGTCTTGACCTGCTCGCCGACCTTGGCCCACTGCTCGGTCTCGGAGGCCAGCAGCGAGTTGAGGCCCTTCAGCTCCTTGCGCAGGTCCTTGTCCTCGGTGCGGATCTCCATTTCCTCGAGCTTGCGCAAGCTAGCGCAGGCGCATGTTGAGGATGGCTTCGGCCTGGACCTCCGATCAGCTTGAAGGTCTTCATCAAGACCGGCTTCGGCTCATCCTCGGTGCGGATGATCCGGATCACCTCGTCGATGTTGAGATAGGCGATCAGATAGCCGCCGAGGATCTCCAGCCGGTGCTCGATCTGGGCCTTGCGGTAGTTCGAGCGGCGGATCAGCACGTCGCGCAGATGGTCGAGCCATTCGCGCAGGCATTCGGCCAGCCCCACCACCTTGGGGATCTTGCCCTTGATCAGCACGTTGAGGTTCAGCGGAATCTTGTTCTCGAGCTCGGTCAGCCGGAACAGCGACTCCATCATCAGTTCGGGATCGACGTTCTTCGACTTCGGCTCGATGACGAGACGGATGTCCTCGGCCGACTCGTCCCTGATGTCGCCGACCAGCGGCAGCTTCTTCTCGTTCAGGAGATCGGCGATCTTCTCGATCAGCCGCGACTTCTGCACCAGGAACGGGATCTCGGTGACGACGACGATCCAGGTGCCGCGGTTGCCCTCTTCCTGCTTCCATTTGGCGCGCACGCGGAACGAGCCGCGGCCGGTGGTATAGGCCTCGGTGATCGCTTCCTTGGAATCGATCACGATGCCGCCGGTCGGGAAATCCGGACCCTTGACCCAGCGCATCAGCGCCTTCGACTTGGCGTCCGGCTTCTCGATCAGATGCAGCGCGGCGTCGCACAGCTCGGCCGCATTGTGCGGCGGGATCGAGGTCGCCATGCCCACGGCAATGCCCTGCGCGCCGTTGGCGAGCAGGTTCGGGAAGCCGCCGGGCAGCACCACCGGCTCCTTGGTCTGGCCGTCATAGTTCGGGCGGAACTCGACGCCGTCCTCGTCGATGCCCTCGAGCAGGAGCCGCGCGACATCGGTCATGCGCGCTTCGGTGTAGCGGTAGGCGGCGGCGTTATCGCCGTCGATATTGCCGAAATTGCCCTGGCCGTCGACCAGCGGATAGCGCGAGGAGAAATCCTGCGCGAGGCGCACCATGGCGTCGTAGATCGCCTGGTCGCCATGCGGATGGAACGAGCCCATCACGTCGCCGACGATCTTGGCCGACTTCTTGAACGCGGTGCCGGGATCGAGCCGCAGCAGCCGCATGCCGTAGAGGATGCGCCGATGCACCGGCTTGAGGCCGTCGCGCGCATCCGGCAGCGCGCGGTGCATGATGGTCGAGAGCGCATAGGCGAGATAGCGCTCTTCCAGCGCCTCGCGCAATGCGACTTCATGGATTTCAGCCGGTTCCGGCGGCGGTAGTTGCTTTGCCCATTAGCTTCGCGCTTTCAGCGGGTTACGTCGTAAAAATCGAGGATCCTGGATCAGGTTTGGCCCACGCTTTAGGCGATCGGACGCGCGTGGTGCAAATCTCGTGCGGCCGCAGTGGCATACCGACACGTGCGTGCAGGTCGGGTTAGCGGCGATTCGCAGGCGCATTCGCGGCGGCAGCCCGCGAATCAGCGGGAGCAAATTGCGCGGGCCGCCATCTGCCCTGTCCAGTCGACGCCGGTCGATCGGGCCAGGCAAAGATTGCCCTTGTGTGGCGCTGTCATCGACATCAGTTACGACCTCCAGGGCCATGCATGCGCGGCAGACACTTCGGTCGATGCTGTCGCGATCACCATCTGCCCCGCCCCTTGAAGGCGGCATGTTCGACCAGGCAGAAAGGCACACCTCCGATGAGTTCAGGCTTCGTGACGACATCCGACGGCACCGAGATCTTCTACAAGGATTGGGGCAAGGGCCAGCCGATCGTCTTCCATCACGGCTGGCCGTTGTCGGCAGACGATTGGGACGCGCAGATGCTGTTCTTTCTCGACAAGGGCTTTCGCGTCGTCGCCCATGACCGCCGCGGCCACGGCCGCTCCAGCCAGACCGACACCGGCAACGAGATGGACACCTATGCGGCCGACGTGCTGGCGGTGGTCGAAAAGCTCGGCCTCAAGGATGCCGTTCATGTCGGCCACTCCACCGGCGGCGGCGAGGTCGCCCGCTACGTCGCCAAATCACGGCAAGGGCCGCGTCGCCAAGGCCGTGCTGATCGGCGCGGTGCCGCCGATCATGGTGAAGTCGGACAAGAACCCCGGCGGCCTGCCGCTCGCGGTGTTCGACGGCTTCCGCGCGGCGCAGGCCGCCAACCGCGCGCAGTTCTTCCTCGATGTCCCGACCGGCCCGTTCTACGGCTTCAACCGCGCCGGCGCGAAGGTCTCCGAAGGCGTGATCCGGAACTGGTGGCGGCAGGGCATGATGGGCGGCACCAAGGCCCATTACGATTGCATCAAGGCGTTCTCCGAGACCGACTTCACCGAGGATCTCAAGGCGATCGACGTGCCGGTGCTGCTGATGCATGGCGAGGACGACCAGATCGTGCCGATCGACGATTCCGCGCGCATCGGCATCAAGCTGCTCAAGCACGGCACGTTGAAGACCTATCCGGGCTTCCCGCACGGCATGGCCACGACGCATGCGGACGTGATCAACGCGGACCTGCTGGCGTTCATCAAGGGGTAAAGCTGCAGTCACGCTGGCTGCATCACGGACGTCGCACACCGAGTATTCGGACACAGATGAGGCGATGGCTGTCACACCTTGCTCGTCATGCCCGGGCTTGTCCCGGGCATCCACGTTCTTCCACGGACGCCGTGCGTGGATGGCCGGGTCAAGCCCGGCCATGACGAGCTTGTGGTTGCCACCGATCACCACCATTCGGCTTTCGTGTCTGAGAGACATGCACCCGCCTTCTCGCGGCGCGTCTGCGTCCGAGTTATCGACTTCGATTTCCCTCCGACATGCAGAGGGCGCAGGGAAGACCGGGCGCCGGCTGGCGCCCGCGGTCCGCGTGCAACAAGAAAGCACGCGGCAGAACCACAGGCTCAGCCGAGAACACCCGGCCTTCCCTGCGCGATGGCTTTAACGGCTGCTTCGCGCTCTCCCCGGGGATCGGCTTTCTTGCCCCCGTCATCCGCATGCTCGTCGCAACGCAGATTTAGCGCCCGCACCGCGGCGCCAGGACCACACGACTTGACCGTGCGCACCGGATCGTTCGTCCGCGTGCTGAAATCACGCTGCGACCCGCTACGCCCACCGCTCTCCGCCCCGCGTATCGTGACGACCGCGCGTACGCCCCTCGCGTCGGGACAGGATGGCGCGCAAGCTAGCATGATTTCCGAAAAAAAGAAATAGAAAAATTTACAACGCGGTTCGAACATGTCTATGTGTTGGTCGAGCTGGCAAAATTCACCGATCGACGCACGTCCTTCGCCACAAAGCAAACATCAGCTGATCCGCTTAGCCGTCACAGCCACCACCAAATCGAGCCGCGGTCCGAGATACGGCCGATCAGCCGCGCCGCCCTCGCCGTGCCCGACGCTCCACAGCACCGGCCAGTGCAATCCTTCGAGGCCGGTCGCGGATGCGGCTGCGAACGAGGTCCAGCTCTCGTCGTTGCACCGCCAGAGCACGCCGCCCGGTCCCATGTCCGGTGAGAGCGCGAGATCGAGGGTGAAATCGTGCTCCGCCAGCAGATCGGGCCCGATCCAGTAATGCGGGCTGCGTCCCGCTTCGCGGCTGACGATCAACGTCAGCGTCTGCCGCGGACCGCGCAGCCCGAGCCAGAGGGGCGCCAAGCTTCCCGGCACGACCGCACACAGAATTGTCTGCGGCGCGGCCGCTGGCGGCGACGCCGTGTGCCCCGACAGTTTGAGCGCAACGATCGTGCCCGGTGCCGCCATGCCGCTCAGCGGCGCATCGCTGATCCCCTGCGGCAGTTGCCACCAGTCCTGTTCTGAAGAGGCTGGAAGCGGCCATGCCAGACGCTCGCGAACCCGGCCTTCGGTGTCGAGCACCTGATAGCGAAGACCGTCGGCATCGAGCGCCGCCTGCACGCAATGCAGGTACTCGACGCCTTCGGGCATGCGGTGCGCGGTGCCCGCGCCTGCCGTGCAGATCTGCAGCACGCCGCGATGCACCTGCACGTCGAAGGCGAGGATATGGCTGCAGACATAAGCCGTCACGCCGGCGCGGACGAGAATGTCCCAGAACCTCTCCCGATACTCGTGACCGATCTCGCGTTGATAGGCGCCGGAATAGCCGTTGACCGGGAAGACTGGATGATGACCGAGAACCAGCTTATGCCTGGCGTCACGATGCTGCTGCAGCACGGCATCGAGCCAATCGGTCTCGACGTACCCTTCCCCGCCAAGGTCGCTCGCGAGCGTGTGGACGAACACCATCAAAAGGTCGTCGCGGCGAACCCAATAGGACAGACCCTCCTGCCCTGGTGCGCCGTTGCGCGGCAGGGCGAGCACCTCCCGGAAGATATCCTCGCTCATCCTGTCATAGGTGGTGTGATTGCCGGTCGTATGCCAAAGCGGGGTGCCGCGCTGGCGGAGCCATGACATCTCGATATCGAGCCAGTGACGCCATTGCGCACGCAACGCATCGGCATCCGCGGTCAGGCCTATGATCTCGTCACCCGGGAACAGCACGAATTCGGGCGGGGGCTGCAGGCGTTGCAGCACCGCGTTCACGGCCGCAAACGTCGCTTCATGCGGGGCGTCCGGCACGCCGGAACACGCGTCGGCGTAGAGCACGAATTGATGGCCGCCTTCTGTGGGCAGCAGAGCGGATATTGAATGCATCGTCGATGACACCTTGCCTGGCCCGTCGCGAGAATGCAGGGCGGCGATCGCAACGGCAAGGCCGGCGCCGAACTAATCAGTTGAACGTTTACAGAATCACAACTCGACGTCATGGTTGCTCATCGGCTGCTGGACCGGCGGCCGATCCCCGCGCTTTTACGGTCGGAACTTGCCCTGCCCCGGGACGTTCTCCTCCTTCAGTAGTCACCGCGTTGTTACCAACCGATCAAGCATGAGACCCGAATGTCGCGCGTTGACATCAACGCAACCGAGGCCGGCAGCGGCCCTCTGGCACGCGCCCGCGCGTGGATTGAAAGCCTGGGACCCTATCAGTCCCTGTTGTTGCTGATCGTACCGGCTTGCCTGGCCGAGCCGATGAAGCTTGCAGCAGTGGCGGTCGCCGGCGACGGCCACTGGATCACCGGGACCGGCATGATCGTCGCGGCCTATGCCACGAGCCTGTTACTGGTCGAACGCCTGTTCCTGATCGTCAAGCCGAAGCTTTTGACACTGCCGTGGTTCGCCTCGGTCTGGGCACGGTTCGTGGCGCTGCGCGCGACATTCATGGGATGGATCGGTTGGAGACGCGGGCGCCCTATGGAGCAGTCTCATGAAAGACTTCTCTGACGCCGCATTCTCTCCGGAAACCATCGCGCTGATGACAAAGGCGCTCAACGCCTCGATCGCGGCGCTGCCGGAGCCGGTCTCTTCGACCCATGTCAATCTGCTCGCCGAGGCCGTGCTGCGCGCCGCCAAGGAGGGCGAGCGCGACATCACCGCGATCCAGCGGCTGGCGTTGCTCGAGCTGCAGATCATGCCGAGGGTGTGAGTCCTCAGTCGTGATCCGGGCCGGCGCGACCTTGCGCATGGCACGGCGATACCGCCGCACTAGCCGTGCGTCAGGCGCGTCCGCATCCGCGCCACCGCATTGATGAAGCCCTCGCGCGCGTCGGAATGCCCCTGCCCGCGCGGCTCCAGCACATGGCGCAGCAGAAACAGCCCGGTGAGCCGGAAGCCGTCGGCGAGGTCCTGGTCCGACCAGCCTTGATGCTCATCGTCCTCGCGCAGGAAGGCCGGCAGCGGCAGCAGCCGGTCGCGCCAGGGCTCGCCGGCACTGCGCGAGACCGCGCCGCCGGATTTCGGCGAGACGTAGATCAAGTCGGTGGTCTCGCCGGTCGCCGCGCAATTGGAAAGATCGAGCCCGAAGCCGAGCTCGGCCAGGATCGCGAGCTCGAACCTGATGATATGGACCGCGGCTTCGCCGGCCTGTTCGAAATCGTCCAGCGCATGTTCGAGCTGCGCGTAGATGTCCTCATGCGGGTCACGCTCCGGCAGCAGCCGCACCAAAGCGGCCAGATGCGTCACGCCATAGACGCCGTGCGAGGCGGCGATCAGGCTCGCGGCGCGCAGCTCAAGTCCCTCGATCACATACATGCCGAGATGCTCGTCGAGCCGGGCCCGCCACACCGCCCGCACCGTATTGCCCGGCTGCAGCACGGGCCGCATCCGCGCCCCGCTGGCGCCGCGCACCAGGCCCAGATGGCGGCCATGCTCGCGCGTCAACAGCTCGACGACGGCAGCGGATTTGCCGTGCCGCCGCAAGCCCAGCACGATGCCGTCATCGGTCCATTCCATCGAGCGAGTACCTCGATGGCAATGCAACCGTGCTTCGAATCAGCGTCCGGCTATAAGCCAAGACGGAAGTCCACCATCGTGCCGATTGTGAGAGGTCGGATTGCAGCGCAAGACGCAATCCGGGTGAGGGATCAACGGTCTCACCAGAAGCGCAAGAGCCCCCTCACCCGGCGCTTCGCGCCGACCTCTCCCACCGCAGACTGAACTGAGTTCGCCGCCTACGAGCTCAATCGCAATCGCACGCGATACCGTACCGCATATCGGCGTCAGACGCATCCCGCGTCACGCGTTGAACCAGCCGCGCGCGTCGCCGGTGAAGGAATAATACAGGCCGATCGTCGTCAGCACGCAGGAGATGATCTCGATGCCAGCATCGAGCGTCATCCCATTGTCTCCGAGGAACAGAAGCAGCGACATGGTGGACAGCACGAGCACGGCCAGGATCACCCAGCGCGGCCAGTTCCTGCGGCCCTGCGCCGCCAGGTAGACGAAATAGGCCATCAGCAGTGATGACGATGCCGTTCAGGGTGGTCTGCACCATGATCGCGGCGTCCGTGATCTCGGGCGTCGGCGTGCGATCCTGCACCGCCACCGATATCGCATCCAGCATCAGCGAGATGTACATCAGGACTTCGAACCGCAACACGTTCCTGGGCACGATCATTGCTATTCCCTGGGGAACTCGAGCCCCATCTCGCGGTAGCGATCGGGATCGTCGCCCCAGTTCTCGCGCACCTTGACGAACAAAAACAGATGCACGGTGGCGCCAGTGATCTCGCAGATCTCCTCGCGCGCCTTCGCACCGATCGACTTGATGGTGGCGCCGCCCTTGCCGAGCACGATCTTGCGCTGGCTGTCGCGCTCGACATAAATCGTCTGCTCGATCCGGATCGAGCCGTCCTTGCGCTCGGTCCAGCTGTCGGTCTCGACGGTCGACTGGTAGGGCAGCTCCTGGTGCAGGTGGCTGTAGATCTTCTCCCGGGTGATCTCGGCCGCGAGCTGCCGCAGCGGCGCGTCCGACATCTGGTCCTCGGGATAATGGAACGGGCCCGCGCGGCACCTCGCTGGCGAGCGTGCGGCGCAGATCATCGACACCGTCGCCCGACAGCGCTGAGATCATGAAGGTGCTGGCGAACGGCAAGCCGCTCATTGGCGGCCGCGACCAGCGCCAGCAAGCGTCTCGCGCGGCACCAGATCGACCTTGTTGACGATCAGGATCTTCCGGTGCGCGACACCGGCGGCCTTGGTGATGATCGCCTCGGCCTCGTCGTCGATGCCCTTCTTGGCGTCGAGCAGCACGCAGACGAGATCGGCATCATGCGCGCCGCTCCAGGCGGTCGTGACCATGGCGCGGTCGAGCCTGCGCTTGGGCGCGAAGATGCCCGGGCGTGTCGACCAGGATGATCTGCGAGGCGCCCTCGATGACGATGCCGCGGATCAGCGCGCGCGTGGTCTGCACCTTGCGCGAGACGATGGTGACCTTGGAGCCGACCAGCGCGTTGACCAGCGTCGACTTGCCGACATTGGGTGCGCCGATCAAGCGCGACGAAGCCGCAGCGGGTCTCTGCCGGCGCTGAGCCTGGCCTCGGACTCATCCGTCATTGCTGCCGCCACTGACGCCTTCACGTTCGATCATGACCGATGCCGCGACCTTCTCGGCCGCGCGTTTGGAGCCGCCGACGCCTTCCGCCGGCTCGAGGCCCGGCAGGTCGACGGCGACGCGGAATTGCGGATCGTGGTGCGGGCCGGTGCGCTCGACCTCGCGATAAACCGGCGTCGGCAGGCCTTTGCCCTGCGCCCATTCCTGCAGCACGGTCTTGGGATCGCGCAACGGGCGGCGCGGCTTGTGCATGCGCTCGGTCCAGTTGCGCTCGACGAAGCCGGCCGCCGCCTGATAGCCGCCGTCAAGGAAGATGGCGCCGATCACCGCCTCGCAGACGTCGCCGAGCACCGACTTGCGCAGCCGCGCACCGGCGCCCGCCCCGACCGCGCCGAGCTTGATGTCGTCGAGCAGGCCGAGCGATTTCGCCACATCGGCGCAGCTCTCCTTGCGCACGAGTTCGGCGAGCCGCTTCGACAGTTCGCCCTCGTCGGCGCTCGGAAAGGCACGATAGAGCATGTCGGAGACGATCAGGCCGAGCACGTGGTCGCCTAGAAATTCCAGCCGCTGATAGCTGTCGCCGCGCTTCTTGGTCGACTTCAACGCGGAGACGTGGGTAAAGGCCGTGGCCAGCAGCGAGGGATCGGCGAAGCCGTGGCCGATGCGCGCCTCGATCGCAGCAACAGCAGCCTTCTCGCCGGCTTTCTCCGCACCCTTCGCCTTTCCTTTGGCGCCGCTGCGGCTGCGCTTCTTCGCGACCGGCTGGCCGCCATCGCCGGCCGCCGGCACGGACGCTGCAACGTCGGCGCCCGATGCCTCGACCGTCGGGGCGTCAGGGTGTGCGGTTGCCGCCTGTGTGGTCCGGATTTCGGTCGTATCGTCGATCATCGCACGATTTTGAACAGCCTGTTCCAGCGCACCGAACCCGGCCAGCGCCAGAACTCCCAGGCATGCTCACCTTCGGCAATCGAGAAAAAGATCATCTGGGCGCGACCGATGATGTTCTCGAGCGGGACATAGCCCACCGCCGACAGCACGCGGCTGTCGGTCGAGTTGTCGCGGTTGTCACCCATCATGAAGAAATGTCCCGGCGGCACCGTGTAGACATTGGTGTCGTCGTAAAAGCCATGGTCGACGCAATCGAGCGTCTCGTAGCTGACGCCGTTCGGCAGCGTCTCCTTCCAGCGCTTCACCCGCGCAGTCGAATCGGCAGCGCCGCAGGGGTCCTCCCCGACAAAGTCGCTGAGCCGCTCGCGCTGCACCGGAGTGTCGTTGATGTAGAGCAGCCCGTCCTTCATCTGGATGCGGTCGCCGGGCAGCCCGATCACGCGCTTGATGTAGTCGATATCGGTATCCTTCGGCAGCCGAAACACGACGACGTCGCCGCGGTTGGGCTCGGAGCCGAAAATACGCCCGGAGAACAGAGGCGGCGACAGCGGAATCGAGAAATGGCTGTAGCCGTAGGAATATTTCGAGACGAACAGATAGTCGCCGACCAGCAGCGTCGCCTTCATCGATCCCGACGGGATGTTGAAGGGCTGGAACAGGAAGGTCCGAATCACGAGCGCGATCAGGAGCGCATGAACGACGACGCGAACGGTTTCGCCGAGGCCGTTCTCAGTCTTGCTTCCGGACGTCACGCTCATGCTTCTTCCAATGTCCCTTTGGCCAATCCGCTTCTACCGAACCGACGCGCCCCTGCGCTACCCAACTCTCCAGGCAGCCCGTGTGGCTCGTCAGTGCGCTTCAGCTACCGCTCACGACAGACCGTCCCGCTCCCGCGAACAGCCTGCCCCTGCCGCGGTCTTCCGAAGAGAAGTCTGTCCTGATTCTGGTGGTCGAGGCCAACCCGGCGTGTGAACCCGCGTTTGCCCCGTTGCAGCTCTTGCTCGATCCGCGCGAACTTTTAGACGTTTGTTTTCGCCGGCGCAATCAACGGCCGCATCAAAACTTGATAAGCCTCTGACAAAAATGACATTTTTAGTTTTCGCTGCCAGATCCGGAGGCGCCGGCGTCAGGGTTTCCGGCGCGCACGGCCGAAATGATGACGAAGGCCTGCGCCAATGGCCAATCGTCGGTGATCGAGAGGTCGATGCGGGCCTCGTGCACCCGCCGGGGTCAGCGCCTGCAGGCGCGCCAGCGCACCGCCCGTCAGCCGCATGGTCGGACGGCCCCCCGGCAGGTTGACGACGCCCATGTCGCGCCACCAGACGCCCTGGCGAATCCCGGTGCCGAGCGCCTTGGCGCAGGCCTCCTTGGCCGCAAAGCGCTTGGCATAGGTGGCGACCACCATGTTCTCGTTCTTGGCCCGGCGTGCCGCCTTGGCGCGCTCAGCCTCGGTGAAGACGCGGTTGAGGAAGCGATCGCCGTGGCGCTCCATCACCTTGGCGACCCGGCGGATGTCGATCAGGTCGGAGCCGATGCCGAGGATCATGAGTTGCTCCGGCCCCGGTCCATCGCCGCGCGCATGTCGCGCACGGTCTGAGCCAGGCCGACGAACAGCGCTTCGCCGACCATGAAGTAGCCGATGTTGAGCTCGACGATCTCGGGCAGCGCCGCAATGGTCTCCGCGGTGGCATAATCGAGCCCATGGCCGGCATGGACCTCGAGCCCCGCTGAGCGAGCCAGCGTCGCGCCCTGCACGATACGCTGCCATTCGGCTTCCGCCTTGGCCTGGTCGCCGTCGGTGATGGCGTCGCACCAGGCGCCGGTGTGGATCTCGATCACGGGCGCGCGCAGTTTGGCCGCCATCTCGATCTGGCGCGGGTCGGCGGCGATGAACAGCGAGGTGCGGATGCCGGCATCGTTGAACCGGGCGATGACCGGGGCCAGCGCATTGTGCTGGCCGACCACGTCGAGGCCGCCCTCGGTGGTCAGCTCCTGGCGCCGCTCCGGCACCAGGCAGACCGCGTGCGGCTTGGTCGCAAGCGCGATGCCCACCATCTCGTCGGTCGCCGCCATCTCGAAATTCAGCGGCTTGGAAATCTCGGCCTTCAGCCGCGCCATGTCGGCGTCGCGGATGTGCCGGCGATCCTCGCGCAAATGCGCGGTGATGCCGTCGGCGCCGGCTTCGATGGCGAGCAGCGCGGCGCGCACCGGATCTGGCGTGGCGCCGGCGCGGGCGTTGCGCAGGGTGGCGATGTGGTCGACGTTGACGCCGAGGCGGAGCGGCGGAGCTTTGGACATCGAGGGACTCGCAAGAACATCAATAAAGCAGCCCGACAGCTCTACCCCATCTTGGCGCCCGGCGCTGCTGCCAAACCCGGTAGATCAGCCATTCACGCGATCGACCCGCGCCACGATGGCCTTGGCGCGAAGCTGGTTGATGATCGCGCTGAGATGCTTGAGGTCATAGACCTCGAGATCGATGGTGAGCTCGGTGAAATCGGGCGAGCGGCGGCTCATGCTGATATTGTCGATGTTGCCGTCATGCTCGGCGATCACGGTCGCGACCTGGGCGAGGCTGCCGGGCTCGTTGACGTTCTCGACCCGGATGCGGGCCGGAAAGCGCTGCGGCGAGGCTTCGTCGACGTCCCAGCGCACGTCGAGCCAGCGCTCCGGCTCCTCCTCGAAATCCTTCAGCGCCGGCGACTGGATCGGGTAGATCGTGATCCCCTCGCCCGGCGTGACGATGCCGACGATGCGGTCGCCGGGCACCGCGCCGCCGTTCGGCGCGAACTTGACCGGCAGGCCGGAATTGATGCCGCGGATCGGGATCGCCGAGGGCGTGCGGTGCGTGTCGGTCGGAGCCTTGGCGGCCGCAGGCACGGCTGGCGCGGCGCCCTTCTTGGCGCCGTAACGCGCCACCCGCTCTTCCTTGTAGTCGGGATACATCGCGCGTGCGACGTCGGAGGCCTTGATCTCGCCGCGGCCGACCGCGGCCATCACGTCGTCGATCGAGGCGCGCGCCAGCCGCGGCAGCGCGCCCTTCAGCTTGTCGTCGGCATAGTCCAGCTTGGTGCGCTCGAACAGCCGCTCGACGATGCGCCGGCCGAGCCCGGCATACTGGTCGCGCACCGCGGTGCGGGTGGCGCGGCGGATCGCCGCCCGCGCCTTGCCGGTCACCGCGAGCGATTCCCAGGCCGACGGCGGCGCCGACTGCGCATCCGAGGTCAGGACCTCGACCTCGTCGCCGTTCTGCAGCTCCGAGGACAAAGGCGCGAACTTGCCGTTGATCTTGCTGCCGACCGCGCTGTTGCCGACATCGGTATGCACCGCATAGGCGAAGTCGATCACATTGGCGTGCCGCGGCAGCGCGATCAGCTTGCCCTTCGGGGTGAAGCAGAACACCTGGTCGTGAAACAGCTCGAGCTTGGTATGTTCGAGGAATTCCTCCGGATTGGCGCTCTCCGACAGGATGCCGATGGTGTGGCGCAGCCAGGCAAAGGCATTCGACTCCCGTTTCAGAAGCTCGGTCGGCGAGCCGATGTCGTCCTTGTAGAAGGCATGCGCGGCGATGCCGAGCTCGGCGATCTGGTCCATGTCCTCGGTGCGGATCTGCAGCTCGACGCGCTGCTTGCCGGGACCGATCACGGTGGTGTGAATCGAGCGGTAGTCGTTCTGCTTCGGCGTCGAGATGTAGTCCTTGAAGCGGCCGGGAACGACCGGCCATGTGGTATGCACGATACCGAGCGCTTGATAACAGGACTCGACGTCGGGCATGATGACGCGGAAGCCGAAGATGTCGGAGAGCTGCTCGAAGCCGACCGACTTGCGCTCCATCTTGGTCCAGATCGAGAATGGCTTCTTGCGCCGGCCGGTGACGCGGGCGCTAAGCCCATTGTCGCGGAATTTCTTGGCGAGCTGGCTTTCGATCTCGCTGATCAGGTTGCGGTTGCGCTCGGTGAGCGCGTCGAGCCGCTGCATCACGACATTGTAGGCATCGGCGTCGAGGGTGCGGAAGGACAGGTCCTCCAGCTCCTCGCGCATTTCCTGCATGCCCATCCGCCCCGCCAAAGGCGCGTAGATGTCGAGCGTCTCCTCGGCGATACGCCGCCGCGACGCCTCGGGGACGAATTCCAGCGTGCGCATGTTGTGCAGGCGGTCGGCGAGCTTGACCAGCAGCACCCGCACGTCGTCGGCGATGGCGAGCAGCAGCTTGCGCAAATTCTCGGCCTGTTTGGCCTCGCGCGATACCAGCTCCAGCCGCTTCAGCTTGGTCAGCCCCTCCACCAGCGCGCCGATCTCGTGGCCGAAGATCTGGTCGATCTCGGCCCGCGTCGCCTCGGTATCCTCGATGGTGTCGTGCAGCAAGGCCGCGACGATGGTGGCGTCGTCGAGCTTGAGGTCGGTCAGGATCGCCGCGACTTCCAGCGGATGGGTGAAATAAGGGTCACCGGACGCACGGGTCTGCGAGCCGTGAGCCTTCATGGCGTAGACGTAGGCCCGGTTGAGCAGATCCTCGTTGGTGTTGGGATTGTAGGACCTGACGCGCTCGACGAGGTCATATTGACGCATCATCCGCGATCGCGGCGTCTTCCCCGCCCTCTGCGGGCCAGCCTGCGGCACCGGCACAGGCTGCTGCGGCGCCACGGCGACCGAATCGCTGGCGGCCTGCATCTGCGGTGGACTCTGGCGCGAAACCGCCATGGATAAAGGGGCCTTTGTCGTGGATATGGGAGCGCATCGGCTTTTCCGGCGCGACGCAGCCACATGGTAACCACGAAATCACCCGCAAATGCAAAGGCCCGGACACCGTCCGGGCCTTCGCATTTGCTTGAATTGATTTGATATCTGCGAGATCGCGGCGTTAAGGCCGTTACTCGTCCTCTTCCGGCTGCTCTTCCGGCGGAGCCAGGCCTTCGAGGCCCTTCAGAAGCTCTTCCTCGGTCATCCGCTCCACCGCAACCTCGGTGTCGTCGGCATCGACGCTGGCGCCTGCCGAGCCGATCAACGGCACCGTGTCGGGCTCCGGTTCGTCGACTTCGACGAACTTCTGCAGCGAGTGCACCAATTCCTCTTTGAGGTCCTCGGGCGAAATCGTCGAATCGGCGATTTCCCGGAGTGCCACAACCGGGTTCTTGTCATTATCCCGATCAATCGTAAGTTGTGACCCTGACGAGATCATACGGGCGCGATGCGCCGCCAGGAGAACCAGGTCGAACCGATTGTCGACTTTATCAATACAATCTTCCACGGTGACGCGCGCCATCGATGTCGCTCCGGTCTTTTGCGTGCTTAATATGCTGATTATGTTGGGCTAGTTATAGGGACCAACGGCTTTCCGCAAGGTTTATCTGACGGTAGCCGGTCTCCCAGCCAGTCGCGACGCCGCTCCTTTGGATTTGTCTGGCTTCGGGCGGCCAAATCGGCTCAATGCGGCTTTTGGACAAGAAAACGCTTCATTGCGTCGTCAAAAGTGCAGCTTTGTTACCCTGACTACTCCCATTTGCGGTAGCGTTGCACCAGACGTCCGCGCGCCTTGGCAGTCCGACTTGGCAGTAAGACTTGGCAGTAAGGCTTGGCAATACGACTTGGCAGTACCTTGAAACGCGCAGGCCGCTTCCGGCCGCGCCAAAAACCAGAAGCTCAAATCAACGCGAGAAACTGAATGTCATCTTCCACCGACAAAATTGCGCTTTTCATTGACGGCGCCAACCTCTATGCGACGGCCAAGACGCTCGGTTTCGATATCGACTACAAGCGCCTGCTCAAGGAATTTCAGGGCCGCGGCACGCTGCTCCGCGCCTTCTACTACACGGCGATCATCGAAGATCAGGAATATTCGTCGATACGTCCGCTGATCGATTGGCTCGACTACAACGGGTATACCGTCGTCACCAAGGCGACCAAGGAGTTCATCGACGCCTCCGGCCGCCGCAAGGTGAAGGGCAACATGGACATCGAGCTCGCAGTCGATGCCATGGAGCTTGCCGAGCATATCGACCAGATGGTGCTGTTCTCCGGCGACGGCGATTTCCGCTCGCTGGTCGAGGCGATGCAGCGCCGCGGCGTTCGCGTCACCGTGATCTCGACCATCTCGAGCCAGCCGCCGATGATCGCCGACGAGCTGCGCCGCCAGGCCGACGTCTTCACCGATCTCGTCGAGCTGCAGTCGAAGCTCGGCCGCGATCCTTCTGAGCGTCCGGCGCCGCGCGAGCCGCGCCATCACTCGCCGCAATTCCTGCAGCGCGCGACCACCGTGGCCCCGCGTGGCGGCAACGATGACGATTTCGAGGACTAAGACAGCGAGGCCCGGAACCGGCGAGGTTGAACTCGGAGACTGTCCACACCCTCCCCACCGCGCCCGGCCGCGATTGTCCGCTCTGCCCGCGCCTTGTGGATTTTCGCAACGTGCAGCGTGCGCGCGAGCCGTCATGGTTCAACGCACCCGTACCGTCCTTTGGCGATGCGGGTGCGCGGCTCTTGATCGTCGGCCTTGCGCCGGGATTGCAGGGCGCGAATCGCACCGGCCGGCCGTTCACCGGAGACTATGCCGGCGATCTGCTCTACAGCACGCTGCTGCAATACGGCTTTGCCAAGGGGCGGTTCGAGGCGCGTCCTGATGACGGGCTCACTCTGGTTGACTGCCGGATCAGCAATGCGGTGCGCTGCGTGCCGCCGCAGAACAAGCCGCTGCCGGCCGAGATCAATCAGTGCCGGCAATTCCTGAGCGCGACCATCGCCACCATGCCCAACCTGCGCGCAATCGTCGCCCTCGGCAGGATTTCCCACGACACGCTGTTGAAGGTGTTCCGCCTGCGCGCGGTGACTGCGCCGTTCGGTCATGGCGCGGTCCACCAGGCAGGCCATCTCAAGATCTACGACAGCTATCATTGCTCGCGCTACAACACGAACACCGGCGTTCTCACCACCGAGATGTTTCATGCGGTGTTCGCGCGGGTAAAGGCGGATCTGGATTAGCGATCGATCATAGGGAAGCTGCACACCGCCGACGATGCAGGGCGGGCAAAGGCGCGATGTTTTAACACCAGGCCTTCACAATCCGGTTGGCAGCCTGAACCCACCGTCGCTGCTCACGCGGAGACACGCGTAGAGCCCATGCGCTGTCAATTCATTGTCCGTCCGAGGTAACGGAACAGGACCTCTTTCCACGAGTTCGTCTCTTGCGTGTCAAGCAGTACGACATTGATCCGCTTGCGCAACGGGCTGTCGCGCCGCAGTGCGATGGCGTAATCCTGAGGTTCAAACGTCACCTCGCTGAGATCGGCTGTGAGGCCGCCTCGGCGGATCATCCATGCAAGAATGGGTCTGTCATAGACGAAAGCGTCGATCGAACCATCTTTTAGTGCGTCAAGGCCCTTTTGAGGTGAGACGACGGTCCGATATCTTATCTGCATTCCCAAAAGGGCTTCCTCGGTCGCCGTCCCTTGCACGACTCCCACACGCACGCTGGAAAGGTCAGCGGCGCTGTTTACCATGCCGTGGAGCCGCTTCGTCGTGAGGGTCGACGTGATGCCAGCCGTGAAAACCGCGATCGCAATGACCGAGACCACCATCCAAATGACGGCCACCACGCGTCCGGCCAAAGTCATTGGAATGACACTGGCGTCGGCGCGCTGCGTCATCGCATTGGCGGACCAGAACACTCCCGAGCTGAGTCCGCGGACCATCCCGCCGCCAAATCCTTCGTTGCTGCGACGCTCGAATAGCCAGATGAGAATCCCGGCGAGAAGAGCCAGGCCAAGTAGCGCGCCGATGGCCTGCAGAAAACTATAGGATGTTATTGAATGCAGGACCGGTAGCCAGCTCGCGATGCGGTCGCTCTGCACGGCTACGCCGGTCCCGGTGTGAAAATAGGGAGTCGTGAAATCGACCTTCCGCTCTCGCTCGGCTGTCACCGTAATAGCAGCTACGGCGACATCGTATCGGCCCTCGTTCAGCCCATCGACCAGCGACTGAACGGAGTCGGTCTCTTCAAAACGATACTGCAATCCCAGCTGGTTAGAGATTCGATTCCAGAGATCGATGCTGATGCCGGTCCATTTGCCACTTTCGTCCTTCATCGCGAAAGGGGGCGCCTCCTTTGTTCCGACGACCAGAACCTGCGGCAATTCCGTCGTTTCGGCTGACACTCCGACAGTCTGCGCCGGTAACGCGGCCGCCACGGCTATTGCAAAAAGCCCAGACTTGCAGAGCTGTGCGATTGCAATGTGTCGATGCCGGCGCTGCCGATGGTCAGAGTTCCTGGCCCCCGGCAATGGAGCGCGCAGGCCGGTTTTTCCGAACTCCTCAGCCCGTTTGCGAAGATGTCTTGGCGAGTGCATCCTTTCGATGTCCATGCCAACGCTCCCAGCTGTTGTCTCTCTAGATTATAAGACCATGACAGGGATACCAGAGGTTGCTGTTCACGATTGACAACACCGCGCCGGCAGATACCGATTGGTCGGTGTGAGACGTCCGTTTGTGGTCGGACGCTCCAGCGCCGGGTTCGGCACGGCCTTTTGCGAGGCGTGATCTTTCTGGCCGCCGCCGCACGGGTCCGGCCGAACAGGTGCCGTGCTGCTATCGAGCCATTCGACGAGCTACTTCCGCGTTGTGCCACGGGGGTTCGTAGTACGAGACCATTCCTCGATCATCGCTGGCGCGACCGACTTCATTCAGCCGTGCGAGATCGGCCATACCCGCGGTCTAGAGGAAGCGCGTGATCCCGCTGATAGCGACCGGACGTGTTGCAGGTCGGCATGGAGCTCGAAGCTCGGGCGTTTCGCCTTTTGGTCGAGGACGAATGGTGGGGTACCCTTCGCTCCCCTACGAGCTACACCCGATTGTCCTTCAGCCAGCCCAGCACGTCGGCGGCATTCCGGTCGGGTGGAAACACCGGATAGAACACCTGCGTGATGCGCGCATCGTCCACGATCAGCGCCAGGCGCTTGATCATGGTGAGCCCCGCGACCTCCATGGTCGGCAGATCGAGCGCATGGGTCAGCTCGAGCTTCTCGTCCGACAGCACCGGAAACGGCAGATGCAGCCGCGAGGCCATCTCGATCTGATAGTCGTTGCTCTGGGTCGAGAGCCCGAACACCTGAGATGCGCCGGCGGCCTTGAGCTCGCCGAACAGGTCGCGGAATGAGCAGGTCTGCGGCGTGCAGCCCCGCGCGCCCGGGATCATGTCCCAGTCCTCGACCAGCGCCACCTTGCCGGGCTCGCCGGTGCGCGGATAGCCGAACACCACGGTGCGGCCCTTCAGCTGCGACAGCGCCACCATGGTGTCGTCGGTGGCGCGCAAGGAGACCTTTGGAATCGTCATGCCGACGAGGTGCGCGGCCGCGCCGTCATCGTCAGGCGCCGGAATCTTGCTCCAGTCGACGTCCTGCAGGCTCTTCTGGTTCATGGCACCATATCCTTCAATGCAGCACTGGCTGCCTGCCACGACAAAGGTTCACCTCTCCCATCGGGGATCGCTTCGCGATCCGACCTCTCCCCGCTGGGGAGAGGTGAATCGGGCTCGCAGCTCATCTTTCGCGTCAATTGAGATCATCGCGTTTTCGTGTTTTCCGGACGCCGTCAGCCCCGCGCCCGCAGCAGGCGGCCCTTCTCGCGGCTCCAGTCGCGCTTCTTCTCGCTCTCGCGCTTGTCGTGCAGCTTCTTGCCCTTGGCGACGGCGAGCTGCAGCTTGGCCCGGCCGCGCTCGTTGAAATAGAGCTTGAGCGGGATCAGCGTCATGCCTTCCCGGTCGACGGCGCCAAGCAGCTTGTTGATCTGCTTTTTGTGCAGCAGGAGCTTGCGCGGCCGTTTCGGCTCGTGATTGAAGCGGTTGGCCTGCAGATATTCGGGGATGTTGGCATTGATCAGCCAGATCTCGCCGTCCTTGGAATCGGCATAGGATTCGGCAATCGTCGACTTGCCAAGGCGGATCGACTTCACCTCGGTGCCGGTCAGCGCGATGCCGGCCTCGACGGTGTCCTCGATCGCATAGTTGAACCGCGCCTTGCGGTTCTCGGCGACGACCTTGATCGCAGGTTCGTTCTTGTCAGCCACGTCAGGCCTTCTTCAGGAGGTCACGAATTTCGGTCAGCAGCTCGACCTCGGCCGAGGGTTTTGCGGGCGGCGGCGGCGCCGCCTCCTGATGCCGCTTCAGCTGGCTCATCAGGCGGACGACGATGAACAGCACGAAGGCGATGATCAGGAAGTTCAGGGTCAGGGTAATGAAGTTGCCATAGGCCAGCACCGCGCCCTGCTTCCTGGCGTCGGCCAAATTGGTCGCGGTCACGGCCTTCGACAGCGGAACGTAGTAGTTAGAGAAGTCGAGGCCGCCGGTGGCTGCACCGATGATCGGCATGATGATGTCGCCGACCAGCGAGGTGACGATGGCGCCGAAAGCCGCGCCGATGATGACGGCGACCGCGAGGTCGACGACATTGCCCTTCATCGCGAACTCACGAAACTCCTTCAGCATGGCGATCTCCCCCAACTGAACAGCGAACATCCTAGATCATGTTGCGATTAGAAGGAATCGCAACATGATCTCATCTCTTTGATTGAGCATGATCTTTTCGGAAAACCGGTTTCCGCTTTTCCGGATCATGCTCTAACGCAGCTTGCAGCAGCCAGTTTCAGTTGATCAAACCGGCATGGACCATCGCCGCGCGCACCGCGACGCGAGTCGGCTCGGACGCCGGCACCATCGGCAGGCGCAGCTTCTCGTCCATCTTGCCGAGCAGCGACATCGCATATTTGATCGGTGCCGGGCTCGATTCCATGAACAGATTGGTGTGCAGCGGCATCAGCTTGTCATGGATCTTCAGTGCGGTGGCGTGATCACCCTTCTGCCAGGCGGCGTGGAATTCCGAGCACAGCCGCGGCGCGACGTTCGACGTCACCGAGATGCAGCCATGGCCGCCATGCGCCATGTAGCCGATGATCGTCGCGTCCTCACCGGAAAGCTGGTTGAAGTCCTCGCCCATCGCCGCGCGCTGCTGCGACACCCGCACCATGCTGGCAGTGGCGTCCTTGACGCCAGCGATGTTCTTCAACTCGAACAGCCGCTTCATGGTGTCGACCGACATGTCGATCACCGAGCGTGGCGGAATGTTGTAGATGATGATCGGAATGCCGATGGCGTCGTTGATCGCCTTGAAGTGCTGGTACATGCCCTCTTGCGTGGGCTTGTTGTAATAGGGCGTCACCACCAGCACGGCGCTGGCGCCGGCCTTCTCGGCGTGCTCGGCGAGCTCGATCGCCTCCTTGGTCGAGTTGGAACCAGCGCCGGCGATCACCGGGACACGGCCCTTGGCCTCCTCGATGCACCACTCCACCACTCGCTTGTGCTCGTCATGGCTGAGCGTCGGGCTCTCGCCGGTGGTTCCGACCGGCACCAGGCCGTTCGTGCCCTCGGTGATCTGCCAGCCGACCAGCGAACGGAAGGCGGCCTCGTCCAGCGATCCGTTCTTGAACGGGGTCACCAGCGCCGTGAAAGAGCCTCGGAAATTGGTCTTGGCCGCCATCAAACTCCTCCCGAACGCGCCCTTTCGCGCCGACTTTTGCGGAAAGCATGTTCATACCGGGTCTTCAGACCCGGCGGAAGGGCCGCCGCGCGAACCAGCCCTGTCAACGGACCCCGTCGTCGTCCGGTCGTGATTTTGCCGCGGAGCTGGCGCACAATGCATCATTCCCTGGCACATTTAGTATTTGTTCACCTTTTCGATAGACCAAGGCCGATAGGGATTGAACACCAGCCCCGCGAAGGAACGCCGTGCCCCTATTTGCCCGTTCAGCCGCATTGCGATCGACGACCTTGTGGGTGTCCTTGACAGCCTCCCTCGCCGTCGCTCTTGGCGCGGCGTATGGCGAGGCTTGGGCCAAGGACAAGGTTCCGGTGCCGAAGCCGCGTCCGATCTCCCGCAGTAGCGGATCCAAAACAGCATCAAATGAGGGCAGCAAGGGCACCGGCCTATCTGAGGCCAAAGCGGAAATGAAGGCCGAGGCCAGGAAGCCCGGACCGAAAGATATCCTGGCCGGCGCCACCGCGAGCATTCCGCCGGCGCCGCGGCAGCACGCCGCCCTGCCCCCGTCGCGCAAGCCGGTGTTGCCGGCCACGATGGCTGCGACGTCATCGACCTCGCAGGGTGACAAGGACACGCTGGAAAACGTGATCGAGCTGGTGCGCAAGCACAAGCCCGATGACGCCACCCAGGTCGAATCGGCGATCTCCGATCCCGTGGCGCGCAAGCTCGCCGAATGGATCATCCTGCGCAGCGACAACAATAACGCCAGCGTCGAGCGCTACCGCGCCTTCATATCGGCCAATCCGGGCTGGCCGTCGCAGAGCTTCCTGCGGCGGCGGCTCGAGGCCGCGTTGTGGGACGACAAGCGCGACGATTCCGTGGTGTGGTCCTGGTTCGAGACCGAATCGCCGCTGTCAGCCAAGGGCCGCTTCTCGCTCGCCCGCGCCATGCTGGCGCGGGGCGATCGCGCCAACGCCGAGCGGCTGGTGCGCGAGGCCTGGCGCAACGACGCGATGTCGGAGGAAACCGAGAACAACGCGCTCGACATGTTCGGCGCGTTGCTGTCGGGCGGCGACCACAAGGCGCGGATGGACACGCTGCTCTATGGCAGCGAGCAGGAGGCCGCGCTGCGCGCCGCCAGGCGGCTCGGCGCGGGCTATGTGGCGCTGGCCAAGGCGCGGATCGCCTCCAACCACAAGGCGCCGAACAGCCGCGCCTTGCTTGAGGCCGTGCCGCCGGAGCTACACAACGACGCCGGCTACATCTTCGCCAAGATCCAGCTGCTGCGTCGCGAGGAGAAATACGCGGAGGCAGCCCAGCTGATGCTGAGCGCGCCGCGGGACCCGAACCGCATCTACAATGTCGACGAATGGTGGATCGAGCGCCGCCTGATCTCGCGCAAGATGATCGACACTGGCGACTACCGCACCGCCTATCTCGATCGCACGCGACGCGGCGCTGCCAAATCGCGACATCTACAAGACCGAGCAGGAATTCACGGCGGGCTGGATCGCGCTGCGCTTCCTTAATGATCCCGCCACCGCCGCCCACCACTTCGCCCGGATCGGCGTCGGCAGCGTCAACCCGACCACGCTGGCCCGCGCCGGCTATTGGCAGGGCCGCGCTGCGGAGGCGATGGGCCACCTGCAGGAGGCGCGCGCCGCCTACAACGCCGCAGCCCAGCAGTCGACCAGCTATTACGGCCAGCTCGCGCGCGCCAAGCTCGGCCTGCCGCAGCTCGCGCTCAATGCCTCGCTCTCGGGCCGCGGCCGCGGCGCCGAGAGGCTGGAAGTGGTGCGCGCGGTGCAGCTGCTCTACGACCTCGACGAAGGCGAGATCGCAATCCCGATCTTCGCCGATATGGGCGACAATGGCGACCAGGAGGTCCTGCTCGGGCTTGCCGAGATCGCTGCGCGGCACGGCGATGCACGCGCGATGCTGCTGGTCGGCAAGTCCGCGCTCAATCGCGGCCTGCCGTTCGACCATTACGCCTATCCGGTCAACGGCGTTCCCGCCTTCCGCGAGATCGGTCCCGAGGTCGAGCCGAGCGTGGTGTTCTCGATCGCGCGCCAGGAGAGCGCCTTCAATCCGGCGGTGGTGTCGCCGGCGCAGGCCTATGGCCTGATGCAAGTCACACCCGACGCCGGCCGCTACGTCTGCAAGCGCGCCGGCGTCAGTTTCGACATCAACCGGATGAAGACCGACCCGGTCTACAACGCGCAGCTCGGCGCCGCCGAGCTCGGCGGCCTGCTGGAGGACTACCGCGGCTCCTACATCATGACGTTCGCGGCCTACAATGCCGGCCGCGGCAGCGTGAAGAAGTGGATCGAGCGCTACGGCGACCCGCGCGATCCCAAGGTCGACGCGGTCGACTGGGTCGAGCTGATCCCGTTCTCCGAGACCCGCAACTACGTGCAGCGGGTGATGGAGAATCTGCAGGTCTATCGCGCCCGGTTCGGCGGCTCGTCACGGCTGCAGATCGAGGCCGATCTGCGCCGCGGCGCGATGGTCGAATCGCGGGCGGCGAATAGCGAGTAGCGCGTGGCGAACGGCAGGACAGCGGAAGGTCGCCCGACCAGCCCGCGTGTGGCCGTGTCTGGCCGCCAGGCCTGACTATTCGCCCGCCGACTTACTGCTCGGGGGCTCCTGCCATCAGGCAGGGCCATCGCGCAGGCAATTGCGTTGGGACCTCATGGTTCTCTAGGCGAGGCGAAGCATCGTCTGGGAGACGCGTCGCAAGAGCGCCGCTCCTCACGATGAGGGTTTAAGGTTTCGCCGCGAAAATGCCCTCATCCTGGGGAGGCCGCCACAGGCGGCCGTCTCGAAGGACGGCCGCGCCAGGACTGCGCGCCAGCTCTTTTCTACATATGCGATTGCCCGGGGCCATCAGGGCATCCAGGCGATGACGTCCGAACCCTGCCGTGCGGCTGAGCGGTCGCCATCAAGACGGAGAGAACATCCCGCCACGCTCTTGCCGGCATGAACGCGCGCGTCGTGCATCACGTGCAAGCGGCAACGCTAGCAGGCGTCGACCGCTTTGCCGCTAGCAGCCCTGACGACGAGATTGCCTGAACGTACGGCATTGTCGCGCCGCTCGCTGGTGGGACGCGCCATTGCTCGGCCTGCTCGGGCGCCGCGTCCTTATGATGAGGGTCGAGATGCGGCCGGAAAAAGGTCCTCGTTCTAAGGAGCCGCCGCACGCGGCGGTCGCGAAGGATGGCCGCGAACGGACCGCGTGGCCCTGCTCTTCGCCATATGCGATAGCCTTGCCTCAAGAAGGACGTTGCTTCAGAGGCTGTCCACGCGAACAAAAAAAGCCCCGGCGGTTATCCCGCCGGGGCTCTTGTCGTTAGCTGGTGAGCTCAGATCAGAAGTTGCGCTGAGCGCGGAGCAGCATGCTGACCGAGTTCTGGTCCTTCAGCTCGTACACGGCTGCCGGCTTGGCGACGGCGGCAATGCCCGGGCTGGTGATCGTGCCGGAGTACTTCTGGTCCAGATGGGTCCAGACGACGTCGGCAGTGAAGGCCAGGTTCTTGACCGGAGTCCAGACCACGTTGCCGCCGATAGCAGCAAGGTTGAAGTCCGGGTTACAGGTTGCGCCAGCGTTGGCAACCGTGAGGAAGTTCGCGCAGATCAGCGCCTTGCCCGTCGAACCGTAGTTCAGCGAACCGTAAGCACCGTAGATGCCAGACGCCCAGGTCGGGCTCCAGTTGTGGGTGTAGCCGCCACGGAAGCCCCAGGTCTTGACGGTATCGATACCCGTGCCAGCCCCGAAGACGCCGTCAGCCAGACCAGCGAAACCGGTGCTCTGGTATGCGCCAGCTGCGCTGGTGCCGCCGAACATGAAGAAGCTCTGCGGGAACAGGCTCTGGAAGTTGTAGCGAGTCGCGCCATCCGTGTAGACGCCCTGCAAGTTGATCGAGTCGCCAGGGCCAGTCGGGATGTTCTTGATCGACAACGCGGCCTGCGCTGCCCAGCCCCACTTGTCGCCGGGGTGACCGGTCAGTTCGGTCGCGCCGTAGTAAGCGGAATGGATGTCATGCGCGACAGCCGAGAACTGGAACAGACCCCAGGCCTGGTCGACACGCACCGCGCCGATGATGTCGGGCGAACGCGTTCCACCCCAATCGTTGTTGCCGTAGACGCCGGTCACGAAAGCGGCCGCAGCAGCAGCAGGGGTAGCGAAGCTGGTGTTCCAGAGGTTCGAATTACCACCGGCAGCCGTCGTCTCGTCCTGCAACGCGACCGAAGCGGTGATGCCCTGGCCGAAGTCAGCCGTGTAGGCGACCTGGTTCACGCCGGTGACGTTGTTGGAACCGCCCGGAAGCGTATCGGGACCGCCAGCCGGATAGCTCTGCCACGGTGCGTCGAAGATCGAGACCGTGCGGCCGAAGGTGAAGCCAGCGAACTGGATGAACGCATGGTAGAGGCCGAGCGAGGCAGAACCGGTCGAGATCGTCGACGGGTTGCTGGCAGTGGTCGAGGTCGAATCCCAAGTGAAGACCAGATCCGCATAGGTGCGGACCACGCCGTACTCGGTGGCAGTGCGCGTATCGACGGTCATGTCCATACGAGCGCGGCTGAACCAGTAGTTGCTCAGGCGGTTGTTCGCACCCTGCGACGCGCCTTGCTGGAAGTTGTAGTCGCCGGCGGCAACCGTGGTGTCAGCGCGCAGATAGCCGCCGAACTTGATACAGGTGTCAGTGCCCGGCATGTAGTAGAAACCGGCACCGTAGAGCGAGCAGACCCTCACATACTCGACCGCTTTGGCCTTGATCGGAAGGTCGGCTGCCTGGGCCCCGCCAATGGCGAGCAAACCCGCCGCTGAGCCGAGGATAAGGCTCTTAACCGTCTTCATGGATAACCTCCAAGTTGCTCTCTTGGGAAAGTCTCGGACCAAAATCCCCCAGGACGATCCGTCTTCCCCATCCCGAAAAACCGCTTCAGCCGCTTCGCGCCATCGGACACACCCGCATCACGCGAGGGACTTAAGCGAAACTCCTGTTACGGGACGATCGAGTAACCCCCCACCGTCACGAGGAACTATGCCTTCGCATCTCCTGTAATCAAAACAGTTTATTGGCTCAGGTAATTGAATGCAGAGGTAATGTGTCATGCAGGCAACACTGGCGTGTCGCGCCTGCACCCTGCACATGCCTGCCAGAACCAACCTAGTTGGGTGATTTCATTATGGATTTTTTTAAACTAGGGTCACGGCCGCAGTTACACGATCGCGAGTCATGGCGTCCAGCAATTCACCGGAGGCCGGCCCTGCAGAGCCGGCGCAAACTACGCAAAACACCGGATCGGCCCGCAAGAATCGCGATGCCGCCCGTAGATTCACCTGGGAGATCGCATCCATCAGCGTTCACCTGGAAGAGCTGCGCTACTTCTGGGCCAAGGCGCTTGGAATCAGCGGGCCGCAATGGATGATTCTGATGGCGGTGGCAGAGCTCGATCAGGGCGATGGCATACCGGTCAACGCCGTCTCGAAGCGGCTGCTCGTCGATTCGTCGTTCGTCACTACGCAATCCAAGCTGCTGGAGAAGAAAGGTTTCATGCGCAGGAAACCCGCGCCCGACGATGCGCGCGTGGTCCGGATGTCGCTGACCGACAAGACCTACAAGCAGCTTGCCAATCTCGAGACGCAGCAGAATGCGATCAACGATTTCATTTTCGAGGAATTCGACGAGGAGGCGCTCGCTGTCTTCACGGACAAGCTTGCCGCGCTCAAGACCCGAATCGAGAAGGCCTGCATGAAAGTCACGCTCGGGATCTGACGCGGCCGCGGCCATGACGGGCGCTTCTGAAGTTCGCAGCCCTTTGCGAGAGCGCTCGTCGCGAAGGTCAAAACCCAGACGGCGCTCGGAAGTCGCCAAGCCGGCGGAGCCTGGATTTGACGCTCGCACCGCGAGCGAGCTGCGAACTCGCTAATCAGCGAGCGTCAAATCCACACCGCTGGGTCAGCTCCACAGCCGCCGCGCCTTGCTCAGTCGGGCCGCGATCCAATCCAACACGAAGGCATTGGCCGGTGCCGGATTGTCGGCACTACCCTGCTCGCCGGCGAACAGCTTCAGCGTGATGTCCGGATGGGCCTGCTTCATCTGCGCCACCAGCCGGGCGACATGATCCGGCTGCAGCCAGCCCCGTTCGCGCAGCGCGATCAGGACCGGGCACATGATGTGGCGCGCCACCTGGCTTGCACGGCGGCCCGTGTCGATTGCGGCACGCTCCGCAGCCGCACAGCCGTCCAGAAACGCGCGTTCGTGCATGTCCCAGAGGCCGGCATCGCACACCGCAGCGGCATAGCGCTGGTCCAGCGCAATGCCGCGCGCGACGAACGAGGACCCCCATTCGTCGGCGAGCACGGCAATCCTGTCCTCGTCGACGTCGTCTCGCTCGCACAGATAGTCCATCGCGGAGCCGACCGCCGATTCGAGCTCGCGGCTGCCGACGATATCGGCGAATTGCTCGCCGGTGCCGGCGCCGAGCAGATCGACCACGAGCAGCGACAAGCCGCGCCCTGCAGCGAGATGGGCCAGCTTGGGCAGGCAGGCCTCCTTTCGCTGGCCGGGCTCGCTGATGCAGAGCACGGCCGGAGCCCTGCCCTCCTCGCTCCGCGTCGGCAGGAAATAGCCCTGCAGCGGATAATCCGCCCGCCAGGGAATCGTGACCACCTCGCCCTGCGGCTCACGGCAGTGCAGCACGGCGCGCGCGCACGTGCGCATCCGCGCCACCATCGCCTGGGCACGTGGGTCGTCGCCCTCGAATGGGAACGCCGCAGCTTGATAGTAGGCGATCGCGCGCAGCCAGGCGGCCATGGCCGCCTCCGCGCAGCCGCGGCCGATCGCGTTCTCCGCCATCTGGCACGTCTGATGCGCCATCACGGCCCATTCACGGTGCCAGGAATCCTCGATGTTGATGTCGATGCGCTGCGCGGCCGCGAGGCAGTCGGCAAGATCCGGCCCGGCGTGGGGCACGGAGCCCAACAACCGCATGAATTCGCTGGAGAGGTCCTCCCGCTCCAGCCAATGACCGTAGGTCCTCAGAATGTCTTCCGACCGCATGGCAAGATCACTTTCGTGTTCCCGAACCAGAACCGTCACTCAGGAGACATACAGTGACTTCACCAGGAATTTACCGTCAAGACTTCGCGAGATATTTCTTGGTACGATAGCGCACATTGAACCATAAATTTACCGGATCGGTTCCACGGGAACGCGCCAAGCAAATGACAGCATTCGAGCTATCTTATTCCGAAATCTACATTTTTTAAATTTTGCTTTTTTGGTTCGGCCGATTCGGACCCAAACGCCGAAAAGCCCCCAGCGGGGCATCGCTGGAGGCTTCGGAGGTCTAACATCAGATAAGATTCTGTCTCCTCTGACGGAGCTCACCGCTGGGCGATGACACGCAGACAAAGTACCTTAGTAGCTTATGTATTTTCAATAACTTTCTGCGGATTTTCGCACTTAGTTATAAGCCGATGATTTCATGCGGAAATCTCTCAGGCCCCGCGAATGCCGGGCAGCGCGTGGGATCGTCGCCCGAGCCGCCCTGGGATATCGATGCCGCCGTCGGATGCGAATCGCGACTGGCCGACCGTCAGGTCAATCGCCCCGGCAGATCATGGGCGTGCTGCGGCATATCGCAGAACATCCGCAAGCGATCCTTCGCCACCAGATGGCATTCACAGGCGCGCCGCTGCAGTCCGGCGGTGTCGCGGATCCGAAGCGAGCCGCGGGCGCAGGCAATGAGGCCACCCGCCTCCATGTCCGCGAGCGCACGCGAGACACCCGGTCGACGGACCCCGAGCGCATTTGCGATCAGGCCATGCGTGATCGGCAATTCGTCGCTGTCACAAAGCTCCTGCGCGCGCAGCAGCCAGCGGGCGACCCGCTCGGGGATTTCGTGCTTGGCGTTGCAGAGCGCAACCTGGGCCTTCAGCGTCATCAGGAGCTGAATATATTTGAGCAGGTGCTCCTTGATCGCCGGCCGCTCGACAAGAATCAGGCGCAGCTGCTCCGCCTCGATCGTCAGCGCCGTTCCCTGCACGAGGACAATTGAGCGCTGGATCGCCTGCATCGTGCCGAGCACGACCGAGACGCCAACGAAACCGTGGCGTCCAATGCTCGCGACCTCGACCGCCCCGCCATCCCTGGCCATGCGCACGACGCGCGAGACGATGCCGCTCTCGATGAAATAGACCTTCTGCGGACAACAGAGTGCATCATGCAGGATCGCGTTTCGCCGCAGCCGCACCAGTTTGAGATGCGGGCGCAGCAGCGCAAATTCCGCTTCGGGAAGCGTCGCCAGCAGCATGTTGCGCACGACCGGCGCGGAAGTTGACAGCACAGCGACCCGCGCCGTCGAAGCGGTTTCAGACATTCTGCAACAAGACTCCATCCCATCGCTCTTCGCTCTTGATGGCGATTGAGCTGCAACACGTATCAAAAGTCGAAGCGAGTGCTCCTGACAGCTTATTGAAACAATATCGCATCCCCTGCAAGCACGCGGAAATGCAATTTGCCGGTGAGAATCGTTCGGCAAAAATAGGGATCGCGACGCCCGTTCGAGCCGTGGTGACAGCAACAAAAATCCCCGGCGGTTGCCCGCCGGGGATTGGTTGGATATCGGGGTCAGACGACCCTGATTACCAGTTGCGCTGGGCGCGGAGCAGCAGGCTGACCGTGTCCTGATCCTTCAGCTGATAGGTCCCGGCCGGAACGGCAGTCGCATTCGAGCCAGCATAGGTCGCGGTGCCCGAGTACTTCTGATCGAGGTGGGTCCAGGCCACGTCAGCCGAGAAGGTCAGGTTCTTCACCGGGGTCCAGCGGGTGATCGTACCGATCTGGGCGATGTTGAAGTTCGGGTTGCAGTTTGCCGCGGTGATGCCGAGGCCAGCCATGGCCGTGCTGGCGCAGATCATCGCCTGAGCAGCGCCGTCGTAACGGACGCCAGCGTAAGCGCCGTACAGCGACGAGTTCCAGTAGGGATTCCAATTGTGCGTGAACGCACCGCGGAAGCCCCAGGTGGAGGTCAGCTCGAGACCCGTGCCGTTTGCAGACGACGTGCCGGTGTAAACGGCGTCGCCAAGGCCGGCGAAGCCGACGCCGCCATTGTTGAACAGCGAGTACGAGGTCGGGCTCAGGCTCTGGAAGTTGTAGCGGCTTGCACCGTTGGTGTAGACGGCCTGGACGTTGATCGTGTCGCCGGGACCTGTCGGGATGTTCTTGATCGACAACGACAGCTGACCAGCCCAGCCCCACTTGTCGCCCGGATGACCCGTGGCCTCGGTCGCGCCGTAGTAGCCGACATGGTTGTCATGAGCGGCGAAGCTGGCCTGGAACAGACCCCAGGCCTGATCGACGCGCAAGGCACCGATGAAGTCCGGAGACACACTGCCGCCGTAGTTGCTGACGCCGTAAGCGCCGCCGACAATGCCGGCCGCCGTGGCGCCCGAGACGTTCCAGAGCGAGGTCTGGTAGTAGGCCGACTGGTCTTCAGCCGACACCGACAGAGTGATGCCCTGGCCGAAATCGGCGGTGTAGGCGAACTGGTTGACACCGGTAACGGTGCCGCTGCCGCCGACGAGACCGTCGAAATTGTTGCCGGGATAGTTGGTCCAGGGCGCGTCGAACTGCGACACGGCCTTACCCATCGTGAAGCCGGCGAACTGGATGAAGGCGTAGTACACACCGAGCGAACCGCCGGAGATGCCGTCATTGCTGAGGCCGTTGACGGAGGTCAGGCCGGCCGAGTTCGCCGCACCGGTCGAGTACGCGGTGCCGCCATTGCCGATGCCGGTGTAGGTGCCCGACGTCCAGGTGAAGGTCAGGTCAGCGAAGGTACGGACAACGCCGTATTCGGTCGCGGTGCGCGTGTCGATGTTGAAGTCTTCACGCGAACGAGCCTGGTAGTAGTTGGTCAGGCGGTTGCTGGCGGCGTTCACACCGGTGCTCTGCTGGCTGAAGTCGCCGCCGACATTGGCAAGACCGTCAACACGCAGATAGCCACCGAGCTTGATGCAGGTATCGGTGCCGGGGATGTAGTAGAAGCCTGCGCCGTAAAGCGAGCAGACGCGCACATATTCGACAGCCTTTGCCTTGATCGGCAAGTCAGCCGCCTGCGCTCCGGCCACTGCGAGCAAAGCCGCAGCGGAGCCCAGAGCAAGGCTCTTCATCACGTTCATATGTTAAACCTCCAAGTTGCTCAGTCAGGGAAGGTTCCGCCTCCGCCGGGTGCGAGACACCCTTGAGGTTTGGTTCCTTGACCCCTTCGACCCGCGCTCAGCCGCGTCGTGCACTCGGATAGCCCCCGCATGCCCGCGAGAGACTTGAGCTAACGACCTAGTAACGGGACGACGTCGGGATGCCCCCCTTCGTCGCAGGGGCAGAATTACCGAACCGAATTGCACACGCAACAAAGGAACCGCCCGCCCGGCCGTTCCGGGGGGCGTTTCTGAGGCACTGTTGCACAAATAACACGAGACTCGCGTTGCCACGCTCTCACAAGCATTTGTTTTCGTGAGAGTTTTTTGAAATGCGGTTGTTCGGCATCCAATCCCAGGCGCAACTGGAACGCCGGCGGGAGCGCTAACGTCCGGCCCGCATCCGCTCGGGGATCCACCCGGTAGCAAAGCGTACCGCAGCAGAATCATCGACCGTCGCTGACGGTCTCCCACCGTGGCAGCGAACACGGCAGATCGCATGTATCTCCGGCGCATCGCCTCGCGCAGCCCCGCTGGCGGCGCGGATTCTCAGCTGCGCCGAGCAAGCCGCCGCCCCGACCGGCTGGAATTGACGTGACCGGAACAACGACCCACACCAGGATCGTCTTCTACGGACACATCGCGCGTGAGGATTTCTGTGCGTCCTCAATCTGCCGCTTGCGGCTCGCCGCGTCGTCGGGCATACCGACCGCAGCCGGAGACGTGGCCGAGTGGCTGAAGGCGGCGGTTTGCTAAACCGTTATAGGCTTGTAAAGGCCTATCGAGGGTTCGAATCCCTCCGTCTCCGCCAGCCCTTACATTTACATGTTCAGCCCGTCTCCGCGGTGGCGATCACGAGTTGTCTGAGTGCGGCCGCAGTCGTCGCGGTGCTCAATGGACTGGATATGAGCTGGGCCTTCTTCTGAAAAGAAGGCTCACGGAGCGGGCGGCATTCTCGCTCGCAACCGCAGGGCCGTGAGCGTCTCGATCAGAGCGCCGCACAGACCCTATCACCCCGTACCGCAGCGACTAACTCTCTTGAGCGCCGCACACAGCCGAGCGGGTGCCGATCCGCTCGAAGGCCTCGTCACCGGCCGGACGCCGGTGCAGCAGCGCCGATCGAGCTCACCTGAGCATGCAAGCTTTCGCCTGCCGGCTCCAGACATAGCCTTCGCCGCAGGGCGGACGCGGATGGACGCCAGCAGGACATTCGTTCCAGACCCGCGCACCACTTTCCCAGCCATCGACCACGCAGCCGCCGTTCACGGCGTTATGGCAGCCGGGCCCGCAGACGCCGTCAGCATTGGCCGCGCCGATGCTCGCGAGCGCAGCCGTCAGCACGGCCGCAAAGAGCCATCTTTTCATTCCGGAGCTCCATTGTCCGCGTCGGATTACTTCTCGGCAAATTGCGTAAGCGGCGGCGTGGCTTGGTCAGGCTTGGCGCCCCACCGCAATCCGATCTGCACCGCCTGATCGCCCGAGACGGTATGACCGAGCGCGGTATCGAACGCCTGGCATGGAGCCAACAGCGCCACCACCGAAGAGGCGGACGGCCCAGGACAATAATAATCCGTGCTTGTGAGCGTATGCACTGTCCATGCGGCACCGACCGCAATGACACCCAGTGCGATCGCACCCAGGGTCTGGTCTTTCATGGCGGCACTCCTGCATTGCCCCCGCAGAAAAACCCAGAACATCAAGACAGGTTCCAGAGCAGGCGGGCCCTCGCTCGCATTTCAAGACGTGCCCGAACGTCGAGCTGTCGTTCACTCGAACAGGTGCCGCGTCACGTTGATGATGAAGGCCGCCGGCACGCCGATCACGGCGCCGACAAAACCATAGGCAAGACCGTTCCAGATCGAGGCTATGCCGCCCGGCCCCATCACCGCGCCATAGGCGAAGCCGATCGCGAAGCAGGCCAACGTCACGATCACGAGCCGGCGATCATTGGTGGCCTCAATGCGCAGCTTCCGCAGCTCCTGCCGGCTGTGCACATACGACCCGGCAGGCTCGGTCGAGCCGCAATACGGACAACGCGACGCGGTAAAGGAGATTTCCTGTCCGCAATCGTGGCAGGCCACGAGCTCTCGTCGCAAACTCTTGTTCATGTGGACCCAAGATGAGGTGCGGCGACGCGGTTTTCAATCCGATCGGCCTCGCCGGGTCAGGCACAGAAGCCCTGGATGTGGTCAAATCATGGTCGTGGCCTCTCCGGAGCAAAGCATCGAGCCCTGTCTGAGGCCGTCTCGCTCGCCCCGCCCCGGAGTTTCTCTCTGCAACCACAGGGGACGGGCGGCCCCTGCCCGGCTTTGACCGCTCGCGCGGCGATCAGGTCTGACGCAGGAATTCCGCGACCAACGTTGTGATGGCCGATGGCGCATCCTCGAGACAGTAATGGCCGACACCTGCGAGGCGCGCGATCCGCGCTGTCGGGAAGATCGCTGCAAAGAGCGGCAGGAAATGCTCGGCGTGCAGCGTGCGATCCGCCTCGCCCCAGATCGCGAGCGCTGGCTTGCGGCGGATGTCGCGGTCGGCGGCCGCATCCGGCTGCTCGAATTGATGGGCGGCAGTGGCAAAGCCCTTGGCCCAGCCGATCGCACCGAGGCATTCGGCGGGAGTGGCGAAAGGCGCAGCATAAGCGCTCAGCCAGTCGTCGGTGATGACGGCATTGTTCTCGAAGCCATTGAGCTTCAGCGTGCTCAGGATGTTGAAGCCGAGCTGCGCGAGCACCGCCTCGAGGCTCCCGTCGGCTTCGGCCTTCACGATCCATTGAAACCAGGGCGATACGCTCGCATTCGCCATCAAGCGATCGATCTGATCGGGCTGGCCGAACGGCGTCGGACCGTTGGTCGAGATGATCCGACGGATGCGTTCAGGATGCCTCGCGGCAAGCCCCATCCCGACCGGGCCACCGAAATCATGCATCACGAGCGAGATGTCGGTGAGATCGAGCGCAAGCACGAACCGCTCCAGATTGTCGATATGGTCCTGTAGCCAATAACTGCGCGCCGGCGGCGTCTCGCTTTTGCCGAAGCCCATGTGGTCAGGCACGATCACGCGATGGCTCTGGCTGAGAGCCGTGACCAGGTGGCGAAACAGATAGCCCCAGGTCGGCTCGCCATGCAGGCATAGAACGACCTCACCATCCCGTGGTCCCTCGTCGACATAATGCATGCGGAAAGCGGGCGCCGTGGTGAAATGCGGCGCGAACGGAAAGCTGCCGGCGAAGGTGGCGTCTGACGGGATCATGGATGCTCCCTTTTGGTTGCAAACTAAAACCACACGAGCCATAGCGCTTGAGGTTTCAATTTGCAACCACTAGACTGAAAAAATGGATACGACAGCGCCCCGCTGGAGCCCGCACGGCGATCAGCAGGGGCCGAGACGGCAAGACAGGCGAGATGGCCAAGAGAATAAGCCACAAGGATTTGCTGTGCGGCGTCGCCCGCCCGCTGGACGCGATCGGCGACTGGTGGTCGCTGCTGATCGTGCGCGATGCTTTCGACGGGCTGCGCCGGTTCGGCGAGTTTCAGAAAAGCCTCGGGCTGGCCAAGAACATCCTCTCCGCCCGGCTGCGCAACCTGGTCGCGCACGGCATCCTGGACACCGTGCCGGCGGCCGACGGCAGTCCCTATCAGGAGTATGTGCTGACGGCGAAAGGTCGCGGCATGTTCCCGCTGCTGGTCGCGCTCAGGCAATGGGGCGAAGACTACTTCTTCGATCCCGACGAAACGCATGTGCTCCTAGTCGACAAGAAAAGCGGCCTGCCGGTGCGACGCCTCGAGTTGCGCGCGCAGGACGGGCGCGTCCTCGGACCGGAGAGCACCGAGGTTCGCATGCCGTCACCGCCTGCTCGGCGGGGACGCGCATCGCGATAACGGCAGAGCCCGTTGTCGGCGACGACCTGAGACGTGTTAGACGCAGGTGCTTCTAATGCGCGGTCATCCAGGCGCGGGCTTCGCGCTGCGCGGCCGCGATGTCGGCGTCCGACATCATCTCGGCGACTTCGCGACGCATCGCGATCGCGTCGGGACGGCCCTTCACCGCAGCAAGATTGAACCATTTGTGCGCGGCGACCAGGTCGACCGCGCCTTGACGGCCGCTCGCATACAGCATGCCGAGCTCGAACAGCACGTCGCCATTCGCAGCCGCTTCCGCCGGGATCGCATTATCAAGATTGATCTGCCCCTGAAACATCGTCGCTCTCCATTCTCTTGAGGAGGCGGCTCATGCGAGCGCGGCCCCCGTCCACCTGTTCAACACCCCATGCCGTTTGCCGGCTTATGGGTTGATCATGACGCTCAAGTTTGAATGGCAGTTTAAGTATCGCACTGAACGACGTGTAAACGTGACGCGGCGCACACAGCCAAGCCGCACATGACGCCACTGATTTCGCTATCGTTTTCGCGAGCCGCAAAGGTCGGTTTACCGTCTCGCTTGGCAAACCCATAACCATCCGGGACGGCGATCGTCCGCGCGGCCTCACGCTGGCAAAGCGCGCCGGCCGAAGGGCGTTGTTCGCAAGGAGATTGTTGCAGGGGACATAAACCGGGAGGCGCGGACAAGCCGGCAGGCACTCCCGTCCGTCAGGGGCAAACGCCCGTCACGATCAGAACGAGGGCGTCGGCGAACACGTCAGGATCAGATCTCGCCGCGGCAGTGACGCGTTGGCGAAATTGCAGACCGAACAGCGGATCTGCACCGAACGAAGAAAACCTGTCTCTTCTGCCGGACCGGGACACGAGCGGCAAAGCCACCTGAAGTCCGATCCGGCCGTCGACCTGATGTCTCGCCGACACCCTCTTCATCGACTGGAGCCTGATGGCGCGGTCTACAAGAAGCAGACGGGCCTGGCGCTCCAACGACGTGCCGGCATCAAAGCCGCCGGCTCATCTCGCGCGAACGCGAGACGTCAGTTACTTCTTCTTGGAGACCTTCTTGGTCTTCTTCGCGGTCTTCTTCGCCGCGGTCTTCGCAGTCTTCTTCACTGCCTTCTTCGCCTTCTTCGCTTTCTTGGCCATGTTGCCCTCCGATGTGTGAGATGGCTTAGTCGCTGCGTGCATTCGGGAATTGAGATGCACTCCTTCTCGAATACACCAACGCACCAAAAAAAACAGCGCCGGCTTAAAGAAGTGTTGACACGCGATCGCGCGAGAGAGCCGCGCGGTTCGCACGACAAGCCGACGCGCGAAGCCAGCGGCCAAGCGGCAAACGCCGCCGGTCAAAATCATCGAACTAATAGATGTTGCAGGAATTGCGGTCGCTGCAGGCATTTTTTGCAATCGATCTCGATGCGCAAGCTGCCTGCGTGATGTCGTCGCGACCGGCGGACCCAGCCGAAAGGCACGTTGCGCGGAGGCCGAGTTGGGAATTTTGGCAACGAAAAAATTTTCGTTGATATCGCCCGCGCAAGCGATCCGGGCTTGATCAGAGCGTCGTCAAAGGCGGCTTTTTGGAGAATCGCGTGCAAGCGATTTGCATGCGCCATGCTCGCGAAGAGGTCGCGAAGTCGGAGGTCGCGAGAGCGTCGCGCAGCACATGCGCGACGCCGGAACGAAGACGACGTAACGTCGTTTTCAGATACCGAGCTTGCTCTTCAGCAGGTCGTTGACGGCCTGCGGATTGGCCTTGCCGCCGGACGACTTCATCACCTGGCCGACGAACCAGCCGACCAGCTGCGGCTTCTCTTTCGCCTGCGCGACCTTGTCCGGATTGGCGGCGACGATCTCGTCCACCACCTTCTCGATCGCGCCGAGGTCGGTGACCTGCTTCATGCCGCGGCTCTCGACCAGCTCGCGCGGGTCGCCGCCTTCCGTCCAGACGATCTCGAACAGGTCCTTGGCGATCTTGCCGGAGATCGTGCCCTCGCCGATCAGCTCGACGATCGCGCCGAGCTGCTCGGCTGCGACCGGAGAGGACGAGATGTCGCGGCCTTCCTTGTTGAGGCGGCCGAACAGCTCGTTGATCACCCAGTTGGCGGCGAGTTTGCCGTCGCGGGCTCGGTCCTTCAGCGTCGACAGCACCGCCTCGTAGAAGCCGGCGCTCTCCCGCTCCGCCACCAGCACGCTCGCGTCATAGGCCGAGAGGCCGAGATCGGCGATAAATCGCGCCTTCTTCTGGTCCGGCAGTTCCGGCAGATCCGCCTTGAGCGCGTCGACGAAGCTCTGGCTGAACTCGAGCGGCAACAAATCGGGATCGGGGAAGTAACGGTAGTCGTGCGCCTCTTCCTTGGAGCGCATCGAGCGCGTCTCGCCCTTGTTGGGATCGTAGAGCCGGGTCTCCTGGTCGATGCTGCCGCCATCCTCGATGATCTCGATCTGGCGCCGCGCCTCGTACTCGATCGCCTGGCCGATGAAATTGATCGAGTTCATGTTCTTGATCTCGCAGCGGGTGCCGAGCGGCCCGCCGGGCTTGCGCACGGAAACGTTCACATCGGCGCGAAGAGATCCCTTCTCCATGTCGCCGTCACAGGTGCCGAGATAGCGCAGGATCGAGCGCAGCTTGGTGACATAGGCCTTGGCCTGCTCGGCATCGCGGATGTCGGGCTTGGAGACGATCTCCATCAGCGCCACGCCCGAGCGGTTGAGGTCGACGAACGACATGGTCGGCGACTGGTCGTGCAGCGACTTGCCGGCGTCCTGTTCCAGATGCAGCCGCTCGATGCCGACGGTCGCGGTCCTAGTTTCGCCGTTCTTGCCGCCGTCGAGCTCGACCTCGATCTCGCCCTCGCCCACGATCGGCGACTTGTACTGGCTGATCTGGTAGCCCTGCGGCAGATCGGGATAGAAATAGTTCTTGCGGTCGAACACCGAGCGCAGGTTGATCTGGGCGTTCAGCCCGAGCCCGGTGCGCACTGCCTGACGAACGCACTCCTCGTTGATCACAGGCAGCATGCCCGGCATCGCGGCGTCGACCAGCGAGACATGGCTGTTTGGGTCGCCGCCGAACGCTGTCGAGGCGCCGGAGAACAGCTTTGACTTCGAGGTGACCTGGGCGTGGACTTCCAGGCCGATCACGACCTCCCAGTCGCCAGTTGCGCCCTTGATCAGCTTGCCGCTGGTTGCCGTCATGGCCCTTTAACTCCCAAGCAGTGCGGACGTGATCCGCTCCCATTCCAGATCCAGCGCATCGTTGGCGACCGGCTGGCCGGCCTGCCGATACCAATACGCGGCGTTACCGAGATCGCCTTCGATCCGGTGCAGATGCGCATGCACCCAGGCGGCCTCGCGCGAGCTCTCGTCCTGAACGATATGGTGCGCGCGGTCCCAATCGCCTTTTGCCGTCCACCACAGGCCAGCGAGCGGCGGCGCGAGGTCGGCCGCTGGCGCGTCGCCCGCGAGGCTTGCCTTGAATTGCGCGAGATCTACCACCACCGGACCGGCGTGAAGCGGCCGGCGGCCTGCTCGACCACCTCGCCGAGCGAGAACAGCGTCTCCTCGTCGAACGGACGGCCGATCAGTTGCAGGCCGAGCGGCAGGCCCTGCGCGTCCTTGCCGGCGGGCACCGCGATGCCGGGCAGGCCCGCCATGTTCACGGTCACCGTGAAGATGTCGTTCAGATACATCTCGACCGGATCGGCACCGCCCTTCTCGCCGATGCCGAAGGCGGCCGACGGCGTCGCCGGCGTCAGGATCGCGTTGACGCCCTTGGCGAAGCAGTCCTCGAAATCCTTCTTGATCAGGGTGCGGACCTTCTGCGCGCGCAGGTAATAGGCGTCGTAATAGCCGGCGGAGAGCACATAGGTGCCGATCATGACGCGGCGTCGCACTTCATCGCCAAAGCCCTCGGCGCGGGTGTTCTCGTACATTTCACCAATAGACCGACCGGGCACGCGCAGGCCGTAGCGGACGCCATCATAGCGCGCGAGGTTCGATGACGCTTCCGCCGGCGCGACGATGTAATAGGCCGGCAGTGCGTATTTGGTGTGCGGCAGCGACACTTCGACCGTCTCTGCGCCGGCTGCTTCCAGCCATGCACGCCCCTCGCTCCACAATTTCTCGATCTCGGCCGGCATGCCGTCGAGACGATATTCCTTGGGAATGCCAATCTTCATGCCCTTCACGGACTTGCCGATCGCGGCTTCGTAATCCGGCACCTTCAGATCGACCGAGGTGGTGTCCTTCGGATCGTGGCCGGCCATCGAGCGCAGCAGGATCGCCGCGTCGCGGGTCGAGCGCGCGATGGGACCTGCCTGGTCGAGCGAGGACGCGAAGGCGACAACGCCCCAGCGCGAGCAGCGGCCATAGGTCGGCTTGATGCCGACGGTCGCAGTGAACGCGGCCGGCTGGCGGATCGAGCCGCCGGTGTCGGTCGCGGTCGCGCCCATGCAGAGCAGCGCCGCCACCGCGGACGCCGAACCGCCCGAGGAGCCGCCCGGCACCAAGCGTGGTGTTGGAGCCCAAATTGGATTCTGGCGGCGCCAGGGATTGCCGACCGGGCCGAAGCACGAGGTCTCGTTCGACGATCCCATCGCAAACTCGTCATTGTTGAGCTTGCCGAGCATCACCGCACCGTCGCGCCAGAGCTGCGAGGTGACGGTGGACTCATAAGTCGGCACGAAATTGCCGAGGATCTTCGAGCAGGCCGTGGTGCGCACGCCCTTGGTCGCGAACAGATCCTTGATGCCCAGCGGAATGCCGGCGAGCGGACCGCCCTCCCCCTTGCCGATCTTGCCGTCGGCCTCGCGCGCCATATCGCGTGCCTGATCCGGCGTCTCCAGCACGAAGGCATTGAGCGCGCGCGCATCCTCGATCGCCTTGAGATGGGCGTCTGTGAGCTCGAGCGAGGTAAAGGTCTTGCGCGCGAGACCCTCACGGGCCTCGGCAAGCGTCAACGAAGTCAAATCGGTCATTTATTGATCGGGCTGCAGAAGAAAGGGGAAAGCGTCTTGTCGTCGGTAGTGTCTTCCGCGAAGAATTTATTCGTCTTCGCTTTATTCTCCGCGCGGGCCTTCACCTCGGCATTGACCTCAGCGTTGACCTGCGCCTCGAGCGCATCGAGCACGGCATCCACGGCCTTGTCGGGATCGACGTCCTTGCCTTCGGCCTTTTGGCGCTCCATCACGTCGAGATAATTCATGTAGGCCTGATAGGCCTTTTCATCGTCACAGAGCATGCACATCGGTGGGCTCGTCTGTTATTCGGCGGTTACGGGCTATTCCACGACCTTCGGCACCAGGAAGAAATGGTTCTCGGTCGCTGGCGCGTTGCTGACGATGTCGTCGGCGATCTCGCCGTCATTGACCACGTCCTGCCGCTTCTTCATCTCCATCGGCGTCACCGAGGTCATCGGCTCGACGCCCTCCACATTGACCTCCGACAGCTGCTCGACGAAGGCCAGCATGGCGTTGAGCTCGCCCTGCAGATGCGGAACCTCGGCATCTGTAACAGCGATCCGCGCCAATTGCGCGATCCGGCGGACGGTGGCGGCATCGACCGACATTATATAGGGCCTCACGGGGACGGAGTTAACCGTCCGCCGTATAGCAGAGGCCGCTTTCGCGCCGCAACCACGCGGCACGCCATGGTATCCGCCTGCGAGCGGTAAAGCCGGCGTCAGCCGGCCATTCGGCGCAGCCGCGCCTGCGCGTCGGCGGCGAGCTTCCGCGTCAGCTCGGCGGCCGGCTGCTCGGTGCCGAGACGGATGGCCTGCCCGGCCCAGAGATTGGTGAAATCGGACTTGCCCTGCTTTTCAGCAGCGGCTTTCAGCGGTCCGAGCGCAGTGGCGGCATGCGGAAAGGCGGGTGCATCGGGCGAGATCGGACCGACCTCGCGCATCACCCGGTTGGCGATGCCGCGCGCCCAGCGCCCGGTCATCACGTTGGTGATGACCGTCGATTCGTCGCTCGCCTGCGCCAGCGCCGCGCGTCCCAGCGCCGTCACCTTGGACTCCGGGCAGCGCAGATAGGCGCTGCCGATCTGCACGCCGGACGCGCCCAGCGCGAACGCCGCCGCGATGCCGCGGCCATCAGCAATGCCGCCAGCGACGATCACCGGCAGCTTCACGGCATCGACCACCTGCGGCACGAGCGCGAGGTTGCCGACCTGCTCGGCCAGCCGCTCGGTCAGGAACATGCTGCGATGGCCGCCGGCTTCAGCACCTTGCACGATGATGATGTCGGCGCCGTTCTGTTCCAGCCACACCGCTTCGCGCACCACCGTGGCCGAGCCCATGATGATCGCACCGGTCGCCTTGACGCGCTTCAACAGCGCTGGCTCGGGCAGACCGAAATGAAAGCTGACGACCTCGGGCTTCAGCTCCTCGATAACAGCGCACATCGCCGCATCGAACGGCGCGCGGTTGGCGGCGTTGATCGGCGTCGCCGGATCGATGCCATACTCCTGGTAGTACGCGCCAAGCCGCCGGCGCCAGCCCGCCTCCCGCTCGGCATCCGCCTCGACCGGCGTATGGCAGAAGAAGTTCATGTTGACTGGCGCGGTGACGCGTTGGCGGATCAGATTGACCTGCTCGCGGGCTTTCTCCGCCGACAGCATCGCACATGGCAAAGAGCCCAGGCCGCCGCCTTGTGCCACTGCGGTTACGAGATCGGCATCCATAATCCCGGCCATCGGCGCCAGCACGATCGGATGCTCGGTCTTGACGAGATCAAGGAAACGGCGATCGGGCCACATGGTCAGCTCCTTAAACAACGGATCGGGAATGCGACAGTTCTGGACGTGAACTCTAGGTCGGTTTAGCGTTCACGGAAAATGAATACTTATGAACCCTGTCATCACGAAAGGGAAACGAACGCGTGGAACTCAACGATCTCCTGACCTTCGCAACGGTGGCGCGCACCGGCGGCATCACGCGCGCGGCCGAAGCGCTCAACACGGTGCAGTCCAACGTGACCCAGCGCATCAAGGCGCTGGAGGGCGAGATCGGCACCGCGCTGTTCGAGCGTCACAGCCGCGGCATGACTTTGACCGGCGCCGGCCGCCGCCTGCTGCCTTATGCACAGAAGATGACGGCGCTGTCGCGCGAGGCGCTGCTGGCGGCGCGCGACGATGGCGACGCCAAAGGGCCGCTTGCGATCGGCTCGATGGAAACCACCGCCGCGGTACGGCTGCCTGGCCTGCTCGCCGGCTTCCATCGCCGCTTTCCGGCGGTCAGCCTGACCCTGCGCACCGCAACGACCGCCGAGCTCGCGGCCGCCGTGCTCGACGGCACGCTCGACGGCGCCTTCGTCACCAGCCCGATCGATCACGCCGAACTGACAGGCATCACTGCCTTCCGCGAGGAGCTGGTGCTGATCGCGGCGAAGCGCTTCGACAGCCTGGCCGCGTTGCGCGCCGGCACGCCGGAATCCGGCCCGACTGCGCTGGTCTTCAGGGTCGGCTGCACCTATCGCCACCGGCTCGAGCATCTGTTCACGACGCTCGGCTGGCCTTCGGCCGCGCGGTGGGAGCTCGGCACGCTCGATGGCATGATCGGATGCGTCGCAGCCGGCATGGGCGTGGCGCTGTTGCCGCGCGCGGTGGTCGAGCGCAGCGAACTCGCCAAGCAGATCAGCATCCTCACGCTCGATCCGGCACTGGCGCGCGTCGACACGTTGTTCATCCATCGCCGCGCCATGCATCAGACCAGCGCGCTCGCCGCCTTCATCTCCGGCATCGACGACCAGGGGCGCGAAATCGCGGCCTGACGCTACACGGCAACCTCGAACGTCCTCGTGATCCCGATCGCCGCGAGGAACGCCGGATCGTGGCTGACCACGAGCAGCGCGCCGTCGAAGCCACGCAGCGCCTGCTCCAGGATCTCGGTTAAATCGATATCGAGGTGATTGGTCGGTTCGTCGAGCAGCAGCAGCCAAGGCGGCCGCTCGCCTGCCAGCACGCACGCCAGACCCGCCCGCAGCCGCTCGCCGCCGGACAGTGTCCCGACCATCTGCAGCGCATCGACATTGCGAAAGGCGAACCGCGCGCAGACGGCATAAGCGGCCTGTGCGTCAAGTGCCGGATTGAGCCGGCGGACATTGGCGAGAATGCTCTGGCCGGATTCGAGCAGCGTCACATGCTGGTCGAGCATCGCCGCGCGCCCGTCGGCACGACGCACCATCCCGTGCGCGGGCGTGATCAGGCCCATCGCGAGCTTCAGCAACGTCGTCTTGCCGGCACCGTTCGGCCCGCCGATCGCGATGCGTTCCGAACCTCTGATATTCAGAGTCCATGGACCGAAGCTTCGATCGCCGATCGTCGTCGTGACCTGCTCCATTGCCAGCAGCTCGGTGCCGCTGCCGAGCCTGGTCGGCGGCACAGCGATCGTCAGCGGCGTCAGGACTTCGATCTTCTCGCGCGCGTGCTCGGCCTTTTCGGTCGCGTCCGAAATCATCCGTTCGGCCAGACGCTGCGCGCGGCCGCCGCTGTTTTCGGCGCGCTCGGCCCGCCCGCCGAGCAGAATCCTCGGCTCCGAGCTGCGTGCGGCGAAGGCGCGCCCGGCGCTGTCGCGCCTGTCCTTGGCTTCGCGCTGGCGCTGTACCTCGCGCCTGGCGTCGCGCAATTGCGCCTCGGTGCGTTCGCGCTCGGCCGCGGCACGCGCCCGCGCCTCGTCCCGCATTTGCGCGAATAGCGACCAGCCGCCGCCGACGATCCGCACCCCGACCGGCGTCAGCTCGACGATGCGATCCATCATCTCCAGCAATTCGCGATCATGGCTCGCGACCAGCACGCCGCCGCGCCAATTGCGGATCATCAGGTGAATTGCCGCGCGTCCGGCAGCGTCGAGATTGTTGGTGGGCTCATCGAGCAGCAGGAGATCAGGCGCCTCCAGCAGCAGCCGCGCGATGCCGATCCGCGTTCGCTCGCCGCCGCTCAGGGTGCCCATCGAGCGGTGGAGATCGATGGCAGGCAGGCCCGCCTCGAGCAACGCCGCCTCGATCCGGGTCGGAAGCGTCCAATCCGCCGCTTCGAAATCCGTCTCGCGGCCTTGTCCGGCCAGCACACGCTCGACGACCGCAAGGGCATCAGTAACGCCGAGCGCGTCAGTGACCGCCCATTGTTCGGGCCAGTCCTGTGCCAGTGTACCGATCGTGCCGGAGCGAATGACATGTCCCGCAGCCGGCTCAGCCAGACCTGCGACAATTCGCAGCAGGCTCGACTTGCCCGTCCCGTTGCGGCCGACCAGGCCGATGCGTTCGGCACCAAGAGAGAATGTGAGATTGCTGAAAAGGTGGTGGCGGTCAGGCGTGGCCGCAGCGACCGCATCGAGCATCAGAAAGGGAGGCATGAATAACCGTGCGTTCGGACCAAACAAGGCGGTTTGCGATGTTGATCCTGGAATTCACGGCGCCACTCCTCTTCACGATTCCATAATATGTAGTCGCATCTCGGCCAAGCAGCAACCCTTGTCGGCACCGCATGCATTGTTCGCGCTTCCGCGTGTATGTGACGTCCATCACACGTTACACGGAATACTACGGTCCTGATTTTTTAGGAAGTATTTAGCTCAGATATTTCAGATTGCGGCTGGAGGTGGGGACTACCGCCCATGCACATTCATTTGATCGTTGATAGTGAAATCAAGCTTTCCATCCTGAGAGGCCTTTTAAAAGACCGCTATGCTCTCACGGTGACGACGCTTCCGGACACACGCGGCCTCGGTCAAACCACCGACGCCGTGATCGTGGCCGTCGATTTGCGCAAGCGTTCGACAATCGCTCTGTTAAAGCAGCTCTCGAGCAAGTTCGCGCGTATCAGCAAGCGGATCTTCTTGACCGACCCAGGTTCACGGCTGGCAGTGGTCCAAGCCTATGCGCTGGGCGCGACGACCGTGCTGTCGCAGGCGCCGACCCAGCAGCAATTGCTATCCAAGCTCGAGCATGGCCGATCTTCATCCGTCACGGCGATTGGCAGCCAACCCGATTTGCGCGAAATCGCGTTCGATGGCGCAGCCTGTATCGCAGACATGTTCAGCTCGGTCTTGAACGGAACTGCGATCGACGTAGACCACGCGAAGAAAGTCGGCGGACGCATCGCGACAAATATTGCCGAGAATGGCCTGTCGCACTGGTTGTCGACCGTTCGACGCCACCACGAGGGCACCTACCAGCACTGCCTGCTCGTGACCGGCATCACGATCGATTTCGGACTGACACTCGGTGTCCCGAGCGTGGATCTGGAGCGATTATACGTCGCCGCCATGTTTCACGATATTGGCAAGGCAACGATCCCGCTCGCCATTCTGGACAAGGCTGGTCAGCTCGATGGGACTGAACGCGAGCTGATCGCCTCCCATCCCGTGGCGGGATACGAGGCGCTGAAGTCCACCCCCAATATCTCAGTGGAGACTCTCGACGCCGCCCTCCATCACCACGAATTTCTCGACGGCAGCGGCTATCCGGACGGGCTGTCCGGCAACGCGATCTCCGACCTGACGCGCATTCTGACGATCTCGGACATCTTCGCGGCGTTGATCGAACAACGCAGCTACAAACCCGCGATGCCACGGGAGCGCGCCTACGAAATCCTGCGAGGCATGCCTGGCAAGCTTGAAAAGCCGCTCGTGAACGTCTTTCGTCGGGTCGCACTGGCAAGCTAGCCGGGGTCGGCAGGGTTGCGCGCTGTCAGGGCGCATGCCGCTTCTGCCGAAATTTTGCCTTGCGCGCGCGGCGCATGCTAAGCGCAGCGCATGCCCGCTCTCATTCTTCCCCTCGTCGACGCTGCCGCGCACTGGCCGGACCGCGGTGCGCTGGTCGGCCTCGACCTCGGCACCAAAACCATCGGCGTCGCCGTCTCTGATCCCGACCGCAGGCTCGCGACCGGCGTCGAGACCATCCAGCGCAAGGCGTTCAAGGCCGACGCCGCGCGGCTGCTGGCGATCTCGGCCGAGCGCAGGGTGACCGGTTTCGTGCTCGGACTGCCGATCAACATGGACGGCAGCGAAGGACCGCGGGCGCAGTCCACCCGCGCCTTTGCCCGCAATTTCTCGAACCTCACCAATCTGCCGATCGGCCTCTGGGACGAGCGTCTCTCGACCGCCGCAGTGGAGCGCGAGCTGATCGGGATGGATGTCAGCCGTGCGCGGCGCGCCGAGGTGATCGACGAGCACGCCGCGATCTTCATCCTGCAGGGCGCGCTCGACCGGCTGACCAAGTTGCGAGAGGGCGGCGTTTAACCATGAGTGTCGTCATCGCGGCACTGCTGCCGGTGTTCCTGCTGATCCTGCTTGGGGTCGTGCTGAAGCGCAGCCTGATCCGGCCCGAAGCTCAATGGCAAGGGCTGGAGCGGCTGACCTATTACGTGCTGTTTCCGGCGCTGCTGGTGCAGACGCTGGTGAAAGCCGACCTGTCCAAGGTGCCGATCGCCGGCGTCGGCGGCGCGCTCTTCCTGTCCGCACTCACGATGGCCCTGCTCTGCCTGGCATTGCGTCCCTTGTTGACGCGGCTCGAGATCGACGGCCCTGCGTTCAGCTCGATCTTCCAGGGCTCGATACGCTGGCAGACCTATGTGGCGCTGGGCGTCTCCGAAAGCCCTCTATGGCGACACCGGATTGGCGCTGGCATCGGTGGCGATGGTTGCGATCATTCCGATGGTCAACGTGTTCAGCGTCGCCGTGCTGGCGCATTATGCCTCGCCGGAGCGGCGTTCGATCGGCCAGATCGTGGCGACGATCTTTCGCAATCCGCTGATCTGGTCCTGCATCGTCGGGCTAGCCATCAACCTCGTGCACCTGCCGCTGCCAAAGCTCTGGCACGACGTCGCCGATGCGCTCAGCCAGGCCTCACTCGCGATCGGCCTGCTGGTGACCGGCGCCGGGCTGCATTTCGAAGGGTTATCTCGCTCAGGCATCGCTGCCGTGCTTGGCGTCTGCCTGAAGCTGGTCGCGACGCCGGTGCTGGCGATGGCTCTGGCCGTCTGGTTCGGGCTATCTGGCCCGAGCCTGGTCATCGTCGCCGTCTGCGCAGGCGTGCCGACCTCGCCGAGCGCCTATGTGATGGCCCGCCAGATGGGCGGCGACGCGCCGCTGCTCGCGCAGATCATCACCTTGCAGACCGTGCTGGCGGCGGTGACGATGCCGCTCTTCATTGCGCTGGTCTCCAGCAGCTAGCCCGGCGCTTCGGGTGCGCGAACACCGTCACTCATCATTGCCTCTACCCATTTCGAGGCAATTCTGGCGTGAAAGGCGGAGGCAAGCAACTAGAGGATTAGCATTTCGAGCTAGCTGTTTCCGCTCGCGAGCCACATGGTTTGCACCGTGGCGGCGAGGTTGTTGAGGCCGTGCAGGACGATGGTCAGCCAGGTCGAACCGCTGAGATAGCGCATGGTGCCGAACCAGAGGCCGAGGCAGAACACTTCGGCGAAGAAGTACCAGTCATATTGCAGGTGCAGCGCGGTCCAGACCAGCGAGGACAGCACGATCGCGCCGGGCACCCGCAGCTCCGAGTCCGACCATCCGCGATAAAGGAAGCCGCGCGCGAACAATTCCTCCGAGATCGGCGCAGCAACGCAGAACGCGATCACCAGCAGCCACACCGTGCCGTCGCTCTGCGCGGTCTTCAGGACGTCGAGCATGAAGCCCGGCGCGGCATCTCGCCCGGTCGCGCGCGACATCAGGTCCCAGCCCATCACCACCACGACCATGCCGGCAATGCCGAGCACGAGATATTTCCACGAAGTCCAGCGTAAGCCCAGATAATCGGCGAACTTCGTGCGGGTGTGGCGAACGGCGAAATAGACCGCGACCAGCACCGCCGGCAGCCCCATGATGACCGACAGCGACAGCGTCAGGCCCCTGCCCGCGATCTCGATCAGTGCGTTGTGGTCAAGCGGGCCTTCGCGCCGCCAGACAAAAAAGACAATGACGGCGAGCTGACCGGCAAACAGCGCAACAAAGATGACAATGCCCCAGAGCGAGGTCCACCAGAAGCCGAGCGTGCGCGGCTCACGCGGCGTCGGCGTGACCGGAACGGGCGGGACCGAGGGATCGAGGGAATCCACCAACAGGCTTTCCGGGAGATCGGTCACTGCAGCGCGCGCTCCAGCAAGGTGCGCATGCTGGCCACGTCGAGATCGACCGCGCCATACATGCCGGGATGGGTCGAGGCGAGACGGGTGGCCGCAAACAGCTCGGCATGACGCGGAGTCACCTGGTTCAGTGCGGCACTGGCCGCAAGCAGCGCCAGCTTCTCGACGGCGAGCCGGGCAACCCGCTCGGAGTTCGGGCCTGCGGAACGCTTTTCCGATGAAGCCAATGGTCTCGGCAGCGCCCGGCAACCCCTGCGTCTCATTGCCGAGCGACCGTCAGAACGGTCATCGCCGCCTCGGGCTCGCGCGACAGGGCCCTGAGCACATCGAGGCACATCACATTGCCGGAGCCTTCCCAGATCGCGTTGACCGGCGACTCCCGGAAGTGGCGGGCGAGAATGCCGTCCTCGACATAGCCATTGCCGCCGAGGCACTCCATCGCTTCATACAGGAACGCCGGCGCGCTCTTGCAGACCCAGTATTTGATCGCAGGCGTCAGCAGCCGCATCATGGCCGCCTCGCCGGCATCGACTGGGGCGCGATCGAAGGCCCGGCACATCCGCATCACCAGCGCCACGGTCGCCTCGACATGCAGCGCCATGTCAGCAAGCACCGCCTGCATTAGTGGCTGATCGGCCAGATGCTTCTGGAACACGCTGCGATGGCGGGTGTGATGCAATGCATGCGCAAGGCCCGAGCGCATCAGGCCGGCGGAGGAGATCGCGCAATCCTGTCGCGTCAGCTGCACCATCTGCATGATGGTGCGAATGCCCTTGCCCGCCTCGCCCGACGCGCGCCGCATAAGCGCCGATGAACTCGACTTCGGAGGATGCATTGGAGCGGTTGCCGAGCTTGTCCTTCAAGCGCTGGAACTGGATCGCATTGACCGAACCATCGGGCGCAAAACGCGGCATGAAGAAGCAGGTCAGCCCTTCATCAGCCTGCGCCAGTACCAGGAAGGCATCGCACATCGGCGCCGACATGAACCATTTGTGGCCGGTGATCCGGTATCCGTCGGCGGTGCGCTCCGCGCGGGTCATGTTGGCGCGCACATCGGTGCCGCCCTGCTTCTCGGTCATGCCCATGCCGAGCGTCATGCCGCGCTTCTGCCACCAAGGCGCAAATGTCGGATCGTAGTCGCGGCTCGCGATCACAGGCATCGTCTGTCGCCAGCAGCTCCGGTTGCGCCGCCAGCGCCGCCACCGAGGCGCGCGTCATCGTCACCGGGCAGAGATGGCCGCTCTCGACCTGGGTGGCGATGTAGAATTTCGCCGCACGCACCACCTCGGAGCTGCCGCCGCGCGGCCTGCCCTCTTGGGTCCAGGTCGAATTGTGCAGCCCGGCCTGCACCGACTGCGCCATCAGCGCGTGATAGGCCGGATGAAATTCGACGACGTCGCGGCGAAAACCCTTCGCATCGTAGGTCCGCAGCTTCGGCGTGCTCTCGTTGGCAAGCCGGCCGCGCTCTGCCATCTCGGCCGATCCCCACAGCTGCCCGAAATCGATGAGGTCCTGCTGGGCGTCTGCGCCGCCATTGGCCGCCACCGCCGCAACCAGCGGCTGATCGCAACTATACAGGTTGACGTCCTCGAACGGCGGCGACTGGTTGAATACTTCGTGGGTCGTGAACGAAGGCTGGGTCATGGCCGTGTTCCGTTGATACTATCGGCGCGGCCGAATGGGAAAATCATAGGCGGTCGCGCCCGCACCCGGCAGCGAAAAGTGCCGCCATTCCCGGGCATAGTTCACAAAACCTTGCGGCACCATGACGGTCGCTACTCCCGCGGCTGACATCGGCGCGATCACCATTGCGGCGTTATGCGGCTTGATGCCGCGCGATCGGAGACCCGTAACCCGCCGAGGGAGCGGGGGATAACTCGGAACACCGGCATTCGCCCTTGCCCGCCATGGAAACCGCGCCTATAGCTCTGGCTTTAATGGCAACCTCTCCGAAATCGACTTTTGTCCTCGCCCACCGGCATTTGCTGGGAATCGAGGGCCTTTCCGCTGACGATATCACCGGCCTCCTCGACCTGTCCGAGGAGTATGTCGAACTGAATCGCCAGGTCGACAAGAAGCGCACCGTGCTGCGCGGCCGCACCCAGGTCAACCTGTTCTTCGAGGCCTCGACCCGGACCCAGTCCTCGTTCGAGCTCGCCGGCAAGCGGCTCGGCGCCGACGTCATGAACATGTCGGTGTCATCCTCGTCCATGCAAGCAAGGGCGAGACCCTGATGGACACCGCCGTGACGCTGAACGCGATGCACCCGGATATCCTGGTGGTGCGCCATCACGCCTCCGGCGCGGTGGAACTTCTGGCGCGCAAGGTCGACGGCTCCGTGATCAATGCCGGCGACGGCGCCCATGAGCATCCGACCCAGGCGCTGCTGGATGCACTGACGATCCGCCGCAACAAGGGCCGGATCGAGGGGCTGGTGATCGCGATCTGCGGCGATGTGCTGCATTCGCGAGTGGCGCGCTCCAACATCCTGCTGCTCAACACGATGGGCGCGCGGGTGCGCGTGGTCGCGCCCTCCACGCTGCTGCCGCAGGGCATCGAGCGGATGGGCGTCGAGGTCGCGCGCGACATGCGCGAGGGGCTCAACGGTGCCGACATCGTGATGATGCTGCGGCTGCAGCGCGAGCGCATGAACGGCTCCTTCGTGCCGTCGTCGGGCGAATATTTCCGCTATTTCGGGCTCGACCAGAAGAAGCTAGCCTACGCCAAACCCGACGCGCTGGTGATGCATCCGGGCCCGATGAATCGTGGCGTCGAGATCGACTCCATCGTCGCCGACGGCGCGCAATCGCTGATCCGCGAACAGGTGGAGATGGGTGTCGCGGTGCGGATGGCGGTGCTGGAAGCGCTCGCCCGCAATCTGCCGAATGCTTGAACGTAAATCGGGGACGACCATGCTGACCGACCGCCGCCCGATCCTGCTCGCCAACGCCCGCGTGATCGATCCGTCGCGCGATTTCGACGGCGTCGGCGACGTGCTGATCGCCGATGGCGTGATCCGCGACATGAGGCGCGGCATCGGCGCCGCCGGCGTGCCCGAAGGCACCGACATCATCAACTGCGCCGGCAAGGTCGTCGCCCCCGGCCTGGTCGACATGCGCGCCTTCGTCGGCGAGCCCGGCTACGACTATCGCGAGACCTTTGCCTCGGCGAGCCTGGCGGCCGCGACCGGCGGCATCACCACCATCATCTGCCAGCCCGGCACCGCGCCCGTGATCGACAATTCGGCGACCGTCGATTTTATCTTGCGCCGGTCCCGCGACACCGCCGTGGTCAACATCCAGCCGATGGCGGCGCTGACCAAGGGCCTGCGCGGCGAGGAGATGACCGAGATCGGGCTGTTGAAAGCGGCCGGCGCGGTCGCCTTCTCCAACGGCCACACCAGCGTCACCAATGCGCAGGTGATGCGTCGCGCGCTGACCTATGCGCGCGATTTCGACGCGCTGATCGTGCATCATACCGAGGACCCCGACCTGGTCGGCGAAGGCGTCATGAACGAGGGCGAATTCGCCTCGCGCCTTGGCCTGGCGGGCATTCCGGCCGCGGCCGAAGCCGTGATGTTGGAGCGCGACATGCGGCTGGTCGCGCTCAGCCAAGGGACGCTACCACGCGGCAGCCTTGAGCTCGGTCGACTCGCTCGAGATCCTCAAACGGGCCCGCGATGCGGGCCTGACCGTCAGCGCCTCGGTCTCGATCAATCATGTGACCTTGAACGAGAACGACATCGGCCCCTACCGCACCTTCCTGAAACTGTCTCCGCCGCTGCGCACCGAGACTGATCGGCGCGCGCTGGTGGAGGCGCTGGCGTCGGGCCTGATCGACGTCATCGTCTCCGACCACAATCCGCAGGACGTCGAGGTGAAGCGGCTGCCGTTCGCCGAGGCCGCCAGCGGCGCGGTCGGCATGGAGACCATGCTGCCGGCCGCGCTGCGGCTCGTGCACAATGGCGAGCTCTCCTGGACCACGCTGATCCGCGCCATGTCGACGCGCCCGGCCGAACTGTTCGGCCTGCCCGGCGGCACCTTGCGCGCGGGCAGCCCCGCCGACATCATCGTGATCGACCCCGACGTGCCCTGGGTGCTCGATCCGACCGACTTGAAATCGCTGTGCAAGAACACCCCGTTCGACGAAGCGCGCTTCACCGGGCGCGTGGTGCGCACCATCGTCGGCGGGCGCACCGTGTTCGAACATGTCTGAGACTCGGCGTAGAAGGAGTGATGCGTGATGGGATTTGACGCCTTTCTCCCCGTCGCCCTGGTCATCGGCTATCTGTTCGGCTCGATCCCGTTCGGCCTGATCCTGACCCGGCTCGCCGGCACCAGGATCTGCGCACGATCGGCTCCGGCAATATCGGCGCCACCAACGTGTTGCGCACCGGCCGCAAGGGGCTGGCAGCGGCGACCCTGCTCGGCGACGCGCTGAAGGGCACGGCGCGGTCCTGCTCTGCGGCCATTTCGGCGGCCCCACTGCGGCGATGATCGCCGGCCTCGGCGCCTTCCTCGGCCATTTGTTCCCGGTCTGGCTGAAGTTTCGCGGCGGCAAGGGCGTGGCCGTCTATATCGGCATCCTGCTCGGCCTGTTCTGGCCCGCCGCGCTGTTGTTCTGCCTGATCTGGCTCGCGACGGCCTTCGCGTTCCGCTACTCCTCGCTGGCGGCTTTCGTCGCCAGCGTGCTCACGCCGATCATGCTGTGGTTCATCGGCCACACGGCGATCGCCGCACTAGCGGCCGTTCTGACGATCCTGTTGTTCACCATGCACCGCGAAAACATCAAGCGGTTGCGCGCGGGAACTGAGAGCAAGATCGGCGCGAAGAAGTAGCCACCGCATTCTTACGGAAAAGCTCTATTTCGCCTGCATTTTCGCGGCAATGCAGCAACACTGCGCTGTCTTGCTGAGTTACATCGACGCGAGACTCTGGCGGGAATCAGTTGAGCCTGCCATCCTCGAATCATGTGGTTCAGAAAGACCGAAGTGAGCGGGTCATCGGCCACGCGCCATGACCCCACGACACAGCAGGAGCCGGTGCAGCAGCAGGCCGCACCGCATGGCTCCCCCGCGAGCGCCCTGCTCTCCGCCGCCCAGATCTGGTCGACCGGAGACAGCAGCACATCAGATCCGATCGTCGCCGAGCCGGTCGTCGTAACAGCGCCGGTTGTGGATGTTCCGCTGTCGCTCGCGCCGAGCGAGCGCTGTGCGACAGAGCGATGTCGTCGCGGACGCGCCGATAGCGACACAGCCTGTCGTTGCCGAGCTGATCCTGGCCGCCACCGGCGTGAAGCCGGTCGCCGAGCTGAGGCCGACGGTCACCGAGGTGAAGCTGCCGGCGACGACGGACCGGTCGCTCGCGCAGACGATCGCCGCGACGCCGGCGCTGACGCCAGCGCCGCGCGTCTGGCCACCGCGCAAGCTGTCGCTGGCGCTGCAAGGCGGCGGCACGTTCTCGGCGTTCTCCTGGGGCGTGATCGAGCGCTTGCTGGAAGAGCCGGGCGTCGACTTCGACACGATCAGCGGCGCCAGCGCCGGTGCGATCAATGCCGCGCTGCTCGCCTCCGGCCTTGCCGGCGGCGGCCGCGAGGCTGCGCGCGAGCAGCTTGCGCAGTTCTGGAATCGCATCACCGGCGAAGCTTCGTTCCACGCGCTAATGCTGGTCGGCGGCTTCTCGCCTGCCAGCAGCACCATCTCTGTTGGATCGGCACTGCGCGCCCGCGCGGTTCGATCTCGCGCCGCTGCGCGAGATGCTGACCGACCACATCAATTTCGCCGCCGTGCAGGGCCCGGCCGCGCCGCGCCTGTTGCTTGCGGCAACGCGGGTGCGCGACGGCGATCAGCGGCTCTTCCGCAACGCGGAGATCACGCCGAACGCGCTGCTGGCCTCGACCTGTCCGCCCCAGCTGCAAGCTCCGATCGAGATCGACGGCGAGGCCTATTGGGACGGCAGCCTCACGGCCAATCCGCCAATCGTCAGCCTGGTGCACGAATCCAGTGCCGCCGATCTGCTGGTCGTGCAGGTGACGCCGACACGGGATAGCGCTGTTCCGGCAATGCCGGCCGCGATCGACCGCCGGCTCGACCGGATCGCCGCCAATGCCGTGCTCAACGCCGAGCTCGCCGCGCTGGAATGGGCGCGCAGCGACGGCCTGCATCCGCCGCGCGTACACCGGCTCGCCGCTGAGGATGCGATCGAGGATCTGGCCGAGCACAGCGCCACCGATTTCGGAGCGAGCTTGATCGCGATGCTGCACGCGCGCGGCCGCGACGCCGCCGACCGCTGGCTGCGCGAGGCCCCGAACGGCACCACGTTGGCCCCGCAAGAGCGCCGGGCGGAGTTCGACCCGGCCATGCTGGATTCGCTGCTGGTCTGATCGTTGATGTGGGTGCGCGATCAACGCGCGCCCCTCTTCCCTACACGCCCACGTTGCTCCATGCTGCCTCCACCTGGAGGTTAAGCGTGGACGCCATCACCACCACCATCGAGCTGACCGAGGCCGAGCGGCTCGACCGCCTGCGGCTGATCCGCTCCGACAATGTCGGGCCGCGGACCTTCCGTTCGCTGCTCGATCATTGCGGCAGCGCGCAGGCCGCGATCGCGCAGCTGCCGGAGCTGGCGCGCCGCGGCGGCCGGCGCGACCTGCGGATCTGCAGCCAGGACGAGGCGCATGCGGAGCTTGCGGCATCCCATAAGCTCGGCATCCGCCTGCTGGCGCCGGACGAGACACGGCTACCCGTCGCGGCTGGCGACAATCAGACGACGCGCCGCCGCTGCTCGGCGTGCGCGGTGCCACTGATGCCTTGATGCGCCCGATCATCGCCATCGTCGGCTCGCGCAATGCCTCCGCTGCCGGGCTCAAATTCGCCGGCCAGCTCGCGCATGAGCTTGGCGAAGCCGGCTTCGTCATCATCTCGGGTCTGGCCCGCGGCATCGATCAGGCGGCGCATCGCGCGAGCATTGCAAGCGGCACCATCGCGGTGCTGGCCGGCGGCCATGACCGGATCTATCCGCCGGAGCACGACGGGCTGTTGGCCGCGATCCTCGCCGGCGAAGGTGCTGCGATCTCGGAGATGCCGCTCGGGCATGAGCCGCGCGCCCGCGACTTTCCCCGCCGCAACCGGCTGATCTCGGGCGCTGCGCTCGGCGTAGTCGTGGTCGAGGCCGCCCATCGCTCGGGCTCGCTGATCACGGCGCGGATGGCCGGCGAGCAGGGCCGCGAGGTGTTCGCCGTGCCCGGCTCGCCGCTCGATCCGCGCGCGGCCGGCACCAACGATCTCATCAAGCAGGGCGCGATGCTCGTCACCGGCGCCGCCGACATCATCGATGCCGTCGCACCGATCATGGCGCGGCCACAGTCCCTGCCCTTGCGCGAAGACGATGACGACCCGTTCGCACCGGATCCGGAAAGCCACGATCGCGATCAGATCGTGAGCCTGCTCGGACCGACGCCGGTTTCGCTCGACGATCTGATCCGCATCTCCGGCATCGCGCCGGCCGTGGTGCGCACCGTGCTGCTCGAGCTCGAGCTGGCCGGCAAGCTGATGCGCCATCGCGGCGGGCTGGTGTCGCTCAGTTAGCTGATTAGAGCGATTTCAAGCGAAGTGGACACCGGTTCGCGTCAAGAAAACGCGTCAAACAGAAATTAGGGCCCCCGTTCCGAAGCAATCGGAACGGGGGCTCTAATCGGCGGGATCAATCCCGCGCGTTGCGTTCGTCGAAACGCGACCGCGCCGCCTCGATCTGGTCCTGATGGTGCATGGCCCATTCGCCGAGCGCCTTCACGGGTTCGGACAGGCCGCGGCCGAGATCGGTGAGCTCGTAGTCGACGCGCGGCGGAATGGTCGGAAACACCGTGCGCGTCACCAGCCCGTCGCGCTCCAGCCCGCGCAAGGTCAGCGTCAGCATCCGCTGCGAGATGCCGCCGACCAGGCGCTTCAGCTCGTTGAAGCGCTTCGGCCCGTCGCCGAGCATCATGATGACGAACACGCTCCATTTGTCGCCGACCCGCGCCAGGATCGAGGCGACGCCGCGGCAGTCGTGATCGTCGTGCGGCTGCGGCGGCAAGGCAGGGATACGGATGTTCTCTGGTTTCACGGATGTGCCCGGGTTTCAAAAATGTGCGTTCTTGTGCGCTGATCGCACAGTCACTCATATAGCGCCAGTTACAAACCCATACCAAACCCCAAAAGGTAACCGGCGATGATCAAGCTCCTCCATCTCGATTCCAGCGTGCTCGGCCCCCACTCCGTCAGCCGGCAGCTTTCGGCGGCGATCGTCGACAGGTTGCGGCAGACGACGCCCAGCCTGGAGATCGCCTATCGTGATCTCACCACGGCCCCGCTCGCGCATCTGTCCGGCACGCATCTGGCGGCCGCGCAAGGTGCGCTGCCGGCCGATCCGCTGCTGCAGCAGGAGCTTGCGGCGAGCCAAGCCGTGCTGGAGGAGTTTCTCGCCGCCGACATCGTGGTGCTGGGCGCGCCGATGTACAATTTCTCGATTCCGAGCCAGCTCAAGGCCTGGATCGACCGCATCCTGATTGCCGGCAAGACCTTCCGGTATACCGCGCAGGGACCGCAGGGCTTGCCGGCAACAAGCGCGTCATCGTCGCATTGTCGCGCGGCGGCTATTATGGCGCAGGACACGCCGGCCGCCGCGCTCGAGCATCTCGAGACTTATCTGCGCGGGGTCTTCGGCTTCATCGGCGTCACCGCGCTGGAATTCATCGCGGCCGACGGCATCCAGGTCGGCCCCGAGCATCGCGAGAAGGCGCTGGCCAACGCGCTGGAAGCCGTCAGCCATCTGCAGGCCGCCTAGGATATTGCTGTGATCGCGGCTGCCGACATCGGCGCGGCAGCCGCGCTCGACAAGATCAGTCCCAGACCAGCGGCCAACCCAGCGCCAGAGCACCGAACGAGAGCAACAGGCCGGTCAACGAGAAGATCATCACCGTCATGAAAGTATCTTCTGCAGACTGAACCCGCGTCGGTTGCTCGGCGACCGACACCGGCGTCGACAATAAAACGGAAGAACGCGCAGCCTTGGCCATGATGCGCTCCATTATGAATGCGTAAGAATTCCAGCCCTCGCGAAGAGGTCTTCGCTGCAACAGCGATGGTTCAATGCGGCCTGCAGTTTTTTGCCGTCACGCATCGGAACCGTCAGCGCCTTCGCGGAGAAAGCGAAGCGCGCTGACGGGCTTGGCCCTGATCGACCTTTGTTTGTTGCCTGTCTCTATCTACTGCCTCGCCGCCTGCGCCGCGGAAGATCGGAGCACCGGCGGGAGAGCTGGTCGCGCCGCCGTCGACAAACAGCTCCTGCCCCTGTGATATGCGCCGCCTCGTCGGAGGCCAGGAACAGCACCGTGTTTGCGATGTTCTCCGGCTCGCCGATATGGCCGAGCGGCGTTGTCGCGCCGATGCGCGCCTCGAAGATCTTTTCGGCCTCCGGCGTCGCGATCGCAGCGCCCCAGATCGGCGTGCGGATCGCACCGGGCGCAACGACATTGACCCGGATACCGCGCGGCGACAATTCGGAGGCCAGCACCCGCGCCATCGCGGTCACGCCGGCCTTGCTCGCGGCATAGGCTGCATAGCCGGGATTGCCGAGCACTGAGATCACCGAGCCGTTGAGGATGATCGAGGCGCCGTCATTGAGATGCGGCAGCGCCGCCTGCACAGTGAAGAACACGCGGTCAGATTGGTCCGGATCACCTGCTCGAACACTTCGAGCGAAGCGCTGCCCACCGGCGGTCTGACCGGGAATGCCGGCATTGGCGAAGACGATGTCGAGCTTGCCGAAGCGGTCCGCCGCCTTGGCGATGGCCGCCTCGGTCGCGGCGATGTCGGTGGCGTCGGCTGCCAGCGCCAATGCCTGCGGCCCGAGCTCGCGGGCGGCAGCCTCGAGCCGCTCCAGATTGCGTCCGGTGATCGCGACCTTCGCCCCTTCGGCCACGAACCGTTTGGCGGTCGCAAGGCCGATTCCGCTGTTGCCGCCGGTGATCAATGCCGTCTTGTTCGCGAGCCTCATGGCCGGTCTCCACATGTTGATTGGTTTAATAATGCAACCATATGGCCATCTAACCGGAATGGTTTTATAATGCAACCGCACAAGGCCGTGATCGGCTTGGCAGCGATTGCCGACCGATCGAGATTTTGAGGACCCACGCATGGTCAAGCGCACGAGCCTGGAAGGCGATTCCTGTCCGATCGCAAGGTCGCTGGATGCGATCGGCGACTGGTGGTCGCTCCTGATCATCCGCGACGCCTTCATGGGCGACGCCGTTTCGGCGAGTTCCAGCGCAGCCTCGGGCTCGCCAAGAACATCCTGACGGTGCGGCTGCGCGACCTCGTGGAGCGCGGGATCCTGGTGACCGAACCGGCGTCCGACGGCAGCGCCTACCGCGACTACGTCCTGACCGCGAAGGGCCACGGCCTGTTCCCGATCTTGGTGGCGCTGCGGCAATGGAGCGAGGAATTCGACGACCAGCCGCAGGAGATCGCCACCATGCTGGTCGACCGCGAGAGCGGCCGCCCGGTTCGCAAGCTCGTGCTCTGCGCCGAGGACGGCCGCCTGCTGGCGCCGGCCGATACCACGCTCAAGCCGCGGCCAAGCCGGCCCGAGAGCAGCCCCCGCTCGTCAGGAGAAAACGCGTCGAAATAAAAGGTTGGGCCCTTCGCTCCGGTGATCCGGAACGGCAAAGCTCCAATCCTCTATGACAGCTTCTTCCGGCTGCGCAGTCGCAACCGTTCCTGGCTTCGAGATGCGTCATCCGCAGGAGATAATCGAGCATCTCCAGATCGTGACGCCGGGCGAGCCCGGCGAGCCTCCGGTGACCTCCGCGATTACCGCCGTGGCCTCATCGACGCCGCCTTCTTCGGGGATGTCGTCATGAAGATCGGCGCGGCTCCCGGCTCGGAGACGTGCGCTTTCGCTTACGTGATGGCTTGGTCAAAAAATTCATCCAAATCCGTCTTATTTGACAAAAATACCTATTAAATAACCACAACTCTAGAGCGGTAATATACAACCCTTCGGATATTAACTCGCGCGCGCTGCTCTCGTTTCAACATCTGACGATTTGACAGGAACCCCCTCACCACCCATGTTCGGGTCAGAGAGCGTTTCTCGCGAATCCCGCGAAACCGGCTTCAATCCTTCCCGTAAGTTACTGGAAATACATGAATATCGTCATCGTGGAGTCGCCGGCGAAAGCCAAGACGATCAATAAGTATTTGGGCTCCTCCTATGAGGTTCTAGCCTCTTTCGGCCATGTCCGCGACCTGCCGGCCAAGAATGGATCGGTCGATCCCGACGAAAATTTCCGGATGATCTGGGAGGTCGATGCCAAGGCGGCCGGCCGGCTGAATGACATTGCCAGATCATTGAAGGGCGCCGATCGACTGATCCTGGCGACCGACCCTGATCGCGAGGGCGAGGCCATCTCCTGGCACGTGCTGGAGGTGATGAAGGAGAAGCGCGCGCTGAAGGATCAGAAGATCGAGCGCGTGGTGTTCAATGCCATCACCAAGCAGGCGGTCACCGAGGCGATGAAGAACCCGCGCCAGATCGATGGCGCGCTGGTCGACGCCTACATGGCGCGCCGCGCGCTGGACTATCTGGTCGGCTTCACGCTTTCCCCGGTGCTGTGGCGCAAGCTGCCCGGCGCGCGCTCGGCCGGCCGGGTGCAGTCGGTGGCGCTGCGGCTGGTCTGCGACCGCGAGCTCGAGATCGAGAAGTTCGTCGCGCGCGAATACTGGTCGCTGATCGCAACATTGCCGACGCCGCGCGGCGACAGCTTCGAGGCCCGCCTGGTCGGCGCCGACGGCAAGAAGATCCAACGGCTCGACATCGGCACCGGCGCCGAAGCCGAGGACTTCAAGAAGGCATTGAACGCCGCGGCCTTCGCCGTCACGACCGTCGATGCCAAGCCGGCGCGCCGCAATCCGCAGGCGCCCTTCACCACTTCGACCTTGCAGCAGGAGGCGAGCCGCAAGCTCGGCTTCGCGCCGGCGCACACCATGCGCATCGCCCAGCGGCTTGTACGAGGGCATCGACATCGGCGGCGAGACCACCGGTCTCATTACTTATATGCGAACCGACGGCGTGCAGATCGCGCCTGAGGCGATCACCCAGGCGCGCAAGGTGATCGGCGAGATCTACGGCAATGACTACGTCCCCGGCAGCCCGCGCCAGTACCAGACCAAGGCCAAGAACGCCCAGGAAGCGCATGAAGCGATCCGCCCGACCGACCTGTCGCGACGTCCGGCCGAACTGCGCAAGCGGCTCGATGACGACCAGGCCAAGCTCTACGAGCTGATCTGGACCCGCACCATCGCCAGCCAGATGGAATCCGCCGAGCTCGAGCGCACCACGGTCGACATCACGGCCAAGGCGGGCGGACGCACGCTGGAGCTGCGCGCCACCGGCCAGGTCGTCAAGTTCGACGGCTTCCTCAAGCTGTACCAGGAAGGCCGCGACGACGAGGAGGACGAGGACAACCGCCGCCTGCCGCAGATGAGCGCAGGCGAGCCGCTGAAGCGGCAGGACCTCGCCGTGACCCAGCATTTCACCGAGCCGCCGCCGCGCTTCTCGGAAGCGTCGCTGGTCAAGCGCATGGAAGAGCTCGGCATCGGCCGGCCCTCGACCTACGCCTCGATCCTGCAGGTGCTGAAGGACCGCGGCTATGTGAAGCTGGAGAAGAAGCGGCTGCATGGCGAGGACAAGGGCCGCGTCGTGATTGCGTTCCTGGAGAACTTCTTCCGCCGCTACGTCGAATACGATTTCACGGCGGATCTCGAGGAGCAGCTCGACCGCGTCTCCAACAACGAGATCTCCTGGCAGCAGGTGCTGAAGGATTTCTGGAGCGGCTTCATCGGCGCCGTCGACGACATCAAGGATTTGCGCGTCGCGCAGGTGCTGGACTCGCTCGACGAGATGCTGGGCCCGCACATCTATCCGCCGCGCCCCGATGGCGGCGAGTCCGGCAGTGCCCGACTTGCGGCACCGGCCGTCTGAACCTGAAGGCCGGCAAGTTCGGCGCCTTCGTCGGCTGCTCGAACTATCCGGAGTGCCGCTATACCCGTCCGCTCGCCGCCGACAGCGAGGCCACGCGCCGACCGCATGCTCGGCCAGGACCCGGACACCGGGCGTGACGTCGCGGTCAAGGCCGGCCGGTTCGGGCCCTACATCCAGCTCGGCGAGCAGAAGGATTACGAAGAAGGCGAGAAGCCGAAGCGCGCCGGCATCCCGAAGGGCACCCAGCCCTCTGACGTCGACCTCGATCTGGCGCTGAAGCTGCTGTCGCTGCCGCGCGAGGTCGGAAAGCATCCGGAAACGGGTCAGCCGATCACCGCCGGCCTCGGCCGCTTCGGGCCGTTCGTGCAAACATGACAAGACCTATGCGAGCCTCGAGGCCGGCGACGAGGTCTTCGACATCGGCCTCAACCGCGCCGTCACCCTGATCGCGGAGAAGGTCGCCAAGGGCCCGAGCAAGCGTTTTGGCGCCGATCCCGGCAAGGCGCTCGGCGATCATCCCTCGCTCGGCGCGGTCGCGGTCAAGGCCGGCCGCTACGGTGCCTATGTCAGCGCTGGCGGCGTCAACGCCACGATCCCTGCCGACAAGGACAAGGACACGATCACCCTGCCCGAGGCGATCGCGCTGCTCGACGAGCGTGCGGCGAAGGGTGGAGGAAAGAAGAAGGCTGTGGCCAAGAAGGCTGCCAAGCCCAAGAAGGCTGCCAAGTCCAAGTCCAAGTCCGAGGCTGATGAGGACGGGGACGAGGCCAAGCCCGCCAAGAAGGCCGCGGTGAAGAAGGCTGCCGCCAAACCGAAGTCGAACTCCACCATCAAGGCGCGCGCGCCGGTCAAGGCTGCAAAGACCTCGGCCAAGCCGGCCGCGAAGTCCCCGCCTAAGAAGAGCGCCGGCAAGGCCCGCGGATGAGAAAATGAGCAAAAAGCGCGACCAGGGCTTCCCGTCGCGGGAGGCCATCGTCGCCTTCATCCGCGCCAATCCCGGTAAGGTTGGCACCAAGGACATCGCGCGCGAGTTCGGCCTGAAGAACGCCGACCGCGCCGAGCTGAAGCGACTCCTCCGCGAGCTCGTCGCCGACGGCGCCGTCAAGAAGAGCGGCCGCAAGACCATCACCGAGACCGACACCCTCCCCGCTACGCTGATCGCCGACATCACCGGGCGCGACAGCGACGGCGAGCTGATCGCCAAGCCGGCCGAATGGGACGAAGCCGAGCAATCCGAGCCGCCGCGTATCCGCATCCTTAACCCGCGCCACGTCCGCCCCGGCGCCACCGCCGGCGTCGGCGACCGCGTGTTGCTGCGGGTCGACCGCGTCGGTGACGGCGACGATGCGCCCTATCGCGGCCGTGTCGTCAAGGTGCTCGACAAGGCGCGCACGCGCGTGCTCGGCATCTTCCGCGCCCTCCCTCATGGCGGCGGACGCTTGATCCCGGTCGAGAAGAAGCAGGCCGGACGCGAGCTCGCGATTGCAGAGGCCGACAGCCGCGAGGCCAAGGACGGCGATCTCGTTAGCGTCGACCTGCTGCGCGGGCGCGGCTTCGGCCTGCCATCGGCCCGCGTCAAGGAGCGCTACGGCTCGGTCGCGACCGAGAAGGCGATCAGCCTGATCGCGATCCATGCCCACGAGATCCCGTTGGATTTCTCCAAGGCCGCCGTCGAGGAAGCGGAGGCTGCCAAGCCCGCCAGCTTGAAGGGCCGCGAGGACTGGCGCGAGCTGCCGCTCGTCACCATCGATCCGCCCGACGCCAAGGATCATGACGACGCAGTTCATGCGGAGCCCGATCCCGATCCGAACAACAAGGGCGGCTTCATCGTTCACGTCGCGATCGCCGATGTCGCCTACTACGTCCGCCCCGGCTCGGCGCTCGATCGCGACGCGCTCCAGCGCGGCAACTCGGTCTATTTCCCCGATCGCGTCGTGCCGATGCTGCCCGAGCGCATCTCCAACAATCTCTGCTCGCTGGTACCCGGCGAGCCGCGCGGCGCGCTGGCGGTGCGCATCGTGCTCGCGCCTGACGGCCGCAAGCGCTCGCACTCGTTCCACCGCATCTTGATGCGCTCGGCCGCCAAGCTGTCCTATGCGCAGGCGCAGGCCGCGATCGACGGCAAGCCCGACGATACCACCGGCCCCCTGCTCGAACCGATCCTGAAACCGCTCTATGCGGCCTATGCGGTAGCCAAGCGCGGCCGCGATGCCCGCGATCCGCTCGAGCTCGATCTGCCCGAGCGCAAGATCCTGCTCAAGCCCGACGGCACCGTCGACCGCGTCGTGGTGCCCGAGCGGCTCGATGCGCACAAGCTGATCGAGGAGTTCATGATCCTCGCCAACGTCGCGGCGGCCGAGGCGCTGGAGAAGAAAGCGCTGCCGCTGATCTATCGCGTCCATGACGAGCCGACGGTGGAGAAGGTCCACGCGCTGCAGGAATTTTTGAAGACGCTCGACGTGCCCTTCGCCAAGTCGGGCGCGCTGCGCCCCTCGCTGTTCAACCGCGTGCTGACGGTGGTGGCGGGCCAGGACTACGAGCACATGGTCAACGAGGTGGTGCTGCGCTCGCAGGCGCAGGCCGAATATTCCTCGGAAAACTACGGGCATTTCGGCCTCAATTTGCGGCGCTACGCGCATTTCACCTCACCGATCCGCCGCTACGCCGACCTCGTCGTGCATCGTGGCCTGCTGCGTGCGCTCGATCTCGGCGACGGCGGCCTGCCCGACGGCGAGACGGCGGATCATTTGAGCGAGGTCGCAGCGCAGATCTCGGTCACCGAGCGACGCGCGATGAAGGCGGAGCGCGAGACCGCCGACCGGCTGATCGCGCATCACCTCGCCGACCGGGTCGGCGCCACCTTCCAGGGCCGCATTTCCGGCGTCACCCGCGCCGGCCTGTTCGTGAAGCTGGATGATACCGGCGCCGACGGTCTGGTGCCGATCCGCACCCTCGGCACCGAGTACTACACCTACGATGAGGCGCGGCATGCGCTGATCGGCCAGCGCAGCGGTGCCATGCACCGATTGGGTGACGTCGTCGACGTCCGTCTGGTAGAAGCGGCACCCGTGGCCGGCGCGTTACGTTTCGAGCTGCTGACCCAGGCCGACGTGCTGGTCCCGCGCCACAAGCGGCGCGAAAACCCGGCGGGGAGAGCAAAATCGAAATTGCCGAAACGCGCGAAGGCAAAGCAGGAAGCAACTCAAAACCGTCGTGATAAGGACCGCAAGCCAAAGGCCACATCCAAATCCGGCAAATCGAAGAAAGGCAGATCATGGACGCCATGAGCACGACGCCGACAGCGTTGCCCCCGACAACCTGGACCCGCGAGACCGGCGCCGTCGAGAAGCGTGACCTCTGGACCGCGATGAAGCGCGGCTTCCGCGGCCGCTGCCCACGTTGCGGCGAAGGCAAGCTGTTCCGCGCCTTCCTGAAGGTCGCCGACAACTGCGACAAATGCGGCCAGGATTTCTCCGCGCATCGCGCCGACGATTTGCCGGCCTATCTCGTGATCGTCATCGTCGGCCACATCGTGGTGCCGCTCGCGCTCTATATCGAGACCAATTATTCGCCGCCGGTGGGACTGCAGCTTGCGATCTATTTGCCGCTGACGCTGGTATCGTCGCTGCTCCTGTTGCAGCCGGTGAAGGGCGCGGTGGTCGCCCTGCAATGGGCGTTCCGCATGCACGGCTTCGACGAGACGGCGGAGCCAAGTGTTCCGCCGGTGTAAGCCAGAACGACAACAATAAAAATTCAGGGATGGACATGACCGACGTCGCACAGGGGGCCGCTGCGCCAGCGCGGGAAGAGAAGGAAGCCGATCATCATCCCTATACCAAGCCGCGGGATGCGGCGACCCTGATCCTGATCGATCGCAGCGGGCCTGTGCCGAAGGTTCTGGTCGGCAAACGCCACGACAAGGTGGTGTTCATGCCCGGCAAGTTCGTATTTCCGGGCGGCCGCGTCGACAAGTCGGACCATCGCGTGCCGGTGGCAGCGCCGATGCCCCGAGAGCTCGAATCCAATCTGTTCAAGGGCAGCCCGAAGACCTCGTCCTCGCGGGCCAAGTCGCTGGCCATTGCGGCGATCCGCGAGGCCTGCGAGGAAACCGGCCTCTGCCTGGGACGTAAGGTGGACGGCAAGACGCCAAAGCTCGAAGGTCCCTGGGCGCCGTTCACCGACGCCGGCCTGCTGCCCGACCCCTCCGGCCTGTTCCTGATCGCACGCGCCATCACCCCGCCCGGCCGCATCAAGCGTTTCGATACCCGCTTCTTCACCGCCGACGCCTCCGCCATCGCCCACCGCGTCGACGGCGTGATTCACCCCGATGCCGAACTGGTCGAGCTGGTCTGGGTCGAGCTCGGCTCCAAGCCGCTCGCCGATCTGCACGCCATGACCAAAAACGTGCTGGGCGAGTTGGAGAAGCGGCTGGCGACCGGGCCGCTGCGTCACGACGCGCCGGTGCCGTTCTTCCATTTCTACGACGGCAAGATGCAGAAGGATGTGCTGGGCGAAGCGGGTTGATTGGCGCTAGGAATAGCTGTCGCAAACGCCGGAGTCCGATCGATGAAGCACGCTCTCCCTGCCCTGCTCGTATCCGTCGCGCTGGGCGCGATTCTGCCGCAGGCCCACGCCGAGCTCGACGTCCCGGCGCTCAAGAGCACCATCACCAGCTCGGTCGAGCGCGAGTACCCGAAGCTCGATGCGCTCTACAAGGACATCCACGCCCATCCGGAGCTCGCCTTCCAGGAGGTGAAGACGGCCGCGAAGCTCGCCGCCGAGATGCGCGCCCTCGGCTTCGAGGTCACCGAGAATGTCGGCAAGACCGGCCTCGTCGCGCTCTATCGCAATGGCGACGGCCCGACGATCATGGTGCGTACCGAGCTCGACGCGCTGCCGATGGAGGAGAAGACCGGGCTTCCCTATGCCAGCCACGACAAGACGGTCTGGAATGGGCGGGAAACCTTCGTCGACCATAGCTGCGGCCACGACATCCACATGGCGAGCTGGGTCGGCGCCGCCACCACGCTGGTCGAGCTGAAGGACAAATGGCACGGCACCTTGATGTTCATTGCCCAGCCGGCCGAGGAGATCGTGTCGGGCGCCAAGGCGATGATCGCGGACGGTCTGTTCACGCGCTTCCCGAAACCCGATTTCGGCTTCGCCTTGCATGACGGTCCCGGGCCCTATGGCTCTGTGTACTATCGCGTCGGCATCGGCTCCTCGAACTCCGACAGCCTGTTCGTGAAATTCCACGGCCGCGGCGGACATGGCGCGGCGCCGCAGGCGACGATCGATCCGGTCATGATGGCGTCCCGCTTCGTCGTCGACCTGCAGAGCGTGATCAGCCGCGAGAAGGACCCGACCGAGTTCGGCGTCGTCAGCATCGGCGCAATCCACGGCGGCACGGCCGAGAACATCATTCCCGACGACGTCACCCTGCTCGGCACCATCAGGACCTTCAAGCCGGAGGTACGGGCCAAGATGCTGGCCGGCATCGAGCGGACCGCGAAGGCGGTCGCCGCGATGGCGGATGCGCCGCCGCCCGAGATCAAGATCACCGAGGGCGCCAAGGCCGTCATCAACGACGCCAGCGTGGTCGGCACCGCCGCGAAGGTGCTGAAGGTCGCCTTCGGCGACAAGTTCAAGACTTCGCCGGCAGGCACGCCGAGCGAGGACTATTCGGAATTCATCAATGCCGGCGTGCCGTCGATGTTCTTCAACATCGGCGTCTATGAGCCGGAGCGCGTCACGGCCGCGCGCAACGGCAGCGGCCCGCCGCTGCCGTCGAATCATTCGCCGCTGTTCGCGCCGGTGCCAAAGCCGACCATCGAGACCGGCGTCACCGCGATGACGCTGGCCGTGCTCTCGGCCTTCGACGAGCACGCGCGGGGCAAGTAAGCGCTCTCGCCGTCATTGCGAGCGAAAACCAAGCAAATGGTGTCGTCCCGGCGAACGCCGGAACCCATACGCGGATTTCGATCGCCCCCTTCGACTCTTCGGCGCAAGGCCGGGACGACACCGTTCTCTGCGTTGCTCGCATCGTTCCAGAATGACGGTGCTGCAAACGCCGTGAAAAACAAAATCCTGTTCTGCAGCTGAGGCGATGGCGTTGGCCTACGCGGTTCCTATGTCATGGGAACAAGCAACATTGCGGACGAGCGCCCATGGCCCCCAATCGACCGGCCCCACGTCAACTCAAGCTCGGCGCCTTCATGCGCCCTGTCAGCATTCACACCGGCGCGTGGCGCTATCCCGGGGCCTGGCCGGACGCCAATTTCAATTTCCAGCATCTGAAGGACCTGATCCGCAAGCTCGAGGCCGGCAAGTTCGACGCCTTCTTCATGGCCGATCACCTCGCCGTGCTGAACATGCCGGTCAATGCGCTGAAGCGCAGCCACACCGTGACCTCGTTCGAGCCGTTCACGCTGCTGTCGGCGCTCGCGGCCGTCACCGAGAACATCGGCCTGGTCGCGACCGGCTCGACCACCTTCGACGCGCCCTATCACGTGGCGCGTCGCTTTGCCTCGCTGGACCACATCTCGGGCGGGCGCGCGGGCTGGAATATCGTCACGACCTCCAATCCGGATGCGGCGCTGAATTTCGGCCTCGACGATCACATGGAGCATGCCGAGCGCTACAAGCGCGCTCGCGAGTTCTATGACGTGGTCACCGGCCTGTGGGACTCCTTCGCCGACGACGCCTTCGTGCGCGACGTCGAGAGCGGGCTGTTCTTCGACCCAGAGAAGATGCATGTGCTCGACCACAAGGGCAAATATCTCAAGGTCCGTGGGCCGCTGAACATCGCCCGTCCGGTGCAGGGCTGGCCTGTCATCGTGCAGGCCGGTGCCTCCGAGGACGGCAGGCAGCTGGCGGCCGAGACCGCGGAAGCCGTGTTCACCGGCGGCGGCAGCCTGGCCGACGCGCAGAAGCTCTATGCCGACATCAAGGGCCGGATGGAGAAGATCGGCCGCGATCCCGAGCATCTGAAGATTCTGCCCGGCGCCTTCGTGGTGGTCGGCGACAGCGTCGAGGAAGCCAAGGAGAAGCGCGCGCTGCTCGACAGCAAGGTGAACTACGAAAGCGCGATCGCCTCGCTCTCGGTGATGCTCGGCACCGATGCCTCGGGCTTCGATCCGGACGGCCCGCTGCCGCCCATTCCCGAGACCAATGCCTCCAAGACCGGGCGGCAGCGCGTGGTCGATCTCGCCGCGCGCGACAATCTCACCGTGCGCCAATTGGCGCAGCGGGTCGGCGGCTATGGCGGCCTGGCCTTCGTCGGCACGCCGCAAACCATCGCCGACCAGATGGAGGAATGGCTGGTCAGCCGCGGCTCGCGACGGCTTCAACATCATGTTCCCCTATCTGCCGCAGGGACTGACCGATTTCGTCGATCGGGTGGTTCCGGAGCTGCAGCGGCGCGGGATCTTCCGGACCGCGTATGAGGGGCGGACCCTGCGCGAGAATCTGGGCCTGCCGCGGCCGAAAAACCGCTTTTTCGAGGGTTAAAGCGCCTGAATACGGTCTCCCAAACCTTGACTTTGGGCGCTGGCTGGCTAGGTTGCGCGCCATCTGCGCCCCCTCCTTTGGCCGGCGCCCCATTCCCTATCGATTCCTGAGGTTTCTAGACATGGCCAAGGCGGTCACCATCAAGGTCAAGCTCGTGTCCTCCGCCGACACCGGCTTCTACTACGTCGCCAAGAAGAACTCGCGCACCATGACCGACAAGATGGTCAAGAAGAAGTACGATCCGGTCGCGCGCAAGCACGTCGAATTCCGCGAAGCCAAGATCAAGTAAGCACGCGGTACGTTGACCGACTTCCAGCGGGGCCCTTCGGGCCCCGTTTTGTTTTTGGGCGATGCCATCCGCTACCGTCGGGCGGACGCGCGGGCGATTTTTCTTTGGTCCAGTAAGAAACTGGAAACCAAACATTTGCAATTGGCGAGGTACTTAGGAACCAACGCGCTTTCCTCTCTCCCGCCCCCTTGGATCCGGATCACCGATGACCGACGCTCAGAGCCTGCAGACCCGCCTCGACTTCATCGGGATCGACCGCGCCAGCAGGGACGCGTTGCGCGACCTGCGGCCGCTGATCGCCAAGGCCCTGCCCGGCCTGCTCGACAAGTTCTATTCGCAGCTCGGCAAACATCCGCAAGCCGCGCGGCTGGTCGCCGACCAGACCGCGATCCGCCAGGCCAAGCAGGCCCAGATCGAGCATTGGACCGTGATCGCGAACGCCCAATTCGACGGCGCCTACGCGGCGTCGGTCTCGCGGATCGGCCAGATCAACGCCAAGCTCGGCCTTGAGCCGCGCTGGACCATCGCCGCCTACTCCCTGATCGTCACCGGCCTCACCCAGGCGATCGAGACGGACACCGCAAACGGCTGGTTCGGCACCTCCTCGGCGCGCGACAAGAAGGCGCTGATGCAGGCCGCGATCACCCGTGCGGCCATGCTCGACATGGATCTTTCGATCGCGGTCTACCTCGACGCCGCCAAGCACGAACAGACGCTGGCCATGCGCAAAATGGCTGATGATTTCGAAGCAACCGTCGGACAGATCATCAACAAGGTATCGAGCGCGTCGCACGAGCTCGAGGCGGCGGCGGGCACGCTGACCAAGACAGCGGAAAGGACCCAGCAGCTCTCCAACAGCGCAGCCTCGGCCTCGACGCAGGTCTCGGCCAATGTGCAGTCGGTCGCCTCCGCGACCGAGGAGATGACCTCCTCCGTCAACGAGATCGGCCGCCAGGTGACGGCCTCGACCGGCATCGCCGAGGAAGCGGTGCGCCAGATCGAGCAGACCGATATCGGCATCAGCGAGCTGTCGCGCACCGCCGAGCGGATCGGCGACGTCTTGAAGCTGATCACCTCGATCGCGGCCCAGACCAATCTGCTGGCGCTCAATGCCACCATCGAGGCCGCACGCGCCGGCGATGCCGGCCGCGGCTTCGCGGTGGTCGCCTCCGAGGTCAAGGCGCTGGCATCGCAGACCGCCAAGGCGACCGAGGACATCAGCCAGCAGATCGAGGGCATCCAGTCGGCGACGCAGTCGTCGGTCGCCTCGATCAAGCGGATCGGCGGCACCATCAAGCAGATCTCGGAGATCGCTTCCGGCATCGCTGCCGCGGTCGAGGAGCAAGGTACGGCGACCGGCCTGATCTCCCGCAACGTCCAGGAGGTCGCGGGCGGCACCGCGCGCGTCGCCGGCAATATCGGCGATGTCAGCCAGGGTGCCAATGCGACCGGTGCGGCCTCGGCGCAGGTGCTCTCCTCCGCGCACGCGCTGTCGCAGGACAGCGGTCGACTCAAGCAGGAGCTTGAGAAGTTCCTCAAGAACGTCCGCGCGGCGTAAGCGGCAAAGACACACAGCACGACAAATCGGGCCGGCAGAGTTCATCTCTGCCGGCGTTTTGCGTTCTCTGAGAACGTGCCCCGACATTTGCCAAAGAAAAGCACCAAGGAAACACATTTCGTGCAGACTATGCGCGGCGCGGTATCAGCGAGCCACGACGGTCGGGGAACAATGCGTGCTCAATTCGCCCGACAGGCGAAGCGTCAACAGTCCAATTGGTGGCAATTCATTTGCGGCGCTTTGCTGCTTTCTTGCCTCTCTCTGTGCCCCGCCGGACCGGCGCGCGCAGAAAACGCGGAACAGGTCCTGGCGCGCCCGGCGGATGATGCGAAGGATCAGGACGATCGCAATTTTGCCTTGAGGCTCCAGGAGCAGATGCCGAGCGGCAAACCGGCGGCGTCAGCCGTGCCGCAACTGGTGCTGAGTGCCGAAGAGGCCAGCAAGGTCGGCCGCAAGATCTGGCTCAACGAGACCGGCGGCAAGCGCGACGGAATCACGTCGTGGAATCCGGGCGAGGCGTTTGCCTCGCTTGGTGTCGGCCATTTCATCTGGTTCCCGGCAGGCCAGGCGCCGCCTTTCGAGGAAAGCTTTCCGTATCTGCTGACGTTTCTCCGCCAGGAGAATGCGCATGTGCCGGCGTGGCTCGACAAGACGCCGACGCCGCCATGTCCCTGGACCAGCCGGGCGGATTTCAAGAAGAACTTCAACTCGCCCGAGATGAAAGAGCTGCGCCGGTTCCTGCTCGAGACGATGACGGCACAAACCCAGTTCCTGGTGCTGCGCGCGCAAGGCGCGATGGACAAGATCCTCGCCAACACGACCGACGGCGCGGAGCGCGACCACATCGTCGCGCAGTTCTCGCGTGTGACACGGGCGTCCAAGGACCTGTATCCGCTGATCGACTACATCAATTTCAAGGGCGAAGGCACCAACGCGGCTGAGACCAGCGTGGACCCGCAAACAGGACGGCGGCAAGGCTGGGGCCTCAAGCAGGTGCTGCTCGCGATGAACGGCAGCACCACCGAGCCGAAAGCCGTGCTCGCGGAATTTGCCGAAGCCGCGCGACAGGTCTTGCACGAACGCGTCGTCAATCAACCGGCCAGCCGCATCTGGGAAGCGGGCTGGCAACGTCGTGTCGACACCTATCGTCGCCCCATCGCGGATCAAGGACCGGAGTTCAGACGGCGTCCGGCCCTGCCGTTGCAAGCCAGACACCGCCAGGTCGTGTTGCTGAAGAGATAGGCCGCCGGCGCGACAGGTAGTCGTGCCGCTTCGGGAAGCGAACGCCGATGCCATTCGCCCGGCGTCAACCGGCAAGGGCGTGGTGGATCATGCCGCCGGCCGCGCGCCAAAAGCCTTTGGTGCCAGCATCAGGTCGGCAAGCGTGTACTTGTCGAGCACGGTGTTGAAGGCGTCGAGCCCTTCGGAGAGAATGCCACGCAACCGGCAGCTGCGCGTGATGACGCATTGGTTGCCTGTGCCGAAGCATTCGACCAGCGCAAAATCGGGTTCCGTGGCGCGAACCACGTCGCCGAGCCGGATCTTGCCGGGCGCCTTCGCCAGCATCAGGCCGCCCGAGCGCCCGCGCACCGCCTTGAGAAATCCGGCTCTGGTCAGGGTGTTCGTGATCTTCATCAAATGGGCGCGCGAGACGCCATAGACTTCGGATGTCTCCTCGATGGTGATCAACCGTTCTTCGTGAGCCGCCGCATACATCAGCAGCCGCAAGGCGAAGTCGGTGAAGTTCGTCAGCCTCATGGATCATTCCCTGCATCGGCGATCGAGGGGCCGCAACAATTGCGGGCGCGTGAGCCCCGGAAACGGATCAGCTTTACAAACCCACTGAAGCGCTATAAACATATATTTGCAATACATCTTTTAAAGATCGAATGCCCGCGTAGCACCTGTTCGGCTCACTTTCCGTGAAACGGTCAGGTGTCAGCAGGAAGGATTACGCCATGAAACATCGAGCGCATCCCGAGACCGAAAAGGTCTCCGCCAACCCCTATTCCGGCAGCAGCCTGGTGCCGATGCTGGTCGCAGGGCTGGCCTTGACGCTCATTGGAATGGTTGCTGCGGTTCTTTTGACGTAACACGTGCACATCAAGGACCGGTTGCCGCCGAGACTTATGCACGGCATGCGACCGGTCGGATGAGCGTGGGCTTGCGCAACTGCCGCCAAGCGTTACGTCAGTTCTCCATCGCCTCATAGACCAGCTGCTTCACGGTCTTCTGGATACGCTGGCGCTCCGAGGGCGTCTGCTCGAGCAGAACGAAGAACATGTCCTGCTTGCGGTCGATCACGAAATAGCAGCCGGTGGCGCCGTCCCATTTCAGTTCGCCGAGATCGCCCGGTGCCGGCGGCTTGGCGTTACCGGCATCGGTGCGAATGCCGAGGCCGAGGCCAAAGCCGAAGCCATCTCCCGGAAAGTAGAAATAATCCCGGTCGACGCCCGAACCCGGCCCGACCCGATCCGTCGTCAACTGCTTGAACGCATTCGGACTGAGAATGGTCTTGCCGTCATAGGTGCCGCCGTTGAGCAGCATCTGCGCAAAGCGCGAATAGTCCGCCATGGTCGAGACCATGCCGCCGCTGGCGAACATCATCTTCTTGCGAACGGCCGGGTTGTTTTCGCGCCCCACCTTGAAATCGCTGTCGTTCGGCATCGGTTGCGCCAGCAGCTTCTGCTTCTCCGGGTCGGTAACGAAGAAGCGGGTATCGTTCATGCCGAGCGGATCGAGCAGCTCCTGCTTCTCGACATCGATCAACGATTTCCCGGATGTGATTTCCATGATGCGGGCCAGGATGTCGGTGGAATGACCATATTGCCACAGCGCGCCCGGCTGATTGTGCAACGGCAGTTTTGCGATCCGCTCGGCGAACTCGGCGAGGTCGAAATCACCGGCATAGATGTTGGCAGCCCGATACGCCTTGCGGACCAGGCTATCGCCATAGAAGCCGTAGGTGATACCGGAGGTCTGGCGCATCAGGTCGAGTATGGTTGGCGGCCGCTTCGGCGGCACCAGTTCGAGCGTCTTGGCGCCGTCTTCGCCTTCCTTCTCGACGCCGACCTTCACATTGGCAAACGAGGGAATGTATTTTGCGACGGGGTCGTCGAGCGAGAACTTGCCCTCATCGAGCATCTTCACCGCAACCACGCTGGTGATGGCCTTGGTCATCGAGGCCAGGCGAAAGATGGTGTGGTCGGTGATCGGCGCCTTCGACACGACGTCCTGCACGCCGAAAGCTTCATGGTAGACCGGCTTGCCGTGCTGCTGGATCAGCAGGATCGCGCCGGGAATTTTCCCCGTCGCCACTTCGTTGCGGAAGAAGTCGCCGATCTTTGCCAGCTTGTCCTTGTTGAAATGTGCCCCCGCGGGAATTTCGTAAGTTCCCCCGGCCCAAGCCGAAGGTCCAGCCGCAACGAGCAACGCACCACAGGCAAGCGACCGCAACGCCCCAAATAGCTTCATCAAATCCTCCCGGTTTTCCGGAGTTTAGCCGCCGGCTCGATCGGCACAAGGGCGCCGTATCGCACAAAGCGCCGGCTCAGGCAGCGCGCTGATTTGGGCGGGGCTTTCAATTCGAAACGAGCGCCGCTCAATAGCTCGAATCGCTTGTTTGCGAGAGCGCATTTTCATGACATTTCAGGATCGAAGGTGGCCACGGCCGGCACCAAATTACCATAGGCCTGCTTCGGCGCACCGTCCCCGCGCGCTGAAGCCAGGTGTTTCCTGGCGTAGAGGCTGCGCGATGCTTCTCCGCTACGCGCCGATATGGAAACCTTGAGTGGCCGAACCAAATCGGCGCCGTCCAGACCTTTTGCCGATCGTCATTCTTCTGGCGATCGCAGCCATCGTGTGCGCCGGAGTATGGCTATTCCCTTATCTTCAGTCGGCCGTCAATCGGCAGAATTGCGTCGCGATTGGTCGCACTGATTGCGGCTGAATCGTGAAGCCAGCGTCGCCAGGACGAGCGGAGCGTTATCCGGGATTTCCCCGCGTATCGCCTCCGTCTTCGCCCGTTGGGTTTCGTCGGACAAGCTCGCTTACGCGGGCGATGCTCGCTCCGGCATCACCGCAACCCTCCCTGTCACCGTCCTCGACAATACCGCGCTCACGGATTGCGATGACGTGCAGGACTGCATAAATCCCGGCCTCGTGCGTAGCCATTCCGGAGAGAGCGCATTTTCCATCTCATATTCGGCTTGCCCGCCCTGCTGGTCGTCGCCCGCTTCGTCTGGCCACTCCACGTGCCGCTGACGGCGAAAGCCGCGATCGCCGTGCTCCTGCTCATTGGCTCGCAGTACCATTTCTGGAGCAAACTCTCTTCGGGCTCGGTGCTGTCCCCGGAGTTTCCACGCCCGTTGGTTATCCTCTTCAACTGGGTGTTCGGCGCGATCCTTTTCCTCGCGTTGCTGCAAGTGCTGCTCGACGGCACGATGTTGCTTGCGATGCTGGTCCATGGCGGCAGCGTGAACGTGCCCGACGGCGTTCGCGCCGCGATGGCCGCGGTCGCCGGCGTCCTGGCCGCGATCGGCGTTCATCAGGCCATACGGGTGCCACCCGTGACGGACGTCGAGATCGGCATTCGCGGATTGCCGCGACAATTCGACGGCTACACGATGCTGCAATTGACCGATCTCCATATCAGCCGGCTTTTCCCTGCTGCGTGGACGCATGCCCTCGTCAAGCGATCGGATAGCCTCGGTGTCGACCTGATCGTCGTAACCGGGGATCTGATCGACGGCCCTCTCGCCATCCGGCGGGCGGATGTCGAGCCGCTGCGGCACCTGCGCGCGCCCGACGGCGTCTACGTGATCCCCGGCAATCACGAATATTACTTCGGCTACCGCGCCTGGATGGAGCACTATGCCACGCTGGGAATGCGCGTGCTCGAAAACAGGCACGTCGTTCTCGAACGCGACGGTGGCAGACTTGTTCTGGCCGGCGTGACCGACCGGTCGGCGCGATCAGGACATCCCGCCCCCGACCTCACCGCCGCCCTCGACTGCGCGCCCGCAGGCGTTCCCGTCATCCTGCTCGACCACCAGCCGGGCGAGGCCCGCCGCGCCGCCGCGCTCGGCATCGGATTGCAACTCTCCGGACACACGCATGGCGGCATGATCGTCGGCCTCGACCGGCTGGCCGCGCGCGCCAATGCCGGTTTCGTGTCCGGCCGCTACGAGGTCGACGGCATGACGCTCTACGTCAACAACGGCACCGCGCTGTGGCCTGGCTTCGCGCTGCGGCTCGGCCGTCCCTCGGAGCTGACGCGGATCACGCTACGGATCGCGTGACCAAAGTCCGTAGTCTCGCAGGCCGGATTAGCGTAGCGTTATCCGGCATTCGCGACGAACGAAAGCGTGGCGGATCACGCTTCGCTGATCCGCCCTACGGACTGTGGGCCCGGGTGGAGGAGAGCGCATGCAAGGCAAAAGTTCTCAATCCCATTGGGAAGACGTCTATTCCAAAAAGGCCGAAAGCGAAGTCAGCTGGTTTCAGGAAAACCCTGCTCCGTCACTTGAATTGATTGCGCAGGTTGGTGCGACCACCGGTACAGCCATCATCGACATCGGCGGCGGCTCGTCACGTCTGGTTGACAAGTTGGTTCAGCGCGGCTTTGAGGACGTGACCGTGCTTGATCTATCGAAAACAGCGATCGAGGCCGCTAAAGCGCGCCTTGGCGGTGACGCTGCACGAGCTCACTGGATGGTCGCCGACGCCACATCCTGGGAGCCGGCCAGGACATATGAAGTCTGGCATGACAGGGCAGCATTTCACTTCCTGGGCGAGGAACATGAGCGTTCGGCTTATGTCGCGCGCCTCCGTCGGGCATTGAAAGCCGGAGGGCACGCCATTATTGCGACCTTCGCGCTCGATGGTCCGGAGCGATGCAGCGGCCTGCAGGTCGTTCGCTACGATGCGGCGAGCCTCGGCAAAACGCTTGGGCCTGTGTTCGAGCTCGTTAGTACGCGATCGCATATCCATTCGACGCCTTGGGGGGCTGCGCAATCGTTTCAATTCAGCGTGTTTCGCCACCGCCAGTGAGCCCGTCTGCTGGTCCATGAACATCTGCTCGTGGGCCCATTTCAGACCGGACCGATTTCCGGTGTGAGAGCGCAAGCTGATCCACCCTGAGGTGCTACGGGATTGCGCCTAAAAACTCATTTCGCAAATCCTTTCAATCGGATCGCCCTCGACCATTCCCGGCACGGCATTTTTCTCTTTCTTTTTTTCGGAAATCATGCTTATCTACGTCCATCCCGCCTCACCTGAGGGGCGCTTCGCGATCGTCACGGACGTGGAGGCGGGATGCGGTGGGCGTGTCGGGTTGCAGCGTGGTTGATCCATGCGGACGAACAACACGATGCGCACGGTCAAGCCGTGTGGTCCTGGCATCCCGGTGCTGATGCCCCGCGCAATGCGTTGACGCATTGTCGCGGAAAACGGGGGCAAGAACGCCGGTCCCCGGGGAGAGCGCGGAGTAAGCCGTAAAGCCATCGCGCAGGGAAGGCCGGAATGTCCGGCGTAACCTGTGGTTCTGCCGCGTGCTTTTTTTCTGCACGCGGGCCATGGGTGCGGCTGGCACCCGGCCTTCCCTGCGCCCTCTGCTCTTCAGGAGGGGGAGATTGCAGCAAAAGCTCGGGCGCAGATGCGTCGCGGGAACGGGACAGCATGCCTTACGTGTGGGGCCATTGGACAGCGACACACTCAACTGTCATTCCGCGAAGTGCGGACGATCCAGTACGCCGCGGCAGCCCGATAAATCACAAACGTCTCTTGAATACTGGATCACCCGCATTCGCGGGTGACGACAGCGGAGAATCAAATCCGGATCGCGACCGGACCGCGGCCGTGAAGCAACGATCCCCCTGCCCTTTAGCGCGCGCTGCCCGCGGCCTGCGGCAGGCGGCCCGGCTCGTTCGGCGGCAGGGCGACGACGCGATTGCGGCCGTCATTCTTGGCGCGGTAGAGCGCGGTATCGGCGCGCTTGATCACGTCGCTGAGCGGCTCGCCTTTGTGCTCGAGCGTCGACAGGCCGATCGACACCGTGACGTCGAGGCGCTTCTCGCCCTTGTGCACCGAGAACGGCTCGTTGGCGATCGAGCGCCGCAGCCGCTCGGCCACCATGCCGGCGACATGCAAATCGGTCTCCGGCATCACGATGACGAATTCCTCGCCGCCATAGCGGCAGGCGAGATCGATGCCGCGGATCGACTTGCGCATGCGCATCGCGAATTCGCGCAACACGTCGTCGCCGGCGTCGTGGCCGTAGCCGTCATTGATCGACTTGAAGAAGTCGATGTCGAGCACCATCAGCGCCAGCGGCTTGCCGCGGCCCGCGGCCTGATCGGCCAGCGTCTGCAGATGCGTCTCCATGTAGCGGCGATTGTGCAGCCCGGTCAGCGCGTCCGTGATCGCCATCTCGATCGAGTTCTGGACGTTGTCGCGCAAATGATCGGTGTAGCGGCGCCGGCGGATCTGGGTGCGCGCACGCGCCAGCAGCTCGTTCTTGTCGATCGGGCGCAACAGATAGTCGTTGACGCCGATCTCGAGCCCGCGCAGCAGGCGCGCATTGTTGTCGGCATCGGCAATGGCCAGGATCGGCACATGGCGCGTCCGCTCCAGCGAGCGGATCTGGCTGCACAGCCGCAAGCCGTCGAAATTGTGGAGGTCGAGCGACACGATCGCCAGATCGTAGCTGCCTTCGGCCGCGTTGAACAACGCTTCCGCCGGATTGTTTTCGACATCCACATGGTGCTCGATCGCCAGCATCGGCGCCAGCCGCTCATAGGACGACCGCCGGTCATCGACCAAGAGGACGCGACCGCCCTTGCCGGCGTCGGCGATGGCGCTGCGCTCGGGCGCCTGCACGCCGATCTCGAGCGAGGTCAGCGCGCGCATGCGCAACTCGTCGGCCATCATCTTCAGCCGCGTCAGCGAACGGACGCGCGCGATCAGCACCACGTCGGAGACCGGCTTGGTCAGGAAGTCGTCGGCGCCCGCTTCCAGGCCGCGCACGCGATCGGACGGGCTGTCGAGCGCCGTGATCATGACCACGGGAATGAAATGCGTCGCCGGATTGGACTTCAGCCGCCGGCAGACCTCGAAGCCGTCCATGTCGGGCATCATCACGTCGAGCAGGATGATGTCGCATTCGGCCCGCTGGCAGATTTGCAGCGCCTGTACGCCATTGGCGGCCGTCAGCACGTCGAAATATTCGGCCGACAGGCGCGCTTCCAGAAGCTTCACATTGGCCGGGATGTCATCGACCACCAAAATACGCGCGGACATCGAAAACTCCACTCAGCCGATAAAACGACGCACTGTTTCAATGAATTTGCCAACTGAAATCGGTTTGGAGAGATACGCTTCGCAGCCGCCCTCGCGGATGCGCTCCTCGTCGCCTTTCATCGCGAACGCCGTCACCGCGACCACCGGGATCGTGCGCAGCTCCGGATCGTCCTTGATCCAGCGCGTCACCTCGAGGCCGGACACCTGCGGAAGCTGGATATCCATCAGGATTAGATCGGGCCGCGTCTTGCGCACGATGTCGAGCGCCTCGACACCTGAACTGGTGCCGGAGGTCTGGTACCCATGTGCTTCCAACAGATCGCGAAAGAGCTTCATATTGAGCTCGTTGTCCTCCACGATCAGGACGGTCTTGCCCATCCGTCCCTCCCACTCTCTGACACCTTGCCTGCCGCCTCTCCGACAGGCTCGGGCCTGCCGCTATCTATTCAAACTAACCCCAGATTTGCCCTAAGCCGTTAAGGGCGCATTCCATCTTTCGACGAGATGGTTTCCGATTGCTTGAACCAATTCCCGGGACTCGGGCATGATGCGGTTAAAGTAGAACCCAGAAGTTAATGGAAAGGCAAATCCGCGTTTGAAAAAGCCTGCTCAAAAAACCCGCGAAGTCGCTGAAATCGTTGCGATTCAGGCGCTTTCTTTTCTCGCCGGCGAGCCCGAGCGGCTGGGTAATTTCCTGGCCGAGACCGGGATCGGACCGGAAAGCCTGCGCACGTCGGCATCGGACCCGAATTTCCTGATCCACGTACTGGATTTTGTCCTGCGCGATGACGCGACCGTGAAGGCCTTTGCCAAGTCCGCGCAGTTGCACCCGACCAACGTCATGGCGGCGCGAGAGGTCCTTGGAGAGGTAACTGGCGACCGCAAATGGGAACGTGACGTGCCGTGAGCGTATCAGCGCCAGATGCAGGATCACCGGCTGCTGCGACGCCATCTGCGATCGCGACATCCGGCGCCCCGATGGCGCCGACCTGCTTCTGCCGCGATTGCCTCTTCGACCTCGATGCCAAAGCCAGGCGCTGCGGCGGCTGCGGCTCTCCCCGCCTCATCCGCCACCGTTCGCTGGCGGCGCTGACGCTGGCCCATATCGATTGTGACGCGTTCTACGCGACGGTCGAGAAGCGCGACAATCCTGACATCGCCGACCAGCCCGTCATCATCGGTGGCGGCAAGCGCGGCGTGGTCTCCGCCGCCTGCTACATCGCGCGCACCTACGGCGTCCGCTCCGCAATGCCGATGTTCAAGGCGCTCGCGCTCTGTCCGTCGGCGACCGTGATCCCGCCCGACATGGCGAAATATGTCCGGGTCGGGCGCGAGGTGCGCAATGCCATGCAGGCGCTGACGCCGCTGGTCGAGCCGCTGTCGATCGACGAGGCCTTTCTCGATCTCTCGGGCACCGAGCGCGTGCACGGCATGATCGCAGCCAAGGTGCTGGCGCGCTTCGCCCGCGAGATCGAGCGCGACATCGGCATCACGGTCTCGGTCGGCTTGTCCAGCAACAAGTTCCTCGCCAAGATCGCCTCCGATCTCGACAAGCCGCGCGGCTTTGCCACGCTCGACCAGGACGAGGCCTGCGAAATGCTCGCCGACAAGCCGGTCGGATTCATCTTCGGCGTCGGGCCTGCGACGCAGGAGCGGCTTTCGCAGCGTGGCTTCCGCACCATCGCCGACCTGCAGCGCGCCGACGAGATCGAGCTGATGAAGCAGTTTCCGTCCGAGGGCCGCAGGTTATGGCGGCTGGCGCGCGGCATCGACGAGCGCAAGGTGGTGGCCGACCGCGGCGCCAAGACCATCTCCAGCGAGACCACGTTCGAGACCGATATCCGCGACTATGCCACGCTGGAGAAGATCTTGTGGCGGCTCTGCGAGAAGACGTCCTCGCGCCTGAAGGCCAGCGAATTGTCCGGCTGCACCATCACGCTGAAGCTGAAGACGGCGGATTTCCGCCAACGCACGCGCTCGCAGTCGATCACGGCTCCCACTCAGCTCGCCGGCAAGATCTTTGCCGTGTGCCGCGAGATGCTGGCGCGCGAAACCGACGGCACCGTGTTCCGCCTGATGGGCGCCGGTGTCAGCGCGTTGCGGCCGGGTTCGGAGGCTGTTGATACCGACATGCTCGACCGCCGCTCGGCCTCCGCCGAGCGCGCGATGGATTCCCTGCGCAAGAAGTTCGGCCAGAGCGCCGTCATCCGCGGCATCGCCTATGACGGGCCGGAGAAGGCGGACTGAATATGCGTTGCGCCGAAGCAACCCAATGGCCGTCATCATCGATCGCTTCGGCGCGCGTCGCCCTCACGGGCGATCAGTCAGTGGTCCGCGGCGTATCCACCGTACCCGCCGCCGTATCCGTAGTAGCCATAGCCATACGGCTCGCACGGAACGTTGCCATTGCCCCAGGGTGCGGTCGCAAACGCACCGATGCGCGGCGCCGGGATGCAGGAGCGACCATCGAGATAGATCGGACCGGGCTCCGCCGGCCCGGAGACGACGACGCGATGGCGTCCATGATAGTCACGCGCCATCGCCGGCGCGCTGATCACGACCGTCGCGCACAGCGCGGCAATCAGAAGCTTCAACTTGGCCATTTGAATTCTCCATTGCTTGGGTCCGTCGAAGTCGACGTCCACAATGAAGATGAGCTGCGCGTGCGGCGTTCGAAATCCAACAGCCCGTCACATCATTTCAACCTGCGCGGAGCCGCACGCAGACGACAAACACGACGGAGCGAGAATCGCGTGAGGCGGCTACATATGTCGCGGGATGTGACGCGTTCGATGACGGATGTCACGGCAACGATACTCCTGCAATCAGTGAGTGCAGGCCTTGGCGTCCTTGCTGTTCTTGATCTCGAGCTTGCTGAGCGCGCCGGCAATGACGAAATCATTGTAGTCCAGCACCAGCGGCCCGCGACACGCCGTTCTCATACAGTTCGAACGACATCGTATAGACCGGCGTCTGGGCGCCTTCCGTCTTCTTGGCGTCGTGATCGTAGTAGCTGACCGTCACCGGCCAGCGCGTCAGCCCCTTCAGTTGCTCGCTTTCCGTTGCAGGATCGGGCGATGCAACCGGCTTGTCGGGTGTGATCGGCTGGCCGATCACGGTGAGCGTGTTGTAGACCTTCTCGCCGTCGTCGGACCCGTCGTAGAAGGTCAGCTCGAGCAGCGTCTTGCCCGCGCGCGCAGCTTCGATGATGCGCTGGACCTGCTGGTTCGGAAACACGGTCGCGCCGTCGAGCGTGAAGGTCTTGACCTCGGGCTGCTTCAGCTTGACCGTGATATGGTCGCCGTTCCGCTCGGCGACGCCGTCGGTCAGATTGGAGTCCGCCTCGTTCATCCGGGAATCGCTCTTGAAGCGATAGCTCTTCCCTGCGGCGTCCTCCCAGGCGGTCATGCGCAAATCGCTCAGCGTGACCTTGCCCTCGCCAATGTCGAGCTCGGAGACCTGACGGGATTCCGAGGTATAGCCGTCGCAAGCGTTACCGGAGAACTGGTAGACCATGCGGCCGCGCGCGCTGTTGATCGGACTCGATCCGCGCGTCTTGAGCAGGCTGAGTTCATAGAGCGCCTCGTGCGGAAGGAACGCCACCGCCGCCACGGCTTTCACCGGCCCCAATGCGATTGCAGCGACGGCCAGCGCCCCCATCGACAATCGAAACGAATGAGCCATGATTTTTCCCTGTAACCGGCGGACAACCGCAATAGCGGGTCACCTTAGAGATCGCTGCATTGCGTCGCAACTGGGGCCGGCTCACCTAAAAGTGCAGAAGTCATCGGCTAAACCGCGCTGGCTGCACAGGATTTGCGTATCGCCCGCTTCGCCTGCCCTACTCCACAGCGGCTTGCATGTGACCGGCCGATGCGCCAAAGAAAACCAGCGGCCCGAGGGCGGGCCGGCTTCATGAGCAGGCAGGAATCACCATGACGGGTACGGTCGAACAGAATTTGGCGACACAGGGCATCGTCTTGCCGGCGCCGAAGGCCCCGGTCGCGAATTACGTTCCCTTCGTGCGCAGCGGCAATCTTCTGTTCGTCTCGGGCCAGGTCTGTTTCGACGCCGACGGCAAGCTGATCGCCAAGGGCAAGCTCGGCGCCGGCGTCTCGGTCGAGCAAGGCGCGGCAGCCGCGCGTGGTTGCGGCATCAATCTGCTCGCCCAGGTGAAGGCCGCGGTCGGCGACCTCGACAAGGTCGTGCGGGTGGTGCGGCTCGGCGGCTTCGTCAATTCGGCGCCTGACTTCCTCGACGGACCGAAGGTGCTCAACGGCGCCTCCGACCTGATGGTCGCCGTGTTCGGCGACAAGGGGCGCCATTCTCGCACCACGGTCGGCGTCGCGGCGCTGCCGTCGGACGCAGCCGTCGAAGTCGAAGGCGTGTTCGAAGTCGCTTGAGATGCGCGCACCTGACTGGCTGACGGCCCGTCCCGTCGCCCATCGCGGCCTGCATGACGCTGCACGCGGCGTGATCGAGAACATGCCGGCGGCGGCACGTGCCGCGGTCGCTGGCAGTTTTGCGATCGAATGCGATATCCAGCTCTCCGCCGACGGCGAAGCCATGGTGCATCACGACCACGAGCTCGGCCGCCTCACCGAGGGCTCTGGTCCCTTGGTCGAGAAGACGGCAGCCGAGCTGAAGGCCATCAAGTTCAAGGCGACCGATGAGCAGATGATGACGCTCAGTGACCTTTGTGCGCTGGTCGCGGGCAAGGTGCCGCTGGTGGTCGAAGTGAAGAGCCGTTTCGAGGGCGACCGGCGGCTGGTGAAGCGAATGGCCGAGGTGCTCAGCTCCTATGCCGGTCCGGTTGTCGGCATGTCCTTCGATCCCGATCAGGTGATCGCGCTCCGCGAGACCATGCCGACGCTGACGCGCGGCATCGTCGCCCAGCGCACCTATAGCGACGGCTATTGGGAGAAGCTGACGCAACAGCAGCGTGATTCCATGCTGCATCTGAAGCATGGCTTCAGCACCCAGCCGCATTTCGTCGCCTTCTGGATCGAGCAATTGCCGGCACTGGCGCCGTGGATCGCGCGGAACCTGTTCGGCTGCCCGTTGCTGGCCTGGACCGTCCGGACGCCGGAACAGCGCGCCGCGGCGGCGCGCTACGCGGATCAGATGATCTTCGAGGGCTTCACGCCGGCAAGCTGACAGCGGACTTGAACTCGCTGCTGTCATGCACAATGTTTGGGAGGGGCTCACGAGGCGGGCGTTGCCGCCTCTCTGCTCTTTCTTGGGGTTCGATGGCTTCATCTGAGATCACGCTCGAAGCGCTGCCCTCGGTCAGCGACATTTCTGCCGCCGATTGGGACGCCTGCGCCAATCCGCTTGCCGCCGTGCTTGCCACCTCGTGCGATGACGTCGCACAGTCTTACAACCCCTTCGTCTCGCACGCATTTTTCTCGGCTGCCGAAGCTTCCGGCGCGGCCACTGCCCGCACCGGCTGGGGTCCGCGGCATCTGGTTGCGAAAATCGACGAGCGCGTCGTCGGTATCGTGCCCTGCTATCTGAAATCGCATTCGCAAGGCGAATATGTCTTCGATCGCGGCTGGGCCGATGCCTATGAGCGCGCCGGCGGCCGCTATTACCCGAAGCTGCAAGCCTCGGTTCCGTTCACGCCAGCGACCGGGCCGCGGCTCCTGATTCGCGACGGTGAGGATCGCGCGCAGATCGGCTCGGCGCTCGCGCAGGGCCTGGTCGCGCTGTGCGGGGTCAGCAAGGCCTCCTCCGTTCACGTCACCTTCGCGCAGGAGAAGGAATGGGAGCTGCTCGCGGAGCACGGCTTCCTGCAGCGGACCGACCAGCAGTTCCACTGGCACAACCAGGGCTTCTCCAGCTTCGACGATTTCCTCGCCACATTGAACTCGCGCCACCGCAAGGCGATCAAGCGTGAGCGCCGCGATGCACTGGCGAGCGCCGGCATCACCATCCACTGGCTGACCGGCCGCGACCTCACCGAGGGCGCCTGGGACGCCTTCTTCGAGTTCTACATGGAGACCGGCTCGCGCAAATGGGGCCGGCCGTATCTGAATCGCAAATTCTTCTCGCTGATCGGCGAGAGCATGGCCAAGGACGTGCTGCTGGTCATGGCCAAGCGCGACGGCCGCTGGATTGCGGGAGCGATCAACTTCATCGGCTCGGATACGCTGTTCGGCCGCAACTGGGGCGCGATCGAGCACCACCCCTTCCTGCATTTCGAGGTCTGCTACTACCAAGCGATCGATTTCGCGATTGCGCACCGACTCAAGGTCGTCGAGGCAGGCGCGCAAGGCGAGCACAAGATCGCACGCGGCTATCTGCCGCGGACCACCTACTCGGCGCATTTCATCGCCGATCGCGGCCTGCGACGTGCGATCGACGACTATCTGCTGCGCGAGCGCGCCTACGTCGAGGACGCCGGCCGCGAGCTCACCGAGGCAGGGCCGTTCCGCAAAAGCGCGGACGAGGCATCTTGACGTTCCGGCTAGACCGATGAGATTCAGGGCCTGACTTCAGGAGCCGGACATGACCGCCTACGACAGCAACAACATCTTTGCAAAAATCCTGCGCGGCGAGCTGCCCTGCTACAAGGTCTACGAGGACGAGCACGTGCTGGCTTTCCTCGACATCATGCCGCGCTCGCCCGGCCACACGCTGGTGATTCCGAAGGCCCCTGCCCGCAACATCCTCGACATCACCGAGGAGGATTATCTCCACGTCTCGCGCGCCACCCGCAAGATCGCCCGCGCGGCGATGACCATTTTCGAGGCCGATGGCGTCACCGTTCAGCAGCACAATGAGCCGGCCAGCGGCCAGGTGGTGTTTCACCTCCACGTCCACGTGATGCCGCGCCACGACGGCGTCGCGCTGCTGGCGCCTGCGAGCCGCAAGGAAGACCCGAAGGTGCTGGAAGAGCACGCTGCGAAGTTGAGCGCGGCGCTGAAGGGGTGATCACGTTACTTTGTCATTGCGAGCGAAGCGAAGCAATCCAGTGCAGCACGGCAATTCTGGATTGCTTCGTCGCTTCGCTCCTTGCAATGACGCCGAGGCCTACTTCCCGTCCGCTCCGACCAATTGCTGCTGCGACAGCGGCGAGAACACGCAGCGGTCGGGCTTGAGGTCGAGCAGCGGGGTCTCGTCGAGGCAATCGAGCCCGCGCACCAGCACGGTGTTGCCTTCGATGGCGACGAAGCGGACGGTGGAGGTACCGATCGGATTGGGCCGCACCGGTGAGCGCAGCGAAAACGTGCCGCGGGTCTTCTCCTCCTCGTGCTTTGGACGCTGAATCACCAGGTCGCGGCGCGAGCGGTGCAGCCAGTAGATCACCTCGAGATGGGTGTAGAAGTCGACGCCCTTCAGCGCCGGCACCCAGGGCTCGAAGATCTCGAGCCGGCACACCGGCCCTTCGGGACTGCCCTGGCGCGGCGTACCCAGCCGCGAGGTCCAGGGCGTGCGAATGCGGCCGATGAAATACAGCGCCGCGTCGCGCGGCGGCGCCACATCGACGGTGACTTCACCCGGGCGAAGGTCGGTATCTGTGCTCATCAATCCGGTCCGATCAGTTGGCGAAGTCTACCAGATTGCAGATCGGCCGGGCAAATTAGCCAAGCCACCATTTGCCTGCGAGCATCACGACTTCGCCGCAGACGACGCCGGCAAAGATCGAACGGCGCGTCACCATGAAGGCGCCAAGGCCGGCCGCCAGCGCGCCATAACGCAGGAACCAGGGCACGCTGGCGAGCGCACCCGGTGGCTGCACCAGGATCTGGGCGATGACGCCGGCGAGGATCGCAGTCGCCACCGCCTTCACCCACATCAGGAGATCGGAGCCCTCGTCGATGCCGCCGCCGAGCCAGAGCCCGAGCATGCGCCAGTGGTTCGGGATGACGCCCGCCACCAGCAGCACCACGAGCGCGTGCCAATCGCCGATGAAGTCGCTCATGCGAATTCGCTCCGCTGGCGCCATTTGTGGACGCCGAACGCAATGGTTCCGGCGGCCACGCCGCTGAGGAGGATATCAACGCCGCTATTGAGCATTGCGGCCAGCGGGTAGAACACGATTCCAAGGCCGAGCGACAGCCCGTCGGCGAGCCCCTTGGAATTGCGCGCGGTGGAGAACAGAAACGCAAGCGGCGTCAGCAACAGTACCGCCGCGCCGAAGGTCTGCGACAAATTGGCGGCGAGCAGATAGCCGATGATGGTGGCGACGAACCCGATCGAGACCAGGCCGGTGCCGAGCCCATGCACGAAGGCGATGCGGCCCTCGCGCGGCACATGCGGCAGGAAGCGGTAGCATTCGACCCACAAGGTCACCGCGGTGAAAATGAGCCACCAGCACCAGATGCCGGTGCCTGGTCGCCGGCGTGCGGACCAAGGGCAGCACCGCAACAACCATCGGAAACAGCCTGATGGCACTCAGCGTCACCGCGATCGCGGCCTGCACGATGGTGACGCCGGAGCCGAGGGTCGAGACCAGAATGATCTGCGCCGGCCCGGCCCAGACCAGCACCGTGCTCAGGATCGCCCAGAGCATGCTGAAGCCGCTATCGTGGCCAGCGCGCCGATGCCGATGAAGGTAACGAACAGGACCGCCGACAGGATGGTGGCAGATGTTGCGCGCAGGCCCCAGCCGAAGGCGCGCAGCGCGCCATGCCAGCGCGGGGAATCGAGCGGAGGAAGCGTCACGGTTGCGCTGGGATGAATTGCATGGTGCTGCCATAGAGAGGGCCGCCGATCACTGCGTCAACCGCCAGGAGCGCCTGCGGCTCTGCGCCGAGCGCAGCCCCTCAGCCTCTCACACCGCGATTGCGCAGCACGAAACAGGCACCGTTGGCGCGGCGGATGCGGTTGCAGAGATCATCGGCTTCGCCCCGCGTATCGGCGCCGATCCGCACCTGATAGAAGGCGTGGAAGCCGCGCGTGCGCATCACCGACGAAAGCAGGCTCGGATCGCGATCGCCGATGACGGCGCCGAGCCCCTTGATCGCGCGCGCATACATCGAGAGCGCCTTGTTGCGGTCGAAGCCGGCAGCGAGCTGCACGCCCCACAGCTTGGCGGCTGACAGTGCGACATGCTGCTCGAGCTGGGTGACGAACGGGTTCGGCGCGCGCTTCAACAGCGCCATCAGCTCGCGGCAGGAGGTCGGTGGCGGGTTCGGCAGCGGCTTGCCGCCCTTGCCTGCGTCCTTCCAATCCTCGACGGTCGCACCCGTAATCGCCGAGACGTAGTTGCGCGTCTGCCAGGGCATCTGCCCTTTGCCATCGAGCCAATCCTGCACCCGGCGCGGGCCAGCATTATAGGCCGCCGCCGCGAGCCCGAGATTGCCGAACTGACCGCGCAACTCGGCGAGAAACTCGGCCGATTTCGGCAGCGCCTGCACCGGATCAAAGGGATCGAGCAGCCGCCGCTCGTCGGCCGTGCCCGGCATGAATTGCGCGATGCCCTGCGCGCGCTGTCCATTGCGCGTCACGGGTCCTTCCGCGTCAGGCTGGAAGCGGCTCTCCTGCCAGATCACGCGGGCGAAGAATTCGAGCGGCAGGTCATTGGCCTTCGCCGCGGATTCGATCATCAGGCAGATCGCCTCCCGCGTGTTGCTCTCCTTCGCGTCGGGCTTGTCGGTGCTGGCCTTGTCGGCGTCCGGCTTGGCATTCAGCCGGATTTGCATCGGCAGGCTTTGCATCCGCGGGCTTCGCGTCTTCCGGCTTGGGCTGGCCGGCGGCGGGAGCCGGCGGCGGCGCCTTATCGGGTTCTGCGCGGTTTTGATGCATCGGCTGGAGTGGCAGGCGTCTGCGCGGCGGGCGGCGTGGCGGTCTCATCCGCGCGAGCCAAGCCGGCACCGCCAGCGCAAGGCAGAAGCCGAGACTCACGATGGCACGCATTGCCGCGACACTCTGCAAAGCCATTACCCGTCTCGACATCCTTTCACCCTGTCAAAACCCGCATGGCGATCTGGTTCCTTCCCGTGGCGGCTTGACACGTTGGGCACGCCGTCTAGCTATCTGGTTCAGACGGTCTTGGAGTGCAACAGATGACGGCGGCATCCGACGACAAGCTCGGCTTCGCGTCCGACGAGGACGTGCCCCTGCCCTATATGGCGCGGACCCGCGACTACTATCTCGCGATCGGCTATGACACGCCCTATCGCTGGGCGCACTACACGTCGGCGCCATTCCAGCCGCTGAAAAAGCCTCTCGATCAATCCCGCGTGACCATCATCACCACGGCCGCGCCATACGATCCCGCCAAGGGCGACCAGGGACCGGGCGCGAAATACAATGGCGGCGCCAAGTTCTATTCCGTCTATGCCGGCGACACGCGCGAGACGCACGATCTGCGCATCTCCCACGTCGCCTATGATCGCGTGCATACCTCAGCCGAGGACTCCGGCACCTGGTTTCCGCTGCCGCAGCTGCAGCGTCTCGCGCGCGAGGGCCGGATCGGTGAGGTCGCGCCGCGCTTCTTCGGCGCGCCGACAAACCGCAGCCATCGCGTCACCATCGAGACCGATGCGCCCGAGATCCTGGCGCGCTGCCGCGCCGATGGCGTCGATGCAGCGGTCCTGGTGCCGAACTGTCCGGTCTGTCACCAGACCGTCAGCCTGGTGGCACGTCACCTCGAGGCCAATGGCATCGCCACCGTTGTGATGGGCTGCGCCAAGGACATCGTCGAGCACGTCGCCGTGCCACGCTTTCTGTTCTCCGACTTCCCGCTCGGCAATTCCGCCGGCAAGCCGCATGATGCAGCCTCGCAAGCCCTGACGCTCGAACTCGCGTTACGCGTGCTAGAAGACGCGCCCGGTCCGCAGACCACGGTGCAATCGCCGCTGCGCTGGAGCGATGATCCCACCTGGAAGCGCGACTACAGCAACCCGGCGCTGCTTCCTCCGGAAGAGTTGGCTCGACGCCGCGCCGAGTTCGATGCGCAGAAAGCGGTTGCCAAAGGAATTGCCAAGGCTGCTCGCCAAGGCGCAGCGTAGCTCCTGTCACAGTGGAGAAACCTACCGCGCAGTCGGCTCTACCGTCGGCTTTTCAGTGGCGTCCAATGAGCCGACTACGCCAGCCATGCGTTCGGCAGCGAGCAGCAGCGTTGAAAGCTCTCTTGCTAAGATTTTGCAACGAATGCGATTGGAGTGCGCGATCCGATCGCGCGTCATCCCTGATCCCCATTGACGAACCATTTCATACGACCAGGACTTTGCCAGGCATTGCCAACCAGCTTCCCCGACGATTCGACCGCAGCTGCCAACAACTCCCCTGGTCATGCCTGCCCAAGATGGTGCCTTGATACCATCGATGCGACAACCCGACTCGAGCGCGCGCACGCGTCCATGAGTCCGGAACACCACGCCAGGGCTGCCGTTGCCCGAGCGGCTTACCGCTTCGCAGCACGCCCGCATCCACCTCTTCCGGAGCCCGCCCGTTGATCTCAGCCAGCATGACCGAACACCCTGACGGCCTGCCGCTGCCGCAACGCAACTGGGCCATCGTCACGATTGCGCTCGGCATCATCATGGCGGTGGTGGACGGCGCCATCGCCAATGTCGCCCTGCCGACGATCGCGCACGATCTCAATGCCAGCCCGGCCTTCTCGATCTGGATCGTCAACGGCTATCAGCTCGCCGTCACGATCTCGCTGCTGCCGCTGGCTTCGCTCGGCGAGATCATCGGCTATCGCCGCGTCTATCTCGCCGGCCTCGTGCTGTTCACCTTCGCCTCGGCCTTCTGCGCGCTGTCGCACACGCTGTTGCTGCTGACGATCGCCCGCATCCTGCAGGGCTTCGGCGCCGCCGGAATCCTGAGCGTAAATTCGGCGCTGGTGCGCTTCACCTATCCGCATGCGCTGCTCGGCCGCGGCATCGGCATCAACGCGTTGGTGGTCGCGATCTCCGCCGCGGTCGGCCCGACGATCGCCGCCGGCATCCTCTCGTTCGGCACCTGGCCCTGGCTGTTCGCCATCAACGTGCCGCTTGGCTTCATCACCTTTGCGATCGGCGCGCGCAGCCTGCCCTACACCAATCCTGCGCCGCATACGTTCGACTGGCAGAGCGCGGGCTTGAGCGCCGTGACCTTCGGCGTCGGCGTCGCCGCCATCGACAGCCTCGGCCATGGCGAGGCGATCCTGACCTGCGTGATCCAACTCGTCGATCGCCGTCATCGCCGGCGTGCTGCTGGTCTACCGGCAGACCCATATGACATCGCCGCTGCTGCCGCTCGACCTGTTGCGCATCCCGGTGTTTGCGCTGTCGATCGCGACCTCGATTTCCTCGTTCTGCGGCCAGATGCTCGCCTTCGTCGCGATCCCGTTCTATCTCGAAGGCCATTTCGGCTATTCGCCGGTGCAGATGGGCCTGTTGATCACGCCTTGGCCGCTGGCGGTCGCGGTCACCGCGCCGCTCGCCGGCCGGCTGGTCGAGCGGGTGCCGGCCGGGCTGTTGGGCGGCATCGGGCTTGCGATCTTCGCCGGCGGGCTCGCCTCGCTGGCGCTGCTGCCGGCCGATCCCGGCCCGCTGCAGGTGGTATGGCGGATGGCGCTGGCAGGCTGCGGCTTCGGCCTGTTCCAGACCCCGAACAACCGCACCATGATCGCGGCCGCCCCACGCGAGCGCTCCGGCGGCGCCAGCGGCATGCTGGGCACGGCGCGGCTGCTCGGCCAGACCACAGGTGCCGCGCTGGTCGCAATGTTCCTGGCGCTCAGCCCCGACAACGGCACCCGGCTGTCGCTGGCGACCGGCGTCGGCTTCGCTTTGGTCGGCGCGGCGCTGTCCATGCTGCGGCTGTCGCCGGCCGGCGCCCGCGGTGCCGAGCATGTCCGCGTCCAGGACGGCCAGCGTCTGCGAGGCGAATAGGTCCAACCCCGCGAAGGCTTTCCGAATGCTGTTTCTGCTCGCGCTCGCGGCCTTCGGGTCCGGCATCGTCAACTCGCTGGCCGGCGGCGGCGCCTTCCTGACGTTCCCCACTTTGCTCGCCGCCGGCATTCCGGCGATCGACGCCAACGCCTCCAGCACCGTGGCCCTATTCCCGGGTCAGTTCGTCAGCGCCTGGACCTCGCGCGAAATCTTCGGCAGCACCGACGCACAATGGCGTCGCGATCTCGTGACGCTGACCATCATCAGCCTGATCGGCGGCACGCTCGGCGCGGTGCTGCTGCTGGTGACGCCGTCGGAAGCATTCAGCCGCCTGGTGCCCTGGCTGTTGCTGTTCGCCACCGCGGTGTTCGCGTTCGGCATGCGCTTCACGCCGAAGGACGGCAAGCGCTGGCTTGGCCCGACGTCGATCAAGGCCGTGCAATTCGCGATCTCGATCTATGGCGGCTATTTCGGCGGCGGCATCGGCATCCTGATGCTCGCGGCGCTGGTGTTCTACGGCATGCGCGACATCCGCAGCATGAACGTGATGAAGGTGCTGCTGGCAGCGCTGATGAACACCACGGTTTCCATCATCTTCGCCTTCTCGGACCGCGTTCATTGGCTGGAGACGATGACCATGATGGTCGCTGCGATGGCCGGCGGCTTCGCCGGCGCACGGATCGGTCTCGTGGGCCGCCGCGCTATGTGCGCCTGTTCGTCATCGCGGTCGGCTGCGTGCTGACGGTCTACTTCTTCATCAAGCCGGCGTAGCGCCTTGTCCGCGCGGAACATCAATCGTCAAAAAAGCCGGCGGTCTTGCCGACGCTTTTGCATTCTGGTCGAGATGGTCGTTGTATCAGGCCTTGACCAGCGGTCCCTTCGAGACCGGGCCCTTGGGAGCCCCACCGCCACCGTTGCCGCCAGCTGCCCGGTCCGCCGGACTTCGGCTTGCGCTTGCGCGCCGCCGGCACTTCGGACTTCGGCGTCACCGGCCCCTCGACGAACTCGAAGCCGATCTTCTCCTCAGCGCTGGCCTCGTCCTTGACCAGCACGACGCGGACATGGCCGCCGCCCTTGAGCTTGCCGAACAGCACCTCGTCCGCCAGCGGCTTCTTGATGTGCTCCTGGATCACGCGGCCCATCGGACGCGCGCCCATCTGCTCGTCATAGCCGTGGCTGATCAGCCAGGCCTTGGCGGGCTCCGACAGCTCGATCGTGACGTCACGATCGGCGAGTTGCACCTCGAGCTGCAGCACGAACTTCTCGACCACCATGCCGATGACGTCGACCGCGAGATGCGCGAACGACACGATCGCATCGAGCCGGTTGCGGAATTCCGGCGCGAACTGCCGGTTGATCGCCTCGTGGTCGTCGCCTTCCCGCTTGCTGCGGGTGAAGCCGAACGCCTGCTTGGCGAGATCGGCCGCGCCTGCATTGGTGGTCATGATCAGGATCACGTTGCGGAAGTTGACCTGCTTGCCGTTATGGTCGGTGAGCCGGCCATGATCCATGATCTGCAACAGCACGTTGTACAGATCGGGATGTGCCTTCTCGATCTCGTCGAGCAGCACCACGCAATGCGGATGCTGGTCGACGCCGTCGGTCAGCAGACCGCCCTGGTCGAAGCCGACATAGCCGGGAGGTGCGCCGATCAGGCGCGACACCGTGTGCCGCTCCATGTATTCGGACATGTCGAAGCGCAACAGCTCGACGCCGAGCGAGGCCGCGAGCTGCTTCGCCACCTCGGTCTTGCCGACGCCGGTGGGGCCCGAGAACAGGTAGCAGCCGATCGGCTTCTCCGGCTCGCGCAAGCCGGCACGGGCCAGCTTGATCGAGGCCGACAGCGACTCGATCGCCTTGTCCTGTCCGAACACCACGCGCTTCAAGGTCGTGCTCGAGATGCTTGAGCACCTCGGCATCGTCCTTCGACACGCTCTTCGGCGGGATCCGCGCCATCGTGGCGATCGTGGTCTCGATCTCCTTGATGCCGATCGTCTTCTTGCGCTTGTTCTCCGCGACCAGCATCTGCGCCGCGCCGGATTCGTCGATCACGTCGATCGCCTTGTCCGGCAGCTTGCGGTCATGGATGTAGCGCGAGGACAGCTGCACCGCAGCTTCGATGGCCTCGTTGGTGTATTTCAGGCGGTGATAATCCTCGAAATACGGCTTCAGGCCCTTGAGGATCGCGATCGCGTCCTCGACCGACGGCTCGTTGACGTCGATCTTCTGGAAGCGGCGCACCAGCGCGCGGTCCTTCTCGAAATGCTGCCGGTATTCCTTGTAGGTGGTCGATCCCATGCAGCGGATCGAGCCCGACGCCAGCGCCGGCTTCAACAGATTGGACGCATCCATCGCGCCGCCGGAGGTGGCGCCGGCACCGATCACGGTGTGGATCTCGTCGATGAACAGGATCGCATTGGGATGCGCCTCCAGCTCCTTCAAGACCTGCTTCAGCCGTTCCTCGAAGTCGCCGCGATAACGCGTGCCGGCCAGCAGCGTGCCCATGTCGAGCGAGAACACGGTCGCAGCCGAGAGCACCTCCGGCACCTCGCTGTCGACGATGCGCTTGGCGAGGCCTTCGGCAATCGCGGTCTTGCCGACGCCGGCCTCGCCGACGAACAGCGGGTTGTTCTTCTGGCGACGGCACAGCACTTGGATGGCGCGGTTGATCTCGGAGTTGCGGCCGATCACCGGATCGATCTTGCCGTCGCGCGCCTTCTTGTTGAGGTTGACACAATAGGTCTCCAGCGCCTCACCCTTCTTCTTGGTGTCCTCGCTGCCCTTGGCCTCGGTCTCCTCATCGACACCGCGCACAGGGCGCGCTTCGGAGACGCCGGGCCGCTTGGCGATGCCGTGGCTGATGTAGTTGACGGCGTCGTAACGCGTCATGTCCTGCTCCTGCAGGAAATAAGCGGCGTGACTTTCGCGTTCGGCGAAGATCGCGATCAGCACGTTGGCGCCCGTCACCTCCTCGCGGCCGGATGACTGGACATGAATCACGGCGCGCTGGATCACGCGCTGGAAACCCGCGGTTGGCTTGGCGTCGTCGCTGCCGTCCGTGACCAGGTTTTCGAATTCGGTTTCGAGATAGTTCACAAGGCTCGTGCGAAGCTTGTCGAGATCGACGCTGCAAGCGCGCATCACGGCTGCTGCATCGGAGTCGTCGATCAGCGACAACAGGAGATGCTCGAGCGTCGCGTATTGATGATGACGCTCGTTGGCGATCGCCAGCGCACGATGCAGGGATTGTTCAAGGCTTTGAGAAAAAGTCGGCATGCGCGTCCTCTATGGCCCTTTGCCATCATGATCGCCGCCGCCCGGTCAGGCAACAGCAACCTTTCGTAAATATAGAGATAACCAGGCGTGACAAAAGACCGGTTTTGTCACTCGATCACGCGTTCACCGGATCGTTAATGCAAAACCCGTTCCGATTGAGGCGAAGGGCGCGCCGGACTTTTGAATCGCTCTCGTTTCGATCGTGCTCTGGTCTTGGCGAGTCGTTCCGGGGAGTAACCGTAGGATTGCGCAACCGTACTATCCCGGGGACGGGCGGCTAACGATGCCGATCCGCGCCGATCAAGCCGTTGGTCATCGCATCCGCCTGCTTCGATGCTTTGAAGCCGACCGCTATTTCTTCTCCATCACACATTGCAATGGATGCTGGTGCTTGCGGGCGAAATCCATCACCTGCGTCACCTTGGTTTCAGCGATCTCGTAGGTGAACACGCCGCACTCGCCGATGCCGTGATGGTGCACGTGAAGCATGATCTTGGTCGCGGCCTCGATGTCCTTCTGGAAGAACTTCTCCAGGACGTGAACCACGAATTCCATCGGCGTGTAATCGTCGTTGAGGATCAAGACCCGATAGAGGTTGGGCCGTTTGGTCTTCGGCTTGACCTTGGTGATGACGGAGGTCACCGGACCACCGGTTCCACCTGGCCGATTTTCGTTGCTGCTCATCCTCGGCGCTGACAAATCAAATCTGGACGTTGGCTGCGACATTTCACACGCGTTAGATATCGATGCGGAATCCTGAATTTGAGGTTTCCCGCCTGCCCCACGGGGCCATTCCGGCTGCCGGACCTTTCCAGATCGCCGATCCCAGCCGGCATCCCGTCGGGACCGGCCTTTCCGAATATGGGTCAGTTGGCCGCTCGCCGCAAGCGTCCGAACCGCGGCCGCCCGAAGCGCCGGCGGAGACCGATTCCTGCTCCGGCGACGATGGCCAAATTAATCAATTCGGTCGCATTTTACAAAGCCCATTCCGCCGTCCTTAACGAAGGAACCCGTTTTCGGCGCCCATGTACCGCCGCCCTCCCGTACCTGCGCGGATTTCTCCATCCCGATTTACCAGCTCTTCAACTTCGCAAACCGAAATGCCGCGAGACCCCATTGCTGGTGATCGACATGACACGTGCATCCCTCGTGCTTCTGATCCGCCGTGCCGCGCGCCGTTTCGGCAGCGACCAGTCCGGCAACATCGCCATCATCTTCGCCCTTGCGCTGATTCCGATCCTGACCTTCGTCGGCGCAGCGGTCGACTACAGCCGCGCCAACGCCGCGCGTTCGGCGATGCAATCGGCGCTGGATACTACCGCCCTGATGCTGTCGCGCGACATATCGCAGGGAACCATCACCACTGCCGACCTGACCACCGCGGCCAACAATTATTTCAAGGCGCTTTACACCAGCAAGGACGCGCCAAATCCGACCGTCACGGTCACCTATGCGACCAACACCTCGACCGGCTCGAACATCATCCTAAACGCGTCCGGCGCTGATCACGACCGACTTCATGAAGATCGCGGGCTTTCCGACCATGGGCTTCAGCGCCAGTTCAACGACCGCCTGGGGCAACGTGAAGATGCGGGTGGCGCTGGCGCTCGACAACACCGGTTCGATGGCGCAGGACAACAAGTTGCCGGCGCTGCAAAATGCGGTCGCCGGCAGCGGCGGCCTGATCGACCAGCTCAGCAACCTCGCCAAGAGTCCCGGCGACGTCTACATTTCCGTCATCCCCTTCGCCAAGGTCGTCAATGTCGGATCGACCAACTATCGGTCAGAGCTGGATCGACTGGACTGACTGGCAGAACCCGCCGACGATCGCAGCCGAACAATGGCAGCTATCAGGCGAGTCTGCCCATCAACTGGCATGCCGATCGGACCGGGAGCGAAATGCCCGTTCAGCAAGCAGCAATAGCGGCTTCAGCTGCTTGAAAACGCCGACCAGCGCGCAGACCAACACGACCTCGACGGTCCCATCAAGTGGGACCTATTCCGGCTACATCTGCCCGGGCGTCGACGCCAATTCTCACACGGCCTACAATGGCTGTTGGACCAGCGCCGCGGCCGGCACCGGCGTGTTCTGTTCGGGCACGACCAACTGCAGCTGCCCGAAAAACTCCTCCGGCCAAAGCGTCACGGGCTGCAGCTGCGGCTACAACAGCGGCGTCTACCAATGCACCGGGACTTCGACGACCATAACTGGACGCAGCCCGGTCCCAACGACACGACCGACAATAAGAGCCAGCCCCGGTCAACGCCGTGGTCGGATGGACCAACCACCTCTATGACAAAGTCAACAACCCAACGCCCACGGTGGTGAATGCCGAATCAAGCGCTGGCACGCCAATCCGACCAGCACCTGGACGGGCTGCATGACCGACCGCACCCAGCCTAACGACGCGACCGGCGTCGTGCCCTCGGGGACCAATCGACCTGACAGCTCTGTTCCCGGCCAACGAATACTGCGAAAACGGCTATCACGTACTGCGCAGCGCTAGCTCGACGCAGCTCGAGCCGATCATTCCCTTGAGCTACGACTGGAGCGCGCTGAAGACCGCCATCAACGCGATGCAGCCGACCGGCGGCACCGACCAGGCGATCGGCCTGGCCTGGGCGTGCAGTCGCTGATTCCGGGCGGCATTCTGAACGCACCGGCGGAGGACGCCACCACCACCTATAACCGGGTCATCATCATCCTGTCGGACGGCCTGAATACCGAGGACCGCTGGCCTGACAACGGCAACGGCTCGTCGCAAGCGTCAGGCAATCCGATCGATGCCCGCCAGGCCCTGCTCTGCAGCAACCTGAAGAATGCCAAGGATTCCAAGGGCAACTACCGTGTACACGATCTACGCGATCCAGGTGAACACCAGCTCGCCGGCCGATCCGACCTCGACCGTGCTGCAGAACTGCGCGAGCAGCACGGACAAGTTCTTCATGCTGACGAGCTCGACGCAGATCCTGACCACGTTCCAGACCATCGGCACGGCACTGTCGAAGCTGCGCGTCGCGCAGATAACGGAACGAAGCGCCATCAGCTGCAACAAAAAAGCCCAGCTCGCGCCGGGCTTTCCCATCGGGACCAATGGTCACGATCACGAGGCGCCGGCTTGCCGAAGCGAATGCCGGCGCTAGAGGATTAGTGCGCAGCCTGCGGAGCGAACTTGCTCGCAAAGCCTTCCAGCGGCTTGAACGCCTGCTTGGCGAGATCCGAGTACAGACCCGCGATCTTCTGCGAATCGGCGACGAAGGTCTCATACGCCGACTTGGCAAATTCGTTCTGCGCCTCGATCGCCTTGTCGAGCGACCGCACGCCCGACAGCTTCTCGACGAACGACTTGGTGTCCTCGAACGACTTCTTGGTGTAGTCGCCGTATGCAGTGGCAATGGCCTGCAGCCCGCTCTGCACCGAGGTCGCGGAGCTCACGACCGTTTCGAAATGCTCTTTGCCGTAGTTCTGAAAGTCTTCAACCTTAAACATCATGGCTTCCCTTTTCCCAGACTTAGGCGTTCTCGGGAGGCCCGGCTCCCTGACGCTGAATGTAATATATAGTGCAACTGCACAAAAAATGCAAGAAGATTGTGCAATGCACAACATCAGGCATTGACCGGAAATCCCGTGTATCTCCGCAAGGTTTCTTTAACCTTTTGGCAACTCCGGCGTCCTAACCTCCCCGATGGTCGTGTTCGGTTCCGGCTGGCCGGCAAAAGCTGTTTTAAAACAGCGCCTTAACAAAACCTCAGTTCCGGGCTTTCGATCATCGGTTGTCTCAACTGCAATTGGTGGTTCGGACAGACTTGAGAACACAGGCGCGTTGGGCACAATTTTGCCTCACGAGCCGGTGATCAAGTCAAGAATTAGACGGGGATTTCATGCATCGCAAAAACTTGGGCTCCTCGCGCCTGGTGCGAGTCGGCGTCTACGGAGTGCTCGCGCTCGCAACCGTTGCGACCACGATGGACGGTGCGCAAGCGCGCCGGCACCATCGCCATCACGTCGTCCCATCACGCCTCCGCACGACGATGAAGACAGCTATCAGCCCCGAGTTTTCCTCGATCATCGTCGACGGCAATTCCGGCGCGGCGCTGACCGCGACGAGCCCCGATGGGCTGCGTCATCCGGCGTCGCTCACCAAGATGATGACGCTCTATCTGCTGTTCGAGCGTCTCGACTCCGGCAAGCTGAAGCTCGATAGCGAGCTGCCGGTTTCCGAGCACGCCTCCGAGCAGGACCCGACCAAGCTCGGTCTGCGCCCCGGCCAGACGATCAGCGTCGAAGATGCGATCAAGGGCGTGATCACGCGCTCCGCCAATGACGCGGCGGTGGTGATTGGAGAGGCGATCGGCGGCAACGAAGAAGACTTTGCCCGGATGATGACGCGCAAGGCGCATGCGCTCGGCATGAGCCGCACGATCTATCGCAACGCCTCCGGCCTGCCGAACGACGAGCAGGTCACCACGGCGCGCGACCAGTCGATCCTGGGCCGTGCCCTGCAGGACCGCTTTCCGCGCTACTATCATTATTTCTCGACCACGGCCTTCAACTTCCGCGGCCACACCATCACCGGCCACAATCATCTGCTCGGCAGCGTCGAGGGCGTCGACGGCATCAAGACCGGCTACATCCGCGCCTCGGGCTTCAATCTCGTGACCTCGATGCATCGGGGCAATCGCTTCCTGATCGGCGTCGTGATGGGCGGCCGTAGCGGCGGCTCGCGCGACGCGATCATGCGCAATCTGCTCGCCGAAAATCTGGACAAGGCCGCGACCCGTCGCACGGTCGCCGCGATCACCGAACACGGCAGCTCCGAGCAGGCCACCGATGTCGCCGACCAGAGGCGGCGTCGAGGTCGCGTCGGCTGCGCCGGAAGTCCCCGCTTCCGCCCCGGCCCCTACACCCTCACCGAGCCGGACCGCGAAGGTGGTAGCCGCACTTGCCCAGGCCACCGCGGCGCTGCCGCCGGCCCAGCCGAAGCAGGCCAAGGTGGAGCCCGCTCCAATGACCTCGGGTGTGATCCAGAGCGAACCGATGGCGCTCGTTCCCGGCTCGACCGAGCCGATGCGGCCGGTCCGGGTCAAGACCGTGCAGGTCAAGTCCGGCCTGACCAGGCTTGCGTCCGCCGCGCCGCAGGCTGTCGAGCCCGCGCCGCTTGCCGCCGCGCGCAGCGATCTTCCGCAGCAGCCGGCGGGCTTCGGTACTGGCAACGGCATTCTCGGCGTACTCCCGGCGTCCGGCGCGCCTGCCCCGTCACAGACCATGGCCTATGCAGCCCCGGCACCGCAGCCGATGCAACAGCAACCGCTTCAGCAGCAGGCTTCGCTGCAGGACAGCGCGATCAAGTCGACCGTGACGCACTCCGGCTGGATCATTCAGGTCGGCGCCCTGGAAAGCGAAGCGGAAGCCAAGGAGCGCATCGAGAACGCGCGCAGCCACGCGCAGGGCCTGTTGAGCAGGGCCGATCCGTTCACCGAAACCGTGTCGAAGGGCGACAAGACGCTGGTTCGCGCCCGCTTCGCCGGCCTCGATCGTGACCAGGCGGAAGCGGTCTGCAAGAAGCTGCGGCGCGCCGACATCTCCTGCATGACGATGCACAACTAATCCGATCGCGAACTTCGACATTTAAGACACAGAGCCCGCGCTTTCGCAGCGCGGGCTTTTTCTTTGGCGGTGTCGTGGCTGCGCCAGGGACACCTGCAAACCTCTCGTCAAGAATTTGCCGTTAGAACTTCATTTGCAATGAAGATCGATCACGCCGGACAACGGCGGACCGCGGGCGTCGACGGAGACGGACGATGACAGCGGTTTTCGATTTGTGGCGTTAGTGGCGTTGCCGGAGTCAGCCGTGATGCGTGCGAAGCAGAGTATCCTTGGCCTCGTTTACCCGGGCGGCGAGGTACGTCGTCCCCCCCTGGTCGGGATGCAGTTTCTTCATGAGCGCACGGTGGGCACGTCCGATCTCGTCACGCCCCGCGCCCGGCTGCAGGCCAAGGATTTGATAGGCCTCCTGTTCCGTCATTTTGCCGCTCGCCGCCGCGCGACGCTGCCCCCCTGCCGTGTCTCGCTGCGCGTGCTGACGCCAGCTGGGAAGCCGGCGGTCCAGATAGCTTTCAAGTAACGCGGCGCTGCCGCTATCGAGGTTGGGGATCATCCCGACGAGCTGCGGCACCTCGAACGCGTCGAGCGAATGCCCGGCATAGGGGCCGCCGATGAAGCGGCCCGGAGAGCCGGCCGTTGCGCCGGTCCGGCTCCAGCTCGATCAGCTGCGACCGGGCGCCGCCAGAACCGCCGCCGCCACCGCCGAACAGACCGCCAAGCCCGCTACCAAGACCGATGCGGTCGAGGCCCAGGGGTGACCAGCCCAACAGTCCGGCGCCGAACAGGCCGAGCGGGATCGCCACCGCGAGCTCGCCTCTGATGCCGGTAAAGGCCGCGATCGCCAGACAGGCAATGCCGCCGGCTTTCCTGCCCATCCGCGCCAGCAGGTCGGATTGGCGCTACGCAGCGATTGCAGCAGCAGGTAAAGGGTGACGATGGCAACGAGGCCCGCGATCAGGGTCATACGTGGACTATAGAGCCGCGCCGAAATGGCCCGCAACCACGCGATAGCGCGCGCGCTTCGCGCTCAACAGCCGTTGCAACCTGACACTGCGGCAGGAGAGCGCCGTCCTCAATGGGTCAGCGGCTTGGCCGCTTCGGCCCGCTTTCCAGTCGGGACGAACATCGGCACCGGACCGGGATCGACCAGCGGCGAGGCTGTTTTCACCGGCGCAACGTCACTGGAATTATCAGTGTCGGCCAGGAACTTGTCGAGCATCGACTGGATCGACAATTTCGCCTGATCAGGGCCGGTGTCACGCATGTCGTTGTGCTGGAAGTCGGTCTGCACCACGGTGATGCCGGTCTTCTCGCAGATATCCTCGCTCGGCACTACGCCTGGATCGGTCTTGAAATGCGGATCGTTCGAACGGAACGACAGGATCTTGAACTTGCCGTCGGTGACGAAGGGCACCCGCAGATTATCCAGAGTCACGACCCTGCGGACCACGTCCGGATACTGCTTGGCGAAATACATCGTGATGTCGCCGCCCATCGAATGCCCGACCACGGTCAGGTGGTCGTAGTCCCCGTTCGGCTTCAAATTGCGCATCTGCTCGACGGCGAACCTGATATTGGCGACGCCGCGCTGGATCTGATCCAGCCGTCCCACATAGATCTCGCCGACCTTGGTGACCATCGGCGCATCGGTCGGCAGGTCATGCTGGATGCTGACCGCCATGTAGCCGCGCGCGGCGAAAACGTTGGCCAGGAACGAGTATTCGGTGAACTTCACCGTATTGCCGTGATTGAGGATCGCCACCGGCAGCTTGATCATACCGGCTTCGGCCTGCATCTCCCTGTCACGGCGGATCGCGACGTCGACCTCCACCAGCCGGTTGCCGCGGGAGGCGTCATGAAACCGCAATGTCTCGTGCCTGATCGCCCACTTGCTCGCGGTGAAATAGCCCACCGTGCCCAAGATGAGGACAGAGACCAGAACGGATGATTCCACGCTTCATGTTGTCCCTCAGGGTTTACAACCCAAAGTCGCCTGCAACCGGTAAGATTCTCGTGGCCTCTTGTGTTGAATATATGTCACGTCGCTGTGACAGAAAGGCCAAAAGTTGTGTCTTGCCCGCCTTATCGTTGTGCGCTGCACCTAGTTGCTGTGCAGCAATCCAGGCCATAGTCCCCGCCGGCCTCCGCGACGAGGGGCTTCTTCTCGGGCCTGATCTCTCAACGTCCGGTTCAGAACCAAGGTGAAATTGCAATAAAATCAGTCGGTAAAATCCCGACCACCGGCGCGGTGGGCAGCTTGGCGCAATCTCTGACTGTATGGATCTGCCGAGCAGCAGGCAGGGTCCGATGGCTCAGGCGCTGATGATGTCGTGGAGATCGAGCGGCTTGTCGACCTGGGCGAACCATTCGGCGCGGTTGGCGGCGCGGCGGCGGCCTCGTTCGTCCAGCGGCAGCTTGAGCTGCCGCAGCAGGCTCGTGACCTCCTCCCGCGCCGTGACATGGCCGAGATTGGGCCGCGTGCCGAGCGTCGCCTCGTCGATGTCGTCGAGCGCGGTCAGGCCGCGCGGAAAGAACTCGCGATAGACGACCCGTTCGGCAAAGCCGTCGATCGCGCGGAAGCCGAGTCGCAGCGAAAGGTCCTTCAACCCGTCGGCGACGAGCTGCTTGTTGCGCGATCCCAGCATCGACAGTCGGTTGCGGACCACGATCCAATCGGTGGTTGCACCGTCGACCTGCCGGCGCTTGCGCCTGACATCGCGAACCATCTCGGAATAATGGCTCTCGCCGGTGACCGCATAGGTCGCGGGATCAACCGTACCGAGCACGTCGAAGTCGAGGAAGCTGTCGTTGATCGGCGTCACCAGCGTGTCGGCCATCGAGTGCGCGAGCCGCATCAGGTAACTATCGTTGCCCGGCGTATCGACGACGATGAAATCGAAAGAATGCTCGACCGCGGCCACCGCCTCCATGAACTGCTGGAACTCGGTGCTCTCATTGTCGGCGATCTGCATCGTCTGGCCGAGCTTGATGCAATAATGCGTCGGCAGCTCGAGCCTGAGGCTGGTCCGGCGAGCCCAGGCGCTACGGTTGCTGATGTAACGGGTGAAGCTCTGCTGGCGGCAGTCGAGATCGATGGTGGCAACGCGCTGTCCGGCCTTCATCAGGGCGACCGCGATATGCAGCGCGGTGGTCGACTTCCCGGAACCACCCTTCTCATTGCCAAGCACCACGACGTGGGCCGAGCCCGATTGCCCTTGGCTAGTCTGCACCAGCATATTCGACCTCTTGCGACATCTTCGAGTCACGCCCGCCCGCGGTCAAGTTAAATGCATCATCATGAAGCCACGAGGTGACGCGCCGGCCGCTGGCGCATGATTCACGAACTAACACACCGACGGACGATGGTGAATCCGACAGAGGGAGCATAGTTAGTTCGGGTGCGTTTGGCGGCGTGTCATCGTCCTTGATAAGGTCGGGCTCATAGCCGTCAAGATAGAACGCGCAGAACCGCATTTTCTCCCTGCAGACAGAGCAAAAATGTCACGAACTCCACTGATCGCCCGCAACGTGCCCGCGCTTCGTCGTGCGCTTGACGGCTTTCGCGCGAAATCGGCCGGTGTCGCGCTGGTCCCGACCATGGGGGCGCTCCATGACGGGCACATGTCGCTCGTCCGTCTGGCGAAGCGGCGCGCCGACAAGGTTGTCGTCTCGATCTTCGTCAACCCGACTCAATTCGCGCCTTCAGAGGATCTCGATGCCTACCCGCGCACATGGAAGGAGGACGTGGCGAAGCTCGCAGCCGAGAACGTCGACCTGATCTGGCATCCCGATGCCAAGGCGATGTATCCGGAGGGCTTTGCCACCCGCGTCGTGCCGGAGGGGGCGGCTGTCGCCGGGCTGGAAGATCGCTTCCGTCCGCACTTCTTCGCCGGCGTCGCCACCGTGGTCGCCAAGCTGTTCACGCAATGCCGGCCAGACGTCGCGGTGTTCGGCGAGAAGGATTTCCAGCAGCTCCGCGTCGTGGCGCAGATGGCGCGGGACCTCGATCTCGGCGTCCGGGTGATCGGCTCGCGCACGGTACGCGAGCGCGACGGCCTCGCCCGGTCGTCGCGCAACGTCTATTTATCGGAAGAGGAGCGTCGCGTGGCGCCCGAACTCTACCGGGCGCTCAAGGAGGTGGCGGCGCGGTTGCGCGCCGGCGGCAAGCGTGAGGCCGCAATTGCCGGCGGCGTCAGGATGATTACGGGGGCAGGCTTTGAACTCGATTATCTTGAGCTGCGCGACGCCGAGACCCTGGCACCGGTCGTGGCATCGGAAGGCAACGGCAGGAACGCGCCTCGGCGCCTCCTGGTCGCGGCCAGTCTTGGCAAGACCCGGCTGATCGACAATGTCGCCGTCTGACGCTGACAGCCCTACCCCTCGGCCGCGCCGATTACCCGCCTACAGCAGACCGAGATCGCGCAGCTCGCGGCGCAGCGGTTCCGGCATCGCTGCGACGCCCGTGGCGCTGGTTTTGCCGAGATCGACCGGCGCTTCATCCACCTTGAGATAGCGCCACCCCTGGAACGGGCGCATCGGCCGCGGCGACACCGCGATCACCTTCGGCTGCATCACCAGCCGGCACCGTCCGATGCCGTCATTGTCGCGGAACGGCTCGATCGCGATGATCTTCTCCCGCGCAGCGATCTCGCCGCGGATCACCCAATAGAGCGAGCCGCCGGCGAGGATGTCCTCGACCCGCTTCGGCGTCATCCGGGTGACATGGACGTGCTGCTGCGGCAGGCCCTTTTTCTTGGCCGCCACCATGCGCTCGGCGATCCATTCCTTGAGCTCTTTGACGGACTCGCAGCCGACCGCAAGCTTGATCAGGTGAAGGGACATGGTCTCGTTGGTCTACTCATTGCTCACTGGCAGGCGGCGGCTCGGTCGCCCGGGGCGCGGTCTCAGGTATCACCGTCATCGGAGGCTTCGGCTTGGGCGCCGCTCTCCGGGCGGGTGCCTGGGCATGGCTCGCGGCCACGGCGGCGGGTGGATGCACGGCCGCTGCCGCTGCGGGCGCGACGGACCGTGATGCCGATGCGGTCGGTTCCGGCGTCATGATGCTGACGGGCGGAGTTGAAGCCGCGCTCGGGAAGTCGGCATTGGTCGGCTTGCCGGTCGGCATGTTCGGCACCAGGCCGGCCAGCACGCCCGCGGTGGTCTGCGCTTGCGGCGGCGGCGCGTTCCATTGCGGGGCGTAACGCGTCACCAACCCCTCATAGGTGCGGCCTTCCATGTTGTTGGCCAGCTGCTGGTGATCGGTCAGCGCGCGGAACGCGACACAATCGGTCGGCGTGCAATGGTCCCGCGCCAGCAGCACATAAGCCATCAGCCCGTAGCGGTCGTGCTCCACCGCGTGACGGAGTGCCAAGAGATCCGGCGTCATGGACTTGTTGGCGGTGGCGACATCGCCGGCTGCCGTCAACCGGGTGATCATGGCGGCCGCATAGCTCACTGCGGCGGCCGTCAACTCGGCCGAGCCATACAGGGTCTTCTCACAGTTTTGCAGCACGAGATCGCCGGCAAGATCATCGACGCAGGCGAGCGCCGGCGACGCCATCGGCGGCGCAGCCGCCAGCGTATCAGTGCCGGTGCGGTTGGCGGGATCGAGCTCGCGCGTGGTCGACGCCACGGCGATGCCGACCGCCAGCAAGGTGATGACGGTGAGCGCGCCATTGGCGACCGATCGCTCCGCCCGCATCAAGGTGATCAGTACGATGATGCCGAAGAAACCTGCAGCCGCCAGCGTCAGCCACATCGGCGAGGCCGGTGAACTCCAGAGCTGGTCGAGCGATGTGGGCCAGGTCAGGTTCATACGCGATAGTTCCTCACGCGAGCCAAGGATCGAAATTTGAGATCGAAATCTGACGATCGCTCCCGGCAACGGGTGCGCAACAGAACATGATCAAATCCCAATGGTCACCAAAACTCATTTTGCCCGAGACGCGAATTGCCCGAGACGACGAAAGGTGCCTCTCGGCACCTGGGGGTCGCTCCCGGCAGAACATGCCAGTCGCCGATCGGTGGGTCGAATATAGGCCGATTCCGAACCGGCGGCGCGCGCAGAGTGCGGCAGCACACCCGCTATCCCCATCGAACAACCGGAACTTTCCAGAGCCGTTCACGCCGAGCGATCGCACGCCGAGCGATCGCCGACAAGTCGCACGGCCAGTGGGCCGTCAGCCGCGCATCCATTCAATCCACGCCGCGGGTCCGGCGCAAATGCTTTTTCGAAACCGCAAGCGAAGTGCGGACGGAACTCAGGGCTGCGCGAGCTGGCTTTCCTTGGCGACGCGCTCGAATGCCTCGGTCGAGCTCTTGATGCGATACTGACAATCGTCGCCGTCGGTCGGAAGCTGACGGATGATCTCGTAGGTGCCGGTGGCGGCCGGGCGCGAGACATTGCTCGCGGTGAAGGTGACCGTCGCCCCGATCGGGAATTTGTGCTTCAACGCCCTCTCCTGCTAGTCGAATGCCGGCGCAAGGCCCGTGGTCCCGCCGCCCGGGGCCGGCTCTTTTATCTATGGCGTCTATAGCATGTGCAGGCGCGGCAAAGCCAGCCGAATGGAGCACGGCCTATACCTACTTTTGCAGGATTTTCAGCAGGATGCCGGGGGGTATCGGGTAGTTCCAGGCCGATCGCCGACAGGCTGTCGGATATCAGTATCGGGAAACCGCGGCGCGTTCAGATCTCATGAATTCCCCGAGGCGACGCAGAGCATCGCCTCGCGAAGACTGGCCGCGCAAAGACTCGTTTCCCCGGCAACGGGCATCAGGCCGCCGGCGGCAGCGTTCCGGCCGGGCTGGCGTGATCGACCGCCTGCGGCAACTGCTGAGCGAGCACCTGGGAGAGCTGGTCGATCGGCACGTTGAAGCGCGCCGCGAGCTGCTTGACGACGTCGCTGCCGAGCGCTGCGCGCAACTGATCAGCCGTGATCGGCAGGTTCTGGCCATTGCCGATCCAGGACTTCACCTGGGCGCCGAGACCGGCCTGCTCCAGCTTGGCGACGATGGCGTTGAGGCCACCTTGCCCGCCCTGCCCCAACACCTCGTTCAGCACCACCGGCAGCACGGCCGCTTCGAGCTGGCCGAGCGCGCCCTTGAAGGCCGGCGAATTTTCCAGTAAATCGAGAATTCCCATATGCTCATCCTCCATCCTGATCCCGTCATGGAACACAGACGGCTTTCCGCAGGGATCGTCAAGCCGCGTAGCGATGTGGCGGCTTCATAATCGCGTCAGTCGTTATCGAGCCGCGCGATCACCAGGGTTTCCGCCAGCCCGTCCCGTGTCCATTCGGCGAAGGCCGGAAACGTCCACATCGTGTCCATATAGGCTCTGGTCTGCGGTGACACCTCGATTGCATAGGTCCGGAAGCGGTGCACGACGGGTGCGAACATGGCGTCGGCCGCACTGAAGGCGCCGAACAGGAACGGCCCCTGCGTTTGGTAGCGGCCGCGGCACTCGGCCCAGATCTGCTCGATGCGCGCGACATTGGCCTTGACGTCGTCGGACAGCGCAATCGCCCGCACCGGGCGATGCAGATTCATTCCGCAGGCGCTGCGCAGCGGCACGAAGCCGGAATGCATCTCGGCCGAGATCGCGCGTGCATGGGCGCGCGCGGCGACGTCCTTGGGCCACAGCCCCGCATCCGGGAAGCGCTCGGCCAGATATTCTGTTATCGCGAGCAAGTCCCACACGCTGACGTCGCCGTCGATCAGGATCGGCACCTTGCCCGCAGGCGAAAAGCTCAGGATCCGGGCCTTGTCGGCCGGGTCGTCGGTATAGAGCGGAATGAAGATCTCCTCGAAGGCGATGTCGCAGCCGCGCATCGCCAGCCACGGCCGCATCGACCAGGACGAATAGTTCTTGTTGCCGATCACGAGCTTCAACGTCATTCCCAACTCACTTTCCAGCGCTGCACTTCGCCTTGGATCATACCCTAATTCGAAAAATCCTGCGGCGTGAACGACAGCTCCAGCACGCGCCATTCCCGATAGCGATCGGGCGGCAGCATCGTATAGGGCTGGCAGGCCGTCAGCGCGGCGACGGCTGCCTGTTTCAACTCGAGCGCCTTGAGCGGGCTGGTCACTTCAATGACATCGGGCTGGGCTGCCAGCAGCCCGTCCGGGGTCATGATCACCCGCAGCTTCACCCGCACATTGTCGGCGGAGGAAATCGATTTGGGCAGATGTGAGCAGGTCCGCAGATGCTCGCGGAATGCGGTGACGAGTTCGGTTGCAAGATTGCTCGTCGCCGTGGCTCCCGCGTCCTTATCGTCGTCGTGGATGTCCGCGGATTTCGCCAGCGGCGGCAGTGCACCCGGCAGGCCAAGCCTCACGCCGTATTTGACGGTGAGATCAGGCTGCGCGGGAACATACGTCTGCGCATGCGGCTGCGGCTCCGGTGAGGCCGATGGTGCCGGCGACTGAGGCTTGCGGTTGCGGCTGGGACGGCGTTTGAGGCGGCGCCGCCTTCTGTGGCTTCACCGTCTCCTGCGGCGTGGGTTGCGGCTGAGGTTGAGCCGACGGCTGGGACTGCGCTGGCTGCTGTGACGGCGCGGATTGCGACGATGGTGAAGCGGCCGGATTCGGCAATGTCAGGTCAGGTGACGGTGTCGCAGACGGCGTTGGTGTTGGTGTCGGCTCGGGCGTCTTCTCCGGCTCCTCAGAGACGATATCGACGGGAATCTGGTCAGGCACGGCCTGATCGTAGGTGCGCACATCCGTCGAGAGGAAGATCGCAACCGCGACCAGGATATGGGCGACCGCTGACGCCGCGATCCCCCATCGTATGAACTGCCATCGTTCCATGCTGCTTCATCATGCCCGCGCCTAGCCCACGTTCATGCGCTGCTGTCGCATGGCTGTCGCCGGCAGGCTTCCTTCGCGCGCGAGCCCCCGCGCTCCGTCCCACGTCCATTCCCTGCCATAACATAGCGAGCGGCGGAACGTGGCCTCAATCCCATTTCGGCGCGAAGGCGAAATCGGTCATTCGTCCCTCGGCGCCGCCCATGCGGAAGATCTCGTCCATTTCATCATCCGACAGCGCGAAATCGAACAGGTCGATGTTCTCCGACAGCCGCTCGACCCGGGAGGTGCGTGGAATTGCCGCCACGCCCTGCTGCACCAGCCAGCGCAGACAGATCTGCGCCGGCGTCTTGCCGTGAGCCCGTCCGATTCGCATCAGCGTCGCGTCGGACTTGATCCGGCCCTTGGCGACCGGGCTGTAGGCGACCACGGCAAGGCCGCCACGCGCGCAGGCCTCGCGCACCTTCGCCTGATCCAGATAGGGATGATACTCGACCTGATTGCAAGCCAGCGGCGTAGGACTCGTCGCGACCGCTTCTTCGATCAAGGCGACGGTGAAGTTCGACACGCCGACATGGCGGGCGAGCCCAAGCTGCCTGGCGTGCGCCAGTGCGCCGAGCGTCTCGGCGAGCGGCACCTGCGGGTTCGGCCAGTGCAGCAGCAGGAGATCGACCTCCGACAGGCGCAGGCGAACCAGGCTTTCCTTGACCGAGCGCTCGAGGTCATGAGGTGCGAAATGCGTGGTCCACACCTTGGTGGTCAGGAACACCTCGTCGCGCCTGACGCCGGAGGCACGTAAGCCCTCGCCGACCTCGCGCTCGTTCTCATAGACCTGGGCGGTGTCGATGTGGCGATAGCCGAGCTTGATGGCCTGCTCGACGATGCGGGCGCAGCTGCGTCCGCGCAACTCCCACGTCCCCAATCCGATGGCCGGGATGACCGCGCCATTGGCCTCGATCGTCTGCATGGCCGCGCACTCCGACCGGAGCGGCTTGCCTGCCAAGCAGGAGAGCGAGATCGGCTGCTCCGATTGCAGCCATTATGCACGACGGGCGGGCGTGCTGCCAATGATAGAGAGATCTCGCGCTTAAGCTTTGGCCAAAGCGGCGAACACCGCATCGGGCGCATGCGCGATGACGGTCAGGAGGGCCCGCGCCGGGCCGCGCGGCATGCGCTTGCCCTGCTCCCAGTTCCGGATGGTCTCCACGGGAACGCCGAGCTTGGCGGCGAATTCCTGCTGGGTCAGGTGCGCACGGCGCCGGAGATCACGGACCTCCACCGGACCTGATGGCGCGGAGCCGTCGGAGCCGGTCGGCACCAGCGGACACTCCTGCCCGTCGCGCAGCTCCACGATCCGTCCATCCGCCTTCAGCCGCAACCGCTGCATGATTCCTGCTCCGTCCTGGGAAGCAGTTTCGCGCAGCCGCGTTAAGGGCCGATTAACGATACAAGTCTTTCAAACGATGCAGTTATTTCAATCTATTTCAATCCGAACCACAGCGTGGCGATGCCGAGGAAGGAGAAGAAGCCGACCACGTCGGTCACCGTGGTGACGAAGGTTCCTGAGGCTACCGCAGGATCTGCCCGCACCCGCTCCAGCACCATGGGAATCAGGATGCCGCCGAGCGCGCCGGCGACGAGGTTGGTGATCATGGCAAGCCCGATCACGATGCCGAGTCCCGGAGTCTTGAACCAGGCCACCGCGGCGACACCCGTGACCAGCGCAAATGCCAGCCCATTGAGGAGGCCGACGAGAGCCTCGCGCATCACCACGCGGAGCGCGTTGGTCGCGCCGAGCTCGCGGGTTGCCAGCGCGCGCACCGCGACCGTCATGGTCTGGGTCGCGGCATTGCCGCCCTGGCTCGCCACGATCGGCGCCAGCACCGCGAGCGCCACCATCTGCTCGAGCTGGCCCTCGAACAGGCCGAGCACCGAGGACGCAAGGAACGCGGTGGCGAGATTGATGAGAAGCCAATTGAAGCGGCCCTTGGCGATGGTCCAGACGCTGTCGGACAGCTCTTCGTCGCCGGAGACGCCGCCGAGCGCCTTGAAGTCTTCGTCGGCCTCTTCCTCGATGACGTCGACGACGTCGTCGATGGTGATGACACCGGCCAGGCGATTGTCGGCATCGAGCACGGGCGCCGCGACCAGATTGTACTTGCCGAACATCCGCGCGACCTCGGCAAGATCGTCGGTGACCGAGACCCGCCGCCGGTTTTCGTCGATCAGGTCGCCAAGCGGCACCGGCCGGCGGGCACGCAGCAGCGCGTCGAGCGAGATCGCGCCCTGCCAGTGCCGCGTGCCGTCGACGGCATAAATCTCGTAGAAGCGCTCCGGCAGGTCCGGGCGTGTCACGCATGTAGTCGATGGTCCGGCCCACCGTCCAATCCGGCGGCACCGCGATGAATTCGCTCTGCATGCGCCGGCCGGCCGATCCTTCCGGATAGTCCAGGCTGCGGGCGAGCACGTCGCGTTCGGACGGCGGCAGATGCTCGAGGATCTCCTCCTGGTCCTCCGGTCCAGGCCTTCCAGCAGCTCGACGGCGTCGTCGGATTCGAGTTCGCGGACGCCTTCGGCGACGGTCTCGGGCTCGAGCTCCTCGAGGATCTCTTCGCGGACCGCGTCGTCGACCTCGTTAAGTGCGGAGAAGTCGAAATCGGTTCCGGTCAGCTCGACCAGGCGAACACGGTCCTCGGGCGCGAGCGCCGCGATCAGGTCGCCGAGGTCGGCCTCGTGCAGTTCGGCGACCTCGGCACGCAGGAACGTCTCGTCCTCCGCCGCGATGGCGGCGGTAATGTTCTCGACGAATTCCGACCGGATCTCACCGTCATCCGTGCGCATCGACGAACGATCGAGCACCGTTGCGCCTTCGCCGTGGGCTACCGTCCAGTTGCTCATCCATGACGTGCCTCACGAATTCTAACGGATTGACTTGGATGGGTCTGATTTGGTTCGGTTTCTGCAACCGCAGACCCGATCCCGCATTACCTAATCGGCAACACCGGACGCAATGACAAAGATGCTTAAGGACCAGCAGATCAGACGATGGGTAAACACGGCAGGCGCTGTGCTTGCACTGGCATGTGCGCACGAGCGCGACTGCTGCCCCTGCGCCAATGTCCGCGCGCGGGCACGCTCGGCACCGAGCGCGTGCTGGCCGTCGACCCGAAGACTTATCCGCGCGTCGGCTTGAAGAGCTTTCCCGACACGCTGCCGCTGCGGGATCACGAGATCGTGCTGACTTTCGACGATGGTCCGTCGCCGCCAATGACGAACAAGGTGCTCGACACGCTCGCGGCGGAATGCGTCCACGCCACGTTCTTCCTGGTCGGCAAGCCGGCATCCGGTCGCTCGGCGCTGGTCAAGCGAATCGCTGCCGAGGGCCACACCATCGGCGTTCACAGCTATACCCACGCCAATCTGGCCCACATCTCGCCAGAGGCGGCTGTGGAGGAGATCGACCGCGGCTTCGCCGCGTGTCGAGAGCGCGCTGCGCGGGGCCTCGACACCGGCCCCCTCGACACCGTTCTTTCGCTTCCCCTATTTCGAATCGACCCCGGCCGAGCTCGATCTGCTGCAGTCCCGCGGTATCGCCGTGTTCGGGGCCGATTTCTGGGCCAGCGACTGGAACCGGATGTCGCCGCAGCAGGAGTTCAAGCTCGCTGACCAGCCGGCTCGATCAGATCCACAAGGGCATCCTGCTGTTGCATGATCCGCAGCCGCGGACCGTTGCGATGCTGCCGGAATTCCTGCGCTATCTGAAGGACAACGGCTACCACGTCGTGCACATCGTTCCCGCATCGGCTGCGCAGACGGCGCAGCCGCAAGTGCTGCATCGCATAGCGCGGAACAGAAAGATTAATGCGCCGTTCATGGCGGGCTCTCTAGAGTTGGTGTCGCCGGAGAGTGGCAGCTTGCAATTGCGCAACAGCTGTCCGGAAAGCTGCCTTGCAGCCGATCGCGGGTCGCGACCGGAGCCTGATTTTGCTATGGCGATACGACTTGAGACAAACGGACGACGAAATGCGCAGTGATCGTTGCTGGAGCGTGGAGAAGCGGTGCTGGGCAGCATTGCTGCTTGGCGTATTCGCGGGCCTGACTGCGACAGGCGCTCGCGCTGCCGACTGTCCGGGCCACCCGGATGCGATCGGTACCTCGCGCGTCCTCGTTGTCGATCCCCGCGAGCATCCGCGGGTCGGCTCCATGCAGTACAAGGAGACGCTGCCGCTGCATGATCACGAGGTGGTGCTCACCTTCGATGACGGACCGGTGCCGAAGTACAGCAACCAGGTGCTGCAGATCCTCGCCGATCAATGCGTCAAGGCGACCTTCTTCACCATCGGCCGGCAGGCCCAGGCCAGTCCCGAGGGCGTGCGCAAGCTCGCTGCGGCCGGCCAAACCATCGGCACGCATAGCCAGAACCATCCGCTGACCTTCAACAAGATGACCCTGGACCAGGCTCGGGCCGAGGTCGATCAGGGCATCGCCTCGGTCACGGCGGCACTGAAGGATCCCTCGCAGCTCGCGCCGTTCTTCCGGGTGCCCGGACTGCTCAGGGCGGAGACGGTCGAGGGTTACGTCGGATCGCTCGGCATGCAGATGTGGAGCGCCGATTTCGTCGCCGACGACTGGCGTAACATCTCGTCCGCCAAGGTCTATGAGCTTGCGATCAAGCGGATCGAGGCCCGCCACAGGGGCATCCTGCTCTTGCACGACATCCACGAGCGCACGGTGCAGGCGCTGCCGAAGATCCTGCATGAGCTGAAGGCGCGTGGCTATCAGATCGTGCAGGTGGTGCCGGCCAGCGCCGGGCGCCCGGCGACGCCGACCGAGCCGCAGGACTGGCTGGTGCATCGTCCCTCGGAGAATATTCCCACCGCGCACTGGCCGACGATTCCGCCATTCGACTTTGCCGGCGCGACCACGCATGTGAATGCGACGTCAGCCGATTGCGCCCTGCTATCCAGCGGGCCGACCACGACGCCGCAGGTCGCGCGCGAGACGGCATGGCCGTTGGTGGCGAAGGTCGCATTCCAGCAGACTGCGTCCGTCTTGCCCATCCCGGCAGCGCATCTGTTCGAAATTCCGGACCCGATGCCGACGGTGCTCGCCAGGCACGAAGCGGTGCCGGCGCCCCTGTCGAAGCGTGGCGCAAAGGCTGCGGCTACCCGACGTGCGGCCCGGTTGGCCAGCTTCGAAGAAGCCGAGCGGCCACCGAGCTCTCTTCGTTGACGGGGCACAGGCGATCGGATCAGGCCGTCACGATCTTGGCCGCGCAGAGGATGACGATGGCGGCAAGGAAGAACAGGTCGATATAGGACTTTCTTCTCGCCATCCTGCCGCACCACGCTGACCTCGTTGACGACCTGCTTCGACGTTGTTCCCGCGGCCACCTCGCCCAGCGCGCGAAGGATGCGGCGAACCTCGATCTCCAGCCGCTCGATGCGGGTGAAGAACTGGAACGAGCGCAGCACGGTCGCGCTGCGCATGCCGGCATAGATCAGGATCGTCATCGCGAGGATCGGCGCGGTTCTGGTAGTTCTCGATGTAGTTCAGGCTCAGATAGGTGGCCGCGAGAAGCGCGAAGTTCGACACGATGCGATAGATGATGGCCAAGAGTCTCATCGGTCTCCCTGTGCGTCCGGGCACGACCGCAGCCGCAACGCGCCCACTGTTGCGTGGACGATGTCGGGAGCGCACGGCGGCTCGGCGCAATCATTGTGATTGGCGGTTCTCGAAGCCTGCGTTCTACACGCGAAATGGTTGAAGAATGCTTCGCCATGCCTTGTAGCGCAATACTTTTCGCGGCCGCGGCCATCAGTCGAGTTGGAACTGCTGCCGTATTGTGACGCGCAGGCCCAACTCAACCCGGATAGGTTGCCCGATCGCAGCGATCACGCATCAAAACGCGAAGGCGCGCAGGCCTTCACGTCGACATTGGCCGGCTCGCCGCTCATCAGCTCGGCGAGGATTCGCCCGGTCGCGGGTCCGAGCGTGAAGCCCTGATGGCCGTGGCCGAAGTTGAGCCATAGTCCCTTGTGCCGCGCCGCTGGTCCGATCACCGGCAGCATGTCCGGCATGCATGGCCGGGTGCCGACCCACGGCTCGGCCTCGACCGGCTTGCCGAGATCGATCAGCGTGCGCGCCGCAGCCTCCGCCTTGGCGAGCTGCACCGGCGTCGGCTTGGCATCCGGACCGGAAAGCTCGGCGCCGGTGGTGATGCGCACGCCCTTTGCCATCGGATTCATCAGATAGCCGAACGCGGCATCGCGCAGCGGCAGATCGAGCGGCGCGCCACCGCTGTAGTGCATGTGATAGCCGCGCTTGCGGACCATCGGGATGTCGTAGCCGAACGCGAGCCAGAAATTCCGGCGACCACGGCCCGAGCGCGACGACGGCGGCCTCCGCGTCGATCCGACCGTCCTTTGTCGTCACCGACCAGCCGTGATCGCTCTGCGTCAAGCTCGTCGCATCGCCGTGCATGAACTTGCCGCCGCGCCGGACGAACAGATCGGCATAGGACTGCGACCAGCGCGCCGGGGTCCGAAACCGTCCACGGCTCCTGCCATTGCAGGCCGCCGAGGCCAGGGCTGAGCAGGCCAGGTTCTGCCTTCGCAAGCTCGCTTGCGCTCAGCACCTTGAACTTGACGCCGAATGCATCGTGGATCGCTTCGGCCTCCTTCACCTCCTCGTCGAACTGCGCCTGCGTGCGATGGATGACACGGAAGCCGTCGCGGCGCACCAGATTGCCGGCGCCGGCGGCTTCGATCAGAGGCTCGTGCTCGGGCGTGGCGCGCCCGATCAGCGCGTGAATAGGTCTGCGAGATCTTCTCGTGCCGCTCCGGGAAACGAATTCCACCAATATTGCATCAGCGGACGCAGATGATGCGGCAACGACGCCAGGTCGTAATGCACATCATTGGTGAGGCCAGCGGCGATGTCGAACAGGCCGCTGATGTCGTGCGGCATCGCATAGGGGCGCACCGCCTCGCTCTGGATGATGCCGGCATTGCCGTAGCTGGTCTCGCGGCCCGGATCCTTGCGGTCGACCAGCACCACCGACCAGCCGCGGCTCTGCAGGTGCAGAGCCGTCGACACGCCCACCATGCCGCCGCCGAGAACGATCGCGCTTGCCATGGTGCTTGAACTCCCAATTAGGTCCGTTAGATGCGACTGCGGACCGCGCCATGTTCAGTCCCAGGCGCGAAAGCCCGGTGAAGACGACAGCGGCGGCGCCGCGGCAAGCCGCGCGAGATCGGGTATCGGGCCGGCACAGCTCTGCATCGCCGGCGAACGCAGCTTCGAGCGCGGCCGCGACGCTGAGCACGATCGCATCGCCGCCGCGTGGACCGACGATCTGCAGGCCGAACGGCAGACCTTGCTCGTCCAGCCCGAGCGGCAGGCTCAGCGCGGGATGGCCCGCGAGCGTCACCGCATAGGCGAGCGCCAGCCAATGGAAATAGGATTTGGTCGGCACGCCGTCGATCTCGGTCGGATAGAGCTCGGCCCACGGCCGCGGGCTCAGCGTGATCGCCGGGCTGATCAGCACATCGCAGCGTCTCGAAGAAGCTCTGGAAGGAACGATAGATCCGCGTCTGCGCGGCGGCCGCGCGCGCATAGTCGTCGAGACTGTAGCCGAGCCCCTCCTCGACATTGGCGCGCACATTCGGCCCCAGCATTTCGCGGCCGCTCGCGAAAATTCGCAGCCATGATTGGTCAGGAACAGCGCCGCGCGCAGCACCGCAAAGGTCTCGTCGGCCTCGGCGCAATCCGGCGTGCCTTCGCGACAGTCGGCGACCAGCGGCGCGATCTGCTCGCCACGCGCTGCGCGAAGCACGCGGCGAATCGCGGCTTCCGTCGGCGCGAAGCCGAAATCCGCGGTGAAGGCGACGCGGAGCTTTTTGAGATCGACCGGCGCCGGCGGCGACCAGCGCGCAGGCGCGCCGCGCACCGCCTCACCCGGCAGCGTGTAGGCCAGCGGATCGCGCGCCATCGTCGCTCGCCATCACCGACAGCATCAGCGCGAGGTCGGCGACGTTGCGCGCCATCGGCCCGTCGGTCGACAGGTTCGACCAGCCATGGGCGCGCTTGTCGCTGGCGACGAGGCCCGAGGACGGCCGCATGCCGACGATCCCGGAATAGGCCGCCGGATTGCGCAAGCTAGCCGCCGGTGTCGGAGCCGGAGGCGAGCGGCGCCATGCCGCAGGCCAGCGCCACCGCCGAGCCGCCGGAGGAGCCGGCCGCCGAACGCAGCGGGATCGAACGGATTGCCGGTGGCGCCGAACACGGGATTGCGGGTGTTGGCGCCCGCCGCCCATTCCGGCGTGTTGGTCTTGCCGAAGATGATGGCGCCGGCCGCGCGCAGCCGCGCCACCGAGGCCTGGTCGGCAGCCGGCACATTGTCGGCCAGGATCGGGCTGCCATAGGTGGTGCGCATCCCCTTGGTGTCCTGGGTGTCCTTGATCAGGACCGGCAGGCCATGGAGCGGACCGCGGTCGTCGGCCGCGCATGATCTCGGCTTCCGCCGCCTTGGCGGCGGTCCGCGCGCCCCCTGCTCGTCCAAGGTGACGACTGCATTCACAGCGGGATTGACCGCCGCGATCCGCGCCAGACAGGCCTCCAGCAGCTCGACCGGCGATAGCGCCCGGCGCTTCAGCAGCCCGACCAGCTCGACGGCAGTTTTGTCGCAAATGGCGTCCACGGCGCTACTCTTTCTGTTTCTGAAAACTATTTAGCACAAAGGAAAGGAGATGCGATGCCATGAAAATGCATCAATCGGCCGCGATGCCCTGCATAAATGTACGGGTTATTCGCGAGTTGATTGAAAAATATTGCACTTTCGCGCGAAATGAGATACGAGTAGGATCAGGTAACCCGATCCGCTAAAAGGATTTCCGGAGATCGACGTGGCAGAGACCGGTATCAACGAGCCTGCTTTGACCGAGGGCCCGCACTCCCAGCTCGGCCTGTGCCTGAAGGCGGCGCGGCAGGCCCGCGGCCTGACCCTGAAGCAGGTGGCGGAGAAGACCGGAATGGCGCTGTCCACCCTGTCCAAGGTCGAAAACGGCTTGATGTCGCTGACTTACGACAAGCTGCTGCAGCTCACGTCGGGTCTGAAGATGGACATCGCCGAGCTGTTCAGCCCGACCGCCCCTGCACGGCCGGATGCGGCGCCTCCAGTCACCGCACGGCGCAGCATCAGCCGCGCCGGCCAGGGCAAGGTCGTCAACACGAAGTTCTACACCTACACCTATCAATGCACCGATCTGATCGGAAAGCGGATGGTGCCGATGATCACCGAGGTGCGTGCCCGCACCCTGGAGGAATTCGGCCCGCTGCTGCGCCACGCCGGCGAGGAATATTTCCTGGTGACCCGCGGCACCATCGCCGTCCACACCGAGTTCTACGCGCCCGAGATCCTCAGGAGGGCGACGGCATCTATCTCGACAGCACCATGGGCCACGCCTACCTCAATGCCGGCGAGAGCCGAGCGCGCAAGGCGTCTGTCTCTGCCAGCAGCGAATCGGCTGACCTGTTCGAGCAGCTGCACCGGATCGCGAGCCGCGACGCCGCCTCGTGAGGCGATTTTCCTGAACCAAACGAATTTGTGGCGGGACACGTGCCGGATCGCGCGCGATTTCCGGATCGGCTCGGCAGCGCACGATGGCCGGACGCCGCGGATTGAGTTACACTCGACTCGCTGAAGGCACTTTTCCGAGACGGATGCGAGGTGCGCCGATGCCGAGACCGGGAATCACGGGCCATGACGACTGGGTCGTCACCGAGGCGCTCGCGACCGCGCTGGTCGCGCTCGAGCAGTTGCCGGACAAGCACCAGCCGCGCGCCCATATGGACGACCTTCGCAAGCTCCTGGCCTTCGGTCGCGCCCCCGACGCGGTCAGCCTGCATCTCGCCCAGGCCAAATGCCGTCTGTATCCCGAACGCGATCCTCTCGCCATCTACGATGAGTATGGCATCAAGAGCGATGCGTATGGGTGAGCCGCTGCTCTCGCGTGTCGGCCCCTTTCATTTCCCAACAATGTCCGAGTGATGAGCCGCCCACGCTCATCCGGCCGATCCATTGCATTCGCGCATAGCGAAATCGCGCGGTTCCTTTGCCGCAGTAGAAATACGGGTCAATGATCCCATTGAGGTTGCGCTAACAACATTGAGCGAAGCTGCGCCAAATTTTATGGAACTGCGCCTCCATGACCCTCCACGAACACTTCGCGTTCGACGTGCAGGATTTGCTCCAGGAGGATCCCGGCCATTGGGATCGCATGATCGCTGCGGACCTCGCGACCGAGGTGAAGCAGCTGCTCGGCGAGGAGCCATGCGGCATCCCGGAAATCCGCCGCTTTCTCGCCGTCAAGGGCTTTCGCGCGCTCAAGGCCTATCTGCAGGAGGCAGCGGCCGGCAAGAGCGGAGAGGCCGCGGTCCGCGCCGTGATTCACGGCATGCGTGACTTCGCTCATCTACGTCCGGGGATTTCAGCAGCGACCTTCCGAAACGCAATGACCGACTCTCCCGAGTGGCGGCGGGCGGCTGCTGACCTCACGGAATGGCTTGGTACTTTGCTTGCCGAAATCGGCCTGACGAAGTCGTCGAGCCAGGACGCGCTACGCATGATCCGCGCCTTTGTCCGTGGCTTTGTCATTCACGAGATGCAAGGCTCCTTCGTTGACAACGCCGATCTCGACGAGAGCTTCGCCTTCGGCGTCGAAATCCTGTTGCGAGGGCTGAAGGGCGGTGAGATCGCGACGGCAACGCGGATCGGTGGCCGCCCTCAGTAATATGCTCAATTGATACAGAGGCAGCCGCTCATGCTGCTTCCCGGCGCTTCGTCTTGAAGGCCGGCGCAGCCTGTGCCGCCGGATGCACCGTGAAGGTGTTGCGTCCGAGCGCCTTGGCTGCATAGAGCGCAGTGTCGGCCATCTCGACGAGCTGAGCGCATTCTGCCGGGCGCTGTTCCGGATTCCACGCCGCGACGCCCGCGCTCACCGTGACGATGCCGAAGGTGCTGCTTTCGTGCGCGATGGCGCAGGACCGCACGGCGGTCAGCAAATCGTTCACGATCTGAACAGCGCCGGCAACGTCCGTCTCTGGCAGCACGACCGCGATTTCCTCTCCGCCGTACCGTGCAGCCAGATCGCCCGGCCGCCGCAACACGCTCTCCACTGCATTGCTGATCGCGCGCAGGCAAGCATCGCCGGCGGGATGACCGTAACCATCGTTGAAGCTCTTGAAGAAATCGATATCCACCATGATCAACGACAGCGACTGCCTATTGCGGACGGCGCGCCTGAATTCCCGCTCGATCGTCTCGTCGAAGCAGCGGCGATTGGCAATTCCGGTGAGGCCGTCATGCAGCGCATTCAGCTGCGTCGCCCGGTTCGCCCGTTCGACCTTGTAACTCAACACGCCGATGAGGAGCAGGATGCAGAGCATCATCACAGCATCGGCGCGCAGCTGTGCCTGCCATTCGCTCAAGACGACCTCGCTGTCCTGCGCAACCACAGCAACCATCGGATAGTGCGGCAGATGGCTGTAAGATCCGACGCGATGGACGCCGTCGTCGGGCGATACATACTCTGGCGTATCGATCGGCAGCGCCGAGAGCGCGTCGAGTTCGCTGCTGCCGAAAGAAGCGGGGCTGCGGGCCAGCAATGTCCCGCTGTCCGTCACCAGATTGATCGACGCGCCGGATTTGGCCTGGACGGTCTCGAACAGCTTGCGGAAAAAATCCATCGAGACGCTTGCCACCACCACTCCGGCGAAACTGCCGTCCGGCGCGTTGACACGGCGAGAGACTGTGATGTTGGTCGAACCGTCAACCTTGCTCTTGACCGGCAATCCGATGAATACATCCGGCGTGTCGCGCGTGCTCAACAAGCGGAAATAGTCACGCTCGCTGTAATTCAGACCCACGGGATGTCGAACAAGCGATTTCACGATCGCATTGCCGCTGCTGTCGATCAAGCCCATCTCGTGAATAGCAGGCAATGCCGCGGCAAGGGACGTCATCAGCCCATGGAGACGCTCCAGGCTCTCCGGGGTCACACCTTCCACCTCGACCCGCTTCGCCAGGCTCGAAACCACGGTGTCCGCGGTCATAAGGGTCGTGTCGATCTGGTGGGAGAGCGATTTGGCAAGGCTTGCCGTCACGATCTTGGCACCGCGTAGATTTGCTTCGCGCACATGCCACATCTGCCAAGCCTCGGTCCCCATCAGAGCCGCGGAGAGACACAGCGCAAAGATGATGGTCCAGCTGAGCCATGACCAACGCACGATCGCAGGCGCGATCGGAGCGGCCCGCCGAGAGCTTGCTGTTAGTTGGCTGTCCATGACAGTAGCGTAGCCCGGCAGGATCAAAGTCTGCTTAATACATTTCAGACAGTTTGCGCCGTAAAATTACGGATGCCCTGCCCCGCGTGCAATGGCCGGATACCGTCCTTGCGCCCGATGCCCCTGCCGGTGCCCCACGAGCCTTTGATGCGGGGCGAGACGATCGGCAGAGCCCGGGCCCCATACGCGCTGCGAGACCGCAGGCTCATGCCATGCGCAGGCCGAGTTTCGGCCAAAGACCTCCGAGGTAATGCGAATATTCCGCTGCCGATAATGGAAAGACGATCGAGACGAGACGCTCTTTGATGTCCCTCGTCGCGCACCTACATACGCAACGTGCCATGATGGGATCGCCGACGTGCCCGAGCAATTATCGATGTTCGAAAGCCCGACCGCAGGGCCGGAAGGGCTGCGATATATGTCCGGCTTCATCCCTCCTGAGGTGGAGCAAAACTTGATCACGAGAATCCGCGCGCTTCCCCTGCAGCCGTTTCAATTCGGGCAGTTCGAGGGGAAGCGGCGTGTGGCGTCGTTCGGCTACCGCTACGATTATTCGTCGCGACGGTTGGAGCAAGCCGATCCCATTCCCTCCTGGCTGGCGGGCGTCATTGCCGGCGTCGAAGCTTTCGACGGCCCTTCAACCGAGATCGCACAAGTCCTTTGTACGGAATACGACGTGGGCGTCGGCATCGGCTGGCATCGCGACAAGCCTCATTTCGACAAAGTCTTCGGCCTGTCTCTCGGATCGCCGTGCAAATTCCGATTCCGGAAATCTGACGGGTCTGCGTGGGAGCGCTTTACCCTCGATACCGAACCGCGCTCGCTCTACGTGCTGTCCGGCGCCTCGCGGCGGATCTGGGAGCATAGCATTCCAGCTGTCGAAACGCCGCGTTATTCGATCACGTTCCGCACGATGCTCGGGAGAGCCTCGGGAGCGGCTGGACAGTGAGCCCAGCGACGCGCGCGCCGGTTGTTCTCGGTCTGGCACTCAGCCGAGCTGCGCTTCGAGCGCAAAGCGCCGATACATGCGCCGCTGCATCTGGTCGAGAACGACGGCTGCGATAATCACCATGCCCTTGATCACCATCTGCCAGAACGAGCTGACGCCGAGCATCACGAGCCCGTCGGAGAGCACGCCGATGACGAAGGCGCCGATCAGGGTGCCCGCGATGGTGCCGCGGCCGCCGGACAACGAAGTGCCGCCGAGCACGGCCGCCGCGATCGCGTTGAGCTCGAAGGTCTCACCCGAGGCCGGATGCGCCGCCACGAGTTCGGAGGCGATGACCAGGCCGGCAAATGCCGCGCAGAAGCCCGAGATCATGTAAGCAAGGATTTTGATGCGGTTGACGCGCACGCCGGACAGCCCCGCCGCGCGTTCGTTACCGCCGACCGCGTAGACATGCCGACCAAACGGCGTTCGCGCCGCGACATAGGCCGCAACCGCGGCAAAGATCACCAGCGCGACGATCGAGAAGGGAATGCCGAGCAGGGTGCCCGAACCGAGAAACGGAAAGCCGGTGTTGCCAAGGTTGGGATCGCCGACCAGGTTCGAGAACGTCGCGCCATCCGATGTCAGCAGCGCCGCGCCGCGCGCGATGTAAAGCGTGCCGAGGGTGGCGATGAACGGCGCCACATTGAGCCGCGTGATCAGCAATCCGTTGATCAGCCCGACCGCGGCGCCTACTCCCAGCGAGATCGCAATCGTCTCCACCACGTTCGGAAAGATGGTGACGCCGAACAAATCGAGCGGAATTCCGCGCGTCAGCAAGGTGCCGGCGACCATTCCGCAGATGCCGACGATCGAGCCGACCGACAGATCGATGCCCGCGGTGAGAATGACGAAGGTCATACCGATGGCCAGGATCGCATTCACCGCCACATGCTTGGCAACGATGACGAGGGTCGGGATGTCCAGGAAGTTCGGCGTCGTCACGCCGAAGAAGACGAACACCACAATCAGCGCGATGAAGGTACGGAAGCTCATCAGCAGCAGAGCGACCGGCCGCCTACGCGGCGGCGCCGCGACCTTGCTCGTGGTCAACGCTTCACTGCTCATGACACCAACCCTTCCTGTGCCGGAAACGCCGCGGTCGAAGCCTCGACCAATGCGGCTTCGCTCGCCTCGTCGCGGCGGTAGTCGGCGGCAATCTTTCCGCGTGACATCACGATGATCCGGTCGGCATAGCCGAGCGCCTCCTTCAAATCCGAGGTCGAGAAGACGACGGCGAGGCCGGCATCGGCCAGCTGCCGCATCACCTTGAAAATTTCCGCCTTGGCGCCGACATCGACGCCGCGGGATGGCTCGTCGAGCAGGATGACCGACGGGTCGGTCATCAGGCTCTTGCCGATCACGACCTTCTGCTGGTTGCCGCCGCTGAGCGCCGTGACCTCGACCTCCGGAGACGAGACCTTGATCGTCATGCGCCGAATCATGTCGCGCGCCTCCGATCTCTCCTTGGTTCCGTTCAGCGAGAACAGCCGGGTAAAGCGCCGCAAGCTCGCCAACGTCAGATTCGCGCGCACCGAGAGCGTCTGCACCAGACCGTCGCGCTGGCGGTCTTCCGGCACCAGCACGAGCCCGCGGCTGATGCGCGCGGCGACGGACAAGCGCGTGATGTCCTTACCCCCGACCTCGATCTGACCCACGGCCTGCGGCTGCAGGCCCATCAGGCATTCGAACAGTTCGGACCTTCCCGCGCCGAGCAGGCCATAGAGACAGACGATCTCGCCTGTTCGCACTGAAAGACTGACATGGTCAACGAGAAAACCGCCCGCGGCGCGCGGCAACGACACGTTCTCGACGATCAGCGCATGATCGCCGAGATGACCGGCCTGGCCCTGCGACACGAGACCAGTCGGCGCCCACCATCCGCTCGATGATCCAGTCGACCGAGATGTCCTTGACCAGCGCATCCGCCTGTCGGCGGCCGTCACGCAGCACGGTGACGTAATCGCCGATGCGCATGATCTCCTCGAGCCGGTGCGAGATGTAGATGATCGCAACGCCATGCGCCTTGAGGTCCTGGATCACCTTGAACAGGATCTCGACCTCTGCCGCGCTCAGCGCAGAGGTCGGCTCGTCCATGATCAGCACGTCGACATCGGCGGCGAGCGCTTTCGCGATCTCGACGATCTGCTGCTGGCCGACCCTTAAGTCATCGACCAGCCGGTTCGGATCGATCGGATGCTCCAGCCGAGCCAGCAAGGCCCTCGCCTGCTCGACCTGGCGCGTGCCGTCGATATCGAAGCCGAAGCGGGTCGGCGGATCGATCAGGCTGAGATTCTCCGCCACGCTCAAATTCGGACAGAGGTTGAGCTCCTGATAGATGATGCCGATGCCCTGGTGCGCCGCATCGCGCACCGATTGAAACACCACCGGCTTGCCGCGCAGGACAAGTCTTCCGGTCGACGGCGTGGTCGCGCCGGCGAGAATCTTCATCAGCGTCGACTTGCCCGCGCCGTTCTCTCCGACCAGCACGTTGACCGCGCCGCGCCGGACCTCAAAATCGACGTCCTGCAGCGCGATGGTGCCGGGAAACACCTTGCCGACGCCTTCAGCCTTCAGGATGACCTCGTGCGTAGCGGGCGCAGACATGCTCATGTCTTACCACCCTTGGCCGGCTCGATAATGACAGGGGTCGCAGTGACGGTATCACCGCTCAGCACCGCCGCAGCGTAGAACACGATCGTCTTGCCGACCGCGTCCTTCGGGTCGAAGGACGCGTGGATGCCCTTGCTAGCACGGTCGTTCAGTGCGCGGGAAACCTGCGCATACTGGATCTGATTGACGAAGTCGCCGAACTGGATGAAGGACAGCGCGTCGCGCAGCGCTGTTCCGAACACGACCGGGCCGATCTGAAGATCAATCCTGCGCGGACCGGATGCGGTCTGCACCTCGACCGTCACGATGGCGTGGCGCGAGGCCGAAATCGACGGCTGTGATTTTGCCTTCGCCCTTGATCTCGAAAGTCCATGGATTGCCGTCGCCGGCACGATGGCCGTGCGCCTGTCCGGCCTTGTCCGGATCCTGCGCCACCTGCTGCAGCAGCGCATCGACGTCCATCGCCTGGCTTCTGAAGCCCGCCAGCACTTTCGATGTCCAGATCTTGTCGACATAGGCGTTGGCATCGAACTCATCCGATGACTTCGCTTTCGCCGCCTTCAGGTCCGCATTGGCCACGATCTTGCAGCCGCCAAGTGTGGCGGCGGAGCCGCCGAGCGCGGCAGCGGAGAAAAAGGCCAGGAGGTGTCGTCGCGTCAGGGCCATCGGTGTCCATCGCAGATCAGCATGGGCGAACGGTGAGCGATTGAGGCGACGCCGCGTGCGGCGCCGCCGGGAGCGTGTCTGACAAGCGCGAGCTACTTCGCCAAAGTGAAGTTGTTCAGCTTGTCGGCATTGTCCTTGGTGATCAGCACACAGTCGATCGACTGCTTCTCCGGCTTGCCGGTCGATCCCTTGGTCAGATACGTGTCGGCCTGCTCGACCGCGAGTTGCGCGATCTGGAACGCCGGCTGCAGCACGGTGGCGGCGATCTTGCCGGCCTTGATCTGGTCGCGGACGTCGTTGGAGCCGTCGAAACCGACCACGATGACGTCGCCGCGATGCGCCGCCTGCAAAGCGGCGGACGCGCCCATCGCCATGGTGTCATTGCCGGAGATCACGCCCTTGATCTCGGGATGCGCCTGCAGCATCGACTCCATCTTGGAGTAAGCCTCGGTCTGGCTCCAGTTCGCGCTTTGCTTGGCAACGAGCTTCAGGTCCGTGAACTGGTCGAGCACGTCGTGATAACCCTTGGAGCGGATGCCCGCGTTGGTATCGGACTCCTTGCCGAGCAGCTCGGCATAGGGCCCCTTCTCGCCCATCCCTTTAGCGAACTCCTGGCCGCCGAGCGTGGCGCCCTGATAGTTGTTCGACACGATCTGGGCGACCGCAATGCCGGTCTTGTTGATCTCACGATCGATCAGGAAGCTCGGAATGCCGGCGGACTTCGCTTTCTGCACCGCTTCGATCGAAGCGTCGGCGCCGGCGTTGTCGAGGATAATCGCGGCGGCCTTGCGCGCGATGGCGGTGTCGATCAGCTGGTTCTGCTTGTTGGCGTCGTCGTCATGCGACAGCACCAGCGTCTCGTAGCCAAGCTCCTTGGCCTTGGCTTCGGCGCCGTCGGCCTCGGTTGCGAAGAACGGATTGTTGTGCGCGGGCGTGATGATCACGATCAGCTTGCCGTTGCCGGCGGCCATGGCGTCCACGCTGGTCAGCGCGGCGATCGCGATGATGGCGGCGCCGCCGAGAGCCTTCAACAAGGTCATGTGGTCTCCTCCTCTTTTGTCTCTTGTTTTCCTCTGGCGCCTGTGGCGGCGCCTTGCCCAACCCCCTCCATCGGAGGGGAAGCTCTCACTCATGCCGTCGCGCCGTCTCCGGCGCGCCGGCAATGGCCTGATCGATGGCCGCGCGCCATGCCGCAAGCAGACCGTCGCGCTGAACCGGGTTCGTCACTGGTGTGAACAGGTCCGCATCCGTCTCCAGGAGCGATCGGGCCTGATCTTCGCTCCACAGGCCCGTCGCAAATCCAGCCATGATGCCGGCACCAATGGCGCTGAGCTCAGCAAGACGGCTGCGGCGAACCGGACGTTGCAAAATGTCGGACTGGATCTGCATCAACAGATCGTTGCGCGAGGCGCCGCCGTCAGTGGACAGCGCCGACAGCGTGCCGCCGCAATCAGCCTGCATGGCGGCGAAGACGTCGTGGATCTGCAACGCAATCGCCTCCAGCGTCGCCCTGGCGAGATGCGCAGGCCTGGTCGACAGCGACATGCCGGAGAACTGGCCACGGACATCCGCGCGCCAATGGGGAGCACCAAGCCCGGCCAAGGCCGGCACGAACACGACGCCGTTGCTGGACGGCACCGTCTCCGCCAACTGTGTCAGCGCGGCTTCGTCGGTCAGCCCGAGCATCGAGGTAGTGAACGCCGCGGCCTGGCCCGAGACGGAGATGTTGCCTTCGAGCGCATACGCTACCTTGCCTGCCGCGCCCCACGCGATCGTGGTCGAGAGACCGTTGCGCGACAAAACCGGCCGCTCCGTGAGCGTCATCAGCGACGAGCCGGTGCCGTAGGTCGCCTTGACGGCGCCGGGCGCGCGGATGCCATGGCCATAAAGCGCGGCATGCGAGTCGCCCATCATGGCGCCGATGCGCACGCCGGCGGGGATCGCGCCTTGCGCGATGGTCTCGCCGAACGCGGCGTCCGATGATCGCACGTCCGGCAGGATCGCGACTGGTACGTCGAACAACCGCCCAAGTTCGTCGTCCCAGCGTAGGCGATGGATGTCGAATAGCTGGGTGCGCGAGGCGTTGCTGTGATCGGTCGCGTGAAACTTGCCGCCGGTGAGCTTGAATAACAGCCAGGAATCGACGGTGCCCGCACAGAGCTTGCCGGCCCTTGCGGCGTCGCGCGCGCCCGCAACATTGTCGAGCAGCCAGGCGATCTTGGCCGCGGGAAAGAGCGGATCGAGACCGAGGCCCGTCCTCTCGGCAACGAGCTTCTCCACCTCCGGGCGACGCAGCAGTGCCAGCCGTTCGGCTGAGCGCCGGCATTGCCAGGTCACGCATGGTCCGAGCGCCGCGCCGGTCGCGCGATCCCAGAGCAGCACGGATTCGCGCTGGTTCGAAATACCGATCGATGCGAGCTTGAGGTCTGGCCGCGCCGCCAGGCATTCGCCGACCGCCGCCTGCACCGATTGCCAGATCGCCTCGCCCGACTGCTCTGCCCAGCCTGGCTTCGGATGCGTCACCGCCACCGGCACCGAGGCACGCGCGACGATGTGACCCGCGGCGTCGATCAGCAGCGCCTTGGTGTTCGTCGTGCCCTGGTCGATGGCGAGGACGCCAAACGTCATGCCGCCAGCTCTCGCTTCGATGGTTTCACGAACGGCGGCCGCGATACCGCTTGCGGTCAAGCCGTGATGTTCGAGCAGGAATTCGGGCGAGCCGGTCGGCAGGAAGCCCGGGAAAGCCAAGGATGCGCAGCCGGCACGGACGCGATGTCGCCACCACCTCGGCCACGGCGCCGCCGAGGCCGCCGCGCACCGAATGCTCCTCGACCGTCACGATCGCGCCGGTTTCGGCCGCGCGATCGGATCGCCTCGACGTCGAGCGGCGCGATCGAAGCCATGTTGACGACGCGGACGTTGACACCCGATGCCGCGAGCTGCTCCGCCGCCTCGATGGCGCGCGTGACCATCACGCCGTTGGCGATGATAGCCGCGTCGCCGCCCTGCCGCAGGATCTCGGCGCGTCCGATACGAAACACGGCATCGGTCGGCCTGACGAGATCCGGCACGGGCATGCGGCTGAGGCGCAGGAAGAACGGCCCTTCGGTGCGCGACAGCCGCCTTCACCGCCTGCTCGGTCTCCCAGCGATCCGACGGCGCGATGATGGTGAGGTTGGGCAGGAGCCGCAACCAGGCGAAATCCTCGATCGAATGATGCGTCGGTCCGAGCTCGCCATAGGCGACGCCGCTCGACATGCCGCACGAGCTTCACATTGGTGTTGCTGTAGGCGACGTCGGCCTTGATCTGCTCCAGCGCGCGCGCGGTGAGGAAGCACGACGCGCCCGAGACGAACGGCACCTTGCCGCCATTGGCGAGGCCGGCGCCGACGCCGACCATCGCCTGCTCGGCAATGCCGACATTGATCAGGCGATCCGGAAAGCGCTTTTGAAAGCCGACCAGCTTGCTCGAGCCAACGCTGTCATTGACCACCGCGACGATGCGCTGGTCTGTTTCCGCCAGCGCCTCGATCGTCTTGGCAAAGGCCTCGCGGCAATCGTAGCGGCCTGCAGCTGGCTTTTCGACGCTCATCAACCGATCTCCTGCAGTGCCAGTTCGTATTGGGCCTGGTTCGGGACGCCGTGATGCCAGGACACCTGGTCGCGCATGTAGGAGACGCCCTGCCCCTTATGGGTGCGCGCGATGACGCACAGCGGCTTGGTCCTCGCGCCGACTGGAGCTGATAGCACCGACAGCAGCGCGTCGTGGTCGTGGCCGTCGACCTCGACGACCTCCCAGCCGAACGCGCGCCATTTGTCGGCGAGCGGATCCAGCGCCGCCGTGTCCTCGGTGCGCGCACCCTGCTGCAAGCCGTTGCGATCGATGATCAGCGTAAGGTTGGCGAGCTTGCGGTGGCCGGCGGTCATCGCCGCTTCCCAGTTGCTGCCTTCCTGCAACTCGCCGTCGCCGGTGACGACGAAGGTCCGGAAGTCGGCCTTGTCGATCTGGCCGGCGATGGCGATGCCGACAGCGACCGGCATGCCATGGCCGAGCGGCCCGGTATTGGTCTCGACGCCGGGCGTATAGTTGCGGTTCGGGTGGCCGTTCAGCCGCGACAGCGGCTGCATGTAGGTCTTGAGCTGCTCGACCGGGAAGAAGCCCTTCTCCGCCAGCGTCGCGTAGAGCGCGCCGGTGCAGTGTCCCTTGCTCAGCACGAAGCGGTCGCGCTTGGGATCGTTGGGATTGGCGGGGTCGAGGCGAAGCACGCCGAAATAGAGCACCGCCAGAATGTCGGTGACCGACATGTCGCCGCCCGGATGTCCCTGCTTGGCCCGATAGACCATCTCGATCGCATGGCGCCGGATCTGGCGCGCCTTGGCGCGGGTCATGTCGGCAAGAGGATGGGAAGCTGCCACGTGGATAGTCTCCGAGAGATTTGCGCGTCATGCTCAACGCACCAGCAGCGGCGTCGCCGGCTCCGGCCGCTCATGGCGATAGAGCGGCCAGTCGAGATAGCCGGTGATCGCCTCCTCGACGATCGCGGCATGATGGCCGCGCACCATCGCGACGTGATGCTCGAAGCCGTTGCGGGCGATGAAGCTCAAGAAGCTGCCGCAGCTTGGGAACGTTGGTGACCGCGATGCCGCCGTCCATCGGGAACGGATCGTCGGTGAAGGCGCCCTCGCCGACATAGGCTTTGATGGTGCCGTGGCGATCGTCGGTCGAGAGCGCGGAAGAACGTCATCGGGCCGGGCTTGACCTTGCCCTTGACCGCGCCAAAGCATTTCTCGCGGCCGATCACCTCGCCGAGCACGTCGAGATTGGAAATCTCCGGCGTGTCGCCGATGAAGCTCTTCGGGAAGTTGCCGCAATGCGTGCAGACGCATTTGTCGCGATCGCGGCCGTAATTGTTGTTCCAGTCGAGAATGGCCGGCGGCGCCTTCGGAGGCCAGCGCGAGCGCGTACATCGAGACCGCGCCCATGACGTCGACCTCGCAGGCGCTCGGCATCAGCTTCTCGCCCATCATGCTCATCGACAGGCAGGACGCGCAGCCGAAATTGTCCTGCAGGCTGCGCCAGCACTGGATCGAGGACGCATCGCAATCGTTCTCCTCGATCCAGCGGTCGACCGCGATCGAGAAGCAGGCCTGCTTGACGATGTTCTCGCGCTTGATGGTCGCGGGAATGCGCGCCGTAGGCGGAGATCTCCTCGAGCTTGGCCCGGACGTCGCGATCCTCCGCCGAGAGCGCCGAGGCCGCGCCGATGATCTCCGAGAGGTCGACGGTCACCACCGTGATGCCGGACGCCTGCAACAGCTTTTCGCTGTAGCGCATGGTGTGGAACGGCGATGTCCGCGCACCGATCGCGCCGATCCGCGCATGCTTCAGGCCGCGCACCGTGCGGCAGACCGCGGCGAAGCGGGCCGAGATCGTCGCCGAATTCGTCGCCGTCGACGTCGAGCGTGTGGAACGACGTGTCGGTGAAGCGGATGCCGTACTGATAGAAATTGTTGGTCACCGAGATCTTGCCGCAGAACGCGTCGCGGCGGCTGTGAACGTCGACCTTGTCGATCTCGTCATTGCTGGCCTGCAGCAGGATCGGAACGCCGAGCGCGGCGCGCGAGACGCATTCTGACGATCGCGACCTCGTCGCCGAAGTTTGGCAGCAGGATCACGAGGCCGTCGATCTCGTCGCGGTGCGCGCGGAAGAAGTCGCCATACAGCGCCGCATCCTTGCGCGATTGCACCGCGCCGTTCTCGGTCGCCTCCGCGGGCAGGGTCTTGACCGCGACGCCGAGCTTCTCGAGCTGGGTGATCGCCTGCGCGCGCGCCGCCAGCGCCGGCTGCGCCGTTGAAGAACAGCCGGCTGCCGACGATCAAGCCGAGCGTGACGGGCTTCTTGAAAGCTCGCATGTGTTCCTCCCACCGGACGGAGCGACCCGCGCCTGCGTCGATTTCGTATTTTGACGAACGAAGCACGGGTCCTTACAATTCGTCAATACGGACTTTCGATTTTCTTCGTTTTTATTCCTTTCTCTATCAGCGGTGCTTGGCCCGCGATCGCATCCGGGTTATCTGTAACGTGCTGACCCTGCTGCGTTCGAATCGGCGTCCGGCGGCATTTCGAACGGCAATGCTGCTTTTTCGCGGGACGCGAGAAGAGTGCGATGGCGGGTAGGACGAAGCTCTCTGCGAAGCGGCCGGCGTCACCAAAGACGCTGCGGCGCGACCGCGCCCGGCGCGCAGCGCCGAGCCGCGCAGCGCGCTGCTGGCGGAGCCGCGGCGGGCGAAGATCCTCGAATGGCTGCAGGAGGAAGGCAGCGCCCGGGTCAGGGACCTCTCCAGCGCCTTCGGCGTCTCCGAAGTCACGGTGCGGCAGGATCTGGAGCGGCTGGAGCAGGACGGCTTCATCACCCGCGACCATGGCGGCGCCTATCTGAATTCGGTGCCGCAGCAGGTGCAGACGCTCTCGCTGCAGCATCTCGCCAACATGGATCGCAAGCGCAAGATCGGCAAGGTCGCGGCCAGCCTGGTGCAGGATCATGAGACGCTGATCCTGGACGCAGGCTCGACGACCACCGAGGTCGCCAATCATCTGACCGCTCGGCAAGGCCTAACCGTCATCACCAACGCGCTCAACATCGCGCTGACGCTTGGCGCCATCCCCTCCTTCGAGGTCCATATGCCCGGCGGCCATTTCAAGGCGCCGACGCTGTCGCTCAGCGGCGAGAAATCCGCGCAGTATTTCGACAACATCTTCGCGTCCCGGCTCTTCCTCGCGACGGCCGGCGTCTCCGATCGAGGCCGGCCTGACCTATCCGAGCTTCGCCGACCTTCCGATCAAGCAGGCGATGATCAAGGCCGCGAGTGAGGTCTATCTGGTCGCGGATTCCACCAAGGTGAACCGCAATTCCTTTACGCGGCTCGGCGGGCTCGACCTGATCCACGCCTTCATCACCGACGACGGCCTCGCCGACGCCGATGCAAGCGCGATCGAGCGCATGGGCATCAAGATCATCATCGCCTAGAACGCGGCGTCACCGCGCAAGCGCCCTGCACTTCTGTCGGCGTATTGCTGGCCTTATCCGAGACCCTTCTGCTCTTCGATCAATCGACGTCGGTGCCGCGCGTATGGAACAACAGCGCTATCAGCGACTTGCCGATGGCATAAGCCACCATACAGCAAGAGAGAGTTCCGATGCGATTGCGCCAGGCCGTTCCTGGGTTGGTCGTCATTGTCGTGGTCGTCGTGGGCGGCGCACTGTTCTGGAGAAATAATCACGCTCAGCACGTCTCCGCTCCCGCAATGGAGGCGACCGGACCGGGCACGGCAGCGCCGGCCCCAACGCAGCAAGCCGTGACCGATCTTCAGCAAACCGTGAAGGATCTTCAATCCGCCCACGACCGCGACGAGAGCCGGATCAGTGACCTGCAGCAGCAGCTGTCGGCGGAACAAGGGGAGCGGAAACTATTGTCGGAGCAGATTGGCGGGCTCGCCGGCCGCCTCGACGGGCTTGAGAAGGCGCGTGCTGAAGACACCGCCCCGGCGCGCAAACGACGACGCTGAGAACGAGCGACCGCGTTGAGGAGCTTGCGCATGTAAGTCTCTCACGGGATGGCGCGCAAAGATTGCCAGCCAGTCTCGATCAAGCGCCGTCGACGCCTTCGAATGAAACGAGCCTCGCGCTGCTGCACGCATCCCTGATACTCTTCAAACCGGTGTAGACGGGACCCGTATAGAACGTGTTCCATGCGTCCTTCGAAGGAAATACGAGCAGAACGATACGGCGCGGGATCCAGTCGTTGCCTTCATGGACCGTATGCTGGCCCCCGCGCGCAAGGTAGCGGCCGCCGGCGGCTTCGATGGCCGGCTTCACCCCGGCCATGAAGTCCCGATAGCGGTCAAGATCCCGAATATCGACGTCAAAGATCACATAGGTGGGCATGAGAGAGACTTTCGTGCTTGTCGACTGTCACGGTCTGGAACGTTCCGGGCACGCGCCGCCGCGAATGAGACAACTCCATCGGAAAATCGACGTATCACTACGAAGTCTTGTATGACAGTTCAGTTTCAGTCGCTCTGCATTTTGGTTACGTTTGCAACAAGATCAGCTTTTGGACCCGCAGGCGACCGAGCCGCACGCAACGCACGAAGACTTGCGTTCCTTTGCCATGACCTTCTTCCCTAGCGGCTTTAGAATTGCGAAAGCGGCGTCCGGGAGGGAGAGCAGTTCATTTTATTGCCAACGCGGCCCGCTAAATTGATGAGGCACACCGAAGCCCTAAGCAACGCTGGTCTAAGCCATGCCGCTCGTAAACACTCTCTTCTGGGCATTCTTCGCCTCATATGTCGTGCACATCGTTGATGAGACGCTGCTCAACGGCGGCTTCGTACAATGGATCAAGGTCAACTTCTGGCCGACATATCACGTGCGGATGTTCTTCTGGTTCAATGCGGCGTTTCTCGCGGCTATCGCGGCCAGCAATGTGCTTTTCGACGCCCTCGGCGGTCATTGGGTCATTCTGCCGCTCATCTTCTTGGCCGGGTTCGTCACACATGCATTTACCCTGCACGCGTACTGGACTTTTCGCCGCAACACCTACTCACCCGGACTGCTCACGAGCACGCTATACATCGCGATCTTTTACCTTTTGATTCGGTATGGCCTAATTAACCACCTCGTCACAGGAGCGGACTTCGCCATCGGGACGGTAATCGGCATCGCGACGATCGGTGCGTTCCTTACGGTCGGGCCAACCGTACTCTTTCCGAGGCTGATGAAGGGTTGACGTCAAATTTGAGTAGTATTTGGCGAACATTTGTGTCGTGCGTCCAGCAGCCAGTGAAAGGCATGAATGTCGCCTTGGCCCATATCGGACCGTCCGGTCTGCGCTGAGGATGTCCGCCGCCTGGACTAGATCACCTTATCTCGCCGCAGCAGCTCGATCCCCGGCTCTGAAAGTCCCAGCAAATTCCGATAGGTTTCCTCGTTATCCTGACCAACCTCTCCCGCAATGGAATAGATCGGCGCGAGCGTTCCCTGTTCACTTGCGAATGCGGCAAGGACCTCCAGTGTCGCGGCGAATGGCGCAGCCACGATGGTCGCAATGTCCAGAACCTTTAGCCCCTCGAGCGGCCCGCTCATCTCATCTTCCTTGCAGAATTTCGGCTTGGATCTTGCGCGCACCAGGTCAAGCCGCGCTGTGCAGGAGATGCCGCGCGATGTTGAGCTGGTGGATCTGGCTGGTGCCCTCGTAGAGGCGGAACAGTCGCACGTCCCGATACCAGCGCTCGATCGACGAATGATCAGCGACGTATCCGGCGCCGCCGAACATCTGGACGCAGCGGTCCGCCACGCGTCCGCACATCTCGGTCGCGAAGTACTTGCACATCGAGGCCTCGAGCACGACGTCCTCGCCGCGGTCACGCTTGCGCGCCGTCTCGAGAATCATCGATTGCGCGGCGAATATCTCGGTTTGACAGTCCGCGATCATCGCCTGCACGAGCTGATAGTTCGAAACCGGCTGTCCGAACTGGACCCGGGCACTCGTATGCTCGATCGCCATCTGCAGCATGCGGATCGCCGGGCCGGTGGACAGAGCAGCCAGATGAATGCGCTGCTTGTTCAACACCTTCAGGATCGTCCTGAAACCCGCGCCCTCCCGGCCGCCGATCAGATTTGCGGCCGGCACGCGGCATTGGTTGAAATAGACCGCACTGACGGGCGAGCCCGCCTGCCCCATCTTCTGATAGGGTGCGCCGGTCGAAAGGCCGGGCATGCCACGTTCGACGATGAACGCCGAGACACCCTTGGCGCCGCTCGACGTCGGGTCGGTCCTGGCGGTGACCGTAAAGACGTCCGCCAACGGCGCGTTGGTGATGTAGCACTTCTCACCATCGAGAATGTAGACGTCATCCTCGCGTCGTGCCGTGGTGCGGACGTTCGAGGCTTCCGAACCTGCCTCCGGCTCGGTCACCGCGAGGCAACCCGTCCACTGCCCGCTCGCCAACCGTGGCAGATATTTCTGCTTCTGCTCGTCCGTCCCGTCGGCAACGATCCCTTCGGAGCCGATGCCGGTGTTGGTGCCGACGCGTGCGCGAAAGGCGACCGAACATTGCGACAGCTCGAAGGCCGCCAGGACCAGCTCTTCGGTCGTCAGCCCGGCGCCACCATAGTTCTCGGGAATGCTCCAGCCGAAGAAGCCCGCCTGCCGCATCGCCTTGACGATGTCTTCCGGAACGCTGTCGCCGCTCTCGACGAGAGCCTCGGCAGGAATCGCGGCCTCCCGGACAAAGCAACGGATGCGCTCCAGGAGGATTCCGAGCGCAGCCCGATTCCTGATCATCTTGAACCTTCCCCTGCCCTGTTCGTCGTGCTCACAAAGCCGTACCCAGGGGTTGGCGCGGATCGTTGGGGGCGGCGAATTCCTGTCCCTGGTGCGCCACATCCACCGTCTCGGGGCGGCGCTCCCGCTGTTTGAAGCGCGCGAGATCGCTTGCTGGATCGATCAGAACCATCGCGATGAGACCTCCTGCAGCAATCAACGCGCCAGCGAAGAGGAAGCCCTGGCGAAAGCCGGTGGCCGGATCGAGCCCGACATCGACGATATGACCCGTCAGCCAGGGTGCGACCAATCCTGCAATGGAAAATACAGCGTTGCTGATGCCCAGCACGGCGCCACGCTGATGAGTTGGACTGATTTCACCAAGCAACGGCGGACCAAGCGAATAGGTGACAGCTCCGATTCCGAACGCGAGCATCACGAGCGGAATTTGCACTGCCGGCACGTGGGATCGCGACAAGAGAATCATCGACACGCCGGCGATCACGATACATCCGCCGGCAATCCAACCGCGCGATACGCGGCTCGCGATCCCGCGGCGAAGCAGCTTCTGTGAAAGCAGCGCCACGCCCGGAATGATTGTGAGTTGAAGAGCGGAAGGAAGCACGACGATCCAGCCTGTTTGCGTCGGCGTATAGCCCCCAGCCTTGATCAGAAACGCCGGCAGCCAGACGAGCGCCAATGCAATCGCCCAATAGCCGGCAAAAGCGCCGATCGTCACCCCCAGCATCGTTCGCGCGGTGAGCAGCCTCGCATACGGGACGTGGGTCGAAGCGTTGGGCGTTGATTCCGTCGGCCGAGCGTCGAGCGGTCCATCCTTCCCGATGATTATCCAGGCAACCACCCAGATGACCCCCGCGGCGCCAAGAAAGCCGAAGGCCGAATGCCAGCCATGGGTGACGATCATCCACGTCAGGAATGGCGCAATAAATCCCACGCCGAACGCGCCTCCGATCGCCACGAGACTTGTCGGGAAGGAACGCCGTTCGTTCGGAAACCATTTATACAGGGCGTGAAGCGCGACCGGATAGGCGGGCCCCTCTCCTGCCCCCAGCGTGACCCGGCTCACGAGCAGGACCGGCAGCGACACCACGCCAAGCATCGGAAACTGCGCGAGCGCCCAGATCAGACCCATCACCCCGAGCAGAATGCGGGTCGGTACCCGATTGGCCATGAAGCCGACCAGCACCGCCGAAACCGAGAACAGAAAAAAGAATGCGCTGCCGACCTGGCCGAACTGCTCATTGGTCAAATGCAGGTCACGCATGATGGGTCCGGCCGCAAGGCCGATGACCGCCTTGTCCGCGAAATTGATCAGCATGAACAGGAACAGCATTCCCACAACCGCCCATGCCCGGCCCGTGGGACCTGAATACGCCTTTGTCATGCTATCTCCTCCTTGGATTGATGCGCGGTTCTCCGCGATTTATTCCTGCAGCGCTTTCTCGCGCCTTGTTCGGATGTTGGGCAGCATGATCAGCATGACGGAGACGGCGGCCGCTGCGAGCAGGCAGGCGGATTGCGGATCGCAAGCCTGGTCATGATTCCTGTCCTTCCTGGCGCGAGGCACTGGTGGTCCTCTCGTCCATTGCTTCCAAGAGAATCGGAACGCCGATGGCGCAGGCATGAACGCCCAGATGCGCCGTCATCTGCAGAACCTGAATGATCTCCTTCTTATCGATGCCGAGCCGCAGCGCCCGTCTGACCTGAAGGCGCACCCCATCCGGATCGAGACCCGTGAAGCATGCGCTCAAGGCCAGCGAAATCAGGCAGCGTCCTTGCTCACCGAGCCCGCCCGTCGCGCGTCCGCCGGCCAGGAGATCGAGCAGCACGGCAAAATAGCCAGCATCGAGCCGCAGCCATTGCTCGCAAAAATCAGGGAAATCTCCGAAGTAGGCCACATAGGCGTCGCGCAGCGCCACCTGCTGCGCCGACAACTCGCTTGCAAAGGTGTCGAGCCCTGCCGCTGCAAGCTCCTCGACAAGAATGCCGACGCCGACGTTGCAGCCCTGCAGCCCCTGCGCCGTGGCAAGCCGCAGAACGTCGATGACTTCCTGCGGCGAGGCGCCCTGCTCGAGCGCAAGGCGAGTGTGCAATGCGAGCCCCGGACTAAACAGATGCGTCGCCGATCCGTCCAATGCGACATAGATCAATTCGCACATCTTGCGCGACAGAGGACCGGTTTCCGCGGGATAGCCGCCGTAGCTGGCATAGGTTGCAAGGAACGCAGGATCGAGCCGGAGCAAGCCTTCCGTCCACGGCCGCCAGTAACCCCGGGCACGGATGAACGCTTCTTTTAGAACCTGTTCGTCAGGCGTGAGATTCATGAGGCGTATCCTGCAATACTGGTACGATCAGGACCTGCATACACGCTCAGTCCACCGTCGACTGCGATCACACTGCCGGTGACGAAGCTTGCGTCAACGCTGAGCAGAAACGCCATGGTCTCGGCGACATCCTGTGCCGACGGCGCGCGCCCTAGCGGAATCCGGCCAATCGCGCTCGACGCAGCGCCCTCGATCGGCCCCGCGGCGACCGCATTGACGCGAATGCCGTGCCCACTCCATTCGAAGGCCAGTGTGCGGGTGAACATCGCGACCGCTGCAGCGCTGGCTGCGGCCTCAACGTCGTCGCCGAGCGCGACATCCCCGCCGATCGATGTCAGGTTGACGAGCGCGCCAAAGCGCTGCTGCCGCAGGAGGGTCCCACCGCTATCGCGACCCGCAGCGCGCCGGTGAGATGGGCATCCAAGGCGCCTGCGCCGGCACGGGCGGAATCATCCGTGCGATTAGTCATTATGCCAGCATCCAGACCGACTGCATTCACGACCCCGTCGACGCGGCCGAAGCGACTCGCAATCTTGCCGATCGCCGTCTGCATCGCATTCTCATCCGAGATGTCGATCGGAAGCGCATGGCATTCAGCGAGCGCGGCGGTCAGCGCCGCCAACTGATCGCTGTCGGTATCGAGCGCCACCACGGTTGCGTCTTGATCAGCGAGCCTTCGTACTGTCGCTCGGCCGATCGGACTGCTCGCGCCGGCGACGATGTAGGTTGGTCGGCCGGATGGCGCCGCCCTCGCGGCGGGTTCGCGCAAGGCTGCATGCCCGCTACCTATCTGCGATCCACCGTCGACCAGCAGGATAGCCCCCGCGATGGACCCGGCGCGAGCCGAGGCCAGAAAGACGATGGCTGCGGCGATTTCGTCGGGCGCCGCCATGCGTCCCAGCGGAATCCGTCCGGCCACGGCGCCTGGATCGATGCGGCCGCGCGCGATCAGGTCTTCGACGAGCTCGGTGCGGGTATAGCCCGGCGCCACCGCGTTGACCCTGATACCATAGCGTGCCCAGGCGCAGGCGTGCTGCCGCGTCATCGCCAGCATTCCCGCCTTGGACGCGCTGTAGCCGCTACGAAACGGCACCGGTCGCAGCGCCGCGCCGGACGCGACGTTGACGATGGCGCCTCCGCCGGAAGCGCGCATCACGGTTGCGGCCTGCCCGGCGGCTGCAAGGCTACCGCGAAGATTGACGGCGACGAGACGTTCGAAGACCGACATCGGTTGGTCCACCACGCCGACCCCATTGGTGTCGGTACAGCCCGCATTGTTCACAAGGATGTCGAGGCGGCTGACGCAGTACCGCACCATCTCGGCGACCTCTGCGGGCTGCGCCATGTCCACAGCGAAGAAGGCGTGGTCCGCGCCGAGTTCTGCGGCGGCGGTCGCGGCCTTGTCCGCGTTGATGTCGGCGATCAGCACCCTCGCCCCCCGTGCTGCGAAGCGCTGCGCTGCCGCCCAACCAATACCGGTGGCCGCGCCCGTGATCAGGATGACACGCCCGCTTAGTTCGGCTTCCCGTTCCGCCCGCGTCACGACCGGTCCTCGCAGTTTGTTCGTGTCGTTGCGTTCGACACTAGGCGATGTTGGTGGCGGTGATGCCGCCGTCGACGGTCAGGACCTGGGCAGACATGAACCCGCTGTCGTCGCCGGCCAGGAAGCAGATCGCCTTGGCGATGTCGTCGACGGTCCCGAGCCGTCCCAGCGGCGTTCGTGCAACGCGCCGCGCATCGAGCTCGGCATTGCGGTTGCGCATCGTCCCCTCGGTCGGAATTGCCGATGGCGCAACCGCGTTCACGCGAATTTTGCGCGCGCCGAGTTCGGCAGCCGCGGCGCGCGTGAGGCCCATGACGCCGGCCTTGATGCCGCTGTAGACGATGCTGTTCTTGCCGGAGATCAGTCCAGCGACCGACGCAACATTGATGATTGCGCCACCGCGCTCCGCATCCATCACCTCGGCCGCCGCCTGAATTCCCCAGATCATCGCCTTGAAGCCGATATTGAGCATGCGCTCGACCGTCTCCGGGACAATCTCCGCGACGGACTGATAGCGGACCCAGGCGGCATTGTTGACGAGGATATCGAAACGTCCCTGCTGTCCTGCGAGACCGAGAACGGCTTGCCGCATTCCGTCCCGGGTCGACACATCCTGCGGCACCGCGACCGCCTCACCGCCGGAAGCCTTGATCGCGTCCACCACAGGATTGACGAACTCCGGCTTCAAGTCGTTGACGCCTACAATGGCGCCACGCGAGGCCAGAAGAAGCGCAGTCGCGCGCCCGATGCCGTTTCCAGAACCGGTGACGAGCGCCACACGACCGGCCAAGGCTTTTTCCCGAATCTCGGTCATGACACCAACCTCTCTTGCTGTACCGCTGCATCAATCGCGGGCGCGATTTCGGCAATGTAACGATGGCCCAGCGCGGCCCAGAGGGCACCGGCGTCGCCCTGCGCCTGCAAGGCACGAATATGGCGCAAGTGACGGTGCACCGGGACGTCCCAGGTGAACCCCATGCCGCCGTGAATTTGCAGAGCGCCTTCGCAGATCGCGCTGCCATAGGCTGTGGCGGCAAGAAACGCTGCGTCGCGTTGCCGGACGCCGGCGCCATCAGAGAGGCTGCGGGTGATGGCATGGCGTACACCCTCAAGCCCGAGCTTTTGCCGCGCCAGCGCATGACGGATCGCCTGGTTGTAAGACAGGGCACGACCAAATTGCCGGCGGGTCGAGGCGTGCTCCTGCGCAAGCGAGAGACAGGCCTCCGCAGATCCCAGGATCGCGGCCGCGCGCAGGATGTTGGCATCCGCTCGCAGGAGTTCCCAGGTGGTCTCGCCAAGTACGCTCTCGGCGGGAATGTGGACGTTGTGCAAGCGAACGGCATGTTCCGGCACAGTCAGATCGAGGCCTGTGGCGTCATCCACCACGACGCCCTCGCTATCGATCGGAACGAAGGCCGCAGCCCCATCGCCGATACGCACCAGCACGCAATCGACCTCACGCGCGCAAGGTGCGCGCGCCACCCAACCGTTGAGGACCATCGTGCCGACCTCGCGCTCGGCCGCGACGCTGCCCTGCCAGGCAATCGTTCCAAGTGTCTCACCCGACACGATGGCTTCGGCTGCCCGCGGCAAGCACTGCCGCAGCACCCGGCCCAGAATGAGTGTTTCCAGAAGCGGAAAGCCCAGCAATCCCGAACTGGCTTTCGCGACCACCGGCACCGCGAAGGCGAGCGGCAGGTCGAGGCCGCCGACGTCCTCATGCGCGAGCACGCCGAGCAGACCGGCGTCGGCAAGCTTCTTGCCCTGCTCGCGCACGCTCACGCCGATGCAGGCCGCAACGGCACGCGCCGCAGTCGCTGCGAACTCGTCCGGTTGCAATTCGTAGCCCATCATTTGCCCCTCGAGAGCTGCAGGATCCGGTCGGCGATGATTCCGAGCTGCACCTCCGTGGTGCCGGCATAGATCGTCTCTGCGCGTGCCTGCAGATACGTGCCTTCGAAACGCCGCTTCGCGACCTTCACTGCGGGATGCAGCGGCAACGACGCCTGCGCGAGCAATTCGAGCGCCACGGCTGCAAAGCGCTGATGCGCCTCGCTCCAGTGCAACTTGGCCAGGCTGCCGCGCGCGCCGATCTTCTCGCCATTCACGAGGGCGTCGACCGCCGTTTCGACGTGCGCCTTCAGCACCTCGATGTCGACGACGACCTCGCCGAGCCGGACCGCATAGTGGCGGTCTGCGACGAGTTGCGCCAGGACAGGGTCAGCTTTGCAGGCCGAAATCAGGTGACGCAGCTCGTTCTCGAACCGCCATGCACGATACATGCGATTAGTCGCACGTTCGATTTCCAGCACCCGGATCGCCGCGGCCCAGCCTTCATCGGGAGCGCCGAGCGCATCGGACTGCGCCACCTCGACGTCGTCGAAGAAAACCTCGCAGAAGCTCTCGCGCCCATCGATCGATTTGATCGTACGCACGCGTACGCCCTGCATATCCAGCTGCACGGCGAACATGGCGAGGCCGCGATGCCGATCCTCTAACGGTCCGGTGCGGGCAAGCACCAGGCAGCGCTGGGCGCGATACGCACCGCTGGTCCAGATCTTCTGGCCATTGATCCTCCAGCTATCGCCGCAGCGCGTGGCGCGCGTGCGCAGGCCCGCCAGGTCCGAGCCGGCCTCGGGCTCGGAAAAGCCCTGGCACCAGATGTCGCGCATCTCGAGGATGGCCGGCAGGAAGCGCCGCTTCTGTTCCTCGGTGCCGACCGCCAGAATGATCGGGCCGGCGAGCTCCTTGCCGATCGAATTGACACTCTCGGGCATTGCGAGCGCCCCGATCTCCTGGTTCGCGATGAGGTGCTCGCGCAACGTCCGGCCGTGTCCGCCATAGGCCTGCGGCCAGGTGATGCCCGTCAATCCGGCGCGATACATCGCCGCCTCCCAGGCGATCGACTGCTGCAGCGTGGGCGGCGAGAATGCCGCGGCGTCGCTCCGAAAGCTCGGCGGCAGATTGGCGCGAAGCCAGCGGCGCACCGCCACACGATAGGCTTCGCCTACGAGGTTGTCGGCGACGGCAACCTCGGGCGGCTCCGTCTCAATCACTGTCATCATCAACGTCTCGCCTTCGCTGCATCTGTCCCGCCGGCCGCGCGCCCCGGTCTCTGCCCATCATTGCGACTTCAGAAGACTGCAAGCGCTCTCGGAGGCCGGCCGCCACGCATCCTCGGGCGCGATCGTCCCCGTGATCTCGTAATAATCGTAGGTATATTTCAACTCTTCCGGCGTCTTGATGCGGGCAACATAGAGCGGGCGCATCACCTGCCCATCGGCGCGGATCGTCACGTTCTTCATCTCGAAATCGTTGATCGGCGTGGCCTTCATCTGCCGCATCACCGCGTCGCCATCATCGGTGCCCGTTGCGGCCACCGCCTTGAGATAGTGCGTGATGGCGCTGTAGGTGGCGGCCTTGGCCTCGTTCAGGATCTGGCCGTCGGTCGCCTCGGAATAGCGCTTGGCAAAGGCCCGGGTCTCAGGGGTCATGTCCCAGTAGAACGGCGTGGTCAGGCGCACGTTCTGAAGGTCGCGGAGACCGATCCCGTGGGTTTGGCTGATCATCAGCCCCAAGGGGACAAGCATCTGCTTGTTCGTCAGCCCGAACTCCCGGGCCTGCTTGATCGAATTGGCAAAGTCGGCCCCGGAATTGGCGAGTGCGATCGCCTTCGCGCCGCTCGCCTGGGCTGTTAGCAGAAACGACGACAGGTCAGAGGCGTTGAGCGGATGCAGCACCGAGCCCAGGACCTTACCGCCCCCGGCCTCGATGAACTTCGTGGCATCCGCCTGCCACCCCTTGCCGAAGGCATAATCGACAGTGAGGAAGAACCAGGTGTCCACGCCCTGCGCGAGCAGCGCCTTCACCGTCGCCTTCGGCTGCGCATAGGTGTCCACCACCCATTGCGTCGTCATTGGCGAACATTTGTCGTTGGTGAAGAAGGAGCCGGCGGTGCCTGCCAGAAGATAGGGTTTCTTCCGGTTCTTCATGATGTCCTGGACAGCGAGCGCGATCGACGAGGCCGAACATCCGACGATGGCATCGACGCCCTCGTTGTCGAGCCACCGCAGCGCAACGGCAACGCCGATATCGGGCTTGTTCTGGTCGTCAGCCGTGACGAGCTCGATCTTCTTGCCGTTGACCGCGCCGCCGAAATCATTGATCGCGAGCCGGGCCGCAGCGACCGAACCCAGCCCGCAATTGTCGGCATAGGGGCCATTCTGGTCGTTCATGATTCCGATCTTGACCACATCGCCGGAAATGCCCTGTGCGGCGACCGGCGGGTTGGCGAGCAGCACGGCTGCCAACATCGTGCACCAGAGAGACCGGAAAGTCGGCGCCTTCATCTGTTTCCTCCTCCTTGCAGCCATTCTTCCCTGGTTCGCTTTTTTCTATCGGTGAATGTCGCCACCGTTTTTTGATCTTCGGTCCGCGCGTGGGATCAGGAGCGCGTCGAGGGCGACTGCGCCCTCGCCTTCCGCCTTCAGCAGCAGCGGATTGATGTCGATTTCGGCCACGTCCTGGGCATGCGCCATCGCAAACCGCGACAATGCGGCGACAGCGCGCGCGGCCGCCGCCAGATCGGCGCGTGGGCGTCCCCGTGCGCCGTCGAGAACCGGAAATACCTTGAGCGATTTCAACATCGCCATGGCCTCCACCTCGCTCACCGGCGCGATCTGAACGGCAGTGTCTTGGACTATCTCTGCAAAGATGCCGCCGAGGCCGACCATCACGACCGGGCCGAAGATCGGATCGATGCGGCTCCCAACGATCAACTCGGCCACGCCCTTGGCCATCGGTGCCACGATCACGCCGTCGATCACTGCCTGCGGCGCTTTGAGCGCAACGCGCTCCAACATCTCCGCAAAGCCCCGCCGCACCTCAGCTTCCGATCCGAGGCCGATGGCGACGCCACCGACTTCAGTCTTGTGCGGCAGATCGGGCGAGGCGATCTTCAACACCACCGGGAATCCGATCTCGCTGGCCGCGCCCGCCGCTACATCGGCGTTCGATACCAGCCGCTCCACGAGCACCGGCACACCTGCGCGCGCGAGCGCGCTCTTGGCTCCGAGTTCATGCCGGAATGCGTCGGCCGATAGTGGGGCTGCGTCTTCGATCGTCGGCCGACCTTCATTGCCCGAACGTTTGGCCGCGGTCTGCAACTTCGCGAGCGCCGCGACCGTTGCACAGCAACCGTCGAAACTCGCGACGGTCGGATAACCCATCGCCTGCAACTCGATGAGAGCGTCCTCCGGACCATCCACGCACAGGATGACGGGACGATCCGGATATTGCTCGCGGATATTGCGCAACGCGTCGATGTAAACCGAACGCAGGCGTGGCATGTGCAGCGAGAACGGCAGCGGCAGCACCACGGCGTCACAGCGATCGTCAGCCACCACGGCCGACAATATCTTCTGCAAGAAGTCCGGACGGCTCGACATCTGTGCAGTGGCGTCGACCGGATTGCGCGCAGATGCAAAGGGCACGAGCTCCAGGATCGCCCGCTGCGTCGCTTCGCCGAGTTCAGGCAGCGAGAGCTCGACCGACTGTGCCGCGTCCGCAAGCAACACGCCGAAGCCGCCCGATGCGGTCACGACGGCCACGCGCGGCCCCTTCGGCAATCGGCCCGGCAGCAGGATCGAGGCTGCATGACCAAGATCGATCAGCCGCTCGACGCTGCGCACCCGCACGACGCCAGTACGCGCGAACATCGCGTCGAAGACGGCATCCGAACCGGCCAAGGCCCCGGTATGAGACGCCGCTGCGGCTTGCCCGGCCGCGGAGGTGCCGATCTTCAGTGTCAGAACCGGCTTTCCTGCATCGCGCGCCTCTTCGAGCGCCGAGATGAGACGAGCCGCATTCCGACAGGTTTCCAGGCAACACAGGATCACCTTGGTGGCGGAATCGCGCGCAAGCCAGGCGATGCCGTCGGCAACATCGATATCGCACTCGTTGCCGGTCGTGATGAAGCGGCTGACACCGGCACCACGCTCACTCGCGAGCCGCATCGTGAAGCTGCCGAGATTGCCGCTTTGCGACACGATGCCGAGCGAGCCCGCCGCCGGCAGGCTGTGTTCGAGGACGATCGAAAACGTTGCGATCGACTTATCGACGATGCTGACGGCACCAAGGCAATTCGGGCCCAAAAGACGCATCCCGCTCCGATGCGTGGCCGCGCGCAGCCGCTCCTGCAGCGCATGGCCTTTCTCGCCCAGCTCGGCAAAGCCGGACGAGAATACGACGACGCTCCGCACGCCGCGGGCGGCACATTGCTCGACCGCCTCGGGCGCCTTCTCGGCATCGACCGCGATGATGGCAAGGTCCGGCGCTTCAGGAAGTCCTTCGATCGAGGCGAAGGCCTGAAGGCCTTGCACGGTCGACGCCTTGGGATTGACGGGATAGATGCGCCCGGCATAGCCGTAGCGGCGCAACAACTCCACCGGACGGCCACCGATCTTGGTTGCGTCCGTCGACGCGCCGACGATCGCGATCGAGCGCGGCTGCATCAGAGCATCGAGACCTTCGCCGGGACGCATCGTCAACGCCCCTTGAAGACCGGAGTCCGCTTTTCCAGGAACGCCTGCCGCGCCTCCTTGGCATCCTCGGTCTTCGACAGCGCCATCGTGATATTCTGCTCGAAACGATAGGCATCGCGCGGCGGCATCAGCTCGACCATGTTGGCCGCGCCCTTTGCGTACTCCATTGCAATCGGGCTCTTCGCGGCGATTTCCCTGGCGATCTTCATCGCCTCGGGAATGAGATTTTCGCGGGTCGTGCAGGCCTCGATGATGCCCAGACGATAGAGCTCCGCGGCGGGCACGCGATATCCGGTAAAGAACATGCGGCGCATCAGCGAGCGTCCGAACAGCGTGTTCAGCATGGCCGCGCCGCCTGCCAGTCCGACATTGATCTCGGGCATCCCGAAAACCGCCTCTTCGGAGGCAAAGAAAATATCGCAGGACGCCATCAGGCCGACCCCGGCGCCCAAGGCGGCGCCATTGATCGCCGCAATCACCGGTTTGGCGCACTCACGAATGCAGTTGCCGGTTTCACGCGTGATCCGGTTATGGCTGTGGAACGCGCCCAGCCGCGTCGGGTCTGGACGGTCCTTGAGATCGGCGCCGCTGCAAAACACCTTTCCGGCACCGGTCAGGATGGCGACCCTGACATCGCTTCGCTCGGAGATCTCGTCGAACACGCTCACGATGCGCTCGCGCATCGTGCGATCGAGCGCGTTCACCGGAGGACGATTCAGCGTCACCAGCGCGATATGGTCAGAGACTTCGAGGGTGACGATATCGGCGGACATGGCTTCCTCCTTGCTTTTGCTTGGTACCGATCTATGGCGATACTCCTGACCGATCGGTCAGCATGTTAGCTAATATCACCGCGACTTCCGCTGTGCAAGCATGGATCTTGGAGCGATTGACTGACCGATCGGTCTGGCGATAGATTTATGAGCAAGAAGAACGCATCTGGATGGCTATGCGCCATGGATTTTCTCGACCGGCGTCAGACTGCGACACTCATTGCCGGGACGATTGCCGCGCCTGCGGTCGCGAGGGCACGCTTGACACGAACCATCTTCATCCAGCGTGACGGAGCTGGTCGGGATCATGATGGTAAATCGACAGGGTTTGCGGCGACCAATGTCATCTATCGCAACAACCCTGCCTCGATCATGGAATGCTGTCGCCCGCGCGACGTGATCATAAGACTGAACGCAGCGACCGACGCCGCAACGCAGAAGCAGGAGATTGCAAAGCAACGCGAGATCGACAGCCTGCAGGCCGATATCGCGGCGAGGAACTACTCGAACCGCAACTGACCAAGGACGTAGCGCTCTGGAGCGCGGTGACTAAGGCGCAATATATCGCGCTGAAATGAAGACCAGGCTTGCGAGGCCCGGTCGATTCTAACGCGATTTGCGCCGCGCAGGCCGCGGGCTGTCCACAGCTGGAAGTGCCGGTAAGTCACCGGTCTTCAGACCGTTGAACAGCATGTCGAAAAAGATGTCCGCAATCTGCTCCGGAGTTGCGGATTTATTGGGGTTGTACCAGCGATGCATCCAGTTCAGCGAAGAGAGGATCAGACGTCCGGTCATCGGGACGTCGACGTTGCGGATTTCACCGGCGTCGATCGCTTCCTGGATCAGACCGCGGAGGAAGTTCTCGAACCGGTCGCGGCGGGTCAGCCTTTCCTTCTGCCGCTTGCGGTCGGGATCGTTCCAGAACGCGGTCGTGGATGCGATCCAGGCCCAGCGGTAGCGGCGAAAATACTCGGCGGTCGCAACCATGAAGGCGCGGATCTTCTGGGACGGAGACCCGTCAGGGATTCGATCGCGCACGAACAGGTACAGCTCCAGCGTGGAGCCAACGGCCACGCGCGCGTAGATTTCGTCCTTGTTGGAGAAGTGATGATACAGCAGCGACTTGGAGATACCGCACGCAACAGCGATGTCGCGCATCGACGTTCCTTCATATCCCTTGTTGGCAAACAGCCGCCCGGCTTCCGAGAGGATCTGCAGGACGCGGTCGGAAGCCTCAGCCGGATTCGCGATGCCGTCTCTTGTGGTCGACAACTCAACCATCACACCTGCGATCCCAACGCGCCCTCCGAACCGAGCCCAGCACCGATTGCCATTCCCGAATGAACCTAGTTCTTCACCGACCGAGCGGTCAAGCCTGCCCCACCCTGCACCCAAGGCGAATGTCGGCATGAGCCCCACTCCCCACATCGCGGTCGTCGGCTCCACAAAGGACCTGCTCGGCGAAAGCCCGGTCTGGGACGATCGCGCGCAGTCACTCTATTGGATCGATTCGCTGGCGGGACTGATCCATTGCCTCGAGCCCCAGACCGGTGCAATTCGAACTTATCAGGTGCCTGCGCCGATCGGCTCACTGGCGTTGCGGGGGGATGGCGGGGCCGTCCTGGCGCTGCGCAATGAGTTCGCCCACTACGATTTTGCTGCGCGGGTGTCGATGCCCCTCGCGTCGATCGGAATCGATCACCCGATGCTCAGGCTCAACGACGGAAAGGTCGATCCCTATGGACGGTTCGTCGCCGGCACCATGCACGGCGGCCGGGCTGAAGGTGAGCGCCCCCTCGGCGGCCTCTATCGGTTGGACGCTTCGGGAGCACTGGAGCAGCTCGAGACGAACCTCGCCGTGACCAACGGACCGTGCTTCAGCCCTGATGGCCGGACGTTTTATCTGGCGGACAGTACAAGACGCGTCATCTGGGCCTATGACTATGGCCGGGACGGTCCGCTCGCGAACAAGCGGGTTTTCGTCAGAACGGATAGCTTGGGTTCGGGCCCGGACGGCGCGACGGTCGATGCAGAGGGTTTTCTGTGGTCGGTGCTGGTGCGCATCGGCATGATCGCGCGGTTCGCCCCCGATGGAACGCTCGTGCGCACCGTCGAAATGCCGATCCGCCATCCGACCAGCATCTGCTTCGGCGGGGCCAATCTCGACGTCCTCTACGTGACGTCGATCTCCCGCAGTACCAGCCTGTCCGACGACAGTCCGCACGCCGGAGGATTGTTTTCGATCGAGGGGCTCGGCGTGAAAGGCCTGCCGGTGGAGAGGTTCGGTGGCTGATGCTGGCCATCACCGCGCAGGCTGACCGGATCTCTTGACCCGCGGCGGCACGTTCTCGGCCATATAATCGACGAAGACCCTGATCTTTTCCGGCAGGTAATTGCTCTGCAGGAACGTCGCGTAGATGCCCTCGTCGAAAGTGGAGTTGGTCACGCGAAAACCGGGCATGAGCCGCACCAGCTTGCCGCTCCTGAGTTCATCCATAACGGTGTAGTCGTCGAGCAGCGCAATCCCGTGGCCCTTCACCGCGAGATCGCAGAGGATGATCCCGTTGTTGCTGCTGAAGGACGACCGAACCACGATTTCGTGGAGCCTGCTCTTGCGCATGAATTTCCAGACGACGTCATCGGGACCCATCCAATAGGTCAGGCAATGATGCGCTGTCAGCTCATCTGGCTGCCGCAACCGGGGCATGCGGGCGATGTAGCCAGGAGATGCGACCAGGATCCGTTCGCTTCGCAGCAATCGTCGCTGCATCAGTCCTGGATCCGTCGGCGCAGCGATCTGGAAGTCGACATCGAATTCCTCCTCCCTGAGCTGGGCCCGCCGCTCGGTCAACCGCAGCTCGACCTTCAATTCCGGATAAAGCTTCTGGAAGTCCGGGATCAACGGCGAGAGCACCTTGATCCCGAACATGGTGCGCGAATGGACCCGCAGCGTGCCGCGCGGCGCGCTCTGCAAGGCGAGCGCCGCGGCCTCCGCATCTTCGATGCCCTGCAGCACCTGTTCGGTGCGCTGGAAGAATATCTTGCCGGCTTCCGTCAGTCCGAGGTGGCGGGTGCTGCGGTTGAAGAGCTGGACACCGAGCTGCGCCTCAAGCTCGCCGATGTAACGCGACACCGACGCCGGCGAAAGCCCCGCCCGCCGCCCCGCAGCGGAAAAACTGCCTTCCCGCGCGGTGCTGACGAACAATTCCATGGCCTGAAGGCGGTTCATCGATCTTTTCATATTCTGCAAAAGAGATGCTCAGATTACGCCGATTGTTCGAAAAAACTCAAGGCGGTAGCGTTGACCATAATCGGTCGAAAACGGCCCGCACATGCTGGAGGCATCCCATGGAATTCGGCGTATTTATCCTGGCGCAACAGCGCGGCTATCATCAAACCTCGCAGCAGGTCATCAACAATGCGGTCGAACAGACCGTCGCTGCGGAGGCGGCCGGCTTCGATACGGCCTGGTACGCGGAACATCATTTCAACAATTACAGCCTGTGTCCCTCGCCGCTGATGATGGTGGCGCATTGTGCTGGCCTGACCAAGCGCATCCGCCTCGGCTCGGCCGTCTGCGTGTTGCCGCTCTACAACCCGGCGCGGCTTCTGGGCGAGATCGGCTTTGCGGATACGGTCTCGAACGGCCGGCTCGATCTCGGCATCGGCTCGGGCTACCAGCAATTCGAATTCGATCGCTTCGGCGTCGATCTGAACAACTCGCATGCGCTGTTCGCCGAGTTCTACGATGTCCTCCAGGCCGGCATGCAGCAACGGATCTTTTCGTACGAGGGCAAGCATCTTCAGATGCCTCCGACCGCCATCGCCGTGCGCACCGTGCAGACTCCGATGCCGCCGATCTGGGTCACATCGGGGCATCCGGAAACCCTGGGCCGCGCCATTCGCGACAATCACAACCTGTTCGTGACCGCACTTCTCAACGGGATCGATGCGATCAAGGCGCTTCGCGAACGGCTCGAAGGCATCGCATCCGGCGAAGGGCGCTCGATCGACGACACCCATTTCGGCTTTCTGCGTTGCGCCTATGCCAGCGACAACGACGCCGAGATCGCCTCCTATCTCGACAATGCCCGCTTCCAGCGCCGGCTTTCCGAGAGCCTGAAATTCAGGCGCGCGCAGAGCGACGACGGCTACCTGATCAAGGAGGAAGCCGGCCCCAACGACATGAGCCTGGAGACCATCCGCCGCAATCTGCCGGTCGGCAGCGTCAATCAGGTGATCGACCGGATGCTGGAAGAGATCAGCATCCTCAAGCCCTCCCACATTGCGCTGCAAACGCAGCTCGGCGACTTCGATCAACGCACCATGCTGCGGCAGATCGAATTGTGGGGCAGCAAGATCATCCCGGCGATCAGACGCGAGTTGCGCGCCAGTCGGCCTGCCGAAGCCGAGCTCGGTGGCGAGGCAGTTTCCGCATAGGTCCGTTCGGACAGCGCGTCATCCCTGAGGTGCGAGACATGGGCTGCCAAATGTTTTCCCAGATGACCGACTTCCGCTCGGTTGAGGCCGCGGAGTTTCGTCAGGCCATGCGCGGTCTGGCGAGCGGCGTTGCCATCGTGGCAACGGGAATGGGGACCGCACGACGCGGACTGACGGTCAGCTCCGTCACGTCCCTCTGCATGGAGCCGCCGTGCCTGCTCGTCGGCATCAATTCGAGCTCCGAGACGCATGATGCGATTCTCGCCAATGGCAGATTTGGCGTAAGTCTTCTCGGCAGCGGCCAACGGGAACTGGCCCTGCGCTTCGCCGGCCGGGATGGCGCCAAGGGTGCTGATCGCTTCGAGACGGCGACGTGGGGCAAGGGCGTTCTCGACGTCCCCTTGTTGCAAGCTGCCATCGGCACGCTGGAGTGCGTGCTGCATCAGCATCAAGTGGTCGGCACGCACGGCCTCTTCATCGGCAGGATCGTCGCCACTGGTGGAGGCGACGGTGCCCCGCTGGTCAATTTTCGAGGTGAGTTGCACAACCTGCCGCAGGGCTGAGTGCGCGCTGCCGATCCGCTGCGCTTACCGTCAGTGGAGCGGGTCTCTCCGCGCTTCCGCAGCGAGAGTGCAAGAATGGAAACCATTTGCAAGGATGGAAACCATGATCGTTGAATGCTTGTCCGACGGTGGAGTGCGGCTGAGCGAGCCGTTTGATTTCCTCAGATTCAAGCTGATGCTGAAGGGCAACGCCAGCTCGGATACTGCGTCGATAAGGCGGATTACCTTCGTCGATGCCGACAACGCACTCGTTCCGATTGATCTCGTCCCGACGCTGCCCGGTCGTCCGGCTGACAAGACCTGGGACGACCGCTACGCTGAAATGATCGCGAAGGCTCGTGATCATGGCTGGATTGACGTCAACGCAAACGCCATCCGTGCCCATGTCGAACGAGAATTCTGATTCCGATCGAGCGACGGACCGAGCACCAAACTCGATCCGCATGACAGGTGCTCTTCAGGCCGACCATTCATCGTCCCAATCCTGGACGACGTGGCCTGGTTTCATCTCGCGGTATTGACACACGATAAGTATCATTGAGCTGATTATCGCCAGCTCAGGCGGGCGACTTGAGGGTATGCGATACGTCTCCTCTCCAATGGAAAAGCCTTTCGATGAAGATAACCATCGGCGGCGTTATCAGCGCGACGTACATATTGTCGATCCCGTAGGGATCGCCGGCCAAGTACCATCCCGTCGTTGTTACGGCAGCACCCAGCAGCCCCAGTGTCGCACCGCGGTTGCAGCTGAAAAACGGCAGGTAGAAGCCGATCACGGCCACGATCGAAATCGACAGCCGCAGCGCGCGCGTGAAGAACGACAGTTGTAGCAGGCCGGGGGCGAAGAAGACGAATATCAGTGGAATGAAGCCGATGAACAGCGACATCACCCTTGTGGCACGGAACTCCTGTTCCGGTGTCGGCTTGAAGTATGGCGCATAAAAATCCTTGACGATGAGCGACGAAATCGCCAGTGCCACCGTGCTGACCCCGACAAAGATGGAAGCGACCAGCGAGATCGAAACGAACGCTGCCCACCAGACATTCATGCTCTGCAGAAACACGGGCAAGGCAAACAGACTCTTCATGTCGGGATAGAGAAATTTTGCAGCTACGCCAATCAGGCCGAGTGCGATGCTGATCGGGATGCTCAGGAGACCCGCGATATAGGTCGCATTGCGTGCCGCATTCGGATTCTTCGTGGAGGCAACTGCCTGGATGATATATTGGGTCGAGAAGATCGCACCGATATTGCCGATGAAGAACGCGACGATGGTCGACAGCCCGATATGACCGTCCCACGTGAAATAGAACGACGGCAGCGCCGCGGCGATCGGAGTCACGCCTTTGGTCAGATAGAGCGCCACGGCCAGCACGACAAACACGCCGACATATTTGACCAGGCAATGGATCATGGACACATAGGCGAGGCTTTTGAAGCCGCCGAAGGCGAAATAAAAAGTGCTGACAACCGCAATGACGAACGCAGCGGTCGGCAAGCTCACCTTGAGGATGGTCGCGAGCGACGCGGCCCCGCTGACATAGTTGCCCACATTCACCAACAGGAGCGCATAGATCATGATCAGCGACACGACGATTTCAGTCGAGCGGCCAAACCGTTGGGAAATTGCCCCGGAAATGGTGTATTCGCCGGAACTGTACAGCTTCTTGGCGAGGAAGAATCCGAACAAGGGAAAGCCGACCGCCGCGCTCAGCACCGCCCAGCATGCTGCCATTCCGGACTGGAATGCCGCCTGGGACACGCCGATCGTGGACTTGGCGCCGATGAATTCCGACATCAGGAGAATGCCGACCACGATCGCGGGCACCGCGCGACCGCCGACGAGAAACTCCGCCGAGGTCTTGCTGCGCAGCTTTACCGTCAGCCATGACGTGAAAACGATATAAGCGACGATCGCCGCGACGATGATGCCGGTATCAAAATAGCTAAATGATTGCATCCTTTGTCCTCCCTAGCCGATGTAGACGGGATCTCTAACGGTCCCGCTTGTTTTGATCAGGCAGCAAGCGCGCGCATTTCTGCGTAGAGGTCCGCCTTTCCTTCGAATCCAATGCCGGGCAGGTCAGGCATGGTGATGTGACCGTCCACAACCTCCACGCCGTCGGGAAATCCGCCATAAGGTTGAAACAAATCGGGATAGCTCTCGTTGCCGCCGAGGCCGAGCCCGGCGGCGATATTCAATGACATCTGGTGGCCGCCATGCGGGATGCAGCGCTTCGGCGACCAACCGTGGGTCGCAAGGACCTTCAACGTCCGCTCGTACTCGACGAGACCGTAGGACAACGCACAATCGAATTGGAGCCAATCGCGATCAGCGCGCATGCCGCCATGACGGATCAGATTGCGGGCGTCCTGGTGGCTGAACAGGTTCTCACCTGTGGCCATCGGTCCGGGATAGTAATCAGCGAGCGTTGCCTGAAGCTGATAGTCGAGGGGATCGCCCGCCTCCTCGTACCAGAACAGCGGATAGTCGCGCAGCATCTTGGCATATGCGATCGCCGTATCGAGATCGAAGCGGCCGTTGGCGTCCACCGCCAAACGCGCCTTCGTGCCGATTTCATCGAGCACCGCTTCGATACGCACGCGATCCTCATCGATCGACGCCCCGCCGATCTTCATCTTGACGACGTTGTAGCCGCGATCGAGATAGGAGCGCATTTCGGCGCGCAGGGCGCCATTGTCCTTGCCGGGATAGTAATATCCGCCCGCGGCGTAGACGAAGACTCGCGGATCCGCCTGCACGCCGTGCCGCGCGGCCAGGAGACGAAACAGCGGTTTGCCTGCGATCTTGGCGACCGCGTCCCATACGGCCATGTCGATCGTTCCGACGGCAACCGAGCGTTCGCCATGGCCGCCGGGCTTTTCATTTGTCATCATCGCCGCCCAGACCCGGTGCGGATCGAGATTCTGGCGGGTGTCGTCGAGCAGGCTGTTTGGATCGGCTTCAAGGATGCGGTTGGCGAAACGTTCGCGAATGAGTTCGCCCTGCCCGTATCGCCCATTGGAGTTGAAGCCGTAGCCGACAACCCGTCGGCCGTCGCGCACAACATCGGTGACCACAGCAACGAGACTGCTCGTCATCTTCGAAAAATCGATATAGGCGTTGCGGATCGGCGACGAGATCGGCTTCGTCACCTCGCGGATGTCCAGGATACGAATAGGCATGGAATCTCCTGTCAGGCCTTTGGCGTATCGGCGATGCGATGCAAGCCGGAGCATTTTTGAAGGGTCATAGTGAGCCGCCGCCGCAGATCACGATTTGCTGGCCGGTGATAGCGGCAGCCTCCGGACTCAGCAGAAATGCGGTGAGCGCAGCGACTTCATCCGGCCTGATGAACCGGCCGATCGGTGGCTTCCTCGGCGGCGTCGCGGCACGCGATGGATCGTTGAGCATCGGCGTCTCGGTCGCGCCCGGGGCGACGACGTTGACTGTGATCCCTTTGGGAGCCACTTCAGCCGCCCAGGAGCGGGCCAAGCCAAGCAGTGCCGCCTTGGATGCCGCATACTGGCTGCGGCCGGCTGCGCCGGATGCGGTGCGGCTCCCGATCAGAACCAGCCGGCCGCCGGCAGTCATTCGCGGAAGCAACGAATTGGCGATGATCGCCGCCACATCGACGTGCAGCCGCCACATCGCCGCGCCGTCCCCTGGCTTCAATGCCCCCAGCAATGCCGTCCGCATGAACCCGGCGGCGTGCACGACGGCGCTGACGCCATTGATCGTACCAAGGAGATCCTCGAGCCGATCAAGCTCGGTGAGATCGATTTCGATTCCCTCAAAGCCGGGAGACCGCCGGCCGGCGTCGGATTTATCGAGCCCAATGACCCGCCACCCGTCGGCAAGGAGGCGTGTCGCTACGGCGCTGCCGATACCGGAGGCGGCGCCAGTGACGACAGCAAGGCGCGTGCCTTCTGTTGATGTTCCATCATTGCCGTCCATCGAGTCGACCTCCCTGATATTTCGACCAAGACGATCGTGTTGCCGATCAGGCCGCCTCGCGCTTCAGCAGGCCCGCGTGCGACAATGCCGACCGGATGGCGTCAAGTTCCTTGGCGCTCGGCTCGTGGGTCGGCGGACGGACGGTGCCGTCGCGAATGATGCCTGCCAGCGCCATGGCCGCCTTCATGCGTCCATGTGCTTCGCCGGTCGGTTCGCCGGCGCCGTAGACGGCGTCCTTCAGCGGCGTGATCAGCGCCTGAACCCGCATCGCCTCGTTCAAGTCGCCGGCTTTGACCGCTTTGAGCAGGTCATAAATCAGCCCCGGGACCAGCGATGCGAAACCGACAAGTGCGCCGTCGATCCCCTGCACCATCGAGGCGAGCAGATACTCGTCGTGGCAAGTCAATAACGCCTTGCGGGCGTCGGCCGCGCGGATCTCCTTGATGTCGCGGGCGTACTTATTCATTTCGCGCTCGCCCATTTTGAAGGCGACGACATGCGGTAGCCGGGCCAACTGGGCCAGCAGCTCCGATGAATAGGACCCGCGAGTCCAGGCGGGATAGATATGGACGATCAGCGGCAGCCGCGTGGCTTGGCCGATGGCGTTGAAGTAGTCGATGCAATGTTCCGGCTTAAATCCGAACCGCAGCCAGTGGTGCGGCGGCATGATATCGAGATAGGTGGCGCCCGCCTCCTTGGCCCAGTTGGCTTGCTCGACTGCGTCATTGATGCCCTCGCAAACAACAGATGACACCACCGGACAGATTCCCTGCACCGCTTCGGCGGTGATCCGCGTGACCTCGGCGCGTTCGCGTGGCGTCAGCGAAAACACTTCACCGGTATGGCCGTTCGTCATCAGCGCGGAGATACCCGGTTGCCCCGCGAGCCAGCGCGAAAAGCGCTGCAACTCCGATACGTCGATGCTGCAATCCTTGTTGAACGGCACCGCGATGGCCGGGATGATTCCATTGAAGTCGATGCCTGACATGGTCGTCTCCTATTGATTGACGTTAGGAAGCAGGTTGTGGGACGCGAACCCGCCGGTGGTCTGGAGCGATAGCGACAGCTCTCTGGCCGCCTGCATGACGGGCTGCGCCCCGGCGTTCTGGAAATCCTTCAGCGTCGTTTGAAAGGCCGGCGCCGCAATGCTCAGACCTGCGATGGGAACGCCGTCGACATCGAGAACCGGGGCCGCGAGGACATAGAGTCCGGACACCGTTTCCTGGTCGGAAACCGCATAACCTCGCTGGCGTACCTCCACGAGACGTGCGAGCAGGACGTCCAGGTCGGTCGGAGTGGTCTCGGTCAGCTGTTTGCGTGGTTGGGATTGGAGGATCGAGATCTGCGCCGACGGCGGCAACCACGCAAGAATGGAACGCCCGACCGCGGACGAATAGGCTGGCACGCGGCTACCTATGCGAATGTCGACGCCGAGACGTGCAAGTCCGGCCTGAACGCGTTCGACATAGATGACATCAGATCCATCGAGGACGCCAACGGAAGCTGCCTCATTGATAGCGCCAGTGAGCCCTCGCAGTATCGGCCTCGCTCGCTCCCGCAGGTCCGAGCGCGCGATGGCATTGAAACCGAGATCCAGCACTTTGAGCGCGAGGCGAAACTTCCGCGTGGCCGGCACGTGGCTCACATAGCCAATCTCGACCAGCGTGTTGAGGAAGCGAAACGCCGTCGCGTTGTCCATCTCGGCCTTCCGCGCAACCTCGGCCATGGTCAGTTCGGCATCTTGGGCGGTAAACGCCTCAAGGACACGAAAGCCTTTTGCCAGGGACCGCACCCGGTTCTTTGACGTGTCGCCCCGACTCCCGCGGGTTGATTTGCGTGCCATAAGTCTCGCCTCTCCAACTAGTTCGGAATCCGAATTTTTATTCGGAATTTTTGCGGAGCGAAAGGCTACGGGCATCCAAGCCAGCCGAATTTGATGAGTTCGGAATGCGAATTTAAATTCGCAAATTCAACTTTAACGGCTTTCGGCGCAGCGTCAAGCTGCTCGTCTGGTCCAGAGATTTATTAGACCTGCCGCGAGCGCTCGCGCCTACGCCGAACCCTATCGACCAGGAATGGCAGAAGCGCAGCGAACGGAATTAGAGGGATCCGGCAGAAGGCGCTCTTACGACGGATTGGAGGCGACGTCGGCAGCGCCAGCGTCTTTGGCGCGCCGACGCCAACGCAGGTCATCGAGACCGCCGAACTTCTGCTTTGCTCCGGCGATCACGATGACGGCAATGATGACCAAACCGGTGAGGACCAGGCGCGGGCCGGCGTCCGTATCCAAGGTATTGAGCATCACCTGCAGCAGCACGAGGAACAAGGCAGCGCCCCACAGTCCCGGCACGTTGGCGCGGCCACCCGCAACCGATGTGCCACCGATGACCACGACGGCAATTGAAGCCAGCAGATATTCGTTGCCGATGTCGATCGAGGCGCCGCGGAAGTAGCCGGCAAGCAGCGCGCCATTCAATCCGCCCAGGGCACCGCACAGAACATAGGTGAAGCAGCGAACACGCTCGACAGATATGCCGGCGAGCCATGCCGCCCTGGCATTCTGGCCGATCGCGCGAACGGAACGGCCGTAGACCGTTCGCGACAGCACCAGCGCCGCGGCGACCGTGAAAAGAAGCGTTATCAGTGCAAGGATGGGGAAACCGGCGATCTGCAGGCTGGTCAGCGTGGCGAACCCCTCCGGCGGCTTGATCTGCAGGCCGCGACCGTAGCTGATATCGATCGACTGGACGATGAAGCTTGCCGACAACGTCGCGATGATTGGCGGGATGCGCAGCACCCGGATCAGCAGGTAGTTCGCAAAGCCAATTGCGATACCGCTGGCCAGCGCGGCCCCGAGGCCGAGCATGACCAGGGTGTCGTCCCCGGCCATCACCTTCATCGCGATCGCGCTGGCGAGGCCGATATTGGCCGGTAGCGAGAGATCGACGTTGCCCGGTCCGAGCGTGATCACAAACATCTGGCCAATGCCGACAATGACCACGAAGACAGCCAATGTCAGCGCAGCGGTGACCATGCCGCCTGCCCCGCGACCGCCGGTCAGCATGACGGCAACACACAGGACAAGAGCAGCACCCACGAATGACCAAATCCACGGCTTCGCGAACATGCGGGCAAACACCGGATCAATCCTCCCGCCGGCTGATGAGTGCGCGCGCGGCAAGCACGATAATCAGGATCGCGCCGTTGGCGCCGATTTGCCAATCGAGCGGGATCCGCATGAAGGACAACAAAGAGGACGATGCAAGCGCCAGCGTGAGCGCGCCAATGACCGCGCCGATCGGCGAGACCCGCCCGCCCACGAACTCGCCCCCACCAAGAATGACGCCTGCGATGGAGAGCAAGGTGTATCCGCCGCCAATATTGGGATCGCCTGCCGTGGAGAGGCCGATGAGCGACAGTCCGGAGAGAACACCGAAGACCCCGGCGAGGGCGAAAGCCAGCATTTTCATTCGAAGGAGAGACCAGCCGGCCCGACTGATCGCGGCCGCATTGCCGCCAGCGCCTCGCAAAATGGCGCCATATGAGCTGCGCATCAATCCGAAATGCACCACCAGGGCAATCACGATCGCAGCAATAATGGGGAACGGAACCACGGGCGTCCGCAGCGTCATCAATGCGTGCAGCCAATCCGGCGAGTGACCGCCCGGTCTTGGTAGAATCATGATCGCCAACCCCTGCCACACGAAACTCATCCCGAGGGTGACCACGATCGATGGCAGATCGAATTCATGAATGAGGGCTCCCAAAGCCGCATAGACGAGGATGCCGCCAATCAACAGCAAGGCGCCGAACAAAGGAGCGTCCCGCAGCCACACCGCGGCAACGCAGCCGACGAAACTCACGAAATATCCGATTGAAAGGTCGAGCTCGCTGATGGCGACGACGAACATTTGGGCGATCGTCGCAAGTGCGATCGGGATCGCCAGGTTCAGCATCAGGTTGAAGCCGAGATAGCTGATGGCGCGGGGATTGATCCACGCGATGCCGGCGAGAACCAGCGCCAGGGAGAGCGCCGGCAGTGCAACGCGCAGCGCCTGGCGAGACGGTACGAAGCTGTACACGCGCGACGTCACTGCGGTCGAGGTCATGCTCGCTGATCCTGGAATGAGGATTGGATCACCTTCTCCTCCGTGAGTTCGTCACGGCTGAGATTTGCAACGATACGGCCGTTGCGAAAGACGTAGACGTGATCGCAGTGGGTAAGCTCATCGAGCTCGGTCGTGTACCAGATGAACGTACGTCCCTTCCCGGCTTCAGCGCGGATGAGATCATAAACCTCGCGCTTGGTCCCGATATCGACGCCTCGCATGGGATCGTCCATGAGCACGATGGCTGCATCGGAACCCAGCGCCCGCGCGAACAGAACCTTCTGCTGATTTCCGCCAGAGAGCGAAAGTATATCCGCATGGATGCTCGGAGCCCGAATGCCGATCCTCCGCTGCCAGGATTCGGCCAGCCCTGCTTCCAGCTCGGGCGAAATGAAAATGCCCTTTTTGAGCTGGGCGACGGAGCGAATGCCGATGTTCTCTGCGATCGACCAGAGCGGGAAGACGCCGTCGGACTGGCGATCTCCGGCAACAAATGCCACGGCTGCCTTGATCTCGCATCGAGGATGACGCCGTTGCTGCGCGGCAAAGAGATCGATCAGAAATTCGGTTTGTCCGTGTCCAGCAAGACCGGCCAAGCCGATGATTTCTCCGGCCCGCGCAACAATCCGCACGTCGTCATCACCATGCCTCGGGCAGGCCGAAACCCGGATATCGCCGTGCCGCGCTATTTCTATACGTTCCGATCTCGGCGGCGCTGTTTCTGCGCCCATTGCGGCGACGACGCGATTGCGGTCAAAGGCCGTCACCCGGTCTGCGGCAACGATCCGGCCGTCTCGCATCACCACCACGCGATCGCAGTTTTCGAGGATCTCGTTCAACAAATGCGAGATCAGGATACAGCTGCCGCCCTGGGCGACGAAACGACGAACAAAGGACAGCAACTGCCCCGCCGTATGGGCATCAAGTGACGATGTCGGCTCGTCAAGAATGACAAGTCGCAGGGGCGTGTCCGTGACGGTGAAAGCGCGTGCCACTTCGACCATCTGCCGACGGCCGATCGAGAGGTCCGCGACGGTCGCCTCCGGAGAAATACCATGGCCGGGAAAGATGTCGTCGAGTTGTCTCAGGATAAGATCGCGCGCGTTGCGTCGCCAGCGGAAGCCGCGGAGCGCCGGATGAAGCACGCGCGCGTTCTCGGTGACGGTGAGGTTCGGACAGAGAGACAGTTCCTGGAAGACGCAGCGGAGGCCCAACCGGTGCGCATTCGTCACGTCGTAAGACGCCCGCTCCGCGCCATCGACCAGCAGGGCCCCCTGGCTTGGCGGCAGCGTTCCGGCAAGAATGTGCATCAGGGTCGATTTGCCGGCCCCGTTGTGGCCGACCAATCCGACACACTCACCGGCACCGACCCTGAAATCGACACCGGCGAGCGCGCGCACTGTCCCGAAGCTCCTGGCGATCGCTACGCAGCGGACGAGCTCTCGCACTTCATTGGACATGAGTTGCTACTTCTTTGCCGCCTTGATCGCGTTGACCACCTCGTCCTGCGTGTACTCGACGTTGGCGACGCCGCCGACCGGCGTGCTCTTGAGATAGTCATCAAGCTTGGCCGGATCAATCGTGAGGATTCCCATCGGCACCTCCTTGGGCACATCCTTCCCATCGAGAATCTGCTGGGCGACCCAGAATGCAAAGGTGACCATGCCCGGCGCTTCCGATGCCGACCAGGTGTCGTAATTATTCGCCTGGCGCTGCTCCTTCCACCATGCCAATTCGTCCTGACGATTGCCGAGCATGATGAGCGGCAGCTTCCGGCCGGCGGCCGTGAAAGCCTGAGCCGTGCCGTAGCCATCTCCACCCTGGTCGACAACGGCCGCGATCTCTGGAAGCGAGGGCAGAACAGTGGCAACGGCCTTCTGCGCCGTGGTCTGGTCCCAGTTACCATAGACTGATTTCACGATTTTCAGATTCGGGTGCTTGGCGATCTCGGACATGACGCCTCGCGTGATGTCATCGTCGATGCTAGTTCCGGCCAAGCCTCGCACATAGAGCACGTTGCCACCGTTCGGAAGACGCTTGGCAACCTGACGCACCTGTTCGGCACCGTAGAGATTTGCAAGATCGACCGTGACCTTGTAAGCGCAGGGTTCGGTGACGAGGCCGTCGAAAGCGATCACTTTGATGCCGGCATCGCAGGCCTGCTTGACCGCACCATTCAGTGCGTCGGGCGACGCTGCATCGATGACGATCGCATCATAGCCCTGCAGGATGAGATTCTGGATCTGGGCAGCCTGGGTCGGCGCCTCCTTATCGGCGGTTGTGAAGGCATCGGCGGCGGCGATCACGTGATCGGCCACGGCCTTTTTCCCGATCTTGTCCCAACTCTGCAGCATCGCCTGTCGCCAGGAATTGCCGGCATAGTTGTTGGACAGCGCGATGCGCTTTCCTGACGTGTCAGCCATCGCGCTCGACGCCAGAACCAGTATGGTCGATGCAGCCAAGATCGCAAATTTGGTCTTCATCACATTCCTCCCAGATTTTTGTTGATTGACTGAATTGGCGACAAGGTCGCGGGCCGAGTAGGTTCGGACCATGGTCGCTAGCTATTCCTCACGCGGAGTTTCAGCCTCCTTCATGCGCGGCGCAGGTTGGCTCCCGGCTGCCGCTCTTGTAGTATGCATCTAAGGTACAGAACCTCTGAACAATGCACAAGGGAGGACGTGGTGACAAGTTGCTTTGCAGTTCTGGACGGCAGATTTGAACGCCTCTTCGTCGGCACAGCCCAACTCGACAAGTTATATACGGGCTGTCGATGGGCCGAGGGGCCGGCCTACTTCCCTGCGGGTCGATATCTGGTCTGGTCGGATATTCCCAACGATCGCATGATGCGTTTCGACGAGTGCAGCGCGACCGTCTCGGTGTTCCGGCAGCCATGCGGCAATTCGAACGGCAACACAGTCGATCGGCAGGGGCGACTGGTGACCTGCGAACACGGTGGGCGTCGCGTCTCGCGAACCGAGATCGACGGGTCGATCACGACGCTGGCCGATTCTTATCAAGGCAAGCGCTTGAACAGTCCCAACGACGTTGTGGTGAAATCCGATGGCAGCATCTGGTTCACTGACCCCACCTACGGCATCGACTTGGACTACGAGGGCAACAGGTCGCATCGCGAACAGGCGGACAACTACGTCTATCGGCTCGATCCGACCACCGGTGCCCTGGAAATCGTTGCCGATAGTTTCGAGCAGCCGAACGGGATTGCGTTCTCACCCGACGAACGCGAACTCTACATCGTCGATACCGGCCGCAGCCATCGTGCAGATGGACCGCAGCATATCCGCAAGTTCTCCGTCAATGGCAGCAAACTCACGGACGGCAGCGTCTTTGCAGTCTCGACGGCCGGCTTCTTCGACGGACTCCGGCTCGACAATGAAGGCAGGATCTGGACCAGCGCCGGCGACGGCGTTCACTGCTACCATCCAGACGGCACCCTGATCGGAAAGATCCAGGTCCCGGAGGTCGTTGCCAACGTCTGTTTCGGAGGTCCTAAGCGCAACTACCTCTACATTTGCGGCACGACATCCCTCTATGGCGTGCGGCTGGCGGTCAATGGCGCCAAAACATTCTGATCGCGCCAGCCGACCTTATCGCCGTTCAGTTCGCGACGCGGTGCCGATCAGGCCCTGCTGCAGCGCCGTGACGTAGGACTCGCGGGTGCCAAGAATGTGTTGCGTGAGGATCGGCCCGATCGCCGGGATGTCGCCTTTCGCAAAGGCATCGGCGATCTGCTGATGCTGGACGAAGGATCGCTCCTGCACTCCCGCAAGCGGCACCGACAGGTGTGTGCGTAGCGTGGCAATCGGTCCGGCAGCGAGCATATAGCCTTCTTGAATGTAGCGATTTCGACAGTTCTTGATGAAGGCCTCATGAAAATCGGTATCGGCGCGCGAATATTCGATCGGATCCGAGCGGCGCCGCGCTTTCTCCATGGCAGCAATCGCCTCGTGCAGCATCCTTACCGTCGCATCGCGTTGTCGTGCCAGGGCGAAGGAGATGGCACGTTCCTCGAGCACGAGGCGGTATTCGCAGAGATCGATGATATCCTGCTCGGTCGGGAAGAATACGTAGCTCCCCTTCTGCGGAATGATCGTGACCATGCCCTGCATTTGCAGCAAGGAGAGCGCTTCCCGGACCGGCGTCCGGCTCACCCCGAGCTTCGCCGCAAGCGCAACCTCCGACAATTCGCTGCCGAGCGGAAGCTCGACATCGATGATGGCCTGACGCAGCCGTTCTGCAACGGTCGTGGTGAGTGAGCGCGGGCGCTCGATTGCAAGTTCACTTCGAGACGCCATGAGGACCGGACCAGTAATTCTCTGTACCTAGAATACTATATGGTAGTTCGCCGATCAATTCGCCCCATTTTGCTTGAGGGACAGAAAAGACCAGGTTCGGGGGCCCTGCCAGAGGCTCAGGAATTGCGGACAGTCGCTCTGGTTCGCGACGTCGCGGGCGATTTATGAGATGACCTTTCCCGGATTGAGCAGATGATCGGGATCCAGCGCGGCCTTGAGCGTGCGCATGAGCGCGATTTCAGCTTCGCTGCGCGCCTGGCCGAGCCACTGCTTCTTCAGCGTACCAATGCCATGCTCGGCGGAGATGCTGCCACCCATGTCGCCCACCAGGCCGTAGATGATCGCATCCATTGCCTCCTTCGGCTGGCGCTCGACCGGAAGGCCCTCGACCCAGGACACCAGATGCAGGTTACCGTCACCGATATGGCCGTAATAGACGCTCTCGCATCCCGCGATGCCCGCGCTCAATGCTGCCTTGCAGCGGTTGGCGAATTCGTCCATCCGCGCCGTCGGTAGCCCGATATCGTAGGAGATGTGCGGACCAAGCACTTGGCCGAATTCCGAACAGATGTCGCGCACCGCCCAGAAAGCCTTGGTCTGCGCCAGCGATTGAGCGACGGCAGCATCGGTCAATATCCCGCGCTCCATTGCGTCTTCAAGCCAGCCTTCGAATCGCGGCACATCAAGGCTCTCATCGGTGCCCTGCGCTTCCAGGAGCACATAGAGGCCATGACCGGTGCCGACCGGCGAGCGCACGCCGGCACGCGTCGTGATCACCTCCCAGTAGTCCGGCCACATCACTTCAAAGGCCGACAATAGCGGACCGAGGCCATTGCGTGCCGCATCGAGCAGCGCAAGCACCGCGGCATAATCCTTGACCGCGCAGAGCGCGGCCATGGTCGAGCGCGGCTTCGGAAACAGCCGCAGCACGACGCGCGTGATAATGCCGAGCGTGCCCTCGGAGCCGATGAAAAGATGCTTCAGATCGTAGCCGGCGTTGTTCTTCAGAAGCTTGTTGAGGCTCGTGATCACGGTGCCGTCAGGCAGCACCACTTCGAGGCCAAGCACCAGTTCGCGCGTCATGCCGTAGCGGATCACGCGATTGCCGCCGGCATTGGTGGAGAGATTGCCGCCGATCGCGCAGGAGCCGCGCGATCCCAAGTCGAGCGGAAACAAGAATCCGGCTTCGTCAGCGGCTTTCTGAATCATTTCCAGCGGCGTGCCGGCCTTCACGGTCATCGTTGCGCTCGCGCGATCGATCTCCTCGATGCCGACCATTCGCTCCAGCGAGATCGCGACCCATCCTGGTTCAGGCGCGGCGCCGCGGCAGAGGCCCGTGAGTCCGCCCTGTGGCACGAAGCGCAGGCGTGCCTTGCGGCACGTTGCGATCGCGTCCGATACGCCGGCGGCGTCCAGCGGTCGAATAACCGCGATCGGCGTCTGCGGCAGGCTTGCGCTCCAGTCATTGCAATTGCGTGCAGGCACCTCAGAGCCGATCAACACGGCTTGCTGTCCGATCCTGTCCCGCAGGGCGCGGAGCAGGTCCTCGGGTCGTTCGGAGAGCACCGTCATGTTCATGCGAAACCTTCATTGTGAGCCCGAATTGAACGCTCTGCGCGCCGGGCAGCGGCCAACTGCGGCACCGTCAATTTGCGCCAATCTTGTATGTAAGGTACAGTATAGTTCAAGGAAGAAAAGCGGCAGACGACGCTTCGATAAAAAGCTGCGCTTGATCAAGGGCTTATGCGCCCAGCTCAACTGAGGACGGACCATGACGGACGCAATTCACGGATTTTGGGTGGCAACTCCGACCCCACTGACAGCTGCGGGGACCGTCGATGGGACCAAGCTTGCGACCCATGCCTTGCAGCTCTTCGAGAAGGGCGTCGATGGCGTCGTGCTGTTCGGCACGACCGGCGAGGGCACATCATTCAGCGTCGCTGAGCGGATCGCGACGGTTGAAGCGCTGCTCAAGTCCGGCGTTGCCGCTGCGCGTATCGGCGTCGGCGGCGGCTTCCCGGCCATCACCGACAGCATCGCGCTCGCAAGGTCTGCGCTGAGCCTGGGCGTCACCCGCATCCTGGTGCTACCGCCCTATTTCGACCGCAACGTCACGGCGGAAGGAATCGAGGATGCGTTCGCCGAGATTTTCGATTCCGTGGCGGACGCCCGCCTTTGCGCCACGCTCTATCACATCCCGCAAGTCTCGGGCGTCGGCGTGCCACCAGCCGTCGCATCGAACTTGCGCAGGCGCTTCGGCACGCTCGTGGCCGGTCTGAAGGACAGCAGCGGGGACTTCCGGCAATTCCAGGCCTTTCGCGCCGCCGCGCCTGAGCTCGCGATTACGGTGGGGAATGAAGCCGACATTACGCGCGCCATCGCCGCCGGCGGCGCCGGCACAATCTGCGGAATGGCCAATATCGTACCCGACCTCGTCAAGGCGATGATCGAAGGCAAGGACGTCGAAGCGCGGATGCAGGCGGCCATTGATATTGTCGTCAAGACGCCGTCACTCGTCGCAACGCTGAAAGCCATCCTCGCTGCGCAGACCGGCGATCCCGGTTGGCTGCGGGTGCGTCCGCCGCTGCGGCCGCTCTCCGACGGTGCGGCGCTACGGGCGAAACTCGACGCGCTGACAAGCCCGCAGGTCGCCTGACACGATCGCGCCTCAGGCAAGCGCGGCAGTCGGCGCCGCAATCAGAACCGCGTCGACCATATCAATCGCATCTTGCGCTGTGGTCGCCACCTTGCGACCACGTGCTCTGGCCACGCCTTGGCTAGGTGTGTTCGGATCGAATACCGGTTCCCAGGCGAGCCTCTCCGGCCTCGGCGAGGTTTCGGCGTGCATGGCGCCGATGAGCCCGCCCTCCGGGGGCAATGCGAATTCGACCCACCATTTCCTCCCGTCGATCAATGTTCGATATTGTTGCAAGACTTATTGCAAACGTGCAAAAATGCCAATAATTGTTCTCTGACGCGGTCGCATCCCGCTGCGCAATAAGATGGTCATGCGAGAGCGCGCCAGATCTGTTGTCTTTGGCGGTCCGCTTCAACGGCCAGGCTGTTACGAGACCCATACGAATGGCTTGGCACTGCTGGCCTCTTAGGGAAGACAGCCTCTCGAATGAGAGCGAATTGTCAGTGTCCGCATACGATGAAACCAATGACGAGAGCACCTTGAATGCAGGACGTGAAGACACCGGAAGACTATGAGGAATTGATCCGTGTCATCCACGATCGCTACGATGACATGAGCAAGTCTTATCAAAAGATAGCAGTTTATCTGACCCAGAATCCAAACGATGTCGCGGTCTTGTCGGTCAACGCCATCGCCGATCGCTGCGGCATCCATGCATCTAGCTTCGTGCGCTTTGCCCAGTCACTTGGCTATGAAGGTTTCAAGGAACTTCAGGCGTTGTTCCAACGGCGCCTGTCGACCGCAGCCCCAGGTTTCGAGGCGCGCATCAAGGCTCTGGAAATCGAGTTGGGCGCCCGCGCCGATCGTAGCGAAGTTGGTTTCCTGCGCGATCTGGTCGTCCGTGACATTGCCTCCCTTCAGGACATGCTCACGGACATATCTCCGAAAGCTCTCGCGGAAGCGGTGACCCTCCTTGAGAAGGCCGACTCCGTTTTTCTGATCGGGCAACTGCGTTCGGCGCCCGTCGTTGAATTCCTCCGCTACATATTGACCATGTTGGGCAAGCGGTGCGTGCTGCTCGACGCAGGCGGCGGATTAGCGACACACATCGCGCGTACGATCCGGAAGAAGGACGTCCTCATGGCGGTGTCGTTCCGCTTCTATGCAAACGAGGTCGTCAATGTTGTCGAGGAAGCCAGTCGCAATGGGATTCCCATCATTGCAATATCGGATAGCACGCTATCGCCGTTGGCGAAGAGCGCCCGCGTTCTGTTCGCCGTCCCAGAGCATGAATACACGTTTTCACGCTCCCTCGCCGCTCCGATGTGCCTCGCCCAGGCTCTGACTGTCGCGCTGGCAGCGAGGCTGCAGAAAAACGACGTCAATCCGCGGATTCCCACGGTGACCAGTCAGTAGAGCAACGCGAGCGCTGAGGCCTCCGTCGAGTTCAGCGATATGCGGACAGGCAAGCGGCGCCGCCTCAGAAGACCAGTCGTCGATCGGTTACAGGGGTAATCCGCACCATGTCGGGCGTTGGGTGGCGGGCACGTGGGCGAGATGTAATGGCTTGCGGTTGTCCGGTCAGGGCGGCCGTCTCGATTGCGACCAGCGCACGCACGTCGGCCAGCCCCTCCTCGCCATCAGCCTCGGGCGGCGTTCCAGCCACGATGCAGTCAGAGAAATACTCCACCTGTGCGCCGAAATGGTCGATTTGCGGGAACTGGGTTTCGCGGATCTCGCCGTCGCGGCGCAGACGTAGTTTTGTCGCCGTCTCGAACCGGAAACCCGGATCGAGTTCGAGGTCACCCGCCGTTCCAACCACCCGATAATTGTCGACGTCGGCCGCCCCGAAGCTGGCGACGAATTGCGCCAAACCGCCCGAAGGGAAACGCAGCGAGGCTGCGACCGAGGCTTCCACCTCACGAAAACGCGGGTCATCGTCCGGCCGGTGCACCATCGCCATGGCCTCGATCGGCTCTTCAGCAAAGATATGACGGGCCGCGTTGACGCAATAGATCCCGATGTCCTGCAGCGGTCCGCCCCAGCTCGCGGCTTTCAGCCGATGATTGCCCTGCGCCGCTTGAAAACTGAATACCGATTGGAAAAGGAGCGGCCGGCCGATCGCGCCGTTGCGGATATGTTCGAGAACCGCGACGGTTCCGGGTTCGTTGTGGAGCCTGTACGCAGTCATCAGGAATACGCCGGCTTCGCGCGCAGCGGCGATCATCGCAAGCGCATCTTGTTCGCTTGTCGCCAGCGGCTTCTCGACCAGGACGTGCTTGCCGGCGCGAGCCGCCCGAATGGCATAGTTCGCGTGCAGATGGTTGGGCAGAGCGATATACACTGCATCGACGTTGGAGCCACTCAAAAGCGCATCGTATGCGTCATAGCCGACGATCTGACCAACACCATGAAACTCAGCCAGTGCCTTGGCCTTACCCAGATCGCCTGTCACGATCGCGGTAACCTTCGCATTTGCGGCCTGCCCTATTCCCGGCAAGAAGGCTTGTTGCGAGATCCAGCCCGCGCCGACAACTGCATACTTGATCATGATTTCCTCTCCCAGAACTCGCATTGGATCGCGCGAGAGGGCGGTTGAACTCCCACCGCCTTCGTTCGCTTGCTTGGTCAGTCGTACAGCGAGGGACGTGGTCCATATTTCAGGCTGGTCGTACCATTCCCGGCAAGAGCCTCGGCGATCTGCTCTGCGATGGCTGAAGCGAGATAGCCGTCCCATGCGCTCGCTCCGACAGACGCTCCGGCTTTCACGGCGCTGACCCACTCGGCCATCTGCCTGCGATACGCCTCTTCGAACCTCGGCACCCAATTGTCCGGATACGAATAACTGCGAGCTCGGTCTCTGTTCAACAGCGTCAGCGATGCCGGAGCCAGCGATACCGTTCCTTGCCGCCCGACCAGCTCGACATGGACGTGGTAGCCGTAGCTGGCGTTCACGAACACCTCGGTCGAAACGATCTCGCCTCTGTCGGTTCTCATCGTGACCATGAGGGGCTCGCCGCCAGGTCCCGCCTCCACATGCGCCGAAACCATCTCCGATCCCAGAAGCCAGCGACTGACATCGATCTCGTGGACGAACGAATTCGTGACGGCCATCGGGCCGGTGAACCACTCCGGCGCACTGACGTTTCGGTGCACGTTGTGCAGCAACACCGGTTCGCCCAGGCCACCGGCGTCTTTGACGCGCTTGATCTCCCGATAGCCCGGGTCAAACCGGCGCATATAGCCGACCTGGATCAGCCTGCGGCCAAAAGCGACTTCCGCCTGCACCACGTCCAAGGCATCCGCTGCTGAGGACGCCAAGGGCTTTTCGCAGAGAACCGGCTTCCCCGCCTTGATGCAGGCGCGCGTCAGCGGAGCATGTGTCGCATCGGGAGCTGCGATCACGATAGCGTCGATCTGATCCGACGCGATCAGCGAATAGGGATCCGAAAAGACAGTTGCTCCAGCGGCAACGGCCTCCGCCCGAGCCGCGTCGGCATCAAAAATCCCCGCAAGATGAGCACAGGGAGTCTCGTGCCGGAGTATGCGGGCGTGCTCGGCGCCCATGACGCCCGTCCCGATGATTCCTATAGCGACGCTCATTTCACCTCCATACCCGACCTCGCCCCAAAAAGATGAAGACCGTCACACTCGTCCGCACCCGGCACTATGCCACCTCGATCCACCGCTCCGCGCGAGACGATGCCTGGATCGTTTCGACAAGCGTCTGGATCCGAAGTCCGGCGCGGAAGTTGAATGGCTCAGGGCGACGGCCGGCAATGGCCTCCAGGTAGCCCGCCACTTCGATTGCCTTGAGGTCATTGAACCCGAGCTGGTGGCCCGGCGCGACGCAGAAGCGGCCATAGGGCGCATGGTCGGGACCGGCCTCGATCCGCCGGAAACCGCGCCGGCCATTCGCATCGGAGGCCGCGTAGTAGTGCAGCTCGTTGAAGCGCTCCTGCGAGAAGAAAAGCGCGCCCTTGCTGCCGTAGACCTCGAAATCGTGCTGCATCTTGCGGCCCAACGCGACCCAGTTCGCCTCGATCGATCCACTGGCACCATTGGCGAAGCGCAGGAATGCGCGACCGATGTCATCGACCTCGATGCGTCGGCGCCCGTCCCGCCCCGGTCGCTCGTCGATCACGGTCACACAATCGCCCAGAACCCGGACGATGGGCCCGAGCAGATATTCCGCTGTCGCAAGCGCATGACTGCCGATGTCGGCGAGTGCACCGCCGCCCGCCGGATCATGGCGGAATGTGAAGGCACCTTCGGCATCTGCCATATAGTCTTCGGCGTGGACCCCGCGATAACTGCGAATTTCGCCGAGTTCGCCCGAGGCGATCATCTCGCGGGCAAGGCCGAGCATGGGATTGCAAAGGTAGTTGAAGCCGACCTGTGTCTTGCGTCCTTTGGATTCGGCGGCGGCCGCCATCTCCGATGCGTCGATGGCCAACGGCGCGAGCGGCTTCTCGCAATAGACATGCTTGCCGGCTGCGATTGCGGCCAGGGCGATCTCCTTGTGCAGGGCATTCGGGGCGGTGATATCAATGACGTCGATGGCGGGATCGGCGACCAGTTGACGCCAGTCGTCGGTGGCACGCTCAAAGCCAAGCGCGGCGCGGGCGGCTTCCGCTTGGGAGGCCGTCACATCGGCAATGCAGGTGAGTTCGACTTCATAGGGCAGATCGAACACGCGCTGCGCTGCTGCAAAGCCAAACACGTGCGTCTTGCCCATGAACCCGGAGCCGATCAGCCCGAGACGAAGTTTTGGCTTATTGGTCATGCGAGGATCCGCTTTCCTAAGATGCAACGCAATGATCGTTGCAAAAAATAGAACTTGTCAATATTCAATTCAAACAATTATGATCGCAGCACACTCCGGGGAGGAAAAACGATGACTGCCGGAACGATCCGCCTCACCATGGCGCAGGCGCTGGTTCGCTGGCTGACCCAGCAGTACACAGAAATCGACGAGACCAAGGTGCGCCTTTTTGCTGGGGTCTTCGGCATTTTCGGCCATGGAAACGTGACGTGCGTCTCTGAAGCTCTCGAAGCTGTTCAGGACGAGCTCCCGACTTGGCGTGGCCAGAACGAGCAATCCATGGCCCTTGCAGCGGTCGGCTTTGCCAAGGCAAAACGGCGCCGTCAGATCATGATTGCGACCTCCTCGATCGGACCCGGCGCACTGAATATGGTCACGGCGGCCGCAACCGCGCATGCTAACCGCTTGCCGGTCCTGCTGATCGCCGGTGACACCTTCACCAACCGGATCCCCGATCCGGTCCTTCAGCAGGTGGAGCATTTCGGCGATCCGACCGTCACCGTGAACGACGCTTTCAAGGCTGTCACGCGATACTGGGACCGCATCTCGCATCCCGGACAAATCATCTCGTCCCTGCCCCAAGCCGTTGCCGCGATGCTCGATCCCGCCGATTGCGGACCGGCCTTTATTGCGCTGCCTCAGGATACACAGGAAGTGGCATTCGACTATCCGGAGACGTTCTTCGAGCCTCGACTCTGGACGATCCCGCGCCCGCGCCCCGATCGGAGCGCGCTTGGCAAGGCGGTCGAGCTGCTAAAGACGGCCAAGAAGCCCCTGATCATTTCAGGCGGCGGCGTGCGCTATTCGCAAGCGGAGCAGGTCCTCGCCCAACTGGCTGCAATGCGCGGAATTCCGGTCGTCGAAACGGTTGCCGGCAAGGGCACGCTGACACATGATCATGCCGTGCATGCCGGACCGATAGGCATCATCGGGTCGACATCGGCAAATGCGCTTGCGGCGGACGCGGACGTTATTGTCGCGGTCGGCACGCGCCTTCAGGATTTCACCACCGGCAGCTGGACGGCTTTCGCGCGCGAAGCCCGGTTTATTTCGATCAATGCAGCCCGCTTCGATGCAACCAAGCACCGTGCGCTGGCCGTGGTCGGCGATGCGCGCGAGACTGTCGTTGAGCTTGATGCGGCGCTCGGTGACTGGAAGGCGCCTGCAGGCCATCTGGCCAACGCCAAGGCACTGTTCGCCGAATGGAATGCTCTCCTCGACAGCCATCAGGCCGCCACCAATGCGCCTGTTCCGACCTATGCGCAGGTCGTCAATGTCGTCAATCGAAGCGCCGGCGAGCACGACACGTTGATTGCGGCAGCGGGCGGCATTCCCGGCGAAGTCGCCAAGGGCTGGCGTGTCAAGGCGCCGAACACCTTCGACCTGGAGTTCGGGTTTTCGTGCATGGGCTACGAGATCGCCGCTGGCTGGGATGCGCCATGGCGCAGGACGGACCGGGTGCGGCTGGCGGCACGCCGATCGTGATGCTGGGTGACGGCACCTACATGATGATGAACTCGGACATCTATTCGACCGTTCTGTCCGGCCATAAGATGATCGTCGTCGTTTGCGACAATGGCGGCTACGCCGTCATCAACCGGCTTCAGCAATTCAAGGGCGTTCCGGGCTTCAACAACCTGCTTCAGGACTGTCGGATCACAAACCCGGCCGATCCTCTCCATGTCGATTTTGCGGCCCATGCGGCGGCGATGGGCGCGCTCTCGCGCCGTTGCGATAGTCTGGCCGATCTCGAGGCTGGGCTGGAATGGGCGAAGAGCAACGACCGGACGACGGTGCTCTCGATCGTGACCGACGCCTATGCCTGGGTGCCGGGGGATGCGGATTGGGATGTCGGCGTACCGGAAGTGTCCAATCGGGAAAGTGTTTCCAAGGCGCGTGAGTCACAGCTGGCCATCCGCGCCAAACAACGTGTCGGGATATAATCGAGATGAAAGCCAAACTTGGAATTGCGCCGATCGCCTGGTGGAACGACGATCTCGCTGAACTATCTGACGATGTGAGCCTGGAGGAATGCCTGCGGCAGGCGTCGACGGCCGGATTTACCGGTATGGAAACCGGTCGCCGCTTTCCCATGGACATGAGCGAACTTGGGCCCATCCTTGCCAGGTATGGCATCTCTGTATGTGGTGGTTGGTTCTCAGGGCTATTGCTCGACGGCGATATCGAGAAAGAAAAGGACCGCATCGCCGCGCAGCTGGCTTTCTTCAAAGCTGCGGGTGCTCCGTGCATCGTCTATGGCGAGACGGCGCGATCGATTCAGGGCGTCAAGTCCGCACCACTCGCCACAAAACCCAGACTGTCCGAAGCCGAGACGGCGGCTTATGGCCGGAAGATCAGCGATTTTGCCGACTGGTGCGCCTCCCAGGGCATGCCGATCAGCTATCATCATCATATGGCCGCTGCGATCGAAACGGAGGCTGAACTCGACCTGTTGATGCAACATTCATCGGTACCGCTGCTGTTCGACGCAGGCCACATGGCTTTTGCCGGCGGTGATGTCTTGCGAGTCATCGACAAGCACCACAAGCGGATCACCCACGTCCATACCAAGGACGTCCGCAAAACCGTGATCGACGGCCTCGATCGCAGCCGAGAGAGTTTCCTTGACGCTGTCGTCAAGGGCGCGTTCACCGTTCCCGGCGACGGAAGTCTGGATTTTGAAGCTATCGTCAAGCGCAGCGCCTCGTACGGTTACGAAGGCTGGTTTGTCGTCGAGGCCGAACAGGATCCGAAAGTCTCGCCACCGCTGGAAATGGCGAAGAAGGGACACAAGGAGCTCCTTCGCGTCATGGCGGCGGCCGGATACGAGGTTTTGTAGTAGCATCGGAGCAAAAGGCAGCACGCGCCCCGCGATGTCTTGGCTTGCCAACAGGAGCATCAAAAATGACCACATCGGAAGACCGATGTGGCCATTTGCGTCACGAGAGAAACGATGCTTTGAACGGCGATAGGCTTGATCCAAGGCAGCTCGTCCGCCTCGGCATCGATATCCCTGACTCGCAGTTATTCCGACAGCGCAACGGCAGGCGTGGGCGGCGCCGCGTCGTATCCGCCCCATACCGACTGATCGAATTGAATGACCGAACCGGTCATCATTCCACTGTCGTCGGATGCCAGGAACGCGACCGCCTTTGCCACCTCCTCCGGCGCGAGCAAACGGCCGAAAGGCTGTGCTGCCGCCGCCTTCGTGAGCCAGTCCGGGTCAGCCCCGTGATATTCGCGCTGGATGCGGTCCTCACCGTCGGACGCCATCCAGCCGATATCGAGCTGGTTGACGCGTATCCGGTTGCGCATCAGCGCGTAACCGGAATTACGGGTCAGCGTCGCCAACGCACCCTTGGAGGCGGAATAGGTTGATAGGAACGGTTGGCCGGCCCGCTCCGAGGTCGAGCCGATATTGACGATGCTTCCCTGAACTCCTTCACGGATCATGATTCTGGCTGCATCCTGCATGAGAAAGAAAGGTGCGCGCACGTTGATCGCGAACATCCGGTCGAACAATTCCGGTGAACTGTTCAGCAGATTGCCGCGATCGGTCAGCCCCGCTGCATTGACGAGAATATCGACGCGTCCGAAGCGCCGATCCGCTGCTGCAATGACGGAACGACAATCGTCGACCCGTTCCAGATCAGCTGTCACGAATTCAACCGGCCTGCCCGTCGCCTCGATTGCTCCGGCGACCGTTGTCCCCTTGTCTCGGTTTCGTCCACAGATGACGAGTTCCCGCCGCCCCTGCGGCCGCGAACTGCCGCGCAATCGCCGCACCCAGTCCTTGTGTTCCCCCGGTGACAACCGCGATTTTTCCATCGATCCGATTCATTCTGTTCCCTTCCCTGTCTCGCTCGACTGCTACCTATCGGATCGCGGCCGTCAGCGTTTCTCCCGTCGGCTTCGGGACCATCCATTCACGCGAATTTGCGTCGTCGAGGGTCGCGGTTTCGTAGTGCTTCCGACTTGCCGACGCGACAGTACGGAATGCCTATTGACAATGCAACATATTCGCAATGATCATTGCAGAATTCTCACAGGAAGGAGTTCGTCGTGTTGAAGATTGCAGTGCTTGGGTGTGGTCGTATCGGAAAGATGCATGCGGCAAATATCGCGCGGCATCCGCGCGCGTCTCTCGCCGGCGTCTTCGACGTCTATCAGCCGGCGGCTGCAGAAGTCGCCGCAACAAATGGTGTCCGCTCGTTCGAATTGGCCGAGGCCATTTTTGCATCGCCTGATGTGGACGCCATCCTCATCGCCACGTCGACTAACACGCATGCCGATTATATCGAACAGGCCGTGGCGGCCAATAAGCCCATCCTGTGCGAGAAGCCGATCGATCTCAGTCTCGATCGGGTCGACCGGTGTGCTGCTGCCATTCGCGGCACTTCGTTACCGATTATGCTGGGTTTCGTGCGACGCTTCGATCCGGGCCACAATGCCGTCCGCGACGCTATACGCACAGGCGACATTGGCGAATTGCTTCAAGTCATCATCACCTCGCGGGACCCGGCGATGGCGCCAGCTGCCTATATCGAGGTGTCCGGCGGCATTTTCCGCGACATGACCATTCACGACTTCGACATGGCGCGTTTCATGCTCGGAGAAGAGCCTGTGACGGTGAGCGCTACGGGATCGCGGCTCATAGATCCAGAGTTGATGCAACGCTGCGACGATTATGACACGGTTTCGATCGTCCTGACCACGGCGTCGGGCAAGCAATGTATCATCAACAACTCGCGCCAGTCGGCATACGGCTACGATCAACGCGTTGAGGTCCTCGGGACGGCCGGTATGGCCATCTCCGAAAACCGCCGGGCGCACCATGCCACGCTCTATTCCGGGACCTTCACGGATCGCGGCACGCCCTACCTCAACTTTTTCATCGAACGTTACAGCGAAGCCTTCAATCAGGAGATTTCGGAGTTCGTCGAGGCGGTTGAAGCCCGCAGGCCGCCTTCCGTCGGATTCGATGATGGACGAGTGGCCCTCGTTCTCGCAGAAGCAGCGCGAAAGTCCGTTGTCGAGGCGAGGACCGTGAACGTCTCTGAGATCGTCGATCGGCACATCTGAGCTCGATCGCCATCGCCGGGATCGGCGAGGCCGCGACAGCGGCCTCGCATTCGGGACCTGCCTGGCGCTTGCGCCCGAAAGCCCGTGTTAAAATCGATCACGACAGCACAAGGTCCTGGCTCGCCGATGTTCTGGCGTCTCAAAATGCGCTGGGGTCCACAAAAGCGCTCAGACACGGTGCGATGACAGTTGCCATGAGGTCGGCGTAACTATGGGCAGCGAAGCACCGCTCAACTACGAGGATTTGATTCGTGTCATCCACGAACGTTATAACGACATGAGCAAGTCGTATCAGCGCATCGCAGTCTACCTCACTCAGAATCCAAACGACGCCGCGGTTATGTCCGTCAATGCCGTCGGCGAAATAGCGGGCGCGCATGCATCTGGCCTTGTTCGCTTCGCGCAGTCGCTTGGATATAGCGGTTTCAAAGAGCTTCAGCTTGTCTTCCAGAAGCGCCTCGCCACAGCCGCACCCGGCTTTGGGGCGCGCGTCAAAGCGCTTGAGGAGGAACTTGGCGGGGGCCAGGGCCAAGAAACTTTCCTGCACGACCTCGCGCTTCGCGACATCGCATCTCTCCAGCACCTGCTCGCAAGTACGCCCGCTGAAGACATCAGCCAGGGCGCCGAGTTACTCGACAAGGCCGAGACGACCTACCTGATCGGACAATTGCGCTCGGCTCCTATCGTCGACCTGCTGCGCTACCTACTGACCATGTTGGGCAAGAGGACCGTACTTCTCGATGCGAGCGGCGGATTGGCCATCCACATGGCCAAGGTGATCACCCCCAAGGACCTCCTTCTCGCGGTCTCGTTCCGCTTTTACGCCAACGAGGTCGTCAACATCGTCGAGGAAGTTGCCGTTCGCCAGGTCCCTATCGTGGCGATCTCCGACTCGACCCTGTCGCCGCTTGCGAAGAATGCGACGGTGCTCTTTCCGGTGCCAGAACATGATTACACGTTCTCCCGGTCACTCGCAGCGCCAATGTGCCTGGCACAGGCGCTGACGGTGGCGCTCGCCGCCCGGCTTCAGAACGCTGACAAACCACGCATTCCGATCGTCACCCATCCCTGATCGTTGCCGGTCATTAAAAGTCACTTCATCGTCGGCATGACGAAATCAGCGCCCGACCGTATCCCCGTCGGCCAGCGGCTCGTGATCGTCTTCAGCTTGGTATAGAAGCGTACGCCTTCCATACCGTGCATGTGGTGGTCGCCAAACAGCGACGCCTTCCAGCCGCCGAAAGAGTGAAACGCCATCGGCACCGGGATCGGTACGTTGACGCCGACCATACCGACCTGGATCTGGTGGGCGAATTCACGCGCGGCGTCGCCGTCTCGCGTAAAGATCGCCGTGCCGTTGCCGAATTCGTGCGCGTTGATCCAACTTGCGGCCGTCGCATAATCCGCCGCGCGGACAACGGCGAGAACCGGGCCGAAGATCTCTTCTCGATAGATTTTCATGTCGGTCGTCACACGATCGAACAGCGTACCGCCGATGAAATAACCGTCTTCATAGCCCTGACGTTTGAAGTCGCGCCCGTCGACGATAATTTCCGCGCCTTCCGCAACGCCGGCATCGATGTAGCCACGTACTTTGTCGAGGTGCTGCTTCGTCACGAGCGGCCCCATCTCCGCCTCGGGATCGGTACCGGGACCGATGTTGAGCGCGCGCACTTTTGGTGCCAGTTTCGCGATCAAGGCATCGGCTGTCTCTTCGCCGACCGGTACGGCGACCGAAATCGCCATGCAGCGTTCGCCGGCCGAGCCGTAGGCCGCACCCATCAGCGCATCGACAGCCTGATCCATGTCGGCATCGGGCATGATGACCATGTGGTTCTTGGCCCCCCCGAGGGCCTGGCACCGCTTGCCGGTACGGGTCGAGGTCTCGTAAATGTAGCGGGCGATAGGTGTCGAGCCGACAAAGCTGACGGCGGAAATATCCGGATCCATGAGAAGCGCATCGACGGCTTCCTTATCGCCATGCACGACATTGAAGACACCGTCGGGAAGTCCAGCTTCGGTCAGCCATTCGGCGATGAGAAGCGATGCGGACGGATCGCGCTCCGACGGTTTCAGGATGAAGCAATTACCGCAAGCAAGCGCGACGGGAAACATCCACATCGGCACCATGGCGGGGAAATTGAAGGGCGTAATGCCGGCCACTACACCCAGCGGTTGGCGCAGTGAATGACTGTCGACGCGTGTGCCGACATTCTCCGTTACTTCGCCCCTGAGGAGCTGGGGCGCGGAGGTCGCGAACTCGACAACCTCCATGCCGCGCTGGATCTCGCCTTTGGCGTCGGAAAGCACCTTGCCGTGTTCGGCGGTGATCACGGCGGCGAGCTCGTCGGTACGTTCCTCGAGGATGCGCAGGAAGCGATTGAGAATGCGCGCGCGGCGAAGCGGCGTGGTATTGGCCCAGCCCGGAAATGCTTTCCTGGCGATGGCGACAACATCCTTGATTTCATCGGCGCCGGCGAGAGGAACAGTGCTTGATACCCGGCCGGTGGCCGGATTGAAGACATTTGCGACGCGCTCGCTGCGGCCCGCAACCGCACGTCCATTGATGAAATGCCGGATCTCGGAAGACATGCTTGTTTCCCCTCGGTGATCGTCAGCCGCTGAACGCCCGCGCTGATCGTGTCCAGACGTATGCATCTCGTCTTCGTGCTTCGTGACGGACGCAGCAATGCTCGTTTTCCATCAATCAATGTGCGGAAATGAAAGTCGATGGATTGGGATCATGTACGAGTGTTCCCGGCAGTTGGCCTTTCGATTTCGGCCGTGCTCGTTGCACCACCGCGTTGCGGCGTCCCTCGGCCGCGTGTTGCTCGTTCCGATCACCTGCCGATTCCGCGCTTGACTTCCGCAATTTTGCATCGTTAATTGCAGAAACCTCGAACACGCAATAAACAATGTCGACAATTTGCCCAATGCGGCTTCAGGAGGAGGAACCCAATGCCATCCCTTACAAGCGCATCCCGCCTTGCCTTGACCACGGGCGCGTTTCTTGGCTGTGCAATCGCGTTCGGTGCGACGGACGTAAAGGCGCAGGACAAGCAGCTCACCTTTGCGATGATCACGCATGCTCAGCCGGGCGATACCTTCTGGGACATCATCCGCAAGGGTGCTGACGCCGCCGCCAAGAAGGACAATGTAAAACTGATTTATCTGTCCGATCAGGACGCAACCAAGGAAGCGCGTCTCATTGCCAACGTGACGCAGCAAAAAGTGGATGGCATCGCACTGACGCTCGCCTTCCCGGATGCCGAGGCGGCCAATGTCAAAGCGGCCAAGGAAGCTGGGATTCCGATTGTGGGCTTCAATGCCGGCACTGATGATTGGAAGAAACAGGGTCTGCTTGGCTATGTGGGACAGGATGAGAGCATTGCCGGGCAGGCGGTGGGCGAGCGGCTCACTGCAGAAGGTGCAAAGAACGTCGTCTGCGTCGATCAGCAGCAGGGCGCCGTTCAGCTCGAAGCACGTTGCGACGGTATCAAGAAGACGCTGAAAGGCAACTTCCAGGTCCTCTACGTAACCGGTTACGATATGCCCACAGTCAAATCGCGCGTTCAAGCGAAGCTTCAGCAGGATCCGACCATCGACTACATCGTGACCCTCGGAGCGCCGTTTGCACCGACCGTCGTTGATGCGATCAAGTCGGCTGGTAGCAAGGCCAAACTCGGCACATTCGATCTCACGCCCCGGGCCGTTAGCTTGATCCAGTCGGGCGATGTTCAGTTTGCGATCGATCAGCAGCCTTACGTCGAGGGTTATCTCGCGGTCGATCTGCTGTGGCTCTACAAGACCAACGGCGACGTCGTCGGCGGTGGCGGCGCAGTCCTGACGGGTCCGGCCTTCGTCACGAAGGACAACGTTGATGCTGTGGCCGCATTTGCCAAGAACGGCACCCGCTGAGCCAAGCGGCAAGGCGCTTGAGCACTCGGACGCCGGCCGGATGGGCCTGTCCACCCTCCGGTCGGCGACCGTCAATCAGGCTAAGGAGGGACGCCGTGACAATGACGACTCCAAGCGTCAATCTACCGATGTCACTAGGAACAGTCCGACCACAGGCCATGTGGAAACGGATCATGAAACGGCCCGAGGCAGGTGCTCTCGTTGGCGCCATCCTGGTCTTTGCATTCTTTGCCGTTGTGGCTCCGCCGTTCCGGGAGTTTCCCGCATTCACGACGGTTCTCTATCAGTCCTCAACCATCGGCATTCCCGCTGTTGCGGTTGCCATGCTTATGATCGGCGGAGAATTCGATTTGTCGGCTGGCGTTGCGGTAACCACGTCATCGCTTGCAGCGTCGATCTTTGCCACGCAAGTGGCCGGCAACATTTGGGCCGGTGTGCTCTTTGCGCTCGTTCTGTCCCTCGCCATGGGCGCGCTGAACGGCTACCTCTTGGTCCGCACGCGACTTCCCAGCTTCCTCGTGACGCTTGGCAGCTTCCTTATGCTGCAGGGGCTCAACATTGCTATAACGAAGCTGGTCACGGGAAATGTTGCCACGCAGGACATCTCCGGAATGGCGGGATTTCGCCTCGGCCAGGCGATCTTCGCTTCGAACTTTCAGATTGCCGGCGCACAAGTCAGCATCGCGATTTTCTATTGGTTCGCCTTTGTCGCGCTGGGCACCTGGGTGCTGCTGCGCACGCAGGCCGGCAACTGGATATTTGCCGTCGGTGGACAGGGCGAAAGTGCCCGTGCCGTGGGCGTTCCTGTCAAGCGCGTCAAGATCGGCCTCTTCATGCTGGTCGGTTTTGGATGCTGGTTTCTGGCGATGCATCTTCTGTTCGCGTACGACACCGTCCAGTCGGGCGCGGGTATCGGTAACGAACTGCTCTACATCGCCGCAGCCGTTGTCGGCGGATGTCTTTTGACGGGTGGCTATGGATCAACCGTTGGCTCGGCCCTCGGCGCTTTCATTTTCGGCATGACGACGGAAGGCGTCATCTACGCCGATTGGGATCCAGATTGGTTTCAGTTCTTCGTAGGCGCGATGCTGCTGCTAGCCACTATTGCCAATACCTGGATCCGCGCGCGTGCGAGCACAGGGAAATAAGATGTCACAGGCAGATGCACTCCCGATCGTCGAGCTCCGGAACGTTGGCAAAAGCTATGCGAACATCCAGGCGCTCAAGGATGTAAGCCTCAAGGTTCGGCAAGGCGAGGTCACTTGTATTCTGGGCGACAACGGAGCCGGAAAGTCGACCCTGATCAGCCTGATTTCCGGTCTCGCCCGTCACGATCGAGGCAGCTATCTCGTCGATGGACAGGATGTCCAATTCAATTCCCCGCGCGAAGCGCTCGATAAGGGCATCGCGACGGTCTACCAGACGCTCGCTCTGGTGCCGCTACTCCCGATCTGGCGCAACTTCTTCCTTGGCTCGGAGATCGTGCGTGGTGCCGGGCCGTTTCGCCGTCTCGACATCCCGACGATGTGGCAGCAGACGAGCGACGCCCTGCATCGGATGGGTATAAACCTTACGGATCTAGAGCAACCGGTCGGTACGCTGTCCGGTGGCCAAAGACAGGTCGTTGCGATTGCGAGAGCGATTTATTTCGGCGCGCGCGTATTGATCCTTGATGAACCCACAGCCGCTCTTGGCGTGGCCCAATCAGGCCTCGTATTGCGGTATATCGCCTCCGCCGCCAAGGACCAGGGCATTGGGGTGATCTTCATCACGCACAATCCGCATCACGCTTACATGGTCGGCAATCATTTCCTGGTGCTGGCCCGTGGCGAGGTGGAGCTCGATGTCGCCCGCGAAGAGCTCACGCTAGAAAACCTGATGTTTCATATGGCCGGTGGACAGGGTCTGGCGACATTGGAGCATGAGTTGCAGGGAAGCCAATCGGCTCGCACGGAGCATGCAGGCGCCTAGTTGGTCGAAGCTTGCGCGCGAAAGTTGTGCTGCTGACGACGCAAGCGCATCGCGACGTCATCGAGATGCGCGGAGGCTTGAAGAGTGACCGTTATAATCTGCGCATGGCGCAGCCGGAGCCGCTGGTGCCGCGCTCCGGCATTCGCGAGCGCGGCAAGCCGGACGGCGAGGGTTTCTGATCCCGCTCGATCAGGATTGGCGCGGCCAGGCGATTGCCGCGATCCCCACCGCTGGCGTGACCTCCTTGGCGGTCGGCTTTCTGCACGCGTACCGAAATCCAGCGCGTCAGATCGCGGCACGCGGACGAACAAGGCAGGAACGGGCAGCGGGAATCCCGGTCGCTGATGGACCAAACCGGCGACGTCGCCGCTCGATAGCCTGAGATCTGCCGTATTGCCATATATCGTCATATTCTATTGCACCAATCGCCGTTGACGCGGTGCGCCCGGCTTGCCATGTAGTTCGCCCGGACAATCCGAGAGTAGTCCATGCAAGTCGTTCGTTCTGTTCGCCTCTGGATGAAGGAAGGCAATTCGGACAAACTCTATGAAGTCGATCTGGTCGATCTTGAACGTGCCGACGTCGACGCACGCTATCTCGTCAATTTCAGATACGGCCGTCGCGGCACGTCGTTAAGGGACGGAACGAAGACGTCGTCGCCGGTCACCCGTTCGAACGCCGAAAAGCTGTTCGATAGTGTCGTGGTGTCCAAGATCAACGGCGGTTATCGCCGCATCGACGGCGACCCAGCACCGCTGACGGTTGCTGACTCTGGCGTCGCTACCAGCGGACGCGATGAGGAGCTACTCAAGAAGCTCGCGATCTGCGCGCGTAGCGCTTGGCCCGACACCGAACGCGACCGCCTCTTCTGGCGCCTCGGCGTGATCCGGCTGGCACCCGCTTATCCCCAACTCGCCACCATCGCCGAGAAGATCGGCGCAGCGAACGCAAGTTACAGCCTCGTGTATGCGCTGGCGCGCTGTGGCAGTGCGGACGCCGTCGATTTGCTGCGCAGCTGCGCCGACATCAATGTCAGTTTCGTGACACGTGACTACGCGGCCTATGCCCTTGCCAGCGAACTGATGGGCGTGCGGCGACTGCCGCCACGCCTGTCCTTGCCGCGAACGACGGATGCTGCGTCGGCACGCGACATCGAGATGGCGCTGACGAACAGCGACGGCGCGGGGCTGCTGCGAGCCCTGCTTGCGGCGAGCTCAGCAAATTCGGGCTTCCCCAATCAGTTCCTCATCGCTCTTGCCCACCATGCGCTCGCCGACGGTGCCGCACGCAAGACCCTGCTCGCGGCCGTACACGCGATGAGTCCACGCCCGCCCTATGTTCAGGTGCTGCGGCGCTTGTTCAAATATGCGGATCTCACCGACGACGGCCCGCTGTTCGCCGCAACTGCGCGGCAGTTCGAGTTGGCGACGCCGATGTACCGTCGCGGCCGGGTCTATCAAGACCGTGTCTGGGTGCCCGGTTCGCGCCAGGCACTGAAGCTCAGCGAGGAACAGCGAAGCGCGGCTCCGCGGATCGCGCTGTCCGACCAGACCCTGCTCTACTTCAAGCGGCGCGCCTGGCGCATGCTGCGCAAGCGCGCCGAACTCGGACAGGACGCCTTCACGGCGATGGCGAGCGAACTCCTCCTTGCCTTCACCGACGCCGACGGCATCAAGCCGGCGACTTGGACCGAGCATGTCCGCATCGACGGCCAGCTTCGCCCTACCCCCCACGCCAGCGAGGCGCTGAGCCGGGTTTGGAGCATCAGCCACCTGCTGCATGCCGCGGCCGAGACCAGCCGCTTCAATGCCAACGCGCTTACGCATCGCCACGTCGGCGCGCGTGCGCCGGAGCAGCGCGAGGAAACGTTCCCCGCGTTATGGGATGCTCAGCCGCAACGGCTGCTGCGCATCGCGACATCAGCGCGCAACCACGCAGCGGCGCGCTTCGCGGCCGAGGCACTGCGGCAGGGCCCGCCACGGACTGATATGATGGACATGGCCGCGATCGGCGGCCTGCTGACCTCGCCGTATCCGGAGGTCACCGCGCTCGCGGCCACGATTTCGCGGCGCCTGATCGATGCCGGCAAGGCCGAGGCGGCGTTGATCGCGGCGCTGCTCGAGGCGGCCGCGCAGGACCTGCGCGACCTGGCCATCCGCGCCATCGACGACCGCGCCGACTGGCCGTGGGCCGACCCCGCGCTTGCGCGCGCCGCACTGACGAGTCCGCACGACCACGTGCAGGGCCGGACGCGCGGCTGGTTGCGCGACCGCGCGCCCTCGCAGGACCAACGCGCCCGCGCGACGGAGGCATTCGCGGCCTGGCTCGCGCAGTTGCCGTCGGAACTCGACGACATCAAGCGCGCCGGCCTCGCTGCCGCCGTCGCACTCCTGCCACTTCTATGGCCCGATCGCGACTGTCCGCTGCGACCGGAGGTGATCGAAAGCCTGACCGGCCATGCCAGCCCCGACGTCCAGGCGGCCAGCATCCAGCTCATCGCAGTGACCCCGACGCGGCCTGGCGACCTGCCGGCAGCTTTTTGGCAGGCGATCCTGCAAGCCGATGCGCCGGAAATCCGCATTGCCTCGATGACCCTGCTGGCGCGGCTCGACGACGCTGCGCTCGCGGATCATCGCGACGGCATCACCCTGGCCGCCACTGGCGCCCATGCCGGGCTGCGAGCGGCTGCGCTGCCGCTGGTCGCGCGCCTCGCGGCAACCGACGAGGCTTTTGCCATTGGGTTGCGCGACATGCTGATGGCCGGCTTCTTCCGCGCCGAGTCGGTCGAAGGCCATGCCGCCGACATGGTCACGCTGTTCGCCGATGCCTTACCGCAGGCAGCGGCCGCCATCGATGACGGCACGCTGTGGCGCCTGCTGCAGGCGCGTGCGGCCGGCGCCCGCATGATGGGCGCAAAGCTGCTCGAGAGCCGCGACCCGTCGCACTTCTCGGTGCGCCAGCTTGCCCGCCTCGGCAACCATCCTTTCGCTGCCGTGCGCCGCTTCGTGCTTGAAGCGTTTGCGGCCGACGAAGCCCGCTTCCGCGCCGACCCGCAGAATGCCGTATTGCTGGTCGAGAGTGAATGGGACGATGTCCGAACGACCGCAGTGAACCGCCTCACCGCATGGCCCAGCGACGCGCTGCCGGCGGCGGCGCTGGCGGTGATGGCGGACTCGACCGTGCCGGCGGTGCAGGACGGCGCCCGCCTGCTGCTGCGGCGCAGCCTTGCCGACGGCGATATCGCCGAGGTGCTGGGACGCGTGCTGGAGCACCCTTCCGGCAGCTTTCATCTCTTCGTCACCGAGCTGATCACAGGCAATTCGCTGTCGGACGCGGCGATCTTCGCCAAATTCCTTACCCAGGCCCGCATCATCCTGATGCAGATCAACCGCGGACGTATCGCCAAGGACCGGATCTTCACGGCACTGCGCAACGAGGCGCTGGCGCACAGGGACCGTGCTGCTGTTATCGCGCAGTTGCTGCATGACTTCACGCTCAGCGTGACCCTTCGCGACAAGGCGCCGGCGCTGATGATCCTGCGCGACATCGCGCGTGCCTGGCCGGATCTCACTCTGCCCGTCACCGTGGCTCGCGCCGGTCGCACCCCGCCGGGCGGCGGCTCGCAAGTCAACGGACACGCCGCATGAATTTCGCATATCGATTTCTCGGTAGCACCAGCGCCTCGTCCGATGCCGCTTCGTCGTCGTTCGCCTTCGCGCCGGACACGCTGCGCCAACCAACCTTCTTCACCGGCAAGGTCGCGCGCCATCTCGCGTTCCGCGAGGCCATCTCGGCACTGCATCATGTCGTCGTGTCGGACTTGCGCTTCAGGCCGCGCGACCGTACCGCCTACTTCGAATGGCTCAAGCAGAACGAGGCCAATTTCCTTAGCCGGGCAACGGCGCAGTCTGCAGCGCTCAAGCCGCGCATCGCCGCATTGCAGGACCGCATCCGTGGCCTCGACCGCGAGCGCGATCGGCTGATGAAGCCGTTCTGGACGGCCCGGCAGGCCTATTTCAACTACATTTACAAGCAGAACCGCGACGCCTGGATCGTGCTCGACCCGGTGATAACGGTGCATCCGGACGAGATCTTCTTCGAGTGTTTCAGCCTCGATGAATCCAGCTACGGGCGGCTGTCGTGCGACCACGACGTGTTCGAGAACCTCGGCGAGATGGCGTTCGGCACCACCAACATCGACTACAGCCACGCCCTCTACGACGAATTCCAGAAGATCCGCTCCTATCGCGACACCACGCTCACCATTGATTCCTCCGGGTTCGAGGTGCAGACCGGCGACGACCTCGACTTCCGCGAGGAGAAGATCGACCTGCCGGACAGTTGGGTGCGCGGCTTCCTGCAGGTGTCGAGCGCCATGACCCTGCCGGCGCATGTGTTCGACCTGCATCCCGTCGACATGGCCAACATTCTCACCCGCCTCGCGCAGAAGAAGGAGCGGTCCGGTCCGCGCTCGCTGCGCTTTGTGCTGAGGCCGGATGCGCCCGTCGAGGTGGTCATTGAGCCCTGGAACGACAGGCTCACTTTCCGCCGCTCGATCTATCGCGGCAAGGACCCTGCCGAGATCCGCATTTGGGGCCGGCGGCGGCTTGGGATCCTCGCGCGGGCGCTGCCGCTGGCGCGGTCGCTGCGGGTGCACCTGACCGGGAGCGGCCTGCCATCGTTCTTCATCGTCGATTTCGGCGGTCTGCGCTTCACGCTCGGCCTGTCGGGCTGGACCGCGAACGACTGGTCATCCGCCGGGCAGTTCGACCTGCTCGCGCCGCGCCAAAGGGTCGACAACGACACGGCCCGACGCATTTTCGCAGCGCTTGGCACGTCCCATGCGGCAACTGCCGCTCAGCTGGCGCGGGAGACCGGCGTCGACCAGAGCCTCGTGCATGCGGCGCTCACGGCCTACACCCAGGCCGGACGCGTCATGTTCGACCTCGACAAGTCGCTCTATCGCCTGCGCGAACTGACGCGTGAGCCGCTGTCATCAGCCCAGCTGCGCTTCGCAAGCGCGCAGGAGGAGAAGGCCGACCGCCTGATCAACGCCAATCTCGTGACGATCGGCAGCATCGATCGCAACCAGGGCGTTCGCGCCGTCGACGGACGCGTGCTCGACAATGCTCGCACCGAGCAAGTGAGCCTCGTCATCGACAACGACGACCGTCTAGTTGAGGCGCGATGCAGTTGTCATTTCTACGGCCACAACAAGATGGCGCGCGGCCCTTGCGAGCACATGCTGGCGCTGCGCCGGATCTTCCATGCGCAAGCCGAGGGCGTCGCCCAGGACGGACACGCCATCGCATGAATGACATGAAAGCTGCCATCTGCAGACCCGGCTTGAACCGGAGACGACAAGTCGCGTATGACCACATTCGGAAGGGCGCAGGCCGGTCAGGACCTTGCAACCCGGGCGGCGTATCGCCGTCCTTGCACCATGACCGCGCATGCGTCACTGGCCCGATCTTCACTGGGCCGGGGCAGTCCACCCATACGCAATCGCAGAATGGGTTCTTTGAACCCAATTGCGTATGGGTGGACGCCCCGGCGTCGAGTGGATCGATCCAGTTCTTGGATAAGACGAAGGCAATCCGGCCTGCGCCCTTTCCGATCTCCCTCCGCGCGGCCACAGCCCAGCTCCTGACCGGAGGGCTGGCCGCGTGACGGAGACTGTTTCGCCGGGCACGCTGACGCGCCAAGAACTCTACGACCGCATCCGCCAGTCGTCGAAGGACGAGGTCATCCTCGAGGAGATGATCCGCCTCGGTTTCTGGCCTGATGGCGAAGACGCACCCTCGCCGGCCGCGGACACCATCCGCACGCGCGCCGAGGCGATGCGCGAACTTGTCGAATTGCAGCGTCAGAATGCCACGCTCGCCGATCCTGTGCGCGCGCTGAAGGAAATGCACAAGCGCCGCAAGGCCGAGGCGATGGCGCGGCGGCAGGAGACCAAGCGCCGCAATGCCGAAGCGCGCCAAGCACGGGCTTTTGCCTGGCACGATCGGCGCAAGCGCGATGTGCTTTATCTCGGCGAAGATGTCTCAGCCGGCCTTCATAGTCGCACGACCACGACGGCGTTGCACGACGGCCTGCCCCCACTGGCTGATGCCAAGGCACTGGCCGATGCGATGGGCGTGCCGCTCGGCGAACTACGCTTCCTCGCCTTCAACAGAAAGGTGGCGTCGGTCACTCACTATCAGCGCTTCACGATCCCCAAGAAGGGTGGCGGCGAGCGGTTGATCTCGGCGCCGATGCCGCGCCTCAAGCGCGCGCAGTACTGGGTTTTGGACAACATCCTGGCGCGGGTGCCGCTCCATGATGCCGCGCACGGCTTTGCGCCTGAGCGCTCCATCCTGACCAATGCGCGCAACCATGTCGGCCGCGACGTCGTCATCAATCTCGACCTCAAGGATTTCTTCCCGACCCTGACTTACGCCCGCGTCAAGGGCCTGTTCGAGGCGCTGGGCTATGCGGAAGCGGTCGCGATCCCGCTCGCGCTGCTGTGCACCGAGCCTGTTGTCGACGAGGTGTCGCTCGACGGCGAACGCCACTTCATCGCTGACGGCCCGCGGCTGCTGCCGCAGGGCGCGCCGACCAGCCCAGCAATCACCAACCTGATCTGCCGCAGGCTCGACCGACGCCTCGCCGGGCTCGCACGCACACTCGGCTTCGTCTACAGTCGCTACGCCGACGATCTGACCTTCTCCGGCTCTGACGAAGCGGAGAAAACGATCGGCACCTTGCTCAAGGCCGTGCACGGCATCGTCGAGGCCGAAGGATTTCAAGGTCCATCCGGACAAGACGCGCGTGATGCGCAGGTCAACGCGCCAGGAGGTTACCGGCCTCACCGTCAACGAGGCCGTGGCGGTGCCGCGTGACCTGTTGCGCCGTTACCGCGCCGTCCTGCAGCAGGTTGAGCGCCACGGGCCGGCGGGCAAGCATTTCGGCCCCGGCAAGGACGTCATCCGGTCGCTGCTCGGCTTCGGCCATTTCGCCATGATGGTCGATCCGGAGAGTGGCACGCCCCTGCTGCAGCGAGCGCAGCGCCTCGCCGCACAATACGCGTCTACCCGTTCGGCGCGGCGCCCGACCCGCGCCGCCTTCCGCAAGGCCGCGGCCGCCGGCCAGACGCCGCCCGGCCGGCAATGGAATCCTGCGGAGCGGCCGCCGCCAGCGCCGGACCCGGTGTTGGTTGCGCTGGCGCGACAGGAAGAAAAGAAGCAGGCCGCACAAGCGCGCGTCGCGGCGCCCGGCCGTTCGCGCCCGCCCCATGTTCCTCCACCGCTGCCTGGCGCGCCGCGCGCAACCGGCCCGCAGGCGGCTCCCGCGGCGGGACCGGCGACGGCACCAAAGAAGAGGCCGCCTTGGTTCGTCACGGCGCTGGTGATCCTGCTGGCGTTGATTCTTGCGGTCGCGATCAGCCCTGGCGGCGCCGCGGTCGCCGGCGCGATCCTGGTCCTTTACTTCAGGGGCTGGTGGAGGCGGTGACCCACCGCCCCGTTGGCGACGACGATTTCGATCACGCGGAGCGCATCAGGTCTCACGGACGCACGCTTTCAGCCGATCCCTGTCAGCAATGTCAGCGGGGCCACCAAATGCCGTACGTCCTGGAGACTTAGCGCGCCGCGGGCGCCGGTGACCAGCGCCTTCGCACTACTCAGCTCGAGATCGATCGCCAACTCCCCTTTTTGCCTGCCCGAGATCAAAGCCAGCGAACCGTTGCCGCCGATTTGCCCGCAGCAACCGCAGCCATCGGTGTGTCCCATCGTATTAAGGTCGAACACGGCGAGCACGGTCGACGGCGCGGTGACTGGCGAAGCCGCCCTCACGGTGCTCACGTCGGCCGGTGACGCCAAGGTCGTGGCCGATACAAGGACCAATGAAGGCACGACCCGCATCTACGGAGGCCTCTATCCGTCCGGGACAATCTACGTCCGCTCGACCTTCATCGAACAAAATCCAAGAACTACTCAAGCCTTTGCCCAGGCGATGGTGCGCGCCCTCGTCTGGATCAATCACGCCACGGCCGAGGACATTGCCTGGATCCTGCCTGCAGAATGGGTAAAGCCGGATGGCGCCCTGATTCTCGCGTCCAAATGAAGGATGCGGGTGAATGGAACGTCGATACGCCGGATGTGAGCAACAAATGATGGAGGCTGGTCGTAGAGCAGCGTAGGAAAAGAAGAGTCCGCCCGCATATCCGGAACGGAGACGTGCGCCAGTCGAACTCGGGAGAGCTGGATCTATTCAGAAGCACAGATCGCCTCCCCGAGGTCCTCGGGGCCGATCTTCTATTCGACGCAACGCGCCGCCGCGTAGCCGGCAATATACGCCGGTTAATGCGCACCCGGGACGCTTCGCATCATCATGGACAGCCTCGTGTAGTCGAGAGCCAGTGGCGCGCTGGTCAGAACTCACGTTGCGGCATGAACAACGGAACGCGACCTTGAAGATGCTTAGTGTCTCGCTCACAGAGGACGGTCTTGGTCATCGGCTTGATAACCGCGTCACGGAAGCCGCTAGGCGTTTCGTGTGACGTATACCTGCGACTGCCAGCCCAGGAACGGAGTTCGATGTGCTGCATTCACAAAAGCACTATCGCACATCCGACCGATCTTTTTGGGCCTTCGGACGATGGCATCGGCAGAAACTGATCCTTCGCCGCCGCGCGCGCACTGTTCGCTCCGCGTGTTGGGCAACGGCATCATCACAGGCGCGGCGGATGACGATCCCTCGGCGATCGGTACCTATGCCAGTGCAGGAGCAAAGTTCGGACTGTCCTTTCTTTGGATCGCGCCTGTCCTGCTGCCGATGATGTACGTGGTCGTTTACGTCTCGGCAAAGATCGGTCGCGTGTATGGCAAGGGCCTGTTTGCGGTCATCCGCGATCGTTATCCCGGTTGGCTGCTTTACCCCGTGATGGCAGGAGCAATCACCGGGAATGTGATCGAGGCAGCCGCAAATCTTGGCGGGATCGGGGCGGCGCTAAACCTGCTGGTGCCGCTACCGGTGCCGCTAATCGTTGTTATCGCTGCCGCGATTGTGCTCGGACTGCAGTTTTTGGGTTCTTACGCACTTCTCAAAAATGTCTTCAAGTGGTTGGCGCTCGCATTATTTGCCTACATCGCGGCAGCCGTGATGGCGAGACCGAACGTCGCCGACGTGATTCGAAGCACTTTTGTGCCGCGCATCCAGTTCACGGCGGACTTCCTGTCGATGATCGTCGCGTGCATCGGCACGGCCTTGTCAGCCTATATCTATACCTGGCAATCCAATCAGGAGGTCGAGGACCAAATGGAGGTTGGCAAACGCAAACTGGAGCAGCGCAAGGGCGCAAGCGACCGCGAACTGTGGCTGACCCGTCGGGATGTGTTGATCGGAATGCTGTTTTCCAACGTCATCCTCTACTTTATCATTCTCGCGGCCGGATCGACGCTGCACCCATCCGGAAAGTTCGAGGTCGAAACGGCCGCCGAGGCAGCAGCCGCACTTGAACCCCTGGTCGGGGCCGGGGCCAAGGTGTTATTTGCGACGGGCGTCGTCGGGGTAGGCTTCTTGGCTGTCCCCGTCATGACCGCCGGGGCAGCCTATGATCTGGCGCAAGGATTTGGACAGCCGAGCAGCCTGAATGCCAGGCCTGCCGAGGCACCGCTATTCTATCTGACGATTGCCGCAGTAACGGTGCTTGCCGTGCTCCTCAACTTCATCGGACTGAACCCGATGAAGGCACTGGTCTGGTCCGGCATCGTTCAAGGTTTTTCAGTGCCTCCCCTGCTCCTCATCATGATGCTTCTCACCAATGATAGGCGAGTAATGGGAACGCGCGTGAATGGCTGCGTGACGAACGTGCTCGGTTGGCTCACGACCGGTGCAACATTCACGGCGACGTGCTGCCTTGTCGTGATCTGGTTCATGTGAGCGACAACGGTTACGGTCCAGGATTTCGGCACGTCGCGCTTTCCCGCCTTGGAGCCGAACCCGCCCGCAAGCGCGAACCGTTCTGGAACCCATGGAGACGGTGCGGAACTATCAAGCGAATAGTTCCAATAGGTTCGACAGTGGCGCGTCTTTGGCAATTTTCCGTTCCGCTAACCTTTGTTAGTGACAGCAGGCGCGGGGCGCTCCGACACTTGCAGCGTCAGGTTAGGTCGAGATGTAAGCACAAGGGCCGCCGATCATATCACTTGATCCTTGTCGCTTTGCGGAAACGAGGGATGCTTCGCTCGATGGAGGCATGTGAGCGGGGTACTGTCTGGCGGTTCGCGCCACAACACAGCATAAGATAATTTCTGTCTCGATGGATCTGCGGATAGAGAAATGCAGACGGGTTTTGCGTTCACGAAGTTTGCCGACCACCTGTTGAGTGTTGCGGAGCTCTCAAAAGACGATCTCGATTTGCTCGCGCGGATGCCCAGCTCGATCAGGAACTTTTCCTCACATCAGGAGATCAGAGCTTGCGGCGAGCATGCCATTGAATGTTGTCTGCTGCTGCAGGGCTATGCGTGCTGGAAGGACACTGACCACTCCGACGGCCAAATCACGTCCATCTACGTTCCTGGCGATGTTCCGGACCTATATACGACAATGTCGCCGCGCGTCGAGGCGCGCCTTTGTGCATTGGGTCCGGCCGTCGTCGCGTTCGTGCCGCATGCATTCATTCGCGACATCGGGACGCGATCTGAACGCGTGGCGCACGCGCTGTCGCTGCTGACGCTTGCCGACGTCGCCAGCTTGCGGAATTGGCTGGTCATTCTTGGCAGCTGCGAATCCCTGACCCGGGCCGCTCACTTGATTTGCGAGATCGCGGTCCGGCTCCGCGCCGTTGGACTTGCGCGCGACAATCGCTTCCCGTCCCCCTTTACGCAATCCGACCTCGCCGCCATCTGCGGCATCTCCCCGGTTCACGCCAATCGCACGATTCAGGACCTGCGACGGAAGCGCGTGCTGGAGTGGCAGGCGCGCACGATCACGATTACAGATTGGCCGGCGCTCGTCGCCCTCGCAGACTTCAAGCCCGACTATCTTCGACTGCGTCGACCCATGCTTCACCGAGAAGCTCATCACGTGGAGCCGCAGATAACTGGCAGCGTGGAGGTGCCGTTCTCGGCGTTGTGAGCCGTGCCTGCAAAGCCCCCTTGATATCGGCGATGACGCTGCCCCAATCGCCCGCGATACGCTGATGGAACAAACGCGCTTGCGGATACCAATAGGTCCGGCTGCCGGCTGCGGGCCAGCGCCAGTCGCAATCCGCATGCAACATGATCCAGGTTTCGCGTCCCAGCGTGGCGGCCAGATGCGCGATCATGGTATCGACCGAGATCACGAGATCGAGGCCCAGCAGCTGCGACGCAAGGCTTTCGAAGTCAGCTGTGCTGATATCGATGGCACCGGTCTCAGCAATTTCGGAATCTGATACGTCACCCTGCAACGAGAACAGCTGAATGCCGGGCAACATAAGGCATCGAAGCGCGGCGGCCGGCACCTCGCGCCGCTTGTCCCAAGCCCCGACCTTCCAGACCAGACCGACCGCGCACGCCTCTGCCGAAGGCCCTGCGCCTTGGCGCGGGAGAAAGAGATAGGGAGCTTTCATTTCGATGAGATCGCGTCCGGCGTGCAAGGCATGCGGCAGTTCCATGATCTCGATATCGACGTCGAATGCGGCGTCGGGGGTTCCGTCGTGAAGCGCAATCACGCGGTCCACGCCCGGTACTCGCGCGATCAGGCTGAGCAGCGCGGGCTGGCACCATACCGTCACCTCTCGCGCGATGCTCCGCAGAGCCGGCAGAAAGCGTGCGAACTGAATGGTGTCTCCTAACCCGTGATAACAGCGCACCAGAACGGATTTTCCGGCGATCTGCTCGCCGCGCCAGATCCGCTGCAGGTGCCGCGGCCCCTCGTGTTTCGGCGGGCCATACTCGCGCAGGCCTGCGAGGTCGCGATCGGCGATCCTCCAGGCGGCGGCGAAGTCTCCCCTGCGCATCGCCGCTGCCCAGTCGCCTTCATCAGGCTCGCGATCGATCGCGGCGCTCACGCGGCGCGACGGACAAATTTGTGGAAACGGCTGACTTTTCCGTCCTTGGTCTTGTCCTGATACAAGAGGGCAAGATCGGACTCGTCGAATTTCCGGAAGAACTCGTCCCAGTCGATCTCGTCGAGTGCCGCTTCTTTCTCGCCGAAATCGAAGCGGAGAATTCCGGCGTGTCCGTTCTCCTCCGTGGCCTTGACCGTCGCCGGGCGGCCGCCGCGCTCATCGGCCCATTTCCGAATCTTTTTGTGATCGGTTGTGGTTTCGCTGTCGCTCATGGCGAGCCTCCTAAATCATGACGTGATCGCGCGGCCAACCGCGCGAGGCCGATTAGCATCCAAACGCAACAGGCCCGAGTTTGTTCTTGCGGCTGGGACGAGGCGGGCCACCGATGCGGATCATCATCTTCTTCATCTTCATCAACAAAGCGGTTCGTTCCCAGCGGTCGCGCGTGGAGTTTAACCTGAATTAAGCTTTGTCCATTTTCCGTGCGGATAGAACTTTATCGCGCGCGTGAAGACGCCGTCCCTAGGAACGAACGCCACAGGGACACGTTCGCCAACGTACTTACCTTTCCATGTACGTCTCGATTGCGGAGGACGGCTATCCATGCATTCACGTCTTCAGGACAGGCGCCGCGTTCGCGTCGGCATCGTCGGAGTCGGCAATTGCGCCAGCTCCTTCGTCCAGGGACTTACACATTATCGCGACGCCAAGGCCAATGAACCTGTCCCCGGCCTGATGAATGTGGACCTCGGCGGCTATCACATCGGCGATGTCGAGATTGCGTCGGCATTCGACGTCAACGCTGGCAAGGTCGGGCGCGACGTCGCCGAGGCGATCTGGGCAGATCCGAACAACACACACCGCTTCTGCGTCCGTCGAACGAACCGGCGTAATGGTCCAGCGCGGTCCGGTGCTCGACGGCATCGGCCAATATCTGCGGGACGACGTGCCGATCTCACCTGAACCCGAGGCCGACGTTACCGACGTCCTGATGAAATCGCGCACCGACGTGCTCGTGTCCTATCTGCCGGTCGGTTCTCAGAAAGCGACGGAATGGTACGCAGAGCGCGCGATCGAAGCCGGATGCGGCTTCGTCAACTGCATTCCAGTGTTCATCGCATCCGATCCGTCCTGGCGCCAGCGCTTTGTCGATGCGGGCTTGCCGATCATCGGCGACGACATCAAGAGCCAGGTCGGCGCGACCATCCTGCACCGGATGCTGGCCAACCTGTTCCGGGAACGCGGCGTCCGGCTCGACCGCACCTATCAGCTCAATGTCGGCGGCAACAGCGATTTCAAGAACATGCTGGAGCGCGAGCGGCTGAGCTCGAAGAAGATCTCGAAGACACAGGCCGTCACCAGCCAGTTCGACGTGCCGCTGGACGCGGACAATATCCATGTCGGGCCGAGTGATCACGTGCCCTGGCTGACCGACCGCAAGCTTGCCTTTATCCGGCTCGAAGGAACGACCTTCGGCGGCGTGCCGCTGAGCGCCGAGGTCAAGCTGGAGGTCTGGGATTCGCCGAATTCGGCCGGCGTCGTCATCGATGCGGTGCGTTGCGCCAAGCTCGCGATGGATCGCGGGATCGCCGGTGCCCTGACCGGGCCCTCGAGCTACTTCATGAAATCGCCGCCGCAGCAATTCACCGACGACGAGGCCCGCCAGCGAACCCGCGCCTTCATCGACGGCAAGAATTGAAGGAGCGGCAATGCCCACCACCATTCACTTGGTTCGTCACGGCCATCATGCTCTGCTCGGCCGGGTGCTGTGCGGCCGCATGGAAGGTGTCGAGCTCGATCTGCACGGCCGCAAGGCCATGGCAGCATGTGCCGGATTGCTCGAACCGCCGCCCTCGATCATCCAGTCGAGCCCGCAGCCGCGCACGCGTGCAATCCGCGAACATTCTGGCGAGCCACTTCGGCTTGCCCGTTGAGATCGCGCCGATCTCGATGAAATCGACGTCGGCGAATGGACCGGGCGCAGCTTCGACGAGCTCGCCATGATCCAGCCTGGCAATGCTGGAATGCGCATCGCGGCTCCAGCACACCGCCCGGTGGCGAAAGCATGCAGGCGCTGCAGAGACGCATGCTCGGCCATATCGAGGCGCTTTGCCTCGAACAACGCGGCGCGACCATCGCCGTCGTCAGCCACGCCGAACCAATCAGAGCCGTGGTGCTGCATTATGCCCGCATTCCGCTCGACGACTTTCTCGCAGTCGATATCTCTCCCGCCAGCGTCACCACGCTGGTCGAAGCCGGCGGCGACGTCCAGCTCTCCAGCGTCAATCAAAAGGTGGCGGCGTGAAGATCGTTATTTTCGGCCTGACCATCTCGTCCTCCTGGGGCAACGGCCATGCGACGCTGTGGCGCGGCCTGTGCAAGCATCTGATTCGCGCCGGACACGACATCATCTTCTTCGAGCGCGACGTGCCTTATTACGCCGACGCTCGAGATCTCACCGAGCTGCTGGGCGGCAGCCTCATTCTCTATCAGGCCTGGCCGGAGGTTGCGCAGATCGCGCGCGATGCCATCGACGGCGCGGACGCAGCGATCCTCACTTCCTATTGCCCGGACGGACTGGACGTGACCGAATCTGCTCCTGGAGCGATCACGCCCGCTCAAAGTCTTTTACGATCTTGATACACCGGTTACGTTGGCACGGCTGCAGGCAGGCGAGCAGCTGTCCTATATCGGCGCCGGCGGTCTCACTGGCTTCGATCTTGTTCTGAGTTTCACTGGCGGGCCGTGCCTGTTCCAGGAATATCGGGACAAGCTCGGTGCCCGGCTGATCAAGCCGCTCTATGGCCATGTCGATCCCGATATCCATCATCCGGTGACGCCGCAGCCGCACTACCGCGCCGACCTGTCCTATCTCGGCACCTATTCGGATGATCGCCAGCGCGCGCTGGAACAGCTGTTCGTGCATCCGGCGCGACAGCGGCACGATCTCCGCTTCCTGATCGGCGGCGCGCAATATCCGCAGGATTTCCCATGGTCGCCGAATATCTATTTCGTGCGCCATCTGCCGCCCGTCGGAGCATGCAGCATTCTTCGCCTCCTCGCGCCTGACGCTGAACGTGACGCGGCGCGCGATGGCCGACATGGGATGGTGCCCTTCGGGCCGCCTGTTCGAAGCCGCCGCCTGCGGCGCGCCGCATCATCAGCGACCGTTGGGACGGCATCGAGCAGTTCTTTTCGCCGAGCGAAGAGATCCTGCTCGCCGATGACGCGCCGGATACGCTCGCCGCCCTTGTCCGCGATGACGATGCGCTCGCGCGCATCGCCCGCCGCGCGCGCGAGCGCACGCTCGACGAGCACAGCTCGGCCAAGCGGGCGCGAGGAATTGATCGTCCTGCTCGAACAAAGTCCGCGGCCGCAATGAGGCCGACCTCGTCATTGAGGAGGCCTGACATGTGGGGCATCGTGCCTGCGGCGGGACGTGGCAGCCGCATCCAGCCTCTCGCTTTTTCCAAGGAGCTGCTGCCGGTCGGCAGCCGCAGCGATCACGGCACCGATCGCCCCTGCGCGGTCTCGGAATATCTGATCGAGCGGCTGATCCTGGGCGGCGCGGACAAGATCTGCTTCGTGATCTCGCCCGGCAAGTCCGACATCCTGGAATATTTCGGCGACCGCTACGGCAGCGCGCAACTCGCCTATGTCGTGCAGCCGGATGCCGCCGGGCTCTGCGACGCGGTGTTCCGCGCCTCCACCGTGATCGGTGACCGCGAGGACGTGCTGGTCGGCCTGCCCGACACGGTCTGGTTTCCGAAATCCGCGCTTGGCGCGCTGCCGGACGCCGATCTGTCTTTCCTGCTGTTTCCGGTCGACCGGCCTGAATTTTTCGATGCGGTCGTGCTCGACGGCGAACAGGTCAAGGAGATCCAGGTCAAGACGCCGCATGCCCAGTCGAACTGGATCTGGGGCGCGTTCCGGATGTCCGCCTCGGGCTTCCGCGACCTGCAGACGCTCTGGGAACAGCGCAGCCGAGCCGACGAATATTTCGGCACGCTGGTAAACAGCTATCTCAGTGCCGGCGGATCGGCGCTCGGCATCAAGGCCGGCGAATCCTACGTCGATGTCGGCACCATCAATGGCTATCGCACGGCGATCGCCCTGCTGGCCGCGAGCCAGGACGGCGCCGAACCGTCGGCCTGCATTGCGCGCGGCCACGGCGCCGAACGCCATGATCGCGTCGACCCGCGCGTTCGGTGGAGGCGTCGCATGACCCAGGACGTGCTCTCCCGCGACGAGATCCAGCGCCGCGTCGACGCGCTCGGTCCGTGGTTTCACAATCTCGACCTCAACGGCGTGCCGACCGCGCCGTCCCATTTCCTCGGCGACTATCCCAATGTGAAATGGCGGCGTTTTGCCGAAGTCATTCCGGCCGACCTGACCGGCAAGTCGGTGCTCGATATCGGCTGCAACGCCGGCTTCTATGCCATGGAGATGAAGCGGCGCGGCGCAGAACGCGTGCTCGGGCTCGACACCGACGACGACTATCTCGAGCAGGCGCGGTTCGCGGCCGACGTCAACGGTCTCAAGATCGAGTTTCGCAAGCTCTCCACCTATGACGTCGGCCAATTGCGCGAGCAGTTCGACCTCGTGATCTTCATGGGCGTGCTCTATCACCTGCGTCATCCGCTGCTCGCGCTCGACCTGATCCATGAGCATGTCGTGCGCGATCAGTTGCTGTTCCAATCGATGCTGCGAGGGAGCGCGGCCGTCGACACTGTCGCGCGCAACTACGACTTCTGGACCACCTCGCAGTTCGACAGTCCTGGCTATCCGAAGATGCATTTCATCGAGCACAAATATGCCGATGATCCCACCAATTGGTGGGCGCCGAATCGCGCCTGCGTCGAGGCGATGCTGCGCAGCGCCGGATTTTCCATCGTCGCCCATCCCGAGGACGAAGTCTATCTCTGCCGGAAGGTGCCGCGGCCGCAAGACGATGGACCGGTCTATCCGGCGCGAGGTGCCGAATGATCGAGGCTGCCAAGATCTGGAACGAGCCCAACAACAAGTCGCACTGGGACCTTCAGCTCGACCCGGACTGGGCGCGTTTCGCCGAGACTGGCGATCGCGGCCGGCAAGGCCATCCGCTCGGCGCATCCGACCTTGCCGCGCGTGCTCGGCGGCATCTCGCCGATCGATCCGGCCTTCATCAACAACATGAAGGCGCGTGGCGTGCTCGATCATATCGATGCGGTCGCCGTGCACGGCTTTCCGCTCGACTGGAATCTGTGGAAGATCGACGAGTGGCCGGCCAAGCTCGCCGAAATCCAGGCGCTGGTCGCAGTGCCGGTCTGGGTCACCGAGGTCGGCGTCTCCTCCTTCGGGGCCGACGAGGTGCAGGCTTGGGGCTTGCAGCGCACGGCCGAACTGCTGAACGGCCGCACGCCGCGCATTCATTGGTACAGCCTGTATGATCTGCCGATCGGCATGGGAAGCCACCACGCGGCACAAGGAGGCCGAAGGCTCTTCCTACTATCGGCACTTCCATATGGGCTTGCTGCGCGAGGACGGCACGCCGAAGGCTGCGGCCGAGACTGTTTCCGCAATTCGCGCCTGCAATGGGCCTCTGCCAGTGGTTTCACTTCGAAGATCATCGGCTCGACGAGGCCGTGACGCTGGATGCGCCGGCTCGGCGTGCGTCATGTGCGGACCGGCCTGTCCTGGGCCGACAGCTTCCGCCCCAACGCGCTCGCCTGGTTCGATCGGCAGATGGAGGCGCTCGCCGAATTCGACGTCACCGTGACCTTCTGCTTCACGCCCGAGCATCGCGGCATCGCGCCGCATCACACCAGCCCGCCGCTCGACGTCAATGAGTTCGCCGATTTCTGCGCGCGGCATGATCGCGCGCTATTGCGGGACCACCGGCATGGCACGGTCCGAGCCGGTCGCGATGGAGGACCCTATTATGCGCGCCGTGATCCTGGTGATGGATTCGGTCGGCATCGGCGGCGCGCCGGATGCGGCGCGCTACGGCGATGACGGCGCCGACACGATCGGGCACATCGCCGAGGCCTGTGCCGCCGGCCGAGCCGATGGCGCCGCACCGCGCGGGTCCCTTGCATCTGCCGCATCTGGTCGCACTCGGGCTCGGCGAGGCCTGCCGCCTCGCCTCCGGCCGTTGTCCGCCCGGCCTTGCAGCCAGATGGCGGAGCCGACGCGCAGTTCGGCTGCGCCAGCGAGCGCTCACTCGGCAAGGACACGCCCTCCGGCCATTGGGAAATCGCCGGCGTGCCCGGTGCCGTTCGAATGGGGCTACTTCCCTCAGACGGTTCCGACATTTCCGCCGAACTTGATCGCTGCATTCTGCAGCGAGACCGGATTGCCCGGCATCCTCGGCAACTGCCATGCCTCCGGCACCGAGATCATTGCCCGCCTCGGTGCCGAGCATATGCAGGACAGGCCAGCCGATCTGCTACACCTCGGCTGACAGCGTGTTCCAGATCGCCGCGCATGAGGAGACGTTCGGCCTCGAACGGCTCTACGAGATCTGCGCCGTCGCGCGGCGCCTGCTCGATCCGCTCAACATCGGCCGCGTGATCGCGCGCCCCTTCGTCGGCGACGCGCCGGGCAATTTCAGGCGCACCGCGCACCGCCGCGATTTTTCCGTGCCGCCACCCGACGATACCATTTTCGACGCCGCCCAGGCCGGGCATCGATCGATCGTCTCGATCGGCAAGATCGACGACATCTTCGCCCATCGCGGCACCGGCCGCAATTTCAAGGGCGACGGCAATGATGCGCTGTTCACTGCGCATGCTCGACCGGCTTGAGTGAACTCGATGATGGCGGGCTGCTGTTCGCCAATTTCATCGACTTCGACAGCCTCTATGGGCATCGCCGCGACGTGCCTCGGCTATGCACGCGCACTGGAAGATTTCGATGCGCGGCTGCCGGAACTGCTGACCGTCGCTCGACAAGGACGATCTGCTCGTCATCACCGCCGATCACGGCTGCGATCCGACCTGGCGCGGCACCGATCACACCCGCGAGCATGTTCCGATCCTCGCCGTCAACGGCCGCACGACGCGGCCGATCGGACTGCGCGACGGCTTCGCCGACATCGGCGCGACGGTCGCGCGTCATCTCGAACTTGCGCCGACCGCGGCACGGTCGTGCCGTTCTAGATCGGCGAGACCGGCCGCCGGGCACGCCTGGATTTATTGATCTAGGTTAGAGAAATTTTTGTTTGTACGTCAGCGTAGGAACCAACATTCGCTGCGCCGCTTCTTTTCCAAAGGAAAGTACGTGTGACCTCGCCTGGATCTCAGCGGGCTGTCCCCAGCCAGATGATCATCACACGAAGGGAGTAGCTGCGCATGGCACGTGTCCTGATCACCGGAGGCGCAGGCTTTATCGGCTCGCATGCCGCCGATGCGCTGATCGAGGCCGGCTATGAGGTCCGGCTGCTCGATGCGCTGTCGCCTCAGGTTCACGGCCCCAGGCGCGAGCGTCCCGACTATCTGCATGCCGACGCCGAGCTGATGGTCGGTGACGTCACCGATCGCGCTCGCGGTGGAGCGCGCGTTGCGCGGCGTCGACATGGTGCTGCATCTGGCGTCGAGCGTCGGCGTCGGCCAGAGCATGTACGACATCGAAGTCCTACGTCAGGACCAACGAGCTCGGCACCGCCGTCCTGCTGCAGGCGCTGGCCAACCGGCCGGTCGACCGCCTCGTCGTCGCCTCCTCCATGAGCATCTACGGCGAAGGTGCCTGCCGCGCCGCCGACGGCTCGATCGTCGCGCCGCGAAGAACGATCGGTCGCGCAGCTCAAGCGCGGCGACTGGGAGCTGCATCGATGCGGACGGACGGGCGCTGGAGCCGGTGCCGACGCCCGAGACCAAGCAGCCGGCGCTGAGCTCGATCTACGCGCTGAACAAGTTCGCGCAGGAGCGCATGTGCCTGATCACCGGCAAGGCCTATGGCATTCCGACGCTTGCGCTGCGCTTCTTCAACGTGTTCGGACCGCGCCAGGCGCTCTCCAATCCCTATACCGGCGTGCTCGCGATCTTCGCCGCACGGCTGCTCAATCGACCGGCCACCGCTGGTGTTCGAGGACGGGCTTGCAGCGGCGCGACTTCGTGCACGTGCACGACGTCGCGCGCGCCTGCCTGCTCGCGCTCGAGAGCGACCACGCCGACGACGTCTTCAACATCGGCTCGGGACAGAGCCGCACCATTCTGTCGGTCGCCGACGATCTCGCCCGCGTGATGGGACGTTCGCAGATGACGCCGCAGATCACGGCGAAATACCGCGCCGGCGATATCCGTCACTGCTTCGCCGACCTGACCAAGAGCAGCCGCGCTGCTCGGCTTCGACGCCGCGCGTCGCGTTTCGAAGATGGCCTGGACGAGCTCGCGCGCTATCTGGCCGATCAGATCGCCGACGATCAGGCCGAGAAAGCGACCGAGGAACTGCTGCGGCGAGGATTGGTGGCATGACGAGCACGACCCGCGACAATCTGCCCGATCGTCTGATCACCGGCGGCTGCGGCTTCATCGGCTGCAATCTGGCTGATCGGATCGCCACCGGCGGCGGCACGGTCGCGATTCTCGACAATCATCGCGCGCGCCGGCGTGCGCGAGAATGCGCAATGGCTGAAGTCGCGCCACGGCGACCGCATCAGCGATCGTCGTCCGGTGACGTGCGTGATCCGATCCCCGTGATCGAAGCTCGTGCGCGAGGCCAAGGCGCGTGCTGCATCTCGCGGCGCAGGTGGCCGTGACCTCGAGCGTCGACTGCCCGATCGACGATTTCGAGATCAACGCCCGCGGCACCCTGAACGTGCTGGAAGCGATCCGGCTGCACAATCCCGATGGCGCCGGTGCTGTTTGCGTCCACCAACAAGGTCTACGGCCGGCTGATCCGCGACGACGAGATCGTTCGCGTCGGCCAGCGCTATCAACCGGCCGATCCGGCGCTTGCGGCGGGCATCTCGGAAGCCGACGCCGCTCGATCTCTACAGCCCCTATGGATGTTCCAAGGGCGCCGCCGATCAATATGTGCACGACTATGCGCGCGTCTACGGCTTGCGTACCGCTGTCATGCGCATGAGCTGCATCTATGGCCCGCGACAGTTCGGCAACGAGGACCAGGGCTGGATCGCGCATTTCATGCTCTCCGCGCTGCGCGGCGTGCCTCTGACGATCTATGGCGACGGTTGCCAGGTGCGTGACGCGCTCTATGTCGGCGACGCCGTGGATGCGTGGCTGCGGTGCTCGACCACATCGAGACCACGCGCGGCCAGATCTTCAATCTCGGCGGCGGGCCTTCCAACGCCGATCAGCCTGCTCGAGCTGATCGCCCTGATCGCGCAGGCGATCGGACCACAAGGTCGAATTCGGCTTTGCAGATTGGCGGCCGGGCGACCAGCCCTGGTACGTGACCGATATCAGCGCGCTGTCGGCCGCGACCGGCTGGCAGCCGAAGACGCCGCTCGCAGAGGGACTGCGCGCGTTGCAGGGCTGGCTCGCGACCCGCGTTCGTGCAACGAGCACGGACGCGAGGCGCTGGCATGACGCGCGTCGCGCTGATCAATCCGAACTGGACTTTCGACGGCAGCATCTATTTCGGCTGCCGCAGCCCGCATCTGCCGCTCGAACTCGGCATTTCGCAGCACCTATCTGCGGCAGGCCGGGCATGCCACGCTGCTGCTCGACGCCCACATGTTCGACCTGTCGCTGTGCGACATCGAGGCCGAGCTCGCCGCCTTCCGGCCCGACATGATCGTGCTGACGACGGCGCCGACTTATCTGTTCTGGCGCTGCGCGCCGCCCGAGCTGCGCGTGCCGCAGCAGCTCGCGCTGATCGCTGCGCGGGCTCGGCAGCCATCCTGGTCGCGGTGGGGCCGCATGGCTCGACCACGCCGCGGATGACCCTGCGTAAGCTCGGCGTCGATTTCGTCGTGATGGGCGAATGCGAGGAAGCGTTGTTGCGGCTCGCCAATGGCGAGCGTGATTTTGCCGGCCTGTGCTTCGCAGATGCGACTGGCGCGATTCACGTCAATGGCGGCCCGCAGGCTGCGGCTTTCGTCGATCAGCCGGCGCTGCAATGGCCGGACGAGATGATCCGCCGGCATCATCACCATCATCATCGCTTCGAAGCCACCCCGGTCGGTCCCGGCGCGGAGGTCGAGGCCTCGCGCGGCTGTCCCTATCACTGCACGTTCTGCGCCAAGGACAATTTCCGCAATGCCTACCGCAAGCGGCCGCCGTGCCATGATCCTCGACGAGGTCGACCATCTGCGCGCGCAGGACGTCGAATACATCTATTTCATCGATGAGATCTTCCTGCCCAATGCCGAGCTGCTGGAAGGACTGGTCTCGCGCGGGCTGAAGTTCGGCGTGCAGACCCGGATCGATCTGTGGAAGCCGCCGATGCTCGAGCTGCTTGGGCCGGGCCGGCTGCGTCTCGATCGAAGCCGGCATCGAGAGCCTCACGCCGGAGGGACGCGCCGCACTCGCCAAGAACTGCCGGATGACCACCGACGAGCTTGCCGACCGGCTGGTCGAGGCACGGCGGCACGTGCCGTTCGTGCAGGCCAATCTGATCGAGATGCCGCAGGATGATGATCCCGTCGTGCAGCGCTGGCGCCAGCGCATGCAGGAGGCTGGCGTCTGGGCCAACGATCCGGTGCCGCTCTATCCCTATCCGGGATCTCCGGATTACCGGAAGCTCTGGGGCGAGCCTGACGATCGTCGCCTGGGAACGCGCGCATGCGCATTATCTCGCGCAGTTCAATCAGTTCAGCGATGTCCAGAACGAACGTCCGGTGCCGCTGGCCGCGCTCGAATTGCAGGTCGTGCCATGAGCCGGCTCGACGCGATCGCGCATCCTGATGACGACTGACACCGTCGGCGGCGTCTGGAGCCATGCGACCGCGCCTGGCATCGGCATTGGCGGCAGTTCGGGTGCCGAGATCCACCTGGTCACGCTCGGGCCGCCGGCGCGGGCCGATCAGCGCGCGGTGCTCGACGGAACCAACATCGAGTTGATCGAGACGCGATCTCGCACTGGAATGGCAGGATCCGGAAGCAGCCGATCTCGATCACGCGCAAGACGTGCTGCTTGCGGCTCGAGCAGCAGATCCGGCCGGACATCGTTCATCTCAATAGCTATCGCGAGGCGACGTTCGATTGGCACGCGCCGGTGATCGTGGTCGCGCATTCCTGCGTCAACTCCTGGGGTCTTGCCTGCAACGAAACGACTTTCCTGTCCGAGCCGCGGTGGCGGCGCTATAGCGAACTGATGGCGGCCGGGCTCGCCAGCGCCTCGGCCTGGGTTGCACCGACCTGCGCTTTCGGCGAGATGATTGCGGCGATCTACACGCCGCCGCGGCCGGGCGTGCTGATCTGGAACGGCGTCACGCCGCAATTCCCGACCATGTCGCCGAAGCAGACGCCTCGTCCTCGCCGCGGGCCGGATGTGGGACAAGGCGAAGAATCTCGCGGCGCTCGCGGCCGTGGCCGGCGACCGTCTCGATTGGCCGGATCCAAGTGGCGGGCTCCGGCGCTGAGCCGGACCAGCCGCACTGCCGCGAATTGACTTGCTGGGCGAGCTTCCACAGGCCGAGCTCTGGCAGACGGATGCTGGGCGCGGCGATCTTCGCAAGCCCGGCCCGGTACGAGCCGTTTGGCCTCTCCGTGCTCGAAGCCGCCGCCGCCGGCTGCGCGCTGGTGCTGTCGGACATCCCGAGCTTTCGCGAGCTCTGGCAGGACGCCGCGATGTTCGTCGCGCTCGGCGACGATCGACGGCGTTGCGCGGCGCACTGTCGTGGCTCTGCCGCGATACGCAGATGCGCTGCGTGGCCCTGCAACGCGCCGCGCGGCGACGCGCGCGCCGCTACTCGACGTAGCCGAATGGCCGACGAGCTATGCCGAGCTTTACCGTCGACCTGCTCGGACAACGCTGCAGAGCCCAGCGACGTCGAGGCCTGCGCATGAAGTGTGTGTCTGTTCTATCACGCCTTCTCGTCCTGCTGGAACAACGGCAACGCGCATTTCCTGCGCGGCGTTGCGCGCGAGCTGGCGGCAGCTGGAGCCATGAGGTCGTGGTCTACGAGCCGGCGGATGGCTGGAGCCGGCTGAACGCGATCGCGCGACGGCGGCGATGCAAGCGCTGCGCGAAATTCCGGCCGCTGTTTCCCGACGTCGAGCATCCAGGCCCTACGATCGTTCGCTCGATCTCGACGACGCGCTTGATGGCGCCGATCTCGTGCTGGTTCACGAGTGGAACGAGCCGGACCTGGTCGCAAGATCGGGCGACGCCGCGCGCGGGCGGCCGGTTTACGCTGTTGTTCCACGATACGCATCATCGCGCCGTCACGGCGCCGCACGAACTCGCGCGCTTCGATCTCGACGGGTACGACGGCGTGCTCGCTTTCGGCGAGGTGCTGCGGCAGATCTATCTGAAGCTCGGCTGGGCCAGCCGCGCCTTCACCTGGCACGAAGCCGCCGATACCGCGCTTTACCGGCCCATTGCCGCAGATCACGCCGCAGCACGATCTGGTCTGGATCGGCAATTGGGGCGACGAGGAACGCAGCGCCGAGCTGCGGCAATATCTGATCGAGCCCGGTCGCAGCGCTCGCGCTGCGACGCCATCATCTACGGCGTGCGCTATCCCGCGGATGCGCTCGAGGCGATCGCGGCCGCCGGCATCCGACTATGGCGGCTGGCTGCCGGCGCATCGCGCGCCCGCAGGCCTTCGCCGACGCGCGTGTCACCGTCCATGTGCCGCGCGGGCCCTACGCCCGTTCGCTGCCGGGCATTCCGACCATCCGCATGTTCGAAGCCATGGCGTGCGGCATCCCGATCGTATCGGCGCCATGGGACGACTGTCGAAGAGCTGTTTCCGGCAGGCACCTATCTGCGCGTCGCGCAACGGCGACCGAGATGAGCAGGCTGCGCTTCGTCTGCTGCTGTCACGACCATGAGCTTGCCGCCGCGATGGCCGCCGAGGCGCGCACGGCTGCGTGCTCGACCATCACACCTGCCGCCACCGCGCGCGAGCAACTGCTGCGAATCGTCGATAGCATGCGGACGTGCGCGCCACGCGGCGCAACGTCCGCCGAATTCGAAGGAGCCGCGTCATGAAAATCTGCTTCTTCGGCTCGAGCCTGGTCTCGTCCTACTGGAATGGCGCTGCGACTTATTATCGCGGCATGCTGAAGGAGATTGCGGCGCTCGGCCACGACATCACCTTCTATCGAGCCCGACGCGTTCGAGCGACAGGCCCATCGCGACATCGACGATCCCGCCTGGGCCAAGGTCGTCGTCTATCCGGCGACGACGGAGGGCTGGCAAAGGATGGTCTGCGCAGGCCGCGCACATCGGCCGATCTGCTGATCAAGGCCAGCGGCGTCGGCGTGTTCGATGCCGAGCTGGAAGAGGCGATTGCCGACCGTCTCGCTCCAACGCGCTCCGGATCTATTGGGACGTCGATGCGCCCGCGACGTTGGACGCGATCGCCGCCGATCCCACGCATCATCTGCGTCGGGCAATTCCGCGCTACGATGCCGTGCTGACCTATGGCGGCGGCGATCCGGTTGTGAACGCTTATCGCGCCGCCGGCGCCCGCGATTGCGTCCCGATCTACAACGCGCTCGATCCGGACGACCCATCATCCCGCGCCTGCCGAGTCCGGAATTCGCTGCGACCTCAATCTGCTCGCCAACCGGCTGCCGGATCGCGAGGCGCGGATCGAAGCGCTTCTTCATCGAAGCGGCCGCGCAAATGCCGCGAACGCGGGTTCGTGCTCGGCGGATCCGGCTGGAACGATAAGCCGATGCCGGCGAACATCCGCAGGCGTCGGCCATGTCGGCACCGGCGATCACAACGCGTTCTTCTGCTCCGGCGCGGGCGACCTCAACGTCAATCGCGACAGCATGGCGCGCTACGGCTTCTCGCCGCCGACCCGCGTGTTCGAGGCCGCCGGCGCCGGCGCCTGCCTGATCACCGATGCGTGGCAGGGCATCGAGCTGTTTCTCGAGCCGGACCGCGAAGTGCTGGTCGCCGCCGACGGCTCGGCGGTCGCCGCTCATCTCGACGCGCTGTCACCCGAACGCGCGCGCGCTGATCGGCGAACGCGGGCGCGCACGCATTCTTGCGCACCACACCTATCGCCACCGCGCCGCGCCAATTCAACAATCTGCTCGAAGGCATGAACACCAGGATCGAGGCCGCAGAATGAAGCTGAACATCGTCGTCATCGGATTGTCCGTCACGTCGTCCTGGGGCAACGGCCATGCCACCACCTACCGCGCGCTGCTCTCGGCCTTGGCGCAGCGTGGTCATGCCGTGACCTTTCTCGAGCGCGATGTTCCCTGGTATCGCGACCATCGCGACCTCGACCAAGCCCGCTGGCTGGACCGTGCATCTGTATCAGTCGCTGCAGGAATTCCGCGCGCTGTACGGACAAGCTGGTTCACGACGCCGATCTCGTCATCATCGGCTCCTACGTGCCCGACGGCATCGCCATCGCGAATTGGGTCACCTCCCATGCGCGAGGAATCACGGCCTTCTACGACATCGATACGCCGGTGACACTTGGCCGGTCTCGAACAGGGTCTCGACTATCTATCGCCGGCGATGATCCCGCGGTTCGATATCTATCTGTCGTTCTCGGGCGGGCCTGCGCTCGACGATGATCGAAGACATCTATGGCAGCCCGATGGCCCGGGTGCTCTATTGCAGCGCCGACCGTCGCGCTCTACCGGCCGCAGCAGGCCGCCGCGACGCTGGTCGCTCGGTTATCTCGGCACCTACAGCGACGATCGGCAGCCGCAGCTCGAAAGCCTGCTGATCGAGCCGGCGCGCGCGCTTCACGGCGAGCGGATTCGTGGTCGCGGGCGCGAAATATCCGGATGACATCGTCTGGCCGGACAATGTCGAGCGGCATCGAGCATCTCGCCCCGCAGCAGCATGCCGCCTTCTATGCCGCGCAACGCTTCACGCTCAACGTCACGCGCGCGGACATGCGCGCGCTCGGCTTTTCACCCAGCGTGCGGCTGTTCGAGGCGGCCGCCTGCGGCACGCCGATCATTGTCGGACCATTGGCCGGGCATCGAGACCATCTTCGCGCCGACCAGCGAAATCCTGGTCGTGTCCTCGCCCGGAGACGTGACCGAGATCCTCGAGAGCATGTCGGAAGAGACACGGCGTTCGATCGCCGAACAGCGCACGCCGCCGGGTGCTTCGCGATCACACGCCCGATCACCGGGCTCGGCAGCTCGAGAGCTATTATCTCGAAGCGCTCGCGCGCCGGACCCGACCAGCGCGACAGGCCGCCTCACGCGCCCCAACACGACATCGTCGAACTGAAATTGGGACTGTCATGACCATTCAAATGCCCATTCATGACGCGCCGCGCACATCGTACCCTCGTCACCGGAGGCGCCGGCTTCATCGGATCGCATCATTTGCGACGCGCTGCTGCAGCGCGGCGATACCGTCATTTGCCTGGACAATCTGCATACCGGCGCGATGCGCAACATCCGGCCGCTGCTCAACCATCCGCATTTCCGCTTCATCGAGCACGATGTGCGCGAGCCGCTGCAGCATCGAAGGGTCGACTCGACCGCATCTACAATTTCGCCTGCCCGGCATCGCCGCCGCATTATCAGCAGGATCCGATCGGCACGATGAAGACCTGCGTGCTCGGCACCATGAACCTTCTGGAGCTGGCCCGTCAGAAATCCGCGCGCATCCTGCAGGCTTCCACCAGCGAGGTCTATGGCGATCCGGAGGTACATCCGCAGCCCGAGAGCTACGCTGGTCATGTCAACACGATCGGTCCTCGCGCCTGCTACGACGAGGGCAAGCGCGCTGCCGAGACGCTGATGTTCGACTATCAGCGCATGCACGGTCTGGAGATCAAGGTCGCCCGCATCTTCAACACCTACGGTCCGCGCATGCATGGAGAACGACGGCCGCGTGGTGTCGAACTTCATCGTTCAGGCCTTGCGCGGCGCGCCGATCACGGTCTACGGCTCGGGCAACCAGACCCGCAGCTTCTGCTTCGTCGACGATCTCGTGCGCGGGCTGGAGATGCTGATGGAAAGCCCGGCATCCGTCACCGGACCGGTTCAATCTCGGCAATCCGCACGAGATGAGTATCGAGGCGATCGCGCGCGAGGTGCTCGACTGTACGTGTTCCGCCTCGTCACTGGAGTTCAAGCCGCTGCCTGTCGACGATCCCAAGCGTCGCAAGCCGCTGATCACGACTGCCGAGAAACTGCTCGGCTGGCAGCCCACGGATCCCGTTGCGCAAAGGGTTAGAGGCAACCGTGGCGTATTTCGCTCTGGAAGTCGGCAATCACTGTCCGGCCGCAACGAAGAAGCAGCCGAAACCATCACGGCGTCCCGCACAAACCCGGCTGACGCTCTCCAACTCGCAACGAAGCCCTGAGGCTCTATCGGCACCGGGGCATCGCGGTTCGACCCAAGGCCGCTGAGCCGCAGCGGCTCGGCTGATGCCGGGAATCTTCCCGGATGGCGCCCATTATCCGGAGCGTTGCCGAGCACGCTAGCGCAGCTGACTGCAACGCAAGGCCCAGGCCGAAGGCAAATTGATAAGCGACCGGCGGATAGTGCCCGTCGACAACGCCTTCGCGGTCCTGAGCCGCAAGGTGATCAAGGCGGAAATGAAGGCGCGCACGCCCTCGCAGGCGGACAATCTGCTGTCGGCTTAGCGCGGGATGATCCGCTGGATGATTGACGAAGACCACCTCGACGAAGACGACGACCCGACCATCGAGCCGAGGTCCGGGAAGGCGAAGGCGAGCCGTGCGACCAGAGGCTTCGCGCCCTGGACCGAGGAGGATGTGGCACCGAGAGCCAGATGATGGCGATGTTCGGCTGGACCGACCCGAAGATGCCGGCGCACTACATCGCGCGGGCGAACCGGGAAAAGCTCGGGATCAGCGGCATGGATAAGGTCGTGGCGTTTGATCGGAGCCAGTCGCTCGACGACTTCCTGGCGCTGCCCGATGCGAACAACGCAGGAACATCGACCGAGAACAGAGCAGTAACTTTCCGTAGTAATTCTGGAAAAAACACGTAGCAAATTGAATTGCTTACACGTGGGAATGGTGCGCTCGGAGGGCGGTCGCATTTGCTGCGACTTCAATGACTTACCAAGCTGGGTAAAGAACCAGGCGCATTTCCCGCCTGAAAGTGCTTTTCAAACCGAGCCCCAAAGCTAAATCAAATCGCGCACGCCACGTGCCGGTCATCACCACGTATAGCGGACCACGCCTTTGCCGGAATAAGAACTCGGAGGGCGGAGAAGACGATAGCAGCTGCAAATGACTTGGCCACAGGTTCTAGAGATTGAGGTGGGTCCCGCAGCTAAGGGGGTTTTGGGCGCGTAACGGAAAACTAGCCGCCAAACTACTCGAGCCCGGTTGGCAACGACGGTAACGTTTCCCTGACAAGCTTCACCCCCCCTTGGAGACGACCGACCTTGAACCCGCCCGCTCTCCATTGACTATCGACGTCCTTGCGAGGGCAAGAGCGCCGCGCGGCGGATTTGAAAGAGCACAATAAGGTCGTATGTGATCGCTGAGAAGGTGATCCGTGTATAACGGTTGGAGATCGCCCGCACTCCGGAACTCGGATGCTCGCCTAATGTTAGCGGAGGACTCCCAACAAGATCAGGTGCCGCCCCGGCAACGCTGGCCAAACCGTCGCGCCGATGCCAACGTTGGTTTGGCTAACAAAATTCTCGGGCCGAACCTGACGTCGTTCTCGTTGCGGTTAAGGATTCGGGTCCGGGATTGCCGACGGACGCCGTCGAGCGCCTCTTCGATGCCTTCTATACGACGAAGCCGGGGGGCTGGGGATGGGGTTGTCGATCTGCCGCTCGATCATCGAAGCGCACGCTGGTCGCTTGTGGGTGACCGCCAATCCGTCCGGTGGCGCAATTTTCTCCTTCACAATGCCTGCCCGTTCCGGCAGCGCGTCGTGATTACCGCACGAACTCTCATTTCGGACGTGGCCAGAGCACAGCCGCGGCGCGACGTTCGACGTCACCGAGATGCTTGCACGCAGACACAAGCGCGCTCGCACCGCATCGGTACATCGTCCGCCAGGCGCCAGGCAATTCCGTCCTGCACTGCGGGCAGCAGCCTCAGCCCGACTTTCGCGGACTAAGCGCCCAAATAGGCTCGCAGCAGGTCCGGATTGTCCAGCATATTCGCTGCGCTGCTTTCGGCAACAATTCGGCCCGTCTCGAACACATATGCGCGGCTTGCGACTGAGAGCGCGCTATGCACATTCTGCTCGACGATCACGATCGTCATGCCCTGGTCGCGGAGCTCGCTCAGCGCACCCAGCACTTCCTGCGACATCAGCGGACTGAGGCCAAGACTGGGCTCATCGAGCAGGAGTAGCTTGGGCGCCGACATGAGCGCCCGGCCGATCGCAAGCATCTGCTGTTCGCCTCCCGAGAGCAGGCCCGCCAACTGGCCGAGCCGCTCGCGCAGGCGCGGAAAGCGCTGCAGCACCGATGTTAGCCGCTTTTCCGCCTCGTTCCGGTCCGAGCAGCTGTAGGCGCCGAGCGAAAGATTCTCCGCGACGGTCATCTCGGGCCAGATATGACGCTCTTCGGGGCAATGTGCGATGCCGTCGCGCACGATCGCGTCGGGCCGCCGCCGCGTAATGTCCTGCCCCGAATAAATGATGCTACCGGCTACCGGCGGCAGCAGGCCGGAAACCGCTCGCAATGTCGTCGTTTTACCAGCGCCATTTGCCCCGAGCAGAGCGACCACTTCGCCCTGCTGAACCACGAGGCTGACGCCGCCGAGCGCGCGCAGCTTGCCGTAGCAGACCTCCACATTGCGAAGTTCGAGAATGGGCGTTGGGCTGATCATGCGGCGGGCTTACCAAGATAGGCGGCGACGACGGCGGGATTGCTGCGGATTTCGAGCGGCGCGCCCTCGGCGATCTTGCGGCCGAAATCCAGTACTGTGATGTGGTCCGAGACGGACATGACCAGGGCCATGTTGTGCTCGACCAGCAGCATGGCTTCGACATGCGTCGCGACCAGCTGCCTAAGGATCTTGCCGAGCCGATCGGCCTCATGGGTGTTCAGGCCCGCTGCCGGCTCGTCCAGAATTAAAAGCCGCGGACCGGCGCCGAGAGCGACCGCGACTTCCAGCAGGCGCAGCTCGCCGCAGGACAGCGAATCCGCATCCGCGTTCATGCGCGCGCCCAGGCCGACCGTCTCGACCAGCGCGGCCGCCTCGTCGCGCAACTCCCGTTCGCGCCGGCGCCCGTTGCGACAGGAAGGTCCGCCAGAGCGAAGTCTCGCCGTGACGATAGCGCGCGGTCAGGACGTTGCCGAACACCGTCAGGCCGCGCAGCACGTTTGTCTTTTGGAAGGTTCGGACAAGACCGAGCTGGGCAGCGGCATGTGGCGCGATGCCGGTGATGTCGCGCTCGCAATAGCTAACGCTGCCCTGACTTGGCCTTAAGAAACCGGTCAAGAGATTGAGGCATGTCGTCTTGCCGGCGCCATTCGGACCGATCAAGCTCATGATCTCGCCGCGGCGGATCGAGAAGCTCACGTCCGAGAGTGCCTTCAGACCGCCAAACTGCTTCGAAAGGCCGTTTACTTCAAGCATCTGCGGCTTCCATCAGCTCGCTTCAACATTGGCGCAGGCTGCAGGCGACGCGCCGTCCCGCCGCGCGTTGTCCGCAATCGCCTTGCGCGCGTAGGCTTCCCGCCGCCGACCGATGAAGCCCATGAGGCCGCGGGGCAGAAAGATCACCACGGCGATCACGATGAGCCCGAAAATCGAGAAGCGAAGCTCGTGGAAGTCTCGCAGATACTCCTCCAGGAAGACGACGATAACGGCACCGACCACCGGGCCCGACAGCGTGCCCTTGCCTCCGGCGAGCACCATGATGATCATGCTGATCATGAAGGAGAAGCCGAACACCTCCGGACCGACGTAGGAGATGTAATGGGCGTAGAATCCACCGGCGAGCCCGCCGATCGCGGCGGCGACCACGAAGGTGACAAGGCTGACATAGAACGGCCAGACCCCGATCGACTGCGCCACGAAGCGATTTTCTCGCACGGCGATCGCGGCGCGGCCGATGTTCGAAAAGACGAAGCGATAGCAGATCAGGAGCGAGATTGCGGCCAGCAGCAGTCCGGCATAATAGAAGCCAAGCTTCTGCCCGGCTCCGCTGGCGCCGGCGAGCCAGGCCGGCTTGGCGATGCCGGAAACGCCCATTGGCCCGTTGGTCAGATCGATCCAGTTGTTCGCCACCAGCCGCAACACTTCTGCGAAGCAGAGCGTGACAATGACGAAGAATGGGCCGCGCAACCGCAGTGTCACGGCGCCGATCACTAGTCCCGCGAGTGCCGCCACCAGCGCCGCCACGATCACCGTGACATGGAACGGCATCCCGAAGCGGACCGACAGCAGGCCGGCCGTATAGGCACCGATGCCGAAGAATGCGGTATGGCCGAGCGGAAACTCACCGACATAGCCGACGATCAGGTTGAAGCTGCTCGCCAGGATCACCGAGAACATGATCATGGTCCCGATGTGCAGTGCGTATTCGCCGTGAGCGACCGCTGGTGCAAGGACCGCGATCGCGAGGGCAGCAAGGAGGAAGTTGCGTTCAAAGTTCATCAGGCTCGCTCGGCTCGTCGGCTGAACAGTCCATAGGGGCGCACCAGAAGCGTCAGGATCACCAGCGCGAAACCGATTGCATCGACCCAGCCGCTGGCAACGTAGCCGCCCCACAACGCCTCGGTCAGACCAAGGATAAGGCCGCCGGCGATGGCTCCGGCGAAGCTGCCCATGCCGCCCAGGATGACGACGACGAATGCCTTCAGGCTGATATTGCTGCCGCCGCTCGCCTCGACGACATAGATCGAGCCGAGCAGCATGCCCGCTGCTCCCGCGAGCATTGATCCCAGCGCAAAGGTGAGACCGTAGATCCGGGAAGTTCTAATACCCACCAGTTGTGCGGCCATGGAATCCTGAAACGTCGCGCGCATTGCACGCCCCATGGTGGTCTTCTGGATCAGGAGATTTGCAGCAGCGATCAAAAGGGCACAGATGCCCACCAGCACGAGCCGCGCCTGCGTAATCACTACCGGTCCCAAAATCAGCGGCTTGCTGGCAAACGGCGAGGCCACCGTCACCGGTGTGGTGCCGACGATCAAAAGCGCCGTGTTGGCGATGAAGATCGACAGTCCGATGGTGAGCAGGATCGTCGGCTCCTCACCCTGCCCTCGCACGCGCGCGATCAGGATCTGGTCAATCAGATAGCCGCCGAGTCCCAGCACCACGATCACGACCGGCAATGCCAGAAAGTAGTTCCAGCCGAGCATGACCGTCAGCATCCAGCCCAGAAGCCCGCCGACGACGTACAACTCCCCATGAGCAAAGTTCACTACGCGCATGAGGCCAAACACCAGTGTCAATCCGAGCGCCGAGAGCGCATAGAACGCTCCAGTCACCAGGCCGTTGGCCAGAAGCTGCAGAAAGAGATCCATCGCCCGTTGCCTAAATCCACATCAGAGACCCATGGAGGCGACCAAGTCGCCTCCATGTCCTAAGCTTCAATGCTCGACCGTATTGCTCTCGACCACGTTTGGCGTGCCGTTCTCGAGCTGGACGAGCACCACCGTGAAACCGGTCGCCTGGCCCTTGTCGTCGAATTGGAAGTGGCCGTTCGGCCCTTCATAGCTCGTCTTTTGCAGCGCCTGCCGAACCTTGTCGGCGTCGGTCGACTGCGCGCGGGCAATCGCGTCGACAAGGATGTTGAGCGTGTTGTAGCCGGCCGCCGAGTACTTGCCGGGCGCGGACTTGTACTGGTCCTGATAAGCCTTGACGAAGGCCTCGTTCTTCGGCGTCTTCATCGTCGAGGCGTAGGGCACGGCAGCATAAATGCCGTTTGCGGCCGAACCGGCGAGCTGCATGAAGTCCGCGGTGGCCCACGAGCCGACGCCGAATACCTTGGTGGTCAGGCCGAGCTCGGCCTTCTGCTTGACGAAGGTCGAGCCGTCCTGGGTCTCGGCGGACACGAATACGCCGTCGGCGCCTGAAGACTTCAGCTTGGTCAGGAGCGTATAGAAGTCGGAGGTGCCGTGCTCGAAATATTCCTTCATCACCGTCGTCGCGCCGAGCGCGGACATCTGCTTCTCGAACTCGTCGACGCTGCCGCGGCCGAAATCATCGTTGACGCCGATATAGGCGACCTTCTTCAACTTGAGCTGGTTGACGAGGATCTTGGCGAAGGACTTGGCGAGCAGCGCATCCGTCTCGGTGGCGCGGAAGAACCATTGATTGCCCTTCTCGGTCAGGTTCGGTGCTGAGGACACACCGGTGATCAGAGGAATCTTGCTGCTTTCCGCGACCGGCATGATGGCGGCGGTTGCCGAGCTGCAGAATGCGCCGATCAGCCCCACCACCTTGTCGCGCTGGATCAATTTTTCCGCGGCATTGACGGTGTTCGCCGGCTTGCACTGGCCATCCTCGATCACGAGCTCGACCTTTTTGCCGAGCACCCCGCCCTTGGCGTTGATCTCTGCAAAGCGCAAGCTTGATGCCGTTGACGTCGGTCGTGCCGTTATAGGCGACCGATCCGGTGAGCGGCTGAATGACGCCGACCTTGACGGTATCTTCCGCGCGCGCGGCACTGACACCAATCATCAGCGCCACAGTTCCAATCGTCAGACCATTCCGTAGTTTCATTTTGAGATCCTCAGTGCGTTTCCAGTTGTCGTTCCGGACTTCTTGTGGTCCTGGACTTCACGGTCGAGCCGACGGTCGGCCGAACAGGTTCCGAAACAATCCGCGCAAACGGTCGCGCAGCACGGCCCAGAGCAGGCCCCGGCATCAAACGACTGCGGCTGCTGCGCAGAAGCGGCGGCGCAGCGACCGGCGCAGGCCGAGGCCGCTAAGTTCGCTTCGAAATTGGCGACGAACGCGGCGGTGATCCGGTTGGCGATCTCCTGCACGATCTGCACCCTTACTGAACTGCGCGAGGGGACCGGCCAGATTGATATCGGAGATCACGTCGATGCGGGTCGATCCCGCTGAAGCGCCGTCTGCGAGTGAATAAGTCATGCTGCCCGACGCACGCGAGCTGGACCCCGCAGTCTGCACCCTTGCCCGAAACGACGCCGCGCCAGTCATCCGGCTGGCTGTCGATCCCGACCTCTCCGAGGAAGCTGGCCGCCATCGGGCCGACCTTCACCGACATCCGTCCCTTGTAGCGGTTGTCACCGAGCTCGCTCACGATCGATGGCGCCTGGCAGGCAGGCAGCGACGAAATGGACGTCGTTCAGCTTCTCCCAGACAAGTTCACGCGGCTGCTTGATCTCGAAGGCTCTGTTCGATCTTCATTGCGTAATCTCCCGCCGCGGCCGGAGCGTCCTCGAGCCCACGCGTCCGCCGCGGCCTTGATCGAGCGGACGATGCCCTGGTAGCCGGTGCATCGGCACAGATTGCCGCTCATCGCGGTACGAATGTCCTGCTCGGAGAGCCTCGGACTTGGCGCTTGATCAGATCATGGCTGCTGATCAGCATGCCCGGCGTGCAGAAGCCGCACTGCAGTCCGTGCTTGTCGTGGAATGCGTGCTTTCAGCACGCCCATCAGCGGGTCGTCCTGGAGGCCTTCGAGCGTGCGGACCTCGCTGCCGTCGATTGCGATCGCGAGCGTGATGCAGGCGCGCGCCGGCTCGCCATTGAGCAGGATCGTGCACGCGCCGCAGACGCCGTGCTCGCAACCCAGATGCGTCGCGGTCAGGCGCATCTCTTCGCGCAGCAGATCGGCAAGGCTCTGCCGCGGCTCGACCCAGTGCCGTCCGTCGCTTGCCGTTGATGGTGAGAGTGATTTCAGTTTTCATGACAGGCCGGCTTTTTGGATCGCGCGCAGCGCGGCCGTGCAGTGCAGCTGGAGCTTGGCGGGCGAGAAGGTGCGTCCGCTCTCGGTGAGTGTCCGCCTCGACGGCATCGCGGACAGCCGCGCGTCATCGCCGCCCGCGGCCATTTCGACCGCCGTTCGCTGCAGCACGAGCGGCGTGCCATCGACCGCGCCGACGACCAGACGCGCCTTGCGCGAGCATCGCGATCGAGCAGGGCGATAGCCATCGATTCCGCATATTCACCGGTCTTGCGCGTGACCTTGTAGTGCCCCCAGCGCTCTGCCCTGGGCCTGCAGCGGAATGCTGATCGCTTCCACCAACTCGGCATGATCGAGCGCCGTCATATAGGGACCCGTGACGAAGTTTGAGACGGAAAGCGTGCGGCGGCCACGCAGGCCCGACCAGCAGGACCTCGCCTTCCAGCGCGATCGCAGTCGTCAGCCAGTCGGCCGCCGGATCAGCCAAGCGAGATGGCGCCGCCGATGGTGCCCCGCGTGCGCACGGCACGATAGGCGATCTGCCCGCCGACAAAGCGCATCAGACCGTTGCTGCCGTCGGGCACGCGGCCGTCCTCGAACGCCGCATGCGGCACCAGCGCGCCGTAGATGATGCGGCCGTCCCGCTCCTCGACGCGTTTCAGCGCGGCAATGCGGCCAAGATCGACCAGCTTGCCCACGGGCGCAAGGCGTAGATTGAGCATGGGCACGAGCGATTGACCGCCCGGCCAGCGGCCGCACAATGCTCTCGACGTCGTCGAGCTGCGCGATCGCGTCCTCGACCGAAGCGGCGCGGTGATAGGTGAACGGAGCCGGCTTCATCGACGCTCTCCATTTGCGGAGACGATGCATTCGAGAACGCGCGCGGGCGTTGCGGGTGTCTGATGGATTTCGACGCCGAGCGGGCGCAACGCGTCGTTGATGGCGTTGATAACGACGGCTGGCGGCGCGATGGCGCCGCCCTCGCCCATGCCCTTGATGCCAAATCGCGTGTGCGGCGACGGCGTTTCCATGTGGAGAACGCGGACGTCCGGGACCTCCGGAAAACCAGGGATGGTGTAGTCGAGAAACGTCGAGGCCAGCGGCTGGCCGTTCTCGTCATAGGGAATTTCTTCGTAGAGCGCAGTGCCGAGCCCCTGCGCTACTCCGCCGACGACCTGCGCCTCGACGATCATTGGGTTCACCATGGTGCCGCAGTCGTGACAAACCACGTAATCGAGAATCTCCACGTGCCCGGTGCCTGGATCGAGGGCGATGGTGCAGGCATGCGTGGCATAGGAGAAAGCACCGGTGCTGCGCCCCGGCTGATAGACCGCATTGGCCTCGAGCGCCGGCTCCTCATCGACGGGAAGCCGTTCGGGATGCAGAAACGCCGCCTGGGCGATATCGCGGAAGCTCACGCTCTGCTCGCCGAAATGGACCTTGCCGTCAGCCAACGAGACGCCGTCCTTCGGCGCCTGCAGGAGGTGGGCGCCGATGCGCTTGATCTTCTCGGCAAGGATGACGCATGCGGCCGAGACCGCACCGCCTGACATGGTCATGCTGCGGGAGGCGAAGGTCCCCATGCCGTAAGGCGAGATCGAGCTGTCACCATGGCGAACGATCACGTCATCGACGGGAATGCCGAGCTCCTGATGCGCCACCTGCGCGAGCGTCGTCTCAAGCCCCTGGCCATGGTTCTGGATGCCGACAAAGAGGATCAGCTTGCCATCGGGAGTGAAGCGCGCAAGCGCCGGCTCGTAGCCGAAAACGACCGGCAGGCCGCGCGCGACCCATTCGGCGGTGCCATGCGCCGACTGCTCGGTATAGCTGGCCATGCCAACGCCAATCAGACGTCCATCAGGCTCGCCCGCCCGCTGGCGCGCGCGAACGCCTTTCAGATCGATCGCCTCCCGGGCGCGCACCGCACATAGCGGATAGTCGCCGCTGTCGTAGAGCTTATGCGTCGCCGAGGTGTAAGGCATGGCTTCCGGCCGGCACCATGTTCTCGATCCGCACATCGGACGGCTCGCGATTCACGGCACGGGCGACTGCATCGACCAGCGTCTCGATGGCGAAACAGGCGCCGCTTCTGCCGACCCCGCGATAGGGCCCGAGCGGAGACTTGTTGGTCGCAACGGATACGGCGCGGGCGTGATAGACGGGAATGTCATAGGGCCCGGTCATGATGCCGGCCGACATGCCGGCCTCCATCGACGCAGTCCACGGCCAGACCGAATAGGCACCGGCATCCACCACGACTTCTGCTTCGAGGCCCAGGATGCGTCCCTGCGCGTCCGCATAGGCAGTGAGATCATAGCGATGCTCGCGCGCATGCGGCGAGGCAATCAGGTGCTCGCGCCGATCCTCGACCCAGCGCAGCGGCCGATTGAGCTTCATCGACAGCGCCGCGATCGCAAGCTCTTCGGGCTGGAAATTGTTCTTCGGCCCGAAGCCGCCACCGACGTCTGGCGCGATCACCCGCAGCCTGCTCTCGGAAATGCCGAGGCATTCGGCCAAGATGGTGCGGATGACGTGTGGAAACTGGGTCGAGCTGTAGACGACAAGCTCGTCCAGGCGACGGTCGTAATGCGCCAGCACGCCGCGTCCTTCCATCGACACCCCGGCGTGGCGCCCCATGCGTAGCGTCTTGTGGACCTTGACCGCGGCCGCGCTCCGAACAGCATCGAGATCGCCGGTCTGGATGCGTGTCTCTACGTAGACATTGTCGGATCCCATGCGTCGTGGACGCGCGGCGCCTGCGGCTGCAGCGCAACGTCGATGTCCCAGATCGCAGGCAATCTCGTCAAAATCGATGACACAGGCCGCAGCCACATCCTCCGCCTCGGCACGCGTCGGCGCGATGCAAATCGCCAGAAGATCGCCGACGAAGCGGGCCTTATCGGAGGTCAGCGGAAAATAGTCCGAGCGCTTGAAGCCCTTTGCTGCGCTCACGGCCACGATCGGCTTGGCGAACGCGATATCGGCGGCAAAGAAGACCTGATCCCTAAGTTCCTCCGGCACCTCGATGGCGCGGATTCGGCCGTGCGCTACCGGACTGCGCAGGAAAGCGACCTCCGCCATGCCCGGGAGCTGTAGATCCGCCAGGTATTCGCCCCTGCCCTCGAGGTAGCGGCGATCCTCCTTGCGTCGGACGGATGCCCCGACTCCTTGCTTTTCGACCCTGATCTACGACCGACAAATGGCTATCTCTTGTTAATGGATATCGTATTTCGTATACGATGTATGGAGAGTTGATCCCTGTCAATGCCTGCCTTAAGGCAAGCACGGCTCGAAAAGAGATCACTCCACATCATTTGGACGGGTCACGTGAAGGAAGACGACCAGATCGAAGCGACTGTGCAGCGCAACAACAGCGTTGTGGTGCGCGCGCCGATGCATGACCAGATCCTGCCCCGCCTGCGCAGGGACATTGTCGAGAACCGCTGGAAATCCGGCGAGCGCCTGTCCGAACCGTTGCTCTGCAAGGAGTTCGGCGTCTCACGGACGCCGCTGCGTCAGGCGCTCAACACACTTGAGGCCGAGGGCCTCATCAAGCTGATCCCCCATGTCGGCGCTGTTGTCACCGACCCCGATGCCGCCGAAGTCGGCGAGCGGATGGAGATGCTGATCGCATTGGAGCAATTGGCAGCCACCCGGGTGACCGAGGCGGCAAAGCCGCAGGTGTTGCGCGAGATCCAGTCGATCCAGGATGAAATGCTGGAGGCAGTCCAAGCCAAGGATGCAGTGCGCTACTACGCACTCAACGACCGCTTTCACCTTGCCATCGTCCAGGGCGCCGGCAATCGGTCGCTGGCCGATCTTCATGAGAAGATCATGTGGCACGTCCATCGCGAGCGTCACCGAGTCAATTTCGGCGAGTTCGATCACAACCGATAGTGCAAGCCATCACGCGGAGTTGGTGCAGGCTATCATGGCAGGACAGCCGGAAGCCGCCGGGCTGGCCATGCGCAGACACCTTGAAGAGGTCAGCCGCCTGATGCTGGCGCACCGACAGGCGCTGATCTCAGGCAATGCAGTCGGGATGCCAGCAAAGCCGACTTCGGGCCGATCGGCTGTCGGGCCGGCATAGCCGTCACAGCAAACAATCAAGAGACGACGACCTATGGAAAAGCCGCAGCGAGTTGCCTTCATCGGCTGGGGAGCGATCAATTCGCGCGTCGGCGCCCTGCTGCAGCAGCGTGAAACAGCGATCGAGATCGTAGGAGTTGCCACACGCGATTCGCCGGAGGAGCGCGCGAAACTGCCGCACGGCGTTTCCTTTCTCGCCACTCCGGATGACCTTGCAAGTCTCAAGCCTGATCTCGTGGTCGAGGCAGCCGGGCGCGCGGCCATCGCGCAATGGGCGCCGGCGGCTCTGGCGTCGGCTCCTACCATGGTCATCGCATCGACCAGCGCCTTTTGCGATGACGGCCTGCTTGCCTGGCTTGTCGATCTGGCTGAACGCAATGGCAGCCGGATCCAGGTGCCGTCGGGCGCGATTGGCGGCATCGATGCGCTCGCAAGCGCGGCGACCCTCGGCCTGGATGATGTCGTGCACCAGATCGTCAAGCCGCCACGGGCCTGGAAGCGCACACCTGCAGAACAGCTTGTCGATCTCGATGGGCTGACCGAACGCGCGGTCTTCTTCGCAGGCACGGCCCGCGAGGCCGCATCGGCCTATCCGCAGAACGCCAATGCTACCGTGGTGACATCGCTTGCCGGCCTGGGACTGGACAGGACCCGCGTCGAGATGATCGCCGACCCCGCCTCGACCATGAACGGGCACCGCATCGTGGCGCACGGCGATTTTGGCCGCATGGACATCACGCTCGAGAACAAGCCACTGGCGACCAATCCGAAATCCTCTGAGCTGACCGCGCTCAGTCTGGTTCGCCTGATCGAGCACCGCGTCAACCGTGTCATCGTCTAGCGCTCGGTGAAAGTCATGGATCCAAACCGGCCTGCCATCCCACAGGAGCTTCGCGACCTCATGGCCGAAATCGGCCCGCAATGGTCACCTGCCCTGCACGTCAAGCTGATGCTCGACAAATTCAGCGAGGTGCATCGCACCGGCTCCAAGGAGGGCGTGACGGTCAAACGCGACCTTACCTACGGGCCACATGAGCGCCACAGGCTCGATGTCTACCTGCCTGAAGAAGACCAGCCACAACGCGCCGCGTTGCTGTTCGCCCATGGCGGGGCGTTCCTCGACGGCCATCGCAACCGCACCGACGAGATCTACGCCAACGTCCTGCACTTCTTTGCGCGTCACGGCATTGTTGGCATCAATCTCGGTTATCGGCTGGCCGACGCAGCCAGATATCCCGGCGCCACGGAAGACATCGCAAGCGTCGTGGCCTGGACCCATGCCCACGCCGCCGAGTTTGGCATCGCGAATGATAGCATCTTCCTGATGGGCCACTCCGCGGGAGCAGCCCATACCGGCGCATACGTCTACGATGCCAGACGCCAGCCCCCGGCCGGTCCCGGTCTGGCAGGTCATCTGGTGATCAGCGGCCGTGTTCGCGCGGAAACGCTGCCCGAGAACCCGAATGCGCGCAAGGTCTCAGCCTACTACGCGACCGATGACGCTGACGTGCTCTCCGACCTCTCGCCGGTCAGCCATGTCGATGCACACAGCACTCCGACATTCATCGCCTTTGCCGAATTCGAGAACCCGCTGCTGGACATGCATTGTCTCGAGCTGGCGCACCGGCTGGCGCAGGTCAAGCGCCGCGCGCCGCCGATGCTCTGGCTGCGCGGGCACAATCACACATCGATGATCGGGCATATCAACACGGCCGAAGACCGTCTGGGACGCGCCATGCTCGATTTCATCGCCGACCCGCGATGACGATCAGTCCCCCGTCAGGTAGCGGCCCGGCGTGACCCCGTAGGCCGCCCGGAACATCGCGATGAAGGCGCTCGGCTCACCGAAGCCGAGCTGATCCGAGATCCGACTGACCGGCATTCGTGCCGCGATTAGCTCGAGCGCCTTGATCAATTTCGCCCGGCGACGAAAGCTGCGCAACGAGAGGCCGGTTTCGGCCTTGAACTGGCGCTGCAGCGTTCTCGCCGACAGACCGAGCGCACGACAGACAACGCTCAAATCGAAGGGCTCCGCGGGCCGGTCGAGCAGCCGCATCGCCAATCGCTTGCAGCGCGCTTGAGCTCGGCATCGGAAGATTGAGTGGCAACGCCCGCGATGCGGCCACCTGATCCAGCAGAACGTCGATCAGCCGACCATCTGCGCCCTCTTCATCGTAGCGGCGGGGGCGCGACGCGATCGCTGTCAGCAATTCCCGCATCAACGGACTAATCTGCACGACCGTGGTTCGACGCGGCAGCGCGCCACAGGCAGCCGGATCGATGTAGAGCGTTCGCAGCCGCGTCGATGCCAGATGGCGTGTCTCGTGCAGCGTACGTGCCGGCACCCAAATCCCCCTGTCCGGCGGAGCCACGAACGTCGCCCCTTCCGCCTTGACGGCAATCGAACCGGAAGTCACCGCGAGCAGCTGCGCCCGCTCATGCAGATGCGGCGGCCGGCCGCCGCCGCGCTGCAGATCCAGCACATAGGCGATGACGCGACGAGAAATCTCTCCGGCGGGAGGAGACAGAACGTCGGGGTGAACAACGGGCACATTCATGAGAACGCAAATTGTCGTTTCGAAGCGGTTTTTTGACAGACTAGCGCTAACACGTCTTGAGACCTAGCCCTATTTTTCCTTTCAACGAGGAGCCTTGGCTGCGGCCAGAACGGAAGCTTCAGGAGCAAACACAATGATGTCCACGGTTGTCGGTGGCGCCATGCTGCCACATGCACCCCAGTTCTTCACGATGCCCGACACGGAGGACAAGACGGTCATTGCCAAGGTTCAGGAGGTTGCCGCCGATATCGGAGCCAGGCTGAAGGCGTTGAAGCCGGATCTCTGGATCATCTTCTCCAATGATCACGCCGAGCAGTTCTTCCACAACGCGGCGCCGCCCTTCACCGTGCACGTGGGTGGCGAAGCCAGCGGAGAGTTCGCAGGCCGCAAGTTTCACTGGCAGGTCCCGAGCGAGATTGGCTTTGAGCTCGTCCGGCAGCTCTACCGGCAGAATTTCGATCCCGCGTTCACGAGCACTGCAAAGATCGACTACGCGATCGGCATTCCGCTGACCCATCTCGGTTTGACCGAGCCGGTGTTGCCGATTTACGTGAATGCTTATCTGCCGCCGCAGCCGACGATGGAACGTTGCTACGCATTCGGCCAGGCGGTTGCTCGCACCGTCACCGCCATGGGCTTGAAGACCGTGATTTTGTCGAGCGGCGGCATGTCGCACTTCCCCGGCACGGATCGATATTCGAACCCGGAGCTCAGCTGGGACAACAAGCTGTTGGAGAAGCTCAAGGCCGGTAACCTGAAGGCACTGATCGGCTTCGACGAGGCCGAACTGGACGACACCGGCAACATCGAGCTGCGGTGCTGGGCCTGCGCCGCCGGCGCGCTAGGCGAGCGCAAGCCGGATGTGGTCTCGATGGATCCGAGCTGGCATCACAACTACGCATCGCTTGGCTGGTACTCTGCGCCCACGGACAGCCGCGCGGCGCATTATCCCTCGATCAAGCCGGAGCTCGTCGAGCTCACCTCCGCGCTGCATGCACTCGCCCACGAGCCCGACAGCCGTACGCAATTCGTCAGCAACGCCGGTGCCTATGCCGACAAATTCAAGCTCTCGCCCGAGCAGCGCCAGGCCCTGATCGCGCTCGATCTGCCGGTGCTGACGAAAATGGGCGCGCACCCGCTCGTTCCATTCCTCGCCAACATGCAGATCCAGCGTCTCCGCAACCCCCGCTAAAACAACGAGGACGATATGAGCTTGCCGGTCTTTGCCAGCTTTATCGATGGAAAAGCGGTTGAAGTCGCTTCGTCCACGTTCGATCTCGTCACCCCGCATGATGGCAACGTCATCGGCCGGATTGCAGAGGCTGGCCGCGACGGCGTCGAGCTCGCCGTCAAGGCTGCCACGGCAGCCTTCTCCGTACATCGCAAGCAGCCTGCGCATGTCCGCATCGGCTGGCTGAAGGCGGCTGCGGCGGCTCTGACCAGGTCGGCTGAGGAGATTGCCGCGACCATTTGCGCCGATGTCGGAAAGCCGGTTCGGATGGCTGCCTTCGAGGTCAGGCGCGGCGCCGAATTCCTCGAGGCGACCGCAGCTGCGCTGACCCAGTTCGGCGGCGAGACCTTGCCGCTGGACATAACCCCGCCCGGAGCCGGCCATATCGGCTTCGTCCGGCACGTGCCGTATGGCGTCGTTGCCGGCATCACGCCGTTCAACGCGCCGGTCAATTTGCTGGTCCAGAAGGTGGCGCCGGCGATTGCCGCCGGCAATGCCATCATCGTCAAGCCCGCTCCGGCCGGCACGCGCACCGCGCTGAAGCTTGCCCGCCTGTTTCAGGAGGCAGGCTGGCCGGTGAATCTGTTCACGGTGGTTACCGGCGACAAGGAAACCGCCGCAGCGCTTGCCGCCCACGACGACGTGCGCGCGATCTCGTTTACCGGCAGCACCAGCGGCGGCGACGCATTGGCGCGCGCTGCTGGTGCCAAGAAGTTCGTCGCAGAGCTCGGCTCCAACGCCGCCAACCTCGTGCTTGATGATGCAGACATTCCCGGCGCGGCCAAGAAGATCGCATCCGCGGCCTTCGAGGCGAGCGGGCAGCAATGCATCTCGGCTCAACGTGTGCTCGTTGCACGCTCGGTTTTCGAGCCCTTCCTCGCTGCCTTCGATGCGGCCGCTCAAGCATTGAAGGTCGGCGATCCCAACGACCCAAAGACCGATGTCGGGCCGATGATTTCCTCGGCCGCGGCCGAGCGAGTGATGGGAATGTGCAGCGAGGCGATTTCCAAAGGCGCGCGTTATGCGCTCGAGCCGCAGCGCAGCAACGCAATCGTCTCACCGGGCATACTCGTCGACGTCCCCAGGGATGCTCGTCTGTGGTGCGAGGAGGTCTTCGGCCCGATCGCGATCGTTTCGGCCTTCGATGGCATCGAGCAGGCGCTCGAATTTGCCAATGATTCACCGTTCGGCCTGCAGGGCTCGGTCTTTACCCGTGATCTCGGCGCGGTGCTGCGCTTCGCCGACGACTTCGACGTCGGCGCCCTCTGGATCAACGAAGCCACCCGGTTTCGCCTTGACGGCTATCCGTTCGGAGGGATGAAGCGCAGCGGGGTTGGCCGTGAAGGCGTGCGTTACGCGATCGAGGAGTTGTCACAGCTGAAGTTCGTCGGCATGACAATTTAGCTCGTCATGGGACGTCTGGACCAAATTGGCCGCGCGCGCTGTAGGTGCCGCGTATTTGCTCTCAGGTGCCGTACGACATCTCAAATGCGGGTCCGATAGCATCGGCGCTGTTTCGCTCCGTCGCAGCGCATCTTGGACCGCCGCGGCACCGTCGCGAGCCCCTCGGCGCGGGCAAGACACTACCTCTACGGGCATCGCGTAAATCCTCGATCAGCCCCCACGAAATCGTGGATCTTTGATGCACTAGCCTCCTTAGGATCACGAGGGGAGCAGCGCTGTGGCCTCGATTCGCAGCTGGGATTCAACCCTGTCACTTGCTTAGTCGTCGCAATACAACCTGATAGCCGACATTGTTACGATACACTCAAGCTATTCTCACGGCCCTCCGCCAGCTTCCGAACTGCCTGGCGCGCCCCAAATTGCAACCTAAGCGCGATTCTTGCTTGCTCGCGTTATTGAGTGCCGGTATATTGGAATACCTCCGTCGCCCGTAGCGATTCGACTGACACGAATTTGGATTGCTCACGGCGCACAAAGTGAGATCAGATGGTGTTGCATCGACGCAATCTTATGGCTCTATCGATTTCGTGGATGTGCGGATTACCGAATAGACTCTGGGCATTCGAGTCCGGACCAGAAAGACTCTCGATCAAAGTCACGGTTGGAGGCGCGGCGTTTCTCCAATATGCGCCGCTGACGATCGCCGAAAGGCTTGGCTACTTCAGGGAGGCGGGTCTACAGGTTGAGATCCTAGATCTTCCCGGCGGAGCGAAAGCCCTTGAGGCGCTCATCGCGGGAAGCGCCGATGTAACTGCGGGCGCGTTCGACCATACCATTCAGATGCAAGCGAAAGGACAGCGGATCGTCGGCGTCCTGCTGTTCGGCCGCCACCCTACTTTTGCGCTGGCGCTTCGGCGTGACAAGGCTTCGACATATCGCAGTCCGCGCGACCTCAAGGGAATGAGGGTCGGCGTCACTGCGCTTGGATCCCAGACTCAGTTCATGGTCGAGTATCTCGCCGATCAAGACGGGCTCGCGCCATCGGAGATATCGTTCGTCAGTGTCGGCGGCGGACCCGGGGCGGTGGCGGCGATCGAACACGGCGCCGTCGATGCCGTAGTGACCGGAGAACCGGCACTCACCACGCTCACCTCCACTGGCACCGCCACGGTCGTCGCCGATACCCGAACGAACGAAGGCACAACCAAAATCTACGGAGGGCTTTACCCATCCGGAACAATCTACGCGCGATCCACCTTCATCGAGCAGAATCCAAGAACGATCCAGGCTTTCGTGCGGGCAATGTTGCGCGCGCTCATATGGATCAATCACGCCTCGGCTGAAGACATCGCGGGGGTTTTGCCTCCACAGTGGGTGAGGCCCACTCGCGATCTTTTCCTGACCTCAATCCGTAAAACGCGAGACATGTTCTCACTGGACGGCAGGTTCAGCCTTGACGAGGCCAGCGTCGCGCTTCACGTGCTCTCGACCGTCGATCCCTGGCTCCGTGGAGCAAATATTGATTTAGCCGCTACATTCACCAATACCTTCGTTGATAACGCCGACGCTGCGGGCTTGCAAAAGTGAAGCAACGGATCGAGCAGTCAACCGCGACCGACCGATAATCAGCTGGAAATCAACCGTGGTACGTCGCCCTCATGCCGCTCCGGGTCCCCTTCGTTCCGGCGCCAGAAAACCAGGGGGAACGGCGGCTGCCGGGGAAATGGAGACGGCCCTGCTCGCCAGGAAGCGCCGCAACATCCCGCTGCATCATCAAGTGTTCCTGGTGCTGCAGGACGAAATTACCGAGCGGCGCTATTCTCCTGGAGAAGCGCTTCCCACGGAGGACGAGCTCGCAAAGTTGTTCCGCGTCTCACGCGTGACGATCAGAGCTGCTCTGGAGACGCTCGGCACAATGGGCCTGATCGAGCGCCGCCAGGGGGTTGGTACCTTTGTGCGGGAGCTTTCGAAGCCCGAACCTCTCACCGTTCCCATGATCGATCTCGCCGCGCGCAACCGCGAGATCCTTCGCACGACCAGCGCTCATGTCGTCGAATTCGAGTTCACACCGGCTCCTCGGCACGTTCGCAGCCATTTCCAGGCACAACCCGAGGAGCTCTTCCAGAGAGCCGTCCGCATCCGATACACGAACAACCGACCTATCATGCAAGTTACGACCTATATCCCCGAGCTCATAGGACGTCAGTTTGGTCCGGCAGAGATGGAGGGCGGGTCACTCTATGCGATCCTGCAGCGCTTCGGCATCACGTTCTCTTCCGGCGAGCAGGTCGTGTCCGCCGCGGCAGCCGATCCGATCGTAGCGGAGCGCCTCAATGTGGCGATCGGCGCGCCATTGTTGAAAATCGTGCGTCTGCACTATGATATCGAGGGGCAACCGATCCAGCATTTCGAGGTGTTAGCACCGCCGGCAACATATGAGTTGCGAATGCCGCTCAAGGACTTCGAGAGATGAGCTCGCCTCGCCCTGCAATTGAGAAACTGTCGCCCGGCTCGACTTTTAAAGCCACTTTCCTTGTTCCCAAGGGTGACACAGCCATTCGGAGGTATTGCCTCAATGTCGAAGCCGCCACAGCCGCCGGCGAGCTTACCAGATCCGAGTGTGGCACAGAGATCAGCCGCCTCATTGCCTCGTTTTAAATCAACGGTCCCCCATTATCTGGCTGGACGACCGAACTACGCGCCTGCTCTCATTCGGATTGTGAGAGAGCAGTTGCATCTGGCCGATCGGCACCGGCTTCTCGATCTCGGTTGCGGCCCGGGTTGGCTCGGCGTGGCATTTGCGCCGTTTGTGGGCTCCGTCATTGCGGTCGATCCCGAGCCGGCCATGCTGGAGGCAGCCTGCCGGATTGCCAGCGAGGCGGGTGCGCGCATCCAATTTATCGAAGGGAGTTCCTATGATCTTGGTTCACATCTGGGGATGTTCGACATCGCCGTGATCGGCCGCGCCTTCCACTGGATGGATCGGGCCGACACCCTGCGCAGGCTCGACCGGTTGATCGAGCCAGGGGGCGCCGTGGTCTTGTTCAACGACGTTCGTCCAGATGTTCCTGAAAATGCCTGGTACAAGTGCTACTCGAAGCTAACCGACAGGTACACCAACAGAGATGCCGCGATACCCGCACAGCATCTGCGGCACGAGGCTGTCCTGCTCAATTCATCCTTCAATCATCTCGTAAGGATCGGCGTGGTCGAACGACGTATGGTGCGCACCGAACGCCTCGTCGATCGCGCGCTTTCGATGTCGACGTCGTCACCAGAGCAACTCGGCCAGTTGTCGGGCCGGTTTGCCCAGGATCTTCTTGCGGAAATGGCGCGGTTCGCGACCGACGGCAACATCGTGGAAGTCATCGAGTCCCAGGCCCTTATCGCCCGACGTGCGCCATGATCGGATGGCGGCCCGGCCAAGGCAGCGGCTAGCCTTGCAGAGTGCATGGCCAGGCGGCCATCCTCGAATATCGAGATCAGACCGAGCGTATGCATTTCGATATATTGACGTTCACTGCTGCGTTGGCACTAGCCCGACGCCGGCGACGGCACAGGCGGAACTCGATCAGAAGGCGAACTGCCCGCGCATCCCAATCGAGCTGCTCGGGTGCGTCCGTCCAGTAGTTCGAGAGCACATGCGCGGCGTGACGCGCCTTTACACCGAGGCCGACAACCGTTTCGGCGGGAATGGTCATGATCGCCCGTTCAATGGGATCAAGCGACTTCAAAACTGCTTCGATACGCTCAAGCGAGCGCCCCGTCTCGCGATCTCCGCTTGAATTGTCGGCCGTCGAACGCTGCTCATCCTGCTTCTGCAGCATTTCGAGTTCGGCCGCGAGCGCATCGAACTTGCGACCAAGCGCCGCCAGCATCGCGTCAGAACCGCCGCCTGATAAACCTTGAGGAATTCCGAGTAGCTGATCGATGGCCGCAACAGGTTGCGACGCTTCATCGAGGGACATTTGTCGATCTCCGATCAGAGCTTTTTCAAAAGGTGCGAGCCGCACGTTCAGCAAGTCGACCGTCACAATGCGGCGCTGACCCGTCCGCGCCGAAGGTGCATCGCATCCTCTTCCCGGCCAAAAGGATATATCTTTGAGGAACGGGATGGTTTGCGCTTCGTCGCCCGTCTCGATGGCGCGCAGCTTTTCGTCGGCTGGAACAAAGCGATCGGCATAGACGACGGTCGTTCCGCGCTCGCCCTTGCGGATGTGCCCACCGAGCGACACCGCCTGGCGGAACGTGAGCCAGCGCTGGCATGTGAATCCGTGCTCGACGGCAGCTCCCCATAGAATGAGAACGTTGATGCCGCTGTAGCGGCGACCGGTCGCAGCGCTCTGCGGCATGGCCAGAGATGCCTGCGCCGCCGCGGTCCCCCAAGGCCTGACCCAAGGCACCCGGCCCGCATCAAGTTCAGCAATGATCTTGTTGGTGATCTCGTCATAAAGGCTCGCCCGGTCGTCAGCCGTGCGTGCGCAACGATGGTGTCTGGACATCGCGGGTCTCCGCGACGGGCGCCGCGAGCCTCTCTCGCAGCCTCCAACCCGTCACGGCAACCCGACAAGCACTCTCACTCTGGAGCTCCTCCGCGAGCGCCCGATGCGGCTTGACTTGAAAGCAGAGCCGCCCAGCCCGCTCAGGCGCGCGCCGATGGCGCGTCGCCTCAAAGAAAAAGGGCACCCGCAGGAGCGTGAGCATAGCGACGCCGAAGGCGGCACGCGGGACCGAGTGCCGCGACGAGACCGGTTAACAGGGCACCCGGGAATGGGGCAGCGACAACGTCGCCATGTTCATGATGACGGGCCCCTTTCCCGAGTGCCCCCGGCGAGGCGCTCCTCAGCGTTGCGCAAGGGATCGAAGCCGGATGGCCGAGACGCAAGGCGGCTCGGTTCACGAGAGCCCGGTGCGGCGGAAGCAGCACGCGCGGCAGGCCAAAGAACTCGTCAGCAGGAAGATCTAGGGCGCCGGATTCATAACGCGCAGCCAGCCATAGTCTGATAGATGCGAGTTGAACGAAGGCAAGATAGTTGGCGGCGAGCTTGTCGTAGCGTGTCGCCACCCGACGACATTGTTTGATCCTTTTGAAGAACCGTTCGACCTGATTGCGAGCACGACAGAGGTACGGGCTGAAGCAGATCGGATTGCTGCGATTGCTTTTCGGCGGTATGTTGGCCCACGCGCCTTTCCTCATGGCAAGCTCTCTGATCCAGTCGGCGTCATAGCCACGATCAGCAAGCAGCATTGATCCGGATTTCAGACGAGACAGCAGCTTTCGAGCAAGTCGAACGTCGTGGGCCTCGCCGGGGCTTAACGCCAGTCGCACCGGCAGACCGTTGGTATCGACCGCGTGAATTTTGCTCGTCAAGCCGCCACGTGACCTTCCCATCGACTGACGCTGGTTCCTCGTGACGCAGGCTCCATGCTGATGCACGCGGACAACGGAGGTATCGATCATCTGGACAGCGGCATCATGGGCGCCGGCAAGTGCGTCGATGATGCGGCCCCACACACCAGCCCGCCGCCAGCGGACGAAGCGATCGTAGCAAGTGGTGTATGGGCCAAACGCCTCGGGCAGATCACGCCACGGCGCTCCGGCGCGCAAGACCCAGAAGATGCCATTAAGGATACGGCGGTCGTTAACCCGTGGAACGCCACGCGGCTTGTTCGGCAGCATGGGTTTGATGGCAGCCCATTCATAATCCGCGAGTTCGTAACGCATAATTCGAGCCTCCATTTTGGGAGTTGAATCACGGGGAGCTGTCCGAAAGCAACGCTCCTGAGTACGGCGCTTGCGGGCAAAGCGGACATCAACCCACCGACAATCCCAGCCGGCACCGTTGAAAATGACCCTCGTCAGACCTGGCCGCCGTCGTTTTGGCTCTCTGCGCGTTCAAAGTTCGGTGGTAAGACTGTCCTGTTTCCCAGCGCGATGTCGTAGCGGTACATGTAGGTACCCAAGAGCCCGACCAGAAGTTTCGGATACCTCTCTCGCAAGCGGCCATCGCCTCTTGTGTTGTCGGGGGAGCTAGGAGGAGATATGTCAGACCGGCGAGAGCTCTATCGGAGCCCGAATGGCGACGCATGGTTCATCGCTCGCGAGCCGGCAAGCGGTCATGCTTTCATCATCCACCAGCCCAATGCGCCCTCTGGTGGCCGCTTATCTCACGTCGAGTTGGGTGAGTTCTTGCGTCACGGAAGTGGGCCCGAACAGCAGGCATTGTTGCGATTGATCGGAACGCTGGTCGAGGTACCACCTTTTGCGTAACAGGGCTCGTGCTCTCAGGACATTTTCGCCATCGATCAACCGCTGGAGATCACTGAAGGTACGAAAGCTGATCTTCCGTAACAACTCGCTCGATCTTCTCGGACTTGCACCTGATGCGGTACCTTACCCGTCCATCGGACTTGATGGGCATATGCTGTACGATGGTGTAAATCGCTGGCCGTTCAGTTCCTGTCCGTCCCTGTGGGCCTTGGGGTTGGTGGCGAACGTCTTCATTGAGCTTATAGGCATAGGACATGTGTTTACCTCACGGTTACCTCTGCTCCAGCGGGGCTGGAATGCATCCTGTTGCTTCCGGATCCTGACGCGCTCACGTGCGGACCATTTTTGCCTTGGCCGGTTCGCTAATCCTCGAGTATGGATTTTGTAGCGTCGAATATCTGTTCCGCTGTGCCCTTGATGGTGCCCTTCGCCCAGGCTTGAAACACGGCGACGTAGGCATTCCTATAAGCCTCTTCATCTGCAGAAAAGTAGACTTCGTCTGTGGCGGTATCCAAGACGAGCGCTCCTTTATCGATGCAGATTTCCTCGACTAAGACCAGGCGCTCTTCCTGCTCGGCCAGATGCCGCTTTACAATGCTCATTTGATCTCCTGCTTTGCGGCTAACCCTACCACGTTTGTCGAATTGCACGCCGCCCAAGGCACACACAAATCGCTTCTAATCAGTGATTGAATAGGCCGCATCACGCCGAGGGAGCGAGCGTGACAAAATGAAAATAATCTCACGAACAGCCTTTGCTGTTCTTTGGCCAGGGATCGAACTACGGGTCAGCCGATCAGCGATCGTGCGTCTTCGCGAACGCAATCCAAACTGCTTTGTCGGCTCTTCTCTTGGCAACCACGCGCGATTGATTTTGAAGCAAAGCCACCGACGAGCTTGCTGATGCATCGCTTTGACCGGTTATTAAAAACCCCGTTCCCAATGATATGGGAACGGGGCATGACCACAAACTCCGCCAGTACATCCGTGGCGAGAGCGACAGGTCTGTCGTGCTCTTACTTAAGCAGCAGCACGAAGATTTTCGGCGGCGGACTTGCCCGTACGGCGGTCTGCGACCACGTCATAAGACACCGTCTGACCTTCGCTGAGAGTATCCATACCGGCGCGTTCGACCGCGCTGATATGAACAAAAACGTCATTGCTACCGTTTGTCGGCTGGATAAAGCCGAAGCCCTTTTGGGCGTTAAACCACTTCACTGTGCCTGTGTTCATCAGGTCGTCCTTTCGTATACGCGCAGGATCTGGCGCGCGGAGTTGCGGCCAGTGTTCCGGATAGTCGATGTTGGAGAATGTCTGAAACGTGCGCGCCGTCAGGAGCTGAGGCGAAAGCGGAACAGTTGTTCGGCCAGTATCGATGCTTGAAACAATACACCAGCAGTTGAGAAACTTCAACAAGAAAGCCAACGGTGCTTTTCATCACGGTTGGTAGATTGTTCCGACCCTGGTGACTATTGCAGGAACAACCCCGCGTGTTGGGAATATAGCGGCTCCCCCGCCTGCTCGACAAAAGGACGAGGCGTCGGCCGAGGCCCGCGGCTCGAAATGCTTCTGCGAGCTTCACTTTTTGCGCACTTTTCTGCATAGTTCGGCATGGCAAAAAAAAAGTGAGTTTCAATCCGATCCGTAACTCTGAAGCCGACTGGGCTATCATCGCGGAGTACCCAGGCGCAGAACCCCGAGAAATTGCGGGTTTCACAAGCAAGATCGAAATTGACGATTGGATGAATGGAGAGCGTCGGATCGCGTGGCTTCGATCCCAAGGTTACGCGAAGTGACTTGATAACTCCTCTTTGCAGGCGATACGGCCCGGATCAATGAATGCAAGGATCTAGGTTATGACCGAACGGAAACGCTCCGCCCAGCAGCAGGTAGCCGACGAGGCGGACCGCAAGGCGCAAAACCCAAACGGAGCGCGGCAAACGATTGCGGACAGTCAGGCCGATCAGAGTTCCAAGAAAACCACAGACGTCTCAGAGCGGAGCGGTTAGCGCGAGAGGTCGAGGGCAAGGCCGGCAGGTGAGGCGTCTTGAATTCCCATTCAGGATTGTTCTTCCCCTTGGCGCGCGATCAGCGTTTGTCTGTCGGCTTTCTTCTCGAGCTAATCGATTCTGTCGAGTGCGCTGCTTAAGAGCTCGCCCAACACCAGTAGTGTTGAGTAGAGCTGCTGCGACATACCGGGTGTTGCAGCATGTATCACTCGCTTTATTTCTTCTCGCATTGCCATGGTTGTTCTCGCAGTGCCTTCGTGATCGGAGCTAAGACAGACGCGACCCGCGGCCCTGGATCTCAGATGCAAGTCGATGTTATTCGCGGCGATCCTGCTCAATCCGGTTGGCAGTCGCGAGCTTTCCCTCGATGTACTGCTTTAGATCACCAACCTCTTTCTCGATGGCCTCTCGCGTGATGTTTTCATTCTTGGCCCCGTCAACAAGGCGCTCAACCAATACGTCCACGCTTTGTGAAGCGCCCGGTGTCCCGTATTGCTCCGCAGCGTGAACGCTATTCTCGATCCAAAAATCAATGTACTCACGTGATTCGTTAGCATGCAAAGTCTCTGTCAGTACCGAATTGAGCTTCACTGTGGAGCGTAACCACATGCAGAGTTGTGAGCAAGGCGGACACCCCACACAGCGCTTCCAGGCTATTCCCAGCCTCAGCGGCCTAGTTCGATTTTCGCAGTGGCCTGCTTCGCCTTTTGGGCGCATAAATGGGCATGCTCAATTTTCATAATCGATCCTGTCGGTGTGGCGCGGTCTATAGCCGAACCAAGGCGATGGCCCCGAGTCGGCAGATCGCCCTTCGATGCTCGGTCTGCGGCGCGACCATGAAATCATGGAACACCGCTTGGGTGCCCACCTATAAGTTGATTACCGGCCCCATCCGATTGCCCCGAACTAGCAACTAGCGACACGCTGCGGATCGGCCGTGATGGCAAAGTCGTCGGCAATTCGGTCACTTTCGTTGAGGCGACCTCAGCGACGCGCCGCGGCCGACGAGGCAGATGAGGTTGGCCCTGGCCAAGCCCCATCAACGTTGACGCTGGGCCTAGCGGCTGTCCCTGAGGGCTGGAGGCCGAAATCGTGCCACCGGTTCTCACTGAGAAGCAGCAAAGGATGTTCGAGGAACTCAAGCTCGAACCCGGCGACGTTTATAGGATCGATGCGGAGTAAGGCCGCCCAGAAGGACAGCGACTGTGTCGCGGGCGACGTTTGACATTGGCCCTTCGCGGCAAATTGCGCTGCCCCAGCAACTTGGTCGTTATAGGGGTAAAGCGGACGTAGCCTTTGCCGCATCACGCCGCCGAATTTATAGGTACACGGCCTAGATCTCCTCGCGCGCATGCGTCTGCGCGTTATAGATCCTGATCTGCAGCTTTGGAAAACGCCTCTTCAGCTCTTCCCCACCTGCCCTGGCACCTTCTCTGGTTGCAAATTCGACCTTGGGTCGTCCGTCAACCTCGAGTGCGTAGCAAGAGGCCGGCAATTCACGGGTAGCTGCAGCCATATCATTCCCGTCATGCGGTGAGGTGCTGGAGGCCCTTGGGTAGCGTGAGTCGCGACCATGCAATGATCCTGAATAGGAGCCACCGCGGCCGGGCGCGGAAAACCGGGCGAACGAACAGCCTCGAAAAACGCGATTCCGATCGACGATGCGTCGACAGTCCGGCGCAGCATCCGGCGCTCAAACAGCTCAACCAAGCATAAGTGTCAGATTGAGAGCGCCAACGCCGAGAGGGTCTATTGCCAGAGAGTGCATCACCGAGCAGGTAGCCAAGCGCGATGATCACGTTCCGCCGCAACCGTAGAAAAGATATGCCGGATGCTCGCAGAGGGCTTTTGAGTCAAGCAGGCCAAAACAGCCCAGTTAGCGCCGGTCGTTGCAGCAGCGTGCGCACCGTAGAAAACGCCTCCCGCGCATCCGAGGACGATCGCCAGCAAAACGATAAGCTTCCCCATGTCCTCAGCCGCCCAATGAAATCCGTCGAGCGGCAGCCGCGAACCGCGCTCGGCATCATTCGCGGCCAGCACGACGAGCGCGAGGATCTCGGCTGACAGCTCAAGGATGGCTTGCTTGTCGTCGACAAAATGGCCGACACAGAAAGGATACAAGTTGGTTCTCTGGCCAGGTGAGGTCGATGGACGAGCATTTCGTGCCTGGTCATCTTGCCGCTGCGCTTGCTTTGCGATCATATCATTTGAGGTGGCATCGCTAGTTTCCCTGATGTGTTGTTTCCTTATCGCGTCCGCCGCGCCGCGGGCGCCAGGCAAGCAGTTTTCCGAGGCGTTCGACGAGAGAGAGAATGAAGCGCTTACTCGCGGCAATGTTGGTGACCTTTCTCATCGCGCCTGCCTGGTCCATCGATCTGAGCGGCCGCGCCAGCGTGATCGACGGCGACACCATCGAGATCCACGGCCAGCGCATTCGGCTTTGGGGCATCGACGCCCCCGAAAGCGCGCAACTTTGCCGTGGTGCTGACAGCGACGTCTACCGATGCGGAGCGCAAGCGGCGAACGAAGTTGCTGCCTTCCTGGATGAACGTGTGGTGAGCTGCGAATTCGTCGATACGGATCGGTATGGCCGGAGGTCGCCCGATGCTCCGCCGGCGGCACCGATCTCGGCGACTGGCTGGTCCGCCGAGGCCTCGCGCTGGACTGGCCACGGTATTCGCACGGCCGATACGCCACAGCGCAGGAAGAAGCGCGGCACACCGAGCGCGTTATCTGGTCCGGCAGCTTCGTCGAGCCCTGGCGATATCGGGACTGCGTGCGCGCTGGCGGCCGCCCGGCGACCTGTTCCGACGAGCTTCCACCACAACATGTCACGGGGATCCCGAGACGTAGTTGCGATCGTTATTGGCAGGTCACCTTTTCCGGTCCTTCGCAACGTCGCGACAGTGCAACGTGACCACTTCGACGTGGTGACTTCTGCGGAGTGAGCTGAAGCGCTTCGATGGCGCCGCCCGGCTGAACGAGCCATGGTACTCGCCGGCATGCGCTCCGGCGACACGATCTTTGAGATCCCAACACCCTTACCCGGAAGAAGAGGAAAGCATGCAGCGTCGGCGCAGGCTGCGCCGACGGCCGGCCCAAGATCGACTGGAACAAATGTAAGCATTGCTTATTGTAAGCTTGCTTACTATATGCCTTGCAGAACATAAGCGTCCTTAAGAAAGTTCCAAGGATGGAAGATAGCGCCTCCAATCTCGGCTTCCTCGTCCATGACGTGGCGCGTCTGATGCGCAAACGGTTCGAGCAGCATGCCCGTGACCTGGGTCTGACCCGCTCCCAATGGCAGGCGCTGGCTTACCTTTCGCGCAACGAGGGTATTAGCCAGACCGGCCTCGCGGACCTGCTCGATATCGAGCCGATCACGCTGAGCCGCATTGTCGACAGGCTCGTCGATTCCGGACTCGTCGATCGCACGCCTCACCCGACCGATCGGCGCGTCTGGCGCTTGCGGCTGACCGAAGCGGCGAAGCCGAAACTGGCGCAGCTCGCCAACTTGGCGAGAGGACCCGCTCAGAGACACTGGCCGGCGTACCGGAAAGCGATCGGCAGCAGCTGATCAAATCGCTTCTCACCCTGCGATCCAACCTGTCCGTGCCGTGCGAAACGACCGTGAAAGCAAGAAGAAGGCAAGCAATGGATAAGCTGAGGAATCAGCGAAGCCACGCCGGACGCCCGAACGTCCGTCGATTAGACCGCAGCCGCGTTGAGCGGCGCGCTGACGAGCCGCAAACTCCGCCGGCCGAACGCGTCGAGAGCGGGCGACGCCCAATCGCTGTCCGAACACAAAATACAACAGAGCGGAGGAAGCGAAAGCCCGAAGCGGTCGCTGCTGCGGCCCGTTCTGTTCGCGCTGCTGCCGATCGCGCTCGTCTTGGGCGGCTATTTCTACGTGACCGGCGGCGCGGTCATGTAGACCGACAACGCCTATGTGCAGGCCGACACGGTCGGCCTCTCGACCGACGTTTCAGGCATGGTTCAGGAGGTGGTGGTCAAGGACAACCAGAAGGTCTGCAAGGGCGACGTGCTGTTCAAGCTCGATCCGAAACCGTTCCAGCTTCGCGCTCGACCGGGCGGAAGCGCAGGTCGGCAGACCCGGAACGATCTGCTCGCCATGCAGGCGAGCTATCGCAACATGGCGGCGCAGGTCCAGCAGGCCAAGGCCGACGTCGACTTCAACATGACCAACTTCAAGCGCCAGGAGCAGCTGCTGACCAACAACTTCACTCCGCGCGCGACCTACGATGCGGCTAAGAACAGCCTGCAGAGGGCGCAGCAGAAGCTCGCCTCGCTGCAGCAGCAGCTGGAGGCCTCGCCGCGAACCTGAACGGCGATCCCGACGCGCCGATCGAGAACCATCCGCGCTACAAGGATGCGGTTGCCTCGCGCGACGAAGCCGCCAGGCAGCTCGACCATACCACCGTGCGCGCGCCGTTCGATGGCGTCGTGACCAACGTGCCCACGCTGCAGCCGGGCCAGTATCTCGCCGCCTCAACCGTCGCATTCAACCTGGTCTCGACCGAGCACGTCTGGGTCCAGGCGAACCCGAAGGAGACGGAGCTCACCTATGTCAGGCCCGGCCAGACGGCGACGATCGAGGTCGACACCTATCCCGGCGTCGAATGGTCGGGCACGGTCGACAGCATCAGCCCCGCCTCGTCTCGAGCTTCTCGCTGCTGCCGGCCCAGAACACCAGCGGCAACTGGGTGAAGGTCGTGCAGCGCATCCCGATGCGGGTGCATGTGCAGAACGTCCCCGACAAGCCGCCGCTGCGGGTCGGCATGAGCGTCGAGCTCAGCGTCGACACCGGCCACGCCCGCGGCCTGCCGCATTTCATCACCAAATATCTCTAGTCCTATGACGACCGCCGTTCAGAACCGGGGCGTGATCACCGCCTGCATCATCCTGGCGGTGATCATGCAGGCGCTCGACACGACGATCGCCAACGTCGCCCTGCCCTACATCCAGGGCAGCGTCTCGGCGAGCGCCGACCAGATCAACTGGGTGCTGACCTCCTACATCGTCGCGGCCGCGATCATGACGCCGCCGTCCGGATTCCTCGCCGCCCGCTTCGGCCGCAAGCGGGTCCTGCTGGTCGCGATCGCCGGCTTCGTGGTGGCCTCGGTGCTGTGCGGCATCGCGCAGTCGCTGCTCCAGATCGTCGGGTTCCGGCTGATGCAGGGCTTCTTCGGCGCCGCCCTGGTGCCGCTCTCGCAGTCGATCCTGCTCGACATCTACACGCCCGAGGAGCGCGGCTCGGCGATGGCGCTGTTCGGCGTCTCGGTCATGGTCGGGCCGGTGCTCGGCCCGGTCATCGGCGGCTGGCTGACCGACAACATCAGCTGGCGCTGGGTGTTCTACATCAACGTCCCGATCGGCGCGCTCGCCTTCGCCGGATCTCCGCCTTCGTGCGAGACCGACGCTCGATTCGGCGGCAAGCTCGACTGGCTCGGCTTCGGCAGCCTGAGCATCGCCATCGCGGCGCTGCAGATGTTCCTCGACCGCGGCGAGCAGCTCGACTGGTTCTCCTCGCTCGAGATCATGATCGAGGCGATCGTCGCCGCTGCGCCTTCTACATCTTCCTGGTCCACACCTTCACGGCCAAGAAGTCCTTCGTCAATCCGGGCTGTTCCTGGACCGCAATTTCACGGTCGGGATGATCTTCATCTTCATCGTCGGCGTCACCTATCTGGCCTCGATGGCGCTGATGACGCCCTACCTGCAGACCCTGATGGGCTACCCCGTCGTGACCGCCGGCATCGTCATGGGGCCGCGCGGCATGGGCACGATGGCCTGCATGTTCGTCGTCGGCCGGCTGATCGGCAAGGTCGACACCCGCTGGCTGCTGCTGCCGGGCTGCTTCTCACCGCCTGGGCCATGTACGACATGACCGGCTGGACGCCCGACGTCTCGCAGTGGACCATCGTGATGACCGGCTTCGTCCAGGGCGCGGGCCTGGGCTTCCTGTTCGTGCCGCTCACGA
>CAWJDW010000011.1:0-316886 GCA_963841665.1 uncultured Alphaproteobacteria bacterium
GCGGAGGCGCGCTTTGCCAATTGCCAGTTCGTGTCGTGCCGTTTCGCGCATGCCGAGCTTGCCGCCGCCGCTTTTGAGAACTGCGACTTCACCGGTCAAGACAACAAGGGCTGCGATTTCGCCTTCAGCGACTTCAAGCGGACGGTGTTCAAAACATGCGGCCTGTCGCTGTCCTCCTTCGAACGCACTGAACTGTTTGCGGTCGAGATGAACGATTGCAACCTCACCGGCGTGAAGTTCATCAAGGTCGACTTCAGCCTCGCCTTGAGCCGCAAGCAGATCGAGACGCGGGCGCGTTTTCTCGCCTGCAGGATGGACCTTGTCGATTTGTCGGAGGCGAAATTGCCGGGTTGCAGCCTTGCCGGCAGCCGGCTTCGCGAAGCCGATTTGTCGGGCGCGGATCTCACCGATGCCGATCTCAGCGATTGCGATCTGTTCCAGGCGATCTTCGATGGCGCCAGAACTGAGCGGTGCCGATCTCAGAGGCGCCGAGGTCAGCGGCTTGAATCTGACAGTTCTGGCCGACTTCGCCGGCCTGCGGATCGGCGACGAGCAGATGTTCCGGCTGTTCGACGCCATGGGGGTGTCAGTGCGGGTGAGGCAGCGGTGACGCCAGATCCCCGCAACGCCTATGTGCCGGCGAGGCGGAGACCGCCGGCGCTTATATTTAGTGCCTTAGAACCCCGTCGGCCCGACCGCGCCGACCCAGCGCTTGACCTTGGTCGGGTCCTTCTCGTCCATGTAGAAGAAGTGCGTCATGGTCGGCCGCACCGGCGCCATGCTGGGGTCGTCGAAGGTCATCGCGACCTTGCCGTGGAACACCTTGAGCAGCGGGCTGTCCCAATATTCCACAACGTCATGCAGCGCGGTGAAGCCGCGGTCGATGAACTGGCGCAGATTGTTGCGGATGGCCTCGCGTCCGTGCCAGTCGGCCACGCCGAGATTGCAGACGGCGTCCTCGGCGAAGCAGTCAAAGCCCTTGCCAAAAGTCTTGGCGTCGATCTCCTTCCACATGTCGAGCAGCCATTGCGGCGCGGGCGGTCTTGGTGAAGGTCATTGTCGTCATGATCGTCTCCTCAAGGTTGGTTGTCGTCGGACAAGGGGGATTTAGGGTTGGACATGTTGGCGAGAGCGCCATATTCCCCACCGTTCCCGCCAATGCTCTGCATCGAATGCCGACGCTCAGCGCGCTGCCTGGATGCCGAGCCGCGCCGCCACGTGCCGCGCGGTGGCCTCGCGCTGCGCGGTGATGCCGGCCACGGCCTCGCGGGCCTGCTTCAGGATCGCGGGCGGCGCGCTCTCCGGCGTGCCGCTGTCGAACGGCGGCTCCGGCGCATAGGCCATTTGCAGCTGGATCGCGCGCGCCACATCGTCGCCGCGCAGCTCGGCGGCGAGCCGCAGCGCGCCGTCGATGCCTGCGGTGACGCCGGCCGCAAAGATCCATGTGCCATCGACCACGACGCGTTGATCGACCGGAATGGCGCCGAACGATGGGAGCAGATGGAATGCCGACCAATGCGTGGTGGCGCGCCGGCCGCGCAGCAACCCGGCCGCGCCGCACAGCAGCGCGCCGGTGCAGACCGAGAAGATGCGCGCATCCTTCGCCTGCCGCCTGATCCAGCCCAGCAGGTCCTCATCTTCCATCAGCGCCTCCTGGCCGAAGCCGCCGGGCACATGCAGCACGTCGAGCTGCGGCGCCTCGGCCAGCGTGGCGTCGGGCGATAGCCGCAGGCCCTTGATGTCGCGGACGGGCGTCGCGGTCTTGCCGTAGAGGCGGTAGCTCGCATTGGGGATGCGGGAGAGCACCTCGAACGGACCGGTCAGGTCGATCTGGTCGATGCCCTCGAACAGCAGCGAGCCGATGGTGAGATGCGTGTCGGGCGGGATCATACTGGTCTCCTTCTTTGCGGGGTGGACATCGGCAGCGTAGCGGCGCAGGCTGTGGCGAAGATGCCAAAGACCCCTCGTTCCCCGCCAACTTCCCGGCGCATGCCGTCGCGCCGCAACGCTGCGCGCCTGGTCGAAGTGCTGGCGTTTCCGAACGTGCAGCTGCTCGACGTCACCGGGCCCCTGCAGGTGTTCGCGACCGCCAACGAGCAGGCTGTGCAGGCTGGCGGCGCGCCGCCCTATGCGCTTCGCGTCGTGGCGAAAGGCGCCGCGCAGGTCACGGCGTCGGCCGGCCTGCAGATCGCGACCGAGATGCTGCCGCGCGATGGCCGCAGCCGCCGATACGCTGATCGTCGCGGGCGGTCCCGGCGTCGACGTGGCGGCAGATGATCGCGAACTGTGTGAATGGGTGCGGCAGCGCGCGGGGCGCGCGCGGCGTGTCGCCTCGGTCTGCACCGGCGCGTTCCTGCTCGGCGCGTCCGGCGTGCTCGACGGGAGGCGCGCAGTGACGCACTGGTCCTATTGCGCCGAGCTGGCGCGGCGGCATCCGAAGATCTTTGTCGAGTCCGATCCGATCTTCGTTCGCGATGGCGACATCTGGACCTCGGCGGGCGTCACCGCCGGCATCGATCTCGCACTGGCGCTGGTGGAGGAGGATCTCGGCCGCGGCGCCGCGCTGTCGGTCGCACGCTATCTCGTCATGTTCCTGAAGCGCCCCGGCGGGCAGGCGCAGTTCAGCGAGGCACTGTCGTTGCAGGCCGCCGACGATGAATTCGGCGCGCTGCATGGCTGGATCGGCAAACATCTTGCCGACGACCTGTCGCTGGCGCGGCTGGCACGCCAGGCCGGCATGAGCGAGCGCTCGTTCAGCCGCCACTATGCCCGCGCCACCGGACAGACGCCGCTGCGCGCCATCGAGCGCCTGCGCGTTGAGGCCGCGCGCCGCTTGTTGTCGGAGACGCGCCAGCCGGTGAAGCGCATCGCCCAGCGCTGCGGCTTCGGTTCCGAAGAAACCATGCGCCGCAGCTTCTGGCGCGCTGCTGGCCGCGACGCCGCAGGATTATCGCAGCCGGTTTGGCGGGTGAGGGCGCTGCCCATGACGGAGTTCAGGATTGGCCGCGCTCGGTTAGCAATTGTCTCGTCGTCATCATGCGAATGGTGCGGTTTGTGATCAGATTGCTCCAGACCCAATTATGATGCGCAATGACCGCGCTTGCTGGGAGATGAGGCCGATCACTCAGCGTGTGGCCATCACTGACGGCGACGACATGATGACCGTGGCTGACTGTCGAGCGCACCGTTGCATCGACGCAGAAATCAGTTGCCCAGCCGGTCACGATAACCCGGAGCGGCGACAGGTCGGTCAGCATGTTCGCGAGCGATGTTCCAACAAATGGATCATTCAACTTCTTATCGACGATGAGGTCGTCCTGCATGCGGACCAGATCGGGCAAAAACTTCCAGCCGCGTCCATGCCTTTCAAAGCCGTCGTCTGCGTTGCCGGAATGCCTGATCCAGATGACGTGGCCGCCGTCATCTCTCACCATCGTAGTCAGCGCATTGATACGACTGACGAGTCCAGGCAGATCGTGCTTGGGGGCACCGTTCAACATGCCGACCTGCATATCGACGACGATGATCACGTCCACCACGGTCTCCCGTTCATCTCGCGCAACAGTACCGAAATAGTAACAGCGACCTTGGGCGAAGTCTGCATTGAAGGCGATGTTCGACACATGGGGGCCGTAAGGAGCGCGTCGCGCCATCCGCCGAGCCGCGTGCCGTCTGCGCGCAAAGACTAATTTCCCTCGCCGCATCAATCGCATCGCGGCTGCGAGACTGTTTGCGCGAAAAAATCCGCTTGTGTCGTCGGGCAAATCAGCTGCAGATTTCCGCACGTCCCGGCCCGATGAAGAGGGCGCTTCGCGAATCGTCACGAGCGTTGGGCAGGGGATGCGATGGCCGCGATGTGCCGCAGCGGACTTATCAGTTCGCCGACGAACGACATAGCGCGGACGGTGAAGTCGTGTGGTCCCGGTGCCCCGGTGCTGGCGCCGAGCGCAACGTGCGCAAGCGCGTTGTCGACAGGTGGGGGCAATAAAGCCGGTCCCCAAGGAGAGCGCGTATAAGCCGTAACCCACCGCGCGGGGAATGCCGGTGGTGGATTCAATCTGGTCGTCGCAACACTCGAGATTTGGAGGTTGCGATGGCCATTCGAAGGAAGCAGTCGACACGAGCGCCAGTGGGCTCTGCGGGACGTCCGCCGGTTGCGGGGCGGGCTGAACAGGCCAGATTTTGGCAGGCGATTGCCACAGGGCTGAGCAGCGAAGATGCTGCGCTCAAAGCCGGAGTGCCCGCTGACGCCGGATACAGATTATTCCGGAAGGCAGGCGGTATGCCCCCATCGATTTTCAGACCCTCGGCCAAGCCGCTTTCGGGGAGATACCTTTCGTTTGCGGAACGCGAGGAGATCGCGCTTCTCAATACGCAGGGCCATTCGATGCAGGAGATCGGGCGGCGGCTGGGGCGGGCCGCCTCGACCATTTCCCGCGAGCTCGATCGCAATGCGGCCACCCACGGCGGCAAGATGGGCCTATCGGGCGACGACCGCTCAGTGGCATGCCGATCGCTCAGCCCGTCGCCCCAAACCGGCGAAGCTTGCGTCTAACGCCGCCTTGCGGACTTATGTGGAAGAACGGCTTTCCGGTATGGTCGCGCTGCCAGACGAAGCGCGTGGCCGTGCTAATCGGAAGGGCCATCGGTCATCAGAGACGTGCAAGGTTCGGCGATGGAAGAAGGCCTGGAGCCCCGAGCAAATTGCCCGACGCCTGCCGATCGACTTTCCGGATGACGAGACGATGCGCATCAGCCCCGAGGCTATTTATCAAGCCCTTTTCGTTCAAGGCCGTGGAGCTCTCCGCCGTGAACTGACGAGTTGCTTGCGAACGGGACGTGCGCGACGGGTCCCCAGGGCACGCACGGGCAAGCGGGGCAAAAGCTTTGTCTCGCCGGAGATCATGATCAGCGAGCGCCCTGCCGAGGTGGCAGACCGGGCGGTGCCGGGGCATTGGGAAGGAGACCTGATGATAGGTGGCGAGAGCTCGGCGATCGGCACGCTGGTCGAACGCACGACACGCTTTACGATGCTGCTGCACCTTCCCCGGTTGGCGGGGCATGGCGACGGTCCTCGTGCCAAGGGCGGGCCGGCGCTCTCGGGACACGGAGCCGAGGCGGTGCGCGATGCAATCGCGCGCACCATCATTACCCTGCCTGAAGAATTGCGCCGTTCGCTGACCTGGGATCGGGGAGCCGAAATGGCTCAGCACGAGCGTCTCAAGATCGATACGGGCATCCAGATCTATTTTTGCGACCCGCACAGCCCGTGGCAGCGCGGCACGAACGAGAACACCAACGGCCTGCTGCGGCAATACTTCCCGAAAGGCGAAGACCTGAGCGTCTATAGCGCCGATGAGATAGCCGCGGTGGCCGAAGCTCTCAACGGCCGACCGAGAAAGACCCTGGGCTGGAAAACGCCAGCCGAGGCGCTTGACGAGTTGCTGTCATCAGTGAAAACAAAACGAACCAGTGTTGCGACGACCGGTTGAGCCCAAGTGGATATTGGCTGAACCTGTGGTTCTGCCGCGTGCTTTTTGCTGCACGCGGACCGCGGGTATCAGCGGATACCCGGTCTTCCCTGCGCCCTCTGTTTGGAGAGGGTGGTTCTGCCGGATAACTCGGACGCAAAACGCGCTGCGAGGACGAGGATGCTTGCTCAGGCGTCGTCGCGAGGAGCGCGGGCGACGAAGCAATCCAGAGCCAGCTCAAGATTCTGGAGTGAGAGCAAGGCTCGGAGTTGATGATGCAATTTTCGTCGTCATGCCACCCGGTCCGGCCTTCGGCCGGCCGGATGACAGGCTCCAGCGGGCATCCGGTACGCCGCGGCGTCTCGGCCAACCACGAACTTCACGGAGTACTGGGTCGCCCGGTCAAGCCGGGCGACGACGGTTGGGTGCTTGGCTGCTGTTTGACAATCAAATCAAAACTATGCCTGCGCGCTTGCGCGCGAACGCGACCTCACTTCAGCGCGGAGAAGCGATTGTCGAACGAACTGGTCGACATGATCGGCGCGCCGCCCGACACCAAAGCGGTCTGCTGCGCCGGTGCCGCTGCAGCCGCGCTCGCCTGCGGCTTGAATGGCGGATGCGCTGCAGCCTGCTTGACCTCGGCTGGCTTGGCCGCGACCGCCCGCGGTTTGGGCTCAGGCTTGGAGGCGGGCTTGGCCTCGGCGTGCTTCGCGGTGGCCGGCGCCGCGTTGGCCGCAATCGCGCCGGTCGCTGCGACCTTGCGCAGATTCGCCATCAGATGAGATTTCTCCGGCGCGGTCACGGCGGCGACGCGGCTCGACGCAGGCGCCATCTCATCCGGTCCCGGCGTAGCCGGCGGATTGACGTAAGAGGGGATCGTGCCCGGCGCCATCGACGACATCAGGGTCAGGCCGTGTGGCTCGACCGCATCGGACAGGCCGGTCGAGGCGCCGCCCGGCACGTGCGAGGCGAACACCTCGTTCATGCCGCCGTCGACGCCGGTGTTGAGCCGGGCGACCGGCACACCCTTGGCGACCAGCTTGTTGAACGCGGCGTCGTCGGCCGCCTGTTTCTCACGCACTGCGGCGGCGAGGTCGTCGGCCACCACATAGGCCGGGCACTTGGCGGAGGCGTCGAACACGGGGTCGCGCGTCGCGCTCGGCGGCTTCTGGGCGTCGAACACGTATTTATGCTCGCAGAAATCGACCTTCGGCTCCTGGTGCGAGACCTCGAAGTGATCGTTGCCTTCCTTGATCATCCGCCAGAACGGCATGTTCGGGTTGTTGCGATGCCGCGCCATGTTCGCGGCCGTCATATGGAACGGATAGGCCTGGAACTGGAAGGCGCGCTGGCCGCCGAAGAAGGAGTCGCGGCCGAGCGCATAGATCTCGGCGATCTGCTCGTCGCTCATCGCGTAGCAGCCGCGCGACGAACAGTCGCCATGCACCATCAGCTCCGAGCCGGTGTGGCCGAGCGACTTGTCATAGGCGTTGGGATAGCCGGTGTTGAAGGACAGATAATAGGCCGACTGCGGATTCATCTGCGCCGGCGAGATCGAATAGAAGCCTTCCGGCGCCTGGCGGTCGCCCTCGCGCACCTTGGGGCCGAGATCGCCCGACCAGCGGCAGATCGGATAGGTCTTGAGCAGGGCGAACTGGCCGTTGCGATCCTGCTTCCAGACCTCGAGCTCGGCCTCCTGCTTGAACAGGCGGATCAGGATCGGCGATTGCGGATCCATGTTCTTCTCGCTCATCGCGGCGACAAGCTTCGGCGGCACCGGCTGGTTGGCCTTGGCGTTGTTGGCGAGCGACACTCCGTCGCTGTTGCAGCCGGCCAAGAGCGACCCTGCAGCCAGCGCAGCCGAGGTCATGAGAACCCGGACCAAAGCGCGGTTGATCAATGCAAAGCTCCCCACCAAGCGGCTACGTCGCGCGTACCCCACACCAACCCACCAGCCTATCCCAAGCGGCTGACCTGTCGTCCCGGATCGTGCGGCGCGTCGCGGCCGCAAACCCGCATGCTTAAAATTGTAACCACTGGCCGGATGCGCCGCAACCCGGGCTTCCCGGGCCTGCCGGAAGACCCGGCGGGCGTGGTGAAGATTGTCTGAACAGCAGATACGGCCGCTCCGGCTGAAATACGGCCAGACCGCTCACAAAGCTGCGAGCGGCGGGCACGAAGGCGGTCTTTGGGGAGGGAGGACCGAAATCAGCCGAGCTTGCGGCCGATGTCGAGGAATTTCTGCCGGCGCTGCTTGCGGATGGCGTCGCCGTCCATGCCGCTCATCTCCTCGAAGGCCTGGGCGATGGCATCTCCGGTCGCCGCGATCATCGCGCTGGGATCGCGGTGGGCGCCGCCGACCGGCTCTTTGAGGATGGAATCGATCACGCCGAAGCGGAGCATGTCCTGGGCGGTGATCTTCATGCTGTTGGCAGCTTCCTGGGCCTTGGTGCCGTCGCGCCACAGGATCGAGGAGGCCGCTTCCGGCGAGATCACGCTGTAGATCGCATGCTCCAGCATCAGCACGCGGTTGGCCGTGGTCAGCGCGATGGCGCCGCCCGACATGCCCTCGCCGGTGATGATCGAGACATTGGGCACACCGAGCGACAAGCAGACATCGGTCGAGCGGGCGATCGCCTCGGCCTGGCCGCGCTCCTCGGCGCCGATGCCGGGATAGGCGCCGGCGGAATCGACCAGCGACAGCACCGGGATGCCGAAGCGCTCGGCCATCTCCATCAGCCGCACGGCCTTGCGGTAGCCTTCCGGGCGGGCCATGCCGAAATTGTGCTTGAGGCGGGATTCGGTGGTGGCGCCCTTCTCCTGGCCCATCACGCAGATCGCCTCGCCGCGGAAGCGGCCGAAGCCGCCGAGCAGAGCGGCGTCCTCGGCGAATTTGCGGTCGCCGGCCAGCGGGGTGAACTCGGTGATCAGGCCGCCGACGAAATCGGAAAAATGCGGCCGCTGCGGATGGCGGGCGACCAGGGTCTTCTGCCAGGGGGTCAGATTGGCGTAGAGCTCGGCCAGCGCCTGGCCGGCCTTCTCCTCGATCTTTGTCACCTCGTCGGCAATGTCGGTGCCGCCGGCCGCCATCGTCCTGAGCTCGTCGACCTTGGAGTCGAGCTCGGCGACGGGTTTTTCGAAGTCGAGATAGCTGCGCATCGGGTCCGGCATGGAATCAATCGTGGCGCTGAATCGGGGGATCGGTTTGGCGGTTCCGTCGGAAGCTCGAGTATCTTCAACGGCTTGGCAAACGGTTTGGCGGCGTCATTCGCGCGCGCGGCAGCATGTGGCGCCGACGTCGCGGGCGGAATGGCGCTCTTTCGGGTCAGATGGCCGCGAAGTCAAGGCTGCGCGATGGGAAAGCCACCTGTTTCGGTTCCGTTTGCGGGGTGGGGATGAGCGCTATTTCTCGGCCAGCGGGTGCAGGTCGCGCACCATGCTCTTCAGGCGCTCCTCGACCACATGGGTGTAGATCTGGGTGGTGGAGATGTCGGTGTGGCCGAGCAGGGTCTGCACGATGCGCAGATCTGCGCCATTGTGCAGCAGGTGACTGGCAAAGGCATGGCGCAGCACGTGCGGCGACACCAATCGGGGCTGAAGGCCGCTGGCCACCGCGAGCTCCTTGAGGTCGCGGGCGAAATGCTGCCGGGTCAGATGACCACTTTCGCCGAACGACGGGAACAGCCATTTCGAGGCCGCGGCGCTGGCCTTTTTCTCCGGCCGCTGCGCGTCCATCGCGGCCAGATAGTCCGCCATCGCCTGCCGCGAGGCCTGATTCAAGGGAACCAGCCGCTCCTTGTTGCCTTTGCCGCGCACCATGATCATGCGCGCGTCGTGCCGCGCCGCCGTCCGCGGCAAGGTCACCAGCTCGGAGACGCGCAGGCCGGTGGCGTAGAGCACCTCCAGCAGGCAGTAGAGCCGCATCGCCCGCAGCCGCTGCGACGGCGAGGCGTCCGCCACCTGGGTCAGTTCCTTGGCGCGCGTCAGCATGCGGTCGACATCGGCGACCGACAGCACTTTCGGCAGCGAGCGGCCGCGCTTCGGGCCGGACAGGATCGCCGCGGGGTCCTCGGTTCGGATGCGTTCGTTGAGCAGGAAGCGGAACATGTGCCGCAGCGCCGACAGCCGGCGCGCCACGCTGGCCGAGGCAAAGCCGCGGTCGTCGAGCTCGGACAGGTAGTCGCGCAGCACGTGCGTGTCGGCGTCGACCAGGCAGCTGCCTTTCCTGGCCAGGAAATCGGAGAGATCATCGAGATCGCGGCGGTAGGCGGCCAGCGTGTTGTCGCCGGCGCCCTGTTCCGCCGCCATCATGTCGAGGAACAGGGTGATGAGCTTGCCGTCCGAGGCCTTGGCCCGCATCTGTTGCTGCCCGTCTGTCGCGAAGTTCGAATCACGCGCCGAACTTCAATATCGGTATGCTCCGCGTGAAAGCGAAGTTGGCCGATATCGCGGCGTCGATCAGATTTCAGAGAACAGCAGAAAACTTAACCGACCGGGTGTGGCTTTCGGGTCAGTCTGGCAGGCGCAGAGCTATTTCTTGAGGAACTTATCCGCCGGGATCGTCACCGTCATTTCCCGCGGCTTCGGGTTGACGAAATTCGCCAGCGCGAAGATCGCGCCGTAGACGACGCCGACGATGATGGCGACCACGGTCAGGAAACGGAAAAGGCTGGGCATCTCGAGCGATCGGGCAACGCATGAAGCATCGCGGTCATCCAACACGTTCGCCTCCAGCTTGCAAGTACGGCTTGCAAACCTGTTCGGCCAACGCCGCGCCCCGGATCGGACCTGTGCCTGGAGCCAGGCACTGGCATAGGATAAGCTGGCGAGATAGAAGCCATTTATGACCGAAACGTCCCAGCCAGCCATGATGCCCGGTTCGCCGGAGGCCGAGATCACCGCGGCCCTCGGCAAGCGGCAGATCGTGCTCGTCGGCATGATGGGGGCGGGCAAGTCGACCATCGGGCGGCGGCTCGCGATGCGGCTGAGGCTGCCCTTTGTCGACGCCGACAATGAGATCGAAACCGCGGCCGGCATGACCATACCGGAAATCTTCGAGGCCCATGGCGAGGCGCATTTCCGCGATGGCGAGGCGCGCGTGATCGCGCGGCTGCTGGACAGCGGGCCCGGCGTACTGGCGACCGGCGGCGGCTCGTTCATGCGCGAGGAGACCCGCCATCGGATCCGCGACAAGGCGATCTCGGTCTGGCTCAAGGCCGATGCCGACGTCATCCTGCGCCGCGTCAAGCGCCGGGCCGACCGGCCGCTGCTGCAAACCGCCGATCCCGCCGGCACCGTCACCCGGCTGCTGACCGAGCGTGAGCCGGTCTATCAAGATGCCGAGCTGACGATCTGGTCGCGCGACGTTCCGCACGACAAGATCGTCGACGAATGCATCGAGGCCCTGCGTCTTCGGCTCTGCGCGCCGTCCGAACCTGTGCCGGATCATGCGCCGGAAGGGCCGAGCCAGGCGATCGGTGGACTGCGATGACCGTACCTCTCAAACATTCCGACCCGATCACCGTCGACGTCGCGCTCGGCGACCGCGCCTACGACATCGTCATCGGACGCGGCGTATTGGCTTCGCTCGGCCAGCGGATCGCTGCGCTCAGGCCCGGTGTCCGCACCGCCATCGTCACCGATCGCACCGTCGCCAAGCATTGGCTTGCGCCGACCGAGGCCTCGCTGGCGGAGGCCGGTATCCCGACTGCGACCATCGTGGTCGAGGAGGGCGAAAGCTCCAAGAGCTACGCCGGTCTGGAGAAAGTCAGCGAGGCACTGATCGCGGCGAAGGTCGAGCGCAACGATCTCGTCATTGCGCTCGGCGGCGGCGTCGTCGGCGATCTCGCAGGATTTGCGGCCGCGATTCTGCGCCGTGGCGTCGATTTCGTGCAAGTGCCGACGTCGCTGCTGGCGCAGGTCGATTCCTCCGTCGGCGGCAAGACCGGCATCAACTCGCCGCAGGGCAAGAATCTGCTGGGTGCATTCCACCAGCCGGTGCTGGTGATCGCCGACACCGCGGTGCTCGACACGCTGTCGCCGCGCCAGTTCCGCGCCGGCTATGCCGAAGTCGCCAAATACGGCCTGCTCGGCGATGCCGCTTTCTTCGCCTGGCTTGAAGGCAATCACGCCGATCTCTTCAAGGGCGGTATGGCGCGCGAGCATGCCATCGCCACCTCCTGCCGCGCCAAGGCTGCGATCGTCGCCCGTGACGAGCGCGAGACCGGCGATCGCGCGCTGCTCAATCTCGGCCACACCTTCGGTCATGCGCTGGAAGCCGCCACCGGCTTCTCCGATCGCCTGTTCCACGGCGAGGGCGTCGCGGTCGGCATGGTGCTGGCGGCGCAGTTCTCCGCTGAGCTCGGCATGCTTCCCGAGAGCGACGTTGTGCGCATCATCCATCATCTCGATCAGGTCGGCCTGCCGACGCAGCTGCAGGACATCGCAGGCTTTGCCCAGGAAGGGCTTGGCGATGCGGACCAGCTGCTGGCGCGGATGGCGCAGGACAAGAAGGTCAAGCGCGGCAAGCTCACCTTCATCTTGATGGAAGCGATCGGCCGCGCGGTGATTGCGAATGATGTCGATCCGGCCAAGGTCCGCGATTTCCTGCAGGCCAAGCTCGCGCGCCGCTTCTGACCCAATATGCCGACCGCGGTGTGCAAGCTCTGCGGCCGCCTCAAAACGATAGCAGCGTCATGAACTGGATTACATGTGTCATCGTCGTCGTGCTGCTCGCGGCCTCCGCTTTCTTCGCGCTGAGCGAAACCGCGCTGACCGGCGCCTCCCGCGCCAGCATGTTGCGGCTGTCGAAGCAGGGTGTTCGCGAGGCTGACGTCGTCTCCAGCCTGTTCGACATGCGCGAGCGGCTGATCGGCGCGCTCTTGCTCGGCAACAACATCGCCAATATCGGCGCTTCCGCGCTGGCCACCGGCATCTTCACGGCATGGTTCGGAGATGTCGGCGTGCTCTATGCCACCGGCGTGATGACGGTGCTGGTGGTGATCTTCGCCGAGGTGCTGCCGAAGACGATTGCGATCAGGGCGCCGGACCGCGTCTCGCTGCTGGTGGCGCGGCCGATGCGCGTCACCATGTTCGTGCTCGGTCCGCTGCTGTCAGTGATCGAGGCGGTGGTGCGGGTGCTGATGCGGCTGATCGGCTTCAAGGTCGGCGCCAACCAGCCGATGCTGTCGCCGACCGAGCGCCTGCGCGGCGCGGTCGATCTGCTGCATCACGAGGGCAAGGTCGAGAAGCAGGACCGCGACATGTTCGGCGGCCTGCTGGATCTGCGGGAGCTTCAGGTCTCCGATGTCATGGTTCACCGCACCGAGATGGTGATGGTCAGTGCCGACCTGCCGGCGGAGGAGCTGGTGCGTGAGGTGCTGGCCTCGGAATACACCCGCATCCCGCTGTGGCGCGGCTCGCCGGAGAACATCATAGGGGTGCTGCACGCCAAGGATCTGTTGCGCGCGATCCGCTCCTCAGAAGGCGAGATGTCGCGGATCGACGTCTCCTCGATCGCGCTGCCGCCGTGGTTTGTGCCGGAGATGCGCTCGGTCTCCGAGCAGCTCAAGGCGTTCCGCCGCCGCAAGACCCATTTCGCCCTCGTCGTCGACGAGTATGGCGAGGTTGAAGGTATCGTGACGCTGGAAGACATTTTGGAAGAAATCGTCGGCGACATCTCCGACGAGCAGGATGTCCAGGTGGCCGGCGTGCGCCTGCAGCCCGACGGCTCGGTGGTGGTCGACGGCTCGGTGCCGATCCGTGATCTCAATCGCGCGATGGACTGGTCGCTGCCCGATGAGGAGGCGACGACGGTTGCGGGGCTGGTGATCCACGAGGCACGCTCGATCCCCGAGCGCGGCCAGAGCTTCACCTTCCACGGCTTCCGCTTCCGCGTCCTGCGCCGTGAGCGCAACCGTATTACTGCGCTCCGTATCGTCCCGGTGCCGCGTGGCGAGACGGACGAGCCGAGGCCGCGCCGCGCCGGCACCGCATTCTAGCGGCGTTGCTCGGATACGCCGGCAGGCGTAATGTCAGGCTTCGCCCGGCGCCTTGATGTGCAGCGCCAGCGCGTGCACCGAGCCTGCGAGTTCCGCTGATAGCGCCGCGTTGATCATGCGATGGCGTTCGACCCGGCTCTTGCCGGAGAAGGCTGGCGACACGATATACACTCGGAAATGCGTCTCGCCGCCGGCGCGGTGGCCGGCGTGGCCTTCATGCAGATGTGATTCGTCCTGAACCTCGAGGCTTTCCGGGGAGAAAGCTTCGCGCAACTTCTCTGTGATAGCGTCCTTGGTGCTCATGGTCTGCGGCAATACGCATCAAAATAATTTTCGTCAATCGGCCGTCCCCCTCTGAGGTATTCGCAATGTCAAGACTTGAAGCTTTTCGCGTTGCGTAGTCAAAGTCCGCCATGCCGATCAATTCATCCAAATTCTTCGACTCCATCCGCATCAAGCCCAAGAAGTCGGCTGCGCGGCAGCCTGTCGTTGCGCAGGAAGCGGTGGGGTGCCAATGGCCCGACTGCAAGAACAAGGGCACCCATCGCGCGCCGAAGGGCCGCGAGAACGCGCGCGAATATTGGCAGTTCTGCCTCGACCACGTGCGCGAGTACAATCAGTCCTATAATTTCTTCTCAGGGATGAATGCCGACGCCGTGGCTCGTTACCAGAAGGATGCGCTGACCGGTCATCGTCCGACCTGGAAGATGGGCGCGAACACCTCGGCCAAGGGCAAGGGCGCCGAGGGCGATCTCGACGGTGCGGTGGATCCGTTCAGCGTGTTCGCCGAGATCAACGGGCGTGGCAGCTGGCGCCCCGGACCTGACGCGACCGCACAGAAGAAGGCCGAGACGCGCAAGGTCTTCAACGCCGAGCGCAAGGCGCTGCAGGTGATGGGCCTTGGGCCCGATGCGACGCTGGAAGACGTCAAGGTCAAGTACAAGGCGCTGGTGAAGCAGCATCATCCCGACGCCAATGGCGGCGACCGCTCGACCGAAGATCGCCTGATCGAGATCATCAAGGCCTATAATTATTTGAAGACGGTGGTACGCGCTTCGTAAGCGCGCGGCCACGCGGCAGTGGTTACCACTGCCGCGAGTTGTTTTTCCTCAATACTCAATCCCGCGCAGCCGGCGTCGCGCCGATATAGGATGAGCTCGGCCGGATCAGGCGCCCGGTGCGCTGCTGCTCGCGCGCATGCGCAGTCCAGCCGGCGGCACGCGCCACCGCGAAGATCGGCGTGAAGGCCTGCCGCGGGATCTGCAGCGCATCGAGCAGGATCGCGGTGAAGAACTCGACATTCGTCTCCAGTGCTCGGTTCGGATTTTTCCGCCGCAGCGCCTCGCGGATATAGGCCTCGACCTCGCCGGCGAAGGGCAGGTCGGCGCCATGGGCGGCGAGCTTTTCGATCGCGGCTTTCAGCACGTCAGCGCGCGGGTCTCGCACCCGGTAGATGCGGTGGCCGAAGCCCATCAGCCGCTCGCCGCGCGCCAAGGCGTCGTCGACCCACGGCTTGATGCGCTCGCGCGCGCCAATCGCGTTCAGCATATCGAGCACGGGCTCCGGCGCGCCGCCATGCAGCGGCCCGGTCAGCGCGCAATAGCCGGCCGTGACCGCGGCGAACAGGTCGGCCTGGGTCGAGGCCACGACGCGCGTCGCGAACGTCGAGGCATTCATGCCGTGGTCGCAGACGGTGACGAAATAAGCGTCGAGCGCGGCCACCTCGCGCGGCGCAGGCTTCACACCGCGCAGCATCGTCAGCGTGTCGGCGGCATGGCTTGCGGCCGGATCGGGCGCGATCGGCTGCCGGCCATTGGCGCGCTGCACCAGCGCGCCCGCGATCACCGGCCCGGCACCGACGATGGTGGCCTCATGATCCAGGCCGTCCTCGGCGCGCAGCGCTGCCATGCCGACCCGGAAACCGTCGATGATCGATAGGCCACCCGAGGCGGCCAGCAGCTCGGGCAGGCGCGCAAAGGCGCGCCAGCGCGCCATGCCGAGGTTTGCCTGCACCTCGGCATCGCTCACCGCACGGCCGGTCGCGCCGCTCCACAGCCGCGCCGTCACCCCTTCGAAATTCGAGGCTGCGACGAGGTCGGCGACATGCTCGCCGGCGATGATCAGCTCGCCCCGCTCGCCATCGACATGGCTCAGCACGGTTTCGGCGGCCGGAATGCCGTCCAGGCCGATCGGGGTGTCAGTGTGAATATTCACAGCGGATCTCCTGTCCAAAGGGTGTCACGCCATGAAAATCGATCGACTCGACAGGTTGATCAATCTTGATTATACAAATCAATATGAAAAATTCCTCCGGCCTGTATCTCTCGGCTCGCGAGGCCGCCGCCGAACTCGCGATCTCGCCGGCCACGCTCTACGCCTATGTCAGCCGCGGTCTGATCCGCTCCGAGCCGTCGGTGGATTCGCGCAGCCGCCGCTACCGCGCCGAGGACGTTCGCGCGCTGAAGGAGCGCCGCGCCCCGGCGCCCGAGCCGAAGGGCTTTCGCAGCTTCGATGCCGAGCTGCCGGTGATGGATTCAGCGATCGCGACCATCACCGAGGCCGGGCCAATCTATCGCGGCGTCAATTGCGTCGAACTGGCCGAGAAGGACACGCTGGAGCACGCGGCTACGCTGCTCTGGGACGTCACCGCGATCGATCCGTTCGCGAGCGAGAATTGCCCCGTGGTGTCGGACGAGATGCGTGCCGTCGCGGAGGCGGTCCGGCGGGCCTCGCCGATCGAGCGCTCGATCGCGGTGCTGGCGCTGGCGGCGAGCGCCGACCCGGGCGCCTATACCCGCGCCGCTGACGGCCGCGCGCTGGTCGGCGCGCGCATCGTGCGCCTGCTCGTCGCGACCATGCTCAATGCGATGCCATCCGCGGAGCCGCTGCATCTGCAGATCGCGAAGGTCTGGGCGCCTGATAACAAGCACGCGCCGGACCTGATCCGCCGTGCGTTGGTGCTGCTGGCTGACCACGAGCTCAACGCCTCGACCTTCACGGTGCGCTGCGCCGCCTCGACCGAGCTCAATCTGTACGATGCCATCATCGCAGGGCTCGCGGCACTGAAAGGCCCGAAGCACGGCGGCGCCGGCGTGCTGGCCTCGCAATTGGTGCGGTATCTGATCGACCGCGACGTCGCCCCCGTGATCCGCGAACGGGTGGCACTCGGCGAGCGTTTTGCCGGCTTCGGCCACGGCGTCTATAAGCGCGGCGATCCGCGCGCGATGTCGCTGCTGGAAGCGCTGACCCGCGCCGGTGCGCCGCGAAAGTTTACCCGCGAGGTGCCGGAGCGCATCGCGGAAGCTACCGGCGAGTTCGTCAATATCGACTATGCGCTGGCGGTGCTGGTGCACGCGCTGCGCCTGCCGGCCGGCAGTGAGCTGGCGCTGTTCGCCATGGCCCGTTCGGTCGGCTGGATCGCACATGCCTGCGAGCAGCTGCAGCACGGCCGCCTGATCCGTCCGCGCGCCCGCTATGTCGGGCTCGCGCCTGGGCGCGGCAGCCTGGTCGATGCGCTATAGGCGGACCCGCCGGGCGCTCTCAGGTCGCTTCTTCAGGGCCTTTGCCATCACGGTCTGGTCGCGCCGTCGCCGATAGAGATGCAGTCCGAGCCCGGCCAGCACCGAGCCGACAATGACCAGCGCAATCCAGATCGGCTTGGCGATATGGCTGTGATGTGGAAGGCCGCCATAGCGATGAATGAGCTCCACCGCGAACACGCCAGGCAACACGTGGGCGCAGGCCCACAGCACGACGGCGGGGATATTCACGGCATAGAAGCGGGGCGGCGACACGTCGAGGGCACCCGCGGTGATCGGCACCACGGCCCGGATCGGCGCCACGAAGCGAGCAAAGAAGATCGCCAGCGTGCCGAAGCGATGGAAGAAGGCTTCGCTCTGGGCCACCAGGCGCGGATAGTTCGAGAACGGCCAGGTGGTCAGGATTTCGCGCTGCCGGCGGTGTCCGATCCAGAACGCACTGCCGTCGCCCAGCACGGCACCGGTGATGGCGGCCAGCAATACCCATTGCAGCCTCAGCTCGCCGCCGGGAACCAGTGCGCTCAAGGCCAGGATAATGGTCGTGCCGGGTATCACCGAGCCCGCGATCGGGATCGCCTCGAGCAATGCTGCCAGGAAAATGGTGAGGTAGGCCAACGCCAGATGGTCGGAGACGAAGGCAAGGAGGGGATCAATCAGGTGGGCCACGAACTTTCCAGTACACGAATGGGCAGCCGAGCATAACTAGTAACCGGCCCGAGAAGTGCCATGCTGCACCGCCGTGGTCACGTGAGGCAAAAAGGTGGCGCTTTCCGCAGGGCAGCCTTCCAAAAACAGCGTTTCATGCCTATCTCGATGAAAAGTCGACGGAACTTTGATCACGGCGTGGGCTTCTGCCGGCCCGCGCTCTCTGCTAGGCTGTGGTCAAGCCCCCATAACCGCAAGCCACCACGCTAATCTGGTTTCGGGATCGCCCGAGACCTCGGAGGATGAATGACGACCGCCGCCACCACCACTGCGCAGGAAACGACCGGTTTGCCCGACATGAAGGTGTCGGTCCGGCAGGTGTTCGGGATCGATAGCGACCTCGAGGTGCCGGCCTATTCCGAGACCGACCCGCATGTGCCGGAAGTCGATTCCGACTACCGCTTCGATCGCGCCACCACGCTCGCCATCCTGGCCGGCTTCTCCAAGAACCGCCGTGTCATGGTCACCGGCTACCACGGCACCGGCAAGTCGACGCATATCGAGCAGGTCGCAGCGCGGCTGAACTGGCCCTGCGTCCGCGTCAATCTCGACAGCCATATCAGCCGTATTGACCTGGTCGGTAAGGACTCGATCGTGGTCAAGGACGGCAAGCAGGTCACCGAATTCCGCGACGGCATCCTGCCCTGGGCGTTGCAGCACAACGTCGCGCTGGTGTTCGACGAATACGACGCCGGACGCCCGGACGTGATGTTCGTGATCCAGCGCGTGCTGGAGGTCTCGGGCCGGCTGACGCTGCTCGACCAGAACAAGGTGATCAAGCCGCATCCGGCGTTCCGGCTGTTCTCGACCGCCAACACCATCGGCCTCGGCGACACCTCGGGCCTTTATCACGGCACCCAGCAGATCAACCAGGGCCAGATGGACCGCTGGTCGATCGTCACCACGCTGAACTACCTCGCCCATGACGAGGAAGTCGAGATCGTGCTGGCCAAGGCGAAGCACTATCGCAACCAGCAGGGCCGCGACATCGTGAACAAGATGGTGCGGCTGGCGGATCTCACCCGCAACGCCTTCGCCAATGGCGATCTGTCGACGGTGATGAGCCCGCGCACGGTGATCACCTGGGCTGAGAACGCCGAGATCTTCGGCGATGTCGGCTTCGCCTTCCGCGTCACCTTCCTCAACAAGTGTGACGAGCTGGAGCGGCCGCTGGTCGCGGAGTTCTATCAGCGCTGCTTCAACGCCGAGCTGCCGGAATCCGCCGTCAACGTGGCGCTGTCCTAACAATCATTCGGTGTCGTCCCGGCCTTGCGCCGGGACCCCCAGCGTGAGCGCATCTTGCGCTCATCGCGATCCGCGGAATCTTCGTAAAAGAGCCGGGCGCCGCCGGTGGTTATGGGTCCCGGCGCCAGTGCGCAATTGCGCACAAGGCCGGGACGACGAGCTAGGCAGCAATGACCACATCCAGCAACAAATTTCGTACCGGGACCAAGGAAGCGCCGACCGAGCCGTTCAAGCGCTCGGTGACGGCCTGCCTGCGCGCCATCGCCAGAGCGCCGGAGCTCGAAGTCTCCTTCGCGGCTGAGCGCCCGGGCCTCGCGCCGGGCAAGGCACGGCTGCCGGAGCCCGCGCGCAAGATGACCAAGCGTGATGCCGCGATTGTCCGCGGCCATGCCGAACTCGATCGCGCTTAAGCTTGCCTGTCATGATCCGAAAATCCATCGCAAGCTGATCCCGGGCAACCCGCAGGCGCGCGGCGTGTTCGAGGCGGTCGAGCAGGCTCGTGTCGAGGCGATCGGCGCGCGGCGCATGGCCGGCGTTGCGAAAAACCTCACCGCGATGCTCGACGATCACTTCCATCGCGGCAAATACGACGAGATCTCCGATCGGGCCGACGCCCCGCTGTCGGATGCGTTGGCGATGCTTGTGCGCGAGCGCCTCACCGGCATGGCACCGCCGGCGGCCGCGAAGAAGCTGGTCGACCTCTGGCGGCCGACGCTGGAGGACAAGATCGGTCATCGGCTCGATGAGCTCAGCCGCTTCACCGAGGACCAGGCCAGGTTCGGCGACCTCGTCCATGACCTGCTATCGGCGCTGGATCTCGGCGATGAGCGCAATGCCGATTCCGAAGAGGACGAGAACGACGACGACAATCGCGACGGCGACAATGAGCAGTCCGGTGCTGAAGGCTCGCCGGATTCCGAAGCCGCGCAGGAGATGAGCGCGGACCAGGCGCAGACGACCTCCGACGAGATGTCGGAAAGCGCGATGGAGGCGGCGCAGGCCTCGGCATCCGACACGCTCGACGACGGCGAACTCGGCGACGATGAGACGCCGGGCGAGGCGACGCGGCCCAATCGCGGCGGCGCCAATGAGCCACGCGGTCCCGAATATCACGCCTTCGCGCCGAAGTTCGACGAGGTCATCGCGGCCGAGGATCTCTGCGATCATGACGAGCTGGAGCGGCTGCGCTCCTATCTCGACAAGCAGCTTGCGCATCTGCAGGGCATCGTCGCCCGGCTCGCCAACCGGCTGCAGCGCCGGCTGATGGCGCAGCAGAACCGCGCCTGGGAGTTCGATCTCGAAGAGGGTATCCTCGATCCGGCGCGGCTGTCGCGCGTGGTCACCGATCCCTATCACCCGCTGTCCTTCATGCGCGAAAAGGATGCGACCTTCCGCGATACCGTGGTGACCTTGCTGCTCGACAATTCCGGCTCGATGCGCGGTCGTCCGATCACGGTGGCTGCGACCTGCGCCGACATCCTGGCGCGCACCCTGGAGCGTTGCGGCGTCAAGGTCGAGATCCTGGGCTTCACGACGCGCGCCTGGAAGGGCGGGCAGTCGCGCGAGGCGTGGCTCGCGGCCGGCAAGCCGGCCAATCCCGGGCGCCTCAACGATCTGCGCCACATCATCTACAAATCGGCTGATGCGCCGTGGCGGCGGGCCCGCAAGAACCTCGGCCTGATGATGCGCGAAGGTCTTTTGAAGGAGAACATCGACGGCGAGGCGCTGGATTGGGCGCACAAGCGCCTGCTCGGCCGGGCCGAGCAGCGCAAGATCCTGATGATGATCTCGGACGGCGCGCCGGTTGACGAATTCCACGCTGTCAGTAAATCCCGGCAACTATCTAGAACGGCATCTCCGTCACATCATCGACGAGATCGAGAATCGCTCGCCGGTGGAGCTGATCGCGATCGGCATCGGTCACGACGTGACGCGCTATTATCGCCGCGCCGTCACGATCGTCGACGCCGAGGAACTCGGTGGCGCCATCACCGAGAAGCTCGCCGAGCTGTTCACCGAGACCCATGGCGCGCCTGAGCCGACGCGCGCTCCAAAGCGCCGGCTGCATTCGTAGAATCTGCGAGCAATGACCAGCGGGGAAGAAGAACCTCATCCTGAGGAGCGGCGTCTTGGCCGCGTCTCGAAGGATGAGGTCGCAGCATGGCCTCATGGTTCGAGACGGCGCTGCGCGCCTCCTCACCATGAGGTATGAACGGCCACGAGTTTCTCGCCGAGATTTTCTGACGTCGCTGGCGGTCGGCGCTGTGATGCTTGCGCCCGGAAGTATCCGCGCCCAGATCGCACCGCAGAGCTCCGCCAGGCGAACCACCCGCAACGCATTTTCTGTCACTGCGCCGGTGTCGATCGAAGTCAAGGCACGCCCGTTGCCGGCGTTCGATCTGCGCGACCGCGCGCGCACGCGTTTCGGCGCGTTGGACTATCGCAGCGGGCTCGCACTGACGTCGAGCTTTCCGGGCTTCGGCGGCTTGTCGGCCATTCGCCTCGATCCGAAGGGTGAGCGCTTCGTTTCCCTCAGCGATCAGGGCGCCTGGTTTACCGGCCGTATCCTCTATGAGGGACGGGTCATGGCCGGCCTTGCCGATGTCGAGGCGGCACCGCTGCTGTTCATGGATGGCCGCCCCATCACCGAGCACGGCTGGTACGATTCCGAGTCGCTCGCGTTCGATGGCGACATCGCCTATGTCGGGCTGGAGCGCGTCAACCAGGTGATGCGTTTCGACTTCTCCAAAGGCTTTACGCGCGCCCACGGCGAGGTGGTGCCGATGCCGCCGGCCGTGAAGCGATTGCCGAACAACAAGGGGCTGGAGGCCCTGGTGGTGGTACCGAAGGGCCTGCCGCTCGCGGGTACGCTGCTTGCGCTGTCCGAGCGTGGGCTTGACGCCAACGGCAATCTGATCGCGTTCATGGTCGGCGGTCCGTCGCCGGGGCAGTTCAGCGTCCGCCGCACTGATGACTTCGATATCAGCGACGCAGTGATCCTGCCCTCGGGTGATCTGCTCGTGTTGGAGCGAAAGTTCTCGCTGTTGTCGGGCGTCGGCATTCGCATCCGGCGCGTCGCGCTCGCCGCGATCGCGCCGGGTGCGCTGGTCGATGGACCCGCGATCTTCAATGCCGATCTCGGCCAGGAGATCGACAACATGGAAGGCATCGACGCTCATGTGACGCCGGAAGGCGATACCGTGCTGACGCTGGTGTCCGACGACAATTTCTCGATGATCCAGCGCACGCTGCTGCTGCAGTTCACGCTGGCGGAGTGACGCTGCAGTTGACCGAGTACGCCGCTGCCGCCCTACGCTCCGCTGTCATCTCCGCGCACGCGGGGATCCATAACCACAGCATTTGATAGTCGCACGCGGTACTGGCCGCGTGCCTGTTTCCGATATCACGCGGTATGGGTCCCGGATCGCGCTCACTTCGTTCGCTTGCCCGGAACGACAGCAGGAGTTTGGTCCGCAGAAATGTCGATCGTTCGAAACCGCCTCTAACCCCGAATTGATCAGGGCCGCCGGCCTTCCGCAATCGTCGTGCGGTTGAGGAAGATCGGCCGGGCCGCTACATAGGATCATCCTTCGTCTCCCGCCTGGAAATCTCCCCACATGAGCGTCCTGTTTTCTCCGATCAAGCTGCGCAAGCTCGCGCTCGCCAACCGCGTCATGGTCTCGCCGATGTGTCAGTATTCCGCTGATGAGGGCGCTGCGAATGATTGGCATTTCACCCACATCAACATGCTGGCGCTGTCGGGTGCCGCGATGTTCTGCATCGAGGCCACCCATGTCGAGCCGATCGGCCGGATCACGCCGGGCTGCCTCGGCCTGTGGGACGATGCCACCGAGGCTGCGTTGAAGCCGATCCTGGACTCGGTGCGCAAGCGCTCGAAGACGGCGGTTGCCATGCAGCTCGCACATGCCGGCCGCAAAGGATCGAGCTACCGTCCCTGGGACGGTGGGCAGCAGATCCCGCTGGAGAAAGGCGGCTGGCAGACGGTCGCGCCGTCGGCCGTACCGCACAAGGAAGGCGAGCTGGCGCCGCTCGCGCTCGATAGCGCCGGTCTTGAACGCATCCGCAATGCATTCGTCGATGCGGCCAGGCGCGCCGACCGCCTTGGCATCGACGCGCTCGAGCTGCACGGCGCGCACGGCTATCTGCTGCATCAGTTCCTGTCGCCGCTCGCCAACCGTCGCACTGATGACTACGGCGGCAGCCTTGAGAACCGCATGCGGTTTCCGCTCGAAGTGTTCGACGCAGTCCGCGCGGCCTTTCCCGCCGACAAGCCGATCGGCATGCGCGTCTCGGCGACCGACTGGGTCGAAGGCGGCTGGGATCTCGACCAGACCATTGCCTTCGCACAAGAGCTGAAGCGGCGCGGCGCCGACTGGATCGATGTGTCGTCCGGCGGCGCGTCGCCATTGCAGAAGATCGCGCTGGGACCGGGCTATCAGGTGCCGTTCGCCGCTGCCGTCAAGCAGGCGACGGGATTGCCGACCATGGCCGTCGGCCTGATCACCGAAGCGCAGCAGGCCGAGGACATCATCGCCTCCGGCAAGGCTGACATGGTCGCGCTTGCGCGCGGCATGCTCTACGATCCGCGCTGGGGCTGGCACGCGGCCGCCGCGCTCGGTGGCCAGGTCAATGCGCCGCCGCCTTATTGGCGGGCGCAACCGAGCCAGTTCAAGGAGCTGTTCGGGAAAACCAGTTTCGGGTCGCGCTGATGGAAAGCAGCGTGGACCAATGCGTGCAAAAGCTCTTAACCCTTCGCACGCCAATAGGTTGCTGCAACTTGTAACAACAACCGATTTCGGGCAGCATGCCGGCGGTCTGTCGATCTGCGGCGGGCATTGACACAGATGTTCGCCGGGCGGTCCGTGACAGAGCAGGGTCCGAGTAGCGAGTTCGAGCGTGCCGGCGTCTGGCGCCGGTTGGCGGCGTTGTTGATCGACGTCATCGCCATCGCGGTGCTTCTGCAACTTCTCGCGCTGGTGCTGTATCCGCTGAGCCATGGACGCATTCAGTATGCCGGCGGCGTGTTCGCGCTGTCCTGCAACAAGCTCGACAAAGTGCCGGAGGGTGCGGCGATCCCTCCTGACTTCAATGCCAACTCGATCCTTGATTGCCACCAGACCGTCTTCGGCCTGACAGCCGCGCGTATTCTGCACGTCGCGCGAACCACGCACGAAGGCCTGATGATCAAGAGCGTTCAGGTTGCCAGGATGCTGGACGCCGACGGCGTACCGGTCACGGCGTTCTCGCTCGGCATTCTGGCCCTTCCGCTCTTGATCGGCTGGCGGCTCAGCTTCGATCTCGGGCGTGGAAGTCCAGGCCGCAGGGCGTGCGGGATTCGACTTGCAAGCGCGGCCGATGCGGGACGGCCAAGCACGGCAGCGGTGCGGTGGCGATATGCGCTGTTGTTCGTCGTGTTCTCGCCATTTCTCATCTGGTCGATCGCGGAGATCGTGTCGCCCGAGACGGCCGCTGATCCGGGCTGGCTGCTTTGGATCGTGCTCGCGTCCTATTGCCCGGGGCTGATCGTGCTGTTGCAGGCATGGCGCGCCGCCTTCCGGCGGGAAGATCCCTGGCATGATCGCTTCGCCGGCACATGTGTGCTTCGCACCGGCCATGCTGCAGCGAAGCCGCCGGTCGGTTTCGATCCAGTGGCGCCTGTCATGGGCGAGCGCGCCGGACCGTCGCTTTCGTCGCTGCTCCCGCAGTCGATCGACCCTACAGCAAGCCGCGGGCGGCAGAACTATTTTGCGCGGCATTGGCGCGGCGAGTTGTCGTTGCCGCAGTCATGGTGGGTCAATGGATTTGTGCTCGGCATTGCCGTCGCGATTCTCGTGGCCGTGCTCGCGACGCTGCTGCAGTCTGACGCGTTCGACGATCGGCCGTTCGCCGAGCTCATCGGGACCTGTACGATCTGGCTCGGGATTGCGCTGCTGATGCTTTGGCAAGGCGTCGGCATCTGGCGCGCCGCGGCCGTCGATTGCGCAAGCGCGAACGGCATTTGGAGCGCCGCTGCCAGAGCGACATTGGTGCTCGCCATCGCGAGCGTGCTTTGGAACTTTCTCGCCTCCGGTCTGCCGCGGATCGTCGAGGTCGCGAACATTGCGGCCGGCGACCCTCAACTCGGACCCCATGAATTCCAGACGTTTGCCGCCGACGGCATATTGGAATTTTCGGGCGGCATCACATTCGGTGTTGCCAAGGAGCTCGCGAGCCAGCTCGATGCGATGCCCGACACGAAAACGGTCCGGCTCAACTCGCTCGGTGGCCGCATCCGCGAAGCGCAGCGGATGTCCAACGTCATCAAGGCGCACGGACTATCGACGCTCGTCGAGAAACAATGTCTGTCGGCTTGCACCATCGTGTTTCTCGGTGGCGTCGATCGTGCGGTCACATCACAGGCGCGGCTCGGGTTTCATCAGCCGACCACACGCGGACTCACGGAGGTCGATCGCCAAGCCGTGATCAAGGGTGAAGAGGAAAGGCTGCAGACGTTCGGCCTAAGCCGGGCATTCGCCGAACGTGCCAATCAGGCCGAGCCGACATCGATGTGGTACCCGGACGAGCATGAGCTGCTGAGCGAGCATGTCGCGACCCGGATCGTGACGGTCAAATCCGGTGCGGTCGCGTGGCCACCTCTGGCAAATTCATCGGCGGAAGGAGCGGCGGCGCCAGTCGTGCCGGCTGCGAGCATTCCGCTTGATGTACTGCAGCGGCTGAGGTCGCCGCGTCCCAGCAAACCGGCGCCCTCGCCCGATAGGGATGACAAGGACCAGTAAGCGCGCGCCGCGTCACTATTCCGCCAGCTCTGCAGCCGATGATTGTGGCCGTCCGGCGAAGTGCTAGACTTCGCGGGCCACGTGCGGCGATGCCTGTTCGTTTGGTCCTGTTTGGTCGCGCGTGACAATGAGCGCATCGCAAAGATGCGCCGCAACAGAACGCGAGAGGAAAGCGGCCATGGAAATCGGATACTTCACGATGCCCTCGCATCCGCCGGAGTGCGGGCTGAAGGAGGGGCAGGAGTGGGACCTGCAGGTGCTGCGCTGGCTCGACGAGCTCGGCTATCAGGAGGCCTGGATCGGCGAGCACCACACTGCGCCATGGGAACCGCATCCGGCGCCCGACCTCATCCTCGCGCAGGCGTTCCGCGAGACCAAGAACATCCGGCTCGGTCCCGGCGGCTTCCTGTTGCCCTATCATCATCCGGCCGAGCTCGCCAACCGCGTCGCGGTGCTCGACCATCTTTCCGACGGAAGGCTCAATTTCGGCGTCGCCGCCTCGGGCCTGCCGAGCGACTGGGCGATGTTCAACGTTGACGGCATGAGCGGCCAGAACCGCGACATGACCCGCGAGGCGCTGGAGATCATCCTGAAGATGTGGAGCGATCCCGCGCCGTTCACCTACACGGGCAAATATTGGACGGTGACCAAGCCCGAGGTGATGTTCGATTTCCTCAAGCCTCACATCAAGCCGGTGCAGGCGCCGCATCCGCCGATCGGCGTCGCCGGCCTGTCGAAGAACTCGGACACCTTGAAGCTTGCCGGCGAGCGCGGCTTCATCCCGATGAGCCTCAACCTCAACCCGGCCTACGTGTCGTCGCATTGGGATTCGGTCGAGGCGGGCGCCGCCAAGACCGGGCGCAAGCCGAACCGTGCCGACTGGCGGTTGGTGCGCGAGGTGTTCGTGGCCGATACCGACGAGGAGGCCTGGCGGTTGTCGACCGGCGACATGATGGGCCGGATGATGAGCGAGTATTTCCTGCCGCTGCTCGGCCATTTCGGCTTCAAGGACTATCTGAAGCACGCGCCAGATGTGCCCGATAGCGACGTCACCGTCGACTATTGCGCCAGGCATAACTGGATCGTCGGCTCGCCGGCAACGGTGGCCGAGAAGATCGAGACGATTTGGCGCGAGGTCGGCGGCTTCGGCACGCTGCTGGTGTTCGGCTTCGACTACAAGCACAAGCCGGAGGCCTGGCGGCACTCGCTGGAACTCCTGAAGCATGAGGTGATGCCGCGCTTGCGTCATCTCAACGCCGATTTGAACAAGGCGGCCTGAGCTGCGTTGATGACGCAGCAAGATCGCGTGCCTCTAAGGATAGAGGCGCGCTCGGACCTGGAAGCGATGCCTTCGCAGAAGAGAGGGCGTCGCTCCGCCCTTGCTCGCACGCGCGTGGCGCGGACCGCGAGCGTGGAACATTCGTTGGCCGAATCTAAACAATCGTTCAGCCTGCAACCTTTGCCGCGATCTCCCGTTTGATCCGTATTCCCAGCCGAATACCTCGTGCTCCGATACATGGATCAAGCCGATGAACGTCAGCGAATATGTTTGGCAACGCCTGTCCGAATGGGGATTGAAGCGCGTCTACGGATATCCGGGAGACGGTGTCGGCGGCCTCGACGTGGCGCTGGAAAAGGCCAAGGACAAGATGGAGTACGTCCAGGTCCGCCACGAGGAGATGGCGGCCTTCATGGCGTCGGCGCATGCGAAGTTCACCGGCCAGGTCGGACTTTGCTACGCCACCTCCGGTCCCGGCGCCATCCATCTGCTCAATGGATTGTACGATGCCAAGATGGATCACGTGCCCGTGGTCGCGCTGGTCGGACAGCAGGCGCGAAGCGCGATCGGCGCCAGCTATCAGCAGGAAGTCGATCTCCACACGTTGTTCGGTGACGTTACCGAATATGTCGCGATCGCCAGCGTGCCCGAACAGGTCCGGCACCTGATCGACCGCGCGGTGCGTATCGCCCACAATAAGCGCGGCGTCACCTGCGTGATCCTGCCGAACGACCTGCAGGAGCTCGACTACAAGGATCCGCCGATGGCGCATGGCGCGACCCATACCGGCATCGGCTATGCCGGTCCGGCGAAGCTGCCGGAGGATGCGCTGCTGCGAGCCGCCGCCGACGTGCTCAATGCCGGCAGCAAGGTTGCGATGCTGGTCGGCGCTGGTGCGCTGGACGCAACCGACGAGGTGATCGCGGTCGCAAACCGCCTGCAGGCCGGCGTTGCAAAGGCCCTGCTGGGCAAGGCCGCCCTGCCGGATGATCTGCCGTTCGTCACCGGCTCGATCGGCCTGTTGGGGACACGCCCGAGTTGGGACCTGATGAAGAATTGCGACACGTTTCTGATGGTGGGCTCCGCCTTCCCCTACAGCGAATTCCTGCCCAAGCCGGGCGCGGCGCGCGGCGTTCAGATCGACATCGACGGCAGCCGCCTCAGCCTCCGCTATCCGATGGAGGTCAACATGGTCGGCGACAGCGCGACGACATTGCGCGCGCTGCTGCCGTTGCTGACCCAGAAGAAGCAGTCATCGTGGCGGCAGGGAATCGAAGAGGGCATGCGCGCGTGGTGGGAGACGCTCAAGGATCGCGCGATGGATTCGGCCGAGCCACTCAATCCGCAGCGCGTATTCTGGGAATTGTCGCCGCGCCTGCCGGATAACGCGATCATCACCGCCGATTCCGGCTCCGTCGCGAACTGGTATGCGCGTGATCTCAAGATGCGGCGCGGTATGAAGGCGTCGCTGTCGGGCGGGCTGGCGTCGCTCGGCGCCGGCACGCCGTATGCGCTGGCGGGAAAGATGGCCTATCCCGATCGCACCGTGATCGCCTGCATGGGCGACGGCGCGATGCAGATGAACGGCCTCAACGTCATGATCACGATCTCCAAATACTGGAAGCAATGGTCGAACCCGCGGCTGATCGTGCTGGTGCTCAACAATCGCGATCTCAACCAGGTGACCTGGGAAGAGCGCATCCAGCTCGGCGCCGGCAAGACCGAGTTGACCCAGAGCATTCCGGACTTCGCCTATCATCGCTATGCCGAGCTGCTCGGCTTGCAGGGAATCTTCGTCGACAATCCCGACAAGGTCGGCGCGGCCTGGGACGAGGCGCTCGCGTCGGATCGCCCGGTGATTTTCGAAGCCTATACCGATCCGAACGTGCCGCCGCTGCCTCCGCACATCACGCTCAAGGAAGCCAAGAATTTCGTCAGCATGATTCCCGTCCGAGCCGGAGCTCGGAAGCGTGCTGAAGAACAGCGCCAAGGAGTTGCTGACGAGCGTCCTGCCTGGGAAAGACTGATGAAGCCGGAAGTCCCGATCGAGAGTGTGCAGGCGCAGGCGTTCACCGTGCCGACCGATCGCCCGGAGGCGGACGGCACGATCGCCTGGAACGCGACGACGCTGGTCGTGGTCGAGCTCGCAGGCGGCGGAAAGCGCGGCATCGGCTACACCTATTCGTCGGCCTGCATCGTCGATCTCATCAACAAGACGCTTGCGGGGAAGATCAGGGGTAAGGATGCGTTGTCGCCGCAGGCCGCGTTCGCTTCGATGGAGCGCGCGGTCCGCAATCTCGGGCGCGAGGGTCTTGCGGCGACGGCGATCTCCGCCGTTGATGCGGCGCTTTACGATCTGAAGGCCCGGCTGCTTGACGTGCCCGCTCGTGTCTCTGTTCGGCGCGTACAGGAGCTCCGTTCCGATCTATGGCAGCGGCGGATTCACCACCTATTCCGATTCCGAGCTTGCGCAGCAGCTCGGCGGCTGGGTCAGCGAGCAGGGCTGCGCGTTCGTCAAGATGAAGATCGGCTCCGAGCCTGCGCGCGATCCGCATCGCGTCGAGGTCGCCAAGCGCGCCATCGGCGACGCCACATTGTTCGTGGATGCGAACGGCGCCTACGGACCGAAGCAGGCGATCAAGCTCGCCGAGCAGTTTGCGGAGCAGGATGTCGGCTTGGTTCGAGGAGCCCGTGTCCTCGGACGATCTGGCGGGATTGACTATGGTGCGAAACTACGCGCCGATCGGAATCGAAGTCGCGGCCGGCGAATATGCCTATACCACGGACTACGTCCGCACCATGCTGCAGGAACGCGCGGTCGACGTGCAGCAGGCCGATGCGACCCGCTGTGGCGGCTATACGGGATTCCTGCAGATTGCCGCGCTCTGCGATGCCTTTCACATCGATCTCTCCGGACATTGCGCGCCCGCGCTGCATCTGCATGTCGCCTGCGCCGCGCCGCGCCTGCGCCACCTGGAATGGTTTCACGATCATGTGCGCATCGAGCACATGCTGTTCGACGGCGCGCCGCGACCGCATAACGGACAGATTGCGCCGGATCTCACGCGCGCCGGAAACGGATTGGTGTTCAAGCGCGCCGATGCGGCGCGCTATGCGGTTGCGGGGGCGTCATGACGAAGCCCGCCGAGCGCGACCTGCTTGCGTTGGCCGGGCTCGCGGTGTCGGGCCTGGCCCTCGCATCGATCATGTCGGCCCGGATGCCGCAGCCGCGCCCGCGGCGGGCGATCGCCGCGCGCCGCGATCGCGACAAGCGACTGCAAACGGTGAGCGTCGCGCGCAAGCTCAACACCGCGGCCGGCACGCTCGCCGTCTCGGTGCTGGCGGATTCCGCCGTCGAGCATTACCGCGGCTCGTTCAAGAACAAGGCGATGTACACGCCGCTGGCGGTTTCGGCGCTGACACTCGCGACAAGTCTACACGGCACCGCGGATATGAGGGCGCTCGCGCACAAGGCGCGCGACGCGACCTATCTGCTCGCGGCGGCGACCGGCCTGGTCGGAACAGGATTTCATTTCTACAATGTCGGCAAGAAGGTCGGCGGCTTCTGCTGGCAAAACCTGTTCTACGGCGCGCCGATCGGTGCACCGATGGCGATCCTGCTGTCCGGGTTGCTCGGCTTCTGCTCCGAGCGCGTGCGAGAAACTGACGGCTACAGCCGGCCGAAAATCTTCCGGCTTCCGGCAGGACGCGCCATCGCCGCTGTCGCGGGCGCCGGTCTGCTCGGCACCGCCGGCGAAGCGGGCCTGCTGCATTTCCGCGGCGCCTATCACAACCCGTTCATGGCGGTCCCTGTGACGCTGCCGCCGATCGGCGCGGCGTTGCTGATGTCGGCGGCCGCCGGCCGGCGCGGACGCGCGCATCGGTTGACCCGTTGGTGGATGCGGCTGCTTGCGCTGATGGGCTTCGTCGGCGTCGGCTTCCACGCCTATGGCGTTTCGCGCAACATGGGCGGCTGGCGCAACTGGAGCCAGAACATTCTGAACGGGCCGCCGCTTCCGGCGCCGCCGAGCTTTGCCGGCCTTGCGCTGGCCGGCCTCGCCGCGCTCGGCCTGATGAGGGAGCATCCCGATGCATGACGCACGCCGGCCATCCGACAGCGCTGACCGCTATCCCGGTTATGACGTGCTCGCCAAATGGTCCGGGCCGTCCTGGAATGAGAAGACGCGCGAGGTGATCAGCCGGCGGCTGGCGATCGGATCGGAGCCGAAGTTCTTCAACGCCGAGGAGTTCGCGACCGTCACGGCGATTGCCGCGCGGATCGTTCCGCAGCCGACAGGGCGCGCGCCGGTCCCGATCGCGGGTCTGGTCGACCACAAGCTCGATCAGCGAGGTCATGGACGGCTACCGCGTGCCGGGCATGCCGCGCGACGGCGAGGCGTGGCGCGCCGGGTTGAAGGCGCTCGATGCCGAGGCGCAGGCCGCTTACAGAATGCGCTTTTCGGCGTTGGCCAGAGCCACTGCAGGACGTGCTGCTCCGAAGAATGCAGGCCGGCGAGCTGAAAGCGCCGCAATGGGGCGAACTCCGTCCGGACGTGTTTTTCAAGAAGCGCATGGCGCGCGATGTCGTGCTCGCCTACTACGCGCATCCGACCGCCTGGAGCGAAATCGGCTGGGGCGGGCCGGCGAGCCCGCGCGGCTATGTCCGGCTCGATTCCAACGAGCGCGATCCCTGGGAAGCGGCCGAGGCGAAGCAGGGCGACGAGGAACAGGCCCGGCGGAGCAATCGCCATGTCCGATGATCCCCGACATCAGCCGCGGGCGCGCGACGGCCGCGCGCCGGACGTGTTTCGTCCGGGCGGCTGGGTGCCGATGCGCCAGTACGGCGACAACGACGAGGTCGATTTCGCCATCGTCGGCACCGGCGCGGGCGGCGGCACGCTGGCCTGCAAGCTCGCCGAATACGGCTTCTCGGTCGTGGCGCTCGATGCCGGTCCTTACTTCCGGCCGCTGGAGGATTTCGCCTCCGATGAATCGGAGCAGACCAAGCTGTACTGGACCGACGACCGCATCGTGGATGGCGCCAATCCGCTGCAACTCGGCAGCAACAACAGCGGCAAGGCCGTCGGCGGCTCGACCGTGCACTTCGCGATGGTCTCGCTGCGCTTCCGGCCCGAATGGTTCAAGTCGCGCACCTTGCTCGGCTATGGCGCCGACTGGCCGCTCGACTGGCGCGAGATGTGGAACTACTACACCGAGGTCGAGCAGGCGCTGAAGATTTCCGGTCCGGTCACCTATCCCTGGGGCCCGCCGCGTCCGCGCTATCCCTATCGCGCCCATCCCTTGAACGGAGCCGCGCGCGCGCTCGCCAGGGGATGCGAGGCGCATGGGCATCAGCTGGACCGAGACGCCGCTCGCGACGCTGTCGGCGCCGCGCGGGCTCGCGCACCCCTGCGTCTATCGCGGCTTCTGCGTCACCGGCTGCTCGACCAATGCCAAGCAGAGCGCGCTGGTAACCTGGATTCCGCGCGCGATTGCTGCCGGCGCCGAAATCCGCGATCTCGCGATGGTCGGTCGCGTCGAGGTCGGCACCGTCCGGTCTCGTCTCGGGCGTGCACTATCATCGCGATGGCGCCTGGCATTTCCAGCGCGCGCGCAATGTGGTCGTCGCGGGCTACGCGATCGAAACGCCGCGGTTGCTGTTGAACTCCGCAACCGACAGGTTTCCGGACGGCCTCGCCAACAGCTCGGGCCTGGTCGGCAAGAATCTCATGGCGCAGTCCAACCAGGCGGTCTGGGGGCGGCTGGACGAGGAGGTGCGCTCCTACAAGGGGCCGCCGTCGCTCGCCATCACCGAGCACTGGAACTACGACGACCGCGACAAGGATTTCTTCGGCGGCTACGCCTATATGAGCCAGGGCCCATTGCCGCAGCTCTGGGCCAACACGCTGATGAGCGCGCGCGGCCTGTGGGGCCAGGCGCTGGTCGACGCCATGAAGGACTACAACCACGTGGTCGGTCTCAAGATCGTCGGCGAGATGCTGCCGCAGGAATCCAACCGGGTGACTCTGGCCGACGAGGTCGACCAGTATGGCTTGCGAATTCCGCGCGTCACCTATTCGTGGTGCGACAACGACAAGCGGCTGATCGATCACTCCCTCAAATTCATGAGACAGGCGCTCGAGGCGATCGACGCCAAGGACATCTGGACCCAGGACGACGACACCTGCCATCTCAACGGCACGGCGCGGATGGGCAGCGATCGCGCCACCAGCGTCGTCGATGCGGATTGCCGCAGCTGGGACATTCCCGAATCTCTGGATCTGCGACGGCTCGGTATTTCCGACCGTCGGCGGCGTCAATCCGTCGCTCACGATCCAGGCCATCGCCTGCCGGACCGCAGACCGCATTCGCGCGCTCGCGCGTCGGGGAGAGCTGAGCGCTATCCCACACGGCCGTCATCGTTCCGAGAAGGTCCATCATGCAGCACAAGCTTCTTCATGACAGCGGCGGCCAGCGCACCTTCGCGCTGGTGCTGGAGACCGGCGACGAGGCGATGAGCTCGATCGAGCAATTCGCCAAGCAGCACCGCGTCTCGGCAGCCCAGATCAGCGGCATCGGCGCCTTCAGCGCGGTGACGCTGAAATATTTCGATTGGGAGCAGAAGCGATACCTCAGCAATGAGGTGAAGGAACAGGTCGAGGTCGCCTCCCTGCTCGGCGACGTCGCGCTGGCGCCGTCCGGCGAGCCGTCGATCCATGTGCACCTGGTCGTCGGCCGGCGCGACGGTTCAGCGCTGGCGGGCCACCTCGGAACCGGGCAGGTGCGCCCGACCCTCGAGCTTGTCTTGACCGAAAGCCCGACCCATCTGCAGAAGGTCAAGGACGCGACCACTGGTCTTGCGCTGATCCGTCCGGCAAAGTGACGGCGCGCGGCGCGGCCGGCCTTTGACCACTCATACGGGATATATCCATGCGCGGTCCTGCGAGGAAATTCGCTCATCTCCTGGAGCGATCCGGCCTGGCCTTGGCGGGCGCGGCCTGCGGCATCTTCGTTGGTGCCCATGTCGGCTCCAGCGTGCCCTGGCTGACCACGCAAGGCTTTCTGCTCCTGATGCTGCTGTCGGGTGCCTTCGGCTTCTATCTCGGCATCGACACGCCTCCGCGCCCGTTTCATCCGCATGAGGAGGGCACGCCCGCGGGCCGCAACATCGATGTGACGGAATTCTTGACCTCGGTCGGCACCTTCCTGGCGACGCTCGCGGCGTTCGCCTCGGTCGCCATCATCGTCCTGCGCGAGCCGCCGCACATCGCCTGGACCTGGCTGATCATGGCCGGCTGGGTCATCGGCGTCGCCATGCAGATTATCGCCGGCGCGATCGCGCGCACCCGCAAGTAAGCCTTATGTCGTCCCGGTCAGGCGCGCAATTGCGCGCCGAGAACGCCTGGACGACGGCGGCATATGTTGCGCTCGTTATCTGATCTGCGCCTAACTAACTCTCCCCCTGCACCGACAGCGGGACGCGCTCGTAGGCCGTGGGCAGGTTGACCGGCCGGTACTCCGGCATCTCGGCGATTCGCATCAACACGCTCTCGTGGATATGCGCACCGTCCGGAATGACGCGCGGCTCGCAGTCCGGAATGTAACAGCCGAGATGCACCTTGCGCGCTGGCCACTCCTTGTATCTCGCGCTCTTCGGGATGTATTCGAGGATACGCCACGCTGCCGTCATCGAATTATGCAGCATGCCGCGAATGCTGGGCGCGACATAACTGAACGGGCTGTTCTTGCGCTGCACGCCCCAGGCGAGCTGATTCACCGTGCGCGGATTGACGCTCAGCCCAGCCGCGACCGCCTCGTCGATCATCCACAGCAGCGGATATTTCGACAGCGCGGAATCCTTTTCCGGATAGCCGCCGCCGACGTCGGAATGCACGCCGGCGAACCAGACCTGGCGGATGTCCTGTTGCTCGGCATGGGCATCGTTGAAACGGTTGTGCTTGAAGGTCTGAGGATCGGTCCACGCCTTCAGGCGGAACATGCAGCGCTGCTCGTCGATCGCCGCCGCCTGCCGGAAAATCCTCACGCTGGGATTGGCGAGCGTAAAGGCAAGCTCCTCCACGCTGAAGCCGATGAAGAAGCGGTCGCGCCGCGGCACGATTACGCTCGCCACGGTGTCCCACACGCCGACGAAGTGAATGGTCGGCCAACGCGTCGAGGTGATGCGCGCGAACTGTGCCGCAAGGTCGAAGCGATCCGCCGGAAGCGGCCCGTCTTCGTCGCTGGTCTCGCGGACCAGGCCGCGGCCGGCTTTTGGCGTGCTGCTGGAATATTGCTTGTAGGCGATCAGCCCCGAGCCGGCGAGATTGACCTGATCGGGCGAGACCAGCCCGATCTTGTGGATCAGCCCCGCCAGCACGCGCACCGTATAGGCGCCGCGGGAGAAGCCGAACAGGAAGATCCTGTCGCCTTCCTCATAATTGTGGACCAGGAAGCAATAGGCCGACAGCACGTTGTCGTCGAGGCCGTAGCCGGTCGCCAGTCCCAGCACCAGATTGAAATTCGCCTTGAAGCGGTGCCAGGTGTCGGGCTGCGCGAGCGTGCCGACGCCGGGGTCGTAGAACACGGCTTGATGCGGCGTGGTCTTGTCGGTCTTGCGCAGGCAGCGATAGAGCTTGAGCACATTGGAGATGTTCTCGCTGATCTCGTTGCCCGTCCCATCGCAGCAGATGACGATATTCTTCATTCTGATTGCAGCCTTCTAAAATACGACCTTTGCGAGTGTAATGGATATTCCCCGGCATGGGGAGATGGGGTTTTGTGACAGTTCATCGGCAGCAATGATGGATATCTAGCACAGCGTGCCCGCGGACATTGTGGGCAGCTTCACAACGGGTGCTCGCATATCTGTAACCCCGATAGCCGCTGGCTATGGCGGTTCGTACTTAATTTTCGCATCCCCCCTCCGCGCGCTGTGGCAGCGTGACGGCAACGCTGCGCCGGTGAAGGCGCGCGACAAAATACCTGAGACGGGAGGATGTTGTGACACCGCAAAATCTGCTGATCCTGATGTCCGACGAGCACCAGGCCCGGATGATGGGCTGCGCCGGCCACCCACTCGCGAAAACGCCGAACCTCGATGCGCTGGCGGCGCGCGGCACCCGCTTTGCGGACGCCGTCACCACTTGTCCGATCTGCGTTCCGGCGCGGGCGAGCTTCGCCACCGGCCGTTACGTTCACGACACCGGCTACTGGGACAACTCGATCGCTTATGACGGCCAGGTCAAGAGCTGGGGTCACCGGCTGCAGGAGGCCGGCATCCGTGTCGAGTTGATCGGCAAGCTGCATTACCGGCGTGAGGAAGACCCCTGCGGCTTCGACCACCAGCACATTCCAATGCACATCACCGATGGTGTTGGCATGATCCAGCTCTCGATCCGCAAGCAGTTTCCGGATTTCGTGCCGCCGCCGCGCCGGCGCGCGGCGATCGCCGAAGGCGCGGCCGAAGGTGAGAGCGAATACACCCGTTATGACCGCCGCGTCGCCGATATCGCGGTGCAGTGGCTGCAGGCTGCGGCGCAGTCGCAGGATCAGGCAAAGCAGCAGCCTTGGGTGCTGTTCGTCAGCTTCGTAACGCCGCATTATCCGCTGATCGCGCCGAAGGAGTTTCTCGATCTCTATCCGGTCGAGCAGATGCTCGATCCGAAATACGGCCCCGGCTCAGGCTATGTGGCACATCCCTGGCTCGCCGATCTCCTGGCCGGCGGCGCGCCGAGCCCGGACAGCCAGCGCAAGGCGCTCGCGGCGTATCTCGGCCTGATCAGCTTTATGGACGCGCAGGTCGGCCGCGTGCTCGGCGCGCTCGATGCGGCGGGGCTGCGCGACACCACCCGCGTGCTCTACACCTCCGACCATGGCGAGAACGCCGGCACGCGCGGCGTCTGGGGCAAGTCGAACCATTACCAGGAGGCGGTCGCGATCCCGATGATCGTCGCCGGCCAAGGCGTGCCCGCTGGCAAGGTCTCGGCCACGCCGGTCTCGCTCGCCGACGCCTATCCGTCGGTGCTCGACGGCGTCGGCCTGTCGGCGGAGCGTGACGGCGTGCCCGGCCGCTCGCTGTTTGAGCTCGCCAATGCAGGTGATGATCGCGAGCGTATCGTGTTCAGCGAATATCACGCCGCCGCCTCGCCCTCGGCATCCTACATGCTGCGCAAGGGTCGCTTCAAATACATCTATTACGTCGGCTTCGCTCCCGAGCTGTTCGATCTCGAGGCCGATCCCGAAGAGAGCACCAATCTCGCTACCTCTCCGGACTACGCCGCTATCGCGCAGGAGCTCGACAGGGAGCTGCGCCGCATCGTCGATCCCGAGGACGCCGACCGTCGTGCCAACGAGGCGCAGAAGCATCTGATCGAGAGTAAAGGCGGGCCTGACAAAGTGATGGCGAACCTGCCGACCAAGAAGCTCTACACGCCCGTGCCGACCGGATTGATCCCGTGAGCGGCGATCGCACGCGGAGCGCCGCCTCAGGCCTTGGCGCGCCAGCGGCGCGGGCCGCTGCATCAAGTTGCGGCTCATCGCTGGCCACCGGTGCTAGCGGCCTGGCAAGCCTCGGCGCCAACCGTTGGGTACGCATCCTGGGCGTTGCCTTCGTGATGTACGTGCTCGCGCATGTCGATCGCGTCAATCTGTCGATGGCCGCGCCGTTCGTGCGCGCCGATCTGCAGTTGACGCCGGCGGCGCTCGGCTTCGCCACCGGGCTGTTCTTCTGGGGCTACATCATCCTGCAGATCCCGGCTGGGCGGCTCGCTTCGACCTGGAGCCCGAAACGAGTGCTGCTCGCGCAGATGCTGCTGTGGAGCACGGTGTCGCTGACGACCGCGCTGGTGCAGACCCCGCTGGAGCTTGCCATCAACCGCTTTGCGCTCGGCCTGTCGGAAGGCGGGGTGCTGACCTGCATCCTCGTGCTGATCCGCAACTGGTTCACGCGCGCCGAGCGCGCCCGCGCCAATGCGCTGTTTCTCTTGAGCCTGCCGATCGGCCCGATGATCGCAGGGCCGATCTCCGGGCTGATCCTGTCCTATTCGCACTGGCGCTGGATGTTCGTGTTCGAGGCCGTGCCCGGGCTGCTCTGGGCGTTCGTGTGGTGGTGGGCGATCGATGACCGTCCGCAAGAGGCAGCTTGGCTGCCGGAGGCCGCACGCGCCGATCTCGTCAGCCGTCTCGCCGCCGAGGAGGCCGCGCCGGTCAAGCTCACCGGCCATTGGCTGACGATCCTCTGGCATCCGAGCGTGCTGATGCTGGCGCTGTATAATTTCTTTGCGTTGATGGCGGAGTGGGGCGTCAATTTCTGGTTCCCGACTGTGCTGAAGGATGCCGGCTTCTCGATCGGCACCGTCGGCCTGCTCACCGCGCTGCCGGCGCTGCTCGGCATTGCCGTGATGGTGGGCGTCGCCGCCAGCTCCGATCGTTTCCGCGAGCGCAAATGGCACATGATCGCGGCGACTGCCGCGGCGGGCCTGCCGCTGCTGGTGCTGCCGGCGATCGGCGGCAGCCCGGTCGCGATGGTGACGTGCCTGCTGATCGCGATCGGCGTGTTCCTGGGCCGCTTCGGTCCGTTCTGGACCTTGCCCAGCGAGGCGCTGCCGCCCGCCGTGGTCGGCGTCGGCATCGGCCTGATCAACGGCGCCGGCAATCTCGGCGGCACCGTCGGACCCTATTTCTTCGGCGTGGTGAAGACGCACACCGGCGATTTCTCGCTGGCGCTGACGGCGGCCGGCGTCTCGCTGATGCTGAGCGCGCTGATCGCGGTGCCGATCGCGGTCGGGCGGAGAAACTAACACGGCCTCGTTCCACATGATCGCATCTGCTATAGCTGGTACATGGAGTTACGCCATCTGGAGCAGATCGTCGCGATCTGCCGCGCCGGCAGTTTCAGCGGCGCGGCGAAGGCGCTGGGCATCGCGCAGCCGACGCTGAGCCGGAGCATCGGCCGTCTCGAAGACAAGCTCGGCATCCTGCTGTTCGAGCGCAGCAACGCCAATGCACGGCCGACCGTCTACGGGCAGTTCGTCGCCGATCATGCTGCGGCTCTGCTCGGCAACGTTACCAGCTTGAGCCACGAGCTGGCGCAGATGGCGCGCGGCGAGGCCGGGCTGTTGCGGATCGGTGTCGGTCCGGCGACCCGGCTGCATCCATTGCCCAAGGTGATCGAGAAGGCGACGCGCGCCTTCCCGAAGCTGCAGATCGTCACGCGCTATGCTGCACCGAACCTGATGATGCGTGCGCTGCGCAAGGGCAGCTTCGATCTCGCCTTTTGCCACCGCGAGCTCGCCTCGACCCATGACGACCTGATTCAAGTCAAGGCGTTCGAGGACCGCTATGTTACGGTGGCGCGGCCCGGCCATCCGGTGCTGCAGACGAGCGCGCTGTCGGCGGCCGAGCTGATGCGGCTGCCCGTCGCGAGCGCCGGGCTGACGCCGGACTTCCTGAGCTGGCTCGGCGCCATCACGCCGCAGCAGAAGCTGAATCTGGAGGCGTTCCTGTCCGACGATTACGACCTGATCAAGCGCATGGCGCTGCAGGGACGCCATCTCGCGCGCGGGCCGCACTTCGTGTTCGGCGCCGAGCTTGCGCGCGGCGATGCTCGCCGAGGTGCGGCTGGAGACAGACTTCCACTACGAATGCTGGATGCTCGCCACCGGCAGCTCATGGCGTTCGCCGATCGTCAAGGCGGTCGCGGATTTCGCCAGGGAGCGGTGAGGCGGCTCCAACGATCATCACTGTCGTCATTCCGGGACGTCGCGGAGCGATGAACCCGGAATCCGTGCTCACGGCGGTCGTTATCGATCTCCGATGCGCAATCGCGCATCGTTCGCTTGCAGTGCCGCTTCGCGCGCCAATGACGTTGGCATTCCACTCTCCGCAGGCATCGGGAAGCCGCGACTTACTGGATCCCCCGCCCGCCGACGCAATGACACGCAAAACAAAAACGGCCGGGTCTTTCGACCCGACCGTTTCAACACGCTAACTCAACACAGCTGGACGCTACGCGTACTCGCCCCGGCCCCAGCCGTAAAATTCGTATCAGCTCGCCGCGTTAGCTCGCCTTGGCGACGGGCGCCGACTCGGCGGCCTTCTTCTCGATGGCGCGCTTCAGCTCCAGCGCGCGCGGCGACAGCACGGCGGCGTTGGCCTTGCGCAGGTAGGCGTCGAGGCCGCCATTGTGGTCGACGCTCTTGATCGCGTTGGTCGAGACGCGCAGGCGCACGTTGCGGCCGAGCACGTCCGAGATGAAGGTGACGTTGCACAGGTTCGGCAGGAAGCGCCGCTTGGTCTTGATATTCGAGTGGCTCACCTTGTGGCCGACCTGGGGGCCCTTGGCCGTCAGTTCACAGCGCCGCGACATGTTGCAAAATCCTCTTTCATCCCCGCACCCATCGTCCGTCCAACAGGCGGCGCGGGGGTCCAAATCCAGTCCATCTCTGGGAGATGCGGACGTATAGGGGCGAAGGCCGTTGGCGTCAAGATTGAGCGAGTGGCGAATGGCGAGTAGGGAGGGGCGAGTAGGGAAGGTTCCACGGCACCGCTTCCAATCTATTCGCTACTCCCCATTCGCACTCGCCGTCCCGTTCGCCACTCCCTATTCGCCATTCGCCGGCTTCGCCCGAAAACCGACGTGAGATCAAAGGTATAACCCAGACCTCCGTACCATCAAAAGGGCGCATTCCGGGCTGAAATTCAAGGGCCGCGCGTGGCCGTCAAAAGGGTTGAAAAGCCATCTTTCGGGCCACAACTGCGTTATCAGCCCGTTCTTTTCGCGTAAATGACGGGGCTGACGGCATATCGGCGGTCAGCGCAGGCGGTTTCGCAGGATCATCCTTCTCGTGAGCACAGCAACGTCGACCTCATTGCTTCTCCGGCGCGGCCTCGCCGCGGCGGGGCTCGTGCTGCTGCTGTGGGCGGCAGCTCCGGGCGGAGCTGCCGCGCAGGGCCGGCTCGATGCGCAATACGAGGCGACGCTCGCCGGCGTTCCGATCGGCCGCGGCACCTGGGCGATCGAAATTGGCGACGATACCTATGCGGCCGCGGCGCAGGGCGGCACTGCAGGCCTGCTCAAGGCGTTCGCGCAGGGCTCCGGGACCGGTGCGGCGCAAGGGCGCATCGTCAACGGTGCGCTGGTCGCGAACGCCTACCAGGCCTCGACCACCACGGGGAAGAAGTCAGAGCGGATCCACATCACGCTCGCGAACGGCAATGTGAAGGAATCCGGTATCGAGCCCGAGCCGCCCGTCGATCCCGACCGCGTCCCGGTGACGGAGGCGCATAAGCGCGGCGTATTCGACCCGATGACCGCGTCGCTGTTGCGCGTGCCCGGCACCGGCGAACTGATGACGCCAGAGACCTGCCACGCCAGTGCGCCCGTGTTCGACGGCCGCATGCGCTACGAACTGAAGCTCGATTTCAAGCGCATGGAGAACGTCAAGGCGGAGAAGGGCTATCGCGGCCCGGCGATCGTCTGCGCCATCTACTTCACGCCGATCGCGGGCTATATCCCTGACCGGCCGGTGATCAAATATCTCACCACCGCACGCAACATCGAGATCGCCTTCGTGCCGATCGCGGGCACCCGCATCCTGGTGCCGTTCCGGATGGTGATCCCGACGCCGTTCGGTGCGGGCATGCTGGAGGCGACCTCGTTCGTGACGCAGCAGCTGCCACCGCACGTCGCCAAGACGCAGTAGCTACATTCCTCGTCATTCCGGGGCGACGCGTTAGCGCCGAGGCCGGAATCTTGGTGAGTGAAACGTAGCGCCGATCATTTGCGCATGCGTCATCACCGCAAATTGGTCGTGAATCCGTTTGAACTCCTGATCAATTCTGATTCAACTCGCGCGTGCTTCAACCATTCACCGTTTCAGTCGTAAAACGGTTGCTTGTCGGTCCTCATAAAACTTGATCTAGTGCCAGCGGCCGGCATGAGCGCGAGATGTTGAGCGAACAGAGCCGGAAGATGAGGCGAGTCAGCGATTCCTTCGTGATTCGTTCACATGGCGTTCCGAAGCTTAAGGTGCGATCCTATATGCGTAGCAATGTGAGACAGATCTGAGCGGACGGCACCTTCAAAACGTGAGCGTGACGGCACCTTCGAAACGCGCGTAATCGGTTCCATTGCCGCGCGAATTGCCCTGATTTCGGCGCTGACAACGCCGGCACGAAAGCCCAAATTAGCGAATGGCCTTTTCTTCTCTCTCGGCGACCTCGCCCTTCGAGCGTACGCCTGATCGTGCTCCTGGCTCCGGCGTCACCGCCGTGCTCGGCCCCACCAACACCGGCAAGACCCATCTTGCGATCGAGCGCATGCTCGCGCATTCGAGCGGCATCATCGGCCTGCCGCTGCGGCTGTTGGCGCGCGAGGTCTACAACAAGATCCTCGACCGCACGGGGCCGGAATCCGTGGCCCTGATCACCGGCGAGGAAAAGATCAAGCCGAAGGCGCCGCGCTTCTGGGTCTCCACCGTGGAGGCGATGCCGAGGGATCTCGACGTCGCCTTCGTCGCGGTCGACGAGATCCAGATCGCGGCCGATCTCGAGCGCGGCCATGTCTTCACCGACCGCATCCTCAACCGCCGCGGCCGCGACGAGACCCTGCTGCTCGGTGCAGCCACGATGCGGCCGATCATCGAACGGCTGCTGCCGGGGGCCTCGATCATCACCCGTCCACGATTGTCCCAGCTCGAATTCGCCGGCGACCGCAAGATCACGCGCCAGCCGCGCCGCACCGCGATCGTCGCCTTCTCGGCCGACGAGGTCTATGCGATCGCCGAACTGATCCGCCGCCAGCATGGCGGCGCGGCGGTGGTGCTGGGGTCGTTATCTCCGCGCACGCGCAACGCTCAAGTTGCGATGTTCCAGAACGGCGACGTCGACTATCTCGTTGCTACCGACGCGATCGGCATGGGGCTCAATCTCGACGTCGATCACGTCGCCTTCGCCTCCGATCGCAAATACGACGGCTATCAGTTTCGCCGGCTGACGCCCTCGGAGTTCGCCCAGATCGCGGGCCGCGCCGGGCGCGCGACGCGCAATGGCACGTTCGGCACCACCGGGCGTTGTGCGCCGTTCGAGCCCGAGCTCGTCAATGCGCTGCAAAACCATACGTTCGACAGCGTGAAGGTGCTGCAATGGCGCAATTCGCGGCTGGATTTCTCCTCTCTGAGCGCGCTGCAGGTGTCGCTGGCGCTGGCGCCGGGCCACGAGGCGCTGACCCGCGCGCCGATCGTCGAGGATCAGCGCGTGCTCGATCACGTCGTGCGCGACGCCGAGGTGCGCGACATGGCGCATGGCGCAAGCGCCGTGGAGCGGCTTTGGGAAACCTGCCAGATCCCGGACTATCGCAAGCTGTCGCCGGCCGCGCATGCGGAGCTCGTGACAACGGTGTTCGGCTTCCTGATGCAAAAAGGTCGCATTCCCGATGCGTGGTATGCCTCCCAGGTCGATCAGGCTGACCGCATCGATGGCGATATCGACACGTTGTCGGGCCGGATCGCACAAATCCGCACCTGGACCTTCGTCGCCAACCGGCCTGACTGGCTGCGCGACCCCGAACACTGGCAGGGGATTACCCGCGACCTCGAAAATAAATTGTCCGACGCGCTGCATGAACGGCTCACGGAGCGTTTCGTTGATCGCCGTACCAGTGTATTGATGCGCCGCCTGCGGGAGAACAGTGTTTTGAATACGGAAATCGGCAAGACCGGCGAAGTGATCGTTGAAGGGCATGCAATCGGCCGGCTGGATGGATTCACCTTCGCGCCCGACACCGCCGAGGCTGGCTCCGAGGCCAAGGCCTTGCAGGCCGCGGCCCAGAAGGCATTGGCCGGCGAGATCGAGGCGCGGGCGGAGAAGCTCTCCGCGGCTCCGGACGAGCACATCGTGCTCACCGCCGACGGCACCGTGCGCTGGACCGGCGATGCGGTGGCCAAGCTGGTCGCGGCCGACGACGCGCTGCATCCGCGCCTGCGCATCATCGCCGATGAGCGGCTGACCGGCGCGGCCCGCGACAAGGTGCAGGCCCGGCTCGACCTGTGGCTGAAGACGCATATCGAGAAGCTGCTCGGCCCGCTGTTCGAGCTCTCCAAGGCCGAGGACATCACCGGCATCGCGCGCGGCATCGCCTTCCAGCTGGTCGAGGCGCTCGGCGTGATCGAGCGGGCGAAGATCGCCAACGAGATGAAGGATCTCGACCAGGCCTCGCGCGCCACTTTACGCAAATACGGCGTGCGCTTCGGCGCCTACCACATCTACGTGCCGGGTCTGCTCAAGCCGGCTGGGCGTGCGCTGGCTGCGCTGCTGTGGGCCGAGAAGCAGGGCAATGTCGACATGTCCGCGCTGACCGGCGCGCAGCATCTGGCAAGTTCGGGCCGTACCTCTTTCCCGGCCGACAAGGCGCTGCCGCGCGATGCCTATCGCGTGCTCGGCTACCGGCAATGCGGCGAGCGCGCGGTGCGCGTCGACATTCTCGAGCGCCTTGCCGATTTGATCCGCCCCGCACTGGCCTGGCGCGAGAATGCGCCCGGCGAGAAGCCGGCCGGTGCCTTCGATGGCCGCGGTTTCGTGGTGACGCAGGCGATGACCTCGCTCACCGGTTCGGCCGGCGAGGACTTTGCCTCGATCCTGAAGGCGCTCGGCTATCGCATGGAGAAGCGCGCCCCGCTGCCGCCCAAGGAAGTCGAAAAGCCGGTGGAAGCGCCGGCCGCCGAAGCCGCTGCGCCCGCCGAGCAGGCTGTACTGACCGAAGGTGAAGCAACTGCAGCCACGTCCGGCGAGGCTGGCGAGATCGTTGCCGAGACGCCGGCAGAGGCGGGCGTCGATGCTGCGCCGGAGGTGTCCGTCGAGGCCGTGCCTACCGTGGCGGAAGCCGCCGTGGCGCCGGTGACCGAGCAGATCGTCGCCGCGCCCGAGCCGGTCTCTGCCGTCTCGGCGCTGCCGACGGTCGATTTTGTCGACGCGCCGGCGGAAACGCCTGCTCCGGAGCCTGAGCAGACGGCACCCAAGTCTCCTGCAATCGAAGCGACGGCAGCGCCCGAAGCGCCGCAGGCCGGATTGGCGCAGACTGAATCCGTGCCGCAGCCAGAGGCCGGTGCCGACGCCGCAAGCGACGTTGCGTCCGCCGATAGCACCGCGGGCGAAGCAGCGCCGGCCGAGACCGCCGCCGCAGAACCAGCAGCAGCTGCGACGCCGGCGGCGGAAGCCGCCGAGCCCGTGCTGGTCGAAGTCTGGCGTCCCGGCGGCCGCTCCGAGGAGCGGCGTCCGCGCCACGAGCATCAGCGTGGCGGCCGGCATCATCACCGTCCGCATCAGGATCGCGGCCAGCAGCCGCAGGCCGGCGGCGAGCAGGCCGCAGGCGCAGCTGCAGGCGAGGGTGAGCAGCGCGGCGGCGAACGCCGCCATGGCGGCCATGGGGCCGGCGGCGGCGGCCGCCGCGACCGGGTCAAGGAGTTCGGCAAGGACTTTCGCAAGGGCCCGCCGCGCGACGGCGCGCAGCAGGCGGCCGGTGACGGCCAGACCCCGGGTCAGGCGCCGCGCGAGGATCGCGGGCCGCGCCGCGATCATGACGGCAAGGGCCGCGACCGTGACCGCAACAACAAGGGCGGCAAGTTCGGTGGTGAGCGCGAGGGCCGCGGCGGACGCGATTTCCGCGACAAGGGCGGCCGCGACAAGGGCGGGCCATCGCTGCGGCCTTACGCCTCGAGCGCGAACCCGCGCGAGCGCGACCGGCCAATCGATCCGAACTCGCCCTTCGCCAAGCTGGCAGCGCTCAAGGAGCAGCTGTCGGCGAACAACCGCAAGGATTGAGCCGCACCGCGCGGCACGCAGCCGGGAAGGGCGACGCCAACGTCCGAAACTCCGTCACAGCGCCAGCGCCTGGACAAATGGCTGTGGCATGCGCGGGTGGTGAAGGCGCGCTCAAGCGCCGCTGAACTCGTCGCCTCGGGTCACGTCCGCATCAACGGCGTGCGCGAGACCTCGCCGGGCCATGGCGTGAAGCCCGGTGATGTGCTGACCATCGCGCTCGATCACGGCGTGCGCGTGCTGAAGATCGTGGGCTTTGCGGAGCGCCGCGGCGACGCCACTGCCGCGCGTGTGCTCTATGACGAGTTGAGCGAACGGCCCGGACAGGCGCGCTGATTCAATTCTTGGTCCCGCTTCACTTGCGGCACATCACGTCCTGCGCTAGTCCAAGCCCAACACGTTTTAGACTGGTCCGGAGCGCTGGATGACTTACGTCGTCACTGAAAACTGCATCAAATGCAAATACACTGATTGCGTCGAGGTCTGTCCGGTCGATTGCTTCTATGAGGGCGAGAACATGCTCGTCATTCACCCGGACGAGTGCATCGACTGTGGCGTCTGTGAGCCGGAATGTCCGGCGGATGCGATCAAGCCGGACACCGAGCCGGGTCTGGAGAAGTGGCTCGGCGTCAACGCCGAATATGCCAAGGCCTGGCCCAACATCACCCAGAAGAAAGACCCGCCTGATGATGCCAAGGAGCATGACGGCGAGGACGGAAAATTCGACAAATTTTTCTCGAAAAATCCCGGCTCCGGCGACTGATATTGCACTGCCGCAGTGCGGTCTCTCGGCCGCCGCCGAAGCGCCGCAAAGAGCGCCTATGTTGGGAAAACATCACGCGGAAACAATGACGTAAGGCTCGATTGCGGCAGGCGATCGCTGCAATTGTTCGAGCCAAACCGCGTCCTACTTAACCCTAACGGCGCAGGACCGTCACAATACCGGTCACCCGCCCTGTAAATCATTGATTTTTGCGGAGAATGTGTTATATTGGACACATTCTCAGAGCCAACCCGGCCATTGCGTAACTTTGTGGCCGCCCTTTTCGGTTCCCGCAACATCAAACAGGGGCGTGGCAGTTCCGCGCGCAGGCTGTGTCACAGAAAACGCGTAAAAAGAGTGCTTCCAAGAGTTCCAAAAAAGCCGCCGCGGCGAGCCGCAGCGTTTCCAAGGGCCGTGCCCGCACACCTGTAAAGCAGGTTCGGGCTGCCGCGAAGGCCTCGGCTGCCAAGTCCACAAAGAACAAAAGAAGCGCAATGCCTGAAAAGACTGCCAAGACCGCTGCCAAGGTGACGGCCTCGAAGACCGCTGCCGCCAAGGTGACTGCCAAGCCGGCAGCGCCGAAGACGGCTGCCCCGAAGGCTGCGCCGGCTCCGGCCGCTGCTGCCAAGCCCGTGACCGCCGCCAAGCCGGCTGCGCCGGCCCCGGCGCCTGCGGAGAAGAAGGTGTTGACGCAGCGTCAGGGCTTCAAGACCAACGAATATCGTGGTCTATCCGGCGCATGGCGTGGGCCAGATCCTGGCGATCGAGGAGCAGGAAATTGCGGGCGCCAAGCTCGAGCTGTTCGTCATCAACTTCATCAAGGACAAGATGACGCTCCGCGTGCCGACCGCCAAGGTCGCCAATGTCGGCATGCGCAAGCTGTCCGACCCGGCGCTGGTCAAGAAGGCGCTGGAGACCCTGAAGGGCCGTGCCCGCGTCAAGCGCACGATGTGGTCGCGTCGCGCCCAGGAATACGAAGCGAAGATCAACTCCGGCGACATCGTCGCGATCGCGGAAGTGGTGCGGGACCTCTACCGTTCGGAGTCGCAGCCGGAGCAGTCCTACAGCGAACGCCAGCTCTATGAAGCGGCGCTCGACCGGCTGTCGCGCGAGATCGCAGTGGTGCAGCACTCGACCGAGACCGAAGCGGTCAAGGAGATCGAGGGGCAGCTCGCCAAGAGCCCGCGCCGCGGCGCCAAGGCCGAGGCGGATGCCGGCGCCGAGGGCGAGGCGGACGCCGAGGGCGATATCGATGATGCCGACGGCGACGACAGCGCAGTCGCCGACGAAGCGGCATAACGCGTCAGCATTTTATTCGAATACGAAAGCCCGGCCGCGAGGCCGGGCTTTTTGTTTGGGGCGGTGTTTGTTGTAGCGGACACACTCGCGTCGCCCACTGCCGTCGTCCCGGCGCACGCCGGCACCCATAACCACAGGCGGTTGTTGTGAGGCGGGCAATTAGCTCCATCACGCTTCAACATTGACGGCGGTGTTTGGATCCCGGGTCGCGCTTCGCTTGCCCGGGACGACGGCTGTATGAAACGAGAGACCAGACCGACTCAGCTGACGCGCTCGGCGCGCGCCGCGAACCGCCCTGCGCTTGCTCAATCCACCACGATCTTGACGCGGTCGCGCACCTTGACCTGGGCGTGGGCATCGAGGCCGTTGAGCACGCGGAAGCGCTCGACCGGGTGGTCGACGCCGCTCATGCGGTGCGCGAGCGATTCGACGGTGTCGCCCGGCTGCACGGTGATCACGCTGATGCGCAGCGGCCGCGCCGATTGGATCTCGTCGAGCGTCAGGCGGCGGAACGAGTTGACGGTCTCGCGCGCGTTGCGCTCGCTCTCGGTGGTCTTCTGCCGCGTGGCGAAGATGAAGCGGTAGACGTCAGTGCCGAAGCGCAGCGCGTAGACCTTGAACTGCCAGGGATCGCCGCTCGCGGTGGTCGAGGCCGCCGGGAAGCCGTTGATAGTGAGGTCCTCGGTCGCCGACTTGTCGACGCCCTCCATCCAGCCGGAGTTGAGATAGTCGCCGAGCGACTGCTCCGCGGGCACCCGCACCACGTCGAAGCGCATCGCCTGCGCGCCGCCCTCGCGCACGCCGATCACCGCCTGCGCGGTGTTATCGAGCGTGTAGTTCTCCGGCGCCTGGAAGGTGAAGCCGAGCTTCGGATGCAGGAAGCGGCGGCCGCGCACGAAACCTTCGCTCGGGTCCTCGCCATAGACGATGTTGTCGATGGCCGAGAGATAGCTCTCGCGATCATGCTCGTTGGCATCCGGCGTGGCGTAGTTCTTGGCGACCGTGGCTGCGTTCTGCACCCGCTCCGGCGTGGCCGGATGCGATGACAGGAAGTCCTGCGCGCGCAAATCGATCGGGGTCTTGCCGGCCTTCAGCTCGGCATTGCGCTCCATCGAAGTCAGGAAGCGCGCGGCGCCGTAGGGATCGAAGTGCGCCTTGGCCGAGATGCCGACGCCGATGCCGTCGGCCTCGAACTCCTGGGCGCGCGAGAAGCTCGCCATCGTTAGCTTGGATTTGGCCAGCGCCAGCGCGGTAAGATCGGGATCGCCGTCGGAGGCCACGGGAGTGACGACCCGCGCCTGATCCTCGCGACTGGTGGCGTGTTTCGCCAGCACGTGCGCCATCTCGTGGCTCAGCACCGAGGACAATTCCGAGGTGTCATTGGCGAGCGCGATCAGGCCGCGGGTGACATAGAGCTGCCCCGTCGGCAGGGCGAAGGCATTGACCGCGCCCGAGTTCAGGATGGTGACCTTGTAGCCCTGTTCCGGATGATCGGACGCCGCAACCAGCCGCTCGACGGTCTTGTTGATCAGAGCCTCGAGATGGGGGTCCTCATAGGCGCCACCATAGGTCGCAAGAATGCGTTCATGCTCGCGGTCGGCGGCGGGTGTGGTCTGCACGACAGCCGGCTTCGGCCGCGGCGTCGGCAGCGGCGCCACGCTGGTCTGCACATTGCCCGTGCTGCTGCAGCCGGCGAGCGCCAAGCCCGCGCACAGCAAGGCGGACGCGACCTGAAGGCCGCGAATCATCGCTCTCGCGCGCTGCTGCACAAACCCGTTCACGTCGCTACTCTCGTACCTTCGTGGTCAGTTGTTCAAAATTTCGATCTGGGCCACCCGGAGAATATCGATCCTGGGTCCAGAATTTTTGCCTCGCTGGGCCTCGACCCAACCGCGCACCCGAATCCGTCGATTCTCGAGGGATTTAACGGCAAGCCCGGCCGCCTCCAGCACGGGCATTATGCGCCTTGGAATAGTCACCGCGAAGCCCCGTGTCCAGTTGTATCCGAAGTTGAGATAGGTGGTTGCGCCCGCCTGTCGTACGGACAACAGCCTTCCCTTCGACAACCGTAAATCGCCCAATCCCAGACAAAATATCGTCTGGACTTTCCGCGTTTTTTATGACGGTCGCCCCCCAAATACCACGGTGTTCGGCGCGCGCTTCGGCCTCCGCGGCCCCCAGCAGGCGCGCGCAGTCGGCGTCGGCGACGTCTGCGGCAGCCAGCGCGTTGCCCCGTGCCAGCAGTTCCCGCTGCACCAACGTGTCGGAGCCGGTGAGCGTGACGAAAGCGCGCTGTCGTCCATAGCGATCGGGCGCGTCGTCGTCGCCGTGCAATGTCACGTCGCGATTTGCGATCAGCGCAGCCAAGGCGTCGCGAGCGTCCTGATGGGTGCCGATGTCGGCCGTCTCGATCCCGGAGAGCTTGATCTCGCGGCCATCGTCGAGGCGAAAGCTATCGTTGTCGATGATCTCGGTGACGTGGCCTTGGCCCTGGTCGGCGAATGCGCAAGGCGTGGCTGCGCGCAGCGATGACACCGGAATGACCGCAAGCGCAAGCACGGCGAGCATGGGTAGGGCGCGATGCGCGAGCAAGTAGTCGGCGTTATCAGGCAGATTCGACATGAGCGCATCATCGCACGAAACATCCATTCCATCGAACGGAAAAACTGCATGTCTTAGCGGCGCTTGCTGCGCTAGCGGCGCTGCGGCATGATGCAGCCAACCAAGATAACGGCCGTCCGCTGACGCGGCGCGTCCGGCAAGGGAGGATGATTGATGAGACGGATTCGATCCGGCATGTGCGCGTCGCTGCTTGCATTGGCGTCGCTGTGTACGCTGGCCACCGCGCACGCGGACGAGAAGCCGCCGCTGAAGATCGGCGGCATCCTCGACATGTCGAGCCTGTATGCCGATATCACCGGCATCGGCAGCGAGACCGCGGCCAAGATGGCGGTCGAGGATTTCGGCGGCGAAGTGCTCGGCCGCAAGATCGAGGTGATCGCCGCCGACCATCTCAACAAGGCCGACCTCGCCGCCAACATCGCCCGTGACATGATCGACAACCAGGGTGTCGAGATGATCTACGATGTCGCGGCCTCCGCCACCGCGCTGGCCGCGGGCGAGATCGCCAAAGCCCGCAACAAGATCATCATCTTCAATGGCCCCGGCTCGATCCGGCTGACCAACGAAGCCTGTGGTCCTTACACCGTCCACTACGTGTTCGACACTTATGCGCAGGCCAACGTCACCGGCCTTGCCGCGGTGAAGTCCGGGCTCGACACCTGGTTCTTCCTGACCGCGGACTACGCCTTCGGCCATGACCTCGAAAAGGATACCAGCGCTGTCGTGACCAGGACCGGCGGCAAGGTGCTCGGCAGCGTGCGCCATCCGCTCAACACGTCTGATTTCTCCTCCTTCCTGCTGCAGGCGCAGGCCTCCAAGGCCAAGGTGATCGGGCTCGCCAACGCCGGCGGCGACACCATCAACGCGATCAAGCAGGCCGCCGAGTTCGGCATCACCAAGGGCGGCCAGAAGCTGTCGCCACTGCTCGCTTTCGTGTCCGACATCGACAGCGTTGGACTGCAGACCGCGCAGGGCCTGCTGCTGGCGGAAGCCTGGTACTGGGATCTCAATGACGACACCCGCGCCTTCACCAAGCGCTTCATGGAGCGTACCAAGCGGGTGCCGACCTCGGCGCAGGCCGGCGTCTATTCCTCTGTGCTGCATTATCTCAATGCGGTGAAAACCGCGGGCACGACCGAGCCGGGCGCCGTCATGAAGGTGATGCGGGACACCCCGATCAACGACATGTTCGCAAAGAACGGCCACATCCGCGCTGACGGCCGCATGGTGCACGACATGTACCTGTTCGAGGTGAAGAAGCCGAGCGAATCGAAAGGCCGCTGGGACGACTACAAGCTGCTCGCCACCGTGCCGGGCGATCAGGCGTTCCAGTCGCTGGATCAGTCCCGCTGCCCGCTGGTGAAGAAGTGACGGCCGAAAGGCCGTCATTCCGGGGCGCGCATTAACGCGAACCACAGATGCGCAATCGCGCATCGGGGAATCTCGAGATTCCGGGTTCGATGCTGTCGCATCGCCCCGGAATGACGAGGAAAACGCAATCAACAAAAACGAGGCATCGCTATGTCCACCGACATCGTCCTGCAGCAGCTCGAAGATGGCCTGCTCACCATCACCATGAACCGTCCGGAGCGCCGCAATGCGCTCAATCCGGAGATGACCAAGGGGCTGGTCGAGGCGGCGACGCGCGCGGTCGAGGACTCCGCTGTGCGTGCGGTGCTGCTCAAGGGCGCCGGCGGCACCTTCTGCGTCGGCGGCGACGTCAAGGCGATGGCGGAAGGCAAGGCGCCGTCGACATTCGAGGAGAAGGTGTCGACCTTGCGCGCCCGCATGGAGGTCTCGCGCATCCTGCATCTGATGCAAAAGCCCGTGGTGGCGCAGGTCGACGGCGCAGCGGCCGGTGCCGGCCTGTCGATGGCGCTGGCCTGCGATCTGCGCGTCGCGTCGGAAACCGCCAAGATCACCACCGCCTTCGCCAAGGTCGGCTTATCGGGCGACTACGGCGGCACCTACTTCCTCACCCAGCTGCTCGGCAGCGCCAAGGCGCGCGAGCTCTATCTGACCTCGCCGGTGCTGACGGCGAAGGAAGCGCTCGCATTGGGCATGGTGACGAAGGTGGTGGCCGACAACGAGGTCGACGCCGCCGCGCGCGAGCTCGCACTCTCGTTGGCGCAGGGTCCGACGGTGACGCTCGGCTACATCAAGCGCAACATCAACAACGCCGAGACATCGTCGCTGGAAGCCTGCTTCGATGCCGAGGCAATTCACCACTCCCGCTGTAGCGAAACCGCCGACCACAAGGAAGCCGCGAAGGCTTTTGTCGAAAAGCGCAAGCCGGTATTCCAAGGGAAGTAGTTCGCGAGAGAAAATGGCGAGCTGATCGCGCAGAAGGCGGTGCGCCCCTCTCCCCGTTCTTACGGGGAGAGGGGCGGGGTGAGGGGCAGACGCTCGAACAGTGTCAATTTGTAAGACCTGTACCCCCTCCCCCGGATTGCATCTGGCGATGCAATCCGACCTCTCCCCGCAAGCGGGGCGAGGTTGCAGCGACCGCGCGGAAGGTGCGTGCCTGTTCTCCAACGGCAGCGGCAGGCAGAAGCAGTATTGCCGCCGCTAGAAGGAGTTTGCCGTGGCCACCTACCTCCACCTCCGTCAGATCTGCCTGGTCGCGCCGCGGCTGGAGCCCGTGATCTCCGACATTGCCGCCATCATGGGCCTCGAAGTCTGCTATCGCGACTCGCACGTCGCGAAATACGGCCTTGAGAACGCGCTGCTGCCGGTCGACAGTATCCTGCTCGAAGTGGTGTCGCCGACGCGCGAGGGAACGGCGGCCGGCCGCTTCCTCGATAAGACGAGTGGCCGCGGCGGCTACATGGCGATCTTCGCCTGCGATGATCCGGATGCGCGCGGGGCGCACGCCAACGCGCTCGGCGTTCGCACCGCGAACGTGATCGAACATCCGCCGTACCACGGCGTGCAATTGCATCCGCGCGACTGTCGCGCCGCCTTCATCGAGTTCAATCACACCGACGGCAGCGATGATGTGCTCGGCCCCTATCCGCCGGCCGGACCGGACTGGCAGCGCGCGATCCGCAAGGAGGTCACGCAGGCGCTGATCGCAGTCGAGCTTCAAAGCCCGGAGCCGGCGGATCTCGCCGTTCATTGGGGCCGGATCCTCGACATCGCGCCGAGCATCGATGCGGACGAGGCGCCGCAACTCGAGCTGCCGAACGCCCGCATCCGCTTCGTGCCCGGCGAGCAGGAGATCATGAGCGGGCTGACGTTTCGGGTTGCTGATGTCGAACGCGTGCTGGCGTCGGCACGAGCGCGTGGTCAGGCCGTGACGGAGGACAGTTTTGTGCTCGGCGGCGTGACATTTTCACTGGCCGCGTGAGCCGTTGTTTTCGACTGTCGTCCCGGGCAAGCGAGCAAAGCGAGCGCTGACCCGGGACCCACACGCCGCGGCCGTAGTGCGAGGCAATCCGATCAATAGCTTTGGTACCAACGGGCGCCGCGGCGTGAGTCCCGGCGCAAGGCCGGGACGGCACCGAGTTTGTAGCGCGACGTCGCTTCAAAGATTTTCCGACGCTTGCGCGGAGATGTACTAGGACCCTCACCGCCCCTTGAAGTTGGCGACGCGGCGCTCCTCGGTGGCCTTGACGCCTTCCTTGAAGTCCTCGGTGGCGCGCAGCCGGGTTTGCTCTTCGAGCTCGTGATTGGTCGCCGCCATCACGCGGTCGGCGAGGCCATTGCGCATGGTGGCGCGGGTCGAGACCAGGCCGAGCGGCGAGCACTCGGCGATCTCGGCGGCGAGTTTTAGCGCGGCACTGCGCACCTGATCTTGCGGCACCAGCACATTGGCGAGGCCCCAGCGGTAGGCCTCCTCGCCGGTGACGCGGCGGCTGGTGTAGAACATCAGCTCCGCATTGTTCTTGCCGATCAGCTCCGGCAGCGTCGCCGTGAGCCCGAAGCCCGGATGGAAGCCGAGCTTGGTGAAATTTGCCGAGAAGCGTGCCTCGGGGCAGGTGACGCGGAAGTCGGCCGATACCGCGAGGCCAAGACCGCCGCCGATCGCGGCGCCCTGCACTGCGGCGACAATCGGCTTCTTGGCGCGGAAGATGCGAACGGCCTGGATATAGAGATGGTTGATCGGGCCGAGACTGTCGGCCGGATCGCCTTTCGCCTTGCCTGCGGCTTCGCGTGCCTCCTGCGCCTGCCGCGCCGGATCGTTGAAATTGGCGCCGGCGCAGAACGCCTTGCCCTGGGCTGCCAGCACCGAGGCGCGGATCTCGATGTTGTTGTCGAACTGATCCAGCGCGTCAGCGATCTGGTTGATCAGCGAAATATCAAAGAAGTTGAGCGGCGGCCGGCGGATTTCAATCAGCCCGACATGGTCGTGGATCTCGACGCCGATGTCAGTGAATGTGGTCATGTCATGTCTCCGGTGAACGTAAATCTCTCGGCTCGCGCGGTCCACCCTCTCCCCCTGCGGGAGAGGGTGGATCGTCGCCGCGGAACGCGGCGGCGAACCGGGTGAGGGGTCTGCATCCGCGGAGACAGACCCCTCACCCGGCGCACATTTCGCTTCGCTCATGCGCGCCACCCTCTCCCGCAAGGGGAGAGGGTGTACCGAGCAAGCCGCTCGAGCGCGTGAGAAAACGCGTAGTGTTCAGATGCAGCGTCTCTAACACTCACCTTAACCCCAGCCCCCGCGCGATGATGCCGCGCAGCACCTCGGTGGTGCCGCCCTGGATCGTCAGCTTCGGCGCGGTGCGGATCGCGAAGGTGAGCTGGCTTTCGAGCGTCTCGCGATTGCCCGCATCCTCTTCGACGAAAGCGGCGAGGTCGCGCACGCGGTGCGGCAATTGCTGCTCCCACACCGTGCCGATATCCTTGACGATCGACGCTTCCACCACCGGCTCCTTGCCGGCCTGCAGCATGCCGGCCACCGACACCGACATACGGCGCATGGTGTGCAGCTGCGCCACCAGCCGGCCGATGCCCTCGGCGCTGCGGCTGTCCGGATTGGGGCCGACGGCGCGCACCAGTTCGGTGAGCACGTAGTAGGTCTCCAGGAAACGCTCTGGTCCGGAGCGTTCATAGGCAAGCTCGGATGTGGCCTGCTTCCAGGCGCCATCGATTTCGCCGAGCTGATGATCGTCGGGAATGAAGGCGTCGGTGAACACCACCTCGTTGAACTCGAACTGGCCGGTGATCTGGCCGATCGGATTGACCTTGATGCCCGGTGTCTTCATGTCGACCAGGAACTGGGTCAGGCCGTGACGGCGATTTTCCTTGGTCGGCTGCGAGGTGCGGAAGATCGCGATCATGTAGTCGGCCATATGCGCCGACGAGGTCCAGATCTTGGTGCCGTTGATCAGCCAGCCGCCCTCGGTCTTGGTGGCGCGGGTCTTGGCCGCGAACAAATCGGAGCCGGAATTCGGCTCGCTCATGCCGATCGCGAAACAGACCTCGCCGCGACAGATGCGCGGCAGGATGTCCGCCTTGATATGCTCAGGCGCGTAGCGCAGCAGGATCGGGCCGCTCTGGCGATCGGCGACGAAGAAGCGGCGGGTGGGCGCGTTGGCGACGCGCATCTCCTCGGTCACCACATAGCGCTCGAGGAACGAGCGCTCATGGCCGCCATATTTTTTCGGCCAGGTCATGCCGATCCAGCCGCGCTCGCCGACGCGTCGGCAGAAGCCGCGCGCATCGGCATCCTCGCGCAAGGGTTGGAACGGATTGAAGCTGCCGGCGGCGATCTCATCAGCAAGGAAGGCACGCACCTCCTGGCGAAGCTTCTCGCATTCGGGCGGCAGGCGGATCGGATCGAAACGGAGCGCTGCGGTCATGACGGATCTCTTTCGTTTCGATTAGCGCGAGGCGACCAGCGGCCACAATTCGTCGGCGCCGCGCGCGGCGACGCGCTTGCCGAGTTCGACCGCCCAATAGCTCTCCGAGCCGAAATCGTCGCGCCAGGCCAGCGCGCGCAAAGTGAAGCGATGCAAAATGTGCTCGATGGTAAAGCCGATCGCGCCATGCACCTGATGCGCGATCGCGCTGCCCTTCTCGGCGGCTTCGGCGCAGCGGATCTTGGCGGCCACGGCTTCGAGATACACCGCATCGTCGAGCCCGGTCGCATTCGACAGCGTGTCAGCGGCGGAGGTCGCAGCCGCCAATGCGGCGGCCGATTCACCGGCAAGCCGCGCGAGGTTGTGCTGCACGGCCTGGAATTTCGCGATCGGCTTCTCGAAGGCGACGCGCTCACCGGCATAACGGACGCTGACGTCGAGCATCGATTCCAGCGCGCCCGCAATTTGCAGGCTGCGCACCACGCCGCCCATCAGCATCAGATTGAGCTGATCGAAACCCTTCGGCGCCGGTTTGACGCTGATCGGCTCGACCTTGTCCAGCACCACGATGTCGCTGGTGTCGTTGGCGAGATTGAGATGATTGTCGATCCGAACCTTCGCAGCATCGACCAGCGCGATCACCGCGCCGTCAGCACCAGCAGCGAGCACCGCGATGTGCTTGGCCGCCTTGGCGAAGGGCACGCCGCGGGCGCGGCCCGACAGCGTGCCGTCGGCATTACTGATCATGCGGTCCTTCGGGCCCGCAGGCGCTACCGTCATCTCGCCTTCGGGCGAGGCAATGCCGGCTTGCGCCAGCAGCCATCCAGCCAGCATCGTCTCGGCAAGGGGAACTGCGATTGCAAACCGGCCGGCGGCGCCGAGCACGCCGAAGCCATCCGCAAGGCTCGCACCGGAGCCGCCGTGCTCTTCGTCCACCCAGGCGAGCGGCAGGCCCGCTTCGCTCAGCGCCTGCCAGAGCGGCGCCTTCCACTGACCCTGCTTGTCGCGATTGACCTCTTGCGCGTCGGCAAGATCAGCGAAGATCTTCTCGGCCGTCTCGACGACGATGTTCTCAGCTTCCGCCACAGCGCTCCTCGCTTCGTCTTGCCGCATCGGGCTGCTTGCAGCCGGTGCTTTTTGATTGGCCGGCATGATGAGGAAAAGCCCTTGTCCTGACAAGCGCTTCAGTCGCAGGGCGGTCCCCGTCCCTGACATAGGGCCTCCGCTAACGTGAATTTGGCGCAAGGGTTTTAGGCGTGTTTTCCGTGCAATGGAGTTTGGCGGATTTGCACCTCCCGCGAACTTGGCTAAGAAGGTCGCTCAATTAGAACAGGGGATACGCCGATGACGAAGGATGGGCTGTGCGCAATCGTGACGGGCTCGGCATCGGGGCTGGGAGCTGCGACCGCAGCGATCCTTGCCAAGAGCGGAGGCCGTATCGTCGTCAACTATTCCAACAGCAAGACCGAGGCGGAGCAGACCGCCGATCTCTGCCGCAAGGAAGGCGCCGAGGTCGTGGTGGTGCAGGGCGACGTGTCGCGCGACGACGACTGCAAGAAGATCGTGGCGGCGGCTGGCGGCTGGGGCCGGCTCGATGCGCTGATCAACAATGCCGGCACCACCAAGCATGTCGCCCATGGCGATCTCGACGGCCTGTCGGCGGAGGACTTCCAGCGCATCTACGGCGTCAACACCATCGGTCCGTTTCAGATGATCCGCGCGGCGCGCGCGATGCTGGAGGCGACTGCAAAGGAGAGCGGCCGGCCGGGAGCGGTGGTCAACGTCTCGTCGATCGCGGGCATCAGCGGCAATGGCTCGTCGGTCGCCTATGCGGCGAGCAAGGGCGCGCTCAACACCATGACGTTGTCGCTGTCGCGCGCGCTGGCGCCGCTGATCCGCGTCAACACGGTGTGCCCGGGCTATATCGATACGCCCTGGTTCACCAAGGGACGTGGCGAGGCCGGCGCCAAACAGGTGCGTGACGCTGTCATCGCGCGGGTGCCGCTCAAGGTGGCCTCGTCAGCCGAGGACATCGCGCAGCTGGTCTGCTTCCTCGCCACGCCGGCATCCAGCAACATGACCGGCGAAGTGGTGCGGATGGATGCGGGCATGCATCTGATCAGTTGAGGAAGGCGAACGCTCTCCCCTCGTCATGCCCGGGCTTGTCCCGGGCATCCACGTCCAGCGTCATTTGAGGATACGCGTGGATGGCCGGGCCAAGCCCGGCCATGACGATCTCTGTTCACACGGCTGCTTGAATTCACCGGTTGTAGTCGCGGATCATGCCGCTGGCGACCAGCCGGTTCCAGATGAACAGCACCACGATCGCGCCGATCGTGGCCATGATGAAGCCCGCGCCCTGGTTGGGACCGTAGTGCCCGATGGCCTGGCCGATCGCGGTCGCCAGGAAGGCGCCGACAATGCCGAGCACGGTGGTCAGTATGAACCCGCTCGGATTGTTCGGTCCCGGCGACAGGAACCGCGCAAGAAATCCGGCGACGATGCCGACGATCAGAATATACAGCATGATCCTCTCCCCATCTGCTCGGCGATAGCCGACACGACCGTTAAATACGCCCCGACACTTCATCCGCGTTCGGCAGCCGTCCATCCGGCGTCAGATGATCGACGACTTTCGGCAGATATTGGCTGAGCCCGTCGAGCAGCTCGTCGCGCGACATGCCGCTTTGCGAGGAGAGCTGATCGAGCTGATCGGCGCCGAGCGCATTGGCAAGGTCGCCTTTCGAGATTGGCTTGTTCTGTCCGCTACCCACCCAGGAATTCGCCGTCTCGCCCTGGCCGTTCTGCTGAAACTGGTGGAGCAAGTCGCCAAGGCCGCCCGAGAGCACGCTGCCGGCAGCGCCACCCGCCAGCAGGCCGCCCAATCCGCCGGAGAGGATGTTGCCAAGTCCACCGCCAAGTCCACCGCCAAGTCCACCGCCAAGTCCACCGCCAAGCCCGCCGCCGAGACCACCACCAAGTCCGCCGCCACTCGGCGGCGGAGCGGGCTGCGGTGCCGGCGCCGCGTTCGGCTGCGTACCGCCTTGCGAGAAATGCTTCACGGTCTTCCAGGCCAGCAGCGCCAGGATCGCCATCGTCATCGGCGACATGCCGCCATTGGATTGCGTGCTGGGATGAGAAGGCCCGTGCGGTCCGTTCTGCATGCCGTTGAGGATGTCGAGTAAGCCCATCGCTACCTCCTGCGGTTTCAGCAGTAAAAGTACTGTTCGCCGGTCGCGGTTACAAGTCGCCGTGCGCACCGACTTCGTCGGTTCATCTTCCGCTCTCGATGCCTGTGCCGTGCACAGGCGCGGCGCGTCATCGGGTCGTCATGCTTGAAAGCGATCGGCCGCCGCCCAGTTCCGCCTCGGAGCCGATGGACGCTGCGATGCCGGCTTGTGCCGGCGGAACGCATCGTGAGAAGTGTGGATTGCAGACTGCGGCCCGCGCCGCTGCGGCCTCAGCTCTTCTTCGCCTTCGCGGGCGACTGGGCCGCGGCGCCGCCGAACAGCTTCTTCAGCTCGTCGAGCTTCTCCGACAAGACGGGCCAGTTACAGGAGAAGCTGTCCTTTGCCGCATCTTTGGTGCAAGCTGAGCCTTGGCGCGGGCGCGTGCTTCGGCGAGCGCGGCAGGCGACATCGGCGGCCGGGGCCGCTGCATCGGTAGCGGCACCTTCTCGCCGAATGCCGGCGCATTATCGCTCTCGCCGCGCAGCATGACCGGCTCCGGCGCCTGCTGTTGCGCCAGCAAGGCAGCGGTGACGCTGTCGTGGCGCTGCTTCTCGAGGTAGAGCGAGTATTGCTGATCGATATATTTCTGCTCCTCCGGCGTCGGGTTGGGCCCGGCGATGTCGAAGCTGCGATTCTGCATGAAATCGTAATAGGTGTAGCCGCCGCCGGGCTTGCGTCGTCCTGCGAACTTGGCGCTGCAGTCGGCGAGCGCGGCCGTCTTCTGCTCCTTGGTCGGGGATTTCTCCGCGAGATCGGCGCATTCCTCGAAATCGGCCGGGGCCTTGCTCCACCATGCCGCGACCGCACGTTTAGGTTGTAAAACCATCAAGCTGACGGTTGCAGCAAGCAGCAGGACTGGTAAGCGGCACGCGAACACGAACAATTTCCCCAGCGCATTCGCCGACGCAGATTAAGAATAATTGTCGCCATTTTCGGGGCGGGTCACCTCAATGCTGCGCCTTACGCAGCTTTCCGTGCGGACCGGCGCGATACGCGCTTAATGACGACACGGCTCCGCTACGAAGCCGCGGCAGATACGCAAAAATCGCGCGCGCAGATGCCATCCGCAGGCGTCCCGTTATGGGACGACGCCCAGATCTCCCTGAGGTTGAACGATGGCTATGTCGCCAGCAATGTCTCTGTTGCGGGGGACGGTGCGAGAACCCGCGTAATCGTCGCCAGTTCCGCAGACGGCGTGGTGAGCAATGCGCCATCACTGCGCATACAGATATTGCAGCAGCGTCCGTCCCACCGTTTGCAGGCTGTCGACCGAGCATTTGTCGATCGTGTCCTGCGTGGTGTTGAAATAGGGCTCGTAGTCGAAATCGATCACCAGGAAGCTCGGGATGCCGGCCTCCTGCAGCGCCGTATGATCGTCGCTGATGGCATAGGGCGTGGATTTGCCGGCGAAGGCGCCGGGCGCGAGCTTGCTGCCGATGGTCCAGAACTTCGTCACCTCCGGCCGCGCCGAGGCATCGATGACGGCTCCGGCTGCAGCTTCAGATCCGGTCGCACACCATGTCGAAATCGACCGCATTCTCGGGCAGCTTCGCCGGGATAATAGTCCTTCAGATGCTGCGACGAAATAGGGCGAGCCGAGGGGATGCCAGGTCGGGTCGCCGGCGCCGAGCGATTTCGGGCCTTCCTCGCCGTCGAAGAAGATCATGTCGATGCCGACATTGGGCCTCTGTGACTTCGCCAGCACGCGCGCGGTCTCCAGCAGCAATGCGACGCCGGAGGCGGAATTGTTGGCGCCGGGCATCGGCGCATCCGGCGTCTTGGCGTCGCGATAGGCCTTGACGATGCTATCGTAATGCGTGGCGACGATGACTGCGGCGCGGATTGTCCGCCTGGAAGCGGGCGATGATGTTGGTCAGATGCAGCGGCTTGCCGTCGTCATTGTTGGTCGATGAAGCTCTGCGTCACCACCATGTCGGGCGAGCTCTTGGCCAATTCGGCCTTGATGTAGTCGATGGTCTGCTGATGCCCGGGCGCCTCCATCGAGCGCGGCGTGAAGCGCAGGAGATCGGCGATGTGGCCGAGCGCCAGCTTGCCGTCCCACTGGCCGACCTGGACCTCGGCGGCGACAGCCGGCTGTGCGGCCAGCGCAGAGCAAGGCCGCGGCGGCGGCTAAAACGTGCTGACGAAAACGATTCACCTGCGACCTCGCCGGACGAATATTCAGGACAGCTTCTTGCCGAACGGAACGAAGAGAATGCCGGCGCAGACCACCAGCACCGCCGCAAACCAATAGGTGATCGCGCGCGAGCCGATCGTCGGGATCAGCGTAAAGGTCGTGAACAGCGTGCCGACCACATTGCCGATGGTGGAGACGCCATAGACCAGGCCTGCGACGCGGCCTGCCTCCTGCGCCGAGCGGGTCAGCAGGCTGATGGCGATCGGCGAGAAGGTGCCGAGCAGCGTCAGCGGGATCAGCAGCAGCACGGTGGAGGCGAACAGGGTGGCGTAAGCGCCGTCGCCCATCTGTTCCAGGATTTCCGACATGATCTGGTCGGCGGTCGCCGGCACCAGCGCCAGGTACAGCGCGGCGATCAGGATCATGGTGCCCATGGTCCGTGCCGACGGCTTGCGGTCGATCGATGGCGCTGCCGGCGAAATAGCCGATCGCGAGCGCGCACAGCACGGTCGAGATCAGGCTGGCCCAGGTGCCGATGCCGCCGCCGAAATACGGAAACAGATAGCGGCTGCCGAGCATCTCGAAGCCCATCAGCACGCAGCCGACCAGGAAGGCGCAACTGTAGACCGCGAGCGCGGACGCGCGGGACGGCACCGCGGTCACGGCATCTTCCTGTTGTGGCGCTCGATGTTCTTCAAGGTCTCGACCGGCGCGAAATCGTCGGTCAGCACCTTGGCGTCCGCCGCGATCACCTGGCCGCCATTGATGTCGATGCGCCGCCGCTCGGCCAGCATGTCCTTGAGGCTGTAGCGCAGGCTGATACGCCTTGTCGCGCGCATCGGCGCTCGCGGCGAGATCCTCCGGCTTCCTCTCAGGACCGTCATAGGCGATCGTGACGATGTTGCCGTCGGCCTTGTAGAAGTCGATCTGCGGGAACACGGCGTTGATGGTCTTGACCGCGGAGTCGAACAGCATGGTCGACGGCTCGATGTTCTGCGCCACCACGCCGCCATCGGCGAGATGGTCCTTGACGATGGTGTAGAATTCCTTGGTCAGCAGATGGAACGGCACGAACGGGCCGCGATAGGCGTCGATCAGGATGATGTCGTATTTGTCCTTCAACTCCTGCAGGAACAGCCGTCCGTCGCGATTGGCGACATGGAAGTTGGGCTCCTCCTTGATGCCGAAATATTTCTTGGCGAATTCCAGCACGGTCGGATCGAGCTCGACCGAGGTCACCTGCGTGTCGGGCAGGAACTTGTGCAGATACCAGGAGGTGCGGCCGCCGCCAAAGCCGATTTCCAGCACCGAATGAACGTCCTTGGCGTACATCAAGGTCGCGGTCATGAAGCGGGTATAGCTGACCGGCAGGTCGCGCTCGTCTTTCGTATTGTAGACGCTCTCGGTGTAGATGCGCCGGTTGTGACCGAAGGTCATGCTGCGGTAGGGCGGCTCGTCGTACACGTAAATGTTATTGTAGAGCAACTCCTTGGACTCCAGCAGGTTGCGGGTGTCCTGCGCCGGAGCGGCTGTGGCGAACAGGGCGCTCGCCAGCATGCCGAAAATGACCGATCGGATGAGCATCGACGTTTCTGTTTCCCTCGGCTGAGGCGATTGGGACGGGCGCGCTTGACGGCAAACAGCGCGGGGAGCTGTGGCCGGAACTTGGCCCGCGGTCGCGCCGACGGCACGTGAAAAAGTCCCGCCGACCGCACCGCGGCGCCCGCTCTCTTAGACCATCGGCCGCGCCTCGGATAGGTGCAACCGGACGCCACAAACGAGGCTGTGATGGCGTTCAAGAAAGGCGCGGCCGGGCCGCCGAACCCTCGCCTGGAGGGCAGCGCCTACCAATCTCGCAGGTGCGATCACTTATCATCGGCCCGCCGTTTCCATTGACTCCGCCCGCCCGTGACCGGCATGTCGGAACCCCGTCGATGGAGGCTGTCGAATGAAGTTGTTGCGCTGGACCGCGCCCGTGATCCTCACCCTTGCCGCCGCGTCCGCAATGGCGGCCGACGAGGACGCCCCGAACCACAAGCCGGTGAAAGAAGTGGCGGACTCCAGGATCGCGGTCGGGACCAAGGGCACGCTGCCGCTGTATGTCTCCAGCGACTGGTCGAAGCCGGAGCCCAACATCGTCAGGGCCGTGGTTGTACTGCACGGCCGGCTGCGCAATGCGGACGTGTATTACAAGTCCGCCAAGACGGCGCAGGCGGCCGCGGGCGCGGCCGGGCAGGCGACCATCATGATCGTTCCGCAATTCCTCGCTGATATCGACGTCGAGACCCATCATCTGCCGGCCGATACGCTGCGCTGGACCTGGGAAGGGTGGGAAGGCGGCGACGATGCCACCGGGCCGAAGCCGGCCTCGTCGTTCGAGGCGCTGGACGCCATCCTGGCGCGGCTCGCCGACCGAAAGCTGTTTCCGAACCTGAAAGACGTCGTCGTGGCCGGTCATTCCGGCGGCGGCCAGGTGGTGCAGCGCTATGCGATCGCCGGCCGTGGCGAGGCGCCGCTGACGAAAGCTCACATCGCGGTGCGCTATGTCGTCGCCAATCCGTCATCCTATGCCTATTTCTCAGGTGAGCGGCCGGAGCCTGAGATCGCGGCCACCTGCACCGGTTATGACAATTGGAAATACGGCATGCAGGCCCGCCCGGATTATCTGGCCAAGCCCACGCCGGCCGCGCTGGAACAGGCCTATGTCGCGCGCCGCGTGATCTACCTGCTCGGCACCGAGGACACCAATCCGAACCACCCCGCGCTGGACAAGAGCTGCATGGCCGAGGCCCAAGGCCCTTATCGCTACATGCGCGGCCATTCCTACGCCGCCACCATGGCCAAACGCGACCACGGCACGCCGAACCATCATCTGTTCGACGTCGCAGGCGTCGGCCATGACGGCGACAAGATGCTGACCTCGCCCTGCGGCCTGCACGCGCTGTTCGATCTGCCGGGATGTGACGCGGCGAAGTGAGGCAGGCAAGTAACGTGGGAAAGCGAGGCGGGCGTGGATCGGTGCGGCTTGGACCACGCCCTGTACTGTTGGCAGCCCGTTCTCGTTCGCTGCCGGCCTTGCGTTGCCGCCGCCACACCCCCGCTGTCGTCCCGGCCTTGCGCCGGGACCCAGAACCACCGCTGGTGATCGTCGAACCGAGCTGGAGCTCCAGCCCTCGCAAGGCAGATGACCGGGACAATGGGTCCCGGGTCTGCGCTTCGCTTGCCCGGGACGACACCGTTGACTGTCGGCAGGCGTTCGTTCTCTGGCGGCCTGCCTCGAGGCTTGGCGACCCCGTCCTGCCTCTGCTATGAGGGGCGCGAAGCTCCTGCATCTTGATGCCGGATCCGGTCCCGTAGCTCAGCTGGATAGAGCGGCGGTTTCCTAAACCGTAGGTCGCATGTTCGAGTCATGCCGGGATCGCCAGCTTCTTCTGCTCGCCACACGGACATCCAAGCGATGCAATTGCGGTCGTTTAGGCGAGTCACGCCGCTGGCGCATTCAAAGCCAATGAGAGCTGCTTTGGTTTCGGCCTTGAGCCTGTGCTTGTGCGTGCCCGCTTCTGCTGTCGACTACCGTTGGACATCGGGTTTTGCGCAGGGGACGTCGGAAGCCATCATCGAAAATGCTGATGGTTCGAGCGTGAACATTTACTGTCCAAGTGGTCAGGAGGACCACACGCCGGGCATGTTCATCTCGTCAAAAAAAGTCAAGCCGGAAGCCAAAGAGCGCGTGACGGTCCAGATCATCGTGGATGGCAAGAACTATCCGTTTGATCTCGAAGAGATTCAATTTCAGGCCAGCACCAGAAGCGGACTGCAGGATTTGGCCGGCTTGGTAGACGCGCTCGCGGTGAGCCGTCAAAAGTCATTCACCGTTGAGTTCCCGAAATACGACATCGTCGAGACGTTCTCTCTTCGGAATGCCAGGACATCGTTGGGGCGCGGCAAGGACTCGGTCCTTGTCGGTTGCGACGGCTAAGAGCTTATTTCGAACCAAACTTGCCCACGACCTGCGACCTGCAAATTTTTCTTTCTCTTTTTCAGAAATCGTGCTATTGATTCGCATCCCGCCTCATCGAGAGGGGCGTACGCGTCGTCACGAACGTGGAGGCGGGCTGCGATGGACGTGAAGGCGGCAACTGACGAGTGCCGCGGCACGGACGGCGAAGTCGTGTGGTCCTGGCCTCCCGGTGCTGAGGCCAAGCGCGCGATGCTTTTGACGAGCATCGTGCGTGACGGGGGCAATCAAGCCGGTCCCCGAGGAGAGCGCGTATAAGCCGTAACCCATTCGCGCAGGGAAGGCCGGGATGTCTTGGCCGATCCTGTGGTTCTCGCCCCGTGCATTTCTTTACGCACGGGGGCCATGGGGGCGGCGAGCTCCCGGCCTTCCCTGCGCCCTCTCGTTGTCGAGGGCTTTCAGACGGATGCATAGCTCGGGCGAGGTCGCCGCGAGAATGCGATGCTGTATCCGGGACGGTCGTCTCAAAAACACACTGTCATTCCGGGGCGCGCGTAGCGCGAGCCCGGAATCCATACTCCCGATCGTGGTTATGGATTCCGGGCTCGCCCTCCGGGCGCCGCCGGAATGGCGGCACGGAGAGAGCGGGGCGCCGAACGTGCAGCGTTCGCTGGGATGAGCGCCTGCGCCGGCCATCCCGTCCAGCGCTCCCACGCTGGTCAGGCAATCGCGGCCCGCGCTGGCCCGACTACCCCGCGATGCCATATAGAGGTGACAGGAGGACCCGCGCGCGATGAGCTTTCATTCGATCTACCGGCACGGCTTTGCCCGCATGGCCGCCTGCGTGACCGTCTCGCATGTCGCCGATCCCACCGCCAATGCGGCGGCGATCCTGGCCGCGGCGCGGGACCTGCGACGATCAGTCGGTCGCGGTCGCGGTGTTTCCGGAGCTCTGCCTGTCCGGCTACGCCATCGAGGACCTGGTCAACCAGGACCCGCTGCTGGATGCGGTCGAGCGTGCGCTGGCGACCATCGTCAAGGCCTCGGCCGAACTGATGCCGGTGCTGGTCATCGGCGCGCCGCTGCGCTTCGGCCTGCGCGTCTATAATTGCGCGGTCGTGATCCATTACGGCCAGATCCTCGGCGTGGTGCCGAAATCCTATCTGCCGACCTACCGCGAATTCTACGAAGGCCGGCATTTCGCCTCCGGCGCCGGCATGACCGGCCGCGAGATCGCGATCGGCGACATGACGGCGCCGTTCGGCGTCGACCTGCTGTTCGCCGCCAGCGACGTGCCGGGGCTCGTGATCGGCGTCGAGATCTGCGAGGACATGTGGATTCCGGTGACACCGGCCTCGGAGCTCGCGCTTGCCGGCGCCACCGTGCTGGTCAACCTCTCCGGCAGCCCGATCACGGTCGGCCGTGCCCGGTCGCGCGCGCTGCTGTGCCGATCGACCTCGTCGCGCTGCCTCGCCGCCTACATCTATGCCGCCGCCGGCGCCGGCGAATCCACCACCGATCTCGCCTGGGACGGCCAGACCTCGATCTATGAGAACGGCGTGCTGCTGGCCGAGAGCGAGCGCTTCCGCCAGGACGGCCAGATCACCTATGCCGACGTCGATCTCGATTTGCTGCGGCAGGAGCGCGTCCTGATGGGCACGTTCGACGACAATGCCAAAGCGAAGGCGCGCGACGGCGCCTTCTATCGCCGCGTCAGTTTCGAGCTGCAGCCGCCGGACGACGACATCGGCTTTGTCCGCAAGGTCGAGCGGTTTCCGTTCGTGCCGGACGATCCCGCGCGGCTCGACCAGGACTGCTACGAGGCCTACAACATCCAGGTCTCCGGCCTGGTGCAGCGGCTGCGCGCCACCGGCACCAAGCGCATCGTGATCGGCGTCTCCGGCGGGCTCGATTCGACGCATGCGCTGATCGTCGCCGCCAAGGCGATGGACCTGCTCGGTCTGCCGCGCACCAACATTCTGGCCTATACGATGCCGGGCTTCGCCACCGGCAGCGCCAGCAAGTCCTACGCGCATGCGCTGATGAAGTCGCTGCAGGTCAGCGCATCCGAGCTCGACATCCGTCCCGTCGCGACCCAGATGCTGAACGACATCGGCCATCCCTATGGTGAGGGCAAGAAGGTCTACGACGTCACGTTCGAGAACGTGCAGGCCGGCTTGCGCACCGATTTCCTGTTCCGACTCGCCAATCACCATGGCGGCATCGTGCTCGGCACCGGCGATCTCTCCGAGCTCGCGCTCGGCTGGTGCACCTATGGCGTCGGCGACCAGATGTCGCACTACAACGTCAATTCCGGCGTGCCGAAGACGCTGATCCAGCATTTGATCCGCTGGGTGATCGCCTCGCATCAGTTCAGTGACGAGGTCGGCCGGACCTTGGATTCGGTGCTGGCGGCCGAGATCTCGCCGGAGCTGGTGCCGGTCGAGGCGGGCGCGACGCCGCAGAGCACGGAAGCCGCGATCGGCCCCTACGAGCTGCAGGACTTCAATCTGTTCTACACGCTGCGCTACGGCATGCGGCCGTCGAAGATCGCGTTCATGGCGCTGCATGCCTGGAAGGATGCATCGGCCGGCGAATGGCCTCCCGGCTTTCCCGTGGACAAGCGGCGCTCTTACGCGCTCACCGACATCAGGCGCTGGCTGGAATTGTTCCTGAGGCGTTTCTTTGCCTTCAGCCAGTTCAAGCGCTCGGCGATGCCGAACGGGCCGAAGGTCGCGGCCGGCGGTGCGCTGTCGCCGCGCGGCGACTGGCGCGCGCCATCGGACGGCAACGCCGCCGCCTGGCTCGAGGATCTCGACCGCAACGTGCCCAGGGAGTGATGAAAAGCTGATCCGGCTTGATGCGCGATGCGTCCAATATTAAGGGGAAGGGCTGATGCCCATGACGGATAGCCGCGATTATCAGACCTTCGAGGCCGGCAACGTCGTCCTGCAGTCGGGCATCACGTTTCCGTCGCTGCGGCTCGCCTACAAGACCTATGGCAAGCTCTCGCCGGCCAAGGACAACGTCATCCTCTATCCGACCTCGTTCAGCGCCCAGCATACCGACATCGAATGGCTGGTCGAGCGTGGCGGCGCGCTTGATCCCGACAGGTATTTTATCATCATCCCGAACCTGTTCGGCAATGGGCTATCGTCCTCGCCATCGAACACGCCGGAGTTTTCGGCCGGCGCGCCGTTCCCGCTGATCACTTATCACGATGCGATCGCCGTGCAGCGGCGGCTGCTGATCGAGCAGTTCGGTATTGAAAAGATTGCACTGGTCTATGGCTGGTCGATGGGCGGCATGCAGGCCTATCACTGGGCCGCTTGTCACCCCGACATGGTCGAGCGCGCCGCGGTGGTCTGCGGCAGCGCGCGCTGCTCGCCTTATAATTACGTCTTCCTCGAAAGCGTGAAGGCGGCGCTGACGGCCGACCCGGCGTTCAGGAATGGCCGCTTCGTCGAGAAGCCGGTCGCAGGGCTGCGCGCGATGGGCCGCGTCTATGCCGGCTGGGCGATGTCCTACGAGTTCTATCGCGACGAGCTCTGGCGCGAATCCGGCTCGGCCTCGCTGGAGAATTATCTCGCAACTAACTGGGATACGGCGTTCGCCCATCGCGACGCCAACAACCTGCTGGCGCAGATCTCGACCTGGCAGAACGGCGACATCAGCCGCTGCGCGGCCTTCAATGGCGATTTTGCTGCCGCATTGGGTGCGATCCGCACCCGCATGCTGCTGATGCCGGGCCAGACCGACCGCTATTTCGATTGGCGCGACAATGAGGCCGAGCTCGGCAAGCTCGTCCATGCGGCGTCGCGCGAGCTGTGCCCGATCCCCTCGATCCACGGCCATCGCGCCGGCAATCCGATGCGGATTCCGGCCGACCGCGCCTTCATCAACCGCACCATCACAGGCTTGTTGCAGAGCTGAGGTCGGAAGGCCGGAATGATATTCATCGTTTGTTAGCAACCGTGTTTCCGCAATCCGCCCAACGCCGTCATGCCGATTCGGCAGCTCGCGCCGCACGTCGCTCGCGCCTGATTCGACCACGCGGCTCGTTTAAGCCCCATCTGGGATGTGGGTTGAGGGTTGCATCATGGTGATGGCGGCGGCCGATCGGCTGTTGACGAAGGCGGCGGAACATTACAACGCGGGACGCCCGCGCGAAGCGGATGCGCTGTGCGGCGATATCCTCGACGGACATCCCGATTACATCCCCGCGCTGCACCTTGCCGCTGTGATCGCCCTTTCGGGCGGCCGCATGCCGGAGGGCTCGGCGCTGCTTGGCCGCGTCTTCGAGCGCGACCCGAACCATGTGCCGGCGCTCGTCACGCTCGGCGATGCACTGGCCGTGAAAGGCGAGCGCGACGGCGCGGTCGCGGCGTTCCAGCGCGCGGTCGCGCTGCGCCCGAAGGATGCGGGCCTGCACGCCAAGCTCGGGACCGCATTTTTCGAGCTGTCACGCTACGAGGATGCGGAAGCGGCGTACCGTCATGCGCTTGCGCTCGATCCGAACCTGTCGCGCGCTCGCAGCAATCTCGGCATCACGCTGGCGAGCCAGGACCGGTTTGCCGAGGCCGAGCAGATTTATCGCAGCCTGCTCGCGAGCGATCCGGCCTATCCGGGCGCATGGCGTCATCTCGGCAATGCGCTGGCCGACCAGGACAAGCATGACGAAGCGATCGCCGCCTACCTCCACGCGCAGGGCAGCGAGCCCAGCGATGTCGAGCTCCAGATCGCGCTCGGCAATGCGCTCTACAAGCAGAGCCAGTTCGACGATGCGGCAGTTCACTATCGTCGTGCCGTCGCGCTTGCGCCTGATAACGTCATTCCGATGCGGCTGCTGGGCCATGCGCTCCATGAGGCCGGCCGGACGGAACAGGCCGTGCAGGCCTATCGGCTGGCATCCCGGCTCGATCCCGACGATGTCGTTATCTGGAGCAATCTGGGCGGCTGCCTCTGCGGGCTCGGAGAGTTCGACGCCGCCATCGTGGCCACCGAGCAGGCGCTTGCGCTCAAGCCCGATCATGCCCCGGCCCATACCAATCTCGGCATCATCCATGAGAAGCTGGGCAATGCCGATGCGGCAGTGGCAGCGCATCGCCGCGCCATCGCCGCCGATCCCGGCTATGCCAAGGGCTACGCCAATCTCGCGGTCGCGCTGCGCAACAAGGGCGATCTCGATGAGATGCTCGAGGTGTCGTACCAGGCCCTTGCGCTGGCGCCCGACAATCCGCTGACGCGCTACAATCACGCGCATTTCCTCTTAATGTGCGGCCATCTCGCCGAAGGTTTTGTCGAGCACCAATGGGGCCGCAAGTGCAAGCAGCTCGCCGAAGGCATGCCGGTATTCGAAGGGCCGGAATGGCAGGGCGAAAGCTTCGCCGGCAGGACGCTGTTGCTGTTCGCCGAATATGGCATCGGCGATGCGCTGCAGTTCGTCCGCTATGTGCCGATGGTTGTCGAGCGCGGCGGCACCGTCGTGCTGCAGGTCCAGCCCGCGATCGCGGCGTTGCTGCGGCCGATGGAAGGCGTCACCGTTCTCGGCCGCGACGAGCCGGTGCCGCCGTATGATCTGCAATTGCCGCTGATGGATCTGCCGCGCATCTTCGGCACCACGCTCGACACCATCCCGGCCGGCGTTCCCTATTTGAAGGCCGATGCTGCCAAGGTTGAGGCCTGGCGCGCGACGCTCGGTGCTCACACTGGGCTGAAGGTCGGCGTGGTCTGGGCCGGCAGTCCGCTGCACAAGGGGGACCAGCAGCGTTCGCTTTCCGCCGAGGCCGTGTTGCCTCGCCTGGTGATGCCGGGCGTCCAGCTGTTCAGCCTGCAGAAGGAGCCGCGGCCTGCTGATGGTCCGGTGCTGCAGCAGCTCGGCGCCGACCTGATCGATCTCGGGCCAGTGCTTGGCGATTTCACCGACACGGCGGCCGCGGTCTTGGCGCTCGATCTCGTCATCGCCGTCGACACCTCGGTCGCGCATCTCGCCGGTGCACTCGGCCGGCCGTGCTGGATGCTGCTGCCTTACGCGCTCGACTGGCGCTGGCTGCGCGATCGCGAGGACAGCCCCTGGTATCCGAGCATCAGGCTGTTCCGCCAGAGCAGGCCGCATGCATGGGACGGCGTGCTGACCCGCGTCGCCAACGAGCTCGCGCGGCTGCTGCCTGCCGCGAACTAGGCCAGCATGTCGCGGACCAGCGGCACGACCTTGCGGCCGTAGAGCTCGATGCTGCGCATCAGCTTGTCGTGCGGCAGAGGGCCGGCGGAATATTTGAGCTGAAAGCGCGAAACGCCGAGCGCCTTCACCGTCGCGGCGATCTTGCGGGCGACGGTCTCCGGCGAGCCGACATAGAGCGAGCCGTGCTCGGCCTCGGAGATGAACTCGTCGCGGCCCATCGGCGGCCAGCCGCGCTCCTTGCCGATGCGGTCGCGCATCAGCTTGTAGTCCGGCCACAGCTCCTCGCGCGCCTGCTCGTCGGTCTCGGCGACATAGCCTGGCGAGTGCACGCCGATCGGTTTGGTCTCGCGGCCGAACTGCGCCAATGCGCGATGGTAGAGCTCGACATAGGGCAAGAAGCGCCGGGGATCGCCGCCGATGATCGCCAGCATCAGGGGCAGATCGTAATGCGCGGCGCGCACCACCGATTCCGGGCTGCCGCCGACGCCGATCCAGGCCTTGAGCCGGCCATGCTCGACCGGCGGATAGACCAGCTGATCCCTGAGCGGCGGCCGCAGCTTGCCTTCCCAACTCAGCGGCTCCTGGCGCAGCAAATTGGCGAACAGGTCGAGCTTCTCCTCGAACAGCTCGTTGTATTGGCTGCAGATCAAAGCCGAACAGCGGAAAGGATTCGGTGAACGAGCCGCGGCCGAGGATGACCTCGGCGCGGCCGTTCGACACCGCATCCAGGGTCGAGAAGCGCTGAAACACGCGGATCGGATCGTCCGAGCTCAGCACCGTGACGGCGGTGCCGAGCCGGATGCGCTGCGTTCGCGCCGCGATCGCAGACAAGACGATTTCGGGCGAAGAGATCGCGAAATCGGCGCGGTGATGCTCGCCGAGGCCGATGAAGTCGATGCCGAGCTGATCGGCCAGCACGGCTTCCTCGACCACGTCGCGGATCACCTGTGCATGCGCCAGCGAAGTGCCCGCCGCATCGCGCGTGACATCGCCGAACGTATCCAGCCCGAACTCGATTTGTGCTGCCATGGGTTTCATTCCTCGCACCCGGCGACGGGCGCCTCGATGCCGCACGAGCTAAGGCCTGGTCTTGATGATTGGAAGGTCGCTAGGGGAAACGCTCGGTTTCGATCCCTGCCATTGGTCCGCGGCAGGATACTGGGCTCACCGCCAGCGCTCGCGCATCTTGGCCGCAATGTCGATCCGCGGTCCCTGACCCGGCATCCGCGCCGCGGCCTCGACGCGCGGCCAGAATGTGCGCTCGAACAGCGGCAGCAGGGCTTCCGGGATGAAGCGGGTGCGCGAGGCGTAGACGTGACGGTCGCCACGCACCGGCTGGCCGTGCACGAAGAAACGCTGCGGCACCATCAGGTGCAGCTCGTCCTTGGCGCGGGTCATCGCGACATAGAGCAGGCGGCGCTCTTCTTCCAGCTCCGCACTGGTGCCGGCGCCGAGATCGGACGGCATGCAGCCGTCGACGACGTTGAGCACGTGAACCGAGGTCCACTCCATGCCCTTGGCCGAATGAATGGTGGAGAGGATCAAATAGTCTTCGTCGCGCAGCGGCACGCCGGCCTGGTCGGACGTTGCATCCGGCGGATCGAGCGTGAGTTCGGTGAGGAAGCGTTCGCGCGAGGCGTAGCCGCTGGCAATCTGTTCGAGCTGCTGCAGGTCCGCCGTGCGCACCTCTGCATCCTCATGCACGCGCTCAAGATGCGGCGCGTACCACAGCCTGATCCGCTCGATGTCGGCGGGCCACTCCGATTGCCTGAGCTGCGCCATGGTGTCGGTGAACGCGCTCCAGGCGTCGCCGGCACGGGCCGGCTGCGGCAGCTCACACAATGCCGCGATCGGATCGGCGCTGTCGACGATCGCATCGAGCACGCGCTGAGCCGAGGTCGGCCCGACGCCCGGAATGAGATGCAGCACGCGGAAGCCGGCAATGCGGTCTCGCGGATTCTCGACGAAGCGCAGGAACGCCAGCACATCCTTGACATGCGCGGCATCGAGGAATTTCAGCCCGCCGAACTTGACGAATGGAATGTTGCGCCTGACCAGCTCGAACTCCAGAGGGCCGCTGTGCGAGGAGGTGCGAAACAACACTGCCTGCTGCTTCAGCGTGACGCCTTGTTCGCGCTTCGCCAGTACCTGCTCGACGATGTAGCGCGCCTGGTCGGTCTCGTCGCGCACGGTGACGAGCTGCGGCTTCCGCGATGCGACGCGATCGGTCCACAGATTCTTGGTGAAGCGTTCGCGTGCCAGACCGATCACGCCATTGGCCGCGGCGAGGATCGGCTGGGTCGAGCGGTAGTTGCGGTCGAGCGTGATGATTTCGGCGCGCGGGCTGAACTGATCGGGGAAGTCGAGAATGTTGCGCACGGTGGCGGCACGGAAGGCATAAATCGACTGCGCGTCGTCGCCGACCACGGTGAGGCCCGCGCCATGCGGCTTCAGCGCCTTGCAGGATCGACGATTGCAGCCGGTTGGTGTCCTGATATTCGTCGACCAGCACATGGTCGAAGCGATCGCCGATCTCGGCCGCGATCGCGCCATCGGCCAGCATCTGCGCCCAGTAGAGCAGCAGATCATCGTAGTCGAGCACGTTCTGCGCCTGCTTGGCGCCGACATAAGCCGCGAACAGGTTCTTCAGCTCATTGGCCCATTCCGCGCACCACGGAAAATGCCGCGCCAAGGCCTCTTCGAGCGGCATGTCGGCGTTGACGCAGCGCGAATAGATCGCAAGGCAGGTGCCTTTGGTCGGAAAGCGCTTCTGCGTATTTGATAGCCCGAGTTCGTGGCGGACCAGGTTCATCAGGTCGGCGGAATCCTCGCGGTCATGGATCGTGAAGGCGGGATCGAGGCCGATCCGCTCGGTGTATTCGCGCAGCAGCCGCGCGCCGAGCCCGTGAAACGTGCCGGCCCAGGTCAGCGCCGCAGTGATCGCCTCGGCATTGCCTGGAAGCACCTTGCGGGCGATGCGCGCAACGCGGCCAGTCATTTCAGCGGCTGCACGGCGCGAGAACGTCATCAACAGAATTCGGCGGGGATCGGCGCCGCCAACCAGCAGATGCGCGACGCGATGGGCGAGCGTGTTGGTCTTGCCGGATCCGGCGCCGGCAATGATCAGCAGCGGGGCGCCGGGCGTGGCGAGCTCGCCGCCATGCGTGACCGCGCGGCGCTGCTCAGGATTGAGATCGTCGAGATAATTTGTCGCGTTTGCCAGCACGAATCGCCCCTCAAGCCCGCAGGATCGGCGATTTCCTTTGCTGGCGCAATGCGATGGCCCCGCGACGGCATGCGGAATGGCTTTGATTTACAGGCAAGCCAGTCTGCGGCCGCGAATGCGAGGTTGCGCTATGGCCATGCCCGCATGATTCGCAATCGGTCTTTTTTGTCACGGTTGCCCACAGAGCGTGCGCAGACCGCTTGCGCGGACTCGCCGGCGCTCCTATCCAATCTGGCCTGTCACGAATCTCGGAAGAACTGCCGTGCCGAATTTTGCATCCATCATCGCCACTGAGCTTGCCGTCCGCGACGCCCAGGTCCAGGCCGCGATCGATCTCCTCGACGGAGGCTCGACTGTTCCCTTCATCGCCCGCTACCGCAAGGAAGCGACTGGCATGCTCGACGACACGCAGCTGCGAACGCTGGAAGAGCGGCTGCGGTATTTGCGCGAGATGGACGCGCGGCGAACGGCGATCATCGAGAGCATCAATTCGCAGGGCAAGATGACGCCGGAGATCGAGCAGGCGCTGCTGACTGCCGACACCAAGGCCCGGCTTGAGGATATCTATCTGCCATTCAAGGAGAAGCGCCGCACCAAGGCGCAGATCGCCAAGGAAGCGGGCCTCGAGCCGCTCGCCGACATGCTGATCGGCGATCCGATGAAGGATCCGCAAGCTCGAGGCCAAGACCTTCATCAAGAAGGACGGCGAGAATCCGGTGAAGGACGTCAAGGCGGCGCTGGAAGGGGCGCGCGCGATCCTGGTCGAGCGCTTCGCCGAGCATGCCGATCTGGTCGGTTCGCTGCGCGAGGAGATGTGGAGCCGTGGCCTGATCAAGTCCGAGGTGCGCCATGGCAAGAAGACGGCCGGCGCCAAATTCGCCGACTATTTCGAATTCAAGGAGCCCTATAGCAAGCTGCCGTCGCACCGCATCCTGGCGATGCTGCGCGGCGAGAAGGAAGAGGTGCTGCAGCTCGACTTCGGCGATGGCGAGCCGGAGGACTTAAAGGATCCCTCGCTCTATGAGAACCGTATCGCGGTGACCTTCGGCATCTCGCGTCAGGGGCGCCCCGCGGATCAGTTCCTGTCGGACTCCGTGCGCTGGGCTTGGCGCACCCGCATCAAGACCAGCCTCGCGCTCGATATCCGCATGCGGCTGTGGCAGGAGGCCGAGAAGGAAGCGGTGCGCGTGTTCGCCGCCAATCTGCGCGACCTGCTGCTCGCCGCGCCTGCCGGTGGCCGCGCGACGCTCGCCCTCGATCCCGGTTTCCGCACCGGCGTCAAGGTCGCCGTCGTCGACCGCACCGGCAAGTTCGTCGATCACACCACGATCTATCCGCACGAGCCGGCGCGGCAGTGGAACGAGAGCATGCTGACCTTGGCGCAGCTCTGCGTGAAGCACAAAATCGAGCTGGTCGCGATCGGCAATGGCACTGCCTCGCGCGAGACCGAGAAGCTGGTCAATGACCTGATGAAGCTGAAGCCCGACCTGAAGCTGACCAAGGCCATCGTCTCGGAAGCCGGCGCGTCGGTCTACTCGGCGTCCGAATTCGCCTCGAAGGAATTCCCCAATCTCGACGTCTCGATCCGCGGTGCTGTCTCGATCGGCCGCCGCCTGCAGGATCCGCTCGGCGAACTCGTGAAGGTGCCGCCGCAATCGATTGGCGTCGGCCAGTATCAGCACGACCTCAACCAGTATGAGCTGGCCCGCGCGCTCGATGCCACCGTGGAAGACTGCGTGAACGCGGTCGGCGTCGATCTCAACACCGCCTCCGCCCCGCTGCTGGCGCGGGTGTCCGGCATCGGCGAAACCCTGGCGCAGAACATCGTCGCGTATCGCGACGAGCACGGCGCCTTTTCGAGCCGCGACAAGTTGAAGGATGTGCCGCGGCTGGGGCCGAAGGCGTTCGAGCAGTGCGCCGGCTTCCTGCGCATCCGCGACGGCGACAATCCACTCGACGCGTCCGGCGTGCATCCGGAAGCCTATCCGATCGTGAAGAAGATCCTCGAGGCGACCAAGAGCGACATCAAGACGCTGATCGGCGAGAGCAAGGTGCTGAAAGGCCTCAGCCCCGCGAAATTCGCCGACGAGCGTTTCGGTGTTCCGACCGTCACCGACATCATTCGCGAGCTCGACAAGCCGGGCCGCGATCCGCGTCCGGAATTCAAGACCGCGACCTTCCAGGAAGGCGTCGAGAAGGTCAGCGATCTGAAGCCGGGCATGATCCTGGAAGCGACCGTCACCAACGTCGCGGCGTTCGGCGCCTTCGCCGATATCGGCGTGCACCAGGACGGCCTGATCCACATCTCGGCGATGTCGGAAAAGCGCATCAACGATCCGCGCGAGGTGGTGAAGCCCGGCCAGGTCGTGAAGGTGAAGGTGCTGGACGTCGACGTGCCGCGCAACCGCATCTCGCTGACCTTGCGGCTGTCTGATCCGCTGCCGGCCAAGGGCGAGCGCAAGAGCGGCAGCGCACGGCCGCCGGCATCGGCGATGCGCCAGCGCGAGGAGAAGTCCTCTGGCGGCGGTGCCCTTGCCGCGGCGATGGCGAAAGCGGCGGAACGGCGCAAGGGCGCCTGACCGCGATCCGGCGTGTGAAAGAATTCGCACGCCGGATATCCGAGCATGCCGATATACTACTAAGTGATCCGTCGCTCCGGGCTTACGGCAGGTTGCGGCGGATCGATTAGCTCGCCGCGCCGCGGCGACATACTTTGTTATCAACGGTACTAGCTTGATAATATTAGTAAGATCGTCTTTCCCGATCGTCACGCGCATGATCGGTACGATAGCGATTGCGCTGTTTCTCCAGGGCTACGCTCGGCGGCGACGGCCTGAATGACGCGTTGATGACGCTGCGCAATGTCACCGTATTATTACGGCCGGCAATGTCAAGCTTTCGTTAATCCGAAGCGGGTCTCTTGATTGCAGATTTTATCCCTTCGCGTCTCAGGAAAAATTTATCATGGCGATCGGCCCCCGCACTCGATTGCTTTCGCTTGGCGCAGCGCTGGGAAGCCTCACTCTTTTGATGGCCGGCTTTGCCGAGACCAGCCTGGGCGCCGCTCTCGTCGGCGAGACCAAGATGGTCACGCTGCAGCAGAAAGCCCCTTCCGGCACCGATGCGTTGAAGGCGCTGTATCGGCGGCCTTCGACCATCCCGTTCCCGAAAGACAATCCCTACACGCCGGACAAGGCGGCGCTCGGCAAGAAGCTGTATTTTGACACCCGCTTGTCGGTGTCGTCTGCGCAATCCTGCGCAAGCTGTCACAGCCCGAGCTACAGCTGGGGCGACGGCCTCGCCGTCGGCGTCGGCCACGGCATGAATAAGCTCGGTCGCCATTCGCCGACCGTCGTCAATTCGGCATGGGGCGCGATCTTCATGTGGGACGGCAGGCTCGCGACGCTCGAGGAGCAGGCGCTCGGCCCGATCCAGTCGGCGGGCGAGATGAACATGCCGCTCGACCATCTGATGCAGCGTCTTCAAGGCGATTCCGGAATACAAGCCGATGTTCGCGAGCCTATTCCCGAAGGAGGGAATGACGCCGCAGACGCTGGCCAAGGCGATCGCGACCTATGAGCGGACGATCGTATCCGAGCGGGCGCCATTCGATGCCTGGATCGACGGCGATGAGAAGGCGATCTCCGAGAAGCGCGAAACGCGGCTTCGTGCTGTTCAACGGCAAGGCGCAATGTTCGGCCTGTCATGAGGGCTGGAATTTCACCAATGACGGCTTCCAGGACATCGGTCTTCCCAGCAAGGATGTCGGCCGCGGCGAGTATGTTCCCGGCGTCATCAAGATGCAGCATGCCTTCAAGACGCCGGGATTGCGCGAGATCGCGCGCCGCGCTCCCTACATGCACGACGGCTCCCTCGCCACGCTCGAGCAGGTGGTCGACCACTACGACGGTGGCGGCGTCGATCGTCCGAGCCGCTCCGACCTGATGCATCCGCTCGGCCTGACGGAGCAAGAGAAAACCGACCTCGTTGCGTTCCTCGACAGTCTGAGCAGCAACCTAACTCCGACCGCAGCCCCGACGCTGCCTCGTTAATCAAGGGTGATCCATGCTTCGTTCCCGAACCATTCTCGGTCTTGCAATCGTCGCCGGCTTTTCCACCGGCGCTCTTGCCGCCACGCAGGTGATTCATCAGCAGGGGCGCGCCTTCTCCGAGGAGACCATCACGGTGAAGAAGGGTGAGGCCGTTACCTTCCTGAACGACGACACCATCCCGCACAACATCATGTCCACGAGCAAGGGCAACGAATTCAATCTCGGCTCGCAGGCGCCCGGAAGCGCCACCGATGTGAGCTTCAAGGAGGCTGGCGACGTCTCGGTCATTTGCGCGATTCACCCGCGCATGAAGATGACCGTCAAGGTCGTCGACTAGCGCAATTCCGTTCCGATCGGAACGGAGGTTCCAGCTTTTTCTGACGCGTTTTCCTGAGCGTCGGTATCTGCCGCGCTCGAAAACGCCAGCACATTCGGAGATCAGGGAAATGTCGATCCGTCTGAGGATCCTGGCCGTCCTGAGCGTCATGCTGGCGCTCGCCTGCGGATTGGCGTTCTACGGTCTGCGGGGGATCAACGCGACAGGCGATCTGGTGGTCCGGCTGTATGACGGGCCGCTGATGGCGGTCAATCACGCCCGATCCGCCCACGCCGAGCTCAACGCCGCGCTCCTGATCCTGAAGACCAGCGAAAGCACGGGGGTCTCGAAGGAGACCACCGCGAACTACGAAAAGCTGCTGAAGGCGATGTTCGAGGATCTGGATATTGTCCGCGAGCGGGTGCAGTCGAACAGCGTGAACGCGGCGCGCGAGCAGGCCAGCCAGAAGCTGCACGCCTGGTCCGACGCCGCGCTGAAGATTCTCAAACCTGCGCCGAACGGCCTCACCGAGTTGCCGACGACGTTTTTCGTGAGCAAGCTGGGCACCGAGGCGGTTGCCTCGGTCGATGATCTCGTCGAGTTGGTTGCCGCCTATGGCTTCGAATTCCGCAACGCGGCCGAAGCCCAGGTGGCGGAGTTCGCGGACGACGATGATCATTGCAATCGTCGCATCGCTCGTGCTCGGGCTGCTGCTGGCGATCGGATTTGCCTACTCGTTGAGCCGGCCGATCGTCACGCTCGAGAAATCGATGATCCAGCTCGCAGACGGCGATTTCGACGTCGCTCTGCCGGGCGTGAAGCGCAAGGACGAAATCGGCCGCGTGGCGCGCGCAGTCGAACGTTTCAAGACGCTCGCTGCCGAGCGTGCGCAGCAGGAAGCGGAAAGCAGGCTGGAGCAGGGCCACCGGGCCGCCGAGCAACGAAGGGCGGACATGTATCGGCTCGCCGACACGTTCGAGACGGTGGTCGGCGAGATCGTCAAGACCGTTGCCGCCACCTCCAACGACTCTCGAACATTCCGCGTCGACGCTGACCGGCACGGCCGATCGCGGACGGCAGCTCGCGGAGGTCGTCGCGGGCGCCTCCGAGGAAGCCTCATCGAATGTGCAGTCGGTCGCATCTGCTGCCGAGCAGCTGTCGGCGTCCGTCAACGAGATCAGCCGGCAGGTGCTGGAATCGGCGCGGATGGCGGGTGACGCCGTCAACCAGGCGCGAACCACGACGGAGCGGGTCGGAGAATTGTCCAAGGCGGCAAACCGCATCGGCGACGTGATCGAACTGATCAACGCGATCGCGGGTCAAACCAATCTGCTGGCGCTCAACGCCACCATCGAGGCGGCGCGTGCCGGCGAGGCCGGTCGCGGCTTTGCGGTAGTGGCCTCCGAGGTCAAGGCGCTCGCCGAGCAGACCGCGAAGGCGACCGGAGAAATCGGCCAGCAGATCTCGGGTATCCAGAGCGCGACTCACGAATCGGTCGGTGCCATCACCCAGATCAGCGGCGCGATCGAGCGGCTGGCCGAGATGTCCACGGCGATCGCGTCCGCGGTCGAGGAGCAGGGGGCGGCGACCAAGGAGATTTCCCGAAACGTGCAGCATGCCGCCAACGGCACGCAGCAGGTCTCGACCAACATTTCCGACGTCAAGCGGGGCGCCAGCGAAACCGGCCAGGCGTCTTCTCACCTGTTGTCGGCCGCCCAGTCGCTCACCAATGACAGCAAGCGGCTGCGGACCGAGGTCGACAGGTTCCTGGAGACCGTGCGCGCGGCCTGAGCCGACCGGCCGCACTCCGGCGAATGGCGCTTGCCTTTCGACGGCGCTTGCGCCACGCCTGATGCATGGAGCCGTCGACGCAGCCACTCGTCATCGAGGTCGAACCGCAGGTCGCGGTATCGGCGCTGCTCGTTCAGCCGGCACAGGCCCGCGCCTGTCTCGTGCTCGCCCACGGTGCGGGGGCCGGCATGACGCATCCGTTCATGGCAAGCGTCGCGCAGGGGCTGGCGGCGCGGCAGATCGCGACCTTGCGCTATCAGTTTCCCTATATGGAGAAGGGCTCGAAGCGGCCGGACGCACCGCCGCTGGCACAGGCGACCGTCCGCGCCGCCATCGCGATGGCGACGGTGCGCTGCCCCGGCCTGCCATTGTTCGCCGGTGGAAAATCCTTCGGCGCCCGCATGACCTCGCAGGCGCAGGCGACATCGCCGCTTGCCGGCGTGCGCGGGCTCGCCTTTTTCGGCTTCCCGTTGCATCCAGCCGGCAAGCCGTCGATCACCCGCGCCGATCATCTCGATGAGGTCGAGATCCCGATGTTGTTCCTGCAGGGCACGCGGGACAAGCTCGCCGAGCCGAACCTGCTCGAACCGGTCGTGGCGCGGCTGGGCAGCAGGGCGACGTTGCACCTGATCGATCAAGCCGACCATAGCTTTCACGTGCCGGCGCGCTTCGGCCGCAACGATGCAGCGGTTATGGACGAAATGCTGGAGACATTCGCGGCCTGGGCTGGCGCCATGCAGGGCTGACCTCACGATCATTCAACTGGCGAGCTTTGGCGCTCTCGGCTAAGCCACCGCGGTCGATATGGTGGAGATCGTGAATGCTCGACGTGCAGAATGAGACGGCTGTGATGCAAACGGCGCCGGTGCCGCAGCCGTGGACCAGGGATGCGGCTCTCGCGCTCTACCAATTACCGTTCAACGATCTCCTGTTCCGGGCGCAGACGGTGCATCGGCAGCATTTCGATCCCAACCGCGTGCAGCTCTCGAAGCTGCTCAACATCAAGACCGGCGGCTGCCCGGAGGATTGCGGCTATTGCAGCCAGTCGTCGCATCATTCGACGGGGCTTGCGGCATCGAAGCTGATGGATGTCGACGGCTGTGGTCGCCGAGGCGCGCAAGGCCAGGGACGGCGGCGCGACGCGGTACTGCATGGGCGCGGCCTGGCGCAATCCGAAGCCGCGCGACATGGATGCCATCGTCGAGATGGTGGCCGAGGTCAAGGCGCTCGGGCTCGAGACCTGCATGACGCTCGGCATGCTCGAGCGCGACCAGGCCGAGCGGCTGAGCGAAGCCGGTCTCGATTATTACAACCACAACATCGATACCTCCGAGGCCTATTATCCGAACGTCATCTCGACCAGGACGTTTGCCGATCGGCTGCAGACGCTGGACCACGTGCGTCAGTCCGGCATGAAGGTCTGCTGCGGCGGCATCCTCGGCATGGGCGAAAGCGAGGCTGATCGTGTCGACATGCTGGTGACGCTGGCCAATCTCGCGGAGCCGCCGGAGAGCGTGCCGATCAACATGCTGATCCCGATCGCCGGCACGCCGCTTGCGGAATCGCAAGCGCATCGATCCGCTCGCCTTCGTCCGCGTCATCGCGCTGGCACGCCTGATGATGCCGACCTCGTTCGTGCGGCTCTCCGCCGGCCGTTCGGCGATGAGCGACGAGATGCAGGCCTTGTGCTTCTTCGCCGGCGCCAACTCGATCTTCGTCGGCGACACGCTGCTCACGGCGGGCAATCCGGAGGCTGTGGCCGACCGCGACCTGTTCGACCGGCTCGGCCTGCAGCCGCTCTGAGCGTCGACGCTGCGCGCCCCGCATCGGAGTGACCTCACGTCCGGGCCGCAGGCGTGCGACTCGGCCTGGTCGCGCGAGATTTGCCGCGTTTCGCGTAGACGTAGTATTTTCGCATCTTGTCGCGCATCTTAAGAGCTTAACCATACTTGTTTGCTACCGCAGTCCAGGTAGTGACGAAATGGTGCGGCATGCGCAGATCGGTACGAGCGTTCGGAATCGCGGGAACAATGGTGGCAGCGGCGGTGCTGCTGTCACATCAGGTCAAGCGCCTCGCCGCGAATGGTTTCGCTGGCCTTCAACTCTCAGCTTCACAACCCGCAGCAGATCGGCGCCGACACCTTCACTCAGAAGCTGAAGGCGTCGTTCGGCAACCGCTTCATCGTCGATGAGCGCGTCGGCAATGCGCTCGGCAGCGAGAACACGATCCTGACGGGCGTCCGGTCCGGCGCGATCGACGTGGCCGTGATCTCGGGCGGCATCGTCAGCGCCGCGGTTCCCGAGATGAGCGTGTTCGATATTCCGTTCCTGTTCCGCGATCAAGCCCATGCCAAGGCCGTGATGCAGGGGCCCGTCGGCGCGCAGATCGCTACCAAATTCGCCGACAAGGGGATGGTGCTGCTGGCCTTCGGCAAGCAGGGATTCCGCAACCTCACCAATTCCAAGCGCCCGATCCGAACGCCCGACGACATCAAGGGGCTCAAGATCCGCGTGATCCCGAACGAGACCTACAAGATGGCCTTCAAGGCGCTCGGCGCCGAGGTGATCCCGATGGACTTTCCGCTGGTCTATGCCGCGCTGAAGGATGGGCGGCTCGACGGCCAGGAAAATCCGGTGCCGACCATCGCCTCCAGCCGCTTCAAGGAGGTCCAGAAATATCTGAGCCTGACTGCGCACTTCTTCGCGCCGATCGCCTTCGTCGCCAACCGCGCGATGTTCGAGCAGCTCGACCCGGCCGATCAGGAGGCGCTGAGGGCTGCTGCCAAGGCCGGCGCCGAGGCAACCTGGGACGCGCAGCTCGATCCGCCCAAGCTTGCGGAGTTGCGGGCCGGTGGCATGGAGATCATCGAGAAGATCGATCGTCAGCCTTTCGTCGACGCGGTCAAGCGCCTCGACCCCGAATTCGAGAAGCGGTTCGGCAAGGAGCTGATCGCTGCCATCCGGTCCACTCCGTAAAGATCCGGCCATCACATGAAACTGACCTCTCTCATGTCGTCGATCGGCGTCCGTCCGCGCATCTTCGGCGGCTTCGCGCTGGTCCTGAGCTTCCTGGTCCTGCTCGCAGGCTTCGCCATGGTTCAAGTCGAGGGAATCGGCGGGACCGTCAATGAGCTCGTTACCAGCGCGGCCGGCGATGCCGGCATGTCGCAGGTGCGCGCCGCCCTGCTCGGTGCCAACGGCGCGGTGGAGAAGTTCATCCGCACCTGGAACGTCGGCGATAAGCAGGCGGCGGCCAAGGCGATTACAGGTGTCGGCGAGATGGCCGAGCAGGTCGAAAGCCAATACGGCAAGCTGCGGGCGATCGCGGAAGGCGCCGCGTCGGTGCGAACCGCACTGGAGACCTATCGCGTCTCGTTCGCAGCCGCCGCCGATGCCGTCGATCGGTTGCGCGACCGCGACGACCAAGGCCGACGGTCTCGGCGCGACGGCGGGCCTGACGGCCGGCGGCATCCAGGTCGCGCTTGCCAATGCGCCCGAAGGCGAGCGGCCGATGCATCCGATGCGGCTGGCCGGCGCCGTCGATGCCGTGCGGATCGCCATGATGCGCTACGACAGCACGCTGGCGACATCGAATTCCGATGACGCCAAGCTGACGTTGACCTACGCGCAAGGCGCGATTGCAGACGCGGAGGCCGAGGTCGCCTCCGGCAGCGATGCGAAATTGAAGGCGCTGATCGCCGCGTTGAAGACCACCATCACGGCGGATGCGGCCGCGCTGGAGGACGTGATGAAGGTCGCGGCCGATCTGCGTGCCAAGCAGGCCGAGCTGATGAAGGCCAGCGCTGCGATCGACGAACAGGTGAACAGGATCAATCAGCAGCTCGGCGCCGTACGCGCCGAGCGGGGCGGCAAGACCGCCTCCGCGGTCGCCGATACGCGCCAGACCGTGATCGTCGCGGCGGCGGGCGCGCTCGTACTCGGCATCGTGCTGGCATGGCTGATCGGTGCCAGCGTCTCCGGCCCGATCCGCGGCATGACCGACCGCATGCAGTCGCTGGCTGCCGGCGAGCTCGACCAGCCGATCCCGGGTGGCGAATCCCGCGACGAAATCGGCCGCATGGCCCGCGCCGTCGAGGTGTTCCGCGACAACGCGCTGGCGGTGCGTCGGATGGAGAACGAGGCTGCGGCGCAGCGCGAGGCCGCCGAGGCGGACCGTGTTCGCATGATGAGAGATCTCGCCGGCCGTTTCGAGCAGGGCATGCAGGGCGTCATCGCCGGCGTCGGCGGTCGTGCCGAGGACATGGGCCGCAGCGCGGGCGATCTGGCGAAGGTCGCAGAGCGCGGCCGAGGACTGGCCGAGGCCGTCGCCAACCGCGCCGAGCAGGCTTCGGTCAACGTGCAGACGGTTGCTTCGGCGACCCAGGAGCTTGCGGCTTCGATCCGCGAGATCTCCAGCCAGGTGCAGCGCTCGGTGACTGTGTCGAGCCGTGCAACGCACGAGACGCAGCGCACCTCCGAGCTGGTGCATGGCCTGTCGAGCGCCGCCGAGAAGATTGGCAACATCGTCCAGCTGATCCAGGCGATCGCCAGCCAGACCAACCTGCTGGCGCTGAATGCGACCATCGAGGCGGCACGTGCGGGCGACGCCGGCAAGGGCTTTGCGATCGTTGCAAGCGAAGTGAAGAACCTGGCCTCGCAGACCGCGCAGGCCACCGAGCAGATCGCCAGCCAGATCGCGACCATCCAGAACGCCACCGGTGAAACGGTGACGGCGATCTCCCAGTTCGACGCGACCGTGCGCGAGATCGCCGAGATCTCCAATGCCATCGCGGCAGCTGTCGAGCAGCAGGGTGCTGCGACCGGCGAGATCGCGCGCAACGTCGAGGAAGCCGCGAGCGGCACCACGGCTGTCAGCCGCGAAATCGTCGACGTGCGCGCGGTGGCAGGCGAGACCGATGCTGGAGCCGAGGCAGCACTTGCCGTTGCGGCCGCGCTGCAGGAGCAGGCGGTGTCGCTCGAGAGCAATGTCGCCGACTTCCTGAAGACCATCCGAACGGCGGCCTGACAGACCGGTTGCACGAGATCACAAATAGCCGCGCCGACGAATCAAATCGTCGGCGCAGCTATTTGTTTGTGCAGCGAGCGTTCCTTTAAATCGGGTTGCGATTGATCGCACGCCGACAGGCACATCAGCGTTGCGCGCAACCGTGCCATGTCGGCTGGAATTGCCGACCTTAACGCCTTACGCACCATTCGTTGATAGGTACTCGAATAGCGCAACGACCACGGTGAGACATGTACGGGAAACTGATGGGATCTTGGACCTCGGGAGTCCTGCTCGTCGCATCGATGCTGCTGGCGACATCTCCCTCGACAGCTTCGCCTCGCATGATCTCCGTCGCAAGCGGGCCTGATATCTTTCGTCAAAAGCTCGCGTCCGCGCCGGGCAAGCCTTTCGTCCTCGATGAACGCAGCGGCAACGCACTCGGTGGAGAGAACATCATTCTCGCCGCGACCAGGTCCGGCGCACTCGATGTCGCGGTGCTGACCGGCGGCGTGGTGAGCTCGGTCGTCCCCGAGCTCAGCGTGTTCGACATTCCGTTCCTGTTTCGCGACGAGGCCCATGCCAAGGCGGTGATGCAGGGGCCGGTCGGCAACAAGATCGCCGCGAAGTTCGCGGACAAGGGACTGGTGCTGCTGGCGCTCGGCAAGCAGGGCTTCCGCCACATGACCAACTCCAAGCATCCCATTCGCACGCCCGCCGACGTCAAGGGCCTGACGATCCGGGTCATCCCGAACGAGACCTACAAGATGGCGTTCGAGGCGCTCGGCGCCAAGGTCGTGCCGATGGACTTTCCGCTGGTCTACGGCGCGTTAAAGGACGGGCGGCTCGACGGTGAGGAGAATCCACTGACCGTCATCTCCAACAGCCGCTTCTTCGAAGTTCAAAAATATCTGACGATGACGGGACACTTCTTTTCGCCGGTCGCCTTCGTCGCCAATCACGAGATGTTCGAGCAGCTCTCGCCGGCTGAGAAAGACGCGATGATTGCGGCCGCCAAGGCCGGCGCCGAGGCGACCTGGCAGGTCCAAACCGATGCCGCGAAGCTGGAGGAGATGCGCCGTGACGGAATGCAGGTCGTCGACAAATTCGATCGCCAGGCCTTCGTCGATGCGGTCAAGACGCTCGATCCGCAATTCGAGAAGCGGTTCGGCAAAGAACTGATCGCCGCCATCCGATCCACTCCGTAACGTTCTGGCAGTCCCATGAAATTGTCTTCCATGATGTCTTCGGTCGGCGTCCGTCCACGCATCTTCGGCGGCTTCGCACTGGTCTTGAGCTTTCTGGTTTTGCTCGCCGGCTTCGCCATCGTGCAGGTCGAGGGCATCGGCGGCACCGTCAACGAGCTGGTGAGCAGTGCGGCGGGCGATGCCGGCATGTCGCAGGTCCGGGCCGCGCTGCTCGGGGCCAATGGCGCGGTGGAGAAGTTCATCCGCACCTGGAACGTCGGCGACAAGGAGGCCGCAGCCAAGGCCATCGATAACGTCAGCAAGCTCAGCGATCAGGTCGAGCAGCAATATGGCAAGTTGCAGGCGATCGCCGAGGGCATCGATCCGGTTCGCACCGCGCTCGCCACTTATCGTGGCTCGTTTACGGCCGCGGCCGATGCCGTCGACCGGCTGCGCGCGGCGACGATCAAGACCGACGCACATGGTGCGACCGCCGGGCTCGATGCCGCCGGCATCCAGGTGGCGCTGGCCAACCGCACCGATCCGGAGCGTCTGTTCCAGCCGTTGCGGCTTGCGGCTGCTGTCGACGGTGTGCGGGTCTCGCTGATGCGCTTCGGGATGACTCTGGCAACGGCGGACGCCGCCGATGCCAAACAGACCCTGGCCAATACCCAGGCCGTGATCGCCGCGACCGAGACCGAGATCGCCCCGACCAACGAGCCCAAGCTGAAGTCGCTGGTCACGGCGCTGAAGGCCGAGCTCAGCGCAGATGCAACGGCGCTCGAGGACGTGATTAAAGTCGCTGGCGAGCTGCGCGCCAAGCAAACCGAGCTGACGAAAGCGAGCACCGCGATCGAGGAGCAGGTCAACAAGATCAATCAGCGGCTCGGCGTGGTGCGCGCGGAGCACGGTAGCAAAACCGCAGCTGCGGTCGCCGCTACGCGCCAGACCGTGATCGTGGCGGCGGCGGGCGCGCTCGTGCTCGGCATCGTGCTGGCTTGGCTGATCGGCGCCAGCGTCTCCGGCCCCATCCGCGGCATGACCGACCGCATGCAGTCGCTAGCTGCCGGCGAGCTCGACCAGCCGATCCCGGGCGGCGAGTCTCGCGACGAGATCGGCCGCATGGCCCGTGCCGTCGAGGTGTTCCGCGACAACGCACTCGCGGTGCGCCGTATGGAGCAGGAAGCCGCGGCGCAGCGCGAGGCGGCGGAAGCCGATCGCGCCCGCATGATGACCGACCTTGCCGGCCGCTTCGAGCAGGGCATGCAGGGCGTCATCGCTGGCGTCGGCGGTCGCGCCGACGACATGGGCCGCAGCGCAGGGGATCTGGCCAAGGTCGCAGAGCGCGGCCGGGGGCTGGCGGAGGCTGTCGCCAACCGCGCCGAGCAGGCTTCGGTGAACGTGCAGACGGTGGCCTCTGCGACCCAGGAGCTTGCGGCATCAATCCGCGAAATCTCAAGTCAGGTGCAGCGCTCGGTCACCGTGTCGAACCGTGCGACCCATGAAACGCAGCGCACCTCCGAATTGGTGCATGGCCTGTCGAGCGCCGCGGAGAAGATCGGCACCATCGTGCAGCTGATCCAGGCGATTGCCAGCCAGACCAACTTGCTGGCGCTGAACGCGACCATCGAGGCGGCGCGCGCCGGCGATGCCGGCAGGGGCTTTGCGATCGTCGCAAGCGAGGTGAAGAACCTCGCCTCGCAGACCGCACAGGCCACCGAGCAGATTGCCAGCCAGATCGCAACCATCCAGGGCGCGACCGGCGAGACCGTCACCGCCATCTCTCAGTTCGACGCCACCGTGCGCGAGATCGCCGAGATTTCCAACGCCATCGCGGCCGCTGTCGAGCAGCAGGGTGCTGCCACCGGTGAGATCGCGCGCAACGTCGAGGAAGCCGCGACCGGCACTGCAGCCGTTACGCGGGAGATCGTCGATGTCCGCGCGGTGGCGGGCGAGACCGACGCCGGTGCCGAGGCTGCACTTGCCGTTGCGGCCGCGTTGCAGGAGCAGGCCGTGTCGCTGAAGGGCAATGTCGCCGACTTCTTGAAGACCATCCGCACCGCAGCCTGAGACGGCATTATCCCGGGGATCGCGTGGCGGCCCGCGGTCGTCGCCGCGGTCGCGGGGAGTTGTTCCCAGCGCTTGTCGAACCCCTTTCGGTACACCGTGACGAATGCGCCGACATCGACTATAGCAAAGTCATGTCTGGTGAAGAACTTGACGACGTCATCGAGCGTGTGCGCGCGCTGGCCCGCGGAACGCCAGCAGGATGCTGCCGCGATACTGCTTGAAATGGAGCGGCAAGACGCGAGCGGTTACCGTCTGACCGGCCCCCAGGCAGAAGAGGTTGCTCGCGTCCAGCGCGAGTTCGCCGAAGGGCGCGGTGTTCTGGCGACCGACGAAGAGATGGCCGAGCTCTGGACTTCGTGCGGCCTATGAAGCTGCGCTATTCAGCGCAGGCACGTTCCCATATCGCAAACATCCATCGCTATATTCACGATCGCAATCCCACGGCTGCAATACGGGTGATTGCACGGATCAGACAGGCCGCGGAAGGCCTGCGCGAGTTCCCGCGCATCGGCCATGTCGGTCGCGTTGCAGGTACCCACGAATGGGTGGTACGTGGACTGCCCTATATCATCGTTTGCCAGCTTGGCATGCGGGGTCCCGATGATGTCTTAATTCTCGGTGTGTTTCATGCGGCCCAAGATCATGATGATCAATAAGGACCGAAGAACCTGCTCGCCAGATGGCCGCCGGCTACTCCTCTAGATCCTACTGGGCGGTCGTTGGTGCGCGTCTTGGCTGTCGCAACGGCCTTGAGCCTACGCCACATTGCCAATGGCCGGCCATACGATTCCCCGCGACATCTCGCCCGAAAAGTTGCAACAAAGGCTGCGCGCCAGGGCGCCTTCACGGGCGCGACCGGGACGCGCCACAAAGCCCATAGTGTTAATTGCCGGAGGATATCCTCATGATTCGCTGCGTTCGCCTGGTGATGGCGGCATGTCTGAGCTTGATCGCAATGGCGGCCGCCCGCGCCGACGAGCCGCTGAAGGCCAGGATCGGCGTGCTGCGCCTGTCGTCCTCGGCGCCCGTGTTCATTGCGCAGGACAAGGGCTATTTCCGTGAGGCCGGGCTCGACATCGAGCTGAAATTTTTCGACGCGGCGCAGCCGATCGCGGTTGCGACCACCTCCGGCGATGTCGATTTCGGCGTCACGGCCTTTACCGCCGGTCTCTACAATCTCGCCGGCAAAGGCACCCTGAAGGTCATCGGCGGCATGAGCCGCGAGAAGGCCGGCTATCCGCTGATCGGCTATTTCGCCAGCAATAAGGCCTACGAGGCCGGGCTGAAGACGCCGAAGGATCTCGCCGGCAAGCGTATCGCGGTCACCCAGGTCGGCTCCAGCTTCCATTATTCGCTTGGCCTGCTCGCCGACAAATACGGCTTCAAGCTGTCGGACGTGAAGATCGTGCCGCTGCAGTCGCTGTCGAACGCGGCGGCTGCCCTGAAGGGCGAGACCGTCGATGCCGCATTGCTGCCGGCCTCGACTGCACGCAAGCTAATGGATGACGGCGGCGCGAAGCTGCTCGGCTGGGTCGGCGACGAGACGCCGTGGCAGCTCGGCGCCGTGTTCGCTTCGCCGAAGACGCTGGCCAACAAGGCGCTGGTGACCAAGGTGCTCGGCGCATTGGAGCGCGCCGACCGGGAATATCACGACGTGATCCTGGCAGAGGTCAAGAACGGCAAGGCTCCGATCGACGAGAAGACCAAGCCGCTGCTCGAGATCATCGCCAAATACACCAACCTGCCGGTCGAGCAGGTGGTCGGCAATTGCGCCTATATCGATCGGGACGGCAAGCTCGACATCAAGAACGTCGACAACCAGATCAAATGGCTGCAGGCGCAGGGTTTCGCCGACAAGGGCTACGATGCCGAGAGCATCATCGCCAAGGACTATGTGAAGCCGGATTGATATGTTCGCGGCCTCTCCTTCGAGACGCTTGCTTGCGCAAGCTCCTCAAGATGAGGCGATGGTGCTAATTCCTCATGGTGAGGAGCCGCAACGCGGTATCTCGAACCATGAGGCCCAAGTGCAAGCTCGAAGTTAGACATGGACCTGATCGCCGACCAAATCAGCCATCGTTTCGGCACGCTCGATGTGCTCGATGACGTGTCCTTCACGGTCGGTGCCGGCGAGGTGGTGGCGATCGTCGGGCCCTCCGGCTGCGGCAAGAGCACGCTGCTCTCTATCCTCGGAGGCCTGCTGCAGCCGAGCGCCGGCGGCGCGAGCGTACGCGGGGAACCACCGCCCGGCAGCCTCAATCCGCTGACCTTCGTGTTCCAGGATTTCGCGCTGCTGCCCTGGTCGACGGTCGAAGCCAATGTCGAATTTCCTCTGCTGCATACAAGGCTCGCGCCGCAACAGCGGCGCGAATCGGTCGACGATGCGCTGCGCCGGACAGGGCTGTCAGATTTTCGCGCCGCCTATCCGAAGCAATTGTCCGGTGGCATGCGCCAGCGCGTCGGCATCGCGCGCGCGCTCGCGGTTCGGCCGGCGATGCTGCTGATGGACGAGCCGCTATCAGCCCTGGATTCCCAGACCCGCGAGCTCTTGATGGAGGATTTCATCGGCCTGCTCGCCGACGGCAGCATGGGTGCTGTCTATGTGACGCATAATCTCGAAGAGGCCGTGCGGCTCGCCGATCGTATCGTGGTGCTGTCGCGGCGGCCGGGGCGGATCCGCGAACTTGTGACCATGCCGTTGCCGCGCAACCACCGCGGCGACGCCGCTGCGCGCGAACAGTTGCTGCAATTGCAGAACGATCTGTGGGCGCTGATCCGCAACGAAGCCATCGATGCCGAGCGCGAGGTGCAGGATGCTTGAGCGCGCGCCGCCAAAGCAGGAGCCCGTTACGAACGTTGATGCTGCCGTCAGGCCGGTCGGCTTTCGCGGCGCAGGCTTCACGCCCGCGACCAACCGCTATGCCGGATGGGCCGCGCTCGTGATCATATTGGTACTGTGGCAGCTCGCGGGCAGCCTGGCGCTGGTCAATCCGCTGTTCCTGCCGCCGCCGCTTGCCATCGGCAAGGCGCTCTATCAGCTCGCGATATCGGGCGCGCTGTGGCAGCATCTCGCAGCGTCCGTACTGCGGATCGGCATCGGCTGGGTGCTCGGCACCGCCGCGGGCATCATTGTCGGCTTTTCGATCGGCCTGTGGCGCATCGCCCGCAGCGTCGGCATCACCTTCATCTCGGCGCTGTTCCCGATCCCGAAGATCGCGATCCTGCCGCTCTTGATCCTCTGGCTCGGCATCGGCGAAGAGCCGAAGATCGCGACCATCGCACTCGGCGTGTTCTTCTCGACCGCGATCTCGGTCTATAGCGGCGTCGATGCGGTGCCGCGCAACCTGATCCGGATGGCGCAGAGCTTCAACGTGCCGTTCGCGACCATCGTCCGCCGCGTGATCTGGCCGGGTGCGCTGCCGTCGATCCTCTCGGGCTTTCGCATCACAGCGTCGATCGCGCTGCTGCTGGTGGTCTCCGCCGAGATGATCGGCGCCCAATATGGCATCGGCGCCTTCGTGCTGCAGGCCGGCAATCTGATGCAGACCGATCAGCTGATGGCCGGCATCGTCGTGCTGTCGCTGTTCGGCCTTGCCGTCGGCAAGCTGATCAGCCTGCTAGAGGCGCGGCTGCTGCATTGGCGGTGAGGCATTTGCTCGTCAGTCTTCAGGCGTTGCCGCGATCTTCGCGGAACAGATCGAGCTTCTCCTGCACCGGGCGGTCGGAAAACGAGAACAGCACGGCGTCCTCACTGGCCTCGTGCGTCACCCAGTGCCAGCTCGGCACCACGAAAAGGTCGCGCGGACCCCATTCGAAGCTTTGCTCGCCGATCTTCGTCCGGCCCCGCCCTTCGATCGCGGCGAACACGGTGGCATCGGTGGAGCGGTAGCGCGCGGTCGAGAAGCCCTTCGGCAGCAATTGGATGAAGGTGCCGATGGTCGGCATCGCGTAGTCGCCAGTCGTGGGGTTGGAAAATTTCAGCTTCAACCCGTGGCAGGGGTCCCACACATCGCGCCTCCGCGCCTGCTCGAGCGCCTCGCGGGTATGGACATAGGGATAATTGAAGATCGGCGAGGTCCGTGAGCTTCGCTCGGCGTCGACTGGCAGCAGATTGTGGCCGTAGCGCGCGAAACTGTCGCCGGCGGGACTGCGACCTTCTGCTGGTCGTCGCGGGCGCCTTCCGCAAAGGAGGCGTCGAGGAATTGCACCAGCGGAATGTCGAGACCGTCGAGCCAGAACATCGGCTCGGAGGTCTCGTTGCCGTGGTCGTGCCAGGTCATTGATGGCGTGATGACGAAGTCGCCCGGCTGCATCAAGGTGCGCTCGCCGTCGACGGTCGTGAAGGCTCCCGTGCCTTCGAGCACGAAGCGCAGCGCGGACTGGCTGTGTCGATGTGCCGGCGCGATGTCGCCTGGAATGACCATCTGGATGCCGGCATAGAGCGACGTCGTGATCTTGGACTGCCCGCGCAGACCCGGATTCTCCAGGATCAGCACCCGCCGCTCGGCCTCCTTGGCCGTGATCAGGCGGCCGGCTTCCACCATGTAGTCGCGGATCGCGGCAAACTGCCAGAGGTGCGGGCGACACGCGCTCTTCGGTTCCGGCGTGATGAGATCGCTCATCACGGTCCACAGCGCGGTCAGATTCTCGCCGTCGATCTTCTTGTAAAACGCCTCGCGCTCGGGCGTCGAAATGGCTGCCATGGGGCGCCTCCGCATCTTGTTATTGGCCGACCGTATATGGCCGATATCGCCAACGTCAATTTCGCCGGACGGGATGAAGCCGTCGCCCGGATATCGTGCCAGGGTCGCATCCCGCCAACGTCATGGCGTATGCCCTGCGCATGCGCCCTTGGCATACCGGCGGCCCTTCATAAACAGCGCAGGCTTCCAAATCCGCATCGGAAATGCTGTCAAACTATCGGACGGCTCTGGCTTAGCACATTAACCGCGCATCCAGGTTAATCCATCGTAGTCTTGTCAACGCGCAGGTGGCCGAATTAAAGAGGGTTCGTCGCATTCAATGATTAAGACCGCCCAACCGGTCTCATAACGATAAACAGAGGAAACCCAAGCATGCGCAAGATTGATCCTGACAGCCGCGATGACGCTGCCGCTTCGTCTTCGGCGCGGCGCATGCGGAGGACACCGTGAAGATCGGTTACATCGATCCGTTGTCGGGCGGCGGCGCCAGCGTCGGCGAAGGCGGCCTCAAGACCTTCCAGTATCTCGCTGACGAGCTGAACGCCAAGGGCGGCATTCTCGGCCACAAGGTCGAGATCGTGCCGATGGACAACAAGACCAATCCGCAGGAGAGCCTGGTCCAGGCGCAGAAGGCGGTCGACGCCGGCATCCACTACATCACCCAGGGCAACGGCTCGTCGGTCGGTGCGGCGCTGGAGGATTTCGTCGCCAAGAACAATTCGCGCAATCCCGGCAAGGAAGTGCTGTACTTCAACTATGCCGCGGTCGATCCGAGCCTGACCAACGAGAAGTGCAGCTATTGGCACTTCCGCTGGGATGCGAGCTCGGACATCAAGATGGAAGCGCTGACCAACTACATGAAGGATCAGCCGTCCATCAAGAAGGTCTACCTGATCAACCAGGACTATTCGTTCGGCCAGTCGGTCCGCTCAGAGGCGCGCAAGATGCTGGCGGCGAAGCGGCCCGACATCCAGATCGTCGGCGACGAGTTGCACCCGCTGCTCAAGATCACCGACTTCTCGCCCTACATCGCCAAGATCAAGGCCTCGGGCGCCGACAGCGTCGTCACCGGCAACTGGGGCCAGGACTTCGCGCTGCTCCTGAAGGCCGCCGCCGATGCCGGCCTGAAGGTCAACTGGTACACCTATTATGCCGGCGGCGCCGGCGGCCCGACCGCGATCAAGCAGACCGGCCTCGACCATCAGGTGTTCCAGATCACCGAAGGCATTCCGAACTCCGGTAACAAGGCCGCGATGGAATTCGAGAAGGATTTCCGCGCCAAGGTCGGCCTGTCGCTGTGGTATCCGCGCGCGGTCAACGAGATGCGGATGTTCAAGATCGCCGCCGAGAAGGCCAATTCGATCGATCCGGTCAAGGTCGCGGCCGCGCTCGAGGGCATGAAGTTCGAGGTGCTCGACGGCGGCGAAGGCATCATGCGCAAGGACGATCACCAGTTCTTCCAGCCGATCTACATCTCCTCGTTCGGCACCTGACCGACAAGGCCAAGGAGCCGTTCGACGAGGAGAACACCGGCTGGGGCTGGCATCTGGTGTCCAAGATCGACACGCCGAAGCCACGGTGCTGCCGACCACCTGCAAGATGAAGCGGCCCTGATCGGCACGTCGCAAGTCCGCCCCCGTGCCCACTGGCGCGGGGGCATCCCTGTCCGGTGACCGCGTCGGCTAGACGTCCAGGACCTGCATTTTCCGTGAGCCGTGGGGCCCAACAGCGAGTATGCCGTGCTTGAGCTGATCGTCATTTCAACGCTCAACGGCGTTCTGTTCGGAATGCTGCTGTTCCTGCTGTCGAGCGGGCTGACCGTGATCTTCAGCATGATGGGCGTGCTCAATTTCGCCCATGCCAGCTTCTACATGCTCGGCGCCTTCTTCGGCTATCAGCTCACCAGATGGATCGGCTTCTGGCCGGCGCTGGTGATCGCGCCGCTGCTGGTCGGCGCGGTCGGCATGGCGGTCGAGCGCTACGGCCTGCGCAACACCCACAAGCACGGCCACGTCGCCGAGTTGCTGCTGACGTTCGGCCTTGCGTTCGCGATCGAGGAAATCGTCTCGATGATCTGGGGCAAGAGCCCGGTGGATTACCGCGTGCCGGCGCTGCTCGACTTTCCGGCCTTCACGGTGTTCTCGACCAACTATCCCGCCTACAAGATCTTCATGCTGGTGGTCTCGGCCGCGATCTTCGTCGCGCTGCTGATCGTGTTGAAGCGCACACGCGTCGGCCTGATCGTGCAGGCCGCGCTGACGCATCCCGCCATGGTCGGCCATCTCGGCCATAATGTCGGGCGCGTGTTCATGCTGGTGTTCGGCGTCGGCAGCGCGCTTGCCGGGCTTGCCGGCGTCATCGCCGGCCCTTCGCTGGTGACGCAGTCCGACATGGCCGGGCTGCTCGGTCCGATCCTGTTCGTCGTCATCGTGTTCGGCGGCCTCGGCTCGCTGCCCGGCGCCTTCATCGCTTCGCTGCTGATCGGACTGATCCAGACCTTCGCCGTCGCGCTGGACGGCTCGCTCGCCAGCGCTTTCGGGCCGCTCGATCCGAGCCTCGGACCGTCGCCGCTGACCGACATCTGGAACGTCACCATCGCCCAGATCGCGCCGATCCTGCCCTATGTGCTGCTGGTGCTGATCCTGATCGTGCGCCCGATGGGCCTGTTGGGGACGCGCGAGACATGATCAACGCCGCGACCACCACGCCCGACATGCTCAAGGCGACGCTCCGGCGGCAGCCTCTCGCTTCTACGCCATCTGGCTGATCGCCGCGGTCGGCGCTGATCGTGCTGCCGCTGATGTTCTCCTCCGGCGGCTCGCTGACTTCGTTCAGCCTGATCGGCATCGCCATCATCTTCGCGCTGTCCTACAACATCCTGCTCGGCCAGACCGGGCTGCTGTCGTTCGGACACGCCGTTCATTACGGCCTCGGCGGCTTTCTCGCCGTCCACATGATGAATGCGGTCGCCAGTCACGACTGGCCGATCCCGCTGCCCTTCATCCCGCTGTTCGGCGGCATCGGCGGCCTTGCGTTTGCGATCCTGGTCGGCTGGGTGATGACCAAGCGCGCCGGCACGGTGTTCGCGATGATCTCGCTCGGCATCGGTGAACTGGTCGCCTCGTCCTCGCTGATCCTGCGCAGCGTGTTCGGCGGCGAATCCGGCATCACCACCGATCGCACCGCGCTGCCGCACATGTTCGGCTGGACTTTCGGGCCGCAGATCCAGGTCTACTACCTGATCGCGTTCTGGGTGATGATCTCGGCGATCGCGATGTACGCGCTGACCCGCACGCCGCTCGGGCGCATCTGCAACGCGGTGCGCGACAATCCGGAGCGCGTCGAGTTCATCGGCTACGATCCGCATGTGGTGCGCTATCTCGCCTATGGCTTCGCCGGCTTCTTCGCCGGCATCGCCGGCGGGCTCACGGCGATCAATTTCGAGATCGCCAATTCCGCCTATCTCGGCGCGACGCAATCGGGCCTGGTGCTGTTCGCGGCCTTCATCGGCGGCACCGCCTATTTCTTCGGCCCGATCCTCGGCGCGATCCTCGTCACCTATCTGCAGCTCGGGCTGACCAACATCACCTCGGTCTGGCAGCTCTATTTCGGCATCATCTTCATCGGCATCGTGATGTTCGCGCCGGGCGGCATCGCCGGCCTTCTGATGATGCACCGTCCGCTGATCCGCGCCAGATCGCTCGGCATGGTGATCCCGTCCTATCTGGTCGCGGTGATCCCGACGCTGGCGCTCGTGCTCGGCCTCATCCTCACCATCGAGACGGTGGCGCATATCTCGGCTGACGACAGCAGCACTGTCGATCTGTTCGGCATCTCTTTCGATCCGACGCGCGCCGGTGACCTGGGCGTCGCGGCCGTGCTGCTCCTCGGCGGCTATCTGGTCGCCCGCATCACCTGGCGGCGGATCGCGGAGGCCTGGGACCGCGCCGCCACCGTGGCCCGTGATCGGGGGTATCTGGCGTGACCGCAGCGATCGAAATCAATGCCGTGCAGAAGCGGTTCGGCAATGTCGCGATCATCCGCGACCTCAATCTGAGCGTCGCGCAGGGTGAGCGCCACGCCATCATCGGCCCAACGGCGCCGGCAAGTCCACGACGTTCAATCTGATCAGCGGCCATATCAAGCCGACCTCGGGCGAGATCAGGCTGAACGGCGACGTCATCTCCGGCTTGCGGCCGTTCGAGATCAATCGCCGCGGATTGTCGCGCTCGTTCCAGGTCACCAACGTCTTTGCCAAGATGACGGTGTGGGAGAACGTGCGCTGCGCCGTGCTGTGGGCGACCGGCCATCGCTATGCGTTCTGGAAGAATGTCGAGCAATCTGCCCGAAGTGAAGCGGCGCACCGCAGCAGATTCTCGACGATATCCATCTCAGCCATCGCCGCGACGTGCCGGCCGGGCTGTTGACTTATGCCGAGCAGCGCGAGCTCGAGATCGGCATCACCATCGCCGGCGGCGCCAACGTCATCATGCTGGACGAGCCGACCGCGGGCATGAGCCATGCAGAGACCGAGCGCGCGGTGGCGCTGATCCGCCGGCTCACCGAGGGCCGTACGCTGGTCATCGTCGAGCACGACATGAGCGTGGTGTTCGGCCTCGCCGATCGCATCTCGGTGCTGGTCTACGGCAACATCATCGCCTCGGGCACGCCCGCAGGAGATCCGCGCCAATCCGAAGGTGCGCGAAGCCTATCTCGGCGAGGAGGCGCACTGATGTTGGAGGTCCGGGACCTTCACGCCTATTACGGCAAGAGCCACATCCTGCAGGGCGTCGATCTCAATATCGCGGCTGGCGAAGTCGTCAGCCTGCTCGGGCGCAACGGCGTCGGCCGCTCCACCACCGTGAAGGCGATCATGGGCGAGGTGCCGCCGCAGGGCACGATCCGCTTCAAGGGCAAGGATATCGCCGGTCTGCCGAGCTACAAGATCGCGCATCACGGGCTCGGCTACGTGCCGGAGCATCGCGATATCTTCCCGGGCCTCACCGTGCGCCAGAACCTGCTGCTCGGTGTCAAGGACACGCGCCGTCCCGGCAAGTGGAAGCTCGAGGGCATGCTCGAGATGTTTCCCGAATCTCGCCGCGCGCGCCGACACGCCGGCCGGCGTGCTCTCCGGCGGCGAGAAGCAGATGCTGACGATCTGCCGCACCCTGATGGGCGATCCCGAACTGATCATGATCGACGAGCCGACCGAAGGTCTGGCGCCGCTGATCGTGCAGCAGGTCGGCGATCTCATCGCGACGCATCGCCGCGGCTGGCGTCGCCATCCTGCTGGTCGAGCAGAAGCTGTCGATCGCGCTGCGGATCTCGCACCGCGTCTACGTCATGGGCCACGGCCGCATCGTGTTCGAGGGTACGCCGGACCAACTCAAGGCCAACGACGCCGTCCGCAAGGAATGGCTCGAGGTGTAGCGGGACGTCTCTCGGTATCGTGTTCAATTCGAGTGTCGAGGATCGGCCACGGTTCGCCTCACGGTCTCCGTCGGTTCAGTTGCCGAATTTATTCGATCGTTACGTTCACCGTCATGACCGATCTGCCGGAGCCGTACGGACCTTTGCCTGCGCCATAGATCGCAAACGTATCATTGCCCTTGTATCCGAATGCGGCGGTGTACCTGAACGTCGTGACGTTAAGCGACCTGAGCGTCCCATGCGCGAGCTTTCGGGCGACGCCCGAGCTATGCATCGCGCCTGGAATTCGGATCGGGAAATTGCACGTTTCGCCCGACCTGATCGCGAAATAGGCTGTCATATCGACGCCAAACACGGCTGGATTGCCGGTAACCCGGCAGTCAGACACGGCGAAAGCTGCACCCGGCGTCAGGCTCAGTACAGCAGCTATTGTCGACAACCGCATGCTGGCTCCGGCAAGGATGAGGTCATATCCGGGCAATTGATTGCGAACTCTCTCCGTCGTCATTGCGGAACGCGCGGGCTCAGAATCCATCTAACAGCAGATTTGACGCAAGATGGATTCCGGGTTCGCCCTGCGGGCGTTTCGGAACGACGGGGGTGACGATCGAGCCAGGTGCGCCTTACGGCACCAGATAATGCTCGGCCCATTGCTCGCGCGGCACCTCGTCGCCGAGCTTGTAGTTGAACAACTCGATGTTCAATCCGTCAGGCGAGACTTTGCACGTGTAAGAGACATGATACCAGCGGCCGTGGCTGCGCAATGCGGCTCCCGGTGCCGTCACCACCGTTCCCTTCAGTGTCGAGTCGGCAAAGGCGTAAGCGACCACTTCGTCAGTGTTGAAGCCTTTGTGCTCCCGGACGGTGAGTCCGGCCACGCGGTCATTGCAGCGCTGCTCGAACCGGGTCTGCGGATCCAGCTTCATGAGCTGCTCCTCCATCGACTTCGGATGCGGCTTGGCGAGCGCAGGACCGACGATGAGCGCAACGGCGAACGCGAGTGGCAAGGTGAATTTCATGGATGCGATCGAGTGGAACTTTTGGAGCGGTCGGGTGGATCAGAGACGTCCCGGCGCCCTACACTGGATCGATTCGGGATCAGAATGGGTAACACGCCACGGGTCAGGTTGGATGTTCAATCTTCTGCGTTCGAGGCAGGCCTGCGCATATCTGCATGTCGGCCTGCCTCCGGGCCAAATTGAGGCCAATAGGCCTTATCGCGCCGGTCTCCGCGCCTCCCCTTTCAGTTTCTCCAACGCATCCGGCATCATCTGGCCGAACATCGAGCTGAGCATTGCAGTCGGAATCAGGCCGGCACTGCTGCTCTCCTGGGCCGATCCGCCGGACATCAGGAATTGCGGCACCAGAGGCTGGTTGATGCGGGTCAGGGCATCGGCGAACTTGGCGAAGTTCTGTTCCGCGAGCCTGAATTCCGGCCCGCCATAGGCGTCGATGAATGAACGGATGCTCGTTGGCCGCGACTAACAACGGCGGCTAATGCCGTGATCTCTTCGGGGCGTGCCGATCCGCCGTCCGGATACATGTCTCCACATCAAAGGCGAAGGCGATCGATGCGGTGACAACTCGTTTCATCGAGCGCTAATGTTGCAAGCCGAGGAGCTGCATCAGAGACGGCGTGGGTGCGCTTTGGACCGGCGCACTTGGGGCCGGTGTCTCTTCCGCCGCTTGAGGTCGCGCAGGCACGTCACGCGCGTGCAAGGCTTGCCCACGAGCCCTCTGCGCGGCTTCGGCTTCGGCGCGCGCCGTCCGAAGTTCGCGCACAGCGCGACGTTTTTGTGCGGCTCGGACCGCCGTGTGAGACCCCTGTGTTGCGGTCTCGGTTTCGGCCTGAGCTGGAATGGATGGCGCGGCGCCGGCGCGCGGCGGAGTGGATTGTTCGGATAGATCGCGTGTGGTCGGCGCCGGATTCGCGGGCTCGGAACCCTGCTGCTGATTCGGCGTGCCGTCCTGTTGCCGCGCCCAGGCCTCGAATTGCCTGAAGAGGGCATCGTGGTCGGCTCCGGCATCGGCCTGCTTCGGCGCAGCCGGTTCCGGCGCGGCCGGCTCCGGCGCGACGGCCGCGGGCTGCGGGTTGCTTGGCGCTGCCGTCTCGGCCGACAAAGCCGTCTGCGTTTCGACGGCTGATTGAGCCGGTGGCGCAGCCTGGTCATGGTCGGATGATGGCGCCGGCACATCGACATGCGGCGCCGTGATGGCGGCGATGCGGGCCCTCGGATCCGCCAACAGCAGCGTCGCGCCGCCGACCGCCAAGGCCATCAAGGTCAGGAGACCCGTCTTGAGGATGCGCGACAACCGATGCAGCTTGGTGTTATCGGCTTCATTGCAGAGAAGGCGAGGCAGAGCGGGCTCCGGGTCGTCGTTCATGGGCACGGGCGGACGCCTCCTTCCGGTCGTTCTCTTCGCCAACATGCTGCAGTCGGCGTCCGGCACGATTTAGGACAAAACATGGTTTCACTGCGGCGGATGCTGGCCGCGGTCATGCGCGGTGCAAGTCGTTTTGCACCGACCCGCGGCGCATCGCGCGGAGAAGGGTGCCGGTTCACGCTGGCAGCCCAGCGGCATTTCGAATAGCGTCGAAATCCAGAGCGTGTCGGCGCAGTGCGGAGCGCGAGATTGACGGTGCATCGAGCAGCCCATGTTTCAACTCCTGATGATCGTGCAGACCATCTGGGTGATGCTGATGACAGGCGCGCAGACCCAGCCGTTGACTGTCGATCCCGAGAGCGTTGTCCCATTGCCGGACAAATTCGAGATGGTCACACCTGCGGCTGATGTGCCGCCGGCGCTGGCGCGTTTCCAGGGCGCCTGGATCGGGACCTGGTATGACGACGTCAGGACGATCCTGGTGGTCGAGCGCGTGAAGCCCGACGGGCATGCCAACATCATTTTCGCCCACGGCGATTCCGGATTCTACGGGATGTACCGCGAATGGTGGCGCACTGCGGCTGTCATCACCGACGCCACACTGGCCATCGACGGCGAGGCGATGAAGATCCCATGGCTTCGCTCGCTGCAATTCACGTTTGCCGGAACCGACCGTTTGTCCATGGTTTCGACCGTCGGTTCTGGAGCTGTCGGCTCGGGCGTTCTGGTCAGGGCTGACGCGGCACGGCTCGCCGCAGGCGAACGGCCGGCCGAGTGGCCGTGGCCTGGCGAACGCGTGTGGATTCCGCATTTGACGGTGCGGACGCCGGACGGCTCGCGGCCGATCATGCTCGAAGCGACGTATTACGCGCCGATCGGCGGCGGCCCGGCGCCGCTCGCGATCTTCACGCATGGCTCGGACGCCGGCCGCAATCAGTTGCGGACATGGTCGTTCGCGACCGAGGCGCATTGGTTTCGCGACCACGGCTTCGCGGTGCTGGCTTTCATGCGCCGTGGACGCGGCCACTCCGAAGGCATCAATGGCGAAGAGGATTTTGGCCGCGATCACGACGGCGGTCTCACCGACGTATCGGCCGGTGTCGCGCAGGCGGTCGAGGATCTGGATTCGGCGATCGCCTTCGGCCGCACGCTGCCGGGCGTCAAGCCGGGACCGGTGCTGCTCGCCGGCCAGTCGCGCGGCGGCTTCCTTGCCATACATTATGCCGGTCTCAAGCCCGACGACGTCATGGGCGTGGTGAACTTCTCCGGCGGCTGGTATCCGTACGGGCCGGTGACTACGCCATACTATGCCAATGCCGGTCGCGGCGCGGCCGGGAGGGTGTCGCAGCTCTGGCTCTACGCGGATAACGACCGCCTCTATGACGAGGCTCTGATCCGCGAATATCACCAGGCGTTCACGGCAGCGGGCGGCCACGCCCGTTTCGAATTGCTGCATGGTATTCCCGGCGACGGCCATCTGCTTCGACTTTACGTCGACCGATGGCAGCCGATCGCCGACGAATTTCTGGCGTCGCTCGCGCGACAAGGCCACTGACCCCGAGAAACCCTAGCTACTGGTCACGTGCACGCCGGGCCGCTCGCCCGCGGTCCATTTGCCGTCGATCGCGCGTTCGATCTGCGCGGCAAGTTGCAGCAGCAATCCATCATCGGCCTGCTTGCCGATCGCCTGGATGCCGAGCGGCAGCCCGTGCTCGTTCTTCGCCAGCGGCATCGACAGCGCCGGAATGCCGCAGAGATTGGCGAGCGGCGTGAAGGCGAAGTTGCGCCAGAGATTGCCGAACCAGTCGAGCACGTCGGGATTGTCGCTGGTGGTGAGATATTCTGATGTTCCGACCTTCGGCGTCGGCAGCGCGGTGATCGGCGTCAGGATGATGTCCCAATCCTCGAAGAAGGCGCCGAAGCTGCGCGAGGTGGTGTTGAACACCGCCTGCATCGCGGCGCGCTCCTTGAAGCTTACGTCCTTGCCGGCCTCCCAGATGCGGATATTGACCGGCTCGATCAGTTCGGCCGGCGGCCGCTCGAGATTGCGCGCCGCCAGCATGTTGTTGATGACGATTGCGAAGTTCGAGATGTAGCAGGCGGTCTGCGCCGCGAAAGCCGCTCTGTAATCCAGCTCGGGCAGGGCGTAGTCGACGTGATGGCCGAGGCTTTCCAGGAAGCGGCCGACGCGTTCGAGCTCGGCGGCGATGTGCGGCGTGGCGCGATAGTCGCCCCATTGATGCGAGAGTGCGATTTTCAGCTTTCCGGGATCGCGCTTGATCTGCTCGACATAGGGCTCGGCCGCGGTCCAGTACGGCATGAACTCGCCCGGCGCGCCGCCGCGGCAATGGTCGACGAAGGCAGCAGTGTCGCGCACCGTGCGCGACTGGCAGCCCTGGATCGAGACCAGGCCGGAGAGATCGGACAGATTCGGCGCGATCGAGAACACGCCGCGCGACACTTTCAGGCCGAGATTGCCGTTGACACCGGCGGGAATGCGGATCGAGCCGCCGCCATCGGTCGCATGCGCGATCGGCACCACGCCGGCGGCGACCGCCGCCGCGCTGCCCGCGGAGGAGCCGCAGGTCGTGTATTCGGTGTTCCAGGGATTGCGGGTGATGTAGAGCGCCGGATTTTCCGCCGAGCTGCAGACGCCGAATTCCGGCGTCGTGGTGCGGCCGATCAGATTGAGACCGGCCTTTCGCATCTTCGTCGTCAGATGCGTGTCGGCGGCGGCGTCGATTGCCGCGCATGAACAGCGAGCCCTGCTCCTGCAGCCGGCCGGCCATGGTCGGGCCGAGATCCTTCATCAGGAAGGGCAGGCCGGCAAAGGGACCGTCGAGATTGGCGCCGGCCTTGGCCGGATCGGCGAGCGCGTCGTCGAACACCTCGACCACCGCGGAGAGTTTTGGATCGACCTTGGCGATGCCGGCGGCGGCCTGGCTCGCCAGCTCCTGAGGTGTCAGCTCGCCGCGCTGCACCCGTTCCGCCAATGCCATGCCGTCATGCCGGGCCCACTCGTCCCAGCTCATCGCCAAAGTCATGTGATCGTCATCCTCATCGTGCCCGCGAAAACCTTGCGATCGGCCGGGCGGCAAGTCAATCAACCTCGCCGGCATGGCGCGCGTGCCGCGTGGTCATGGCGGCCGTACGCGCTCGGCGTTAAGCCGAAATTCACGCAAACGCGCGATCGTTCTGGTGCGCGCGCCCTGCAAGAATGCGTTAGCTACGATTGCTCGTCGCATCAAAGTCTACTTGTGCGAGCGTCGTGAATTGTTTGGTATCGAGCGTGGGCCCACATCATTGAAGTCGCATGGACGCATTCGTAGCAAGCCTTGCCGCCGGCACGAAGATGGAGGCGGGCTCCCTGCCGGCCGCCGCCCGTGATGATGTGCGGAGCGTAGCGACGCGCGTCTGGTGGCTGCTCGCGGCGGCACTGTTGGTCGTGCTTGTTGCGCCGTTCCTGCTCGTCGACGTGCCGCCCGTGCTCGACTACCCCAATCATCTCGCACGCTACTTCGTGCTGGCGCATCCCGACGATCCGGTGCTGTCGCAGATGTACGCGCCGAACTGGCGGATCCTGCCGAACCTGGGCATGGACCTGATCGGCGTTGCCCTGCTGCATGTCACCGACGTTCACGTCGGAGGCCGCATCCTGCTCGCGCTCAGCCTCGTGGCTCCGATCATCGGCGTGATCGTCTATCATCGGGCCGCATTCGGGCGCACGTCGCTGTGGCCTCTGGCGTCGGGCGTGATCGCATATAACGGCGTGTTTTTCCTCGGCTTCATGAACTTCCTGCTGGCGATTGGGCTTGCGCTGTGCGCTGCGGCCGGCTGGATCGTATTGGGCCGGCGCAACATGACCCGAACGCAGATCGTCTTTGGCGGTTTGGCGGCGTCTGCGACGTTCATTTGCCACATCTTCGGTGCCGCGTTCTTCGCGCTGCTGATCGGCAGCTTCGAGGCAGATGGTCTGTGGCGCCGCCGCCGCTCTGCCGGACTGATGCTGCCCAGCGCGCTGGTTGCGGCGCGCGCCGCTGCCGCTCTGAGTCCTGCGGTGCTGCTCTATTATCTCTGTCCATTGAACGCGGCCACCGCGCCGATAGGTCCGTGGCAGTGGGATGCGAAGCTGTGGCGGCTGCTCACGCCATTCATGACCTGCAACGCAGGGCTGACCGCGCTCACGGCAGCCGTGATGCTATCCGCGCTGATGCTGCTCCGGCATCAGCTGCGATGCGTGCCGGGGCTGCCGCTCACACTGGCGGTGCTGATGATCGTCTATGTCGCAGTTCCCGAGACCATGAGCACCGGGACCCTGATCGACCTCCGCTTCTCAACCATGGCTTGTCTGCTGCTGTTTGCAGGCTTGGAGCCAAATCTGACCGCGCGCCAGGTCCGGCTGACAATGGCTGTCTTCGGCGCGCTGATTGTTGTTCGAAGCGCCTATGTAGGCTCCACTTGGATCGATCACCGGAAGGATCTGGCGGAGGTTCGAGCTGCCATCGCCAGCGTCGCGCCCGGCACACGCGTTCTGGCGGCGCGCAGCTTCCCCGAGGAACTGGTTTATGCTTCGTCCGAACGTCTCCTGCCCGGACTCTATCCCCTGGACAGCCATCTTCCGGCCCTGCTCCTGATCGAGCGACGGGCGTTCTGGCCGCTTTTATTCGCGCATCCGTCGCAGCAGCCAATCAGGGTGCTCCCGCCATACGACAAGCTCGCCCATCCGGTGGGACTGCCGGTCAAGTGGCAATGGCTGAGCGACCAGTCGTATTCCACTCTTCAGCTGCGTGTCGCACCCTATCTGCCCGGTTGGCGGGCCAATTTCGATGAGGTGCTGCTGATCGATCCGCCAGCGCCGCTGCCGCCGATTGCGGGCCTGTCCCCGCTGTATCACGGCGACTACGCGCAACTTTATCGGATCGAGCACGAGCTGCCCGCGCTCTCGTCACTGCGCGGCGAACTACAGTGATCTGAACGCAAGCTCCGGCGGTCCATCGGCCGCCTTGAGCGTCGCGGCATCGTGCTCAGGGCTGATGCCGCTTGGTGATCGCGACCCGCGTGGCTGCTGCGTTCCTCACCGGATCGGCGGGGCGTACTGGATGCCGCCGGCGTTCCAGAGCTGGTTCAGCCCGCGCGGGATCTTCAGCTTGGATTCGCTCGCCGATGTTGCGCTCATAGACCTCGCCGTAATTGCCGACATGGCGGATGATGCGTACCGCCCAGTCCTTGGTCAGTCCGAGATCCTCGCCGTAATTGCCTTCGTTGCCGACCAGCCGCATCACGTCCGGCTTCTTCGACTTCAGCGCCTCGTCGATGTTCTTGGAGGTGACGCCGAGCTCCTCGGCGTTGATCATCGCATAGAGCGTCCATTTGACGATCATCATCCAGTCGTCGTCGCGCTGGCGCACCACGGGCGCGAGCGGCTCCTTGGAGATGACGTCGGGCAGGATCGTCGTGGTCGTTGCGGCTTGGACAGGTTGAGCCGCAGTGCATAGAGCTGCGAGACATCGGCGGTGAAGGTGTCGCATTTGCCGCTCTCATAGGCCTTCACGACGTCGTCGAGCTTGCGCGAAGCTTCACTTCCTCATATTTCATGTTGTTGGCGTGGAAGTAGTCGGCGAGGTTCAGCACGGTCGTGGTCGCGTCCTGCACGCAGACCTTGCTGCCGTTGAGATCGAGCGCGGTCTCGATGTTGCGCGACGCGCGGGATCATGAAACCCTGGCCGTCATAATAGGCGACCGCCGGGAAATAGAGATCGTAGTTCTGCTCGCGCGACATGTTCCAGGTGGAGTTGCGCGAGAGGATGTCGACCTTGCGGCTCTGCAGCTCCTTGAAGCGCTCGTTGGCGTCGAGCGGGATGAACTTCGCCTTGCTCGGATCGTCGAAGATCGCGGCCGCCACCGCGCGGCAGAAGTCGACGTCGAAGCCGCTCCAGTTGCCCTTGTCGTCGGGGATCGAGAAGCCGGGCAGGCCCTCGTTGACGCCGCACAACACTTCGCCGCGGCGAACCGTGCGCTTCAGCGTGCGGGTGTCATAGAACTCATAGATGATGGCGCAGACGGCCACCAGAACTGCAACGGCGAGCCCGATCAGCAGGCCGCCTCGGAATGTGCGCATGATGTGTCTCTCACAAATCATGGGAAAAAAGGCGATTGGTCGGAAATGCCGTGGACGCGCGGCTAGAGCTCGGGCTTCTGACGCATGACCACCTTGGTGCCGACTGGCACGCGGTCGTAGAGATCGGCGACGTCGGCATTGACCAGGCGGAAGCAGCCGGAGGAAATCTTGGTGCCGATCGTGTCGGGGCGGTTGGTGCCGTGGATGCGGTAGACGGTGGCGCCGAGATACATGGCGCGCGCGCCGAGCGGATTGCCGGGGCCGCCGGCCATGAAGCGCGGCAGATAGGGCTGGCGCTGCGATCATCTCCGGCGGCGGGGTCCAGTCCGGCCATTCCTTCTTGTTGGTGATGGTCAGCAGCCCTTGCCACTGGAAGCCGTCGCGGCCGACGCCGATGCCGTAGCGGATCGCGCGGCCGCCCGGCTGCACCAGGTAGAGATGTCGCTCGGCGGTGGAGATGATGATCGTGCCCGGCGGCTCGGTGGTGCGGTAATAGCACCATCTGCTTCTGCCATTCCGGATCGAGCTCGATAGTAATCGTCGGCGACGAGGCCGGGCTGGTCGCCGGGATCCTGGGCTGTTGCGCGAAGCTGTGCGTGGCCGACAGGCCAGGCGCGAATGCGGCCCAGGTCGGTGATGCAAATCAGGCTGACGCCAAGCTCGTCATGTCCAAGCTCTCCCTGTTCGCCAAGCCACGTGCCTTCTTAGCATTCGATCGCAAGTTCCGAGGGCGAACGCGACGGCCGGCGTTTGGCGGCGATTGCAGCATGCGGAACGGCCCCGAATGCAGAATCGACCCGGATGGGGGACATCGCATCCGGGCCGTCAGGGCAACTTGGGAGGTTTAAGAAGAGTCTCGGTCGGTGGAGTTAGCCCGATGAGAGGACCCGTTGCTCTGTGGCTGCTGACTTGGAGTCCAAGCTGGCGGCGACTTGGGTATCCGAGCCGATTCGACGCACGGTTGTAGCATGGCAATTTTTCCGGTTGATTTCGCCGAATGTTTCAATTGTTTCGTTGTGGTCATTTTTGGCAGGGCCAAGCGCTTTGGCCGGCCGAAGTCCTGCGTGAACTCTCCGGCAAGGTGCTGCAGACCAAGTGATTATTAGGCCGCGATGGTGTCGACGCCGGCGCCCCTGAGGAGATCGGCGAGCTGCTTGCGGGCATAGAACATGCGGGTCTTCACCGTGCTCTGGGGGATGCCGATGATCTGCCCGACCTCCTCGACCGACTTCTCATGGTAGTAGACGAGGTTGATGATCTCGCGATGGGCCGGCGACAGCTTGGCGACGCAGGCGCGCAGGATCGGCGCTGGTGGTGGCGCGGTCGAGCGAGGTCTCCGGCGTGTCGGAGTCGTCGGCGATCTCGCGCACTTCGTCCTGGTCGATGTCCTCGAAGCGGCGCTGGCGCAGCGCGGTCAGCGCCTTGAAGCGGGCGATCGACAGCAGCCAGGTCGAGACCTGGGAGCGGCCTTCGAACTGCCTGGCGGTGCGCCAGACGTCCAGGAACACCTGGCTGACGAGGTCCTCGGCCATCGTGGTGTCGCGCACGATGCGCAGGATGAAGCGATAGACCCGCACGTTGTGGCGGGATAGAGCGTATGCATCGCGGTGCGGTCGCCCTCGGCAATGCTCTGCGAGAAGCATCTCGTCCGAGGTCGCCTGGGCGGCGATGATGCCCTGGCGTGGCTGCGGCGTTGATGGCGACGACGTTCTGCATGACAGTCTCCCGTTGCGCCGCCGCTCGTGCGGCGTTTCGTTGCCGGAAAGTGTTAATGAGCCAAGGTTTCGGGACGTCTGCACGCAAAAGAGGAAAATGGTTTCGTGCACGGCGCGAGAATTGTTTCGTCGGCGGCCGTGCGGCGAAACATCGTGGCGGAAATTGTGAAGTATTTTCAATGGCGCGGAAAATTGCCGTCGATTTCAGCCAGATCGAACAAGTTCCTGCCACGTCGACATGCTGGCAGTGCCGTCGAGCGTTTACGCCTTGTCGCCGGCTGGCGAAAACAGATAGCCGCCGCCGCGGATGGTGCGGATCACGGCCGGCTTGGCCGGATCCGGCTCGATCTTGCGGCGGATGCGCATGATGCGCAGGTCGACGGCGCGGTCGAAGGCCTCGGCGTCGCGGGCATTGGCAAGCTCCAGCAGCCGCTCGCGCGACAGCACCCGCTTCGGGTTGGCGGCGAACACCTTGAGCAGGCCGAATTCGGACGCCGTCAGCGGATGCTCGTTGCCCTCGTCGTCGCGCAGCGCCTGCGCATCGAGGTCGAGCCATTTGGTGCCGAAGCGCACCAGCTGCTCCTTGCCGCTTTGCCGGCCGCCGGCTGCGGCGTCGGCGCGCGGCCTTGGCCGGCCCGCTTCGTCGCAGCACCGAGCGGATGCGCGCCATCAATTCGCGCAGCTCGCAGGGCTTGGCGACATAGTCGTCGGCGCCGAGCTCGAGCCCGACCACGCGGTCGATCGGGCTCGCGGTCGCGGTCAGCATGATGACGGGAACGTTGGTGCGGCTCTTGAGGTCGCGGATGATCGACAGCCCGTCTTCCTCGGGCATGTTGAGGTCGAGCACGACGAGATCGGCCGGTCCGGCCTCGATCGCACTGCGCAGGCTCTTGCCGCCGTCGCACAGCGTCACGGTGAAGCCGTGCATCTTGAGATAGTCGCCGACCATCTCGCGGGCCGGCGCCTCGTCGTCGACGATGATGATGTGCTGGCTCTGGCTCATGACGGTTCGGTCGCAGGCAGGGTGATGGTGAAGGTCGATCCGCTTGCCGGGGCCGGGGCTGTCGGCGGTGACCTCGCCGCCATGCATGTCGATGATGCGCTTGACGATCGAGAGCCCGAGCCCGGTCGAGCTTTCGCCGGCGGTGGGCTTGGCGGACAGCCGCTGGAAGCGGCCGAACAGCCGGCCGAGATCCTCCGGCGACAGGCCGGCGCCTTCGTCGGTGACGCGGATCGACGGTGTTGTCGTCTTCGTGCAGCGACCATCGATCGTGATCTGGCCGCCGATCGGGCTGTATTTGATGGCGTTGCTGACACGAGGTTGTCGATCGCCTCGCGCATGCGGTCGGCGTCGCACATGGTGACGAGATGGGCCGGCGCGGCGACACCGCGATGGTCTGCTGCTTGTTGAGCGCGAGCGGCTGGTTGGCTTCCGCCACTTCGCTCACGAGCGCTGCGACGATCGACCGGCTCGCGGCGGATGGTGATGTCGAAAGCGTCCGCCATCGCATCCGAGATCAGATGATCGACCATCGAGGTCAGCCGCTTGGTGGCGTCGCGGATGTGCTCGATCTGGGCGGTGACGCTTTCCTTGGACGGCCGCGGTCGCGATCAGCTCGGTCAGCATCTCGGTGCGGCCGAGGATGACGCCGAGCGGGTTCTTCAGGTCGTGCGCGACGGTGCCGAGAATCTCGTTCTTGAAGCCGTTGGCGCGCTGCAGGCGCAGCCATTGCGCCGACAGGCGGCGGTTGGCCTGCATCAGCGCGCGGGTGCGCTGGGCGACGCGGTCCTCGAGCTGGGTGTTGGCCTCGCTGCAGCTGCTGATAGAGGATCACGTTGTCGAACGCGATCGAGAGCCGGCTGCAGAAGATTTCCACCAGCGAGCGGTCGGTCTCCGACAGCGGACGTTCGGCCTGCAGCAGCACCACCACCTCGCGGCCGCGACCCGGTGCGGACATAGAGCACGGTGCGCTGGTCGGCGAACTCGTTCTTGCGGCGCTTGAACGCCGCCTCCACCATGTCGCGCAGGTCGGGATCGAGCGATTTCGAGGTCGGCGGTGCCGATGAAGCGGCTGTAGCAGCCGGAGCCGGCCAGCACCGAGAAATCCTCGGTCCTTGCCGCTGCCGTCGTCGCGCAGCACCAGGATGCCGGCGCAATCGACATTGAGCAGCGAGGCGATCTGCGTCAGCACGCCTTCGGCGAGACGCTGCATCGACTTGAAGTCATAGAGCGTCGAGGCGGCGTCGATGATGATCTCGAGCCCGCGCCGGGTCTGCACCATGCGCTCGAGCTGCTGGTAGCTGCGCAGGGCCGCGGTCAGCGAGGTGAACAGCTTGTCGGCGGTGAGCTCGGTCTTGGCCTTGTAGTCGTTGATGTCGTACTGGACGATGACCCGCCGCTCCGGCGCCTGGCCCGGCTGGCCGGTGCGCAGGATGATGCGGACGGTCTCGTTCTTGATCTCGTTGCGGATGTACTCGACGAGCTCGAGGCCGGCGACGTCGGTCTCCATGATGACGTCGAGCAGCACCGCGGCGATGTCGGGATTGTCGCGCATCAGGGTGCGGCCTTCGGCCGCGGAATAGGCCGACAGGATTTCGAGTCCCTGGCCGTTCAGGCTGTAGTCGGACAGCGCGAAGCGCGTGCCCTCATGCACCGCGTGGTCGTCGTCGATGACCGCGATCTTCCATTTCCGCGCCGAATGGTCGTCCGTCGACGACGCCGGTGTCGTCGATCAGGTGGAGGACATCGTCCTGTTCGGCCATTGCGTGGTTCCGTCGCCTTCTGTGTCAGAGCCGCCCAATTCTTGCAGAACCTTGGGCGACCCGGGGCATGATAATGCGAAATGTGGTGCCTTGTCCCACCCTGGACTCCAGCATCATGCGGCCGCCGAGCTGCTGGGTCACGAGGTTATAGACGATATGGAGGCCGAGTCCCGTGCCGCCTTCGTTGCGGCGCGTCGTGAAGAACGGGTCGAAGGCCTGGCGCTGCACGTCGGGGCTCATGCCGGCGCCGTTGTCGGCGAAGATGATCTCGATGTCGTCAGAGCCGCGCGGCCGCGCCGTGATCGAGATGGTGCCGGCGCGGCCGTCGGCGAAGGCGTGGTTGGCGGCGTTGAGAAACAGGTTGGTCAGGATCTGGCCATAGGAGCCGGGATAGCCGTCGATCAGCAGCCCCTCGGGCACGTCGACGGCAAGCTCGATCGGCGCGCGCTTCAGCACCGGCCGAGGCTCGCGATGATCTGGTCGGTGGCTTCGTTGAGGATGAATTGCCGCCGCTCCGCATGCGAGCGGTCGACCGCGACCTGCTTGAACGACTGGATCAGCTCGCCGGCACGCTGCAGGTTGGCGACGAGCTGCTGCGAGGCGTCGCGCGAGGCGCGCACGAATTCCTCGAGCTGCGAGCGGCGCAGTCCGTTGGACGCCTTCAGCTCCTTCTCGAAGATATCGGCGCGGCGGGCGAAGCTGGAGGCCACCGTGAGGCTGATGCCGATCGGATTGTTGACCTCATGGGCGACGCCGGCGACCAGGCCGCCAAGGGCGGCGAGCCGCTCGGCATCGATCAGATTGCGCTGCGCGGCATTCAATTCGAGCAGCGCGCTCTCGGCCTTCTCCTTGGAGGTGCGCAGCTCGTCCTCGGTCTTGCGCTTGGCGATCGCATTCTCGCGGAACACCTCGACCGCGCGCGCCATGGCGCCGACCTCGTCGCGGGCCTCGGTGCCCTGCACTTTGCGGTCATAGTCGCCCGACGCGATGGCCCGCATCGCGGACATGATCTGCTGCAGCGGCAGGCGGATCGACAGCGCGATCAGCACGCCCGCGCTCAGGATGATGCCGAGGAAGATCACCGCGATCGACAGCACGCGGCGGGAGATGTCGGCCAGCGTCCGGTCGAAGGTCGTCTGCGCCTTCTGCTCGCGCTGGCGCATCTTCACCGACAGGTCGTCGATCGCCCCGATGGTCTCGGCCTGACTGGCATCGATGGTGTTGCGCAGCAGGTCGGTGCGGTTGGTGAGTTGCTCGCGACAGTTTCGAGAAGCCTTCACGCAGTGCTGCCGTACGTGTCGCTGAGCCGTTGCAGTGCCAGCCGCTGCAGGTCGTTGTCGGCAAGCTCCGACATCACCGGAATGGTCTTCTCGATGGTCTCGGTGTTGCGGCGCGCGTCGTCGGCGGAGGTCGGCGCCAGCGACAGATAATAGGAATTGGCTGCGACCAGCATCGCGGTGAAGGCCTCGCGCGATTTGCCGAGCGGCGGCCAGATCGGCGCGTCGCGATGCCCGGTCGCGCCTTCGATCACCGAATAGAGCCCGGCCATGTCGCGCGCTGGCGCCAGCACGCTCGTCCTCATAGGTCTTGGAGATCGTCGGTCTGCAGGCTGCGCAATTCGCCGAAGCCGTCGAGGAAGCGGACGGTGACCCGCTCCAGCTCCTCGACCGAGCCCGACAGCATCGGGTCGGTGGAGGCGCGCGTGGTCAGCGTGCCGAGCACGGCCTCGCGCAGCAGCAGGATCTCGGCGAACAGGTCCGGGCTCGGCTGGTTGATGTAGCGGTGAATCAGGTTCTGCAGCCGGCTGGTCTCGCTCTCGAGCAGTGCCAGGATCTTGTCGGAATCCCGCACCTGGCGGACATCGTCCCAGGCGCTGCCGAGCACCTTGGCGCCGTTCCAGATCAGCGCGGCGAGCACGATGACAACGGCCGAATTCAGCGCGGCGATCGACAGGATGCGCCAGCGGATCGGCACCGCGCGCAACAGCCGGACGATCCGGGCGCGGCCCATCGCCGCCAGGCTCAGTGGCCGCCCCGTCGCACCATTCTGGTCGGACCTCGCCATCCGCTCAATTCGACTCGCGCCGCGGCCGGAAGATCCACCCGGCCTGGCTGATCGGTCCGTTGCTGCGGCGGCTGCCGCCGGCATGGACAATTTGCGACGCAGCCTCACCGACACGGGCGGGCGATCTCAACTTCGAGTTGCGTGCGCATGAGAAGGCGGTCGCAGCCAAGGTCGAATTCGGCTCGACATCCACTCTCAAGGTCCGCGAAAGACCGGCGCGGTACACAGGCAACATGGTCCCCTTGGTCATGGGTCTGCGGCGAGCATGAAAAGGTTCAGTGCTTTTTTTGCAACCGGTGATATAAGGCCATTCTGCCGACGTGGCGAGGCCCGTCAATGGCTGATAACACCTATCCGAGCGTTGTTTGTGGCTAGCCGGCGCGTCGATATTTTATCCACTACTAACATTTCATCCTTCCTGATTGGACTGCTGTGGTGAGCCTGAGTTGGAAGTTGTCGCGCCTGTGGATCGCCGTGCTCATGCTCGGTGCGGCCACGCCGGCGTCTGCCACAACCGACATCATGTGGTGGCATGCGATGTCGGGCGAGCTCGGCAAGCAGGTCGAGAAACTGGCGGCAGATTTCAACGCCTCGCAATCCGACTATCGCATCGTTCCGAGCTACAAGGGCAACTACACCGAAACGGTGACGGCGGCGATCTTCGCATTCCGCTCGCGCACCCAGCCCGCGATCGTCCAGGTCAATGAGATCGCCACCGCGACCATGACCGCGGCCAAGGGCGCGATCTATCCGGTGTACGAGCTGATGCGCGACGAGCAGGAGAATTTTTCGCCCGATGCCTATCTTCCGGTGGTGACCGGCTATTATGCCGACGCCGAAAGCAATCTCCTGTCGTTCCCGTTCAACGCGTCGACGCCGATTCTTTATTACAACAAGGATCTGTTCCGCAGTGCCGGGCTCGATCCGAATGCACCGCCGAAGACCTGGCCTGAGGTCGGTGTGGCCGCCAAACGGCTGCGCGAGCGCGGTGCGCGGTGTGGTTTCACCACGTCGTGGCCTTCGTGGATCAATGTCGAGAACTTCTCCGCCTTCCACGATCTGCCGATCGCGACCAGGGCCAATGGTTTCGGCGGGCTGGACGCGGTGCTGACCTTCAACAATGATCTCGTGGTGCGACACATCGCACAGCTAGCGGATTGGCAGACGACGCAAGCTGTTCGACTACAGCGGCCGCGGCCAGTCGGCCGAGCCGCGCTTCCAAAAAGGTGAGTGCGCCATCTTCATCGGCTCGTCGGGTACACGGGCGGACATCAAGGCCAATTCGAAGTTCGATGTCGGCTACGGCATGATGCCCTATTGGCCGGACGTGAAGGGTGCGCCACAGAACTCGACCATCGGCGGCGCCACCTTGTGGGTGTTGCGGGACCGGCCCCAGGCGGAGTATCGCGGGGTTGCGAAGTTCTTTGCGTACCTGTCCAGGCCGGACGTGCAGGCCGCGTGGCATCAGAACACGGGCTATCTGCCGGTCACGCGCGCCGCCTTTGACCTGACGCGGGCCCAGGGCTTCTACGACCGCAATCCGGGCGCGGCGATCTCGATCGAGCAGGTGACGCTCAATCCGCCGACGGAGAACTCGCGTGGGCTCAGGCTCGGCTCCTTCGTTCTGATCCGCGATGCGATCGAGGACGAATTGGAGCTGGCTTTTGCCGGCAAAAAATCGGCGCGCGAGGCGATGGATGCGGCAGTCGAGCGCGGCAACAAGCTGTTGCGCCAATTCGAGCGCGCCGGCCCCGACCGATGAGCGACGCGCGAAAAGAGCAGACGTCGCTGTCGCTGCCGGCCTTGACGGACCTTGCTGCATTCCGCGCCTATCGCGCCGAGCCGGCGCACTGGTTGCCGATAGCGCGCGACATCGTGCGGGCGCACGGTGTGGCGTGGGCGGAGCCGGTCGTGTTCGCGACCGGGACCAACCTGGTGGTCGGTCTCGGCGACCTGATCCTGAAGATCTTTCCGCCGTTCTATCGCAGCCAGTTCATCTCCGAGCGTGCCACGTTGCAGGTGCTGGCCGGGCAGTTGCCGATCGACGTGCCCGAGCTCATCGCCGAGGGCGAGCGCGACGGATGGCCGTATCTGATCATGACCCGCCTGACCGGCGTGCTGGCGTCGGACGTGTGGCCGGATATGGCCGAGGCGGATAAAGAGAGCGTGCTGCGCCAGCTGGGCGAGACCATCGCCGGCGTGCATCGCGTGCCGCCTGGCGAACTCGCGAAGATCACGCCGAGTTGGCAGGATTTTCTGCAAGGGCAGATCGCAGGCTGTCGCGCCCGTCACCAGCGGCTCGGCTTGGCGCAGAAATATCTCGGTGGGCTCGACGATCTCTTAGCCGATGCGCGGGAGCTGATCCCGGTGCACTCATCGCCTGTGATCCTTGTCGGTGAGTATATTCCGGAGAATTTTCTGCTGGCGCGCGACGGGGATCGCTGGCGTGTCTCGGGCCTGTTCGACTTCGGCGATGTCTTCACCGGCTTTGGCGATTACGATCTGCTCGGGCCGAGCGCCTTCATGTCGGCAGGCCGGCCGGGGCGCGTGCGCAGCCTGCTCGAAGGCTATGGCTATGCGGGCTCCGATGTCGACGAGCGCCTGAAGCGGCGGCTGCTGGCGCTGATGTTGCTGCATCGGGCCAGCGACCCGAACCGTCATATCTGCATTCCCGACTGGCCCTCGAAAGCCGCTGACCTCCGGGAGCTGCAGGAGCTGATCTGGCCGAACTAAGGCGGATGTGCGCCCGCGTCTGATCGGCGCCTCTGGTCAAATAGTGTGCAGAAGCAGCGCTCTGTATGCAATCGGAACGGGCATCGCACATTGCGCAATAGCTGAGACTAACAAGAGATTTCAGCGGGTTAGGACAGGCTTGCCGTTGGCATGAGGCTTGCGAACCACTCATGCCGAATTCCGCACCCGCCGCTTATGGTGCATCGAAAGGCGAGAGATGGCCGAACCCTTGGATGACTATATCGACGCCGTCGGGCGTGCGCTGGGACTCGCCGATCGAGGAAGCCTGGCGGCCGGCGATCCGCGCCAATCTCGAGGTCTCGCTGCGGCTGGCGAAGCTGGTCGATGACTACAAGCTCCCCGACGAATTCCGAGCCGGCCAGTGTCTACACCGCTTGATCCCGCCGAGATGACCGCAGCCGCCATCGCGCAAGCGGTGGCGAGCAAAAAGCTGTCTGCGCTGGAGGTGCTAGAGGCCGTGCTGGCGCGGATCGCTGTGCGCGATCGCACGCTGAACGCCTTCACCGATGTCACCGCCGACCGCGCCCGCGCCAAAGCGCGCGCGATCGATGCGGATATCGCGGCCGGCAAGCCGTTCGGTCCGCTTGCGGGCGTGCCGTTCGCGGTCAAGAACCTGTTCGACGTGCAGGGGCTCGCGACTCGCGCGGGCTCGAAGATCAATCGCGAGCTGCCGCCGGCTGCGCGCGATGCGTCCCTGATCGAGCGGATGGAGGCGGCCGGCGCGGTGCTGGTCGGCGCGCTCAACATGGGCGAGTACGCCTACGACTTCACCGGCGAGAACATCCATGACGGCAATTCGTGCAATCCGCATGATCCGTCACGTATGACCGGCGGCTCCTCGGGCGGCTCGGGTGGCGCGGTCGGCGGTCGGCTGGTGCCGATCGCGCTGGGATCGGACACCAACGGTTCGATCCGCGTGCCCGCCTCGTTCTGCGGCGTCTTCGGGTTGAAGCCGACCTATGGAAGGCTGTCGCGCGCGCGCTCGTTTCCGTTCGTCGCTAGCCTCGATCATCTCGGACCATTGGCGCGTTCGGTCGAAGATCTCGCTTTGAGCTATGACGCCATGCAGGGCGCGGATGCGGATGATGCCGCCTGCACGATGCGCGCGGTCGAGCCGGTCATGCCGCAGCTGACGCGGGGCATCGATGGTTTGCGCGTTGCCATCGCCGGCGGTTACTTCCAGCAGAACCTGTTTCCGGAGGCTGTCGAAGCTGTCGGCCGCGTCGCCAGGGCGTTGAATGCGACCGAAATGATCGAGGTGCCGGAGGCGGCGCGAGCCCGCGCTGCAGCCTATGTCATCACCACGACCGAAGGCGCCTCGCTGCATCTCGATCGCTTGCGCACGCGTGCCGGCGATTTCGATCCGGCGGTGCGCGACCGGCTGATCGCGGGCGCGATGGTGCCGGCGCTGCTGGTCGATCGCGCACAGAAATTCCGCCGCTGGTATCGCGCGCGCGTGCTGGAGCTGTTCAGGGATGTCGACGTGCTGATTGCACCGGCGACGCCTTGCGTTGCGCCAGTGATCGGCCAGGTCAATTTCGAGCTTGACGGCGTGGAGATGCCGGTGCGTCCCAATATCGGCATCCACACCCAGCCGATCTCGTTCATCGGGCTTCCCGTGGTCGCCGTGCCGGTGCCGCTGCAGCCGATGCCGATCGGGGTGCAGCTGATTGCCGCGCCCTGGCGCGAGGATATCGTGCTGCGCGTGGCGCATGCCTTGCAACAAATGGGTGTCGCGGCCGCGCCGCAGCCGAAGAGGATTGTGAGCATGGAGATCGATCTGCCCGAGATCGTCGCCGAAGTGACCGCACAATTCCAGCGCTACGAGCAGGCGCTGGTGAGCAACGATGTCGCGGTGCTCGACGAGCTGTTTCGCGACGATGCGCGCACGTTGCGCTACGGCATCGGCGAAAATCTCTATGGCTATGGCGAGATTTCGGCGTTTCGCGCGGCGCGTCCATCGGCCGGGCTGATGCGGCGCACCGCGCGCACCGTCATCACCACCTATGGCCGCGACACGGCAGTCGCCTCGACGCTGTTCTATCGCGACAGCGCGCCGGGCCGTGTCGGTCGCCAGATGCAGACCTGGGTGCGCTTCCCCGAAGGGTGGCGGATCGTCGCCGCCCATGTCAGCGTCATCGACGAACCGCAGGGGCAGCCGGCATGAGTCTCGACGATCTCTTGGGGCGCGCCCAGCAAAAGCCCGCGCCGGAGCTGCCGCGCGCCGACCGCGCGCCACAGGTCATTGCCAAGATCACGCGTGCCGAAGAGTTGCGCCTGCAACTCGCCGACGAGATCGTGCGCGGCGTGCTGGCGCCGGGCGCCGCGCTGGACGAGACCGAGATCGCCAGGCGTTTCAGCGTGTCGCGCACGCCGGTGCGCGAGGCGTTGCGCCAGCTGGTGGCGTCCGGCTTGGTCGAGGCGCGTGCGCATCGCGGCGCTGTCGTGGCGCAGCCGTCGCTCGATCGTCTGAGCGGCATGTTCGAGGCGATGGCCGAACTGGAGGCGCTGTGTTCGGGCCTCGCCGCGCAACGCATGGCGCCGGTGGAGCGGCAGCGGCTGGAGGCGATCCATGAGGAGCTGCGTCATCTCAGCCATGCCGGCAATCCCGAGCGCTTCCACGAGGTGAACGAGCGCTTCCACAACGCGATCTATGCCGGCGCGCACAACGCCTATATCGCCGAGATCACGCTGGCGACGCGGGTGCGGGTGCAGCCGTTCCGCCGCGCCCAGTTTCGCAATCTCGGACGTCTGGCGAAGTCGCACGCCGAGCACGATCGCGTGGTGGTCGCGATCCTGCGTGGCGACAAGCTCGGTGCGGCAAACGCGATGCGCGCCCATATCGAGCTGGTGCGCGGGGAGTATGAGGTCTATGCGGTGTCGGTGTAGGTACCGCAGCTATCCACCGCGTCATTCCGAGGCGCGACGAAGGGCTCGCGCTACGCGCGCCCGGAATGACGCGGAGAGATCAAGCCTTCGACGCCACATACGCTCGCCAGCCGCCGAACGACGAAATATCCCGTGCGCCGTCGAGCGCGGCGGGCTCGACGATAAAACCCTTCACGCCGCGTCCGTCGGACAAGTTGATCGTGCCGATCGAGAGCGGCGGCGGGATGGCGGCGACGAACTGTCCGAAGGCGGCCGCCGACAGCGCCCAGGTCTCAAGCGCGATCGCCGTGCCTATGCCGGGCGCGATGCGCAGCATGCCGGGCTTTGGCGGCGTGGTCTCCAGCGCGTAGAGTTGATAGTCCGGTGCGGTCGTTGCGGTCTCCAAGAGGCGCCCGCCGAGCGAGGTCAGCTCATGGTTCAGCGCCATGCCTGACAGATGCGCGCCGACGACGGCGATGGCGATCTCGCCATCCCGCAGCGTCGTTGCCTGCGGCGCGAGCGGCGGCTGCACCACGCCCTTGGCGCCAACGCCGAGTCCCGTGTCGGCGTGAAACACGCGGCCGATGCTGGCGAGCGCGGCGTCGCGCCCGGCCGGCGCCAGCAAAGTGACGCCGAACGGAATGCCGTCGCCGCGCATCGCTGCCGGCAACGCCAGGGCGCACATGTCGAGCAGGTTGACGAAATTGGTGTAGGTGCCGAGCCGGCTGTTGAGCCGAATCGGATCGGCGAGCACGTCTGCGGTCGTGTAGGCCGTCGGTGCGGTCGGCAGCAGCATCGCGTCGATTTCGGTGAATGTACGCTCGGCGACCTTGCGCAGGGCCTGCAGACGATACAGCGCAGCGAAGGTGTCCGCCGCGGAGGGCCGGGCGCCGGCGATGGTGATCTCGCGCGTCACCGGATGGATCGCGTCCGGATCCGATGCAAGCAGATCGCGGATCGCGAGATAACGCTCGGCCACCCACGGGCCCTCGTACAGCAGCCGCGCGGTCTCGTAGAACGGCTCGAGATCGAATTCGACGAGCTTGGCACCGAGCTCTCTGAAGCGCGCGACTGCATCGTCGATAGGCGGCCTCCGCGGCCTTATCGCCGAAGAAGATCAATTGGCCCGGGCTTGGCACGCCGAGCCGCACGCCTTTCGGAAAGTCCGTCAGCGCCGCCAGCCGCCGGTCTTGCGAGAACGGATCGAGCGGATCAGGCGCGGCCATCACGCCGAGCGCGCTCGCTGGCGTCATCGACTGTGAGCGCGAAGATCGAGACGCAGTCGAGCGTGCGGCACGCCGGCACCACGCCTGTTGTCGAGATCATGCCGAGGCTGGGCTTCAATCCGACGATGTTGTTGAGCATCGCCGGCACGCGGCCGGAGCCGGCGGTGTCGGTGCCAAGCGCCAGCGGCACGAGGCCCGCGGACACCGCGACCGCCGACCCCGAGCTCGATCCGCCCGGCACCAGATCGCCGCGCACCGGATTTTTCGGAATGCCATAGGGCGAGCGCACGCCGACCAGGCCGGTCGCGAACTGATCGAGATTGGTCTTGCCGATGATGATGGCGCCGGCCGCGCGCAGCCGCGCCACCGCACTCGCATCGCGCGACGGCGTGTAGGCAAAAGCAGGGCAGGCGGCGGTGGTCGACAGGCCGGCGACGTCGATATTGTCCTTCACTGCGACCGGCACGCCGTAGAGCGGCAGCGTCGTGGCATCCTTGTTCGAGAGCGCGCGTGCCTCCGCCAGCGCTTCTGCCTCGTCGCGCAGGCTGATGAAGATGGCGGGATCGGCATGCTCGCGAATGCGCCGGTAGCTGCGCGCCACGGTCTCGGCGGGCGACATGCGCCCATCACGATGGGCCGCGACGATCTCGGCAATGGTTTCGGTCATCAGCGGCTCCCGCGGCTTCGAGTTCGGAGCCATCAAAGCAAGCCATATGCCATTGTGTACAATGGTGCTGGTTTGCAGGCAGGCCAAATAGATCAAGAAAATCAATCGATTAATGGAACGCGAGCAGCTGCGCGTATCCTTCGAAGCACTTGTCTCTGCCTAAAAATAGTGCAGGGCGCTTGCGCCCATAAATAAATATACCGGCTTCCGCATCTTCTCGCCGGTCCGGAACGTCCTTGGAGCTGACACAGGATCGAACCCAGGGAGACCATGATGACGCGCATGATCCGATACCGAACCAAGCCCGAGGAGGCCGCAGGGAATGCCGAGCTGGTGACGGCGGTGTTTGCCGAGCTCAGGGATGCCAAGCCCGAGGGCCTGCGCTACCTGACCCTGCGGCTCGACGACGATACATTCGTCCATCTCGTCGCGGCGGATACAGCTGACGGCACCAGCGCACTGACGCAGCTTGCAGCGTTCCAGGCGTTCCAGCATGGCGTCCGCGAGCGCTGTGCCGAACCGCCGGTGGTGCGCCAGGCCACAGTCGTGGGTAATTACCGGATGCTCGATGAACGCTGATTCCGCGAGCCAACCGCAACGAGGAGGAGACTCGATGATCTGCTGATCGCGATGCGGCCGCGGCTGCATCGTTACTGCGCACGCATGGTCGGCTCCGTGATCGACGGCGAGGACATCGTGCAGGATGCGCTGATCAAGGCCGTGCAGGCCTGGCCTACGGCGGCGCCGATCGCGCAGCCGGAAGGCTGGCTGTTCCGGATCGCGCACAACACGGCGCTGGATTTCCTGCGCCGTCGCAGCCGGCTGGAGGCGCTGCATGTGAGCGAGGAGGCGGAGCATGATGGCCGATGCGCACGATGCGACTATATTGCGCGAAATGGCCCGGCTCGGGCTGCGGCTGTTCATGCAGCTGCCGGTCGGCCAGCGCGGCAGCGTGATCCTGATCGACGTGCTCGGCTGCACGCCGCAGGAGGTCTGCGAGATCACGGGCATGAGCCTGGCCGCGGTCAAGGCAGCGCTGCATCGCGGCCGCGCGCGGCTGCGCGAGCTGGCAGCAAGCGCGGACGATGCGCCGCGGCCAGAGCTTGTGCCCGCAGGATCGCGAGCGGCTATCCGCCTATGCCGCGCGTTTCAATGCGCATGATTTCGATGCTGTCAGGGCCATGCTCGCCGATGACATCCGGCTCGATCTCGTCGGCCGTAACAGGATGCGCGGCAAGGTCGAGGTGTCACGCTATTTCGGCAACTACGCCAAAGCCTACGGATTGGCATCTCGTGCCGGGCGTGGTGGAAGGCCGGCCGGCGCTGCTGGTCGTCGATCCCGGTCGGCCGGATGCGGCGCCGGCTTACTTCATGCTGCTGGAATGGTCTGATGACGGCGTGACGTCGATCCGCGATTTCCGCCACGCATCCTACGTCATCGACGGCGCCGACTATCGGCTCAGCGCCGTTGACCTTGCTCGACCCTTGCGTGATCAGCCGTGCCGCGCGCTGGTCGCGGGCATAAACCCAGAGCCAGCTCAAGCGCGACGCTGAGGCGGTGGCGCAGCCCGATCAGGAAGTAGATGTGGGCGATGCCCCAGATCCACCAGGCGAGCGTGCCGCGCAGCTTGATGCGGCCGAAATCGATCACCGCAAGCCGCTTGCCGATCTGCGCCAGGCTGCCGGAATGACTATAGCGGAATGGCTCGATGGTGCGGCCCGCGAGCCGCGCCTTGATGACCTCGGCGACGTAGCGGCCCTCCTGTTTGGCGGCCGGCGCGATGCCCGGCACCGGCTGGCCGTTCCAGGCCGAAATCGTCACGGTGTCGCCGATTGCAAAGATCTCGGGATGGCCGGGCACGGTGAGGTCCGGCGCGACCTGCAGGCGCCCGGCGCGATCGGCCGGCGCGCCGAGCCATTCCGCCGCCCGCGAGGCGCGCACGCCGGCGGCCCAGATGATGGTCTTGGCATCGAGCTGGTTGCCGCCATAGACGACGCCCTCGGCATTGCAGTCGGTCACGGCCTGGCCGAGCACGACCTCGACGCCGATGTCCTCCAGTGATTTGCGCGCATAGCTGGAGAGATCGTCGGGAAAGCCGGCGAGCACGCGCGAGCCGGCCTCGATCAGCACCACGCGCGCCTTGCGCGTATCGACGTTGCGGAAGTCCTGCGGCAGCGTGGAGCGCGCCAGCTCGACGATGGTGCCGGCGAGTTCGACGCCGGTCGGCCCTGCGCCGACGATGGCGAAGGTCATCAACGCGGCACGCTTGTCAGGATCGGTTTCACGCTCGGCGCGTTCGAACGCCACAAGGATGCGCCGCCGCAACGTCGTGGCATCTTCCAGCGTCTTCAGGCCGGGCGCGAACGGCTCCCATTCGTCATGGCCGAAATAGGCGTGGCGCACGCCGGTCGCGAGCACCAAGGTGTCATAGCCGATCTCGGTGCCGTCCTCGAGCAGCACGCAGCGCCTCGCGGCATCGATGCCGTTCACATTGGCGAACAGCGTCGTCACCTCCGGGACGATCGCGGACGAGATGGCGGATCGGCCAGGCGATCTCGGAGGTCGCGAGCGAAGCGGTTGCGACCTGGTACAGCAGCGGCTGGAACAGATGATGGTTGCGGCGGTCGATCAGCGTGATCCTCACGTCAGCGCCGGCCAGCCGATAGGTCGTCTCCAGGCCGCCGAAGCCGGCGCCGACGATGACGACGTGGTGAAGACCCTGCACCTGCTCGGTCATGAATGCTGGTTCCCGCTGTCGTGTCCCCGACTGTATCTAAGCACGGGCAGGACGGCTTGTTTCAAGCCCCCGTTACCTATCGCCCGATAGCGGGCACCAATTGCCGGAGAAATCTCCGTCGATTGCATCGTTGCCAAAGCAACTAAATTGTGAAAGGATGGCTTTCACAGAATGATGAGGCGTGAATGCGCCCGAGAACCCAAAGGGATGGAAACGATATGCCGCAAGCCGGCGCGGCGTCGGCCGCACGTTCGATGGCGCGGACCTGTCGCCATGCGCCGGATCGAACCGCCGCGGGTTGCCTAGGGCGTGTCGGGCTCGGTCACGGCGCCGAGATTGTCATGCAGGCGCCTCAGCAACCCAATCAAAACGTCTCGCTCCTGTGCATCCAGGCACGACAGCAGCCGTCGCTCGCGGCCGAGCGCGGCGACGATGACCTCGTCATGGGTAGCCCGTCCCTTCGCCGTCAGCGAGATCGAATGGCTGCGGCCGTCGCTGGGATCGGAACGGATCGCGACCAGGCCGCGCTTCTTCATCATGGCAAGCGTGCGGCTCACCGGCCCCTTGTCGAAACCGATCACGCTGCAGATGCGCGAGGCCGGAATCCCGGGCTCGATCGCCAGCAGCGACATGATGCGCCATTCCGTGACGTTGACGCCGAAATTGCGCTGGTAGAATGCGGTCGCACTGTTCGACAGCTTGTTGGCGATGAAGGTGATGATGGCGGGAACGTAGCGGTCGAGATCGAGCGTAGGTCCAGGGCATACGGCTTCGTCTGCCTGCCTGGCTCCGTGCGGTTTGCCGGTCCTGTCGCTCATGATCCCTCGCGTTGGTCGAGACATAGAAACACGAGGCGCCGCTTTACAAGGCCGAATTTCGGGAGGAGCGCATGAACCCAACAGATGTTTCCGCATCAGCAGCTGCGAGCCGCCATCCCGCATCTCGACATCGATCCGTTCGCGATCGAATTCTTCGATGATCCCTATCCGGCGCATGAAAAGATGCGCGAGGCGGGTCCGGTGGTCTATCTCCACAAGTGGAATGTCTACGGCGTGGCGCGCTACGCCGAAGTCTATGCGGTGCTCAACGACCCCCAGACCTTCTGCTCCAGCCGCGGTGTGGGCCTGAGCGACTTCGCCAAGGAGACGCCATGGCGGCCGCCGAGCCTGATCCTGGAGGCCGATCCGCCCGCGCACACGCGTACCCGTGCGGTGCTGAGCAAGGTGCTGTCACCGGCGGTGATGAAGCAGATCCGCGACCGCTTCATGAGCGCCGCGGACGCCAAGGTCGATGAGTTGCTGGCGCGCGGCAGCTTCGATGCCATCCCCGATCTTGCGCAAGCCTATCCGCTCTCGATCTTTCCGGATGCGATGGGATTGCAGGCTGAGGGCCGCGAACATCTCATTCCCTATGCGAGCCTCGTGTTCAACGCGTTCGGTCCGCCCAACGAGTTGCGCCAGCAGGCGATCGAGCGCTCGGCGCCACACCAGGCCTATGTCACCGCGCAATGCCAGCGCGACGCGCTGACGCCGGGCGGCTTCGGCGCCTGCGTCCACGCCTTCGCCGACAAGGGCGATATCACCGCGAGCGAAGCGCCGCTGCTGGTGCGCTCGCTGCTCTCGGCGGGGCTCGACACCACGATCTACGGCATCGGCGCTGCGGTCTATTGCCTGGCGCGCTTTCCCGACCAGTGGAAGAGGCTCCGGCAAGACCCGTCACTGGCGCGCAATGCCTTCGAGGAGGCGGTGCGGCTCGAAAGCCCGGTGCAGACGTTCTTCCGGACCACGACGCGCGAGGTCGAGCTGAACGGCTGCCGGATCGGCGAAGGCGAAAAGGTGCTGATGTTCTTGGCTCGGCCAATCGCGATCCGCGGCGCTGGGATGCGCCCGACAGCTACGACATCACCCGCAAGGTCTCCGGTCATGTCGGCTTCGGCTACGGCATCCACATGTGCGTCGGCCAGTTGGTGGCGCGGCTGGAAGGCGAAGCCATGCTGACCGCGCTGGCGCGTAAGGTCGCAAGCATCACGATCAGCGGTCCGGTCAAGCGCGGCTACAACAACACGCTGCGCGGGCTGGAGAGCCTGCCCGTCACCTTCATTCCAGCCTGAGCGGACAGCATGACCACGATCACCTTCATCCATCCGGACAATCGCAGCGAGAGCGTCGACGCCGAAGACGGTGCCAGCGTGATGCTGGCGGCGCTGACCCATGGCGTCGACGGCATCGTCGCCGAATGCGGCGGCAACGCCGTCTGCGCCACCTGCCACGTCTACGTCGATCCGGCCTTTGTCGGGCGGCTCGATCCGGTCAGCGATGATGAGGACGCGCTGCTCGACGGCACCGCGTCGGAGCGGCTGCCGAACAGCCGGCTGTCCTGCCAGATCAAGGTCACGCCCGCGCTCGATGGGCTGGTCGTGCGGCTGCCCAAACGGCAGAGCTGACCAAGCTCGAAACGAACAACAAATACGTCCAAGGGGGAAATCATGACGAGGCGATTGAGCTGGGCGCTGACGATGGCGGTGCTCGGTCTATCCGGTGCGCCGGCAAGCGCAGAGATCTCGGATCATGTCGTGCGCGTCGGCGTGCTCAACGACATTTCCGGCATCTTCCAGGACACCAACGGCATGGGCTCGGTGGAAGCCGCGCGCATGGCGGCGGAGGATTTCAACGGCGGAGCTAAGGGCATCAAGGTCGAGATCGTCTATGCCGATCACCAGAACAAGGCCGATGTCGGCGTGGCGATCGCGCGCAAATGGCTCGATGTGGAAGGGGTCGATGCGATCGTGGACGTGCCGAATTCGGCCGTCGGCCTTGCCGTCAACAATCTGTTGCGCGACAGCCGCGTGACGTTCCTCGCATCGTCCACGGCGAGTGCCGACCTGACCGGCAAGGCCTGCTCGCCCAACACCATCCAGTGGGTCAACGACACCTGGGCGACGGGCAACACGACGGCCGCCGCGATGATGGGACGCGGCGGCAAGGACTGGTATTTCGTCACGGTCGATTATGCGCTCGGCAGGGGCATCGAAGCCGAAGCTCAGAAATATATCGAGGCGCATGGCGGCAAGGTGGTCGGCTCGGCCAGGCATCCGCTCGGCACCTCCGACTTCGCCTCGTTCCTGCTGCAGGCACAAGGCTCCAGGGCGCAGGTGATCGGACTGGCGAACGCCGGCGGCGACACCATCAATGCGGTGAAACAGGCCGCCGAATTCGGCATCCAGCAAAGCGGGCAGAAGCTGGTCGCCTTCCTGCTCTTCATCAACGATATTCATGGCATGGGGCTAAAGGCCGCACAGGGCCTGCAGCTGCTCGAAGCCTTCTATTGGGACATGAACGACGACACCCGCGCCTTCGCCAAGCGCTTTGCGGCGCGTCCCGGCATGAACGGCAAAATGCCGAGCGGCAACCAGGCCGGCGTCTATGCCGCGACCCTTGCCTATCTGAATGCGGTCGCAGCCACCGGCAGCGACGATGCCAAGCAGGTTGTGCCGCAGATGAAGACGCTCAAGGGCAAGGACAGGCTGTTCGGCGACACCACGATCCGCCAGGACGGCCGCGTCGTTCACCCGATGTACCTGTTCGAGGTCAAGAAGCCGGAGGAGTCCAGATACCCTTACGACTACTATCGGCTGATCTCGACCATTCCCGCCGACCAAGCCTTTCGTCCGATTGCCGACGGCGGCTGCCCTCTGGTCAAATGAGCCGCCTTGTAAGGGCGGGTCGCAGGAGTTGAGTCTGGTCCTGATCCGCAGTGGCCGTCGATCGGCAGTATAGTTCTTGCTTTCAGCGGTTTTCGCGAACTATGGTGCATGGGTCGGGGTCGGTCGCAGCCTGTTGCTGGGATCGGCGGCCGGCCCATGATGGCGCGCAATGACCGCGTCACGGCAAAGAAAATGCAAGGCGCTGAAAGCGCCGACAGGCCGAGGGGGCGCATCCGCGCGGCTTTCGGGCGAGAGGGAGGGGAATGACATGAGGACGGCTTTCTGGCTGGCGGGCGCCGCAGCGCTCACGCTGGCAAATTCGGCATTCGCGGCTGACAGCATCAAGATCGGTTTCGTCTCGACCTTCAGCGGTCCGGGCGCCGTCATCGGCAACGACATGCGCAATTCGTTCGAGCTCGCGCTCGATCATCTGGGCCGCAAGATGGACGGCAAGCCGGTCGAGGTGATCTACGAGGACGACCAGCAGAAGCCTGACATCGGCAAGCAGAAGACCGAGAAGCTGGTGCAGTCCGACAAGGTCGATTTCATCGTCGGCTATATCTGGTCCAACGTGCTGCTCGCCTCGCTCAAGACCGCGGTGGATTCCAAGACCTTCCTGATCTCGGCCAATGCCGGCCCCTCGCAGCTCGCAGGCGAATTGTGTTCGCCTTACGTGTTCTCGACCTCGTGGCAGAACGACCAGACGCCGGCCGCGATGGGCCTCTACATGAACCAGAAGGGCGTCAAGTCGGTGTTCCTGATCGGCCCGAACTATGCGGCCGGCAAGGACATGCTGGCCGGCGTCAAGAGCACCTTCAAGGGCCAGGTGGTCGGCGAGGAATATACGGTGTGGCCGAGCCAGCTCGATTTCTCCGCCGAGCTCTCCAAGGCGCGCGCCTCGAATGCCGAATCGATCTTCGTGTTCTATCCGGGCCCGGCGGGCGTGCAGTTTCTCAATCAATACGCGCAGGCCGGCCTGAAGGAGAAGATGCCGCTCTACACCGCCTTCACCGTCGACGAATTGTCGCTGCCCCTGCAGAAGGACAATGCGATCGGCGTGCCCGGCGCGCAGGAATGGGTCAACGACCTGCCGAACGAGCAGAACAAGACGTTCGTCGCCGATTATCGCAAGAAATATCCGAACCTGCGTCCGACCTATTACGGCGCGCAGGCCTATGATGCCGCGCAGCTCATCAACAGCGCCGTGGTTGCGGTCAAGGGCGACCTGCCAAGAAGGACGCCATGAAGGCCGAGATGGAGAAGGCGGATTTCAAGTCGCTGCGCGGGTCGTTCAAATACGGCAACAACCACATCCCGATCCAGAATTTCTATCTGCAGGACGTGGTCAAGGGAGCCGACGGCCAGCTGTCGCTGAAGACGGTCGCCACGATCGTCAAGGACGACCAGGACCGCTTTCACGACAAGTGCCCGATGAAATAGGCCCGGAATTTGCTTAAAGCTTAAAAGATTGAGGTGGCGGCAGCGCCAGATGGTCCTGCCGCCATTTCGTTAAGCGCAATTCCGCCGGATCTGACGCAAGGACACATGCTTCTCGTCGTCGAACAATTTCTGAACGGGCTGCAGTTCGGGCTGCTGCTGTTCCTGCTGGCCGCCGGGCTGACGCTCGTCTTCGGCATCATGGATCTCGTCAACCTCGCGCACGGCTCGCTCTACATGATGGGCGCCTATTTCGCGGCGACCTTCGTGGCCTGGACCGGCAGCTTCGTGCTCGGCGTGTTGCTCGCGCTCGGCGCCACGTTGCTGCTCGGTGTCGTGCTCGAAGTCGCGGCGCTGCGTCACCTCTACGGCCGCGACCATCTCGACCATGTGCTCGCCACCTTCGGCCTGATCCTGTTCTTCAACGAGGCGGTCAGGCTGATCTGGGGACCGGCAGGGCTGGCGCTGCCGCTGCCATCCTGGCTCACCGTGCCGGTCACGATCCTGCCCGGCATCGATTATCCCGCCTATCGGCTCGCGATCATCGTGGTGGCGCTGCTGGTCGCGCTGCTGCTTTATCTCGGCGTGATGCGCACCCGCATCGGCATGCTGATCCGCGCCGGCGCCTCCAACCGCGAGATGATCGGCGCGCTCGGCATCAACATCAAGCTGCTCTACACACTTGTCTTCGGCCTCGGCGCCGCGCTGGCCGGTCTCGCCGGGATGATGCAGGCGCCGATCCTCACCGTGCAGATCGGCATGGGCGAGAACATCCTTATCCTTGCTTTCGTCGTCATCGTGATCGGTGGCATCGGCTCGATCCGCGGCGCCTTCATCGCCGCGATCCTGATCGGCCTGATCGACACCTTGGGGCGCGCCTTCCTGCCCAATCTGCTGCGGGAGGTGCTGAGCTCGGCGGCGGCCTCCACCGCAGCGCCGGCACTGTCCTCGATGATGATCTATCTCCTGATGGCGATCGTGCTGGTGGTGCGGCCGGAAGGCCTGTTTCCGGCGAACCGCAGATGAAGTCGTCCCTCAACGCTTCGACCATCGCTGCTGCGCTCGTCGTCGCCGGCCTGGTCCTGCTGCCGGTCTATTCGAACCTGACCGGCAACATCTTCGTGCTGACCTTGTTCACGCGCATCGTCATCCTGGCGCTCGCGGCCGTCAGCCTGAACCTGATCCTGGGCTATGGCGGCATGCCGAGCTTCGGCCATGCTGCCTATCTCGGCATCGGCGGCTACGCGGTCGGCATTTTAGCGCAGGAAGGCATTGGCTCCGGCTATGCCCAGTTCGCGGTGGCGCTGGCCGCATCCGCCACGTTTGCGCTGGTGATCGGTGCGCTCTCGTTGCGCACCCGTGGCGTCTATTTCATCATGATCACGCTCGCCTTCGCGCAAATGGCTTACTACATCGCCTCGGGACTGGCGCGCTATGGCGGCGATGACGGTCTCACCATCTACAAGCGCAGCGATTTCGGCGGCATGATCAGCCTGAACGATCGCGTCCATTTCTATTATCTCTGCCTTGGCTGCCTGCTCGGCACGGTGCTTCTGGTCTGGCGCATCGTCAATTCGCGCTTTGGCCTCGTGGTGCAGGGCTTGCGCTCCAATGAGCAGCGCATGCAGGCGATCGGCTTTCCTGCCAAGCGCTACAAGCTCGCCTGCTTCGTCATCGCGGGCACGCTATGCGGACTTGCCGGTGCGCTGCTCGCCAACAACACCGATTTCGTCAGCCCGGCGGTGATGTACTGGACCCGCTCCGGCGACCTGATGGTGATGGTCATTCTCGGCGGCATGGGCACCTTGTTCGGACCCGTCGTCGGCGCGGTGGTCTATCTGTTGCTGGAAGAGTTCTTGTCGCAGATCACGGAATACTGGGCGCTGATCATGGGGCCGCTATTATTGCTGATCGTGCTGTTCGGCCGCGGTGGCATCATGGGCCTGCTCAGGAGGCTGAACCGTGGCTGAGCCGCTGCTGCGCGTCGACAATCTGGTGCGCCGCTTCGGCGGCATTACAGCCACCGATCGCGTCTGCCTCGATGTCGCCAAGGGCGAGATCCACGCCATCATCGGTCCTAACGGCGCCGGCAAGACCACCCTGATCAGTCAGCTCACCGGGCACCTCGCGCCGCATGGCGGCAGTGTGTATCTCGGCGGCCGTGATATTACGACCATGCCGGCCTATCGCCGCTGCGCGCTCGGGCTGGCACGCTCGTTCCAGATTACCTCGCTGCTGCCGGATTTCACGGCGTGCGACAACGTAGCGCTTGCGGCGCAGGCGCATGATGGCTCGTCCTTCCGCTTCTTCGGCAATGCGCGGAAGGAGAGGGGCCTGCGTGAGGCGGCACAGTCGGCGCTGGCGCGGGTTGGTCTCGGTCATCGCTCCGACGTGCTGGTCGCGCGGCTCAGCCATGGCGAGCAGCGCCAGCTCGAGCTCGCGGTGGCGCTGGCGACCAAGCCGCAGCTCCTGCTGCTCGATGAGCCGATGGCCGGCCTCGGCGTCACCGAATCGATGGAGATGGTGAAGCTGCTTTCGGAGCTGCGCCGCGAGGTCTCGATCGTGCTGGTCGAGCACGACATGGCGGCGGTGTTCGCGCTGGCTGACCGCATTTCGGTTTTGGTCTATGGCCGCATTATCGCCTCCGGTGCGCCGGATGATATCCGTGCCAATGACGAGGTAAGGCGCGCCTATCTCGGCGATCAGCATGTGGTGGTGAAACATGCTTGACGCACTGCTCGAAATCGAAGGCATCGAGACCTGCTATGGTCTCAGCCAGGTGCTGTTCGGAATGTCGTTGTCGATCCGGCCCGGCGAGATGGTCTCGCTGATGGGCCGCAACGGCATGGGCAAGACCACGACGGTCCGCTCGATCATGGGGCTGACGCCGGCGCGCGCGGGCGTGATCCGCTTCGCCGGACAAGAGACGCGCCGGCTCCCGTCATACCGGATTGCGCAGCTCGGCATCGGCCTGGTGCCGGAGGGACGGCAGATCTTCCCGAACCTCACCGTGACGGAGAATCTGGTCGCGGCCTCCAGCAACCGGCTCGGCAGCGCCGATCCCTGGACACTGGCAAAAATTCACGCGCTGTTTCCGCGGCTCGCCGAGCGGGGCGGCAACATGGGCAATCAGCTCTCCGGCGGCGAACAGCAGATGCTGGCGATCGGCCGCGCGCTGATGACGAACCCGAAGCTCTTGATTCTGGATGAAGCGACCGAAGGTCTCGCGCCGCTGATCCGCGAGGAGATCTGGAGCTGCCTGTCGATGTTGAAGGCGCGCGGGCAATCGGTCCTGGTGATCGACAAGAATGTCGAGCACCTCTCACGCATTTGCGATCGCCATACCATCATCGAGCGCGGCCGTGCGGTGTGGAGCGGCACCTCGGCGCAACTGATGGCGGAGCCGGATCTGCAGCACCGGTATCTCGGGATCTGACCTTGACCGATACGCATGTCGTCAACTACCAGCCGCCTATTTCTCGAACGGGATGTATCGCTGATACTCTTTCGGGATCTGGCTGCGATAGCGCGACGGCACGGTGCCGGTCTTGAGCGAATGCGCGATGTCGTGCCGCGTCTGCGCGCTGATGCGGATCCGCTTCGGCGATTTGCGCTTGGCCGTTCTGTCGCTCGCTGTCGCGGGCGAAGTCGAAGGCGCGGCGGCTGCCGGTGATGGCGGCGGAGCAGGCGATGCAGCGGGCGCCGGGCTCGCAGCGGGCGCGGGCGTCGGCGCGGTATCGGAACCGGGCGTGCTCTGGGCGAACAGCGGACCGGCCTGCAGGCAGGCCACAATTGTGGCCACAGCAGCGGAAAGAATACGGCTTCTCATGACAAAGACTCCAATATGATGCGCGCAGCACGCGAATGGACTGTCATTGCCGACCATGCCGCGCTCTTTGGCGTCCTGATGACGTAATTGGCAGAATTCGGCGCCGGCCGCGAATTGACGTGAGCCACCCCCCGGGTAGAATGCCCGCGGACGGCAGCGACCGTTCACATGGCAGCGACAAAGGCCGCATGCGCTGGTTTCGGGACAATCTCAGGCAAGGATCGTGGTTTGCGCTGCTCGCGCTCACCATCAACCTTGCGCTGTCCTTCGGCCATTTCCATGCGGCTGATGGCAAGGTCGTCAATGGCGGCCTGATCTCGGTGCTTGCCGCCGTGGCCGCGTCGGACGATGGTTCCCAGCCGAATCATCCGCCCGAAGGCCACGTCGACGTGCTCTGCCCGATCTGCGTGGCCGCGTCGGCGATGGCACATGCGTTCGCTCCGACGCCGCCGGCCCTGCCGGTCACGTTCGCAAGCGTCACGCTGACGCGCACGTTCCCCGTCGTCGTCGCGCTGATCGAGCCGCCGCCGGCCGCCTTCCGATCACGCGGCCCACCCCTGTCCTGACCTGATCGCTTCGACAATCCGCTGAGCGCAGCTGTGCGAGCGGCTGCCATCGGATTCGAAGCCCAAGCTCGTCCGCCGCGCCGGCCGCATGTGCCTGCGCTGCTGCTTGCACAGCTTCACGTCAGGACTCCCAACAGGTGATTGGTCATCTCCCATCGCGCCTTAGGCGCACCGCATTGCTATCGGTCTCCTCGCTCGCCTTGCTCGCGACATCCTCGGCGTGGGCGCAGGATAACACTCAGCCGTCGCCGGCGGCCTCAGGCACGCCGCAACCGACCCCGTCAGCCTCGAGCACGCCGCAGCCGGCAGCGCCTTCTGCCCAGCCGCAGACGCCTGCTGCCAGTCCGACCCCGCAGGCCGGGCAGGCCACGCCGGCACCTGATCAGGCGGCAGCACCGGGGTCGGAAGGCACCGTGCTGCCGGAAATGCGCGTGGTCGCGCCGGCCGAAAAGCCTCGGCGGCGCACGCCGCCGACGCGGGTCGCAACGGCTCCGCGATCGGCTGCTCCGGTTGCACCGAAGCTCACTCCGGAGCAAGCCCAGGCGCAGGCGGTTGGCAAGCAGAACCAGGCCTTCGATACTGCGCGGCAGACCATCCTGGCGCCGACCGGCGCCAATTCCTACCGGATGACCAGCGAGAGCGTGGCATCGCGGCCGCAAGGCGCCAACGCATCGCTGGACAAGGTGCTGCTGGCCGCTCCCGGCGTGACCCAGGATTCGGCTGCCGGCGGCGATCTGCATGTCCGCAACGAACATGCCAATGTGCAATACCGCATCAACGGCATCATGCTGCCGGACGGCGTCGGCGCCTTCGGCCAGATTCTCGATACCGGCATTGTCGGCAGCCTGGCGCTGATCACCGGCGCGCTGCCGGTGCAGTACGGCCTGCACACCGCCGGCGTGGTCGACATTCAGACCAAGGCCAGTGCGTTCGACAATTCCGGCACCGTCAGCGTCTATGGCGGCAGCCGCGGCACCATCACGCCGTCGGTCGAATATGGCGGCACGGTCGGCAACACCCAGTACTACGTGTCGGGGCGCTATTTCGGCAGCGACATCGGGCTGGAGAATCCGACGCCGGCCCTTGGCGCGATCCACGATCACACCGACCAGGGCAAGGGCTTCGCCTACGCCTCGACCGTGATCGATCCGACCATGCGCCTCACCTTCATGAGCGGCATCTCCGACAGCCGGTATCAGATCCCGAACAATCCGGGACAGACGCCATTTTTGAGCGGGACCGACCTGGCTACGGCACATCTGAGCGGCGCGAACCTCGATTCGTCGCAGCTGCGCGAGACGCAGACCGAGTTCAACCAGTTCAACGTGTTGGCGCTGCAATATTCGCATGAAGGGCTGGATATCCAGACGTCCTATTTCAACCGGACCTCGATCGTGCATTTCCAGCCCGATCCGGTCGGCGACCTGGTCTTCAACGGCGTCGCCTCCGACGTCTATCGGCGCAGCTTCGTCAACGGCATCCAGAGCGACGGCTCCTATCGGTTGTCCGACGCGCACACGCTGAAGTTCGGCATGACGGTCAGCGCCGAGCAGGGCTTCGTGAGCAATATGTCAACGGTCCTGCCGGTCGACGATGCCGGCAGCATCAGCGGTCCGCCGTTCTCCGTGGTCGATCAAAGCGCCAAGACCGGTACGCTGTTCGGTACCTATATCGGCGACGAATGGAAGATCAACAACCAGCTCACCTTGAGCACCGGGCTGCGCTTCGACCAGATGTGGCAATATACCGATGCCAATCAGTTCAGCCCGCGCGTCAGCCTGACCTACCAGCCGTTCGAGGACACCACCTTCCACGCCGGCTATGCGCGCTATTTCACGCCGCCGTCGCTGGTGCTGGCGGCGCCGACCAATCTCGGGCTGGTCGCCGGCACATCGCAGCAGCCGGGCGTCAATCAGGCAGATCCGGTGCAGCCGGAACGCTCGCATTATTTCGACATCGGCGTCACGCAGAAGATCAATGCGATCCCCGGGCTCGAGGTCGGCGCCGATGCCTATTACAAGCTCGCAACCGATCTGCTCGACGACGGCCAGTTCGGCGCCGCTTATGTGCTGACCGCGTTCAACTACGCGAAAGGCGAGAACGAGGGCATCGAGTTCAAGGCGACCTACAAGAACGGCAATTTCAACGCCTATGGCAACATCGCGATCGCCAAGCAGATCGCCACCGACGTGGTGTCGAATCAGTTCCTGTTCGATCCGGCAGAACTCGCCTTTATCGCGAGCCATTATGTGTACACCGATCACGCCCAGATCGTATCGGGATCGGCGGGCGCATCCTATCTCTGGAACGGGACGCGATTCTCGGCCGACCTGTTGTTCGGCAGCGGCCTGCGCGACGGCTTTGCCAATACGGGAACGTTGCCCTGGTACTCACAGGTCAATCTCGGCATCTCGCATGAGTTCAAATGGACCGACGGCACCAAGCCGACCACGGTGCGTTTCGACGTCGTCAATGCGTTCGACGAGATCTATGCGCTGAGGGACGGCTCGGGCATCGGCGTGTTCGCTCCGCAATATGGTCCGCGCCGTGGCTTCTTCCTCGGCGTGTCGCAGAAATTCTGAGGGCTGACCTAATGACAGATCGGAACGGGAATCACATGGTGCCCAATACAAATCGTAAATCGTTGCGCGACTGGTCCCGCGCCATCGCATCGCTTGCGGCCGCTGCTTTTGCAGCGGTCGCGACGCCGGCAATGGCGGAGACGCTCAATCCGCTGCTGCCGCGGAATCTGTCGCCCTGGGGCATGTTCCTCAACGCCGACATCGTGGTGAAAGCGGTGATGATCGGGCTTGCGCTTGCGTCATTGCTGACCTGGACGGTCTGGCTCGGCAAGACCATCGAGCTCGGCGCCGCGCAGCGCGTGGCGCGACGCCGGCTCAAGAAGCTCGAGGGCAGCGAGCCTCGACGCGGTGGCGCGTGACTGCAATGGCAAGAGCGACGCCGTCGCCCAGCTCGTGCTGTCGGCTGCGCGCGAGGCCGAACTGTCGGGCTACGTCGTCGATGACGACTTCAAGGAGCGGGTGGCGTTGCGGCTGGAACGGGTCGAAGCCGCGATGGCGCGGCAGGTCTCACGCGGTACCGGCATCCTGGCGACGATCGGCGCGGTGTCGCCGTTCGTCGGCCTGTTCGGCACCGTGTGGGGCATCATGAACGCCTTCATCGGCATCTCGGAGTCGCACACCACCAATCTCGCCGTGGTCGCGCCCGGCATTGCCGAGGCGCTGCTGACCACCGCGATCGGCCTGGTCGCGGCGATCCCGGCGGTCGTAATCTACAATCATCTGGCGCGCGTCATCACCGGTTATCGCGCGTGGCTCGGCGATGCCTCCGCGATGATCCTGCTGATGATCAGCCGCGGCCGGCGCCGCGCGGCGATGATGCCGCACGCGGCGGAGTGAGCTGAATGGCAGTCCGTCTCGGCTCACGCAGCCATGGTGACGATCTCGAGGTACAGCACGAGATCAACGTCACGCCCTTCATCGACGTCATCCTGGTGCTGCTCATCATCTTCATGGTGGCGGCGCCGCTCGCCACCGTCGACATCGGCGTCAATTTGCCGGCCTCGACCGCGCCGGAGCAGCCGCGGCCGGACAAGCCGGTGTTCGTGACCATCAAGCCGGACGAGACCATTGCGATCGGCGAGACCGTGGTCGCGCGCGACGGGCTTGCCGCCGCGCTCGACGGCGCCACCGACAATCACAAGGATCAGACCATCTTCATTCGCGGCGACAAGGAGCTGAATTACGGCGCGCTGATCGGCGTGATGAACCTGCTGCGTGACGCCGGCTATCTCAAGCTGGCGCTGGTCGGCCTCGAAGAGGCGCCGACCAAGCCATGAGATTTAAACCATGACAGCGTTCGCACTCCATCTGCCCGAACAGCGCCGGCCCGGGCGGTGGCTGCTTGCGGCCGCAATGATTCTGGCGGTGCATGCGGGAATCGTGGTGGCGCTGGTCTGGCATCGGCGCACGCCGCCGGCGCCTGAGCTGGCGCCTGCCATCGCGGTATCGCTGGCGCCGGTGCAGGGCGCGGCGCCGCAAGTGCATGACGAGGATCTGCCGGCCGGGCCGGAGATGCAGCAGGCCGACGCGCCGCCGCCCGAGCCGCCAAAGCAGGAGGAGCAGAAGGTCGAGCAACAGGTCCCGCCGCCACCGCCGGCCGAGCATGCGGAGGCCGTGCTGCCGAAGAACGAGCCGAAGCCGATCGAGACGCCGAAGCCGCAGGAGCAGCCGCCGGCGCCCGAGACCACCGCGCCGCCAAAGAACGAGCATGTCGGTGCGTTCACGCCGGCGGCATCGAATGCGTATAACGCGCTCGTCGTCGGGCATCTCGCACGCTTCAAGCGCTATCCATCAGGCGCGCATGGCGTGTCGGGCAAGGTCACCGTTCGATTCGTGTTGGATCGCAGGGGCAAAGTGGTCGAGCACGCCGTCGTGGTATCCTCGGGCAACGCGGTGCTCGACCGTGAGGCGCTCGAGACGTTGCAGCGTGCCAGTCCGTTCCCGGCCTTCCCGTCGGCCAAGCCGGGCGAAGATGCGACCTACACGATGCCGATCAGTTACGCGCCGCGTTGAGCGCAGCCCTCTCAGCTACGCTCAAAACATCTCGAAATATTCGCGATGCTCCCAGTCCGACACCTCGGCCTGGAAGCGCTCGATCTCGGCATTCTTGATGTGCACATAATAGTCGACGAACTTGGCGCCGAATTTTTCGCGGAAGAACGGATCGTCTGAGAGCGCGAACACGGCTTCGCGCAGCGACTTCGGCAGCAGGGCCGCCTTGGTCTCGTAGGGTGCGTCGGCCGACTGACCGGGGTCGAGCGCGCGGTCGACGCCGTCCAGCCCGCTGAGGACCTGTGAGGCCATGTAGAGATAGGGATTGGCGGCGGGCTCGCCGATCCGGTTCTCCAGCCGCGTCGCCGGATCGTTGGCGCCGCCGAGCACGCGGATCATGACGCCGCGGTTGTCGCGGCCCCAGATCGCGCGGTCCGGCGCCAGCGAATAGGAGCGGTAGCGCTTGTAGCCGTTGATGGTCGGCGTCGTGAACACGGTCGAGGCGCGGGCGTGCGCCAGCAGGCCTGCGAGGTAGGCGCGGCCGAATGGCGACAGCGCCTGATCCGTCGCCGTCGCCATGAAGGCGTTGGCGCCGCCGTCGCGCGCGACCAGCGATTGATGCAGGTGCCAGCCCGAGGCGAACACGTTCGGCAGCTTCGGCCGGCACATGAAAGTGGCGTGATAGCCATGGCGGCGTGCGATCTGTTTGATCGCCGAGCGGAAAAGCACCATGTTGTCGGCCGGCTCCAGCCCCTTGCGCGGCTGGAAGGTGAACTCGCACTGGCTCGGGCCGAACTCGACCTCGACCGACCGCAACGGCAGGCCGAGCGCGATTATGTCGCGGCGGAAGATTTCCAGCGCCGGCTCCATCTGGTCGAAGCGCTGCTCGGTCAGATACTGATAGCCGTGCGACAGCAGGCTCACCGAGGGCGGCTGCCCGGGCTGGCCCGCGTCTTCCGGCGCCATCCGCGCGTCGTCGAGCTTGAAGACGTGAAACTCGACCTCGAGGCCTGCGACATAGTCGTAGCCGCGTTGTGCGAGCTCGCTCAATACATTGCGATAGATCTGCCGCGTGGCGAACGGCACTGGCTTGCCGTCGGCGAAATGCAGATCGCAAAGCAGCCAGCCGGTAGTCGGCGCCCAGGGCAGCACGCGGAACGTGGTGGGATCCGGCACCATCACGACGTCGGCAGCGCCTTCCATCTCGCTCATGCCGAAGCCGCCGCCTTTGGTGAACACCGGGAAGACCGTGCGATGTGAGGTGTCCTTGGCGAGCATCGTGGTGGTGATGGAGCAACCGCTTTCCAGCGAGGCCACAGCCTCGGCCGCGATCAGCGTCTTGCCGCGCAGGATGCCGTGCTGGTCCGGGAAGGCGAGGCGGACGACTTCGAGGTTCTTCTCCTCGACGACGCGGGCAAGGCGCCGCGCCGCCTCCTGCTGCTCATCCGACCACAGGCCATGGCGTGCGACGAAGGTCACTTCACGCCTCCATCGATCGTCATTGCGAGGAGCAAAGCGACGCCTGCTCCGTCATTGCGAGCGAAGCGAAGCAATCCAGAATCTCTCCGTGGGGACATTTCTGGATTGCTTCGGCGCTTTGCGCCTCGCAATGACGGCGTGGAAAGAGCGTCGGACATCCTCATCACTCCGCCGCTGTCAAATGATGCACCTTGCCCGCGATCTCCTTCGGCACCGGTGCGGCCCAGGGGGCGCCGCGGCGGCGCTTGACGTCAACTTCCATCCAATAGAGCTCCCAGCCCTGGCTCGGGCCGATGCCGTCCATCGTCGCCGGACCCTGGATGCTCTTGGCGGTCGCCTCGTCGAGGCACAGCATCGGCGGCTCGCCACCCAAAGCCTTGTCGATCTCCTGCCGGAGCAGGCGCCGATATTGCACGATCGCCTTATCGGTTTGGCCGAGATGCTCTTTTGTGCGGTCCTGGATCGGACCCATCGACTCCACTGCCCATTGGTCGTGCACGTTGATGTCGTTGCCCATGCCGGTATAGGTCGTGGTCGCCTGCTCGTGCGGATCGAAGCCGTATTCGTTGGCCTTGTTCTTGCGCGACTTGTAGTCCGGCAGCGTGTAGAGCTCGAACCGCTGGTCGCGCATCTTCTGCTTGTCGACCGGCGCCGCGTAGCTGGTGAAGATCGCATACCAGTAGCAGTTCTCGTCATCGACCGGCACGTGCCACTGCGTGATCGTCATCTCCGTGCTCATGGGAATGACGAAGCCGTGCGGGAACAGCTGGTTGGTGACGCGTACATGGGTGCGCTCTTCATCGATCTCGCGCAGCGCGATCAGCCGCAGGCCATATTCGGTGTGCTCGACATTGATGATCGGGCGGTCATAGTCGCGCAGGATCTTGGTCATCGGCAGGTCTGATCCGGCCGAGGCACCGCGAAACTGCTTGCCATAGGCCTTGGACGTATCCTCGTCCTCGAAGAAGCGATGCAAATAGGAGGCGTGCGCGGGATCGATGCCGACTTCCAGCGCCTGCAACCAGTTGCAGGCCATGTGACCCTTGAACGCGAACGTATGCGTGCCCGGTGCTACGAAGCAGTCGATCTCCGGAAAGGCGGGCGGAGCGCCCTCGCCGAGATAAGCCCAGAGGATGCCGCTCTTCTCGACCACGGGATACGATGTCTGCCTGATACCCTGGCAGAGCTTCGAGCCTGCGGGCTCGGCCGGCGTCTCGATGCACTGGCCGGTGACGTCGAACAGCCAGCCATGGAAGGCGCAGCGCAGGCCGCCATTTTCCAACCGGCCGAAAGCGAGGTCGGCGCCGCGATGCGCGCAGTGCCGCTCGATCAGGCCGTAGCGGCCTTCTTGGTCGCGAAACAGCACCAGGTTCTCGCCAAGCAGCCGGACCGGGCAGACCGGCCGCTCGCCCTGCAACTCATCCACCAGCGCCGCCGGCTGCCAGTACTTCCGCATCAGCTTGCCGCAGGGGTCACTCAGACCGGTGCGGGTGATCAGGTCGTTCTGCTCCTGGCTCATCATGGCGCGCAATCTCCCTGGAATGATTTTGTTCGCCTATTGAACGAATGGGCGAATTATGACAAGCATCGGCAGAGGCGGTCAAGCCGGATTTCGCAGCAGAATGAGACCAGGATTGGTGCAGTGCCGAAGCTGAAGCGGGAAGAGGGCAGCGAGCGCGCGACGGATATCGTCGAGAGCCTCGATCGCGGCTTGCGGTTGTTGCAGGCCTTCGGCGCCGTTGGCGGCGCGATGACGTTGAGCGATGTCGCGCGGATCGCCGACCTGCCGCGCGCCACCGCGCGGCGCATTCTCTTCACACTACAGCGCGGCGGATTCGTCGGCAGCGACGGCAAGCTGTTTCGCTTGACGCCGCAGGTGCTGACCCTGGCCGCCTCATACCTGCGCTCCGATCAGCTCGTCACCGTGCTGCAGCCGGTGCTCGACGAGATCTCCGTCGCCGCACTGGAAATCAGCTCGCTTGCGGTGCTCGACGGCGACGATGTCGTGTTCATCGCGCGCGCCAGCCCGACCCGTATCTTCACCGGTGGCGTCGATATCGGCTATCGGCTGCCGGCGTTCTGCACGGCAGTCGGTCGGGTGCTGTTAGGCCGCTTTGATGATGTTGCGCTGAAAGCCAAGCTCGGCGCGATGCCACGCGAAGCGCTCACGCCGCAGACCGTCACCGATCCGAAGCGCCTGCTCGCAGCTATGATCAGCGACCGCGCGCGCGGCTATGCCCTGGTCGACCGCGAGGCCGAGCCACACTTCCGCTCTATCGCAGTCCCAGTCCGCCGCTACGACGACACCATCGTAGCGGCGGTCAATATCGGCGCCCATGTCGATCGCATCTCGACGGACGAGATGATCAGGCGCTTCCTGCCTCTATTGCAGGAGGGCGCAGCGTCGGTGCGCTCGCAGTTGCTCTGATCGGCTTGTGGCAGTTAACCCCGCGCGAAAATCTTCGCATCGTCCGTCAACACCGGCTTCACTGCATCCGACAGCCGCGTGGCGGCGGCGTCGACTGAAAGCCCCGCGGTATCCACCATCGCATTGGCGCGGGTGTAGAGCGGCTCGCGGCTGACCAGGATGTTGCGCAGCTCCGCCATCGCGGAGCGGTCGTCGGCCATCGGGCGGAGATCGCCCTGCCGGCGCACGCGCGCCATGTGCTCCTCGGGCTCGGCCTTGAGCCAGATCGTGTAGAAGGATTTCAGGATCAGGTCGAAGGTGACGGGCTCGGAGACGATACCGCCGCCGGTCGCCAGCACCATCAGCTCCTTGCGCGCCAACAACTGCACCAGCGTCGCCTGCTCCATGCGGCGAAAGCCTTCCTGGCCGTAGAGATTGATGATCTCGGCGACCTCAAGCCCGTTCTGCCGTTCGATCTCCTTGTTGAGCTCGACAAAGCTCCAGCCGATGCGCTCCGCCAGCATCCTGCCGAGCGTCGACTTGCCGGCGCCGCGCAGGCCGATCAGCGCGATGCCTGAGAAGGCGCGCCGCAGCGGCGCCGAGACGCCGTCGGACAGGATCTGCTTGGCTTGCGCGATCTGATCAGGCGTCGCCTTGCGCAAGAGGTCGCGGACCACGGGCCAGTCGGGCTGTTGCTCGTTGCCGGGGATGATGTCTTCGAGTGGCGCGCCCATCGCATTCGCGACCCGCCGCAGCAGCACGATCGAGACATTGCCCTTGCCGCCTTCGAGCTGGGCGATATAGCGCTCGGAAATCCCCGACACCTTGGCGAGCACCTTGCGCGACATGCCGCGCAGTGCGCGCATGGTGCGCACGCGCTGGCCGAGCCGTTCGAGAAAGCCGGTCTCGGCCTCGGACGGGTCGGTGGTCTCCTGCGCGGCGTCGGCGTGTTGCGTCATGTCCCTCTGAGCGCTCCAGCGTGGTCTGGAAAGATAGTGCCGGGGAGGATTGACAGCAAGCATGCACAGTGGCTTTCTATGAATTATAATTCCAAAAGTCTGAGCAAAAGTCTGGGGAGGAAACGCCGTGGGGAGCTACAATGCGGTGACGTGGTTGCTCGACCGCAATGTCGAGGCCGGGCGCGGCGACAAGCTCGCCTACACCGACACGGTTTCCGAGCTGACCTATCGCGCGCTCCAGCAGCAGAGCTGCCGCGTCGCCAATATGCTGCGCCGGCTCGGCGTCCGCCGCGAGGAGCGGGTCGCCATGATCATGCTCGACACCGTTGATTTCCCCGCGGTGTTCTTGGGTGCGATGCGTGCCGGCATCGTGCCGGTGCCGCTGAACACGCTGCTGACCACGGATCAATATGCCTATGTGCTGGCGGATTGCCGCGCCCGCGTGCTGTTTGTCTCCGAGGCGCTGTATCCGGCCGTGAAGGACATCGTCGGGCGCATGCCTGATCTGGATTGCGTCATCGTCTCGGGTTCGCAAGCGTTCGGCCACAAGCTGCTGTCGGAGGAGCTCGCGCGCGAGAGCGATCAGTTCGCGACGGTGGCGACCCACGAGGATGAGCCGGCGTTCTGGCTCTATTCGTCCGGCTCGACCGGCATGCCGAAGGGTGTGCGCCATGTGCACGCCAATCTCGCCGCCACCGCCGAGACCTATGCGAGCCAGGTGCTCGGCATCCGCGAGGATGATGTCTGCCTGTCGGCGGCAAAACTGTTCTTCGCTTATGGGCTCGGCAACGCGCTGACGTTTCCGCTGTCGGTCGGCGCCACCACGGTGCTCAATGCCGAGCGGCCGACGCCGGCCACCATGTTCAAGCTGTTGAACCGCTACAACCCGACCATCTTCTACGGCGTGCCGACCTTGTTTGCGGCGATGCTGAACGATGACACGACCAAGGCCGAGCGCGCCGGCACGCGGCTGCGCATCTGCACCTCGGCTGGCGAGGGGCTGCCGGAATTGGTCGGCAATGCCTGGCGTGCGCGGTTCGGCGTCGACATTCTCGATGGTGTCGGCTCGACCGAACTGCTGCACATCTTCCTGTCCAATGCGCCCGGCGACATCAAATACGGCTGCTCGGGGCGGCCGGTGCCGGGCTATCAGGTCCGGCTCGTCAACGAGGCGGGCCAGGATGTCGCCGATGGCGAGATCGGGGAGATGGTGGTGCACGCGCCCTCGGCCGGCGACGGCTACTGGAATCAGCGCCACAAGAGCCGCACCACGTTCGAAGGCTATTGGACCCGCACTGGCGACAAATACATCCGCGACGCCGAAGGGCGCTACACCATCTGCGGCCGCTCCGACGACATGTTCAAGGTGTCGGGCATCTGGGTCTCGCCGTTCGAGGTCGAGAGCGCGTTGATCACGCATCCGTCGGTGGCGGAAGCGGCCGTGGTGCCGGAGGCCGACGCCGAAGGGCTGTTGAAGCCAAAGGCCTTCGTCGTGCTGCGGCCTGCGGCCGACAAGCTCAATCTGCAGGAAGCGCTGAAGGAGCACGTCAAGCAGAAGATCGGGCCGTGGAAATATCCGCGCTGGATCGAGGTGGTGGATAGCTTGCCGAAGACCGCGACCGGCAAGATCCAGCGCTTCAAGCTGCGCGAAGGGGCCGGGCATTGATAGCTGTCGTTAAGATGGCCGTTGTGAAGCAAGCTATTGCTACGAACTCAACTCGGTCCTCTCCCCCCTCGTGGGGGAGAGATAGAGAGGGGGGTACCACGGGCGCCGATGCTTGTGGCTCACCCCCCTCCCTATCCCTCCCCCACGAGGGGGGAGGGAACGCAGCACGTCGTGGTGAGTGAGCGGAGGTCCGCATGATCCTTTCCTCCAACGGCTTCCTCACCATCGACGGCGCCGAACTCGAATACCGCCTGATCGGCCCGCAACCATTGGACGCGCCGTGCATCGTGATGCTGCATGAAGGCCTCGGTTCGGTCGGGCTGTGGGGCGACTTTCCGGACAAGCTGCAGGCTGCCACCGGCGCATCTGTCTTTGTCTATTCCCGCGCCGGCTATGGCGCGTCGTCACCGGTCGCCCTGCCGCGACCGCTCGACTACATGCAGCGCGAGGCGCGCGACGTACTGCCGAAACTGCTCGACGTGATCGGTTTTCGTGACGGCATTCTGGTCGGCCATTCCGACGGCGCTTCGATCGCGGCGCTCTATGCCGGCGGGCATCAGGATCATCGGCTCGATGGCGTCGTGCTGATCGCCCCACATGTCATCGTCGAGGACATCTCGGTCGCCTCCATTGCCGAGATCAAGACCGCCTACGAGACCACGGAGTTGAAGAGCAAGCTCGCGCGCTGGCACAAGGACGTCGACAATGCGTTCTACGGCTGGAACGGCGCCTGGCTCGATCCGAAATTCCGCGCCTGGGATATCAGCGAGGCGCTGGCCTTTATTCGTGTGCCGGTCGCCGTGATCCAGGGCGCAGCCGACCAGTACGGCACCGCGCGCCAGATCGAGATCATTCGCGACGAGTGCTACTGCCCGGTCGAGGTGACGATGCTGCCGGCAATAGGCCATTCGCCGCATCGCGAGGCGACTGAAGCGACCTTGGAGGTCATTGCCGATTTCGCCGGCGCCGTCCTGCCGCTCGCCGCCGTGGCATGAAACAAAGTGCACATTTTCGTGTTTCAGGGTGGACGTGTCCGAAAACATGAATTATTGTGCATGTAACCACTGATACTCCTAGCTCAAGGGTGGCCCATGGCCGGCGAAGACCGCGTGCTCGCGGGTGGCAAGACCTTCATCGATTTCCAGACCGAGCCGTCGCGCTACCGGCACTGGAAGCTCGCCGTCGACGGCGATGTCGCAACGCTGACGATGGATGTCGACGAGAATGGCGGCCTGTTCGAGGGCTACCAGCTCAAGCTCAATTCCTATGATCTCGGCGTCGACATCGAGCTGGCAGACGCCGTGCAGCGGCTGCGCTTCGAGCATCCGGACGTGAAGGTCGTGGTGCTGCGCTCAGGCAAGAACAAGGTGTTCTGCGCCGGCGCCAACATCCGCATGTTGGCGGGTGCCACCCATGCGCATAAGGTGAACTTCTGCAAATTCACCAACGAGACCCGCAACGGCTTCGAGGATTCCAGCGAAAATTCCGGCCAACGCTTCATCACCGTGGTGAACGGCACCGCAGCCGGCGGCGGCTACGAACTCGCGCTCGCCACCGATCACATCATCCTCGCCGATGACGGCGCGTCGTCGGTCTCGCTGCCCGAAGTGCCGCTGCTGGCAGTGCTGCCGGGCACCGGCGGTCTGACGCGCGTGGTCGACAAGCGCAAGGTGCGCCGCGACCACGCCGACTTCTTCTGCACGACGGAAGAAGGCATCAAGGGCAAGCGCGCCGTCGCATGGCGCCTGGTCGACGAGATCGCGCCGGGCAGCAAGGTCGACGCCAAGGTCGCCGAGCGCGCCAAGGAATTCGCCGCCGCCTCGCCGCGCAAGGCCGCAGGCCAAGGCGTCGCGCTGACGCCGCTGTCGCGCATCATCGACGAGAGCAGCGTGCGTTATCGTTTCGTCAATGTCGACATCGACCGCGCCACGCGCATCGCCACGATCTCGGTTCAGGCGCCCGAGGCCGGCGCGCCTACTGACGTCGACGGCATGGTGGCGCAGGGTGCGTCGTTCTGGCCGCTGCAGGTCGCCCGCGAGCTCGATGACGCGATCCTGCATCTGCGCATCAATGAGCTCGACATCGCGCTGCTGGTGTTCAAGTCGCACGGCGAGCGCGCGCATGTGTTGAGTCATGACGCCTTCCTGGAAGCGAACAAAGCACATTGGCTGGTCAATGAGATCAGGCACTACTGGAAGCGCGTCTTGAAGCGCATCGACGTCACCTCGCGCACCCTGGTGACGCTGGTCGAGCCCGGCTCCTGCTTTGCCGGCACGCTCGCCGAGCTCGTGTTCGCTGCCGACCGCTCCTACATGCTGATCGGAACCATCCAGGGCGACAACCGTCCGCCGCCCGCGATCGAATTGTCCGTGATGAATTTCGGTCCCTATCCGATGAGCCATGGTCTGACCCGGCTGGAATCGCGCTTCCAGGCTGATAGTTCCGACCTCGACCGCGTCCGCAACAAGCTCGGCGAGACCATCGAGGCAGAGGACGCCGAGGAGCTTGGTCTCGTCACCTTCGCGCTCGACGACATCGACTGGAACGACGAGGTGCGCGTGTTCATGGAGGAGCGCGCCAGCTTCTCGCCCGACAGCCTGACTGGCATGGAGGCCAATCTGCGCTTCGTCGGTCCGGAGACCATGGAATCGAAGATATTCGCCCGGCTCACGGCCTGGCAGAACTGGATCTTCCAGCGGCCCAACGCGGTCGGCGAGGACGGCGCGCTGCGGCGCTACGGCACCGGCCAGAAGCCGCGCTTTGATATGACGCGAGTTTAAGAGGCGAATAGGGAGTGGCGAATAGCGAGTAGGGAAAGTGGAACGGACAAGCTCTACTCGCTACTCGCCATTCGCTATTCGCCTCCAACGGAATTAGTCCCATACGGGAGGTCCCCATGAATATGAACATCATGAACGTCGACTACTCGACCAAGATTCCCAACAACGTGAACCTGGCCGAGGACAGGCAGGTCCTCAAGGCGCTCGAGGGCTGGCATCCCGGCTATGTCGACTGGTGGAACGACATGGGGCCCGAGGGCTTCCAGCAGGCGATGGTGTACCTGCGCACGGCCTATTCGGTCGATCCGCGCGGCTGGGCCAAGTTCGACTACGTCAAGATGCCCGACTATCGCTGGGGCATCCTGCTTGCGCCCCGGGAAGAGGACCGCAAGATCCCGTTCGGCGAGCATTATGGCGAGCCGGCCTGGCAGGAGGTGCCCGGCGAATACCGCGCGATGATGCGCCGCCTGATCGTGATCCAGGGCGACACTGAGCCGGCCTCGGTCGAGCAGCAGCGCCATCTCGGCAAGACTGCGCCGTCGCTCTACGACATGCGCAATCTGTTCCAGGTCAATGTCGAGGAAGGCCGCCATCTCTGGGCGATGGTCTACCTGCTGCAGAAATATTTCGGCCGCGACGGCCGCGAGGAGGCGGATGAGTTGTTGCGCCGCCGCTCCGGTGACGAGGATAGCCCACGCATGCTCGGCGCCTTCAACGAGAAGACGCCGGACTGGCTGTCCTTCTTCATGTTCACCTACTTCACAGACCGCGACGGCAAGATGCAGTTGCACTCGCTGGCGCAGTCCGGCTTCGATCCGCTGTCGCGCACCTGCCGCTTCATGCTGACCGAGGAAGCGCACCATATGTTCGTCGGCGAGACCGGCATTACGCGCGTTATCCAGCGCACCTGCGACGCGATGCGCGAGGCCGGCATCGACGATCCGACCGACATCAACAAGGTGCGCGCGCTCGGCGTCATCGATTTGCCGACCATCCAGAAGAAGCTGAACCTGCACTACACGCTGTCGCTCGATTTGTTCGGCTCGGAGGTCTCGACCAATGCGGCGAACGCCTTCAACACCGGCATCAAGGGCCGCTATCACGAAACCCAGATCGACGACGATCATCAGCTGAAGAATTCGACCTATCCAGTGCTGAAGCTGATCGACGGCGAGATCAAGCGGGTCGACGAGCCGGCGCTGACCGCGCTCAACATGCGCCTGCGCGACGATTACTCGCAGGACTGCGTCAAGGGCATGCTGCGCTGGAACAAGGTGATCTCGACCGCGGGCTACGATTTCAAGCTGACCTTGCCGCACACCGCCTTCCACCGCGCCATCGGCGAGTTCAAGGATGTGCACGCGACGCCGGACGGCCTGTTGATCGATAACGCGACCTGGACCAAGCGCCGCGACGACTGGCTGCCGTCCAAAGCCGATGGCGACTTCATCGCTTCATTGATGCAGCCGGTCAGCGAAGTCGGAAAGTTCGCCGGCTGGATCTCGGCGCCGAAGGTCGGCATCGACAACAAGCCCGGCGACTTTGAATACGTGAAGATCGAGTCGTGATCACAATCACCGGTGTCGTCCCGGCCTTGAGCCGGGACCCGTACCTCGTGATCTATCGGGCAAGACGACGGTAGCAGTCGCCTTGCCCGATAACTGCATTCGGTGGCTATGGATCCCGGGTCGCGCTCGCTTTGCTCGCTTGCCCGGGACGACACCGTTGTTGTGGATCGGACGTCGTCAACTCAGCGGCCTACGAATCCCACCCTGAGCCCTTGATCCCCGGATTGGCATAGACGATGCCGCCATCGACTGCGATGGTGGCGCCGACCACGTAGTCGCCGGCGCGCGAGGCCAGATAGATCGCGGTGCCCGCCATGTCCTCGTCGGTGCCGATGCGTCCTGCCGGCACGCGGGTGGCGACCTCATCGGCGTGATCGCGCGCGGCCTTGTTCATATCGGACTGGAACGGCCCCGGCGCGATTGCCGAGACCACGACATCGTCGCTGATCAGTTTGGCCGCCATCCGCCGCGTCAGATGGATCAGGCCGGACTTGCTCGCCGCGTAGGAATAGGTCTCCAGCGGGTTGACGAAGATGCCGTCGATCGAGGCGATGTTGATCACCTTAGCCGGCCGCGTCGCGGTCCCCGCTGCGCGCAACAGCTCGGCCAGCGCCTTGGTCAGGAAGAACGGCGTCTTGAGGTTGAGGTTCATCACCTTGTCCCAGCCGCTTTCCGGAAACTCGTCGAAGTCCGCGCCCCAGGCCGCGCCGGCATTGTTGACGAGGATGTCGAGCTTCGGTTCGCGCTTCCTGATCTCGGCGGCCAGCATCTCGATGCCGGCCGTCGTGGAAATATCGATCGGCAGCGCGATGCATTCGCCATCATGCTCGGCCGTCAACTGCTTGGCGGTCTCTTCGCAAGGCCCCGCTTTCCGCGCCGTGATGTAGACCCGCGCTGCGCCCTGCGCCAAAAATCCTGCTGCGATCATCTTGCCGATGCCGCGCGAGCCGCCGGTCACCAAGGCGATGCGGCCGGTGAGCGAGAACAGATCATTGAACATGATGCCTCCGATTGTGATCGGCCCGTTTGTGGGCGTCGGGAGGCGATGCTGTCAAGCAAGCGCGCAGGCACGGCTGCGGGCCGGGAAAATCATGCGGCGTCGACACGGCGGAAGCCGTTCCACATCGCGGTCGCGGCACCCGAGGTCAGGACCGGCAGCACGCGCGCGTCCTGATAATGGCCGTTGAGGGAGACGCGCGGCAGCGCCGTCGGATGTGCGGCGTTCTCGGGGAAGATCATGCCGGGCCGGGTGGTCACCGCGGTCTTGAAGCCGGCGGCTGCCGCCAGCAGGAATTCGCGGGCAGCGGCGGCTGTGCGGTCGCCATAGGGATAAGCCAAATGCGCAACCGGCCGCTGCAGCTCGGTCTCGATCCGGCTGCGGCTGTCGGCGATCTCGCCGCGCGCGACCGCCGCGCTCTGCCTGGCGAGGTTGCAATGGCTCAGCGTATGCGCGCCGATCGTGATCAGCTTCTCGTCGTTGAGCAGCCTGAGTTCGTCCCAGGACAGGCAGAGATCGGAGGCGATCGCGGCCTCGTCGACGCCATGACGCGTGCACAGCGCGCTCATCTCCCGCCGCAGATCATGCTCGCCGGGCAGCGCGCGCAGCCAGTCGTGCAGCCGCTGAAACGCGGCGCATTTGGCCGCAGGGCTCCCGGTGTCGAGCCGCGTTGCCACGCCGCCGATCTCGACCTCGATCCTGTCGGCGCGCGCAACCACCTGCTCCAGCGCAATCCACCACAGCCGCCCGCTGCCTTGCGCAAATTCGCTGGTGACGTAGATCGTGAACGGCGCGCCGAATTCGCGCATCACGGGCAGCGCGAAATCTCTGTTGTCGCGATAGCCGTCGTCGAAGGTGAAGCAGGCGAAGCGGCGGCCGGCGTCGCGCTGGTGCAATCGCCGGTGCAGCTCGTCGATCCCGATGATCTCGATGTCGTGAGCGCGCAGATGCATCAGCATCTCGCGCAGGAAATCCGGCGTCACCTCGAGATGGGCGTTGGGCTGGAAGCAGCCGTCACGGTGCGGCCGGACGTGGTGCAGCATGAAGATGGCACCAAGCCCGGCGAAGATCGGCCGCAGCCAGACATGCGCGCCGCTGAAATAGAGTGCGTCGAGACCGGCGCGGATAAATGTCTTGCGAAAGCGCTTCATCTCGAAATGACGGGCCGGTTAGGGTGTAGAAGATTACCGCGGAATCGTTGAAGAAACTGTTATCCGGGTCAAGGAAGCAGCCCTGCCGGGCTGTTCCATTTCCGGTTTGACAGGGCCACAAGGGTTTGTTTTCTCTCTGCTTCCTGGACTAAACGGGATGACGAATGCGTGGACTTTTCAGGTGGAGCGGCAAATGGTGGCCAGGAGTCATCCCGTTGCTCATGTTGTGGGGATGGGCCGCCTGGAGCAGCACCGCGCCTCTGGAGAATGATCTCGCCGGCCGCAGTTCGGCCGCGCTCAAGGATGCCGTGCTCGATAAGACCAATGTCATCGTCGATGGGCGCGACGTCACCCTTCGTGCAGAAGCCTTTTCGCAGTCCGGCCGCAGCACCGCGGTGGCAGCGGTCGCCGCCGTGCCCGGCGTGCGGCTGGTTGACGACGAGACCCGCCTTGTACCCGCGGCCAAGCCGTTTGTGTGGTCGGCCGAACGCGACGTCGTCAGGGTGACGCTCGGCGGCGACGCGCCGCTGCCGGCTGTGAAGGGCAAGCTGGTCGAGGCCGCGCGCAGCGCCCTGAATGGCGTCGAGGTGGCTGATCAGATGGCACTGGCGCGTGGCGCTCCGCCGCATTTCGAGGATGCCGCGCTGCTCTTGATCGGCCAGATCGGCAAGCTGAAGGACGGCAAGTTCACCATCTCGGATGGCGACATCACGCTGTCGGGCATGGCACGCGACCTCGGCGGTCGCGAGGCGATCGCAGCGGCGTTGAAGAAGCTGCCGGAGGGTTTCAAGGTCGCCGGCAACGAGGTCCAGGCACCGCCCTACATCTTGCAGGCCTACAAGGATCCGGTCGCCGTGACCGTGACGCTGTCCGGCAACGTGCCCGATGACAACATTCACGCGGTGATCGCGGGCACCTCGTCGCGCAAGTTCTTCGACGAGAAAGTGGTCGACAATCTCAAGACCTCGATCGGCGCGCCGTCGGGCTTCGTCAATGCCGTGGTGCCCGCGCTCGGTGCGTTGTCGCGGCTGTCCACCGGGACGCTCTTGGTTTCCGATCGCGAGATCAAACTGTCGGGCGACGCGCTTTACGATGCGGCGGCCGCGCAGATCCGCGCCACCTTGCCGAAGGAGGTGCCGCAGGGCTGGCAGGTCAAGGCTGACATCTCGGTGAAGCCGCAGGCCGGGCCGGTCGATCCGACCGTCTGCCAGCAATTGTTCACCGATCTCCTGAGCAAGGGCACCATCCGCTTCGAGACCGGCAGCGCCGATATCGACCGTGACTCGGCCGGGCTCCTCGATCGTCTGGTCGAAATCGCGATGCGCTGTCCGACGGCCAATATCGAGGTCGCCAGCCACACCGACGCCGCGGGCGAGGAGACGGCGAACCAGGCCCTGTCGGAGAAGCGCGCGCAGGCCGTGATCAAATTTCTCGTGCAGGCAGGGCTGTCGGCGAACCGCTTCACCGCAGCCGGCTTTGGCTCGACCCAGCCGGTCGCTTCCAACGACACCAGCGACGGCCGCGCCCAGAACCGGCGCATCGAGTTTCTGGTAAGGTGATCGCATGGCATTTCTGATCGCGTTCCATTGGGGCTGGCTGCTGGGCGCGCTCGCGCTCGGCTTTGCGATGGGGTGGGTGGCGGTGGTGCACCGCGCGCCCGGCGTGCCGCGCTTGTGGATGTGGCTTCTGTCGGCCCTGGCGGTGCTGCTGGTCGCCGCCGCGCTCGCCGATCTGATTCCTGGCCGTGCCGGCTATTGGCTCGAGCTGTTGCTCTTGATGTTCGTGCCCTATCTCGCCGGTTGCGCCGTCGGCTCTTGGCTGCGCGCCTGGGTCGTGTTCCGCAGCATGCGCGCCAAATCCTTGGGCTGAGTTTTCGACTGAAATTTCCGGGAAGTTTCTAGGGCTCTGGTGCGACACCATGTCGCTAGGCGATCAGCATTCGCGATCTCATTGTGCGAGCTCGATATCGGACCAATTGCGCATGCGTGTTGACGTACGAGCTGTTTCCACAAAAATGGTGTCGTCCCGGCCTTGCGCCGGGACCCATGAACACCTCCGCTCGTGAGGAGACGAGCTGTTGCTCAAGCGTGCTTGAACAGCACTGACGGTGGCTATGGATCGCGCTCGCTTTGCTCGCCTGCCCAGGACGACAGTTGAGGACGAGCAAGCAGCCTCGCTCAGAGCGCAACAAGGTCCTTCTCCGGCAACGGGTCGCAAGCCACGCCGGCAGGGATGCTTGTCTTGCCCTCTTGCACGCAGAGGCGAACTCGCACGACGGCGGGCCGAGGCACACGGATTGTTGACCATTTTGCCCGTCTGGCAGACGCGCGGGTTGGGATTATCCTGTACCTATGAGCTGTGGGACGGTGCGTCCGTTATGCGTCTCGTCAGAACCGGAGATGGCAGCTCTTGCGGTTGCAAATGGCTTCGTTCCCCCCAAATCCGGTCTCCAGCTCCTCTCATAGAAGTTTAACTTGCCCTGCGCAGGGTGGTCGGGCAGGGCTCGTGTCGAGCCTTGCGGCAAAACGGTGCATTCCGCTTCCCCAAATGCTTCTTAAGTCTTTCGCATGCGGTCATTTTTTATTCCCCCGCAGCGAGTTCCACAATGGCTCGAAACGCGCTACGAGGTCATTGCGTTGACAGCATGGCGTGACGGCGTCATCGGCTCTCCCTGCTCTCGAGGGGGCCGGCCGGATCATGGTTAGAGGTGTAGATGCTTGAAGCGATACGCGGAGCGGCAACGTTCCTGCGCCAGAAGCAGGTGTTGCACCGGCTCGGAGCCGCCATCAGCGTGGGGGTCATCGCGGTCGCATGCTACATGCTCTATCACAAGCTGAGCAGCATCAAACCCGAGAAAGTGCTCCATGCGATGGAGAGCACCGAGACGCACCAGATCGTGCTGGCCGCTTTGTTCGTGACCGCCGGCTATTTCACGCTGACCTTTTACGACCTGTTCGCAGTCCGCGCGATTGGCCACAACCAGGTTCCCTATCGCATCAACGCACTGGCCGCCTTCACCAGCTATTCGATCGGCCACAATGTCGGCGCCAGCGTCTTCACCGGCGGCGCGGTGCGCTATCGCGTCTATTCGGCGCATGGCCTCAACGCGATCGACGTCGCCAAGATCTGCTTTCTCGCCGGCCTGACGTTCTGGCTCGGCAATGCCGCCGTGCTCGGGCTCGGTATCGCCTACCATCCCGAGGCAGCCACCGCGATCGACCAGTTGCCGCCCTGGTTCAATCGCGCCGCGGCGATCGCGATCATCGTCGGCCTCGTGGCCTATGTGATATGGGTCTCGACCCAGCCCCGCGTGGTCGGCCGCGGGCCGTGGACTGTCGTGTTGCCCGGTGGTTCGATGACGCTGCTGCAGATCGTGATCGGCATCGTCGATCTCAGCTTCTGCGCGCTGGCGATGTACGTGCTGGTGCCGGACGAGCCCAATCTCGGCTTCGTCGTGGTCGCCGTCATCTTCGTCTCGGCGACGCTGCTCGGCTTCGCCAGCCATTCGCCGGGCGGGCTCGGGGTGTTCGATGCCGCGATGCTGATCGGCCTCTGGCAGATGGATCGGGACGAGCTGCTCGCGGGCATGCTGCTGTTCCGAATGTTGTACTATCTGGCCCCTTTCGTGATCTCTGTAATCTTATTGACGTTTCGGGAGGTTATCATCAGCGCCCGGTCGAAACGGTTGCGCCAGGCCGCGCTCAGCCTCGATCCGGGGCGCTTGGATTCAGGACGCCCGGCCGAAGCCGCTTATGTGAGAGAGCGTGGCGACCCCGCCGGCTGAGCAGGACAGAGAAGAGGCAGGTCTGATGGCACTCGACGCTCCGTCCTCATCCCCCACCATCTTCGCACCCTGGCCGGATCGGTTGCGTCATTCCGCCATCGTCCTGCTCACGGCGATGCTGGTGCTCGGCCTGCTGGTGCTGTTCGGCGAGTTGTTGCCGTTCCGCGCAGCCGTGGCATTCTTGTGCATTGCAGCGGCGGCGCTGGTGCCCTGGCGTTTGCACAGTGCGGCGGTCGCGCGCGAGGACGTCCGCGGCGCCAATCCGGTCGAAGCGCCGGCAGTCAGCGCGCTGGTGGCCGGCATGCCGGATCCGGCGGTGCTGCTCGACCGCGCCGGCCGCGTCATCCATCTCAACATTGCCGCCTCGCAGTTGGCGCCGGCGCTGCGCAAGAACGAGCTGGCCCAGTTCGCATTGCGGTCGCCGGAGATCATCACAGCGCTGCGCGAAGCGATTGCCACCACCGAGCCGCGCCGCGCCACTTATCTCGATCACGTTCCGGTCGACCGCTGGATGGAGCTCGTCATCACGCCGGTTCCGGTGCCGACGACCTTCGGCGGCACCGACAAATGCATGTTGATGACGTTCCACGACCTGACGCCGCTGCGCCGGGTCGAGGAGATGCGCGCCGACTTCGTCGCCAATGCCAGCCATGAGCTGCGCACGCCGCTGGCGGCGCTGTCCGGCTTCATCGATACCCTGCAGGGGCCGGCCAAGGACGATGCCAAGGCGCGCGAGCGCTTTCTCGGCATCATGCACGCCCAGGCCACCCGGATGGCGCGGCTGATCGACGACCTGCTGTCGCTGTCCCGCGTCGAGCTGTCGGCCCATGTCCGGCCCGACACCTCGATCGATCTGATCCCGATCATCAGCCAGGTCGCCGACGGGCTCGAACCGCTGGCGCGCGAGCGGCAGGTCGAGGTCGAGATCGACCTGCCGGAGACTCCGGTCATGATCGCCGGCGACCGCGAGGAGCTGCTACGGCTGTTCGAGAACCTGATCGAGAACGCGCTGAAATATGGCGCCTCGGGCGGCCGGGTGATCGTCTCGCTGGCCGCGGCCGTTTCAGGCGAGGGCATTCCGGAGATCCGGGTCAAGGTGCGGGATTTCGGGCCCGGCATCGCTCCCGAGCACCTGCCGCGCCTGACCGAGCGCTTCTATCGCGTCGACGTCGGCGACAGCCGCATGCAGGGCGGCACCGGACTTGGCCTGTCGCTGGTGAAGCATATCCTCAATCGTCACCGCGGCCGGCTGCTGATCGAGAGCGTGCCCTAAGAATGGGGCCACATTCACCGCCTGCTTTCCCCAGCAAAAACCCGGGATCGCGAAATAATTTCAAGCATTTTCAACGGCTTGCAGACTGTCATCCAACTGTCATCCAAGCTTTATAAAAGCGGCAACGACGCCTCTTAAAGGGGCGATGGGGAGCGCGATCGGGCGCAATTGGCGCTTCGTTCCCTGATGGAGACCAGCAATGAATTTCGTCAAAGCTATCGTCGCTGCCGGCCTGGTTGCCGCATCGACGTCGGCCTATGCCGCCGACATCACCGGCGCCGGTTCCACGCTTCATCTATCCGGTGCTCTCGAAGTGGGCTGATGCCTACAAGAAGGACACCGGCAACGGCGTGAACTATCAGTCGATCGGTTCGGGCGCCGGCATCAAGCAGATCCAGGCCAAGACCGTGACCTTCGGTGCGACCGACGCGCCGCTGAAGTCCGACCAGCTCGAGAAGGACGGTCTCGCGCAGTGGCCGATGGTCATGGGCGCGATCGTTCCGGTCGTGAACATCGACGGCGTCAAGGCCGGCGAACTGGTGTTCGACGGCGAGACCCTGGCCAACATCTTCGTCGGCAAGATCACCAAGTGGGATGATCCGCGATCAAGAAGCTCAACCCGAAGCGCGAAGCTGCCGTCGGCTGCGATCGCCGTCGTGCATCGTGCTGACGGTTCGGGCACCACCTTCAATTTCACCGACTATCTGTCCAAAGTCAGCGCCGACTGGAAGAGCAAGGTCGGCGAGGGCACCGTCGGTCGAGTGGCCGGTCGGCGTCGGCGCCAAGGGCAACGAAGGCGTCGTCGGCCAATGTCGGCCAGACCAAGAACTCGATCGGCTACGTCGAATACGCCTATGCCAAGCAGAACAAGCTGACCTACACCGGTCTGGTCAACAAGGCCGGCAAGACCGTGCAGCCGACCAACGAAGCCTTCCAGGCCGCTGCCGCCAATGCCGATTGGGCGCATGCTCCGGGCTACTACCTGATCCTGACCGACCAGCCGGGCGACAAGTCCTGGCCGATCGTCGCCTCGACCTTCATCCTGCTGCACAAGGACGCCGCCGATAAGGCGGCCGACCGCAGGACGCGCTCAAGTTCTTCAAGTACGCGTTCGAGAAGGGCGCGAAGATGGCCGAGGAGCTCGATTACGTTCCGATGCCGGAAGCCGTGATCCAGCAGATCGAGAAGACCTGGTCGTCCGAGATCAAGAGCTGAAGGCTCGCTCATCGACACGGTTGTCCCTCTCCCTGCCGGCGCAGGGGGAGGGACACGTCCGGGAGCATACAGCGTGTTGGAAAAACAGGGGGCTGGCGTGGCAGACATGGCCGTTCAAAGCGATGCTGACGGAATTGCCGCCGCAGCGGGCCCTTACGACCGCGCCCGCGCGCTGTCGGCCTTCAAATTCGGCGATGTCACGTTCTACTGGATCACGCGGCTGTCGCGCGATCTCGGTGCTGCTGATCCTCGGCGGCATCATCATCTCGCTGATCATCGGCGCATGGCCGGCGATGCGCGAATATGGCTTCTCGTTCCTGACCACGCAGCGCTGGGCGCCGGAGGCCGATCCGCCGGTGCTCGGCGCGCTCGGCCCGATCTACGGCACGCTGGTCACCTCCTTCATCGCGATGCTGATCGCCATTCCGGTCGGTCTCGGCATTGCGATCTTCCTGACCGAGCTGTGCCCGCAATGGCTGCGCCGCCCGATCGGCATCGCCATCGAGCTGCTCGCCGGCATCCCCTCCATCATCTACGGCATGTGGGGCTTCTTCGTGCTCGGGCCGTTCCTGGCCTATACGTTCCAGCCGTTCATGATCAACCTGTGCGCCAACATCCCGGTGCTGCAGAACATCTTCGCCGGCCCGCCGTCCTATCTCAGCCTGTTCAATGCCTCGCTGATCCTGGCGATCATGGTGCTGCCCTTCATCACCTCGATCTCGGTCGACGTGTTCAAGACCGTGCCGCCGGTTCTGAAGGAAGCGGCCTATGGCGTCGGCTGCACCACCTGGGAGGTCGTGCGCAGCGTCGTCATCCCCTATACGCGGGTCGGCGTGATCGGCGGCGTGATGCTGGCGCTTGGGCCGCGCGCTCGGCGAGACCATGGCGGTGACTTTCATCATCGGCAACTCGTTCCGCATCTCCTCGTCGATCTTCGCGCCGGGCACCACGATCTCGGCCGCGATCGCCTCCGAATTCGCCGAAAGCGACGGGCTGCACCAGTCGAGCCTGATCCTGCTCGGCCTGCTGTTGTTCGTTCTGACCTTCTTCGTGCTCGCCGCCGCGCGGCTGATGCTGCTGCGGCTCGAGACCAAGGCGGGGAAATAGGCCATGTCTGCTATGACGCCTGCCGCTCGATACACCGGTCGCTCCCGTCAACCCGATCTATGCGCGCCGCCGCCGCAAGGACATCGTGGTCCGCGGCGCTGTGCGTCGGCGCCGCCCTGTTCGGCGTCACCTGGCTGGCGCTGATCCTGATCGACCTGTTCTATGAAGGCCTCGCCGGCCTGACCTTGCAGGTGTTCACCGCCGACACGCCGCCGCCCGGTTCGACCGATGGCGGCCTGCGCAACGCCATCGTCGGCTCTGTCATCATGACCGTGATCGGGGTCGGCATCGGCGCGCCGCTCGGCCTGTTCGCCGGCACCTATCTCGCCGAATACGGCCGCAACGACCGGCTGACCTCGGTGATCCGCTTCATCAACGACATCCTGCTGTCGGCGCCCTCGATCATCATCGGCCTGTTCATCTATGGCGCGGTGGTGGTGCCGATGGGCGGCTTCTCGGCGCTCGCCGGCTGCTCTCGCTCTCGCCGTAATCGTCATCCCGGTGGTGCTGCGCACCACCGAGGACATGCTGCTGCTGGTGCCGAACCCGTTGCGCGAAGCGGCCTCCGCGCTCGGCCTGCCGCGCTCGCTGGTGATCCGTCGCATCGCCTACCGCGCGGCGCGATCGGGCCTCATTACCGGCATCCTGCTCGCAACCGCCCGCGTTGCCGGCGAGACCGCGCCGCTGTTGTTCACCGCGTTGTCGAACCAGTTCTGGAGCCTGAAGCTGACCTCGACCATGGCGAACCTGCCGGTGACCATCAACAACTTCGTCCAGAGCCCCTACGCCTATTGGAAGCAGCTCGCTTGGAGCGGCGCGCTGCTGATCACGATGACCGTGCTCGCCCTGAACATCTGTGCACGCGTGCTTGGCGCCGAGAGGAGCACAAAATGACCGACATGTCCGTTTCCGTATCCAGCCCCGCAGGCGCGCTTCCCGCCAAGTCGCTGCCGGAAGCGCCGGCCAAGGTGACCGCGCGCAATCTCAACTTCTATTACGGCGAGCATCACGCGCTGAAGAACATCAATCTGGCGCTCGGCACCAACCGCGTCACGGCCTTCATCGGCCCGTCCGGCTGCGGCAAGTCGACACTGCTGCGCATCTTCAACCGGATGTACGATCTCTATCCGGGCCAGCGCGCGGTCGGCCAATTGATGCTGGACAGCAACAACATTCTCGACCCCAAGCTCGATCTCAACCTGTTGCGCGCCCGGGTCGGCATGGTGTTCCAGAAGCCGACGCCGTTCCCGATGACGATCTACGAAAACATCGCCTTCGGCATCCGCCTCTATGAGAAGATCTCCAAGTCCGAGATGGACGACCGGGTCGAGAAGGCGCTGCGCGGCGGCGCGCTGTGGAACGAGGTCAAGGACAAGCTCAACGCCTCCGGCCTGTCGCTGTCCGGCGGCCAGCAGCAGCGCCTCTGCATCGCCCGTACCGTCGCGGTGCGGCCCGAGGTGATCCTGTTCGACGAGCCGTGCTCGGCACTCGATCCGATCTCGACCGCGAAGGTCGAGGAGCTGATCCAGGAACTCTCCGAGAACTACACCATCGCGATCGTCACCCATAACATGCAGCAGGCCGCGCGCGTATCCGACAAGACCGCCTTCATGTATCTTGGCGAGCTGATCGAGTTCGACGATACCAGCAAGATCTTCACCTCGCCGAGCGATCGGCGGACCCAGGATTACATCACCGGCCGCTTCGGCTGATATCGATCAGGCGCATTGCCGAGGAGAATTTCATGGCCAGCGAGCATACAGCCAAGGCGTTCGATAGCGATCTGCAGGAGTTGACCCGCCTGGTCGCCGAGATGGGCGGCCTCGCCGAGCGGCTGATCGTCGACTCCGTCGACGCGCTGGTGCGCCGCGACGTCGCTCTCGGCCAGCGCGTGGTCGTAGCCGACGCCGAGATCGACGATCTGCAGCGCATCATCGAGGAGCGCGCGGTGCTCACCATCGCCCGCCGCCAGCCGATGGCGATCGATCTGCGCGAGATCGTCGGCGCCATGCGGGTGGCGACCGATCTGGAGCGGATCGGTGACCTCGCCAAGAATATCGGCAAGCGCGTCGCCGCGCTGGAGAGCGATTTCCATCCCTTGAAGCTGATCCGTGGTCTCGAGCACATGACCGACCTGGTGCAGTCGCAGGTCAAGTCGGTGCTGGATGCCTATGCCGCGCACGATCTGCCGGCGGCGATGAATGTGTGGAAGGGCGACGAGGAAGTCGACGCCATCTGCACGTCGCTGTTCCGCGAGCTCCTGACCTACATGATGGAGGATCCGCGCAACATCTCGTTCTGCATCCATCTGATGTTCTGCGCCAAGAACATCGAACGGATCGGCGACCACGCGACCAACATCGCGGAAACCGTGTTCTACATGATCGAAGGCCAGCAGATGGTCGACAAGCGCCCGAAGGGCGACATGACGACCTTTGCGACCACGATCCCGGGCAACTAGGAAAGACCTTGAGCAATGAGCGCGCGCATTCTGGTGGTTGAAGACGAGGAAGCGCTGACCACGCTGCTGCGCTACAATCTCGAGACCGAGGGCTATGAGGTCGAAACGGTCGAGCGCGGCGACGATGCCGACACCCGCCTGAAGGAGCGGGTTCCCGATCTCGTGGTGCTGGACTGGATGCTGCCGGGCCTCTCCGGCATCGAGCTGTGCCGGCGCCTGCGCGCCCGGTCCGATACCAAGCAGCTGCCGATCATCATGCTGACCGCGCGCGGCGAGGAAAGCGAGCGCGTCCGCGGCCTCGCCACCGGCGCCGACGACTACATCGTCAAGCCGTTCTCGGTACCGGAGCTGCTGCAGCGGGTGAAGGGCCTGTTGCGACGCGCGAGCCCCGAGCGGCTCGCCACCGTGCTCGCCTATGGCGACATCGAGCTCGACCGCGAGAAGCGCCGCGTCGCGCGCTCGGGACGGCCGATCGATCTCGGCCCGACCGAATACCGCCTGCTCGAATTCTTCCTCGAGCATCCCGGCCGCGTGTTCAGCCGCGAACAGCTGCTCGACAGCGTCTGGGGCCGCGACATCTACATCGACGAGCGCACCGTCGACGTGCATATCGGCCGCCTGCGCAAGCTGCTCAATCCCGGCCGCGAGCAGGACCCGATCCGCACCGTGCGCGGTGCCGGCTATGCGCTCGACGACCGCTTTGCCAAGGCGGAGTCGTAGGATAACGGCTTCGACGAAGTGCTGACGTCAGACTGAGGAATCAACAACCGGGCCTGCAGGCTCCGCTTTTTCGTTGCGACGGTGCTACGATAACACTGCTGTCGTCCCCGCGAACGCGGGGACCCATAACCACGAATGTTGATTGTTAGAGCGGGCTGGATCGGCATCACGTCATAATCACGCCCGCTGGTGATTATGGGTCCCCGCGTTCGCGGGGACGACAGCTGATGTTCCAGCTACAATTGCGCCTACAATACGCACCAGATCAGCGCGCCGGCTTGGCCTGCTGGCGGCGGCGATCGTTCGCGGGCTGATAGGCGAGGCGCGAATGCTGCGCGCAATAAGGCAAGCCCGAGAGCGCCTTGCCGCCGCAGAAGAAGAAATCGGGGCTCGATGGATCGCCGACCGGCCAATGGCAGGTGGCCTCGTTCAATTCGAGCAGCGACAGCCGCTGGCTCATCGGCACCACGTTGTCGAACGTGACCGGATCGGATTCCACCTCGACCTCGAACACATGCGCAAGCGCGGTGTTGCCGCGCGCGACCGGGCGTGCAACGCGCATCATGTGCTGGGCCGGGCGGGCTGCCGCCTTGCGCTGCCGCGGCGCGGCCGTGGCCGGGCTCTTGGCGCGGCCGGAGAGGCCGAGCCGGTGGACTTTGCCGATTACCGCATTGCGCGTCACGTTTCCAAGTTCCGCGGCGATCTGGCTGGCCGACAGGCCGGCCTCCCAGAGCTTTTTCAGCTGCTCGACGCGATCGTCGGACCAGGTCAATACCGTCATCGCACTTTTCCCTTCGCGTCGCGCCGGCCAATTCTGGGACGACGCTGCGATGCCAATCTCAAGAAATCTCCTGCCTGCAGAATCCCTTAGCCCTCGCCGGGCGCATGTTGCGCTTCCGGACGTGTACGCGAAACAACCGAACGCTTTCAGGATCAGTACTGCCGCACGAGATGTCGTACTCGACAGGCAAAACGCTACAATATGGCGTGACTCCCGCGCAAGAGTCGGAGACTACCGTCCACACATTCCGTCACCGGCACCGTGTGCAAAGAGCCACATTCGACCTCCGCAATCCTACGGAGTCCGGCGCCGGGCCCGCGTGTGCTGCGTGTTGACACTTATCGCCGTGCGCATAGAATAGTTCCACGTGCCGCCTTGAAAAGGCGGCACATTTTGTTTTCCAGGGCGGGGTCCCTGATGCACGATGCGCCCAGTTGGCGCGCGTCATGGCCTGCCCCAATCGCAAGTGATCACCATGTCCGCAGCCGCCGCGTCGCATCTCCTCCCCGTATTCGCCCGGGTCGATCTCGCCTTCGAGCGCGGCGAGGGCGCGTGGCTGGTCGCAACCAATGGCGACCGCTACCTCGATTTCACGTCCGGCGTCGCGGTGAATGCACTCGGCCATGCGCATCCGCATCTGGTCAAGGCGCTGCAGGAGCAGGCGACCAAGCTCTGGCACATGTCGAACCTGTTCAAGAGCCCGGATGGCGAGCGCCTCGCTGCGCGCCTCTGCGAGCAGAGTTTTGCCGACTACGTGTTCTTCGCCAATTCCGGTGCGGAGGCGCTGGAATGCGCCATCAAGGTGACGCGCAAGCATCACGCCGCCAAGGGCCATCCGGAGCGTTATCGTATCATCACCTTCGAGGGCGCCTTCCATGGCCGCACCCTGGCGACGCTCGCCGCCACCGGTTCGGTCAAATATCTCGATGGCTTCGGTCCGCCGATGGACGGCTTCGACCAGGTCCCGCTCGGCGATCTCGAGGCGGTGAAGCGCGCGATCGGCCCCAACACCGCGGGCATCCTGGTCGAGCCGGTGCAGGGCGAGGGCGGCGTGCGCACCGCGCCGCTGTCGTTCTACAAGGCGCTGCGCCAGCTCTGCGACGAGCACGGCCTGCTCCTGGTGTTCGACGAGGTGCAGACCGGCATGGGTCGCACCGGTGATCTGTTTGCCTATCGCTGGGTCGGCGTCACGCCCGACGTGATGTCGCTGGCGAAGGCGCTCGGCGGCGGCTTCCCGATCGGCGCCTGCCTCGCGACTGCGGATGCGGCGGCCGGCATGAATCCCGGCTCGCACGGCTCGACCTTCGGCGGAAATCCTCTTGCCGTCGCGGCGGCCAACGCCGTGCTCGACGTGATGCTGGCGCCCGGCTTCTTCGAGCATGCGCGCAGGATGTCGCTGTTGTTGAAGCAGAAGCTCGGCGCCGTGATCGACCGCCACAAGGACGTGATCGCGGAAGTGCGCGGCGAGGGCCTCTTGATCGGCATCAAGGCCGTGGTGCCCTCGACCGATCTGGTGGCGGCGCTGCGCGACCAGAAGCTGCTCACGGTCGGCGCCGGCGATAATGTGGTGCGCTTCCTGCCGCCGCTCATCGTGAGCGAGGCCGAAGTGGAGGAGGCGGTGCAGCGGCTCGACCGGGCCTGCGCCGCGCTGTCAGGTAATCAGGCGAAGCAGGCGGCCGGTCATGAGTAAGACGCCCCGTCATTTCCTCGATATCAGCGAGCTGCCGCTCTCCGAGCTGCGCAACATGCTCGCGCTCAGCAACGACATGAAGAAGAAGCTCAAGGCGCACGAGCCGGCGAAGAAGCCGCTCGAAGGCAAGGCGCTGGCGATGATCTTCGAAAAGCCCTCGACGCGCACCCGCGTCTCCTTCGATGTCGGCATGCGCCAGCTCGGCGGCGAGTCGATCATGCTGACCGGCGCCGAGATGCAGCTCGGCCGCGGCGAGACCATCGCCGACACCGCGCGCGTGCTGTCGCGCTACGTCGACGCCATCATGATCCGCATCCTGTCTCACGACGCGCTGCTGGAGCTCGCCGCCAACGCCACCGTGCCCGTCATCAACGGGCTGACCCGGCGCTCACATCCCTGCCAGGTGATGGCCGACCTCATGACCTATGAGGAGCATCGCGGCTCGATCGAGGGCCGCACCGTGGCCTGGAGCGGCGACGACAACAACGTGCTGGCCTCGTGGGCCCATGCCGCGGATCGTTTCAAGTTCAAGCTCAATGTCGCGACTCCGCCGCAGCTCGCGCCGGGCAAGGTGATGAAGGATTTCATCCGCGCGACCAAGGCCGACATCAACCTCGGCACCGATCCGGAGGAAGCCGTCGCGGGCGCCGACTGCGTCGTCACGGACACCTGGGTGTCGATGGGCGACAAGGACGGCGAGCATCGCCACAACCTGCTGAAGCCTTATCAGGTCAATGCGCACCTGATGTCGCTGGCCAAGCCCGATGCGCTGTTCATGCACTGCCTGCCCGCCCATCGCGGCGAGGAGGTGACCGACGAGGTGATCGACGGCCCGCAATCCGTGGTGTTCGACGAAGCCGAGAACCGCCTGCACGCACAGAAGGGCATTCTGGCCTGGTGCTTTGGGGCAGGGGCGTAGGGCGCCAGTTCGGGGACATCGCCACTTGTTCGGTGTACCCTCTCCCCTTGTGGGAGAGGGTTGGCTCGCATCGTCAGATGCGAGCCGGGTGAGGGGTTCTCACCGCTCGGCAAGTCTCGCGAAGATGTCTTCCATGACTGAGGTGCGACGCTGCAACACGTCATTGTTCCAATTGCGCACGACTTGGAAGCCTTCGGACGCCAAGGCTTGGTCTCTGATCAAATCGCGCGCCGCGTCGGCGTGCTGGCTTCCGTCGGTCTCGATGACGAGCCGACGTTCGAAACAGACAAAATCTAGAATGTAGTTCTGAAACAGGGCTTGGCGGCGGAACTTGCAGTGCGAGAAGCGCCGATCGCGAAGCAATTGCCACATCGCGGCCTCCGCTGCGGTAGGTTCGCGCCGCATCTGTTTCGCGAAATTGCGGATGCGCTTTGCGGTCGGCCGATGATGCGTTTCGTGCGGCACCAACCCCTCACCCGGCGCCTCCCGGGCGATGCCTTGCATCGCCCTGACGGCACCACCCTCTCCCACAAGGGGAGAGGGTATACCGACCCCGACGTGAGAGCATAGCCTGAATTCCCCTTCCATTTCCTCTCATCATCCCCAAATAGGCGCCATGACAGCTTCCAGTCCCGACAACGACATCAATCTCGCCGGCGATATCCGTGCGCCCTCTGCTGTGCCGGTGGATGACGCGGTGCTGCCGTTCGAGGTCTCGGCGCTCGATTTGCGCGGCCGCCTCACCCGCATGGGGCCGGCGCTCGACGACATCCTCACCAAGCACGATTATCCGGCGCCGGTCGGCAAGCTGCTTGGTGAAGCGATCGTGCTCACCACGCTGCTCGGCTCCTCGCTCAAATTCGAGGGCCGCTTCATTCTGCAGACCCAGACCGACGGCCCGGTCTCTTTCCTGGTGGTCGACTTCCAGGCGCCCGATCGGCTTCGCGCCTATGCGCGCTACGACGAAGCGCGGCTGAAGGATGCGAAAGATTCCGGCGCCCTGCTCGGCAAGGGCCATCTGGCCATGACCATCGACCAGGGCCCCGACATGAGCCGCTATCAGGGCCTGGTGGCGCTGACCGGCGGCAGCCTGGAAGAGGCCGCGCATGAATATTTCCTGCGCTCCGAGCAGATCCCGACCCGCGTGCGGCTTGCGGTCGGCGAGGAGTGGAGCGGCGGCAAGCATCGCTGGCGCGCCGGCGGCCTGCTGACGCAATTCCTGCCGAAGGCGCCGGAGCGCGCCCGCCAGGCCGATCTGCATCCCGGCGACGCGCCCGAGGGCACGGCGCTGCATACGGTCGAGGAGGACGATGCCTGGGTCGAGGGCCAGTCGCTGGTCTCGACCGTCGAGGATATCGAGCTGATCGATCCCGCGCTGTCGGGCGAGCGGCTGCTCTATCGGCTGTTCCACGAGCGTGGCGTGCGCGTGTTCAAGGAGCTGCCGCTGCAGGCGCGCTGCTCATGCTCGCGCGACGCGGTCGCCAGCATGCTGAAGAGCTTTTCAGCCCAGGATCGCGCCGACATGGTCAAGGACGACAAGGTCGTCGTCACCTGCGAGTTCTGCTCCTCGGTCTATGAGTTCACGCCGCAGGAAGCCGGCGTGACGCAGAATTAGCGCTGGACGTCGCGTCGCAGCTGACTGCCTGCACAGCAAGTCCATTCGTTCAACGACAAGCGCGCAGATCATTGTCCGCGCGCCGTTGCGTCCATTATCCGCGGTAATATAATAACCGGCTGCCCTTAACGTACATCCCGCGTGCGTTCACGCTCAGGTTGCTTTGCCGATCCAAACGTGATCAGATGCGCTCGATTGAATTTTTGAACTGTTTTCGCGGGCCAGCGACGCCGCACCATGAATTTGGCTTGCTGCATGTTGGGGAAACCAATGGCAGGCGATGATGCATAGCGAGACGGGCGCCGCAGTGCCGACGATGCATGTCAATTCGGTGATACCCAGCGCGGTGTCGGCGGCGTGCGGACGTAGCTCCGCCCGAGCCGCCGCGTCACCACGCGATCCAGGGAGCCTCGCACCCGCAGCTCGGTGGCGCGGCAGCTTTCCCGTGCACCTCCGCAAGGGTGACGGTAGCCCGGGCCTTCTGAAGCCAACAAGCAAACTGGCTAGTTAGGCCGTGAACGCACAAATCGGCCGAGCTGACGGCTCGCGGAGGGGGAGCGCTTTGCCCCGGTAGGGATCGACTTCCGCATCGCAGCGAGATGATGCGATGGGCCACTACCAGAAATCAAGCCATGTCTGCGCCGGCCCGTCATCTGCGCTCAATTCTCTCGATACGCGCCTGACAGCGGTGGGGACGTCGTGTGTTCATCAGTCGAACTGGACCAGGTCCTTGAAGATCAGCTGCCCCCAGCTATTTCCGCGCGCCTGGACTAGCAGCCCACCTTCCGAAAGCCCGCCAAGCTTGATCGGCGCGAAACCGAGATTTTCCGCAAGCGCACCAATCTCCGCTGCGGCGGCGTCATCGTCGCTCGCCAGGAACACGACTCTCCTGCCACCATGTACGGCCGGATCCTGGTCAAGGACGGCGGCGGCCAAATGATTGAAGCCCTTGACCAGTCTTGACCGCCAGCGAAGGCCTGCGCGACGAACTTGGAAGAAGGCTGTCCTCCCAGTTCCTCAGGGGGCACGCCGTAGGCATTGGTCACATCGACGATCGTCTTCCCCTGCCAGGTGGGCAGCGCCTTCGCGACATCCTGGTGCGACTCGAAGCGGACGGCCAAAAAGACGATCTCCGCCTTGACCGCTTCCGCCAGTTTTTTGGGAATGATCGTGGGTCCGATCGCGGCCGCAGCGGATGCAAAGCTTTCCGGGTCGCGCGTGGTTGCAACGGATACTTCGATGCCATTGCGGGCAAACGCCTTGGCCAGAGCCCGGCCGATCATTGCCGAAGCCGATAATTGCGTAGCTCATGATGTTTCTCCGATGTTGTGTTGATGCCGGGGTCAGACCTGCGCCATGCCTCCATCGACGGCGAGATCCACGCCGGTGATGAAAGAACTTTCATCGGAGGCGAGGAACGTGACGGCAGCCGCGATTTCCTCTGGCTTGCCCCTGCGACCCATTGGGATCTGTGAAGCAAACTGGGCGGCCGCTTGCTCGGCTTGCTCAGGGGTAAGGCCCGTCGTTGTCTCTAAGGCAGGGGTCTCGGTTGGTCCGGGGCTCATCGTATTCACGCGGATTTTGCGGTCTTTCAGCTCCAGCGTCCAAGCGCGCGCGAAGTTGCGCACAGCCGCCTTGCTCGCGGCGTAGGCGCTAAACCCTGGCAGCCCCAACACGTTCGAGACCGAAGAGGTCAGGATAATCGAACCGCCGTCTTTGAAGAGGGGAAGGGCCTTCTGCACCGTAAAGAACAGCCCCTTCACGTTCACATCGAAGGTCTGGTCAAAATGGGCCTCAGTAGCTGCCGCGAGCGGTGCGATTGTCCCCGCGCCCGCGTTCGCGAAGAGAATGTCGATGTGACCATGTTTCTCTTTCACGACGGCATAGAGCCGGTCCAGATCTTCCAAGCGCGACACGTCGCCCACGACCGTCGTAACGTTTCTCTTGATGAAGGCTGCGGCCTCCTTCAGCTCTTTCTCTCGTCGCCCGGTGATCACGACGTGCGCACCTTCTTCCACGAAGCGCTTGGCTGTGGCCAACCCAATCCCGCTGCTTCCGCCCGTGATGACTGCGACCTTACCTTCTAGTTTTTTCATGATCTTTTATCCTTCGTTATGTGGGCCAGGCACGGGACCGCGCCGGGGTCAGAGTTGCGCCAGGCCGCCGTCGACGGCGACCTCGCTGGCGGTCATGAAGCTGCTGTCCGACGACGCGAGAAAGGCGGCCACGGCCCCGATCTCCGCCGGATCGGCCATGCGCTGGAGCGGAGTCATCGCGGCGAAGGCCTTCTGGCCCTCCTCGCCGAGCGCTTCCTTCGCGAGTTCGGTCGCCGTCGCCCCGGGCGACAGCACGTTTACCCGGATGCCGGTGCCCTTCAGGTCCTCCGCCCAGGTCCGCGCGAGGTTGCGCACCGCCGCCTTGCTCGCGCTGTAGGCGCTCATCGCCGGGGCGCCCGTGGTGCCGGCGCTCGATCCGGTCAGGATGATCGAACCGCCCTGGCCCATCAGCGGCAGCGCCTTCTGGACCGTGAAGATCGTACCCTTCACATTGGTGTCGAAGGTTTCGTCAATGTGCTCGGCGGTGATCTCGCCGAGCCGAAGCTGGCTTCCCGCCCCGGCATTGGCGAAGACGATGTCGAGGGTTCCGCGCTCGGCCTTCACCGCCGCGTAGAGCCGGTCGAGGTCGGCCTCATCGGAGACCGAGCCCTTCACCGCGCGGGCATTGGGCCCGAGGTCGGCCACGGCGGCGTCGAGCGCTTCCTGCCGGCGGCCGAAGATGAAGACGAAGGCGCCTTCCTCGATGAAGCGCTTTGCTGCGGCGCGGCCGATGCCGGTGGCGCCGCCGGTGATGACTGCGGTCTTTCCTTCAATCTGTTCCCATGACGTGCATCCTTCGTTTCGCCGTCTCGGTCGTCGGAGCAGCATGCCCCCGAGAGCCTCGACGATAGGTCCGCCGGCGTCAGGCGTTGAGTGCGGAAGCGCGCACATCGGTGGTGCGAAATCGATCCGGCTGGACGACTGACGTCAGCGCGACGATCGGCGCCGTCGAATGCTCGTCGGCTCGATGCTGTGCTCGAGATACGGGCTTTGGAAGGCGCACCGCGCGGCGCGGGATTGCACCATGATCGACTGGGATGACGTTCGCTACTTTCTTGCCGTCGCGCGCGGAGGCTCGGTGCGGGCTGCCGCCGAGCGCCTCGGTGTGAACCACGCGACCGTGCTGCGACGCATCGCCCAGCTCGAGGAACGCCTCGGGGCGCAGATGTTCGAAAAGCTGCCTTCGGGCTACCGCCTGACGGCTGCGGGCGAGGAGGTCCTCGAGCTCGCGGACCAGATGGAAGCGTCGTCGCACCAGCTGGAGACGCGCGTCTTCGGGCGCGACCAGAGCGTGCGCGGGCTTCTGCGGGTGACGCTGGCGCCGCCCCTCGCGACACACCTGCTCATGCCGGACTTCGCCGATTTCGCGCGTCTGCATCCGGACATCGAGATGGAAATCCTGTCGTCCGGCGAGCTGGCAAATCTGACCAACCGAGAGGCCGACGTGGCGATCCGCGTCGTCTACGACCGCAAAACCCTGCCGCTCAATCTTCACGGCCTGAAGGGACCGGAGCTGTTCGGCGGCGTCTACATGTCCCGCGATCGACTGGCCGCGTGGCGTGCGGGCGCGCCTGATCCCATCCGGTGGATCGTCATAAGCATTCATGGAATTCCGGATTGGGCCAGCGAGGGTGAGGTTCGCACCACGGGGGTTCCATTCAGGACCACGGACGCCGAGGCGCAGATCGTTGCTGTACGGCAAGGGCTCGGGATCACGACACTGCCGTGCTTCGTCGGCGATGCCGACCCGCTGCTGGTGAGGGTGCCGGGCACCGACCTGCACATGTACGGAACGGTCTGGCTTCTCACGCAGGGGGAGACACGCAAGACGAAGCGCGTGCGGCTCTTCACGGAGTTCGTATCCCGCAGGCTCGCCGCGTACGCTCCGCTTCTCGCGGGGCTGTCCGTATCGCGCGACTGACGCCCGGCAGGTCGCCGGCGACGCTTGCAGTGGACAAGTGCCTGCAAGCGGACACCCCGGCAAGAAGCAAGGGCGAACATTCCGCCGAAACGAAATCGCAAAGACCCGATCTGCTCTAGCCCGTATCTGTATCGCGCGCGGAACTTGATCGAACGGTTCTTCAACAAAATCAAGCAATGTCGGCGTGTCGCAGCCCGATATGACAAACTCGCAGCCAACTATCTGGCATTCGTCAAGCTCGCATCAATCCGAATTTGGTTGCGTGCTAACGAGTCCACGCCCTAATTAGTTGAAGGCACCACGATTTCCGGTCGTTCTGCGCACCCCGCCCGTCGTGCCATTCTATCGCACCAACAAAACCCTTGCCTCGTCGGGCAAATCAGGTTCACATTTCCGCGCGTCCCGGCCCGATGAGAGGGGCGCTTCGCGATCGTCACGAGCGTTGGGTTGGAGATGCGATGGACGTGGGCGTGTCGTCGTGAGCTAACGGCTTGCGGACGAGCGGCGCATTCACGGACGCGAAGTCGTGTGGTCCTGGCATCCCGGTGCTGATGCCAAGCTCGCTTGCTTACGACGAGCATTGCGAGCGACGGGGGCAAGAACGCCGGTCCCCGGGGAGATCACGTATAAGCGTTAAAACCATCGCGCAGGGAAGGCCGGGCGATCTCGGCTGCACCTGTGGTTCTGCCGCGTGCTCTTTTGCTGCACGCGGACCATGGGCGCCAGCCGGCGCCCGGCCTTCCCTGCGCCCTCTCTCTGTTAGGAGGGCGGACGGATTTGATAGCTCGGGCGCAATGCGTCGCGAGAACGCGATGGTGCGACTGTTAGTAAGCAATGGCCTCAATTTTTTTCCGTCGTCATGCCCCGCGCAGGCGGGGCATCCAGTACGCCGCGACCTCTCGGTCGATCACCGACGTCTCTGGATACTGGATTGTCCGCCTGCGCGGACGATGACGGCGGAGTGATCGGCGATGAGCGAGTCCGGAACGTCGAAAATGGAACATGGAGGAGGGATCGGCTGTCCGCGCTAATTCAACACCCGCCGCCCTTCGGGGCAGTCGAGCGAGAAGGCCGGCACGTCGATCTCGAAGCGCTCGCCGCTCGCGCTTTCCATCTCGTAGGAGCCGACCATGAAACCGGAGGCGGTCGGGAGGGGCACGCCCGAGGTGTATTCGAAGCGCTCGCCCGGCGCGAGCACCGGCTGCTCGCCGATCACGCCCTCGCCGCGCACATGCTCCTGGCGGCCGGAAGCGTCGGTGATGATCCAGTGCCGGTTCTTGAGCTGCACCGTTTCGTCGCCGGAATTGGTGATCACGATGGTGTAGGACCAGAAATACCGGCCGTTCTCGGCCGACGACTTCTCCGGCAGGAAGTTCGGCTCGACGGTCACCTCGATGTCGCGGGTCACGGCACGGTACATGGCACGCATCCTAAAAAACGGTCCTGTCGGAACCAACCACCGCGCGACCGCGGTTTCAACACAGTTCCGGGTTATGGTCCGCGATGCCGCCGAAAAAGCGACACGCGAATCATCATTTTGCCAGCGTTCTGGAGTTTCGGAAGCCGGAAGTGCCCGACGGCAGCGCGCGTTGCGCGGGCCTGCGACGTCGGGCCATTGGCTCAAGCTCTTAAGCGGTCCGCAACTTGCGCACAAGTTGCGCGGCCCTACATTCCCCATTGCCGGGCCGGCGTTGAGTCGGCAGCTCGAGACGGTGCCTGATGACGTCGATTGTCAATCGCCTTGGCGGCCCCAACGTTGCCGAAACGGTCGAGGCGTCCACGCGCGCGCCGGACGCCGCCGCAGCAGTGCCGGCCAGCACGTTTCCGCCGCCGGGCGAGCGCGAGCTGCGGCTCGATCTGTTTCGCGGCCTGGCGCTCTGGCTGATCTTCGTCGACCACCTGCCGCCGAACCTGCTGACCTGGTTCACGATCCGCAATTACGGCTTCTCCGACGCCACCGAAATCTTCATCTTCATCTCCGGCTATACGGCCGCTTTCGTTTATGGGCGGGCGATGCAGGAGAAAGGCTTCGTGGTCGCGACCGCGCGCATTCTGCGCCGGGTCTGGCAGATCTATGTCGCGCACGTGTTCCTGTTCACGATCTTCCTCGCGGAAATTTCCTACGTTGCGACCAGCTTCGAGAACCCGCTCTACACCGAAGAGATGGGGATCATGGATTTCCTCAAGCAGCCGGACGTAACCATCGTGCAGGCGCTGATCCTGCGGTTCCGTCCCGTCAACATGGACGTGCTGCCGCTCTACATCATGCTGATGCTGTTTCTGCCGCTGATCCTGTGGCTGATGCGCTGGAAGACCGATGTCACGCTGGCGCTGTCGGTGCTGCTCTACGCGATCACCTGGCAGTTCGATCTCCATCTCACGGCCTATCCGAACGGCGTCTGGGCCTTCAATCCGCTCGCCTGGCAGCTCCTGTTCGTATTCGGCGCCTGGTGTGCGCTCGGCGGCGCGCGGCGCATGTCACGCATTCTCAATTCGCCCGTGACGCTCTGGATCAGCTTCGCCTATTTGGTCGCGGCCTTCTTCGTGACGCTCACCTGGTATGTCCCGCAGCTCAGCCATTTGCTGCCGCGGCTGCTGGAGCAGTGGATGTACCCGATCGACAAGACGGATCTGGACGTGCTGCGCTTCGCGCATTTCCTGGCGCTGGCGGCACTCACCGTCTACTTCCTGCCGCGGACCTGGCCGGGGCTGAAATCGCGCTGGTTGCGGCCGCTGATCGTCTGCGGCCAGCATTCGCTGGAGATTTTCTGCCTCGGCGTCTTCCTGGCGTTCGCCGGACATTTCATTCTTGCCGAGGTATCCGGCGGCGCCGTCATGCATGCGCTGATTAGCGTCAGCGGCATCCTCATCATGTGGGGGGTTGCCTCCTTGATTTCATGGTACAAACATGAGGCTGACAAGGGCGCGTCGAAAAAAGCAGCGCGCAGCAACGCCGATCTGGCGGGAGGGGGCTGATGCCGGCGGTCTCGTGGTGGAGATGCGCGGTGACGGGGATGGCGCTGGCCTTGACGCTGGCCACGCCCGCGCGTGCCGATGATCCGCCCAGCTGCGAGGTGCCTTCTTACCTCCTGAAGACGGAAAGTTCCTTATCGAAGGTCGCCGACGCCGTCAGCAAGGGACAACCGCTCAATATCCTGGTGGTTGGCAGCCGGTCGTCCACCATCACCACGTCGGAGGCCAGTGCCTACCCGGCCCGGTTGCAGGCGGCGCTGAAGGACAAGCTGCCGGCCGTCCCGATCAACCTCTCCGTCGAGCTGCAGCCCAAGAAGACCGCCGAGGACCTCGCGAGCGGCTTCGTTAAGCTGATGGAAGAGAAAAAGCCTATTCTGGTCATCTGGCAGACCGGAACCGTCGATGCCATGCGGTCCATCGATCCCGATGATTTCCGCAGTGCAGTCGACGAGGGGGTCAGCGCCTTGCAGAAAGCGGGAGCGGATGTCATCTTGATGAACCTGCAGTATAGCCCGCGGACGGAGACCATGATCTCCGTGCCGCCCTATATCGACAACATGCGTGTGGTCGCGCAGGAGCGCGATGTTCCGCTGTTCGATCGTTTCGCCATCATGCGTCAGTGGAACGAGCATGGCGATTTCGACCTGTTCAACCCGACCCATGGTCTCGAGCTTGCCAAGCAGGTTCACGATTGCCTCGGCCGCGCGCTATCGACGTTCATCATCGATGCGGCGCATCTCGGGCCGACGCAGCAGAATTAGGATTTTCGGTTCATGACGTTAACGAGTTGTCACCGCCCTGTTCGACGGCTGGCGCTGCTGTCTGTGGCGGCCGCCTTGTTGTTTGCGTTGCCGCAATCCCCACTCGTGGTTCACGCGCAGAGCGCCGTCCAGGCCGCGCCGGCGCAGGTCACGAGCCCGCCGCCGGCACAGAGCTCGCAGGCGACCGCGGCGCCGGCGATCGATCCGCAGCAGCCGAAGAGCCTCACCGCGAAGGCGATCGACAAGGTCAAGCAGGTCGCGCGATCGGCCTCCGACATCTTCAACCGGGTGCCGTGCCTGCCGCCGAAGGGCGTCGCGAAGAAATCCTTCATTTCGCTGCCCCATGTCGCGAGCAAGCTTGCCGACGGCAAGCCGGTCGTCATCGTCGCCTTCGGGTCGTCCTCGACCCAGGGCTGGGGATCGACCTCGCCGGAATACAACTATCCGAACCGGCTGGCCGCGCAGCTGCGCCGGCAATATCCGAAGGCCGAGATCTCGGTCATCAATGCCGGCGTCGGCGGCGAGGACGCGCCGGAGATGACCAAGCGGCTGCAGAGCAGCGTGATCGACCAGCATCCTGATCTCGTGATCTGGCAGGTCGGCACCAATGCGGTGCTGCGCAACCTCGATCCGACGGAGACCGCCAAGCTGGTGGATGAAGACGTCGCGAAGATACAGGCTGCCGGCGCCGATGTCGTGCTGGTCGACCTGCAATATTCGCCGCGCGTGATCGAGCGGCCGGAAAGCGCGAGCAAGATGATCAAGGCGCTCGACCGGATCGCCGAGCTGCACCATGTCGGCATCTTTCCGCGCTTCGCGGTGATGCGCGACTGGCACGAGCGGCAGGACATCCCGATCAGCGATTTCGTGATCTCCGACGGCCTGCATATGAACGATTGGGGCTATGCCTGCTTCGCCCAGTTGCTCGGCGACGACATCATCCGCTCCGTCGGCGCGGTGAAGATCGGCGTCAACGCTCCGGCCGACGTGCCGAGCTACCGGCGGATGTGACGCGAATAGGGAATGGCGAATAGGGAGTAGGGAATGGCGAATAGAAAAATCCATTCGCCACTCGCCATTCGCGGCGAAAGCTACGCTTTGGCCAAGGCCGCATCCAGATCCCCGATCAGATCGTCCGGATGCTCGAGGCCGGCGGAGTAGCGAATAAAGCCTTCGCTGATGCCGAGCTCGGCGCGCGCCTCCGGCGCCAGCCGCTGATGGGTGGTGGTGGCGGGATGCGTGACCAGCGTCTTGGAGTCGCCGAGATTGTTGGAGATCTTCGCGAGCTTGAGCGCATTGAGCACGCGGAACGCGCCCGCCTTGCCGCCTGTGACCTCGAAGCCGACCAGGGTCGAGCCTGCACGCATCTGCTTCTTGACGGTCGCGGCCTGCGGATGGTCCTCGCGTCCGGGATAGATCAGCCGCGAGATCTTCTTGTGGTTGGCCAGGAAGTCCGCGACCTTCGTCGCGTTCTCGGTCTGCGCGCGCACGCGCACCGCGAGCGTCTCCAGGCCCTTCAACAACACCCAGGCATTGAAGGGCGACAGGGATGGACCGGTCTGGCGCATGAAGTTATGGATGTGCTCGGTGATGAAGGCTTCCGACGCCAGGATCACGCCGCCGAGGCAGCGGCCCTGGCCGTCGATATGCTTGGTCGCCGAGTAGACCACGACGTCGGCGCCGAGCGCGAGCGGGCTCTGCCAGATCGGCGTGGCGAACACATTGTCGACGATCAGCCGCGCGCCGCGCGCATGGGCGATCTCGGCGATGGCACCGATGTCGAGCACGTCGAGCGTCGGGTTGGTCGGGCTCTCCAGGAAGCAGCTCTTGGTGTTCGGGCGCATCGCACGCTGCCACTGGTCGAGGTCGAGTCCGTCGACCAGCGTGGATTCGATGCCGTAGCGCGGCAGCAGATCCTCGACCACGTAGCGGCAGGAGCCGAACATCGCCTTCGAGGCGACGACGTGGTCGCCGGCGCGCAGCGGCGCCAGAATGGCGGTGGTCACCGCGGCCATGCCGCTAGCGGCAGAGCGGCAGGCCTCGGCGCCTTCGAGCTCGATCATGCGGCGCTCGAACATCTGCGTGGTCGGGTTGGAGTAGCGCGAATAGATGAAGCCGGGATCCTGGCCCTTGAAGCGCGCCTCGCATTCCTCGGCGCTGCCGTAGACGAAGCCCTGGGTCAGGAACAGCCCCTCGGACGTCTCGCCGAACTCGGAGCGCAGCGTGCCGGAATGCACCAGGCGGGTTTCGGGCCTGTATTGGGTCAGTGCGGGAGCGTTGGTTTTAGACATGTGACCTCCATCGTGACCACCGGTGAAGTGGCCACAAAAAAACCGGCCTGGGAAAATTCCTCACGGCCGGGATCACATCTGTCCCCGGCCTGTTTAGCGACTTATTTAACGTGGCTGCAAGCCGGCCGGCTCAAATCACCACGGGATAAGTCGTGCTCTTAATCGCCCGCGACCTTTCCGTCAAGCCGGCCATCGGATAACCGGGTAAAGGCCCAATATATGGGGCTGGGCGCGCGTCCAGGCCCATTCCAAAGTGATCAGGCGAAGGATCAGGCTTTGTCGTTTTCTCTGCCAGCCAATGCCGATGGCATCCTGCCCGACCGCATGATCGCGGCGATGGCCGAGGCTGGCCTGATCATCCCCGCTTACGATTTCGTCGAGAGCCAGATCCAGCCGGCGAGTCTGGACCTGCGGCTCGGCGATATCGCCTATCGCGTGCGCGCCAGCTTTTTGCCGGGCCCCGGCGCGACCGTTGCCGAGCGCATCGACGAGTTGAAGCTGCACGAGATCGCGCTGGCCGACGGCGCAGTGCTGGAGACCAACTGCGTCTACATCGTGCCGCTGCTGGAGAGTCTCGCGCTGCCGAAGGACATCGTCGCAAGCGCCAATCCGAAGAGCTCGACCGGCCGGCTCGACGTGTTCACACGCGTGATCGCCGATGGCACACGGCGTTTCGACATGATCGGCGCCGGCTATCACGGTCCGCTCTATGCCGAGATCAGCCCGAAGACGTTTCCGGTTTTATTGCGCGAAGGCTCGCGGCTGTCCCAGGTCCGCTTCCGTTCGGGCCAGGCGGTGCTGGATGCGGACGAGCTCGACGCGCTGCATCAGGCCGAGCGGCTGGTGGATCGCGACGATGCCGATCTGGTCGGCGGCGTTGCGGTGTCGGTCGACCTCTCAGGCAAGGGTTCGGACGGCTTCGTCGGCTATCGCGCCAAACGCCACACCGGCGTGGTCGACATCGATCGTCGCGGCGGCTATCCGGTCGACGATTTCTGGGAGCCGATCAAGGCGCGCGCCGATGGCAGCCTGATCCTCGATCCCGGCGAGTTCTACATCCTGGCCTCCAAGGAAGCGGTGCAGGTGCCGCCGGACTACGCCGCGGAGATGGTGCCGTTCGATCCGTTGGTCGGCGAATTCCGCGTGCACTATGCCGGCTTCTTCGATCCAGGTTTCGGCTATGCCGGCGCCGGCGGGCAGGGTTCACGGGCGGTGCTGGAAGTGCGCTCGCGCGAGGTGCCGTTCATCCTCGAGCACGGCCAGATCGTCGGCCGTCTCGTCTACGAGAAGATGCTGGCGCGGCCGGATGCGATGTACGGCAGCCGCATCGGCTCCAACTACCAGGCGCAGGGCCTGAAGCTGTCGAAACATTTCCGGGTGTGACGCCCTGAGCTTGGAGGTGCGTGTGAGCGAGGACGCGCAGCAGGCCGAATGGCGAAGGTGGCGCGCCGTCGCTGATCTCTACCACGCCTATTTCACCGGCCTCATCCTGACCTTGGTGACACGTCGCAGCGCCGCCGATGCCGCCGAATTCGTATTTCGCGTCTTCCGCCGTCAGCAGCAGGAGCGCTTCCTGCCCGGCCTCGCCAAGCTCGGTATCGATCATTTGCCGCCGGCGGTGGCGGCTGCGCAATATCACTACCTCTCCAACTGGATCGGCGGCGTGCATGTCGAATACATGTACGAGAGCGACCGCAAGGCCTGGATCCGCTATCCGCCGCCGCGCTGGATCTGGCGGGGGACTGCGATCTGCGGCATCCCGAGCGAGGTCTCGCGCGCGATGCTGCGCGGCTGGCACGCCAACAATGGCGTGGCGCTCGGCGATCTCAGGCTTGGCTTCGTCTGCACCAAGCAGAGCGTCGACGGCCAGGACGGGCTCGAAGGCTATTACTACGAGTACGACCAGCCGCTCGACGTCGATCAGCGTCTGGTGTTCGCACGCCATTGTGAGGCACCACCGTTCGATCCGAACACCGCGCCTGCGCTGCCCGTCGGAAGCTGGCCCAAGCCGCGGCTCGAAAAGGCCTATCGCAACTACGCGATGGAATATGTGCGGACGGGAGCGCCCGTGCTGGTGCAGTGGCTCGGGCCTGATGAGGCCGGCCATCTCTTGCATCTCACCGGCAAGCTGATCGGCATGCAGTATTTCGACGAGGTCGCGCATGCGTTTGATGCAGATCGCGGCGATGCAGCCGCGTTCAGGATCTTTGCGCAGGCGCTACTGATCGCTCAGGGCGATGCGGCGGAGATGCACGGCGGCGCGCTGGTTCAGCAGGAGTGGCGGCTGATGGCCGGTGTTGCCGACGATCATCCGGCCTGCGTCAAGGTGCTCGAAGGCCTGCTCGGTGGCCTCGCGGCCGGCTGCGGCCGCGATGTCGCGGTCGGTTTGCAGACGGCAGCTGATGGCCGTCCGCCGTTCACCTGGACAGTGGGCTGACATCTGCAGCTTGCATTCACTGCAGAACCCCTGGCTTCATCGTGCTGGCTGGCTGGTGGCAGGCGCCGCGCGGACGGCCCTGAATTCGGTGACGACGCGCCAGCTCGCTCCCTGGTCGGACGAGATCTCGCCGCGCCACAGGAAGGAATCGGCCTCGATCTCCAGGAAGCGCCAGCGGATCAATCGCCCGTCCGCGGCGGTGCCATCCTGCACGATGTCAGCACCTTCGGCACGGCCGATCATCTGCGAGATGTTCTGCGTCACCGGGTCGAACCAATGCACGTGCCAGGCGTCGATGCGTGGATCGAAGATCCGCAATGTCGTGCCGTATGTGTTGATATTGGCAGCGGCATCGCCGGTCCGCTGGGCGCCGCGCGGCGGCACGATCCAGACGTCCTGGATGGCGCGGCCTTCCAGCGCCCAGCCGAAATGCCATTCGCCCTTGCGCCGCCGCTCTGTTCCATCCTCGGCGAATTGCCTGACGTCGAGATCCCATGAGCCAATGAAGCGGCCATAGAGCTCCATCCTGCCGGCGCGATCCGGAGCCGGGCCGTCCGCACCGAGCGCCGTGAGGAAAGCGGCTGTCATGCTGCCAGCGCTCCCAGCGTCTTCTGCATGGCGGCGGCGCCGAGCTCCATCTGCGACTGGATGTAGGGCGCGATCTCATTCGGCAGCACGTCGGTGATCCAGATGACACGGCAGTGGGCCGCGCCGTCGGCGATCACCTGGAACGAGGCGCTGTGCTGGGTCACGCGTTCGCTCACGATGGAATAAACCAGACGCCGCCGTTGCTCGTCGCAACTGACGAAGCGTTCGCGCGCGACATTGCCGTTCGCAAAGGTCACGATCCGCGCATCGCCGTCGAGCTTGGTGTCGGTGACGAAGCCCGGCGCAAATCGCGTATGCACCGCGCCGAAGTCGCGCACCACGTCCCAGACCGCGGATGCCGATGCAGTGACGGGAATGTCCATATAGATCGATGCCATGGCTGGATTCCTCAGGTGCAGACGGCTTCGACATTGTTGCCGTCGGGGTCGATCAGGAACGCCGCATAATAGGTTGGGCTGTAATCGCTGCGCGGCCCGGCTCCGCCATTGTCGCGGCCGCCGGCCTTCAGCCCCTCGCGATGGAATTTTGCGATCGCGGCGTGGTCGGGCGCACGGAACGCGACATGGACACCGCCCTGGCTCTGTCCCGGCGCGTGATACAGCCACAGCGCCGGCTCGCCTTTCGGGCCGAAGCCCGCCGAGGTCTCGTCCTTGGTGCAGAGGACATGGCCGAGCGGCGCGAGCGCGGCCGTGTAGAATTGGACGCTGGCGTCGAGATTGCCGACATGCAGCCCAAGATGATCGTACATGATGATCTCCATGTGATGCGCGCAATCATGCGCGCCATGGCGATCAGTTAACGTCGAAGGACCCTGGGCATTCTTGGAGAATCTTGCGCTCGCCCCGCGCGGCCTGACGGAATTTCAGCGGCGACAGACCAGCGGCGCGATGGAAAGTCCGGGTGAAATTGGAGAGATCCGCAAATCCGACGTCATAGGCGATATCGGTGACAGCCGCATCGTCATTGACCAGCCGTCGCGCCGCATGCCGCAGTCGGGAGCGTAGGAGATATTGATGCGGGGTGACGCCAAGCGTCGCCGAGAACATGCGCAGGAAATGGAATGGGCTGACGCCAGCCTCGCGCGCGGCATCCTCCAGCTCGATCTCGCGATGCGAGTTGGCGTCGATCCACAACGCGGTCTCGACCGCGCGGCGGCGGTCGCGTGCTGTCGGTTTGGCGGGCTGCGGCGGCTTGCCTGACATGGTCGCGACGAAGCGGCTTGCGAGCAGATGGCCGATCTCGTCGAGGCCGATGTCGCTGCGCCCTTCCGCTGCGGCCTGGGCGAGCTCGCCGAGCACCATCAGTTCGGGCAGCGGCGGCACGGCGCCAGCCTGCCAGACCGCCTTGGCATCGCCGATGCTTTCCACCAGCGCAGGTTCGAGAAAGAACGACAGGCATTCATCGCCGCAGACGTGATCATGCGTGCAGATGAACTCGTCGCCGGGATGTCCGATGAACAGGCCGCCCGCGACCAGCTCGAAAAAGCGGCCGCGATGGTGGCAGCCAAAGCTGCCCTTGCGAACATAGGAGACGGAATGGCAGCCGAACTGCTCGACAAATGGTGCGCCGCCGGCTTCCGCCGTGCAGCGGAAGTCGGAGACCCTGAGGGAGCGGCTGTTGAACAGGATGGTCGAAGCCATCCGACAAATCTAGTGAGCCGCGCGCGGCCGATCAACCGGCAGCAAGACGTCGAACAGGGTCAATCCTGTCTGCGGCGATACGCCTTCGAGCGAGAGCAGGCGGCGGTTGGAGATGACGCCATTGTAGGGCGAGATCTTGTCGAGGCCGTTGCCGGCGTCGCGCACGCGATGGCATGGCACGATCAGGGGATAAGGATTCTTCGCCAACGCGTTTGCCACCGAATGCACGGCGCCCGCGACATGCAGATGCGCCGCGATCTGCTCATGGATGCGGGTCTCGCCGCGCGGGACTCGACGGAGATAGTCATAAACCCGTTGATTGAAGGGCAAGACGTCACTCATGTCGAGATGGATGTCCGCGAGATCGACGTCCTGTCCGCGCAGCGCGGCGGCGATCAGATCGATGGCGGCCGCGACGCCCGGTGGAGGCCGTAACTCACGGGCTTCGGGAAACACTTTGAACAAGCGCCGAAGCGTCTCGATCTCTCGTGCTTCCGGCAATTGGATGCCGACCACACCTACGTCGCTCCACGCGATGCCGCAACGGCCGAGCGCCGTGTCGAAAACGGTATACCCACGCCCCATGACGCCACCCCAACCCCACGCCGCACCATATCACTGGCCGATCCGGCCGCATCTGAAATCAATCAGATGTTAACCGAGATGGCTGGCGTGGGTGTGCCGTGATTTGGGTCGTCCTTGTCAAGCGCGATCGTTGCACTGCGACGTGGCACGCACTGTCGTCATCGTGCCGATCGTGAATGGCTTTGACGGCCGTGGCTCAGGTCCGCGGCGCCTGCGCGTGCCGGATAAAATCAGGATCATGCGCAAGGAAGATCTCGAGCAGCGTCAGGAAGGTGACGATCACGCCGATCGCGATGCTGACATGCATCGCCGAGGTATGGGTGAAGCCGAGCAACCAGGGCGCTGCGATCAGCCAGATACCGACGGCGGCCTTCAGCCATTCCTCCCAGTCGGCGAAAGCGAGGAAGCCGGCGGCCGATAGCGCGATCAGGGCATAGCCGGCCACCTCGGCGTCCATCCGTCCCGCGGCGCGAATGAAGCCGAACAGCCATGGCGAGAGCACCAGAAAGATGCCGCACAACAACGTGTAGATGTCGAGAATCGAGGCGCTCCATAATTTGGTCTGCGCCTTACGGGTCAGTTCACTGGTCATGAGGGTCTCCCGGAGTTCGTTCGCGACGAGATGGCCGAGCCGAACAAGGATAGCTGAGGCCGGGTTCGCCGGCACCAGCGCAGTTCTGCTCTGCCGCCCGCTCTCGATCACGAACGAGCGACGGGCTATGGAGTTCCCGCCACCGGCAAGCTCGCCGCCTTCTCGTGGGCGTTCGGGCTGCGCTTCGTCCAGGGCATCGGTTCATCAGGCTGCGCCCATCTGAGCGTTTGCATTGCAAACGTAACGCAATTGATGACGCCAAAAATCTTCAAGTAACAGGGTGCGCATCTGCTCTCGTGCAACTCGAGGGAGGGAGAGATGCGGATCGCAGAACGGTGTCCGGGCGCACGCCAATGGCCGCAAGCCGGACATGTCGTCTCGGAGGCTGAGCCGTGACGCTGCTGTCGCGCCTGTTTGCACTGGTGACCGTGGCGCTACTGCCGGCGATCGCGATCCAGTCCTATAACGAGATCGATCTTCGCCGGTCGCGCCAGGCCGAGGTTCAGGAGCAGGCGCTGGGCCTGGCCAAGCTCGCCGCTGCCGAGCAGCAGCAGGTCGTCGAAGGAATTCGCCAGGTGCTGATCGCGTTGTCTGAACTACCGGCGATCAAGGCCGGGGATTCACATGCATGCAGTGGATATCTGTCGACGCTCAAGCAGCGCTTTCCGGCGTTCCTGACCTTCGTCATCGTCGATGTGAAGGGAGAATCGATCTGCACCACTGATGGTCAGAGCGTAAATGTGGCTGACCGCTCCTATTTCATCGACGCGACGCGGTCCGGCCGTTTCACGGTCGGGATCTATTCGATCGGCCGGCTGACCGGGCGTGAGCTCATCCCGTTCGCCCTGCCATTCGCGGACGATAAAGGCCAGTTTGGCGGCGTCATCATTGCCGCGCTCAATCTGAAATGGCTCGCAAGCTTCATCCTTCAACTCGGCGTTCCGCGCGGCGCCGCGCTGGCCATCGCCGATCGCGCCGGGACCTATCTCGCGCGCTATCCCGACAACGGCAATTTCGTCGGCCGCGAGATGGCCGGCCAGACCTACATGCATTCCGACCGCTCCGGCACGATCACGACCGTCGATCTCACCGGCGTCGAGCGGATCGTGGGCTATTCGACGCTGCAGGCGAATTCCGGCGGGCTTCTGGTTGCGGTCGGCCTCGACAAGGCGCAGGCCTTCAGCTGGATCCAGCGCCGGACCTGGCAGGACGTGCTTCTGATCGCACTTGGTGCTGCGCTCGTGCTGCTGTTGACGTGGTTCGGCGCGCGGCGTTTCATCCATCAGCCGTTGAAGCAACTGGTCGACGCCGCCAACCAGTGGCGGCTCGGCGATTATGGGCGGCGGGTGCATATCCGCGACAGGCGATCGGAGCTCTCCTGGGTGGCCGATGCGTTCAATACCATGGCTGACGCGCTCGCCGCGCGCGAACGCGAGCTGTACGAAGCCAAGGAAAGAGCCGAGGAAGCCGCCAATCGGATCACCTCGATCTTCGAAAGCACGAACGACTGCGTGCTGATCGTGGATCGGGCGTTTTGCATCTCGTATCTCAACGAGCGTGCCCAGGCGCACCTTTCCGAGGACCGTAATCTGGTCGGCACAGACATCTGGGAAGCATTTTCGGTTGCGGCCGCCGAGCCCGATGTCGCGATCCTGTTGCAAGACGCGATGTCGAAGCAGCAATCCGCATCGTTCGAGCAATTCTGCACGCGGCGGGGGATCTGGTACGACATCAATGCATTTCCGTCCGGCGAAGGTCTTGCCGTGCTGTTTCGGGACATCACCGAGCATAAGCAGGCCATCGAGGCTCGCCGTCTGATCGAGGAGCAGCTGCACCAGAGCCAGAAGATGGAGGCGATAGGCCAGCTCACCGGCGGCGTCGCCCATGATTTCAACAATCTGCTGATGGTGATCTCGGGCAATCTCGAGCTGATCGAACAGGCCGAAACGGACCGGGAGCAGGCCCGCGAGCTGGCGGCAGCGGCGCGGAAAGCGGCCAGTCGCGGCGCGAACCTCACGGCGCAGCTGCTTGCCTTTTCGCGCCGGCAGAAGCTGACGCCGAAACCGGTCTATGCGGGATGCCTCATTCGCGACTTCCAGGAGGTCATCCGCCAGGCGGCAGGTGAGGGATGCGAGTTCAGGCTCGTTGCCGACGATCGGGTGTGGCCGTGCTACGTCGACCCCGCACAGCTGCAGACGGCGCTGCTCAATCTGGCGCTCAACGGGCGCGATGCGATGCCGAATGGTGGACTGCTGGAAATCGAGTTGCGAAACATCGCGCTCGAGGACGATGCGATCGCCGGTGTTTCCGGCGGGTGCTACGTCATGATCTCGGTGACCGATACCGGCTTCGGCATGACACCCGAAACGCTCGAGCGGGCATTCGAGCCGTTCTTCACCACCAAGGAGGTCGGGCGGGGGACTGGCCTCGGGCTCAGCATGGTCTACGGCTTCGTCCGGCAATCCGGCGGCCACGTCACGATCGAGAGCGCCGTCGGCATGGGGACCACGATCTGTCTCTATCTGCCCCGGTCCGCGCAGGCGCCTGTTGTGGAGGCGGTCACAGCAGCGGGGCAGGACACGCCGCCGGGTTCGGGGCGGGTGCTGCTGGTCGAGGATGATGACGAGGTGCTGGATGTCGGCGTCACGATGCTGACGCGGCTCGGCTATGACGTCGTCTACGCCCGCAATGGCGTCGATGCGCTGCGGATGCTCAAGAGCGGGATGCGGCCCGATATTCTGTTCAGCGACGTGGTGATGCCCGGTGGGCTTAACGGCGTCGAGCTTGCGCGCGAGGCGGAACGGCTGCACGAGGACATCAAGATCCTGCTGGCCTCGGGCAATGCGGCCGACGTCCTGGCGCGGCACGGCGCGGTGGGCGAATTTCCGATCATCGGCAAGCCCTACCTCCGGGCCGAGCTCGCCCGATCCCTGCAAACGCTGACGCACCAATCCTGAAACCGTCGCCAGGCATCATTGGGCAGCATTTGCCATGCCGATAGCGATTCGGGGCGGCATCCCGGCGCCAAGCCCAACAACCCGCTTGGCGGCGAGCGCAGTCTCGGCTAATCATGGCAGCGCGCGAAGCGCGCATGCGGGCGTAGTTCAATGGTAGAACGGCAGCTTCCCAAGCTGCATACGAGGGTTCGATTCCCTTCGCCCGCTCCAATCAGGTTAGGCCTGTGAAATTGAGCGTTTAAGCGGCTTGTCTGCGTTCGTCGATGTCAGGCGTGTCGCCGAGCGATGCTTCGCGATCGATATCGTTCAAATTGTCATCACAGACCACGCGCGCCCGGCGGCTGAAGAATGACCTGCTTCAGGTCATTGCCGCTCACGACAACGATTGCGAAATTGAGCCGGCCGCGTTCGCGGATCAATCCACCGCTGATCGCCTTGCCCGATGCCGCATGCTCGGCCACATGCACGGCATCCAGCAGGTGGTGCCGGATCGCCTTGAGCGCTACGACATTGTGCCGATCGTCCGCGGCGAGCTCGGTCAGGGGAACCGCGGCCTCGCCCCCGACAATAGTGCCGGTCGCGGCATCGATGGCGTGCTGCCAGATGCGATCATTGCGAACGGTCTTGACGCGGTAGACCGGTGTGGCGGCCTCACCATCGAAGCTGACATCGGTCGTGGTCGAGCCGGCATGCGTTGCTTCTGCGATCGCCATGGCCTGGCTGAGCGAGATCGCGGCGTTGCGGAAGCGTTCGATCTCGCGGTCGACGGCCTGCCGGTCGAGCGCTGCATCGTCGTCTGTCTGGCTCTGTAGCGCCGCCGGCGCGTCATCCGGCATGGCGACTGCCTGCGCCGGAGCGGCCAGCAACACCGACAGAACGGCTAGCGCGTAGAGCAGTCGGTGTCGTCTTGACGGGTGTGCTTGTCCTGTCGCCATCCTTGCACCTGTGCTTTGCCGGCGGATGGGCCGGATCATCCCTGAAGAAAGGCGCGGCCGACCCCTCGGCGTGATGGGCCGGCCGCGGAACGTCGAAAACGGTGTTTCACAGTTGCGACGATCAAAGTTTGAAAGCCGGCGCAAGCCCACTTGGCGGGAGACAGCGGGCCGACGCTCTCTTTATAACAAAACCATACCGTATCGTTTTGTTATGTCAACGGCTGATCGGTGCAGCGTGGCTCAGGACTTATGGGTATCTGCTCTGCGTGTAGGGCACGTCAGCGGGAAGGGCGCCGCCGGATGGTCCCGCTCGGCGGGGATTGGACGCGGCTCGGTGGCCCTTGCGCGCCGGCCAGAAATAGCCTGATCGCCAAGCGCATGCGCTTTTCCGCGACCTTCATTTCCAGCGGCGTTCCGAACGTCGCCATCCGGTGCGTGTGACCGACGACCACGTCGAGAAAGACTTCGGCCGCGATGCCGGTATCCTCGACGTCCATGGCGCCTTGGGTGACCAAATGGTCGAAGAAGCGCGCAGTCGTGGAAACGGCCTTCAACCAGCCTTCCTCCTTGCCAAGTTTGGCGATGTCGGGAAAGTTGATGGCCTGTGCCGTCATCATGCGGCTGAACGCGACGGCGTCAGGGCCGCAGGTGAACATCAGCATCTCGCGCCCGACCTCGTTCAGCCGCTGCTCGACCGAAATGTCCGAGGGCCGCGTGAGCTGCAGCTCCGCGGCTTCGGCAAGCGGAGCGAGCCAGCGCCCGATCTCGCGCCTCAGCACCTGCGCAAATAGTCCGCGCTTGTCGCCATAGCGCGCATAGACGGTGGGCTTGCTGACGCGCGCCGCTTCCGCCACCGCATCGAGCGAGGTCGCATCATAGCCGCGGTCCAGGAACAGCCGGGTGGCGACCTCGATCAGGCGCTGGTCGCGCTCGATCGCCGCGCTCTTGGTCGGCCGGCCGCCGCGCGATTTTGTCGCGCCACGCCTTGCCGTCCTCACGCCCGCCGTCGTCGATGCCATGCCGTCGTCCCATTACCCGTTGGGATCATCTTCCTTTGCTCTATAACGCGCGATAGCGGAGGCGTCACCCGGCAATCCCGACAAATGCCCATCTCTTCAACGCTCTAGCGAAGGTCATGGCGCCAAATTGCAGACTCATGGGGGCGTCGTGGTCCAGGCCCGGCCGGCTGAAGCCTTGTCGTAGCCGTACTGATAGAGCGCCCGCATATAGGTCGTATCGAATCCGTCCGACGGCGATGATGGATAGTCGCGCTCGATATAAGACAAATGGAAGCCGAGCTTATTGCGTCGGGCGAAGTCGTAGGTTGACAGGACGACCGAGCGGGTCTGCGACTGGGTGATCGCCGACAGGCTGCGGGAGGCAACGTCGATCGTGCCGTTGGACACGAGCTCGAAGGTGCGCTCGAGCTTCTTGTTGACCAGGATGTAGATGTTCAGCCGCGCGTTGCCGGCCAGCCGACCCTGGAAGAGCAGGGCGTCGGGCAGCGTGAGCACCGGCGCGGTCACGCCGCCATCGACATGCATCTCCTGGAAGTGCCGGCCTCCGCCCTCGGCATCGATCAGGATCGGCGGAAACAGCAGGGGAATGCTGGCGGAAGCCGCCATCACGTCGCGAAAGAGGTGCAGCGCCTCCGGCGTTCCGAGCGATGCAATTTTTCCCATATCCCAAATGGCCGTTCGCTGAGTGTCGAGATCGGTCGTGACCACGAGCAGCCTGCGGCCCCTGGCGTGCTCGCGTGCGACGGCGGCCATGATTTCCGGCCCGACATAGCGCGCCACCAACTCACGCAGCCGCGTGTTGCCGAACAGGCCGGATCCGAACAGCACCCGCATGATGCTGGGATCGGCGAGCAGGCTTTCCGCGATGCCGCTGGTGTAGACCTCCTTCAGCGTGTCGTCGTACTGGGAGCCGAGAAAGGCAAAGGGCGCGATCAGGCCGCCGGTCGACACGCCGGAGACGACCGAGAAGGTCGGACGGGTGCCGGACGCGGTCCAACCGGCGAGCACGCCGACGCCATAGGCACCGTCGGCGCCACCGCCGGAGAGCGCCAGATAGGTTCTGGTCGCGGAGAAATGGCTCTTTTCGAAGCTGAAATTGGCGACCGGCTCGTCCGTGTAGCGCCTCAGGCCGTCGAGGTTGAGCACGCGGGACGTGCTCGCGTCAGCGGCCGTGTAGGGCGTCCGCGGCAGCGAACTGCAGGCGGCCAGCGCCACGATGGACAGCAGGGCCGCGAGCCGCGCCAGTCCGCTGGCTAAATTGGTGGAACGGGCCACGAGCCTGGTCCGAGGGGAGACGGAGGGCATCTGCCGCCAATCGCCGTTCATGCCCGTGCAACCGCCACGCAATGCCAACGTCAGCCACTCTCAATAAAACTATACGGTATCGTTTTGTTTAGTCGATCAAGCGGCCCGTGTAAAGTCTCCGTCGACGGACCGGGGCATCCCTCGAAAGCGCTGATCGGTGTTGTGGGGGCTGCAAGATGCGAGCGCGCCGGGCGGCATGCTGCAGGTTTTGCTCTGGATGGCGCGGGAGCGGCGGACCGCCCGGTGGACGGTGCCCGGTGCGCGGCGTCGCCGCTGCGACCCTAGGCTTCGCGCCGACGGCCTTCCTTTTTCTTGCTGGTCCAGCGTCTGCCTCGGCCTTCCCCGCATCCTTCTGTCTGGTCTTTGGTTTTGCCTTGTCTTGGTCTTGGCCGTCTTACGCTTCCGGGCTTCCTTCGCCTGTGCGCGTGGTCGTGGATTTCGTCCCTCCGCTCTTGGCAATTTCGTTTCCCCTCAACTTATGAGGATGCCGTTATGAATATGCGCCTTCCGATAGACGTCGCCTGCGCAGGTTGATCGGTTGCCGTGAAGGCCACGGCGATCACGCACGACGCCGACCACCATGCGGTAGGTCGCGATGATGGGTCGTCATCAGCGAGCGACCGGGCGGCAGCTTTGGCCGCGCCGAAACCGGACCGGTCGCGTTGGGGGGGCGGCACCATGTAGTTCGTCGCGGTCGCGTCGATGTCGGACGACAGTTCTCTCCGTCTTGTGAAACAGAGTGACGGATCGCGACTTCATATCGAGGACGAATCGATTACCTCCGACGTTATCGCGTGCCGATAACCAAACTGTAATTTGCTGCCGAACAAGGCGGACACTATTCACGGCGTCCGCTCCGCTTTGCCTGGATGAGATGATTCCCGATGTCCAACACCTGGAAATGGATTGCCGTCGGCATCTGTCTTGTGCTGTTCGCAACCGATACCGTGCTGAAGCCGCACGAGAAGCCGAATCGCATGGTGTTCTTCGAGCTGCATCGCGGCAGCGAGCCGGTCGTGATCGGCATGATGCGCGACGATCTGCTGAAGCTGCCGGGCCGGGGCGCCGGGCGGCTGTCGAACGCGCTGGCACAAGGCCAGCCGTTAACGGTCTGGCAATATGGTTTGCGAAAGGCCGAAGACGGCAGCTATCAGGCTTCGCCGGACCGGCAGATCGAGCTGACCTCGGCCGACGCGTCGCTCCTCACTTTCGGCGCCAGCATTCGCCTGCCTGACTGATGATGTTCGCCGCGCCCGTCGGCATGAGTTCGACGGATGCGGCTGCGCATGTTCCAGCGCAGTGCGTGATGACGGCTGAGCGCCCGGGACGAATCACGGCGTCCGATCTCTGCCACGATTTTGACTGAACAAAGCCCCGGTAATCACCGGGGTTATTTTTGTGCCCGTTGTGACCAGCGTCCATGATAGGTAGGAAAGAGCTGCCGCCCGTGGCGTTGACGCCACCGCCGGAACCGGCGCGCGGTCAGTTGCGTACGGCATCACCCTTAGGGTGCAGCGAGCCTGCAACACTTGAGTTGAATTTGTTTTCTGTTGCCGCGCTGTCTGGACAAAAACGCGATCTCGCAACACGCTGACATCAGCGATTTCGGATTGAGCCTTCGCGTTCCGAACCTGCTGGGGAACGGTCGGGAGCGAGTGTGAGATCCATCGCAGTCACGCATCACAACGAAACGCATCACAGTCGGTCAGATCGGTTTCGACGGGATTGAACTGGGGCTCGGCATGAAATTTTTGACGGGGTTGCTCGCGATTGTTCTCTTGGTCGCGGGGATGGGGGCCAGTCGCGCGGTGGTCCGAATCGCGGACGATCGCGGGGGGCGGATCGGAACATATGTCGACAGATATCAGGGGCTCCGCTCCTCCGGCGAATATGTGATCATCGACGGGCTCTGCGCCTCGGCTTGCACGATCGTGCTCGGCGCCATCCCGCACGACAAGATCTGCGTCACCTCGCACGCCAATCTCGGTTTCCATGCCGCATGGGATTTCGGCGCCAATGGCCACGCCGTCACCAATCCCGAAGCGACCCAGATGCTCTACTCGATGTATCCGTCGCAGATCCGGCACTGGATATCCCAGCGCGGGGGGCTGACCCCGCGGATGATCTTCCTGCACGGCAGGCAGCTGCAGGCCATGTACCGGCCCTGCTATCTCGACGCCCAGGCGTCGTCACCTTCACACGTGCAGGCCGCTCCGGCGCCTGCCGTCGTGCCGGCGTTGTCGCCGGCGGCTGCCAAGGCCTCGGCGTCGCACTGACGACGATGCGCGGGAAGGCGCCTTCAGCGCCTTCAGCATGATGTGACCGACTGTCGTTGCGCTTGCCTCGGTCATATCGGGGGCCTATTTCAGGGGTATGGAATGGCCGACGGCGATGACGCCGGCGGCCATGTGAGCCTCGCGATGGTCCAGCCCGTTTCAACACCGCACCAGCTGCCGCAGGCCGGACGCACCATGCCGGTGGCATGGATTGCTGCCGGAATCGGCGCAGCCGCGCTGCTCGCCGGTGCGCTGGCGCTTTGGGCCCACTATGGCACAGCCGTGTTCTTCGAGACGATCGTCTCGGGCCTCCAGGCCTGCTTCTGATCGGCCGTTAACGGGAGTTGAGAATGGAGCAGAGCAGTTCGGCCCGTCCGCTGGTGATCGTCGGATCCTTTGCGGCGAGCCTCCTCGTCGGACTCGTGCTGCTGTTCCTGGTGATGGGCGGGGGCCGGAATATCGCCGCACCGGCCGCGATCGGCGGCCCGTTCCAGCTCACCGATCAGAGCGGCGCGACCGTCACCGACAAGAGCCTGCAGGGCCGGCCGACCCTGATCTTCTTCGGCTTCACGCACTGCCCGGACGTCTGCCCGACCTCGCTGTTCGAGATATCCGAGGTGCTGCGGGCGATGGGGCCGGATGCCGACCGCGTCAACGCCTATTTCATCTCGGTCGATCCGGAACGCGACACCCCGGCGGCGATGAAGGACTACCTGTCGAGCTTCGATCCGCACCTCAAGGGGCTGACCGGGGATCCCGAGGTGGTGGCCAAGGTCACCACCGAATACCGGGTCTACGCCAAGAAGGTGCCGCTGAAGGATGGCGATTACACCATGGACCACACCGCGCTGGTCTATCTGATGGATCGGGACGGCCACTTCGTCGCGCCGTTCAACCTCAAGCAGCCTCCTGAGCAGGCGGCGGCCGAGTTGAAGAAATACATCTAAGTCCGCCTGGCGGCGGAGGCGTTAACGAGTTTGGGGCGCTTGGTTCCAGGTCGCGCAATCGGCACTCGAATTTCGGCTGATATCATCTATAAGGCTTCGATCCCGAAATCGCCGGTGCCGAGAGCCTTGTTCCAACGCGTGAGATCGCAGCCAAAGATGCGCCGCCTGATGGCGGCGCTTGCGCTTGGCGTGTTTCTGGCCGCGATCGGGATGGCGCAGGACGTCTCGGCCCAGGCCCTGCCGAAGGCACCGGTCGAGGCCGCGCCTCAGGCGGTGCCCGGCTTCTGGGACCCGCGGCGCCGCCCCGAGCGGCCGGACCTGTCGCGGCTCACGGTGATTCGCTTCCTGACCGAGACCGATTATCCGCCGTTCAACTTCACCGGCCCGGACGGCAATCCGGCCGGCTTCAACGTCGATCTGGCGCGGGCGATCTGCGACGAGATCAAGGTCACCTGCACCATCCAGATGCGCCGGTTCGAGACCCTGCTCGACGCGCTCACCTCCAACAAGGGCGACGCCATCATCGCCTCGATGGCGGTGACGCCGCAGATGCGCACACGGGTCGATTTTTCCGATCCCTATTACCGGGCGCCGGCCCGCTTCGTGTCGCGCAAGGACGCCGTATTGACCGACATCCGCCCCGAATATCTCGAAGGCAAGAAGGTCGGCGCCATCGCCGGCTCGGCACATGAGGCCTACCTGAAGGCCATGTTCACCGACGCCGAGATCAAATCCTATCCCGACAGCGAGGCGATGCGCGCGGCGCTCAAGCGGGGCGAGGTCGATTTCATCTTCGGCGACGGCATCTCGCTGGCGCTCTGGATCAACGGCACCGATTCCGGCGATTGCTGTGCCTTCTCCGGTGGCCCTTTCGTCGAAAGCCGTTATTTTGGCGAGGGTATCGGGATTGCCGTGCGCAAGGGCAACGATCTGTTGCGCCAGGCGCTGAACTGGGCGCTGTTCCGGGTCTGGGAAAAAGGCCGCTACACCGATCTATGGCTGCGCTATTTCTCGGTCAGCCCGTTTTAACCACCTCTGTCATTCCGGCGCGCTCGCGAAAGCGGGCGAACCCGGTATTCCGAGATTCCGGGTTCGATGCTTCGCATCGCCCCGGAATGACGACTATAATGCAGTCTGTTTCTGACGACGCCTTCGGAGAAGTCTTTCCCCTCATGTCCACGATCGATCCCATCAGCCCGGGCGACCTGCGCGCTCTCGCCGAACAATCCAACGCCTGGCCGTTCGAGCAGGCGAAAGCGATCGTGAACCGGCTGAAGAAAAGCTCCGAAAGACGAGGTGCTGTTCGAGACCGGCTACGGCCCGTCCGGCCTGCCGCATATCGGCACCTTCGGCGAGGTCGCGCGCACCACCATGGTGCGCCACGCCTTCCGCGTGCTGACCGAGGACAAGATCAAGACGCGCCTGCTCGCCTTCTCCGACGACATGGACGGCCTGCGCAAGGTGCCGGACAACGTGCCGAACCAGGAGCTCCTGGCCCAGCATCTCGGCAAGCCGCTGACCAAGGTGCCCGATCCGTTCGGCAGCCATGACAGTTTCGGCGCGCACAACAATGCGCGGCTGCGCTCGTTCCTCGACCAGTTCGGCTTCGACTACGAATTCGCGTCCTCGACCGAGTATTACACCTCGGGCCGGTTCGACGCCGCGCTGCTGCGCATGCTGGAGCGGCTGGAGAAGGTGATGGCGATCATGCTGCCGTCGTTGCGCGAGGAGCGCGCGGCGAGCTATTCGCCTTTCCTGCCGATCTGTCCGCGCACCGGGCTCGTGCTCTACGTGCCGATCACAGAGCACGACGCCAAGGCCGGCACGATCTCCTATGACGATCCCGATACCAAGGAGCGCGTTACGCTTCCGGTCACTGGCGGCCATTGCAAGCTGCAATGGAAGCCGGACTGGGCGATGCGCTGGTATGCGCTCGGCGTCGACTATGAAATGGCCGGCAAGGATTTGATCGATTCGGTCAAGCTGTCCGGCAAGATCTGCGCGGCGCTCGGCGGCTGCGCCGCCGGAGGGGTTCAATTACGAGCTGTTCCTCGACGACAAGGGTCAGAAGATCTCGAAGTCGAAGGGCAACGGCCTGACCATCGACGAATGGCTGCGCTACGCCTCGCCGGAATCGCTGTCGCTGTTCATGTATCGCGAGCCGAAGGCGGCGAAGCGGCTCTATTTCGACGTGATCCCGCGCAATGTCGACGACTACCAGCAGTTCCTGGAAGGTTATCCGAAGCAGGATGGCAAGCAGCGGCTCGGCAATCCGGTCTGGCACATCCATTCCGGCCATCCGCCGAAGGCCGACATGCCGGTCACCTTCCAGCTGTTGCTGACCCTGGTGTCGTCGTCGAATGCGGAGAACGCCGAGACCTTGTGGGGCTTCATCGGCCGCTACCGTCCGGGCGTGACGCCCAAGACGCATCCGAAGCTCGATGCGATGGTCGGCTATGCCATCAACTACTATCGCGATTTCGTCGCGCCGACGAAGACGTTCCGCGAGCCGAGCGAGGGCGAGCGCGCCGCGCTGCAGGACCTGCGCGATGCACTGTCGAATCTGGAGACCAACGCCTCGGCCGAGGACATCCAGAACGTGGTCTACGAGATCGGCCGCCGCGAGCCGTTCCTTGACCACAAGAAGCAGGGCAAGGACGGCCGCCCGGGCGTGTCGCTCGATTGGTTCAACATGCTCTACCAGGTGCTGCTCGGCCAGGAGAAGGGCCCGCGCTTCGGCTCTTTCGTCGCGGTCTACGGCATCGGCAACGCCGTCGCGATGATCGACGGCGCGCTGGCGCGGTCTGGCTAACCCGCAGACGGCCCGTCCGCGCAACGCGTGGCCGTCAGCTCCGGTTAAGTCTGTCCCGCAGGAATTCGATGAAGCGCTGGGTCTTTGCGGGAAGCAGGCGCGTCTCCGTAATGGCGTAGACGGTGTTGGGGGAGCCCTGCCATTGCGGCAGGATGCGGCGGAGGCGGCCGTCCTTCAACTCGTCGGCCACGATCTCCTCCGGCAAGAACGCGATGCCCATGTCGAGCGTCGCCAAACGACGGATCATTCCCACGCTGTTGAGCCGGAAGCGGCCACCCACACTGACCTCCTGTGTCGACGGCCCATGGTGCATCTTCCAAGACGTTATCTTCATCATGCTGAGGCATTCATGACCGGCTAAGTCGGACGGCTCGTTGGGTTCGCCATTCTTTTCGAGGTATCGGGGAGATGCGTAAAGATTAGCTGCCAGGCGAGCGAGCGGCCTTGCGATCAATTGGGACGGCTCGGATTCTCCGACGCGTATCGCGAGATCGAAGGGCTCCGACACCAGGTCGACGCGCCGCGGCGTGAGATCGAATTCGAAGGTGATTTCCGAATACAGCTGCGCGAATTCTGCGATCAGCGGCGCCAGATATGTGTTCGCGAAATCGACCGGCAGCGAGACGCGCAGCACGCCGCTCGGCTCTGCCAACATCTCGCCGAGCTGCTCATGCGCCAAGCGCGCTTCGTCGACGATGCGCTTGCTGCGTTCAAAATAGAGCTGGCCTGCCTCGGTCAGTTCGATCCGGCGAGTCGTTCTGTTTAGCAGGCGAAGCCCGATCTCTTTTTCGAGAAGACCGATCCGTCGCGATAAGGTCGAATTGGGCATGCCGAGCGTCTCGGCCGCCGCGCGGAAGCTCCGCGCCTTGGCGACCTCCACGAACAACGCCATGTCGTTCAATAGCTCCATGCCGTCATTCCATTAATGGATCAATGCATCCCATTATATGATATTTATTCCATTCGCTGGAAAGGCCATTTCCTTCTTTGGCATCACGCAGAAGGAAATGAGACATGAATCCCGTGTTTGAGCCGGTCCGCCTCGGTGCGCTCGATCTGTCGAACCGTTTGGTGATGGCGCCGATGACGCGTTCGCGAGCGGATACATCCGGTTCGCCGAGCGCTCTGGCCGCCGAATACTATTCCCAGCGGGCCGGTGTCGGATTGATCGTGACCGAGGGTACCCAGCCGTCCGACGATGGACAGGGCTACATGACTACGCCGGGCATCTACACGCCCGCACACGTCGCCGGCTGGAAGAAGGTCACTGACGCCGTCCACGGTGAGGGCGGTCATATCTTCATCCAGGTCATGCATGCGGGCCGTATGTCGCATCCGGACAATACGCCCCACCACCGGCAGGGCGTGGCCCCTTCGGCGATCGCGCCGGGCGCGCCAATATTCACGCCCACCGGTATGCGGGACATCCCGGTGCCCCGCGCCTTATCGACGGACGAGGTGCGCCTGACAATTGGCGATTTCCGCAACGCCGCGCGGCTTGCGATCGAGGCAGGGGCAGACGGCGTCGAGATCCACGGCGCGAACGGCTATCTGGTCCAGCAGTTCATCGCGCCCAGCGCGAACGTCCGGACCGACGAGTATGGCGGCTCGCTCGAGAACCGGGCGCGTTTCGCCGTCGAGGTGGCGACTGCTATCGCCGACGAGATCGGGGCCGGCAAGACGGCGATCCGCCTGTCTCCCGGCATTACGATGTGGGGCATCGATGAAGGTTCGGCCGGGCCCGACCTCTATCGTCATTTGGTCGCCGAACTCGACAAGCTCGGCTTGGCCTACCTGCACATCATGCACAAGGGCAACGATCGCCTTCTCATTGAGCTTCGCAAGCTGTGGAGCAGCAAGTTGATCGTCAATCGCCCCGGGCGACCGCGCGACCAGATCGGCTCCGACATCGCCGCCGGCCTCGCTGATTTGGAAGCGTACGGCCAGATGGTGCTTGCCAATCCTGATTTCGCCGAACGCCTGAAGTCCGGTGCGGCCCTGAACGAAGCGGACCGGAACAGGTTCTTCGGCGGAGACGCGCGGGGGTACACCGATTATCCCACCTTGACCGCTGCCGCGGTCGCCTAAGGACCGTGCTTTTCACCATCATCATCGATACGGCGCAGTGGACTGAAACGCCGTCAAGCAGTGCTCGGAAAGGCAGGACGCGATGAAGCGCATCGAGTTGGACAACAACCTGATTGTGGAGCTGCCCGCGCTCGATAGCCTCAAGCTGGATGGACTCAGTATCGCCGTGATCGGCGGCACGGGAGGAATCGGGCGGGCATTCAGCGGCCAGTTCGCCTCGAAAGGAGCCCGCGTGCTGGTCGTCGGCCAGACGTTCCGGGACCAGAAGGTGCCCGGTATCCAATTCATGAAGGCCGACTTGAGCTCGATGAAGGAGGCGAAGCGCATCGCTGACGAGCTACCTGCCGAGACGATCGATATTGTCGTCTTCACGACAGGAATCATGGCAGGCCCGAAACGCGAGGTCACGTTGGAGGGCATCGAGCGCGATCTCGCCATCAGCTACCTGAGCCGTCTCGTCATCCTGAACGGAATCGCTCCCCGTCTTGGCCGGGACCGAACTGGTTCGAGGCCGCGCGTCTTCGTCATGGGCTTTCCTGGCACGGAGCAGAAGGCTGATGTCGACGATCTGAACTCCGAGCGCACGTACCAGCGCTTCACGGCCCATTCGAATACGGTGGCCGGGAACGAAGTGCTTGTTCTTCACGCTGCCGAGCGCTACCCGACGATCGATGTCTTTGGGCTTAATCCCGGCTTTGTGAAGACGAAGATCCGGGCCAATCTGTTCGGATCGCGGGTGCTCCTTGGTGTCACGGAGTGGCTGACCGGCTTCATGATGCTCGCTCCTGAGACCTATGCCGAGCGCCTGGTGCCTTTGCTGGTATCCAACAATCTCGATGGTCGCAGCAGCGCCATGTTCAACAACAAGGCCCAGGCGATCTTGCCAAGTCCGTCCGCGAAAGATCGGGCCTATGCCGGAGCGCTGCTAGCGGCTTCCGAGCGATTGGTGGCTCGCGCACTCGCAAGCGGCGCAAACCATGGAGACCGATCATGAGCGCATCCAGGACTCATCTCGTCGGCCTTAACCACATCGCGATCGAGGTGGGCGACGTGGAAAAAGCCCTGCGCTTCTATGGAAGTATCTTCTTCGTGCCCGGCGGAAGCTAGAAGGACAAGCAGGGCATGTAGCTTCTATGCGATCGCCGTATGATCGCCATCGCAACTTGGCCTATCGAATTAGTTGTTGCTTCTCGCCCAGCTTCAGAAACAGCAGGCATAGGATCGCGAGCGCCGGGCCGGCCGCGAGCGTCGCAAAGGCGGCCATGAACGAGCCGGTAGCCTGGAAGATCACGCCGACCACGACCGGCACGATGGCGCTGCCGAGTTGCCAGACGCTGGCGGTCAATCCCGTCGCCGAGCCCGCGAGCGCCGGGCCTGCGACGTCGGCGACCATCACGGCGAGCAAGGGGCTGTAGACGAACGCGCCGAAGCCGAGCAACGGCGCGGCGATCTGAAAGGCCAGCCTGTCGTGCAATGTCCCGAACACCAGCAGCATCACCGCGAATAATGCCAAAGTGCCGATCGTCAGCCACTTCTCTTTGCTGCCCAGCCAGTCGGCCAACAGGCCGATCAGCGGCTTTCCGATCATGGCAGCGATGCCTGCGAGCGACATGACCAGGCCGGCTTCCACGGCCGTCAGATGATAGCCGCGGATCATCAGTGCATTGGCCCAGAAGGCAAAACCCCAGGTGCCCCAGAAGGCGCCGAAGCCGCAGAGCGTCAGCAGCAGCTCGTTGCGATCGCGCAGCAGCGGCCCGATCGGCGGGGTCTTGGCGGCGACCACTGGCTGATCGCTCGGCCGGTCGCGCAACAAGGCATAAGCGATCACGCCGATCAGCACGGTGGCGATGCCGAGCGCCTGATAGACCCCGCGCCAGCCGATCCAGGCGGCGAGTGTCGGTACGATCGCATTCGTAGCGGTGACGCCGAGCGACGAGGCAACGAGCAATAGTCCCATCGCGCGGCCGCGGCTGCTGCGATCGAACCAGTTGACGATCAGCTTGATGCAGGATGCGTAGTCCGCGCCGGCCGCGAGGCCCATCGCCGCCTGCAGGGCGATGCCGATGGTCAGCGACGAGGTAAAGCCGAACAAGAAGGTGGAGACGCCGAGCGACAGCATCGAGATCGTCAGCGTTGCGCGGCCGCCGACCACGTCGCTCATGACTCCGCCGACCGCGTTGCAAATGACGTAACCGACATAGAACGCGGTCACGAACACACCGAGCTGCGCCACCGACAGGCCGAGCGACTGGCCCGCCGAGACGGCAACATTGGCCCACGTCAGACGGTCCATGAAGCTGAACAGGAAGCTCAGCCAGGCGATGAACAGAACGGTCCAGCGATAATAGTCGGACGCGGCCGGTGCGCGCGCATCGATAGCTTCGGGTTTCGCGCTCATGGCCTCACACGCCGGTCCCGAGATAGGCGCCCTGCTCGACGAGCTTTTTCTGCAGCGAGCTCACGTCGAGCTCGCGAAGCGATATGTTGGTCACCTCGGCGGCGACCATGGCCGCCGCAGTCCCTGCGGCCTGGCCCATCGCAAAGCAGGCACCGCTGGCGCGCGCCGCCGACTGCCCTTCATGCGTCATGGAGGCGCAGCGGCCGGCGACCAGAAGATTGGCGACACCCTTCGGAAGCAGCATGCGGAACGGCAGCTGGCAGAAGCCGCGGCTGCCGTCCGGATAAAAGCCCCATTCGACCTTGCCGGCGACATGCAACTCCATCGGCCAGGCATTGACGCCGATGGCATCGTCGAAATCGGCGCAGCCGACGATATCCTGGCCGGAGAGCTGGTAGATGCCCTCGATGCGCCGGCTCTCGCGGATGCCGACCTGCGGGGCGATTTCGACGATATGCGCGTGCTCGAAGCCAGGCACCTCGTTCTTCAGGAAGCGGAAATATTCCTGGATCTGCCGGCGCCCCTCGATCTCTCCGTCGCTGAGCTGCAGCGCGTCGGTGGCGTCCATGACGCTGCCCTGCGCATTGCGAATCTGCGTCACGTTGACGCGCCATTCGGTCGGATTCTTCTGCGGCCGGACGATGGCGCCTTCGCGCGGAAAGCGGTAGCCGCGGCCGGCGGCCTCGCTCATCAGCCGGTCGATCGCCTTGAACTCGCCGATCGCCGCGATCGCGCTGACAGGATCGACGCCGCCGATCCGGAACATCATGGTCGGAAACAGGCCCCCGCCATGGCCGTCGCCGGTCTCGAACGGGACGCCGGCGCGTGCCGCCACATCGGCATCGCCGCTGCAGTCGATGAACAGCTTCGCCCGGATGGCGCGACGGCCTGACTTGGTCTCGACAACCAGCGCAGTGATACGATCATTCTCCATCACGACGTCGACGGCGACGGCGTGGAATAGCAGCTTCACGCCGGCGTCGAGCAAGAGATCGTCGGCCGCGCATTTCAGAGTGGAGACGTCATAGGAGCGGACCGTGATCCGCCCCTGCAGGCCCTGCTGCGGCTCGTTCAGCCCGCCGAGCCGGTCGAGCCGGTCCAGGAGATCGTCGACCACGCCGTGCACGACCCGGCGGGTCTCGCCGCGCACCAGCCCGAACAGGCCGGCAAAATTAGTGACCCCGCCGGCGGTGCCCATGCCGCCCAGGAAGCCGTAGCGCTCCACCAATAAGACGCTGGCGCCGTTCCTGGCCGCCGAGACGGCGGCCGCGAGACCCGCAGGGCCTCCGCCCACGACCACGACATCATATGAACCGAACACGCCGGTTTCACGGTTCGACTCGCGAACAGCCGCTTGTGCCAAGAGGACCTCCTTGACTTTCTCTGCGCTAGCTTTGTCCTCCTTCTAACTCACTCTTAATTTGCGAAGAATATCTCGAAAAGCGGTAATACTTTTCGCGATTCGAGAAAGATTGACATGGACGCCTTTCAGAACCTTCGGGCCTTCCTGGCGGTCGCCGAAACCCGCAGCTTCACCGCGGCGGCCCGCCAAAGCGGGCTCGCGACGTCGGTGCTGACCAAGCGCGTCGATCAGCTTGAGCGTGCGGTGAAAACCAGGCTCTTTATCCGAACCACCCGGACCGTGACCCTGACGGACGCCGGCCGGCGCTGGATCGAGCGCGTCCGGTCGCTGGTCGCGGATTTCGACGACACGATGCGGCAGGCGTCCGATACCGAGCAGGATTTGGAAGGACCGATCCGCCTCAAGGCGCCGACCACGCTCACGGTGCTCTATCTCGCCGATATCCTGACGCGCTTCCAGGCGCAGAACCCCAAGCTCAGCATGGAGATCGTGCTGGCCGATCGCGCCGTGAACCCCGCGGATGAGGGTTTTGACGTTGCGATCGCGGCGTTCGATGCGACTTTCGGCGATGTCGTCGACATTCCGCTGTGCCCATTGCGACCGATGCTGTGCGCTTCGCCCGACTACGTCGCCCGCCGCGGTGCGCCTGCGCATCCGCGCGACCTGATCGCGCACGATACGCTCAACTTCGGGCCGACCGGATCGATCTGGTCGTTCAACGGTCCACAGGGGCCGACCACGGTCGAGATCAATCCCAGGATCAGCGCCAATGACGGGCAGGTGCTGTTGCGCGCAGCGCTGTCCGGAAACGGCATTGCCTTGCTGTCCGAATATCTGACGGCACCGAGATTGGCCGCCGGCGAGCTGGTTTCCGTGCTGGAGAGCTATCAGCCGCCTGAGCGATGGGTGAAGATGCTGATCCCCGAAGCGCGCATGCAGGTGGCCCGCATCAGCGCGCTGGCGCAGTTCCTCAAGGACGCGTTCTCGTCGTCACCGCCGTGGGCCGTCATTTCTGGTTAGTCCCCGTCGCGGATTTCGGTAGCGGCCAACACGGTCAAGGATATTTCGTCGCGTATCGAGCAGCAGGCGGGCGCAGAAGATTTTACGTCGCCGCAACTGCTGTCGTGACTCGCGCCGGTGCCTCGCTCACGGCGCGGCCGAGCGCCAGCAGCACGCGGTTGATGGGCGTTGCCACGCCATGGCGCTCGCCGGCCGCGACCACCGCGCCGGTCAGCGCCTCGATCTCCAGCGGCCGTCCGGCAAGCCGGTCGAAATACATCGAGGTGCCGGCGTCGGGTGGATAGGTGAGCAACGTCGCCAGCAGTTGTTCCGGTTCGTCGTCCGGAAACCGCGCACCATCGGCGCGTGCCACGGCTGCTGCCTCCCGCAAGATGTCGAGGCACAGTGCCTTGATGTCCTCACGCCGGAACACCGCCTGCCGTTGTAACGTTAGCGCCGTGATCGGGTTGGCCATCGCGTTGAGCAGCAGCTTGCGCCACACCAGCGTCTTGAAATCGAGGCTGGCGAGAACGCGCAGGCCCGTGCCGTCGAGCAGAGCGGCGAGGGCGCGTCCGCCCGCGTCATCAGCGAGCGCAAGATCATGCGGGCCGGCACGGCGGAAGCGCACGCGGTCGTGCGCGAGCCGTTCGCCATTGTAGTAGACGATGGTGGGCACGATCAGTGCCTCCTCCGTAATCGGCGCTAGTCGCTCGGCATGGCCGATGCCGTTCTGCAACGTCACGATTCGCGTCTGTGGGCCGCAGAGCCGCTTCAACCAGGGCGCGGTGGCCTCGGTGTCCTGGGTCTTGGTGGCCAGCAGCACCCAATCGACCGGCTCAGCCTGGTCCGGATCGGTCAGCGCGCGGATCGGCACGTCGATCGCACCCTCCGGATGCTCGACGATCAGCCGCTGGAGCGGACGCCGCACGCAGGCCGCGATGTCATAGCGGCCGAGCGAGGCCAACAGCCCGGCGATGACGCCGCCGATGCTGCCGAGTCCGATCACGGCGATGGTGGCGCGTTCGGAAGATCGCGTGCTCGTCATGATCCGGTTCATGCCTCCGTGTCTCACGCCTATCGCAGCGCATCATCACAGATGCGGCGATCGGCTTGCAAATCAAGATGGGAGGCCCGCTGCAATTTCAGCCGATGTCGCGCGCGCTCTGGGTTACGATCGCAACATCAACGATCGCCGCCGGGAGCGGCGGACCATGCGAGCAGGGAGAAGGCGCATGCAATTCAGGGTTTCGCCGAAGTCGCTGTCCGAATGCAGCCCCGAGGAGTGGCAGGCGCGGGTCGATCTCGCCGCCGCGCACCGCCTCGCCTACATGCATGGCTTCAGCGAGGGCATCTTCAACCATCTGACCTATGTCGTGCCCGGCCATAGCGACCGTTACTATCAGATCCCGTTCGGCATGCACTGGTCGGAAGTGACGGCATCCAGCTTCATGGAGGTCGGCATCGACGATGGCCTGGTGAAGAGCGGCGCCGGCGACGTCGAACGCTCCTGCTATTGCATCCATGCGCCGATCCACAAGGCGCTGCCGCAGGCAAAGGCGGTGTTCCACACGCATATGCCCTACGCCAGCGCGCTCACCCGTCTGGAGGACCCGCGCATCAAGGAGATCGGCCAGACCGAGGTCGGCATGTCCGGCCAGATCGCCTATGACGACGAGTACACCGGCCCCGCCTTCGATCCATCGGAAGGGGCGCGGCTGGCGCGGGTCATCGGCGACAAGACCATCCTGTTCATGGCCAATCACGGCATCTCGACGGTGGGCGAGACCATCGCCGCCGCTTATGACCGGCTCTATTATGTCGAGCGCGTCGCCCAGGTGCAGATCTATGCGATGTGGACCGGCCAGCGGCTGAAGCAGCTGCCGGATCCGGTGGTCGAGAAGACCAAGCAGAGCTTTACCGGCGGCAGCATGTACAAGCCTGGCCCGGCGCAGCGTCATTTCGACGCGCTGAAGCGGATTCTGGATCGCAAGGAGCCGGACTACGCGACCTGACAGTCCGGAGTCCGCGACGTCCCGACTACCAGGGTTGGTAGCTTGATTTCCTGCCTGATTCCGTTAACTCCTTCAGGTATCGGGCGGCCTTGAGTTCGGCCGCCCGCACCGATACGGTCGGCGGCTGGCCAAAAAGCCCAACAAACTCAACATCCCAGGCAGGACCTCGCGACGTGCCCAAAATCTATAAAATCTGCTCCGCCTCTGCCTGGCGTGAGGCCGAGCGGCAGGGCACCTATCGGGGCAGCGCCGATGACGTCAGGGACGGCTTCATCCATTTCTCGGCGGCGGCGCAGGTCGAGGGCACCGCGCGCAAGCATTTTGCCGGCCAGACAGCGCTGTTCCTGGTCGAGGTCGAGGCCGACAAGCTCGGCGACGCGCTGCGCTGGGAGCGCTCGCGCAATGACGAGCTGTTTCCGCATCTCTATGGCGAGCTCGATCTCGACGCGGTGACGTCAGTGCATCAGATGCACACGCGGGCTGACGGCAGCCACGACATTCCCGAGTTGAAGCCGTGATCCGCGCCTTCGACACCTTCTCGCTGCCGCTGCTGCGCTGGCTCGACGCCGAGGATGCGCATCGGCTGGCGATCCAGGGCTTGAGGCTGTTGCCGCCAATGAAGCCGCGGCATGATGACAGCAAGCTCGCCGTCCGCGCGTTCGGCCTCAACTTCCCCAACCCGGTCGGCATGGCCGCCGGCTTCGACAAGAACGCGGAGGTGCCGGACGCGCTGCTGCGGCTCGGCTTCGGCTTTGTCGAGATCGGCTCGGTGACGCCGAAGCCGCAAGGTGGCAATCCGCGCCCGCGCCTGTTCCGGCTGGAGCGCGACGAGGCGGTGATCAACCGCATGGGCTTCAACAATGACGGCGCCGACATGGTGCTGCGCCGGCTCGCCGGCCGCGCCCATCTCGGCGGTATCGTCGGCGTCAATATCGGCGCCAACAAGGATTCGGATGATCGCGTCGCCGATTATGTGCGGTTGATCGAGACCTTCGCCACGGTGGCGAGCTACTTCACCGTCAACATCTCCTCGCCGAATACGCCGGGCCTGCGCAATCTGCAGCAGGCCTCGCAGCTCGACGATCTCCTCGCCAAGGTGCTCGAGGCGCGCGACCGTGTTCGGGAGAAGTCCGGCGACACGCCGGTGCTGCTGAAGATCGCGCCTGATCTCAGCCTTGCCGAGCTCGACGATGTCGTTCACGTCGCCCGCTCGCGCCGGGTCGACGGCATGATCGTGTCCAACACCACCTTGGCGCGCCCCGAAACCTTGCGCGAGCAGATGCGCGTCAAGGAGCAGGGCGGCCTGTCGGGCCGGCCGCTGTTCCGGCTCTCGACCCGGATGGTGGCGGAGACGTTCGTGCGCGTGGAAGGCGCGTTTCCGCTGGTCGGCGTCGGCGGCATCGACACCGGCGGCGCGGCGCTGACCAAGATCCGCGCCGGCGCCAGCCTGATCCAGCTCTATTCGTCGCTGGTCTACAAGGGCATCGGCCTGGTCGAGTCCATCAAGGCCGATCTCGCCTCGACGCTTCTGCGCACCGGGCGCGACCAGCTCTCGGAGATCGTCGGCGCCGATGCGGCGACGATCACGGCGGAGGATTGGCCGGTGTAGGTTTCGGCGCACAGCGCAGCTGCAAATCGAGCTGTCATCGTCCGCGCAGGCGGACGATCCATTATGCCGTGACGTCGTCGGTTCGATCACTCCGTCACGGATTACTGGATGCTCCGCCTGCGCGGAGCATGACGCCGGAAAATGTTGCGACTACTCGCGCCTCAGCTCTCGTCCTACGCGTTCCCGAACGACTGCCTCACCAGCGCCGGATAGCGCGCGGCCTGCAGGCCGCCGCGGGCGGCGTAATGCACGAGGAACGCGATCCACAGGGCCGTGTTGCCGAGATCGCGCAGCGCGAACCACGTCGCCAGGAACAGGGCGAGCGAGGCCACCATCAAATTGCGCATGTCGCGCGCCCAGGTCGCGCCGACATAGATGCCGTCGAAGCCGAACGCGAACACCGCGAGCAGCGGTGAGACAGTCACGAACAGCAGGAAGTCGCGCGCGGCAAGCCGCAACCGGCGGGCTCGAAGTCATCGCGTCGATCAGCGCTGGCCCGAACAGCGCAAGCACGATGGTGACCAGGAGCGAGAAGCCGAAACCCCAGGCGATGACGAGGCGGTGGCGCCGGTGAAAGCGCGCCGGTCGTGTGCGCCGATGGCATGGCCGCAGAGCTGCTCGGCGGCATTGGCGAGCCCGTCGAGGAAGAAGGCGCTGACCAGCAGGAAATTGTTCAGCACCGCGTTCGCTGCCAGCGTGACGTCGCCGGCGCGCGCGCCTTGCGCATTGAAGAACAGGAACACGCCGATCAGCGCCGCGGTGCGGATCATGATGTCGCGATTGACGGCGAACATCCGCTTCAGCTTGTCGGCATCGAGCAGCGCCTGCCAGGGCACCGCCAAGTCCCTCGGGTTGCAGACGATGCGCGACGATGAGGCCGAGCGTAATGCCGGCGGCTTCCGCGATCACGGCAGCGTCGCCGCGCCAGCGATCCCGGCGTCGAACAGGGTCACCAGCAACAGGGTCGCCGCAACATTGATCAGGTTGATCGCGATCTGCACCGCGAGCGCGAGCCGGCGCGTGCCTGTCCGACCAGCCAGCCGAGCACGACATAATTGGCGAGCGCCAGCGGCGCCGACCAGATCCGGATCGTGAAGTAGGTCCGGGCCGCGCATGGCTCACCGCATCGGAGCCGCCCATGGCGTCGAAGATCACGGTCCCGAGCGGCAGCTGCAGCGCGATCAGGGCGACTGCCGACGAGAGCGGCAATCAGCAGGCCGCGCACCAGCACCACGCGCACCTCGTTGCTTTCGCCGGCGCCGAGCGACTGCGCGGTGAAGGCCAGCGTGCTCATTCGCAGGAAACCGAACAGCCAGAACAGGCAGTCGAAGATCACCGAGGCGATCGCGACGCCGCCGAGCAGGCTGGCCTCGCCGAGCCGGCCGATCGCCGTGGTCGCGACGATGCCGATCAGCGGCGTGGTCAGGTTGGCGACCATCGCGGGCCCCGCGATGGCAAACACCTGCGCGCTGTTGACGGGAGCGGATCTCGGTGGAATGCGACGTTCGCCTCGCTGGCGCGGATCCTCTCGGCGCGGGCCGTCGTTTAGCGGGTTCTGGATGTCGGCTAGGGGGCGATGCTCATGCCGTCATGCGCGGCCGCAACGGAACGCTGCGAGCCCGTCATCATGCGAATGGCTGAGGACAAAGCCCGACTGCATCGGCCTGCTATTTGGTGTCATCGGCCGCGCGGCGCGAATACGCGCGACAGCAACCAGACCGGGATCACGATCACGGCGCCGAGCAGGAAATAGCGCCACAGCCAGTTGAAGGCGTCGAAGCCGATACTCGTACAGGCGCTGAACCAGCAGGCGGATGCTCGTGATGATGTTGAGCGGATCGAAGCCGATCGCCGACAGCACCACGCCGACCAGGATCGAGAGCAGGATCAGCCGGAAGGCGACTGCGATCGGCGAGCCGCCGAGAAAGCGGGAGAGGTTGTCCTGGCTGCGAACCGGATAGTCCCTGATCTCGTTCGACATTCCATTCATCTCCCGGACGGATTCGCGCCCAGTATAGGCGACGCAGGGCAGGTGGGAAACCCGGCCGCTCGCTGCAAGCGGATTACCGGCATTTAATCCGGGATTGCAGCGTGATCACGACGCTTCCGCCTTCAGCATCTTTTCCAGCGTCTCCAGCCGGTCGGCCTCGCGCGGCGGCTTGTCCCAGCGCAGCCGGTTGATGCGCGGAAAGCGCATGGCGACGCCGGATTTGTGCCGCAGCGAACGCTGCAGCCCCTCGAACGCGACTTCCAGCACCAGGCCCTGGTCCGGCTCGTGCACGACATGGCGGACCGGGCCGAATTTCTCGGTGGTGTTGCGGCGGACGAAGCGGTCGATCTGCAACAGCTCCTCGTCGGTGAAGCCGAAATAGGCCTTGCCGACCGGCACCAGTTGGTCGCCGGCCTCGCCCGCGCGTCCACACGCCGAACGTATAGTCGGAATAATAGGACGAGCGCTTGCCGTGGCCGCGCTGCGCATACATCAGCACGGCGTCGACGATGTGCGGGTCGCGCTTCCATTTCCACCATTGGCCCTTGGGCCGGCCGGGCAGATAGAGCGCGTCGCGGCGTTTCAGCATGACGCCCTCGACCGCCTCGGCGTCCTCGCCTGCGCCGGCGGAAGCCGGATCGGCGCGCGCCGCGGTCAGCTCCTCCCAGCTTGCAAATGGGATCGTCGGCGACAGGTCGACGCGCGGATCGTCGAGCTTTTTGACGAAGGCTTCCAGCCGCGTCCGGCGCTCGGCGAAGGTCAGCTCACGCAGATCGCTGTCCTCGTCATGCAGCAGGTCATAGGCGCGCAGATGGATCGGATAATCCTTCATCAGCTTCGGCGAGACCGTCTTCCGGTTCAGCCGCTGCTGCAGCACGTTGAAGCTCTGCACGCGGCCGTCGCGCAGCACCAGCAATTCGCCGTCGAGCGCGCCGGGCAGATGCAGCGACGGCAGCAAATCCGGGAAGCTGCCGGTGATGTCCTCGCCGCTGCGCGAATAGAGCCGCGTCACCATGTGGCCATCGGGATCGCGGCCGCTCACCGCCTGCACGCGGATGCCGTCCCATTTCCATTCGGCGATGTAGTCGGCCGCATCCATGCCGGCGAAGTCGCCGTCCTCGACCGCATGCGCCAGCATGACCGGGCGGAACGGCGCCGGATCGCGATTGACCGGCTTGTCGGCGCGGCCTTCCAGCCAGGCGAACAGGTCGAGATAGGGCGGGGTGAGGCCGGGCCAGACCAGCTCGACATCGTGCGGGTCCTTGTTCCCGAGCGCGGCCGCGGCGGTCTTGGCGAGCCGCGCGGAAATGCCGATCCGCAAGGCGCCGGTGACGAGCTTCAGCAGCGCCCAGCGGCCGGTCTCGTCGAGCTCGTCGAGCCAGCGCGACAAGCTGCCGCGGCAGCTCGGTCTTGCCGAGCATGCGCAAGGTGGTGACGACCTCGGTGAGGGTGGGAGGCGGCGGGTTGTTGTGGAAAGGAGGAGGCCGTGCGACCTTCACCTCTCCCGCTTGCGGGGGAGGGTCGGATTGATCGGGCGCGCCCGACAATCCGGGTGGGGGCGCTCCGACGCAGCGAGTTGTCTCCGTCTGCCCCCACCCCAACCCTCCCCCGCAGGCGGGGAGGGAGCCGACCGAGCGTAGGGCGACGAAGTTGCCCCCTTCGGCCACATCAGCGCGACGGTCTCCGACAGGTCGCCGACATAATCATAGGACAGCGCGAACAGCGCCGGGTCGGTGCGCGCGGCGATCAGGTCGCGGATCAGGCCGGCTTGGCATGCTTGAACGACAACGCGCCGGTCAGCGCCGCCAGCGCATAGCCGCGGTCGGGGTCTTCGACCTCGCGAAAATAGGCGGTGAGCAGGCGCAGCTTGTTGTTGCGCCCGGGCTCATAGGCCAGGCGGTCGAGCAATTCGGCGAAGCGGTTCATGCGTCCGCTTCCTCCGTTGCCACGACGCTCGCTCTCCTCCTCGTCGCCATAGCCGACCAGATCGAGCGGCCGCGCGGCAAGGCCCTTGGTCTTGCACCAATGCACCAGCGCGTCTTCCTGGCCATGCGTGACCCAGATCTCGCCGGCGCCGGTCGCGGCGATGGTCGCGGTCAGGCCGTCCCAATCGGCGTGGTCGGAAATCACCAGCGGCAGCTCGACGCCGCGCTGCCGGGCGCGCGCCCGCACCCGCATCCAGCCCGACGCGAAGGCCGTCACCGGATCGGGAAAACGTCGCGTCCAGAGGTCGGACGTGGCGCTGGGCGGCGCCAGCGTGATGGTGCCGGCGAGATCGGCCTTCTTCACGCCCTTGACCGGGCGCAGCTCGCCGAGCGCGAATGCCCTGGTCCGCGTAGTAGCGCGTGATCTTCGTCCATCGCGCCATGCAGGTAGATCGGCGCGTCGTAGCCGGCCTCGCGGATCAGCGCGATCACGCGCTGCGCCTTGCCGAGCGAGTAGGCGCCGACCAGATGCGCGCGCTCCGGAAACAGCGCCACCGAGGCCAGCAGCTTCTTCACCTCGGCCGCCGCGTCGCCATGCCGGAACACCGGCAGGCCGAACGTCGCCTCGGTGATGAAGACGTCGCATTGCACGAGCTCGAACGGCGCGCAGGTCGGGTCGCGCACATCCTTGTAGTCGCCGGACGCGACCACGCAGGTGCCGCCGCTGGAGACCTTGATCTGCGCCGAGCCCAGCACATGGCCGGCGGGATGGAAGCTCACCGTGACGTCGCCGAGCCTGATCTCCTCGCCATAGCGGATCGCCTGCGTACTGCCGGCGAAATTCTCGCCATAGCGCAGCCGCATGATGTCGAGCGTTTCCTGCGTCGCCAGCACGGCGCCGTGGCCGGCACGGGCATGATCGGAATGACCGTGCGTGATCAGCGCCCGTTCCACCGGCCGCATCGGGTCGATATGAAAGCCGCCGATCTGGCAGCACAGCCCGGCGGAGGCGGGCATCAGGATGTCTTGCGGGCGCATTTCTGTCATATAGGTCGCAGCGCTCGCAACTCGATCGAGTTTCGCTTGCCAGTTCCCATCATGCCGACCCGTCTGTTCCTCTCCTCCGGCGATCTGATCGCCGACCGGCGCTATGAATTCGCGCGCGGCCTGCAATCGAAGGCGATCTCGCCGCCGCGGCCGAGGTGCTGGAGCAGGCCATCGAGGTCGCGCCGAACTTTGCGTCCGCCTGGTTTTCGCTCGGCGAAATTCGCGCGGAGCTCGGCGAGCGGGAGGCCGCGGTCGCGGCGTTCCAGGGGCCTGCGCGGCCGATCCGGATGATCGCCACGGCGCCGGCGTCCGGCTGATGCGGCTTGGCGCCGTGCCGCGTGAGGCGATGCCGCAGGCCTATGTGCGCTCGCTGTTCGATCAATATGCGCCGCGCTTCGACGCCGAGCTGACCGAGCGGCTGCACTATCGCGCGCCGGCGTTGTTGCTCGAGGCGGTGCTCGCGGTGCGGGCGGCCGCGAGCAAGCCTGCCTTCTTCAAGCGCGCCATCGATCTCGGCTGCGGCACCGGCCTCGGCGCTGCAGCCTTGGCCAAGCAACGTCGAGACGTTCATCGGCATCGATCTCTCGCCCGGGATGATCGAGCAGGCCCGCGCCACTGGTCTTTATGCTGCGCTCGAGGTCGACGACATGACGTCAGCGCTCGCGCGGCAGCCCGATGCGGCGCCGATCTGGTCGCTCGCGGCGGATGCGATGGTCTATGTCGGCGAGCTCGCGCCGGTGCTGGACGAAATTCAGCGCGTGCTGATGCCGGGCGGCTTGCTCGCATTCACGGTCGAGACCCATGATGGCGACGGCGTCGATCATCGGCGAGGGCCTGCGCACTGCCCACAGCGCGGAATATATCCGCGCGCCATCGCCGCAGTGGCCTCACGCTTGCGCACATCGAGCCGGCGAGCCCGCGCACGAGGACAAGGTGCCGGTGCGCGGACTCGTCGTGGTTGCCGATGAAAACTTGAGTCTACACGCTGTCCGGCGCCAGCATCTGCGTCGCAGCGGCAACTTCGCTCTTGCCGCTCCCTCCCGATGTCAGCACAATGCGCGTCCAGGGAGAGACATAAACAATGAAAAATCATCCGACCCGGCGCGATTTCTGCGCCACCGCGCTTGCGACCATCGGCGCCTCCACCATCGCCGCGCCTTATGTCCGGGCCGCCGAGAAGAAATATGATGCCGGCGCCAGCGACACCGAGATCAAGCTCGGCCAGACCGTGCCGCATTCCGGGCCGGGCTCGCTCTATGGCGTGCTCGGCCGCATCGGCGAAGCCTATTTCCAGATGCTGAACGATCAGGGCGGCATCAACGGCCGCAAGATCAAGTTCCTGACCATGGACGATGCCTATAGCGCGCCGAAATGCGTCGAGGCGACGCGGCGGCTGGTCGAGCAGGAGGAGGTGCTGGCGCTGTTCGGCTCGCTCGGCACCGCGCCGCAGACCGCCGTGCACAAATACCTCAATTCCAAGGGCGTGCCGCAGCTCCTGCTCAATACCGGCGCCTCCAAATGGAACGATCCGAAGAACAACAAATGGACCATGGCCGGCCTGCCGCTCTATCCGACCGAGGCGCGCATCCTCGCCAAGCACGTGCTCTCGGTGAAGCCGGAGGCAAAGGTCGGCATCCTCTATCAGAACGACGATTTCGGCCGCGACTTCTTAGGTCCGTTCAAGAAGGTGCTGGCGGATGCCGGCGGCAAGGCGCAGGTGATCATGGAGCAGACCTATGATCTCACCGACCCGACCATCGATTCCCAGCTGATCAACCTGTCGAAGTCCGGCGCCGACGTGTTCTACAACATCAGCACCGGCAAGGCGACGTCGCAGTCGATCCGCAAAGTCGCCGAGCTCGGCTGGAAGCCGCTGCAGTTGTTGTCGGCGGGCTCGACCGGGCGCTCGATCCTCAGCGCGGCCGGGCTGGAGAACGCCAAGGACATCGTCGCGATCCGCTATTCCAAGGACGCCGGCACGCCGCGCTGGAAGGACGATCCGGAGGTGAAGGGGTTCGAGGCGCTGCGCGCGAAATACCTGCCGAGCGTCGATCCCGACAACACCATCGCCTATGCCGGCTATGGCCAGGCGGTGACGATGGGCGAGATCCTGCGCCGCTGCGGCGACACCCTGACGCGCGAGAACGTGCTGAAGCAGCGCCGCGACGCTCGCCGGCTTCCACTCGCCGTTCTTCCTCGACGGCATCAACTACAGCTACACGCCCGACGACTACACGCCGATGAAGACGCTCTACATCTCGATCTTCAACGGCAACGACTGGGATATTTCCGACAAGCCGATGACGGAGGGCTGAGGTCACAGACGAGAAGCCGTAGGGTGGGCAAAGGCGCGGTTGCGCCATGCCCACCCTTCCAGGCAACGAATGTCGATGGACGGTGGGCACGCCGCAAATGCGGCTTTGCCCACCCTGCGAATCCCGCGCCACCATCGTCATTCCGGGGCGGTCGCGATCAGCGACCGAGCCCGGAATCTCGAAATGATGGAGCGAAACCTCAACCCATCGGCATTGCGAGCGAAGCGACGCAATCCAGAATCGATCCGGGATCCAGTCTGGATTGCTTCGTCGCCTTCGGCTCCTCGCAATGACGGAGGTTCTCACGCCTGCGCGCGCCGCTTTCCCTCTGTCGGCACGGCCACTGCACGTCATCGAAAAAATAGCGTTCGGCCAATGCGCCAAGCCGCGCAGACGTTCGTCCTGTGCGGCAGAAAGTCGAAATTGCTAGAAATCACCATGATAAACAGACATGCGAGCGGCATTCTGGCGCAAACGCCACAAGAATTTTTCCGATAGCTCCACAGCTATCCGGCATAGCCGCTAGTGCGCAACGATGATGTAGAGCGCGATCGCGACGCGCCAGATTCAAGACAAACATTAGGTGGGAGAACCAGTCGTTTTTTCGCATTGCCAAACGTCGGGGTGGCCCATTCCAGAGAATTGATGTGGATGAAAGCCAGGCCTCGCTGTTATGTCAAAGCGACCTACCAAAGACCTGTACACCCGTCCCACCTCAAGCACGGGATTCTCGCCTGCGTCTAGAGTTGCAAGGAGTTGCGTTGGACGAAATTTAAAGTGCCGTGCACTTCCCGGACGGAGTTCTCAGTGATCTTTTCTACCTGCTCTACGGCAGCCTTGATGGTAGGCTCGCTTGCGTCGAGCTGAGCCAATGGAAGCATGTAGGCGAGGACACCTGCATAATCTCTCGTTACCGTCACAAAAAGCTTGTCTTCAGATCTCTTGATGAACAAAACCTCCCGATTCATTTGTAGCATAGGCGATCCAACTGGCGTCCCGAATACGATCTCAAGTGTTATTTCATCTTCAGTGACTTTAGCATTCGCTGTGTAGCCCCAAACCTTTCTTAGTACGTCAACCTGTCTGTCCATGTAAGCTTGCCTCTCTTTTCTAGAGAGGGGTTTCTTCGACTTCGGACTGTCGCACTCAATGATCACCTTTGCATACGTAGAAGCGATCTTAGGTTTTGGTGGCGAAAGAGGCGTAGGTATCGCTGTTGGTTGAGGGAGCACCGTAGGAGCGGGTAGCGGTATTGGCTTTGGCTCCGGGTGCGGGAGCAACCGCGAAACTTCCAGAGCAATCTCCCTAGCTGATGGTGGTTCGATGTAACGGGCCGTCTCATACCAACCCAAACCGGCCAACATGAGAGCCAGGAAAAAACCAAAGATAGCCCTATGGCGACCTGCTACGCTCCAAGGAATTAGAAATGTCCCCGCTACCGCAACTAGCCACGCGAGCGCCAATAAGACATAGGCCAACGGCATCGTTATGATCCCCGCCGCTGCCAATGACGCGATGATAAGTCCGACCACGACCGTAGCAACGAAAGCGAGCGCGGCATCAGCAAGCACCGCGCGAACAAATTCCATCCGTGAATCGTTGATTGTGGGCATCTCGGCCATCCTGACTGCGGCCGGAACCTAAGGCAAGGCTTGTGGCGTTCGCGCCACAATACCGCGTGCCAATACAACCCGTTCGCAATCCATGGTCGCATCCGGTGAATTTGTCTAGCCCTTTCAGTATGATCCGGAGCGAGCGCTACGCGTTGCAAATAATCCCCTTGTGTCGTCGGGCAAATCAAGTTCACATTCTCCCGCGTCTCGACCTCGCCGAGAGGGGCGCTTCGCGATCGTCACGAGTGCTGGGCCGGGATGCGGTGGACGTGTCGGGTTGCAGCGCGCATTCGCGAGCGGACGAACATCCCGATACGGACTGTGAAATCGTGTGGTCCTGGCCTCCCGGTGCTGAGGTCAAGGTCGCGGTGCTTTGACGAGCCCGCGGGCGACAGGGGCAAGAACGCCGGTCCCTGGGGAGAGCGCGTATAAGCCGTAAACCATCGCGCAGGGAGGGCCGGGTGTTTCCGGCTGTACCTGTGGTTCTGCCGCGTGCTTTTTGCTGCACGCGGACCACGGGCGTCAGCCGGCGCCCGGCCTTCCCTGCGCCCTCTGTTCATTGAGAGGGTGGTTTCCTTGATAGCTCGGACGCGAATTGCGCCGCGAGATTGCGATGTCTTGCCTGCTGTTTGAGAAAAGACGCGAAGGCGGAAGCCAGCACGGTGCTAAGCGCCTTGGGCACCCTATGCGTTCGCCAACCCTCGACGAAGCGCGGACGACTGCTTACTTATCCCCGGTGCCGCCCCGCGTTTCACCAGCTCCGATCGACGACCTCATCCTGCTGCCAGACCATTTCCAAAAATGGTTCGCGGCGCGGGGCTGGGCGCCACGTGCTCATCAGCTGGCGCTGCTGGAAAAGGCGCGCGAGGATCGCTCGGCGCTGCTGATCGCCCCGACCGGCGCCGGCAAGACGCTGGCGGGCTTTCTGCCGACCCTGGTGGAGCTGGGGGCGTCTCTCAGCTCGCTCCGAGACGAAACTGCTGGAAGAGCCGCATCTCCACCGGTCGCTCCGTCATCCGTCCCTCCGGCCTGCACACGCTCTACATCTCGCCCTTGAAGGCGCTGGCCGTCGACATCGCGCGCAACCTGGAGACGCCGATCACCGAGATGGATCTGCCGATCAAGGTCGAGACCCGTACCGGCGATACGCCGGTATCGCGACGGCAGCGCCAGCGGCGCTATCCGCCTGACATTCTGCTGACCACGCCCGAGCAGGTGGCGCTGCTGCTGTCCTCCGACGACGCGCCCTTTCTGTTCTCCTCGCTCAAGCGCATCGTGCTCGACGAGCTGCACGCGCTGGTCACCTCCAAGCGCGGTGATCTTTGTCACTCGCCTTGGCGCGGCTGTGGCGGCTGGCGCCGCAATTGCGCGCCATCGGTCTCTCCGCGACAGTCGCCGAGCCGGAGTTGCTGGCGCGCTTCCTGGTGCCGCAGCCGAACGGCGCGCTCGCCTCCGCCGATGTCGTCGTCGCCGGCGGCGCGGCGCAGCCTGTTGTCGAGATGCTGGATACCCGCGAACGGCTGCCCTGGGCCGGCCACACCGCGCGCCATGCGCTCGCTGAAATTTACGAACTGATCAAATCAAACAAGACGACGCTGATCTTCGTCAACACCCGCAGCCAGGCCGAGATGCTGTTCCAGCAGCTCTGGAGCATGAATGACGACAATCTCGCGATCGCCCTGCATCACGGTTCGCTCGATGTCGCGCAGCGCCGCAAGGTCGAGGATGCGATGGCGGCGGGCAAGCTGCGCGGCGTGGTCTGCACCTCCTCGCTCGATCTCGGCGTCGACTGGGGCGATGTCGATCTCGTCGTCAATATTGGGGCGCCGAAAGGCTGCTCGCGGCTGATGCAGCGGATCGGCCGCGCCAACCACCGGCTCGACGAAGCGTCGCGCGCGGTGCTGGTGCCGGCCAACCGGTTCGAGGTGCTGGAATGCAGCGTCGCGATCGACGCCATCGCCGCGAACGCACAGGACACGCCGCCGCTGCGCCGAGGTGCGCTCGACGTGCTGGCGCAGCATGTCCTCGGCTGCGCCTGTGCCGAGCCGTTTCTCGCCAACGAGCTCTATGCGGAAGTCAGGACCGCCGCGCCCTACGCGGACCTGTTGCGCAGTGATTTCGACGACGTCGTCGATTTCGTCGCCACCGGCGGCTACGCGCTGAAAACCTATGAGCGCTTCGCGCGCATCAAGCAGGACAAAGAAGGCCGCTGGCGCGTCGCCAATCCCAGGGTGCGGCAAAGCTATCGCCTGAATGTCGGCACCATCGTCGAGGAGGCGATGCTGAAGGTGCGGCTGGTGCGCGCGCGCAGCGGCGGTGCGGGCACGGCGGCTGCGATCGCGCGCGGCGGCCGGCTATTGGGAGAGATAGAGGAAGCCTTCATCGAAGGCCTGACGCTCGGTGATACCTTCGTTTTCAGCGGCGAGATCGTGCGCTACGAGGCGCTGGCGGAAGATCAGGTTTACGTCTCACGCGCCAACGACAGCGATCCCAAGGTGCCATCCTATATGGGCGGCAAGTTCCCGCTCTCGACCTATCTCGCCGATCGCGTCCGTGGACTGTTGGACGATTCACGCGCGTGGAAGCAACTGCCGGGGCAGGTGCGCGACTGGCTCTCGCTGCAGAAGGACTTTTCCCGCGTGCCGGCGCGGCGTGAGTTGCTGATCGAGACCTTTCCGCGCTCCAACAAGCATTATCTGGTCTGCTATCCGTTCGAAGGGCGGCTTGCCCATCAGACGCTCGGCATGCTGCTGACGCGGCGGCTGGAGCGGGCCCGCGCCCGGCCGCTCGGCTTTGTCGCCAATGAATATGCGATCGCGGTCTGGGGGCTCGGCGACACCTCGATGATGGTGCGCGATGGCAGGCTCGATCTCGACGCGCTGTTCGATCCGGACATGCTGGGCGATGACCTGGAGGCCTGGCTCGCCGAATCGGCGCTGATGAAGCGCACGTTCCGCTCCTGCGCCATCATCTCCGGTCTCATTCCGCGCCGCTTCACCGGCGAGGAGAAGACGCGCCGCCAGGTGCTGTTCTCGACCGATCTCGTCTATGACGTGCTGCGCAAGCATCAGCCGGACCACATGCTGCTGCGCGCGGCGCGGGCCGATGCCGCCACAGGGCTGCTCGATCTGAAGCGGCTTGGTGATATGCTCGGCCGAATCCAGGGACGAATCACCCATCGGGAACTCGATCACGTCTCGCCGCTCGCGGTGCCCGTGATGCTGGAAATCGGCCGCGAGTCCGTCTATGGCGAAGCCGCCGACGAGCTCCTGGCCGAAGCCGCCGAGGATCTGGTCAAGGAGGCGATGGGGTAGGTTCGCAGAACGCGGAATAAGTCAGTTGTCGAATTCGAACCCATCAGCGTCATCATGCCCGGGCTTGACCCGGGCATCCACGCCCTTATTTACCAAGGCCGGACGTGGATGGCCGGGACAAGCCCGGCCATGACGGAGTTTGTAGCACGAGCGGTTACCTCTTCCGACGCCGTCGAAATCGCCGGCGTCTCGCTTCTCGCCGATCTCTCCGGCGCGCTGCTGTGGAAACAAGAGCGGTTGCTTGTCGTCTCCGACCTGCATCTGGAGAAGGGCTCGAGCTTCGCTAAGCGCGGCACCTTGCTGCCGCCGTTCGACACCGCAGCAACCTTGAATTGGCTCGCTGCCGTCATCGCCCGCCACGATCCGCGCATGGTGATCGCGCTCGGCGACAGCTTTCACGATCGTGACGCGCATACGCGGCTGTCTGAGGATGATCGCACGCAACTCGCCGCGCTGCAGGCTGGCCGCGACTGGATCTGGATATCTGGCAATCATGATCCGGCGCTGCCGCGCGACCTCGGCGGCACCGTCGCCGACATCATCGCGATCGGCGCCATCACCTTTCGTCACGAGCCGACCGGCGCGCGCGGCGAGATCGCCGGCCATCTCCATCCCAAGGCTCGTGTCGCAACGCGCGCCCGCATGCTGGAGCGGCGTTGCTTCGTCTCCGACGGCGAGCGCGCCATCATGCCGGCCTTCGGTGCCTATGCCGGGGGCCTAAGCGTGCGCGACGCGGCGTTCGCAAAGATCTTTCCGCAGCGATCCTTCACCGCGCACGTGCTCGGCGACCGCAGGCTGCACAGCATCGCCGCGGCGCGGTGTTATTGAAAATTGGATTGACGCTCTGCACCGTGGGCTCCGCTGCGCCCTCTCCCCCGCTTGCGGGGGAGAGTTGGAGTGGGGGCGCCACAAGCACCGCTGGTGCGGCTGCCCTCTTCCTAACCCTCCCCCGCAAGCGGGAGAGGGAACAGACCACCGCTGCGGTTACCTGATCGCGCTATCAGCAGACAGTCGCTGCTACGCCGCCTTGACGTGCACCTTCTCGCAGAACTCCGCCAACCGCTCGGCCAGCCTGAGCGTCGTCGGGCTCGCGTCCGGCGAGGCGACCAAAGCGAGTTCGGTGCGCTCGATCGGGGCGAAGCCTTCGGCTGCGGTCAGCACGCGATGATCGGCCTGGATCGCCATGTCGGCGAGGATACCGAGTCCGAGGCCGGCCGCGATCGCCGCCTGGATGCCGGCCAGGCTTGAGGATGTGTAGGACATGTACCAGGCGCGGCCGGCGCTCTCCAGAGCGTGGATCGCGCGTGCCCGATACAGGCAGCCGGGCGGGAAAGCCGATCAGCGGCAGCGACGACGAGTCGATGTCGACCGGATGTTGCCGGCTCGTCACCCAATAGACCCGCTCGGGCCAAGCCGCGATGGCGCCGCCTTCGCCGGCGCTGCGCTTGAGCAGCGCGAGGTCGATGTCGCCGCGATCGAGATCGCGCTTGAGGTCGAGGCTCTGATAGGCCCGCACGTCGAGCCGCAAATTGGGATGGGCGCGTGAGAACGCCGCCAGCAGCTGCGCCAGCCGATAGGCGGCGAAATCCTCGGGAATGCCAAGCTTGACCGCGCCCTCCGGGCTCTTGCGCGCGACGACGTCACGCGCCTCCTCGGCCAGTGCCAGCAGCCGCCGCGCATAGGACAACAGCCGCTCGCCGGCCTCCGTCGGCGTCACGTCCTTGCCGTTGCGGTGGAGCAGGATCTGGCCGAGATCGTCCTCCAGCCGCTTGATCTGCTGGCTGACGGTCGATTGCGTGCGGTGGACGCGCTCGCCGGCCCGGGTAAAGCCGCCGGCCTCTACCACCGAGACGAAACTGCGCAGCAAATCGAGATCGAGCATGAGCGTCATTCGAAAAATCGATGCGACTCAGTCTATCATTTAATTTCCAAATGAAAAGCCTTGAACCTAGATCGAGGGCGAAGGAGATTGCCTCATGTCGCTCGCACCCTCGGTATCCATGTCCCGTCCCGGATCGAATTCATTGCCGTTCGAAATCGGCCTGTTCTGCCTGCTCTGGAGCTTCGCCTTCGTCGCCGGCAAGATCGGCGTCACCTATTGCCCGCCGCTGCTGCTCTTGGCGACGCGGTTCTCGCTCGCCGGCGTGCTGATCCTCGCGTTCACTTTTCTGCGGCGTGACCGCTGGGCGATGAGCTGGCGCGATGCCGCCGTGTTCGCGCTCATCGGCATCGCCAACAACGCGCTCTATCTCGGCCTCGGCTATACCGGCCTGAAGACGGTCTCGGCCGGGCTCGGCGGCCTGATCGTTTCGGCCAATCCGGTGTTCACCGCCGTATTCGCTGCGGTGGTGCTGGGTGAGGCGCTGACTTGGCGCAAGGTGGCCGGGCTTTCGCTCGGCATCATCGGCGTCGCCATGATCGTCTGGCACCGGTTGTCGGTCGGATCGGACCATCTCGGCGGCATCTGCTTTACGCTCGGTGCGCTGGCCTCGATCGTCGCCGGCACCATCCTGTTCAAGCAGCTCGCGCCGAAGGGATCGTTGTGGATCGGCAACGGCATCCAGAATATCGCCGCCGGCATCGTGCTGTGGCCGTTCGCGCTCGGTCTCTCCAACACGGATGCGATCGTGTGGAATGCGCAGCTCGCCGGCGCCTTTGCGTTCCTGGTGTTCGGCGGCTCGATCCTGGCCTATGTGCTCTGGTTCCATATGCTGAAGGTGTGCGGCGCGACCGCAGCCAGCGCCTATCACTTCGTGATGCCGCCGCTGGCGATGGTGTTCGCCTTCCTGGTGCTCGGCGAGCACGTCGCGCTGCAGGACCTTGCCGGCATCATCCCCGTCGCGCTCGGCGTTTATCTGGTGACGCGCACGCCGGCGCAAGCGCAGGTCGCAGTGGCCGAGCCGGCGGCGGGGCGGTGAGATCAAAACGCGGCTGTCATTCCCCACGAAGGCGGGGAATCCAGTACGCCGCAGCGCCTCGGCCGAATACGATCGTCTCTGGAATACTGAGTCCCCCGGTCAAGCCGGGGGACGACAGCGGAGTGTGGAACGGCAATTCCACCAGGACCGAAAGCCTAACGCGCCCGCACTGGCGCGGTGACCAAATTCATCGCCAGCGCGTCCTCATCGCCGAGCCAGCGAATCCTGCGTGTCTGCGACATCGCTTCGACCACGCGGGCCGAGACGCCCATCTTGGTCATGTAGCCGAGGATCATTCCGGTCGTGCGCTGGGCCTCTCCGACCGGATCGGACATTTCTCCGATGGTCGTGAAGCGATGCACGCCGAGCGCCGAGTCCGCGATGCCATAACGCGGCGCGCCGCCGGCATAGACCATCACGCAGGCGCTGGCACATTCGGCGGCGCCGATGCCGCCTTTGCCGTCGGCGACGCCGACAGCGGTCGCCAATCCACGGGCCCGGATGATCTGGCCCATGATCATGGCCTGATCGAGATCGCCGCCCGGCGAGGAGAGCAGCACCACGTCGCCCTTCATCAGATGCGCCTCGTCGATTCGGTCCCGCAGCCAGTTCGCCGCGGCGGGACCGATCTCGCCCGAGATCGCCAGCGCCGTGCGGCCGTGGCCGCTATGATCGACATCGACATTGGCGATCCGCGCCGAGGCCAGTTTCGGTGCGACGTACAGGTCCCTGAAATAGGACCAGCAATCCGGCTGCGACAGGTCGCGATAGGCGCGGACGCCGACGCTTGCGATCATCGCGGCGAAGAAGGTTACGGAGGCAAGCCGCCGCCAACGATAGACAGCGAGATGCGTCGTGGCGATCCGCAGCTGTGGGGATGGCTGAGGCGGGCCAGCGCGCGGCGGCGCCACCCACGGGCCGGTCGGCGACCGCCGGAAGCGAGGTCCGTCCTCTCCAAGCTGGTCCGTCACGTCAACGCTCCGCACCGCAGGCGCCGTCACGCCGACGGCTGGTGCTTCCTACACGAATTTGCGCGGGGAGGCCATGAACTTGCCAAGAACTGACGGTGCGTCTTAGCGCTAACGAAGGCTTGTACCCATGTCGCGGTTTGCTCGCTGCAACCTCGCCCCGCTCTTGTCCGCCATAGCTCGAAGAGCGACGGCGGATGCAGGCAGAGGTCGGATGGCATCGAAGATGACATCCGGGCGAGGGGGACGGGTCTGTCCACTCACACTGATTGCGCGTCTGCCCCTCACCCCAACCCTCTCCCCGTAGGAACGGGGAGAGGGGGCGCAGCGTCGTCGGCGCAAAGGCTCGTGATTTCTCGAGAGAGATCTAAGTGAGTTGGCCTGAGCCGATCAACGCGCCGCCGTAGCGGGTGTGGCGGCTGCAGTGCGCTTGACCGCGGGCTTCGCGGCCGGCTTGGCGGCCGCCTGCGCCGGTGCGTCCCAGCCGCCGGGAGGCGTCGGTACGTTGATGGCATCGTCGGGCTGCGGCTCGGTGGTGAAGGTCTGGAGCGCGAGCTTGGCGGCGGCCAGCGATTGCGGGTCGAGGCGCTTGGCCACGTCGTCGCGCTTGCGGATGGCATCTGCATCGCCCTGCGCTGCCACCAGCGAGAACCATTTGTAGGATTCAGCCAGGTTCTGTTCGACGCCGATGCCGCGGGCGTAGAGCACGGCGAGATTGAACTGGCTGTCGGCGACGCCGCGCTCGGCCGCCTTGCGGAACCATTGCGACGCGCTCTTGTAGTTCGCGCCCTTGCCGCCGCCGTCAGCGTCGAGCACGGCGAGATTGTGCATGGCCTTGGCGTTGCCGCGCTCGGCCGCCATCATGTAGTAGCGGCGCGCGGTGTCCGGATCTTTTTTCACGCCGAGGCCCTTCTCATAGAAGGTGCCGAGCCGGAACACGGCGGGAATCAGCCCGGCCTGCGCCGCGCGATCGTACCATTTCGCCGCTTCCTCGAGATTGACCGGCACGCCCTTGCCCTCGGCAAAGCGCACGCCGACCTCGTAGGCCGCGGTCGGATCGCCCTTCAGCGCAGCCGTGCGCAAGGTGGCGCCGCCGATCGCATCCGGCAGCCGCTCGGTCGCGGGCACGGAGACGTTGGCGAGCTTCTGGCCGTTCGCCGCTGTCGGGATAGTTCCAGTGACGTCGTTCGCCGCCGGCGGATCCTGGTCCTGATCCTGCGGAATCGCGAGCATCGCCACCGTCTCGGCTTCGGACGGCATCGCTTTGTTATAAGACTGCCGCTCGAGCGGCGTCGGCGAGGTCATCGACGGGCCGACCGGTGCCGACGCACCGGGCTTCGCTGCCGAAGGGGTCTTCGGAGCCTGGAGCTGCGGCGACGCATCGCTCTGAGTTTGGACTGCAGGCGCGGGCGGCGGCGTGGTGCCGCTATCGAGCAGCGACATCGCGAGCTTGAAGGTGCCGAGCACGATCACGACCACGCTGGCGCCGACCAGCAGCGAGCGAATCTTGGAGCTGATGCCCGACCCTTCCTTGGCCGGATCGGCGCTGATCACCGGCTTTGGCGTGTCCTTCGGCTTCTCCTTGACCGTGTCTTTCGCCGTGTCCTTGACCTTGGCCTTTTCCTTGACCTTGCTCGCCTTGTCGGCGCCCTTCGCCTTGGTTTCGGCCGGCTGGGCGGCCGCGGCCTGTGCAGCCCGGCGCGCGGCGGCAATGAAGCTCGAGGTCGACACCGGCTCACGCTTGCCGGCGGGAAGCTCGCTGATCGCTTCTTCCGAGGCGGCGATGCGCTCCGCCGGCGAGGGCAGCCGGCCCGAGGGGCGCGTGCCCGGCTCGAGCGGATGATCCGGCGGCAGCCCGGGTTCGATCGCAGCCATGCGCGAGGCCTGCGCCGCGTGCGGCTCGAGGATGTCGGAGATCGCCTTCGGCGGCAGCGGCATGGTCGGGGGTACGGCAGCGGCCGGCGCAGCGGCATGGAACTCGCGCGGCGCGGCCGCGAATGAGGTCGGGGTTGCGACCTGCTGGGCAGCCGGATTGGGCAGCTCGGGCCTGTAGGACTTGACCTTCGCCGCCGACGTGTGCATCGCGGCTCCCTGCGGCGCCGTCGAGCGGGATGACATCTGCGGGTCGATCGGGGGCGCCAGCGGTGGTGCCGGCTGCACTGGCGTGCTGCGCACGTTGCGCAGATCGCCTTCGATCATCGACAGGCGGTCGACGACATGGCCGAGCGTCGAGTGCACCGCCTCCAGCGAATCCTGGGTCAGCCGATCGGTCTGGGTCTTGCTGACGCGGATGTCCGTGAGCTCGCGCTTGACCAGATCGATCAGGCCGTCGTCGGCCGGCGCCTCGGCGGCGCGCTGCGCCCGGCTCTCCGACAGTGCGGCAAACGTCGCCTGCTGGCGTTCGAGATAGCGCAGGATGTCCTGCAGCCCGTTCTCGACGCGGGCCATGTTGCCGCTGCGCGGATCCTGGGTTTCTTCCAGTCGCTCCAGCAACTGCGCGACCCGCTGCTCCAGATGGGTGAAGCTCGATGCGCTGTCGGTGCCGACCTGAAGCCGGTCGATACGCTCGGACAGTCCGCGCAGCGCGTCCTCGATCTGGGCCGTGCCTTCGCCCGTGCCGATCGGCCGCTCCCGGCTTTCCAGCGCCGAGGTCAGCGCGGCGATGCGCTGCTCCAGCGTGGCAAAGGAATTGCGATTGTCGCGCGTCTCTGCAACCTGGTCGACTTTCGAAGACAACAGCCGCAGATCGTCCGACAGCCGTACCAGCGCATCGTTGGAGGCGACGTTGGCAACGATCCCGCGCAAGGCGCCGATCGCCTGCTCGAGCTGCCGCACCGTGCCGGGATCGTCATTGGCGCGCAGGATCAGATCGAGCTTGGCGCCGAGATTGCGGATCGCCTCGTCATAGCCGGCGAGCTGCTCGGCCGGCGTCAGCGAACCGACCACGTCCTTGATGTCGGAGAGCGTGCGCTCGATGCTGGCCAGCGCCTGGCCATCGACGCCGCTCTGGCGGTTCTCGTCGATCCGGCGCGACAGCGCGCGGATCTCGCTCTCCACCGATTCGATCGCGCGGCGCGGCATCGCTTCGGTCAGCGCGGTGCGGATGTCGGCGAGCTCGGCGCGGAACGCGGCGATCGACTGCTCGATCCCGTCATCCGGTCGCTGCAGCGCCTCGATCTGGCTGGTGATCTTGAGGAGATGACGTTCCAGCACCGAATAATCGGGACCCGAGGGCGCGGCCGGGGCAACAGGCGTCATCACCGGCGCGTTCGCCGGCGCCATGACAGGTGCGGTCGGCGGCGCCTGATGCGCGGCGAGCTGCCGCGGCTTGGGATTGTCGAGCTCGCTCTGGCGAGCGCTGATCTCGGCGATGGCGACGTCGAGCGAGGTCGGGCTCAACGGCGCGCGATAGAGTTGGGCTGCGGCGCGCTCGACACCGTCGGGGCCGCGATAGTGTTCCTCGGTGGTCGTCCGTCGCGGTGGCGTCGAAATCTGCGACAGCCGTGCATCGAGGCGGGAGATGGCATCGTTGAGCTGGCGCGCGACGCCCTGCTCGCCGCGAACCGCCTCGCGTCGCGGAGTGGGACGGGACATCTGCTCGATTTGGCTGGCGATCGAGTCCAGCCGCTGATGAATGTCGGCGACCTCGCGGGTCTCGCGCGCCGTCGCGGCTGCGCGCATTTCCTGCGGATTGCGGAAATCCGGTGCCGGCGATGCACCGACGGTCGAGCTCAGCCAGTCATTGAGGGTCATGCCGGCGCGTTGCGCCGCAGCTTCGGCCCGCTCGCGAACCGAGGGGTCGATGCCTTCATTACTCCACGGTACGCGCGAATTCATGCTCTCGTCCGGTTCCGCTTCGGCACCCCAACCCGGCGCCTCCAGCCTTCCCGCACGTCCCGGCCCAAGCATGGTCGGACTGCGCGCAGGTTGTCTGCTCCAGTCCCGACTTTTGGCCGTTACGGTAAATACCGGGTTAAGGATCGCCGCAGACGCGGCCTAAAGTTTTGTGGCCGCAGCGATAAGCCGGTTTAGCCAGTGCTTTCCCGAGAGTCCGAGGCGAGCGGCTGCGACGCGCCCGAAATGGCCGACAGCGCGGTGATCGCCTCCTCGCACCATTCGGCCACCATCTTCTCGTGGCGCAGGCCGATGCGCAAATTGAGCAGCTTGCCCATGTCGGCCGGCGACGCCACGCCGTCGGGGAAGCGCTTCTTCACGATGCGGTCATAGCGCTCGTAGCGGTCGCGGTGGTGCTCCAGCCGCGCCATCAGGTCGGCGCGCAGTGGCTCGATATCGACGGCTTCCAGCGCATAGAGCCGGATCAGCAGGTCGTCCTTGATCGAGGCTGGCAGGCTCGGCCGCGCCGCCCAGTGCCGGAATGCGCCACGCCCTTCCTGCGTCAATGTGTAGACCAGCTTGTTCGGCTTGCCGGTCTGCACCACCTCGCGGCCCTGGATGTAGCCGCGGTCGCGTAAGCGCGACAACTCGCGATAGATCTGCTGGTGATCGGTCTTCCAGAAGAAGCCGATCGATGAGTTCGAACGTCTTGGCGAGCTCATAGCCCGTCATCGGACGTTCTGTCAGGCACGCGAGAATGGCGTCACCGAGGGCCATGATCCGAACCTGCTCTCATTCTCCTGATCACACGCTGGCTTGACTTTATGCATATATGCGCATATGCGTCAATGTGCATATATGGCGTCGCGGACAACCGGCAGCCTGACCTGGGAGGAGACGGCGGATGACAACGCCCGGCCTTGCGAAATGGTACGGCTACATGACCTCGCACGACCGCGCGGCGCTCTGGGAGCTGCTGCATCCGGACGCGGTATTCGAAAGCCCGGTCGTGCATACGCCGCAACGCGGCCGCGACATCACGTTCAAATACCTGACGAGTGCTGAGAAAGTGTTAGGCGGACCCGGCTTCAAATATGTCGGCGAGTGGATCAACGCGGCCGGCGCCGTGCTCGAGTTCACCAACGAGGTCGACGGTATCACCATCAACGGTGTCGACATGATCACATTCGATGCGGAGGATCGCATCGTCAATTTCAAGGTCATGGTGCGGCCGCTGAAGGCGATCAACCTGCTGCACCGCCTGATGGGCGAGCAGCTCGCTAAGCCGGAAGCTTCGAAGTCGTGACCATCTGTACCGAACCGTACATGGATAACCACACCCGGAATCGCTAAGGTCCGCGGCCACTGTTCATGTGCGTCGCGTCCGAGAATCGTCCCTTCAGCCCGCCTGCCGGAGATTTGAGATGCCGAGCTACAAAGCCCCCGTGGAAGACGTCAGCTTCCTGCTCAACGACGTGTTCCAGATCGACCGCTACGACAATCTGCCCGGTTTCTCCGACGCGTCGGCCGACGTCCGCGAGGCCATCATCGCAGAGGCGGCGAAGCTCGCCGAGGAAGTGCTGCAGCCGCTGAACCGCACCGGCGACCTCGAAGGCTGCAAGCGCCAGGACGACGGCAGCGTCACCACACCGAAGGGCTTCAAGGAGGCGTTCAAGCAACTCACCGAAGGTGGCTGGCTCGGCCTCTCGGCGCCGACGGACTATGGCGGGCAGGGCCTGCCTGTGACCTTGAGCCAGACCGTCAACGAATTCCAGTGCTCCGCCAACATGGCGTTCGCGATGTATGGCGGTCTCACCATGGGCGCGACCGCGGCGCTGCTGGTGCACGGCACCGAGGAGCAGAAGAAGACCTACGTGCCGAAGATGGTGGCCGGCGAATGGACCGGCACCATGAACCTGACCGAGCCGCATTGCGGCACCGATCTCGGGCTGCTGCGCACCAAGGCGGCGCCGCAGCCGGACGGCAGCTACAAGATCACGGGCACCAAGATCTTCATTTCGGCCGGTGAGCATGATCTCGCGCCCAACATCATCCATCTCGTGCTCGCCCGCATCGAGGGCGCGCCCGCCGGTATCAAGGGCGTGTCTCTGTTCGTTGTCCCTAAGTTCCTCGTCAGTGCCGATGGCTCTGTGGGCGCGCGCAACGGCGTCAGCTGCGGCTCGATCGAGCACAAGATGGGCATCCACGGCAATTCGACCTGTGTGATGAACTACGACAACGCCACCGGCTGGCTGATCGGCGAAGAGAACAAGGGCATGCAGGGCATGTTCGTGATGATGAACGAGGCCCGGCTCGGCGTTGCCGTGCAGGGGCTCGCGCAGTCCGAGGTCGCCTATCAGAACGCCGTCACTTACGCGCGCGAGCGCCTGCAGGGCCGCGCGCTGACGGGTGCGAAGGCCACCGACAAGCCGGCCGATCCGATCATCGTGCATCCGGACGTCCGCCGCACCTTGCTCTCGATCCGTGCCTTCAACGAGGCTGCCCGCGCCATGGTGGTCTGGACCTCGCTGAAGAGCGACGTCGCGCACCGCTCGCAGGATCCCAGGGATCGCCAAGCGGCCGACGATCACATGGGCCTGATGACGCCGGTCATGAAGGGCTACATGACCGACATGGGCTTCGCGAATGCGGTGCAGGCGCAGCAGATGTTCGGCGGCCATGGCTACATCGCCGAGCACGGCATGGAGCAGTTCGTGCGCGATGCGCGGATTGCCATGATCTATGAAGGCGCTAACGGCATTCAGGCGCTGGATCTCGTCGGCCGCAAGCTGCCGCGCGACGGCGGCCGCGCCGTGATGGCGTTCTTCGCCGAGGTCGGCAGCTTCGCCAAGGAGCATGGCGCCGACGAGGCGATGAAGCCCTATGTCGCGCCGCTGTCGACCGCGCTCGGCCATCTGCAGCAGGCGACCACCTGGCTAATGCAGAACGCGATGGCGAAGCCCGACAATGCCGGCGCCGCCGCCACCGACTATCTGCATTTGTTCGCCCTCGTCACGTTTGCCTTCATGTGGGCGAAGATGGCCAAGGTCGCGCAGGACAAGATTGCAGCCTCGGGCAGCACTCCATATCTGTCGACCAAGCTCGTGACCGGCCGCTTCTTCATGGAGCGCGTGCTGCCGGAAACCGCCGCGCATCTGGCGAAGATCCAGGCCGGCTGCGCCACCATGATGGAACTGCCGGCGGAAGCGTTCTGATCGGGTCGGAAGCGCCGGCCATCTCGTCGGCGCTCGCAAGTTTTGCTATAGATGACGAACATCATATCAGGAGGGCGTCATGCCTGAGGCATTTATCTACGACCACGTTCGCACCCCGCGCGGCCGCGGCAAGTCCGACGGCGCGCTGCACGAGGTCACCGCGCTGGCGCTCGCCACCGTGCCGCTGAAGGCGCTGAAGGACCGCAACAACATTCCGGAAGACGTGGTCGACGACGTCGTGCTCGGCGTCGTCGATCCCGTCGGCGAGGCCGGCTCCGATATGGCCCGCTTCGCGGCGCTCAATGCCGGGCTCGGCGAGGCGGTGCCGGGCGTGCAGATCAGCCGCTTCTGCGCCTCCGGGCTCGACGCGGTGAACTTCGCCGCGGCGCAGGTGATGAGCGGCCAGCACGAGCTCGTGATCGGCGGCGGCGCCGAATCGATGAGCCGGGTCGGCATCGGCGCCTCCGGCGGCGCCTGGCCGATGGACCCCTCGATGGCGGTGCCGTCCTACTTCATGCCGCAGGGCGTCTCGGCCGATCTGATCGCGACCAAATACGGTTTCTCCCGCGACGACGTCGACGCCTATGCCGTGCAGAGCCAGCAGCGCGCGGCGAAGGCCTGGGAGGAGGGCCGCTTCAAGAACTCGGTGGTGCCGGTCAAGGACATCAACGGCCTCACCATCCTCGCCAAGGATGAGCATATGCGTCCCACGACGACGATGCAGTCGCTGGCGCAGCTGCAGCCGTCCTTCGTGCAGATGGCGCAGATGGGCGGCTTCGATGCGGTCGCGGTGCAGTCGCACCCCGAGATCGAGCGCGTCAACTACGTGCATCACGCCGGCAACTCGTCCGGAATCGTCGACGGCGCCGGCGCGGTGCTGCTCGGCAGCAAGGAGGCGGGCGCCAAGTATGGCATGAAAGCCGCGTGCGAAAATCCGTGCCTTCGCCAATATCGGCTCCGAGCCGGCGATGATGCTGACCGGTCCGGTCGACGTCACCGAAAAGCTGTTCGAGCGCTCCGGCATGAAGAAGTCGGACATCGACCTGTTCGAGCTCAACGAGGCCTTCGCCTCGGTGGTGCTGCGCTACATCCAGGCTTTCGAGATCGATAATTCCAAGATCAACGTCAATGGCGGCGCCATCGCGCTCGGCCATCCGCTCGGTGCCACCGGCGCGATGATTCTCGGCACCGTGCTCGACGAGCTGGAGCGCACGAACAAGTCGACGGCGCTGGTGACGCTCTGCATCGGCGGCGGCATGGGCACCGCGACCATCATCGAGCGGGTGTGACCACCAAGACGTCATTCCGGGGCGCGCGAAGCGCGAACCCGGAATCTCGATGTGTGGGGTACTGAGCAAACCAATCTCGAGAATCTCCGGGCTCAAGGCCTTCGGCCTTGCGTCCGGAGATGACGGTGTAAATAGCAGGATGGGCACGCTTCGCTAACCCACCCTACGATCGCAATTTTCGCCGCGCCGATCGGCTGCAGGCATCGAGGGAGCACCACATGGCATTCAAGGATTTGGCCTTCAAGAATTTCAAAGTCGAAACCGATGCCGACGGCATTGCGCTCGTCACCTGGGACATTCCGGGACGCTCGATGAACGTGCTCGACGAGACCTCGGCGATCGAGCTCGAGACCATCGTCAAGGAGACCACGGCAGATGCTGCGGTGAAGGGCGTCGTCATCACCTCGGCGAAGGAGGCGTTCTGCGCCGGCGCCGATCTGTCGATGCTCGAGGGCATGAACCACGCCTTTGCCGAGGTGCTGAAGAGCAAAGGCGAGGAGGCCGCGAACCAGATGCTGTTCGAGCAGAGCCGCCGCTTCTCGCAGGTCTATCGCGCGATGGAAACCTCGGGAAAGCCGTGGGTCGCCGCGATCAACGGGCTGGCGCTCGGCGGCGGCTTCGAGCTGACGCTCGTCCTGCCATTATCGCGTCGCGGCCGAGAATCCGAAGACGCGGCTCGGCTTGCCCGAGATCAAGGTCGGCCTGTTTCCCGGCGCCGGCGGCACCCAGCGCGTGCCGCGCATCGTGCAGCCGCAGGATGCCATGAACCTGCTGCTGAAGGGCGAGGCGCTGCCGCTCGAGAAGGCCAAGGCGCTGAAGCTGATCGACGCCATCGTGCCCGCGGCCGATCTGATCAAGGCGGCGAAGGACTGGATCAAGGGTGGCGGCAAGGCCGTTCAGCCGTGGGACGAGAAGGGCTTCAAGCTGCCCGGCGGCCCGGTGTTCTCCAAGAACGGCATGATGATGTTCCCGGCCGGCAACGCCATCTACCGCCGCGAGACCTACGACAATTATCCGGCCGCGCGCGCCATCATGAGCTGCGTCTATGAAGGTCTGCAATTGCCGATCGACGCCGCGCTGCGTGTCGAGTCGCGCTACTTCACGCACATCCTGCGCTCGAAGGAAGCGGCGGCGATGATCCGCAGCCTGTTCCTGTCGATGCAGGAGCTGAACAAGGGCGCACGCCGTCCGGTCGACGTGCCGCCGACCAAGGTGAAGAAGCTCGCCGTGATCGGCGCCGGCTTCATGGGCGCCAGCGTCGGCTACGTCTCGGCGCGCGCTGGGCATCGACGTCGTGCTGATCGACCGCGACCAGGAGAGCGCCGACAAGGGCAAGGCGCATGCGCAAGGACGTGATCGACGGCCTAATCAAGAAGGGCCGCGCCAAGCCGGCCGACGCCGAGGCCATTCTCGGGCGCATCAGCGCGACCGCGGACTACAACGTGCTGAAGGAATGCGACCTCGTCATCGAGGCCGTGTTCGAAGATCGCAAGGTCAAGGCCGAGACCTATGCCAAGGCGCAGCCGCTGCTGAAGGACGGCGCGATCTTCGCCTCCAACACCTCGACCCTGCCGATCAATTCGCTGGCCGAGGAGTTCAAGGACCAGGGCTAAGTTCATCGGCATCCACTTCTTCTCGCCGGTCGAGAAGATGATGCTGGTCGAGATCATCGTGGGCAAGAACACCGGCGATGTCGCACTCGCCACCGCGCTCGATTATGTCCGAACCATCGGCAAGACGCCGATCGTCGTCAACGACTTCCGCGGCTTCTTCGCCAACCGCTGCGTGATGCGCTACATCGCCGAAGGCAGCGAGATGTTGCTGGAAGGCGTGCCGCCGGCGATGATCGAGAACACCGCCAAGATGGCCGGCATGCCGGTCGGCCCGCTGTCGCTGTCGGACGAGGTCGCGCTCGATCTGGGCCTGAAGATCATGAAGGCGACGGAAGCCGATCTCGGCGCCAATGCGATCAATCAGGACCAGAAGAAGCTGATGGTCGAGATGGTCGAAAAACAAGGCCGCTTCGGCCGCAAGAATGCGCAAGGGCTTCTACGACTATCCGGAGAAGGGCAAGGGTCAGAAGAGCCTGTGGCCGGGGCTTGTCGAGCTGCAGCCCAAGCATCTGGATCCGGATACGTTGAGCGTCGAGGAGCTGAAGCAGCGCTTCCTGGTGGTGCAGGCGGTGGAAGCCGCGCGCACCGTCGAGGATCACGTCATCACCGACGTGCGCGAGGCGGATGTCGGCTCGATCCTGGGCTTCGGCTTCGCGCCGTTCACCGGCGGCGCGCTGTCCTATATCGACTTCATGGGGACGAAAAAGTTCGTCGAGCTGTGCCACAAGTTCGAAGCCAAGTACGGCTCGCGCTTCACCCCGCCGAAGCTGCTGGTGGAGATGGCCGCCAAGGGCGAGACCTTCTACGGCCGCTTCCCGCCGAAGAAGGGGAAAGAGGCGGCTTAAGAATATGCGGTAACCGCTGCTGCCTGAGCTAGCTCGGTGCACCCTCTCCCCTTGCGCGGAGAGGGTGGCGCGCACAGCGCGCCGGGTGAGGGGTTTCTCTCCTCATCGAAGGTCTGCGTTCGCGGCACCAACCCCTCACCCAAGCGAGGTTATGGTTCGCAGCGGTGCAGCCCTCTCCCGCAAGGGGAGAGGGCGCATTCATGCGCATCGCAAATGTGTGCCGTCAGCACTTTCGCAGGAGGGAAGAGGCTATATCTCGCTCAGCCTCACGCCGCCTTCAGCAGCCCTTCCTTGGTCAGCGCTGCCTTGACCTGCGGCCTTGCTGCGACACGGGCCTTGTAGGCGGTCAGGTTCGGCAGGCCGGAGAGATCGAAGTTCATCCGGTCGGCCCAGCACAGCATCGTGAACAGATAGCCGTCGGCGACGGAAAATTCCTTGCCGAGCAGGTAATCGTGGCCGGCGAGCTGGCTGTCGACATATTTGAACTTGCTCATCAGCCGGTCCTTGAAGAAGCCCTTCACCTCGTCGCTGAAGGCTGGCTGGAACAGCGGGCTGAAATTCTTGTGCAGCTCGGAGGTGATGAAGTTCAGCCACTCCAGCAGCTTGTAGCGCTCGGCGCTGTCGCGCTTGGGCGCCAGGCCCTTGGCGGCGGCCTGGTCGGCGATCATCTGCACGATGACGGGCCCCTCGGTGACCATCTCGCCGCTGTCCAGCGCCAGCGCCGGGACCTGGCCCTTCGGATTGACCTTCAAATAATCGTCGCCATTTTCGAGCTTCTTGGCGCGGAGGTCGACCTTGACGAGCTCATAGGGAAGGCCGGCTTCGAGCAGGGCGATGTGGGGGGAGAGCGAGCAGGCGCCCGGAGAATAATACAGCTTCATCGGGAGTTTCCTTCCTTGCGAACCGTTGATTAAGAGAGATTGAGTTACGGACGCGGGGTGATTAAATGCAAGTGCATGGAATAGTCAAGATTGATGCAGATGCATCGAGTGGGCTAGACTGACGCTACCCTGGCTATTGCCATGAGGATACGAGCCGGACCATGAAACGCAAACCATCGACCGAGGCGACCGCCGCCTGGATCCGCCTGATGCGGGTCCAGAGCCGGGTGCTGGACGCGGTCGAGCAGGAGCTGAAGAAGGCCGGTTTCCCGCCGCTCGCCTGGTATGATGCGCTGCTGGAGCTGTCGCGCGCCCCGAGCGGCGAGCTACGGCCGGTGGAATTGGAACGGCAGATGCTGCTGCCGCAATATGCGACCTCACGCCTGATCGACCGGCTGGTCGACGAGGGGCTGGCGGTGCGCCGCGAATGCAAGATGGACAAGCGCGGCCAGTTCGTCGAGATCACCGAGTCCGGGCGCGAGCTGCAGAAGCGGATGTGGGCGGCCTATTCGGCCGCGATCGAGAAGCATGTCGGGTCGAAACTGTCGGATCTGGACGCAGCCAAGCTCTGCGCATTGCTCGACCGGCTCGGCTGCTCCTGCGGCGAAGCCCAGCCGTCGTCGGCTGCGGAAGGCGCGGCGCCGCGATGAACTTTATTGTCGTTTTCAACGTCCGCGGCGCAGAGCGCTCGCGGACATTCCTGACACCGCGCGCGAACTCAGATGCGCTCTTGAACCGGGATCCGCATGGCGCGTGACCAGATCGATATGACTCCGCTCGAGTCCCGCGACGAACTCGTCGCATGGCTCGAGGCCGGCGTGAAACCCAAATCCGCCTTCCGTATCGGCACCGAGCACGAGAAGACGCCGTTCACGCTGGAGGGCCGGCGTCCCGTGCCTTACGAGGGCGCGCGCGGCATCGGCGCACTGCTCGAAGGCATGAAGCTCCTGCTCGGCTGGGAGCCGATCATGGAGCGCGGCAACATCATCGGGCTCTATGACGTCACCGGCGGCGGCGCGATCTCGCTGGAGCCCGGTGGGCAGTTCGAATTGTCAGGCGCACCGGTCGAGACCGTGCACCAGACGCAAGGAGAGCTGATGGCGCATCTGGCGCAGGTGCGCGAGGTGGCGACGCCGCTCGGCATCGGCTTCCTCGGCCTCGGCATGACGCCGTCCTGGTCGCGGGCGGAGATTCCGGTGATGCCGAAGGGCCGCTACAAGATCATGACCAATTACATGCCGAAGGTCGGCCGCTACGGCCTCGACATGATGTACCGAACCTGCACGGTGCAGACCAATCTCGACTTCTCCTCGGAAGCCGACATGGTCAAGAAGCTGCGGGTCTCGGTGGCGCTGCAGCCGATCGCGACCGCTTTGTTCGCCAATTCGCCGTTCACCGAGGGCAAGCCGAACGGCTTCCTCTCGTTCCGCTCCGAGATCTGGCGCGACACCGACAACAACCGCTCCGGCATGATCCCGTGGGCGTTCGAGGACGGCATGGGTTTCGAGCGCTGGGTCGACTATGCGCTCGACGTGCCGATGTATTTCGTCAAGCGCGAGGAGACCTATATCGACGTTTCCGGCACCTCGTTCCGCGATTTCTTCGCCGGCAAGAATCCGGCAATGCCGGGTGAGCGCCCGACGCTGTCGGACTGGGCCAACCATCTCTCCACCATCTTCCCCGAGGTGCGGCTGAAGCGTTATCTCGAGATGCGCGGCGCCGACGGCGTGCCGTGGGGCCGGCTGCCGGCGCTGCCGGCGTTCTGGGTGGGGCTGCTCTACGATGATGTCAGCCTCGATGCGGCCTGGGATCTGGTCAAGGGCTGGAACGCGCCCGAGCGCCAGGCGCTGCGCGACGACGTGCCCAAGCTCGGCTTCAAGGCGCGCATCCGCGACCGCTACGTGTTCGAGGTCGCCAAGGAATGTCTGGCGCTCGCGCATCACGGCTTGCGCCGGCGCGGCTGTATCGACCATCTCGGCCGAGACGAGACCCGGCATCTGGAGCCGCTCAACCAGATCATCGAGGCCGGTCAGACGCCGGCCGAGGAGATGCTGGCGAAATATCACGGCGCCTGGGGTGGTTCAGTCGACCCGGCCTATCAGGAATACGCGTTCTGAGCGTGGGCGAGCTTAAGCCACTTTTGGACGACGCTCTCCGCATGAACGCTGCAGCTCCCTCCCGCTGAAAGGAGGAGGTGGCCATCAGCAGCTCTGCTCACGATAACATCTGGCAACGCTCCGCCATACATGTCCAAACGTGTCCAGCCCGTTCATCGGCCATACAGGTTCGTGGCGATCAAATGGCAGGTGAGGAAAAACGCAAGCGCAGCCAATGGGTCGGAAGCTTTCGCGGATCAGGATCGAACGCCTGCTGAGGGCATGTCTGGTGGTTGCCAGCTTGGCCGCAGCGGGCTTCGTGCGCCCTGCCGCTGCGCAGGCGAATTTCGACCGGCCGGGCGGTGACTACATGAGCGCGCCGATCGAATCCGGCGATCCGGCCGATTGTGCATTGTTATGCGAACGTGACCGGCGCTGCCGGGCCTGGAGCTTCAACTATCCGACCGTGCTCGCAAGCGGCGCGGTGTGCTGGCTGAAGAACAGCGTGCCGCCGCGCGTGCCCGACAATTGCTGTGTCTCCGGCGTGCGCGGCGCCGGCGTGGTCGAGATTCGCAACGGCACGGTGGAGACCGCGATCGATCGCCCCGGCGGCGACTACCGCAGCTTCGAGATCAGGAGCGGCGACGGCAAGGGAACCGAGAAGGGCGCCGAAAGGGGCATCGAGAAAGGCGTCGACAAGACCGGCGACAAGGCAAGCGAGAAGAACCTTGATCGAAACGGCGAAAAGGGCATCGACAAGGCAGTCGAAAAGGGCATCGACAAAGCCGCCGAGAAAGCCGGCGAACGCAGCGCCGATGCCGAGGACCTCTGCAAGGCCACCTGCGCCGCTGACAACAAGTGCCGCGCCTGGACCTTCGCGCGGCCCGGGTATGCCGGCAAGGAAGCGCACTGCTTCCTGAAAAAGGAGATCAAGCCGCCGCGCCGCCGCGCCGGTTTCACGTCGGGCGTTCTCAGATAAAGCTGCGCCGTCGTGTAACAATCGCGCTTTCTGCCGCGTAACTCGGTCGCCGTCCGGATCATGCAATCGGGACGGCGATACCGGAACGGAAGGACGTCAGCGATGATAATGATGCGCAGGATGTTTGGGGCGGCGGCAATCGCTGCAGCCGTGATGTTTGGCGGCCTGGTCCAGGCCTGGGCCGATAGTACCGTTCCCTATTCCGACGCGGCATTCAAGGCGGCGCAAGCCTCTGGCCAATCGATCCTGGTCGAGATCCATGCAGGCTGGTGCCCGACCTGCAAAGCGCAGAAGCCGATCATCGACAAGCTCGCGGCCGATCCGAAATTCAAGGATCTGAAGATCTTCCGGGTCGATTTCGACGACATGAAGCCCGCTGTCCAGGCGTTCGGCGCCAAGATGCAGTCGACCCTGATCGTCTTCAAGGGCGCAAAGGAGACAGGACGCTCGGTGGGTGACACCAGGGAGGCCTCGATCGCAGGCCTGCTCGACAAGAGCCTGTAGAACGTGACCTCGTCCACGCGTCCCGCATGATCACGCTGCTGTTGGCCTTCGTCGCCGGCGTGCTGTCTGTGCTGTCGCCGTGCGTGCTGCCGCTGGTACCGATCGTGCTGGGGGCTGCGGCCTCGGCGCATCCCCGCGGCGCGCTGGCGCTCGCCGCAGGCCTTGCACTCTCGTTCACCGCGCTCGGCCTCGTCCTGGCGCTGGCCGGGACAGGATTTGACGCCGCCACGTTCCGGATGGCCGGCGCTGTCGTCATGTTGGTGATTGGTGTCGTCCTGCTGGTGCCGTCCTGGCAGGCGCAGCTCGCGCTAGCTGCCGGTCCGGTGCAAGGCTGGGCCGATCGCCGCGCTCAGGGCTTCGGTTCGTCGGGCATGACCGGTCAGTTCATGATCGGACTGTTGCTCGGCGCCGTCTGGTCACCCTGCGTCGGCCCGACCCTGGGCGCGGCATCGCTGCTGGCAGCGCAGGGACGTGACTTGCTGCGGGTGATGCTGACGATGTTCGCCTTCGGCGTCGGCGCGGGATTGCCCTGGTCCTGCTTGGACTGATCTCCGCGGCAACATTGTCGCGCCTCCGCGCCCGGCTCCTGTCAGCCGGCAAGTTGGGCAAGAGTCTGATGGGCGCGGCCTTCCTCCTCGTCGCGATCATGATCATCAGTGGCGCCGACAAGCGACTCGAGGCCTGGCTGGTCGACGTTTCGCCGGCCTGGCTGACAGAACTCACGACGTCGATCTGAGGACCCCACGTCAATCTCGGCGCCCGTCCGCCGCCATCACCGTGATCTCGGGCCACAGCGCTTTCCAGCGCATGGCCTTCGCCGTGTAGTTCGCGACCGAGAAATTCGGTGTGAGATTCGGCCGCACGATCATGTCGGCGATATCGGCAAAACCCTTCGGCGCGTACACGTCGTAGCCGTCGCCGGTCCAGCGGATCCCGACCTGCGTGTTCACGGTCAGAAAGCGGTCGATGCCGTCGGTCGCGCGCGTCACTGGCGCATAGGGCTTACCGTGCTTGGCGGGATACCAGAGATGCACCCGCGCCTGGTTGCGGATTTCGATCCTGGCATCACGGCCTGCGAGCCGTGCCTGCACGCGCTTGATGACGGCATCCTCGGCGTCCCATGAGATGTCGGAATCGAAATAGAAGACGTCGTAGTCGTTGATTCCGTAGGCGATCGGGCGTCCGGTCTGCGCGTTCCAGACACTCTGGGTCAGGCAGCCGGCGACGAGCCATGCATCGGGCATTGCGAGCGCGAACAGTCTCGCGCGTGACCGCTTCATTGATCGGGTTGCGCAGCGCGAGGGTGACAAAATCGTCGCTGTTCATGCGCGTTCCACGCGGTGATCCGGGGCGTCCGAAGGGCCTAACCTCCGAGCGCAATTGCACATCGGAGAATCGATTTTGCCTCATGTTGCCGTGAAATGGAATCCGGGTTCGACGTGGGCTTCCCACTTTGCGGCTATTTGGCCGCGCTCTCGCTTTTCAGCGCCGCCTTCGACGCCAGCATACGCCACTGCCGGCGCAGCAGCGGCTCGACATCACTGCGCTTGGCTTTCGATAGCCGCATAAGAACGATAGGATAATCGCGGTAATGGTCGGTGAAGTAGAACAGCTTCGGCCGGCTCTCCACGAGCATCTCGCGCTCGCCCTCGGGGACGCCGGGAATGACGAGGCTGTCACCATCCTCCTTCAGGCGCGCCAGCAGCTTCTTGCGCACCTTCAGCGCCGGCGTGCCGTAGGACGTGCCATCCACGACCTCCGGCCATGCCAGCGCCAACGCCCTGACATCGTCGAAGGTCATGTGAGGAAGCCTCTTACCTCACCGCGGTGAAGAAGCGGCTGAGGCGGAAGCCCGACAGCCAGGCCCAGACCGGCTGGTTGCGGACGCCGAGATCCCAGGAGCCGACCACGGCATCGGCGCGGCCGACCAGATTGTCGATCGGCAACAGCCCGACGCCGCCGTCGATCAACGGCACCCGGCTGTCGGCGGAATTGTCCCGGTTGTCGCCCATCACGAACAGCTTGCCGGCCGGGACCGTGACCTCATCGGTGTTGTCGAGGCGGCCGTTGTCCGGCCGCAGCTTGAAGATCAGATGTGAGACGCCGTTGGGCAGCGTCTCGACATAGCGGTAGGCCGGCTCGGTGCGGCCGTTGTCATCCTCGGCCTCGCCCATGCCGTCCGGCTTCAACTTCGCCGCCTGGCCGTTGATGAAGAGCTGGCCCTCGCGCATCTGGATGCGGTCGCCGGGCAGGCCGACGACGCGCTTGACCCAGGCCTGCGAATTGTCGCCGGGCCAGCGGAACACCACGACGTCGCCGCGCTTCGGCGTCTCGCCGAACAGCGCGGCCGGTCTCCGGCAGCGTGATCTGCATCGGCAGCGACGAGGTGCCGTAGCCATAGGGGAATTTGGAGGCGAGCAGCGCGTCGCCGATCATCAGGGTCGGCTCCATCGAGCCGGACGGCACATAGAACGGCTCGGCGATCGCGCCCTTGGCGACGAACACCACCAGCACGACGGCAGCGAGCTGCGCGATCTGGCCGCCCCAAGTGGTCTGACCCTTGGTCTTGGCCTTGTTGCTCTGCGCGGTCTCGTCCGTGATCTTCTCGACGCTCATCGACCCGTTCCTCCGACCGTAATCCGATCCATCCGAAGCGTTGGCTGGCCAACGCCGACCGGGACGCCCTGTCCGTTCTTGCCGCAGGTGCCGATGCCGGTATCGAGCGAAAGATCGTTGCCGATCATGCTGATGCGGTTGAGGTCGGTCGGGCCGTTGCCGATCAGCATCGCGCCCTTGACCGGTGCGCCGACCTTGCCGTTCTCGATCCTGTAGGCCTCGGTGCACTGGAACACATACTTGCCTGAGGTGATGTCGACCTGGCCGCCGCCGAAGTTCACCGCATAGATGCCATTCTTTACCGAGGCGATGATCTCGCCCGGATCGCGCTCGCCCGCCAGCATGTAGGTGTTGGTCATGCGCGGCATCGGCACATGGGCATAGCCTTGCCGGCGGCCGTTGCCGGTCGGCTTCATGTTCATCAACCGCGCATTCTGCCGGTCCTGCATGTAGCCGACCAGGATGCCGTCCTCGATCAGCACGGTGCGGTTGGTCGGCGTGCCCTCGTCGTCAATCGACAGCGAGCCGCGGCGCGAGGCCATGGTGCCGTCGTCGACCACGGTGACGCCCTTGGCCGCGACCTGCTTGCCCAGCAGGCCGGCGAACGCCGAGGTCTTCTTGCGGTTGAAATCGCCTTCCAGGCCGTGGCCGACCGCCTCATGCAGCATCACGCCGGGCCAGCCGGCGCCGAGCACGACGTCCATCTCGCCGGCAGGCGCCGGCACCGATTCGAGATTGACCAGCGCCTCGCGCAGCGCGCCGTCGGCGGCATCGCGCCAGGCCTTGGTCTCGATGAAGCGCGCATAGCCCTCGCGGCCGCCATAACCCTTGCTGCCGCTCTCCTGCCGGTCGCCTTGCCCCGCAACCACGGAGATGTTGACGCGCACCAGTGGGCGGATGTCGCGATAGCTCTCGCCGTCGGGCCGCAGGATCTCGACCACCTGCCAGGTCGCGCCCAGGCTCACCGTCACCTGGCGCACGCGCGGGTCCTTGTCGCGCAGATAGGCGTCGATCTCGCCGAGCAGCTTCACCTTGCTTTCGAAGCCGGGCGCGTCGAGCGGATTGTCGTCGCCATAGAGCTTCACATTGCTGTGCGGAGGCGGGCTGGCGAAATTGCCTGTGTAGCCGCCGCGCACCGCGCTGACGGCATCTGCGGCGCGGATCAGCGCCGGCAGCGACACGTCGGAGGAATGGGCATAGCCGACCGCGTCATCTTTAACTGCGCGTAAGCCAAAGCCCTGGCTGGTGTCATAGGTCGCCTGCTTGAGCCGGCCGTTGTCGAACATCAGCGCTTCGGTCTGGCTATATTCCAGGAACAATTCGCCGTCGTCGGCGCCGGAAAGCCCGCGCCCGACCTCGTTCCGGACGGCGTCGCGGTCGAGATTGGCTCGGTCGAGCAGGGAGGTGGTCGCGGGATTTGTCATCGGCAGTCCACTGGGCAGGTCCGTTGTCGGAATGTACGATCCAAGATAGTTGTTTCGGGGTCGGGGCGCGAGGGGCAGGATGATTACCGAACGGACATGGTCGAAATCGCTCCAATCACCTCTGCAGATATCGAAAGCTTCCACCGCACGCTCGATTCCGTCGCGCGCGAACGGCGTTATCTGTCCTTCACCGTAGCGCCACCGCTTGATTCCACACGCGCTTTTGTCCTCGACATGATCGCCCACCATTATCCGCAACTGGTCGCGCGATCGGCCGGCGAGGTGGTCGGATGGTGCGATGTCACGCCCAAATCAGGGCCGATCGATGCCCGGATCGGGGTGCTCGGCATGGGCCTTTTGCCGCAGTTCCGGCATCAGGGCATCGGTTCCCGCCTGATGGCCCGTGCGCTCGCCGATGCCCGCGCCTTCGGTTTCTCCCGGGTCGAACTCACGGTCTATCGCAGTAACGAGAATGCCATCCGGCTTTACGAGAAGGCGGGCTTCGTCATCAAGGCCGTGCAGCCCGCGGAAGCGCCGGGCGACGCGGTCGACAAGACGGTGCTGATCATGGCGCTGTCGCTGGAGGCTCCGGACGCCGGTCGTCTGCGCTGAGGCACGCGATCACGGCAATTTGTCGAAGCCTTCGGCCAGGCCGTTCAGGCTGAGCGGAAAGCCGATGCCTTCCTCGGGCGTCTCGAAGATGATGAAGGTCGCGGTCTTGGCGGTCTTGAGCTGGTTCAACAGCTTGTCGTCCATCACCACTTCGGCGACGCAGCCATTGGGCAGGCAGCGCACGAAGCCGGCGCGGCCGACGTCCTGGTTGTCGAGCTTCAGGCCGAGGCCGGAGGGCAGCAGCACGCCGAGCGGGGCGACCACGCGCATCAGCCGGCTCTTCTGGTCGGCCGTCTTGAGCATGATGACGGTCAGGCCGGCGTTGGAGCGGTCCTCAGCCACCACGCTTTGAATCAGCGCGCATTGCTCGCTCTGCGCGCCCGGCGGCGTGTCGCAGCGGATCTGCCAGTCGCCATGCACCGAGCGCACCGCGCCCTGCGCGTGGGCGAGTTCAGGTGCCGCAATCGTCGCCGTGAGGCCCAAGAGCAGGGACAGCGCCGCCAGAGCGCGCGCGATCCGGCGCCGCCGTCGCGAGTCGTTCGCATCTGTCCTTGCGAGGTCCATCATCCTGTCCATTGAAGGCCCCATCCGGGTCGATCCCATGACACTTTCCTGTGGGTGGTCTGCAAGCCGCGACGGCATGATACGGCAATGATGGCGCCTTGAGGACAGGATTGGCGTCACCCGGCCTGAATCACATTCACGAGCCGAATCACAGTTCCGAGCGGGGCTGGTCCGCTGCCTACATCGGGCAGCACGCCTGTCAAGCGCTCGGCTGCCGCGAAGGCGCGTTCTTCCGGCAATTTACTGGAAAATCGCGGCGCGGCCAATCTCGTCGCCATCGCAACACCCTGCATAAGACTGCATTGCGATGGACCGCGAATTATGGTTTGAGGAGCAAGATTTCGTCATTCCAGTGAACTGGCCCGGGTGCTTTCCTTTAGATCCGCCTCGAGGCCATTTGTCGGAGCGCGGATCAAGCAGCGCGCCGCCTTCCGGCGCGCGCTGTGGGGGAAGGTTCTGAAGGGAGCGCGAGCGACATGAAGATGTCGATGGGCCGATTGGGCGCCCGCTTGGTGGGATTGACGGTGGCGGGCATCTCGCTGCTGTCGAGCGGGGCGGCATTTGCCGAAATGGGGCAGCCCGCGCCCTGGGAAACGAGACTGCAGCGAGCGGCCACGCCGGTGATGGAGAACATCATCTGGTTCCACAGCTGGTTGCTGACGATCATCACCATCATCACGCTGTTCGTGCTGGCGTTGCTGATCATCGTGGTCGTCAAGTTCAACGCCCGCGCCAATCCGGTGCCGTCGCGGACCACCCACAACACGCTGATCGAAGTGGCCTGGACCCTGATCCCGGTCCTGGTCCTGGTCGGCATCGCGGTGCCCTCGTTCCGCCTGCTGTTCCTCGAGCTCGACGTGCCGAAGGCCGATTTGACGATCAAGGCCACCGGCAAGCAGTGGTACTGGAGCTACGCCTATCCCGATAACGGCAAGTTCGAGTTCGATTCGTTGCTGGCGCAAGACAAGCAGCCGCGCCTGCTCGGCGTCGACAACGAGATGGTCGTTCCCGTCAACAAGGTGATTCGCGTCCAGACCACCGGCGCCGACGTCATCCATTCCTTCGCGGTACCGGCCTTCGGCATCAAGATCGACGCCGTTCCCGGCCGTCTGAACGAGACCTGGTTCAAGGCGACCAAGACCGGCATGTTCTATGGCCAGTGCTCGGAGCTCTGCGGCAAGGACCACGCCTATATGCCGATCGCAGTGCGTGTCGTGAGCGACCAGGACTTCGCGGCCTGGGTCGAGGACGCCAAGAAGAAGTTCGCGAGCGCGCCGGGCAACACCTATGCTTCGGCCGACCAGACCATCGGCCTGGCGCAGCATTGATGCGCCACCTCGCAGCAAGACCGGCGAATTTGATCGGACCGCGCGCGGTCCGAAGGGGATAAGGGAATAGGCAATGGCTACAAGCGCAACAACCCTGACCAGCCATGACGATCATGCGCACGACCATCCGACGGGGTGGAGGCGCTGGCTGTATTCGACCAACCACAAAGACATCGGCACGATGTATTTGATCTTCGCGGTCTGCGCCGGCATCATCGGTGCCGCGCTGTCGATCGCGATCCGTGCCGAGCTGATGTATCCGGGCGTCCAGATCTTCAGCGAGAACCACACTTATAATGTGTTCGTGACCAGCCATGGCCTGATCATGATCTTCTTCATGGTCATGCCGGCGATGATCGGCGGCTTCGGCAACTGGATGGTGCCGTTGATGATCGGTGCGCCGGACATGGCGTTCCCGCGCATGAACAACATCTCGTTCTGGCTGCTGCCGGCCTCCTTCGCGCTGCTGATCACCTCGAACTTCGTCGAGGGCGAGCCGGGCTCGATGGGTGCTGGCACCGGCTGGACCATGTATGCGCCGCTGTCGACCACCGGCCATCCGGGCCCGGCGGTCGATTTTGCGATCCTTTCGCTGCACCTTGCCGGCGCCTCGTCGATCCTCGGCGCCATCAATTTCATCACCACGATCTTCAATATGCGCGCGCCGGGCATGACCCTGCACAAGATGCCGCTCTTCGTGTGGTCGATCCTGGTGACGGTGTTCCTGCTGCTGCTGTCGCTGCCGGTGCTCGCCGGTGCGATCACCATGCTGCTGACCGACCGCAATTTCGGCACCACCTTCTTCTCTCCCGATGGCGGCGGTGACCCGATCCTGTTCCAGCATCTGTTCTGGTTCTTCGGTCATCCCGAAGTGTACATCCTGATCCTGCCCGGTTTCGGCATGATCAGCCAGATCGTCTCGACCTTCTCGAAAAAGCCCGTGTTCGGCTATCTCGGCATGGCCTACGCCATGGTCGCGATCGGCGGCATCGGCTTCGTGGTCTGGGCGCACCACATGTACACCGTCGGCATGAACTCGGCGACGCAGGCTTATTTCGTCGCCGCCACCATGGTGATCGCGGTGCCCACCGGCGTGAAGATCTTCTCCTGGATCGCCACGATGTGGGGCGGCTCGATCGAGTTCCGGGCGCCGATGCTGTGGGCGATCGGCTTCATCTTCCTGTTCACGGTCGGCGGCGTCACCGGCGTCGTGCTGGCGAACGCCGGCGTCGACCGCGTGCTGCAGGACACCTACTACGTTGTCGCGCACTTCCATTACGTGCTGTCGCTCGGCGCCGTGTTCGCGATCTTCGCCGGCTGGTACTACTGGTTCCCGAAGATGTTCGGCTACATGTACTCGGAGCCGATCGCCAAGGCGCACTTCTGGGTCACCTTCATCGGCGTCAACCTCGTGTTCTTCCCGCAGCACTTCCTCGGCCTGTCGGGTATGCCGCGCCGCTACATCGACTATCCGGATGCGTTCGCCGGCTGGAATCTGGTGTCGTCGATCGGCTCCTACATCTCGGGCTTCGGCGTCCTGATCTTCCTCTATGGCGTGGTCGATGCCTTCATGCGCAAGGAGCAGGCTGCGAACAATCCGTGGGGACCGGGTGCCACGACGCTGGAGTGGACGCTGTCCTCGCCGCCGCCGTTCCATCAGTTCGAGACGCTGCCGAAGGTGCAGTGATCAAGTCTTGATATTGCGGCGTCTCGTCGGGAGACGCCGCTCTTTACCTCAGCTGGGCCTTCGGCCCGGCTGGAATGCTGAAGCGAAAGATCGGAACCCCTATCGTGTCGGTCATCGAGCACAACGCCATTGCGGCAGGTCCCCGGATCTCGGAGGCCGATGTCGCCGACTATCTCGCGCTGTTGAAGCCGCGGGTGATGTCGCTCGTGATCTTCACGGCGCTGGTCGGGCTGCTGATCGCGCCGGGCCATTTCCATCCCGTCCTCGCGATCACCTCGCTGCTGTGCATCGCCGTCGGTGCCGGCGCGTCCGGCGCGCTCAACATGGCGCTGGAAGGCGACATCGACGCCAAGATGACGCGCACCGCCAACCGCCCGATCCCGCGCGGCCGCATCACCCGGCCCGAGGCGCTCGCCTTCGGCTCGACGCTCGCGTTCTTCTCGGTGATGACGCTCGGCATCCTCGTCAACTGGTATGCCGGGGCGCTGCTCGCCTTCACCATCTTCTTCTACGTCGTGATCTACACGATCTGCCTGAAGCGCTGGACCGCGCAGAACATCGTGATCGGCGGCGCCGCCGGTGCGCTGCCGCCTGTCGTGGCCTGGGTCGCCGCGACCGGATCGATCGCGCCCGAGCCGCTCTGGCTGTTCCTGATCATCTTCTTCTGGACCCCGCCGCATTTCTGGGCGCTGGCTCTGTTCCGCTCCGATGACTACGCCCGTGCGGGCATTCCGATGCTGCCGGTGGTCGCGGGCCCCGATGCGACGCGGCTGCAGATCCTGCTCTACACCATCGTGCTGGTCGCCATTGCGCTGGCACCTTGGCCGCTCGGCTATTTCGATGCGGTCTATGGTGCGGTCTCGCTGGTGCTCGGCGCCGGCATGATGTGGCTCGCGATCGAGGTCTATCGCAAGCGCGAGCGTATCGCCTCGCTGCGCGCCAACAAGAAGCTGTTCGCCTTCTCGATCCTGTATCTGTTTGCGCTGTTCGCGACCCTGGGCGTCGAGGCCGTCGTGCGCATGATCCTGCCGTTTTTCGCGTCGGGCTCGGTCGGTTAAGGGAGCGCAGGGCACCGACATGACGGAGCCGAACCAGCCAGAAGACGGAATCGTCCTCACCGAGGCGCAGCTGCGGGCCCGGCGTCGCCGCTCGATCGCGATTGCGCTCGCGCTCGGCGTGCTGGTGGTGTTGTTCTTTGCGGTCACCCTGGTCAAGGGACCCGCGGTATTGAGGCGGCCGATCTGATGGACAAGCCCGAACAACCGACAAGTGCAGAGCCGCCGCGACAGGCGCACCAGCCGCGCCGTGCCACCCGGCGTGACGCGATGGTCGGCGCTACCGCCGGCGCCGTTGCCGTGCTGATGGTCGGCGCCGCTTATGCGGCCGTGCCGTTCTACAACTGGTTCTGCCGCGCCACCGGCTTCAACGGCACCACCCAGGTTGCCGAAGCCGCGCCCAAGACCGGCCCGATCGCACGCACCGTTGCGGTGCGCTTCGACTCCAACGTCGCCGGCGGGCTGCCGTGGAAATTCCAGCCGGAAAAGACCGAGATCCAGATCAAGATCGGCGAGGTGGTGACGGTCTACTATACCGTGACCAACCAGTCGGCGCGGACGACTACGGGCCAGGCGGCCTACAATGTCACGCCGCTGACGGTCGGCTCCTACTTCACCAAGATCAACTGCTTCTGCTTTACCGAGCAGACCATGGCGCCGGGCGAGACGCGCGAGATGCCGGTCGTGTTCTATGTCGATCCGTCGATCGTGAACGACCACGAGAACGACACGCTGAACACGATCACATTGTCTTACACGTTCTATCCGGTCCGCGACGTCGCGCCGAAGCCGGTCGCCGCGCGGGAGCCGGACAAGCCGCGGGGCGCCCTGTGATGAGGCCGCTTCTGTCAGCGTTTCCGTGCTTTGATTTGAGGGAATATCTGCCGGCCCAGCCGGCATCGTTCTGGGGAGAGACTTAACATGGCTACGGCCCACGCTAAGCATCACGACTACCATCTCGTCGATCCGAGCCCGTGGCCGATCGTCGGCTCGATCTCGGCCTTCATCATGGCGTTCGGCGCGGTGGGCTGGATGCATCATCTGTATTCGGCCGCGCCGATCGTGTTCGGCATCGGCCTGATCGGCGTGCTCTACACGATGGCGAGCTGGTGGGGCGACGTCATCAAGGAAGCGCAGTACAAGGGCGACCACACCCGCGTGGTGCAGCTGCATCACCGCTACGGCATGATCCTGTTCATCGCCTCCGAGGTGATGTTCTTCGTTGCCTGGTTCTGGGCCTTCTTCAACTCTTCGCTGTTCCCGTCCGACGCCGTTCAGGCCACCCGTGACGCCGTGTTCGGCTGCGGCGCCGGCACCCAGATGGGCGCCTGCAGCGTGCCCGGCACCTGGCCGCCGCACGGCATCGAGGCGCTCGATCCCTGGCACCTGCCGCTGCTCAACACGCTGCTGCTGCTCACCTCCGGCACGACCGTGACCTGGGCGCACCATGCGCTGCTCGAGAACGACCGCCGGGGCCTGAAATACGGCCTGATCCTCACCATCCTGCTCGGCGTGGCCTTCACCAGCGTGCAGGCTTACGAATACGCCCATGCGGAATTCGCCTTCAGCGGCAACGTCTTTGGCGCCACTTTCTTCATGGCGACCGGCTTCCACGGTTTCCATGTGCTGGTCGGCACCATCTTCCTGACCGTCTGCCTGATCCGTGCCTATCTCGGCCACTTCACGCCGAAGCAGCATCTCGGCTTCGAGTTCGCCGCCTGGTACTGGCATTTCGTCGACGTGGTCTGGCTGTTCCTGTTCATCTGCATCTACATCTGGGGCCGTGGCGCCGAGGGCGTGGCCGGCGCCGTGCACTGACGGCAGCGGATCGTGCTACAAGGGGCGGCCGCAGGGCCGCCCTTTTCGTTGAGGTGCTTAGAGTCGCGTTGCGCTTGGTTGGCGCGCGTTCCACGCCGGCGGCGCGCCCCTCTCGCGCGCGTGGAGACGTGAACGGAGTTCGTGGCTTTGACACACGCGTTCCATTCTCGAAGAGCAGCCAGGGACCTCCATGATGAACCAGCAGCCCGTTACGCTCTCGCAGACCATCCTGCGCGGCCTGGCCTGTCGCTGTCCGCGCTGCGGCCAGGGCAGATTGTTCACCGGCTTCCTCGGCCTCAAGCCTCGCTGCGAGGTGTGCGACCTCGACTATGCCTTCATCGACACCGGCGACGGGCCGGCGATCTTCATCATGATGATCGCGGGTGCGATCGTGGTCGCAGCCGCGCTGATCGTCGAGGTCAAGTACCAGCCGCCGTTCTGGGTCCACGCCGCATTGTGGTTGCCGCTGATTCTCGTCACCACGCTGCTGCCGCTGCGCGCGATGAAGTCGCTGCTGATCGCACTGCAATTTCACCACAAGGCCGCACCCGGCCAGCTCATCGATCGCGGCCCGTCATGAGCCACGCGAGCGCGTCTGCATGACCACTTCCGCCGCCTCCACCACCCGCGCCTTTGCCGCGTTCACCGCCGCGATGATCGCGCTCTGCATCGGCCTTGGCGTCTGGCAGCTCGAGCGCAGGGCCGAGAAGCATGCGCTGATCGCAGCGCTCGATGCCCGCATCGGTGCGGCGCCGATCGCGCTGCCACCGCCCTCGGAATGGCACGCGCTGAACGCCGCGCATGATGAATTCCGTCGTGTCACCTTCACCGCGACCTATTTGAAGCAGCCCGACGTGATGGTCTACAGCGCCGGCTCTGCCGTGCGCGAGGATGTCTCCGGTCCCGGCACCTGGGCATTCCTGCCGGCGCGGCTGGCTTCGGGCGAGACGGTCGTGATCGACACCGGATTCGTCGCCAACACGATGCAGGAGCGGAGCGTCGAGGATCGCGCGGTCAACAAGCTCGTCACGGGCGAGCCGGTTACGCTCACCGGGTACTTACGCTTTCCGGAACGCGCAGGCTGGCTGACGCCGGCGGAGAACCACGACAAGCGGCTCTGGTTCACCAGGGATCATCTGGCGATGGCGAAGGCACTCGGTTGGGGTGAGGTCGCGCCGTTCTACATCGATCTCGAGACGCCTGTGCCCGCCAACAACATTCCGCAGCCGGGACCGCTCACGCCGCATCTGCGCGACGAGCACATGCAATATGCCATCACCTGGTTCTCGCTCGCCGCCGCGCTCCTGATCGCCTTCGCGGTGTGGATCCGCGGCCGGCGCGCGCGCCCGTCCTGATCTCGTCATCAGTCATGAGACGCTGCCGCGCCGCGCCGCGATGCGTCGCCTGATCCAGTTGTCGATGGCGAACGGCCCAGCGCCGCCGAGCGCCAGCGCAAGGATGCAGGCGAGATAGAGCAGGTCGGTCTCGTAGCCCGGCTCGCCGAAATGCCCGCCGTGCGGCGTGATGGCCAGCAGCTTGATCGATGAAAATCCGTGCTGCCAATGCACCGTGACGATCGCGACGATGAGCACGATCGCCATCGGAATGCTGATCAGCGGCACCAGCGCGCCGAGCAGCATGAGGATGCCGCCTGCGATTTCGGTCACGATGGTGATCCAGGCGAACATCGCCGGCATCGGCAGGCCCAGCGCATGCAGCAGCCCGGTGAAATTCTCCGGGCCGCGCAGCAATTTGGCGAACCCATGCTCGGCGAAGCCATAGCCCACGATCAGCCGCAGCGGGATCGGCGCCCAGCGCGCAATCGGCGATGATTGAGCGATAGCAAACATCGCGCAAACCAGCTCGTTGCCTCGGCTGATGGTTTTCGCCGGAAGGGAGTTATGCATCATCGATCGTCCGCCATTCGCAATATTGTCGATGACGGTCTCTTCGCACGCAGGCGGCCCGCTGTTACGGGCCGCTCATGCGGAGGACGCGCAGATGATACGTGTCCGCCGCATGGATGAAGTTCCGGTCAGCTCGCCGGCAGCTGCGTCAAATATTGGTAGATGGCGTGCAACTCGTCGTCGCTCATCCGTCCGATCGGCCGCCACGGCATGTCCTTGGCCGAGTTCGTGGCCGGTGGGATCGACGCCGGTGCGCATGGTGGCGGCGAACTGATCGAAGCTCCAGACCTTGACGACGTTGAGATCCGGTCCGATCGGCGGAAGCTGGCCCGGCACGCCTCCGGTCAGCGCCTTGCCGTGGCACTCGCGGCAATCCTGATAGGACAGGATGTATTCGCCGAACTCCGCCGTCGGCGCTTCGGGTGGCGCGGTAACGATGCCGGCAGGAATCGGCTTGGTGTCCGGCAGCATGTGTGCACCGAGCATGACGAGGCCGAGCAGCGAGAAGCGGTCGGGCGTCGCGCCGGTGTCTTGGCCATCAGTGCGCAGGCTGCGCAGATAGGCGATCACGGCTTTGGTGTCGTCATCGCTGAGCCTGGACGCATTGGTCAGCGACATGATGAACAGCCTGCGGCCGCTGGGGCCGACGCCGTCGCGGATCGCGCGGAAGATGTCTCCATCGGACCATCCGGCGATCGGGCCCGCCGGCGTCAGGTTGGGTGCGACGAAGGCGCCGAGCGGCAGCGGAAGATGGCCGCCGAGATCACGGCCGCCGCTGAGGGAAGTGGCGGTGTCCTCCGGCGAATGACAGCCGCTGCAGAATCCGTCCGCGATCTCGTGCCCGCGATGGATTTGCTCTGCGGTGCCGGCGATGGTGGGGGAAGCAGCCGGCGCGCCATGTGCGTCCAATCGCGCCAGGCCGGCAAGCGCGAACACGCTGGCGATGGTCGCGATCACGGCCAGCAACGCCGCGACGCCGCCGACGCCCCATCTGAACAGCGCGCGCTTGTGTCTGAAGGCCTGCAGGCTCGCGTAGATCAGCAGCGCCGCGAGCAGGATCGGCAGCGCGATCTCGAGTATCTCGGTCATGGTAAAAGGTCTCGCCGGGCGTGTCCAATGATTGCGTGATCGTGACGATCAAGAGGCCTAACGGAGCTGCGATACGCGATTGTTTCGCGCAGCCATGCTTCGCGTTACCGGCGCAATGCCGCGGCCTGCGTCTCGCCGCAATCAGGGCGACCGCGCCTGCAGGTCTGCGCCATCGTCTTCATGCGTGCATCAGTGGAGACATGCGTGCTAATATCGCGGGCAGCCGCGACTGATCTTGATCTCGCCGGAACGGTCATGACCTATCGCGGTTTGTCGTCAGTCAGGATGGCCGACATGTCCGTGCGCCCGCACATAGGCGCGCTCGCCGCATATCGGATCAACAAGACCTCGAGCGTCTCACCGGAGGATGGATCGACGAAGCGCTCGTCGGTCCGCCCACAGCCGGGCGCGGCGGCGCTCGACGGCTGCAGATCGTCAGCCGCCCTTGCGGGCGAAGGCCAGGTCGATGAGCGGCAGCAGCCATCGTCATCGCGCAGGCCAGATTCTGGAGAAGACGCAATTGCCGGAGCAAGCCCTGTGCATCTGTGCTCACGGCGCCGTCCACAGGCGGCGGTCGATCGCTATCGTCTGGCAGGCCTCGGCGCATGGCGAAGGGCAATGGCGCGCCCGGCATTGCCGCCCATCCTTCGATTGCGCCTTCCTGATCGACCAGACGGCAGCAATGTCGGGCCGGTTGCTTCTTGCTCAGTATTCGCCGATGCATTTCAGGAGCTGAAGATCGGGCGTTTCAAACTCGATTGATGCAGTTACTTTGCGCCCGCACATAGGTGCGCTCGCTCTGGTGCTCCCTTGATGCGCAGTCCAGTGATCCGGGCCTGTATCATCTGACGGGGAGGCGCCGGTCCGGTCCAAGGCGGATTGTGACTATCAATGGAGCCTCATGTTCGACGATAGGTTGCAGAGCGAATATGTGAGGATATGATGCCTGTTGCACCTTTCGCATCTGGTGATCGAAAGCAAGGAGAGCTGCTTTTTTGCTTCCCGCGCGGACCGTCGTCTAACGGCCCTTGCTCAATTCGCAGGACGCCACTTGGCTTTCGTCAGCCGCATCCTGATGCAGGACGGATACCTCATCCCGAGCGGGATGACGTCCTCGCTCGGTCTCTGGCAGGGGGCGACCGAGACCATGACAGCGATTGGGGGCAATGACCCCAAGCTGTTCGAACAGGCAGCCGCTCACTGGTTCATGTCCGAGCACAAAAAGGCACGGTTCGTTAGCGTCGCGCTCGATGGCTACGCGACCATCGATGGCAGCCGAACCGACGCCATCGTGCTATCGGCGCGGTTCGCAGATTTCTCGGACACAATTCTCGTCTTCAATCCTTATTCGCCAGGGACAGAGACGGTCCCCGTCCGACTTCACGAACCGAAGATCGACTTTCCGCAACAGTCGACCCATCTCTTGCCCAAGCATGATCTGGTGCTCGCGGGCGTGATCAAAGGGCGCAACGAGAGCCCGCTGCACAGGCCAAACGCTTAACGGTACAGCGAAATGCGTGGCGAGGGGCTTTGCCGCGCTCGGATTCGGCTGCGCCAAAAAGCTTATTTTGCGTGGCGGTTCAGGCATGTCGGTCATATCAAGCCTTCGCGCGAAAAATATTCTTGTTTCTTTTTTTTAGAATTTGTGATTGTCTATGCGTATCCCGCCTCGTCGAAGAGGGGCGTACGCGTCGTCACGAACGTGGAGGCGGGCTGCGATGGACGTGCAGGCGACGGTAGACGACCGGCGCGGGCGCGGACGGCGAAATCGTGTGGTCCTGGCCTCCCGGTGCTGAGGCCAAGTTCGCGATGCCTCTCGACGAGCATCGTGAGCGACGGGGGCAAGAGAGCCGGTCCCCGAGGAGAGCGCGAATAAGCCGTAACCCAATCGCGCAGGGAAGGCCGGGTGATCTCGGCTGCACCTGTGGTTCTGCCGCGTGCTTTTTTGCTGCACGCGGACCATGGGCGTCAGCCGGCGCCCGGCCTTCCCTGCGCCCTCGATTTCGAGAGGGTGAATGAACGAACAAGACTCGGACGCAACGGCGCCGCGAGAATGAGATCGTATGTGCCGGAAAGTGAGCGACGACGATGCAACATTTTCGGTGTCATCGTCCGCGGAGGCGGACGATCAGTACGCCGCGGCCTCTCGGTCGATCGCTGCCGCCTCTGGGATACTGGATCGCCCGGTCAGGCCGGGCGATGACTACCTGGTGAGTAATGGCTTGCCGTGACCGGAATGTACCCCCTCATGTGCGCCATTTCCGCGGCAACTACCGGTTTCCCCGCCCGGGCAAAACGATTATGGTGCCAGGTCAGTTTGCCGCGAGGCAAGTTACGATCTCTAATCAAATCAATGGCTTAAGTCTCATGATGAGGGCCTGGAGACCGACTTGACGCGTTACGTGTCCACTCGCGGGGAAGCCCCCGCGCTCACCTTCTGCGACGTGATGCTGACCGGGCTGGCCCGCGATGGCGGCCTCTACGTGCCCGAGACCTGGCCGCTTCTCTCGCATGACGTGATCGCGCAGTTTTTCGGCCGGCCCTATTGGGAGGTCGCGGTCGAAATCATCAAGCCGTTCGTCGCCGGCGAGATCCCGGATGCCGAGCTCGGCCGCATGGCCAACGAGGCCTATGCTACTTTCCGCCATCCGGCGGTGGTGCCGCTTCGCCAGATCGCCCCGCATCAGTTCGTGCTGGAGCTATTCCACGGCCCGACGCTCGCCTTCAAGGACGTGGCGATGCAGCTGATCTCGCGGCTGATGGACCATGTGCTGGCCAAGCGCGGCGAGCGCACCACCATCGTGGTCGCGACCTCGGGCGACACCGGCGGCGCGGCGGTCGAAGCTTTCGCCGGCCGCGACAATGCCGATCTGATCGTGCTGTTCCCGCACGGCCGCATCTCCGAAGTCCAGCGTCGCATGATGACGACGGCCGGTGCAGCCAACGTCCATCCGCTCGCCATCGAAGGCAATTTCGACGATTGCCAGGCGATCGTGAAGGGCCTGTTCAACAACCATCGCTTCCGCGATGCGGTGGCGCTGTCCGGCGTCAACTCGATCAACTGGGCGCGCGTGGTCGCGCAGGTGGTCTACTACTTCACGTCGGCCGTCGCGGTCGGCGCGCCCGCAGCGCAGCGTCGACTTCACGGTGCCCACAGGCAATTTCGGCGACATCTTCGCCGGCTACGTCGCCAAGCGGATGGGCCTGCCGATCCGCAATCTGCGTATCGCCGCGAACGTCAACGACATCCTGCCGCGCACGCTCAAGACCGGCCATTACGAGGTGCGCGAGGTGCACGCGACCACTTCGCCCTCGATGGACATCCAGGTCTCGTCGAATTTCGAGCGGCTGTTGTTCGAGGCCGCAGGCCGCGATGCCGACACCGTGCGCCGGCTGATGGCGCAGCTGAAGCAGTCCGGGCGTTTTGTGCTGCCGGATACGATGCTGGCTGCGATCCGCGCCGATTTCGACGCCGGCCGCGCCGACGAAACCGAGACAGCAGCCGCGATTCGCGCCGCGTTTCGCGAGGCCGGCGATCTCGTCGATCCGCATACGGCGGTGGCGCTCGCGGTCGCCGACCGCGATTCGTCGGACATTTCGGTGCCGAACATCGTGCTGTCGACGGCGCATCCGGCGAAATTTCCCGATGCGGTGGAAGCCGCCTGCGGCGTGCGGCCGCAATTGCCGGTCTGGCTCGAAGGGCTGATGAACAAGCGCGAAGAGGTCCGGATCATGCGTAACGACCAGGCCGAGGTCGAGAAATTCATCCTGTCGGTCAGCCGCGCCGCCAAGCAGGGAGTTGCAGGTTAATGGCTGTGGAAGTCACCAAGCTGCCGACCGGGCTGACGGTCGTGACCGATACGATGCCGCATCTCGAGACCGCCGCACTCGGCGTCTGGGCCGGCGTCGGCGGCCGCGACGAGAAGGCGGACGAGCACGGCATTTCGCATCTGCTCGAGCACATGGCGTTCAAGGGCACCACCACGCGCAGCGCGCGCGAGATCGTCGAGGCCATCGAGGCGGTCGGCGGCGACCTCAATGCCGGCACCTCGACCGAGACCACCGCCTATTACGCGCGGGTCATGAAGGCCGATGTGCCGCTGGCGCTCGACGTGCTCTCCGACATCCTCGCCAATCCGTCCTTCGTGCCGGAGGAGCTGGAGCGCGAGAAGAACGTGATCGTGCAGGAAATCGGCGCGGCACAGGACACCCCCGACGATGTCGTGTTCGAGCACCTCAACGAGCTCTGCTACCCGGACCAGCCGATGGGCCGCTCGCTGCTCGGCACCGCCAAGACGCTGAAGGGTTTTGATCGCGACAAGCTGCGCGGCTACCTGTCGACGCATTATCGCGGCCCCGACATGGTGGTGGCTGCGGCCGGCGCGGTCGATCATGCGCGCATCGTCGACGACGTGACCAAGCACTTTGCGGCCTTCAACGGCACCGAAGCGCCGAAGCCGCTGCCGGCTGCGTTCGGCAAGGGTGGCTCCAAGGTCGTGCATCGCGACCTCGAGCAGGCGCACCTGACGATGGCGCTGGAAGGTGTCCCGCAGGCCGATCCCTCGCTGTTCTCGCTCCAGGTCTTCGCCAACATCCTGGGCGGCGGCATGTCATCCCGCCTGTTCCAGGAGGTCCGGGAGAACCGCGGCCTGTGCTACTCGGTCTATACGTTCCACGCGCCCTACAGCGACACCGGGTTCTTCGGCCTCTACACCGGGACCGATCCGGCCGACGCGCCGGAAATGATGGAAGTGGTGGTCGACATCATCGGCGATGCGGTCGAGACCCTGACCGATGCCGAGGTCGCCCGCGCCAAGGCGCAGATGAAGGCGGGACTGTTGATGGCGCTGGAGAGCTGCTCCTCGCGTGCCGAACAGCTCGCGCGCCATATTCTCGCCTATGGCCGACCGCAGACTTTGCAGGAGATGGTGGCCAAGATCGATGCCGTCAGCGTCGAGAGCACCCGTGATGCGGCGCGCACGCTGCTCGCGCGCTCGCGACCTGCGGTGGTCGCGCTCGGCAGCGGCAGGGGTCTGGACAGCGCCGTGACATTCGCGGAAGGATTGAGTGGGTCGAAATCCAAGGCTCAGCTACATTGAGGCCGCAGGCGTCCATGTCGCAACGTGAGATCGCAGGTTGCGAAATGGTCATCGGCCGGAGCTGAAGAGCAGGGGAGCATCACAGGTGGCCCTGTTTCGTTTGCCATCCAGCGGTCCGACGGCGCTCGCGCCGCGCGGCAACGGGCTGTTTCTGCGCGCGCCGCAGATGGCCGATTACATGCAGTGGGCGCAGCTGCGCGATTACAGCCGCGAATATCTCACGCCGTGGGAGCCGATCTGGCCCTCCGACGATCTGACCCGCTCCGGCTTCCGACGCCGGTTGCGCCGCTATGCCGACGATATGGCGGCCGACCGTTCCTATCCGTTCATCGTGTTCCGCGAGAACGACGGCGCCATGCTTGGCGGCATCACGCTCGCCAATGTCCGTCGCGGCATCGTGCAAGCCGGCACCATCGGCTATTGGATGGGAGAGCCGCATGCCCATCGCGGCTACATGACCGCGGCGCTGCGGCTTTTGTTGCCGACGCTGTTCGGCGAGCTCAATCTGCACCGGGTGGAGGCCGCCTGCATTCCGACCAATGCGCCGTCGATCCGGGTGCTGGAGAAATGCGGCTTCACCCGCGAGGGGCTGGCGCGCCGCTATCTCTGCATCAACGGAGTCTGGCAGGACCACTTTCTGTACGGTCTGCTGAACGATGATTTTCGTGGGTAGGATGACCTCAAAACTGTTTTCACAGCGCGCAGCCGCACTGGCCGCGCCGCCAATTTGAACGATGAAGAAAGCCACGGCTCCGCCGTGATCGCGCTGTTGAAGCGAGACGCGGTGGCCGGGCAACGACAAGCCTCAAGGACATCCCATGCGTGAGACACGTGCAATCCGGTTTGCGGCCCTCGCCGCGGTATCCATGACGCTGGGCGCGACCAGCTTCGCACCATCAGCGGCGGCGCAGTCGCTGACCGATCGCTTCAAGAACCTGTTCGGTGGCGGGTCGGACAACAAATCGGACCAGCAGAACTTACCGGCCTCCGGCGGTCCACCGACGGATCCAACCGAGGGCCTGACCTGCCCGCCGGTCAACATCCGCGCCGGGGCCTCCACCTATGCGGTGGCTGCACCCGGCAAGCAGCCGGTCGGCAACGACGTCAAGTTCCAGGCCTCGATCACCAGGACGGCGCGCGAGTGCAATCTTGAGGGCAATCAGATCATCGCCAAGATCGGCATCGAGGGCCGGGTGATCGCCGGCGCCGCCGGCGCGCCCGCCACGGTTGAGATCCCGATGCGGGTCGCAGTGGTGCAGGGAGGCGTCAACGAGAAGGTGATCGCGACCAAGGCCTACCGCACCACCGTGCAGATGACCGAGGACGGCAGCGTGCCGTTCACACTGGTCGCCGAGGATATGGTCTATCCAGTGCCGGTGCCGGGACCAGGCGTCAATCCGGACGCCTATGTGTTCTACATCGGCTTCGATCCGCAGGCGCTCGGGCCGGAGCCGAGAGCGCCGCGTGGGCGAAAGAAGAAATAGCGGTCCGGCTGATCGGACGGGGATCGAAGACCGGGACATCAAAGACAAAGAAAAAGCCGGCGCGAGGATGTCGCGCCGGCTGTTTCGAAAGGTGGTCTGATCGAAGGTGCGTAAGATCCGTTCAGTTCAGCTTCTGGCGGACTTCCGCGATGCCCTTGGCGACGAGGGTGTCGGCAAGCTTGCCCGTCACCGTCTGCGACAGCACCGTGGTGGCCGCCTGCACGGCAGCTTCCGCAGCCGCAGAGCGGACATCCGCCACCGCCTGGGCTTCCGCGAGCGCGATCTTGCTCTCGGCTGCCTTGGTCCTGCGGGCGACGAAATCTTCCATCTTGGCCTTGGCCTCGGTTGCGATGCGCTCGGCCTCCGCCTTGGCAGAGGTCACGATCTCCTGGGCCTCACGCTCGGCACTGGCACGGCGGGACTTGTAGTCCGCGAGCACCTTTGCCGCCTCCTGCTTGAGGCGCTTGGCCTCGTCGAGTTCGGACCTGATGCGATCGGCGCGATGGTCGAGCGCGGTCAGCAGCATGCGATGCACGCCGAAATAGCCGAACAGGGCAATCAGGATGATAAAGGCGATCGCAACCCAGGTTTCCGGATCAGCGAACATCAGGCAGTTCCCTTCAAGGACGCGTCCACGGCGGCATCGAGCGCCTTTGCCGTCGGAGCTTTGCCGGTCAACTGCTCGACGATCGCACTGGCCGCATCCGCGGCAATGCCACGGACGTTGCTCATCGCGGTCGCGCGGGTGGCGGCGATGGATTTCTCCGCATCGGCGAGCTTGGTCGCCAGGCTCTGTTCCAAAGCCTTGCGTTCGGCATCCGACGCGGCCGCGAGCTTCTCGCGGGTCTCCGCTCCGATCGCCTGGGCGCTGGCCCGGGCGGTCGAAAGCGCGCTTTCATACGCCTTGATCGCGGCCTCCAACTCGTCCTTCAGCCGCTGCGCGTCCGAAAGATCGATATCGATGGCCTTCTGGCGGGCATCGATCACCCCGCCGACCTTCGGCAGCGCCAGACGTGACACGATCACGTACAGCACCACGAAGGCGACCAGCAGGGAGACGAGCTGCGAGGGAAAGCTTGCCGACTGGAAGGGAGGAAAAGCCGCCCTCGGCCTCGGTGTGGGCGGTCGTGCCCCCGGCAGATCCGTGGGCTGCCTCGCCATGACTTTCAGCCACGGGCGTTCTCCTGTCCGGCTCGGGCCGCGCTTAGACGGCGTACAGCAGGAGCAGGGCGATCAGCAGCGAGAAGATGCCGAGCGCTTCGGTCACCGCGAAGCCGAAGATCAGGTTGCCGAACTGGCCCTGAGCGGCGGACGGATTACGCAGCGCGGCCGAGAGATAGTTGCCGAAGATGATGCCGATGCCGGCGCCGGCGCCGCCCATGCCGATACAGGCAATGCCTGCGCCAATGTACTTCGCTGCGACCGGATCCATGAGAAGCTCCTTTTAGAGGTTGTGAGTTGGGCCGGATCAGTGGCCCGGATGGATAGCATCGTTGAGATAGATGCAGGTGAGGATGGTGAAGACGTAGGCCTGCAGGAAGCCGACCATCAGCTCGAGCGCGGTGAGCGCGACATTGAGGCCGAGCGGCAGCAGCGCGCCGACCTTGCCGGCGGTGCCGAGCGCGCCGAGCATGACGACGAAGGCGCCGAACACCTTGATCGTGACGTGTCCGGCCAGCATGTTGGCGAACAGACGGACGCTGTGGGAGATCGGGCGGGAGAAGAAGGAGATGATCTCGATCAGCACCACCAGCGGCAGGATCACCACCGGGATGCCCGACGGCACGAACAGCTTAAAGAACTTCAGGCCGTTCTTGTAGAAGCCGTAGAGGATGACCGTCAGGAACACCAGGATCGCCAGCGAGAAGGTGATGATGATGTGGCTGGCGACGGTGAAGGTGTAGGGGACGGTGCCGACCAGGTTCGAGATGAAGATGAACATGAACAGCGAGAACACCAACGGGAAGAACTTCATGCCTTCCGAGCCGGCGCTGGTTCTGATCATGTTGGCGACGAATTCGTAGGACAGCTCGACCACCGACTGGAAGCGCCCCGGCACCAGCGCCCGTCCTGCACCGAGCATCGAGACGGCGATGATCGCCACCGCGACCAGCATGTAGGCGGTGGAATTGGTGAAGGCGATCTCATGACCGCCGATGTGGCCGATCGTGAAGATCTTGGTGAGGTGGAATTGTTCGATCGGATCGATCATCCGCGTGGCGTCTCGTTGTTCACCGGCCACGCCGGCGCTTTGCATTACATTCGACGGGACTTCCGCATGCCGTCATCGGCGGGTCTGGTCCGGAGCTACGCCCGCGGATCTCACCACGTTCACCACGCCGGCTGCGAAGCCGAGCAGGAAAAACACGATGAATCCAAAGGGCGATGTCGACAGCAAGCGGTCGAAACCCCAGCCGAGAACCGCACCGACAAGAACGCCGGCGATCAACTCGGAGGAAAGCCGAAGACCGCGTGCCATCGCAGATGCTCTGGCTGCACAGTCTCCGCTTCCACCTCCAGGTTGGTCAGTCCCGGTCGCGCGGTTGTCACGAAGTTCGGACAACCGCTGATCAAGACTTCCGAGCCTCGCGGAAAGCGCAGCCTCATCGGTCGATTTATCGCGATTTCCGTGTCCGCCGTCGTCGTTCGTGCCTTCCGCCATGATGTGAAGACCGATACGCCGCCGCGGGTTGAAGGAAATTGCGCCCCGTCGCCCTTTAAAGCCGCGCGGACCATACTGACCACATCCTGCCAAGTCAAGATTGCGTGTGGAACAGTTATACTGTTGATTTCGTTGAATTTCTTGGTGTTATGCCAGATCGGTCGACAGCTGTCACCGCGCCGCATCAGCGCGCGCTTGTGCAGCGCGCGATCCGCCCGCTTCGACGACGCGCTCGGTCGTCGGCGACGGAGCGAATGTGGCTCGCTTGCGTTGAAATCGCGGCGTCCGGCCCATGGATCGAAAACCGTGGGCGGGAGGCTCGCAGCGCAACCACGCGCGCGCCAAAATTCGAGCGCAGCGCTGCGGACCGGGATGCTTGGCTGAGGTGGGAGCAAGGTCATGAACGCACGGATATCGATCGCATTGGTATCGCCGCGGCGCGGCTTTGCCGCAGCGGTGGTTGCCGCGGCTTGCATGATCGGGCCTGTTGCGGCCGAAGAGGCCGCATCCGATGGCGACAATGGTCGTTACACGATGTCGCCCACGCCTGACGGCGTGATCCGGCTCGACACCAGGATGGGATCGATCTCGACCTGCCGCAACGAGGCGGGCACGGGATGGTCCTGCTATGCGGTGCCAGACGAGCGTGCCGCGATGGATGCTGAGATTGGCCGGTTGCAGGCGGAGAACGAGCGGCTGAAGGCGCAGCTCGCCTCGCGCGACCAGACCGTCACCGGCAAGATCGACGACGCCTTGCCGAAGGACCAGGCGTTGCCGAAATCCGATCAATTGCAAAAGGCCGAGCCGAAGCCTGCTGCGCCCAAACCTTCTGAGCCGAAGTCGGCCGACGGGTCGCGCAAGATCGAGATTCCGCTGCCGAGCGATCAGGACATGGATCGCATGATGTCGTTTGCGGAGCAGGCCTGGCGGCGGCTGCTCGACATGGCCAATCGCGTCCAGAAAGACATGTCGGGGAAGATCTGAGCATGTCCACCAAAGCCATCTCGCGCAGCGCGGCGTCGACCGTCACGGTCAACACCATCATCACGTCGGTGCTGACGGTGCGGACCCCGGGCCGCGGCTTCACCGATCTGACGCGGGAGGTTGCTGCCTTTCTCAGCCAGGTCGACGCGAGGGAGGGCGCGGTCAGCGTCTTCATCCGGCACACCTCGGCGTCGCTGACGATCATGGAAAACGCCGATCCCAGCGTGCTGCAGGATCTCACCACCGCGCTGTCACGGCTGGCGCCGGAGAGTGCCGGCTGGGTTCATGACACCGAAGGTCCGGACGACATGCCGGCCCACATCAAGACCATGCTGACCGCCACTTCGCTGCAGGTTCCGGTGCGCGACGGCAGGATGATGCTCGGCACCTGGCAGGCGATCTATCTGATCGAGCATCGCGCCCGGCCTCACGCGCGCGAGGTCGTGCTGCAATTTATGGGAGCTGTCTGAATGACCGCATTGGAGCTCGCAACACAGGTGCGGCGAATCGACACGCATCGTTAGATGCTGCGATGCACAAGAAGCGGATTAACTGCTTTATTCATCAGGTGAATTGCTGCTTGCATGCAATGTCCCAGCGGAGGAGTATTTCACAAGACCACGCGTCACGACTGGTCGCCGCGGTGGTCGTGGAATCTCTCAAGACTGCGTCTGTTAAGAATTCAAGAATGGCGCCTGCCAACACCCGTCTTGTCATCGCTGATGATCATCCGCTTGTTTCGCAATGCGTTGCGGCAGGCGGTCGCGAGCGTCGTGAGCTCGGCCGTGATCGACGAAGCCGGCTCGTTCGAGGACCTGACCGCGCTGCTGGAAAAGGACGCCGAGGTCGATCTTGTTCTGCTCGACCTCACCATGCCCGGCATTTCCGGTTTCTCCGGCCTGATCTATCTGCGCGCGCAATATCCGGCGATGCCGGTCGTGATCGTGTCGGCCACGGATGATGCGCGCGACGATCCGCCGCTCGCTCGATTTCGGTGCATCCGGTTTCATCCCGAAGCGGTTCGGCGTCGACACCCTGCGCGATGCGATCGTGAAGGTGATGGAGGGCGAGATATGGGTGCCGCCGGACACCGATCTCAACGCCGCCGCCGATCCAGACATGACCAAGTTGCGCGATCGGCTGGTGACGTTGACGCCGCAGCAGGTGCGGGTGCTGATGATGCTGTCGGAGGGGCTGCTCAACAAGCAGATCGCCTATGAGCTCGGCGTCTCCGAGGCCACCATCAAGGCCCATGTCTCGGCGATCCTGCAGAAGCTCGGCGTCGAAAGCCGCACCCAAGCCGTGATCGCGGCGGCCAAGATCGCAGGGTCGGCCTGGCGGCACGATATGCCGACGGGGAAATAATCTTCAGCCCGGGTGAGCGGAACCGATGCCCCGGGGGCAACCCGGATGTCGCTTGCGCTCATCCGGGCTACAGCCTGCTGACTACTCCGCCGCGACCATCTGCTGGATGCGCCATTGCCCGAGCAGGGCGCGAAGCGAGGCCGGCTTCACTGGCTTGTTGAGCACGGCGATGTTCTCCTCACGCGCGGCGGCGCGCACATGCGGGCTGCGGTCGGCGGTGATCAGGATCGCGGGGATCACCTCGCCGAAGCGGCGGCGGATGTCGCGAATTGCCGCGATGCCGTTGCCGCGGTCGAGATGATAGTCGACCAGGAGCCCGGTGACGGTGCCGCCGGCGGCCTCGATCGCCTCCATCGCCGATTCCGGATCCGACACCGCGATGACCACGGCATTCCAGGCGGTGAGCAAGGTCTTCATGCCGTCCAGAATGGCCGGATCGTTCTCGATGCAGACGATCCGCGCGCCACTGATCGGGGTCTTGGCGAGCGGTGTCGCGCTGGTCACCGCCGCGGTGTGGTTGATCGCCTTGGCGATCGGTACCGTCACCGAGAACACCGAGCCGCCGGCCGGGTGGGAGTCGAGCGCAATGTCGTGATTGAGCACGCGCGCGATGCGCTCGACGATCGAAAGGCCAAGGCCGAGGCCGCGCGCGATTCCGGCGCCCTGTTCGAGGCGGTGGAACTCCTTGAAGATCTCGCCGCGCTTCTGCAGGGGAATGCCGACGCCGGTGTCATAGATGCCGATCTGGAGCGACTGGCCGCGGCGCCGGCAGCCGACCAGCACGCGTCCTTGCTGCGTGTATTTGATCGCGTTGGAGATGAAGTTCTGCAACAGCCGCCGCAGCAGCAGCCGGTCGGATTCGACCGGCAGCGAGCAGGGCACGAAGGTGAGCTTCAGTCCCTTGGCGCGGGCCGCCGGCGCGAACTCGATCTCCAGCGAGCGCATCAGATCGGCCATCTTGAAGCTCGAGATCGACGTCGTCATCGCGCCGGCATCGAGCCTGGAGATATCGAGCAGCGCGCCGAGGATCTCCTCGATGGCTTCGAGCGAATCGTCGATGTTCTCGACCAGGCGCTGCTCCTCGCTCGGCTTCTGCCGCTCCACCAGGCTCGTGACATAAAGCCGCGCCGCGTTCAGCGGCTGCAGGATGTCGTGGCTCGCGGCGGCCAGAAAGCGCGTCTTGGAGATATTGGCGTCCTCGGCCGCGCTCTTCGCCAGCGCGAGTTCGGAATTGAGCCGGGTCAGCTCCTCGGTGCGATCGCGCACGCGCTTCTCCAGCGTCGCGTTGGCGCGCTCCAGCGCCTCCGCGGCCTCGAACGACGGCGTGACGTCGGTAAAGGTGATGACGAGGCCGCCATCCGGCATCCGGTTGGCGCGCACCTCGATCACCATGTGGCGGTCGGGCAGCCGCTCCAGATAGGGCTCGCCCTCCGTGGTGTAGGCGGCCAGACCGCCGCGCCAGCAGCTCCTCGTTGTCGGCGAGCTCGTCGCCCGCATCCGCGCCCATATATTCGAGGATCTCGCGCAACGGGCTGCCGATCTGCACCAGATGCAGCGGCAACCCTAAGCAGGTCGCCGAACTGCCGGTTCGAGCAGATCAACTGCAGATCGACGTCGAACACGGCAATGCCCTGCCGCACATGGTTCAACGCGGTCTGCAGGATCTCGCGGTTGAAATGCAATGCCGCGTGGGCATCATCGAGCAGCTTCAGCGCCGCCTTGGCCGAGACGGTGCGCTTGCGCAGCAGCAGCGACATCACGAGCCGCGAGGAGGCGGCGCCGATCGAGGACGCGATCAGATGCTCGGCATGCCGCAACAGCTCGAAATCAGCCGGCGCCGCGGGATCGCGCGCGGTCGGGTGGTTCGCGGCAAAAGCTCGAAGGAGTTCCTGGGCACGATCGGGGCCGAGATATTGCGCGACGGTGGTCTGGATGTCCTGCACCGTGACCGTCGAGCGCCAGCGGCGGAAGGTCGGTGCGATCGGCGTCAGCGTGTTGGGCACGAACAGGTCGGCCTGCAGCAGCTCGATCGAGGTGGGACGGCGCGCCAGCGACAGCGTGACATAGGCGAGGATGTTGAGCGACAGGCTCCAGAGCACGCCGTGCAGCAGAGGCGGCAGGTCGGTGCCGAGCAGAGCCTGCGGCTGCAGCGGATCGATGCCGAACGGGCCATGCTGCAGGAACAGGATGCCGGAGGTCGAGGTGTCGAGGAAGCTCGGAATGAACAGTGTGTAGAGCCAGGCGGCGAAGCCGACCAGCATGCCGCCGATCGCGCCACGCGCCGTGCCGCGCCGCCAGAGCAGCCCGCCGAAGAAGGCCGGCGCAAGCTGGGCGATCGCAGCAAAGGAGAGCAGGCCGATCGCGGCGAGCTGGGCCGTGCCGAGCGCGCGATAGTAGAAATAGGCCATCACCATGATGGCGAAGATCGCGACGCGGCGGGTGCCGAGCACGAAGCCGCCGAAATCCTTCTGGGGTTCGCCGGCCCGTTTCAGCCGGTGCAACGCCAGAGGCACCACGAGATCGTTGGACACCATGATCGACAGCGCGACGCATTCCACGATCACCATCGCGGTCGCAGCCGACAGGCCGCCGACGAAGACGGCGATCGACAGCAGCGACGCGTCGCCCTCGATCGGCAGCGCCAGCACATACATGTCGCTGTCGACGATACCGAACGGGAAAGCGATGAGGCCGGCCAGGGCGATCGGAATCACGAACACATTGATTGCGACGAGATAGAGTGGAAACAGCCAGCGCGCGCGGCTCACTTCGGCGTCGTTGGCGTTCTCGACCACGCTGACATGGAACTGGCGCGGTAGCAGCATGGTGGCGCAAAACGACAGCAGCGTCATGGTCAGGAAGTTGCCGATCCCCGGCACATATTCGATCGCGCGCTCGGCCTCCGGCGTCTTCATCGCGCGCGTGATCAGCTCGTGCGGCGAGAACATCCAGAACGTCACGAAGGCGCCGGCGGCGATGAAGGCGACCAGCTTGACGATGGACTCGGTCGCGACCGCCAGCATCAGGCCGTGCTGATGTTCGGTGGCGTCGGTCTGGCGGGTGCCGAACAGCACCGCGAACATGGCCATCGCCAAGGTCACCATCAGCGCGATGTCGCCGACCAGCGGCACCCGGGCGAACACCTGGTCCTCGCTCAGGATTGTTTCGAGCGAGGAGGCGACAGCCTTGAGCTGCAGCGCGATATAAGGCACGGAGCCGACGATCGCGATCAGCGCCACGGTCGCAGCGACGGCCTGGCTCTTGCCGTAGCGCGCGCCGATCAGGTCGGCGACGGAGGTGATGTTCTGCGATTTCGCAAGCTTGATGACGCGGCGCAGCAGCGGCGTGCAGACGCCGACCATCAGGATCGGCCCGACATAGATGGCGAGGAAGTCGACGCTGGTGCGGGTGGCAAAGCCGACCGAGCCGAAGAAGGTCCAGGACGTGCAGTAGATCGCCAACGACAGCGGATAGATCAGCCCGCCCAGCCTGCCGCGCGGCTCGGCCAGTCGCCGGTTGCCATGGCTCGCGACCAGGAACAGGAAGCCGATATAGCCAAAGGCGGCTGCGATCACGCCCCAGTCATGCAGCATCGCTGCGCAAACTCCTCAAACGCCATCCATCCCGTTATGAGGGCAAATCTAGCGCTTTGCGCCGGTCGAAGCGACAGCCAACTTCCCGCTGCGGCGCGGAACGGCCAACGTTGTTAAGGGCAGCGGCGCGACGCGAGGTGCTTGCCGCAACCTCCGCTGTCGTCCGGCGAACGCCGGGATCCATAACCACAGGCTTTGGTTGTTGTCCGTGGTACGAGCCACGTACCCGTTTCAAATATCACGCGGCGATGGGTGCCGACGCCAGTGCGCACTTGCGCATAAGGCCGGGACGACGACGCATGTTGGCAGTCTTCGACGCCCCGAGCTACTCCGCCGCCAGCGACTTCACGTTCAGCGCGAGGTCGAGTCGGTCCCAGACCTGCAGCAGTGCGTCGGCGAGGCCGTCGATCAGGCCGTCGTCGTGATAGGGCGAGGGCGTGATGCGCAGCCGCTCGGTGCCCTTGGCGACCGTGGGATAGTTGATCGGCTGGATGTAGATGCCATGCTGTTCGAGCAGGAGGTCGGAGGCCTGCTTGCACTTCTCGGGATCGCCGACGAACAGCGGCACGATATGGGTATCGCTCGACATCACCGGCAGGCCGGCGGCGGACAGGATCGCCTTGACGCGAGCGGCACGGTCCTGGTGGCGCTCGCGCTCCCAGTTCGAGCTCTTCAGATGCCGGATCGCGGCGGTCGCGGCCGAGCACACCGCCGGCGGCAGCGCTGTCGTGAAGATGAAGCCCGGCGCGTAGGAGCGCACCGCGTCGATGATCTCGCCCTTGGCGGCGATGTAGCCGCCGAGGCAGCCAAATGCCTTGGCCAGCGTGCCTTCCAGCACGTCGATGCGATGCATGACGCCGTCACGCTCGGCGATGCCGCCGCCGCGCGGGCCGTACATGCCGACCGCATGGACCTCGTCGACATAGGTCATCGCACCGTAGCGCTCGGCGAGATCGCAGATCTTCGCGAGCGGGGCGATGTCGCCGTCCATCGAATACAGGCTCTCGCAGGCGATCAGCTTCGGCCGGTCGCCGGCCTCGATCAGCAGCTGCTCCAGATGCGCCATGTCGTTATGGCGGAAGATCTGGCGCTCGCAGCCGGACTGGCGCACGCCCTCGATCATCGAATTGTGGTTCAGCGCGTCCGACAGGATCAGGCAGTTCGGGATCAGCTTGGCGAGCGTCGCGATGCCGGTCTGGTTCGAGACATAGCCGGACGTGAACAGCAGCGCCGCTTCCTTGCCGTGGAGGTCGGCGAGCTCGGCCTCGAGCTGCACCAGCGGATGATGGGTGCCGGCGATATTGCGGGTGCCGCCGGCGCCGGTGCCGAACCGGGTCGCGGTCTCGACCATGGCGCCGACCACCTTCGGGTGCTGGCCCATGCCGAGATAATCATTGGAGCACCAGATCACGACATTGCGAGGACCCGACGGCCGAATGCCAGACGGCATGCGGGAACCGGCCTGCGATCCGCTCGAGATCGGCGAAAACCCGGTAGCGCCGCTCGTCATGGAGGCGACCAAGGGCGGCACTGAAATATTGGCTGTAGTCCATCGCAAGACCCGGCAGTTCGACGCGAGAAGCGGCCCGGAGAGGGCGGTTACGGCCCTTCTTAGAGCGTTTCCAGCTTTGCTGTCGAGCCGGAATCCCGCCGCGGGCAGGCGCCGGCGGTCACAATGCCGCTTGGCGCCGCGCCATCGTGAAATAATCTGGCCTTTCGGAAAATGGCGCAGATCAAGGAGTCAGGTGGTGCGGAACCAGAGCACGCCGTCGATCTCCTCGGCGGTCAGGCGGCCCTCGACCAGCATGTAATTGACGTGGGCGATCAGCTCGCCGGCGGCAAACCCCATCTGGTGCGCGTCCAGCACATGCTTATGGAACACGACCGGCACCAGCTGCGCCGAGGTCTTGGGCGCATCGAGGCAGGCCTCCGCGATCATGCGGCAGCGCTCCTCATGGTGATCGGCAAGCTGCTTGATGCGCGTCTTCAGGCCGAAGAACGGCACGCCATGGCCGGGCAGCACCAGTGCATCGAACGGCAGCGTGGTGGTGAGGCTCGCCAGCGACGCCAGATATTCGCCGAGCGAGTTCTGGTCGGGCTCGACCGCCCAGACGCTGACATTGGGCGAGATCTTGCTCAGCACCTGATCGGCGGACAGGAACAGCTTGTCGGCGGCGCAATACAGCATCACCTGGTCGAGCGCGTGGCCGCCGCCGGTGATCACCTTGAAGCGGCGGCTGCCGATCGTGATCTCGTCGCCATGGGAGATGCGGTGGTAGGACGGCGGCAGCACCGAGACCCGCTTCAGATAGTCCTGGCCGCGGCCGAGCAGCTTGTCGGTGAGGCTCTCGTCCATGCCGTGGCGGCGGAAGAACAGCCGCTGTGCGTTGCGCCGTTCCTCGGTGCCGCGGTTCTGGTGGTAGACCGATTGCAGGTATTCCACCTGCGACATCACGAGCGGGCAGCTGAAGCGTTCGACGATCCAGCCGGCGAGGCCGACATGATCGGGATGCGAGTGGGTGACGATCAGCCGCGTGATCTTCGCGTTCTTCAGCGGGCCGTCGAGCAGCGCGGTCCAGGCCGCGATCGATTCCTCGTTGCCGAAGCCGGAATCGACCGCCGTCCAGCCGTCGCCATCGGCGAGCAGGTAGATGTTCACATGGTTGAGGCGGAACGGCAGCTTCAGCCGCAGCCACAGCACGCCGGGCGCCACCTCGACGACCTGATCCTCCCCGGGATGCTGGTCCCAGGGGTATCGCAATGCCTCGGCGGAGGAGTGAACGCTGGCTGTCTTTGTGTCCATGGCTTCGGCTTAAACGCCGGAACGGCCACAGCGCCAGTCGAAAAAGACATGACTGCTCGTCATTCCGGGGCGCCGCGGAGCGGCGGACCCGGAATCTCGAGATGATATGCGGTTCGCATTCCCCGATGCGCAATCGCGCATCTGAGGTTCTCGCTTCGCGAGGCCCGGAATGGCCGAGTCTTACGCCGCCCTGATGTTGGTCAGGAACGCGTCGATCTCGCCGCGCAGGATGTCAGCCTCGCGGCGTAGCGCGTCGGAGGCGCTGAGCACGTCGGCGGCCGAGTGGCCTGCCTGCGCCGAGGCGGCCGAGACGCCGGTGATGTTGCTGGAGACCTCGGTGGTGCCGCCCGCCGCCTGCTGGATGTTGCGGGCGATCTCGCGCGTCGCCGCACCCTGCTCCTCGACCGCCGCCGCGATCGTCGTCGTCACTTCGTCGATTTCCGACGATGGTCTCGCCGATGTTGCGGATCGCCGTCACCGCCGAGGAAGCGACCTGCTGCATGCTGGCGATCTGGGTGCGGATCTCGTCGGTGGCCTTCGCGGTCTGGCTGGCGAGGCTCTTGACCTCGGAGGCGACCACCGCAAAGCCGCGGCCGGCTTCGCCCGCGCGCGCCGCCTCGATGGTCGCGTTGAGAGCAAGCAAGATTGGTCTGCGAGGCGATCACCTGGATCAGGTCGACCACCACGCTGATGCGGCTCGCATTGTCGGCGAGGCCCTGCATGGTGGCGTCGGTGGCGCCGGCTTCCGCCACCGCCTTCTTGGCGATCTCTGCGGAGGCCACGACCTGGCGGCCGATCTCGGCGATCGAGGAGGACAATTGCTCGGTGCCTGCGGATACCGTCTGCACATTGACCGAGGTTTCCTCGGCGGCGGCAGCGACCGCATTCACCAGCGAGCTCGACTGCTCGGCGGTGTCGGACATGCCTTGCGCCGTGGTCTGCATCGCAGTGGCCGAGCTTCTGCAGGTTGGCGAGCGCGTCGCGCACGGTCGTCCTCGAAGCCCGCGATCTGCGCTTCCATCCGCGCGGCGCGCTCGGTCTTGGCGGCGCGGTCCTTGTCCTGCTCGGCCGACGAGCGCGCGCGCCTTGATCATGCTGTCGCGGAACACTTCGAGCGAATCGGCCATGGCGCCGATCTCGTCGCGCTGCTTGGAATGCTGCGATCTCGGTCTCGAGATCGCCGCTCGACAACAGCTGCATCGCCTGCTGCAGCCGGGCGATGCGGCGCAGGATGCTGCGGCCGACATAGAGCCAGACGAACAGCACCGAGCCGATCAGAGTCGCGACGCCGAGCCCGATCATGGTGAGCGTCGCGAGCTCGATCTCGCGGCCGGCGGTCGCGGTGGCGCCATCGGTGGTTTGCGCACGCCGTCGACCAGCTGCTGCACGCTGATGTCGAGGCCGACATTGAGCTTGCGCGTCTCCTCCAGCACGGTCTGGCCGTAATCGTTGGCGTCGAGCTCCTTCTCGCGCAGCTTGAACACGCGCGTCTTGCCTTCGCCGAGCGCGGCCAGCTTCGTCGCGGCCTCGCGCAAGCGCGGCGGTCGAGCGGTTGTTCGGCAGCAGCTCGAGATTCGACTTCAACCGCTCCAGCGAGTCCTTGAACTCCTTCTCGATCGCCTCCAGCGTGTCGCTGTCATTGGCCGAGAGCGCCGCGGCCATCTCGGCGGCGATCAGGTTGCCGCTCGCGATCACGTTGCCGAGCTGCTCGACGAAGCGGGCGGCTTCGGTGGCATCGTCGGCCGACACCTCCGCGGCGCTGAGCACGGCGTTCAGCTCGGTCTGCGCGTCCAGCATCGGCGCGCTCGCCGCAGGCGGTGAACGCGGCTTGCGCCTGGCGAAGCGCGTCATAGAGCTTTTGGTGATGCGGCCACTGCCGCCAGCCGCTCGCGCGCGGCCGAGACCAGGCTCTGGTTGGCCTCGTTGATGTTCTTGATGGTCTCGGTCAGCGGTCCCATCACGCTCTTGTCGGCGCCGAGCTCGGCGATCTCGTTCAGCCGCTGCTGCGTGACCTGCTGCATCTCCTGCATCTTCTTCAGGTGCTCGTCGAGCGCGTCTTCGCTCGGCGATCCCAGCAGCGCCGGGCCGAGGCTTGCGAGGCTCGCGCTCTGCGCCAGCAGCTGCAGGCTGGCGGCTGAGGCGGGGGATGTCGCGGCCGGACAGATCGACCATGGTGCCGCCGATGTGCCGCAGCACGATGCCGGCCCCGGCGCTGATGACGACGGCCATGGCCGCGATCACGGCAAATGCCGCAAACAGGCTGCCTTTGACTCCCCATCTCGGCCGGAAGCTCGCGAACATCCTGCCGATGCTGAAGCGAACCGCCATCACTGATTCCCCCGATAACGCACTACTTTGAGCTGAGAGTCTTGGCTCTGCGATTTCCGCGGAGTATCGCGGGCGCGGGTTAACAAATGGGGAAATCGTGGGATTTGCGCAGAAATGTCGCGCATTTCCTCATTTCACGCCGCGGCATTTCATCGAATGGCAATGTTAGTTGCAGGCGAGTTGCTACTTAGGTTGCAAAGAAAAAGGCCGGCATAGCTGCCGGCCCTTCATCATGAGTCATGAGTGGTGCTGTGCGGCTCAGTAGCGCGCGGCGACCGGGCCACCCCAGTTGAAGCGATAGTTCACACCGGCCTTGACGGTGTGGTCGTCGGTGGTGAAGCTGCCGGTCGGCACCAGCGCGGCCGGTGCGGTGAAGGTCGCATTGCCGAAATTGTAGTAGTCGTATTCGACCTTGGCCGACCAGCTCGGCGCGAACATGTATTCGAGGCCGGCGCCGACGGTGTAGCCGTTGCGGTGATCGCCATTGGTGATGAAGCCAACCGGCGTGCCGGCGAACGTCACGCTCTCGTTGTTGTCGGAATAGGCGTAGCCGCCCTTCACATAGAGCAGGCCCGGACCCCAGGTGTAGCCGACGCGGCCGGTGACCGAGCCGAGCCCGCGCTGGCTGTTGTTGTAGGCGTAGCCGCCCGGGAACACCGCGCCGACGCTGCCCGACAACCAGCTATACTGGCCTTCGGCACCGACCACGAAGTTCGGCGCGAACCTGCCAGTCGGCGCCGACCTGCACGCCGCCGAGGAAGCGGCCGTTGGAATTGTTGCCGGTGGCGAGGCCGGAGAAATTGTTGTCGCTGGAGAACGCGCCGCCGAGATGGCCGCCGATATAGAAGCCGGTCCAGTTGTAGATCGGCGCGACATAGGCCGGGGCCTTGGTGGCATAGGGATAGGGCCGGGCGCCGAGATCGGCGGCAGCGGCGGACTGCACGCCGGCGAAGGTGGCGAGCGCTGCGGTCACGAGCAGGAACTTCTTCATAGTGGTCTCCAACACATTTACTGGCAGCGCATCCCGGCGCCGCGATGGGATGGAGATAGATCGGATTTGAATAAAATGCTGTCACTGCCGCAACACAGCGACTTTCAATCCAGCCCCTTTGCGGCCAAACGTTTTCGTGTAGTTAGCAGAACCTTAAGCAGGGCTGAAGGAAGGGTTAACGCAGCACCGGCCACGTGCCGCGGTGGGACAGGCGGGTTAACAAAAAGTGAGCACGGAGCTCGCGCGTGAGGTCTGATTTGCTGATGCCGGCCAATCCTGCGTGTGAATGCCGGCTGGTCGTTCATTGCGCCGTGCGCGCTTTAGCGCTGAAAGCCAGCTCCGGATTCGGTGCGCTCCCTCTCCCCGTTCTTACGGGGAGAGGGTTGGGGTGAGGGGCAGACGCCCGATCGGTGTGAGTAGTTGGACCTGTACCCCCTCAACCCGATCGCTTCGCGATCGACCTCTCCCCGCAAGCGGGGAGAGGTTAACGGGCCAGGCCCAACCCATTGCGCACGTGTCATTGTCTTCGACGAGCAGCGCAGCCTGCCTTACTTACAGCGTCCCGCCGCACCAGATCGCTGATCCGGATCGGAAAGCGCCGCACGCGGGTGCCGGTGGCGTGCCACACCGCATTGGCGACGGCGCCCGCCGAGCCGGTGATGCCGATCTCGCCGACGCCCTTGATGCCGAGCGGATTGACGTGAGGATCGATCTCCTCGACCGTGAAGGCCTCGATCGCCGGGACGTCGGCATTAACAGGCACATGATATTCGCCGAGATTGGCGTTCATGATGCGCCCGGTGCGCTGATCGGTGATCGCCTCCTCGTGCAGTGCGAACGAGATGCCCCAGATCATGCCGCCGATCAGCTGGCTCTTCACCATCTTCGGGTTGATGATGCGACCCGCGGCGAAGGCGCCGATCATCCTGGAGACGCGGACCTGACCGAGATCAGGATCGACCTTCACCTCGGCGAAGACAGCGCCATGCGAATGCATCGCATAGTGCTCGTTCGCGGCCTGATCGGGGGCGCCGCTGCCGGAGGCCTCGATCTCGGCAAGGCCGGCGCGGCCGAGGATTTCGCCATAGCTTTCGCCGCGGCTCTCGTCGTCGCGCCGGAGCAGTCGTCCGCCTGCGCGCCACCACGCCGGCATTGCCGGCGCCATAGAGCGGCGAGCGCTCGATCCGATGTGGCGAGCTCGGCGAGCTTGCCGATCACGGCAGCACCCGCATTGTGGATCGCGGTGCCGACGGTCGCGGTGTGCGCCGAGCCGCCGGCAATGCCGGCATCCGGCAGGTCTGACGTGCCGGCCTTGAACTCGACCTGGTCGATGTCGAGCGCCAGCGCATCGGCGGCGATCTGCGCGAATGCTGTCCAGGCGCCCTGGCCCATGTCATGCGCGCCGGTCTCCATCGCGCCCGAGCCGTCGCGGCGGATCACCGCGCGCGCTTGCCTGCAAACATCAGCGCATGGAAGGTCGCCGTGCCCATGCCCCAGCCGACCAGGAAGCCGTCCTTGTCGCGCATCATGCGCGGCTTCAGCGGCCGATCCCACCAGCCGAACCGTTCGGCGCCTTGCGTGTAGCATTCGCGCAGCGCCTTCGAGGAGAACGGCTTGCCGGTGGCCGGCTCGACCTCGGCATAGTTCTTCACCCGGAAGGCGAGCGGATCGATGCCGCAGGCTTCCGCCATCTCGTCGATGGCGCTTTCGAGCGCGATGGAGCCCGGCGCGATGCCCGGCGCGCGCACGAACAGCGGCGTGCCGGTATCGGCGCGCACGGCGTCATAGGTCGTCGCGATCGCCGGCGCGGCATAGAGCGTATGCGTGACGTGCGCCGCCGAATTCGTAGAAATCCTCGAAGCTCGAGGTGGCGACCCTGGCGTGGTGGTGGATCGCCGAGCAGCTGGCCCTCGCGGCTTGCGCCAAGCCGCAGCGTCTGCCGGGTCGGCGAGCGATGGCCAAACGGCCCATAGAGCTGCTCGCGGCGCGCCACGAGCTTGACCGGCCGGCCGACCAGTTTCGCCGCGAGAATGCCGAGCACCTGCGGTCCCGCCATCAGGCCCTTGCCGCCGAAGCCGCCGCCGAGGAACGGGCTGCGGATCAGGATGTTTTCCGGCGGGATGCCGAACAGGCCGGCGAGACGGCCCTGCATCATCGCCAGTCCCTGCGTCGGCGTGTCGACGACGAGCCTGTCGCCCTGCCATTCCGCGACGATCGCGTGCGGCTCCATCGCATTGTGGTAGTGCGGCGGCGTCTCGTAAATGGCTGCGATCGTCTTGTCGCTATCAGCCAGCGCGGCATCGACGTCGCCATGGCGGCTTTCGGCGGGAAAGCCCATGCCGACCGCCGGCGGAATGTAAGCCTCGTTGTTGAGGCCGATGCGCGCCGGCTCGGCCTCGTAACGGGGGGCCAGCAAGGCCGCGCCCTCGGTCGCGGCCTCCAAGCGACTCGGCGATCACCACCGCGATCGGCTGGTTGGCATAGCGCACGCGGTCGTTCTGCAGCGCTTCGAACCTGAACGCGAACGGATTGGGCTTGCCGTCCGGATCGTCTGATAGCGGCGGCCGATTGGCATGGGTCATCACCTCGACCACGCCGGGATGCGCCTTCGCGGCTTCGATATCGAGCGCGGCGACACGGCCGCGCGCGATGCTGCTGACAGCCAGCACGGCATAGAGCATTCCGTGCGGATGGTTATCGGCGGCGTAGCGCGCGCGGCCGGTGACCTTCAGCACGCCGTCGCGGCGGGCCAGCGGCTGGCCGATGTTCGAGCCATGCCGGATGTGGGCGGGGTCGCGGGTGAGATCGAGTTCAAGCGTCATGAAGGGCTCCTGTCGGAGAGGAGAAAGGCGAGGCGGGCAGCGCCGGCATGCGGTCCGGCGTGCCTGCGGCCGCGAGATGGAACGCGCGCACGATCAGGTTCTTGGCGAGCGGAATCTTGTAGGCGTTGTCGCCGGACGGTTTGGCCTCGGCGAGGGCTGCATCGGCCGCACGTTGATAGTTGTCGGCGTTGGCTGTGTGGCCAACGAGCAAGGCTTCCGCGGCGCGCGGGCGCCACGGCTTGGCCGCGACGCCACCGAGCGCGAGCCTTGCCTCCTTGATCGCGCCGTTCTCGATCGTGAGACCTGCTGCGGCGGAGACGACAGCGAATGCGTAGGAGGTGCGCTCGCGCACTTTCAGGTACCGCGCATGGCGGGCAAAGGCACGCGCTGCGGCCGGAAGCCTGACAGCGACGATGATCTCGCCGGGCTGCAGCACCGTCTCCTTGTCGGGCGTGGTGCCGGGCAGCAGATGCAAGGCCTCGAGCGTGACCTCGCGCCGGCCGGCTTTGCCCTCGATCTCGACCACCGCGTCGAACGCCGCGAGCGGCACGCAGAAGTCCGAAGGGTGGGTGGCGATGCAGGCATCGCTCCAGCCGAGCACGGCATGCTGGCTGTTCTCGCCCGCGCGGGCATCGCAGCCCGATCCGGGCGCGCGCTTGTTGCAGGCCGACGCGGTGTCGTAGAAATAAGCGCAGCGGGTCCGTTGCAACAAATTGCCGCCGACGGTCGCGGCGTTGCGGAGCTGCGCCGAGGCGCCCGACAGCAGCGCTTCCGCGATCGCCGGAAAATCCTTCGCGAAAGCGGTGTCGTAAGCGAGGTCGGAATTGCGCACCAGCGCGCCGATCCGCAGGTCGCCATTGGCGAGCCGCTCGATCCGATTGAGTTCGGGCAGACGCGAGATGTCGACCAGCCGCGCCGGCCGCACCACATTGCCTTTCATCAGGTCGAGCAGATTGGTGCCGGAGGCGAGATAGGCAGCATTCGGCTGGCTCGCCGCCGCGATCGCCTCGGTCACGCTGGCGGGCTTCACATAATCGAACCGGTTCATGCCGCGCGCTCCGTCTTTTTGTCCGCGAGCGTTGCCTGCGCATCCAGCACCGCTTCGACGATGCCGACATAGGCGCTGCAGCGGCAGAGATTGCCGGACAGCCCCTCGCGGATTCGCTCAGGGTCGGCGCCGGCATGGCCCTCGTTGATCAGGCCGATCGTGCTCATGATCTGGCCCGGGGTGCAGAAGCCGCATTGCAGCGCATCGTGCGCGATGAAGGCCGCCTGCACCGGGTGCAGCGTGTCGCCGTCCGCCACACCTTCGATGGTCTGGATGGCGGCGCCGTCGAGGCTTGCGGCGAGCTGCAGGCAGGCATTGATGCGCCGTCCGTCGATCAGCACGGTGCAGGCGCCGCATTGGCCGCGGTCGCAGCCCTTCTTGGTGCCGGTCAGCTGCAGCCGTTCGCGCAGCAGGTCGAGCAGGGTGATGCGGGGGTCGTCGAGCGCAAGCGTGCGCGGCTCACCGTTAACGGTGAGGCTCACAGTCAGATTCATGCGTTGTTCCGATCGAAGCTATGGCCTAATCGGATCACGGCGGAGTTAGCCTTACGGGCCGGAGCTCCGCGCTGATCCGGCACCCGTGGGGACGAAAGGGATTTGCTGGCCCCCGGGTGACGTGCCATTTATACGGAGGTTGCCTCCGTTTAGCAAGGGGACCTTACGAGGGGTTCATCAAGAGCTGGTGAGATGTCGACCAAAACGCAAGAGAGCCTCCGTAGACCGCGCGCCGACGCGCTCCGAAATCGCGAGCGTGTGATGGAAGCCGCCAAGCTCGTGTTCAGCGCGGGCGGGCCGGAGGCGAGCCTGGAGGCAGTGGCGCGGCAAGCCGGCGTCGGCATCGGCACGCTGTACCGGCATTTTCCAACCCGGGAGGACCTGTTCGAGGCGGTCTATCGCCGCGAGGTCGAGCAGCTCTCCGAGCTTGCCGAAGCAGCTCAAGGCCGAGGCATCGCCGACCGAAGCGCTGCGGCGCTGGCTGCGCTCGACCGTGCAGTTCGTCGCCACCAAGAAGGGCATGATGGCTGCGCTTGCGATCGTCATGAACGCAAACTCGGAGCTTGCCGCCTATTCCTACGGGCATCTCACCGCGGCGATCGGCGCGCTGCTCAAGCGTGCTGTCGACGCCGGCGAGGTCCGCGCCGACGTCAACGCCGACGACCTGCTGCGGGCCTTGATCGGCATGTGCTACATGCACGACCAACCCGGCTGGCAGCAGAGCGTGCTGCGCCTGCTGGATGTGTTCGTGGATGGATTGAGGGTGACGGGGTAAGGCGGGGTAGGACGGGTCGAGCGTCAGCGATAGCCATCGCCCCAAGCGTGTTGAAGCGTAATGGGTATCGCTTCGCTCAACCCATCTACAAAGCGCTGGCGCTGATGTGGACACATCTTCCAGCCTAACCACTCAGCCACTCCAGCAGCACCTGCGCCGTCGCCTCGGGCCGCTCCAGCTGCGGCAGGTGGCCGCAATTTTCCAGCACCACCAGATCGGCTGCCTGCGATGCCGTCGGTCATCTCCTGCGACAGCTTGGGCGGGACAGTGTTGTCGGTGTCGCAGGTGAACACCAAGGTCGGGCAGCGGATCGCCGTCAGGGTCGGGCGCGAATCCGGCCGCGTCATGATCGCGTTCTGCTGCCGCAGGAAGGCGTCGGCGCCGACCTCGTCGGCCATGTCGTGCACGATCTGCTGCAGGCTCGCGTCGCCGCTGCGCGAGGGATGCACGAAATTCGCCCAGAGCTCATCGACCACGGCGGGATAGCCGCCGTCTTGCGCCCGGGCGATCATGCCGCGGCGGCGCGCGGTCGCTTCCGGCGTGTCGGGGCGCGCCTGGGTGTTAAGCAGCGCAAGCTTGGCGACGCGCTCCGGCGCCTGGCGCATGATCTCGAAGGCGATATAGCCGCCCATCGAATGACCGGCGAGTGCGAAGCGCGGCGGCGCCTCTTGCAGGATGCGGCGGGCGATCCCCGCCATGCTGTCGTCGCGGATGTGATTGGCGACTGTCACCGGCCCGTGCCGCCACAGCGTGGGCACCAGCGGCGCCCAGATTCGCGGCGAGCAAATGAGACCCGGCACCAGCACGATCGGCAGCGCGTTAGCCATCTCATCCCCCTCGGCGTCGGATCAGCATGGATCCTTGTGGGCGGCCCGAACTTAGAGGCTGGCGGAGACGTGTCAAACGGGGCCTGCGTGGCTTTCGTGCAGATCCCGTACCGCGCCGGCTGAACCACGGGTTATCCTGCAGGCGTGGTTCGGCTGCGGGCGGCAGCCATGCCGAAACGGAAACGGTGGTTTACGATTGTTTCTATTCGTGGGCGTATCGGGATGGCCCATATCGAAGAGAATGCTTTTCGACCGACACGGACGGAGGCCTACGATGCGCAACGCAGGCAGGATCTTGGCGACCACAATTGTAGCCATTCTGTTGTCGACCACGGCGGGACATGCCAAGCGGGCGTGGTGGCGGCTGCACCATGCGCGTGCGACGGCGGTGCAGAAGGTGGCGCCCGTGATCGCGTCGGACAAGGCCGCGCTGGTGATTGCGAACTCCCGCTATCCCGATGCCGATGCGCCGTTGAAGCAGGTCGCCGGCGATGCCGATGCGCTGGCGGGCGCGCTGCGCGATCGCGGCTATCAGGTCGAGTTCGTGGCGAATGCGACCGGCAGCGCGATGATGCGCGCGGCCGAGCGGTTGAAGGCGCGCGTCCAGCGCGGCGGCAGTGTGGTGGTCTATGTCGGAGGCTTTGGCGTGCAGTCGCGCGGCCAGAACTATCTGCTCCCGGTCGATGCCTCGATCTGGCAGGAGCGCGACGTCCGCACGCAAGGCGTGAATATCAACAGCCTGCTCGGCGCGGTCAGGAGCAGCGGCGCCAAGGCCTCGCTTGCTTATGTCGATGCCTCGCTGCGCAACCCCTATGAACGCCGCTTCCGCACCTATTCGCATGGGCTGGTGCCGATCGCCTCCAGCGCGGCCGCACCGGTCCTGACGTCGGCCGCGCCGGGTCGGGTGCGCGACAATACCGACCAGCCGCAAAGCGTCGCGATGACGAAGCTGATCGGTCACTTGCGTTCTTCGCAACCGATCGACCAGGTCTTCAAGGACGTGCAGGCCGACGCGCGCGAGGCGATGTACTAGGGCGCTCACACCGCGCGCGTCAGGCCGCCATCGACGCGGATGTTCTGTCCGGTGATGTAGGCCGCGCCGTCGGAGGCCAGGAAGGAAATGGTCGCCGCGATTTCTGCTGTCGTGCCGTAGCGCTGCATCGGGACGGTCTGGCGCCGCTCTTCGGTTTTCGGCAGGCTGTCGATCCAGCCCGGCAGCACGTTGTTCATGCGGATATTGTCGGCGGCGTAGTTGTCGGTGAAGATCTTGGTGAAGGCGGCAAGCCCGGCGCGAAACACCGCCGAAGTCGGAAACATCGCGCTCGGCTCGAACGCCCAGGCGGTGGAGATGTTGATGATCGTGCCCGCCTTCTGCGCCTGCATGATAGGCGCGACCAGGCGGCTCGGCCTGATGACGTTGAGCAGGTAGGTCTCGAGCCCGGTGTGCCACTGCTCGTCGGTCAGTTCCAGGATCGGCGCGCGCGGCCCGTGGCCGGCGCTGTTGACCAGCACATCGATGCGGCCCCAGCGCGACACGGCCTCGTCGACCAGCCGCTTGAGATCATCGTTGGATTTGTTGGAGCCGGTGACGCCGAAGCCGCCGAGCTCGCGCGCCAGCGCCTCGCCTTTGCCTGATGAGGACAGGATTGCGACATGAAAGCCATCGGCCGCAAGCCGGCGCGCCGCCGCAGCGCCCATGCCGCTGCCGCCGGCGGTGACGAGCGCGACCTTCTTTTGTCCTGACATGGCCTGAGATCCCCGTTGAGCTGCTGCGTCCGACGTTGTGTCGCAGCGGCAGCATCAAGGCAAGCCCGGGTCTGTGACGTCGTTGGCTCGGAACGATTTGCGCGCCATCGCATGAGGGCCGGAGGCGCCGGCGGTGCGCGCAAATCGCTTTTGCAGGACTGCGCGTGCGCAGCTCACTCACCCTGTCGCGGCTCGCAGGGCGGCATGGTCCAGGGCGCGCCGGCAAAGGCGCCGACGGCAGGGGCTCGCACGCAGTCCGTGCCACCCGCCGGCGCCACGCGCATCGCCGCATGGGCCTGCCTGACGCGCCAGTTCGGATGCTTCTCGCGCGCGACGGCTGGACCAGCCAGCACGGCCAGGGTGAGGAGTGCCGTCGACAGCAGCTTGAGTTGGGTCATGTCGTCTCTCCATTGCATCGGGGGCCAAGGAACGAGGCCTCGCGGGGGCAGATGCAAAGGAGAGCGTGCGGTCGAAGCCGATATTCGGTCACGCGCCATCAAGCTGGCGTGACCGCGCGAAGTAAGTCTCCGCGTAGCTGGGATCATCGTGCAGAGTGGAAACGCTGCCGACCCATGTGAAGTGAAATGCAATTGGCGCGGACGGAAAGACAGGATAGCTCCTGTGTATCCGAGTGCGTCCGGAGCGATCCGCCACCAAGCCACGAGGGGAGAGAAGTCGTGACCGAGAGCCGTCCACCGTTTCCGCCATTCACGCGCGAGACCGCGATCCAGAAGGTGCGCGCTGCCGAGGACGCCTGGAATAGCTGCAATCCAGAGCGCGTGTCGCTGGCCTATACGCCGGACAGCTCTTGGCGCAACCGCGCCGAGTTCGTTCGCGGACGCGACCAGATCGTGGCATTCCTCACGCGCAAATGGGCCAAGGAGCTGGACTACCGGCTGATCAAAGAGCTCTGGGCCGTTACGGAGAATCGGATCGCGGTGCGTTTCGCCTACGAATGGCACGACAATTCCGGCAACTGGTTTCGCTCCTACGGCAATGAGAACTGGGAGTTTGCCGAGAACGGCCTGATGCGCACGCGCTTTGCCTGCATCAACGATCTTCCGATCAAGGAGGCCGAGCGCAAGTACCATTGGGACCGTTCAAGCCCGCGGCCTGCGGACCATCCGGCACTCTCCGAGCTCGGGCTCTAATACCGGTCCAACGTGTCGAGCAGCTCCCGCGCCGCCTTGATGTGGGGGCTGCCGAACCCTTCGGTGAACTGATCGTAGAGCGGCGCGAGCAGTGCGCGCACGTCGCCATCGCGCCCCTGCTGCATCCACAGCCGGGCGAGGCTGGTGGCGGTCTTGAGCTCCCAGGCCGGTGCCGCTTGTTGTCGGGCGAGGGTGAGCGACTCCTTCAGGAGGTTTTCGGCCTGCGGCCGATCCGGCTCCGATCCCGCAAGCAGCAGCTCCGCCTTCAGGCGCAGCATCTCCGGCAGCTCGAGCAGATAGTTGACGCGGCGGTCGCGGGCGATGGCCTCGTCGATCACCGCAATCGCAGCAGTATCGTTCGCCGGTCCTGGCCAGCGCCTCTGCGAGATAGATTGCGAAATCGGTGATCGGGCCGTAGCGATGATCGCCGATCCTGTCGAGCGCGGTGCGCAGCAGGTGCAGGCTCTCCTCGGGTCTGTCTTGCGCCGCTCGGATGACGCCTGTGATGGCCTCGCCGATCGCCTGGAACGGGCCCAGCGCGTGCTTGCCGGAGTCCTGGATGATGCGATGGGCGTAGTCCTCGAATTCCTGCGCCTCGCCGTTCCAGGCGTAGACGGCGAAGGCCCACAGCAGCGCCCTGGTCAGCTTGACCGGATGACCGAGCGCGATGGCACGGGCAATCGCCTGCTGCGTCATCGCCATCGCCTGATCCGGATAGCCCTGCAGCCAGAGGATCCGGGCCAAGGTGATGCGAGCACGGTCGGCATAGTCGAGAGAAAAATGACCTGATGCATGCGGCTCGACCGTCCGCTGATGCAGCAGCGCGGCCTCGACATGGGCGCGCGCCGTGGCGACCTCGCCGATCAAGAGGTGCGAGACGCCGAGCGACACCTGCATGCGCGCCAGCGCAGCGACCTCGTTATTGGCTGTGGCGATCGCGACGCCGCGCCGGGCGACGTCCAAGGCGCCGTCCGGATTGCCGGCCATGAAATGCAGCAGATGCAAACCGTCGACCAGGCGAAGCTGGTTCGGGATGTCGTTGCTCTGTTCGGCGAGTCGAAGCGCATGCAGTAAGCAGCTTTCCACGCTCTCGGTGGTGCCTCCGGTCCACATCCGCGCCAGCCCGAGGGCGGCATAAAGATCGAGCTCGCGCCTGGTGTCGCGGTCGAGGCCGTCGAGCGCCGCGATGGCAGGCTCGGCCCAGGCCTGGCATTCCGCCAGCAGCGACAGCTCGAGAAACAGCGGCATGGCGGCTGCAGCCAAGGCGATGCCGGTGGCGCGATCGCCTTGTGCCGAGAAGCACCAGGTCAGCGCGGCGCTGATATTGCCGAGCTGGCTCGCGATCGGGATCGGGTCACGGCGCGGCCCATCGTCGCGATCTTCGAGCAAACGCAGAAAATGCCGCGCGTGACGCGCCGCGGTGGCCTCGGCATCGGCGCCGGTGCCGAGCTTCTCCCGCGCGTAGCTACGCATCGTGTCGAGCAGCCGGTATTGTGGCAGCGGGCCGGTCGCGGAGGCCGTCAGGATCGACTTCGCGACCAGATTGGCGACGGATGCGATGGTTTCCGCGTCGTCGAAATCGTCTGCTGATGCGACGGCGCGTGCCGCATCGAGCGTGAAATTGCCGACCAGCACCGACAATCGGAGCAAGGTCGTGCGCTCCGGCTCGGACAGCAGATTGTAGCTCCAGTCCAGCGTAGCGCGCAGCGTCTGGTGCCGTGGCGGCGCGGTGCGCCGTCCCTCCCACAACAGCCTGAACCTGTCGCTCAACAGCTCGATCGTATGCTTGATGCCGTAGGCACCGACCCGGCTGGCGGCGAGCTCGATCGCCAGCGCGATGCCATCGAGACGCCGGCACAGCTCGGCAACCAGCGGCGCGTCGACATCGTCGAGTTCGAACTGCCCGCTGCTCGCATTGGCGCGCTCGACGAACAGCTGGACCGCGGGAAAGGCCATCGCCTCGATTGCAGTGATGGTGGTGCCGTCAGGCGGGCTCGCCAGCGGCGGCAGCCGATAGACGTGCTCGCCCTCGACCCGGAGCGATTTCCCGGCTGGTGGCCAGCACATGCACCTGTGCGGCCTCCTTGTAGAGCCGTTCGGCAATCGCCGCCGATGTCTCGATCACGTGCTCGCAACAATCGAGAACCAGCAGCAATCGTTTGTCGCGGGCAAAATTGACCAGCCGGTCGGCCGGCTTTCCGACTTGCGCTCCAAGGCCGAGCGTCGCGGCAACGAGGCTCGGCACTTGATCGGCCTCGCGCAGCATCCCGAGATCGAGGAAATGCACCGCGCCGTCGAATTGCTGCAGCAGTACGTGCGCCACGGAGATCGCCAAAGTGGTTTTACCGATACCGCCGGGACCCGCGATGGTCACGAAACGGCCGCGGCTCAATTGCTCCGCGATCTCGTGAATGGCGTAATCGCGTCCGACCATCTGCGGCGGCCGCGCCGGCAGATTATGCGTGACCGCGGTTGCCTGCGGAATTGGCGCGGCCGTGGCCTCATCGTCCCCGCGCAGAACGCGCGCCACGAAGCAGTAGCCTTGTCCGGACACTGTCGTCAGATATCTGGCGCCGGCATCGCCGTCGCCGAGCACCTTTCGCAACGCCACGACCTGGACGCGCAGCGCGGCTTCGTCGACCTTGGTGTGCGGCCAGGCGCGCGCCATCAGATCGGACTTGCTGACCACCATGCCGGCGCGCTCGATCAGGGCGACCAGGATATCGAAAGCGCGCGCACCGAGCGGCACGGGAGCGCCGTTCTTCTCCAGCCGGCGCTGCATGAGATGCAGCCGGAACGGCCCGAAACCAACTACATTTTCGATGGCCGGCGTTGTGCCGGGGTCCCGATTGCTGCCTTGCGCGCGAGCGCCCATGAGGAACATCAACTCGATACTAGATTTACAAAGATCCGAAGTACGCTTTCGCCGCTCAAAGGTTGCGAGAGCGGACCAGGACCCGCGCAGAGTGACCCCTGCGGATCAGTTGTCCAGCCTTCGGCAGGCCGCCGCCGGCAATTGCCGGCAATTTCCAAATCCAGTCGGGTCACGCAGGGACCTTAAAGCAATGGTGTGCAACGCGAAAATGCCGGTACGCAGAAACGGCAGTGGATCATACACATGTTCGTGTTCGCGGAATTGACAGCACCGCCGGCTCTCCCCGGATGTCCTGGGACCAGCCACGCGGTGATGCCGGCCGCGTGTTTTCGGAGCGGTCCGGCTGCGGCAATTATTCGTTCTCGGCCTAAGTGTGTCATTCGTCCGTCACGAGCGGCCGAAAGCTCGGCAGCGGGCACGCGCGAATTGCGATCGGTCTTTCCCACGGCGTCGCTAGCCAATGGCGGCCGGCTTGAGACAGTCGGACAACCCGATCCGTCGGAAGAATTCGGCGCGGATCCGATCGGCCACGGCGTCGACGACCGCGGCGCCAGCGTGATCGGGATCGACATGAACGCGAAGCGGCCGCGCGCCGAACGGCATGTCGACGACATCGGCGATCGCAGCTGCGATGTCCGGGTCCGAGCCGAGCGGAAACAGGCTTGCCAATCCGCTGAGCGCGACTTCGCTGAGGTCGGCCGTGGGACCATCTGAATATTCCTCAGCCCGCAGGGCGTCGGCCGGCCGGCCGGAATGCAAATATTGGGAGGGGCCGAGATCGGCCGGCACGACAATGGTGGTCTCGATGCCCCAGCGCGCAATCTCTCCGGCATAGCCCAGCGCGAGCGCATCCATGGCGGCCTTGGACGCGGCATAGGGGCTGAGGAGGGGGGAGATGGTGCCACGCGCGCAGCTCGACGAAATCCAGACCAGCAATCCCTGGCCCTGCTTACGAAGCTGCGGCAGCGCCGCCCGGTTGACCCGCTGCGTGCTGAAAATGTTGGCGTCGAAGATCTCGGCGAACTGCTCCGCGGTGAACGCTTCGGCAGGCCCATAGGCCGTCTGCACGGCGTTATGAACCACGACGTCGAGCTGGCCGTGCTGCCCCACAATCTGGTCGATGGACGCGCTCGCCGAGTTCCTGGGACGAGACGTCGAGCTCGATCACGCGCAAGTCGCAGCCGTGCTGCCGCGCGAAGCTCTCGATGTCTTCGGCATGCGGCGCGTTCCGGCCCTTGGTATCCCGCATCGACGCGTAAACCGCGTGTCCCGCCAGCGCTAATCTCTTGCTCGTTGCATTTCCAATTCCGTCGGAGGCGCCGGTGATGACGATGATCTTGCGCATTCCACTACCTGATCGCGCCGCTGCGAGAGCACGGCAGCCCCTTGGTGATCGCGTTTGTGCGGTTTGCCGAGTTGCGGGTTGAACAACGTGCGAGTTTAGGCCACACCGGTGGAAGCGTATTTCCGGCGTCGCGGCAGTTTTCTAAAAAGCACGACGTTTGCGAAAGGCCCGGATTTTTGTGGGTAATCGTTAATTTGCGTCACCTGACCTGCGCGCACATGAGCGGGACAACGCGCACACTCACGGGCGTTTGATCGCATCGAGCCGCCGGTTCGATCCGGCACCGTGCGGATTGAAAATATCGTCGGCGAGGCACCGATTACATCATCGTGGCAGGACCACCTGTTTGTCGTGCCGGACGTTGTCCTCCCTCGTCATGCACGATGCTTGGCTCCACGCGAACCGGATCCGCTTCCCCCGCGCCCCCTCCCGTGATCCGGCCGCGTGGAGTTCTCGTTTTTTCGGCAGGGCGGTCCTGACAGGTCATCCAAGGCCGTCCGCATCGAAGACCTCCCCTATCTTGCATCGACGCCAGTCAAGAGGAATAAGTCATGACAACAAGCCGCACACGCCCCGAGCTGGAGGGTCCGACCGATCTCGGGGCCAAAGCAACGCGCGACATCTCCGCTGCCCTGCGGGCTCTACTGGCCGACGTGTTTGCGCTTTATTTAAAGACCAAGAACTTTCACTGGCACATGTCGGGACCGCATTTTCGCGACTATCACCTGTTGCTGGACGAGCAGTCGGACCAGATCTTCGCCATGACCGACGCGGTCGCCGAGCGGGCGCGCAAGATCGGTGGCACGACGCTGCGGTCGACCGGGCAGATCGCCCGGGAGCAGCGCATCCTCGACAATGACGCTGACTATGTCGAACCCCAGGACATGCTGGCGGAGCTGCGCAGCGACAATCAGCAGTTGGTGCGCGAGATGCGCCAGGTGCACGATCTCTGCGACGAATATCGCGACGTCGCCACCGCGAGCTTGCTCGAGAACTGGATCGACGAGGCCGAGCGCCGCGTCTGGTTCCTGTACGAGGCGGCACGCACGGGATCGAATTCCGAAGCGCGTTGACGCACGTCACGCCACCGCTCAGACGGCCGTGCGATTGAGGAAGCAGTCGTCGTTCGCGAACGATCGGGCCTGGCGACAATGAATGGCCGCGTCATGCCGACGCGGCCATTTCCGTGTGAGGATTGCATCAGGGCGGTCACGACGGATAGCGAACCGACGCCCGGCGGCGGGCTGCACGCGATCAGCAGACAACAGAGGCGATAGGTCGCCTTCGGCGTCATCGATCCGAGTCTCGCCGGCTGACCATGGCAAAGGCGTGGTCGCCGCATACCTACATGTGCCACCGATATCGGGCCTGCGCTCCATATATCAGGGCACAGTCGCCCGACTGTGACACGCAACGCGCAGAGCAGGAGGTGGAACTTGTCGTTGAATCCCTGTGAGTCCCGGCCAATCGCCGGAGACGGACGTTCAGCTGACCTGCGCCGCCTCGTGGTCCGCGTGCCGCGCGTCGATCCGGAGATGACGGCATTCGTGTGCCGGCCGCCGGGCGCGTCGCACGGCCTGTCGAAATGGCGGCTGAAGCTGGTCGCGGGCTACGTTGCCGAGCATCTCGGCGGCAGAGTGACACTCGCGGACATGGCAGCCGCGGCTCGGCTCAGCCGAATGCATTTCGCCGCGTTGTTCGTGCGCGCCACCGGCTTGCGGCCGCACGACTATCTGCTGCGGCAGCGCGTCACCGCCGCGGCCGAGCTGTTGCTCTCGACCGACAAGCCGATCGTTCAGGTCGCACTCGACGTCGGCTTCCAGACCCAGGCGCACTTCACCACGGTGTTCAAGCGAGTCACCGGATCGACGCCAGCGAGGTGGCGGAGCGAGCGGCGCGGCAGAGCTGCCTCGCCGTCGGTCTCCTTCCGGAGCCGTTGCGCGGCATCCGATCATCGCGCGCGCTGGCCTCAGGCGTAGGCAAGCTCGCTCGTTGTGCGGACGAGGCGGGGTAGCGGCGCCCGGGCCGGCGGCAGCGTGGGGGCGATCGGTGCGGGCCCGCCCTTGCACAGCCGTCGTGCTGCGCTCGCCACCTTGGTATAGGCGCGTGCCTCGATCTGCCTGACGCGCTCGGCCGAGATCGACAGCGCCTGTCCGATCTGCTCGAAGCTCTCCGGGCGCTCACGTAGATGACGCGCGGCAAAGATGTGGCGCTCGCGGGCATTGAGCACGGCGAGCGCGTCTGTGAGCGCGGCGCGCTGGCGGTCACGCTCGTCATTGGCGGCGAGCAGCGTCTCGACGCTGGGCGAGCCGTCGGCGATCAGGTCCTGCCATTCGGCGGCGTCGTCGAGGTCGGACAATGGGGCGTTCAACGACAGATCGCCATAAAGCCGTTGCTCCATTTCGAGCACGTCGTCGAGCGGCACGGCGAGCGATCGCGAAATCTGCTCGGCAAGCTCCTTGGTCATCGCGCCACCATGCTCTGGACGCAGCCGCCGCATCTCGCCGCGCAGGCGGAAGAACAGCTTCTTCTGTGCCGGCGTGCGGCCGAGCCGCACCAGCGACCAGGAGCGCATCACGTAGTCGTAGATCGCCGACTTGATCCACCAGATAGCGCAGGTCGAAAACCGCGCGCCGCGATCCGGATCATAGCGGTTGAGCGCCATCACCAGCCCGAGATTGGCCTCGGCGATCAGGTCGCCAAGCGGAAAACCGTAGCCGCGATAGCGCCGCGCGAGCTTGGCGGCGAGCCGCAGATGGCTCGTCACCAGGACGTCGGCAGCCTGCTGATCCTTGTCGCGCGCCCATTGCCGTGCGAGCTGCTCCTCGCGCACCTGTTCCAGCACGGGGTAGCGGCCGATCAGGCTCATATAGGACTGCTCGTCGAAGCGGGCCGGATCCATGCCAGCTGCGGTCGGAAGGCGAGAGGAGGAAAATGCTGGAGCCATCGTGCTGGCCATATGCTTGCTCCGTAACGGCGCGGTGAAAATGGTGCGAGCAAGCTAGTCACGCCAAATCTCGCTGAATACTAAATCTTGGTGTTAGAGAGCTTATGCGATTGTGTGTGCGCACGATCGCGCTTGACCCATACCGTTGCATGGTCGACGTCATCCCATGTGAATGGGAAAGCACATGCCCGACGATGATATTCGCGAGCGGATGACGTCGATGTGATGTCGGCCTGCGCGATGACCGCGCTCCTTTCTGTCCCGCGGCAAACCGTCGCAACCATGCGCGGTCGCCATGCCGTCGCGATCTGTCGTGCATTCGTGCAAGTTGGTCATTGGAACCTGGAAGCCTGCGAGCCCCTGTCGCGGCCATGATCTGCATGGGACTGGCAACTGGGATCGACAATGACAAACGCATGCTCGGAATGGCGCGAGGATGGACCCCGTTGGTTTCCCATTCTCTTCACGCTGCTGATGCCGGCCATTTTTGCCGTCGACCTCGCAACCGGCTACCGCTTCCGGTTGTCCGACCTCTATTGTGTTGTTGCACTGGTGATGTGGCGGCTGTCCGGTGTGGCCGCGGCACAGGCTCTGGTCTCGGCGGGCTTCCTGCTGATCCTGGCGTCCATCGTGGACGTCCACGGTCCGACCGAATTGGTGAACGCCGCGATATCGATCGCGCTGCTGGGCGCTGTCTCGGTGTTCATCCTGCGCGGCGAGCGTGCCGAGCTTCAATCGCAGCGGCGCTCGGCTCCACGTGGAACGTCGTCGGCCGCCGCAGTGCCGGCGCCGCTGCTCGACGAACTGCGGCAGCCCTTGTCGGTGCTGCTGTTCGATGGCCGGGCGTCGCTGCGCTGGCTGAAGCGCGAGCAGCCGGACCTGCCCGAGGCGATGCTGTGCGCCCAGCGCATCGTAACCAATGCGGTGCGGGCCGGCGAAATGATTTCGGCGCTCGGATCACGCCACTGAGGAACGCGGCGGCATCCTGAGCCAAAAGCCGCTGCGCTTATTTTGCCGGGCCTGGCTGCGGCGCGGGCGCGCTTGCATCGTTGGGTTCACCGGCGATCGCCGCGGCTGTGCTGCGGATGCCGAGCTGGTCGGCCATGCGTACCAAGTCGGCGAAGGATTTCGCCTGCATCTTGCGCATCATGTTGCCGCGATGGATCTTGACGGTGATCTCGCTCAGCGAAAGCTGCCAGGCGACCTGTTTGTTCATCAGCCCCGTCGTGACCAGGTTCATGACCTCGCGCTCGCGCGAAGTGAGCTGCTCGTAGCGCAGGCGGATGCTTTCGTCGCGTCGTGCGGCGACGCGCCGTTGCCGGTCGCGCGTCACGCCTTCCGCGACCGCGGCGAGCAGCGCGGCATCGTCGAACGGCTTTGGCAGGAAGTTGATCGCGCCGGCTTTCATGGCGCGCACGGTCATCGGGATGTCGCCGAAGCCGCTGATCAGGATCACCGGGATGGCCTGCTCGGACGCTGCAAGCTCCTGCTGGAATTCGAGGCCGTGGGCCTCCTGCAAGCGGATGTCGAGGATCAGGCAGGCGGCGATATCCACCGCATCCGAGCCCAGGAAATCGGACGGTCCGGCGAAGGTCTGCACCGCGTAATCCATCGCGCGCAACAGGCTCGAGATCGAGCTGCGCACGTCGGCATCGTCGTCGACGACGCAGATCAGTGGCCGGCTTGCAATGTCCTGCGCCGTGCTCATGCGCGTGGTCCATTGAGAATGGCCTCGACATCGTGGAGCAGCAGCTCCGGATCCACCGGCTTGTCGACGAAGCCGGCGGCACCGAGGTCCTGCGCTTCGGCCCTCGCCTCTGGCGTGGCGTAGGCCGTCATCACGATCACCGGGATTGCGACGCCGCGCCGGATCAGTTCGCGATGCAGGCCGAGGCCATCCATGCCGGGCATATGCAGATCCGTGATCAGGCAGCCGACGTCGGCAATGACAGGCGACTCCAGAAAGCTCTCCGCCGCGCCAAAGCCTGCGACCTGCAGCCCGACGGAACGGAAGAAGCTCGAGATGCTCTCCCTCACGTCGTCGTCGTCGTCGACGATGCAGATGGTCGGCTTATCCTGCACTATTTTCTCCTGCCCAGCGGGCCGAATCGATGCGGCCACCATGGTATGGCGCCTCGGCCCGTTGCTGCCCATTCATATCAAGATATTAGGCCGCGCCCGCCAGCGCGCCTCGGCGGGTGTGCTGATCGGGAGCGTGAACGAAACGGTCGCACCGTGACGCGTGTTGTTCGACGCCTGGATGTGGCCGCCCTGGCTCTCGATGATGGTGCGGCAGATCGACAGGCCCAGCCCCATGCCGTCGGATTTGGTGGTGAAGAACGGATCGAAGATGCGGTTGGGATCGCCGTCGATGCCGCTGCCGGAATCGCGCACCGAGACCTCGACCGTCTCATCCCCGCCGCCGATCGCGACGTGGATCTCGCGCGGCCGGTCGGTGATGCCGCGCATGGCCTGCAACGCGTTCATCAGCAGATTGACGATCACCTGCTGAACCTGGACGCGGTCGCAGACGATCTGCGCGGGCTCGCCGCCCTGTTCGACCCGGATCGAAATCGCCGCGGTCGAGGTCTCGCGCGCCAGCAGCGCCACGGACTCCTGCACCAGCAGCGCGATGTCCACCGCGCTGACCTGCGGCGCCGTCTTCCTGGCCAGCGCGCGGACGCGGCCAACCACGTCGGCGGCGCGGTTGCCGTTGGCGACGATCTTGTCCAGGCATTCGGCGACCTCGGTGAGATCGGGCTCGGGACGCGCGAGCCAGCGCTTGCCGGATTTGCCGTAATTGATGATGGCGGCGAGCGGCTGGTTGACCTCATGGGTGATCGAGCCGGCGAGCTGGCCGAGGATCGAGACGCGGCCGGCATGGGCGAGGTCGGCCGACGAGCGCTCGATCCTGGCGCGCGCCTCGTTGCGCTCGGTGACGTCGACGGCCATCAACAGCACGCGCGACCAGTCCCGTCCGTCCGGCAGCACCGAGACGCGCAGCACCGCATCGATGGCGGCGCCACTGAGCGTCGCGCATTTGGTCTCGGTCTCGACCAGCAGCTCGCCTTGGGCCAGCGCGGCGAACACCTGCGCCAAGGCTTGCCGTGCCATGTCCTGATCGGCATCGGTCAGGCCGGCGAGCAGCATTATGGCGGGCTTCAGCTCATCGGCCGCGTCCGCTTCGAACAGGCCGAGCGCGGCCCTGTTGGCGTTGTAGATCCTGATCTTGCTCGCGGCCTCGCGCATCAGTTCGGCATGCCATTGCAGCCGCTGTTCCAGGTTGCGATCTGGGCGGGCAGCATCGCGCACCAGCCGCATCGCTGCGCTGAGATCGCATTCCAGCGTCGCGAAGCCAGCCGAATTGAAGATGGTGCTGTAGCGCTGCTCGGAGGCCTGCCGCTCGGCCATCGCCTGCCGGCTCTCGGTCAGATCGGCGCTGGTCTCGATGATGCCGATCGAGCGCCCCTCCGGATCCCGGCGCTGCAGCCAGCGGCTGGCCAGGATCAAGGTCGTGCCGTCGCGCCGCGTCCGCTCGATCTCGCCGGACCAGGCGCCGGTCTGCGCGAGCTGAAGCGCGATGTCGTTGCCCGGCAGCACGGTCTTGAGCAGCTGCTGGCAGGACTTGCCGATGGCTTCCTCGCGCTTCCAGCCGTAAAGCCGCTCGGCGCCCTCGTTCCAGTATTGGATGATGTTGGCGGCGTCGCGGATCACGACGGTGTCGTGCGACAGCTCCAGGATGCGGGCCTGCTCGGCCAAAGTGACGCGCGTCGAGCCGTCGCGCAGCGTCAAGAGTACCGTGATCGCGATCGCGACCAGGCTGACCACGTAACGCAGGGTCGCGCCGCCGAGCGGATCGTCGACATGAAACCAGGAGAATTGGCTCCAGGGGTCATGACTGATGAGAAAGGCTATTGTCGTCAGCACGGCGGTAACGAGGCCGGCCGCGATCACGGTGCGGCGGCCGAGCGCGGCGGCCATCAGCACCACGCCGGTGTAGAGCACGGCGACCGCGCCATCGATCGGGCTCAGCGCGTCGGCTGCGAAGATCGCGCCTGACGCAGCCGCCGCGGCGGCCAGGATCAGCCGTCTCCGGTGCCGGTCGAGTCGGTCTGCGCTGGCGCCGTTGACGTCCCGTTTCGCCAATTCGCGGTCCTCGCTGCTTGCCGGCTCCGAGCCTAGCATAATCCTGCGCCTCGTAGCCGCCGGCGCGCCGTCCGGTGAATCATATTTAGGTTTGCTGGCTGGGGTGCACACCGGCGCTTATGAGAACCTTGTGTCGCACGGAATTTTGACTGAGCTGATTGGCGGCGGCCGCTAGGTTTGGTCGTGGCACTACGTCTCCACCGCATTCGGAAGGAACCCCGTCATGGCCACAGTCGCGGACCAGATCGTCGAGACGCTCGAGCTTGCCGGTGTGAAACGGATCTACGAACTCGTCGGCGACAGCCTCAACGGCCTGACCGAATCGCTGCGCGTTCGCAAGAAGATCGACTGGGTCCATGTCCGCCACGAGGAGGCGGCTGCCTTTGCCGCGTCCGGCAAGTCGCAGATCACCGGCCAACTCGCGGTCTGCGCCGGCTCCTGCGGGCCCGGCAACCTCCACCTGATCAACGGCCTCTATGACGCGCAGCGCAGCCGCACGCCGGTGCTGGCGATCGCGGCTCACATTCCGACCCAGGAGATCGGCGGCGGCTACTTCCAGGAGACGCATCCGCAAAACCTGTTCCGCGAATGCAGCGTCTATTGCGAGCTGATCTCCGATCCCAGCCAGATGCCGTTCGTGCTGGAGAATGCGATCCGCGCCGCGGTCGGCGAGCGCGGTGTCGCCGTGATCGTCGTTCCCGGCGATGTCGCGCTGAAGCCTGCCGGCAAGCGCGCGCCGGCCGTTATGGCCGGCCTGTTGCCGCCGAAGCCGGTGGTGCGCCCGGCCGATACCGACGTCGCGGCGCTGGCCGACTTCCTCAACGGCGCCGAGCGCGTCACGCTGTTCTGCGGCCGCGGCTGTGCCGGCGCGCATGAGGAGTTGATGGCGCTGGCGGAGGCGTTGAAGAGCCCGATCGTGCATGCGCTCGGCGGCAAGGAGCATGTCGAATACGACAACCCTTACGACGTGGGCCTCACCGGCTTCATCGGCTTCTCCTCCGGTTACGCCGCCATGCATAATTGCGACGCGCTGCTGCTGCTCGGCACGGATTTTCCCTACAAGCAGTTCTTTCCCTCCAACATCAGGATCGCCCAGGTCGACCTTCGCGCCAGCCAGCTCGGGCGGCGGGTGCGGCTCGATCTCGGCGTCACCGGCGATGTCGCCGAGACGCTTCGCGCGGTGCAGCCGCGCGTGCGCTCGAAATCCGACCGCCCCCATCTCGACCGGAATCTGGCGCATTACAAATCGGCGCGCAAAGGCCTCGATGAGCTGGCGCAGGGAACGCCCGGCCGGCGGCCGATCCATCCGCAATATCTCACGCGCCTCGTCAGCGAGGCGGCGTCAGACGACGCAGTCTTCACCTTCGACGTCGGCATGCCGACGATCTGGGCGGCGCGCTACGTCACCATGAACGGCAAGCGTCGCCTGGTGGGCTCGCTGGTGCACGGCTCGATGGCCAATGCAATGGCGCAGGCGATCGGCGTCCAGGCGGTCGACACCAGGCGCCAGGTGATCTCGCTCTCGGGCGATGGCGGCTTCGCCATGCTGATGGGCGATCTCATCACCTTGAAGCAGATGAAGCTGCCGGTGAAGGTGATCATCTACAACAACGGCACGCTCGGCTTCGTCGCGCTGGAGATGAAGGCGTCCGGCTTCGTCGAGCACGGCACCGATCTGGAAAATCCCGACTTCGCCGCGATGGCGCACGCAATGGGCATCTATGGCAAGCGTGTGGAGGATCCCGGTGAGCTGCCCGGCGCTATCACCGAATTCCTCGCCCATGACGGGCCGGCGGTGCTGGACGTCGTTACCGCCAAGCAGGAGCTGTCGATGCCGCCGACCATCGGGCTGGAGCAGGTCAAGGGCTTCAGCGTGTGGCTGATCCGTGCCGTCATGAGCGGGCGCGGCGACGAGGTCATCGATCTCGCGAAGGAAAATTTGTTACCGAGATGAACGCCTGTTCATGCAGCAGTCATGGTAACCGCGTCCGCATGAAGTTTTGAGAGCTCACGCGCCGATCCGACTAACGAAGTCTCGCTTCGGGAGGAACTTGTACGTCACGTGTTCATTGAATGGCGTTAGTCAACAACAATGATGGAGCCAGCGCTCATGAAGACCACCCAACTCGCGTTTGCCGTTCTGGTCGCAGCCGGTCTGGCTGCTACGCCGTTCGCGGCTCAGGCGAAGCACCACAAGAAGCATCATTCGTCGATGTCGTCGTCTCAGACCACGACTGGCGCGAACATGAAGTCCGGCGGCGCCGCCAACCCGTCGAGCCAGGGCAATGTCGGCCCGGGTACCAATCACGCGGGCAGCATGTCCAAGTAACAAGGGCATTGCACGACTTACAAAGGCCCCGCGGTCCCCGCGGGGCCCTTTGCGTTGCGAGCAAGCAGATCGCATTGCGGCGCGGCGGCGAGGCCGCCGATCGCATCCGTGCGCCAGGCGCTTCGTCTGTTACGAATGATGCGGGCGCAGCCCGAGATAGCTGAGCGGCGGGCTGCCAAAGGCCCGCTTGAACATCAGCGTGAAGGCGGCCGGATTCTCGTAGCCGAGATCGATCGCCACCGTCGTCACCGACTCGCCGGCGACCAGTCGCGGCATCGCGCTCATCAGGCAGGCCTGCTGCCGCCAGGCCATGTAGCTGATACCGGTCTGCTGCCGAAACAGCCGGGTGAAGGCGCGCCGGCTCATGCGCAGCGCGCTGGCCCAGTCGTCGATCGTCTCATGGATGTTCGGCCGCTGCATGAACGCGCGGCAGCGCTCCGCCAGCGGCCCGGGCGCGGGAAACTGCAGCGACAGCGGCAGGGGCGGCAGCTGCTGCATCTCGTGACGGATCAGCTCCATCAGCGCGTCGGCGCGGCTGTCCAGCGCGTCCTCCAGCGGCAGGCTCAACGCTTCTGTCATCAAGCCGCGCATGAACGCCGAAATGCCGACCACCTGGCAATGCGTCGGCATGTGAGGCACCGCGTCCGGCTCCAGATAGAGGCTCTGCATTCGGACTGCGCCGATCATCCGCACGTGATGTGTGGTGCGCGGCGGAATCCACATGCCGCGCTGCGGCGGCATCATGTAAGTGCCTTCGGGTGTCGCCAGCACCACCACGCCGGTGGCGCCGGAGATTAGCTGGCCGCGCCGATGCTGATGCGGCGCGACGACATGGCCATCCGCGTAATTCGTACCCAATGCGAGGATCGGCCGGGGTAGGTGGTCCACGGTGTCGATATGACGTTGCTGCATTTGCGCTCTGGCCTCGCCGTCCGTTGGCCCACTCTCGTAATATTCAGGCCCGACATTGGTGGCAGGCCATACCCTCGTGCCCTTACCTTGGCCCGAGGTTGGGCGCAATGCGCGCTCTTCCGCGCTTGCAAAAAAGACTGACGAAGGATTCGACGTGTCGACCCAGACTCAAGCCATGCCGCTCCGGCACGGCGCCACCAAGACGGTCTATCCCGTGTTGTGGGCCGCCAGCTTCTGCCATCTGCTCAACGACATGATGCAGGCGCTGCTGCCCGCCGTGTATCCGATCCTGCAGGGTGGCTTCGATCTGAGCTTTGCGCAGGTCGGCTTTCTCACCTTCATCTATCAGCTGACGGCGTCGCTGTTTCAGCCCTTCATCGGCTCCTACACCGACCGCCGCCCGATGCCGTACTCGCTGCCCTTCGGCATGGCCTCGTCGCTCGCCGGCCTGATGACGCTGGCCTTTGCGCCGAACTACGCGATGTTGCTGGTCGGCGGCATGCTGCTCGGTCTTGGCTCGTCGATCTTCCACCCCGAGTCGTCGCGCATCGCGCGCCTCGCCTCCGGCGGCTCGCACGGCCTGGCACAGGCGTTGTTTCAGGTCGGCGGCAATTTCGGCTCGGCGCTCGGCCCATTGGCGGCCGCGTTCATCGTGCTGCCGCGCGGCCAGCATGGGCTCGCCTGGTTCGCGCTCGCGGGCATGGCCGGCATCGTCATCCTGACTGGCCTCGGGCGCTGGTATCAGGCCAACGGCCATGCGCGCCGTCCGTCGAGCAAAGCGCCCGTGCGGCATCCGAGCCTGTCGAAGAGGCAGGTCTCCTCGGCGATGGCGATCCTGATCGCGCTGCTGTTCTCCAAGTACATCTATCTCGCCAGCTTCACGAGCTATTACATCTTCTTTCTGATGGACCGGTTCGGCGTGACCACCAGGGATGCGCAGCTTTATCAGTTCCTGTTCTTTGCCGCGGTCGCGGCCGGCACGGTGGCCGGCGGTCCGATCGGCGACCGGCTCGGCCGCAAATTCGTGATCTGGATCTCGATCCTGGGCGTGCTGCCGTTCACCTTGATCCTGCCCTATGCCGGGCTTGCGCTCACCGCCGTGCTCAGCGTGCGTGATCGGCTTCGTGCTCGCTTCGGCCTTCCCGGCGATCGTGGTCTACGGGCAGGAGTTGATGCCGGGCCGCGTCGGCATGGTGGCCGGCATGTTCTTCGGCTTCGTCTTCGGGATCGGCGGCATCGGCGCCGCCGCGCTCGGCTCGCTGGCCGACTGGACCGGCATCCAGTTCGTGTTCAAGCTCTGCTCGTATCTGCCCGCGCTCGGCATTCTGACGGCGCTGCTGCCGAACCTGCACGAGAAGGACAAGACAGCCTGAGACGTGAGCGGCAGCGCTGACCGGCGCTGCCGCGTGTTCTCAGGCTGTCTTGTTGACCGAGGAGGACGTCGCCGCCGGCTTCGCCTTGGTCGCCGGAACCATGTAGGACTTGTTGCCGACCCGGAGCGTGAACTTGCCTGTTTGGCCATCGTCGGTCGCGATCTGCGCATTTCCGAACATGATGACGTTCTTGTAGACGATGCCGGTGCCCTGCCGCGTGACGCCGTCGACCGAGACGGTAACCTGCGCCTCCTTGTCGGTGACGGACGTGACGCGGAAGCTCGCGCTATGGCCGTTGGCGCTCGAAGAGCCGCTCCAATTGCCGACGAGCTTGTTGTCGTCGGCGGGTGCCGCCTGCTTCTGGAGAATGGCGGAGTGCTCGCCGCCACCGGCGGAGAATATCAGAGCCGCGTTCTTGCCGTCCTTGGTCCCGAACGTGACCGCGCCGAAATCGATGGTGGCGCCGTTGACGCTGCCGATGCCGCGCTCGGTGTGCCCATCGTGGGTATATTCGACCGTCGCCTGGGCACCGCGGATGCTCACCACCTTGAACGATACGTCGCTGTGCTTCCCGGTCCAGCTGCCCTTCCATTCGCCGAGCAGGCTGCTCTGGTGGTACATCCGCTCCATCGCGGGCGAGATCTGGCTGGTGCTCTGGACGGCGGTCATGGAGATTATTTTCTGCGTGTTTCTGATCGTTTCCAACCGTGACGATCAACAGCTAATTCGGCATGATTAACGAGCCGTTAAGGTTGTCCCGACCATCCACGCGTCGCTTTGCCGCGGCCAAGGCAACGGCCGGAATCGTCGAAACGCTCGTCATCATGGACTGGTGACGCCGCACGTTGCGCCCGGCAGGCAGCAGCCGGCGTTGCGCCGCCTTGCGCCACCGCGTCGCGATCATGCGGCAGCATGTGCGTAGTAATTCGATCGTTGGCGCCCGGATATTTTGAAAAGCTAGGAACGGCGGTCAACCATTGCGGTTGCCTTCATGGCGACGGACTCTTCGCGAGCAGCGCGGGACAGTCACCTTAGCGGGCGAGGACGGTTATTGCCGTCCGGCCGCAAACCCTCCTACCCGATGCATCGCGAGACACCACCATGATCAGGCGCAAGCCCAGCTATTTTCGCAATTCGATCGACCTCAGGGATAAGGTTCAGGTCAAGGTCCTGCGCCGCCGGCTCAAGCTGTCGAATGACCAGCTTGCCGACGTCATTCGAAAGTCCGGCAGTTCGATCTCGGCCATCACCAAGGAAGCAGCCGCCTTGAAGTAACGGCCGCTGGCCTCAGTCGCTTAACCCGGTGCCATCAGCTGCGGCATCTGGAAGACAAATCGCGTCTCGTGCGAGGTCGAAGTCGCCGTCAACGTGCCCCCATGCGCCTTGGCGATCTCTGACGCGATATAGAGGCCGAGCCCCAGGCCGTGCTGGCTGGGGCGATCGCCGCGGGTGTAGGGCTTGAACAGATTCTCGATCGCCTTGTCGGAGATCGGCTCGCCTTCATTCGTGACCGCCAGCACGAACATCCCCTCGATCGTCGCCGCCCAAACCCTGATCGGCTTTGCCTGGTCGCCATAGGTGATGGCATTGCTCAGGAGGTTGGAGAACAGCTGGCCCATCTTGCTGCGATCGCAGTCGATGGGCTCTGCAATATTCATCGTGGCTTCGATGGCGACGTCGGGCCATGCCAGCTCGAACTCGGCGATCACCTGGTCCAGCACGGGCGTCAGCGGCCTCGTCGCGTCCCGCCCGATGGTCAGGCCGCCGCCGAGACGCCCCTTGGCGAAGTCCATGATGTTTTCGACCAGCCCGACCATCCGGACGACCGATTTCTGCACCGACAATACGATGCCGGGTGCTTTTCCGTCGCCCGGATTTTTGAGCAGGAGACGCATGCCGGCGTCGATAGATGCCAGCGGGTTGCGCAGATCGTGCCCGAGCACGCCGATGAATTGTTCGCGCAGCTCGGCAGTCCGTCGCTCGTCCAGCAGCGCGGCCTCGCTGACGACGAGGTCCGCCTGACTTTGCTGGAAGCGCCGGTTGAGCTCGAGCTGCGCGGCGATGAGCTCGCTCAACAACTGAAACGAACCCAGGATCTCGGGCCTGTTCAGCTGGCGCGGCGCCGGGTCGATGGCGCAGAGCGTGCCCCATATCGTTCCGTCACCCAGCACGATCGGCGCGGAGATATAGCTGCGAAAGCCATACATGGCCGGCGTCGGATGGCCGCAGAACGCGCCGTCTGTCGCAACATCGTCGATGACGACGATCTGGCCGTGCTGCCGGATCTCGTTGCAGATCGTGGTTTCGAGCTGCAGCTCCCTGCCTTCGGTCAAGCCGAAATCGATGGTGTCGCGCACCGCGCAGCAAACCCACTGCGCTGACGTGACGCGAGCGACGGCCACGAAGCCCATGCCGGTGATGCGACCGACGACATCCAGGATCTTGGGGACGGCTCCGATTTGCCGGACTGCGTGAACTTCTGCTTCGATGTCGATGGCCATGCCAAATCGCGCTTTCCCTTCGTCCGGGATCAACGCGCCGGAACAATGAATGTTCGATGGGAACGCAGGGTCGGCATGCAGGTTAGCGATTGCTATGCCGGAGCAGAGATGGCCGATCCCGATAAACCCAAAGACCTGGTCCTGGTGGTCGAGGACGAAGCCTTGATCCGCATGAGCTCGGCCGACATGATCCGCGACATGGGCTTCGAGGCCATCGAAGCCGCCGACGCCGAGCAGGCGGTTTGCCTGCTGGAAGCCACGCCCGCGATCAGGGTCGTGTTCACGGACATCCAGATGCCCGGATCGATGGACGGCCTGCTGCTCGCCGCCATGGTGCGCGATCGCTGGCCGCCGGTCGCCCTCCTGATCACCTCCGGCAAGCTGCGCCCCCTCGCCACCGACATGCCGGCGGGCGCGCACTTCATTGCCAAGCCTTATTCACCCGTGGAGCTGGAGGAAGAACTGCATGTCCTGATGGCATAGTGCTGACCCTGGAATGTTGGGCGACGATGGGCGGCGCTGCCGCTCTTTCGTGCAGCAGCATGCCGCAACAGCTCCTCTATGCTACCGCGCGCCAGTGCGACCGGGTCAACCGTGGACAGGCTTCGCGCCGGCCGCCTGGCGTCCTGACTCCGTGACTTTGTCGCGGCCTCAGCATATCTCGTAGTGCCGCCGAGGCCGTTTCCTTAGCGGGCTCAGGGAGGAAAGGACGCAAGCAAACCGCATTCTTTGGCGGCTTTCTTTCACAATCGGTAGTGCCTTCGGGCCATCGCCCTGCTCGTTCGTGAGAAACGCCGGGCACCGCCTGTCAGGCACCGGGGATGCCCATCATCCAATGGTGTACGATCCGCTTCTTTAAAAGCTCACGTCGTCAAGGTCGCCTTTGATGATGTCCGGGTTGAAATCTGCCGGATCATGACTCCAGGACTTTCGATTGGCGCACTGCTTTATTTGCCATTCTCGCTTCTCATCATACGCGATGGAGCCGACAAAATGCTTGCCCGTCGATTGTGAGAGCCAGCAATGTGAGACCAGATCGTTTTGCTTGAGCATTTTGCAAACATAACCTTCGCCGTATACGCCGACCTTGTAGTGCGCAGTCTTAATTAACGGGCTCAAGACTTTAAAGTATTGCTCGACCGTAGGGAAATCATTCTCGCTTACTGCAAAGTCAGCGCCAAAAAATATCACCGTGTTTATCGGTTGGCCGAATTGTTGGGCAAGGTCAATCGCGGCCTTTGCATCGACCGCCGGCCTTGCTGGATCCTGAAATGTTCTTATCCAGGAGCTATCATGTTGAAACACGACCGCGACTTTGAAGTTCTTGTGAATTTCCTTTAGCTCCGCCTCGCCAAGTCGCTTGCCCTTCCATATTGGGCCCGGCTTCCAGTTAAAATTTGAGCCAATGCGCTTGTTGAATGCCTCTCGGGATTCGTTTTTCACAGCATCTGGCCACTCATAATACCTCAGAATAATTTTGATACCGCTATGCTGTGCGCCCTTTAGAAAGGCTCCCTTTTCGGACGTGACCGCATCTGACGCGTCTACCCCTGTGACTAGTTCAGGTGATCCTTTCGCTCCGGGACAGCCGGGATATTGCTTTGAATGCTTGTTGACCAGTTGCGGAAAGTTCTGCGGTTCCGCGGCGGCGGGCATTCCTGCGGTGATAAGTATGGCCAATGCACCAAAAAATCGGACTTCCTTGAACATTCCGCGCTCCTTGAAAAAAACATGTCTGAAACGGTTCGACCTTAGACAGTAAGTAGTCGCAGCGCTATCCATATTTGGGTTGCGGTTGCGATACGGCGACTTGGCGCGCCAGATGTTCATCGCCTACACGCGCAGCGCGCATCGATCTGCGCTGCTGTATTCGGCAGTCAGCAGGACAGCAAGGCGGATGACCGACGAGATGATTGATCTCGGGAGGGGAAGCCTGGCTCGATTCGCGATAGTGAATGAATGGAGAGACTGCGCTATTCGGCGGACAAGTTCAGGTTATTGTCGCGGTCTGACGCAAGCGTTTACGGCATACGCGCACTGCTCACCTGCGGTGAGCAGCCCGCCTGTCGGTCCCGTATAGTTGATCGCCGACACGGCACCGTTTGTCATCACCACGTTGATCGTGCAGAAGCGCTGCGAGCTCACCGCTGTCGCGCTGTAGCGGTTTCCACTGATAGATGCGACCTGCATGCCGTTTCCGGAATTGTAGGCCCAAACTTCTGTGGCGCCCTCGGCTGCCTTGTTCACAGGCGGTCCCATGCAGGACAAAACCTGTTCCTTGGTCATTCCGAGCATTTGCAGCCGAGCATCCTGGGCTACTTCTGCACGCTGAAATGCGCAGCCTCCCGCGACTGCTGTAAGCAGCGCGACCATTCCAAGTTTTCGGATTATCACTTTCCACCCCCAAAGTACCCCTGCAATCAATAGCAGCTTTCCGGGGAGTGTAAGAGGAGGTTCGCGGCGGAGCTTCTAGCGCGTCAACATGAAAATTTCTCTTTCGTTTTTACAGAAATGATGCTATACACCCGACATCCCGCCTCGATGGGAGGGGCGTATCGCGATCGTCACGACACGCGAGGCGGGGAGCGGTGGCCGTGTGGGCGCGCAGTATCCCTTGGGATGCCGACGAGCGTGTCCGTGCGGACGGTGAAGTCGTGTGGTCCTGACCTCCCGGTGCTGAGGTCGCGTTTGCGAATGACGCTTTGCGAACAGCGGGGGCAATCAAGCCGGTCCCCGAGGAGAGCGCGTATAAGCCGTAACCCATCGCGCAGGGAATGCCGGGGTGGATTCAATCGATCGTCGCAACACTCCAGAATTTGGAGATTGCGATGGCCATTCGAAGGAAGCGATCGACGCGTGCGCGGCTGGGCTCTGAGGGACGTCCGCCGGTTGCGGGGCGGGCTGAACAGGCCAGATTTTGGCGGGCGATTGCCACAGGGCTGAGCAGCGAAGATGCTGCGCTCGAAGCCGGAGTGCCCCCTGACGCCGGATACAGATTATTCCGGAAGGCAGGCGGTATGCCCCCATCGATTTTCAGACCCTCGGCCAAGCCGCTTTCGGGGAGGTACCTTTCGTTTGCGGAACGCGAGGAGATCGCGCTTCTCAATACGCAGGGCCATTCGATGCAGGAGATCGGGCGCCGGCTGGGGCGGGCCGCCTCGACCATTTCCCGCGAGCTCGATCGCAATGCGGCCACCCACGGCGGCAAGATGGCCTATCGGGCGACGACCGCTCAGTGGCATGCCGATCGCTCAGCCCGTCGCCCCAAACCGGCGAAGCTTGCGTCTAACGCCGCCTTGCGGACTTATGTGGAAGAACGGCTTTCCGGTATGGTCGCGCTGCCAGACGAAGCGCGTGGCCGTGCTAATCGGAAGGGCCATCGGTCATCAGAGACGTGCAAGGTTCGGCGATGGAAGAAGGCCTGGAGCCCCGAGCAAATTGCCCGACGCCTGCCGATCGACTTTCCGGATGACGAGACGATGCGCATCAGCCCCGAGGCTATTTATCAAGCCCTTTTCGTTCAAGGCCGTGGAGCTCTCCGCCGTGAACTGACGAGTTGCTTGCGAACGGGACGTGCGCGACGGGTCCCCAGGGCACGCACGGGCAAGCGGGGCAAAAGCTTTGTCTCGCCGGAGATCATGATCAGCGAGCGCCCTGCCGAGGTGGCAGACCGGGCGGTGCCGGGGCATTGGGAAGGAGACCTGATGATAGGTGGCGAGAGCTCGGCGATCGGCACGCTGGTCGAACGCACGACGCGGTTTACGATGCTGCTGCACCTTCCTCGATTGGCGGGGCACGGCGACGGTCCTCGTGCCAAGGGCGGGCCGGCGCTCTCGGGACACGGAGCCGAGGCGGTGCGCGATGCAATCGCGCGCACCATCATTACCCTGCCTGAAGAATTGCGCCGTTCGCTGACCTGGGATCGGGGAGCCGAAATGGCTCAGCACGATCGTCTCAAGATCGATACGGGCATCCAGATCTATTTTTGCGACCCGCACAGCCCGTGGCAGCGCGGCACGAACGAGAACACCAACGGACTGCTGCGGCAATACTTCCCGAAAGGCGAAGACCTGAGCGTCTATAGTGCCGATGAGATATCTGCCGTGGCAGAGGCTCTCAACGGCCGACCGAGAAAGACCCTGGGCTGGAAAACGCCAGCCGAGGCGCTTGACGAGTTGCTGTCATCAGTGAAAACAAAACGAACCAGTGTTGCGACGACCGGTTGAGCCCAAGCGGTTGACTGGCTGAACCTGTGGTGACTGCCGCCAGCTTTTCTTGTCGCTGGCGGGCCATGGGTGAGGCCTTCACCCGGCATTCCCTGCGCCCTCTTCGTTGCAAGAGGGTGACCGAAGGTCAGAGCTCGGACGCGACATGCGCCGCGAGAACGCGAGCGCGCGCCAGCCAGACATCATGAAAAGGGGATGGGAATCGAAGTCCCATGGTGCTGCCGGACAGGATTGAACTGTCGACCTCTCCCTTACCAAGGGAGTGCTCTACCACTGAGCTACGGCAGCAAACGGGGTCGCGATGGAATCGGGCCAGTGGCCACGACCAAGCGCGCGGTTCTTGCCATAAGCTCCCCGCCCACGCAAGCGCGAGAGGCGGATTTGGGCGGGAAAGAAACGGCGTGTGCCCTTCTGCCCAAGGAAAAGCCGTGATTATCCGGTCCGAAGGCGCCAAATCGGGCGGCCGCCGGGCAGGGCGCCTGCGGTTCCTGCCTATCCTGGCAGGAGACGGACTGGCGGACGGGGCGATAGAGTTGGATCTTTCGCGGGGCGGCACGATGCCGTCGGACGTCGCCGCATGCGAAGTGGTGACTTGAGACGTGACTTGGGAATGGCGTGGTCTAGCATCAGATGGGCCTCGATCGCCCGGCATGGCGGGATCGGACGATGAGTGACGACGGACAGGCCAAGAATTCAGCCAAGGACTCGCGCGCGGCGCGGTTGAAGCAGGCGCTGCGGGAAAACCTCAAGCGGCGCAAGGCGCAGGCACGCCAGCGCAAGGATGGCGAGGCGGCGCCTTCGGATCTTCATGAAGCGGCATTAGCGAAAGACGCCGGCCAACGGGACGAGTAAGCGGTTCGATCTCGGTTTTGAAATAAGTGAGCAGGGGATGGCCATGGCGGCAGATGGTGGTGAGATCAGCGGCGTCGTTGACGGGGTTTCGTCGCGCAGGATGCCACGGTTCGAGCAGACGTTTCCAACTCTGACCGCGGCGGAGATTGCGCGGATGCGCCGCTTCGGCGAAATCAGGACCTACCGCGACGGCGAGATGCTGTTCGAGACCGGCCGGCTGGGGCTCGGCATGTTCGTGGTCTTGTCCGGCCAGGTCAACATCTCTGCGCGCGACGGCCTCGGCCACATCACGCCGGTAACCGAGCGCGGCCCGGGGCAGTTTCTGGCCGAAATCGGCCAGCTCTCGGGGCGCGTCGCGCTGGTCGACGCGCAGGCCGAAGGCGACGTCGAGACCTTGATGCTGCCGCCGGATCGCCTGCGCGCGCTGTTGGTCGCGGAGGCCGAGCTTGGCGAGCGCATCATGCGCGCCCTGATCCTGCGCCGGGTCAATCTGATCCAGAGCGGCGGCGGCGGCCCGGTGCTGATCGGCCCGACCAACTCCAACTCGGTGGCACGGCTGCAAAACTTTCTGGTGCGCAACGGCTTTCCGCATCATCTGCTCGATCCGGCCACTGATCACGACGCCAGGGAGTTGATTGCGCGCTATACGCCGTCGCCGTCCGATTTGCCGCTGGTGGTGATCGCCGACGGCACCGTGCTGCGCAATCCCAGCGAGACCGAGCTTGCCCACGCCATCGGCATGATCGGCGGCGCCCAGGGCGACAGGGTCTATGACGTCGCGATCGTCGGCTGCGGGCCTGCGGGGCTCGCGACCGCCGTGTATGCGGCCTCCGAGGGCCTCTCGGTGGTGGTGATGGATTCCCGCTCGTTCGGCGGCCAGGCCGGCGCCAGCGCCCGCATCGAGAATTATTTCGGCTTTCCCACAGGCATCACCGGCCATGCGCTGACCGCGCGCGCCTTCAACCAGGCGCAGAAATTCGGCGCCGAGATCATGATCCCGGTGTCGGTGAGCTCGCTCGACTGCGAGCGCAAGAACAACGCCTTCGTGATGTCGCTCGACTGCGGCAGCGAGGTGCGCTCGCGCGCCATCGTGGTGGCGAGCGGGGCGCGCTACCGCCAGCCGCAGATCGACCGCCTGAAGGATTTCGAGGGCCGCGGCGTCTGGTACTGGGCCTCGCCGATCGAGGCGCGGCTATGCTCGGGGCAGGATGTCGCGCTGGTCGGCGGCGGCAATTCGGCCGGCCAGGCCGCGGTGTTTCTCTCCGCCCATGCGCGCAAGGTCTACATGATGGTGCGCGGCGGCGGCCTTGCCGCCAGCATGTCGCGCTATCTGATCGAGCGCATCGAAGCGACGCCGAACATCGAGCTGATGTTCAACAGCGAGGTCACAGGCCTCGAAGGCAATGCCGATTCCGGCTTGGAGCGCATCGTCTGGAAGAGCCGGCTGTCGCCGGAGGAGATGCAGCTCGAGATCCGCAACCTCTTTCTGTTCGTCGGCGCCGATCCCGCCACCGGCTGGCTCAACGGTTGCGGCGTCACGCTGGACCGCGCAGGCTTTGTCGTCACTGGCGCGCAGTCCGAGCAGAATGCCGGCCGTCTGGTGGCCTCATTGGAAACCTCGGTGCCGGGCGTGTTCGCGATCGGCGACGTGCGCTCGGGCTCGGTCAAGCGCGTCGGCGGCGCGATCGGCGAGGGTGCCCAGGTGGTGGCCGCGCTTCACAGCTTCCTCGCGAACTCATTGAAGCCAGTGACATAGCGCCGTGCGTTTTGCGAAAGCTTCGTGCGAAGTTGGAAACGCGGTGGGATCAGAGGGCACTCATTAGCTCTTGGTATGATGTCTCACGTTCCACGCTCGGGTAAGTTCCATGCGTCGTCCTGATCGGCATCGCCTGCCCCACTGCGGTAGAAATTCCGCCATGGCAGCGTGGCACGGTCGCGTCGATATCCAGGGGAGACTTCGCCATGATGCTCGGCCTGAGCCTCGCAAATTTCACCATCCTTCACGTGATCATCAGCTTGGTCGCGATCGCCTCGGGCCTGGTCGTGATGTTCGGCATGCTCGGCTCGCAACGGATGCCGACGCTGACCGGCATCTTCCTGCTGACCACGATCCTGACCAGTGTCACCGGCTTGATGTTTCCATTCACGGAACTGCTGCCGTCGCATGTGCTCAGCATCATGTCGCTGGTGCTGCTCGCGATCGCCTGCGTCGCGCTGTATGGCCGGCACCTCGCGGGCGTCTGGCGGCCGGTCTATGTGGTGACGGCGCTGATCTCGCTTTACCTCAACGTCTTCGTGGGGGTGATCCAGAGCTTCCTCAAGATCCCGGTGCTCCACGCGCTGGCGCCCGGCGACCCGCCGAGCGCGACGATCTTCGCCACCGTGCAGGGCATTGTGCTGCTGCTATTTGCGGTGGCAATCTTCAGCGTCTGGCGTCAATTCAGGCCGATTCCGCTTTCGGCCTGAGGCGAACTTTGCGGATTGCGGCGATCCCATCAAATCGCCGCAATGTCGCGACTGATGCCGGGTCCCTCTTTCTTGAACTTCGGCAGGCATCTTCATGGATCGCATTCAAATCGTCGGCGGCAACACGCTCAACGGCATCATCCCGATCTCGGGGGCCAAGAACGCCGCGCTGCCGCTGATGATCGCGGGGCTTTTGACTCCGGAAACGCTGATCCTGGATAACGTGCCGCGGCTGGCGGATGTCGCCCAGCTGCAGCGCATCCTCGGCAACCACGGCGTCGACATCACCGCGGTGGGAAAACGCTCGGGTGACGGCAAGTATCAGGGCCAGACCCTGCAGATCTCGGCCTCCGACATCATCGACACGACGGCGCCTTACGAGCTGGTGTCGCGGATGCGGGCAAGCTTCTGGGTGGTGGCGCCGCTGCTGGCCCGCATGCATCAGGCCAAGGTGTCCTTGCCGGGCGGCTGCGCCATCGGCACCCGCCCGGTCGATCTTCTGATCATGGCGCTCGAAAAGCTCGGCGCCGAGATATCGATCGACGGCGGCTATGTGGTGGCGAAGGCGCCCGGCGGCCTGCGCGGCGGCAGCATCGACTTTCCCAAGGTCACGGTCGGCGGCACCCATGTCGCGCTGATGGCCGCGACCTTGGCCAAGGGTATCACCGTAATCACCAACGCGGCCTGCGAGCCGGAGGTGAGGGACCTTGCGGACTGCCTGACCAAGATGGGCGCGCGCATCCGAGGGGCCGGCACGACTCGCATCGAGGTCGAAGGCGTGGATGGCCTGCATGGTGCCCGCCATCCCGTGCTGCCCGATCGCATCGAGGCCGGCACCTACGCGATCGCCACCGCCATGACCGGCGGCGACGTCCAGCTCGCCGGCGCCCGGCCGGAGCTGTTGCAATCGGCGCTCAACGTGCTGATCGAGGCCGGCGCCGAGATCAGCATCAACGATGATGGCATCCGGGTCAGGCGCAACGGCAACGGCATCCGCCCGGTGCAGGTCGCGACTGCACCTTTCCCTGGATTTCCGACCGACCTGCAGGCGCAGCTGATGGCGCTGATGGTCCGCGCGCAGGGGGCGTCGGCCATCACCGAGACCATTTTCGAGAATCGCTTCATGCATGTGCAGGAGCTCGCCCGGTTCGGCGCTCGCATTTCGCTCGATGGCGAGACCGCCCGGATCGAGGGCATCTCCACCCTGCGCGGCGCGCCTGTGATGGCGACCGACCTCCGGGCGTCGGTGTCGCTCGTCATCGCGGGGCTTGCCGCCGAGGGCGAAACCATGGTGAATCGGGTCTACCACCTCGACCGCGGGTTCGAGCGGCTCGAGGAGAAGCTGAAGGCGTGCGGCGCCGCGATCGAGCGCATCAGCGACTGACGCTCCGGGGGCAGGAATGTGGTGACCGACCGGCTCAAACTGATCGCGCTCGACGCCGACGATCTCGCTGTGGTCTCCACCCATGTGCAGGATGCCAGGGTGCAGCCGGCCGACATCATCTGGCGCCAGACGGAGAAGCGGCTGGTGATCGGCATGAACCGGCTGGACTGGGCGCAAACGCTGGACGGCGAGGCCGAGCCGCGGCGGCTGGTGTCCGTGCTCCGGTTCGACCGGGTGCTGGCCTGCAAGGCGCGCCGGATCGACCTCGAGACATCGGGCGCGGTGCTGGAACTGATTGGCATCGAGTTTCATGGCGCCGAGCCGCCGGGCGGCAGCGCGCTCCTGCTGTTTTCCCATGGCGGAGCGCTGCGGCTCGATGTCGAGTGCCTGGAATGCGAATTGACCGACCTTGGTCCCGACGATCTGGGAATGGGGGAGCTCGGTGAGGACGACGGATTGGGAGGCGAATAGGGTGGTTGCCGAGGGTTGACGGCCCCTCGCCGTCGCGCCATTGAGCAGGCAAGGGCGCCTCGAATCCCGCCCTGGAAAGCGTGCAATGCCCATTCGTCTTGTCAGCGACAGCGCCGATTTCGACGCCAAGTTCCGGCAGTTTCTCGCCGCCAAGCGCGAAATCTCTGCCGACGTCGAGGCCGCCGCGCGCGCCATCGTCGGCGACGTCGCCAAGCGTGGCGATGCGGCGCTGATCGAGGCGACGAAGAAGTTTGACCGGCTCGAGCTCGATGCGTCGTCGCTGCGGGTGACCGCTTCCGAGATCGAACAGGCCGTGCAGGCCTGCGATCCCGCCACGGTCGATGCGCTCAAATTCGCCCGCGACCGCATCGAAGCGTTTCATCTGCGGCAATTGCCGCAGGACCAGCGCTTCACCGACGCTGCAGGCGTCGAACTCGGCTGGCGCTGGAGCGCGATCGAATCCGCCGGTCTTTATGTGCCCGGCGGCACCGCGGCCTATCCGTCCTCGGTGCTGATGAACGCCGTTCCCGCCAAGGTCGCCGGCGTCGAACGCCTCGTCATGGTGGTGCCGTCGCCGGACGGCCGGCTCAATCCGCTGGTGCTGGCGGCCGCCCATCTCGGCGGCGTCTCCGAGATCTACCGCGTCGGCGGCGCGCAGGCCGTGGCCGCCCTGGCCCATGGCACGGCGACGATCACGCCGGTGGCCAAGATCGTCGGCCCCGGCAACGCTTATGTCGCGGCCGCCAAGCGGCTGGTGTTCGGCAAGGTCGGCATCGACATGATCGCCGGCCCCTCGGAGGTGCTCGTCATCGCCGACGACACCGCTAACGCCGAGTGGATTGCCGCCGATCTGCTGGCCCAGGCCGAACATGATTCCAGCGCGCAGTCGATCCTGATCACCGACAGCCCCCGCCTGGCCGACGAAGTCGCCCGCGCGGTCGACGGCCAGCTCAAGAAGTCTGCCGCGTGCCGCGATCGCCGCCGCCTCCTGGGCCGATTTCGGCGCCATCATCGAGGTCGGCCATCTCGACCAGGCGGTGCCGCTGGCGGATGCCATCGCCGCCGAGCATCTGGAGATCATGACATCAGATCCGGATGCGCTGGCGGCAAGAGTCCGCAATGCCGGCGCGGTCTTCTTAGGCAGCCATACGCCGGAAGCGATCGGCGACTATGTCGGCGGCTCCAACCACGTGCTGCCGACCGCGCGCTCGGCACGGTTCTCCTCAGGCCTCGGCGTACTCGATTTCATGAAGCGCACCTCGATCCTGAAATGCGGACCGGAGCAACTCCGCGCACTCGGGCCAGCCGCGATGACCTTGGGCAAGGCCGAGGGCCTGGATGCCCATTCCCGTTCCATCGGACTGCGTCTCAATCTGTCATGACCGAACCCCCGCACAGCGATGATCAGAAGAATCGGATCGTCGCGGTGACGCTCGACGACAAGTCGATCGGCCGGTCGGGGCCGGATGTCGAGCATGAGCGCGCGATCGCGATCTACGATCTGATGGAGCAGAACGTGTTCGCGCCGGAGGGCGTCGACGTTCCCGGGCCGTTCGGGCTGCATCTCGGCATCACCGCCAACCGGCTGATGTTCGACATCCGCACTGAGGATGGATCGGCCGTGGTGACGCATCTGTTGTCGCTGACGCCGTTCCGGCGGATCGTGAAGGACTATTTCATGATCTGCGACAGCTACTATCAGGCGATCCGCACCGCCACGCCCGACAAGATCGAGGCGATCGACATGGGCCGCCGCGGCATTCATGACGAGGGCTCGCGTACGCTGCAGGAGCGGCTCAAGGGCAAGGTCCGGATCGACCACGAGACCGCGCGACGGCTGTTCACGCTGATCACCGTGCTGCACTGGAAAGGGGAAGGCGGATGATGGCGGCCGGCAAATACGTCGCTTCCGGCGCCGTCACCGCGGGCCGTTGAGCAGATGGCGGAGGCTCCGCGGGCGCGCCATCCGCAGGCGGTGCTGTTCGCCTGTGGCCAGAACAGCGTGCGCTCGCCGATGGCCGCGAGCCTGCTGCATCACATGTTCCCGCAGGCGCTCTATGTCCGTTCCGCAGGCGTCAAGAAGGGCGAGCTCGATCCGTTCGCGGTCGCGGTCATGGCCGAGCTCGGCCAGGACATCTCCACCCACAAGCCGATCACCTTCGAGGAGCTGGAGGACTGGGAGGGGCTGAATTTCGACCTCATCATCACGCTGTCGCCGGAGGCGCATCACAAGGCGCTGGAGCTGACCCGCACCTTGGCCGCCGATGTCGAATACTGGCCGACGCCTGATCCGACCGACACGGCCGGCAACCGTGAGCAGAAGCTCGCCGCCTACCGCGAAGTGTCGGATGGGCTCTATGCCCGGATCCGCAAGCGCTTCGTCAGAGGCGGCCCGGCTGGCCTATGACGGCGCAGGGTTCCATCGAGGTGTCATCGAACCGAAACAGGATCGTCGCCTGCTGCTCATGTTGCACCCGTAGAGCACGGCTTAACCGGCTTCGCGTTGAGTTCGCGCGCGCGGGTTGTGGAATGGCAGCCCATCCGATAGGTTCCGCGCGCGCTCCACCCCCTTCTTACGAATCCTCCCATCACATCAGCATGCTCGGCCGTCCCAAAATCGTTCTTGCTTCCGGTTCGCCGCGACGTCTGGCGCTGCTCAATCAGGCCGGCATCGAGCCTGACGCGCTGCGTCCGGCCGATGTCGACGAGACGCCGAAGCGCGGCGAGCTGCCGCGCGCCTGCGCCACCCGTCTCGCGCGCGCCAAGGCCGATGCGGCGCTGAAATCGGTGCAGCTCGACGACGAGCTGCGCGGCTCCTTCATCATCTCGGCCGACACCGTGGTCGCGGTCGGTCGGCGCATCCTGCCGAAGGCCAATCTGGTCGACGAGGCCTCGCAGTGTCTGCGGCTGCTGTCGGGCCGCAACCACCGCGTCTACACGGCGATCACCTTGGTGACGCCGCGGGAGGCGTTCCGCCAGCGCCTGGTCGAGACCCGCGTCCGCTTCAAGCGGCTGAGCGAGGATGACATCCAGGCCTATATCGGTTCCGGCGAGTGGCGCGGAAAGGCCGGCGGCTATGCGGTGCAGGGCATCGCCGGCTCCTTCGTGGTGAAGATGGTAGGCTCCTACAGCAATGTGGTCGGCTTGCCGCTCTATGAGACGATCAGCCTGCTCGCCGGCGAGGGTTTCCCGATCCGCTTCGGCTGGCTGAACACGGTCGGCGTCTGAGCGCGGACGCGGACAGAGGTGCGTCCACGGGGTGCATTGGTCGGCGATCGTGCTTAAATAAGTTCGTGATGCCAGAGCAAACACCAAATCCTGCGAAAGCCGCAGCGGCTGAAGCCGCCAAGCCCGTCCGCCGCTGTCCGATCTGCAAACGGCCGGAGGCGCGAGAGGTGCGCCCGTTCTGCTCGTCCCGCTGCCGCGACGTCGACCTCAATCGCTGGTTTTCCGGCTCCTATGTCATCCCGGCCACCGAGGGTGACCAGGACGATGTCGAATAGCTGAATTGTTTCAGTATCTTGCCGTCCCCTTCGGCGGCGCGCCAGGCCTGCCGTGAATGTGGCAACAATCTTGGTCGCGACGGTAGACAGCGCCGTTCGTGCCGCATATAAACCGCGGGCTCAACGGGCCTTTTCCTCGCCCTTGAGACCTGCCCAGGTAGCTCAGTTGGTAGAGCATGCGACTGAAAATCGCAGTGTCGGTGGTTCGATTCCGCCCCTGGGCACCAACGCTCCCACCGACACTTTGCCGGGATGGGGTTGCATCAAGGCGGCTAAGCGTCCGCGAACCTCGAAATTGATCGGATCGCCAGGCCTGATACGCGGCGCGACGACGATGCAGTCGATAAGCTCGCGGAGCTTGAGGCACGCAGCCTTCGCATCGGCCGCTGACAGCGCTTTCGCGAGTTGTTCGACCGCATCGAGGTAGACCGCGATGGTGGCCGGATGCAGCGTGACGACATTGGCCTCGGTTGCTCGGGCAAGTCGCGCTTCCTGGCGATCAATCTCCGCTTCAAGTTCGGCGACCCGGGCCCCGACCATACGTCCCGTCAGCTCGCCCTTGGCGACTGCGTCGACCAGTCGGGCCGCCTCCCGGCGCGCATCTTGTAGCTTGCGCTCGGCTCGGCGCTTTCACGCGATCGCTCCTTCGAAAGCCGCGCCCACTCCTCGGCAAAGCCGCGGCGAGCGGCCTCGATTACCGCAGGGTTCTTGAGCTCCTCGCGTAGGCCCCCCAGCACCGCCTCCTCAATCCGATCAAGCCGACACTGGCGCTTATTGGCGCAATCTCCTGACTCGATCGAGCGGGAGCAGCGTGCACGATGGGCCGGCCGCGTTGCGAGCCGGCCGAGACGAGGCTTGAGCCACAGACACCACACCGCAGGAGCCCCGATAGGATGCGGCGAGGCGGCACGCCCTTCCAGCCGGAATTCGCGGTTCGTGCTTTGGCGAGCCGCTCGCCGTCTCCTGCCAAAGCTCCTCCGGTACGATGCGCAGATGCGGCGCCTCGGTCCGCCGCCATTCACTCCGCGGATTAACTCGCGGCACCTTGCGGCCCGTCTGCGGATTGCGGATCTTGCCGACGCGGTTCCAAACGATGACGCCACGATATATCTCGTTGCAGATCATCCCAGAGGCCCGCTTAGCAGACCCATGAATGGTTGAGGCGTTCCAGGCGCGGCCGCCGATAGGGTTTGACGCCCTCACGATTGAGAGCAGCAGCGATATCGCGGCAGGTATGGCCTCGAGCATAGTCTTGGAAGATACGCAGCACGACCGCCGCCTGATCGCGGTCGATCTCGTGCTCGCCGGGCCGGCCCGCGATCGGGCGATAGCCAAACGGCAAACCTCCAGCTCGTTGCCCCTGCGCGAGCTTGCCCGCAAGTCCGCGCCGTGTCTTCGATGCGAGATCCGTGAGGTAGAGTGCGCCGACCAAGCCGCGGACGCCGATCGAGATCTCGCTCGCACGCCCATCGTCGACAGCCACAAGTTCACACCCGCAAAACCGCAACATTTCCCAGACTTGCGGCAGTTCCGATTGTGACCGCGCAACACGATCGAAGCTCTCGACCACGACAACATCGAACCGGCGGTCGACAGCGCCTGCGACTAAATTCTTGAGACCGACTCGGCCGTGGACCGAAGCACCAGAAAGCGCTGCGTCAGAAAAGATCTCCACGACTCCGTGGCCTTCACGCTCGCACCAGCGACGGCACAGCGCCACCTGGTCCTCAATCGAGCGAGGGTTCTGCAGGTCCGATGAGTATCGGGCGTAGATCGCTGCTCTGGCCATGGTCGCTCTCTTCGTCTCGCTCGCAGCGCTTCGCCGCTTTCTCCATACTCGCGAACTCTTGCCGCGCTAGCATGCGGCCGAGCTCCTCGGCAAAACCGATGATGGACGGATCCGGCGCGCGCTGCAAGGAGTTTTGGCGCTTGCTCATTTCGAGTAAGCCGAGACGCGCGCGCTGTAATCAAACTGATCGCCATCTCCGGCGAGGCGCGTCAAGTGTTCAAGCGGGCAACATCGAGCAGTCCAAAAATTCGCGGCGAGCTTGCGATCCGATTGAGTAATACCGAATTGCATAAAACGGCCTTCAGCAACCACGGATGCTATGACAAGACCCAATATGCCGAACCAAATAATGGATTAGAAGGGCATTCCGAGGTGCGTAGTAGAAACGGCAACGCTGGCGCATAATTGGAATAAATCGTACCGATTATTTTCTCCGCCATATCCGTTGTTCGAGGCGGATTGATCGACATGCTCAGCTGTAATTTTCTAGGCTAGTCTGGCTCACTCGTTCGGACGCCGGCGATTTTGCCTCACGACTTTTGCGGTAGAAGCGGCAAAAAGTGAGGCGTGGCGTAAAATCAGACGATCTTGGAGAGCGAGTCAATGATTCAAACGTGATGAAAGCCTGCAAGGTAGTCGTTACTCAACGAGGCGCAGGCGATCAGGGCACTGCAGGAGGATCAATGTACAAGACGGAAGTAATTCCAACTAAGGCAGAGCTTGCGGCCTATCAAGATATACTCAGGTCGTGGCACAGCCGGGAGCACTTCCACAGCGATGCCCGAATGCTCGGTCGACGCATCCCTACCGAGAACCTATGGGAGAATCCTCACAAGTTTGTTCGCGAAGCCATGACTTTGAATACCTATGCTGACCTCAATAGCGAGGTCATGGCACTTCGGCTCGGTAACGAACCGCCAGACGGTTGGCTTCGGCTAAGTTCTGGCGTTGAATCTCAGTCGAGTTGACGGAAGCGTTGGAGCCCGGGCGTAAGCGGAATGACGAGTACAAGGGGCGGGCAGCGCCCGAAGCAGTGGAGTATGACCCGAAGACCCACATCCAAACTATCGAGAAGCAGCTCGATAACGCGATCAAAAACAAGGTCGAGAAGTATTCGCCGAGACCTGCGCTTATCGTTTATCTAAACATGGGCGCGTACAGTCGTCCGAGGCACGAAGTCGAAGCTGCCATCGCCCGCCGAAAGGCAAATTATCAGCGCAAGTTCAATGGGCTCCACGTCCTTTGGCAAGGGCAAGCTTATTAGGCAGCAGTCTGCATCACCGGTCCGCTGCCCGGTTGCCGGAGTATACCGTTCAGGCCAACGGCATTCGGCAGTACTACATCGAAGCAGGTAGTGAGAAGAAGCCGGTCGTTCTGCTGCACGGCTTTCCCTTTACGAACTTCACATGGCGACATCAAATTCCCGAACTCGCGAAGACGTATCGTGTCATTGCGCCGGATCTGCGGGGCTATGGCGAAACGGATAAGCCGGTTACCGGCTATGATAAGCGCAATATGGCGAAGGATGTTCGCGAATTGCTGCGCACGTTGAATATCGAAAAGATCGCTTTGGTCGGACACGACCGCGGTGCGAGGGTGGCGACGCGTTTCGCGAAAGATTACCCCGAGATGACCGACCGACTGGTCGTCATGGACAACGTTCCCACCCGCATCGTCGCGCGCGATTTTCAACTATTCAAAAATGGCCAAGACTTATTGGCTGTTCTTATTCCACCTCAAGCTCGACTTGCCGGAAATTTTCATCACGGGACGCGGGGAGCAGTGGCTGCGTCATCTGTTTTCGGAATGGTGCTACAATCCTCATGCCATTTCCGGAGACGATTTCGACACTTATGTCCGGGCCTATCGTAGTCCCGGCGCCGTCCGCGGCTGTTTGGCCGATTACCGAGCCGGCGCAG
>CAWJDW010000012.1:0-94265 GCA_963841665.1 uncultured Alphaproteobacteria bacterium
GAAGCATGTGCCGGTTGCGATCAACGAGGAAATGGTCGGTCACAAGTTCGGCGAGTTCTCGCCGACGCGGACCTTCCACGGCCATTCGGGCGATAAGAAAGCCAAGAAGGGCTAGAGACAGGGCTTGAGGATTAAGCGATGAGCAAACCAAAGCGCGAACGGAGCCTCCCGGACAACGAGGCCAAGGCGATCGCACGGATGCTGCGGGTGAGCCCGCAGAAGCTGAACCTGGTCGCCCAGATGATCCGCGGCCGGAAGGCGTCTCTTGCGCTCGCGGACCTGCAGTTCTCGCGCAAGCGGATTGCGGTCGACGTCAAGAAGTGCCTCGAATCGGCTATCGCCAACGCCGAGAACAACCACGAGCTCGATGTGGACGATCTCATCGTGTCGGAAGCCTTCGTCGGCAACGGCATCGTGATGAAGCGTTTCTCGCCGCGCGGCCGTGGCCGTTCGGGCCGGATTTTCAAACCGTTTTCGCAACTGACGATCGTCGTTCGTCAGGTCGAGGCGGCCGCTTAAGCGGCGCAGGAGAATAAGATGGGTCAAAAGATCAATCCGATCGGCTTGCGTCTCGGCATCAACCGAACCTGGGATTCGCGTTGGTTTGCCGGCAAGGCCGAGTACGGCAAGCTGTTGCACGAAGACGTCAAGATCCGCGAGATCCTGCACAAGGAGCTCAAGCAGGCGGCTGTCGCCCGCATCGTGATCGAGCGTCCGCACAAGAAGTGCCGCGTCACCATCCACTCGGCGCGTCCGGGCGTTGTGATCGGCAAGAAGGGCGCCGACATCGACAAGCTGCGCAAGCGGGTTGCCGACATCACCTCGTCGGACGTGGTCATCAACATCGTCGAGATCCGCAAGCCGGAGCTCGATGCGACCCTGGTCGCCGAATCGATCGCCCAGCAGCTCGAGCGTCGCGTCGCATTCCGTCGCGCCATGAAGCGCGCGGTGCAGTCGGCGATGCGTCTCGGCGCGGAAGGTATCCGCATCAACTGCTCGGGTCGTCTGGGCGGTGCGGAAATCGCCCGCATGGAGTGGTATCGCGAGGGCCGGGTGCCGCTGCACACGCTGCGCGCCGACATCGACTACGGCGTCGCCACCGCGTTCACCACCTTCGGCACCTGCGGCGTGAAGGTCTGGATCTTCAAGGGCGAGATCCTCGAGCACGATCCGATGGCGCAGGACAAGCGGATGGCCGAGGGCGATAGCGGCGGCGGTTCTTCGCGCTCGCGTCGCGACGCTGCCTGATCGGCGGCGCTGGAAAGGTTTTGAGGGCTTACAGCCATGATGCAACCAAAGAAGACCAAGTTCCGAAAGGCGCATAAGGGCCGTATCCACGGCGTTGCGTCCTCGGGCGCGACCCTGGCTTTCGGCCAGTTCGGGCTGAAAGCCATGGAGCCTGAGCGCGTCACCGCGCGCCAGATCGAGGCTGCCCGCCGCGCACTGACCCGTCACATGAAGCGCGCCGGCCGTGTCTGGATCCGCGTGTTCCCCGACCTTCCGGTGTCGAAGAAGCCGGCCGAAGTCCGCATGGGCTCGGGCAAGGGCGCGCCGGAATTGTGGGTGGCGCGGGTCAAGCCGGGCCGCGTGATGTTCGAGATCGACGGCGTGAGCACCCAGATCGCGCGCGAGGCGCTGCTGCTGGCGGCAGCCAAGCTGCCGATCAAGACGCGCTTCGTCGAGCGCATTGCGGAGTAATGGTCATGGCCGAGATGAAGACGTCCGACATTCGCGCGATGAGCCCCGATCAGATGGATGATGCGATCCTCAATCTGAAGAAGGAGCGATTCAACCTGCGCTTCCAGCGCGCCACCGGGCAGCTCGAGAACACTTCGCGCCTCAAGGAAGCGCGCCGTGACATCGCCCGTATCAAGACCATCGCCGCGCAGCAGCGCGCCAAGAACAAGTAAGAGGCAGGACAGATGCCGAAACGGACCCTTCAGGGCGTTGTCGTCAGCGACAAGCAGGCCAAGACGGTCGTGGTGCGCGTCGATCGCCGCTTCACGCATCCGATCTACAAGAAGACCATCCGCCGCTCGAAGAACTATCACGCCCACGACGAGGGCAACGAGTTCAAGCCGGGCGACATGGTCTGGATCGAGGAGAGCCGGCCGATCTCGAAGTTGAAGCGCTGGACGGTGATCCGGGGCGAGCATAAGAAAACCGCCTGAGGCCGAATCGGCCCGATCGGGCCGGTTGCGTATTCGGGACCATAAATTAGCGCGAATTTCTCGCGCGTCAGATGAAGAGGACGAGGTGCATCAATGATTCAGATGCAGACCAACCTCGACGTGGCCGATAATTCCGGCGCACGCCGTGTCATGTGTATCAAGGTGCTCGGCGGCTCCAAGCGTCGTTATGCCACCGTCGGCGACATCATCGTGGTGTCGATCAAGGAAGCCATTCCGCGTGGCAAGGTGAAGAAGGGCGACGTCATGAAGGCCGTCGTGGTGCGCGTCCGCAAGGACATCCGCCGCGCCGACGGCTCGGTGATCCGCTTCGACCGCAACGCCGCCGTGCTGATCAACAATCAGTCCGAGCCGGTCGGCACCCGTATCTTCGGGCCGGTGCCGCGCGAACTGCGCGCCAAGAACCACATGAAGATCATTTCGCTTGCGCCGGAGGTGCTGTGATGGCTGCCAAGATCCGCAAGGGCGACAAGGTGATCGTGCTCACCGGTCGCGACAAGGGTCGCACCGGCGAGGTGTTCGAAGTGCGTCCGACCGAGGGCAAGGCCCTGGTGCGCGGCGTCAACATGGTGAAGCGCCATCAGAAGCAGACGGCGCAGCAGGAAGGCGGCATCATCTCCAAGGAGGCGCCGATCGACCTGTCGAACATCGCGTATGTCGGCAAGGACGGCAAGCCGACCCGCGTCGGATTCAAGATTCAGGCGGACGGCAAGAAGGTCCGCATTGCCAAGAGCTCGGGAGCTGAGATCGATGGCTGAGACAGCCTACACGCCGCGCCTGCGCGCGGAATATGACCGCAAGATCAAGAGCCAGCTGACTGAGAAGTTCGGCTACGCCAACGTCATGCAGGTGCCGCGGCTCGAGAAGGTCGTGCTCAACATGGGCGTCGGCGAGGCCGTCAACGACCGCAAGAAGGCGGAGACGGCGGCTGCCGATCTCTCCCTGATCGCGGGTCAGAAGGCCGTCGTGACCTATTCGCGGGTTGCGATCGCGACCTTCAAGCTGCGCGAGAACCAGCCGATCGGCTGCAAGGTGACCTTGCGTAAGTCGCATATGTACGAGTTCATCGACCGCCTGATCAACGTCGCGCTGCCGCGCGTGCGTGACTTCCGCGGCCTGAACCCGAAGAGCTTCGACGGCCGCGGCAACTACTCGCTCGGCATCAAAGAGCACATCATTTTCCCCGAGATCGACTTCGACAAGGCCGGGGAGAGCTGGGGCATGGACATCACGGTGTGCACCACCGCGTCGAACGACGACGAGGCCCGTGCCCTTCTGACCGCATTCAATTTCCCGTTCCGGCAGTGAGACGCTGATCTCGAAAGCATCTCAAACGCGGATACCCAGGAGCCAAGCATGGCAAAGAAGAGTTCAGTCGAAAAGAACAACCGGCGCAAGCGGATGGCGAAGAACGCCGCTCCGAAGCGCGAGCGGTTGAAGGCGATCATCGCCGACAAGGAAAAGCCGATGGAGGAGCGGTTCGCCGCAACCCTGAAGCTCGCCGAGATGCCGCGCAACTCGTCGGCAACCCGCATTCGCAACCGTTGCGAGCTGACGGGTCGTCCGCGCTCGAACTATCGCAAGAACAAGCTCAGCCGCATCGCGCTGCGTGAGCTTGGCTCCAAGGGCCTGGTTCCGGGCCTTGTGAAGTCGAGCTGGTAAGGAGGGTCGTCAAGATGTCAACGCACGATCCCATCAGCGATCTGATCACCCGCATCCGCAACGCGCAGATGCGCTCGAAGTCGAAGGTTTCGACCCCGGGCTCCAAGATGCGCGCCAACGTGCTCGAAGTGCTGAAGTCTGAGGGCTACATCCGCGGCTTTGCCACGGTGGAGCATGCCTCGGGCCGCAGCGAGATCGAGATCGAGTTGAAATATTTCGACGGCGAGCCCGTGATCCGCGAAATCGAGCGGGTCTCCAAGCCCGGCCGCCGGGTCTACACTTCCGTGAAGAACCTGCCGCGCGTGAATAACGGGCTTGGCATTTCGGTATTGTCGACGCCGAAGGGAATCATGGCCGATCATGACGCGCGTGACGCGAATGTCGGCGGTGAAGTTCTCTTCACGGTGTTCTAAAGAGGAATAGTCATGTCACGTATTGGCAAAAGGCCTGTGGCGGTGCCGTCCGGTGTGACGGCCTCCGTCGACGGACAGACCGTCAAGGTGAAGGGGCCGAAGGGCCAGCTTCAGTTCATCGTCCATGACGATGTCGAGGTGAAGTTCGAGAACGGCCAGGTCAAGGTTGCCCCGCGCGCCGAGACCAAGCGCGCGCGCTCGCTCTACGGCACGGCGCGGGCGCAGATCGCGAACCTCGTCGAGGGCGTCACCAAGGGCTTCGAGAAGAAGCTCGAGATCACCGGCGTCGGCTACCGTGCGGCGATGCAGGGCAAGAACCTGCAGCTCGCGCTGGGCTACAGCCACGACGTCGTCTATTCGATCCCGGAAGGCATCACCATCACGGTGCCGAAGCCGACCGAGATCACGATCGTCGGCACGGACGCCCAGCGCGTCGGCCAGGTCGCGGCCGAAATTCGTGCCTACCGTCCGCCGGAGCCCTATAAGGGCAAGGGTGTGAAGTACGCGGGCGAATTCATCTTCCGCAAGGAAGGCAAGAAGAAGTAACGGAGCCGGTCATGTCGAGAGCCAAGGTTACGAATGCCCGGCGCAAGCAGCGCGTGAGGTTGGCGCTGCGCCGCTCCGCGAACGGCCGCCCGCGCCTGTCGGTGTTCCGTTCGTCGAAGCACATCTATGCGCAGGTCATCGACGACGAGAAGGGCGAGACCGTCGCCTCCGCGTCGTCGATGGAGAAGGAGATGCGTGGAGCCGGCAACACCGGTGCCAACATCGATGCGGCCAAGGCGGTGGGCAAGCTGCTCGCCGAGCGCGCGGTGAAGGCGGGGATCAAGGAAGTCGTGTTCGATCGCGGCGGCTATCTGTATCACGGGCGCGTCAAGGCGCTGGCGGATGCGGCACGCGAGAGCGGATTGAGCTTCTAAGGAACTTAACGGATTACGGGCCACGGGCCCCCTGAGAGATTGGAAAGCACCATGGCAGGTGAACGCGAACGCGGCGGCCGCGAACGGAGCAGGGAGCGCGAGGAGCGCGACAGCGAGTTCGTCGACAAGCTCGTCCACATCAATCGTGTCGCGAAGGTCGTCAAGGGCGGCAAGCGCTTCGGCTTTGCGGCGCTGGTGGTGATCGGCGACCAGAAGGGCCGGGTCGGGTTCGGCCATGGCAAGGCGCGCGAGGTTCCGGAAGCGATCCGCAAGGCGACCGATTCCGCCAAGCGCAACCTGACCCGCGTGGCCCTGCGTGAGGGCCGCACCCTGCATCACGACATCTTCGGTCGTCATGGCGCGGGCCGCGTCTATCTGCGTGCGGCTCCGGCCGGTACCGGCATCATCGCCGGCGGCCCGATGCGCGCCGTGTTCGAGACGCTTGGCATCCAGGACGTGGTGGCGAAGTCGATCGGCTCGTCGAACCCGTACAACATGGTGCGTGCGACCTTCAACGCGCTGAAGCACCAGGACTCACCGCGTTCGGTCGCGGCGCGTCGCAACATCAAGGTGTCGACCCTGCAGGCCCGTCGCGTCGGCGGCGATGCCGAGGCCTCGGCCGACTAAATCACGCGCGCTGTCGCAAGCAGCGCCTCTCGGAGTTTGAAATCATGGCTACCGCCAAGACGATCAAGATCGAGCAGACCGGCAGCCCGATCCGTCGCCATCACTCGCAGCGCGCGACGCTGATCGGGTTGAAGCTCAACAAGATCGGCCGGGTCACCGAGCTGCCGGATACGCCGGCGGTTCGCGGCATGATCACCAAGGTTCACCATCTCGTCCGCATCGTCGACGAGAAGTAAGGCAACAGGAGAAGGGCGATGAAGCTCAGCGAGATCGCCGACAATTCCGGCGCGCGCAAGAAGCGCATGCGCGTCGGCCGCGGCATCGGGTCCGGCAAGGGCAAGACCTCGGGCCGTGGCGGCAAGGGCCAGACCGCGCGCTCCGGCGTGCGCATCAAGGGCTTCGAAGGCGGCCAGATGCCAATGCATCGCCGTCTGCCGAAGCGCGGCTTCAACAACATCTTCGCGCTCGATTTCGTCGAGATCAATCTCGACCGCGTCCAGCAGGCGATCGATGCCAAGAAGCTCGACGCCGGCAGCGTGATCAACGCCGAAGCCCTGGTGAAGTCGGGTGCGCTGCGCCGGTCCAAGGACGGCGTGCGTCTGCTCGGCCGCGGCGAGCTCAAGGCCAAGATCAACATCGAGGTGCATGGCGCTTCGAAGTCGGCGGTGGCTGCGGTCGAGAAGGCCGGCGGCACCGTGAAGATTCTCGCCCCCGCCAAGGATCCTGCAAAGGACGAAGGCGAGACGGCGTAACATCTGCGTCATCGCCCTGCCGTAGGCGTATCAGCGCCGGGGCGGGGCGATAGACATTGTGGAACCGCGCACCAAATAATATCCGGCGTCTGCCCGATCCCGTGACTCGTCGTGCGGATGCGGGAGCGAAAAGGGCGGCGGGAGAAAGCCAAACATGGTCTCAGCAGCGGAACAACTGGCGGCAAACCTCAATTTCGGCGCGCTTGCCAAGGCCGACGAGCTCAAGAAGCGGATCTGGTTCACGCTCGGCGCGCTCCTGGTCTATCGCCTCGGCACCTACATTCCGCTGCCCGGCATCGATCCCAACATCTGGGAGCAGGTGTTTCGCACCCAGGCCGGCGGCATCCTCGGCATGTTCAACATGTTCGCCGGCGGCGGCATCCACCGCATGGCGATCTTCGCGCTGAACATCATGCCGTACATCTCGGCATCGATCATCATCCAGCTCCTGACCACGGTCTCGCCGCAGCTCGAAGCGCTGAAGAAGGAAGGCGAGGCGGGGCGCAAGACGCTGAACCAGTACACGCGGTATCTCACCGTGATCCTGGCCGCGTTCCAGTCTTACGGCATTGCGGTCGGCCTCGAAGGCGCCGGCAACGTCGTCAGCGACCCCGGCATGTTCTTCCGCCTGTCGACCGCGATCACGCTGACCGGCGGCACCATGTTCCTGATGTGGCTCGGCGAGCAGATCACCTCGCGCGGCATCGGCAACGGCATTTCGCTGATCATCCTGTCCGGCATCGTCGCCGAGCTGCCCTCGGCGCTCGCCAACATGCTGGAGCTCGGCCGCCAGGGCGCGATGTCCACCGGCCTGATCCTGATCGTCATCATCATGGCGGTCGCCGTGATCGCCTTCATCGTGTTCATGGAGCGCGCCCAGCGTCGGCTGCTGATCCAGTATCCAAAGCGCCAGGTCGGCAACAAGATGTTCGAGGGCCAGTCCTCGCATCTGCCGCTGAAGCTCAACACCTCGGGCGTGATCCCGCCGATCTTCGCCTCGTCGCTGCTGTTGCTGCCGACCACGGTGGCGAACTTCAATGCGGGCAAGGGGCCGGAGTGGTTCCAGTGGATCACGACTCAGCTCGGCCACGGCCGGCCGCTGTTCCTGATCCTGTATCTGGCGCTGATCCTGTTCTTCGCCTTCTTCTACACCGCGATCGTGTTCAACCCGACCGAGACCGCCGACAATCTGAAGAAGCATGGCGGTTTCATCCCGGGCATCCGTCCCGGCGAGCGCACTGCGGAATATATCGACTACGTCCTGTCCCGGATCACGGTGATCGGGGCGATCTATCTGGCAATCGTTTGTTTGATTCCGGAAATTCTGATTTCCTACGCCTCCGTGCCGTTCTACTTTGGCGGCACGTCTCTCCTGATCGTGGTCAGCGTCACGATGGATACCGTGGCGCAGGTCCAGGGTTATCTGCTGGCCCATCAATATGAGGGGCTGATCAGGAAGTCGAAACTGCGGGGGCGCCGTCGCGGCTAGCGGCGGTCGTGGCCCGGAGGCGTTAAGATCATAAGGTGCGCGGGAATTTCGCTCACCGAATGCCGGGGGGCGAACTTTTATGCGACTGATTCTTCTCGGACCGCCGGGCTCGGGCAAGGGTACTCAGGCACAGCGGCTGGTGCAGCGCTATGGCATCGTGCAGCTGTCGACCGGCGACATGCTGCGCGCCGCGGTGGCGGCCCAGACGCCGATCGGCCTGAAGGCCAAGGACATCATGGCGGCCGGGCACCTGGTGCCGGACGAGGTCGTGATCGGGATCATCAAGGACCGAATCGAGCAGCCGGACGCCGCCAACGGCTTCATCCTGGACGGTTTTCCGCGCACGGTGACCCAGGCCGAGGAGCTCGACGTGCTCCTCGCCAAGGAGCGCATGAACCTCGACGCGGTGATCGAGCTCAGGGTCAATGAGAGCGTACTGCTGGAGCGGGTCGAGCGGCGCGCTGCCGAGACGCGGGCGCGGGGCGAGGACGTCCGCGCCGACGATACCGCCGAGGTGCTGACCCGGCGGCTGTCGAACTATCGCGATCAGACCGAGCCGCTGATCCATTATTATTCCGACCGCCGCAAGCTCGCGACCGTCGACGGCATGATGTCGATCGAGGAGGTCACCGAGGAGATCGGCCGGATCCTGACCGCGCTCGGCGCTCCCGGCGCAAGCTCGCTCCGCCAAGAAGGCCAGCGCCGCCAAGCGCAGCAGTGGCGCCGCCAAGAAGGTGGTGAAGCGAGCTAAGAAAACGCTCGAGGCGGCCAAGGCCAAGACGCCTGCGGCCAAGAAGGCCGGCAAGAAGGCTGCGAAGACCGCCAAAAAAGCGGCCAAATCGGCCAAGAAGAGCGCCAAGTCGGCTGTGAAAAAGACTGGTGCCAAGAAGGCCGTTGCCAAGAAGGCGGCGAAGGCTGCTGCCAAGAAAACTGCCAAGACGGCGGCCAAATCCTCCAAGGGGGCGCGAAAGACCGCTGCCAAGGCTGGAAAAAAGCTCGGAAAGCGCCGGGCGGGCCGCTCGTCGCGATGAATTGAAGCGCCTCGCAGCGGCGGGTAAGTCTCTCCGTTGCGGCGATTTAAGCCGAAAATGAAGTGAAATCAAAAGGTTGAAGGTGGTTCTTTATTTTCGAGTTGCGCGGCCAAGCTCGTCTTGACAGGCTGCAAAACTTCGGAATCGAAGTGCTCCGAGCGGTTGACGACAGCCGTATGAATCCATTAATAAGCCCGCATCCAGTCGGTAGTTTCTAGAAGATGCCGGGCCCTGCGAATCGAGGGGTGGGCGTCTTGTTCGCGTTTGCGGACACCTGCCCGAGATAGCGAGAACGAAGACCGGTCCGCCTCTGGATCGGCACAGGAGAGAAGTCCGTGGCCCGTATTGCCGGCGTCAACATCCCGACCAACAAGCGCGTCCTGATCGCGCTTCAGTACATTCATGGTATCGGCCCGAAGATCGCGTCGGATATCATCGAGAAGGTCAAGATCCCCGAGGATCGCCGCGTCGCCCAGCTCAGCGACCAGGAAGTGCTGCAGATCCGCGAAGTGATCGACCGCGACTACGTCGTCGAGGGCGATCTGCGTCGTGAGACCGGCATCAACATCAAGCGGCTGATGGACCTCGGCTGCTACCGCGGCCTGCGGCATCGCCGCGGTCTGCCGGTGCGCGGCCAGCGCACCCACACCAATGCGCGCACGCGCAAGGGTCCGGCCAAGGCGATCGCCGGCAAGAAGAAGTAATTTGGCGAATAGCGAATGGCGAATGGCGAGTAGGGCGCGCAACCCTGTTCGCTATTCGCCACTCACCATTCGCTTTTCAGGTGTAGTCGCTGGCATTACGGCGGCGTTGAGATCTCAAGAAAGGTACTTATATGGCTAAGGAAGCCGGTCGCGTCCGTCGTCGTGAGCGCAAGAACATCGCCTCGGGCGTCGCGCACGTGAACTCGTCGTTCAATAACACCACGATCACCATCACCGACGCACAGGGCAACACCATTGCCTGGTCCTCGGCCGGCACGATGGGGTTCAAGGGATCGCGCAAGTCGACCCCGTATGCCGCCCAGGTTGCGGCGGAGGACGTGTCCAAGAAGGCCCAGGAGCACGGCATGCGCACCCTCGAGGTCGAGGTTGCCGGTCCGGGTTCGGGCCGTGAGTCGGCGCTCCGTGCGCTGCAGGCTGCGGGCTTCACCGTCACCTCGATCCGCGACGTGACGACGATCCCGCACAATGGTTGCCGCCCGCGCAAGCGCCGGCGGGTCTGATGTGAAGGAGGCGGGCCGATGGTCCGCCTCATTGTGCTTTTGAGCGATTTTCGATTGCCGCGCGATCTGATGCGCGGGTCTCCAACGCCAGCCGTTCAGACCGAGAGGGCTGGCCCGTATGGGTGAAACAGTGACGATCCAGAAGAATTGGCAAGAATTGATTCGGCCGAACAAGCTTCAGGTCACGCCCGGGTCCGATGCGACCCGTTTCGCGACCGTGGTGGCCGAGCCCCTGGAGCGCGGCTTCGGCCAGACGCTGGGCAACGCGCTCCGTCGTATCCTGCTGTCGTCCCTGCAGGGCGCCGCCGTGCAGTCCGTGCACATCGACGGCGTGCTGCACGAGTTCTCCTCGATTGCGGGCGTCCGCGAGGACGTCACCGACATCGTGCTGAACGTCAAGGACATCTCGATCAAGATGCAGGGCGAAGGCCCGAAGCGCATGGTCGTGAAGAAGCAGGGTCCGGGCGCCGTCACCGCCGGTGACATCCAGACCGTCGGCGACGTCGTGGTGCTCAATCCGGACCTGCAGCTCTGCACGCTGGACGACGGCGCCGAGATCCGCATGGAGTTCACGGTCGCCACCGGCAAGGGCTACGTGCCTGCCGAGCGCAACCGGCCTGAGGATGCGCCGATCGGCCTGATCCCGGTCGATAGCCTGTTCTCGCCGGTCCGCAAGGTCTCCTACAAGGTCGAGAACACCCGCGAGGGCCAGATCCTCGACTACGACAAGCTGACCATGACGATCGAGACCAACGGCGCGATCTCGCCGGAGGACGCGGTGGCCTATGCCGCGCGCATCCTGCAGGATCAGCTCAACGTGTTCGTCAACTTCGAAGAGCCGCGCAAGGAAGTCGCGCAGGAGATCATCCCGGATCTCGCCTTCAACCCGGCCTTCCTCAAGAAGGTGGACGAGCTCGAGCTGTCGGTGCGTTCGGCGAACTGCCTGAAGAACGACAACATCGTCTATATCGGCGACCTCGTACAGAAGTCGGAAGCGGAGATGCTGCGCACCCCGAACTTCGGCCGCAAGTCGCTGAACGAGATCAAGGAAGTGCTGGCCCAGATGGGTCTGCATCTCGGCATGGAAGTGCCGGGCTGGCCGCCGGAGAACATCGACGAGCTGGCCAAGCGCTTCGAGGATCACTACTAAGAATTTGAAATCCCGGGCGGCCCGAAAGGGCGGGCCCGGGATTTCGAGCTTCTGGATGCCGATCCACGGCGTCCGGAGGGGGCGAACGCAGGCAGCCCACCTGAGCAGATGTCCGACGAACCGTCGCGGCAAATGAAGATTGAAGGACTACCATTATGCGTCACGGCAAGGTTCATCGGAAGCTCAACCGCACCGCCGAGCATCGCAAGGCGATGTTCGCCAACATGTGCGCCGCGTTGATCAAGCACGAGCAGATCGTCACCACGCTGCCGAAGGCCAAGGAGTTGCGGCCGATCGTCGAGAAGCTGGTCACGCTCGGCAAGAAGGGCGGCCTGTCGATGCGCCGCCAGGCCATCTCCGAGATGCGCGACATCACCCAGGTGAAGAAGCTGTTCGACGTGCTGGCGCCCCGCTACAAGGATCGTCAGGGCGGCTACACCCGCATCATCAAGGCCGGCTTCCGCTACGGCGACAACGCCGCGATGGCCGTGATCGAGTTCGTCGATCGCGACGTCGATGCCAAGGGCCTGGATTCGGGTCCGGCGCAGGGCGGCGAGGCGGAAGCGGCGTAAGCCGTCCTTTCTGATCGCAACAGTTTTCGAAAGCGGCGCCTCGGGCGCCGCTTTCTTTTTGTGCGCCGGTCCCGCTTGGGTGACCGTATCAGCGCGCTCATATGTCAGCCGTAACGTTTGACAGGAGCTGTTCATGCACATCGACCTCTCGGGAAAGACCGCACTGGTGACCGGGTCCACCGCCGGCATCGGCTTCGCCATCGCGCGCGGGCTGGCGGCCTCCGGCGCCGAGGTCGTGCTCAATGGCCGCGGCGAGGCGCGCGTCGACGCGGCGCTGTCGAAGCTGAAGCAGGCGCTGCCGAAGGCGAAGCTGCGCGGCATTGCCGGCGATGTCGGCACCGTCGAGGGCTGCAACGATCTGGTCACCGCGCTGCCCGAGGTCGACATCCTCGTCAATAATGCCGGCATCTATGGCGCGCAGGATTTCTTCGAGATTTCGGACGAGGAGTGGAGCCGCTATTTCGAGATCAACGTGATGTCCGGCATCCGGCTGGCGCGCGCCTACATGCAGGGCATGCTGAAGCAGAACTGGGGCCGCATCGTCTTCATCTCCTCGGAATCGGCGCTGAACATTCCGACCGAGATGATCCAGTACGGTATGACCAAGACGGCGCAGCTTGCGATCTCGCGCGGGCTTGCCAAGCTCACCTCCGGCACCGGCGTCACCGTCAATTCCGTGCTGCCGGGCCCGACCATGTCAGAAGGCGTAGAGATTTTCGTCAAGGATCTGGCGCGCCAAAACAAGCAGTCGGAGCAGGAGGCGGCGGCGAACTTCGTCAAGCAGCACCGGCCGGGCTCGCTGCTGCAGCGCTTCGCCGATCCCGATGAGATCGCCAACATGGTGGTCTATGTCGCGTCCAAACAGGCCTCTGCCACCAACGGTGCTGCGCTGCGCGTCGAGGGCGGTATCATCGATACGATCGCCTAGCGCGTTTTCACGCGAAGCGGACACCGGTTCGCGTCAGGAAAACGCGTCACAACAAAAGGCTGGAGCCGGCTCATGTCCGCTTATGTGATCTCCGAGGTCGAGGTGCGTGACGCCGAAGCGATGGAGGCCTATCGCTCCCTGGCGGCGCGCACGATCGCGCAATATGGCGGCCGATACCTGGTTCGCGGCGGCGCCTCAGAGACGGTCGAGGGCGGCCCCCCGGCCAAGACGCTGATCATCGTCGCGTTTCCGTCGATGGCCCGTGCACGTGAGTGGTATGCGTCGCCTGAATATGCTGAAGCGCTGAAACACCGGCGGTCCGCGCTGGACCGCCGGCTGGTTTTCGTCGATGGGGTCGCACCGGAGGAGCCGAACACCTTGATGTCTTCGGTCGCAAGCGCGGGCTGAGCCCGACGTCGGCCCGCTGGCCGGGAGATGCCGGCCTCGATTTAGACCGTCATCGCCGCCGGCGGCGGTTTGGGCGTCAAATTCGGCGGGGAGGGCGGCGCTTCCGCGGCATTCCGCAACCCCATGGCCGGCTGCATCAGCGAGGCAACGGCACTTAGATGTTCGGAAAGCCTGCCGAAGAGTTCGCGTTTTTCGGCGTCGGTGGCGCGATCTCGGAGCTCGGCACATTCGGCCGCGTCCGCCAGCAGCTTCTCATAACGGACCTGCGTATCCATGGGCGAATCTCGCGATACCTGGACAGCTTGCAGGTAAAGTAGTCCTTCCGCGGCCTCGGCGCGCTACCCTATGTTAAGCTGCAGGACAGAATGTTCTAAAGCCAAGGTGCCGCGTGCGGCGCACGCGCGGCTTTTAGGTTAGTCCAGGCTGCGCCCTAACGTGACAGACGCACGGCGTCGGCCTCATGCGAAATCCGAGTTATTACCGAATGATGTCGATCTCCCCGCGCCGGATCCGGCGATTGAAAATCACCTCGCGGCGCTGGCAGCGACAGGCCATCTTCCTGCTCGGTGGCGTCGTGGTCGGAGCGGCCGCGGTGGCGCTGGCAAAGCTCGCCGATCAGGCGCAGCTCGCATTCAACCTGCTGCTGGCGCAATCGCGCTACGCCTCGCTGCTGGTAACGCCGCTGGGCTTTGCGCTCTCGGTGTTTCTCACCATCCGCTTCTTTCCGAATGCGCAAGGCAGCGGCATTCCGCAGGCGATCGCCGCGCGCCATCTCTCGGACACCAAGGCGCGCAGTCCGTTGGTGTCGATCCGGATCGCCGTCGGCAAGATCCTGCTGACCTTGCTCGGCCTGCTCTGCGGCGCCTCCGTTGGGCGCGAAGGGCCGACGGTGCAGGTCGGCGCCTCCATCATGTTCGCGCTCGGCCGGCTGTCGCCACGGCGCCAGCCCGGACTGATCCTGGCAGGCGCCGCGGCTGGCGTGGCGGCGGCCTTCAACACTCCGCTGGCCGGCATCGTGTTCGGGATCGAGGAAATGAGCCGGTCCTTCGAGACGCGGAGCTCGAGCCTGGTGATCGGAACCGTCATCGCCGCCGGTCTGACCTCGCTCGCGCTGATGGGCAACTACGCCTATTTCGGGTCCACGCCCGTTGCGCTCGCTCATGGTTTCGACTGGCTCGCCATCCCGCTCTGCGGCGTGTTCGGGGGCGCCATGGGCGGACTGTTCAGCCGCATCGTCATCACCATGGCGCGCGCTGCCGTGCCGATGCCGATCCGCGTCCTGAAACAGCGCCCGATGCTGTTTGCGCTTGTCTGCGGCGTCGCGGTTGCGATCTGTGGTCTGGCGTCCGGCGACATGATCTACGGCACCGGCTATGCCCAGGTGAAGGCGGCGCTCGAATCCGGTACGCCTCTGCCGCAGAGCTTCGGCGTCCTGAAATTCCTGGCCACCACCTTCGCCGCAATCAGCGGCATTCCGGGCGGCATCTTCTCACCGTCGCTTGCGGTGGGTGCAGGCCTTGGCGCCGACGTGGCCGCGTTGTTCCACGATGCGCCGCTGGCGCCAATCATGCTGCTCGGCATGGTCGCCTATTTTTCCGGCGTCGTGCAGGCGCCGATCACCGCCTTCGTCATCGTGACCGAGATGACCGACAACCACGCCATGGTGGTGCCGCTGATGGCCGCCTCCCTGATCGCTTACGGCACCTCCCGCCTCATCTGCGAGGAGGGGATCTATCACGCGCTCGCCAAGGGTTTTGTCGCCAAGGCGGAAGCCGCAGCGTAACCGCCGCAGAGCTGACAGAAGTTATGTTCGCGATGTTTTCACGAACGCCCTTTTGTCCATCTGGCCAAGTTCGTCGTCTCAGTCCGTCATTGCGAGCGTAGCGAAGCAATCCAGAGCCAAGTAGGAAGTCTGGATTGCTTCGTCGCTTTGCTCCTCGCAATGACCACACGACTGCGTAGAGTGGGCAAAGCTTCGACCTTGCGTTTCGAGGACCGCGGCAGAGAACGGCGCCTCTGCCCATCCTGCAGTTTACTTCCGGCGGAACAGGTCCGGACGCAGCAGCAGCTGGCCGGAGATCGAGTTCGGCACCTCATAGGGCGAGCCGGCCGCGAGCACATGGCTCAGCGCGATCAGCCGGTTCGGCAACTTTGCGGGTGGCGGGGTCTGGAACGAATAGGACGTCGGATTGTGGCATAGGAAGCAGTTCACCACATTCGTCATCGGCGTGTTCTTGGGCGTCTGCACGAAGGTCTCTGCGGTCGTATTGGCGAGCGTGACCGAACCGATCGCGCTGGTCTGGTCACTGTTGAGATTATAGCTGTTCGCCTTCATCCACACGGTGCCGACGAGGTTGTAATTGGCAAAGGTCGATTGCGGCGCCTTCAGCTTGGACAGGATGCCTTGCGCCTGCGAGGTGATGGCGAAGATGTTGCCGACCCCGTTCGGCTGGTTCTCGCCGCCGGTCTGGTTTTCCAGCACCGCATTCGTCACCGGAGTGAGCTTCTGGCTCGCAGGATCGAGCCGCAATTGCGGGCGGTGAGCGCCGGGCTGCGCTGGGATATTGACCTGCGAGAATGGGGTGCCGCCCTTGTAGAGCGTGTAGTTGTTCGGGTCCGAGCGGCTTGCCGACGGCGTGAACGTGTTGTCTGCCGTCTGCGGTGAATTTTTCTTCAGCTCGAACGTGCCCCACAGGAATTCAGGGTGGTTCTCGGTATAGCCGACCACATGCAGCCCGATCAGCGCGACTTTGACCGTGACGAACTTGTCCTGCACCGGCTGGATCGTGATCTGGCCGGGCTTCACGCTGTTTTCCAGCACCGGGACCTGGGCCTCGGTCACATAAGCGCCGGCCGGCGGCGCCTGGTTGGTATCGAGCCTCAGCCAGGTTGCCTTGAACACGGCATCCCCGACGTTGAACGAGGAATCCGCCGGCTGGCTCTGATAGCCGCCGGTCGCGATCAGGTTCTTCCGCGCCGTGTTGAAATAGCTCTGGTTCATGTGAACCGACGCGTAGACAGGATAGCCGTTCTGGGCGACCAGCATGTTGCCGTCGGCCTCGACGATGGCGCCCGCGCCTTCGGTGAAGCCCGGCGCATCGTGAAACACCTGCGCCCGCGCGGCGAGTGTCAGCGGCCGTGCTTTGGTTTCGCCGGCATTCTCATCTTTTGCCAGGAGGTCCGCCGGCGTCGCCAGCGTCATGAACCGCGGCACGGTGGCGCCCGTCGAGTCCGTGATCAGCGTGGTGGCCCAGATGAAGGCTTCCCATGACCATTGATGAAAGGCGCAGTCCGGCGCCGAAACGCTTGCGGTGTCCTTGGTGGGGAAGGCCGAGTTGGGCTTCATGAAATTGTTGGCGAGCCCTTCCGCCCATCCGAAGGTCGGACAATTTTTCGCGGGCGGCGGGGGCGCAGCGTCGGCGGCAGGGCTCACGGCGATTGCAATGCTCATGGTCGCGAGGGCAGGCACGATCGTGCGTGCGAGCCGGTCAATCATCTTCACGGTCAATCTCCTGTTTTGCCTTGCACCAACGGCCCGGGTTTTGACCGCCGTCGTGCCCGGCCAATGATTTCAGTCGGAATTGGATTCAGTCAGAAATAGTACGATGCGAAAATGCACCTCAAAGTGATATTTGCAAGTGGGGCAGTTCTCACATCGGAAAATTTTGTTGGGTCGGTGGATGGAAGAAGCCGAGCTGTGGCCAATCCGGCACGTCGGGCAAATCACTTGCGCGATTTTGTCTGCGCGGACGCGCGCCGAGGCCTCGGATCGTCGCGTGAGAAGGTGCGGCAAACAGCCAATTTCGCCAGCGATATCAATGCAGACGCGGCTACCAGGCACTGGCAGAAAAATTTTTATGTTTCGCTTTTACAGAAATTGTGGTTGGCTGACGCCATCCCGCCTCGTCGAAGAGGGACGTACGCGTCGTCACGATACGTAGAGGTGGGCTGCGATGGACGTGTGAGCGACGGCGGACGACCGACGCAAGCACGGACGGTGAAGTCGTGTGGTCCTGGCGCCCCGGTGCTGGCGCTAAGGCCGCGATGCTTTTGACGAGCTCGCGGGCGACGGGGGCAAGAACGCCGGTCCCCGGGGAGATCGCGTATAAGCCGTAACCCATTCGCGCAGGGAGGGCCGGGATGTCTCGGCCGAACCTGTGGTTCCTGCCCCGTGCATTTCATTCGCACGGGGGCCACGGGAGCGGCGAGCTCCCGGCCTTCCCTGCGCCCTCTCGATCAGGAGGGACGAACTAACAGGCACGACTCGGATGCGAAATGCATTGCGAGAACGAAGACTCGTATTCAGTGTCATCGTCCGCAGGAGGCGGACGATCCAATACGCGGCGGCTTATCAGCTAAGCACTGATGTCTCGCTGGCTCGCCCGGTCAAGCCGTGCGACGACAAACGAATTGCCTCGTGACCACGCTGTTTGACAAGTTGAAGCGAAAAGGAAATCAGCGCTCGCCGTCTGTCATTCCGGGGCGCCCGAAGGGCGAGCCCGCGAATCCACACTCTCGATCGTCGTTATGGATTCCCGACTCGTGCTTCGCACGTCCGGAATGACACTGTGGAGAGAGCGCGGTAAAACACGCTATGTGGTGTGGTCGCTCGGCGCTTCAAATCGAATGGTCAGTCTGAAGCCGTTCGCGCTGGCCCGCGCCAAGCTCTCGTCCAGCGTGCCAAACTCCAAATGAGCTTTTGCAAGAGAGACCAGTTGTTCGCTGCTCATAGCTTGGAGTTGATCGTATCCCGCAAACTCAGGATGGCAGCCGAATTGAACCTGGTTCAGGATGTTACCTTGGCACCCGTCATAGATGCTCACCTGCAAGCCGTGGCCCCAAGGACGATCGCATCGGACGGCAACGCAATGACATTGTCCGGCGACGAAGTTGATTTGCTTTTCCGTCATCACCTTCTCGCCGAACAAACCGTCTCCATTGCAACGATTATAATGTTTCTCCTACCACCCCTCCAGCACGATCTTGCCCCGCGCCTTGTTGCTCTCGATCAGTGCATGGGCGCGCTTGAGGTTGGCGGCGTTGATCGTGCCGTAGATGTCGCCGAGCGTGGTGCGGATCACGCCCTTGTCGATCAGATCGGCGACGTCGTTGAGCAGATTGTGCTGCGCGATCATGTCCGGCGTCGTGAACGACGAGCGCGTGAACATCAACTCCCAGTGGATCGAGATCGCCTTGCCCTTGAAGGCGGTCGACGGAGAACTCGGCGGGGTCGTCGATCAGGCCGAACTTGCCCTGCGGCGCCATGAACTCGATGATCGTCCTTGTAGTGCTGGTCGGTGTGGGTGAGGCTCGCGACGAGATCGACCGGCGGCAGCTTCAGGGCCTCGACCTGTGGCTTCATCGGCTTGCCATGATCGATCACGGCATGGGCGCCGAGCTTGAGGCACCAGTCGCGCGATTCCGGCCGGGTCGCGGTGGCAAGCACGGTCAAGCCGGTGAGGCGACGGGCGAGCTGGATCAGGATCGAGCCGACGCCGCCGGCGCCGCCCGTGATCAAGCAGCGTGCGCGGATCGAGGCTTTTGCCGGGCACGGCGCCGAGCCGGTCGAACAAGCAGCTCCCAGGCGGTGATCGAGGTCAGGGGCAGGGCGGCGGCTTCCGCCAGCGACAGGCTCGCCGGTTTGCGGCCGACGATGCGCTCGTCGACCAGATGGTATTCGGCATTGGTGCCCTGGCGCAGGATCGAGCCGGCGTAGAACACCTCGTCGCCGACCTTGAACAGGGTCACCTCGGGGCCGACGGCGTCGACCACGCCGACCGCGTCATAGCCGAGGATCTTGACCTCGCCTTCGGGCGGCGCGGCGCGCTTGCGCACCTTGGTGTCGACCGGGTTGACCGAGATCGCCTTGACCGCGACGCGCAGGTCGCGGCCCTTGGGCTCGGGCTTGGCAAGCTTCGACATCGAGCAGGGCATCCTTGTCCTCGATCGGGAGCGACTTCTTGTAACCGACGGCTTTCATGGGGACCTCCTTCGTGAACCGAGTAGCGGTTAACTGTCCTGCTGGCGCCATTTTCGCAAGTACGGTAAGAAAGGGGAACTAGTCCCTGTTTGGATACTATTGGACAAAAAGCCGATGAAACGGCAGGATTTCGGACGCCGGCCCGGCTGCGCGGTGGAAGCGACGCTCGATCTGATCGACGGCAAATGGAAGGGCGTCATCCTGTACCACCTGCAGGGTGGCTGCCAGCGCTTCGGCGAGCTGCGCCGGCGGATGCCCGGGATCACCCAGCGCATGCTGACCAAGCAGCTTCGCGCGCTGGAGGACGACGGCCTGATCATCCGCAAGGTCTATGCGGAGGTGCCGCCGCGGGTCGAATATAGCCTGTCGGAGGTCGGCGAGAGCCTGCGGCCTGTGATCGACATCCTGAAGGCCTGGGGCGAACGGCATCAGGAACGGCTGTCCTGCGCGCCCGTTGCCGAGAGACCGCCGAGAGGCGACGCCTCACCAGACCGCCTAAAGGCAGGTTGGCCCATGTCTCCCGCCGGCCTATATCAGGGGCCCGCGCCATTCCAGGATTTTCACGCATGATGTTGATTCGCTTTCTGACCGTGCTTCTGCTGTCGGCCTTCTGGTCGGTCTGGCCGCGTCTCCCTCGCTGGCCCAGCCCAGCCCAGGATCGCCGGGTGCCGGCCTCGCAGGCCGAGCTGCGGCTGTCCTATGCGCCGATCGTGCAGCGCGTGCAGCCGGCGGTGGTCAATGTCTATGCCGCCAAGGTGGTGCAGAACCACAACCCGCTTCATGGACGATCCGATCTTCCGCCGCTTCTTCGGCCTGCCGGGCGGACCGCAGGAGCAGATGCAGCGCTCGCTCGGCTCCGGCGTGATGGTCGACCCGTCCGGTCTCGTCGTCACCAACGTGCATGTGATCGAGGGCGCCGACGAGGTGAAGGTGTCGCTGTCGGACAAGCGCGAGTTCGAGGCCGAGATCGTGCTCAAGGACACCCGCAGCGATCTCGCGGTGCTGAGGCTGAAGAACGCGCATGAGCAGTTTCCGACGCTGGACCTCGCCAATTCCGACGAGCTGATGGTCGGCGACGTCGTGCTCGCGATCGGCAATCCCTTCGGCGTCGGCCAGACCGTGACCCACGGCATCATCTCGGCGCTGGCGCGCACCCAGGTCGGCATCACCGACTATCAGTTCTTCATCCAGACCGATGCGGCGATCAATCCCGGCAATTCCGGCGGCGCGCTGGTCGACATGACCGGCAAGCTCGCCGGCATCAACACCGCGATCTATTCGCGCTCCGGCGGCTCGCAGGGCATCGGCTTTGCGATTCCCGCCAACATGGTGCGCGTCGTCGTCGCCTCCGCCAAGAGCGGCGGCAAGGCGGTGAAGCGGCCGTGGCTCGGCGCCAAGCTGCAGGCGGTGACGCCCGAGATCGCCGACAGCCTCGGCCTGCGCTCGCCGACCGGCGCGCTGGTCGCCAGCGTGGTGCCGAACAGCCCGGCGGCGCGCGCCGGGACTGAAGGCCTCCGACCTGATCACGGCCGTCGACGGCCAGACCATCGACGACCCCAACGCGTTCGACTACCGCTTCGCCACCCGTCCGCTCGGCGGCACCGCGCAGATCGACGTGCAGCGCGGCGGCAAGCCGGTGAAGCTGACGGTGCCGCTGGAGACCGCGCCCGACAGCAACCGCAACGAGATGGTGATCAATGGCCGCTCGCCGTTCCAGGGCGCCAAGGTCGCCAACATCTCGCCGGCGCGTCGCCGACGAGCTGCATCTCGATGCCGACACCGAGGGCGTGGTCGTGCTCGAGCCCGGCGACGACACCACCGCCGCCAATGTCGGCTTCCAGAAGGGTGACATCATCCTGGCCGTGAACAGCCAGAAGATCGCCAAGACCGCCGACCTCGAGAAGCTCTCGCGCGATGGCTCGCGGGTCTGGCGCATCACGCTGCTGCGCGGCGGCCAGCAGATCAACGTCACGCTCGGCGGATGAGTCCGAAGCGACCGCAGCAACGCAGGAACCAATCTCTTCGCCGCGGCGGGGCTGGAGCAGGATGCGCCGCGTCCGCTGCCGGAGAAGCTGCGGCCGCACAAGCTCTCCGACGTCGTCGGCCAGGATCACATCCTCGGACCCGACGGCGCGCTGACGCGGATGCTGGAGACGCGCACGCTCGGCTCGCTGATCTTCTGGGGGCCGCCGGGCACCGGCAAGACCACGGTGGCGCGGCTTCTGGCCGATGCCACCGAGCTGCATTTCGAGCAGATCTCGGCGGTGTTCTCCGGCGTCGCCGATCTGAAGAAGGTGTTCGACGCCGCGCGCGCGCGCCGCGAGACCGGCAAGGGCACGCTGCTGTTCGTCGACGAGGTGCATCGCTTCAATCGCGCCCAGCAGGACTCGTTTCTGCCCGTGATGGAAGACGGCACCGTGGTGCTGGTCGGCGCCACCACCGAAAATCCGTCGTTCGAGCTCAACGCGGCGCTGCTGTCGCGCGCGCGCGTGCTGGTGTTTCATTCGCTCGATGCCGCGGCGATCGAGAAGCTCTATGCCCATGCGGAGGCGGTCGAGGGCCGCAAGCTGCCGCTGGATGACGAAGCGCGCGCGGTGCTGGTCCGGATGGCCGATGGCGACGGCCGCGCCGCGCTGACCCTGGCCGAGGAGGTCTGGCGCTCGGCGCGCAAGGACGAGATCTTCAATGCGGTGCAGCTGCAGGACATCCTGCAGCGCCGCGCGCCGATCTACGACAAATCGGCCGACGGCCATTACAATCTGATCTCGGCGCTGCATAAATCGGTGCGCGGCTCCGATCCGGATGCCGCGCTGTATTACTTCGCGCGCATGCTCGATGCCGGCGAGGACCCGCTGTTCCTGGCGCGGCGCATCGTGCGGATGGCGGTGGAGGATATTGGGCTCGCCGATCCGCAGGCGCTGGTGATCGCCAACGCCGCCAAGGACGCCTACGACTTTCTCGGCTCGCCGGAAGGCGAGCTCGCGATCGCGCAGGCCGTGATCTATGTCGCGACCGCGCCGAAATCGAATGCGGCCTACAAGGCGTTCGGCGCCGCCAAGCGCGTGGCGAAAGAGGGCGGCTCGCTGCTGCCGCCGAAGCACATCCTCAATTCGCCGACCAAGCTGATGCGCGAGGAAGGCTACGGCTCAGGCTATCGAGTACGACCACGACGCGCCGGACGCGTTCTCCGGCCAGGATTATTTCCCCGAAAGTCTGGGCCGGCAGAACTTCTACGATCCGCCCGAGCGCGGCTTCGAGCGCGAGATCAGGAAGCGGCTGGATTATTGGGACAAGCTGAGAAAGGAGCGCGGCGGCTGATTGCTATTTGTTCGGCTGCATGAACTCGGCGATCTCGCGCGTCAGCCGGTCGTCTTCGGTGTTGATCGAATAGACCTCCGACATGTGGCTGTGCTGCGGCAGCATCACCGCGCGGGCGCAGCCCACGGGCCGCTTGCAGGTGGCCTGCTTGAGCAGCTCGAACTGCTCGACGAAGCGCGGCGGATCGAGCTCGGAGGAGGCGATCATCAAAGGCATTTCGTGGCCTGCAGGCCTGCCAGCGACGAGCGCTCCTGGTAGCGCGAGGGATCGGAGCCGAAATAGGCCAGCTCGGGATCGCCGAGCGGGGAGGCCGTCAGATCGTAGATGCCGGAGACCATGATCGCGCCGGCCAGCCCGCCGCCCGGAACCTTGTAGAATTCGGGATGCGCGACGTAGCTCGCGACATGCACCGCGCCGGCCGAATGGCCCATCAGGAACACCCGCGCCGGATCGCCGCCCGCTTGCCGGACGTTCGCCGCGACCCATTGCACGGCGGTGGCAATGTCCTCGGCGCCGGCCGGCCACGGCGATTTCGGCGCCAGTCGGTAGGTGATGTTGACGCCGACATAGCCATGTCTGACCGCCCACAGCATGATGTTGTCGTAGAATGGGCTGTCCGGCGCGGTGCGCTTGTTGCCGCCAATGAAGGCGCCGCCGTGGACGAAGATCAGGACCGGGCGGGGCCCGCTGCCGGCCTCCGGCGTGAAGACGTCGAGCAGGTTGCGCTCGGCGGGGCCGTATTTGACGTCACGCTGCGACCTTGACGCCCTGATACGGCTCCTTCTCCTGCAGCGGCGCGTAGATCGCGGCCGTCTTGACTGGATCGACGGTGCGGCCGATCTCGATCAGCTTCCAGGCGATATCGTCCGGCATCGGGCTCTGCTGGGCCTGCGCGGACGTGAGCCCCAGCCATCCGGCCGCGACCATCAGCGATCAGTTTCGCCCATGCCATCCGATTTGCTCCTGCCCGTGACGCATGTCCGTCATCAGCGGATTTATAGCGATTTCGCCGTGACTGACAGTGCCTTTTGCGATACGCACCGCCCATGAGCCGCCGTATCAAGCGAACCGTGAGCAGGTCGGACCGTCCGGCCGACCGCCGCAAAAGTGATCGTCCCGGAGAGGATCGCTTCAAGGCTGATCGTCCCAAGGCTGATCGTCCGCAAGGCCGATCGTCCGCAGGCTGACCGTCCGAAGGGCGATCACGCGCCGCGCGCGAGCCGCAGCGACGAGTGGACGCCGCGCGAGCGGCCGCGCGGCAAAGCGCGCCGGCGGCAAGCCGTCGCGCTTTGCGGCAGAGCGGCGAACGGCCCGAGCCGCGCAAACCAGCCGAGCCGGCGAAGAAGCCGGACGCCGAAGCGGCACCGCTGCCGACCAAGGTGCAGACCGTGATCGTCACCGCCGACGAGAACAACATGCGCGTCGACCGCTTTCTCGAAGCGCGCTTTCCCGGCCTGTCGTTCTCTCACATCCAGCGCATCGTCCGCAAAGGCGAGCTGCGGGTCAACGGCAAGCGCGCCGACAGCAAGGATCGGCTGGAGGAGGGGCAGAGCGTGCGCATCCCGCCGCTCAAGCTCGATGCGCCGAAGGTCGCCGGGCGCTTGTCGGAGGCCGAGCAGCAAGACGCTCGACGCGTTGAAAGCAGATGACGCTCTATGAGGATGACGACGTGCTCGTCCTCAACAAGCCGGCGGGCCTCGCCGTGCAGGGCGGCTCCGGCATGACGCGCCATATCGACCAGATGCTGGAGGTGATGCGCGACGCCAAGGGGCAGAAGCCGCGGCTGGTGCACCGGATCGACCGCGAGACCTCCGGCTGCCTGCTGATCGCCAAGACGCGCTTTGCCGCGACCCATCTGACCGGCGCATTCCGCCACCGCTCGGCGCGCAAGGTCTATTGGGCGCTGGTGGTCGGCGTGCCCAAGCCGAAGCAGGGCCGCATCTCGACCTATCTCGCCAAGGAGGAGAGCGAGGACGATACGATCATGCGCGTCGCCGCGCATGGCGACGAGGGCGCGAGCCACGCGGTGACCTATTATGCGGTGGTGGAGGCGTCGGCGAACAAGCTCGCCTGGGTGTCGCTGAAGCCGGTGACCGGGCGCACGCATCAACTGCGCGCGCACATGGATCATATCGGCCATCCGATCGTCGGCGATCCCAAATATTTCAACAAGGAGAACTGGGCGCTGCCGGGCGGCCTGCAGAACCGGCTGCATCTGCTGGCGCGCCGGATCGTGATTCCGCATCCGCGCGGCGGCTTGATCGACGCCACCGCGCCGCTGCCGCCACACATGCTGCAGTCCTGGAATCTGCTTGGGCCTGGAGGCCGACCGCTTCGATCCGATCGAGAACGCGCCGGAGGAGTAGCCGGCGCGTCAGCCTTCACCGCTCCTGCAACGCGAGGCGGACACCGAGCGCCAGATAGATCGTGCCGACCACGCGGCCCTGCCAGCGTCCGATGCTGCGATGGCGCTTCAACCACTGCCCGATCGAGCCGGCGGCAAGTGCGAGCAGCGCGGTGTACACCGCGCTCATGCCGACAAAGACCAGACCGAGGGTCGCGAGCTGAGCGACCGGCCCACGGCTCGGATCGACGAATTGCGGCAGGAAGGCGAGAAAGAACAGCGCGGTCTTCGGGTTCAGGATTTCCGCCAGCACCGCCTGGCGAAACGCGAGCGGCGCATCGATCAGGCGGGCGGGCGCGATGTCGAGCTCTCGGCTGTTCTCCATGAAGGCCCTGATGCCGAGATAGACGAGGTAGGCCACGCCCGCATATTTGACGAGGCTGAATGCCAACGCCGAGGTCATCAGCACCGCTGATAGTCCGATCGTTGCCATCAGCGTATGAAGCAGGTCGCCGCACGCAATTCCTAATCCGGTCGCCATGCCCACGCGCCGTCCGCCGGCCATCGCACGGCCGAGCACCAGCAGCACGGCGGGACCGGGGATGAGGAACAGGCCCAGCACGGCAGTGACATAGGTGAGGAGGGTGGTGGCGCTGATCATGAAAATCTCCGGGCGGGTTTGAAGATACCGGCGCAGCCTAGTTCCTGAACCGGTCCAGGAGACGGCCAGCATGGACAAGGCGACGCGCATTGCGGCTCGCAATCGGTTGATCGGGACGCCATCTTAGCGCTTAAACATCGGCTCCCAGAAAATCATCCATTGCGGAAGGTCATATCGAGATGCGGGAACTGTTCGACGAAGTCGCCGGCCAATCGCCGCTCGATCCGCAGGAATCGGCCCGGGCCGGCATGCGGGCACCGCAACGCAAGCGGTTCTATCAGGATGCGGGCGTGAAAGAGGCGGAGGGCGGCTTTGCCGTCACGCTCGATGACAAGCCGATCCGCACGCCGTCGGGACGCGTCGTCACCGTGCCGGTGCGGCCGCTCGCCGAAGCTATTGCTGCCGAGTGGCAGGCGCAGGGCGAGACGCTCGATCCCCTGACGATGCCGCTGACGCGGTTCGCCAACAGCGTGATCGAAGGCGTGATCGACCGCGCCGATCTCGTTCGCGACGACATCGCCAAATATCTGCAATCGGACCTGCTGTTCTATCGTGCCGGCCATCCGGAAGGGCTGGTTCAGCGCGAGGCGCTGCACTGGGACCCGGTGCTGGATTGGGCGCGCGACAGCCTGGGTGCGCATTTCATCCTGGCCGAAGGGATCATGCACGTCAGCCAGCCCGAGGCCGCAATCGCAGCGGCACGCGCCGCGCTGCCCGGAGATCCCTGGACGATCGCAGCCGCCCATGTGGTGACGACGATGACCGGCTCGGCTTTGCTGGCGCTCGCCCTCATTCATGGCGTGCGTGACCCGGACCAGGTCTGGGCCGCCGCTCATGTCGATGAGGACTGGAATGCCGAGCAGTGGGGCGTGGATGAGGAGGCCGCATCCCGGCGCGCCACCCGTGAGGTCGATTTCCGGGCTGCGGTGCAAATCCTCGCGATGTTGGCGGGTTAACAGCACGTGTAGCCGTTCCGGTTAACGGGGGGTTCAGGCCATCGGGTTAAGCTGTACGCAGTAACCCGAGTTTTGCGTATCATGGTCCTGAGTGTCACCCCGCCACCTCCTGTGAGCGCCGTTCGCGGCGTCGGCTCGTCGGCAGGCGGCACCGTCGCGACCAATGGCACCGCGGCACTCGGGACGGCCAGCGCCTCGGCGCAGGCGACGACGGTGATCAGCGCCCAGGTGCAGCAGATCGTCGCCGAAAATCTGGTCCAGGTCGCAATCGGCAATCTGTTGCTGGAGCTTGCCAGCAACATCCCGCTGCAGGTGGGACAGACCGTGCAGCTCGCGGTCTCGCAGACTGATCAGGGTGTCCGGCTCGCGATCATCGGGACCACAGATCAGACCGCCCCGACGGTGCTCGATATCGCAGCGCCGCTTAATCCAGTCGTCGCGCCAGCCAATGATCCGCTGAGCGGGCTCGAGCGCCTGGCGGTGTCGATCGCGACCGAGGAAGCCGCTACGCAACAAGGCGGGCAGGGCCAGCTGTTTGCCGATCTGAACGCGGTGGTCAACGCGCCGGGCCTGCCGCCGGCCCTACGCGCGGCGATCTCGCAGGTGCTGGCCCAGCAGACGCCGCTGGATGCGAATTTGACCGGCGAGGACGTCCAGAAGGCCTTTCAGGGCTCGGGGGTGCTGCTCGAAGCATCGCTGGCGTCAGGCGCCGCTGCTTCGCCTGCGATGGGCGGAGGCGGTCCGGACCTCAAGGCCGCGCTGATCGTGCTGCGGCAGGCGCTGACATCGGTGCTGCAGACGACCGAGAGCGTGACGCCGACGCCGGCCGCCGGCCCGACCACTTACGCGCCGACCGCCAGCGCGGCGCCGCAGCCGGCGCTGCTCCAGCTGCGCCGGAGCAGCCGATCGTGACAGCGCCATCGCTGGCGCCGGAGCTCGATGCCGAGATCATGCCGCGGCAGCAGATGCCGGCGACGCAGGGCTTGCTGAGCCTGCAGAGCGCGGACAGCGATAGCCTTGGTGCGCCGACAGCGGCCACGCTTTCCAGCGCATTGTTGCAGGCCAAGCCGCAATCGCTGACTCCATCGGCCGTGCTCACTCTGCTGCAGGCGGCCGAGCAGCAGATGATCACGCGCAATGCCGGCCAGGCGCGCGGTGCGATGCCGGACCCGGGCAACGGCGACGTCGTCATCCGCACCAACACGCCGCCGCCGCCATTCCGCGGCAGCCTGCCGACGCCGCAGGCAGTCGCCGCTCCGTCAGTCGCGCCGGAGATGCCATTGCCTGCGATCGCGCATCGCCTGCTGGAGCAGACCGACGCGGCGCTGTCACGGCAGACCTTGCTGCAGGTGGCCTCGCTGCCCGATCGCACTGATGCGACGGGGGCGCGCATCGATCCCACCGTGCCGCGCTGGAACTTCGAAATTCCGTTCATGACCCAGCAGGGCACCGCAATGGCGCAGTTCGAGATCTCGCGCGACGGCGGCAGCGCCGAGCCGGAGCGCGATCCAGCCAAGCGGGTCTGGCGAGCGCGCTTCTCGCTCGACATCGAGCCGGCAGGTCCTGTGCATGCGCTGATCTCCTACAATCGCGAACGCACCTCGGTGCGGATGTGGGCCGAGCGCCCGGCGACCGCGGCGCAATTGCGGGCCGGCATCACCGATCTCAGCCAGGCCTTGAGCCGCGCCGAGCTGCCGCCCGGCGACATCGTCGTGCAGCTGGGCGCGCCGCCTTCCGCGCAGTCGCCCAAGGCCGGACACTTTTTGGATCGTGCGCTATGAGCCCCGAGGTCAAGCGCCGGCTCGCGGTCGCGCTGCACTACGAGAAGGGCAGCGGCGCGCCGCGTGTGGTCGCCAAGGGCAAGGGCTCGGTCGGCGCCAGGATCATCGAGATCGCGCGCGCGCACGACGTTCCGATCGAGGAGAACGAGGTGCTGGCCGGCGCACTCTCCAATGTCGAGCTCGGCGAGGAGATTCCGGAGGATCTCTACAAGGCGGTCGCCGAAGTCCTGATCTTCGTGATGAGGCTGTCAGGGCGGCTGCGCTAGGACCTGCCATGGTTTGACCACGATGGGATCGCCATGTCGCGTCCGTTCATGCCGCACCGGATGCTACTCGTGATCCATCGCCGCCACGCGCTCGGCCTCATCGCCGCAGCCACCGTCCTGCCCGCCCGCGCCTTCGCCAACGTCGCGCCGCAGCGGAACGAGATCCGCAACTCGCTCGCCAAGCGCTTTGCCGACGACGGCACCGAGGGCACCTTCGTCGGTTACAAGGTCGAGGACTATCTCGTCATCGCCAGCGATACCGTGCGCTCGGGTGAGGCGAAGCTGCCAGCATCGACCTTCAAGGTTCCGAACTCGCTGATCGCGCTCGAGACCGGCGTCGTTCAGGACCCTGACAAGGATATCTTCAAGTGGGACGGCGTGGTCAGGCCGATCGAGGCCTGGAATAAGGACCACACCATGCGCAGCGCGATCGCGGCTTCCGCCGTGCCGGTCTATCAGGAGATCGCGCGCCGGATCGGCGAGGCGCGGATGCAGAAGTTTGTCGACCTGTTCGACTATGGCAACCGCAACATCGGCGGTGGCATCGATCAGTTCTGGCTCACGGGCGACATGCGGATCGATCCGATGCAGCAGGTCGATTTCCTCGATCGTCTCCGGCGCGGCGTGCTGCCGGTCTCCAAGCGCAGCCAGGATCTGGTGCGCGATATCGTGCCGACCACCAAGGTGGGCGCATCGGTCATTCACTTCAAATCCGGGTTGTTGGGCGCCGAGCGGGGCGAACCCTCGCTCGGCTGGATCGTCGGCTGGGCCGACAAGGGCGATGCAGCAGACCGTGTTCGCGCTCAACATGGATTGCAAGGAGCCGCGTCATGTGGCCGACCGCATGACGCTCACTCAGGCGTGCCTGTCCGATATCGGCGCGATCTAGCGAGCTATCGTCATTGCGAGCGAAGCGAAGCAATCCAGGCCGCGAAACAGATCTGGATTGCTTCGTCGCTTGCGCTCCTCGCAATAACGGCGGCAGTGCTCAGCGCCGCGACAGCTCGAGATTGACTCCGGTGATCTCGGTGCCTTCCGGGCGGATCGAGATCATCTGCCGGTTGCCGCGCGTGGTCAGCGACAGGCCGGCCGAGAAGGTCTGGCCGCTTGCCCGGGCCTCGATGCGGTCGCCGCTGGCGCGGCCCTCGATGGTGCCGGAGGCGTTGTGGCTGGCTTCGCTCCATTGTCCGGAGATGGCGCCGCCGCGATAGGCGACGTCGCTCGACAAATCGATGTTGTAGCTGTCGCTGGCGCAGCGGATGTTCAGCCGCAGCTGCTCGCTGCCGTCGGTGTCATAGGCCGCGCGGCAGCGCAGCCGCTCCTGCTCGCCGCTCTGCATGTTCAGGGTGCCGCCGCCGGCCCAGGAGCCTGCCATGGCGCGGAAGGGCGATGCGGCCTCGGCCGAACCGGCGGCCATGAGGGTCGCCAGCAGAATTGACGTTGAGACGAGGGACGAGACGCGCATCGATCTCAGACTCCGGTGAAAATGAGCTGGCATCAACGCGACACTCGCGATTGCGTTCACGCCGAACTGAAAATGATCTGGTTCGTCGAGGCGTGCCGCACTAGGCTTTCACGCATCACAAGGAAGTGTGCCGGGAGGCAATAACAATGCACGCACCGGTGGTGTGGCTTTCATCGCTCGGCATCGCCGCCGCTGCCCAACAAGTCGGTCTCAAGAGACGACCCGGCCGATCCGTCCCAAATGGGTGAAGCCGAAACCGTCCGGATATTTTAGGCCGTAGCCCAGCGCGCGGTCGAAGCCGATATGGGCGAGCCAGATGATTGCAAGCGCAACGGCCAGCGGCTGTCCAAGCACGACGCCGACACCGAGCAAGGCGCCCGGGACCAACGTCGTGTGCGCGGCGTTATAGATGACCGCACCCGGCCGCGGTCCGAGCAGGTAGGCGACGAAGCTCAGATCGGGCGCGAAGAACAGTAGCGCGAACAGCCACCACGAGGGACCCTGCCAAGCATAGAGCGCCACCATGGCGGCCAGCAGTGCCAGGCCTTCCAGCCGCAACAGGATTCTCGGGCCGCCGGTAACGCCCATGGCTGGCGTTTCCACTTTGTCCGGCATGATCAATCTCCCGACGATTAGGCTTCTGATTTGGCTGCGCCTTTTTGGCTGTGGCCCATGCCCAAAGTGGGGCAAAAGCGGCTTTCCGCGGCTGAAAACGCCGTGTTAGAACCGCGGCCGACAAATATCGGATAGGGCGGAAACGACGCATGAAGGACATCCTGGACACCCTGGAGGCGCGGCGCGCCGGCGCCAAGCTCGGCGGCGGCGAGAAGCGCATCGAGGCGCAGCATGCCCGCGGCAAGCTGACCGCCCGCGAGCGCATCGAGCTGCTGCTCGACAAGGGGTCGTTCGAGGAGTTCGACATGTTCGTCGAGCACCGCTCGACCGAGTTCGGCATGGAGAAGAACAAGGTGCCGGGCGACGGCGTGGTCACCGGCTGGGGCACGGTGAACGGCCGCAAGACCTTCGTGTTCGCCAAGGATTTCACCGTGTTCGGCGGCTCGCTGTCGGAAACGCATGCGCTCAAGATCACCAAGCTGCAGGACATGGCGATGAAGGCGCGCGCGCCGATCATCGGGCTCTATGATGCCGGCGGCGCGCGCATCCAGGAGGGCGTCGCGGCGCTCGCCGGCTACTCCTACGTGTTCCGCCGCAACGTGCATGGCGTCCGGCGTGATCCCGCAGATCTCCGTCATCATGGGGCCCTGCGCCGGCGGCGACGTCTATTCGCCTGCCATGACCGACTTCATCTTCATGGTGAAGAACACCAGCTACATGTTCGTCACCGGCCCGGACGTGGTGAAGACCGTCACCAACGAGGTGGTGACAGCGGAGGAGCTCGGCGGCGCCTCGGTGCACGCGACGCGCTCCTCGATCGCCGACGGCGCCTTCGAGAACGACGTCGAGACGCTGTTGCAGATGCGCCGGCTGATCGACTTCCTGCCGTCGAACAACACCGACGGCGTGCCGGAATGGCCGAGCTTCGACGACATCGAGCGCGTCGACATGTCGCTGGACACGCTGATCCCCGACAATCCGAACAAGCCCTACGACATGAAGGAGCTGATCCTGAAGGTCGTGGACGAGGGCGACTTCTTCGAGATCTCGGAGGCGTTCGCCAAGAACATCGTCACCGGCTTCGGCCGCATCGCCGGGCGCACCGTCGGCTTCGTCGCCAACCAGCCGATGGTGCTGGCGGGCGTGCTCGACAGCGATGCCTCGCGCAAGGCCGCGCGCTTCGTGCGCTTCTGCGATGCCTTCAACATCCCGATCGTCACCTTCGTCGACGTGCCGGGCTTCCTGCCGGGCACCGCGCAGGAATATGGCGGCCTGATCAAGCACGGCGCCAAGCTGCTGTTCGCCTATTCGCAGTGCACGGTGCCGCTGGTCACGATCATCACCCGCAAGGCCTATGGCGGCGCCTTCGACGTCATGGCCTCCAAGGAAATCGGCGCCGACATGAACTACGCCTGGCCGACCGCGCAGATCGCGGTGATGGGCGCCAAGGGCGCGGTCGAGATCATCTTCCGCGCCGACATCGGCGATCCCGACAAGATCGCCGCGCGGACCAAGGAATACGAAGACCGCTTCCTGTCGCCCTTCATCGCCGCCGAGCGCGGCTATATCGACGACGTCATCATGCCGCACTCGACCCGCCGCCGCATCGCCCGCGCGCTTGCCATGCTGCGCGACAAGAAGGTCGAGATGCCGGTGAAGAAGCACGACAATCTGCCGTTGTGAGCAATGTCGTAGTCGAGTAGGGCGGATTAGCGAAGCGCAATCCGCCGATCTGCATGCGCCGTCTTCCGCGATAACTTTGCGGCTTACGGCTGCGCCAAAGCCGCCCTACGGCAGCTGAGGAACTGCGGCAACCTGACGCGATGGTAAGCCGCCGTTAACCATGTATGTTAACTAACAATTAATTGTGTGTTTGCGGCCGTCTGCCACGAAGCCTAGCTTTTGGGCAAGGGACGGTGATCAAAAGAGTTGGTGCGTGCCATGGCGTATCGTGGATTTCGAACGTTGTTTGCTGGTGTTGCGATGGCTGGAGCCGCGCTTGTTGTCATCAGTGGACATGGCCTCGGCCCGGTCGGGCGTAGCAGCGCCGGGCCACGGAAGTTTCGCCTCGGCGCATGCAATGATGCGCCCGCACGGTATCGGCTTCCATCGTCGCGGCCACTTCGTCGGCGGTGTCTGGACCTATTGGCCGGGCTATGACGATTAGGCTATGGCTCCGGCCCTTATGGCGCGCCGGCCGGCGAGGCGCGGTGCCGCCGCAGTCGAACGACGTCCATACCACCTACACCTACGACGTGCCCTGGGACTGGGCCCATCGCTTTCCGCCGAACGTGACCCCGTCGGACCGGCCTTATGTGTCGAGCTGCCCGACCGAAAGCGTGTGACCGTGCCGGGTCGCGGCGGCGAGCAGACGGTCAACATCACCCGCTGCTATTGATCGGTCCGTTGCGATCGGCCCGGATGCCCGCGCCAACACGGGCTGTCGTCCCGGCCTTGCGCCGGGACCCATACGCCGCGGCGTTCATGTTGCGAAGATTGCAACGTCCGCCACGTCGCCAAACATAGATCGAGGTTATGGATCCCGCGTCTGCGCGCGTCCGCGTGTGCGAGCCGCCGTGCTTGCCCGGGATGACGGCGGTCTTGTTCAGTATCGCAACATCACTCTCCGAGCTTCGCCAGCGTGCCCTTGCGCGCGGCCTCGACTGAACGTTCTGCGTCTTCCGGCAGCAGCAGCCGTTCGGCGACGCGCACGCGCCGCTTCTTTGCGCACTGCCTCGACATAGGCCTCGTCATTCGCATAGCGCGCCGCGATCGACGGTCGCGGATCGTGCGCCTCCTTGCGCGCCGCTTCCGTCAGCGCGAACGGCACCACGGCGCCCTGCAGCGGATAGAGCGCCGTCGGTCCGTAGCCCGTCGCGCGCGGATTCCATCCGGTGTAGGTCGCACGCGGCACCGCGATTGCCGGCATGTGCACGCCTGCGATCGAAATGCCGTCGCTGTCTGCCTTCGGCACGAACACCGGATAGTCGCCGATCAGCTTGGGCGGCAGCACGCTCTGGTCGGAGAACTGTGCCGGCATGTGCGTGCCGTCATAGGGCAGGCCGGGGATGTCCGTCGGCACTGCGCCCTCAGCCGCGACCAGCGTGCCCTGTGCGCGCATCGGCACGCGGCTCGACGGAGGCAACTTGCCGTCGGTGATCCAACTCTGGAGATCGGTGAGCAGCGCCCGCATCGGCGGGCCCGCATGCATCGGGTTCTGCGGCAGCGCCAGCGCCTTGTTGTTATGCTGCATGCGGTCCGCAGCTTCGGCGAAATGCGGCGTGCCCGTGATCATGTAGGCGCGCACATTGTCTGGGAGGTCGATGTGGTTGCCGGCGAGATCGGTCACCAGCAGCGACGCATGCGACGACCACCATTCGATCTCGCTGTCGGTCTGCATCACCTTCGGGCATGTCGCCGTCAGCGCGCAGCGGTGCAGCAGGCCGTCGGTCCGCCCGGAGATCGGATCGGTCAGCGTCGCATAGGTGAAGGGAAACAGGTCGGCAGGCCAGGCCGGGTCCTGTGGGCTGCGCGGATTGCGGCCGGGCAGGCCGAAGCGGACATTGGTCGCCATCCGCCGTGTGCCCGCGACATGCGGCATCAGGCCGTCGAACACCATGCGGCCGTGCTCGTCCTCATTGAAGCCAAGGTAGAGGAAGTCGCGCAGGAAGCGGCCGGACTGCGAGACGCCGAAGCCGATGGCGCGGCTCACCGACGGATGCAGTCCGTTGAGCAGCGGATTGGCAGGCGTGGTGTCGCGGCGCAGGAAGCTCGCGACGTCGCGCATCGCGGCATAACCCATGCCGAGCACGGCCGGATCGCGCGCGGTGTAGGTGAGCTCATAGAGCGCGCCGGCATCGAAGCCGTCCGGCCGCGTGATCTCGACCGTCACGGGATCGATCAGCTTCGCCGAGAGCCCCGACGGCGTCTGTCGTGTGTCCGCCCAGGCGGCACGCACGCTGACCTTGAGGTCGGCGGGATCGGCCGCCGGCCAGGTCAGCGTGGCACGGGCAGGGCTTGTCATGTTGTCGAACACGACCTCCTCGCGCGCGGGTCCGGTAACGCCCTTCAGCACCGGCGCGGCCAGCGCCAACTGCCCGGGTTTGGAGGGAATGTCGCCCTGCCAGCCGACCCAGACCATGGTGTAGCCCTGGGCGTGCAGGAAGCCGAGGCCGGCATCTTCGGGCATGTCGGCGCGGTTGGCGCCGGGCTGCGCCGACTCATCGAACAGCTGAGGCGCGAGCTTGCGGCCGCGATTAGGCACCTCGACGAGCAAAGTGCCGTTGCCGCGGGTGGGATCGGCAGGCCGCAGAATGACGACGTCGGCTGTGGCCTCGACACGGCCGTCAGCGTTGCGTGGCGCCTGCGCCAGATCGGTGATGACGGCGTTGCGATCATCCTTCGGATCGAGCGCGATCGTCGCCTTGGCCGTGATCCGCTCGAAGGAGCCGACCGCGCCGAAGCTGCGTCCGGCAAAGGCCGGAATGCGCTCGAGAATGTCGAATTTGACGATTTCGGCCCGCAGCGTGACCGGCAGCAGGCAGACTGCCGCAGCGACGGCCAGGATCGTACTGCGAACGACAAAGCTGCGAAAGGCGGCCTCGCACACGATGGACGCACACAAGATGGGCTTGCGCATGGCTTTCTTCCCGATGTCCGCGCCAAGCTTGATGTCTCGCTTGCGCGTGTTGTTACGGGAAGTCTAACCGGCCTTCACGCGGCGCGGTAGTTGTGACGCATCTGGCCGACGCACACGTGCCATACCTGCGCTACTCGGATCATCACGCTGAGTCACGATGCAGGGATGCCACGCTTTCAGGTCCTTGGCGCCGTGGCCGATCTCAGCCGCCGTCGATCGGACGATCCTGATTTGAGGGCTCGCTCTCGATGGGCACGGGCATACCGATCCGGTCCATCAAATCCCTCAGATCAGCCAGCCGGGAATTGAGCATGCGATACCCCTCGGCGAGCGTCCATCGCAATTCATCGAGCGCGCCGGGCGCCTGATCCGGAAAATGCGCCAGATGATAGATGAACTCGTTCAAGACGGCCCTAATGCCATAGAGATCGTCATGGGCCAGCTTTTGCACGTCGAGCTGACCGAGCAGTCGCTGGACGAAGCTATGGCGAGCGGGCGGCACGTGACGCAGATCGACAAACCGGTTGACGTGGAATGCGCGCGGGGTCTGGTCGCTGCCGGCGGCATGCGCCAAGGCCGCACGCACGCCTTCGTCGCTGAGATCTTCGGTGTCGATCGACAATGTCTTGGCGAACAGCGGCTTATGCCGTTCGATCAGGCTATGCGTCTTGTCGTAATACCAGCCGAACTTTTCGTGCATGGACAGCGCAGACCACTCGTCCTTCGACATCTCGCCGAAATGAAATGCGGTCGGCCGCTTGCTCGTCGCGATCGGCGAGTTCGTGTAATAGAAATGGTTCTGCGGCGCCACTTCGGCGTTTTCCACCAGGCTCGCGATGCAGGCCTCGCGATCGCGACGGCGAAGATGGACCACAGTGACCTGGTCGCCCAGCTCCTCGGCGATGATCGGCAGCACCGTCGCGTAACCGTTCCCGGTCACGCAGGCAGAGGGACAGTGCCGAATCAACTCGCGGATTCCAGTCTCGAAAGACGGATCCTCGGTTTCGACCCGGTTGCAAAACAGGGTGTTGAGCTCACTCGAGGCCCATTCATGCTGGGCAGTCTCACCGGAATTCTGGTGGTCGAAGACGTCTTGCATGATCCGGGCAAGTGACGTTGTGCCGTCGCGGCCGGTTCCGACGCAGAGGATGCGCAGCGCCGATGTGCCCGCCGCGTCCTTGCTTTTGCCGTTAGCCAGGACGGGATGACCGTTGGAGGATGTCCGCGCTGCCGGCCGAGATAACCGCCTCAACTCGTAGGATGCGGCCTCCCATTGTTGCTTGTAGCCATCTCGTTCGTCCCGGAGCTTTCCTAGCAGAACGTTGGCTTCGTAGTTGATCTGCTTCTGGCGGTCGCAGCTGTCCCGCAGCGCCTGAAGTTCCGACTGGAATGCATCGATCTGGAACTCTTGCGGTGTGACCGAAGATGGCTGAAATTTGCGGTAAGTATCTTTTAATTTACGGATAACACTCATGTTTTGAGACCAGCGTACGCGTTCCAGGTGAGATGCGAGACGACCCTGCAGCGGTATGTTGATAATGTAGCGCGCTGATTGAATGGCGTCGGTTGTTTTCAAAAGCGGAGGCTTGGTACCAGAACAGGTCTCTGCTTGCCATCTCCAAACGGTTGGAGGTCGGGGACGGCGTCCGATCCGGAGCACGATCCGCCGTCAATGTGGCGAAATGACCGCGGTTTTGCTTACGTTGGGGCCGGTCCTGTTCGTGACCACAAGGGAAAATCAAAAGTGAGGAAGCCATGCCTGCTGCCATCTTTGTCGTGCGTGCCGTTGTGCCTGATGCGTCCAAGCGCCAGGCTTTCGACCAATGGTACCGCGACGTCCATCTGCCGGATGCGATCCGGAGCTTTGGCGCGCACAAGGCGTGGCGGTGCTGGAGCCTGTCCGATCCTGCCGTGCATCAGGCGTTGTATGAGTTCGATAATGCGGCCGCGCTGGAGCGCGCGGTCGGCGGTGAGGAGATGAAGCGGCTGATCGCCGACTTCAATCGCGACTGGCCCGATGTCACGCGCACCCGCGAGAGTTTTGCGGTGGCGGAGACCTTCGTGGCCTGATGATGCGGCGCGGTTCGTGATCGATGCCGAACTGTTGCTGACGTTCATCTCACTGCCCACGGAATATCAATCTGAACGCGCAGTTCAGTCGCCGTTCAGCCTGCCTGCGCAAATCTCCTCACGATCGATCACTTGGATTCGGAGGAGAGCATGCAATATCGCGGTTTTCTCAAGCTGGCCCTCGTTCTCGGACTTGGCGTTGCCGCCTGGTCGGCGTTGTCTATGTCCGGCGCCGACGCCGCGCCGCTGTCGCCGGCGCCGATCGTGCACCAGGCGTCACATTCATCGAACGGAGACATTCATCGCGCGGTGACGTCGCGCGAGGAGGCCGACCGGCTCACGCCGCAGCAGGTACGCTGGGGCCGTCACTGGCATCACCATCATTGGCACCACCGGCACTGGGGCTGGCATCATCGTCATTGGCATCACCGCCATTGGGGCTGGCGCCACCATCACTGGCATCACCGTCACTGGCGTCATTGGTGATGTCGCGCGGGTGAACCCACAGCCGTCTTCGCCCGACCTACGTTCCGACGATCACCGTCAATGATACATTCGAAAGAGAGGAGATCCCGATGAAGCTTCTTGTTGCCTCTGCCCTGGCTGCCGGACTTGGTCTGTTCAGCCTGTCCACTGCCCAAGCTGTGCCGCTGGCGCCGATCATGCCGGCCGTCGAGCAGGGCGTCCCGTCCGCAGAGATTATTCCCGTAGCACAGGGCTGCGGTCCGGGCTTCCACCGTGGCCCCGCCGGCGCTTGTCGTCCGCTATTCACTTGTCCTCCGGGCTGGCACACCGGCCCATATGGCAAGCGCTGCTTCCGCAACCGATACTGAATAAAACGGTCGGCGAGAAAATATCTCGCCGGCCACTCTGATGTTTGATGATCCGGCTTCCGCCATGTCATCGTGAATCGAATATCTGTTTCCTTACTTGCCGAGGAAGCCGAGCAGCAGCGCATCGTATTTGTCGGGCGCCTCCAGGAACACCAGATGCCCGGTGTTCGGGATCACCTCGGCGCGGCCATCCTTCATCTGGCTCGCAAGCGTCTTGGCGTTCTCGGCATTCTGCCCCATCTTCGCCGCGTAGCGCTTCCGGCGCGTAGGGACGACCCGGTGCGTTGTGATCGTCGGCGCCCATGATGAACAGGGTCGGCTGCGTGATCAGCGGAATCTCGTGCACCACCGGTTCGCGATAGATCATCTGGTAGGACGCCACGAAGGCGCGCAGCCAGTGCGCGTAGGAGGGGCTTCCCTTGATGTTGAAACGCGCGTCGATATAGGGCGTGATCTGGTCCGGCGGCAGCTTCAGCGCGTAGTTGGTTTCGAGCTGCTTGCGGTAGCCTTCGGCGGTGAGCCTGTCCTCGGTCTCGATCAGCTTCTCGGTCGGGACTGGCGGCACCGACAGGCGATAGTCCTCCAGCCCGATCGGCGCGGTCAGCACCAGATGGACGACGCGGTCGGGATAGGCGCGGGCGATCCGCACCGCGACCATGCCGCCAGTCGAATGCGCAACCACGTCAGCCCTGGCGATGCCGAGATGGTCGAGCAGCGCGATGGTGTTGCGGGCGAGATTGTCGAAATGCAGTGCGCCGTTCGGCTTGGAAGATTTGCCGAAGCCGATCTGGTCCGGCACCACGACCCGGAAGCCGGCACCGCTCAAGGTCTTGATGACTGGCGCCCAATAGCTCGACGGAAAGTTGCGTCCATGCAGCAGCAGCGCGGTGCGGCCGTTCGGCTTGTCAGGCGCGACGTCCATATAGGCCATCTGCAGCTGCTCGCCCTCGTTGCTGACCGGCATCAGATGCACGGGATAGGGATAGGGGAAACCTTCGAGGTTCTCGCCATAGGGCTCGCGCGGCGGGCTATCTGCTGCGCGCGATGGCATCGATGCTGTAACGAGCAGGGCGGCACAGAGCGTGCCGAGGACAAAGCGGATCATTGGCGGGGTCCGGATGGTGACGATGATGGCGTCGGCATGGCCGCCGTTTGCGACGGATCGCGGCCTGCGGCGTTGGGCGCGAGCCTTATACAAGAGGCGCGCAGGCGAGCCACGCGCGGCGGCGCGACGGCGCGAACAACAGCGCGTGATAACGCCTGCTGCTTGATGTTCCAGGATGGAGGCTAGCGTTCGACGCTGCCGAACAGCCGCGTGAAATGTTTCTCGCCGTTTCGCGTGAAGTTCACGACCCGGCTGCCGGGCGCGGTGTCGCGCGCCGCCCATTTCAGCTCGGTGAAGCGCTGCATCAAGGCCGCGCCCAGCGTGCCGGCGAGGTGATGGCGCCGTTCGCTCCAGTCGAGGCAGGCCTTGCAGATGGGGCGGCGCGGATGCGCCAGCATCTCCGGCGAGATCTGCAACTGCTTCTCCAGGAAGCGCGTGCCTTCCGTGGTGAGCGTGATCTCCAGCTTGCGGTGACGCACCAGTTTCTGCTTGGTCATGCTGTCCAGCATCTGAACGCCGAGATCGCCGGCGAGATGGTCGTAGCAGACGCGGGCGCGGCGCAACGCCGGCTCCTTCGGCCCGGTTCGCACGCGCATGTGGCCGGTGCGGGCGGCCAGTCCTGCCAGGCCTTCGAGCACGTCGGCGATATCGGGATCGGCGAGGCGATAGTAGCGGTGGCGGCCCTGCTTCTCCGGCTCGATCAGCCCGCCGGCCTCGAGCTTTGCAAGATGCGAGCTCGCGGTCTGCGGCGTGACGCCGGCCTCCTGCGCGAGCTCGCTCGCGGTGAGCGCCTTGCCGGACAGCAGCGCTGTCAGCATGTTGGCGCGGGCGGGGTCGCCGACCAGGGCGGCAACCATGGCGATATCGGGACCTGATTTCATGCTTCGATGTTAGCCGAAGCATTCTGTTCACGCAAGCGGCTATTGAGGGATGTCATCCATATCGGAGGTTGCCATGCCGGTCACCGTCTTCATCCGCTATCAGATCGATCCCTTCAAGCGCGAGCAGTTCGAGCAATATGCCACGAGATGGCTCAGCATCATTCCGCGCTGCGGCGGCGATCTGATCGGCTACTTCATGCCGCATGAAGGCACCAACAACATCGCCTTCGGCCTGGTGTCGTTCGACAGTCTCGCGGCCTATGAGCGCTACCGCGCCGCCTGCGCGCCGATGCCGAGTCACGGTCGAATTTCGCTTTCGCCGAGGAGCACAAGTTCATCCTCGCCGAGGAGCGCACCTTCCTGCGCCAGGTGGTGGCGCCGGCGTGAGGTCGCCGCTATGGTTCGCCGGCGCGGATCATCAGCCGTCGAACCAAGAAGGGAAGAACCCATGACCGTCTCACCAAAGGACAAGCGCGCGGCTTTCCGCAGCCTGCATCAGAGCGGCTGCTTCGTGCTGCCGAACCCGTTCGACGTCGGCAGCGCCAAGGCCCTGGCTCATCTCGGCTTCAAGGCGATCGCCTCGACCAGCGCCGGCTTTGCCTGGACCATCGGCAAGGCCGACAACAAAGTCACGGTCGACGAGGTGCTGGCGCATCTCGCGGCGATCAGCGCGGCCGTCGACATTCCCGTCAACGCCGATTTCGAGGGCGGCTTTGCCCATGAGCCCGACGGCGTCGCCGCCAATGTGACGCGGGCGGTGGCCACCGGGCGTTGCCGGGCTCTCGATCGAGGACTTCGACCGGCGACAAGGCGAAGCCGCTCTATGAGCGGGGCGTTGCGATCGCGCGCATCAAGGCGGCGCGGCAGGCGATCGACGCAGCCGGCGGCGACGTGCTGCTCACCGGCCGCTGCGAGGCGTTTCTGTGGGGCCAACCGGATCTTGCGCTCGTCATCGACCGGCTGACCGCCTATGCCGAAGCCGGCGCCGACTGTCTCTATGCGCCGGGGATCAAGACCCGCGAGGAGATATCAGCTGTGGTCAAGGCGGTGGCGCCGAAGCCGGTCAACCTGTTGATCGGCGGCTCCGGCCTGTCGTTGAAGCAGGCCGAGGAGCTCGGCGTGCGCCGCATCAGCGTCGGCGGCTCGCTGGCGCGAATGGCCTGGGCAGGCTACATGCGCGCGGCCAAGGAGATGGCCGAGCAGGGCACCTTCACCGAGCTTGCGAACGGCTATCCCGGCGGCGAGCTCAACAAGATGTTCGGCTAGGCGCCACGCGGACAAGTACAAGCAATACAATGCGGCGGGCACATGAGTGCCCGCCGCGGTCAGTCTGAGCTACGTCTCCGTTAGTGCGTGTTGTTGTTCTGGCCGGTCGGCGGCGGCGCCGAGTGATCGATCTCCGTGCCGGTCGGTTTGTTGGCCGGTGCCGTCGGGCGGTTGGTCGCGGCACCGGTCGTCACGCCGGGCGCCGTGTTGCCCGGGTTGGCAGGCTGGGTCTGTGCCGCCTTGGTCGGCGGCGGGATTGCTCGCCTGGTTATTGCCGGTCGACGAATTGTTCAGGCCGTAGAACACCGCGGCCAGCAAGATGGCGATACCGAGCGCAAAGGCCGCGACCCTGCCGGTCGAACTCCGTCCCTCCATCATTTCGGGATCGGGTTGCAGATCGGCGTCGAGCTGCTGCGGCGTGCGCGGCGGCATGCCGTCCATGCCAGCAACATAAGGATCGTTGGGAAAGCGCTCGTCCGGAATGCGTGGGTTGACCATGTCCTTCTCCTGTTCTCCGGTCTTCCGTCTCCTGTCGTCACTGTGCCAGACAACCAACGCCACCTGTGATCTGTTCCGGTGGAACTCTGCGGTTCCAGCTCTGGCAGCGCCGATCTGGTCAGGAATGCTGCCGCGCTCTAGCTTCCGCACATCGGGAGTCTCTTTGGGGGATGAGATGTGGGAATGGCCGCCGGGCGATACTGTGCTGCATCTGCTGTCCTGGGTGGCGCTGGCGGCGCAGGCGATGACAGCCGCGCTTGCCGCCGGGCGGCGCAGCATGGATTGGGTGGGCGTCTGCATGCTGGGCGCGATCACCGCGCTCGGCGGCGGCACCATGCGCGACGTACTGCTCGGGCACTATCCGCTGGTCTGGGTGGAACGGCCGTCCTATCTCGCGGTGACGGTGGTCGCGGCGTTCGCCACCATCCTGATCGCGCGCGCTGGTGCACCGGCTCACGATCGCGTTCCTGGTGCTGGACGCGGTCGGGCTCGTGGTCTTCACCATCGCGGGTTGTGAGGTCGCCTGGCAGATCGACGTCTCGCCGCCGATCGTGATCATCTCTGGCATGATCACGGGCTGCGCCGGCGGCGTGCTGCGCGACATCCTCTGCAACGACGTGCCGCTGCTGTTTCGCGCCGAGCTCTATGCCAGCGTCGCCGTCGCACCGGCCTGATCTACGCGATGGGATACGTGCTGAAGCTGGACGGCGATCTCTGGACCCGCATGACCTTCGCGATCGGCCTGAGCTTCCGCCTGCTTGCGATCCGCTATCGCTGGGAAATGCCGAAATTCGTGCTATGCAGGCACGGACCGAAGTTAGCGCCGCCGCGGCCTTGACCTGATCGGCGGCTGACAGGCGCGGCGGCATTGCCGCAGGCATTGCGGATGTAGTTGGTGACATCGGCGATCTGCTGATCGTTGAGCTTTTGCGCGTAGGCCGGCATCGAGCCCGGTGTTCGGCGCGCGCGGCGTGGTCACGGTCTGCGGCGCCGTCGAGGATGATGCGCAAGCGTGCTCGACGGATCGGCCGATTGCAGCAGCGCGTTGCCCGGTAGCGGCGGATAGATGCCGCGGTGAGCCCGAGCCGTCGGCCTCATGGCAGGCGATGCAGGCATGGGCATAGATGGTCTGGCCCGCGATCAGGCTGGCATCGGATGGCGGCGAGACGGCGGGCTCCGGGGTCGCCGAGCGGCAGCGATTTGAGATAGACCGCGATCGCGCGGATATCGGCATCATTCATCTTCGAGGTCGAGTTGACGACGACCTCGGCCATCGGGCCGTCGGCATGGCTTTTCCCATTGCGGCCGCTCGACAGATATTCGACGATGTCGTCCGACGCTCCAGCTCTTCAGGCCCGCAGCGATCGGCGCCGTCGAGCCGAGGTGCGAACCAGTCTCCGACCTTGCCGCCGGCGAGCGGTGCGTCGCGCTTCTCGGCGCCGAGCATGTTCTTCGGCGTATGGCAGGCGCCGCAATGACCGAGCCCTTCGACCAGATAGCGGCCGCGGTTCCATTCTGCGTCCTTGCTCTGGTCGGGGATCGAGCACGCCCGGCGTGAAGAACAGCGCAGTCCCACAGCCGCATCAGCGAGGCGGAAGTTGAGCGGGAAAGCGCAGCTCCGGCGCCGGCACCTTGTTTGTCACCGCCGGGAGCGTGGCGAGATAGGCGCGGATCGCCAGGATGTCGTCGCGCGTGAGCTTGGTGAAATGCGGGTAGGGGAAGGCGGGATAATAGCGCGAGCCATCTGGCGCGATGCCGTCGCGCAGCGCGCGGTAGAAATCCTGCATCGCTCCAGCTGCCGATGCCGGTGTCGCGATCGGGCGTCAGATTGCGCGCAAAGATCGCGCCGAACGGCGTCTCGATCCGCACGCCGCCGGCGAACGGCTTGGCCGGATCGGCGGTATGGCAGCCGGCGCAGTCGCCGGCATCGAGGTGAGCATCTTGCCATGCGCGATCCTCGGTGACGGCTCCGCGCTCGCGCGCGCGACATCGCACTGCACAATAATAGACCAGCCAGAATCGTCCGGCATCACGGCAGACCTCGCTCTCGATGCCCACAACGGCGTCCGCACTATCATGGCAGGAAAACGAGCGGCGGTCGCGCCCGCGCCGTTTCGCGGGTTGCTCTCGCGACGACACAATCGCAAAATTTCGTACGCCTTTCCGGGCCACGAAATTGCGAATTGCCGAACCTCTTACAAATGCATCGAAATTTGTGATGCAGCGCGTGACATTCGCCGACATAGATTACATCTAAAGCGTGGGAGTCCGAGGCCTTGATGCCTTGAGGACGCGCAGGCGCGACCAAGTTATTCAAGAGGGCGGAATGGGAATCAACGAAGGTCCGATCAATCTCGAACAGAAATACACTGCCGAGTCCGGCCACGTCTTCCTGACCGGCATCCAGGCCCTGGTGCGGCTGCCGATGGCGCAGATCCGGCGCGACCGCGCGGCCGGGCTGAACACCGCGGGCTTCATCTCCGGCTATCGCGGCTCGCCGCTCGGCGGCTATGACCAGCAGCTGTTCGCCGCCCGCAAGCATCTCGAGCAATACAACATCAAGTTCCAGCCCGGCGTGAACGAGGACCTGGCGGCGACCGCGGTGTGGGGCTCGCAGCAGCTGCATCTGTCGCCCGGCGCGCAAGTATGACGGCGTGGTCGGCATCTGGTACGGCAAGGGCCCCGGCGTCGACCGTTCCGGCGACGTGTTCCGCCACGGCAATGCGGCGGGCTCGGCCAAGAACGGCGGCGTGCTGTGCCTCGCGGGCGACGACCACGGCGCCAAATCCTCGACCGTGCCGCATCAGTCGGACCACGCCTTCATCTCGGCGCTGATGCCCTATCTCTATCCCTCATCGATCCACGAGATGATCGAGATGGGCCTGCTCGGCATCGCGATGTCGCGCTATTCGCGGCTGCTGGGTCGGCATGAAGGTGATCACCGAGACGGTGGAGACCACCGCCGAGATCAACCTCAACGACGAGATGACGCCGTTCATCATCCCCAGTGATTTCGAGATGCCGCCGGGCGGGCTCAATCTGCGCTGGCCCGATGACCGCTTCGAGCAGGACCGCCGGCTGCAGGACTACAAGGGCTTTGCTGCGCATCGCCTTTGCGCGCGCCAACAAGGTCAACCGCATCACCATGGATTCGCCGAACGCCCGCTACGGCATCATGGCGTCCGGCAAGAGCTATGAGGACATCCGCCAGGCGCTGCGCGAACTCGGCATCACCGAGGAGGTCGCCGCCAAGATCGGCCTCAGGCTGTACAAGATCGGCATGCCCTGGCCGCTGGAGCCGGAAGGCGTGCGGCAGTTCGCGGTCGGACTCGAGGAGATCTTCATCGTCGAGGAGCGGCGCGAGATCGTCGAGAACCAGGTCAAGCAGGAGCTGTTCAACTGGCGCGACGACGTCCGTCCGCGCATCGTCGGCAAGATGGACGACCACGACAAGCGCTTCCTGACCTTCGCCGCCGAGCTCAGCGTGTCCTCGCTGGCGAGCTCGCTGACCGAGCGGCTGCTGCGGCTCGATCTCAATCCCGAGATCGCGATCGATGCTGCGCGCAAAGGCCGACTGGTTCAACGGCCGCGAAGCTTCGCAGATGCAGCTGGTCTCGCCGGTCGCGCCGCACGCCGTATTTCTGCTCGGGCTGTCCGCACAACACCTCGACCAAGGTGCCCGAAGGCAGCCGCGCCATGGCCGGCATCGGCTGCCACTTCATGGCGCTGTGGATGAACCGCTCGACCGAGACCTTCACCCATATGGGCGGCGAGGGCGTGCCGTGGGTCGGCATCGCGCCGTTCACCGACGAGAAGCACATCTTCGCCAATCTCGGCGACGGCACCTATTTCCATTCCGGCAGTCTCGCGATCCGCCAGGCGATCGCCTCCAAGGCCAACATCACCTACAAGATCCTCTACAACGACGCGGTCGCGATGACCGGCGGCCAGCGCCATGACGGCGATCTGTCGCCGCAGCAGATCACCTACCAGCTGCACTCCGAAGGCATCCGCGAAATCTACCTGGTCTCGGAGAATCCGGACGCCTATCCCGTCTGACACCATCGCGCCCGGCGTCAAGCTCGCGCATCGCGACGAGCTCGACAACGTCATGAAGACGTTGCGCGAGACCAAGGGCGCCTCGGCGATCGTGTTCGTGCAGACCTGCGCCGCCGAGAAGCGCCGCCGCCGCAAGCGCGGCACTATGGAGGATCCGCAGCGCCGCGTCTTCATCAATCCGGCCGTCTGCGAGGGCTGCGGCGACTGCTCGGTGCAATCGAACTGCATCTCGGTCGAGCCGCTGGAGACCGAATTGGGGCGCAAGCGCGTCATCAACCAGTCCTCCTGCAACAAGGACTATTCCTGCGTGAAGGGCTTCTGCCCGTCCTTCGTCACCATCGACGGCGGCAAGCCGCGCTCGCCGCGCGCCGGCCGAGCTCGGCGAGATCGGCGAGTTGCCGGAGCCGGCGGCGAAGCCGGCGCTGGACAAGCCCTACAACATCGCGGTCGGCGGCGTCGGCGGCACCGGCGTGCTTGACCATCGGCGCGCTGCTCGGCATGGCCGCCCATATCGAGGGCAAGGCCTCGATGATCCTCGACATGTCGGGCCTGGCGCAGAAGGGCGGCGCGGTGCTGAGCCATGTCCGCCTCTCCGAGCACACGGCTGACGTGACCTGCTCGCGCATCGTCACCGGCACCGCCGATCTCGTGATCGCGGCCGACGAGGTCGTCGCCGGCTCGAAGGACACGATCATGCTGTGCGATTCCGCGCGCACCCATGGCGTCATCAACAGCCATCTGATCCCGACCGCCGACTTCATCCTCAACCGCGACTTCAATTTCCAGAACCGCAAGGTCGCCAACGTGCTGGAGACGGCACTGCGCAAGGACTCCGACTTCCTCGACTTCACCAAGCCGGCCGAAGCGCTGCTCGGCGACTCCATCGCCACCAACATGATGATGATGGGTTACGCCTATCAGAGGGGTCTGCTGCCGCTTGTCGGCCGAGGCCATCGAGAAGGCGATCGGCATCAATGGCGTTGCGGTCAAGATGAACACGGAAGCCTTCCGGCTCGGCCGCCTCGCGGTGGTCGATCCGGCGAGGCTCACCGAGATGATGAAGGGCCATGACGAGACCGAGGCGCCGAAATCGCTGGATGCGATGTCGCTCGACGAGATCATCGCCCATCGCACCGCCTTCCTCACCGGCTACCAGAATGCCCGGCTCGCCAAGCGTTACCGCAAGTTGGTCGACCAGGTGCGCGAGGCCGCGGACAAGGGTGGCTACGGCGAGGCGCTGCCGCGTGCGGTCGCGATCAACTACGCAAAACTGCTGGCCTACAAGGACGAGTATGAGGTGGCGCGGCTGTTCGCCGACGGCAGCTTCGAAAAGCAGCTCCACGATGCCTTCGAGGGCGACTACAAGATCAGCTTCAACCTGGCCCCGCCGATCATGAACACTGGGCGCGATCCGCAGGGCCGGCCGAATAAGAAGGTGTTCGGCGCCAGCATGATGAAGAACTTCCGTCTGCTGGCGAAGATGAAAGGCCTGCGCGGCACGCCGCTCGACATCTTCGGCTATGCGGCCGACCGCAAGATGGAGCGTGACTTGATCCCGGCCTACGAGAAGGACGTCGCAAACGTGCTCGCGCAGCTGTCGCCGGCCAATGCCGAGATCGCGATCGAGCTGCTGTCGCTTGCCCGACCGTATCCGCGGCTACGGCCCGGTGAAGGAGAAGTCGGTGAGGGAAGCCGAGGCGCGCCACGCCCAGCTCATCGCCGACCTCGCCAACCCGCCGCCGGCCCCAAGGCAGATGGCAGCGGAGTAGGGCTCATTCTCTCCGTCATTCCAGGGCGCTCGCGAGGCGAGTGAGCCCGGAATCCATAACCTCAGATCGATGTCGTTGCGCGAACGCCGCGTTGTGCTGCCGTCGCTGCGATTCACAGTCGTGAGTATTGATTCCGGGCTCGACACGTCGTGTCGCCTCGGGGTGACGAGAAGAGGCTTCGCTTGGTAACCGTCATTGCGAGCGCAGCGAAGCAATGTTCGCAGCACAGCCGGATCACCGAGGGAAATTGGTTCAGGATGGATGACCAGTCGTCTCTCTATGTTCGGGAACGTGCGCAAGTCGGGCATTCGGAGCGCGTCGGGTGTTGCCTTCCTGCCATTCATCGAGCTTACCTAAAATTCATTAAGACGCGGAACGGTCCCGGCGACTTGGCGTTGCTCGGCTGGAGCTGTGTATCAGCACAGGATTCCGAGCTTACAAGCAATCAAAGACATCCCGAGGAGGAGCAAAGATGGCAAATCCGCGCCAGGAGGAAAGGTCTACCCAGAACATGGGAGATGCAGCTCGGCAAACCGGTGAAAGGACGGCCGAGCAAGCCTCGCGTGTCGCACAAAGTGCGGCGGAGCAGACCGCGCGTATAGGACAGGCAACCGCTCAGGCTGGCGAGGAGGTGGCGCGGGTCGGAGCCAATCTCCTGAAGCAAAATGCCGAGACGCTGCAGAATTCGTGGCGTTTCGGTCTGGACATGACAACCGCAGTGATGGGACGTTCGACCGAGCAGATCAGTCGCACGCTTGGCTTGACCGGGCACGACGCGCAAGAGGCAACTGAGCGGTCTGCGCGCAATGCCCAAAGCATTCTTTACTCCGCCACGGCGGCTAGCAAGGTCATGAGCGGAATGTCGCAGGAGTACCTTGAACTCGTTCGGCACCAGATCGAGCATGGAATGGAGCGCATGAACGAATTGTGGAACTGTCGGACACCGCAGGATCTTGCCGCTGTTCAGAGTGATCTATTTCGTGATGCGGTGGGCCGTGTTCTGGAAAGCAGCCGCCGAATGGCGGACATGTCGGTCAAGTTGACCGAGGATGCGACGAAACGCATGGAAGAGACCGTGCGACATGCTGCCTGATCCGGCAGTTATCGCCTGTGCAACCGCGGGCAGGAACGGCTGAACTCCAGCCGCTCCTGCCCGTGGACCGTGGGCTGCATGAGCGCGGTTCGCTTCCGGCTCGTTGCTTCTTGCCGGGACGGGGGCTGAAACTTTCGAGGCGTCAAGCTTTGCGACCGCTTCAGAGGAGTGGCTTCACCCGCCTGAGCTCGGAAGCTCGCCTGGTACCCTCATTACTTCTTATTTCGCTGTGCCGCTTGCGCCTCAGCTGCCGAGGTTGCCGGCATCGCGATTTACGTTGCCTTATGCGCTGCGCATATCCGCCATGCGCAAATTGCCCGTCGTGCCAGTCTGTCGCAGGCATGCGGCCTTGCCTCGTCGGGCAAATCACAACGATGCTACAGGCCATCCCGCCTCACCACGGAGGGGCGTTACGCGCGATCGTCACGACACGCGAGGCGGGAGGCGGTGGCCGTGAGGTGTTGCAGCATGCGCATTGCGCATGCGGACGAACGACATCGGTACGGACGTGAAATCGTGTGGTCCTGGCCTCCCGGTGCTGAGGCCAAGTTGGCGATGATGCTCACGCGTCGCGTCGATGATGGTGGCAATCAAGCCGGTCCCCAGGGAGAGCGCGTATAAGCGTTAAAACCATCGCGCAGGGAAGGCCGGTTGTTTCGGCTCGTACCTGTGGTTCTGCCGCGTGCTTTTTGCTGCACGCGGACCGCGGGTGCGACCAGCACCCGGCCTTCCCTGCGCCCTCTGTTTTGACGAGGGTGAAGCGAGATCGCATAGCTCGGGCATGATATGTCGCGAGAATGCGGGGTCATGTGTAGTTCGACCGCTCAACGCTCACGGTGTCATTCCGGGCCGCGACGAAGTCGCGAGCTACGATGCGCACTTGCGCATCTGAAATCCATAACCACCATCGTGCGTATGGATTCCGGGTCCGCCCTCCGGGCGCCCCGGAATGACGACTGGAAGGGCTATCGCCATCTCCACCGTGCGGAATATTTTCGCGGCTTGCCAAGGCTCGATCAAGGGTCCAGAAAATCGCATCAGGAGAGGACGAACGAAACGACCAATGCGGAGACCCAGTTGACCATCAAGGGCAAGGCCTACATCGCCGGGATCTATGAGCATCCGACCCGGCACGCACCCGACAAATCCACCGCGCAGCTGCACGCCGAGGTCGCCAAGGGCGCGATCGAGGATGCCGGCCTGACCAAGGACGACATCGACGGCTATTTCTGCGCCGGCGACGCGCCGGGCGGGCTGTGGCCGATGGTCGACTATCTCGGCCTCAACACCAAGAAGCTGCGCCACGTCGATTCCACCGAGACCGGCGGCTGCTCCTATCTGATCCATCTCGGCCATGCCGCCGAGGCGATCGCGGCCGGCAAATGCTCGGTCGCGCTGATCACGCTCGCCGGCAAGCCGCGCACCGGCGCGATGCCGCCGCGCGCCGCCGGCGCCGAGGCCGACTTCGAGGCGGCCTACGGCGCGACCACCCACAATGCCTACGGCATGTGCGCCATGCGCCACATGCACGACTATGGCACCACCTCCGAGCAGCTCGCCTGGATCAAGGTCGCGGCCTCGCATCATGCGCAATACAATCCGCATGCGATGCTCAAGGATGTCGTCACCGTCGAGGACGTGCTGAACTCGCCGATGATCTCCGATCCGCTGCATCGGATGGATTGCTGCGTCGTCACCGACGGCGGCGGCGCGCTGATCGTGACCACGCCGGAGATCGCGAAGAGCCTGAAGAAGCCGCTGGTGCGGCTGATCGGCCACGGCGAAGCGGCGAAGGGCCCGCGCGGCGGCAAGGATCTCGACCTGACTTACTCCGCCGGCGTCTGGTCCGGCCCGCGCGCCTTCGAGGAAGCGGGCGTGACGCCCAAGGACATCAAATACGCCTCGATCTATGACAGCTTCACCATCACCGTGCTGATGCAGCTCGAGGACCTCGGCTTCTGCAAGAAGGGCGAGGGCGGCAAGTTCGTCGCTGACGGCAATCTGATCTCGGGCGTCGGCAAGCTGCCGTTCAACACCGATGGCGGCGGGCTCTGCAGCAACCATCCGGTCAACCGCGGCGGCATGACCAAGATCATCGAGGCCGTGCGCCAGCTGCGTGGGCAAGCGCATCCGAAGGTGCAGGTGCCGAACTGCGATCTCGCTATCGCGCATGGCACCGGCGGACTGCTCGGCGTTCGCCACGCCGCCTCGACCTGCATTCTGGAGCGCGTGTGATGTCTGAGACGAAGAAATATCCGGCCCCCGCCACCAATGCCGAGACCAAGCCGTTCTGGGATGCGGCCAGCTCAAGGCAAGTTCATGATCAAGCGCTGCACCGCCTGCGGTGAACCGCATTACTTCCCGCGTGCGATCTGCCCGTTCTGCTTCTCCGACAAGACGGCGTGGGAGGAGGCGTCCGGCGAGGCCACGATCTACACCTACAGCCTGATGCGGAAGTCGCCGACCGGGCCGTATCGCGATCGCCTATGTGACCTTGAAGGAAGGGCCGTCGATCCAGACCAACATCGTCGATTGCGATCTCGAAAAGCTCGAAGATCGGCCAGAAGGTGAAGCTGGTGTTCAAGCCGACCGAAGGCGCGCCGCTGCCGTTTTTTACGGTGGCTTAGTTGCGACCGCGTTGACGGTGCACCCTCTCCCCTTGCGGGAGAGGGTGGCGAGATCGAGCGGAGCGAGATTGAGCCGGGTGAGGGGTTTCTCTCATCCTCGAAAAGTGAGGATCGCGGCGCGAACCCCTCATCCGAGTGAGTTTGACGCCGATGCCGGTGTAGCCCTCTCCCGCAAGGGGAGAGGGCGCATCAATCGGCACCGCGAGGCGGGAGGAAACCAAGAAAATGCCGATCAACTACGATGAGCTGATGGCGATGAAAAACATCGGCCAGCGCTACAGCTACGGCGACCGCGAGGTGATGCTGTACGCCTATGGCATCGGCATGGGCGCCGATCCGATGGACGAGAAGGAGCTCGCTTTCGTCAACGAGGCCACGGCCGAACCGCGGCCGCTGAAGGTGGTGCCGACCTTCGCCTCCGTCGCGGCGTGGGGCGCGGGTCCCGGCGACATGAAACTGAATCGCGTGATGGTTGTCGACGGCGAACGCGACATCACCTTTCACAAGCCGCTGGCGATCGCTGCAAACATCACCGCGGATTCCTCGGTGCTCGCGGTCTCCGACAAGGGCAAGGACAAGGGCGCCGTGATCCGGCACCAGACCATCCTGCGCGACGAGAAAGGCGAGGCCCTGGCGACCCTGGTCGCCTCGCGCTTTGCCCGCGGTGACGGCGGCTTCGGCGGTCCCTCGGGCGGTGTTCCCGATCCGCATCCGGTGCCGACCCGCGCGCCCGACCGCAGCGTCGACATTGCGACCCGGCCGGACCAGGCGCTGGTCTATCGCCTCTGCGGCGACCGCAACCCGCTGCATTCCGATCCGAGCTTTGCCAGGCGGGCCGGCTTCCCGCGACCGATCCTGCACGGCATGTGCACCTACGGCATCACCTGCCGCGGCGTGCTGCAGACCTACGCGGATTACGACCCCGCAGCGTTCAAACAGCATGCGGCGCGGTTCTCCTCGCCGGTCTATCCCGGCGAGACCGTGACGCTCGATCTGTGGAAGGACGGCGACGTGATCTCGTTCGAGGCCAAGGTGAAGGCGCGCAACGTCACCGTGATCAAGAACGGCAGGACGGTGCTGGGTTAATCCCCGCGCTGTCATTCCGGGTCGACGCGACAGCGTCGAACCCGGAATCTCGATCTTATAAATAATCTCTGGATTCCGGGTTCATCGCTGCGCGATGCCCCGGAATGACGGCACAATAACAGGGAGGACATCCAATGGGATTGCTCGACGGCAAGGTTGCAATCATTACCGGTGCGGGCGGTGGGCTCGGCGAAGCCTACGCAAAACTGTTCGCGCGCGAGGGCGCGGCTGTCGTGGTCAACGATCTCGGCGGCCCGCGCGATGGCTCCGGCGCGGACCTCTCGATGGCCGAGCAGGTGGTTGCTGCGATCAAGGCCGAGGGCGGCCGCGCCGTCGCCAATGGCGCCGATATCTCGACGCATCGAAGGCGGCCAGTCCGTCTTCAACGACGCGATCAAGAACTTCGGCCGCGCCGACATCCTGGTCAACAATGCCGGCATCCTGCGCGATCAGACCTTTGCCAAGGCGAGCGAGGCCGACTGGGACAAGGTGATCAAGGTGCACTTGAAAGGCACCTTCTGCTGCACCCTTCCTGTGTTCCGCTGGCAGCGCGAGAATGGCGGCGGCGTCATCGTCAATACCTCCTCGACCTCGGGCCTGATCGGCAATTTCGGCCAGCACAATTACGGCGCCGCCAAGGGCGGCATCTGGGGCTTTTCCAACGTGCTGGCGATCGAGGGCCGCAAATACAACATTCGCATCTGGACCCTGGCGCCGGGCGCGCTGACGCGCATGACCGCGGACCTGCCGCGCTACAAGGAGAACCCGGGCGCAGCGCTCGGACCGGACGGGATCGCACCAGCCGTGCTCTACATGGTCTCCGACCTCTCCGGCGACCAGACCGGCAAAGTGCTCGGCGTCTCCGGCCCGCGCGGGGTGCGGGAGATGCGGATGATGGAAATGGACGGTTGGAAGCCGCCGTTTACGGGGTGGAAGGCCGAGGATATCGTCGCCCATGCCAGCGAGATCTTCTTCTCGGATGACGAGATCAAGAAGTCCGCGCGGCGGTTTTGATGTATTGAGATCGTCATTCCGGGGCGCGACGAAATCGCGAGCTATGATGCGCACTTGCGCATCTGAAATCCATAACCACGATCGTGAGTATGGATTTCAGAGCGCAAGTGCGCTCATACTGCGCCTCACGGCGTATCCCGGAATGACGAAAGAGAGAGTGGAGATGAACCAATGAAACTCACCGCCGACGCCAAAGGCACCTTCGCGATCGCGCCGACCCCGTTCCATGATGACGGCCGCATCGATGAGGCCTCGATCGACCGTCTGGTCGATTTCTACGGCGAGGCGGGCTGTGACGGCATCACCGTGCTCGGCATCATGGGCGAGGCGCCCAAGCTCGACGCCGCCGAATCCCAGCAGGTCGCAGTGCGCTTTGCCAAGCGTGCGAAGAACATGCAGATCATCGTCGGCGTCTCCGCACCGGGCTTCGCGACCATGCGCTCGCTTGCTCGAAGCCTCGATGGATGCCGGCGCTGCCGGCGTCATGATCGCGCCGCCGCCGGCCTTGCGCACCGACGACCAGATCACGGGCTACTTCAAGCAGGCGCAGGACGCGATCGGCACCGATATTCCCTGGGTGCTGCAGGATTATCCGCTGACGCTCAGCGTGGTTTTCACGCCCGCCGTGATCCGCAAGATCGTGATGGACAGCCCATCCTGCGTGATGCTCAAGCACGAGGATTGGCCGGGTCTGGAGAAGATCACGGCCTTGAGAGGTTTCCAGAAGGAGGGGTCATTGAGAGCGCTCTCGATCCTCTGCGGCAATGGCGGCCTGTTCCTGGATTTCGAGATGGAGCGGGGCGCTGACGGCGCGATGACCGGCTATGCTTTCCCCGAGATGCTGGTCGACGTCGTCAAGCTGTCGCGCGAGGGCAAGCGGGATGCCGCGCACGACCTGTTCGACGCGCATCTGCCGCTGGTCCGCTACGAGCAGCAGCCGGGCGCCGGCCTCGCCGTGCGCAAATACGTGCTGCACAAGCGCGGCGCGATCGCCTCCAGCGCCCAGCGCAAGCCGGCCTCCGGCATCAGCGCGACTGCGAAGGCGGAGGTCGACTATCTGCTGTCGCGCGTGGCCCGCACTGACCGCCGCGCCAATCTGCAACCGCAATCGAGCGCGGCGGAGTAAATCATGGCCGAACCAGCCGCCGTGCGCCCGGCTTCGACCGTGCTGCTGTTGCGCGACAACACGGCGGGCGAGATCGAATTGTTCATGCTGGTTCGCCACCATCAGATCGAGTTCAACTCGGGTGCGCTGGTATTTCCGGGCGGCAGCGTCGACGCGACCGACAAGGAGATCGCAGGCCGCCCGGAACTGTATTCCGGTGGTGGGGGATTGGATGCCGACGCGCTCGGCTTTCGCATCGCCGGTGTCCGCGAGACCTTCGAGGAGAGCGGCATCCTGCTGGCGCGCGCGAAGGGCTCAGGCGTGCTGATCGATGCCGTCAGGGCGCACGAGATCGAGGCGAAGCATCGTGCAGCACTTTGCGAGAGCAAGACCTCCTTCCTCGAAATCGTGGCCGGCAACGACCTCGTGCTGGCGCTGGATGCGCTGGTGCCTTACGCGCATTGGATCACGCCGGAGGGCATGCCGAAGCGGTTCGACACCTGGTTCTTCCTGGCCGCAGCGCCGCCGGACCAGCTCGGCGCCCATGACGGCAAGGAATCCACCGATTCGATCTGGGTGTCGCCGCGCGAGGCACTGGCCGGCGGCGACAGCGGCCGTTTCAAGCTGCCGTTCCCGACCACCCGCAACCTGATCCGGCTCGGCAAGCAGACCAATGTCGCCTCGGCTCTGACGGATGCCAGGGGAATGGATATCGTCACGGTGATGCCGGTGATGACCAAGACGCCCGATGGCGGGCGCCAGCTGCGCATTCCCCGGGAGGCCGGCTATGATGGGGAGGTGTTCGAGGTCGGGGCGGTCGGCTGACGGATTAAGGACGGTCGCAGAGCGTGACGCCGTCAAGTTACTTTGTTCGTAATTCGTTCTCCAGGCCGCCATGCGGCTGATATATAGTGCGGTTCCGAAACGGATCCCGAAGAGTATGCCAGCAGCGTTCGCGGCAGTTTTGAAACGTGTCCGGTCGATGTCCCTGTCGATCGGGCAACTGACCTTTGGCAGCTTTCTGCTGCTGCTCGCGGTGATCACCGCAACCAGCATGGCGAGCGTGATCGCGATCCGGCATATCGACGCGACTTTTGCCGAGCTGCAGCGGCTGCAGGACGTCGGCGATCTCGCCGAGGAGATCGACCGCCGCATGAACGAGCTCAGGCTCGCGGCGCGCGATTTCGTCACCGATCCCGGCGCACGCTCCGACCGCGTCGCGCAGGCGGCCAGCGAGCTGAGCGCGCTGCTGAAGAAGACCCGGCTCGAGCTCGCGCCCGAGCAGCGGGCGATGATCGACGGCGTGTCGCAGCGGCTCGCCAATTACCGCGAAGGCATCGACCACGTCGGCGAGCTGATCACCCACCGCGCCGAGCTGCTCAACACGCTGCCGGCAACACGGGTTCGTTTCGAGGGGGCGATCGCCGAGGTCGCGGACCGCGGCACGGCCCGCTCGTTGTTCCGGCTGCAGAACCAGATCAATGGCGCGCTGCTCGCGCATGATCCGGCCGCGGCCGAGCAGGCGGCGCGGGGCATGCGGGCGCTGCAGATCGACGATCCCAACCTGCGCAGCGCCGCCGACAGCTATGCCGACGGCATCATCGCCATTGCCAGCACGGAAGATCAGATTGCGCGCCTCGACAAGGAGGTGCTCGGCACCGAAGGCCGGTTGATCGGCCGCGTCACCGAGCTTCTCCGGGCGCTCAGCGCGCAGCAGGGCAAGGTGCTGTCGCGCGATTTCGCCCGTACGCTCGCCGAGACCAAGTGGCAGAGCATCATTCTCGGCGCCTCCGGCGTATTGATCGGCCTCTTTGCCGCGCTGTTCGTGGTCCGGCGCACCGTGCGCCCGCTCGCCTCGATCGCCGGTTCGATCCGCGCGCTCGCGGCGGGCCAGAAGGAGGCCTCGATCCCGGCGACCGACATCCGGAACGAGATCGGTGATATCGCCCGCGCGGCCGAGGTGTTCCGCCGCACCCTGGTCGAGGCGGACGCCGCGCGCGAGGCTGCCGTGCGCGCGCTCGCCGAGCAGCGGCTGGCGGAGGAGAGCTACCGCAAGCTGTTCGAGGCCTCGATTGACGGCATCTATGTCACGACGCCGGGCGGCCTGATCGTCAACGCCAACCCGGCGCTGGCGCGGATCATGGGCTATGATTCGGCGGAGCAGCTCATCCGTTCGGTCGGCGATGTCGCCGAGACGATCTACGTTCATCCCGGTGCGCGCGAGGAATTCCAGGCGCTGATGCAGCGCGACGGCATGGTGCGCGATTTCGAATACCAGGTGCGCCGGCGCGACGGCGAGATCCGCTGGCTCTCCGACAGCTCCGCCGCTGTGCGCGACGATGGCGGCGAGGTGGTGCGCTACGAAGGCAGCGTGCGCGACATCACCGACCAGAAGCGCGCCGAGGAGGCGATCGCCGAAGGCCGCAAGCTGTTGCAACAGGTCATCGACACCGTGCCCGCGGTGATCAACGTGAAGGACCGCAATCTCCGCTATGTGCTGATGAACCGGTACATGGCTGGCATTTTCAGCGTCGAGCCGAAGGATGCGCTCGGCCGCACGACCAACGAAATCATGGCGCGCTACGGCGCCAACAAGACCGACGGCAACGACAAGCGGGTGCTGGCAACCAAGGCCGATCTCGGCTTCTATGAAGAGGAGTACAAGGATTCCTCGGGCCAGATGCGGCAATGGCTGGTCAACAAGATGCCGCTGCTCGATGCCGATGGTGAGATCGAGAAGATCGTCACGGTCGCGCTCGACATCGGCGAGCGCAAGAAGAGCGAGCGCGAGATGCTCAAGGCCAAGGACGCCGCCGAGACCGCGCTGCGCAATTTGCGCGAAACCCAGGCCTCGCTGATCGAGGCGGAAAAGCTCGCAGCTTTGGGACGCATGGTCGCGGGCGTCGCCCACGAGGTCAACAATCCCGTCGGCATCAGCCTGACGGTGGCCTCCGCGCTCGAGCGCAAGACCGAGCGGTTCGGCGAGGAGGTCGCGCGCGGCGAGCTCCGCCGCTCCAGCCTGAACGATTTCCTCGACACCAGCCGCAACGCGGCAGCCCAGCTCGTCGCCAACCTCAACCGCGCCGCGGAGCTGATCCAGTCATTCAAGCAGGTGGCGGCCGACCGCAACTATTCCGACCAGCGCAGCTTCGACCTTGCCGATCTCACCGAGCAGGTGGTGATGAGTCTGCGGCCGGGCTTGCGCAAGCACAACCTCACGCTGAACGTCGACTGCCAGCCCAATCTGGTCATGAACAGCTATCCGGGGCCCTATGGCCAGGTGCTGACCAACCTGTTTCTCAACGCCGTCGCGCACGCTTTTCCCGACGGCCGCCAGGGCACGATCACGATCCACGCGCGCGAATCCGGCCGCGACAATGTCGAGATCGTCTTTTCGGACAATGGCTGCGGCATGAGCCTCGACGTCCGCCGCCGCGCTTTCGATCCGTTCTTCACCACAAGGCGCGACCAGGGCGGCACCGGGCTCGGGCTGCACATCGTCTACAACATCGTCACCAATCGGCTCGGCGGCCGGCTCGATCTCGCGTCCGAGCCGGGTGAAGGCACGCGGGTTCAGATCATCCTGCCGCGCACAGCTCCGCTGGAGCAGGCCGCGGAGTAGGCCGGTCCGTCACGCCGCGATCGGCGATCACGCATATTTCTTGTCGCGCTCCAGCAGCTCGATCGAGATGCCCTGCGGCCCGCGGATGAAGCAGATGCGCACGCCGGGCCGGATCGTGGTCGGCTCGGTCGTAAAGGTCACGCCCTTGGCCTTGAGTTGGGCCGCGGCCGCATCGATGTCCTTCACGGTCAGTCCGAAATGGTCGAGCCCCTGATAGGGCGTCACCGGGGGCTCGCTGACGCCGTCGCCCGGCTTGACCGGTGCGATGAAGATGCTGGTGCCGCCGAGCTTGACGTCGATGCGGCCGGGGCTGCGGATGATCTCGCCGCCGAGGACGTCCTGGAGCCAGGTCGCGGTCGCCTCGGGATCGGGGCTGCGCAGGTGGATATGGTCCCAGGTGACGTTCAGCATGAGCGCGATCTCTCTCGACGTGGCTGGCTGCAGTGGAAAGGATGAGGTGGATATCGCGCATGTTAGCCGGGCATCTCCTTCAAGGCCATCCCTGGCCAAACCGAGCGAAGCGTGTTTGCGAATTCGCCTTCTGATTGTCGATTTCGCATGGAACCATCTGCTGCGCTCGCAGATTGGTACGCCAGCGCACGAGCGCTGATCGATGGTGCTGAGATGAGCACTGGGCTGTATCGTTTGCTGTGGCGCCGGTTCAACCGGGTCGGTTCTTTCCTTGGCATGCCGCGCGAGGTCCGGGTAGGACGTCTGAGAGTGTTGACCGCATTCGCGGTCGCGGCGGTGCTGTTGGTCGGGGCGGGAGCCTGGCTCGTCATCTGGGTCGACGACAGCGAGAGCGCTGATGCAGGCCTGATCCAGGTTGCGGGGGACGCTGCCGGCACGACCACCGCCAGCCAACCGGTCAAGCATGACAACGCTCCCGGTCAGACCAACGCAAATCAACCGGACGCAAAACAGACCACTGGAAGCGCGACTCCGGCGACCATGGGAATCGCAGTTCAGGGCCGGACGACTCCGGCTACGTCGGCGCCCGCCGCGACCGCCGGCCAGAGCCAGGCCAATGCCGCTCCCGACGCGACCGCACCGGAGGACAAGCCGACCGCGTCGCTCGAACCGCCGCCTGTCAACGGCTTGCGGATCTCCTCGCAGTCCTGGCGCAGGGGCGGGCTCGGCTCGAAGGCGCTGGTGACCTTCACGTTACGAAACGACAATCCCTATGCAGTCACGGACCTTGAGCTCGCCTGCGCTTTCAGCCGTCGTGACGGCAGCCATCTCACGGATCGCACGCGGATCGTCCCGGGAATGGTGAGCATGAAGAGCCGCAAGACCTTCAGAGCTTTTCACGTTGGCTTCGTCAACGTTAATGCCAGCAAGGCAAAATGCGCGCTGGTGGCCGCGAGCAAAATCTAATTAGGTCACGCAAAATTTCCTTCCGGTTTTGAACCGGCGTGACCATCTAGGGAACATATTCTCGTGGTCCTCCGTTGGGAGGTTGGTCCGGCGAGTATGCGCGCGGACGGAGTGGTATCGTTATGCCCGTTTTGCGCTATTTCGTATACGTCGGCGGGGCCCTGTTGGCGCTGCTCCTTGTCTGTAATGCGATGTTTGCTCCAATCCCGCTTCCGGCAACACTGAAATCCGGTTCCGATCTACCGGCGGTACGGATCCGATCCGAGCGCAAGTGGCCCGAGCGGGTTGTGATCGATACAACCGTGCCGACGGTACCCGTTAAAACCGCTCAAGCCGATGTGAAGGGTGACATGGCGTTGCCGGTGAGCACCGCTGCTGACACGCAGAAGGCGAAGGTGCGCGACGCGTTCGCGCAGCTGGGAACGGCGGCGTCAATAGCCGCATCCTCACCCAGGCCAGCTACCCTCAAAGTTGCCGATGCGACCGTGCGGAAAGTGACGGAGACGAGGCGGGAACTCGGCCGGACTGAAGCAAAGCCGAAGCGCAGGATCGCGAGAACCCGTCCATCACGGCCCATGATGGTGGTCGCTCAGCAGCCGCAGCCGCATTTTGGCTTCTTCGACTCGATCTGGTGAAGGCTTAGGTCGCTCGGCGATCGATGATCCGGCAGATGCCGTTTATGCCATTGCTCCGTTTGCCGAGCTTGGCGGCAGCTCTCAAGCCACTCTGACGCGCGCATCGGTGCGCAATGCCTGGAGACGTTATCGAAGATACGTTCTCGGAGCTCGATCTATCAGCTGGAGTTGACCGAGGAAGACGCTGTGGGTAGCGATCCAGTGCGCAGGTCCGATTCGACGAATGAATCATGACCTCGTGGCGGCCGGCCATACTGAAGCTGCGAAGGTCTTCGGCTACCTATTCATGAAGGCGCCAGCCGGCACTAGCGTCGGTAAGCCTCAAGGCGCCGACATATCCTGACCTCGCCCGACAAGCGACAGGACCGCCACCGCCCGTTTCCTGCGGCGGCACGGCGACCCTCCATCCGAGCAAGTCAATGCGCGCGAGCGAGCCTGAGCTGCTCCTGGGTATCCGACGCCTCCGGGACCAGACTTGCGTCATGGTGGTGGGCCACGCCTTTTTCGACGATCTCGTACCCACAATCATCGAGCCAGGCGATCAAACGGTCGGCCATGGCGTAGTCCCAGCTCGGGTAGGATCGGGCGATAACTTGGCGCGGCGTAAGCTTGCGAGACATGCTTTACCTTCGACCTTTTCAGCTCCCGCCAATTGAACCCGGAAACCGAGCGCTGGTTCCGGTTACCATTTGTTGTGGCGGGCGACAGCTGCACATCTAGGTTCGCAGCAAACGTTCTACCAGCGTCGTTAGCGATTGGTTGCATCACGAGGCCGTATGGTTCGGCCGTTTCTCGCAGCCGTTCATCTGACGTGGTCGTGATGTCTGGACGACGCTGGTCGAGCGGGGATGCGAAGGCGGCGGCTCAGCAGGCGTGCATGAGCTCGGGCAGTCCCGGCAGGCCCAGCGGGGAGACGCTCCCGTCGGTGTCGGCCTCCGGCTTCTGCACGATTTCGTAGCCGCAATCCTGGAGCCACGCGATGAGCCGATCAGCCATGACGTAGTCCCAGGTCGGGTAAGAGCGGGCGATCACTTGGCGCGGCGTAAGCTTACGGGACATCATTAAATACCTACCTGTTTTCCTCCGCCCCACCCGAAAGAAACCGGGCAGCTATCGCTATGTGCCAATTGCACTCAACGTGCTTGCGGGCAGCGCCGTTGTTTCGGCTGCTTTGCCTCCAATTACTTAGCAAGTTCCGCTTTTTTGCGATGAAAGTTGGTTCTTTTTGTTACACAGGTTATCGCAATGTACTTAAACGGCTTCATGTCCTGCCGTACGTCGGCGTCTTGATACGATGACGTTGGAGACTCACGGTGCTGAGTGGCGGAGGGTGCATCAGCGCAGCCTCTCTGCCAGCCTCGGGCTCCTTGCAGCCGCCGCCCGGTGCAGCCAGCGCGAGTGCTGCGAGCAAGGGCCTCCGGCGGCCAGGCAGGAGGGGGCGAAACCTTATCAATTTCTCATTGAAGCCTGCCCTGCTTGTCGCATAGTGCGATCGGACAGCACGCGGATAACGGCTGATCCTAGGCGGCTCGAAATTTGGGGCCCCACCAGCTTTGAGTTGCTTGTTTCTACGGATTACATTCCGAGCGACAATTGAACAGCACGGAATTTGGAAATGTTCATCGCTTGGCTGTGCTCTTGCGGGCTTCAGCTCGATCGACATTGGCGAGGTGTCCCCCGCGAATATCGAAGTCCGCATGCCTTTCGGCGATAACTCTTGGCGTAAAGCTACGACCGGCTCCATGACCAGACGGGCTTCGAGTGTCGCGTGGTCGATCATCGAATGCTGCTGCCCCATGGCGTTTTCGAGCCGGCGAATGGCATAAAGAATGGCACAGCCAGAGAGCGTGATGTATTCACCCGGGCTGACCGCGCCAACTTTTAGCGGCCTCGATCTTGCGGCGCGTTTCGAGCGTATCCGTGCAGACGAACCTCTGGGTGCTACAACTTCAGCGTCAGGGCTTGGCTCTGGGACTGCCGCGGCGGCAGAGCAATGCGATGAAGGCAATGGAGGCTGGCGCGACGCTGCCGATCCGGATGCCAAACTCAAGCGACTTTATGACACCATCGAGAATGGTGCCGCCGATCCATCCGACCTTATGAAGGACCGTGTCGCCGAATTAAAAGTGACGCGTGACCAGGCCCACCTTGACGCAGAGCGGGCCGAGGACGCGATTGATCGCGCACCACGCCACGGACCCTTCTAACTTCTCCACCTCGTGCCCGGTGTTTCCTATTGGTCGGTCGATTGCATCTGCAGTTCCGTAGCGCTCAAATGCGGTCGGTGAGGACAGAGTAGGCCATCGATAGACACGCGAAGGCGCAGGCCTATTCTCGAGGGTGCCAAAATGAAAGAGGGGAAGCCAATGGATATGCATCGTCGAGAGGCGATCGGAGTCGGTGTCGCCACGGCTTTAGCGTTCGCGTCGAACGAAGCTTCGGCGGCAGGCGCCGATGCGGCTGCCGGTCCGAAATCCGAAAGCCAGGACGCTTGGCTCGATCAAGGCGGGCGGCGTCATCGCATGGTATTCGACACCATCAGCGCGACCGGCCTCGGGGTCGGCAGGCAGGCATAGCAGATGTCGCAGCGTTCAGATGCGAGCTCCACGTCAACAACTCGGCCGGTGTGCTGCAGGCGGCTGCGGAAGGTCAGGGTGTCGCGCTCGCCCGGAGCATCATGGCGCACGACGACATCACGTCGGGACGCCTCGTCCGGCTTTTTCCCGAAATCGCATTTCCTTCGGCACTCGCCTACTACGTGGTGTATCGTCCGGAATGCGCCGAGCTGGCGAAATTGCGCACGTTTCGCGATTGGCTGTTCATTGAAGCCACTGAGAACGCCCGCGACGAGCGAGCAGCGTGATGCAGGCGGCTCCGCTGAAGTTCTCACCGGAAGAGAGAGCCGCGCACGGCTTCACCGACGGCCTGATCCGGATTTCGAACAGCCCGACGTCGATCGGGCCTGAAGAACAGGAGGTGCATCATGACTGAATTCGTATCGCCCGAGGCGATGGCTGCGATGATTCCGTCCGGCGTCAAACTTGGTCTTGCTCCAGATGGATCGGGATATTCTCCCGCTATGGCCCGCCTCTTGATCGAACGCGGCATCCGCGACCTCCACGTCGTCTGCGCGCCGATCGGCGGCATGCAGGTCGATATGCTGATCGGCGCCGGCGCCGTCTCCGTGCTCGAGACCAGCGCCGTCAGCCTGGGCGAGGCTGGCGGTGCTCCGTGCTTCGGCCGTGCGATCCGCAACGGCGAGATCCGCATGCTCGACGCGACATGCCCGGCGGTGTTCGCCGGCCTTAGCGCGGCGGAGAAGGGCGTTCCGTTCATGCCTATCCGCGGCATCATCGGCAGCGACGTGCTGAAGAACCGGTCGGACTGGAAGGTCACCACCAACCCGTTCGACGAGAGCGAAAAGATCGTGGTGGTCTCGGCGATCCAGCCGGACATCACGCTGATCCATGTGCCCGAAGCCGATCGCTTCGGCAACGTCCGCCTTGGCCGGCGCCGCGAGATCATGCTGCTCGCACACGCGTCGAAGCAGACTTTCGTCACTGTGGAGTGCATCTCCGCGACGTCGCTGCTCGACGACGAGAAGCAGGCCGTCGGCGTCCTGCCGGCTATGTATGTCACCGCCGTGGCTGAATACAAGAATGCGGCTTGGCCGACCGGCCTCTATGCCGAGTATGAACTCGACGCTCGCGAGGTCGAGACCTATGCCCGTGCAGCCCGCACACCCGAGGGCTTTCAGGCTTACATGGCCAGCACGAGGAGCGCGGCGTGACCATGGAATGCACCAATCGCGAGCTGCTCATCTACACAATCTCGCGCCTGCTGGCGGGCGTGGGCCATGTCGCCGTCGGGATGTCGTCGCCGATGCCGGCGGCCGGTGCGATGCTGTTGCGCGCGCTCAACAAGAAGCAGGGGCTCGGCGACGTCCAGGTCTCGATCTTGGGCTCGGTCAAGCACAACGCCTTCACCAGCGGATCCGAAGAGTTGTTCGATTGCGCGGCGCAGGGCCGCATCGATGCGTTTTTCCTGGGCGGTGGCCAGATCGACGGCAAAGGCAATGTGAACCTGGTCGGTGCCGGGACCTATCCGAACTCGCATGTGAGATGGCCCGGATCGTACGGTTCGGCTTATCTGTACTTCCTGGTGCCGCGCGTCATCCTTTTCCGCGAAGAGCACAGCCCGCGTGTGCTGGTCGATCAGGTCGATTTCATCTCGGCTCCCGGCGTCAGCGAAGAGGGGGTCTATCGGCGCGGTGGACCTCACGCGCTGCTGACGAATGCCGCATTGTTCACCTTTCAGCGCGACATGGGACGCTTCCGGCTGGAAAGCGTGCATCCGGGCCACAGCGGGGCCGAGATCCGGGAGACGACTGGCTTCGCGTTCGACAACGACCATTGTGACGTCGTGACCCCTGGCCCGGACGCCGAGACGCTTGCGCTGCTGCGAAGTCGGATCAGAACCGAACTCGCTGAGACCTATCCGCAATTTGCGGCGTCCCTTCCGGAGGCGGCTTGAAGACATGCGTCGCGTGGCCGAGAAAGAAAATCTTTCGCGGCTGCCAAGATCATCCCGTTTGAAGAGGGGCCACCGGGCGAGCATCATTTCGTCGTGTCAACGTTTCGGGTTTCTACCGTGCCGACATCAGATCGTTCCGTCCTTATCGTCGGAGAAGGCGTCGCGGGCCTGACCGCAGCGCTTCGCGCCTCAGGGACGGCTGGTGCTGCTGGGTGCAGGAAAGGATCCGTTGAGGGTGTCGGCGGGCTATCTGGTTGTCGGCGAGCGCAGCGTGCTCGGATCGATCGCCGGAACGCCATTCGAGAACGAAAAAACGCTGGACTTCAGCGTGCTGGCAGGTGTGCGGCCTCGCATCGAAATCATGCCGCTGGAAAAAGCTGGCGACGCGGTCGCACGGATGAGGTCCGGCCAGGCGAATTTCAGAATGGTGTTGACCATGACGGAGGAAAGCCATGCGCATCAATGACGACCTGACAAAGCCCGTGATCATCCAAGCCTCTGCGCTCCCATGGATCGCGAGCCCGGCTGCCGGGGTCGACCGGCGCATGCTGTTCCGTATCGGCGATGAGGTGGCGCGCGCCACCTCGATCGTGCGCTACGCGCCGCGTAGCGTCTTCCCTCGGCACACGCACGGCGGTGGCGAGGAGATCGTCGTGCTCGAAGGCGTCTTCCAGGACGAGCACGGCGATTACCCGGCTGGAAGCTACTTCCGAAACCCACCGGGCACATCGCACGTACCGGCATCGGCCGACGGCTGCACGATCTTCGTCCGGCTCTGGCAGTTTCGGGAAGGGGACCATGCGCAGATCGTGCGACGACCGGCGGAAGGTCGTCCAGTCGAGTCGGCGAGGGACGTCGCAAGCACGATCGAACTGTTCGATGACGGGTTCGAGAACATACGGATAGGAAGTTGGGCACCTGGCCAAGCGATGGCAATCGAAAACAACCGCGGGCTCGAAGCGCTCATTCTTGCGGGGAGCTTGTTGATCGGCGATCAGAAGCTGACCGCGCAAGGCTGGATTCGCTTGCCCCCGGGAGAGGCGATGTGCGGTGTGGCCGGTCCGGAAGGTACGAAGATTTGGGTAAAGGACGCGCCTTTGGTCCATTCAAACGTCTGTCGAATGCCATAGCTGCCGGTGAGCGAGATCATCGGACCTGGTGTCCCTTCCTGCAAAGACGTCTCGATAGGAGGGCTTCCGTTCCCAATCGCGGAAGGTGGAGCGCATGCCGTGCGTGTTCGTGTGGCGCTTGATGCAATCGCCAAATCAAGGTTCAGCTGCACGGCGGATCGACGCCAAGCACGAGGAGCTGGGGCCCTGCCAGCCTTGGCTGGCGCGTTGTCAACAATTCGTCCAAGGCAAGCTTAGCGGAGCGAGACCCTGGGAGGTTTCCAAGAGTTTCCCGAACGCGAAAAGTCGCGAATGCTCCGGGGCCTAAGCTATTGATTTTGCGATGGCGCGCTCGGAGAGATTCGAACTCCCGACCCTCGGAATCGAAATCCGATGCTCTATCCAGCTGAGCTACGAGCGCATTCTGCTCCCGGCCGCGAGCGGCGGGCGTCAGAGGCCCTCCGATACCAGACTTGAGCGAAGAGGGCCAGCGCCGCTGTCCGACCGCGGAGAAGATATCCCGTTTCCGGATGTCCGCCGCGCGTCTCAGGCGGCTTGCGTCATGGTGTCAGAAGCAGGGATGGCGGCGGCCGTCCTGGCCGCGATAGGCGGCGGCGCTCTGGTAACAATGGTTGGTCGAAGGACCGTCATAATAGGCAAAGGTGCCCGGCAGTGGGCCCGGGCCATAATTGTGCAGATAGCTGATCGGGTAGGGCAAGCCGAGATGGCCGTGATGCCAACGATGATGGTGACGGTGGTGGGTGTGCGCTTCCGAAAGCGTGGGCATCAGGCTGGCCGCTGACACGATCAGGATGGCCATGACCAGTTTCGACGTGTTCATCTCGCTTTTCTCCGGAACCGGGCCAATGCCCACGAGCGATAATCTAACTCGAACGGGCCGCAAAAGCTGCGGAAAAACAGCGAAAAGGTGGCGGTATTGCCAAATTTTCGACCGTTTCCCGATGCTTAACCCATTCATAACACAGTCCGGCAAAAGTCCTGCGACGCAGGATATTGGGGTTAATACCTGCTGAACATCGACTGGGGTCCATCCGCTGATGCGCCGCCTGCTTCCGCTGCTGCTGTTTACGTTGGCCTGCGCCTCGCCGGCACGCGCCGAGCTGCACATCACGCGCGACCACGGCGGCTATATCGAGGAATACAAGGCCAAGTATCAGCACATCCGCGACACCCACCAGCGCGTCATCATCGACGGCATCTGCAACTCGGCCTGCACGATGGTGTTCGGCATCGTGCCGCTGAACAAGATCTGCGTCACGCCGCGCGCCAGCATCGGCGTCCACGAGGCGTACTACGACAAGTCGTTCACGTTCGGGATCAAGGTGACCAGCCTCGAAGGCACCTCGGAGCTGATGTCCTATTACCCTGATCCGCTGAAGGACTGGATCCGGCGCAATGGCGGGCTCACCACCGAGATGAAGAAGATCAAGAACGGGGCCGAGCTCTGGAAGATCGTCGATCCCTGTCCGGACGCCTGGTAGGAGCGCATTCAGGGCTTGCTCGCAGAGGGCCGCGACGCGGTCTGGCTGGCCTCAGTCGAAACCAGCAGCACCGGCACCCGCGATCGGGCCAGCACGGCGGCCGCAACCGATCCGAAATCCAATATCTCACCCTGCAGCCGGTCGACGCCCAGCACCACCAGATCGGCGCCGGCCGCGTCGATCTCCTGCAGGATCGCCCGCTCGGGCGCGGCGCTGGCGTGGATCCGGGTCGTGACCGCGAGATCGTAACGCTCGGCGATCGCGGCCGTCTCCTTCAATACCTGGGACGCGCGCTCCTGCGCGCCTTCGGCCGCCTGGCGGCGCACACCCTGGTCGCGCGTGGTCGAGACATAGATCAGGTGAAGGCGGGCTGCGCGGACGCGGGCGATCGCGATGGCGAGCTCCGCGCCGCGCCGTGACACGCCGCTGCCGGACACCGGCACCAGGATCCGAAGATCGCCGCTCGGCGGCGTCTCCGAGCTGCGCTCACTCGCGTGCACCAATGCTAGCGGCCCTTCGAAACCGGCGGCGAGCTCCTGCAGCGGTTGGCTGAAACGGCCGTCCGCTGCCAGCACGGGAGAGAGGCCGATTAGCAGCAGGTCGAAACCCTTGCGCGCCTCATCGGCAATCGCCTCGCGCAACGTCATCAGGAGTTTTGGCTCCTGGACGCGCGTGGTCACGTCGATCTCGCCATGCACGCCGCTTCGTCGCGCCGCCTCCTTGACGATCGTCTCCGAGTTGTCCGCGGCGCGCAGATGCGGATCGACCTGAAACACGGTGGTCGGCAGCGCGTGCGGCGCGGCGAGCCAGCCCGCGACGTTGGCGGCGAGCTCGGCATTGCCGCCGTCATCGACCGCGAGCAGCAGCCGCTCGAGATTGGCGACGAAGCCCTTGTCCTCGAATTCTTCGCGCTCGAGCCGGTCCTGCTCCTCGCGGCGCGGCGGCAGCCGTGCCAGCGCGCCGCGCAGCATCGGCGGCATCGCCATCGTGGTCAGGATCGCCATGGTGACGATCATGGAGAACAGGTTCTGGCGTCAGCACGCCCATCGACAGGCCGATCGAGGCGATGATCACCTCGGTCGAGCCGCGCGCGTTCATGCCGCTGGCAAGCGCCAGCGATTCCCGCCGCGTCAGCCCGCCGGCCGCGCCGCCGGCCAACGCGCCGCCGAACTTGCCGACGCTGGCGATCACGATCAGCGCGGCCGTGAACAGCAACAGCTCGGGGCTGCGCAGCTGGGTGAGGTCGGTGCCGAGGCCGGCGAGGCCGAAGAACACCGGCATGAACAGGCCTGCGATCAGGCCGCGCAGCCGCTCGTCGATCTGCCTGGTCAGGATCGGGGATTCGCCGACCAGGACGCCGGCGATGAAGGCGCCGAGCACGGTGTGGACGCCGATCAGATGCGTGATCAGCGCCATCGCGCTCATCAGCAGCAGGATCACGGTGATAACAGGCGAGGAGCTGACGAGATGGTCGTTGGCGCAGCGGATCAGCTGGAACACCAGCCGCCGGCCGATCGTGAAGCTGAACGACCAGGAAGGCGATCGTGCCCAGCAGCGCCTGTGCTGATCGAAGCGAGATCGATGCGGCCCTGCGAGGCCAGGCTGAAGATCACAGCGATGATGATCCAGCCGATGCGTGTCGTCGATGATCGCGGAGGCCACGATGATCTGGCCGACATTGCGGCGCATGAAGTTCATCTCGCGCACCACCACGGCGACGATCTTGATCGAGGAGATCGACAGCGCCGTGCCGAGAAACAGCGCCGCGACCAGCCGCGCCTCTGGATTCGGCAACAGGCTTTCCGGCATGAACTCGCCGAGCGCGAAGCCGCAGGCGAATGGCAGCACGATGCCGAAGATCGAGATCGTGATCGCGGGCCGGCCGACCTTGCGCACCAGCGTGAGGTCGGTCTCCATGCCGGTCAGCAACAGCAGCAGCAGGATGCCGAACTGCGCGATGCCGTCGAGCATCGCCTTCTGCGCCGGATCGTGCGGGAAGATCGCGAGCTGCGCCTGCGGCCAGACCCAGCCGAACAGCGAGGGTCCGAGGATGAGGCCGGCCAGAAGCTCACCGATCACGGAGGGCTGGCCGATCCGCTGCATCACTTCGCCGAGCCCGCGCCCGACGCCGATCAGGAGCGCGACCTGGACCAGCAGCAGGAATTCCGAGCCCGCTTTGCTGCCGCCACCTTCGGCGGCATAAGCCAGCGTCACCGTCAAAACAGACACGACGCCGCCCCAGATGACCATAGCGGCGATCGAACGGAGCCCGTGGCCGTCGATCGGCCTCGCGGGCCGCTTTGCGTCCTGCCTATCCATGCGGCGGGCTAAGCCGTTCCGCCGAATTAAGTTCCATGCGCCGCGATGGCGCACGGCCGTCCGCGATTCACGTTGTCAAACGAGGCAATCCAGCACCGGACAGTCCCCATTCGGGCGCTGGATTGCATCGCGGAAGCAGTCGGCTAATTCCGATCCATGCTTCCTTCGGGTCGCTATGGTCTCAGCCCTTCTTGGCCTTTTTCGTTTTCTTGGCCTTCTTGGCTTTCTTCGTAACGGCTTTCTTGGCTGCCTTCTTCGTAGCCTTCTTGGCGCTCTTCTTGCCCGAGGTCTTGGTCGCGACCTTCTTGGCCTTGGCCGCGGCGCGCTTCGGAGCCGCCTTCTTGGCTGCTGGCTTCGTCGCGGGCTTGGCGGCGTGGCGGACCTTCTTGATCACGGTCGCGACGGCTTCCTTGGCAGCATCGGCGGCGGAGTTGATCGCATCCGTCGCCTGGTCGATGAGAGGTGTATCGTCCATCGGATCCCCCGATCTGTTGAAACAACCGCAACGATAGCCGGAATCTTCAAGCTGTCAAAGCGAACAACAAACTACTCATCCCTTGCGTGCGCGTGCGTAGGCGGCCAGCGCGCGTTCGCGGGCCGCCTTGTGGTCGACAATGGGGGCCGGATAGTTGCCGTCGAGCGTGACGCCGGCGCTCGCCAGCTCGACAGGCGTGGCGCTCCAGGGCCGGTGGATCAGTGGCGCCGGCAGGCCCCCGAGCTCGCCCACCCAGCGCCGGACATAGGCGCCGTCGGGATCGAATTTTTCGCCCTGCAGCACCGGATTGAAGACGCGGAAATAGGGCGCCGCATCGGCGCCGGAGCCCGCGACCCACTGCCAGCTCGCCGGATTATTGGCCGCATCGGCATCGACCAGCGTGTCCCAGAACCAGCGCTCGCCATGGCGCCAGTCGATCAGCAGATGCTTCACGAGGAAAGACGCCACCACCATCCGGACCCGGTTGTGCATGGTGCCGGTGTGCCAGAGCTGGCGCATGCCGGCATCGACGATCGGGTAGCCGGTCCGGCCGCGCTGCCAGGTGCGTAAGCCCGCATCGTCGGTCCGCCAGGGGAAAGCGTCGAACGTTGCCTGCAGATTGCGGGTCGCGAGATCAGGCCGGTCATAGAGCAGATGCCGGCTGAACTCGCGCCAGCCGAGCTCGCTCATGAACTTGTCGACGCCGGTCGTCGTCGCCGGCCGCGCCGCGGCGGCAAAGCGGGCGGCGTGCCAGACCTGCCGCGGGCTAAGCTCGCCGAAGCGCAAGTGAGGCGACAGGCGCGACGTGCCGTCGCGGTCGGGCCGGTCGCGGTCGGCAACATAGGTCTGCACCGTGTCTTCTAGGAAAGCGGCCAAGCGCGCCTGTGCGGCTTGCTCGCCAACTTTCCACGTCTCGCGCAGGCCGCCGGCCCAGTCCGGCGTCGTCGGCTCGAGTTCAAGCTCCTCCACCGCGAGGCCTGTGATGCCGGAGACCGGGCGCAAGGACTTCGGCGCCGGCAGCGGCTGCGGCGGATCGCCCAGAGCGAGCACCCGTTTCCAGAATGGGGTGAACACGCGCGGGCCGCGCCCGTCCTTGCCGCGCAGACGCATCGGATCGACCAGCAGGTCGTCGGCAAAGCGCTGGGACTCGATCCCGAGCATTGCGAGCGCTTCGTCGACATTCTTCGCCACATCGCGCTGCGGCGCCTGGGCGACGTCATTCCAGAACACCGCAGCGGCATTGTTCTCGCGCGCCACCGACGGGACGACGGTCGCAGCCGCGCCGCGCCGGATCACCAGGTCGTTTCCGATTTTCCTTAGGCTCGCCTGCAGCGATCGCAGCGACTGGGCGAGCCACCACCGCGTGGCGCCGCCGAGCGGACGCAGGCCCGGGCTGTCCTCATCGAACACGTACAGGCAGATCACGGGCGTGCCACGCTCTGCGGCGGCGGCGAGCGCCGGGTGATCCGACAGCCGCAAGCTCTCGCGAAACCAGACGATGACGGGCGAGGAAATCATGCTTGCGGGTATCTTTTTGCCGGTGTAGCGCCGTTTCCCGTAGTTTTACGGTGACGCAAATTAAGCGAGATGAAAACCGGATCGCGGACTTTAGGAAGAATTTGCATTTTGATAGGTCGTAACCCTTGTCCGTCAAGCTGAAGCTCGGGACCAAGGCGCTGCTCGGCGCCGCCTTCGTCATCGCCCTCAACACCGCACTCGTGGTCGGCGCCGCCTATTGGTCGCTGTCCTCGGACTTCAATGCTCGCGCCAAACGCGACATCGAAGACAATCTGCGCACGCTGGCTTTGACCTTCACGGAAGTATTCCCGGACGCCAAGGTCACCCTGCAGGACAACATCGTCCGCCGGGTCGAGATGGCAAAATTCCCCGAGCTCAAGGACCACGCCATCGTCGATCGCGCTGTCGGCTATGTCGGCGGCAACGCGACCCTGTTCGCCTATGACGATGCGAGCGGCCAGTTCGTGCGCCGTTCGACCAATCTCAAGAAGGAGAATGGCGAGCGCGCGGTCGGCACGCAGCTCGCGGCCGATCATCCCGGGCAGGCGATCCTGCGCCACGGGCAGGCGTATACCGGGCCGGCGGTGCTGTTTGGCAGCTCCTACATGACGACCTATTTCCCGGTCACCAACCCTGCAGGCAAGGTGATCGGCATCCTCTATGTCGGCGTGCCGATGGCGCAGCTCGATGCGATGCTGTCGCAGGCGATCAGGACCATGATCGTGGCGGCAGCGCTCGCGGCACTGCTGGTGCTTGCCCTCACACTGCTTGTGGTGCGGAGCGTCACCAAGCCGCTGGCGGCGGTGACCCATGCGATGACTGCGATTGCGGAAGGGCACAGCGATGTCGTGATCGAAAGCGACACCCGCGGTGACGAGATCGGCGAGATCGCCCGCGCGCTGGCCGTGTTCCGCAGCGCCTCCAGCGAGCGCCGACGCCTGCGCGAGGAGCAGGTGGCCTCGATCGAGGCCGCTGCCGAGCAGCGCAAGGCCGAGCTCAGGCGTTTCGTCGACGGCTTCCAGGATTCGGTCGGCGGCATCATCGATCATGTGCTGAGCTCGTCCGGCGAGTTCGAGCGCGTCGCGCGCCAGCTGACCCAGACCGCCCGTACGACAGCGGAGTTGTCCGGCCAGTCGGCCGGCGCGTCGGAGGTGGCGTCCGAACATGTCCGCACCGCGGCTGCGGCGTCGGACGAGCTGTCCGGGTCGATTGCCGAGATCGGCCGCAGGGTGCGCGAATCCAACGAGATCGCGGCCGAGGCGGTCAAGCAGGCCAGCGCCACCGACCAGCGCATCAAGGAGCTGTCGGAAGCGGGCGCCCGGATCGGCGACGTCGTCAAGCTGATCACCTCGATTGCCGAGCAGACCAATCTGCTGGCGCTGAACGCCACCATCGAGGCGGCCCGTGCCGGCGACGCCGGCCGCGGCTTCGCCGTGGTGGCGCAGGAGGTCAAGACATTGGCCGGCCAGACCGCCAAGGCGACCGAGGAGATATCGACCCAGATCGCCAACATGCAGACCGTGACCCAGGAATTGGTCGACGCCATCAAGGCGATCGGCCACACCATCGAGCGCATCAACGGCATCGCCGCCTCGATTTCGTCGGCGGTCGAGCAGCAGCGCTCGGCCACCCAGAACATCACCGAGAGCGTTCGCTCGGCGGCGAACGGCACGGCCGAAGTCGTCAACACCGTTCGCAGCGCCGCGCGCGGGGCGGACGAGACCGGCGAGAGCTCGAACAAGATGTTCGCTTCGGCGCAGTCCCTGTCGGGCGAGAGCCTGCGGCTCAAGGCCGAGGTCGACAAGTTCCTCGACGGCATGCGGGCAGCGTAAGCCGCCGCCCGTCACCCTCGAATGGTCAGCCCCGCCGCTCAGCGGGACAGGCCGTAGATCGCAGCGGCGTTGTCTGCCGACACCAGGCCGCTCTCGACATCGTCGCGCACCGCCTTCGGCGCGCGTTCTGTGGGCGTGCCGATGCCGGCACCGCCGGGCGTCATCACGACAAGGCGATCGTCCGGTGGAATGACCTGAAAGCCTTTTCCGCGCAGCTTCTGTCCTGATTTGAGGCCGACATAGCCGGCCTCGCCGTTGTGGCCACCATCGCGGCCGCGCGGCGGATGGTCGATGCGGTCGAACGCGGCGAGAATATCGAACGGCGCGTCGACGCCGCTGGCCACCTCGATGATCTGGCCGAGGCCGCCGCGGGTGCGGCCGGCGCCACCGGAATCCGGCCGCAGCTCCTTGCGCCAGAAGATCAGCGGCGTCTGAGTCTCGGCGATCTCGACCGGGGTGCCGCGCACACCGGAGGGATAGGCCGTGGCCGACAGCCCGTCCTTGGCAAAGCGGGCGCCGGTGCCGCCATTGCTCGTCACCGCCATCGAGAACCCGTAGTTGCCGCCGGCGCCGGAGCGGGTCTGGCCGCGGACGATGAGATTCCACAGGCACGAGGTGCCTTCGGCCGGCACACGGTCGGGGATGATCTGGCGCAGGCAGCCGAACACGACGTCCGGCAGCATCTGGCCGATGATATGACGCGAGGCCACCGGCGCCGGCTTGGGCGCATTGAGGATCGCGCCCGAGGGCGCCGACACCGTGAGCGGCGCCAGCGAGCCGGCATTGTTCGGGATTTGCGAAGCGACCACGCAGCCGAGCCCGAACACGGTGTAGGCCGTGGTGTAGGAGAGGGGGACGTTGATGCCGAATTTCGACGCGGGCGAGGTGCCGTCGAAATCGACATGGATGCCGACGTCGGAGATCGTCAGCGCGGCCTTCAAGCGTCACCGGCGCGTCGTAGCCGTCGACCGTCATCTCGTTGTGCCAGGTGCCTTTCGGCAGCTTGGCGATCTCGGCCAGCACCGCCTCGCGGGAGCGGTCGCAGATGTAGTCGCCGAGCTGGTCGAGCGTCTCGATGCCGAATTCCTGCATCATCTCGACCAGACGCTGGCAGCCGACGTCGTTGCAGCCGGCCAGCGAATAGGTGTCGCCTTCGGTATCGATCGGCAACCGCGTGTTGGCGCGGATGACAGCCATCAGCGTCTCGTTGACGACGCCCTGGTCGATCAGCTTGAGCATCGGAATGTACAAGCCCTCCATGAAGACGTCGGTGCCGTCGGGTCCGAAGCCGATGCCGCCGATATCCATCAAATGGCTGGTGCAGGAGAACAGCGCGACGATCTTGCCGTCCTTGAAGCAGGGCGTGGTGACGACGAAGTCGTTGAGATGGCCGGTGCCCATCCAGGGATCGTTGGTGATGTAGGCATCGCCGGGCTTCATGGTGTGAAGCGGGAAGTGGGTGATGAAGTGCTTGACCGACTCCGCCATCGAGTTGACGTGGCCGGGCGTGCCGGTCACGGCCTGCGCCAGCATCCGTCCCTTGAGGTCGAACACGCCGGCCGAGAGGTCGCCGCATTCGCGCACGATCGGGCTGAACGCGGTGCGCAGCAGCACCTGCGCCTGTTCCTCGACCACCGCGATCAGCCGGTGCCACATGATCTGCAGATCGATCAGGCTCGCGCCATTGATGTCGGTCATGGTCATGCCGCCTTCCGTTCCATGACGATGCTGCCGGCACCGTCGATATAGGCATCGAAGCTGTTGGAGATGAAGGTCGAGGTCTCGTCCTCCGCGATCACGGCGGGGCCGGCGATGGTCTCGCCCGGCGCCATCTCCTCGCGGCGGAACAGGGGGATCTCGACCACCTTGCCGGCGCGGCCATCGAAGAACGTGCGGTGGCCCGAGGCCTTGCCGGCCGGCTTGCGCGCGACGTCGGCGATCCGTCTGCGGATTGCGCGCATCGGTCGTCGCCAGCACCGACCAGCTCAGCACCTCGATCGCGGCGCCCGGGATCGGCCGCTCGAACAAGCGCCGAATAGTCGGTCTCGAACGACTGGCGCAGCGCCGGCAGGTCCGCCGCCGTCAGCGGCCGATTCGGCAACTCGATCGTGATCTCGTGGCCCTGGCCGACATAGCGCATGAAGGCGGCGCGGCGCTCGCGCACCGGCGCGCCGGCGGCGCCTGGCTCGACCAGCGCGCGGGCCTCGCTCGCCATCTCCTGCAGCAGTTCGGAGACGGCGGCGGTATCGAAATCATCGAGCCGGACATGACGGCTGCGCACCAGCTCATAGGCGATCGGCGCGGCCAGAAAGCCGACCGCGGAGCCGACGCCGGCATTGGACGGCACGATCACGCGCGACACGCCGATCTTCTCGGCGACGCGGGCGGCATGCAGCGGCGCCGCGCCGCCGAAGGCGATCAGCGTGTGCTGGCCGACCACCGCGCCGCGCTCGACTGCGTGGACGCGGGCGGCGCTCGCCATGTTCTCGCAGACCACCTCATGCACGGCATAGGCCGCGGTCTCGGCCGACAGGCCGAGCGGCTCGCCGATGTCGCGGAGCAGGGCCTGCTTCGACAGCTCCGGATCGAGCTTGATGGTGCCGCCGGCAAAGGCATCCGGATCGATCATGCCGAGCGCGACGTCGGCATCGGTGACGGCGGGACGCTGGCCGCCGCGGCCATAGCAGGCAGGCCCCGGCTCGGAGGAGGCGCTCTCGGGGCCGACGGTGACGCGCTTCAGCGCATCGATATGAGCAATCGAGCCACCACCGGCGCCGATCTCGACCATCTCGATCACGGGAATGCGCACCGGCAGGCCGCGAGCCTTTCAAGAAGCGCGCGGCGCGGTCGACCTCGAACACGCGCGAGGTCTCGGGCTCGTAGTTCTCGATCAGGCAGATCTTTGCGGTGGTGCCGCCCATGTCGAAGGAGAGCACCTTGCTTCTCGCCGAGGCGCGCCGCGATCTGCGCCGCGAAGATGGCGCCGCCGGCCGGGCCGGATTCGACCAGCCGCACCGGAAAGCGCCGCGCGGTCGCGATCGAGGTGACGCCGCCGCCTGACGTCACGAGATAGATGGCGCCGCGAAACTGTTCGATCCTGCAGCGCCTGCTCCATGCGGGCGAGATAGCTGTCCATCAGCGGCTGCACATAGGCGTTGGCGACCGCGGTCGAGGTGCGCTCATATTCGCGGATCTCGGGGCACACAGCCGAGGACAGCGTGATCGAAAGCTCCGGCATCTCCTTTTGCAGGATCGCGCCGGCACGCCGCTCGTGCTCGGGATTGGCATAGGAATGCAGGAAGGCGAAGGCGACCGCCTGCACGTTGGCTGCGCGCAGTTGCGGCACCAGCGCGCGCACCGCGGCCTCGTCCAACGGCAGCCGCACCGCGCCATGGGCATCGACGCGCTCCGGCACGGTGAAGCGCAAGCTACGCGGCACCAGCGGCTTCGGCTTATCGATCGATAGATCATATTGATCGTAGCGGCTCTCGGTGCCGATATCGAGCACGTCGCGAAAGCCTTCGGTGGCGATCAGCGCTGTTCTGGCGCCGCGGCGCTCGATGATGGCGTTGGTGGCCAGCGTCGTGCCGTGAATGAAGACGTCGATGTCGCTGATGTGGGCCTGCGCATCGGACAGGATCAGCCTGACACCGTCGAGCACCGCCTGCTCGGGCCGCGCAGGCGTCGTCAGCACCTTGCGCGTCCTGCGCCGCTCGCCCACGTCCAGCACGATATCGGTGAACGTGCCTCCGATATCGACGGCAAGCCGTACCTCGGCCTTGTCAAGCATTCCAACGTCTCCACAGCGCTTCCGCAATCGAAGCCCGAGTTTGAGCAACTTCCGTGCCGCCGCGCCAGCCGTGTTGGCGATGACGGCCCATGAGCCGGAGGCGTGGCTTGTGTCGGGGAGGGCAACCTTGTCGCTCGTGATGAGCAGGTCTGAAAGCGATGGATAGTCGCGATCTTCATTCCGAAGCTTGCCAAGTTCTCTGCCGTCGTCCCGGCCTTGCGCCGGGATCCATAACCACAGTGCGCCGTTTGTGGCCGGCTTGACGTTGGTTCTTGGATCATCACGACGCCCTGTGGTTATGGATCCCGGGTCTGCGCCCGACGGCGCTGCGCACCGTCGGACTTGCCCGGGACGACATCGAATGTGAGGCGTGTCCGTCAGTCATCACGAACAGCGGTGCGCATAGGTCTGCATTCTCGCGGCGCGTTTCGCGTCCGAGCTATCGACCATGGTCACCCTCCGAACAAAACGAGAGGGTGCAGGGAATGCCGGGTGAAGGCCTCACCCGTGGCCCGCCTGCAGAAAAAAATGCAGGCGGCAGGTACCACAGGTGCAGCCGATCATCCGGCATTCCCTGCGCGATGTTTTGACGGCTTATACGCGCTCTCCCTGGAGACCGGCTCGATTGCCTCCATGTCGCGACAATGCGCTACGCGCATTGCGCTGGACGCCAGCACCGGGGCGTCGGGACCACACGATTTCACCGTGCGCAGCCGGTCGTTCGTCCGCATGATCGGGTCATGCTGCAACCAGCCACACCCACCGCATCCTGCCCCGACGTTCGTGACGACGCGCGTACGTCCCTCTGCATGGGGCAGGATGACGCTAATAAAACATGATTTCCGAAAAAGCGAAAGAGAAATCTTGCGCGCCGAGGGCCCGGCAGTGTCGATCACATTGACGTCGCTTGCGAAATGAGTTTTTCGGCGCAGGCGACTTCACGTCGCGTGGCTCAGGGTGAACATACCTGCCATTAGAACGTCGTCGTCCAAACTCCAAGGCGAGCCAGCACGTCGTGCAGGTCTTCGGGCCAGATCTGCTCGGATGCGCCGAGCAGTTCGGTCGCTGACCACCAGCGATGCGCGGCCATCACTTCGCGCTCCAGATCGGTCCAGCGTTCGCTCGAGATCGACAGGCCATCCACCCGCATCAGGAAGAAGCGTTCGTCAGAGCGCACCATGTCGCCTTCCGGCATTTGGAAAGTCACGGTCCGCTGATGAACCTCCGGTCCGGGATCGACGATTGCGAGCCCCGTTTCCTCCAGAAGTTCGCGGCGTGCGGCGTCTGCGAAATTTTCGCCGGGATCGAGGCCGCCGCCTGGCGTGGCCCAGAATGTCTGGCCGGCAAGCGCGCCCTGCCTATGCTCGAATCGGAACAGGAGAACGCGATCACTGGGATCGATGAGCAGCAGGCGGGAGGAGGGGCGTTCACGCATCATGGTCGATCCATACCATGGAGCGCGATGATGGAGCAGGGCCACGGGCCGCATTGAGGGATATGAAGGTCAGTCTGATCGTGCCCGCGGTTTGAGCCGTGGCTCACTCCACAGACCTCGGTGAGAGGCGATACGGCGCCTTTCACCGTCCGACGCTACGGAGCGATCACCATTCGTCACTGGAAAGCAGCTCGAGGTAACCGATCCCAAAGCCCGTGAGCTCTTCGGCATCGCCTTCGCGCGCTTCCCAGCGCCTTTGCAGATGACGTTCCAGCAGGCACCGACGCGCGTCCGCGGCATCGACATCGCGATGCCGGGCGCGATAGACGGACCAGGCCGAATCCACCGCTGTTCGTACCGATCCGTCGTCGACCATGGCCCAGCTCCCGAACACTTGCCGGACTCCAACGCATCGTTGCGACGGAAGTTTCCACTTTTTCCCGAAATTCAAAATTGTCTGACGCTACGAGCGACGCGCGGGGTCCGGCAAGCCGTTCGTTCGGAACGTCGGAGCGTTGCGCTTCTCGATCAGGAACGTTCTTTCGCCTTCGTCGGTTTCCCTGCCGACATGCAGAGGACCAAGCCTGGTCGATCAGGCCTGGCGGGAAACGACTAGCCTTTTGGGGAGGCCAGGTCGTTACGCCGGCGATCCGGCTGCAGCAGGGATATGCGAAATGACGAAGCTTCTGAAACTTCCGACCTGGATCGACGATGACCACATCCTGGCCGTTGTCGAGACACCGCGCGGCAGCACCTGCAAGCTGGATTTCGACCCGGATCTCGGCGCCTTTACGCTGGCAAAGCCTTTGATGGCCGGCCTTAGCTATCCCTATGACTGGGGCTTCATTCCCTCGACCGAGGCCGAGGATGGCGACCCGCTCGACGTTTTGATCATCCATGATGCCCAGACCTATCCGGGCGTGGTCCTTCGATGCAGACCGATCGGGATCCTTGAGGTCGAACAGAAGAGCAAGGGCAAGACCGTGCGGAACGACCGCGTCTTTGCGGTACCTGATCGCTCGCCGCTCGAAACCGATCTCGAGGACGTTCGCGATCTGCCGTCGCGGGCCTGCGACGAGCTGGAAAAGTTCTTCGTCGCAACCGATGCGCTCGAAAACAAGGAGCTGAACTTCCTGGGCTGGCGCGGCCCCAAACATGCAGCCAAAGCCATCAAGGATCATTCCAAGAAGTAGTCAGCCGACCAATTCAAAGCTCGAACCGCGTCATCTGATCCGCTGCGAAGGAGCCACTAGCCTCGCTGCAAGTCGGTCAACTCGTACAGCGGCCGGATTTCGATTTCGCTCGGTCCCAGCATCGGATTGGGGCAGCGCTTCACCCAGGCGACCGCCTCGTCCATATCCCGGACGTCCCAGAGCCAGAAGCCAGCAACCAGCTCGCTTGTCGCGGCGAAAGGCCCATCGACGACCGTGCGGCCGGCGCCGTCGAACGCGACCCGCTTGCCATGGGAGGAGGGCTTGAGGCCGTCCGCCGTGAGCAGGATGCCGGCTTTCCGCAATTCGTCATTGAACCTGCCCATCGCCGCCATCATCTCGGTGGTCCAGGGCTGCGGGAAATCGCCCCTTTCGCTGTCTTCGGTTGCCTTCACGAGCACCATCACACGCATGATCTATCTCCCTGCTTCAACCAGCCTCATCCATCGGAACGACGAACGCGATTGCGGAAGGCCGACATCGTCCTGAAGAATCTTTGCCGGTCAGGCATGCGGGCTCCGCCCGAGCCGGCATTGACGGGTTCGTTCGCCGGCCGCTACCTTGCAACCATGTCCTCAGTTCGCTCCGTACTTCTCGACCTCGACGGCACGTTGATTGATTCACGGCCCGGCATTGCCGCAAGCGCGCTCGCGACACTGCGTACGCTGGGACACCACCCCGACGACACGCTCGACATCACGCCCTTCATTGGGCCGCCGCTCCAAGACATGTTGCACGCGCTGCTGCTGGCGCATGGAGACGACCGGGTCGATCAAGCCGTGCTGGCCTATCGGCAGCATTATGGCGACATTGGCCTGTACGGAAGCGAGCCTTACCCCGGCATCGGCGATGCGCTCCACGAGATGCGGCGAGCGGGATTGCGGATCTATCTGGCAACGTCGAAGCGTGAAGTGTTTGCGCGCCGCATCCTGAAGCATCTCGAATTTGCTGGATATTTCGACGGCATCCACGGCTCGGTGCCGAGCGGCGACCTGGACCACAAGCCCGAGCTACTCGCTCACATCCTGTCTGAACACGACATCGATGCGTCGCATGGTGTCATGGTCGGAGATCGCCGCCACGACATCGCCGGCGCCCACGCGGTCAAGATGCGCGGCCTCGGCGTGCTCTGGGGATATGGCAGCCGCGATGAGCTCGAAGCGGCCGGCGCGGATGGACTGGTGAGGTCGACCGCTGATCTCGCACGCACGGTTCTGGCGATGCTGGGCGGATCGTCTCCAGAGCGGGCCGCGGGGGAACGCATTACCAAACCGACATCTCGGTGAAGCCGCCGCAACTTCGTGTTCATGACTCGTTAAGAGCCCGTGGAATACCAGCGCCTCGTCCTGAGGGGAGGGCACCAAGAGGGAACCTGACGAGGTAGCGCGTGCCCGAGAATTTCGACAACATGGCGGTCGTCGTGGATTGGCTCGACGCCTGCCGGGACGAGAATCTGGAGCTGTTGCTGGAGTGCTTTGCCGATGAGGCCGGGCTCGCCTGCGGTTGCGAGGGAATCAAGATCGTCGGCCGCTCCGGACTCGTGGCCTACTGGCAGATCGCGGCTGAAGGGCTTTTCGCCCGCAGCCTTCGCGCTGGAGGAGATCACGCCGGTCGCTGACGGCGTGATGCTGGAGTATCTCAATCAGCGAGGGCAAGCCGGTGAAGGTGGTGTTTACGTTCAACGCGGGCGGCAAGATTGCCTATATGCGCTGCGAGCCCTCGTCGCGCTGACTTAAGTTCACGTCGATCTCGCTTCCTCCGCGCCGGCATGTGCCAGCGGCAGGCGGCAGCGGACGAACGTCCGGCCATTCTCCCGCGACAAGTCGAGGATGCCGTCGAGCGCGCGGACCCGCTCGCGCATTCCGGTCAATCCCCGCCCGAACTGCGTCTGGGGTGAAAAGCCGACGCCATCATCCGAGATCTCGATGCACGACCTCGTCATCCACTGATGGCCGCATCCACATCGATCCTGGTGGCGTGCGCATGCCGCAGCACGTTGGTCACGCTTTCCTGGATCACGCGATAGATGGTCTGCGACAGCACGCCGTCGATGTCGTTCAGGCGCGGATCGATCCTGCGCCACGAGTTTGAGCTGCGGCGCCTGCGCGCGGGCATTTTGCAGCAGCGTGTCGATGCTCGGTGCCAGCCCTAATTCCTGGACGTAGAGCGGGGTGAGACCTTCCAGGATACGGCGGTTGGCCTGCAGCAACTGTTCGGCCGCCTGCAGGATGCCGTGCGCGGGCGCGCGAAGCTCGGCGTGATCGGGCGCCGCTTCGGACAGCGCCGTGGCATTGGCACGGATCGCAAACAGCAGCGGACCGAGCTCATCATGCAGTTCGCGCGCGAGCTCCCGGCGTTCGTCGTCCTGGACCGAAACGAGCTTGCGCAGCAGGTTGCGGTTGTCCCGGCTGAGCTGCCTCAGCGTCAGGGAAAGCTGGTTGGCTGCCTCGCAGCTCTTCCTGATCTCGGGAGGACCATTCAAGGGGATGGCGCTGTCGTAGTCGCCGGCGCGCAGCCGCGCCAGGCCCTCCTGAAGCTGTCCGAGCGGGCGAATGGCCGAGCCCGAGGTGAAATGCGCGCTCAGCGCCGCCATCAGCATCAGACCTGAGCCGGACAAGGTGATCGCCAGGAAGCCGATCCACTTCTCGAACACGTCCGCCGACAGGTCGGGCGTAAAGACGATGTCACCGACATGATTGCCGGCGATGGTGACCGGATAGACGGCGCCGATCTCGGGGATGTCGAGCAGAGCGACGAACCATCGCGGCGCGTGACTGTTGGTGACGCGAACGCGGGGCGGGTCGGGCCGGGGCTGGCGGAACGCGATGCTATCGGCTTTGCCGAGCTCGCTCGCGAACGCGGCGAGCGTGGCCTGCGGATCGGCTGAGGCCGCAAGCGCCGCATTGAGGGCCGCGGCAACCGCTTTCGCCGAATGCGCCCCTTGCGCGTTCTCATATTCGAACTGGTCGGGCGAGACGATCTCCAAGGCAATGCCGCCAAGGACCAGCGAAGCAAGCACCATCGCGATCATCGGCAGCGACAGCCGCGCCTGCAGCGAAAGTCGTGTCCACATTGGGACGATTCCAATTCGATAGTGACATTATTCGCTCTTCCAAGTTTTCCCGCAGGCTCTATGTTCGCTTAGATTGAGGGAAGCCGTGCAGGATACGCTGAAATCCACCATCCGGGTACTGATCGTCGACGACCATCCGGTCGTGGTCTCGGGTTGCCGATCCCTGTTCGCATCCGATCCCGCGGTGAAGATCGAGGAAGCGGCCGATGCCAAGTCCGGGCCACCGGCCTATCCTGCAGAAGCGGCCCGACGTGACCGTCATCGACATCAAGCTTCCCGACGTCTCGGGTTTCGAATTGATGCGGCGGATCCGCAAGGACGATCCGGCGGCGAAGATCATCATGTTCAGCATGAACGATGATCCCGCCTTCGTCGTGCGCGCCACCGAGATGGGCGCGCAGGGCTATATCTCGAAGGGTGACGACCCGAAGCTGTTCGTGAAGGCGGTCCGCAAGGTCGCGGCCGGCGAGAAATTCATTTCGCCGCAGCTGGCGCAGGCCGTGACCTTCTCGGCGGCCGCGATCAAGGCCAATCCGTCGGCACAGATGAGCGCCCGCGAGCTGGAAATCCTGCGTCTGCTCGGGCGCGGCGACAAGATCGTCGAGGTCGCGGACGCGCTCGGCATTTCCTACAAGACGGTCGCCAACACCACCTCGCTGCTCAAGCAGAAGCTCGGCGCCAAGAACCATTCCGATCTGGTCCGCATCGCCGTCGAGATGGAGCTCGGCTGATCCGGCGGGAGAGCCGGAACTGGCCGCGCTGGCTGACGCGGCCAGTTCCTCTCTCTCCGGAAGACGTCTCCTTCGTCGGGGCAATGAGTTCCACGAACGAGATGTCTGCCGGTGACCGAAGGTGCCGACCTGTTTCGCCGGGCGGCACCACGAATTCCAGCCTCGCGAGCTACCAGGTCAACTGCCAGTCCGGTTGCCAAAGCGGCTGCCATGCGACGATGCGCTGGCGCGTTTTCCGCTTGGCCAGGTGCGCGAGGTGAGTTGTGTGCCGCTGAGGCTTGGCTGATGGCTTCGCCGCGGGCGGCGGAACATAGGCATAGGCGTCGTTGGCCGGCTCGCTCGCCGGGGTCGCTTGCGCGCTCTGTTCGACCGGCGCGGGCGGCGCGGTCTGGGGCATGGCGACATCGGTGTCGATGTGGACCGGCGCGGGCCACTTCCGGCTGCTGTGAATGCGGATGACGGAGCGGTCGATATCACCGGCGGACGCTTCGCTGGGCGCGTTCGGAAAATACCAGTCCGCCAGAACAAGCAGTCCAAGCAACATGCCACCCACAAACAAGAAATATCGAAATATCGGCATTCCATCCGGTCCCGCGACGCACGCCGGACAGCGGCGCGTGTGCACTGGCTTGAACGGGAAAAAGTGGTAGTTGTTCCTACCGGCGGCTCTTTTCGTTACCGGAAGTTCGGGTCGAAAAGAGAACGCCGCAGGTCCGGCCGTCTGGCCGCCCGCGGCGTTGTCAGGCGTGTCGTTCGCTGCTTACCAGGTCGTCCACTTGTCGCCGTGCCAGTAGCCGCGGCCTTCATGTTCACGGTAGGTGAAATGCTCGGACGGACCCCACTTCCAGTTGTCCTCGTGCACAATAACCTTGGCTTCCGGCGGGTAGCTGTACGCTTCATGCGTGTGCCAGCAGACATCGCCCGAACAGACGATTGCGGCCGACGCGCCGGTCGGCGCCATGGCCAAGGCTGCGGCTCCGAGTGCAGCGGCGAGGGTGGCTTTGCCCAGAATTGCCATTCGATCTCTCCTTCAAATCATTGCCCGCCTGCCAACCAGAGAGAGCGAGGCTGGTTCCTGGTATTCGGGAAAAACAGGAAAGTGCTGCAGGCGCCGCCGGCGATCGAGGACGTGGTGCGCGATCAGGTCGGGCCGGATCGAGACGAGATCATGAACGGCAACTCGTGTGCGGAGCGGTGCTGCACGAACAGGTGCGCGGACAGCAGCATGCTGAGCGAGAACACCGCCGCTAGCAACAGATTGAGCAACTGATCCGGCGCACGCATCGGGCCTACCGCTTTGGCGATTAAGACCTGGAGAACGAAAGAGATGCCGCCTGGTTTCATAAATTGGGAAAAAGTGGTAACAGATAGGCTTGAATGGTCCTGGCGGTGCTATGCTGCCTCAACGCGGAATGCCAATGAAGGACATGATGCAGCAACTGGAGAAGCTTCAGACCGAGGCTTCCGAATGCGCATTGATCGCCGATCTGACCACCGACAAGGCCAAGCGCGAGCTGTTCGCGAAGCTGTCCGAGCATTACAGCGTGCTCGCTGCCGAGGTCCGCAAGGCCATCGAACAAACGGCCGGCAAAATGAGCCGGCCGCCGATCAGGGTCTGATCGTCGGGCAGGCCGAGGTGATCGGGGCGATAGTCATCGAGTCGCGGTCCGCCCAGGCCATCGATCCGCCACGACAGCCACATCGCGCCGTCTTCGTCTTGGAGTATCCCGGCGGCGCCGTCTTTTGTTGGCACGCTCACGAGGACGTCGATCGTGGTCATGGCGAGAGTCTGAACGATCATGCCGCCGGTTCGCCGCACCGCGCGTGCGCGAAATCTCAGCAGGAACGCGGGCTCCACGCTGGAAATGGGCGACAGTGGGCGCCCGCGGCTCACTTGTGGTGCAGCGTCGTCGTGCGGTGCAGGACCGTGCGGCGGTAACCGGCGCTGGTCAGTGTGATCGTGATCTGCACCTTGAGCGAGCGCTTGGCGGCCAGCAGCTTCTTGGATGCCTTGCTCAGCTTCAGGACGACCGTCTTCGCCTTGCCCGCCCGGAGCGAGAACTTCACCGATCCCAACGACACCTTGCGGGCCTTGTGCTTGACGGTCGTCACCGCATAGGGGTTGACCGTCTGGCCGGTGATCGTGCCGGTGCACTTCTGTGCAGAACGCAGACTGAACTTGACCGCCGAGCCGCCCGGCTGAACGGCAGCGCTGAAGGAGCGCAGCGTGACCGCCGGCTTGACGCTGCCGGTCCCGGGCCCCGTGCCGGTTCCCTGCCGCCAGCGCCGTCAGGTGATCGTGCACAGCGGTGCCGTTCGGGGCGACCGGCGTGCCGTCGTAGGAGCTGAGCAGCCCGTGCCGGTCGCACGCGTCGTCGCCCGGCTGGGGCGGGTCGTCCACGAGCCATACCCAGGCCAGGTAGCTGACGCCGTCGGTGTCAGCCCAGTTCATGTAGCGGTCATCGAACGTGTCCGCCCCCGGATTCGCGCTGCATCCGGCCGCCAGGTAGTTGTCCTCGGCGAACTCGCCGGTGACCACCGGCACGTGGGCGGCGACCGACTTGACTGTGCTGTCCCAGCAGGTCTGGTTGTCGCAGCCCTCGCCCTGGTAGTTGTGGAACGACGCCGCCTCCTGGTTGAGCGGATCGTCGGGAGCGTGCTGCATCCAGCCCTGACCGCCGCCGTTGGCGTCATTGGTGTCACCGAGGTCGTTGGCGAAGTCGAGACCACCGACCATGATCGGTTGGGTGGCGCCCACGTTGCGGATGTCGGTCAGCAGGGTCTGCATGCCGACGATCTGGTAGCGGGTCGTCGGATTGCCGTCGGCGTCGTAGGCCTGCGTGAAGCAGGGGATCGGCGGAGCGCCGCCACCGACGGGGTCCGGCTCGGTCCCGGATTCCCAGCAGCTCCAGGTGACCGCGTCCGACGCATTCTTGTCGTCGCCGGACCGCATGTCGGTCGGGTCGTACGGCTCGTTGAAGAGGTCGAACACGACCGCCGGGTTGGACTTGAACGCGGTGGCCACCGAGGTCCAGAACGCCGGCGAGTGGTCCATGTCGGGCATCGGCTGCTGCTCGAGCGCGGTCTGGTTGCCGGGCGCGGTCCAGTGCAGGTCGAGGATCGCGTAGATCCCGTGGGCGTTGAGGTCCGAGACGAAGCTCTCGATCTCCTGCTGGTAGCCGGCACCTCCGTACGGATCGCCCGCCGGGAGGTTCGTGTTCAGCCAGCAGTCCTCGTTGAGCGGTATCCGGACCGCGTTGGCCCCCCACGCGGCGATCGCCGCCGCGGTAGCGTCGGTGTAGTCCCCGTCGTCGTAGCCGTAGTTCTCGGCACACGCGTACTCGGAACTCGAGACGTTGACCCCGCGCAGCTGGATCGTCTGGCCGGTGCCATTGAGGCCGTTGACGAAGTGATTGCCGGAGATCGAGATCTCCAGGGGCGTCTGCGCGGCCTTTCCCGAAGCTCCTCCAAGCAGGGAGCTAGATACCGCGAATGCGATCCCTAGAAAGGCCAGCGTCAGCCAGCGAAATTTTTGTCGAAGCCCCACCCAATCTCGCCGCGAATGGTACGGGATGGGGGAACTCCCTCCACCGGTGATGCACACTGCACGTATCCGGACCGTGCCGAGCGCGCTTCTCATCGGGCTGGCATCAGGCCGTTTCGCTTGACGGCTGCCGACGTCGGTCTCGACCATCACGCGATGCGGCTGCCGGACAACACCCCGGGCCGCGGCCTATACCCCGGTACCACTGACGCAGGTCCCCTCGGGCCTCACCGGAGACACCTCTTATTCGCCAGCCGCACACGCGACATGGTTGTTCAACGTCGCGGCGGTCCCAACCGCGCCGACCGGCCAATTTCAAGGCACGGTCGCAGCCTAACCGCGGAGCGGCCTGGACGCCATAAGCGCCGACCGTCGTTACTCGGAAGCAGGAGCCGCCAGTCACCTCAGGCGCGTACTCAACCTGGTTTCACGAAACTTCGGGCGTCGCGACGGCCCCGGCCGACCCGACCCCAGCTTCCGCTTCGATCGTGCCGGCGACGAGAGGAGCAGCCGGAGCGACGCTGCCCAGATGGCGACAAGCCAGAAGCGGAAAATACAGCTGGATCTTGGAGGTTCGCACTGCGTACAGCGAGGCAGCGAGCCATCCATGGGAATTGGGCTCGGTCGCGCTGGCCCGGTGGTGTCGCAGGCTGGGAGCGGCAAGGTGGGTGGCTGGCGGTCAGCTCAGGGATCGTGAGTTACGTCGGCGGGCGCCGCCGACGATGTCCGCGGGGTGCTCGAGGAGCTGCGGGTCGATGATCTGGATCTCACGTGGCGGCGCCACCTTATCCTGGCGATGGGCGCATCCTTCGCCCTGGGCTGGGTCGACGAGCCCGCCGACACGGCGAGCTCGTCGCCTTCCTCGCCTCCGAGGAGGCAGGCTTCATCAACGGGCAGGTCATGTACAAGAGCGGCGGTCAGCTCGGGCCGGTCGGGCGGGTATCAGGCCGGTCCGGCGGCCCGGGTCATTCCCGAGCGACGACCGTGGCGACGACCGCGAGGGTGGCGTAGCGCATCGTGAAGCCGCCTCCGGCCGCATCGATCGCCTGGCCGATGCCGGCCAGCAGCTCCTCCAGCTTCGCCTCCGGAAATGCGCCGTGGCCGCCGAAGCTCGGCACCTGGTCGAGCCATTCCTCCTTGGCGTAGGGACGGGACCAGTCGAACCCCTCGCTCCGGCTCCTCGAACGCTCCCGTCGCGCCGATGCCACCGGCCGTGGCCATGAGGATCCGCTCGTAGCCGTCGAGCGGGTCGCGACCACCGGCGGCAAAAGGGGTGTCGGGGAGGACCCGACGGTAGACCTCCGAGAACGCCCGCGCCAACCGGGGCGGCGGCTGCTGCACGTTCCAGAAGACCGCCAGGAGACCGCCCTGGGCCGCAGTAGGCCGGCGGCCTTGGCCGCCCCCTCCCCCGGGTCGACCGAATGCCAGGTCTGCCCGGAGACGATCGCGTCGAAGCTCCGGCCGGCCGGATCCCACTCCTCAAACCTCCCCACCTCCACGTCGAAGCCGTGCTCCGTGGCAAACGCTGCCATCCGCGGATCGACCTCGACGCCGAGCACGCGGCACCCCGCCTCCGCGAACGGCCGCGCGGCGACGCCGGTGCCGATGCCGACGTCGAGCAGGTCCGGCCGGCGGTGAGGGCAAGGAGCCGGTCGACCAGCTCCCCCGGATAGCGCGGCCTGGTCCGGTGGTAGCGCTCGGGGTCGAGGCCGAGGACTTGGCAGCCCGCGGGCCTGGTGCGGGGCCCGTTCCGCGTATGAGGACGTGGGCTTTAAGAGTGGGCATCTGCCCAATCTAGATGAGCGATGCCTAGGGATTTGATCGTGGCGATGTCGGTCCGGCTATCGAGGTGCTCGTGAACATCCTCGGCCAGCGTCGCGATGGCGCGGTAGGTCACCAGGCATCGGATCCCGCCGTCGCCGGCGATCTCCGTGGCTCGGGAGAGCAGACGATCGGCCATCTCGCCGGATCCGTCACGGTGCAGTCGAACGCCAGGACGACGATCAAGGCGCGACTGCCGAGCCCGAACTCGTCCGAGTCCACGATGCTGGTGATGCGTTGCCCGTCGGTGAGGACGTTCGAGAGATTCAGGTCGTTGTGGGTGAAGTCAAGGGGCGTGAGCCGTAGCCCCCAGACCGGCTCGAGCCAGTCCCACAGGCGGGCGCATAGCGTCGCGGCCTGCCGGCCGGCGAGGGATGCGTCGCGCCATACGTCATCCCAGCCGTCGAACAACACGTGCGCGATGTAACCGGAGAAATCGCGATCCTCTGAGGTGGGACGCGGATCAGCGTGCGGCCTGTAACTCGATGAGATCCACGACCTGATCGAGCAACGTCCAGGTCAACGACCGCAGCGATTCTCCGGGGAGACACCGCTGGACGATCATGTACCACTCCTCGTCGAGTGGGCCACTCCAAATGGCCGATGGCACCGGGGAGCCGCGTGCCGCCAACAGCGGGAGATCCAGCGCGCACCACCGCGCCTTCTCCGCCACCCGCTCGCCCTTCCTGATCTTCACGACCAGCTCGCCGAGTGGCGGCACCGACACGGCCCAGGTGACGCGCGAGGTCCACGGCGACGACAACAGCTCCCGCGACCGGCACGTCATTCCAAGCTCCGCCGGAGCCGGGTCGCGACCATCGGCCAGGCCGCCGACAGGACTGCCGGCTCCATCACCGCACCCGGCATCCGATTGTCGGCGCGTTACCGAGCAGAGCTTCGATCTCGACGGGGCACCCGGCCGGGGCGTACCCGGTCAGCGGCAGGTGCCCCCGCCAGCGCACGGTCAGCGCACCTCGAGGCCCGGGCGGATCAGCCGGATCTACCTGATGCGGAACCCGTGACGCCACCGCCGGCCGCCAACCAGCTGTCGGGCGAGCCGGAATTGCCCCGCGCCACTTCGACCAGGAAGAGGACGACGACGGCGAGCAGGACCGCGCCGGCGAGGAGCGCCAGCAGGGGTTTGAACCAGCGGCTGCGTCGATCGTGCCGCCTACACGACCGGCTCGATCCTCACCCGCAGTCCCCTCCCACGACGATCTGGGTCTTCGACGCCGAGGTTCACCGGTTCACGAGTCAGGTCACCGCACCCGGCTACGACACGATGACCGGCCTCGGCAGCCCGAACGGCTCGGCGTTCGTCGGCGGCCTCCGGGGGACTCGCCGTGCCCGCCCCGGTCGCTTCCTGGACCGGGGCGGACCGCCGCGCGCGTCTCCGGCGTGATCCGGATGCTGATCACGGCGTCGATGAGCGGCTGAGTCGGCCGCCCGTCAGGCGGACGCCGGTGACAGATCGACGCGCAGCACGGCCGCCGGTCGGACGATCCCGTCCGGGGGCGCCGTCGTGCCCCCGTCGGTCGTCGCATAAGCGACCCGCCCGACGTCTCCGGGCCGCCGCCGCCACGCGGCGCTTGAGGGACCGATGAGGACGGGATCGAACGGGTCGCCGGTGACATGGCGGATCTCGCTGCCGTGGCGAGGGACGAGCGGGACACGGTCGAGCGTGTTCGCGCGATGGCGCGTGACGTATGCGAACCCCGCATCCTCGTCGAGGCAGAAGTCATCGCAGTTGTCGATCGCGGCGACGAACTCCGGCGTCTGCGCCGGCGCCCCGGTGCCGGGATCGACCCGCACGCGCATGAAAACCTGCTGCGCGGTGGAGGTGTAGTACACGTATCCGGTCTGGGCGCCGTAGCGGATCCCGTTGATGCCGGGCTGGGGAGGCGGCGGGATCGTCGCGTCGTTGTCGGGATCGTTCGCCATCGTGTCGTGCGAGAGCCAGACGCTCACCTCGGCGCTCCGCGCCTCCGGGCCGAGGTCGACGCGCCAGATGAGTCCGGCGAAGCAGTCGGCGAGCAGCACGACGCCGGGCGTCAGCAGGCAGCTTCCGTTGAGGCCGCGCACGCGCTCGTCCTCGAAGGTGAAGATGATCTCGGGCTGGGCCGGCTTGCCCGGATACCACTGGCGAGGTCGAAGTCGCACGAGGTGAGCCTCGTGGGTCGTGTACGGCGGCTGACGGTGATGATGAACAATCGAGCTACCTCTACGATCCCGGTCGGGAGGTTCGGGCCGGAATGCAGCAGGAGCGGCTCGACCGGTCCGTCCCCGTCGGGGCGGGCACGTACCACAGCTCCCGCCGCAGCACCGCGGTGACGAGCAGCGAGCCGTCGGCCCGAACCGCGAGGTTCTCCAGGAAGTAGTGCTCGGGAAAGTAAGCGACAGGGGTCAGCGTCGCGTGCGGCAAAGATGCGATTGCCATCGGTTCTCCTTCGAGGTCGATTGCGGGCGTGGGCCAGGACGCGCAGTCGGGGGCGCCGGACGGCCGGCCAGAGCGCCCCTCCGCGCCGGCGCCTGCTGCGGCTGTGAGTGACCGCTCGCGCCCGCGCGTGCGTTGGACGTTCATCAGGGCGAGCAGCGAGGCACCGGCCGTCACGCCGACGACCACGTCGGTCGCGCTCTTCATCGCCGGCAGCAGCTGATCGTGGACCGCTGCGCCGCTGGGGTGCAGGATGGCGGTGACGGCCGCGAGCACGATCGCGCCGCCGAGCTGCAGGCTTGTGTTGAGCAGCCCGGAGGCGAGTCCCTGCTCATGGTCGGCGACGCCCGCGGTGGCCTGCCCGTTGAGCGCGGCGAAGCTGAGGCCGAAGCCGACGCCGATCAGCACCATCGTGGGGAGCATGAACTCGGCGTACGGCATCGACGGGGTCGTCCGCAGGAACAGCGCGTATCCGGTGGTGAACGCGAGCATCCCGAGCAGGATCGTGACTGCTGTGCCGAGCCGCTCGATGACCGGGCCGATGCGAGCCCCGCTCAGCACGATGATGATCCCGGCCGGCAGGAACGCGAGCGCCATCGTGATCGGCGACCAGCCGAGTGAGTCCTGCACGTACAGGGTGGCGATGAACTGAAAGCCGACGTAGCTGCCGAACATGGCAAACGCGCCGAGGTTCGCGTGCACGAGCCCGGGGTTGCGGAGAATCCCCAGGCGGATCAGCGGGTGCGCATGGCGGCGCTCGACGGCGATGAAGGTCGCGCTGAGCAACACGCTGACGAACAGCGGCACGATGGTCTCGAGGCTCCCCCAGCCGCGCGCCGGCGCTTCGACGACCGCGTAGACGAGGATGAGCATCTCCCCGGTCGCGCTCAGCGCCCCGGCGAGGTCGAAGTGCTCCATGCGCCACACCCCGCGCGTGCTGTGGGGGATCACCCGCCAGCCGGCGAGCACGAGGACGAGCGCCAGGGGCCCCGGCAGCAGGAAGGTCGCTCGCCAGCCGATCTCGGTCAGCAGGCCGCCGAGCACGAGGCCGAGTGAGAATCCACTCGCTGCGCACAGGGTGTAGATCCCGAGCGCCCGGTTGCGCGCGGGACCTTCTGCGAAGGTGGTGGTCAGGATCGACAGGCCGGCGGGCACCGTGAAGCCCGCGGACACGCCCTTAAGGAATCGCAGCGCCACGAGAGCGAACTCGTTGCTGACCGCGGAGCTGATCACCGAAGCCGCCCCGAACATCGTCACCGCGGTGAGGAAGACCGTACGGCGATTGACGAGGTCTGATGTGCGGCCTCCGAGGAGCAGGAACCCGCCGTATCCGAGGACGTAGCTGCTGACGATCCACTGCAGCGAGCGGCCACTCAGGTGCAGGGCCCGCCCGATGGAGGGAAGCGCGACTCCGATCATCGAGAGGTCGAGGCCGTCGAGGAACAAGGCCCCGCACACCACGACGAGCAACAGCCAGACGGCCGGTGTCCAGTCGAGGTCGCGCACCGTCATGATCGCGGGGCGGGTGGCGGGCGTGGGAGGGGCGGAGGAGATGTCGGGCGAGGGCCTCGAAGGTCCCAGCCCTGTCAGGTCCTGCGCCAGACCGGGCATCCCCCGGTCGCTAGCGGGGATTCCCGATGACGCCGCTCCGGCGAGCCGTCCGGTGCGAGGGCGCCGCCGGGGCGTCAGATCTCAGCCGCGCCCAGGGCCGCGCGCAGCTCCTCGGCGAGGATCTGCGGCTCGGCGATCGCCGGGAAGTGCCCGCCCACCGCATGTTCGGCCCAGCGCGTGACGGTGAAGCACCGCTCCTGGCGAGCTGTCGCGGAGGCTTGGGGCAACGGAACCCGTTCACCACCGAAGAGGGTGACCGCCGTCGGCACCAGGCTCGGGGAGTCAGCGGGCAGCGCGCCGCCGTCGTGGCGGTAGGCCCAGTACGGCAGCAACGAGCTCGCGACCGTGTTCGTCGTCCAGTAGAGCGTGAGCGTCTCGAGGAGCAGCCCGCGACTGAATGCCGAAGCGCCGTCCGGCCGCTCGCTGCTCCACGCTATTGCCTTCTCCCCGATCCAGGCAGCCAGACCCGCGGGGCTGTCACTCAGCGCCGCGGCGAGGGTCGCGGGCTTGGTCGCGTGCTCGTGCGGTAACCGCCCTCCTCCGCGCTCCACGCCGCGACCTCCGCCGCGAACCGCGCCTCGGCCTCGCAGCGGTCGTGTGCAGAGGACCTGCAGCCCCGGGGTGGCGAGGTGGATCGACGCGACGCTCTCGGGGTGGTCGCGCGCCATCCACGTCACGACGCCGGCGCCGATGATCGGGCCATGCGCGACGTAGCGCTCGTAGCCGAAGCCGCCGTGCATGAGCGCGTGGAGGAGCGATGCCGTCCGGCGGGCGGTGAGACCCTCCGCGCCAGGAGGACCGCTGAACCCGAACCCGGGAAGTGAAGGGATGACGAGGGTGAATGACGGCGATCCGCCCGTCGGCGTGGCGAGCAGCGGGATGAGCTTCAAATGCTC
>CAWJDW010000013.1:0-242559 GCA_963841665.1 uncultured Alphaproteobacteria bacterium
CCGAGCATTTGTGGCGCGTGGCAGGCGGTCCTGCGCATGGGCGCAGAACCAATCTCATCGCGCGACGCCGCTCCGGCAAGCCGGTGCTCGGGCTTTATTTCCACGTCGACACCGTGCCGGCAGCACCCGGCTGGACCACCAACCCATTTCAGTTGGCGCGCGAGGGCGACCGGCTGTTCGGCCGGGGCGCGGCCGACATGAAGGGCACCATCGCCGCCGTGCTTGCTGGCGTTGCGCGCCGCCGACGCGATGCGGCGTTGCCGCTCGCCTATGACCCGGTGCTGCTGCTCTGCACCGACGAGGAGGGCGGCCTTTATCCCGGCATCCGCTACCTCGCCGAGCAAGGCCTGCTCGAAGGCCACATGCTCACCTTCAATGGCGGCGCCGCGCCGCGCATCTGGGCCGGCTGCTTCGGCAGCTTCGACCTGCTGATCCGCGATGCAGGGCAAGACGGCCGCGCCAGTGCCGGCGAGCGCGGGCGCAGGCGCCAACGCGATCGAGGCGGCGCTGCCGCTGCTGAACGCGCTCGCGGCGCTAAAGCCAGAATCGCCGCGCGAACGTCCGCCCTGCCGCGCGCCGCCGCGTGCGACGCGGCCGCTCGCGGCCCAGCTCGACCATCGCCGCCGCGCATGGCGGCCAGAAGGGCGGCCGCGGTGCCGGCGCGGTTCGACATGCTGGTCTGACCGCCGCTATGCGCCGGAGGAGAGTTTCGGACAGCGCGCTCGCCGAGATCGAGAGCGCCATCGTCCGCGGCGTGCACCTGGCGCCGATGTCGAAGTGCTTCTACCGGCCATCTCGCGCCGACGTCCGACCCGACCGGGCCCGCACTGGCCGCGCTGGCAGGCGGCGCTCTCCGCCGGCTTCGGCTGGGCGCCGGACGATTTCCGCGCCTGGGGCGCGACCAGCTGCTCCGATATGGGCTGGGTGCAGCAGACCGGCATGCGGGAGATCCTGCTCGGCGGGCTCGGCCGGCCCGACAACAACGTTCACGCACGCCGACGAATACACCACGCATCGCCGACATCGTCGCGCTGGCGCGGTCAGTGCTCGCCTATCTCGCCGCCGAATTCCGTCCGGACCTATCTCCCGAAGCCCGCGCTGCCCGCTAACATCAAGGGAACACACGCCATGCACTCCATGACTCGCCGACGTTCCTTGCGGGCACCGCGCGCCGCCTCGTCAGCCTGCCGCAGGCTGTTCTGCGCAGAGTCGCCCCAGCGCGGCGGCACGCTGCGCATCTCGGTCGACCAGGCGCGTCGGCGTGCTCAATCCGCTGCTGACCCGCGTCAATCCGGAATACCTGGTCGCCGAGCTGCTCTACACCGGCCTGACCCGGCTCGCGCCGGACATGTCCGCCGAGCCCGACCTCGCCCAGTCCTGGTCGCCAAACCCCGACCTGACGGAGTGGACCTTCAAGCTGCGCCCGGGCGTCACGTTCCACGACGGCTCGCCCTGCACCGCCGAGGATGTCGTCGGCGACCTTCACGGCGATCCTCGACCCGAAGACGGCCTCGCCCGGCGCGCACCAATGTCGGCCCGATCGACGGAGGTCGCCGCCGACGACCGCGACCGTCGTGTTCACGCTCTCCGCGCGCCTATGCCGACCTGCCGGTGGCGCTCGCCTACACCAACGCCAAGATCATGCCGGCCGCGATCGTCGCCGGCGACCTCGACCGGCTGTCGCGCGAGCGCGATCGGCACCGGGCCGTTCAAGCTCGTCGCCTACGAGCCCGACCGCCGGATCGTGGTGGCGCGCAACGCCGCCTATTACGACCCGCCGCGCCCCTATCTCGATCGCGTCGAGGTGCTGGTCTATCCCGACCCCACCGCCGAGGCCTCGGCGCTGATCTCGCGGCGACACCGACCTGCATGTCGACGACGACGCCGCGCGAGTATCGCAGCGGCTCTCCGGCGCCGGCGGGCGTCGAAGGCGCTGCGCGCGCCCTCCGGCCAGTTCCTCAACGTCAACATGCGGTTGCGACCAGAAGCCGTTCAGCGACATGCGCGTGCGCCAGGCGCTGGCGCTGACGGTCGACCGCGAGGCGATGGTCGGCTTCGTCGCCGGAGGCTACGGCACGCCGGGCAACGACACGCCGATGAACGCGGCCTACCGCTTCTACAAGGACATGCCGCTCAAGAAGCCCGACATCGCCAAGGCGAAGCAGCTGCTGGCCGAGGCCGGCTATCCGAACGGCATCGACCTCACGCTGATCGCCTCCGACACGCCGGCCACGCGCACCCAGCTCGGCGTCGCCGATGCGCGAGATGGCGCAAGCCCGCCGGCTTCCGCATCGACGTGCAGACCATGCCGCACGCGACCTATCTCGACCAGGTGTGGAAGAAGGGCACTTTCTACGTCGGCTTCTACAACATGCAGGCGACGGCGGACGCCATCTTCTCGCTGCTCTACACCTCGAACGCCGCCTGGAACGAGACGCGCTGGAACAACAGCCGAGTTCGACAGCTCGTCATCGATGGCGCGCGGCACGACCGACGAGGCCAAGCGCGCCGCGCTCTACGGCCAGGCGCAGGACCTGATGCACGACGCAGGTGCCCGTCGCGTGATCCCGGTGTTCTTCGATCTGCTCGCCGGCGCAGCGCAACTAGGTGGAGGGCTACGTCCTGCATCCGCGCGGCGCGGTGTTCCGGCTCGACCAGGTCTGGCTCGGCGCCGGCGCGCCGAAGCGCGCCTGAGGCCGGAGGCATCTGGTGTCGCTCGCCTGGCTCGCCCGCCGCCTTCTGCTGATCGTCTACACGATGCTGGTGGTCTCGCTGGTGGTGTTCGCCATCACGCAGGTGCTGCCGGCCGATGCGGCCCTGCGCTGCTCGGCGAGAACGCGACGCCCGCGGCGCTGGCCGCGGTGCGGGCCAAGCTCGGGCTCGGCGATCCGGCCTGGCTGCAATACTGGCACTGGCTGCCGGCCACTGCTGCACGGCGATTTCGGCATCTCGATGCGCACGGCCAGCCGGTCGGCCCGGCGATGCTGCTGCGCTCGTCGCGCTCGCTGCTGCTCGCGGCCTGCGCCATCCTCCTCATGCTGGTGGTCGCGGTGCCGCTCGGCGTCGTGGCGGCGCTGCGCCGCGGCCGGCCGCCGACCTCTGCGCGGCCTCGTCTCCTATCTCGGCGTCTCGCTGCCGGAATTCGTCACCGCGACGCTGCTGCTGCTCTGCTGCTCGCCGACCGGCTGCAATGGCTGCCGGCGACCGGCTACGTCCGCTCGCGGAGATTTCGGCGGCGGCATGCGCCATCTCGTGCTGCCGGTGCTGACCGTGTCGCTGATCCTGATCGCGCATGTCGTCGCGCATGGTGCGCTCGGAGATGATCGACGTGCTGCAAAGCGACTATGTCCGCGCCGCCCGGCTGAAGGGGCTGCCGGAGCGAACGGTGCTGTTCCGCCACGCGCTGCGCAACGCGCTGCTGCCGGTCGTCACCATCGTGGCGCTCGATGTCGGCTATCTGCTCGGCGGCATCATCGTGGTCGAGGAGATCTTCGCCCTTCCCGGCATCGGCCGCGCGCTGATCGTGGCCATCGACGCCGCGCGACCTGCCGGCGATCCAGGCGGGCGCGCTGATCATGGCCGGCGACCTATGCGCTCGCCAATTCGCTGGCCGACATCGCCTATGCGCTGCTCGACAAGCGCATCCGCTATGACTGAGCTATTCGCGCCGCCTGCTCGCGGACGCCGCAGGGCGCTGCTCGGCATCGTGCTGCTCGCGCTGGTCGCCGTTACCTGCGTGTTCGGGCCGGTGTTGGCGCCATACGAGCCGGAGCGGATCGATTTCCTCGGCCGCTTCCGCCGCCCGGCTGCGCAGAATCTGGCTCGGCGCCGACCAATTCGGCCGCGACATGCTGAGCCGGCTGCTGGTCGGCGCGCGCAGCACCGTCCCGCTGGCGCTCGCGCGCCACGTTGATCGGCACGCGCGGCCGGCGCCGTGATCGGCGACGCTCTCGGCCTATCTCGGCGGCCGCTGGGACGAGGCGATCATGCGCACCGTCGATGCCGTGATGGCGATCCCGGGCCTGCTGCTCGCCCTGCTGCTGGTCACCACGCTCGGCAAGGGCAGCTTCAACGCGATGCTGGCCATCGCGATCGCCTTCGCGCCCGGCATGGCGCGGGTGACGCGCAGCGTCGCGCTCGACGTCGCGCCGGCAGGACTACGTGAAGCGCCGCGATCGCGCGCGGCGAAGGCGCGCCATGGATCGTGCTGCGCGAGATGCTGCCGAACGTCGTGGCGCCGGTGGTGATCGAGGCCACGATCCGCGTCGCCTTCGCCGTGATGCTGTTCGCGACGCTGAGCTTCCTCGGCCTCGGCGCCCAGCCGCCCGCCTCCGAATGGGGGCTGATGGTGGCGGATGCGCGCCGCTTCCTGCACCAGGCGCCCTGGATGCTGATCGCGCCGCGGCGTCGCCATCGCGCTGACCGCCATCGGCTTCAACCTGCTCGGCGACGGCCTGCGTGACGCGCTCAATCCGCGGGACGAGCGATGATCCCGGCGCTCTCGATCCGCAACTACACGCTCGACTACCTCACGCGCGCCGGGCCGGTGCGCGTGCTCGACGGTGTGTCGCTCGAGATCGCGCCGGGCGAGGTGCTCGGCCTCGTCGGCGAATCCGGCTCCGGCAAGAGCTCGCTCGCCTGGGCGCATCATGCGCGATCTGCCCGTCAATGCCGCGAGGTCGCAGGCGCATTGCGGCTCGGTGAGTCGACCTTCAACACCTCGGTCCGCGCGAACTCACCGGGATCCGGGGACGCCGCATCGGCATGGTGTTCCAGGACCCGTCGACCGCGCTCAACCCGACGCTCACGATCGGCGCGCCAGATCGCCGAGGCGCTCGCCCGGCATCGCGACCTCGAGCCGCGCGAGGCCGACTGCGCTCGCCATCGACGCTGCTGCGCCACGTCGAGCTGCGCAATCCGGCCGCGATGATGCGCCGCTATCCGCACGAGGTCTCCGGCGGCGAGAAGCAGCGCGTCGTCATCGCCACCGCCTTCGCCTGCCGGCCCGACCTCATCATCTTCGACGAGCCGACCACCGCGCTCGACGTCATCACCGGCGCGCGCATCCTCGAATTGTTCGCCGACTGCGCGACGAGACCGGCGTTGCCGGCGCTCTACATCTCGCACGACCTCGCGCTCGTCTCGCGGGTCGCCGACCGCGTCGCCGTGATCGAAGCGCGGCCACCTCGTCGAACAGGCCCCGGCTGCGGAGATTTTTGGCGCACCGCGCCATGCCGAGACGCGCGCCCTCGTGGACGCCGTGCCGCGGCCCGAACGCCGCCTCGTCGATGACAGGCCGCGCGACGAAATTCTGCTCGCAGCTTCCGACATCGAGCGTTCGCTACGGCAGGCCGCGCCTGTTCGCGCGCTGCTGCGCCCCGGCGCGAGCAACGATCACCCTCGATGTGCGCGCAGGCGAGATCCTCGGCATCGTCGGCGAGTCCGGCTCGGGCAAATCGACGATGGCCCGCGCGCTCACCGGGCTTGCCCGCTTCGCGGGCGAGATCCGCCTTCGAGAAGCGGCGGATCCATTCTGCGCGCGACATGAACGCCGCCTATCGCCGCGCCGTGCAGATCGTGTTCCAGCACCCGGATTCCTCGCTCAACCCGCGCCACCGCGTCGGCGAGATCCTGTCGCGGCCGCTCGCCTGTTCGGCGGCGATGCCTGCCGACATTCCGCGCCTGCTCGAGCAGGTGCGCCTGCCGGCCGCCTATGCCGGCCGCTATCCGCACCAGCTTTCGGGCGGCGAGAAGCAGCGCGTCGCCATCGCGCGCGCCTTCGCGGCACGGCCCGAACTCGTGATCTGCGACGAGATCACCGCCCCGCTCGACGTGTCGGTGCAGGCCCCGATCATCGAGCTGCTGCTCGCGCTGCGGCGCAGCACGGCACCGCCTATCTCTTCATCACCCACGACCTCAACCTGGTCCGCCAGATCGCCCACCGCCTCGCGGTGATGCGCCGTGGCGAGCTGGTCGACCTGCTGCCCATCGAAGATCTCGATGCGGATCACATCCATCCCTACACCCGCGAACTGATCGCCGCCTCCCCGGTGCCGGTCGGCTGATGAGAAGGACTTGCTTCGATGGATCACAACGAGCTGCTCGCCCGGATCGACGAACCCGCCTGCCTCGATCTCCTGTAGCCGCATGGTGCAGCACAAGAGCTACTCGAGACCGAGGGCGAGAGCAGCTCGCCGCCTTCATGGCCGGCCAGATGCGCGAGACTCGGCCTCGAGGCCGAGCTCACCTCCGTGGCAGGAGCGAGCGGGTCAACGCCGTCGGGCGCTGGAAAGGGACGGGCGGCGGCAAGAGCCTGCTGTTCAACGGCCATCTCGACACCAACCCGGTGACCGAGGGCTGGACCGTCGATCCCTGGGCCGGCAAGGTCGACGACGACTTCATCTACGGCATCGGCGTCTCCAACATGAAGGCCGGCGACGCCGCCTATTTCTGCGCCGTCCGGACGCTGATCGAGGCCGGCGTGAAGCTGAAGGGCGACGTCATCCTCACCTTCGTCGTCGGCGAGCTGCAGGGCGGCGTCGGCACCGCTCGCTGATCGAGCAGGGACTGCGCGCCGATTATTTCATCAACTCCGAGCCGACCGATCTGGCGGCGCTCACCATGCACGCGGCCGCCTTCACCTTCATCATCGAGCTGATCGGCAACACCCGCCACCTGTCCAAGCGCGAGGAGGCGGTCGATGCGATCGCCGCCGCCTGCGACCTGATCCCGCGCCTGAACGCGATGAAGTTCTCCGGCGCGCCGACGCCCGAGCACGAGGCGATCAACCGCGTGCATGTCGGCGTCGTGCATGGCGCGCTCGGCCACGAGCTGCACGAATGGCGTCCGCCGCAGGTCGCCGATTATCGTGCGCATCAAGGGCTCGGGCCGCTACGCGCCGGGCCAAACCGAAGCGGCAGCGCTGGCGGACATGCGCCGCGAGCTCGACGCGCTGGAGGCGCGCTTCCCCGGCCTCAAGGCGGAGCTCACGCCGGAGCACCGCTCGGGCGGCCCACGATGCCGCCCTTCGAGGTGGCGCGCAACAGCCGGATCGTGGCCGCCGTCAACCGCGCCTATCGCGAGGTGCGCGGCGGCGAGCAGCCGACCGGGCCGTCGCGCCGCCTGGCTACTACGGCACCGACGCCGGGCATCTGCCTATTCCGGCGGCATGGAGGGCATCGTCTGCGGCCCCGGCGGCCGCTACAACACCATGCCCGACGAGCGCGTCGACATCGCCGATTTCTCGACGTGGTGCGCATCTACATGCTCGCCATCCTCGACATCTGCGGCTAGCGCTCGCGGGTGCCGATCCAGTGACAATCTCGATGCTATTCCCGATCGACGAATATTATGCGCGCGTGGCACGCGCACGCGAGCACATGTCGACGCGCGACATCGATGTCCTCATCCAGCCCACTCTGGGGCAGACCTCCGAAGCGCGACATCTCTGTCGTCGATGGGGACAAGGTTGCACTCGGTGACACGACAATCGATATCCTAATCACGCCCGGTCACACCTTGGGGACCATCTCGCCGATGTTTGACGTGCGGTCTGGCTCTCAAAAGCATCGCGTGTTGCTGTGGGGCGGCACCGGATTCAACTTTGGGAAGAAGCCTGAACGTCTGCAAGCCTATATGGACGCGACGGTGCGCGCGCGAGAGATTGCCAAGCAACAGAGCGTGGAAGTTTTTATTTCCAATCACAACGACTACGACGGCGTCGTTGATAAGTTCGCAGCGATGACCGCCGGCTCACCGAACCCGTTTGTCCTCGGGGCGCCGACCGTTCAGCGTGCCTTAACGGTGATGAACGAGTGCGCGCAGGCCACGCTTGCATTCTGGAGATCCTGAAATCTGAGCATGCGAGGACATATAATGCTGGTCCGCGCACGTTGCGCGCGGGCCACTTTGCGGAGCTCTTGGCGTGTGACTGCGGAACCCTTTCGAGAGCGGGTCGGTATGTCGACAGGAAATCCGGAAAAAGTTCTAACGGCACGAACAGTCTAATCAAAACTGAATATGAGAGGACGGTTCGAGCCGGACTTCTGAATAGCGCAGCGGAGACAACGCGCTTGAGAGAGGATCCGGCGGCAGGCATCTATCGGATCCAATTGCTTGTTGATGCAATCCGGAGGTTGATGCTTTTTCAGCGTAAGCCCGGCCATTCTCCACCTTAGCTTAACAGAATTGAGTGTCGCCCTCCGAAGACGAGGGCCTTGCTTTCGAACGCGATGCGCCACGAGGCCACCAGGAGGCGCGCGCAAACGCATATTCAGAAGAATAGCCGAGCTTGCGCCGCGGTCATTTCCGCTGCTCCCATCCTTACTCCACGCACGCGAAGTTCGCTGCCGATTCTGGGTCACCGCTACCCTTGTATTGGGCGTGCTTTGGGTAGGCGCAAAGTGGGCGGCTACGGCCCGGAAATGCAGGACCGCTCGCGGTCACGGCGTCGGGTGCCTTGCCCTGTTCTACCCAATCGACGACCGCTCCAAGGAGATCGAAGTGATCTAGCGTGGCTCCGCTGCGGCAATGCCCCATCCCAGGCACGACAAAGAAACGGCTCGACTTTTGGCGGACCTGGTCCATCCCGCCGGAATCTTTCGCCATACGCTCGTAGTAATCAAGGGTATCGAGCGGTGAAAACCACGGGTCACTCCAGCCATGATAGAACAGGATCTTGCCGCCATGACCGAAAAAGCTCGTCAGATTTGTCCAATAAGCCGTGTTCGTCAAACGCTCCGTTCCGCTCGCATTGACGGCGTCTTCGAGCTGATCAAGGTCGATATTTTCCCGGTACAGCGGCCCCACCGGGCTACGCCCGCCAGTGACCAGGATGCCCGGGATTGAAACGCCCTCGGCGGCGACGCCGCGATCCCACGGAAAAGACGGATATACTTGGTGTCCGTGAGAATTTTTGGGGCCGGCGAAAGCAATTTTCAGAGCGCTGACCTTGCGCGGAGAGAGACAGGATTCACGCTTGTCATTTGTGCAAGTGAGCACGGCAGGATCGAACTCGCACGCTTTGCCATCGAAGATCATTCCATCCTTGATGCCGTCCTTGGCATCGCAGGAATCAAGGATAGCGTCAGTGATCAACTTCCTCTCGCTCGCCGAGAATGCCTGGGTCGGATCCGGTTTCCCGGACGCATCCTTCGGCGCAATCTCGGTAAAAGCAGCATTGGCCCAGGCCAGACCGATGTTGGAGTGACCAGTGCGCATGGCCGGATCTCCGGAAACGATACCGTCAAACTCCTGCGGATATCGCTCGGAGGCCAACATGCCCTCGCGACCGCCGGTCGAGCAGCCGACAAAATACGAGTGCTTTGCCGGCTGGCCGTAATAGAGAGCGATAATCGCTTTTGCGGCAGCAGTGACCTTCCCCACTGATGCATTCCCAAAGTTCAGCGCAGCTTCCTGGTCTTTCATAAAGGAGGCGTCGAACTCCGCGTCCTGATGCCCGCTATCCGTCGTGACCACAGCGAAACCGCGAGCGAGGGCGGGAACTTCCCCGGCCGCCTGCGTACCAATCGGAGGGCGTACCGTGCCGTTCAGACCACCTCCGCCCTGAAAAAGAAATCGTCCATTCCAGCGATCCGGCAAGGCGATCGCAAAACCGATCGCGTATGGCTTGCCGTCAACGCCGACGCGCTGATCAATGGTGCCTTCCAGGAGGCAGTTCGATGGGAGGGCCACCGCAACCGTATCGGAGGATCTCGGCAGCGGCCGCACGGTTCCTGGCGGCGCCGCCGGCACCTCTTGCGCTCTAGTGATGATGGTAGCGATCGGAATTTTCAGGCCAGTCAACTCCGAGCATTTACGACCCGGCGCGATGGAAGGAGATGCGGTGTCAGCGGTTTGCGCAATCGTTGGCGGGACTGCCGCAACATAGCTCGCGACGGATCCGAGACACGCAAGCTTGGAGATTGTTCTGAGCACGTGTGAATATCCTTCTGGTGCTGTCGATTGCGATCGAAGGTAGAGACGATTTGGATCATTTCACATTCGCACAGTTTCGGTTTGGCCCTTGCGGCGTCCTATCGTCAGCACGATTGAGCAGCCAAGAGGAAGAGAAGACCAAAGACGGACAGCGGAGCGGCTTACGGGCTCACATCAGCCAGTCATGTCCCCACTCTGACTTTGTGGGGGCTACCCCGAGTACAAGGTGGTCGATCGATAGGTACAAGTCCGGGAGGCGCAACCACCGATACCGACATTCGGTTCAAATTGCGATTTGATCACGATATAACGCGCTGATTCTATTTGTGTTTCAAGGTACCGAGTGCACCCCCTAACGACCGAAAAGTAAATAGCTCTGGTCGACGCCGCGGCGCTCGCGGGTCTCTTCGGTCCAGCCGATCGCCCGGCGATAGCTGCCCAACGCCTCCGATTGCCTGACCGAGACGAGATCGACCGCACAGGTCTCGTCGGCGAAGGGCGCGACATAGAGCGCGTCCTCCGGACAATAGAGCTCGCAGAGGAAGCAGGTCTGGCAATCGCCCTGGCGAGCGATCACCGGAATGCCGCCAGTCTTGTCGAATACGTTGGTCGGGCACACGCTGACACAGATGTCGCAGGACGTACAGCGCTCGGCATCAATGACCTCGATCATTCCGCAGCCTCCGCATAGGTCGCCTCGGCATGCGGCCGAATCGACGTCCAGACCTCGTTGAGGCCACCTGTGGTCACGTAGTGGCGCTGGCGATGGTCGAGATCGGGGAAATCGTCGCGGCGATGCATGCCGCGGCTTTCCTGGCGCGCCAGCGCGCTACGATACATCCACCGCGCGGTAGCGAGCATCGCGGCGCTTTCACGGGCGCGCAGCAGGCCGGACGTTTCGGCCGCATCCGCGTCGGACACATCCCGCCACGCATCGTCGAGCCGCGCCAATGCGCCGTCGAGCCGCGACGCTTCGCGGAAATAGTTGATTTCGTACGGGAAGACCTCGTTCTGGACGGCCTTTGCCAATGCCGCCGGTTCGAATGCGCGCCGCAAGCGGCTGCGAAAGCCGATTGTTCCTGCCGACGACAGTTTCGCTCCGCCGATCGGACTGGCCTGCCTGGCATAGGCCGCGGCTCCTTGCCCGGCGAGAACCCCGGACGACATCGCCCAGGCGGCGTTGTGGCTGCCACCGCCGGTGAAGCCGCCGCAGATCAGTTCGCGCGTCGCCGCATCGCCCGCGGCATAAAGCCCGGGCACGCTGGTGGCGCAGGTGTCATCGACGATGCGCAAGCCGCCGGTGCCGCGCACGGTGCCTTCCAGTCGCAACGTAACCGGAAAGAAGTCGCGGAACGGGTCGATGCCGGTGCGGTCGAACGGCAGGAAGAAATTCGGCTGCGCGGTGCGCATGTGCCGCTGCACGTCCTCGTCGGCCTTGTCGAGCCGGGCATAGACTGGCCCCCCGAGCAGCGCACGGGCAATCGCCGAGCGACCGCCCTTGGACGCAGCGCCCGGCACCACGCTGCCGTCCTCATAGGTGAAAGTCGCCCAGCCGTAGAACAGCGTCTTGGTCACCGAGCCGAACGCCGGCGAGATCGCATACGGATTGGAAAACTCCATGCTGCTGAACTCGGCGCCGATTTCCGCAGCCATCAGATAGCCGTCGCCGGTCAGCACGTTCGATCCCAGGGTCTTGCTCAGGAACGCGCAGCCGCCGGTCGCGATCACGACCGCCTTGGCGCGCACCATCCAGCGGTCCCGCTTCTGGCGGCGCAAGCCACTGGCGCCGGCAACGGTGCCATCCTCATCCACCAGCAATTCGAGCGCCGGGCTGTGATCGAGAATAGTGACGCCGGCCTGCTTGGTCCGCTTGCGCATCAGGCGCATGTATTCGGGGCCTTGCAGCGAGTTGCGCTGCGACTTGCCGCGGTCATCGACGGGATAGGGATAACCCCAGTCGGCGAGCCGATTGCTCTGCTGAAAGGTGAGATCGAGCACATTCGCCATCCAGCGGCGATCCTGCAAGAAACCGCCTAGCTTCTCGCGGCTGGCCATCGCGGCCTCGCGCTGCGCCGGCACGGGATCGACGTACCAGACCCCGGTGCCCGCTGCCGCGGTGGCGCCGGATGTGCCGCAAAACCCCTTGTCGGCGAGCACGACGCGCGCGCCACGCTCGGCCGCGCTCACCGCCGTCCAGGTGCCGGCGGGGCCGCCTCCGAGCACCAGCACGTCGGCGTCGTATTCAACCGATCCGCTTGGTGCGGACCTGCGCTCGGCGCGGTGGATTTGGTTGGTCATGGATCACGTCCCCATTCGAAATGATAGCAATCAGCTTCGTGCTCATGCCGTGACCGGTGCCCTCCAGCGCATGAAGCGCCGCTCCAGCGCCTGGAGCACCGCGTTGAACGCGAGCCCGATCACCGTGATGCCCAAAATGCCGAAATACATTTGCGGGATGAGGAAGCTGTACTGGCTGTTGATGATGAGATAGCCGAGCCCCGCCTTGGCGCCGACCATTTCGGAGGCGACCAGCACCAGCATGGCCGACGCGCTCGCAAGCCGAATGCCGACGAAGATGGTCGGGAGCGCCGCCGGCAGGATCACCTTGCGGAACAGTTGCTGCGGCGTCGCGCCCATCGTCCGTGCCGACTTGATCAGGAGTGGATCGACCTGCTTCACCGCGGCGATGGTGTTGAGCAGCAGCGGCCAGGCGCAGCTATAGATCACCATGGTGATCTTCGACATCTCGCCGATTCCGAGCAGCAGGATGAACACCGGCAACAGCGCCAGCGGCGCGGTGTTGCGGCAGATATCGACGAACTGGTTTAGGAGATTGCCGAGCCGGGCATACCAGCCCACGGCGAGGCCCAGTGGAACGATCAGGGAGACCGAGATCAGAAATCCGCTCAGTGCGCGCAGCAGGCTGGCCGAGACGTCGTCATAGAGTTCGCCGGTTTGCGCGAGCTGCCAGCCGGCGGCGATCACTTCCGAGAACGGCGGCAGGAACACCGGATCGATCCAGCCGAGTTGCGGGGCGGCCTCCCACAGCGCGAGCAACGCGATGAGCAGCAGCGAGCGATGCGCGAACCCGGCGAGCCCGCGCGCGGCCGCGCGAATCCCGCCAGCGATCGGCGACGGTCGGCGCTCTACGGATAGGGATTGCGGACGTCCATGCGCCAGCTCCAATAAAGTCAGCGTCTCCAGGCTAGACACGGACCACCTCCTTCACGTCACGGGTCACACGGCGCGCGCTGATGCCACCGCTCGATTGTCCCTGCTGGGCCTTCTGCACCTCCTCACGGAGCAGGCTCCAGACCTCGTGCCTGACATGGCCGAACTCCGGCAGCGCGCGCACGTCCTCGGCCTCGCTGCGCAGCATCTCCGGAATGTCGATCACCTGCTTGATCCGGCCCGGGCGCGAGGTCATCACCGCCACGCGCTGGCCGAGCACGACGGCCTCGTCGATGCCGTGGGTGATGAAGACGATCGTCTTGCCGATGGCGCGCCAGATCCGCAGCAACTCGCCCTGGAGCGTCTCGCGCGTCTGGGCGTCGAGCGCGGCGAACGGCTCGTCCATCAAGAGCACCTCGGGATCGTAGGCGAGGCTGCGCGCAATCGCGACGCGCTGCTTCATGCCGCCGGAGAGCTCGTGCGGATAGCGGTTGGCGAAGCCGGACAGGCCAACGAGATCGAGGAAATTCCACGCGATCTCGCGTCGCTGCTTCGCCTTGAGCCCGGCCATATCGAGGCCGAACTCGACATTCTCCGCGGCGGTGCGCCAGGGAAACAGCGCATATTGCTGGAATACGATGCCGCGGTCGTGTCCTGGCCCCGTGATCGGCCTTCCGTCGAGCAGGATGCGGCCGCTGGTGGGCGTGGTCAGCCCACCCAGCAGATCGAGCAAGGTCGATTTCCCGCAGCCGCTCGGACCGACCAGGGCCAGGAACTCGCCGGCACGAACACCCAACGAAATGTCCTCTAGCGCGGTGAAGCGGTCAGCCGGACCGTCCCCCTCGCCGCGCGTCACAAACTCCTTGCAGACGCGCTCGAAGCTGATCTTGACCGAACTCATTGCGCCTCCGCGGTCTTGCCGGTGCGGAAATAGTTGAAGGCGTTGGTGTAGGTATCGGAAGCCTTGATCTGGCCCGGCTTGAACAGGCCGTCCTTCTCCAGCCAGTCGATCCACACTTGGATCTCGGCGTCCGAGATCACGCCGCCCTTGGATGCGACGCCCGTGCTCTTCCAGTATTTGATCGAGGAGGCGTCCTCGTTGCGCTTGCGCTCGGCGATGATCTTGTTGAAGCGAGCCCTCACCTCTTCCGGCGGGCTCGCCTGCGCCCATTCGATCGCGCGCGAGATTCCTTCGATCAGCCTGCGGGACGCCTCGGGATTGTCCTTCATGAACTTGTCCCGCAGCACGTAAGAGCCGCCCGTGAACTGGCCAAACAGGTCGGTGTCGTTGAACAACGAGTGGATGCCGCCGCGCTCGAGGGCCTTGTCGCGCAGCAGGCCGCTCAGCGTGCTCACCTCGACCTGGCCCTGGCGCAAGGCCTGCTCGCCGCTGACCGGCGGGATCGCTACCAGCGTCACCTGCTTGGCCTCGCTCGCGGAGAGACCGTTACGGGCGAGGTATTCGCGAAGCACGAACTCCAGGTGCGCGCCGAGCGTGTTAACAGCGACCTTCTTGCCGATCAGGTCGCGTGCCGTCTTGATCGGGCTGTCGTCCTTGACGAAGTAACCCTGATAGGTGTTAGCGTCGGAGCCGTAATAACCGACGACAGCCTTGATCGGCGCTTTGGCCGCGATCAGCTTGAGGATCGCGCCATAGAAGGCGCCCCCGATGTCGATATCACCAGTGACGACAGTCTGGATGTCTTGCGGGCCGCTGATAGTGTTGCCGACCCATTTCAGCTTCAGCGGAGCGAGATAGCCGAGGTCCTCGGCGAGCTCGATGAACGTCACCTGCCCAGCCCAGCCCTGGTAGCGGATCTCGGTCTTGTCGAGCGGCGGCTCGGCGAAGGCGGGAGCCATCAGGCCGAACGTCAAGGCGCCGGCGAGCAGCAGCCGCGCCGCCCTGCGCGCGGCGACCTGCCGCGCGCGTACAAATCGAAACAACGAGTTCATTCTGGTCAATCCTGTGACTGATGCGAGATCAGGCGGCCTTGGCCGTCTGCGGTTTCGACGACTTGATGCGCGTCACGCTGCGGCGGCCATCGACGCTGAGCGGCACGTCGCCATCAATGGTGGCGCGGCGGACGATGCGGTGCTGATCGCCATAGTCGTTGACCGCGTAGTGCTGGGTCGCGCGGTTGTCCCAGATCGCGACATCCCCGGCCCGCCAGGTCCAGCGCACGGTGTTTTCCGGCGCGGTGATGTGGGACTGGAACAGGTCGAACAGCTTTTGCCCGTCATATTTCGGCAAGCCGACGAACCGCTGGACGAAATTACCGAGCACGAGCGTGCGCTCGCCGGTTTCGGGATGGACACGCACCACCGGATGCTCGGTCTCGTAGATGGTGCCGGTGAACACTTCGTCGAAATGTTTCTTGTCGGCCTCCGTCGCGCGCGTCTTCACGGCGTAGTCATAGGCGTTGCTGTGGACTGCCCAGAGCTCGTCGGCGAGCTTGCGCAGCGGCGCCGGCAGGTCGAGATAGGCTGCCGCCGTGTTCGACCACACGGTGTCGCCGCCGAACGGCGGGATCACAACGCCACGCAGCACGGAGATTTTTGGATAGGCGTCGACGAAGGTGACGTCCGTGTGCCACTGGTCGGCACGGCCGCCGCCGCGCCCCGAATCCAGCTCCAGGATCGACGACGTGCCCTTGGTCGCCCCGACCGTCGGATGCGGCACCAGCTTGCCTAGCCTGATGGCGAAGCGCTCCTGCTCGGCATCGTCGAGATGACCCTGGTCACGGAAGAAGATCACCTTGTGCTCGAGCAGCACCTGGTTGATGGCGCGGATGACATCGTCGGACAGATCGCCCGACAGCTTGACGTTCTTGATCTCGGCACCGAGCCGCGCCGCACGCTTGACGATGTCGGCGCGGGGAATGGAATTATCGATGGTGGTCGTGCTGCTCATGATCGTGGTCTTTCCTGGGATGGTCTGGACAAAGCTTCGCCATGCGCCGGTCACGCCGGCGGCGGCGAGTGATGGGGTGTTTCGGATTCGAGTCCTGAGGGACCGCGATGTGCGCCGATGGCTAGATGATCGGCCGCACAAGCGTCCCGGAGGTACAGCTCTCCGCCATTCTGCCGGCACAGCACGGCGTCCACGGCGCAGATATCAGTCGGGCTGCTTCGTGAACGACGAGTGGATCGGATTGCCGCATGGTGAACGACCTCGCTTGTACCTTGCAGATCGTAAAAGCGAACGCGATCCAGTCAATGAAACGAAACCAGCTTTGTTTTTCCCGGCGGGCAATGATCGCGTCGCCGATCCCACCGACACGGAAATATTTGCGACGATGACAGCCTGCGCGATCGCCTGATGCGCTCGGAGCAGGCCAAATCAAACTCGCCGGCGCAGAAAATCACCTGATCTACGCGTCTTCTTCATCAGCACGATGTCACTCGTCTCCAGTTGGCGGCACGTTCACAAGCTTCATGCTTGCTTCGCCCGCAACAACGCAAATTCATTTCATCGACAGCTTTGCGAGCGCCGACATAGAGTCGAGCGACGCCGCAAGCGCGGCACCGTCACACGACAACGACCAGAGATTTGCGAGCAAGCCCATGAGCGATCGGCAATTATCCCTGAACTTCTTCATCTATCCGGACGGTCATCACGAGGCGGCCTGGCGTCACAAGGCATCGACCACCGACCGCATTCTCGACGTCACCTACTATCAGGAGTTGGCGCAGCGCGCCGAGGCGCACAAGTTCGACGCAGTGTTCTTCGCTGATGGCCCGGCGCTCGCCGACAACGTCCGCCACGCGCAGCGCTTCCGGCTCGAGCCGATCACGCTGCTCACCGCGATCGCCTCCGCCACGAAGCGCATCGGCCTGATCGCAACCGCGTCGACGACCTACACCGAGCCCTACAATCTCGCGCGGCTGTTCGCCTCGCTCGATCACATCAGCGGCGGCCGAGCGGGGTGGAACATCGTGACCACGAGCTCGCCGCAGGCGGCGCAAAACTTCGGCCTGCCCGAGCATCCGCCGCATCACGAACGCTATGAGCGGGCGCGGGAATATCTCGATGTCATCACGCGGCTATGGGACAGCTGGGAAGACGACGCGCTGGTCAACGATCCCGTCTCCGGCATCTTCGCCGACACCAGCAAGATCCACACGATCGACCACATCGGAAAGCATTTTCGCGTGCGCGGTCCGCTCAACGTCTCGCGGCCGCCGCAGGGCCGGCCCGTCTACGTGCAGGCGGGCTCGTCCGAGGACGGGCGTGCCTTTGCCGCGCGCTTTGCCGAGGCCATCTTCACCGCGCACCAGACATTGGCGAGCGCGCAAGAGTTTTACGCCGACATCAAGCGCCAGGCGCGCGCGTTCGACCGCAGCCCCGACCAGATCAAGATTTTGCCCGGCATCTCGCCGTTCATCGCCAGCACGCAAATCGAGGCCGACCGGCTGCAAGAGGAGTTCAACGCGCTGATCCAGCCGGAATTCTCGCTGACTCAGCTCCGGCAGATGACCGGGCTCGATCTTTCCGGCTTCGATCTCGATGGCGACTTCCCGCGTCATCTGATCGATACCAACGGCGCGCCTGGCGTGGCGAGCCGCTTCAAGCTCGTCGTCGACATCGTCGATCGCGAGAAACCGACTATCCGCCAGCTCGTGCAGCGGCTCGCCGGCGCGCGGGGCCATTGGGTGATCGCCGGACCGCCGGAAAAAATCGCCGACAACATCCAGACCTGGTTCGAAAACGACGCCGCCGACGGATTCAACGTCATGCCGCCCTTCCTGCCCGGCGGCTTCGATCTGTTTGCCGAGCAGGTCGTGCCGATCCTACGCAAGCGTGGCCTGTTCCGCCACGACTACACCGGCAGAACGTTGCGTAATCATTACGGCTTGGACCGTCCTGCGAACGTGTTCTCGAGATCTATTCGGGCGATCGCCTGATCGCTTGAAGCTGGAAACAGAGCGCTCGATTGCGGCGAAATGCCCGCACGCACGCGATCTTACGATCCGGTTGACGGCGTGAATACTTGAACGCGCCCACTCCTTAGGCGCGTCCCCCCACCCTCAACACGTTGCGCTCCTGCGTCCCGAACGCAGTGTGTGTATTCTAAGTTATTGATTTTTCTTGTTTGACGACCGCTCCTGTCCCATTTTGTTCATGTTCATTTCACCCAATTCATTGCGATTTCATTGCGGCGTTCTCCATGTGCGGCACAGGCCACGAACATGGCTTTGCCGGGAGAACGGGCGGCCTCGGCATCGTGCCGGCGCGCGCGCACGCGCACGCGCGGAACTATCCGAAACTCCGCGACATTGGTGGTCTAATGCAAAGCTTTGTACGCGAGAAACGACCATGAGTGACCATCCAGCTCTCCCGCCGTTTATTTATGAAGGGCTCTACCCCGCGGAGGAAAGGAAGCCCGCCATCGACGCCTTCGCAGGCGTCGTAAGGCGAGCCGCGAAGCAGGTGGGCGATGCTATCGAGTCCGGACGCAAGCCAGGAATGCCGCTCAGCTTCTTGAGCAACAGCGCCCGCAAGGCCCCACTTGCTTCCCTCCTGGTAGCGTTTCTTCTGGGCGTTGCAATAGCTCGTCGCAGGTGACGTTCGGTGGGAATGCCGCCCCTCTTCCGGGGCGCTCGGCCAGCTGGCGGTTGGTGGCTCTCCCTGCTGCGTACGATGACGGCACCTGGGTTCAAGAGCCTTTTTTCAAAACGTCGTGCCCTAGCGAGCCGGCTTCAGCAGATCTGAGGGTTCGACGCCTAATGCTATAGCGAGGGCTTGGACGTTGTCCAATGTGAGGTTGATCAGCCCGGCCTCGATCTCACTGATATGCGGCTGATCCAAGCCAGTCAGCTCAGCCAAGCGCTCTTGGCTCAACCGTTGCGCCTTCCGAAGCCGCTTAACATTCATTCCAAGAATGCCGCGCGCTGCCTGTGGGTCAGACCAGTCCATCCGGACCGTAGGACCAAAGCAGCACTGGAAATTCTATCTATAATACGAAAATACCACCGGCCGCGCAGGTTTCGGTGCGTCACTCAGCTGGCACCACGAGGTCGCCGGAGCAAGAGGTGTGAAGTAAAGGTGAGACATGGCTGCGAAGCTGTGTCCCGCAAACTGTTTCCGTTCATCGGAGCTGAAATGGACAAGCGAGCACGTCTTGGCGATCAGGATTCTGCCGCGTCAGCTGAGCCAGACGCCAGTCTCTCGGCACTTGAGGAGCAATTTATCATACTCGCCGCGGAGCTCGATCGCGGAGGTGCTGATTTAGGCGATCGAGACGATGAATACCTAACGGCACAAGACGAGGCCGTGCTGGCTCGCCTCGATCCCATCGAACGCGCGATCATGGAGACGCCGGCTCATACGATAATAGGTCTGAGCGTAAAGGCCCGCCATTTGGCATACGTCGTGTCGGAGTATTGGGAAGCTCCGATTGATCAAATCGAGTGGCAAGGGCGAGCGATACGTCTCCTCGTTGAAGCGATCTGCAATATTGCGGACGCGCCTTTGCATATCTCTGGGCCGCAGCCCCGGAAATAGCCCCTGCTCTCGTCCTTGCCTTTTCGGCAACGGTGGAATTCTGCAGATCCGCAGTATAGACGGTGGATGGTTGTGCATCAGCATTGGACCGCCGCCATGTAGCTCAGTTCATTGGGCATTTGATGACGCGATGATCAATAGGGGGCGGCGATTGGGAACGGTAGCGCGTTCGAAATTACGATCCTCACGCCTGATCAGGTCCAGTCACGGGTCGCTTTCCAGGCGCACGGCAGACTACCATATTTCTCTTCTCCCAAGCGCTGAGCTCGATCTCTGGGTAGAGAATTGCTTTGCCGATCTTGACGAAAGCAGGGCCCACGCGCATCGCTCGCCAGTTTCTCAGAGTTCCGACGCTTACCAGTCCGCGATAGCGTTCCGCGACCTCCTCAATCGTGAGATATTTCGGACTATCCATTGGCGCATCTCCAATCACGCTGAGTACCGATAGATTGGTTCACGATCTCGAGTGTCCACGGAAGTGGCGCTGATGGTGGATGGTGGAATGGAGGGCGGAGGGACACGCAAAAGACAGTTATTGATTCCGATCGCCGGGACATTTGCGGCCCCAGCGCTGCAAGCAGCACCTGCTCTTCAAGTCGCCCCCAAAGCACAATCAAGCGCACGGAAAGAGCAACCAGTATCGGCGCGGGCTCAAAAGGCGGGCTCTGCAGTTGCGTCTTGAGTTTGGCTTGGACCGAAGCCGTCGATTTTGCCGCGAAGGAGAACGTCCAATCCCAGCGAGGGAGCGGACGTAGGATGCGGGCCGATAACGCAACCGCTTTTGACCCTAAGTAGACCTTCAACCTTTACGCGCCGCGATCCAAAGAAACGTCGCTTCTTCGTTGTCTTGCGTGACTAACTCTGCCTTCTCAATGGTTAAACCAGCGTCCTTGACGATCCGCCTTGTCTCGTCTGGGCTAAGATGGCTGAAGAACATTGTAACGCCAAGCCATTCCCCCAACCAATTGCCCTCAGATGATCCAAAGCTCGCCAGGAAAACTCCGTTCGGTCGAAGCCAAGTCGCTATGCGCCCAATGAGCGCTTGGTGCTCGTTCTGCGGAACATGGGTGATCGAATAGAAAGCAGATATGGCGTCAAACGACCCTGCGGGAAGCTGGACGCTCGTCATATCCGCGTGGACAAAGCTCGCTTCCGGGACATTCCGCCGGGCGCGTTCGATCTGCCCAAGGGATGCGTCCACACCAGTGACCCGGAAGCCGTGCGCGACAAGCTCCCGAGCAACGGGGTCGCCTGCGCCGCACCCCAGATCAAGCACCGTCGCTCCGGCCGGCAGCTTTTTCAATAATCCTGCGAACTTGGCGTCCCTCACGGTCGATTGACCGAAGCGCGCAAGATACGCATCGGCAATCCTGTCGTATCCCTGCGGCACTATCGCCTTTGGGTCATCGCTTTTCATGAGCCAGATGCTTGCTCGACAACGGATAATAGATCAAGAACTTCGCGAACGGTTGAGTCCGCTGTTGGCCCATAGCCGAAGATCGCCTCGGAGCTCTGAATGTCCGGTTTCAGGGGTAGAGTGGACCCAGCGAAGTCATTGGCGACAAGATCGATTGTGACTCCGAAGCCGACATCACGTCGTGCGGCCTCACTCATTGCCCAATTTCCTCACCGCGCCAGCGGAAACTGGGCAATGGGGATCAGCATCAGAGCCCGTTTAGGCTGACCAAAACGCGCCGGCGTCGGGACGCAGCCCGAGCCAGCATATCCGGTGGAACGAGCACGCCTGTCTCCTGTTCTTTCACAGGCGGGTTCGGTCGCACCATCCTCGCTTTCGCCACCCAAGGCCTTAATCGAGGCTCAGCCATGTCGAACTTGGAAAGCACTGTCCTGGTCATTGCGATCGTCGCGGTTCTTGTTGTCGCCGGCAATGTGATTTTCCAGATCGTCGCTGAACGAAAGCACCCTCCCATTGGCCGGTTTATTGACTGCGACGGCGTGCGGCTTCACTACATCGACCGGGGCAATGTGGATGCCCCCTGCATGATCCTGTTCCATGGCAACGGAACGATGCTCCAGGATCTCACGATCAGCGGACTTGTTGACCTCCTTGCCAGCCATAACCGCGTTTTATGTTTTGACCGGCCAGGCTTTGGATACAGCCAGCGGCCCCGCTCGCGCATCTGGACGCCGACCGCCCAGGCGGCTCTGTTCACTAGAGCTCTTCGTCAACTTGGGGTGCATAATCCTGTCGTTCTGGGGCATTCATGGGGCACGCTTGTCGCAGTCGCACTTGCCTTGCGTAATGATTACTCGATCCGCGGCCTCGTGCTTGCGTCGGGCTATTACTTTCCGAATGCGCGCTTGGACTTTTGGCTGCTGTCAGGTCCGGCGATACCCATAATTGGCGATCTGATCCGTTACACGGTTGCCCCGATCATCTCTTGGCTCATGATGCCGAGCATACTTCGAAAGCCTTTCGCACCGCGTCCAATCCCACAAAAATTCAAGGACGAATTTCCAGTTTCCCTCACGATCCGACCCAAACAGTTGAGGGCGGCTGCGGAAGAAAGCGCCTTCCTTATTCCTGCGGCGGCGCAGTTCCAGGCTCAATATTCGCGAATTGAGTGCCCACTCCGAATCGTTCATGGAGCGGAGGACAAACTGATCGACCCCGAACAGTCGCGGCATCTACACGAAGTGATCGGACGCTCCGTGCTCGAATTAGTTGAACATGCCGGTCACATGGTGACCTATGCCGAGACTTCTGATATGGCGCGGGCCATGACGGCTTTGCCTTCGTAGATCGGTTCGGCCGTCGCCTGGGTCGGGCGGTAGTGCGAACGGGCGAGGAAACTCCCGTGTAGGATGGCATCCCTCAATGTGGAGGCCGTCGTCGCGGTCTGGGGCGATATGCGATGCTCGCCTTTCTCGTCACCTGGTTGCGGCTGGCGATGTTTCCATGTCCCCGTTGCGGCAACCACTTCTTCACTAGTTGGTGGCGCGGTAATCCATTCGCGCGCAAGTGTCTGCACTGTCGTCGTCCGAACTGGGCGACTTCAGGCTGACATTTTCCTTTCCTACGATGAAATATCGACAGTCTGCTGTGGGTCAAAAGCGGTTGAGTCGCTCATAACCCCGCCGCGTCGGCTGTACCCTTGCGACCGGACATTCGCGGTGCCTGAACGTTCTCAGCTATGGGAGATTTTCTGCCGTCACGAACATGAATAAACAGACGGCACTGTTGTCTTCGTGGCTATCTGCGTCGCAACCGCCGCCGTTTTCAACACAATCGGCCAAAAGGCGACATCGGTAGCGGTCACTTCGGATCACTTTTTGACCCGGCTTGTGCCAAATCGGCTCGCAACAATTGCCCCCAATTAGCGTCTCCAAAATAGCTCTCTAAAAGGATCGTCGCATCGGCGCCCATGTTCGTGCCATGTTTTGAGCTGATTTTGAAGCGCGGGCAGGAAGCAACCAAAAACAACCGCGTCGAAGGAAACCGCCATGACAACGAAGTTGGCAAGTGCCCTCTGTGCTCTTTCGCTTGTATTCGGCGGCTCGGCCGCAACGGTTCAAGATGCATCGGCGCAAAGCCCGTCGGTCCCCCCGCCTCCGCTCGCCGGTCCACCGTCGCCGGAGCAAGTGCAGCCATGGGGCTTGCCGCCACCGCCCCCAGGCATCGGACCGGTCAGCTTGTTCGCGGATATACATGATCAGCCGCAGGGCAAGTTTCTTGAAGGGGGAGCCTTCGACAAGGCTGGCAACTTCTGGTTTGTCGCGATCGGCAGCGGCTGGGTGTCCTACCTAACGCCCGACGCCAAGCTGGTTCCCGTGTTCAACTGCAATCCAAAGGACGACCTCGGCCCCGCCTGCGAACCGCAAGGCACGCGCTGGCACGACGGCAAGCTCTACGTCACGACGCGCCATCTCGGCGTCCTTGTGTACGATCCGGAATCGAAGAAGCTCAGCTCGCTCGTTTCGACTTTCCACAACGAACTCTTCAAGGGACCGAATGATCTCGACTTCGACGCCGAGGGCAACCTGTATTTCACCGATCCCTGGGGAACAGGGCCCGGCCCCGATGCGGCGGATAAGACCGGTGCCGTCTATCAATATTCCAAGGATGGTATTCTCCGGCGCATCATCACGACAGGCAGCTTCCCCAACGGCATAGCTGTTTCGCCAGATGACGGCACGTTGGCTGTTGCCGACTATGCAAGCAACCGGATGCTGTATTATTCTTTCCTACAAGGACCAAATCCTGCCTGCGCCGACTGCGCGAAGGACCCGTCGCACACGACATTCTTCTTCGCCACCGCCGGGAGCTACAATCCCGGCAACGGCGGTCCGGACGGCATCCACTATGATGTCCACGGCAATCTCTGGGCGGCGTGCGGTATCGGCGGAGTCATTGAGTACGATCCGCGCGGCTTCATCATCGGTTATGTGCCGTTGCCGAATGGCGACTCCTCGGCCACGAACTTCGCCTTTGGCGGTGAGAACAACCAGTACGTCTACATGGAAGGTGCCGTCAGCGGAACGATCTACAAATTCAAAGCGCCGTATCCCGGACTGATTGGGCCGGACGGCGTGCGGTTGGCAGCGCAACACTAACTTCGCCGTGGAGCTCCGGAGTGTGCGCTGCATCAGCGCACACTCCGCAGAACGCGTCCATTGGTCCAACTGCAAGGTGAACCAACTCAACAAAGATAACTTCGCCTACGGGTCAGCGACGTCGATTTCGCGCCGAGCGACCGATGTCAGGTTTACCCCTAACGGCCGGCGTAACGCCAGGATCGCGATCGGTTACGAAGGGCCAGAAGGGGACATTCGGAAGGAACGTGGCTCAGTGGCCTGCCCTGAAGTCTCTGGTTGTACCGTCACCATGTACTGGCTGAAGCTCTCCCTCTTTGAAGGAAGCATGGCGGCGTTCCCCGCCCGCGGTCCAAACGCACCCGATCCTCTGCTCGATGGAAGACCGGGAAACCTCCTGGTCAATTACCATGATTGGGCCACCGCTTCTGTGGCGGACAAAATCGCCGAGCTTGTACATGCAGCATGTCTCTTCGCTATGAGTATAGAGCAAAATAGCCGCTGACTCGGCGACCGCAATCGACCATTCCGATATCCGCTTCGGGTCCAAAAGCAGGCTATTGGTTCCTAGACCACTACTTCCGGTCCACCCGGAAGCCGGCATCGAAGACACGGGCGCGAGGTCGGGGATGGGTCAGAAGCGGCTATGGGGTCGCCAATCATATAACCATCTCCTAGGTGCCGATCTCGCAATACCTATCGTGCATTACGTGATCCGAACCCACGTGCCATTGCTTGCAGATGAGCTCACCGCAGCCTCGATGAACTTCACACCGGCGAGACCATCCTCGACGGTTGGGAAAATGACCGCCGGATCCGGCGTCCTGCCAGCCTGCCTTGCACGAATGGCGCGCGCTGCCTCGGCATAGATGGTTGCAAAACCTTCGAGATAACCCTCGGGATGCCCCGACGGCACGCGGGTGACACGGGCGGCGTCGCCCAGCGCGCCGGCACCGCCGCGGGTCAGGAGTTGCTTGGGCTGCCCGTACGGCGTGAACCAAAGATAATTTGGGTTCTCTTGTGCCCACTCCAAGCCACCCTTGGTGCCATAGACGCGTAGCGTCAGGCCGTTTTCATTGCCCACCGCGACCTGGCTTGCCCAAAGCATGCCTTTGGCACCGCCTTTCCATTTGAGGAGAATTCTGGACATCGTCATCGAGACGCCGGCCGCCGACGAAGGTGGAGAGCTGGGCAAGCAGTTCCTCAAGCTCGAGCCCCGTGACGAAGCAGGCGAGATTGTAGGCGTGGGTGCCGATGTCGCCGATGCAACCGCCAGCACCAGAACGGCTCGGGTCCGTGCGCCACGCGGCCTGCTTATGGCCGCTCGCTTCTAGCGGCTCGGTCAGCCAATCCTGCAAATATTCGACCCGAACGAGCCGGATGTCGCCGAGATCCCCATTTGCGACCATGGCGCGGGCCTGCCGTACCATGGGATATCCGGTGTAGTTGTGGGTCACCACGAAAACCTTGCCGGTCTTCTTGGCCAACTCCAGCAGTTCCTCGGCCTCGGCAACAGTCGTCGTGAGTGGTTTGTCGCAGATGACGTGGATGCCGGCTTTAAGGAAGGCCCTGGCAACCGGCCCGTGCATGTGATTAGGGGTCACGATCGACACCGCCTCGATACCGTCCGCCCGCGCGGCCTCGGCATCGGCCATCTCTTCGAACGAGCCATAGGCGCGGTCGCTGGCGATCCCGAGCTCCGCCGCCGAGGCTTTGGCCCGGACCGGATCCGACGCCAACGCGCCGGCGATGAGCTCGAACTTGTCGTCGATCCGCGCGGCCATGCGGTGGACGGCGCCGATGAAAGCCCCTTGGCCGCCGCCGACCATGCCCAACCGGATACGGCGCTGACCTGCGCCCGCGCTACTTGCCTCAATCACCATCCCTAGTTCCTCGCTCAGGAGAGGCCAAGCATCTTCCGGTTAATTTGTTCATCAGCACCGGAGCCCGCGAAATCATCGAACGGACTTCTCGGTGACCCGAATGATGTGCCTCTTTATGAATTCCGCGCCTTCGCGCGCACCTTGCTCAGGGTGCTTCAGTGCACATTCCCATTCCAGCACCGCCCAGCTGCCATAGTCGTACTGCGTGAGCTTGGAGAAGATTGCGGCAAAATCAATCTGCCCATCGCCCAGGGAGCGGAAGCGGCCGGCGCGGTCGACCCAGCTCTGGAACCCGCCATAGACGCCCTGCCGGCCCGTCGGGTTGAACTCGGCGTCCTTGACGTGGAAGGCTTTGATGCGCTCATGGTAGATGTCAATGTAGTCGAGATAGTCGAGCTGCTGCAGCACGAAATGCGAGGGGTCATAGAGCAGGTTCGCCCGCTGATGATCCTTCACCCGATCGAGAAACATCTCATATGAGATGCCGTCGTGAAGGTCTTCGCCGGGGTGGATCTCATAGGCAAGATCGACACCGTGCTCTTCAGCATAATCCAGGATCGGCTGCCAGCGCCTGGCGAGTTCGTCAAAGGCGGCTTCGATGAGGCCGGCTGGACGCTGCGGCCAAGGATAGACATACGGCCAGGCCAATGCGCCTGAGAAGGTTGCCTGTGCCGTGAGCCCGAGGCGGCCTGATGCCCGAATTGCGCGCTTGACCTGGTCGACGGCCCATTCGGTGCGCGCCTTTGGATTGCAGCGCACCTCCGGCACGGCGAAGCCGTCGAATGCAGCGTCATAGGCGGGGTGAACCGCGACGAGCTGGCCTTGGAGATGGGTCGAAAGTTCAGTGATGGAAAGGCCGTGTTCGGCCGCGATTCCCTTCACCTCGTCGGCATAGACCTGGGACTCCGAAGCCTTGTTGAGGTCGAAGACTCGGCCATCCCAGCTTGGGATCTGAATTCCGTCATAGCCGAGCGAGGCGGCCCATCCGCAGATCGCGTCCAAGGAGTTGAACGGCGCCGCGTCCGCGATGAACTGCGCGAGGAATATCGCCGGACCCTTGATCATCTTCATCTCGTCTTCTCCCTCGACAGACTTGCAGCAGCACGTCCCCCGCCGAGTTCGGTATCTGACCAAAACGGGATGAGGCCATCAAGCCTCATTTCCAGCCCCCCGTCGCGCAGGCTTCCTTCCCATGACCCAGATAGCCGGCTGACATTCATCGTGACCTCGATCCGCCAGCCTTACCGCTGGCCTACGCGCCCACTGTCGTTCTCCAGCTTCGGATCTAGCCACGTCATCAGCCACGCACGCGGTGTGAATGCCGGATGCCAAGGCCGTGACAGCAGCACTCATGAGGGACTTCTTCGCTATTCGCCTTAGCAAATCTTCAGAAGGTGACATTCGTCTAACAAGAATAACATGATGACGAACATGGCAAGTTGTACGAGATCTTCACAATGTGCGAAGGACGATTTGAAGAAGCACGCTAATTCACTCCACCCGACCGCGCGCACCTTGCGCCTTTTATCCTGCCATCAACGATTGTCCAAATCTGCTTTCATCACTAACACGCTCTATGAGACGAAAATATACGCCATGACACGACGGAGTGCGATTGATTCGATTGCTACATCTCCTGCACCAGATCAACGCCGAAGCAGCCAGACTATATGGCGCTAGCTGCCGGACGCACGGTTCTGAACTCTGCAGACTGACTACCACAATTTGGGTGAGCGACCCAAGCCCACCAACACGTTTCAAAGTCGATTCCGTGCAAGCCTTACGATGTAGGATCGCGAGCTCAGAAGCCGCCGATCTCCAATCAACATGCTCAGTAGCACTTTCAATCGGCCTTTCACGATGCACGGCGGGTGCATAGGGTGTGAAAACTCCCTTCCTTCTCTTCCCTCAGCCCTTCGCTTGGCTTCCCGTTTTTTTTGCACGCCTTTTGAACCAGCCAACCTCGGCCGCTAATTTGCATCGCTCTTGCGATCGACGATCGATACGGCTTCTGTGAAGCCGCCAACTCGCTGCCGTCAAACTGCGGAATTCACGCACTCTCGTTGCAGAAGAATGACACGAATTTCCTTCCACGGCTGCACGTCGACGAGGATCTCTCGGCAATCCCGCTGCAGATCGACTGCACTTGGTGGCGCTGACTTGTGCAGATTATCGCCAAACCGACAGCGTTGAGCGAAGGGAACGCAACCCTCAAACGACTAAGGTTTAATGCCATCTGCAGCGTGTTGACGGCGGCGCTTCAACTCTCTCTACGCACGTGCAGTAGTTGATGTGTCGATTATCTGCAGTGAGCTGCGTCAGCGGGCGTCACCGCAGTTCGACGTCGCGGGCCATCTCTCGGCGTCGTCAAGCCGCGGCAGCCGACGATCTTGCAAGATCGCGTAACCACGGCAATTCAGAACGTCGGACGAATTCGTCCGTCCGCTTGGACGTCATACCTACGATCGAATGTTGGATCTCTGTGTTGTCGCGAGCCGGGCCGGCGGCCCGGCGAGCCCCCAGTGGTCTGCACGCGCCCGCCCCGCCGCTCCAGATGACCGGAGCGGCGGAAACGCAGATCAGAGGCTCAGACGGCGCGCAACCGGTGTAATCCGGTTGCGCAGCTCGCGTTTAGACCGCGCGCTCCATCAAGCGTTTGACCTTGCCTTCCAGCTCCAGCCGGGCGTCCTGATGCACCTTACCCGGCGCCACAGCCGTGATGCCTTGCACGAAGTCGAAAATGCTCTCCGGCTTGCGGTTCTCCTCGCCAAGGACGGCCTCGATGACCTTCGATGTCTCGGCTTTGGCAAGGCCGCTCTTGCGCAAGAAGCTGTCCCGGTCCTCGTCGGTGCGGGCGACGATGCGCTGCCGGGCGGCTGCAATGCCGGCGACAAACGGTGCAGGCGAGGAGTTGGCAAAGTTCGTCAATGCCGGTGCGGCCTCGTGGGCAAAGCGCTGCGCGGCAAACTTCGAACGCCGGATCGTGATCTGCTCGAAATTCTCCACGCCCCAGAGATTGCGGTTCATGCAGACGGCGCGCAGATAGAAGCTCGCAATACCGAGCGTCTTGCTGCCCACCTCGGAGTTCCAGCAATTCAAGCCCCGGAAATAGACATCAGGCGAACCGTCAGGCAGCCGCCCCGCTTCGATCGGATTGGTGTCGTCGACCAGAAACAGGAACACGTCGCGGTCACTGGCACAGAGCGTGGTGGTGTCCTTGGTCACGTCCACAAACGGGTTGTGAGTCATGCTCGACCAGTCGATCACGCCCGGCACCTTCCACCGCGTGTCACCGGTGCCGTTGCCGCCGATCTGCATGACCGCTGCCACCAGCTCATGATCCCAGATGCGGCCATAGTCCGGCCCGGTGACGGCGCGAAGCTCCACCCGGCCGCTGTCGGCTTCCAGCGTTTTGACCAGTTCGGCGTGATGCGACAGCAAGCCATGCTGCAGGTTGATCGCCGCTAACGGGGCGGGCAGTTGTCGTACGTAAGCGGCCGGCGCGCCGACCAGCGTGCACAACTGCCCAAAGCTCCAATGCGTCGGCGCCACCGATTCGTCACGACCGGGAACGATCAGGGCCAACCGCTCGGCGTTCTCTCTGCTAGCTTCCACGCGAATAGATCGGCTCTCGACGATGCGGGCCTGCACCCGCTCTCCCCGGCTGCGCACCGCGTCATAAAGGTTCGGCAGGTTCAGATATCGCTCATCATCAGGCCGGGCAAAGCACTCCGAGGACACCCGGCCGATCCGCTGGCCGCGCGAGATGTCCACCCGGAATCCGCCCGAAGCCTTTTGTCCGCTGTGCTGAGAAACTGTTACGTTCATTGTCATCTCCTATCAGGTTGAAGCGCAGCGCTGCGCTGCAACCCTGCCCGTCGGCGAGACCTGGGGTAGCAAGGTCAAGGGCGGCCGGGAGCGGTGGGGACTCCCCACCTTTTGCAAGAGCCTTTTGCTTGCGAGTTCGGCCGCCAGTGCAACTTCGGTTCATTAACAGGCAGGGTGAAGAGCGCACCAGCGCGCTCGAACCCCTGCCTCGCGGCGAGCAGCGGGTGTGCAAGCGGAGTGAGTGCCTTCGCGGGGAACGGCTGCAGGGAGCGCGGTGAAGCACGCGCTCATGGCTCCTGTGGCACGCGACCGAAGCTGGGCGGAAGGCACTCCAAAGCGCGCTGAGGGCGGAGCCCCTTCCATCTCCTTTTTCAAGAGAGAAGACGTGCGAAGCTCCACTCCTGCCAAAGGCGTGGAGGTGATCGTTCCAAAATTCCGTTAGGTTGGAGGTGAAGCGGCGATGGCGACGGTCGATCAATCTTCCATCCGCGGATTGGATACCGCATGAACGCATCCGTCGCGGGCCTGCCTCTCACTAAGCTCGGGCATCGGCACAGAACCGGCCCAAAGAGCTCTCGAGGATTGCCCTGACGCTGGACCGCCTCTGCCGGGCCGCTCGCCGCAGATGATGTCCGTGACTCGCGGATGGTGCGCGAGGCTCCTTACCGGGCTGCGATCCCAACGACGGCCCGGACGTGGTCACCGCGCCGAACTTCATCGACGAGGAAGGCCGCCAAATCGGCGCGCTGCATGGACAGCCGACCGGGCGGCCGACGATCACGCTCAACGCGGTAGCCGACCGCCGACCCGCCATCCAGTAGCCGGGGCGCGCGAACAATGGTCCAGTCGAGATTGCTGGCCTGCACCCGGCGCTCCATCGCGCCGGAGTCGGCGAGCTCCGAAGTGAACACGCACTTGAGTACCAAGTTCAGAGGATTACGCGTTGCAAAATGAAGACCTTGGGACACCACGAGATAACGCCGAACGCCAGAGCCGCAGAGCGCCGTCGATCAGGGCGGCCGCGCCATCGCGCAACAGGGTGTCATCACGCCTCGAGCGGCGCCCCAGAATTGAAATCACTGCGTCGTGCCCAGGAAGGATTCGGGCAATCAAACCGGAATCCAGCGCGCTTCCTTCGACCAGCGTAAGGCGGCCGTGGCCTGGTAACGCCGACCGAGCGCGGACAAGGGCGGTCACATCGTGACCGAGATCGAGCGCTCGCTTCAGTACCAGCTGTCCCGTTCGCCCGGTTCCCCCGATCAGGAACAGTCTCATGCTGCGTCTCCATGGCAGAAATTCACGGTAGTCGCTCGGCGTTCGATTGATCGGAACGGCGCAAGGTCATTGGAGCCACGGGCATGGCGAACCATCCGGCGATCAACAGCGCGACGATCGCAACACGTGCGAGCACATTCCAGAGGATCAGGTAGCTCTCGCCCTGATCGAGAGCTAGGGTTCCGCCAATACCGGACGCCACATGCATCACGACGAGCGATGCCACGGCCACACGAACCGCATCACGCGATGCCTTGAGCGCGAGAGCGGCCGCCACACTGAGTCCCAACTCGCTCGCGGCAAGCAGATAAGCGATGAAGAATTGCGAGCGATCGAGCGGTATGCCGACCATCGCCGGGATTGCGCCAGGAGCAACAAACAGCATTACGCCTGCAGCGAATGCGGCAACCGCATTGATTGCCAGCGCCGCGCGCAACAGCAAAGGACGCGGCATGCTCATCGACGCCTGAGGAGGCCGATGACGATCAGCACCTCGCCGATCGAAAAGATACTGGGCACGAGCGTTGCGCCGGCCAATCCGCCCATTCGCCACCCCATCACGACAGACATCGCGAGCAGGACGATCATGCTCTGCGCCGAACCAATCAAACCTGCGATCCGGTGCCGTGGCCCAAAATGATACCCGATCCAGAATATCCAGCGCGACAGGATCCAGACGGTGGTTGCTGCGAGCGACCCGCGAAATGCCGTCTCAAGCGGATACAGCCAAGAAATCATCGCGATGCCCGCAGCAAAGAGCGGAAGCTGTTCCAGCGTATTCTGCAGCACGCGTTGATTGATCTTCAGCCGCTCGGAATCGCGCTCCGCCAGCGGATCGAACGAATCCGAGAGCAGCCGTTCGTGCGCAACGGATTCGATCATCAGGAGTAACGTAAGCACCGATGCAAGCGCGATACTGGACACTGCGACCTCGCCGCCGGTCGTCGGCAGAAAGGGCGTGCGCACCGGGACCAGAAATGCAAGCGTCCAGATGGCCGCGGCAACCATCGCCGCGCACCCCATAACGATCACAGCGTAACGAACCGGCAGTCTGGAAACTTCAACCATGGTACTTCCGCACCCATGCAGACAATCGTATGCAAACACATGTATGCATCAATGGCAACCCCAATGATGAGCAAGGCACCACCACAGATCGGCCGGCGTTCCGACGCCGCCAAGCAGCGAATTCTCGACGCGGCGCAAGAGGTGTTTGCCGAAAAAGGCTATGAGGCCGCGACGGTTCGGCAAATCGCCGAGCGCGCGTCGATCCACGCCTCGATGATCACGCGCTATTTCGAGACCAAAGACCAGTTGTTCGCGCTGGCCTGCGAGACGCGCCTGAATTTTCCGGATCTCTCGCGCTTCAAAAAGGCGGAGATCGGCGATCGGCTCTCCGAAAAATTCGTCAGTCTATGGGAGGGCGATGAAGCTAACGGTCAGCTCCAGGCTCTGTTCCGCGCATCGGTCAGCAAGGAGGACGCGCGGAAGAAGGTCGTCAATATCTTTGAACGCCAGGTCTGCGCCGCGATCAAGACCATCAAAGGCATCGATCACGCCGAACAGCGCGCCGGCTTGATCTCCTCCTTTCTGCTCGGCATCGCCTATTCGCGATACATCGCGCGAATACCCGCCGTCGAAAGTCTGGCTGTAAGCGAACTTTGTGCGCGGATCGCACCAATGCTGCAATTCATCATCGATCGGCGCGACTTTTAAGTCTCGGTCTGTCGCTCGAAGCAGAGGTCGAGCGCTTCTGAGTTCTTCTACGGATTAAATGCCTTGGCAGTTGTATTTGGCGGCTTGATCGTGAGGACTTCGAAAGCTCGTGACGGCTGCCGCCCTCCCGACAACGAGAGCAAGCACTATGAGTGCTCAAAAACGGACCTCTCTTAGTTTTGTGTTTGTGCCGCGCACCGCGACTGCTTTTGTGAAGGGTTTCGGATGGCGGCCGCATGATTGACGGCGCGGCACATTCAGGCGGCCGGCGTCCGCCATGTGCACGACCAAGGTTCAGCGAGGCCTCGACGCTGGTAGGATCGTCCTTGGCGATCTTCTCCAGATTTTCGATGAGCCTGGCGACCGGCGCGGCTACGGACAGCGATCCGCTCGCCAGGATTCCGACGGACGTCGCGATTGATGGAGTTGCTGTCTGACGATGATGCAGTCAACGGCTCGATTTCGGCGCGAGCAGCAGCGTGACGTTTGGACGGTCCAGACACGGAAATGATCCGATCTGGCGATCGGATCATCGAGGTTTCGACGTTGCGAAGACCCGGCCCAAATCAGGTGCCGGGCCCGGCTGTTTCCTTGAAGTATTTGTCGAACTTGCCCTCGACGCCCTGGAACGCCTCGGCGTCGACGGGCGCGTCCTTCCTGCTCGTGATGTTCGGCCACAGCGCTGCAAACTTGGCATTGACGTCAAGCCATCGCGCGAGACCGGGCTCGGTATCGGCCTTGATCGCATCGGCAGGACATTCCGGCTCGCAGACTCCGCAGTCGATGCATTGGGCAGGATCGATCACCAGCATGGTCTCGCCCTCGTAGAAGCAATCGACCGGGCAGACCTCGACGCAATCGGTGTATTTGCACCTGACGCAGGCTTCGGTCACGACATAGGTCATTGTCAGCCGCCCGTCCGCGCCTTCCGCGCCGCGATCTGCTGCAGCGCCCATCGGACGTTTTTCCGGACCTCCGGATCGCCGTCATCGGCGACCAGCGCCAGGAACGGTTCGCCTGCGGGGTCTGCGATCTCGCCAATGGCGGCGGCGGCTTCCTTGCGCAGGTTGGCCTGCTCATGGGTGATGCAGCCGCCGATCGCGCGGACGGCGCGATCGATCTTCATCTTGCCAAGGCTGCGGATCGACTTCAGCCGCACCTGCCAGAAGACGTCCGACAGCACCGCGATCAGCGCATCGGCGGCCATCGCGCCATTGGCGTTGAGGCCGAGTGTTTCGGCCGCCATCTCGCGCACCATCCAGTCCTGGTCGGCCAGCGCACGGATGATCGACTCCGCGGCCGGCTTGAGCTGTGAGAACGCCAGCGCGCTGACCGCCGCGCGGCGGACATGTGCGTCGCTGTCGGCGATCGAGGCGGTCAGCGCCGGGATCGACTCCTCCAGCTTGAGAAATCCGATCACGCCGATCGCCTGCACGCGCACCGCGGCGTCGCCGTCGTGCAGCGCTTCCAGCGCCGGCTTCAGCGTGTCCTTGCGCCGCAACTCCTTCAACGCGCGCAGCGCGCCCATGCGGACAAAGGCATGGCCATGCTTCACCAGCGGCAGGATCGCGTCAGCGCAGGCCGGATCCTTCATCTCAGCCAGGCTGTCGGCCGCAGCCGAGGCCACGATCCGCTCGGGATCGACCAGCAGTTGGACCAGCGCCGTCGCGCTCTCGGGCCCGTCGAACTCCCCCAGCGCCATCGCCACCTGCTGGCGCACGCCGGCATCCGGGTCCGCCACCATGCCAGCGAGATAGCCGACCGCCGCCGGATCGCCGGAATGGCCGAGTGCGATCACTGCGACGCGGCGTTCCGCCGGGTCCGCCGCCTGCAGCCGCTCGTCAGCGTCTTCGACGTCGTCATAGGGTTCGAACGGGCTCGCCATGGTCACCTCAGCAAATACGGGATGTTGACGGTGACGGCGCCGGTCGGGCAGTCCGCCTCGCAGGGCATGCAGTACCAGCACTCGTCGTAGGCCATGTAGGCCTTGCCGGTGAGGTCGCTGATCCTGAGCACGTCGAGCGGGCAAACATCGACGCAGACCGTGCAGCCCTTGTCGGCAATGCACTTGTCCTCATCGACCACGACGGGAACGGAGGTTTCGTAGGAAGCAAGAGGCATCGATTGATCTCCTGTGGGTGGACGGGCTTGATGTCACGCGGTGGCGCGGATGCGCTGCTTGTCGTATAGGTCCTTCTCATCGTCGGCGATCGGTACGATGTAGGGCTGCACCTCGCGTTTCTCGCTGACCATCCGACCGTCCTTCTTGCTGAGCAGCGTATGGCAGAACCAGTCCTCGTTGTTCTTCTCGGGGAAGTCGGTGCGCAGATGATAGAGACCCCAGCGGCTCTCCTCGCGATACAGCGAGGCATGGGCCGCCATGTCGGCGCAATCGAGGATCGACTGGGTCTCGAGCGCGCGCAGCAGCTCATGTGCGTTGCGTGCGATCATGCGCTGCTCCATGTCCTCGCGCACCTCGGCAAGCCGGCGCTGGCCGAGCTCGAACTTGCGCGTGACCTTTGGCGGCTGCAGATAATCGTTGACCAGCCGCCGCGCCTTGTATTCGATCTGGTTCGGCGGAATGCCGTCCTCGCGCCTGGTCGGCGCCATCACGCGGTCACGCTCCCTGGCGACGTCGGCGGCATCGAATTCGGCGAAGTCGTGATTGTCGGCGAATTCCATTGCATCGAGGCCGGCGACCGCGCCATTGGTGAAGGCGCCCAGCATGTAATTGTGCGGCACGCTTGCCATGTCGCCGGCCGCATAGAGGCCGGGCACCGTGGTCCGCGCCAGATCGTCGACGAACACGCCGGACGCGCTATGGCCGGAACAGAAACCGATTTCCGAAATATGCATCTCGATCAACTCGGTGCGATAGTCGTTACCCCGCCCCTGCTGGAACAGGCCGCGCGTCGGCCGCTCCACCTTGTGCAGAGTCTGCTCGATCTCCTCGATGGTCTTCTCGTGCAGATGCTTGAGCTGCAGGAACACCGGGCCCTTGCCTGACAGCAGCTCATTGTAGAACTCGAGCATCATCTGGCCCGACCAGTAGTCGCATTCGATGAAGCGCGAGCCCTCATTGTTGGCAGTGAAGGCGCCGAACGGTCCCGCGACATAGGCGCAGGCCGGCCCGTTATAGTCCTTGATCAGCGGATTGATTTGGAAGCATTCGAGGTTCGCCAGCGCGGCGCCGGCATGATAGGCCATGGCATAGCCGTCGCCCGAATTGGCGGCGTTCTCATAGGTGCCGAACATGTAGCCCGAAGTCGGCAGACCGAGGCGGCCGGCGGCGCCCATGCACAGGATCACGGCCTTTGCCTTGATCACCAGCATCTCCGCGGTGCGCGTGTTGACGCTGATTGCGCCCGCGATGCGGCCAGTCTCCGAGGTCAGCAGCCGCGTCGCCATGTAGCGGTTGGAGATCAGGATGCGGGCACGGCGTAGCTGGCGATACAGCGCCTTCTTGACGCTGTCGCCGTTCGGCATCGGCAGCACATAGGTGCCGATGTGGTGCACCTTCTTGACGGCATAGTCACCGTTCTCGTTCTTCAAGAAGCGGATGCCGAAGCTGTCGAGTTCCTCGATGATCCCGTAGCAGTTCTGGGCATATTTATAGACGGCCTTCTGGTCGACGATGCCGTCATTGGCGATGGTGATTTCCTTGGTGTACTGCTCGGGCGTTGCATATCCGGGGATGACGGCATTGTTCAGGCCATCCATGCCCATCGAGATCGCGCCGGAACGCTTCACATTGGCCTTTTCCAGCAGAACCACATTCGCCTTGGGATTCTTCAACTTTGCCTTCAGCGCCGCCATCGGGCCGGCGGTGCCGCCGCCGATCACGAGCACGTCGCAGGATACCTCGGATAGCCCGTCGACGATCTGATCAAGTGACATCACACGCTCCTGGTTGGCAGGCGCGATCGGCGCCTTTTCAGCAGATTTGTTCAATGACGCCGGCAACGATAGCAATTAGTTGTCATGCCGGAAGGATTGCCTGTGTTTGGCTTTTGCCCAAACCCCAGTCCTGATCTGACCACGGCGCAGGCAGTCGTTCAGCGCTCCACGAACGCCTTCTCGATCACGAAATGACCGGGCTGGCTGTGATTGCCTTCAGCAAAGCCGCGCGCGAGGAACATCGTGTGGAGGTCTTCGAGCATCGCCGGACTGCCGCACAGCATGATCCGATCGGTCTCTCGGTCGAGGCTGGGCAATCCGATATCGGCAAAGAGCTGCCCCGATTCGATCAGATCGGTGATCCGTCCACGGTTGCGGAACGGTTCACGGGTCACGGTCGGATAATAGATCAGCTTGTCCCTGATCAGCGGCCCGAAGAATTCGTGGTCACGTAGGCTGGCGACGACGTGCTCGCCATAGGAGAGCTCCGAAACTTGCCGGCAGCCATGGGCGAGCACGATGGTCTCGTAATTCTCGTAGACGTCGGGATCCTTGATCAGGCTCGCAAACGGCGCGAGCCCGGTGCCGGTCGACAGCAGCAGCAGCCGTTTGCCCGGGAGCAGATTGCCCGCGATCAGCGTTCCCGTCGCCTTGCGGCCGACCAGGATGATGTCGCCCTCCCTGATCTTCTGCAAGCGGGAGGTCAGCGGACCATCAGGAACCTTGATGCTGAAGAATTCGAGCGCCTCCTCATGATTGGCGCTCGCCATGCTGTAGGCGCGCATCAACGGACGGCCTTCGATCTCCAGCCCGATCATGGCGAACTGACCGTTCTGGAACCGGAAACCCGGATCGCGCGTCGCGGTGAAGCTGAACAAGGATTTGGTCCAGTGCCTGACCGATAGAACCGTTTCCCTCTGAAAGGCGCTCATCGCCGGTCTCTCCATATCTCGTCTTACCAATGCTGCATGGCGCGAGACAATCCGGAGAGGCGGCCCGCTCGCAACGTCGAATTGCCGGCGCCGGTTGATTAGTTGCAAATTTGGTGGTGGGTGGCCAGCGGCAGACGCGCGGCCGGATCTCGGGCCATCGGTGGCAATTAGTTGCTATTTTGAGGACGGCGCATCGGCCTATGATGGCAACGGAGGTCGATCATGAGCATGACGGGATTGGCGGCGCCCACCGTGGCGGATTACGAGGTGAGTTCCGACCTCGGCGCATTGGTGATGCGGACCACGGAGCAGCAGGAGACCAGGCTCACAGCTGAAGATCTCCGGATCGCCTGCAAATGCGCCCACTGCACCCGCGCCCGGTTTGACGAGCGCTTCCCCTCGCGCTTCCCCGGAATCGCCATCGTCGGCGTTGGCGATCTCGGCTACGGCCTGAACATCGCGTTCTCCGACGGACACAACCGCGGGATCTACCCGAAGTCGTACCTCATGCAGCTCACGCAGCGCGGACCGGTGCCGGCGGCGCGACGGCGCGGGGGATGTCACCCATCTCCCGGCAGCCTCACCTGAACACCTGACACGGAGTCACCAAGCCGGTCGAAGCGGCGTCGGTAACCCGCGCCACCGCTGCCGTCTGGCATGAACATTGCTGCTCTTTAGAACGGTTTGAATATCCGGAGAGAGCAATGCTGCAGGCGGCAAATGCGGTTCGCGGGGCGTTACCGCCCGCATCGATCAGATCGGCCGGCGGCCCATCATTGCTGCTCACCGAGAGCCAACAGGCGATCGGCGGACCTCCGCCGCTCATGGACAAGCTCACGCCGCACGAACGAGAATTGCTGCTGAAACAGGGCCGCCGCAAAGTGCTCAATCGCGGCCAGACCCTGTTTAGCCAGGGCGCCCGGCATGACGGAATCTGGCTGGTCGAGAGCGGCCGCATCCGGGTGTTTTACACGTCCCCGCTCGGACGCGAGATCACCCTGGCCTATTGGCATGTCGGCAATTTCGTCGGCGGTCCCGAGGTATTCGAGGGTACGGTGCATCAATGGTCCGGCATCGCATCCAGCAATGCCAGCGTCGTCCACCTTCCCGGCAAGGAACTGCGCGCGCTGGCTGCGGAGATCCCCAATCTCGCGATCGGCCTGATCGAGGGCCTGACCTTCAAGGGCAAATGCTATTCGGCGCTGGCGCAGATGCTCGGCACGCGCTCGATCACCCAGCGGCTGGCGCATCTGCTGCTTCATCTGGTGGATCTCTATGGCGTCACGGACAGCGACGGCACCGTGATCGCCGCGGCCTTTACCCATGCCGACCTCGCGCACATGGTCGGCGCGACCCGGCAATGGGTGACCATCAGCCTGAAACGAATGCAGGAGAAGCAGATCGTCCTGACGAAGCGATCGCAGATCGTGGTATGCCGGCCAGAGTTCCTGGAAGAAATGCGCGGACAAGCCTCTGATTGAGCATCGAGGCACACCACGTGCCCAGGCAATTGGCTTCTCACTGCTCATCCCCTGGGCATCGCCCCTTTCCCGGCAACTAATCGACCATGTCGTACAATCCCTGTTTGCCCGCAGCGCGGGGCCAACCAATCATGGAGCGTCGGTCCATTTAACCGGGGAGAGGATGAACATGCTTCGCCACCTTTCAACGCGCGCCATCGCATTGTCGGCAACCGCGCTGGCCCTGATCCTCGTACAGCCTGCGAGTGCCGAAACCGTAACGATCGGGATCGGTACCCAGGACACGACCACCAACACGGTGACAACCGGCGTGGTGATCCGCCAGCTTCATCTGCTGGAAAAATACCTGCCGACCGACGGCAAATATGCCAATATCAAATTTGAGCTGAATTGGCAGAACTTTACCTCCGGTCCGCCGGTCACCAACGGCATGATGGCCGACAAGCTGCAGTTCGGCGCGATGGGCGACTATCCGCTGGTCGTCAACGGCTTTACTTTCGAGAACAATCCGGACAGCAAGAGCCGCTTGATCGCGATGGCCGCCTACAGCCTTGCCGGATCGGGCAACGGCATCGTCGTCAACAAGGATACGCCGTACTACGATCTCGCCGATCTCAAGGGCAAGCTGGTCAGCGTGCCCTTCGGCTCGGCCGCCCACGGCATGGTGCTGAAGGCGATGCAGGACCGCGGCTATCCGTCGGATTTCTTTCAACTGGTCAGCCAGACGCCCGAGGTCGGCTCGACCAACTTGCAGGAAAAGAAGATCGACGCGCATGCCGACTTCGTTCCCTTCGCGGAGTTGCTGCCGTTCCGCGGCTTCGCCCGCAAGATCTTCGATGGCGTCGAGACCAACCTGCCGACCTTCCACGGCGTCGTGGTGCGCTCCGACTTCGCGCAAAAATATCCGGAAGTCGTCGTCGCTTATCTGAAGGCTGTGATCGCGGCGAACCAGTGGCTTCGCGCCGATCCCAAGCTCGCGGCCGAGAAGATTGCGGAATGGACGGGCATCAGCAAGGAGGTCGTCTATATCTTCCTAGGCCCAAGCGGCAACATGACGGTCGATCCCACCATCAAGCCGGCCTTAATCGATGCGGCGGCGACCGACGTCAAGGTGCTGCAGTCACTCGGACGCATGAAGGAATTCGATCCGAAAAAGTGGGTCGACGATTCCTACATCCGCAAAGCCTATGCCGAGATGCATCTCGATTACGACGCGCAGCTTGCCAGTATGGCGAACTACGAGATCTCAGGCCAGGATACATTCTGCAAGAAGCCGATCACCGAGCCGCGCCAGGCTGGCGAGATCTGGGTCGACGACCGGGGCATCCTGCCCTTCTCGAGCGCGACCTGCACGCTTGGTGCCTACGCCGACTTCAAGGCCAAAGGCAAGAAGATCGACGTCGCTTATGTGTTCGACACGACGCGCGGCATCAAGCTGTTCGCCGACCAGGCCTTCTTCGCGGTCGGCGGCGGCGAGATCGCGCCATTCCTGCTCAAGAAGGATGCCGAGGCTTTTGCGGCCAAGAAAGGCGGCAAGGTGCTGGGCTTCGACGATGCGGTGAAATCGGTGGTCAGCGGAGGCAAGACATGAGCGGCAATCCCGCGCTCGCTCAGCAGGAGGTCACACGCATGACCACCACGGTCACGACGGAAACGGCAGCGACGGACAGCAGTCCGGCACCTGCCTCGGTGGGCGTCGTGGCCGCGCGCTGGTATCGGCTGAACAAGGATCGGATTCGCGCCGCCTTGCTCGGCGTTGCGTCGCTGCTGCTGTTCCTGCTCGCCTGGCATGTGCTGACCAGATACAGGGTGGTTTTCTTCGTCCGCTTCAGCAACGTGCCGACGCCGCTCGCGGTCTATGAGAGCTTCACCAGGGCAATCAACGATCCGAAATTCCTCCTGCATATCGCACTGAGCTGCCGCCGCATCGCGCTAGGCTTTTCGCTGGCGGCGATCGTCGGCGTTCCCCTCGGCCTTGTGATGGGCCGCTTCAAACTGGTCCACGAGGTGATCTTTCCGGTGTCGGAAGTGCTGCGGCCGATTCCGGCGATTGCCTGGGTGCCGATGGCGATCATGCTGTGGCCGACCAACGAGCAGAGCATCGTCTTCATCACCTTCCTGGGCTCGTTCTTTCCGATCCTGGTCAATACGCTGCACGGCATGACGCTGGTCGATCCGGTGCTGGTGCGCGCCGCGCGCTGCCTCGGCGCCAGGGAAGCCGCGATCTTCCGGGAGGTCTATTTTCCCGCCTCGCTGCCGCATATCTTCACGGGACTTGCGATCGGCATGGGCGTCGCGTGGGTCTCGCTGATCGCAGCCGAGATGATCTCCGGCCAGTACGGCATCGGCTATTTCACCTGGGAAGCCTATTCGCTGGTCCAATATGCCGACATCGTGCTCGGCATGATCACGATCGGCGTGCTCGGCCTCGCGTCCAGCCTGCTGATCCGTGCCGTCGGACGCCTCGTCATGCCATGGGGGCGCACATGAGCGACATCGCCAGCAAAGCTGGGCAAGGCCATATCGAGGTCAGGAATTTTGCGCTCAGCTACGAGACCATCGATGGCGCGGTCATAGCCGTCACCAATACCGACATCCGCGTCAATCCCGGCGAATTCGTGTCGATCGTCGGCCCATCGGGCTGCGGCAAGTCCACCTTCCTCAATGCGGTCGCCGGCTTCCTCACCCCGACGCAGGGCACGATCATGGTCGACGGCGAGCCGGTCAAGGGACCGAGCGCCGATCGCGGCATGGTGTTCCAGCAATATTCGCTGTTCCCCTGGAAGACGGTGCGGGAGAACGTCGAATTCGGCCTGAAGATGCGCGGCATGCCGCGGTCGCAACGCGAGCGCGCGGCTCGCACATTGCTGGGCCTTGCCGGTTTGGAGGCCTTCGAGAAGCATTATCCCGACCGGCTGTCCGGCGGCATGAAGCAGCGCGTCGGCATCGTCCGCGCTCTCGCGACCGGCCCGAAGGTGCTGCTGCTGGACGAGCCCTTCGGTGCACTCGATGCACAAACGCGCGTCATCATGCAGCAGATCCTTACCAACATGTGGCAGCGGCTGAAGATCTCGGTCCTGTTCGTCACCCACGATATCGACGAGGCGATCTTCCTGTCCGATCGCGTCTACTGCATGACTGCGCGCCCCGGCTCCATCAAGGCGGAGATTTCGATCCCGCTGGAGCGGCCACGCAGGCAGTCGATGATGATGTCGTCGGAATTCCTCGCGCTCCGCCGCGGCCTGATGTCACTGATCCGGGAAGAAAGCATCAAGGCGATGGGCGGCGAGATCAGCGCCCTCAGCATGCAGGGCCTGAACATCGAACTGCACGGCCAGTCGCTCGCCGATATCATCTAGCGGCATGACGCGGCGTGGCGGCGCCACGCCTCTTGACGACTGCCCGGCTACTACAGCGCGATACGCGGCCGTACCTGCCGCGCCGCTTCGTTGAGGGCAGAAACGGCTGCCGGCACGTCGATCGTCAGAACCTGCCCGCCACGCACCACCATCCGTCCGCCGATCAGCGCGGTGTCGACGTCGTCGCCCGTGGCTGTGTAGGCCATGAAACGGAAGGGATCATAGAACGGGGCGTGCGGATGCGCCATTACGATATTGGCGTTTCTTTGAGTGGCTCCGTCCGCCAATTTTCGGGCACGACACAGGAAGCCCGCTCCACGAAATCAAACGGAACTGCTCAAACTTCAACGAACTCTACCGATGTCCTGCCGCTCATAACGGTCTGGCTGCAGTTCGAGCCCTGCCGGACCCACCAACGATATCAACGGTTGCTGGCTGTGTTTTGCAGCGGCGCGCTTGCCCCACCAGATACGTCCACTTTTCGCTCGTCGGAAGCTGCGAACTTCACGCGCGCAGGCTCACCAGCGAGGGACATGCTCCACCGCCGAAGATGCCGACGGATACGCAGACACTGCTATCTCCGACGACCGCAACGTCTCAGGCCGCGGATAGGCACGACCACGGCCTATCCTCCAAGATGGTAGATTTGGCGGCCCTATCGCGCGAGCGGGCTGAACTGCCCTTCGCCCAGGAAATCGGATAGTCTCTCAGACTAATGACTGATCATCCAGGGCCGGGCGCTCGGGAAGCTCTTGGCGCCGCTCTTGGTCTTAGTCAGCAGCCGCGCCGGCTTCTTCTTGTCCGAGCAGCAGCCGCAGCCGGGACCGTGTGACGCCTTGTACTGATCGAGCGTCTTTGGCGCGTGCGCGCTGCGCTCGTTGATGGCGATCGCCTTCCTCTTGTCCGAGGGCATGCAGAAGAAGTTCGGCGCGGTGAGGATTACGCGCGGCGACGACGCCTCGCAAATGGGGCAATCCCGCGGATCATCGCATTCAGCCATCGGCCGCATGTCGGTAAATGGGCCGCAATCGTCACAGAGATATTCGTAAACGGGCATGGTCGTCTTCCTGCGCAGGTAAGTCAAATAAGGTGCGCGGCGGATGCGGGGCGGCAACGACACACCGTCCCGCATCCTTCGCGCAGGGAGCTCTTATGTCACTCGCATCATGCTCACTTGTCCGGCGAGATCGGCATCTGGATATCGCCCTTGATATGCTTGATCGGCCCGGCTGCGTTCGGCATCACGTCGAAGTCGAAGATCTCTGTCGGCAACCACAGCGTGGCGCAGGCGTTCGGCACATCGACGACGCCGGAGATGTGGCCCTGCACTGGCGCGGTGCCGAGGATCGAATAAGCCTGGGCACCGGAATAGCCGAACTTCTTCAGGTATTCGATCGCGTTCAGACAAGCCTGCCGGTAGGCGATATGGACGTCGAGATAATGCTGCTTGCCGGCCTCGTCGACCGAAATGCCTTCGAAGATCAGATAGTCCTTGTAGTTCGGCGTCACCGGCGACGGCTTGAACACCGGGTTCTTGATGCCGTATTTGGCCACGCCATCCTTGATCACCTCGACCTTCAGGTGCAGCCAGCCGGCCATCTCGATGGCGCCGCAGAAGGTGATCTCGCCGTCGCCCTGGCTGAAATGCAGGTCGCCCATCGAGAGACCGCCGCCGGGCACATAGACCGGGAAGTAGATCTTCGAGCCACGCGACAGATCCTTGATGTCGCAATTGCCGCCATGCTCGCGCGGCGGCACGGTGCGCGCGCCTTCGGCGCCGACCTTCGCCTTCGCGTCGCCCTTGGCCTGCCCGGCGTGCGCCGTCGCTGCAAATGGCGGATTGGCGAGGCCCGGCACGCGGGTCGGGTTGGTGGCGATCAGCGCGGCCTCGCGCTCGTTCCAGGTCGCGAGCAGCTTCGGATCGGGCAGACAGCCGATCAGGCCGGGATGGATCAGGCCGGCGAAGTTCACGCCGGGCACATGGCGCGAGGACGTGTACATGCCCTTGAAGTCCCAGATCGACTTCTGCGCCAGCGGGAAATGATCGGTGAGGAACCCGCCGCCATTCTGCTTGGAGAAGAAACCGTTGAAGCCCCAGAGGCTGTCCTTCACCGGACCGACGTCGAGCAGGTCGACGACCAGCAGATCGCCGGGCTCGGCGCCCTTGACGCCGATCGGGCCGGACAGGAAGTGCACGATCGACAGGTCGATGTCGCGCACGTCGTCGGCGGAATCGTTGTTCTTGATGAAGCCGCCGGTCCAGTCATAGGTCTCGACGATGAAATCGTCGCCGGGATTGACCCAGGCCACCATCGGAATGTCCGGATGCCAGCGATTATGCACCATGTCGTTCTCGTAGGCCGACTTGGTCAGATCGACCTTAATCAATGTCTCTGGCATTCAAAAACTCTCCTTCTCGCTTGCCTTGGACGGTTGCTCGGACGGCTGGTTGATTAGACGGACAAATATTTCGAGACCTGCGCGGCATCGACAGACTCGCGCGGCTCATCGCGGACGATCTCGCCATTCTCGATCACCAGCACGCGGTCGGCGATGTCGAGCGCAAAGCTCAGCACCTGCTCGGACACCACGATCGACAGCCCCTTCTCGTCGCGGATGCGTTTCAGGGTGCGCGCCATGTCCTTGATGATCGACGGCTGGATGCCTTCGGTCGGCTCGTCGAGCAGCAGCACCTTCGGCTTGGTCGCGAGCGCGCGCGCGATCGCGAGCTGCTGCTGCTGGCCGCCGGAGAGATTGCCGCCGCGGCGGCCCTTCATCTCCAGCAGCACCGGGAACAGTTCGTAGATATCATTGGGCACTTCCGAGCCGCCGGAGACGACGAGCCCGGTCTCGATGTTCTCCTTCACCGTCATGGTGGAGAAGATCATGCGGCCTTGCGGCACATAAGCGAGCCCCTTGGCGACGCGCTCGTAGCTCTTCATGCCAGCGAGTTCGGTGCCGGCCATGTCGATCGAGCCGCTCTTGGCCGGCAGGATGCCCATCAGCGACTTCATCAGCGTGGTCTTGCCCATGCCGTTGCGGCCCATGATCGCAACGATCTCGTTCGGCGCGACCTTGACATTGAGCCCATGCAGCACCTCGCTCTGGCCGTAGGCGACGTGCAGATCGGAGATAGCAGCATCGATGTTCGTTGCTTGACGAGCTCGTCAGCGGCACGGTGTCGTTGGAATCCCAAGCGGACTCCGCCGTCTGCTCGCGCGCTCCTACATGCTCAATGCCCCAGATAGACTTCGACGACCTTGGGATCGTTCTTCACCTTCTCCATGGTGCCTTCGGAGAGGATCTGGCCCTGGTGCAGCACGGTGACCTTGTGGGCGATGTCCTCGACGAATTTCATGTCGTGCTCGATCACCAGCACCGAGCGATCCTTGATGATGCGGTTGAGCAGCTCGGCGGTTTTGGCGCGCTCGGACACGCTCATGCCGGCGACCGGCTCGTCGAGCATCAGGAGGTCCGGATCCTGGATCAGCAGCATGCCGATCTCGAGCCACTGCTTCTGCCCGTGGCTGAGCTCGGCGGCATAGGTGTCGAGGCGATCTTTCAGAAAGATCATCTCGGCGACCTCCTCGACGCGCTCCTTCACCGCCGCATCGCGCTGGAAGGCCAAGCGAGCCGAACACGCCGCGACCGCGCGGGTAGGAGATCTCCAGATTCTCGAACACGGTGAGGTCCTCGAACACCGATGGCGTCTGGAATTTTCGGCCCACGCCGGCCTGGACGATCTCGTTCTCTTTCAGCCGCGTCAGCTCCTTGCCGCGAAACTGGATCGAGCCCGAGGTCGCTTTGGTCTTGCCGCAGATCAGGTCGAGCACGGTGGTCTTGCCGGCGCCGTTCGGGCCGATGATGACGCGGATCTCGTTCTCCTCGACATAGAAAGAGAGATCGTTGACCGCCTTGAAGCCGTCGAAGGAGACGGTAAGCGCCTCGACCGCGAGCAGAAATTCCTTGGGCTGATGACCGATGAGCATGATCTCTCCTCACTCTGCCGGGGCGCCGTTGGTGACGAGGCCGGGCTTCTTGCCGCGCGAGGCCAGCAGCCGATCGATGCGCGGCTGCACATGATCGGCCCAGATGCCGGATAGTCCATTCGGGAACGCGAGCACGACCGCGATGAACAGCGCGCCCAGGCCGAACAGCCAGAGCTGCGGGAAGCGTCTCCGACAGGCTGGTCTTGGCGAAGTTGACCAGCAGCGCGCCGTAGATCGCGCCGAAGATCGACATGCGGCCGCCGACCGCAGTGTAGATCACCATCTCGATCGAGGGCACGATGCCGACGAAGGACGGCGACATGAAGCCGACCTCGAGCGTGAACATCGCGCCGCCGATCGCGGCGAAGATCGCCGCCGCGCAGAAAGCGAAGATCTTGAAATTGGCGACGCTGTAGCCGGAGAAGCGGACGCGGTCCTCCTGCTCGCGCATCGCCACCAGGATGCGGCCGAGCTTGGTCAGGCGAATGAACTGCGCCAGCATGATGCAGCCGAACAGCAGCACGACCTCGACGAAGTAGAGAATGAACTTGGCATGGTCGGTGCGGATGTCCCAGCCGAGCAAGGTGCGCAGATCGGTGATGCCGTTGACGCCGCCGGTGTAGCCCTGCTGGCCGATGATCAGGATGCCGAGGATGGCGGCAATCGCCTGGGTGATGATCGCGAAGTAGACGCCGCCGACCCGGCGCTTGAACATCGCGGCGCCGATGATGAAGGCGAAGATGCCGGGCACCAGAATGATCGCGAGCAGCGTCAGCGGGAGCGAATGGAACGGCTTCCAGAAGAACGGCAGTTGAGTGAGCTGATTCCAGTCCATGAAATCGGGAATGCCGGGCGTCGACTGGATCTTGGTGTTCTCGACGCTCGATGCCTCGAGCTTGAGGAACATCGCCATGCAGTAGCCGCCAAGGCCGAAGAACACGCCCTGCCCCAGGCTCAAAATGCCGCCATAGCCCCAGCAGATCACGAGGCCAATGCCGACAAAGGCGTAGGTCAGATACTTGGCGACCAGGTTGAGGCGGAACACGTCGAGGGTCAGCGGCAGAATGACGACCAGCAGCAGCAGCAGCGAGACGAAGCCGATCAGTTCGGATCGATTGAAAAAGCGCGAATTGATGATCATGACCGAGCCTTCTTGTTTTTAGCAGCGAACGCGGCGGCTCACTTGCGGACCTTCAAGCGCGAACAGGCCCTGCGGCCGCAGCATCAGGATCGCAACGATCGCGAGCAACGTGATTACCTTGGCCATCGAGCCCGACAGGAAGAATTCTAGCGTCGAATCGGTTTGCGAGATCGTGAAGGCGGAGGCGATGGTACCGAGCAGGCTGGCGGCGCCTCCGAACACGACGACCAGGAAGGTGTCGACGATGTAGAGCTGGCCGGCGGTCGGTCCGGTCGAACCGATCATGGTGAAGGCCGAGCCCGCGATGCCGGCGATGCCGCAGCCGAGGCCAAAGGTCAGACAATCGACCTTCTCGGTGTTGATGCCGACCGCGCCGGCCATCACCCGGTTCTGCACCACGGCGCGGACCTGCTTGCCCCAGCGGGACAGGAACAGCACGTAGGCGACTGCGATGGTAATGAGGATCGTCAGTGCCATCACGAACATGCCGTTGATCGGGAATCTGGATCGAGTCGGTCGCCTGCCAGGAGCCCATCATCCACTCGGGCAATTCGACGCCGACCTCGCGGGCACCAAACACCGAGCGATAGGCCTGCTGCAGGATCAGGCTCAGTCCCCAGGTCGCCAGCAACGTATCCAGCGGGCGCTTGTAGAGATGTCGTATCAGCGCCCATTCAACGAGCATGCCGAGCGCGCCGGAAGCGATGAAGGCCAGACATCATCGCGATGAAGAAGTAGCCAGGAAACAGCGACGGCAGATATTGCTGGAATGCACTTGACGTCATCCAAGTGACGTAGGCGCCCAAGATCATGAACTCGCCATGCGCCATGTTGATGACGCCCATCTGGCCGAAGATGATGGCGAGCCCCAGCGCCATCAGCAGATAGACCGAGAACAGGATAAGCCCCGCAAAACCCTGCATCGCAAAGATGGCACCGAGGTCGCTGAGGGAGTAGTCACCGAACATGATCCGTCCTCTCGGGCTTGGCGCGCCCGTTGTTGCGAAATCGCGGTTGTTGGCGGCCGGCTATCGCGCGCGGCGCGAGGTCGTTCCCTCCCCCTTGTGGGGGAGGGTTAGGGAGCGGGGCGCTCAGCAAAGACCGTTCGTGGGTTACCCCCTCCCCCAGCCCTCCCCCACAAGGGGGAGCGGAGCGCACCCGTCATCGGCGAAACAGCGTCGCGATGCCGCTTCTGCGATAAGCAAAGCAGAGTGCATCGCTGACACGCCTTACTGATAGCCCTTCGGGAACGGATCGGGCTCGACGAGGTCAGCGGTCTCGTAGATCAGCTCGTACTGACCATCCGCCTTGGCGCGGCCGACGCGGGTCTTCGACCAGAGGTGATGGTTCTCGTGGATGCGGACATAGCCTTCCGGCGCGCCCTTGAACTCGACGCCTGGCGACGCGGCCGCGATCTTGTCGATGTCGAAACGAGCCCGCCTTCTCCGCCGTCAGCTTCCACAGCCACGGGCCGAGATACGCGGCCTGGGTCACATCGCCGATCACGGTCTTCTCGCCCCAAGCCTTCTTGAACGCGGCCACGAACGCCTTGTTGTTCGGGTTGTCGAGCGATTGGAAGTACTTCATGCAGGCATAGGCGCCGGCGATGTTCTCACCGCCGATGCCGTCGATCTCGTCTTCGGTGACGGAGATGGTCAGCAGGGTCTGCTTCGACATGTCGATGCCGGCCGCCTTGAGCTGCTTGTAGAAGGCGACGTTGGAGCCGCCGACGATGATGGCGTAGATCACGTCCGGCTTGGTCAGCTTGATCTTGTTGATGACCGAGTTGAACTGGGTGTGGCCGAGCGGGAAATATTCCTCGCCGACCACCTTGCAGCCCTGCAGATGGCCTTCGATGTGCTTGCGCGCGATCTTGTTGGAGGTGCGCGGCCAGATGTAATCGGAGCCGAGCAGATAGAAGCTCTTGGCACCCTTGGTCTTGTTGACCCAATCGAGACCCGCGATGATCTGCTGGGTGGCCTCCTGGCCGGTGTAGATGACGTTCTTGGACTGCTCGAGGCCTTCATAGAAGGTCGGATAATACAGCATGCCGTTGTACTGCTCGAACACCGGCAGCACCGCCTTGCGCGAGGCCGAGGTCCAGCAGCCGAACACGGAAGCGCATTTGTCGTTGACGAGCAGCTTCTTGGCCTTCTCGGCGAAGGTCGGCCAGTCGGACGCGCCGTCCTCCTGGATGAACTTGATCTTGCGGCCGAGCACCCCGCCCTGCGCGTTGATCTGCTCGATCGCGAGCTTCTCGGCTTCCACCGAGCCGGTCTCCGAGATCGCCATCGTGCCGGTGACCGAGTGCAGGATGCCGACAGTGACCTCGCTATCCGTGACTGCAAGTCCGGTGGTGTTGATCGCCGAGGTTGCGGGCCTCTCGGCAAAGGACGGCCGCGGCAGCATGGCGAGCGCCGGAATTGCTGCCGCTCCCATCAGCAGTTTGCGCCGGAGCGGCGACTTCAGGCCTCGTTCGATATCGTCTGACATGAGCACCCCATTGTTTCGTTTTGTGCGAGACGGCTTTGGTCAGACCGAGGATGGCCCGTTTTGTGCAGTGCACGGGATACGCAGGATCGCGTATACGGCACCGCAAAAACGCGACGTAGGCTCTGCGTATGGGAATGGTGGAGCAACGAGGCGCGCCGCCTCGCAGGTCGGGAGTTCATGGGTGGCAGGACGGCAGCGGATCGACCGGGTCAGGCGCCAGTATAATCAGTGGGTTGCCAACCAGACCCTGGAGGACTACGCGCTCCGCTTCACGGCCAAGAGCGCGCGGCGCTGGTCTGCCGCTCGCGTCGCCAATACCGCGCTGGGCGCAATCTCTTTCCTGGCGCTGGAGGCGATCGGCGGCACCATCACCTTGAACTATGGCGTCACCAACGCCACGGCCGCGATCCTAGTCGTCAGCGTCATCATTTTCTGCTGCGGCCTGCCGATTGCCTATCATGCTGCAAAATGCGGCATCGACATCGACCTGCTGACCCGCGGAGCCGGCTTTGGCTATATCGGCTCGACGGTCACCTCGCTGATCTATGCCAGCTTCACCTTCATCTTTTTCGCGATCGAGGCGGTCATTCTCGCTTCCGCGCTGGAGATGTGCTTCGGCATCCCGCGCCCGGTCGGCTATCTCGTCAGCGCCATCGTCATCATCCCGCTGGTCACACACGGCATCACACTGATCAGTCGCTTCCAGCTCTGGACCCAGCCGCTCTGGGTGGTGCTGCATATTGCGCCCTTTGCTGCCATTGCCTACGCCAACCCGCACGCCTTCGTGGCCTGGACCGAATTTCCCGGCCAGCATGACGACGCCGGCGGCCATCTCAATTTGATGCTGTTCGGCACGGCCGCGTCGGTGGTGTTCTCGCTGGTGGCGCAGATCGGCGAGCAGGTCGACTTCCTGCGCTTCCTGCCGCGCGACCGCCGCACCTCCAAGACATCCTGGTGGCTGGCGCTGCTCAGCGCCGGCCCGGGCTGGATCGTGCTCGGCGCGCTCAAACTGCTGGCCGGCTCGTTCCTGGCCTATTTCGCCCTGATCCATGGCGTGCCGGCCGAGCATGCTGCCGAGCCTGCGCAGATGTACCTTGAAGCGTTTCGTTATGTGCTGGCGCGTCCCGAGCTGTCGCTGACCCTGACCGGCACCTTCGTGATCCTGTCGCAGCTCAAGATCAACGTCACCAATGCCTATGCCGGCTCGATCGCCTGGTCGAACTTCTTCTCGCGGCTGACGCACAGCCATCCCGGACGCGTGGTCTGGCTGGTGTTCAATGTCGTGGTCGCACTGCTGTTGATGGAGATCGGCGTCTACAAGGCGCTGGAGCAGACGCTCGCGCTATATTCCAACGTCGCCATCGCCTGGATGGGCGCGCTGGTCTCCGACCTCGTCGTCAACCGGCCGCTGGCCTTGCGGCCGCGGCACATCGAGTTCAAGCGCGCGCATCTCTACGACGTCAACCCAGTCGGCGTCGGCGCCATGACCATCGCGACCATCATCTCGATCTCTGCCTTCTACGGCCTGTTCGGCCCGACCGCGAAGGCGCTGTCGGCCTTTGTCGCGCTCTCGGTAGCCTTCGTCACAGCGCCCATCATCGCCTATGCGACCGACGGCAAATATTACATCGCGCGCAAGCCGAAGCCGAGCTGGCAGGACATCGCGCAGATCCAATGCTGCATCTGTGAGCATCATTTCGAGCCTGAGGATACCACCTCCTGTCCGGCCTATGCCGGCCCGATCTGCTCGCTGTGCTGCTCGCTGGATGCGCGTTGCCACGATCTCTGCAAGCCGCATGCGCGGATGCAGGCCCAGCTCTCCGCCGCGCTGAGCGGCATGCTGCCGCAAAAGATGCTGGCGCGGCTGAACTCGCAGTTCGGGCATTATGTCGGGGTTTTCCTCTGTTCGGCCGGCCTCGTCGCGGTGACGCTCGGTATGATCTATCTGGAGAGCACCGCTATGATGCCGGCCGACAAGCCGCTGGTGTCCGACGTGCTGTGGAAGGTGTTCTTTGCACTCTCCATTATTATCGGCGTGGTAGCTTGGCTGTTCGTGCTGGCACAGCAGAGCCGCGGCGCCGCGGAGGCCGAGACGCGGCGGCAGACCCATCTGCTGATCGCCGAGATCGAGGCGCACAAGCGCACGGATGCCGAGCTGCAGCGCGCCAAGGAGGTGGCGGAATCCGCCAACCTCGCCAAGAGCCGCTATGTGGTGGGCCTCAGTCATGAACTGCGTTCGCCGCTGAACGCGATCTCCGGCTACGCCCAGCTACTCGAGCAGGACAACAGCCTGCCGTCAAAACCGCGCGACCAAGTGCGCGTCGTCAGGCGCAGCGCCGATCATCTCTCCGGGCTGATCGACGGCATTCTCGACATATCGAAGATCGAAGCCGGGCGGCTTTATCTCTCCCGCGACGAGGTCCGCCTGAGCGAATTCCTCGACCAGCTCGTCGGCATGTTCCGCCTGCAGGCGGCGGCCAAGGGCGTCGACTTCGTGTTCAGGCGGCCAGCGGTGCTGCCGCTGGTGGTCTATGCCGACGAGAAGCGGCTGCGTCAGATCCTGATCAACCTGCTGTCGAACGCGATCAAGTTCACGCAGGACGGCAGCGTGCAATTCGTGTTGCATTATCGCAGCCCGGTCGCTGAGTTCGAGGTTATGGACACCGGCCCCGGCATTCAGGCCGGCGACCTCGAGCGCATCTTCGCGCCGTTCGAGCGCGGCGCGCTCGGTGCCTCGCAGCCGCAGACCGGTACGGGCCTCGGGCTCACGATCTGCCGGCTGCTCGCCGGCGTAATGGGCGGCGACATCAAGGTGACGAGCGAAGTCGGCGCCGGAAGCACGTTCCGGGTCAAGATCCTGCTGTCCGAGGTCATCAATCCGACCCGTCACGCGCCGGTGAAGGCGCCAGTCTCCGGCTATCTCGGAGCGCGCAAAACAATCCTGATCACCGATGACGATCCGGTGCATCGCGATCTCCTGCGCGAGGTGCTGACGCCGCTCGGCTTCATCCTGCTGAGCGCGCCCGACGGCGCCGCGTGCCTTTCGCTCGCACAGCATTGCCAGCCTGACTTGTTCATCCTCGACATCTCGATGCCGAACATGGACGGCTGGACCGTCGCCGAGACCCTGCGCGGCAATGGCCATCATCACGCCCGCATCCTGATGACGTCGGCCAGCGCGCTGGAGGCGCATGGAAGGCCGCTCGCGCAACCGTTCCACGACGGCTATCTGATGAAGCCGATCGACATCCCGCGCCTGCTGGAAACGATCCGCCAGCTGCTCAAGCTGGAATGGACTTATGACAGCGACATCGTCGTCGCACTGCCCTGGCAACCCCACAACGGTCCGCGGCCACCGCTGCATCATATCGAGGAGCTGCTGGGCCTTGGCCAGATCGGATACGTCAGGGCGATTCAGCTCAAGCTCGACGAGATTGGCGGCACATATCCCGAGCACACCGAATTCGTCACCCAGATGCGCACGCTGATCGACCGCTTCGATCTCGATCAGTATATGGCAACCCTGAAGACCCTGCACGGCCATGAACACTGAAGCCAGAAAGCGCGACGTCGCGCTCGTCGTCGACAACTCGCCGGATACGCTGCGACTGCTGACGGACGCGCTGGACGGCGTCGGCATGACCGTGATGGTGGCGCTCGATGGCACTGCTGCCATGCGCATCGTCGACCAGATCACGCCCGACATCATCCTGCTCGATGCCGTGATGCCTGGCATTGACGGCTTCGAGACCTGCCGCAGGCTGAAGCGCGATGCCGGCCTTGCCAACGTGCCGGTGATCTTCATGACCGGATTGGCCGAGACCGAGCACATCGTGCGCGGGCTGGACGCCGGTGGCGTCGACTACGTCACCAAGCCGATCGCGGTCGAGGAAATGCTGGCGCGCATCCGCGTCCATCTTGCGAATGCGCGGATGACGCAGAGCGCGCGCGCCGCACTCGATGTATCCGGGCGATTTCTGCTAGCGGTCAACCGCAAAGGCAGGATCATGTGGTCGACGCCCCAAGCACAAAAACTGCTCGCGGACTACGTTGGCGCTGTCAACGGCGAGGAGATGGTGTTGCCTGAGGCGCTGCGGCTATGGCTGGCACAGGCGCAAAAAGGCAAATCTGGTACAGCACAAGCAGCATCGCTTCCCGAGAACCCGGAGCTTAAGCTGCATTACATGGGCAATGCCGGCCCCTAACGAGATTCTGCTTCGACTCGCCAAGGACCCAAGCGGCGGCCTCGCGGCGGAATTTTCCAGTGAACTGGGATTGACCACGCGCGAAAGCGAAGTGCTATCGTGGCTCGCCAAGGGCAAGACCAACCGCGATATCGCGCAGATCCTGGGCCTCTCGCCCGCGCACCGTCGACAAGCATCTCGAGCAGATCTACGCCAAGCTGGGGGTCGAGAACCGCACCGCAGCTGCTGCGATGGTTGCTAACGCCGCGCGCAAGAATGCATAGGGCTGTCGACTTGGACAATTCAGGCCCGCGCCGGTTTCGTACCAAAATCAACCTGAACAAATCCCGACGAACGCGATCAAAATCAAACAAAAACGCTGCAAAATCAACGGATCTGGTTAATCTCCTGCCGCTCATAGCGGTCTGGTTGCAGGTTCGAGTCCTGCCGGGGCCACCAGCGATTTCAATGACTTAGAAAAGCGCGGAAAAAACTGGGCACGGGTTGAGGCACAGATATATGTGCTCATCTGGCGGATGCTGCGACCGCCAGCGGTTACGAGCCTCACGATCAAAGATCGACCGGTCCAGGTATCAACTCCATGCTGCCGTCGCGCCCGAATGAGGCGCGGCGGTGTGTCATGCAACCACTGGCTGCGAGCGCTAGGCCTGCCGTCGTCGCAGCCCCACGCGCTGTCGACTTGAGTTCACTGCGTGTGCTGAGCTGATGGCGAGGAATTGATCCACTACATCTTGCTCGAAAGAACCTTGCACTTACCCAAATTCTTAAAATGGCTAGCCGGATAGGAGTCCGCATAACTGAGCTTTACAGCCGTGAGCAGCTTCGCAATGGTGGTATGGACCAGACTTGGGATCCAGCCCGTACCCGGCATTGTTCACCAGGATATCGATCTGTGTCGACCTCTCGTCCAGGCTGCTTTTCAAACGGGCAGCAGCGCCGGTAGCGGCAAGATCGATTGGCTCGATAACGATATCGACGCCATGCTTCCGGCGAAGTTCGGTGGCGAGCTTTTCCATCGGCTCTCGTCGCGGGGCTGCGAGCACGAGATTGACCTTCTGCGCCGCCAGCGGCTCGGCAAATTCGAGGCCAAGGCCACTTGATGCGCCCGTGATCAGGGCGCGTTTACCGGGGACGCCATCCAATTTTCTCACAACCGGCTCCATGTCATCATGCCTCCGAAACAATGATGGCTTCTTCCGGACAGTTCGCACTGGTTTATAGGCTTTTTCGATCAGGGCGGAATCGGAGCAAGAGCTCGAGCTTTTTCGCGCATATCCGTAGTCATCCAGCCGAAACAATTCTGGCGCAAGCGCACTGCAACGGGCATGCCCCTGACATTTGTCCGGATCGACGCGGATGGTTATGGGTGTGGTATCGCATGATCTTCTGTGTCGCACGGGCTGACATAGTGGGCAGCAAAACGCCACTCGACGTGCTTTTTGATATTGCTGAGCCCAGTCCGGGCTTCGTCATCCATGCGCTGGAGCTGCTCCTCACTCGGCCCGGATGGCCGATTGGGATTACTGAGCTCTCGCGTATAGCGGGCCCGACCTCCCTCTAGCGCGAAAGTATAGCGGATGACGATTGGACCGATGGAGTTGGTATCGGCCTGACATGTCAATGTGCTGGGCCGATTGCTATCGGTCACCGTCCAATTCAGCTCGATCATGGCACGCCGGATCTGCCACTCCTCGCGGAAGATCTGACCCAGCAGCAACGGCTGATCTGGTCCCTCGATCTTGTGAGAGGCGGCAAGCCATTTTGGCCAGGAATGCGGGTTGCAGACGTAGTCGAAGACCCATTCGGGCACTTTTCGAGGGGCGCGCTTGGCAGCAGGATTGAGAGCAACCGAGCGCGGAGGCTCGGCGACCCGGCGTCCTGCTCGTCAGAGCGCACGATGAGATGCTGCAGGCGCGGCGCATAAGCTCCGTTGACGCTTGTGTTCCTGTGACAAGGTCGAGCAGGCGTGGCGAACGGTTCCTCGGCCGTGACGTCCTCTCAGGGCATGGAACTCCTTACAAGCGTAACTCTCCGCCGCGCTCCTGTCGCCGCCGATGTAATGTGGATAGTTCGGGTAGCGGCACATCGGACGAGCCGCTTTCAAGGCGAACGGCGGCTTGGGCTCCTTCACCGTCTGGATCAGCGCATCGGCCGGCGCGATGCCGTCGCTCGCCCAGTGGTCCAGCGGATCGAGAAGATCGACCATGGTCGGGATCGAGGCGCCATCCAGCACGCTTACACCCTGACCGGTGTGGGTCGAACCCGGCGAAAGGTAGAGGCGCGCCGAGGCGTTAACCGTCTCATTGCCGAGTTTCACCACGACTGACTGAAAATAATTGATACCGGCGAGCGGGCTCTGGGCGAGGTCGGCGAGATTCTCGCGCATGATCAGCTTGCCGCCGTGGGCGAAGAAGGCCGACAAATCGGGGTTGGTGGAATCGAGCAACATTGAGACCTCCTCGACGCAGACTCCGAAAACTTTCCGGCCGATAGGTCCGCACATCGAACTTCTCGTCACGCGCGATCATGAAGCGCACGGCGTTCGCACCGTAGATCCACTGCTGCGAGGCCGTTGCGAGATCGAGCGGCTCCGTTGGTTCCGCCGTGCCCACCACCCAGCGCGCCATAGTCGATTTCTGGGGATCAGGTGTGGTCTCATTACCGTAGAGCCATTGTGGATAGGCGGTGATGCCGTTCGCGAGTGGGAACGGAAAAGCGTGCGGCGTATGCACCGTCTCGACTGCTGCGACCTGCGTGTCGGAGAGGCAGCTATCGCCGGTATCGCTGCCACTGGGGCAGCGGAGGCGTTGCAGCTCCACTTTGTTCCGGCAGGCAAGAGCGTTGCTCACGATGCCGTCGCGTATGCCGTCGAGATCGTCACAAGCCTCAAGAACGAACTTTGCGAGCGCCTCCGTCTTAGCCGGATTGAGCCAGCCCCCATTGAACTGCGGCAGGACGTTCGGAATATAGGACTGGAACAGCATGGACAACTGCACCACCGGCACGACGGTGACGATGCCGTCATAATCGGCCGGGAAGCGTTGGGCCATCGTCAGGCCTTCACGGCCTCCCTCGGAGCCGCCGAAATAGTAGATCCGCACAGGCCGCTTGCGATAAAACGCATTGGTGAGCGCCACGGCGACGTCGCGCACCTTCTTGTAGGACGCATAAGCATAGTTGGTCAGCATCTCGTCATTGAGACCGAACTTACCGATTGAATCCCGCGGAAAGCTCTCGGCCTGGTGTCCGGAATCGGTGCCGAGCGTCGCATAACCACGCGCGATCGGCAGCACATCGTCGGGCGCCGCGTCGCGCAATGGCGCAAGGCCCGTGATCAGGCTGCCGTTGAAGCCGCCACCGCCGTATTGCAGCAGCTTGCCGTTCCAGGACGCCGGCAGATTGAGCTGAAAGTTGATGGATTGTGCTGTGGGATCGACGGGCGCGATGGTGCCCAGCACCTTGCAGAAGTCCGGCATCTTTGCTTGCGCCGCCATGGGCACGAAGCTTGCAGAGCCGACGACCGCATTCCCAGTGGGAAGCCCGATGAGCGTAGATGGAATTGTCGTGTTGGTTAGCCGGGCGCAAGCCCTCTCAAACGACTGGTCAGTGGCCGAGGCCCCGGCCATTAGTGCCAGCACGAGAGCGCCAACTGCCAGCTTCAAGGCCGCGGCCCATCTGTGCCGCCTTGCCACATTCAATGACGACCGCCGGGCGCTGCTGGATTTTGCCATGCTTATAAGTCCTGTTTGGTAATGACGAATTTCGGAACAATGCATGAATTGCGCTCTTGCAGCATCCGTTGGCGCGAGGGAACCTGCACGACCGCATTCTTGGCCGCCCAGTCTGACTGACCGCACCGGCGTTGAGGAATTGCGTTGCGTGCGCTCGTCTGCGCAAATTCCCCAACCGCAACGCCCGCAGCTCCGACCACCTGGTGCCTCGCGTATCAATTCGCCCGACCATCAGACTAGGTGGTTGTGCGAGCCTCAGGAAATCAACTTCATCAACAGCGTCCCGATGACGATCATCATCGCGCCCCCGATGCGCGTGGAAATCTGGGCGAACGCCATCAAGCCCCATACGGTCGGCAGCGCCAAGGATGGCAACATCTCCGGTGCCGCCAAGTCCCGAATGGCAGGCAGTCACGATCGCCGCCCTCGACCGGATACATGTTCAGCCATTTGCCGACGTAAGAATCCTGAGGCAATCATCGCCAGCACCGTCGCGGTGCAGATCGCGATGTATCCCGGATTGAAGGAGGCGACGAGTTGCGTGCCATGTGACCAGCAACGCGCCCATGGCGACCAGGATCGCGAAAGTCAGGTTGGTCGACATGAACTTGTTGATTTGGTAGGCGCCGAGCTCCATCTCAGCCGGCATGATCTTGGTCAGCTTCAGCGCCACGGCGGCGATGATCATCATGATTGGACCGGGGATCCCCGTGAATGGCGCGAGCGTCATGCCAAGCACGAACAGCGCGCAGGACAGCACCATGCCCGCACCGAGCAGCCCGAGATCGATCGGGTGGTTGGGCCGCACTTCGCCGCAGAATTTCATTGTCGCCGGTCTTGACCAGCATGCCCTGCCCGTTCAGGTCGGGCCGCTTCTCGCCGAGACGCGCAAGAAGGCCGGCACAGACGATTGCGATGACATTGCCAAGTCAACGCCGCAGGCACCATGTGCGCGACAAGATCGGCCTGAGGCCGCTGCAGGATCTCGGAATAAGCAATCGAGAGCGGCAATACGCCTTCCGCAAGCCCGCCACCGACGATCGGGATGATGATGAAGAAGAATGTGTCCTTCGGGCTATAACCGAATGCGAGCCCAACGAGGACGCCCGCCGAGACGGCCGCAATGGTTCCGATCAGAAGCGGAACGAACATGCGGATGAAGCCCTGAACCAGGACGCGGTAGGGCATTCCGAGGATCGAACCTGTCGACGAGGCAGGCGATGAAGAAATACTGGAAATTTGCGGTTCGGAAAGTCGTCGTGATCGCCTTCAGCGCGGCATCCGGCATGACCCCGTAGCTCGACCAGCGCCGCTGGGACGAACAGGCAGAGGATGGCAGGTTCCTCCGATCTGCTTGAGGACCGGTATCGTCTGGCCAAGCTTGCCAAGCAGAAACCCGAGCAGCATCAGGACGGCGAGACCGCCGATCACATCGTTCGGCAGCCTTCCAAAATAGACGCCAGCAGCACAAATAGCGGCCGCCCCGACGTAAATGCCAACCGGCAATGGGCCGATGTTGAGGCTCCCAGAAGGTTTGTCGAAGGATTCGCCTGTGGCGCATCACCGGGGCGATAAGTCGTGTCAACCAAGATCACCTCCGTTATTATCGTCGTTATCGATGGGGCCAGTCTGCCGCTGCATTGAGGCGCTTGCCGCTCAGACCATCCAGGGATTTTCCTCGCGATGCCGCGCTTCGAAGGCCCGGATGTCGTCGCTGAAAACGAGGGTTGAAGCGATCGAAATCGCGCCCGGTCAGGAAAGCCTCTTCGCGCGCTCGATCTCGATGTCGAGGGTGATCGAACGACGGCCTCGATCGAACCGGATCGTCTGTGAGGCGAGATCGAGTCATGATGTCATTGCGCGTGGGATCGCCGACCACCTGGGCGAATTCGGTCACGAGGTCGAAGTCGAGAGAGATCGTCAACAGGCCGTTGTTGGCGCAGTTGTCGGCGAAGATGCCGGCGAAGCTGGTGCCGATGACGCGCGGATGCCGAGCTGCAGCAGCCCCCAAACGGCATGCTCGCGCTCGAGCCGCAGCCGAAATTGGGGCCGACGACCAGGAAGCGCGCGTCCCGATAGCCGGCGCTGGTTGAGCACGAAATCCGGATTGGGCTCGCCGTGCGGATCGAAGCGCCGCAGGTCGAAGAACACGCCGGCGTCGAGCCCGCTGCGGTCGATGCCCTTGAGGAACTGCTTGGGCATGATGACGTCGGTGTCGATGTTGGCGAGCGGGAGCGGCGCGGCCGGGCCGGTGACGCTGATGAAGGGCTGCATGGCGTCAGGCCTCCCGACGCAGCGTGCGAACGTCGGCGAGGTGGCCGCTGACCGCGGCGGCGGCGACCATCGCCGGGCTCATCAGATGGGTGCGCGCGCCGGCGCCTTGCCGGCCTTCGAAGTTGCGGTTGGTGCTGCGAGGCGCAGCGCTCGCCGGGCGCCAGCACGTCGTCGTTCATCGCCAAGGCACATCGAGCAGCCGGATTGCCGCCATTCGAAGCCGGCGGCGCGGAAAACGCTGGTCGAGCCCTTCCGCCTCCGCCTGCGCGCGCACTGCGCTGCTGCCTGGCACGACCATGCGCGCGCACGCCAGGCGGCGACCCGGCGGCCCCGCAACACGCCGGCGGCGTCGCGCAGGTCCTCGATCCGGGCATTGGTGCAGGAGCCGATGAAGGCGCGCTCGATCGGCACGTTCGGCGAGCGGCGTGCCGGGCGCGAGGCCCATATAGGCGAGCGCCCGCTCGTGCCGCGGCGCTGCGGTCGGCTCCGGTCCGGGCGCGGGTCCGGCACATGTCCGTCGATCGGATGCGGCCTGATCGGGGCTGGTGCCCCAGGTGACCATCGGCGCGATCGCGCTGGCGTCGAGTGCGACCTCGCGGTCGAACACGGCGTCGGCGTCGCTGCGCAGGCCAGCGCCAGCCGCCGACGGCGCGATTCCCACATCGCTCCCTTGCGGCGCGCGCGGCCGCCCTGCGAGATAGTCGAGCACCTTGTCGTCCGGCGCCATCACCACGCCGCGCGCGCCCGCACTCGACGATCATGTTGCAGATCGTCATCCGCCCCTCGACGCTGATACGCGGCGATCGCGCGGCCGGCGAATTCCACGCGCATAGCCGGCGGCGCCGTCGGCGCCGATGCGGCGGATGACCGCCATGACGATGTCCTTGGCGGTGACGCCATGGCGGCAGCCGGCCGGTCGAGCCGATCGCGCATCGGTCTTGAGACGGCGATAGCGCCAGCGTCTGGGTCGCGAGGTAATGCTCGATGTCCGAAGTGCCGATGCCGAAGCCGAGCGCGCCGAAGGCGCCGTAGGTGGTGGTGTGGCTGTCGCCGGCGGCGATGACCATGCCGGGCATGACGAAGCCCTGCTCGGGGGCGACGACATGCTCGATACCCTGGCGGCGGGTGCAAGCACGTCGAAAATCTCGATGCCGAAATCGCGGGCGTTTGCGGCGAAATAGATCGACCTGGCGCGCGGCGCCGCATCGGGCATGGCCCGGGTCCGGTGGCGCTGTCGGGTTGACGTGATCGACCACCATCAGCGCCGCTCCGGGGCTCCACACCGTGCGCCCCGCGTCGCGCAGGCCGCGAAAGCCTGCGGGCTGGTGTATTCGTTGAGCACGGTGCGATCGACGTAGAGCAAGACGCCCCCGGAATCATCCAGGTCACGGACCACATGAGCGTCGATCAACTTGTCATACAACGTGCGCGCCGCCATCGCGCTTTCCTCCAGGATAGCTTCTTATTACAAGCCTGCCGCGCGCGTGGCTGGAAATCCAATGTCGGATTCTGATATCGTTATGCAACGTATGCATAAGCACGTGGGAGCTCTGCATGGAGATTAACTGGCTGCACGATTTCATCGCGGTTGCCACGACGCGCAGCTTTTCTCGAGCCGCCGAGGAACGGAACTGCTCCCAGCCTGCACTGAGCCGCAGGATACAGTCGCTGGAGGTTTGGGCGGGCGCGTCGCTGCTGGAGCGCACCACACATAGCGTCAATCTCACGCCCGCCGGCGAAGCGTTTCGGCATACCGCCGAGGACATCCTGCGCCGGTTGAACGCCGGGCGGATCGAGGCGCAGGAGCGGGCCCGCGGCGTGTCCGACGTGCTGAAGTTTGCATCGACCAACGCGCTTTCGCTTACGTTCTTTCCGGATTGGCTGCGCCGTATCGAGGCCGAGCTATCCTTTGTGCCCAACGTGCAGCTCGTCGCCAACCACATGGAATCCTGTAGCGGATTTCTCTGGCGGGCGATGCCCATTTTCTTGCTTTGCCATTACCATCCCGCTGCGACAACGGCTCTGAGACCCTCGCATTTTCGCTCGCTGCATGTCGGTGATGATCACTTGATCCCCGCGTCGGTGCCGACTTCTCGCCGCAACCGCAAGCCTCGCTTCAAGCTTCCGGGGACCGAAGGCGCGCCGGTGCAGTCCCTGAGCTTCCGTTCTGAATCGGGATGGGCCGGACAATCTCGAGGCGGTTCGCACCACATCGCCGCTGCAAGCCCATCTCCATACGACATTCACTTCGCATCTCGCGAAGCTGTTGGTCACGATGGTTCAGGCAGGTCGAGGCATGGCGTGGCTCCCGGAAAGCCTGATCGGCGATCAGCTTGCGTCCGGGGACATTGTCGCTGCAGGTAAGCCGGAATGGTACATACCGATAGAAATACACGTATTTCGGCCTAAACTTCGCCTCGCCCAGGCGGCAGAGGCATTCTGGAAGCATATCGATAAAGACCGCCTCTAAAGCAGGACAACCGACCCCGCTTCAACAAGTTAGCCGTCAAACGGGCCGGCCGGCGAAGCCACCTCACCAGTTTCGCACCAGAAATGACCTGAATGAAACGCGCGACTATGATCGAAATCCAACAAAGCTTCCGTCAAGGCAACCATCATCCCGTCGCTCACAACGGTCTGGTTGCAGATTTGCGTCTGGCCGCGCCCAGCAGTATATCAATTACTTAGCTGATTTTCGTTTGGTAGGTTGTCGATCACCGCGCCAGAATTGTCTCGCAACTTTATTCAAATTGAGCGGCTCAGCAGGCCGAAAGCTGCGTTTTCTACTTCGATCTGGCCATGGCTGTTTGCGTGATGATAGTTTCGGCAACAAATTCGCGTTCGGGATCGAAAGCACCACCCGCATTCCCTTATCGGAGCTTTCGGGGGCTCGAGAACCTACGAGCGGAACGTGCGGAATGTGAGAGTGGGACTACGTTGTGGAACGAATCGCGACGAGAACCGACGGTCCATCCTGGCGTTTTGGTCATCGCCTATGGCCGACGGTGGGCGTTCTGTTCCAGTCCCGACCCCGCCCAACACCGTCGAAGCCCTTGAACCATCGCCGGAATATTCATCAGGTGTGGGGTCAATGTTGGAAGCCGATTGGGGGCAATCTTGCAGGCCGAATGACACGCAACCGCAGCCGAAGGCTTGGGTGTGCACTGGAATCGACGCTTCTTGCCGAACGTGAACTCGATTGGTCGCACCCTTGGCGGGTCAGGCAACGCACGTTCGTTATGTCGGCCACCGTCTGGTCTATCCCCGGGCCAGCAAACAACGGTCCGCTGTGCGCGCCTTTGCAGATTGGCTGATGTCGCAACTCAATGTGGATCAGAGTTAGCCCTTCTTCGGAAACGCAGCGAACACGGCGGAATCGTTCCGATTGGCTCACCCATTACCGTCAGCAGCACAGCGAGATCGCCGGGCATCGCGCCGTGCTGCCGCATCTCCGGAAGCGGGACCGGAGCTACAGTGGCCATATCCGCCGCCTTGAAGCAGAATTGCCCGGAACCAGATACATCGCCCCAACCAGCACATCCAACGGGCGTGTGGCCGAGAAGGCTCCTGGACGCTGAACATGGTGCGTGCCATCGAGTATGGGGCGGCCACCGATAGCAAGTCTATGGGCCCACAATTCCTTTCATGGTGGCTCGCTGCATCGAACGAGGTGTCAGGCGATTTGAAAACGCAACGACCTTGTTCATAAACCCGGCGACCACGGACGCTTTCCCTCGCGAAAGCGCTCGGAGACCGCTTTCGGCGACTGGACGGGGCTTCATCGTCAGAAGGCGCAGCATGGGCGAGACGGGAGCGCCGGCCGCTGCGTCGAATCCCGTTTCGGTGTGCCCTGGGCAAAGACTGGTGACGACCACACCTTTCGGACGAAGTTCGTCATGCAGGGCTTCTCCAAAGGCCAACACATAGGACTTTGTGGCTGCGTAGGCAGCAAAGGAGGGAACGGGCTGGAGGTCCCAGGAGACTCGCAATAAGAAGGATCTGGCCGGATCCCCTGGCTGCCATGTCATGCCCGAACGCATAGCTCAGTTCGGTGAGCGCCGTGATGTTGAGCTGAATCATATCGGTGGTGCGCTCGATCGGCGTTTCCAAAAACGCGCCGTGCAGCCCGTACCCGGCATTGTTCACCAGGATATCGATCTGTATCGACCTCTCGTCCAGGCTGCTTTTCAAACGGGCAGCAGCGCCGGGAGCGGCAAGATCGATTGGCTCGATAACGATATCGACGCCATGCTTCCGGCGAAGTTCGGCGGCGAGCTTTTCCATCGGCTCTCGTCGCCGGGCTGCGAGCACGAGATTGACCTTCTGCGCCGCCAGCAGCTCGGCAAATTCGAGGCCAAGGCCGCTTGATGCGCCTGTGATCAGGGCCCGTTTACCGGGGACGCCATCCAATTTTCTCACAACCGAGATTTTTGTTTTCGTATCAGCCGTATCTTGCATTTGTTTTCCTATCAATTGTTTGGGCTTTACCCCGAGAGCCGATCCACTTGGGGTCAAGGGCGAGTGAAGATATTCGGGCGTGTCACCGCAACATGACGCTCAGAACGCGATCCGCCAGCTTCCCGAATGGCGGGCGGAGGAGTTTCACGAAATTCCATCGGTGCTGCTCGTAGATGCCCTTGGCGTGGCTCAAACGCTTGAAGCCTTCGACGCCGTGATATGCGCCGATACCGCTGACGCCAACGCCACCGAACGGCAGATCATCCTGCGCGACGTGCATGATGGTGTCGTTGATCGTGACGTTGCCCGAAATCGTGCGGTCGAGCACCTCGCGTCGGTCCGCGTCGTCGTCGCCGAAATAGTAGAGTGCGAGTGGTCGGGGCCGTGCGTTCACGTAGTCGATGGCGTCATCGATATTGCCGTAGCCGAAGATCGGCAGGATGGGGCCGAAAATCTCTTCGTGCGCGATCTTCATCTCGTCGGTGACGCCGAGCACGATGGTCGGTGCAAGGGTGTGAGGACGACGGGCGGCGTGGCCGGGCCGGTGTCCGACCTCGATGATCCGTGCACCGTGGGCGCGCGCGTCGTCGATCAAGTCGATCAGCATCGAATACTGCTGGTCGTTGACGATCGAGGTGTAATCCTCGCTCGTCGGCCCGTCGGGATAAGCGGCCTTTACCAGCCTGTCGTAGCTCTCGATGAAGGTGTTGACCTCGGATTCGTGCACCAGGACGTAGTCCGGGGCGATGCAGGTCTGCCCGCCGCTGAGGAGCTTTCCCCAGATGATTGCGGACACGGTGCGGTCCTGCACGCTGCCCTTGGCGACGATTGTCGGGGACTTGCCGCCGAGTTCGAGGGTGACGGGGACAAGGTTCTCGCTCGCCGCCTTCATCACCGCTCGTCCTACAGCGGGGCTCCCGGTGAAGACGAGATGATCGAACGGCAGGGCGGAGAATGCGGAGCCGTCGCCGCTAACAATGGCGACTTGTTCTTCGGCGAAGAGCTCGCTGAGCATCGACGAGAGCACTGCGTTGGTCGCCGGCGTGAACTTCGACGGTTTGAGCATGACGCGGTTGCCCGCGGCGATCGCGGTGACCACCGGCATCAGCGACAGGTTGACGGGGTAGTTCCACGGCGAGATGACACCGACTACACCGAGCGGCTGATACTCGATCCAAGCCTTACCGTATTGCATGTGGAGGGGCATGTGGCGCCGCTCAGGCCGCATGAACCGGCGCAGGTGGCTGCGTAGATAATCGATCCCGCCGACAACGCCGAAGATTTCCATGATCGCCGTCTCATGCCGGGAACGATGGCCAAAATCGGAATCGACGGCCGCCTGGATGGCTTCACGACGATTGATCAGAGCCTGTCTCAGCTTGGCGAGATCGGCGCGGCGTTGGGCGGGTGGCGGAGAACCATCGCGCAGGAATGCGGCGCGCTGGGCCTCGAGCAACAGCCTGAGCCGCTCGGCGTCAGCGATTTTCGGCATTGTATTCATGACAGCCCCAATGTAGGCATCAGAAACATCGCCAGCATCTAGGCGCCAAAGTAGGCGATGTCAACATATGTTTACATGAGAAACTTTGACGTGACCAAGGCAACGCCTGAACGGCGGTATCATCACGGCGACTTACGCCGCACGATTATCGACACGGCTCTGGATGTGATGCGAGAAGAGCAGAACTGGCAGTTCACATTGCGGGAAATCGCGCGGCGTGCGGGTGTCAGCCACGCGGCGCCGTACAAGCACTTCCCTGATAAGGGGGCGCTGCTGACGGCACTGGCGATGATCGGGTTCGATCGGCTACGTACCGCGTTGATTAAGGCAAGGTCAGACGCTGGAGGGGAACCGCACAGGGCGCTGTTGGCCATGGCGCGCGCCTATGTCGATTTCGGCACCGACAATCCCGCCCTTTATCGCCTGATGTTTGGCGCGGAGGGCGGTAACGCGTGCGACGTTCATCTCAGCGACAATGCAATCAGCGTGTTCGATACGGTCATGGATGTCCTGCAGCGCGGCCAGTCTGAAGGTGCATTCCGCCGGCGGGCGGTCCGCGATCACGCAACGGCGTGCTGGTCACTTCTTCACGGAATGACAATGTTAGCTATCGACGGCCTGTTGCTGCCTGAAAAGGTTGGCCTGGAGCCGCTGGACGCTGCATTTCGGATCCTCATGGAGGGGATCGTGACCGGGCATGAGGATGTGAAAAGGCCCGATCTCCTGTGAACGCATGCTTCAAAGATTGTTAGATTGAGCTTGAGTTCTGTAGCTTCCGCTGACAATGCTCACGCTGGTAGCCTTGATTTCCTCCCCCCAGAAGCAGAGTCCTTTCCTCGTCGAGTTCTGTTGGCGGCGAAAGGCCTAATGCGCTCGTTTTTCAAGGCAGCGTGGCGGCCTGCGCTTAGGATCTCGTCTGATAGATGAGGCGTATACCCGGTCGCTCGGGCGAGCAACAATGCACCGAGCATGACAGACAGGGTCGCTATCGCGTCCCTGCGCGCCTCCTTCTTCGAGCCGCCCTTCTGTTCGGTTAGGATACCAATCATCTCCTCAATTCCAGCCGCAAACGCGCTCCCGATCGCCGGGCTCGAACGCGGCACGTCAGCGGTGAGTGCTGGCAGCGCACAACCGTTTCCGACGTCCAGACGATGGCGCTCAGCGAGGTAGAATTCGACAATCCTTGCCAAACATCCGCCGCCATCCGCCCGGTCGGAGACTCTACGCCACGCTTCGACAGAGCCTTCCATCGCTTTCGCGAACGCCCGGTTGATCAAGTCGTCCCGCAATTCGAAATGCGAATAGAAGCCGCCGTGGGTAAGACCGGCCATCTTCATCAGAGTGGCGACCGTTATGCCTTCAAGTCCTCGTTCTCGAATGCGCACCGACGCGTGATCCAGGATCCGCGCAGCAGTTTCGTCACCGTGACCTTTGTTGTAGCGCATCGTGTAACGTTCCACTATGTGCCAGACGCTCTTCTGCCGACACTCCGCCAGCGGTCGATGGCAACCGTCTCGCTTGCCAAGGCCTCAGCGGGCTCAAGCCGTGATGAATGCAATCCCGGGTTTCGCTTCACGGCAGGTATTTCCTAGTTTCCCGCCGTATACGCATTGGCATGGCGCAGGACAAAATCGTAGACACTGAGCGGTGGCGCGCCGGTGATCTTCTCCACGTCCGACGTCAAACGGTCATACCGATTTTGTTGTTTGAGGAGAGCCATTGTCGCCAGATGCGCGAGCGCATGCTGATCCAGCATGCCGCTGGCCTCCAGCTGGTTGCGCCACGGCTCCCAAGGAACGTTCACATAAGTGATTGGACGTCCGAGGGCTCTGGAAAACTCCTCAGCAACGCCATGCATATCCTGGGACCGCGGGCCGGTCAGTTCGTATATCTTGCCAATGTGCTCGGTTGGCGCTTCGAGGATCGTGGCCATCACCCGCGCGACATCTTCACTCGCGATCGGCGAGGTCTTTCCGTCTCCGAAGGGGAGTCGAATTTGCTGATGCTCGCGGATCGAACGCATCGACAATCTGAGGAAGAAGGTATCTAGGAATGACGTCGGGCGAACGTGCACGACAGGCAATCCAGACCAATTCAGCGCCTGCTCCGCCAGCCAGTGCATCTTCTGCTGCGGGCTGTCCGTGGTCGAATTGATTCCCATCTGCGACACGGTCATCTGTGAAATGTTCACGAACGCGCTGACTTTGTGATGCCTCGCGACGGCGGCGGTATTGATGGTCGCCTCAAGATACGGAGCTGACACCGTCATACCGAAGTATACCCGGTCGCAACCTTCAATCGCACGATGCATCGCATGCAGGTCAAGAAGGTCGCCGACAACAACCTCAATACCGCGTTCGGCGAGTTCTGCCGATCGGGCATCCTCCTTGCGGACCAGCGCTCGCACCTTGCATCCTCGACTGATCAACAGCTCGCATACGGCGTGACCAATGGTTCCTGCGGCACCGGTGACCAAAATCGGAGATTCCATTTCTTAATTCCTTCGTCAGGCAACAGCGCGCGCTGTCGCATTCGCGACAGCGCCGTCAAGGAAGCCGGTCAGGCGCTGCCGAATGATCTGCTCCGCCTCCGCCATGATGCGATCGATCAGTTCCTTCACCGTCGGAATGTCGTTGATCAGCCCGACCACCATGCCGCAGCTCCAGGCACCGGCCTCCATATCGCCATCGATCATCACCCTGGGGTAGACGCCCGCGACCTGCTCGTGGATGTCCTCGATCTTGAGGTTCGCGCCCTTCTCGCGCTCGATCTCAAGCAACTGGTCGACACCCTTGTTCCTCAGCACGCGCTCGGTGTTGCGCAGCGCACGCATCACCAGCACTGTGTCGAGCTCGGTGGCCTCGACCAGGGCCTGCTTCACGTTGGCATGGACGGGCGCTTCCTTGGTTGCGATGAAGCGCGTGCCCATGTTCATGCCGGCGGCGCCCATCGACAGCGCGGCAACGAGGCTGCGCGCATCCGCCATGCCACCCGAGGCGACGAACGGAATCTTCAATTCATCCGCCGCGCGCGGCAGTAGGATCATGTTCGGGATATCGTCCTCGCCGGGATGGCCGCCGCATTCGAAGCCGTCGACGCTGACGGCATCGCAGCCGATCTTCTCGGCTTTCAGCGAGTGCCGCACCGAGGTGCATTTGTGGATCACCTTGATGCCAGCCGCCTTCAGCGCCGGCATGTACTGCTCGGGGCTGCGGCCGGCGGTCTCCACCGACCTTGACGCCGCCTTCCTTGATCGCGGCGATATATTCCGGATAGGGCGGCGAGGTGAAGCTCGGCAGGAAGGTAAGGTTCACACCGAACGGCTTGTCGGTCATGTCGCGGCAGCGCGCGATTTCCTTCGCCAGCAGCTCCGGCGTCTTCTGGGTAAGGCCGGTGATGATGCCGAGGCCGCCGGCGTTCGACACCGCCGCGGCCAGCTCGGCGAAGCCGACATAATGCATGCCGCCCTGGATGATCGGATGCTGGATGCCGAACAGTTCAGTGATTGCTGTCTTCACGTGAAACTTCTCCGCTTTTCCGATCAGTGGACGATTTCGAAACAGGCCCGCCGCGCCCATGCCGCCGCCGATGCACATGGTGACCACGCCGTATTTCGCCTTGCGCCGCCGGCCCTCGATCAGGACGTGCCCGGCGAGCCGGGCGCCAGTCATGCCATAGGGATGGCCGATCGCGATCGAGCCGCCATTGACGTTGAGCTTGTCCGGATCGATGCCGAGCTTGTCGCGGCAATAGATCACCTGGACGGCATAGGCTTCGTTGAGCTCCCAGAGATCGATGTCGTCGATCTTCAGACCATGCCGCTTAAGAGCCGCGGGATCGCCGACGACCGGGCCGATGCCCATCTCGTCCGGCTCGACACCGGCCGCGACGAAGCCGCGGAAGATGCCGAGCGGCTTCAGGCCCTTCTTGCGCGGCGATCTTGTCGCTCATGATCACGCAGGCTGACGCGCCGTCGGAAAATTGGCTGGCATTGCCGGCGGTGATGGTCTTGCCCCTTGGAACACCGGCTTGATCTTCGCAAGCCCTTCCGCCGTCGTCTCGGGGCGCGGATGCCTTCATCCTTCGACAGCGTCACCTGCTGAAGGTGACCGCTCTCGGTCGTCCTTGTTGACGACGGCCATCGTGGTCGTTGATCGGGACGATCTCGTCATTGAAGCGGCCGGCCTGCATGCGCGGCAGCCGATGCGGCGCTGGCACTCGAGGCTATATTCATCCTGCCGGTCGCGCGCCGATCTTGTAGCGCTCGGCGACGATCTCGGCGGTGTCGAGCATCGACATGTACATGTCCGGCTTCATCGCCATCAACTCGTCGATCGACGGCGTGAAATCGTGTTCATGTGCTCGTTCTGCACCAGGCTGATCGAATTCGATGCCGCCGCCGATCGCGATCTCGACGCCGTCGAAGCATGACCGAGCGCGCGGCGAGTGCGATGGCCTGCAGACCGGAGGCGCATTGCCGGTCGATCGTGGTGCCGGCCGACCGTCACCGGCAGGCCGGCACGCAATCAGCGCCCTTGCGCGCGACGTTCGTCGCCTGGTGCCCTGCTGCATGGCGCAACCCATCACCACGTCCTCGACTTCGGCGCGGATCGATGCCCGGCGCGCTGACGCGCTTCGGCCATCGCATGGCCGAGCCAGGTCGGCGCCCTCGGTGTTGTTGAGCGCGCCCCGATAGGCCTTGCCGACGCGGTGCGCGCGGTGGAAACGATAACAGCTTCTGTCGTTCATGCTTGCCAGTTTTGTTAGGCGGCCGCTTCCTGCTGCGCATAGCGCAGTCAAGTGGTAGCGGGATCGCCGAACTGGACGTTGATGGAGGAGATCCGCTTGAAATAGTGGCCGACATTCAGCTCGTCCGTCATGCCCATGCCGCCGTGGATCTGCACCGCCTGGTCGGCGATGAATTGCGCGGCATAGCCGATTTTCGACTTGGCGCCAGAGGCGAGCCGGAGATACCGCTGTCGCCGGCGCGAGACTCAGATTGAGATGCTGCATCAGCGAGAGCGCCTCCTGAGCGCGATGAACATGTCGACCATCCGGTGCTGCAAGCACCTGGAAGCTGCCGATCGGTGACGCCAAACTGCTTGCGCGTCTTGGCATAGTCCAGCGTCACGGAGTTCAATTCGCCCATGGCGCCGACCGCCTCGGCACAGAGCGCGCCGATCGCCCGGTCACGGCAGGCTTCCAGCAGCGCCACGCCCTCGCCTTCCTTGCCGAGCAACTCGCCGCGGAACATGCCGCCGATCAGCGTGATTTCCGCAGCGCGGCGGCCGTCGATCGTCTTGAAGCTGCGCAGATCGAGATTTGCGGCACGGGCATCGACGACGAAGAGGCTGACGCCGTCGCGATCGTCGCGCGTCGCCCGAGGTTCGGGCGGAGACGATCAATAGATCCGCCCAGGGCGCAGCGACGACAGCGGTCTTCGGCGCCGTCGAGCACATAGTCGTCGCCGTGGCGCCGCGCCGTGTCGCGACTCGGCTGAGATCGAAGCGCGACCCTTTCTTCGGTCCAGGCCAGCGCCCAGATCGCTTCTTCCGGCTCATGATCGGCGGCAATGAAATTGATCTCTGCGCTGCGGAGCCAGCCGCTCGATCAGGCCGCCGGCGAGCACCACCGTCTCGACGAACGGCTCGACCACGAGGTGGCGGCCGAACTCCTGGGCAATGATCATGGTCGACAGCGTGCCGCCGCCGAGACCGCCGCTCTCCTCGCTGAACGGCGCGGCGACAGGCCGAGCTCGGCAAACGCTCTGCCAGTGCCTGCGGCTCCAGCCTTCTTCGCTGGCGACGATCTTGCGGCGCGCGTCGAAGCTGTATTGGTCCTTCAGCAAGCGCTGAAGGCTGCCGCGAACAATTCCTGTTCTTCCGTGAACTGGATATCCATCCGAGCCTCCCATTGCGCTGTTGCTACAGGCCCAGCACCGCTTTGGCGATGATGTTGCGCTGGATTTCGTTCGATCCGCCATAGATGCTGAGCTTGCGCGAATTCAGGTACTTCTCGGATGCGGTGTGGCCGTAGTCCGGACCCGGCATGAACTGGTTCGCGCTCGGCCGGATGCTCGCGGAGTCGCCAGTCCATAATTGCCGATCGCACGATGGGTCAGTTCGGTGATTTCCTGGAATATCTCGGTGCCGCGGATCTTGAACAGCGAAGCTGCGGGGCCTGGATCGATGCCGCGTGCCATCTGCGCAACGACGCGCAAGCTCGGTGGCTTCTAGCGCAAGCACATCGAGCTCGATGCGACGCGATCTCCCTGACGAAATCGAGATGCGCCGGATCATCCGCCGCGATCTCCGCGCTTCACGATCTTCTTCAGCCGGTCGAGATAGCGCGTCGAGCGGCCGATGCCCGGCCATGCTGGTGCGCTCATTGCCCAGCAGGAATTTCGCGTAGGTCCAGCCCTTGTTCTCCTCGCCGATCAGGTTCTCGACGGGGACGCGCACGTCCTCGAGGAAGACGTCATTGATCTCGTGCGATCCGTCGATCGTGATGATCGGCCGCACGGTGACGCCCGGCGACTTCATGTCGATCAGAAGGAACGAGATACCGGCCTGAGGCTTTGCGCCCGGATCCGTGCGCACCAGGCAGAAGATCCAGTCGGCATGCTGGGCCAGCGTCGTCCAGGTCTTGTGGCCGTTGACGATGTAGTGATCGCCGTCACGCACGGCCTTGGTGCGGACGGTGGCGAGGTCCGAGCCCGAGCCCGGCTCGGAATAGCCCTGGCACCACCAGTCTTCACCGGAAAGGATCCGCGGCAAGAATTTCTTCTTCTGCGCGTCGTTGCCGAAGGTGTAGATGACGGGGCCGACCATGGTGACGCTGAACGCCAACGGCGGCAGCGTGCCGGCGCGGCTGGTCTCCTGCTCGAAGATGAAACGTCGGGTGATCGACCAGCCGGGGCCGCCATATTCCTTCGGCCACAGCGGCGCGATCCAGCCTTTCTTATAGAGGATGCGATGCCAGAGCAGCGACTGCTCCTTGGTCAGGTCGGTCTCCGGATTCGGAACGCGCATCTCCGCCGGATAATTTGCCGCGATGAAGGCGCGGACTTCATCGCGAAAAGCGGCGTCCTCGGGCGAAAGCGCGAGCTCCATCGTATCCCCCTACCACTTCTCGCCGAAGGGACGGATTTCCATCTCGAACGTCCAGGCGCTCTTCGGCTGCTGATAGAGCTGCCAATAGGACGTTCGCGACGGAGGCTCGGCGGCATCAAGCAGATCCGGATCATCGAGCGCGTTGGGCCCGAGCGCCTCCAGCCGGCGCTGCCGAACCCATTCGGTATCCACGCCGGAATCGATGATGAGATGGGCGACGTGGATATTTTTCGGCCCCAACTCGCGCGCCATCGCCTGCGCGACCGCGCGAAGCCCGAATTTGGCGCTGGCAAAGGCGGCATAGCCGATGCCGCCGCGGAGCGAGGCGGTAGCACCCGGTGAAGAAGATGTTGCCCCGCCGCGCGGCAGCATCAGCCGGGCCGCCTCGCGACCGGCGAGGAAGCCGGAGTAGCAGGCCATTTCCCAGACCTTGCGGAAAACACGCTCGGTCGTATCCAGGATCGGGAAATTGACGTTGGCGCCGATGTTGAAGATGCAGACTTCCAGCGGCGCGTGCTTGTCGCGTCGTTGAGGAAGGAGATGATTTCCTCTTCCTTGCGAGCGTCGAGCGAACGCGCATGGATCTCTCCGCCGGCCGCCTCGATATCCTCGAACCAGCGGCGCTAGCTTGTCGCCGTTGCGACGGCCGGCGAAGACCGTAAAGCCTTCTGCTGCGAACTTTCTTGGCGATCTCGCCGCCGATGAAGTCGCCCGCGCCGATCACGGCCGCGGTTGCGTCTTTCTTTTGCAAGGCCCGTCTCCCGGTTAGGTTGGATCTGTTAAGCTATTTCCGCGGACGCCGGAGCACCTGGCTCAGCGCGGCACTCGCCGGCCATGAGCCTCCCGCCACCTGCTATATCGATCGCGCTTGAATGGGCCGCCACTGCCAACCTCCCGGACGTGAGCGCATGTCCTTTGCCGCAGCGCATTCACGACCCCGATATAGCGTTCTTTTTTAGAACTCGTCAATCGCTATTTTGCTGCGTCAAGCCTGGCACGAGAAAGCGTGACATCGGCTGCCATTCGAGCATTCTTTACAATGCTGCAGAGAGCAGGTACTAATACGTTCCAAATAAGAACCAACCGGAGGAAGACGCATGGTAGAAAGCCGCGGCGTGGCGATCCTGGTAGGCGCAGGCGACGCGATCGGGGCTGCCGTCGCGCGGCGCTTTGCGAAAGGCGGCTATACGGTCTGCATCTGCCGGCGCGAAGCCGCCAAATCGCAAGCGCTTGTCGATGAACTGACCGCCGCAGGCCATCGGATCCACGCCTTCAGCGTCGATGCGCGCCAGGAGGCCGAGGTCCAGAAGCTCTTTGCAGACATCGAAAGCAAGATCGGGCCGATCGAGGTCTGCCTGTTCAATGCCGGATCGAACGTCAACAAGCCGCTGCTCGAGACCACGGAAAAGCTGTTCTTCAAGGCATGGGAGCTCGCCTGCTACGCCGGCTTCCTGGTCGGCCGCGAGGCCGCGCGCGTCATGCTGCCGCGCGGCCACGGCACCATTTTCTTTACCGGCGCGACCGCCAGCATGCGGGCGGCAAGGGTTTGCCGCGTTCTCATCGGCGAAATTCGGACTTGCGCGCCGTAGCGCAGGCGATGGCGCGCGAGCTGGGTCCGAAGAATATCCATGTCGTCCATCTGATCATCGATGCCGGCGTCGACAGCGAAGCCATCCATCAGCGCATGAAAGCGGCAACCGGCGTCGACGCCAGGGACATCCCGCCGGACAGCCTCACCAAGACGGCCTCGATCGCAGAAGCCTACTGGTTCGCGCACCAGCAGAGCCGGGACGGCTGGACCCACGAGCTCGATCTGCGTCCGTCGATGGAGAAGTGGTGAGATGACCGCAACGCCCGACCTGACCCTGTGGGGTGTCGGCACCAGCCGCACGGTTCGGCCGCACTGGGCCATGCAGAACTCGGCTTGCACCTACAAGACCAAGCCGATCGGTCCACGGACCGGCGAGACCAAGACGGCGGAATACACCGGGCTCAATCCGCGGCAGAAGGTGCCGCTGTTGCAGGACGGCGATTTCTGCATCGGCGAAAGTGCGGCGATCGTCGCCTATCTGTCGCGCACCTATTCGACGCCGGAACGCTAGCTGATTCCCGAGGCAACCCGCGACTATGCGGCCTGGCTCGAATGGTGCTTCTTCATCGTGACCGAGCTCGATTCGACCAGCCTTTACGTGATGCGCCGGCACCGCGCCGATGCGCTCGGCCACATCTACGGCGTCGCGCCCGAGGTCGTTGCGAAAGCCGGCGAATATTTTCGCGGGCAGTTGCGCCATGTTGAAGGCGCCCTTGCTGACGGCCGCAGTTATCTGATGGGCGATCGCTTCACCAGCGCGGACATCCTGCTCACGACCTGCCTCGACTGGGCGATCGCTTACGGCGTCGGCATCTGCGACAACGCGCTGCCCTATCTCGAGGCATCCAGCAGCGGGAGGCTACCAGCGTGCGGCCGCGGCGAATATGCCGGTGGCGCCTGTTAAGGCGGGGCCGCCAAAAGCGTGAGAATCGGCCGCCGTTCGCGCGAACTTCGGCCTACACGCCACGCGCAGCGCGCGCTCGGCGACCATCTTGTCGATCGCGCTGTCATCGTAGCCCAATTCGCGCAGCACCTCGCGGGAATGCTCGCCGACGCTCGGCGCCGGGCCGCCGATCGCCGCTTCGTTGACCTCGAATCGCGCGGCCGGCTTCGGCTGCCGGACCCGGCCGACGGTCGGCTGATCGAATTCGGCGATGAGGCCGCGCGCCACCACCTGCTCATTGTGAATGATCTCGCCGCGGCGCAGGATCGGCGCGCAGGGCACGTCGGCGGCATCCAGCCGTTCCAGCCATTCGGCCGTGGTATGCTGGCCGATATATTCCTGCATCTTGTTGATGCGCGCGGTGGCATTGCACTGCGCGCGCTGCCGGCGTGGCAAACCGCGGATCCTTGGCAAGCTCGGGATCGCCGGAGGCCCGGCAGAAGCCTTGCCATTCGGAATCCGAGATGGTGCCGGCGGTGATGTAGCCGTCGCTGGTCTTGAACACGAGATCGGGCCGATCATTCGGATCCGGCGCCTGTCGCCTCGGCGCCGACCACCGTGTATTGCATCATGCCTTCGGGCCACAGATAGGAGATCATCGTATCCAGCATCGCGACCTGGATATGATCGCCCTGCCCGGTCTTCTCGCGGGCATAGAGCGCCGACGCCACCGCCTGTGCGGTAAACATCGCCGTGGTCTTGTCGCAGACGATGGTGCGGATCATCTGCGGCCGGTTGGTCACCGGCTGCGACTGGATATCGGCAAACCCGGAAAGGCCCTGGATGATCGGATCATAGACGCGCTTCTTGACATAGGGACCGGTGTCGCCGACGCCGCTGATCGAGACATAGATCAGGCGCGGGATGGCGCTTGCGCAATTCATCGGCGCCGAGCCCGAGCCGCTCCATGGTGCCGGGACGAAAATTCTGCACCAGCACATCGGCCTGCGCGACCAGTTTCGCCAGCACCTCGCGGCCGGCGTCGCTCTTGACGTCGATCGACAGCGAGCGCTTGCCGCGATTGGAGGAGATGAACAGCGCCGAGAATTCGCCGTCCTTGTCGATGGTGGCGCGGCTGCGGCGGGTGATGTCGCCGCCGATCGGCTCGATCTTCAGGACGTCGGCGCCCTGGTCGGCCAGAAACATGGTCGCGAACGGACCGGACACCACGCCGGTCAAGATCCAGCACGCGAACGCCTTGAAGTGGCCCTGGCATGAGGCTCTCCCTATTTTACCCTTTCTTGTGACCCGCCACTTGGGCTCGGACGATCGAGCGCTGGTCAGGCTGATCTTCGGCCGGACGGGCCTTGTCTGCTCGACGATCGATTCTTCGACGTCGCGAAGCTGATCCTTGCCGAAAAACATCTCCTCGCCAACGAAGAAGGTCGGCGAACCGAAGGCGCCGCGCGCGACCGCATCGTTGGTCACTTCGATCAGCCGCTTCTTGACGTCGTCCTGCTGCGCCCGCGCGATCAGGCTGATCGATATCGATGCCAGAGGACATGAAGGCGGCCCGGAACACCTCGAGGTCGTCCATCTTCTTCGGCTCTTCCCACATGTGATGGTAGGCGGCGCGGAAATAGGGTTCGAACACGCCCTCGAACTGGGCGGCGACGGCGCCGCGCATCAGCATCAGCGTGTTGACCGGAAAGAACGGGTTTTGGTGGAATTTCGTGATGTTGTGGCGGCGAATGAAGCGCTGGGTCTCGAGCGCCTGATATTCCGGCTTGTTCTTGATGCCGCGAAGCGAGTCGAACGGCGACATGTTGCCGGTCGCCTTGTAGATCCCGCCGAGCAGGACTGGAACATACTCGAACTTCACGCCGGTCCGCTGTTCGATCGCCGGAATGGCTACTTCCGCCAGATAGGCGTTCGGGCTGCCGAAATCGAACTGAAATTCAACTTTCAGGGGGTTTGCCACCGGCTTTCTCCCGACGCGCATCGATCGTTGGCGATCACTGGACGGGGACTCGATCGCCGGCCCTGCTTCTGAACATAAAGTTCTAAAATTGAACTGTCAATTCCAATTAGGCATTTATGCTGGCTTAGACTGCCGCTTGGATCCAATCGGGTATTGTTTGAATATTAGTACCTATTTAGAATGCAGAGGCCTCGCCGGCCTCAGTGCGATTCGAGCGGCATGCAGGGATAGGAGAGCAGGAATGAAGTGGGATGAACTAGAGGAAGAGCCATGTTCGATGGCGCGGACCATCGGCGTGATCGGCGATCGCTGGACCCTGCTGATCTTGCGCGAATGCTTTCTGCGCACGCGGCGTTTCGAGGCGTTTCAGTCGGCGCTCGGAATCACGCGGCATTTGCTCGCCGAGCGGCTGAAGAAGCTGGTCCGGCCCGGCATCCTGCGCCGCATTCCCTACCAGGAATCGCCGAAGCGTCACGAATATATCCTGACCCAAAAGGGGCTCGACCTTTATCCGATCATGATGGCGATCGTGCATTGGGGCGATACCCACATGGTCGACGAGCGCGGCCGTCCCCTGCTGCATCAGCATCGCAAATGCGGCAAGGTCTTCGATCCGGTCATGGTGTGCTCTGAATGCGGCGAGCCGCTTCTGGCCAAGGAGGTCCATACGCACCCAGGGCCAGGCGCACCGCGGCACCGGGGCAGAGAAGGCGCCGGAGGTGCAAAAGACAAAGGCGCGCCGCGCGCTGCTTGAGCATCGCCGATCACACCCGGAACACATTCGGACTCAATCACAGATGCCTGGTTCGTTGCAGTGGAGACGTTCAACCTCGTCGGAGCGAACTTTCAGCACGGCACGTTGATTAATGTAAGCTTTGTCGGTGATCTCTCCAGCCGCCAATCGAGGGTGGATCCTTCAGCAGGGTGAATGTGGAGATTTTTTCGCTGCTTCCAACGGCCTCATTGTAATCGCTGAAAACGATGCCTCAGAAACTCGACTACCAGAGGGTCGCAAGTCAAATCCGCGGTCGAAGCGTTTGAAATCCGAGCCGCCTCGGTCGGATTCAGCCAGCAGAGCAGCGCGCAGGCTTCTCGATTTTCTCCCGCCACGACAATGTCCAGCAGTACTCCGCCCGTTGCGGCCAGGATTGCGGCGCGCATATTGCCGATCGAGACCCAGGTGCCGTTCGCGAGCTTGAAATTCTCCGAAATTCTGCCCGGTGAAACGAGGCCCAGCTCAGGCTTCTGCGGATCGAGAAACGAGACTGTATCGCCGATGCGATAAAAGCCCTCTTCATCGAAGGCACTTTCGGTCAAATCGGCCGTCCGAGATAACCGGGGGTGACGTTGGGTCCCTTGACTCTGGCCTCGTAGGTGTCGGAGACGGGACCAGTTTGAGCTGTAGCCCCGGCGCAGGAAGACCAATCTCCCCGGGCCGATCCGTTGCCCAATGGGTCGTGCTGATTGTCGGCGCGGTTTCGGTCGTGCCATAGCCCGACATCACTGGAATCCACCGGCCCGTGATCGAAGAAGTCAGACGATAAGTCTTTCGAGCGTGCCTTGCGAGATTGCCGCCCCCGCGTAGCTCAATCGATCCAGCCGCTTGAAGATGCTTGCGCCGAGGGCGACGTCGTTCTCGATGGCGTCACAGAGCAGGTTATAACCGGCAGGAACGTTGAACATGGCCGTCGGCGAAATCTCCTTAAGATTCGCCACCGATTTATGAAAGAGCTGAGGCAGCGGCCGGCCGTCATCGATGTAGAGCGTCCCGCCGTTCTTGAGAATGCCGTGAAGAATGACGTTGCTGCCCATCGTCTGGTGCCACGGCAGCCATTCGACCTGAACTGGCGCCGCCGGAGGCGACACGAGCAGGCTCCCCATTTGCACGGAGCTCGCCATCATGCGGTGCGTGTTCAGCACGCCCTTTGGCAAGCCGGTCGAGCCGGATGTGAAGAGAACTTTCGCAACAGCGTCGCTGGAGACCGCACCCGAGGCTCGGCGCAAATCCTTCGCAATCCGGTTCGGTCAGTCAGAATGCGGAAAGGCATCGTATCCGGCGCGCCATCGACGCTAATCCAGGCCGCTCTGTCAACTCGGGAACTGGACCGGCCGCGGAAAAGTCGCGCCCATTTTGAACGAAAACGAAATGCGGCCGCAGGACCTCCGCGATATCCTTGAGACGCGCAAGACCTCCGGGCATCAGCGTGTAGTTTGGCGATATGGCGCCAGAATGACCCCAATCGACATCGCCGCAAACGAGATCAGCGCGTTCTCGATGGAGTTCCCAGAAAGTATCGCAAGCTTATCAGCTGGCTTTGCACCCATCTCGATCAGGCTTTGGCCGGCCGCCTGAACCTGCGACCACGCCTCGCCATAGGTGATCTCGTCCCATCCTCCCTTCGTATTGCGTTGCGCAAGGAAAACCCGATCTGGAGCGGCGTCTGCCCAGCTCGGCAGGAAATCCGTGATACGCCAGTCACACGGCTTCCATTCGAGAGGCGAGCTCAAGACGAGCGCGCCGTCGGATCGACGCTCGATGGAAACCTCACGTGGTGCAAACGTCAGTGTCGTCATCGACATCGAAATTGATCCCCGATTGCTGAAAGGCCACCCCGGTGAATTCCTGCATTGCCCAGCGGCGGCTTTCCGGCGCAGACAAGCAGTTCATGCGCGGCGTGTCAGCCTGGCTGGCGCGAATTTATTCAGATCTGGCGTCCAACACCTCGCCGAAGGCTTCCCAAGTCGAGCCGGTCCATCGCTGCAGGCGCATCTGCGTCCAGATCATGTTCTCGGCTTCGCTGGTGTTGACCTTGATTCCCGGTAGCGCCGTCGGGACGACGAAATCCCTGAGGTTCTTGGCTTGTGCTAGAATATTTTTGCGGGACAGATCATCTCCGCATTGCTTCAGGATCTGCTCGAGCAGGATGCCCTGCTGATAGCCGGTCAGATAACTCCCGTTGGTGATATCGACGCCCGGCAAATAGTTGTCGAGAAATACCCTATAGGCTTGCATGGCGGGATCGTCTTTCCGTGTCGGATCCATGAAGTCCTTTTTGATGGTCCCGACGATCACGCCGACCGATTTGTCGAGACCGGCAGGCGCGAGCGTGCCTCCAACCGACCCGGACGGAAAGTTGATGATCACTAGCGCTTTCCACCCGATCACGGAAGCTTGCCGGATCGCCTGCGCCGCGAATTTCGGCGTTCCGGCGATCATCAGGGCGTCGGCACCAAAGCTTTTCAGAGCCGTGATCTGCGAAATCGACGGTCGGCTGGGTGACCTCATAGGACGCGCTGACGACCTTTCCATCGTAGCCTTTGCCGAGAAACGCCTTGAAGGCATTGACATAATCTTTCCCGAGATCGTCGTTCTGATAGAGGATCGCGTATTTGGCGTTCGGCAGCGTTTTGGTCAGATACTTGGCGTAGATTTTTCCTTCGGTGTCGTAGCTGACAAGGCCTGTCGTGGTCAGCGGGTAACTGGCGACGTCGGTGAACTTGGACGAGCCGCTGATGATTGCGATGCTGGGCACCCCTTTCGCCCGCAGGTATTTTGCCGTGGCCGAAAGGCCGGGCGTGCCGAGCTGGCCAAACAGGAACGCCACTTCATCGCTCTCGACGAGCTTGCGGACGTGCTCCACCGCTTTCGGAGGACTGTAGGCATCGTCGTAGGCGATGTAGTTGATCTTGCGGCCATTGATACCGCCGCGGTCATTTGCCGATTGAATGTAAGCGATGAGGCCTTTGCCTACGAGACCGATCGATGACGCCGGTCCGCTGAACGGAAACACCCCGCCAATCTTGATCTCGGTCGCGGTAACTCCCGGCTCGTCGGCTGCGAACGCGGGACTGCTCAGAAGCAGAGAGAGAGCGGCAAGAACCCTCCATTTCGCCAACATTGGCCGTCCTCCCTGATGCGCACCCTTCGGGTGCGTCATTGTGTTTGTTGCGTCACCGGCTGGTCGCCCGGCGTCACCGAGCGAAATTGAGAGTCTCCGCTGTCCGGCATGGATTAGTCCACCGCGACAAGCCTTGCGGTCGTTGAGATCGGCCGTCTTGTTGTAGAATACAGTTCTATTTTGGAACTAGTCAAGCGTATATATGGCTTTCCGCTGGCAGCAGCAAAGCGTTTGCTGCGGGATGGGGCGGTTGCGCGTTATAGCGGAAAGCCTCACCATTTGATGGGTCCGGCATGCGCCTGCACGCTGGGATATTGGCCGAGAAAGGCACGCGTGATATTCCCTTTCCAACCGAAATCATAAATTCTATTATTGAACTGTCGTCGACTTCGGGGTGTAAGCCCAGATGGCTTGGAAGGGCAGCACAGCACCGGGCGAGGATCTCCGTGTCCGCCGGGCCGCGACAGACGGAAGCTTCGTTTCACAGTCGCAGGACGCTTAGGACGGGCCGCTCAATGATCTGCATCACCCAGCGTACGAGTTTGCGGCCGGCGAAGCGCTTGTCACCACTCCCGCGCTGGGAGTTGTCAACACCTGGCGCGCCGCCGCGCTACCAGTCGGCATTGGTTTGATGCTGATCGTCGCAACGCTGAGGCTGGCGACCGTCGCCAACGTCAAGCACCTCCTAGCGGCCGTGGCTGCCCTGATCGCGGTTCTCGCGCTACTCGCGACAGTCCTGAGACAGCTCGGCAATCTCAACCTGCTGATCTTCTTCGTGTTGATCGTTAGTGCCATGGTTTTCGCAGCGGTGCCAATCGCCTTCGCGTAGGCTACATAACGCTAACGACCAGCACGCCCGACGTGGTCGTCATCGGCCGCATAGAGGCATGAGCCATCTCATACTCCTTGCGGTGCCCCTGTTCGTATTTCTCGGCTTGTTGATCGAAATGACTGGCATGGCCCGCGCCATGGTCGGGTTCCTTGCCAGCCTGCTCGGCCACGTTCGGGGCGGCCTCCAGTACGTGCTGGTCGGTGGGATGTACTTGGTCTCAGGTATTTCGGGATCCAAGGCGACCGACATGGCTGCAGTAGCGCCCGTACTCTTTCCGGAAATGGCCAAGCGCGGCGCAAAGCGCGGTGACCTGGTCGCACCCTTGGCGGCCACCGGGGCTCAGACCGAGACAATCCTAGTCTTTGGTGCTGATCACGATCGGATCGGTGACCGGCGCGTCGATCGCGGCTCTGTTCACAGGCGGGTTGCTCCCGGCCATCGTGCTCGCAATCGGGCTGTGTGCAGTCGTGTGGTGGCGATACCGCGGAGAGGATTTATCGCACCTTCAGCGGGCGACGAGGCGAGAAATCGGCCTCGCTGGCGAAATTCATGACCTCCTTGCCGGGTGGTGCGCCTGTTTTTCTGATCGTCACTATCGTTGCGTTCGTCATCCTGGGGAGCGTCCTCGAAGGCATTCCTGCCATCGTGCTCTTTGGCCCGCTGCTTTTCCCCATCGCCCGTCAAGTCGGCGTACATGAGGTCCACTATGCGATGGTCGTCGTTCTGGCGATGGGAATTGGGCTATTCGCGCTGCCATTTGGGGTCGGCTACTACGCGGCGTGCGCCATCAGTCGGATTGATCCCGACGAAGGCATGGGTCCGATCGTCACGCACATCGTGGCCTTGCTCCTCCGCACACTCGTAGTGGTTGCGGTGCCATGGATTTCCATCAGGTTCTTGTAAGTCCGCGAACGTTTGAGGTGCGGAGATCGTCGGCGCCTCTCTCCTTTTCCCCCAGTTTCAGAAGGATAGAAGCTTTGGCGAACTAGACAGCCTGTTCGAGCAGTACTTTGTCCTTGTCGAGGCAACGGCTCGCCTTCCTCCGGGCAAGGAGCGACGCAGCGCGTTCAAGGACATACGCGACTATGGATCACGCATCAATCAAATCGCCACGCGGCTCCTGAAGCACGACCAAAATTGATTTCGAAGCAGCTCGGCCCATCCACCTCAGCGCCGGCGCAAACCCGCTTTGGATCGTATTGCTGTTCGCCAACCTGAGGCCGCACCAGTTTCGCACCAGAAACAACCTATCGAAAGCAAACAAGAACACAACAAAATCAACGAAGCTGCTCGATTTCCTCCCGCTCATAACGATCTGGTTGCAGGTCGAAACGGCCCGATTCCAGAATTGAATTCAGCGAAGCGCCTTTTCTATCAGGTCGGCCGCACCAATATCGCGCCAGAACCAAGATCGGACTATCTATTGACCGGATTGTCTACCGACTTCGGTCTTTCGCTGATCGCGGCGGCAACTGCCGATCAAAGAAGTCGGGGCAATATTATTCCTGTCGAGCAACTCTCGGCTGACTCGACTATCCCTTTTATGCGCTAGAGGCGCCAAATTCCGCCTGCGCCAAAAGCGGGCTTTCTGACGACAAATTTCGTTTCTCTGATATCCGCCTACGGCGATTGACGAAGGTTCAAGTCTCCTTTGAGGAGCGCCCGGCTGATGAACAACGAGACTCGGCGGGGCTTAGGTTCTTGCTCAAACCGAGTCGATTGGCCGACAGGGATTACGCAGACATTGTGAGAGTGCCGGACAATTCTTCCGCGGCAATCGGCTACAGAGGGGCTGACTATTGGCGCGCTTGAAACGTCCAGCCATAATTCCCGCAGGCTGTTGGCCACGGCGTATGCCCGCGTCGCTCGCGGCCGGTTATTGCGGTGAAACGACGATTGAAGGCTTCCTCAGTCGCGTTGGAAAGGAGTATCCTTGGCCCAGGGTCAGGGAGGGTCGCCGGCAGCTATGGCTGAGAGAAGACTTGGACCGCGCAATCGCGCCGATATCGACCGATTACGACGCCGCCGAGGATCTGTAATCGTGGCCTTGAAGCTGCCGCGCTACGTTCTGCCCAAGACGCTGGCAGGCGGCCGACAGGCCTTCTATTACACCGTCCCGACGAAATACCGGAAGCTCGGCTGCACCATCCCGAACGAGCCCCTGGGCGATTACGTCACCGCATGCGGCGCCGATGGGACCGGCGGGCGAGCCGCCGTCTTAAATGCGCTGTTTGACGAATGGTTTGACCGAATGATGGGCAAGCCGACCGAGGCGAACCTTGCAGGCGCCCGGATCGGCTCGATTGATTGGCTCTTCCGCGAATACAAGCGCTCGAAAGCCTACCTGGAAAAGGTCTCCAAGCGATCGCGCGGTGGCTATGAGAATAGCATGCTGCAGATTTGCGATATGCTCAACAAGAAGGGCGCGCGCATTGGCTCGCTGCCGATCAAGAGCATCTCGCCGCGCGCCGCTGATAAGCTTTACGAGCGGTTCATCAAGAATGACAAAGACGAAGACGTCCTTCTCCGCAAAGGCGAAAAATTCGTGGGGCTATGCCGGAAGGCATGGCGCGTTGTGCATCGCCTGTACCCGGCCGAGTTTGCCAAAGACGTCTCGAACCCGTGGTCAGGCGTCACGATGAAGACGCGCACCAAAGCGACGAAGCACGCCGTCACCCGAGAACAGGTTTACAAGTTCGCCAACGGGGCCGTAGAGCGCGGTGAGGTTGGCGCGGCTGCAGCCGCCGTCATCTGCTTTGAGTGGCTCCAGCGCCCGGAGAACGTCTTGGCGGGTCACATCAGGTGGACCGGGTACAGGACGAACAAGCCCGGCGCGACACCGACAATTCAGATCGAACATCACAAGACCGGCGCCAAAATCGATCATCCCTTGGAGGACATGCTAGACGACGGCACCGCCGTGCAGCTGTATCCAGAGGCCGAGGCCGTACTTGGTCACCTGAAGCGCCTAGGCGTCCCCTTGATCCTGCGCGAGGTGCTGCCGGCGACGGATAAGCGCCATGTTAAGCGGGATGCCAAAGCATTCGCCAAGCCCTACAGTTTTTCGGGAATGCAGAAGATTGTACAGCGCCTCCGGAAGGACATCGGATTGCCTCCCGAGTTTACGTTGGACGCCTGCCGACATGGTGGGATGACAGAGCTTGAAGAGGCCGAGCTTACCGAGGGTCAGGGCCGCGCGCTGTCTGCCCACCGTACCCGGGAGAGCTACGCGGGGTATGCCAAGCGCACCGCGCCGCGAGTTTTGGCTGCGACCAGGAAGCGCCGCGCGCACGTATTGGCGAACGCACCGGAAACATCCATTCAGAATGAGCCGGGGACCGCCGTTCAGAATGACAAAGCTGCGAACGGATAACCTGCTGATTTATCGAGGTTAACCTGGCTGGGGCGGGAGGGATCGAACCTCCGAATGGCGGAATCAAAATCCGCTGCCTTACCGCTTGGCTACGCCCCATCAGGCGGACCGGAAAAGAGCCAAACAAGGCTCGCCAGATTCCGGCTCGGTGCCGGTGGTCTACAGACCGCCGCCCCCCATTTCAACCGCTCGCGAGGGCTGAATTTTGCATCGCCCTTGCCTGCCGCGCAGGCGCCCGGCATCGCCGACCGCCGTGACGCCTTGCCGTTATCGCCGACCTGGCCCGCGGCAGTTGAGGGCCGGCTGGTTTCATGGGAAGACGGCAGGCAAATCCCAGACACTGCCGAGGAAGACGTCATGACCTACCGCGCGCCGATCAACGACATCCTGCTCGCGCTCAATCATGGCGCCGGGCTGAAGGCCGCGGTCGAGGCCGGCCATTACGGCGATTTCGACGCCGACATCACCGCCGCGGTGCTGGAGGAAGCCGGCAAGTTCGCCAGCCGACGTGCTGGCGCCGCTCAATCAAGGTCGGCGACGAGCACGGCATCAAGCTCGCGGACAACAAGGTCACGACCGCGCCGGGCTGGCCCGATGCCTACAAGCGCTGGACCGAGGGCGGCTGGAACGCGGTGTCCGGCCCCGAAGCTTTCGGCGGCCAGGGCCTGCCGCTCGCCATCAACGCCGCCTGCACCGAGATCTGGAGCGCGTCCAACATCGCGTTCGGCCTCTGCCCGCTGCTGACGCTGTCGGCGATCGAGGCGCTCGATGCGCATGGCTCGCGACGAGCTGAAGAAAATCTATCTCGAGAAGCTCGTCTCCGGCGAATGGACCGGCACCATGCAGCTGACCGAGCCGCAGGCCGGCTCCGACGTCGGCGCGCTGCGCACCCGCGCCGAGCGAGCAGACCGACGGCAGCTACCGCATCAAGGGCACCGAAGATCTTCATCACCTATGGCGATCACGACATGACCGATAACATCGTGCATTTCGTGCTCGCGCGGCTGCCGGATGCGCCCGCCGGCACCAAGGGCATTTCGCTGTTCCTGATTCCCAAATTTCATGGTCAATGCCGACGGCTCGCTCGGTGCCCGCAACGACATCTATCGCCACCGGCGTCGAGCACAAGCTCGGCATGCACGCCTCGCCGACTTGCACCATGACCATGGGCGATCATGGCGGCGCGATCGGCTACCTCGATCGGCGAGGAAAATCGCGGCATGCGCTGCCATGTTCACGATGATGAACCAGGCGCGGCTCGGCGTCGGCCTCGAAGGCGTCGGCATCGCCGACCGCGCCTATCAGCAGGCGCTTGGCTATGCGCAGGAGCGCCGGCAGGGCAGGCCGTCGGCAGCAAGAGCGACGGGTCGGATGCGATCATCGTGCATCCCGACGTCAAGCGCATGCTGCTGCAGATGCGCGCGATGACCGCGGCCGCGCGCTCGATCTGCTACGCCACCGCCGTCGCGCTCGACGTCGCCGTGCGCGCCAAGGACGAGCCAAGGTGCGCAGCGGATGCCGCCGCGCGCGGCGCGCTGCTGACGCCGATCGCGAAAGGCGTTCTCCACCGACATCGGCAACGAGGTCGCCTATCTCGGCGTGCAGGTGCATGGCGGCATGGGCTTCATCGAGGAGACCGGCGCCGCGCAGCATTATCGCGACGCCCGCATCACCGCGATCTATGAGGGCACCAACGGCATCCAGGCGATCGACCTCGTCACCCGCAAGCTCGGCGCCAACGGCGGCGCCTCCGTTTGGGCGCTGCTCGCCGAGCTCGACGCGGCCGTCAAGCAGGTCGAGACCTCGAACGATCCGGCCTTCGGCACCACCGGCGCCAAGCTGCGCGATGCGCTCGGCGCGCTGGATCGCGCCAGCCGCTGGCTGCTGGAGAAGCTCGCCTCGAAGCCGAACGACGCGCTCGCCGGCGCCACGCCTTATCTGCGGCTGTTCGGCTCCGACGCTCGGCGGCTGCATGCTGGCCGGCGAGGCGCTCGCCGCGCGCGGTGAGAACGAATGCCGACGGCGCGCGTCACGTCACGCTGGCGCGCTTCTTCGCCGAGGACGTCGCGGTGCAGGCGCCGTCGCTGGAAAAGACCGTCACCGACGGCGCCGACAGCATCGCGGCGCGGATGCGGTGTTGATGGTGTGAAGCAAGGCGGCCGCCATCCACTCCGCCGTCATCCTCCGCGAAAGCGGAGGATCCAGTACGCTGCAGCTTCTCAATTCATCACCGCCGCCTCCAGGTACTGGATCGTCCGCCTGCGCGGACAATGACAGTTGAAATTGCAGCACGCAGCCGGCCCCGGTCTCCGTCATTGCGAGGAGCGTAGCGACGAAGCAATCCAGAGCCACGCAAAGGACTCTGGATTGCTTCTGCCTTCGCCCTCTGGGCCTTCGGCGGATGCATCGCTGCGCTCGCAATGACGGCTCCTGCAAAATCCCGCTTCATATTCAAACAACCATGCAGACATACGCCGGCCGTCTCGCGGCGCGATCCGCACCCGAGCTTTGCATCGGCGTCACCCTCATGAAGTGGAGGGCGCAGGGAAGGCCGGGAGCTTGCCGCCCCCATGGCCCGCCTGCAGAAAAAAAGCAGGCGGCAGTCACCACAGGTTTGGCCAAGACATCCCGGCCCTCCCTGCGCGAATGGTTTTAACGGCTTATACGCGCTCTCCTCGGGGACCGGCTTTCTTGCCCCCGTCGTCCACGCGCTCGTCGCACCGCAGACTTGACCTCAGCACCGGGAGGTCAGGACCACACGATTTCGCCGTCCGCGCGTGCCGTTCGTCCGCGAAGCCAAAGCTCCGCTGCAGCACACCGCGTCCATCGCATTCCGTTATCCTGCGTCCGTGACGATCGCGATACGCCCCTCCGGCGGAACGGAACGCGCAGACCATACGCCTGATTTGGGTCAGGCGCGAAGCGATTTATGTTTTTCGGAAGGGATTGACACACCTTTCCTGAAGCGAGCTGATTTGCCCGACGACAGTTCTACGTTGGGTGCGACACCGCTGAAGACCCGGTTGTTGAGATTTTCACCGTGAACGCTCGCACGCGCACATTCCCTTGGCCTTCAGTCGCGACAGTCATGCCAAGCTGATTCCGATATCCATGCGGCGCGCGTCCGTTTTGACGCAGCCCCCTGTGATGTCCAGCACCAGTGATCTGAAGCAGAAGTTCGCATCATCATATGTGTGTGGCCTACGTCAGCGAAGGCTCCTTCACCATTGATGGCATCACCCCCATCATCACCTATTCCCACGGCACCACCGAAACCGAGACATCGGGCAGCGCCAAGAGCCCGAGCGCGCCCAGCCAGGCGCCACAGACCTACACCGCATAAGGCACCCTTGGCGCCGACGCGAGCAGCAGCGCGACCCCTGCTTCAAGCTGGACGTGGTCAGTTCCTATATTGGAACCGACGCTGAAGATTTTCGCCAAACGAGCTGCAAGGACCCGGACGCGCGAAGGTTGGCTCCGTCGGTGACACTTCGAAGCCACACTGTCCTCAGACTTCGCGCGAAGCATCATTGTTAATTTGCGCTGCCCGCACGAATTCAGACCTGTTGTTCGACGGGTTTGATGTGGCGGGGGCTAAGTCAATGTTGCGGAGTGTGATCGGCGCCGGGATGCTCGTTCTGGCGATGGGCTCGGAGATGCAGGCGGCAAACGAGCTGGGGCTGGAACACCGGATCTCGTGTTCGGAGGTGCGATATTACGTGGAGAAATATACCGCGGCAGTGGCTGAGAGCTATGCGCGCAGTCAGGGCGCAACGGATGCGCAGATCGATCGGGCGCGCCGCTGCCTGATGGTCAACCATTTCCGCAGAGCGGAGCGCCGGCGGACTTATACCGAGTAGTAGGCTTCAGACGAAAACAGCATGTCGAGCGGATGAGCCGAAGGCGTCATCGGCCATGAACGTAAGCCAATCTCTAGGTTCCGGGTTCAAGGCCTACGGCCTTGCCTCGGAATGACGGCGGCTATAAATCCGTTTAATTAGCTGGGCATCATCCCCCGCTCACCAGCACGACAGCATCGGCGGATGACGCTGCGCTCATCCGCCCGGCGAATGGCCCCGCGGACACGCCAACGTGACACGATCAGAAACACATCGGCTCGCCTGTTCTGATCGCCATTTCCGTTGAAGAGGCATGCCAGGCCACGGCCGGCACCATCTTAACGTCTTCTTTACGCAGGCATCACCATGTCGATTTCCTCTGTGACGTCGCAGACCACCGCGTCCCCACTCACCTCGACGGCTTCGACCCAATCCACGTCCTCGACATCGGCGAGTTCGCAGACCGATGCGACGTCGTCGACCTCCTCTGCGTCGTCATCCTCCGGCAGCAGCGCATCGGGCGGCAGCAGCGGCTCGTCGTCGAAGACCGTGGTCAGCGAGGTCTCGATCACCCTCGACGGCGTCACCACCACGACCATCACCTATTCCGACGGCACGACGGAAACCGAGAAATCCGGCAGCGCCCAGAGTGCGAGCTCCTCGAGCAGCCAGCCGCAGACTTACAACGCAAAGGGCGCGCTGCAGGGCGCGGGCACCACCGACGCGTCGAGCACCGCCAGCGCCGGCGTGGGCGCCTAAATCGCGTTTCGATTGGTGGCCGGTCTCTCCGTCAGGCGACGCGGGCCTGCGCTTTCAATCGAAGGGCTGCCGTTTCTCAGGCGGCAGCCCACCTTTCTTGATCGATCTTGCGCCTTCCCACTTTGTCATTTTTTGTTGCTCGCCATGCGCAATGCGATGGCAAGTGCGCAGGCGACGCCGAGCACATGGTGTCGTCTTACGACAGCGGGTCACCGTTGCGTGAGCATCCCGCACGCGCGGTTGCAAGGTCCGTCCGCCCCGGTAAGTCTCCAGATTCACCGGCACGTTGGAACATCGGGCTTTACCAATGAGACAAACTCACGCGGCCGTACTGGCCCCGCATGCGCACCATCAAGCAAGAACCAGCGTCGAGATGCGTCGCATCGCGTTCCGTCGCGTCAGCGCGACGACCTGCATGATTGCCGGGATCGGCATAGCCATCGCGCTTGCACTATCCGCGCCGCCGGCGGCGCTGGCCCGCGGCGGCTTCGGCCACATGGGCCATTTCGGCGGCTTGGCTCACATCGGACATGGCGGCGGCTTCCATGACGACGGCCACGGTCCGATCGTCACGCCGACCTATGTCCTGATCAGCACCGCTGCGTTGACCGACAAGGATGCGTTCGCCAGCGCCCTGCACGGGCTGGCGGATGCCGTGCTGCCGTTCGAAGGACGCGTGATCAGCAACGGTGACGCGCCGCTGTCATGGGACGGCCCCACGGCCGCGCATGTGACCATGATCGAATTCGACAGCGCTGAGGCCGCGCAACGCTGGAAGAACTCGGACGCCTATAAGAACTTCGACGAGCAGCTCAAGAAAACGTCGACCGCGTCGATCCAGCAGCTGCAGGGCGTGCCCACGGCGCGCCCCGCCGCCATGGCCAATGCGCGGATGCACGGCCGCGGCCTGGATCCGGCAGCGTTCGAGCCGATCGTGAAGGAATATGATTCGACGCTGAAGAAGATGCACAGCATCTGCAGCGGGTGCTGATTGCGGGCTGAGCTTGCGCGTTAGTTCGGCGGCTTTAACCTCTCCCCGCTTGCGGGGAGAGGTCGGATTGCGAAGCAATCCCGGTGAGGGGGTACAGGTCTGACCACTCACACCGATCGGGCGTCTGCCCTCACCCCAGCCCTCTCCCCGTGAAGAACGGGGAGAGGGAGCGCACCGTGCCTGCCGCGACGGGTTGCCGGGAATGAGCAAATGCCCCGGCCATGACGCCTAACTTGTTAAGCCCGACTCACGCCTGCTCGATCGCGGCCGGCATCTTGGCGACCGACATCAGCGAGCGCGCGACCTGGTTGAGCAGCTGGTCGGCGTTCTCCTCTTCCGCCAGCGACTTCGACAGCAGCGCGACGACGGCGCTGTGGCGCAGCTGCTGGGCGAGGTTGCGCGCGGTGGTGTAGCCGGAGATCTCGTAATGCTCGACCCGCTGCGCGGCGCCGATCAGCGCGAGATCGGCCGCGGCATCTTCCTTGTCCTCGCCCTCTTCCATGACCTCCTGGCCTTCCTCGACGAGGCCCATCATGCCCTTGCAGGGCTTGGCCCGCGCGGTCTTGCCGAGGAGCTCGAAGCATTCGTTGATGCGCTCGATCTGGGCTTCGGTCTCGGCGAGATGCTGCTCGAACAGCTCGCGCAGCTGATCGAAGCGCGCGGCCTCCGCCATCTTCGGCAGCGCCTTGGTGAGCTGCTTCTCGGCATGCAGGATGTCGCGCAGCTCGTCGATCAGCAGATCGCTGAGGCCCGCTTCGTCGGCCGGCGGCGAGCTCTCGGCGACGATCGACGGCGCCGCGCCGGGCTCGCCGTCCTGCAACGCCGGCGATTCGGTGAAGACCCAGTCGCCGCCCTCGTTCCAGGGGCCGCGGGTATCGATCTCGCCGTGATCGCCGGATCCGGTCGAATCGTTGAAGAACTGATCGACCAGGCCCGGCGTCGGCGCGATCCTGCCGATGCTGAAGGCCGGCTTGTTCATGCTCTCCAGCGCCAGCGTGAACGCCTTCATATGCGTGATCTCGCGCGTCATCAGAAATTGCAGCGCGTCCTTGGTGCCGGCGTCGTCGGAGAAGTTGATCAGCCGCTCATAGACGATCTTGGCCCGCGCTTCGGCCGCGATGTTGCTGCGCAGATCGACGTCGAGCTCGCCGGTGATCTTGAGATAGTCGGCGGTCCAGGCATTGCCCTGCGAGTTGAACAGGTTGACGCCGCCGCCGCCGGCGATGGCGATCAGCGGATCGGCCTCCGCCGCCTCGCGATCGAATTTCATGGGCTTCAGGTGCATGCGCGCCAAGCGTGCCGACGACTTCAAGATGGCTCAGCTCCTCGGTGCCGATGTCCATCAGCAGGTCCTTGCGATCCGGATCTTCGCAGTTCAGGCCCTGGATCGAATACTGCATCGCCGCAGCGAGCTCGCCATTGGCGCCGCCGAACTGCTCCAGCAGCATGTTGCCAAACCGCGGATCGGGCTCGTCGACGCGAACGGTGTACATCAGCTTCTTGACGTGGTGATACATGACGGACCTCGGCGGTTGGGAATGCGGAAAGATCGAGTCCGAACGGGAAGGCCGGAGGTTTGTTCCTACCGGCCAGACCTACGCTCTCTGCTTCCCGGCCCACGCCGAGGCGCGCTCATATCAAATGAGATGACGGCTAGAACAACTACGAACTTTGCTGCCGGAACGCCTTCTCGCCCGCGTCCGAGACCTCGACCCAGCGCTTGTCGGGTGCGGCGCCTTCGACGTAGCTGTCGTGCCAGTTCCACCATTTGTAAGTCGGCGTCTGCGGATAGCCTTGCGGCAAGTCCTCCCACACCTCCTGGCGGCCGAGCGGCGTGATGTCGAGGTAGTTCCAGGTACCGCCCATTTGCTCGTCGCCGCGGTTGTTGATGAAGTAGGTGCGGAAGATGCGGCCGCCATCACGGAAGAACACGTTGGTGCCGTGCCACTGGTCGACGGCGAAATCGGCGTCGAACTCGTCGGTGATCGTGAACCACGGAATATTCCAACCCATCCGCGCCTTCAGCTTGGCGATGTCGGCCTGCGGCGCCCGCGAGACGAACACCAGCGTGGTGTCGCGCGCGTTGAGGTGCGCGAGATGCGCGACCTGGTCGGCCACCATCGAGCAGCCGCGGCAGGCGTGGTCGGGCCAGCCGAACACGCCGGGCTCGAAGAAGGCGCGGTAGACGATCAGCTGGCGGCGGCCGTCGAACAGGTCGCGCCAAGACTCGCCTTGCCCGCCGGTCCCTCGAACGCGTAGGCCTTGTCCACCGCCATCCACGGCATGCGGCGACGCTCGGCGGCGAGCGCGTCGCGGGCGCGGGTGTTGGCCTTCTCCTTGACGAGCATCTCCTGGCGGGCGGCTTCCCAAGCGTCCGGCGAAACCACCGGCGGCATCTGCAACGGGGGTTGTGCGGTCTTTGCGGTTGATTGGTCATGGCTCTCGATCCTCCTGGCGTGAGTGAACTCCAGCACCGGTATCGGACATGCTCGTTTGCACCGCCCTCGCCCGCCGCTGGCCGTGAGGACCAGTTTTGGCATCGCAGACGACGCGAGCGGGAGTAACAAGTGTGGCGCCATTCCTCAGCCGCGTTGCAGCAGCCGCGCGGCCTGTAATCCAATTCACATGTCGTTTTGCGCTTTCCGCGTAACATTGTCGCAGGGAGGGCGGCATCTTCATCGCTCCCGCTCCTCGTCCTTCATCAAGCAAAGCGAATGGAGACCGACATATGCGCATTCTGACAGCAATGCTCGCGGCGGCCATCGTGGCAATGGCGGGCATGTCCCCGGCCGCAGCGGCAACCACATGCCCCTGCAGCAGCGGGCAAGTGACGGCGGGCGGGCACTGCACCACGTTCGGCCCTTGTACTATCGGCCCTATCGTCGAGAGCAGGCCCTTCCGCTCGGTGAAGTCCTGCAGGCATTCGCAGGCCATCGTCTGCGATGGCGACACCTGTAACCTGGTCTGCGCTCCGCACGCCCAGTAAGACCTACCCATTGTTTCATCCGATCAATTCGTTAAATCCTTTGCGATGTTGACGGTGCGCCGGAGCCGATCGCCCGCAAGGCTGTCGGCTCCGGCGCCTATTGCCGCATCAGTTGCCCGCGCTGTCGCCGGGCGCTGTCGCGCCGGGGTCACGGAACTTTGTTCCGGTGTGGGGCTTCTCCTCGCTGCCACCAGACGAGATATCAGCGGCATGACCTCATCGATCACACCGGCGCAGGCCGCGCGCGTGCGCCGCCGCATGACGACCGCGAGGCTGGGCCTTGCGGCCCTGGTGCTGGCGTCGCTGTCATGGCCAGCCTTGTCATCGCCAGCCTTGGCCCAGGACACCGGCACCAGCGGCATTCCGCTCGGGCCGGCCAACATCAACGGGCAGAACAATACGTTGCGCGATCCCTCGGGGATCGGCAACGCGGCACGCGTGCCTGCGACGCCACAGCCTAACCTCAATCCGGTGCCGGTGCCGCAGACCGCGCCGCTGGCATCGACGCAGCCATCCTACACGCCCCGCGTCCGCTATCGCCGCGCTTGGGCGCACTTGCCGAAGCGCGAGCGCGAGAAGCTCGAGCGCGCCGAGGTCAAGGAGAATGACCGCCTGCTTCGCCACGGCGCGGTCAGCATTTGCCGTGGCTGCTGAGGCCGCGCGCTGCAGTTGCACAAACGCGGCACGCGCTCGCATGCGCAAAACGCGCTCTGTTTATCGCGACATTTCAAGCCGCCCTTAACCACGCACGCTCGCACCCGCCCTGTACGCAAGGCGCTCTGCCGATTCCGACGCTTGGCCTGACATCTGGATGATGTAGGTTATTGGTGGGCGGGACTCACATGGCAAGGCGTTGGCATCGCCGCCGCGCACAAGGGACTGGGCATGACCGACCACGTGATCGTTTCCGAAGAGGGCGCGGCCCGCGTCATCAAGCTCAGGCGGCCCGAGAAGAAGAACGCGCTGACCCAGGCGATGTATCGCCGGATGAGCGAGGCGATCGACACCGCGCAGAACAATCCCGACATCCGCTGCCTCGTCATCACCGGCGGCTCCGGGGTGTTCACCTCCGGCAACGACCTCGAAGAATTGCTGCAGGCCGGCGTGCTGTCGAGCGAAGCGGCGCGCACCTCCGACATGATGAAATTCCTCTATTCGCTGGCGCATAACACCAAGCCGATCATCGCCGCGGTCGACGGCGTCGCGATCGGCATCGGCACCACGATGCTGTTTCACTGCGACTATGTGCTGGCCTCGACCACCGCGCTGTTCTCCACGCCCTTCATGCAGCTTGGCCTGGTGCCGGAGGGCGCCTCCAGCCTGTTGGTGCCGGCCACCATGGGCCACCAGCGGGCGTTCGCGATGCTGGTGATGGGCCGCATCATGACGGCGGACGAGGCGCATGTCGCCGGGTTCGTCAACGCCGTGGTGTCGCCGGGCCACACCGAGGTCGAGGCGCACAAGGTGGCGCGCGATATCTGCCGGCTGCCAGCCGAGGCCGTCGCGATCTCGCGCAAGCTGCTCAGGACACCGCCGGAGGAATTGACCCGCCGCATCGAGCAGGAGGCGCACATCTTCGGCGAGCGCATGGGCTCGAAAGAGGCGATCACCGCCTTCAAGGCGTTCGTCGACCGCAAGAAGCATTGAAGGCGGTCCTCCCACTTCCCTCATCGCGAGGAGCGTCATCGACGAAGCAATCCAGATTTTGTTTCTGACGCTGGATTCTTCGCTTCGCTCGCAATGACGGCCAACCGGCAGAGCTACAATCATCACATGACACGTCCCGCACCGCTCCTGCTCGCGTCCGCCCTGCTCGCGTCAATCGCCGCCTCGCCCGCCCGCGCCGAGAGCGTCGCACCGGTCGCGTTGCGCATCCTCGCCATCAACGACTTCCACGGCAATCTGAAGCCGCCGCCCGGCGGCATCCGCATCAAGGACCCGAACGATCCAGGCAAAAGCAGCGTGGTGCCGGCCGGCGGCGCCGAGCACATGGCGACCCTGGTGAAAGAGCTGCGCGAGGGCCACAAGAATACGATCTTCGTCGCCGCCGGCGACCTGATCGGCGCCAGCCCGTTTCTGTCGGCGATGTTTCATGACGAGCCGACCATCGAGTCGCTATCGCTGATGGGGCTCGCGCTCTCCTCGGTCGGCAACCACGAGTTCGACGAAGGCAAGGACGAGCTGCTGCGGATGCAGAATGGCGGCTGCCATCCGACCGACGGTTGCCGCGGCCCGCATCCGTTTCCCGGCGCCAAATTCCATTATCTTGCCGCGTCGACGATCGTGAAGGACACCGGCAAGACGGTGTTTCCGCCCTACGAGATCAAAAGCTTCGACGGCATTCCGGTCGCCTTCATCGGGCTGACCTTGAAAGGCACCGCCGGCATCATCTCGCCGGCCAGCGCGGCGGGCCTCGAATTCCGCGACGAGGCCGAGACCGTGAACGCGCTGGTGCCGGAGCTGAAGGCCAAGGGTGTCGAGGCGATCGTGGTGCTGATCCACGAGGGCGGCCTTCCGACCGGCGGCATCAACGACTGCCCGGGCATTTCCGGGCCGATCGTCGATATCGTCAAAAAGCTCGACCACGCGGTCGATCTCGTCATCTCCGGCCACACCCATCAGGCCTATGTCTGCAACATCGACGGAAGGCTGGTGACGTCGGGCGACAAATACGGCACGCTGGTCACCGCGATCGATGTCACGCTCGATCCGGCGACACGCGACGTGACCAGCGCCAAGGCCGACAATGTCATCGTGCGCACCAGCCTCGCGAAAGACCCCGAGCAGACCGCACTGATCGATGCCTATGACAAGGTGGCGCGACCCATCGCCGAGCGGCGCGCCGGCGAGATCACCGCTACGCTGTCGCGAATACCGAACGCGTCAGGCGAAAGCGTGCTCGGCGATGTCGTCGCCGATGCTCAGCTTGCAGCGACATCTGATGTCGCCACCGGCGGCGCGGTGATCGCGCTGACCAATCCCGGCGGCATCCGCACCGACCTCGTCAGAGCGTCCCGACGGCAGCGTGACCTATGCCGACGTGTTCGCGAGCCAGCCGTTTCGCAACCAGCTGGTGACGCTGACGCTGACAGGTGCGCAGCTCAAGGCGACGCTCGAGCAGCAATGGGGCGACCCTGCCCGGCCGCGCATCCTGCAGGTCTCGAACGGGTTCACCTATGCCTTCGATGCCGGCAAGCCGGCGGGCGCGCGCATCGATGCTGCCTCGCTGAAGCTGAATGGCACGGCGATCGATCCCGCGCGTTCCTACCGCGTCACCGTCAACAACTATCTGGCGCTCGGCGGCGACGGCTTCACCGCGCTGAAGGACGGCACCGCGCCGCAATTCGGCAAATATGACGACGAGGTGCTGTTTGCCTATGTCGGCGCCAACAGCCCGGTCGCGCCGCCGCCGCAGAATCGCATCAGCGCCGCGACGCATTAGGAAGCGATGACGGGACAGGAAACCGGTGATCCGGCCGTCATGGCTCTTTCCGCGCCCGTGCCGAGCGCTTAAGTTACCGCTTCAAACGCAACGCGCGAGTGGCTTGTATCAATGTCGACGCTGTATCTCTCCCATCAGGCCTGCCTCGATCACGCCACCCCTTCGGGACATCCGGAGCGTCCCGACCGCCTGCGCGCGGTCGAGGAGGCGATGACCGAGGAGCGCTTCGCGCTGCTCGATCGCGAGCTGGCGCCGGAGGGCACGCTCGACCAGGTCCTGCTCTGCCACAACGAGCACTACGTCACCGAGCTCAGGCACGTCGCGCCGACCAGCGGTCTCGTCTATCTCGACGGCGACACCTCGATGTCGCCGGGCACGTGGGAAGCGGTGATGCGCGGCGTCGGCGGCGCGGTGAAGGCCACCGACGCCGTGATGTCGGGCAGCCACCGCAACGCCTTCGTCGCGGTGCGGCCGCCCGGCCACCATGCCGAGATCAACAAGCCGATGGGCTTCTGCTTCTTCGACAATGTCGCGATCGCCGCCCGCCACGCCCAGCGCACATACGGTATCGCGCGCGCCGCGATCGTCGATTTCGACGTCCATCACGGCAACGGCACCCAGGATATCTTCTGGGCCGACAAGAGCGTGATGTACTGCTCGACACACCAGATGCCGCTGTTTCCGGGTACCGGCGCGCGCGGCGAGCGCGGCGACCACGACACCATCGTCAACGCGCCGCTGGCGCCCGAGGACGGCAGCCTGGAATTCCGCTCGGCCTTCGAGAACCTCATCCTGCCGCAGCTTGTGAAGTTCAGCCCCGAGCTCCTCATCATCTCGGCCGGCTTCGATGCGCATTACCGCGATCCCGCTGGGTCAGCTGAACCTGCGCGCCGAGGATTTCGGCTGGGTCACCCGCAAGCTGATGGACTTGGCCGAATCCACCGCCGGCGGCCGCGTGGTCTCGGTGCTCGAAGGCGGCTACGACCTGCAAGGGCTGAAGGAGTCGGTCGCGGCCCATGTCGCAGCCTTGATCGGCGGCTAGGTTCCCGAGTTCCCCACAGCCCTCGCGGAGGGGCCTGACAGGGCGCGCCGGCAATGTGTAAAAGCCGCCTCCGAAGTTCGAGCAGTTGCGGGAACATTGGTATGGCCGACACCTCAGTCACCGACGTCAAGAAGCTGTCGTTCGAGCGCGCGATCGAGGAGCTGGAAACGATCGTGAAGCGGCTCGAGGAGGGCAAGGTGCCGCTCGAGGAATCCGTGACCATCTATGAGCGCGGCGAGGCCTTGAAGCGCCGCTGCGAGGAACTTTTGCGCCAGGCCGAGGCGCGCGTCGAGAAGATCACCACCGATGCCAGCGGTCAGGCCGCCGGCGTCGAGCCGCTCGACGTGCAGTGAGCTTCCAAGCGAGCTGAAGGCCGTCTTGCCGGCTGTCGCCATCGCGGCGCCGGAGACCGCTCCACCGGTACGGGCTTGATCCCGCATGCGCCGACCTGCCGCAGCGCAGCAGACGTCATGCACAGCTGCCGGAATTGTCTGCAAATCCGTCTTGGCCGGCGCCCTCTCCTGCTATAGTGCGCATTGGGGAGCCCGGGGGCCAGAGGCTGTCTCATTGCCGGTTCTTGCGAACGTCGGGCGATGGAACAGCTCGTCTTGCCGTCGCGGCCTCATGGAAACGCTTTGGGATTTCATCAGCGCGTGCGCGTGTCGAACCGCCATATCATCTACGTGCAGGGCTACGACCCGCGGGGGCTGGCGCAATATTACCGCATGTTCCGCACCGAGCTGCGCAAGTTCGGCCGGCTCTACCAGCTTTCCGCCACGATCAGCCGGCCGCGCAGCAAATCCGATGACGAGATCACGTCCTGGTCGATCGAGACCCGGCCGCTGGGCAACGAACAGGACTGGCAGACCCGCACGAACTACGACTTCCTCCGCTTCGAGGATTTCATCCAGAACGACCTCGCCGCGCCGATCTGGCGCACCGTGCCGCACGCGGTGTGGCTCTATTGGCAGATGATTTTCTGCGGCACCATCGGCCGCTTCTGGCGCGCCAGTTGGCGGTTCGCGATCTTCATGACCTGGCCGCACATCATCCTCTTGTTGGAGGCACTGGTCGCTGCCGGCGCTGGTTTCGTGTTCGGCAAGGGCCTCGATGCGCTGGGAACACCATGGCCGCTGACCTGGCTTGCAGGATCGGCGGATCTTCATCGCGCTGCTGTGGGGTGCGCTGCGCTATTTCGAAAACCAGACCTACGTGCTCTATCTGCTCCGCGACACGATCTGGACCATTCAGTTCTCGCACCGGCAACGACCGGACTGGGACCAGCGCCTCGATCGTTTCGCGCAGTACCTCACGCGAGGTGGCGCAGACGAGCGAGGCCGACGAGATCGTCCTTGTCGGTCACAGCTCGGGATCGTTCCTGGCCGCGGAGATGCTGGCGCGGGCCCTGCAGCTCGATCCGGCACTTGGCCGCCACGGTCCGCGTATCATGCTGCTCACCGTCGGCAGTAATTTTCCGATCGTCGGCTTCCACAGGGCGGCGAGCGATTTCCGCGACCACCTTGCCCGGCTTGCCGTCGAGCCGGAGGTCGACTGGATCGACTGCCAGGCGCGCAAGGACGTGATGAACTTCTTCCCCCTCGATCCGATCGCCGCACATGGCATCGAGCCGGGCAGCGCCAAGCGCAATCCGACCATCGTGCCGGTGCGCTTTCGCGAGATCATCCGGCCGGAGCACTACAATCTGTTCCGCTGGCAGTTCTTCCGCGTGCATTTCCAGTTCGTGATGGCCAACGAGCGGCCGCACGCCTACGACTTCTTCATGATCGTCTGCGGCCCGGTGGCCCTCCGCGAACGCATAGCTCATCCCGCCGCCGCGCTCGCGATCGCCACTGCGCCCGACAGCGCACAGCGTGAACAAGCGTGGTCCGAACTCGCAGTATCCGGAACCTCGCGGGGGTCTGCTGCGGTGAATCCGAGCAGCACCGAGGAACCTGCGGCGCGCCGCCGCGGTTAACGCTTTGGCGTAACGGAACCGGAAGTGGACTTGCCATATTCCGTTGGGTTGGCTTTAAGGCGCACTTTGGTGTAAAGCTTCGGGGAACTACGGGCTTTTGGAGGCGGCTGATCCGCGAGGATGCGCCGAGTTAACTGTCTGCAAAAGCTGACGAAATAACTCGGGACGCGTTCCCTGCGAAAGACTTGTCGAAATGACTTGGTGAAATGATCTGGCGGAAGGCCTGGATGCATGCCGCCAAGAGTGATTTACATCACACAGACAGACTTAAGCCGCAGTTAGGCTATCTTCTATGGCTTTGGCCCGAGCGGATGACACCTTAGATGGTTGAGGTCTTGCCGCCCGTTACGATGAACCTCTCTGACGTCGGCCCTTGAACCCGACCTGCAAAATTGGAATATCGCCGTGACCACATATAGTAAAACGCCGCTTCTCGACACCATCAAGACACCGGACGACCTGCGCCGGCTCAAGGTGGAGCAGGTCCGGCAGGTCGCCGATGAGCTGCGCCAGGAGACGATCGACGCCGTCTCGGTGACGGGCGGTCATTTCGGCGCCGGTCTCGGTGTCGTGGAGCTCACCACCGCCATCCACTACGTGTTCGATACCCCGCGCGATCGCCTGATCTGGGACGTCGGCCACCAGGCCTATCCGCACAAGATCCTGACCGGCCGCCGCGATCGCATTCGCACGCTGCGCACCGGTGGCGGCCTCTCCGGCTTCACCAAGCGCTCGCGAGAGCGATTACGATCCGTTCGGCGCCGCGCACTCCTCGACCTCGATCTCCGCCGGCCTCGGCATGGCGGTTGCCCGCGACCTGTCGGGCGGCAAGAACAACGTGATTGCCGTGATCGGCGACGGCGCGATGTCCGCCGGCATGGCCTATGAGGCCATGAACAATGCAGGCGCGATGAACTCACGCCTGATCGTGATCCTCAACGACAACGATATGTCGATCGCGCCGCCAGTCGGCGCCATGTCGGCCTATCTGTCGCGTCTCTACTCAGGCAAGACCTACCGCACGCTGCGCGAGGTCGCCAAGCAGATCAACGAGCGCCTGCCGAAGGTAATCGCCAACCGCGCCAACCGCGTCGAGGAATATTCCCGCGGCTTCATGATGGACGGCGGCACGCTGTTCGAGGAACTCGGCTTCTACTATGTCGGCCCGATCGACGGCCACAACCTCGACCACCTGCTGCCAGTGCTGAAGAACGTGCGCGACATGGAGACCGGCCCGATCCTCGTCCATGTCGTCACCCAGAAGGGCAAGGGCTATTCGCCGGCGGAGGCTGCCGCCGACAAATATCACGCGGTGGCCAAGTTCGACATCGCCACCGGCACCCAGGCCAAGGCCAAGCCGAATGCGCCGCAGTACCAGAACGTGTTCGGCCAGAGCCTGGTCAAGGAAGCCGAGAAGGACGACAAGATCGTCGGCATCACCGCCGCGATGCCGTCCGGCACCGGCATCGACATCTTCAACAAGGCCTTCCCGAAGCGCACCTTCGACGTTGGCATCGCCGAGCAGCACGCGGTGACCTTCGCCGCCGGCCTCGCCTCCGAAGGCTACAAGCCGTTCTGCGCGATCTACTCGACCTTCCTGCAGCGTGGCTACGACCAGATCGTGCACGACGTCGCGATCCAGTCGCTGCCGGTGCGCTTCGCGATCGACCGCGCCGGTCTGGTCGGCGCCGATGGCGCCACCCACGCCGGCTCGTTCGATAACGCCTATCTCGGCTGTCTGCCGAACATGGTGATCATGGCGGCCTCCGACGAGGCCGAGCTCGTGCACATGGTGGCCACCCAGGTTGCGATCAACGACAAGCCGAGCGCAGTGCGCTATCCGCGCGGCGAAGGCCGCGGCGTCGAGATGCCGGAGTTCGGCGTTCCCCTCGAAATCGGCAAGGGCCGGATGATCCGCCAAGGCAAGCAGGTCGCCCTGCTCTCCTTCGGCACCCGTCTCGGCGAATGCGAGAAGGCAGCTGACGAGCTCGCCGCGCACGGCCTCTCGGCCTCGATCGCGGATGCCCGTTTCATGAAGCCGCTGGACGAGGAGCTGATCCTGAAGCTGGCGCGTGAGCATGAGATCCTGATCACGATCGAGGAAGGCTCGATCGGCGGCTTCGGCTCGCACGTGATGCAGTATCTCGCCGATCAGGGCATGCTCGACGGCGGGCTGAAGATGCGCACGATGGTGTTGCCCGACGAGTTCCTCGATCACGACACGCCGGCCGCGATGTATGGCCGCGCCGGCCTCGATGCCAAGGGCATCGTTGCCAAGGTGTTCGAGACGCTCGGCAAGGACGCCAAGACGGAAACCGTGAAGCTCGCCTGAACCGTGCTCGCGGTGATCGACGATGAAGAAAGTGTACCTGGCAGGTCCCGACGTGTTCCTGCCGGACGCTCTTGAGGTCGGCCGCCGCAAAGCTGCGATCTGCGCGCAACATGGTCTGGGCGGGCTTTACCCGCTCGACAACACCATTGACCTTGCTTCGCATACCGCATCGCTCGACATCTACAGCGGCAACGAGGCCATGATGAACGTGGCCGACGCGATCATCGCCAATCTCACGCCGTTCCGTGGCCCCGGCGCCGATGCCGGAACCGTCTACGAGCTCGGCTATATGGCCGGCCGCAGCAAACTCTGCCTGGGCTATTCCAACGATCCCTGTCCTTATGCCGACCGCGCCCGCCGCTTCACCGCTGTGCGCGCTGAGGACGGCCGGCTGATCGATGCCGAAGGCCTGACCGTCGAGGATTTCGGCCACGTCGACAATCTGATGATGATCCACGCGCTGGATCTGCATGGCTGTCCGCTGGTCACGCCGCGCGAACGGCCGGCCGAAATCTGGCATGACCTGGCGGCGTTCGAAGCATGTGTGCGCCTTGCGGCCGAACGGCTGCTAGCCACGTGAGAGAGAGCTATCGCAACCGGCGAAGCTCGCTCTTGACGCTCGATCGTTGACACAAATTCTGCGTCGTCCCGGCGAACGCCGGGACCCATAACCACAGGAAGTCTTTTGTGGCAGGCGAGTGGTTAGATCTTTCCCATCAACTACGTCCTGTGGTTATGGATCCCGGGTCGGCGCCCCGACGCGCTGGGCGCGTCGGGGCTGGCCGGGGACGACATCGAGGCTGTAGCTTCCATGAATAACTGCTGATCACCTGACCATGACCCCTTCCCGTAAACGCGCCGATATCCTGCTGGTCGAGCGCGGCCTATTCGAGAGCCGCGCGCGGGCGCAGGCGGCGATCGAGGCCGGTCTCGTCATCGCCAATGACAAGGTGGTGGCGAAAGCGTCCGAGACCATTCCCGTCGATGCGGTGCTGCAGGCCGAGCCGGCGCATCCCTTCGTCTCGCGCGGTGGCGTGAAATTATCTGCAGCCCTCGAGCAGTACCCGACCGAGATCGAGGACCATGTCTGCCTCGATGTCGGCGCCTCCACCGGCGGCTTCACCGAGGTGCTGCTCGCCAACGGCGCGGCGCTGGTGTTTGCCGTCGATGTCGGCCGCGCGCAGCTGCACCCCTCCCTGCACGGCCATTCCCGGATCGTGTCGATGGAGCAGACCGACATCCGCTCCTACGACGGCAAGCGCCTGCCGCAACGGCCCGATGTGGTGGTGATCGATGTCAGCTTCATTTCGTTGAAGGCCGTCCTGCCGGTGGCGCTGTCCCTGGCTGCCTCGCCGATGAGCCTGCTCGCGCTGATCAAGCCGCAGTTCGAGGCGCAGGGTGCGCACGGCAAGGGCGGCATCATCAAGGACACCACCGTGCACCAACAGGTCTGCGACGACATCGCCGCCTTCGCGGCCTCGCTCGGCTGCACCGACATCAAGGTGTTTCCGTCTGCTATCAAAGGCGGCGACGGCAACGCGGAGTTCTTCCTTGGAGCGCGCCGCCGTGGTTGAACGCCTGCTGATCGACCATGTCGGCCATCGCGGCGACGGCGTTTCGTTCACATCGGGCCAGGCACGCTACGTGCCCTACACGCTGGCCGGCGAGACCGTCGAAGCCGCCGCCCTGCCGGGCCAGCCGGATCGCCGCAAGCTGCTCGCGGTGGACACGCCGAGCCCGCAGCGCATCGCGCCGTTCTGTCCGCATTTCGGCATCTGCGGCGGCTGCGCGATCCAGCACTGGCAACCGGACAATTATCAGGTCTGGAAACGCAACATCGTGGTCGAGACGCTGCGCGCGGCCAAGATCGAATGCGAGGTGGCGCCGCTGATCGACGCGCATGGTGCCGGCCGCCGCCGCGCCACCTTCCATGCGCGCATGGGCACGCGCGAGATCCTCAAGGTCGGCTTCAGCGCGGCCGGCAGCCACGACATCATTCCGATCGACCGCTGCCCGATCCTCGATCCCGGCCTCAAAGGCGCGCTGGAAGCAGCCTGGGCGCTGGCGGAAACGCTCAAGCCGACCGGCAAGCCGCTCGACATCCAGGCGACAGCGACCAATAACGGCCTCGATATCGACATCCGCGGCTCCGGTCCGCTGCCGCCGCCGCGCATCGCCGCGTTGTCAAAGCTCACCGAGCAGCACCGGCTGGCGCGGCTGACGCGGCATGGCGAGCTGGTGCTGATGCGCAACGCGCCTGAGATCAATATCGGCACCGCACGCGTCACTCTGCCGCCCGGCTCGTTCCTGCAGGCCACGATGGCCGGCGAGGAAACGCTGGCCGCGCTGGTCGGCGAGCGGATCGGCAAAGCCAAGCACGTCGCCGATCTCTTTTGCGGCGTCGGCCCGTTCGCCTTGCGGCTGGCATCGCGCGCGCGCGTGACTGCGCTCGACAGCGATGCCGGCGCCGTCGCAGCCCTGCAGAAGGCTGTGGCGACGACGTCGGGCCTGAAGCCGGTGAAGGCCGAGACGCGCGATCTGTTCCGCCGGCCGCTGATGCCGCAGGAGATGCGCGACTACGACGCCGTGGTGTTCGATCCGCCGCGCCAGGGCGCAGAGGCGCAGGTGAAGCAGCTCGCAGCGAGCAAGGTGCCGGTCGTCGTGGCCGTGTCCTGCAACGTGACGACCTTCGCGCGCGACATAAGGATGCTGATCGACGGCGGTTACAAGTTGGAGACCGTGGTGCCGGTGGATCAGTTCAAGCACACGCCGCATGTGGAGCTAGTGGCAAGGCTGGTGCGGTGACGCGCCCCATCACGCCGATCGGCTAGTGAAGATTCGAAATGTCGATGTTTCGCTGCGGGCGAACGGCCTTGTCCTGCGTTTGCACGAGATGCCGCTGATATTCCCGCTCGATCAGCTTGAAACAACCGCAACACGCCTTGCCGAGCTCCACCGGCTTCTCGATCCTGATCAATCCCCGCCTGGCGGAAATGGCGCGATGTTTCTGAAAGACCTCGACGCATTGCGTCACGCTGGCCCGGCGCACGCCCAACAGATCCGCGAGCACGCCGTGGGTCAGAGGTATTTCATCGCTGCCCAGCGCATTGCGCGCGACAAGCAGCCATCGCGCAAGCCGCTGCCTGAGCGTATGGTAGGAGTTACATGCACCGGATTGCGATGTCTGGGCGAGCACGACGGCCAAATATCGATCGATCACTTCGCGCAGGCACGGCAGCTCCTTCAATACCTCGCAGAAGTCGGCGGTTCTGAGCCGGTACGCTTCGCCCGGAACCTGCACTGTTCGCCGGTGCAGGGGGACATTGTCCTCGGCGAGCACGACCGGCGCGCCCAGCAGCCCCTCCTGCCCCGTGAGCCACACTTCGACGAACCTGTTGCGGCTGACCTTGGCCGCCACTGAGATCAGTCCGCTTTCCAGAAAATAGACGTGCTCCATTGGCAGCCGGTAATGGTGCAGAACCTGCCGTGGCCGCAACTCGATTAGTTCGGCGCTCCTCAGAATACGAAGCCGTTCTTTGACCGGAATCAAACGCAGCAGCTTGTTTCGGATTTCAAGTACCATCGCTTCCAATCGACGCCGGTCCCGCGGCCAGGACAATCCGTGGCTTTCGTGAGAACCAAACACGTTCTCGCGCTGCCTTGCTTGGCGGCAGATTGTCGCAGCCTTCCAACCGGATACATTTCGCAAGGTGACGCCGTTCCCGGGTACGCTACCGTACCGTCCTGCTCGACCGATCGTGGCGATAATATTATCGTGCGTGACAATTCCAAGGCTGTTAAATCCTGAGGCTGGTGAGGTGGGGGCATGTCGGATTACGACGCATTGATCGCTGCGATCGAGGAAGCGCGGCGCATCATTTCCCTTTATGACAGCGGCGGTCCGCGACCTAATCAGGATGAATTGCTTACGATGCTTCAGTTCATCCTCTGCGCTCCTTCCGTTGCGATAGCAATGAACCGTCTCAAATCGATCGGTCGATCGGGTATCATAGCCGGAAACGACAACATCGAATCGACAACGGAACCCGGCGCCTGCGTTCGCAGCCGGCGCACTCCGGCTTGAATGGTCCTTTCTTGCCATATCTTCGCGCCCACCGAACGATCGAGATGATACTAACTCGTGCCGTGCAAGACCTGGTGATGCGCCACATCAATTCGGTCATCCAGCTCGAGGCTCTGTTGTTTCTGCGTGAGCGACCGACCGAACCCTGGGATTTGGCGGCAATCGCGCGGCAACTCTACGCGCCGGATGCTCAATTGTCGGCGGCCCTGTCTGATCTCTGCAGAGACGGCTTGGTTCTGCGAGTGGGCACCTCGTACATTTATGCATCCGATCAACCGGTCGCGCCACAGATCGATGCGCTGGCCGATGCCTATGCGCGCCATTTAATTCCTCTCACGGAACTTATTCATAGCAAGCACGACAACACCTGATGCTGTGCGTCCGACATTGCTTTGGGAATGCAACGTAAGACGTCGATCAGACCGCTTCAGTTCGTATGTTTTGCGTAAATGACGACGCGTCAACTGAGCTCTTCGTCGGGGCGAGAGCTGTCATGGGGGGATAAATGAAGAATTCGAGAGGTTCAGAACCGCCATATCCGGTGGCTCATTGCGCATTCTGCGAGACCAGAACGCCGCACATCCATGAGCGGGTTGCGAGAGACGGCAGCCAGTCGGCTCGTGCTGTCTGCCTTACATGTCGCCGGGAACGAACACCTGCAATCGACCAGCCATGATACATTCTGCCGAAGATCGCGTGCGGTACGCAATGCCCTCATGACGTCGTCGGCAACCGTGGCGGGACGCGATGATGGAGTCGTTTCCCGTCATTGCGGATCATGCCGATGCTTTTGAGGATCATAAGGCCCGCCCAATATCTCGCAACCGGGCTGGTCGTCGTTGTGATTTTCTGGCTCGCGATTGCTCCGTTCTCGAACCGACTGATCGAACAGTGGTCGCGCAGCGACGTCGAGGCGCGGTCGCGGCTGGTCTACAACGCCATCCGCAGCCCGGTTGTGCGCGCCATCGCGGATGGTGACAATGCGCGCCTTTCGATGATCTTCGAGAATGTCGCTCTGGACGAGCGCATTCTGGCGGTCGGTTTGTGCGACGAGAATGGCCGGCTGCAGCATCCGACCAGGCTGATGCCCAGTACGTTCTCCTGCGAAAAGGTCGCGCGGTCCGAGGCAGAGAGTTTCGCGGCCATCATCAACGATGGCCGGCGCATCCTGGTTGGTGCGTTTCCCATCGTCGAGCGAAGTCAGAAGGCTTATCTGGTCATTCTGACCGACCTGAGCTTCATCGACGCGCGCTCCGGAGAAGCTGAGACATTCATCATCGCTGCATTGGCAGCCGCAGCCATCGCCATCGCCGGCGTCGCTGCGATCATCATCGTGACAATTCTGCGAGGCTGGATGAGGTCCTTGCGCCGGGCGATCGATGATGTCCGAACTGGCGTGACTTCACCTGTCCCGACCCGTGACAGGAATTCAATCGACGGTCAGATCAAGAGGCTCCTTGGCGAAATCGAAACCGGGCGGGAGACGATCAGATCCGGACCGATCGATTGGTCGCCGGGCACGCTCCAGCAGTTGTTATACAAGCTGCTGCCCGGCGCTGAAGTGCTCGTGGTCTCCAACCGGGAGCCCTATATCCACAATTTCGAAGGAGACGAGATACGCGTTCAAACGCCGGCGAGCGGGCTGGTGTCGGCGCTCGAGCCGGTCATTCGCGCGTGCGGCGGAACTTGGATCGCTCACGGCAGCGGCAGCGCTGACAGGGACACGGTGGACCTCCACGACAAGACCCTCGTTCCCCCGAGAGAATCCGTCCTACGTGCTCCGGAGAATCTGGATCACCGAGGCGGAGCAGGACGGATATTATTATGGGCTTGCCAACGAGGGGCTCTGGCCCCTGTGCCACATCGCTTTCGTGAGACCGACCTTCCGAGAGGCCGACTGGCGGCTCTACGAGGAGATCAACGCACGCTTCGCGGACGCCGTCGCGCAGGAGGCGAAGACCGACAGCCCAATTGTCCTGGTGCAGGATTATCACTTCGCGCTTGTGCCCCGCATGATCAGGCAGCGCCTTCCGAAAGCGACAATCGTCACGTTCTGGCACATTCCATGGCCGAATGCAGAGACGTTCAGCATCTGTCCGTGGAAGGAGCGCATCATCGACGGTCTCCTTGGCAGCACCATTCTCGGCTTCCATACCCAATTCCACTGCAACAACTTCCTTGAGGCCGTGGATCGCTTCATTGAAAGCCGGATTGATCGCGAACGTGCCGGTGTCGCGTCGGGCGGTCACGAAACGCTGGTGAGGCCCTATCCCATCTCGATCGAATGGCCGCCCAAGGCATTGTCCGGCCAGCCTCCGATCGATCAGTGCCGGATGCGGGTCAGGCAAGCGCTGGGCGTCGCTCTCGACAGCAAGCTGGCTCTGGGCATTGAGCGCTTCGACTATACCAAGGGCATCCTCGATCGGATGAAAGCTGTTGATGCGTTGCTGAGCCGCGAACCAGCATGGCGGCGACGCTTCATTTTCGTCCAGGTAGCGGCTCCCACTCGAAGCAAGCTCACAAGCTACAGCAACCTGCAGAGCGAGGCGGTCGCCCTCGCCGCCGATATCAACCTGCGTCATGGCGACAGTGAATATCAGCCGGTTCGGCTGCTCATCCGTCATCACGAGGCGGCAGAGGTGTTCGAACTGTTCAGGGCTGCGGACGTCTGCATCGTCAGCAGCCTGCATGACGGCATGAACCTCGTCGCCAAGGAGTTCGTCGCAGCCCGCGACGACGAAAACGGCGTGCTCGTGCTGTCCAGCTTCACCGGCGCCGCGCGCGAACTGTCGGAGGCGCTGATCGTCAATCCCTATGACAGCCTCGACATGTCATCGGCCATCGACACCGCACTTCGGATGCCCGCCGGCGAGCAACAGGCGCGGATGCGCCTGATGCGGCGGCAGATTCGGGAGCGCAACATCTACTGGTGGGCCGGACAAATGCTGATCGATGCGGCGGCAAGCCGTCAACGCAGGCTTGTTTTCGATATGGCCGAAGCAAATCAGGGCTGATGGCCCATTGTGGCTTCGATGGACGTGCTACCGCACCACATCCATCTTCACGTTGGCGACGCCGGAATGCACCATGCCGAGCGCTTGCGCGGCCGAATAGGACACATCGATCACACGCCCCCTGACGAACGGGCCGCGGTCGTTGACCCGCACCGTCACGGACTTGCCGGTCGCAACATTGGTCACTTGCAGGCGCGTGCCGAACGGCAGCGTCGGATGGGCCGCGGTCAGTTCATGCGGATCGAACCGCTCGCCGCTCGCGGTCTCCTGCCCCTCGCTGTAGTAGCTCGCGACACCGCGCGAGCCGCCTGTCGAGGCCAGCGCGATGCGCTTTGCTTGCTCGCTGTGCTCCGGCTCGCGCAGCCGCACCACCGAGACCGGCTTATGAACCGGACGGAACTCGTGCCGCGGCGCGACTGCAGCCTCCCGGCTCGGCGCGAAACGGCCTGCACGCTGCGAGACGACCGAGGTCTGCGCGCAGGCGCCAAGCGACGCCGCGATCACAACCATCTCTGCAATTCGGATGAAGCTGCGACAGCCACCCGCGGTGGCGTCTGGAGCAAGACGAGCAGGCTGATCATGCCCGCTTGTGCTAACAGGTGTACTAACACAGCCGATGGAACGCATGTTCTACGCGCCTCCGCCCAAGCTGCGTCAAGCTCGCGCGGCAATGGCGGCAGAACCGTGGCACGAGCGAACTTACGCTGACCACAACTATTCGTTTTGCTTTGAGTGTTGTTTTGGCGCCACAATGGAAGCTGCCGGTCTCGTCCCGGCGAACGCCGGAACCCATGCTCCGCAGCAGCAGCTTGGTGCGCTGAACGAAATCACGGCCAGCCTGACGACCCATTGAAGCCCGTGGGTCTAGGTCGCGGCGTTCGCCGGGACGACAATGTGCTTTATCAGGTATCAGCGTCCCCAGCGATCCTGCCAGATCCTCTCGCCGATCATGCAGGAGACCCGCGGCTCCTTGGCCACATCGGCGACCGGCACGATGTGGCCCGGCGGCGTGCGGCCAGCCACTTCCATCAGGAGCTTGGTACGGATCGCCTCCCTGAACTGATCGCGCCCCTTGATCGATATGACGAAGGATCCCGGACCGCCAGTGACGCAATCCTCGTAGTACCAATCGAGATTCTCGATATCCATGGTCGAGTAGGTCGGCTCCTTCACCATGATCGGCAGGCCGTTGATGGTGATGCCCTTGCCCAGTGCCGTATCGCGCGCGATGGTCACCGGCGAGCCGCTGTTGTTAGGACCGTCGCCGGAAATGTCGATCACCCGCTTGAGCCCGCGATACGGGTCCTGATCGAACAACGGCATCGCGAAGGTGATCGCGCCGGAGATCGATGTGCGCGAGGCACGGCGGATTGGCGTCTTCATGATCTCGGCCGAGACCGCATCCGCGCTTTCCGGCCCGTCGATCAGCCGCCAGGGGATGATGATCTTCTGATCGCCGGAGGCTGCCCATTCGAAATAGGTAATGGCGATGCGTCCGTTCGGACCATTCTTCAGCGCCTGCAGGAACTCCTTGGAGACGATGGCCTGCGCGTAGCCCTCGCGCTGGATCGCGAGCTCGTCCAGATCCATCGAGTAGGAGACATCGACGGCGAGGATCAACTCGACATCGACAGATGGCGTCGGCTTCCTTGTCGCCCAGTTGCGCCCTGGCACCCGGCGCCGCAGCCACGCCGGCGGCGTCGGCGCCGCCCAGCGTGCCCGCGAGGCACGCCGCTCCGATCGAGATCCACCAGCGCATGAGCTGCCCTCCAATCGTGTGACGCGATGGTGACATGCAATCGGTAGCCAGCAAAGCGCGAAGCGCCGCTCTTATTCACATTCAGGTTAGCCGCATGCGAGCCCTGCCTCGTGCTGAGGCGCTTCAGCTCCAGCCCGCCCCGCACTGCCGCTGAGCACGTCGCGCGACGATGTGGTTTCGCATCAGGACGGGACGCTGTATCTTGGTCTGGCTCCGCTGCTCCAGCAGAACCACGATCGGAAGGAGCTGCATGAACAACACCGTTACCAAGCCCGCGACCAAGACCCGGCCCAAGGTCACGCCGCAGGTCGAGCGACCCCGCCTTTACAAGGTGATCCTGGTCAATGACGACTACACGCCGCGCGAATTCGTCGTCATGATCCTGAAGGCCGAGTTCCGCATGACCGAGGACGAGGCCTACAAGGTGATGATCACGGCGCACCGGCGTGGCGTCTGCGTCGTCGCCGTGTTCACCCGGGACGTCGCCGAAACCAAGGCGACACGGGCGACCGATGCCGCTCGCGCCAAGGGCTATCCGCTGATGTTCACGACCGAGCCGGAGGAGTGAGGAGCATCGTTGTTATCTGCCACGCCCGTTCCTGATGCGAACCGGCAGTCACTTCGCTCGAAAATCCTTTACGCCAGCGCCGCCTCGTCCGGCAGCCCGAACACACGCTGCTCACGGGCAAAACCCGCGATCGGAAACGCGCCGAGGTCGGCCCAGGCGTCCGTGCACAGGCCTGCGAAGGCTTCGGACGCGACCACCGTGCGTCTCAGGCGGCCGGCGATCTTCTCCAGTCTTGCCGCAAGATTGACGGCCGGCCCAATGCAGGTGAAGTCGAGCCGATCGGCGCCGCCGATATTGCCATAGAGCAGCTGCCCGACATGCAGCGCCACGCCGAAACGGAAGCGCTCGGTCGTATCACCGACGCGGTATTCGAGCGCGTCGACACTGGCGCGGGATTGCCGCGCCGCGTCCAGCACGCGTCCGCAGACCTCCGCCTTGTCATTGTCCTGTTCGGCCATCGGAAACACCGCAAGCAGGCCGTCGCCCATGAATTTCAGCACCTCACCGCCATGGCTCCTGATCGCCGCGACCTGGCAATCGAAATAATGGTTGAGGATCTCGACTACGGTCTCGGCCGGCAGCCGGTCGGACAACGGCGTAAAGCCGCGCAGATCCGACAACCAGATCGCCGCATGCATCGTGTCGGTGTGACCGCGCCGGATCTGGCCGCCGAGAATGCGCTCGCCGGCGCGATTGCCGACATAGGTATCGAGCAATATCGCGGCCGTTCGCCGCAAGCCGATGATCTCGGTGTAACGCGACAGCGCCGGGATCAATGAGCGGATCGCCTGCAGTTGGTCGGCGGTGAAGCCGCCGGGCATCTTCGTGGTCCAGCTCGAAGCGTGCATCTCGCGGTCCAGGAAGGTCAGCGGCATCGCGACGTAATCGGTCGCTCCCTCGGCCCGCAGATCCATCAGGATCGGGAACGGCTCACTCGCGGCACTGAACGGATCGGCCCTCACTTCGACGCCATTGGTGACAACAGCCGCAAGCGGACTCTGCGTGAACATGGGCGAATCCATGAAATCGAACCCGACGGTGCCCATCTCGACCTCGCCCCCTGGCCGCCAGACGAAACTGCGGCCGAAAATTTCCGGGTGCAGCGTGCGAACGAAGACGCCGACGCGCCAGAGCGGCACGCCAGCCTCGACCAGCCGCTCGCAGGCTTGCGCCATCATTTCAGCCGGCGACGCCGCGCTTCGCGCGCCGTCGACCAACCATTCGGCGAGATCGCGTATTTTGGCAGTGTTCACCATGATGGACACTATGCCACCGGAACAGCGGCGATGAAATCGCGAGTTCAGCCGACCTGGCCGCGGTGGCGCAGCAGGTGGTCGGCCAGCACGCAGGCCATCATCGCCTCGCCGACCGGCACCGCGCGGATGCCGACGCAGGGGTCGTGGCGCCCCTTGGTCATGACCTCGGTCTCGTGGCCCTGGCGATCGACGGAGAGCCGCGGCGTGAGAATCGACGACGTCGGCTTCACCGCGAAACGCACCACCACCGGCTGGCCGGTGGCGATGCCGCCGAGAATGCCGCCGGCATTGTTGGAAAGGAAGCGCGTGCCGTCATTGCCCGACCGCATCTCGTCGGCATTCTGTTCGCCGGTGAGTTCGGCCGCGGCGAAGCCAGCACCGATCTCGACGCCCTTCACCGCATTGATACTCATCATCGCGGCCGCGAGATCGGCGTCGAGCTTGGCATAGAGCGGCGCGCCCAGGCCCGCCGGCACGCCCTCGGCGACGATCTCGAGCACCGCACCGATCGACGAACCGCTCTTGCGGATGCCGTCGAGATAGTCCTCGAAGAATGCCGCCTTCGCCTTGTCCGGACAGAAGAACGGGTTGTTCGCGACCTCGTCCCAGTCCCAGTTGGCGCGGTCGATCTTGTGCGGGCCCATCTGCACCAGCGCGCCGCGCACCTTCACATCGCGCAGGATCTTGCGCGCGATAGCGCCCGCGGCGACGCGGGTCGCAGTCTCGCGCGCCGAGGAGCGGCCGCCGCCACGGTAATCGCGCACGCCGTATTTGGCCTCATAGGTGAAGTCGGCATGACCCGGCCGGAACTTGTCCTTGATCTCGGAATAGTCCTTCGAGCGCTGGTCGGTGTTCTCGATCAACAAGGCAATGGGCGTGCCGGTGGTGACCTGCGCGCCGCTGTCGGGATCGGCCATCACGCCGGACAGGATCTTGACCTGGTCCGGCTCCTGGCGCTGGGTGGTGAAGCGCGACTGCCCGGGCCGGCGGCGATCGAGATCGAGCTGGATCTCATCTGCGTCAAGCGGAATCCGCGGCGGACAGCCATCGACCACGCAGCCGATCGCAACCCCGTGGCTTTCGCCGAAAGTGGTGACGCGGAACATATGGCCGAAGGTATTGAAGGACATGGCGCGATTTCTACCAGATAGGAAACTGTCACTCCGGGATGGTCCGAGGGACCAGACCCGGAATCTTCGAGATTCCGGGCTCGACGCTTCGCGTCGCCCCGAAATGACGGTGAAGAGCTAGCTGTACTTGGTCAAGCCATCCGGACCGAAAACATAAACCGCGCCCTGCTGGATCGGCAGGTCGACCGCGTTCGCCGGCGTCTCGAAGCCCAGCGTGACCATCAGCGCCCGCGCCGTGCCGCCATGGGCGACCGCGACGGTGTCGGTCATGATCGTGTCGTACCAGGCGCGGACGCGGCGCTCGACATCAGCATAGGTCTCGCCGCCTTCCGGCGCCAGCGTCCATTTCTCGGTCTGCCGGCGGGCGAAGAACACGGGGTCAGCGGCCTGCATCTCCGGCAAGGTCGCGCCTTCCCACTTGCCGTAGCCGATCTCGCGCAGCCGGTCGTCGCGCGTGTAACCCTCAGCCGGCAGCCGCAATTGCCCGCGCACCAGCTCCATGGTCGCGCATGCCCGGCCCAGCGGGCTTGCGACAAATGGCAACCGGGTGATGTCGCGGCCGTCGCGCGCGACGAGCTGGCCGAGCACGCCGCCGGCATGGGTGGCCTGCACCCGGCCGAGATCGTTGAGCGGAATATCCTGCGTGCCCTGCAGACGACCCAGCGCATTCCAGTCCGTCTCGCCGTGGCGGATGTAGTAGATGGTCGGCGTGGGCATTGCAGTCGCTGCGTCAGTCCTTGGATGCCGAGCCGCCGAGCGCGATATCCGGCGCGTCTGGTCGCTTCATGCCGACCACGTGATAGCCGGAATCGACATGGTGCACCTCGCCGGTGACGCCGCGCGACAGATCGGACAGCAGATACAGCGCGCTGTCGCCGACCTCCTCGATCGTGACGGTACGGCGCATCGGCGCGTTGTACTCGTTCCACTTCAGAATGTAGCGGAAATCGCCGATGCCCGACGCGGCCAGCGTCTTGATCGGCCCGGCCGAGATGGCGTTGACGCGAATGTTCTTCTCGCCGAGATCGGCGGCGAGATAGCGTACGCTGGCCTCCAGCGCGGCCTTGGCGACGCCCATCACGTTGTAATGCGGCATCCACTTCTCGGCGCCGTAATAGGTCAGCGTGATGATCGAGCCGCCATCGGTCATCAGCTTCTCGGCGCGCTGCGCGATCGCGGTCAGCGAGTAGCAGCTGATCAGCATGCTCTTGGAAAAATTGTCCTGCGTGGTCTCGATATAGCGGCCGTCGAGCTGATCCTTGTCGGCAAAGGCGATCGCGTGCACGACGAAATCGATCTTGCCCCATTTCTGCTTCAGGACGTCGAACACCGCATCGATGCTGGCGGGATCGGTGACGTCGCAATGGCCGAGCACGAGGCCGCCGAGCTCGGCCGCCAAGGGCTCGACCCGCTTCTTCAGTGCGTCACCTTGATAGGTCAACGCGATCTCGGCACCGGCCGCGCGCGCCGCCTTTGCAATGCCCCAGGCGATCGAGCGGTTATTGGCGACGCCGAGAATGACCCCGCGCTTGCCCTGCATCAGACCTGAATTCTGCGACATCCGCTTTCCCATCGAACGTGTTGAGGGATTGGGGGTACACCACCGGTTCATTCCGGTACAGCCCCAATCGGTATGCGAATGTTCCGGCATCCGCCGAACCGCCGCATTAACCCGGTAAGGTGCTGTCGTTATGGCGCCGCGGAATAGCCCTGTCACCACGGTGTTATGTTGGGCTCAAGGGGCGTTTGCGCGATCGTGCCATCCGCGAGACCCGACAGCCGAGAGGCGGCAGATGAGTGCGTTTCGCCAGAGCGTTGAAGCCATGATTCCGGCACTGCGCCGCTATGCCCGGGCGCTTGCCCGCGACAGCGACGCGGCCGATGATCTGGTGCAGGACACGCTGGTGCGGGCGCTGCGCTCCGAGCGGCTGTTTCTCGGCGGCGACATCAGGAGCTGGCTCTACACGATCCTGACCAACCTCAACAAGAACCGTCGTCGCTCGCTGGCGCGGCGCCCGCAATTCATGCCGCTTGCCGAAAACAATCCCGACGCCAGCGGCACCGAGGCGGAAGGGCGCGACATCGCGCGCGCGCTCGCGACCTTGGTGGAAGAGCAGCGCGCAGTGCTGCTGCTCGTGATGCTGGAAGGCTTGAGCTACCGCGAGGTCGCCGACATCCAGGGCGTCCCGATCGGCACGGTGATGTCCCGGCTCGCCCGCGCCCGCGCCCATGTCCGCGCTTCGCTTGAGGGCGCCCGCCCGTCGCTGCGGAGGGTGAAATGAACGACGGCCGGCAATTTGACGACAATACCGTGGTGTCATGCGCGTTGCGTCGCATGTCCGCGCACGGCCATCCCTGGAAAGTGAGACGATTGGAAGTGAGACGATTGCAATGACCGATCCGAAAATTCCTGTCACCGAGGACGAATTGCACGCTTTTGTCGACAACGAGCTGCCGGCCGAGCGCCGCGGTGATGTCGAGGCCTGGCTTGCGGCGCATCCCGATGATGCCGCGCGGGTACAGTCCTGGCGCGAGATGGCCGACACCCTGCACGCGCGCTACGATGCCGTCGTCAACGAGCCGCTGCCGCAGCGGCTGGAGCTGGAACGACTGGTGCGGCAACCGCGCCGCTGGATCTATGGCGCCATCGCGGCGAGCCTGATCGCCTTCGTAGCCGGCGGCGCGGCTGGCTGGATCGCGCATGGCGCGACCTCGGCTCCGTCGCTGTTTCAGAATTTCACCGATGACGCGCTGGATGCGCACAAGCTTTATGTCGTCGAGGTGCGCCATCCGGTCGAGGTGCCGGGCGATGAGAAGGCACATCTGCAGCAGTGGCTGACCCACCGCTGCGGCCGGTCGGTGAATGCGCCGGAGCTCGAGGCTGCCGGCCTGAAGCTGGTCGGCGGCCGCCTGCTGCCGGGACCAAGCGGGCCGGCCTCGTTCCTGATGTATGAGAGCCCGTCCGGCGAACGCTTCACCATCTATGCAGCCAAGGCCGCCACCGAGGCGACGCAGATGCGCTACACCGCCGAAGGCGGTACCGGCGCACTGTTCTGGGCCGATCGCGGCGTCGGTTACGTCGTCAGCGGCGGCAACGACCGCGAGCGCCTGACGCAGGTCGCGCGCCTTGTTTTTGACCAGACCGAGAAGATGGGCGGATGACACGCGTACGTTGCATGCAACGCGTTGGCAACATGGACGATGCCGAAAATCTGTTAGTTGCTAAGATGATTACCGGACATTCCATGCTCACGTGCGGCGCAAGCAACGACACGCCGAACGCGAATGTCCTAATTCGGTCATCGAAAATCTTCAATCAAGACACCGCTGCGTCTCAATATCGCACCGGAAGACTCACGAGAAAATGAGTAGCGTTCGATCCGCCGATCGACACGCAGGCGGCCTCGATTGGGGTTTGGTACCGCGCTGGTCCCCCTCTCGAGGCCGCACTTTTTTCTCGAAAATTTCGCCCGAATAACCGCGTGCCGCCGGCCGCGCGCGCGCGACCGGACGAAGCATTTCCAGATTGAAGGCTCAACCCAGGTTGCTGCGCGGATTGTAGGGGTGGCGGTCGCGCCACTTCTGCATTAGCGCTTCGAGCTCGGCATCATTGCCGTCCGGTAGCATGATGCGGGTGGTGACGAAGAGGTCCCCGGTCCCGCCCGCCTTCGGGAGGCCCTTGCCCTTGAGGCGGAAGGTGCGGCCGCTGGAGGTGTTCTTCGGAATCGGAAATTCCACCGCACCACTGAGCGTCGGCACCCGCACCTTGGCGCCGAGCACGGCTTCATACAGCGTGATCGGCAGATCGAGCTTGATGTCGCTGCCCTCGACCTTGAAGTAGGGATGCGGTGCGATCTGGATCGTGATCAGGACGTCGCCGGGCCGATGGCCGGGCGCGCTCTCGCCCTGCCCCTTCAGCCGGATCTGCTGGCCGGCGGTGACACCAGCCGGAATCTTGACGTTGAGCTCCTTGCCGTTCGGCAGCCGCACCCGCTTCTCGCCGCCGGCAACCGACTCCTCGAGCGTCACCGACATCGCGACATTGAGATCAAGATCGAGCCCGACACCGCCGGTATCGAAATCGAACTGGTTGCCGCCCGGGCGCGCACCGCGGGCGGCACCGCCGAACATACTGTTCAGGATGTCCTCAAAGCCTGCACCGCCGCCAAAGCCCCCGGCCCCGCCTCCGCTGCGGAAGCGTATAGTTCTCGAAGCCGCCGCCCGGCGAAGCACGGCCGCCACCGCCGCCTGGAAAGCCCTGGAAGCGCGGCTTGCCCTCGGCATCGATCTCGCCGCGGTCGAACTGCTTGCGCTTGTCCTCGTCGCCGAGGATCTCGTTCGCGGTGTTGATCTCGGCAAACTGGGTCGAGGCTTTCGGATCGTTGCTGGTTGCTGTCGGGGTGGTGCTTCTTGGCGAGCTTGCGATAAGCGCTCTTGATGGCCGCAGCGCTAGCGCTCCGCGGCACCCCCAAGACCTCATAGGGGTCGCGCATCCGTCACGTCTCCTTGCAGAAAATCAGATATTAACCTACGGGCGCCGCGCCCGCTTTGCATTTCATCTGGGGAGTCCGTTGTATTTCTGCAACGGGATCCGCAGGTTATACGCGCTATGCGCGCGGTTTCAGCCCTGTTTCCACGGCTTCAGGGTGTGGATCTCCCAATGGCCGCGAGGGGTCCGGCAGGCCGAGCCCTGCAGCCAGCGCTCGGTGTTGCCATTGACATAGCTCGCCAGGAAGTCGCGGCAGGAGCGGCCGTCATCGTCGCATAGGCATTGGCGATCGGGGTCACCGAGCCATGGGCGCCGCTTTGCGGATTTTGCCAGGGCTGGCTGAAATCCTTGTCGCCGCGGGTCAGAACATCGGAAGCCGCATTGCGGGCAAAGGCGAGATCGGCGTCGGTCGGCGTCGCGCCGCCGGCTCGAGCCGATCGCGCCGGTGACCTCGCCATCCTGCATGCTGGCAAACGCGTTCTAGGAGCGGGACATGCTGCATCCCGCACCCGACGAGAGCGATCAGAATAAGTGTAAGCGCGGTGCCGGCGGGTCCGATCGCCGATAGGCCAATCCGCACCGATGCCCTATATAGGACCGGAACGGAACGGCACTGCAGCGCGCTTCTGGCCGCGGGTGAACGCAAAACCTGGACTCCCCTCCATGACCGACCCCACGACCATCAAACACCAGACAACCTTAACATCAGGTCACTCCGCCGATTTCACTGCGGCCGGCGAGCCTTTTGCGCTTTTTGCCGAGTGGTTTGCGGAGGCAACTAAGAGCGAGCCCAACGATCCCAACGCGATGGCGCTGTCGACGGTCGATGAGACCGGTCTGCCCGACGTCCGCATGGTGCTGATGAAGGGCTATGACGAGGCGGGCTTCGTGTTCTACAGCCACAAGGCCAGCCAGAAAGGCCACGAACTCGCCGCAAACCCTAAGGCCGCTTTGCTCTTCCATTGGAAATCGCTGCGCCGGCAGGTCCGCATCCGCGGCCTGGTCGCGCCGGTGACCGACGCGGAGGCCGATGCCTATTTCGCCACCCGTCCGAAACAGGCCCAGCTCGGGGCCTGGGCGAGCAAGCAATCCGAGCCGCTGGAGAGCCGCTTCGCCTTCGAGCAGGCGATCGCCAAGGCGGCCGCGCAATACATCATCGGCGAGGTGCCGCGCCCGCCGGGCTGGAGCGGCTGGCGCATCGCGCCGCTGCGCATCGAGTTCTGGCACGACCGCCCGTTCCGCCTGCACGACCGCATCGAATTCCGCCGCGACGTGCCTGACGGGGCATGGGAGAAAGTGCGGATGTATCCATAGTCCGGTCAATTCCGGGGCGATGCGGCAGCATCGAATCCGGAATGACGATGCGACTAACCAATGCGCGTTCCGGTCGGCCATGACGGAGACCGAGAGAACCAGAGAAAATCCAATGCCGATCTCTTCCAACCAGCCGCGACGCACGATGATCCTGACCGGCGCCAGCCGCGGCATCGGCCACGCCACCGTGATTCGCTTCTCCTCCGCAGGCTGGCGCGTCATCACCTGCTCGCGGCATCCGTTTCCCGAGGAATGCCCCTGGGACGGCGGGCCCCGAGGACCACATCCAGGTCGATCTCGCCGATCCCGGAGACACGCTGCGCGCGATCGAGGAGATCAAGCAACGGCTCGACGGCAACGCGCTGCACGCGCTGGTCAACAACGCCGCGATCTCGCCCAAAGGGCGCTGGCGGCGCGCGGCTCGGCAGCGTCGACACCGACCTCGAGACCTGGAATCACGTTTTTCAACGTCAACTTCTTCGCCCCGATCATGATGGCGCGCGGACTGATCGAGGAACTGAAGGCGGTGAAGGGCTCGGTCGTCAACGTCACCTCGATCGCCGGCTCGCGCGTGCATCCGTTCGCCGGCGCGGCCTATGCGACCTCGAAGGCGCGCTCGCCGCGCTGACACGCGAGATGGCGTCCGACTTCGGCCGCGTCGGCGTGCGCGTCAACGCGATCGCGCCGGGCGAGATCGACACCTCGATCCTGTCGCCCGGCACCGAGAAGATCGTCGCCGAGCAGATCCCGATGCACCGTCTCGGCACGCCGGACGAAGTCGCGAAGATCATCTACGTGCTGTGCACGGAGACCAGTTCTTACGTGAACGGCGCCGAGATCCACATCAATGGCGGCCAGCATGTGTGAGGGATAGTCCTCATGCTCTCGCCGCCTCCGCAGTGTCATCGCGGCGAACGCCGGGATCCATGCCGCGGAAGCTATCGTAAGCCCCATGGTGGACGAATTCGGTAGTCATAACTGCTGGAGCGCCAATCATCGTTCGATTGAGCTTTGGGGTTATGGATCCCGGATCGCGCTCGCGAGCTTGATCAGTCGCCATCAGTGGCTGATCGGCGCTTCGCTTGTCCGGGACGACACTAATAGCTGGGCTACACCGAGCATCCCACTCAGCGATGTCCGCTGATCTCTCACAACATCCGTGACATCAGCAGCACCAGCTCGGACTGGCGGTTGACTCCTGTCTTGCCGAATACGCTTTTGAGCTGGTTGCGGCCGGTTTCCTTGGCGATGCCGAGGCGGTCGCAGACGTCATTCAGCGCCTCACCAGCTGCCATGCGCGAGGCGAGGCGTGCCTCGGCCTGGGTCAGCCGGAACGCCTGCCGCAGGCCGGCTTCCGGCGTCGTCACCTTCGCACGCGGATCGACCAGCACGACCGCGGCCTGCGCCGGGCTCAACGGGTTGACACTGAGGCTCGGCAGCTTCAACGGATAAGCCAGGACCGGCGGCTGAGAGAGGCGCGGCAGCGCGATTGCCGGCATCAGGCTCGCGCCATGAGCCGTCCACAACAGCTCGTGCAGCGCGCGCTGGAGCGCGGCCGTCGCGGCCGGATCAATCGCGGTGAGTTGGCGGCCGACGACGCGCACACTGCGTTCGCGCAGCAACAGGTCTGCCGCCCGATTGGTCCTGATCACCTGCGCCTGGCGATCGAGCAGCACGGCCGCGGTGCCGCTGATGTCGAACGCCTCCAGGGTTGCGCTGGATGTCGCGAAACCGAGCGCACGCGCCAGCGCGGCGGCGCTCGAGAGTTTGCGCGAGAGGCGCGCGAGTTGCCGCTTCTCGTCGGCTGAGAACGGTTCGCCTGCGATGCTGCGGTTGATCGAGACGCACCAGAGGTCGTCGCCGGACTGCATGCTGACGCCGGCGAACCAGAGCAGGCCGAGCGGCGCCAAAAATTCCTGGTAGAACGGATGCCGCCTCATCGCGTCGGCCGGCACGCAATCCAAATCGTCGACGACGCCGTCCTGCCGCATCTTCGGCACACCACGCTGGCGTTGGTCCTGGAGGTGCCAGCCGTCCCGGAAATAGGTCTCGGTGGCTCGCGCGAGCCCCTCGGTGGCTGGGACGGTCGGTATCAGGCCGCTCACCGGCAGCAGCAGGGCGCCGGTCGAGCCGGTCTCTGACGCGATACAGGAAAGGGCCTCCGTCCAGCGTGCCGGATCGAGGGCTGCGGCGGTAAAGGCTTCCTCGACCTTGTGCAGGTTCCAACGACTCATCAGCCGGGCGCCACCTTATCGATCCGCCCATCCTGTTCGGCACAACGCAGAGGGGCAATACCGATTTTGTCTCGGGATCAGAGCGCGCGGTTCATTCCCCGGCCTTCGACGTTAGTCCCCCTCCTGTGCGAGTTGGTGCGCGCGAACGCGAGCAGATGTCAGATCCGCTGCACCAGCGCGTAGATCATCGCTTGATTGCCGTCCGCGAACAGCCGGCGCACGGCGATCTCCTCGGCTGGCAGATCGGACCAGATCTCCGTCATGGCATCCTCGTCGCGGTCGATCACGGGCCAACCCATGAACGTCTCCATGTAGCCGTCGGTCTCAATCCCGCGCGCGACATTCGAGAACAGCAAGGTGCCGCCGGGCTTCAGCATCCGGAACGCAACGGCCGTCAGCCGTTGCGCGAAGGCCGTGTCGAAATGATCATAGAGCCCGACGGCCGATATCAGGTCGAAGCCATCGAACTGATAGCGGTCATTGACGAGTCCGCGCGGCGTGCCGTCGAAGACCTCGACGGCCGAGCCCGCGAACCGGTCCTGCAACACCGCCTGGTTCTCGCGATCGTGGTCGAACGCCACCCATCGCGCGATGCGCCCCTCGGCCAAGCCTTGCGAACAAGCGGCCTCCCGCAGGTGTCCGGCGGACAGCGACAGCACGGAGATCCGCCCTGCGGCCTTGCGTGCGATGCGATCGACGCAATCGGCAACGATATGCGGGCGCTCACATAGACCCGCGGCCACCGCCGAGCGACTGGTGCATGCATAAATGGCGCGTCCGAGCTCGGTGGCGGCGGCGATCTCGGGGGCAACGCAGGCCTCGCCATGGATGAAGTCGAGCAGCCTGGCGTCGCAAGGGTAGCCGCGCGGCTTGCGATAGGCCCAGCTCGTCAGTGGGTCCTGGTGGATGATGCGCGCCAGCGGATGATGCATCCAGTTGCTCTTCACCGCCTGCCACGCCGTCGCGTCCAGGTTCCGCCGCAACCCCTGCAGTCCCTGCACCAAGCGCGCCATCGCCTCCGCCGCCGGCCGGTGTGCGAACAGGTCTATCGCTTCGTCGAACAAATCGGAGGCATCATCGATGCCATCGGCACAGCTCGCAAACGGCAAAACCTGCGCGCTCATGATCACTCCCTGCTCATTGCGTGCTGCAGCAGGGTAGCGATCACGGGCGTCAGAGGCATGACCCAAACGGGTCAAGGCCGCGTCAGCGGCGCCACAATCACCTTGAAGTTGCTTAACAATTTGCCCTCGCGCTCAGGGGAGCGCGACCGGCCGAGAGGCGCCGGCTCGGTCGCCTGCCCCGCGACCGCCGGCTTACGGAGCCGGTGACGGCAACCGTGCAGGTGGCTCGAAGTTCACGGTGAAGAGATGATGAAACACATTTCAGAAAGCGAGGCCCGGCAGGCCGTCAGACCAGGCCGCGCAGGATCTGGGCGGCGCGCCAGCGCAGGCGCGCGGAGTCGACGTTGAGCGTACTGGAGCATTCCTCCTCGCTGCTCGCCATCGCCGAGCTCGGCGCCGCAATAACGACAGCTCCGCGGCGATAACGCAAACGCCGTGAGCGACGATGCGACCACGCTGATAAGCGGCAAGCTCGACCACGTTATCCGATGCCGTTATGCGTTTTTCAACCATTGCTGCCTCTTGGCTAAGGCGCAGTGAACGCGCCTTCCACTTTCGAGCGGGCGTCTCACGCAACGCGAACAGCGTCATCGTGGTCGTGCTCCTGGCCGCTTATCGCAGAGAAGTTTCGACCAAACGTTCAGTCCACCGCTCAAATTTTAGCTGAGGAATTGAGGCGGCTTTGCAGCCGCGTTGCATCGGAAATCATTGTTTACAGGGAATGATGGCGCTGCAGAGTCCTGCTTCGTCCACAAATGAAGCGAAGATAAATCATCACAGCGAAAAAGGGCGTAGAGAACTCGATGGCGCGCAAATCATGAGCGCCGCACCGGCTGAGCGTCAGCTATACATGTTGTTCAGCTAACTCAGGCGAGGCCCGCACCCAGCTCCTCAGAGCCACTTCTTCAGCTTGAAGATGTAGTAGGGCACGATCGCCGCAGCGACCATCATGACCAGCGCCATCGGATAGCCGTGCGTCCATTCGAGCTCCGGCATCACCTTGAAGTTCATGCCGTAGATCGAGGCGATCAGCGTCGGCGGCATCAGCACGACGGCCATCACCGAGAACAGCTTGATGATGTTGTTCTGCTCGAGATTGACGACGCCGAGCATGGCGTCGAGCACGAAGGTGATCTTGCTGGAGAGATAGGAGGCGTGGTCGGTGAGCGAGGCCACGTCGCGCTGCATGGTCTTGAGCTGCTCGCGCATGTCCTTGGACCATTTCACGCCCTCGACCGCCGCCGAGAGGAAGGTGACCAGGCGGCCGATCGAGACCAGGCTCTCGCGCACTTTCGAGGTCAGGTCGCCCTTGCGGCCGATCGCGATCAGGATCTGGGAATAGCGCTTGGCGTGGCCGTGGCGCTCGCTCTCCGGCTCGAAGATCTCGTGGCTGACCTGGTCGACGTCGGCGCCGGCCCGCTCCAGGATGTCGGCGCAGCGGTCGATCACGGCATCCAGCAGCTCCATCAGGACCATCTCGCCGGTGAAGCCCGCGGCGCAGGCGCGCGCCAGCTTGGCCTCGACGAACGAGAACGGCTTCGGCTGGTCGTAGCGCACCGTGACCAGCCGGTGTCCGGCCAGGATGAAGGTCACGGCCGTGGTCCGCGGCATGTCGGTATCGGAGTGGCACATCAGCGTCGCCGTCATGTAGCGGGCGCCGTTCTCGATATAGAGCCGGCTGGAGACCTCGATCTCCTGCATGTCCTCCCGGGTCGGGACCGCGATGCCGGCGAGCTTCTCTACCGCCTTGTCCTCGGCCCGGTCGGGTTGAACAGATCGATCCAGACCGCCTGCTCCGGCAGATGCGGCAAGATCGCGTCGGTGACCGCTTTTTGAGCCGGGAGTCTGGTGGGAACGAACACCGACAGCATGCGGAACTCCGGACGGGGACGAGGCCCTTGCGGGATTTCAAGCGGACTCGAAATCAGATTCAGCCCGCCTTTCGGCATTCGCCTTGTGACGCAGCTTCCGAGCCCGGTCTATCGGCTTCTGCGCTCTGGACTCGCATCGCAGCTGCGGCGCGCCGCACTGGCGGCAAGAAGTCACAGTCCACGGCCTTCGCGTTAAAATCTTGCGGCATAAAAGCCACAACCGCCGTGCCGCAGCGCGGCGCCGTGTCTAAGCGCTGGAATTGTGGCCGGTTTCACGATAATGAGACCCAACGGAATCGTCGCGCTCGGGCTGTGCTGACACGCCCCTGCAACATATGGCTTTCAACTGGAATTGGGTGCCATGTCGTCGCTGAAGGTGAAATTGGGACTTCTGGCCGCTGGCCTGATGCTGTCGGGCTGCATGCAGGGCGCGACACTATGAGGCGACCAACGCGCAGGCTTTCAAGCCGCACGACAAGGAACTGCTCGCCAAGATCCGGTACACCAACGTGCCGGTCGCCGAACCGTTCCGCCGCGCCATCGTCGATTATCACCGCAAGGAAGTGCCGGGCTCGATCATGGTCGATTCCGACAACCATTACCTCTATTACGTGCTCGATAACGGCAAGGCGATCCGCTACGGCATCACCGTCGGCGAAGAGGCCATGGCCTGGTCGGGCGTCGCCAAGGTCGGCGCCATGACCGAATGGCCGGCCTGGCATCCGACCAAGGGTGAGATCGAGCGGCTCGGCGTGCCGACCTTCGTGCCGCCCGGGCCGGACAATCCGATGGGCTCGCGGGCGATGTATCTCTATGCCAACGGCAAGGATACGCTGTTCCGCATCCACGGCACCAACCAGCCGGAATATATCGGTGCCTCGATCTCCTCGGGCTGCATCCGCATGACCAACGAGGACGCGATCGACCTCTACAATCGCGTCAAGGTCGGCACCATCGTCGTGGTGCTCGAGCCGCACAAGGGCGACTCGCCGTACACGCCGCAGATGGCCCTGCAGGGCGGCGGCAATCTGGCGATGCAATAAGGCGTCAACATTTAGAGACGCTGTCCTGATCAAAGCGCCGGCCATGCCGGCGCTTTTTTGTTGGGCATTCAAACGCGTCTGGCCATCATCGGAAGAACGACGCGAACGGATTCCATGCGCGCGAGCGATGTCGGTGTCGCCGCGGCCTGTCGGTTGCGGTCTTCCTGCGCGACGCCCTCTCGGGCGTTGCCTTGTCCGAGGCCGGCTTCTCGGATGCGGCGCTTTGCCGATGATGATTTTTCCGAGGCTCGCTTCTCGGTCTTAGCCGCGGATGCCGGCTCGGCCGATTTCGCGGTCGATGACTTGTCGGGCGCAGGCGGGGCATCGGCTGCCTTGGACGTGCTCGCAGAGCTTGTTGCTTGGCTTATCCTTCGCGGGGCCTCGGCCGGCGCCTTTGCCGCCGGCGCCGTCGATGGTGCAGGTGGCGGCGGAGCCGATACCGCTCCGGCCGTCACTTTGCCGGTCGGCGATCCGGTCTCCCGCTTGACGGCTTTCTCCGATGTGTCGTCGCTCTGCTTGGCAGCCGCCGGGCCCTTCGCCTGCCCCCGCGGCCGCAACCTCGCGCGGCGGCGCATCGTCGGGCCGCTTCTCCGGCAGCAATGGCGCGACCTTCGGCAGAGGATCGAGCACGTCCCACTGGCAGATCCGGTAGTTGCTGCGCCGCTCGATCAGATCGAGATGGATGTGGTCCTCGTGATACCCGTCGGAATCGGGACCAAGCACGGTCGGAAAGCGCGTGCAGGCCGAATGCAGCACGGCCTCGCGCAACTCGCGCGGCTGGGTGCGGTCGGTGAGTTCGATCATGCGGCCGTCGGCGAGCTTGAAGCCGTGGACGTCGATCGCATTGGCCTTGCCGTGCTCGGAGAGATGCGCGCCGGGGACGCCGTTGCGGCCGCGGCATTCATAGGAATCGAAATTGTCGAGCGTCCTGATCTCGCTGCCGAGCTTGGCCACCTCGGGCGCGACGTCGTCGCGGATCCAGTTCACGACCGCGGTCGCCATCGTGCAGCGCATGATCGCCTGGCGGTGTCAGCGCCACCCGCGTCTTGTCCGGCAGCACCACGGCCTCCAGCCGCACCAGATCATCGCCGCCGCAGGCGCCCGGCCCATGGATCGCGGGAACCGACGGCGCGATCGCGATCTCGTCCGTCAGCGCCAGCCGGCAGGCCGAGGGCGGCGGCGGTCCGGCCGCCTCCTCCTGCGTGGCGTTCGCCTTGCCTTCGCCCTGAGCCGGCGCGTCCTTGCCCTTGGCCGCCTCGGTCGCGCCGCGCGGCGGTGCTTCCGCCGGCCGCGGCGGGGGCAGCGGGACCTGTGACGCGGCAACGGCGTCTGTCGGCTTCGTGACCGTCTCCTCGACGGGGGCTCGTGTGGCTCCGATGGTGACGCGGCCGCGCGGCCGCCGGGCCGGCCATCACGAACCAGCCGAGCAATAGCGAGCATACCCGTCACGCCGGCTACGCCGGTAAGCATTCCCATCGCGCAGGCATGCGCCCGTAACGATAAGGCCAGTTGCGGCCGGCATTCGGCGCGCTACAATTGCGCAAATGACACAAAATACCTCGCTGCAACAAGCGATTACCGATCGGAGGAACGTCCTGATGCTGGGTTTGATGCAAGACTGGCCCCTGCTTTGTCACCGGATCATCGCGCACGCGGCGGCAATCCACGGCACGCAGGAGGTCGTGACGCGGTCGGTCGAGGGCCCGATTGTTCGCACCACTTATCGGCAAATCCACGACCGCGCCCTGAAAGTGTCACAGATGCTGACGCGCGACGGCATCAGGCTCGGCGACCGCGTCGCCACCATCGCCTGGAACACCGCGCGCCATCTCGAGGTCTGGTACGGCATCATGGGGATCGGTGCGATCTGCCACACCGTCAATCCGCGCCTGTTTCCGGAGCAGATCGCCTGGATCGTCAACCATGCGCAGGACCGCATCGTCATGACCGATCTGACCTTCGTGCCGATCCTGGAGAAGATCGCCGACAAGCTGCCGAGCGTGGAACGCTTCATCGTGCTCACCGACGCGGCGCACATGCCGCAGACCACGCTGAAGAACGCGGTCGCCTATGAGGAATGGATCGCGCAAGGCGACGGCGATTTCGCCTGGGGCACCTTCGACGAGAACACCGCAGCCGCGATGTGCTACACCTCCGGCACGACGGGCGATCCCAAGGGTGTGCTGTATTCGCATCGCTCCAACGTGCTGCATGCGCTGATGGCCAATTCGAAGGATGCGCTCGGCACTTCCGCCGCCGATACAATGCTGCCGGTGGTTCCCCTGTTCCATGCCAACAGCTGGGGTATCGCCTTCTCCGCGCCCTCGATGGGCACCAAGCTGGTGATGCCCGGCCCGAAGCTCGACGGCGCCTCGGTCTATGAGCTCCTGAGCACCGAGAAGGTGACCTATACCGCCGGCGTGCCGACGGTGTGGCTGATGCTGCTGCAGCACATGGCCGCCAACAATCTGACGCTGCCGCACCTGAAGATGGTGGTGTGCGGCGGCTCGGCGATGCCGCGCTCGATGATCAAGGCGTTCCTCGACATGGGTATCGGCGTGCGCCATGCCTGGGGCATGACCGAGATGAGCCCGCTCGGCACGCTCGCCACCCTGAAGCCGCCCTTCGCCGAGACCGAAGGCGATGCCAGGCTCGACGTGCTGCAGACGCAGGGTTATCCGCCCTTCGGCGTCGAGATGAAGATCACCGACGATGCCGGCAAGCAAGCTGCCCTGGGACGGCAAGACCTTCGGCCGGCTCAAGGTGTCCGGCCCCGCGGTCTCGAAGGCCTATTTCCGCGTCGACACCGAGATTCTCGACGAGGAAGGCTTTTTCGACACCGGCGACGTCGCCACCGTCGACGCGCACGGCTACATGCGCATCACTGACCGCTCCAAGGACGTGATCAAGTCCGGCGGCGAATGGATCTCCTCGATCGACCTGGAGAATCTCGCGGTCGGCCATCCCGCGGTCGCCGAGGCCGCGGTGATCGGCGTGCATCATCCGAAATGGGACGAGCGTCCGCTGCTGATCGTGCAGCTCAAGCAGGGCCAGCAGGCGAGCCGCGAGGACATCCTGAAATACATGGACGGCAAGATCGCCAAATGGTGGATGCCCGACGACGTCGCCTTCGTCGACGGCATCCCGCACACCGCGACCGGCAAGATCCTCAAGACCGCCCTGCGCGAGCAGTTCAAGAGCTACCGCTTCCCGAACGCTGCGGCGTGACGGCTGACGCGGCCGGCAGCCTGTTCCGGCGCGGCCATCCGTCAATGTGACGCGGCATTGTGACCGAGATCGCCGCGACCAAAGGCGTATTGGAACGGCCGGGCCGGCTTCCTATGGTCCGGCCTGCATTTACGAAAGAACAAGGGAAACGTTCAAATGACTAACATTTACCCGCATCCTGCCCTGGCTCGTGGGCGCCTCGCTGGCGGCGCACGGCCGCGCATGCCGCCGGCAACAAGGTCGTGATCGGCGACATCGACGACATGTCGGGCGTCTATGCCGACGTCATCGGACCCGGGCGGCGTCGAGGCCGCCAAGATGGCGATCGACGATTTCGGCGGCAGCGTGCTCGGCAACAAGATCGAGTTCATGGAGCACCGACCACCAGAACAAGCCCGACCTCGGCGCCCAGAAATTCCGCGAATGGGCCGACCGCGACGGCGTCACCATGGTGCTCGGCGGCTCCAACACCGGCGTCAGCCTCGCCATGAGCAATGTCGCCAAGGAGAAGAAGATCCCGTTCATCGCGATCGGCGCCGCCGGCGCCTCGCTGACCGGCAAGGACTGCACGCCCTACACCATCCACTACGCCTACGACACGACCGCGCTCGCCAACGGCACGGCCAAGACGATGGTGAAGCAGGGCGGCAAGAGCTGGTTCTTCCTGACCGCCGACTACGCCTTCGGCACCCAGCTGCAGGAGGCCGCCTCGAAGGTCGTCGAGGCCAGCGGCGGCAAGGTCGTCGGCGCGGTGCGCGTGCCGCTCGCGACCTCGGACTTCTCCTGCTACCTGCTGCAGGCGCAGAACTCCGGCGCGCAGGTGCTCGGGCCTCGCCAACGCCGGCAACGACTTCACCAACTCGCTCAAGGCCGCCGACGAGTTCGGCATCGCCAACGACGATGAAGCCGGCGGCGCTGCTCGCCTTCATCACCGACATCCACGCGCTCGGCCTGAAGACCGCGCAGGGCCTCTATCTCACCACCGGCTGGTACTGGGATCTCAACGACAAGACCCGCGCCTTCGCCAAGCGCTTCTTCGAGAAGACCAAGCGCGAGCCGACCATGAACCAGGCGGCCTATTATTCGGCGACGCTCGACCTATCTCAACGCGGTCAAGGCGGCCGGCACCACCGATTCCGACAAGGTGATGGACGAGCTGCACAAGATGAAGATCGACGACATGTTCACCGACAACGGCAAGATCCGCGCCGACGGCCTGATGGAGCATGAGATGTACATCATGCAGGTCAAGAAGCCCGCGGAATCGAAATATCCGTGGGACTATTACAAGCTGGTCCAGACCATGTCGGGCGAGGAAGCTTTCGGCAAGCTCTCCGACTCGGCATGCCCGCTGGCGAAGAGCCACTGAGCTAAGCGTGGGCTTGGGTCGGAGCTGAGCCCATCGCGTCGACCTGACCGCGGCCTCTCATTGCGCACGCGATGGGAGGCCTTTGTTTGGGCGATCCGGGCCTGGGCCACCTATCGTTCGGACCTTGCCGGTGCCAGCCTGCGGCGGCAGAGTCGAGGTACGGGCGCACCGCGGTTCCCATCGATGCCCCCTTGAATTTACCGCATCGCCATGGTCTCACACGGAGAGAACCGGCCGCCCTCCTCCGGGTCCGGCCCAACCCGGTAGTTCCGCTTCCGATGGCCCGCAGGTTTCACGCTCCCTATCTGTCGGAGCCCGTCTCCAGCCTCGCAAGCTGGGCCCGCAATCTCGCCGTGTTCTCGGTGGTCGCGGTCCTGGTCTCGATCATCGTCGCTGCGCTTCGACTTTCTCGAGATGAAGCCGGCGCTGATGACCTTCTTCGGCGCGCTCGGCTGCGCGGTGCTGTCGATCCTGGTCGGGCTCGCCGCCTTCGTGGCGATCTGGCGCAACGGCAGCCGCGGCATGAGCCGCATCCTGCTCGCCTTCCTGATCGACGCGGCAGTGCTGGCCTATCCCGCCTATCTCACCCTGCAATACCGCAAGCTGCCGAAGATCTACGACATCACCACCGACCCGATCGATCCGCCGCGCTTCGAGGCGCTGGCGCGCGCTGCGTAACGGCGAAGGCACCAACACGGCCGTCTATGCCGGGCTCTATTCGGCCGAGCAGCAGCAGAAGGCCTATCCCGATATCGAGCCGGTGCAGCTCGAGATCCCGCCCGACCGCGCCTATGCGATCGCGCTCAAGCTCGTCAATCGGCGCAAATGGTTCGTGGTCGACGAGCGCGCCCCGCAGCCGCCGCGCAGGGTCGGCCGCATCGAGGCGATCGCGCGCACGCCGATCATGGGCTTTCGCGAAGACGTCTCGATCCGGGTGCAGCCCGACGGCGACGATTCGCGGATCGATATCCGCTCGGCCTCGCGCTATTTCGATAGCGACATCGGCAGCAATGCCGCGCGCGTCACCAAGCTGATCGACGATCTCAACACCGCCGGCGAAGCCGAGGCGCAGAAGCCGGTGAAGAAGGTGGTGCCGCCGCCGCCGGCCAAGGGGCAGAAGACGGTGCAAGAAATGAAGAGGCGAATGGGCGAGTGGCGAATAGCGAATAGGGAAAGGTGGAGATCAGGTATTCGCCTCCGCTCGCCACTCCCTATTCGCCATTCGCCAAGCCGATAGCGCCCCTCGATCACCGGATCGCCGTCGGTCGCGACGATGCCGCGCGCGACCAGATCCTCCAGATGCGCCAGCACCGAATAGCCGGCGGCCCGCATCAGGCGCGGATCGATGCCGATATAGATCGCGCGCACCATGGTCGGGATGTCGGTCTCGCCCTTGGCCAGCCGATGCAGGATCGACGCCTCGCGCGCCTGGCGGTGGCGGATCAGGAAACGGACATAGCGCGGCCCTTCGGGAATCTCCGGACCGTGGCCGGAGAAATACAGATCCTCGTCGCGGGCCGCGAGCCGCTCCAGCGAGGCCATATAGTCGACCATCGAACCGTCAGGCGGCGCCACGATCGAGGTCGACCAGCCCATCACGTGATCGCCGACGAAGCTGAGCTTACGCTCCGGCCAGGCGAAAGCGAGATGATTGGCGGTGTGGCCGGGCGTTGCCACCGCCTCCAGCCGCCAGCCCATCGCCTTCGATGACGTCGCCGTGGCCGATCCTGATGTCGGGCACGAAATTGCGATCGGCGCCGGATTCCGGGCTGTGCTTCTCGCTCTCATAGCGCGGCCGCGAGGCCCGATGCGGCCCCTCGGCATAGACGGGCGCGCCGGTCGCCGCCTTGAGCGGGCGGTATTCGGCGAATGATCGTTATGGGTATGGGTGACGAGAATATGCGTGACGGTCTCGCCGCGCACCGCATCAACAGCGCTGCCGCGTGGGCCGCGTTGTCAGGACCGGGATCGATGATCGCGACCTTGCCGGTCGCCCACGATGTAGCTCACCGTGCCGGTGAAGGTGAACGGGCTCGGATTGTCGCACAGCACGCGCCGCACGCCGGGGCGGACTTCCTCGACGACACCCGCTTTCAGCGGAAAATTGTTGTTGAACGGGACATCGTCGTTATCGGCCATCGGCATGCCTTTTCTCACGCAACGGGCAATTCGGCGACCGCATTCTCCGCTCGTCATACCCCGCGCATGCGGAGTGATCCAGTACGCCGCGGCCTCTCGGCAAATCAAGACTGTCTCGGAATACTGGATCGTCCGCCTTCGCGGACGATGACAGCAGAGAAGATAACCGCGCACCCCGGAATGACGGCGCGGACTTAACCGAACGCCTGGATGCCGGTGATGGCGCGGCCCAGGATCAGCGCGTGCACGTCGTGGGCGCCCTCGTAGGTGTTGACGGTCTCCAGGTTCGCCATATGGCGCATCACGTGGTACTCGATCTGAATGCCGTTGCCGCCGTGCATGTCGCGCGCCACCCGCGCGATGTCGAGCGACTTGCCGCAATTGTTGCGCTTGACGATCGAGATCATCTCAGGCGCCATCTTGCCTTCGTCCATCAGCCGGCCGACGCGAAGCGACGCCTGCAGGCCGAGCGCGATCTCGGTCTGCATGTCGGCGAGCTTCTTCTGCACCAGCTGGGTGGCGGCGAGCGGCTTGCCGAACTGCTTGCGGTCCAGCGTGTATTGCCGCGCCCGATGCATGCAGTCCTCGGCCGCGCCAAGCACGCCCCATGAGATGCCGTAGCGGGCGCGGTTGAGGCAGCCGAACGGGCCCTTGAGGCCCGAGACGTTGGGCAGCAGCGCGCTTTCCGGCACCACCACGCCGTCCATGACGATCTCGCCGGTGATCGAGGCGCGCAAGCGAAGCTTGCCGCCGATCTTCGGCGCCGACAGGCCCTTCATGCCCTTCTCGAGCACGAAGCCGCGGATCTGGTTGTCATGCTCGGCCGACTTGGCCCAGACCACGAACACGTCCGCGATCGGCGCATTCGAGATCCACATCTTGCTGCCAGTCAGGCGGTAGCCGTCCGCCACCTTCTCCGCGCGGGTCTTCATGCCGGCGGGATCGGAACCGGCATCCGGCTCGGTCAGGCCGAAACAGCCGACCCATTCGCCGCTCGCGAGCTTCGGCAGGTATTTCTTGCGCTGGTTCTCGTCGCCATACGCATAGATCGGATACATCACCAGCGAGGACTGCACCGAGTTCATCGAGCGGTAGCCGGAATCGACCCGCTCGATCTCGCGCGCGACGAGGCCATAGGCCACATAGCTCGCATTGGCGCAGCCATATTCCTCGGGCAGCGTGATGCCGATCAGCCCGAGCTCGCCCATCTCGTTGAAGATCTCGCGATCGGTCTTCTCTTCGAGATAGGCCTTGGTCACGCGCGGCAGCAGCTTGTCCTGCGCGTAGGCGCGCGCGGTGTCGCGCACCATGCGCTCGTCTTCGGTGAGCTGCTCGTCGAGCAGGAACGCATCGTCCCACTGGAAGCTCGCCTGGGAGGGCTTGTCCTTGGCCTGAGGGCGCACGCTCATGAGAAATCCTTTCGCATCCTGTCCCCGCGGTTACGCGGCAAATTAAAACTTTGAAGATCAGCCTTCAAGGCGTTCGTTGCCGACGATCTCGATGCCGAAACCGGACAGACCCTTGTAGTCGTGCACCGACGAGGTCAGGTTCCGGATCGAGGTGACGCCGAGATCGCGCAGGATCTGCGCGCCGACGCCGACCTCGCGCCACTGCCTGTTGCGATCGGCCTCCGCCGACTTCGCATCCCCGACGGGCTCGACGGGCACGCCGGCGGCGCCGTCGCGCAGATAGATCAGCACGCCGCGGCCGGCCTTCTTGAACTGCTGCAGCACCTCCTGCACCCGCTGCGGCCCGCTCAGGAGATCCTTGACGATGTTGGGCTTGTGCAGACGGGTCAGCACGTTCTTGCCGTCGCCGACGCCGTTATAGACGAAGGCCGCGTGCGTGATCGGAATCGAACGGCGAGCGATAGGCATAGCCCTGCAGCGGTCCGATCGGGCTGGCGGTGGTGAAGGTCGAGACGCGCTCGATCAGCTTCTCGCGCGCCTGCCGATAGGCGATGAGATCGGCGATCGTGACGTGCTTGAGCTTATGCGTGGCGGCAAACTGCGCCACCTGCTGGCCTTTCATCACGGTGCCATCGTCATTCATCAGCTCGGAGAGCACGCCGACCAAAGGCAGGCCCGCGAGCCGGCAGAGATCGATCCCGGCCTCGGTGTGGCCGGAACGCATGAGCACGCCGCCGTCGCGGGCGATCAGCGGAAACACATGACCGGGCCGCGCGAAATCGCTGGCGCCGGCATTCGGATTGGCCAGCGCGCGGCAGCAGGATGCGCGCTCGTCGGCGGAGATGCCGGTACCGCCGTCCGGCTTGTAGTCGATCGAGACCGTAAATGCCGTGGTGTGCGCGGAATCATTGTGCGCGACCATCGGATCGAGCCGCAGCCGCCGCGCATCTTCCGTGGTGACCGGCGCGCAGACGATGCCGGAGGTATGGCGGATGATGAACGCCATCTGCTCGGCGGTGCAGAGCGACGCGGCAACAATGAGATCGCCCTCGCCTTCGCGATCATCGTCGTCGGTGACGACGACGAGCTCGCCCTTGGCAAAAGCCTGCAATACTTCCTGGATTGAATCGGCCATTGATACGTCTCACTGGTTTTGCCGGGTGCTTTAGCCTTGTTCCGAGGCAGATGCCAGTGCCCGTCGCGCGCGGTCGTTCCACAGGGCGGAACGGCGCAAATCGTCCGATATGACGACAAGAGACCGGTATGTGTCTATGATCGCCGGCAAACAAGAACAAGGGAGGCGCCCGTGATGGCCGCATTCGATTTCGCACCGCTTCTGCCAACCGGATCGCCGGCGCCCGTGGCCCGCTGGACCGGGCTTGCGAAGTTCAGTTTCGTCGGCGGCAACAACGATGCCGATGCAGTGCCGGTGGAAGGGCTAACCGCTGCCGTGAATGCGGTGCTCAAGCGCGAAGGCAGGCTCGCTCGCCACCTATGGCCTCGCCCATGGCCCGCAGGGTTACCGTCCCCTGCGCGCCTTCCTCAGCGAAAAGCTGGCACGCGATGGCGGCATCAGCGCGGGTGCCGATGACATCATGATCGTCTCCGGCTCGCTGCAGGCGCTCGACCTCGTCAACCAGGCGCTGCTCGCGCGCGGCGACACCGTGATCGTCGAGCAGGAGAGCTATCAGGGCGCACTCACCCGCCTCTCCCGGCTCGGCGTCAACATGGTCGGCATCCCGCTCGACCATCAGGGCATGCGCATGGATGCGCTGGCCACCACGCTCGCCGACCTCAAGGCGCGCGGCATCAGGCCGAAATACATCTATACCATCCCGACCGTGCAGAATCCGACCGGCAGCATCATGCCGGAAGCGCACCGCGCCGAGCTGTTAAGGCTTGCGGAGGCTTACGGCGTGCCGATCTTCGAGGACGATTGCTATGCCGATCTGACCTGGGACGGCAAGCGGCCCCGCGCGATCCACGCCATGGCAGACGAATGGCAACGTGATCCATATCGGCTCGTTCTCGAAATCGATCGCACCCGCGCTTACGCGTCGGCTTCATCGTCGCGCCCTGGCAGATCATGGCGCAGATGCTGGCGCTGAAGACCGATGCCGGCTCCGGCGCGCTGGAGCAGATGGTACTGGCGGAATATTGCACGCCGCATTTCGCCACCCACGTGCCCGCGCTCACGCGCGGCCTGCGCGCCAAGCTCGACACGCTGGTCGAGGCCTTGAACGCGCAGTTCGGTACCTCGGCCGAATTCGAGGCTCCGAAGGGCGGCATCTTTCTGTGGGTGAAGCTGCCTGACAATGTCGATACGCTGAAGCTATACCAGGCGGCGCTGAAGGACGGCGTCTCGATCAACCCGGGGCCGGAATGGTCGACCGACAAGACGCACTCGAAAAGCCGCCTGCGACTGTGCTTCGCAAGCCCGACGCATCAGGAGATTCGCGAGGGCATCGCGGTGCTCGCCGACGTCTGCCGCACAGAATTTGGCGTGCCGCTGCGCTCGGCGAACGTGGCAAAAGACGAGCGCCGGCTGAAACGCGCAACCCATAGCGCGTTCATACTTGCAGCAACGCTGTTTAGCGTGCTGCAAATCATGCAGAATCTGAACAGCGGTTCAGAATTCTCTCGTCTGATACCGCGGAACGTTCCTCCGAAACGCACGTTTACTCTGTCATTACTATTGCCCTGGAGGAAGGACAACATGAAGAAGATTGCTTTTGCCATTGCCGCACTGGGCGCTATCGCCATCGCGGCTCCGTCGATCGCCAACGCCGAGACAGTCGTCGTCAGGCATGGTGGCCAGCACATGTGGCCACGAGCACATGCATCGCGACGTGGTCATCCGTTGCATCGTCACCATGACCGCACGGTGGTCATCAAGCACCACCACGTTATTGATTTCGCAATACAAGACGTGATGAGCCGACACAGGAATGGCCCCGCAAGGGGCCATTCTCTTTGCGAGTCGATCCAAGGGTGCGTCAATCGGACGCGCACGCTTAGTCCCAGTCCGGCGCAAAGGCCGGGCTGACGAAGCGCTTGTCCTTGGGCAGGGCCGCGATCACCTTGCGATCCTCATCGTCCAGTTGAAGCTTCAGCGCGTCCAGGTTCGCCCGCTGGCTCTCCCGCCGCGACGCCTTCGGAATGGCCGCCACGTCCTTCTGATCCAACAACCATTTCAGCGCGACCTGCGCCGGCGCGGCGCCGTGCTTGCGGCCGATCGCGGCGAGCGTCTCGTCGGAAGCGGCGCGGCCCTGCGCCAGCGGACAATAAGCCACCAGCGGAATCCCCTTCTCCGCCATGTAGCCCCTGACCTTCGATTGATCGAGCATGACGTGATGTTCGATCTGGTTGCAGGCGATCGGCGCCCTGACCTCTTCGACCGCCTGCTTGAGTAGCGCCACGGTGAAATTGGCGACGCCGATGGCGCGGACGCGTCCCTCGTCCTTGAGCTTCATCATCGTCTCCAGCGCAGCCGGAAGGTTCATGCCGCGCGCCGGCCAATGAATGAGATAGAGGTCGGCGACATCGAGCTTGAGCTTCCTCATGCTGTTGTCGAAGGCGCGGCGGATCGCGTCAGGTGCGAGGTTCTCCGGCCAGACCTTTGTCGTGACATGCAATTCACCACGCGGCAGCTTGGCGGATGCCAGCGCGGCGCCGATGGCATCCTCATTGGCGTACATTTCGGCGGTATCGATATGGCGGTATCCCAGCGCCAGCGCGCTCTCCACGGCTTCGCGGCACACCGTGCCCTGCATGCGATAGGTCCCGAGCCCGAGCCGCGGCAGGCTGATGCCCTGTGTCTGCAGATGGTCCATGTAAGCTCCTCACGAGACGTGTCGCGCCGGAGCGATGCCGACGCAGCAAACGATGATGGCAGGCTTGGAAATCAAGGGGTTGGCAGGACGAGCTCGTATCTGACTGCGAGCGCCTGACCAGATCAAGCCAGGCGGGAAGAAGCACCAACAACAAGCCGTGAGGCTGGTTCCGCTCCGGTTGTCAGCACAACAATGGGTCGAGAGCGAGGCTTGGTCAGTGCCAATTGCAGATGCCGCCGCTGCCGGGTCTGCAAGGCCAGGTCTGGATGCGGGTGTCCATCGCCTGCGCATCCAATGGATCGCGGTGCCGATGCGCGAGCTTGGTGCGCGCCGAACCATGCCGCTTCTCGAACGGCCGGGCGACGCGCACGCGCGGACGCGCGATGCTGCGTGGCGCCGCCGGGCTAGCCTCAGGCGGCGTCGCGGCGACGGCTTGGTCGGTTTGCTTCTGGTTGGCCACCGACTGGTCCGTCCCCTGATCGGCCTACTGATCGGCTTTGGCCTCGACTGGCACCGATTCGAAATGCGCTTCGGGTCCAAGCCGCTTCGGCGAGAGCACCGCCTTCGGCAGATCGAGCGTCAGGAACTGGTCCGGGCGATAGTCGGCCGCCATCGCGGTTGCACCGCTCACCAGCACCGCGCCTAATGTAATCGGAACAATGAATTTCAGGACCATTGCGATCTCCCGAATACGCGCCCCGTCGCGCGACGCCCTGCTGGACATCGCTTCCCCGCGCTCCCCAGAGAACGCGTGACAGCAGCCATCGGTTCGCCTGCCGCCGTCCGTTTCCACACCACTTGTCGTGGATGCGTTCGATGGGCCGGGTGCGAGGTTCGACCTGCGCCAGGGCGTCCATTGCCGCATTACTATAAGTAGCAACGACCCGCCGGCCCATCCAGAGGCGCGCACGGCAGTTCTCCAGATATAAATCGAAAATCAAGGTTATCGCTGCTGCGCCGTCCGGGCGCTGCTGGAGCGCTTACACGGTGCGATATTGCGCGATGGCGGCGAGATCCGGCACCAGCCCGATGCCGGGCGCGTCGTCCAGGGTCACGGCGCCGTCCCTGACATTGCCGACGGCGCCGCAGAAGCGATCTCGCAACGGATTGTCGTTGGCATCCACCTCCAGCAATCCACCGCCGCCGACGCCGGCCAACAGATGCGCCGAGGCGAGCAGGCCAATGCCGCCGCCGAGATAATGCGGGCAGAAGGTCTTGCCCGCTTTCAGGATCTCGCGCGCAATGCCGCCGCAGAGCGACAGGCCGCCCCATTTGGCGATGTCCGGCTGCACCACGCGCAGCACGTCATCGGACAACGCCCGTGCGAAACCCTCTTGGCTTGCGATGTTCTCGCCTGCGGCGAGCGGCACCGCGACGGCCTTGCGCAGCGCCTTCCACTCCCGCCAGCGCCGGTCGGCGCGGATCGGCTCCTCGAGCCAGGCGAGACTGAATTCGGCGAGCTGCGGCGCAAGCTGCAGCGCGCGCTCCAGCGACCAGCCCTGGTTGACGTCGGCGGCGAGCAGGCCGCTGCCAATGAGCTCGCGCAACGCGGCGAGATTGGCGAGGTCGGATGCCGGCTCGAAGCCGATCTTCAGCTTCAGCGCGCGATAGCCACGGGCCAGCGCCGTCTCCGCGGTCGCACGCGCACCGGTCGGATTGATGCCGCTGGCATAGACCTTGATGGTCGGCCCGGCACCGCCGAGCAGCCGCCACAGCGGCGCGCGCTGCCGCTGCGCAAACAGATCCCAGACCGCGAGATCGATGCCGGCGATAACTTGCGCGAACGGCCCCGCCTCACCGCTCTGCAGCGCCAGCACGCTCGTGCCTTGCGTGAGCAGATCGAAGATCTCGCCTGGCTCGGCCGCGGCGCGTCCGACCAGCGCCGGCGCCAGCACCTCGTTGATCAGCCGCGCCCGATGCTCGGCGCCGGGTGCCGGGAAATTGCACCAGACCTCGCCGAAACCAACGACGCCGTCCTCATCCTCAACCCGCACGAACACCGCAGGCCGGTTCAGCATCCTGCCGAACGAGGTCACGACAGGCGTGGCCAGCGGATAGCGATAGCAGAACGCCTGCAGGCTGCGGATCTTGAACGGCGGGGTCATGATCTCAACTCTATTCATGCACCGTGATGCGGCAGCTCAGTCTTTCCGTCGCTCCCGGCGCGATGTGCATCAGGCCCGGCTTGTCGGCGAAAGCGCCGTCGAAACCGGCTGGGCTTGCGTAACCGCGCCACGGCTCGATGCACAGGAACGGCGCACCATCGGGCTTGGACCAGATGCCAAGCTCGCGAAAGCCATCCCAGGCGATCTCGATCGACGGCCCCGCGTCACCTTCATAGCGGACCGAGCGGCTCCTGATAGCGTCGAGGATGACGGCATCATCGGCAAACAAAGTTTCCGAGAGCGGCAGCACCGTGCCCTGCACCGGCGATGGCTCCGGCTGCGCGCGCAGCAGGCCGCCCGCGAGGCGACGGATCGGCGCCGGCTCGGCCTGCGGGAAGACCAGGCGATAGCTTTGCTTCGACTGGCCCGGCGCGAGCGGCCAGTTGAACGCCGGATGCGCGCCGAACGAGGCAGGCAACGTCTCATTGCCGGGATTGGCAATCTCGATCGTGGCCTGAAGGCTGTCAGCTTCGATGCGATAGGTGATCGTCAGACGGAAAGCGAAGGGATAACGTGCCCGCGTCGCTTCGCTGTCTGTGAGCTGCAGCGTGCAGAATTGCGCCGCCTGCTCCAGCCATTCAAACCGGAGATCACGGGCAAAGCCGTGCTGCGTCACCTTGGTGGTGTGGCCGCGATGATGAAGCTCGTCGTTCTTCAACCGGCCAACGATTGGAAACAGCCAGGGCGCGTGGCGCGGCCAGGCCGGCCCGGCCTGCCACAGCAGCTCGCGCCCATCTGCGGTCTTCAGCGAACACAGCTCGGCGCCGTCTGCCTTGATGACCGCGCTGATGCCACCGTCACGAATTGTATGCTTGTCCGTCATATTCTCATTGGCGCCAGAACGCAGTCTGCAGCGGTAGTTGATGCCGGATCATGGCGACGCCGTCCACCACCTGCAAGCCGCGCGCGGCCGCTGCCTGCATCAATTCGGTGCGACGTGCGGCGATGATGTCGAACACCGCGCAATCCCCCGGTAGCAATGCGGGATCCATCGGCATCGGCTGACCCTCATGCAGGCCGAGCGGGGTGGCATTGACGAGCAGGCCGGCATCATCGAAGCGGGTCGCGAGATCGATGTCCAGATCCGGAAAACCTTCACGCAGCTTGCCGGCGAGCACGGCCACCGGTTCCGGAAATTCATTGAGGATACGCAGCCTCGACGCACCGGCCGCCGCCAGCGCATGGCAGATGGCGCGCCCTGCTCCGCCGGCGCCAATCACGACGATGCGCCTGCCGGGATCGAACACACAGGCCTCGCGTGCCGCGTTGAGGAAGCCGCCGCCGTCGAAGGATTTACCGATCAGCCGGCCGTCGGGGGCGATCCGGATCGTATTGACGACGCCCTCGAACCGCGCGGCAGGACCGACCTCGTCGCACAAGGCGAACGCGGCTGGCTTATGCGGCATCGTCAAATTGATGCCGGCGAGGCTTTCCGACCGCGCAAGGGCCCGGATGGTCTCTGTGAGATGCTCCGGCGCGACGTCGAGCGGCACCATATGCCAGTCGAGGCCTTGAGCCTCGAAATAAGGCGTATAGTAGCGCGGCGCGCCGACATGGCCGGCGGGATGTGCGAGAATGAACACGACCTTGGACGCGCCCGTCGGAAGCTTCATCACCTCACCCTTTGACTGCGCCGGCCGTCAGCCCGCTGACGAGATAGCGGCGCACGGCCAGCGAGAACACCAGGACCGGCGCCATCACCAGCGAGCCGCCGGCGGCGATCTTGCCCCATTCCCAGCCTTCATAGTTCATGAAATTGACCACCGCCACCGGGGCGGTGCGCGCCGCCGTGCGGGTCAGGATCAGGGCGAAGAAGAAATCGTTCCAGGCATAGAGGAAGCACAGAATCGCGGTCGCGGCGATGCCCGGCGCAAGGACGGCGACGCGCACCGTCCCATGCTCGATGCCGACGACGCGGGCTGACGCAGCCTGATCTTCGTGCAGCCCGTCTGCTTGCCGGACGCAGTCATTCGTGTACGAATGAATAAATCCGGCTTGATGCTGCGCTGCTCCTCGGCGCAGACTTCGGCCAATTGCTTCGCAAAGACAGGAGGAACCGCCCGATGGCTCATGACGCGCCGCAAGCAACCGGCCCCGGCAAGCTGGTGATCCGCAACATCGGCCTGATGCTCTCGGGCGCGCTGGAGCGGCCCATCCTCGATGCCGACACCATCGTCGCCGAGAACGGCAAGATCACCGCGATCGGCCGCTTCAAGGACGTCGATACCTCGGGCGCGACCACGATCATCGACGCACACGGCACCACGGTGGCGCCCGGCCTGATCGACAGTCATGTTCATCCGGTCGCCGGCGACTGGACGCCGCGGCAGAACCAGATCGGCTGGATCGACAGTTTTCCTGCATGGCGGCGTCACCACCATGATCTCCGCCGGCGAGGTGCACATGCCCGGTCGCCCACGCGACGTGGTCGGGCTGAAGGCGATGGCGATCTTCGCGCAGCGCGCGTTCTGGACCTTGCGGCCCGGTGGCGTAAAGGTGCATGCCGGCGCGCCAGTGATCGAATGCGAGATGGTCGAGGACGATTTCAAGGAGCTCGCCGCGGCCGGCGTCAAGCTGCTCGGCGAGGTCGGTCTCGGCGGTGTCAAGGATGGTCCGACCGCGCGCAAGATGGTCGGCTGGGCACGCAAATACGGCATCCAGAGCACGATTCATACCGGCGGTCCGTCGATCCCCGGCTCCGGGCTGATCGACAAGGACGTGGTGCTGGAGGCCGACACCGACGTGGTCGGACATATCAATGGCGGCCACACCGCCCTGCCCGACGACCAGATCCGCTGCATTTGCGAGGGCTGCAAGCGCGGCCTCGAGCTCGTGCACAACGGCAATGAGCGCTCGGCGCTGTACACCTTGCGCATTGCGCGCGAGATGGGCGACCTCAACCGCGTCATCCTCGGCACCGATTCGCCGGCCGGCTCCGGCGTGCAGCCGCTTGGCATTCTGCGCATGGTCTCGATGCTGTCGTCGCTCGGCGAGGTGCCGGCCGAGATCGCCTTCTGCTTCGCCACCGGCAACACGGCGCGGATGCGCGCGCTCGATTGCGGCCTGATCGAGGTCGGTCGCTCGGCGGACTTCGTCATCCTCGACAAGGCGCAGCACTCGCCGGCCAAGACGCTGCTCGACAGCGTGCAGCTCGGCGATCTCCCCGGCGTGGGCATGACCATCATCGACGGCATCGTCCGCACCCAGCGCAGCCGCAACACGCCGCCTGCGGAGAAGGTGCCGGAGATCGTGGCGAAGTAGCTGTTTCACCACGCTGCATACGTCATCCGTCACATGCAGGTCATTCCGGGACATCGCGAAGCGATGGACCCGGAATCTCGATATTGGCTTGCACATCTTTTCCATCATCTCTGGATTCCGGGTTCGGTGCTACGCACTGCCCCGGAATGACGGCGCACGGAAATCGCGCTAGTGTGTCTCGTCTTTCAATGATGTCATTTGCCTTTAACAATTTCCCATCCAGAGCCCGCATCGATGAAAAAGTGGATCTCGCTCGCTGTTGCGGTCGTCGCTTTGGTTGCGATTGCCTTCGTCGCCCGCTTCCTCATCGTCACGCCGGCGCTGATCGACGGCAACCAGAACCGCGTCAAACCGGTCGCGCTCAACATCACGCCCGCCGCGCAGGCGCTGCATGCCACTCTGGATATCGCCGACATGCATGCCGACAGCTTGCTGTGGAAACGCAATCTGCTGCAGCGGCAGGGTCGCGGTCATATCGATCTGCCGCGGCTGATCGAGGGGCATTACGCGCTGCAAGTGTTTTCTTCAGTGACGAAGTCGCCGAAGGGCCAGAACTTCAATGCCAATTCAGGCGACACCGACACCGTCACCCTGCTCGCGATGATCGACCTGCAACCGCCGCGGACCTGGCGCTCGCTGCTGCAGCGCTCACTGTATCACGCCGAGAAGCTGCACGACTTCGCTGCGCGTTCCGACGGCCGGCTGCGGGTGATCACGGCGCCCGAGGACATCGACAGGCTGCTTGCTGAGCGCAAGTCAGGTGCGACGGTGGTCGGCGGCCTGCTGTCGATCGAGGGCCTGCACGATCTCGAAGGCGATATCGGCAATCTCGACGTGCTCTATGCCGCCGGCTTCCGCATGGCGGGGCTGGCGCACTTTTTCGACAATGACATCGCCGGCTCGATGCATGGCATTAACAAGGGCGGCTTGACGCCACTCGGCCGCCAAGCCGTGCAGCGCATGGAGAAGCTTGGAATGGTCGTCGATATCGCCCATGCCAGCCATGCCGCGGTCGCTGATGTCCTGGCGATGGCCACGCGCCCGGTCGTATCAAGCCATGGCGGCGTGCAGGCGACCTGCAAGGTCAACCGCAATCTGTCGGATGACGAAATCAAAGGCGTCGCCAGGACCGGCGGCGTGATCGGCATCGGCTTCTGGTACGGCGCAGTCTGCGGCACCAGTCCGAAGCAGATCGTACAGGCCATGATCCATGTCCGCGATCTCGTCGGCATCGACCATGTCGGGCTGGGCTCGGATTTTGACGGCTCGACCACGACCGGCTTTGACGCGAGCCAGGTCGCAGCCATCACGCAGGCGCTGATGGACGCCAAGTTTTCCGAGGACGACATCCGCAAGGTGATGGGCGGCAACGCCCTGCGCGTGCTGCGGGCGGGGCTGGCGCCGGGGTGAGTGCGCGCCAGTTGCTCTGTCATTCCGGGGCGTGCGAAGCACGAGCCCGGAATCCATACTCACGATTGTGGTTATGGATTCCGGGCCCATCGCTTCGCGATGTCCCGGAATGACGGCGCGTGGGGCCAACGCAGATCATCCTCCGCTACGAACGCGTTGCCTCACCTCCCCCGCAAGAACAGCTCGCGTCCTCCGGTTGGTGGATGGCGCGTTAGTGATGGCGCGTGTGACGCGTGCAACGTCATTATGTTTTCGAGACCATCATTTACGTGATATTTTGCGATAGCCTTGATGGCGGTGGTGACGCCGACCAAGTCCAAATGGTGGCGCCTGCAACGGAGACGATCGCACTCAAGTCAGGTTGGTTCTCTTGCGTGACGCAGAACTCGTTCGTGCGGCTCAACAAAGCTGGGAGGCAGTTCGATGACGATCAGGCCAGATCCTACGTTTTATGCATCGCCGAAACTGGCGATGGAAGCTCCGCCGGAAGCCTTTGCCTATACGCTGCTGCTCAGTCCGGACGGCTCGAAGCCCGATGCGCTGGCGGTGATCGACGTCAAGCCGGGCTCGCCGACGTTCAGCCAGATCGTTCACACCGTGATGATGCCCCACACCGGCGACGAGTTTCATCATTTTGGCTGGAACGCCTGCTCGTCGTCCTTGTCGCCGCTTGGCGGGCACGCCTTCCTCGAGCGACGCTATTTGATCATTCCCGGCATCCGCTCGTCGCGGATTTACGTCATCGACACCAAGCCCGATCCGACCAAGGCCAGGATTCACAAGATCATCGAGCCGGAAGAGATCTTCAGGAAGACCGGCTACTCGCGTCCCCATACGGTACATTGCGGGCCGGAAGGCATTTACGTCAGCACGCTCGGCGGCGGCGGCAAGGACGGCACCGAGGGGCCGCCCGGCGTCTTCATCATGGACTGCGAGACGTTCGATGTGCTCGGGCGCTGGGAGCTCGATCGCGGCCCGCAGACACTGCACTATGATTTCTGGTGGAACCTGCCACGCGACTACATGGTGACGAGCGAATGGGGGCTGCCACCGCAATTCGAGCACGGCATCGTGCCGGAGGACCTGCTCGCCAACAAATACGGCCACCGGATCCATTTCTGGGATCTTCGGGCGCGACGCAACGTTCAGACCATCGATCTCGGCGCCAACCACCAGATGGCGCTGGAGGTGCGGCCCGCGCATGATCCAGTTCGGGAGCACGGCTTTCTCGGCGTCGTCGTCGACACCACCAACCTCGAAGGCTCGATCTGGACCTGGTGGCGCGAGGGCGGCAAATTCCACATCGAGAAGACCGCAACCATTCCACCGGAGGCGGCGCCCAAGGAGAAACTGCCGCCGCTGCTGCAAGGCTTCGGCGCGGTACCGCCGCTGGTGACCGACATCGACCTCTCGATGGACGATAAATATCTCTACGTCTCCTGCTGGGGCACCGGCGAGATGCGTCAATACGATGTCAGCGAGCCGCGCAAGCCCAGGCTCACCGGCTCGGTGCATATCGGCGGCATCGTCCGCCAGTCGCCGCATCCGAACGGCAAGACCTATGCGGGCGGTCCGCAGATGGTCGAGATCAGCCGCGACGGCAAGCGGGTGTACTGGACCAACTCGCTCTATTCGACCTGGGACGACCAGTTCTATCCTGCAGGTGTGCCAGGCGCCGAGGTGATGGCCAATGTCGGTCCGAATGGCGGCCTCGAGCTCGCCAGGGATTACTGGGTCAGCTTCCCCGACGGTTATCGCGCGCACCAGATCCGGCTCGACGGCGGCGACTGTTCGACCGACTCGTTCTGCTATCCTTCGGTCTGATGTCGATCGGAGCAGGTTCGACCACGGCCTGGCTCTGGTCCGCCGTGATCGCGAGCGGCATCTATCACGGACTCAATCCGGGGATGGGATGGCCGCTCGCGGTGTCGGCCGGTCTGATGGGACGGAGCCCGCGTGCGCTGTTTGCGGCGCTCGGGCCGCTGGCGGCAGGGCATCTGCTCGCGATGCTGCTTGTCATCCTGCCCTTTGCACTGCTGATCGTCCTGGTCGAATGGCAGCGCCAGATTCAGATCAGTGCCAGCCTGCTGGTGATCGGGTTCGGCCTCTTCCGTCTGGTCAACCAGCGTCATCCACGATTGATCGCACGCATCCGGCCGACGCAACTGGCGCTGTGGTCCTTTGCGGTAGCGATCGCTCATGGCGCGGGATTGATGTTGGTGCCGATCTATCTCGGACTGTGCCGCGCTTCCGATCTCGACACAGGCCACGCGGCCGCCGGCATGCTGATCAACGCCAATCTCGGCACGGCGGTACTGGTCTCCGCGGTCCACGCCGCGGCGATGATCACTGTCGGTGGGTGCGCGGCGTGGCTGGTCTATCGCTATCTCGGCCTCAAATACGTCTCGCGGAGCTGGTTCAATCTCGACACGCTCTGGGCAGGCAGCCTTGTTCTGGTAGGTGTGATCGCGCTGGTGCTGGCTATCTGACGTCTGGCACCGTCATTGCGAGGAGCGAAGCGACGAAGCGATCCAGCCTCTTCGGCATGACTCTGGATTGCTTCGCTTCGCTCGCAATGACGCGAAGAGTCAACGCAACTTGTCCAACAACCCGAGCAGCGCCTCGCGCTCCCGCGCATCGAGCGGTGCCAGCGTCTCCTTGGAGACCGCGAACGCGTGCGGCGCCGTCTTGTCCGCAAGTTGCTGGCCGGCGCGGGTGAGGCGGACAAGCAGGCGCCGGCCATCCTGCGGATCCTTGCTTGTTTCAGTCAGCCCGCGCGCGGTGAGGCGATCGATCACGCCCTTGATGGTCGCGACATCCATCGCGGTCAGCCGCCCCAACTGGTTCTGCGAGCACGGCCCGGTCTCGACAAGCTTCGACATCGCCGCCCATTGGGTCGGTGTGAGGCTGTTGCCGATGTCGCGCGCGAAGATCATGGTGTGGCGCTGCCAGACCTGGCGCAGGATGAAGCCGATCTGGTCGTCGAGCACGTACGCGCGCGCCGGCTTGATCGAGCGCTTCACCGTGGCGCTCTTGTGCAGCGAAGCGCTTTTTGTCGCACGTTTGACCATCGCTCCCCCGCCCGCCTCAGATCGACAGATGCGCGTCGCGCACGTCAGGCCGCGCATCGAGTTCGGCCATCGTCCCCGAGAAGCAGATGCGGCCGCGCTCGATGATGTAGGCGCGATCGGAGATCAGCCGCGCGAAATGCAGGTTCTGCTCGGAGACAACCATCGAAACGCCTTCCTTCTTCATGGTCAGAATCGCTTCGACCATCTGCTCGACGATCTTCGGCGACAGCCCTTCCGACGGCTCGTCCAGCAGCACCAGCGACGGATTGCCCATCAAGGTGCGTGCGATCGTCAGCATCTGCTGCTCGCCGCCGCTCATGCGGCCGCCGGCGCGATTCTTCATCTCGCCGAGATTGGGAAACAGCGTAAACAGCTTCTCGCGCGTCCAGTGCGGCGCGCCTGCGCGCTTCGGCTGGCGGCCGACCTCGAGATTTTCCTCGACCGACAACTCGGTGAAGATGCGCCGTTCCTCCGGCACGTAGCCGAGCCCGGCGCGCACGATCTCATGGGTCGGCGCGTGCGAGATGTCCTTGTCCTCGAACGCGATCTGGCCTGTGCGTTGCGCGACCAGGCCTACGATGGAGCGGAACGTCGTCGACTTGCCGGCGCCGTTGCGCCCGAGCAGCGCCACCACCTCGCCCTCGCCGACCTCGAGGCCGATGTCGAACAGGATATGCGCCGGACCATAGTGGCTGTTGAGATCGGACACCCTGAGCTTCATACGGAGGCTCCCTCGCGATGGCTGCTGTCGTAGACCAGGCCTTCGCCGAGATAGATCGCCTGCACCTCTTTATTCGCGCGCACCTCGGCGGGACGCCCTTGCGCAATCAGGCTGCCGCGATTGAGCACCAGGATGCGGTCGGCATGCTCGAACACGACATCCATGTCGTGCTCGGTGAAGAGCACGCCGATCGACTGCTCGCGCGCGATTTCCAGCGGTCAGCCGCATCAGCGCGATGCGCTCGCGCGGCGCCATGCCGGCGGTGGGCTCGTCCATCAGCAGCAGCCGCGGCTGGTTGGCGAGCGCGATCGCAAGCTCCAGACGCTTGAGGTCGCCATAGGCAAGCTCGCCGCACGGGCGATCGGCATGCGCCGCCATGCCGACGAGATCGAGCAGCCGGTCTGCCTCGGTCCGATCGAGCTTCGGCGTCGCGGACCATAGGTTCGACAGGCGCCTGCATGCGACACCAGCGCCACCTGCACGTTCTCGCGCACCGTCATGGTCGGAAAGGTCGCGGTGATCTGGAAGGTGCGCCCCACCCCGAGCCGCCACACCTCGCGCGGCTTCTTGCCAGTGGTCTCCTGGCCGGCCACGCTGATGCGCCCGCTGTCCGGCCGGTTCTGGCCGTTCAGCATGTCGAAGCAGGTGCTCTTGCCGGCGCCGTTCGGACCGATCAGCGCCAGGATCTCGCCGGCCTGCAGGCTGAAGGAGACGCCGCGCACGGCATGGATGCCGCCATAGGATTTGGTCAGGCCCTCGACCGACAGCAGTGCGACCGCAATATTCATCGCGCGCTCTCCATCTCGGCCGAAAGCACCGTCGCCTGCGGCTCGGGCCGCTTACGCCAGCGCGCCGTGAGCGTCTCGAAGGTGCCGACGATGCCCTTTGGAAACACCACCACGATCAGCACGATGAAGATGCCGAGCACGAGCTTCGACCAGTCGGTCTGGCTGACCAGCCAGATGCTCAGCGCCTTGTAGACGATGGCGCCGATGATGGCGCCGGACACGGTCTCGACGCCGCCGAGCAGCACCATCACCAGCGCATCGACCGAGAGCGAGATGCCGAGCGTATCGGGAAACACGCTGCCCTTCAGGTACGCGAACAGCGCGCCGCCGATGCCGGCCGCGGTGCCCGCGATCACGAAGGCGGTCCACTGGATGCGCTTACCATTGATTCCGATCGCCTCCGAGCGCAGCGGTGAATCACGCATCGCCCGCAGCGCAAAGCCGAACGGCGAGAAAGTGATCATGCGGAGCGCGCTGACGACCAGCGCGGCGATGCCGAGCGACAGCCAGTAGAAATGCGACGGCGAGGCGGCCCATTTCTCCGGCCAGATGCCGAGAATGCCGTTGTCGCCGCCTGTGACCGTCACCCATTGGAATGCGATCGACCAAACGATCTGCGCGAAAGCGAGTGTCAGCATCGCGAAATAGACGCCGGAGAGCTGGACGGCGAAGACGCCGAACACTACGGCGCCAATGGTGCCGAGCAGCGGGCCGAGCAAGCAGGCAGGCGATCATCGGCAGGCCCGCCATCTTGGCGAGGAATGCGACGCCGTAAGCGCCGAGCCCGAAATAAGCGGCGTGGCCGAACGAGGCGAGGCCGCCGACCGCCATCAGGAAATGCAGGCTCGCCGCAAAGATCACGAAGATCGCGATCTCGGCGCCGACCGTGAGTGCGTAGTTGCCGCCGACGAAGGGCAGCAGCGCAGCGAGCACGAGCAAGGCCAGCGCACCGAGCCGTTCGATCGAGGTCAGCGCGCGCCAGGGCACGACGGTCAGGCCCGGCGTGCGGCGGGCCGGTGCCTCCTTGCGGCCGAATAGGCCCCAGGGCCGCACGATCAGCACCACGGCCATGACAGCGAATACCAGGATGATCGAGATGGTCGGAAAAATCAGGATGCCGAAAGCATTCAGCTCGGAGACCAGCACCGCGGCAACGAAGGCGCCCAGAATGCTGCCAAGGCCGCCGATCACCACCACGACGAACACGTCGACGATGATGCGCAGATCAAGCGCGTGATAGACCGCATCGCGCGGGATCTGCAGCGCGCCGCCCAGCGCTGCCAGGAAGACGCCGAGCGCGAACACCGAGGTGAAAAGCCATTTCTGATTGACGCCGAGCGCTGCAACCATGTCGCGGTCCTGCGTCGCCGCGCGCACCAGCACGCCCCAGCGCGTGCGCTGGAACAAAAGCCAGAGCGCACCGAGCACCAGCGGCCCGAGCACGATCAGGAACAGATCATAGCTCGGAATTGCCTGACCGAAGAAATCCACCGCGCCCTTCAGGCCCGGCGCGCGGCGCCCGACCAGCTCGCTCGGCCCCCAGATCAGCACGACGAGATCCTCGACCATCAAGGTCAGGCCGAAGGTCGCGAGCAGCTGGAACAACTCCGGCGCGTGATAGATCCGCCGCAGCAGCACGATCTCGACCAGGACGCCGATCACCGCAACCGCAAGCGATGCCGCGACGATGCCGCCCCAGAAGCCGAGCGCGCCCGACCAGTGCTCGGTCAAGGTGAAGGCGACATAGGCGCCGATCATGTAGAAGGCGCCATGCGCGAAGTTCACGATCCGCGTCACGCCGAAGATGATCGACAGTCCCGAAGCGACCAGAAACAGCGACGCCGCGCTGGCAAGCCCGGTCAGGAACTGAGCGATGTAGAAGGCCATGAAGCGGTCCGAACAGATATCGAGTTGTTAGAAGAAGAGACTCGTAATGGCACTTAACCTCGCCCCGCTTGCGGGGAGAGTCGGATTGCATCGTCAGATGCAGTCCGGCTGAGGGGGGTACAGGTCCGACCACTCACACCGTTCGCGCGTCTGCCCCTCACCCTGCCCTCTCCCCGTAAGAACGGGGAGAGGGAGAAGAAACAGCGAGGCCTCAATTCTTCGGCCGGAGCTTCTCGACCTCGGCATCGCTGGGCAGATAGTCCGCACCCTTGCGATAGGCCGTGTCGACCATGATGCCCTTGCCGTCCTTCTGCGCGGTCTTGCCGATGAACGCACCGAGCGTCGACTGGTGATCGATCTTGCGGAAGGTGATCTCGCCGAACGGCGACGGCACCGAGATGCCTTCGGCGGCCGCGATCATCTTGTCGGCATCGGTCGAGCCGGCCTTGGCCATGATCGCCGCCGCCGCCTTGATCGTCTCATAACCCACGATCGAGCCAAGCCGAGGATAGTCGTTGTACTTGGCCTGATATGCCTTCAGGAACGCATCATGCTCCGGCGTCTTGATCGAATACCAGGGATAGCCGGTGACGATCCAGCCCTCGGGCGTCTCGTCCTTCAGCGGATCGAGATATTCGGGCTCGCCCGTGAGGAAGCTCACCACCGAACGGCCCTTGAACAGGCCGCGGGTGTTGCCTTCGCGCACGAGCTTGACCAGATCGGGACCGAAGGTGACGTTGAGGATCGCCTCCGGATTGGCCTGCGCCACCGCCTGCACGACCGGGCCCGCATCGATCTTGCCCTGCGGCGGCCATTGCTCCTCGACCCACTGAATGTCGGGACGCTTCTCGGACAACAGCTTCTTGAACACCGCAACCGCCGACTGGCCATATTCATAGTTCGGCGCGATCGTGGCCCAACGCTTGGCCGGCAGCTTCGCCGCCTCCTCGACCAGCATCGCGGCCTGCATGTAGTTCGACGGACGCAGACGGAAGGTATAACGGTTACCCTTCGACCAGGTGATGGCGTCGGTCAAAGGCTCGGAAGCCAGGAAGAACACCTTCTTCTGGTTGGCGAAGTCGGAGACTGCCAGACCGATGTTCGACAGGAAGGTGCCAGTGAGCATCGCCACGTTCTCGCTCGACACCAGCTCGTTCGCCGCCGTCTGCGCATCCGCAGGCTTGCCGCCATCGTCCTTGGAGACGACGGCGATCTTCTTGCCGTTGACGCCGCCGGCCGCGTTGATCTCTTCGACCGCGAGCTGCCAGCCCTTGCGATAGGGCTCGGTGAACGAGGGCAGCAGCGAGTAGCTGTTGATCTCGCCGATCTTGATGACGTCCTCGGCGAAAGCGGTCTTCGTCAGGCCGGCCGCGGCGATCGCCAAGCCAGCCGCAAGCAGATATCTCCGTCGCATCCCTTCAGCCTCCAACATTTGAATTCGTTATCGCAAACCGTCGTCGCCCTTGATCTCCGCGACCGTGAGGCCGCCAACGCGTGGCAGCGGCCGGCCGCTGTCGGTCACCGCAAGCGCAACCATGATCTCGTTGGCACGCGGCGCGTCATTGATCTGCACCTCCATGCCGTCGAAATGGCTGCGCACGAACGCGGCGTCCTTGTGCCCGAGCGGAATGTCGAGCGTGCAGCCGACGCCGCCGCGCTTCTTCGACGACGGGATCAGGGCTGCGCCCTTGCCCAATACCCTCCGCACCGGCGCGCCCATCTTCGGATGCAGAAGCGCGGCCGCGTGCTCCAGCTCACCATCGGCGCCGACCGCAGCTGCCTTACCGTAACTGTGCGCCGACAGGCCCCTCGATGCCGAGCGCGGCGACGGCCCGCTTCGCCAGCATCTCGCCGAGCTCTTCGCCGATCGCGATCAGCGGCGAGAGATCCTCGACATAACGGCCGGCAAACGGATTTTCGATCACGGCGATGGCCGCAGCGCGCCGCGTCGGCGGCGACACCGCCTTGCCCATCTCCGAATGAACTTCCTCGACCACCGTGACGATCTTGCGGATGATGGCGCTCATCTCTCGTGACCCTGCCTGTTCCCGTCCCGCATGCATCAAACCCTAGGCCGCGTCCGCCTGCAACTGCGGCCTGGCATGATCGAGCTGCCGCGCGCCCGACGATGCGCAGTTCGCCGCAAAGCTGCAGCACGGCGCCATCGATCAGGTCCCGCTCAAGCAATCGCCGTGCCCGCATTTCGCCCGCCGCCAGCGCTTCGGCGATCTCATCGCCATCCAGCGCACCGACATCGCGCGTGACGAGACGATGACCAAGATCGGTATCCGGTTGAATGTCGCAGGCCGGCCGGCGGATGATCGAGGGATGACCGGGCAGATCGACCGCATTGGCGATGATGGTGGCGGCCGCATCCGCCTGCGCTGCCGTGCGTGCCAGCACCGTGACGGCATCGGCAATGCCGAGCGAAAAGCTGCGGCCGTGACGGCCCGATGTGGCGACGCCACGAACGGCGTCCTCTGCGCGCACGGTCATCGTGCGCAGCACGCCGTGCGGTCCGGGCGATCCATCAGGCCCACGGCGAAGGTCGCGCCATCAGCCAGATGCAGCCCGATGTCGCCGCCATTGTTGACATAGGCGCGCGTGAGCGGCGCGGCCTGAAGCATCGCACCGAGTATCTCTTCGGCGACAGCGCCTGCCACCGCCGCCATCGGCGTGATGAAGGTTTCGGCCGCGAAAGGCGCCACCGCACGATACATGCGCTGTGCGACGACGCCCTGCAATGCGCAACACCTGGGATCAGCGGGCTTGCGCAACTCCGCAAGCTCGCCGCAGAGTTCGTCGAGCAGGCCGGTGAAGCGCCGCGCCGCGGCCTGGTACGCCGCGCGGACATCGCGCTCGGTACCGTCTGCGCCGATGATCAGATCGATCGGGCCGTCCTGCAGATGCAGCCGTCCGTCGTCGAACAACGCGATCTGCGGCTGCCGGATCATGCGCCCTGCCCCGCCAGCGGCCATGGCAATTGGCGCATGTCGCGGCTGACGTCCCGCAACGATGCCAGCGGCTGCACATAATCCATATGGCCGCCGAGCGCGGCGTAGTCCGACGAGCTTCATCGTGAATTCGATCGGCGCCACGATCGCCGGCGTCGGCACATAGCCGAATGCGCCTGCCGGCATCTGCGTGACGTCGACCATGAAGGTGATGCCACCGCCGGGCCAGACATAGACCGGCGCACCGCCGCTTGTCACCCGCGTCAGCGCATCCTTCACCGAGCGCGTCAGCCGCACCGGATTGTCGGTGACGCCGGCGCGCAGCGAACCACCGGCTCCGGCCATGAACAGCACCGTGCACAGCGCCGGCTCGCAATTCTCCTGGATGCGCTCGACCGAGAATTTCAGCTCGGCCGGCATCTCCTGCTCGACCGGCTTCAGAGCGGTCGTCGAGCACGTAATAGCCGGCATGCTCGCCGGTGGTCGAGACCATCAGCACGGTCGTGCCCGGACGCGCCGTCTTGGCATCGAACGGTCCGAGGATCGAGAGCGGATCGGAGATGTCGGTGCCGCCCCACCCCGTGCCGGGCTGCGCGACCTGGAAGTAACGGCCGGGCGTCGAGCGCCGGCCCTTCATCTTGATTCCGGTCGATGGAATGTCGAGCAGCTTGCCGGCCTGGTGCTCGGAGAGCACGCCGGTGATGTGGTCGTCGACCACGACGACCTCGTCGACCTTGCCCTGCCATTGCTTGGCGAACATGCCGATGGTGGCCGAGCCGCAGCCGACCCGCATGCGCTCTTCATGGACGCCGTTGACGATCGGCGGGCGCCCGGCCTGTACCACGACTCTGGCGCCGCCGTCGATCGCAAGCTCGACCGGCTTGCAATTGCTCAAATCCATCAGCGCGTCGCAGGTGACGCGGCCCTCCTTCTTCGAGCCGCCGGTCAAATGATGCACGCCGCCGAGCGAGAGCATCTGCGAGCCATATTCGCTCGTGGTGACGTGGCCGATCGCCTCGCCGTCGACGCGCACGGTCGCGGTCTCCGGACCAAGATAGCGGTCGGTGTCGATCTTCACCTTGACGCCGCAATAGCTGAAGATGCCCTCGGTCACTACCGTGACCATATCGACGCCTTCGATATCCGACGACACGATGAACGGCGCCGGCTTGTAGTCCGGATAGGTGGTGCCGGCGCCGATCGCGGTGACGAACAGGTCGCGGCTGGCGAACGATGCTGCCGTCCCATTCGCCGCCTGCCTGGAATGGCACCAGCCTGCCGCCATGCGACACCGTGCGCTGCAGCACGATGTGCGGATCGACACGCACGAGCTGGCCGTCCTGGTTGGCATAGCGGTCGCAGGCGCCGGCCGCGCCCGGCTTGATGTAGCACATCACCGGACAGGCATCGCAGCGGATCTTGTCGCCTGCACTCTCGCTCGCCGTTTCGATCGTCATGTGCAAGCCCAAGCCAGGGATGTTCGCGCCACCACGTGCGGGACGCGATATCGTTCGTACACGAATGATGAGGCCGGCTACCCGAGACTGTCAAGCGGCGCCGCATGAGAAACCCGTCTTTGCCGGATAAACGTTCAGTTTGCTCTGCACAATGTCCAGAAATCGAGCATGCGCTGCAGTGCGAAACGTGGCACTTGCATGTTAGTATACAAACGATACGCTCCAGCTCGTAATTTGCATCATAGACCGGGATGGGATGACGCCGCCGACGATCCGCCTCACCGTGAACGGGACGCACATGATGTCGGCGCCGCGCCAGACACGCCGCTGCTCTATCGTGCTGCGCAACGATCTCGCATTGAACGGGCCGAAATATGGCTGCGGCCTCGGCGAATGCGGCGCCTGCACCGTGCTGATCGACGGCCGAGGCCGCACGCTCCTGCGTGATCCCGATCGAAGGCTGCAGCGACCGCGAGATCACGACGCTCGAAGGATTGGGATCGCGCGAACATCCCGATGCCGTGCAGCAGGCCTTCATCGCCGAGCAGGCCGCGCAATGTGGCTATTGCCTCAACGGCATGATCATGACCACCAAGGCGCTGCTCACCATCAATCCGCAGCCCTCGCTCGACGAAATCCGCGCGGCACTGCGCTACAATCTCTGCCGCTGCGGCGCGCATGTGGAGATCCTGCGGGCGGCGATGCGCGCGGCCGGTCATACGCTCGAGGCCATCAGCGGATGACGGATGCGAAGTCGGAGCCTCGCGCTATGCATCGCGGTTCGCTGTCGGTTGTGCGGCCGTCGGCCGACCGGCACGGGCAGTTTCGAGACCTTTATCCGGATCGCGGCGAGCGGCGAGATCACCGCGTTCAACGGCCATGTCGATCTCGGCACCGGCATCCGCACCGCGCTCGGCCAGATCGTCGCCGAAGAGCTCGACGTCTCCTTTGCCCGCGTCGTCGTCGTGCTCGGCGATACCGAGATCGTGCCCAATCAGGGCGCGACCATCGCCTCGAGACCATCCAGATCACCGCGGTGCCTTTGCGCAAGGCGGCGGCGCAGGCGCGGCAGCATCTGGTCGCGCGCGCAGTCGAGCGCTTGAACGTCGATGGCCGATGATCTCACCATCGAGGACGGCCTGATCCGCGGTCCCGGACAATCGCACGCTGAGCTATGGCGAGCTGATCGGCAACGACACCATCCGCCTCGTGCTCGCTGACGACGTCGCGGTCAAAGCGGTCGGCAACTACAATGTCGTCGGCAAATCGGTGCCGCGCGTCGATCTACCGGCCAAGGCGACCGGCGAGCTCATTTACGTGCATGATGTCCGCGTGCCCGGCATGCTGCATGGCCGGGTGATCCGGCCGCCCTATGCCGGCGTCGATGCCGGCCCCTTCGTCGGCACCAGCCTGCTCGGGGTCGACAAGGACTCCGTGCGCGACATTCCCGGGACTGGTCGACATCGTTGCCATCGGCGATTTCGTCGGAATCGTCGCCGAGCGCGAGGAGAATGCGATCCTGGCGGCCGCGCGGCTGAAGCTAAGCTGGAAGCCGACGCCGGCCTTGCGCGATCTCGACGATCTCGAGACCGCACTGCGCGCCAACCCGTCGAAGCCGCGCACGCTGCTCGACAAGGGCGATGCCGATGCCGCGATCAGCCGGCGCCGCCAAGCCGATGCGGCGCACCTATCAATGGCCCTATCAGATGCACGGCTCGATCGGGCCGTCCTGCGCCGTCGCCGACTACAGGAGGGCCATATCCGGGTCTGGTCCGGCACGCAGAATCCGCATCTGCTCCGCGCCGATCTCGCGCTGCTGATCGATCGTCCCGAGCAGGAGATCGAGCTGATCCGGCTGGAGGCCGCCGGCTGCTATGGCCGCAACTGCGCCGACGACGTCACAGCGGATGCGCTGCTGCTGTCGCGCGCGGTCGGCCGCCCGGTGCGCGTGCAACTCACCCGCGAGCAGGAGCATGTCTGGGAGCCGAAGGGCACCGCGCAGCTGATGGACGTCAATGGCGGGCTGAATGCCGATGGCTCGGTCGCCGCCTATGATTTCGCCACGCGCTATCCGTCGAACGGCGCGCCGACGCTTGGCGCTGCTGCTGACCGGCCGCATCGCGCCTGATGCGGCGGTATTCGAGATGGGCGACCGCACCGCGATCCCGCCTTATGATTACGACCACATGCGCGTGGTGGCGCATGACATGCCGCCGATCGTGCGCGCCTCCTGGTTGCGCGGCGTCTCGGCGCTGCCCAATACGTTCGCGCATGAATCCTATATCGACGAGCTCGCGGCGGAAGCCGGCGTCGATCCGATCGAATACCGGCTGCGCTATCTGAAGGACGAGCGCGCGATCGATCTGGTCAACGCGGTCGCCGAGCGCGCCGGCTGGGTGCCGCGCCCGGTCAGGGCAGGAGAAGACGCCCGAGAACGACGTCGTGCGCGGCCGCGGCTTTGCCTATGCACTCTACGTCCATAGCAAGTTTCCCGGCTATGGCGCGGCATGGTCGGCCTGGGTCGCCGATGTCGCAGTCAATACAGCGACCGGTGATGTCAGCGTCACCCGCGTCGTCGCGGGACAGGATTCCGGACTGATGATCAATCCGGATGGCGTCCGCCACCAGATCCAGGGCAACGTGATCCAGTCGACCAGCCGTGCGCTGATGGAGGAAGTGCCGTTCCAGCGCGGCAAGGTGGCGGCGCGCGAATGGGGCGCCTACCCGATCATCACCTTTCCGGAATTGCCCGAGATCGATGTGCTGATGCTGCCGCGGCCGGACCAGCCGCCGCTCGGCGTCGGCGAATCCGCATCGGTGCCGAGCGCGGCCGCGATCGCCAATGCGATCTATGACGCCACCGGCGTACGCTTTCGCGAGCCGCCCTTCACGCCCGAACGGATTCTGGAAGGATTGCGCGGCGAGCAGCGACCGGCGCCGACGCCGTTGCCGCCGCCTGCGCCAACGCCTGAGCGAACTAACTGGATCAAGCCATTCGCGAAGCGCGGCGGATTGATCGCGAGCACTGTTGCGGCCTGCGCCGCTGCGATCGGCATCGTCACCGCGGTCCTGCCCTGGCGCGCCATCGCGCCGATCAATCCACCCGATCCCTCGGTCTATTCCGCAGCGACGATCGCGCGTGGCGAACAGCTCGCGGCGCTCGGCAATTGCGCGGTGTGCCACACCGCGGAGGGCGGTCTCATCAATGCCGGCGGTCGTGCGCTGGAGACGCCGTTCGGCATCATCTACGCGACCAACATCACGCCCGATGTGAAGACCGGCATCGGCGCCTGGTCGTACCCCGCGTTCGAGCGCGCGATGCGCGAGGGCGTACATCGCGACGGCCGCCAGCTTTATCCGGCGTTTCCCTACACCCATTTCGCCAAGACGATGATGCCGACTTGCAGGCGCTCTACGCCTATCTGATGGCGCAGGCGCCGATCGCGCAGGAAGCGCCGGCGAACAAGTTGCGCTTCCCGTTCAATCTGCGGCCGCTGGTTGCCGGTTGGAATGCACTGTTCCACGATAGCGGCGTGTTCAAGCCCGATCCCGACGCGATCGGCACAATGGAATCGCGGCGCCTATCTGGTCGAAGGGCTCGGCCATTGCAGCGCCTGCCATTCGCCGCGCAATGCGCTCGGCGCCGAGCAGACGTACGCTTATCTCGCGGGCGGTTTCGCCGATGGCTGGGAGGCGCCGGCATTGACGTCGTTGTCCGCGGCGCCGATCCCGTGGACTGAGGATGAGCTGTTCACTTATTTGCGCTCGGGCCAGTCGCGCTTCCACGGCGTCGCCGCCGGGCCGATGGCGCCTGTCGTGACGGATCTTGCCAAGCTGCCCGATGCCGACATCCGCGCCATGGCGGTCTATCTCGCCTCGTTCCAGGACACGCAGCCTGACCCTGCCAAGCTGGACGAGATTGCGACCACACTCGAAGTCCGGACGCAGGTCACGTCGGCCGCGTCGCCAGGCGCGCGGCTCTATCTCGGCGCCTGCGCGGTGTGTCATGAAGTCGGCGGCCTGCCGCTGTTCGGCAGCCGGCCGTCGCTGGCGCTGAACAGCAATCTGCACGGCGCAACGCCGGACAACCTGATCCAGGTGATCCTGCACGGCATTGCCAAGCCTGCCGCATCCGACCTCGGCTACATGCCCGCCTTCAAGGATCACCTTGGCGACGATCAGTTGGCGGAGCTCGTCTCCTTCCTGCGCAGGCAGTTCGCGCCCGACAAGCCTGCATGGACCAATATCCGCGACGCGATCGATCGCGTCAGCAAGGCCCAGGGCAGCCCGAGCTAGGCGAGATCGGCGATACGCTGCACGCCGGCCTCGGCCCACCGGCATGCGCCGCCGCCAAAGAGCCTGCAAGATCGATGGCGCGACAACCGGCATCGACCACGATCGCCTCGAAGCCGAGCCGGCGCGCGTCGACGGCCGAATAATGCACGCAGTAATCGGTGGCGAGCCCGACCAGGAACAGCCGCGTCAGGCCACGCTCGCGCAAATAGCCGGCAAGCCCGGTCGCCGTTGTCCTGTCGTTCTCGAAAAACGCGGAATAGGAATTGATCTCGCGGCGAAAGCCCTTGCGGATGATCAGCTCGCCGCGGTCGGCCGCGAGTTCCGGATGGAACGCCGCCCCCGCCGTGCCCTGCACGCAATGGTCCGGCCACAATGTTTGCGGCCCATAGGGCATGGCGATGCCCTGAAACGGCGCGGCGCCCGGATGTTGCGAGGCGAACGAGCTGTGGCCCGCGGGATGCCAATCCTGCGTCAGCACCACATGGGCGAACTGCCGCACCAGGCGGTTTATCACCGGCACCACGGCGTCGCCGTCGGCCACGGCCAGCGCGCCGCCAGGACAGAAATCATTCTGCACGTCGATGATCAGCAGCACGTCTTCGTTGGCGTGGATTTCCATTCCATCCCCACATCGAACCAAGGGTCTCCCGCCCGAAGCATGATCGCTCATGGTGTCGATCTCAAGCGGCATCGCGGCCACACCGCCTGCCGCGGCAGCCCTGTCATTTGCGAATCCCTGGCCTGTGCTATCGGACGGGAACATAGGGCTGAGGCAATCGATTCGTCGTCGGTGCCGGAGCAATTGTTCATGCTGACCACCCGAGAGCGCCGCGGCGCCATCCGCACCGCGGGGCTGGGCCATCACCGTGCTGGTGGAGGCCGGCGCGATCCGCGAATGCGATCACCATGGCTGGATGCAGGACCGCGCCGATCCCGATGCTCGGGCGCGGGCATTGCGCATGGGGTGCGAGGATCCGCCGCCCGGCCTCTCCGCTGATGAGGCCTGCGCCGCCATCGAGGACGTGCTGGCCGGAATTGGCGATACCTGCCCGGACTGCGTCGCGGAGCCGGATTGAGTGGCTCGCGTCCGCACGGCGCGCCATTCGCAAGATGAGTGGCCATCACTCACATAAGTGATTCCACAGCGCGGCCGCGCTCCCTTAGCTTCTGAAGCCAATGGGGAGATTTCGCCGTGACCAGACCGCCCGAACCGCCGCTGCGGAAGCTTTGCCCGGCCTGCGGCAAGCCGCTCGTCGCCCGCGACCAGAAGCACCGCCGGACGATGGTGTATTGCCCGACCTGCGACGGTCCCGATCCGCTGCACTCGCCAAAGGCGATCGGCTGGGCGAGGAGTTCATTGCACCCGCCGAAGCGGGCGCAATAGGTCTGTCGGACTCGCCGAATTCAGCGGCCGAGCTTGCGCTCGACCTTCTTGCGGCTGTTGCCGACCTTTTTCACCGCCTTCTTGACCGCGCTGGCCGAACGGCCGCTCTTCTTCGCCTCGTAGCGCACTTCGTAGTCCTGTCCGCTGGCGACCCGCGTGCGGTCCTGCTTCCGTCCGCGTGCGGTCTTTGTCGCAGATGCTTTCTTCTTGGCTGCCATGGTCAATCTCCTTGTCGTTGCGCAACGCCGAGATCGCACCGCGCAAGTTCCTGAGACCTCACGCTCCGATGCCCTGCTCCTTCGGAGTTGAATTGGCCTGATAATATGGGGTAAGTCCGCCTTTGGCATCGGACCGTCGGAGCAGCGATTTGGCCACAGAAATTGCCGCAGCTGACGCGCCGTGCGACACGACCGATCGGCATGGTGCCGCGCACGCTGCGCCGCTATATCAGCATCATCGCACTGCTTTTCGTCTGTGGCGGCTGCGCCGATCGCAGCGTCTTCATCGTCTGGCTGGCGCGCCCCTTCGATACGCTGGCAACGCCGGCGCAGTTGGCCGATATCCAGGTGCAACGACCCGAGACCGTCATCCTGCCGGTGGATCTCCGCTTCAATGCCGCATTCAAGCTGCCACGCGCCATCCAGGTGCAGCCCGAGATCATTTGCTTCGGCTCTTCGCGCGCCGGTGGATTTCGTGCCGGGATGTTTGCTCCGCGCCGCTTTTACAACATGTCCTATACCGGCTGGACGACGGATCAGGTGCTCGACATCTTCGACCGGACGACACGCGAAACCCACCCGCGGGTCGTGATCCTGGAGCTCGACTATTTCCTGTTCGCCAATCATTGGCAGCAATGGTTCGCGACCCAGCGAAACGATGATCTACGACCGGCCGTTTCGTTACGCCATGGAGAGTCTCGGAAGCTATCTGCGCGCGGCTATGAAGAACCGAGCGCCGTTCGACGCCTATCGCGCCGCGCCGTCGCGTTTTGTCGGTCCCGAGAGCATCCGCAACGAGGAGGGATTCCGGAGCGACGGATCGTACGTGAATTCGAAAGCACACATCGCCTACGCGCAGGGACACTTCCTCAACACCGAGCACTTCGTCGGCACCGTCCCACCCGACGATGGGATGTCGCCGCAGCCTGCAGGCCCCGATCGAGCGGCTTGCCGAGCTTGCGCGCCAGCGCGGCATCAAGCTCGTCGGCGTGCAATTGCCGCTGCTCCGCGCCGGCATCGACTTTCTGGACCACGAATAATCCTACGGTCCCCGTGCCGGCGCCTGGCGTGAGTTCGAGAGCCCGGCGACCCGCGCCTGGCTTGCGGGCCTGGGTATCCCGTTGTTCGATCTCGCGCGTTCGCCTGTTGATGACGATCCGGCCAATTTCATCGACTCCATCCATCTCTCCGATCAGGGCATGGAGAAAGCGATGGCCGAGCTGCAGGCCGATCCGGCATTCCGTGCCGCCATCGATCCCGACGCGCCCGGCCCGCTCGAGAGCGCTCGCTTGCGTCAATCGCCTTCCCCGATCTCGAAGGTGACGCCCTGCGCGAGCGGCAGCGTGCGGCCGTGATTCACGGTGTTGGTGGCGCGGCGCATATAGGCCTTCCACGCATCCGAGCCGGATTCGCGGCCGCCGCCGGTCTCCTTCTCGCCGCCGAACGCGCCGCCGATCTCGGCGCCGGATGGGCCGATATTGACGTTGGCGATGCCGCAATCCGAGCCGCGTGCCGACAGGAACAGCTCGGCCTCGCGCAGATCGTTGGTGAAGATCGACGACGACAGGCCCTGCGGCACCGCATTGTGCGCGTCGATCACGGCGTCGAAATCGCGATAGGGCATCACATAGAGGATCGGCGCAAAGGTTTCCCGCGCGACCACATCATTCTGCGCTGGCGATTTCCACCAAGCGCCGGCCGCACGTAGTAGGCCTCGTGACGGTCGCCGATCATGACGCGCTCGCCGCCCGACACCATGGCGCCCTGCTCCCGCACGGCCGCTAAGCGCCGTCTGCATCGCCTGATAGGCCTGACCATCGATCAGCGGACCGACCAGCGTGCCGTTCTCCAGCGGATTGCCGATGGCGACGGACTGATACGCCTGCTTGAGGCGCGGCACGAAGCGCCCATAGACGTCCTCATGGACGAACAGGCGACGCAGCGTCGTGCAGCGCTGGCCTGCGGTGCCCATCGCAGCGAATGCCACTCGCGCGCAGCGTCAGGTCGAGATCGGCCGACGGCGTCACGATCGCGGCATTGTTGCCGCCGAGCTCGAGGATGGCGCGGGCGAAGCGGCCGGCAAGCCGGCTGCCGACCACGCGGCCCATCGCGGTCGAGCCGGTGGCGGAGACCAGCGGCACGTGGGCATGGTCGACCAGCACCTCGCCGACCTCGCGGCCGCCGATCAGCACCGCCGACAATCCGTCCGGCGCAATGCCGCCGTCGCGGCGATAGCGTTCGATCGCGCGCGCCAGCAGCGCCCCGGTCGCGAGCGCCGTCAGCGGCGTCTTCTCCGATGGCTTCCACACGATGCTGTTGCCGCAGACCAGCGCCAGTGCGGCGTTCCAGGCCCACACGGCCACCGGAAAGTTGAACGCCGAGATGATGCCGGTGACGCCCAGGGGATGCCATGTCTCCATCATCCGGTGCTCGGCGCGCTCGGTCGCGATGGTCAGCCCATAGAGCTGGCGCGACAGGCCGACCGCGAAGTCGCAGATGTCGATCATCTCCTGCACCTCGCCGAGCCCTTCGGAGGTGATCTTGCCGGCCTCGATCGAAACCAGACGGCCGAGCGCAGCCTTGTTGGCGCGCAGCTCCTCGCCGAGCAGCCGCACCAGTTCGCCGCGCTTTGGCGCCGGCACCATGCGCCAGGCGAGAAACGCCGCATGCGCCTTGTCGATCTCGGCCTTTGCGGCCTCAGCCGTGCTGTCGTGCAGATGCGCGATCGATCTCGCCGGTGATCGGCGTGCGCGCCGCGCGCGTACCGCCGCTGAGGCGTTCCGCCGCGACGCCGAGCGAGGTCAGGATATCGGCCGCCTCGCGCAGCGAGATCAGGGACAAGACGGACAAAGTTTCGGACATGACAGACCTCCAAGCATATGACGCACTGCGGGAAACCGGATCAATGCTGAGATGACACCGCTTCGATGCCGAAACAACATCGTTGCCGAGGTCCGCCCGCCCGATTTACCGCGCCATTTATTTCCGATAATTTTGGTACAACCATAAGTAAACATTCACAACGGGAGGAACTGATGGGCAAGCAGCGTCTGCAATGGGTCCTGGTGTTCGGCTGTGTCGCATCTCTTACCGCGGTCGGTGCCGCATACGCCAACGACCCGAATGACTTTCATGGCGGCGGCGACGATCGCTCCCAACATTGCGATCCGCGCAGCTATGGCGCGGTCAATGACGGCAAGACCGACAACACCACCGCGATCCAGACCGCGATCGATCGCTGTGCCCGCTCCGGCGGCGGCGTCGTCCGGATCACCGGCGGCGGCACCTATATCACCGGGCCGATCGAGCTGAAGAGCCAGGTGTATCTGCGCATCGATGCGCCGACCGTGCTGAAGAACACCACGGACCACAGCCGATACCAGCCGGCCTTCATCGGCTATCCCTTCCGCTTCGCCAACGATCCCGCCGTGACCGGCACCGGCCCGACCCTGCCCGGCAAATCCGAGGCGATGATATCGGCCAAGGATGTCGTCGACTCCGGCATCATCGGCGATGGCACCATCGACGGCAGCGGCGCCGATCCGGCGGCGGCCGCGACGAGCGACAATCCAGGCGCGCTCAGCTGGTGGCAGCTTGCCGCCAACGCCAAGACACTGACTTCTTATCCGGGCTTTCCGGACATTCCGACCTCGAACGGCCTGCCGCGCCCCTGGCTGGTCGAATTCTACAACTCCAGGCAGATCCGCATCGAAGGCGTGCTCCTGACCAACTCGCCGATGTGGGACCTCGGCCTGCGCTACGACACCGACGTGACGGTTGACGGCTTGCGCGTCTTCAACAACGCCAATGATGCGACCGGCGCGCCCAATACCGACGGCGTCGACCTGGTCGGCTCGACCGACATACGGCTCGCGCGCCTCAATATCGACACCGGCGACGACGACGTCGCGATGAAGTCCGGCCTCCCCGGCATCGATCCCGCCAATCCGGGCGTGCCGACATTCGCCTACTACAAGCCACCCTATAATCTGCCGAAGCTGCCGCTGACCCACGTTCATATCGCGAACTCGACGTTCAAGCGGGGACACGGCATGTCGGTCGGCAGCGAGACCGTCAATGGCGTCAGCCATATTCACGCCCACGACATCACCTTCCTGGGCACCGATAACGGCTTCCGCATCAAGACCGGGCGCGATCGCGGCAACGATATCTCTGACATGAGGATCGAGCGGCTGACGATGACCGACGTCACGACACCGATCTCGATCAGCGAATATTATCCGACCATTCCGAGTGCGTCGCAGGGCGATATCACCCAGCCGCACATCCCTGCGACGGTGCCGCATGTGCATGACATCATGATCTCCGATCTCACCGCCACCAATCCCAAGACGGTGCGCAATGTCGTCACCACGGGCGGGCTCATCATCGGCCTGCCGGAATCGCCGGTGCTGAACATCGAACTGAACCGGGTCAGCATCACCTCGGCCAATGCCAGCGGCATCTTCATGAGGCTGCGCAATGTTACCGGCCTGACCTGCAAGGCGGTCACGCTGACGCCGCTCAGCAACGCCCCGCCAGCCAGCGGGCATACCTTCGACAATGAAGGCGGGCTTTCCGATCTCAGCGGTTGCGACGTGCCGCCAGCCTCGATGTAGCAGCAAAGGGAGCCGATCGAATTGGCGCCGCCCTCCGGGGCGGCGCTTGTTTGCGGGCGCATCAGCGTGCTCGCGCATGAAATTGATCAACTGTCCTCTGCCCCGATATCCGCACGCATGACATCGATCTCGCGGCGCGATGCACCCGAGTGTTGCGGCTGTTCACCCTCATGTGATGAGAGGGCGCAGGGAATGCCGGGTGAAGGCCTCACCCATGGCCCGCCTGCAGAAAGAAATGCAGGCGGCAGGTACCACAGGTTCAGCCGGTCATCCGGCATTCCCTGCGCGGTAGTTTTAACGCTTATACGTGATCTCCTCAGGGACCGGCTTTCTTGCCCCCGTCGCCCGCGCACTCATCATAAGGCCGCAGACTTGGCATCAGCACCGGAATGCCAGGACCACACGATTTCGCGTCCGCGCGCGCAAGCGCTCGTCCGGCGCTGCGATCGCGGCCACCGCTCCCCGCCTCTACGTATCGTGACGACGCGTACGTCCCTCTTCGATGAGGCGGGATGGCGAGAGAGAAGCACAATTTACGAAAAAACGAAAGATAAATATTTTTGCGGCGAGGGCTGGACAGAGGTGTTCGCTTTGAAACCGCAGGCAAACTTGGCGTTTTGGCGCACGTGCTTTCGCGAAATTGCCAGCAGTCGCGATCAGCTCGACAGCGGGTCGGCGATGCTTTCGAGCGACTTGCCTTCGGCATCGATGCCGAGCTTCCATTCGGCGACGGCCGCGAGGAGGAGCAAGCATGCAGCGACCGCGTAACCGCCGCTCACCTTCCAACTCGATCCCGAATTCGATCAGCCAGCCGAACAAGAGCGGCGACACGCTGCCGCCGACCGCGGTGCCGACCGCATAGAAGCACGCGATCGCCAGCGCGCGGGTTTCCAGCGGAAAGATCTCGCTCGCGGTGAGATAGGCCGAGCTGGCGGCGGCAGAGGCGAAGAAGAAGATCACGCACCACGCGGCTGTCTGGGTGACCTGCGTCAAAAAGCCGGCCGCGAACAGGTAGGCCGTCAACAGCAGCAACAGGCCGCTGACTGCGAAGGTGCCGGCAATCATCTTGCGGCGGCCAACAGTGTCGAACAGGGAGCCGAGCAGCAGCGGTCCGCAGAAATTGCCGATCGCGAGCGGCAGCACATAGAAGCCGATGTGCTGCTCCGGCACATGATAGAAATTGGCGAGGATCAGTCCGAAGGTGAAGAACACCGAATTGTAGAGGAATGACTGCGCGATCATCAGCGTCAGCGCGAGAATGCTGCGCTGTCGGTATTGCCGAGCATCGACGAGAAGATCAGCTCGAGGCCGAACACCTTGCGCGGATGGACCTCGATCGAGCCTTCCGGCGGCGGCAACGTTTCTCCCTGTCTCCTTCTCGACCTCCGCCTCGATCCGCACGCACGGTGTCTTCGGCTTCTCTCTCCTTCATATGCGTGACCAGCCAGCGCGGGCTCTCCGGAACGAAGCGTCGCAGCAACAGGATCGACAGGCCGAGCATGCCGCCGACGCCGAAGCCAAGACGCCAGCCGATATTCGGGGAGAACAGGTTCGGGTCGAGCAGGAACGGCACCACCAGCGCGCCGGCGGCCGCGCCGACCCAGAAGCTGCCGTTCACGATCAGATCGACCCGGCCGCGATATTTCGCCGGGATCAACTCGTCGATGGCAGAATTGACCGCCGCATATTCGCCGCCGATGCCAAGGCCGGTGATCAGCCGGAAGAATGCAAAGCTCCAGAAGTTCCAGGCAAAGGCGCTGAGCAGCACACCGCCGAGATAGATGATGAGCGTCACGTAGAACACCAGCCGCCGTCCGTGCCGGTCGGTGATCCAGCCGAACCCCAACGCCCCAGTCACCGCGCCCACGACGTAGAAGGACGCGACGGCGCCGAGATTGGCGCTGCTCAGATGAAGCGTATCGGCGCTCTGCAGCGCAGGCCCGAGCGAGCCGACGATCGTCACCTCCAATCCGTCCAGGATCCAGGTGATGCCGAGCCCGATCACGACCAGCAGGTGGAAGCGGCTCCACGGCAGCCGATCGAGCCGAAAAGGAATATTCGTGCGAATGCTGCAGGTGGCGATGAGTCCGACATTCGCTGCTCCCGTCCTGTTCAGCGAACACCGGCTCATCCGGACGCTATCGCTTGGGAATATGTCGCGATGTAACGCGTGGCGTGCTTTCCGGTTCTAAACGGTTGATGCAACTCGGCCGCTGCAGACGTTGCTGAAACGCCACGCGCGCCGGCATTCGAACGCCTGTGGAACACGGGACAACCGGCGCGCGCGTGCTCGACGCGCCCCGCGCGGCTTGATAAGTCGCTCTGCCGCGAAGGAGCGTTCGAGCCAAGCCATGACCGTTGCGATCGAGATGGGGCAGACGACCGCAGGCGCGCCCGCGGCGCTCGACCTCGAGGAACTGCTGGCGACGCGCCTGCTGGTGCAGGGCAATTCGGGCTCCGGCAAATCGCATCTGCTGCGGCGGCTGCTGGAGCAGAGCGCGCCCTGGGTGCAGCAGGCCATCATCGATCCCGAAGGCGACTTCGTGACCTTGGCGGAGCGATTCGGCCATCTCGTCATCGATGCCGAGGATCACACCGAGCGCGGCCTGCAAGCCGCGGGCGAGCGCGCGCGCATCCATCGCGTCTCCGCGGTGCTCAATCTCGAAGGTCTCGACGCCGAGAATCAGATGCGGCGTGCAGCCGCTTTCCTGAACGGCCTGTTCGAGACCGGCCGCGATCATTGGTACCCGATGCTGGTGGTGGTCGACGAGGCGCAATTGTTCGCGCCGGCGATCGCGGGCGAGGTGTCCGACGAGGCGCGCAAGCTGTCGCTCGGCGCCATGACCAATTTGATGTGCCGCGGCCGCAAGCGCGGCCTCGCCGGCGTGATCGCCACCCAGCGACTGGCCAAGCTCGCCAAGAATGTCGCGGCCGAAGCCTCCAATTTCCTGATGGGCCGCACCTTCCTGGACATCGACATGGCGCGCGCCGCCGACCTGCTCGGCATGGAGCGCCGTCAGGCCGAGGCCTTCCGCGACCTGGAGCGCGGCCAGTTCATGGCGCTGGGCCCCGCGCTGTCGCGCCGTCCGCTGGGCTTGCGCATCGGTCCGACCGAGACCGCACCGCGCAACGCAACGCCGCGGCTGATGCCGCTGCCCGAAGCCGGCCTCGAGGACGCGCGCGCCATCATCCTCGCCGCACCGCCGCCGGAGGCCAGCACGCGCCCGCAGCGCCGTCAGGCACCCGACCTGCTCGAACAGCTCATGGCGGCAAAATCGGCTGCGCTGGAGATTCGTCCCGAACCCACCGAGCCGACGCCGAGCGCCGAGGAGCTTGCCGCGCGACGTGCACGCGTCGAGCGCGTGTTGGCCGCCCTGCTGGCGGAGCCTGACGCCGGTTTCCGCGCCGTCGGCGTGCTGTATCAGGAGTTCGTGGTCCGCTGCCGAATCGAGGGCCTCGGCGCCGCCGTGCCCGACCTGACCGAATTCCGCCGCATGCTGACGCGGGCGCGTGCCGGACTCGGCTCCGACCTCGACGACGATGTGTGGCAGGACGTCAGCTTACGCGCCTCGCTGTTGCCCGAGGATATGCAGGGCGTGTTCATGATGATCGCCCGCGCCGCCAAGGAAGGGTGGCCCTGCCCCAGCGACGCCGCGATCGCCCGCGCCTATGGCTCGCATTCGTTGCGCCGGGCGCAGCGCCTGCTGACCTATATCGAAGACCAGGGCCTGATCGTCTGTCAGCTCGACGGCGCCGGACGGCGCACCGTGACCCTGGTCGAGCTGGCCTGGGCCACCGCCCCCGGCGATCCCAACGCCGAAGAGGAGCCGGCCGAGCAAGGCTGAAGCAGCATTCGGCGGCTGGCCCAACCTCGCCCCGCTTGCGGGGAGGTCGGATTGCGAAGCAATCCGGGTGGGGGAGGAGGTGGGGGGGGGAGAGGAGAGAGGGGGAGAGAGGGAGGGGGAGGGTGGGAGGGGGAGGGTTGAGGGGAGGGATGAGAGAGGATGAGGGAGGGGGGAGTGGAGGTGTTCCGCTTACATGTATCGGCGATCGGAGGAAGAGAGTGGGATGGGTAGAGAGCGTGGATTGGAGTAGGTGAAGAGGGAGGTGAGCAGTATGCAGTGGGAGTGAGCGGATGTGGATATGGAGGGATTGCAGAGAGCGGGTGGGTAGAAGATAGTGGTGAGATGAAGGTATGGGATGGGAGATGCGGGGGGCTGCTGAATGGTGAGATATCGGTGAGTGAGTGTAAGGCTTAGGGCTGCTGGGTGGTGGAGAGGAGTGGAATGTTGGTGAGCAAAGGGGATGAAGAGGCGTGATGGTGGTTCAAATCATCGCTGGATAGCGCGAGTGAGAGGGTGGTAGCGCGCAGCTGATACTGCTACAGCTCGAGAATGCGTGCTGTACGCGCTGGCTCACACAGTCACGGCGTGCCTCGAAGAATGCGGCAGTCGCGATGCCGCGGTTCTTGTCGAAGCGCAACCGCTGGGGTGATAAGACATCAAGCTTGGCCTTCGAACATCCACTCCACAATCGTCTCTCACGGTACCTGCTTGTCCTGCGATCGGAAATCAAGCGACTGTTCGGTCGTGCGTGACACGGCGAAGATCCTGAGCACACGGTTGTAGCCGGAGGGGGTAGGGCGAATCGCCACGCCCTTGGCCGGTGGCCACCGGCCAATGGGCTAGTCGCTTCATCGCACAAATCATGCCTGTGCAGATACAAGAGGGTACAGGTCTAACAACACGCACCGATCGGGCGTCCGCCCCTCACCCCGCCCTCTCCCCGTGAAGGACGGGGAGAGGGAGCGCACCGAGTGGCGCGGCGTTCGCCTGTTAACTTTCAAAGATTTGTCCGATTGCTGGATGGAGTAGGACGGCACGTGGCGGCGGAGAGTGACGCGCGGGTCGGGAATGCCATGGATTCGTTGATCACGGCCGCGGCGCGTGCGCTCGCATCGGGTGATCCGCTGGGTGCGTTGAACCGGATCGCGCTGCGCGACGATCCGCCGGCACTGGCGCTGCGCGGCACCGCGATGGCGCAGCTCGGCGATCTCGATCGCGCCAAGCTGCTGTTGCGGCGCGCCGCCCGCGCCTTTGGCGCTGGCGAGGCGGTGGCCCGCGCGCGCTGCATCGTCGCCGACGCCGAGATCGCGCTCGCCGCCCGCGACCTGACCTGGCCTCCGGCCGCGCTCGACGCGGCGCAAGCAGTGCTGGCGCGGCACGGCGATGTGGTCAATGCGGCCTATGCGCGGCACCTCGACATTCGCCGCCTGCTCCTGATCGGCCGCATCGAGGAAGCCGAAGAAAAACTTGCCACGCTCGATCCGACGCCGTTCCCGCCCGCGACACGCGCGCTGCACGAGCTGGTCCTCACAGGCCTTGCGATCCGGCGCCTGCAGAGCAAGGCTGCACGGACCGCGCTCGCTCGCGCCACCGATGCGGCAGGCCTGGCCCGCATCCCGGCGCTATGGGCCGAGGTCGAGGCCATGCGGCGAACGCTCGATCAGCCCGCCGCGCGCCTGATCGTCCGGGGCGAGGCGCGGCCGCTGCTGATCGAGGAAGTCGAGGCGCTGCAGGCCTCCAAGGCCCTCATCGTCGATGCCTGCCGCTATGCCGTGCGCAGTCCGCGTCACACCATTGCGCTGGCGACCCGCCCGGTGCTGTTCGCGCTGGCGCGCGCACTCGCCGAAGCCTGGCCGCTGGACGTAACGCGCGAGACTCTGCTGGCGCGCGCCTTCCGTGCCAGGGCTGCCGACGAGACCCACCGCGCACGGCTGCGCGTCGAGATCGGCCGGCTGCGCGCCAAGCTCGCACCGCTCGCCGAGATCAGCGCAACCCGCGATGGCTTCGTGCTGGCGCCGCGGGCCAAGCGCGAGGTCGTCGTGCTGGCGCAGCCGCGCGACGAGGATCACGCTCAGGTGCTGGCGCTGCTCGCCGATGGCCAGGCGTGGTCGAGCTCGGGCCTCGCGCTGGCGCTCGATGTCAGCCAGCGCACGGTGCAGCGGGCGCTCGACGAGCTCGCAGCTCACGGCCGCGTGCAATCGTTCGGACGTGGCCGCGCCCGGCGCTGGATGACGCCGCCCGCGCCGGGATTCACGACCACCTTGTTACTCCCAGCCGCACTCGCCAGCGACTAGAATCTAGTGAGAGTGAATTAGCGGTGCAATACGGCCGGTCCACCTCTCCCATTGGGAGAGGTGGACTGAATTCGCCGCACTAGCTCGCTCGAACAACAGCAGATCATTGCCCCAGCGTGGAGTCAGATCATCACATGAAGACATCAGCAGCCGACATCATCAGGGAGTATGGCCCGTTTCCAGGCGTGGAGCAGGTCGGCGGGGTGACCTATGACGGCGAGCAGATCTGGTTCGCCGCCGGCGGCGGCATCGAGGCGCTCGATCCCGCGAGCGGCAAACTGAACCGCCGGATCGCGGCGCCTGCCCATGCCGGCACCGCGTTCGACGGCCGGCATCTGTTCCAGATCGCCGAGCGGCAGATCCAGAAGATCGATCCCGGCTCGGGGCGCGTGCTTGCCAGCATTCCCGCGCCCGGCAACGGCGGCGATTCCGGCCTGGCTTGGGCCGAAGGCACGCTGTGGGTCGGCGTCTACCGCGAGCGCAAGATTCATCAGATTGATCCGGAGACCGGCAAGATCCTGCGCACGCTCGCCTGCAACCGCTTCGTCACCGGCGTCACCTGGGTCGACGGCGAGCTGTGGCACGGCACCTGGGAGAACGACGAGAGCGATCTCAGGAGGATTGATCCCGACAGCGGCGAGGTGCTGGAACGACTCGAGATGCCGCCCGGCATCGGCGTCTCCGGCCTGGAGTCCGACGGACGTGACCGCTTCTACTGCGGCGGCGGCAAGAGCGGCAAGGTGCGCGCCGTGCGTCGGCCGAGATGAACTAAGCGTGATAGGATCACGCATGAGAACGTGCCGACAGATGATCGAACGCGCTCGTCAAGGGCCAGCCTGATAACAGGAACGTCCGCGTCGTAGCTGCGTTCTTCCGCTGACACGCAACCCGGAGTTCGCCATGCGCCACCTGCTTTTCGCCGCTGCGTCCACTGCCTGCATCCTGGCCAGCTTCGGCACGATATCTCCGGCGGCGGCCGGTGAAAGCCGCTACTGCCTGCAAAGTCGCGAGTGGGGTTACCCCGGCAACTGCCAGTTCTCCACCTATCAGCAATGCTTGGCCACGGCATCAGGCACCGATGCCGGTTGCGGCATCAATCCGCGTTATGCCTTTGCGCAGCAGCGCAGAGGCCATCGTTCCTACCGTGCTCCGTACCCGCGCTACTGATCCCGCTCAGTTGGCGCCCTGCTTCCGCAGCTCTGCGACCTCCTGCGGCGTGATGCGCGAAGCCGATCTGCCGAAGCGGCCGGTGACGTAGTTCGCCAATGCTGCGATCTCGGTGTCCGAATAGGCGTTGCCGAAGGCGGGCATCGAGAGTGCGCCGTCCGGGGTCGACCGCCTGGTGCCTGATATCACGATCTGCGCGACGTTGACCGCGCTCGGGTCGTTCACTGCGGCGGCGCCTGTCAGCGTCGCCAGGGGCGACACCGCGCTCTCGCCGCTCCAGCCGTGGCAGGACACGCAGGCGCCCTCGAACACCATCTTGCCGCGCGCATCCGCCATCACGCCGTCGCGATGCGAGGCAGGCGCCACCGGTGCCGGTGTCGCCGGCAAGTCGGGCGATGATATCGCCGGCACACTGCGCAGATAGGCAACGATGGCGTTGATGTCGTCAGGCGCCAGATAGCGGAAGCTGTTATCGACCGCCTCTCCCATCGGCCCCGAAGCGGTACCATGACCCGTGGCATGGCCAGTCGCGAGATAGGCCGCGAGATGAGGATCAACCCAGCTCCCGATGCCGGTCGCCTTGTCCGAGGTAATGTTGAAGGCGCGCCAGCCTGCAGTCACCGCGCCGGCGAACTTGTTGCGTTCGTCGAGTCCGAACGCAGCGTTGCGCGGCGTGTGGCATTCGCCGCAATGCGCAAGCGCCTCGACGAGATATGCGCCCCTATTCCATGCCGGCGACTGCGCCGTGTTTGGGGCAAAGCGGGTGTCGCGGTTGAACAGCATGTCCCAGCCGATCATCGCCCAGCGCTGGTCGAACGGAAAGGAAAGCGTGTTCACGGGCGCCGGCGCATGCACCGCAGGCCGACTGAACAGATAGGCCTTGATCGCCAGCACATCCGCATCGGTCAGATAGCTGTAGGACGTGTAGGGCATCGCAGGATAGAGCCGCGCCCCGTCGCGCCTGACACCCTGCCGGACGACCGCGATGAACTCGGCATCCGTGTAGTTGCCGATGCCGGTGTCCTTGTCGGGCGTAATGTTGGTCGAATACAACGTGCCGAACGGCAGCTGGAAGCCGAACCCGCCGGCCAGCGGCCTGCCGCCAGGCGCGGTGTGACAGGCCATGCAATCGGCGGCGCGGGCAAGATATTCGCCGCGCGTCACCTCATCGGCTTGCGCCAGCGAAGCCGGGACGCCGGTCGGATTGGCATCGTGATAGTCCGATAGCGCCACCGTGGCGCCGCCAACAAAGGCGAGCGGCGACGGACCGCGGACGAACCACACGGCGGCCGCGACCGCGATGATGCCGACGACAACGAGTGTGGCAATGATGCGCACAGGCCTGCTCATGCCTTCCTCCCTGCAGCGATCAGGCTGCGGTCAACAGGCATGCGGCGCAGCGGCACGCCGGTCGCGGCATAGATCGCGTTACGGAGCGCGGGCATGGCGGAGCTGACCCCGGCCTCACCGATGCCGCCGGGGGCCTCGCCGCTCCTGACGACGATGACCTCGATCTTCGGCGCCTGGTCGATCCGCAGCATCCGGTAGTCGTGGAAGTTGGACTGCTGCACGCGGCCCTTCGCGATGGTGATGTCGCCGTAGAGCGCAGCGGTGAAGCTGAAGATCATGCCGCCTTCGATCTGCGCCTTGATCGTATCCGGATTGACCGCAATCCCGGTGTCGACCACCGAGGTGGCGCGATGCAGACGGACCTCGCCTGACACATCGACCTCGGCTTCGACCACCGTGGCGATGAAGCTGCCGAACGCCGGCTGCACGCTGACGCCGCGGCCGACCCGCGGCGGCAATGGCTGGCCCCAGCCGGATTTCTCCGCGACCAGGTCCAGCGCGGCCTGCAGCCGCGGATTCTTGCCGAGCATGGCGCGACGGAACGCGATCGGGTCCCGACCCGCCTTGCGGGCGAGCTCATCGACAAAGCATTCGACCGCGAACACGTTGTTGTTCGGGCCGACGCCGCGCCAGAATCCGGTGGGGACGCCCGGCGGCTCGGCACGCACATAGGCGACCTCGAAATTCGGGATATCGTAGGGCATGTCGACGGCGCAATCGACCGCGTCGATGTCGATGCCCTTCTGGAAGGCCGGCGGCAGCCAGCGCGCGATCACCGCCGCGCCCGCGATTTTGTACTTCCAGGCCGCAATCTTGCCGTCCGTGAGCGTCGCGGCGATGGTGTCGCGATAGACCGGCCGATAGACGTCGTGCCGCATATCCTCCTCGCGGGTCCACACCACCTTGAGCGGCACGCCCTTGAGCGGACCGTCGAGCTGCCTGGCGATCTTGACCGCCGCGACCGCCATGTCGGGCTCGAGCTTGCGGCCGAAGCCGCCGCCGAGCAAATGATTGTTGACGATGACCTTGTCGACCGGCAGCCCCGCCGCCTTGGCCGCCTCCGACTGGATTCGCGTCATGATCTGCGTGCCGGTCCAGAGCTCGCAGCTATCAGGCTTCAGATGCACCGTGCAGTTGATCGGCTCCATGGTCGCATGCGCCAGAAACGGCAGCTCGTAGGAGGCCTCGATCCGCTCGCCGGCCGCGAGCGCCTTACCGACGTCGCCTGATGTCTTTGCGATCACGCCGTCCTTCTCGCTGGCATCGCGCAGATCGCGCCAGATGTCGTCGGAGCTGAGCGAGGCGTAGCTGCCCTCGTCCCAGTCGATCTTCAGCGCGTCGACGCCCTTCTTGGCGGCCCACATGTGGTCGCCGACCACCGCGACCATGTCGTCGAGCACGACGACCTGCTGCACGCCCGCGATCTTGCGTGCCGCCGTGTCGTCGACCTTGCCGACCTTGCCGCCGAACACGGGACACGCCACCACGGTTGCGAATTTCATGTCCGGCAGCATCGCGTCGATGCCGTAGACTGCCTTGCCGTTGGTCTTGTCCGGCGTATCGAAGCGCTTCAGCGGCTGGCCGATGATGACGAAATCCTTGGGGTCCTTGACAGGCACATCTTTCGGCGGCGTCTCGTTGCGCGCAGCCTCAACCAGCGCCCCGTAGCCAAGCTTGCGTCCGCTGGCCGCATGCGCGACCTCGCCCTTCGACGTGGTACAGCTCGACGGCTCGACCTGCCACTGCGTGGCGGCGGCCTGCACCAGCATGGCCCGCGCGCCGGCGCCGGCGTTGCGCAGTGCCGTCCACCAGGCCCGGATCGAGTTCGAATTGCCGGTGACCTGAAGCCCGAACACCGGATTGCCGTAGAGCTTGTCGTTCGGCGGAGCGTGCTCGAGCGTCACTTTCGCGATATCGGCGTCGAGCTCCTCGGCCAGGATCATCGCGATCGCGGTGTAGACGCCCTGCCCCATTTCGACCTGCGGCATCACCAGCGTGGTGCGGCCATCGCTGTCGATGCGGATGAACGCGTTGGGCGCGAACTTGCCGTCGGTCACGTCAGGCGGCTGCACCGGCTCGTTGGTGGCGCGCACCGGCAGATGGAAGGCGAGCAGCACGCCGGCAGCGAGGCCGCCGGTCAGCAGGCTGCGGCGGGAGATATCGGGACGTGCGACGTCGGAAAACTTGTCGAACACCTTCATGGCGCGCGCCTCACGACTGCTTGCCGGAGGCGGCCTGCCTGATGGCGGCGCGAATCCGGACATAGGTGCCGCAGCGGCAGATGTTGCCGGCCATCGCGGCGTCGATGTCGGAATTATCGGGGTTCGGCGTCGCCGCCAGCAATGCCGCGGCCGCCATGATTTGGCCCGACTGGCAGTAGCCGCATTGGATCACCTCGAGATCGAGCCAGGCCTTCTGCACCCGCGCGCCGGCTTGCGTCGCGCCGATGCCCTCGATGGTGGTGATCGGCCGATCGCGCACCGCGCTCACCGGCAACACGCAGGAGCGCACCGGCTTGCCGTCGATATGGACCGTGCAGGCGCCGCACTGCGCGATGCCGCAGCCGAATTTCGTGCCGGTCATGCCGACAATGTCACGCAACACCCACAGCAGCGGCATGTCGGGCGGCGCGTCGACGGAAACCTGTTCGCCATTGATCGTCAGTGTGGTCGCCATGCGCATTCCCCAAGACCTCGCCGGCCGCCATCGCGGCCATAGCATCGCGTGCGGTCGTGCGCCATGCACGAAACCACACGCCGGCTTCACATGACATTCGTCATTTCACGTCCAGGACGGATGTCACGTCACGATCGGTTGATGCTTCTGATACAGTCCGGTCGACGACCGGTTTTCTTTCAGCTTCGCACGATCCTTTGCCGAAGACACCGATGCGGGCTGGGCGGCATCGCGCAGCAATGGATTGGACGCGACCGCCTCCACCGGTAATCCTGATGGGCATGGTCAAGTCGCGTCACATGACAACTGCAAGACGATGCCCGCACGCCGTAGGGAAATTGACTTGGCTCGCAGCATCGCGCAGCCCGCTTGTGCGTCATCTGCACGCTTACACATTATGGAGCGAGAACTCATTCGCGCGATGAGCTCGCATCTCTCGCACAGACGAATTCCTTCTTAGAGGGATTTCAAACCCCGTCATGTTCTCATCACCCGTCGCGGCTGATAGACGCGGCGCGTGAATTTGCATTTCTGACATGGAAGTAGTTGAACGTGACGAACAAAGCCGGCGGGCGACCCGCACAACGCAAGCGAGCTCGCAAGGACGGTCGGCGCCACACCCGCATTATGATCGGCGCTGCCGTCCTGCTTGCCGAAAGCGCGCTGTCTCCTGCAGCCACATATGCACAATCTGGCACCGAGCTCCCGCCCGTGTCGGTCGACGCACCGGCGCGGAAGAAGAAGCCGTCGCGTGCCGCCGACACATCCTCAAGCCGAACGCAGGCCGCAGCTCGGCAGCACGCACGCGCGCCAGCACCAGCCGCGTCGACGCCGTCGGAGCGCGTTGCCGCTGCGGCTGCAGGGATCAACGAAGCGAAGCTCGGCTATCGCGCGATGCCGAGCGCCTCTACGCTACGCAGCGGCGCTTCGCCACTGGACACGTCGCAATCGGTCAACGTCGTGCCCGAGCAGGTGCTGAAAGACCAGTTGCCACGCAATCTCGACGATGCTCTCAGCATTGTCAGCGGCATCACCCAGACCAATACGCTGGCCGGCACCCAGGACGCGGTCATCCGCCGCGGCTTCGGCGACAATCGCGACGGCTCGATCATGCGCAACGGCATGCCGCTGGTGCAGGGCCGCAGCCTCAATGCCGAGGTCGAGAGCGTGGAGGTGCTGAAGGGCCCGGCCTCGCTGCTCTACGGCATCATGGACCCCGGCGGCATCGTCAACACCATCAGCAAGCGCCCCGAGCTTTATCAGCATGGCTCGGTCACGCTGCTTGGCTCGACCTTCGACAACGCCAAGAGCGGCGCGGACGGCACGCTCGACGTCACCGGGCCGATCGGCGCCGATGGCCTCGCCTATCGCTTCGTCGGCTACGGCGTCAGCGAGGACTATTGGCGCAATTTCGGCCGGCACCGCGAAATGCTGATCGCGCCGTCGCTGGCGTGGTACGGCGACACCACGACGGTCCAGCTGAATTACGAGCACCGCGAGTTCATCACGCCGTTCGACCGTGGCACGGCCTTCGTCAATGGTGCTCCGCTGGCGATACCGTCGACCCGCCGGCTCGACGAGCCCTTCAACAACATGTGGGGCACTTCCGACCTGATGCAGGCGTCCGTCGAACAAACTCTCAACGAGAACTGGAAGGTCACCGCCGCCTACAGCTACAACACCGAGACGTTCAGCGCCAATCAGCTCCGCATCACGTCGGTCGATCCTGTGACCGGAATCGAGAAGCGCAGCGATGACGGCACCCATAACTCGCTCAGCAACGTCAGCTACGGCACGTCCTACATCAACGGTAGCTTCTGGCTCGGCGGAATCAAGAACGACGTGCTGTTCGGCGGCGACGCGCAGTACCGCACAATCTATCGCCAGGACCTGATCCGACAGGCGACTCCGACCTGGAATTTCTATACCGGGGCGTATGGCCCGACGCCGGCCGGCCCGGTGCTGCCCGGCTCGACAGTGTCACCGGCGGACAGCGACCAGACCGACAAGCTCGGCACCAGCGCGCTGTTCTACCAAGACACGCTGCACCTGACCAACTGGCTGGCCGTTGTCGGCGGCGTGCGCTGGATGGACTATGAGCAGCTCGCCGGCAAGGGACGTCCCTTCGTCGCCAACACCAATCTCGCCGGCGACAAGGTGCTGCCGCTTGGCGGCGTCATCTTCAAGGTGACGGACGAGGTCTCACTCTATGCCAGCTATACGCAGTCGCTGAAGCCGACCTCGACCATCGCGGCTTTCGCCAGCGGCTTCGTGGTCGACTCCACCGTTGCGCCCGAAGAGGGCACGCAATGGGAGACCGGCGTCAAGTTCGACGTCAACAAGCGCCTCTCAGGCACTTTCGCTCTCTATGACATCGACAAGAAGAACGTGCTGGTGCTGCAGGACAATGGCAACGGCACCTCCACGGGGCGCGCCGCCGGCAAGGCCCGGTCGCGCGGCGTCGAATTGGACGTGACCGGCAAGCTGACCGACAATTGGAGCATGATCGGAAGCTACGGCTACACCGATGCGCGGCTGGTCAACGATCCCATCAACGGCAACGCCAGGCTGCTCAACGCGGCGATGAACACGGCCTCGCTGTATCTCGTCTATGATTTCCTCGACGCCCTGCCCGGCCGCCTGCGGCTGGGCGGCGGCGCGCGCTACACCGGCGACCGGCCAGGCGATGCCCTCAACACCTTCTTCATGCCGGCCTACACGGTTGCAGACATCTACGCGACCTACGAGACCAAGATCGACAAGCTGCCGGTGGTCTACCAGTTCAATGTCAAGAACCTGTTCGGCAAGACCTATTATGCTTCCACGACCGGGAGCGCTCTGAACGTGGCGATCGGCGATCCCAGGCGCTTCTCGCTGTCGGGGACGGTGAAGTTCTGACGGATGTGGCGGCATGCCAATGTAGAGCAATTACAAACTGCGAAGCCGCAGCACGATTGCCAGGGCGCGCAGCATTTCGCTAAGAGCACGTGATGCGTATGGTCGTCGTGCGCAGCGCGTGAAGTTCCCGTCAAGCCCGGACCGACCTTGCTGGGAGCTTCTCATTGACCGATCGAGATGCTCGCTTCCGCATGTCCCTTCCATTCATGACCAAGTCCACGATCAAGGCCGCGCTGCTGCAGATCCATTCCATCGTCGGCCTCGTGATCGCCCTGCTACTCTCGGTGATCGCACTCACCGGCGTAACCATGAGCTTCGAGGATGAAATCCAGGCCAGCCTGAACGCGGGCATCAGCCATGTAAAGGCGCGCCAGGTGCCGCTGCTGACGCCGGACCAATTGATCGCGCGACTGCAAGCGGACCATGGTGACCGCCGGGTCGCGGCCGTCACGCTGTCGAGCGATCCCACGGCCGCGGTCCGTATCCGCTTTGCTCCGGGCAATGGCGGATCGCGGCCGGCTTCGGTCTTTGTCGATCCCTATGACGCGCGTGTGCTGGGCACGCCGCGCGGCGAGGACTTCTTCGCCACCGTCCGCAGGCTGCATCGCTGGCTGCTGATCCCGGGCGATGCCAGAGGCCACGGGCGGCAGATCACCGGCATAGCGGCGATCGGCCTTATCGTGATGCTGATCTCAGGGCTGGTGCTGCGCTGGCCTTATCGCGCCAGCAGCGTGAAGGTGTGGCTGAAGCCGAATCTCGGCCTGCGCGGCCGCGGCCTGCATCGCTCGCTGCACGCGGTGATCGGCACCTGGGTGCTGCCGATCTATCTGGTAATGATTCTGACCGGGCTGTGGTATTCGTTCGACTGGTACAAGACCGGGGCGGCCTGGTTGTTGTCGCGACCGCAGCGGACTGATGCACAGTTGCAACCGAGCGCGCCGCGCGGTCCACGCGCGGCCAAGAGCGACGTCAGATCCGGTGACCCGAAGCCGAACAGCAAGTCGATTGCGCTCGACGGCGTCTGGTCCGCCTTTCAGCGCGCGGAAGGCAATCGCTTCAGGACCGTGCTGATCAACCTGCCCGCCGGCGCCGGGACGGTCGTGCGGGTCAGGGCATGGCCGGAGGAACTCGACCGAGGGGCCGCGCGACGAATTCCGCATCGATGCGACCAACGGCGAGATCGTGTCGTCGGAGATCTACGCCGACAAGACCGTCGGCGAACGGATGCTGATGCGCGTCCTCGACATCCACCGCGGCAGCGTGTTCGGCTGGCCGGGCAAGCTCGCGTTCATGCTGGCCGCAGCGGCGATGCCGCTGTTCGCGGTCACCGGCCTCGTGCTGTACCTGTCGCGACGCCGTCACCGCCGCCTCGCCCGACAGGCCGAGATGCGCTTGGTTCCGGGCGAATGATGCAAACGCGTGACACCTTGGCGCAACGAACTGCACCGCAACAGCGCTGACCCCTACTCTGTTCCCGTGAACTGACACGTTTGTGGAACCATGAGGTCCGACGTCTCTTATCGAGGCACAGTCTCGAGGAGGAGGACAACATGGACGGACTGATTTACCTGATCGGCCTGATCGTGATCATCATGGCCATTCTTTCGTTCTTCGGCCTGCGGTGAGGCGCAGGCCATGAGCATCGAAACACCCCCGGTGGATGTCACGCCGGCGGTCAGGGCACGCGCGCCTGACGCCTGGACGTTGCAATGGACACCGATCGTGGCGGGAGCCCTGACGGCGGCCGCTGTTTCGTCGATCCTCATCACATTCGCCGCCACAGTCGGGCTTGGCGTGAGTTCGGCGGCGCCAACCTGGCGCGATGCATCCGTGGCGCTGTGGCTGCTCTCGGGCATCTATCTGGTGCTGCAGGCGCTGATCAGCTTCAGCTGCGGCGGCTATGTCGCCGGACGCGTTCGGTCGCCCTATGATGGTGCCACCGAGGATACCGAGCGGCGCGACGGCATGCATGGCGTTGTCGCGTGGGCGCTGGCGATCGTGCTCGGCGTCGTGCTCTCGGCGATGGTCGCGTCCGCGGCCACCCGTCAGACCGCATTGTCGCCGCCGGCGGCGACGACGGAGCCGTCGCTCCTGAGCTACGAGATCGATCAGCTGTTCCGCGCGCCGCGACGCCTACCGACCGCGGAGCTCGCGCCCGCGCGCTCCGAGGCCGGACGCATCCTGCTGACATCGTCGAGTCATAGCGGCGTCAGCACCGATGACCGCGCCTATCTGGTCCAGCTGGTGACGGCCACCACAGGGCTTGCCGGCGCGGATGCGGAACGACGCGTCGACAACGTGATCACGAACTCCAGGACCGCGATCAAGCACGCCCGTGCCGGCACGATTATCCTGGCGTTCTCGATCGCCACCGCGTTGCTGCTCGGCGCGATCGCCGCCTGGCTGGGCGCCGAGAGCGGCGGCCGCCACCGCGACGGCATGCCGGTGTCAGGCTGGATGCTGCATGCGAACCGTTACCACCGCCGACGCGACATGTGGAGACGGCCGGCATCCTTGCCGGAATGAATGACAATGGCGATCCCTGCCTTCCGCAGGGATCGCCATTGGTCGCGTCACTGCGGTTTGCGTCCGGCCAAGCAGCAACCAATCCTCCCGAGGAAGAGCGCCAATGCCCGCCACCAAAGCCACGTCGATATCGTCCCGCGATGTTCCCACCTCGCCGCCCCGGAAGGACAAGGCGCGCGACATGCAGCAGGCGATCGTCGAAGATGCCGACAAGAGCGACGGCCGGGATCGCGACCTTGAGCATGGCGAGGGCGGCACGCTCGGACTGCCGAGCAAGCCCGGCGATATCAGTCAGGACGATTGATCCGCGGCGCCGCGTGGGGCTGTTGCGCATATGGTCCTTACTGAAGCGGCAACGATCATGCCCGGCAGATTGCCGCATGGAGTCCATGGGCGTCTGTGGCTTGGCACGGCAGGCTGGAGCGTACCCTCGTCCTGCCGCGCGCGCGTCGGTGGCGACGGCAGCCATCTCGAGCGTTACGGACAGGCGCTGAACGCGGTCGAGATCAACACGTCCTTCTACCGGCCGCACCGTCCGACGACCTACGCGCGCTGGGCTCGTGTCACGCCGGACGATTTCCGTTTCGCGGTCAAGATGCCCAAAGCGATTACGCACGCGGCGGAGGCGCAGCCGGCGGACATCGATCGGCTTCTGCAGGAGACGGCCGGCCTCGGCTGCAAGCTTGCGATCTTCCTGGTTCAGTTTCCTCCCGGCAAAGCCTATGACGCAGAAGCGGCGCGCCGGCTGTTCGATCTATTGCAGGCGTCGACGTCAGTTCAATTGGTCTGCGAGCCGCGTCATCCGAGCTGGTTTACCGACGAGGTGGATCGATGGCTTGCGGAACGGCGCATCGCTCGCGTTGCCGCCGATCCCTCACGCACGGAGGGCGCCGACGAGCCGGGCGGCTGGCGTGGCCTGCAATATGTCCGCCTGCATGGTTCACCGCGCATCTACTATTCAGCCTATGACGCAAGCTTTCTGCACAGACTTGACGAGCGATTGGCCGTGATGCTGACAACCAGTGATGTCTGGTGCATCTTCGACAACACGGCCGAGGGGGCAGCGATGGAAAACGCGCTCGACCTGCGGGACGAAATCTCTGCGTAGATAACGCGGCTGAAGCCGGTGCGTCGGCATTTTCCAGGATATGATTCGCCCCAGGATCGGCCGCGCGCCGGCCAATCGTCGGGTGGCGTTTGCGTCGCCTCCAGCGCGGTTGTCATTTGTCCCGTGACTGATGCAAGCCTGCCACCTTGAAGCTGCGCCGCGGCAGTTCTCGCTCAGCTTGCTTTTAAATTCTGACACAACCAGAACGAGGCGTCGAGGATTGTGGCCAGAAAGTACGCGGCTTAGCGCAACCTCTGATAAAGGACTGTAACGGCTGGGTTGAAAATGGCCAAACTGTGGTGATAGAAGTGGACGACTTCCGGGTGATGGAGGTAGGGACGACCAAGTGAGCCGCTCGCGGCTTGTGCAGTCGAGTTGCGAGCGGGGAAGCAAGTGCACGGTACCAATAAACACGCTCCGGCCGACACTCGGCTGGCGGTTCATACTGTTGATTATCGGCCGGACATTGATGGTCTGCGCGCCATTGCGGTGCTGTCCGTCGTTACGTTTCACGCGTTCCCGAACCTGCTCCGCAGCGGCTTTGTTGGCGTCGATATTTTCTTTGTGATCTCAGGCTATCTGATCACATCGATTATCTTGACCGATCTTGCGCGGCAAAGCTTCAGCCTGCGGAATTTCTACGCTCGCCGTGCGCGGCGTATCTTCCCGGCTTTGATCGTGGTGCTATCCTGCTGCCTTATCGCCGGCGCCTTCCTGCTGCTACCCGACGATTTCGCCCGGCTTGGCAAGCACACCGCCACGGGCGCCGGATTTATTGCCAATCTCGCTCTATGGCAAGAGGCGAACTATTTCGACGTTGCCTCGGACACGAAGATTTTGCTGCATCTTTGGTCGCTCGGCATCGAAGAACAGTTCTACCTGATATGGCCGGCCCTCATGCTGTTGGCTTGGTGCGCCCGCCTCAGGCGATTTGTACTTATCGCGACTGCGCTTGCGATTTCCTTGGTATATAGCATCAAAGTAACACCCACAGATCCGGTCGCGGCGTTCTACTCGCCCGCCTCGCGCCTCTGGGAGCTCGCGGCCGGCGCCAGCCTGGCGAACCTGACGCTCTCCGCTCCTCCAGCCGCCATCTGGATCGAGCGTGCCATCGCGACAGTCATCGCGACCATTTTCTTTGACGACGAGGCGGTCAATGCCGACCGCATCTATCGAAATGTTCTGTCGACACTCGGGCTGACGCTGGTCCTTGCGTCGGTTGCCGTGATCACTCGGCGTCACGAATTCCCCGGCTGGTGGGCGCTCATGCCCGTCATTGGAACGTATCTGTTGATCCTCGCTGGCCCCGCCGCCTGGCTCAATCGCTGGCTGCTCGCAAATCCACTCATGGTGTGGTTCGGGCTGATCAGCTACCCACTCTACCTCTGGCATTGGCCGCTGCTGACATTTGCGCGCATCGAATATGGCAGTCTTTCGCCACCACCGCAGCTTCTCGCCGCAATGGTCGCAAGCTCGGTCGTGCTCGCCTGGCTGACCTATCGCTATGTCGAGAAACCCATCCGCTTTGGGATCAAAGCGAAAGCCTGGCCCGTGCCAGCCTTGGTGACAGCCATGATTGCCATAGGCGCGGTCGGAACCGTCAGTGTTGCTTACAAGGGCTTTCCGAGCCGTCTCGAGCAGGATAAAGCCGCATACGCCAGTTATTTCAGTTCTGCCTCGCCGCTCATCCAGGCTGAATACAATCATTATATCTCTCAGAACCAATGCAATTTCTACGCATGGTATGCCAAGGTTCCAACGCTCGCACCGCGCGCTGCGATCGATCCGAGCTGCTACACCCGGCATTCTGACCGGAGTGTCATGATCATTGGCGATTCCAACGCATCTGATCTCTATTATGGACTTCCACGAAGTCCTGCCGAAGGACATCTCGTTGCTCCTGATCTGGAGTTCCGGATGTCAGGTCAGCCCGGTGATCGAAAGGATCATCACGACCCATCACTGCAATATGGCGAATTATTTCGAGATCCAGCGCATCAAGGCTGATCCGCCACAAGTCCTATTGTTGTCGTCGAACAACTCGTTCGACATTGCCTACATCCGCGAGTTCGCAAAAATGGCGAAGAGCTATGGGGTGCAGCATGTACTCGTCTTAGGACAGCGGCCGCATTGGAAACCATTCCTCTACAAAGTCATCCTTGACAACTATTGGCCTTCGGTTCCGCGCTACATCAAAGGTCACCTGGATGATGAACTGATGAAGTTCACCAAGATATTCCAATCGCAGCTGCAATCCGACGAACCGTTCGAATTTGTCGACGAAATGCAACCGTTCTGCAACGCGGAGGGTTGTTTGACTTATCTCGGAAACAATCCGAGGGATGGCCTGATCACCGCAGATACTGTGCACTTGCGGCCGCTAGCCTCGATCTGGCTGGCACGCGAGCAGCTGGCCCCCTTGATCATGAAATACATCGGAGACTAGCGGCGCAAGCATAATGCCGCCGTCAAGGCGGCGCCCCTTTCATGACGAACGCAAGTGCCCGGTTCCTGATTCGGGCGCGGAGATGCCGGTGCAGGAACTCACGGCTGTGACCCGGCAACCCGACGCCCGTCGATTGAATCCAGCAAAATTGATGCTATGACAGGATCACGATCCGGACGACGGGAACCGCCCGGCTAGGGGCGCAGCGCCAAATTTTAGTGCGCGGCGATATCAGGGGCATCAATATGCACGGGACACATGATCGCGGCGTGTCCGATTTCCGACCCGCGTCAGGATCTGTGAACGGCTATCGACCCGATATCGATGGACTTCGCGCCCTCGCCGTGCTGCCGGTGCTGCTCTATCACGCGTTCCCGACGCGATTCCCGGCGGCTTCATCGGGGTCGACATCTTCTTCGTCATCTCCGGCTACCTCATCACCGGAATCATCCACCAGCAGATGCTGGCGAAGACGATTCAGCATCGCCGGTTTCTATGCGCGTCGCATCCGGCGCATTTTCCCGGCCCTCATCGTCGTCGTGCTGGTTACGCTGCTGATCGGTTGCTACAGCTGCCGCCACGCGAGATGAAGTCGCTGGGCTCGAACATCGCCGGCAGCGCGGTTTTCGTCCAGAATTTCGTTCTGCTGGGACAGGTCGGATATTTCGACCTCGCCGCCGATAAGAAGCCGCTGCTGCATCTGTGGTCGCTCGGCATCGAGGAGCAGTACTACATCGTCTGGCCGCTGCTGCTGATGTGATCGGCGTGTGGCGGGCGCGAAGCCTGGCGATCACGGCGGCGCTCGGCGGTTGCGTCGTTCGTCGCCTGCGTCATCGTTCAGCGACACGCGCCTGACGATGCATTCTATCTGCCGGTGACGCGAGCCTGGGAGTTGCTGGTCGGCTCTGGGCTTGCATTGTGGATCAACGGCCAGGTCCATCGGTCCGAATGGGCAGTCACCCGCCTTGCCGGACTACCGGCAGGTCGTGAGCATCGGCGCGCTGCTCGTGCATCGTGGTCGCACTGTTGCGCTATCAATCCTCGGCATTCCCCATCCCGGTTATTTCACGCTGGCGCCCGTGCTCGCTGCGGCGGTGCTTGCTCGCCATGCGCGACACCTTCGTTCACCACTACGTTCTTTCGGCGCGACCGGCCGTGTTCATCGGTCTCATCAGTTATCCGCTCTATCTCTGGCATTATCCGCTGATGGCCTATGCACGCATCCATTTCGTCGAAGGCGTGCCGCCGCGCGATGATGTGGATCATCATTGCCGCAAGCATCGTGCTGGCATGGCTGACCTATCAGCTGATCGAGCGCCCGATCCGTTTCGGCAAGCGCCGGGTCCCCGTCAAGGTGGCGGCGCTGATTGGCAGCATGGTCGTGCTCGGCGCCGTCGGGCTGACGGCCGACCTGACCAAGGGCTTGCCGGTCCGCATTCCCGCCGACATCCGGGCCTTCATGCTGGATGGCAGCGAGACTGGTCCGCGCTGGCGTTCCGGCAAATGCCTGCTGGAGCCGCGAACAGAGTGCGGCCAATTTCGCCCCCGAATGCGCCGGCACGGGGCGCCGTCCCCTCATCGCGGTCTGGGGCGATTCCTACGCGGCGTCGCTGTATCCCGGCTTGAAATATTTCGGCGACCAACGCGGCTTCGATGTCGCTGAATTCACCGCGTCGTCCTGTCCGCCGCTGGTCGGCTATAGCAACGTGCAGCGGCGCTTCTGCAAGGGCGCCAACGATTACGTGGTGCAGCGCCTTGCCGAGTTGAAGCCCGAGGCCGTCGTGTTCTACACGACGTGGCGATACAACAATGACGACGTGATCAAGGGCCTGGACCGCACGATCCCGATGCTGAGGGCCGCTGGAATCAACAAGATCATCGTGCTGGGACCGCCGGCGACGTGGCTGGGCGATGGCCTGCCGGCTAATCTGCTGGATTACTATTTCCAGACGCATTCGCTGTTGCCGGCGCGAACCTGGTTCAGATCGAACGACGCGTGGACGCAGCCGTTCGACGAATTTCTTGAAGCGCAGACCAAGCGCGTCGGCATCGACTTCATCTCTGCGCGCCGTTTGATGTGTAATGACGATGGCTGCCTGACCCGATTGGGCCCGAACGGATCCGAGCCTCATCTCCTTCGATACCGGCCACTCTGACCTATCCGGCGTCGATCATGATGGCCGAACAGGTCCTGAAATTAGCGCCCGGATTTGGTCAGTAGCTCCAGCGTCTGTCGAGTTGAACGCGAAGGCATGGATCGAGCGGAGCGAAAGACAGCGCCCTTCCGTCGATCGAACACCGAGCGTGAGGGTGCGGAGCGGCCGGTCGCTATCTTTGCGCTCTGGCGGCCATCGTCGGGCTCGTCTTAGCCGCGGCATCCTGTATATCTGGGCTCAGGATGGTGATCATTTCACCGCCATCGTCGCGGCCCGGCAACTTATCATGGTACCAGGACCTTGCTGGCAATTACGTCAGTGAGATCCAGGATCAGGATCTGTTCTTGCACGACATCGGCCGCTCGATCGACTACGCCCGCCGCGCCGATATCATCATCCTCGGGTCGTCGCTCGTCGCCTTCGCATCTGAACGAGGAAGTCATCCGCGAGCGGCTTGAAAGGCCCTATGGATTGAAGTTCTACAACATGGCTTTTGTCGGCGTCGCAAGCGGCGAGTTGTCACGACGCATCATCGAAAAATACAAACTGCATCCGCGGCTCTGGATCATCAATGCCGATGATGGCGGCGGCGGCGGGAATTTCTTCGGCCGCAATCTCATGCGCGCGTTCGGCGCCGACGTGAAGGAAATTCCGCCCGTCCATTATGGCAGAACCCACGCAAGGTACGAAATCTTGCGCCGCGACCTGCGCTGGCGGTTCGAGCAGCTCGCGCCGGTCAAACTGGCTGTTTCCGCGCCGCGCCGGCGTCATTCCGGCGTTCTACCGCAGCGGCACGACCGGAGCTGCCGACATGAGCTTCGTTTCCGCATCTCCTCGAGGCCGGCAACCCCGGCGTCAAGATGACCCGCGATCCGGACTGTCACACCTCGCCGGAGATCATCACCAACGCGCGCGACTTCGTTCAGTCGCTCGGCGTCCCCACAGTGCTGACGTTGGTTCCTAATCTCCATGGCTGCGTGACGCAGATGCGCGAGGTCGCACAGGCGCTCGGCGTCGAGACTGCAGCCCCCGCCAGAACGGATTATTCGAGCTGGGACAAAGGCGGCCATCTCGACAGAACGGGATCGATTGCGTTCACCAACGATCTGGTCACCGCGCTGGAGCAGACGTCGGCGTTTCAAGCCTTGATTTGAAAGGATGCGCCCAAGCGCTAGCGATTCTGCATCGTTCCGGCGCCCAAACACGGGTTGCTGCTTATTTCTGATTGTGTCAGCTTGCGTCCGTTGGGAAGGTTTGGGGCGCACCATGGGACAATCCGCGAGCGAGCTGCAGCCGCCACATGGCAGCATCTGGCCCTGGCTGGCTCTCGCAAGATTTCTTGTTCGCGTCATGGGTTCTCGCAGCCCACACGTACAATTATGGGGCGCATGAGCGCGCGCTGCCGGTTCCCTCCCAGTCCGGGCTGATGGCAGTTCTGTGCTTCTTCGCCATCTCGGGCTACAGCATTCATCATTCAATCAGCTCGCAGCCCGTCGGCTATGGCCGCAGGCGCCTGATCCGCATTCTGCCGGTGCACCTGACCGCGATCGGACTGACGTTCGCGGCCTATCTCGTGCTCGGTCCGCTTTACGATGCGGGAAGCGCGCATCCGATGCCGGCATGGTGGCATTGGGTGGCCTATCTGACCTTGCTCAACGTTTTCATTCTGCCTGCGATCATCAACGTGATGTTTCCGCTGTGGTCGCTCTCCGTCGAGGTCATCTTCTATGCGTTGGCGCCGTTCCTGCGGCGCGTCAATAAGCCAGTCCTTCTGGCGATCATCGTCGGCTCAAGCGCGGTCCTCATCATTTCCGGCCTGGCGAAGTGGCAGCAGGTCTGGGTCGCTCCTTATGGCTTGCAGCTGGCTGTGTTCGGATGGGCCTGGCTGGCCGGATGGCTTGCTTATTCGAGCCCACGCAAGGGTTCGCTCGCAGCGCTCTGCGTCGTCGTTGGTTGCGTGGCAGTCGCGACCAATCCGGGACCGTTCTGGCTGACCGCGCGTCACGTCTACTTTTGGACTTACGGATCGTGGATCGTCACCGTCTGGCTGCTGTTCTTTCCGCCACGCTCCAATCTTCCGGCAAAGCTCGGCGAGCTGTTCAAATATCTCGGCGACCTCAGCTTCCCGCTCTACATCATCCACTATCCCGTGCTGACGATCGCCTTTACGACGGTCTGGCTCAAACACCCGTCGCTGAACTACGGCTGGGTTCACGCCGTGATCTCGATCGCGGCGGCCGCACTGGTGCTGCGCTATATCGAGCGCCCGCTCAAAGCGTGGTTTGCAGCAGGCTCTGAGCGCTCCATCGTCGCCCCTGACGCCTATCCGGTCCCCGCTCCAGGATGAGGGCCGGTCAAGGTCGAGAGCAGAGATTGGAGCTCGGCAATGGCATCACCTCCGCCGCTCCAGGCTGCAGCAAGCTAAGCCAGCCCTTGCAGCGTGCCAGTCACATCGTCCTACTGTTCACCGGTGCGTATTCGCCGTTTTTCCTTGGTTCGGCCGGTGCGGACCGTTGGAGCCGGGGTGCTTGCAGCGCCCATGACGGCCGCCCGGTCGCGACAGGTCTGCCATAACCGGTCGCGGACCGGATCAAGGGAAGTCAGATCGAAGACCCCCGCCGCGTGCCCGCCACCGTCCGCTACTGACACGACCGTTCGAGCCGGCAACAATTGCTGCAGAATTTCCGAGGCGTCGCCGTCCGGCATGGCCATGCCGCCGGACGGTGAAAGTATCCAGCGCTCGCGCCTCGTCGCCCCTCCTTCGGGAGCGATGACGACTTCCACGGTGCCGCCGCGCGCGGGGACCCATCTCTGGCGCGCGTGCAACGCGATCTCGATTCGCGTGCCGCGGCAACCGATCACCAGCTCTGAAGGCGGCATCGCACCGGACGACGCGAGCGAAGCGATCGCAGCCCGCACCACAGGTGAATAGTCGATCGGCGAAGTCGTTTCGCTCACAGTCCATCCTGTCACCTGCCCTGGTGGCGACGGAGACGGCGCAGCGAGTTGGGACGGCGGCGAAAGAGAGTTGTTATCGGTTTCCCGAGCGGCTTCCGTTCTACCCCGCAGCCGCTCCTGCGCCTGTTCGGCAGGGCGCGTCGGAGGCGGCAGGCGCCCTCCAATGCGAACATGATCGAGGCAGTCCTGCTGGGCGAGAAGCACCTTCTTCAGACATTCGACCCGAGGAGCGCTCTCGGCGGTCGAACTCTCGCAGATCGCGTTTGCCGTCTTGGTCGCGGCGAAGCACCTGTCCAGGTTCTCGACAGTGTCGTTCTCCTGCGTGGACGGCACTAAGGCTTCCTCGGCGAAGGACGGCTGGACCGTATTTCCCTCCGCGAAAGTCGCCTGTACGACAAGCAGCACCAGGACCGCAGCGCGTTTCACGGCTTAATTCCCACCCCGACAGAACCAGAACTGGCGGCGCGCGCTGTCCCTTGGCGGCGAGCGATCCATTCACGTGCTGGCGCAAATCTTTCCATGCCTGGCGCCATTGCGGAAAGGTCAAGGTCCTTCCACTTCGGAGCAAATCCGGGCGTGCGGAGGCGATCAGCGTGGTCGAACAGCTCCTCGACGAAGCGGGCGACGCGCTCATAGCGCGCCGAACCCGGCTTCCAGTTGTATGAGACGAGCACGGTCGGTACCGCCACCGTGGGTATCGCCTCACCGGGCGCGATCAGCGCAGGATAGTCCGTGGATTCCAGCCGCGCCGGAACGTAGTAGTCGGCGAGCTTGGGACTGTATTCCACGGGCAGAAATCGGTAGCCGCCCTCCCAACTTCCTTTCACGAAGAGATCGACGGGCTTAGCGGTAACGAACACCACCGCATCCAGCTCACCGCGCCTGAGCCGCTCGAGCGCCACCGGATGCGGGATGAAGGTTTTCTCCACCTCGATGCCGAGCCGGCTGAAGATCAGCGGTCCGGAATAGGCCGCCGCCGTGCCTTTGGTGTTGAAGTTCACCTTCCTGCCGGCAAGTTCGGCGAGGCTATCGATGCCGGGCCGCACAAACACGTGCAGCTCCGAGGGGAAGAGGTCGAGAATCTGAACGATGCGGCTGCCGATCTGCGGTACCTCGGCGCGGTATTCGTCGAGCGAATCGCCGTTGATAATCGCGAGGTCGATGCCGCGCAGATAAAGCAGGTCGTTGACGTTTTCGGTCGGCCCGCGGGTGACGACCGGCAGCACGTGGATCCGGTCGCTCTCGACGGCGCGCGCAATCTCAGTGGCGAAGCGGATCGGGGCGCCTTCCAAGAGCCCCCCCGCCAACGTCACGGTCCAGGCGTTGACGCTGTCGCGAACACGGCCTTCGGCCGACGTCCTTACGCTTCCTCGACCGGGCGCCTGCCGGCCGACTTCCTGGGCCGAAAGTGGTCCGGTGAGTCCCACAGCAAACACGAACGCCAACGTGCGGAGGATGAGGGAGCCGCTCATGGCCTGACGTAGCTCCAGCCCTGTTCCTGCATCTCCATCAGGCGAACGACGCCGGATGGCACCAACGCGGCCTCGGGCAGAAGTCCAATATCCTTGCCCTCTTTCTTCTCCATCGCAGCCTTCGTGACGCCGCAAGCGGCGAAGGCAATCCGGCCCGGGAAAGCGAGATCCTTCATGTTCCTGATACGATCCGCGACCGGTGAAGTGTCGGCGCGCAACATGTTCAGCCCTGGCCCGTACGCCACGATTTCGATGTCTGCGTCTTCGCCCTTAGTCCTGTAGTGCTGGGCGACGTTCGTTGCATTGTTGAGGGCCAAGTTCATCACCGCCGGATCGTTCTGATCGACCTGGATGAGGAGCCGATGGGTCCTAACGGGCGGCTCCTTCTTCGCAAAGGAGATGATCGGTCCGGCCAGCGCCAGCGCGACCAAGGCGGCTAGAAGAGAAAGTGGAGCTTTCGGCACGGCGGCCTCCGGGATTTTGCGGTGAGCAGGTCGGCATTCGACGTCTTGAAAGACGATGATTGGTCCGCAACCGCGCGCCACCCGAACCGCCACACTCTGCGGCACATGGTTCGAAGCGGATAGATCACGCCCGAGTATGGCGCAACGTGAGCACATTGAAGCAGATCTTCAGGAGTACTTCCAAGGGACGGGTTCGCGCCTATCAGGCTGCCCCTGCCTGATGATTCCCCTAGACTTGTTGCACCCGACGCCCGAGAGAACCTGCGCCCTGAGTCGGCTTCGATTTTGCCAACACGATTTTGGCGGCCAACCTGCGCGACGTATTCCTTGGAGCAGACGCTACTACGACAATTCATTGGAGTGCCCGCGAACTTCTGGGCGCGGAATCAATTCGTAAAGGGTCGACGGACTGTCTCAACCAGCAATTCGGAAGGCCAGCTGCAGGCCCGCGACAACGATGCCGATAACTCCGGCCATCGTGACCGATAGGAACATGAGTTCCAGCCCGGATATACCGTTCCGCCCGACCAACGCCAGCCTCCGCGAAAACTTGAGATCCGAAAAATTGAGTACCGGTATGTATCCGCCTGCGAGCCCGCACAGGGCAATTGCTCAATCGTCTCTCTGGACGCAAATTGGGAGTTACCACTAACGGCTTCGAACCAACACGCTCGGATCTAGCATCTGCCGCTGAGCGTACCTCGTTCTGATCAAATCAGGTCCCGTATTATAATCAGGATGCAGCCTCTGGCCGATATTGCTCCTGGATTTGATCGCCCCGGTGAACGCAACGCGCGTCCGTGTTCCTGCAAAGATCATGATCGGCTTTTTAGCTGTCGCGCTCCCATGCGCCGCGGCTCGTTCTCCCGGAGCAGCCGATCATGTCGCGGCTGATAATGCGCGCGTCAACGCGGATGGCCGGCTGGCTGCCGCTTCATACCTCCAGCTAACAATGATGGACGACGAACCGGACCGTACATCTTCGGATAGACCGCCCTCTCTCATTTCACAGAATGATGATACCTCTTTCCGAGCGGCCGCAGCCTCTTCCGTGTAGGCGCGATCCGACGGCTTGGATCACATGGCGAATTTACAAATCAGCCAATGGGTGCATTGTTGGTTTGGCTGCGGCGCCCCCTGCCTCGGCCCGAACCGCCGCCTCGGGACCCCTACCCCGCACAACGCCCCCCGAGGTGGCGGTCTTCGGCATGTGAAATGGTCCGAGCCCACGCATCACGACGCTCGCCTGGGCAATGGCTCACATTTCGGCGGAGGACGCCGACCTATGTCCGCTCCGCCGTCCGTCAACACGAGCCACGACCGAAATGCGCCTCAGCAATCGGCTAGGTCGGCGCTTTCCGTCGTCATCGTGTATGCAAGCCAGAGCGTTGTTTCAGCATATTCAGTACGGAGGTGAGTTTGGTAACCTGCTGATGAAAAATTGTGAGGATGGACATTCTCTTTTCCGCTGCAACCGCAATAACGCTCCGTCAGACCCAACGAAACGCAATTGCGCGCCTTAACGATCGTGGACGCGTGCGTACAGCACCACTGTCGTTGCCGCTATGAACGACCCACTCGCCTGACGCCGTGCGTCCAACGATGATCCCGACATGGTGTGGCCATACCACGACAGCCCCAACCGCCGGTCCGCCTGCGTTGACCCCCTCGCGAGCCCATGCGCTAGCACGAGCGAGCCCCGGGTCCGCTTTTCCGAGGTATTTGCTAAGATAGGTGCCGCACCACGCATAGGCGCGACGACCACCATGATATCGGTAATATTGATCACCATCATGGTGGTGCTCCCGATGGTGTGCGCGAGCATGGGCGCCGGACGTCAAAATGAGAAGGAGCGTCCCGGCTATCGCCGATATCTTCATCATGTAGCAGCTCCGTATTGTCCGATTAGCTCCTTACAGATTGGTGATCTCATCGATTGTTCCGCTGAAGCCGCTCCTTTCTATGAGCGGCGACGGCATATTCGCCGGACCGGTCCGACGCAAGGCGTCAAAAGATGCGTGAACGTACCCAGCCCCGCCTCGATGTCCGCAAAGGGTGTTGGACTTGCGATCGCGCTCCTTGCGCGGCAGCACCAATTTTATCGACCGGCGTGAGATGATCGTTCGCCTTATCGAAGATATCGTGTGGTGTTCAGATCGCACGCGATTGATATCTTGGGTTAGCTCGCGCAAGCGGCGCCTTCTGTGCTCCGGTTGTACAATTCAGGACACCGCAAAGCACTGCTATCATCTCGCACGCAGAGAGTCCGAATTCGGCTACGAACGCGTGCTGAGGAGCAAATGACCTATCATGCAGCAATTTCCGCACGTCGTATTTTGATCCACACCGGTTCATGCAGCTATTGCAATAACGGCAAAGGGATTGGACTCCATCGACCGGGCAAGGGGCGTGGCAGTGCGAAGTGGTCTCCCCCTTTCGCGTCCGCTGCCGAGGCAGAGCAATATGCTCGGACTCGTTGTCGCTCGAAAGTCGACGTTGTGATCACCCGATGCCGGCATTGCATGGGGCGGGCTGCGGATCCGATCGCAACGGATGACTAGGAGGTATTCCGGGTTCTTCTTGGCCAGCCAAGCCAGGTTGAATTTGTGACATTGGAGTTGCAGTGAGCACGCCTTCTGCTTCGCGGCAAGTTTTGCGAACTCATTGAAGCACGGGATACCGTTGCGACAAAGCACCGCGCAGGCGATCTCCAGTTCAACGGAGCGTCGGATGGTCCCGCTGCCTACATTCCATGCTGAAGCGTGTCTCAAGCAGGCTAACGTCTCGCTTTCATCAATCCACGGACAGCAGTTCGCGAGATATGTTCGTACGACGATCCACAACGAGATCCGGGCGCTTGGGGCTCTCTTTCGATATAAGCCTAACCCAAACGGATGAGTATCGGCTGTGTGGATGTACAACGCGGGCAACAACCGGCATAAATGGGTTAATTTTCTGCAATATAATCGTCGAGATTAGCTCGATTTCTCCTGCTGACGGTCTCGAATAATCGATGGACTACATTTGATCCTGCCTTTGTCATGATTTTAGGGGGTATTAAGAAGCCATGTCGCTCCAAACAGTATCGTCGCGTAGTATTTCCACCATCATCGTCGAACCCCGCGTACTAGTCCGCGATAGCCTAAATTCCCTTGTCATGAGTTACTCGTACCGGGTTATAGGCAGCTACGCCTCGGCGTTCGCGATTCCCGGCTGCCCCGAAAGCCTCGAGTCAGACCCGATTTTGGCGATCATCGGGGCGCAGTCGATCAATAGGGCTATTGAAGAGGCCCTCTGCATCCGCGAATTGTTTGCGAACATCAAGATCGTGGTATTGCTCGAAACTGTTTGCGCCGCGGACATCCAGCGGATGTCCGAGCCCACCATAGACGCCTGTATTCCCCTCTACGCATCCCGGGACGTCCTGATCCGGATGCTGGAGGTCGTAACGTCAGGCCTCGCGCGCGTTGTTGTGCTGGCCGACGCCCCTCCCTCGTTTCAGGCGACTGAAATGCCATTGCGGCGCGCAGTCACTCATGGCGCTCCTCGAATTGAGCGGGAAATCGCGGAGAATGACTGCAAGGCGCTAGGAACCGCCGCCCGTCCTATCTTGGATCACGGCGCGGACCACGTCTTGACGCCTTTTCTAGATGCTTCGGGATCGGTTCACGAAGCTTCAAATGAACAAATGCGTATGGAAGCGATCACTGACATGAACAGGAGAGATGGCTTACGCATCAGCAAAGTTCATCTCTGGAATGGTGCAACCGGCTCCCAGCCACGGAACGACGCCGCGCCAGGCGACCTTCATTCGAAAAGTGAGATTTATAGTGCCCGGACCGAGGTCTCGGGCAGCGGCGGTTTGGTTCATCCCGCAACGCCGCAGAGAGAGCCAAGAATATCTGATCGCGAACTTCAGATTCTGGATGGGCTTGTGAAAGGCCACGGTAATAAGATGATCGCGCGGGAATGCGCAATCACCGAAGCAACGGTGAAAGTGCACATGAAGTCAATTCTGCGCAAGATTTGCGTGGCAAACCGTACTCAGGCGGCAATCTGGGCGATCGAGCACGGCTTTTGCACGCATGTGCCAGACCCCCGGTAAAGTAAAGCAAGCACAACCGCCCATTTTTGCAGGTGCGGTAGGCTCCGGAGCTCTTCCGCTGCACGTCGGCCAGCGGAAGGCTAAGTCATCGTTGCGGACGCCAAAAAAGCGCGTTCAAGTCGAAGACATGTTCTGAGTTAGAGCGCGCCGCTGTATCGCGGTTAGATCGAGCTATTTTGTATTTTCATCCGTTTCTTCGCCTGATTCACCGTTGTTCCGGCCCACGGCTACCGCCACCTGTGTGCGGTTGAAGACGCCCAATTTGCGCATAATTTCGCGGACATGGACCTTGACGGTGGTCTCCGTCAAATTGAGCTTTTTTGCGATCGTTTTGTTTGGGTCGCCTTGGCAGAGATGCGTAAGAACTGCTTGTTGACGTTCGGTGAGCAACGGTAACTGCGCTGCGGGCTTGTTCGCTTTAGCGGGATGGTTGGACCAGTGCACCACGCTCCCGCTCAATGCCTGCTCGACTTCCTTTGGATCGGCTGGGCTATCGCCATAAGAATAAGGAACTATCGAGCCGGACCGCTCTGAACGCTGCACCTCATCGTCACCAGGTGACCTGCTATCAGCTGGCAACTCGACGACCGGCAACGAGGCATGAGGCGGCGGCCTGGCACGACCACCTTGACGATGATAGGCCGCAACCATCGTGCTGGGCGAGAAATAAGTCCCTCCCCGCGCGACGAAAGAGAGTGCCCGCAGCGCCAGTTCAGGAGAAACAGCATCATGCAAGTACGCCTGAATGCCAATATCCAACGTCGCCGCTAATTCGTCGGGATCCTCACTGTCGGAAATAACGGCGACAGGCGTGTTCGGACACAATGTCCTCAACACCTCTATCTCAGCCATTCGCCGGTGAAAGGAGCCGTGAGAAGATGCAGCATCATAAATCAGCATCGCAAAGCCCCCATCGTGAATGATGAGGTCATGCGCTTCTGCTGGCGCAAGTGAAACCAACTCCAGGCCTTCTTCAGCCGCCCATGGAGTTAGAAAATTGTGCAAACACGCTCGCCGAAACTCGAACGCATCAATTAGCAATACTCTTTTAAACGAATACTGGGACATCGGTTATCTCACCGTATGTAGTGCGTGTGCGGTAAAAGGCGGCTCCCTTCTGGTTGCGTCGAACGCGCTCTACTTATGAATTCATTAAATCGCCCGTACGAAATTAAGCTTACTCCAAATCATACTGTAAGACAAAGGTTCCTGTTCGGATCGGTTAATGCATCAGTTGCGGTAGCCAGAGCGCAGACCGGAATCCATATCGAGATACCAAATCGGGGCTGGACTCGGCCATTTTTGGCAGCGTGCGAAACCGTCCGTCTTACTTCCGACGTCCAAATTCGAACTACATCGATTATATTTTCATCCTGCAGTCACAAATCGAAGTGCGTCACCCCCGGGGCGGGGGCACGCATCGAGCATGCCGCTCAGGTTGATAGCGAGCTGAAAAGAAACTCGTAATAGCAAATAGAGAGGCTGCCGTGCGTAGGGTTCGCGGCCGTACGGTTTCGATCCAATCAATTGGATACTGATCGCAAGCTGCCAGCTGGCGGGCGCGCGACATATCACGCCCAGAGTGTTTCCTTCGGAAAAGATCGAACAGCAGGAAATGAGCGGTCGTAGTCACGTTCCGCGATCACGGCCGTCGACTGGCCACAACCCCGCTCATTGGTCAGGATGCCTCTATCAATATGAAGCCACACAACACGATCAGCGGGAGCAGAGTCAGTGCGAGAACTAGGACAAACCGCGGATCGCAGAGAGCTTGAACATCATCACGCATGTGTCATGCCCCTCCCATGCGTCTTGGTCGTCGCCTCGTAAAGCGCGCACTGACCGATTCTGGTGAGGCGTTCCACGGATCTTTCGCCGGTGCGCGCGGCTTCAAGGATGGCCGAAGCAACGTGCACGCGGGCTGTCGACTGAAACGGAGGGACCACTTGGCAGACGTCCTCGTGTATGGCGCGCAGAAGCGCAGTTGTCCGCAAATCGAACATCACGATCTCCATTGGTCCACCGTTGATAACGAGAGCATCCACCTCAGCCGAGATCATGCTCGCTAAAGATGGCAAAATATCTCGTGCTTCTCCGAGATCTTGGCTCTCGTTTGGTCGATCACCCATCTGATCCTGACGTCGTTGTAGGTACGCCAATTTAGAGTGACATTACCATCCACCGCCGGGCGCGGCCACCGGTGCGCGGGACCGAACGTCGCACACTATCAGCCAACTACGGCGAACCTGATCAAGCGCGACTTCACTGCCACGGCATCCATCGGCTTGCCAATATCGCCGTCCGGCAAAGGGGCTGCCCTCCAGATGTGGCCGCAGCACGAACGCGAAAGATGACTCTAGGGCCGCGGACGTGACCGACCGACCACTCGACATCGCCGGTTCGAGCGCTTGGCTCCTATCTTCCATGAACGACTTGCATTCGATATCTCATGGGCCCTTGAACCTGCGCCAGGAGCCCACCGGATCGGGGAATGTTCTGTCGTTTTGGTGCAATACCACCGCCGAGAGTCAAACATCACCAAAAACATGTCCCGCGCCGCATCGCGTCCACGCTGTCGCGGGATAAACTCATACAGACATCTTTGGGATAGAGCCCGAAGCCCGTCTAAGCCTTTTGATCCGTTATCTACCCGGGCGGAACTGCTCCGCGCGCCGTACGCGGCCTCGTTACTTCAGACCAACTGCATCTCAGTAAGCTCCATTACATGGAAGCCGCCCGCGAATAATGACGGGGCCGCCATCTCGGCGGAAAGGCGAAGGTCTGCTGCGCAACGACAGCCGACAGGAACACACGCCGGCCGCACCTCCCGTTACGAGGGACGCGGAAAACCCCGGACGCTCCTCCCTGGAGGAGATCGCAAAGCCCCGGTGGGCGCTCATCCGTAAGGGGTGCCCACAAAGCGACATTGTCGCATAGCGTGCGAAGGACGACGATGTGCTGCGACACGCGTTGCATGGATTGCAGGCTTCATCATCCTTGGTCGCGGTATCCTAACCGGACCACCGGATGATGAAGCGGTCGTCAGCGGAGGTCAGACTGATATGGAAATCCCAGAGCGAACCGAAGCCAACGCTTCTTCTATTTCGCACGATGCAGGGCCGCGCAGGCGGCGGACAAGACGAGCATTCTTTCTGCTCTCGGTCGGCATCGTCAGCTTGACCGCGATCGGCGCCGGAACGTCGTCGCTCGATCGCGACCAGCGCGCCGGCGCCCGATCGGACAAGCGCCTGGCGGTCGCTTTTCCTGCTGGGCGGGACGACGCAGCTCCACTCCGCGTCACCTCCTTGAGTTCCTCAGAAACATCCTACGATGCCAACGCGGAGAACACGTTTCAGGACAGGCTTCGCGGTCTCGGGCTTGCCGTCAGCCATGCCGTCGTGCCGCCTGCTTCCGCGCCATCGGGCGGCCTTCTCGGCACCGGCGACCGGCTCAAGATTACCTTCTACGAGCGCGTCGAGTCCGAAGATGACAAGTGGGGTCGTCCCACCTCCGCTCTGAAGGGCATCCAGCAACGACCCGAATTGAGCGGCGAATACGCAGTTCAGGAGGACGGGACGATCTCGGTTCCGCTGCTAGGCGTCGTCCCGGCAACAGGCCGGGCCGAACGCGATGTACAAGCGACGTTGATGGAGATGTTCGAAGCAAGTTTCGGACGCAAGGCAATGGTCAACGTCCAACTGCAGGAGCGCGCACCGGTTTACGTGCTGGGACCGGTCAGGAATCCGGGTTCGTTCAAGTATGTGCCCGGCATGACGGTCCTGCACGTGCTCGCGCTCGCAGGCGGCCTCGATCATGACCGCGGTAGCAACGACCCATGGCAGAAGATCGAAGCGACCAGAACAATTCAGAAGCGTGACGCGGCGGTCGATTCTACGCTGAAGCTGCTGGCGCGCAGCGCCGTATTACGCGCCGAACGAGACGGATCTACACCCAAGGTCCCGGCCAAGCTTCTAAAGCTGGTCGGCGTCGCAGAGGCCGAAAGCCTGGTCGACGAGCAGGAAGATCGGCGCAAGGCGATCGCCATAGCGCGACGCGAGAGGGAGCGAGCGGCTCAGAGTGCCGTGGACTCCGCTAAGCAGGATCTGCGCATGTACGCACGCACGGATTCACTCGACGAGCTCATCAAGACCCGCCAAGAACGCGTCGAGAGCATCCGCGGGCTTGTTGAAAAGAACATCGCTCCGAAAGCCCAGCTAAGCCAGGTGCAGGCCGAGTTGTCGGATGCCGAGCAGCGTCGGCTAGATGCCTTCAATCAATATTCGCAGGCGAAGCAGCGGCTTGCCCAGCTCGAAAATGACGCCCTGCGAGCGCGCGCCGACCTTACGAACGATCTGTCGGTAGAGATAGATACCGTCGAGCGGCAGATCACGGACAATGAACGCGAACTCGACGTCAGCGACCACGTACTCGGTGCGTTGCCGGCCACTCGAGCCCTGTTCTCTGATGAGAAATCCAAGGGTGACGACCGGCTCCGTTATGTTATCGTGCGACAGACGCCCTCAGGGCCTATCCAGATTGAAACGCAGGGAATGACTATGCTGCGGCCCGGCGACCTGGTGAATGTCGTGACCGAGCGCGCGGAAGCGCGCAGCCAGGACAGATCCAATCCCGGAACGACGATGCCTGCGCCCGCACCAACGACACAGCCAGCGACACATCCGACACTCATCAACCGTGCTGCCCGCGAAGCGATCGGTTCCGATTCGAAGAGAGATTAGGCGCGCGGCCGGATGAACGCCCGCATCCTGATCCATCCGAAATCGGGAGCCCCGCCGGACCTTTGCCCCAGCCGGCGGGGCTGCACCGATCAAGAGTGACCTGAGGTAACAAGCCAGCAAAGTGCCGCCAGGTGCTGCCGAAGATTGATCTCAGACCTCAGTCATATCCGGCGTGCACGAACCATCTTGGATGCCGCATCTTTCGCCCAGATCGAGCATTGGCAGCCATTCGGCGCTGCACCTCAACGTGCTACCTCGTGTCGCCGAGCCTCGAAGCACTGGCGAACTCCCAGTAGAGCCGGCGCGCTCGCGGGCAGACGGGCCCCACACCTAGCCAACGATCGTCGATCCGAATGACGGGAACGACCTTGGCGAAGTTGCCGGTCGCGAAGATCTCGTCGGCACCGAGGAAATCGGTGTAGCGCAACGTGGATTCCACAACATCCACCCCGACGCCGCGCAACAACGTTATGACACGCTGCCGCGTGATGCCATTGAGAAAGGTGCCGTTCGCCGCTGGCGTATGGACGACGCCGTCTTTGACCATGAACACGTTCGCATTGGCGAGTTCGGTAACATTACCGAGCATGTCCAGCATCAGGCAGTTCTGAAAACCCCGAGCTGCGGCCTCGGCAAGCGCGCGGGAGCTGTTTGGGTACTGGCACGCAGCTTTAGCCTCGACTATCGCGCATTCTGCAGTCGGACGACGGTAGGGGGAGAGCGTGATGGCGCTTCCGCCCGGCGCAGGCAACGGCGCCTCGTACATGCACAGACACCAATCGGTCGTCTCCGGATCGAATTGGACGCCGCCTCCGACCCCGGCCCTGGGCCAATACATCGGTCGAACGTAGAGTTCTGAGCCGGCGGCAAAACGGAGGGCGCCCTCACGCGTCAGGCCGATCCAGGTATCCAGATCGACGACGGGCCGCATGCCAAACGATTCCGCAGATCGGTTGACACGGGCGCAATGGAGGTCAAGGTCCGGAGCAACGCCGTCGAAGACGCGTGCGCCGTCGAAGACGGTCGAACCAAGCCAGAGGCCATGGGTGCGCGGACCCGCGATCGGCACGTTACCTTCATGCCAGTCGCCCTCGAAGAAGGTCCACGTCTGCGAATGAACGACCATCTTTCTGTCCGGTATCATCGCGTTCTCCCCGTCTGCATTCAGGGGCCGAAGATCACGAGCTCGGTGTCCGAGAGGTCGGCCAGCCTGGGCGAGCTCGGACCTCTGAAATATTTACGTCCGATCGGCTCGCGATAGATCCCGGCGAGATCACCAAGGCGACCATTGGCGTCAAGCGCGACAGAGACGCGGCCACGTCGCAGCAGATATCGGCCTATCGCGCCGGCGCAGGCCTGGTAATCCGCCAGATCCGCGCAATAGATCATCTGCATCACGGGCAGCTGGATCTCGTAGACGCGCATTGCCTGTAGTACGAAGGGAAAGGTGCGCCCGTCGGCTGCGCGGCATGCAAGACTGAGGCAGCCGTATTCCGCATGCCGCGCCAGAAGTGCGACATGGGCCGCGGAGAGGCCGTCGACTGCACGCGCGTCTTGCTTGACAACTTCGATAGTCATGTTCTTCCCTCGGCGTGACAGCACCGGAAAGGAGAAGAACAGGCCGCCACAATAGACCCGAAAACCCTGAGCCTCGAGAGCTTGCCAGGTCCAACGTGCGGGACTGATGTTGAGATAGGTAACGTTCTTGTGGCGGTGCGCGACTTTGGCCAGCAACGGGGCGTAATTGCGGAATGCGGGCTTCACGTAGTGGCTGGAGAGATTGCAGCAAATCGCGCTGCTGCCACCGCAGTCGCGCACCGTGTAGATCGACAGCACGATACCGACTGGGACCTCATCGTGATCGAGCAAGTATCCAAATCGCGGATAACCTTCCGGTACGGCGCGCTGGGCCTGACGTTTCAGTCCATCCATCCAATAATTGCGCGTGCGGCCGGTAAAACCCTGGGCCAGTAGATCCGCGACGGCTTCGAGGTCGGTCGTTCTTATCTCACGGCAGCGGATCACGGGACATTCCTTCACGGTAGACGCATAGGCGACTGGTCAGCGCGCCTTTGACGCTGGCCCCGCCGGCGGTCCAGCTCTGCGAGCTCGCCGACCGGCCCCCGGGATGGACTTGAAGCGGGACGCGCGGTCCGGCGGTCGGCCATGTAAGTCAGCCAATTGCCGTAGATGCGCCCTGCCGCCGGATGCCAGTCGTTCGTGACCTCCTTCGCGAGTCGATCGGTTGGGAAATCAGCGAAATGTGCGGGGCCGCGGTTGCAAATGGCCTTGCGCCGGAAGTCTGCTAGCATTTCCTCCAACTCCGTCTTGAAATACCCCTTTGGGACCGTCGGGCATACTTCGCTTTCTCCTCGAAGGAACCTTCCCATGTCCCGCCTGAACTCGCCGAGCAGGCTTTGCGCGTCGTATTCGGGGTGACCATGAAAATGGACGAAGAGGCTGTCCTTCATCTTCTTGACGAAGCAGTCGACGCCCGCCTCCGCCGATTTGGTGAGAACATTGTAGCCACAATCGGCGAGCGCCTCCTCCCGAACCTCGTTCCAGCGTGCGTGCGGCGTCCGGAAGAACCTCGGAAGGTTACGCGTCAGCGGATGGTCCGCAACTTTTGTCTGCGCGAAAACGCCAATGCATTTTTCGCGTAGCGCATGACGCTCTACGCCGTCCATATGAAGTACGGCGCCGTGGACAGCAAGGCAGGAATAGGCCGCCGATGCCGTGTTCTCGCGGGCCCAGTCGACGATCCGAACGAAGCTATCCCAGTATGGCTCTTGCGTCAGCGTGGCAGCTACCGGCTCGGCACCGGTCACGATGATGCCGTCCAGAGGAAGTCCGTTCAGCAGATCTGCGTCAGTGCGATAATACCGACCTACGTAATCGCGCCCCCATTGCGAACGCGGAGTGGCTGGGATCGTGTAGAAATGCAAGCGAACAATACGGTCTTCGGAGGCCGCCTCCAGCAGATCGAGCACCTGGCGCTCGGTCGACATGAGCGCGGCGTCCGGCATGTTGTTGACAATGCCGATTTCAAGCCGGCGATCCCGACCGACGTGCCGGGCGTCATTGCCGCTGGATCTTGCGAAGAGATGGTGGTCGCGCTGTTCAATGTCGATCAAGACGGGCATCGGAACGCCTTCACGGTTGGAGTCCTGAGCTGGGACCGAGCGCCTGGTCGAGATCGGAGATGATATCGTCGACGTGCTCGATTCCGATGCTGAGGCGGATCGCTTCGGGACGGACACCAGCCTTCGCCTGTTCTTCCGGCGTCATCTGCCGGTGCGTGGTCGAGGCCGGATGGCAGGCGAGCGACTTGGCGTCCCCGATATTGACAAGTCTCTTGAACAGCTGAAGGCGATCGTAGAACCGCTTGCCGGCCTCAAACCCTCCAGCAACTCCGAAAGTCATCAGCGAGCAAGCTCTCCCGCCCAGATACTTGGTCGTGAGCGCGCGATACGGACTGTCGTCGAAACCGGCGTAGTTCACCCATGCAACTCGAGGGTCGTCCCGCAGGAAGTGCGCGACGGCGGCGGCGTTTTCAACATGCCGCTCGACGCGCAGCGCGACGGTCTCGATTCCCTGCAATAGTAGGAACGCATTCAAGGGCGCCAGGACGGCTCCGCCGGTCCGTTGGGAGACGGCGCGGCAACGCGCAATGTAGGCGGAACGGCCGTATCGCTCGACAAAAACCATGCCGTGGTAGGAGAGCTCCGGCTCGGTCAGCAAACGAAAGCGCCGGCCTTGGTCGGCCCATTTGAAATTGCCGCTGTCAACGATGATACCGCCGAGCGTGGTGCCGTGGCCGCCCATGAATTTGGTCAAGGATTCGATGACGACGTCGGCACCGTATTCGATCGGCCTGAGCAGGATCGGAGTGGCAACCGTGTTGTCGACAATCAGCGGTACACCGTGACGGTGAGCGGCCTCGGCCATCCCCTCGATGTCGCAGACGTTGCCCGCCGGGTTCCCGACGCTCTCGCAGAACACCGCGCGCGTGTCGTCGTCGATCAGCCGCTCGATGCTCTCGGGCCGATCATCCTCGGCGAAGCGTACGTTTACCCCCTGCCGAGGCAGGATGTAAGCGAAGAGCGTATGTGTAGTGCCATAGAGCTGCGGCACCGAGACGATGTTCGTCCCCATCTCGGTGATGTTGGTCACCGCGCAGCTGGTCGCGGCCTGGCCGCAAGCCGTGCTCATCGCCTCTATGCCGCCCTCCATCGCGGCAACACGCCGTTCCAAAACCGCATTGGTCGGGTTGCCGATCCGCGTATAGCGGAATCCGTCCGCCTCGAGGTTGAACAGCGCGGCGCCATGATCGGCGCTGTCGAACGCATAGGAGGCAGTCTGGTAAATCGGCACCGCGACTGCCTTGGTTGTTGGGTCGACGTCATAGCCTCCGTGGACCGCAATGGTCTCGCGCCGTAACCCGAAATCAGCTGCCGCCTTGCGGTCCTTAAAGACGTCGGGAGTCTTCTGGTGCATAAAAAGCTCCCAGTTCGTAAGTACTTTTCAAACGATCTCGCTCGACAATCCGAGTTTCTCGCGCAGCGCGTTGGGCCAACTCGATACGTCTTTGCCGTGAATCTGGAACAGGGCAACGGCGATCCGGTCCATGCCGAAAGCGACACAGGCAGTATGGGCCGGATCGCCATTCTGATCACGGATGTTCCAGGCGAGTCCAAAATGATCGCGGTGATAGTTGAAGCTCATACAGGCGGTCGCTCCATCACCGTCGGCGCGAAGCGGCACCAGAAGCTCCAATTTGAGCTGCTGCTGCTTCTGGCTTACCGCCTTCATCTGACCGACCCGCCCGAAAAACGGATCGTTGGCATGGTCGACGGCGTAGGTCAGGCCGAGATCGTCTGCGATGCCCTGAGCGCGCGTTATCCAGCGGTCTCGAAATGCCAAGACTTCGCCGGGCTGCCCAATGCAGACATACTCGCGCATCCTGAATGACTGGAGCCGATCCAGGCGACGGGAAGGTTCGTGCCGGAAGCAGTCGGCGGCGACATCGAAATGCCAACCCTTGGCGGGAACGACACCTCGGGCAGCCGCGATCGGATATACGGGATAGCAGGCGGCAGGCGACAACACCAGGTCGGTTGATGACAGCGATGTCGTCCATTCGATCCCCGCTTCAAACCGGCTGACCGCCGAGTGGATGTCGCGTTCGGTCCCGTGCAACGCACAGACGCAACCGAGCAGGTTCGGAAAGCTTTTCAAATAGCCAGACTTTTCCAGTTGCGCCCGGCTCATGACTGGCGGAAAGCGCATCACCTCCGTACCTGGCTCGCGATGCCGCGTGATCAGTGCTGTTAAGCGCTCCACCACCTCCTCATAAGCCGCTGTGCGCGCATAGACACCGTCTACACCCATACGGTGGAATAACGAATCCGCGAGGTGATCCAGCGGATCGATCTCGGCCTTATCGAGCGGATTGGGGAGGAAGGCTACGTTCATGACCCAGATTTCCTTTCGCTGGTTTGCAGTTCAATCGCACAGGTCCGCCGGCACAGTACCCATGAGCGACGAGAGCGCGGCATTTGCCAAAATGCGGTCGTTGTTGATCATGATCGGCGCGGACAGGGCATCGCGCAGATGCCGGCCCATCGTGAACTCGCCATCGTTGCGGTAGCCGGACAGCCCGCAGGTCCGCAGGGCGTGCATGACCGTTTCGACAGCAATCTCCGAGGCCTGGACCTTCAACAACGTGATCGCGGATTGAAAGTCGAGGGAGGCCAGTACCCGCTCGTCATGCTCGTGACGCACGAAATAGTCCAGATTGGCGCAGACGAGTGCTCGCAGCTTCGCCAGCGACATCTTCGCCTGCAGGAAATGCGCCGCCGCCACCGGGGGCTGCCCCCCGTTGGAACGCGCCGTCTTGCGGAGGAATGCCTGCGCCCGCTCCACGGCTGCGGCCGCATTACCGGCCCAGACGGAGGACCAACACAGATGGGCGACCGGCGTCATCGTCTGGATGTGAATGCGGCTGTAGTCTTCAGGAAAGATCTGCCTCTCGGATCCCTTGAAATCGAGCCGGAACCCGGCGCTGCAGGTCCCGCGCATGCCGAGGGTGTCCCATCCGAGCGTTCGTGTCAGCGTGTAATCGTCCTTGGTAATGGCCAACAGGACTTGGTCGCTCCCGGCGGCGTCGCCATCTCGACGGGCGATCGTGACAATTGCATCCGCCTCAGCGCCGTATGAGATAACTGTCGCATCGCGTGTAAGCGCGATCTCACCATCGCGGTGTTCCACTGCGGCTTGCGAGAAACGAATGTTGCCGCCGTTCTGGCCTTCCGTGGTGGACGAAGCCACGAGCAGTTGCTCGTCCGCTACTCTGCGCAGGAAGCTCTCGTGCCAGGCGCTACCGATCCCATGGCGGATCAGGCAAGCGATCTTGGTCTGATGCATCGCAAAGATCATGCCGGACGAGGCACAGGCACGGCCGAGCCGGTAGCACATTGCGGCGATGTCGGAGATTGTAGCGCCGTCGCCGCCTAACTCGATCGGTATCTGCGCGCCCAGGAGCCGCTCCTTACGCGCAGCTTCAATGGCCTTGCTGGGAAAGCGCGAGAACCGATCGACGGCTTCGGCATCCTGCGCAGCGGCTTCGGCAACGGCGGCGGCACGATGCCGATAGGAGATGTCCTGTAACGGCGGCCCTTGCTCGTCGTCCGAAGAAACGCCCTTTAAAAAGATCTCGAATTTCGTGTCTTGCACGTTCATGTGCAAACCTCTCCGGCAATCGGGGCAAAAACACTGAAAGCAGCAATCGCAACGCTATCGCAGCCCATCGGTGGTGTCGGTGGCGCGGAAGTGGAGGTTGCCGACAAAGTCGTGTTCGGAGGGCTACCACCGAAGTAGAGCTACCGAAGTGGAACTACAGGCCCGCTTCACGCTCAGTTATCGTCGGCGCCTTACTCGCGCCAGTGTGTGGAGGTTGAGCCGAAAATGGATGTATACGCCATCGAAATCACGGACCGCGTTCTCGCTGTCGTCAGAAACGTGCTGGACAACAACGCCGTCGTGGCCGACGTCCATCCGGACTCTTCGCTCGTGGATATTGGGCTGGATTCAATGGGCATGGTCGCCTTGATGCTCGGCGTCGAGGCGGAATTCGGCATCACGCTTGAGCAACCCGCGATCACGTCAGAGAACTTCGCAAGTGTGAGGGCCATGGAAGCCATGATCGCAGGCTCCATCGCAAGCAGCTGCGGCATGGGCCGCCGGTCATGATCGGGTCCATGTCGGGGCTGGCGAGAGACGATGCCTTGCGGTTGCATGGCGATGGGTCTCGGCAGGCGACTCATGCCGGCGGTGCCTCGGTGTCCAAAGCCTGGCTGAAGGCCATCGGGATGACGTCAAGGATCGCCGCCGAACCCAAGCGGCTGTTCGCCGACATCGTGGATGAATGGGCGATGCTGCAGCCGGATCGTCCCGCATTGCTGTCCGACGTCTTCTCCATGTCCTATGCAGAGCTCGCTGCGCGGATCAATCGGTATGCGCGCTGGGCTATCGCAGAAGGACTCGGCGCTGGCGCCACTGTTTGTCTTTTAATGCCGAACCGGCCCGACTACATTGCCTGTTGGCTCGGCATATCGAGGACCGGCGCCACCGTCTCGCTGATCAATCCCCGCCTCGTTGGCCACTCGCTGGCCTATTGCATCGAGGTGGCGCGCGCCGATCACATCATCGTCGCTCCCGAATGCGCTGAAGCGTTCTCCACCGTTCGGCCCGGATTGTCGCGCACGCCTTGCATCTGGGGTTTCGATTCTTCAGACGGGGCAAAGGATCTAGAGCTGGCGTTGTCGAAGCAGGATCCGCGCCGGCTGACGTTGGCCGAGCGCCCTGCGGTAACGATCGATGACCGGGCGCTTCTCGTCTACACCTCGGGCAGCACAGGCCTCCCCAAGGCAGCGAATGTCAGCCACCGGCGGATCCTCTCCTGGGCCGGTTGGTTCGCTGGACTGACGGAGGCATCCGCCAGCGACCGGATCTACGACTGCCTGCCGTTGTGCCATTCTGTCGGCGGGATTGTCGCACCTTGCAGCCTGCTACATGCCGGCGGCTCCGTCGTTGTCGCTGAAAAGTTTTCCGCCGTCGGATTTTGGGATGACGTGGCGAGGTTCAAATGCACCATGTTTCAATACATCGGCGAACTCTGCCGTTACCTGCTGCAGGGACCAGGCCCGATGGCCGGTCATACCCTTCGACTTGCTGTCGGCAACGGTCTGCGCGGCGACATCTGGGAACTGTTCACGAAACGGTTCTCGATCCCGCGAATCCTTGAGTTCTACGCCGCGACTGAAGGCAACTTCTCGCTCTTCAACGTCGAAGGCAAACCGGGCGCGATTGGCCGCATCCCGCCGCTGCTGGCGCACCGCTTTCCAGCCGCGATCGTGAAGGTCGACTACGAATCCGGCTGCTTGCTGCGCGACGGCAATGGTTTTTGCGCCCCCTGCGGCGTTGACGAAATCGGGCATGCCATCGGCCGCATAGGCAGCGCTGACCGGGGCGGCGGCACTTTCGAAGGTTATACTGACCAGGATGAGACCGAGGCCAAGATTTTGCATAACGTATTCGCGGAGGGGGACGCCTGGTTCGCTACCGGCGATCTGATGTCGCGCGACGCACAGGGGTACTTCCACTTTGTCGATCGGATCGGCGACACCTTCCGATGGAAGGGTGAAAATGTCGCGGCTTCCGAGGTGACCGGCGCGGTCAGAGACTGTCCCGGCGTCGTCGATGCTACCACTTATGGAGTAAACGTCCCGGGCACCGACGGCCGTGCCGGCATGTGTGCGTTGGTGGTAGACCCAAGCTTTGAGCTGGCCGTTCTTGCCGCCCATCTGCGCGGTCGGCTTCCGACCTATGCGCATCCGGTCTTTGTGAGGCTCTGTCGCTCGCTCGACACGACAGCGACCTGCAAACAGACCAACCAGCGGCTAATCAAGGAAGGTTTCGGCTCTTCGTCCGACGACCCCCTCTTCCTGCGCGATCCGTTGAACGGCGGGTACCGCCGTGTCGATCCAGACATACGCGCGCGCATCGCGGAGGGGCAGATCAGGTTATGACGCCGGCGTTCAGGATTGCTTTCTCCAATTCGAATTTCTCAGCAGAGGTGTTCCATGTCAGTAAGGTTGCAAATAATATCGGCGGTGCAGACGGTCGCCCAGGAGCAAGGTTTCACGCTTCCCGAACTCCAGGACGACCTGCTGCTGCACGAGACCGGGCTTGATTCGCTTGCATTCGCGGTACTCGTTGCACGGCTGGAAGATAGGTTCGGCTTCGACCCCTTCTCGGTCGAAGATGCTATCTTTCCCTCGAACATCGGCGATTTCGTCAGAGCCTACGAGAACGTCCGTGCGTGAGGTCCCGGCATTGCGAAAACATCTCGGCCGGCAATCCGCGGGCCGTACGCTTTCTGATGCCGAGTTTGCGATATCGCTGACGGATCTTCAACGGCTTGGATCGCTTGTCGAGCATTCAAGCGAGATGGAGGGACGTTCGGTCCTGATCGCGGCGTCGACACAGATCATGGCTGCACTCGCGATGATCGAGCTCGATGGCGTCGCCCGCCGCATGATGCTGTGCCCGCCCGACATCAAGCCGGAGCACGTCTCCGTTCTCATGGACGCGGCGGACATCGACACCGTGATCGTCGATGGTGGATCGCCCCGTTTCGACACGAATAGATATCTGGTGGCGAGCGTCGGGCTTCCCGCCGAACGAACGACGGCGAACTCGGCTTTGGAACGAGACACCGAATGGCTCATGCTGACATCGGGCACCTCCGGCATGCCGAAAGTCGTGCGGCATACGCGGGATGGGCTCGCTGGCGCGATCATGACCGAGAGTCCGGGCCTGCATCCCGTCGCGACGTGGGCGACGTTCTACGACATTCGCCGCTACGGCGGCCTGCAGATATTCCTGCGCGCGCTGATCGGCGGCGGCTCCATGGTGCTCTGCGACGCCCGCGAGGATCCGGTCAACCACGTCCGTCGGCTTCGTGCCGGAGGCGTTACCCACATCTCGGGAACGCCTTCGCATTGGCGCAAGCTTCTGATGAGCGGAGCGGCATCGGAATTCTCCCCACGCTATGTCCGGCTATCGGGCGAGATCGCCGACCAGTCTTTGCTGAACAGCCTGGCGAAGGCATTTCCGCTGGCGTCCATAGGACACGCCTATGCATCGACGGAGGCGGGTGTGATCTTCTCTGTCGACGACGGTCTCGAGGGTTTTCCAGCATCCCTTGTCGGACGTGCTCACAACGGAGTCGAGATCAAGGTCGTGCAGGGCTCTCTTCTGGTTCGGTCAAACCGCTGTGCACTCGGCTATGTTGGCGCCGATGTCCCACCGCTTGTCAGACCCGATGGCTTTGTCGATACAGGAGACATGGTCGAATTGCGGGGCTGTCGCTACTACTTCCTGGGTAGACGCGGCGGCATCATCAACATTGGTGGGCTGAAGGTGCATCCCGAGGAGATCGAGTCCGCGATCAACCGGCATGATGCCGTGCGGATGTCTCGGGCGCATCCGCGCAAGAACCCGATCACCGGCGCCGTCGTTGCTGCTGATGTCGTTTTGACGGAAGAGGCGCGCTTCGGCTGCCGGGAAACGATCCGGGACGACATCATCGCCGCCTGCAGAGCGGCGCTCGCGCCCTACAAAGTACCTGCCGTGCTCACATTCGTCGACAAGCTCGACGTCACGCCTGCTGGCAAGCTGGTGCGCGCCGATGCGTAACGTCCTCGTCACGGGCGGCAGCCGTGGCATCGGCCTTTCGGTCGCGCGCAAGCTTGCGTCGGGTGGCTACAACGCGATCGCGGTCGCGCGCCACCTAAGCGACGATTTGCGGCAGGCCATCGCCGAAGCGGGCAGCGACCGATTGCATTTCGCGGCGTTCGATCTTGCGCGTATCGAGGATATACCCGCTTTGGTCAGGGATTTGCGCGGAAGCTTCGGACCGCTCTACGGGCTGGTGAACAACGCCGGGATCGGAACTGAGGGGCTGCTTGCCACCATGCGCAATTCCGACATCGAATCCGTGATCCGCCTCAACGTGATCTCGCCGATCGTGCTGACCAAATACGTGGTCCGCTATATGATGGCCGACGGCGAGGGACGGATCGTCAATATGTCCTCCATCATCGCCTCCACGGGTTATGCCGGACTGTCGGTCTACGCGGCCTCGAAGGCTGCCGGATCGGGTTTCACAAGATCGCTAGCACGCGAGGTAGGAAAGCTCGGCATTACCGTGAACGCAATCGCGCCCGGCTTTGTTGCAACCGAGATGACGAAGTCGCTCGACGCCGATGCACAACAGCGGGTTGCTCGTCGCAGCGCGCTTCGCCGGCTTCCGGAAGCCGGCGACATCGCTTCCATGGTCGAATACCTGCTCGGCGACGGTGGCAGGAATGTAACCGGTACCGTCCTGACCGTGGATGCCGGCGGCACGGCCTGAGCTTCTGGCCGCCTGATCCGGCAAACCGAAGATCACGACCGGACTGGCCGCGCGGCAGCGCGCACTTGCGATGGCGCCGATCCGGTCCAGCCCCGGAAGGCATTTGTAAAGGAAGAAATCTCGCGATAGCCCAGAAGCCAGGCAATCTGAGAAATCGGCATCTCGCCGTCCTCGAGATAAGAAATCGCGAGTGCTGTGCGGATCCCTTCCATGATCTTCGGCAAGCTCGTGCCCTCAGCCGACAACTGTCGCGAAAGAGTTCGGCGGCTGACGCCGAGCTCCCGCGCGATCTCGGCTGCGCTGGTCCGTCCGTCGGGCAGAAGACTGGGCAAAAGTTTTTCGACGCGTCCACGCATGCTTTTGGGTTGTTCGCCCAAATCCGCGAGCGCTCGATCGGCGAAGCCTAGCAGCATCTTGTTGAGATGGTGATCGGCACCGGTCAACGCGAGCGTCGCCGCCGCGGTTGGCATTATAATCTCATCGGCTGCCGCGCCAAATTCGGGTTCGATGCCGAAGAACGTCTTCATCTCTTCCGGCGGCAGCTCGCGGCAATGTCGCATGCGCACCGCGAGGGGAGCGATGCAGATGCCAGATATCTGCCGGCTGATGCGCATCAAGGTGGTCAGCCAGAATTCGGCGTGCTGCGGATTTTGGATATCGGCGACCCCGGTGTAGTCGATCGTGATAACCGGCACGGTTTCGGCACGGTACAGCGCGCGCACGCCTTCGTTCACAAGGCGGCCATAGCGCTGGACGCTCAGCAAGGCGTTAGATAGATCGCTTGCCGAAGCCATGATGTAATAGATCAGACCAAGGCGACCCAACTCGAATTCACGCGCCAGTCTGAAATCCGAGCAGATCGTCGGAGAGAGCGGTTGCAGCGATCTCCAACAACCTGATCTCGGCGACTGTTTCGATGCGGACAGAAGGATCCGTGATTTGGCGACGCGAGATTCCCAACACGGCAAGGAGCGGGTCGAATGGACGTCCCTCGCTCTCAAATCGTTCGCAGACGAGGCGGGCGAGGCCGCCGTCCGCCGTAGGAACCTCAACGGTACCGTTCGGACGGCCCGGCGGCATCGATCGTCCCCTCTCCTCCTCATGTCAGTCGCGGAGGCCCATCATGCGGAGCGCATGGTCTTCCGCCTACGATGCCAGCTGCGCCAATTGGGCGGAGCTCGAGGCCGGGGCTCTGCGATATGCAGTCGCCTCCGTTACGGGCTCCGTCGGCCGCCCGTCCCTGAGGCCCTTCTCCCATCGATATGCGTGCTCGATCATGGTCGGCAGATCGTTCAGTTCCGGCCGCCATCCCAGCTTCATGAGCCGATCACTGCTGGCGACAACGGAAGCAGGGTCACCCGCCCGTCTGGGCTCGTAACGGACCTCAAAATCGGCGCCGGCGATCATCCTCACCGCATGCACGACCTCTTTCACCGAATAGCCGCGTCCGTATCCGCAGTTGAGTATCTGTGGCTCTCCGCCGCGCCGCAGGTGGTCGAGTGCGGTAAGATGCGCGCGCGCAAGGTCCGAAACGTGGACGTAGTCGCGCACACAGGTGCCGTCCGGCGTCGGATAGTCACTGCCGTAGATGCTTAGGTAGGGACGTTGTCCGAGAGCGGTCTCGACAGCGACCTTGATCAGATGCGTTGCGCCCGGCGTCGATTGGCCGAGCCGGCCTTCAGGATCGGCGCCCGCAACGTTGAAGTAGCGCAACGCTACATAACGGATACCATGGGCCCAACCCGCGTCCGCGAGCATCTGCTCGCTCATGAGCTTCGAGCGTCCATATGGGGATAGCGGCTTTGGCGTCGCGGCCTCGTCGACCGGAACCGCGATCGGATTGCCGTAAACCGCGGCGGTCGACGAGAAGATGAAGTGGCGCACATCGGCCTTCGTCGCCGCCTGCAGCAGGGCGTGAGTTTTGAGCGTGTTGCTCTTATAATAGGCGAGCGGATCCAATACGGATTCCGGCACCACAATTCTGGCTGCGAAATGCAGGATCGTGTCGATCCGGTATTCATGGATGAGCCGGGCCACGAGGTCGGAATCGGCGACATCTCCAACGTGCAGATCGACTTCGGCCGGCACCGCGGCGCGCGTACCGGTCGACAGATCGTCCAGCACCACCGGAGTCTCTCCGCGGTCGAGCAGCGCAAGAACGGTATGGCCGCCGATGAAGCCGGCTCCTCCCGTGACCAGTATTGTCATTCGCCGATTCCTTTCGTTGGCAGCGCGGAGATCTCCGTTACCCTCGATGCAACCCCCGCGGCGGACGCGTCGACGGTCGTGCACGTCCGCTCTCCCCACGGCGGTACCGTGTTGCGCAGTCGGACGCGGACGTAGGCGAAGGCGGTCAGGGCAAAGCCCGCCACGATCGCGCCGGCCCGTCCGGGAGCGCCTGATGCCAATGCGCGAACTACCGCTCGCGGTAGCACCTGGCGGACATAGCGATTCTCAGCGCCCAGTCCGTCGACGCCCGCGATGGCGGCCAGCGCGGCTTTGGCCGCGCCCTCGACCAGGCAACGGCGCGCGAAATATTTCCAAGTAGCGCGTTGGGCCGGCACGCTATGGCTCACGCGAGCGCCGTCCCGGTAGGCGAAGTACCCGCCAGGGTAAAGTCCGGCTGCCCGGATGCAGAATTCCGTCTCTTCACAGCTCTCCGCCTTGCCGCCGATGCGCGCCATTCCGGTGACGGAGAACCCGAGTTTGCGACGGCCGAGTTCGGTCGAGAAGCCGCCGGCGCGCCGCAATACGTCAGTTCGTACCGACATGTTCGCGCCGATGGGATTGCGCATGCGCCCGTTCCGTACGTCCATGCCAGCATAGGTACAGCCGACGACCCAGTCGAATTCGGTCGGAAACCACGACGGGCGTGGCACCTGCCACGCGGGTTCGACGGGGCCTCCGGCACCGAGCACCAGGGGATCGGAGTAGGCTTCAGCCAGCGCCGCGGCCCAGCCGGGAGCCGCCGCGGCATCGTCGTCGATGAAGGCGATCACAGTGCCGGACGCGTGACCGGCACCAGTGGTACGCGCTCCGGAAAGGCCGGGGTCGCGCGCGTTGGCGAGCACCGTGACGCCGTGGAGCTCGCGCTTGGCTCGTTCGCAGAGCGCTTCGTTGTTGTCGATCACCACGATCGTTTCATGAACGGTTGGAACCTGCGTTGTCACCGAAGTAACCGCGCCGCAAAGATCGTTCCATCGGTCCAGGGTGTGCGCGCAGATCACCACGGACAAGCTGATCGGCTCCCCGCGCACCGGCACGAGCTTCATTCCACGCCTCCCGATTCCTTGCCCCCGGCGGACAATCCTTGCGACCGTTCGCGACTCCGTCCGGCTTGTGCCGCTGCCTGCAGGACTTTCCAGAGCGGACCGCCGTCGTTGTGAACATCGAACCGATCGAAAGTGTCGGCGGGATAACGACCGCCGTCCTGGCGCGACACCAAACGCCACACCAGCCAACCTGCACACGAGTGATCTCGCTCGATAGTGCCAAGCCATTTCTCATATGCATCGGCATAGCCGGCGTTCGAGCGGGCATAGCCGAATTCCTCCAGAAGGACCGGCTTGCTCGCGGCAGCCCCAAGCTCGCAAAATTCGGAGATCGCTTCGTTGAACTGCGCAACCGTAAGACGGTAGTAGGACGGGTAGCCATGCCAGGTGCCGAAATCGAGGCTCGGTATCGCGAGATCGGACATCCTGTCGGCCACGCCGGCATGACCCGATCCGACGAGATGGTTAGGATCGACGGACTTCACATAGGCCGACATCTCGGCGCTCCAAGAAAGCCGAAGTGATTCCGGGCTTGCATTGCCCTCGTTCATCAGTTCCCACGCCATGATCGTGGGATCGTCGCGATAGGCAATACCGGTAAGTGGATTAATCCGGCTGACGACATGGTCGATCCAGCTTCTGTAATCCTGTTTGGTGCGTTGATCCTCGAAGAAGAAAGTTTGCTTGTCGGAGCTGCCGTACCAGGACCGCATCTGCTGCGCGCCGCCGGTGTAGGGCCAGAAATCCAGGAACGCGATGATGAGCTTCAAATGCCGCAACGCCGCTTCGTGAATGAGGAAGTCGACCTTCTGGATGCCATCCGGACCGTCGTTGATGCCCATGGCGGCCCTGCCGGGATCCCAATAAAGGAGATAGGCTCCTTTCGTGCCGAGATTGGAGGCGTCGGCCTTGCTCGTCCTGTTCCAGATCGTGGGGACGCTTCCGTCGAGCGAGCCGATCACCGGCTGCAGGAACGTCCGTACCGTGTTCGCGCCCATGGCCACTGCATCGTCGAGGACACGAAGGACCTCCTCGCGCGAGCCGAAGGTGAGATAGTGATTGTTGACGCCGGTCACAAAGAAAGGCCTGCCTTCGAGGACAAACTGCGTTCCCGAAGTGCGCACGAAAGCCGCTGCCGGAGCGGCGGATGCGCTGGGTGCCGCGGCTAACGATGTCACCAGCGATGCCACCAATATTGCCTGCTTCATCAAATTGACGATCATGCCTGCACCTGACAATCACCGCGCCTCATACGCAACGTCTCGGTCGGATTACCTCCTCTGGTTCCGCAAATCTCGGCACGATTGTGCATAGTGTTCGAGGGCGTCCCTTGGGCGCCGAGCAACGATGGTCGGCAAGTGCGTCAGATCGTTTTCGAAGAAATCCTCCACACCCGGGAAAACGTCCCGGCGGTCGTCATTGGCGGAGAACTGAACGGATTGGGCGTATGTCGCAGCCTTGCCGCCGGCGGCGTGCCGGTCCTGGTGGTCGATCGCAGGTGGTCAAATCCGGCGCGATGGTCTCGTCACGCGCGCTCCTTGATCGTCGACGATCTCCACGGTGACGGCTTCCTCGACCGGCTCCGCGCACTTTCAAAAGAGTTTGCGGAGCCGCCGTTCCTGGTCGTCACCGACGAGCTAGCGCTGCTGACACTCTCCGAACGTCGCGACGACCTGAAAGGGCTATTCCGCTTCCGTCTACCTTTGCACGAGACGGTCATGATGCTGCATGACAAAGCCGCTTTTCACGAGAATGCGGTGAAGCGCGGCTGGCCGGTACCAAGGGCTGTCGTCGTACGCAGTCGTGCGGACCTCGCCGGCATCGGACCTCTGCGACCGCCCATGATCGTCAAGCCGGCCGACAAACGGCATTTTCACGAGGGCCACGCACCTCGTCTGGTCACGGCGCACGACCACAAAGAAGCAAACACAGCCGCCGAGAGCATCATGATGGTGGCCGGCACGGCACTGGTCCAGGAGATCGTCGCAGGCCCTGACGAGAACATCTACTTCTGCCTCTTTTACCGTGTACCGGGCGAAGCTTCCCCCATCATGTTCACCGGCCGCAAGCTCGCATCTACTCCGCCATGCACCGGCTCCACGGCGTTCTGCACCGCCGCTGACTGTCGGGAGATCGAAAGCATCACAAGGAACATCCTGACGGAGATTGGCTATTGCGGATTCGGCGGCATCGAATACAAGTGCGACGAACGCGATGGCCGTTTCCTCATTATTGAGCCGACGGTCGGCCGTACTGACTGGCAGGAGGAAATCGCGACGCTTGCCGGCACGAACATTCCGCTGATCGCCTACCGGCATGAGGTCGGTTTGCCGCCTCTGCCAACGACGACGGCTGTGGACCGCCGGTTGGTATGGCAGGCTTCCTGGATCGAAAGGCTGCGTTATGGCGCGCATGCGCTACCTCCGGGAGCCGTGATCATCGACGGCTTGTTTCGCCGTGACGATCCGCTACCGGCCCTTGTGCACTATCCGATGGACCTCGCGAGGACGGCGACGCTTCTGCTTCTTCGGAGCTTGCCTTTTCCCCGCTTCGCAAAAAATGTCCGCCGCCATGTCCCCGGGTGGGGCGGCACATATCATCGAAAGTTAATGTCTAAAGGAGGATCTTGTCCTCCCGGAGAAGAACCGAGATGCGCGTCTGCCTCCATCTCGATCCGTCGCGGCTTCTGCGCTGGCATGTTTGGATGGCTGAAAGCCTGACGGAACGCTTCGGCGACGAAGTATTCTGCCGATTTGCATCGATCCGCCGCCCCATGCCAGCGGCGTGCTTGATGCTGCTGGAATTCGAGCGACTGGTCTACGGTGCGCGCGCCGGCGAAGCGGTCGTTCCCATGGACGTTGCGCTGCACGCGCTGCCTTCGCAGGCGGAAGGCCCAGCCGATGTGACGATTGATTTCGTCGGCGATGACCGCGCCACGCTCGAAGGTCGCGTGCTGACCCCGCTCTTCAATGGCATCCCCGATGAGATCGGAAGTCATAGCGGCTCTGATCGATGGACTAGATCTCGAAATCGAACTGCACGACGATGCAAGACCTCAGCAGCCCTGGCGGGCGAGGCCGGCGAGCACCGACCGCGCCGTTATCTCTGCCGGACTCGACGGCTCGCTTTCCTGCGCTGTCGCGCTGATCACCAAGGCGGTGCACGACAAAACTGCCCTGGTACCTGGACCTTCCACAGCGACATGGAATTCCGGACATCGCAGGAAGCCGTTAGCCGTTTCCGCAGGGGCGATCGCGCGCAGCGCGGTCATGGTGGCGTGGAAAGCGACTAAACTTTTGAACAAGTTGATTACCGGCGGACCATTCTGGAGCATCGGATGGCGGCTCACCGGATCGGCGGGCCTGCCCGATGCGCGCCAGGCCTCGTTCCACGTGTTCTCCGGCGGAAGCGAAAGCTATCTTGCCGATCCTTTCCCTTTCCATCATCGCGGACGACAATACATTTTCTTCGAACAATTCTCCTACGCTCTCGATCGCGGGTACATCTCGGTCGCCGAAGTACTACGGGATGGGGACATAAGCGAACCGCGCATCGTGCTGCAGGAGCCGCATCACCTGTCCTATCCGCACGTCTTTGAACACGACGGGCAGATATGGATGCTTCCGGAAGCGGGAGCCTCCGGCAATGTTGACCTCTACAGAGCGACTGAATTTCCCTTCCAATGGGTACGCGAAGCGCGTCTCGCCGAAGGACTCGAGGCTTATGACACGACGCCGCTCATCCATGGCGGTGACGTTTGGTTCTTCACCTGTCTGCGAGCCATGAAGTCGTCTTCCTGGGACATGCTCGGTATCTTCCACGCGGATAGTCTGATGGGGGCCTGGAAACCGCACACCGGAAACCCGATGCTGATCGATGCAGTCCTGAGCAGACCGGCAGGCGCCTTCATCCGGGACGGCGACCGCACGCTGCGGCCGACGCAGGATTGCGCACGCTACTACGGCCGCGGATTGACTTTCTGCCGCATTGACGCGCTCGACGAGACGACGTTCGAGCAGACACCCGTTGGCCGCATCGTCAGCGGCCGGTTCGGCTGCCACACCTACAACCGCGATGCCGATCTCGAAGTGATCGACCTCTGGGGCCGGCCTGGCAGCGGACAAGATGTCACAATCCGCTATCGCCCGCTTCCATCGGCAGTTCAGCCGATCGTGCCTGTCCAGCACGACATGGTCTTCCTCGCTGGCGAGGGCGAACGGGTCGCCGACGCCACGGATTGAAACCTGCTACTGCGCCGCCTCCTAACGCTCGCGTAGCACGTCGTGTTCATACTTGGCGACGGGCGACAGCAAGTAGCCGATGATCCGACGCGCGCCGGTCTTGACCTCCGCCGTGACCGCCATACCGGGACCCAGGTCGACGGCGCGGCCGTCCGCATTCATCGTATGGCGGTCGAGCGATATCCGCGCCATGTAGACGAGGTTCTCCGCCGCCGGCTGGCCCTCGCCCTTCGATGCATCGTGCGCCCTGTCGGCGGTGCCGTCGCGCTGAACTGCGTCGGAAGACACACTGAGAACCCGTCCGCGAATCAGGCCATAGCGCGTGAAGTTGAAGGCGTGGACCTTGATCTCGACATCCTGGCCCTCGTGTACGAAACCGATGTCGTCGTTGGCAAGAGTCGCTTCGATCTCCAACTGACTGTCCAGCGGGACGATCACCGCGAGAGGCTGCGCAGGCGTTACCACGCCACCGACGGTGTGCACGGCGAGCTGCTGAACGACGCCGTCGACCGGCGACGTCAGTTCCTGAAGTTGGGTTCGTCGCGCGGCTTTGATCTCGTCCTTTGCTATTCCGGCGGCCTTTTGCTCGGCCTTTGCGAGCTCGTCATAGGTCGTTCGTCGGAATTCGGCCGCCGTCTTTTCGCGGGTCTCCTTAAGCGTTGCGAGTGCGGCGACGGCCTCCTCCATCTTGGTCTGCTCGATTGCGAGATCCTGTTGCTGTCCGACGAGCTCCTGATCCTCGGTCAGATAGGTCATTTTCGAGCCCAGGCCCTTATCAGAGAGATATTTGCGCGTATCGACGCGTTCCTGCAGCAACGGAATGGTGGCCTGGAGCTTCGCGATATTGGCCAAAACGGTCCGGCGCTCGGCGTCCTTCTGGGACGTCTGCCTGTCGAGTTCGGAGAGCTTGGCGCGTTGCTCCGAGGTCTGACTGATCAGGAACTGGCGATGCATCTCGATCTGCTCTGCCGTGGCGCCTTCAGGTGGTCGGAAAGAGGCCAGCGGGTCATCACCATCCGACAATACCGCCTTAAGGCGCGCCACATCGAGCTGTGCGGCGACGAGATCTCCCTTAAGATGGTCCTGTTCGGCTACGGTCATTGTAGGATCGAGTTCGATCAGCAATTGTCCGGCCTTGACGTGCTGGCCGTCGTGGACGTGGATCGCCCGAACAATGCCGGTCTCGAATGGCTGGATCAGCTTGGTCCGGCCCGACGGAACGATCTTGCCTTCTGCGGTGGCGACGATGTCGACCTTGCCCAGGGTGGCCCAGAGCAGCGCGAGGCAGAAGATGGCGATGATCGTCGCTCCGACGGCGCGTCCCACCGGCGATGGCGGGGTCTCGGCGATCTCGAGCGCCGCCGGCAGAAAGGCCAATTCGTGATCCCGCCTCGCGGCGAGCGGCCGGCGCGGGAACGGAACGATGGTACGTTCTGCGTTAGCGGATCCCATGAAGACCTCCCTGCATCATGTGGAGCTTGGCGTAGCGGCCGTTGTGGCGAATCAATTCGTCGTGGCTACCGTCTTCGACCACCCGTCCCGCCTCCAGGGTGATGATGCGGTCGGCGTTGCGTACGGTCGAAAGCCGGTGGGCGATGATGAAGACGGTGCGTCCCGCCGTGATGTGCCTCATGTTCTGCTGGATCGCCCGTTCACTCTCGTAGTCGAGGGCGCTGGTCGCCTCGTCGAAGATCAGGATGCGAGGATCGCCTACCAATGCCCGAGCCACCGCGATGCGCTGCCGCTGACCGCCTGATAGACTGGCCCCGCGTTCGCCAACCACGGTGTCGTAGCCTTCCGGAAGCGCGAGGATGAAGTCGTGCGCACCCGCGAGCTCGGCGGCGGCGAATACCCGCTCCATCGACATGGTCGGGTCGGCCAGCGCGATATTCTCGCGGATCGTGCGGTTGAACAGCACGTTCTCCTGCAAGACGACTCCGATCTGCCGCCTGAGCCAGGCCGGATCGACCATCGTCAGATCGACGCCGTCCACAAGGACGCGTCCGCGTTCCGGCACATAGAGCCGCTGTACGAGCTTGGTCAGGGTGCTCTTGCCCGATCCGGACGAGCCCACGATGCCGACAACTTGGCCAGGCTCTACCTCGAAGCCGAGGTCGTGCAGAATTTCAGGCGCGTCGGGGCGATAGCGGAAGGTGACATGGTCGAAGGTAACCCTGCCTCGGATCGGCGGTAGCGCCGCTCGACCGGGGTTCAAGGTCGGCTCCGGCAGCGTGTTGAGGACGTCGCCAAGCCGGTCAACCGACAGCCGGGCCTGGTGGAACTCTTGCCAGATCGACGCGAGCCGCAGCACCGGCGCGCTGACGCGAGCCGAGAGCATGTTGAATGCCACGAGCTCGCCGACGCTCAAGGATCCGCCGATCACCAGCTTAGCGCCGAAGTAGAGGGTCGCCGCCGTTGCCAGCTTGTTGATGAGTTGCACAGACTCGCTGGCCGTGTTGTTAAGACTGGTCACGCGAAAGCTCGATGCGACGTAGCCCGCGAGCTGCTCCTCCCAGCGCCGCTGCATCTGCGGCTCGACTGCCATCGCCTTCAGAGTCTCGATACCAGTGACGCTTTCCACCAGGAACGACTGGTTCTCGGCGCCGCGGCGGAATTTTTCGTCGAGGCGGCGTCGGAACATCGGCGTCAGCCCGGCCGAGATCCCGACGTAGAACGGGAACGCCGCAATCGCGACCAGCGTCAGGATAGGTGAATAGAACGTCATCACCGCCAGGAAGACCGCCGTGAACAGCAGGTCGATGACGAGCGTCAGCGCCGAGCCGGTGATGAACTGACGGATGTTCTCAAGCTCGCGCACGCGGGCGACCGAATCGCCGACCCGACGCGACTGGAAGTAGGCAATTGGCAGCGAGATGAGGTGCCGGAACAATCTCGCACCGAGTTCGACGTCGATGCGGTTGGTGGTGTGCGCGAACAGATAGGTTCGCAAACCGCCCAGCACGGCCTCGAACAGACCGATGGCCACCAGCCCAAAGGCCAGGACATCGAGCGTGCTCAGGCTGCGGTGCACCAGCACCTTGTCGATGATCACTTGGAAGAACAGTGGCGAGAGCAGCGCGAACAGCTGAAGGAAGAACGAGGCGGTCAACACCTCGATGAGCATGCGGCGATATTTGCCGATCGCCCCCATGAACCAGGAGATGTCGAAGCGGCCAGCGAGGTCGGAAAGGCCGACCCGACGCGCGGCCAGGATCAACTGTCCGCTCCAGACGGACTCGAACTCCTCCTTCGACATCGCCTCGGGGCTCGGTTCACCCGGACGTTGCACCAGAACCTTGTCGGATGCGACCTTGCCCAGAATCAGAAAGCTGCCGTCGCGCAGCACGGCGATACCCGGCAGCGGCGTGGAAGCAAGCCGCTCCCATCGCGTTTGCAACAACCGGGCCTTCAGGTCCATGTCCTTGAGGCAGCGCAGCACCTCTGGCACGCCGATGCGTGGTGTACCGATACGATGACGTATCTGCTCGGGATCAGCACCCACCCCGTGGCAGCGAAGCAGGATGGTCATCGCAAGCAGTGCAGATTCGCTCTTCGCGTGATCAACCGGGACGTCTTCGCCGGTGCGATCGAAGGCGCCGGCCGCGACCTCTGCGGACTCCTCTCGTTCCGGTCGCCACCATGGCAAGCCCGTTAATCGGCCCATGCCATTGAGAGCGGCTGTGAGGCCAGCAAATGGCGCCCGCAGCGTGAGACCGATGACGCCGCGCAGTCTCGGGATTCCGAAGGTTGGAAGCTTCGACAGAGTATCCTTCCAGGTCCGAGGCTGGGACAGGGCCACGACGCGGCCGTCCCACACCGCTTCCAGTTCCATCCGTGCCATATATTTCGGTCGCGTATCGTCGAGGTTGGCCGCGACGATGCGGTCCTCGACCACTTGCCCGAGCAGCAAGAAACCGCCGTCCTGCAATGCTGCCACGGCAGGTAACCGCACGTCGCGCAGTCCGCTCCAGTCGACGTTGGTCTCTCTGATCTTGAGACCGAGCTTGCGGCCGCATCTGGCCATCTCAGCCATGTTGAGGACATTCCCCCGGCAGTGCTGCCGGACTTCCTCCGGTCCGACGCTGCGTCCGTGCAGGCGAGACAGGACAGTGAGCGCCCGGACACCCTGTTCGAATGCAGGATCATGATGCACAGCGTGAGGCCGCGCCTTTTTGCTCTTGACCGTCATGAGGTGAATGCTTTCGGAAATGAGGACGCGCGACGACCGGTTCGCCTCCGAAGAGGAGAGCGAGCCTCCGCGCGTCCTTTTGAGTTGTGGCTAGATCAGTGCAGCGGCCTGGTCAGCAGGCTGGACGTCTGCTGCTGGCTCTGTGCGGAAGGAGAGCCGCCCTGTGCGAAATGCGAGCCCTTGCCGAAGTCGGAGGCCATCATCTGGTTGAGCAGGGCATAAGCCTTGTCGCCCGCGCTCGCGGCAGAATCCGTCGACCATCCGCCTGCCGAAATTGCGGACTGGGATTTCGACGTTACGGCGTCGCCCAGGGTTTTCGCCATCTTGGCGAAACCGGGATGGCTGTCGAACCAATGGGAGACGTCAGCTTGCAGAGCCGACCACCCGCCGTGGGACGACGAACTTGCACCCGACGTTCCGCTCGAGCCCGACGGCGTAGTCGTTACCGAGGTGGCCGGCGGATCCTTCACGACGATTGATTGCGCCGCACTCGACGAATTGGCGGTGTGGTCGGTCGCGGTCACGGTCAGGGTCGCCGTGGGATGCCCGGTGCCTCTGTAAGACGAGGTCAACGTCAGCCCGCTGTTCGCCTCCGCGGCGGTGAGCGTGATGTTGCTTCCGCTGAAGGTTTTGTGATCGAGCTTGTCAGTGATCGTCTCGTAGCCCGGCAATCCCTTGATATTGACGGTCACGTTGTCCCCGGCCTTGGGAACGGTGACGCTCACTCCGAGGTCGATGCCGTTATGACGCCCCGGGCTAACCGACAGCGCGGGATCCGCGACGGTAAGCGAGGGCGCTTTCGGCGTCGTGGTGCCCGAGCTGCCGGTGCTGACGCTCGTCCCGCCCGAAGACGTGGTGCCGGAATTGGCGCCGGTCGGATCAGTCACACTACCACCGCCGGAAGTGGTACCCGTTCCGGTACCCGTGGTGCCCGCTGACGAGCTACCACTTCCGGTCGTCGTGGTGGTACCGCTTCCCGACGCCGTGCTGCCGGAGGAAGGCCCGCTCGGTGCTGAGAAACCGCCGGTGCCGGCCGATGCCGTCCCGGTCGAACCCGTCCCCGTGGTGGTCGTGGTCCCGCCTGACGGCGTTCCAGCAGATGTCGAGCTACCGGAAGACGTGCTTCCGGACGCCGCGCCGGTCGTCGTACCTCCAGAGGAGGTCGTGCCCGAACCCGCGGTCACGTTCTTGCCCGTCACGGTCTCGCCGCTACCTGCCTTCTGATAGAGCTGAACGTCTGCGATCTTCATCTGTGTCGTCGACGGCGTGGACGAATTCACGGACGTATGCCAGCCCGACGCGTTGGAGTTCGCCATCGAGTTGTTCATGATGACTTCCATCGGCTCGCTCGGAATCGTCGTCTGAGCGCTGGTGATCTCGCCGATCGCCTTGCCGTCAAGGTAGTAAGTGATCGACTTGCCGGGCTCCCAATCGATACCGTAGGTGTGGTAGCCCGTGGTCAGATCCTCGCCGGTATTGACCGACCCACCGAATTGTCCGGACGAATTGTGCAGGTGGTACGTGAAGTAATTGTTGGGATTGGCAGCGGTGGTCATGCCGCCTTCCTGCATGTCGATCTCGAAATTGTCTCCGCTGTTCCCTGCACCTTGTCCTGGCAGCAGCCAGAGCGCCGGCCAGGCGCCGCTGCCGCCGGAGGACTCCGCGCTGATTTGCAGATAGCCACCGGTGAACTCGAACTTGCCGTAGCTCGAGACCGCACCGCCCGTGTACGGATACGTCGTGCCGTTGACGGTTTGAGTCTGCTTCGTAGTAGTTAGCGTCAGACCGTTGTTGACCGAGACGTTGCTCGGCAGATCGTAATCCGCCGCGTACTGGGCACCCTCGTTGCTTCCGCCGCTGCCATTGCTATTCCATGCGGCACCCTTGGCGGCGTTGCTGGTGATGTAGGTCTTCCAGTTATTGAGCGACGTGCCGGAGAAGTCGTCGTTGAACACAAGATCGCTTGAGCTGTAGCCCGCGGGTGCGGAAAGATCGCTCTGCGTTCCAACTGTCATTCAGTAGCTCCTAGTTAGGTAACTCTTACGAGGTATGGCCCCGAACCCGCGGCGGCATTGGTGGCCGAATTCGACGGCTTCGAGGCTCGATCTGGACTCCCGCGTGGAAACGTCTTGCTCCACACGCGGCCAGAATGGGGCGAGAGCAAGAGAATGTGGCGCAGGCGACCGCTCGCTCCCGTTCGCATGTTCAACTGCTCGGAAATCCATCGATTTCGGCTCGAATTTCGCTGATTCCGCGCTGGGTCTACTGGCTCGGCCTGCGAGAGAGAGGTCTTGCGGATCGACGCCAAAGAATTGCGGATCGGCGCCACTCGCCGGCGCTGCCCAGGTTTGCACGTCCGCCCGCTCTCGCGCGCGCCCTCCCGTACCGCTCCGTGCAGCATGCAGCGACTACTAGAAAGAGCTACCGCCCCAGCGCGCTTCCAATGCGACCGAGCATCTCGAATGATGGCTATGCGGCATACCGCGAGCCCGCATCCATCATCCCGTATCTTTCATTTCCGGGGCCAATAGATGACGAATTCGAAATTGGACGTTGCGATTATCGGTGCCGGTCCGTACGGGCTCTCACTCGCGGCCCATCTGGCGGCTAACGGCATCGAGCACCGCGTTTTTGGCGAGCCGATGGGGGCCTGGAAGAACAACATGCCGGAAGGCATGCTGCTCAAGTCCTACCCGTGGGCGTCCTGCTTGTCCGATCCGAAAAACGAATTTTCCGTCAAGAACTTCAGCGCCGCGAGAGCCATTCCTTATCACGACGAAATGACGCCGTTGCCGGTTGAACGCTTCGTCGCGTATGGCGACGCGTTCGCCGCACGCTACGTGCCATCGATCGAACGCAAGAGATTGACCTCGCTCTCGCCGTCGGCAGGCGGCTTCGATGCTGTCTTCGACGACGGCGAGTCCGTGCGGGCGCGTCGCGTCGTGGTTGCGGTTGGCCTTCATCCGTTCAAGCGCCTTCCTGCCGAAGCCGCCGGTCTACCACCGGAGAGGTGCTCGCATAGCGGCGACTACGGTCCGCTTGACGAGCTCGATGGCAAGGAGGTCGTCGTAATCGGATCTGGATCGTCGGCGACGGATCTTGCGGCCCTTCTGCATGAGCGCGGGACCCTCACTACTTTGGTCAGCCGGAACTCGGCGCTGAAGTTCGCCGAACGGCCGCGATCCCGCTCCTGGTTCGAGCGCGTCTCGGCGCCGATGAGCGGCATCGGACACGGCTGGGCGCTCGGCACCTGCGCCAAGCGTCCAGACCTGATCCATCTCCTGCCCGAGGAGACGCGAGTCGCCTTGGCGCGCACGAAAGCCCTCGGCCCCCTCGGCGGCGCCTTTATGAAGGACCGGCTCGTCGGCAAGGTGCCGCTCTGCCTCGGTCACGCCGTCCGCGCTGCGGAGATCCGGGGTGGCAAGGTCGTCATTGATCTCGCAGACCCCTCTGGCGGACGACGCATGTTGCGGGCCGACCATGTCGTTTTCGCTACTGGCTATCAGGTCGACATCGACCGGTTGGAGTTCCTCTCTCCGGAGATACTGGGTGCGATAGGTCTGGTCGAACGCGCGCCACGGCTATCTCGTCACTACGAGAGTTCAGTCCCAGGCCTGCATTTCATCGGGCCCGCCTCCGCCAACAGTTTCGGCCCCGTGAGCCGGTTCGTATACGGCACCTACCATCCTGCCCGAGTTCTCGCCCGCCATTTTGCGATGGCATTGACCAGCCGTCGCGCGCCGCGGCTACCAGGCGAGACCCGCGCATCTACCGCGGCTCTCGTCACCGATCGTCAACAGACAGAGGTGTTATCATGAACGCCCCATTTCCGCTGACATCGACCAGCACCAGCTCCTCCGATCGGCCGCCTCCGACAGATCTTGCCTCGAGCCGGTTGCTGGTTCTTCCGCGAGTATCCTTCGTCATCCCAACTCTCAACGAGTCCAAGAATCTCCCGTGGCTGCTGCCGCGGATACCGCAATGGGCGCACGAGGTGGTGATCGTCGACGGACGCTCTACCGACGATACGGTGGCGGTCGCGCAGCGGTTACGCCCTGACGTCAAGGTCGTCATGGAGAGCCGCCGGGGCAAGGGTGCGGCGCTGAAGGCCGGATTTGAGGCCGCTACGGGCGACATCATCGTGATGATCGACGCCGATGGTTCGATGGGACCGGAGGAAGCCATCGCGTTCGTCGGCGCGCTGATGGCCGGAGCGGACTTGGTCAAGGGATCGCGCTTCCTTCAGGGAGCTGGCACCGACGACATGTCGCTCTTCCGCATGCTCGGCAATTGGGGCCTGACCCAAATCGTGCGCGTGCTCTATGGCGGCGTGTTCTCCGACCTCTGCTACGGCTACATGGCGTTTTGGCGCAAGCACGTGGACACGCTGAACTGCGATTGCGACGGCTTCGAGATCGAAACGCTGATCAATGTCCGTGCGCTGAAAAACCATCTCAACATCGTCGAAATCCCGAGCTTCGAGGCCTCCCGCATCTCGGGCGAGAGCAACCTGCATGCCATCCGTGACGGATGTCGCGTTCTCAGAACGATTGTGCGCGAACGGATCTTGTCACAGGTCTCGCTCATCTCCTTCGGAGCACCGTAAACACGAGCGGAAAAACAAAGAACACTGACGTTTTCGACCACGAAAGTTGGACATAGCGTGCGTATTCTCATGGTTGCCGCTCGATGCTATCCGTTCATGGGCGGCATTGAGACCCACGTCGATGAGGTGGGCCCGCGCATGGCGGCGCGCGGCCACCAGGTCGACGTGCTTACAACCGATCCGTCCGGCGATCTGCCGGTCGAAGAGGACGTGCGCGGCATGCGCGTCCGCCGCGTGGCCGCTTGGCCGAAGAAGCTTGACTTGTACTGGGCACCCGACGTCTACGCCGCAATCCGGCGTGGCACGTGGGATCTGGTGCACTTCCAAGGCTACAATACCTTCGTGGCGCCACTTGGAATGCTCGCTGCTATCCGCAGCCGCATTCCCTTCGTGCTGACATTCCACTCCGGCGGGCATTCCTCGCGTCTGCGCAACGCCGTGCGCCGGCCTCAGCATGCCTTGCTCCGGCCCTTGATAATACGGGCTGATCGGCTGATTGGCGTCTCCGAATTTGAAGCCGATTTCTTCAGCACCCGCTTGCGCCTTCCCAAGGAACGCTTCGCCGTCGTGCCGAACGGCGCTGCGATGTTGCGGGCGAGCCCGGGTGTCAGGGTCGATCCCAACCTGATCGTCTCCTCCGGCAGACTTGAACGCTACAAGGGGCATCACCGCATCATCGAGGCGATGCCTTACCTGATCGAACGGATGCCAAATGCGAGGCTTCGCATCGCCGGGAAAGGCCCGTACGAAGGCGAATTGCGCAAACGCGTGGCGACACTGGGGCTGCAGTCGCGGATCACGATCGCTGCCATCCCGGCAGCCGACCGTCAAGGCATGACGGATCTGCTGGCGAGCGCAGGACTGTTCGTGCTGTTCAGTGAATATGAGGCTCACCCGGTCGCCGTGATGGAGGCGGTCGCGTTACGCCGTCCGGTGCTCACCAGCGACACGTCCGGTCTTCGCGAGATCGCCCGCAAAGGGCTGGGCCGCGCATTGCCGCTCGACACCGCTCCGAAGGATCTGGCCGCCGCCATCGCGGAAGATCTGATGAATCCGCGCGTCGTCCCGGATCTCGATTTACCCGACTGGGACGCCTGCGCTCGATCGCTGAGCGACATCTATCGCGAGGTTCTGAGCCGTCCGCCCGCCACGCATCTTTCGCGCAGGATCGCGATGCCGTCATGACGCCCTCCGGAGACACAATGACAGCGACAAGTCCGACCGGCGTCCTCAGAGAAAGGGTTCCGACGCGGTCCGGACTACGCGGGGCCTTCAGCACCGCATTGGATTTCATCGGGCCGGATCTGCGCGGCACCATCGTCGACGCTCCATCGGCCCGCCCGAACTCGGGTTGGATCGCGGCGATATCCCTGGTTGTGGCCGTCGCTCTCCTTCTGATCGCGGCTGGCCAGGGCGCAGGGCGCCGCGGCGATGTTATGGCCGCGCCGCTCTTCTGGTCCGGAGTCCTTCTGCTCATCGTTCCGGCGACGCTGCGGATCTCGTGGCCTGGGATTGCCCGATCCGAGCGTCTGGCGCTGCTGTTGCTGCTGACGGGAGGTCTATTTTTTCACAAGGCCGTCTACTCGCCGACGAGCTTCAGCGGCCACGACGAATTCCTGCATTGGGTCGCGGCCGACGATCTGATGACTGCAGGGCGACTATTTCTATCCAATCCGCTGCTTCCGATCGCACCAACCTACCCCGCGCTGGAGATACTCACGACGGCAATCGCCAACCTGACGGGACTGTCGCTGTTCGCGTCCGCGATGCTGCTGCTCGCGGTCTGCAAGTTCACCTTCATCGTCGCTCTGTTCTTGCTTTACGAGAGCGTGTGCGGATCACCGCGCATGGCCGCGATGGCCTGTCTCACCTACATGGGATGCACGACTTTCGTGCTGTTCGAGGCGTCATTTTCATACGAAAGTCTCGGCATCGCTGTTGGTCGCACTGATCTTCGCCATCGAAGCGCGATCCAGGAAGCGAGATCGCGCCGACCGGTTCGCGGCGGTCATCCTGATCGTCGGGTTGCTGACTGCCCTTGCCGTCACTCACCATCTGTCCGCGGCCTACGCCGCAATCTATCTGGTGGCGATCGCGGCGCTCGAGATCCTACGCCGCGGCGCCTCTCGCCGCGATGTCGGCATCGCAATTGGACTGGCCATTTTGGCCATCCTTATCCCGATGTTGTGGATGCAGTTCTGGGGCGACATGTTGGTCCATTATCTGGAACCGGTCATCCGGGCTAGCCTGTACTCGCTCAGTTCCTGGCTCGATCGGATCATCCATCTGGCCGCCGCGCCCCCGAGCTCCCTCGGCGCGCCGACCCAGTCGATCCTGTTGAGGCTGACCACGCTTGCTGCGATCCTCCTGCTCTCGATAGGCTGCGCGACCGGCTTCTTCCGATCTCTCGCCGCCGCGGCCATCTCAGATGCTCCGGGCACCTGGCAGGCAGTCATGGCAATCCCGAGGCGACGCTGGCACGACAGCCGCGTCATCTTCCTGACGCTTCTGGCTTGCGCATTCCCGATATCGGTGGCCTTCCGGCTGACTATTGGCGGATGGGAGATGGGTAACCGCATGGGAACGCTGGCGATGGTTGGCGTCGGCCTGCTCGTCGCAACTGCCCTCATCCGCTACTGGCAACCGTTCTGGCCGCGAAGTCCGCAGCGTGTCATTCCGTTGCTCGCCCTTGCCGTGATCGTGCTTGGCGGCGTGACCACTGCCACCGTTGAGCCGATTCGCGGAAAATACCGGGTCGGCGGCGATGAAGAATCGATTGAGCCCATGGCTGTCGAGACGGCGTTATGGACCAGGAGCCATCTAGGCGGCGGACAACCGCTTCGTCGCCGATCGGATCGGTCGGCTTCTGCTCGCCGGCTACGGACGACAAAATGTGAAAGTCGACGTCGCACCTGGCGTGCCCACTGGACGCATCTACGAGTCGGAGCACCTGCCGCCCGACGATCTCTGGTCGCTGGCGCAATCCGACATCGAGTTCATGTTCGTCGACATGCGGCTGTCCATGTCCCCGCCGTTGCTCGGCTTCTATTTCGATCCGTGGGACAGGAACGACGGCACGCCGCTGTCGCCGCAGGCATTGCTCAAGTTCGACGCCATCGACGGAGTCGGCCGCATCTACGACAACGGTTGGATCAAGATCTTCGATCTCAGAGGAATGCATGGACACTCCTGATCGCCGCGACCTTCTGGCCGCATGCCTCTGGACGACAGCGCTCGTCCTGACCGTGCGGGTTTCGGACGGTGTTTTCGTCCGCACGCTACTCGGCGCACCCGCAGCGCTCCTGATTCCGGGCCACGCGCTTTTGCGTGCTATCGGAATCCGTGTGTCGACTTTGTCCGAGCACATCCTCTACGCGGTCGGAGCCAGCCTCGCGATCGGCATCGCGGGCGGCTTCGCACTCAACGTTGCTCACCTCATGAATTCCGGTCGGATGGGCAGCCTGGTATTGGACAGTGACCGTCTTGGCGTCGCTGGCGGCCCTGAGGCATCGCACGCCAGGATTTCCGTACGCGCTTCCCTCCGGCTTCGGCCTCGCGCCTGCCCTGGTGATCGCCCTGGCTGCCTCGCTGGCCGCCGGAGCCTACGCTTTGGCGGTCCACGACGAAAGTGCCCAACAACAGTTCGCATACACCGAATTTTGGCTGGTGCCTTCGGACGACGGCGGCCGTTTCGATCTCGGCATCCGCAGCGGAGAGAGGCAGATACAGCGCTTCGACGTTGATGTCTCAATCGATGGACGTCCGTTCGCGGCGTATGATTCAATCGACATAGCACCGGGCGACATCTGGACACGCGAGATTCCGACGTCGGGACGTGCCTCTCGGCAAACGGCGGAAGCCAAGCTCTACCGCACGGACAACGGCAGGCTGTACCGCCATGTCACGGCGGTTCGTTCCGGAAAACTGAATGTCGGGAGTAGGTTTCGGATGCGCATCCTCCTGCTTTCGCAATTCTACCCTCCCGTGGTCGGAGGAGAGGAGCGTCATGTCCGCAATCTCGGGGCTGCGCTCGCGCGGCGCGGCCACGAGGTGATAGTGGGGACGTGCCGCAGGCCAGGCTCACCTGACGTCGAGACTGATGGCTCTGTCCGTGTGCACCGTCTCCCAGGCACGATGTCACGGATGTCGGGATTGCATGCCGACGCCGAGCGCCCGCACGTTCCACCCTTCCCTGATCCTGAACTGACGCTTGCCCTGAAACGGCTCGTCGACCGGCTGAAGCCGGACATCGTCCACGCCCACAACTGGATATATGCGTCCTTTCTTCCAGTGAAAATAGCAACCGGCATTCCGTTCGTCGTTTCAATGCACGACTACGGGCTTGTCTGCCCCAAGAAGAACTTCATGCACTTAGGCACGAACCTCTGCACTGGGCCGAAGCTGTCGAGATGTCTGCCTTGCGCCACCCGTCACTACGGACCGGCGAAGGCCTTAGTGACAACTCTTGGCAACCGCGCCACCGGATTTTTCGCCCGCGGCCTGGTGGACCGCTTCATTCCAGTAAGCCGCGCCGTGGCCGACCACAACGGACTCGTCGCCCGCGGTGACGGCCGTTATGAAGTCATTCCAAACTTCGTACCGGACGATGTCGGAGCGACTAGTTCCGGGGAAGACCGCATAGCGCAGTTGCCGGCCGGAGATTTCATCCTGTTCGTCGGCGACATGATGCGGCTGAAGGGCATTCACGTCCTCATCGAGGCCCACGGCCATAGGCCTGCCTCCCATGCGCCTGCCTCTTATGGACGTGTCTCTCATAGGCGTGCTTGTCATGGGCCTGCCTCCCATGCGCCTGTCTCTTATGGACGTGTCTCCATAGGCGTGGCTCTCATAGACGTGCCCCCAATAGCCTGCCCCTTATAGGCGTGCCTACTCTCATAGGCGTGGCCTCACAGGCGTGGCCCTCATAGGCGTGGCCCTCATAGGCGTGGTTCTCGCAGGCGTGGTTCTCACAGGCGTGGCTCTTATGGGCGTGCCTCTCATGGAGGAACTTATAGAACTAGGGTCAGCGCGTCCTTTATTTAAGGGTGCCAAACTAAAGTGCATTACCCAACTCGGTGGAGGGCGCTTCAAGGGGTGACTTTTGAAAGGCCCCAGCAAAGACTAAATTTAGGGCACCATGCCTCCGGCTGGTAGCGAGATGCATGTACTAAATTTAGGGCGTTGCCCCACTAAGAATGTTGATGCCCGAGCGTGAAATCAGGCGACGGGTGCTTGCTGTTTCCGTTGGCACCGAGCATGAACTAATTCCGGAACTCTTCCTTGAATAATCTCTACGGATACTCTCGTCTCACCCATCAAAGACTATTATTTTGACTCTTGGTCTCTCAGAACTTCAAGTATATTCTCGCTCGCCTAGCCCCCGCGTCATTATCTTCAGCCGGTGCGTCTTTACGCTTCAAGCTCTCTATTCAATCTGTCAGCAAGCACTGACTCAAAAAGTAGGGAAAACATACCGTTCTGGACATCATCTGCCTTCTTTGCCCAGTCAAGGACGGACCTTTGCGAGGGTTTTGCGATATTTTCTGGCCGCCACTTCCCTTCTCGCTCTTCGACTGGCTTGCAGAGTTGTTCAAACCCCTCACAGACTAGTCGTGTCTGCTTGCAATCAATGAGCGCCGCATGATTGAGTCCGACGTACTTATGCCCGGGATACATGACAGGGAACAAGTGTTCCAACCTCATGGGGAACAAGTTCTTCCTGACCCTTGCCAAACCCGAGCGAATAATGTTGATCAACGGTATGCAGTTCTCGTCGGGTGGCATGATATCTGAATAGCCACTTGAATCCAGGAAATTTCTCAAGATTTTCAAGTCGGCTGTGTTCGTATGCCACACGAGGATGATTGTCTCACGACAGATCCCGACCTCCTTCAACCTCGCCGCAACCAGGTGTACGTTCATGCGCTCGATACCCGAACGGGATGAGGAGTAGATATGCTTGGCCTGTGCATAGCTCATTCTGCTCAAGAAATCAATTCCGTTGTGGTTGAGTTTTTGATCGTGTTTGATAGTTGTGTTAATCAAAACATCCCCCGATACCACTTCGATGATGGACGTTTCCCACAGTTCCCCGGAGGCAATTGAGAACTCATTATCTAGAAAGACAAGTCTCGAGCCAGGTTGCTCGCCCGCGGAGATTTTCTGCTTTAGTTGAAGGACAACATTATAGGCAGGTGGACAGGTCCACTTCTCCTGAGCCGCGGATTTGAATACCTCCTGGACCGGCCGGGGATCGAATTTTCGGCCAACCGTATTCTTGAGTTTCAATATATGCTGTTCGCATCCCTTAGAACCATGAACAGTAGGCTTAGTGCAGCGCCTGTATTCGCACATGGATTGGCCGGCTCGACCGACTAGGCTTTCTTTTACAAGCCATTTTCTTATCTCCGTTCTAGTCGAGTGCTCGGAGTGACACGCGACGCAGCGACCCTCCAGAGACAGCCGAGGGGAGTGACGTCTGCCGCTTGGGGAGAACATGAGGCGCGCGGTATCAAAATCGATCGTGCTGTTGTATGGGCATGGCTCGTCGACCTTGAGCCTGTACTTGAGCAAAGATGGCCCCCTGCACATCCTTTTAAGGTTTCTAACTCCTACTGGGCAGTAGTTTGCGCCAACTATTCAAGTCATCAACTGTTAGCTTTCTGGAGAGATATCCGAGGATGCATTACGTACCCCACTTGCCCTTGTTGGTTCGATAAATTCGGCTTTTATGTTCTGTAGACAAAGTCTTGATGCCGGGACCATTGAGATCTGCTTCATCTTCCCCCAGCGCAAGAACTTCCGCATCATGGTCTTCATCATCGATTCCATTCGTCTCAGGGCTGCCGTCGTCGTCGCTTCCACCCGTCTCAGGACTGCCGCCGCCGTCAACCTCGATCGGATTCGTCAAATCCAGGCTATGGTGGTTAAGAATGTCGATGAACAGCGGTAGGTCACTCCACGGGAGTGATCCTTCCACCTCTTCTACTTTGAACTCGTCATCCTCCTCGATGTCGCCGGCCCTGACATGTGCCATACGGTGCTTTGGAATGCCGTCTTTCGGGAGATGGTAGCCTGCTTCAGCACCCAGGCACCCAAGAACCGGGCATAAGAATACGGTCGCAAGTGGGTGCTTGTCATCGTAGGAATGCTTGATGGCCTCCTCAACGGTCTCGAACCGTTCTTTGCAATGGAAATGCTGACATCGGAAAGGATGGCTATGCATTTCTGCGTGCTTTGTAGCCCAGTACTTTGTCGTAAATACCTCACGACAGTCGTACTTATCAGAGACTGGGCAAGGATACCTGATGTTCCTGTGAGCTGAATTCGCGTGTTGGTTTGCAGCAGATTGGTTGGCAAACGTTTCCTCACAACCTTCTTTCTGCGCATCAGGGCACGGGAATCTCACGTGGTTGTGCGCACTCAAAGCATGCCTTTGTGCACTCGACTTGTCGGTGTAAGTAGCGGAGCAGCCAAGTTCCTTAGCCCGTGGGCACGCATACCGCACCTCCTTATGATCTTGAAGCGAGTGCCTTGAGGCTTGTCCGCGGGTAGGGAAATGTAGGCCACACTGGTACTGTTCCGCATCTGGACATGGAAATCCGGCCTGCCCATGTGCTTCTTTGGCATGCTTGTCTGCCCTGACTGAATTGCCAAATCTCTCCTTACAGCCGAACTTCTTACTTAGCGGACAGAGATACTTCAATCCCCTGTGCTGACGATTAGCGTGGGTATCGGCCTTATCCTGGACGAAGAACATCTCCGCGCAATTATACTCCTTTGCAAGTGGGCATGGATGCTTTGCTCCCCCGTGATCTCTATTGGCGTGATCCCAGGCCGCGCTGTGGCAAGTGAAGGTTTCCTCGCAGCCTGTTTCTTCGGCCACGAGACACGGCCATCGAATTTGTCGATGTACCGCGGAAACATGGGCCGCCATACCGCCTAGAGATACGCATGTGTATGTACATCCAAGGCACTCCGAAAGCGGACAAGGGAACTTCTTCCCTCGATGCTTAGATTTGAGATGTTCATTGAGAGATTCCCTGGTTTCGAAGGTCTTCGAGCAGGGAGGGTCCGCGTGCGGGCATATGATTCGTCTATCTTCTGTCAAATGGATCGGTGCCATGTTGTGCTTGAGAATCGCATGGCAAGAAGCCTTGACTCGAGTGGCAAAGACCTCGTCACAGCGATGTTGCTTAGCGAAGGGGCATGGGAGGTTCTGTTTTCGAAAAAATTAGTATCTTTTGAGTTGGATAATAGCTGGAGTCCTCACCTTCTCTGACGGCGCAGCTGGCACCTCCTTCGGTGATGGCTTTACAGCCGGCGTTTCCTGTGGCGCTTGCCGCTTTGCGGCATTGTCTGATGCTGCCTGCTCTGCCAGTGGTTCGCTTGAAGTTTGCCGCTAACGATCGTGTTATCGGCGCCATGGCGGCGCGCAGGATTCAGCGTGTACTACAGACGCCGTGGGTAGACGGCAGTGGTCCGGTAGCTGGTGCCTGTCTATTGAGTGTGAGGGACCGCGGCGCACTGTCGCAGGCGGCGTGGGTCTAAGTGCGTTTAAGGAAAGTCGAAGATGCGCTCTCTAAAACCACAGAATTGCTAGGTCTACGTGTATTGTACACGGCGCATTCTTTGCGCAAAGTGGTTGACAAAGGAAAGGGGAGGTAAGAAAAGTTCTTCGCTTTGTGAGGGCGATGGGTGTTCGGGTCTATTCACTCTGCGAAGAGCTTCCAGGGCTTGGCTGCTTGTGAATGAATCACTTCGGCGCGTGCCTTTCGTAAGGTTTTCGAGGCCTCGCAATCTTGGAATCTTGTTAGCCTTCTAGGGGATGGCTACTCAGCTATGTCGGCTCCAAGTGCTCTTCCAAATTGTTCCGTGCGGGATCCGTTGTAACGCTCAACTTGACTGGTTTGGTGTGTTGAATTGGTAAACTGCGTAAGTAGCAAAAGGCGACGTGAATGTATGTCACACTCCCGAGTGGTAATAGTCGATGCGAGCGGTTGTCATTGGGTGTCTTATGGCCTTAGGACTGGAATGCAAACCTCTCTCTCCATACATCTAATTCTCAATTTTGCTCTTCACCCACTTCTCCAGCCCGCCCACCGCAATGATTTCCTGCACATTTGGCGGGAGTTCTCCAACAGATTCGCTCCAAGTCGTCCCATCCGTTTCTGTTACGTTAACCTTGCTTCTCTGGACATCCCACTCTAGCTTCCACCCCGTCCGTCTCGTGAGGACCTGCTCCTTTGAATCTTCTGGCGCGCCAAACACCTCTCGGAGACGTGTAACGAGTCTCGGTACCTCGAGAAGCATGAGTGCATTGTTTATACCATTCCGCGAGTACGTTGCACTGAAGGAGCCGCTAACTATAAGGTTAATCCCCTTGGCCAAGATCGACGTGGCAGCCTGTTCTCTTGAGCTGCCACATCCAAAGCCAAAGCCTGTAACCAGGATATCTCCAGATTTTGCCGTGCTGTTGAAAGCGGGGTCATAATTGCTCATACAAACCTCCGCCATTTTAACTGGAGACACGTCGTCCTGGTACTGTAACAATTTGTTAGACACTAGCATTTGTGTGCTATGTAGATGATTCTTACCGTGTATTTTCCTGGATATACGGCGTCAGTACTGATGTTGTCAGAGTTGCAGAAGGTAATCTGGCCTGAAATTTTCTCGGGAAAGCCAGGCAGGATCTCCGTTAGTTGCTCCTTTTTATCTGAATCTGCTTCTTCCGCCTGATCAGCAGGCCCAGCGTCAATGATGCTGTCCAGCTTGCTAATCAACGCCTCGAGCGTTTCGTCCACGCTTTTCTCTGAAAAGGGCTCGCCTTCTGAGTACTCAACACCGGCCCAGTCCGCAGGTTGTGAGTAACAGCCTGGACCAGTAATACGGCCAGCGAGAGCCGAGGCGGTCACGACGGCTGGGCTGGCCAAAAAAGCCTTTGCATCCGGGGATCCCATGCGCCCCTAGCTCTGACTGTAAGTGCGTGGCCGTGTTGATCGTGTGAAGCTGTGTCAACGCACCTTGAAGTTCCGATTACTCGCAGATATGCCCGTCATGCCAGGCTCTAGTAATCCAGCTCCCAGGCCAATGCACGGTCCGCAGCCTGAAGGAAGAGCTCGTGCACCAGCATCAAGTAGAACTTGCCAGTCTCCTTGCTCTTCAGCTGCCCGCTGCTCTGATAACGACGCTGCCGCTACGTAGAATTTCACATGGTCTGCAATTCTTGGGAGAACTCCCCCATTAGTAGTAGCCTTATCCCTGATTACGTTCGCCGCTGCTCTGATATCCGAGCTCCGGGAATTCGTGCAAGAAACAAGATAGGCACGTTGGATGGGAATATTCTGTGCTTGTAACTCCGCCAAGGGCGTGGCTATCTTGACCGAATTTGGACCTGATATAAAATTCGGGACCGTGTCAAGGTTTAGTGTCAAGTATTTCGCATACTTCGCATCCTTGTCGGCGCTCATAGGGTTCTCGAATAGTTTATCAAGCCGCTGGTGATTGAATCGAAATGCTGTATTGGACTGGTAGAGTGCGTACTCTGTCGCCTTAGCACGGAGCCAACTCTGTAACAAGCCATCAATCGGGAACAATCCTGAAAGCGCGCCCCACTCGGTCGTCATGTTCGCAATGGTCAAGCGGTCGTCTATAGAAAGGCTTCTCATCGTCTCCTCTGAGCCCGTAAACTCAATGGCATGGTTTAGGACCTCGTCGTTGCTAAACAACGCGCACAGCGCCACTATGATATCCTTTCCTTGGACTCCGTCTTGGAGGCGGCCCTGGAAATGGACCTTAGCCACTGGCGGAATCAACCACCATGTCTTCGTAGTTGACCAGATAGCCGCAGCGTCCGTTCGAACCACGGGTGTTCCTAAGCAACCAACACCACCATACATGTTCGAATGGCTGTCACTTGCAACAGCTAGCGTGCCTGGCCATGCGTAGCCTTCCTCGATCATGATCTATCAGAAATTAGGCGTTGAATTCCAATCACAAAAGAACGCCGCTGCATTCCCTTACCTGATGACCGATCCCCCTCCCCGCAGGATAGAAGTCTACGCCCTGGCTCTTTGCAAACTCTTCAATCTTTTTATATTTCAAAAGG
>CAWJDW010000014.1:0-117824 GCA_963841665.1 uncultured Alphaproteobacteria bacterium
CCCCGTCGCAGCGCCCGCAGGCGCTCCTCAGGGGTGAAGCGTATGCGGCGCGCTTAAGCGGCCTTCTTCTTGGCGGCGCGGATGTCGGTGAGAACGCCCATGATGTCGCTCTCCTTCATGATCAGCAGCTCCTGGCCGTCGATCTTGACCTCGGTGCCCGACCACTTGCCGAACAGCACGCGGTCGCCGACCTTGATGTCGATCGGGATCAGCTTGCCGCTCTCGTCGCGGCCGCCCGGGCCGACGGCGGTGATTTCGCCCTGCGAGGGCTTTTCCTTGGCACTGTCGGGAATGATGATGCCGCCAGCTGTCTTCTCTTCGGCGTCGATGCGCTTGACCACAACGCGGTCGTGAAGCGGACGGAAGTTCATGCAGTCCTCCTAAGCATATTGAAGACTGTTTCGAAGTTTTCTGGAATTGGCAGTCGCTGCCGGCGAGTGCCAGCACGCAGTGCTGGACATAGTCGCAGAGTTTGCGCGGGACAAGGGCTTCTAGCAGAAAAATTGGCAGTCAAATATGGCGGCCTGCCAAAACGTTCCGGCATCGTTAATGTCGCCGGAACGGATCGCCGAAACCCGTATTAGCACGTGCGCTAAGCTGCTGCTAATGCGGCAAATTTCAACAGTTCGTTAAACTTTTAGGCTTGTGATGGGTTGGTCGCGTGCGTCACATTTCTCTCATGTGAGCGCATCTCCACCGGGTGGCTCCGGATGGCAAACCGGTCAAGCCACCCCTTGAAAATGCGCTTCCTGCAATGGAGGTTGGCATGGTCTCGCGGGTTGGGGTTGTTTCCGAGGATTTTCGGAAACAGGTGCTGGGTTACGGGCTGACGACGGCGCAAATTCTCTATCGGATGCCGGATCATCCTTCGCTGCTGCAGACCTACGTCTGGCAGAACTACGATCTGTTTCCGAAATTTCCGGCGCTGAAGGATTTTCTGGCGTTCTGGCAGGAGAAGCTGGAAGGGCCGCTGTTTTCGGTCACGGTCGCGCATTCCAAGCTGATAAAGCCGGCCGAACTGCGCGCCGTCGACGGCGTGTTCCGGCTGCACTGAGCGGCAAGGGCAGGGTGCGTCATGCCGAGCATCCGACGCGATGCCTGAACGTCCCACGTGGTGGGCATGGTGCCAGGCGCCTTTGCCCACCCTACGAGCGCGATTCGTGCTATCCTTCCTAACCAGGAAAGGGAGACGTCGATGGCCAAGAAGAAGCCGCGCGAAAAAACCCGCAGCAGCGCGCCGCGGCAAGCCGGCAGCCGCGCAGAAGAAATCACCCGCGCGAAAATCTGCGCGCGCAAGGCGGCCAAATCGGCCGCCAAGCCGTCCGCGCGCAAGAAACTCGCCAGCAAGGGACGCGCCGGCGCCGGTCAAGCGCGCGCGGCCGAAGCAGCGCATCGCGATCAGCCATCTATCGCAAGGAGGATTTCAAGACCGACGGCCTGCGCGCCTATGCGCATTACCGCGATCTCGGCATCGCCGATGCGAGCCGACGGCCTGGCGCAGGCGCATGTGATCCGGCTGATCGGGCCGTGCAATCCGGCCGAGGTGTCGAAACTGCATTATCCACGACGTCGAATTCCAGATGGTCTATGTGCTCAAGGGCTGGGTGAAGACCTACATGGAAGGGCAGGGCGAGACCATGATGCGGCAAGGCAGCGCCTGGACCCAGCCGCCGAAGATCAAGCACATGATCATGGATTATTCCGACGACGTCGAATTGCTCGAAGTGATCCTGCCGGCGGATTTCAAGACGGTGGAATTGACGGCGTGAGTGGCGTCATAGCCGCTCACGCCGTCATTCCGGGGCGGCACGCAGTGCCGAGCCCGGAATCCGATTGATGGTCGCGCAGAGCGCAATCGCGATGGATTCCGGGCTCAGCCCTTCGGGCGCCCCGGAATGACGAGCTCATGACGAGCCTAACGTCAGCATCCCCACGATCGCGCCCATCAGGCACGTCGTCAGCGTGCCCGAGACGATCGATTTCAGCCCGAGCGCGTTGATCTCGTCGCGGCGCTCCGGCGCCATGGTGCCGAGGCCGCCGATCATGATGCCGAGGCTGCCGAAATTGGCGAAGCCGCACATCGCATAGAGCATGATCAGCCGCGAGCGCGGATCGAGCGCGTCGGGTCCGAGCTTTGAAAGATCGACATAGGCGATCAGTTCGTTCAGCACGGTCTTGGTGCCCATCAGGCTGCCGGCGGTGACCGCCTGCGGCCACGGCAGGCCCATCAGCCAGCACACCGGCGCCATCACTAGGCCGAGCAGCCGCTGCAGCGAGATCGGCGCGCCGCCGATCATCGGGCAGCAGCGCCGAGGATCGCGTTGGCGAGATGCACCAGCGCCACCAGCACGATCAGCATCGCGACGATGTTGAGCAGCAGTTCGAGCCCGGCCGTCGTGCCCTTGACGATCGCGTCCATGGTCTGGACGCGTGCATGTCGGGATCTTCGAGCGAGCCGCCGGTGGCGCTTGTCCGAGTCTCCGGCACCATGATCAGGCTGATCAGGATCGCGGCCGGCGCGCCGAGCACCGAGGCGATGACGAAATGCGCGGCCGCGTCCGGGATCAGCGGCGCCAGCAGCGTGGCGTAGAGCACCAGCACGGTGCCGGCGATGCCCGGCCATGCCGCCGGTCATCACCAGGAACAATTCGCTGCGCGTCAGTCTGCGACAGATAGGGCCGGATGAACAGCGGCGCTTCCACCATGCCGAGAAAGATGTTGGCGGCGGTCGACAGCCCGACCGCGCCGCCGACGCCGAGCGTGCGCTCCAACAGCCAGGCCATGCCGCGCACGATCGGCGGCAGCACGCGCCAGTAGAACAACAGCGTGGTCAGCACGCTCATGACCAGCACGATCGGCAGCGCCTGGAACGCCAGGATGAAATCGGCGCCGGGCGCCTTGAGGTCGAACGGCAGGGCGCCGCCGCCGAGATAGCCGAACACGAAGGAGGTGCCGGCGCGGGAGGCCGCGGCGATCGCGCCGACGGCGTCGTTGATGGCGCCGAAGGCGTGGGTCACCACGGGCAGTCTTGATCAGCACGATGGCGGTGACGAGCGTGACGACCAGGCCGATCGCGGCCTGCCGCAGCGATACCGCGCGGCGATTCTCGCCGAAGCGCCCACGCGATCGCGAGCAGTGCGACGACGCCGAACGCCGATTGCAGTTGCAGCATAATTCCCCCGAAACCTTGCGCGATTATGAGCCGCGGCACGCAGCAAAGCGCAATGCCGTATGCGCGCCGCTGGTCATGCAGCGGCCGCCGTTGACACAGCGACGCAGTGACGCAGTGTGCGGCCATCCGCAGGCGCCATCAGCAGGAACCGGTCGACAATGTCTTGCGCGATCGCCGTCGGCGCCGGCGACTCTGCTCACGGCAAAGATCGTTCCTGTTCTTCCTGCTGTCGCGCAGCCTGTCGCGCTTCTCCAGCCAGATCGGCGGCGGTGGCGATCGGCTGGCAGGTCTATGATCTCACCGGACAGCGCCTTCGATCTCGGCATGGTCGGGCTGGTCCAGTTTCTGCCGACCGCGCTGTTGGTGTTCGTCGCCGGCAACGCCGCCGACCGTTATCGAGCGCAAGCGCGTGGTGCAGGCTCTGCCAGTTCGCCGAAGCGCTGACCGCGCTGTTATCTGTGCTGGGGCGCCTATGCCGGCTGGCTGACCGAGGTCCAGATGTTTCGCCGCGACTTTCGTGCTCGGCATCGCCGGCGCGTTCGAAAGTCCGGCGACCGCGGCGCTGCTGCCGCTGATCGTGCCGCAGGGCGCGCTGCAGCGGGCCACGCGCGATCTCGAGCGGCTCGGCGCAGCTGGCGACCATCACCGGGCCGGCGCTCGGCGGCTTCGCCTATGCGGTCGCGCCGGGTCTGCCCTACGGCGATCATGGTCGCGTTCTGGCTGGCGCGGCATGATCTTCACCGGCGCGATCGACGTCATGGACGCAGCCGACGCGCCGAGGAGCACCGCGAGCAGCCAAGCGATCTGTTCGCCGGCGTCCGCTTCATCCGCGACAATCCGGCGATCCTCGGCACGCATCTCGCTCGATCTGTTCGCGGTGCTGTTCGGCGGCGTCACCGCGCTGCTGCCGATCTATGCCCGCGATATCCTGCAGACCGGGCCGTGGGGCCTCGGCATCCTGCGCGCCGCGCCCGCGGTCGGCGCGCTGCTGATGACCGCGATGCTGGCGCGGCACACGATCAGCCGCCACGTGGGCATGCGGATGTTCCAGGCGGTCATCGTGTTCGGCGTGGCCACGGTGGTGTTCGCGGTCTCGCACTGGATGTGGCTGTCGGTGCTGGCGCTCGCGGTCCTCGGCGCGGCCGATACCGTCAGCGTGGTGATCCGCTTCTCGCTGGTGCAGCTCGCGACGCCCGACGAGATGCGCGGCCGGGTCGGCGCGGTGAACTTCCTGTTCATCAACGCCTCCAACCAGCTCGGCCAGTTCGAGAGCGGCGTCACCGCCGCGCTGCTCGGCACCGTGCCGGCCGCCGTGCTCGGCGGCGTCGCCACCGTCGCGGTCGCGCTGTTGTGGATGAAGCTGTTTCCGACGCTGCGGAAGGTCGAGAGGCTGGAGTAGGGACGACTCATCTCTCGTCATTCCGGAGCGCAGCGAAGCGCGAGCCCGGAATCCATCTCACGGCAGAGTTCGTTGTCGATGGATTCCGGGCTCGTCGCTTCGCGATGCCCCGCAATGACGCCGAGAAAACTACCCCCGCCCGACGAACGGCATCTTGCTGGCCATCACCGTCATGAACAGCACGTTGGCGTCGAGCGGCAGGCTGGCCATGTAGGCCACGGCGTCGCCGACCGCCTTCGCATCCATGCGCGGCTCCGGAATCTTGCGGCCGTCGGGCTGCAGCACGCCGCCGACCATGCGCTCGGTCATCGGCGTTGCGGCATTGCCGATGTCGATCTGGCCGACCGCGATGTCGTAGGCGCGGCCGTCGAGATTGGTCGCCTTGGTCAGGCCGGTGATGGCGTGCTTGGTCGAGGTATAGGGCGCGGAGAACGGCCGCGGCGCATGCGCCGAGATCGAGCCGTTGTTGATGATGCGGCCGCCGCGCGGGGTCTGGTCCTTCATGATGCGGAAGGCGTGCTGGGTGCACAGGAACGGCGCGGTCAGGTTGGTGTTGACCACCGGCCTGCCATTGCTCGAGGCCGAGATCCTCGAAAGGCATCGGCGGCGCGCCCATGCCGGCATTGTTGAACAGCAGATCGAGCCGGCCATAAGTCTTCGTCACCTTGGCGAACAGCGCGGCGATCGAGCCGGGCTCGGTCATGTCGGCGGAAACGGCGCAGGCTCTTGCCGACGTTGTCGCCGAGCTTGTCGGTTTCCTCCAGCATCTCCATGCGGCGCCCGGCGAGCACCACGGTGAAGCCCGCGTTCATCAGCGCCAGCGATGCCGCGCGGCCCGACGCCGGTGCCTGCGCCGGTCACCACCGCGATCTTGCTGTTCTGCTTCTGCCATTGTTCCTCCCTGCCTTTCAGTGTTTCTGGTTTAGTGCTTCGATTCGTTCTGGTCTTGTAGGGCGGCCGCGGAATGTTCTGATGCGCCGCGCGCAACGCCGCCGACCAGCGCGAGCGCAGATCGTGGAAATAGGGCTCGCCCGCCTCGATGCGGTGATTGAGGTCGGCCTCGCAGACATCGGCGCGCACCACCAGCACGTCGATCGGCAGGCCGACGCCGAGATTGGAGCGCATCGTCGAATCCATCGAGATCAGGCTGGTCTTCAGCGCTTCATACAGTTCGACGTCGTAATGCATGGCGCGGTCGAGCACCGGCTTGCCGTATTTGTGCTCGCCGATCTGCAAGTAGGGCGTGTCGGTGGTGCATTCGATGAAATTGCCGGCGGTGTAGATCATGAACAGCCGCATCCGCGCGCCCTTGATCTGGCCGCCGAACAGGAACGAGACGTCGAAGGAGATGTCTTCCGGCCGTCAGCGCTCGGTCCCTCGGTGGCGTGCACGCTGCGGATCGCGCGGCCGATGCGCTGCGCGGCCTGGAACATGGTCGGCGCGTTCATCAGCGTCTCGAGCTCGCCGGTGTGCGGGATCTTCCATGCCCTCGGTCAGGGTCGACAGCACCGACTGGCTGATCGCGAGATTGCCGGCGCTGGCGATCGCCATGATGCGCTCGCCCGGCTTGGTGAAGATGTGCAGCTTGCGGAAGGTCGAGACGTTGTCGAGGCCGGCATTGGTCCTGGTGTCGGCGATCATGACCAGGCCGTCCCGCACCAGAATTCCGCAGCAATAGGTCATCGCCGATCCTCATCAGCTCGAAGCGCGAATTACTAGCGAATTTCTTCGATGAGGCATCGCAACCCTAGTTCCCGCGCTGCTGGACGATTGGGCAAGAGCTCGGGCGAGGATGCAGCCGACTATCGTGCATCTGCTCCGATCTGCGATCTGCGACTGGCCGGGGCGGCCGGCTTGCTCGACCTTGACACGCTTGACGTCAGAGCGTCTCCATGCCGCCGCCATAGCGGGTGCCGCGCACCGGTGCGGCGCCGAGATAATCGAGCCCGATCGCGACGCGCGCGTGGGCATCGGTGGTGCAGATGCAGTTGGCCGGATCGAAGCCGACCCAGCCGAGACCGGGCACAAAGGCTTCCGCCCAGGCGTGGCCGGCCTGCTGGTGCACCGCACCATCGGAGCGCAGGAAATGGCCGGAGACGAAGCGGGCGGGCACGCCGCCGGCGCGCGCGCAGGCAATGAAGATATGCGCATAGTCCTGGCAGACGCCGCGCTTGAGCGCGAAGGCCTCGGCCGCCGAGGTGCCCGATGTTGGTCGGATCCTCGTCGAACGTCATGTGCTCGTTGATCTGCGTCATCAGCGCATGCAGGAAGCCGAGCACGTCGTCTTCGGATTCCGCGCGCAAGCTCGCGCACGAAGCTCGTCATCGCCGGATTGGCCGCGGTGAGCGGCGTGCCGCGCAGGAACAGGCTCGGCGGAAACCGCTCGTCGGTGCCCTTCAGCACGCCGCCGGTGTCGTGGGTCTCGATCAGGCCCTCGGCCGTGATGGTCGAGCGTCTCGATCGCGCCATGCGTGATGACATGGGTGACGTTGCCGAACGCATCCTGATGCATGTCCAGCCGCGAATCGGTGGAGACGTCGATCTGCCACTCCGCGACATATTGGCCGTCATGGCTGCCCGGCGTCATCCGCAGGATCTGGATCACGCCGGTGGCCGCCGGCTGCGTAGCGGTAGGTGGTGGAATGGGAGATACGCAGGCGCATGGTGGTGTCCGATGGAATTCCGGCCTATCCGCCGTCATGGCTAGGCTTGTCCCGGCCATCCACGCCTCGCTTTCAGGCAAGAAAGCCGTGGATGCCCGGTCAGATCCGAGGCATGACGGTGCCAAAAACCGTCATTCTGTTTCGTCTCAGATCAGATACTGCCTGGTGATGATTTCACCAAGGCGGGAATTGTCGGCGATGAATTCCTGGATGAACTCGTGCACGCCGTGCTGGAAGATGTCGTCCATGTTCGAGTGCTCCAGCCGGTTCCGGATGCCGCGGGCGTGGCGCTGCGACGCGCCCTGGCGGCCATAGGCGACGCCGATCTGGTCGAGATTGCGGACCAGATTGCCGTAGCAGCTCGCCAGCGAGCGCGGCAGCGTGTCGTTGAGGATCAGGAGGTCCGCGATCAGCCAGGGTTTCAGGGTCTCGCGATAGACCCAGTGATAGGCGGTCAGCGCCGAGACCGAGCGCAGGATCGAGGTCCACTGGTAGAAGTCGAGCGGACCGCCGACATGCTCCTCTTCCGGCAGCAGCACGTGGTATTTGACGTCGAGGATGCGCGCGGTGTTGTCGGCGCGCTCCAGATGCAGGCCGAGCCGCGAGAACCAGTAGGCGTCGTTGCGCAGCATGGTGCGGTAGGCCGAGCCGTCGAAGCGCAGCGAGGTTTCCTGCACGAAGCGCAGGAAGCGCGCCAGGTCCTCGCGGGTCTTGGTGCCCTTGCTCCAGACCTCCTGCAGCTCGATCCAGGCGCTGTTGATGGTGTCCCACATCTCCGAGGTCAGCGCGGTGCGCACCGAACGCGCGTTCAGCCTCGCGGCCTCGATGCAGTTCGTGATCGAGGAGGGATTGTCCGGATTGAACGAGAGATATTCGACGACATTGTGCTCGTTGGCTTCCGGATAGACCTCGAAGAAGCTGACATTGACGCCGGCGGTCATCAGCGCCGATTCCCACTCATTGGTCTTGCCGATATAGGCGGCGGGCAGGGCGGTGACGCGCAACGTCGCGTCGATGGTGCGGGCGAGATATTCGGCCCGCTCGACATAGCGGGCCAGCCAATAGAGGTTTTCGGCGGTGCGCGAGAGCATGGGCTAATTTCTGTCGAGCTGCTTGGCGTCCATTGCAAATGTGCGGCGTTCTTTGGCAGCCTCTCCCCTTGCGGGGAGGGTGGCTTCGCGCAGCGAGAGGTCGGGGTGAGGGGCCGCGCACGCGCGCTGCAAATGCCGAGACCCGAACCCCTCACCCGGACGCCGAGCTGACGCTCGATCGCGACCTCTCCCCGCAAGCGGGGCAGAGGGTACATCGCCGTCGTGCCGCAAGATTCGCGCAAACGCTCTCACTCATCCAGCACCCATGTGTCCTTGGTGCCGCCGCCCTGGCTGGAATTGACCACCAGCGAGCCTTCCTTCAGCGCCACGCGGGTCAGGCCGCCGGGCACGATGGTGGTGCGCTCGCGTCCCGGTCAGCACGAACGGGCGCAAATCGACATGGCGCGGCGCAAGGCCGGAGGCGGTGCAGGTCGGGCAGGTGGACAGCGCCAGCGTCGGCTGGGCGATGAAGCCTTCCGGCTCGCGCTTGAGCTTGTCGCGGAAGGCTTCGATGGTCGCCTTGGTGGCGGCGGGCCCGATCAGCATGCCGTAGCCGCCGGAGCCGTGCACCTCCTTGACCACGAGCTCGCCGAGATGGTCGAGCACGTAGGACAGGTCCTGCGGCTCGCGGCAGCGCCAGGTCGGCACGTTCTTCAGGATCGGCTCCTCGGCCGAGATAGAATTTCACGATCTCCGGCATGTAGGAATAGATCGCCTTGTCGTCGGCGATGCCGGTGCCGACCGCGTTGGCCAGCGTGATGTTGCCGGCCGCATAGGCCGACATCAGCCCGGGCACGCCGAGCGCGGAATCCGGGCCGGAAGGTGAGGGGATCGAGGAAGTCGTCGTCGACGCGGCGATAGATCACGTCGACCCGCTTCAGCCCTTCGGTGGTGCGCATGAACACCTCGTCGTTCTTGACGACGAGGTCGCGGCCCTCGACCAGCTCGATGCCGAGCTTGTCGGCCAGGAAGGAATGCTCGTAATAGGCGGAATTGTAGATGCCGGGCGTCATCAGCGCGACCGTCGGCTCCGCCGAGGCGCTCAAGCGGCGCGACCGAGCGCAGCGCCGAGAGCAGCTCGTCCGGATAGCGCTCGACCGGCGCGACGCGGTGGCGGGCGAACAGGTCCGGAAACAGCCGCATCATGATCTCGCGGTTTTCCAGCATGTAGGACACGCCCGAGGGCGTGCGCGCATTGTCCTCCAGCACGATGAAGTCGTTGGCGTCGACCCGGACGATGTCGATGCCGGCGATATGGACATAGATGTCGTGCGGCACGTCCTGGCCGTTCATCTCCGGGCGGAACACCGGGTTCTGGAAGATCAGATCGTCGGGGATGATCTCGGCGCGCAGGATGTCGCGGCCGTGATAGATGTCGCGCAGGAACATGTTGAGCGCGCGCACCCGCTGCTTCAGTCCCTTCTCCAGCAGCGTCCATTCCTTGCCGGAGAGGATGCGCGGGATCACGTCGAAGGGGATCAGCCGCTCCTGGGCTTCGGCCTCGCCATAGACGGCGAAGGTGATGCCGATCCGGCGGAACAGCAATTCCGCCTCATGGCGGCGATATTCCAGCGCGTCCGGCGGCGTCTCCTGCAGCCAGCGGGAGAGCTCCTGATAGGCCTGGCGGATGTCGCCGCCCGGCTCGTTCATTTCGTCGAACGCAACTGCCATCGATCCCAGTGTCTCTCGAGCCACGCCATACAGTGCATGACTCCCTGGGAGGTAGCAAGGGGCGGGCCAGCGCGATATGCATGTACGCAGCGGCATTCGGCGCGGCTGGCCCGGGCGATGCCCGAAAAACCGGCTATAAGATGCTCAAATCGGCGGCATGGCCGTGACGCGACGGGTGACATCGGCGCGGCCACAGGCCAAAAGGGACAGGAAGGCTGAAGGAGAGGTCATGAGCGAGATCGTCACCGCGGGGATTGCTGGTCATCGGCGACGAGATCCTGTCCGGTCGGACCAAGGACAAGAACATCGGCTTCATCGCCGAATACCTGACCAATATCGGCATCGACCTGAAGGAGGTCCGCGTCGTCTCCGACGAGGAGCCCGACATCATCGCGGCGCTGGACGCGCTGCGGCATCGCTATACCTATGTGTTCACCACCGGCGGCATCGGGCCGACCCATGACGACATCACGGCCGACAGCATCGCCAAGGCGTTCGGCGTCGGCATCGATCATCATCCCGAGGTGGTGGCGCGCTTCCGCGAGCGCTGGAGCGAGCAGGAACTGAACGAGGCGCGGCTGCGCATGGCGCGGATTCCCGACGGCGCCGAGCTGATCCAGAGCGCGACCATCCTGGCGCCCGGCTTCAAGCTCGGCAACGTCATCGTGATGGCCGGCGTGCCGACGATCATGCAGGCGATGATGGACATCGTCGCGCCGAAGCTGAAATCCGGCGTGCGGATGCTGTCGGAGACGGTGCGCGCCAACGCGCGCGAGGGCGACATCGGCGGCCCCTTGCGCGAGATCGCCAAGGCCCATCCCGACACCATCATCGGCAGCTATCCCTTCATCGACGAGGAGCAGAAGCCGAACACCCATCTCGTGGTGCGCTCGCGCGACCAGGACAAGCTGGCGGCGGCGATGAGTGCGGTGAAGGAGATGCTCGCCGGGCTGAATGCCACGCGGTAGCAGGGATATGAGCTGACATGACGGACAAGGACGCAGAGCAGAACGGCGCAGGAGCGGGCGGGCAAGCCGTTCCCGGTGTCGTGGGATCAGTTTCACCGGGATTGCCGGGCGCTGACCTGGCGGCTCAACGAGCTCGGCCCGTTTCATGCCGTGGTCGCGATCACCCGCGGCGGGCTGGTGCCGGCGGCGATCGTGGCGCGCGAGCTCGGCGTGCGCGTGATCGATACCGTCTGCATCGCGAGCTACGACCACACCAAGCAGGGCGAGCTGAACGTGCTGAAGGGCATTTCCGAGAGCACCGCCAAGCTCGGCGGCGGCACCGGCAAGGGGCTGCTGATCGTCGACGACCTCGTCGACACCGGCAAGACCGGCCGCATGGTGCGCGACATGCTGCCCGACGCGCATTTCGCCACCGTCTACGCCAAGCCGAAGGGCCGGCCGCTGGTCGACACCTTCATCACCGAGGTGTCGCAGGACACCTGGATCTTTTTCCCCTGGGATACCGCGCTGTCGTTCCAGCCGCCGATCCGCGACGGCGCGGCGTAATGCACGCCGTCATTCGAGCGCAGCGGCGCAGTCGAGCGAATCCAGGAATTGCTGCGAGCTGGGGCACCTGGATTCGCTTCTCGCCTATTCGGCCACTCGCAATGACGCGAGTCGAAGGCGAGCGAAGCCAATGCCCCTGCAAAACCGTGTCACGCCGACCGGCGAGATCATCGCCACGCCGCATCGCGGGCATGTTCACCGGCAATCGCGGCATCATCCATGATCCCGCGACCAAGACGCTTACTCCGGAAGCGCTGGTCGAGCCCGGCGTGGCTGACCTGCGTCTGCGAATTCCGCGGCCGCCGCCGCGAGGTGATGGCGAAGCGAAGCTGGACCGAGCTGTTTTTCCTGGATGAAGCGACCGCGCTCGCCGCCGGGCACCGGCCCTGCTTCTACTGCCGCCGCGACGACGCCAACCGCTTTCGCGCGGCATGGGAGCGCGGGCAATGGCACAAGCGGCCTGCATGCTCCCGGAGATCGATGCGGTGCTGCATCGCGAGCGGCTCGACCATGGCCGGAAGCGGCTGCATCCGCTGCCAGCGCCGACTGACGACGCTGCCGGACGGCACGATGGTGCAGGCCGGCGACGAAAGCTTTCTGATTGCGCAGGGCAGGGCGCTGCCATGGTCACCGGCGGGCTATGGCGAGCCGCGCACCGTGCCCGACGATGCGCTGCTGCTGACGCCGCCATCGACTCTGCGCGCGTTGCAGGCGGGTTATCAGGTCGTGCTGCATCCGAGCGCGCAAGCGCATAGCGCGCGATGATAATGCGGCTCGCTCAGTGCGTTTCCTCCCCCCTTGTGGGGGAGGGTTAGCGAGAGGGTATTCAGCAAAGACTGCCGATGTGGACCTCCCCCCGCAAGGGCGAAGGGGAGCGCATCCCGGTTCTGGCCAGCAGTTCGGTTTACCAACTCATCAGGCAAACCGCTGCCGTGCCAGCTTCGCGCCCGTGCCGAGCGCCATCAGCTTGGCTTCGGCGACCTCGCGCCGCATCGGCGCCATGCCGCAATTGGTGGTCGCGACGATGTTCTCCTTCGGCACGTACTTCATGACGTTCTCGATCACCTTGCAGACGTCTTCGGCGCGTCTCGATCTCGTCGCTGGCGACGTCGATCACGCCGGCCTGCACCACCTTGTTCTTGAGCAGGCCGAGCAGCTCCAGCGGCACCTTGCGAGTTGCGGCATTCGACCGCCACCTGCTGGATCGTGCTGGCGTCGATCGCCGGGAATGTCTGCTCGTACTGGCGCCACTCGCCGCCGAGCGTCTCCTTCCAGTCGGTGTTGGCCTTGATGCCGTAGCCGTAGCAGATGTGCACGGCGGTCGGGCAGGTCAGGCCCTCGGCGGCGCGCTCCAGCGCCTTGATGCCCCAGTCGCGCACCTCGTCCATGTAGACGTTGAAGGCGGGCTCGTCGAACTGGATGATGTCGATGCCGTCGGCATGCAGCGCCTTGGCTTCCTGGTTCAGCAGTTCGGCGAAGGCGAACGCCATCTTGACGCGGTCGCCGTAGTAGTTGTCGGCGATGGTGTCGATGATGGTCATCGGGCCGGGCAAGGTGAACTTCAGCTTCAGCCCGGTATGGGTGCGGGCGACCCGCGCCTCGTCGCCATGCACGCGGCCCTTGAGCGTGAGCGGCGCGACCACCTGCGGCACCATCGCCTTGTAGCGGTCGTTGCGGATGCCCATCTCGACCTTGTGCGCGAAATCGATGCCCTCGATACGCTCGAGGAAACCGTGCACGAAATGCTGGCGCGACTGCTCGCCTTCGGTGGCGATGTCGATGCCGGAATCCTCCTGCAGCTTCAGCGCCAGGATGGTGGCGTCGCGCTTGGCGCGCACCAGTTCCTCACCCTTCGACTTCCAGGGTGCCCACAGCGTGTTCGGCTCGGCCAGCCATTCCGGCTTCGGCAGGGAGCCTGCAATCGTCGATGGAAACAGCATGAGAGCCTCCCGGTTCGGTCTCGTTGTGGCGGTTGAGCGCCTCTGTGCCATGTCTTAAGGTCGAGGTACAGAGAACCAAGGTCATCCTGTGGGGAGGCCAGACTCTATCCGCCGTCATTGCGAGCGAAGCGAAGCATTCCGGACTGTTTTCGCGGCACGATTCCTGGATTGCTTCGTCGCTTCGCTCCTCGCAATGACGGCGAGACAAAAAAACACCGACGGGAAACGCCATGATCGAATTCTTCTTCGACTGCTCCAGCCCCTGGACCTATCTCGCCTTCCACAACATCCAGCCGCTGGCGGCGGAGTTCGGCGAGGAGATCATCTGGCGGCCGATCCTGGTCGGCGGCATCTTCAACACCATCAATCCGAGCGTCTACGCCACGCGCGAGCATCCGGTCGAGGCCAAGCTCGCCTACCAGAAAAAGGACATGGCCGACTGGGCGCGCTCGGCGGGCTGACCATCAAGATGCGGCCGACGGTGTTCCCGGTGAACAGCGTCAAGGCGATGCGCGGCTGCATCTGGCTGGGGCAAGAGTCAAGAAAGCGATGCTGCCGTTCGCACGCACGGCGTTCGAGATCTATTGGGGCGAGGACCAGGACATCTCGCAGGACAGCGTGCTCGCGGAGGTCTGCAAACGGGTCGGCGTGGATGCGCAGGCGTTCTTCGCCGGCATCGGCCAGCAGGCGATCAAGGATCAGCTCAAGGCCAATACCGACGAGGTGATGAAGCGCGGCGGCTTCGGCTCGCCGACCATCTTCCTCGACCAGACCGACATGTATTTCGGCAACGATCGCCTGCCGCTGCTGCGCGAGGCGCTGGCGCGCAAGAAGAAGAGCCGCCTGATGCCGCGCGCGGTCGTCTGCCGCGAGCTCGGTCCGCCCGAGAGGCTGCGGCTGGAGAGCTTTGCTTCGCGGTCGCTCGCGGCCGGCGAGGTGCGCGTGGCGATCCGCGCCGCCGGGCTCAATTTCCCCGACGTCCTGATGGTCGCCGGCGAGTATCAGCTCAAGCCGGAACTGCCATTCACGCCGGGCATGGAAGCTGCCGGCGACGTCGTCGACGTCGGCAGTGATGTGAGCGGCGTCGCGGCCGGCGACAAGGTGATCGTGAAGATGCGTCATGGCGCCTTCACCGAGGAGGCGGTGGTGACGCCGGCGCAACTCGCGCCGTTGCCCACGACGTTCGACTATGCCGAAGGCGCGACATTTCTCGCCGCGCATGGCACCGCCTATCACGCGCTGGTCGATCGCGGGCAATTGAAGGCAGGCGAAACGCTGCTGGTGCATGGCGCCGGCGGCGGCGTGGGTCTCGCCGCGGTCGAGATCGGCAAGCTGCTGGGCGCCACCGTGATCGCGGCGGCCTCTTCGGAAGAGAAGCTCGCGGTGGCGCAAGCGCGCGGCGCCGATCATCTGGTGCTAACGACGCGCGAGCCGTTTCGCGATGCGGTCAAGCGCATCACCGATGGGCGCGGCGTCGACGTGGTGTTCGATCCGGTCGGCGGCGAGGTGTTCGAGAACAGCGTGCGCTGCATTGCCTGGGGCGCGCGGCTGCTGGTGATCGGCTTCACCGGCGGCATCGGCGCTTGCGCGCACCAATCTGATCCTGATCAAGGGCGCGAGCGTGCTCGGCGTGCGCGCCGGCGAGGCGGTGCGCAAGGATCCGGCATTGGGCGAAGCACGCATGGCCGCGCTGTCGGCGTGGGCGGAGCAGGGCAAGGTGCGGCCGAACGTCTCGCATCGCCTGCCGCTGGAGGATGTGGCGCAAGCGATGCGGCTCCTGATCGAGCGCAAGGCGATCGGCCGCGTGGCGCTGGTGATGGAGTTAGCGTTGCCGTCATTGTCGACGCGAGCGAACGACGAAGCAATCCAGACTTTCTTCTTTGCGCACTCTGGATCGCTTCGCTTCGCTCGCAATGACGACAGTGAGTCTACTTGTACTCCCGCTCGTCCCACCACGGGAAATAGTCGGGCATGTCGGTCGACACCTTGTTCTTGAACTGCGCCGGGCGCTTCTCCAGGAACGACACCACGCCTTCCTTGACGTCGTCCGAGCGGCCGCGAGCATAGATGCCGCGGCTGTCGACCTTGTGCGCCTCCATCGGATCGTCGGCGCCCATCATGCGCCACATCATCTGCCGGATCAGCGCGACCGAGACCGGCGCGGTTTTTTCCGCAATCTCGCGCGCGAGCGCGCGTGCGGTCGGCAGCAGCTCATCCGGCGGCACCACCTTGCTGACGAGGCGCCCGGCGAGCGCCTCCTGCGCCGGAAACACGCGGCCGGTGTAGCACCATTCCAGCGCCTGCGAGATGCCGACCAGGCGCGGCAGGAACCAGCTGGAAGCGGCTTCCGGCACGATGCCGCGCTGGGAGAACACGAAGCCGAAGCGCGCGGCGTCGGAGGCGATGCGGATGTCCATCGCGAGCTGCATGGTGACGCCGATGCCGACCGCTGGGCCGTTCACCGCCGCGATCACGGGCTTCAGCGACTTGAAGATGCGCAAGGTGACCTGGCCGCCGCCGTCGCGCACCTGCGGATCGGAATAGTCGACCCGGCCGTCGGCATGACGCTTCACCGGACCGCGCTTGGCGTCGCGATCGAAGGTGTCGGCGCCGGAGGAGAGATCGGCGCCGGCGCAGAAGCCGCGGCCCGCGCCGGTGACGATGATGGCGCGGACGCCGTCATCCGCATCGGCGCGATCGAAGGCGTCGATCAGCTCGCGCTGCATGCTCGCGGTGAAGGCATTGAGCTTCTCCGGCCGATTCAGCGTGATGGTGAGGATCTGGTCCGCGACGTCGTAGAGAATGGTCTCGTAGGCCATGTGGGTTTCCTTCCGAGTATTATTTGATTTTGTTGACTGTCATTCCGGGGACATGCGCAGCATCGAGCCCGGAATCCATAACCACGACGGAGAGTTGGGTTAGATGGATTCCGGGTTCGGTTCTTCGGGCGCCCCGGAATGACGACGGCGAGAGTATTTATTTCGCCGGCACTTTCGGCCACGGGCGCTGCTCGCCGCGCAGGCCCTCGAACGCCTTGGCGAGGCCGAGCACGCCGAGATCGTCGAAGCGGCGGCCGACGATCTGCACGCCGATCGGGAAGCCGTCGGCATCATAGCCGCCATTGATCGAGATCGCCGGGTTGCCGGCCATGTTCCACGGCACGGTGTAGGTGATGTGCTCGAACGGCTGGTCCGGGTCATTGGTCGGCCCGGCGAACTCGGCCGGGAATTTCACACCCGGCGAAGTCGGCGAGATCACATAGTCCAGATCGTGGAACAGCTTGGCCGCGGCAGCGCGCAGCGCCATCGTGACATTGAAGCCTCTGATGACGTCGACACCGGAGACGGTAGCGCCACGTTCGGCCCAGCGCAGGATGTAGGGCAGGGTCTTGCCGCGCACCTCAGGCGAAAGCTTCGACAGATCGTCCCACAACCGTGCGCGCCAAAAATTGTCGAGCCCATCGAGCATCTCGCGGGTCAGGATGCCCTTGACCCCTGATATGACGGCGCCGGCGGATTCGAAGGCCTTTGCAGCCTGCTGCACGACCTCGCGCACGGGCGCTTCCAGTTTCTGACCGACATCGAGATCGAGCATCAGGCCGATCCGCAGCTTGCGCGGCGACTTCTCGACGACTTTCCAGTTGAGGTCGGTCGGCGGCAGGCTGGTGCCGTCGCGTCTATCAGGTTTCGACAACACGCTCATCATCAGCGCGGCGTCGTCGACGATACGGGTCATCGGTCCCGCGACACGGCCGACATAAGGCGGATCGATCGGAACGCGGCCGAAGCTCGGCTTCAGGCCCACCAGGCCGCACCAGGCGGCCGGCAGCCGCACCGAGCCGCCGATATCGGTGCCGAGATGCAGCGGGCCATAGCCGGCGGCAGCCGCGGCGCCTGCGCCCGCACTGGAGCCGCCGGGATTCATCCTGACGTCCCAGGGGTTGCGGGCGAGCTCATGGAAGCTCGACAGGCCCGACGACAGCATGCCGTAGTCCGGCATCGTGGTCTTGGCGAAGATGATCGCACCGGCCTCGTGCAGGCGCGCCGCGGGCGGCGCATCGACCGCCGCCGGCATCAGCGTGACGCTGGCGGAGCCGAGCGGCATCGGCTGGCCCTTGGTGGCGATATTGTCCTTCACGGTCGCCGGGACGCCGTCGAGTGAACCGACCGCCTCGTCCTGGCTCCAGCGAGCGGTGGACGCTTTGGCAGCAGCGCGCGCCGCATCCGGATCGAGCAGATACAGCGCCTTGATGTGCGGCTCCCACGCCGCGACATGCGCCAGCACCTCCTCCATCACTTCGGAGGGTGAAAACTGGCGCGCGCGATAGCCGGCGATCAGGTCGGTCGCCGCCAGATCATGCAGCGAGGTAATCTCTTGTGAGATCGCTTTATGCATGGGAGCCTTCTGGAAGCCGGGTTTCGATGATGCGGGCGAACATGCTGGCACCGATCGGCAGGATCTTGTCATCGAGCACGTAGCCTGGATTGTGCACCGGCACCGAGCCGTCATGGCCGACCCAGAAATAGGCGCCAGGAATCGACTGCAGCATGTCGGCGAAATCCTCGCTGCCCATCTTCGGCGTCGTGCGGGTGATCACCTTGGAGGGCTCGACCACCGTGCGCGCGACCTCCTCGACCACCTTGCTCTGCGCTTGCTGGTTCACCAGCACGCTGAAGGTGTCGCGGATGTCGGCGTCGATCTCGCAATTATAGGCCACCGCCATGCCGGCGCAGATCGCGCGCATGCGCTCTCGGATCAAAGCGCGGGTGCCGTCGTCGAAGGCGCGGACCGTGCCGCACAGCCAGGCGTCGCCGGGAATCACATTGTAGGCGGAGCCGGCATGGATCTGCGTGATCGACACCACGGCGGGATGGAGCGGATCGACGTTGCGGCTGACGACGGTCTGGATTGATTGCGCGAGCGAGGTGGCGATCACCACGGCGTCCTTGGAGCGCTCGGGCATCGCCCCATGCGCGCCATAGCCTGAGATGCGGATGTCGAAGAAGTCGGCGCCGGCCATCGCCGGTCCCGGCAGGATCGCGATCTCGCCGTGGTTGAGATCAGGCGCGTTGTGCAGGCCGTACAGCTCGTCGCAGGGGAACTTCTCGAACAGGCCGTCCTTGATCATCGCACGCGCGCCGCCGAGGCCTTCCTCGGCCGGCTGGAAGATGAAATGTACGGTGCCGTCGAAATTGCGGGTCTCGGCGAGATAGCGCGCGGTGCCAAGCAGCATGGTTGTGTGGCCGTCATGGCCGCAGCCGTGGAAACGGCCCGGGATGGTCGAGCGCCACGACAAATTGGTGTTCTCTTCCATCGGCAGCGCGTCCATGTCGGCGCGCAGGCCGATCTTCTTGGCGCTGTTGCCGCCCTTGCCCTTGAGCACGCCGACGACGCCGGTGCCGCCGAGGCCGCGATGCACCTCGATGCCCCATTGCGCGAGCTTCTCGGCGACGATGCCCGACGTGCGCATCTCTTCGAAGCCGATCTCGGGATGAGCGTGCAGGTCGCGGCGGATGGCGGTGAGCTCGTCAGCGTAGCCTAGGATGCGGTCGATGGTGGGCATGGATCTCGTTTCCCTTGGGAGGTGATGTCAAAGTTACAGAGCGAAGGCCGGACCGTTCGGCTTGAGGCGAATGCCCGGACGCAGCCGTGTCCAGGGCAGGGTGGCGGGATCGGCCGGCATCGCGCCGGGCGCGGCGCAGATCAGAAGCCGCTCGGCGATTGGCTCGAAATCGGCGCGGAAATGCACCGAGCTCTTGTTGACGAGGATCGCCTGCTCGGCCGGCTCGATGCCGACGAAACGGTACATCTCCTGATCGGCGAGTTGTGCCTTGTGGGAGACGACAACAACGCTGACGTCGCCGATCCGCAACGCCGCGGACGGGCCCATCTCCATCTTGCGGCCGCCATAGAACGGTCCCGGTGCTACGAAGCGTCCGTCCGACAATTGCTCGACCAGGAAGCTTTCCTCAAACGGCGCGTCACCCGGGATGCCGGACTTGCCGCCGAGCGAGAGCGTCACCGTGGCGCCTTTGCCCGCCGCATGCGCGGCCAGCGCCGCATCCGGATCATAGATCATGCCGATCGCCGCGCGCTGCGCCCGGTTGCGCACCAGCGCGCGCAGCATGCCCGTGGTGTCGGAATCGCCGCCGGCGCCGGGATTGTCCTGGGTGTCGGCAATCACGATGGGTTTGGATGCGCCCTTCGCCAGCTCCATCGCTTTGCGGACGCCATCTTCGGGCGAATAGATCTGGCCCGCGAAATCAGTCTCATGGCCGGTAACTAGGGCTGCGATCGCATCCGCCGCTGCATCGGCATCCGCCTGCGTCCTGCCGTAGGCGAGCACGCTCGGACCGCAATGGACGAAGTCGGCAGCCGGAAAACCCGGCGCAAATGACAGCGTCGGCACCGCGTCGTTCTGATAGGTCCCGAGCGTCTCGTAGATGCCCTTGGCCGGCTGGTCGTTGGTGCATTGCCAGCTGATCGGGATCAGGAACGGCAGTTGCCGGAACGCCTTTGCGAAGCGCTGTCCGTCCAGCAACAAGGCCATATGCTTCGCCGAGGCTCGGCCGGTGTCGGCCATGTCGGTGTGCGGATATTTGCGGTAGGCGATCAACGCGTCCGCGTTGTCCATCATCTGCGGCGTGACGTTGGCATGCAGATCGAGGCTCGCGACCAGCGGCACGTCGGTGCCGATCACCTTGCGCACGCGCGCCAGAATCTCGCCTTCGCCATCATCGTAATGCTCAGTCACCATGGCGCCGTGCAGATCGAGATAGACGCCGTCGAGTTGCCCAGCCGCCTTGATGCGCGCGACCATGACGCCCACGATCCGCTCGAACGCGTCCTCGGTGACATGGGCCGACGGGCTCGCATAGCAGGCGATGGTCGGCACCACGTCCCAGCCGTTGGCTTCGGCAATTTCGATGAATCCGGCCTGGCCGGCATTGATGTTGCGCATCGTCGTCAGCACGTTGGCCGCGTCGGCGATCGTCGGCCTGCCGCTGCCATGCATGAACGCGTCGTAGTCCGCCTTGGTCGGCGCGAAGGTGTTGGTCTCGTGCAGGAAGCCGCCGGTCGCGATACGGGTCATTCAGTGTGGTCTCGTGCCGTGGGTACGTCAACGGACGTTAGACCCGGCCTCGCAGGCTGTGCAAGCAATCGAGCGATGCCGATTTGCATGCGCTACGCGCGCTGACTGCGTGTTGGTGAGCCGTGTTCTCTCCACTCGTCGTTCCGGGATGCGGGCAAGGCCCGCAGGGCCGGAATCCATAACCACGATCGGGAGTATGGATTCCGGGCTCGCGCTACGCGCGCCGGAATGACAGTGCATAGATAGAAACTATGCCACCACCGCTTCTGCCACGGGGCGGAAGTTGGCGAAGTCCCAGTTGCGACCAGGTGCCGCATCCAGCAGCGCGCGGGTGTAGGACTCCTTTGGATCGTCAGCACGTCGCCGGCAGGACCTTGCTCGACGATGCGGCCTTTCTGCATCACCACGACGTCGTCGCAGATCTGTGCCGCGACGCGCAGATCATGGGTGATGAACAGGATCGCGATGCCGAGCCGGCGCTGGATCTCATCCAGCAGATCCAGCACCTGCGCCTGCACGGAGACGTCGAGTGCGGACACCGCTTCGTCCGCGACCAGCACATCCGGATCGAGCGCGAGCGCACGCGCAATGGCGATACGCTGGCGCTGGCCGCCGGAGAACTGATGCGGGAAGCGCGAGATCGAATCCGGCGGCAGGCCGACCAGCTCTAGCAACTCGCGGGCGCGCGCCAGTGCTCGGCTCCGCGGCGTGCCGTAATTGATCGGACCTTCGGCGATGCTCTCGCCGACCGACAGGCGCGGATTGAGCGAACGGTAGGGGTCCTGGAACACGATCTGGATGCGCTTGCGGTGCGGCTGCAGCAACCGGCGCGGCAGGATCGAAATCTCGTGGCCGGCGAGGCGCACGCCGCCCGAGGTCGGGTCGATCAGGCGCACGATGCAGCGCGCCACGGTCGATTTGCCCGAGCCGCTTTCGCCGACGATGCCGAGCGTGCGGCCCTTGCGCAGGGTGAGCGTGACGTTCTGGGCCGCGACGACCTCGCGCGCTTTGCCGAGGAAGGAGCGTTCGCGATAGACCTTGCCGAGCTCATTGGCTTCGAGCACCACCGGTTCCGTGGTCTCGGGCCGGGGCGGACGCGGGACCAGGCTCGGCACGGCGGACAGCAGGTTGCGCGTATAGTCCATCGTCGGCTGGCGCAGGATGGTATCGAGCGCACCGGTCTCGACCAGGCGGCCCTGGCGCATCACGGCGACGCGGTCGGCGATCTCGGCGACCACGCCCATGTCGTGGGTGATGAATAGCACCGCGGTGCCGTGATCGCGCTGCAACTCGCGGATCAGCGACAAAATCTGCTTCTGCGTGGTGACATCGAGCGCGGTGGTCGGTTCGTCCGCGATCAGGAGTTTTGGCTCCAGCACCAGCGCCATCGCAATCATGATGCGCTGGCGTTGGCCGCCGGAGAGCCGATGCGGATAGGAGCGGAAGATGCGCTCGACATCGGGCAGGTGTACCTGCTCCATCATGTCGAGGATGCGCTTGCGGCGGGCGCGGCCATCGAGCGAGGTATGCGCGCGCAACACCTCGTCGATCTGCTTGCCGACCGGCACGACCGGGTTGAGCGCGGTCATCGGCTCCTGGAAGATCATCGCCATGGTGGTGGCGCGCAGTTGCCGCAGGCGGCGATCGGTCGCGGTCAGCAACTCCTCGCCGACCAGCTTGATGCTGCCGCTGACCGGCTGTAGCGCGTTCTTCGGCAGCAGGCCCATGGTGGTCAGCGAGGTGACCGACTTGCCGGAGCCGCTTTCGCCGACGACGCAGAGCGTCTCGCCCCTGTCGACCTTGATCGAGACACCGTCGATGATACGGGGACCGGCGGTCGCCTTGGTCTTGCCGAGCGCGACGACGAGGTTGTCGATGTCGAGGATGGTGTCGGTCATAGTAAACAACTCTCTGCCGTCATTGCGAGGAGCGAAGCGACGAAGCAATCCAGTCTGGCGTGATGGAACGATGCTGGATTGCTTCGCGGAGCCTGTCATCGGGCCGCGCTTCGCGCGGACCCGTTGGCTCGCAATGACGGATCGGGCGAATCTTCATTTCCCCTCCCGCTGCTTCATGCGGGGATCGAGCGCGTCGCGTGCGGCATCGCCGATCAGGTTGATCGACAAAATCGCGATCGACAGCAGCAGGCCCGGCCAGAAGATCAGCGACGGCTTGACCTGGAAGAAGGAGCGGCCCTCGGCCATGATGTTGCCCCAGGTCGGGGTCTCCGGGCTGATGCCGGCGCCGAGGAAGGACAGGATCGCCTCGGTAAGGATGGCGGAGGCGCAGACATAGGTGCCCTGGACGATCAGCGGCGCGATCGTGTTCGGCATCAGGTGCCGCCACATGATCTTGGGCAGCGAGGAGCCGAGCGAGATCGCAGCCTCGACATAGGGCTCCTCGCGCGCGGTCAGCACGACCGAGCGCACCAGCCGCGCGACGCGCGGAATCTCGGGGATGGTGATCGCCACCATGACGGTGATGATGCTGGCTCCCGACAGCGAGACGACGGCGATCGCGAGCAGGATGGCCGGGATTGCCATCAGGCCGTCCATCACGCGCATCATCACGGCATCGATCCATTTGAAGAAGCCGGAGACGAGACCGATAAAGAGGCCGATCACGATCGAGAAGACGGCAGCGCCAACGCCGACCAGGAGCGAGATGCGGCCGCCATAGATGACGCGCGACAGCAGGTCGCGGCCATAGGCATCGGTGCCGAGCAGGAACTGCGCGCTCGATGGCTTCAGCCTTTGTGCCGGCGCCAGCAGGAGCGGATCATGCGGCGCGAGCAGCGGCGCGGCCACCGAGATGATCACGATCAGCGCGAGGCAGATGGTCGCGACCGCGATGATCGGGGTCGAGGTGAGAAAGCCGAACCGGACCCGCAGCCGCGACGTGACCGGGATGGACGGCTCGGGATGAGTGACGATCGCCATCGATGACAGGCCTCTAGTAGCGGATGCGCGGGTCGAGCATAGAATAAGCGAGGTCGATCACCAGATTGACCGCAAGATAGATGAAGGAGGTCACCAGGATCATGCCCTGGATCACCGGATAGTCGCGCGCCAGCACCGCATCCACGGTGAGGCGTCCGATGCCAGGCAGATTGAACACGCTCTCGGTGACCACGACACCGGAGATCAGGAGCGCGAAGCCGGAGCCGATCACTGTGATGACGGGCACGGCAGCGTTGCGCAACGCGTGGCGGAGCAGCACGGCGACCTCGTTGACGCCCTTGGCGCGTGCGGTGCGGACGAAATCCTCGCCGAGCACGTCCAGCATGGCCGCGCGCGTCATGCGCGCGATCAGCGCGACGTAGATGAAGGAGAGCGTGCAGGTCGGCAGGATGAGGCGCTCGAAGAACGGACCGAAGCCTGCGGACAGGCTCTTGAAGCCTTGCACCGGCACCCAGCGCAGATCGAGCGCAAACACCTTGATCAGCACGTAGCCGATCACGAACACCGGCACCGAGAAGCCGAGCACCGACAGGCCCATCACGAAGCGATCGATCCAGGTGCCATGCTTCCAGGCCGCGAGCACGCCGAGCGGCACCGCGACGACGATCGACAGGATGATGGTGGCGATCGCGACCGACAAGGTCGGTTCGACGCGCTGGCCGATCAACTTCAAGACCGGCACGTGCGAGATCAGGGAGACGCCGAGATCGCCATGCAGGAGTTGGTTGATCCAGTCGACGAACTGCAAATAGATCGGCTGGTTGAGTCCGAGCGTCGTGCGGATGCGTTCGAGCTGCTCTGTCGTGGCGTTGTCGCCGGCAAGGATCGCGGCCGGATCGCCCGGCGTCAGGCGCAGCAGCAGGAAAACGAACAGCGCGACCACGCCCATGACGGGAATCGCGGCAAGCAGACGGCGGAGCAGATATCCGATCATCAGGAAATGGCTGCCTTCAACATGGGCTTGAGGAAGTTACACGGCGCCGTGAATGCGCCTGCATGTCACTGATACTCATTGGATACAAGGTCTCCCGAAATGACGCCGGGTGATGTTTGCAAGGCGCGTGCCATAGGGACGGAGCTTTTGGACACCTTGGATTTTGGATGTTCGGGATCATGAGGCACGGCTCGCACCGATCGAGAGTGCGCAGATGCGGGACAGGTGCGTGTAGGGAAGGTCGGTTTCCTTGGCCCAGGCGTTGAACTGCGCCTGAATCTTGGCGAGATCGCCCTTGGACTTGACCTCTTCAGCGATGTCGAGACCCGCATCGCGCAGACATGCAACGACGTCCTTGGAGGTGACGAAACCGTCGAAGCCGAGAAAGCGCAGCAGCATTTGTCCCGTATTGCCGCCGAGACGATTGCCGCGTTTGGCCAGGAGGTCGAGCAGGCCGATCTCGTCAGATGATGGCCAATTCGCCAGGAACCTGCCGAAGCTGCCGTGTTGCTTTGCAATATCCAGGATGAAGGCGGCGTTGGCCCGCACCGACATGATCTTGGGCCCATTGCGAACGATGCTGGCGTTGCGCAGCAAGCCATCCCAATAGTCGTCGGGCTGGAACAGGAGCTGCGCGGGCTGGAAGCCGAGAAACGCCGTTTCGAAATCAGGCCATTTCGTTTCGATGACGCTCCAGGCAAACCCTGCGCAAAATACGCGCTTCGTCATTTCCGCCAACGCGCGATCGTCCCCGAGTGTCGACAGGGATTTTGCATCCGGGACGGACGGCAGCAGCGCTGCGAGCGCCTCTCGCCCACCTTTGCGTTTCTCCGCCCTGGTCCGGATGGTCTTGAACGAGCTCATGCGCGCCGCGTCACCCTGCTTATCTCAGGGAGGACAGCAGAGTTTGCAGCGCGCGGCAAGCTGCGTCGACGCGCCAAAGCGCCGGTTACGCCAGGGTCGCGAGCAGGCCGGCCATCAGGCGACCGCGTTCGACCAGGCTGTCGACCTCGATATGCTCGTTGAGCGTGTGCGCATCGGCGCCGCGCACGCCGAGGCCGTCGAGGGTCGGAATGCCCATGGCACCGGTGAAGTTGCCGTCTGAGCCGCCGCCGGCGGACTGATGGGGCAGCGTCATGCCGAGCTGCTCGGCAAGGCCGCGCGCCTGCTCATAGAGCGCCATGGTGCCGGCATCCGCCTCCCACACCGGACGCGTCACGCCGCGCGTAACCTTGAAGGCAACGTCATTGCTGGTTCCTGTGAGCGCCAGCATGCGCTCGACGCCGTGGTCGAGATCGGCCTGGCGCTTGGCCATGCTGAGCGCCTCGCCGATGGCTGTGGTGGCGACGCAATTGACCCACTGACCGCCATGCACGATGCCGACCGAAAAGGTGCAATCCTCGCTCGTCATCGCGTCGATGGCGAGGATCTGCCGTGCCATTTCCCGGATCGCGGAACGCCCAGACGAGAGCGTGGCGCCGGCGTGGCTTGGCCGTCCCGTTGCTTCGAGATTGAAGCGCGCGATCGCATAGCGTCCGGTGACGACGCCGTTGTCGATCCGGCCGGGCTCGGGCACCAGCACGTATTTGTTGCGCGCCGCCTCGGCCTCGATGATGTCTCGCGTCGAGGGCGTGCCGACTTCCTCGTCCGGCGTGAACAGCACAGTGATCGGCAGCGGCGTCGTGACCGATGCCTTCGCTAACTGCCGGATCGCCTCCAGGGTCAGGTAATTGCCGCCCTTCATGTCGAAGATGCCGGGACCGAAGCATTTGTTGCCCTCGCGCCGCCACGGCAGCTTCGCCAGCGTGCCCACGGGGTGGACGGTATCGAGGTGGCCGGCAATCAGGATGCCCGGTTCACCCTGCTTCGGATGCGGGAAGCGGGCGCGCACGCAGCCGGCAAAGCCTTGACGCCCGGCGATGCGCTCGATGGTGGCCCCCATGATCGCCATGTCACGCGCGGCGAGATCGAGCATGCGCTCGACCGCGGCGGCATCCCAGGTCGGGCTTTCGCATTCCACCCAGCCACGCAAACCCTGCAGCATGGCCTCAGTATCAAAGGGAAGATTGGCTGGATTCATGAGAGCTCTCGTTAAGAAGTCGCGTGCCCGCAATTGCAGCACGAGATGACGTGACGGATGCTTTGTAAAGCCAAAGCTGCGCGTCCGTTAACGGCGTTGTTGGCCGCAACGGTCATGCGGCAAAAGCGGATTGACGCGCAGGGCGACTGATGCAAGTCTCGAAAACCGTGCCGTTGCAGGATGTTAGTTCGCACAGAGATTGCACTGCCCGAGCTTTGAACTGCACGCATAATGAACCGCACGCACAATGAATGATCGGCCTTTGATCAGTTTGACGCCAGAGCATCACCACGTCAGGAGAGACCGTATGTTCCAAACTTCGCGCTGGAAACGCTTTTCGCTCGCGACGAGCCTTGCCGTTTCGGTGCTGGCGCTGTCTTCCGCGCTGAGCTCGCCTGCGGCTGCCGCGGGCAAGACCATCACCGCGGTCATGCATTCCGACCTGCGGATGCTCGATCCGATCATCACCACGGCCTACATCCAGCGCGACTATGGCTACATGGTCTATGACACGCTGCTGGCGACGGATGCGAATTTCAAGATCCAGCCGCAGATGGCGGAGTGGAAGGTCTCCGACGACAAGCTGACCTACACGTTCACGTTGCGCGATGGCCTGAAGTGGCATGACGGCACGCCTGTCACGGCGGAGGATTGCGTCGCCTCGCTGAAGCGCTGGGCCAAGCGCGACGGCATGGGCCAGAAGCTGATGGACTTCACCGCGAGCCTCGACGTCATCGACGCCAAGAGCTTCGCGCTGAAGCTGAAGGAGCCCTACGGCCTGGTGCTCGAATCGATCGGCAAGCCGTCTTCGGTAGTGCCGTTCATGATGCCGAAGCGGGTCGCCGACACGCCTGCGGATCAGCCGATCACCGACCAGACCGGCTCCGGTCCGTTCAAATTCGTCAAGGCGGAATTTCAGCCCGGCGTAAAGGCGGTGTTCGAGAAGAACACCGACTACGTGCCGCGCAAGGAGCCGCCAAGCTGGACCGCCGGCGGCAAGGTCGTGAAGGTCGACCGCGTCGAGTGGATCACGATGGCGGACGCGCAGACCGCGGTGAACGCGCTGCAGTCGGGCGACATCGATTTCATGGAGAACATTCCGTTCGAGATGTTGCCGGTGCTCGAGGCCAATTCCGATCTCAAGATCGATGTCCTCAACAAGTTCGGCTTCCAGACGCTCGGCCGCATGAACTTCACGCTGCCGCCGTTCGACAATGTGAAGGTGCGGCGCGCAGCCTTCCTCGCGCTGAACCAGAAGGACGTGCTCGACGCGCTGGTCGGCAATCCCAAATATCAGCAGATCTGCGGCGCGGTGTTCGTATGCGGCACGCCGCTCGCGACCGACGTCGGCGCCGAGAGCCTGATCAAGGGCAACGGCATGGCGGAAGCCAAGAAGGAGCTCGCCGCATCGGGTTATGACGGTACGCCCATTGCCATCATGGCGCCCGGTGACGTGATCACGCTGCGGGCGCAGCCGATCGTCTCGGCGCAGCTGCTGCGCGAAGCCGGCTTCAAGGTCGATCTGCAGGCGACCGACTGGCAGACCGTGGTGTCGCGCCGCGCCAGCCAGAAGCCGGTGAAGGAGGGCGGCTGGAACATGTTCTTCACCAACTGGGCCGGCGCCGACGTCGCCAATCCGGTCGTCAACGCCTCGCTCAGCGGGCGCGGCAAGAACGGCGGCTGGTTCGGCTGGGCTGATGATCCGAAGATGGAGCAGCTTCGCGACGCCTTCGCGCGCTCGACCTCGCCGGACGAGCAGAAGAAGATCGCGACCGAGATCCAGAAGGAGAACTACGACCAGGTGATCTATATCCCGCTCGGCCAGTACACGGTGCCGAGCGCGTGGCGGAAATCACTGAGCGGCGTGCTCGACGGTCCGGCGACGCCGATCTTCTGGAATATCGACAAGAGCGAATAACGCGTCGTTCGACGCATCAGACAACGCGTAGCAAAAGCGCGGCGGAGAGATTCGCCGCGCTTTTTTGCGGATTTGTTCGCTGCGTTCAGCAGTGGCTGTCGCGCACGGCCTCCGGTCCCTCGACGATCAAGGGGTGGGCGGTCTGCCGCGCCTGCGGCAGTTGCGGTTTCAGGTCGGATCGTTGTTGATGGGCGCGGTCGTTGCGCGGCTTGTCGGTGCGTTCGGTCGGCATGATCAGATGCTCCTGTCCGGCACACTAACTTTCCGCAGTGCAACCAGTTCCGGATCGCGCGAGACGTGCAACCAAGTGGTGATCGTACTTGATCGACGCGGATGCCCCGCAAACCGATTGACGGCTCCGTGATCTGCTGCAACTCTCGATCACATCCGATTGACCTGTGCTTGCCGTCGAGCCGAGAGCGAGTGCGCGGTCGATCGACTGAAAGACCGGGATTGCACCAGCTCCATCACGTCAAGAGAGATCGCATGCTCAATATCCCGCGCCGGACCCGGTCCGCGTTTGCTTCGTGCCTGTTATTGTCAGCGCTTGCATTGTCAGTCTGGACGTCGCAAGCGATCGCGGCGGGCAAGACCATCACCGCGGTGATGCATTCGGATCTGCGCGTCATCGACCCGATCTTCACGCCGGCCTACATCACCCGCGATCACGGCTACATGGTCTACGATACGCTGCTGGCCACCGACGCCAATTTCAAGATCCAGCCGCAGATGGCGGATTGGAAGGTCTCGGACGACAAGCTCACCTACACCTTCACCTTGCGCGACGGGCTGAAATGGCATGACGGCGCGCCGGTCACGGCAGAGGACTGCGTCGCCTCGCTGAAGCGCTGGGCCCGCCACGATCCGATGGGCATGAAGCTGATGGAGTTCACCGCGAGCCTCGAGGCGACCGATGCCAAGACCATCACGCTGAAGTTGAAAGAACCTTATGGGCTCGTGCTGGATTCGATCGGAAAGCCGTCGTCCTACGTGCCTTTCATGATGCCGAAGCGGCTCGCGGAGACGCCGCCTGATCAGCAGATCAAGGAGCAGATCGGCTCGGGGCCGTTCAAATTCGTGCAGTCGGAATTCCAGCCGGGCGTGAAGGCCGTCTACGTCAAGAATACAGACTACGTGCCGCGCAAGGAGCCGCCGAGCTGGACCGCAGGCGGCAAGGTGGTAAAGGTCGACCGCGTCGAGTGGGTAACGATGCCGGATGCGCAGACCGCGGTCAACGCGTTGCAATCGGGCGAGATCGACTTCATGGAATTCCCGCCGCTGGAGATGGAGCCCGTGCTCGCGGCGGATCCCGACATCACGATGGGCGTGCTGAACAAGTTCGGCTACCAGACGCTCGGGCGGATGAACTTCCTCTATCCGCCGTTCGACAATCAGAAGATCCGGCGTGCGGCATTGCTGGCGATGAACCAGAAGGAGGTACTCGATGCGCTGATCGGCAATCCGAAATACTACCAGCTCTGCGGTGCCTATCTTCGGTTGCGGCACGCCGCTGGAGAGCGATGTCGGCAGCGAGACCCTGGTCAAGGGCAACGGACTGGAGCAGGCCAAGAAGTTGCTCGCCTCATCAGGCTATGACGGCACGCCGGTGGTCATTCTCGCGCCGGGCGATGCGGCGACGCTCAAGGCCCAGCCGATCATGGTGGCGCAACAGCTGCGCAATGCCGGTTTCAAGGTCGATCTGCAGGCCACCGATTGGCAGTCGGTGGTGACGCGGCGCGCCAGCCAGAAGCCGCCGAAGGAAGGCGGCTGGAACATGTTCTTCACCAATTCGGTGATCGCGGATGTCGGCAATCCCCTGGCGTCGACGTTCCTCCGCGGCCAAGGGCAAGCAGGGCCTGTTCGGCTGGCCCGATGATCCCAAGATCGAGCAGCTGCGCGATGCCTATGCCCGCGCATTGACGCCTGAAGATCGAAAGAAGATCGCGGTCGAGGTCCAGCAGGAGGCCTACGACCAGGTCATCTACATTCCGCTCGGGCAATGGACCAGTCCCAGCGCCTGGCGCAAATCGCTGACCGGCGTGCTCGAAGGCCAGGCCGTGCCGGTGTTCTGGAACATCGACAAGAGCGAGTAGACCGCTTTCAACGAGCCGTCGTCTTCTCGTGAGCGCCCGCCATCGCGTGGTCCTGCTTGACCGACGAAGCCTGATGCAGCCGACGATGCGATCGGCGACACGCGGTCGCTGCTTGCCGGCCGCCGCGCCGAATTTATCGCGCCGCGGTCACCGGCCGGTAGCCGTCGGTCAGCGTGCCGAGGAAGGCGATGATGTCGGCGATCTCGGCATCATCGAGCGCCGGCTTCTCGCCGAGCTTGCGATCATAGGGCGCGTCGACGACATCGACATTGCCGCGATATTGCGCCGGCAGATCGTCGTAGCGGTCGATCTCGCCGTCAGGCAATTTCGGATACCATTTGGCCGGATCGGTCTCGCGCTCGACATAGAAGTGCAGCACCTGCTCGAGCGAGCGGAACACGCCGTTGTGGAAGAACACTTTTCGCGTGGCGACGTTGCGCAGGGTCGGCGTCTTGAACAGGCCGCAATAGGTTGCTGCGCTTTCGTAATCCTTCCGCATCGGGCCGCACAGGCCGAGATCATGGAAGTTGGGATCGTTGTTCGCAGCAAGCTCGCGGTTGCGCGGCGCGCCGAGCGCCTCGAACTGATAGTCGGTGAATGCCGGCTTGAACAGGCCGTCGCGTGACGTGCGGTCGATGTGGCAGGACGCGCAATTGCCCTTCAGGGGATCGTCGAACAGCTTCAGTCCGCGCTGCTCGGCCGCGCTGAGCTCGGCCTTGCCGGCCAGATAGAAGTCATATTTGCTGTCATAGGGATGGAAGCTCGGCTCTTCCGCCTGGAAGCGCGCCAATGCAAACATCGCCTCGTCGAGCGCCAGCTCCGGCTCTTTGAAGACGCCAGGGCCGAACAGCTTCTTCAGGTCATCGGCATAGGGGGCGCGCTTCAGCCGATCCAGAAGCTCCGCGACGTTGTGATTATCCATCTCGTTGGGGTCGAGCAGGGGCCCGAGCGCCTGGCCCTGGAAGGTGTTGGCGCGGCCGTCGCGGTCGAGCCCCCCTTGCGGGACATTGGCCTCCGCGGCCGCGCGCGCCGCAGCGTCAACCGTGGCCTTGGCGATCGAGGCGACCTTGACGTTCGCGGCAGGGATCGCAGGTCCGGGAGGCGCATTGGGGGCGAGCGGCACCGGATCGTTGTCGGCCATTTCCGGATTGGGCCCGATCGAGAAGTTCGGCGTGTGCTCGAGATAGCGCAGCGACGGCGCGGCGCGGAAGGCGGTGTGCGTCATGTCGACGCCGCCGAACTGGACGGCGAGGCCGTTCGGCGGACCATAGGCCGCTTCGGGGCTGTGGCAGGACGCGCAGGACAGCTGGCCGGAGCTCGACAGCGAGGCGTCGTAGAACATCTTGCGTCCGACCTCGGCCACGGCGGAGAGCTCGCTGACGGCCTCAGTGCCGCTTGGAAGCGCATCTGCCGGTCGTGCCCGGTCGGCAGCCGTGACGGACGTCGTGAGCAAAACCATCAGCAGAGCGCTGGAGCGGAGCTTTGGCAGGCGTTTCACGGGACTCACCGTTCGCAGTGTCAGACAGCAGATAGGGCGGACAAAGGTCCGCCCTATCGTCGTGAGGAGTTGGTCGATCAGCTCTTCGGCAGGCCGGTCGCCGGATCGAGGATCAGCTTGCGGGTCGGCGTCTGGGTGAAGTCGAACATGCCGTTGATCGTCCCCGCCATCGCGTCGAACGAGCCCTGGCCGATGCGCTGGCTCTTAAGCCAGTTGTCCTCGACAAAGCGCAGGATCGACGACTGGTCGGTCAGCGTATGATCGACGAAGTTCGCCTTGGCGTAGGGCGAGATCACCAGCAGCGGCTGACGCGGGCCGTAGCCGCAGCGGCCCTGGACCGGCTGGCCGTTGAGGCCGGGAAGCGGCGTCGACAGCGCGCCATCGGTGCCCGGGAGCGGGGTGCAGTTGCCAGGCGCCGTGAACTGGTCCTGCGCGCTCATCGAGGGATTGATCACATGCTGGACGTGGTCGTACCAGCCGTCGGAGTCGTCATAGGCGATGATGACGGCGGTGCTGTTCCATTCCGGGCTCTGCTGCAGCAGGTTGATCACGTTGACGACAAAGGTCTGCTCGTCGAGCGGATCGGAGTTGCCGGGATGCGCGTCCTGGATGGCCGGGGCCTTCAGGAAGGAGACCGACGGGAAGTTGCCGGCCTGCACCGCGGCGATGAAGTCCTTGACGTCGTACTGGTGATTGGCGCCGCCGTCGGCCGGAGTGCCGATCGAGGCGACGTTCGAGGCGGACGCGTGTGGCTGAGGTTGCGCGTCGAGGGATAATACTGGAACGGCTGATGGTGCGGGATGTAGTCGCGTCACGTTGCTGCCGACCGTCGGCGAGAGGTGCTGCGCGTGCAGCCCGTGGTGCCGTTGGCGTTCATCGCGGTCAGATCGAAGCCGCCCTTGAACCAGCCCCAGGTGATGTTCGCCGCGTTGAGCAGGTCGCCGACGTTCTTGCCGGTCATCTCGCTGGTCGGCGCGGATGTCGACGAGCAGATGTCGCCGTGCGGATCGGTGTCGCCGAACATCGTGAAGCCGCCCTGGCCGTCGGCGACGATATGTGGTGGTGCTGGTCGGTTGCTGCCGTTGCGGCGGCAGCTGACCGCGCCGTTGGTCTGGCCCGAGATCAGGTTGACGGCGCCAGGCGTCGAGGGGCCGAAGGTCGTGCTGTAGGAGTTGTCGCTCATGGCGAAGTGCTGCGCGTAATTCCACAGCGCGGTGACGGTGTTGCCGTCGTAGTAGCCCATCACCAGGCCCTTGGTGTTGAACACGCCGGTGCCGCCGGTGCCGGCCGCGCCGGTGTTCTTCGGGAACAGGTCCATGCGGCCGGCGTCGAAGGCAGCCTGCTCGGGACCGTAGCCGTGATTCTGGCTGGAGGTGTGCGCCTGCGAGCGATCGAGCCGGAACGGATTGGCCGCGCCGGCGCCGTTGGCGGAGTTCAGGTTCGGGTTGTTGTTCAGCAGGTCCGGCGTCAGGCCGTTCACGGCCGGCGTGTTCGGCAGCGCGGTGAAGGCCGGCTCGCCCGGCGGATTGGTCGCGTTCGGATAAGTGCCAAAATAATGGTCGAAGGAGTCGTTCTCGCCGAAGATGACGACGAGATGCTTGATCGGCGTAGCGGTGACGAGCGCATCCTGCGGCGAGGCGGCGAAAGCCGGCATCGCACCGTTCGCAGCAAGCATCATCGACAGGCAAAGGGCAGTCGTTGCCCTGCTGATGTGGCGTGGCATGAGGTTCTCTTGGGTGTGGCGGACGATACGCTTCTGCCGGAAGACAGAAACGGCCCTTGTCGAGCCTTCGCCTTGTAGGTGCGACGAATGACGCGGACATGACGCGTCAAAGTCGGAAACATTTCTGTTCGATGACGAGGGGCAGCGCCATTTGGCGCGCCGACTTCGGCGTCCGTAGCGTCAGTTCGATGCGGCTTGCACGTAAGTCGTGAGGCCGCTGTTGAGCAGAAGGAAAGGGGCTGCCCCCGTCGGCCCGACCTGCGGCGCGACGTAATGAGCGGCCTTGAAAAATCGAACTGAGCTTCCGGCTCGAGCGACGTCAGGTCCCGTCGATCGTCCCAGTGATCGCCGGAGTTATTGGTGCGGGCGGTGGGACTCGAACCCACACGACGTTGCCATCGAGGGATTTTAAGTCCCTTGCGTCTACCAATTCCGCCACGTCCGCGTTTGACATCGGAGCCTTAGCGCGTCATCTCCGGAAAGGGAATGAGGCGATCGGCAGCTTCCGAGCTCGGCCATGCTTAGGCCAGGCGTGCCGCCCCGGTAAAGCCTCAATCCGGACATTAGCAGATGCTCTGCGGCAGCGCTGCGCTGCACGGATGATGTCGCGATTGGGCGCTATGATCGTTGTTCGCTGCGAACTGTTCGGATCCGGCATCACGGGGCCGGGCTTGAGACGATGTCTTAAGGTGATGACTATCGAGGCCGGATGATCGCTTCTGACTGCCATCGCGCGCGGCCCATCCGCAGCGTCACGTTCGCTGCGCTGCTCGCGCTTTGCCCCGCGCTCGCCGGCTGCGCCGGCATGAGCGACACCATGTCGACAGCCTTTGCCGATCCGGCCAAATACGACCTCTATGACTGCAAGCAGCTCGAGATCGAGCGCAAGTCGCTGGCCGGCCGGTCGGCCGAACTGCAGGGGCTGATGGCAAAGGCTGAAACCGGCACCGGCGGGGTGGTGGTCTCCGAGCTCGCCTATCGCAACGATTACATCGCGATCCGCGGCCAGGTCGCAGTTCGCCGAAGAGGCTTGGCGCAAGAACAAATGCGTGGAGACGCCGCCTCCGCCACCGCCGGCCAAGCCCGCCGCGGCCAAGAATGCGGCAGCAAGTCGGCGCAAGCGCGCACGGGCCGGCAAGCGAGCCCCGCCGGAAGACCGTGTCTCGACCCTGCCGAAGGATGGTTCGACCGACTGATCGGGAAGGCGCTGAGCTCAGATTCGCCAGTCGTAGATCCAGCTCTGCCGCGCCAGCAGCGCTGCGGGCCCAGCGCCTGAATGGTGAGATCGCGCGCCAGCGCCATCGGTCCGGCCAGATGGTAGATCCGTCCCTGGCGTCGCGCGGTGCGCTGGACCTTGCCACCCGCGAGCGGCGCAGCTGCTGCATAGCGCCTTCAGCGCCGCCGTGACGCCGGCCGTGCCCGTCGAGCCGGCTCTCGCTCAATGTCTTCGCCAGCACCGCCGCATCCTCGATCGCCATGCCGGCGCCCTGCGCGGCGAACGGCAGCATCGCATGCGCGGCATCGCCGAGCAGCGCGATCGCGCCGCTGGTCCAGGCGCCGCCTTCCGGCACGCCGAACAGCGCCCATTTGCGCCAGCCATCGACGGCATTGAGCATCATCCGCGCCGGGCCCGGCCAGTGCGAGGACGCGAAGGCATTCTTGAGCTCGGCGGCGCTGCCGTCCGCGCTCCAGCCCGGCCGGTTCCAGGTTCCCGGCACGACCGCGACCACGTTGATCTGGCGCCCGCCGGAAATCGGGTAGGCGACCAGATGCGCGTCCGGGCCCATCCAGAGCTGGACCCGGGCGGCGGTGTAGTTCGCGCGGCAATTGGCGGGCCTCGAGCGTGCCGCGCCAGGCGATCAGGCCCGAGAACTGCGGCTCGCGGCCTGCGGGAAACAGCTGGTGGCGCACCGTCGACCAGATGCCGTCGGCGCCGATCAGGGCCAGGCGCGATGTCCTGCTGGCGGTCGATTGCCGCTGCGCTGGACCACGGTCAGGCCCTTGGCGTGCGCCGTGGCATCCTCGAACTGGCAGCCCAGCCGCAGCTCGATGTCGGGATGGGCCTCGACCTCGGCCAGCAGGCCGGCCTGCAGGTCGGCGCGATGGATCACCCAATAGGGCGCGCCGGCGCGCTGGCTTGCGGCTTCGCCGAGCGGCAGGCGCGCGATCTCGCCGCCGGCCCGCGCGCTCATGATGCTGACGGCCTCCGGAACCACCGCGCGCGCGGCCAAGCCGCTGGCTTAGGCCGAGATCGATCAGCACGCGGCTGGCATTGGGTGAAAGCTGCAGGCCGGCGCCGACTTCCTCGAGCCGCTCGGCCTTCTCCAGCACCACGACGCGAAAGCCCTTGGTGGCCAGCGCCAGCGCCGCCGTCAGTCCTCCGATTCCCGCGCCTGCGATGAAGATGGTGCGAGACGCCGCCACTGTCTCAGATCAGGCGACGTCCTTCAGCACGCATTCCGGCGGCCGGGCTTCACCCGCAGCCAGGTCGGACGCGAAACGGTACAGCGTCGAGCAGTACGGGCAGATGATCTCCTTGTCGTTGCCGAGATCAAGGAAGACATGCGGATGGTCGAACGGCGGATTGGCACCCACGCACATGAATTCATGCGAGCCGATCTCGATGACGGACACTCCGGCATCATTGTGGAAGTGCGGGACGATGCTATCGGCCATCGAATTCACCTTGAGTGGCAATGAAAGCGAACACAATCGACACGAGCGCTCTTGATCTGAACGGCGCCATGAAATGCCGCGCACCATACTGGCGGACGGTACCGTTTCCTAGTGGCGGGAACCATGAGTCCTGTGCGGCTCATGCCGATATTTTCGCATACGAATTCGACACAATCTTGTTCGTGCCGAGAAGCCCTTCTTTCGTCGGGGCCGTTGTGTCTCGAAGTCGGCACATTATCTTTTGTCACGGACAACGAGAGCGGATTTCGACGTGATACGAGGACGAATCAGCACGGGCGTGGCCGGATTGGCCATCAGCATGCGCCATTGCGTGCTGCGATGTGGCCGCATGTGCGCCATGCCGGTTCGGTGCTGGCCGCGCAGGATGATCCGGCGCAGCTTGCCGATCTGCAGCTCGATCAGGCCTTGCAGCGGGATCAAGCCGCGATCGCTGCGGAATATCGAAGCGGCGCTCGCGGCCGGCGATGCCGATCTTGCCAACAGTTTCGTCGCGCTCGCGCAGGACAGGCATCTCGCCCTGGACGATGAGCTGACGCGATCGGGTCAGCGACGCCGTCGCGGAGGAAGGTTCCGTCACGCATGTCGCCAAGCGCTTCGCCACCGGGCTCTTCACCGGCACCGCCGATGATGTCGCCAGCCTGACCGGCACCGTCGCCGGCGATCTCTTCGTGTTCGGCGATATCCGCGACGTGGTTCGCGAGGGCAAGCATCTGGCGATGGGCGAGGAGACCGATCGCCTGGTGCTGGGGCTCGCCACCGCAGGACTTGCCGTGACCGCAGCGACCTATGTCTCGGCCGGCGGCGCGACGCCGATCCGCGCCGGGCTGTCGCTGGTCAAGGATGCCCGCAAGGTCGGCCGGCTCGGCGAGGGGCTTGCCGAATGGGCCGGCCGCTCGGCGCGCGAGGTGGTCGATGCGCCGGCGCTGGAGCAGGCGGTCGCCACCGGCTCGGTGTTGCGGCCCGGCCAGACGGTCGAGCGCGATCAAGGCCGCCTTCCGGGCCGAGAAGGCGGGCGGACTGGTGCGCCTCGCCAAGGATGTCGGCCGCATCACCGAGAAGGCCGGCACGCGCGGCGCGCTGGATTCGCTGAAGCTCGCCGAAGGCCCGAAGGATGTCGCGCGCGCGGCGCGGCTTGCCGAAGCCGAGGGCGGCAAGACCCGCGCGATCCTGAAGCTGCTCGGCCGCGGCGCGCTGCTGCTGGTCGGCCGGCGCCTTCGAATCTCGCCATCTGGCTGTTCGGCGCCGTGCTCGACGCTGTTCGGTCTGTTCTCTGCTCGATCAAGGCCACCACCGAGCGGGCGACCCAGGCCTGGCTCGATCAACAGGCGCCGGGCGCGGCGATTGCGTCAGGCGCAGGCCGCAGATGGCGCAGCTGCTCGCCGAACTGGCGAGGCGCCCGCCTGCGGCTAAGCTCGCCGTCGTCTCCATCCCTGTCACCAACCACGGATGACTGCCGATGCCGAGCTTCCACAACGGCGCAGTTGAAATCGCCTATCTCGACGAAGGCGAGGGCGATCCGATCGTGCTCGTGCACGGCTTTGCCTCGAGCAAGAACGTGAACTGGGTCTATCCGACCTGGGTGTCGGAATTGCGCAAGAATGGCCGCCGCGTCATCGCGCTCGACAATCGCGGCCATGGCGATTCCGCAAAGCTCTACGATCCCGCGCAATATGCCGATTCCGATCATGGCCGGCGACGTCGTCGCGCTGATGGACCATCTCGACATCGCGCGCGCCGACATCATGGGCTATTCGCTGGGCGGGCGGATCGACGGCCTGGCTCGCGCTGAACGCGCCGCAGCGGCATGCGCTCGGCGATCTTCGGCGGCATCGGCATGGCGATGATCGAGGGCGGCGGCCCCGGCGAGAATGTGGCGCGGGCGCTGGAGGCGCCGTCGCTGGAGGATGTCACCGATCCCGTGGGGCGGACCTTCCGCGCGTTCGCCGACCAGACCCGGTCCGATCGCCTGGCGCTCGCCGCCTGCATGCGCGGCTCGCGCGGCCTGATGACGCGGCAGGAGGCGGCGCGGATCGCGGTGCCCGTGCTGATCGCGGTCGGCACCACGGACGAGGTCGCGGGCTCGGCGTCAGCGCTCGGCGCGACTCATTCCGGGAGCGGAAGTGCTGGATATTCCCGAATCGCGATCACATGCGCGCGGTCGGCGACAAGGTCTACAAGACCGGCGTGATCGGACTTCCTCTCACGCGCGCGAAGTTCGTCGTCTATCGTCCGCCGAAATACGTGCCGCCGCGATCAGCGCGGTGAAGGTCGCGATCCACACCATGCGCGCGCCATAGCGGTCGTGCGGTCCCGAGATGATGCCGCAGATCAGCGGCATTGCCGAGCAGCGCGAGCGTCACGGTCGCCGCCAGCAGGGTCAGGTCGTCGCAGCGCCGCCGCCAGATCGCATGGCCGAGCATCGCAAGCACCAGCCAGCATCGAGCCGAGCGCCACCGGCACATGCAGCCAGTTCACCGACGGCGAAATTGATGTCCCAATGCTGCTGGTGCGCCGCGTGCATCGGCTTGCTCTGCGAGGGGATGTAGCGGTCGATGATGCCGTAGGTGTGGGGCAGCCAGCCGATGGTGCCTTCGCCGGTCGCCACATGCAGCAGCTGATCGCCGTCGCTGTCACGCGCCGCCTTCGCCTGCCAGAGCGGATATTCCTGCAGCGAGCGAGTGACGATGTAGCCCATCTCGTCGTTCAAGCCCTCGAAGCGGCCGAGCGTGTTGAACATGCTGTTGCCCCACAGGAAGTCGTCGGCGGTGGGCGGCAGCTCGTTGCGATAGGGGCAGAGCTTCAGCTTCAGCTGCGGGCAGTGATCGTTGAGATATTTCGTGACGATGCCATCCTGCAGCATGCGTCCGAAGGCGACGCCGACGCCGCCGGGGGTCCAGGCCAACTGGCCCGACGAGCGCGAAGTTGCGCGCGAGCAGCATGGCTGCGCCGGCGACGAGGCTCAGCGCTGCCCTGCATCAGCCCCGCCAGCGCGATCCGGTCACGCAAGAAATGGCCGCGCGACCAAGCCGACGCAGCACAGGCCGAACAGCACGCCGAAGCGTGGCGCTATGGGTTGCGGCGGCAAAGGCCGTGAAGACGAACAGCGCGCATTTCTCCAGCGCCGTGATCTTGTCGGCCTGCGTCGACCAGGATGAACAGCGACGAGCACCGAGAGCCCGGCGAAGATGTCGGTCAGCAGCATGCTGGCGAGCCATGGCAGGGCGGTGGTCAGGATCAGCAACAGGCCGATCGCGAGCAGCCGGAGCGGCTGGCGCGAGGCCGAGCACGCGCAGGGTCAGCTGCAGGATCCAGAGCGTCGCCAGCGCCTGGACGACCGAGATTGATCCAGAAATCGGAGCCCTCGCCGACATGAAGGTAGAGCCCGAACACGGTCGAGCGGCTCGGCACCAGATAGCCTTCGTACCAGCGCGCCAGATAGCCGCCGGTGTCCCACTGCAGCAGCGGATAGCCGTTCCACAGGGCAGGCGCGATCAGGAACAGGGGAATGACGACGACGGCGATCCAGACCGAACCGGTCTCGGCCGTGCGTGCGGGCAAGGATTTGCGTGTTGCTGATCCCGGCGTCCCCCATTTGGACCACCGTGGCCCAGAAACCGGCCCGGCTGAATATGCTCCAATAGTCGCAGAGCGGTGGCCGGTAAAGCTCGCTTTCCGGGCGTCATGCGGTGCCCGGCAAGTTCGTCAGGCCCGGTGCTGGAGGCGACGCCGGACAAAATGCTCCGCCGGCCGGCCTTGATTTTCGGTTCCCGCCGACCACCTTGAACCGACTGCGGCAGATGGACGATCTCCCAGTGCTGGCCGGTGGAATGTGTCAATTCACGGGCGCCGAGCCCAGGGAACGCTGACCTTGCATTGCCCGTTTGAAGGACTCTGTCATCACCTGCCATGCTATAGATCGTTGCCTATCGAACCTGTGAGAGAGCCATGGCCGATGCATCAGACTCAATCCGCAGGGCGGGAAAGTGGCGGCGCTTGATCCGATCTGGGATCGCATTCGCAGCGAGGCGGAAGAGATCGTTCGTCGCGAGCCGGAGCTCGCCACGTTCATCTATTCGACCGTGCTGCATCACGACCGCCTGGAGGATGCGGTGGTGCATCGGATCTGCCGAGCGGCTGGATCATGCGGCGCTGTCGGGTGACCTGATCCGCCAGACCTATGACGAGGCGCTGCGCGACGAGCCCGATCTCGGCAACGCCTTCCGCGCCGATCTCGTCGCGGTCTATGACCGCGATCCCGCGACCTCGCGCTTCATCGATCCCTTGCTCTATTTCAAGGGCTTCCACGCGCTGCAGACGCATCGTCTCGCGCACTGGCTGCTCCGCAAGAACCGCAAGGATTTCGCGTTCTATCTGCAGAGCCGCTCCTCGGCGGTGTTCCAGACCGACATCAATCCCGCCGCCACGGATCGGCCGCGGCATCTTCCTCGATCACGCCACCGGCTTCGTCTGCGGCGAGACCGCCGTCATCGACGACGACGTCTCGATCCTGCATGGCGTGACGCTCGGCGGCACCGGCAAGGAGAACGAGGACCGTCATCCCAAGATCCGCCATGGCGTGCTGATCGGTGCCGGCGCCAAGATCCTCGGCAATATCGAGGTCGGCCATTGCGCGCGCATCGCCGCCGGCTCGGTGGTGGTGAAGCCGGTGCCGCACAACGTCACGGTCGCCGGCGTGCCCGCCAAGATCGTCGGCGAGGCCGGATGCGCCGAGCCGTCGCGCACCATGGACCAGATGATCAACGCGATCGGACTGTGAGCGTCTCGCGTAAGGTCAAGACTTTTCATCGCGCGGATTTCGTGCGACGAGTCGACGCCGCTGTGGATTTGACCGTCGACGAATTTGTTTCGACGATCGGAGATGTATGTCCGCGGCGTTTCATTCAAAGTCCGTCCAGCGTGTGCAGGTGATGTCGCGGATGCGACGGCGAGATTGTTGAGTGCAGGACATGAGCGGCGTGCGTCGCGTCCTAAAACTGCCGCAACAACTCGCTGCCGATTGGAGACAGCCGTGGACGTTCAGGAAGTCAGGAAGCTCGACGCCTATCTCAAGCGCGTGTTCGGCAATCCCAAGATCCGCGTGGTGCCGCGGCCGAAGAAGGACGATTCCGCCGAGGTCTATATCGGCGAGGAGTTCATCGGCGTGCTGTTCGTCGATGACGAGGATGACGATCGCTCGTTCCAGTTCCAGATGGCGATCCTCGAGGACGATCTGGTCGAGTAGGTCGCAAAGGCATCTAGTCCGGTATGCGCGCAGCACTCGGATGCTGCGCGAGTCCCGGCCGTGCGTCTTCGCACGATCCGCTGCGAGATCGCTATGGCGTCATCCCTTCGCGCTGTGCAGTTGCGCCGTCAGCCGCTCCATCGCGTCGGCAACGTCGCGCCAGCGCGACAGCCAGGTGCGCGGAAAGCGGAAGGTGAGGTCGGCGCCGTCGATGCGGCGCTCGCTCAGGCACATGCCGGGCGTCCGGCCATCGCGCGTGCAGCGCGCGGCGAGCGCGGCTGCTCGGCAAGGAACAGATCCTCGCTGCCATAGGGCGTGCCGTCGCGAAAGCTGCGCATGGTCAGGCCGTCCTGGACCGTGGATCGCCTCGGGCTCGAGATAGCGCGGATAGATGGTGCGCAGCCGCATCTCCGGCGCGAGCGCATCGTGATGCGCCGCGATCGAGAGGAAGATGCGGTCGATCGGCTGCGCAGCCTCGTCGACCTCCTCGGCGCTGACATGTTTCGGCGGCTCCGGCGGCTGCGAGCGACGGGAAGCTGAAGCTGAGATCGACGCGCTCCTGCGGTCCGGAGTGGCGCTGGATCTTCATGCGGACCGCAGCTGTCGGCACGTTGAACAGCGTGTCGCCGACGCTGACCGGCAGCCGGTCCGGGCCCGGTCGTTCGCACGACGCCCCAGGTCGGCCACAGCAGATAGGCGACTGCAGCGATCGCGACCGACGCGAGCAGGGCCCCAGCGCAATCGGCAGCGGCATGACCGTGCGTATGCCAGCGTGCGGTGCTGCGTGTGGCGGCCGAAAACATTGTCATGAAGAGCGTGCGTTCCGCGGTCGCGAATCACGGTCGAACTATGCCATGCGGCGGCTCAGGTTCCCGCAGATCTTTGGCAGTCGTTGGCGCACCGCGCAGCTGGCACGCGGCGCTGCATTAACCTTTTCTTAAGGATGATGTGGCGCCGACTGCGGCATTTTGCGAAAGAAGGGCGGGCGTTTTGTCAGTTGTGGAAGAGTCCGATGTCGCCTGAAGCGTTGAATTCACTGTTCTCGCTCTGCATCGGTTTTGCGCTCGCCGGGGCCTTGGCCAGCGGCTACCAGACCTTTGCGGAACGTCCTGCCGGTTTCGGGCTGCTGCAGCAGGGGTCGACGCAGCGCCGGTTCGCGGCCGTGCCGTTCCTGGTGTTCGCCGCGCCCTTCATCATCATGCGCAACACGCTTGCGTGGCGCGCGGATCGAGCGCCGCCGCTTCGAATTCGTGATGATGGCGACCGTCATCGCCGGCTTCTGGAGCATGATGTCCGGCACCTTCTTCGTGATGACGCTGCGTGCGGCGGGGCTGCTGGTCTGAGCCAAGGCACCTGCGCCACGCGCCGCCGCAGTTTGACCGGGTTTCTTGAAAACGCCCCGCGCGCCGTGCCAATGTCGCCTCGACAGAGGAGACGCGTGATGGCCATTTACGAACTCGACGGGCAGGCGCCCGAACTTCCCGCCGACGGAAACTACTTCATTGCCGACAACGCGACCGTGATCGGAAGCGTGCGGCTTGCGAGCGCGGTCACCGTCTGGTTCGGCGCGGTCCTGCGCGGCGACAACGACTGGATCGAGATCGGCGAGGGCTCGAACATCCAGGACAATGCGACCTGCCACACCGATCCCGGCTTTCCGCTGACGGTCGGAAAGAACTGCACCATCGGCCACAACGCGATCGTGCATGGCTGCACGATCGAGGACGATGCGCTGATCGGCATGGGCTCGATCGTGATGAATGGCGCGCGGATCGGACGCGGCAGCATGGTCGGCGCCGGCGCTGTCGTCACCGAAGGCAAGGAATTCCCGCAGAATTCGCTGATCATCGGCGCGCCCGCCCGTGTGGTCCGCACGCTCGAGCCCGCTCAGGTCGAACGGATGGGAGCCGCGGCGCGCTCGTACATCGCCAAGGGCCCGCACTACAAAAAGGGTTTGAAGAAGATCGGCTGAGCGGGGGCGCCGCGCGCTTCACAAGACGCTGCGGCCGCAACGCGACGCAGCAACAGCCTGATGCGATCAGCAGGCCAGGCCCGCAGGCTGGCTCAAGTCCCCGGCTGGCTCAAGTCCCTTCGCCCTCATCGGCGTCCATCGCGCTTGCGACGCGCTCGTGGCCGCTTGCCCACAATGCGTATTGCTCGCTGCCTTCCTGATAGGGATTGGCCTCCGCGGGAATATTTTCGCGCGCGGCGCGTTCGCCTTGCTCGAACGGATCGGGGTCGGTGGTCATGATCATCAAGCCTCGTTCGTCACGGCATCCTTTTCGGAGTCCGTCAGCCGCATGAGCCGGTTTGCGCATCAATCGTCGCCGGATCCGAATCGTTCCCGGAACGAGCCGTCGTCAGAGAGGTTGAAGGGACAAAGGGAGATCATCCGATGACCAGATTGTCGCTGTCGACCTGCGTTGCCTTTGTATTTCTTGCCAGCGCTTCCGTTGCCCTTGCGCAAGGTGGCGGCGGAGGTGGTGGAGGTGGTGGCGGTGCTGGCGGAGGAGGTGCCAGTGGTGCGGGTGCCGCGGCCGGGGGCGGTGCAGCGAGCGGTACGTCCGTTGGTAGCCCCAGTGCAGTCGGCAGTCCGAGCGCCGGGACTGCAGGCGCGGGATCGTCAGGCACCAGCGGCGTCGCGTCCGGGCCCGGCAATGCCGGCGGCCTGAACAATTCGGTCAATGATCCGAGCGGCGCCGGCAACTCGGCAAAGCTCGCGACGCCACCCGCACCCGGCACCAACAGTTCGGGTACGGCGCAGTCGTCCGGCGCTGCCTCGAATTCTAAGTCCGGCGTCACCACCGGTACAGGAGGCGGCGCTGCCGGAGGAATTGGAGGCACCGCCGCCACCGGCCCGAACACGCGCAACGACACGGATGCTGCAATTACAGAGGAAAACAAGACCATTGATCGCAAAGTGAAAAGCATCTGCCGAGGTTGCTGAGTGTCGCAATCGAAGCTGCTGAATGTTGCAGCTTCGTTGCAATTTGGTCGCGCATAAGTGACGCGGATTGCCCGACGCATGATCCAAATCAGACCTAAGTAGGTGAGTGATCGCGCGATGATCGGTATCGTTGCGACGTTCGATTTGGAGAAGTTCGATGCGTAAGTTCATGATGGCCATGGCAGCCGTGGCATCCCTGGCAATGGTGGCACCTGATGTTGCCTCTGCAGCCGGTCACGGCGGCGGTGGCGGCTTCGGTGGTCACGGAGGCGGTGGCGGCTTTGGTGGCGGTCACGCAGGCTTTAGCGGCGGCGGCGGAATGCGCGGTACAGCAGGTTTTGGCGGAATGCACGCCGGAGGCTTTGGGGGAATGCACGCCGGAGGCGTCGGCGGATTCCATCATGGAGGTTTTGATGGTTTCCACCACCACCACGGCTTTGGTCCCGGTTTCGCGTTCGGATACGGGCTCGGCTATCCCTATTACGACTATGACGGCTATTACGGCGATTATGCCTATGACGATGGGGGATATGGCGACAATTGCTACATCGTGCGCCATCGCGTCCATACGCCGTATGGTTGGCGTTATCGAAGCGAGCAGGTGTGCGAGTGATCTGCGGCTGATCTGAACACCGGCTGATCATGCCATCGGGCACAGGATCAGCCTTCTGCGATCCTGGTGCGTAAGCGCGCCAGGATCTTTCGAGCGAGCTGTTAGTTAGAGACAAAGACAAACATGCAACAACGGACTTGGCCATGACGACACCATTCGCAATCCCGGAGCTCGCCATCATCATCGGTGTCATCGGCGCCGCGCTTGCCGGAATGCTCTCGAAGCAGCCGGCACCCAAGCGCGTGCCTGCCAGGGCACGGCGTGGCAGAGCGCTCCGCAACGGCTAGCACTTTTGCTGGCCGGTCGCGCCACCCGGCGGCATCGCCGCGTGGCGCGACTGGACTTTGCGCGTGTGCTTCGCGCTCGTTGTGAAGTCGACGCCTCAGCTCAACACGTGGTACTTCTTGAACCAGGCCTGCATCTGGTTCCAGCCGTCCTCGGCGGCCTCCTTGCGATAGCTCGTGCGGTAGTCGGCATGGAAGCCGTGAGGTGCGCCCGGATAGATCTTGAACTCGGCGGTCTTCTTGTTGGCAGCCAGCGCCTGCTTCAGCGCCTCGACGCGTCGCGACCGGAATGCCGGTATCCGCTTCGCCGTAGAGACCGAGCACCGGCGCCTTCATGTCAGGCGCGAGCTGGGTCGGGCTCTTCGGCCAGAGCGGATTGGGCGGATCGACCGGCGGACCATAGAAGGCCACGCCGGCCTTCAGTTCGGATTGAATGCGCGGCATATTCCCATACCGTGCGGCCGCCGCGGCAGAAGCCGAGGATGCCGAGCTCGGCGACGTGTCGCCGCCCTGCGACTTCGCCCAGGCGACCGTGCTGTCGAGATCGGAAAGCAACTCGGCATCCGGCTTCGCATTCACGAGCGGCAGCAATTGCTGAATGTCGGTGATCTTGGTGAGGTCGACGCCTTTGCGGAAGTAGTAGTCGGGCGCGACCGCGAAGGCGCCGAGCTTGGCCAGCCGCCGCGTCACGTCCTTGATGTATTCGTGCAGGCCGAAGATCTCCATCGCCACCAGGATCACCGGCGGATTGCTGGCGCCGGCCGGGCGCGCGAAATAGGCCGGCATCTCGCCGTCCGCGACCTTGACCTTGGCATCGCCGGCATCGAGGCCCTTGGTATCGGTGGTGATGACGTCGGCGCGCACGGGCCCCGTGGCTAGCGTGTAGCCGGCCGCGACGGCGGCAGAGGCGGTCATGAACCCGCGGCGCGAGAACGGCGCGGTTTTTGTCAGTCCGATGACATCTGATGTCAGCAACGGCTCGGCAGTCATTGGCAGCTCCTCCGCAAAATTACGGAGGCATTCAGCAAAGTATTTTTTGCGAAGGCAAGCCACCCGCCCGGGAGAAATTTTGCCAGCCAAAGCGGAATAAATCCGCAGAGTGCAATGGAGACAGGCACGCAAACGCAAGGGCGTAAAAAAAACAAGACCGTCGGCGCAGTATAACGCCAACGGCCTTGCCAGCCCCGGATATTGAAATTGGCCCTGCGCCATCCTGAAATTGGCTGCCATCCGGTGACATGAAGATGGACCGAAACGTTGCGGCATTGTGTGAAGCAGTTCACAAAGGACCGGGAAAATTCGGTGGGATTTTTACTGAATCGTATTTGAGCACGATCCATGCCGCGAAGACGCACAGGCGCGAAGCGCGATGCGATCGTCACTCAGAGATTGCCGGCAAGAGCCTAACTACTTGCAGGTGCGACAGGTGATGTCCATCGCGGCATTGCATGCGCGTGTCGCGTCGGAATCAGGACCGGCCGTGCCGATGACGATGCGCACTGCTGCCGGCCTGTGCGCGGATACGAAGTGAGTGGTTGCGCGTCGGCGCCGGCGAAGCAGACTCGGAGGTCTGCGCGCTGGCGAAGGATTGCCGCAGCCCGTCGACGGACTCGGTGAGCGCGGCGAGTTGATCGGACAGACGCTTGGTCTCGGACTGTTGTGCGGCGAGCAGGTGCTTGATCGTCTGGACTTGCTCCTGCAGCATCTGCAACTGATCGATCAATTCCTGCTGGGTCGCTTCCAGTCCCTTGGTCTTCTCGACCAGTTGCTCGGAGGCGTGCGCCGTGCGGGCCTGCAATTGGCGGGCAGTGGCAGCGTGATCAGTCTCCGGCGAGGCCCCTTTATAGGCGCGGGTGAACACGACAGCGGCGATGCCGACGATCAGGATGAGCAATGTCGCGGCGGTAAGCGCGATCGGGTGCGAGCCTTTCAGCGCGAAGGCGCCGGCGCTGTGAGCGGAAGGTTTGGTCCCGCGTGCCAGGGGATTCATGAAGTTCACCCAACCTCGAAAAGCGTTGAATGCTCCCTTCGACGCCTTGCCAGCGGACAGCGAAGGAAGCTCAAACGACCCCAACGCTCGCGATGGCGCCACGTTCGCGCCCGAAGCGTGAATTTCTAGCGGCAAATGAGACAATTCGGAGGCTTGCAACCTCGTTTGCTTACGCGGCGACGCTCACGCTGACGGCTGTTGCGCCGCAGCATGCGACGCCCGTCTTCGATAGGGTCCGTTGGGAGATGCTGCGGTCGATAGATCAGCCTTGGATCAGTGGCTCGCGGAGCAGTTATTGCAGATGATCAGCTTCTGCTTCAGCCGTGCATCTTCGGCCTCGTTGACCGCCTGCTCCTCGGCCCAGTCCACCTTTCCACGAGAAGCGGTGGCGGACTGCGATGACATGGCATCGACGCTGGCCGCCGTCTTGCTGCGCCGGATCGGCTTCTTCGGTGGCGTCACGTCGACCGTGGCGTCATCGTCCGTTGCAGATTGATCGTTGAGCCCATCCCAGGCCGGAGCAGCCGCGACCGGTCCGGGTGCGCCAGGGGTTGGCGCCGCGGTCAGCGCGACCGGTCCGCTGCAGCCGCTGGACGACAGGCAGCAGTTCGACAAGGTCAGCGCTGCAGCAAGCAGCACGGCGCATCGCAATATCAACATGCCGACAACCTAAGACATATGAGACGATGAAATTCAACGCCGGCCTGCTGGCCGCCGGGCGAACACGCATCGTACCCCGAAAGCAAGGCCGAAAAAAGTTGCGGCCAGGCTTGGGGGAGCCTGGCCGCGCGCGAACCGGTCTGGGACGGGGAGGGGTGGGGATGTGACCGGGTCGCGGAACTCAATCCTGTTGTGGCGTCAGTGCTACTTCGCGCTCGCCGTGGACACTGCCGGGTGGTTGTCGCCAAGCGAAACCCACACATTCGGATCGCTCTGCGACTGCCTCTTGACGAAGCGGTAGCCAGTCTCGGTCCAGGCGACGACATTCTCGTTCTGATTGTCGAGAACGTACTCGCCCTTGTCGGTCTTCACGGTCAGTACCGCATGGCCTTCACCCCTGCGGTCGCGGACCACGGTGATCAGCAGCGCCTCGCGCGGCCAGCCGGCATCGATCAGCAGCTTGCGCTTCAGCAGCACGTAGTCTTCGCAGTCGCCGTAGCCGTCGGTCGGCAGTGACCATTTCTCGACCACACCCCAGTGATCCTGGTCGGTCATCGGCTTGACGTTCTCGTTGACCCAGCGGTTGACCTTCGACAGGTCGCGCCAGGCGGTCTGCGACAGCACGATGTCGCGGGGCTGGGTCGCGCCACCGCTGCACTCCGTGGGATTGTCGGCGCAGAATTCGATCCAGCCGATCGGCGCTCTCGTCGTGTCGCCGAGGCTTGCATACAGCGCGCGCTCGTCGGCGGCGTGTGCTGCAGTGCCCATTCCCATCAGCAAGGCGATGATCGCCAATGTGCTGCTCTGTCCCGTCCGCTTGAACATTGTGGCCCCCGTTTTTTGTTGGGACCATGTGTCGCACAAAGCTTTTGCCCGGCCGCTAAGTGCTCAAAGCAAAGTCGAGACAAATGCGAGTAAAAACAAGGACTAAGTAGCGATAAGTTTGAATCGAATTCGCCTAAAATGCGAGATATCTGCAATTGATTTAAATGCAATGCATTAAGTCGCCAGAGGCTGCAATCGCAGCCTTTGCGGGTGCGGGCGGACGTGCGGATTAACCGTGCTGGTGAGCGCGTGACCGTTTCATGCCGTTCGCGGCGCCGCGAAGAGCGGCGCCATTTGATCCGGGAAATTACGGGGAAGAGGGTTGCGGGGCTTTACCGCGCGGTAACGCTCTCTTCGAGCGTATCGGCGAGCTGCGGATGGACGAACTCGATTGCGAATCCGTCCTCGAGATTTCGCACCACGCGCGCGGCGACGCGGCCGAGCATGACCTGCGATTTCATCGGCGGCCGGGTCTCGGCGCCGATCGCGGCACCCGAGAGCGACATGTCGATGATGCGGCAGGTCATCTTGGTGCCGTCCTCGAGCGTCAGCACGGCGATCGGGTTACGCGGGATGATGCGGTCGTGACGGCGGTCTTCCGGCAGGTTCAGGATATCGCGGTTGGCGAGCCAGGTCAGCTGCGCGGCGAGCTTGTCCCGCTTGCGCGCCGTCGCGCCGATCGTCATCGCAAAACCGTTGTCGATGATGCGGGTGATCTTGCCCTCGACGCGGCCGATATGGTCGAGATACGCGATGACGCGGTCGCCGACCGCACCGATGCCGGGCGCGAGCAGAGCAAGTCCGCCGGGCGACATGTTGATCACCTGGCAGGGAAACTCGCGGCGGTCGGGCAGCATGTAGCGGCCGAGCAGGTGGACCCTGACGCGCTGAAAGCGGCGGCGCTCCTCGGCTGCCGGAAGAGACAGTTTTTTGTTCGGCAACGCCATATTTGCCACTCGAAGCGGGCTCCGCAGGATGAACGACCCTACGGTGGGCAGGGTTAATGCAGCGTTAGCTTTGGCCCTGGCCGCCCGGTTTTCACGTGTACGATGCCCGCACAACACGCTCTGTTGGCATGTGAGTTCAGGTCACATAGGCTCGCCGCATCAACAACGCCGAGGCGTTCGCGCTCGACGGCACCCCATTGAAGCCGACCTTGGGATCGCCATGAATCCCTGAACGTCTCGCCGGAACATCCAGCAAAAGCGTAACGCACCATGACCACCAAACTGGCATCGCTGTCTAAGCTCGCGACCAAGACGCCGGTGTTCGAGCACATCATGGTCGAGCCGTCGGAATCATTCCTGTGGCGCTGCGACGACTACCCCTGGGAGCGCAACGTCTGGAACTATCATCCGGAATACGAGATCCATCTGGTCCGCAACGCATCGGGTGTCGCGCTGGTCGGCGACCATATCGGCCATTTCGGACCCGGCCACCTTACCGTGGTCGGAAGCGGCTTGCCGCATGACTGGGTCACGGTTGTCGCACCAGGCACCCGGATCCTGCAGCGCGACATCGTGCTGCAGTTCGATCCCGGACGCATCAGAAGCGCCGCATCCGTGCTGCCGGAGTTGTCGCAGGTTGAGGCGTTCCTGAAGCGCGGCCTGCGCGGACTGTCCTTCCATGGCGAGACCCAGCGCGTCGCTGCTGCGATGCTGGAGGAGATGGGACCAATGAGCGCGCTCGCGCGGCTGTCGCATTTCCTCCGTCTGCTGCATCTCTTGAGCGTCTCCGAGGATTACGACATCCTGTCGTCGGAAACCTTCACGCCCAATCTCGATCTAAGCGCCTTGGCAACGATCCAGAGGGCGCTCGGCTTCATCCACCAGAACTTCAATCGCGACATCGCGCTTGCCGACGTCGCCTCGATGTTCGGGATGAGCGAGACTGCGTTCTCCAGGTTCTTCAAGAAGAACACCGGCAACAATTTCTCGGAGCATGTGACGATCCTGCGCGTTGCCGAGGCCTGCAAGCTGCTGTCCGATACGACCACGGCTATCACCGACATCTGCTTCGAGGTCGGCTATTCCAACATCTCGAACTTCAATCGCAAGTTCAAGGAACGCCGTGGCATGACGCCGTCGCGCTATCGCGATCTGGCCCGTCGTCGCACCCGATCGCGCCTCGCGGTGTAGCGCATCACGCTGGCAGCGCTCGGGCAGGGGAGGTACGGCGCCTTTTAGGCGGCTGCAAAAAAGTACAGGTTTTGCGCATGGTGGCCGCTAGGAAGCGATTGGCCCGCTCGTATTTTTTAATCAGCGGCGCATCCGAAAATGGCTCCGCATAGATCAGGACCCAGTAATGAAGGTCCGGGTGCCGCGGTTCAGGCAATGCCTTTGTTATCCAGGGAGGGAAGCATGGCACTTCACAACCGGCTGCCGGTTGTATCTGGGCAGCATCCTGCTATCGACTGTTCTCGCCGGGTCCGCCTTCGCACAAAGCTGCAGCGGCTCCATCAAGGTGCTGGCGCAGTCGCGCGACGGCCTGACCTTGGCCGAAAAGTACAAGAGCGAGTTCGAGAAGCTCAGCGGCGGCGCCACCTTCGACATCGATTATCTGAACGAGAACGACCGCCGCGCCAAGACCAAGGCGGACGCCTCGACCGTCGGCAAGTACAACGTCTATTACATCGACGAAGCCAATGTGGCGCTGTTCGCTTCGTCGAAATGGATCGTCCCGCTGCTGGACTACTATCCCAAGCAGTATGACTATGCCGATTTCGATCCCGGCCGCCAGAAGGTCGCGACCTATGAAGGCAAGCAGTGGTTCGCTCCGCTGACCGGCGGCGGCGACCTGCTGGTCTACCGTAAGGATCTGCTCGAGAAGGCAGGCATTCAGCCGCCGAAGACGCTCGACGAATTCATCGCCGCGGTGAAGAAGCTGCACGATCCCGAGCACGGCGTCTACGGCGTCGCGCTGCGCGGCCAGCGCGGGTCGGGCGCCAATGTCTGGCGCTGGATGCCGTATTTCCGCGGCTTCGGCGGCAACTGGTTCGAGGGCAACAAGCCGGTGTTCGACAGCGACGCCGCGGTCAAGGCGACCAACATTTATCTCGATCTGTTCAAATATTCGGCGCCGGGCACGCAGACCGGCAGCTGGGATGAATCGATCGGTGCGTTCCTGTCCGGGCAGGTGGCGCTGCTGATCGAATTGACGCCGCTGGCCGGCCTCGCGATCGATCCGAAGGTCTCCAAAGTCGTCGGCAAGGTCGGCTATCTGCCGCCGCCCACGCCGCTGACCGGCGGTGGTTACGGGCACGGCCTCGCTATCGGTGCCAAGGCGAACAAGACCGAGCAGGCGAAGGCCTGCGCCGGGCTGTTCATCGGCTGGGTGACGTCGAAGGAGAACGAGCAGCGCCGTCTCGACGCCGATCAGTTCGGCGAACTCAATCGCACCAGCATCCTGACCAGCGACGCATTCGCCAAGCGGTATGGCGCCGACCTCGGCAAGGCGCTCGCCGACACCGCGAAGGTCACGGCGGTGAACTTCTGGCAGGATCCGCAATGGCCCGATCTCGGCGACCATTGGGGCATCGAGCTCGAGGAACTGGTGACCGGCACCCGCACGGACGTGAAAGGCAGCCTCGACGAGCTCAACGCGTTCGCCAAGGGCTCTGATGGCCAAGCGCAAGTCCTGATCGTGATGCGTTGATCAGGCCTGCGGGAGGACGGCATTTGCGTGCCGTCATCCCGCCATAACGCTGCATCTCACCGTTCGGCACGCAAAGGGACGGGATCACCCGACATGAAGTCCAAGACCTCCTTGCCGGCGGTATTCATCTCGCCCTCGATGATCGTGCTCGCCGTGCTGGCTTTCGTTCCGACCGTGTTCGCGATCAATATCGCGTTCCAGGACAGGCAGCTCAGCAACGAGGATAGCCACTATGTCGGGCTGGCAAATTTCATCGCGCTGTTTTCCGATCGCCGTTTTCTGAACTCGATCGTCGTCTCGCTTGACCTGGGAAGTCATGACGGTCATCGCTACGATGTGCGTCGCGGTCCTGCTCGGCATCCTCATGTTCGAGGCGACGTCGGCCCGCGTCCGCAACATCCTGTCGGTGCTGTTCCTGATCCCGGTGCTGATGCCGCGGGTGTCGGCCGCGTTCGTCTGGAAGTTCGCCTTCCATCCGCTGTTCGGCCTGGCCGTCTATCCCTACCAGGCGATCACAGGGCAGCCGCTCGACCTCCTGGCCAACCCATCGACCGCGCTCGCGACCGTCGCCTTCGTCGATGTCTGGCAGTGGTCGCTGTTCTTCTCGGTGATCATCCTGCATCTGCTCGAAAGCCTGCCGCAGGAGCCGCTCGAGGCCGCCGAGCTCGATCATGCGCGGAGCTGGGAGCTCTACGCCTATGTCGCGCTGCCGATGCTCAGGGTCCCGCTCGATCAGCCTCGCCTTCGTCAAGATGATCGAGTCGTTGCGCTCGTTCGACCTGATCTACGTGATGACGCGCGGCGGCCCCGGCATCAAGACCGAGACGCTCGACATGTACGCGTTCTCGCAAGGCTTCATCGAATCCGGCAACATCTCCTATGCCTCGAGCATGGCCGTGCTGATGATGGTCGCAACCACCATCGCCTTCACCGCGCTCTGGAAGCGGGTGCACGCATGAGCCGCCGTCGCAAGGGCAAATGGCTGGCGAAATCCGCCGTCGCTCTGGCGGCGGCGATCGCGGTCATTCCGGCGCTGTGGACGCTTCTGAATGCGTTCAAGAACCGGGTCGACATCGTCACGCCGACGCCGCTGCTGATCTTCCACGCCGACGCTCGACAATATCCTGTATGTGCTGGGGCGCGAGAGCGTGACCTCCGGCCTGATCAACTCCATCCTGATCTCCGGCGCGTCGGTGCTGATCGGCATGGTGCTCGGCCTGCCTGCCGCCTATGCGGTCGCCCGTTATCCGACCAGATGGGCCGACGACATCCAGTTCTTCGTGCTGTCGCTGCGCTTTCTGCCGCCGGTGGCCGTCGCGATTCCGCTGATGGTGATCTGGCTCGATCTCGGCCTCTATGACAGCCGCACCGCACTGATCGCGACCTATACGCTGCTCACGCTGTCCTCCATCGTCTGGCTCGCGGTGCCCGCATTCAAGCGCGTGCCGAAAGAGGTGGAGGAGGCGGCCGTCGTCGATGGTTATGGGCCGTATGCGATCTTCTTCCTGATCGCGCTGCCGATCGCGTCGCGGTCATTGATCGGCGCGGTCGCCTTCAGCTTCGTGCTGGTCTGGAACGAATTTCTGATCGCGCTGATGCTGACGACGTCGGACGCCAAGACGCTGCCGATCGTCGCCTCCGAGCTGACCCAGCTTGGGCGTGACGTGCCATGGGGCATCCTGAATGCCTCCGTCATCCTGCTTTCGCTGCCGCCGCTGCTGTTCATCGGAATTCTCAGCGGCTTCCTCAACAGCGTCATCAAGAAGAAAGCCTGAAGGAGATTTGGTCATGCGCGCCCTGGTCCTGGAGAGAAAAGGCGAGCTTGCGCTCCGCGACATCGAGCTCGACAATCGGGTCGGGCCGGAAGACGTCCGCATCCAGATCCACACCGTCGGGATCTGCGGCAGCGACGTGCACTACTACACGCATGGCCGGATCGGCAGCTATGTCGTCGAGGCGCCGATGGTGCTGGGTCACGAGGCCGCCGGCACGGTGATCGAGGTCGGCACTGAGGTGACGGATCTCAAGATCGGAGATCGCGTCTGCATGGAGCCCGGCGTGCCCAATCTGGCCTCGCGCGCGTCCAAGCTGGGCAAGTACAATGTCGATCCGGCCGTCCGGTTCTGGGCGACGCCGCCGATCCATGGCGTGCTGACGCCGAGCGTGGTGCATCCGGCCGCCTTCACCTTCAAGCTGGCCGACAATGTCTCCTTCGCCGAAGGCGCCATGGTCGAGCCATTTGCGATCGGCATGCAGGCGGCGGCGCAGGCGCGGATCAGGCCGGGCGACATCGCCGCCGTGGTCGGATGCGGCCCAATCGGCATCATGGCCGCGTTGGCCGCGCTCGCCGGTGGCTGCGCCAAGGTCTATATCTCGGATGTCAGCGCCGAGAAGCTCGCGATCGCCGGCGGCTATGACGGCATCGTGCCGGTGAACATCCGCCATGAGAGCCTTGCCGCCGTGGTGGCGCGGGAGACCGGCGGCTGGGGCGTCGATGTCGTGTTCGAGGCCAGCGGTAACCCGAAGGCGTTCGAAGATCTGTTCACGATCGTGCGGCCCGCCGGCGCGGTGGTGCTGATCGGCCTGCCGGTCGAGCAGGTCACATTCGACGTCACCGGCGCCATCGCCAAGGAGGCGCGCATCGAGACGGTGTTTCGCTACGCCAACGTGTTCGACCGGGCGCTTGCTTTGATCGCGGCCGGCAAGGTCGATCTGAAGCCGCTCGTCACCGGCACCTATTCGTTCGAAGAGAGCATCACCGCGTTCGAGCGTGCTGCCGCCGGGCGGCCGACCGACGTCAAGCTGCAGATCCTGGTCGAGGGCTGACCATCGTGGCCAGAATATCCTGTTCGCATGTCTGCAAGTCCTATGGGCCGCTCGAGGTCGTGAAGGACTTCAACCTTGAAGTGGACGACCACGAGTTCGTCGTGTTCTTAGGCCCGTCGGGCTGCGGCAAATCGACCATCCTGCGCATGGTCGCAGGCCTCGAGGACATCTCGGACGGTACGATCTCGATCGATGGCACGGTGGTCAACGATCTCCTGCCACGGGATCGCCGGGTCGCGATGGTGTTCCAGAACTACGCGCTCTATCCGCATATGAACGTGTTCGCCAACATCGCCTTCGGCTTGAAGCGAATGCGGGTGCCGCAGCAGGAGATAGAGCGCCGCGTCCATGAGGTCGCGGCAATCCTGGGTCTGGAATCGTTGCTCGAGCGTAAGCCGGCGCAATTGTCCGGCGGACAGCAGCAGCGGGTGGCGATTGCACGCGCCATGATCAAGACGCCTGCGGTGTTCCTGTTCGATGAGCCGCTGTCCAATCTCGACGCCAAGCTACGCAGCCACATGCGTGTCGAGATCGCACGCCTGCACAGGCGGCTGAAGACCACGACGATCTACGTCACCCACGACCAGCTCGAAGCCATGACGCTCGCGGACCGCATCGTTGTGCTCCGCGCGGGGGTGATCGAGCAGGTCGGCACGCCTGCGGAGATCTATGGCTTCCCGAAGAGCCGCTTCGTCGCCGAGTTCGTCGGATCGCCACGGATGAATCTTCTGGACGTCTCGGTGGGCGAGGCGCCGGACAACAAATGGGCGTTGTCGACAGGACATGAGACATTCCTGGTCGATCGCGGCAGGTTCGACCTGCATCGCGGCATGCGCGCTGTGCTCGGCATCCGGCCGGCCAATTTGAAAGCCGCCTCACCGGATATCAGGCTCAATGGTGTCACCGGCACTGTCGACCTGATCGAATATCTCGGCGATGGCGTGTTGCTCACCATCGCGCTGTCCGGCGAGCCTGCAAGGCAGGTCACGGCGCTGGTGCCGGCCGAGGCTGCGCCTGCGGTAGGGACGGTGGTCGGGTTCGCCGCACCGCCTGACGCCATCCACGTGTTCGATGCGGAGACCGGCCAGTCGTGTCGGAGCGCCTATCCGGCTGCGGACCATGCCGGGCAGGATATTCGGGATGCGTCCTGACGCATGCGCGTCGTCTCGCTAGCGCAATCCCTCATAGACCATCAGGCCGCGCGCGAGCGCGAGCTTTCGTAGCGCGCGGGGCACCATCCGCTCCGGCGGCCGGTGCATGTAGCGCCAGGATACGATCTCGAGCGGGCCAAGTGGTCCCTGGATTTGTCCGAATGGCGCCAGCAGCCCGGTCAGGCTGATCGGCTCGTGCGCGCGCGCGTTGAACGGTAGCAGCAGCAGTTCGAGATGCGCAGTCGAACCGTCGGGTGAGGGCGCCTTGATGCCGACCACCGCCGGTAGCATCTCCTCGCAGACGACCGTGACGATCTCCTCGATCTCGCTGCAGCTTGGGGCAGCGAAATGCGCTGGAAAACTTTGATTTTTCACATCGCCGCCGAGCAGGGCGCATAACCGTGTGCCGGCCATGCGGAAGGGAAAGCCGGCCTCCGCATCGCACGACAGCACGAAGATGTCGCCGAGCAGCTCGCGCACTGCGGCCGGCTCGATGTCGCTGCGGTCAGGCGCGCGCTCAAAGCCGCGTCGCTCGTCCCAGTAGGCGAAGAAGTCGCGGTTGGACGGATGTTTCATGCCAGCTCACCCCTGCGCCCGCACGTTTGGGACATCTCTGTCCCGCTTTCGTGCAAGCACGATCCCGTTTCTGTTGTGCAGGAGAGGTGGTGCAGCGTCCATGCCGACGGAGCGATTATGCTTGGTTTCCCCGGCCGTTCCCGATGTTAAGGTTAAATTAAGCATGACGTTGGCATTCGCGGAACAACGGGTATGTTCATGCGTATCAGGTTCGTGCCGGGAGGTGGAAGGCCCGGCACGGCACGGTGAAGTGGAAGTGCACGAGGCGGCGTCAAACAGTCTGGTCGCCGCGACGGGGAGGGGTGGGTTAGGGACCTCGAACTCCCCGGCGCGCTAAGGCCGGCAGCACCAGAAGGGAGAGGCTTTCTCAGGGCCTCTCCCTTTGCTTTTGCAGCAGCCTCCGTCCGATCAATTGATCATTTGTGCGCTTGCACAACATCGGCAAAGCCGCCTATCTGGCCCGGATACCCCTCTCATCGAAGGTGCCCGGCCCTTTGGATTCATCCGTACCAGACGTCCCGCCGCCACAGCCGCTGCCTGACATCCCGCGACGCGAGCCGATCCTGACATTGCCGGGAGCGCTGACCGCCTACATCATCCTGATCGCGGTGATCCATCTGCGCGTGCTGCTACCCCTCGAATGGGAAAACTGGACCGTCGAGGTGTTCGGCTTCATCCCGCAGCGCTACAATTCCACGCTGATGGATGTCGGCTACCCGGGTGGCGAAGGTGCGAAGATCTGGACCTTCGTCACCTATTCGCTGCTGCATGCCAATCTCATGCATATCGGCTTCAACGTCCTGTGGCTGCTGCCGTTCGGCAGTGCACTGGCACGTCGCTTCGGACCCGTCAGGTTCTTTCTTTTCATGGCGGTGACGGCGGCGGCGGGCGCGCTTGCGCATCTGCTCGCCAATGAGCATTCGCAAGCGCCGTGATCGGCGCCTCTGCCTCGGTCTCCGGCACCATGGCGGCGGCGACGCGATTTGCCTTCGTGCAGGGCAGCTTCCTGTCGTTCGGCCGTCCTGATGCCGATGCCGCAGCTAAGGTGCCGGCGCTGTCGCTCTCGCAGGCCCTGCGTAATGGCCGCGTGCTCACCTTCCTCGCGATCTGGTTTGCCGGCAACGTGATATTTGGCATCTGGTCGCCGATCGGAACAGAAGGCGTCAGCGTCGCTTGGCAGGCGCATATCGGCGGTTTCCTCGCCGGACTCTTTTTGTTCGCGCTGTTCGATCCCGTGCCGCACACAGATCATGCTGCAGCTGCGCTCCCGCCTGATACGCAAGAGCATTAGCTGCGACGCTTGCGGCCTCAGTCGATTTCATTCATCATCATTAGCGAGACGAGCGGGCACGAAGCCCGTGCAAACATCGGCCGCGGCCTGCAATGCGTCATGCACACGCAGGCCCCGCGCGGCGACCGAACCAAATCGGCGCCAGACTGTTGATTGAAACTCGTAATCGAACGAAGACCGCAGCCGCCCCGGCAGAAGGGCGCATCGGCTTCTCAAGGAGACGACAATGACAGTACGCGCAATCCTCGACACGAAGGGCCACGACGTCGAGAGCGTGGAACCCGGGGCAACCTTGGCGACGGCCGTCAAGCGGCTTGCCGAACGCAAGATCGGTGCGGTTCTTGTGATGACCGGCACGCGGATGGAAGGCATCCTGTCCGAGCGCGATATCGTGCGGGTGCTGGGCGAACAGGGCGCGAGCGCGCTGGACCAGCCGATATCGAGCGTGATGACGCGCCGTGTCGTCAGCTGCCGTCCGACGGATACCGTTGCCGCCATCATGGAGATGATGACGCTCGGCAAGTTCAGGCACCTGCCCGTGATCGAGGGCGGCATCGTGGTCGGCCTGATCTCGATCGGCGACGTCGTGAAGTGGCGCGTCCATGAGTATGAGAGTGAGCAGGAAGCGCTGACTCACTACATCAAGACCGCATAGACTCAGGACTCTTCGGCGCCTCCATTGGCAGGCGCCATCACGCCGATGGCCTCCTCGATCGAATCGAGCGCGCGCTCCGCGGCGCGTGCGCCGTGCGCAATCAGGTCACCGGCGCGGTGGAAGTCGAACCAGCCGATCTGACCGACCCGCGGCGTGATCAGAAGGTCGGGCGGATCACCGGCGAGCCGCGCGCGCGTGATGCGGTCCTGCATGATGTTGAATGCATCGACCATCACCGAGGAGATCCCAGGCCGGCCGCCGCCGCCGAAGAACTCGCGCTTCACGGTGCGCTCCGGCGAGAAGAACTTGCCGAAGCGACGGCGTGGCGGCGGGGTGGTTTCGATCACCGTCTCCGGCACCGCGACCGGCTGGCCGTGAGCATAGATGGTGGTCGAGTGGGTGAAGACGTCGCTGGAAAGGTTGGCGGCGATCACGATCTCGGCGCCGAGTGCGCGGGCGGCCGACACCGGCACCGGATTGACCAGCGCGCCATCGACCAGCCAGCGGTCGCCGATCAGGACCGGCGCAAAGATGCCGGGCAAAGCATAGGAGGCGCGCATCGCGTCCACCAGGCTGCCATGGGTGAGCCAGATCTCGTGGCCGGTGCGCACCTCGGTCGCCACCGTGGCGACCTTGATCGGCAGCTCCTCGATCGCGACCCGCCCGAGCGTGGTTTCGAGCTGTGAGGCGAGGCGTTCGCCTCCGATTAGGCCGGAGCCGTTGAGGCGGATGTCGAGATAGCCGAGGATGTTGCGCATCTGCAGGCTGCGCGCCCATTCCTCAAGCGTATCGAGATGGCCGGCCGCATAGGCGCCGCCGACCACGGCACCGATCGAGGTTCCGACCACGACGTCCGGCACGATGCCGTGCGCGACCAGGGTCCGGAGCACGCCGATATGGGCGAAGCCGCGCGCTGCGCCGCCTCCCAGTGCGAGGCCGATGACAGGCTTGCGAATCGTTCCGAGGCCGATCTTGTCGCCCTCTTCAGGGGCGTTATGGCGACGTCCAATCAACATTTCCAGCACTATACGTCTCCAGGGCGTACTCGGCCTGGTCAGAGCCTCTGGCCAGGCACCACGACATACTCTGACTGCAGATCAGCCCTGGGCCAGACCTTAGCAGAAGCATGGTTTATGACGCCTGTGCTCGGCCCTCGTGATGCCGCCGATTTGAAGTTCCCGCAACCCTACGAAGGCAGCGTGCGGCATCCTGTGCCCGGAGATCGCCGGCACGGCGCCGAGGCCTGACCCAAGCAGGCCGAAAGGCGGCGCATCCGGGGTACCCCGTTGATGCCCAGGCTTGAATTCGCCGCGTTTTCGGTCAAAAGCAACACGATGACGACAGGACGTGGCGGCATCTCCCGATTCCGGCGCAGCGGATGGCTGCGGCCGATGCTCATGCTTGCCATTCTGCTCGGACCGCCGGTCCTCACGCCTGCGGCGGCGCAGTTCTTCACCGAGCGCCCGCCGCCGGTCCCCCCGGCAGCAGTGCCGGACCCCGGCGCCGCCGTCAGCCTGGCGCCGCCATCGGGACCGGGAGCCGCACCCGCGCCACCACCCATGCAAGCGCCGGCGCCGCCGCCGGTGGCTGCCCTTCCTCCCGCCGCTCCGCCTCCTGCTGCGCCACCCGCCGCTGCGCCCGCCGCACCGAGCCAGGGCGTGCTGGCATTGTCGGCGCGCTACGGCAAGGATCTGCCGGGGGTCAACGGCGGGCTGGTGTGGCGGGTCTTTGCCGATCACCCGGACGAGACCGGCGCCTTCAAGATGCTGAAGGAGGATCGCAATCCGACCCCGAACATCGCGCTGCCGCCCGGCAATTATGTCGTCCATGTCTCGCTCGGGCTGGTCAGCGCGGTGCGCACCGTCAGCCTGAAGGCGGATACCGATCGCGAATCCTTCACCTTGCCGGCCGGAGGCTTGCGGATCGAAGGCCGTGTCGGCGCCAGCAAGATTCCGCAGAACCAGATCTCGTTTTCGATCTACAAGGGCAGTCAGTTCGAAGGCAACGAGCGGCCGCCCTTCGTGCCCAGCGTCGCGGCCGGCGACGTGCTGCTGCTGCCGGAGGGACTTTACTACATCGTCTCGAACTACGGCGATGCCAACTCCGTGGTGCGCTCCGACATCCGCGTCCAGGCCGGCAAGCTCACCGACGTGACGGTAACGCACCGTGCCGCCGTCATCACCTTGAAGCTGGTGTCGGACAAGGGCGGCGAGGCGCTTGCGAACACCGCATGGTCGGTCATCAATCCCGGCGGTGACGTCATCAAGGAATCGATCGGCGCATTTCCGAAGGTGGTGCTGTCCGAAGGCGACTATCGCGCGATCGCCAAGAACGAAGGCAAGGTCTATGAGCGCGCCTTCACCGTCGTGAACGGTGTCGACGGCGAGGTCGAGGTGATCGCGCGTTAGTTGTGAATGGCACGCGATCGGCGAACATCGTGTTCGGACTGTCATAGTCTCTAAAACGCAATAACCATCCGTCGATTTAAAACTGTCACAATCATCGATCATGCGTCGAATTTGACGCGTTTTTACAGCGCGTTAAGTCGGCCCCGCATTGGATACCCTAGTTGCCCGAGGCGAAACGCCGGCGGGCGATGGCGTTCTGATACGCGCGTGCGTGGGGATTCGATGATTGCCGGAAAGAAGAAGTCGTCCGCGAAGCTCAGCGCTGAGCTGTTCGAAGACATCCCCGTCTTGAAGCGCAAATGGCAGGCGGCGCTGAAGCCCGGGCAGACCATGCCGCGCTACGAGGACGTGATGCTGGGCAGCCTCGGCCGTCTCGCCGATCACATCGCGGTCATGAAGAACGAAGACGGCGTGCTGCAGGTCTCGCGCTCCGGGCGCTACGTGCAGCAATGGCTGCAGGACGAGCGCTGGGACATTCCGATCGCCGCGGTGTCGCCCGACTGCGCGACGGTGCTCAGCGAAGCGGCCGCTTGCGCGCTGTCGAGCGCCAAACCTTATCTCGCCACGGCGCATTGCGTGCGCGACGGCATGGTCCGCACCTACGATGTGCTGGCGCTGCCGACCGCCTCGCGCTGGGGCGCGACCCTGGTCGGGACCTATGTCAACGAGCGCGCAGCCCAGTACAATCTGCTCGACGCGATCTTCTCCACCACCGATGACGGCGTGGTGTCGCTGGCGACGATCCGCGATGCGGCAGGCCAGCCATCCGATTTCCAGATCGTCCACCACAATCAGGGCGCTGCGAAGCTGCTGAGGCTGGCCTCTGCCGACCTGCAATGGCGCCGGCTGAAAGAAGGTGGCCATCTGCTTTGCACGACCGAGGTGATGGAGCGGTTGTTCGAGGTCGTCACCCATGGCGGCCGCGCGCAGTTCGAGCTCGACAGCGACGATCGGAATTTGCGGCTTGGCGCGCATGCGTTCGGCGACATCGTCTCGCTGACCATCGCCGACGTCACTGCCTTGAAGCGCCGCGAGGCCTCGTTCCGCCTGCTGTTCGACAACAATCCCATGCCGATGGGCATCTTCGACAAGGCGACCGCCAAAATTCTCAACGTCAACGATGCTGCGATCACGCACTATGGCTACAGCCGCGCGCAGTTCCTGAAGATGACGATCTGCGGATTTGTGGCCTTCGGGACGAATGGGTCAATCTCGACGACGCGCTGCTGCGGCTCGACGATACCAATCACTTCCATCAGGACTGTTGCCATCTCAAGGCCGACGGCAGCGAGATCCAGGTGCTGACCTATGGGCGTCGTGTCGCGTTCGACGGCCATGACGGGTTTCTGGTCGCGATCGTCGACATCACCGAGCGCCGGAAGGCCGAAGCCCGCATCGCCCATATGGCCCATCATGACGGCCTGACCGATCTGCCGAACCGCGAGTTTTACCAGGAGCGTCTCGAGCAGGCGCTGGGGCGGGGCGCTGCGGCCGGCAAGCACGTCGCTGTCATGTGCATCGATCTCGACCTGTTCAAGAACGTCAACGACTCCTTCGGTCATCCGATGGGCGATCGGCTGCTGCGGGCCGTCGCAGGGCGCTTGAAGACGCAGCACGCATGGCGGCAGCCTCGCGGCCCGGCTGGGCGGCGACGAATTCGCCGTCATCCTCGGCACCGGCGTCTCGCCGAACGAGGCCAGCGATTTCGCCAACCGCCTGATCGCGACCTTGAGCGCGCCTTACGAGATCGACGGCAATGAGCTCGTGATCGGCGCCTCGATCGGCATCGCGCTGGCACCCGGCGACGGCGCGAGCTCCGAAGAGCTGATGAAGAACGCCGACATGGCGTTGTATCGTGCCAAGCAGGATGGCGGTGGCGTGCACCGCTTCTTCGAGCAGGAAATGGACCGCCAGGCCCAGAAGCGCCGCGATCTCGAGCACGATCTGCGCCGGGCCTTCGCACATGGCGAGTTCGAGTTGCACTATCAGCCGCTGGTGGACATCGCCTCGAACCGCATCAGCGGTTTCGAGATCGCTGCTGCGCTGGCGCAATCCCGACAAGGGGATGATCTCGCCGGCCGATTTCATTCCGGTGGCCGAGGACATCGGCCTGATCGTGCCGCTCGGCGAATGGGTGTTGCGCGAGGCCTGTCACGAAGGCGCCAAATGGCCTGATGACATCAAGGTCGCGGTCAACCTCTCTCCGGTGCAATTCCGCAGCCGCAATCTGGTCCAGGTGGTGATGTCGGCGCTGGCGCAGTCCGGCCTGGCGCCGACCCGGCTCGAGCTCGAGATTACCGAATTGATCCTGCTCGGCGAGACCGAGGCCAATCTCGCGACCTTGCATCAGCTGCGCGCGCTCGGCGTCAGCATCTCGATGGACGATTTCGGCACCGGCTATTCCAGCCTGAGCTATCTGCGCAGCTTCCCGTTCGACAAGATCAAGATCGACCGTTCCTTCGTGAAGGATCTCGCGGAGCGGCCCGATTGCGTCGCCATCGTGCGTGCGATCTCGGGCCTTGGCCGCAGCCTCAACATCACCACGACGGCCGAAGGCGTGGAGACCACCGACCAGCTCGACTGGCTGCGCGCCGAGGGCTGCAACCAGGTGCAGGGCTTTCTGTTCAGCGCTGCGAAGCCGGCTTCGGAGATCGAGGAGCTGCTGGTCAAGTTTGGCGCGCGCGTGTCGAAGGCGGCGTGAGCTGTCACGGATTGGCGAGCCTCGGTCCATGCCTCCGTCTCTCGTTCGGCTGCGCGCGCTTGCAAGGGTGGCTGATCTGATGCAACCCGTCCGCTGTGCGGGGACATGGCATCGCGTTCTCGCGGCCTGTTGTGCCCGAGCTTTTCCAGAATAGAACCCTCCGAAACGAGAGGGCGCAGGGAAGACCGGGTATCTGCTGATACCCATGGCCCCCGTGCGTGAAGAATGCACGGGGCAGGAACCACAGGCTCAGCCGGATAAACCCGGCCTTCCCTGCGCGAATGGGTTACGGCTTATACGCGCTCTCCTCGGGGACCGGCTCTCTTGCCCCCGTCGCCCACAATGCTCGTCATGAACATCGCAAGCTTGATCTCAGCACCGGGAGACCAGGACCACACGATTTCGCCGTCCGCGCTCACCCGTTCGTCCGCATGCAAGCTGCACGCTGCGAATGATCGCGTCCATCGCATCCCGCACCCAACGCTCGTGACGATCGCGTAGCGTCCCTCTTCATCGAGGCGGGACGCGCGGAAATGTGGAGCTGATTTGCCCGACGACACAAGCGAAATTTTCGTAGCGGAGCAGGGCGCAGCGTCGATGGGTCTGATGCTGCAAGCGAAATCAGCTTTTAGGCGCGACGATCAGGAGCCTGATCGGGGATCAGATAGCGCGTGGCGATTTCCGTCTGTCGAAGAGACCGGCAGCTTGACCGCCATTTTGGATAAGGACGAGCAGCGGGTTCTAGGGCGCGGACTCATTAACGCGCCGCCCGTGGCTCACCTGAATTGTCGGTAGTGCGATGTCCGATTTCGAGGGCAGGATGTCGGCAATTGCCCAGGTTGCAGACCTTGGACGCGCTTGCCGCCGTTTAGCGGACCTGCCTATAATCTTGACGCACAACCTTACGGTGTCATCCAAAATGATCGCAAATCCGACCGGCCGCGATGTTACCGAAAGGGATTTACCGGCCGTCTTGGCGATCTACAATGAGGTCATAGCGAATTCTACAGCGGCGTATAGTTTGGAGCCGTCTACTCTCGAAGAGAGGCAAAGATGGCTTCGCTCTCGTTTTTCAAGCGGCTTCCCTGTATTGGTTGCATTCAGCCGTGACGGCGATGAGGTCATTGGCTTTGTTTGCTTCGGTGATTGGAGAGGAGCTTGGCCAGGATATCTGTACACCGTCGAGCATACGGTTCACGTGCGGCATGATGTTCGAGGTTTGGGAGTCGGGCGCGCGCTTGTTGAAAGCTTGTTCCCGCGTGCCAGCGCACTGGGCAAGCACGTGATGATCGGAGGGATTGATGCAGCGAACGATTTATCGATCCGCTTCCACGAGCGCCTTGGGTTCGAGCATGTCGCACTTTTTCGAGAAGTCGGACACAAGTTCGGCCGCTGGTTAGATTTGATTTTCGTTCAGCGCTTTCTCGACGCTCCGGGCGCGCCGCGACCAGCGGCAAACCTACTCTGACGAAATGCTGCGCGGATTGCGCGCGTGTGATTGATTGAACTTTCGGCCTCGCGGCGACGGGACAAAATGATGGATCTCGGACTTACAGGCAAGCACTGCTTCATCACCGGCGCGAGCGCGGGCATCGGCCGCAGCACCGCAGTCACGCTGGCAGCAGAAGGAGCTATTCTGTCGATCGCCGGGCGCGATCAAACCGCGCTGGCGGCGACCCGCGACATGATTGTGGCGCAAGGCGCGTCGGTTGTCGACATCATCGCTTGCGACTTGTCGCAGTCCGACGGCATTGGCACCGCGGCCGCCGCGATTGCGCAGGCAAAGCGTCCCGTGGAGGTGCTTGTCAACAATGCCGGCGGCGGCCGCCCTTACAATCTCGATGCGCCCCTGGACGCGGAAGCCTGGGACGAAGCCTTCGAGCTGAATTTCACGGCGGCCCGTCGTCTCGCTGAAGCCGCATTGCCGGCGATGCGGAACGCGCGATGGGGACGTATCATCACGATCACCGGTGCCCTTGCGCTGAAGCGGATGAACGCGGCAACGCCTGCGAAGGCTGCGATTGCGAGCTGGTCGAGAGCGCTCTCCATCCAGGTTGCCGCCGACGGCATCACGGTCAACTGCATAGCGCCGGGAAGGATCAACTCGGAGCAGGTCCGCAATCGCCTGTTCCCGACCGAAGAGATCAGGCGCCGTGAGATCGAGCTGAACGTTCCGGCCGGGCGCTTCGGCGAGCCGGAAGAGCTCGCCGCGGTGGTGACGTTTCTGGCCTCGACGCGGGCGAGCTACGTCACCGGCGCGATGATCCCCGTCGACGGCGGATTCTTTCGGATCGATCTGAAGTAGCAGCATGGGAAAGCGCGTCGTCCTCACCACATTCGGCTCGCTCGGAGATATCCATCCGTTCATCGCGGTGGCTAAGGCGCTGCAACGGCGTGGCATTGAGCCAGTGCTGGCCGGGATCGATCTGTACCGGCCAAAGGCGGAGGCAGAAGGAATCGCGTATCACGAGGTCAGGCCGAGCGAGCAGATGCTTGCCGAGGTCGGCCTCACGGTGGGTGACTTCGCAACTCTGATTGCCAAATCGCCGCGTGTCCTGATCGAGCGCGCCATCACGCCGTACCTCGATGTTTCTTACGCGGACTCATGCGAGGTGATGGAGGGCGCTGACCTTGCCGTCACCTCAAGCTTCGCGTTCGCCGGACGTATCGCTGCGGAAAAGCTCGGCATCTTAACCGCGACGTTGCTTCTCTCGCCGGCGGCGTTCTTCTCGGCTGAGGATCCTCCGTATCTTTTCGAGCTGCCCTGGCTGCCTCGCTTCCGGCAGCTCTTCGGCGCGCGCGCCACGCGCGCATTCCTCGAACTCGGTCGGGTCCTGGCGCGACGTGCGACGCGCAGGATTTCGGACTTCCGGCGCCGCGTGGGCGCTCCCGCGTTGTCCGGCGACGAAATCATGGACGGGTCGCTTCGGGCCGACAGGATATTCGCTCTCTACTCGCCGCATCTGGCGCCACTACCTGCTGATGCCCCGACATCGAGCCGGATTGCGGGCTTTGCTTTTTATGACAGTGAAGCGGGCGGACAGACACCGCCCGCGCCGGAGCTGGAGGCTTTTTTTTGCGCGCGGCCTGCCACCCCTGGTTTTTTCGCTCAGCAGCACGGGGGTTCATGCCCCAGGCAAATTCTACGAAGAGGCGGCTGAGGCCGCGCGGCGTCTCGGTCGACGCGCGCTCCTTCTGGTGAGTCAGGAAGCCGCGGCGAGTTCCAGCCACCTGAGTTCGGACGACGTCCTCGTCGCCGGTTATGCGCCGCATTCGCAGGTGTTCCCGCGCGCCGCTGCCATTGTGCATCATGGCGGCGTCGGCACGGTCGGGCAGGCGATGCGGGCAGGGAAACCGCAGCTTGTCTGCCCGATATTCGCCGACCAGGCCGACAATGCCAAGCGCCTGGTGCGGCTTGGCATTGGCACGCGGCTCGATCATAGACGCTTCACAGCGCCGACGGCGGCCTCTGCGCTCGGCAATCTACTTGCCGATTCCGCCATTGCCAGCCGCGCCACGAGCATTTCTACGGGCGTCGCCACCGAAAACGGCGCGCAATACGTCGCCGACGAGATCGCCGCAATGCTGGGGTTTGATTGAGGCGCGAGGCTACAAAACGCGCTAGATGGAGATCGCGTGTCGGCCCGTAACCTCTCCGCTCCCGGCTGTCCTTTCCCGCGAAATGCCTGAGCTAAGCCGTTAAGCCCGCGAACTTTCGCAACGCCACCAGGAGTTCTAGCGCTTCTTGACGGATGCAAAGACCGATACCTCGGCTCAAGGAGCTCTTGTCCTACCTTGCAGGCATTCGTAAATTGTCGGCGCCACCGACTTCCAATACAACGACAGATGCGGATCTAGAATGTTGCTAATTGGGGTGAACCGCTCACCATTTACGCGACGTGTTGCGATCACTCTCAATATCTATGGCGTGCCCTTTGAGCAGCACGCGCTCTCCGGCTTCGACAATCGCGCGGAAGTGCGGGCCAGCAATCCGCTCGGCCGCATCCCAGCGCTGGTTCTCGATAGCGGCGAAACGCTGATCGACAGCAACGCAATCATCGACTATCTCGACGAAGTTTACGGTCGCGAGCAGCCGCTGATACCACGCGGCGGCTCGGATCGGCGTGCCGTGTTGAAGGTCGCCGCAATGATGATGGGAGCATGTGAGAAGTGTCTTCACGCCGCCTATGAGCGTAACCGACGCCCACTTGAGAAGCAGTATCAACCATGGATTGACGACTGTATGGCCCAGGTCAACAATGCGCTAGTGGCAATTGATGAGATGATAGATCCGAACAAGCCTTACTTGCTGTTTCACCGCCTTACTCAGGCAGACGTGACTGCGGTGATCGCAGAACGCCTCGCTCGCGGGCGCGGTATCGATACCGACGTGCAGACGCCTCGCTTGCGCGCCTTGACGAAGAGACTGGCAGAGGAGCCCTTCTTCCATGTTTCTGAGCCCTGACCCAAAAGCCAGGCGGGTTTGTTTCGTTTATGGGTACACGGCCTAATCAGCCTACTGCATACGTCGGTGTTAAGGGAGGCTCATTTGTCCGCGAGCTTGGAGTCAAAGCCGCTATCGGAAAAGACGCGCGGATGATCGGCTATGGACCAGAAGGAGAACGAGCTGTCACTGAAAGAACGTGCTTTCTTTTCTCGGTTGTTGCTCGAGAACTCACCTTTGTCTGCAATGCAAAAAGTTCTCGAATTTAAGGGCAAGAACCGGAGTTCGATACGCGGGGACGACGCCTAGATATTGCAGCGATCGACAGTCGATCCATGATTCCTGCAAATGAAGGGTGTTTTTCGATGAGCAAGCAAGATGAGAACAAGGCCGTCGTCGGTCGTTGGTTCACCGAATTCTGGGGCAAGACCGTCAATCTTGGCGTCATCGACGAGATCGCCGCTCCCGACATGCTGCTCAAGTATTCGCTGCATGAACCGCGTCGCGGTCGCGAAGATATCAAAGCGTTCATGACCGACTTCCGCGCCGCGTTTCCTGATCTTAACTTCTGGGGCACCGCGGACCTGATCGCCGAAGGCGACTATGTCGTTGGCCAATGGGAGGGTGGCGGCACCCACACCGGCTCGGCGTTCAGCGATTTCCTGATCGGCGGCTTGCCGGCTGCGACCGGCCGCAAGATGCGCTTCACGGGCACCACGGTGCTCAAGGTCATCGACGGCAAGATTGTCGAGGAGATCGGTCTCGATGACGGCGTCACCGCACTTACCCAGCTCGGATTGCTCAAGGCGGCGGCCTGATCGGAACGTACCGCTGCCTAACCGCTGTTGTTGAACGAGGCTCGCACATTTTGCGGGCCTCGCCTGCTTTTGGGAGCCAGACTGTGCCGTCGGAAATCGGGTGGCGGCGTGTCTGGTGCCGTGGAGACTGGACCCCATGCCCACAGCACCCCGTCAGTTTCGGAAGCAGATGCCCCTACCAGTGGCGGATGATCCGCGATGGGCTCGCGTGCTGGCGCGCGACAAGACGGCAGATGGCCAGTTCTGGTATTCGGTTTCGACGACGGGGGTCTATTGCCGGCCGTCCTGTCCATCGCGCGCGGCCAACCCGGAGAACGTCCGACTTCACGGCAGCCTGGCGAGTGCGAGGGCGACCGGATTTCGGCCCTGCAGGCGTTGCAATCCGGATGGACCCTCGGTCGAGGCCGGGAATAACGCGCTGGTCGCCAAGGCTTGCCGCATCATCGAGACGAGCGAGGAGGAGCCGTCGCTGGAGCAGCTTGCTGCTGCAGCCGGCTTGAGCGCCGGCTATTTTCATCGAATTCTTCAAGGCCGCCACCGGATTGACGCCGAAGAACTACGCCGCAGAGTTCCGTGCCAGGAAAGTTCGTGAAGGTCTGGTGTCCTGCAATTCCGTCACCGAGGCGATGTACGACGCGGGCTTCAATTCGAGCGGACGCTTCTACGAAAAGTCGACGGGGATGCTCGGCATGACACCATCGCAATACCGCGCCGGAGGCGCGAACGAGGAGATCAGGTTCGCGGTAGGTCAAAGCTCTCTCGGCCCGATCCTGGTCGCATCGAGCAGGAAAGGCGTCGTTGCGATTCTCATTGGAGATGACGCGGAGGAGCTCGTCCGCGATCTTCAGGATCGCTTCCCCAAGGCGCGTCTGATCGGCGCTGACCGGGACTATGAGGCAATGGTCGCGCGCGTGGTCGGCCTGGTGGAAGCGCCGGAGATCGGTCTCGATCTGCCGCTCGACATTCGCGGCACGGCGTTCCAGCAACGGGTCTGGCAGGCGCTTCAGGACATTCCTACAGGTAGGACGGTCTGCTATGCCGAACTCGCGCAGCGGATCGGAGCTCCTAACGCGGTGCGGGCCGTTGCCGGCGCTTGTGCGGCGAACAAGATCGCGGTCGCCATTCCCTGCCACCGCGTGATCCGCAACGACGGGTCGACCTCCGGATATGCCTGGGGCGTAGAGCGCAAGCTTGTCCTGCTGGACAGAGAAGCCTCGCGAGCCACCTGAACCGCGCCGCGCGAACGGACGACGCCATCGCTTATGACTGATATCTTATGGCCGACCTCTGCTTCGCGCGGAAGGTCGTCGGAATTCTTCTCGGTTTGAAAGCAAACAACGGAGTTTGGACAGCAGCGTGTGCGCTTAGCTTCGGTCATGAGGACAAATAAGGAGCGACATCATGAACCTCATGACATCCGAAGCCGCGTTGCGGCTCTCATCCAGGATCGAGTCCGCCAACACGGCGACCGAAATTCTCTTCTTCGCGACTTTCGAGGGCCACATGGGCGTGACGCCGGAAAGACGCAGGAGGTCATCCGCGAGGGACGTGTTCGCAAGGGCTGCAGCAGCCGGCGTGGTTGAGCCGCCGAACGTGATCGAAGCGGATACGACTGACACGCGCAGGCCAGCGGACGGCGGTGATGCGCCCTTACCTACGTCGCACGACGACCTAAAACCGCGTCACGATCTCCGACAGCGCCGGCCGCGGCCGGTCCTCGTTCGGCTTGCTCGGCGTGCCGATGTGAATGAGGCCTGCGAGCTTCTCGTCCGGCTTCAGGCCGAAGCCGTTGAGCACGTCGCGGTCGAAGGAGAACCAGCCGGTGAGCCAGGCGGCGCCGTAACCGAGCGCGGTCGCGGCGGTGACGATGTTCATGGCGCTGGCGCCGGCCGAAAGCTCCTGCTCGAACGCCGGCACCTTGGGGTGCGGCCGGGTGAACGAGACCACGCCGATCACCAGCGGCGCGTCGGTCAGGCGCTTCTTCTCGACCTCGAGCTCGGCGTCGGTGGCCTGCGGGTTCTTCTGCGCGAACACCTTGGCGATCACCTCGCCGGCGCGCAGCCGTCCGTCGCCCTCGAACACGATGAAGCGCCAGGGCGCGAGCTTGCCGTGGTCGGGCACGCGAGAGCCGATCGTCAAAATGGTCTCGAGCTCGGCCGGCGAGGGGCCGGGGCCGCTCATTTCTCGTGGCTTAACGGAACGGCGGGTCTTCAGAAGGTCAATGGCGTCGGGCACGTGCTCGCTTTCTTTGCTGATCCGCCGACAGATAGCATGGCGATCGCAGTGCAACGAGGCCGCTGGCGCATGTTTTGATCCGTTCTAGCGTTTCCGCCGGCCGCGAGAGCACCCCAAGGGAACACCGGTCTTATCGGGCTTCATGTAAGCGCGAGTGCGCGAGCGTGTCGCAATTGTGTGGCGCGTCGGCATCGGTAAAATGCTGCGGTCGTGCGACCGAAGTCGCCTGGGGCGCGCGCAACGCATGTTTCGGCATGGAAACGCAGGGGATGACGATGGCGGCTGAGACCCTCGCAGAGCTGCGCGATCATCCTCATTTCCCGCAGGCGATGCGCGCGGCCGCCCAATGCGCGGTCGACCTCTATCGCGGCGACCGGCTGATGAACGCGCTGATGAACGATCGCGCGCGAGCGCTGTTCACGCATGTCGCGCTCTATCTGCATTATGCCGATGACGAGCCGGATGTGCCCGCGCTCTCCGTCGGTGCCATGAAGGAGTTCTGCGTCCGGATCGGCCTGTGCAGCCGCGGCCGCTGCGAGGCCATGCTCGCGCTGATGCGGGCCAAAGGCATGCTGGCGGCCATGCCCAGTCCGGATCGGCGACGGCGACTGCTGGCGCCGACGGAGAAGCTTCTCACGCTGCACCGGATCCGCTGGGACGTGCATTTCACGGCGATGAGCGTGGCGATCCCGCAAGCCGCGGCCTACCGCATGGCGTTGCACGATCCGCGCTTCGTCAAGGCATTCGTGCGTGAGCTGGGCCGGCGGTTCATCGGTGGGATGCGCATTCTCGATGCCGCGCCGGATCTCGAAGAGATCGCCGAGCGCAACGCCGGCATCATGGTTCTCTACAGTCTCGCTCTTGCGGGCGCTGATGATGACACCTTTCCACCGTGCGACCCGGTGCCGCTATCGATCAATGGGCTGGCGACTCGATTTTCGGTGTCGCGCAAGCACGTGCTGACCCTGTTGCGCGACGCCGAGGCGTTTGGATTGCTGCTGCGGGAAGCCAACGAGATCACGTTTCTGCCGCGCGGCCGCCAGGTGCTGGAGATGATGTTCGCCAACCTGTTTCGGTACATGGTCGAATGCGCCGAGGTTGCGTTGCAGATATCCACGACGGCGGCCGCGAGTGCATCCGCAGCCGCCGCTTCCGTGAACTAGGCCGCCTCGCGCGCGCGCCGCCGCACGTCCGGCGGCATCGCCTCGTCGACGAGGGCGGCGAGCGCCTCCGCGGTCGGCATCACCTTCTGGCCGTCGCTGCCGAGCCGGCGCACCGAGACCGAATGGGTCTCGGCTTCCTTCTTGCCGACCACGAGCAAAGCAGGAACCTTGGCCAGCGAATGCTCGCGGACCTTGTAGTTGATCTTCTCGTTGCGCAGGTCGATCTCGGCCCGCAGGCCCATGCGGCGCGCCTCGGCCAACACCTGTTTGGCGTAGTCATCGCCTTCCGAGGTGATGGTGGTGACGACGAGCTGGGTCGGCGCCAGCCAGAGCGGGAAGCTGCCGGCATAGTGCTCGATCAGGATGCCGATGAAGCGCTCCATCGAGCCGCAGATCGCGCGATGCACCATCACAGGCGCCTTCTTGGCTCCGTCATGGTCGATGTAGAACGCGCCGAACCGTTCGGGCAGGTTGAAGTCGACTTGGGTGGTGCCGCACTGCCAGTCGCGGCCGATGGCGTCGCGCAGCACATATTCGAACTTCGGCCCGTAGAACGCGCCTTCGCCCGGGTTGATCTCGGTCTTGATGTTGTTGCCCTGCGACTGGATCTGCGACAGCACGGTCGCCATGACGCGCTCGGCGTGATCCCACATCTCGTCGGTGCCGACGCGCTTGTCCGGCCGGGTCGAGAGCTTGACGGTCAGCTCGCCCTCGAAGCCGAAATCGGCATAGGTCGACAGGATCAGGTCGTTGATCTTCAGGCACTCGTCGGCCAATTGGTCCTCGGTGCAGAAGATGTGCGCGTCGTCCTGGGTGAAGCCGCGCACGCGCATCAGGCCGTGCATGGCGCCCGACGGCTCGTAGCGATGCACCGCGCCGAATTCCGCCAGCCGCAAGGGCAGGTCGCGATAGCTCTTCAGGCCATGCTTGAAGATCTGCACATGACCCGGGCAGTTCATCGGCTTCAGCGCGAACCAGCGCTTGTCCTCGGCCTCGTCGCCGGCTGACTGCGCCGCGAACATGTTCTCCCGATACCAGCCCCAATGGCCCGAGGTCTCCCACAGCGACTTGTCGAGGATCTGCGGCGCGTTGACCTCGCTGTAGTCGCCGGCCAGGCGCCGGCGCATATAGGCGATCAGCGCCTGGAAGATGCTCCAGCCCTTCGGGTGCCAGAACACCACGCCCGGGCCTTCCTCCTGGAAGTGGAACAGGTCGAGCTCGCGGCCGAGCTTGCGGTGGTCGCGCTTCTCGGCCTCCTCGATCTGCTTCAGATAGGCGTCGAGCTGCTCCTGCTTGGCGAACGCGGTGCCGTAGATGCGGGTCAGCATCGGGTTGTTGCTGTCGCCGCGCCAATAGGCGCCGGCCACCTTCATGAGCTTGAAGGCATTGCCGATCTTGCCGGTCGAGGTCATGTGCGGACCGCGGCAGAGATCGAACCAGTCGCCCTGATAGTAGATCTTGATCGGCTCGTTGCCGGGGATGGCGTCGACCAGCTCGACCTTGAAGGCCTCGCCCTTGTCGCGGAACACCTGCTTGGTCTTCTCGCGGTCCCAGACTTGCTTGGTGAAGGGTTTGTCGCGGCCGATGATCTCGCGCATCTTCTTCTCGATGGCAGCGAAATCTTCCGGGGTGAACGGCTCGTTGCGGAAGAAGTCGTAGTAGAAGCCGTTCTCGATCACCGGACCAATGGTGACCTGGGTGCCGGGCCACAACGACTGCACGGCTTCTGCCAGCACATGCGCGCAATCGTGCCGGATTAGCTCCAGCGCTTCCGGATCGTCGCGCGAGATCAGCTCGAGCTTGGCGTCGGCGGAAATCGGATCGTTGAGGTCGGTCACGTCGCCGTTCAGCGCCATCGCGACGGTGCGCTTGGCGAGCGAGGGCGAAATGCCCTTGGCGATGTCGAGGCCGGTGGTGCCTTGCGGATATTCGCGCCGGGCGCCGTCTGGAAAGGTGACGGTGATCTTCTGCACCGGTTCGGCGGGTCTCAGATTGCTGAGGCTGTACTGGAAGCCGGACTCGGACTTTGCAGAATCAGGCTTTGCAGAATCAGACTTGGCAGAATCAGACTTGGCAGAATCAGGTTTGGAAATGTCGGACATGTTGTTCTCCTGAAGCTCACTCCTGCGAACGAGCGCAGGTAAGCGGAGCAGCCGGTATAGCAGGGGATTTTGGCGCTGCAACCGGCCAAAGCGGGGGAAAATGCCGGCGCGATAGCGGTCGTCGCTGCAGGCATTGCGGCGGTAGGGCGATATGATACAACCCCAAGTCCTTGCCCAGGTGCTCGGCTTGACGGTTTGCTGTATGGTTTCCTGCGACGCGGGGCGGGTGACGTCCCGCATCATTGTGCTGATTGTCCTCGCGTTCCTGTTCGGACCTGTGTGGGCCGCGCCAGTGGTTCAGCCGTCACACCCGGTGGCCGACAATGCAGCGCCGATCTCCTTCACCGTCGTGCAAGGGCCGCCGGGCGCCTGCGGACCCGGCTGCGACCGTTGGATCGCGGCGGAAGGCAAGATCGATAACGCGGCGGCCGGACGGTTCCGCAAATTCATCTGGCGCCTTGGCGACATCCATCTGCCGATCTATCTCAATTCGCCGGGCGGCAATCTCGAACAGGCGCTCGCGATCGGCAATATCCTGCGCGAGAAGAAGCTGGTGGCGCGGGTCGGGCGCACGATGGTCGAGGAATGCGGCTTCGAGGCGCAGGACGGCGACGCCTGCGTCAAGCTCAAGCAGTCCGGCCGCGAGTTGCATGGCGAGGTCTGGCTGCGCAATGCGCAATGCAACTCCGCCTGTCCCTATTTGATCCTCGGTGCCGTCACCCGCGAGATCGCGCCGGAGGCCTCGCTTGCGGTTCATTCACCGCATGTGATCCTGAACTTCACCGGCGGCGTGCCGACGCGCGAGATGCGGACGCAGGCCTTGCAACAGGCGCTCTCGCGCGCCGACCGTCTGGTCGCGGCCTATCTGAAGCGCATGGGCGTCGATGCCGGACTGCTCGCGGTCGCCCGCTCGGTCAGGTTCGAGGACATGCACGTCCTGACCCGCGAGGAGATCGCGCGTTTCGGCATCGACCGGCGCGACCAGGCGGAGACGCCGTGGGTGTTCGAGAATGCCAATCGCAGCCTGATCCACAAGACGGTGATGCGGCGCGACGGCCCCGAGCAGCCCTTCCGAACGACGCAGTTGCGCATGATCTGCGCGGATGCGGGGCGCTTCCAGCTCGACTACCAGCGTCCGACCCCGCCGGCGGGCCTGGTTTCGGTCGCACTGATGAACCAGTCGGCGCGGCTGAGCTTCTACTTCCCGCCGCGCCGTGCGGCCGGACTGGAAGCCTGGGCGCTCCATGTGAGCAGGCCTCAGCTGGAAAAACTTGCGGCCGCGGGGCATTTCGAGCTGAGCGAGGGCGCGCTGGCGAACGGCCAATGGCAGTTTCAGCCGGTGCAGTTCTCGACCGAAGGCTTTCCGCAGGCATTTGAACGGCTGCTTGCGACCTGCCCATCGGGCAGGCCCGCCATGGCTCCGCTCGCCGCGCGCAACGTCGTTGCGAGCCCGACGAAGTAGGATACGGCCGATCCCGGAAATCACGTTGGCGCCGGTGCGCGGGCAACGCCGTCGCCCTATCTCATGTGCTGCATGAGATGATTTCATGCAGATGCATCGAGATATCTGTTATTTGAGGCGTCATGACCTCCTTGGACTCGCCGCGCCGTTTCGCCTCCACCGCTCTCATGCTCGGCAATGTGGTCACCGGCTGCGCGGTGTTCGCGCCGGCGGGGATGCTGCCTGAGCTTGCCGATGGGCTCGGCGTCAGCGTTCGCACCGCGGGCCTGCTGATCACTTTCGGCGCCGTGACGCTGTGCATCGGCTCGCCGCTCACGGCCTGGCTGACGAGCCGGTTCGACCGGCGTCGCCTGCTGACCGCGACGCTCGCTGTGCTCGCGCTCTGCAATCTTGCCTCGAGCCTCGCGCCCGATTATGCGAGCCTGATGGCGATCCGCGTCCTCATGCTCGCGATCGGCGCGCTCTACACGCCGCAGGCCGCGGGCACCGCGGCGCTGATCGTGCCAGCGGAGCGGCGCGGCAGCACCATCGCTTATGTCTTTCTCGGCTGGTCGGTGGCGGCGGCCGTCGGCCTGCCGCTGATCACCTTCATCGCCAGTCATATCGGCTGGCGCGCCGCTTATCTCGCCATCGGCGCGATCGGAATTGTGAGCCTGCTGCTGCTGGCCTGGCGGCTGCCCGGCGGATTGCGCGGGGCGCCGGTCGAGCTGAAGACCTGGGCCGAGCTCGGCCGCAACCGCATCGTGGTGTTGCTGCTCGTCGCCACCATCCTGCAGATGTCCGGCCAGTTCGTCGTGTTCACCTTCATGGGCCCGCTGTTGAAGCAGCTGACGGGCGCTGACCCGAACGAGATCGGCCTGGTGTTCGCGCTCTACGGCATCTTCGGCTTCGTCGGCATCGTGGTGGCCACCCGCATCGTCGATTCCTGGGGCGCCTATCGCACCTCGCTGCTGTTTACCTGCATGCTGTTCGCCGGCACCGCCGGCTGGGCGCTGGGGGCGGGAAGCTATCTCATGATGGCGGCCGCAGTTGCGGTCTGGGGTCTCGGCTTCGCTTCGACCAATTCGATGCAGCAGGTCCGCCTGGTGGCGGCCGCGCCGAAGCTCGCCTCGGCTTCGGTCTCGCTCAACACATCTGTGCTCTACATCGGCCAGGCCGTCGGCTCGGCGGTCGGAGGCTGGCTGTTCGCGCGGGATCTGCTCGCCAGCATGGGTTGTGTCGCGGTCGTCTTCGTCGTCCTGGCGCTGCTGACGATCCTGGCGACGCGCCCGGCAAGGCGGCTCGCCGCACTGGCCTGAGGCCAAAAATTCCCGCCAGCGACCCGTCAGGACCATTCTGGAACTTCGCGCCATCGTTTTTTCCGGGTGCAACCATCATCGAGGTGCTTGGCAAAGCCGGCCCGACCGGATTAAAGCCGAATTCGATTGGGGATGGCGGGCAGGGTTGTCGAGCTTCTCGTTACAACCGGCGGCAATTCCGCGAGGCTGCGACCTGGCGCGCCCATGGGATGAAGGCGACGTGACATGAAGACGATGATGTTGAGTTTCGCTGCGGTGCTGATCTCGACGGCCGCTCTGGCCCAGGCTGGTCCGCCGATGGTCGGCGACCAGCCGCTGGTGCAGGTCAAGCCGCGCAAGGTCGCGGCGGCCAAGCCGGCCAAGCAGCCCGCGGCCAAGCCGCAATCGGTCGCCGTCAAGCTGCAGGCTTGTCTCGATATCGATGACGGCACCAAGGAGCGGCTGAACTGCTACGACGCGGTGATCCCGCCGGCGCCGAAGCCGAAGACGATCAAGGCCAAGACCGTGGCCGAGTGCAAGTTCAGCAAGGAAGAGGATGAACGGCTCGCCTGCTTCAACGGCTTCGTCGAGGCCATGCCGAAGCTGCCGAAGACCTGATTCCTGTTCCAATTCCGCGACTGATTTAACGGCCGGCCGCGATCCGGATCGGCGGCTGGGCCGCGGCCATCTTCGTCAAGACATCCTGGATCGGATTGCGGGTCCAGGCTGACGTGACGTAGTCCCGATGGGTGACGCCCTCCGGCGTCTCGACGAACACGACGCTGCCCGGCCGCAGCGGCCGGCCGATATCATCTGACACCGTGATGCCCTTGTCGCGGAGCATGCTCATCAGCTCGTGGTCGTGCCGCGCCGTATAGTGCGTGTAGGAACTGACGAAAAAGCCTGAGCGGTTGCGCTCGATCCAGCCGGCGAACTTGTCGAGCTGGCCATAGACGGCATCGAGCAGCACCACGCCGCGAACACGATCCGTTACGCCGCCGACATCGAGACTCCAGGCGGTCGGCAGGAAGCCGCCGCTATAGCCGACGATCACGACCGGCATGCCAGCGAACGCATCCGTCGCGCCGGGATTGCCGGTGAGACGCGCGAGATTCACCGCCGCCTCGTCCAGGAAGCGCTTGAGACCGCCCGGCTGCCAGAACTTGCCGGCGCTGGAATCGGCGGCATCCACCGCCAGCTGCGGTGCGAGCAGCACCGCGTTGACACCGGAATCGCTGATCTGCTGCGGCACCAATTGACGGTCGCGAACGTCGCGTTCCAGCGTCGCGCCATTGCCGTGGAAGAACACCACGATCACGCCGGGTTTGCGGACGTCAAAATTCTCCGGCACGTGCACCAGCACGCGGCTGTCATTGTAGGTCTCGTCCTGCCAGTAGACCCGCCCCGACAGGCTGCGATGGCCGCGCCGCTCGCCGTTGTTGACATCGAGGAAGGGCTGATCGGACGCGGGATTGTTGCCGGTGTAGGGAAACGCCGACGACTTCATGTTGACCAGCGTGGTCAGCTCCTCGCGCGACGAAGAGATTGCGGCCTGTGGGTCCAATGACGCGACCTGCCTGGAGGCGGGCTGTGCAGGCGTCGTCGGCTTCGGCGCAAAGTCGGCCGGCGAGTGGAGCTGGAAGCTTTCTGCAGGTGTCGGAAAGCGGTCGCTGAATTGCGGTGTTGGGAAACGGTCGTCGAAGGTCGAGCCAGAGACCGGCGTGGCGTTGGCGGCTATTGCGGCTGGATTGGGCGCCTTGCCGCATTGGGCCAGCGTGAGCGAGGCGAGGGCCAGCGCAGCCACGCCCCAATGCCGGCGCGCGCAGATGCGCAATGCTGCCGGCCGGGAGCGAGCAGCCCGCCGTATCAGCCCATGTTCAATGAATTTCGGATTGGCTCCGAACATCCACCCCAAAACCCAAGCCAAAGACCCAAGCGGATCCCGCAACGGCGGGACAACGACACGACAGTCGCGAACGGATACTCACGTCCGCGCGGCTCGATCCGTGAGCCCGGGCTCAATTCCTGAGCCCGCGATGTTGACGCAACGCTAAGCTCCACGGCCCGGGACCAGCGCCCACATCCGGAGCACGTGAAAAGCGCGAATTCGTGTCCCGATTGTGGAGCCAGCGGCGACAAGACGCAACGCCGTAACCTGCCGGATATCCGAGCTGCGGTATCTTGATACGCATGCGCGCCATATTTAGTGCGCGTTATCAGTGCTTGAATGGCTTCGGCCTCAACCTACGGTCGATCAGGCTCAGAGGGGGAGGGGCGCATGGCGTCCCGACGCGAGATGGCTGCATCGGAGGCGGATGACATGCCTTGCGCCGCCCAGCTGCGCGACGGTGCGCCGCCTTCGGTGTCGGTGCTGGTGGCGACCGCGCTGGTCGTCGCCGACATGATCGGTGTCGGCGTCTTCACCAGCCTCGGCTTCCAGGTCAAGGATATCCCGTCGGGCTTCGCGATCCTGCTGTTGTGGGCGATCGGTGGCGTCGTCGCGCTGTGCGGGGTGTTCGCCTATGCCGAGCTCGGCGGCATGTTTCCGCGGTCGAGCGGGGAGTACAATTTCCTGTCGCGCGCCTTTCATCCGGCGATCGGCTTCATGGCCGGATTCGTCTCGGCGACCGTCGGCTTCGCAGCGCCCGTCGCGCTCTCCGCCATGGCGTTCGGTCATTATGCGACGGTGGTGCTGCCAGGCGTGTCATCGCGGCTGCTCGCGGTCGCCGTGGTGTGGCTGGTGTCGCTGGTGCAGCTCGGCGGCGTCAGGCATTCGAGCAGCTTCCAGCTCGTCTCCACCATTCTGAAGGTCGGCCTGATCGCAGCCTTCCTGGTCGCCGGCCTCGTATTGCCATCGCCGCAGCCGATCAGCTTCGCACCGGCGCGCTCGGATCTCGGCCTGATCGCCAGCGGACCATTTGCGATCGGACTGGTGTTCGTGATGTACGCCTTCTCGGGCTGGAACGCCGCGACCTACATCATCGGTGAGATGCGCGCGCCGGAGCGGAGCCTACCGCGGTCGCTGCTCGCGGGCACGGGAATCGTGCTGGTGCTCTACATCGCACTCAACGCCGTGTTCCTGCTGGCGGCGCCGGTGGCGAGCCTCGCCGGCCAGCTTCAGGTCGCAAGCATCGCAGGCAGCTACATCTTCGGTGAGCGCGGCGGCTCCATGGTGGCGGCGATGATCTGCATCGGCCTCGTGCCGTCGATTGCCGCGACGATGTGGATCGGGCCGCGCGTGACGATGACGATGGGTGAGGACGTTCCTGCGCTTGCTGCCTTTGCACGCCGCTCGCGTGCGGGGGCGCCGGTCCTTGCCCTGCTATTCCAGCTTGCCGTCGCCAATCTGATGCTGTTGACCGACAGTTTCGAGGCAGTGCTGGACTTCATGCAGTTCGCGCTGCTGGCATGCTCGTTCCTGACCGTGCTCGGTCTGTTCAAGCTGCGTGTTACGCATCCCGATCTGACGCGGCCGTACCGGGCCTGGGGATACCCGGTAACCCCGGCGGTTTTCCTGCTCGTGACCGGGTTCATGATGTACTATCTGTTCGCACAGCGGCCGTTGCAGGCCATGCTCGGCGCGCTGGTGATGATATCAGGCCTGCTGATCTATCTGTTGGCGCATAGGCGCTCCGGTGGCCGAGTTGCTGCCGCATATCCAGCCCAAGAATAATCAAGAGTAATCGAGAGTAGTCGAGAGCAGCGATGATGCGCATTCCCGCAATGCTGGCGATGCTTGCAGGCATGATCCTGCTGTCGCTCGCGCCTGTTTCTGCAACTGATCCGGCTTCCGCCGACGATACCGCGCGCGTGCTGGCCGGCCTGCCGCCGTCGGCCGCATCGACCCTCACGGCGCTGACGCAGGAGCCTGCGTGGCAGCGCCATCAGCGCTTCTTCGACAGCGCCTTCGGTCAGCTCGACCAGCGCCAGCTTTCCAAGATCCATGCCTGGGCCGATGTCAACCTCGCGGCGCCGCGGCCGGCGATGTTCTACTTCTTCTCCGGGCCCGACTTCCTTTACGCCGATGCCTTCTATTCCAAGGCGACAACCTATGTGATGGGCGCGCTGGAGCCGACCGGCCCGGTGCCCGACCTGACGAAATTGCCGCGCGGCGTCAGCTCGTCGCTCTCCTATGTGGAGCGCTCGCTGCAATCGATCCTGAGCTTCTCGTTCTTCAAAACCAAGGACATGAAGACCGACCTGAACGAGGGCGAGATCAACGGCACGCTGCCGATCCTGTACGTCTTCCTGGCGCGGACCGGAAAGACGATTCGCAGCGTCGGTCTGGTCTGGCTCGATGCCGACGGTGTCTTGCATGAGGCGGGTGAGCCGCCGCCGTCGAATGCGACACGCGGCGCGCGCATCGTCTTTGCCGACACAGACGGCGCAGAGAAGACGCTGTATTACTTCTCGACCGATCTCTCCAATTCGGGCGTGAAGTCGAGCGGCTTCCTGAAATTCTGCGCCACCGTCGCTCCCGCCAACAGCTTGCTCAAGAGTGCGTCCTATCTGCTGGGCTCGAGCCATTTCTCGACCGTGCGCAGCTTTTTGCTCAACAACAGCACCACCATCATCCAGGACGATTCCGGCATCCCTCTCGCTGCTTACGATTCCAAGGCCTGGCGCTTCTTTCCGTTCGGCCGCTATGCCGGGCCGATCGAGAAGTTTCCAAGCATGTATCAGCAACGCTATGCCAAGCTGTTCGAGCGCGCTCAGCCGCTCGACTTCGGCATCGGCTACCGGTGGCGGACGCGGGAATCTAACCTGCTGCTGTCGATTAGAATGCCGGCGGGCGATGCCAGCGTCTCGGCGGAAGCGGCGCTTCCGGCCGAAACGGATGAAGCGCCGGAGCGAGCGCGCCATGCCCCGCGGCCGCCGGCGCCGTTATGGCCACCGCGGCCGAGCAATGGCTACTGGTTCCTGCCGCGCTGGTAGTCGATCCGCTTGACGTCGACATGAGCCTGCGCCGCCTCGCGGCGGCGGTCGCACAGGCTGTCATCGCGGACGTCCGACAAGCTGGTCAGTGCAGATGTCTCAGCTTCTCGGGATTGCGCATCACATAGATGGCCTCGATCTTTCCGCCTTCGATCTCGAGGGCCGTGGTCTGGATTTCTCCGTCGGCTTCCACCGTGATGAAGCCGGGCAGTCCGTTCACGAAGGCAACGCGAAGGAGCGTCGACAGACGGTTGCGGAATATGACAGCCAGCTTTTCGTGGAACGCCATGACCGCGTCGAAGCCCAGGATCGGATGCGCGAAAGCCGGACGCTTGCCGCCGCCGTCGGCATGGACGCTGACATCGGCGGTTAACATGGCGCCCAGCGCCTTCAGGTCTCCCTGACGTGAGGCATTGAAGAAAGCTTCCGCCAACGCAAGTCCGCGTTCTTTCTCCACTTTGAAGCGAGGTTTCGCCTCGCGAACGTGAGCACGCGCGCGGGCGGCGAGTTGGCGGCACGCGGTGGGATCGCGCTGGATCACTGTCGCGACCTCTTCGAATTCGATCCCGAAGACATCGTGCAGCAGGAAGGCCGCGCGCTCGAGCGGAGACAGGCGCTCCAGCACGAGCATCAAGGGCAAGGTGACGTCCTCCACTTCGTCGTCCTCCACCACGGGATCAGGAAGCCACGTGCCGACATAGGTCTCACGTCGATGCCGCGCCGATTTGAGCTGGTCGAGACAGAGGCGCGTGACGGTCCGACGGAGGAACGCCTCGGGCTGGCATACCTCGCTGCGGTCGGCCTTCATCCAGCGGATGAAGGACTCCTGCATGATATCCTCCGCATCCGATACGGACCCGAGCATGCGATAGGCGACGCGCATCAGCTTCGAACGCAGTGGCGCGAATACAGCGGCCGCGTCTTCGGATTCGGCGTCCGCCATCAGACGGCTGCCCTCGCGGCGGCCTTGACCTCCGCCGGGTCGGCCCAGAGGCGGAAGCCAACCGCCAGCCGATTCCAGCCATTGATGATGTTGATCATCAGCGTGAGCTTCACCTGTTCTTCCGCCGAGAACTGAGACCATAGCGCTTCGTAGGCGGCCTCATGCTGATGCCCTTCGCAAAGTCGCGTCATGGCCTCGGTCCAGCCCAGCGCCGCGCGTTCGCGCTCAGTATAGCAGGGGGCCTCGCGCCAGGCGGGGAGCAGGTTGATGCGCTGCTCGGTTTCGCCGTTCTCGCGCGCATAGGTCGTATGAAGATTGAGGCAATTGGCGCAGCCGTTGATCTGGGAGGCGCGAATCTCCACCAGATGGATAAGGCTCTGCTCGAGGCTGGATGCGACGGCGAGCGATGTGCGCTGCCAATCCTTCATCAGCTGGGGGGCGACGGCGAACGGGTTGATTTGGTTGGTCATGATGAACTCTCGTTATTGGGTCCGCCATCATGACGAGTGGGCATCGACCGTTGTGACATGGCTGCCGAATTTATTTCGACCAACCGCGGGAGCCGGCCACTTACGCGCGAAGCCCGACCGGCACGCGGCGGCGTCCTTCGCCGATAAAGCGGTGATGTCACCAATGCACGTGCTGGCTAGGGACGATATAGGCGGTGGTGCTGGGAGGCAGTTCGGTGCTGTCGTCATAATAGCGCCAGGCGCCGACGATGATGACGAGGAGCGCCAGGATGGCGAGCAGGTCGATTTGCCTGGGATCATGCCCTGAGGGGCTGATGTGGAAGCGCATGCTGTGTTTCCTCCCTCAAGGAAACATCAATTCAACGCTAATGGCGGCACCGACGTTCCGGACGATGGCGCGTCCCGCGGCCCAATAGTAGCGCAATTGGTCTGAGGCGCATCTGACAAATTGTCTGAGAAAATTCGTCTTGGCCGCGCGCGTGCGCTGCAACTATTGCTGCGACGCGGTGATTAGTTCGGGCCGTTGACGCCGCGCCAACGCGCATAACGCCACGGCAAGTACCAGCGTGCGCCGTTAGGTGCGCGCGTGGGAACGTTGTCGATTCCTGAGGTGCCGAACGGTTGGCAGCGCAACAATCGCGCCAGGGTCATCCAGCCGCCCGCCCACAAGCCAAATCGATCGATCGCTTCATCGGCATAGGCGGAACAGGTCGGCAGATGGCGGCAGTTGTAGCCGACGAGCGGCGAGAGGGTGTGGCGATAGATCCAAATCAGCACGCGCGCGCCGCGCCGAGGTAGCCCCGGAATCATACGGATAAGCGGCGGACAATCGTGATCGTGAGCACAGAACGAGTGTTTCATGAGCGCTATGCTTCAATTAGAACAATCAAACGCGTGGTTCCTAACCACGGAACCGGTGCTCGCGCATTTTTGTGTGTCATTGCCGCAAATACCGCACTTTTTTCGTGGCAATGCAGCATGCCGCAGCTGGACGGTACGGAATGACCCGGATAGCTTTTGCTGACGGGAATGTGACAGGATCTTGTCCGCGTTGGGGCGGAACTTGCCACGGCTAGACTTACCAGTACGCCATTAGCGCTTCGGCTTGGGAAGGACTGCGTGTGAGATTTTTGACGTCGCTCAAACTGCGCTGGCTGCTTCTCGGCGGCGCAGCCCTTACTGTAGCGCTCGGCAGCGCCATTTGCACCCTGTGCAACACGGCACAGGCGGGTCCCGCGCTCGAAGAACGCAAGCTGCCGATGCATTTCAGCTGGGTGGCCTGCGATCCGAATTGCGGATGGGTGTCTGCGGTTGGCATCGTCACCGGCGACACGCCGAAGGATTTCGAGGATTTCGCCAGAGGTCGCGACCTCAACGGCGCCACGCTGGTGCTGGATTCGAGCGGCGGCTCGGTCAACGATGCGATCACGCTCGGGCGCAGGTTCCGCGGCCTGAACTTGCGCACGACGGTCGGCATCAGCTCGCGGCCCCACGGTCAGGGCGATCGGGCCAGCGTCGCACCGGAGGCCTATTGCGAATCGATGTGCGTGTTCCTGCTGCTTGGCGGCAGCACGCGCTACGTGCCGGACGCGGCGCATGTCCGTGTGCACCAGATCTGGATGGGGGATCGCGCCGACAACGCCAAGGCGGCGAGCTACACCGCGCAGGACTTGACGATCGTCGAGCGCGATATCGGTCGGCTCGCCAAATATACCTTCGACATGGGCGGCGCCGGCGACCTGCTGTTGCTCGCGCTCAACGTGCCGCCGTGGGAAGACCTGCATGAGCTGTCTCGCTCCGAGCTTCAGCAGACCAATCTCGTGACCACCGATCTGGTGGCCGAGGTGCTGCCGCAGGTGAAGGCCGGTACCCCGATGGCTGCCGTCGCCGCCAAGGGCGAGGATCGTTTCGTAGCCGATCAAGGCCAGCCGGTGCAGAAGTCCACCCGGACCGCCGAAGCGCTGCCGTCCAACACGATCGCGGCGACGCCGGCCCAATGAGAGGCCGGGAACCGGTCTAACCCGCTGTGGCGGGTTGACCGGCAGGCTCGGTGTTCGCAGCGGACTGCTTGCCCGATTTGGCTTCGATCTGGTTGATGGCATCGACCACGGCGTCGAAGGTCAGCATGGTCGAGGCATGGCGCGCCTTGTAGTCGCGCACCGGCTCGAGCAGCGCGATATCGGCCCATTTGCCCTGCGGGGGCGCGCCGTTTTCCTTCAGCATCTTGCGCACGGTCTCGCGCAACTCGCGCAGCTCGGTTGCGTCGGCGCCGATCACATGGCGGGCCATGATCGAGGAGGAGGCCTGGCCGAGCGCGCAGGCCTTCACGTCATGGGCGAAGTCGGTCACGACAGGACCGTCCATCTTGAGGTCGACCTTGACCGTCGAGCCGCACAGTTTGGAATGCGCGGTGGCGCTGGCATCGGGATCCCCGAGCCGCCCGAGTCGCGGAATATTGCCGGCGAGCTCGATGATTCGCTTATTATAGATGTCGTTCAGCATGCCCAGCATTCCCGGATGTGCCGGCGCGGAAGGGGTGATTTACCGGCGCCGACGGCCTTGGCGGGCGGTTTTCACCGCCCTATATTGGGACTATATGGAGCCGAACGGCGGAAATTCCAGCCATATATCCTCAGGCGTCCGGCGCAAGAGCCGCCCCGTCTGCCGGTGACACTCCGGTCGGGCCACCGACCGGTCGAACGGAGAAGAGATGGACGCTTTGATCAAAACCCTGCGCGCGAACACGCCGGATTCGAAGACCGCCGATGCCAAGATGACCGAGGCCAGGGCGGCCGGGGCCAAGCTTCCCGAACGGCCCGCAGAGCTCGATCCTTCCGAATTCCTGGCGGCTGCCGTTCGCGCCGACCGGGTGCGCCCGTCGCGCGCCGAAGCCGAAGCCGCCGTGACCACACTGCTCAGTTATATCGGCGAGGAGCCGAGCCGCGAGGGCCTGGTCGACACGCCGCGCCGGGTGGTCGAGGCGTTTGACGAACTCTACCAAGGCTATCACCAGTGCCCGGCCGAGGTGCTCGACCGCACCTTTGGCGAGACCGCGGGCTATGACGATTTCGTCCTGATCCGCGACATCGAGTTCACCTCGCAATGCGAGCATCACATGATGCCGTTCTACGGCAAGGCGCACATCGCCTATACGCCGGTCGAGCGGGTGGTTGGCCTGTCGAAGCTCGCGCGGCTGACCGACATCTTCGCGCGCCGGCTGCAGACCCAGGAGCATATGACGGCGCAGATCGCGGCGGCGATCGATGAGATCCTGAAACCGCGCGGTGTTGCCGTGCTGATCGAGGCCGAGCACACCTGCATGTCGGTGCGCGGTGTCGCCAAGCATGGCGCGGTCACTTTCACCAGCCGCTTCACCGGCATGTTCCGCGACAATCCGGCGGAGCAGAGCCGTTTCCTGTCCATGGTACGGGCACCGCAACGCTAAAGCGTTTTCGAGCGAAGTGGAAACCGGTTCGCGATAAGAAAACGCGTCAAATTAATAAGAGCTAGAGTCTTCCCGTTCCGACCCAATCGGAACGGGAAGACTCTAGCCTCGCCAATCGTTTAGCGAGGCTTTCGTGTCCACATCGTCAGAAGAGCGCGAGGAAGGGCTCGCGTTCCTGCCCAAATTCGACGCCGCCGGCCTCGTCACCTGCGTCACGACAGACGCTGCGACGGGCGACGTGCTGATGGTCGCTCACATGAACGACGAGGCGCTTCGCAAAACGGTTGCGACCGGCGAGGCCTGGTATTTCAGCCGTTCGCGCAATGCGTTGTGGCGGAAAGGTGAGAGCTCGGGTCAGACCCAGCGCGTGGTCGAGATGCGCACCGATTGCGATCAGGATGCGATCTGGCTCCGCGTTGCGCAGCACGGGGCTGCCTGTCACACCGGCCGCCACTCCTGCTTCTATCGCAAGGTCGAGCGCAGCGACGAGGGTGCGCGGCTCGCGTTCGTCGATGCCGACAGGCTGTTCGATCCGGCGACCGTCTATCGCAAATAGGGCGCTGGCCGAGCGCGACGACACGCGGCTGCGCCAGTGGCCTAGCAAGTGATGGTGCGGGGTTCCGAATTTAACCCCCCATTAACCATAACCGACGCAAGTAGGTGGACCGGGAGCGCGACGTGCTCCCGCAAGTGCGGCGCGTTCGTCTGCCAGGATCTTCTCCACCTAGAACGGGTCCCTTGATGTCGGTTGACGCACCCACCACCTCGTCCACTGGACCACTCGATACCGTCCGGGCCAAGGTTGCCGGCGCGATCAAGCAGGCCGCGGACTCCGTCGGTGCGAGCTTCGAATATCTGCTGTCGACCGCCAAGATGGAGTCGGATTTCAATCCGTCCGCCGGCGCCTCGACCTCGTCAGCGCATGGTCTCTATCAGTTCATCGACCAGACCTGGCTCGCCACCGTCAAGGAAGCGGGCGGACAGCTCGGCTACGGCCAATATGCCGACGCCATCACCAAGACGGCGTCGGGCGACTACACGGTCAGCGATCCCTCGATGCGGCAGGCGATCATGAAGCTGCGCGACGATCCCAAGGCGTCGTCGTCGATGGCAGCGGCACTGACTCAATCGAACAGCTTCCAGCTCACCGGCGCGCTCGGCCGCCGGCCGACCGACGCCGAACTCTATATGGCGCATTTCATGGGAGTCGGCGGCGCCGCCAAGCTGATCACCAGCGCGCAGGAGACGCCGCGGGCCACGGCCGCCCAGATGTTTCCGGGCGCAGCGGCGGCGAACCGGCCGATCTTCTACGATCAGCGATGGCCAGGCGCGCAGCGTCTCGCAGGTCTATTCCGTGCTGACCTCGCGCTATTCGGGCGCGGCCAATTCGTCGACCACGCGCGGTGCGCTCGCGCTCTACGGCGGTCCGTCGAACGTCGCGGCCGGCGGCGCGATGCCGACGACCGACACCGCGACCTTCCTCTCGATGTTCCCGGATGCGCGCAACGGACGGGGCAGGGCCAAGGACAGGCACAAGGGCAGGGCGCCGCGGTCGCCTCCGCCGACGGTTCGTCGGCGAGCAGCGACTCCATCCGCCGATCCGATGTTCCGCTCACTGTTCCAGGTCGACGGCCAGCCGCAGCAGCCGATCTCGACCTCGGTGCGGGAATTGTGGGGCCATGGATCGCCATCGACCACCAGCTCATCGTCGACCGTCGTCAGACCAATAACAGACGCGCCGCGGCCGCTCGACCTGTTCAGCGATCCGAACGGCACCTTCTCCGGCTGACGCTTCCGGCGCGTTGCCACCCGGCTGATGTTTCCTACCAAGCACCTGTGAGACCTTGCGAAAATCGGCTCATGCAAGCGCGCCGGGCATGTTCGCGCGTCCGGCCGAACGCCGTCCTCTTGCGTGCAGGCAGAGCATCCTTCACCTGTTAATTGGTGTGCCGGGTCGACGCCCCTTAATAAAACGTCAATAAAACCAGCCACTTATGGTGAACGCTTTGTTAAGCGTCATGGTTTACGGTCTGTGATGTTGAGGCCTTGTCGGTCTCGTTTCGACAGTTGCGTAAGCCGGAAAGACCATGATCGTTCGGCAGTTTATCAGTTGGGTTAGAACCGCGTCCGCCGGCGAGCGGGCTGATGCGACGCGGGCCCTGGCGCGAGCCTGGGTGATCTCGGATCTCTCGGACGAGGATCGGACAGCCGCCGAAGGCGCGCTGCTGATGCTGCTGGATGATCCGTCGCCGCTGGTGCGGCAGGCGATGGCGCAGGTGTTCGCGCATTCGCCCGATGCGCCCGCCGCCATCGTCCAGGCGCTCGCGACCGACCAGGCGTCCGTCGCGCTGCCCATCCTTCAACATTCGCCGCTGCTGATCGACGCCGACCTGGTCGACATCGTCGCGACCGGCAATTCGGACATGCAATGCGCGATCGCACGCCGCTTCGCACTGCCGGCGACTATCTGCGCCGCGATCGCCGAGGTCGGCAGCGCCGCCGCGGCGCTCGAGCTGATCGAGAATGCCTCGGCCGAGCTGCCGCCGTTCTCCTGGGACCGTATCGTCGAGCGTCACGGCCATCTGGCCGCGATCCGCGAGTCGATGCTGGTGCTCGACGATCTGCCGGCGGCGACGCGGGCAGCGCTGGTTGGCAAGCTCTCCGAGACGCTGGCGCAGTTCGTGGTGGCGCGGAACTGGCTCAGCGCCGACCGCGCCGATCAGATCGCCACCGAGGCGCGGGACCGTTCGACCATCGCTATTGCTGCGCAGACCCGCGATGGCGAACTGCGCGGCCTGATTCGTCACTTGAGGGCGAACTCGCAGCTCACGGCGGGGCTGATCCTGCGGGCACTGCTGTCAGGCAATATGGAGCTGTTCGAGATCGCGCTGTCCGAGCTCTCCGGCTTGCCGCGGGCGCGCGTTGCCTCGTTGCTCAACGATCGCGGCACCGCCAGCCTGCATGCGCTGCTCAGCCGCGCCGGCATTCCGGAATCGACCTTCGATGCCTTCCGGAGTGCGCTCGACGTCCGCCATGAGACCGGCTTTGCCGATACGCTCAGCGGCGCGGCCAACCTGCAGCGCCGCATGGTGGAGCGCGTGCTGACGCATTGCTCGACCGAGCACGATGCGGCCGAGCCGCTCTTGATCCTGCTGCGCCGGTTCGCGACCAATCCGCACGCGAGGAGGCCCGCAGGTTCTGCGACCAGATCATGGCGGAAGACGCGATGGCGCCGCTCGACTATGCGCCGCTTGCGGCGTAGATTCGCTGCGACGGCTGATGACGCAAGCCTCGGAGCATGCGCGAATCGCATGTCCGGGCCAACGTCGATGTCTCGGCTAGGTAACGGCGGGTCTCAGTCGCCCGGCACGATGCTCGGCGCCAGCACAGCTTCCAGGTGCTCGGGCCGGTCGCGGTTGACGTGAATGAGATATTCGTCCGCGACCTTGCGCAGCCGGCGGCTGAGCTCGCGCGCCGTGGCGACGGTATCGAGCAGCGTGTGATCGCGCACGATCGCCTGGATCGCGTTGATATGGTGGACGAACAGCTCCGCCGGCACCTTCTCGAGGTCGGGCGCGTGCTCGATGATCCGGCACAGGCTGTCGGCCGCGGCCGCGGCCGACGGAAAGCCGAAGGTCGCGGCATCGCCCTTAATGTCGTGCGCGGCGCGGAAAAGCTCGTCGCAGGCGTCGTCCGTGAAGCCGTCCTTCTCGATCGCGGCATAGGCTGCGGAGAGGCGGCCGGCCTCGGTGTCCATCCAGGATTTGAACTCGCCGGAGAGGTCGGCAAGGGCTGCTTCGGCACGGGCTATAGGATCGTCCAGATCCTTGTCATCGACCCGCCGCAACACCTTCTTCAACGGATTGGGCTGGGTGATGACGTGATGGGTGGCGTAGGCCTTGACCTCGATGTCAGGAGCTTTGTCTTTCGCCATCGTCTGTTCCTGCCTTGCGGTGCTCGGTTCGTCGCCAGATGAGCGTGCCTTGTCGAGCAGCGAGGGCTGCTGCACGACCTCGTACTCGCCGCCGACGCGCCGCTCGGGGCCGATATAGGCGGTGCCGGCGGCGCGGCGCCGATCCGGGCCGAAATAGGTCTTGGTCTTGATGAAGGGACGGGGATTGGCCACCACGTTGAGAATGCGCTGATAGAGGCCCTTCGCCGAGATCGGCTTGGCGAGGAATTCGGTGACGCCGGCGTCGCGCGCCACCGTCACGCGCCGCTTCTCCGAATGCCCGGTCAGCATGATGATCGGCGCGTAAGGGTTGCCCTTGGATTCCGGCTGCCGGATCATCTGCGCGAGCTCAAGTCCGTCGAAGATCGGCATCGCCCAGTCGGTGATGACGATATCCGGGACGTAATGGGTGTACATCTCCAGCGCCGTGGCGCCGTCTTCGGCCTCATAGGCTTCGCGTGCGCCGAACGAATGCAGCAGCGTTCGCAGGATGCGGCGCATGTGCGGATTGTCGTCGCAGATCAGGAAGCGCAGCTTGTTGAAATCGATGCGATACATTGAACCGGCCCGGCTCCGCAGAGTGTCGGTATGATTGCGTTAACCATAACGGGCCGAGGGTTAACGAAGGGTTGTCGCCGCCGTCCGAGCGGCTGCGTTCCCGGCAAAAAGCGGCGATGTCAGTAGCTGAACTGCTCGCGCAGGATGCGTTCCTCCAGGCTGTGGCCTGGGTCGAACAGCATCCTCATCGAGATGGTCTTGTCTGAGAGCACCTCGACGCGGCGGACATCGCGCACCTCGTCATGGTCGGCAACCGCCGCGACCGGCCGCTTATCGCCTTCGAGGATCTCGATAATCACATAGGCGGTGTTCGGGAGCAGGGCGCCGCGCCAGCGCCGCGGCCGAAATGCGCTGATCGGCGTCAGCGCCAGCAGCGCGGCGTTGATCGGCAGGATCGGGCCCTGCACCGACAGATTATAGGCGGTCGAGCCCGCCGGCGTCGCCACCAGCACGCCGTCGGCGATCAACTCCGGCATGCGCTCGCGCTCGTCGATCAGGATGCGCAGCCGCGCGGCTTGCGCGCTCTGGCGAAACAGCGAAACCTCGTTGATGGCGTGGTGGATGTGAACGGTGCCGCCGACATCGGTGGCGCGCATCAAGAGCGGATGGATGACCGATTCCTGCGCCGCATCGAGCCGGGCGCGCAGCTCGTGCGGGCTGAACTCGTTCATCAGGAAGCCGACGGTGCCGCGGTGCATGCCGTAGATCGGCTTTCCCGTGTGCATGTGATCGTGCAGGGTCTGCAGCATCAATCCGTCGCCGCCGAGCGCGACGATGATGTCGGCCGCTTCCGGATCGCAATTGCCGTATTGCGCGCCGAGATCGGCAAGTGCGGCCTGCGCCTCGGCGCCGGGGCTCGCGACAAAGGCAATCCGCTCATATCGCTTGGAGGTGTTCATGCACTCACTGGCTCGATGGGCCGCCGACCAAGCTTGTCGTCTAGCGGCCTTGGGCTGGCTTGTCGAGACGAGGGGTTCCAAACGCTCAATTGGCAGGTCAATGGGGGTGCATTGAAGCGGATGCAATCGAAATCCGGCCTCGGGAAGGCCAGTCAGGTCCATCACGCCGCTGTCATTTCTCCTGCAGGCTGCGGACGGGGTCCCAATCCAACGTGGCGCCATCAGCGGCTGCCTTTGCGGCACGTTCGGCGAACAGCGCACTCGGCCGGTCGACGGTCGCCGACCTCGCAAAGCTGTCTGCGGCGCGTTGCAATGCGCCGGCACGCCAATCGGCGAGGCCCGCGGCATAGCTGGCGAGGATGTCCTTTTGTTCGGCGCTGGTCTCTGCGGCGAGGCCATGCAGCTCGAAGATCCTGATCGCCTGGGCGCGGCCCTTGACCCTGATGGTGTCGAGCTCGCGCCAGGCAAAGGCGTCGCCGGCCAGTGCCACGGTGATATCGGAGGCGATGATGGTGGTGCCGTAGAACTTGTTGGCGCCTTCGAGCCGCGAGGCGACGTTCACCGCATCGCTCATGACCGAGTAGTTGAAGCGGCGCTGCGAGCCGAAATTGCCGACTAGCGCATCGCCGCTGTTGATGCCGATGCGCTGGGCGACCTTGATGCCGCGAAACGCCGTGGAGCTATCGTTCAGCTCGGCCAGCCGCGTCTTGCATCGGAGTGCGGCGCGCGCCGCGCTTGCGGCATGATCGGGATCGTCGAGCGGCGCGCCGAACACCGCGACCACGGAATCGCCGATATATTTGTCGACATAGCCGCCATGGTCTTCGATCACGTCCGATATCGCCGTGAGATATTCGTTGGTCAGCGCCATCAGATCATGCGGCGACATCTGCTCGGCGATCTCCGAGAAGCCCTCGATGTCGGAGAAGAACACGGTGACGTCACGGGTCTCGCCGCCGAGCTGCGGCAGCTTGCGCGAGGCCAGCATCCGCTCGATCTCGTGCGGTGCGAGGTAATAGCCAAAGCTCTTCTCGAGCAGTCGGCGGTCCTTGTCGCTGACCATGAAGCGGTAGCCGATCATAGCGGCGAGCGCGAGCACGCCGGCGCCGAGCGGCTCGACCAGCGGCAGCGCGAGGGCATGGTTGAACAGCAACGTCGCAGCCGCGGTGTAGAGGAGGGCGACGCCGAGCAGGATCGCCGCTGACGTCGCCGGCTTGAACAGCTGCGCCAGCGTGGTCGCTACGAGCGCGATGATCATGGTCAGCAACAACGAGGGCGCGCGGCCGAGCTCGATCGCCGCATCGTTCCTGATCAAATTGTTGACCGCGGTGGCGTGGATGTAAACCCCGGGGATGGTGCTGCGGGCAAAGCCGTCTGTGCTCTTTCGCTCTGACAGGGCACAGCGTGGCCGCGGCGCACCTTCGGTCCGGGTGGCGAAGCGCTTGGAGGTCTGCAGCCGGTCGTCCAGCCCGGTTACGGTGCCGATCAGCACGATTTTGCCCGCAAACGCACGGCGGAAATAATCCGTGTCGCCCTTGATCGCGCAGGCCCTGAGATCGGCAAAGGAGTATGTCGGGATGTCATCAGTGCCACCCTCGAAATTCAGCGTCATCGTGTTGGGCACGCTCCCGGTGACGCGATGGCCGGCGAGAGTGAGCGTCCCATCCGCGTCGATCGCAGGCCGGGTCCCGAGCGCGCGGCTCGCCAGTTCGACCGCCATCGCCGGCACCGCGCCCTCTTTGGTGGGGAAGGTCAGGGGCAAGCGGCGCGCGACGTCGTCACGATCCATGTAGATGTTGAGCGGCCGCAGGTTGGCGACGCCATGGACGGCGAGTTGCTGGCCGCGCGAGGGCGTGATCGGCTGCTCGCCGACGACCTCGCCCAGCACGACTTTGCCGGAGGCGGCGCCTTTCATCAGCGCGAGCAGGAAATCGCGATCGAAGCCGCGGACCTTGTCGCCGAAGGTGCCTCCGAGGGGGCCTTGGCCGAACGGGATCTCGGATTGCTCGATCGAGTCCGGAAACACGATGTCGAACCCGATCACCTCGGCGCCGCCCTGCAGCACCGCACCGAGCACACGGCCGATCTCGCCGGTCCAGATCGGAAGCGGCGATCCCTTCAAGGGCGGCGTCCGATAACTGTCCTCGTCGATACCGACAACAACCGCCGGGCTTTGCGCCGGATCGTGCCTCGGGCCTGATGTCTCGAAGCGCAGCCAGGTCAGGACATCGAGCGACAGTCCGCGGCCGCGGTCGAACAGAGGCGAGGCGAACAGTGCGGCACTCGCCAGCGCGATCGCCAGCACGGCGAGGATGTCGCGTGTTCGCCGGCCGATCGTCACCGAACGTACCTCGCCAAGGTCTAATTCATCCGGATCAGGCGTCCCACCGCGGGGCCGGGTCCGGGCTTGGCCTGGGGATCGACGCGAAAGACGATGCGGGCAGTTGCCGAATGTGGCGGCATAGGTGCCGCCGGGCGTCAACGGATGACTGGTACCGGCGAAATCATAGAACCTGCCCTTGAACTGCTTGCCATCGAGCTCGATCTGCTGGCGCTCGCCCGGCTGGTCGAGCCGCTCCACGCGAGCGTGCCGCGGCCTTTGGCTTCGAAGATCGGGGAGGCGCCGTAGACCATTGCCTGGGGCAAGCGCAGCATCGTCGTCCGGTCCGATGCCGCGCACGATGGAGGCGGCGACCTCGCTGGTCTCGCGCGGGGTCGCCTGCGCATGACCCGCGTCGCAATTGACGATGTCGTTCTTGAGAGTGGGCGCCGTCGACCTTGCTCTCACCGGCGCCGATCGTCACGCTGCCGGCGCCGCTGATGGTCTCGCGGCGGCACGATTTCAGATAGCTCAACACCAGCGTGCCGTCGGGACCGAGCTTGATCACCTGTCCCGAGCGCGACATAGTCCATCAGCTCGGCGCCGGCGACCTCGCCCTGGACAGTCTCGATCAGCGCGACCGGCGGGGCCGCCAGAACCGGCGTTGCCAAACCGGCCAGCATCGCGGCTGTTAACAGTGGTGTCTTCATGGATGAACTCCGCAGGCCGGACGCGCGTCGATGACAGAGATGCCAGATGCGGGCTGCTTTGTGGTCGCATCGTGTCGAAAACGGCAAGCGAAAACGACTGCCATCATCACGGCCAAGAATCTGACAAAGAATTGGCAGAATCTGATGAGACGTCCGATCGGAGCGAACGGTTCGAGCGGTCTGGGCAGACCCTCGCCTCGACGTGATCCGGATCACGAGAAAATTAAGGTAGGCTGCGGGCTCGATCATCTGCTACATCACGTAGCGGATATTCGGCTTTGCCAGAAGGTTCGCATGCCATTGATGATGCGACCCGGGAGAACATGGATGATTGGTCTGCGTTCATCGCTGCGGCGGATCGGCCTCGTGGCGCTTATCTCGCTGATGGTGCTTCAGAACGGGCTCGCGCGAGCCGAGGATGCGCCGCCACCGCAGCCGCAATCGACGCCGGCGCCTGGACCTGCGCGCCCCGGTCCGGGCGGCAATCGCGCTGCCAGCACGCCAAGCTCACCTTCGACTGCCGAGCAGCACAAGCTGCCGCCTGACTCCACGACCAAGCAGACCGTCGAGCTGCCCGGCCGCACCTTGGCCTTCACGGCGACCGCGGGCTCGATCCGCCTGTTCGACGACAAGGGCGAGCCGCAGGCTGACATCGCCTATACCTCGTACCAGCTCGACGGCACCGATCGCGCCAAGCGTCCGGTCACCTTCCTGTTCAATGGCGGACCCGGCGCGTCCTCGGCCTATCTGCAGCTCGGCAATGCCGGGCCGTGGCGGCTGCCGATCAATGCGGACAACGTGACGCCGTCGTCCGCGCCCGAGCTGCAGCCCAATGCCGGACACCTGGCTCGATTTCACCGATCTCGTCTTCATCGATCCGGTCGGCACCGGCTACAGCCGCTTCGTCGCGACTGGCGAGGACGTGCGCAAGCGGTTCTTCTCGGTCGACGGCGACGTCAATTCACTCGCGCTGGTGATCCGCCGCTGGCTGGAGAAGAACGACCGTCTGTCCTCGCCGAAATATGTCACCGGCGAGAGCTATGGCGGCATTCGCGGTCCGAAGGTCGTGCGCAATCTGCAGATGGAGCAGGGCGTCGGCGTCAAGGGCCTGATCCTGATCTCGCCGCTGCTGGATTTCCGCGAATTTTCCGGCACCAGCCTGCTGCAATATGTTGCGAGCCTGCCGAGCTATGCTGCCGTGGCGCGCCAGCTAAAGGGGGCGGTCACCAGGGCCGATCTCGCCGATGTCGAGCGCTATGCCGGCACCGATTTCCTGCTCGACCTCATCAGGGGCGAGGCCGACACGGTCGCGACCAACCGCGTCGCCGACAAGGTGGCCGAGCTGACCGGCATCGATCAGGCGGTCAGCCGCCGGCTCGCCGGCCGCTTCGACATCAACGAATTCCGCCGCGAGTTCGATCGACGCGAGGGCAAGGTGACCGGCCGCTATGATGCCTCGGTCCTGGCGCTCGATCCGTTCCCGGATTCCAGCTACTCCGCGGATCGGCGATCAGTCCGGAGACGCGTTGACCGGACCCTTGACCAGCGCCGTGGTCGACCTGACCAATCGCAAGCTGAACTGGCGACCGGATGGCTCCTACGAGCTCTTGAGTGGCGCGGTCGGACGCGCCTGGGATTTCGGACACGGGCAGAACCCGCCGGAATCGACCACCCAGCTCCGGCAGATCCTGGCGCTCGATCCGAACATGAAGGTGCTGATCGGACACGGCCTGTTCGACCTCGCGACCCCGTATTTCGGATCGCAGATCGTGCTCAATCAATTGCCGGGCTTTGCCGCGCCGCCGCGGCTCAAACTCGTGGTCTATCCCGGCGGCCACATGTTCTACTCCCGCGACGGCGCGCGCCAGGCCTTCCGCGGCGAGGTCGAGGCGCTGATGAAGTAGGAAGCGGGCCGTCGTCCTGCTAGGCATACGGCCGGTCCACCTCTCCCAATGGGAGAGGTGGACCGCCGTTTCGGAACGAGCTCGATCCACTATTATTAGCTCGAATTTGAGCTAAGCGTCCTCTCGCCGCGCGCGGCCTTTTGGATATTTGCGCTCCATCTCGGCGCGGACGACCCGATCGGGACGCAGCTGGGCGCCTGCGAGCCAGATGCCGGTGACGGCGCCTCGCTTGTTGCGCACGCGCCGCACCGGCTCGCCATGGCTGGCATAGCCGCTGGCCTCGACGATCCGGCCCGCGTCGCGACCCGTGACCTCGATCCGGGTCGCATCCATGAATGGATTGATCAGTTGCGGGTTGCCGACCAGGACCTGCCTCGCCATCGGCACCAGGTCGGTCGCGCCCCACAGCGTCCACCAGCGTCCATTCCAGTCGCGCGTGCGGCGGGAGGCCGGGCCATGGCCGAAGAACGCCTGCAGAATGAACATGACACCGTTGACCCAGACGGGCGCCCAGCCATCGATGACTGTTGGTCAGCACGGTCACCGCGAGCTCGCGCGCCGGGATCACCGCGGTGCGCGAGATGTAGCCCTGGAAGCCGCCGCCGTGGCCGAACCAGTCGAAGCCGGCGGTCGATGCCGCTCATCAGCGCGAGGCCGTAATAGGCCTCGAGCTCCTGCGGGATCCGCCATTGCCTGCGGATCATCTCGCGGCGGCTTGAGACCGACAGCACGCTCTTCCTGGCATTCGGCGCCAGCTGCGCGAAGAAGCGCGCGGTATCGGCGGCGGTGGCGACGAGGCCTGCGGCCGCGGCGATCGCATGGGTCGGATTATCGCCGGGGATCACGACACGACGGCCGAGCAGCATCTCGGCGGAATGACCGCGCGCGAACGGCGCCGATTTCGCAAGCAGCGTGGCGTCCGGCACGGTCTCGCGCAGGCCGACGGCTTCGATGATTTCGCGCTGAATAAAGTCCGCATAGGGCTCGCTCGCGATCGCCTCGATGACGAGGCCGAGCAGGCCGTAGCCGTGATTGGAATATTTGAAGCGGGTGTTGGGATCGATCGCCGGCGGCAGCGCTAGCTCGGCGCGCAGTTCATCGGCGCTGAGATAGGACCTGGTGTCGGTGAACTGGCCGGAATCGTGGCCGTCGCGCATCAGGCCCGCACTGTGCGACAGCAATTGCGTGAGCGTCGCGGCGCCGACATCCGGATGCAGGCCTTTCACATAGGTCCCGACGGGATCGTCGAGCTTCAACTGCCTGCGTTCGCGCAGACGCATGATGCCGGCGGCGGTGAAGGCCTTGCTGTGCGAGGCGATCCGGAAGCGATGGCGCGGCGTCAGTTTCTCGCCGCTGTCGAGATTGGCATGGCCGAACGCGGCCTCCATGACGATCTCGCCGCGATGGGCGATCGCGATGATGCAGCCGGGCTGCCGGGACATCTCGACTTGGAATTGCAGCCAGTCCCTGACGTAATCGAGTGCCGAGCGAAGCCAGGCGTCCACAGTTGCAACCCCCTCGCAATGACATTGGTCAAACGGATTGCAGGCGATTGTCGTTATTGTTAGCCGACAAAAGAAAAATGGCGCAACCGGAAAGGTTGCGCCAAGTTTTTGAGACTGGACCTGACTTAAATCTGATCTTAGTAGACGAGGCCGGTGCCCGGCTGCTTCTCGAGAGCCGAGGCGAGCGAGCGATATTCCGCGCTGTCGGTGCCGGCGAGCTGCGCCACCTTGTCCAGGTGATACTGCGCCTGTTCGCGGTTGCCCTGCTCGAGCTGCCAGAGGCCGTAATACTGCCAGGTGCGGACGTGGTTCGGATCGTCCGCGAGCGCCTGCTCGTAATACTGCTTCGAGGCCGGATAGTTGCCGAGCTTGCGATAGGAGTAGCCGATCAGGTTGGCGACGTCGGCGACGTCCTCACGATGCAGCGCCTTGAGCTGATCGATCGCTGTGGCGTAGTCGCCGCGATCATAGATCGTCGAATAGGCCGTGCGATAGGCGGCCAGGAATTTCGGATCTTCGATGCTCGACGTCTTGTCGGCTTTCTTCTTGCTTTTGGTCGCCCCGGAATCGGACGCTGGCGGCGAGGGGGTGTCGCTGCCTGCGGCATAGGCCTTCGACAGCATGAACGGCCCGGAGGCCACGGCCATCGAGAACATTGCCAGCATGGCGACCTTCATTGCAGACTTTTTCATTCATCTCTCCCGAGTTCGATTGGCGATCCAACAGGTACACTGCGAAAACGAACCTCCGCAGTGCCGAAATATTCCCGGCGCTTTGCGCGGTTTTTGCGCCGCGATCTGTGCATTATACCGGCGGGAAGGTGACAGGCCCTAGTGCAGTGCATCCACCACCACAAATGTGTTCGGGCGTGAGCGATGCCTGTTCCAAATGCACGAGCGGGACGCGGGCTCGCGGCCAACCCTGTACGCGGGTTCATCCAGATGAACACAAACCGGTGAGATGCTTCAGGGTGGGTTCAGTGCCTGACACCTAGTCTCCGCCACATGATCGAGAGCCCAGGGCCATCCGGCCGGCTCTTCCAGATCCTGACCATGGAGACGACCATGCTGAAGAAGATGTCCGTTGCGCTGCTCGCGGCTTCGATCCTGGCTGCGCCCGCGCTGGCCGCCGGTTCGGCCAAGATCTCCGCTGCCGCCAACCCCGCCCAGACCGCACGACCCCGGCGAAGAGCGGCAGATGAAAACCGCGCAGGTGAAGTCCACCGCCGGCAGCCGTCACCTGCGCAAGGTGGCGCGCCATCATCGCGTGAAGCACCGCCATTATGCGCATCGCCATCACATGAAGGTGAGCACGATGCACGCCTCGGCGAAGTCGCACGCGCTGGCCAAGACCCGGCTCGGCCTGCAACAAGACCGGTCACAAGGTCGGCTTCAACAAGGTCAAGAAGACCGGCGCGAAGCTGAGCTTCAGGCACACCAGGCCCGCGACGCGCCGCGGCTGAGGTCGGTCCTGGCCGCCCGGCGCGCAAGTCGTGTGCGCCGGGCGCGGGGCATCGGATTTTCTTTCCGCTGCCGAATTGTCTAGAAGACGCGCAATAGCGACTTTGGATCTTTGCTTCGGACTGCAGGACTTTCGGACGGTAGGCTTGGGGATTTCGGCACGATATCTGGCGCTCCTGCTGCCGCTTGCGCTGGCGGGCTGCCTGACCGACGGCGACGATAGCGGCCGCAGTTTTTCGTTCACCAGCGATCGCGGCGTCGCCGACCAGCCATTCCCGGGCAACTACCACACCGAGATCCTGGCTTTCATGAAGACCTATCTCAACAATCCGGTCGGATTGCACGATACCGCCATGGCGGAGCCGGTGCAGCGGACGGTAGGGGGCCGGCTGCGTTATGTGAGTTGCTTGCGCTACGCGGTCCGGGAAGCCCGACGGCAGCTATCGCGAGCCGCAGCGAGCACGCCATCGTTTATGTCGATGGGCGGCTCGACCATGTCGTCGAAAACGCCGGCGAGCTTTGTGCCGGCGCAGACCTATGCACCGTCTCCGGAACTGGCGGCGATGGTCCGCTAAATCCAGCTCGCCGGGCCGATTCGGCGAGGCGGGCCGATCACAATCCGGCGAGCGGCAGCAACCCAATGTCGCCTGATCTCGACCCATAATGGGGCAATGGGCTCAGGTTTACCAATTATTCGCGAAGCCTATGGAACAAAAGGGCTTTGTTGCCTACTTACTACAAGCGCGACATCTTCACAGCTGCGTCAGGCGACACACTGGGCAACCTAAATGCGGCCACGTTGTTCGATAGATGTCGCAATTGATCAACGGGGACTTCCGATGAAAAGAGTTTTGTTAGTGCTTTCGCCTTTTCGGCATTGGCCGTCCCGGCATTCGCCGCCGACATGCCGGCACGCACCTATACCAAGGCGCCCGTCTACACCCCACCGCAGGCGATCTATAACTGGACCGGCTTCTACATCGGCGGCCATCTCGGCGGCGCGTTCTCGCAGATAATAACAGCCTGGAAGGCAATAATGGTCGCTTCCTCGGCGGCGTGCAGGGCGGCTTCGATTATCAGTTCGCGCCGAACTGGGTGGCGGGTATCGAGGCCCAGTACAGCTGGATGGATCGCAACACCACCAATTTCGGCTTCCCTGGCGCGACGGTGATCTCCTCGACCGGTGCCAACCAGCTCGGCTCCGTCACCGGCCGGCTCGGCTACACCTGGGGGCCGGCCTTGCTGTACGCCAAGGGCGGCTATGCCTGGCGCGACGGCAACGGTCTCGGCGTCAACGTCGCCGGCGTGCCTGCTGCCTTCACGACGGACGGCAACCACAAGGACGGTTACACCGTCGGCGCCGGCCTCGAATACATGTTCGCACCGAACTGGTCGGCCAAGGCCGAGTACCAGTACTACAATTTCGGCAACACCACGTTCACCGGCGGGCCGGCGCCGATCGTGGGCAGCCGCTTCAACAGCGACGAGCATACGGTCAAGGTCGGGGTGAACTATCGCTTCGGCTGGGGCGGGCCCGTCGCCAGCAAGTACTGAGTCTGCCGCACCTTGGCTGGTCGTCGCCGATGCCGGCTGACGCCGTCTTGCTTCAACATGCGCCCAAATGGAAAGCACGCCCGTGGCCGATCGCTGCGGGCGTTTGCTCGTCTGGGTGCAGCCACCGCGGACACAGTCACATCAGCTTCACTTGCATCAAAAATTTTTTCAAAGCTTCGTGAAACTTTCGCCGTCGATCGACTATTAGCGTTGGCCGGTTGCCGGTTTGATGGACAACCCAAATGCGTATCTTGGTATCGGTGCTGATCCTGTCTGCGGCTGCCTCGCCTTGCTCTGCTCAAACTATCCTGAAATCCGAACCGTTGATGCTCGCGCCTTACGAGGTGGCGTTCGTGCAGAACGCTGTCATGTCCCGTCGGGCAAGGTGCTGAAGGTCACCGGCTGCGATCCGGGGGCTGAGCCGCAAGAAGACCTGCGTTGCCCTTCCAGCCGAGCAGGCTTCGCTGAGCGTCGCGACGCCTTAAGCCCGGTTCAGGTTCTCAAGATGCGGCCTGCCTCTCGGGACAGCCGCCGCTGCCATCGCTTTAGAAGTCTCGGTCCTTGCAGTTTATTCTTGCCATTTCGGCTGGTCGCACTGGCGAGGGGGTTATCGCGCTGAGAAGAGAATGGTGAGCTGCAATAGCTGCTCGGCGTCGGCCCGGTTCTGCCACGGATCCTCTTCCGGCTCGGCGGCGCAGGGCTTGATCTCGTAATCATTGTCGAGGCGCAGGTGCACGGCGGACCGCCGTGCATTGGTCGTGACGTCCACCACCAGTCCGCTTTCCCGCGCGAGCATCCAGACATCGGCCTCGGTCGGATAGGCCTTGCTCAATTTGGCTTCGTCGCAAAACAGCGCGTAGGGCATTCTCAGCGGCTCCGGGAGCGTGCAAATGAACCGAGGATGAACAGGGGTTGCAGCGACAGGCAGGCAGGGCTGGGGCGGGAAATGCGGCTTTTTATGTCCGTGGCGCGGTGAATTCGAAGCTCCGATCGTACGCAAACGCGATCATCGCGGAATCCGAAAAACCAAGGTTGCACGGGCACTTAGGCCGGGTCGTGACGCTCCGATTCCGAAGTTCGCGCATTGCGGCCGCTGGCCAAGAGTGGACGAACTGGAATCGGAGTAGCACGATCCAAATCGTAAACGAGTCCTAAATTTTTGAAAAAAGAATCCCTGGGACTCCCGGCCTAGAATCGCCGGATGGTTAACCCATGGGAACCGATCTCCATACCTTCTGCGGAGCGCACGCAACTGACCCTGGTCTTCGGATTGCTGGCGGCTTTCGTGGCCAATCTCGCACTGATTTTCGCCTGGCTTTGACCGCGAAAGGTAGTTTGCCGGCGGCGGGCCGCTTGGCAGCGGAAGAAGACGGAAAAGGCGGAGCTTGATCGGCGGATTATTTGTCCGAATCGCGGCCGTCATTGTCGCGGCCGTCGTTCATCGACGCCCGCAGCCCGCCAAGCGTCGAGCTGAAATATTCCTGGCGTTCGCGGTTGAAGCGTTCCTGATTGGCGCGGAAGTTGGCGACGCGGGCGCGGATCTCGGCCTGCATGTCGCGTTGCAGCCCGAGCTGCGAGGCGATGCTGGTGAATGGATGGCCGGTGATGGAGCTCGCGGCTCTGGCCGCCGGCGCGTCGGGTTTTCACGGTATTGCGCCGGCGGCAGCCGCTGGCGGCGGTCGCGGCCCGGACCGGCGCCGTCGGGTTCAAGACGGGCCGGGACCTCGGCGTGGCCGCTCTGACGGCTCGGCGCAACCGGCACCGCGGCGGGATCGCCGGCACGGCGGGCGCATAGCTGCGAGAAATCAGCGGGCTTGCCGGTGACCGACTGCACGAAAGCCAGCGTCTGCGCAATCAACGCATCGCGTTCTTCCCGCCATGACATCGTGCCCATCCCCTCAACCCTCGGTCACAATTGCAGCGAATTCGCGGAATGAAATCAAGCCACATCCTCAGCGCGCCGTCGACTGAAAAAGACTCGGCGAAAGGCTTCGTCGACTGAAATCCCATGAAAGTTCAGATGGTCCCCGCTGGGCCGTTGCCCCATATGTGGCCGTCTTGCGGCCGCAGGTGCCACAACGCGGGTCGGCGAAAAACGTTGCACTGCTTGTAACGTTAATCGGGCGGCGATCAGCACAGGCCGATGGTGCCGGCTGAGGGGATTGAACCCCCGACCTTCGGTTTACAAAACCGCTGCTCTACCGCTGAGCTAAGCCGGCAAACCCATCGTCAGGATGAGCCGCCCGGCAGTTCATCTTGCACATGGAGCATGAAACCGAGGCGGCGCGCCGTTCCTATCAGAGTTGGTGGCGCGAAGCTACCGCCGTCGCCTTGGTCGCTCAGCAAGCCATGAAAAAGGGCGGCCGCTGAAGGCCGCCCCTGATTCTGCAGATCGTGGGCCGGCCTTACTGGCAGAGGACGCATCCGGTCGCCGTCCTTGAACATCGTGCCGGGCCGGCACACCATGCCATTGTGCGCGGCATAGCTGTTCCAGTCGCCATACCAGCCGTTCTCGCCGCGATCATAGGTCATCGGGCCGGGGCCCGGACCGGCCGCGTAGCGGTTGTCATAGGCATAGGCGTCGGCGGTGCGGAATGGTGCCGTGGCGATGGCGCCGGCGGTTCCGACTGCGGCACCGGCGATGCCGGCCGCCGTGCCCACCGCGCCTGCGGCGACATCAGCCGGCCAGAAGCCGGACCCACGGCGCTCGTCATTCCAGCCATTATTGTTCCAGCCCGCATTGGCGTCCTGCTGCTGCATGGTCCGTTGCGCCATGTGGCGATGATGATGTGTGCGCCCTCATGTCCCTGGCCATCGTCGGCCCGGCCAGCGCGGTGGCAAGAATTGCAGCCCCGAGGATCGCGATTGTCTTCATTTGATGCTCCACAGTTGCGCCCCCCTGGGTAAGTGCGTTGCTCGCGGCTGTTCCGCGATCGGCCGGAACAGCCTTCAAACCGATGTGATGAGACGTGACTCCGGGTGACGGCACCTTCTGCGCGTGAGCGTCTGAGGCGCGCGAGGCCGCTTGCGGATCGCCGTCGGCAACCTGTGAGGGAGATCGTCGCCGTCGGCGTCCCCATCGCAGTAACCGGCATCCGCTCGCGCAAGGCGCGATGATCGGCTGTATTAACCAGGATGAATGCCTGATGCGTTAGGCTTACCGGCAGATTGCCGCGTGGCCTTAACCCTTCGGGCCGCGCATTCGGTTATGGGTGGGAGGGGCAACCGACACGTGAATTCATGCGCTTCGCTACAGCTTTGGTCATCCTGCTCGGAACGACATCGGTCGCGCTCGCCGACGGGTTCGATCTCGTCATTCCGATGCGGCCCGGCGTGCCCATCATCGTCAACGGCATCGACGTCTCTTACGCCGTGGTGGAGGGCGATTTCGGTCTCGGCAAAGGCGTTCACCGGCAGCCGACCATCTATGGCGGCCGCTACGTCGATTCCGAGCCCAATGTCGGTCACTATTATCCGAGCCTCGGTCATCAGCCCGGCTATGGACGGATGGAGATCGAGCCGCCGGCCAGCCGCAAGCTGCCGAAGCCGGCCGAAAGCTATCATCAACTCCTGGGGCGCGCAGTCCATGATGCAGCCGCCCCAGCCCGAGGTCCCGATGAATCCGCCCGCGGTCATCCTCGCACCGCGGGGCAGGGGAGGGCCGCACGCCTACGGCCACTAGCGAGCAAGGCGTCCAGACGAATTTCAATCAAAAAACGACCTGACAGGAGAGAGTAATGCGTCAAACCATTTTAGCGCTGCAGCCCTGATCGGCTTCGCTATCGCTGGCAGTGCGCCGGCGATGGCCTGCGGCTACACCCCGTGCGGCACGCCGGCCTATGCCTATCCGCCCGCCTATGCCTATCCGCCGGCGCCGGCCTATCCCTATCAGGCGCCTTATGCCTGCGGCAGCTGCGGCTATACGGCCGGTTACGCCGTGCCCTACACCTATGAGCGGCTGGCCGAGCCGGACACGCAATATTACTACGTCAATCAGGGTCCGACCTACACCGGCCCGGGCCGCTTCGCGCCGTATCCGACCTATCACGAGAGTGCGGTGGTCGGTTACGCCTATCCGCGCCATCATCATCACTATTACGCCGGCGCCGGCGTCGCGGGCCCTGCGGTCTACGCGCATGGCTGGCATCGCCCATGGCTGGGGCCAGGCGGGCTACTACCACGGCCGTCGCGTGCTGCGCCGCTATTACTGATCGCTGGCGATCTGAACCGACAGCGCCCGTTCGCATGATGCGAGCGGGCGTTTTGCTTTTGCGCCGATGTCAGCTTGTCATCAGTCCGAGCCGGCTGGCGCCGACATAGAGCGCGAGCACGGCGGCGTTCGAGACGTTGAGGCTCTTGATCTCGCCGGGCATGTCGAGCCGCGCCACCACGCTGCAGGTTTCGCGCGTCAATTGCCGCAGGCCCTTGCCTTCGGCGCCGAGCACCAGCGCCAGCGGCTGGCGCAGCTCGATCGCAGGCGATGTCGCGATCGCCGGCGCTGTCGAGGCCGACGGTCTGGAAGCCGCGCTCGTTCAGCCGCGTCAGCGCGCGGGCGAGGTTCTGCACCGTGATCAGCGGCACCAGCTCCAGCGCGCCGGAGGCGGACTTCGCCAGCACGCCGGTCGCCTCGGGGCTGTGGCGCGCCGTGGTGACGATCGCCTTCACCGCGAACGCCGCCGCCGAGCGCAGGATGGCGCCGACATTGTGCGGATCGGTGATCTGGTCGAGCACCAGGACGATGCCTTCGGGCGCGAGCGTGTCGATGTCGGGCGAGGGCAGGGGATCGGCTTCCGCGAGCAGGCCCTGATGCACGGCGTCGGGGCCGAGCTGCTGGTCGATCTGGCTCGGCCGCACGATCTCCGGCGTCACGCGGGTCTCGATCTGCTCCTCGGCAAGCCGGCGGGCGGCATTTTCGGTCAGATAGAGCTTGCGGATCCGGCGCTGCGGATTGGCCAGCGCCAAGGTGACGGTATGCCAGCCATAGAGGATGACCGGCCCGTCGGTGCCGGATTCGCGGTCCCGCCAGGCCGGCGGCCGGCCAAAGCCACGGCCTTTGTCGAAGGATTTGCCGCTCTTGCGCCGGAACGGGGGCTTTCGATCTCGCTCGCTCATGGAACGGCTTGTGTCACGGGCGGCGGATTCTGGCAATTTGGCGATGCCGAAAAGGGGGAAGAAGGGCGCGGAACAGGGCGATCGGCTGGCGACAAGTCGGAAATTTCCTATTCCGTTGGTTGACTTTGCCATCCCGGTTCGACCATAAACGCCCCGGCCGCGCAGCCCGTCAGACGGGCCCCGCGGCCTTGCCGTCTCCATGGCCCTGCTGGTCCGAAACCCGCCGTCTCGCGGTGGACCGTCAATGCCGTGGCAGCCGGGGGAGTGTCCCGAGTGGCAAAGGGAGCTGACTGTAAATCAGCCGCCTCATGGCTTCGCAGGTTCGAGTCCTGCCTCCCCCACCAAACTACGGCCGATGCCCGCGACGGGATCATTGCACGAGCACGACGTAGTGAAGCTCCAGCGTAACTGGTGACCTCTTCATGAGGCGAGTCAGCAAGACCTGCGTGATGGCGCGCGGTGCCGCCACGCAGGGCAAAACAGTTTGGTCGCTGAACTACCAGCTCACGCCATAAAATATCATCTGGTAGTCATGCATCGGCGCGTTGCGGGGCTCGGCTGTGGTGCCGACGTAGAGGGAGCTGCTCGTGGCCTGGGCGGATTTTTCGGCAAAATCCATGTAGCTGCCGCTGTTGGCGTGGCTGATCCGCAGCCAGACCGGCAGACCCTCGCCGTTGGGGATCGCCAGTCTTGACGAAATTGGCCCGCATGGTCGAGGCCTGTTCGGCCAGCTCGAAATCGTAAGGTGCCCATTCGCGCTGGCCGGGCTCGTTGCGCAGCGAGTTGAAGGTGTACCACAGGTCCGACGAATGCCAGGCGCCGTAGTACTCGCGGTCACGACCGGGCGTCGGATGGTCGAAGTAGAACACGTAGACCTTGCTGGACGGACTTCGCGCCCACGAGCAAAGACCCAGCGATGCGGTTCTGTTCCAGCAGCATGTCGGCCTGTGCCTTCAGATGCTGGCGGTAGGCGTCGCGGGTGTTGTAGGCGGGGTATAGCTTCTCGAACGCATATTTCGCGTACAAAATGTGTAATCGCATTGAAAAAGGGGGCCTCACAAATATCTGCCGTTAAGGCAGGAGGCGCCAACGTTGGCCTTCATTCGGCCCAGCAGCCGTGCTCAGTGAGGACTTTGCTTGGTCCTTTTGACGTTTGCCACGTTGGCACGTACTTTCCCCTGCCAAAGCTGCTGCCTGAAAGAGAGGAAATGATCATGCGCATGACGCTGGCCGCATTGGGCTTGTTGGTAGCAGGGGCGGCTGCTCACGCCGGCTCCGTCACTCCCGTATCGCCCGTCGCTCCCGTATCATATAATTACCCTTGGTGCGTTATGGGTGAAGGGCTCGGCTATTCGGGCGACTGCTCGTATCAGACCCGAGCCCAATGTTTAGCCTCGTCCTCCGGACGCTGGAACACCTCGTGCGAGCTCAACCCCCGTTTCCTGTTCCAACAGCAGCATGTGTTGCAGCAGCAGCGCCAGAGGCTTCGCTAGACGAGCAGGGTCAATTGCCGGGTCGTTTATTGCACGGGAGCTGATGCCCGCGGCGTCACAGCCCAAACGACGCCCATCAGCGGTCGCGCGCGTATTGCACCGGTAGGTGCGAAGCTTCGAGTCGTTACGCTGTTCTATCGGTAGGTGCCTGCACAGCGGCTGCTTCGGCGCCTTGCGGTGCAGGTGAAGAACCTTCGGAGTCTCTATGGCGATTAGCGACGCGACAAGACGACCCGAGAGCCGCTAAGGTCAGGGTCATCAAAGAACCGAAGGGAGGCACCATGCTGAAGTCCATCGATCCGCTGCTCAACGCCGATGTGCTCTACGCGCTGCGCGCGATGGGCCATGGCGACCGCCTGGTGATCTGCGACACCAATTTCCCGGCCAATTCGATCGCGCGACAGACCGTGTTCGGTGAACTGCTGCGCATCGACCATGTCAGCGCGGCGCGCGCTATCCAGGCGGTACTGTCAGTGATGCCGCTCGACACCTTCGTCGACGACGCCGCTGTCAGGATGGAGATCGTGGGCGCACCGACCGAGGTGCCCCCGGTGCAGCAGGAGGTGCAGGTCGAGATCAATCGCGCCGAGGGCAAGTCCTGGCCGCTCGTCGGCGTCGAGCGCCATGCCTTCTATGAGCTGGCCAAGGGCGCCTATTGCGTGATCGCGACCGGCGAGCGCCGCTTCTACGGCTGCTTCCTGTTCACCAAGGGCGTGATCCCGCCGGATGCAGCGCAGTGACGGTGAGCCAGCAGGGCGCCGCCATGCCCCGCGTGATCGCCGCCGGTCTCGCGTTTGGCGCATCGCGACTACCTTCTTGGCGTGAGGCCCGACCACATCCTGCGCCAAACCGCGTCGCCAGGCGCGACCATCCGTCTGATCGTCAGGGACGTTGAGCCGCTCGGCCCGCACACGCTGGCAATCGGCTCGGTCGGTCGTTTTCCTTTCACGGCGCAGATGCGGGTCGGCGTGGCGGCCGCGCCCGACCAGCCGTTCGAGGTCGCGCTCGATCTCGAACATGCACATCTGTTCGACAAGGCGACCGGGCAGATGGTCGCGGTGTGAGGCGATCGCCAATGCCGGTACAATCGGAGCGAGAGTAGCCACGCGCCGACTGCCATCGCTGGTGCTGAACACGCATAATCGGCACCGATATCAGCGGAGTCCGCGATCGCGCCTGCTTTTGCTCACAGAGTAGCCCCAATGCCGTGATGGCTTTTTCAAAAAGCAAGTAGTTGGGGCGGTGTCATGCGTCAAGTGAGTTGGAAGCCCGGCCGGGCCGGTGTGGTTTGCGGATTTATTCTATCTCAGGTTGTTTTCGGCGCGGCCTTTGCCCAGGGCGCGGACGGGCCTGCGGCAGCGGCTCCTGCGGCGGCCGCCATGCCGGCGCCGGCGGAGGAGGTGGCTAAGGACCCCGGGCCATTCGGCGGCTGTGAGCCGATCGGCATGACCGCCGCCGGCGAGCTGGTGTTTCCGCTGGAGTGCAAGCACAAGATCAAGCTGCCCGCGGCGCCGGTCGCGAGCGAGGAGCAGGCACCGATCGCCGCCGACAAACCCGCCGTCGCCGAGACCAAGCCCGGGGTGACTGACGACAAGCCGGCAGCGGCGCCTGAGACGGCCGTCGTCGAGGACAAGCCGACGGTGGAGACCAAGGCGGCTGCAGTCGAGGACAAGCCTGCGCCCGTGGCTGCCGCTCCGGTTGCGGCCGAGGCCAAACCGCTTGTCGCGCCCGAGACGTTGACGGCGACCGACAAGATTCCGCCGGCTGTCGAGCGCCAGCCGGTCGCGGCGAAGCCGGCATCGCCGGCGATCGAGCAGGCGGCGCCTGTGCCGGCTGCAACGGGCAAGGCAACGCCTGAGAAGGCGGCAGGCGGGACGCCGGCGAAGCATGCGGACCGGCACGTCACCAAGGTCGCGGGTATCGCCAAACAGATCGTTGACGTCGCGAAGCCGGTCCCGCCGAGCCCGGCACTTGCGCACGCTGCGGCGCAGATGCAGACCGCGGGCGGGCCTGCCTGCGCGCATTTTCGTAGCTACAACGCCGCCACGAAGAGCTATCTAGGCTTCGACGGCCACACCTATGCCTGCCGCTGAGACGGCAGCGCTGCCGTCTGTGGAAAGTCTGCTATAAGGCGCGGACCATTCAGCTTGATGTGCGGGTGTCCCGCGCAGCCCGTGAGATGCCCGAGCCTCAGTCCGATTTATTTGAGATGCGCCGGCTGGAGTCGTTGTCCAACACCATCTTCGGTGTGGCGATGACCCTGCTGGCCTACGATCTGCCGAAGGCCAATTTCCAGAACTCTGCCGGACTGGGGCGACCTGTTTCACCTCTATGCCGGACGGCTGGGCAGCCTCGCGCTCAGCTTCATCATCGCCGGCGTGTTCTGGATCAGCCATAACCGCCGGCTGGCGCGCCAGCCGCTCGGCCCCCGTGGCGTCGTGATCCTGAATCTGTTGTTCCTGCTGTCGATCATCCTGCTTCCGGTCACCAACGGCCTGTACGGCAATTACGCGATGAGCAGCGCGGTCGCGGTGCTCTATGGCTGCCATCTCACCACCATCGCCGCGCTCAATGCCTGGCTATGGTGGCTGACCGCGCAGGCGCGGCGGCATCCGGAGATCGTCGGCGCGACCTTTCCGATCCTGGTGTTCATCCCCGGCACCATGGTGGCGGCGATCGATCCGCATTACGCGCCGTATTTCTGGGCGCTCGGCTTCGGCGGACTGCTGGCGCGGCGTTTCATCCGCAGCGATGCGCCCGGCTGACAGTTGGCTGGCGCGCCTCGCAGACAAAAAACGCGGCGGGCTTGCCGCCCGCCGCGCTCCGATCTTGAACTCGCTGGTCCAGGGCCGAGACCGCCCCGTCTGCCAAGCCGCTATTTGAGCTCAGCGGGCGATCCCAGCGAGGTGACAGCGTTTCGAATGAGACACTGGATCACCTCCTTTCGTTGTTGGTGGGGCACCCAATATAGGCCGGTCCTGGGCCCGCGTTAAGGGGCGGATTTCGCGGAACTTTTGCCGGCGGCGGCCGGAGGCCGGCCGCGCCCGCGGCAGGCACCCGGGCAGCGGGATTAACCCAACGGGAACGGTTGAGACCGCCCGCGGGCCGTGTTAGGGGAACGCTTCCGGACGGCACAGGCGCCGCCGAGGACGCGGGTGTAGCTCAATGGTAGAGCAGCAGCCTTCCAAGCTGAATACGAGGGTTCGATTCCCTTCACCCGCTCCAATGTTTTCAATGATTTAGTGCGTCATCAGCTTTCCATTCGGACAAGCAGGCTGATGCTCATTCGGACAAACGTCCGTCTTTTGTTCGAACTGCACGGCGCTTCTTAGCGCCGTTGACGATCTGCCGTGTCGTGCGCTTGGTGTACTTTGGCAACACCTTCACCGTCGTGTGCCGGCCCTGTGCCAGCATCTCGCGGTCAGTCAGTTCGGCATCGCCGCCTTCAGTGAAGCCGCCATGCCGGAACGATGTGAACGACAATTCATCACGAAGGCCAGCAGCACGAATGACTTCTTTGACCTTGCGGCTTACGTGCGTGAAGTCCGGTTGATCCGGCTTCGGCCATGTCGGCCATGGTCCGCGCTCACCCCAATCCCGGCACAGCATTAGGCCGCCGATGCGGTCGCGTCTGATTGCGACGAGCTCCGCCATCAACTCGGGATAAACTGGCGCACCTGCATCGTCGAACAGCGGTATCCAGCCCTCCTGCCTAGTCTTCTCATCGATGATGCGGACCATATTCGGGCGCTCTTTCGGGCGATAATGCGACACGTCGAAGGTCGCAAAGATGTCGGTCTCGCGTTGCAGCCATTCCCAGCCGATCAGCGCAGCGGTCGCCAGCGACGGAAGCCCAAGCTCGACGGCTTTGGTGCGGAAGGCGACCAGCTCCTCGTACGCCGCAGTCGGCGTCTCACGATTGGATGATCGAAGTCCCATCTGCGAGAATGGATTGACCAATGGCAGCCTGCCTGGGTGCCGGCGCGCGACCACGTTCCATGCGCGGCGGCACGACTTCATCGCGTGGTTCACCGTGGTGCGGCGCTCGCGTTCGGTCACGTTACCCTCGGCATCGGTGATCTTGAGGACCAGCAACTTTTCATAGAGATCGTCCGTCAGGGCCGTATCGATCGCAGTGAGGCGTTTCTCGCCAAGTCGCTTGCCGTCTTTCAGGACATAGCCGCCAACGAGCTTGAATCCGACTTCATGATTGCGCTTGGACTTGGGGTCGAGTTTGGTGTAGCGGCGATCAGAACGGTATTCGGCAAGCATCCAATCGAGCGTTCCGAATGCGGCGATGGAGGACGACGCGGCTGGGGCGCTACTGCCGATCCGCCACGCATCGAACGCCGGCAAGAGTAGTGTCTCGGCGCGTGACACTGCCGTTTGATAGTCGGTGCCGAGCCGCTCGCTGTGCACGGTGCAGCCCGCCTTCTTCGCCCACGATGGCACGTGAAAAAAATAGCCCCAACCGCCACTCTTGAGTGGCTTACGCTCAACGTAGCGCGGAAGGGGCAGGGCAGAGCGCGGCGGCTTCATAGCAGATTTCTCAGGTCCTCAGACGTCTCGTCATCGGCTTGTTGCTCGGTGTCCAACTTGCTGAGCTTAACAGCGGCAACGCTACCATCAGGATTGTAGAACAGATGGGCAGCAAGTCCATATTTTGCCACGTATTTGCATACGCTCGCTTCGGGGTTGAGCTTGGGCGCCTTTTTAGCCATGATGCACGCTCAGTCTTCGATCAAACGCTCATTTTGAAGCTCCGTCGAGAATTGAGCACAAGATCGCTGATCTTTTTTCGTTTCCTCGGGAGCGTGCTCGTTTTCACAGTCGTCCCTCGCGGCTTGGCGCGCGAGTGCGCGCGAGAAATCGTAGAATCTCGTCATCTGGACTCGTCTGCAGGACAATGCTTCGATCCGCGGCCTTGCGTAGCCGCCGATCGAAAGCAGGCGGAGGACTTGATCATCCGCAGATCCTGCCATTAGCGCTGCCGGAGTAAAGTAGTCGTCGAACACGCGTCGTAGAATTGGATGTTAAAGCGAGCAAAAGGAGAGGTCGGCGACACATTTTCGCTTTTCGGCGATTTCGTCGTCCGAGCGATAGCAGCCGCCTTGGATAACTTACGGAACCCAGAGCGAACCCCGCGCCACCGCAACGGCGCTGCTGGTTAGCTATCAACTTTGTCGGTGGCTCACCGATGACCGAACCTGCGACCAGACCGTCAATTTAGCCGCAAGATACGCGATCAGCTTCGTTGATTTGTCCGCGTATTGGTTCGAGTTCGATCGCGTTCATTATGTTTCGGTCTTGTCGTTTTCCGATACGAAACTGGTTCGGTTGCCCGATCTATCTTTCACGGAGAATATTGCCAGCTCAGCTACCTTAGCTAGTCTAAGTCGTAAATGTCAGGCTCATAACCTGAAGGTCATAGGTTCAAATCCTATCCCCGCAACCACTTCTGTCATAACTTACTCACCGTCCCGGTCTAAACGCCGGGACGGATTTGGGAATTAGGGATCGCGATGGCCCAGGTTCGGCTGCGCCCTGCGCTATCGTTGCGGTTCATCGAGAGTGAAAGATAGACGTCCTCTCGACAGAACCTCGCTGTACTAGGAATGTGGGGGGCGGATGTTAGAATCGTTCCGGGCGTCCCACTTCGATACCGAGCTAGGCACGCCAAACCCGCCGCTTTCGCGCTTGATGTGGCGACGAGCGTGCGAAGCAATACACTTTTAGATCCCATGCTGCGCAGCTCTTTCCGATCAACTCCGTAGCCTTGGCCGCGGACGATCGGCTGCTTGTGAAGCCGAGCTGACGAGCCAAATGCCCTCGTCGACTTCTTTGATGCCGAGTTTCTGGCCGACCAGGACGGTTGAGAGGTTGATCCTCTTGCGATGGAGGCAGAGGCGGCCGCAGGCTGTGACGGTGACGGTGACGGTGACGTCGCGGTCGTGGAAGGGATAGGTCAGGTCCGGCAGGCCTGCATAGGGTCGGGTCGAGGCCGTGTAAAGTGCGGCAGGGCACTTCATGCCGAGGGCCTCATGCGGACGTTTGGTATTTAACTCCTGCACGAACGTATCGAAGCGTTCTTGTTGCTGCAGGCTGTTGAGGCCTGGTGGCCGGGTGGCCTCTTTCTTGAGGGTGAGGTGCATGCGTTCGTGCCGGCCGTTCTGCTGGAGATGGCCGGGCTTCATGCGTTCGATGGCAATGCCGAGCCGGAGCCACCACACCGACAGCTATGACAGATTGAACAGCGCATTGGACTCGCAAGGGCACGCCGTTGTCGGACGGATGGCAAGTGGCAGGCCGCGCTCATGGAATAGCCGCTCGAAGGCGATCACGGCAGGGTCTTCGCGCGTTGAATCCAGCGTGATGGAAGAGCGGCTACGCTTTGTCGCACGGCTTCTGGATGGGGAAGCCATGACCGAGATCCGCCGGGAGTTCGGCATATCCCGCAAGGACCGGCTACAAGGTTTTTGGCCGCTACAAGGAGCACGGGCTGGAGGCATTGAGCGACCGCTCCAGGCGCCCGGTACGCTACGCCAACCAACTCCCGCAGCAGATCGAGGCCCTGATCGTCCGGCTGAAGAGCGAGAAGCCGCACTGGGACGCTCGCAAGATCCGCGAGTTGCTCGTGCGTCACCTCGACGGAGACGTCAGGCAACCTGCCAAAAGCACCATCCACGCGGTGCTCGATCGCCACGGCTTGGTCAAGCGTAGCGGCGGACTGCGCCACCGTGCGCGCGGTAATCCGCTGTCGGACGGTGCCGCTCCGAATGATCTGTGATGTGCCGACTTCAAGGGCGAGTTCAAGCTCGGCAATGGCCGATACTGTTATCCGCTGACCGTCACCGACCACGCCTCGCGCTTCCTGCTGCTCTGCGAGGCGCCCGGGCTCGCTTAACGATGTTTCGCTAAAGGATGCCCGGCTTGCGCGCGATGCGGCGCGCCTTCGCATCGAAGGTGATCGCACACGCCGGGCATCGACATCGTACGGGAGAAACGAGCAGCCCGCGAAGAAGCGAAAGCTGTTGAGATCAAGATCACCCGCCCCACCTTCGAGCATTGCGCCGAAATCTATATCCGCGGGTATTGGTCGACCTCGAGCAAAAAAGCACCGCAATCAATGGCCGTCATCGCTCAAACGCTACGCATACGCGACGATCCGGAAACTCACGATCCCGGAGATCAAGCCGAGCCACGTCTACGAATTGCTACGGCCGATCTGGGTTGAGAAGCGAGAGACGGCCAATCGCGTCTGCGGACGGATCGAAATGATCATCGCGAGAAACGTCGACGTTGACAACGCAGATTTCCGAAACCCTGCCGAACTCACCAAACAGCTGCGCGAGAAACTCCCGCGACGGCCGAAGCGCGTTGTCCGTCATCCTGCATTGCCTTATGCCGAAGCATCGCAGTTCATGACTGATCTGTCCGCGGCAGCCGGTACAGCCGCTTCAATGCTGTGCTTCCTGATCTTCACGGCGTGACGTACCAACGAGGTCGTAGACGCTCGTTGGTCCGAGGTCGATCGGCCCTCATCGACCTGGAGGATCCCCGGCGAATGCATGAAGATGAACCAGGATCATATCGTGCCGCTTTCAGAACAAGCGCTCGCAATTCTCGAACGCATCGGTAATGGTGCCCCGGCGAATTGATTTTAAAAAACCATGACGGTGGATCGTTTTCGGAGAACGCAATGCTCGCCGTGCTTGATCGCCTCGGCTGCAGTCATGTCACGGTGCACGGCTTCCGCTCGATGTTCGCTACTGAGCCGAAGAACGCACGGAAGCCTGACGGCGTGCGCGAGCCAGTGCTTGCGCACAAATACAAGTCCGAAACTACGGCGGCCTACCAGCGTGGTCAAAAGCTTGAGAAGCGGCGCACACTCATGAAAGATTGGGCGCAGTTCTTAGCGGGAGCGAGCGTGGTCGGCATTCGTCGAGCTGCTTGATCTCGTTCCGTCGCATTCGGACAGTCGGCGCAATGCTTGCGTGTCGAATATTGAGCCGGCGAGGCGTCGGGATGCGCTTGACCACGACGCGGCGGTGGAGCGGACGGAATTGCATGAGATCGTCCTTGTCCATTTTCATTATTTCTGGATTGGCAGTCCCGTAATGAACGAGTGCTAGCTCACATAAGCGGTGCCACTGAGGCACAAGGGCCTATGCCCGCGAGTTGACGATAACTTGAGTTCTCAGGTGCAGTGCGGGCTGGCCCGCGGTCCGTTACGTCACGCCTTCGCCCCTCGTGGACGCATCAACTCCTAAGGCCGTTTTCGATCCCATCGATCTGCAGCTGAGTCGGCACAAGAAAGGCTAAATGAGTCGGACAAATAAAGGTTGAATTAGCGGAACAATCTATCGTTGTGGTTGTTGTACTGCTGATCCCCGAAAGCGGAAGGATCGAAGATGAAAGTCAGCAGCCCCAAATGGTCAAATCACTGTCAGCTCTTGTAGTACTCGCGCTCTTTGGAGGATCAGTAATCGCCTTGCCCGGTGTCACTCCCAAAGTGCAAACAAATGATGTCGCAGTGCTGGCCAAGGGCGACCGGCTTGAGGTGAAAGCCGACGCCTCGAACTGCTCAACACAGGTCTGGCCGGATTTCGCCGCATCTTGTTTGCGAAGCGCGGGCTCTGGAGCGAAAATCCTGGAAGCTCGCCTTGTGACCGCCCACCGATAGTGCCGATCGTGACGCGTCGGCTTGCTGCACTGGGCGCTGGATTCTCCATGAGTTATATCGCACAACGGGGTGACGTCGAGATCAGTCGCCTCCATAACGCGGCGATCCGCA
>CAWJDW010000015.1:0-61850 GCA_963841665.1 uncultured Alphaproteobacteria bacterium
GGCCGAGGACGGATCCGCCGGGACGATGACCTCGGCGCCATGCAGCTCGGGCTGGCCCGTCAGCGCGATGCGGCGGCCATGCGCCCCCTCGGGCGTGGTGACGATCTCGGCGCCGAAATGCTTCAGCATCAGCTCGGTATGATCGCGGCTCGCCTCCTGCTCGATCACCGTGGTGATGCCGGGCGCAGCGAGGCCGGCCAGCAGCACGGCCGACTTGATCTGGGCCGAAGCTACCGGCGTCTTGTAGGTGATCGGAACCGGATCGCGCGCGCCTTGAAGCGTCAGCGGCAGCCTGCCGCCCTCGCCGCCGGCGGTGACCTTGGCGCCCATCAAGCCGAGGGGATCGAGCACCCGCCGCATCGGCCGGCTGCGCAGCGAGGCGTCGCCATCGAACACGGCTGTCACCGGGCAACCGGCGACCGCGCCCATCACCAGCCGGCAACCGGTGCCGGAATTGCCGAAATCGAGCGGAGCCGTCGGCTGGGCGAAGCCGCCGACGCCGACCCCGTGGATGACCCATGCGAGATCGCCGGTCCGTTCGACCTTCGCACCCAGAGCCTGCATCGATTTGGCCGTGTTCAGCACATCCTCGCCTTCGAGCAGGCCGGACACCCTGGTCTCGCCGACCGCAAGCGCCCCCAGGATCAGGGAGCGATGCGAGATCGACTTGTCGCCGGGGACGCGGATCGTGCCGCTCAGGGGGCCTGAGCTACGGGATTCGAGCGGGGTCGGCGGGGCGGATGTGGACACGGCAGGTACCCTCGGGTGGTCGGAGCCGGCAGGTATCACAGGCCCATGCGGCCGTCACGGGCCGTGATATTCTCGTCATAAGCGCTATTGACAGCGGCGCAGCAACTAGCCAAGTGAAGCACCGCTTTTCAGACATTGCCAGGACGCCGAACGTGGCCAAATCCGAGCTCGGAACCAAACGTATTTGCCCGACGACGGGCAAAAAGTTCTACGACCTCAACAAGAACCCGGTGATCTCGCCCTATACCGGCGAGGTGGTGCCGATCGCCCCCATCGCCCCGTCACGGGTGCCGCGCGGCGAGGCCGCACGGGCTGCCGCGCATGCCGACGCCACGCCGGAACCGGCGGAGGTCGAAGAGGTGTCGCTCGAGGAAGCCGACGCCGAGGAGAACACCGGCAAGGTGAAGGCCGCCGTGCCGGAGTCGGAAGACGACATCGAGATCGACGAGACCCTCGATGACGATGAGGACGACGATTCGACCTTCATTGCCGACGAGGAAGAAGGCGATGAGGACGTCACCGACATCATCGGCGACGTCGGCGGCGACGAAGATACCTGATATAAGACACTTGAGATCATCCGCGAACTGTGGTTCACGGTGCTCCCCGGCGCGTCGCCCAGACCGCCGGTCGTCTTAAGGGGCCATAGCTCAGCTGGGAGAGCGCTTGCATGGCATGCAAGAGGTCGGCGGTTCGATCCCGCCTGGCTCCACCACGCTTCGCCCTTCGGGCTACGCGTGGCGCAGCCACGCCGGGGCTTGAAGGGCGAAGCGTGGTGCCCGGCGAAGCCTCTTGGCGAAGACGGGCCGCCGCGAACTGGACTTTTTCAGAAAGCTCATCTTCACTTCGGAATGCGTAGCGAACAGCGGGCGCAAACCGATGTGGTACGTCTACATCATCCGCAGCGTTGCTTTCCCGGATCAGGAATATGTCGGGCGCGACTGCTGACCTGAAGCAGCGTCTATCCGACCACAATGCCGGACGCTCTTCACATACTTCAAAATACGGACCTTGGACGCCGATCTGGTACTGCGCGTTTCCGGAGAAGCACATGGCGCTCGCCTTCGAGGCCTACCTCAAATCTCACTCCGGTCGGGCATTCACCCGGAAACGGCTGACGAGCCCCGCCTGACCTACCCCTCCGCCGCCTCATCCAGCCGCGCCCGCAGCGCCACCAATTCCTTCTGCAGCGCCGCCAGTTCGCCGACCGAGCAGCCGGTCGCTGCCAGGATCGCGGGCGGCAGGATGCTCTTGGCCTTTTCGCGCAAAGCTCCGCCTTGCGCGGTCAGCGCCACCAGCACCTGGCGCTCGTCGGCCGCTGGAGCGCGTGCGCTTGAGCAGATGGGCTGCCTCGAGCCGCTTCAGCAGCGGGGTCAGCGTCCCCGAATCGAGGAACAGGCGCTCGCCGATGTCCTTTACCGACAGGCCGTCACGCTCCCACAGCACCAGCATCACGAGATATTGCGGATAGGTCAGGCCGAGCCGGGCGAGCAACGGCTTGTAGACGCGGTTGAACGCGTGGCCCGCCGAGTAGATGGCAAAGCAGAGCTGGTTACCGAGCAGGAGCGACGCGTCGGCCGCGGTCTTTCTGGACATGGTCACCTCGTCGAGGACCTCGGATGTTCCCTTGAAAAATCGCGCGATAGCTCAGCAGCTGACCCCACTGCTCGATCACGAGAATTCGATCCGTCAATTATATTGTACACAATTAAATTGTCTGCAATATAGCACGCGTTGAAATCCACACCCGGGAGTCTCCCATGTCCGTGAACGTGCTCTACAAGACCAGTGCCAAGGCAACCGGCGGCCGCGACGGCCAGGCCGCAACGCTTGATGGGACATTCAATGTCAAGCTCGCCACCCCGAAGGAACTCGGCGGTGCCGGGGGCGCCGGCAACAATCCCGAACAGCTGTTCGCATCTGGCTATGCCGCCTGCTTCCTCGGCGCCATGAAGTTCGTATCGTCGCAGGGCGGTCCGAAGGTGCCGGCCGATACCTCGGTAACCTCAACGGTCGGCATCGGACCGCGTTCCGAAGGCGGCTTCGGCCTCGCGGTCGAGCTCGCCATCTCGCTGCCGGGCCTTGCCAAGGCCGATGCGGAATCGCTGGTGGAGAAGGCCCATCAGGTCTGCCCGTATTCCAACGCCACCCGCGGCAATATCGACGTCAAGCTGACGGTGGTGTGAGGCGGCAAGCCAGCCTTCCTGCGTACGGCTGTGTGCAGATATCGCGGCGCGCGCTGCAACCTCGCCGCGCTCTTGTCCGCCATAGTTCGAACAGCGACAGCGGATGCGGGGGGAGGTCGGATGGCATCGCCAGATGTCATCCGGGCGATGGAATACAGGTCTTGCCATTCGCACCGATCGAGCGTTTGCCCCTCAACCCTCTCCCCGTAAAGAACGGGGAGAGGGAACGCACCTCTTGCGGAGCGCCAGCTCTGCCTTCGACCGAAGATCATTCTTTCCGCCTCGACGGCATGCGTCGGGCTACAGCCGGCGCCGCATTTGCGCTGCTACCGCGGCAATGCTTTATGACCGCGAGACAACACCAACCTCGCGATGTCCTGATGATCCCTCCCTTCGTTCCCGGCGCCATAATTCCTGGTGCAATGGCCGGATTGCGCGTGATCGACCTGACGCGGGTGCTCGGCGGCCCCTACTGCACCCAGATCCTGGCCGATCACGGCGCCGACGTGATCAAACTCGAGCCGCCGGCCGGCGACGAGGTGCGCGATTGGGGCCCTCCCTTCCATGAGGAGGATGCGGCCTATTTCGTCGGCATCAACCGCAACAAGCGCTCGATCGGCCTCGACCTTGCCTCCGAGGGCGGCCGCGAGGTGCTGCTGAAAATGCTCGAAGGCGCCGACGTGCTGATCGAGAATTTCAAGCCGGGCACCCTGGAGAAATGGGGCATCGGCAGCGATGTCCTGCGGGAGAAGTTCCCCAAGCTGGTGCATTGTCGCATCTGCGGCTTCGGCGCCGACGGCCCGCGCGGCGGCAATCCCGGCTATGACGCCATCATCCAGGCGATGACCGGCATGATCGCCGCGACCGGCTCGCCGGAGTAGGGCCCGATGCGGATCGGCGTCCCGCTGGTCGACATTACCACCGGGCTCTATGCGGCGATCGGTATCCTGATGGCGCTGTCGGAGCGGCAGCGCTCCGGCCAGGGCCAATTCCTGGAAGTGACGCTGTACGAGACCGGGCTCGCCATCATGCATCCGCACACGGCGAACTATTTCATGCACGGCAAGCCGCCGTCGCTGACCGGCAACGAGCATCCGAACCTCGTGCCCTACGCGATCTTTCCGACCAAGACCGACGACATCTTCATCGGCGTTGGCAATGACGGCACCTTCCGCAAGCTAGCCAAGGAGATCGGCCGGCCGGAGCTCGGCACCGATCCGCGGTTTGCCCGCAACAAGGATCGCGTCGCCAACCGCGACGCGCTGCGCCTCGAGCTTGCGGCCGTGTTCAGCCAATCCGAGGCGGAGCCGCTCTGCAACCGGTTGCTCGCGGCCGGGCTGCCGGCGGGCCCGGTGCAGAAGATCGACCAGGCCTTGCAGAGCCCGCACACGCTCGCGCGCGGCGATATTATCGAGAAGGACTGGTACAAGGGCGTCGCCTCCCCGATCCGGCTCGAGCGCACCAAGGCGAGCCTGCGCTCGACCCCGCCGAAATACAGCCAGCATGCCCGCGAGGTGCTTGGCGAGTTCGGCTATTCCGCTGACGGACATCGACGCGTTGGTCGAAGGTGGAATCGTCAGCACCGAGCGCAAGCGCTAACCAAGACCCCTCGGACGCAATCATCCTGTCGTCTCGCTGCGCTACGGAAACGCGCAGCGAGCGGACGGTGAAGCTCGCATTGCGGGAGAACTCCACCCCTCTCCCGCGTGCCTTGCACGGCACTTTCCCCTGACCGATCCCACCGGTTATACCATTCACATAATCGTCATCCACCGCTGCTAACGGCCCCAACGCGATGACGCCTTTTGGAGGAATATTTTGATGTCACTTCGACGATTTACCGCTGCTGCCCTCGGCGCGGCGAGCTTTGCTTTCGCCGCCGCCTCGCCCGCTCACGCGGTGACGGAGATCCAGTGGTGGCACGCGATGTCGGGCCCGAACAACGACGTCGTCAACAAGCTCGCCAACGATTTCAACGCCTCGCAGAGCGACTACAAGATCGTCCCGTCCTTCAAGGGCAGCTATGCCGACACGCTCAATGCCGGCATCGCGGCGTTCCGCGCCGGCAATGCGCCCGGCATCATGCAGGTGTTCGAAGTCGGCACCGCGACCATGATGGCCGCCAAGGGCGCCATCAAGCCGGTCTCCGAACTGATGAAGGAGCAGGGCGAAAAGTTCGACCCGACCTCCTATCTGCCCGCCATCACCGGCTACTACTCGACCGCCAAGGGCGACATGCTGTCGTTCCCGTTCAACTCGTCGAGCATGGTGATGTGGGTCAATCTCGACGCGCTGAAGAAGGCCGGCATCAACGAGCCGCCGAAAACCTGGCCCGAGGTGTTCGACGACGCCAAGAAACTGCATGCGGCCGGCAACCCGACCTGCGGCCTGTCCGCCTCCTGGATCACCTGGGGGCTGATCGAGCAGTTCTCCGCCTGGCACAACGTGCCGATCGGCACCAAGGCCAACGGCCTCGACGGTTTCGACACCAAGTTCGTCTTCAACACTCCGCTCGAGACCAAGCTGATCGAGAACCTCGTCGAGCTGCAGAAGGACAAGAGCTTCGACTATTCCGGCCGCACCAACACCGGCGAGGGCCGCTTCACCTCGGGTGAATGCGGGCTCTATCTGACCTCGTCGTCGTTCTATCCCAACGTCAAGGCCAACGCGAAGTTCAACTACACGGCCGTCGCGATGCCTTACTTCCCCGATGTGAAGGACGCACCGCAGAACTCGATCATCGGCGGCGCTTCGCTGTGGGTGATGGGCGGCAAGTCGAAGGAAGAGTACAAGGGCATCGCCAAGTTCTTCACCTTCCTCTCCGACACCGATCGCCAGGTCTATCTGCACGAGGAGTCCGGCTATCTGCCGATCACCAAGGCTGCCTATGAGAAGACCAAGGCGTCCGGCTTCTACGAGAAGAACCCGATCCTGGAAGTGCCGCTGAAGGAGCTGACCAACAAGCCGCCGACCGAGAATTCTCGCGGCCTGCGCTTCGGCGGCCTGGTGCAGATTCGCGACATCTGGTCCGAGGAGATCGAGGCGGCGCTGGCCGGCAAGAAGTCGGCCAAGGAAGCGATGGACGCGGCTGTCTCGCGCGGCAACCAGATGCTGCGGCAGTTCGAACGCACCGCCGGCAAGTAACGCGACAACGACCGATCGTGGCCGGCCGGGGGGCCGGCCACGATCCCTTCAAGCGACGGCAAGTTTCGCAAGGCTTCGACAGAAGCCGAAAGCCGGGAGCTTGGCTCCGGCGACGATCAGGGCGGGGGCTCATGGAGAACCGGGCGATCTTTTCAGGCAGGCTGCTGCCGCTGTTGCTCGTCCTGCCGCAGCTCGCGATCTCGCTGATCTTCTTCTACTGGCCAGCGCTCCAGGCACTCTGGCAGTCCTTCCTGGTGCAGGACGCCTTCGGCATCTCGACTGAGTTCGTCTGGTTCGAGAATTATGTCGAGCTGCTGTCGACACCGGCTTATTACCACTCGATCGGCGTGACCTTCCTGTTCTCACTGCTCGTGGTCGTGTTCTCGCTTGCGATCGGCCTGCTGCTCGCGGTCATGGCCAACCGCGAGATTCCCGGCCTGCAGATCTACCGCACTTTCCTGATCATCCCCTATGCGGTCGCGCCTGCGGTTGCGAGCTCGGTCTTCATCTTCATGTTCCAGCCGGGCCTCGGCATGATCGCGCGCAGCCTGCAGCGTGCCGGCATCGACTGGAATCCGATCCTGAACGGCACCCATGCGATGATCCTCGTGGTCACCATCGCGGTATGGAATCAGATCAGCTACAATTTCCTGTTCTTCCTCGCCGGCCTGCAGTCGATCCCGAAAAGCGTGATCGAGGCGGCGGCGATCGATGGCGCCCGGCCGTGGCGCCGGTTCTGGACCATCGTCTTCCCGCTGCTGTCGCCGACGACGTTCTTCCTCATCATCGTCAACACCACCTACGCCTTCTTCAACACGCTCGGCATCATCGACACCGCGACCGAGGGCGGCCCGAACAGCGCGACGCAGACGATGGTCTACAAGGTGTTCCAGGACGGCAAGGCCGGCACCGACCTCGGCGGCTCGGCCGCGCAATCGGTGGTCCTGATGATCATCGTGATCGGGCTCACCGCGTTTCAATTCCGCTACGTCGAGAAGAAGGTTCATTATTAAGCCATGGTCGAGCATCGCCGCTTTGGAAATCTGCTTCCGCACGTGGTGCTGTTGATCGGCGTCGCGATCGTCGTCTTCCCCGTCTATCTCGCCGTCATCGCCTCGACCCACGACAACGCGGTCATCGCCAACGGCCAGATGCCGCTCTATCCCGGCACGCACGCGCTGGAGACCTACTGGAAGACCCTCACCGCCGGGGCCGGCCGCACCACGCATGAGCCGGTCGGCGCCATGATGCTGAACAGCCTTTTGATGGCGCTCGGCATCGCGTTCGGCAAGATCGCGATCTCGATCATCTCGGCCTATGCGATCGTGTTCTTCGCGTTTCCGTTCCGGATGACGACATTCTGGATCATCTTCGTCACCTTGATGCTGCCCGTCGAGGTGCGCATCTTCCCGACCTACAAGATCACCAGCGACCTGAACATGCTGGATTCCTATTCCGGACTGATCCTGCCGCTGATCGCCTCGGCCACCGCGACGCTGCTATTCCGGCAGTTCTTCATGACGATCCCGAAGGAGCTGGTCGAAGCCTCGAAGATCGATGGCGCGGGCCCGGTCCGCTTCTTCTTCGATACGCTGCTGCCGCTGTCGGTCACCAACATCGCGGCGCTGTTCGTGATCCTGTTCATCTACGGCTGGAATCAGTATCTCTGGCCGCTGTTGATCACGACGCGCGACGACATGCAGACCATCGTGATCGGCATCAAGAAGATCCTCGACGTGCATGATGCGCTGACCGAATGGTCGGTGGCGATGGCGACCGCGGTGCTCGCCATGCTGCCGCCGGTCGCGGTCGTCATCCTGATGCAGCGCCTGTTCGTGAAAGGTCTCATTGAGACGGAAAAGTGAGAGGGCGAGTGGCGAATAGAGCACCGGTCGCAGCGAGCTTCCCTATTCGCCATTCGCTACTCGCTATTCGCCAACACCCATTCGCTACTCGCCATTCGCTATTCGCCAATCATCGGTAACATCCATGGCTAATGTTTCCCTCCGTAACGTCCGCAAGGCCTACCCCAACGGCTACGAGGCCATCAAAGGCATCGATTTCGAGATCGGCGATGGCCAGTTCTGCGTGCTGGTCGGCCCCTCCGGCTGCGGCAAGTCGACGCTGCTGCGCATGGTCGCGGGGCTGGAGACCGTCACGTCGGGCGACATCGACATCGGCGGCCGCGTCGTCAACCAGGTCGAGCCTGCCGAGCGGGACATCGCCATGGTGTTCCAGAACTACGCGCTCTATCCGCATATGAGCGTCTACAACAACATGGCCTATGGCCTGCGCAACCGCGGCACGCAGAAGGCCGATATCGATGCTCGCGTCCAGGAGGCGGCGCGCATCCTGGAGCTCGGTGCGCTGCTGCAGCGCAAGCCGGGACAGTTGTCCGGCGGCCAGCGCCAGCGCGTGGCGATGGGCCGCGCCATCGTGCGCCAGCCGAAGGTGTTCCTGTTCGACGAGCCGCTGTCCAACCTCGACGCCAAGCTGCGCATTGCCATGCGGGTCGAGATCCGCAAATTGCAGCGGCGTCTCGCCACGACCGCTGTTTATGTCACCCATGATCAGCTCGAGGCGATGACGCTGGCCGATATCCTGGTGGTGATGAACGCCGGGCAGGTTGAGCAGATCGGCAGCCCGCTGCACATCTACAATGAGCCCGCGACGACCTTCGTCGCCTCCTTCATCGGGGCGCCGCCGATGAATCTGATGAAGCTCGACGACGCCGCTCTGAAGGCCCAGCTCGGCGCCGGCCCGGCAGTGAACGAGGCCGGCATCCTCGGTATCAGGCCCGAGCATTTCGAGGTGACGGAGAGCGTGCCTGCAGGCGGCGTCGCGCTCGACCTGACCGTCGAGGCGATCGAGCATGTCGGCGCCGAGACCTATGTCTATGGCACGCGGCGCCGCGATGGCAATGATGACGGCTTGAGCCTCGCGGCTGCGGCCGCCGACGTCATCGTGCGCGTGCCGGGCGAGACTGCCCCTGGCATCGGCACGCGAATCCGCGCCACCGCGCCGCGCGAGAAGCTGCATTTGTTCTCTGCCGACGGCCGACGGCGCATCAAGCTTTAACCTGTTCCGGATAGGGATCGTTCCGGCCTCAACCCGCCGCTTGAACCGGCCGGGGCGATGCCCATATTGCTGTGCAAGGGGTGCCGATAGGGCCCTGAAACGTCAAAGTCGCTTCGAGAGGACTTTGTAAACTATGTCTCGTGTTCCTTCGCTCTCCAGTCCGTTCCTGCTGGGCTTCGACGAGATCGAGCGTGTGCTCGACCGCGTGGTCAAAGGTGCCGACGGCTATCCGCCCTACAACATAGAGCGGTTCGAGCGCACTAATGGCCAGTCCGAGCGCTTACGGATCACGCTGGCGGTGGCGGGTTTTACCCGTGACCAACTCGATGTCACCATTGAAGAAAACCAGCTCGTGATCCGTGGCCGTCAGCAGGACGACAAAGCCCGGCAATACATCCATCGCGGCATCGCCGCGCGCCACTTCCAGCGCACCTTCGTGCTGGCGGAGGGGATGCAGGTGCAGGGCGCGGATCTGAAGAACGGGCTTTTGTCCATCGATCTGACCCGGCCCGAGCCGGAGCGCATTGTTAAGACAATCGCTATCAATGAACACGAATAATGGACCTATGGAACGAGTAGCGGACTCGACCGCTTAAGTCTCAGAAGGAGTCGAGACCATGACTGAAGGTATTGTCGCGTCGGAATCGAACGTCTCGCTGGAATCGCTGGCGACCCTGGGCGAGGGCCACATCGCCTATGTGAAGCAGATTCGGTCAGAGGACGTTCCCGGCCTCTTCCCACAGGCGCCGCAGATCGCGCCCGGCCTGAAGCTGTTTGCGCTCCATGCCGCGGACGGCACGCCGATCATGCTCACCGATAGCCGCGAGGCGGCGATCGCCAATGCGTGGAGCCACGAGCTCCAGGCCGTGAGCGTGCACTAAGGCTGTAATAGCGGCTCTCCTGCGGTCGCTCGCGCGGCCGCTGCGATTGGAGCAATGCAGAGGATTTCATGATACGCGGGTGGTCCCTTTCCGGGTCCGCCCGCGTATTCTTTTGCGTTGCTCGACATGGATCAGAAACCATCGAGGCTCGATCGTCTCACAGCCGCCGATGCCGGACCGGGCACGCGGCTCGGCGCGGCCATGCTCGCACTCAACAATGCGCATGCCGGCGAGCTGTCATGGCTCGAACCTTCAGGCCTTGCCGGCCTGGTGGCGCAGGCATGGCTGGCTTTGAGGATCGGCGAAGTCGATGCGTTCATGCTTGTGCTCGATGAGCGCGCCGCTTACGACAGCCCGAACTTCGGCTGGTTTCGCGCACGCTATCCCCGCTTTCTCTATGTCGATCGCGTGGTGGTCGCGCCGCATGCCCGTGGGCGCGGTCTGGCGCGGCAGCTTTATGATGCGTTGGTCGCAGCCGGATCGCAGGCCGGGCATCAGCGCATCGTTTGCGAGGTGAACATCAGCCCACCCAATCCGCGATCGGATGCCTTCCACGCGGCGCTGGGCTTCGCCGAGATCGGCCAGGCCAGCATCCATGGCGGCGCCAAGACGGTGCGCTATCTGGAGCGGTCGCTCGGCTGATAGCTCGGCACAAGTCGACGGAGCTGCCGTATCCGCAGGAGACGCCGAGCCGTCGGCGTCGCCTGGCCTTAGCGCAGCACGCGTTCACCTCTCCCATCGGGAGAGGTGAAGAGGGGCTTCGGTGAGCACTCCAGACGACTAGCCTCAATCACGGTAAGCTAAGCCGCCGACGCCGGCGGCAGCGCCAGCACCGAATAGATCGCCTGGGCGTCGCGGGAGGCGCGCAGCTTCTTGGCGACGTCCTGGTCGCGCAGCAGGCGCGCGATCCGCGCCAGGGCCTTCAGGTGATCGGCGCCGGCGCCCTCGGGCGCCAGCAGCAGGAACACGAGGTCGACCGGCTGGCCGTCCATCGCCTCGAAATCGATCGGCCGCTCCAGCCTTGCGAACAGGCCGAACAGCTTCTCCAGCTTGGGCAGCTTGCCGTGGGGGATGGCGACGCCGTAGCCGACGGCGGTGGTGCCGAGCTTCTCGCGCTGCAGCAGAACCTCGAAGATGGCACGCTCGTTCTGCTCGGTCAGGACAGCCGCGCGCGCTGCCAGTTCCTGCAGCGCCTGCTTCTTGCTGTTGACTTTCAAAGCCGCAAGAATCGCCTCGGGTGCGACCAGATCGGTAATCGTCATAGGGCGTTCCGAGGTGAATTGAACCGTCAGTGTGCGAGATAGGACGGGACAGTCCTGCGTCAAGAAGGTGAGGCTGCGGGCCGCGCGGCCCCTGTCCAATGCGGGGGCTTCTACCCCAATGCAACGGCGGTGCCAACTCCCGCGAGCACGGTCCTGCGACCTATCCCTAGAGATCATGGCCTTGAGACCATCGGACCATGACACCCTCAAGGCGGCGGCCTGAAGGCGAAGTTAAGCCTTTACGACGGGCGGATCGACCCACCCGATATTGCCGTCGGCACGGCGGTAAATGATGTTCACGCGCCCGCTGGAGCCGTGCTGGAACACCAGGCAGGCGGCCCCCGTCAGGTCCAGTTCCACCACCGCTTCCGAGACCGAAAGCCGCTTCAATGCGGTGGTCGCCTCCGCAATGATGACGGGGTTGTAGCCGGTGACTTCTTCCTCGCCCTCACCGGGCGCCTCGATGACATAGCTCGATGCGTCCAGCGTCGGCATCTGAAGCTCTGCGAGCGCGGCGGAGGCCACCGCGGTCTTGCGGGCCGAGCGGTCCTTCAGCCGGCTCTTGTAGCGGCGCAGCCGCTTCTCGATCATCAGCAGCGCCTGGTCGGCGCTGACATAGGCGTCCTGCGCGTTGGATTCGGCTTCCAGGGTGATCCCCGAATCAAGGTGCAGCGCGCAATCGGTGCGGAAGCCGAAGCCGTCCTTGGAGAGCGTGATATGGCCCGAATAATTGCCGTCAAAATATTTGCGCAGCACCTCTTCGGTGCGGTCGCCGACGCGGCCGCGCAACGCTTCGCCGACGCTGATGCTTTTACCGGAAATCCTCAGGGTCATTTGCTACCTCGATCAAACCAGTGCGGTGGATTTGACATGCGCCCCAGTCGTGCCGCGAGAAGGTTGGCGATGACAGATCCGGAATCGCACCAGATCCTAATTTCCGAGCGTCCGTTTGGTTCTGACATTCGTAAGCGATAGCGCGACATGATTCGAAACTGGAAGGGCGACACCAGGCCCGGATCCGCAGACTAGTCTGATTTGGCGTTCGCGCAATCAGGCGGAGGCGGTATCGCGGGAGCGGTCGGACGCGGATGACGGTGTCGAAAGGGCATGGGCCAGCATGCTCTGCTTGTCGCGGCGGCGCTGGACCGAGGATGGAATCCGCATCGCCTCGCGATATTTCGCCACGGTGCGGCGGGCAATGTCGATGCCGGATGCCCGCAGCCGCTCGACGATGGTGTCGTCGGACAGGATCGCCGACGGCGCCTCCGCATCGATCAGCTGCTTGATGTGATGACGCACCGCTTCGGCCGAATGCGCCTCGCCGCCGTCGGCGGAGGCGATCGACGCCGTGAAGAAATATTTCAGCTCGAAGGTGCCGCGATTGGTCGCCATGTATTTGTTGGCGGTGACGCGCGACACCGTCGATTCGTGCATCTGGATCGCGTCGGCGACGGCCTTCAGATTGAGCGGCCTCAAATGCGCGACGCCGCGCGTGAAGAAGCCGTCCTGCTGCCGCACGATCTCGGTCGCCACCTTCAGGATGGTGCGGGCACGCTGATCGAGCGCGCGCACCAGCCAGGTTGCGTTCTGCAGGGCATCGGTGAAGTAGGATTTGTCGCCGTCCTTGCGGATCGTCTTCGACAGCTCCGTGTAGTAGACCTGATTGACCAGCACCCGCGGCAAGGTGTCGCTGTTGAGCTCGACAAGCCAGCCACCGTCGGGGCCGGGCCGCACATAGACGTCAGGCACCATGGTCTGCGTGCGGGTGGTGCCGAACTTCAGGCCCGGCTTCGGATCGAGCCGTCCTGATCTCGCCGATCATGTCGACCAGATCCTCGTCATCGACGCCGCAGAGCTTGCGAAGGCTGCCGAAATCACGCTTGGCGAGGAGGTCGAGATGCTCGACCAGCGCCCGCATCGCCGGGTCGTAGCGATCGAGCTCGCGCAGCTGGGTTGCCAGGCATTCGCTCAAATTGCGTGCGCAGATGCCGGGCGGATCGAATGTCTGCAGCACCGAGACCACGGCCTCGATGTCTTCCGCTTCCGCGCCGAGCCGCTCCGCCACCTGGCTGAGATCGGCCGGCAGATAGCCGGCGTCGTCGACGAGATCGATCAAATACTGGGCGATCATCCGGTCGGCTGGCGTGACGAAGGCCACCGCCGCCTGCTCGGCAAGATGATCGGTCAGCGTGGTCTCCGCGGCGACGAAGGCCTCCAGATTGTAATCCTCGTCGCTCGATGCGCCGCCGCCCCACTCGGTATAGGTGCTCGGCGGTGCGTCCTGGGCGTTGCGCGCGGCGGCCTCGGCCGGCTCTTCGGAGAATACGTTATCGAGCCCGGTGTCGAGGGTCTGCTCGATCTCGGCGCGGCTGCCGAGATCGCGGCTCATCCAGTCTTCCTGGGCCGGCTCGAAGCTCTCGCTGCTGCCGCCGCCTCGCCAAAATCCTCGCCGGCACTGCCGTCGGAATCGGCATAATCTGCACGCTCGGCGGCGGGCTCGCCGGCCACCGGCGGTTCCGGGCCGTCGCTGGCGCGTTCGAGCAGCGGGTTCCGTTCGAGCTCTTCTTCGACAAAGGTGGAGAGGTCGAGATTGGAGAGCTGCAGCAGCTTGATCGCCTGCATCAGCTGCGGCGTCATCACCAGCGCTTGCGACTGGCGGAATTCTAATCTCTGCGACAGCGCCATGGAGGCAAGAACATTCCTGGAATTGGTCCAATTCTTGCTTAGCTCAGTCCTGACCCGATGTACACGGCTTGACGAAGAAGAAAAACCGAGCACGGCGCGGCGCAGCAGGAATAGTGACCGCCGCGCATCAACTCCATCCGGGCTTTGCCGGATCAGCGGCTGCTACAGCCGGAATTCCTCGCCGAGATAGAGCCGGCGCACGTCGGGATCGGCGACGATTTCCTCCGGACTGCCTTCGGTCAGGATCTGACCGGCATAGACGATATAGGCGCGGTCGGTGAGGCCCAGCGTCTCGCGCACATTATGGTCGGTAATCAGGACGCCGATGCCGCGATTGGTGAGATGGCGCACCAGCTGCTGGATGTCGCCGACCGCGATCGGATCGATGCCGGCAAAGGGCTCGTCGAGCAGCATGTAGTTCGGGCGGGTGGCGAGCGCGCGGGCGATCTCGACGCGGCGGCGTTCGCCGCCGGACAATGCGATCGACGGCGACTTGCGCAGCCGCGTGATGGTGAACTCTTCCAGCAGCGAATCCAGCTCGCGCTCGCGCTTCTTGCGTGACGGCTCGACTACTTCGAGCACGGCGCGGATGTTCTGCTCCACGGTCAGGCCGCGAAAGATCGAGGCCTCCTGCGGCAGATAGCCGATGCCGAGCCGGGCGCGCTGATACATCGGCAGCCTGGTGACGTCGTGGCCGTCGAGCTCGATGGCGCCGCGGTCGGCCTTGATCAGCCCGGTGATCATGTAGAACACAGTGGTCTTGCCGGCGCCGTTCGGCCCGAGCAGGCCGACCGCCTCGCCGCGGCGGACATAGATCGAGACGCCGCGCACCACCTGGCGGCTGCCGAAACTCTTCTCGATGTTGTGCACGGCGAGGAAGCCCGGCCGCCGCAGCAATTGCGGACCGCCGGCATTGTTGGCCTTCGGCTTGGCCCTGCGCTGCAATTGCTCGGTGTTCTGCGGCGAGCGCGGATTGATGCGCAGTGCTGCCTGCCCCTGCACCGTATCGGCCAGATCATCGAAGCGGTCGTCGAGCGCGGTGATGTCATCCCGCGCGCGCGCCGACCCCTGCTGGCCGCGCTGGGCAGGACGCCGACCGAACTTGCCGAAAATATCCACCATCCCCGTTCGCTTACGCCTTCTCGAAGGTGCCCTTCGTCTGCTGCAGCAGCCTTGATTCGCCTCGTCCCAGCCGGGAACGAACCGATATATCCCCGGACCACCTGCGATCCCAGGGCACCCAGCGTAGCGTTTGCTTGTCCGGCCTTTATCTGCCTTGCAGCTTCGCAACGCATTGCGGCGTGAAAGCGAAGCTGCCATCCGCTAGATAGAGCGCGCCATGGTCGGGTTCAACGGAGCCGTCAGGCGAAATTGCAAGTCGTTGATATCACTTCTGTTTAGTCGATCCCGGCAATTGCAGCGGCGAGCCGGTCTTGCCACCTGCGCTCTCCGAGCCGCAGCCGCCACCGCCCGCTCCGCCATTGGCTTGCGGCAGCAGCGCATACACCTTGCCGGTATCGGATTCGACCCGGGAGACGCCGGTGGCCATGTCCACCATCAGGCGGTCGCCGCGCAGCACGTTCTTGCATTGGGTGAGCACCACACCGCCCTGCATCGTGATCAGATTGGTCTTGGTGTCGAAGATGGCAGTCTCGCCGGTGACGACCTGGTCCTTCTGGGTGACCACGACGTTGCCGCGTGCCTCCAGCCGCTTGATCGAGGACGCGCCGCCCGGCCCCGGTGTCGCCGATTGCATCGGCGCGCCTTTCGCCGGCTTGGCATTGCCCGCGGGCGAGGCACCGCCCCCTTCGTAGAACACCACCAGCGTCTTCGAGGTCATGGTGGTGTCGCCTTGCGTGACCTTCACATTGCCGGAGAAGGTCGCTTCCTTCTTCTTGTCCACCATCTCCAGCGAAGCGGCCTCGATCTGGATCGGCTGGTCGCGATTCTGCGAAAAGCCCTGCAGCGCGTTGGGGACGCCAGTCGTCGCGCTTTGCGCGTGCGCATCGTGATGCGCTCCTGCCAGCAGCAGTGCGGCAATGATGATCCGTGCGAGGCCCGTGCCTGCGGACAACGAGCTGAATCGTTGGGTCATGAAATCACTTTGCATTGGTTGTCCTGGACCGCCGCGAACGCGACGGCGGCGGAGCGTGGGCCGGCTCGGCCGCAGCCTCGGTTTGCGCAGAGGCAGGCTTCTCGCTGTCGAGATTGACCAGGTTCATCACCACATTGCCCTCGAAGCGGACGACATCGCCGTTGTCGATGATTCGTAGGCGATCGGACGTCAGCGTGCCGTTGGTCAGCTTGACGTTGACATGCTCGTCCGAGCTGACCGTCCCCTTGGCCATGTCGGCATGCGCTTGGGTCAGGAAGGCCTGGTAACCGGTCGACGTCGTCAGCACGATGTCCTTGTGCAGGTCGATCTGCTGCTGCTTGGTGTCGAACAGGCCTGTCAGCGCATCCAGCGTCACCGTCGAGCCGTCCTGCATCAGCACCTTGGCGCGCACCGTGTTGAGCGCCACGTGGTCCGGATCGGTCAGATCCTGGACGGCGGTCTTGGCCACGAGATCATAAGGCCGCTGGTCCGGGGTAAAGCCGGTCAGATGCGGCGTTTCCATGGTGATCTTCTTGCCGGTGACGACCAGGTTGCCCGAGAGATTGCCGGTGTCGATCGGGACGCGATATTCATTGAAGAACGCGAAATACAGCACGACGGCCATCGCCACGCCCACCACGCCAGGCACACCGATCCGCAACACCTGTACTAGCCGGCTATGGCGCGCGGCCTGCGCGAAGCGCGCTTCGAGGCCGGGGTCATAGGCTGGATTGTGGGCGTTCACCGTGGCTCCGGGGCGAAGGACTGTGTCGTATTTTACATGGCCTCGGCCGGCAATGCAGCCGGGAACTGGCCCTGGCGCATTTCGGACACGTGGCCGCCCGGCTCAAACACCATGAAAAACCGGCCAAATTCGATCCGGCGGCCGATGATTACGAGAGTTTAAGGATTCCAAGCCTGCCTCAAGAATGGGCAAAAATGTCCTCGGCCTCGAATCCCCCGAGGTCGAGCCGGGCGCGGGTCGGCAGGAAATCGAAGCAGGCCTGGGCGTGCGCCGTGCGGCCTTCGCGGGCCAGCATCGTGTCGAGCCGCTCGCGCAAGGCATGCAGATGCAGCACGTCGGAAGCGGCGTAGGCGAGCTGGGCTTCGCTGAGCGTATCGGCACCCCAGTCGCTCGACTGCTGCTGCTTCGACAGGTCGATGTTGAGCAGCTCCCGCACCAGGTCCTTCAAGCCGTGGCGGTCGGTGTAGGTGCGCGACAGCCGCGAGGCGATCTTGGTGCAGTAGATCGGCTGCGGCATCACGCCAAAGCTGTGAAACAGCGTCGTGATGTCGAAGCGGGCGAAGTGGAATATCTTGGTAATGGCGGAATTGCCGAGCAGCGCCTTCAGGTTCGGCGCGTCGGTGTGGCCCTTGGGGATCTGCACCACGTCGGCCGAGCCGTCGCCGGGCGACAGCTGCACCACACAGAGACGGTCGCGATGCGGGTTGAGCCCCATGGTCTCGGTGTCGATCGCCACCGACGAGGTGTAGCGGGAGAGGTCGGGCAGGTCGCCGCGATGCAGGCGTACGGTCATGTGTTCAAGATCCCAGTCGTATCGCTGTCTGGCCTGACGCCAGCGCCTCAGGTTGCGGAGGGCGAGCGCGGAGCGAGCACAACGATCGTTTCGATAACCAATCGGCCAGCCGGCCGGCAAAATGACGGCATACTCTATCGGATGACGGGGTGCCAGATAAGGATCTGTCGCCTCCAGGAAGTTACAGGGAAGTTAAATGGCTCGAATTGCCGGGGTTTCCGTGTGATGCCGCGCGGCGCCATGCGCCGGAATATGGCGCGAACAAGCCGTACACCGATCGACCTCCGGTCCCGCATGGGCGGGTTGCGGGATCAATGGATGCGCCAATGCATTTGCCGTTCCGACATCACGACCGCGACCATCCGCTCCTGTCCGCAATCAAGAGGCCAGACATGACCGGCCGCAGGCTCGACATCGCCTTCTGGAACTACGATCGCACGCAGGCTCTGACGAACGGCACCGTCAAGATCGAGGGCATCGACGCACGCTTCCACACCGCGCGCATCGTCCCGGAAATCTTCGAGGCGATGATCCGCAAGCGCGCCTACGACGTCTCCGAACTGGGCATGACCTACTTCCTGCGCGTAATTGACGGCGCCGACCAGCCCTTCGTCGCGATCCCGGCGTTTCCCAACCGCGCGTTCCGCCATTCGGCGATCTACATCAACAAGCATTCCGGCATCGCCAGGCCCGAAGATCTCAACAGCAGAACGATCGGCGAGCTGGCGGTCTATGGCCACGATGCCGGCATCATGCCGAAGGGCATGCTCTCGGACGAATTCGGCTTTCGCCCGGAGACGTGTCGCTGGATCATCGGCGGCATCGATTTCCCGATGCAGCCGGTCGACTTCATTCCGCAGCCGCATCCCGAGCGAGTCGAAGTGACGATGGCGCCAAGGGACGCGGATCTCGGCGAGATGCTCGACCATGGCGAGATCGACGCGCTCATCTCCGCCGACATTCCGAAATGCGTGCGCGACAGGTCACCCCATGTCGGCCGCCTGTTCGAGGACTATGTCGCCGTCGAGCGCGATTACTATGCTCGTACAGGCATCTTCCCGATCATGCATACGGTGGTCGTCACCCGCGAGCTCGCCGAACACGAACCAGAGCTGGTGAAGTCGGTCTACCAAGGCTTCTGCCGGGCAAAGGACGTGATGGCCGGCCAGCTCATCAAAGGCATGACCTTCAACAACATGGCCACGATGCTGCCATGGCTTACCTCGCTGATCGAAGCAGATCGCAACGTGCTGGGCGATGATTGGTGGCCCTATGGCATCAAGGCGAACGTTGCGGCGATCGACGCCGTGCTGCGCTATCATCATGAACAGGGCATCACGAAGCGCCGCTTTAGAGTTGACGACATCTTCGTTCCGTATCTGCTGGAGACATGAGGCGCATCAGGCCACGGTACAAGCCATGGCTGCGCATCGCGATCGCAGTCGATTGTACGGGCGCGGAGCGCCATCAAGCATGATGCGCTTGTGTCGCTGAATTCAACCTGCACCAGTCAGCTACTCCGCAGCTGACGGGGGCTGTCACGGTGTCCTCGGCGCGAAATGCCGATCGAGGTCAAACTTCGTGCCGGTGTCCGGCCCGATTGGAACGGTACGAATAGCATGGGCATCTGGCTTGAAAGCGCCATGGCCGACGTCATGATCGTCACCGAGTGGGGGACTGACGGCCCATGACATTCCCCCCGAAGATGGCTGCACTTTCAAGGTGTGGACCGCCGGATCGTCCGTGGGCGAAGCCGATGCCGGGTTGGGATCGCCAGCGGGCTGCGTGCGAATGGTTTCGGTCAGGACCTTATGAGGCTCGAGCGGCTCTGCCGCCGCCATCGCGATCGATCCCATTGTGCCGCACAGGGCGAGGATGATGGGTTGCGCAAGCGAGCGTGACTGGGGCCACATCTCAACCTCCGTTCGTTTGTGCCTTTGCCGACGGCTCGGATGGCTGTGGCATCTTCCGCATAACAGCTACGCGAAAATTGCCCGTCGTGCCACTCTGTCGCAGGCCGGCAATCTTGCGTTGTCGGGCAAATCACGACGATGCTTGTCGCCGTCCCGTGCTCTTCCAGGAGGGGCGCTTCGCGATCGTCACGAACGTTGGGCGCGGGATGCGGTGGCCACATCGGAGTTGCAGCGCGCAGTCGCGCGCCGACGAACGACGCTGAGGTGGACGTGAAATCGTGTGGTCCTGGCCTCCCGGTGCTGAGGAGCGTGATGCGACGCGCAAGCGTCGCGCAAACGGGGGCAATCAAGCCGGTCCCCGAGGAGAGCGCGTATAAGCGTTAAAGCCATCGCGCAGGGAAGGCCGGTTGTTCGGCTGTCACCTGTGGTTCTGCCGCGTGCTTTCTTGTTGCACGCGGACCATGGGTGCTGGCCAGCACCCGGCCTTCCCTGCGCCCTCCATCTATCGAGGGCGGTCTGAAGCAAAGCTCGGACGCAAGGCGCCGCGAGAATGCGAGATCTGTATCCGGCGTGGTCGATCGACTGAATTGGAGTTGAAAAGAGGCAGACCCATCCACTCGTCATTCCGGGGCGGCCCAAGGGGCCGAGCCCGGAATCCATAACCACCACAATGAGTATGGATTCCGGGCTCGCCCTCCGGGCGGCCCGGAATGACGAGCTGAGCAAGGCGATAAACCGATACACGCAATCGGTTTAGCTATTTGAAACGTGAATCGGAGTTCTGGATGCTTGCCCGCGCGCTATGGCGTGTCGTGCCGGTCCTGCCGCTTTTGCGGCCTGCTCAACTCGGCTGCGCCACGCGTAGCCTGAAAGGCGAAGCGTGGTGCCCAGGAAAGGACTCGAACCTTCACGGCCGTTAAGCCACTGGCACCTGAAGCCAGCGCGTCTACCAATTCCACCACCTGGGCATGGAGGCGCTGTGTACGGATCGGGCGTCCGCGTTGTCAAACCGGTCGGGCGGATTTTGTGACGATTTTTACCTGGGGCGCGCCGGAAATACTCCCCACTTTTCCGGATGGCGGGCGTTACGCTATACAGCGACGCAGCAAACGCGCCGTTCGCGTGCTCGCCGGCCGGGCCTCCTCCGGCAGCGACGGCCACCACCTCTTAGGGATATGCCATGGCATCGAATCTGGACACCCTCGTCACGGTCTTCGGCGGCTCGGGTTTCCTCGGGCGGAATGTGGTTCGGGCGCTCGCCCAGCGCGATTACCGCATCCGGGTGGCGGTGCGCCGGCCGGAGCTCGCCGGCCACCTGCAGCCGCAGGGCCGGGTCGGCCAGATCCACACCGTGCAGGCCAATCTGCGCTACCCGGCCTCGGTCGAGGCCGCGATGCGGGACTCGCATGTCGCGATCAACCTGGTCGGTATCATGACCGAGGGCGGCGCCCAGACGTTCGACGCCGTACAGGCAGAGGGTGCCGAGGCGGTAGCCAGGGCGGCGGCGGCGGTCGGCGCGCAGATGGTGCATGTCTCGGCGATCGGCGCCGACGCCAATTCGGCCTCGCGCTATGCCCGCGCCAAGGCGGGCGGCGAGGCGGCGGTGCTGGCCGCGCTGCCAGCAGGCGACCATCATGCGGCCGTCGATGATGTTCGGTCCTGAGGACCAGTTCACCAACCGCTTCGCGGCGCTGGCGCGGATGCTGCCGGTGCTGCCGCTGGTCGGCTGCGAGACCAGGATGCAGCCGGTCTATGTCGGCGATGTCGCCACTGCGATCGCGGACGCCGTCGACGGCAAGGCGCGGCAGGGTGCGACCTATGAGCTCGGCGGACCGGAGGTGTTGAGCTTCCGCGAGATCGTCCAGGCCATTCTGGACATCACCGATCGCAAGCGCACGCTGCTGTCATTGCCGTTCGGGCTCGCCAAATTGCAGGCGATGTTCCAGCAGTTCGCGCCGGGCGCGCTGAAGCTGACGCCCGACCAGGTCGAGCTGCTGCGGCATGACGTCGTGGTGTCGGATGCGGCGAAGGCCGCCGGGCTGACGCTGGAAGGCTTGGGCATCACGCCGGATTCGCTGGAGGCAATCGCGCCCCAATATCTCTGGCGCTTCCGCCCGCAGGGCCAGTTCCAGCGCCTGAACGTCTAGTTGGTGAGCTCGTAGGATCGACTACATTCCCAGCGCCAGCGCGATCAGGCCGAGCGTGCCGACGATGACGCGCCACCACGCGAACAGCACGAAGCCGTGGCGGGTGACGTAGCCGAGGAAGGCCTTCACCACGATCAGCGCGGTGACGAAGGACACCACGAAGCCGATCGCGATCAGGCCGAGATGATCTGACGTCATCTCGGCCCGGCTCTTGTAGAAATCATAGACGAAGGCGCCGACCATGGTCGGAATCGCCAGGAAGAACGAGAATTCCGCGGCCGAGCGCTTGTCGGCGCCGAGCAGCATCGCGGCGACGATGGTGGCGCCCGAGCGCGACACGCCGGGAATCATGGCAAGGCACTGCGCAACGCCGATCCAGAGATACATCAGCAGCGGAAAGCGCGTGGCGTCGTGCTCATGCGGCTTGTGGTCGATCTGGTCGACCCACAGCAGGATGGCGCCGCCGACGATCAGCGAGAAGCAGACCACCCAGGGATCGAACAGCAGCAGCTTGATATATTTGCCCGCGATCAGGCCGACGATGACGGCGGGCAGAAACGCCACCAGCACGCCGATGATGAAGCGGCGGTCGTCCGGATTGGTCAGCGCGCCGATCGCCACCCGCGATAGCTTGACGAAGTAGAGCACCACGATCGCGAGGATGGCGCCGAGCTGGATCAGGATCGCGAAGCTCTTCCAGAAGCCGTCCTCGCCGAGGCCGAAGAAGCGTTCGGCCAGCAGCAGGTGGCCGGTCGACGAGACCGGAAGGAACTCGGTGACCCCCTCGACGACGCCGAGAATCACCGCCCGCAACGTATCTGACATCATTGACCTGACCCGCTATCGCCGGCAAAAACCGCGCTCTTCTCGCCTATTCGGCTGCAGGCCGCAATCGCAAAAAGGCATCTCAGTGCCATCAGGCCTGACCTGCAAATCAGCGGAGAAGCCTTTCAGAGCACCCGATGCAAGGGGCGGATCGCTTTTGCGATTCGCCGTCCGGTCAATTATTCTTGGTCCCCTGCCTGGCTGCCCGACCGCTTACACTTTCGCTGGCCATGCGCTAGTACCGGCATCCCGGGTTCGCAGCCAAGCTCGTGTTGCGAATCATCGAACCTCATTGGATGCGAACGTCGCCAGTTGGTTTACGGAGATTGGCTCTCGTGCGTTCGCAAAGATTGATTGCGCGCCACACGGACCTCGGCCGGCGTCGAATGGTTGAGGCTTTGTTAAGCGCAGCGACATAATCAAAGGCGACATGTATACGCTCTTCCACCACCCGTTCTGCCCGCATTCACGCTTCGTCCGCCTGGTGCTCGGCGAATATGGCCTCGATCTGCGGCTGGTGGAGGAACGCGCCTGGGAACGGCGCGAGGCATTTCTGGCGCTCAATCCCGCAGGCAACACGCCGGTGCTGTCGGCCGAGGGCCTGCCGCCGGTCCCCGGCGTCGGCGTGATCGCGGAGTATCTCGACGACGCCTGCGGCGCGGCGGCAGGAGATCGCCGGCTGATGCCGTCAGACATGGCCGAACGCATCGAGGTGCGCCGGCTGATGGGCTGGTTCAACGAGAAATTCTTCGAGGAGGCCTCGAATCTCCTGGTGACGGAGCGCATCTACAAGCGCTTCATGAGCGAGGAGGACGGCGGCGGCCCGCCAGCGACCGACGTGATCCGCGCCGCCAAGACCAATGTGCGCTATCATCTGGCCTATATCGGCTGGCTGGCGCAGCGGCGGAATTTCCTGGCCGGCGACCGCCTCACCTATGCCGACCTTGCCGCCGCCGCGCATCTGTCGGCGATCGACTATCTGGGCGACGTGCCATGGATCGAGGACGACGCAGCAAAGGCGTGGTACGCGCGGGTGAAATCCCGCCCGTCGTTCCGTCCGCTGCTGAGCGACTGGCTCCCCGGCGTGCCGGCGTCGCGGACCTATGTGGACCTCGACTTCTGAGTGACGCGATCGATCTTGCCGACCTGAAGACCAGGCTGATCGACGAGGCCCGCGCGCTCGGCTTCGATCAGCTCGGCGTGGCGCGGCCGGAAGCCACTGCGGAACGCGCGCAATATTTTCTCGACTTCATCGCGTCCGGCGGCCATGGCGACATGGACTGGCTGGCGCGCGAGCCCCAGCGGCGGACCGATCCGCGTACACTGTGGTCCGAGGTCCGCTCGGTGATCATGCTGGGCGTGAACTACGGCCCCGATGAGGATCCGCTCGCCGTCCTGCAGGCGAAATCGCATGGCGCGATTTCGGTCTATGCCCGCGGCGACGACTATCACGATGTAATCAAGAAGCGGCTGAAGGCGCTGGCACGCTGGCTGGTCGCAACGGCGCCTCGTGACGTTCCTTGCGACGTCAAGGTGTTCATCGACACCGCAGCCGTGATGGAGAAACCGCTGAGCCAGGCTGCCGGGATCGGCTGGCAGGGCAAGCACACCAACCTGGTGTCGCGCGCTTTCGGCTCATGGCTGTTCCTCGGCGCAATCTACACCACGCTCGAGCTGCCCTGCGACGAGAGCGAGATCGACCATTGCGGCTCCTGCCACGCCTGCCTCGACAGCTGCCCGACCGCGGCCTTCCCTGCCCCTTACAAGCTCGATGCGCGGCGCTGCATCTCGTATCTGACCATCGAGAACAAGGGGCCGATCCCGCATGAATTCCGCAAGGCCATCGGCAACCGCATCTATGGCTGCGACGATTGCCTGGCCGTCTGCCCCTGGAACAAGTTCGCGCAGGACGGTTGCGAGGCGAAGCTCGCCGCCCGCGACGCCCTGCGTGCGCCATCGCTTGCCGAGTTAGCTGAGCTCGACGATCCGGCGTTCCGCGCGCTGTTCACCAAATCGCCGATCAAGCGCGTCGGCCGCGACCGCTTCATCCGCAATGTGCTGATTGCGATCGGCAACTCCGGCAACGCGGCGCTCGCAGCAAGCGCCGAGCGGTTGCTTGGTGATTCAAGCCCACTGGTGCGCGGCGCCGCCGTCTGGGCGCTGGCGCAGTTGATGCCGCGAGACGCGGTCGAAGCGCTCGCGACGCCGGCTCTGGCGGCCGAGACCGATCCTGATGTCCGCGAGGAATGGCGTGTCGTTGTCAGTCCGCCAGATGCCGCGCCATCTCCGGCCGCGCCTTCAGCTCCGCGCCCTGCCGCGCGATGATCTTGAGGACGCGCTCGGGCGCGAAGTTCATCGCGACGAACGCCGGCGCGGTGTTGGCGACTTCGCGGTAGTCGACGATCAGGCCATCGCGCAGCTTCATGATGGCGACGCCCTCGAACATCACGCGCGCACCATTGGCTTCGGGCAAGGTCGAGCGATAGCTGAACGTGTAGCGCGCATAGACTGTCTTGCCGTCGCTGACGGGGTCATGCATGTCCCAGCGAAAGTCGCACGCCGTGCGATAGAAATGATCGTCGATCATGGCTGTGATCGCCGCCCGCCCTTTAAATGCGCCGTAGAAGACGTCGTGGTAGACGCCGTCTTCGGTGAACAGCGCGGCAAAGCCCGCGCCGTCGCGGCGTTCGACGCCTGCGCAGAATGTGCGCAGCAGGCGCGTGATGTCCATGGCTTCCTCCCTGATGGTTGAAGAGCAGTTCAACCGAACTCGGCCACCGCGGCAAGGATGCGGGCGATGTCCTGCGGACGCGACAGGCGGTGATCGCCGTCCTGGATCATGGTCAGCACCACATCATCGGCGGGCAGCCGGTGCGCGAGCGCAAAAGCGTGCTGCCAGGGCACGTCGGGATCCTGTGCGCCCTGCAGGATGCGGACCGGGCAGCCGACATTGATGGCGCTGCCGAGCAGCAGATGGTTACGCCCCTCCTCGATCAGCGCCTTGGTGATCGGATAGGGCTCGCCATAATCCGACGGTCTCAGCCAGACGCCGGTCTCCTCGATCTCCCGACGGATCTTGGGCGAAAAGCCTTTCCACATCAGCTCCTCGGTGAAATCGGGCGCCGGGGCGATCAGCACCAGCCCGGCCAAAGTGCCGCCGCGCGGCTGCCGTGCGAGCTCGCGCGCCAGCAGCAGTGCCATCCAGCCGCCCATCGACGAGCCGACCACCACTTGAGGTCCGTGACAGAACCGCGAAAACACCGCGAGGGCGTCCTCGAGCCAGCGCCCGATGGTGCCATCGGCGAACCGGCCGCCCGATTCGCCATGACCGGAATAGTCGAAGCGGACGCAAGGCCGGCCCCGCTCGGCCGCCCAGGCGTCGAGCGCAAGCGCCTTGGTGCCTTTCATGTCGGAATTGAACCCGCCGAGCCAGAACAGGCCAGGACCCTTATCCGCCTCCTGCCCCGAGCGGGCGCGGACCGCGATCCGCCGCGGCGCATCCCCCTCGCCGACGTCGATGAAAGCCGGCGGTGCGGCAGAATCTTCGGAAGCGGTCATGGATCAATAACCCTGTCTGCGGTGTTGTGTGCCGAAGCGTTGATGAAGCCCGGTCCGTCCGTCAACCTCGTGGAGGCCCACGGAACCTTCCCCGCTTGCGAAAGCTCGCTCGGCACTCTATGTCGCCTGCGGAACCGGATTGCTCTGAAATTGCGGCATTCCGGGTCTGCTCACTGCTCTGGGAATGACGTCGAGGAAGCAGTCCGGACCGGCTGCTCGCGCGCACATTCCCGTGGCACAGCCCGTTTACGGGTTGAGCCGCAAAAATGCCGGACCATGCGTGCGCCGTCTTGCTTGGAGCGGCATCTTCCATCAGAGTAGTGCCCTTCTTTAACAACCTTGGAGAACCACCCATTCGCCGCCCCAATAGAGCCCCGCCCGCTGCCGCCAAAGACGGGCCGCGCACCAATGATGAGATCCGGAACGCGCAGATCCAGCTGATCGACCAGAACGGACAGAACCACGGCACCGTAGAAACAATGATGGCGGTGAAGTTGGCCGTCGAGGCGGGCATGGATCTTGTCGAGATTCAGCCGAATGCCAGCCCTCCCGTCTGCAAGATCATGGATTACGGGAAATATAAATATTCGGCGCAAAAGAAGGCCGCCGAGGCCCGCAAGAAGCAGAAGGTCGTCGAGATCAAGGAGATCAAGCTCCGCCCGATGATCGACGATCATGATTATGACGTGAAGATGCGGGCCATGCAGCGCTTCTTCGAGGAAGGCGACAAGGTCAAGATCACGCTGCGTTACCGCGGCCGTGAGATGGCGCACCAGGAGATCGGCACCAAGCTTCTGGACAAGGTGAAGACCGACGTGGCGGCTTACGCAAAGGTCGAGCAGGACGCCAGGTTCGAAGGCCGCCAGGTCGTCATGGTGCTGGCGCCACGCTAAAGTCGTCCGGTCCTGGACGCGAGCATAGCCCGCCAAGGCACTTGGCGGGCTTTTTCTTGCGGAATACCGCGCCCGCCGGCATCGGCCGCCGGCGGACCGGATGTCGCAAATTCGCGGTTCGGCGTTGCCAATTCGCCCCGTCTCTGCCATAAGCCCAGCCTTCATCGTCCGGCTGATTAAGGGCTGCCGTGGCGATGTCTTTGTGCGGGTACCTCCTGATTGCAGGAAAACCTGAGCACTTCCAACGCTCTAACGAGCATTTTGCTGCATGGCGCCGCCCTCGCGGGCGGCTTGCTGTTGTGGTTTGAGGAGAGCCAAATGCCCAAGCTGAAGACCAAATCCGGCGCCAAAAAGCGCTTCAAAGTGACTGCCACCGGCAAGGTGATGCACGCCCAGCGCGGCAAGCGCCACGGCATGATCAAGCGGACGAAAAAGCAGATCCGACAGCTCCGCGGCACCCGCGTGCTGTTCAAGACCGACGGCGACAACGTCAAGAAGTACTTCTTGCCGAACGCCTGACCGGCTTCCGCTGCATTCCGCTTAAGCCGCGCCAGGAGCGGCGAACCGTCATCTTTTGAAGAAGGATTTCCGTCATGTCTCGCGTCAAACGCGGTGTGACCGCCCACGCCAAGCACAAGAAAGTCTACAAGGCCGCCAAGGGTTTTCGTGGCCGCCGCAAGAACACCATTCGCGCCGCCAAGGCCGCGGTCGATAAAGCCGGCCAATATGCGTTCCGCGACCGCAAGCGCAAGAAGCGCACCTTCCGCGCGCTCTGGATCCAGCGCCTGAACGCCGCCGTGCGTCCGTTCGAGCTGACCTACAGCCGCTTTATCGATGGCCTGTCCAAGTCGGGCATCACCGTCGACCGCAAGGTGCTGTCGGATCTCGCAATCAACGAGCCGGCTGCGTTCCAGGCGATCGTCGAAAAGGCCAAGACCGCCCTCGCCGCCTAATCGCTGAACGAGCAGGTAGCAGTTGCGAAGCGGCCGATCGTATCGGCCGCTTTTTTGCTGTTCGACGCTTGCGCTCCGCGCGCCGCTGCCCGGATCGTTTTAGCCTTGACCCTCGCCGCCCTCGCGGCGACAACCACCCGCAATTTCGCGGAGAAATAGCTGTGTCCGACCTCGTTACGCTCGAAACCTCGATCCTCGACCAGATCGCTGCGGCCGGCGACGAAGCCGCGCTCGAAGCCGTCCGCGTGGCAGCGCTCGGCAAGAAAGGCTCGATCTCGGCGCTGCTGGCGACGCTCGGCAAGATGTCGCCGGATGAGCGCAAGACGCAAGGCGCGGCGATCAATCTCGCCAAGGACAAGATCACGCAGGCGCTGACCGCGCGGCGCGAGGTGCTGAAATCAGCCGCACTCGATGCGCGGCTGGCGGCGGAGACCATCGACGTCACCTTGCCGCTGCAGGATACGCCGACGGACGCCGGCCGCATCCATCCCCTCAGCCAGGTGATGGACGAACTCACCACGATCTTCGCCGATATGGGATTCGCGATCGCCGAAGGTCCTGACATCGAGACCGACGACTACAACTTCACCAAGCTGAACTTCCCGGAAGGCCATCCGGCGCGGGAGATGCACGACACGTTCTTCTTCAATCCGAAGGAAGACGGTTCGCGCATGCTGCTGCGGACCCACACCTCGCCGGTGCAGGTCCGGACGATGCTGACTCAGAAGCCGCCGATCCGCGTGATCTGCCCCGGCCGCACCTATCGCATCGATTCGGACGCGACCCACACGCCGCAATTCCATCAGGTCGAAGGCCTCGTCATCGACAAGGGTTCGCATCTCGGCCACCTCAAATGGATCTTGCACGAGTTCTGCAAGGCGTTCTTCGAGGTCGACCACATCAACATGCGGTTCCGGCCGTCGTTCTTCCCGTTCACCGAGCCGTCGCTGGAAGTCGACATCCAGTGCCGCCGCGACAAAGGCGAGATCCGTTTCGGCGAGGGCGAGGATTGGCTGGAGATTCTGGGCTGCGGCATGGTGCACCCGAACGTGCTGCGCGCCTGCGGCCTCGATCCCGACGAGTATCAGGGCTTCGCCTGGGGCATGGGCATCGACCGCATCGCGATGCTGAAATACGGCATGAGCGACCTGCGCCAGCTGTTCGACGGCGACGTGCGCTGGCTCAACCACTACGGCTTCAAGCCGCTCGACCTGCCGACACTCGCGGGAGGATTGAGCACGTGAGCATTGGGGCCCTCCATCTATCCGCGCGACGGCTCGGACTCCCTCTCCCGCTTGCGGGGGAGGGCTGGGGTGGGGGTGTCTCCACAGCGGAGGTGTCGATGGATACGCCGAAGACTCCGACTTGGAAAATCTCCTCCAAGCTCCGCTCCAATGCACGCGATCTCCGTCGCAATTCGACCGACGCCGAACGCATCTTGTGGTCGGAGTTGCGTGGTCATCGCTTGGCGGGCGCCGGCTTCCGGCGCCAAGTCCCCATCGAAAGCTATATCGCCGACTTCGTCTGTCACGCCGCGCATCTTGTCATCGAGCTCGATGGCGGACAGCATTTCTCCGACGAGGCCGAGCAGCGGGATGCCGCACGCTCCATGGTGATCGAGGCGAGCGGATTTCACGTCCTTCGTTTCAGCAATCATGACGTGATGACCAATCGCGCCGGCGTTCTTGAAACAATTGCCGCTGCTATTGCGGCGAGAGCCCCCACCCTGACCCTCCCCCGCAAGCGGGGGAGGGGACGGGACTGATTTCGCGGAAAGAGTGCCATGAAATTCACGCTGTCCTGGCTGAAGGACCATCTCGACACTGACGAGCCGGTCGAGAAGCTCGCCGAGAAGCTCACCATGATCGGGCTCGAGGTCGAGCATCTCGAGGACAAGGCGAAGCTCTTGGCGCCGTTCACGATCGCGCGCGTCGTCTCGGCCGAGCAACATCCGAATGCCGATCGGTTGCGCGTCTGCATGGTCGACACCGGCGATGGTGGAGCAGCGGTGCAGGTGGTCTGCGGCGCGCCGAATGCGCGTGCTGGCCTCGTCAGCGTGTTCTCGCCGCCGGGCACTTTCATTCCCGGCAAGAACATCACGCTCGGCGTCGGCACCATCAGGGGCGTCGAGAGCCGCGGCATGCTGTGCTCGGCCGCCGAGTTGCAGATTTCCGAGGATCACGACGGCATCATCGAATTGCCGGCGGATGCGCCGATCGGCAAAGGTTACGCCGAATGGGCAGCCCTCGGCGATCCCCAGTTCGAAATCAATCTGACGCCGAACCGGCAGGACTGCACCGGCGTGCACGGCATCGCGCGCGATCTCGCCGCAGCCGACATGGGCAGACTGAAAGAGCCGGGCATCAAGCCGGTGAAGGGCGAATTCCCTTGTCCCGTGAAGGTCACGGTCGAGGACGAGAAGCTGTGCCCCGCCTTCGCGCTGAGGCTGGTGCGTGGCGTCAAGAACGGCCCGTCGCCGGCATGGCTGCAGCAGCGGCTGGCCTCGATCGGACTGCGCCCGATCAACGCGTTGGTCGATATCACCAACTTCATGACCTATGACCGCGCGCGCCCTCTGCACGTGTTCGACGCCAAGAAGGTGAAGGGCAATCTCGTGGTGCGCCGTGCCCGCGACGGCGAGACCCTGCTCGCGCTCGACGGCCGCACCTACACACTCGACAGCAGCATCTGCGTGATCGCGGACGAGCACGGCGTCGAATTGCTCGCCGGCATCATGGGCGGCGAAGCTTCCGGCTGCGACGAGGATACCACCGACGTGCTGATCGAATCGGCGCTGTGGAACGAGATCAACATCGCCCAGACCGGACGCAAGCTCGGCATCAATTCGGACGCACGTTATCGCTTCGAGCGCGGCGTCGATCCGGCCTTCACGGTGCCGGGCCTCGAGATGGCCACAAGGCTGGTGATGGAGCTGTGCGGTGGCGCGCCGTCGGAGAACGTCGTCGTCGGCAATCCCTTCGGCGATGAGCGTGTGATCGATTTCCCGCTGACCGAAGTGAAGCGGCTGGCCGGCATCGAGGTGCCGCTGGTCGAGGTCAAACGTATCCTCAGCCATCTCGGCTTCATGCTGGCAGGCTCCGGTCCTCTGGTGAAGATCGCCGTTCCCTCCTGGCGTACCGACGTGCACGGCAAGGCCGACATCGTCGAGGAAATCGTGCGCATGGTCGGCGTCGACAAGGTGCCGATGACGCCGTTCGAGCGTGGCGATGCGCCGCGCAAGCCGGTGCTGACGCCGATCCAGCTGCGCACCCGCCGCGCCAAGCGCGCGTTGGCGGCGCGCGGCATGGTCGAAGCAGTGACGTGGTCGTTCATCACCAAGCAGGCGGCCGAATTGTTCGGCGGCGGCAAGCTTGAGCTCGTGCTCGCCAATCCGATCGCTGCCGATCTCACCGACATGCGCCCGAGCCTGCTGCCCGGCCTAATCGCGACCATGCAGGCCAATGCCGATCGCGGCATCGGTGACGCTGCAATCTTCGAAGTCGGCCAGATCTTCAAGGGCGATCGTCCCGAGGATCAGTACATCGCCGCCAGCGGCGTACGCCATGGCATCGCGACGGCAAAGGGACTTGGGCGGCACTGGACCGGCTCGCAGGCGGCAACCGCGTTCGACGCCAAGGCCGATGCATTCGCGGTGCTGGCGGCTGCCGGCGCGCCGATGGCGTCGCTGCAGATCGTCGCCGGCGGCCCCGGCTGGCTGCATCCCGGGCGCTCCGGCACCATCCAGATGGGGCCACAGAACGTGCTTGGCACTTTCGGCGAGATTCATCCGCGTGTCTTGGAGACATTGCGCGCTGACGGACCGCTGGTCGCCTTCGAGGTGATCCTCGACCGGATTCCAGCGGCGAAGCCGAAGCCGACCCGCGCCAAGCCGGTGCTCGAACTCTCCGCCTTCCAGCCGGTATCGCGCGATTTCGCCTTCATCGTCGACCGCAAGGTCAAGGCCGGCGACATCGTGCGAGCCGCGCAGGGCGTCGACAAGAAGCTGATCACGGACGTCTCGGTGTTTGACCTCTATGAGGGCAAGGGCATCGAGGACGGCAAGAAGTCGATCGCGATCGCGGTGACCTTGCAGCCGCGCGACAAGACCATGACGGATGAGGAGATTGACGCCGTCGCCGCGAAGATCACCGCCGAGGTCGGCAAGAAGACCGGCGGCGTGCTGCGCGGATGAGCCTGTCCGGGCTCATCCCCGCTGATGTCGGCCTCCCTGCCGCGATCGCGCTCTGTGCGATCGCGTTCCTCTCCGCGACAGCGCGCGGCTTCTCCGGCTTCGGCTCGGCGCTGATCTTCATGCCGCTCGCGAGCAGCGTCGCGGGGCCACGGCTCGTCGCCGCGCTGCTGCTCGTCATCGACTTCATCTCAGCTGCGCCGCTGGTTCCCAATGCTTGGCGGGAAGCCGACCGCAAGGCAACCGCGGTCATCGTCGCCGGCGCGTTGGTCGGCGTGCCCATCGGCACCTATTTTCTCAGCCGGCTCGATCCCATCACCACGCGCTGGATCATCTCCGGCTTCGTCACCGCACTCCTCGTCTTGCTGCTGTCGGGCTGGCGCTATCGTGGCAGGGATTATCCGGCGCTGTCGATCACGGTCGGCTGTGTCTCCGGTTTCTGCAGCGGGTTGGCGCAGACCGGCGGTCCGCCGATCGTCGGCTATCAGCTGGGACGGCCGATCCCCTCGAAGATCGCGCGCGCCAATATCCTGCTGTTCTTCGGCGCGTCCGACTTCTTCTCGGTGGTGAGCTACGCCTTGAGCGGATTGATCACGTGGGATTCGCTCAAGCTGTCGCTGCTGATCGGACCCATCTATGCGCTCGGCGTCGCATTCGGCGCCTCGCTGTTCGGTCGCGCCAGCGAGAGCGTATTCCGCAGCATTTGTTATGCATTGATCGCAATGTCGGTCATCTTCGGCCTGCCCGCACTCGACGGTATCCTCGGCCGCGGCTAGTTTGTTACAGCCGTCATATTCGGCTGAGGAACAAACATGATTCACCGTCGCGATATCTTCAAGCTCACGGCGGGCGCCGCCGCTATGGCGGCAGCGCCGTCCGTGCTCGCGCAGTCGAGCACCAAGCCACGCACGCGCATCGTCTTTCTCGGCACCAAGGGCGGTCCCCGGGTGGGCATCGGCGCCTCCAATCCGGCCAACCTGGTGGTGGTGAACGACACGCCCTATCTGATCGATTGCGGCATGGGCGTCAGCCGTCAGCTCGTCGCCGCTGGCGTGCCGATCCCTTCGGTGAAATACATCTTCATCAGCCACCATCACTCCGATCACAATCTCGAATATGGCAACGTGTTCTACAATGCCTGGGCGGCGGGCCTGTCGACGCCGATCCATTCCTTCGGTCCGAAGGGAATCGAGGCAATGACCAGGACCTATTGGGAACTGAACAAGTTCGACGTCGAGACGCGCATCGAGGACGAAGGCCGGCCGGATCCGCGTCCGCTGTTGATCGCCAGGGATATCGATGCCGATGGCGTCGTGTTGAAGACGTCAGACGTCACTGTCACGGCTTTCCGTACACCGCATCCGCCGATCACCGACAACTTCGCCTACAAGTTCGAGACGCCGGACGGCGTGATCGTGTTCTCGTCGGACACCTGCTACAATCCGAAGCTCGCAGAGTTTGCCAGGGGTGCCGACGTGCTGGTGCACGAATGTCTCTACTTGCCTGCGGTGGATCGCCTCGTGCTCAAGACCAAGAACGGCGCGACCTTGAAGAAGCACCTGATGGCCAGTCACACCACGACCGAGGATGTCGGCCGCATTGCGGCAGCCGCCGGCGTGAAGACCCTGGTGCTGAGCCACTTCGTGCCGGGCGACGATCCGACCGTCACCGATGACGACTGGACGCGCGACGTGAAGACAAACTACTCGGGGCGCATCGTCGTCGCCAAGGACCTGATGGAGCTGAAGCTGCCGGTGTAGACCGCCGACGTTGCGAAACGTCAATACAGCGGCGAGGCTGTCCGCGCTCTACGCCGGCGTGGCCGCGGCCGCTCCGGCACTTCCGCCGCCGGTTCCTTGAGCGCGCCGATGTGATGCAGCGCCGCGTCGGCGGCGCGCTCGCCGGACTCCCAGGCGCCATCCACCGTGCCCCACAGCGTCTCGTGGGTGGCTTCGCCGGCGAGAAACAGCGGGCCCAACGGTTCGGTCAGGATCCTGCGCGAGGGCTGCCCGCCCGGCACCGCCGCCGACATCGCACCCAGGATCGTCGGCATGGTGTTCCAGCGGGTGGCGCTCGTTTTGCCGAGCTTTGCGACCACATCGCTGCCGAACAAACCCGTCAGCCATTCCCTGGCAAACGCCACCATTGCCGCTTCGCCCCGTGCGGAGAGATCACGGCCGAAGGCGCCACCGACATCGACTGTGCATAGCGACGAGCCGCCGATATTGGCGAACAACAGGCCGGTGCGCGTCGAATTGCTCTGCTCGATGAAAACCTCGTCGCGCGACAAGCCGAGCGGATTGCCGGAGAACTGCAGCGCGATGCGGTCGTAGCTGCCGAGGCTGAGCTTGCTGGCAGCATCGAGCTGCCGCTTCGGCAGCTCGGGCGTGAACCTGATCACACCCGACGTCAGCACATTGGTGGAGACTGTCAGGATCACCGCACGTGTTACGATCCGCCCGGCCGGAGTTTCCACGCTGATGTCGCGATTGGTCCAGACGATCCGTGTCGCAGGTGTCGACAGCGCCAGGGGCAGCTGTTCGCCGAGCTTGCTGACCAGCGTGCCGAGGCCCTGGCGGCAGGTCAGCACCGCGTTGCGGTCCTGCGCATGGGCCTTGTCCATCGCGGAGAGCTCGCTGAGGTCCTTGCCCGTGGCACCGGCGCCGAGCTCGAACTCCGCGGTGCTGGTCCAGTCGCCGAGATCCTTCGGCAATGCCGTCGCGCAGGAGGTGTCGAGCCGGCCGCGCGCAGCCTCGCCGATGGCCCGGTTGGCGCGCACCAACGCGGCCAGGAACTGCTCGGTCTCACCGGGACGCGCATTGCGACGGCCGACGCGGATCTTGTGGCCGACCGGCGCGGCCGCCACATCGAGCCCCGCGCCGCGCGCGAGCTTCACCATCGGGTTGCTGTCGGCATTATGGATCCAGCGCGCACCGCGATCGAACGGCGCGCCGAACGTGACGAGATCGGTGGCGCAGCGGCCGCCGACCTGTGCCACCGCCTCAAGCACGATTACCTTGCGGTTGGCAGCCATGATGCGCCGCGCCGCGGCGATGCCGGCTGCGCCGGCGCCGACCACCACCACATCGGCCTCGCGTGGCACCGCAGCGGTTGCGGTCCGGCCAAACGCCGACAACGCGGCCAAGCCTGCGGATGCCGACAGGAAACCGCGGCGCGTGATCGTCATGTCATGGTTTCCGAAAGCTTCGACACTCGAGGAATATAAGCGGACATTGCCGTATCTGATCGGGGCCGGCAACGGTCATGGTGAATCAATCATGATTGATGGATCCTCACGGACATGAACCAAATTGCAACTGCCTTAGACCATGATAGGAACAGGGAAAAGCGCCGGGACAAGGCGGCTCGGGGGCAAGTGTGACGTCATGGGTGTCGTGCTCGACAATATCGGCAAGCTGATTGCCGGCTACCTTCAGAAGGAGGTGCCAGGCTATGAGCCGTTCACGCCGAGCGATCCGGAGAGTTCTGCGCAAGGACATGCAGCCGGGCGACGTGCTGCTGGTCGAAGGCAACAACCGCATCTCCGGCATCATCAAATATCTGACGCAGTCGACCTGGTCGCACGCGGCGCTCTATGTCGGTCCGATCGACGGCGCCTGCGAGCCTGACGGCGAGCCGCATGTGTTGATCGAAGCCAATGTCGGCGAAGGCGTGGAGTCTGCGCCGCTGTCGAAATATTTCTCCTATCACACGCGGATCTGCCGCCCGGTCGGCCTCACCTTCGAGGACCGCTACACGGTCTGCCGCTATGCCATCAACCGGATCGGCTTCGGCTACGACACCAAGAACATCGTCGACCTGATGCGCTTCCTGATCCCGCTGCCGGTGCCGCAGCGCTGGCGGCGCCGCATGATCGCGATCGGCTCGGGCGATCCGACCAAGATGATCTGCTCGGCGCTGATCGCACAGGCCTTCGATGCCGTGCGTTATCCGATCCTGCCCAAGATCACGCGTGCCGGCTCGCGGCGTGCGCGGCGCGAGATCCTGCATATCCGCGATTCCTCGCTCTACATGCCCAGAGATTTCGACATCTCGCCCTATTTCGAGATCGTCAAACCGACCATCATCAACGGATTCGACTACACCGCCCTGCACTGGGCCGACAAGCAGAAGCCGCTCGCGGAGGTAGCGGGCGCCTTCGCCGTGTTTCCAGGACCCGTCAGTGCGCCGCCGCTCGTTCCTCAAGCGCTTGACCAAGAGGCGTCGCTTGAGGCTGCGGAAGTAGATCGCGCCCCGGAGGCGCCGGCCTCGGTCGAGCACGTCACGGTGACGAAGCATGATCTGCGTGCGGAGCGAATCATGGCTGTCACACCGCCGCGCCGCAGGAAGCAAGCCGCCAGGGCGTAAAGGCGCTGTTGACGTCAGGCAGTGCTTCTTTTTTGAATCAGGATGATCGAGCGGTTAAGTTGAACAACCGATCGCTCCGCCGCCTTCCCTGGCTCGACTATCGATCCGACCGGCCGATCACGGCCATCAGCTCCGCGATCTTCTGCCGCTGATCCGCCTTGTCGCCGGCGGCGATGGCGTGCTCGACGCAATGCGCGACGTGGTCGCGCAGGATTTCCTCTTCCACCCGCCGCAGCGCCGCACGCACCGCCGAGATCTGCGTGACGATATCGATGCAATAGCGATCGTCCTCGACCATCTTGGACAGCCCACGGACCTGGCCTTCGATCCGGCTCAGGCGTTTCTGGCACGATGTCTTGATGTCTTTCCGCATGCTGCCTATATACCCCCATAGGGTATATATTGCAAGACCGGGAACGGGACACGATGTCGGAAACGGAACACAGCCATACGAGCGGTGCCACAACGCATTCCTGCTGCAGCGGCCACGCGCATCATCACGCAGAAGGCAAGAAGGCCATCGATCCCGTCTGCGGCATGACCGTCGATCCGGCAACGTCGAAGCACCATCACGAACATCACGGCGAGACCTTCCATTTCTGCAGCGATGGCTGTCGCACCAAGTTCGCGGCCGATCCCGCCAAATATCTGGAGAAGAAGGAGCCGCCGCCCGAGATGCCAGCGGGCACCATCTACACCTGCCCGATGCATCCCGAGGTGCGGCAGGAAGGTCCTGGCACCTGCCCGATCTGCGGCATGGCGCTGGAGCCCGACGTGGTCAGTCTCGACGATGCGCCGAACCCCGAGCTCGCCGACATGACACGCCGGTTCTGGATCGGCGCCCTGCTCGCAGCTCCCGTGGTGGTGCTGGAAATGGGCGGGCACCTCGTCGGCGGCCACGGTCTGGTGGAGCCGACGCTGTCGAACTGGATTCAATTCGTGTTCACGACGCCGGTGGTGCTGTGGGCCGGCTGGCCGTTCTTCGTGCGCGGCTGGCAGTCGCTGCAGACGCGCAATCTCAACATGTTCACGCTGATCGCGATGGGCACCGCGGTCGCCTACGTCACCAGCGTGATCGCGACCGTGGCGCCGCAGATCTTCCCAACAGCGTTCCGCGGCCATGGCGGCGCGGTGGCGGTGTATTTCGAGGCAGCCGCTGTCATCACCGTCCTGGTGCTGCTCGGTCAGGTCCTGGAGTTGCGCGCGCGCGAAGCCACTTCCGGCGCCATCAAGGCGCTGCTGCGGCTGGCGCCAAAGACTGCACGCCGCATCGGTGACGACGGCCACGACCACGAGGTCGGGATCGATCAGCTCAAGGTCGGCGATCGCCTGCGCGTGCGGCCCGGCGAGAAGGTCCCGGTCGACGGCATCATCCTCGAGGGCCGCTCCTCACTCGATGAATCGCTGGTCACGGGCGAATCGATGCCGGTCAGCAAGGAACAAGGCGCGCGCGTCATCGCTGGTACCTTGAACCAGTCCGGCGGCTTCGTGATGCGCGCCGACAAGGTCGGCCGCGACACGCTGCTGTCGCAGATCGTGCAGATGGTCGCGGATGCGCAGCGCTCGCGCGCGCCGATCCAGCGGCTCGCCGATCAGATCGCCGGCTGGTTCGTGCCGACTGTGATCGCCGCCGCCCTCCTCGCCTTCGTCGCGTGGTACGCGTTCGGTCCGGAGCCGCGGCTGGCTTACGGTCTCGTGGCCGCCGTCAGCGTGCTGATCATTGCCTGTCCCTGTGCGCTCGGGCTTGCCACTCCGATGTCGATCATGGTCGGCGTCGGCCGCGGCGCGCATGAAGGCGTGCTGATCAAGAACGCCGAAGCGCTGGAGCGGATGGAGAAGGTCGACACGCTCGTCGTCGACAAGACCGGTACCCTGACCGAAGGCAAGCCCGATGTCACCGCGATCGTCACGGCTGGCGGTTTTGATGAGACTGAGGTGCTGCGGCTCGCGGCCAGCGTCGAGCGCGCCAGCGAGCATCCACTGGCGGATGCGATCGTGCGTCACGCCAGGGCGCGCAACCTCGCGCTCGGCGAGGTCTCAGGCTTCGATGCGCCGACCGGCAAGGGCGCTCGCGGTACTGTCGACGGCAAGTCGATCGCACTCGGCAACGCCCCGTTCCTCGCCTCGCTCGGCATCGCCACTGACGTACTGGGCGCCGAAGGTGACCGCCTGCGCGGCGACGGCGCCACCGTGATCGCGATGGCTGTCGATACCAAGATCGCCGCGCTGTTTGCGATTGCAGATCCCGTCAAGACCTCGACGCCGGACGCGCTGAAGGCGCTCGCCGACGACGGCATCAAGGTGATCATGCTGACCGGCGACAACCGCACCACTGCCAATGCGGTCGCGCGCAAGATCGGCATCGCCGAGGTCGAAGCCGAGGTGCTGCCGGATCAGAAGAGCGCGGTCGTTGCGCGGCTGCGTGCATCAGGCAAGATCGTCGCGATGGCCGGCGACGGCGTCAACGACGCGCCGGCGCTGGCGGCTGCCGATGTCGGCATCGCCATGGGCACCGGCACCGACGTCGCGATGGAGAGCGCCGGCATCACGCTGCTCAAGGGCGATCTGGGCGGCATCGCGCGTGCGCGCAAATTGTCGGCGGCGACGATGCGCAATATTCGCCAGAACCTGTTCTTCGCCTTCATCTACAACGCCGCCGGCATTCCGATCGCGGCCGGCATCCTCTATCCGGCGTTCGGCGTCCTGCTGTCGCCGATCATCGCGGCGGCCGCGATGTCGCTGTCGTCGGTCAGCGTGGTAGGCAATGCGCTGCGGCTGCGCATGACCAGGCTCTGAACGGCTGTTACGCCGCGCGCGTTCCGGTCGCGCAAGGCAACCCGGCGCGGGCGAGCCCGCCATAAAGCGGCTCATCCGGCATCGCCTCGCGCAGGACCTCGCGGACTGCGACCAACTGCTCGATATCGATGCCGGTCGCAAATCCCTTGCTCTCGCACAGGAAGACGAGGTCCTCGAACACGACATTGCCGGTCGCGCCCGGCGCGAACGGGCAACCGCCGAGCCCGCCGAGCGAGCCGTCGAGAATGCGCGCGCCGGCATCGAGCGCGGCAGACGCGTTGGCGATGCCCATGCCGCGGGTGTCATGCAGATGCACGCAGATCGGCTTCGATCCCGCTAACTTGACCGCCGCCGCGGTGAGATCACCGACCTGCTGCGGACCGGCGAACCCAACCGTATCGGCGATGCCGACCGCATCGGCGCCGGCCGCGAAGCATTGCTCGACCAGCCGTAACACCTCATTGGGATCGACCGCGCCCGAGATCGAGCAGCCCAGCGCCATCGAGATCGCCGCATGGACGATCGGCTTGTGCGTGCTGGCATCGCGCAGTTCACACAGCCGGGCGATGTTCTCGATCGCAGACGCACGCGAGCGGCGCGCATTGGCCTGGCTGTGCGCCTCGGTGGCGGACACGACTGAGGCGATCTCGGCCACGCCGGAGGCGAGCGCGTCGTTGACGCCGCGCTCATTTAGCACCAGCGCGATGCCATGGGCGCCGGGCAGCGCGGCGACAGTCGAGATGATCTCACTGACATCGGCGAATTGCGGAAAGGTTCTTGCCGGCAGGAACGAGCCGACCTCGAAGCAACGCACACCGGCGGCATATTCCTCGCGCAGCCAACGCTGCTTGGCTGCCGTCGGCGGAAAGGTCTTCACGAGCTGCAAGCCGTCGCGCAAGCCGACCTCGCGCAACGTCACCTGCCCCGCTGGATAAACCTGCTGCACCCGGCTCATGCGCGGCCTCCTGCCAGCTTGCCGGTCGAAGCCTGCGCGCCGTCGAGTTCGGCACGAAGCGCCGCAGTATCGGCACCGAGCGCGGGCACCTGCAGCCCCTCGCCCAGATTGGCGCCATTCCATTCGACCGGCAAAGCGGGCACGCGTAGCCGCTTGCCATCGGCATCGATGTTGTTCACGAGCCCGCCCGGCCGCAGCACATGCGGGTCATCGAACAGATCCTCCGGCCGGTTGATCGGCGAGAAGCAGATGTTGAGCGCATCGAGTTTTGCCGACAGATCGGCCGCATTCCACCGCCTGACCATGTCAGCGACGCGCGGAACGATCCGCGCGCGGGCCAGGATGCGATCCGTGGTCGTACGCAAGGCGGGATCGTCGAGAAACTCGCCAAGGCCGAATTCGCGACAGAAGCTTTGCCAGTGGCCTTCGGTGACGACGCCGATGAAAATACGTTCGCCGCCTGCAGTCTCGAAGATGTCGTAGATCGGCCAGGCGTGCTCGCGCTCCGGCATCGACAACGGCTTCACGCCGGTCATCTCATACTGCACCATGTGCTGCGCCACGAGGAACAGGCAGTTCTCGAACAGCCCGATGCGGATGTTGGCGCCCTCCCCACGGCCGCCGCGCTTCTGATAGAGCGCCGCAAGAATCGAGATCGCGCCGAACATGCCGCCCATGATATCATTCGCGGAAGAGCCGACGCGCTGCGGCTTCTCCTGGGTGCCGGTCATGGCCGCGAGCCCCGACATCATCTGCACGACCTCATCGAGCGCCGGCCGATGCTCGTAGGGACCTGACAGGAAGCCCTTGTGGCCGGCGATGATCAGATGCGGATGGCAGCGCCGCAGCTCGTCAGCGCCCAGCCCCTGCTTCTCCAGCTGACCGTCGCGGAAGTTTTCCAGGAACACGTCGGCCGTCTGCAGCAGACGGTGCATCATGTCGCGATCTTCCGCCTTGGCAAGATCGAGCGTCACGCTGCGCTTGCCGCGATTGAACAGCGGAAAGAATGCCGTGCCCATGCCGCCCAGCGTTCGCGTCTTGTCGCCCGCGGGCGGCTCGACCTTGATCACCTCGGCGCCGAGCTGCGCCAGGATCATACCGCAGGTCGGCCCCATGACCATGTGGGTCATTTCGACGACACGCACGCCGTCGAGCGGCAGGCCGGATTCCGCCATGGTGAATTCCCTCTCCATCTCTCGCGTTTCCCGAAATTAGGCTTTCTGAAGCCATCTGAAAAATATAAAGTCCTGAACGATCCATTCGACATTTCAGAACGCATTGCAGCAAATGGACTCTCGCCAACTCCGCTATTTCATCGCGGTTTATGAGCAGCGCAACCTGTCGCGGGCGGCGGACCAGACCAGCGTCGCGCAATCCGCGCTCAGCCATCACATCTCCAATCTCGAAGCCGAGTTCGCGACGCCCTTGTTCGAGCGCAAGCCGCGCGGCATGGAACCGACGGCAGCCGCCGAACGGCTCTATGAGCACGCCCGCATCATTCTCCGCGCGATGGCTGCTGCCGAACGCGAGATCAAGGAAGGGCGCACCAGCATCGCCGGCGAGATCTCGATCGGTATGGCGAATTCCGGCATGAAGGCGATCGGTGTCCCCTTGATGCAGGCCGTGCTCGCCAAATATCCGAATTTGAAGCTCTCGCTGAGCGAGAGCCTGTCGGGCGGAACGCTGCTGCACCTGATGGCATCCGAGGTCGATCTGGCGCTGGTCTATAATCCGCCGTCGGACAAGGAGCTGGTGGCCGAGGCCGTGCTGGAAGAGCAGATGTTCTGCGTCGGCACCGCCAAGCTGGTCGGCAAGAGCAAGGCGGCAATCAGCTTCGACGAGATGGTGAAGTTGCCACAGCTCATGCTGCTTCATGGCCTGTCCTCGCGGGCTCTGCTCGATGACCCCGTGCTGCTGAAGCGGCTTGAGGCCAACGCCATCCTGCATCTGAACTCGATCAGCGGCACAATCGGCGCCCTGCTCGCAGGCCTCGGCTGTGCGATCGCGACCAAGCTGTTCGTGCGCGAGCAGCTCGCGGCGGGACAGCTGGTGGCACGCGAGGTGGTGCAACCGAAATTGACACGCACGCTCTATCTCTGCCGGCTGCGTAACCGCCCGATGACCTACGCGATGGAGGAGATGCGGCGGTTGATCATCAGCCTGATTGCCGATCAGGTTGAGCAGGGCGGCTGGCAGGCCAAGCTGCTATCCTGAGCCCAACGGCGGTCAGATCGCGCGAGCGTTCGATTTTATCGAACGCGTCCTTCGATATGTTCGTCTGGATTTCGGACGACCCTGCGCACAAACATGATGAACCGGCCCGTCCTCGGCAAGAAGGACGGCCGGCAATGCCGATGGCACTGGCCTCGGCGCCTTCAGGGAGGATCATCATGAGCGCCGTCGGCATCGACACGGACATTGGCGTCTCGGCATCTGCGGCCGGACCCAGCGAGATTTCACGACGGTTGGAGAGCCTGCCCTCCTCATCCTACCTCTGGCGGCTGGTGGTGCTGCTGTCGCTCGGCGGCTGGTTCGAAGTCTATGACCTGTTCTTCACCGGCTATATCGCGCCCGGCCTGAATCGCAGCGGACTGCTGACCACGACGACGCAGGCCTTCTTCGGCTTTTCCGGCATCGGCGCCTTCGTCGCGGCGACCTTCGCCGGCCTGTTCGTCGGCACCTTCTTTCTCGGCTTCCTGGCCGACCGTTTCGGCCGCCGTGCGATCTTCACCTGGGCCCTGCTCGCCTACAGCGCCGCATCGGTCGCGATGGCGTGCCAGACCACATCAGGCGGCGTGCTGCTGTGGCGCTTCGTCGCCGGCATCGGCATCGGCGTCGAGGTCGTCACCATCGACGCCTATCTCACCGAACTGATGCCGAGCCGGATCCGCGGCCGTGCCTTCGCGATCAACCAGGCGGTGATGTTCACCGCGGTGCCGGTCGTCGCAGCACTGTCCTGGTGGCTGGTGCCGATTTCGCTGTATGGCGTCGATGGCTGGCGCTGGGTGGTGCTGATCGGCGCTGCCGCCAGCGTCGTGATCTGGGTGCTGCGCCTGTTCGTGCCGGAAAGCCCGCTCTGGCTCGCGCGCCATGGACGCGAGGCCGAGGCGATTGCGGTGCTGCGCAAGCTCGAAGCCGCAACCGGCGCGGCGACATCGCCGCGCATCGTCGCGGAAGGACGGCCGTCAGCCGTGGTCCGCCCTGCAGGACTGACCGAGTTGTTCCGGCCCGCTTACGCGCCGCTCATCATCCTGTTCATGGTGTTCAATCTCTGCCAGGCTTTCGGCGTCTACGGCTTCGCCAATTGGGTGCCGACCCTGCTGCTGGCCAAGGGCATCACGATCACCAAGAGCTTGCAATATTCCTTCATCATCGCCTTCGCCTATCCGATCGCACCCCTGCTCGCGGCGACATTCGCGGATCGCTTCGAGCGCAAATGGATCATCTGCGGCGCGGCCGTCGCGATCTCGCTGTTCGGCATCGCGTTCTCACAGCTTGCCGAACCAGCACTGCTGATTGTCACCGGCGTCCTGATCACCGCGTCGAACATGACGATGTCCTACGCCTATCATGCCTACCAGACCGAGGTGTTCCCGACCGCGATCCGCGCCCGCGCCTCGGGACTGGTCTACTCGATGAGCCGGGTAAGCGCGACATTCTCCGGTTTCATCGTCGCCTATATGCTGCGTGAAGCAGGCGTCGGCGGCGTGTTCGGCCTGATCACTGCGGCAATGGTGATCGTGGTGCTGACGATGGGGCTGTTCGGGCCGAACGTGCGCGGCAAGCCGCTGGCGGCGTGACGCCGCGGCCCTTGCCGGAACAGGTCAGCATCGTTACCTCTCCCGGAACACGAGAGAGGTCGTTCCTGAATGATCGATGCCGCCATCAAGGCACTGTCGCAGATGCTGTCGCCACCGCTGCGATCCATCCTGTGGCGGTCGATCGGCCTTGCGCTGGTCCTGATCACGGTGCTCGCGATCGGCCTGCAGCGGCTATTGAGCTGGCTTGCCACATCCGGCGAGGGCTGGGCCGAGACCATGCTCGGTCCGAGCTTCCACACCCCGCTCGAGATCTTGACCTGGATCATCTCCATCGCGGCCGGTTTCGGCGTCGTGTTCGGCGGCATCATGCTGATGCCGGCGATCACCTCGCTGGTGGCGAGCCTGTTCGTCGACGACGTCGCCGATCATGTCGAGCGCGAATACTATCCGGCCGAGCGCCCCGGCGCCGCGCTGCCCTTCGGCATCGCGATGCGCGAAGGCGTGAAGGCGGCGCGGCCTGACCATCCTGGTCTATCTGATCGCCCTGCCCTTCGTCTTTCTGGCCGGTGCCGGCTTCCTGATCTTCTTCTTCGCCACCGCATGGCTGCTGGGACGGGAATATTTCGAGCTCGCCGCGATGCGTTTCCGCTCGCCGGCGGAAGCCAAGGCGATGCGACGCGACAATGCAGCGACGGTTTTTACCGCCGGCCTCGTGATCGCAGCCTTCGTCTCGATCCCGATCGTGAACCTGGCGACGCCGATGTTCGGCATGGCCTTCATGGTCCACATGCACAAGCGCATGTCCGGATCACGGCCGCATCTGATCGACCCGCTGCCGCGCCCGGTTGGGGGCTTCCAGCGCGATTAGCTGTTGCTGTGCGCTCGCCGTCGCCTCGCGCGTCAGCAACATCAGGATCATCCCGATTACCGCGAAGGCCGGCGAGCAGCGCCCAGGCCTCGTTGACGCATAGCGCCAGCGAGGCCTTCTCGACCAGCGGCCGCACATAGGCGATCGCCGCGGCATCCGGCGGTCCCGGCGGCTGGTTGAGGAGCAGCTGCGGATCCAGCCCGATCGCCTGCGCCGCGGTGACATCGCCCGCCAGCAGGCGAGCGTCGGAAATCATCGGCATAGGCTGCGACACGGCCATAAAGGATGGTGTCGATCAGCGCGATGCCGATGGCGCCGCCGAGATTGCGCATCAGGTTGAACAGGCCGCTGGCATCGGCGACTTCCGCTTCCGGCAGATCGCCGAGCGCGATCCGCGTCGGCGGCAGCAGGCAGAACATGATGGCGATGCCGCGCACGACCTGCGGCCACGAACATCTCGGCAAAATCGGCGGTGCGCGGCTGAAACGCGCTCATACGCGAGCCCGACCGCAAACAGGCCGAAGCCGATCGCGGTCAGGACACGCGCATCGACACGGCTTTCCAGCAAGCGTCACGCAGCGGCGCCGCGATCGAGCTGCGCCACGCCGGTCACCAGCATGATGGTGCCGATCTCGAACGCGCTCGTGATGGCGCACGAAAGCGAGAAACACCGGCATCAGGTAGACCGAGCCGAACAGGCAGACGCCAAGGCAGAAGCTCAAGCCGCAGCCGACGGCAAAGGAGCGCCGCCGCAGGCTGTTCAGCCGCAGCACCGGATGCGCCGAGCGCAGGGATGCGCTGGACCAGCAGCGTGAGGCCGGAGGCGCTGATCACGCAGCAGCGCAACGCAGTTCACCGACAGCCAGCCGCGCTGCGGCGCTTGCTTCAGCCCGATCTCGAGGCTTGCCAGCGCGACCGCGAGCAGCGCCAGCGTGCGGCAGATCAAGCTTCGACAGTTCAGCGAGATCGCGTCGCGCTGGCGCGGCAGCAGGCAGGGCGCCGCGCCGGCTGCGATCAGGCCCGGAATGACGTTGATCAGGAACAGCCAGGGCCAGGACCAGGTGTCGGTGATGTAGCCGCCGACGACGGGTCCGATGGTCGGCGCCAGCACCGCGACGACGCCGCCGATCGTGGTCGCGACCGCATGCAGCCGCGGCGGAAACAGCAGGAACACGGCGGAGAACACCGCCGGGATCAGCACGCCGCCGGCAAAGCCCTGCACGACGCGAAAGGCCAGCAGCACGGCGAAACCGCCGCTGAGCGCGCAGCCGATCGAGGCGAGCCGTGAACACGGCCGACCGCACTGACGAACAGCCAGCGCAGGCTCAGCACGCGCGTCAGCAGGCCGGTCAGCGGAATCGCGATCACTTCCGCGATCAGATAGGCGGTCTGGATCCAGCTCATCGCCTCCGGCGAAATATCGAGCGCGTCGCTGGATCGTCGGCAGCGAGGTCGCGACCACCTGGATGTCCAGGATCGCCATGAACATGCCGACGCACATCAGGAGGAAGCCGAACCAGGTGGCGACGGCCGTCGTCTCGCTGCGCATCAGGACTCCTGAAGCAGTGCTCATGCCGTGCCCGCCGCCCGCGAGCGAGCGCATGCGATCTCGGCGCGAATGCGGATCGCGAGCACGGCGGCGTTTAGCACCGAGAAAATCAGCGCCAACAACGGCAGATGCAGCGCGAGCGGCAGCAGCGCGATTTCAGCCGGCGACCACGACGTAGTTCGGATGCGAGATGTAGCGATAGGGGCCGGCCGCGATCAGCGGCGCGCCCGGCAGCACGATGATGCGCGTGGTCCAGCGCGAGCCGAGCGTCGCCAGCACCCACCAGCGCAGGCCCTGCAGCCTGACGAAAGCGACGAGCGGGATCAGATCGACCGGCTGATCATAGCCATAGATCCACAAGCGCGATCAGCCATGCCGCATGCATCGCGACCAGCAGCGGATAGTGACTCGGCGCCGACTTCGATCGCGCCGCGCGCCAACAGCTGCTGCGTATTGCGGCGGGCCAGCACCAGTTCGCCCAGGCGCTGCAGGGTGACGAGCGCAAGGATGATCGACGCGGCGCTCATGCGGCGTGCCGCAGCGAGACGCAGCTCGCGGTGAAGCCGGGGCCGAGCGCGGTCAGCAGCGAGCGCGGCGGCAGGCCGTGCGCGACGCGCGCGCTCCAGCACGAACAGCACGGTCGGCGCCGACATGTTGCCGTAGTCGGCGATGACGTCGCGCTCATGATCGAGCGTGCCCTGATCGAGCGACAGCGCGCGCTCCAGCGCCGATGATCACCTTGGTGCCGCCGGGATGGCAGACGAAGCGGTCGACGTCGCCGATCGCGAGCTCCATCCGCGCGAGAATTCCGGCGACCGCCGGCCCCATATGCTCGGTGACGAAATCCGGGAATCGTGCGCTGGAAGATCACGCCAAAACCTTCGGGATCGACGCTCCAGCCCATGACGTCGAGCGTATCGGGCCACAGCTTCTCGCCGGTCGCCTCGATCTGCGTCGCGCCGCCATCGCCGGCGCGCAGCACGGCCGCGGCCGCGCCGTCGCCGAACAGGCTGATCGGCGACGATGTTGGCCTTGGTCAGTTCGTCATGGCGGACCGCGAGCGTGCAGAGCTCGAGCGCCACCAGCAGCACGTTGGTGCCGGGCCGCGCCTGCGCCAGCCGCGAGGCGATCGACAGGCCGGAGACGCCGCCGGCGCAGCCGAGCCCGAACACCGGCACGCGCGAGACGTCGCCGCGAAAGCCCATCTGGCCTGCGACGCGCGCTTCCAGCGTCGGCGTCGCGATACCGGTCGAGCAGACCGTGACGACGGTATCGATATCGGACGCCGCAAGACCGGCCTGCGCCAGCGCCTTGCGCGCGACATCGACGAACAGCGCTTCGGCGCCGTCGAGATAGGCCTGCGTGCGTTCCGGCCAGCCGCGGCGTTCGAGATACCATTCGATCGGCATCACGCCGTAGCGATGACGAATGCCGGTGTTGGAGAACAGGCTCGCCAGCGTGTCGAACTGCGGATAGCGCGGCGCCAGCACCTCGCGCGCGGCTTCCAGCACGTGCGCCTGATGGAATTGATGCGGCGGCACGGCGGTCGCCAGCGACAGCAGCGCGGCGGCGTGGTTCATGCGGCTGATCCTCCACTCGAATCATGAGAACCACCCGCGACGGCGGATATTTCACGCGTCATGCCGGCCAGCCGATGGCTTCGCGTCACTATATGTTGAATGGGGGCGGCGATGTGGCCCGGCCGTGGTGAGACGGAGTTGGGCCATCACACAAAATGACGCAGACGCCGATCAGCGCAGCCGGCGTCAGACCGTCTTTTCCGGCCAGCGGCAGAGATCGTTGATCAGGCAGAGCTCGCAGCGCGGCTTGCGCGCCATGCAGGTGTAGCGGCCGTGCAGGATCAGCCAGTGATGGGCGTGCAGCATGAACTCGGCCGGGATCACCTTCTCCAGCCCGAGCTCGACCTCGAGCGGCGTCTTGCCCGGCGCCAGCCCGGTGCGGTTGGCGACGCGGAAGACATGGGTGTCGACCGCGATCGTCTGCTCGCCGAACGCCATGTTGAGCACGACATTGGCGGTCTTGCGGCCGACGCCCGGCAGCGACTTCGAGCTCCGCGCGGGTGCGCGGCACCTCGCCGCCGAACTCGGCGATCAGCATCTGCGACAGCGCGATGACGTTCTTGGCCTTGGTGCGGTAGAGCCCGATGGTCTTGATGTAGTCGCGCAGCCGTCCTCGCCGAGCGCGACCATCTTCTGCGGCGTGTCGGCGACCGCGAACAGCGGCCGCGTCGCCTTGTTGACGCCGGCGTCGGTCGCCTGCGCCGACAGCACCACCGCGACCAGCAGCGTGAACGGATTGAGATGCTCCAGCTCGCCCTTCGGCTCCGGATTGGCCTTGGCGAAACGCGTGAAGGCCTCGCGAACTTCGGCCGGGGTCCACGGCTTGCGACGCCTTGATGGATGTCTTGCGCCGGCCGGGCAGGCGGCCGTTTTGCGCCTTGGCCGGCTCTTGGCCGTGCGGCTGCTTCTTTGGAGCTTTCTTGGGAGCTGGACGAACCGGCGTCGGCTTGGCGCGTTGGGGACGGGTGATTTTGGCCATGTTCCGGGTATACTGAGGCACCATGACCGCAGGCAATGCTTTTGGACCGAGGCATGCCGGGCAGGCCGACGCCGAGCTGTTCTCGGCGCTGCTGACGCCGCATCGCTCGCTCAACCGCACCGGCTTCCTGGTGCTGATGAGCGTCGTCTGCGTGGTGAGCTTCGTCGGCGGCGTCGCCTCGGTGCTGATGGGCGCCTGGCCGATCCTCGGCTTCTTCGGCCTCGACGTGCTGGCGATCTACTGGGCCTTCAAGGTCAATTTCCGCCGCGCCCGGGCCTATGAGGAAATCTCGATCACGGCGTCCGAACTGAGCTGCGCCGGGTCAGCCATCGCGGCCATGTCATGGAATGGAGCTTCAACCCGCTCTGGGTCCGGCTCGACCAGGTGAGCCACGAGGAGTTCGGGATCGAGAAGCTCTACCTGGTCTCGCGGCGGCCGCAGCGTCGCCGATCGGCCAGTTTCTGAGCCCGGACGAAAAGGCCAGCTTTGCCAAGGCGTTGCTGGCGGCGCTGCAGGCCGCCAAGCGCGGGCCGACCTGAATCCGATCTAGCGCGGCGATCGGAAATCGGGTGGAGCTGGGGCGCCGGCCGCCCTACATTCAGCGCCCATGATGACCCTAGCCATACATGACCAGAGCCTGGCCAAGCCGGGCCCGCAGCAGTCCGCCGCGATGCGCGACTATGATTCCGTGCGTCGGGCGATCGCGTTCATCTCGCGAGCATTGGCGCGCAGCAGCCGACCATCGAGGACATGGCGGATGCCGCCTCGCTGACGCCGGACGAGTTGCACCATCTGTTCCGCCGCTGGGCCGGGCTGACGCCCAAGGCCTTCATGCAGGCGCTGACGCTCGACCACGCCAAGACGCTGCTGAAGGGATCGGCCAGCGTGCTCGACGCCGCGCTCGACTTCGGCCTCTCGGGCCCGGGCCGGCTGCACGATCTGTTCGTCACCCACGAGGCGATGTCGCCGGGCGAATGGAAGACCGGCGGCGCCGGCATGACCATCGCTTACGGCTTCCACGCCTCGCCGTTCGGCACCGCGCTTGTGATGGCGACCAATCGCGGACTCGCGGGCCTGGCGTTTGCCGATGCCGGCGAGGAGCCTCGGCGCTGTCGGACATGAAGAGCCGCTGGCCCGCGCGCCAGCTTCGTCGAGGACACCGCCGGCACCGCGGCGCTCGCGCAGCGCATCTTCGACACCAAGCTGTGGCGGCCGGACCAGCCGCTGCGCGTGGTGCTGATCGGCACCGATTTCGAGGTGCGGGTCTGGGAGACGCTGCTGAAGATCCCGATGGGCCGCGCGGTCACGCTATTCCGACATCGCCAGCAAGCTGCAGACGCCGAAGGCCTCGCGCGCGGTCGGCGCCGCGGTCGGCAAGAACCCGGTCTCCTTCGTGGTGCCCTGCCATCGCGCGCTCGGCAAGACCGGCGCGCTCACCGGCTATCACTGGGGCCTGACGCGCAAGCAGGCGATGCTCGGCTGGGAAGCGGGGCAGGTGGGGATGGTGTAGTTGGCTAGGTCGAATAGATCGGATAGGTGGGATAATGCGCGGTTATAGCGAATTGCGCACCAACTATTCCGTTTTCATGGCAGACAGGACCCTTCGGAAGAGGGCGATCTCTGAGCAATGAACCTCATTAGTATGGCAGTCAGGTCGCACTGCCCTGGTAGCAACCAAGCTTAGCGTTGCAGCGAGATATCGGGAAGTGCCAGATTTGCAAGTTGAACCAGGCGGAAATCGCCTCTGAGCAGCTTCGATAAATCGGGCTGCTTCATCGCGATCCGCTTGCCGGCCGCCGTCTGCGTCAGTTCACATTCTTCAATCGGCCGTTTGAGTTGCACCACAAGCGCAGCCTTGAGCTGATGGTCCTCCGCGTTAGGTAAGCCGAGATCGACGAAAATATTGCCGGAGCCCTTTTCGTGGGCTGGCAGCTTCTTTCTGATCGTCATCCGCGGGCTCGCTTTATTGCTTTGTGAATGGCCTCGGCAGCCAAAAAGCGAGTACAGGCTGAAAGCAATTCGGGCATGTGTCACTGCGGCGTGGCAATTCACGTATAGTCGATGTTGGCTTGCTGCAAAGGAAGAACACTCGCGAGCACGTTCAGTCAGCGTGCCCGCGTATAGCTCGATTTCAGACCGCATGGTGCCGTAGAATGGCGCCCGGTCTGCCGCTGTCAGCCGACAGACTGTCGCTTCGGCAACGAGCAGCATTGTCCGATGCCAGCGCACCGTGTGGATGACCTCGAAGGAATTTGACTGGTATGCGCGATACTCGCCGCGTACCTGTTTCGACAGCCACGCGGCGTAGGTTCCGGCGTTCGCCGGAACGACGGCGGAGATGTTACTGCATTTGCGATCCTCACCGAACAGCCGAAGGTCGGTCTGCCAGCAGTCATCCCTGGAGCCTTGTTCAATCTGGGACGTCCGAACAGCCTCATCGGCGCAAAACAGCGTGCGCGCAGGAAGTTATTTTCGCCAGCAATTTCAACGCGATTGGTGCTGTCCGGCCCTGCTCGCGAAAAATAAATCTGCTTTCTTTTTTTCAGAAATCTATGATTATATTCCGCCATCCCGCCTCGAGCAGAGGGGCGTTGCGCGCGATCGTCACGACACGTGGGGCGGGGATGCGATGGACGTTGGGCTGGCGTGAGACGAACGCGAGCCTGGCGGACGTGAAGTCGTGTGGTCCTGGCATCCCGACGCTGATGCCAAGTGCTCGGCGCGATGATCCGAGTGCGCGAACGGTGGCCAAAAAGCCCGGTGCACCGAGGAGAGCACGATATAAGCGTTAAAACCGTCGCGCGGGGAATGCCGGTTGTTTCGGCTGAACCTGTGGTGACTGCCGCCTGCTTTTTTTTTGCAGGCGGGCCATGGGTGCGGCCAGCATCCGGCATTCCCCGCGCCCTCTCGCTTTTCGAAGGGCACAGCGATCGCAGAGCTCGGGCGTGATCCGCCGCGAGAACGAGCGGTCATGTGCCCGACGCTGTTTGAGACGTGAATCAGGACGCAGGCGATGGTTGCTGCGTAGCGCGTGGCCGATGCGATCGGCCGAGCTGGCCGCGGGTCTCTCCTTCCGTCATTCCGGGGCGTGCGCAGCACGATGCCGAGAATCCTTCTGACGGCGGATCGCGGGGCGCAATGGATTCCGGGCTCGCCGCGCTTTCGCGCGTCAGCTCCGGAATGACGCGGAAATTGAAAGCGCGGCAGGAAACCCCGCGTGGACCAGAGATCGCGGCGAGCGTTGTTAGCCTTCAAGGGAAGCCAACCGTTGTATTCAGCCTGCGACCGCTCAACCCGCCAGATCGAGCTTCGACGCCACCGTCGAATCCGCATTGAGCCGGTAGATGATCGGCACGCCGGTGGCGAGCTCGCGCTTCAGGATGCCTTCCGGCGACAGCTTCTCCAGCACCATGATCAGCGCGCGCAGCGAGTTGCCGTGGGCGGCGACCAGCGTGCGCTCGCCGCGCAGCACGCCGGGCAGGATCTCCTGGACGTAATAGGGCAGCGCGCGCGCCAGCGTGTCCTTCAGGCTTTCGCCGCCGGGCGGCGGCACGTCATAGGAGCGGCGCCAGACGTGCACCTGCTCCTCGCCCCACTTCTTGCGCGCGTCGTCCTTGTTGAGGCCGGAGAGGTCGCCATAGTCGCGCTCGTTGAGCGCGAGGTCCTTGTGCGTCTTGAGGCCCGGTCTGGCCGATCTCCGTCAGGATCAGGTCGAGCGTGTGCTGGGCGCGCATGCAGCACCGAGGTGAAGGCGACGTCGAACGACAGGCCCTGCGCCTTCAGCTTGCGGCCCGGCATCCTTGGCTTCCGCGACGCCCTGCTCGGTGAGATCAGGGTCCTTCCAGCCGGTGAAGAGGTTTTTCAGATTCCACTCGCTCTGGCCGTGGCGCACCAGCACCAGGAGACGTTCGCTCATTGCTCAATTCCGTCGTCAGGTTGGATCTTAAATAGATCGTCAAGGCCGAGCACGTCGGCCATCGAATAATGGCCGGGCGGCTTGCCGTGCGCCCACAGCGCCGCCTTGAGCGCGCCATGGGCGAAGATCATGCGGTCCTCGGCGTGATGCGACAGCATCAGCCGCTCGGACGGGCCGGCGAAGATCACGCTGTGATCGCCGGCCGCCGTGCCGCCGCGCAAGCGAGGCAAAGCCGATGTCGCCGGCGTTGCGCGCGCCGGTCATGGCCGTCGCGGCCGCGCGCCGAATGATCATCGAGCGCAATGCCGCGGCCGCCGCCGCGGCCTCGCCCGAGCATCAGCGCGGTGCCCGAGGGCGCATCGACCTTGGCCTTGTGGTGCATCTCCAGGATCTCGATGTCGAAAATCGTCGTCGAGCGATTGCGCGACGCGCTTGACCAGCGCCGCCAGCAGATTGACGCCGAGGCTCATATTGCCGGACTGCATGACGACGGCGCGCTTGGTGACGCTCTTGATCACGGCATCGTCGGAGGCCGACAGGCCCGGTGGTGCCGATGACATGGACGATGCCGCGCTCGGCCGCGATCGCGACATTGGCGATGGTCGCCGCCGGCACGGTGAAATCGAGGATGCCGTCGGCCTCGTCCGACAGCGCCCAGAGATCGGCCGACAGCTTGATGCCGTTGGCGCGGCAGCCCGGCCAGCACGCCGGCATCCTCGCCGATGCGCTCCGAGCCCGGCGCCTCCAGCGCGCCGACCAGCACCGCGCCTTCGGTCTCGGCGATCGCCCGCATCAGGGCGCGGCCCATCCGGCCGCCGGCTCCCGCAACAATCAAGCGCATGTCGGACATGGTTGAACTTCCTCGCTGTGCGAGCGCGGCTATAGCCGGGGCAGGCTGCTGTCTGGCGGCAACCGAGCCGGCCGGACCGCGAGTCAGGGCTGCGGGCCGTCATAGCCTTCGACGATGATGAGATCGGCGATCGAATGCGGCTGCCGCGACCTTGATGTTCGCCTGGTATTCCGGCGACTGTAGCAGGCCAGCGCGGTCTCGTAGTCCTTGAATTCGATCACCACGTTGCGCGACCGCGCACGCGCCTTCCATGCTCTCGAACCGGCCGCCGCGCACCAGGAACCGGCCGCCGTATTTGTTGAAGATCGCGCGCGTTCGGCGCCGCATATGCCTTGTAGCCGTCCATCGTTGTGAACATCGACGCGCCCGATCCAGTAGCCCTTCGCCATCCCGTTTTCCTTCCTGCTTGTCGTCGTCCAGCGCCTGCGCGATCTCGGCCATGATCGCCTCGGCGGCGGCCTTCGGGTCGGGCGCCGCGATGACCGGCCGTCCGACCACCAGATAATCGCTGCCGGCCGCGATCGCCGAGCCGGCGTCATGATCCGCTTCTGGTCGCCCTTGTCGGCGCCGGCCGGCCGGATGCCCGGCGTCACCAGCACCATGCCGGCGCTGACGATGGTGCGCAGCGCGCGCCGCCTCCTCGGCCGAGCAGACCAGCCCATCGACGCCGAGTCGCCTGCGCCTGCGGCGCGCGCTCTGCCACCAGTTCGGCGACGGTGAAGTCGATAGCCGGCGGCGGCGAGATCGGCGTCGTCGTAGGAGGTCAGCACCGTGACCGCGAGGATGCGCAGGCCGAGCCTGCGCGCGCCTCGACGGCCGCCTGCATGGTCTGCGGATAGGCATGCACGGTGAGAAACGTCGCGCCGAGCCTGGCGATGCTCTCGACGCCCTGCGCGACCGTGTTGCCGATGTCGTGCAGCTTGAGATCGACGAACACTTTCTTGCCGGCCGTCGGCGAGCTCGTGCACGAGCGGCAGCCCGCCGGCGAAGGCGAGCTGATAGCCGATCTTGTAGAAGCGACACGCTGTCGCCGAGCCGCGCCACCATCGCCTCGGCCTCGGCGACGCCGGCAGGTCGAGCGCCACGATCAGGCGGTCGCGCGGAGCGATCTCGATGGCGGCATGTCACCTCACATCATCTGTTGCGAGACGTCGATCAGCTGCCGCACCAGCGCTTCGAGCGCCTCGATATGCGGCCGTTCCTCCTTCAGATTGTCCATCTCGTCGATAGGCCTCGCTCGGCAAAGGACAGGTGATCTGCTCCGGCAGCACCAGCGCGCCGGCAGCCGAGCCAGCACCTGGCGCAGCGCCATCAGCGAGCGGGCCGCGCCGAGCCGGCCTTCGATGCGCCGGCGAGCGCGAAGGCGCGGTCCTCGAAACACTCGCCGCGGCGCTCGCCGGGCTCGCGCACCCGCGAAACCCAGTCGATGGTGTTCTTCAGCAGCGGCGGCACCGAGGCGTTGTATTCGGGGCTGGCGATGAGCACGCCATGATGCGCGCCGATCATGCCTTGAGATTGACGCGCGTTGCTCGGCGGGCCGGTCTCGGCCTCGCAGGTCGCCGTCGTAGATCGGCAGCGGATAATCGGCGAGCGAGATGCGGGTGACGTCGGCGCCGGCCAGCGCCAACTCCTTGGCGGCGAGCCGCCGCCAGCCGCGCATTGTGCGAGCCGGTGCGCGATCGAGCCGGGAAGACCAGGATTTTCGGGCGGGCATCGACCATGCGTCGCGTGGCAGACCGGCCCCAGAAAGAGCGCCGCCGTCAGTCCTTGCGATACACCCAGACGCGCGCCGGCGGAAGGTTCATCCAGATCCGCTCGGAGGCTTCGGTGGACACGCCGGGCAGCGATTTCGGCATCGGCGGCACCACCGCGTAGGTGAACTGCACGAACGGCGCGCCGGGCGCCAGCGCCGCGAAGGCGTCGCGGATCAGCCTGCAGCCGCTTCAGCATCGGCTTGGTCACGCAGCGGCAGGCCCGACACCACCGCCGGCGGCCGGCGCGCTCAGCACGTTCCAGAGCGTGTCGCGCAGGCGATAGGCATCGCCCTGGACCACCGTGGCCTGCGGATAGCGGTCGCGCAGCAGCGCGCAGAAGCCGGGATTGAATTCGACCAGAACCAGCCGCTTCTGGCTCGATGCCGCGCTCGACCAGCGCCTTGGTGATCGCGCCGGTGCCGGGCCCGAGCTCGATCACCGGGCCCGGCGCATCGGGATCGACATAGTGCGCCATGGTGCGGGCCAGCAGCTTGCCCGACGGCGTCACCGCGCCCATCTGCAGCGGCTTCTCGATCCAGGAGCGGATGAAAGCGCACCTCGTCGTCGAGACGAAGCGGCTTCTTCCGCTCGAACGGACGATTGCAAGGCATTTCAATCGGCTGTTTCACAGCATTTCGGAAGAGCGCAGCGTATGGCACGGGTGCTGGCAAGCTGTACAGTCACGTGGGCAAGTCGAACTCGAGATCGGTATAACGTGCCTGACAGGCCAGACGGTCAAGCCGAGTCTCGCCCGGCTCGCATCAGCCGAAACGGCGCGTTGCTGCCGAAGAAGTCCTTGACCTTGGCGAAGAAACCCGCGGCTTCCGGCTGGGTTTCACTGGACGACAGCTTTTCGAACTCGGCCAGCAGTTCGCGCTGCCTCTTGGTCAGGTTCTGCGGCGTCTCGACCACGACCTGGACATACATGTCGCCGGTCTGGCGCGAGCGCAGCACCGGCATGCCCTTTGCTGCAATGCGGAACCGCCGGCCGGACTGGGTGCCCGCGGGGACCTTGACCTTGGTCTTGCCGTCGTCGATGGTCGGCACCTCGAACTCGCCGCCGAGCGCCGCCGTCACCATCGAGATCGGCACGCGGCAGTGCAGGTCGGCGCCGTCGCGCTGGAAGAACGTGATGCGCGGCCAGCGACAGGAAGATGTAGAGGTCGCCCGGCGGGCCGCCGCGCAAGCCGGCCTCGCCTTCGCCGGCGAGCCGGATGCGGGTGCCGTCCTCGACGCCCGGCGGGATGTTGACCGACAGCGTGCGCTCGCGCGTCACGCGGCCCGAGCCCGACGCAGGCGGGCAGGGATCGTCGATCACCTGGCCGCGGCCCTGGCAGGTCGGGCAGGTGCGCTCGAGCGTGAAGAAGCCCTGCGCCTGGCGCACGCGGCCGGGGCCGCCGCAGGTGCGGCAGGTCTTCGGCTTGGTGCCGGCCTTGGCGCCGGTGCCGGAGCAGGCCTCGCAGGTCACCGAGGTCGGCATCTCGATCTGCGCGGTCTTGCCGCCGAAGGCCTCCTCGAGCGTGATCTCCATGTTGTAGCGCAGGTCGGCGCCGCGCTCGCGGCCGCCGCGGCGCGCGCTGCGCCGGCCATGCCGAACAGGTCCTCGAAGATGTCGGAGAACGACGAGGCGAAGCCGGCGCCGAAGCCGTGGGCCGCCGCCGCCTGCCGCCCTGCTCGAAGGCGGCATGGCCGAAGCGGTCATAGGCGGCGCGCTTCTCGCCGTCCTTGAGGACCTCGTAGGCTTCGTTGATTTCCTTGAACGTGCTTCGCTGGTCGCATCGCCGGGATTGCGGTCGGGATGCCATTGCATCGCGAGCTTGCGGAACGCCGCCTTCAGCTCGGCCTCGTCGCGGTCGCGCTCGACTCCCAGGGTCTCGTAGTAGCAGCGCTTTGGCCATCCGTCAATCCCGCCCGAACTTCGTCTTCATCCCGAAGCGCCGCGCGCCGAATGATGCAGCCTTCGGCTCAATGAAAAATGACCCCGCATCGCACCGAGACGCACTGCGCGCTCTTTCAGGTCTGAGCGGCCATGATCCGTCACCTCGGCTGATCAAGCAGACTTCTTGTTCTTGTCGTCGTCGACCTCGGTGAACTCCGCGTCGACCACGTCGTCCTTGGCAGCGTCCTTGGCCGCGTCGGCTCTCGGCCTGCTGCTTGTACATGGCCTCGCCGAGCTTCATCGAAGCCTGCGCCAGCGTGTTGGTCTTGGCCTTGATCGCCTCGGCATCGTCGCCCTTCAGCGCTTCCTTCAGGTCGCTGACGGCGGCCTCGATGGCGCGGCGCTCGGTCTCGCCGACCTTGGAGCCGTGCTCGGCCAGCGCCTTCTCGGTGGAATGGACCAGCGCGTCGGCGTGGTTCTTGGCGTCGACCGCCTCGCGGCGCTTCTTGTCCTCGTCGGCGTGGGCCTCGGCGTCCTTGACCATCTTCTCGATGTCGGCTTCGGACAGGCCGCCCGAGGCCTGGATGCGGATCTGCTGCTCCTTGCCGGTGCGCCTTGTCCTTGGCCGAGACGTTGACGATGCCGTTGGCGTCGATGTCGAAGGTCACCTCGATCTGCGGCATGCCGCGCGGCGCCGGCGGAATGCCGACCAGGTCGAACTGGCCGAGCATCTTGTTGTCGGCCGCCATCTCGCGCTCGCCCTGGAAGACGCGGATGGTCACCGCGTTCTGGTTGTCCTCGGCGGTCGAGAACACCTGGCTCTTCTTGGTCGGGATCGTGGTGTTGCGGTCGATGAGGCGGGTGAACACGCCGCCCAGCGTCTCGATGCCGAGCGACAGCGGGGTCACGTCGAGCAGCAGCACGTCCTTGACGTCGCCCTGCAGCACGCCGGCCTGGATCGCGGCGCCGATGGCGACGACTTCGTCCGGGTTGACGCCCTTGTGCGGCTCCTTGCCGAAGAACTGCTTCACGACCTCCTGCACCTTCGGCATGCGGGTCATGCCGCCGACCAGCACCACCTCGTCGATCTCGCCGGCGGTGAGGCCGGCATCCTTCAGCGCCTTGCGGCAGGGCTCGATGGTCTTCTGGACGAGATCGTCGACCAGCGCCTCGAACTTGGCGCGGGTCAGCTTCATGGTCAGATGCTTCGGACCGGTCTGCGTCGGCCGTGATGAAGGGCAGGTTGATCTCGGTCTGCGTGGTCGAGGACAGCTCGATCTTGGCCTTCTCGGCCGCCTCCTTCAGGCGCTGCAGCGCGAGCTTGTCGTTGCGCAGGTCGATGCCCTGCTCCTTCTGGAACTCGTCGGCCAGATAGCTGACCAGCCGCATGTCGAAGTCTTCGCCGCCGAGGAAGGTGTCGCCGTTGGTCGACTTCACCTCGAACACGCCGTCGCCGATCTCGAGGATCGAGATGTCGAAGGTGCCGCCGCCGAGGTCATAGACCGCGATGGTGCCGGTCTTGGTCTTGTCGAGGCCGTAGGCGAGCGCCGCCGCGGTCGGCTCGTTGATGATGCGCAGCACTTCGAGGCCGGCGATCTTGCCGGCGTCCTTGGTGGCCTGGCGCTGGGCGTCGTTGAAATAGGCGGGAACGGTGATGACGGCCTGGTCGACCTTCTGGCCGAGATGGGCTTCCGCGGTCTCCTTCATCTTCTGCAGGATGAAGGCGGAGATCTGCGAGGGCGAATAGGTCTTGCCGTCGGCCTCGACCCAGGCGTCGCCGTTGCGACGCCTTGACGATCTTGTAGGGGACGAGCTTCTTGTCCTTCTCGACCATCGGGTCGTCGTAGCGGCGGCCGATCAGGCGCTTGACCGCGAAGAAGGTGCGCTCGGGATTGGTGACCGCCTGGCGCTTGGCCGGCTGGCCGACGAGGCGCTCGCCATCGTCGGTGAAGGCGACGATCGACGGCGTCGTCCGCATGCCCTCGGCATTCTCGATGACTTTGGCGTCTTGCCTTCCATGACGGCGACGCACGAATTGGTGGTGCCGAGATCGATGCCGATGACCTTTCCCATGGTCTCATATCCTTCTTTTTGCGGCAGGTTGGCTGGGCCCTGACGGCGCCCCGATCCAAACCCCCACACGATCAAATACTCGCGATATTGCGACGGTGAGCCTCATATAGGAGGGGGGTACTGGCCCGCAAGGACTGGACGCAACCTTGGGCCATGAAAACCCGCGCCTTTGAAAGATAGTGTCGAGGCCGGCGCGCATTTCGGCCTGGCAACTCGCGCGTTCAGCGCAGGCCGAGGCTTCGCGAACCGGTACCGATGCAAAGCGCACTGCCCTGTTGCCCGGACCGTTCAAACCCGCTAAAAGCCGCCCGTTGCTCGACGCCCGCGATCAAACCCGTGAAAATCGGGCCAGAACCGGCCGATGCGACGGCGCCGCGACGGCCGGCCATCGAACGGCCTCAATCGAAGCCAGATAGGTTCTTCATGAAGCCTCTTCGACTCCTCACCGCGGTCGCCCTGCTTATCGTCGCCATGCTGGCGGCCTGCGCGCTTCGCCGCCGACCCGGTCTTTCCGCCGGGCGTCCGGGTCGGGATTGACGCCGCTGGTCGGCCTCGTCCCCGCCAAGACATTCACCGGCTTCGAGACCGAAGACCAGAGCGTCAAGGTGCTGGTCGACGGAGCTGCCGGCGGACGCCTATGGCGAGGTGATGAACGCCTTCAAGGCCAATCCGGCCGGCGCCGGCGGCATCAAGCCGGAGAGCATCGAGACCAGCGCCGGGCTTGCCTATTACACCATCGAAACGCCAAGGAGGGCGCCACCCCCGTGCGGCGTTATTCGATGATCCTGCCGGGCGGCACCTTCTCCGGCTATATCGCCGTGCAGGTTCCCGAGAACGCCGGCAAGATCTACACCGACGATGCGATGCGCCAGATGTTTGCCTCCGCCGTCGATCCGCAAGGAGGTGCCGGTCGACGAGCAGCTCGGCCTGATGCCGTTCAAGGTCACCGAGCTCAGCAACTTCAAGAACGTCCGCACGCTGGCGCCCGGCGCCGCGGTAATCCTCGCCGACGGCGACGAGACAGCGGCTTCGAACCGCGCCCTTCATGATCATCGGCATCATCGGCGCCGCACCGCCCGAGCCGGACGATCGCGACCGCTTCGCCAGGAGGCCGCGACCACAAATCCCCGGCGTGCGCGAGCGACGCATCACCATGTCCGAGCCGATCCGAATCGGCGGCAGGCCGGCTATGAAACGCGGATCGATGCCACCAGCGGCAAGGACAACACCCCGGTCACCGTGGTGCAGTGGCTGCGCTTCGGCGGCCCGAACACGATGCGCATCATCGGCAGCGCGCCGCGCGACCAATGGGCGCAGGCCTTTCCGCGCTTCCGCGCCGTGCGCGACGGCATCCAGCCGCGCGGCTGATCTTCGATTCGCACCGTGGCCGCCGCGGAATCGTGCTTTACGCTCACGCGCGCAAGCTGATTTGATCCTCCGTTCAGCTGATGGCGACTTAACCCAGCAGGAGGAGATGCGACATGTTGGATCGAAGGCAAATTCTTTCTGGGATGGGCGCGGCGGCTGTGGCGGCAATCGCCTCGCGGCGGCTGGGCGGCGGCGGCGATCAAGCCCGATGACGCGTCGGTGCTGCTGGTGATCGATGTGCAGAACTGCTTCCTGCCCGGCGGCAGCCTCGCGGTGAAGGACGGCGAGCAGGTGGTGCCGATCATCAACCGGGTCGCCAAGGGCTTTGCCAACGTGGTGATGACCCAGGACTGGCACACCGCCGGGGCATGTCTCGTTCGCCTCCAGCCATGCCGGCAAGAAGCCGTTCGAGACGATCGATCTCGCCTACGGCAAGCAGGTGCTGTGGCCCGACCACTGCGTGCAGGGCACCGACGGCGCCTCGCTATCGAAGGAATCTCGCGATCCCGCAAGCCGAGCTCATCATCCGCAAAGGTTTTCACAAGGACGTCGACAGCTACTCGGCCTTCACCGAGGCCGACGGCAAGACCACGACCGGGCTTGCCGCCTATCTGAAGCGCGCGCAACACTAAAGCGCTGTTCGTCGCGGGACTGGCCACCGATTTCTGCGTCGCCTGGACCGCGCTCGATGCCCGCAAGGCCGGCTTCGAGACCTATGTGGTCGAGGACGCCTGCCGCGGCATCGACACCCAGGGCTCGCTGGCCAAGGCCTGGGCCGACATGGCCAAGGCCGGGGTCAAGCGCATCCAGTCGGCCGATATCGCGGCTTGACCAGTAAAACTCCGCGCTTGGCGGCTTTAGAATCGAGAGCCAGGGATCATCCAGTTCGCGCTGTCGACTCGTCATCGGCGGCTGGGCGTAGCCTTGGCGCCGCCCTTGGAGACGCCGACCAGCGCCGGGCGCAGCATGCGCTCGCCGATCATGTAGCCGGCCTGCACGACCTGCACCACGGTGCCTGACGGCACCGATGGCGTCGGGCACCTCGTACATCGCCTGC